>CP150314.1:7077500-12770000 GCA_051525975.1 Sorangium sp. So ce134
AACGCGCGATCGCCAAGGAGAACGCAGGGGACGAATGCGCCCGCCGACGCAGCTCCGCAGCGCGCGCGTGCATCGATTGCGCGACGCATCCACCTCTCCGCTGGCCTGACCTCTGCAGACATCGGCGACGCGGGTGGCAGAAGGTAGGCGTCAGGGGGAAGCAGCCATGACAATGCGAATCGGGGCGATGGCGGTGAGCTCGGCGGTTCTCGCGCTGGGCTGTGTGGATCCGGATCGGCAAGAGCCGCCGCGCGAGGGCGCGGCCGCTCTCCAGAGCGGCGCGATGTCGGCAGAGGCGCGGTTCATCGAGGGTGGACCGATACCGTACGTGCTCGGGTTCTCGCCGGAGACCGGGCAGATCGTCGGCGGCTCGCACACGCTCCTCATCCCCCTGACCGGGACGCGCGAGCCCATGGACGCCGCGAACCTCCCCACGAGCCTGCACCCGGAGCTCCGGGGCACCTACGCGGCGCTGAACTCGACCCTGCTCCAGGGCCAGTCCACGGGCCCCTTCGCCTCGCAGTGGTGGCCCCAGAACCGGAACGGCATCGCCGACCGCTGGAACTCCGCGGTCAAGGACTACGGCGATCTGACGTCCGATCCGGACAACCTCTCGCCGGCGGAGAAGTACGATCTCCTGTTCTACGCGGGGCAGTCCCGGTCGCTGGAGCCGGCCGCGGGCCCCGTCAACGGCGAGGCGGAGCCGCCGGCGGGCACGCGCGCGGCGCCGCGGGCGACGCGGGTGGCGGGGCCGACGACGTATTGGGAGCTGCGGTACCACGGCCTGTACCAGGGCGTGACCCCGGAGTACTGGTGGGGGCATTGCAACGGCTGGGCGGCCTACGTCGTCGCCGAGGGCGGCGGCCCGCCGCTGCGCGACATCCGGGTCAAGCGCTCCGGCAACACGCTGGTCGAGTGCGCGTCGGTCGAGCCGGGGTGCATCCTGTTCCGCACGGCCGACATCGAGGCGCTCATGACCGAGGTGTACCACCACGACTCCGCCACGGTGTCGGGGCGGCGCTGCGAGACGCGGGAAGACCTCGTCCTGCGCGACGTCTACGGAAGGCCGGTGGATCCGGCGTGCCGCGACCTGAACCCGGGGACGATGCACGTGGCCATGACCGGCCTGCTCGGGCTGGGGGCGAGCTCCATCAGCTCCGCGTCGAGCGGGCGGGCGCGGCGCTCGTTCGTCGTCGACTACACCTGGCACCGCGAGGTGTGGAGCTACCCGGTCACCTCGTTCACCATCGACACGATGGCGGAGGTGAGCGCGCAGGAGGCGGCGCGGCTCGTCTGTAACGGCGGGTACCAGGGCGCCGATTGCTATAATTACTGGTTCAACCCGAACGCGAGGCGCTTCGTGCGCGTCGGGGCGCGCTACGGGATGATCTCGGACGAGGTGAGCACCGCGGAGCTCCTCCGGCCGCCCGCGCTGCGCAACGTCCCGGTCCTCACCTCGGAGCTCCACTACGTGCTCGAGCTCGACGATCAGCTGACGGTGCTCGGCGGCGAGTGGATCAAGAACCCCGCCCTCGTCAACGGCGTGAACGGAAAGGCGATGCACCCGGACTATCTGTGGATCCCGGTGAAGCCGCAGGGCGCAGGCGAGGACAGCGACGATCTGGGCGGCTCCGGCGACAACCCGTACATCTCGTACTCGCGCGCGAGGGCGCTGCTCGATCTGTCGCGGAGACGGTGAGCGGGCCGGCGCGGAGACGGCGAGCGGGCGGCGAGGGCTGGTCTACGATGACCGCCCGATGATGCACCTGGACGACGCGTTCGCGGCGTCGCTGCGCCGCGGCGACGTCCGGTGGCTCCACGAGCACCTCGACGAGGCGCGCTGCAGCGGCGAGGTGCTCCAGGAGCTCCTGCGGCACGGCGACGCGCGCGTGCGGTACCTCGGGCTCTCGCGGATCGCGGCGGCCGCCGCCGCCCGCCGCGGCGGGGGCGCGCGGCGGGCGCTCGCGGCGCTGCTGCCGCGCGCGATCGACGGGACGCCGGAGGCGGCGCTCCTCCTCGCCGGGCTCTACCGCGAGCTCTGGGGCCACCTCCCGGAGCCGTGGCTGCCGGCGTGGCGCGAGGCAGCGCTCCCCGCGCCCGTCCGCGTCGCCTGGCTGCGGACCGAGATCCTGACGCGACCCGAGGCGCTCCGCGACGAGCCCGCGGGCGAGCTCCTCTACCAGGCGCTCCACGCCCTCGATCCGGCCGAGATCCCGGCGCCCGAGGCGCTCCTCCCCGAGCTCGCGGCGCGCCGCGAGCCGCTCCTCCAGGCCGCGGCGCTCGATCTGACCCGGCGCTGCCTCCACGCGGCGCTGCTCGCGCCGGCGCAGGCGCGCGCGGTCCTCGGCGCGCTCGCCGGCGCGACGGCGCCCGCCGTCGCCGCCGCCGCGCTGCGCGAGCTCGCCGAGCCCTGGGCCGTCCTCGCCGGCGCGCCGCTCCCGGGCGCGCGCCTCGCGCAGCTCCTGCGGGGCGATCCCGAGGTGGCCGCGGCCGCGCTGGAGGCCGCGGCGCGCCACGGCGAGGGCGCGCTGCTCCGCGACGTCGCCGCGCGCGAGGGCGCGCCGCCGCGGCTCCGGCAGCGGGCGCTCGCGCTGCTCGGCGAGCACGCGACCCGCGAGGACGTCGGCGCGATCCTCGAGCTCGCCGCGAGCGATCCGCTGCTGCTCGGCCCGAGCGCGATCGCCTGCCTGCGCGCGCTGCACCGGCGCGGCCACTTCCCTGCCCCGGAGCACGCGGCGGCGATCCTCGAGCTCGCCCTCGCCGATCCCACCCTGCCCGCCGGCGACGTCGCTGCGATCGCGTTCACCTGCCGGCGCGCGCTCTTCGAGGCGCTCGCCGCCGCGCCGGCCAGCGACGCGCGCTGGGCGCGCCTGGCCGCGATCGCCGTCGCCATGGCGGAGCAGGGCGCTGCGGACCTCCCCCTCGGGGAGATGCTCGCCGAGAAGCTCCGCGCGGCCCCCTCGCCCGCGCCCCTGCTGCGCGCGATCGGCGCCCTGCGCCACGCGGCCGCCGAGGACGACGCGCTCGCCGCGCTGCCGCGCGCGCCCGCCGAAGCCCTGGAGGCGCTCGCCGCGATCGGCGGCCAGCGCACGGTGGACGCGCTCCGGACCGCGCTCGGCCTCGACGGCGCGGGCGCGAGCGGCGCGCCTTCCATCCCGTCCTCCGTCCTGGATCCCCGAGCGGAGCGGATCCGCGCCGTGACGCTGCTCTGGCACCTGACGGAGGATCCCGGGGACCGGCGCGCGCTCCTCGCCCGCCTGAACCCCCGCGATCTGCCGGCCGAGATCGCCGCCGATCTCGGCGGGGCCGAGCCGGCGGAGCTCGCGGTGCTGCAGCGCGCGGTGGCGCGGTGCACCCCCGCGGACGCGCTGCGGGCGCTCGCGCGGGCCGGCGATGCGCGCGCGCTGCCGGCGATCGCCGATCTGCTGCTCCGGATCGCGGCGGAGCTCGCGGCCGCGTGGGCCCCGGGCGGGCCGGCCGAGCTGCTCGAGCCCGAGCTCGACCGGGGCCGTGAGCGGCCCGCGGAGCCGGCGGTGCCCGCGGAGGTCGCGGAGGCGATCCGCGGCCTCGGCCGGCGGCTCCACCAGCGCCGGAAGATCCGGCCCGTGTGCCTGCTCGACGCCGCCACCGAGGGCGAGGCGGGCGACGCGCTGCTCGCGAGCGTCGCCCTCGACCTCCTCGAGCGGCCCGACCTGTCCGCGGGCGAGCGCGCCCTCCTCGTCGACCTGCTGCGCGCGGCGCGGTGGCGGCGCGCGCGCCCGCGCGTCGCGCGCCTCCTCCGCCACCGCGATCCGCACGTGCGCAAGCGCGTGATCGCGCTGCTCGCCCAGGGCGGCGCCGAGGCGCTCTCGGCCAGCCTGACGCTCCTCACGGGCGCGGGCGACGCGCAGACGGCGCGGCAGGCGCTGCGCGCGCTCGGCGCCATGGAGGCGCGCTGGGCCTCCGCCGCCGTCGCCGCGTGCCTCGATCACCCGAGCATGAGCATCAAGAAGGCGGCGGCCGAGGCGCTGTCGCGCGCGGGCGGGCCGGAGGCCGCGCCGAGGCTCGTCTTCTGGCTCGGCCGCCACGACAACCCGGGGCTGCGCGCGGCGCTCGAGGCCGCGCTGCGGGCGATCGTCGGGCCGGCCTGCGAGGCGACGATCCTCGCCGCCGCGGAGGCCGCGGAGGACGAGCGCGCGCGCGATCGGCTGCTCGACGCCGTGGGCGGCAGGCTGTCGGCGCAGGCGATCCGCAGCGGGGTCCGCCAGGGGTCGGCCGCGGCGGCGCGGCTGCTCGAGCGGGCGATGGCCGGCGAGATCGCGCTCGCCTCCGGGACCGCCGCCGAGCTCGCCGCGGAGCTCGAGGCGCGCGGCCCGGACCGCGCGCGGGCGGCCGCGGGCGCATCGCCAGCCGCGAGCGCCGCGAGCGCCGCGGAGGCGCTCGCGGCCGCGCTGGCCCGAGGGGGCTGGGACGAGGCCACGGCGCGGCGGCTGCTCGATCTGCAGGCGGCGCTGCCGCGGGAAGGGCTCGCCGCCCTGCGGCCGCTCGCGCCGGAGTGGCTCCGCCTCGCGGCGGCCGAGCCGGCGCTGCGCGACGCGGCGCTCCGGCTGGTCATCCGCGCCTCCCCTGCCCCATGGTCGCCCGGCGAGGCGCGCGCGCTCGCGCGGCAGGTCGGGGTGCTGCTCGACGGGCTCTCCGCGGCGGCGGCCGATCTGCGCGACGGGCTCCTCGCGCTGCTCGAGGCAGCGGCGCCGGAGCTGCCGTCGGCCGAGGCGCTGGGCGTGGCGGCGCGCGTGCGCGGGCTCGCGACGGTGCCCGGGGCGCGCCGGTCGCCGCTCGAGGTGCTGCGGCGGTGCGGGGCGATCGTCGGGCGCGCCGACGTCGAGCAGGCGCTCGCGATGGCGCGCGTGGCCGCCGATCCGTGGACGGCGGAGGCGGCGATCCTGCGCGAGGCGTTCGGCGCGCCGGCAGCGGCGGGCGAGGGCGCGGATCGGGAAGGCGCCGATCCCGAGGGCGCGGCCGCGTGGAGGCAGGCGCTCCGGGCCGCCGCGCACGCGCCGCGGGAGCTCGCGGCGCTCCGGGGGGCGGGGCCGGGCGGCGGGATCGGCTCGCGGGCGCAGCTCGCCGCGCTGATCGAGGTGTTCCCGGCCGCGGCCGAGCCGGCGCGGGCGCTCCTCCTGGACTGGATGGAGTCGCTCCAGCCGATCGGCGCGCCGCCCTGGACCCTCGCCGAGCAGGCGGCCTCGCGGGGCGCCGGGGCGCGGGTGCCGCGGCCGTCGGATCTCGACCAGCCGCGCTCGGCCGCGCTGCGCGGGCGCCTCCTGTCGATGCTGGAGGCGCCAGCGCCGGCCGAGCGGCGCGCGGCGGCCACCGCGCTGCTCGCGTGGCCGGAGGAGGACGTCCGCGCGGCCGTGCTGCGCGCTCACCTGCGCGGCGACGTGGACGGCCTCGACGGCCAGATCTGCCGCGCCTGGCGCGCTCGCTGCTCGATCTCCCGGAGGGGGAGCTCGGCGGCGACGAGGGCGACGAGGGCGGCGAGGCGCGCCGGGAGCGGGCGGCGCGCCTCGCCGCTGAGCTCGCGCCGCGGGAGGTCGAGCGCCTCTTCCCGCTGCTGCTCGCGTGGTGGGAGGCGGGCGCGCCGGGGACGCGCGCGGCGGCGGCCCAGGCGATCCGCCGCGTCGCGCCCGACGTGCGGGCGGCGCGGCTCGTCGGGCGCGTCCTGCGGGGGGCGTGGGGCTACCTCGATCTGTTCGCGGGCGAGCGGTTGCTGCGCACGCCGGAGCTCGAGGCCGCCGTGCGGCGCCTGCGCGCCGAGGGGAGGGCCGATCTGGCCGAGCGGCTCGTCCTCGAGGACGGCCCGCTCCGGCCGCCCGGCGGCGCGGCGGAGGACGCGCGGGCGCTCGCCGCGCTGCGCGCGCGCCCGGAGCCGCGGGCGACGGCGGCGGGGGATCGCGGCCCGGCGCGGCAGGAGCTGTTGCGGCTCGCGCGCGCGGGGGATCCGGAGCAGTCCCGCCGGGCGCTGTCGGCGCTCGCCGCGGCGCCGGACGAGGAGGTCGCGGCGCTGCTCGTGGAGCTGCTCGGCGATCGGCGCCCGCGGGTCCGGCTCCACGCGCACCGGCTGCTGCGCGACGCGGTGGATCGCGCCGCCTACCTGCGCGCGACGTGCGCGCTGCTCGCGGATCCGCTGCCCGACGTGGTCCGCTCGGCGATCCGCATCCTCTGCTTCGCGCCGTGGCCGCCGGCGATCCCCGCGGTCGTGGGCCTGCTCCTGCACCCGCACACGGCCGTCCGCCGCGCGGCCGCCGAGGGGCTCGCGCACGTGGGCGCGCCGGCGATCCCGGCCCTCAAGGAGGCGCTGGGGCGCGCGCGGCCGGATCGGCGGGAGGTCTATGCAGAGGTGATGAGGCGGATCGAGGCGCGGTGACGCGGGGGCGGGGTCGACCCGCGCGAGAGAACAAGCACCTCCATCGCGCCAGGAACATCCCCTCTCCTTCTCTCCCCTCCTGACGCCCTGGCGGGGCTCGTCTCTTCCGCGCCGATCCCGTCAGTTCGCTCCCGCCCCCTCGGCCTCGCCTGCCGCGCCCCCCGTCGCCTCGCCCGTCGCTTCTCTCGGCCCGCCGTCCCCTGTTCCCAGACGGACCGGCACAGGCACGATGCCGCGGTCGGGCTCCCCGAGGACGCAGGCTTCCTTCCCCTCGACCACCTTGCAGCGGCGATCGGCCGGACACTTCCCCCCGCACGGCAGCCGCACGCACAGCCCCGTCGCCGGATCGCACGCCGTCCCGGCCTCGCAGACCGCGTAGCAGGTGTCGTAGACTTCGCGGTTCACCGCAGCCGCCCCGGCCGCAGCAACGAGCACCGCCGCGGCGTCCCCATAGGAGCTGGAGCTGCCACCAGAGGAGCTGGAGCTGCCACCCCCCGACGACACGGGCCTCATTCCCACAAGGAACTCGGGTGGACCGCGCCTCGCCTTCAAGCAACCGACCAGGCTTACAGCTACACAGCAGGAGACCAGAAAGACGGTAATTCGCATGGCCCTGAGATCCTGCATACACACCAGAACGATTCAGCGACAACACCGGAGCACGCTCAGGTACTATGCTCGCGATGGATGAAGGGGGGAGGCCTACAAGGTGAGTGAGCCTGTACACCTAGCGCCGTTGCCGACGCCGCTCCGCTGGGAGGTACCGCCCAGGAGCTGGAGCACCGGCAAGGCATCGAGCCTGACCGTCACGGCGGGCGGCAAGACGGACCTGTTCCTCGATCCGGAGCGCATCACCGGCCTCCTGAATGCGCCGCGCCTGCTCGGGACGCCGCAGGGGGACTTCCTCGCGAGCGCGCGGGTGACCGTGCGCTTCGCGGCGACGCACGACGCCGGCGTGCTGCTGCTCTGGGCGCACGAGCGCGCGTGGGCCAAGCTCTGCTTCGAGCTGTCGCCCGAGCGCGTGCCGACGGTCGCCTCCGTGGTGACCCGCGGCCTGTCGGACACCCGCAGCGCCTTCGAGGTGGACGCCGACCACGTCTGGCTGCGCGTCTCGCGGCTCGGGCGGGTGTGCGCGTTCCACGCCTCCACCGACGGCGCGACCTGGCGCATCCTCCGCAGCTTCTCGCTCAGCAGCACGACCGAGCTCGCCGTCGGCTTCTCGGCCCAGTCGCCCGCGGGCGACGGCTGCACCGCCGTCTTCGACGACATCCGCTTCACGCCGCGCCGGCTCGGCGATCTGCGCAGCGGAGACGCCGAGAGCGACGCGGTCCTGGCGCGCGCCGGCCAGATGCCGCATCTCACCGGGATCGCCTCGCCGCTCACGTACGTGTCGTGAAGCGCTAGCCGCCCGGCGGGGGGCGAGGCGCGCTGACGGTGGCGAGCCCTCGCGAGCGTCAACTGGCTGCCTCTCTGCAGAGAGAGCGCCGGGGCCGAGGTGCTTTGAGAGGCGGCATGAAGGTCTTCATCCGATGCCTGCTTCCCGTCGCGCTGCTTCAGGTATTCGCTTGCTCCGGCGGTGGCGTCACCTCACGCCGAGGCGCGCTCCGCCTCCTCCGGCCTCGGCCATCAGGCGATGCGGGCTGCGCCGCGCTTCGCGCCGGCAGGGCGGAGGCCTCGTGTCGTCAGCTCGTCGAGGGCGCCCGCCAAGGACGAGTACGCAGACAGATTGCCGAGCTCGACGTCCACGAGGCTCCTGGCGATCTCGGGGCGCACGCCGACCAGAGCGACCCGCGCGCCGAGCAGCGCGACCGCGCGGCTGGTCTGGCCCAGCGCGTGGGCGACTTGGGCGTCCACGGCCGGCACGCCGGTGATATCGAGCAGCACGAAGCGCGCCTCATGCCGGCCCACCCCTTCGGTCACGGCCGTGAGCACCTGGAGGGCGCGGCCCCGGTCGATCGCGCCGATCAGCGGCACGAGCAGCACCCCGGGCAGGAGCGGGATGAGCGGGCAGCCGAGCTCGCGCACCGTGTCCGAGAGCGTGCGCTCCATCGCGTAGGCTTCCTGTAGCTCCGCGTTCTTCGCCGAGAGCGAGTGGACGAGCTCGTTGCGCTCGAGGGCTGCGGCAAGCTGCGACGCCCACACCCCGATCGTGCCCTCGTCACCGGCCAGCTCGCGGAGGGTCGGCCCCATGAGCGCCAGGATCCCCCAGTCGCGTCGGGCGGTGCTGATCGGCAGGAGGATCATCATGAGCGCGCCGCTCGCGGCCGAGGGAGGCAGCAGATCCGCAGGCGGAAACGCCTCCAGCCGGTAGCGGCTGCCGATCGGGGGCGTCGCGCTGCCGTCGCGGCTGTAGGCGCCGGCGACGACGAGCGTCGTCGCGTCCTCCCGGAGCGCGAGGCAGCCCCAGATCGCGGTGGTCTTTGCAAGCCACGAGAGCGACAGGGACTCCTCCTGGGAGCCGCTGAGCAGCGCGAGGCCCACGTCATAATTCGACCTCACGAGCATCCCGAGCTGCGCGACGGACTCCGCCTCGACGCTGAGCCGAGCCCGAGCGATCGAGAGGTTCGCGCTGTCCAGGAACGCTTCGACCCGCTGCTCGGACGCCTGATCTCCACCGAGCCGCGCGCGGCGCCGCTCGTGGAACCGGCGGAGCAGCCGGACGATCGCCATCAAGGTGCCCATATCGGGCGCGATGCCGACGGCCTGCTGGTAAGCGCGCTCCAGCTCCTTCGCCGGAGGGGGCGCGGCGCCCTCGACCGCCGCCGAATACCCTTCGAGCACCAGGGCGACCCCTGGCCATACCGCGGCGGGCGACGTATCGGGCGCAAGACGCTGGGGCGCGAGGAGCAGCTCGACCATCCGTCGGCCGAGGTCGCCGTCGGCGCTCTTCCCGGGCGCCTCGTCCTCGTCGAGGAAGCTCTGGATCACATTGCATCCGCACGAGAGCCGCGGGATCAAGGTGTTCGGCGTGAGCACGAGATCGGGCGGGGCGGTCTCGCCGGCGAGCATGGAGGCGACGAGCTCGCACGCGGCGCTCCCCATCATCTCGAACCGCTGGCGTACGGTGGTCAGCGGCGGGTCGGTGGCTTGCGCCTCCGGCACGTCGTCGAAGCCGACGATCGCCAGCTCCTCGGGGATACGGACGCCCGCCGCCCTCAACGAGGGCAGCATCCCGAGCGCGTTCTTGTCCGTCCCGAAGACCGCCGCCGTGCACGCATGCCGCTGCGCGAGGAGCAGCGGAGCGGCGTTCTCGCCCCCGGTATACCAGTTGTCGTCGGTCCGGATGACCAGCTCGGGATCGAACGGTATCCCCGCCTCGGCGAGCGTCGCTCTGTACGCCTCGAAGCGCACCCGCACATCGGACTCATGGAAGCAGCCGACGAACGCGATGCGCCGGTGCCCGTGCTGGATCAGATGGCGCACCGCGCCCCGGATCCCGCTGTGGTTGTCCGGAATCACGGACGGGCAGTTGCCCTGGTGGACATGGGTGCCGACGACGACGAGCGGGACCCGCTCGCCCGCGAGCTGCTCGATGCCGTTCACCGCGATCACGACGATCCACCCATCCACCTGCTCTCTGGCGAGCGAAGGGGCCTGGAGCGTGGCGGGAGTACCGCGCATCACCAGCGTCCGATAACCGTGCTGTTGCGCTGTCTCGTGAATGCCCTTCAGGACCGGGTTCCAGAACGAGCCGTCAAGATACGGGCTGATGACGCCCACGGTATATGCACGGCGCGTTCCATGGGGACCTGTTCCGCGGAGGGGTGGCTCCGCGCGGCGACTCGCATCGCGCGTCGAGCCGCCGGCGTCTTCTCCCGTGGCCTGTTGTCCGGCCGCGCCACCTCCCTGTGCCGAGCCGCCAGATTTGCCGCCCCGCTGCTCCGGCGGCTCGACTTCACCGCCCCGGCTACCCCGAACCATCACCTCGTTCTCCCTGCTCCCCCGTCCCACGCTGCGCGACCTGGTCCACCCATACCATCATCCGGACGTGCGCTTCGCAACCGCGGCGTGAGCACCGTCTCGCGCGCATCGCCGCAGACGCCGGACGGCACGGACGGCTCGACCGCATCTGCCGGCGCAGTGAGGGTTCGCGCCCGGAGGAGGCCGCCCATGCTTTGTGCGCCACAAGGCTTGCTTCTCGATTATTTCGTAAATCGCGTCCTCGGCCTCGCGTCGGACGCCAGCAGGGTGAGGAAACCTTGGATTGGGGGTAACCCCGCCATCTCTATTGGGGGGAGGAACCCGAGGGCCCGGGCTGCTACGGCGATCCGACGCCGAGGAACGGGTTGAACGAATAGGTCCTGGAGAAGCCTGCGGGCACGCCGAAGTAGTGCGCGACGAGCTTGGCAGGATCGGTCGCGATCTCCCCGCGGGCGACCGGACCGTCGTCGCCGTCGTCCCAGCCCCACGGCGCGTTGGCGGCGTTCGTCGGGCAGTAGAAGGACAGGCCTGAGCCGCAGCCGCCGCCGCGGTCGCCGAGGAACGCGCCGCTCGAGGTGAACAGCGTCGCGAGGTCGCGGCGGGGCCACAGGCCGTCGGGGCCGTAGGCGTCGATCAGCCGGTAGCGCACGTCGGCGTCCGAGGCCGACGAGGGCTCCTCGGCGTCGGTGAGCGACGGATAGTACTTCACCCCGTCGCCCACGATATCGTAGCTCGGCCAGGCCTTCAGCCCGTGCCCCTTCGCCTCCTGCGCCGTGATCGGGTGGAGCTGCCCCCCGAACGACGCGAGCGACAGCCTGCCGTCGATGGACTCGGCGCCCGCGACGAGGGGGCTCCCGTCGGGCACGAACGAGTAGAAATCGGAGTGGGCGACGGTCACGGCGCCGAGGAGCCGGCCGTGCTCGGTGCCGTCGCGGGCGACGATGACGAGCACCCCTTCGGAGTCGTTCTCGTGCTCGGTATCGAACGGCGAGTCCATCCAGTCGCGCGGGTGGAAGAACGTGTACACGATGAACCAGTGCGTGCCGGTCTCGACGACGGCGTGGTAGGCGTGCGCGGGGAGAGCTCGCGCTCCGGCGTTCTCCCAGTTGTTGGTGCCCGACCAGTCTCCGTCGAAGTCGACGCGGGCGATGTAGTCGGCGCGGCCGCCGAGCGCGTGCGAGCCCGTCACGTCCACGTCCTGGTAATGGATGGGCGCCCAGCGCAGCGCGAGCGCGGCGCGCCCGTCGGCCGAGGCGGCGGTGAGCGCGTCGCCGGCCTCGGCGACATCCTCCTCGGCGACCTCGGCCGAGCAAGCGGAGAGCGCGAAGCACGAAGCGGCCACGACGGCGCCGTGGCGATTCAAGAATGACATGGGAAGACCACCTTTCCTCCCAACGACTAGATGAAGCGCGGAGAGGAAGGCGTGAATTCACAGCGACGTTATCGAGGAGCGTGCGTTACGGGACAAGGTAGGCCGATGTCCCCGCGAAAGAGCTGATATGCCACTTCCGGCGGCGGCATCGCCTCACGCCAGGCCGTGCTCCGCCGCGACGTGCGGCGCGACCGGGGCGCTCGGCGGCGCGGGCCGGCCGGCCGGTGAGCTCGCGCAGCCGAGCTGCAACCGGCTCGCGTGTCCGGGATTCCTCGACAGCTCCGATGGCCTGGTGGCAGCTTTGCACACGTCCGGACGGGCAGGCACGGCCGCTCAGCGCCTCTTCCGGCCGACAACGCAGACCGCCTCTTCCGGTTGACAACGCGATGTCGATTGGGCGGATTGAGGACACCGCCAGCGCGAGGATGAGGCATGTAATGCAGGGCACATCGAAGGTGATCGGGGTCGCGGCGAACTTCATCGACAACTCCTTCAATTCCACAGCGTTCGCCGGGATGCACCGCGCAGCGCGAGAGCGCGGTTACCAGATCCTCTTCATTTATGGGACGCCTCGGGACGTCGCGCGACGCGGGGTGGCGGTCCGCCGCGTGGCCGGCTGGGTCGCGATGTACACCAGCGACGGCCTGGAGGAGCTCCTGTCCGACACGACCCCTGCCGTGCTCTTCTGCGCGTCTCCGGTCGGCGCGCGCTTCCCGGTCGTCCGGGCCGAGAACCGCGGCTCGATTCACCGGCTGGTCGATCACCTCGTCGGCCTCGGGCGCCGTCGGATCGCCTACATCGGCAAATCGAGCCCGGGCTCGGACGATTTCATCGAGCGGGCCACGTCGTTCGAGGAGGCGATGAGCGCGCGCGGGCTCGAGGCCGATCTCAACCTGGTCTCCTGGTTCAAGGATTGCCTGGGCACCTACACCGAGCAGCGCCTCGGGGCATACCTCGATCGCGCGGGCAAGTTCTGCGACGCGATCGTTGCAGGCAACGACGATATGGCCATCGGCGCCATCAAGGCGATCCGGGCGCGCGGATACCGCGTGCCGGACGACATCGCCGTGGTCGGGTTCGACGACATCGCCGCCGCCCAGCACTGCGACCCGCCGCTGACCACGATGCGACAGAACCCCGAGCTCCTCGGGAGCATGTCCGTGCACCGGCTCGCCGATCTCATCGAAGGCCGCGCCCCGGAGCAGCGCGTGACCCGGATCTCCGCCGAGCTGGTGGTGCGGCGCTCGTGCGGCGCCGGCGCTGCGCGGGAGGCCGCGCCGCGCGCGCCGGGGCCGGCGGAGTCGACGGGCGACTGGCAGCGCGATCTGTGCCTGCAGCTGAACGTCCTGCTCACGGGGGAGATGCCGTCGCCCGTCGACGGCGCGCCCCTCGTCTGGCCCGAAGCCCTGGTGATCGCGCGGGGCCTCGGCGCGGCGCTGACCGGGGCGGAGCTGCCGGGCGCGGAGACGCTCGAGCGCGCCTTCGACGCCGCGATCGCGTACAGCGACAGGATCGAGGTCCTCCTCGCGGTGGTGAAGCAGGTCGAGCAGACGGCCGCACGGCGGCTGGGCGGCGCTCCTGGGCCGGACGCCGCGCTCCGGGTGGAGACGTTCATCGATCGGGTGCGCCTCGCGCAGCAGCGCGCGCTCGCGGCGTGGACGCGTTGCAGCGTGGAGAACCTCCAGCGGCTGGTCCGCGCCAACATGGATACGAGCATGCTCCTCGCGTCGAGGCAGCTATGGTTCGACGATCGCCTGGGGTGGCTGCGCCATACCTCCATGCGCGTGGCGTGCATCGCGCTCTGGGCGGCGGATCCAGGGCCGGGCGGGCCCGAGCTCATCATCGACAGCTTGCGCGCCCGCGAGGCGGGCCTGGAGACGCTCGTCGGGCGAAGCTCCCCGGCCGGCGTCTTTCCGCCGCACGAGCTCATCGAGGCTGCATCGCCGGACGAGCCGAGCGGCTATCTCCTGCTGATCCCGATCGCGAGCGCGCGGCGAGACTGGGGGGTGCTGGTGGTCGGCGGGGTGTACGCCGAGAGCTTCGCGGACAACCTTCAACCGCTGAGCACGTGGACGACGCTGCTCTCGGCGGCGTTCGATCGCTACGACCTGGAAGCCGCGCTGCACGCGGAGCGCGACATGCTGGCCGCCGCCTACGAGCGCGAGAGCGCGCTGGCGAGCACGGTGCGGGAGCTCGGCTGTCCCGTCATCCCGCTGCTCCAGGGCGTGCTGCTCGTCCCGCTGCTCGGCGCGATCGACGCCGCGAGGGCGCAGCAGATCCTGGAGGCCGTGCTGTCCGGCGTCGCACGAGAGAGCGCCCGGTGGGTGCTGCTCGACGTGACCGGCGTGCCGCTCGTCGACCCGGAGAGCGCGGCGTCGCTGGTGCGCACCGCGCAGGCGGCCCGGCTGCTCGGCGCCCGCGTGAGCCTCGTGGGCGTGCGAGCGCGCATGGCGCAGCGCATGGTCGATCTCGGGATCGAGCTGCGCGACATATCGATGTTCCAGTCGCTGGCGGCCGCGATCAGCGAGCTGACCCGGACGGCCGCCTGACGCACGGGAAGCGCGTCCTCGCGGGTCACCGGGGACCAAAGGATATGACTGTATTGGCCGCACCGACGGCAACGGCGCGCCATGCTCTCGGGCCAACGTTGGCCCCACCGACGGCAACGCGCGCCATGCTCCCGGGCCAACGTTGGCCCCACCGACGGCAACGCGCGCCATGCTCCCGGGCCAACGTTGGCCCCACCGACGGCAACGCGCGCCATGCTCCCGGGCCAACGTTGGCCACATGGGTGATGGGTCCCGCAAGACACGCTTTCGTTCACGTGTCGAGATGCCCTCCTCCTCGGGCCCCCTTCAACGATGGATCCGGAGTATAGAAGGGATCCGATGCCGATCGACGGCACATCGCAGGAAGGCAGGGCGCCATGAACACGGAGCTGCGCGCGCGTATCATGCACATCGTGGGAGCCGGCATGTTCACGGGCCTGTCGCTGACGCTCGGCTGTCAGGACGGCACCGGCGGCGCGGGGACCGGGGCGGGCGGAACCGGCGGCGCGGGTGGAACCGGCGGCGCCGGCGAGCAGGGCGGCGCCGGAGGCCAAGGCGGCGCCGGAGGCCAAGGCGGCGCCGGAGGCCAAGGCGGGCAAGGCAGCGTCGGTGAGACGAGGTGCTTCCCGCCGGAAGAGGTCCTGGCCAACGCCGGTGGGGGCGGCGGGGCCGGCGGCGCGGGAGGAGGCTCCGCGACCTGCCCGAGCCAGTACCACCCGAACCCCGTGTCCTGCGCGGTCTACGAAAATGGGCGGCTGGAGGACGGCCAGTGCTGCTACGACACCAACAACCTGGGCGTCGGCGCCTGCGGCCGCCCGTTCCTCGTCGGCGGCGAGCCGCGCCTCGCCGGCGTCGAGGCGCGGGCCGACTGGGTGCTCGACGCCGCGGCGGACGAGCCGATCGCGCTCGACCCCGCGACGCGCGCCGCCCTCGCCGAGGCGTGGCTCGCCGACGCGCGCCTCGAGCACGCGTCGATCGCGTCCTTCGCGCGCTTCGCCCTCGATCTGCTCGCCCTCGGCGCGCCGCCCGCCCTGATCGACGCCGCGCAGCGCGCCCTCTCGGACGAGCTGCAGCACGCGCGGGCCTGCTTCACGCTCGCGAGCCGCTACGCCGGCCGGCCCCTCGGCCCGGGGGCGCTCGCGCTGGACGGCGCCCTCGAAGCGCCCACGCTCGCCGGCGCCGCGGCCAGCGCGGTGCGCGAGGGCTGCGTTGGCGAGACGCTCGCCGCGCTCCAGGCCGGCGCGCAGCGGAGCCGCGCGCGCGACCCCGAGGTGCGCCGCGCCCTCGACCGGATCGCCGCCGACGAGGCCGCCCACGCCGAGCTCGCGTGGGCCTTCGTGCGCTGGGCCGTCGCGCGCGGCGGCGAGCCGGTGCGCGCCGCCGTGGCCCGCGCGTTCGACGAGGCGCTGGCCGGCGTGCGCGCCGCCCGCGGCCCGGAGCGCGCCGGGATCGACGCCGCCGCGTGGCACGACCACGGACGGCTCACCGAGGCGGAGCGGGCGCGCTGCCACCTCGACGCCGTGCGCGAGGTCATCGCGCCGTGCGCGGCGGCGCTCCTGTCCGCGCCGCCCTCCGCCCCATCGGCCAGCGCCGGCCTCGGCGCCCCGGCGTAGCCTCCCCCCTGGATCCGGCGCCCGGCCGCACCTACGTCGAGCGATGAGGTCGACGCCGATGCCCGAGAAGAATCCCACGAACCCCCCTGCCGCCTGGCCTACCTTCCGCTCATGAACGCGCTTCGCCAGCTCCGCCTCGTCGCGATCCTCGAGGGCCTGTCGTACCTGCTCCTGCTGTTCGTCGCGATGCCGCTCAAGTACCTCGCCGGCCAGCCGCTCGCCGTTCGCGTCGTCGGCAGCGCCCACGGCCTCCTCTTCGTGCTGTTCCTCGGCGCGCTCGTCCACGCCGCCGTCCGGCGCCGGTGGTCGCTCGGCCGCTCGCTGCTCGCCTTCGTGTCGTCGATCGTCCCCTTCGGGACGTTCGTCTTCGATCGCTCGCTGCGGCGCGAGATCGAGGCGACCCTGCCGTCGTCGTAGGCGAGGCAGGCGCGGAGACGGCGAGATCCCGGGATCGCCTGGCCCGCCGCGCGGCGGACGGGCGCTACCCGCCGGGGCGACACAGCCCAAAAGATCATTCATTTCGGACATTTATCCAGAAATGTAAAAAAGATGGACCGGCGTGTCGATCCCGCGTCCGCCCGTTCGTCGTGACGATAGAACCGGGGCGCTCCGGTCGGTGATGGCCGGACGCGGCGCTTCGAACCCAAGGAGACACGACGATGCGATCCATGAACACCGCGGAACCGGCGACGAACGAGGCGAGGACGGGCGCGCAGGAGCCGGATCACGCGACAAGGTCCGATCGCTGGACGAGGAGAGGCAGCGCGGTCATGAGGCGCATCTCGGTGGCGGCGTGCCTGTTCGTCGCCGCGTGCGGCGGCGCGGATGACGAGCAGGACCCGGCCGACGGCGAGCCCGATCCGGTCGCGTGGAAGGACATGAGCTCCGAGGAGCGCGCCGCGTACATGACGACCGTCGTCCTGCCCCGGATGAAGGAGGTCTTCGTCGCGTACGACCCCAAGTACGAGTCCATGGACTGCACGACGTGTCACGGCGACGACGCGGTCGAGCGCGCCTACGCGATGCCGAGCCCGCAGATCCTCCCGCTCCCCAACGAGGAGGAGTTCCTCGATTGGGTGGGCGATCCGGAGCACCCGGAGCGCGCGGAGTGGGCCACCTTCATGTACGACGAGGTCGTGCCCGCGATGGCCGACCTGCTCCAGGTGCCCAGGTTCGACCCGGAAACGATGACCGGCGAGTTCTCGTGCGCCAACTGCCACACGGTGGAAGGCGTGGAGCAGTGAGACGGCCTGAGGCGTGAGCGCCTGCCGCGGCCGGCGGCCCGGCAGCGCCGCGCGGCCCGGCGACGCGGCGCGGCCCGGCGACGCGGCGCAGAAGCGCGATCCCTGGACGCACCGGTCCGGCTACTCTCCGCCTCGAGGAGGTTTCGCATGTCCGACCCGATCGAGATCGAAGAGTCCAACGCGCAGTTCCTGGCCGCGTGGATCCATTTCAGCCAGGATCTCCCCGGCCATCGGATCGAGCACACCGACGGCGTCTCCGTCGTCCTCTCGGGCACGGACATGGTCCTGATCAACGCGGCCACGCTCTCCTCTCCGGCCACCGACCTCCAGGATCTCGAGCGCCGGGCGCGCAGGGCGGTCGAGCTCGCACGGGCCGGCGGCGTCCCCTGGCTCTTCGCGCTGTCCGACAGCTGGTCGCCGGGCGGCGACGGGGGCGCGGCCGCCGAGCTCCTCGGCCGGCTCGGCTTCAAGCCGGCCGTGTCGCTCCTGGGCATGGTGGCCGACGCGATCACCCCGCCGCGGCGCGCGCCTCCCGGCCTCGAGCTGCGGCGCGTGGCCGACGCCGAGACGCGCGCCGCCATCGCCGACCTCAACGCCGTCGCCTACGGCGTCCCGATCCCCGCGGGGCGCGCCTCCGTGGCCCACGAGGCGCTGTGGGGCGACCGGGCGTTCGGGCGGGTCGGCTACGTGGGCGACCAGCCCGTGTGCTCCGCGGCGACGTTCATCGTGGAGGGGATCCGCTACGTGGGCTTCGTCGTCACCACGCCAGAGCACCGGCGCAAAGGGTACGCCGAGGCGGTGATGCGCAGCTGCCTCGACGACGCGCTGAGCGCCACGGGTGTAAAGAGGACCGTCCTCCACGCGACGGACATGGGGCGGCCCGTGTATGAAGGGATGGGCTACCGCGCGGTCACGCGCTTCGCCTTCTACACGCCGCCGCAGGCCTGAAGCCCGGGCGTCGCGCGTCCGCGGCGACCGCAGCCTACCACCCGCAGGTCCTGCCGCGGTTCTGTCGATCGAGCCAGCCCTTGAGCGGCGCGAAATAATCGAGCATCGCCGCCGCGTCCATCTGCCGCGATCCGGTCACCGCCTCGAGCGCCTCCGGCCACGGGCGGCTCCGCCCCATCTCCATCATCCGCCGGAGCCGCTCGCCGGCCTTCTCGCTGCCGTAGATCGTGCAGCGGTGGAGCGGGCCCTTGTAGCCCGCTTCCTCGCAGAGCGCGCGGTGGAGCTGGAACTGGAGGATATGCGCGAAGAAGTACCGGATGTACGGGACGCTCGCCGCCACATGGTACTTCGCGCCGGGATCGAAGTCCGCTTCGGAGCGGGGCACTGGCGGCGTCACGCCCTGGTATCGCGTCCGGAGGTCCCACCAGGCCTTGTTGTACTGCCCTGGCGGGATATCCCCGGAGAAGACCCCCCAGCGCCACCTGTCGACCAGGACCGCGAACGGCAGGAAGGCCACCTTGCCGAGGGCTTCGCGGAGGAGGAGCGAGAGGTCGCTCGACGGCGGGGGCAGCTCGTCCACGAGCCCGATCCGCTGGAGGTACGCCGGCGTGACCGACAGCCCGATCGTGTCGCCGAGGGCCTCGTGGAACGCGGGGTTCGGGCTGTCGCGGTACAGCCACGGCAGGTGGTTGTACGCCCTCTGGTAGAAGTTGTGGCCGAGCTCGTGGTGGATCGTCTGGAAGTCGTCCGCCGTGATGTCGATGCACATCTTGATGCGCAGATCCTCCTCGTCGTCGATGTTCCACGCGCTCGCGTGGCAGACGACGTCGCGATCCGCCGGCTTGACGAAGAGCGATCGCTCCCAGAAGGTGGCGGGGAGCGGCGCGAACCCGAGCGAGACGAAGAAGCGCTCGCCCGTCTTCACCATCTCGATCGGCGTGAATCCCTTCGCGCGGAGCGCCGCGTCGAGGTCGAAGATCGGCGCGACCCCCTCGGGCGCGACGAGATCGTAGATGTTGCTCCAGTCCTGGGCCCACATGTCGCCGAGCAGATCGGCCCGGATCGGGCGCGCTCCGGGAACGACCTCCTCGCCGTACCGCGCGGCGAGCCGGCCGCGCACGTAGCAGTGGAGCGCGTCGTAAAGCGGCTTGACCTGGCCGAAGAGGCGGTCGACCTCCCGCGGCAGCGCCTGACGCGGCATCTCGTATTTCGAGCGCCAGGCGTCGCCGGTGTCCTTGAATCCGAGCTCGCGGGCGCCCTCGTTCGCCAGCGTCACGAGCCGCGTGAAGTCGCCGCGCATGGGCGCGGAGACCGTGCGCCAGCCGACCCACGCGCGCTTCAGCTCCTCGGGATCGCGGCTCTTCGCGATGATCCGGCTGAGCTCCTCGAGATCGAGGCACTGGCCGGCCGAAGGGCAGTATTTGCCCGCGCCGTACATCGCCTCCAGCCTCGACGCGATGGTCGCGAGCTCCTGTGTCCTCGCGGGATCGGCGGGCGCGTACAGCGTGAGCGAGGTGCGCAGGAGATCGAGCCGCCGGCGGACGTCGTAGGGCAGATCGAGGTCGCGGTAGCGGTCCGCCTGTTTGGCGTAGTCGGTCATCGCGCCGAGCAGCTTCGCGCTCGCCGCGGCCGCGAGGATCTGCGTGTCGACCGTGATGTACGTGGACGCCACCCAGGCGGCGCGGTTGTTCTGGGTGCTGAGTTCGTGGAGCTCCGACTCCGCTTGTTCGAGGAATTTCCCGGCCTCCTCCGCCGCCGGCTGGGAACCCGGCTGGGGCCGCGACGGAGGGGTGGGATCGGAGCAGGCCGGCGTGAGCGCGAGCGCGCTGCACGGCAAGGCGACGACGAACATCGGAACCATGCGCACCATTTCCCGCCGCTCCTCGATCGCGGACAGCACCGGCGTGCAAGGGTCCCTCCACCCCGGACGCGCAAAGGGCGCGGGGTGCGCTTCGGCGCCGCGATCCTGGTGGGGCCTCTAAGGCCGCTCGGCGGCTCGAGCAATCCTCGGGGGAGCGCGCTCGCGAGGGGCGACATGCGGCGAACTCCGCTCCTTTCACGCCGTCGCGTCACCCTGGAGGATGGCCCCTCATCGCGACATCGCTCGAGGCCCGCGGGAGATGGGCGAGGACGAGGCTGCGGGGCGCGACCCGGGCGCCCGGCACCTGCCGGGCCGCGCCTGCGATCTGCGGGGTGGCGCGGTCAGGCCCACCTCAACCTGGGTCGGCGGCCCCGGCCACCCCAACCTGGGTCGGCCCCGGCCACCCCAACCTGGGTCGGCCCCGGCCACCCCAACCTGGGTCGGCCCCGGCCACCCCAACCTGGATCGGCCCCGGCCACCCCAACCTGGGTCGGAGAGCCCCTCCGGCCCCCCCCAACCCGGGTCGGGGAGCCCAGGTCGGGGAGCACCCACCCGAACCTGGGTCAGGTCGCGCGCCAACCTGGATCGGCCCCGGCCCCGGCCACCCCAACCCGGGTCGGGGAGCCCGGGTCGGGGAGCACCCACCCGAACCCGGTCAGGGCGCGGGTCGCGCGCCGTCTCAAAAATAGTCACCGCCAATGTCGAGGACGCGTCGGCGGCTCCGACGTCTCCGTGTAGCGCCAAGAACGGCGTCACATCACGCGGACGAGGACCCCATGAACACCATCGATGCTCTTCAGGAAACGCTCACCGACACGACCGAGACCGCCAAGGCTCGAACCACGCTCCGCAGCGTCGGTGCGGTGCTCTGCGGCCTCATCGCCACCGTAATCCTCACTACAGCCATCGATCTGGCGCTGCATACGTCCGGCGTCTTCCCGCCGCACGGCGAACGAATGGCCGACTCGCTGTTCGTGCTCGCGCTCGCCTACCGCATCCCGCTCAACGCCGCCGGCTGCTACGTCGCGGCCCGGCTCGCTCCGGCGCAACCGAGGCGTCACGCGCTCGCCCTCGGCTTCATCGGCCTCGCCCTCGCTACTCTGGGCGCCGTCACGATGTGGGAGCTCGGCCCCGCGTGGTATTCGCTCGCGAACATCGCGATCGCGCTGCCGTGCGCCTGGGCCGGCGCGCGGCTTCAAGGCGCTCGCTCCTGACGAGGGCGGCAGCCAAACCTGCGCCCGTCGGGCCACCCTCACATGGGCCGGGTCGCTCCAAAGAGCGCCGGCTTCCTCCCGCGCGCCCCCATGACCCGCGACGCCCCCTCGGGGAAATACCGCTCCGCCAGCCGCCGGAAGCTCCGCTCCGTCGCGCGCTGAAACAGCGGGCGGAACACCGCCCGATCGATCCACCGCCCGATCGCCCCCCAGCGCACCTCGTACGTATACGACGTCGAGAACTCCACGCCCCCGTCCCCCACGGCCCGATACAGCCAGAGCCCAACCCCGCGGCGGATGAGCGACCGCGGATCGTCCGACCAGAACTCGAACGTCGACTGCCGACAGGGCCGATGGAGCTTGTACCGCCCGCCGCCGCGGATCGTCACCCCGAGCAGATCCTTCTCATAGCGCATCGCCGTCCCGGTCTGGATGACCTCCCCGAGCAGGACGATCCTGCTGAAGCGATGGTCCCAGCTCGGATGGATCCTGTGATCCTGCGTGACCTCCCAGAGCCGCTCGACCGTGGTGCGGAGCCGGACGCGGACGTGGATCGGGGCCGGTCGCGGTAGGCGCTGCTCGACGAGCGCGAGCGCCTCGAGCACCGCGACGAGCGCAGCCCCCGCACCCATGAGCCCGAGCAATCCGCGAAGCCAGCCGGGGACGTCCGCCGACGCGTAAACGACGGCCGAGGGCAGGAGCCGCCACGCCATCGAGTCCAGCGCGACCGCATGCAAGTAGGCGCCGACGAGCACGCTCAGCACGATGTGCATCAGGTACTCCCCGCCAGGCAGCCCTCCCTGGCTGCGCCGCGACGCCGGCTCGACCGCCACGTCGGCGATCGCCACGCCGATGTCGGCCACGAAGAGCGCGACGAAGGCGGCGTAGAAGGCGCCGCGAAACTGAACGTTGGGCACCAGCGCGAGCTGAAGCGCATAGATGAACCCGCGCGCCACGTGAATCCACCCCTCGACCCGCGACTCGGCGCGGTCCCCGAGGCGGCACCGGTACCAGTGGAAGTAGGCGATATCGAACGCGCCGAGGAGGCTGACGACGGCAAGGAGAAATGACGCGGTGGCCATGGTGCATCCATCCCTGGACCCGGAAGATCCGAACGAGCGAGATCGCTCGCCCTGGTCGCCGCCTGTGCAAGCCGCTCACCAACCCCAGAAACCGCGGCGGCGCGCCGTCCCCGCCGCCTCCGCACGCGCGCGCCTCGGCCCCGCCCTGTCCACGCGCCATCGTGGCTGTCCACGCCGTGGACACCCGGGTCGACGCCCGCATGGACACCCGAGGTCGCGCGGCGCGGCGGCGTGCCGTCGGGCGTGTCGCCGCGGCCCGCGCCGGCCCGCCCCGCGCCTGCTCGTGCCCTGGCACGGCCGTCGCACTCCGACGGCGTCATGAAGCCTCGTCTCGGCGACCTCGCCTTGCACCTCGTCCGTATCAGCCTCTGCGCCTCCGGCGCCGCGCTCGCCTCGCACATCGAGAGCGCGACGCTCGCCGCGGCCTTCGGGGGATCGCTCTTCTTCGCCTCCTTTGCCCTGATGCACGACGTCGCCCACGGCGCCCTCCGCTTGCCGCGCAAGGCGAACGAGATCGCCCTCACCGTCTCGGCCGCGCTGATGCTCATGAGCGGCCACGCGCTGCGCCTCATGCACCTGCGCCATCACGCTCGCCCCCTCGCGCCCGACGACGCCGAGGGCGCCCCCGCGCGCCTGCCCCTCTCGCGGGCGCTCCTCGGCGCTCCCCGCAGCGCCCTCGCCCTCCGCACCGAGGCGTTCCGCGCCGCCGGCCCCTCCGGCCGCCGCTGCCAGCTCGCCGAGACCGCGCTCAACCTCGCCTCGCTCGCGCTCCTGATCGCCTCGCGGCGGCCGGCGCTCCTCGCCCTCGCGGCCACCGCCGCGTTCCTCCAGCTCAGCATGGCCGTGTGGGCAGCGCACATCCCGCACAACGCCCCGGCCTGGATGCTGGCCGCCGCCCGCCGGCTCGCCTTCACCCGCTCACCGATCGCGCTGAGCCTCGGCTACCACGAGCGCCATCACCGCATGCCCAACCTCCCGTGCAGCCGCCTCGCCCTCCCCTCCTCCGACCGCGCGTGAGGCCGCTGCCTTGGAGCGTCATCCATGCGTCCGAATCGCTCCCGTTCCCCGGCGGCGAGCCGCACGATCTCGGATGCCCGCGCCTCGCCCTCCCCGCGCCCGCAGCGCGCCCTGCGCGCGGCCGATGATGCCCTGATAGCGCCTGTCGGGGTACCAGGGCATGACCGCGGCGGCGAAAGGCCACGCGGCCGGAAAGCGGAGGAGAACGGCATAGCCGGCATAGCCGGCACGGCCGGCGGCCTCCGCGCGCCGGCCCGCGGTTGCTCGGGTAAACCCATCATGGCACGCTCGCCCCGTTCCCGGGCGGGCACGCGCGGCGGGCCCCGTGCGGCGGCTCGCTCGGCGAGGCTCGGCTGGATGGAGGGTACAGAGATGAAGGACACCAGGCCGAAGATTGAGATGACGGCCTCGACGGAGCGGCGAGGCCTGCTCGGGCGCCGCGGAAGGAGGGCGCGCGCATGACGGTCCGGCTCAACCACACCATCGTCCACGCGAAGGACAAGAAAGTGTCCGCCACCTTCATGACGGAGATCCTGGGCCTCCCCGCCCCGGAGCCGTTCGGCCATTTCCTGACGGTCCGGCTCGACAACGACGTCACGCTCGACTTTGTGGACAGCCCAGACGAGCTCCGCCCCGAGCACTACGCGTTCCTGGTCAGCGAGGCCGAGTTCGACGAGATCTTCGGCCGGATCCGCGCGCGGAACCTCCCGTACTGGGCCGATCCCAGGGGGCAGCACCCCGGCGAGATCAACCACCACGACGGCGGGCGCGGCGTGTACTTCCCCGACCCCGACGGTCACTTCCTCGAGATCATCACCCGTCCTTACGGCAGCGGCGGCTGATCCCGGCGCGCCGCGCTCCCCGCGGACCGGCGCGCATGGAACCGGAGCACCGAAGGGCGGCGCTGGACGCCCGCCGGACCGCGCGCAGCGCACGCCGGCTCGCCCGAGACGGGCTCTCCGTCGAGCAGGCCGACGGGCAGCGCGCGTGAGGCGGCGGCCGGCAAGGCTCCGCCGGTCGAGCGGCTGCTCAGCTCGACCCATGGATCGAGCCCGCCAGAGCGATGGAGCATTCCTCGCGCGCGCTCCCTGCGCTCGGGCTGCTCGCGACCTTCGTCCGACAGAACCTACCGCTGTCGGTGCACGATTGGCGTCAGAGTAGAGTCGCGCGCCGCGCCTCGCGCAGAGAGTTCGACGCGTAGCGAGCGTCGTGGGCTGGATCTCGTGGAGGGGCTGTGCGGGCGAGGTCGGAGAGAGCTCAGCCGCGTGGATTCAGGCGGCGAGCACCGACGACCGGGTCATCACCTGGCTCACGCCGTCCGTGTCGGGGTCCGTCGCCACGGGGGCGCCCACGGGGTGCGCGATGGCGTACTGCAGGAGCTCGTGCGTCCACGGCTCGAACAGCGCGAACACCTCGTCCGCGAGCGCCTTGTACCGCGCGCGCGTCTCGGCGTCGAGCGAGATGCTCGCGAGCGCGGCGTGGTCGGCGTCCACGGTGTGGCCCGACTCGCGCTCGAAATGGAACGGGCCGCAGTAGCGCAGCTGCGTTCCGAGCCGCTTCTCCAGCTCCTCCGCGATGGGAAGCATCGCCCCGAAGAGGACGTTGCCAGTCTCCTCGATCGCTTCGATGATGACCAGCCGCTCTAGGCCCGTCGTGCCCTTAATGAGCTCGGTGAGCCTCGCGGTGAGGATCCGATTCTGGATCGTCTCCTCGCCCCAGAGGAAGTGCAACAGGTCCGAGCTCCGCCCCTCGACGTCGTAGCCCAGCTTGGTCAAATCCTCGAGGTACCACGGCCAGTGATGGTCGTCCTCGCGGGTGTGGACGTTCACCATTTCCTGGTACTCGTCCGCCGCGGGCTCCTGTCTCAGCACGAACTTGTTCAGATCACCGAAGCTCAGGATGAAGTAAGCCATGCACGGATAGAAGGCGAGCCGCTCGCTAGGATCGAGCCGCTCGTCACGCATCCGCTCGAACAGGGGTAGACGAGCGTATGCCTGCTTCTTCTGGAAGATGTGCCGCAAGACCTGCCGCATAAGCGATCTCCTTTCGGCTGGTGGTTCAGTTGGATGAACGATCCCTCTGTTTGCGTAAGCCAAGCGTCGTACGCGCTTCGTGAGGCAACAAGACAAGACCACGGCGTACCGAAAATGGACGCTGCGGCTGGATCTCACCTTGGTTAAAATCCTGCACGACCCCCCCTCGCTGCATTCCGAGCTTGATTTTTGGATTTTTCCACGAACCACCTCAGACGTTATGCAACGTTGGGGGGTGCTTCCAATCGGTGAACCCACTCTAGCGCAAGTTCCGCGTAAGCTGCATCCAGTATCTTCAGGGATCTCCATCGAAATCTGGCTCTGCAGCCGGGTGGACAAATCGGCGCCGATGTACGACATCTATTCCGATTATCGCGCTCGCCCGGGGATTCATTCGGCCGGCATCCGACAGCGCCGGCGGGTCTACCCGCCACGCATTGAGAAAGATGGGCGCAGTGGTCGCGGGGTACGTGTCCCATGGCCTCCATATGGGCCCAGGTCGCAGCACCCATGATCTCGAGTGGGGCCCTGGCTGGCCCACACGCTCGCACCTGAACGATGGCGATCCCGGCGCGGACGGCGCTGACGGCGGGCGGCCGCTGAGGAGCCACCAAACAACTTGAAGGTCGGCGGTCGAGGCATGTAACTTGCCGAGTTGTGCCGTGAAAGACCAACACGAATCGGCCTGGATGATGGAACCCGAAAGCCGCGAGGTCCCGAAGAGCACACCCGTGCGGGCGGAGGTCGTGCGGCTGGTCCGTGAGAAGCGCTACGAGGAGGCGCTGGCGGTGCTGTACCGCGCGCGCGCGGAGGCGCCCGACGATCGCGAGCTGCAGACCAGCATCGAGCGGATCAAGGAGTTCCTCGCCGGCGCCTACGCCAAGCGGCTCGGCGGCCTCGATCAGGTCGCGGGGCCCATCCCGGTGTCGGCGGGTCGCTCGCCCGACGCGCTCCTGGTGGCGCGGTACATCGATGGCTCGTCGACGTTCGACGACATCGTGCAAATGTGCCCGCTCGGGCGGCTCCGCACGCTGCAGGTGCTCGTCGGTCTGTACACGGGGCGCGAGGTGGCGTCGCCGTTCAGCGAGAGGACGACGCAGTCCTGGCGGCGACAGATGGACACGCTGCCGTCCGAAGGCAGCGGAGATCCGGCGCCGCCGACCATGCCGGAGCGCGGGCTGCAGCGGCGCTCGCCGGAGCCTCCCCCCGCCAGCGCGCCCGCCAGCGCGCCGTTCACGCCGCGGATCTACGAGACGGAGGAGGATCGTCTCTACCGCGAGGCGTTCGCCCGCGGCACCGCCGCGTTCGTGCAGCGCCGCTACGACGATGCGATCCAGGCCTTCGAGGCCTGCGCGCGCATGCGTCCGGGCGACACGGCGTCGTCGGTCATGTTGCGCCGAGCGCGGCGCGACCTCGGGGGCTGATGCCGATCGTCGTGGTCGCCGATCCCGATCTGCGGGAGCGCGTGCGGTGCATCCGCGTCATCGCCGGGCAGGCGCAGGTGAGCGCCCTCGGCGCCGCCACCTGGGAGGAGCTCGAGCAGGCCCTCGAGGGCGCCGAGCGCGCGGAGCTCATCATCTACGCGCCGTCGCTCCCGGGCGGGCCGGAGGACGCCGTCGCGCAGCTGCTCCGCCGCACGGCGCGCCTGGTGCTCGCCGCGAACGAGGCCGCCGAGGTCCCCGGCGCGGGGAACGTCACGCGCGTCACGTGGCCCATCGCCGAGGAGACGCTCGTCCTCATGGCGCACGCCGCGGGCGCGCAATCGGCGCCGATCGGGATGAACTTCGTGCCCGTCGACTTCTTGCAAATGATCTGCATGTCGGGCGACTCGCACGTGCTCGTGGTCAGCAACGACAGCGCCGACGTGGGCCTCATCGAGGTGCGGCGCGGCCAGGTGTGGACGGCGTTCGACGGCCTCGGCGTCGGCGAGGAGGCGTTCGCGCGGCTCATCCGCCCGGAGATGCGCGTGCGCGTCACCCCGGCCGTCGGCTCGACGAAGGAGCGCACCATCTTCAAGGATCTGGCGGAGCTCGTGCTCGACTCGCTCCGCCGGATCGACGAGGGCAGCGTGGACGTACCGCCGCCGATCTCTTCGCGGCGGATCGAGATCGCGCTCTTCTCGCCGGAGCAGCGCGCGGCCCGCATCAAGCAGCTCAACGCCGACGCGCGGCGCCTCTTGATGGAACGCAGCTACAGCGACGCGGCCCGCGTCCTCATCGACCTCTCCACCCTCGACCCCGCGTCCAGTCTCGTGCGCGCTAACCTGGAACAGCTACGCAAGCTCGGATACCCCAAATGACCCGATCCATCGCATTCGCCAGCCTGAAGGGCGGAGTCGGAAAGACCACCGTGGCGCTCAACTGCGCCTTCGCCTTCGCGCGCCGAGGCGCGCGGACCCTCCTCGTCGACACGGATCTGCAGGGCGCCATCGGCATGTCGCTCGACGGCGTGAGCGATCGCCCGGGCCTCGCCGCGAGCCTCGCGCGCGGCGGCCCGCCGCTCGAGGGGCTCGTGAAGACGCGGCTGCCGGAGCTCTGTCTGCTGCCCATGGGCCCCGTCGACGCGCTCGACGAGGATCGCTTCTCCATCAACGCGCGCGAGGCGAACCTCGTGGGGCGCATCCTGGAGCAGAGCCAGCGCGACTTCGACCTGATCCTCTTCGACACGCCGGCCGGGCTCGGTGGGATGTCGCGCGTCGCGCTGGAGGAAGTGGACAGCGTCATCGCCGTGGCGCAGTGTGAGCCGCTCGCGCTGCGGGCCCTGCCCCGGCTGCTCGAGCTCCTGGCGCGGCTCCGCGACATCGGCTCCGCGTGCTCGCTGCTCGGCGTGGTCGGCACCATGAGCTCGTTCCGCGATCCGGTGATGTTGGCCTCGCTGGAGGAGCTGTGGTCGCTCTACCGCGATCAGGTCTTCGACACGGCGGTCCCGCGCGACAGCACGTTCCTCCAGGCGAGCCGCGCGGGCGTGCCGCTCGGCCTGCTCAGCCGCCGTCCGCCGGCGGTCTCTGCGGTGTTCGACAAGCTCGTGGCCGAGATCGAGGAGCGCCTGGGCACCACGGCAGGAGGCGAGGATGACGGTCCGATCCGTCTCGTGGACTGACGCGCAGCGGGTGACCTCGCTGCTCGCGCGGGTGGCGGCGACGCCGGCGCGCGAGCCCGCGCCGCTCGTGAGCGCCATGGGCTCTTCGCGCGCCGTCGCGCCGGTGAAGCCGGCGCCCGCGCCGGCGAAGGCGGCGCCCAAGGCGCCGAAGGAGGTGCCGCGCCTCGTGCAGACCTCCGACAACCCGGCCGATCGGCTCGACGCGCTCGTCGCCTGGACGCTCGCTCACCACGCGTGCGCGGGCGCCTTCGTCGCCGACGACAACGGCCTCACGCTGGCGGCGCACGGCATCTCGGAGGCGCACGTGTCCCTCGTGGGCCCGCTGCTCTCGGCGCTGGTCGGCGTCCGCACCGTGCCCGGCGTCGACGCCACGGCGGGCGCGCTCTGGCTGGGCGCGCAGATGATGTCCTGGGTCGAGACGCGCACGACGCGCGGCGGCTTCTGCCTCGGGACCGTGGGCGATGAGCCTCTCTCCACGCGGGCGTTCGAGCAGCTGAAGGAGGCGCTCGAGACGACCGTGCGCGGGCTGTGATACATCCGAGTTTTCAAGGCGGGCGCGCGCGCCCAGGAGCGACGGAAGCACGATGATCGACACCAAAGTCCTCGAGGCCGCAGTCCATGATCTCCGCAACATCCTCCGCGACGGGCTGCTGGCCACCGACATCTGGGAGCGCACGGCGGGCCTGTCGCTCGCCGGCTTCAACCAGCAGCCGGTGGCGGTGGCCCTCTTCACGCGCATCACCGAGGAGCTGGACAGCTCGCTGCGCGACTCGAACTTCCCGCCGCTCGGGCGGTATTACATGCTCGACATGGCGGGCCACCACACCGTGGTGGTGGTCAACCACGGGAAGCTGCTCCAGGGCATGCTGGTGGACAACAAGCGGGCGAACCTCGGGATCCTCATCTCCGTGGCCATCCCGCGGATGATCGAGACCATCGCGCAGGCGTACGAGCGCTGAGCTGCCGCGCTCGCGCGCTCGGCTCCGCGCGCACCACCGGCGATCCGGCGCCGCATCAGGGGACACGACGAGAGGGATGCTCGGCGCGCGCAGCGGCTCGCGCGGCACGAGCGCCGCGCGAGCCGCGCGAAGGCCTCGCCGTCAGTCCGGCAGGCCGGCCGTGAAATCGAGCAGCCGCAGCATGTCCCGGCGGGTCCGCGGGCCGTAGGTCTGGAACGAAGGCATCGGCGCGTTCGCGTACTCCGCGCGAGCGCGGCTCACCTCGTCGTCGGCGTGCGCTCTCTGCGCCGCGGCCACGTCGACGCCGTACACGCGCGCGGCGTTGAGGCCGAGGATCTTCGCTTTCCGCTCCGGGGTCAGCGCCGGGTAGCCGTGACGCTCCTGGAGCTCGGGGGTGATCTCGAACGCCCGGAAGGCCTGGATCTGATCCTGCGGCGAGCCGAACCAGATGGCGTCGGTGCCCCAGAGGATCCGCTCCTCGCCCACGTGCTTGAGCAGCTTGCCCACGACGTGCGCCGCCTCGTCGGGTTTCTTCATGACCTCGCGCCACGTGGAGCCCAGCTCGGCGTACACGTTCCCGTTCTGCCCGATGCCGTTCTCCTCGAGGGAGCGTAGGAGCGCGTCCACGCCGCGCGTCGCCTTCGGGTCGTACGGGCCTTCGGCGACGTCCGGCTCGTAGCCCGAGTGGTAGATGAGGAACGTCGCCTTCGGGAACGCGCGCGCCGCCGGCCCCACGTCCTTCGGCCGCGTGTACTCCGGGTTCATTCCGGAGAGCGGGAGCCCCTTGTGCACCGCGAAGATCGGGATGCCGAGGGCGATGCCGTGCTCGATCGTCCTCCGGCCCACCTCGTCGTTCAGCCACCAGCCTTCGCCGGTCGGTCCCCATACCGTGTAGAGCTTCCACGCGCTGAGCTTCAAGGCCTCGGCCTGCCTGCGCATCTCGTCGGCGATCTTCTCCCAGGGCGCGATGGTCGGCTGGACGACGCCGTGGATGCGCAGCCGATCCCGCCCGAGCTGCGCGATCTTCTCCCGCGTGCGCGCGGCCTCCTCGGTGAGCATGGGCAGCGGATCGCCCCAGAGGCCGCTCAGCACGGCGAGCTGGGTGTCGCTGTTCATGAAGACCTCGCGGATGAGCACGTCGTCGGTGAAGCACCGCGCCCAGGCCGGCGCGCCGCAGTCCGCCTGCGGCGTGGTCTCGAGGAAGTTCGCGAGCGACGGCTGTCCCTCCTTCCACCAGACGCGCTCCGCGCTGACCTGGTGCGTCTGCACGTCGAAGATGAACTCTTTGCCGGTCAGCACCTCGTTCGCGGCGCTGGGGTCGAGCGTGGACTCCTTCGTGACCTGATAGCGCCCGCCCCCGCAGCCCAGCTGGTTCAGCGCGAGGAAGACGGTCGCGGCGCCGCACGTGCTGGCCAGGTACTCGCGCCGGCTCATCCCGAGCCTGCCCGCGTTCTCGAGCGCGCTCTCCATCGCGCTGCGCTGGACCTCGCGCAGCGCCACGTCCGGCGGTCGCGGCCAGTACTCACCGTTGCTCGTGGAGTCCAGCTTCACCGGCAGGCGGAGATCGTCGTCAGGTAGGCTCTTCTTCATCTCGTGGCTCCTGTTGGTTCCGGCTCAGGCGTTCACTGCGGCGCGTCTGCGGGACGCGGGATCACCCCCATGGCGCGGTCGAAATCCGGAGCGATCCCGGGTCGGACCGCGTCGGCCCAGGCGCGACGTTGGTCGAGCTCGCGCGCGGGACGCATGGCTGGGTCGTGACGCGGCCGGGCGCTCACGGCAAGGCGGGGGCGCGCGCGGCTGGGTGAGCATCTCGAGAGGTGGCGAGCTCGACCAGCGGGGCACGGCGGTCGGCTCCGGCGATCGATGTGCGCCGTCATCCCTGCGATGATCGCGTCGGCGAAGCGCTCTCGCCGTCGTCGTCGGGGAGCGCCTCACGTCGAGGAGCGACGCTCGCAAGATCACCCGGTCGGATGGTCGATCGCGAGCACGGCGGTGGTGGCGCGTCCGACGGCGCGGAAGTGCTCGTTCCATCTGCCCTGGGGCGGGGGATACCGCCGCACGATCCGACCGGATGCGAGGTCGATCGCGCGATGTTCGGGCCCCATGTGGCGAGTGCAGCAGATGCACGCGAACCCGAGGTTCTCGGGAAATGGTGGGGCCGCCGTGCCGCTGCGCCGGGATGTGATCGATCGCGACAGGGGTCGATGAGCGGGTTTGCAGGAAAGGATGTAGCGCGTCAGGGGGCGCTCGCCCCGCGCGTCGCGCCGTCCTCTGCGGCGCCGCGGCGCGACGGGCCGAGCCACGCCGCGAGCGCGCGATCGAGGACGAAGAAGGTGAGCGCCGCCGCGGCCGCCACGAGGGCGAAGTACAGATCGTAGCGCGGGAACGTCGCCTCCCAGCCCGCCCAGACGCGGCGGGAGAGGTTGACGTTCGCCTCGGGGGGCGTGAGCGCGCGCGTCAGCCCCACGAGGGCGAGCAGCGCCGCCGTGGCCTTGAGCCAGGCGCGGCGCGGGAGCCCCATCTCCCGCACCGCGAGGACGGCGACGATCGGGCAGAGCACGTGCGGCAGGAACGTGGTCAGGATGAGCCCGCTGCCCGTCGCGATGTCGAGCAGCCACATGGGCGTGCCGAACGCGAGCCACATCGCCGCGATCGCGGCGAGATCGGGCCAGGCGAGGAGGCAGCCGGCCGCGAGCAGGAGCGGCGCGACGTTGCACATCCAGAGCAGGTCGTGCGGCGAGCCGCGCCGCACGTGGTTGCCGCCGTGGACGACGAACGCCATCACGGCGAGGCCGCCCATCCACCGGAGCCGCGACGAGGACGGCGCCGCCATCAGCGCCCTCCGTCGATCCTCATCATCCGGCCGGTGACGTCGGTGTCCTCGAGCGCGAGCCGAAGCGCGCGGGTCGCCGGGGGCGACCGTCGCGGTCGCGACTGGGAGAGCGTGCCGGCGTCGTTCGCCAGGACGTCGATCCCACCCCACGCCTCGTCGATCGCGCGCATCATCGCGCGCGCCGCGCCCGCGCCGAGGACGTTCGCCCGGAGCGCGCGCCTCCGCGCCGGCGGCCGCGAGATCTTCGAAGAGGCGGCGGGCGCCGTGGAGCGCGGAGCGTTGTCGCAGCAGACGTCGTTGTACGCGCAGCCGGGCATCAGGCGTCCTTCGGGGGGCGCGTCGTGGATGCAGCCCTTCGCGATGCGGTCGACGCCCTCGCCGATGGGGAAGCGCTCCTCGAGCGCAAGGGCGCGCTCCTCCGAGTGCAGCAGGGCGTCGAGGTACCACGCGATTCCGAAGGCGACGGGCACGCGCTGGCGGCCGTGCTCACGGCAGAATTTGTCGAAATGTACCGCTTCACGAGAAGATCGGATCTTGGCGTCCACGGTGTGCCTGCAGGTCTTGCAGAGGCGCTCCGTCGATGCGTGGTCGACGTGCTTCGTCGGCAGTCGCGGGTTCCCCGCTCGGCAGATCGGCGTGGTCGACATGGCGACCAGAAGTACCTGGGCCGGTCGGGCAAGGCAACGCCCGGCCCCGGGGCGCTCGCGGTGTCGCCTGGCCATTTCCTCGCGCAAGATTTCGTGTCTAGCCTCCGGCGCATGCTCCGTGTTGCCGCTCTCCTCCTCATCATCCCGCTCGCCGGCTGCGGCGGGGCCCCGAAGCCTCCGCCGGAGCCTCCGCAGCCCGCGCCGACCGCGTCCGAGCCCGAGCCCGAGCCTGAGCCCCCGCTGGACGACGCGCCGATGCTCGACGTCGTCTCGGCACAGCCGACCGAGATCCTGCTGGATGGCAAGCCCATCGGGACGACGCCGATCACAGGGCGCAAGGTCGCGCCGGGGACGCACGAGGTGACGTTCGTGGACCCGGAGCGCGGCAACCGGACCATGATGGTGACGCTCGAGCCCGGCGACGCGAAGACGGTCCAGTCGGATCCGCCGCCCTCCATCCAGGAGAGCGGCGGCGGCGAGGTTAAGCCGGGCGAGAAGAAGTAGCGCCCCGGCCCGACCCAGCGCCCCGGCCCGACCCAGGTTGGCCAACCAGACTCAGGTTGGCGGCCAGCCACCCCGACCCAGGTTGGCTTGGCAGCCGGTGGTGGGCCAACCCGTCCCAGGTTGGAACCAACCCGACCCAGGTTGGCTGGGCAGAGAACCGACCCAGGTTGGAGGCGACGCGCTGCACCGGTTGCTAAGGGCGACGCAACGAAGGCGTCGCAGCAGCACACCGCGCCCAGGGTGGCGGAAACTGGCGGAATCCCGCAGCCGCCACCCGGTGAGCGAAGCAAATCCTTGAAATGATTGAAGCCACCTCACGGCACGTCATTTGTCTCTGCATCCGACCATGAGCCAGCCTCGCGAGATCGCTGCCGGCGCGACCTACCTGCTCACCCGTCGCGTCCTGCGCCGTCACTTCCTGCTGCGCCCCGATGCGGCCATCAATCAGCTCTTGATTTACGCCCTCGCCGTCTCAACCCGCCGCTACGGCGTCGAGGTTCACGCTATCTGCGCAATGTCGACGCATCTGCACCTCGTTGTGACCGATGTGCAGGGTGTATTGCCGCGCTTCTTGCAATTCTTTCACCGCCTCGTCGCGCTGGGCACGAAGGTGCTGCGCAAGTGGGAGGGGCCGGTATGGGACCACGAGGCCACGAGTGTGGTACGGCTGCTGACCCCGGCGGCCGCGGTGGAGAAGATCGCCTATGTGCTCGCGAACCCAGTAGCCGCTGGTCTGGTCCGGCACGCGGGAGAATGGCCGGGCGTCAAGGTGGACGTGGGTGAGCTCGGCCGCGGCGTGCTTCACGCAACACGTCCCTCGGTATATCTCGATCCAGCGAACCCGCAGTGGGTCGAGGAAGCAACGCTGCCGTTGACGCTGCCGCCGGGTATCGGGCAGGAGAACGCGGAGAGCGTTCGCCATCAGATCGCTGTCGAACTCGAGCGCCAAGAAGCGCAGGCCCGTGCGGAGGTGGAGCGGCAAGGGCTTCGCTTTTTGGGCGCCGAGCAAGTCAGCAAGGTCTCGCCCTACGAGCGAGCCACAAGCTCCGAGGGGCTGCGGGGGCGAAACCCGACATTTGCCGTCGGCCGTGACCGGGGTGACGCGTGGCGAATCGCTGCTGCCGCTGTGCGTGCATTTCGCGCGTCGTACCGCGTTGCACTCGAACGATGGCGTGCAGGTGTACGCAGCGTGCTATTCCCGGCGGGGACGTGGTGGATGCGCACGTTTCACGGCGCCAGCGTTGATGACTTGGTGGTCACGGTATAAAAACGCTCCTGGAAGTGCGACAGCGAGACGGGCAGGTGGCCGGTGGGGGCGGCTGCTATGCGTCGTCGTGGGAAACATGCGTTGGCGGAGTCGAAGCAGGTCGCGGATCCTCTACGCATTATTGCATGAACCGATGCGCATGCCTGAGGTCACGCCGAACGCGTACGACGCAGCGCGAAGCGACTGATTCTCTGCATGGCCAAACGGGACCATTCCGCCACCGGTAGACGGCCCCGGATCGATGGGTCGACCCGGATCACATCGAGAACTGGGCAGGATGGCGCGCGGATGGATCAACCCGGGTCGGGATCAACCCCAACCCGACCCGCTCCGGGTCGAGTCCAACCAGGGCCGGATCGGCCAAGGTCGGGTCGGCCAACCAGGGTCAGGTAGCCGGGTCGGGTAGCCAACCCGGGTCGGGTAGCCAACCCGGGTCGGGTCGCCGGCAACCCGGGTCGGGTCGCCGGCAGCAACACGGGTCGGGTCGCCGGTCGCCGGCAGCAGCGGGCTACGCGTGGGGCGCGACGATGCCCTGACCGAGGCCGCCGTCGACGGGCAGCTCGACGCCCGTGGTGAACGTCGCCTCGAAGGCGAGGAACAGCACGGCGCGAGCCACCTCCTCCGGCGTGCCAATGCGCTTCATCGGCGTGACCTCGCGCCCCTCCTGCTCGAAGGCCGCCAGTGCCTCCGCGGAGGCGCCCGCGATGCCCATGGTCGGCGTCTTGATGAACCCGGGGCTCACCGAGTTCACGCGGATCTGCCTCGGCAGGAGCTCCGCCGCGAAGACCTGCGCGAACGACCGCAGCGCCGCCTTCGATCCGGCGTACACGCTCATTCCGGGACTGCCCCCCTCGTTGGCGATCGACGTCGTGAAGACGATGGCCCCGCCGTCCCGCATCAGCGGAACCAGCCGCTGCGCCGTGAAGAACGCCCCCTTCGTGTTGATACCAAACGTCCAGTCGTACGAGGCCTCGGTCATCTGCTCCAGCGTTTCCAGGCTCGCCACACCGGCGTTGACGAACAGCAGGTCGACCTGCCCGAGCGCGTCTCTCACGATCGCGAAGAGCGCGTCGATGTCGGCCATGCTCCCCGTATCCGATCGCACGACGTGCGCCCTCGAACCGAGCTCGCGCCGCGCCGCCTCGAGGTTCCTCTCGTTCTTGCCGGTGAGCAGCACCTCGGCGCCTCCGTCGAGGAGCGCCTTGACCGTGGCGAGCCCCATGCCGTGCGTCCCGCCGGTGACGACCGCCTTCTTCCCTGCGTAGCTCTTCATGACCCGTCGTTTCAGCGACTCAGGTTGCCTCGCGCAGCACTTTGATCAGCGCGCCCGGCGACTCGGCGCCGTAGCCCGCGGCCACGCCCTTCCGGAAGAGCCCCTGGGTGAACGCCGGAATCACTGCATCGAGCCTCCCCTCCCGGGCCTGTCGCAGGACGATCTCGGTGGCTCGCGCGCACATCTCCAGCGAGCTCTCTGGGCTCTCGTACGTCCCGGCCTGGATCGCGTCGCCGTCCTGCTTCATCATCGCGCCCACGGCCGGCGCGACGTCGGCGATCATGGAACCGAAATCGCCCACGCGCATGCCCTCGCTCTCGCAGATGCGAGCGCCGTGATAGAAGCCGATCAGCCCCCCGAAGACGAACGAGATGAAGGCCAGGTCCAGGGCAGATGCTGAGCCCACCTGCTCGCCGAGGTACGACACGGTGCCGGCCATGCGATCGAGGAGCGCCTTGCTCTTCTGGAATGCCGTGGCGGAACCCGAGACGATGATGCTGCTCTCGGGCTTTCCCATCTGGCTCGGGACAGCCAGGATGGCGCCGTCGAGGTAATCGACCCCTCGCTCCTTCGCCCACGCCTCCCCGCGGCGCGCGTCCTGCGGCGTCCCTGTGCTCAGCTGAATGAGCACCTTTCCGCCGAGGGCGGCGGCAACCTCGGTCGCCTCCAGCAGGCTGTAGGTCGCCTGGTAGTCGGCGACGCAGACGACGACGGCCGAGCTCGCCTGCACGGCGGCTGCGACGCTCGACGCGAGCGCCGCCCCCTCCGCGATCAGAGGCTCGGCCTTCGCGCTCGTCCGGTTCCAGACGGTGACGTGGGCGCCGTTCCGGAGCAGCGCCCCGGCGAGCGCGACGCCCATGCGACCCAGGCCGATAACCGAGACTTCACTCATAGGATGTCCTCCGTTGGCTCACCCGCCGTCGATGGCGGGCGCGCGTGCTCGCCATGGATGCGGTCCGCGCGCCGGCCCGTCGCGCACGTCTGGACGCGCGGAGAGCACGTTCGGCCAGCGGAGAGGCGCCCCGCGCGGCGCGCCGCCGGACGCCGGTGGCCTGGCGCGCCGCCGGACGTCGGTGGATACTCGCCGTGAATGCGAGCCACCGGTACACAGGACCACGCGGCGAGCGCGCCCCGGCCTCGCCTCGGCATGCGCGTCGATGTCCTCAAGACCCCGGGCGGCGTGGTCGCCCTCGAGCCCTCGTCCAACCACCGGCTGAGGATCCTCGCGGGCCCGCCGGTCCGCGGCTCGTGCGGCGTCCACCGGTTTCTCTACACGCGCGGCGACACCGACGTCCTCCCCGCCGGGTACGCGGACATCTGGCACGAGGACGACGCGAACACGTCGCTCCTGCTGGAGCTGCCCGCGTCGCTCCTGCGCCGCGCCGCGATGGACATGGGGCGCGACCCCGACACGGCCAGCCTCGATCTGCGCCACCAGCTCCGGGATCCGCAGATCCAGCATATCGCCTGGGCGCTCGACGCCGAGCGCATCGCCGGCCATCCGAACGGGCTCCTCTATGCGGAGAGCCTCGGCCTCGCCCTCGCCGTGCACCTGCTCGGCCGCTGCGCCGCGCCGGCCAGGTCGCCGCGCGGGCTGTCGGTGCTGCAGCTGCGGCGCGTCACGGCCTACATCGAGGAGCACCTCGACCAGAACCTGTCCCTGGAGCGGCTGGCCGGCGTCGCCGAGATCAGCGCCTCGCACCTCAAGACCCTGTTCAAGCGGTCGACGGGCCTGCCGGTGCACGAGTACGTCGTCCAGCGCCGGGTCGAGCGCGCGAAGGCGCTGCTCGCGCGCGGCGACCTGCCCGCCAGCCAGGTGGCGCTCGAGGCGGGGTTCGCCCACCAGAGCCACATGGCGCGGTGCATGCGCCGCGTCCTCGGCGTGACGCCCACCGCGGTGGCGCGCCGCTCGCCCGGGCGCTGAGCCGCCCGGCCAGCGGGCCTCGTTCGCGCCGCCCTACGCGCCTCCGCCCTCCCCGCTCAGGCGCGAGAGCTTGTCGGGGTTGCGCACGATGTAGATGTTCGTCGCCGCGCCGTCCTCATCGTAAGCGAACGACACGCAGGCCACGGCCGAGCCGTCCTTCCACAGCACGATGCCCCGGCCCCCGTTGATGTCCGTCGCTTCCCACGTATAGCCGCCCCAGTACGCGTGCAGGGCGCGGCCGACGAACTCGAGCACCTCGGCCTTGCCCCGCAGGACCTCGAGCAGCGTCTGCACCTTCCCGCCCCCGTCGGCGCAGAGCTCGATCTCGTCCGAGAGCAGCGCCGACAGCTGCTCCGTGCCGCCGCTCGCCACGGCCGTCTGGAAGGCGGCGAGCAGCTGCTCCTGCCGTTCCAGCGGGGTGGCGTGCCGCACCTTCGACTGCGCCACGTTGGCGCGCGCCCGCGAGACCAGCTTGCGGCACGTGGTCTCCTGGAGGCCGAGCGTCGCCGAGATCTCCGGATAGGACACGTCGAAGACCTCGTGAAGCAGGTACGCCGCCCGCTCCTTCGGGGTGAGGCGCTCGAGCACCAGCAGGAACGCCGTCTGGAGCGACGCCGCCAGCGACAGCCGCTCGCCGGGCTCGCCCTCGGTCGACGCGTGGATCGGCTCCGGCAGCCAGGCTCCCACGTAGTCGACACGGGCGTTACGGGCGGCCCGCAGGAGATCGATGCACCGGCGCGTGCACAGGGTCGTCAGCCACGAGGCCGGGTTCTCGATCGTGCTCCTGTCGGCGCTCCGCCACTTCAGGTACGTGTCCTGCACCGCGTCCTCGGCCTCCGCGCGCGAGCCGAGGATGCGGTAAGCGAGGCCGAGGAGCATGGGCCTCGTGGCCTCGAACGCCGCGACGTCGTCCTCTTGCGCCATCTCAGTGCCTCGACACCTGGATGCGGTTCCACAGGTTGATCATGGCGACGGCGGAGGTCAGGACGCCGATCTCCTGCTCGGAGAAGTGCTCCCGCAGCCGCGCGCGGAGCGCCGCGTAGTCGGTCCGCCGGTCGAGGGTGGTCAGCGCCTCGGTCCAGGCGAGCGCGGCCCGCTCGCGCTCGCTGAAATCGCTGACGTGCTCCCACACGATCACCCGGTCCAGCCGCTCGTTCGTCTCGCCGTCCTGGCGCGCCTCGCGCGTGTGCATCTTCACGCAGAAAGCGCACTGGTTGATCTGCGACGCGCGCAGCTGCACGAGGTGGATGATCTTCCTGTCGAAGCCGTGCCTGCCCATCGCCTGGTGCACGCCGGCCAGCGCCTGCAGCACGTCCGGGATCTCCTGCTCGTACCTCACAGCGGATTTCTCGCTCACGGTGGCTCTCCTTGTCGTGGGCCTGCGGGCCCCTCCACCTGACGACGATCGAGCCTCCCAGCCTGTGACGCCTGGCAGACACCTGCGCTCGGTTCCGCAGAATTTTAACAGTACAATAATTTTACATGCAGTGGCCGACTCGCAGCGAGGAGCGCGCGCCTGGAGCCCCCGCTGCCGAGGTGATGACGAAGGCCTGCGTCGAGCGCGCGCCGCCCGGCCCGCGCTGGCGCGAGCGGCGCCGGATCACGGAGCCCCGGCGTATGCGAGCCAGTAGGCGAACTCGTGGGACGGGTGCAGGTACTCGAACGAGCGCAGGTTGCGGAACACGTAGTCTCCGCCGTGCGCGCCGGTGACGTGGATCGCCGCGTCCTCGCCGGCCCCCAGCGTCACGGACGACGGGGCCGAGCCCGGCATCGAGAGCTGCATCGCATAGACCGGATTGCCGGCGTGGGTCGAGAAGCAGACGTCGAGTCGCTCCACGAGGAACGGGTCGAAGGCCGCGGTGAGCGCGTTGGGCCCGCCGGTGACGAAGCGATCGTGCGCCGCGAGCCAGATGCGATCGTCCGCGGCCACCGGGTTCGACAGGCCGCCCCACTCCGGGAGATTCTCGAGGGTGAAGTGCATCGCGGTGAAGTCGGTGTATCCGTTCGTTCCGTGCTGGGACTGGAAACGAAGCTCCACCAGCACCCCCTCGGGGACGAGCACGTCGGGCAGCCCGCGCGCGGCGAGCGTCAGCGTGGTGAGCGAAGGAACGCAATCCGCGTCGGGAGGGCACACGTCGAGGGTGATCGCGCCCACCGAGGAAGACACGATCCGCCCCTGGATCGAGAGCTCCACCGGGGGCTCGCCCGCGCCGTCGGCAGGCTCCGCGGGCGGCAGCGTGTCGCCTTCCAGGGTGGTCAGCGACCAGGTCAGCGAATCCTGCGCCGGGAGCGGGCAGTCGGCGCCGTCGCCGCCGTTGCCGCCCCCTCCGCCGCTCCCGCCCGCATCGCCGCCACCTGTGCCATCTGCGCCACCCGTGCCATCTGTGCCACCTGTGCCGTCCACGGGGCCGCCATCGTCGAGCGCGACAGAGGAACAGCCTGCGAGGAGCGAGAGAGAGAGCGTCATGCCGAGGAGAAGGCTGCGTCGAAGGGACATGGTCACTCGCATGGCAAGCGTTGTGCCACTCGGCACAATCCCCTCCCGAGGGCGACCGGGTCGGTGATGGGTTCCGAAGCTCGGCGCCCTCGGACGCGCGCTGCACACGGGCATGAACGACCTCATTCGCCAGCGTGGCGCTGCTCCACGAGCTCATTTCCCCGGATATTCCGGCCGGCCGCGCGCAGCGATCTGCACCGCGGGCGGCCGAGTGTGGCAGCATGCGGGCCGGAGGAGACCCGCATTGCGCCTCGGGATCGATTTTGGAACCACGCGGACCGTGGTCGCGTGCTGCGACCGCGGGAACTACCCTGTCATCAGCTTCCAGGACGCGGCAGGGGACCCCGTGGATTTCTACCCTTCCGTGGCGGCCGAACGGCAGGGGGAGCTCCGGTTCGGCTTCGACGCCCTCGCGGTCGCCTCGGACCCGGAGTGGACCGTGCTTCGCTCGTTCAAGCGCGTGCTCTCGGGCCCGCGCGCGTCGCCCGACTTCGAGGTCGAGATCGGCGGGACGAAGCTCCGGGTGCTCGATCTCCTGACCCTGTTCCTGAGATCGCTCCGCGATGCCGTGCTGCACCGATCGAACCGCCCGAAGAAGAAGGACGACGACGGGCGCCTCATCTGCGTCGTGGCGACCCCGGCGAACGCGCACGGGACGCAGCGCTTCGTGACGCTCGACGCCTTCCGCCGCGCCGGCTTCGAGGTCATCGCCCTCCTGAACGAGCCCTCGGCCGCCGGCTTCGAGTACACGCACCGCTACCGCAGCACCATCACGTCGAGGCGCGAGCACATCGTCGTGTACGACCTCGGGGGCGGCACGTTCGACGCGTCGCTGGTCCACATGACCGGGCGGAGCCACGACGCCGTGGCGACCGCGGGGCTCAACCACCTCGGCGGCGACGACTTCGACGCCGTGCTGGCCAGCATGGCGCTCACCGCGGCCACCCTCGAGCGCGAGGCCCTTCCGGCGCGCGCGCTCGCGGCGCTCGGGGACCAGTGCCGCGAGGCGAAGGAGCGGCTCAACCCGAACTCCCGGCGGATCGTGATCGACCTGGAGGCGTGCCTCGGCGACCTCTCGCCCACCCACGAGGTGACGATCGCGGCCTCCGACTTCTACGACCGGTGCGTGCCGCTCGTGGAGGCGACGATCACCGCGATGCAGCCGGTGATCGCGCGCCTCGACGCCGGCGCGGGCGAGGCGCTGGCCGACATCGCGGGGATCTACGTCGTCGGCGGCGCGAGCTCGCTGCCCATCGTGGCGCGGACGCTGCGCGAGCGCTTCGGGCGCCGCGTCCATCGCTCCCCCTACCCCTCGGCCGCGATCGCCATGGGGCTCGCCATCGCCGTCGACGAGGACGCGGGCTTCGAGCTGTCCGACCGGCTGTCGCGCCACTTCGGGGTGTTCCGGGAGAGCAGCGGCGGGGAGGAGGTCGTGTTCGACCCGATCTTCGACCGGGAGGCGCGCGTCCCGTCGAGCCACGAGGCCCCGGTGGTCTCGCGCCGCGTGTACCGGGCGGCGCACAACGTCGGCCGCTACCGGTTCGTCGAGTGCGCAGCGCTCGATCGGCTCGGCGTGCCCCACGGCGACATCACGGCGTTCAACGAGGTGGTGTTCCCCTTCGACCGGCGGCTGCGCGAGCGCGCCGCCGAGCTCGCCGCCGTGCCCGTGCAGCGCATGACCGGCGAGGGGCCGCTCATCGAGGAGCAGTACGCGATCACCTCGCACGGCATCGTCGAGGTGACGATCACCGACGTCGAGGCGGGCTACCAGCGCGTCTATCAAGTCGGCGCGTGAGCGCGCCGGCCGCGGCCCGGCTCCCCCGGGGTCGGCCGCGGCCGCGCGCCCGCGCCGACGTCACGCGAGGAGCCGGCGCAGCGCCTCGATCACGGCCGGCAGGGTCGCCAGCGCCCCGAGCGTCGTCACGACCGCGGTGGCCGCGGCGAACTGGCCGTCGCAGCCGTACCGCGCGGCGACGATCACCGACACCATGGAGGTCGGCATGGCGGACTGCAGCACCGCCACCTCGGACGTGGGGCGCTTCAGGCCGAGCGCGAGCGCGGCGCCGAGCGCGACGGCGGGGGCCAGGACGAGCTTCACCGCGGCGACGGCCACGAGCGGCCGCACGCGGCCGCGCAGCGAGCGCAGGTCGAGGCTCAGGCCGAGCGCGAGGAACACGAGCGTCGGGGTCGCGCCGCCGAGCGCGTCGAGCGCGCGCTCCACCCACGTCGGCAGGGGGATCGGCAGCGCGTGGAGCGCGAGACCGGCGGCGATCGACAGCACGTTGGGGTGCAGGATCACCGCGAGCAAGCTCCGCGCGTCCACAGCGCCGCCCGCGCCGCCCGCGCCCATGCGCGCGGCGAGCGCGACGCCGAAGGTCCAGAGCATCAGCGTCGTGACGATGCTGTCGACGAGGATCGCCGTCCCCGCGGCGTCGCCCGCCCGCCCGTAAAGGGCGAGCACGACGGGGACGCCGAGGAACCCGGTGTTGGAGAAGCTGCCGACGAGGCCCGCGGCGCCCTGCGCGGCGCGCGGGAGCCCGAGCGCGCGCGCGACCGCGATGCCCGCGAGGGCGCACGCGAACAGCGCGATCAGCGAGGCGGCGACGGCGCCCCACGCGCCGTGACCGATGCCGGAGCGGCGCAGCACGGAGACGATCAGCGCCGGCGTGGTGACGTCGATGACGAGCCGGTTCAGCGCGGCCGCGTCCGCCTGGCCGCCGCGGCCGAGCGCCCGCAGGAGCACGCCGACCCCGAGCACCGCGAAGAGAGCCAGGAGCTGCGAGATCAGGTCGCCCGACGGCACGGGCGGCTTGTAGCTCCGCGGCGCGCGGCGTCCAGGGCTCTCGTGGATGGCGGCCCGCGTCAGGGCGCGCGCCCGCCCGGCGTCCCGGCGGTCGATCGCGGCGCCGCGCCGCCGTCGGCCGCGGCGGGGCAGCTCTCCGCGGTCTCGCCGCTGCAGCACTCGGCCTGGTTGGCGCCGAACATCGGGCAGCGGCCGTTCACGCACGCGGCGTGGCCATGGACGTAGGCGAGAGGCGACGTGCAGAGCCGGCAGCGCATCGCGGCGAACCCTAGGGCCGGCCGGCCTCCGGCGGAACTGGAAAGGACAAAACGCCGAGGGCGCCGAGGGGCTCCTCTCCCTGGCGCCCTCGGCGTCCTGGCGGCTGCTCCGTTTTCCAGAGGGTCAGGGCACGAGGTCCTGCACCGCCTGCACGATCGCCTGGGGGTTCATGCCCAGCCGATCCATCACGATGTCGCCGGGGGCGCTCGTGCCGTAGCGGTCGATGCCGAGGGCGAGCCCCTTGGAGCCGACCCACTGGTGCCAGCCGAAGGTGATGCCGGCCTCGATGGACACGCGCCGCGTGCACGCCGCGGGCAGCACGGCCTCGCGGTAGCCGCGGTCCTGGCGCGCGAACCGCTCGACGCACGGCATCGAGACGACGCGGACGCCGGGGCCGAGCCGCTTCGCGGCCTCGACCGCGTGCTGCACCTCGCTGCCCGTCGCGATCACGATCGTCTCGAGCGCCGCCGTCTCCTTGACGAGGACGTAGGCGCCGCGCCGGACGCCCTCGCGCTTCAGGGCGGCGTCGCCCGGCAGCAGCGGGACGGCCTGCCGCGTGAGCGCGAGGACCGTCGGGCCGTCGTTGCGCTCCAGCGCGGCGATCCAGGCGCCGGCCGTCTCCTCGGCGTCCGCCGGCCGGATGACATCCAGATCGACGATGGCGCGAAGCCCGGCGACGGTCTCGACGGGCTGGTGCGTCGGCCCGTCCTCGCCCACGCCCACCGAGTCGTGCGTGAAGATGTAGATGACCGGCAGGTGCGACAGCGCGGCCAGGCGGATGCTCGGCCGCAGGTAGTCCGCGAACACGAGGAAGGTCGCGCCGCTCGGGCGCAGGCCGCCGTGGTAGGCGATGCCGTTCAGGATCGCCCCCATGCCGTGCTCGCGGATGCCGGCGCGGATGTTCCGGCCGCCGGGGTGCTGCGGGTCGAAGTCGGTGCTCGACGCGATGTAGTTGAACGTCGAGCCGTAGAGATCCGCGCTCGACCCTATGAGCGCGGGCACCGCCTCGGCGACGGCCTGCAGCACGGTCTCGCCCGCCTTGCGCGTGGCGACCTTGGTGCCGGCGGCGAAGGCGGGGACGCGCGCGTCGAGGTCCGCGGGCACCTTCCTCGAGGTGCCCTCGTCGAGCTGGCGCGCGAGCTCCGGGTTCTTCGCGCGCCAGGCCTGGAAGGTCGACTCCCACGCCGCGCGCACCTTGCCGAGCTCTTCCTTGCGCTTGGCGAAGAACTGCTTGACCTCCTCGCTGACGTAGAAGTGCTCCTGCGGCAGCCCCAGGTTCTTGCGCGCCTGGTCCACGAACTTGGCGCCGCCCTCGCCGTGCGCCTTCTGGGTGCCGGCGACCTCCGGGATCCCCTTGCCGATCAGGGTGTGGGCCACGACGAACCTGGGCTTGCCGCTCTTCGACGCCCGCGCCTGGCTGAGCACCCGGTGGACGGCCTCCAGATCGTTGCCCTGCTCGATGTGGAGGACCTCGAAGCCGTAGGCCTCGAAGCGCTTGGCCGTGTCCTCGCTCTGGGTCTTGGCGGCCATCGCGTCGAGGGTGACGTCGTTGGCGTCGTAGATGAGGATCAGGTTGTCGAGCTTGAAGTGCCCCGCGAAGGCGGCCGCCTCGGCGGCCACGCCCTCCTGGAGGCAGCCGTCGCCGGCGAGGCAGTAGACGTTGAGATCGAAGATCGTGTGCTCCTGCGTGTTGTAGCGGGCGGCCAGCATCTTGGCGGCCACCGCGTGGCCCACCGCGTTGCCCACGCCCTGACCGAGCGGGCCCGTCGTCGCCTCGACGCCCTCGGTGTAGTGGTACTCCGGGTGGCCGGGCGTCTTCGACTCCCACTGCCGGAAGCGGCGGATGTCGTCGATGGACACCGGGTAACCCGAGAGGTGCAGCCAGCCGTACAGGAACATGCTGCCGTGGCCGGCGGACAGGACGAAGCGGTCGCGGTTCAGCCAGTGCGGTTCGCTCGGGTCGTGGCGGAGGAGGTCGCCATAGAGAGCGGCCCCGATCTCGGCGGCCCCGAGCGGCAGGCCGAGGTGACCGGAGGAGCAGGCGTGGACGGCGTCCATGGCGAGGCCGCGAGCGATCGAGCACGCGGCGGCGAGCTTGGCGAAATCAGGCATGGCGCGCACTCTAACCTACTTCGCCGCGACGCGCGCCCTTTCGCTCACCCTACCCCCGCCCGCCCGAGCGGCGTCTGGTCTGCCTGGAGGGCTCTCGGCGAGCGCTCGATGTCCACGCTTTCTCGGCATGCGCGGCGGTCGCGGGTCGCCAGATTGGTCAGGCTGGAAGTGTGCAGTGGCGGGGCTCAGCGCGCTGGCGCGCCGCGGGCGAGCGGTCCTGCGCTGCGGGCGGGCGGTCCCGCGCGCTGTCGAGCGGTGCGCCCCCCGGTTCGCCGGTCCCGTTGGCCATCGCGGCCGCTCGATGAGCGCGGGCAGCGCGGGGAGGCGATCGGCGTGCGGCGGCGATGCGGCCCGAGCCGGCCGCGGAGCGCGCCGACCGACGCGGGAGCGACGCTCGGTCGGCGGCCGCCGGTGGAGGCTGGGCCAACCCCAACCTGGGTCGGCTCATCGGCAGTCACCCCCAACCTGGGTCAGTCCACCCCAACCTGGGTCAGTCCACCCCCAATCTGGGTCGGCCCATCGGCAGTCACCCCAACCTGGGTCAGGTCGCCCCAACCTGGGTCGGGTTCGCCCCAACCTGGGTCAGTCACCCCAACCTGGGTCAGTCACCCCAACCTGGGTCAGGTCGCCCCAACCTGGGTCGGGTTCGCCCCAACCTGGGTCGGGTTGGTCGGGGTTGGTTCCAACTCCCTGGCTGAGCCCGTACCAGGGCTCAGGACGTGATACCAAGCGATTTTGGGTCGGCACGGCGGGCCACAAGATCAGCGGCGCACCACGTGGGCGGACGCCTTATGCTCGTGGAGCCTGGAGGCTCCAACTTTTCCATGCCTGAACGAGACTTCGCTCAGCCTACCCCCTTCGCCAGTCAGATCGCGTGGCCCCCCACGACGTGGCGTTCCCGCTGGCTCAGGGCGTCCTGGGGATTGGCGCTCGCCCTCGGCGGGGTCGCATGTGAGGACGATCACATCGTGATCGGCATGTTCGTGCCGGAGCGGCCGCGGTTCACGGCGCCGCAGAAGGTCGCCGCGCTCAATGACGACACCGCCAGGGACGAAGACCCGACGCTCACGGGCGATCTGCTCGAGATCCACTTCATGTCCGAGCGTGGCGGGAGCCAGGATATCTGGATTTCGCGCCGGGCGGACCTGAACTCGCCCTGGGAGACGCCGACCGTCGAGCTCGCGGAGAAGCTCAACAGCGCGGACAACGACGACACACCAGCCATCTCGAACGACGGGCTCAGGATGTGGTTCTTTCGCGGCAGCGCGGAACAATCAGGCATCTGGATGTCCGAGCGCCCGAGCCGGGACGACCCATGGGGCGAGCCCTCCTACGTCGACGCGCTCAATCCCGGCCGCGACGACGGCACGCAGGCGATGAACCCTCACGTCGATCTGCCCGAACTCCGCGCCGTGGTCGGCCTGAACGGCCCTGAAACCCAGGGCTGGGACCTCGCAATCGCATCCCGCGAGAGCCCGGAGGACGACTGGGGCGAGTTCGTCCCGATCGCCGAGCTGAACGATGCGGGCGATCAGCTGGCGCCGTTTCTGTTCGACGGCGGCCGGCAAATCCTGTTCCGTTCGGGGGATGATCTGTTCTGGGCTCGGCGCCCGGGGACGAACGACCTCTTCGAGCCGCCGCAGGCGCTCGACGAGGTGAACGTTCCGGATGCGCGCGAGAACGATCCTTACCTGTCGCCGGACGGGTCCATCCTGTTCTTCTCCTCGGAGCGGAGCGGCGGAACCGACATTTATGAAGCGCGCCGCCTCGCTCCTTGACCGGTGGCGACCCGACCCAGCGACGCAACTCAGGTTGGGTGAGCCGAGGGTGACCGCCCCCGTCCTCAACCCGGGTCGGTCGCCCCTCCGTCCTCAACCCGGGTCGGTCGCCCCCCCGTCCTCAACCCGGGTCGGTCGCCCCCCCGTCCTCAACCCGGGTCGGTCGCCCCCCCGTCCTCAACCCGGGTCGGTCGCCCCTCCCTCAACTCAACCCGGGTCGGTCGGTCGCCTCAACCTAGGTCGTGTCGCCCGCCCTCCTCAACCTGGGTCGGCTCCCTCCCCGCCCTCCTCAACCTGGGTCGGCTCCCTCCCCCGCCCTCCTCAACCTGGGTCGGCTCCCTCCCCGCCCTCCCTCCTCAACCTGGGTCGGATCAACCTGGGTCGGATCGCTCTGGTCGCTCAGCAGCCCCAGGCAGGGCGACGACCGCCGCCGGCACGCTCGGCGAGACGCTGCGGTACCGATCGTGCCCGGCCGCCCGGTACAGCAGCACGCCGTCCTGGAGTCGCCCACCGGGCCGGACGAGCGGCAGCAGCCCCCCGTCCCGCTCGTCACCGCGGCTCACGTCGATCTGCCATTCAGCCTCCTCGCCCGCGGCCACGCGCGCCAGCCAGGCCAGTCGCGCGCGCCGCCGCCCCTCGCCGAGCACGGCCAGCCCGAGCCCGACGGCGGCGAGGCCCCCCGGCGACAGCGCCACAGGCGCCCCTCCCCGGACGAGCTCCGCATACGCTCCCCCGACGAGGAGCCACAGGCCCGCGGCCGTCAGCACCCGGTCCGGGCCGTCGTGCGACCGGTCCCGCCGCGCGCGCAGCGCGCTCCACGCGAGGACGGCGTACGCGGTCCCGAAGACGAGCCCGAGCGGTCCCCCGTACGTGCCGCCGAACAGACAGCCGGCCAAGAGCTCCCAGAGGGCCCTCCCCGCTTCCCCATGGTCGAGGAGGCCGACGCCCGCCAGCGACACGCCCGTATTGAGCACGCCGGCGAGCGCGCCGCCCAGCACGCAGCTCAGCAACGCGCGTTGGAGCGCGGTCTCGCGCAGCGCGAGGCGCACCAGGATCAGGCTGAGCAGCGCCGTCGAGAGGGCCACCACCGCGACGGCGCCCTCGGTGCCCTCGATCTCGCGGCGCGCGCGAGGGATCCACCAGACCGCGGGCAGCGCCGCCGCCGCCGCGAGCGCGACGGTCGCGGCGAGCACGATCCTGTCGGGCGTCAGCCAAGTGGGCGGGGACCAGGGTACGCGCGGCGTCGGGGGGTTCATGCGGCCTCCGCGCGCGCCGAGGTCACCCGTGAGATGACGGCGGGCGCGCGCACGCCTACTCTGACCCGCCATCCAGGCTCGGCCATGGAGCACCTCGGGACAGGTTGCGATGCTTCCGGGGAGGCCCTCGGGCCCCGGGGACGCGCCAGCATCGCCGCCGGCGACCCTCAACCCGGTCACATTTCACCTCACCCAATTACGGTCACAGCAAAATCCAGAAGTGCTTCAACAGAACCAGACCGAGCGGGCACCCACGCGCATGGCACTCACCCGATTCTCTATCTCACTCGTATCGCTGGCATCGTTCGTGGTCGGCTGCGGGAGCGCCTCGTTCGATGAGCGGGTCACAGCCCACGACCGGCGTTCCATGATCCTCCAGGACGGCCTGGACGAGCTTCACGCGGCCGGCGTCTCCGGCGCGCTGGCGGAGCTGAACGACGGCGACGACCGGACCCTGGTCCGCAGCGGCGTGGCGCGGCTCGACAGCGACGAGCCGGTGGACTTCGGCAGCCATTTCCGGATGGGGAGCAACACCAAGACGTTCGTCTCCGTCGTCCTGCTGCAGCTCGCCGGCGAGGGCGCGTTGGCGCTGGACGACTCCATCGAACGATGGCTGCCCGGCGTCGTGTCGGGCAACGGCAACGACGGCAACCGGATCACCATCCGTCAGCTGCTGCAGCACACGAGCGGCCTCCACAGCTACACCGACGACATGAGGGAGGTCGTCAACAAAGACTTCTTCCTCGAGCGTCGGTTCGACCACATCGATCCAGAAGTGCTGGTGGCGAACGCCCTCCAAACCGAGCCAGAGTTCCCCGCGGGGACGAGCTGGAGATACTCCAACACGAACTACGTGCTGGCCGGCATGATCATCGAGCGCGTGACCGGAAACGACTGGAGCTCGGAGGTCCAGGCCCGCATCCTCGATCCGCTCGGGCTCCAGGACACCTTCGAGCCCGGGGACGAGCCCGATCTGCCGAGCCCGCACGCCCAGGCGTACGAGCTGTTCCACGAGGGCAATGATCCATCGCTCGTGGACGTCACGAGCGTGAACCACTCCTGGGCCGGCGCCGCCGGCTCCCTGGTCACGACCACCGCGGACCTCGCGAAGTTCTGGCGAGCGTTGCAGCAGGGCGAGCTGCTCGGGCCGGAGCAGATGCCGGACCTCCACGACACGATCGCGCTCCCGGACACCCAGGGCACGGACCTGAGCGATCTCTTCCCCGGGATCGGCTATGGACTCGGCATCATGTGGCTTCCGACGAGCTGCGGCGGAGGATTCTGGACCCACAGCGGGGACACCTTCGGGTTCACGACCCGAAACGCCGTCAGCGACGACGGCTCTCGCGTCGTGGTCATCTCGCTGTCGACGCGGCGCGCCGATTCCGCCATCCCCTGGTTCATCGAGGCCCATCAGCTGCTCGACCGGATCATGTGCGACGAATGAACCGGTCGACGACATCCACGCGCTCGAGCGCGACAGCGGCATGAACCACCGGCGCCGCGCGGGGATACCGCAGCTGCCCGCCTCTCGCGGAGAACGTCGCGGCGAGCGCGAGACCTGTGCCGCGAGGTCGCGCTCTCCGGGGCCCACCTGGACCCACGTCATCGATCGCCGGCTTCGCAGCGGCCACGCGCGGCAGCTGTGACTCAGCCTACGCTATCCCCGTCGCCCACAAAAGACGTGTTAGGGCCGAGCATCCCATGGTACGAACGTCACGATGCCAGAGGGATGCCTTCCGTGACGGAGCTGCCAGCTCACCGCGCGTGCGTCTGCTCGCTCGCCGTCCGGCGGGACACGCCGACCAGGCCCAGGAGGCTCCTTCGGGCTTCCTGAGACTGGCAGACACCTATGCAAGAGCAAGAATCTCCGCCCGCCGGGCTCGTCCTCATCGTGGACGACAGCGCGGACAACCTGAACGTGCTGTCGGACGCGCTCATGTCCGAGGGGCTGGAGGTCGCTGTCGCGCGCGACGGCGAGGAGGCGATCGAGCTGGCCGGCATGGCTCATCCGGACCTCATCTTGCTCGACGCGCTCATGCCCGGCCTCAGCGGGTTCGAGACGTGCCAGCGGATCAAGGCCGACGCGGCGACGCGGAGCATCCCCGTCATCTTCATGACGGCGCTCGCCGAAGCCAAGTTCAGGATCCAGGCCTTCCGCGTGGGCGCCGTGGACTACGTGACCAAGCCGTTCGAGAAGACCGAGCTCCTCGCGCGGGTGCACACGCAGATCTCGCTCCGGCGCGCGACGCGGGCCCTCGAGGAGCAGAATCGAAGGCTCTCGGAGGAGATCCGGGAGCGCGCCAGGGCCGAGGAGGCGCTGGCGGACGCCGTGCAGATGCTGCGCGACACGAACGCTCGGCTCTCGGAGCAGCTGCTCCAGAGCGAGCGCGCCGAGGCGGCGAGGGCCGCGCTGCACGAGCAGATCATCGCGACCCAGCGGGAGCGGCTCCTCGAGCTCTCCGCCCCGCTCATCCCGATCACCGACGGCATCCTCGTGATGCCCCTCGTCGGCGCGGTGGACGCCGAGCGCGCCAGGCAAGCGCTGGAGACAGCGCTGCACGGAGCGAGCGAGCGCGGCGCGGACCACCTCATCATTGACATCACCGGCGTCAGGGCGGTAGATGAGACGGTCGCGCGCATGCTCGTGCAAGCGGCAACGGGGCTGTCGCTGCTCGGCACGCAAACGATCGTCACCGGCATCCGCGCCGAGGTGGCGCAGACGCTCGTTGGGCTCGACCTCCACCTCGATCACCTCGTGACGAAGGCCACCCTGCAGTCGGGCGTGGAGCACGCGCTGCGGACGCGCCGCCGGCGCCGGCGCCAAGACGCGCCCTGAAGTCCACAGGAATCCGCCGTTCCCCGGCACCTCGGCCGGACCCGAAGAGGAGCTGAACCGGGATGGATCTGAGAGACTACGCTGTGGGGGAGGTCATGCACGAAGGGGCCGAGACCCGCGTCTGCCGCGCGGTCCATCGCCCCTCCGGCGAACGGGTGGTGCTCAAGCTCCCTGTGGCGTCCGCGCCGAGCTCGCGCGTGACAGGGCGCCTGCTGCATGAGCATCACATCCTGACGCAGCTCGGGGCCGCGCCCGGGATAGCGCGCGCGCGGGGGCTCGTGGAGCAGGGCGGCACGGTCGGGCTGGCGCTCGAGGACCCCGGATTCCGGTCGCTCGATCGCGTGCTCGCCGAGCGAGGGCGCTTGCCGGTGGAAGCCGGGCTGAAGCTGGGCGCGCTCCTCGCGCGGGCCCTCGAGGCGGTGCACGCGGCGGGCGTGACGCACAAGGACATCAAGCCTCAGAACGTGCTTGTCGACGAGGCGTATTCGGAGGTCAAGCTCCTCGACTTCGGCATCGCCTCCTCGCTGCCGCTGGAGGCGACCGCGGCGAGCATCCCCGAAGGGCTCGAGGGGACGCTGGCGTACATGTCACCGGAGCAGACGGGCCGCACGGCGCGGGCGATCGACGCGCGCACCGACCTGTACTCGCTCGGCGTGACGCTGTTCGAGGCGCTCTCGGGGCGGCTGCCGTTCACCGACCGCGACCCGCTCTCGCTGGTGCACGCGCACCTGGCCAGGGAGCCGCCTCCGCTCGACGAGGTCGCCCCGGAGGTGCCTCCGGGCCTCGCGGCGATCGCGTCAAGGCTCCTCGCGAAGAACCCCGACCGGCGGTATCAGACGGCCAGGGGGGCCGCCGAGGACCTGGAGCACGCGCTCCGCCTGTGGCGCGAGCGCGGCGCGGTGGAGCGATTCCCGCTCGGGGCCAAGGACTTCTCGCGCAGGCTGCGGCTCCCGGACGTCCTCGTCGGGCGAGAGCGCGAGCGCGACCTGCTGGGCGCGTCGTTCGACCGCGCGGTCGAGGGCGCGGTGGAGCTCGTGCTCATCGGCGGCCCGTCCGGCATCGGCAAGACGGCGCTGGTGCGCACCGTCTACCGCGACATCGCGCGCGCAGGGCGCGGGCTCTTGATCTCGGGCAAGCACGACCAGCTCGCGCGGTCGACGCCTTATGCCGCCATGGCGCAGGCGTTCGGGGCGCTCATGCAGCAGTGGCTGGCGAGCCCGAAGCCCGTGCTCGCCGCGTGGCAGGAGCGCATCCAGGCCGACGTCGGCGACAACGCGCGGCTCATCGCCGACGTGGTGCCGGAGCTCGACCTGATCATGGGCAAGCTCGCGCCGGTGCCGCCGGTGCAGGGCGATCAGGTGCTCGCCCGCCAGCGGCTGACCTGGCTGAACTTCGTGCGGGCGGTCACGGCGCCGAACGCGCCGCTCGTGATGTTCCTCGACGATATGCAGTGGGCCGACAGCGCCACGCTGGAGATCCTGAAGACGCTGCTCACCGACGCGGAGCGCCGAGATCTCCTCGTGATCGCGGCGTACCGCGACAACGAGGCGCCCCCCGAGCACCCGCTGTGGAGGCTCGTCTCCTCCGTGGAGGAGAGCGGGGCGAAGGTGTCGCGGATGTCGGTGCACCCCCTGTCGGAATCGCACGTGCAGGCGTGGGCGGCGCGGGCGCTCGACAGCGAGCCCGCGCGGGTCGAGCCGCTGTCGCGGGTGCTGTGGCACAAGACGCGAGGAAACCCGTTCTTCATGGAGCAGCTGCTGCTCTCCCTGCACCGGCAGGGCAAGGTGGTCCGCGACCCGGAGAGCGGCGCGTGGCGCTGGGATCAAAAGGAGCTGGCGCGGGCGCAGGTCACCGACAACGTCGTCGCCCTCCTGACGGACAAGGTGCTCGAGATGCCCGAGGCGACCCAGCAGCTCCTCGGGCTCGCGGCGTGCGCGGGGCACACGTTCCACCTCCACGACCTGGAGCGGCTCAGCGGGTGGGAGCGCGCCCGGGTGACCGGGGCGCTTTGGCCCGCCCTGCAAGAGGAGCTGGTGGTCCCGGCCGACGGCGCCTATCGGACCGCGCAGGCGCTGGGGCAGCTCGGCGAGGGGGCGCTCGACGCGGAATACCGCTTCTTGCACGACCGCGTGCAGCAGGCGAGCTACGAGCGGGCCTCGCCGGAGCAGCGCGTCCTCGCGCACCTGGAGATCGGCCGGCGGCTCTGGGCGCGGTACCGGGCAGACGGCGGCACGCCGCAGCAGCTCCTGGAGCTCGTGCGGCACCTGAACCTGGGCTCGGCGCGGATCGACGCCGCGGAGGAGCGCGAGGCGCTGGCGCGGCTGAACCTCGAGGCCGCGCGCGCCGCGAAGGCGGCGAGCTCGCACCGTCTCCTGGCGAGCCTCGCCGAGACCGCGCAGGCCTTGCTCGGCGACGACGCGTGGCGCAGGGACCCGGCGCTGTCCGCGCAGCTCGCGCTGGAGCGGCTCGAGGCGGCCTTTCTGATGCGGGAGTTCGACGACGTCGAGGCGCGATCCGCGCGGCTGCTCGCGATGCCCCTGCCCGCGCTCGCCAGGCTCTCGGCGCAGGAGATCCGTGTCCGGTGCATCCAGGCGGCGGGCCAGTTCGCGCGCGGGGTGGAGCTGGGGCTCGCCGCGCTCGCGGAGCAGGACATCGTGTTTCCGGACACGGACGAGGCGCGCAGCGCCGCGCTCCTCGAGGAGTCCGCCGAGCTCGACCGATGGTTCGAGGGCGATCCGTGCGCGTTCGACCGGATGCCCCCCGATCCCTCCCCGGAGCACGTGCTCATCGATGCGCTGACGATGCACCTGATGGTGTGCGCGGCGATCGGCGGCCAGCCGATCCTCTCCGGGCTCGTGATCGCCCGCGCCGTGCTCAGGGTGCGACGACAGGGCGTGCTCACGCCCGTCTCTCCCTTCATCATCGTTTGTTTCGCGAACGTGTGGTCGCTGACCACCGGGCTCTATCGCCGCTCCGCGAGCTGGGTCGGCCCTGGCGTGCGCGCGGCCGAGCGCGTCGCTTCCCCCTTCCTGGCAGAGTGCCTGTCCTTTCAGGGCCAGTACACGGCCTACACCCGCCCCGCGGACGACATGGCGCCCATCTTCGAGCGGACCTGCGCGACCGGCCTGAAGGTCGGCTCGTTCCAGGGGGCGAGCTGGGGGCTGGAAGGCGACCTGTTCTATTACCGGGTGTGGCGCGGCCAGCCGCTCGGCCAGCTCGAGGCGCACCGGGCGGCTCGCTGGGGGCTGATGCAGCGCGCCGGCACCGCGCTCGGGACGCACTATTTCGAGACGATCGCCTCGTGGTGCGCCCTCCTTTCGGACGCGGACGGCGCGGGGAGATTCCTGTCGGAGGAGCCGTTTTCGCGCGGGTCCCGCTCCCTCCTGGCCGACGGCGACGGGATGGCGGCCGAGCTGGCCCGGATCCTCGAGGCCCACCTGTTCCTCGTCGCCGGCGCGTATCCCATGGCGCTCTCGCGGGCCCGGGAGGCCGAGCAATTCCGCATGTCGATCTTCGGCTTCCCGCCGGTGACCGACGTGCCGCTCTGGCTCGCGCTCGCGGCCGCGCGGTGCTGGCCGGAGGCCACGGGCGAGGAGGAGCGGGCCAGGCTCCGCGAGCACATCGAGCAAGGCCTGGCGCGCCTCAGGTATTTCGCCGAGGGGAGCGCGGACAACTTCCTGCACAAGCTGCGCCTCGTCGAGGCGGAGCACGCCCGCGTGCACGGCAAGACCGACGACGCCATGGCGGCGTACGACGAGGCCATCGAGCTCGCGCGCGGGCAGCGCTTCCTGCACATCGAGGCCCTCGCGGCCCAGCTCTGCGCCGAGTTCCACCTCGAGGCGGGCCGGCGCCGCATCGCCGCGCTGTACCTGCGCGAGGCCCGGGACGCTTACCTCCGCTGGGACGCGCACGCCGTGGTGGCCCACCTGGAGGCGCGATGGCCGTCCCTGCTCCGCGCGCCCGCCCGGTCCGCGACGCCCTCGACCGCCGAGCGCCGCCTCACCACGGGCGTCTCGACGCTGACCACGACCGGCGTCACCGGCGGCGCGCAGCTCGACGTGAACACCGCGGTGCGCGCGGCGCGGGCGCTGTCGAGCGAGCTCGACCCCGAGCGGGTCGTCGGCCGGCTGATGGAGCTCGTGCTGGAGAGCGCCGGGGCGCAGCGCGGCGTGCTGCTGCTGGCCGAAGGAGAAGAGCTCTCGGTGGCGGCGCGGCTCTCGGTCGAGGGAGCCCGCATCGAGACGGGCCTGTCCGAGCCGCTCGCGCAGAGCCTTGATGTGGCGAGGACGGTCGTCCAGTACGTGGCGCGGACGAGCGAGCCCGTCGTGGCGGACGACGCCAGGGCGGACGCGCGGTTCGCGGCCGATCCCTACCTCGCCTCGTACCCGGTCCTCTCGCTTCTCTCGCTCCCCCTGTCGCACCGGGGGCGCCTCCTCGGCGTGCTCTACCTGGAGCACCGCGAGGTGCCTGCGGCGTTCCCGGAGCGGCGGGTGGAGCTCCTGTCGGTGCTCGCCGCGCAGGCCGCGATCGCCGTGGAGAACGCGCTCCTCTACCGGGACCTGGAGGCCAAGATCAAGGAGCGCACCCTCGAGCTCCGCGTCGCCAAGGAGGCGGCGGAGCGCGCCAGCCAGGCCAAGAGCGACTTCCTCTCCAGCATGAGCCACGAGCTGCGCACGCCGCTCAACGGCATCCTCGGCTATGCGCAGATCCTGGAGCGGACGCCCGACCTCCCGCCGGCGTGGCGGGATGGGCTGAGCGTCATCCAGAAATCGAGCGAGCACTTGCTCTCGCTCATCAATGACCTGCTGCAGCTGGCCAAGATCGAGGCGGGCAAGATGGACTCGGTCCTGACGGTGGTCCGTTTGCCTGCGCTCGTGCGGATGGTGGTCGATCTGTGCCGGGTGCGCGCCGAGGCGAAGGGGATCTCGTTCACGCACGAGCTGCGCGGCCCCGCGCTCCAGGCCGTCCACGCCGACGAGAAGCGGCTGACGCAGGTGCTCCTGAACCTCCTCGGCAATGCCATCAAGTTCACCGCGCGTGGAGGCGTGTCCTTTCGCGTCGAGGTGCTCGAGGAGAGCGTCCCTGCGGGGCGGATGGTGCGCTTCCGCGTCGAGGATACGGGGCCTGGGATCGCCTCGGAGCACCTGTCGCGCATCTTCGAGCCGTTCGAGCAGGTGGGCGAGCAGGGCGCGAGGAGCGAGGGCACCGGGCTCGGCCTCGCCATCACGAAGAAGCTCGTGCAGCAGATGGGCGGAGCGATCGAGGTGCAGAGCGAGGTCGGCCGGGGCAGCGCCTTCACCGTGACGCTCCCGCTCGCCGAGGCGCAGCAGGCGGAGCAGGCGGCGAGCCCGGTCGAGGCCCCGGGGTGGGACGCGATCGTCGGCTATCGGGGGGAGCGCCGCACGATCCTCCTCGTGGACGACAGCCCCCAGAACCGCGCGGTGGTGCGCGGGCTCCTCGGCCCGCTCGGCTTCGAGCTGCGCGAGGCGGACAGCGGTGAAGCGGCGCTGCGCATGGCGGCCTCGTGCGCGCCGGCGCTCATCCTGATGGATGTGTACATGCGGGGCATGGACGGCTGCGAGGCCGCGCGCCGGCTCCGGCTCATGCCCGAGCTCCGGGGGGTCGTCATCGTGGCCTCGTCGGCGAGCGTCTCCGAGGCCGAGCAGCAGAAGTGCGCCCTCGCCGGCTGCGATGGTTTCCTCCCCAAGCCCATCCGGGCGGGGGCGCTCCTCGACAAGATCTCGCGCTTGCTGGGCGTCGAGTGGCTCCGCCGCGACGGAGCGCCCGCTCCGGTTTCGCCGGCCGAGGTGCCCGCGGACGGCGGGCGCCTCGCGCCGCCCCCGGCCGAAGAGCTGGCCCTGCTGTCGGCGCTCGCGAGCAAGGGGCTCGTCCACAGGATCCTGGACGAGGCGGAGCGGCTCCGGCTGCACGACCCGCGGCTCACGCCGTGGATCGAGCAGCTCACGGCGCTCGCGCGCGGCTACCAGACCCGGAAGCTGCGGGAGTTCATCGGCGCGTACGGCCCGGGCGGCGCGGCCCACGCCGACGTCCGCGCGGATCCCCAGGAACCGACGTAACCGACGTAACCGACGTAACCGACGTAGATCGCCGCACAGGTCCTCGCCCTCACGGCGGCCCGCCGTCCGCCACGCCGCCGCCGCCGCGGCCGAGCAGCCGCTGCACCGTCGCGATCTGCAGGTCGCGCGTCTGGGACGTGAGCGAGTAGAGCATCGCCTCGCGGAAGAGGCGCTGCGCGGCGTGGTCGAGGCGGTTCGCGCTGCCGCCGGTCGCGGCGACCGCCGCGTGCGCGGCCCGGACGCCCAGCTCGACGCACCAGGCGCGCGCGCGGACCGCGTGCTCGGCGAAGCCTTCCGCCTCCGGCCGGTCCGCCCATGCGTTCACCTCGGCGCGGGCGTCGTCCCGCTCGTGCTCGAGCGCCCGCGCGGCGCCGGCCAGGTGCGCGTCGCCGCGGCGCTCGGCCAGATCCGCGAGCAGGGCGGCGGCGGCGCCGGCCACGCCCAGGGAGAGCGCCGACGGCGTCAGCAGGCCCACCACGTCGCGGGCGGCCTGCTGCTCGCGCGTCGCGGTGGCGATCACCTGCTCGGGGTCGACGCGCAGATCGCGCAGCGTCAGCGACACCGTGGCCGAGGCGTTCATCGCGCTCAGGCGGAGCGGCGGGGACGGCTCGATCGCGTCGCCCGCCGCGAGCGGCGTCAGGACGTACATCAGGCGGCCGTCGGGGAGCGTGCCGGCGATGACCGCGTCGTCGGCGAGCCCGTGGCCGGTCAACCAGGGCACGGTGCCGTGGAGGCGGACGTGGTCGCCGTCGGGCTCGACGCGGACCATCGGCGGGCCCGGGCGGCGGACGTGCGAGAAGCCCACGGTGCAGAAGCGCTCGCCCGAGGCCAGGCGGGGCAGGACGCGCTCCTTGAGCGCCTCGTTGTCGCCGCGCGCGATGAGCGCGCACGCGGCGGTGGCGTGCTGCATCTGGACGAACGCGGTCACCCCGCAGGCGCCGGCGAGGATCTCCAGGACCTCGCGCGCGACCGGCGCGGGCGCGCCGAGGCCGCCGTAGCGCGCGGGCGTCGCGATCCCGAGGAGGCCGGCGTCCGCGAGCGCGCGGAGGTGCCCGCGGGGGACGGTCTCGGCCTGATCCGTGGCGTTCGCCGCCGGGGCGAGCACGAGCGCCGCGAGTCGGCGGGCGCGCTCGAGCAGCGCGGCCGGGTCGGCCGCGGCGGGCGGCGTCGGTGATGCGGGGGACATGCGGCGGCAGTGTAGGCCCCGGCGGTCCACCCGGGACCCGGCGGGCGTCGCGGCCGGCCCGGAGAGCGGCGTAAACATTTGAAATAATTCATATAACTGGCACTGCACGCGGCGCGCCTCCGCGTGCTCCTCGACCAGGCGGGCGGCCAGCGTCTCGTCGCGGGGCAGCCTTGGGTTTGAATATCAATTCTCCCCCACCCTTCTCCGCAGGTGGTGCGGCACTTACCTCGGACAGCGCCGCAGAGGATTCGACCGCCAAGGCGCCAAGTGCGCAAAAGCATTGACATTTCTTGGCGTCCTTGGTGCCCTTGGCGGTCCTCCGAACTGCCGCGCTTTCGTCCAAAGTCCCGCACCACCTCTCGGCAGCCTCCAGCTTGAATTCAATTCTCCCCAGGTCGAGCAAGGCATCCTCGACCTCGCCCTGCGACCGTGCGTCAATCGCGCGCGCAGCCTGAGCCCCCTAGCGCTGGCACGGAGTTCCAGGGGGCGTCGAAAATGTGCGCAGCCTCCCATTGAATTCCCATAAAAATTACAATTTACAAATTGGCGCAATCCGCGCCTTGAACCGAGAGCGAGCGATCCATCATGAAGAGGAACACACGTCCAGGCGGCGAGTGGGCCGCGGTCATCTTGCTTGGAGTCGTCCTGGGGATACCCGGCACCGCCGGCGCGGCGGCGGGTCCTGTCCACGGCCACGACATCGACGTGACAGAGCTCACGATATCGAAGATCCGGAAGGCGTACAGGACCAGGCGCTACACGGCAGAGGCCCTGACCCAGGCCTATCTCGACAGGATCGAGCAGTACGAGCCGTCCTACAACGCCTTCACCTTCCTGAACCCGAGCGCGCTCGACGAGGCGCGCGAGATCGACAGGAAGCGGAGGAACGGCGAGGCGCTCGGCCCCCTGGCGGGGATCCCCGTGGTCATCAAGGAATCGATGGACTTCGTCGGCTTGCCGTCGACGGCGGGCTGGGCGCCCCTCAGCTCCGAGGCAGGCGGCGTCGATCTGTTCCCGATCAAGAACGCCGTCGTCGTCGAGCGGCTGATTCGAGCGGGCGCCATCATCCTCGGGAAGACCAACATCCCGGCCTTCAGCGACGACGGGACCCGCGCCAACAGCAGCTGGGCAGGCCCCACGTACAACGCCGTGAACAGGGACCTGGCGCCGGGCGCGAGCAGCAGCGGGACGGCGACGGCGGTGGCCGCGAGCTTCGCGGTGCTCGGCCTCGCGGAAGAGACGGGGGGCTCGATCCAGAACCCTGCGGCCGCTCAGAGCCTCGTCGGCGTCAAACCGACGTTCGCCCTGGTCCCCACGACAGGCATCGTGCCGCTCGCCGCCAGCACGAGGGACGTCGTGGGGCCCATCGCGAGGACCGTCCTCGACGCCGCCCTGGTCATGGACGTCCTCGCCGGCTACAGCCCGGAGGACCCCAAGACGAGCGCCTCCGCGGGACGGCTGCCCCCGCACGGATACACGAGCGAGCTCCGCAAGACCGCCCTCCGCGGCAAGCGGATAGGGCTCTACGGCCCGGGGTGGCGCCTCAGCGCCCTGTCGCCCGAGACCCAGGATCTCTACGAGCGCGCCGTGGAGGAGCTCGAGATCCAGGGCGCGACCGTCGTCGAGGACCCCTTCGCCGGCAGCGGCTTCGCCGAGCTGGCCTTGCCCGGCGAGCCCTACGACATGCGAGGAACGGAGTCGCTCGCCCATGACTTCCAGCGCTACCTGGAGGGGTTGACGTTCGACGGAGACGAGGTCGGCTCGATCGATGCGCTGTCGCTCATCGCGGGGATATCTCCGTTTCAGGAGGACGGCGGTCCGCTGTTCTGGTACGTCGACAAGCTCCCTGTCCTCGCGGATTCGCTGCTTCACCCGGAGGATCCGCCCGATCTGTCCGGCTTCTGGGCCCTCCGGGGCCAGTACCTGAGCATCTTCGACGCGGTGATGGCCGAGCACGATCTCGACGCCCTCGCGTTTCCGCAGACCTACGCCGTGATACCGGAGCTCTTCAGCGCGGACACCTACGCGGCGACCACGGAATCGGCGATCAACATCGCCGGCTTGCCCGGGGTCGTCGTGCCTGCGGGCCAGTACGAAAACGGGGCCCCCTTCGGCTTGATCTTCGTCGGCCCCCTCTGGAGCGAGCCCCGGCTGCTCGGGGTTGCGTACGACTACGAGCAGGCGACCCGGCACAGGATCGAGGCCGAGCTGACGCTGTAGCCGGCGCGCGCCGCCGCGCCTCTGACGCAGCCCGCGCGCGGCCGCGCTGGAGGCGCGCCGGGCGCCGCCGAGATCGCTTGACGAGACGGCCTCTCCCGCCTTGCATGCCCGCATGCTCCGAGCGATCGCCGAGGACGTGTGGGCGTACGAGAAGGACTTCCGGATGCCGGTCGGCTATCTGCCGGCCCGCGCGACCGTCGTGCGGCGGGCCGACGGCGGGATCGTCCTCCACTCGCCGCTCGCGTTCGACGACGCCGCGGCCCGGGCGATCGACGCGCTCGGCGAGGTGCGCGCCATCGTCGCCCCGAGCCGCCTCCACCACCTCTTCGTCAAGGCCGCGATCGAGCGCTGGCCGCGCGCGAGCGTGCTCGGGGCGCCCGGGCTCGAGAAGAAGCTGTCCGGCGTCCCCTTCACCCCGCTGCCCCGGTCCGGCGTGGCGCCGGAGCTCGGCGACGACCTCGTCGTGCGCCTCGTCGAGGGCGTGCCGTACATCAACGAGCACGTGTTCCTCCACGCGCGCTCGCGGACGCTCATCGTGACCGATCTCCTCTTCAACGTGCACGAGGTCCGGAGCTTCGGCATGAAGGTCTTCCTCTGGGTCGGCGGCGCGTGGAAGAAGACCGCGCAGGACCACGTGTGGCGCGTGCTGACGCGGGACCGCGCCGCGGCCGCGCGGAGCGTCGCCGACGTGCTCTCCTGGGACTTCGAGCGCGTCGTCGTCGCCCACGGCGACATCGTCGAGGGCGACGCGAAGGACCGGGCGCGCAGGGCGCTCGCCTGGATCAGCGGCGGGGCTACCTCGGTCCCGCCGGCGCGGTGAGCGCTCGCGGGCCCGCTCGGCGCTCTCGGCGCTCCGGTCGATCTGCTTGAAGGGGGAATTGGTGCGGCGGGTGCGGGCTTCGCCCTGCCGGACGAGCCGCCGGGCGGCGGCCGTCCGACAGGGCCTCAATCTGCGTCAGTTGGAGCGGGTCGGCGCGTACTTGTAGAAGTTCTGCGCCCACTCGATGGTCCAGATCGTCGGCTCCACGTACACGTTCTTGTCCGGGCCGAGGATCATCCCGCGCTTCATCTTCGCCATCGCCGCGAGGAAGACGCGGCGGTCGTCCTCCATCCGCGACCGCATCACGCTCGAGGGCGGGTAGAGCTCCCGGACCTGCGACACGATCGACGCGTCGTCGATCCACCCGTCGACCCCGTGCTCGCCCTTCGGGAGGCGCTCGCCGCCGGCGTCGAGCCAGTCGCGCAGGTCGTTGTTGCCGCGGTTCATGCCGTCCGCGTGGCAGCCGATGCAGGAGCTGCCGGTGTTCAGGCGGCGGTCCTGGGTGGCGAAGCCGACCGTGCTGTTGATCTGCGCGTCCGTGGCGTTCCGCTGGATGCGCGGATCACGCACGATGTTGACGAAGGCGTCGACGCGGCGCTGGTTGAAGCCGCCCCACAGCGAGTAGCCCTGCAGGCCGTTCGGCAGATCCCAGATGACCTCCTCCGCCGACTGCTGCAGCCCATCGGTGCCCGTGTAATAGCGGCAGTTCACGTAGCCGCCGCCGGCGTAGCTCGGCTGCCCGTCGCACCCCGGCGGCTCGGTGCCCTGCGGCTGAGCCAGCGTCGCGATGAAGCTGTAGTTGTTCGCCGTCCCGCCGACGCCGGTCCCGCTGATGAACTTCGGGATCGGGTGCGCCCAGAAGGGGAACCGGATCTGGCCCGTCTCCCACGCCTGCTCGATCGTGTTCACGCCGCCGTCGAGCTGCCCGGTGAAGACGTCGAACGTCTTCCAGTAATACCCGCCGCGCCGCGTCTTGGCCCTGAAGTACATGCGGGAGTCGACCGTGATGGCCTGCTTCGTGAGCATGTACTCGTACGACTTCATGCCCTGGTCCTTGATGACGCCGAGCTCGCTCTCGAGATCCTGCGCGTACCAGGGGATGGCCATGATCGCGTTGTAGACGTCCGGACGGGTGAGCGTGTAGACGAGCTGGCTCGCCTCGATGTAGTCCGTCTTGAAGCCGTCGACGTACGGCGGCAGCACCCCGCCGTCCGTGGCGCCCTCCACGTTGCCGGCGAGGACGCGCCCCCAGACCAGCCGCGCGAAGTTGGGATCCGTCTGGACCTCCGACGTGTACCGGTACCTCTCCCGGAAGGTGACGTCGGAGCCGACCGGCTCGCCCAGGTAGTTGACCGAGGTCCTCCCGAAGAAGACGTCGTCGTCCGACCCGCCGAAGTGGAGCTTGGTGACGCCCTTGTTGTAGCCCCAGTAGCTGCGGGTATCGAAGCGGTAGACGATGCCCTTCCCGTTGATGTCCACCGGGTTCACGATCGTGGGAGCCCAGCGCGCCGTCGAGTTCAGCGCCTTGGACAGGCCGACGCGCGCCACGTTCAGCTCCTCCGCGGTGGCGCCCTTGTTGTGGATCTCGTGCAGCGAGGCGTACTTGATGAACTCGGCGTCGGCCGCGGCGACGGTGGCCTTGTCGGTCGCGATCCACGACCGGACCTGCGCCTCGGTGACCTGCTCGCCGGCGGGGACGGGGCGCGGGGTCGCCGGCAGGGTCGGCGCGACGGCGTTCGCCCACGCCGTGACGGCGGAGAGCATCTGCGTGTTCGCGTCCCTGCAGTCCCGCCCGAAGCAGTTGTGCCGGTCGATGCCCATGCGGACGACGAGCTTGGAGTCGGCCGGCTTCTTGAAGTTCACGCGCGTGAGCGCGTACTCGTGGGCCAGCGCAGGGTCGACGTCGGAGTGGAGGGGCGCCTGGGCCTTGCCCGTCGAGCTGTGGCAGCCCGAGCAGTTGGCGGTCAGCAGCGGATAGACCGTCGTCTTGAAGGCTTCCAGCGACGTGGCCATGTTGAAGTTCATCTCGCTCGGAATGCAGACGGCCTCGATGTTCACGCCGCCCTTGGCGTTCGAGATCTGGCTGTAGCCGAGCCCGCATCCGCCCGCCGGGGCGACGCCGATATCGCCCGCGACCGGGCCGCCGCCCGTGCCGCCGCCGCCGCCGGTACCCCCGGCGCCGCCCGCTCCTCCGGCGCCGCCAGCGCCGCCCGCACCGCCAGCGCCGCCCGTACCGGTGGTCGACGAGCTCGACGAGCTCGAGGTGGTCGAGGAGCTCGAGGTGGTCGAAGAGCTCGAGGTAGTCGAAGAGCTCGAGGAGCCCGCCACGAGCCGGATCGAGAACTTCTGGTTGTCGCCATTGGCCCAGCCCCACTGCTGGAGACCGGCGCCGTCCGCCGTCGACCGCCCCGTGACGTCGAGCACCTTGTTGCTGGCGCGGTTCGTGAGCCGCTGGGCGCTCGTGGAGACGTCCGTGATGGAAAATTGCTGGCTATTGGCGGTGCCGCAGGTGGACTGGACGATGGTGGCGCCGTTCGACGTCGACCCCCCGTTGACGCCGAGGCAGAGGCCGCTGTTCACGTTGCGCAGGCGGTAGTAGGAGCCGCCCGCGGACTCCACCCGGAACTGCTGGTTCCTGTTGCCGCTGGTGCATGAGGCGATCTGCGCGGCCGCCGAGCTCGCCGTGCTCGATCCGCGGATCTCGACGCACTTGTTGCTGGCCACGCCGACGATCGTGTACGCCGCGCTCGGATCGATCGTGAGGCTCTCGTCGAGCACGCCGCCTTCTTCGCCCTCGTAGTCCTCGGCGAGGCCGACGCAGGACACGGCGAGCAGGCCCGTCGCGGCGGCAAGCAAGAGATGCCTGGATGCGAATCTCATGTGATTCTCCTCATTATGTTAACCAGGTAAAAAGCCGATCTCTCTACAGCTCGACGCTGCCCTTCGTTGATCGGATGCGCTCGCCGCGCGGTGAAGGTTAAGGCTGCCGAGGTACTGCCGCGGTTGCCCTCCGGTGAATCTCGCTCTCGAGGTCCACGGAGCGAGTGGGCTCGGCCCGTGTTCGATCAGGCACTGCGACGAGGATAGTTATTGTTTCATGTTGGCTAGTCCGTCAAGACGAACCTGCATTTCCCGGTGTTTTGCGAACCGACGTGACTATTCCGAAGTCACAACAACGGCAATTTTGAGGTGATATTGGGTAGCTCAATATCCGACATCGACTGAAGCTTAGACGGGCTCTACCGCCCGTGAGATTGAACTGCTTGAGCCTCGTCGAATTGAGAACGTTAACTCCGCCGGATGGATCCGCCAGCGACCAGGTCAACGCGTGCACCAGCGGCTCCAGAAATCCAGGCTGGTCGGTCCTCGTACGCGGTGATTGAACGGCGAGGATGCGAGCCGCCGAGGGCGGGCAGAGGCGGCCAGGAACGTCAGGAGAGGAAATTTTGACGCAACAGCGTCAAGGCGCGAAGCGCACCACGAGATAGGAAATTTCGGCGTTCTCTGGCGTTTTTGCGCGCTCGGCGCTCTCGGCGGATTGATCCAGGTCGCTGCGCCAGAGGCCGCCAGGCGCCACGCCGGCAGCTCGGATGGCTGCAGGCGTGCAGTGACGGTGTCGATGAGCCTGGCCGGACATCCCCCGGCCGGCCCGCCTTCATGGGACCGTTTGCTCGAAGCTGGCGCAGGCGAAAACGGCGCGGGCGCCGGACGGCTTCAGGCGATGCGGATTGGCAACGTGGTGGGGAGAGCGAGGAACGACTCGCCAGCACCGCGTCGCCCAGGCGCGCCCCTCGGTTTCAGGAAAAATCGCGCGGACGCGCGCAGGCGGTCACGATCGTTCGCCGAGCGGCCTAGAGGGGAAAGGCGCTCGACATGTCCACCGTTCAACAGAGGCGCTGGCCAGAGACGAGCGCGTGCTCGCTCGACGGAGCGTGCGGCTGTCGTCCCACGGGTGCGCGCACGCCGGACCGGCACGATCCTGCGATCGCCTGCGCCCTTCCTGGAGATCAGATGTCGGAGCGGCTCGATGAATTCCGCGCGCTCCTCGCGCGCTGTCTCGTCCGGCGCGAGCGACTCGAGGGCGGTTTCCTCTGGATCCTGCGGGCAGATCCGGGCATCGAGGAGGAGGCGCGGGCGCTGGCCGCCAGGGAGCAAGTCTGCTGTTCGTTCTTCCTGTTCGACATCTCGTCCGACGGCCAGGAGCTTCTCTCGCGGCGGTCATGAGCGCGGGCAACAGCCTCGCTCGTCGCAGCCGCACTCTATGCAGGACCGCGCTGACTCCGTGCCGCAGTGTTCCTTCATGCGGACCCTCAGCGCTTTCCGCGCGCGGTGCAGTCGCACCATGGCATTGCCCGGCGTCAGTCCGAGCTCGGCTGCGACGTCGGTGACAGCCGCCCCGTCGACGACGACGCGCTTCAAGATGAGCGCGTACTCTGGCTTCAGTTGTTCGGCCTGAACTAGCACGCACCAGCAGTCGATGTCGTCCTCCTCGACGGACACCAGATCGATCTCATCGGCGGAGAGCATCACGTCGTGCTTCTTGCGCAGCTCGTCGACGAGGACGTTGCGCACGACGCGCGCCACCCACGCCGCGGCTCGGGCGGGATCGCGCACCTGGTCGCTCCTGGCAAGCGCTCGTTCGAACGCCCGCTGAAGCACCTCCTCGGCGTCGACACCTGCCTTGGCTTGGCGTCGCACGCTCGCCAACAGCCGCCCGCGCTCGATCGCCAGGGCTTCGCGCACCGCCTGAGCCGCTCGATTCGGTTCGTCGCAGGTCATGGACACCTCCGATTCTGCTCCCGAGGGGCACGTCTCTCAAGCACGTCAGGATTTTCGCGGCGGCAGGGGAGCGATCGCGCGGCAGGGCGGCGGTTGGTGCTCGCACGCCTCAGGGCACATGGTAGGCTTTGCCAGCTCGTGACCCGGCAGCGAAGGCGAATCTCTGGATCCAGGTGGACGCGGCGGTTGGTCCGGCTGCTCTCCATCGTGGTGCTCGCCTTCTTGATGAACCAGCTCACGGCAGCGTACGCCTTCGTCGCCGTCGACGACTGCGGCGAGTCCTGCCCCGACGATGACGACCACGGGGATTGCCCTTGTCCCCTGGATTGCTCCTCGGGGTGCTGCGCGGCGCGGGTCCCGGCGGTACCGCCCTCGCCCAGCGTTCCAGTCTTGCTCGCGCCCTCGCCCGCCGAGCTTCTTCTCCTCGTGGCCGAGCGCGCGCCCCCGTCGCCGGAGGCGCGCGAAGTGCTCCACGTCCCGAAGCGCCTCGCCTAGCACGGCGCTTCTCGCCGCACCGCGGCCCGAGCCGTCGATCGCGCTCCAGCGAGCTCCGCAGCAGCGCCGTCCGCCCTCGGCGCCCGCGGCGTGGCTCTGCGCCCTGCCAGGTCCGAGCGGAGGCATGATCGCGGCGCGCCGTCGCACGATCGCTCCAGCGCGCCCGTTCAGCGCAGCTCGCTACCCATCCCGGGGCTCACGCCCGCGGGCGGGGTTGGCGGCGGCGGTGGCGGCGCCGCGCGGCGGTTCGCTGGCGCGCGGGAGCGACAGCATGCCCAAGATCGGTCCGCCGCGTGACGTTGCGAACAACAAGGAGAACAGGCCCATGAAGATTCGTTCCATCTCGATCGTGCTCTGCGCCCTCGCCCTCGGTGCTGCGTCGTGCTCGAAGGAAGCGCCGAGCGACGGAAAGGCGGCGCCCGAGCAGACGCAAGCGAAGGCGGCGCACGCGCCTGCCGACGTCAAGCCCGGCTCGCACGAGGACTGGTGCGGAGAGCACCAGGTGCCCGAGTCGCAGTGCACGCGCTGCAACCCGGATCTGATCCCCGCCTTCAAGGCCACGGGCGACTGGTGCGCGGAGCACGGGCTGCCCGAGTCGCAGTGCCTCAAGTGCAACCCCGACCTGAAGATCGTCAGGCCGCCCAAGGGGAGCTGACATGCCCGGCCACGTTCACCTCGTGGTGCTCCTGCTCCTCGCCGCTCTCTCCGGGTGCGGGGCCAAAGGGGCCGACAACGCCGCGCCGGAGAAGGCCGAGGCGAAGCCCAAGGCGGCGTCGGCCGTCGAGGGCGCCATGTGCAAGGAGCACGGCGTGCTGGAAGCGCTCTGCACGAAGTGCAATCCGAAGCTCGCCCCGGTCTTCCAGGCGAAGGGAGACTGGTGCAGAGAGCACGAGTTCCCGGAGTCCATCTGCCCCATCTGCCACCCCGAGCGCGGAGGCAAGCCGGCGGCCGACGTGGCGAGCGACGGCGCGCCGGCGGACGGGACGAAGGTCAAGTTCAAGACCAAGGACACGGCCCGGCTCGCCGGCATCCTCACGGCGAAGGCCGTCGAGCGGCAGGGCGGCGGCGGCATCCCCGTGACCGCCAGGATCGTCTACGACGCGCTCAAGGTGGCGGAGATCAACGCCCGCGCCGCGGGGGTCGTCCGGCAGCTTCACGTGGACGTGGGCGCGGAGGTCAAGCAGGGCGCGCCGCTCGCCGTCATCGACAGCGCCGAGGTCGGGGCCGATCGATCGCGGCTGGCCGGCGCGCTCGCGCGGCTCAAGGTCGCCGAGGAGAACCTGAAGCGCGAGGAGCAGCTCGAGAAGGAAGGGCTCGCCGCGCGCAAGAGCGTCCTCGCCGCGCAGCAGGAGCTCGACGCCGCCCGCGCCGAGCGCGCCTCCTTCGCGGCCTCGCTGGCCGTCGTGGGCGCGAGCGCGGGCGGGAGCGGGGGCTACACGCTCACGACCCCGCTCGCCGGCATCGTGACCCAGCGCAAGGCGACCGTGGGCAGGCTCGTCGGCGTCGAGGAGACGCTGTTCGAGGTGGTCGACGTCTCGAGCATGTGGGCCGAGCTCGACGTGCCGGAGACCGAGCTCCCCGCCGTCTCGCTGAAGCAGCCGGTGGTCATCGAGGTCGACGGCCTCGCGGGGCGCGAGCTCAGGGGGGAGATCACGTACGTGGCGCCGGCCATCGACCCGGCGACGCGCACGGCCAAGGCGCGCGTCCCGCTCGCGAACCCGGGCGGCGCGCTGCGGGCCAACATGTTCGGCCGCGCGCGCATCCTCGCCCCGGCGCGCGCCGCGGTCATGGTGCCCCGCTCCGCGGTGCAGCGCGCGAAGACGGTGAAGCTCGTGTTCGTGCGGCTCGCGGAGGATCAGTTCGAGGCGCGGCGGGTCGAGATCGGGGCGGCCGAGGGCGACCTCGTCGAGGTGACGAAGGGCGTGCGCCCCGGCGAGGAGGTCGCGACCGAGGGCAGCTTCCTGCTCAAGACCGAGACCCTCAAGGAGAGCATCGGCGCCGGCTGCTGCGCCGAGGACTGAGGCGCGGCCATGCTGAACGCCGTCATCACCTGGTCGCTCCGCCACCGGTTCCTCGTGATCCTGGCGTCGATCGGCCTCTCTCTGGCGGGCGTCCTCGCGTTCCGCAGTCTGCCGATCGACGCCTTCCCGGACACGACGCCGGTGCAGGTGCAGATCAACACCGTCGCCCCTGCCCTCTCGCCCGTCGAGATCGAGCGCCAGATCACGGCGCCCGTCGAGCAGGCGATCTCGGGGCTGCCCAGGCTCGATGAGGTCCGCTCGCTCTCCCGCTTCGGCCTCTCGCAGGTCACGGCCCGCTTCGAGGACGACACGGATATCTACCTGGCCCGCCAGGTCGTCATGGAGCGGCTCCAGACCGTGACGCTTCCGCCGGGCATCGAGCGCCCGGAGCTCGGCCCGGTCGCCACGGGGCTCGGCGAGGTGTTCCACTACGTGGTCACCGGCAAGGGCAAGTCGCTGAGCGAGCTGCGCACGGTGCACGACTGGGTCATCGCGCCGCAGCTCCGCTCGGTGCGCGGCGTGGCCGAGGTCAACGCCTGGGGCGGCGACGAGCGGCAGATCCAGGTCCTCGTCGACCCGGCGGAGCTCACCGCGCGGGGGCTCTCGCTCCACGACCTCTCCGAGGCCCTCGAGCGGAACAACGCCAACGTGGGCGGGGGCAACCTGGACCAGGCCGGCGAGTCCAGCCTGATCCAGGGCATCGGCATCGCCACGCGCGTGAGCGACATCGAGGACATCGTGGTCGCCGCCAGGGGCGGGGCGCCCATCCGCGTGCGCGACGTCGCCCGGGTGGTCGAGGGGCGCGAGATCCGGCGGGGCGCGGTCACCGCGGACGGCCAGGGCGAGGTCGTGCTCGGCCTCGGCTTCATGCTGATGGGCGAGAACAGCCACGACGTCACGACCCGGCTCAAGGCGCGCCTGGAGGAGATCAAGAAGAGCCTCCCGGCCGGGGTCGACGTCGCGGTCGTCTACGATCGCACCGAGCTCATCGACAAGGTGCTCGGCACCGTGAAGAAGAACCTGCTCGAGGGCGCGCTCCTCGTGGTCGCGGTGCTCTTCGCCTTCCTCGGCAACCTCCGCGCGGGGCTCATCGTGGCCTCGGCCATCCCCCTGTCGATGCTCTTCGCCTTCGATCTGATGCTGCGCGCCGGCGTGGCGGGGAGCCTGATGAGCCTCGGCGCCATCGACTTCGGCCTCGTCGTCGACAGCTCGGTGATCATGGTCGAGAACTCGGTCCGGCGGCTCTCGGAGGACGCGAGCGACCGGAGCACGACCGACGTCGTGCGCGACGCCTCGATCGAGGTGCGCAAGCCGACGATGTTCGGCGAGCTCATCATCATGATCGTCTACCTGCCGATCCTCGCGCTCGAGGGGGCCGAGGGGAAGCTGTTCCGGCCGATGGCGCTGACCGTGATCTTCGCGCTCATCGGCTCGATGATCCTGTCGCTCACGCTCATGCCGGCGCTCGCGAGCCTGCTCCTGCCGCGCCGGCTGAAGGAGCGCGAGAACGCGCTCGTCCGCCTGCTCAAGCGGGCCTACCGGCCCGCGCTGCAGCTCGCGCTGCGGTGGCGCTGGGCGGTGCTCGCCGGCGCCGTGCTGCTCCTCGGCAACGCGGTCTTCCTCGCGACGCGGCTCGGCGCCGAGTTCGTGCCGCGGCTCCGTGAGGGCACCATCGTCGCCAACACCGTGCGGCTGTCGGGGGTCTCGGCGGGCGAGTCGATCCGCTACGGCACCCGGATCGAGCGGGTGCTGCTCGAGCGATTCCCCGACGAGATCGAGCGCGTCTGGACCCGCACGGGCACCGCGGAGGTGGCGACGGACCCGATGGGGCTCGAGCTGTCCGACATGTTCATCACGCTCAAGCCGAGCGAGGCCTGGAAGCGCGCCGCGACGCAGGACGAGCTCGTCCAGGCGATGGAGTCGGAGCTCGCGGGGATGCCGGGCATGCGCGTCATCTACACGCAGCCGATCGAGATGCGGGTCAACGAGATGGTCGCCGGGATCCGGGCCGATCTGGGGGTGAAGCTGTTCGGCGACGACTTCGACACGCTGAAGCAGAAGGCGCGCGAGATCGAGGCCGTCCTCAAGCGGATCCCCGGCGCCGCGGACGTGGTGACCGAGCAGGTCACAGGGCAGCCCGTGCTCGAGATCGAGGTCGACCGCGCGGCCATCGCCCGGCACGGCATCGCGGCCGCCGACGTCCTGGATGTCGTCGAGGCCCTCGGCGCGCGGGAAGTGGGGCAGCTCCAGGAGGGCGAGCGCCGCTTCCCCGTGGTGCTGCGCATCGACGATCGCTACCGCGAGGACCCCGCCTCGATCGGCCGCATCCTGGTCACCGCGGCCGGCGGAGAGCGCATCCCGCTCGCGCGGCTCGCGAAGATCCGCACGACCGAGGGGCCGGCCGCGATCAACCGCGAGTGGGCGAAGCGCCGGATCGTCGTGCAGGCGAACGTCCGGGGCCGCGACGTGGGCACCTACGTCGAGGAGGCGCGCGCGCGGCTCGATCGGGAGGTCGAGCTGCCGCCCGGCTACTACGCCCGCTTCGGCGGGCAGTTCGAGCACCTCGAGCGGGCGCAGGCGCGCTTGCTCGTCGTGGTGCCGGTCGCCCTGGGGCTGATCCTGCTCCTGCTCTATTTCACGTACGGGCGGCTGCTCGATGCGCTCCGCGTCTTCACCGGCGTCCCGTTCGCCGCGATCGGCGGCGTCGTCGCGCTCTGGCTCCGCGATCTCCCCTTCAGCATCTCCGCGGGCGTCGGGTTCGTGGCGCTGTCGGGCGTCGCGGTGCTCGGGGACATGGTGCTCGTCTCCACGATCCGGCAGCTGACCGCGGCCGGGATGCCGGCGCGCGCCGCCATCGAGCTCGCTGCCGAGCGGCGCCTCCGTCCGGTGCTCATGACGGCGCTGGTCGCGTCGCTCGGCTTCGTGCCGATGGCGCTGAACACGGGGGTGGGCGCGGAGGTCCAGCGCCCGCTCGCGACGGTCGTGATCGGCGGCGTGATCTCCTCCACGCTGCTCACGCTGCTCGTGCTGCCGGTGCTCTACAGCCTGGCCTTCGGGGCGCGCGAGGGCGCGGCGGCCCCGCCGGGCTCTGCCCCCGCGCCGGGCGCCGCCGCGCTCTCGCCGGGCGCCGCGGCGGCCTTGCCGCCGGCCGCGGAGTAGGCCGTGGGCGCGCACCCGCACCTCCGGGCCGCCTCCCGCGCGGCGGGCGTCCTGATGTTCCTCCAGGCGCTCGCGGTGGGCCTCTACTGGGCGGTGGAGCACCGCCGCGACGCGGGGCGGCCGGGGCGCCCCTTCGCGCACGAGCAGCTCTCCGGGGCCGAGCCGGCGCCGGACGAGGTCCTCGTGCGGCCGGACGGGAGCGAGCTGCGCGTGAGCGCGCTGCGCGGCCGGGCGGTGCTGCTGCATGTGTGGGCGACGTGGTGCGCGCCGTGCCGCGCCGAGCTCCCTGCCCTGCTCGATCTCGGCCGGGAGCTCCAGCGGGACGGAGGCGTCCAGCTCGTGGCGGTGAGCGTCGACGAGAGCTGGGAGGTCGTGCGCGCCTTCTTCGACGGCGAGGTGCCGCCCGAGGTCGTGCGGGCCGGCTCGCCCGCCCTCGGGCGACGGCTCGGGGTCTCCACGCTGCCCGACACGTTCCTCGTGCGCCCGGACGGCACGATGGCGCTCCGGTTCACGGGCGCGCGCGACTGGAGGGCGCCCGAGGCGCGGCTGCTCGTGGCCGGGCAGGCGGGGTCGTGGCCTGGCGCGCCGGACGCGCCGCCGCGCTGAGCGGCGCCGCCGGACGCCGGCGGGCAGCGGGCGGCGGGCGGCGGGCGGCGTCGACGAGCGCTGCGCGAGCCGGGCAGGACGGACGCCGGCCCTCGCGGGGACGCGGCCGGAGGCCGATCTCGAAATGAACGAGGCCTGGATCCGTGAGCTCGATCCGCGCTGTGAAGATGCGCCGCGGAGCTTGCTGCGGTGGGGATCCTCCGGCACGCTGGAGGCATGACGTCCCTGGCCTTCTCGATGCCGGCGGAGATCGTCGACCCGAACGTCGTCGCTCCTCCGGGCGATCTGTACAGCAACGAGCCGCCCATGGAGAGCTACGTGCACCTCGTCCAGATGCTCCTGCTGCTCGAGAGCCTGGAGCTCTTCTGGAAGGAGCGGACGGACTTCTTCGCGGCCGGCAACCTGACGGTCTACTTCAGCCCTCGCCAGCTCAAGTCCGAGCACTTCCGGGGTCCCGATTTCTTCGTCGTGCTCGGCACCGAGCGGCGACCGCGCAAGAGCTGGGTCGTCTGGGAGGAGGACGGCCGGTATCCGAACGTGATCGTGGAGGTGCTCTCGGACAGCACCGAGAGCATCGATCGCGGCCTCAAGAAGCAGACGTACCAGGATGTCTTCCGGACGCCGGACTACTTCTGGTTCCATCCGGAGATGCTCGAGCTCTCGGGCTTCCACCTCGTCGACGGGCAGTACGAGCCGCTCTCTCCCGACGCCTCGGGCCGCCTCTGGAGCGCGCAGCTCGAGCTGTTCCTGGGCGTCGAGGCGGGGCAGCTCCGCTTCTTCACCCGCGAGGGAGCGCTCGTGCCGGCCGGCAAGGAGCTCGCCCAGCGGGCCGAGTTTGCCGAGCAGCGGGCCGAATCCGCCGAGCAGCGCGCCGGGTCCGCCGAGCAGCGCGCGGCGCGGCTGGCGGAGAAGCTCAGGGAGCTCGGCGTCGATCCCGACACGTTGAAGTAGCGGTCGCGGCCCTCGCTCGCCGCAGCGATGGGGCGAGCGCCCTCGGTTCGCCTGCTCACCCCCGATCCTGCTAGAACGCCTGCCGGAGCGGGCTCGCTTCCCGGGCCCCCTCAGCGCGCGTCACCTCGTTGCTCGGGAGGATCGATGTCCGACATGCTCGTCAATCTGCTCAAGCTTCCGCCGCTCGAACCGGCGCTCGAGGCCATGCGGCGGGCCTCCGTGGTCGTGCGGCGGGCGGCGCCTTGGGAGCTCACGCCCGTCCGGCGGTTCGTCGAGCAGCACTTCACGACGGCCTGGGCCGACGAGATCAGCGTCGGCTACGCGTACAAGCCAGTCAGCATCTATCTCGCGATCCGCGGCGGCGAGGTGATCGGCTTCTCCGCCTACGAGTGCACCCGCCGGGGCTTCTTCGGTCCGACCGGCGTCGCCGACAACGAGCGCGGCAAGGGCGTCGGCAAGGCGCTGCTCCTCGCCTCGCTGCACGGCCTCGCCGAGATGGGCTACGCCTATGGCATCATCGGCGGCGTCGGGCCAGCCGACTTCTACGCGCACACGGTCGGCGCGACGCTCATCCCCGACTCCACCCCGGGGGTCTACGCCGATCCGCTGACCGACCCCGCCTCGCCCGGCGGCGCAGCGCCGCCGCGCTGACGCCCTCCGGACGCGCCGCGCGCCCCCTTCGCGCCCTCGTCGCACATCTCCCCGCACCCCTCGCCGCCGCGGCCTGGAAGCGCTCTCCCTCCGGCGCTGCCTGCCTCGGGAGATCTCCTGACGAGCATCGCCAACGCTCCTTACAAACCACCCCGGAGCAAGACGGACACGCGTTTGCGCCGTCCTACCGATCCCGCTTCCGGACTCCGCACCTCACGCAGCACATGACCTCACGCAGCACCCGCACGATCGTCAACCAACGAGCAGAGAGACACGGATGTCGAGCATAGTCCAACGGCTCTCGGACCTCCTGGCCGTCCCCTGGGCGACGCGGCCGTTCGCTCCGGCGATGCGCGGCCGCGCGAGCATCCTCGTGCTGCACCGCCTGGCGGACCCGGATCGCGGCATCGTGGGCCTCGACCCGCGCGTCCTCCGCCGCGCGCTGGAGTTCCTCCGGAAAGAGCGCTATCCGGTGGTGTCGCTCGAGCGGATCTTCCGCGGGCTCGCGGGCGAGGCGCCGCCGCTCGACCGGGCCGTCGCCTTCACGCTGGACGACGGCACCATCGACCAGGCGGACATCGCCGCGCCCCTCTTCGCCGAGTTCGACTGCCCCGCCACCATCTTCGTCGTGACCGATTTCCTCGACGGCAAGCGGTGGTGCTGGTGGCATCGCGTGGAGTACGTGTTCGAGACGACGCGGCGCCGGGAGTTCACCGTCGCGCTCGGCGGCGAGCGCCTCGTCTACCGGCTCGGCGAGGCGCGCGCGAGGCCGCGGCTCGCGCGGCATTTCATGGAGCGGTGCAAGCGGGTGTGCGAGGCCGAGAAGCTCGGCGGCATCGAGCGGCTCGCCGCCGCCGCCGAGGTCGAGGTCCCGGCGCGCCCGCCGGCGCGGTACGCGCCCATGTCGTGGGACGCGCTCCGCGCCTGGGAGGCGCGCGGCATCGCTTTCGGTCCTCACTCGCTCACGCACCCCGTGCTCTCGCGGACGGACGACGCGCAATCCGAGCGCGAGATCGCGGGGTCGTGGGCGCGGCTCTCGGCCGAGGCCCGGTCTCCGGTCCCCATCTTCTGTTATCCGAACGGCCACACGGGCACGGATTTCGGCCCCCGCGAGATCTCCACGCTGCGCAGGCTCGGCCTCCGGGGCGCGGTCACGAACTGGCCGCACGACTGGGTGAGCGCCGAGGATTTCCGGAGCGCGCCGGACGCGCCGTTCGCCGTGCCGCGCATCGATTTCGGCGCGGATCACCGGTGCTTCGTCCACTCGGTCTCCGGCGTGTGGCGGGCGAAGCAGGTGGTCCGCACCCAGCTCGAGCAGTCGCGGGCCGAGGCCGCGCTGGCGCTCGCGACGCGCACGACCATGCCCGGCTTCTGACCGCGCGCCCGCGCCGACGCTCGGTGAAGCGGCGGTCCTCTTGACGGAGGCGGCGGCGAGGGGAACGATGCGTCCCCCCGGGAGCCCCGGAGGACGCCACGATGAAGCTCTATTTCAGCCCCGGCACCTGTTCGCTCTCTCCCCACATCGCGCTGCGCGAGGCTGGCCTGGAGTTCGATCTCGAGCGCGTCCACCTCGGCACGAAGAAGACGAGATCGGGCGCGGATTTCACCCTGATCAACCCCAAGGGCTACGTCCCCGCGCTCGAGATCGAGGGCGGCGAGGTGCTCACCGAGGGTCCGGCGATCGTCCAGTACATCGCCGATCGCAGGCCCGAATCCGGGCTCGCGCCGCCGGCGGGCACCCTCGGTCGCTACCGGCTCCAGGAGTGGCTCAATTTCATCGGCACCGAGCTGCACAAGCAGTTCGCGCCCCTCTTCAAGCCGAGGCTGCCGGACGAGCAGAAGAGCGCGGCGAGGGCGTACCTGGGCCAGCGCTTCGGTTACGTGGCGCGGCGCCTCGAGGGCACCACGTACCTCCTCGGCGAGCAGTTCACGGTCGCGGACGGCTACCTCTACACCGTGCTCACCTGGACGAAGTTCGCCGGCGTCGATCTCGGCGGCTGGCCCGTCCTCGGCCAGTACAAGGAGCGCGTCGGCGCCCGTCCCGCCGTGCAGGCAGCCGTCGCGGCCGAGAAGGGAAAGTGACGCGCGCGCCGCCCGCCCGCGCCGCTCAGGCGGCCGCCTGCGCGCGGCGCAGCCCGATCGCCTGCGCCTCGGCGAAGAGCGCCACCGCGAGCGCCTGCGCCGCGACGAACGCATAGCCGAGCGCCGTCGGCTCGAACCACCCGAGCGCGAGGAGGAGCACGCTGTCGACGACCCAGAGCGCGTTCGTGACGACGACCGCGAGGACCGCCCCGCGGGCCGGCCGCTCCCGCGTGCCGAGCCACGCGACGACCCCCGCGAAGGGCAGCAGGCTCGCTCCGGCCCAGCGGAACAGCGCCTCGGGGAGGCCGGTGAGGCCGGCGAGGGGCGCCGCGGCCGCGACCATCAACAGGCCGGTGGCGCCGCTGACGACCGCATCGGCGAGGAGGGCACGGCGCAGGAAATGAGGAGAGGTCATGAACGACATGGCGAGTTCCTTTCGTTGAGAGTCGCGGGCTCGTTGCCGTCAAGGCCGGCTCCGATCACCACCCGTGGATAGGGCATGATCGGGACAGCCGCGCTCCGTGGCGCGCCGGCGGCCCGCAGCGCCCTTCCGACACGGCTCACCATGGGCGGCGCCGGGGTCGGGATCGATTACCTCCCAGGTAATGGGCGTCATTTTCCGGCGTGCTAGGGTCGCTCGCGATGATGAGCGCCCATCCACCGGTCGGGGGCCTGCTGCGCGAGTGGCGCCAGCGCCGCCGCATGAGCCAGCTGGAGCTCGCCTGTCAGGCCGACATCTCGACGCGCCACCTGAGCTTCCTCGAGACCGGCCGCGCGCAGCCGAGCCGCGAGATGGTGATCCACCTGGCGGAGCGCCTCGACGTGCCGCTGCGCGACCGCAACCAGCTGCTCGTCGCGGCGGGGTTTGCGCCGCTCTATCCCGAGCGCAGCCTCGACGATCCCGCGCTCGCCGCGGCGCGCAAGGCCGTCGATCTCGTGCTCGCGGCCCACGAGCCCTATCCGGCGGTCGCCATCGATCGGCACTGGACCCTCGTCGCCGCGAACGGCGCGATCGGCCCGCTCCTCGCCGGCGCCGACCCTGCCCTGCTCCGGCCCCCGATCAACGTGCTGCACCTGAGCTTGCACCCGCAGGGGCTCGCGCCGCGCATCGAGAACGCCGCCGAGTGGCGCGCGCACCTCCTGGCCCGGCTGCGCCGCCAGATCGAGGTGAGCGCCGATCCCGTCCTCGCGAAGCTCCTCGAGGATCTCGGCCGCTATCCGGCGCCCGAGGGCTCGAGGCGCCCTGAGCCCGGCCGCGAGCCGAGCCCGGTGACCATCGCTGTCCCGCTCCGGCTCCGGACGGAGCGCGGCGTCCTGAGCTTCCTCAGCACGACGATGGTCTTCGGCACGCCGGTCGACGTCACCCTGTCCGAGCTCGCGGTCGAGTCGTTCTTCCCTGCGGATCAAGCGACCGCGGACGCGCTGCGCGCGCGTTGACGGCCCCGCGCCGCCGCTCGCGCGGCTACCGGCCCATCGCCGCCGCTCGCGCGGCTACCGGCCCATCGCCGCCGCTCGCGCGGCTACCGGTGCATGACGATGTCGTTGCGCGATGGGGGCTTGACGCGCCGGGTGGCCCGTGACGGCGGCGGGGCGGGCTTGGCCCGCACGGGGTACCGCGCAGGGCGCGCAGCGGGCTTCTTCGCGGGCGGCCGGGCCGCCTCGCCGGCCACCGCGGCCTCGGGCCGGGCCGCCGCGGCGCCGGCCTGGTCGGGCGCCGGGAGCTCCGGCGCGAGCAGCTGCCGCGGCGCCTCGACGACGCTGGCGAGGAGCGTCGCGTCGCTCTGACCGGCCAACCCGGCGCCGCGGGAGGCGACGGCGGCGAGCGCGGCGTCGTCGGCCGCGGGCGCGGCGTAGCGGGCGCCCAGGAACACGCCGGCGCCGGCGAGCATCGCGCCGAGGGCGGCGGCCGTGGCGAGGTGCACCGCGGGCCGCTTGAGCTTCTTGCGGCTCGAGGGCGTCATCATGACCGTCGTCGTGCGATCGGGGACGTCGGCCTCGCAGGGATCCGTCTCCGCCAGCGCGATCGGCCGGGGCGCCGGCGCGGGGTGGCGCCGGGTGACCGCGCCGTCCTGCTCGCTCGCGACCTGCGTCTGGACCAGGCTCTCCGCGCCCGTGTCCCGGGTCGCGGACCACGTCTCGGCGCCGCCCTTGCGCGAGAGCACCCGCTCCAGCGCGTCGGCCATCTCTTTTGCGGACCCGAAGCGCGCGCTCGGGTCGAGCTGCATGGCCTTGCGCATCCAGTCGTCCAGGGCGGGGGGCGCCTCGGGCCGGAGCGCGCTCGGCGGCTTGAACTTGCCCGTGTGCACGAAGAGCGTGAGCGCCGCGAGCGAATCCCCCACGAACGGGGCCTGCCCGGTGATCGCGTGGTAAGCGACGACGCCGAGCGACCAGAGATCCGCGCGGAAATCGAGATCCTTCGAGCTGATGAGCTGCTCGGGGCTCATGTAGAGCGGCGTCCCCACGACGTTCCCGGTCGAGGTGACGCTCATGTCCCGGGCCCGCCGGGCGATGCCGAAGTCGAGCACCTTGACGAAGGTCTCCCCGTCCACCTCGGTCAGGAACAGGTTGTCCGGCTTGATGTCGCGGTGGATGATGCCGAGCCGGTGCGCCTGCCCCAGCGCCTTCGCCGTCTGCGTCACGATGCGCGCCACCTCGCCGAGCGGCAGCCGGCCCAGGCGGCGGATGCGGGCCCGGAGGTCCTCGCCGCGGAGCAGCTCCATCGCGATGTACGGCATGCCCTCCGCCGTCAGCCCGTGATCGAGGACCTGGGCGACATGCGGGCTCGTGATCTGCGCCGCAGCGACCGCCTCCCGCCGGAACCGCTCCACGTAGCCCGGGTCGTCCACGAACTCGGGCGACATGAACTTCACGGCCACCTGCGCTTTCAGCGGCAGGCGCTCGGCGACCCAGATGCTCCCCATGCCGCCCCGCCGGAGGATGCGTACGAGCCGCAGCGCAGGGGTCACCATCTGTCCGGTGTGCAGGGGCATACCTCTGCTACTCCTTCTCGAAGAGGCCAGAGCCGGTGGTTCGTGTCGGCTCTAACCGAAAACTCGCGTAACTAGATCACTACGACGCCTTCATTCTCTCGGCAAGAGAAACAAGCGCTCTCCCGCGGCGACTCCCGCGCCGCAATCGCAGGACCATCGCGAAGGATTCCTGCGCGTTCACGCGGGGTTAACGGCGTGGACGGACATCGAGCATGCACCGATGTCGGCGCATGAGCGCACAGGAGCACAAACATCATCCAGCCGGTCGATTCCGTGCTGCGTAGGCGACATCAGCACATCTCGGAGCCACGCTGATCGCACACAATGTAGGGACATTCGCAAGACAGGCGCTGTCCTGACCTGCGCGGCCACCTCGGCGCGGCGCGGGGGACGCGCGCGACGGCGCAGGGGGAGAGCTCGACCCCATCGCCGCTCTCTGCGCCGGTCGTTCCCGCGAGGTCGCTCTTCCGTGGTACGCCGCGGCGAGCCGGCGAGACATGGACAGGAAAAAGCCGCCGTGACGCCGAGGATGCCAGGAGAGAGAGGCGTTTTCCGCGCTCCTCCCGGTGCCCTCGGCGCCCGGCGGCTCGTATGCTCGCGGCGCCTCTGGCGTCGTTTCGGCGTGTCTGCTCTTGCGCCCCGGCGGCCTCTCCGCTGCTCAGCCCTTCGACGGCTTCGGGCCGAGCGGCCCCCCGTCGCCCGGCATCCGCGCGTAGACGCCGGGGTGCGAGGCGGCGAGCCACTGGTTCACGTGGCTCATCACGTGCGGGCGCTCGGTCCTGAGCTGCAGGTAGCGCTGGCCGCGGGGGACGAGCACCTGCTCGGTCACGTTGCCGCCGAACTGCTCGGCCAGCACGCGCACGACCGGCTCCACGTCGAAGAACTTGCAGCTGAACAGATCGAAGAACGCCTCGTCGCTGTCCGGGAAGATGTGCAGCGTGATGTGCGACTCCGCGATCATCACCATCGCGCTGATCACCGGGACCCCGTCGCGCGTCGCGGTCTTCACCACGAACGGGCGCATGATCGGGGTCATCCCGATCTTCGACGGCAGGTGATCGAAGATGTCGAAGAGCGCGTCGAGCGAGGTGGGCCCGCGGTACGGGCTGAACTGCAGGAAGAGGTGGGGGCCGAAGTCGGCCTCGGGGCTCACCACCTCGTGCCCCCGGCGCTCGACGAGATCTCCGCCCTCGCCGCGATCGACCGTCTGCGTGAACACGCTGCGACACGGGAGCGTCGTCTGCAGCATCATCTGGACGCGCTGGGGATCGAAGGCCCCCGGGTACACCAGATCGGCGAAGAAGCACTCGCGGAAGCTGAAGGTGTGGATGGTGAGGTGGCCGCCGAGCAGCAGCACGAAGGCGCTGATGCCGCAGTCCTCGGCCACCACGCCGTTGTAGTACGGCAGGATGAAGGGAGGCATCACCGGCTTCAGCCGGAGCACGCCGGGCACCTCCTCCAGGAGCTCCTGCGCCAGCTTCACGTCATCGAAACGGCTCCGGAAGCCGTGGAAGCCATCCATCGTGAAATGGGTGAGGTTCTTGCGTGCCTTATGCATGTTGCCCCTTCGTCGACGAGTTGAGCGATGCTACTCCACACCGAGCAGCTGCGATCGGAGAAATTTCGCGAGCCGCGTTCCGCCCTGCCCGCGCGAGTGTGCGCCACCCGATCATCAGGTGGGGAAGCCGGGTACAAGCATGGCTGTCGTGCGGCCATGGCCCGCGATCCGCTGCGATTTCACCCATCGGCTCACCTCGCCGCGCACGATGAGCTCGCCGGGACGGCGCTCGACACAGCAGCGCTCGCCCGGCGGCGCCCCCCCGGTGGACGGCCATCGCCTCCTCCACCCCCCGCGGCCGCCGGCGGGGCACGCCCGAAGGCAGGAGGCGCTTGACTTCAAAAAAAGTCTTTCATTTGGCTCCCAGATCGCGTGACGAGCCGCCGAGAGGGCGCTCGGCCGGCGGCGATCACGCCGGTCGGGCAGCGCGGGAGTCGCGGGGACTGGACGGCTCCGGAGGGGGAGCTCGGCGTCCTAGACGTGCCTGTGCGAGCGCCGCGCGCGGGCGCTCGAAGCCGCCTTTGGGGCCGCCGCGAGGCCACTGCCCCGGTCCGCGTCCAGGCGCGGCGCCCGCGCTCCCCCGGGATCGCGCGCCGCGACAAGCGGGTTGACCCGGGAGCGGACGAAAACCTCTCTTGGTTTCGGGATGCCGGCTCACTGAAAGAGTCCACCAAGACAGTCCGGACGCCGCGCCCGGCCGCGGACCGCGCGCGTTGCGCCGGCGCAGGAAATCCACCCGCCGTGGATCACGGTGTCGAGGTGCGATAAAAATTGAAGCGCAGGTGTCATCGAACGTTGCCCCGACGCGTGCAGGCGTAGAATCGCCGGAGCTATGACCCGATCCCCCTCCGACAAGGACGCGAACAAGAAGGCACCGGTCAGCCCAGTGTCGTCGCGAGGGGCCCCGCCGGAGACGATCCCGTCGCGCGGCAACGCCAGCGGCAGCTACGTGCCGCCGGCGCCGCACCCGCAGCGCAACAACAGCAGCTGCCTGCCGCCGGCGCCGGCGTCGAACCGCGGCGGCAGCACGCTCCCGCCCCCGCAGCACCCGGCGTCGCCGGCGCGCGGCAGCCACTTCCCGACCGACGCCCGCGCGCGGCGGGATCGGCCGAGCGCCACGGGCACGGCGCACGGCGGCCTCCCGCCGCCGGAAGCGCGCTGGCGCGAGCGGCCGCTCGGCCCGGGGGCGGCCGCGGCGCGCGGCGGGCACACCTTGCAGGATCCGTTCGATCGATGGGACCCGCCGGAGGGGCCGCCCACGATGCCCGCGACCCAGCCCACGGAGCCGCCGAGCTCGCGCGCGCCGGAGATGTCGCGCCACGACGAGGGCGGCCGCGGCCACGCGCCGGCCTCGTCGCCGGGCAGGCGCGCCTCGCCCGCGGCGCACCAGCCGTCGGCCCGCCCGTCGGCGGGGCGCGAGCCGCAGCGGCTCCACGAGCCGCACGGCGGGGGGCACGACCCGTACACGCCGATCAACCAGATCCTCGGCTACACGCGCCTGCTCGTCGCGTCGCTGCAGGGCAAGGTCGCGCCGCAGCACATCGAGGACATCCGCAACATCGAGCTCGCCTCGCGCAAGCTGCTCGGCATCGTGCAGGCGATGGAGAACGGCGAGGAGGACGCGCCCTCGAGCGTGAACCTCAACGTCGCCTCCCCGCGCGAGGAGCCCGCGCCCCACGCCGAGGTCGAGGGCAGCGGGCGCGGCGCGATCCTCGTGGTCGACGACAGCCGGGGCAACCGCGACGTGCTCTGCCGCGTGCTGCAGAACAACGGCTACCGCGCCGTCGCCGCCGAGGACGGCCCCCGCGCGCTCGGGCTCGCCGCGCGCGAGCGCTTCGACGCCGTGCTGCTCGACGTGAACATGCCCGGCATCAGCGGCCTCGGCGTGCTCTCCGCGCTCCGCCAGAGCCGGTCGGCCGCGGAGCTGCCCGTGATCATGGTGACCACGCGGGGCGCGAGCGAGGACGTGGTCGAGTCGCTCAAGCTCGGCGCCAACGACCATGTGACGAAGCCCATCGACTTCGACATCCTGCTCGGGCGCCTCGACACGCAGCTCACGCTGAAGCGCTCGCGCGAGCAGCTCTCGCAGCTCGCCGCGGAGCTGTCGGTCAAGAGCGAGTTCATCCGCAAGACGTTCGGCCGCTACCTGAGCGACGACGTGGTGAACCGCCTGCTCTCCTCGCCCGAGGCCCAGCTGCTCGGCGGCGAGGAGCGCGAGGTCACCATCATGATGACCGACCTGCGCAGCTTCACCACGATGACCGAGCACATGCCGCCCGAGGTCGTGATGCGCCTCCTGAACGGCTACCTCGGCGAGATGGCGCGCATCATCATCGCGCGCGGCGGCACGATCGTCGAGTTCATCGGCGACGCGATCCTCGCGCTCTTCGGCGCGCCGTTCGCCACGGGCGACGACGCGCGCCGGGCGGTCGCGTGCGCGCTCGAGATGCAGATCGCGATGGACGCGGTGAACGACAAGAACAGCGCGGAGGGGCTGCCGACGCTCCAGATGGGCATCGCGCTCAACACCGGACCGGTGGTCGTCGGCAACATCGGCTCCGAGGCGCGGACGAAATACGGCGTGGTCGGCTCGCAGGTCAACCTGACGTCGCGCATCGAGTCGTGCACGGTGGGCCGCCAGATCCTCATCGCGGACACCACGCGCCGCGCCGCCGGCGCCGGCCTCCTGCTCGGCCAGAGCCACGCGCTGGCCGTCAAGGGGTTCTCGAACCGGGTGCTGGTCCACGAGCTCCTCGGGCTCGACAACCCCGAGCGGCTCTACCTGCCCGAGCGGCGCGTCGAGATCCTCGCGCTCTCGTCGCCGCTGCCGGTCGTGTGCGCGCGCCTCGCGGGCAAGCGGGTGGAGGGCGAGCCGCAGTCCGCCTTCATCCTGGGGCTCTCCCCCTTCGGCGCCGTGCTGCGGCTGCACCCCCGCCCCGCGCCGTTCACGAACCTCCAGCTCCACCCGTCCGTCGCGCTCGCGGAGCAGCTCGGCGGCGAGCTGCACGCGAAGGTGATCGAGCTCGATCCGCGCGCCGAGGACGTGGTGCGCATCCACTTCACGTCGTCGCCGCCGGGGCTCGCGGCGCTCGTGCAGGAGCTCCACCGCGCCGAGGCCTAGAACGCCGAGCTCGTTGATCAAGCGAGAAGTGAACCGCCAAGACGCCAAGACGCCAAGACGCCAAGATTTTTTCTCTCTTTCTCTTTACTTGGCGTCTTTTTGGCGTCTTGGCGGTTCGAAATTCTGCGCTTTTCAGGCAGTTTCAACCCGTTTGTCGCGCTAGCGCCTCGCGGGCGAGCTCGGTTCTGGTGCGAGGGACGCAGAGGCGCTCTCGAATCCGGTTGGGCTCGATCGGCAGTCCAGGACGGGACGCGTGCACGTGTCCTGCCCAGGCACTGCCATGTTGCGCATCCCACGGGGGATTCATGATCTGCATTGGAATGATAGAGGCCAAGTGCAGTCCCGCGGCTCGCGCTGCGCCTATCTGCCTCAGGCATTGCCGTAGCCATCACACGAGCTTGCGCACGGCTTTGCGTTCGAAGCCGCGTTGCTTCGGACGCGCGCTTCGCCTACCCTCCGCCCTCGCAGCACGACACGGCTCCTTCACGCGGCCACTCACACCGAGGTAGCAGGCGCACATGCGTTCCCTGACCATCGCGGGCCCCGCGGGCGCGCTCCACGTCGTCGATCATCCCGCCGCGGGCGCGGATCCCTCGCGCGAGGCGCTGCCGGTCGTGCTCGTGCACGGGATGGTCGCCCACGCCGGCTTCTGGGAGGCGCCGCTCGCGCATGCCTCCGGCCGGCGCCGCGCCGTGGCCATCGACCTCCGGGGGCACGGCGCGTCCGAGCCCCCGCCCGACGCGGACTACGCGCCCGCCGCGTGCGCGGCCGACGTGCTCGCGGTCCTCGACGCCCTGGCCCTCCCCCGCGTGGCGCTCGTCGGCCACAGCTACGGCGCGCTCGTGGCGCTCGCCGCCGCGGCCGCCCACCCGGAGCGGGTCGCGCGCCTCGTGCTCGCGGACCCGCCCCGCGACTTCTCGCAGGTCCCGGCGGAGGGGAAGGCGCAGCATTTCGCGCCCTACATCGCCGCCCTCGAGGCGGACGGCTGGCGCGAAACAGCCCTGGCCACCTTCAGCGAGGCGCTCGCGGGCAGCACGCCCGCGACGCGGGAGACGGTGCTTTCGCGCGCCGCCGTCCTGCCGCACGACCGGATGCTCGGCATGTCCAGGTGCCTGCTGGAGTTCGAGGCCGCGAGCGCGCTGGACCGCTACCTCGCGTCCCCAGGCGCCCGCGCCCACGCCCTCCTCGCCCCGTCGAACGCGTGGCCGCTGAGCCTGCACGCGCTGCGGCCCGCGCTGACGTCCGTCGTGCTGCCGGGGACCAGCCACTGGCTGATGCTCGACGCCCCGGCCCCGTTCGCCGCGGCGCTCGAGGCCTGGCTCGACGCCCCCTGAAGAAACGCCGCCGCCCTCTCCTCCCCCGCTCTCCCTCTCTCCGGGAGGAGGGGTTTCTGCATCAGGAACACGCACTCTCCCGGGCCGCGCCGGGCGGCCGCGGCCGCGCCGCGAGCGCCTCCTGGTCCTTTTCGGCGGGGCGCTCCCGGCCCACACTGCCGCCATGCGCGACGACGACCTCTCCCGGCTCACCGCGAGGACCCTAGGCCACTACGACGATCACGCCCTGTCGTTCTGGGAGGGCACGCGGGATCACGACGTCTCGCAGAACCGCGCCGCGCTGCTCGCGGCGCTCGGGGGGGCGGGCCCGTTCACGATCCTCGATCTCGGCTGCGGCCCCGGGCGCGATCTCGCGGCGTTCCGCGCCGCGGGGCACACCCCGATCGGGCTCGACGGGTCGGCGCGGTTCGTCGAGATGGCGCGCCAGCACGCGGGGTGCGAGGTGCTCCACCAGGACTTCCTGCGCCTCGATCTCGGGTCCGAGCGCTTCGACGGGATCTTCGCCAACGCGTCGCTGTTCCACGTGCCGGGCCGCGAGCTGCCGCGCGTGCTCCGCGAGCTCCACGCCGCGCTCCGCCCGCGCGGCGTCCTCTTCAGCTCGAACCCCCGCGGCGACGATCGCGAGGGGTGGTCGGGCGACCGGTACGGCTGTTACTGGTCCCTCGAGCGGTGGCGGGAGCACGTGACCGCCGCCGGGTTCGAGGAGATCGACCACTACTACCGTCCCGCAGGCCGGCCGCGCGAGCAGCAGCCGTGGCTGGCGACGGTGTGGCGCAAGCGCTGAGCCCTCGCGCCGTGGTCCAGCGACGCTGCATGCACCGGCAGGAGGCCTGCGGCCCCGATCGGCCCCCCGGCACGAGCGCACCACCTCGGCCGAGCGCTTCCTGATGAAGCTCACCAAGGCGGGGACCGTCACGTCGAGCTGATTCGCCCGCCGCGGCAGCCTCGGTCTAAATAGCCGATCCCGGATCGGCAACGGGCGAGCTGAGCACCGGCCTCAGGCTCGCGGCCGACCCCGGGTACGGGGAGAGGGCCTCCAGGCAATCATCCACCTCCTTGACGAGTTCGTCGATGCTCGCGCATCGATGATTGCGGGTGACGTTGTCGTGGACCTGCTTCCAGACTCGTTCGATGCGGTTGTACTGGGGCGCGTACGGCGGCAGGAAGTGCAGCACGAGCTTGCCTCCCGTGGCCTCGACGAATGCCCGGGTCCTCTTGCTCGTGTGGATGCCGAAGTTGTCGACGATGACGTGCAGCCGCCGGTAGCGCCGGTAGCGGCGCAGCAGCGCCGCCAGCGCCGCGATGAACAAGTCGCTGCTCTTGCGAGCGCCGAACGCCCACGTTAGCTTGCCCGAGCCGATCGTCAGCGCGCCAGCGACGTAGCGTTTCTGGTTGTTGCCGGGTGTGAGCACACGCTTCTGCCGGCCGCGGCGCATCCAGTCGGGCCCGAGCCGCGGGTCGAGGTCGACGTCCATCTCATCGGCGTAGAAGGCGATCTCGTCGCGGGGCAGGCTACGGATCAGCTCGCGGATCGCTCCGATCCTGCGGCGCTCGCGCGACTTCGGCCACGGGCAGCGCACGACGGGACGGGGGCGCTTGCGCCGCGCTCCCAGCGCGCGCGCAACAGCCGATCGATGTGGCCGGCGCTCAGGCGCAGCCCGGTGTCGCGTTCGAGCTGGAGAGCGAGCAGTTCGCGCGTCCACGTCGGCCGCGCCCAGCCGAAGTCCCGGGGGCTGGCGTCGAGCAACTGCTCCAGTCGCCGCCGGTGCGCCGCAGAGACCTTCCGCTGACCATTGTTCGCGCGGTGGTCGCGTAGGCCCGCAAGCCCTTCGGCGAGGAAGCGCGAGCGGACCCGGCTGATCGTCGAGCGAGCGACCTGGAGCTCTTCCGCGATGGATGCCGGCGCTGCTCCGGCATCCAACCTCAGCAGAATCAGGCAGCGGATTCGGTAGGCTCCATCCCGCGCTTTTCGGGCTCGCTGCTGGAGCACCCGCTTGTGACGGGAACGAAGCCGAAGAACATTCTCCCCATCGGCCTCTCCTCCTCGTGGTGGGTTCGTTTACAGCGTCCATGAGCGCACGGAGAGGCCGACCTGCAAGCTTTACGTTCAAGTACTTGGAATTGCTGGCGTTCCCGAATCAGGATCGGCTATTTAGCGGCGCACTGACCGCTGACGCCAGCGTCCGGATCGTGCGCGAGCAGCCCGGTCGGCTCTCCAGGAACGACTGCCGCTCATCTGACCTGGATTGGATCGCCGACGGCTTCGCCGTGACATGTCCCGTGACATGTCACGGGTACACCGTGACACACGCTACAGGTCCAACAGAAATTTCGACAACCCCGGCCTGGCGATGCGTGGCGCAGCAGCCCCTCTCGCCCTGCACGCGCTCTCGTTGCGGCGTTCTGGCGCTGAAACGACCCGAATTCGGCGCAGCTGCGCATGCGAGCGCCCAGCGACGTCTGAGCTGGCGCGCCTGTTGCTCTATCCCTTCAGCGATGCGCTTCAGCTGATCCACGCGTCACGGAACCGTGACCCACGCATCGCCTGAACGTCGCTGCGCGCTCGGGCGCGGACAGCGAAAGCGCCGCTGCGTGGATCAGCGTTGAAGCGGTGTCAATGCTGTAAGAACCCAATCCAGGAAATACGAATGAGGAACGTGTCAAACAAACTCTGGAAGCTCTCGTGCATGCTCCCTGTCCTGCTCATGGGAATCGGCTGCGTTGCGGCCACGGGTGAACAGGCGGGCGACGAGCTGGTGGACGACGAGCTGGTCGGCACGGCCGAGCAGGCATTCGGCGGCTACTGGGGCTGGTCGCGGGAGACGGTGGGTCATTCTACGCCGGACTTGGACCTCGCGTCGGCCGCCGATATGACCTGCTTTCTCTCCGGGGTCGCCGGTAACCTCGAGTCCCAAATCGGATCGCCGTCGGGCACCCGGACGGCGTGGGCGGGGGTCTATATATACGATGGCCGCTGGCATCTTACGACGGTAGGCAACGAAGTGGACGCCAAGGTCAAGGCGACCACCCTCTGCGTTCCCAGCATCGCGAACAGGACGGCGTCCGTCAGCTGGAAGTCCGGAGAGGCGGCGAAGGTCCTGGCGCCGGTCACTGCCAACCGGCGGTGTGGCCTGGAGACGGTGCTTAACTCGTCGAACTCTCACTTTGACACGCGGTGGCATGCCGCCGGCGACAGCGTGTCGGTCTGGAACGACGGCACCAACTGGTACATCGGCGGCACCGGGAACGCCGAAGGCAAGGGCAGGTGCGTGGACGCCAGCCCCGGCACCGGCACCGGAGTCTGGACATATATAGCGCCGAGCTCCGGCACGGCCACGCACAACCTGGTCCAGGCAATCGACAACGGCACGAACCCCCTCGGCACGCAATGCTTCCTCACGGGCGTCGGTGGGAGCTTCCTGACCGACTCCTGGACCGACGGCGTCTTCGTCACCTATGACCCCGGCTCCACCTGGTGGAAGGTGACAGTGAGCAACGGCAAGACGGCCCACGTCATGTGCATCCAGTAGACCCCACACGACGGTCGACGAATCCCTCCTCGCCCGCCCGCCGGCCCGCGGCGACGACGCGGGCGGTCATCGCGCCCCGATCGCGTGCGGGCGCGCCGCGGGCGCGCGCGCGGCAGACACGCCCGCGGCGGGCCCGCGGGCGACCGCCGAGGCCAAGACGACGATCACGAGGACCAGCGCCACGACGACGACGAGCCCGCCGCGCAGGGTGAGCTGGTCGGCGACGAGCCCGATGGCCGGCGGCCCGACGAGGAAGCCGCCGTAGGACATGGTCGCGAGCGTCGCCAGCGCCCTGCCCGGCGCGACGCCGGGGGCGCTCGCCCCGGCGCGGAAGACGAGCGGCACCACGACGGACAGGCCGGCGCCCACGCACCCGAAGCCGAGCAACAGGGCGATCGGGAGGTTGACGAGCAGCGCCGCGCCCAGCCCGCCCGCGACAAGGAGCCCGGCCGCGCGCACGAGCCGCTCGGCGCCGAACCGCTGCGTCAGCCGGTCGCCGGAGAACCGCCCGAGGAGCATCGCCAGCGAGAACACGGCGTAGCCGGTCGCGGCCACGGACGCGGTGGTGTGGAGCTCGTCGCGGAGGTACACGGCCGACCAGTTGGCCATCGCGCCCTCGCCGATCGAGGAGCAGAACGCGATGAGGCCGAGCAAGAGGAGCCGGGTCGAGCGCCCCGCCGCAGGAGCGCCCGCGGCGGCCGCGGCCGAGGCCTCGGGGCGCGCGTCGGCCGAGAGCGCCCCGCCCGCGGCGGAGACGGCCGCGGCGAGGACGGCGGCGACCGCGAAGAGGTGCGCGGCGGGCGACAGCGCACGGTCGGCCGCGAGCGCGCCCAGGGTCGCGCCGATCAGGCCGCCGAGGCTGAACATGCCGTGGAACGAGGCGAGGATCGGCCGGCCGTGGCGCCGCTCGACCTCGACGGCCTGCGCGTTCATGGCGACGTCCATGAGGCCGTTGCTCGCGCCGAGCAGCAGGAGCGCGACGACGAGCCCCGCGAAGGAGGGGGCGAGCGCGGGCAGGGGCAGCGCCGCGCAGAGGAGCACGGCCGAGACGCGGGTGACGCGCCGGCTGCCGAAGCGGGCGATGAGCGGCCCGGCGGCGCGGAAAGCGAGCATCGCGCCGAAGGCGATGCCCAGCAGGGCGAGGCCGAGCGCGCTGTCGCGCAGCCCGAGCCGCTCGCGGACCGCGGGGACGCGCGCGGCCCACGACGCGAAGGCGATGCCGTTCGCCACGAACATGACCGAGACGGCGCGCCGGGCGCGCGCGACGTCATCGAGGAGCGCAGGAAAGGCGCGCATCACGGCACCCCCCGCGCCGGGCCGGACGAGGCGGCGCCGGCGCCGCGCCGATCGAGGAGGGACGCCCCACGGTCGGCAGGGCGAACAGGGTACGTTCCAGAACCTTCGTGCATTATCGTGAACATCAAGGAAGAATCTTGCAACCGAACGCGGCCTTGGCAAGCAGCTACGTGCACAAACAGGAACAAACGTGCAAAAAGACGCAGACACCTCTGGGCTCATGGTCGCCGAGAGGCGGCGGCATATTCTCGCAGTACTGGAACGAGACGGGAAGGTGGTGGCGGCAGAGCTGAGCCGCGCCTTCGGCGTCTCGGAGGACACGGTCCGGCGCGACCTGCGCGAGATGGCGAACGAGGGGCTGCTGCAGCGGGTGCACGGCGGCGGCCTGCCGCTCGCGCGGGTGAGCCCGAGCTTCCCTGCGCGCGAGCGGCAGCAGCCGCGCGTGAAGGAGGAGCTCGCGCAGGCCGCGGCCACGTTGATCAAGAAAGGTCAGGTCGTGTTCATCGACAGCGGCACGACGAACGTGGCTGTCGCGCGCCACCTGCCGCGCGATCTCGAGGCGACGATCGTGACCAACAGCCCCCCTGTGGCGATCGCGCTGTCCGAGCACCCGCGCGTGGAGGTGGTGCTGCTCGGCGGGCGGATGCGCAAGGATCCGCTCGCCGCCGCCGACGCGGTGACCATCGCGGGGGTGCGCCAGATCCGGGCGGACCTCTGCTATCTGGGCGTGTGCACGCTGGACCCGACGTTCGGCATCACCACGGTGGATCTGGACGAGTCGTACGTGAAACGGGCGATGGTGGAGGCCTCGGCCGAGGTCGTCGCGCTGGCCACGGCGGACAAGCTGGGCACGGCGTCTCCGTATGTCGTGGCCCCGCTGGGCGAGCTCACGTGGCTCTTCACCGAGCGCGGGGTGTCGAAGGAAGCGCTCGCGCCTTATCGGGACGCGGGGGTCACCGTCACGCAGGCGCCCGAGGGGGAACCGGCGTAGCGGCGATCGCCGGGCTGCCCGGCCCGCGGGCCTGTCGTTGCCCTTCCTTCAACGCCCGCTCGGACCCTCAGCGGGCCTGTCGCCGGCCTACAGCAACCTCGAGAGCAGCCCCACGACATCGCACGTCAGGCCCCCCGAAGAGAGCGCGATGAGGGGCTCCAGGCTCGAGGCGATCGACTCCGGGTAAACCCCGCTCCCGAAGGCGCTGCAGGTCGGCGCGCCCGCGCCGGCCCGGTCGCAGACCGCGTCGCAATGGCCGACGAGGGTGAGCCCGCACGTGGGCGACTGCCCGCAGACGCGCTGGAGGGTCCTCACGCTCAGCGCCACGCCGCAGTCGTCGATCAGCGAGTTGTCGGCGCAGGCGAACGCGGTCGGGTGGGACGACTCGAAGAGATCGCCGAACATGATCGCGTCCCGGACCGTGTACTCCGACGCATCGCTGTCCGGCGCGTCGGCGAGGGCCGGGTGGCCGCCCGTCAGGTGGATTGCGACCTGCGCGCCCAGCGCGTTCAGCGACTGCAGCAGGCACGCCGTCATCCAGCGCCGCGACGCGCGATCCGAGAGCGGCGCAGAGGCCCACGACGGCGCGAGCCCGATCGACCCGGCGAACGACCGCTCGAAGGGCGCCTCCACCGCCTCCCCCGCGGGCAGGGCGCAGGCGACGAGGCGCTCGACCAGGTGCCTGCCCCGCTCGCTCGCGAGGAGCGCCGCCCCACTGCCGCCGCCCAGCCCGGCCGGAAGCGGCGCCTGCGCGAGCGCCCGCAGCGCCTGCTGCGTCGAGGGCTTCCAGAAGTAGGCCGGATCGAGGCCGTTCATCACGATGATCTCCTGCTCCGCGACCAGGATCGACTCGCCCTCATCGGCCGGCGCCGCGCCGCACCCGACCGCAAGCATGCAGAAACCGATCACCCCGGCAGCATCAACCCTTACGCGAAGCATGACCGTATCCTCCAGTTAAGGCGCACGTGCGTGCGCATCACACCCAGTTCGCTTGCAGCTCCTAGCAATTCCCGATCCGCGGCCGCGTGCGATCGGCCGTCTCGCTCCGGCGGTCATCGCGCTACCGCCGCCAGAGCCGGGCTCAGCCGCGATGCGCGCGCGCGATCAGCAGCGGCTCGCCGCGGCCTGCGAGGCGCCGAGCCGGAGCGCGAGCTCGTCGAACCGCGCGCGCCAGGCAGGGTGCTCCGGAAGGAGCGCGCCGGCCCGGCCGAGGCTCGCGGCGGCGACCTCGACCGCGCCGTGGCGTAATGCCGCATGGCCGCGCCAGTAGAGGATCTCGATGAGCTCGTCGGCGAACTGGAACGGGCCGGCCTCGAGCTCCGCCTCGTCGAGGCCGCCGAGCAGCTCGCGCGGCGCGGGGACGGCGCCGTCGTCCGACAGGAGGCAGCGCAGCATCAGGTAACAGCCGTGCGCCGCCTTGGCCGACGGATCCGGCGGGCACGACGCGGCGATCCGCGCGACGAGGCGCCGCGCCTCGCCGAGCTCGCCCCGCGCCGCGAGGATGCGCGCGAGCAAGAGCGAGCACTCGGGCACGGGGCGATCCACGAACCGCTGCTCCAGCGTGTGCGCGCGGCGCGCGAGCGTGAGCGCCTCGCCCTGCTGATCGCTCCAGTAGAGCAGCTCGGCGACGTTGTACGTGGCGACGCGCTCGAGCCACGGGTTGCCGATCTCCCGCGCGAGCGCGATCGCGCGCCGGAGATCCGCGGTCGCGCGCGGGAGATCCTTCTTCAGCGCCCAGAGCACGACGCGGTTCATGATCGCGACGCAGAGGTGCGGCAGGTCCTCGGCCCGCTCGCAGAGCGCGATCGCCTCCTCGGCCCGCCGCTCCGCCTCGGCGAAGCGGCCGGCGTGCGCGAGCTCGGTCGACAGCAGCGCGAGCGCGATGATCCGGCCCTCCTCGTCCCCCGCGGACTCCGCCAGCGACGCCCCCTCCGAGAGGAGCGCGATCGCCTCCGCGACCTCGGCCCGCCGCAGGCGCGTGCGCCCCTCGGCCACGCGGAGGCGCGCCGAGAGCCGCGGCGAGCCCGCGCGCTCCACGAGCGGACGCGCCAGCTCGACCCGCCGCGAAGACGCCTCGTAGGCGCCCGTCCAGTCGAGCGCGGTGGCCTCCTCGAGGAGGACGTCGGCGCGGAGCTCGTCGTCCGCGAGCTCGAGCGCGGCGGAGAGATCGGCCAGGGCGTCCTCGATGAGGTGGAGCCGGTAGCGGATCCGGCCGCGCCCGGCCAGCGCGAGCGCGCGCCGGCGGCGATCGCCCTCGCCGGCGAGCTTGAGCGCGGCGGTGTAGCAGCGCTCCGCCTCGACGTGCCGGTGCCGCGCGAACGCGAGATCCCCGAGCCGGAGGTGCGCCTCGGCCGCCTCCTCCCCCGCCCCGCACGCGGCCGCGTGCCGGGCGAGCGGCTCGAGCTCCTCGGGCCCAGGCTGCGCCGCGAGCCCGGCGCACGGCGACGCCGGCTCGGCCCGCGGAGCCGCCGAGGACGCGGGAGCACGCCCGCGCTCGACCCGCGCCCGCCAGAAGGCGAGCGCGTGACGGTGGATCTGCGCGCGGTGCTGTGGATCGAGCGTCTCGTACACCGCGTCGCGGAAGAGGCCGCTCTGGAACCACCACCGCTCGGCAGCGCCGCGCGCGCCGCATGCCTCGTCCGCGCCGCGCGCCTCGCCCTCGCCGGGCGCGCCGCGCCCGATGATGCCCCGCTCGAGGAGCGCGCCGAGCCCGTACCCGGCGTCGACCGGCGTACCCGCGCCCCCGGCGCGATCCACGGCGTCCTGCACCCACTCCAGCTCGGCGCGGGTGAACGACTCGCCGAGCACGGCGCAGAGCCGCGCGAGCGCGGCGACCTCCTGCGGCAGCGCCCCGAGCTGCCGCATCGCCAGCCACTGCCACGCCGGAGAGACCGGCAGGCCGTCGAGCGCCGCCGCATCGACGCAGTAGTCGCCGCCCCCGGGGCGGCGGCGCACGAGGCCGGCCTGCTTGAGCGACCGGATGATCGCGGCGAGGCACCCCGGGTTGCCGCCGGCCCAGCGGGCGAGCCCCCGGAGCACGTCGGCCGGAGGGTACGCCGCCGGGAGGAGCAGCTGCGCCGCGAGATCCGCCGCGGCGGCCTCGTCGAGCGGGGCGAGCGTCACCCGGTCGGCGCGCTGCGTGCGCGCGCCCCACGCAGGGCGGAAGCGCTCGAAGCGCGGGTGCGCGACGACCGCCGCCCAGAGCGCCACCCCGACGCCGTCGAGCGTCGCGACCTCGAGCGCGTCGAGCACGGTGACGTCCGCCCACTGCGCGTCGTCCACGATCACGGCCACCGGGGCGCGGCGCGCGCGGCGGCGCAGCCCCTCGGCGATCGCGCGCGCCAGGTGGTGCGGCGCCCGGGCGGGCGCGGCGCCGGGATGCGACCACCCGAGCGCCGCGGCGACCGACGCGAAGGTCGAGGCGCCGATCTCCGGGCCGAGCCGCGCCTCGCAGAAGGCGCGGGGGTCGGCCGGCGGAGCCGCGGGCGCGGCGAGCGCGAAGCGCAGGATCGCCGCGGTGTCCTTGCTCGCCTCGCCCGGCAGGGGCTGCGCCGCCCGCACGACGAGCGCCGCGGCGCCGGGGCGGAGGCGCCGCGCCACGGCGGCCGCCTCGGCCGCGACCCGGCTCTTGCCGAGGCCGTCGTCGCCGAGCACCGTGACGAGCGCAGGGCACACGCCGCTGAACGCCGCGGCGGCGCTCCGCTCGAGCGCCGCGATCACGTCGCCCCGCCCGACCGTGGCCGGCGGCGGCGCATCGAGCTCCGCCGCCGGCGCGCCCTGAGGCGAGGTGGGGGTCATGGTCGCCTCGGCCTCGGCGAGGGCGCGCTCGAGCTCCTCGGTGAGCGTGACGCCCGACCATGGTTCTTCGGGGATCCAGGCCTCCGGGCGATCCACCGCCGCGCCGTAGACGGCGGGGGGGGCCCCGTCGCGCGGGCGGATGATGACGCCCGCGAGGTGGAGCGCGGCGCGGGCGCCGTGGCGCTCGACGAGCTCCCGCGCGGCGGCGAGCGCGAGCCGGACCGGATCCTCGGCGTCGCGGGCCGAGAAGACGGCGGTGTAGCGGCGCCCGCGCTGGCGGACGCAGACCCCCCTGCGGCTGGCGAGCGCGGCGACCACGACCGGCGTGGCGGCGCCCGTCTCCGCCACCAGCACGACGGCCGGCTGGAGCCCCTCGGCGATGAGCCTGCCGCCTCCATGGCCGGAAGGCGGCCCGGGCGCGATCGCAGGCCGCGAGGCCGGCTCCGCGGCAGCGCCCGCGCCGGGGCCCGCGGCAGCGCCCGCGCCGGCCTGCGCGACCGCGGCCGCGCCGAGCGGGCAGGCCTCCTCCAGCGCGCGCCGGAGCCGGGCCGCGCTCGACGGCCGACGGCCGGGATCCTTGGCGAGGCACGTGAGCACGAGCTCCTCGAGGGCCTCGGGGACCGGCGCGAGCTCCCCCGGCCGCGGCGGGCGCAGCGTGAGGTGCCCGTGCTCGACCGCGCCCGTGTCCCCCACGAACGGCGGCCTCAGGGTGAGCAGCTCGAACAGGATCGCGCCGAAGGCGTAGAGATCCGCGCGCTCGTCGAGGTCGGCCTCCGCGCGGATCTGCTCGGGGGCCATGTACTCGGGCGTGCCGACGACCGTGCCCCCGCGCGTGATCTCGATCTCGTCGTCGTGACGCGGGGCCCCGGCGGGCCGCGCCAGGCCGAGGTCGATCAGCACCGCGGGCGCCGCGCCCGCCGCGGCGCCCGCGCGGGGCGGCGCAATGATCACGTTCTCCGGCTTGAGGTCGCGGTGGACGACGCCGCGCGCGTGCGCGGCCGCGAGCGCGTCGAGCAGCGCGGCCGCGCGCGCCGCCGCCCAGGCCGGCTCCGGGGGCCCGGGCAACGCCGCGAGCGCCGCGGCGAGCGTCTCGCCGGGGACGAGATCCATGGCGAACCAGGGGCGACCGTCGTCGAGCCGCCCCTCGGCGTGGACCCGCGGGACGTGCGGCGGACCGATGAGCCGGAGCGCGCCCGCCTCGCGCCGGAACCGCGCCTGGACGGTCGGCCGCGGGGAGCGGCCGACCTTGAGGGCGACGGGGAGGCCGTCCGCCTCGCGCCGCGCGGACCACACGGCGGAGAAGCCGCCCTGACCCAGCAGGCCGCCGACCAGGAAGCCCGGGACGCCCGGCTGCCCCGGAGCGGGCGTGCGCTCGGCCGGCGACGGCGGCGTCCCGCCGTCTCGAGGACACACCCCCGCCGGGGGGAGCCGGCGGTGGCACTGTGGGCAGCGGTGCACGTCGTTGCTCCCTGGGGGCAGGCGGAGAGCCGTCAGCGCACCGCCGCGCTTATGGTACCGTCGCTCGGCCGGTCCATGGTGAGCGAAGACCCCGACACCCTGCCCAGCGCGGGGATCCCCAGCGAGCGCACGGTCCGGACCGGGCAGCCGAACCCGGCCGAGCCCGCCGCCGCGGCCACGCCGGTCGCGCTCACGCCGGGCACGCCGACCGCCACGGCCACGCGCCCCCCGACGGCGCTCGGCGGGCTCGCGCTGGACGCCCTGTCGCCCGGGGAGCGGGCGGGCGATTGGCTGATCGAAGGCCCGCTCGGCGCGGGCGGCTTCAGCGTGATCTACCGCGCCCGGCACGCGGACCGCGGCACGCCGGCCGCCGTGAAGGTGCTGCACCCGGAGCTCAGCGTGCAGCCGGACGTGGTGATCCGCTTCCAGCGGGAGGTGGAGACGGTCCGGCGGCTGGAGCACCCCGGCATCGTCCAGGTCTTCGAGCAAGGGCAGCTCGAGGACGGGCGGCCCTTTTACGTCATGGAGCTGCTCGCCGGCGTCAGCCTGGATCAGCATCTCCGGGCGCGCGGCCGGCTGTCGCCCGAGGAGGCCCTCGCGGTGCTGGAGCCGCTCTGCGACGCGCTCGAGGCCGCGCACGCCCAGGCCGTCGTGCACCGCGACCTCAAGGCGTCGAACGTCTTCCTCGAGGAGGAGGGCGACCGCCGCCGCGTCGTCCTGCTCGACTTCGGGGTGGCCAAGCTGCTCGACGCGCCCGGTCCGTCGCTGACCTCCTCGCGCGAGGTCCTCGGGAGCCCCTCGAGCGTCGCCCCCGAGCAGCTCCTCGGCCAGCCGGTCGACGTCCGGGCGGACGTCTACGCGCTCGGCGCCCTCACCTACCGCATGCTCGTCGGCGAGCCGCTCTTCAGCGGGGACATCGGCGCGCTCCTGCGCCAGCTCCACCTGTTCGCGAGCCCGCCGCGCCCGAGCGCGAAGGCGCGGCTCTCCACGGGCTTCGACGAGGTCATCCTCCGGGCGCTCGCCAAGGATCCCGCGGCGCGCACCCCGAGCGCCGGCGCCTTCCTCGAGGATTTCCGCGGCGCGATCGAGGCCTCGCGGGGCGCGAGCGACGCGCCGAGCGGCGCGCGCGCGCGCCCCGGGGTGGCGGTCTACGCCGAGGTGGGCGCCGCGCCCGACGCGCTCGACGCGCCGGACGATCGCCTGCTCGCGGATCTGGAGGCGATCCTGCCGTTCGTGGCCGCCGAGCTCACCGAGGCCGGGCTGTCCCCCGGCGCCGAGACCGGCAGCAGCCTGCTCTTCACCGCGGAGCGCCCGGACGACGCGGCCGCCGACGCGGAGGCCCGCCGCCGCGCCGTGGACGCCGCGCTCGGGATCTTCCGGCGGCTCGAGGGACGCCCCGGGCGCGATCCCCGGGTGCAGGTGCGCCTGTGCCTCCACACCGGGGAGCTGCTCCTCGGCCCCTCCGGCGAGCTGCTCGGCGGGGCGCTCGCGGAGGTCGGCGGCTGGGCGCCCGAGGGGACGCAGCAGGGCGTCTTCGCCTCGCCCGAGGCCCTCGCAGGCCTCGAGATCGTCGCCGGACCGACGCCGCTCGAGGGGGCGATGCTCGTCCTCGCCGGCGCCGAGCCCGCCGCGGCGCGATAGCGGCGAAGCGCCGCGAGCGCGCGCCGGAAAAGTTCATCGTGGGTGCTGCTTGCGGGAGCCATCAGCGACTGCCTGCCCGCGCCAGCACGGCGCTGCGCGATGTCCGGGACGCCGGGACGCGGCTCAGGCCAGGTTCACCGTGGTAAGCTGGTGCGAGTGAACCACACTCAGATACCCACACCAGGCGAGGACGCGACCACCGTGCTGAAGGTCCACCCGCGCGAGGTGGCGTTCGGCGGGTTCAGCGTGCAGGTGGTGAGCGGCCCGGATCAGGGCGCGCTCCACGTGGCCGACGCGCCGGAGCTCGCGATCGGCACCGCGGCCGGCAACCACCTGGTGCTCACCGATCCGTCGGTGTCGCGCCATCACTGCGTCATCGCGGCGACCCCCAAGGGCTATCAGCTGCGCGATCTCGGCAGCACGAACGGCGTCAAGCTGGCGGGCTTCCGCGTGGAGGCGGCGTACCTGACCCCGGGCGCCACGTTCGGCGTCGGGCAAACGACGCTGCGCTTCGACCACCTGCCCGAGGAGGTCCGCGAGCCGCTCGGGGACGCGGTGCTCTCGGGGCGGGTGCTCGGGCAGAGCACGGCCATGCGCCGGCTCTTCGCGATGATCCCGCGGATCGCCGCCTCGGAGGCCACGGTGCTCCTCGAGGGAGAGACCGGCTCCGGCAAGGGGCTGCTCGCCGAGGTGCTCCACCAGCAGAGCCCGCGCGCGGCCGGCCCGTTCGTCGTCATCGACTGCGGCGCGATCCCGCCCTCGCTCATCGAGGCCGAGCTGTTCGGGTACATGAAGGGCGCCTTCACGGGGGCGCACCAGGCGCGCGCCGGCGCCTTCGAGGCGGCGCGCGGGGGCACGGTGCTGCTCGACGAGATCGGCGAGCTCAGGCTCGACCTCCAGCCGAAGCTGCTGCGCGCCCTCGAGGAGCGCTCGATCCGCCGCATCGGCAGCCTCGATACCCTCCCGCTCGACGTGCGGATCATCGCGGCCACGAACCGGGACCTCCGGCAGGAGGTGAACCGCGGCACGTTCCGCTCGGACCTGTACTACCGGCTCAACGTGGTCCGGCTCCGCGTGCCGCCGCTGCGCGAGCGGCGGGACGACATCCCGCTGCTCGTCGCGCACTACTACCGGCAGTTCGCCGACCAGGCGGATCCGCCGGCCGAGCTCGTGGAGCGGCTGGCCCACCACGACTGGCCGGGCAACGTCCGCGAGCTGCGCAGCGCCGTGGAGCGCGCCGTGCTGACCGGCGATCCCGCGATCGGCGAGGGCTGCGCCGCGGCGCGGGAGGCCGGCGACGAGGAGCAGGCGCTCCGGCCGGACGACCTCGCGCTCTCCTTCCGCCAGGCCAAGGAGCGCACGGTCGCGCGCTGGGAGCGGGCCTACGTGAGGGCGCTGATCCGGGCGAACGGGGGGAACCTGTCGCACGCCGCGCGCGCGGGCCGGATGGACCGGAACTACCTGCGGGAGCTGCTGCGCCGGCACGGGGTCACGGCGACCGAGCCGTGAGCGCCGCGCGGCGCCCGGGGCTCACGACGCCTGGGCCCGGAGGCGCTGGGGCCGCGCGAGGAGGACGGGGCCGTCGCGGTCCGAGGTCCGCGAGCGCCTCACCTGGCGGCCGGCGCGCCCTTCCTGCCGCCTCGGGAGCTGCTTCTTCTGGAGGGCGGCGTCGGCGCGCGAGAGGACGTCCGCGAGGTAGTCGCCCCGCCCGGCGGTCGCGTGGAGGGCGTCCTGGATGCCGCGCCGGTGGATCTCCCAGCCGCGGCCGGGGACGAAGCGGAGCGTCGTCGTGGACGCGTGCGGCCGCGCGCGATCGCGCAGCGAGTCGCCGTCGAGCACCCACACCTCGGGGCCGAAGCCCGCGACCGCCTGCCGCAGGTCGACCGCAGGCAGCCCGCCGGCGCGGTTGGCGCTGCTCACGAACAGCGGCGCGTGGCGCTCCAGCAGCCAGGCGATGGGCTCCCACGTGACGCCGAAGAGGAGCGCCATGCCGTAGCTCGCGGCCGGCTCGAGCCAGCTCGGCGCGGCGACGTCGCGGGCCTGCGGCACGAGGACGGTCACCCGCTCGACCGCGAGCAGCCAGCCGAGGCGGCGGCGCTCCGCCTCGTCGAGCGCGAGGTGCGGCGCGAGCCGGTCGACGCGCGGCTCCCACGTGGCGACGGGGTGGCCGTGAGGCCGCCCCCGCGCGCGGTTCACGGCCGCGGCCGTCTTGCCCGCGATCACGTAGGCCAGCGGCGACGGGGTGGGCAGGACGACCGCCTCGCCGCGCTCGATCGCCTCGTCGATCGCGGCTTTTCCGGGGGCATCAAATCGCGCGACCGGCAACGTGGCCTCCTGTGCGCTCGCGATCCTGCGCGGTCACGGATGATTTGTTTCTTGCTTGAAACATGGCGTTCACGCTCGACGGCGGGCGAGGTGCACGGGGGTGCACGAGGGGATGGCGCCATGCCGCCGCGCGCTCTCAAGCAGGCATCGCGCCACGAGCGGCGCGCGCCGGGGCGAGGGAGCTCGCCGTCTCGAAAGTGTGTGATTTCCATGGGATACGGCGGATCGCGCGCGCGGCGGCCGGCGAGCGCGACGATGGGCGGCCGGGGACCTCCCGGCGCCCGGGTGCAGGCTGCAGCAGGCGGCAGGTGCTGGCTGCCGCAGGCAGCGAGCGCCCGCGGTCACCCCTCCGCGCCCGCGGGACGGACGAGCGCGAGGGCGTCGGACAGGATCCAGAGCCCCAGGCCGATCAGGACGAACGGCAGCGCCGCGCGGCCGTAGCGCCGGATACGGCCGCCCACGAGGGGGTGATGGACGAGGTGGTGGCCGAGCGCGCAGAAGGCGCCGGTCATGACCGCGAACACGGCCGCGTGGAGCGGGACGTGCCCGGGCGAGCTGGAGAACAGCGGGATGTAGACGCCGAGGTTGTCCCCGCCGTTGGCGATGGTCACGCTCGCCACGGCGAGCGCCTTGAAGCGCGCCGCGCCGCCGCCGCGCGGCGCCTCGGCGTCGTCGTCGCCGTCTTCGTCGGCCCCGGGGACGGAGCCCCGCCGGAGCGCCCAGAGACCCCGCAGGCCGAGCGCGAGGGGCAAGAGGCCGAGCAGGCCGATCCAGCCGTCCGGCACGCGGACGGCGAGCAGCGCGCACGCGACGCTGGCCAGGACGAGCGCCCCCATGCCGAGGAACTGACCGGCGACGACCTGGCGCGGGGTGAAGCCGGGGTCCGCGAAGAAGGCCGAGAGCAGGAGGATGTCGTCGACGTTCGTGGAGATGAACACGACCACGCTCACCCCGAGGGTCGGGAGGATCTGCTCCATGGCGCCCGCGGGCGTAGCACCTCCCGCGGCCGGCGACCGCCCGGCGAGGCGCGGCCGCGGCCGCGGCTGCGCCGGGACGCGGCGGCGGCAGCCGCGTGGGTCGTTCCGGGGTAGACCATCGTGGCCGGAGCGACTGCGCCTGCAGGGCGACGGGAGACGAGCCGCGCGCTCGTGGATGGTGAGACGATGGCGACGATCCCCCAGCCTGTGGAGCCGACCGGCGCGACGGCCGCGCCCGCAGCGAAGGCCGCGCCTGCGGCGCAGCGCGCCCGGGCGGACCTCCCGGTGCAGGGCATGACCTGCGCGGCGTGCGTGCGCCGCGTGGAGAAGGCGCTGCGCGCGATGCCCGGCGTCGAGGAGGCGACGGTCAACCTCGTGACGCAGCGGGCGACGATCGCCTACGACGCGCAGGCGGTCACGCCGGCCGCGCTCGCCCACGCCATCGTGGAGGCGGGCTACGAGGTCCCCGAGGTGCCCGCGGCCGACGCCGTCGACGGCGACACCGCGGCGCCCGCCGTCGACGGCGAAACCGCAGCACCCGCCGTCGACGGCGACACCGCGGCCTCCACGGCGCCCGCGCGCTCCGCGGCCGCCCCGCCGCCGCGCCCGCTCCCGGCCGCGGCCGAGCGCGCCGCCGCCATGGACGCGGCCGAGCAGCGGGAGCAGCGCGCGCTCCGGCGCGACGTCGCGATCGCCGCCGCGTTCACGATCCCCCTGCTCGCCGTGGCCATGTCCCACGGCGCGATCCCGGCGCTCGACGGCCCCTCCGGGCGCTGGCTCTCGCTCGCGCTCGCGACGGTCGTGGTCCTCGGGCCAGGGCGCCGGTTCTTCCGCCTCGCCGCCGGCGCGCTCCGGCACCGCGCCGCGGACATGAACACGCTCGTGAGCCTCGGGACCGGCGCCGCCTGGCTCTACTCGACCGCCGCGGTCGTCGCGCCAGGCCTCTTCCCGCACGCCGCGCACGGCCACCTGCCGCCCGTCTACTTCGAGGCCGCGGCAGCGATCGTCACCTTCGTGCTGATCGGCAAGCTCCTCGAGACGCGCGCGCGAAAGCGCCTCGCCGACGCCGTGCGCGGGCTCGTGGCGCTGCAGCCGAAGACCGCGCGGCGCCTCCGCGGCGACGCCGAGGACGAGGTGCCCGCCGCCGCGCTCTCGCCCGGCGACCTCGTGCTCGCGCGGCCCGGCGAGCGCGTCGCGACCGACGGCGAGGTGGTCCGCGGCGCCTCCGCGGTCGACGAGTCGATGCTCACCGGCGAGAGCATGCCCGTCGACAAGACCGCGGGCTCGGCCGTGCTCGGCGGGACGCTCAACCAGAGCGGCGCCCTCACCTTCCGCGTCACGAAGACCGGCGCGGACACCGCGCTCGCGCGCGTCGTCGAGGCCGTCGAGCAGGCGCAGGGGTCGCGCGCGCCGATCGCCCGCCTCGCCGACGTGGTGAGCGGCGCCTTCGTCCCCGTCGTCGCCGCCGTCGCGTCGCTCACCTTCGTCGCCTGGCTCGCGGTAGATCCGACCGCCGCGGGCCTCGCCACGGCGATCGAGCGGTTCGTCGCGGTGCTCGTGATCGCCTGCCCGTGCGCGCTCGGCCTGGCCACGCCGGCGGCCGTGGCCGTCGGGACGGGGCGCGGCGCGGAGCTCGGCGTCCTCGTCAAGGGCGGCGCGGCGCTCGAGGCGGCGAGCCGCGTCGACACGGTGCTCCTCGACAAGACCGGGACGCTCACCTCGGGGCGGCCCGAGCTCACCGACGTCGTCGCCCTCGCGGACCACGGCGAGGCCGAGCTCCTCGGCCTCGTGGCGGCCGCGGAGCGCGAGAGCGAGCACCCGGTGGCGCGGGCGATCGTCGAGGGCGCGCGCGGCCGCGGCGTCGACCTCCCGCCGGCCTCGGGCTTCCGCGCCGAGATCGGCGGCGGCATCGAGGCGCGCGTCGCGGGCCGCCTCGTCCGCGCCGGCACCGCGGCGTGGCTGCGCCGGGCGGGCGTCGACGCGGGCGCGCTGGAGGCCGAGGCCGAGCGGCTCGTCGCGCGGGGCCGCACGCCGTCGTTCGTGGCCGTCGACGGGCGGCTCGCGGGGCTCGTGGCGGTCGCCGACCGGCCGACCGAGGAGGCGCGCCGCGCCGTCGCCGCCATGAGGCAGCTCGGCGTCGAGGTGGCCATGGTGACCGGCGATCGGGCGGGCCCCGCGCGCGGGGTGGCCGAGGAGCTCGGCATCGGCACGGTGATCGCGGAGGTGAGGCCGGAGGACAAGGCGAGGATCGTCGCCGAGCAGCGGGCCAGGGGTCGCCGGGTGGCCATGGTCGGCGACGGCATCAACGACGCGCCCGCGCTCGCCGGCGCGGACGTGGGGATCGCCCTCGGCGGCGGCGCGGACGTCGCGATCGCGTCCGCCGACGTGGCGCTGCTCCGCGGCGGGATCGCCGGCCTGCCGGTGGCGCTCGGGCTCGCGCGCGCCACGCTGCGCACGATCCGCCAGAACCTCTTCTGGGCGTTCCTCTACAACGTGCTCGGCATCCCGATCGCGGCGGGCCTCCTGTACCCGCTGACCGGGTGGCTCCTCTCCCCGGTGCTCGCGAGCGCGGCGATGTCGCTGTCGAGCGTGTCGGTGCTCGCCAACTCCCTCCGGCTGCGCGCGTTCGGCCGCGGCTAGCCGGCCAGCCGACGGAGCCCCGCCGCCCGCGCGCGGCCGCGCGCCGCTACCGCTGGCGGAGCCGCCAGTGCAGCTTCCAGTCGGCCGGCGCGAGCTCCGAGCCGACGGTGTCGCAGCACCGCTCGTACACCCCGCGCGTCCGCTCATCCTCGGAGAAGGGGCACCGCCCTCGCGCCCGTTCCCCGGCGGGCGGCTGCTGCCGGAACACGCAGAGCCCCTTCTTCCGCCGGGGATCCTCGCGCCGCGCGTCCGCCTCGTCCTTCCGGATCATCTCCATGAACCCTTCGCGGTGCTCCTCCCGGCGCCCCGGCCGCCGCTCCTGGTAGCTCCGCCACTCCATCGCGATCCGGGTGCGGCGGCAGCCCGACGCGATCATCTCGCCTTGCTTGCGCTCCTCGAAGCCGAGGTACGGCTTGAAGGCGAAGGGGTGCTCGTAGATCGTGTATGCCGGCGAGATCAGATCCATGTCCGCGATGATGGCCTGCGGCCGCCCCGCGCTGCGGAGGAGCGGGTTCGCGGCCTCCGCCAGCGCGTTGATGTGCTGCTGGGCGAGGAGCGTCTTCTCCACCTTCTCGTCCTCGCCGATCGCGTAGGAGCGCATGAGCGCGAAGGTCAGGCCCTCCTCGTCGCTCTCGCGGGCGGCGGCGGCCTTGCCGCGCAGGAACATGGGCGACGTCAGGCTGAGCAGGAGGACCCGGTGCTCGGCCGCGCCGATCCACCGGGTCTCGGGCATCGCGCTGAGCCACCGGAGGTACGAGAACGCCGTGTCGCTCGGGAAGTTGTTGAAGATGCCCCCGTCGGCGAACAGGTCGTCGGCCCTGGCCACGCTGTCCCGGCCGAAGATCTCGCGGCGGCTCCGCCGGCGGAACGCGAGCGGGAACGACGACGCCGCGAGGCACGCCTGCACGGCCCTCGGCGACGGCTGCTCCGGCGCGAGCTCGTCGTCGTACCCGAACGACTCCGGGACGCCGCGCGTGTGGTTGGTCACGCTGAAGATGTAGCGCACGCGCTCGCTGCTCGAGTGGAGCTGCAGCGTGGGATCGCCGTCGCCGAACACGATGCGGCGGAGGTGGCGCTCGAGGCTGTCGAAGCCGATGATCTCGCCGCGATCGGGGCGGCCCGGCTCGAAGCAGCCGAGGCTCTCGGCGATCGCGTCGAGCGTCCCCGTCGCCTCGTCCAGCCGGAGCCGGCCGAGGCTCACGAAGAACGCGCGGAGCGCCCCGTGATCGCTCGCGCGCGCGCGTCCGGCGGGGAACGCGCGGGGCGCGCCGGCCCCCGCGCCCGGCGCGGGGGCGAAGAGGAGCGCCTCGGCGCCGCGCCGAAACCTCTCCCAGCGCTCCTGCGCCGCCGCCGATGCGAGCCCCGGCGAGGCGAAGAGATCGACGATCTCGCGGGGCGTGAGCTCGCGCAGCGGCCGCGCCGCCTCGGAGCGCCACCGCCCGGCGATCGCCTCGCGGATCCGATCGACGCGCCCGCGCGGCTCCTCCCGGCTGCCGCTCCGGAGGCCGAGCCGGCCGGCGATCGAGGCGAGCCACGAGGCGGCGCGCCCCGCGGGCGGCGCCGCGGGCGCGTCGCCCACCGCGTCGATCCAGGAGGGCACGGCGTAGAGGAGCTGGATCACCTCGGCCAGCGTCTCTCGATCGCGCGGCCTCGAGTCGGCCCGGTCCTTCAAGCAGGCCTGGAGCAGGTAGGAGAAGATCGTCCCCACCGAGGCGCCGGCGTAGAGATCGGGCGCGATCCCGTACCCCTTCAGCGCGGCGATCGCGCCGACCTGGAAGGCGCCGAGGAACACGCCGCCCGCGGGCACGACGACGGTGAGCGGCGCCGGCGGCGCGGTCGTGTCCTCGCCTCGCCGCGCGGCCTCGTGGAACGGGGCGAAGTCGTTGACCCCGCGCGCCTCGCCGCGCGGCGGGCGGGGGAAGAGCTGGCCCGGGCAGTGGGCGCAGACCTTCTTCAGCGGCGTGAAGTAGTCCGCGATCGGCGCGCCGTCGCGGGCGCCGCCGTGGTGCGCCGCGCGCGCGGCGTCGAGCGCCTCGCGGCACGGGACCGACGGGCGATCTTTGCAGAGGTCCCTGATCCTCGGGGCGAGCAGCGCCTCGAGCGCGCTCCGGCACCCCGTCGCGCCGGCCTCGGCGAGGTCCTTCTCCTTGGGCACGCTGACCGGGATGAACGGCAGCGCCGCGCGCGGGGCGATGTCGGTGATCCGGACCGGCACGTACGCGCCGCCGGAGGCGCGCCGCGGGACGGGCGCGCCGGCCTCGCGGAGGGTCAGGATCATGTCGGTGATCATCTCGATGACGCGCGCGATGTACTGCTGATCCAGGCGGCTCCGGAGCAGGAGGTTGTGGAGCGCGGGCGTGAAGAACGAGGTCTCGTCGGGCGGGGAGACCTCGCCGGTCGGATCGCTGTACACGGCGAAGAGCCGGTAAGGCCGGTCCGGTGCGCGCTGCAGCCCGGCCCAGTAGCTGACGGCCGGCGAGAGCGGATCCCGCTCCACCTGCGCGGCGTCCATGAGCAGGTCGTCCGGGCACATGCGGGGGGGCACCGCGCCGAAGAGCTCGTTCATGCGCACGCCGGGGAAGACCGGCGCGAACGCGCAGCTCGCGCGCAGCGCCGCGAACAGGCTGGCCCTCGAGAAATCGCGGCGCCGGCCGGGGAGCTTGCCGACCAGCTCGAGGCGCGGGGTGCCGTCGCTCCTCCTCGGCGAGGAGAGGTTCGCGACCTGAAAAAGGAGGGCGGTGTTCTCGATGTGCTCGAAGCGGGCGTCCCAGCCCGACGGCGCGCGCCGCGCGATGGCCTCGCCGAAGTGGGTGTCCACCACGCTCCCGTCCACGAGCGAGGAGCGCATGCCGTACGACGTGAAGAGCTCCTGGGCGAAGCGCAGCGCGAGATCCTCTTTCACGCGGTCCGCGGCGGCGCGCTGACCGCGCAGGAGGGCGAGCAGCCGGCCGTCGCGAAAGAGCGCCTCGGCGGCGGCGCCGCCGGTCTCGAGCGCCGCGCGCAGCACGCGCGACCTCAGGCGGGGCGGCAGCGCGCGCACGAGCGACGCCCAGGCGCTCGGCTTGCCGGAGAGCGCCGCGCCGAGGCGCTCGACGACCTCCCCGAGCGGAAGATCGATGTCCACGAGATCGCCGACGAGCCGGCCGAAAGGCCCCTCGGCGAGGCAGGTGAGGACGTGCTCGCCCGGGTTCCGTATCCAGGCGTCGAGGTGATCCGACACGAGCGCGAGCCGCTCCGCCTGAGACCGCAGCTCGCCGGCGACCGCGAGCACGGTGCCGGCGAGGCAGCCGGCGCTGGTGCCCACGACGGTACCCGGGTAGTAACCGCAGACGACGAACGCATGGACGACGCCGGCCAGGTAGACGCCGCGCAGGCCGCTCTTGCCCAGCGCGATCCCGGCGTGCTCGTCGCGGATCGGAAGGGGCTCGCTGGAAGGAAAGATGAACGAGCTGTCCTGCTCTCTCGGCGAGTTCATCCGTTCATCGTATCCGAGTCGGGGTCGTCCACCTAGAACACCGGACCGGTTGAATCAGCGACAGAACCGATCGACGCGCGGGCCGCAGGCAGTTCAATAACGATCTCCCCGTATCCGCCTGAGTCGCTCGCCGGCTGAAAGCACCTACCGCACTTCCGTTCAGGATGAACGCTGTAAACGGAGCTGGCGCCGTGCGCTGATATCCGGTCGAGGAGATTCGCCGACGCGGGAGAAGCGAGGCTCGCCTCGCAATAAGCGTATGGTCCACTCGACCTGTTCCTCGATGACGCTGGCGTGATGTACGGGATCCATCTCGGCCTCGTTCGATACGAGTCGAGCCGCCGGGCGGCCCGTGGCGGTCATTCATCGCTCCGCGGCTCGCCGCGCCCGCGCCCCCCTCGACGCTATCCGGAGGCGAGAATGCCACGGAGCGACACGAGGGCATGCGCCCGAGGTCGAGTCGAAGACCATCGGATCACGGTCGCGACGTCCCCCGGCCGAACTGGGATGGTCACCGAGACGCCGTGAGGAGCGCGGGCGCGCCGACGGACACGGGTCAGCGCCCGAACGCCCGCGTCATCGTGCAGCCCAACGCGGCGCGCAAGAGGCCGGGCGAGCCGTCCGCGGTATCCGCGCCGAATTTCGTCGGGAGCCGGCTTGCGGCGGAGGTGCTCGGCCCGGACGCAGTGCCGCACGGGCGCGCCGCAGCACACCTCTGGCGCCCGCCGTGGAAGCACTGCTCCGACGTCGACCCGGGTGAATGCTAGAAACAACGGGCGCAACGAAGTCATCAGAAATACGGAGGACCGATGAGAACTTACGGCCGACAACTTGGCACAGCCATTGCCTTTTCCCTGTCCCTTGCGGCTCAGGCTGCTGACGCCGCCGTGACGGTCGACGTCGTCCAGCCATCTGGCGCGATCATGGAGGGCAGCACATTTCTGGTGCGCGCCGCTGCCTCCTCACCCGAGGAGATCTACTACGTAGAGGCGGAGTTCGAGGGGCTCGCCATCGAGCTCGCGCCGACGGGAGACGGCTACTTCGAGGGGGTGTTCGACATCGGCGATCTCGGCGACGAGCTCCCCTTCGGCATCTATCCCGTGACGGTCAACGCGTACAACACGTTCGGCGAGGCGGCGAGCGACGAGGGCCTCGTGTACAAGTACGCGCCCCCGACCATCGTGTGGAACGTGGTCCCGAACGACACCCTCACGCAGGGCTGGCGCTTCGAGGCGAAGTGCATCCCGACGCCGCCGTTCGAGTGCCGTAGCCTGGTGGCGACGTTCAGCAGCGACGAAGGAGGCTACGTGCTCTTCGCCGAGAGAGATTGGCCCTACCCGCAGCCTGTGCCGGGGCGGCTCTACATCAAGGAGGCGGCCTACTATGAACCCTTCCTCCCGTCGGGCAGAACCTACACGCTCACGATCGAGGCCAGCGACTACATCGGGCCCACCGTCACCAGGACGATCGATCCCATCCACGTCGAGCGGAGCACGAAGCTCACCGCCGTCCAGCGCGCGCCTGGCGCCATCCTCGATTTCGACGCCTCGCGCTTTCTCTTCCTGGATTATCGCCGGCGCCTCGGGATCTTCGATCGCGGCTCGCAGCAGGTGACGTGGGTCGAGACCATCCCGGAAGGCGGAAGCCCGCTCAGCGCCGTCTACGGGGCGCTCACGCCGTCGGGGTCCGTGCATCAGTCGGCGACCGGCTACATCCTCGCCTCGGTCAACGGCGCTCGGCGCCAGATCGCGAGCGCGTCGCTCGCGCCGCGCCTCGACGCCGTGAACGGCGACACGGTGGTGTGGACGGCGAACGGCGACGACTGGGCCCTCGCGCACTCGCTCTCGGCGGGCACGAACCGGACCCTCTGGCTCGGCCCGGGGAGCCGATCGCCTTTCCAGGCCGACGTCTCGCCCTCGGGCGGCGTCTTCTTCGGCACGTACGAGGGGGCGTCCATCGCCGGGCCGGGCAATACGCTCCTCGGGGATCATGCGGGCAACCTGCAGCGGCCGATCACCGACGGGACCAACGTCGTCGGCCGGTGGTGGGACCGGATGACGAGCTCGAGCTACCTGTACACGGCGGATGGCGAGGAGGTGTTCCTGGGCGACTCGATCACCGGCTCCACGGCCGGGCTGCTGGCGCACGCGGGCTACGCCGCCTTCCTGAAGAGCGACGGCGACGTCAACCAGGTATGGCTGCGGACCCCCGACGGCGAGCAGCACCAGATCAGCGACTTTCCGAAGTCGAGCAGCTTCGATCAAGCGAAGCTCCGGGTCGGCCACGACGGCATCAGCGACACCGGCGAGGTCCTGTTCCTCAACGACGGTAAGCGCTATCTCGGCCGGCCGGGGGGAGCGCCCGAGCTCATCGGCACGGACGTCGGTCACGCGCGCTGGCTCGACGGGAGCTGGTATGTGACGATCGGCAACACGCTGTTCCAGGTCGCGAGCACGCAAGTCGCCGCCGCGCGCCTCTCCGCGCCGGGGATCGGAGCGTTCGAACCGGCGAACCCCGGCCGCGAGGTGCTGTCCACCGCGTTCGCCGAGGACGAGACGCTCGATGCGACGGTGTGGGCCCGGGATCTGCACGAGCCCGACGCGCTGCCGGCGCTGGCCGACGGCTCCGATCTGCTCGGCGACGTCGACGCCGACACCGGCGCCGACATCGCGCCGGCCGGAGCGGGCTGCAGCACCTCGGGCCCGGCGGGCTCTGCCGGCGGCGGCGTCGCGCTCGCCGCGGCGCTCGCAGGCCTCGTCCTCGCGCGGCGGGGCCGCGCGCGGCCGTAGCGCGCCGCGCGGCACCCCACCCACAAGGAGCTCCGGGACCGCCGGAGCCCCACCGCGACTGTAGCTCCCGCCCGCGACGTCTGTTATAACGGATGCACGCTCACGGTCCTGCCTGATCCGGCTCGACGCGGAGCCGCCGGGCGACGGAGCGCATCGGCCCGGCAACGAATGCCCATCACCGTCTGACGCCGCGAGCATCGCGCGCCGGCCCCGCCCGGGACCGGCGGCGGCGCCTCAAACACACGCGAACCCCCAGCACTCAAGGAGACGCAGCGCATGCGGTTTCGTCCGGATCCCACCTTCTATCCGTCGCCGCGCCTGGCGATGGAGGCGCCGGCCGAGCGGCTGGCCTACGTGACCGCGCTCGACGCGGGCGCCGCGCTGAAGCGCCCGGGCAACCTTCGCCACGACGCGCTCACGGTCGTCGACCTCGACCCGAGGTCGCCCGCCTATGGCACCCTCGTCTCGGTCAACGAGCTGCCGACCTACGGCGACGAGCTCCACCACTCCGGCTGGAACGCGTGCAGCGCCGCCCTGTGCCCGTACGCGCCGCACCCCCATGTGGAGCGCCGCTTCCTCCTGCTCCCGGCGCTCCGCTCATCGAACATCTTCGTCTTCGACGTCAAGCCGGACCCGCGCCGCCCCGAGCTCGTCCACACGGTCCGGGCCGAGGAGATCGCGAAGCGCGCCGGCTACTCGCGGCCGCACACGCTGCACTGCGGCCCCGACGGCATCTACGTGAGCGCGCTCGGCAACCCCGAGGGCGAAGGGCCGGGCGGGATCTTCGTGCTCGACTGCGAGAGCTTCGACGTGCTCGGCCGCTGGGAGATCGACCGCGGGCCGCAGTTCCTCCACTACGACTTCTGGTGGCACCTCGGCCACGACACGCTCCTCACGAGCGAGTGGGGGACGCCGAAGATGATCGAGGACGGTGTGAATCCGGAGCTCCTGCTCGGCAAGAAATACGGCCACAGGATCCACGTCTGGGACCTCCGCAAGCGCAGGCACCTCCAGGCGCTGGATCTCGGCGATGAGCACCAGATGGCGCTGGAGCTCCGCCCCGCCCACGACCCGACAAAGGCCTATGGCTTCGTCGGCGTCGTCGTGAGCGTCAAGGACCTCTCCGCCTCGGTCTGGCTCTGGCACCGCGACGGCGACCGGTGGGCGATCCGCAAGGTCATCGAGGTGCCCGCCGAGCCGGCGGAGCCCGATCTCCTGCCCCCGCTGCTCAAGGGCTTCAAGGCGGTCCCGCCGCTCATCACCGACATCAATCTGTCCCTCGACGACCGGTTCCTCTACGTGTCTTGCTGGGGCACCGGCGAGCTCCGCCAGTACGACGTGTCCGACCCGTTCCACCCGAAGCTGACCGGTTCGGTGCACCTCGGGGGCGTCGCCCGCCGGACGGCGCACCGCCGCTCGGGCCCGCTGCGCGGCGGGCCGCAGATGGTCGAGGTGAGCCGCGACGGGCGGCGCATCTACTTCACGAACTCGCTCTACGCCTCGTGGGACGAGCAGTTCTATCCGGAAGGCGTCGGCGGCTGGATGGCCAAGGTCGACGCGGCGCCCGGCGGCGGCATCGCGCTCGACCCCGAGTTCTTCGTCGATTTCGGGCCGTTGCGCCCTCACCAGGTGAGGCTCGAGGGCGGCGACGCGTCCTCGGATTCGTTCTGCTATCCCTAGCCCGCCATGACGCCCTGGCTCACGCTGGCGCTCCTCGGCGCCTATCATGGCATCAACCCGGGCATGGGCTGGCTGTTCGCGGTCGCGCTCGGCCTACAGGAGAAGAGCAGCCGCGCGGTGCGGCGGGCGCTCGTGCCGATCGCGATCGGCCACGCCGCGTCCATCGGGCTCACGGTCGCGCTGCTCGGGCTCGGCCTCGCGAGCGTGCCCGCCGCGGCGCTCCGCTGGATCACGGCGATCGCGCTGGTCGCGTTCGGCGCGCTCAAGCTCGTGCGGCCGCGCCACCCGAGGTGGGTCGGGATGCGCGTGGGCTTCCGCGATCTGACCTGGTGGTCCTTCCTGATGGCGACCGCGCACGGCGCCGGGCTCATGCTGCTCCCGGTCTTCCTGCTCGGCGAGGGCAACCCGGCTCCGTGCCACGGCGCCGGGTGCCACAACGCAGCTGGCCTGTCGCTGACGAGCCCCGCCGGCTACCTCGCCGCCGTGCTCGTCCACACGGCCGCCATGATGGCGGCGGCCGCGGCGGTCGCGCTCGTGGTCTACCACAAGCTCGGCGTCGCGATCCTCCGCACGGCCTGGTTCAACCTCGATCGGGCCTGGGCCGCCGCGCTCATCGGCGCCGGCGTCGTCGCGGTGCTGGTCTGAGGCCCGCTCCGCCGCTCACCCGTCCGTCAATTCGCCACGACGAGCTGCCATCGCTGCTCCTCGCCGCCGCTGCTCCCCCGCTGCTCGACCGCGGCGGCGTCCTCGGTCGAGCCCTGGACGACCCCGATCAGCTTGCCGCTGTTCTTGTTCCTGATGTGGAAGTCGCCGCCGCCCAGATCGATGAAGAGCCACGCCTGGTTGTCGCCGTCGTGGTCCGTCCACTGCTTCAGCGCGATGCCGTCGTTCTTCGACTCGTCGGGGACGTCCAGCACCTTGCCGCTCTTCACGTTGGTCAGCCGGAAGTGGCCCGCGCTGTTGTAGTTGAGGCTCCACTTCTGGTTGTCTCCGCCGCTATCGGCGTTCTGGACCACGGCGGCCCCGTCCTCGGACGACGCGCCCGCGACCTCCATCACCTTGCCGCTCTTCTTGTTCATGAGCTTGAAGCGGTTCGTCGCCCCGGTGATGCTGCCGGCCGCCGTATCGATGGTCAGCGTGTTGTTCCAGCTCATGCTCATGGTCGTGTCCGAGGGGAACGAGATCGGCTGCCAGACATAGGTGGAGTCGTTGACCCGCCCGCCCCAGGCGCCCGCCCAGCGATCCCCCATGTACAGGTAGGAAGTCCCCGCGCTGCCCTGGACCGGGAGCACATAGGTGGACTGGGAGTGGTAGGTCGTGCCGTCGGCGACGTTGGTCATCGTCGACCAGCCGCGCTCGAGGGAGCGGGAGGTCGCGTATTTGGCCTGGTTGGGGTCCCAGCCCGTGGCCCCGGAGGTCAGCAGGAAATAGACGCCGTTCCGCTTGAACAGCGCCGGCGCCTCCCGGTGTCCGCCGGGGAAGAGCACGGCGGCCAGCCGATCGATGGCCAGGTAGTCGGGGGTCAGCGCGTAGAGGTTGAGATCGTAGTTCTCGTTCGAGGCGGAGATGAAATAGCCCTTGCCGTCGTCGTCGACGAAGAGCCCGCAGTCCCGGGACATGTACCCGGGCTTGCCGTGATCGGTCACCCCGGTGTCCGCGAGCGGCCGGAAGCTGCCGTGATACGTGTAGTCGCCGTCCACGGTGCTCGAGCTCGCGACCGCGGCCCGGGCCTCGCCGTAGTTCACCCCGTTCTCCCAGTGCATCCACATCACGTATTTGCCCGTGGACGCGTTGTAGACGACCTTCGGGCGCTCGATGTTGGCCGGGTCGAGGTCGTCGTCCGAGTCCATGGTGAGCACATGGTTCCTGAACTCCCAGCGCCGCAGGTCGGACGAGCGGTAAGCGGACACGGCATAGAACGTCCCGTCCGGGTTCCGGTTCTCGCCGAACCAGTAGTAATAGGAACCCACCTTGATCACCCCTCCCCCGTGCGCCTGGATGGGTTTGCCCGAGGTGTCGGCCCACTGGATGCCGTTGACCAGGGGCCCGACCGGCGGGAGCTGCTCCGGGCCCCCGCCCTCGCCAGGCGCTCCGCCATCGCCCGGCGCCCCGCCGTCGCCGGGCGCACCGCCGCCCGAGGCGCCGACCCCCGAGGTGCCGCTGTCGCCGGGCGCGCCGCCATCGCCGGCCTCGCCGGGCGCCGCGCCGCCGGAGGCGCCGACCCCCGAGGCCCCGCCGCCCTCAGGTGCCGAGCTCGCGGGAGGCTCTGCCGTACCGGCGTCGCACGACGCGAGGCCGAGCCCCGCGACCAGCAGGCACACCATCGGAGACAAGGAATCGAGACGCATGCTGCCCTCCAGAAGGAGCACCATCTCGAGTCCTTCAACCGTGCGCGTCAAGGCCTTCTCGCGGGCTATGACAGCGCTGGTATGTTCCGCTCCCGTGCGAACACCGAGCCTGGGCGATCTCGGCCGCGCGCTCCCGGCCGATCAGCGCGCGCCGGCCTGATTCGCCGTCGCGACGGGCGAGGCCGCGAGCTTGTACCGGTCCCGGGCCCATGCCGCGACGGCCGCGACCTGCCGCTCGACGGGGGTCGCCGACCAGCCGAACGTCTCGCGGAAGCGCGTGTCGTCGATGACATAGGGCACGTCCCACTGGTACGCCATCTCGGCCACCTCGCGCATGAACGGCGAGAACAGGCTCACCGCGCGCAGCAACAAGCGCGGGAGTCGCGCGACCTTCACCTCGAGCCCGAGCGCGCGGCCGAGGCGCTGCGCGAGCGCCCGCGTGCTCTCGGCGGGCGCCGTCGGCAGGTGCCATATATGGCCCATCGCCTCCTCCCGCTCGCCCAGCGTCACGAGGCCCCGCGCCACGTCCTCCACGTACGTATACGAGTGAGGCATCTCGGGATCGCCCATGCACTCGACGGCCTTTCCGGCGAGCGCGCGCGCGTAGAAGCGATCGCTCCACGCGGACAGCGGCACGTTGGCGCCGAAGAAATCGCTGGCGCGCCCGATGGCGACGCGCACGTCGCCGCGGCGCTGGGCCGCGAGGCGCATCTCCTCGAGGTCGACGCGCAGCGCGCCCTTCTTGCTGCAAGGGCGGCGCGGCGAGCCCTCGCGCATCGGCCCGTCGGGCACGCCGTACATGTAGAGGCAATCGAGCGCCACGAGCTTCGCGCCCGCCTTGCTCGCGCCGTGCACCGCGCCCCGCGCGATGGGCAAGAGCTGCGTGGGCCAGAGGTGGTACGCCGGGTTCATGCAATCGTAGACCACGTCGGCGCCGCGCGTCGCCTCCTCGGCAAAGGCGAGGTCGGTGATGTCGCCGCACGCGGACGTGAGCCCCGGCCGCTCCGGAGCGCGGCGGGTGCGCTGCACCAGGCGGACGCGATGCCCGCGCGCGAGCAGGAGATCCGCGACGCGCGGGCCGATCTGGCCGGCGCCGAGCACGACGTGGAGGCCGGAGGAGGAGCTGGGGGCGGGCGAGGCGTTGTTCATGAGGCCAGGATGGTTCTTGCAACGGTGCAAGACAACGCCCGCAAATTGCAAATGGCGGCGGCAAAAATGCAAGACCTTGGAGGGCGCGGCGCCGGCGGGTGCGTGGCCTCCATCCAGGGATTTCGCAGGGCTATTTCGGTCGTTGAAGGTCGGAGACGAGGGCTGCGGGCTGCGGCCCGAGAGGCGAGCACGCCGAGCCGACGCAGCGTGGAGAGCGCGCTGCGCGGTCTTCCGTGCACAACAAGGATGGGTGAGCTCATGGGTCAGATCGTTCTCATCACCGGCGCATCGAGCGGCATGGGGTTCGCCGCGGCCGTCGCGTGCGCGCAGGCAGGTCACGAGGTCGTCGCGACGATGCGCCGCCCCGAGCGCGGCGGGCCGCTCGAGGAGGCCGCGAGGGCACGAGGGGTGCGCGTCCACGTCGAGGGGCTCGACGTCGCCGCGGCGGACGCGCCGGAGCGCGTGGCGTCGATCGCGCAGAGATACGGGGCGCCCCACGCCCTCGTGAACAACGCCGGCATCGTGGTCAGCGGCGCCTTCGAGGAGCAATCGGACGCGGACGTCCGCGACCAGTTCGAGACGAACGCGCTCGGGCTGATGCGGATCACGCGCGCCGTGCTGCCGTCGATGCGCGCCGCCGGCCGGGGGCGGATCATCAATGTCACGAGCCTCCAGGGCCGCTTCGGCCTGCCGGGGACGAGCGTCTATGCGGCCACGAAGCACGCCGTCGAGGGGTTCAGCGAGGCGCTGCGATGGGAGGTGAAGCCGTTCGGCATCGACGTGTGCATCGTCGAGCCGGGCATCCACCGGACGCCGATGTTCTTCGAGAACCAGCGGCAGGGCGAGGGCGTGTCGAGCGACAGCCCGTACGTCCGGCTGACCCGCGCGCTCGATCGGCTCGTGGTCAGCAACGTCTCGAAGGCGCCGCCGCCCGACGCGGTCGCGCGGGCCATCGTCCAGCTGATCGGGGCGCGCTCGCCGTCGTTCCGCACGGTCGTCGGCCGCGACGCGCGGCTGCTCCTCGGGCTGCGGCGCTCGGTCCCGGACCGCGTGCTCGCCGCGGGCCTGCATGGCCTGCTCGCCGCGGCGCGCTCACCCGTCCTCGACCGGCTGGCGCGCCCCGCCGCTCGCTGATGCCTCGCGTCGCGCGGCTGGGCGCGACTTAGGACGCTGATCACGTTGATCGAGCGAGAAATGAACCGCCAAGACGCCAAGACGCCAAGACGCCAAGATATTGTCTTTTTCTTGGCGTCTTGGCGTCCTTGGCGCCTTGGCGCCTTGGGTCCCGGTAGGGACGGCCCGTGCTGACCTACCTTCGGTCAACCCGGGCCGCCCCCCGGACAGAACCCGGCGAGCGGATTTCCCGCACCGGGCTCCCACCTCGGGTCGACGGACTGGCTCGCGGTAGAGCTGGCCAGGGATGATGGATGCGGGGCTGCGGCAGGGGGAACCGCTGCTCGAACGCCGTTCGTTGCGGCCGGGACCAGTGCGCACGCTGGCTCCTCTGCTGAAGCTGGAGGTGCCAGCTTGCGCGCGCGCGTTCCCGGAACTGGTGCAACGCCCGGTAGTTTGTGGGCACCCCGTAGTACCGGAAGTGCCCTTCGAGCACGCTGGAGAGCCATGCGTGCTGGGCTCGCACGGGCTCATGCCGACGCTCGCGCATCTCTTCGCGCAGGCTCGCCAGCTTGGCGTTCCGTTTCTTCCGCGAGGTACGACGCTTCAGCTGGAACTCGCCTCGCCGGCTTACGCCGGCGATGTGCGTGAACCCCAGGAAGTCGAACGTCTCGGGGCGTGTGCGCCCGTCGCGCTCGGCGTCCTGCCGGGCGAATCTCCCGAACCGAAGCACCCGGGTCTTCTCCGGGTGCAGCTCCAGGCCGAACTTCGCGACACGAGAGGCCAGGGCCTCCCGCATCGCGCGCGCGTCCTGCTCGTACTGGAAGGTCACCGCGAAATCGTCGGCGTAGCGCACGATGTACACCTCACCGCGCGCATGCCGCTTCCTCCACTGGTTGGCCCACAGATCGAACGCGTAGTGAAGGTAGACGTTCGCAAGCAGCGGGCTGATGGTCCCTCCCTGCGGCGTCCCTTCCTTCACCTCGCGCAGCTCGCCTTCCTCCATGACGCCCGCGTGCAGCCACTTCATCAGCAGCCGCACCATGCGCCTGTCCCCGATCCGGTGCTCGAGGAACTTCTGCATCCATCCGTGATCGATGGTGTCGTAGAACGACCGGATGTCTGCATCGAGCACCCAGCTCGTCTTCCGGCTGATGGCCTCTGCGAGCGCGTTCAGGGCGTCGTGCGGCCCCCGGCCGGGCCGGAAGCCATACGACAGCCCCAGGAACTCTTGCTCGTAGATCGGCTCCAGCACCATCCGCACCGCCTGCTGGACGAGCTTGTCCTCCAGCGCCGGGATGCCGAGCGGTCGCATGCGACCATCGCCTTTCGGGATGTGCACGCGCCGCACCGGCTGCGGGTGGTAGCTGCCGCGGTGGATGCGATCCTGCAGGTCGAGCAGGCGGGCATCGAGATGCTCGCCGTACTCTTCCCACGTGGTCCCGTCCACTCCGGGCGCCGCGCGCCTGCGCAGGCGATGGTACGCCTCCTTCAGCAGCGGCGCCTTGATCGCGCTCAGCAGGTTGTCGAACCGCTCCCCTTTCTTCTCCTTCGCTCGCTGTCCGATCCGCATCACTTGCGTGGGCGCGTCTTGCCGGTCCTGAGCCCGGGACGCGTTTCGTGCTGCGGATTTTCCCTCGGCCTCGGGCCGTCCCTCCACCGACTCGACGGGCGTTACCCGCGTCTTCGCCGGCTTCCCCGGTACCATGCCCTCGTCCGACTCCTCGAAGTACGACACCACGGATTGCGGCTCGGCGCCTTCCCGTGGCTGTCCGCTGCCCACCACCGGCATCGCGGCTCCTTCGAGGTCTCCCGGTTTCCGTGCATGAGGCGTGTGTGCACGTGCCGAACTCCTCGACCCCGGAGGGGATGGACGGCCCAGGTCCACGTTGTTCGGGCCTCCACCATGGCCTTCCACGCAAGACAATCGTGTCGGCCCCCTCGAACTGAACCGTTTCGAGGCTCTATCGCCCGGCCCGCTCACTCGTCCCCCTACGCTTCGCCTCGCGGGTCACCCCACGCTGCGCAAGGGTGGCCTTCCCGGGGGTGGACTCCTCCCGGGGCAGGACTTGCTCGATTTGCTGGTGCTGCTCCTCGTTGCTCACCTGCTCCCTCATGCCGGTCTTGACCGGCGCATCCGCCTTGGCGGTTCGAAATTCTCCTCGTTTCAGGCGGGTTCGACCCGATTGTTGCCTAGGTGAGACCGGGGAGCGGCCCGGTGCAGAACTGGGGGTCGCCGAAGGTGGTGTCGTCGGTCCCCATCGCGTTCGCGATCGAGACCAGCAGATCGTTGTGCTGGCGGGCAGAGCCGCCGTTCGCCAGGAAGTCCACGAAGCGGCCGGTGCGGAGGACCCCGCCCGCGCTGCCGGCGAGCAAGAACGGCATGTTCGTGAGCGCGTGCTGCGTCGACTCGCTGATCTCGGTGACCCACAGGACGACGGTGTTGTCGAGGAGCGTGCGATCCCCTTCCTGGTACGAGTCGAGCTTGCCGAGGAAGTAGGCGAGCTGCTCCGCGAACCACGTGTGGATCTTCGAATACTGCGCCTTGCCCTCGGTGTCCCACTGGTGCGAGATGGCGTGGTGGTTCCCCCGGAGATCGAGGAACGGATAGAGGTGCTCGCTCTCGGCGTACGACCACTGGATCGTGCAGATCCGGGTGAGGTCGCACGCGAGCGCCGCGGCCGCCATATCCATCTGGAGCTTGCCGATGGCGGGCATGTTCGCGTCGTCCGAGAGGTCGATGCGCTCGCCGAGCGACGGGACCTGGCAGCTCGCGGTCGGGGTCGGGCCGCCGCCGCTCGAGGAGCTGCCGCCGGCCAGGCGCGCCTCGATGTCCTGGATCGACTGCAGGTGCGCGTCGAGCTTGACGCGATCCTCCCTGCCGATGCGGGGCCGCACGTCCGCGATGTCCTCGCGCAGGATGTCGAACACGGTCCGCCGCTGCGCGCGCAGCCGATCCAGCGCATCGGAGCTGCCCTGGCCCTGGCCCTGGCCCGGCACCGAGGCCCCGAAGAGCTGCTCGAAGGTGTCATAGGGATCCTCGCGCGGCGGGATCGGCTGGTCGGGCCCGGCGTAGCAGATCCGGCCGCGCACCTCCGCGTCGCGGACCTGGACGCCGAGCTCCAGGGTGCGGAACAGCGTCGGGGGCTTCAGCTTGTTCGCGATGTGCTGATCGAGCGAGATCCCCGACGACCAGCCGGCGTTGTTGGAGTTGAAGCTCCGGAAATTCCCCCGGAGCAGCGCCCGCCCCGTGAGCAGACCGCCGATGCCCCGCGCGTGCTCGGAGCCGATGTTGGAGTTGACCACGACGTTCATGTTGATCCCGCGCAGCGGGATCAGCTTCGCCTTGTGCGGCGAGAGCGGCTGCAGCAGCGGGCTCAGGGTGAAGTTGCTCTCGGTGCCCGTGGGCATCCATTGCGACTCGAGCGTGCCGTTCGGCGTGTAGAACACCACGAAGCGCTTGGGCGCGGTGGTCTCGTCGCCGCGGGCCAGCTCGGAGTTGAGCAGCGGGATCGTCGCCGTCGCCGCCAGCGCGCCCTGGAGCATCCGCCGCCTGGAGATCATTCGCTGTCTCATGTCACTCTCCCTCTGCCGCGATCGCGCTGCGGAACATGAACGCCTCGGTCTGCGTGGTGGCCACGATGAGCTCCACCAGATCGCCCTCGGTGGCGTGGAACCCGCCGCGCAGCTGGCCGAGCGAGCAATCGTCGCCGGCGTTCTCGAAGCGACCCGCCGTGTAGCGGAACCACTGCGTCGCGAGGCACTCGCGGACCTGCTCGCTGCCGGCGAGCTTCTCCGCCAGCTCGCGGACGCCGACGAACGGGCCATTCACGTCCGCGGACTGGACGATCTCGCCCGAGACGTCGATGACCTGCCCGCCCTCCTCGGTGCGGAAGGCGCCGACGGCATCGAAGTTCTCGAACGCGAAGCCGATCGGATCCATCAGCTGGTGACACCCGGCGCACGAGGCGTCGGAGGCGTGCTGCTGGAACCGCTCGCGCGCCGTGACGCCTTCATCGCCCTCGGGCGGCGTGAGGTCGACGTTGTCCGGGGGCGGCGGCGGCTCGAAACACAGGAACTTCTGCCGGATCGCCTTGCCGCGAAGGACCGGAGACGTCTGATCCGGGTGCGCGTGGACGGCCAGGAACGCGGGCTGCGTGAGCACCCCGGCGCGCTGGTCGGGCGGGAGCTCGACGAGCTGGGGCGTCGTCGAGCCGGGCGGGACCGACACGCCATACAGCTCGGCCACCGACTCGGTGGCAAAGCCGACCGGCAGCGTCAGCAGGCTCGACAGCTTGTGATCCCCCGACCACAGGACGTGCTCGATGAACGCCGGCGTCTCGGCCTTGATCCCCGCGACGAGCTCGTCGTCGAAGCCGGGGAAGGCGTTCTTCTCCTTCACGATGGTCTCGAGCTTCCCGAGGTTGAGCCATTGCTTGTAAAATTCCGCAATGGCCAGGCGCGCCCGCGGGCTCTTCAGCATCTCGCGGGTCCGCTCGGCGAGCTGTTCGCGGGTCTGGAGCAGGCCGGCCTCGGCGGCGTCGAGCAGCTCGTCGTCGGGCGCGGACGCCCAGACCAGGTAGGAGAGGCGGGACGCCATCTCGTACGGATCGAGGCGAACCTTCTGCGCGGAGTCGTCGAGATCGTGGCGCAGCTCCAGGCGGAACAGGAACTTCGGCGACTGCAGCGCGGCCCGGATGACCACCTCGATCCCCTCGCGCAGCGACCCGTCCGTGCGGCCCGCCGTGTAGGCGCGCATCAGCCGGTCGACCTCCTGCGGCGTGAGCGGGCGGCGGTACGCGCGGCGGCCGAAGGTCTCGACGAACTGACGCGCGCACGCGTCCTCCGCCTCGATTTGCCCCTCGACGGCGGCCGGGTCGCACGGCAAGAGCTTCGACAGGTCGCCCGCCACGGCCTCGGCCGCGAGCTCCTCCGCCGCCAAGAGGTACTTCTCGGCGTGCAGCGCCGATACGGTCAGCACCGCTGCGTTGTTGTTGAATCCGCCGGCGATCTCATCCGCCGGGAACTGGTCGGCAGGGGTGAGCGACGTTCCGAGCAGATCGCGAACCGTGTTGTTGTATTCGAATCGCGTCAAACGCCGCTGCGGCGCGACGATCCGCTCGGTCCCCCCGCACGCCTGCGGATCTCCTTGTCCGGACGCCGGGATGTCCGCCCCGGCGCCGGCCGCCCCGATCTCTCCGTCGCACCCGGCTGCGAGCGTCAGCGCGATCGTCGCGATGGCCGCGAGACCACCTCGCCAGCGACGAACTCCCAAGTCAACCATACGTGACCTCCTACCGTCGTCCACAACCTACGGTGAAGCTTTGGCACGCGTCAAGCGCTGTTCCGGTCAATGAATGAATCCGAAGACCAGCGTTCAAAGGACGATCGGCGCGTGTTGTAAAATGATTCGATAGAGGACTTCACCGCTGACACAAGGGTGAGCCCACGCCTGATTGACGCAGCGCTCCCGCCGGACCCGGAGTCGCTCGACGCGCGTCGCGAAAATTGTACCTACGCCGAATCTATCGTGTCGTTCGTGTCGTTCTGAGCCGCGCGCGCCGAACAGCCGGGCGGCGATCCCATGAATGCCCGCGCTGCGGCGCCTTGATCACGAGCGCGCGAGAAATCCGATCGCCTCCGGCCGGCGCGTGGCCGGGCGGGCGGATCGAGGGATCTTGCCGAGCTGCCCGGCCCTCGCTCCTGTCCCGACGGACTTGCGCCTAGCCTTTTCCAGGGGCGGGCTTGGGCGAAGCGGAGCGGTCGGTCGCGATGGTGTCGGCTCCGGCGTTCATCCGCTGAATGCAGAGCTTGAGGCCGGCGCGGAGGTTGCCCATCGTGATGATCCCCGAGAGATCGAGCCCCAGCGCGATCATCGTCTGCGCCACGTTGGAGCGGATGCCCGTGATCACGCCCTCGGCGCCGAGCAGCCGTATCGCGCGGACCAGCTCGATGAGGTAGCTCGCGGTCTTCGTGTCGACCGCATCGACCCCGGTGAGATCGAGGATCGCAAAGCGCGCCCCCTTGTCGACGATCGCGGCGAGGAGGTTGTCCATCACCTCGGAGGTCCGCACGCTGTCGACGACGCCGACCATCGGGAGCGTGAGCACGCGATCCCAGACCTCGATGATCGGCGTCGAGAGCGCGCGAATGACCTGCTGCTGAGCCTCGATCATGTCGAGCCTCGCCTTGAGCTCGCGCTCTCGCTGCTTCATGTCCGTGACGTCGAACGTCACCGTGACCGCGCCGTCGGGGGCGCCGCGCTCATCCAGCACGGGGAGCATCCACGTGCGCCAGACCACGCCATGAGACTCGGTGGTGTTGTCCACCGCCTCTCCCGCCAGCACGCGCCGCATCGACGCCGCCGCGACAGGGTCCTGCCCGTAGAGATCGAAGACGCTCATGCCGATCAGCTGTCCGGGCTTCACGCCCGAGCCCTCGAGCCCCTTGCCGTCGTGGAAGGTGAAGACGCCCTCGCGGTCATACTTGCACGCGACGACGGGGACGCGCTCGAGGATGGCGCGCAGGAGGATGGCCTCGTCCGCCGCCCGCGCCGCGGGACGGCTGCTCCCGGTGACGTCCTGCCCGATGAAGAGCCGGCGCGCCACCCCGCCGCCCGCGTCGCGCACCGGCTCGTGCACCCACGCGCAGACCACGGCGCGCCCGTCCTTGCGCCGGTGCTCGATCGCGAGCGGCGCGCCGCCCTCCCCCTCGCAGAGCCGCCGCCAGAGGTCGACCCCCTCGCCGGGCAGGATCGTGTCCGCCAGCCGGCGGCCCATCACCTCTTCGCCGGCGTAACCGAACGTCCGCTCGGCTCCGGCGCTCCACGCGGCGATCTCGAGCGCCCCGATCTCTCCTGTGCACTCGATCGCGGCGAACGGCCCGCGAAGGACCGCGTTCATGTAGCTGTTCGCGACCTCGATCCCGGCCGCGCTTCCCCCTCGGCTCATGCCCGCAACTCTACCGGGCGCTTCGCGGCGATGTCGAGCGCGACGGGCCTGCGCCGAGACTCCCATCATGTGCGCAGCTCGGGCGAGCGAGCCCGACAGGAAAGTTCGGACGCGCGTGCGCGCTGGTGCCCCTCACGGGGTGTTCTCGACTCCGCTCCTCTCGCCGCGCGCCGGGGCGGCCGCGCGGGCGGCAGACAGCCACCCATGGGCGGCGAGGAAGCGCCGCAGCGCCGGGTCGCCCGCGGACAGCGGCGGCAGGTACTCTCCGACACGGACGCGCCGCCACCACGCGCCGCCGCCGTCGCCGATGCGGGTGAAGCTGTACCGGTAGAGCTCGGCGCGGACGTAGCGGGGCGGCGCGCCGGGGAAAGGATTGCTCGCGAGCAGGCGCTGCGCGCCCGGGTCGCCCGTGAGGAGCTTGTAGATGAAATGAACGAGCCACGGCTCGCGCTCGTAGCTCCCGAAGGCGGCGAACCAGATCTGCCAGTCGAGGCGGTAATGATATGGCGTGATGACGCACGGGCGCCGGCGCACGTCGCCCGGCTTGCACGGCAGATCGTATTCGAGCCATCGCGTCCCCTCCCCGGGCGCCTCGTCGCTCGTGCCCTCCAGGATCACCTCGTAACGCTCCCGGCCGACGCTGCCGAACGCGCCATAGGTGTTCACCAGGCCGAAGCTGTCGAACGTCGCGTTCATCGCCTGCCGCGGCGAGAGCAGGTTCATGACCGGGCTCACGCTGAGGCAGAGCACCAGGATCGCGAGCAGGGCGGCGGCGGCGCGGTGCGCGCGGGACGGCGAGCGCTGCTCCGAGATCGCCGCGGCGCGCTCCCGGAGCCGCGCCGGGAAGAGCCGGCCGAGCGCGCCGTCGTCGAAGCAGGCGAGCGCCGGGACGATGGTGAGCCAGTTGAGGAAAGAGAGGTTGCCGCTCGCGATGAGGAGGACCTGGAAGAGCACGAGGAGCACGCCGGCGACGTGACGGGCGAGGCGGGGGCCGAACGCGAACCAGGGGACGACGAGCTCGACGAGGTGGTTGAAGAGCACGCCGAGCACGTGCGCCGGCCGCGGGAGCTGGTGCAGGTAATAGCTCAGCGGGCTCGGCACCGGCTGCGTCTCGTAATGATAGACAAGGCACGTCAGGTCGCGCCAGCACGGGTCGCCCCGGAGCTTGATGAGGCCCGCGCCGAGCATGATCCGGAAGATGAGCCAGCGGAAGAGCCATATCACGACGACCGGCGGCGGCGGCGACCGGAACGGGCGGAAGCCGCGCGCCGGACAGAGGAAGATGGCCAGAAAGCCGGTCTCGGCGAGCTGGTGCTCCCAGCCGTAACCATAGAAGACCTGCCCGATGTGCACGAACGAGAGGTAGAGCGCCCAGAGCGCGAGCTGCACGATCGCGTTGGTGACGCCGGCGCACACCGCGAGCGACAGCGCGACGCCGGCCCACGCCGCGGCGAGGAGGACGCCCTCCGAGGCGCCGAGCCACAGGAACAGCGTGGGGAGCCGGCGGAACGCCGCGCCGTGCGAGCCGGTCACGGCGAGGAGGCGCTCGATGAAGCGGTCGGCCGGCAAGAGGCCGTCCGGGCCAAGGAGCGGCCCGAGCTGCCGGGCGAGCGAGAGGAACGCGATGAAGTAGACGAAGCCGAGCAGGCGGAGCAGGACGAAGCGCGTCAGGAGATACGCCCGCGGAGGGCCGAGGAAGCGGCGGAGCGGGTGGCTCCGGATACGGCGGAGGAACGCGCCGTCGTCTTCGTCGGCCGGCGCTGCTTCGTCGGCCGGCGCAGCGGCGAGGGGCGGTGCTTCGCGAGCCATCGGGCGCGAGAGGATAGCCCCCCCGCGCGCCGCTCATCCACCGCGCTTCATCGTGGCGTGGATGAGCCCGTGCGGCTCGTCCACCGGGACGAAGATCTCGCTCTCGTTGCTGAGCCCGAAGCGCGCGAGATCCACGAGCAGGCAGTGCTTGTTCGGCAGCGAGAGGCTCAGCTCGTCGACGGCAGGGCAGCCCGCGAACACCGCCTCCCCGAGCGCGTGGATGGTGTGCTGCACCGAGAGGCTGTGTTGCTCGGCGAACGTCTCGAGCAGGGCGCGGCGGGCGCGCTCCCAGGTGGCCGTGGGGGCCTCGTCGCGGGCCGCCGCGCGCCATCGCGCCAGGATGAGGGTCGAGAGGATGCGGTCCTCCGTCTCCTGGAGCGTCGTGTACTGATCGCGCGGGAAGCCCGAGAACGCCGAGCCGCTGGTCTTGAGGACGAGCAGATCCGCGATGCCGGACACGATCTCGACCCCGCCGGGAGCCGCCGTGATCTCCGCGGTCCGCCGCTCGGCCCCGGCGCGGACGAAGGCGTGCCGGTGCGGCGCGCCGCCGGCGTCGATGCGCGACCAGACGTTCTCCGCGATCGCGACCCGCGCCCGCCGGGTATGCGCCTTTCCGAGGAAGTGCTCGGCGAGCAGGACGCCGAAGTCCTCGATCGGCTCGACCGGATGGCCCTTGGCGAGGGCGTACACGGTGTTCTTCATCGTGTCCGTGGGCAGCACCTTGCTGTTGTCGCCGAGCGTGTAGGCGTCGTCGAAATCGCCCTCGAGCTGGATGTCCACGTCGATGTCGGTGAGCTCGTGGCGCCCCTCCGCGCGGCGGACCTTGACGAGCCGCACCCTCGACTTGCCGTAGCTGTTCCGCACCAAGGAGATCGACATCGTTCTTCAGCTCCCGCGCCGGGCGACGACGCTTCGTCGCGATGCGGGAGAGACGGTACCTTGAAGCAGGACGCCGGCTCAAGCCCGGCCGGCAGCCCGGCGCAGCGACGCCCGGCCTCCTCGCGGCGGCCGCCCGCCGGAACGCCCCGGGCGGGCTCGTGCGATATGGGGGCGTGCGCCGGCGATCGCGCGCCCCAAGATAGATCGATATGGCGAGCGCAGAGCGCGAGAGGGCGGCCGAGCGACTCCTCGCCTGCCGCGAATCGTTGATGACCGCCGCGCTCGCGCGCCTGCAGGGCGCGGCGGCCGCGCGGCTCTCCCCCGGCGACCGCGAGGCCCTCGCGCGATGCCGCCTGGACCTCGGCGCGCACATCGACGCGCTCGCGGCCGCGCTGCGCGCCGGGGGCGGCGAGGAGCTCGGCGAGCACTGCGCCTTCGCCGCGGTGTTCCTCGAGGGGCTCGGGGTCCCCCGGAGCGCGCTCGCCGCGGCGCTGGACGCGCTCGGCGAGAGCGTCGGCGAGCAGCTCGACCCGGAGCTCGCCGCGCTGGCGCGGCACGCCCTGGCCGCCGGCCGGCGGCGCCTCGGCGACGCGCCCCTCGTGACGCCGGCCGCGCTCGCGGCCATCCCCCCGGCCGGGCTCGCGCCCGACGAGGCCGCCTCGGCGGCGGAGGCGCTCCGCATGTCGGCGGCGCGCATCGCCGCGATGAGCGTGGCGCTCAGCTACGCGCGGCGGCCGGGGGACGCGCTCGCCCACGGCCAGCAGCGCGCGCGCTGCCTGGAGGACGCCCGGCGCCACGTCGCGCAGCTCGCCGCGGCCGTCGAGCTGGAGTCGCCCGAGCTCTTCGGCGCATACGCGGACTGGGCACAGACGCTGATGCTCGGCTTCGGCCTCGACCCCGCCGAGCTCGTGGGCCACCTCGGCGCGCTCGGCGACGTCCTCGCGGTCGCGCTGCCGGATCATCTCGCCGAGGCGCCGCGAAGGTACCTGTCGGCGGCGGTCGAGCGGATCACCTCGCCCCACGTCGAGCCACCCAGCGTCGTCCGGCCGGAGGCCCCGCTCGGCGTGCTCGCGTGCGGCTACCTCGACGCGCTCCTCCAGCAGGACCGGCGGCGGGCCATGAAGCTCATCCGGGAGGCGATCGAGGCGAGCACGCCGATCAGGGACATCTATGCTCACGTCCTGGAGCCGTGCCAGTACGAGGTGGGCCGGCTCTGGCAGACCCATCAGCTCAGCATCGCCGAGGAGCACTACTGCACGGCGGTCACCCAGATGGTCCTGAACCAGCTTTACCCGTTCGTCTCCAGCGCCGATCGCGCCGGCCTCCGGCTCGTCTCCACCGCGGTGGACGGCAACCTCCACGAGATCGGCGCCCGCTTCGTCGCGGATTTCTTCGAGATGGCGGGGTGGGACACCTTCTATCTCGGGGCCAGCACGCCGGCCCAGGACGTGATCGACGAGGTCGTCCGCAGCAAGGCGGATGTCCTCGCGGTCTCGGCCGCGCTCGGCGAGCACCTCGCGAGCGTCGGCGCTCTCATCGCCGCCGTGCGCCGCGACGCGCGGTGCAGGGGGGTCGTCGTCCTGGTCGGCGGCCGGCCGTTCTGCGCCGTTGACGATCTCTGGAAGCAGGTCGGCGCCCACGGCTCGGCGCCGACCGCGGGAGGGGCCGTCCGCGCGGCGGAGCAGCTCCTCGCCGCGCGCCGCGCATGATCCTGCCCGGCGCGCCCGCGCGCCGCTCTCGCCCGTACGGGCGAGCGGCGGTGCGTTTCGTCTAGCGAGCTTCGCGCCGGCCTGCCAAAAACAGATCGTCCCACCGCGAGCAGAGGTGAGGCTCGGATTCCGATGGCACCGCGCGAGCCGCGAAGCACAGGAGACAAAGGAAAAAACATGCTCGCGGCACTGCCGGCGACAGAGCAGCTCGGCGGCCGGGTCGCAGAGCTCGCCGGCTCCTTTCTGATGGACTCCATCGCGCTGGCGGTCGGCGTGTTCGCGCTGGACGGCGCGCCCCTGCTCGCGAACCACGGAATGCGCCGGCTGCTCGGGCGCGCGGGCGAGCCGGCCCGCCTCGTCAGCCCGACCTTCCCGCAGCTCGCCGCGGCAGGGCACGGCGGCGACGCGCCGGTCCACCGCGGCATCCTGCACTTCGGGGATCTCCGATCGATCGCGCACAGCCTCCAGGGGGAGGTGTGGCGGCTCGGCGAGGATCTGCTGATCCTCGCCGAGTTCGACGTCGTCGAGCTCGAGCGCGTCGTCGCCGAGGTGTCCGCGCTCAACTCGAGGATCACGGGCCTCCAGCGGCGGCTCGTCTCCGAGCAAAAGGCGCTCGAGAGGTCGCTCGGGCAGCTGCGCGCCACGCAGTCGATGCTCGTTCACTCGGAGAAGATGAACGCCCTCGGCAAGCTCGCCGCCGGCGTGGCCCACGAGATCAACAACCCCCTCGCCTTCGTCCGCAGCAACGTGCACACCCTGGGAGCGTCGCTCGCGCGGCTGTTCGCCGCCTACGAGGCGCTCGAGGAGGCCGCCCTCGGCGGGGGCTCGGGCGGCGTGGCGGGCGTCGCCGAGGCGCTCCGCGAGGACGCCGACCTCGACTTTCTGCGCGACGACGCGGGCGATCTCGTGAGAGGCACCCTGGGCGGCCTCGCGCGCGTGCAGAAGATCGTCGAGGATCTCAGGAGCTTCGCGCGGCTCGACCAGGCGGAGATCGAGCGGTCCGACCTGAGGGAGAGCCTGGAGAGCACCCTCGCGATCGCGGGCCCCGCGCTGAAGAGCGGCGGCGTCCAGGTGACGGTGGACTGGGGCGACCTGCCGAAGGTGCGTTGCAAGCCGGCGGAGCTCAGCCAGGTGTTCCTGAACCTCCTCATCAACGCGGCCCAGGCGGTCGAGTGCCGCGGCCCGGGGAACGGTCGCATCGCGATCCGCGCGAGGGACGAAGGGCGCCGGATCGCCCTCGATTTCGAGGACAACGGCGCCGGGATGACCGATGACGTCCTCGGCAGGATCTTCGATCCGTTCTTCACGACCAAGCCCGTCGGTCAGGGCACGGGGCTCGGCCTCACCATCTCGCACAAGATCGTCGTGGATCAGCACGGCGGGTCGCTCTCGGTCCGCTCGACCCCCGGGGTCGGCAGCACCTTCACGATCACGCTGCCGAAGGAGCTCGAGCGGTGACGCGCGCGCCCGACGAGCGCCGCGCCCTGCTCATCGTCGACGACGAGCGCGAGACCCTGAAGGCGCTCCGCCGCGAGCTCCGGCGCGACTACGAGGTCCTCACCGCGGAGAGCGCCGAAGAGGGCCACGCGCTCCTGCGCGAGCGGCCCATCCCCGTCGTCCTCAGCGACCAGCGGATGCCGGGCATGACGGGCACGGAGTTCTACGCGGCGGTGAAGGCCGAGTTCCCGGAGACCGTCCGGCTCCTCATGACGGCGTATACGGACATGAGCGCGGCGATCCAGGCCATCAACGACGGCGGCGTGTACCGGTTCATCCCCAAGCCGTGGGATCCGCCGGTGCTCGCCGGCGTCGTGAGGGACGCGTTCGCCCAGCACGAGCGCGTCAGCGACCGGAATCGGCGCCTCGCCAGCGCCGAGGAGAGCGCCGAGGCGCTCCGGCGGGAGAACCAGCGGCTGGTCGAGCAGAGCGCGCGGAGCCATGAGCTCGTGGGCATCGCCGCGCACGATCTGCGCAATCCGATCGCCGCGATCCAGTGGTTCTCGACGATGCAGCTCGGGGGCGCCTTCGCCGGGCGCGACGACGCGCAGCGCCACCTCATGAAGATCCAGGCCAACGCCGAGTTCGCGATGCAGCTGCTCGAGGATCTGCTGGACATCACGACGCTCGAGCACGGGAACATCGCGCTTCGACTGCAGGGCGCCGACCTGCGCGGCCTCATCGCGGCGGCGCTGTCCCTGAACGAGCACGGCGCCCGCCGCAAGGGGATCGCGCTGGTCGTCGACGTGCCCGCCGGCCTCCCGCTCGTCCGCTGCGACGTCGAGCGGATCGAGCAGGTCCTCAGCAACCTGCTCAGCAACGCATTCAAGTACTCTCATCCGGGCACGACGGTGGCGGTGCGCGCGCGGCGGCTCGGTCAGGCGGTCGAGGTGGTGATCGAGGATCAGGGCCTCGGCATTCGCCCGGAGGAGATCACCGGCCTGTTCTCCAAGTTCCGGAGGACGAGCACCCGGACGACGGGCGGCGAGAAGAGCACGGGGCTCGGGCTCTCGATCTGCAAGAACCTCGTCGAGCGGCACGGCGGCACGATCCGCGTGGAGAGCGAGCTTGGCCGGGGAACGCGGGTGTTCTTCACGCTTCCGCTGGAGGCGGAGCGGACCAGCTGAATCGGCGCAGCTTTCTTCGAGCGCGATTCGCCGTCGCCTAGCATGCGCGCCCCTGTTGCAGGAGCGAATGCATGCGACGCACCTCTCTCTGGTTATCGATCATGACCTCGGCGGCCCTCGCGACGACGGCCTGCGGCGACGATGGCGACGCAGGCAGCGGCGGTCATGGCGGCTCTGACGCGACCAGCAGCTCGAGCGCCACGGGCGGCGACGGCGGTGATGGCGGCGGCGACGGCGGCACTGGCGGCCGCGGCGGCGACGGTGGCTCCGGCGGCGCTGGTGGCGGCTCGGGCGGCGACGGCGGCACTGGCGGTGACGGCGGCACTGGTGGTGACGGCGGCACTGGCGGTGACGGCGGCACTGGTGACGGCGGCACTGGCGGTGACGGCGGCACTGGTGGTGACGGCGGCGGCTCGGGCGGCGACGGTGGCTCCGGCGGCGCTGGTGGCGGCTCGGGCGGCGACGGTGGCTCCGGCGGCGCTGGCGGCTCCGGCGGCGACGGCGGGCACGGGACGCCCCCCATCGGCGAGGACTGGACGCGCGACATCCTCTCGACGGCCCTCGAGCTCGACCTCGCCAGCCTGACGGGCAGGGCGACCATCGTGCTCGCCGCGTCGGACAGCGCGGCCGCGTCGTTCGAGATCGGCGACCTCGACATCGTGTCGGTCGCCGATCCGTCCGGCGACCTCGACCACGAGGTGGACGCCGGCACGCTCGACGTCCGTGTGCCGTCGACCGGGAGCGACGCCACGATCATCATCGATTACGCGTTCAAGCCCCACGACGCGTTCGACGGGTGGATGCAGGACGCGGGGGTCTCGTTCCTGTGGCCCTATTTCTGCGGCAACCTCTTCCCGTGCAAGTCCGATCCCGCGGACGGCGTGCGGTTCACGATGCGCGTGACCGGGGTGCCCGAGGGCATGACCGCGATCTACCCGGAGACCACCCCCACCGACGCGCCTTCGTACATGCCCGCGATCGCCGTCGCCGAGTTCACCGAGCTCGCGCTCGGCGCCACGACCGCCGGCACGCAGGTGAGCGTGTGGCACCTGCCCGATCAGGAGGCCGACGCCGCGACCGGCACCGCGCACCTCGTCCACGTCGTCGACTTCCTGGAGACCACCTACGGCCCTTACCCCTTCGGCGACCGCGTGGGGACCGTCTCGGCCGACTGGGGCGGCGGAGACTACGGCGGCATGGAACATCACCCCTTCTGGCACCTCTCGAGCGGCTCGCTCGACCGCGAGGAGGTCAATGCGCACGAGGCCGCCCACGGCTGGTTCGGCAACGGCGTGCGCATCGCCTGCTGGGAAGACTTCGTCCTCTCCGAAGGGACCGCCTCGTACCTGGCCGCCCGCGCGCTCGAGGAGCTCGGCGTGGAGGTCTGGCCCTCGTACGAGTGCGATCTCAAGAGCGTCTGCGACCCGGCGGGCGGCCGGAACACCATCGCGCTGCCCGACACCTGCAACGAGATCGACATCCTGAGCCACCCGCTCTGGTCGTCCGCCCCGTACATGAAGGGCGCGTTCTTCTTCCGCGAGGTCGCCGCCGTGATCGGCGCCGACGCGCTCGACCGGGCCCTCGGCGACTTCTACACGGCGAGCGTGGGGACCGCCGCGCGGATGCAGGACCTCATCGACGCCATCAAGGCATCGACGGACAGCGCCGGCGCCGCCGCCGTCGACGCGCTCGCCGCCGGGTGGCTCCGCACGCTGGAGTGCCCGATCGACGTCTCGACCCTCTGCCCCACGTAGAGCGCTGCCATGTGGACCGATACGCGCCTCACCCGACAGCTCGGCCTGCGTCTCCCGATCATCCAGGGCCCCTTCGGGGGCGGCCTGTCCACCACGGCCCTCGCGGCCGCCGTCTCGAACGCGGGCGGGCTCGGCTCGTTCGGGGCGCACGCCCTGACGCCCTCGCAGATCGGCGACCTCGTCCCCGAGCTCCGGCGGCTCACGCCGCACCCCTTCGCGGTGAACCTCTGGGTGCCTCAGCCCGGCGAGCCCACCACCATCAGCGCGGCGGAGCTCGAGCGGCACGTGGCGCGCCTGCGCCCCATGCTGCGGCAGCTCGGCCTGCCCGACCCCGAGGTGCCCAGCGCGTTCGCCCAGCGCTTCGAGGAGCAGGTCGAGGCCGCGCTCGAGGCGAGGCCGCAGGTCCTGAGCTTCGTCATGGGGGTCCCGCCCGCCCCGGTCATCGAGGGGGCGAAGGCGCGGGGCATCGCGGTCATCGGCACCGCGACCACGGTCGACGAGGCGATCGCGCTCGACCAGGCCGGCGTCGACGTCATCGTGGCCTCGGGCAGCGACGCGGGGGGACATCGCGGCGCGTTCCTGCGGCCCGTGCGCGAGTCGCTGGTCGGCACGCTGTCGCTCGTCCCGCAGGTCGCGGACGCGGTGCGGGCCCCGGTCGTCGCCGCGGGCGGCATCGCCGACGGCCGCGGCGTCGCGGCGGCGCTCGCGCTCGGCGCGAGCGGCGTGCAGATCGGGACGGCCTTCCTCGCGTGCGAGGAGTCGGGGGCGAGCGCCGGCCACCGCAGCGCGCTGGCCTCGCCGCGCGCGCGCACGACGGTGCTCACCCGGGTGTTCTCCGGCCGCACGGCGCGCGGCATCCCCAACGCGTTCGTCGAGGCCCTGACGCCGGACGAGCCCGACGTGCCCGAGTATCCGGTCCAGAACTGGCTCACCCAGCCGATCCGCCGGGCCGCCGCGGCGGCGGGGCGCGAGGACTACCTGTCGCTCTGGGCCGGGCAGAGCGCCGCCCTCGCCAGGCCGCGGCCCGCGGCCGAGCTCGTGGCGGCGCTCGTCGAGCAGGCCGAGCAGGTGATCCGCGGGCTCATGCAGCCCTGAGGGCGCGAGCGGGGCGGCCAGGAGGCCAGTCGCCGGCGGGCCAGCGCGCCCGTCGGCCAGCGCGAACGCCGGCCGCCGCGCCGCTCGCCCCCTCCCCTCGCCCGCGCCGCCCTGGCCTTACCAGCTCACCGTATCGTTGAGCGTGAGCGTCCCGCCGGACGCCGGGGTGCTCATCGTGCGATTGCCGCCGCCGGGCCGGTTCTCCCAGGTGACGGAGCCATTGGCGTTCTTGCGGTAGTACTTGTACTGCAAGGCGCTGCTGGCCGGCAGGTTGGCGCGGTTCGTCCACACCGGGTAGCCGCGCGGGTCGACCGGGATGCCGAGATCGGTATTCCAGTTGCCGAGCGCCGCGGTGTTGCCGGTGACGTACATGTACTGGCCGACCACGGTGCTCGCGTTCACGTTGAACACGACGCCGGCCTGGCCGGACGCGGGCGGCACGACGCAGGCGTTGTAGCGGCTGCACACCACCGACGGGATATCGACGATCTTGCCCGCGCGGATCGACGCCAGCAGGCTGATGTACTCGCCCATCGCCCAGTTCAGCGGGCTCATCGACCTCGTCGGGGTGCCCGCCGTGGCGCTCGACGGCTTCTCGACGATCCAGCCGGTGACGTTCGTCGTCTCGCTCCACACCTGCTCCGGGATGAAGCCCTGCGGCGTCGAGAACGCCTTCACCGCGGTGAGGTACGGGCTGCCCTGGCTGCCGAGGCCCAGGAGGGCGATCTCGTACATGCCGCGCTCGGCGGTGAAGATGGGCCACAGCCGGCCCCGGCCGCCGTTGCCGTCGAAGTTGCCGCCGCCGTTCTCCTCGCCGTACCCGTCGTAGTTGTAGCGGAACCAGGCGTCGCCCTTGCCGGGGATGTTCCGCTTCAGGATCTTGTCGTAGATCTTCATCGTCGCGACGATCGACGGATCGTCCGGGCGCTTCACCCCCATCCGCACGAGCTCGAGGAACCCGCCGTCGACGATGTAGCGCTGGTCGTGCGTGCCGCCGCCGTTGCCGATCGTGAACGATATCGCCGCGTCCGGCCCGGACACGGGGTTATACACCTGCGGCCCGGTGCCGGTGTTGCCCCGCGCCGACGGGTTGATGCGGATATAATAGCTGCGCTCGCCGTTCACGTCGTGAAAGCCGGTGGTCGTGAACGTCCAGCGATCGACGCTCTGCTGCCAGTAGTCGGCGGCGGCCAGGTAGCGCGCCGCGCTGGTCGTATCGCCGTTGTCGCGCGCGATCGCGGCGGCGCAGACGAGGCCGGCGATCTCGGCGGCGATGGTCGACGGCGAGTATCCCGAGTTCTCCTCCCAGCGCTCCTGCTGGGTCCAGGGGCCGGTGTTGACGATGTAGTCGGCCGTCCTCTTGATCTTCGCCCACAGGGGGTTGTACACCGACGGGCCGAGGCGCCAGGCGAGGATGATCGGCATCGCCTGCTCATCCATCTGCGTGCCCTGCCAGTACTGCCAGCCGCTGACCCAGGCGTTCTGCGGGAAGCGGCCGACGCGGCTGTAGCCCTGCGGGCAGCTCGGCGCGTTGTACTCGGCGACGCCGCAGTCGCTCGACTGCTGGAGCGTGTTGAACAGGTAATTGACCACCGAGGTCGCGGTCGCCGTGTCTCCGGCCGTCACCAGCGCGCTGGCGAACTTGAACAGATCGCGCGGCCAGACCAGGTGGTAGCCGCCGTTGTTGGCGTCGCCGTTGGTCTCGCCCCACGGCGTGCCCATCCCGGCGATCATGGCGCCGTTCGACTTGTCCTGGATCGTCTTCAGCGACATCGCCGCGAGGTAGTACTGGTCGTCGGCGGTGCCGCCCTGGCTATCGAGCCCGCTCGCGTAGCCGTTCCACCCGCTGTCGTAGGTGGTTCGCAGGGTGGTCAGGTTGCTGCCGAGCGTCGCGTTCGCGGTGGTCGTCGCCTCCGCCTCGGTGGCGCCGAAGGCGAGCACCACGTCGAACGAGACGCTGGTGACGGCGCTCGTGCCGAGGTCGATCCAGCCCATCTGCGCCACGTTGCCGCCGCTCGCGAGGTCGTTGCGCCAGTTCATCGTCCTGTCGGCGGCGCCGCCGAGCAGGTCGGTCCAGCCGTCGGTCTCGCCGACGAAGCCGCTCGACACCATCGGCAGGCCGCCCGTGGTCTGCGGCTTCCACGACCGCGAGATGGCGAGCGCCGAGGCGCGGCTGTTCTCCGAGGCGACGAGCATCGTGCGCCCGCCCGCCGCCACGGTCTTCGACGCGTCGCCGGCGCCGGAGTTGTCCATCGCCGGGTTGTGGAGCAGGTAGAGGTTGAACTGGGTGACGTTCCTGCCGTTCAGCGCGTCGAACTGGACGCGCTGGATCAGCGCGTTGCGCCCCGGATCGGTGAAGATGCTCTTGGTGATCCGCCAGTTGTGGCCGCTGTTCGTGGTGACCGCCTGCCACCGCATCGAGCGCTTGTCCGGCTGGGTGACCGTGAAGCTCTGCTGCTTCTCCTCGTCGACGAAGGTCTTCGCCGTGTCCCCCACCAGGAACTGCAGGTCGACGGTGTTGACGGTATCGAGCACCGGATAGAACACCTCGGACACGATGCCCCGGTACCCGGTGAAGTAGACGCGCGAGGCCGAGGTCGTCGACGTGCCGAGGAACGACTTCTCGGCCGGCCCCCACACCGAAGCTGCCCCGGCGCCCGCGGCGCTGAGGCCGGCGCCGACGGCCCTCAGGTCGCCCTCCCGGGCCGCGCCGTCGCGTTCGAACGGGACGGCCGACGCCCCGGGCGCGGTCTCCTCCGCGCCGACCGCACAGCCCGCGAGACCCAGCGCCAGCTGAAGAATTATAGCACCACAAGAAATCCGGTTCCGCATCACGCCATCCCCTTTCCACCCGGGCAGCCGCCGCGTGAGGGCTCTCCACGGCTGCCGTAAGCCAGCGACTTGATTGAGATTTCCACGTGATGCAGGCGGTCAGCCAGAGTGGCCCCCTGCGCTCTGCTCGCTCCTGCGCCGCGTGGAACGCCGGCAATTTTTCAGCTTAGCACGCGATCTGCGCGCTCTCGCGCGCCGCCATGCCGGGCTCCAGGCGAGGACAGCGACGATGCGCCTTACGCACCGTGTCGACGCGGTGTTCGTGGCGGCGTGAGGGCGCGCTCAGGCGCTCACCAGCCAACCACCTTGCGCCGCGCCGCCGCGTAGCGCTTGGCCAGCTCGTCCGCGATGACGCCGATCAGGATGACGGCGCCGATGACCGCGAACTCGATCTGCGTCGGCACCCCCAGCATGTTGATGGCGTTGCGCAGCACCTGCATCAGCGCGGTGCCGAGGATCACCCCCAGCACCGCCCCCTCGCCGCCGCGCAGGCTGAAGCCGCCCAGCACCGCGGCCGCGATCGCGTAGAGCTCGTAGAAGTTGCCGAAATCGACCGGCTGGGCCGAGTTGACCTCCAGCGCGAACAGCATGCCCCCGAAGCAGGAGAGCACCGAGCAGAGGACATAGGCGAGGATCGTCATCCTGTCGGTGTCGACCCCGCTGTAACGGGCCGCCTGCTCGTTGCGGCCGAGCGCCATCAGATAACGGCCGTAGATGGTGCGGTTCAGGAAGATCGACGCCGCGACCGCGATCCCGAGGAACAGGAGGAACGGCATCGGGACGTCGATCCACGTGATCGGATCGAGGCGCGTCCTCGCGCCGGTGAACGGGTTCACCGCGTAGGGGCTGAATCGGCCCTCGGAGATCCACGAGAGGAACGGCACGGGGACGGAGAACGGGCTGCCGACCGACAGGTACCGCAGCGACTCGAACCCGACGCCGAACCCCTGCGTCTGATCGCCCGAGATCCCGCGCGCGGTGCCCCGGTAGAGCAGGAGCCCGCAGAGCGTCACCACGAACGGCTGGAGCCGGAGCTTCGTGATGAGCAGCCCGTGCGCGAGCCCGATGCACAGCGAGATGCCGAGCAGCGCCGGCACCGCCAGCGCAGGCGACCAGTGCTTCACCGCGAGGAGCCACGGCAGCATGCAGCCGGCGAGCGCCACGACCGAGCCGATCGACAGGTCGATACCGCCCGTGATGATCACGAAGCCGGCCCCGATGCTGAGGATGCCGAACAGCGCCGTCCGCCGGATCAGGTTCTCGAGGTTCTCCGCCAGGAGGAACCTGCCGTTCAGGAGCGCGGTGCCGAGCGACACGGCGACGAGCAGCCAGAAGACGCCGAGCACCTTCCGCCGCGTGCTCGGCGCGAGCGGCGCGGTCGGCGCGGGCGGCGCGGAGGCCCGCGCCGGGAGATCACGTGTCGTCGTCACAGGCATGCTCCTCTGGCCTCGGCCCGCCTCGGTGGCTCCGGGTCACGCCGCGGCGTCGCTGCCGGTCGCGAGCTGCATGATCGCCTCCTCGCGGAGCTCGGCGCGGCCGAGCTCCCCGGCGATGCGCCCCTCGTGCATCACCAGCGCCCGATCCGACATGCCCATCACCTCTTCCATGTCGCTCGAGACGAACAGGGTGGCCATGCCGCTCGCGGCCAATCGCTCCATCAGCTGGTATATCTCGTGCTTTGCGCCGACGTCAATGCCGCGGGTCGGCTCGTCGAGCAAGAGCACGCGCGGCGACATCGACAGCCACTTTCCGATGACCACCTTCTGCTGGTTGCCGCCGGAGAGGTGCTGCGCCGGCTGCACGTCGGTCGGCGTCCGCACGCCGAGCTCCCGGACGATCTGCGCCGACATCCGGCGCTCGCCCGCGCGGTCGAGCACGCCGTAGCGCTGCGCCCTGCCGAGGCTCGGGAGGCTCACGTTCGCCCGGATCGCCATCTCCAGGATGATGCCCTGTTGCTGGCGGTCCTCCGGGACCAGGCCTATCCCGGCGGCGATGGCGTCGCGCGGCGTGCGCGGGGTGATCGCCCGCCCGGCCACGCGGACCGCGCCCCCGGCCGCCGGCGTGACGCCGAAGAGCGTCCGGAGCAGCGACGTGCGCCCCGCGCCGAGCAGCCCCGCCACGCCGACGATCTCCCCGGCGCGCACCGTGAAGGAGAGCGCGTGCTCGGGGTGCCGCGGCGTCCGCAGGCCCGAGACCTCGAGCACCGCCTCGCCCGGCGGGTGCGGGACGTGCGGATAGAACTGGGAGAGCTCGCGGCCCACCATCAGCCTCACGATGCGATCGTGGCTCACCTCGTCGCGCGGCAGCTCGCCCGCGTTCTCGCCGTCGCGCAGCACGAGGACGCGATCGCACAGCGCGGTCACCTCGCCGAGGCGGTGAGAGATGTACACGACGCCGATGCCGCCCGCGCGCAGCTCCCGCACCACCCCGAACAGGGCCTCGGCCTCGCGCGGGCACAGGCACGACGTCGGCTCATCCATGATGAGCACCCGCGCGTTCGCCGAGAGCGCCTTGGCGATCTCCACGAGGTGGCGCTGCCCGAGGGACAGGCCGCCGACGAGCGCGCGCGGCGAGCACGCGAGGCCGACCCGCGCCATGATCGCCCGCGCCTCCCGCTCCATCCTGCCCTCGTCGATGAATCCGCCCCGCCGCGGCTCCCGGCCGAGGAAGATGTTGGCCGCGATATCGAGGTTCTCCGCCAGGTTGAGCTCCTGGTGAATCAGCGCGATCCCGCGGGCGAGCGCCTCCCGCACCGAGCCGAGCGCGACCGGCCGCCCCTCGAACCGCATCTCCCCGGCGTCGGGCGCCTCGACGCCCGCGAGGATCTTCATGAGGGTGCTCTTGCCGGCGCCGTTCTCGCCGACGATGCCGAGCACCTCGCCGCGGCGGAGCGCGAGGTGGACGTCGCGGAGCGCGAGCACGCCGGGGAAGCGCTTGGTCAGGCCGCGCGCCTCGAGCAGCGGCGTCGCGTGGAGGTCGGGCGAGGAGGCGGTCATGCGCGTCAGGGCTCGGCGGTCCGGGCGGCGCGCCGCGCGGACCGCCCGGGGCTCACTCGGCCTTGCCTGCCTTCAGCTTCAGATCCGCCCAGAACTCGGGCAGGTTGTTCTTGCGGATCTGCCGGGCCGGCAGCGAGATGAACTCGCCCGGCGGCACGACGGTGGTGTCGCCCCGCACGAGCGCCGCGAGCACCCGCACCGACTCCTTGCCGTACATGTACGGATTCTGGACCACGGTGCCGACCACCTCGCCGTCCTGGATCGCGCGCAGCGTCGCGTCCTGCTCGTCGAAGCCGACGACCTGGATCGAGCTCGTCTTCCTCGCCTGCTTGACCGCCTCGAGCAGGGCCGGCGTGTGGTACGCGTTCAGGCCGATGAGGCCCACGAGGTCCGGGTGCGCCGACATCATGTCTTCGGCGTTGCTCTTCGCCTTGGCGGCGTCGATCTGGTCCGTCAGGGTCGCGATGATCGTGTACTTCGCCCCCTTCAGCTCCTGGTTCAGCGGGTCGTTCCCGGCGCTCGTGTCCTGGCGGTCGAGCAGCTCGTCGAGCACGCCCTGGCGGCGCTTTCTGGCGTTGTCCCCCTCCAGCCGCCCGACGAAGATGGCCACCTTGCCGCCGCCGGGGATCGCCTCCTTCACGAGCTGCCCCGCCATCCGGCCAGCGACGTAGTTGTCGATCCCGATGTAGACGATCCGCTCGCTCTTCGGAGCGTCCGAGTCCTGCGTGATGAGCTTGGTCTTGGCGGCCGCCTTGTTGAGCAGCGGGACCTGGTTCTCCGCGTCGATCGGGCTGATCGCGATGCCGTCGACGCCGCGGATCAAGAGATCCTCGACCCGCTGCATCTGGTCGTTCACGTCGCTCGGCATCACGACGCTCACCTCGGCGCCGTACTCCTTCGCGCCGTCGATGACGCCCTTCTCGGCGATCGTCCAGAACGGCGCGACCCCGTTCGTGATGTACGCGAGCTTCGGCTTGGCGCCGGCCGCCGGCGCGCCGGGCGCGCCGCTGCCAGCCCCGCCGTCGCAGCCCAGGGCCGCGAGACCCACCGCCATGCAGACCCCGACGATGAACCGACCGATGCTCTTCACCATGCGCTCACCCCTCCACCCGCGCGGTGCCGCCCAGATGGGCGGACCCAGACGCTCGTGCCGCCGCACGGCGCACGATGAAGCAGGCACCCCCCGGCGGACAGCCCAGCTCATCATGCGCCATCCGCTCCGGACGTGTCTACCCGATTCGACGTACGGCCCTACGGCGCGCCCCTACGCGCGGGTCCTCGGCGCGCTCGGGGCGCTGGCTCGGCCGACGGCGTAGGCGATCCCGCTCTGGAGCGTGCCGCGGATCACGATGCGGGACATGTCGATGTCGAGCTGGATGAGCGCCTGCGCGACCTCGCCGCGGATGCCCGTCAGCACGGCCTGGGCCCCGAGCAGCCGGAGGGCGTTCGCCGCGTTGATGAGCGCGTTCGCCACGCGGTGATCGACCCCCTTGATCCCCGTGACATCGATGATGACGACGCGGGCGCCGCTCCTGCTCGCGCCGTCGAGCAGCGTTTGCAGCACGTCCTCTGCGCGCTCCTCGTCCAGCGTGCCGATGAGCGGCATGACCATCACGTCGTTCGTGATCGGCACGAGCGGCGTCGACAGCTCGGAGATCTTCTCGCGCTGGAACCGGATCACCTCTTCTTGAAGCTGGGCGCGGGCCTCCTCGGCGCGCTCGCGCTCGCCGAGCTCGTGCAGGAGGCGCAGGTTCGCTTCCCGGAGCTCCTCGCTCTGCGCCGAGAGGCGCACGTTCGCCAGCGAGAGCTCCTCCGTCCGATCCTTCACCTCCAGCTCCAGCCGCTCGTTCGCCGCCCGGAGCTCGGCGCTCACCGCCTCGAGGTCGGCGTAGAGCAGCGCGTTCTCGACCGCCACCGCGGCCTGCGAGGAGAGCAGCCGCAGGAGCTCGATGCGATCGGCGGTGAACGCGTGCTCGGCGAGGTGGTTCTCGAGGTACAGCACGCCGCTCAGCCGGCCCTGGTGCAGGAGCGGCAAGCCGAGGATCGATCTCGGCCGCCGCGCGATGACGTGCGGATCGCCGGCGAGGCGCGGGTCGTCCTCCGCGCGCCCGATCACGAGCGCCTCGCGCGAGCGCGCCACGTAGTGCACGACCGCGCGGGCCAGGTCGAGGCGCGCCTCCAGGGGCATCGCGAGCCCGAGGCTCACGGTGTCGGGATCGAGCGAGATCATCGCCTCGACCGTGAGCACCTCGCCGCGCGAGAGGATCAAGAACCCCCGGCTCGCCCCGGCGCTCTTGATCACGCTGCGCAGCACCTGATCGAGCACCTTGTCCAGCACGATCTCGCTCGAGATGGACTGAGCGGTCTTGAGCACCGCGGCGAGATCGAAGCTCTCCCCCGCGACGAGCCCCGGGAGGGCGGTGCTCGTCGGCGAGAGCGCGAGCGCCCCGTCCGCGGCCGACGGGGCGGCCGGCGCGAGCTCCTCGCGCAGCGCCTCGGCCTTCGCGCTCGCCCCCCACCGCTCGTACAGGTAGATCGCCCTGCGCAGGAAGATGCCGGCGAACTCGGCCCTGCCCTGGGCGAGCCAGGACCTGCCGTAGAGCTCGTTCCCGAGCGCCTGGACGTTGATGTAGTCGGCCTGCCGCGCGGCCTCGATCCCCTGCTCGTAGAGGTCCATGGCCTCGGCCCGCCGCCCCTCGACGCGGGCCTGCTCGGCGAGCAGGAGCAGGTATTTGTGACGGACGTTGTCCGGCCCGGCGTCGGCCCAGCGCTTCATCCGCCCAAGGATCCTCCCGAGCTGCTCCTCGTGCTCCCGCCGCTCGGCGCCCTCCGCGCCCTCCAGCGCGGCGATCCGCATGAGCCCCGCGTAGAACGTCGCCTCGGGCACCTTCGCGTGCGTGGGCAACGCGCCCTCGATCACGGCGAGCTTCGGCATCAGATCGGGAAAGCTCGCCCGGTCGCCGAACAGGTACGCATTCCGGATCTTGGCGTAAACCAACCACCCCATGTGGTAGGGAGAGCCGCCGTGCCTCGCCGTATAGGACGCCTCGTCGAACGCGTCGTCGTCGAAGCTGAGCCGGCCCTTCGTGAGCCCTTGCAGGCATTTCATGGGCTGGATCACGCCCGCCAGGAGGATATCGATGATGTCGTGGCTCCGGGCGCGCCGCAGGAACGCGAGGTGCATCTCGGTGAGCTGCGAGAGCTCCGCGAGCGGCATCCCGTAGGTGAGCCGGTCCGAGCCGCTCTGGCTGATCATGTAGCCCATGGCCGTCCAGTCGCCGGCCTGGAGCCCGAGATCGTAGACGCGGTCGTAATAGGGATCCGCCTTGCGCAGGGGCTGCGTCCAGCTGTGCACGTCCGCGGAGAAGATGTGGTAGGTCTTGGCCCGGAGCACGAGGTTGTCGAGCTGGTCCGCGAGCTCGATGGCCATCCTGCCGAACCGATAGGCCGTCTCGTACTCGCCGAGCAGCGGGCCCACCACCATGCCGTAGGCGACGTATCCGAAGGCGGACATATCGCTGTTCCCGTGCTGCAGCGAGAGCGTCACCATCTTCACGATGGCCAGGTTCGCGAGCGTCTGATCGCTCGAGTTGTAGGCCCCGAAGAACAGGTTGACGAGGAGCTCCAGCGTCACCGGGAGCTCGGGGCGCGTCGTCCTCGGGGCGTGGGCGAGCTCCTCGATGCTCCGCCCGCCGAGGAGGACCGGCACCGCCGCGAGCTCCTGATCGAGCAGCGCGGCGACCTCCTCGCGGTCCTCGGGGATGGGGCACCCGAGGAGCCGGAGGCCGGCCTTCTGGACCAGGGTCGCCTCGTGGTTGCGCCACTGGAGCAGGTACTGGTTCGCCTGGACGAGGTGGATCGAGACCTTGTCCATCGCCGTCAGGGCGCGATCGAGCGCCGCGGCGCAGAGCCGCTCGGCCTCGTCGAAGGCGCCGCACAGCGACTCGACCTCGGCGCGCTCCCGGTGGAGCGCGAGGGCGAGCTCGTAGTGGTCGTCGAAGCCGCCGCGGGGCAGGAACGCCATCCCCGCGCGGAAATAGCCGGCGGCGGCCTCGTAGGCGGTGGCCGCCTTGGCCCGCCTGCCGGCGGCGAGGTTCAGCTCGGCGGCCGTGGCCTGCTCCGTGGGGGAGGTCACGATGGGCGCCGCGATGTTGAAGTGGTTGACGATATCGAAGAGCGCCTCCTCCCGCGCGGCGCCCTCGCTGCTGGCGAGCATGAGCCGGCCGATCCTGAGGTGGACCTCTCTCCGTCGATCCTCGCCGATGAGCGAGTAGGCCGCCTGCTGGACGCGATCGTGCAAGAAGCGGTAGCTGACGCGCCAGTCGACGCCGGCCTGCGCCTCGCCGTCGGTCGCGTGCGCGAGGCGGTAGTCGCTGTCCACGGGCGCGATCAGGCCCTCTTGCAGGATCTTCCACAGCGCGGCCACGGTCTCGTGCGGCGGCCGCTCGCTGATGACCGCGAGCGTGCGCAGGTCGAACTCGTGCCCGATGCACGCCGCGAGCCGGAGGACGCGCACGAGCTCGGGATCGAGCTCCTCGATCTTGCGCGCCATGAACTCGACGACGTTATCGGTGACCGTGCGCCGCCGGATGGCGTCGAGGTCCCACGTCCACGCGCCCGCCTCGAAGCGGAGCAGGCCCTCGGCGTGGAGCGAGCTCAGGAACTGCCGCACGAAGAACGGGTTGCTCTGGGTCCGGTCGAACACCACGCGGGCGAGCGGCTCGACCTCGGCGCGCGCCGCGGAGAGCGCGTCCGAGAGCAGCTCGACCACGTCGGCGAGGGCGAGCGGCCGCAGCCTGAGCTCGCGGAGCGGCGCGCCGGCCTTCTCGATCTCGCCGAGCGCGACGCGCAGCGGGTGCGCCGCGTACACCTCGTTGTCGCGGAAGGCGCCGATCACGAGCAGGTGGCCGCGCTCCGGATCCGCGGCCAGGACCTCCAGCAGCTTGAGCGAGGCGGTGTCGGCCCACTGGAGGTCGTCCAGGAACAGGACGAGGGGGTGATCGGCGGTCGCGAAGACGCGGACGAACGCCTTGAAGATCGCGTGGAAGCGGCCCTGCGACTCCGCCGGCGCGAGCTTCTGGACCGGCGGCTGCGGGCCGACGATCCACTCGAGCTCCGGGATGAGGTCGATGAGGAGCTGGCCGCTCGTGCCGAGCGCGCGGGCGAGCTCGGTGCTCCAGCGCGCGAGCTGCTCCGGCCGCTCGGTGAGGATGTGCCGGATGAGCTCCCGGAAGGCCCGCGCGAGGGAGGTGTACGGCGCGCCGCGGTTCAGCTGCTCGAACTTGCCCGCGGTGAAATAGCCGCCGCGCTGGGCGATGGCCTTCTGGATCTCGTTGACGAGGGCCGACTTGCCCATGCCGGAGTACCCCGACACGAGCAGGAGCTCCCCCTCCCCGCCGGCGGCGCGCTCGAAGGCGGCGAGCAGCGCGCGCTCCTCCTCGGCGCGGCCGTAGAGCTTCTGCGGGATGCGCAGCGTGTCCGGGATGTCGCGCTGGCCGAGCGCGAACGGCGCCACCGCGCCGGAGGTCGAGAGCTGGCGGAGGCACGCGTCGAGGTCGGCGAACAGGCCGAAGGCGCTCTGATACCGGTCCTCCGCGTTCTTGGCGAGGAGCTTCATCACGATCCGGGAGACCGCCTCGGGCACGCCCGGGACCCGCTCGGGCGGGGGCACGGGCGTGCGCGCGATGTGGCCGTGGATGAGATCCATCGGATCGCTCTCGTTGAACGGCAGCACCCCGGTGAGCATCTGGTAGAGGGTCACGCCGAACGAGTAGAGGTCGGTGCGCCGGTCGATCACGCGGTTCATCCGGCCGGTCTGCTCGGGCGACATGTACGCGAGCGTCCCCTCGAGCGCCTCGGGGCTCACCGCCTGCTGCGTCTCCTGCGGGAGGAGCGTGGCGATGCTGAAGCCGACGAAATGGACCTTGAGCGTGTCCGGGTCGACCAGGATGTTGTGCGGCTTGACGTCCTTGTGGATCACCTTGCGGCGGTGGATCTCGTCGAGGACCCGGGCCGCCGAGCGGGCGATGGTCAGGGCCGCCCGGAGCTCCAGCCGACCGGCGCGCAGGAGGTCGTGGAGCGTCGTCCGGCTCGGCCTCTCGAGCACGAGGGCGAGGCCGTTCTTGTGCTTCTCGATCGCGTACGCCTTGACGACGCCCTCGACGTCGAGCTCGCAGAGGACGTTGTACTCGTGCCGGAGCGACGCGAGCTCGCGCGAGCTCGGGAACTCGCTCTTCGGGACCTTGAAGACAGCAGGCTTGCGCTCGTCGCCCCAGGTGCCTTCGAACACCTCGATGCTCGAATCACTGTAAATCTGCTGGCTCACGGTACAGGTTGCGGAGAGCATTTCACCTCGCCCGGGCGCTCGACCTTCCGGCTCACACAGCGCATGCCGAGCAGAAAGGACGGACGCTGGTTTCGCAGAATCGCACTGTGGGCGGATTCTGTCTAGACCGCTTGTCCGCCGATCATGAGCGAATTCGGGCGCGTAGATTCGCTCACAGCTGATCATTGCAGTTTTTGTGTTCCAGCTGTCTCGGCCAGGACGGATCTAACGTTCATGCCCGGCGCGAGCGCACCGGCAGCGCTGGAACGGTGCGTCGCTGGCGCGGCGCACCGTGCGATGTGGGCCAGCTCTGGGGGGACAGACACGATCGATTGCGCGGCGCGCCGGGAGGGCGCGTCGCAGGCGCCGGTCAGCGCGGCTCCTCGACGGTGGGGCAGCCGAACTCGACACGGACGCTCTCGACCCCCACGGACTTCACGTGCTCGCACGTCGCGCCCTTGATCACGAGGGTGGGTGGGGTCGTCGAATCGTCGTAGTCCCAGCCGTCGTCACCCGCCTTCGGCAGCACCTCACCATCGATGTAGACGTTGACCTTCGCGCGGTCCGGCGGCTCGGCCTCGAGCGCGAGCTCGCAGCTCCTCACGAGATCGCGGGTGATGCCCGTCAGCGTCTCGCCGAGGCTCGCCGCGTCCACCACCTCGAAATAGCGGGGCGAGCTCTCCGACGTGGCCGTCCCGCCCTCGGCGGCGAGCTCGTCCAGCACGTCGGCGTAGGCGGTCGTGCCGGGGATGCCGACGACGAACGTCTTGATGCCGGCCGCGCGCAGGTCCCTCACCTGCTGCGCGGTGCGCGCGTCGTCCAGGCACGCGTCCGCCGCGCCCCCGGAGCAGCAGTTCTCGACGACCGCCGGGCAGTCCCCATCCATGTTCGTGGTGCAGGTCGCGGCCGGGCAGGTCATCGCCGGATCCTGGCCGCAGTTGGGGCCGCCGTCGGTCGCCAGGAGGACGTACCGGTCGCCCTGGAGGGCGCTGCCGGCGCCCTGGGTGAGGTACCGCAGGGCGCGCTCGAGGGCGCCCGCGGTCGGCGTCGCGCCGGCGGGCGCGGTCCCCTCCAGCCGGGCTTTGATGGCGGGGACCGAGGTCGCGCCCGGAGCCACCGCGACGCTCAGATCCATGCCCGGATCCATGCCGCAGTGATCGTCGGTGGGAAAGAGCTGGAGCCCGACGGACATCCGGTCCTGGATCGCGTCGAGCGCGGTGCCGAGGGCGCCCTTCACCATCGTCCAGCGGTCGCTCGCCTCCCAGCCCTTGGTCATGCTCTCCGAGCGATCGAGCACGATGACGAGGTGGACCTCCCGCGGCGCTGCGTCGACCTGCTGGCCGCCGCAATCTCCGCCGCCGTGCCCGCCGCCCGAGCCGCCGCCGCTGCCCGACCCAGGGCCGAAGAAGCCGCCTCCGATGGAGGAGTCTCCGGCCGCCCCGCCGGAGCCCGTCCCGGAGGCGATCCCACCGGAGCCGCCGCTGCCGGAGGTGTCGCTGCCCGTTCCCGTTCTGCTCGTCGATCCAGAGCAGCCCGGCGCGAGAGCCCAGCTGAGGAGCCCAAGGGATGTCAGGAACAACGAGCGAGCGCAGAGCGCACGTTTCTTGCCGGTCATATCCATTCTCCTCGACACGAGTGCATCGACATGGGTGAACGCGCTCGCACGCCGCGTCACCCCGGAGGAATGCGGCAGATGCCGTTGTAACACTGCACCGCCCCGGCGTTGCAGCACTCGGACGTCGCGCTGCAGAGCTGACCGTACTCGGCGCAAACCGGCGTGCTGCCGCCCGAGCCGCTCGTCGCGCTCGTGCTGCTGCCGCCGCCGGTGCCGCCCGTCGCGCTCGTGCTGTCCGAGCCGCCGGTGCCGCCGGTCGCGCTCGTGCTGCTGCCGCCGCCGGTGCCCGTGGCCGACGAGGAGCCCGGGGTCGTGCACGTGCCCGAGCCGGAGCCTGGATCGAGCTCGCACGTCGTCCCGACGCAGCAATCGCCGTTGTTCGTGCAGGGTCCGCGCTCCGTCACGCACCGCGGCGGCGGCTCTCCAGGGGTGCCATAGCACTGCAGCCGTCCGTCGCCGTTCGGCACGCACGGCGCGCCGTCGCAGCAGTCGTCGGAAGAGGCGCAGTCGTCGCCGGCCTCGCGGCACTCCGTCAGCGCGTTGCAGCGCGGTACGCCGAGGGCGTCGAGGCGGCAGTTGCTGGCGTGCCCGAGGTAGCTGCAGCAGTTGTTGGGAGCGCTGGTGGACGTATCGGAACAATAGCTGTCCTTGAAGTGGCAGACGCCGCCCTGGGGCGTGCAGCTCATGGGGTTGCGGCAGCGGCCGATCTCCCCGGCCGGGTCGTCCGACGTGTCGCAGATCACGTTGCCGGCGCCCGGCAGATCGGCGGTCGGATCGCCGCCGCAGCAGTCCTCGTTGCGCCTGCACAGGGCGCCGTTCACGCGGCAGCCGCTCGGCGGCTGGCAGACGGGGATCCCGGTCGGGCCATACGGCGCGCAGACGCGGCTGCAGCAGAATCCGCAGCTGTCGCAGACGGCGCCGTCGATGCCGCCGCTGTTGCAGCGGCTGGCCGTGTCCGGCTCGGCGCCGCAGTGGCCCGCGGCGTCGGACGCGCTCGCCTTCACGCACACGCCGGTGCAGCAATCGCTGTTGCTCGCGCAGACATCGTTGCGCTGGACACAGAACGAGGAGTTCAGGACGCAGCGGCCGTCGCGCCCGCAGAGCCGGGAGCAACACTGGCTGTCCTCGGTGCACAGGTTGCCGCCGGTCTGGCACGCGGCGTCGCCGTTGACGTCGCTGCACGTCCCGCCGACGCACATGCCGCTGCAACAGGCGGTGCCGCCCGCCGTGCAGTCGGATCCGTCGACGAGACAGGCGGTCGCGCCGCACCTGCCCGCGACGCAGTTGAGGCTGCAGCAGTCGGAGGCTTCGTCGCAGGCCGCGCTCGGCCCCAGGCAGACGCCGAGGGGCGAGGCGCAGGTGCTCGTCGCGCTGTCGCAGATACCGGAACAGCAGTCGCCGGAGCTCGCGCACTCGGCGCCGTAGGGCTCGCACGTCGGCACCTCGACCCCCGTGTCAGGCCCTCCCGCGCCGCCGGTACCGCCGGCGGCGGCGCCGCCCGTGCCGCCCGTCTCCGCGCCGCCATCGCCGCCTGCGCCCGCCGTCTCCGTGCCGCCGGTGCCAGCGCCGCCGGTGCCCGCGCCTGCGCCGCCGGTGCCCGCGCCTGCGCCGCCGGTGCCCGCGCCTGCGCCGCCGGTGCCCGCGCCTGCGCCGCCGGTGCCCGCGCCTGCGCCGCCGGTGCCCGCGCCTGCGCCGCCTTCCCCGGAGCCGGTCGCTGCGCCTGCACCACCTATGCCCGCGCTGCCCGCGTTGGCCCCGCCGGACCCGGCGGACGCCCCGCTGCCCTCAGCGGTGCCTGTCGAAGTTCCCGATGCGTCGGATACGCCGCCTTCTCCTCCAGAACCGGTGCCGCTCGTCGAGCCGCAGGCGGCCGCGAGCCATATCATACCGACAGCCACGAAGATTCGAGACACGCGCATACACTTTCCCCCGCTTGACCGCTGGTTGAAACCGACGCGATCGGAGAAAGATACATTCGCGCAACTGCAGCTTGTCCGTATGGCTTTTGTTCTCCAGGGCGACCGTCTCCCTCACTTTTTGTCGGAGGTGGTGAGCCTCGTTGAGCGCTGCGCGCACAGCCGCGCGCAGCGCCCCTCCGGGGCGGGCGAGCTCTGCCTTGGACGGCCAGCGCGCCCGCACACCGTGCCTCGGTGAGGCCCAATGCCGAGCGCGCTCACGAGCGAGCAGCGATGTCGTCACGGGGCTACGCCGACGACCTGCTCCCCTTCCACAGCGCGGTCCAGAATCGACCCGTCTTCACGGCGGCCTCCGGGGCCGGCTCTTGAGCGCTGTCCGCGACGGGAGTGTCCTTGTGCGCCTGGCCCTCGAGGAACGTGATCAGCCGCTCTCGGAGAGGATAGTACATGGGGTCCTCGAGCACCGCCTGGCGGTCCCTGGGGTGCGGGAACGGCACCTCGAGGATCTCGCCCACCCGCGCCCCGGGGCCGTTCGTCATCATCGCGATGCGGTCGGACAGGAACAGGGCCTCGTCCACGTCGTGCGTGACCATCAGGGCCGTCTTCTGGTCCTCGGCCCACAGGTTCATGAGCACCTCCTGGAGCTCGAAGCGGGTGAGCGAGTCGAGCATGCCAAAGGGCTCGTCGAGGAGCAGCATCTTGGGCGACAGGGCGAAGGCGCGCGCCAGCCCGACCCGCTGCTGCATCCCGGAGGACAGCTCGCGCGGCTTCTTGTGCATCGACTCCTCGAGCCCGACGAGCTCCAGGTAATGCGTGGCGATCTCGATGCAGTCCTTCTTGCTCTTCTGCGGGTGGACCTGCTCCACCCCGAGCAGGACGTTCTCGAGCGCCGTCATCCAGTGGAGCAGGCAAGGCGACTGGAACACGACCCCGCGGTCCGGGCCGGGCCCGTGGATCTGGCGGCCCGCGAGGACGATGCCGCCGCTCGTGATCTCGCTGAGGCCCGCGACCATCGACAGCACCGTGGACTTGCCGCAGCCGGAGTGGCCGATGAGGGACAGGAACTCGCCCTTCCTCAGGTTCAGGTCGAAGTTCCGGACGACGACCGCGGGCCCGCTCGGGGTGGGAAAGGTCTTGGTGACATTCCAGATCTCGAGATACTTCTTCATGCGACCGCCTCCGCCGTCCGCGCTGCGCCGGGCACGCTCCTGTCCGCCTTCGGCCCGGCGCCCGGCCCGAGCAGGGTGTTGATGACCGCGCCGCGGATCTCCTTGAACCGCGGATCGTGGTTGATGGCCTTGCGATCCCGCGGGCGCTCGAGATCGACGATCACGCCCGGGCCCAGCGTGGCGCCCGGGCCCTTGCTGAGCGGGACGATCCTGTCGGCGAGGAGGATGCCCTCGTCCACGTCGTTCGTGATGAGGAGCACGGTCTTCTGGGTGGCCCGCCAGATCCGCGCGAGCTCGTCCTGCAGCGTCGCGCGCGTGAGCGCGTCGAGGGCGCCGAACGGCTCGTCCATCAGGAGGACCTCCGGATCCATGGCGAGCGCGCGCGCCACCGAGACCCGCTGGCGCATGCCGCCGGAGAGCTGCGCCGGCTTCTTGTCGCGGGCCGGGGTGAGCTTCACCATGGCGATGAACCGCTCGGCGTGCTCGCGCTTCTTCTCCGCGGGCCAGGACGAGAAGATCTGGTCCACGGCGAGATAGACGTTCTCGTAGACCGTGAGCCAGGGCAGGAGGGAGTAGTTCTGGAAGATGACGCCGCGGTCGGGCCCCGGCCCCTCGATCGGCTTCCCGTTCAGCTTCACCACCCCGGTGTCCGGCCGCAGGAGCCCGGCGATGAGCGACATGAGGGTCGTCTTCCCGGCCCCCGAGTAGCCGACGACGGCGACGAACTCGCCCTTCTCGATCTCCAGGTTGATGTCCCGGAGCACCTCGGTGCGCGTGGCCCCGGAGCCGTAGCTCTTGCCGACGCCGCGCAGCTTGACGAGCGCCATGGACATCACCCTCCCGCCAGCTTGAGGCGGCGCTCGACGAGGCTCATGAGCGCGTCCAGGAGGAAGCCCACGACCCCGATGGTGATGATGCACAGGATGATGTGCTCGTAGATGAGGCTGTTGTACTCCTGCCAGAGGAAGCCGCCGACCCCGGGCGAGCCGGTCAGCATCTCGACCGCCACGATGACCAGCCAGGCGATGCCGAGGCTGAGCCGGAAGCCCGTGAACATGTACGGGAGCGCGGCCGGGAGCTGCACCTTGAGCAGCGTCTTCATCCGCGAGAGCCGGAGCACCCGGGCGACGTTCATGTAGTCCTGCGGGATCGACCGCACGCCGAGCGCGGTGTTCAGGACCGTCGGCCACATCGAGCACATCGCGATGGTGAAGACGCCGGCCGGGTCCGGCTTCTGGAAGAGCACGAGGCCGAGCGGGAGCCACGCGAGCGGGGAGACGGGGCGGAGGATCTGGATGATCGGGTCGAAGCTCGACCGGAACAGCTTCGAGGCGCCGAGGAAGAAGCCGATCGGCGTCCCGAGCAGGATGGCCAGCGCGTAGCCCTTCGCGACCCGCTGGAGCGAGTACCACGTGAAGCGGAGGATGCCCTGGTCGAGCTCTCCCCGCTTCTCGAACGGCTCGAAGATGTACGGCCTGCTCACCTCCCACGTCTTGAGGGGAGAGGGCAGCGTCTGGGTCCACAGGCTGCTCGCGGCGGCCCATAGCCCGATCACGCAGGCCACCCCGAGGAGGGGCAAGATCATGTGATCGACTCGAATCCTGGGAGAGATCGCTTTCGCCTCGCTCATGCAGCACTCCTTCACCGTGGCGCCGTGGCCCGCCGCCGCGCGCTCCGCCGGCTCCCGGCGATGTGGGGGTCAGCCCTTCAGGGCGTTCACCGGGAACGACGTCGCGTATTTCTCTGGGTCCTTGGGATCGAACGTCACGCCGTCGAACAGCGTCTCGGGCTGGTCGCTCGGGCCGCCGTGCGCGACCCCGAGCTCCTTCATCGCCTCCTCGTAGAGATCGGGGCGCATGACCTGCTTGACGACGCCCTCGTAATCCGGCTTCCCCTCCACCATGCCCCAGCGGCGGAACTGGCTGAGCCACCAGAGCGCGTACTTCGACTGCGGGTAGTTGCAGTTCCGTTCGCTGAAGATCATGTAATCCTTGTCGTCTTTCTTGCGGCCGTCGCCGTAGTCGTACTGCCCCTTCAGCCGGCCCAGGATGAGCTCCGGAGGGCAGTTGATGTACGTGGGCCTCGACACGATGTCCGCCTGCTCGGGGCGGTTGTCGAGCTTGTCGAGCCAGACGCTCGCCTCGTGGAGCGCCTTGAGGACCGCCTTCACCGTCTTCGGGTTCTTGTCGGCGAACTCCGCGGTGAACGCGCACACCTTCTCGGGGTGGTCCTTCCAGAGCTCCTGCGTGGTGACGGCGGTGTATCCGATCTGATCGGCGATGGCCCTGGCGCCCCACGGCTCGCCGACGCAGAAGCCGTCCATCTTCCCGACTTTCATGTTGGCGACCATCTGCGCGGGCGGGATGGTCACGAGCGCGACGTCCTTGTCCGGGTGGACGCCGCCTGCGCCGAGGAAATAACGGGTCCACATGGCGTGCGTCCCCGGCGGGAACGTCATCGCGAAGGTCATGGGCGCGCCCTTCGCCTTCGCCTCCTCGACGAACGGCTGGAGCGCCTTGGGATCCGCGGCGACCTTGCCCCTGAGCTCGCTCTTCATCGTGATCGCCTGGCCGTTGCGGTTGAGCAGCCACGGGATGATCATGGGCTTCTTGGGCGACCCGAGGAGCCCCATCGTCGAGGCGAGCGGCATGCCGAAGAGCATGTGCGTCGCCTGCAGGTCCCCGTTCGACAGCGCGTCGCGGATCGCCGCCCAGCTCGCGCTCTTCACGATGGTCGAGTTGATGCCGTATCGCTTGAAGAACCCCTTCTCGTGGGCGATCACGAGCGGCGAGCAGTCGGTCAGCGCGATGATGCCGAAGCGCAGATCGGACACCTCCGGCCTGTCGGCGGTCGCCACGAGGGGCGCGGCGTTCGCGGCCGGCGGCCCCGGCTCGTCGGAGCGCGAGCCGCAGGCGGGGAGGAGCGCCGCCCCCCCGAGCCCGAGGGCGCCGCCGAGGAAACGCCGGCGACCGAGGGGCGTGGCGCTCGGTTCCTCACGCGAAGGTTCTCGTCTCTTCATTCCATCGTCCTCTGCTGGGCATGACCGCGGAGCCGCGGGCGCGTGGAGCGGCGCGCGCCCGCCGGTCGGGGTGGAACGGACGGCTGCGCTCCGGGGGCGCCGTCCGCGAAATCGCCTGTTCGATCGAGGGTGAGCCAGGCAAGCTCCGCGGCAGATCGACGGGGTGAGATCGAGCTCGCTGCGGGTGTGTGCCCTGGATGATATCGACCCTACATGGGCCCATCATCCGCCAAGGACCATGCATGGATGCGTGTTTCAATCAAGTTTCTGTGGAATGTTTTTTCGACATTCGACGTCGTGAAACTCGGGCTCGCTCGCGGCTTCTCCGGCGGCCGGCGCTTCCGTGTGCGTTCTTTGCCAGGCCGCAGGTGAGACGGTAGCGTCCGCGCAGCGGGGCGCGTCGCCATGCAGGGCGTGACGGCATGATGCGGCAGGGAGAGGAAGGGAGATGACGAGCGGTTCCGCGACATGGGTGTGGGCGGCGGCGTGCCTCGTGGCCTGCGGGTGTACGGCCGTGGCCGGGCTCGACAAGCCATTTCACCTGGTGGAGGGCGGCGGCGCGGGCGGAGAGGGCTCCGGCGGAGGCGGCGAGGGCGGCGGCGGCGGCACCCCCGTGGCGTGCGACGAGGAGGTGAGCGAAGGGTGCGTCTACGAGCGGTGCGGCGCCGTCCCGGCCAGCGCGCCGGGCGGCGTCTACGCCATCGACCCCGACGGGTCCGGCCCCGAGGAGCCGCTCCAGGCCTACTGCGGCGAGCCGAGCGAGGACGGCGACCGGTGGGCGCTCGTCTACAACAGCGTCGGCACGGCGGACGGCTCGACGCTCGCGTTCTGGAAGATCCTGTATGCCGATCGGCTCAGCGCCAAGGGGGATCCGTCGCTCGACGGCAACCATTACCAGCCTTCGCTGTACGTGGCCGGCCGGGAATACCGCGATGAGGTCGAGGACATCGCCGGGACCGTCGCCGAGGTCATGCGCGCGACGGCCGAGGGCATCGACACCGCGGACATGCACCTCCTCACGCCGATCCGCGTCTCCGGGGAGGAGACGCTCTTCACGTGGCAGTTCGCCACCGGGTGGTCGTCGCCGGACTTCGACGCGGACACCAAGAGCGACGGCAACTGCGCGAGCTCCTACGTGGGCGTCACGCAGCATTACGGGCACTGCTTCGTCTACAACCTGGGCGCGGACGACGACGCGCCGATCGAGGACGAGGGCTGGGGACCGCACATCAGCACGACGACCGCGACGTCGTTCGGGCTCTCGGACGACGGCAGCCCCTACACGCGCGTCAAGCGGATCTCCCGCTGGACCCGCTGGTGAGCGCGCCCCGCGCTCAGGCCGGGTGCGCCACGAGGGGCAGCGACGCCACCCCGCGCATGGAGAGGGCGCGCCGCCACTCCGGCGGCCCGGCCGGGGAGAGGCGGCGGACGCGCGGCAAGAGCGCCGTGAACATGAGCCGGGCCTCCAGCCGCGCGAGCGGCGCGCCCAGGCAGAAGTGGACGCCGTGCCCGAACGGCAGGTGCGTGCCCCCGACCCGGTCGATGTCGAACCGATGCGCGTCCGGGAAGTGCGCCTCGTCCCGGCTGGCGGAGCCGATCATCGCGAGCACCTTCGCGCCCTTCGGGATGCGCACCCCGCGGATCTCGGTGTCGGCCGTGGCGATCCGGTAGACCGACCGGATCGGCGGCTCGTACCGCAGGACCTCCTCGACGAACCTCGGGATCAGCGCCGGATCCGCGCGCAGGCGGTCGAGCACCTCCGGGTATGCGACGAGCTGCAGCGCGCTGTGGCTCAGGAGGTGCACCGTGGTCTCCAGGCCGCCGACGAGGAGCAGGAACAGGAAGCTCATCAGCTCGGCGTCGGTGAGCGAATGGCCGTCCACCTGGGCGCGGAGGAGGTCGGTCACCATGTCGTCGGCGGGCTCGCGGCGGCGGCGGGCCAGCACCTCGGTCAGGTACTGCTCCGCCTCGCGCACCGTGGTGCGGATCTCCTCCATGCGCGCGGTCATGTCCGGCGTGACCGGGGCGATGCTGGTGAGGTCGTCGGTCCAGCGCTTGAAGCGCGCGTGGAGGGAGGGATCGAGGCCGAGGAGCTCGCCGATCACGCTCGCGGGGAGCGGCATGGCGAGCGACTCCACCCAGTCGACCGGCTGGCCGAGCGGCAAGCGCGCCGCGATGTCCTCGGCGAACGCGCGCACGCGCGCCTCCAGGCGGGCCATGGCCGCGGGCGTGAAGGCGCGGTTCACGAGCGATCGCAGGCGGCCGTGCGCCGGCGGATCGAGGACGAGCATGGAGTCGCCGAACGGGTTGTGCCCGAGCCACGCCGGCTTGGTGGCGGCGCGGAACCCCTCCGACGAGAACAGCGCGGTGTCCTTGAGGACGGCGAGGACGTCGTCGTGGCGGGTCACCGCCCAGAAGCCGCCCGGGTCGACCTGGCACACCGGCGCTTCGCGCCGCAGCTGGGCGTAGGCGGGGTACGGGTCGGCGAGCATCGCGGGGGACATCAGGTTCAGCCGTTCGCTCATGGATCGAGGACCTCCCGGGCGGGTCGGAGACGGAGCGGGCATGTTCGCCGCCTCGGCGGCGCGCCGCAAGCGGAGGGCACGGATCCCCGCGGGATCAGGCAGGCTCGATGAAGCGCGACACCGCGGCGCAGAACGCCGCCGCGTCCTCCTCGGGCCACATGTGGTTGGCCCCGCGGACCACGAGGTGCTGCCCGGGGATGCAGCGGGCCGCCGCGCGGGAGACCACGCTGAACGCCGGCCGGGAGAGCTCGCCAACCGCGATCGTGACTGGCATTTTGAGGCTGGCCAGGTCGTCGCGCGTGATGGCCGGGGGCTGAGGCTGCGACAGGAGGAGCGGGATGGTCCGCGCGTTGTCGAGATAGACGGCCTGCCGCTCCGCGGGCTGCGCGGCGAAATAGCCCTCGCGCTGGCCCGATCCGTCGATCAGGGCCCGCGCCGCTCCCTGGAGGTCCCCGCGCTGGACCGCCCCGAAGACGGGGCCGAACCAGGCGTTCACGTCGTCGCCGAGCGCGCGCAGCTCGGCGGGATCGGTGACGTACGACGGCACGCCCGGCTCGTAGATGAAGGCGCTCCGGACAAGCTCGGGATGGCCGAGCGCCGCGGTCAAGGCCACATGGCCGGCGTACGACCACGCGACAAGGTGCGCGGGGCCCGCATCGAGGGCGCGGAGGAGCGCGACCAGGTCGTCCGCGTGCGTCTGCACGCCGAGGGGAGGCCAGCTCGAGCCCCACGCGCCGGTCCCGAAATAGCGCTGGCTGTAGGCGATGGCCCTGTGACGCTGGCCGACGATGGCGAGATGCCGATCCCACATCCGGTGATCCGAGCCCGCCCCGTGCAGGAACACCACCGGGGTGCCCTGCCCCTGCTCTGCATAGGCGAGGTTGGCTCCGTTCACCTCGATGAACCGAGGCGCTTGCGCGCCGGCCGGGCCGCCGTGGCCCGCCAGGGGTGCTGTCGTCATGGGCAAGAGCGATAGTTCGCCCGAGCGCGCGGATCAAACGCCGCGCGGCGCTCGCCGTGGCCGCGGGGCGCAGCCCGCCGGTTGACCTGGAACGCGAGGGCGGGCGAAGATCCGGCGATCCCGTTGCACCACCGCGCGACACGCCCTCTCGCCGCACTCCTCGCGCTCGTGGCGAGCGCCTGCTCCCGCGGCCCCGCGCCCGGCACGGACGCGGGCGCGGCCCCGGCCGGCAGCGCGGGCGCTCCCTTCAGCAGCGCGGGCGCCCCGGCCGCCTCCGCGCCCCCTGCCGAGGCCGCGCCCCTGCGCGCGCCGGTCCGCGAGGGCGGCGCCCTCGCCCGCGCGGCGCGCGAGGACGCGCTCTACGTGGCCGACGAGGACCACGGCGTGCTGCGTGTGGTGCCGCTGCCGCTCGACCCCGCGCGGCCCGGCGCAGGCGTGCCCGCGCCGGGCCGGCCGGCGCAGGTGCTGGCGCTCGGCGGGCCCGGCGGGCACGAGGCGCGCGTGCTCGCCACGATCCGCGATCCGGGGCTGCTGCTCGTCCTGCGGCCGGACGCGGCGGCCGGCCTCGTCGAGGTCGGCCGCGTCCCGCTGCCCGCCGACGCCTGGGGCGTCGCGGTCACACCCGACGAGAAGACCGCGATCGTGACCTCGGCGTGGACGCACAAGGTCACGGCCGTGGACCTCGAGGCCGGCAAGGCGCGGTGGACCGTCGACGTGGCGCGCGAGCCGCGGGGCGTCGCCGTGCTGCCGGACGGCAGCGCCGCGTACGTGAGCCACCTCGTCGGCGCGGATCTCACGCGGATCGACGATCTCGGCGGGGCGCCGAGGGTCCGGCGCGTCGCCCTGCCCGCCTCGCCGCTGCGCGCCCCGTCGGGCGGGCGGCTCTCGGCGTCGCTGGGCTATGCGCTGGCGCTGTCCGAGGACGGGCGGCGCCTGTTCGCGGCGCGGCACGCGCTCGGCGCCATGGGGCACGCCGCGTGGTTCGGGGCCGCGACCGTGGACGTGCTGATCACCGGCCGGGACGAGCCGCTCGCCCCGCCGCACCACGGCAACCTGCCGGTGCTCCGGTCGGCGTTCGCCGAGCAGGTGATCACGCCGGAGAGCGTCATCACCCTGCCGGGCGCGAGCGTCACGCCCGTCACCCAGCCGCGCGCCGTGGCTTACCGCAAGCGCGCGCGCACGCTGCTCGTGGCGGGAGAGGGCGACGACCTCGTGCTCGAGGTCGACGCGACCGCGGTGGATCCGACGCTCGCGATCGTGAAGAGCTACCCGGTCGGCGGCCGCTACGATCCGCACATCCGCGTGGCCGGCGCGTGCGGCGCGCCGACCGGCCTCGCGCTCTCCGCGGACGAGGCGACGGCGTGGGTGTTCTGCCGCTCGACCGGCGACGTGGCGGCGCTCCGGTTGCACGATCCGGCGGCCATCGCGGCGGGCGCCGCCGCGCCGGCCGGCTCGGCCGCGGCGCCGGCGGGCGCGGCGGGGGCGCCCGGAGCGGCGCCTGTGGCCGAGGGTCCGGCGGCGCTCGTGCACCTCGCCGACGATCCGCTCGGCCCCGAGGTCGCGAAGGGACGCCGGCTCTTCTACAACGCGCTCGACGGCGCGGTGAGCGGCAATCTCGGCTGCGCGGGGTGCCACCCCGATGGGCGCGACGACGGGTACGTCTGGCGCGAGGCCACCTTCAGCACGGCCGACGGCGAGCACGCGAACTTCGTCGGCCGGCCGGAGAACATCCCCGAGGTCGCCAAGAAGAAGGGGTTTCCGCGGCGCACCCCGATGCTCGCCGGCAACGTCGGCGCGCCCGGGCCGTACGGCTGGCACGGCGAGAGCGAGGATCTCGTCGGGAGGCTCCAGACGGGCATGGGGCTGCACCGCTGGGGCGGGCTGCCGATCGACCACACGCCGGCGGGCCTTTCGGCCCGGGCGACGTATCTGGCGATGTTCCTCCGCCGGGGCCTGGTGACGCCGCCGCGCGCCGAGGGGGCGCCCGACGAGCGGGCGAAGCGCGGCCGGGAGATCTTCCACAGCGACGAGGCGAAGTGCTCGCGCTGCCACGTGCCCGCGAGCGACTACACCGATCGCATGGCGTACCCGATGCCGAAGCGGCCGCCGCCGCCGGGCTACGACGAGGATCCGCGCCCGGAGTACAAGACGCCGTCGCTGCGCTTCGTGGGCGGGCGGCCGCCTTATCTGCACGACGGGCGCGCCGGCACGCTGGCGGAGCTCATCGAGCAGAACGCCGACTGGATGGGCAAGACCAGCCACCTGTCGCCCGAGGATCGGGCGGCGCTCGTGGCGTTCCTGGAGACGTTATGAGGCTGCGCCTCGCGTGGATCGCCTGGATGGCCGCCGGCATGGCCGGCGTCCTGGCCGCGGCTTCGGGCACCTCCGGCGCGCAGCAGGACGGCGCGCGCGCGGTTGCCGGCTCGGCTGGCGCGCACCAGGACGGCGCGCCCCGGGCCGCGGCTTCGGGCACCTCCGGCGCGCAGCAGGACGGCGCGCGCGCGGCCGCAGCGGCCGACGCCGGCGAGGAGCGCCCCCTCGACGCCGAGCCGTTCCCCGCCGAGCCGTCGAAGCAGCCCACGGCCGCCGAGTGGAAGTCCGCGCCGCGCGTCCGCCTCTCGCGCGCCGGCCCTGCGGCCGCGGGCTGCCGCGCCTACCGGATGCGGGAGTGGCTGCGCATCCGCTGCCCCGAGCTCACCGTCTCGGCCATCTCGCTGCTCGGCGGGAAGACCGAGGGCGTGGCCTTCTGGATCGATCCGCCCCGCGGCGGCAGCGAGCTCCCCCGCGGCGGCGAGGTGATGTTCCCGATCCGCCGCGGCGATCGGCGCGTGATCCAGATCCTGACCTTCGGCCCCGGCTACGACGGGCCGTTCACCTTGTTGCCGGCGATCGTCGTCCAGGAGCAGTGGCTCGACGGCGAGCCGGCGCCGACCGTGACCGCCTCCTGAGACACCATGCGATCCCACAGCACGCCCCACGTCCTCTCCGCGCTGTTCTTCCCCGCCGCCGCGTGCGGCGCCCTCGTCGCCGCGTGCGGCGCCTCCCCGGCCGCGCCCGCAGGCGCCCCGCCTGCCGGACCGTCGCCCTCCGCGCAGGCCGCCCCGGCGAGCGCCTCCGCAGGCGCGGCGAACGCCTCGGCGCCGCCGCAGCCCGGGTCCACCGCGGCCTCGGCGCCGGCCGGTGCCGGGGCCACCGCCGCGCAGGCCGGCGGCGACCCGTCCGCGCAGACCGGCGGCGGGCAGGCTTCCGCCTCGGCGCAGACCTCCGCCTCGGCGGCGCCGGCGCCCCCCTCGGACGGCTGCCCCGACGGCATGGCCCGGGTTCCGGGCGGCAACTTCGTGATGGGCCCGCTCAAGGTGAAGGCCACCGTGGCGGACCTCTGCATGGACAGGACCGAGGTCACCGCCGAGGCCTACGCCGCGTGCGTCAAGGCTGGCAAGTGCACGGATTCGTTCGCGAATTGCGCCAAGGAGGCGTCGACCTACGGCGTCGCCGGCAAGGAGAAGCAGCCGATGGTCTGCGTCGACTTCGCGCAGGCCGAGGCGTACTGCGCGGCGCAGGGCAAGCGGCTGCCGCGCGAGGACGAGTGGGAGTGGGCGGCCCGCGGCGGCGAGGAGGCGCGAACGTACCCGTGGGGCGGCGAGGCCCCGAAGGATCAGCTCTGCTGGTCCGGCGGCGGCGCCGTGCGCAAGACGGCGTGCGACGTGGGGAGCTTCCCTGCCGGCGCCAGCCCGCAGGGGATCCAGGACCTGGCCGGCAACGTCTTCGAGTGGACGACGAGCGCCAACGACGGCAAGGGCAAGATGCGCGTTGCCCGCGGCGGCAGCTGGCGCGACGGCATCCCGCCGCTCGTCCGGACGGCGCGGCCCGGCGGCTTCGAGGCGGCCTACCGCTGCGGGTTCCTCGGCATCCGCTGCGTGGTCGAGCCCGCGGCGCAGGCGGCCAAGTAGGTCGCGCCGCGTCGGCCAGCGTTCCGCGGGTCCGGCGGAGGTGTCGCCCGGCGCCGTCGCGCTACGTCGCGTTCGGATCGGAGAGCCAGGCCGCCAGCGCTTCCGCCGAGAACGAGATCACCACCTCCGCAACCCGGGTCTCTTGCAGCCGATCGAGCCGCTCCCCCAGCGCCGCGGTCTCCGCCTCGGTGAGGGGCCTGCCGAGCCGGAGCTCGCACATCTGAGCCGTCAGCCGAAGCCGCGTGCGCCGCTCCGCCTCCTGCCTCACGCGCGGCTCCGCCTCCTTCAGCGCCGCTTCCAGCGCCGCTTCCAGCCCCGCCTGCAGCCTTCGCGCGGTGAACTGTTCGAACCATTCCCGGGTTTCCATGATGAAATCCCTCTCCTCGGACGGCAGCCCTGGAAGGAGCTGCTCCGGCACCTCGAAGCTTAACCGAACGAGCCACGGCATCGCCCCCCGGCGCTCCCACGCGTCCTCCACGCGTCCTCGGGGAGCGCCGCGAGGTCCCGCAGCGCCGCTCGCCGCACCCGGGGCGCGCCGAGCAAGCGCAGCAGCAACGTGGCCCTCACGCGCGGCAGCTCCGCGATCACCACGGCGTGGACGCGCCACCCCGGCGCCGGCCCCGCATCGAGCCCCTCCGGCCCGGCAGCGTCCCGCACGAAACCGAAGTCGCGCAGCACCCCGTCCGGCCGCCCGGCGGTGACGATCCACGCCGAGGGCAGCTGGAGCTCGCGCTCCGCGCGCGACTCGAGCGTGTGGTGCCACTGGTAGCGCTTGCGCATGCAGCTGTGGAGCTCGGCCGCGCCCGGCGCGGCGCTGAACACCTCCACCATCCCCGCCTCGGCCGCCATCGAGCGGAGCAGGCCGGGCTCGATCTCGGGGTGCGCGCGCAACAACGCCGGATCGGGCACGTGCCAGACATCGATCCGCTGGGCGTCCCCGGCCGGCACCTCCACCTCGGTCTCGGCTGCGCCCACGAGCACGAAGAAGTCCCGCAGGATGTTCTTGGCGAGCTGATCAAGCCGGAAATACATGACAGCCGCCGATACCACACCACGGCTCGAACGGACACATCGCGGCAGTGCGCGCCTCTTCACGAACGGGGCAGCGTGGCATTACCGAGACTACCCCGTTTCATTCACACATTCGCTCGACAGCGATGCTCGCCCACGTCTTCGATGGAGAGCGATGCTCGCCCGCGTCCGGCACATCGAACCGGACCCGGACGACCGTCTGGCGCCGTGCCCCGCGGACGCCTGCTCCGCCCGAGGCTCGCGGCTTGCCTTCCGGCCCGGCGCGGCGCACCTTCGCGCCCAGCCACCATGCACAGCGACGATCCCTACGTGATGCCCGCCTACGTCAAGCTCCTCGTGGCCGACGCGGAGCGCTCCGCCTCGTTCTTCGAGCTCCTCGGCTTCACCCGCGTTCACCAGGATCCGGTGTTCGTGCACCTGCGCTGGGCGCGCTACGCCGATCTCTTCCTCGTCGCGACGCCGCCGGGGGTCTCGCTGGCCGGCCAGCGCGGCCTCGGCGTCATCGTCTGCTTCAGCGCGACCGGCGACCTCGGCATCGAGACCATCGCCGCGCGCGCCGCGGCCGCCGGCGCCGCCGTCGACGGTCCGCGCGACCAGCCGTGGCATACCCGGGAGGTCGTCGTCACCGACCCGGACGGCTACCGCCTCTGCTTCGTCGAGCCGAGCACGTCCCTGCGGAGTTGACGTCCCCGCCCGCGCGCACCGCGCCGGGCCGCGGGACGAGCGCGGCGAGGCGCCCGGACAGCGCCGCCCGGGCAGCTTCAGCATCACCTCGATCGGTGAAACCTGCCCGGCGCTCCCGCGTAGAGGGAGCGCGCGGTGGGGAGCGCCGGACTCGGCGCCTGGCGGATGCCTCGGAGGGCACCTCGCCGGCCGGTGGTCCGATCAACACATGAAGGCGGGGAGGCCGGTCGAGAGACCCGTGGTCTCCTCGCCTCCCTGCCTGCATGTGAGCTCTTCCTGGGCAGATGCGACCCCCCGGGCCTCGCCGCGCGATGCCACCGACGAAAGGAGATCCCATGATCGTTCGCACTGCATTGCTCTCTCTATTCACGTTCCTCGCCAGCGTCGCGGTCGCCGAGCCGTTCGCGCGCGCCGACGAGAGCTGCCGCGCCCTCGTCCAGGACAGGGTGTCGCAGATCTACGGCCAGCTGGGGTGGGAGATCAACATCACGATCCACCGCGACGGGGTCCGCCAGGTGACCTACTCGAGAGGATGGCTCAGGAACATCAACGGCGCCCTCGGCGGCGCCGCGGATCAGCTGTTCTCGGATCGCGTCTCCGCCGCCGATCCGAGCCAGCCGTTCGACGCCGATAGCGCCGACAACCTCCTCGTCGACATCTCGCCGACCGGCGTCCTCTACATCCGGTATTTCCCCTGGAGGTTCTCGACCGCCTGGGACATGGCCTGCGAGGGTCCGGTCATGACCAGATACATCCCCGGCATCGGCGTCGTGACGCTCACGTTTCATCAGAAGGTCACCATCCCCGCTTGACCCGAGCTGCCGGCTCGGGCCGAACAGATCGCCGCGGGTCATGTCGGCGATGTACGCGGCGCCGTGGGACCGATCGAGGGCGAAGTCCTGGAAGAACGAGTTCGCCGCGGCCACGGCCGAGGGCAGCTCAATGACGCGCTCGAGGCGATCGAGGCGCGTGTTCCAGCCGATGAGCCGAGGCGGCGTCCCGGCGGCGCCGAGATCGAGCATCCAGACGACGCCTCGCGCGTCGGCGCGGATATGGACGCCGCCGGGGCCGCGGAGAGCGGCTCCGGGATGCGCGCGCGCCGCGGGCGCGACCTCGTCCGTCGAGGCGGCGCCGCGGCCCGAGCCACGCGCACAGGATCGACTTGTTCCTGAAACGAGGGAAATACGTACATATTGCAAGATTTTGTGAATTAGATTCACAGATCAGGGGGTCCGAGCCACCTGCAGGGTCCGCGGAGGCATCGAGGTGCGAGGCCATCGCGCGGCGCTCCGGGCGGCGGCGCCGAGCGCGCTCGTGTATCATCGCCCCGGCATGTGGTCGGAGCCGTCGCAGCCCAGGCGAATCGGGCGGTATCTGCTCTACAGCCCGATTGCGTCCGGCGGGATGGCGTCCGTGCACCTCGGCCGGCTCGTCGGCGAGGCGGGGTTCGCGCGCACCGTGGCCATCAAGCGGCTGCACCCCGAGCTCGCCGCGGCGCCCGAGATCGCCGAGAGCCTGCGCGACGAGGCCCGCATCGTCGCGCGCATCCAGCACCCCAACGTGGTCGCCACGATCGACCTCCTCATCGCCGAGGACGAGGCGTTCCTGGTCATGGACCACGTGCGCGGCGAGTCGCTGGCGCGCCTGCTCCGGGCGGCGCGCGCCCGCGGCGCGCCGGCGCCGATCCCCATCGTCGCGAGCATCGCGTGCGGAGCGCTCCACGGCCTGCACGCGGCCCACGAGGCGCGCAGCGAGTCCGGCGAGCCGCTCGGCATCGTGCACCGGGACGTCTCGCCCGAGAACGTGCTCGTCGGCGTCGACGGGACGGCGCGGCTGCTCGACTTCGGCATCGCCAAGGCGCGCGGGCGGCTCAGCACCACCCGGGGCGGGCAGCTCAAAGGCAAACTGGCTTATATGTCGCCCGAGCAGATCCTCTGCGCCGACGTGACGCGGCGGACCGACGTGTTCGCGGCGGGCGTGGTCCTCTGGGAGGCGCTCGCGGGCGAGCGGCTGTTCGACGGCGACGACGAGGCCGCGATCATGAGGGCCGTGCTCGAGCGGCCGATCCCGCCCCCGAGCTCGCTCGCGGCGCACGTGCCGCCGGCGCTCGACGCGATCGTCCTCCGGGCGCTCGAGCGGAACGCCGAGGGCCGCTACCCGACCGCCCGCGAGCTCGCGATCGCCGTCGAGGACGCGGTGCCGCTCGCGTCGCCGCGCGCGGTGGGCGAGTGGGTGGAGGAGCTCGCCGGCGATGCGCTCGCGCGGCGGGCAGCCCGCGTCGCGGAGATCGAGGGCGCCTCGGCGGCGGCGATCGACGGCGCCACGGCGGCGGACCCGGGCCGCCCGGCGGCGGCCGGCGCGGCGGCGGCCGGCGCGGCGGCGGCCGGCGCGGTGGTGGCCGCGCGTGGCGGGTCGGGCGGGGCCGACTCGCCGCGCTCCCTCGCGGGAGGGCTGGCCGAGACCGCGCCCGCGATCCCGACCAGCGCCCTCGATGAGGTGGCGATCGCGGCGGGGTCTCCGCCGGGGTCGGCCACGTCGAGCGGGCTCTCCGTGGCGCTCTCCCCGGCAGACGGCGCGCCGCGCGGTGTCCCGCCCGCCGCGACGTCGAGGCGAGCGCGCCCGGTCCTCGCGCTGCTGAGCGTGGTTTTGCTCGGCAGCGCGGCCGTGCTCGCCGTGCAGTGGGCGCGCCGCGGCTCGCCCGGGCCGGAGAACGCAGCGAGCGCAGCCCACGCGCCCGCGGTGCCGCCCGCCGGCGCCGGGGCGCCGGGCGCGACGGGCGCGATGGTCGTGCCGCCGGAGCCGGGCCAGCCGGCGCCCGGCCCGCCGGGCATCCCGCCGGGCATGATGAGCGCGACGCCCGCCGCACCCGCCCCGCCGCACGCGGCGAGCCCGGCCAGCGCGGCGAGCCCGCCGCAGGCATCGAGCCCGCCGCAGGCATCGAGCCCGCCGCAGGCGTCGAGCCCGCCGCAGGCGTCGGAAGCCGCCGCGACGGCGCCCGCACGGAGGCCGGCGCGCAAGGCCGCGGGCGCGCTCGCCCCTGCGCCCACGCCGCGCGCGGCCGGCACCGACGCCCAGCGCTGCTCCCCGCCCTATACCGTCGACAAGGCCGGCATACGCCGGCTCAAGCCCGAGTGCATGTGACCCGATGAACGCCTCCTCGCCCGCCCGCGCGCGGCTCGCGCTCGCCGTCGCCGCGGCGCTCGCGCTCACCGGCGCCCGCGCCCACGCCGAGCCTCACAAGCGGGCGTGCGCCGCCGCTTACGAGCGCGCGCAGGGCCTCCGCCGCGACGGCAAGCTCCTCGCCGCCCGTCAGGCGCTCATCGCCTGCTCGCAGCCCACCTGCCCGGCGGCCGCCGTGGCCGACTGCGGGCCATGGCTCGCCGAGGTCGAGCAGAGCCTGCCCACCGTGGTCATCGCCGCGAGGGACGCGCACGGGCGGGAGCGGCTCGACGTGCGCGTGCTCGTGGACGGGCGCCTCCTCGCCGCGGCGCTCGACGGCAAGGCGCTGCCGGTCGACCCCGGCCCGCACACCTTCCGGTACGAGCCCGCATCGGGGCCCGCCGTCGAGGAGCGCGTGGTGATCCGCGAGGGCGAGAAGAACCGCGCCATCACCGTGACCCTGGGCGCCTCCTCGGCCGGCGCGCCGGCCTCAGCGCCGCCGCCCGCCGCGGCCGCGCCGCACACCGCGCCCTCCCCGCCCGCAGCGCCGCACGCCGCGGCCGCGCCACACACCGCGCCCTCCCCGCCCGCAGCGCCGCACGCCGCGCAGGCCGCGCCGCCCGCCACGCCGCCTGCCGCGCCCGCCGCGCCGCCTGCGGAGCCCGCGGTCCCCGGGCTCGTGTGGGTCTCCGGCGCGGTCGGCGCCGCGGGGCTCGCCGTGTTCGCCGTCGCCGGCGCGGTCTCGCTGAGCGCCGAGGCGAACCTGCGCGCCACGTGCGCCCCGCGCTGCGCGGGCGACGACGTGCGCGCCATCCGGGTCCAGCACGCGGTCGCCGACATCGGCCTCGGCGTGGGCGTCGTCGCGCTGGGCGCCGCGGCGTGGCTCTACGTGACCCGGCCGGCCGCGGCGAGGCCGCCGAAGGCCGGCGCCGGCGCCCCCGGGCCGGCCCTCCGGCCGTTCATCGCCGGCGCCGCCGCGGGCCTCGAGGGGGCCTTCTGATGCGCTTCCGGCCGGCCCACGCCGCCGCGGCCGCCCTCGCGGCGGCCCTCGTCTCGGCGTGCACGCTCGTGCGGCCGCTGGACGGCCTCACCTGCGAGCCCGGCGCCCGGAACGCCTCGTGCCTGTACGGCCAGCCGTGCGAAGCCGACGCCGACTGCGCCACCGCCTCGTGCGCCGCGAGCGTCTGCCAGTGCCCCGACGGCATGGTGACGATCGAGAGCTCGTTCTGCGTCGACCGGACCGAGGTGTCGAACGCCGCCTACCGCGCCTTCCTCGCCACGCAGCCGGACGTCGCCGCGCAGGAGCCGTTCTGCCTGTTCAACGACAGCTTCGCGTTCGACACCGGCCCCGGCGCGCCCGACGTGTGCAAGACCCGCCACGAGGAAGACCAGCACCCCGCCACCTGCGTCGACTGGTGCGACGCCCGCGCCTACTGCAAGAGCCTGGGCAAGCACCTCTGCGGCAAGCTCCACGGAGGCCCGCTGCCGTACGGCGGCGACACGGCGCAGGGCGAGTGGTTCGAGGCGTGCAGCGAGGGCGGCGCGCGCGCTCACGCGACCGGCGAGTTCGACGCGCTGCTGTGCAACGGCGACGGGGACGCGACGGTGCCGGTCGGCGACGACGAGAGCCTGGCGTGCGAGGGCGGCTATTTCGGCCTGCAGCACATGAGCGGCAACGTCCGCGAGTGGGAAGACGCGTGCTCGGACGACACCGGCCCGGGCGACCTCTGCAGGACGCGGGGCGGGGCGTTCGACAGCGGAGGCTCGCTCGACGAGCTCCGGTGCGACGCGCGCGACGTGCGCGAGCGCGCCGACACGGACCACACGATCGGATTCCGCTGCTGCAGCGGCTAGCTCCACCCACCAGGGGTCCGGGCAGGGATCCGGAGAGAGAGAGCTCGACGCACAGGCACAAAGCCGCAAAAAGAACAAATGCAATGCACTTTTGCGTCTTTGCGCTCTTGACGTCTGTGCGTTGAAATTACTCTTTACCCCCTAATGCTGTGCGGGGCGGAGGTCAGGCTGGCGGCGGCCCCAGCCTCTTTCGCAGCTCATCGAACCACCGCTCGGCGTAATCCTGCTCTCCGCATCATGGGAGCACCGCGCAACCGCGGCGCAATGCATGTGTCGGTCGTCGAGTTCATGCTGCGCGATTTGTTTTCTCGCGCGCTAATGTTTCATTGCTATCCGCCTCACCACAGGAGACAAAACGTGAAAACGATGAAGATGGTTTCGCTGGCCGTCGCAAGTGCAATTGCCCTGCCCAGCTCGGCCCTGGCCGATGATGGCGCGATTCCGATCGACGCGGCTTGTGCGGCGGTCGGATGCGTCGCCGGCGACGCGCCCGGGTTTCCCGTGACGCTCACGGGCTCGGGCAGCTATGTCCTGAGCTCGGACCTCGTCGTCCCCTCCGGACAGAGCGGCGTCCAGCTGGGCTTCGGTGCGTCCCTCAACCTGAACGGCTTCTCGATCCGCGGGCCGGTTGTCTGCACCGGCGAGCCCGCGACCAGCTGCTCGGGGACGCTGACCGGCGTCGGGCTGACTGTTGGCCTCAGGGGCCGGGCCTACGGAGGCCGAATCGAGGGCTTCGGCAGCCACGGCGTCTCGACCGACTCTGACGTTCGCCTCTACGATCTCACCATCGCGAACAACGGAGGCAACGGGGTGCTGCTCGCGACCAACGGTTCTATCGAGCGGTCCACGATCGTCCGCAATCTCTTGAGCGGCGTGAGGGCCACTTCCGGGAACGGGAATGTCGAGGTCTCGCGCTCGACCGTGCGGGCAAACGGTCAGTACGGCCTGAACCTGAGCTCAGGCATCGCGCTCCAGAATCGGCTGACGAGCAACGGCTTTGAGGGCCTTATCTCCAACTCGGGGGACGCCGACGCGAGCTATGCGCTGAACTACTTCAGCCGCAATAACGCGTCCGGAGTGCAGGTGACTGGCGGCGTCGCGATTGGCTGCAACACCATCGGCCACGCGGCGGTCTGTCCATGACGGCTGACGCGGCGTTCCCTCGTCGGAGCGCGCATGGCCAGCGCTGGCCTCGCTCGGCACTGACGCGCGGAGCGCGTCGACGCGCCGCCACCAGGAGCGATGGTACCTCAGGTATCGAGGCGGTGCCGCCCCTCCTGGTCTGAGATCCGTGCGCCTCGGACCTGTCGAGCCGGCGCCGTTCTTCCAGGAGGCACATCCGCGAAAGGATGTCCTGTCCGCCCGCGTCTACGCGAGGCCCAGCTCGCGGATCCTCCGCAGCAGCGCGCGCTTCGAGACCTCGAGGCGATCGACCATCGCGTCGACGTGCCCGTCGCACTCCCTGTAGCAGCGGGCGATCTCGTCGTGCGGAAGCTGGCTGGCCCGGCGGACGCGCGGGCAACCCTCCACGAGCGCGTAGAGCGATGTCCGCGAGACCCCGAGCAGCTCTGCCGCCGCCTTGAGATCCCACCGGCTGCGGCGGAGCGCGTCGAGCAGCTCCTCCTCGCGCACGTCGGACGGCTTGCGCCACCCCGCGCCCTTTCCCCTGCCGTGGCCGGGGGGCTCTGCGCCGTGCACGGCAGGCTCCGCCTTCGCCCGCTCCGAGGGAGACGGCGCCGACGCGGCCTCGCCGTTCCTGTCGGCGCGCGCCCGCGGCTCGGGGAGCGGCCGCTCGAGCAGGCGCTCGATGACCGCCGTCGCTTCCAGGCTCGCCGACCCGTGGCTCCCCATGACCATCTGCCGGACCGCGTTCCGCAGCTGGCGGACGTTCCCGGGCCAGTCGTGCCGCGCGAGCCGCGCCACGACGTGCGCCGGCAGCCACGGCGGCTCGCCCGGCGCCGAGGAGTCGAGCCGGTGCGCCTCGCCCGCGGCCTCGAGCTCCTCGCGGAGGAAATGAACGACCAGCCGGCCGATATCGTCCCGGCGGCGGCGGAGCGGCGAGAGCGCGATCTCGTAGCCGGCCAGGCGGTGAAGCAAGGGGGCGCGGAAGGCCCCCTCCGCGACCCGGGCCTCGAGATCCGCGTCGGTCGCGGCGATGAGGCGCGCGCGCGCCTTCCTCGGCTGCTGCGCGCCCACCGCCTGGATCTCGCCCGTCTCGAGCGCCCGCAGGAGCATCGCCTGCACGTCCGGCGGCGCCTCGCCGATCTCGTCGAGGAAGAGCGTCCCGTCCTGGGCGAGGCTGAAATACCCGGGTCGGCTCTGCACGGCGCCGGTGTACGCCCCCCGCTCGGCGCCGAACAGCTCCGCGGCCGCGAGCGCGAGGGGGATCGCCGCCATGTTGACCGCGACGAACGGCCGGCCGCGGCGCTCGCTGGCCTCGTGGATGGCCCGCGCGACGAGCTCCTTCCCCGTGCCCGTCTCCCCGCGGAGGAGGACGGCTATCTCGAGGTTGGCGACGCGGCGGATATCCCGGCGGACGCGCTCCACGGCGTCGTTGTCGCCGACGAGACCGAGGCGGTCCCCCGGCTCGGGCGGGCTCGGATCCGCCATGTGGAGCAGCAGGACGACCCGCTCCGCGAGCTCGATGACGACGCCCTGCTCCACGTCGCCTTCGGACAGATCGCAGGCCGCCTGGAGAGGAGCGCCCTGCACCGCGACGCGCATGCGGCTCCCGGGCGCCTCCAGCCGGATCCGCCGGCCGGGTAGCGCGAGCAGGCGCAGGGGCCTGCGGCTGAGATGGACATCCTCGAGCGGCGCGCCGCGGACCGAGCCCGGCGGAGCGAAGCACGGCGCCATCCGCGACAGCTCGATCGCGTCCCGAACGGCGATGTCCCGCAGGACGGCGCGCTCGCCGACGCGCTCGATGCGAGGGTGATGCAGAATGGTGAGGGCAGGGACGAGGTGTGCGCCGGACCTCGGCAAAGCCGCGGCGCTGGGGTGTTGCGTCGTCATCGCCCCGAGCGTCGTCACCCCTGGCTGCGCCACCACCATCGTGTGCGAGGATACGCGGCCACCGAAAATGTTGGCAAGACGGGTGGGTGACTGTCGGCGCGAGGGGCTCCACACCCGTTGCGCTCGAGCCGCGCACATCGGACCACCTCGATCACTCCCTCGCGCGCGGCGCGGCGCCGGAGGATCTGCGCGCCGAAGCGGTCGATCTCCGCGGCTGTGTCGGGGCGGCCCTGGGGGGCGCGCTGCCCGTTGACCGGCGGTCCCCAGGCGCGTAGGTGTTCTGACTTGTTATGCAGGACCACATGATCGGTGGCAGGTACGCGCTTCGGCGCGAGATCGGCCACGGCGGCATGGGCGTCGTGTGGGAGGCCTTCGATCAGATGCTCCGCCGGACGGTGGCGATCAAGCTGATGGCCGCCGGGGACGTCGCCTCCGAAGAGGCGCAGCGTCGCTTCGCGAAGGAGGCGATGACGATCGCCCGGGTCCGTCACGAGCACATCGTCCAGGTACACGATTACGGCATCGATCAAGGGTCGCCGTACATCGTCATGGAGCTGCTCGAGGGCGAGGACCTCGAGTCGCGGCTCGCGCGGGTGCACCAGCTCCCGGCCACGGCCGTGCTGTCCCTGCTCCGTCAGATCAGCGCGGGGCTCGACGCCGCGAGCGCGGCTGGCATCGTGCATTGCGATCTCAAGCCCGCAAACATCTTCCTTGCCCGGAGCGCGTACGGCGAGTCCGTGAAGATCCTCGATTTCGGGATCGGGTGGACGCTCTACGAGGGGAGCGACGATCCGTCCGTCGACCGGTACAGCACCCGGTTCGGAACCCCGGCGTACATGAGCCCCGAGCAGGTCCGCGGCGCCGTCCCCCACCCCCTGGCCGATCTCTGGTCGCTCGGCGTCATCGTCTACCGCGCGCTCACCGGCCAGCTCCCGTTTTCGCCGGGCGACGTCCGGAAGCTCATCGTCAGCATCTGCACCGATCCGTTCCCGATGCCGTCGTCCCTCGGCGTCGCTCACCCCCCAGGGCTCGACCGCTTCTTCGAGCGCGCCCTGGCGAAGGATCGCTCTCGCAGGTTCCAGTCGGCCCGCGAGCTCGTCTCGGCGTTCACCGCGATCTGCGACGCCGAGGCCCGGCCCGCCAAGATCCTCGTCGTGGACGACGAGCCCGACGTCCAGCTCCTGCTCCAGCTGCACTTCCGCAGGAGGACCGGCCGCGCCGCCTACGAGCTCGTCTTCGCCGACAACGGCCAGCTCGCCCTCGACGTGCTCCAGCGGCATCCGGACATCGACGTCGTCGTCACCGATCTCAACATGCCGGTGATGGACGGGCTCGCCCTGCTCGAGCGCATCCCCGAGGTGAACCCGCTGGCGAGGACGGTGATCGTGTCCGCGTACGGCGACATGACCAACATCCGCCGCGCCATGAACCGGGGCGCCTTCGATTTCCTGTTCAAGCCGATCAATTTCGAGGATCTCGAGGCGACGCTGGCGAAGACCCTCCGCCACGTCGAGGAGCACCGGCGCAAGGCCCGCTCGAACGAGGAGAACGATCTCCTCCGGAAGTTCACGAGCGCGGCCCTGATCGAGCGGCTGCGGTCGCTCGGGCCGGCGGGCGTGGCGGCGAGCGAGGCGCTCGAGGCGACCGTGGCGTTCGTCGACGTCTACCGGTTCACCCGCGTCGCGAAGGAGCGGCCGCCCGCCGAGGCCACGCGGGTGCTCAACGCCAACTTCGAGGTGATCGTCCCGGAGCTCCTGGCGCAGGGCGGGGTCGTCGACAAGTTCGTCGGCGACGCCGTGATGGCGGTGTTCCATGGGCCGGATCACCTCGATCGGGCGCTCCACGCGTGCCTCTCCGTGCGCGCGCAGATGGAGACGATCGCGAAGCGCGCGGGCGACGACTCGCCGTATGCGCACGGGGTCTGCATCGGCCTCTCCACGGGCAACGTCCTCGCGGCGGGCGTCGGCTCGCACGCGTGCGGCCAGCTCGGCTACACGGTGCTGGGGGAGGCGGTGAACGCCGCGGCCCACCTCGCGCGGGCGGCGCTCCCCGGGGAGATCCTCGTCGACGACGCGGTCTGCGCGGGGGCCAGGCGCGAGATCAAGCTCGAGCCCGCCGGCGCGCGGGGCGTCTGGCCGAGGGAGGAGCCGACGGCGGTCTACCGGGTCGTGCGGAGCGAGCCGGCGCCGCGCTCGCTCGCGGAGCTGCCGACCGTCGAGGTGTAGCGCCGGCGCAGGACCGCCGCGGCCGACACGTCGGCCGACGCGGCGCCGACATGTCGGCCCGGCGCGCCGATGGGCCGGCCGACACGGCGCCGACATGTCGGCCCGGCGCGTCGATGGGTCGGCCGACACGGCGCCGACATGTCGGCCGACACGGCGCCGACATGTCGGCCGACACGGCGCCGGCGCGTCGAACCGGCGCGGCTCGACCGGCGCTCGCGTCGACGGAGCGAATCGGGCCCTGGAGCGCGCCGAGTCTGCGCGACGCTGCGGGCGGCAGCGTCGCGCCCGCGGCGCGCGGGAGGCGCTCCAGGGGTGGTACGTCGCGTGCACTGCGGCGCCGGCGACCGGGCTCGCTCGGTCCAACACGCCGCGAGGTGACTCCTTGGCAAAGCGCGCGCCCGAGGAGCGCTCGCCAGCGCTAACGGACGACCGATCCCCTGCGCCGGCATCCGGAGCTTTCATGTTGACCAGCATCCTCGGCCGTGACGCTCACGAGCTTCTCCCTACGGGCAATCACACCGCCGCCTGCTCCGGCGCGGCGCCGCGGGCAACGTGACCCACCCGCTGTCCTTGCGCCTCCAGCGGCTCCCTGCGCCCACCCAAGAGCTGCTCCGCATCTCCGCGTGCGTCGGCAACCGCTTCGCCCTCGGCACGCTCGCCAGGGTCGCCGCGCGCCCGGTCGACGAGGTGGCGCGCGCGCTCCGGGACGCGATCGCCGAAGGCCTCGTGATCCCGCTCGGCTGCGTCCACGCCCACGTGGAAGCGGGGGCGGCGTCCGAGCTCGAGTTCCGCTTCGCGCACGAGCGCGTCCAGGAGGCGGCGCTCGCCGCGCTGGACGATGACAGCCGCGTGCGCCTGCACCGCGAGGTCGGGCGGAAGCTGCTCGAGCAGCTCGACGCGGGCGAGGAGATGCTGTTCGAGGTCGTCGAGCAGCTCGACCGGGGCGCCGCGGCCGCCTCGGACCCGGCCGAGGCGCAGGAGCCGGCGCACCTCGACCCGCGCGCCGCGCGAAAGGCCCGGCTGACCGAGGCGCTCGACGCGCTCGCCGACCTGCTCGCGCGCATCGGCTTCCCACTGCCGGAACCGGCAGCGCCCGGGGCGGTGGCCGAGGAGATGCGGCGCACGGAAGAGGCGCTCGCCGGCTGCACCATCGAGGACCTCGTGCGCCTGCCGCGCTGCACCGACGAGGCGGCGCGGACCGCCCTCGAGCTGCTGAATCGCATGCTGCCCCTCGCCATCACGACGTCGCATCCCCTCGTCGCGCCGATCGTCTGCAAGGCGGTCCAGATCTCGATAGCGCACGGGAACACGGCCGACTCGGCTCTTGCGTACACGTTCTACGGGGTGCTGCTCGCCAGGACCGAGGACATCGACCGGGCCGCCCGCTTCGGTCGCGCGGCGGTCGCCCTCTCCGATGCGCTCGGCGAGAGCGGCATGCGTTCATTCGTCTATGTCTACGCCCATTGCCGGCTCATCCACTGGACGCTCCCGCTCCCTGAAATCGTGCGGCACCTCCTCGACGCATACCGGTATGCCACGGAGGCCGGCAGCCCGCACAACGCCGCCTGCGCTGCCTCGAGCTGGTGCGTGGTGCGGTTCCTCGCCGGCGATCCGCTCGGCGAGGTCGCGGCCGACCTCGAGCGTCATGCCGATGTCGCGGTCCGGTTCCGCCAAAACATCGTCAAGAGCTGGCATGACGCCGTCCACCAGGTCGTGCGCAACCTGTTCGAGGAGACGCCCCATCCAACCCGCCTCGCAGGGCGGTTCTACGACGAGGAGACACGGCTGTCGGAGAGCTCCGACGGCGGCGGCCTGGGGATCTACCACCTGCTCAAGGTGATGCTCTGTTACCTGTTCGGTGATGTCGAGCGCGCCGTCGAGCACGCCCGCGCGCGCGAGCCTTACGCCGCCGTCGCCGCGAACTCCTTGTGGGAGCCGATCCTGGCGCTGTGGGACTCGCTGGCCCGGCTCGCGCTCTTCCAACGATCCGACGAGGCCGAAAGGGCGCAGATCCTGGAGCGCGTCGCGGGCCACGAGCGAAAGCTCGAGGTCGCGCTCCTGCACTGCCCGCAGACGATCGCGCACAAATTCGCCCTCGTGCAGGCGGAGCGCGCGCGCGTCGAGGGCCGCGGCAACGACGCGCGCACGGCGTTCGAGCGCGCCGTCGCGCTGGCGCGCGCGAGCGGCTATGTCCACGAAGAGGCGCTCGCCTGCGAGCTCTCGGCGCGGTTCCTGCTGGAGAAGCGAGAGACGCGCGCCGCCCGCAGCCGCTTTCGTGAGGCGCACAAGGCCTATCTCCGCTGGGGCGCGGTGACCAAGGCCAAGGCGCTGGAGCGCGAGCTGCCGCACCTCGTCCCGCGCGCCGCCAGCGTCACGTTCAGCCCCGTCGCCCCGACCGGCACGCGGGGCGCCGAGTGGGACCGGAACGTTGTCGATCCGGTCAGCGTCATCAACGCATCGCAGGCCATTTCGCGGGAAGTCGACCGCGACCGGCTGCTGACGCGCCTCATGGCTGTCCTCATCGAGACCGGCGGGGCGGAGTCGGGCGCGCTCCTGCGCGAGCGCGGGGGCCAGTGGCTCGTCGAGGCCGAGAAGCGCCTCGACGAGGCGCAGCCGAGCGCGGCGTCGCCGTCGGGAAACGAGGACCCGAGGCTCCGAGGGCGCCGCGGCGTGCCCGAGTCGGTGATCCATCACGTGGCGCGCACCGGCGAGCCGCTGGTCGTCGACGACGCCATGGCGAGCCCGCAGCTCCGGCGGGACCCGTACATCGCGAGGCATCAGGTCGCGTCCATCCTGTGCTTCCCCCTCCCGCGCCAGTCGGAGCCGAAGGGCATGGTGTACCTCGAGAACAACCTCATGAAGGGGGCGTTCACGCCCGATCGCATCAAGGTCCTGTTGCTCCTGTCGACGCAGGCGGTGATCTCGCTCGACAACGCGGTGCTGTACCGGACGCTCGAGCAGCGGGTCGAGGAGCGCACGCGCGAGCTGTCCGCGAAGAACGATGAGCTCGCGGCGGCGATGGCCCGGCTGCGCGAAGCGCAGGATCGCCTGATCGTGCAGGACCGCCTGGCGTCGCTCGGCACGCTCGCCGCCGGCGTCGCGCACGAGCTGCGCAATCCGCTCAATTTCGTCAATAGCTTCGCGCGCTTGGCCGAAGACATGATCCAGGACGCGAAGGTCGCGCTCGACGAGGTCGAGGCCCCAGGCGCGGGCGCGACCTCGAGAGGCCGCCTGCGCCCGATCCTGGACGATATCGCGTTCAGCATGTCCCGCGTCCAGGACAACGGCCGCCGGATGGACGGCATCATCAGCTCGATGCTGGAGCACTCCCGCGGCGGCCAGGGCGAGCGGCGGGCGACGGATCTGAACGGGCTCGTCGAGAAGTTCGCGTCGCTCGCAGCGCAGGGCCTGCGGTCCCGCACGCCCCCCATCGACGTGTCGCTGGAGCTCGCGCTCGATCCGTCGGTCGGGCAGCTGCCGATCGTGCCCCAGGAGATCAGCCGCGTGCTGCTGAACCTGATCGACAACGCCGCATACGCGGTGAACGCGAAGAAGGCGGCCGGCGACCCGCGCTACCAGCCGCACGTCCGGATCGCGACGCGCAGCGACGGCGATGTCGTGGAGATCCGCGTCTACGACAACGGCATGGGCGTCCCGGCAGACATCCGCGACCGCCTGTACAACCCCTTCTTCACGACCAAGCGGCCTGGCGAGGGCACCGGGCTGGGGCTGTCGATCTGTTACGACATCATCGTCAAGAGCAACCGCGGCAGCATCCGGTGCGACTCCATCGAGGGCGAGTTCACCGAGTTCGTCATCCGCCTGCCACGACAGCTGGCGTGACCGCGTCCGCGAGCGAACGATCCGCCCTGCGCGCAGCGGACGCCGTCGCCCTGCTCCTCGGCACGGCCTGATCCGACCTACGCCCTCGGGGAGCGCTGCACCAGCTCCTGGTAGCAGCGGCTCAGCTTCTTGAAGGCGACGTCGCTCGTGAATTTCTCCTGGAAGAGCTTCCTCCCGTGGCTCGACTTCTTCGTCGCCTCCTCCCTCTGCCCGTCGATCGCCCGGATCGCCTCGCTGACCTCGCCGGGGGACACCTCTTTGAGGAAGTACGCGCTCTCGTCGCTGAGGATATCCCCCAGAAATCCCTTGTTGGTGGTGACGATCACGAGCCCCATCATCAGCGCCTCGTTGATGGAGTTGTTGTGCCCTTCCCCCTTGTGGCTCGTGGGATAGCAGAAGATATCGTTCGACCTGAAGTGCCGCAGCACCTCCGCGTGCGGCTGCAGCCCGAGCCGCTGGATGGTCAGGTTGGGCTGCTGCCCCTTCGCGTCCATCCACCGCGTGAAATCGTCGTGCTCTTTCCCGATGATGGTCAGGCGTATCCGGGTGCCCTGCCTGGCGGCCTCCTCGCAGCCCGACACCACTTCGTAAATACCCTTGTCCTTGAAGCAGTACCCCACGAACAGGACCTTGAGCTCTTCGTCCGTCAGCTTCTCGGAGACCTCGGCGGGGACCTCCTCCGTCGGGATGAAGTTCGGGAAGTAGTGCGCCTCCTTCCCGAACGTCTCCTTGATGAAGTCGAGGTACACGTTCCCCTCGGCGAGGACGACCTTGGAGCTCTTCAGGCAGAAGTCGGTGAGGCGCCTCGACAGAGGGTTCGTGCTGCCGTACCACTGCATGAAGGCCCCTGCCTTGATCTCGTACAGGACCGGCTTCCCGAGCAGCCTGGAGATCAGCACCACGGCGAACTCCCGGGGGATCGCGCCCCGGTACTGCGCGAGGATATGCACGCCGTCCGGCCTGGTCTTCACGAGGTCGGAGATGAAGGCGGAGAGGTCCTTGGCGAGCCGCACGGGAGCGGTGAAGGGACCGAAGTCGTACTGGCCCCTCACGGTGTGAAAGCACGGGACGATCGTGAAGTCGTCGGACTTGAAATGGTTCAGGTACACCGACATGTTGCGCGTGTAGCCGCCGGTGCCGCCCCCGTAGGCGTTCTTGAGCTTGGACAGCACGGGGCCGAACAGGAGGATCGTCTTCACTTGAGCTCCTTGACGATTTTGACGGATCCGCCGCCGATAGGGCAGCTGGAGGGAACACCCTGGTTGACTCGCCTCATGACCATCTCCCGGGGACGGTCGCCCCCGCCCTCCGTCCTCCGGGGGCCCTCGCGCTCCATCGGCGGCGCTCACCGCCGGAGGTTGTACTTGTCCAGCTTGTAGAGCAGCGCGCGCCGGGAGATGCCGAGCCGCTTCGCCGCGCGCGTCTGGTTGTTCCCCTCGGCGGCGAGCGCGTCCTCGATGCTCTTCTTCTCCAGCTCGGCGAGGCGCGCCGGCATCGACGCGTCCTCCGCCGGCGCCCCCGCGCTCGCCGGCGCCCCCACGCTCGCCGGCGCCCCCGCGCTCGCCGGCGCCCCCGCGCTCGCCGGCGCCCCCACGCTCGCAGGCGCCCCCGCGCTCGGGGGGCCCGCGCCGCCCCCGGCCACGGTCGCCGGCAGGTGCTCGACCTCGATGACGCCGCCCTCGGCCAGCACCACGGCGTGCTCGACCGCGTTGCGCAGCTCGCGCAGGTTGCCGGGCCACGCGTGCGCCTCGAGCACCTGCATCGCGGCGGGCGCGAACCGCGGCGCCGGCTCGCCCATGCGCTCGGCGACCTGCTGCGCGAAGCGGTGCGCGAGCAGCGCGATCTCGGCGCGACGCTCGCGGAGCGGCGGGACGCGGAGGACGAACGTGCTGATGCGGTAGTAGAGATCCTGCCGGAACCGCCCGGCCGCCACCTCCGCCTGGAGATCCCGGTGCGTGGCGCACACGACGCGCACGTCGAGCTCGATCTCCTGCGTGCCGCCGATCCGGGCCATGCGCCGGCTCTCGAGGACGCGCAGCAGCTTGGCCTGCATCGCGAGCGGCAGCTCGCCGACCTCGTCGAGCAGCAGCGTGCCGCCCTGCGCCGCCTCGAAATAGCCGATCTTGCGGCGATCCGCCCCGGTGAACGCGGCCTTCTCGTGGCCGAAGAGCTCGCTCTCGAGCAGCGTCTCGGGCAGCGCCGCGCAGCTCAGCCGCACGAACGGGCCGCCGGCGCGCGGGCTCGCGCGGTGGATCTGCTCGGAGACGACCTCTTTCCCGGCGCCCGTCTCGCCGAGGACGAGCACCGTCGTCTGGGCGCGCGCGAGGCGCTGCACCACCTGGAACACCTTCACCATGGACTCGTCCGCGACGACGAAGCCGGCGCCCGCGAGCGCGTCCTCCAGCCCCGGCGGCGCGGCGCCGGCCGGCGCCGGCCCGGGGAGCAGCGCGGGCGCGGCGATCGCGACGACGAGCTCGGCCGGGCCGATGCGGATCACGTCGCCGCCGGCGAGGAGCCGCTCGGCCCCGCGCACCGCGGCGCCGTTCACCGACGTGCCGTTGCGGCTCCCGAGGTCGACGAGCTCGAGGGCGTGGCCCCGCCGCGCGACGCGCGCGTGGTTGCGCGAGACGCGGGGGTCGTCCACGCAGACCGCCGACTCCGGCGCGCGCCCGATCGCGATCACGTCGCCGTCCGCCAGGTCGATCACCCGCGCCGCGCCGTCGCCCGTGCGGACGATGAGCGACGCCTGCCCCTGCGGCGCCCCGCCGCCGGCGCCCGCCGCGGCCTCGAGCTCGGTCGCGACCTCGGCCGCGGGGGGCGGCGGCGCCTCGCCCGCCGGAGGGGCCGGCTGTCGACCAGGATCTCGCTCCGCCATGCCGTCCGAAGGATGCGCACGTGTACGAAGCTTGCGCAACCCTCAGCGACGGCGCCGCGCGGCGCGGGCGCGAGATCGCGGGGATGACGCGGACCGCGCGCTGGCCCCCGCCTTGCAGTGCCGCTCCAGCGCGCACGGAGACGACGCGGGAGCCGCCGTCGCCGGGAGCCATCGCGGGGACCGGAGCGTCGCGGGACGCCCTACGCCGACGTGCGCCGAGCTTCTAGAGCCCACGAACCAGGAGAGAACCCATGACTTATTCCCGCCGTCCTGTGTCCGCTCTCGCGCACCGCAGCGCGCTTGGCCACGCCCGCGCCGTCGTGTGCTTCACCGCAGCGCTCGCCGCCGGGTGCGGCGCGGATCCGGCCGCTGACGCGGAGGTCGCCTCGGCGGCGAGCGGCGACGCGGTCACCGGCGGCTTCACGATGGCGTGCTCGAAGCTGACGGTGAGCCGCGGCAAGATCGGCGCCGGGCAGACGGCCGCGGCGCTCGCGGCGGCCGAGCTCACCGGCGATCAGGACGTCTGGAACAAGTACGTCGAGTTCGCGCCGCGCACGAGCGCGACGTGCGAATACGCGCTCCCCGCGGGCACCTCGGCGGCGCAGCTGTCGTCCCTCGCGCTGGGCGTCAACTACCGCGGCCCGGAGAAGTCGGCCATGCGCTGGACCTTCGAGGCGTGGGACGCGGCCGCCGGCGCCTGGGTCCCCGTCGGCGACAACGCGTTCGCGGGCGACTGGACCTGGACGAGCGCGAGCCTGAGCCTGCCGGCGCCGCATGCGCGGTTCGTGGCGGGCGGGGCCCTCAAGATCCGGTATGCCTCGACCAGCTCCGCGGACAGCTCGCAGCTCGACCAGCTCGTCCTCACGGGCACGGCCGGCGGCGGCAGCACGACCGGAAGCTCGACCAGCAGCGGCGGGGGTACCGGCGGCAGCGGCGGCGCCGGCGGCGCTGGCGGCAGCGGCGGCACCGGCGGCAGCGGCGGCACCGGCGGTGCCGGCGGCAGCGGCGGCGCTGGCGGTGCCGGCGGCAGCGGCGGCGCTGGCGGCGGCGGCACCGGCGGCAGCGGCGGTGGCACCGGTATCTGGGTGCCCGCCCCGGGGACCACGTGGCAGTGGCAGCTCACGGGCACCATCGACACCAGCCTGGATGTCGCCATGTACGATATCGACCTCTTCGAGGCCCCGCAGGCGACGATCGACGCCCTGCGCGCCGCCGGGAAGAAGGTGATCTGCTACTTCAGCGCCGGGAGCTCCGAGGACTGGCGCAGCGACGCGTCGAAGTTCCCCGCCGCGGCGCTCGGCAACCCGCTCGACGGATGGCCCGGCGAGCGGTGGCTCGACACCCGCAGCGCCGGCGTGCGCGACGTCATGAAGGCCCGGCTGGACCTGGCGGTGAGGAAGCGCTGCGACGGCGTGGAGCCCGACAACGTCGACGGCTACACCAACGATCCCGGCTTCCCCCTCACCGCGGCGACGCAGCTCGACTACAACCGCTTCCTGGCCGCCGAGGCGCACGCGCGCGGGCTGTCCATCGGGCTGAAGAACGACCTCGATCAGGTGAGAGATCTCGTGGGTGACTTCGACTGGGCGCTCAACGAGGAGTGCCACGCGTACGGCGAGTGCGAGATGCTCACGCCCTTCATCCGCGCCGGCAAGGCGGTCTTCCACGCGGAGTACGTCGCCGCGTCGAGGGCGAACGCCGTCTGCGCCGCCACGAAGCCGCTCGGGCTCTCGACGCTGATCAAGCGGCTGGATCTCGACGCCTGGCGCGTCGCCTGCCCCTGATCCGGGCGCGGCGCCCCGGAAGAGTGGACCGCCAAGACGCCAAGACGCCAAGACGCCAAGTATTTGAAATTTTTAGGTTTCTTGGCGTGTTTGGTGCCTTGGCGGTTCGCGAACACCGCACATCCGGCCAAAGTAGCCCCGCGCGCGGGCGCTGGCCGCCGGTGCGCGGCCAGCGCCGTCGCCCGCTCAGCGGCTCACTCGCCCATCACCTCGAGCACCTGCGCCCCGGAGAAGCTCTGCTGCTCCGGCTGGTAATACGGGTGCACCTCGGCGCCGCCGTCCTCCGCCCGGACAGGCATGGTCGCCTGCAGCCGGTAATCGAAGCGCGCCGCGCCGCCCCCGGGGATCTCCTTCACGTAAAGGATCAGCTGCTTTCCCGTGATCTCGAACTTCGAGAGCTGGCCCGCGGCGATGTACTGCTGGAGATCCTCGGTCAGGAGCTGGAAGCCCGGCGGGAGCCCGACCGTGACGAGGACCATGCTCTGCGCCGAGTTCGTCGTGTTCTTGACGTCCACCGACGCGATCACGAGGTCGTTCACGTACAGCGCGGTCTTGTCGTAGCTCACGCTGACCGAGAGCGGCCCGCCCCCGTCGCTCGGGACCGCGCTCCAGGGCAGGTTGTGGCGGCTCACCAGGTTGTAGCTGAGCTTCCCCTCCCCCTCGAAGGCGAGCGTGACCTCGTGCGCGCCCGTGGTCGCGAGGTGCGTGAGATCGACCGTCGTCATGACGTCGGCCTGGTCCTCGCGCAGCGAGATCGTGCCCGCCGCCTCGCCGTCGACCGCGACGGTCAGCGATCCCACGGCGCCCTCGCTCCCCTTGCTCGCGGCGAGGAGCAAGGTCCGCAGGCTCCAGATCGTCGCCTGCGTGGAGCCGAAGTTGCCATTCGCGTCCTTCGACTCGGTCAGGAACTTCACGCCGCCGTCGGCGCTCGACCGGTGCGCGTCCGCGGACAGCAGCGCGTGCGCCGCCAGCGCGGTGGTCGTGACCCTGGCGTCGCTCCCGGACTCGTAGAACGAGGTCTGCGTGCCGCCGTCGTCCCAGAAGAACGCGTCCCCTTCGGCCGTCTTGCGGTCGTCGAGGGCGTCGAGCACCCGGTCGGTCAGCGCGCCGGAGGGGTCCGCCACGGCGAGCGCGTTGGCCGCGATGGCCAGCGTGTACAGGTCGTCGGTCGCCGGCTGCAGCGACCTGCCCAGATAATCGAGCCCCCGCGCGACCTCGGGTCCCGGGTACCCCGCGCTCGCGAGCGCCCACAGCACGAAGGCGCTGTTGCGGAGCGTGCCCGTGTGGAAGCTGAAGAACTCGGTCTGATCGCCCTCCCACGTGCCGTCGGCCTTCTGCTGGCCGGCGAGCCAGGCCACGGTGCGGGCGAGCATCGCCTCGTCCACGGCGTGCACCTTGATCATGTCGGCGAACTCCATGACGCCGAACGCGGTCACCGACAGGTAGGGGTGCCCGTCCTGCTCGCCGAACCACGAGAACCCGCCGCCGGCGTGCTCGAAGGTGAGCAGGCGCTGGTAGCCCGCCGAGATCAGCGACTCGGCCTTCATCTGGATCTCCGGGGTGATCTGGCCCGTCTGCTTCATGTACTGCGTGACGAGCACGTTGGGCCACGTGGTCGAGGTGGTCTGCTCGAAGCAGCCCGACGGCACCTGGAGCATGCTGTCCATGCCGCTCACGACCTGCGACAGGAACGCGGGGTAGACCTCGAGATAGAGCTGGTTCGAGCCGGGGACCGCGCCGTCGGGGAACGACAGCCCATGGGTGACGCTGCCCGTCTCGATCATGCCGGACTTGCTCTCGGCGAACGGCTTGCCGTCCGGGACCACGCGCACGGTGCGGGCCACCGCGTCGGCGCCCTCGGTGCCCCGCGCCGTGACCGTGAGCGAGTTGACGCCCACGGTGTTCACCCGCACCGGGAACCGGACGCCGCGCACCTCGCCCGGCGCGAGCGACACCCGCGAGGACGTCGCGCCGAGCGCCGTATACCAGCTCCCCGGCTCCAGGGTGAGATCCACCGTCTGCGGCGTCTCGAGGTAGTTGTAGACGGCGATCGGGAACTCGACCTCATCGCCGCGCGTGAGCGTGGCCGGGAAGCTCACGTCGACGAAGAAGTCCTGGAACACCTTGAAGCCGCTCTGCACGCCGCCGAGCTTGCCGTCGGCCGAGTTCGCGAGCGCCGAGAGCCGCCACTCGGTGATGCTGTCCGCGAGCGGGATGCTCAGCGTCGCGGTGCCGTCGGAGCTCGTGATCACGCTCGGGTTGACATAGAGGGTCTCCGGGAACTCGCGCCGGACGCGCGGTCCGCTCTCGCCGCCGCCGGGCTCCTCAGGGTCGACGCCGCCGCCCGTTCCGCTGCTGCCGCTCGCCACGGCCCAGTTGCCGTCGCCTTCGCCGGCCGCGGGCCACGACTGCTGCGAGATGTCCACCCCGAGCTCGCTGAACTCGAACGCGATGGTCGCGTCGTCCGCGCTCTGCGCCACCTCGTCGGGCCCCGACGAGGTCAGCGTGAGCCCGGTCCAGGAGGAGGCCAGCCCGTACGCGTTGCCCCACACGTCGAAGGCGCGGAGGCGCTCGGCCGTCCGGCCCGCGAGCAGCGCGACGTACTCGCCCTGCCCGTCGCAGTAGTACTGGCTCGGGTCGCAGCCGAGCGCGCGGAGGTCCGCCACGGCGCCCGCCGTGGCCTCGGCGAGCACGGGCCGGAGCGCGCCTCTCTGACGCTCGTGGAACGGCGCGAGCTCGGTCTGCACCTGCGACAGCACGGCCGGCCAGGTGCGCGCCTGGAGGCCGGTCAGCGACGTGCCGGCGAGCGCGGCGAGCGACGCCTGGGTCGTGCGCTGCGCGGCCTCGGCCTGCTCGGGGTCCTCGCTCGCGGTCGCGCTGAACAGCAGGTTCTGGAGGTTCGCCGAGGGGCCGCGGATCTGGTAGCTCGGCTTCGCGAACTCGTCCTCCAGCTCGAAGTAGGTGCGGAGCAGCCCGGGCTGCGCGTCGACCAGCGCGAACACGGCCTGATCGACCACCTGCACGCCGACCGCCGCGACCTTCGGGTTGCCCGCGTCGTCCTTGACCGAGAGCCGCAGCGTCGCCGTCTCCCCGGGCGCATACAGGGGCTTGTCGGCGTCGACCTCGATGCTCAGGGCCGAGTCGCCCCGCGCGAAGACCGTGCGGCCCGAGCGGACCAGGTTGCCGTCGTCGTCGACCAGGTACGCCTCGACCCGGTTGCTGCCGAGCAGGCCGGCGTCGACAGGCATGCTGAAATGGGCGCGCCCGCCCTCGAGCTCGAGAGAGCGCATGTCGACCGCCTGGCCGTCGTTCAGCCAGTCGACATAGACGCTGCCGGCCTCCTCGCTCGACTCGATGGAGACCTCGATCGTCTCGCCGGCCTCGTACACGGCGCGGTCGGTGCGCACGATGAGGTGCTCGCCGCCCGCCTGGGCCGCGAACGAGAACTTCTGCTGCACCGCCTTCTCGCCCACCGTGGCCCGGACCGAGAACTCGCCGTCCGCCGCGCCGACCGGCGGGGTGAAGGCCACCGCGGCCTGGCCGAACGCGTCGGTGCGCGCGGTGAGCTCGGCGCCGTCCGGCGCGGTGATGACCGCATCGATGTCGGGGATGGGCTCTCCGAGCGGATCGGTGACGAAGAGCAGGAGGGTGTTCGGGACCCCGGGGACGAGCTCGCGCGCCTCGGGCACGAGGACGAGCGAGGCCACGTCCGCGGCGACCTTCACCGGGACGGCCTTGGTGACCTCCTGTCCTGCCGTGTCCGCGACGGTGATCGTGAGCGTCACGGCCGCGTCGCCCTGCTCCAGCGGCAGGCCCGCGAGGTGCTGCGGCAGCGTCAGGCTGAACCCGTAGTGCCCCTCGGCGTCGAGCGCGCCCACGATCCGCTGGAACGTCGTCTGGCCGACGTCGAGCGACGCCGCCTCGATGGTCACGCTGCCGGCGACGTTCTTGCCGAAGAAATAGCGCGCGTCGATGGTGCCGGTCAGCGTGTCGCCCGCGCTGTACCAGGGCCGGTCGGTCTTCACGGCGACCTCGAACCGCGGCAGCGCGTACTGCCCCACGGTGACGGTCTTCTCCGTCGTGGTCTCGCCGCTCACGAGGCGGACCTTGAACTCGCCGACGTTCACGATGGAGCCAATCTGGAACGTCGTGGCGGCCACGCCGAAGGCGTCGGTCTCGATCGGCTTCTTGAAGATCTTGTTGCCCTTGCCGTCCTCCACCTCGAACGTGACCGCCTGGCGGGCGAGCGGCGCGTTGTTCCCCCGCTCGAGCGCGAGCGCGCGGAGGTGGATCGTCTGGCCCGGCTTGTAGAGCGGCTTGTCGGTGGTGAGGAGCAGCTTCGGGCCGGGGCCCTCGACGGAGATGCGCTCGTCGACGACCGCGCTCACGCCGAAGCCGAGCGCCCGCGCGGAGACCGGGAGATCGCCGAGGTCGCCGAGCTCCACCTCGAACACCGCGGCGCCCAGCGCGTCGGTCGTCCCGCGGAGCTCCCGCGCCGCGGCCCCCTCGCCCACGGCGAGCTCGACGTCCACGCTCGGCACCGGCTGGTGGGTGAAGGCGTCCGTCGCGCGCACGCGGTAGCTCGCGGCGCGCCCGCGCACGACGCGCGCCGGCCCCTCGAGCTGCACGTCGTAGGGCGGGATGACGCGCAGCAGGCTCCGCGTCACGACGAGCCCCTTCGCCGACCCGTCGTCGATGCGGACGAGGTAGCGCGCGAGCCCCGGCTGCGCGCTCACGGCCGGCGCCGGCAGGCGAGCCTCCGCGGTCGTCGCGGCCGAGCTCGAGATGTCCACGTCGACCTCGGTCGTGCCTTGTTCCTTGTCCGCGTCGATATCGACGAGCGTCACGCGCAGGTGGCCGCGCGTCGCCCCGGCGGTCAGGTTGCGCACCGGGATCCGGAGGCGCAGGTCGCCCTCCTCGATCACGCCGCGCAGCGCCGCCTCGTCGACCTCGATCGTGCCGTTGCGCGGCTGATCGGGGCGGCCGAACGGCGGTTCGGGCGCCTCGTCGGAGGAGCAAGCCGCCCCCGAGGACACGCCCGCCAGCGCCAGCGCGGCCAGCACGTGGGGTGAGCTCCAGCGTCGGCGGAATGCATCGAAGCGTACGCGCATGAGTCCAGTCCTCCCGAATGGCGCTGGCACACCCCAGCGGCCGGCGCGTAGATTGCACGGGACGTACCAAGAACCTACCAAGGATCTCGGAGCAGCAATTCCGCGGGAATAGCCAGGGGTCGTCGCTGACGATGTGCCACCTTGTGCCCCGGAGCTGGCGCAGGCGATGCCCCTCGCGAGGCCTCGCGGAGGCGGTCGCCCCGCGCCGGAGGGCGCGGCGGCCGTGGCCCGTGCCCGGAGCGGGCGCTCGTCGCCCGTCATGACGGCGCGGGGGCGATCTCGGGATCGCGCCGGAGCGTCGCCGCCGAGCCGCTCACCGCGAGTCGCGACTCGCGATCTGTCAGCATCGTTTCGTTCCAACTCATCACGTCGACACGGCCCGGAACAGCGCCTGTCGCGTCTCCTCGCTCGCCGGCGCTCCCCTGGACATCGGCGCCCCACCGTCCAAGGCTCTCGCTCGAGAACGAGGCGCTTCGCTCAGGAGGAACCATGCAGATCGACTTCGATATGCCGGTGATCGCGGACGGCGGCCTCCATGCGGGCGTGCTCGACCGGGTCCTGGTCGACCGGGAACGGGGCGTGTTGACCCACGTGGTGCTCCGTTCGCCGCTGTCGAGCGAAGAGCTCTTGGTCTCGATGGATCTCGTGCAGGGCACGGCGGGGGGCCAGCTCCGCCTCCGGCCGGGCCGGGACGAGCTCCTCTCGCTGCCTCGGTACTACGAGGGGCGGACGACGGCGCAGCCGGCTGGGCGGGTCGACACCTCGCTCGTCCCGCAGCCGCCCGAGCGGAGGCAGGAGCTGGACGAGGCGCTTGGGGTCACGGAGGATACGGTCGAGCTCGGCCCCGAGACGCGGGTGATGACCGCTGACGAGGCCGAGGTGCAGCTCGTCGGCATCGGCGCGAACGATCCCGGCAATGACATCTCGCGGCTCCGCGTGCGCGGCCCCGCGGGCGCCGAGGCCGACTTCCCCGCCTCGTGGATCGACGTGATGCGCGAGGACGTGGTGGCGCTGACGGTGACCCGGGACGACGTCCTCCGGTCGCGCCCCGCGCCCCGGCGCCGCGACGGGAACCTCGCGGACCTCGAGGGGCTCTCGGGCATGGGCGGGCTCGACGGCGATACGCCCGAGGAGGTGTTCGGCGCGGACTTCGTCGAGGAGCTGCGCGACAAGGGCGGAATGGTCCTCAATGTGCCCGGCGCGAGCGGCCCCGGCGAGGCCGCGGACGGCCGTGTCGCCGAGCCCGTCGACGCGGGGGCGGCCGCGGGCGCGGAGCGGCGGCGCCCCGCGCGGTGAGCTCGCGATGCATTTGCGCGATCGATGGCGGCGCGGGACTCCATGCCATGATGCGTCCGAGTCGTTCATCGCACCGCCGGGAGCGGCCGCCGGAAACTTGACAGGGATGCTGACGCGTGCTCGTCTGCGCCCCCCGATGGATCCCCACGACAAGCCGCCGAGCCGGGACACGGGCGCGGCCAGAGTCCTCGATCCGAGCGCGGTGGCCGAGACGTTCCGTCGCGAGATCCGGGCGGAGCTCGCCGCCCTGCCAGAGCCGCTGTTCCTGGTCGGCGTGCTCGCGGCGGATCACGGGCCCTCGTACACGTACGCGGAGTACACGCGCAAGGCGTGCGAGGACGTGGGGGTGCGCTTCGAGATCCGCCACGCCACGCGGCTCAGCGCCGAGTCCGCCATCCGCTCGGCGAACGAGGACCCGGGCGTGCACGGGATCATGGTGTATTACCCGATCTTCGGCACGGAGCAGGACGTCTATCTCCGGGACAGCGTCGATCCGTCCAAGGACATCGAGGGGCTCCACACGTTCTGGGCACGTTGCCTGTACGGGAACCAGCGTTTCCTGGACGAGGCGAAGACGAAGAAGGCGATCTTGCCGTGTACGCCGCTGGCCATCCTCAAGCTGGTCGAGGCGGCCGGCTTCTTCGGCGAGGGCGAGCGGCCGCTCGAGGGCCGGAGCGTCTGCATCTTCAACCGCAGCGAGGTCGTCGGCAGGCCGCTCGCGAGCATGATGGCGCACGACGGAGCGCACGTGACCTCCTTCGACATCGACGGTCCGCTGCTCTTCGTGCCCAGCTCGTCCGGCGGGACGCACGATGTGCGCGAGACGACGGTGGACCGGGCGGGCGCGCTGAGGCAGGCGGACATCGTGGTGACCGGCGTGCCGTCGCGGAGCTTCCCGCACGTGCAGGCCTCCGAGATCCGCGAGGGCAGCCTCTGCATCAACTTCTCCACCTTCAAGAACTTCAGCGACGATATCCAGGGCAAGGCGAGCGTGTTCGTGCCGCGCGTGGGGCCCATGACCGTGACGATGGCGATCCGCAACAGCCTGCGGCTTTACAAGAACACCCACCCGACCGGGTGAGCCCGGCTCGCCAGCGGCGATGATCGCGCCGGAGCGCGGGCCCGGGCTGACGCCGGCCTCGCCCCGGCTCGCCCGCGTCAGCCTCCGGTCCAGGCCCGCGCGTGCTCGCGCGCCCAGGCCTCGAAGGTCCTCGGTTTGCGCCCGGTCACGCGCTCGACGGTGTCGGTCTGCACGGCGCCGTTGCCCGCGCGGATGCGCTCGATGAGCTCGCCGACGGCCGTGGCGAGCGACGGGGGGGTCCCGGCCTCGATCATCCTCCGTTTGGCGGCGTCGACCGAGACGTCCACGCGCCGCAGCGGCTTGCCGAGGACGCGCGCGAGGATCTCCACCTGATCCGGCGTGCTGAGGAGCTCTGGTCCCGTCACTTCGAGCGCCTGTCCCACGAGCTCTTCCGAGATCATCGCGCGCGCGGCGACAGCGGCGATGTCGCGCGGCGCGACGGGCGCGGTCTTGCCGTCCCCGTGCGGGTTGTAGACCGCGCCCTCGGCCCGGATGGACCGGGCCCACTGGAAGGTGTTCGACATGAACGTGCCGGGGCGGACGAACGTCCAGCGGAGCCCGGACGATCGGACGAGGTGCTCCCGCTCGGCGTGACGATGGGCGAGCTGGACCGTCGGCGCGCCGGCGCTGATGCTCGACAGCAGGACGATGCGGGGCGCGCCGCTCGCCTGCGCTGCGGCGAGGAAGCCGCGGACGTGATCGACGCCGTCGGCCTCCGCGACCGGCAGCAGGAACGCGGCCCTCACGCCCTCGAGCGCCGGCGCGATCGTGTCCTGTCGCGCGAGGTCGCCCACGGCCTTCTCGACCCTGGCGCCCCAGCGGGCGACTTTGCGCTCGTCGCGCGTGAAGACCCGGACCTCTTCGCCCGCGGCGAGGAGCTCCTCGACGACCTCCTTGCCGACGTTCCCGGTGGCACCCGTGACCAAGTACATGCGTGTCTCCTTCCCGGTGGGCTCGTCGATCAAGCCGTGAATCGCGCGCGAGCCGTCGCGCCGCGACCTCGACGGGACCGAGCCGCCCGTTCTGGAGCGAACCTACGACTGTCCCACGGTTTTGATTAGTGTTGACCTGTGGGAACAGCTGTTCCATGCGTGGGACAATTCGATGTTGCCCGACCTCAACGAGATCGCGGTCTTCACCCGGGTGGTCCAGGCGGGCAGCTTCACGGGGGCAGCGCGCGAGCTCGGGATGCCGAAGTCGACGGTGAGCCGGAAGGTGTCCGAGCTCGAGGCGCGGCTCGGCGCGCAGCTGCTCCGGCGGACCACGCGCAAGCTCAGCCTCACGGACGTCGGCGCGGCGTACTACGAGCGCTGCGCGCGCATCGTGGCCGATGTCGACGACGCGGACCGGGTGGTGACGCAGATGCAGGACGGGCCGCGCGGGCTCTTGCGGATCACGGCGCCGCTGCACTTCGGGTGGATCGGCGGCGTGGTCGCCGAGTACCTGCGCGATCACCCCGAGGCGAGCGTGGAGGTGGTCTGCACCGATCGCGTCGTCGATCTCGTCGCCGAGGGGTTCGACGTGGCGCTGCGGTTCGGCGTGCCCGGCGACACCTCGCTCGTCGCGCGCCGCCTCGGGGCGCTGCCGCGCTACCTCGTGGCGGCGCCCGCGTACCTCGCGCGGCGCGGCGCCCCGCGCGTGCCGGCGGATCTCGCGGGCCACGACGTCCTCGTCTCGGCGGGGGCGCGCGCGGGGGAGCCGCCCGGCGCGCGGTGGGTGCTCCACCGCGGCGCGCGGCGCGCGGAGGTGCGCGTGACGCCGCGGGCGACGGCGAACAACCTCGAGGTGCTGCACCGGATCGTTCTCGCGGGGGTGGGCATCGGGATGCTGCCCGCCATGCGCTGCGAGCTGGACGTGCGCGAGGGGCGCCTCGCGCGCGTGCTCGACGCGTGGAGCCCGGCCGACGCGCCGCTCCACGTCGTCTATCCCGGCACGCGGCACCTGTCGCCGAAGATCAAGGTGTTCCTCGACCTCGTGCGCGAGCGCCTGGGCCCCGCGCTGCATCGCCGGCGGGAAGGAGGTGCGGGCGCCGGTCGAAGCAGCGCCTGAGGAGGTCACATGTGATCGGTGGGATCGTCAGGAGCGGTCCTCGGCCTGGCGGGCTGCGTCGTGCCTTTGCGGAGGGATGGTGAAGGCGGCGGGGGCGCGGGCGCGGATGCGCTGATCGGCGCGGCGGGGGTGGAGGGCGCGCTCGCCGCGGCGGGGGCGCTGGAGGAGGGCGGCGGCGAAGGGTCCGGCGCCGTCGCGGGGACCTCTGCCGCGGAGAGGGCTGTCGCGGACTGCGCGGCTGCGGAAGCAGGCGAGCTCGCCGCATCGCGCTGCGGCGCCGGCGCGTCGCTCGGCGCGGCGGCGCGGAGGACGGCGTAGGTGACGAGCCCCAGCGCGAGCACGCTCGCGCCGAAGGCGAGCGGGATCCAGCCGCGGCGACCGCGGCCCGGCGGCACGACGAGGCTGGTTCCGGACGGCGCCAGCGTGCTGGCGGTCGCCTGGAAGGCCGGTGCGCCGCCCGCGGGGGCGCCGCTGCCCGGCGAGCCGCTCGGGAGGACCCCCGCGCCGGCCGGCAGCGTCGACCGGAACGCGTCGGCGTTCGACTCCACCGCGTCGGACCCTGATCGCAGTGTTCCGGCGCTCGCCCCCATCACACCTGGACTCGCCCCCATCGCGCCTGGACTCGCCCCCATCGCGCCTGGACTCGCCCCCATCGCGCCTGGACTCGCCCCCATCGCGCCTGGACTCGCCCCCATCGCGCCTGGACTCGCCCCCATCGCGCCGCCGTGGAGGGCGAGCGCGGGAGACGCGCCCTCCGCGAGCGCCGGCGGCCGCACCGCTCCGGCCCCCGCCCCGGGCGAGGCGGCCGCTGCGCCGAACGCCTCGGCGAGCTCGCTCGCGCTCTGGAACCGGCGCTCGGGCTCGCGCATGAGCGCGCGCGCGAAGAACCCGTCCACCTCGGGCCCGAGCTCCGGCGCGAGGCTGGACGCGAGGGGGGCGTCCTCCGTGCAGATGGCCACGAACACCTCGCCGATCTCCTCGCCGGGGAACGGCAGCCGGCCCGTGAGACACCGATAGGCGATCACCCCGACCGACCAGAGATCGCTGCGCCAGTCGAGCGTCTTGCTCCGGCGCACCTGCTCGGGGCTCATGAAATACGGCGAGCCGACGAGCGTGCCCGTCTTCGTCTCCTTGCCGGCCAGCAGCATGCCAGGGGCCTTGGCGATCCCGAAGTCGAGGACCTTCACGAGCTCGTCGTCGTCCTGGCGCGCGAGGAAGAGGTTCGCCGGCTTGAGGTCGCGGTGGATGATCCCCATCTCGTGCGCGCGGCGCAGCGCCTTGCACACCTGCGTGACGATGCTCAGCGTGGCCGCCTTCGAGAGGCGCCCCTCGCGCGCGAGCCGCGCCTCGAGATCCTCGCCCTCGAGGAGCTCCATCACCAGGAAAGGCGTCTCGCCCTCGATCCCGTAATCGTGCACGTGGACGACGTTCTGGATCTTGAGCTGCGCCGCGGCCCGCGCCTCGCGCTCGAAGCGCGCCCGCGCCGTGGACGAGGCGGCGTACTCGGGCGCCATGAGCTTGATCGCCACCGCGGCGTCGAGCTGGAGGTGCCGGGCCACCCAGATCGCCCCCATCCCGCCCCGCGCGAGCATCCGCTCGAGGCGGTATCTTCCAGCGATGACACTGCCTTCTGCGAGCGAAATCATGAGCTTCGGCCTCTCGCTGGGATGACGTCTCCGACGGCCCGGGAGCCAGCGCTCCGGGGCGCCTCGCACCCAACGAAGCAAACGAACGGGCCCCTCGCAACAGGATACGGCCGCGGGGGCGGGCGCCTACCTGCCTCGCGGTCGCGTCGAGCCTGCGGCGCCGAGCGCCGCCTTCGCCGCGGCGGCGCGCCCGGCGCCCTGCGGGGCCAGGAGCTCGCTCGCGCGCGCTCGGCGGGCGGGAGCGCTGCCCTGCGACGTCAGCGGCTCCAGCGCGGCCTGCAGCTCGGCGCGCACGTGCGGGCCGAGGAGCTTCTCCGCCATGGCGCTCAGGCGCCCGGCGAACGTGGCCATGATGCAGGCGGCGCGCTGGTCGTCGCGGTCCGGAGCCCCCGAGCGCCGGTAGTGCCGCGCGTAGTCGCGCGTGATGGACCCGAGGTCGCCGCCCACGTGGACCGCCTGCCGCATGAAGAGCCGCGCCGCGCGCTCGTTGGCGATCCGCGGCATCTGCGCGAGGGTCAGGGCGACGTCGGTCCTGCCCACGGCGAGCAGCATGGAGATCAGGCGCTGGCGGGCGATCTCGACGAGCCGCGGCGCGAGCGTGTGCTCGTCGAAGACGTGGACGTTCGCCGGCACGAGCGCCCCTCGCTCCTCGCCGAGCTCGCTCAGGAAGGCGTTCAGCACCGGCGAGCGCGTCGGCGCCGCGCGCAGGTACTCCCGCGCGCTCTCCGCACCCGGCGCGGTGCCTGACGGCGGGCGCGGTCCGGCGCCGGGCGGCGCTGGCGCCTGACGTCGCGCCGCGCGCGCCCGCCGCGCCCGCTCGAAGTGCCGCTCCGCGTTCACGGCGCGCTCGTCCGCCGCGGCGGGCTCCGTCGCGCCGAGCAGCGCGGCCAGCCCCGCCGCGCGGGCGGCGGTGACGTGAGGAAGGGGCTTCTGGCTGGTCATTCGCGCAGGCTCTCTCTTCGAGACCTGCTCGGACGTTTACCACGTCGTGCGAACGGTTGTACAGCGCTGAACCCCGGTTCCGGTCGGGCGCACCGGCGCGGGGCCGTGGCAAGGCGGTCCGGCCGGGTCCTCCGCGGCAGAACGCGCCCTCAGGGGTCGCTCAGCACGTCGGCCAGCGTCGACGCGGTGAGCACGCGCTCGGACCATCGATCGAGCTCCGCGATGTCGGCGGCGTTGACCCGCGCGACGACGGCATCGGGCAGGGCGCCGAACCGGGCGTCGAGCTGCCTCAGCAGTACGTGCCGGCGTCCCTGCCGCAAGCCCTCACGCAAGCCCTCCTGCCTTCCGCGCTCCACCAGCTGATCGGCTGCCGACACGATCTCCTCCTTCCAGGATTCTCCGGCCGCGGCCAGGAGCCGCTGCAGGACCTCGTCCGCCTCGTTCCGCTCGTTCGTCGCCAGAATGTACCGCCATACCGCCCGCAGCGCCTCCACCCCGGATGGCCGGCAGGCGCTTCGATGCCGGGTGCTCGGCCAGGTAACGCTCCCAGATCCGCACCCATATACCGGAGCAGCCGGAACGCCATCAGCGGCTCCACCGTGCTCTGGTGCTCGAACAGGAGATACACGAGCACGCCGGCTTCGCCCATGGAGGCCGAAAAGAGCAGATCGCTCTGCCGCTCCTTCAGCGCCTCATCCACGAAGCTCCCGGGGCACAGCCGCAGATCCGCGAAGTCGATCCGCGCCGACAGCTCGGCCGACAGCGCGTGCCGCAGCTCCCCCGCCGCGTGCTCGACCTGGGAAAAAGCGGTCTTGAACAGCGCATCATGCGCGTTGGTCTGCATCGGTCGGGCGACACCATGCCTCACGGGCACGCCGCCGACACCCTTTTTCGAGATGCACTTTTGCACGTCAATTCAGGCGGCTGTCCGCAATTCAGACCTCGCCTGACCATCCGCAGGGGGCCGGGGAGCATGGCGCGCGCCGGGAGCGACGGGCAGAGGCTGGATCCACGAACAAAATCAAAAAAAAAAAAACCAACACTTTAATTGTATTTTGTTGGCAAATTGTCTGCATCCAGGTCCACAATCCGGCCATGGAGAACCCGCGAGGGCGCACCTCGAAGCGCCGCAGCGCCGCGTCGAAGGGCCGGGCGAACCGCACGGAGCAGGCGGACCCTCCGAGGAGCGAGGCGCGCGGTCGCCCGGGCGCCGGCCCCGTGGAGACCCAGGCCGCCGCGCCGCACATCGTGTCGTCGGCGCACCTCGTCTCGCCGCGCAGCCCGGAGCTGAGCGAGCTCGAGTTCGGCCTGATCGTCGCGAACAGCGCGTTCTCGCGCTGGATGGTCCACTGCATGGCCGCCGCCGGGCTGCCGGACCTGACGCCGCTCGACGTGCGCGTGCTGCACCACGTGAACCACCGCGAGCGCGACAAGCGGCTGTCGGACATCAGCTTCGTCATGAACGAGGACACGCACGTCATCAGCTACTCGCTGAAGAAGCTGCAGGCCCTCGGCGTGGTCGAGGTCAGCCGCAGAGGCAAGGACGTGACCTACGCGACGTCCGCGCAGGGCCGCGAGCACGTGAGGCGCTACGCCGAGCACCGCGAGGCCTTCCTCATCGGCACGCTCGAGCCCGACGAGGCGCAGAACCGCCAGATCGGCGAGCTCGCGCGGCTCCTGCGCAGGCTGTCCGGCGTATACGACCAGGCAGCCCGCGCCGCAGCTTCGCTGTGAGCCCTGTGGCCCGAGCGGCCCGCGCCCCCGGCGCGCAGGCGAAGGGCGCGAAGAAACGCTAGAACGCCGATCACGCACGTTGATTGAGCGAGAAATGAACCGCCAAGACGCCAAGACGCCAAGACGCCAAGACGCCAAGACGCCAAGTTTTTTTCTCTCTCTTTACTTGGCGTCTTTTTGGCGCCTTGGCGCCTTGGCGGTTCGAATTTCTGCGCTTTTCAGGCAGTTTCAACCCGTTTGTCGCTCTAGCAAGGAGTGGATCCGATGACGTCGACCTCGAGCCCATGGCAGTTCTGGATCGACCGCGGCGGGACGTTCACGGACGTCGTGGCCAGGCGGCCCGACGGCTCGCTCGCGACCGCCAAGCTGCTGTCGGAGAACCCCGAGCAGTACGCCGACGCGGCGGTCGAGGGCATCCGCCGCCTGCTCGGCCTCGCGCCCGGCCAGGTCATCACCCCCGCCGAGGTCGCGTGCGTGAAGATGGGCACCACGGTGGCCACCAACGCGCTCCTCGAGCGCAAGGGCGATCGCACCGTGCTCGTGACCACGCGCGGCTTCCGCGACGCGCTGCGCATCGGGTACCAGAACCGCCCTCGCCTGTTCGACCGCCACATCGTGCTGCACGACCTCCTCTACGAGCGCGTGATCGAGGCGCGCGAGCGCGTCGACGCGCGGGGCGAGGTGGTCGAGCCGCTCGACGGCGCGGCGCTGCGCCGCGCGCTGGAGGGGGCGTTCGAGGCCGGGATCCGCGCCTGCGCCGTCGTGTTCATGCACGGCTACCGCTTCGCGGCGCACGAGCGGCAGGCGGCGGCAATCGCGCGCGCGATCGGCTTCACCCAGGTCTCCGCCTCGCACGAGGTCAGCCCGCTCATGAAGCTCGTCTCGCGCGGCGACACAACGGTGGTCGACGCGTACCTGTCGCCCATCCTGCGCCGCTACGTCGAGCAGGTGGCCAGCCAGATGCCCGGCGTGCCGCTCTACTTCATGCAGTCGAGCGGCGGGCTGACGCTCGCCCACAGGTTCCAGGGCAAGGACGCGATCCTGAGCGGCCCGGCCGGCGGCATCGTCGGCATGGTGCGCACCGCGCTCGCGGGCGGGCACGAGAAGGTCATCGGCTTCGACATGGGCGGCACCTCGACCGACGTGTCGCACTACGCGGGCGAGCTCGAGCGCGCCTTCGAGACGCAGGTGGCCGGCGTGCGCATGCGCGCGCCGATGATGAGCATCCACACCGTGGCCGCGGGCGGCGGCTCCGTCCTCGCCTTCGACGGCGCGCGGCTGCGCGTGGGCCCGGAGTCGGCCGGCGCGAGCCCCGGCCCGGCGTGCTACCGCCGCGGCGGCCCGCTGGCCGTCACCGACGCCAACGTGATGCTCGGCAAGATCCAGCCCGACTTCTTCCCGCGCGTGTTCGGGCCGGGCGCCGACGAGCCGCTCGACCGCGAGGTCGTCGAGCGGCGCTTCCGGGACCTCGCGGAGGAGGTGCGCCGCGAGACGTCGCGCCCGATCACGCCGGAGCAGCTGGCCGAGGGCTTCCTGCAGATCGCCGTCGCGAACATGGCGAACGCGGTGAAGAAGATCTCGGTGGCGCGCGGCTACGACGTCACGCAGTACACCCTCCAGTGCTTCGGCGGCGCCGGCGGCCAGCACGCCTGCGCGGTGGCCGACGCCCTCGGCGTGCGCCGCGTCTTCGTGCACCCGCTCGCGGGCGTGCTGTCCGCCTACGGCATGGGCCTCTCCGACCAGAACGCGATGCGCGAGGCCGCGGTGGAGCGGCGCCTCGACGAGGCCGGCCTGGCCGCGGCGCGCGAGGCGCTCGCGCGCATCGGGCGCGACGCGGAGGCCGAGCTCGTGGGGCAAGGGTTCTCGCCGGAGCGCGTGCGGCTGCAGGAGCGCGCGCACGTGCGCTACGACGGCACCGACACCGCCCTCGTGGTGCCGTTCGGCGGCGCGGAGGCGATCCGCGCCGCCTTCGAGGCGGCCTACCGCAAGCGGTTCGCCTTCCTGATGCCCGACAAGGCGCTGGTCCTGGAGAGCGTGTCGGTGGAGGCGATCGGGCCGGGCGACGCCGCCGAGGAGCGGCCCGCCGAGGCGCGCCCGCACCGCCCGGAGGCCGACGCGCGCGTGCGCATGGTCTCGGACGGCGCCCCCGGGGACGCGGCGCTGTACCGGCGCGAGCGGCTGGGGCGGGGCGCGGTGATCGACGGCCCCGCCATCGTCGCCGAGGCCAACGCCACGACCGTCGTCGAGCCGGGCTGGCAGGCCGAGATCACCGCGCTCGGCCACATGGTCCTCACCCGCGTGGCGCCGCGCCCCGAGCGCCGCGCGGTGGGCACCGAGGTCGACCCCGTGATGCTGGAGGTGTTCAACAACCTCTTCATGAACATCGCCGAGCAGATGGGGCTGCGCCTGCAGAACACCGCCCACTCGGTCAACATCAAGGAGCGGCTCGACTTCTCCTGCGCGCTGTTCGACGAAGGGGGCAACCTGATCGCGAACGCCCCGCACATGCCGGTGCACCTCGGCTCGATGGGCGAGTCGATCCGGACCGTGATCGCGCGCAACCCCGGGATGAAGCCGGGGGACGTGTACGTGCTGAACGACCCCTACCACGGCGGCACCCACCTGCCCGACGTGACGGTGGTCACGCCGGTCTGGGACGACCAGGGCGCTCGCGCGCTGTTCTACGTGGCCTCGCGCGGCCACCACGCCGACATCGGCGGCATCACGCCGGGGTCGATGCCGCCGTTCTCCAGGACGATCGAGGAGGAGGGCGTGCTGCTCGACAACCTGAAGCTGGTCGAGGCCGGGCGGCTCCGCGAGGCCGAGATCCTCGCGGCGCTGGGCGGCGGCCCGTACCCGGCGCGGAGCCCGCAGCAGAACCTGGCCGACCTGCGCGCGCAGATCGCGGCGAACGAGAAGGGCGCGCAGGAGCTCTGCGCGATGGTGGCCCAGTTCGGGCTGGACACCGTGCAGGCCTACATGAAGCACGTGCAGGACAACGCGGAGGAGAGCGTGCGCCTCGCGATCGCGCGGCTCGACCCGGCGCTCCTCCGCGACGGGCGGTTCACGCTGCCGCTCGACAACGGCGCGACGATCGCGGTGGCCGTCCGGATCGACCGCGCGCGCCGCTCGGCGGTGGTGGACTTCACCGGCACGTCGGCGCAGCTCGACAACAACTTCAACGCGCCCCGCGCGGTGACCATGGCCGCCGTGCTCTACGTCTTCCGCACGCTCGTGGACGACGACATCCCGCTGAACGCCGGTTGCCTGAAGCCGATCGAGGTGATCATCCCCGAGGGCTCGATGCTGAGCCCGCGCCCGCCGGCCGCGGTGGTGGCCGGCAACGTGGAGGTGTCGACCTGCGTCACCAACGCGCTGTACGGCGCCCTCGGCGTGCTGGCCAGCAGCCAGCCGACCATGAACAACTTCACGTTCGGCAACGACAGGGTGCAGTACTACGAGACGATCTCGGGCGGCTCGGGCGCGGGCATCGAGCTCGGCGCGGGCGGCGCGCGCGGGTTCCCGGGCACGAGCGTCGTGCAGACGCACATGACGAACTCGCGGCTGACCGACCCCGAGGTGCTGGAGCACCGGTTCCCGGTGCGGATCGATCGCTACGAGATCCGCGAGGGCTCGGGGGGCGCCGGGCGCTTTCCGGGCGGCAGCGGCGGCACGCGCGCCGTGCGCTTCCTCGAGCCGATGACGGCGTCGATCCTGTCCAACGGGCGCTCGACGGCGGCGTTCGGCCTGGCCGGCGGGGGCGCCGGCGAGCCCGGGCGCAACCTCGTGGTGCGCGCGGACGGCTCGACCGAGGTGCTGTCGCACATCGGGTCGGTGGAGGTGGGTCGAGGTGATGTGTTCGTGATCGAGACGCCGGGGGGCGGCGGGTATGGAACGCCCGCGCTCGAGTGAGGCGCGGGCCCCGGGACGAGTTGCCCGTTGTCGCCGGGGTGCGGTGGGCACGCGCCACGCTGGAAGATCGCGACCTGCGCGGCTTCGCCGCCGCTCCAGGGCATAACCGGGTTGAAACCGCCTGAAACGAGCAGATTTTGAACCGCCAAGGCGCCAAGGACGCCAAGAAAGAACGCCAAGAAAAAGATATCTTGGCGTCCTTGGCGCCTTGGCGCCTTGGCGGTTCAAAAGCCCCTACCTTCAGCCGAAGTAGCCCACCACCGAACATCGGTGTCATGCCCGCGTATCTCCCGCCTTTTTCGCGTTCACGGGCTGTGTGGCGCGTGCATACGCGCTCGCGTGGCCTCGGCGACGACATCCTCATGGACACCTTCGGCGACGACGTCCTCAAGGGCGGCGACGGCAACGACGCCCTCAGCTCGGGGCCGGGCTTCGACCTGAACCAGGGCGGGCGCGCGAACGACTACATCGTCGCCGGATCCGACGGCACGGAGACCTTCGGCGGCCCCGGCGATGATTTCATCTTCGCCGGCGACGCGGAAGATACGGTGTTCGACGACGACGGCGACGACTGGATCGAGGGCAGCCCGCAGCTCGATCTCTTGCAGGGCGACGCGGGCAACCAGTTCCAGAACGACCCGAACGGAGGCCACGACGTGATCATCGGCGGCCTCGGAGACGACGACTACGACGCCGAGGGCGGCGACGACATCATGGTCGACGACTCGCTGGGCACCGAGCGAAACGAGGGCGTGCTCGGCTTCGACTGGAGCACGTACCGCGGCGACCCGCGGCCGGTGGACGCCGACATGGCGATCCCCGTGCTGCTGCCGCCGACCATCGACGAGCTCCGCGACCGGTTCGACCTCGTCGAGGGCCTGTCGGGGTGGAGGAACGACGACATCCTGCGCGGCGACAGCCGCGACGCGGCCGCGATGGTCCAGCACGAGCTGACCGAGGACGGCAGCGCCCGGATCGAGGGACTGCGGACCCTGCTCGGCGGCGCGACCACGTTCACGGGCGGCAACATCCTCCTCGGCGGCGCGGGCAGCGACCTCCTCGAAGGCCGCGGCGGCGACGACCTCATCGACGGCGACGCGTGGCTGAACGTGCAGCTTCAGGGGCCCGACGTCGAGAACGGCGGCACGAAGCTGGCCGACAGCATAGCGTTCGCCAACGCCAATCCATCGTCGCTCGAGGAGATCCTCGCGAGCGGGGTGACCGGGACGCCGCTCCGCCGCCGGTGACGATCGCTGCAGGCGGTTCTCCATCCGCCGCGCGCCGAGGACCCGGGAAGCAACCCGGGTCCGGTCGTCGCCTCCGATGCTGCGCCAGGCCCGGCGAGCTGGCCGTATGTCGGCTCGGGAGCGGCGACCCGCTCAGGGAGCGCGCACGCAGGTCCCACCGCCGCAGTCGTCGGTGCAGTACCATGTGCCTGTCTCGGCGTCGCACCCGCACACCGAGGGCGTGCAGCCCTCGTCGACGCAGATCTGTCCCTCGGGGCAGCCCTGGGCGTGGCAGCCGACGGGGTTCGGCTCGCTGCACGCGCCGCTGTCAGGCACGCAGGTCCCGCCGCCGCAGTCGTCAGTGCAGTACCATGTGCCTGTCTCGGCGTCGCACCCGCACACCGAGGGCGCGCAGCCCTCGTCGACGCACGTCTGCCCCGCCGGGCAGCCCTGGACGTGGCAGCCGACAGGGTTCGGCTCGCTGCACGCGCCGCTGTCAGGCACGCAGGTCCCGCCGCCGCAATCGGCGGTGCAGGTCCACAGGCCTGTCTCGGGGTCGCACCCGCACGCCGAGGGCGCGCAGCCCTCGTCGACGCAGGTCTGCCCCGCGGGGCAGCCCTGGCTCTTGCAGCCGGCGGGGTTCGGGCCGCGGCACTCGGTCTCGTCGGGCACGCACGTCCCACCGCCGCAGTCGTCGGTGCAGTACCACGAGCCGGTCGCAGGGTCGCATCCGCAGCTCGACGGCGTGCAGCCCTCGTCGACGCACGTCTGCCCCGCGGGGCAGCCCTGGCTCTTGCAGCCGGCGGGGCTCGGGCCGCGACACTCGGTCTCGTCGGGCACGCACGTCCCGCCGCCGCAGTCGTCGGTGCAGGCCCACGTCCCGGCCGCAGGGTCGCATCCGCACCTCGACGGCGCGCAGCCCTCGTCGACGCACGTCTGCCCCGCGGGGCAGCCCTGGACGTGGCAGCCGACAGGGTTCGGGCCGCGGCACTCGGCGCCAGCGCCGCTCGATGAGCTCGAGCCGTTGCCGGCGCCGGAGTTGCTGGTGCTGCCGCTGCCGCCGTCGCCTCCTACGCCGCTGCCGAGAGAAGATATCCCGCACGCGGCGACGAGCAGCGAGAGCACCGAGGAGCAACAGAGTGTGGATACGGTGTTCAAGAGCCTCATGGCAAAGCCTCCTGCCGTATCAATCTCCGGTATCGCTCCTCCGGATCACGGTTTCTTCGCGCGCGCCGATGCCGGCGGCCGACTCGACGCGATCGGCGTGCGGGCTGCCGGGGTGCGCTTCGAGGAAGCGCCGCGCCGCCGCATGCGCGCCCGCACGATCTCCCTTGCTCGCCAGCGCCTCGACGCGGATCGCCGCGGCCTCGTCGGCGAGCTGCGCGTCGGCGAACTCGCGCGCGTGGCGATCCAGCAGCGCGAGGGCGGCCGCGGGATCGCCGCCCCGCAGCGCGCGCCGCGCGGTGTCGAGCAACGCCAGCTCGGAGGCCAGCGTCGATGTGTTCCTTTCGGGCGCGCGCGGGCTGCTCGCGGCCGGGGCGGCTCTCGCCGACGCGGCTGGACCCGGGGCAGCTGGACCCGGGGCGGCTGGCCGGGACAGGGGCGGGCTCTCGTCGGCGCGCTCCTCCGCGACGTGCTGTGGCTCCGCCTCTGCCGCGCCGGAGCGCGGCGGCGGGGCGAGCGCCGCCGGCGCCTTGGCGGGCGGGTGAGCGAGCGCCGCCGGCGCAGTGGGCGCCTCCTGCGAGCGCTGCGCCGGCGCCGTGACGCCGGTCCATTGCACGACCCCGAGCGTGAGGACGCCCGCGAGCGCGCCGATCCCGAGCGCGCTCAAGATCCCGCCTCCGCTGACCGCGCCCGCCACCTTCAGCGCGGCCCCAGCGGCCGCCCCGCCCGCGGCCGCCCCGCCCGCGGCCGCCCCGCCCGCGGCCGCCCCGACCGCGGCCGCCCCGACCGCGGCCGCCCCGACCGCGGCCGCCCCGACCGCAACGGCGCCGCCCACAGCCGCGCCGCCCGTGGCTGCGCTCCCCGCGGCCGCCCCGCCCGAGCTCGCGGCCGCCCCGCCCGCCCCCGCCTTGGCCGCGCCGCCCGCGAGCGTCGCGGCGGTCGCGACGCCGAGCGCGGCGAGCGTACGCCTCGTCAGGCCGCTCGGCGGGCTCTCGTCGTGCGCCGCGCGGAGGAGCGCCGTCTGCAGATCACCCTCCTTCTTGTCCAGGAGGCGCTCGGGATCGGTCATGGCGATTCTCCTCGGTGATGGGCCCGCGCCTCCAGCCGCTTCACGGCCGCCTGGAAGTGCTCGCGCGCGCGACGAAGACGGGACGCGACCGTGCCCGCCGGGAGCTCGAGCAGCGCCGCGATGGCCGCCGTCGTCATCTGCTCCAGCTCGAACAGCACGAAGACAGCGCGCTGGTCGAGCGGCATCGTGTCGAGGATGGCGTCGAGCGTCGCACGGGCGCGCGCGCGATCCATCATCTCCTCGGGGCCCGGCGCCGGGTCGGCGCGCTCGTGGGGCACGTCCTCCAGGACTTCCCGGCGCCGCTGCTGTGTCCTCCGCGCGCGCGAGGCGATCCGCAGCGCCGTGCTGAACAGGAACGCAGACTCCCGGCCCGCTTCGATGTCCGCGAGCCTCCGGGCCGCCACCAGGAAGACCTGCTGCACCGCGTCCTCCGCATCCGCGCGCGGCACGCCGAGCCGCACCAGCGAGCGCCAGACGAAGGCCGAGTGCTGCGTCACGAGCGCGGCGAGACGCTCGGCCGCCGCCCGGCTCTCGGGCGGAACGGCGGCGGGGAGATCCGCCAGGGTCAGCGCTTCACCACGGCTCACGCCTGGTGCAATCTCCGGATCCAGGCGACCCGATCACCAAAACGACAGGCCGGCGCCAGCGTGCAGCATCCAGGTGACCGCGGGCACCTCGTGGATGAGCTGCGCGGGGCTCTCGAACACGAACGAGCGCCGCACCAGCGGGAACTGCGGGCCGCCTTGCAGGTCGACGCGCACGCTCGCCCCGAGCGAGGCGGTCGCGCGCGCGAGGAGCCCGAGGCTGGCCCAGGGCACCGTGGCCTGCTTCGCCTCGGCGATCGTGTCGCCGACCAGCCCGGCGCCGCGGAGGAAGCCGCCCTCGGCGCCCACGCAGGGCGCGAGCGCGAGCCAGCGCGCCGGGCGGAGGAGGTCCGCGCAGGCGTCGAGCCGGCCGATCCCGCGGGTGAAGCGGGCGCCGCCCGTCCCGACATCGACGGCGCCCGTGGCGGCCAGCTCGACCGCGCCGCGGAGCGAGACGCCGAGCCCCACATCGGCGCGCAGCTCGACGAAGGGCCCCCCGCCGAGGAGGGCGGAAGGGGTGACTCCGGACGCCGCGCTCGCGTGGAGGCCGAGCGTCCACCGGCGCTCCTCGGGCAGCGGCTGCCGCGGGGAGCCCAGGGGGACACGGGCGGCCGCCGGCGGCGGGCGGGCCGGAGCGGGCGCGGCGCGCGCGACCTGCGCCGGTGAGGCCAGGGTGGAGGCGGGCGACGGCGCGGCGGCGGGCGGCGGGCTCGCTGATCCCGGCACTCCGCCGACGGCGGCTTCCGCCGCGCCGGTGGGGTCCGCCGCCCCGCCGAGGGTCGCCGCCCCGCCGAGGGTCGCCGCCCCGCCGGGAGCCGGATCCTCGGTCGAGCGCGGCTCAGCGGCCGACGGCTGCGGATCGAGGGACGCGGTGGGGTCGACCCGGAGGGCCGTGATGAGCGCCAGGGCCGCGACGACCTCCGCGCACGTGACGCCGCCGACCTCGCGGACGCGCGCCCCCTCACCGGCGCCGAGGGTGATCCGGCCGCGGGTAGCGCCTGCGCTCCGGGTGATGCGCACCTGCACGTCGAGCGCCGCTTCGTCCGGCGCGGCGGCGCGGGCGCGGCTCGTGCGCGCGGTCAGCTCGCGCAGGAACGCCTCGGCGCTGGGACAGCCCTCGTGCGCCTCGTAGGTGATGCGCAGGGGCTGGACCTCCGCCCGCGCGTCCGAGCCGGCCAGGGCACCGGTGAGCACGGCGACGGCGACGAGACGGCGCGGGTGGAGCAAGGCGCTCCCGGAACATCGCACGGCGGGGCAGCGTACACGAGCCGCCGTGCGTGGCGGCGCCGACGCGACCGCAGGCGCGGTGGCCTCACGCCGGGATCATCCCCCGATCGCGCCGCCCAGCTCTCCGTCGATGGGTCGACCGAAGCCGCCGGACCAGGTCTGTCGATCAGAAGCTGCCGACCACCTGGACGCCGAGGCCGTCGCGGCCGAAGCGCGCGGGCGAGGCGCCGAGGAGGCGCGGGGCGGAGCGCGCGACGTCCTCGCGCACGAGCAACGTCTTCCGGAACAGGACGCCGCTCGCGAGCATCGCGAGGCCCGCCGCCTGCAGGACGCCGTCGGTCACGAAGATCACGTCGGCGCCGTCCGACACCTGCGTCGCGTGGATCAGCGGGCCGACCACCGGAAGGGCGAGGATCGGGTAGCCGGAGACCGTGCCCGAGAACGAGAGGGGCGTGTAGGTCACAGCGAAGAGGGTCGATCCCGCGGTGATGAGCCCGCCGCGCGCGCTCGTCACGCGGCGGTATCCGAGGGGGATCGGGGCGCCCTTCTCGTAGTCGAGCTCGACCGGGTCTGCGGCGGTGAGGATGGGGCGCGCCTTCACCGCCCGGAGCGACGCGTCGACGACCTTGCCCGCCTTGACGGAGACCGTGGTCGGCGGCGTCCCGAAGCCGTCGGTCCCGAACAGCACGATCACGTGCGCGCCGGGCTCGACCTTGCCCTCCCAGGGGGTCGTGCCCACGCGCACGCCGTCGAGCGCGACGCCGAGCCGCTTGCCCGTCACCTCGGAGATGCGCAGGCGCCCGCGCGTCTCGATCGCCGCGAGGCTCGCCGCGACGCGCGCCGTCTCGCGGCCGAGGACGTCGACGCGCGCCTCGAACGGCTCGAAGCCGTCCTTCTGGACGCGCACCGCGTGCGCGCCCGCCGCGACGCGCAGCGGGCCCGAGAGGGGCAGCTCGGCGCGGCGCTCGCCGTCGACGAGGACCACCGCGCCGGGCGGGCCCCCCTCGATCGCGATCGCGCCGACGAGGCCGCGCAGCTGCTCCACCTCGGCGAGCGCCGCTTGCTTCGCGTCGGCCGGGAGCACGTCGTCGAAGTCGGTGAGGAGCGCCTCGAACAGCTCGAGCGCCTCGGTGGCGCGCCCGAGCTTCTGCAAGCAGCGCGCGGCGCTGGACGTGGCGCCCCACGTCGGGAAGAGCCGCCGCGACTCGAGGAACTCGGCCGCGGCGGCCTCCCACGCCTCGGCCCTGTACATGCGCAGGCCGCGCTGGAAGCGGGCCTCGGCGTCCGCCTTCGCGGCGTCGGCGGCGGCGCCCGGCGCGCTGGCAGCGGGCGCGCTGGCGCCCGGCGGGCCGGCGACGGGAGCCGCGCGCCCAGGGTCCTGCGCGAAGAGCGGCGCCGTCCATGCAGCGAGGAGCAACGCGACGGCCGCAGCGGCGCGTCGGGGAGGGCAGATCCGGGTTCGCATGATCGGGGATGCGACGCCCGCAGCTTACAGGAACCCTGTCCCTTTCCTGCAACCTGGTTCGGGAGGCCGCGGGCTACTGAAGCGTGCTCGGGACGAGCGGGTCCGCCGGGGGCTTGGGCGCCGCCGAGGGCGCCTGCGCCGGGGCCGGCCGGCGCGGCGGCTGCTGTCTGGCGACCGGCGCGCCGCTCGCCCGGGCCGCCGGGACGTCGAGGGCGATCCGCGCCGGAGACGCGCCGTTGTCGGTCACGACGACATCCTCCACCCGCTCGGCCCCCGCTCGGGCGAGGCGCACGCGGTGGTTGCTGCCGAGCGCGCCGGTGATCTCGACGAGCCCGCCGCGCACCTCGGCGGGCGACCCGTCGATCTCGACGGTGACATCGCTCGGCGCGACGGACAGGACGACCCGCCGGAGGGCAGCCGGCGCGGGAGCGGCCGCGTCGGTCGGCGCCGCGGTGGCCGCGGGCGATGCGCTGGCAGCCGCCGCGCTGGCCGCCGACGCGCTCGCCGCAGGCGGCGCCATGGCCGCAGGCGACGCGCTGGCCGCCGCCGCGCTCGCCGCCGGCGCGGCGTCGGCGCCCGGCTCCGCCGCGCGCGGCGCCGCGAGGTACGCGATCGCCCCGGCGACGCCGAGGGCGAGCAGGACCGCCGGCGCCCGGGACCGCGCCGCGGCGCTGCTCGCCGACGCGCCGCCCGCCGAGCCGCTCGCCGTCGGATCGCCGGACATGGCGCTCCCGGCGGGCCCGCGCCCGCCATCCCCCTGCGGGTCGCTCGCGCGGCCGTCGCCGGTCTTCGCCGTGCCGTCCCGGCGCGCCGCGGGGCCGACGTCGAGCCTCGGCGCCAGCACGGCGCGCTCCTCGTCCGTGACGGCCACGAGCAGCTCCTCGCTGAGCGCGTGGCCGCCCGGGAGCAGCGGGAGCATCGCGGCGAGCATCTCCTCCGCGCTCTGGAAGCGGTCCTCCATCTTCAGCTGGAGCGCGCGGTGCACCACGGCGGCGATCTCGCGCGGCACCCACGGGGCGGCGTCCTGGATGGGCGGGGCCGGCTCCGTGCAGAGCAGCACGAAGAGGCGCGCGATCGAGGCGATGTGGTGATGAGGCGCGTTCCCCGCCAGCGCGGCGTACAGCACGACGCCGAGCGACCAGACGTCGGTGCGGTAATCGACGGTGCGGATGTCCTCGATCTGCTCCGGCGCCATGAAGAGCGGCGAGCCGAGCATCTTCCCGGTCGTGGTCAGCCCGGTCGTCACGCCGCCTTCCGACGGCTTGATCTTCGCGATGCCGAAGTCGAGGAGCTTGACCACGATCTCCCCGTCGCCGGAGCGCGCCAGGAACAGGTTCGCCGGCTTGATGTCCCGGTGGATCACCCGCGCTTCGTGGGCCTTCTGCAGGCCGAGGCACGCCTGGACGACGATGCGCAGCGCGACGTCGGGCCGGAGCGGCCCGAGGCGGTGCAGCAGCTTCCCGAGGTCCTCCCCGTGGAGGTACTCCATCACGAGGTACGGCGAGCCGGTCGCGGGGTCCGTCCCGGCGTCGAGCAGGCGAACGATGTGCGGGGTCTCGATGCCGGCCGCGGCGCGCGCCTCGCGCTGGAAGCGGCCCAGGGCGGTGCCGCTCTCCCGGCGCTTCTGCCCGCTGATGAGCTTCACCGCGACCTGCTCGCCGGTGTCGATCTGCCGCGCCTCGTAGACGCAGCCCATCCCTCCCTCCCCGACCACGCGGGTGAGGCGGTATTTGCGGTCGACGATCTCGCCTTCCAAGGCCGCACAGGGTAGGTCGAAGGGCGGCCGGCTGCAAATCCCGCGCAATCCCGCGCAATCCCGCGCCGACGACGCGCAGGCCGGGCACCTGCCTCGCGCCGCGGAGCGCGTCAGCCCTGCGCGCCGGCGCCCTCGAAGCGCGCGCCGCCCGCGCCGTCCGACGCGCCGTTCGCCGCCATCGCGTCGGCCCTGGGCGGCGGCGTCGCCAGGGCCGAGTGGCTCGCCCGCTGGGCGAGCGGCAGCTCGATGCCGTGCGCGCCGAACGCCTTGTGGAGGCGCCTCCGGTACTCCCGGCCTACCTGCCGCTGCTCGGCGGGCTGCGTCTTGATGCGCGCGCGGACGACCACCGCCCGATCGTCGAACGACTCCACGCCGAAGAGCTCCAGCGGCTCGAGGATGCTCGCCTTGTGGCGCCTGTCCTCCTGGAGCTCGCGCGCGACCTCGCGCATCACCCGCATCACCCTGTCGACGTCCTCCGTGCAGGCGACGGCCACGTCGAACATCACGGCGGACCACTCCTTGGTCGTGTTCGCGAGCGCGTCGATCTTCCCGTTCTGGAAGACGTGGACCACCCCGGACTCGTCGCGCAGCGCGATCGTCCGGAGGCCGATGTGCTCCACGAGGCCGCCGGTGCCGTTGACGATCACCACGTCGCCGACCCGGACGTGGTTCTCGAGGAGCAGGAAGAAGCCGGCGATGACGTCGCGCACGAGCTCCCGCGCCCCGAGGGCGACGGCCAGACCGGCGATGCCCGCGGCCCCGAGGAGCGGCGCGATACCGACCCCGAGCTGAACGAGGAGGAGCATCGCCACCACGCCCCAGACAACGACCTTCCCGGTCGTCCGGAAGACGCCGAGCAGCGCCTCGGAGCGCCTCTCGATCTCGCGCACCGTCTTCACGTCGCCGCTGCGGCTGCGCCTCATCAACGACACCTCGACGCGCCTGCACAGGACGTGGAGCCCCTTGAGAAGCGCGAGCGCGACGAACACGAGCAGCAGCACGGCCGGCGCGGCGTGGATGGCCCACGCGACGGTGCGCCGGAGAACGTCCTGCCAGGATGTGACGTCGAGCCAGGAGTCGAGCGGCGGCATGGGCGGTGGCACCTCCTCCGCAAGGCGCCCGCAACCCATATGCCAGCGATCTCGAGGGCGGCGATGCCCGACGGCGGGCGCGCGCGGTGAGGCGGTGGGCGGGCCGCGCGCGGGCCGGTGCGACACGATGTCGCAGAGGAGCCGAATTGTCGCAGGGTCGTGCACCCGGGCGCCGCGGCCGGCGCGTGCGGAGGCGTCGAGTCGCGCGCCGCGGGCTCGCGCCGGCGTCCGGCGCGGCGCTCGGGCCGGCGTCAGAGGCCGCCGTCAGAGATCGAAGCGACCGGCCGCCTCCGGCTGATAGACGACACGCTCGATCCGCAGGCGGCGCGTTCGGCTCGGCGTGGGCCACTCCACCTCTTCTGCCGCTCGACAGCCGAGCAGCGCGAGCCCCATCGGCGCGAGCACCGAGATTCGCCCGCTGTTCACCTCCGCGGCCCCGGGGAACACCACGGTCACGCAGAGCTCCTCCCGCGTGTCGAGATCGACGAGCTCGACCCTGGAGTTCATGGTGACGATGTCCGGCGGGATCTCGTGCGGTTTCACGACGTCGGCGCGCTCGAGCTCGATCTCGAGCGCCTCCAGGCTCGGGGATTCGGCCCCCGGCCGCGCGCGGAGCGCCTCGAGCAGCCGTGTGAGCCGCGCGCGGTCGAACTCGGTGATGACAATGGGGTTCGTATGAGGTGCCATGAGCAGGATCTCCTTGTGGTGTCGACTCGATCCAGGCCGCGGCCGGCGGCCCGCGCCGGGTGAGCAGGCCGGCGGGCGCGCCCGCCCGGCTCGTCCGGACGTGGGCGCGCTCGACGAGACGCGCGCCTCATCCCGGGAGCGGCCGGCGGCGAAAGGCGCCGACAGACCGCTCCCTCACGAGCGTGCGGGCGACCTCGGACAGAGCAGCCGGGGGCGCAGGGGAAGGAACGCGCCGCGCGCGCCGCGGCCAGGCCACGAGCGCGACTCGAGATGCAGGCGAGCGTTCATTCCGCTCTTACTGTAGCAGGGTCCCCTTCCGCGGGCCATCCTGCAACGCTTCCCGCCGCTCCAGGCGCCGCGCGTCTCCGAGCCCCTCCCCGTCGACTCGAGTCGCCCGTGCCGCCGGCGGCGACGCGCTCGTGCCGGGGCGACCGCGGGCCGCGGGACAGCGACGCCGCTGGATGGCGCGATGCTTGCTCGCGACCGCGGCCGCGCCGCCCCCTCGGACGAGGCTGGGCGGCGCCAGCGCACGCCGGTGCGCATGACCACGGGCGGAGCGCAGCGACCGGGCTCGAACACGCGACAGCATCGATCCGCGCCAGGGCCGCCGCGGCCGCGCGACCATCAACCGAGGAGGCAAACGTGAACGTCCGGCCGATGGTGCCAGTTCTCTTCTACTTCGTCGCCGCGCTCCCGAGCGTGGCGCAGGCCGAGATGCTCAGCGTCAAGGTTCCGATCGCGAACTTCCGCGCGGGTCCGTCCACGCGTGAGCCCGTCGAGTTCACCGCGACCCGGTACTACCCGGTCAAGGTCCTGGAGCGCGAGGGCGGGTGGTGCAAGATCAAGGATTTCGAGGGCGATCTTGCGTGGGTGGCCGATCGGCTCCTGGCCAGGGTCAAGACGATCGTGATCAAGGCGCAGCGGGGCAACATCCGCGAGGCGCCGACGACCTCCGCGGAGGTCGCGTTCCAGGCCGAGCGAGGCGAGGTGTTCAAGGTCCTCGACCGCAAGGGGCGCTGGCTCCGGGTCGTCGACGAAAAAGGCGGAAAGGGCTGGGTGCGAGAGGATCTGGCCTGGGGCATGAAGCGGCCCGACGACGCGAGCGGCTCGTCCTGAGCCCTGAAGCGGGGCGGGGTGGCCCGGGTCGTGGCGATCCGAGCCCGGCTCGGATCTCTGGTCCATCGCACGCTCGACGTCGGTCCCCTGCCCGACCTCCTGAACGAAACGAAGGGCGCCGGGCACAGAGGGGCATGACCACGAAGACCTCCAGGACCGCCGCGCGCGCCGCAGGGCGCGACGGTTGCATGCTCCGCACATCGCATGCGACGCCGGTCGAAGCCACCTCCCGCGCGTTCGCGACGGCCTGCGTCGCGGCGCTCCTGGCGGCGTCGAGCGCGTGCAGCACGACCGAGCAGGCGACGCAGCCCGAGGAGCGCGGGACCCTGATCTCCGCCACGCCGGTGGCGACGATGGATTCGGACCAGGTCTCTCAGTACCTGGAGGGGTTTGGCCTCGACACATCGCAGGTGCGGTTCGGCGTGGAAGCGCATCAGATCGTGTACCGGACGATCGACACGACCGGCGCGCCGACCACCGCGAGCGGCCTTGTCGCGCTGCCGGTCGACGAGGATGGCGAGCTGCGCGCCGTCGCGTGGCTGCACGGCACGACGGTGTACCGGCGCGAGGTCGCCTCGGTGAACCCGGAGAGCCCCGATCGGGCGGCGGCGTTCCTGTTCGCGTCCGCCGGCCACGCGACGTCGGCGCCGGACTACCTCGGCCTGGGGCTCGGCCCCGGCTTCCATCCTTATGACGACGCCGCGTCGACGGCCACCGCGTCCGTGGACGCGCTGCGCGCGACCCGCGCGCTCGTCGAGCGGAGCGCGCGGCGCCTCGACGAGCGCGTGCTGATCAGCGGGTTCTCGCAGGGCGGCAGCGGCGCGATGGCGCTCGGCCGCGCCCTCCACCGGGGCGAGGGCGACGACATGAGCGTCGGCGCCCTCGCGGCGATCAGCGGGCCGCACGACATGAGCGGCACGCTGGAGACGGCCGTGACGAGCGGGATCGAGCACGTCGCGCCCTATGTGGCCTACTTGACGGTCGCATGGCACCGGGTCCACCACCTCTACGACGCGCCGAGCGACGCGTTCCGCGCCCCCTACGACGAGACCGTGGAAGGCCTCTTCGACGGTCACCACACCGGCGAGCAGATCTTCGAGGCGCTGCCCGCGACGCTCGAGGAGCTGTTCACGCCGCCGTTCCTGGAGACCCTGCGACATCCGACCGGCGCGCTCCTCGGGGCGCTCGAGGAGGCCGATGGCATGTGCGATTGGCGCCCCGACGTGCCCGTGCATCTCTACGCGTCCGCCGGGGATCGCGACGTGCCGATCGCGAACGCGCACTACTGCAAGGAGCTGCTCGAGGCGCAGGGGGCCGAGGCCACGCTGGTCGACCACGGCGAGGTGGACCACGGCACGTCCGTCAACCTGAGCTTGCCGATGGTGGTCGAGCAGTTCGCCGCGCTCGAGGACTGAGCCCGGCCGGGCCCGCCGGGCGGCCAGCTCCACCCACCAGGAGTCCGGCCGGGGATCCAGAGAGACAATTCAACGCAACGGCGAGGTCATCGTGTCGAGAACCATTGAGCCCGAGCGCGGCGTGGCGCCCTCGAAGGCCCCGATGCGTCACTCTTCGAGCAGTTTGCGACACGCCGTCCGAAAGCCCATGGAGAGACCGCACGGGTCGAGCGATTTGGCTCCAAAGGCCCGCGCGACGTCCATCGACGTCCATGCACGGGCAGCCAAGCGCGGCACCCCGCTGCACCCCGTGGGGTCCATCAACGCGATCCGACTCTCCTCCTTCGTGCGCTACGCCTTGCGCACCGGCTGGTCCGAGGACGCGCTCGTCGACCTGTGCACGCGCCACGGCGTCAGTCGCGCCGCTGTCGACAGCATCACGGCCCGCGTCCCGCAGGACGGCGCCTTCGCGCTCGTCGAGGAGATCTGCGCCGCCAGCGACGACGACAACCTCGGCCTCCACCTCGCGCTCGAGGCGAACTCGAGCATCGGCATCCTCGGCGTCCTCGGCATGAGCCTCACGAATGTCCGCGAGGCGCTCGAGATCTGCACCGACTATCTTCACCGCTTCAACCCGAAGCCGTCGACGACCAGGTTTTACGTGGACGAGAGCGGCCTGCTCCACATCCGCATCGGCCCCGAGCCGCCGGAGCCGGCGTGGCTACGCCACTTCGCCGAGACAATCATCACTGCCGCCCTCCTGACGCTGCGCCGCTTCACGGGCGCGCCGATCAAGGCCCGCTGGGTGAGCTTCCGCCACGCGGCGCCCGTCGACGTTACCGAGCACGCAGCGCTCTTCGGGACGACCGACCTGCGCTTCCGAGCGCCAACGACCGAGCTCGTCCTCCCGGCGTACGCGCTCGATCTCCCGCACTGCAACGCGGATCCAGCCCTGGCGGCGTACATGCGCGGCCAGGTGGATGCGCTGCTCGAGGCGATGGGAGGAGTCGATCTCGCTGGCGCGGTCCGGCGATGCCTGCGCGACGCGCTCGAGCAGGGCGCCAAGCCGTCGATCGGCTACGTGGCGCGCAGCTTCAAGACGACGAGCCGCACGTTGCAGCGGCGTCTCGCCGAGGCCGGCGTCCAGTTCACCACCCTCCTCGATCAGGTCCGCTGCGAGTGGGCCGTCGCGCTTCTCCAGCGCCCCGACGGCTGCCTCAAGGACGTCGCCGAGCGCGTCGGCTTCTCGGACGTGCGCTCTCTCCGCCGCGCGTTGAAGCGGCGAACCGGCCGGACGCCCTCGGAGCTCCTGCGGCACGATCGCGACGACACCGGCTCGTGAGCGCCGCTCCCGTCGCCGCCCGCGCGCTTGGGGCGTGCATGCTGCGTTCCGTGCCAAGCGCTGGATCGTAGAGCACCGAGGCGAGCGCGAGTCGGCGGCTCCCGGACCGACTGGCGCATTCGGTCCGCATTTTGACGTCCGGCGTCCTGGCACGGTGTTCCCGGCGAGCCAACCTTCAGCGCATGAGACCTAGCCATCCGAGCCTGGTCGCCACAGCGGTCGTGCTCACCGCGCTGCTCAGCATCGGTGACGCGTCCGCCCGGCCTCCAGCGATTCAACTGTTCTGCGAAAGCTATTCTAACACCCGGCTCTGCGCGGCCAGCCGCGTCGATTGCTCCTTGTGCCACACCCGCACGGAATCGCCTGTCGCCTGGAACCCTTATGGCGAGGATGTGCGGTCGGCCTTCTCGAAGCCGTCGACATCGGACGAGACGTTCGCGGCCGCATTGCCCGAGGCGCTCGCTGCCGTGGAGAATCGCGACTCGGACAAGGACGGCGCATCCAACAGCGACGAGATCACGGCGGGTACGTCCCCGGGAGACGCGGCCAGCGCCCCGGCGAGCGAGACGACCTGCGGCCCCGCGGAGGTCTCTACGACCTATGACGTGTGCCGCTATGACGGTCGGTATGCGCTGCGCAAGGTCACGCTCGAGGCGTGCGGTCGATCGCCGACGCCTGCGGAGCTCGCGGCCATGGCCGACACCCCGCTCGAGCTGCAGCCGGATGCCGTCGCGGACGCGCTGACCACCTGCATGCAAAGCGAGTTCTGGCGAGGGCGCGACGGCGTGGTGTGGAACATCGCTCACGCCAAGATCCGGCCCACCATCTTCGTCGCCGAGCCAGAAGAGAACACCGACGGCCACTACACCAGCGAAGAGGACTTCGACTACTTCCCCGATTATGCCCTCTTCGTCTATACGCAGATCGATGGCCACGACAGCCGTGATCTGCTGAATGCCCGTTACTATGTCCAGCGTTTGATCGTCGACGGGCGCTCCGTGTACAAGCCAGTCGACGAGCTCCCGAGCAGGCAGAAAATGCCGACCGAGCGCCGCGCCGGCATGCTGACCACACGTTGGTTTCTGCTGTTCAACAACATGTTCACGGCGCTGCCGCGCACCGCCGCCGCCCAGGCCTACCGAGCCTACCTCGGCCTCGACATCGCCCTGGGCGAAGGCCTCCAGCCCGTGCCCGGCGAGCCCGCCGACTACGACTACAAGGGCGTCGCCGCCCCGACCTGCGCCGGCTGCCACTCGACCCTGGATCCGCTCAGCTACCCGTTCAGCCGCTACGACGGCGTGACCGTCACCAATTTGGATGAAAAAGGCCGTTACCTGCCGACCCGACTCGAGGACTCCTATGAAGCCTCGCTCCCGGGCGTCAGCGCGATGCCAGAGGCAGGGATGCTGCTCGGGAAACCCGTGAGCTCGCTGACCGAGTGGGCCGAAGTCGCGACAAACAGCCAGGAGTTCGCGAACTCCCGCGTCTCTGACTACTGGCAGGTGTTCTTCCACGCCGAGCCGTCCGGCGCGGAGCTCGCCACATTCGACACGCTGGTCCAGGCATTCCGGACCGAGCACGCCTTCGCCATCGAACCCATGTTGCGCGACCTCGTTCGCACGGAGGCCTTCGGTGTACCGTAATCTTTCGACGCTCTTCCTCGCCGCGGCGCAGTCGCTCTCGCTCGTCTTCGCCGTCTCTGCCGCGTCGTGCGCCGGCGACGACCCCGAGCGCGAGCCGGCTCCCGCGACGCAACACGCTTCACGGCACGCCCGCGTGCACTTCAAGGGCGGGACGCGCCTGCGCAACGACCTAGCGCAGCTGCTCCAGCTCGACCCGGAAGAGGTGTGCAACGAATTCGGCACGATGTCCTGCTCGGAGAGCGTGCACACGGTGGCGCTCGGCGGCCTCGACCCATATCGGAACCAGATCTTCAAAGCGCCCCCCACGACCGGGCTGAGCACGACGCTCATCGTCGAGCGCATGGCCCTTCAAGCCTGCCGTCGACGCGCTGAGCGGGATTTGGCCGGAGGCGAGGCAAATCCTCTGATTTGGCGCGACGTGACGACCTCTCAGGGCCGCGCGGCGAGCCTCGATGCGCTCTATGCCTCCGCGCTCGGGCGGCCGCCGGCGGCGCGCGAGCGCGACGGCTTCGAGTCGCTTTATGCGCAGGCCCTGGCGGAGGGGCCCGACGTCGCCGAGGCGGAGGCGGGCTGGGCGACGCTGTCCTGCCTCGCCGTCGTGACGAGCACCGAGTTTCTTTTCTACTGAGGAACGCTATGAAATCAGCTCAATCCAAGATCGGGCGGCGACAGCTTCTCCAGTGGGGTGTCGCGGCAGGCGGGGCGCTCGGCGTCTCCAGCCTCGTCTCATCCCGCGGTCGCGCGGCGGGCATACCGCCGCGCTATCTGCTCGTCATAGGCGCTCATGGCGGCGCCTCCATCGTCGACAGCATGCTCGCCGTGCGCCACAGCGAGTCGGCGCGCTGGGAGACGATCAACACGTTCCCGGAGAACGAGGTGAAGGGTTTCGACGGCTCGCCGCTGCGCGCGGTCGACATCGAGCGCCCGACGGCGGGTCCGTTCCCCTTTCCGCTGCGGTCGAAGCAGTCGTCGTTCGTACAGGCCCACCGCGAGCAGATGCTCGTGGCGACGGTGACGGGATCGAGCGTCAATCATTTCGTCGGTCAACGCCGCTCGATCACGGGCAACGAGGCGTGGCGTGGGCGCACCCTGCAGGAGTGCGTGGCGAACGAGTACGGCGATGACTTCTCCATTCCAAACATCAACATGACCTCTGGAGGCTTTGCGGATCGGGGCCACGATGAGACGCTGCCCTCGCGCTGCTTCTCGGAGCTGATCGCCCAACCCTCGACCTGGTCCCTCGGGCTCGACGCGCGCAAGGGCATCAAGGCGGCTCCGCCGTCGGCGCTGCTCGACGAGGCCCGGCGGCTACGCGACGAGCAGATCGAGCCGCAGAGCCCGTTCCTGCAGGCGTTTGGCCAGGCCGAGCCGCTCCGGCTGTGGGCCGAGCAGCGCGCAAAAGCGCGGACGAACCTCGAGGCTCGCGGTCTGCTCGAGAAGCTGTGCCTCTTGCAGGATTCGAACGACTACCCGCTTTCGGACTACAACGTCGAATCATCCCCCGAAGCAGCGATGCTGCGAGAGACCTTCCCGCTGCTCGATATCGATCCTTTTGAGGCGCAGGCGGCCTTGGCCTATCTGTTGTTCAAGAACCAGGTCTGCGTGACGGCGACCATCTGGCCGACCACCCGCATCCTCATCGATAAGAGCTCCGACACTCTCGTCAATGCGCCGGTCGCCTTCGACTACTCTCACAATTACCATCGTTCGATGCAGGCCGTGATGTGGAGCCGGATCCTGAAGGTGACCGACGCGCTCATCAGGCTGCTCAAGCAGACGCCGGCCGACGACAGCGGCGCATCGCTGTGGGACCGCACGCTGATCTACGTCGCCACCGAGTTCGGGCGCACGAGGGCCCGGGTCGGGGGTCAGGAGGATTTCGGTAGCTCGCACGATCTGAACAACGGCGTTCTTCTGGTGTCGCCGATGCTCAAGGGGAATCGCGTCCTCGGCGGCGTCGATCCGGATACGGGCCTGACCTATGGGTTCGATCCGACGACGGGCGCGCCGGACAAGGGGCGGCAGGCCAGCGAGGCGGAGATCTTCAGCGGGATCCTCGATGTGATGCGCGTCGACACCTCTGGCAGCGGGCTACCTGCGGTGACCGCGTTGCGAGGTTGAACTCGCGTCATGCAGCAGCCCCTCGGCGAGCCCACCCATTCGGCGAACATGGAGACTGAATATCGCTTGGCGAAGGTCGCGGCACGGTTTGGCGGCTATGCGGAAGGCTGGGGCTCGCTACGCCACCCCGACGGTTCTCCCGCCCAACGGCAGTATCGTTGGGCCGGCAGAGCGCGGGGACGCAGGCACGATCCCGAAACAGGCGGCAGCGCATCGAAGGGCCCGGCTGCCTACCCGCTCACGCGGAACCGACTCCCTTGTTGCCGCTTCCTCGCGAGAGCTTGCACGTCGCCTCCCACAGGCCATTGAGGTAGACGAGGCCCAGCGCGCGGTCGTACAGCCCATAGCCCGGCTTGCCGGTCTCGCCCCAGATCATGCGGCCGTGGTCCGGACGCACGTACCCGTCGAAGCCGACGTCGTGGTACGCCTTCACGATGGCGGCCATGTCGAGCGAGCCTTCACAGGACAGGTGGGCGGACTCGAAGAACGTGCCGTCCTCCTGGACCGCCACGTTGCGCAGGTGCCCGAACGGAATACGGCCCATGCCGCCGAACTCGTAGACCAGCGAGACGATGCTGTTGCACAGGTCGGCGCCGAGCGAGCCGGAGCACAGCGTGATGCCGTTGGCCGGAGAGTCGACGATCTTCACGAGGCGCATCAGGTCGTCGCGGTTCTTGACGATGCGCGGCAGACCGAAGATCGGCCGGGGCGGGTCGTCCGGGTGCATGGCCATCCGGACGCCGACCTCCTCGGCGACCGGGATGATGCGCCGGAGGAAATGCTCGAGGTTCGCCCACAGCGCCTCTTCACCGATGCTCTTGTACTCGCCGAGCACGGCGCGGAGCTCCTCGGGCTTGTAGCTCGTGTCCCAGCCGGGCAGCGCGATGCCCTGCTCCGGATCGATCTTCGCCACGGCCTCGGCGTCGAAGGCCAGCGTCAGCGAGCCGTCGGCCAGCTCCTTGGCCATCTCGGTGCGCGTCCAGTCGAAGACCGGCATGAAGTTGTAACAGATCACCTTCACGCCGGCGGCCGCGCAGTTGCGGATGTTCTGGCAGAAATTGTCGATCAGGCGCTCGCGCGTCGGCTTGCCGAGCTTGATGTCCTCGTGCACCGGCACGCTCTCCACCACCTCGAACTTCAGCCCGGCGCCCTCGATGCGCGCCCTGAGCGCCTGCAGCGTCTCGACCGGCCACACCTCGCCGACCGGCACGTCGTAGATCGCCGAGACGATGCCGTAGAGGCCCGGGATCTGGCGGATGTACTCCAGCTTGACGGGGTCGTTATCGCCGTACCAGCGAAAGGTCATCTTCATCGTTGCGGTCTCCTCGGGCGGCGCGCTCGCCTTCGCCGGCGCGCGCGGCCTCGGTCCTCGGTCCTCGGTCCTCGATCCGGGGCGGAGCGGCGCGGCGCTCGGCGCTGCGAGCGCCGGCATCGTACAACCGGCCGGAAGCCGAGCAAGGAGATCCTGGGCGCAAAATCCGGCCGCCACAAACGGCGCGGGCCCGCCGCGCATGAGGCGCGCGGCGGGCCCGCCGCGGTCGCTTACAGCCGACCTGCTACTCTGCCGTCCCCTTGCCCATCCAGTAGCTCTCGGGCGGGCCCAGGTAGCTCTCCTTCACGCCACCCGCGTCCACCACGATCTTCTGCAGGATCACGCCCGGATGGACCATCCAGAACTTCAGCACGTGATCGCCCGGCGCGCTGATCGTGTGCTTGGTGCGCATGATGTTGACGTTGTCCGAGGTGTGCCTCTCCCAGATCTTGTTCCCGTTGCCGTTGAGGTCGATGGCGTAGGTCATGTTGACCCGCTGGATCGCGCCGTTGTCGAACGACACGGCGTACTGCATCCCCTCCTGCCAGTTCTGGAAGTTGTTCCTGGGGGAAACGTGCACATAGACGCTGACCTCGCCGCTGCTCTGGAGGTGCAGGTCGTACTCGAGCCGAGGCGACGCGCCGCCCGGCTCCTGGGTCTCCGCCGTCACCGGGAACGGCGTGACGCCGGCTCCGGTGCGGCCGATGTCCGGGATCCGCTTCCACCAGACATCGTCCGTCTCGACGGCGCGGCTGTAGCGCTCCGCCAGGATCGACACATAGCCGTTGGCCTCGATGTAGCGGTTCGGCTTCCAGTCGATCTTCCTCGGATCCTCGACGCGCGCCGTGACCACCACCGAGCTGCCGTCGGACCCGGTCACCGTGATCGGGATGTCCAGCGGGAACTGCAGCGGCAGCTGCTGCGCCGGGTTCGCCGGGTCGGGATACGTCGTGGGAGCGAGGGTCCAGTCCACCCGCACCGTCGCGCGCACCTCCTTGTCGACGACGCCGCGGCTCGGGTGGATGGTCAGCCACGGCGGGCACGGGGCGCCGCCGCCCCAGCTCTGCCAGCCGGCGGGGCACTTGACCGGGAGCGCAGCCTCGATCGCGTACTCGAGCGGCTCGCTGCCGCGGTTGAACACCTCGATGTACTGCTCGGGCTGCGTCTGGTACGGGCTGAACGACGGCAGCACGGGCTCCTCGTCGGTCGCGCCGCCGGCCCCCGCCGCCGTCCAGTAGTTGCTCGAGCCGTCGATCGCCACGCCGAGCTCCGCCGCCGCGGGGACCTCGATCGACACGAGCTCAGGCCAGATGAACTCCTGGATGTTGTTGTACTGGTACTCGGGCTGCTGCCAGGACGGGTTGCCGGGCGCGCCGTAGCCGATGTGCGGCTGCGTCTGGAACCCCTCCCACTTCCCGTCGGCCAGGTCGTGGTTGTAGTGGTAGGACAGCGCCAGATCGTCCTGGAGCCGCGCCTCCGCGACGGCGGCCAGGTCGTTGGTCGCGGCCCGCCCCTGCGCGGCGTAGAGCCGGTTCTTGAACCCGGCCAGGCGCAGCGCATACAGGTTGGCGGTCGCCTTCACCTGGTAGAGCACCAGCTGGAAATAGGCGTCCTGCGCCTCCTGCGGCAGGAGCTTGCCCACGAACTCCGCCTGCGAGGCCAGCGACTCCCACTCGCCCGCGACCCGCTCGAGCTCGCGGTAGTTCGTGAGGCTGAACGGGCTGGCGCTGTCGTCGTAGGTCACGGCGGCGGTGTCGGGGTCCGGGTTCTGGGTCGTCGGCTCGCTGTACAAGACATCGTAGTCGACCGTGATCTTCCGGTTCGTCAGCTCCGGCTTGCGATCCGACTGCAGCAGCGAGTAGCCGTGCAGGATGTCGGCGATGATGTCCGCGTAGTCCGGGCCGAACTGCTGCTCGGTCCACTGCTCGTACCACTCGCCGATCCGCTCGACCGGCCACCGGTCCGGGTTCCACGCGTAGTCCAGGAAGAACTGGAGCGGGAGCTCCTCGTTCTTGAAGTCGCCGACGTTGACCACCCAGAGCCGATCCACGCCGTAGCTGTAGGCGAGGTGGAGCTGCTCCCAGACGTTCGGCAGGAGCGTCGTGTCGACCCACTTGTAGTTGCGGCCGCCGCCGACGTAGTCGAAGTGGTAGTAGAGGCCGTAACCGCCGGCCCGCTGCTCGCCGGGCTTCGGCAGGCGCTTCATGTTGGCCCAGTTGTCGTCGGCCCAGACCACCGTGACGTCATCCGGCACGCGGATGCCGGCGTCCCAGTACCCCTGGATCTCCTTGTAGAGCGTCCAGACCTGCGGGATGGTCGTCACGTCCTTGCCGGTCTCGTCCGCGAGGATCTTCCGCTGGGCGGCGATGATGTCCTCCATCAGGGGAATCCCGTCCTCCGGGGGCAGGCTGACGTCGCCGGGGCCGCGCATGCCGAGCGTGACGACGCCCTCGATGTTCTCCGCGGCCATCCGCTCGATGCCCTTGGTCCAGTGCTTCTTCAGCGCCTCGGCGTTGACCGAGAAGCGCCAGTCGCCGGTGCCGCCGTACGGGTCCGTCTTCGGCGTGACGACGTTGCCCTCGGCGTCCTTCACCTCCGGGACCACGTGGCGATTCCACTCCTCGATGCCCTGCATCATCGGGGCCTCGTGCGAGGTCCCCATCACGATGCCGTAGCGCGTGGCCGTCTTGTGGTTCTCGGGGTCGTCCTCGGCGAACGCCCGGCCCCACACGGCCGGCCAGATGTAGTTCGCCTTCATGCGGAGCGCGGCCTCGAAGACCTTCTCCCAGTAGAAGTGGTTGAGCCCGCCCGGGAAGCCCGGCGCCTTGCCCGGCCCGAACATCTTCGCCGCCCAGTTGCCCGTCGCGGGGTTCTCGTCGTTGATGAAGAAGCCGCGGAACTTCACGGCGGGCTCACCCTGGGTGTGGACCCCGGGCAGCACGTACAGCGCGTGCTTCTTCTGGGGCGGGACGTCATCCCACCAGTACAGGGGCGACACGCCGATCCGCGCGGAGAGGTCGTAGGCGCCGAAGATGGTGCCGCGCTGATCGCTGCCGGCGATCACGAGCGCCCGCTCCACGCCCTCCACCGGGTCCTCGACGATCTGCGTGTGGAACGTCTCCCACTTCCCGGTCAGCTCCGAGACGTCGAGCTTCCCCGCCTCCTCCAGCTGATTGATGAGGGGGCTCCTGCCCAGCGTGCCGACGATGACCACCTCGGTCGCCGACTCGGGGATCTCGCTCTCGACCTCCGCCGGGGCGTCGGTCACCCGCAGGATGTCCGCCGCGAGGTCGTCCACGACGCGGCGCACGCCGTCGAAGTCGTCGGCGCTGACGACCAGCGGAGCGACCTTGCCGTTCACGGCCAGGGGAAAACGCGCCGCTCCACCCTCGGTCGAGACGTAGTTGCCCGGGTCGGCCGCGCCGGTCGCCGGATCCCCGGGGCCGCCGTTCTCGCCCGGATCCCCGTCCTCTCCCGGCTCACCCTGCGGCCCCGGCGGGCCCTGCTCGCCCGGCTCGCCCTTCTCTCCCGGGTCGCCCTTCGCGCCGTCCGACCCGCAGGCGGTCAACGTGGCGAGCGACAGGGGGAGCAACAAGCAGAGTAGCGAGGGTCCGATTCGACCCTTCCTGATGGCAATGCGTGCATAGCTCATGACGGTGTTTTCCTCGTTGATGCGGCTGACCGGTGTTTGGTCGGCTCGCCCGCGCCGGTCGCCGGCCGTGTGATCCGGCGCCGGGGCAGGCCGCTCCTGTGCAATGACCGATGTCCCTCGAAGACGTGCGCCTGCAGTGGTCCAGTTCGTGTTGAATCGACGGAGCTGCGGACCCATCAACCACGGCCGAAAATTCTTCCAGCAGTGTCAACCTTCGAGCCCGTAAGTAACCCGACGAATTTGATGAGATTTAGGCGCCGTACCTATTCCCGCGAAGCGCCGATCTGATCTCACAATCGGCGCTTCCGTGGCAGGATGTAAGCACCACGACCCTCATCGCGCCAGCGCCGTCGACGGCGCGCAACAAGGGCTCTCCGAGGCGGCAGCTCGCGGAGATCTGCGCTGCTCGGCGCGCGGCCGGAACTCCCCACCTTCCGCCTCTCACGACCTCGTCACTCCCGAGCTCGCGATGACGGCCGCCGCGCGCGGTGGACTGGAGGGGGCCCCTCGACGTGTGGAGACGTTATCGATGGCTCATCCCTCTTCCGGGAGGGTGAGCGACCCCCACAAGGGATCTCCGGTCGCGCGCGGTGAGCGCGGTGATTCGGCCTTGACATCCTCGAATCATTCTGTCTCCCCCTCGCCTCGGCCGGCTGCGCTTGCGCCGGCGCCGCTCGGCCCGGAGCCTCCGCCGGGATCGCCGCAGCAGGCGCAGCGAGCGGCGGCGAGCGGGAGCGGGGCACGAACGAGGTGAGGCACGCTCCGCTCTTACACCCGCTGGCCGGTCACGGGAAGCCGCGTGTGACGCGCCCGCGGCCCGGTGGCTCTGTGCGGTGGGCGGCGCGTGGGCGGCGCACGGGCAGCGCGCGGGCGGCTGCGCGCCACGAGGCCTCTCCCGCGGGCGACGGCCCCGCGATGCGGGCTGGCCCGGCGGTGACGTCTTGCGTTGACGTGCCGCATCACCCCCGCCCATACTGCGCCCGATGCGGCGTTCCGTGACGTGTACCACACACGGTACGGCTCGGCGGGTCGCTGTCGGGCCCGGGGGCCCTGGGGCGCCTCGATGAAGAGAGGCCCCGCGAAGCCGGCCAGGCAGCGCGTGAAGCGCGAGGGTGAAGGGCGCGCGGCCGACCCGGCGAGGAGCCTCGCGCTGCTCTGGGGCTCTCACGGCAAGCCCGGGCGGTCGGGGCTGACGGTGCGCGCCATCGTGTCGGCGGCCATCGACCTCGCCGACGCGCGAGGGCTGGACGCCGTCTCCATGCGGCACCTCGCGGACCAGCTGGAGGTCGGGACCATGTCGCTCTACACGCATGTTCCCGGCAAGGCCGAGCTGACCGATCTCATGATCGACACGGTCTACGGCAACCTCTACGAGGACGTGGACGCGCCCTCGCGGCAGCCGGGCGGGTGGCGCGCGTCGCTCGGATACATCGCCGGGCGCAACTGGGAGCTCTACCAGAAGCACCCATGGCTGCTCGAGATCGTGAGGGCGCGCCCCGTGCTCGGGCCGAACGCCTCGCTCAAGTACGAGGCCGAGCTGCGGCCGCTCGACGGGCTGGGCCTCGCCGACGTGGAGATGGACTCGGTGCTCACCCTGCTCCTCACGCACGTCGAGGGCGCGGCGCGAGCGCAGGCGAGCGCGCAGCGCACGCGGCAGGAGAGCGGCATGACGGACGTCGAGTGGTGGGTCGCCACCGCCCCGCTGCTCGACAAGGTCATCGACGCGAAGCGGTTCCCCGTGGCGACGCGCGTCGGGCAGTCGGCGGGTCAGGCGTACCAGGGGGCGTCAAGCCCGGAGCACGCCTTTCGCTTCGGCGTGGAGCGCATCCTCGATGCCGTCTCGCTCCTCGTCGCGGAGCGGCGCGGCGGACAGGGCGCCGGCCCGGCCTGAGGGCGAGAGGAGCCGCCGGGCCCCTGCCCTCGCGGCGCCCGGGCCGGCGTCAGGCGCCCTCGGCGGAGCCGCGCGCCGCGAGGTGGGCGCAGAACTCCGCCGGCGTCCGCACCCCGTGCTCCACGACCGCCGCGTAGACGTCGACGCCGCCGACCTGCTCGGGGTACTCGGGCCGGCGCGACCACACGTCCTTGATCCAGAGGATCGCCTGCCGGAGCTCGGGGTCGAGATCGCGCAGGCGCCGCGCCGACTCGAGCTGCGTGCGCGGGGCGTCCGACCGCCACACGGAGATATCGATCTTCCAGACGCTCCCCGCGGGCGCGCGGTAGCGCAGCACGAGGTAGTGGCGCTGATCCTGCGGCCTCCCCGAGGGGCTGCGCTCCCCGGTCTCCTCGCGGTAGTGGATCTCGAGGACGCCGGGGTGCGCGAGCACCGGCAAGAGCGCCGTGAGCACCTCGCTGGCGCCGGGCGCCCGGCACCGGACCCCGAGATCGAGATCGCGGACGACCATGAGCCCGCACGCGGCGCTGCCGATCAGCTCCGGGACGCCGAGGCGCGACGCGCAGGCGAGCAGATCGAGCGCCGCGAGCACCTCGGACGCCTCGGCCTCCAGGGCCGCCTGGCGCGCCCAGAGCGCGTCGGCCTCCTCGGGAGAGAGCCGGGTCGGGAGATCCCCTTGAGACATGGCGGCGAGTGTACATGGCGCGACGCTCGGCGACCCGCGCAAAACATTAATTAAGACTAATTAACAATCGAAATCCCGTTCATCGATGGGCCGATCGCCGCGTATCTGTACGCTTGACAGCCCACCGGACGATTCCTATCCACCAGCCTGCGCTGGCGGAGCCGCCTGGCGAGCCGGCGACTTCGCTCGAGGAGAAATCGAATGCGTTATCTGATCGCACCAGCGGCAGTCTGGATGGGCGTCCTCTTGTCCGCGTGCTCGGCGGAGGAAGCCGCCTCTCGTGACGATTTCGGCGAGGCCGCCTCGGCGCTCAGCCCCGGCGCGGCGGCGGCGCTCGGGTTCGAGACGCTGAGCGGCTGGACGGCCAGCGCGGGCACGCTGTCGCTGAGCGCCACGCGGAGCGAGGGAGAGAGCGCGCTCTCCGTCGCGAACGCGACCTACACGGTGATCCAGCGCGCGCCGCTCGACATCGGCGAGCCGATCAAGGGCGCGGTGTCGCTCGACGTCCGCGTGCCGGCGCAGCAGCCGAACCCCTGGTGGGCCGGAGAGATCTCGCTCGCCGTTCAGGCGCCCTCGAAGGGCGTGTCGCAGAGCCTCGGGACGAGATCGCTCACGGGCCTGGCGCAGGGCACCTTCCATCGGCTCTCGTTCAGCGTGCCCTCGGCGGTGCAACAGGCGCTGGCCACGGGAGCGGCCGACTGGTCGTTCACGATCACCCTGAACGCGCCGTCCGGCAGCGGGCCGCACCTCCTGGATCGGCTGGACGCCGTGGACGCCGCCCCGCCGGTCGCCGCGGCGCCGCTGCCGCCGTGGCTCGAGTACTGCGACGCGGGCCCCTGCGCGGCGGCCGCTCCCGTCGTCGTCTACGTGTGCCCGCAGAGCAACCCGCTGTGCACGCCGTCCCGGCAAACGACGGTCGTGCCGAACGTGGATGGCAAGCCGATCAGCGGCGTGTACCTGCCGATGACGCTGCCGGAAGGTGCGGTGTTGCGCCACGTGTCCGGCTCGGCGAACGTGAGCTACAACACCGTGTCGTACTCGTACGCGCCGAGCCTCGTCCTGCGCTCGGATCTCGACGTGCTGCTCAGCTACTACGACGTGGCGCCGGTCTGGGGCGGGACGACGCCCGTCACGTTCGCGAGCACGCAGCTGACGTCGGCGACCATGGACAGCGTGTTCTACCGCCACCCGTCGTACGCCACGGGGACGGCCGCGGCGGATCTGCACGCGCAGGGGCAGGACGCGGTCGCGATCGAGCGCGCGATCACCGGCGTCACCTCGGAGGAGCTGAGCGCGTTCTTCATGCCTTCCGAGCTGGGCGGGGTCCTGGGGGAAGGAAACTGGTCGTTCGGAGACGGGACGGTCACGATCAACTACGGCAACCCGCCGTTCATCGCGCACAAGGGCGGCATTCCCAACGCGGCGATGCCGCGGTTCGCCCACGAGAACGCGCACGAGCTGTACAACGAGATCCGCTCGTCGATCCTCGGCGACGACTCGTGCCTCAACGAGGGCATCGCCGACGCGCTGGCGTACCTGACCGAGTATTTGCCGGTCGAGGACTTCGGCCCCATCGGCCTGACCGGGATCGACTTCGACACCGGCTGCACCGAGCTCACGAGGACGCACGACATCGGCAACTGCTATTTCTGGCACGTCAAGAACGCCGGGCTGCTCACCGAGAGCTTCATGCACGGCATCTTCCACCCGCAGCACCAGTACGACTTCAACAGCTGCACGCAGAACGTGGAGCGGACGGGCAACAGCATCCTCGTCTACTTCACCGAGGCCGCCGGCGGCGCCGACATGGCGCCGGTGCTCGACGCCATGGAGATCCCCCACGCGGGGTCGTACGCGGCGGCGAAGCTCGCGCTCGGGCTCTGAGCGCCCCGCCGACGACCACGGCTCCCTCAACGCACGTCGTCGAGGCGCGCGACCTGTGAGCACGTCGGCGCCTACGGGCGCACCGTGCTCGGCCTGACCCGCGACTGGGACATCGACGAGCTCAATGGCAACATCACCGATCCCGACCACCACGGGCTCGACATCCTCATCGGCCTCACGCCGGAGCACGGCGGCGGCGCCGCGTGCGGCTGGCTCGGCGTGCAGGTGAGCGGGCAGTGTTCGACGCGATGCAGGACATCTGGGACTGAGCCCACCGCCGCGCCGGGCGGGCCGCGAGCCGCCGCTCGCGGCTCGCCCGCCGCCTGACGACATGGTTCGTCGCGGGTAGCGCTGTCGCTGCCCGACACGGCGCCCCTGACATCCCTGCTTCCGTCGCTATTTCATCATGACGCCGCGTCGCGCGACCGGGATCGATCCAGACACCCTGCACTTCAAGGCCCCGGAGCTCGTATCCGGCGAATCCGAGATCTACGCAGCCCAGTTCGCTGCCGGCTGGTCGTCCCCGGACTTCGACGGCGATACCTGGACGGAGAACTGCTCCGTGAAGTATTCGCGGGTGACGCAGCATTACAGCGGTTGCTGGACGTACAGCCTCGGCTCTGACGCGGACAGTCCTGTGGACGACGGCGGCTGGGGTCCCCATCTCCGATCGGCGTCTGCGCAGCGCCTGGGGCTCCACGTCGACGGGAGCGGCTACACGCGCGTCAAGCGCCTATCCCGATGGGTTCGGTGGTGAACGCTCGATGGCTGAGCCCGGGCTGAGCCCGCCGGCCGAGCAGAACCTGCTCGGGGCACGGAATCTGCTTCTCTCAATCCCTCCGGACGCGGCCGGTGCGCCGGGCTCGGCCCCGTGGCAAGACAGCCGCCGTCGCCGCCGGGCGACGCGCCGAGAAGCCCCCGCGGCGACCACCGAAAGCAGAGCCTCCCGAGGAGCGTCATGCCTGATCCCCTGCCCACGACCGACCGCGCCCACGACGTGCTTCGCCAGGAGTTTCAGAGCCTCGACCCGATCTTCAAGCCGCGGAACGTCGCCGTCATCGGCGCGACCGAGAACACCGGCGCCGTCGGCCGCACGCTCCTCTGGAACCTGATCAGCAACCCGTTCGGCGGGACGGTGTTCCCGGTGAACCCCAAGCGGCCCAGCGTCCTCGGCGTCAAGGCGTACCCGAACATCGCGGCCGTTCCGGCCAAGGTGGACCTGGCCGTCATCGTGACGCCGGCCGCGAGCGTGCCGGGCCTCCTCGGCGAGTGCGTCGACGCCGGCGTCCCCGGCGCCATCATCATCTCTGCCGGCTTCAAGGAGATGGGCCCTCCGGGCGTCCAGCTCGAGCAGCAGATCCTGGAGCGCGCCCGCGGGAAGATGCGCATCATCGGCCCCAACTGCCTCGGCGTCATGAACCCGATCGGCGGGCTCAACGCCACGTTCGCCAAGGGGCAGGCGCGGCCCGGCAAGGTGGCGTTCATCAGCCAGTCCGGCGCGCTCTGCACCGCGGTGCTCGACTGGAGCCTCCAGGAACAGGTGGGCTTCAGCGCCTTCGTCAGCGTCGGCTCGATGCTCGACGTCGGCTGGGGCGACCTCATCGACTACCTCGGCAACGACCCCAAGACGAACAGCATCCTCATTTACATGGAGTCGATCGGCGACGCGCGCTCGTTCCTGTCGGCCGCCCGCGAGGTGGCGCTGAACAAGCCGATCATCGTGATCAAGCCCGGCCGCAGCGAGGCGGCGGCCAAGGCGGCCGCCTCGCACACCGGCTCGCTCACCGGCTCGGACGAGGTGCTCGAGGCGGCGTTCCGGCGCGTGGGCGTGCTGCGCGTGAACGACATCGCGGACCTGTTCTCGATGGCCGAGACGCTGGCCAAGCAGCCGCGGCCCCGCAATAACCGCCTGTGCGTCGTCACCAACGCCGGCGGCCCGGGCGTCCTGGCGACCGACGCGCTCGTCGCCCACGGCGGGGAGCTGGCGCCGCTCTCGCCGGAGATCCTGGGCGAGCTGAGCCGCTTCCTGCCCGCCGCCTGGAGCCGCAACAACCCGGTCGACGTGCTCGGCGACGCCGGCGCCGACCGGTACCAGAAGGCCCTCGAGATCTGCGCCAGGGACCCGGACAACGACGGCGTGCTCGTCATCCTCACGCCGCAGGACATGACCCAATCGACCGAGACCGCCGAGGCCCTGCGCAAGCACGCGCACGTCGAGGGCAAGCCGGTCCTGGCCAGCTGGATGGGCGGCGCGGAGGTGGAGGCGGGCAAGTCGATCCTGAACCGCGCCGGGATCCCGACCTTCGAATACCCCGACGCCGCCGCGCGCGCGTTCTGTTCCATGTACCGCTACACGTACAACCTGCGCGCCCTGTACGAGACGCCGAGCCTGGATGAGCGCGCGCTGAACGTCGATCGCGAGAAGGCAGCGGCGCTCGTCGCCGGCGTCCGGGCGTCGGGCCGGACGCTCATGGATGAGTTCGAGTCGAAGCAGCTCATGGCGGCGTACGGCATCCCGACGGTGCAGACCGCCGTGGCCCGGAGCGTCGAGGAGGCCTCGGCCATCGCCAGGGAGATGGGGTATCCGGCCGTCCTCAAGCTGTACAGCGCGACGATCACGCACAAGACCGACGTGGGCGGCGTGAAGCTCAACCTGCGCGACGACGACGCGGTCCGCCGGGCGTTCGCCGAGATCCACGAGAGCGTCTCGCAGGAGGCCGGCGCGGAGCACTTCCAGGGCGTGACCGTCCAGCCGATGGTCGCCCTGAAGGACGCCTACGAGATCATCCTCGGCAGCTCGATCGATCCGCAGTTCGGCCCGGTGCTCCTGTTCGGGGCCGGCGGGCAGCTCGTCGAGGTCTTCAAGGACCGCGCGCTCGGCCTGCCGCCCCTCAACGCGACGCTGGCCCGGCGCATGATGGAACAGACAAAGATCTACCGCGCGCTCAAGGGCGTCCGCGGCCGCGCGCCGGTGGACCTCGCGGCGCTGGAGCACCTGCTCGTGCGGTTCTCGCAGATGGTGATCGAGCAGCGATGGATCCGCGAGATCGACATCAACCCGCTGGCGGTGAGCGCCGAGCGGGCGATCGCCCTCGACGCCCGCGTCGTCCTGCACCCGGCGGACACCCCCGAGTCGGCGCTCCCGAGGTCGGCGATCCGCGCGTATCCGACGCAGTACGTGACGGAGCTGAAGGGCCCGGACGGGCAGGCGTTCACGATCCGGCCGATCCGCCCCGAGGACGAGCCGCTGATGGTCCGGTTCCACGAGAAGCTCTCCGAGCGCACCGTGCGGCTGCGGTATTTCTACCCGATGCAGCTCGACCTGCGCACCGCGCACGAGCGGCTGACGCGCGTCTGCTTCGCGGACTACGACCGCGAGATGGCGCTCGTCGTCGAGAAGCCGCCCGCGGGCGGCGCCGAGCGCGAGATCATCGGGGTCGGCCGGCTGAGCAAGCTGCCTGGCACCAACGACTCGGAGTTCGCCCTGCTGATCAGCGACGAGCACCAGCGAAAGGGGCTCGGGTCGCGGCTCCTGGGGCTCCTCGTCCAGATCGCGCGGGACGAGGGGCTCTCCCGCATCAGCGCCGATATCCTGGCCGAGAACGTGGAGATGCAGCGCGTGGCGCGGAAGCTCGGCTTCCGGATCACCCGCGATCTCGAGGAGTCGACCTCGAGGGCGGAGCTCGTCCTGTAAATGCGACCAGAGGACATGGCCTGGGTCGGCCACACGGGCTCGGCGGGGCCAGGCTTCGCGTACCATGCGGAGCCAGGCCTCGTGACGAGGCGATGGACGATAGCTCCGCCCAACAAGGGCTCGCTGACCTGAAGAAAGTGCGTCCCAAAGCCGATGGATGCGAGCCGACTCATGGTAAGGACGTTAGCTGGACCGAGTGACCCATGACTGCCTCCCTCTCGCTGATCGTACTGCGGTGCTCAAACCTTGGCGCGAGTCTCCGTTTCTATGAGCGGCTCGGCCTCTCCTTCGCGGAGGAGAAGCACGGGGAAGGTCCCGTTCACTACTCCGCGCGGGCCGGGCATGTTCTCCTTGAGCTCTATCCCGCAGGTCGGAGAGCGGGCACCGTTCGTCTCCAGCTCAGCCTGCCCTCGGCCCAACACCTCACGCTTGAGGAGGCAAACTCGCCTTCTTCGTCGTCAACCAGGTTCGTCCTGGAAGATCCCGACAAGAATCAGATCGAGGTCTGTCGGGCCGCCAGGAACATGCGAGAGCTCGCCGTGTCGCCGGGTATCCCCACCGCATCGGACCGCCCATTCGAACTCTGGCTCGAGTTCGAGCATTGGATTTCGCCGCCGGACGAGGACCCGACGGACGGGTTCTTCAACATGCTGATTGGCCTACCGGACGGGACCAAGTACGCCGTCAACGTTTGGACGTACAAGGCGCTGGAGTCTGCTCGCCGCGAAGCCGCCCAGCAAGGCGAAAGCTTGTTCGGACGGTACCTTGAAGCTCCGGACCTGTTCGTCGAGCGGATGGACCGCCCGTCGCTGGAAGCCGTCGTTGCAGACATGATCGCTTCCGGGCGCTTGCGCGACTCGTGGAGGGTCGCTTCCGAATTCGAGGCCAGCTGACAAGGCAACGCAACCGACGAGCACGCAGCGTCGCTCCGCTCGGAGACGTGCTCGCGGCTGATTGCCAGTGGTTGTTCGGGCGTGAGGTTGCGAAGTGAAAATATCCATGATGTCGGACTCGTCCTCCAAGCTCGTAGCAACCGCACTCACGGATCACGGGCGGTTCAAGCACGTCGCGGCAGAGCTCGAGCGGCGTGCGCCTGATGCCGACGCTGCCAGCGCCGTCGAGCAGGCCTATCGCGCCGGAGAGGCCCCACCCTGGCTGGCTGCGTACCTTCTCGGTTGCATCGGCCATGAGGTTGGTTACGCCACAGTGCGCGAGGTTCTGCTGACTGCACCCGGGCTGCTCGCTGAGAGCTACGCCGGTCCCGCGCTCGCGAAGATCCTCGGGGAGCGCGCTCTCCCGGACCTCTGTGCCCTCCTTCGCGATGCTCCCAAGCAGGCGTCTCGCGAAGGGGCCGCGTACGGCCTCGGTCACCTCAAGTCTCCGAGAGCGGAGGAGGCTCTGCTCGAGGCTGTCACGACGGGGCGCATTCGTTGGCATACCGCCGCGGGCATTCTTGCTCGCATTCCCATCGCAGCGCGGCGCCTGGGCGAGCTGTTGCGCTCGAGCGAGACTGTTCAATTACGGCTCGCCACCGAGATCGTTTGGTTAGCACTTCCTTATGCCGACAGCGGTCGGAGAACGTGGATACACGATATCGCCACAGAGCTGGGGCCCATGATTCGCGAGGTGCTCATGAATCCCGCCTTGAGCATGGCTCCACGAAAGCGCGCGCAGCTGGAAGCATGGGTGTCCCATCTGCCATAGGCGCAACGCCTCGCGTGTGCGGTACGAAGAGATTGGGTCCACGGGCGTACCTGTTGTTGCGGTGGCACGGGTACTCGTGAGCGCTGTCCGCCATCGCCTGTTCTCGGCTGCGAGCCGCCCTGCCTTGCCTGGGAGCGGCGGACGAGAGGCCTTGCGCGCCACGTCGCCGTGCATCGCGGACCCGAGCCATGCTACAGTTCGGCGATGTCCACCGAAGAGCTCCTCGCGCAGGTGCTGCTGCTGCCCCGCCACGAGCGGGCCCGGCTGGCACAAGAACTGCTCTCCAGCCTGGAGGAACCCGACGTCGAGGAGGTCACGGCAGCGTGGACGGGCGAGCTGGAGCGTCGGTCGCGCGAGGTCGCGGAGGGTAAGGTCCAGACGGTCGACTGGGGCACCGCGCGGGCGGGGATCCTGAAGGAGCTCGCGGACCGCCGTGCGGGTCGAACTTCATCCTGAAGCGCGCGCTGAACTTCGCGCGGCGGCGATCTGGTACGACGAGCAGCGCGCCGGGCTGGGCGACGAATTCGTCGCCGAGATCTCATCGATGGTCGACAAGATCGGCGAGGTCCCCGAGTCCTTTCAGATCTGGCCAGGGACTTCCTCCTCACCACGGAGCATTCGCAGAGCGGTTATCAACCGCTTTCCATATGTCATCGCGTTCGAAGTGCACCCCGAGCGCACATTCGTGCTCGCGATCGCACACGCAAAGCGACGTCCTCTGTATTGGCTCACTCGTGCATTCTGAACGATTAACCCAGCAAGCCGATCCCTTGCGATCGGGATCGCCAAGGGGCATCGTGGCGTCGCCCGTGCAGCCTCGGTGAGGCTGAATCAACGGACACCTGCGCCATGAGCGATAGAGACGCGCACAAGCAGTTCATCCTCGAAGGCGACCTGAAGGTCGTGCTGTGGCGGCTCTCGTGGCCGGCCGTGCTGGCCATGGTCCTGTACGGGCTCAACGCGTTCCTGGACGCCGTGTTCGTGGGCCAGCTGATGAACGAGAGCGCCCTGGCCGGCGTGGCGATCGCCTACCCCCTGTCGCAGATCACGTTCGGGCTCGGCAGCCTGGTCGGGACCGGCGCCGGCACGGCGCTGAGCATCTACCTGGGCGCGGACGACAGGGGAAAGCTCCACGGCCTCCTGGGGAGCGTGAACGGGATGTCGCTCCTCCTCGCCCTGCCCTACTCGGTGGCTGCCTACCTGCTCGCCGAGCCGCTCGTGCGCATGATGGGCGGCAGCGGCGAGATCCTCGCGTACGGCACGGCGTACTTCGAGGTGACGGCGCTGGGCTCGCTGTTCTGGGTGCACGGCCTGGCGGTGAACATGACCGTGCGCGGCGAAGGCAAGATGAAGACAGCGGCCTGGATGATCTCCGCCGGCCTGCTGGTGGACGTCGCCCTGAAGCCCGTGTTCATCCGCACGCTCGGCTGGGGCGTGCACGGCGCGGCCTGGGCCACCAACGCCGCGATGCTCGTGTACTCGGCCGTGGGGCTCCTCTACTTCGCGCGGGGGCGCGCGTCGTTCGACACGGCCTGGCGCACGATCCGCGTCGACCCGTCGATCCGGCGGCAGATCGTCGCCCTGGGGACGCCCTCGATGATCGTGAGCATCATGGGCGTCGTCCAGAGCCTCGTCGTCTATGGCGCCGTGTCGCGCCATGGAACGGCGAGCGACGTCGCCTTCTTCGCCGCCTGCAACCGCATCTCCCTGTTCATGATGACTCCGCTGTTCGGGCTGATGCGCGCCCTGCAGCCCGTGGAGGGGATCAACTACGGGGCGCGGCGCCACGGCAGGGTGAAGCAGGCATTCAGCTACTTCTCGCTCGCCGGCCTCGCGCTCGTCCTGCCCTTCTGGCTCGCGATCATGGCGGCCCCGCGGGCCGTCCTCGCCTCCATGCTGCCAGGGCTCGAGTTCACCGCGCAGCAGCTGCTCGACTTCCGTATCTACGTCGTCGGGCTGCCCCTCTTGCCGTGGGTCCTCATGGCGCTCGCCTTCTTCCCCTCCGTCGAGCGGCCGCAGCTCGCGAGCGCGCTCGCCCTGCTGCGGCAGGTGGTGTTCTACATCCCCGCCATGTGGCTCCTGCCCGAGGTCGCCGGGGTGAGCGGGGTGTTCTGGGGGAGCGCCGCGATCGACGTCGCGGTCTCCGTGCTCGTGTTCCTCCTGCTGGGCCGGGAGTTCCGGCGGCTCGACGGGCGCGGCGCGGAGACGAGCGCCCCGCTGCGCCAGGCGGCCGCCGGCTGACGCGGGCGGCGCTCACGGTCCCCGCCGCCACGCCGCCACGCCGCCACGCCGCCACGCCCGGCGCGGCATCCACCATCCCGCTCGTCAGCGCAGGCTTCGCTGGACGTCCACGGGGAGTCGCCTGACGCTGATCATGTTCCACGGATTGTGGAACTCGCAGCGATCGTCGCGGGCCACCGCGATCGTCCGGTACCGATCGAGCAGGATGTCCAGCGCGATCTTGGCCTCGAGCCGGGCGAGCGGGGCGCCGAGGCAGAAGTGGATGCTGTACCCGAAGCTCAGGTGCTGGTTGGGCTTGCGGTGGATATCGAACGCGTCGGGGTCCTGAAATTGGGCGCTGTCCCGGTTGGCCGAGGCGACCCACAACGAGATCAGCTGATCGGCGGGGATCGGCCTCCCGCCGATCTCGACGTCCCTCGTGGTCCGCCGGGCGAGCCGCGGGAACGGCGAGCGGTAGCGGAGCACCTCCTCGATGGCCGCCGGGATCCGCGTCGGGTCGGCCCGGAGCTCCGCCGCGGCGGCGGGGTGCTCGTCGAGGCAGAGGATCGCGTTCCCGAGGAGCGCGGTCGTCGTGATGTGCCCGGCGATCAGCAAGAGGCCGACGAAGCCGACGATCTCCTCGTCCTCCAGGCGGTGCCCGTCGACCTCGGCGCGCACCAGCTGGCCGATGAGATCGTCGGTGGGGCGCTCGCGGCGCTGCCGGATGTGCGCGAGGAGGTAGCGGTTCATCTCGCCGAGCACCGGCCCGAGGCGGTTCATCATGTCCTGGTCCGGCAGGGCGCCCGGGCCCCGGGTCTCTCGCGACAGGAGCGAATCGGCCCAGGCCCGGAAGACCCCCTGGTCCGCGGCCGGGACGCCGAGCAGCTCGGCGATGACGATCACCGGCAGCGGATGGGCCAGGCTCCCGACAAGGTCGAAGCGCTCGGCGTCGCCGACATCGGCGAGCAGCTCGTCGGTGACGGCCGCGATCCGCGGCGCGAGCCCCGCCACCACGCGCGGCGTGAACGCCTGGCTCACCAGATCGCGGAGCTTCCGGTGCTTCGGCGGGTCCATCCGGACGAAGTTGCCCCTGGCGAACAGGTCGAAGTCGGCCTGCGGCGGGATGAACTTGGACATGTCCGACGAGAACGTCGCCGGATCGGACAGCACGCGGAGGATGTCCGCGTGGCAGAAGAGCTGCCAGATACCCTGCTTCTCGTCGAGAAGCACCGGGGTGGACTCGCGCGCGTTGCGCAGCCATTCCAGAAAGGCGTCCAGGGTGGGCTGGCTCGGCTGGGTGGTCACGTCGGTCGTGCTCATATCGGATCACTCCTCGGGGCTCTCCCGCGTTGAGGTGACGTTGCCTTGTGAGAACTGCTCGTAGTGAACGCGCAGCTGCTCGAACCCGTGGATGATCTCGGGCACGAGCGCGCGCAGGACCCCGGGATCCGGCGGGTCGGGGGGCTCGAAGGCCCCGCGCACCACCTCGGCGACCATCGCGGCCCGCTCCGCGAGAGGCCGCCTCTCCTCGGCCGGCAGCAGCGGATCGATGAGGTAAAAGCCGAACACGGCGGCGTTGATCGCGTAGAGCTGGGCGTCCAGATCCACGTCGGCGCGCAGCAGCCCGCGCGACCGCAGGAGCCCGCAATACTCGCGCAGATACGCGAGCTTGTGGGCCTGGAGCGGCCGCGCCGTGCTGTCGCTGATGAGGCTGCCGAGCACCTCCGTGTCACGGGATAACAGCGCTTGGAGCAGCGGAAACTCCTCCAGCAAGAGGAGCCTCCTCCGCATCACGCGGTGAAGGAGGACCTCCGCCGGATCCTCGCGCATCACCTCGATGAACCGGTCGAACATCCGCAGGGTGTCGCGCGCGAGCACCGCGAGGAAGAGCGCTTCGCGCGTCTTCCAGTGCAGGTAGACCGTGCCCTTGCCGATGTTCGCCCGCCTGGCGACCTCGTCGATGGTGACGCGCTTGTACCCCCAGCGGAGCACCAGCTCCGCCGCTGCATCCAGGATCCGTTCGGCCCGCTGCCGCTGCTTCGAGAAGTCCCCGTCGGCCACCATCGCCCTCCGTCGCCTGATAAATGACCGATTTTGAAAATTGGTCAAGCGTCACGCGGTCAGAATCGGCGCACCTTCGCGCCAACGCGTCGCGTCATGATCGACGCGATTCGACGCGATGACGACGCCAGAGCACGTGAAGCGCTGGTACGGCCTGAGGGGCCCCGCGATGTCTGTCAGTGAGATCGATCTGCGCCTGGGCGGCCGATGGCGTTACGCCCTGCCCGCGCCGGACGGGAGCGAGCCGGGTTCACGGGCGTGTATCACCACTCTGCGAGCACGCCGGCGCTGACGACGTTGGCGTTCTGCGTCTCACCGCGATGCCAGGTGTGCTTCAGATTCATGCCGTCGATCGAGAACACCACAGGGTTCATGGTGTAGGCGACCTTGGCGCCGATGCCGCGCACTTCCTCGATCACGCTGATCTTGACCGGGTTCGAGGGGGCCTTGTCCCAATCCGTCTCCACCACGTTGGTGGAGCCGTAGGTGACTGCGACCTCGAGATCGCCCGCGCGGTAGTTCGCGGCTGCCAGGTAGCCGTAGTGCATGCGCAGCTCGCCGATGCCGTCGATGGCCGTGTTGCCGAGCGCCCACGCGGTGCCGAGGCCCTCGCCGAGCCAGCCCGTGGCGCCGACGCCGAAGCCGGCGTAACGACCCCAGGCGCCGCCGCCGGCGCCCCACACGTTGCGCACCGCGTCCGCTGGAATGCCGGGGTCCTGCGTGTCGGGGTTGATCGGCGACTCCTTGGTGCGGCCGACCATCTGCGTCAGGCCGTTGACCCAGGCGTTGACCTCGTCCTTCATGACGGGCTTGTCGTCCAGCACCTTGCGAAAGGTGAGCTCGCCCTCGAAGCGCGGCGCGACCGTGCGATTCCAGGAGGCGTCGATCATGGCCGGGTCGAGCGCCGCCACCGAGAGCTGCACGCCGGCGAGCTCGGGCGTGGCGTAGCCGAGCTGCGCGTGACGTGACGGGAACATCGAGCCCACGCCGGTGTGGCCGCAGGTGGCCGCCCCTGACGAGTCCACGTTGCACGGGTGACCCACGCCGTGCTGGTGGATCAGCGTCCAGTTCATCCTCATGCCGCCGCGGTTGAACAGGCCGAGGCGGCGGCCGCCCCACGCTGCGCCCCAGCTGCCGGACAGGTCCACATACTGCTCGCGGAAGTCCACCGAGGCCGCGTCGTTGAACTGGCGCACGTTGTTGTTCTGGGCGTTCTGAATGCCGGCCCACAACGCCAGCTTGATGGTGAGCTTCACGTCCGGCAAAACTTGCTTGTAGACGTTGAACGCCAGGATGGTGCTGGCGAACCCGCCGCGGATGCGGAACGTGTTCAGATCCGTGTCGGTGACGGTGTTGCCGACGGCGCCGGCGGGCGTCGGGTTGCCGCGGATCGAGATCTGCGGTCCTACCAGGATGTACCGATCGGTCGAGGCAGGGTCATCGGGGGCGACCGGGTTGCCCAGGCCGTCCGCGTCGATCGTCTCGCCACCGATCCAGTTGAGGTAGGCGTCGACGCGGCCGTTGGTCGAGACCTCCCAGTCGTCCGCCTTCTCCTTCTTGAGCAGGAAGATCTCGGCTCGCGCAGGCAACGAGGACAGCAGCGCAGGCACCACGCCCGCGCAGACCACGAGGGCTCGCACGACTCTCTTTGAATGAAGCACGTTGGTCGATCTCCTTCGCCTGAATCACGAACGAAGGCCGGCGTGGAGCGCAGCCGGCGGCGCACGCAACGACCGGAACAAATAGTCCAACGTACAAGAATTTGAAATAAAAATTCCAACCAGTCCGCTGAACGGCGCTCGGAGCGACGGTGATGCGCTCGGCCAGCTCCCGTCGACATGGGCGCAGGCATCGACGGTTCGCCGGCGCAGGTCGCGGCTAGTTCACGCGCTCGCCCGGAGGCCGCAGGCGCCCATGCGAGCGCCCCAGGCACGTCCTGTGCCCCGAGGTCTGCGGTCAAGCCCGGGGCTGTACCCGACCCCCCTCCGAAAACCGCTCTGGAGCCACGTTCTACCGGTTGACAAAATAGAACAAATATTCTACGAGAGAGCTCCCCGGGCCAGAGCCGCTGGCGAGGGCGAATCGGAGCGCGTGGAGGCGACGATCCTGCGATCAGCGCCCTGGTAGGAGTCCATCATGGCAAAGAAGATCGGGTTCGTCGGAGTGGGTTTGATGGGGCACGGCATGGCCAAGAACCTCCTGGCCAAGGGCTTCCCCGTCACCGTGATGGCCCACAGGAACCGCAAGCCGATCGAAGACCTGCTCGCGCAAGGCGCGATCGAGGCCAAGACGCCGCGCGCCATCGCCGGAGCCTCCGACCTCGTCATCCTGTGCGTGACCGGCGCTCCGCAGGTCGAGCAGGTCGTGTACGGAGAGGACGGGCTCCTGGGTGCCTTCAAGAAAGGCATGATCCTGCTCGACTGCTCCACGAGCGAGCCGGCCATGAGCGAGCGCGTCGCGAAGGACCTGGCGGCGCTCGGCGCGTCCTACGCCGACGCGCCGCTGGCGCGCAGCCCGAAGGACGCCGAGGCCGGCAAGCTGAACACCATGGTCGGCGCCGACGAGCGGACGTTCGCCGAGGTGCGGCCGGCGCTGGAGGCGTTCTGCGAGAACATCTTCTACATGGGCGGCGTCGGCTCCGGCGCCCGCACCAAGCTCATCTACAACCTCATCACGATGGGGCACGCGGCGCTGATCGCGGAGGCGCTGTGCGCGTGCGCGGCCACGGGCGTCGACCTCGGCAAGTTCGCCAAGGTGGTGGGCAGCGGCGGCGCCAACAGCGGCATCTTCCAGCTGATCGTGCCGAAGATCCTGGAGAGCGGCGACTTCAGCGGGCTCAACTTCACGCTCGCCAACGCCGCCAAGGATCTCCGCTACTACAACCGCATGGTGGCCGACGTCCCGCTCACGGCGCCGATGGGGCCGGCGGTGCTCAACTCGCTCGTGTCCGCGCTCAACTCCGGCTTCTCGGACGGGCTTGTCGGACACATGGTCGCCTCCCACTGCAAGCAGAACGGCGTCGAGCTCGGGAAATGACCTCCCGCACCCTGAACCTGGCGGCGGCGGGCGCGCTGTGCGCGCTCGCGGCGGCGTGCGGCAAGAAGGCGGGCGCCGAGGGCGCTTCGTCCTCGCAGGCGGAGTCAGGCAAGCCGCCGATCCTGATCGGCATCACGGCGGACGCCAGCGGCCAGTACGCGAACAGCGGCGACTCCGAAAAGCGCGGCATCGTCATGGCCATCGAAGAGGCCAACGCCAGGGGCGGCGTGCTCGGTCGGCCCGTGAAGTGGGTGCACATGGATACCGAGACGACGCCCGCGACGGGCTCCCGCGTCGCCGAGCGCATGATCAAGCAGGACAAGGTCGCCTTCCTCGTCGGCGGCGTCAGCTCCGGCGTGGCCAACGCCATCTCGCAGGTGGCGCAGAAGTACGGCGTCATCTACCTCAACACGAACAGCAGCTCCGCCACGGAGGCCGGCGAGAACTGCCACCGCGTGAAGTTCGTGTGGGACGCCAACGGCAGCAACTTCACCCAGGCTTCCGCCAAGGGCGCCATCGAGACGTTCGGCAAGAAGTGGCTCTTGCTCACCAACGACTACGTGTGGGGTCACGACACCGCCAAGGCCACCAAGAAGGCGGTGACGGAGAGCGGCGGCGAGATCATCGACGAGATCCTGGTGCCGCAAGGCACGCGCGACTTCAGCGCGATCCTGCTCAAGGTGCAGCAGAAGGCGCCGAACGTCATCGCCGCTGCCGTCGGCGGCGACGACTTGAAGGCCCTGCGCGCCCAGGTCGCGCAGATGAAGCTGGGCGACAAGTACGCGTGGATCAACAACCAGCAGGACTGGCCGGACGTCTACGGATTGCCGCGCACGGACCTGTTCGGCGTGTTCGGCACGACCTGGTACCAGGGGCTCGACCTGCCCGGGGTCAAGGAGTTCAACGCCAGGTACGCCAAGGCCAACCCCGACGCCAAGATCAAGACGCCGGGCAACGTGTTCTACAACGGCTACTGGGCGACCCGCTCGCTGCTGGAGGCGGTCGAGCGCGCCAGGACCACCAAGAACCACGCGGTGATCAAGGAGCTGGAGGGCCTGAAAATATCGGCCAAAGACCGCATGCAGCACCACGACGCCACTATGAACCCGGCGACGCACCAGCTGCAGCAGACCATCTACCTGGCCACCGCCGACCTCGACGCCCAGGCCCCCGACGCGCTGTTCAAGATCCTCAGCCACACCGATCCGAGCCAGGTCGTCGACAAGGACGCGGACGCCAAGTGCAAGCTGGAGCCGCTCGAGTCGACGCCCGTCTACGAGCCGTGAGCCGTGCTGCCCCACCTGATCAACGGCGTCTCGCTCGGCATCCTGTTCGGGCTGCTGGCGCTCGGCTTCATGCTCATCGTCGGCGTCATGGAGGTGATCAACCTGGCGCACGGCTCGCTCTTCGCGCTCGGCGCCTACCTGGCGGTGGAGATCATCAACCCCGGGTTCATGGGCGAGGCGGCCAGCGCGTACCTGGAGCTGCCGCTGGCGCTCAGGTACGCGCTGGCGCTGATCGTGGCGCCGCTCCTGGTCGGCGTCGTGGGCATGGGCCTGGAGCGCTGCGTCCGCCGCACGTACGGGAGGAAGCCCGAGTACGGCCTCTTGCTCACGTTCGGCGCGTCCCTGGTGCTCGAAGAGGGCATTCGCATCGCGTGGGGCCCGGGCGAGAAGAGCCTGCCGGTGCCGGAGGCCGTGAACGGCGCGTTCGTGGCCGGCGACCTCATCTACTCCAGGTATCGGTTCTTCGCGGCCTTTCTGGGCGTCGTGCTGATGGCGCTCGTGTGGCTGTTCCTGGAGAAGACGCCCTACGGGGCCCGCGTGAAGGCCGGCGCGCACGACGCCGAGATGGTGCGCGCGCTCGGCATCAACATCGGTCGACTGCGGCTCTTCGTGTTCGCCATGGGCGCGGGTCTGGCGGCGCTGGCCGGCATCGTCCTGACGCCGATCTGGGGCCTGCGCCCGCACGTGGGCGTGGACGCGGTGATCCCCTCGTTTCTCATCATCGTGCTGGGCGGCGTCGGCAGCTTCTGGGGCGCCGTGCTCGCCGGGCTGCTCGTCGGCATCACGGTCGGCATCACCGGTGGATACGCCGCCGAGTGGTCGGTCATGTCCATGTACCTCCTGCTCATCCTGGTGCTCAGCGTCCGCGCGCGCGGGCTGATGGGCAAGAAGAGCGCGCTCGAGGCCTGATCGATGCCGCTCTACACACCCATCGTCGCCAGAGGACGGAAGGGTCGCGGGCAAGCCTGGGTCACGAGGCCCATGCTGATCACGCTGGCCTCGATGGCGAGCTTCCCGCTCTGGGCCGAGCACGTCGGGCTCTACCAGTACCTCGGCGTCGAGGTCGCGATCTGGATGTTGTACGCCCTCGGCTACAACCTGCTCCTGGGCTACACGGGCCTGCCCGCGTTCGGCCACGGCGCGTTCCTGGGCGTCGGCGCTTACGCCTACGGCCTGTCGTACCTGAGCTGGTCGCAGAACCCGCTGATTTGCCTGGCGCTCGGCGCGGCCGCGGGCGGCCTCGGCGCTGCGCTCGTCGGGGCGCTCGTGGCGCACCGGCGCGGCATCTACTTCGCCCTCCTCACCATCGCCTGCGGGCAGGTGTTCTGGTTCGTGGCCATGAAGGCGCACTCGATCACGGGCGGGGAAGACGGCTTGCTCAACATCCGCCGGCCGGCGCTGGCCGGGCTCGATCTGAAGGACAACGCCGCGCTCTACTACGTGGTGCTCGCCATCCTGGCGCTCGCGATCGTGGCGCTGTGGCGCCTGGTGCACTCGCCGTTCGGCAAGGCGCTGCAAGCCATCCGCATGAACGAGCCTCGCGCGCGCTTCGTCGGCTACAACGTGTGGCTCACGAAGTGGGCCGTGATCGCGCTCTCCGGCGTGTTCGCCGGGCTGGCCGGCGGGCTCCTGGCCGTGGCGCAAGAGAGCGCCTATCCGGACGTGATGAGCGTGCACAGCTCCGGCTTCATCGTCATGGCGGTGCTGATCGGCGGCGGCACCGTGAGCTTCTGGGGGCCGGTGCTGGGCGCGCTGGTGTTCATCGTCGCGCGCGACCTGCTCGGCGCCGCGACCGAGACCTGGCTGCTCTGGTACGGCTTGCTCTTCATGGCGGTGGTGTTGTTCCAGCCCGAGGGCATCGCCGGCGCGTTTCAGCGTTACCGCGCCAAGCTCTCGCGCCGATCTCGCGCGGCGGGGCCCGAGCCGCTGCCCACGGAGGCCGAGAATGGCTCTGTTTGAGGCCATCCACCTGAGCAAGCGCTTCGGCGACCGGGTGGTCCTGGAGGACATCACGCTGTCGTTCGAACAGGGCCAGCTCTCGGGCATCATGGGCCCGAACGGCGCCGGCAAGTCGACCTGCTTCAACGTGCTCACCGGTCACTTCCCGCCGGATCGCGGTCGGGTGCTGCTGGATGGACAGGACATCACCGGCCTGTCGCCGCGGCAGATCGCGCAGAGGGGCGTGGCGCGCTCGTTCCAGATCATGAGCTTGTTCGACGAGTTCACGGTGCTGGAGAACGTGCTGTTCGCCGTGCCGGAGATGCGCCGCGCCGGCATGAACCCGTTCAAGAGCGTCGCCGCCGACTCCGCCGCCGTGGACAAGGCGATCCGCGTCGTCGAGCAGGTGGGGCTCGGCCAGCACCTCGACAGCAGATCGAGCGACCTGTCCTACGGCCAGCGCCGCGCGCTCGAGATCGCCGTGGCGCTCGCGGCGGAGCCGCGCGTGCTCTTCCTGGACGAGCCGACGCAAGGCATGGGCGCCGAGGGGCGCGACCGGCTGCTGGAGCTGATCCTCGCGCTCAAGCGCCGCGTCACCATCGTCATGATCGAGCACGACATGGACTTCTTGTTCCGTCTGGCCGATCGCGTATCGGTGATCCACTGGGGCCAGGTGATCGCGCAGGGCACGCCGGACGAGCTGCGCTCGGATCCGTGGGTGCGCCGGGCGAAGCTGGGAGCGCCGGCGGATGCTTGAAATCCAGGGTATCGAGGCCTTCTACGGCGAGACGCAGGCGCTGTTCGGCGTCGACCTGAGCGTCGGCGAGGGCGAGGCCGTGGCGCTCCTCGGGCCGAACGGCGCCGGCAAGACGACCGTCCTGCGGTCCATCCTCGGCCTCACGCCGGCTCGCCGCGGGGCCATCCGCTTCCGCGGCAGCGAGATCACGCGCGCGGCCACGAGCGACATCGCCTGCGCCGGCATCGGCTGGGTGCCGGATGATCGCCGCATCTTCCCCGCGCTCAAGGTGAGGACCAACCTCCAGCTGGGCAAGAAGAAGACGGCGTTCCGCAGCTGGAGCGAGAAGGAGGTGTTCGGGCTGTTCCCTGCGCTGGAGTACCTGCTCGACCGCGACAGCGAGAACCTCTCCGGCGGCGAGATGCAGATGGTCGCCATCGGCCGCGCCCTCCTCGGCGGTCCCGGCCTGGTGCTGCTGGACGAGCCGTCGCAAGGCCTCGCGCCAAAGCTGGTGCAGGACGTCATGAAGACCATCGCGCGCCTGCGCGACGAGGGCATCAGCGTCCTGGTGGTGGAGCAGAACGTGCGCAGCGCGCTGGCGGTGTGCGATCGCGCGTACGTCATCCGCAGCGGCCGCGTCGTGCACCACGGGCCGGCCAAGGCGTTGCTAGAGGACGCACGCCTGCTGGGAGAGCTTTCATGACGACGCCGATCCTCGAGGTGCGAGGCCTGAAGAAGACGTACTCGCGCGGCCTGTTCGCCAGGAAGCAGACGTTCAACCTCAGCGCCTCGTTCACGATCGAAGGGCCGGAGATCGTAGGCGTGATGGGGCCGAACGGCGCCGGCAAGACGACCCTGTTCGAGATGCTGTCGGGCAGCAACGCGCCGACCAGCGGGCAGATCCTGTGCGGCGGGCGCGACATTCAAACGGTGAAGTACCGCGAGCGTGACCGCATGGTCATTCACTATCACCAGTCGTATCAGGTGCGCTCGGTCACGAAGACCAAGCCCAATTTCATGCTGCAGCCGGCCGGGTCCGACTACCCGCTGGTGCACATCTTCGACGAGCCGCAGTTCAGCACGCAAGACGGTTACATCGGCTTCATGCTGAGCTTCTTCAAGCAGCTCCGCGCCAGCGGCCGCGTGGTCATGCTGTGCGTCCATCCCTACGAGCCGTTTCACATCGACATCATGCGTGACCACTGCGAGCGCTTCCTGTTCGTGGCCGGTGGTCAGGTGGCGGAGCTGCCGACGTACGGCAGGCTGCTGGAACATACGGGCGTGCGCGACTACCTGGGCGCGCTCGCGGATCGCTGAGCAACGAAGATGACGCCAACGAGAATCGAAACGAACGACAAGACGAGCAACCCGAGCCGCGTCGCGATGGTGACGGGCGCCGGCGGCGCCATGGGCGCGGCGATCGCGCGCTTCTTGCTGGCCGAAGGCCACCGCGTGGTGCTGGCGGACGCGGATCGCGCGGCGCTCGACGCGGTGACGGCGTCCCTGGGCGACGGCGCCTACCCGGTCCTGTTCGACCTGAGCGACCCGGCGCAGGTCAAGGCCGCGTGCGCCGACGTGCGCGAGCGCGTCGGGGCGGTGGAGATCCTGGTCAACAACGCGGGCGTGCTCTCCAATCACAAGCTGGCGGAGACCACGCCCGAGGAGTGGCGCAAGATCATGGCCGTCAACCTGGACGGACCGTACCACCTGAGCCGCGCGTGGGTGCCCCACATGCGCGAGCGCAGGTGGGGCCGCATCATCAACATGTGCTCGGTGGCCATGAAGACCGGCGGCCTCACGGCCGGCACCGCCTACACCGCGTCCAAGGGCGCGCTCGGCGGACTCACGTTCTCGCTCGCGCGAGAGCTGGCGCCGCACGGCGTGACGGTGAACGCCATCGCGCCGGCCTACGTGAAGACCAAGATGATCACCGAGCAGCTCACGGAGGAGCAGCGGCAGCAGACGCTGAAGCAGATCCCCGTCGGTCGCTTCTGCGAGCCGGAGGAGATCGCGCACGCCGTGGTGTTCCTGTCCTCGCCCCTGGCTGGCTTCATCACCGGGGAGCTGCTCGATATCAACGGCGGTTTACACCTGGATTGAGGCCATCATGACGACCACCGCGCCCCAGCTCCCGAGAACCCTGCTCGACAAGGTCGCGTACGTACCTGGCGGCACCGGAGCGCTCGGCGCGGCGATCGCGCGCGGCCTGGGCCAGGCCGGCGCCAAGGTGGTCGTGGGCGGCACCGACGAGCGCAAGCTGCGCGCGGTGACGGACTCGGTGCTCGCGACCGGGGCGGAAGCCAGGGGCGTCGCCTTCGACGCCCGCTCGGTGAAGGACATCGGGCGCTCCGTCGACGCGGTCTGCGACTACTTCGGGCGCTGCGACATCCTGGTCAACGCCGTCGGCATCCATCGCGAAGAGGGCGTGCTCGAGGCGACCGAGGAGAGCTTCGACAGCGTGATCGACCTCAACCTGAAGGCGGCCATGTTCCTGGGGCAGGCCGTCGCGCGGCGTCAAGTGCAGCAGGGGCAGGGCGGACGCCAGGTGCAGATCCTGTCCGTGCGCGCCTCCCTGGCCCTGCAGGGTAAAGGCTATTCGGCCTACACCTCGAGCAAGGGCGGCCTGGCCATGATCGTCAGACAGCACGCGGTGGAGCTCGCGCCGCATCGCATCAACGTGAACGGCGTGGCGCCGACCTTCGTGCAGAGCGAAATGGCGCAACATCTCCTCAAGAACCCCGAGCAGCGAGCCAAGCTGCTCGAGCGCATCCCGCTCGGTCGCGTCGCGGAGCCGGAGGACATCGTCGGACCGACGCTGTTCTTCTGCGGCCCCGGCAGCGATTTCGTGACCGGGCAGATCCTGTACGTGGACGGAGGCCTGACGGCCTGCCAATAGCGCGGCGCGAGCCTCGATAGGTAATGAAGCCATGATCAAGAAACTGCAGAACTACGTGGGCGGCAAGATGACGGACAGCTCCACGCGGCGCTGGGGCGACGTCTTCAACCCGGCGCTCGGCGCCGTCACGAGCCAGGTGCCGATGTCGACGGCCGGCGAGGTGTCGAGCGCCGTGGCGGTCGCCAAGCAGGCCTTCGAGAGCTGGTCGGCGACGCCGCCGGTGCGGCGCGCGCGCGTCATGTTCGAGCTGAAGAGCCTGATCGACCGGCACATGGACGAGCTGGCGGCGCTCGTCACCGCGGAGCACGGCAAGGTGCTGGACGACGCGCGCGGCTCCGTGACGCGCGGCATGGAGGTCGTCGAGTTCGCCGCCGGCATTCCGCAGCTGCTCAAGGGCGAGTACTCGGAGGGCGTGGCGCGCGGCGTCGACAGCTGGTCCTTTCGCCAGCCGCTCGGCGTGTGCGCCGGCGTCGGGCCGTTCAACTTCCCGGCCATGATCCCGCTGTGGATGGCGCCGATCGCGATCGCCTGCGGCAACACCTTCATCATGAAGCCGTCGGAGAAGGTGCCGTCGCTGTCGCTGCGCCTCGCGGAGCTGTGGGCGCAGGCAGGGCTGCCGCCGGGCGTGTTCAACGTCGTGAGCGGCGACAAGGAGGTCGTCGACGCTTTCATCGAGCATCCGGACGTCGCGGCCATCAGCCTGGTCGGCTCCACGCCCGTGGCCGAGGACGTTTATCAGCGCGCGACGCGGGCCGGCAAGCGGGTGCAGGCCCTGGGCGGCGCCAAGAACCACATGATCGTCATGCCCGACGCCGACCTGAGCCACACGGTCGACGCGCTGATGGGCGCCGCCTACGGCTCGGCCGGCGAGCGCTGCATGGCCATCTCGGTGGCCGTCGCCGTCGGCCCCGAGACGGGCGACCGCCTGGTCGACGCGCTCATCCCCAGGGTCAAGGCGCTCAAGATCGGACCCGGCGATCAGCCGGGGGTGGACATGGGGCCGCTGGTCACGAGGCAACACCTCGAGAAGGTATCCGGCTACGTGGACCTCGGCGTCAAGGAAGGCGCCAAGCTGCTGGTCGACGGGCGCGGCCTCAACGTTCCAGGATCCGAGAACGGCTTCTTCCTGGGTGGTTGCCTGTTCGATCACGTCACCTCGTCCATGAAGATCTACCAGGAAGAGATCTTCGGCCCGGTGCTCGCGATCGTCCGCGTGCCGACGCTTGACGCCGCCATCCAGCTGGTGAATGCCCACCGCTATGGCAACGGCGGCGCCATCTTCACCAGCAGCGGCGAGGCTGCGGATGAGTTCACCAAGCGAATCCAGATCGGCATGGTGGGCGTGAACGTGCCGATCCCCGTGCCGATGGCGTTCCACAGCTTCGGCGGCTGGAAGGGCTCGCTGTTCGGCGACCACTACATGCACGGCCCGGAGGGTGTCCGATTCTTCACGCGGCTGAAGACCGTCACGTCGCGCTGGCCGCGAGGGGCCAGCGTCGGGGCGAGCTTCGCCATGCCTACGGTGAAATGAATGAAGAACGGCGAAGCCACGCATCCGGAGACGTATGAACAGCTGGAAAAGGCGATCATCAAACAATTCCCCGGCCTGAGCAAACGTCTCCAGCAGATCGCCAGCCACGCCCTCGACAACCCCAGTGAGCTCGCGCTCGATACCATCGCGCAGGTCTCGCAGCGCGCCGGCGTGCAACCCAGCAGCCTCATCCGCTTCGCCAAGGAGTTCGGCTTCTCCGGCTACAGCGACATGCAGCGCGTGTTCCGCACGCGGCTGACCGACGCCATGCCGGACTACAAAGAGCGCCTGCGCTCCCTCAACGGCGCCGAGGGCGGTCCGAGCGCAGAAGCCAAGGGCGACGCCAGCGCGCTGCTCGACCAGTTCGTCGAAGCGGACATCGTGGGCCTGCGCCGGCTGCAGCAGCAGAGGCGGATGGGGCCGCTGCTGGACCAAGCCTACAAGCTGATCACGGGCGCCGAGATCGTGTACGTGGTGGCGCACCGCCGCTCCTTCCCGATCGCCTGCTACCTGGCCTACGCCTTCAGCCAGATGAACGTGCGCAACGTGCTGGTGGACGGCGTGGGCGGCATGTTCACGCAGCAGGTCGGCCACGCCACGGATCGCGACGTCATCATCGCCATCAGCTCCAAGGATTATTCGCCGGACGTGGCGCAGGTCGTGCGTGAAGCCAAGCAGCGTGGCGTCAAGATCGTCGCCATGACGGACAGCCCGCTCAGCCCGCTCGCCGAGCACGCCGACGTGAGCCTGGAGGTACAGCAAGCCTCCGTCGGCATGTTCCGCTCGCTCGCCGTCACCATGACGCTGGCCGTCACGCTCGTCGTCGGCCTCGGCCGCGCCGTGGAGGCCAAGCGCGCCCACGGTAACGGTAAGAGGTCGAAGCGATAGACCTGGCGGCTTCACGCGCCGCCAGGCGTCAGACAAGCGGCCGCGGAGAGGCGCGGCGACGCGGGGGCAGCCCCGCGGGGCGATCTGCGACGCGGCAGCCCGCCCGCTCCAGCTGCCGGCCGGCGCTGGTAAGCTCACTTGTCTGGATTCGGGATGCGCAGGTCGCGGATGAAGCCGAGCAGCCCGTAATAGGAATCGAGGAAGGTGCGCAGCGTGCGACGGGTGGCGCCGAAGCCGTCGAACTCGGCCACCTTCATGCCTTTGGGGTCGTAGGCGCGCCGGAAGTCGTCGAGCTGCTCGGAGAGCTCGGTCACGGCTTGCTGCGGAACCGGGTTGTCGATGCGCGGGATGACCGGGATCGTGGAGGCGTTGAACCTGCGCTGCCACTCCGGCGGAATCGTGAGGATGACGTCCCCGCCCACCAGCTCCGACCAGTGCAGGTGATGACGATAGGCGGCGGCGAGCAGGCGCGTGCGGTAACCAGACCGCTTGAAGGTCTTGAGCGCGCTCTTGAACACCGCGATGCCGGCCCAGTCCAGCGTGCCGGGGGTCGGCACCTTGCCTTGTTGTTCGCACACGACCTTGAGCCAGTCGTCGAGGCGGCCGACCATGATGGTGCAGACCGGGACCATGCTGGCCGTGGAATATCCGGCTGCCTCACGGCGCTTGAGCCCTCGCTCGACGGCCTCGGCGACGGCGACGGCCTGCGGCGCCGTGAAGGAGACGGTGGCGTTGACGTTGACCCCGTGCGCCGTCACTTCCTCGATGGCCTGGATGCCGGCCGCCGTCGCCGGGATCTTCACCTGTAGGTTGGGAGCGAGCGACGCGAAATGGAGCGCCTGGCTCACGAGCGCATGAGGGCTCTTGTGAAATTCCGCGTTGGTCTGGATCGACAACCAGCCCTTCTTGCCTCCCGTCTGCTCGAACACCGGTGCGAGCAGGCCGGCAGCTTTCACGGACATCTCTTCCATCAGCTGCCAGGCAATGTGCGCCTCCGTCCACGTGGGCTCCGCTTGAATCAGCTCCTCCACGCGCGCCTTCCACTCGCCGAACTCGGTCCTGAGCACGCTGGCGACGATGGTGGGATTGCTGGTGGCGCCGACCGCGCCGTGCTCGAGGGCGTACTTGAGCTCGCCCACCGCGCACGAGTCGCACCAGAAGTCCGTGGGGGTGGTGCAGGCCATCTCGTGCAGGGGGCTGCGGAACTTGGTGGACATGTCGACATTGGAACATATTTTCTAAGTTCTGGCAATATTCGGAATAAAAATTCTACGCAGGGGATCCCGGCCGCTGCGTCGAGGCCTTGGCCGTGGACACTCGAGGACGGCGCGGTCGAGAAGTGAAGGAGCAAACACAGGAAACGAACAAGATTCGGTGAGGGGACGGCCGCCGCGAGCCACGAAGCTGGGTGACGGTGCGCTCGCGTGCGTCGATCGAACGCGCGGGTCGTGCGGGGTCGGAGGCGCTGCGCAGGGCGAGCGCGCGTCCGAAGTTCCCCCGCGGCGACCGTGCTTTTGGTACGCTGGCGGAGAACGGGCCGTCCATCGGCAGTTCGAGGGGCCACGGGATCATGAACGATGGCGAAGCGAGGACTGGTGGTACAGCGGAGGTGGAACTGGAAAGGCTCCGCCGGCGCAATGCCGAGCTCGAGCGGGAGCTCGCCGAGAAAGGGCGCGTCGAGGCCGCCTTGCGGGAGAGTGAGGCGCGCTACCGGGGCATCGTCGAGGACCAGACCGAGCTCATTTGCCGCTTCCGGATGGATGGCACGCTGACCTTCGTCAACGACGTGTACTGCCGGTATTTCGACAAAACGCGGGAGGAGCTGGTCGGTCATCACTTCACGCCGCTCGTCCCCGACGAGGACCGGCCGGTCCTCGATCGCCAGTTCGCGAAGCTCGGCCCCGAGAACCCGATCGTCCACACCGAGCACCGGGTCGTGCGGCCCGACGGCTCGATCCGCTGGCTGCACTGGACCAACCGCGCCCCGCTCGGCGAGGGGGGCGCGAACGCCGAGTTCCAGGCGATCGGGGTCGACGTCACCGATCGCCGGCAGGCGGAGGACGAGGTGAGGCGCCTCAACGCCGAGCTGGAGCTGCGCGTGGCGGAGAAGACGATGAAGCTCGAGCAGATGGTCCGCGAGCTGTCGGCCCCGCTCATGCCGGTGGCGGATCAGGTCATCGCGATGCCGCTGATCGGCTTCCTCGACAGCGCCCGCGCCGCGGCGGCGCTCGAGACGCTCCTCCAGGGGGTGATCACGCACAACGCCACCACGGTGGTCCTGGACATCACTGGCGTGGCGGTGATCGACACCCAGGTTGCGGACGCGATGATCCGGCTGGCCAAGGCGGTGCGGCTCCTCGGCGCTCAGGTGGTGCTCACCGGCATCCAGCCGCGGATCGCGCAGACGCTGGTCGAGCTGGGCGTCGGTGTAGGCGGCGTCGTGACGCTCCGGACCCTGAAGGAGGGTATCGCGTTCGCCCTGCAGCGCGGCCTCGCCGGACATCGACAGTCGGCCCGCTAGCCCTCTATCCACTCTCACATCACATCGTGTAGCCTCATGGATCATGGCGCACACGACCGCTCAGCACGACGCGCAGCCCGCTCCTCCACCACGCGCGAAGGCGAGCGACGGCTCTCGGGAGATGGAAGGCGAGGTCGACTCCCGCTACATCAACGAGGACATCGCGCCCGCGCGCCCGGATCAGCGCAGATGGGGAATGAAGGACATCGCCGCACTGTGGGTGTCCATGTGCGCCTGTACTCCAACGTACATGCTCGCCTCTGGCCTGATCGCCGAGGGGATGAGCTGGGTGCAGGCCGAGCTCACGATACTCCTCGGCAACGTCATCGTGCTTCTGCCCATGATCCTCAACGCGCACGCGGGCACGAAGTACGGCATTCCGTTCCCCGTCTATTGCCGGAGCGCCTTCGGCGTCCGGGGGGCGAACGTGCCGGCCGTGCTCCGGGCGCTCGTGGCCTGCGGCTGGTTCGGGATCGGGACGTGGCTCGGCGGGTGGGCCATCTACAAGATCGTCGCCGTGTTCGTGCCGTCGATAGAGCAGATGCCGGCGACGCCGCTGGGCATCAACTCCCCCCAGCTCGCCTGCTTCCTGCTGTTCTGGGGCATCAACCTCTGGATCATTCACATGGGCATCGAGTCGATCCGGATCCTGCTCAACGTCAAGGCGCCCCTCCTGGTCGGCCTTGGCCTGCTCTTGCTCCTCTGGGCGTACGGCCGCGCAGGCGGGTTCGGCCCCATGCTCGAGAAGCCCTCGTCCTTCGCGGCGGGGCAGCCCAAGGAGGGCCAGCTCTTTAGCTTCTTCTTCCCCGCGCTCACCGGGATGGTCGGCTTCTGGTCCACGCTGGCGCTCAACATCCCCGACTTCACCCGCTACGCGCGCTCGCAGCGCGATCAGGCGCTCGGGCAGGCCATCGGCCTGCCGCCCACGATGGCGTTCTTCTCGTTCATCGGCGTCGCCGTCACCTCTGCCACGGTCGTCATCTACGGCGAGACCATCTGGGACCCGGTCGTCCTGCTCACGCGCTTCGAGAGCCCCGTCGTCCTGATCGTCTCGCTCGCGGCGCTCAGCATCGCCAACCTGGCGACGAACATCGCCGCGAACGTGGTGAGCCCCGCCAACGACTTCTCGAACCTCTGGCCGTCACGGATCTCCTTCCGCACCGGCGGCCTCATCACCGGCGTCATCGGGATCCTGATGCAGCCCTGGCGGCTCGTCAGCGATCCGACAGGGTACATCTTCACCTGGCTCGTCGGCTACTCCGCGCTGCTCGGCCCCGTCGGCGCGATCCTGATCGCGGAGTACTACGTGATCCGCCGGACCAAGCTGGATCTCGCCCAGCTCTACAGGCGCGGAGGGCCCTACTGGTACACGAACGGGTGGAACCCCGTCGCGATCGTCGCCCTCGTCGCCGGCGTCCTGCCCAACTTGCCTGGCTTCCTCGGCACCATCAAGGTCCTGACGGTCTCCAGCGCATGGATGAATTTTTACCACTATGCGTGGTTCTCGGGCTTCTCGATCTCGTTCGTGGTCTACGTCGCCCTCTCGCTGATGCGCCGCCCGGCCGAGCGCGCCGCGGCCTGATCCTCGCCGCCCGAGCGAAGGCGCGAGGCGGATCACCTGCCAGAAACCGGCGGCGGAGGCCGCGCCCCTGACACGCGGCCCGCGCCGCGAGGGCGCGTCCTCCATCACCACGGCGACAGGACGTCTTGCGATCGCTTCTTCATGGTGGGTCAGGCCCCTACCGCGGGAGACCTGTAGCAGACTGTGGAGCGCCTCCTCGGAGGAGAGGATCTCACCCTTGAAAAGTGTCTTGCCGAACAACGGTATCGTATTTCGACTCGGCGCTGTTGCTCGGCGGCTTCGGTTCAATGGTATCGTTGAATGTTCCTTTAACCTCCGAGGTGCCCATGATGAAGCTCGCTCTCTTGTCGCTCCCGGCGCTCGCCCTCGCCGCCTGCGGCGACACCGGCACATCTGTGGACGAACCCCGTGCTGCCGCGAGCGCCCCGAGCGCGCTCGCCCCCGCCCGGCCCTACACCCTCTTCGAGAGCGGCCAGGTCCGCCCTCTCGCCCTCTCGCCCGACGGGACGACGCTCTTCGCCGTCAACACGCCGGATAACCGGCTGGAGATCTTCAGGGTCAGGCGCGGCAGCCTGGAGCACCGCGGCTCGGTCGCCGTCGGCCTCGAGCCGGTCGCGGTCGCGGCCCGCAGCGACGACGAGGTCTGGGTCGTCAACCACCTCTCCGACAGCGTGAGCGTGGTCGACGTCTCGACGCGCAGGAAGCCGCGCGTGGTGCGCACCCTGCTCGTCGGCGACGAGCCTCGCGACATCGTCTTCGCCGGCCCCGGCAAGGACCGCGCCTTCATCACCACCGCGCACCGCGGCCAGAACAGCCCCGTGGACCCGGCGCTCACCACGCCGGGCGTGGGCCGCGCCGACGTCTGGGTCTTCGCCGCGGCGAGCCCGAGCCCCGCGCCGCTGACCATCGTCACCCTCTTCGGCGACACGCCGCGCGCGCTCGCCGCGACGCCCGACGGCGCGCGCGTCTACGCGGCGGCGTTCCACTCCGGCAACCGCACCACGGTGATCGAGACCAACGTGGTGAACCTCGGCCTCGGCCTGCCCCCGCCGACCACCAACGCCGCCGGGGCCGCGCAGCCTTCGGCGCCGCTCATCGTCAAATTCGACGGCCAGCACTGGGTGGACGAGCTGAATCGAGCCTGGGACGACAAGGTGAACTTCGCGCTGCCCGACAAGGACGTCTTCGTCCTCGACGCGATGGCCGACCCGCCCGCCGAGGTGGCTGGCCCCGCGGGCGCCTTCCAGGGCGTGGGCACGGTCCTCTACAACATGGCCGTCAACCCGGTGAGCGGGCGCGTCTACGTGGCCAACACGGAGGCGTTCAACGAGCAGCGCTTCGAGGGCCCCGGCGTCTTCGCCGGCCACAGCGTGCGCGGCCGCTTCAACCACAACCGCATCACGGTGCTCGATCCGGCGACGGGCGCCGTGGCCCCGCGGCACCTGAACAAGCACATCGATTACAGCGCGTGCTGCGCCCCGGTCCCGAACCCCGAGAGCCGGAAGAGCCTCGCGCTGCCTCAGGGCATGGCCGTCTCGGCGAACGGGAAGAAGCTCTACGTCGCCGCGCTCGGCTCGGACAAGATCGGCGTCTTCTCGACCGCGGCGCTCGAGGACGACACCTTCGTGCCCAGGCGCGCGCAGCAGATCCCGGTCTCCGGCGGCGGGCCGACCGGGGTGGCGCTGGACGAGGCGCGCGACCAGCTCTACGTCCTCACGCGCTTCGACAACTCCATCGCGGTCATCGACCTCGACTCCCGGGCCGAGATAGCGCACGTGCCCATGTACAGCCCGGAGCCGGAGAGCGTGGTCCGCGGCCGGCGCTTCCTCTACGACGCCTCGTTCTCGTCGAGCCACGGCGACTCGGCCTGCGCGAGCTGCCATGTCTTCGGCGACGTCGACAGCCTGGCGTGGGACCTCGGCGACCCCGACGCGGCGACAACGCCGATGCCGGGCCCGTTCGTGCTCGATCCGACGCTCTTCGGCCAGCCCGCCGAGTTCGCCGCCCTCAAGGGGCCGATGACGACGCAGAGCCTGCGCGGGATGGCCAACCACGGCCCGATGCACTGGCGGGGGGACCGCACCGGCGGGAACGACGCGCCGAGCGCGCAGCCGGACAGCGGCACGTTCGACGAGGAGGCCGCGTTCAAGAAATTCAACGTCGCCTTCGTCGGCCTGCTCGGGCGGAGCGCGCCCATCCCCGAGGCGGACATGCAGGCGTTCACCGACTTCATCCTCCAGGTGATGTATCCGCCCAACCCCATCCGCCGGCTGGACAACGCGCTCACCCCCGACCAGGAGGCGGGCAAGGCCTTCTTCACCGAGCCGGGCGGCGCGTGCAGCACGTGCCACGTGCTCGATCCCGCGGGCAACGCCGAGCATGGAGTGCCATTCCCCGGCTTCTTCGGGACCGACGGGCGCTACACGTTCGACTTCATCTTCCAGAGCTTCAAGGTCGCCCAGCTGCGCAACGTCTATCAGAAGGTGGGCATGTTCGGCATGGTGCAGAACCCCCGCTTCAACGATCGAGACAACCAGTTCCAGGGCGACCAGATCCGCGGGTTCGGCTTCGCCCACGACGGGACGGTGGACACGATCTTCCGCTTCCACGATCAGCGCGGCTTCAACGAGGCGCCCGGGGTCGCCGGCTTCCCTCCGGGCGAGGCAGGCGACGTGCTGCGCCGGCAGGTGACCTCGTATCTGCACGCCTTCGAGTCCAACCTGGCGCCCATCGTGGGCCAGCAGGCGACGCTCGCCGGCGCCGGCGACGCGGCCGCCGAGCAGCGCGTGGACCTCCTGATCGCGCGCGCCGACGCCGGCGAGTGCGATCTCGTGGTGAAGGGCCGCGCGCGCGGCGGCGAGGCGGGCTTCCTCTACCAGGGCGACGGCACGTTCCGCCGGAACAGGGCGGGGAGCGCGGCGATCAGCGCGGCGGCGCTGCGCCAGCGCGCGGCCGCGGGGAGCGCGCTGACCTACACCTGCGCGCCGCCGGGCTCGGGGGCGCGGATGGCGCTCGACCGCGACGGCGATGGGGCGCTCGACGGCGACGAGCAGGACGCGGGGACCGATCCGGCGGATCCGGCGAGCCACCCCTGAGGCTGATCCGGGGCGGCGCCGCCCCCGCTCAGCGCCGCCGCTCCCCTCGCACAGGGACCTTCAGGCAGTGGACCAGCGCGTCCCGGAGGTTCGCGAGGGTGGCGATCCTCGAGAGATCCACGCCGAGCGACACGATGGTCTGCGCCACCTCGGGCCGGATGCCCACCACGATCCCGCGCACCCCGACGAGCTCGACGGCGCGGACGAGCTTCACGATGTGATCGCCCGTCCGGTGGTCGATCCCGTCGGCGCCGGTCAGGTCGATGATGGCAGAGCGACAGCGGGTGCGCATGATCGCCTGGAGCAGCACCTCCATCATCTGCTCGGCGCGGCGCTCGTCGACGGACCCGAACACCGGCATGGTGATCACGCCGTCCCAGACCTCGATGATCGGCGTCGAGAGCTGGCGGATCGCCTCCTGCTGCCGCTCGATGATGTCGAGCTTGTCCCGGAGCACCGCCTCCGCCCGCTTGCGCGCCGTGATGTCGCTGAGCGAGCCCGCCATGCGCGTGGCCCTCCCCTGCTCGTCCCAGAGCGCCTGCCCGCGCGAGCAGAGCCAGCGCAGCTCGCCCGCGTCGGTGCGGCGCCGGAACTCCACGTCATACGGCTCGCGCCGCTCCAGGTGGCCGCGGAGCGCCGCCTCCACGCCGTCCCTGTCCTCCTCGTGAACGAGGCTCAGGAAGGACTCGATAGAATCGCCGAGCGCGCCCCCCTGGCAGCCGAGGATGTCCTTGAAGCGCTCGGAGTAATAGGCGTCCCCGGCGGACAGGTTCCAGTCCCAGAGCCCGTCGCGCGAGCCCTGCACGGCCAGGGCGAACCGCTCCTCGCTCTCCTTCAGCGCGATCTCGGCGCGCCGGCGCTCCGCCCGCTCCGCCACGTCGCGCAGCGAGCGCTCGATGGCGGGGACCAGGCGCCTGAGCTCGCTCTTCAAGACGTAATCGTTCGCGCCGGACCGCATGACCTCGGCGACGATCGTCTCGCCGATGCTGCCCGAGACGATGAGGAAGGGCAGATCGAGCCCGCGCTCCTGGATGATGCGCAGCGCCGCCAGCGAGTCGAACCGGGGCATGCTGTGATCGCAGAGCACGACGTCGTACGCCTGCCGCGAGAGCGCCTCGGTCATCGCCTCGGGCGTGTGCACCCGCTCGTGCGACGGGTCGTAGCTCCCGCGCTTGAGCTCGCGCAGGATGAGCCGCGCGTCTTGCTCGGAGTCCTCGACCAGGAGGACGCGCAGCGGCGTGCCCATCTAGGACGCGCCCCTCGGCCGCGCGGCCGCGCTCCTCCGAGCGTGGTCGTGGCCCGCGCGAGCGGCCGGCGCGGCGCCGCGCTCGCTGTGCTCGCTATCATCGATGAGGACGTTCGTTCCGTGGTTCATGGCGATCCCTGCGAACAGGCGAGCTCCCGGGCTAGAGGGTGAAATAGAACGTCGCTCCCTGGTCGACCGCGCCCTCGGCCCAGATGCGGCCCCCGTGGCGCTCGACGATGCGGTGTACGGTCGCGAGGCCGACGCCTGTCCCCGCGAACTCCTCCTCGGCGTGCAGGCGCTGGAACGGGCCGAACAGCTTCGCGGCGTACCTCATGTCGAACCCGGCCCCGTTGTCGCGCACGAAGTACGTCGCGCGACCGGCGCGCTGCTCCTCCGGCCCGCCCTCCATCTGCCCGAGCTCGATCCGCGCGCCCGCCCGCTTGCTCGTGAACTTCCACGCGTTCCCGAGCAGGTTCTCCAGCAGGATCCTGAGCAGCTGTGGGTCCCCGTCCGCCGTCACCCCGTCGGCGACGTGGCACGCCACGGCGCGACCGGGCTCGGGCACCTGCAGCGCGGCGACCACCTCGCGCGCGAGCGCGCTCAGGTCGACGCGCTCGCGCTGCATCTCGGCGCGCGTCACGCGCGACAGCCTGAGCATGTCATCGATGAGCTCCGACATCCGCTGGCTCCCCCGGCGCACCTGCGAGAGCAAATCGCGTGCCTCCTCGTCGAGCTTGTCGCCGTAGTCCTCGATCAGGGCGAGGCTGAACCCGTCGATGATCCGGAGCGGCGCGCGCAGGTCGTGCGAGACAGAGTGGCTGAACGCCTCCAGCTCCTTGTTGGCCACCCGCAGCTGCGCCGTCCGCTGGTGGATCCGGAGCTCCAGCTCGCTGTTGAGCTCCCGGAGCGCCTCCTCCGCCCGCCGGCGCTCGGCGTTCTCCCTCGACAGCGCCGCGTAGAGCCGCGCGTTCTCCAGCGAGCTCGCGGCCTGAGACGCGAGGAGATCGAGCGTCAGCGCCCGCTCCGGCGTGAACGCGCCCGCGGTCAGGTTGTTCTCGAGGTAAAGGAGGCCGACGAGCGCGGCCTGCCGCAGGAGCGGGATGCACAGCACCGATTTCGGCCGGCGCAGCCGCACGTACTCGTCGTCCGCGAACCGCGGCTCGCTCGCCGCGTCGTCGAGCACCACGCGCTCCCTCGCCCTCCGGACGTGCCCGAGGAGGGTCATCGGCGCGGCCGACGAGGGCAGCGGCGCCGCGGGCTTGCAGACGCTGACCGCCATGCCGTCGGCGGACGCCTCCGCCTCGAGGAGCAGCGTCCCCGCGTGATCCCGGAGCAACACCACCCTCTCGGCGCCCGCGTTCTCGAGGGTGATCCTCATGAGCTTCTGGAGCAGCCGCTCCAGGTCGATCTCGTCGGAGAGCGCCTGGGACGCCTTGATGACGGCCATCAGATCGATCGCCGAAGGCCCCGCCTGAAGCCCGATCCGCTCCGACGGCGACGACGGGCGCGCGGCGAGGAGGGCGCCGTATCTCCCCTCGAGCTGCGCCACCTTCGCGGACGCGCCCCACGCGCGATAGCACCGGTGGGCCTCGGTCATGTAGGCGCCGGCGACCTTCTCCCGGCCGAGGCCGAGGTAGAACCTCGCCGCGAGCTCGCTCGCGAGCGCCTCGTCGTGCACGAACCGGCTCGCCTGGGCCGCCTGGATCGACCGGTCGTAGAGGTCCATCGCCTCGATCCGGCGCCCGGCGGCGCGCGCCTCCTCCGCCTCGATGAGGAGGCGCTTGTGCTCGAAATTCTCGGGGCAGCCCTGCGCGTACGAGGACACCTTGTCCCGATAGCGGGCGAGCAAGCCGCTGAGCGGCTCCGCCGACGCCTGCGCCGGGGGCAGCGCGAGGATCGCGAGGCACAGGTGGAACGCCATGTCGACCGACAGGATGAGGCCCGCGCTCCCGCCGATCGTCTCGTGGGCGATGATCCCCATCTCGATCGCGCCGGCGTGGTCCTCGGCGAGCAGCGCCAGCCGGAGCTTGGCCGCGGCGTACCAGCACAGCGTGCTGACGAGCTCGGGCGCCTTGATGCTCTCCACGAAGGCCGGCTCGTCGAGCGTCTCGTCCCCGATGGAGTGGAGGCCCGCCGTGCGCCCCCGGAGGCAGGCGACGAGCTGCCGCCCGATCGTCACGTTCGCCGTGCTCGCCAGGTTGTACGTCTGCCGCACCAGCAGGAGGAGCTTCTCGATCTCCTCGCCGACGGCGCCGAGCTCGTCGCCGAGGGCGACCCGGGTCCACACGATGTTGGACAGGGTGTACGACAGATAGTTCAGATCGCCCGACTCCGGGCCTGCGCGCATGGCGCGCCGGGCATGATCGAGCGACAGACGGAGCGACTTCTTGCAGAAGCTCACGTTGAGCGCGAACATGTAGTGGAGCCGGCACTTGATCGAGATGTTGTTGTACTTCTCGTTGAGATCCAGCGCGAGCTGACCGAACTCGTGGGCTGCGTCGTACTCGCCGCGCGTGGCCAGCACGAAGCCGTAGGTCAGGTATCCGAAGGCGGCCTCCTCGGAGTGCCCGTGCTTGAGGGAGATGTTCGCCGGCATCACGCAGACCAGCGCGAGCAGCACGGGGTTGATGATGAACGCCACCCCCCACAGGTTCGCCAGGATCTTGAGCGCGATCAGCTGCTCGGGATCGGTCATCGCCGGCGCGCCGACGAGCTCGGGGATGCGGCGGCCGCCGAGGCTCACGCGCACCTCCGCGAGCTCCGCCTCGAGCGCGGCCCGGCACTCCTCCTCCGCCTCCGGCACGCGGATGCCGAGGAGCGCGAGCGCGGCGCGCCCGACCTCCATGGCCTGCACATACCGGATCTGCATGCAATAGAGGACGACCCGCAGGTTGAGGATCTGCGCGCGCTCGAGCGTCGAGCGCGCCCGGCGCAGGATGACGTCGAAGCGCGCCTCCGCCTCCTCGTGGCGGCCGATCAGGTACTCGCACTCGGCGAGCTCCGCGGAGAGCTCGAACGTCGTCGCGTACTCGTCGCTCCACCCGGCATCGCCGAGCAGCGCGGCCCCGGCCGCGAAATAGCCGACCGCGGTCTGGAAGGCGGTCGCGGCCTTCGCCCGCTTGCCGGCGGCGAGGTTGAGCCGCGCGACGTCCACCTGCTCGCCGCGCTCGGTGATCAGCGAGGCGCCCAGGTTCGTGTGATGGACGATCTGGAACACGTCCTCCACGTGCCCCTCGTCCGCTCGAGACCTCCTGAGCAGCCGGCCGATCCGGAGGTGGACCTCCTGCCGCCGGTCCTCCTCGATCATCGAGTAGGCGGCCTGCTGGACGCGATCGTGCAGGAACTTGTACGAGACCCGGAGCGCCTCCAGGTCGCGCTGATCCTCGCCGTCCTCTGCCCTGGGCGCGTGGAGGAAGCGGTACTCGGACGTGAGCGGCACGACGAACCCTTCGCGGAGCGCCTCCCACAGATCGGCGGCCGTCGCGGCGGGCGTCTTCTCGTGGATGATGCCCAGCGTCCTCAGCTCGAACTGGTGGCCCATGCACGCGGCGAGCTTCAGGATGCGCTGCGTGCCGGGCGCGAGCTTCCGGATCTTGCCGACCATGAGGACGACCACGTTGTCCGTGATGTCCGCCTGCTGGATGCGCGCGAGATCCCACTCCCACGCGCCGGTGCCCGCGTTGAAGCCGATCAGCTTGTCGCGGTGGAGCGCCCCGAGCAGCTGGCTCATGAAGAACGGGTTCCCCTGCGTCTTCTCGAAGACGATCGCCGCGAGGGGCCCCACCCGGTCGGTGTCGGCGGCGAAGGTGTCGGCGATGATCTGGGCGACGGTGGACGGCTCGAGCGGCTTCAGCGTGATCTCGCCGAGCTTCGCCCCCGTCTTCCGGATCTCCTCGACCGTCAGCGCGAGCGGGTGGGCCGGGCCGACCTCGTTGTCGCGGTACGCCCCGAGCACGAGCAGATACGCGTTCTCCGGGTTCGCGAGGATGGCCTGGAGCAGCCGGAGCGACGCGGAGTCGGCCCACTGGAGGTCGTCGAGGAAGAGCACGAGCGGGCGCTCCCTCGTGGCGAAGACCCGGAGGAAGCTCTGGAAGACGATGGCGAACCGGTTCTGCGATTCGGTCGGCCCGAGCTCCGGCACGACCGGCTGCGGCCCCAGGATGGCCGAGAGCTCCGGGATGAGATCGATCATGAGCTGCGCGTTCGGCCCGAGCGCGGCGAGGAGCCGCGCCTTCAGGGCCGCGAGCTCTTCGGCGGAGCCCTGGAGGTGCCCCCGGATGAGGTCCCGGAAGGCGTTGGCGATCGGGGCGTAGGGGACGCTCCGGTTCAAGAGATCGAACTTGCCCGAGATGAACGCGCCGCCCCGCGCCGCGATCGGCTTGTGGACCTCGTTGACGAGCACGGATTTGCCGATGCCCGAGAAGCCGGCGACCAGGAGCAGCTCGACGCCGCCCTGGCCCACGCGATCGAACGCGAGCAGGAGATCCCTTGTCTCGGCCTCGCGGCCGTAGAGCCGCTGGGGGATGTGGAGCTCGCCGGAGAGGTCGCGCCGGCCCAGCGGGAACGTGGCGATTTCCCCGGTCGCCTCGAGCTGCGCCACGCACTCGCGCAGATCGACCGTGAGCCCGAAGGCGCCCTGGTAGCGATCCTCCGCGGCCTTGGCGAGGAGCCTCATCACGATGTCCGAGACCACCCTCGGCACCTCGGGCGAGGCCTCGTGCGGCGGCGCGGGCCTCCTCGCGATGTGGCTGTGCACGATCTCCATCGGGTCCGTCGACGGGAACGGCAGGCGGCCCGTGAGCGCCTCGTACATCACGACACCGAGGGAGTAGAGGTCCGTCCGGTGATCGAGGGTGCGATTCATCCTGCCGGTCTGCTCCGGCGACATATAGGGGAGGCTCACCTCGAGCGCGTCCGGGCTCTGGGCCGGCTGGATCTCCTGGGACAGGCGCGTCGCGACGCTGAGGTCGCTCAGCCTCGCCGCGCCCGTGCGCAGGTTGACGAGGATGTTCCTGGGGTTGATGTCCTTGTGGATGACGTGCCGGCGATGGAGCGCGTCCAGCGTCTCCGCGACCGAAGCCGCGATCCGGAGCGCGGTCCCGAGGTCGAGCCGCTGCGCCTTGAGGACGTCCTGGAGCGCCTGCTCCCCGAGGTCCTCCATGACCAGGGCCAGGCCGTTCTCGTGCCGCTCGAGGCCGTACGCCGTGACGACCCCGGGCAGCCCGAGGTCGCGCATCATCATGTATTCGTAGCGGAGCTTCGCGACCTCTCGAGGGCTCTCGTGCGGGCGCTTGAGGAGCTTCACCGAGATCGGCGCGTGATCCGAATTCCGGTAACCGCGGTAGAGAGCGGTATCCGGATCAGATTGGATCTCCTCCGTGATCGTGAACTGGCTCACACCAACCTCCCGCACCGCGATCGAGCCCGGCGCGGAGCTGCCCGCGCGCTGGAGACCCCGATGTAGCATCACCCGAGCGGAGACTTCACCCAGGCGCATAGACACTACAGGCGACCCCAAGCGCGTGGCGGACCCCGAACCGGCAGGCAACCAGGCCCCCCTGGCCAGGCAGTCATACTATTCCGGTTCTCCTGGCTGGAACAAGTGGGAATACGAACATTCCGAGCGGCGCCCGCCACGAGGTCGTCTCGTGTCGGCGCATGGAGGCGCGGCGGCCGCCGGCGGCGCTGGAGCGGCCGCGCGCGCGACCAGCCTACAGGGGCCTGAGGAAGCGCCGGTGCACGTACTTGGCGATCTTCTTGCCGGTCCTGGCGCCGACCTCGCCCGAGCCGCGGTAGTGGATACCACCCCAGACGCGGGCGTTGATCACCCCCTCGACCGCGTCCTTGAGGGAGTCGAACACGATGTCTCCGCAGGTGTTCGTGCCGACGAGCGGCTCATCCAGGGTGCCGCCGCCGAAGAACTCCATGAGCGCATAGAGCGTCCCGCCGCTCACCATGGGGTGGCCGGCGGGGTATTCCTGGTTCGGCGAGGTGGTCATGAGCGGCTTCCAGTCGGAGCCCGGATAGTAGTGGTTGATCGAGGTGATCGGCCGCCAGAAGTTGTAGTAGTTCTTGCTGTTCACGTTGGAGATCATGGCGTCGGCCTGGGTGAGCAGCGCGAGCGCGAACACCCGCGCGGCCTCGTAGTTGTCCAGCCCGAAGTCCGAGACGAGCTGCCGGGTGAACGCGTACGTGCCGCTGAAGACGAACCCGTCGCAGGCCTCCCACCAGAGCGCCTCGAAGGCCTGCTGCTCGGTGCGAACGGTGCTGTCCACGGCGCCGTAGGCGCGGGTCTCCTCCAGGTCCCTGCGGAACGCGCCGTTCCTGGGGCGGGGCGGCGGAGGGGGCAGGAACTGGTCGTTCTCCCTCATCGTCCAGGGGGTCATGTATCCCCACCAAAAGAAGAACGGCTGCGTCGTGCCGGGGAACGTGTCGGCCGGGTCGAGCATGACGTACTCCCCCGGCAGGCCGGTCATCGGGTCATCGTCGCAGTCGTTGTTGGGGAACTCGAACTCTAGGTCATCCGGGTTGTCCCACCCGTCGCCGAGGCGCTCGTTCCACAGGTTGATCGCCGCCACCTCGCCGATCCGGATCCCCTCCTCCTTCTCGGGGCCGTCGGGTATCGCCGAGAGCTGCGCGTCGTAGACGGCCTCCACCATCGGCAACAGGTCCTGGAGGCCCGGGTTCGCGAACTCCGGCGGGAGGCTCTGGTTCGAGTAGAAATCGATGTACGTCGCCAGCATCGTCCGCCCCGCCGCCGCCAGGGCCGCCTCGGGGGAGGCGGGCCCCTCGGTCTCCACGGGCGGCAGGTACGTCTCATAGCGCGCTGTCTCGGGGATCGAGTTGAGCGCGTCATGAATGGAGACGTGCAGGAGCGCCGAGAGCCTCGAGGCCATGAAGAACCCCGTCAGCGGCTCCATCTGCGCCATGACCGTGTTCCAGTCGCGAACCTCCTGGTTGGCCCGCGCATCCCCGGACCACGCGAGCGCGGCGACCGACAGCGCCGCCGAGACCAGCCCCTTCCAACGACGCCCTCCCATGCCGGTGTTGTGTACGGTACACGCGTCCCTTTGGTCACGTCCGGACAAAAGCATTGAACACCCCCTGGCAAGATCAGGTGGATACTTCGCACCGAAGCGTGCGAGTCCCGACCTTGTACATACGATGTCCGCCGCGACCTGTAAATTCAAACTACGACGTTTTCCGGCTCGCTCTGGGCCTCCCCGAGCGCGCGCAGCCCGCACACGCGCGCACCACCTGCGTGAACGACTTCTGTATTCTGGCCCTCAACGAAGCACCGGAGTCCCGTGTCGTCGCCGGAGGGCGCGCCGCGGGGAGCGCGGCGCGCCCTACGGAGCGTGCCCGCTCAGCCGTCCGACGTCTGCGCCTGGAGCAGGTAGAGGCGCATGAGGGTCCCCTGGACGAGCGAGCTGCCCTCGAGCTCCTCGGCCGCGCGGATCTCGGCGTTGATGTCGTTCACCGTGTCCAGCAGCCGATCGGAGCGCTCCGTCGACAGCGACACGATCGCAGGCAGGATGTTGCCCGCCGGGAGATCGTTCGACTGGCTCATGAGCTGGTAGATGTTGCGCACGCTGTTCACGAAGCCGGGATCGCCGCCGGCGCCGGTGAGCAGCGACTCGCCGCCATAGAGGAGCGAGCGCAGGGCGTCGTTCTGCTCGACCGAGAGCGGGAAGCCCAGGGCCGCGTACGACTCCCAGAGCGCCTTCGAGCCGGTGAGCTGGCTCCCGGCGACCTGGATCGGATCGCCGAGCTGCGCGAGCTTGGTCGCCACCTGGCCGTAGAAGGTGCGCTGGAGATCGTCCAGCTTGCGCTCCACCGCCGTGCGCGCCTGGCTCAGGAGGGCCGGGGTGGCGAGGAGCTGGCGGGAGTACAGCGCGCGCTGGTTCCAGACCGCCTCGGTCATCCGGTTCTCTGGCGTCCAGAAGGCGTCTGGATCGAACGGCGGATCGTAGGTCCGGACGAGCCGCGTCTCCCGCGTGTTCGTCTTGAACCAGATGTCGTGGACCGCCGTCCCGCCGTAGCTCACCCGGACCACGACATCGAGCCGGAAGGTCCAGAGCCAGCCCCAGGGGAGCTCCGAGGCCGCCTCCGAGGTCCACGTGGCGTAAATGCACGGCTTCAGATCGGAGAGCCCGCCCAGGTTGTCGGCGATCATGAGCGGCGCGAGCGGCGCGTAGTCGGCGGCAAAGGGGGCGAGATCGAGCCTGAACGACTCCCGGCCATCCTTGAAGTCCTTGTTCCGGCACGACCGGAGGTCCTTCTCTCCCTTGAGGTCGTGCGCGCTCGGGACCTGGTCGGCGCCGCTCCACAGGTCGATGCCGTTGAGCTTGCGGCTCGGGGTGCTCTCGAACGTCGCCTCGAACTGCGAGATCGCGTCGCTCAGCGCGGTCATCCTGCCGCGGTAGTGGTCCGACAGCCTCCGCATCAGCGCGGGCGAGGCGATCCGGTCGAGGCCCTCGGCCAGCGCCTCCCCGGCGTCGATGACGCGCCCCAGCCGGGCCGGGTCGATGCGGCTGGCGTGCTCGGGCCACTCCTCGCCGAGCTGCGCGTAGCTCTCCGCCGCCGTCATCCACGTGAGCGGGTTCGGGAGCCGCTCCGTCGAGAGCCGCGAGAGGCCGAACCGGACGGCGGGGAGCTCGCTCAGGTAATTGATGTTGGTCGCGAGCGGGTAATTGCCGATCTCGGTCGGGATCTGCGCGTCCTCGAAGCTTCGGCCGGTCGGGCCCGCCTGGATGGCGTCCTTCGAGGTGAAGTAGCTCCAGGTGTAGAAGCGGTTCTCTCCGTCGAGGAAGGTCGGGCTGTACGGCATCTCGAGCCCCGTGCGCCGCTCGTAGTTCAGGAAGCCGGCGATGCCCTCGACGAGCGGCTGCCGCTCCGCCGCGTCGAGGAACGCGTACATGTTGCGGTCCAGCCGGTGGAGGTCGGCCTGCACGGTGTACAGGGCGAGCTGCACCTCCTCGAGATCCACCTCGAGCTCGCCGAGCTCGAAATTGATGTGCTCGAACTGATCCATCACCGCGTCGTAGATGTCGTTGAGCTTCCGATCGAGGCGGTTGAAGCGCGCGTGCATCTCGGTGCGGACGTCGGCGACGAGCTCGCGGATGTCGCGCAGGTTCTCGAGGATCTTCTGGTTGATCGACGGCTTGTCTTGCCGGTTGAACAGCGAGGCGATCTGGAGGACAGCCCCGATCACGTCGCCGGTGAACACGGCGGCGCCGATGACCTTGAAGCCGGTCTCGCCGAGCTCGAGGAGGCCGACGAGCTTCGACGCGGTCTCGATCGCGCCCTTCGAGTGCTTCGAGAACGTGTCGAGGAGGATCGAGGTCGTCTGGCTCAGGATCTGGATGTCCTCCGCGAAGTCGGGGTCGTTCGAGAGCGACGCCAGCTTGGCGGCGACCCGCAGGGCGCCGGTCGCGCCCGATTTCACGCTGCCGAGCTTGTCGGCCAGCTGCTTTTGCTTCTTCGTGGCGTCCTCGATGGCCTTCTTCAGCTTGGTCTCGGCGTCGCTCGCGGCGAGCGCGGACGGGCCGGCGCTGGCCGCGCCCACCGGCGGCTTCGCGCTCAGGAACTGCTGCTCGGCGGCGCCGAGGGCGAAGAGGCTGTCCGCGTAGCCCCTCGTCTGCGCGAGCGCCGCGTCGCCGGCCGCCTCGATGAGCGCGTCCACCGCGCCCTGGCTGGCGGCGAGGCTGCCGTCGCCCTGGACGTTGGCGAGCACGAAGCTCCGCAGCGGCTCGACCGGGTGGACGCCGAGGATGTGGCTGGCCGGGTCGCTGGTCCTCACGCCGAGGCGCTGCTGGAGGACGCTGCCGTCGACGGCGGCGGCCAGGGCGCCGCTCTCCCGCGCCGCGGCGTGGAGGCGCTCCCAGCACGCCTCGCGGAAGCGCTGGGCGGCGCCGTGCTGGTCGTGGAGCGAGTCCAGGGGCGACACCTTGCGGACCTCGTCGAGGTCGCTGCGCAGGGCCGAGAGGTAGCTCCTGGCGACGTCGCGCAGCGCGTCCGCGGGCGCGCCGCTGCCGAGCCCGGGCACCACGCGCGCGAGCGTCCGGCTGATGAGGCGCATCTCCTGTCCGCTCAGGTCGTGCAGCGGGTTCGGCTGGCTTGCCTCGAGGATCGCCCACATCGCGGCGATGGCGCTCTGGTACTCCTCCGCCGTGAGCCCCGGGTGGCGCGCCGCGAGCCGGCCCGTGGCGTCGGCCAGGAGGTCGAGCTTGGGGTCGTTCACCTTCGCGGCCGCGGCGGCGTACGCGACGCCGTCGAGCTCCGCCGCGGGGAGGACCGCGGCGGTCGTCACGAGCGCCGCTCGCGACCGGCCCGTGCCGCCGAGGCGCTCGGCGCCGGCCGCCCGCGAGGCGACCGCGTCGCCGTCATCGCCCGCGTCGTGGGGCGGGGCGCACGAGACGCCGGCCGCCACGAGGAGCGCCGCGAGGCACGTCCAGCGGCGCGCCGTCGGGCGGCGGAACGAGGAGGCGGGGATCAGGGAAACATCGTCGATTCGAAGGGTCATGGTCGATACACCTCTTCCGGCGCTCGGGCCGGAGAGAACGGGGGTTGTGTAGGGCAACAAACGGGTGGAATCCTCATGAAACGAGCAGGATTTCCAACCGCCAAGGCGTGAAGGACGCCAAGGCGCCAAGGCGCCAAGACGCCAAGAGAAGAAAGAATTTCTATCTATCTCTCTTTATTTGGCGTCTTGGCGTCTTGGCGTCTTGGCGGTTCATCTCTCGCTCGCTCAACGTGGTCGGCGTTCCAGCGCCCGCGATCGCGGGCCTGTGCGCGTCGATGGATCCCGGCGCGAGGGCCGCAGCTTCCATGCGTCCTCGGCGCCGTGCTCGGCGGTCCTGCGCGCCGCCCGCTCCCTCTCGGGAGCTTCGGGCCCGGCGCGTCAGGAGCGCCGAGCGCCGACGGCTTCAGGTAATCGACGTGAGTGCACGCCTCGTGCCAGCTCGCGCCGGGCCGCGAGGGGCGGTGTCCCCTGCCCTCGCGGCGGCCGCGCGAAGCGGCGCGCGCGGCCCCGGCGGGCTCTCTCCGGGGGGATCGTCGTCGAAGGTGTCGAGGGGGTTGCGCAGCGCCGCGCGCAATGAGCGGGCGCTTGCGCGATCAGCGCAGCCGGATCGTCGCGCGCGACGACCCGGCCCGGCGGGTCACTGCGCGAGGAACGCTTCCACGTCCGCGGAGCGCGCCTTGGCGTGGGCGATCAGCGTGGCGAGGCCGTTCTCGAAGTCCTCGGGCGACGCGAGGTGCGTGTGCCCCTCGATCTCGCCCTCCGGCCCGACGACGTACGGCGCGATCAGGTCGTGCGCCGCCTTGAACCACGCCTCGGCGGCGGCCGGCTCGTACTCCTCCGCTGCGGCCTGCGCCACGTAATCGCGGTAGACCTCGAGATACACCGGATCATCGAGCAGGTAGCGGATGAGCGGCCATTGCTCGGTCACCTCGGACATGTCGAGGGGCAGCGCCTTCAGCCCGATGTTCGCGCCCGCCGAGTCGGGGTCCGTCCACGCGAAGGTGTGGTCCCACGGGATCCACGTGAATTGCCCGCCCTTGTTCGGGTCCGAGTAGAGGTAGTAGTTGTGCGGCAGGCGGCCGTACACGTCCCAGTCCTCGATCACCGTGTTCAGCGCCAGCCAGTGCAGGAAGCCGTCGACGTCGAGGCGCGCCTCGAGCCCCGCGCGCCAGGCGGCGGCGTCGGTCCGGTCGGCGTGCAGCGCGTCGAACAGCGCGCGCGCGTCCGAGAAATCGGCCTCTTCCTCGTTGTTCTCCTTGACGAGGGTGTCGGGGTCCCAGGTCTCCCATCGCGCGCCGGTGCCGTCGGGCTTGTAGACATTGCCCTCGTGGCCGCCGAAATGCTTGTCGAGGAACGAGTCGTCCGACGGCACCTCGATCCCGGTATACAGCCCGAAGTAGATCGGCCCCTCCCCGTGATCGATGAAGACCCGGTAGAACGCGGTCGCGGGCGCGGGGATCCCCGCCTTGGCGAAGATGTCGGTGCCGAGCTTCTCGCGCAGGAGCGACGGATCCAGGTAGCTGGTGGTGAACGCCAGCCCGTCGAACCCGTAGAAGCGCTGGTTCTTGGTCTCGGGGTAGGCGTCCTCGAAACGGTCGAAGTTGAGGCGCAGCGGCAGCTTCCAGTTACCCGCCCCCCAGGGCAGGAGCAGGCTGGCGTTGCCCCGGAAGCGGATGCCGACGTGCTGCCACGTCCGATCCTCGGTGGCGACGTCGCACTCGACATAGACCGGCGAGCGCGGGATGAGGTCGACGCTGCTGCTCAGCCCGGGGTCGCCGCCCGGCCCCGGCCCGGCGGGCATGCAGGCCAGGCCGGCCTCTTGCTCGGTGCACGTCCCCGGGGTCTCGGTCCCGAAGATGTCGATCGTGCAGGGGTCGGACGCCACGAGATCGTTGCAGGCGTCGATCCAGTCCTGCGGCGGCTCGAAATCGCCGGGATCCGGCGGCTCCGGCTGGCAGGTCAGGCCGCCGGCGAGCTCCACGCACGTCCCCGCAGCGGGGGACCCGAAGAGATCGACCGTGCAGGCGTCGCCGACCGCGAGCCCGTCGCAGGCCTCGACCCACTCCTGCGGCGGCTCGAAGATGCCGGGGCCCTGCGCCCCGAACTCGCCGAGCATCGACGTCATGTCGTCGACCATCTCCTGCCACTTCTCGGGCGCGATGGTGATGTCGATGCGGGGGACCCGATCCTGCGGGAACGCGCTGTCGTAATCGGGCTCCTCCTTGGGGCTGCCGCCCGCGTCGCCGTTTCCGCCGGCGCCTTCCCCGCCCGCGCCGGCGCCGCCCGCGCCGCTCCCGCCCGTCCCGCCGGCGCCGCCCGTGCCGGTCGCGCTGGTACCACCGCCGCTCGCGCTGGTGCCCGTCCCGGACGCGCCTGGATCCTCGGATTCGCCGCAGCCCACCAGGGGAGCGGCGGCCAGCGCGGCGAAAGGCAAGAGATAACGCAGACTTCGTAGGTTCATCGATCGCTCCTCAGCTCGGCGGTCCGAGGCGATCTTATGTCGATCGTGCTTCGATCGAGTGACAAATGCGCCCACCGCAGGCGCGGGCGACCGGCCAATGCGCGGGCAAAGTGGATATTTCCACTCAGGGCGCGGTGGATTTGTTCACCGGAGGTCTACTGGAGTCATAGCGGAATTTTCCACGCGGAGTAAAAATGGGGAGCTCCACGTGGCGGGGCGGCGGCGCGGGCGCTCGCTCAGAGGAGCGCGGCGCACTCGCCGGCCGACGCGACCGGCACGCCCGCCGCGTTGGCGGTGCACGCGTTGCCGTACGTCTTGCCGTCGCAGCCGCAGACCGGATCGTACTGCTCGGTGCACCCTTCCGGGATGGGCGCGCAGGTGCACGGCGCGCCGGTCGCGCCGCAGCTGTCCCCGGGCGCGAAGTCGCAGAAGGACCCGCGCCCGCACGCGCCGCCGCCGCCGCGCAGCAGCTCCGGGGCGGGAGCGCACGCGCCGGACGAGGCGACCGACACGCCCGCCGCGTTGGCGGCGCACGCGTTGCCGTACGTCTTGCCGTCACAGCCGCAGACCGGCTTGTACTCCTTCGTGCACAGCTCCGGGATGGGCGCGCAGACGCCCGTCTGATCGGCCGCGCCGCACTGGGCCTCTTTCGCGTAATCGCAGAAGAGGCCGGGCTTGCAGGCGAGCCCGGCGAGCCCGCCGCAGGCGCTGCCCTCGCGCCCGCCTCCCCTCAGCTCCTGCGATGCGGCGTCGGTCGGCTCGGAGGCGCCGCCCTCCACCTCCACCTGACAGCCCGCGGCGAACGGGGCCATCGAGATCGCGAGCCAGACGATGGATGCAAAACGATTGATCTGGAGTCGACCCTGAACGTTCATGATGTTCCTCTTCCTTCCATGTCGCCTCGCCGCGCCGCGATGAGATCTCGAGACCACCACCGCGCCGCCGCGGGCGTGCAGTGCGCTTAGCAGGAGCCGCGCCACGCGCGTTTCCCGGCCCGCGCGCGCCGCCGCGGCGCCCGGACTGCCCGGATCGGGCGGCGCCTTGCTCACGTGAGCGAGGGCCTGCTCAACTTGCGCGGCGGCGGGGGCGCGCCGCCGCCGAGCGATGCGTCGAGGGCGGCGCGCGGGCCGAGGCCGTCGAGGCGAGATGCACGCGGTGCATCCGGCGCATGCCGCCTTCGCATTGGAACGGCAGCGCCCCGCGACCTACATGGCTCGACATGCCACCGCGCCGCGCGCGAGCGCGGCGCTACACGGCGCAACCCGGAGATCATGAAGATGGCTTGGTTGGGTGTCATCGATCGAGATTCCGCCTGCAGCGCTGCAGGACGGCGAGATCTACCTGTTTCAACGCGCCCGGCGAGGGCCCCGCGAGGGGCGCTCTGCGCCGGCCTGCTCGGCGCGCTGCTCGGCGGCTGCGGCGGCGAGCCCGCGCCCCTCGAGACGGCGGGATCCAGCGATGTGCTGTCGGCCGAGGAGGCGCTCTCCGCCGGCGACCTCACGGGGCTGGAGCACGCGTGGGAGGCGATCCCGAGCGTGGTGCGCAGCGACGGATCCGAGGAGTTCGTGCTGGAGGTCGACCCCGTGGACGGCGTGGTCAGCGTCGAGCTCACCGGGCTCTCGATCCAGCTCGAGGGCCCCGGGGACCTGACGCTCCACGACGACGGCCTGGGCGCCGATCGCGTCGCCGGAGACGGCATCTTCTCGGTCGGGCCGTTCCGCTTCGACCCGACGCCGCCGTTTCCGCTGCCCGCTCATTACGAGTCGAGCCCGGACAGCCCGGCTGGCCTCTATGCCCTGGAGATCGGCGACCTCGTGATGACGAAGGCGACGGGAGAGACCGTGGCGTTCTTCATCCGCCCCCAGGTCGGAGCGCTCGCCCCGAGCGTCCCGGTCGCGCCGAGGCGGACCCTGAGCCCGAAGTTCCGCGCGGCGTCGCACCTCGTCGAGGTGCGGGACGCGCGCGCCGACAGCCAGCGGCTGCTGCGGGGCGCGGGGGACAACGCCGCCGGCATGCTCTCGGCCATGTACGAGGTGGTGCCGGACGTCTTCGACTTCGCGGTGCTCTCGGCCACGTCGCACATCGAGCGGCCGGGCAGCGCGAGCAACGGCAACGCGGGCGTCCACTCCGCGGTGAAGATCGACTATACGGGGATCGGGCGCGAGCCGGTCGACTATTCACAGTCGTATTACAGCCGCCGCCTCAAGGGCGTCGCCGCGCTCGACAACCTGCGCCGCGGCTGGCTGAGCAGCAACTTCGTGCACGAGCTCCTCCACCAGTGGGGCGCCTACCTCCCGTACGATCTCGGCATGACCGACGGATTCCATTACCTGCCGACCACCAGCGCCGCGAGCCTGCTCGGCGGGATGGAGTGGATCGACAACGGGAATGGCACCTTCACCCTCGACTGCGACAGCAACGGCCGCGCCGGGGCGAGCACGGCCTCTCCGCTCGATCTGTACATGATGGGGCTCATCCCGGGGAGCATGGTCCCGCCGATCCGCAGGCACGGCGGGGGGCTCTTCGACTACTGCGACGCCGTGATCCCCTCGGTGCAGGCCACGGTGACGATCGCGCAGATCCAGGCGAGCCTCGGCGTGCGGAGCCCGGGGCCGGCGACGGCGCAGCGCGATTTCCATATCGCGTTCGTCGTGGAGGCGCACGGCCGCGATCTCACCGACAGCGAGCTCACCTTCTTCAACACGCTGGCGGAGTTCGCGACGAGGTCGGTCCCGGCAGGGCAGCCGAACCCGATGCTCAGCAACAACTGGGTGCCGATCACCCGTTACTTCGGCAACGGCACGACCTGGCGCACCGACATCCCCGACACCCCGGCCAACCCCGGGGCGGTCACGGCGAGCATCCAGCTGAACGCCGACTGGGCGACCGGCTATTGCGCCAACGTCACCGTGACCAACGGGCGCAGGTTCGGCATCTGGGGGTGGGAGGCGGTCATCGACCTGCAGCAATCGACGGTCAACTCGAGCTGGAACGCCAGCTTCGGCTTCTCCGGGAGCGAGATGACCGCCACGAACACGCCCTCGAACGGCCAGCTCAACGCCGGCGCGTCGACGTCGTTCGGGTTCTGCGCCAACAAGACCGGGGCGGCGTGGCAGCCCCAGGTCGTCAGCGCCAGACACCTCTGATGCGCAGCGCGGCCGCCCCCCGCCGCGGGGCGCCGCCGCGGCGGCCGCGCTAAGCTCCTCCGCGATGCCCGCGCACATCCATCGTCCCGGACCGCCGCTCGCCGATCTCGTCGACTGCTTCTGGCTGTGGGACGGCTACACGGCGCCCGCGCCCAAGGAGCGCGCGCTCCCGTCCGGCACGCTCGACATCATCATCAACCTGCGTGAGGATCGACTCCGCATCTTCGACCGCGACCACCTCGAGTCGTTCGAGCGGTTCCCCGGGATCATGATCTCCGGCGCGCACGCCGGGCATTTCGTGATCGACACCGCGCCGGGAGCGTCGGTGATGGGCGTGCATTTCAAGCCAGGGGGCGCGTTCCCCTTCCTGGGCGTCCCGGCCGGAGATCTCGAAGGGAGGCACGCGGCGCTCGACGCGCTCTGGGGCGCGAGCGCGGCGCGGCTCCGCGAGCGCCTGATCGAGGCCCGGTGCGCGGCGGACCGCTTCGCCGCGCTCGAGGGCTCCCTGCGCGCCAGGGCCACGCGGCCGCTGCGCCGGCACGACGCCGTCGCAATCGCGTTGCGCGCCTTCGACGATCCGGCGCTCCGGGCCGTCGCCGAGGTCAACGCGCGGACCGGGCTCTCGCCGAAGCGCCTCATCGCGCTCTTCCACGATGAGGTCGGCCTCGGACCCAAGGCGTTCTGGCGCGTTCGCCGGTTCCAGGCGGCGCTGCGCCTCCTGGACAGCGGGCGGGGCGAGCGCGGCCGGACGCGTCGGGCCGTTCGCGGCGCCGAGATCGCCGCGGAGCTGGGCTACTTCGATCAAGCGCACCTGAGCCGCGAGTTCCGGGCGTTCACCGGTCTCGGCCCCTCCGCGTATCTCGCGCAGGAGGTGCAGCGCCCCAACCACGTGCCGCTCCGCGGGTAAAAATATCCAAGACCCTCGCGGCGGGCGCGCTCAGGTTCCGGCTCTCCTCGACACGAGAGAAAGGTAGAGCTCATGAACCCCGTCGCTGTCACCGCCTTGCTCGTCGCCGCCATGCGCGCGGAAGAGTCGAATCGGACGGATCGCCTCTTCGACGACCCCTTCGCGGGCGCGCTCGCCGGAGACGCCGGCCGCGCCGCCCTCCGCGCGTACCGAGACGCGGTCGGCCCCTCGATGCCCATCATCGAGGTGCGGACGCGCTGGTTCGACGAGGCGCTCGCGCGCGCCGCCGCCGGCGGCGTCGCTCAGGTCGTCCTCCTCGCCGCGGGCATGGACGCGCGCGCCTATCGCCTCGCCTGGCCCGCAGGGACGCGCGTCTTCGAGATCGACCAGCCGGAGGTCATCGCGCACAAGGCGGGCGTCCTGGGGGCGCGGCCGGCAGCGAGCGAGCGCGCGGCCATCGCCGCAGACCTCGCCGGCGACTGGCCCGCCGCGCTCCGCGCCGCGCGGTTCGACCCCGCCGCGCGCACCGCGTGGCTCGTCGAGGGCCTGCTGCAGTTCCTCGACGCGCGAGCGGTGGAGACGCTCATGGCACGGATCGACAGGCTCTCCGCGCCGCGATCCATCCTTCTCTATGACGTCGTGGGCAAGTCGCTGCTCGAGTCGCCCGCCCTGGCGGCGGCGCTCCGCATGATGGCCGAGCTCGGCGCGCCGTGGATCTTCGGCACCGACGATCCCGCAGGCCTCGTCGCGGCGCACGGCTGGGAGGCCACCGTGATCGAGCCGGGCGAGGTGGGCACGCGCTGGGGCCGCTGGCCCATCCCGCCCGCGCCCGCGGGCGCGCCGCGAGGCCACCTGGTCGAGGCCATCAAGCGCTGAGCCCACGAGACGCTCACCCGCGGCGCGGCGCGGCGCCTCGCCGGCGCCCGGCGCCGCGCAGGCTGGCCGCCGGCGCGGCGCGGCGGTCTGGCGGAAGCGCCCCCGACCGGCGCGGCGCGGCTGGCGCGGCGCGGCTGGCGTCACGGTCGCTCCGCGGCCTTGCCATTTATAAGTATCCTGATACTTACTGTGTTACGACTTGATGACGTTTCAGTGACGACACACACAGTGCGCCGACGCTGGCGGCTCGCGCGAGGCGCTCCCCGAACGGCGGGCGAGCGCCGAAGCGCTCGGGGCGCAGCGGGAAGCGACCTTTCTTGGCCGAAGGAGACGCCTGATGCTCGTTCATCGCTTGAGTCAGCTGTCCCGAGCCGATCTCTCCACGGCGGGCGGCAAGGGAGCCAACCTGGGTGAGCTGATCCGGCTCGGGCTCGCCGTACCGCCCGGGTTCGTGGTGAGCGCCGGCACGTATGCAGAGCAGGCGCGCGCGTGGGGGCTCGCCGAGCGCCTCGGGGCGCACCTCGCCGCGAGCCGCTGGGAGGCCGCGGCCGCGGAGGCGGCGGGGCTCTTCGAGCAGGGCGCGATGCTGCCCGGGATCGAGGGCGCCGTGCGCGATGCCTACCGCGAGCTCGGCGCGCCGCCGGTCGCCGTGCGATCCTCGGCGACGGCGGAGGACCTCGCCGACGCCTCGTTCGCGGGGCAGCACGAGACGTACCTCGACGTGGCCGGAGAGGACGCGCTGCTCGTCGCGCTGCGGCGGTGCTGGGCGTCCCTCTGGAGCCCGCGGGCCCTCGGCTACCGGGCGGCGCGCGGCATCGATCACCTGGGGGTCGACATCGCCGTCGTGGTGCAGCGGATGGTGCCGGCCGAGTTCGCCGGCGTCCTGTTCACCGTCGACCCGGTGGGCCAGCGCGCCGATCGCATGCTCCTGGAGGTCGCACCGGGCCTCGGCGAGGCCGTGGTCTCCGGACACACGACCGGCGACGTGTACCGCCTGCGGCGCGCGCCGTTCGCCGGGTCGGCGGCGCCCGGCGCGGACAGGCCGAACGGGGCCGCGCACGCCGGCGCGGACAAGCTGAACGGGGCCGCGCACACCGGCGCGGACGGGCCGAACGGGGCCGCGCACGCCATCGCGGACAAGCCGAACGGGGCCGCGCGCGCCGGGGCGAACGACCTCGCGATCGAGGACCGCGACCGCCGGGAGGCGGGCCGCCCCGCGCCGGACGACGCCCTGGTGCTCGAGCTGGGCCGCCTCGGGCTCCGCCTCGAGGCCCACTTCGGCTGCCCGCAGGACGTGGAGTTCGCCATCGCCGGGGGCTCCCTTCACCTGCTCCAGTCGCGCCCCATCACCACGCTCGGCGCGGCCGAGATCGAGCCCCTCCCGCCGCCACCGCAGCTCAACCGCATGCAGCGGAGGATGCTCGAGGCCAACGACAACGACCGGTTCCCGATCGCCCCGAGGCCGCTCGATCAATGGGGCTTCCGGGCGACGCTCCCCGCGCTCGTGCGCACGGTGCGCTTCATCGGGCTCGACGTGGACGAGGATGACGAGCGCGCGTGGGTCGACCAGCTGTGGCGTCCCCTCTTCGTGCCGCCGCGGATGCGACCTACCCTCCGGCTGCTCCGGCTGCCGGGGAAGGTCGCGACCAGCCTGCGCAACGACCCGACGGCATGGTGGGAGGGCGACGGGCTCAAGCGGCTCCTGGACGCCTGCGCGCCGGTCGATCTCCGCGCGCTGGACGACGCGGCGCTCCTCCGCCGCGCCGACCGGATCGCGCAGACCCTGACCGACGTCCTCGGCGATCGGTTCGAGAAGAACGCCCCAGCCCAGCTGGCCGCGGTCGCCCTCCGCGCTCCGGTCACCCTCGCCGTGGGATCGAAGCGGGCGGCGTCCGTCATGGGCGACCTCGTCTCGGGCGTGCGCACCCGGACGTCCGAGGTCAACCTCGCGCTCTTCCACCTCGCGCGCCGGGCCGCGAGCGCCGGGCCGGAGGTCGCCCGCGCGATCCGGGAGGGGCGCCCCGAGGCGCTCCGCGCCTCGGACGCCGGCCGGGCGTACCTGGACGAGGTCGAGGCGTTCCTCGAGGAGCACGGGCACCGGGAGAGCACGGGGCTCTACCTCTCGGCGCCGACGTGGCGCCAGGATCCCGCGCCCGTCTGGGGGCTGCTCCGCGGCCTGGTCGACGCCGCCGAGCCGCCGTCCGAGGAGGCCGGGGTCGCGCGCTACCGGGCGGCGCTCGACGAGGTCACCCGCGCGCTCCGCTTCGTGCCGGGCCTGGCCGACGCGTTCCGCCGCAACGTCGAGCGGCTGCGGAGCGCGATCGTCTTCCGGGAGCGCACGCACTACGATCTGGTGCGCGCGTTCTCCGCGCTCCAGGCGATCGTGGCCGAGGGCGCGCGCCGCCTCGTCGAGCGCGGCCGCCTGCCGGGCCCCGACGATGTCTTTTACCTGAGCGAGGCCGAGCTCCGGGCGTGGCTCCAGGGGGAGGCGCCGCCGCTCGACGAGGTGAAGCGGATCGTGCGGCGGCGGCGCGCCACGTACGGGGTGGTCAACGCGCGGTGGCAGCGGAGCGCGCTCGGGGCGGGCGCGGGGGGCGCGCCGGGCGACGAGCTCCGCGGCATCGGGGCGTCGTCCGGGGTGGTCCGCGGCAGGGCGCGCCTCGTGCGCGACGAGCGCGAGTTCGAGCGGCTGAAGGCGGGGGAGATCCTGGTCTGCCGCTACACGAACCCCGCGTGGACGCCGCTCTTCACGCTCGCCGCGGGCGTCGTGACCGACGCCGGCGGCGCGGTGTCCCACGCGGCCATCGTGGCGCGCGAGTACGGGATCCCGGCGGTGCTGGGGGCCGCCGGGGCGACCGAGCGCATCGCCGACGGCCAGGAGATCCTCGTGGACGGGACGGAGGGCCGGGTGGCGCTCCTGGGCCAGGGCGGCCGTCAGGGCGTCGCGGCCGAGCGCGCCCGTGGCTGAGCCCGCGCCGCGCGTGCCGGTGCGGCTCCTCGCCGCCATCGCCCTGTCGACGGCGCTCGCGCCGCTCAACTCGACGATGGTCGCCGTGGCGCTGCCGGAGATGGGGCGCACGCTCCGCGCCGACTCCGGCGCGCTCCGGCAGGCGCTCGTGACGAGCTACCTGCTCACGAACATCGTCCTGCAGAGCCCCGGCGGGAAGCTCGGCGACCGCCTCGGCCACCGGCGCGCGCTCGGGCTGGGCCAGCTCCTGCTCTCGATCGGCGCCGCGCTCGCCTACCTGTGGCCGGTGCTCCCGGCGCTCGCGGTCGCGCGCGTCGTGATGGCCGCGGGCGGCGCGATCGTGGTCCCGAGCGCGACGGCGCTGCTCCGCACGGAGCTGCCGCCCGAGGTGCGCGGGCGCGCCTTCGGCGCCTTCGGGGCGGTGATGGGGGTGGCGGCGGGCACCGGGCCGACGATCGGGGCGCTGCTCGTGGGGTCCTTCGGGTGGACGTCGATCTTCCTCGCGAACGTCCCGGTGCTGCTCCTCTCCGCCGCGCTCGCGCACGCCGGCGCGCCGCCGCGCCCCGCCGCCGCGGCGCCCGCCGCGCCGCGACCGCGCTTCGACATCGTGGGCTCGGCGCTGCTCGGCGGGTCGCTCGTCGGGCTCGCCCTCGGCCTGGAGGCCGCGCACCTCCGCTGGGCCGCGGCGCTCGGCGCGCTCGGCCTCGTGCCGTTCGTGCTCTGGGAGCGGCGCGCCGCGGATCCCATCGTCGACTTCTCGCTGTTCCGGCGGCGCGCGTTCGTCGGCGGCAGCCTGATCATCGCGATCCAGAACTTCGCCATGTACGCGACGATCTTCGAGCTGCCGCAGGTGGCGGGGCGGCTGTTCCACGTCGGGCCGCGCGACGTGGGCACGACGCTGCTGGCGCTGATGGGGACGATGGTGGTCGTCTCGCCCCTCGCGGGGCGCGGCTCCGACCGCTTCGGGCCGCGGGCGGTGGCGCTCGCCGGCTGCTCGCTGGCCGTGGCCGGCATGCTCCTGCTCGCGCTGCGGCCCCTGAGCGCGCTCGGGGACGCGGTCCCCGCGCTCGTGATGCTCGGCGCCGGCCTCGGCCTGACCTCCGCGCCGTCGCAGTCCGCGGCGATGAGCGATGTGCCGCGGGAGAAGAGCGGCATGGCCGCGGGTCTCACCTCGACGATGCGCTACCTCGGGGGGATCGCCGGGCTCACCGTGCTCGGTCTGGTCCTCACCGACCGCCCGGCGGCCGACGTGGTGATGCGCGAGCACACGATGGCGACGTCCATCTTCGGCGCCGCGCTGCTCCTGACGCTCGGCTGCGCCTTGCTCCTCCCCGGCCGCGCCGCGGCGGGGGCGGCGGCCGCCGGATCCCGGTAGACCGGCCCGCGGGGCGGCGCGCCGCGGGCGCGGTGGCCCCGCGGGACCGGAGCGCCGCGTTCGTGGTAGGGAGCGCGGATGCACCGCCGCCCTCGCCTCGCCGCCTCCTGCGCCGTGCTCACGGCCCTCCTCAGCAGCTGCAGCGCCGCGCCCGACGCCGCCGCGCCGTCGGGCGGAGGGCGGCGCGATGGCGCGAGCGGTGCGCACGCGGATCACGCCCCGGCGCACGGTGAGCAAGGCGCGGGGCACGCTGGACATGGCCCTGGGCACGGCCACGGCGCCGGGCACGGACACGGCCCTGGGCCGCTCGTGCACCGCTTCGAGCGGGCCGAGGACTGGGTGCCCGAGTTCGAGGGCCCCGAGCGCGACGCCTGGCAGAAGCCCGCGGAGGTCGTCGCCGCCATGCGGATCGCCCCGGGCATGCGGGTCGCGGATCTCGGGGCCGGCACCGGCTACTTCCTGCCGCACCTCTCCCGCGCGGTCGGGCCGACCGGCGCGGTCGTCGGCCTGGACATCGAGCAGGACATGGTCCGCTACATGACGGAGCGCGCCGCCCGCGAGCGCCTGGCCAACGTCACCGCGCGGAAGGTCAGCCCCGACGACCCCGGGCTCGATCCCGGCTCGATCGACCGCATCCTCGTGGTCAACACCTGGCACCACATCCCCGACCGCCCCGCCTACGCCGCGAAGCTGAAGGCCGCGCTCCGCCCGGACGGCGCGGTGGTCGTCGTCGACTTCACCGAGGACGCGCGCCACGGCCCCCCGAAGGACCACCGCATCACCGCCGAGGCGGTCGCCGCCGAGCTCCGCGCCGGGGGCCTCTCGCCCGAGATCGCCGCGGAGGCCCTGCCGGAGCAGTACATCGTCGTCGGCAGGCGCGCCGGCGCGGGCGCGGCGCGCTGACGCGGGCGGCGCGGCCGGCAGCTCGCCGCCGCGGGTCGCGGGCCCTGGCCGCGCTGCGAGCCGCTCCGCGCCCTGGGCCATCCACCGGCCCTCGCGGGCGGCCTCACCGCGAGATCAGCGGGGGGAGGTCGAACCACACCGCCGACCCATCCGGGCCTGGGCGCGTCCTCCCGAGCGAATCCGTGATCCGGATGTTGGTGTATTGCACCTGAGCGAGCCTCAGTCGGTATCCGACCGGACATGGGAAGGACAGCTCCAGCACGAAGGAAGCGTGCTCCTGGTTGAGCATCCCGACGCCGCTCACGAGCCCCTTGTAGTTCGACGAGAGCGTCGCCTCGCTCCCGAGATGTGCGCGGACCGTCTTGCGGAAGCGCGGATGGAGGAGCGGCCGCAAGCTCGCGTCGGCGCACACATGGACAGCCGTCGTGTCGGCCGCGAGGTAGTACGTGAGCGCCTGAAGCGGCGGGAGCACGTCGACGAACGTTATTCGAAGGTCGCCATCATCATTGATGCTCACCGTGGAGATCTCGGCAGCGCTCGCGCTCGTCCCGATGTTCAGGATGGCAGCGCTCGATCCGAGCGCGAGCAAGATGGCACGAACCATGTCGTTCATGGGCCCCTCCTCCGACGGGGGCGGCGCTCGTCGACCGTTCCGGGCCGAATTGCCACGTCCCGGGTGCTACCGCCCGCGTCATGGACAGCCGAACAAGCAAGTCGCCTGCCGCCGCTGGGCCCGCCTGTCCGATGACCGGCAAACGCCTCAGGACGGCTCGGGCCGGAGAGGTCGTCGAACCGCGAGCCGCGCGCTCACTCCTGTGAATCGGCGCGCCAGGCGCGTCCGGCCCCGGCGCCGGGGAGCGAGATGAGCAGCCGCGACACGTCGCTCCTCCGCGTCGCCATTCCGCGATAAGGATCGAGTTCGTCCTGCTCGCGACTCAAGAAGCCGGGGCGGGGCCTGTAGCCGCCGGACAAGCCAGATTGAAGCGAAGGACGGCGCGAGCGGGCGCGGTGGCGCCCTTCCACGTCCGCTCGGCTACGATGCGAGCCGAAATGCCCTGGAGAAGCGCGACCTCGCTGTCGCTGCGCCAGGCTTCGGCGAGAGAGAGGAGGGGGCCGGCGCAAGCGCGCCGGCGCTCCGCGGCGCGCGCTTCGGGCTCGCCCGGGGCGCCGGACGAAGGATCGTCAGAACCAGTGGAACACCCTCGACGCGTCCGGTCCCAGCGCGGGCGGTCCATGCTCGCCCTGGACCTGGATCTTGACGTACCTCACCTCGGCGAGATCCACCAACGCTCCGATCGGGCACGTGAGGCTCGAGCGCTCCATTGGAAGCTCCACCGTCAGCACGCCCTCGACGCGCCCCCGGTACGTCGACGTGAACGGCGCCTTCCGCTCAACATGGGTCTCGATGGCGGTCCTGTACCTCGGGGCGAGGAGCGGCCGAAGCTGCTTGACGCACACGTACAGGGCCGACGCCGTGGCGCTCAGCGTATAATTCGCCTGTGTGTTCGGCGGAATGTCATCGACGAACTCGACCTCGAGGCTCCCCTCGTCGTCGACCCATGCGCGGGGGACCTCGAGGGCGCTCGCCTCTGCGCCGGAGGTCGAGATCGCCGCGGCTGCCGCTGCCGTGTATAGCGAGGATCGGATGGGACTCTTCATGTACGCCTCATGACGGCGCCGGGCGGAGCCGCGATGAGTAGTCACCCGGTGACCCGGCGCGCTCTCGAAGCTCGGCCATGGCCGGACCACGCCGGCGTCATGCTCGAGCGCGGTCTTCACTGAAGCTCGATGAACACCCTCGATACATCATTGCCGGTAGCGTCGCCGAAGAAGCTCGAGATCCGGTTGGCGGAGTACTTCACCGAGGCGAGCTGCGACGCGTAGCCGATGGGGCACTGGAGGCTTGCCGTCGGAGCGCTTAGCGAGAACGATCCCTGCACCGTCCCCCGGAAGTCCGAGGTGAAGCTCTCGTTCCTGTCGAGGTTCAGCTGGACGCTCTTCCGGTACTTCGGTTCGAGCCTGGGCTTGAAGTTCGGATCCGCGCACACATAGACCGCCGAAGCGCTGGAGCTCAGCGTGAAGTCAGCCTGGGTGTTGGGCCGAATGTCGCCGCTGAAGGTAGCGACGAGGTCGCCGTCGTCGTTGATGATCATGTTCGCGCTGGTGATGGCGGCGCTGGCCTCCCCGGCAGACAAGAGAGCGGCGCCAGCCGCGGCGGCGAACGTCATGGATCGGATGGTGCGTATCATGGGCTTGCTCCTCCTGTGACATGGAGGTGCGCATGAGCTCGGCCCGGCTCGCGAACGCGCGTCCGGTGCTCCCCTCCGTGTCACGTCCAGAGTAAATGCAAGCGGTTTGCCCGTCGGCTCTCGCGCCCGCCTGGATGCGCGCGCGAGCGCGGCGGCCCGGCCGCCTCGCGCGACGCTCCGCCACGCCCGGTCCCGCGCCGCGCGCGCGGCGCCGGCCGGCTATCGATAGCCGGTGACGTCGGCCGGCTTGCCGGCGTCCTGGACCTCGACGACGTACCGCCACGCGTCGGGCTGGCTGCCGTCCAGATCGGTGAAGCCATACACCTTCGCGAGCTGGCCGCTCGACAGCGACTGCCCGGACCACCGGGCGACCTCCGGGTCGGCCGCGAGCGCCGCCACCGCCCGGCCGACGTAAGCGGGGGTCTCCGAGATCGCGAAGTGGGGCTCCTTCGCGAGCGCGTCGCGCCAGCGCTCCTCGGTGACGCCGAAGTGATCCAGCATGATCTCCGAGCGCAGCCAGCCGGGCGTCAGCGCGACGGCCGTGCCGCCGTGCGCCCGCAGCTCCTCGGCCTGGGCGAACGCCATGCGGAGGACCGCGGCCTTGGCCAGGTCGTAGAAGAAGGAGACGCGGTAGTGCCCTGCGTTGTAGTCGGCCGTGCCGTCCGTGATCTCGACGACCAACCCGCCCGGCCTCTTGATGAGCAGGGGGAGGGCGTAGTGGCTCGTGATGATGTGGGTGTCGATCGCGAGCCGCAGGAGCCGCAGCCCGTCGTCGAGCGAGTGCTCCCACAGCGGCGAGCTCCACGCGAACAGGAGCTCGCCGCCCCAGATGTCATTGACCAGCACGTCGAGCCGCCCGTGCTCCCGCTCGATGCGCGCGACGAGCTCGCGCACCTGCTCGCGCTCCAGGTGATCCACCTGCGCCGCGATCCCCTTGCCCCCGGCCCGCGTGACCAGCTCGGCGGTCTCCTCGATGGTCTCGGGTCGATCCATCTCCGATCGCCGCGCGCGCGTGGTGCGGCCCGTGGCGACCACGGTCGCGCCCGCCGCGCCCAGCGCCACCGCGATCCCCCTCCCCGCCCCGCGCGTCGCGCCCGCGACGAGCGCCACCTTGCCCTGAAGTGCTCCGCTCATGCTCCGTCCTCTCCTTTCCTGCCTTGTCGAGGCGCGCGAGGGTCGCACGGAAATCCTGACACCTTGTGTCAGGTATTCCGGGCTGCCGCGACGGCGCCCGTCGAGGGGCGCTCGGCGCGGATCGGACAGATCGCCGGCGCCGCCCCCATCGCAGCGACTTGGATGGATGCTGAGCCCCCGCCATCGCACTCGACAGCAGATGACACGCGCGTCCAGTCGCCATCACGACACCCGCCCCTCGGTGCCACGTTTATCCACCACGTGTTACCCGCGTCGGTCGCGCGGTGACGCTTGATGCACCGCGGAGAAGCGCCGTACAAGTAATTCCATGATCGGTATACCTGGGTACACCCTCACGGGTCTCATCCACGACTCTGCGGCGTCGACCGTGTACCGGGGATATCGCAACGACGACCGGGCGCCCGTCGCCGTCAAGCGCCTCAGGAACGAGCGCCCGACCCCGGCCGACCTCGCGAGGCTTCGGTACGAGTACGCCATCGCCAAGGAGCTCGCGCTGCCCGGCGTCGTGAAGGTCCTCGGCGTCGTGAAGGTCGGGGCGAGCCTGGCGCTCATCATGGAAGACGCCGGCGGCTCCACGCTCCATGAGCTCATCAGCGCGCGCTCCCTGCCCCTCAAGGACGCGCTCCGGATCGCGATCTCCGTCGCGAGCACGCTCGAATCCATCCATCGCGGCGGCGTCGTCCACATGGACATCAAACCGCAGAACATCATCGTCGATGCGTCCACGTGGAACGCCAAGATCATGGACTTCGGCAGCGCCACGCGCCTCTCCCAGGAGGCGCAGCGGTCGAAGAGCCCCGCCGCGTTCGAGGGCACCCTGGCGTACATGTCGCCGGAGCAGACCGGGCGGATGAACCGCGTCATCGATCTGCGCACGGACCTCTACTCCCTGGGGGTCACCCTGTACGAGATGGTGACAGGCAGGCTCCCCTTCCCGACGAAGGATCTCCTGGAGCTCGTACACTGCCACATCGCCAGGCTCCCGCCTCCGCCGGCGCAGGTCTCGCCCGACGTACCGCGCCCCGTGTCCGACGTCATCATGAAGCTCCTGGCGAAGAGCCCCGATGATCGGTTCCAGAGCGCCTACGGGCTCAGGATGGATCTCGCCGAGTGCCTCGCAGAGCTCGAGGCGGCGCCGCGGATCGAGCCGTTCGAGCCGGGGCGCCACGACTACGTGGACGCGCTCCGGATCCCGCAGAAGGTCTATGGCCGCGAGGCGGAGCTCGCCGTCCTCGAAGGCGCGTGGCGGCGCATCAGCCAGGGGGCGCGCGAGCTCCTCCTCGTGTCCGGCCACGCCGGCATCGGCAAATCGCTCCTCGTCGGCGAGATCCAGAGATCCGTCGCGCAGGGCAAGGGGTATATCGTCGCCGGCAAGTTCGACCAGATCAGCCGGACCGTGCCCTACGCGGCCGTGGCGCACGTCTTCCGGGAGCTCGTCCGCGCCCTCCTGACCGAGCCCGCGGAGGCGCTCGTGGTCTGGACGGAGAAGATCTCGGCCGCCGTCGGGCAGCACGGTCAGCTGCTCATCGACCTCATCCCGGAGCTCGAGCTCATCGTCGGCCCCCAGCCCGCCGTCGAGCCGCTCGGCCCGACCGAGGCCCAGGCGCGCTTCCACCTCGCCTTCCAGAAGTTCTGCGGCGCCATCCCCGCCCAGGAGCACCCCCTCGTCATCTTCCTCGACGATCTGCAATGGGCGGATCCGGCTTCGCTCAAGCTCCTCGATCAGCTCCTCACCGCGCCGGAGATCAAGCACCTCCTCGTGATCGGCGCGTACCGGCAGAACGAGGTCGACGAGAGCCACCTCTTCTCGATCACCCTCGCCGAGCTGCGCAAGGCCGGGGTGAGCGTCGGCGAGATCGACCTCCGGCCGCTCGATCTCCCGGTCGTGACGCGCCTGCTCGCCGACGCCCTCTCCTGCGACGCGGAGCGCGCCGGGCCGCTCGCGCGTCATGTCATGAGCAAGACCCACGGCAACCCGTTCTTCATGAACCAGTTCATGAGGGCGCTCCACGCCGAGAAGCTCATCGCCTTCGACCCGGCCCGGCGCGCGTGGACGTGGGATCTGCCGCGGATCGAGCAGATGAAGGTCACGGACAACGTCGTGGACTTCATGACCGGCAGGCTCCGGGAGCTCGACGAGCGCGCGCAGCGCGTCCTCACGCTCGCCGCGTGCGTCGGCTACCGCTTCGACCTGAAGACGCTCGCGACCGTGGACGGCAAGCCGTGCCGCGAGGTGGCCGGCGAGCTCTCGGCCGCGCTCCGCGAGGGCCTGATCCTCTCCGTCGGCGCGGACTCCAGGTTCTTCGACGCGGCCCTGAACGGCGCGATGACCGGCGAGGCGGACGAGCCGGAGCTCTCGGTCCACGCCTCCTACCGGTTCTTGCACGACCGCGTCCAGCAAGCGGCCTACCGGCTCCTCGACGACACGCGCAAGCAGGAGGTCCACCTCCAGATCGGGCGGCTCCTGCTCGCGGAGGGCGACCACGGGGACGCGGAGGGCAAGCTCTTCGAGATCGCGACCCACATGAACCTGGGCATGGCGCGGATCACCGATCCGGCAGAGCGCGTCGCCCTGGCGCGCCTGAACCTCGAGGCGGGCAGCAAGGCCAAGGCCGGCGCGGCGTACGACGCGGCCGCGAGCTACTTCGACGCCGGCGCGACGGCGCTCGGCCCGGGGCGCTGGGCGGAGCAGCACGAGCTCACCTTCGCGCTGACCACCGGGCTCGCAGAGTGCCTGTGCCTGACCGGCCAGTTCGACGCCGGCGAGCGGCTGTTCGACGCCCTCGTCGAGCACGCGAGATCCCGGCTGGACGGCGCGCAGGTCCGCAACCTGCGCATGTCGTTCCACCTGATGCGCGGCAAGCTCTCCGACGTCGTGAGGTGCGGCCTCGAGGCCCTCGCGCTGCTCGGGGTCGACATCCCCGGCGCGGCCGAGGAGCAGAGCGCGCTCCTCGGCAGGGAGCTCGCGGCGATGCAGGCCCGCCTCGCGGGGCGCAAGATCACCGATCTCCTGGGGCTGCCCACCGCCGCCGATCCGGAGAAGCAGGCCGTCCTCCGCCTCCTCGCCGACATGACGCAGCCCGCCTCCGCGCTCGGCCTGCCGGTGCTCGGTCCGCTCACGCTCATCATGCAGATCAACCTCGCGATGGAGCACGGCCACGCGAGCACCTCGGCGTATGCGTACGTGCTCTATGCCGTGCTCCTGATCGACGGCGTCTTCGCGCCGAGGACCGCGGAGGACCGGTTCAAGGAAGCCTACGAGTTCGCCAAGGTCGGTATCGAGCTGAACGAGCGGATCCCGAACCCGCGCATCGCGTGCATGCTCCTCACGACCTTCGCGTCCATCCTCCATTTCTTCGAGCCGCTCCGGGATACGATCAAGCTCCTGACCCGCTCCCGGCAGGCCGGCCTCGAGTCCGGAGATCTGGCGTACTCGTCGTATTGCTGCATCCACATGATCTCGGCGAGCCTGGGGCTCGGCGACGATCTCGGGTCGGTGGCCGAGGAGATCGAGCAGGATCTCGCGCTCATGCAGAGGACGAACGACAAGCTCACGACGCTGATCCTCACGTGCGCAAAGCAGGTCGTCGCGAACCTCGCGGGGCGCACCGCCGGGGCGCACACCCTGAGCGACGGCGGCTTCGACGAGGCCGCGTTCGCCAGCGCCATCTCGGTCCCGGAGCTCACCTACGTGGCCGCCTGGTACCACACGCAGAAGATCCAGCTGGCCTATCTCCACGGCGACCACGGCGCCGCGCGCGCGCTCATGGCCGCCGTGGAGAGGATGACCGCCGGCAGCGTGAACAACTTCTGGGCGACCGAGCTCGTCTTCTATTCTTGCCTGAGCCTCGCCGCCGCGTGCGACGGAGCGCCGGCCGCCGAGAAGGAGCGGCTCGTGGGCGCGATCTCGGCGCAGCGGGAGAAGCTCGCCCGCTGGGCCGAGCTCTGCCCCAGCAACTATGGGCACAAGCACCTGCTCGTCTCGGCGGAGCTCGCGCGCCTCTCGGGCGACGACCGGCACGCCGCGGCGCTGCTCTACGACCGGGCGATCGAGGGCGCCGAGGAGGCCGGGTTCACGCGCGACCAGGCGATCGCGAGCGAGCTCGCCGCGAGGTTCTACCGCGCGAGCGGCCTCACCCGGTGCGCCCGCGCCTACATGACCGACGCCCACCACGGCTACATGCAGTGGGGAGCCACGGCCAAGGCGGACCGCCTCGTGGCCGAGGCGCCGGACCTCGTGACGAGGGTCGATCTCGCGTCGTCGCCGCCCGGCATGCTGGAGCTCGCCCGGACCACGGTCCAGACCACCTCGACGACGCGGCTCAGCACCAGCGTGCTCGACGTCGAGGCGGTCATCCGGGCCGCTCAGGCCATCGCCGGCGAGGTCGTCCTCGACAGCGTGGTCCACCGGCTGCTCGACATCGCCATCCAGAACGCCGGCGCGAAGAAGGGGGCCCTCGTCCTGGAGCGCGAGCAGCAGCTGATGATCGAGGCGTCCATCACGGTGGATCCGAGCACGGCGAGGGTCGGTCAGCCGGTCCCCGTCGAGGGCAGCGCCGAGCTCCCCGCCTCGATCGTGCAGTACGTCGCGCGGACGAAGCTGCCGGTGGTCCTCGCGGACGCGAGCCAGGAGCCTCGCTTCGCCGCGGACGCCTACGTCGCCGCGCACGACCCGCGATCGATCCTCTGCCTTCCGATGGTGCACCAGGGGCGCGCGACCGGCGTTCTTTACCTGGAGAACAGCACGGCCACCAACGTGTTCACGTCGGCCCGGCTGGAGCTGTCCAAGCTGCTGCTCGCGCAGGCGGCGACCGCGGTGGAGAACGCCGTGCTCTACGCGAACCTCCACCGGCGCACGGAGGCGCTGCACCGCGCCGAGGAGCAGCTCCGGGTCGAGTTCTCGGAGCGCGAGCGGAGCGAGCACGCCCGGGCCGAGCTCCAGGAGGAGATCATCCGCGTGCAGAGCGCCCGCCTGGCGGAGCTCTCCACGCCCATCATCCCGATCACCGACCGGATCATGGTGATGCCGCTCATCGGGATGATGGACACCCAGCGGGCGCAGCAGGTCCTGAGCACGGCGCTCCAGGGGGTCGCGTCGAGCGGCGCCGAGGTCGTGATCATCGACATCACCGGCGTGCGGACGGTCGACACCGACGTCGCGAGCACGCTGATCAACGCCGCCGTCGCCCTCCGGCTGCTCGGGGCGCAGGCGGTGATCACGGGCATCCGCCCCGACGTCGCCCAGACGCTCACCGCCCTGCAGATCGACCTCGGCTCGGTGGTCACGCAGGGGACGCTCCAGAGCGGCATCGCCTACGCGCTGCAGCGGGTGGGGAGCCCCGGCGCGCTCCTCGGCGCGCGCGCGCGGTGAGGCATCACATCCAGCGACCATCGCCGCCGTGGTGCGCACTCTGGATACATGGCATCTCGAATCATCACGGCTCTTGATCAAAACCCCGCTTGCCGGGCATACACCCCGTATGCGCGGGGCTACACGCTCCGCCCGTGAAACGCTAACGTAAGATTCTTACTTGAGCATCTCGCCAATACGCTTGCGGCTCACCTGGCCGCTCCAAGGAGAAAATTATGCGTCTTACCAGCTTGCTGGGCTACGGCTCGGTCTCGATCGCATGCTGCCTGCTCGCTTGCAGCGTGGGCCCTGACGGCGAGGACGACGAGATCGAATTGCTGGAGAGCGATCTCAGCAGCGCGGACGGCACGATCATGGCGGATATCGCGCTCCAGTCGCAGTGGTCGACGGGGTACTGCGCGAACGTGACCGTGAAGAACACGACCTCTGGCGCGACCGCCGTCCGGACCACCGCCTGGGGCATGACCGTCGCGCTCAACGGCTCCACGGTGAGCAATGCGTGGGGGGCGCGCACGTCGCCGTCGGGCGGGCAGCTCGTCGCCACCAACGAGAGCTACAACGGCTCGCTGAACGCAGGGGAATCGACGAGCTGGGGCTTCTGCGCGAACGGCACCGGCAGGCCATCGCTCGTGTCCGTCAACGGCAGCGGGACCGGCGGCTCGACCTCGGCGAGCTCCAGCAGCAGCAGCAGCAGCGCTTCGAGCAGCAGCTCCTCGGCCAGCTCCGGCGCGGGCGGCTCAGGCGGCGCTGGGGGCAGCGGCGGCGCGGGCGGCTCAGGCGGCGCAGGGGGCAGCGGAGGAGGAGGAGGCGGCGGCGGTACCCCGGGCGGGAGCTCGGGGCTCCCGGTCCCGCCTGGCGGTGGCCAGCCCAGGCCGACGGGCGCGGTCGGGAACCTGGTCGTGCTCAACTGGGCGGGGTTCCAGGGCGCCGTCTCGTACACCTTCGACGACTCGAACTCGAGCCAGATCCAGAACTACGACGCGCTGAACGCGCTCGACGTGCCGTTCACCTTCTACCTCCAGACCGGCAAGAGCGACTCGAACAATCCGGTGTGGCAGAGGGCGGTGGCAGACGGGCACGAGCTCGGCAACCACACGAAGAGCCACTCGAGCAACGACAACGGCTCCGACACGGACGCCGCGACGCAGTTCATCGAGAGCAGGTTCGGCGTCAAGGTGTGGACGATGGCGGCCCCGAACGGCTCGTCGGTGTACACGAACATCGCTCGGACGCGCTTCCTCATCAACCGCGGCGTGGCCAACGCCCTGATCGGCCCGAACGACTCGACCGATCCCTTCACGCTGCCCTGCTACATCCCCCCGACCGGCGCCTCCACCGCGATGTTCGACGACCAGGTCTCGAGCGCGCGGTCCGCCAACAAGTGGCGCACCGTCCTGGTGCACGGCTTCACCGGCGGCAGCGACGGCGCCTATCAGCCCGTGCCGCTCCGGAACTTCCTCGATCACGTCCAGCACACCAAGGCTCTCGGCGACGTGTGGATCGACAGCGTGGTCAACGTCGGCGCCTACTGGCGCGCCCAGAAGATGCTCTCATCGGTCACGCCCACGACGTCCGGCAGCGACCGGACGTGGCGGTGGACGCTGCCGGCGCACTTTCCGCCGGGCAAGTACCTCCGCGTCAAGGTGAGCGGCGGAACGCTCAAGCAGGGGGGCCGCACGCTCCAGTGGAACGACCACGGCTACTACGAGGTCGCGCTCGACGAGGGCTCGCTCACCCTGTCGCCGTAGAGGGAACCCAGAGCAAGGCGATAACTGGCTGAAAGCGCAGGAATTCGAACCGCCAAGACGCCAAAAAGACGCCAAGTAAAGAGAGAGAGAGAAAAAAAAATTCTTGGCGTCTTGGCGTCTTGGCGTCTTGGCGGTTCATTCTCGCCTGATCAACGTAATCGGCGTTCTAGGCTCGTTTCCTCGGGGCTCCGCGCCGAGCTAACGAGCCTCGCGAGCCGGTTCGTCATGCGCGCCGTCGCTCGGGAGCAAGACGCAGAAGGTGGTGGAACGACCTTCCTCGCTCTCCACCGTCATCTGCCCGCGGTGGCCCTGCACGACGATGTCGTACGAGAGCGACAGGCCGAGGCCGGTCCCATGTCCGGCAGGCTTCGTCGTGAAAAACGGCTCGAAGAGCTTGTCGCGGATGCCCTGCGGGATCCCCGGCCCGTTGTCCTGCACGCAGATCTCCACGAGGTCGCCCCGGCAGCGGGTGCGTACGATCACCATGGGTGAATAGGAGGGCCCCTCGGCGGCCGCCTTCTCGCGGACCGCGTACAAGGCGTTGCTCAGCAGGTTCAAAATGACCTGCCCTATCTCCGGCGCGACAAGCTCGACCGCACCGATCGACGGGTCGTAGTCGCGGAGCAGCTGCACCTCCGGCTCGTCCTTGTCGCGGAGACCGGGAAGCGCGAGCTTGACATACTCTTCAATCAGCGTGTTGAGCTCCGTTCGCTGCCGCTCGCCGGTGCGGACACGCGACAGCTCGAGCATGGAGTGCACGATGCCGTCGGCCCGCCTGCCGTGCTCGAGGATCTTCTGCGTGCTCGTGCGCAGGTCGCTCAAGGTACCGCACACCGAGGCGACGCGGAGATCGGGATCGGCGGCGCCGTCGATCAGCTCGTCGCACAGGTCGTTGGCGATCAGGCTGAAGTTGTTGATGAAGTTAAGGGGGTTCCTGATCTCGTGCGCGATTCCGGCGGTCAGCTTCCCGAGCGCGGCGAGCTTCTCCTGATGGACGAGCTGCGACTGCGCGGCGCGCAGGTGCCTCAGCGTGTCTTCCAGGTCGAGGTTCTTCTGCCGCAGCTCTTCCGTCCGCTGCGCGACCTTCTGCTCCAGGTTGGCGTAGAGGCGAGCGTTCTCGATCGAGATGGCGATCTGCGACGAGAGCAGGCGCAGCACCTCGATCCGCTTCGGCGTGAAGGCGCCGGTCGTCAGGTTGTTCTCGACGTACAGCAGGCCCAGCGGCCCGTGCAGGCCCAGCCGGGTGCACAGGATCGATTTCGACCGCTGCCGGAGCACATAAGGATCGTGGGTGAACAGGCCCTCCACCGACGCATTGTCGAGGACGACGTCCCGCCGGGTGCGATGAACGTAGTGGACCACCGATTGCGCGATGTCCGGGCAGCGCGCGACCGGCATGGACTGAAGCACGACGACCTGGGCCTGGTCCATCGCGCCCGCGGCCTCGATGAAGAGCCGCTCGCCGTCGGCCAGGATGAGATATCCGCGCTGCGCGCCGGCGTTCTCGATCACGATCTGCATGACCTGCCGGAGCAGATCGCTCAGCACGAGCGCGCTGGACATGATCTGGGACGCCTTGATGACGGAGGTGAGATCCAGGCGCGCAGAGTGCGGGATCTCAAGCCGCTCGGGGAGCGTCGCTTGCGCGCCGCTGGCGGCCGGCCGGGTCAGCAGGTCGCCGTATCGCTCGTCGAGGAGCGCGACCTTCCTCATCGCCCCCCAGGAGAGATAGAGATAGCGAGCCTCCTCCAAGTAACCCTGGGCGATGCGGAGCTGCCCGCGCGCGCGGTAGAACCGGGCCGCGCACTCGTTCGCCAGCGCGGCGTACTGCACGAATCCATGCTCCTGCGCCTGCGCGATGGCCTGATCGTAGAGCAGCACGGCGCGCGCCTCGTGACCCTCGAGGCGAGCCGCCTCCGCCTCGAGCAGCGCGTGCTTGAACGACGCCGTCTGGGGGCTGTTCGCGGCCCATCGCTTGAGCGTGCTCCTGCTCCGCCTCAGGACCTCGCCGTAACCCTTCTTCTTGCGCTCAGGGGCGGTGGGATACACCGCCACCACCGCGAGCGCGTGAAAGAACGCATGGTACGCAGCGACATACATGCTCGGATCGAGCCAATGTGGGTATTCCTTCTGGATCTTCTCGGCGATCTCGATCGCCAGCTCGTGACGGTCGAGCAGGTAGCCGGACTGCAAGTGCAGCACGTCGAAGGTGTCCGGCCCCGGGACCTCCGGCGCCTGATCCCACATGAAATCTGCGTCGCTCACGGCGGCCGGCGCGGCATCTCGGAGGAGGGACGCCCAGCGCTGCACCGCCTTGCCGATCCGGATCACCGGCGGGGCGCCGATGCGCGACGCGAAGTCGAGGTAGCGCTGCGTCTCCGCCGCCATCTCGGACAGGGGCGTCCCCAGCAGGGCCACGAGGGGCAGCCGCGAGCCCGCGCAGAAGCCCGCCTGGATCAGATCCCCCGCCTCCAGGCCGTACTTGAGCCCCTGCTCCAGGTGCTCGACGCCCGCCCGCGGGTGCGTCGTGAAATGGACCAGGAAGCAGGCGATGATGAACAGCGTCTTGCTCGTCACGGCGGGATCGTCGAAGCGACGGGTGAGGTCCAGGGCGAGCTTGCCGAACGCGGCGCCGGCGCGCGGCCGGCGGAACATCGAGCTCTGGAGCACGCCGTAGAACGCGTAGCCGAAGGCCGACGCCGAGGTGTTGCCGTAGAGCAGCGAGAGCTGGACGATCTTGAGCATCAAGAGGGTCACCAGCTTCTCGCGCTTCTGCAGGTAGGTGGGGAACCAGAGGTTCATGAGCAGGCGCATCGCCGCCCGGATCTCGGGGGTCATGAGATCCGGCACCACCGCGAGGCTCTCGACGCTCTTGCCGACGAGGCTCCATTGCACCTTCACGAGCTCGAGCCCCACCTCGGCCGCGCTCGGCTCCGCCGGCAGCGCGAGGCCGAGCAGCCGCAGCGCGGTGAGCCCGGCGTCGATGGCCTTGTCGAGCTGCCCGAGGTGCAAGAGCAGCGTCATGTGCGTCGTGTGCAGGGTGACCCGATCCATGCGAGTCCGGGCGCGCCGCTGGAGCTTGACGAAGCGCTCTCCCGCCTCCGCGAGGCGCGCCGTCAGGTACTCGCACTCGCCGTGCTGGAGCTCCAGCGCGAACATCCGATCGTAGTCGGTGTCCCAGGCGCCCTCGCCGAGCAGCGCGGTCCCCGCGGCCAGGAACCGCAGCGCCGCTTCGTACGCGCTCGACGCCTTGGCCTTGCGTCCGGCCAGCAGGTTCAGCGCCGCGAGCTCGCGCCGCTCCTCGGCGTCCACCACATGCGCTGCGCCCGCGTTGAGGTGGCTGACGATCTCGAAGAGGTTCTCCTCCCTGCGCTCGGCGTCGCAGCGCTGCAGCAGGAGCCGCCCGACGCGGGCGTGGATCTCCTCGCGCCTCTTCGCCTCGAGGAGGGAATAGGCGGCCTGCCGCACGCGGTCGTGGACGAAGGCGTAGGGCATCGGCACGTCCCTCAGCGCGGCGGAATCTTCGGGCGCGGCGTCCTGGAGCAGCAGGTAGGCGCTGCCTTCCGGCGCGATGAGGCCCTCGCCGACCGCCTCCCAGAGCAGGGCGGCCGCCTCGCCGGGCGTCTTTTCACCGGCCAGGGCGACGAGGTTGAGGTCGAAGCGGTCGCCGAGGCACGCCGCCAGCTTCAACATCTCCTGGGTCTCGGACGGCAGCTTGCAAATCTTGCCGATCATGAGGTTGACGACGTTGTCCGCGATGCGCGCTGCTCGGATGTCCTCCAGCCGCCAAGTCCACGGGCCCTCCTCGGGCCGCTCCGCCGGCGCGCCTGGGTTGAAGACCAAGAGCCCGCCGCTGTGGAGCTCCTGCAGCAGCTCGCGCACGAAGAACGGGTTGCCCTCGGTCTTGCCGAAGAGGAGCGTCGCGAGCGGGGCGACGCGCGCCTCCGGGCATGCGAGCGTGTCGGCGAGGAGCTGGGTCAGCTCGGCCGTGGAGAGCGGGCGGAGCGACAGGCGCGTCAACGGCTTCGCGGCCTTCTGGATCCTGTCCAGCAGCAGCGACAGGGGGTGGTCCGCCGCGACCTCGTTGTCCCGGTAAGCGCCGATCAGCAGGATGTGCCGCGTATCGCGCTCCAGCATGAGACCCTGGAGCAGGTTCAGCGACGCCGAGTCCGCCCACTGGAGGTCGTCCAGGAAGACGGCGAGCGGGTGCTCCTGCCGCGCGAAGACCTCGATGAACTGGTGGAAGGCGAGCCTCAGCCGGTTCTGCGACTCCGCGGGTCCGAGCGCGGGCACCGGCGGCTGAGGGCCCATGACGAGCCCCACGTCGGGGATCAGGTCGATGATGACCTGGGCGACCCCGCCGAGCGCCTCGCGCAGCCGCTCCCTCCACCGGGCGACCCGCGCGTCGTCCTCGGTCAGGATCTGGCGGGCGAGGCTCTGGAACGCCTGGACGAGCGAGGAATACGGCAGCTCGCGCTCGAGCTGATCGAATTTTCCGGAGATGAAATAGCCGCGCCGCTGCACCACGGGCTTCTGGATCTCGTGGACCAGCGTGGACTTGCCTATCCCGGCGTACCCCTCGACGAGGATCATCTCCGAGCGGCCCTCGCTGGCGCGCTCGAAGGAGGCGAGGAGAGCCTCCCGCTCCGGATCGCGTCCGTAGAGCTTCTGCGGGGGCTGGAGCGTCGACGCGGCGTCGTCGCGCCCGAGTTCGAACGGCGGGATCCGGCCCTCGCGCCTCCACTGCTCCAGGCAGCGCTCGAGATCCCGGCGGAGCCCGCGCCCGCTCTGGTAGCGCTCCTCCGCGGTCTTGGCCAGGAGCTTCATCACGAGCCGGGACAGGCCCACGGGCGCAGCGCTCACCGCGTGCGGCGGGTCGGCCTTCTTCGCGATGTGATAATGGACGAGCTCCATCGGATCGGTCGAGGCGAAGGGGACCCTGCCGACGAGCCGCTCGTAAAGGCAGACGCCCAGCGAATAGAAATCGGTGCGATAGTCGATCGCGCGGTTCATCCGCCCCGTCTGCTCCGGCGACACGTAGGCGAGCAGCCCCTCGATCGCGGCGGGGCTGAGCACGCCCTGACTCTCGCGCGAGAGCTGCGAAGCGATCCCGAAGTTGGTCACCTTCGCGGCGCCGGTGGGCGGATCGAAGTAGATGCTGCCGGGGTGGATGTCCTTGTGGACGATCCTCCGCTCGTGGAGATCGCCGAGCGTGCCGGCCAGCTGGATCGCCAGGCAGAGGAGCGCGTCGACGTCGATGGCGCCAGGGGCGAACGCGGAGAGCGGCAGGCCGCCGAAATCCTCCTGCACGAGCACCAGGCGGCCCTGGTGATTCTCGATCGCGCGGGGGGCGAGGACGCCGGGGAGGGAGAGGCCGCTGCACAGGCGATGCTCGTGCCGGAGCCGGGCGGTGTCCTCCATCGAGGGATACTCCGCCGCTGCCATCTTGAGGAGGACGGGGGCCCCGTCGCTCCTCCGGATGCCCCGGTACGTGACGAGCCGGGCTCCTTCGTGGACGACGCTCTTCGTCTGATACCCAGGAATGTCGCGCATGGTGCCTTGATCGCGGTGGCGCATCACTGCTGGGTCTGAAGCCTTCGGGTGAGCATGTACATGAAGTCCCCCTGCCCCTCGTCATCGAAGAAGGCGCCGCCCTCGTCCTTCGCCTTGAGCGGCGCACGAAGGTGGCACTGCATGCACCCGCGCTTCTCCTCTTTATCAGAATTTTGCTGGTACGTCTCGAGCAGCGTGTTCTGGGAGTAGGACGGGACGTGCTGCCAATCGTCCCCTCGCCTGACGCCTGACTGCACGGCCACCAGCTTGTAATACTGCGCCGGGGATCGCGGCGCGTGGGTGTGCAGAAGCGCGCGTACCTTGCAGTTGAAGTCCGCCGTCTCGGGTCGGATAGGCACTTCCCGGACCACCTGGGTGGCCTTCTGGTCGGGGCCCTTGCGAGGGTTCTTGCTCTCGGGATCGTTCTTGGGACAGACGTCCTGCTCGCATTGCTTGTCGTAGAAGAGCGGCTCCGCGAGCGGCGGCGGCGCCGGAGCCGGGCATGCGGGCTCTCCCGCGTCGTCCAGGCTGTCGATGTGCTCGAAGGTGATCCACACCCACTTGGAATCGATGAAGGAAAGCTTGTACGCGATGTGCATGCCGACCAGCCCGAACTCGCGCTGCCCCGGGGAGCCCGACATCTCGGCCGTCCGCCGGAAGAACCGTTCCCGATCGTCTTCCGCGCCCAGCGCCTTCCATGCGAGCTTGATGACCGTGGAGCCCAGCCTCTTTTCGCCCGTGTTGGCCAGCCCCCACGGGAACAGCAGACGGCTGAGCGCCGCGCTCTGTCCCTCCGCCGTGTAGAGGTTATTGGCCCTGATGGTGTCACGCGCAACCTCGTTCATCTGGATCTCGAAGCCTACCCGCTGGCCTCGTTGATCCCAGAGTCGATGCGCGTCCGCCTGCCTGTCCTCGAGGACGTGGCGCCCGCCCGGCGCGCCTCCCTTCACGTCGAAGACCTCGACCGCCGTGGGCCACCCGTACCAGCGCGGAGCGCCCGGGCCCGCGAGGCTCGTCGCGAAGCGCAGGTCGTTCCGGTCCTGCTCGACCGGCCAGCTCAGCGCGATGAACATCTGCCAGCCGAACGCGTCGAGCTGGCGAATCGCCTGGTCGGGCTTGCCGCCGACGATGTTCGCTTTCACGCTCTTGTTGAGGTCGAGAGGGAGACAAGGCGTGAGCTTGTTCGGCAGAACCGCGCCTTCCAGGAGCGCGTCGACGAATCTCGGTGGGTCATCGTCATACCCGGGGCAATAGAGGTGGACCTCGCTCTCGGGGACGGGCACCGTCGCCTCGCGACGATAGATGGCCGCGCACCACACCATGGCGCCAACCAGGAGAACGAGAGGAACGAAATACAAATTCTTCAGTTTGTCGAGCATGATGTCACATGAGCGAGAGGTGGAACATGAAGCCCAGGTAGGCCTTGGCTTCGAGCGGCGCCGGAGGGCGATGGACGATCTTCATGTCGATCCAGCGGCTGAGGCGCACCGGCAGGGTGTATCCGGGGATCGCCTCGCGCCTCGAGCCGGTCCATGAGATGAGCGCGTCTCGCTTCTCCGGCGTGCAAAGGCCGTGCTTCACGCAGCGGTCGATCACGGCGCGCCGCTCGGGGTCGGCGCCGCGCCTCGACGCGAACTCGAGGCCGAGCCGAGGAAGCAAGCTCTCCCCGATCGTCAGGTCGACCCGGAACGCGTCGGGACCCGCGCCGAACGTGTCGATCAACGAGGTCGCCTCGGCCAGGGAGCCTGGCCAGCGGATCGCGCTGAGGTATCCGAGCACCTGCTCCCTGTCCATCGCCGCGAAGAGCTTCAACGCCGTGGGGCGGCGCGCCGCCATGAATCCCACGTGGACGATCCGCCCGCCGGCCGGCAACGCCTCGAAGCAGCGATGGAGGGCGGCGCGCGCCTCGGGCGCGAGAGGCTCGCTCGACAGCGCCGAGAGCGCCGCCTGCAGGGACGGCGCGCATTCATCGAGGCCGTGGCCCATCGCGTCCGGCGAGGCCGAGCCCTTCGGCAGCGAAGGGTCCACGCACAGGAGCACCGAGGGCATGAGGCGACCGCGGGTCATCTCGCCGCTGTCGAGCTCGAGCCAGATCACGGGCACCCGGGCGTGGAGCGGCGACGCGGGGTCCGCCCAGGCGCGCGCGAGATCCTGGACGCGGCCCCAGATCGCGGCCTCCTCTCCCGAAGACGGCAGCCCTGTCGGCGTGGCTGCCAGGAGGATCGGGCCCTCCGCCGCCATCACGGAGGCGCCGAGATCCACCTCGGCCGCGTCCGGGCCGAGGCGGCACTCGAGGTACGCGCAGGAGACGGCCGGCGGGAGGCGCCGCGCCGCCGCGAGGGCGCTCTCCCAGGCGCCCGGCGTGACGAGGGGCTCCGGGACATAAGAGCGAACCCGTTCGAAGGTGTGTTCAAGCGGTCGGATCATGGCATGCCGAGCGCGAGGCCTCCTCGCGCCTCCTCACCAGGCGGGGTCATAGTTGTCAGCGAGCTTCTTGAAGAGAGCCGCGTGCTCGTCCGGATTGAGGCCGACGTCCTTGAACAGCTTTCGCAGCGCGTTCTCCTGTTCGTCGCGCGGCGATCCCTTGAAATACTCCCCGTTGGCTATCGCCGCCGCCTCTCTTTTATTGAGCCCGTACTCCTTCATCACTGCGTCCGGGTTGCTGTGAAACCGCTTCGTGAACTCTCGGTCGTCCACGCGGTTGAGAAACTCGACGAATCGTGCGGACGGGATCGATGCAGTCATGTTGCCTCCTCGAGAGACGCTGCAAGGCAAGGGGGGATCGCCTCGCGTCGTCGTCCGTTCCGTGGACCTGGGCCGTCACGCGCGCCGCCCCCGGCTCCGGTGAGGTGCCTCCGGCGTCGAAATCGTCCACCGTGCGCGCCGTGAATCCTTGCGGACGCGCCGTGAGGGCGCGCCGCCTGCCGGGGTCTCCGAAGCTGCCGGCTCAGGCTGCAGGTCTTCGGTTACCCCGACACGAAGAGGTCATTGCAGCAGACATGCCAGCGGCTCGCGGACCGACGAGGCGGCGCAGAGCACCAGAAATCGTACGTGCCGGACAGTGCGACAGCGACCGTTTGCCGGCCGGCAACTTCTTGCCGGCAAGACATTGCCGGTGGCCGCCGGCGGGCGGCTAAGGACGTACGTGTCGGCTTCCGTTATGTACCGGGCTTCGTCAGGCCAAGCACCTTCATGCGGTACGACAGGGTGCGCACCGGGATCCCGAGCCGCTTCGCCGCCTCCGTCCGGCTCCACCCCGCCGCCTCCAGCGTGTCGCGGAGGATCTTCGCCTCGTACTGCTGCACCTTCCCCCGCACCGGCGCGCTATCGACGCCGGATAGCGGCGGCGGCAGCGATGGCGGCAGCGATGGCGGAGGGGCGCCCAGCGCGCTTTCGGGAGACGTGCGTTCAGGGTCCGACGCTCGCCCAGGATCAGAGAGGCGCTCGCCCTCGACCCGCGCCGCTCGCACGCGCGCCGGCAGGTCCTCCGGCCGCACGAGCGCGGCCCGCGTCACCACCACTGCGCGCTCCATCGCGTTGCGCAGCTCGCGCACGTTGCCGGGCCAATCATAGAGTCGCAAGAGCTCGATCGCTTCTCTGGCGATGCCTTGCACGTTGCGGCCGTTGGCCTCGTTCGCCACGCGCAAGAAGCGCCACGCGAGCGGCTCGATCTCGTCCTTGCGCTCGCGCAGCGGGGGGATGTCGATCACCACGCCCCCGAGCCGATAATAGAGGTCGGCCCGAAACGCGCCCGACTCGCTCATCGTCTCGAGGTCGCGGTGCGTCGCCGCCACGATGCGCACGTCGGTCTCGATTTCGCGCGGCGAGCCTACCCGGCTGAAGGTGCCAGTCTCCAGGACCCGCAACAATGCTGCCTGCGCGGCCGGGGGCAGCTCGCCGATCTCGTCGAGGAAGACAGTCCCGCCGTCGGCGTCCTCGAAGACGCCCTTCTGCTGCTGCTGCGCGCCGGTGAACGCGCCGCGCTCGTGCCCGAAGAGCGTGCTCTCCACGAGATCCTTCGGGATGGCCCCGCAATTGACGCGCACCATCCGCCGCCCCTTGCGAGAGCCCCAGTCGTGGATGAGGCGCGCCAGCACCTCCTTTCCCGTGCCCGTCTCTCCGTACAAGACGACCGGAATCCGCGAGGCGGCCACGCGCTCGATCGTCGCGAGCAGCCCGCTCATCGCGGCCCCCGCGACGAGCGCCCCATCCCCGGTCCTCTCAACCGCCCAGGACGAAGTGGCAGCAAGCTCGACCGGGCGCGCGCGCGAGGCCCGGCGCGCAGCCTCTCGCGCGCGCTCGACGAGCGCCTCCGCCGTGCCGCCCGCGTCCGGATAGACCGCGCCGCCGACGAGGAGGCAAACGCCGCCCTCGGCCGAGGCCGCGATGGCGCGGGCGATGCTGCCAGCCTCGTCCGCCCCCGTCTCCGGCAGGAGCACATGCGCCGCGTCCGAGCCGTAGAGCGCGATGCGATCGACCGGGCGCAGACGCGCGCGCAGCACCTCGAGCCAGCGCCTGTCGGCCGGCGCCGCCGATACCGCTTGCTCGGCGCGCACGAAGAGGAGCGCGAAGGGACGGCGGAACTGCTCGGCCCGCGCGAGCTCCTCGTCGAGGTGGCGCCGGAGCTTGTCCTCGCCCTCGACCCCGAGCGGCTCGCCCGTGGCTCCGAGTGCCTCGATGCGCACCATGACGCCGCCGAGGAACACCTCGTCGCCGATCTCGAGCTCGGCCTCTTTCACGCGGCGGCCCGCGACGCGCGTGCCGTTGCGGGATCCGAGGTCCTCGACACGCACCCGCCCGCCGGCGAGCGAGAAGCGCGCGTGCGCGCGCGACAGCGTCGGATCCTCGATACGCAGGCTCGCAGGTGCCGTGCGCCCGATTACCACGGGCGCGTCGGGCGCGAGCAGCGCGCTCTGCACGCCTCCCGTGTGCTGCACGAGGAGCGCGATGCTGCGTCCGGCGTCGGTGAGCAGCGGGGACGCTAGACGCTCCGCGAGCGTCTGCGTCTCGCCGAAGCGATGCGGTTTCGATTGCTCGTCGGACATGCCGTCTCGAGCCAACCTGTACCAGAGTGCAGGGCGCTTGACCACGACAGGCAGCGCTCAGGGCCGACGTGAACGGCCGTGCGTCGTTGACGGAGAGGGCCGCCCTCCGGTAACATCCCACCATGGCTCCTCCCGAGCGCCTCATCGCCAACAGATACGAGCTCCAGGCGGCGATCGGAGAGGGCGCCATGGGCCACATCTGGAAGTCGTTCGACCGGCACCTGCGGCGCGCGGTGGCGCTGAAGCTCATGGCCCCCGAGCACGCCGCCTCCGCCACGTCGCGCACCCGCTTCGAGCTGGAGGCGATGGCGATCGCCAAGCTCTGCAATCAGCACGTGGTCCAGATCCACGACTATGGGTTCGATGAGGGCGCCCCCTACATCGTGATGGAGCTGCTCCAGGGCGAGGACCTCGAAGCCCGGCTCCGTCGCGCCGGGCGCCTGCCGCTCTCTGCAGTCATCGCGCTCGTGAACCAGGCGAGCCGGGGCCTCGCAGCCGCGCACGGCGTCGGCATCGTCCACCGCGATCTCAAGCCGGCGAACCTCTTTCTCGCCCGCACCGACGCCGGCGAGGTGGTCAAGATCCTCGATTTCGGCGTCGCGTCGATGCTCGGGAATGACATCGCCTCGCCCGAGGCGCTCGTGGGAACACCGCTCTACATGAGCCCGGAGCAGGTCCGCTGCTCGCAGATCGACCATCGCAGCGACCTGTGGTCGCTCGCCGTCGTCGCCTACCACGCGCTCACGAGCGAACCTCCGTTTCAGGCGCAACAGCTGGTGTCCATGATCATGAACATCGCCATTGCCCCGTTCCCGGCCCCATCGACCCTCGTGCCGGACCTCTCGCCCGAGGTCGACAGGTTCTTCGATCGCGCCCTGGCGAAGAACCCGGCCCAGCGCTTCTCATCCGCGCGCGAGATGGCCGCCGCCTTCGCTGCGCTGGCCGAGCCGAAGGACCAGGGCACCGCGAAGATCCTCGTCATCGACGACGAACCAGACGTTCCGCTGCTCATCCGACAGCGCTTTCGCCAGCAGATTCGTAGAGCCGTCTACGACTTCATCTTCGCGACGGACGGCGAGGCCGCTCTCGAGCAGCTCCGCAAGCACCCTGACATCGATGTGGTCGTCTCCGACATCAGCATGCCTGGCATGGACGGGCTCACTTTCCTGTCGCGCGTCGCCGACATCAACCCGATAGTGCAGACGGTGATGGTCTCCGCATATGGGGACATGGCGAACATCCGCACCGCCATGAACCGCGGCGCGTTCGATTTCCTCGTCAAGCCGATCGATTTCGAGGACCTCGAAGCCACCATTCAAAAGTCCCTCCGGCGCGTGACCGAGCTGCGCAAGACCGCGCGCTCGACCGAGGAGAACGGCGCGCTGCGGATGTTCGTGAGCCCGAGCCTGGTCGAGAGGATTCGCTGCGCCGCGCCCGAGGATGGACCGAGCGACAGGTGGCAGGGGACGGTCGCGTTCGTCGATCTCGCCGGTTTTCGCGCCGCCGCGGGCGAGGCGCCGCCCGAGGGCGCGCTCCGGACGCTCAACGCGAATTTCGAGGTCATCGTCCCCGAGATCATCGGGCGGGGCGGCATCGTCGAGAAATTCCTCGGCGACGCGGTGATGGCCGTCTTCCGCGGCGAGCGGCACCTCGCGCGCGCGCTCGAGGCCTGCGTCGCGGTGCGCGACCAGCTCCGCGCCCTCGCGCTGCGCACCGGGGAGGGATCGCCCTTCACCCACGGCGTCTCCATCGGGGTCGATACAGGCCCGATGATCTCGGGAGAGATCGGCTCAAGGGCCTTCGGGCGGCTCGATTACACGGTCCTCGGCGAGGTCGTGGGAAACGCGGCACATCTGGAGTCGCTCGCTCGAAAGGATCAGATCCTCGTCACAGGTCGTGTCGCGGAGGGCGCAAGCGGGCATTTCGAACTCGAAGCCCAGGGGAGCCGGACCTTCCCCCAGGGCGGCGCGCCCGTCGCCGTCTTCGAGCTCGTGCGACCGGTGATCCCCCAGGTGGCCGCGCCGATCGCCTCGTCCGCGCACATGACGACGATCACCTACGAGGAGCAAGACGCGAGCGGTGCTCGTCAACCTGCGCCGGCCTGACGGGGCTCGCGAGCGCTCGTCGCGCTCAGCCGCCGAGAACCCGGCTCAGTGCGACGGCGGCCCGCTCTCGGGCCCGCTCTCCGCGCCGAGGGACCTGGCCCTCGACCTCCGGAGCGCCCGCCCCTCCAGCGCGTCGACGAGGGCGGGCCGCGCCGCGCTCCCGATGTGCTGCTGGATCGCGCGGGCGACGTGCGCGACGTGGGGCGGCTCCATCATCGTGAAATGGTCGCCGGGGACGACCTGGAGGGCGAACGCCGCGCGCGAGAGCTCCATCCAGGCATTGACGGCGGCCGCGTCCTCCGGGCTGACCTGCTCCCGCGCGCGCAGGAACAGCACGCTGGCGTCCGTCGGCTGCGGCTCGTAGCGCGCGAGGGCCTGCCACGTGCTCGTGACCTCGGCGCGGAGCCGCGCGTCGTCGTCCATGGCCGCCGCGAAGCTGCGGTATCTCTGCGACGCGACCGCCGCGAGCTTCGCCATCTCGCGGGCGAGGCCGCTCGCCGGAGAGCGGTCGCTCGCGCGCCGGTCGAAGGCCGTGTCGAGCAGCACCAGCAAAGGCACCTTGCGCCCCCGCGCGAGCAGCTGCTGGGCCATCTCGTACGCGACGACGCCGCCGGCCGAGTGCCCGCCCAGGAGGTACGGCCCCTCGGGTCGGACGCTCAGGATCTCGTCCACGTACCGGGCCGCGATCGCGGGGATGGACGCGAAGCCCGGCTCGCTCGACTCCACGCCGGTGGGTTGAATCCCGTAGACCGGCAGCTCGCCGCTCAGGCGCTGCACCAGGGGGTGATAGGCGTGGACCGTGCCCCCGAGCGGCGGGATCAGGAACAGCGGCGCGGCGTCCGGCGCCCCCGCCTGCAGCGTGAAGAGCACCTGCCCGGCCGCGCGCCTGCCCGGCAGGACCGCGGCGCTCCCGCTCCGCTGCGTCATCGCGGCGCTCAGGGGCGCAGGCGAGTCCGGCGGCAGCGCTTCCCGGAAGAGCGACGAGAGCGCCAGCGCCGTCCGATCGCCCTGCGGCGCCGCCGCGTCCCGCAGCCGCGCGCTCGCGGGCGAGCCCGTCGGAGGGCCGGACGAATCCGGCGGGCTCCAGATCCTCGGCGACACGGACCGCACCGTGGGCGGGCCCACGGCGCAGGTGGTGTCGAGCGCGTACGGGGCGCGCTCGAACGGGTACGTGGGCAGCGGCACGCGCCGCCGGCGCTCGCCCCCGGAGAACGCGGCCCAGTCGACGTCGACGCCGGCGCACCAGAGCCGGCCCACCGCGACGAGCAGCGCCTCGAGGTCGCCGGGGCCGTCGCCCGGGCCCGCCAGGGCGGCGGCGACGAGCCGCTCCGCGCCCGGGTGCCGCGACGCCAGGGTGGCCAGGGAGGCGCCGGGCCCGACCTCGAGGAAGGCGCGATCCGCCGAGGCGAGCAGCTGGGCGATGCGGTCGTCGGGGGGCGCCGAGCCGGCGACGAGCCGGGCCCAGGTCGACGGATCCTGGACGTCGGCCTCGGTCACCCAGTCGCCGGCGAGGCTCCCGACGATGGGGATGCTCGGCGCCCGCCGCGCCATCGACGCGGCCCGCCGGGTCATGCGCGCGAGGAGCGGCCCTGCGGCCTCGTCTTGCGCGCGGCCGAGCAGCGCGACCAGCGCGACCGCGTCGTCGAGCGAGAGCACGCCGGCGACGCACGCGGCGGCGAGCTCGCCCACGCCGTGGCCGAACAGCGCGGCGGGGCGGACCCCCCACGACATCAGGAGCTGCGCCAGGGCGACCTCGGTCGAGAAGACGGCGGCCGCGCGGAGGGGGGGCGGGCCGATCTCGCCGTCGCCGCGCCCCTGCTCCTCGGCGAAGAGCCGGCCGCGGAAGTCGTCCGACAGCTCGCGCCGGAAGAGGTCGGCGCACCGATCGATGCTCTCGCGGTAGACGCGCTCGCGCAGGTAGAGCTCGCGCCCGGCGCCGACCCGCGCCGCGCCCGCGCCGGGGAAGAGGAAGACGACCTCCGGCGGCCGCCTGCCGGCGGCGCGCGTGACGACGCGGGCCGGGTCGCGCCGGTCGAGGCAGGCCGCGCCCGAGGCGGGATCCGCGCACACCACCGCGCGGCGGTGCGCGAAGGGCACCCTGCCCCGCTGCAGGGTGAAGGCGACGTCGGGGAGCGAGCCCTCCGGCGCGCGCCGCAGGTGCTCGGCCAGGCGATCGGTGCTCTTCTCGAGCGCGGCGCGCGTCTTCGCCGAGACGACGAGCAGCTGGAGGCGCCGCGACGGGCCGGAGGGCGCCGGCGCCGGCGCCTCCTCGAGCACGGCGTGCGCGTTCGTGCCGCCGATGCCGAAGGCGCTCACCGCGGCGCGGCGCGGGGCCCCGCCGCGCTTCCAGGGGCGCGGCGCGGCGTTGACGAAGAACGGGCTCTTCGCGAGGTCGATCTCGGGGCTGGGGCGGCGGAAATGCAGCGTCGGGGGGATGAGCTCGCGCTCCAGCGACAGCGCCGCCTTGATGAGGCCGGTCACCCCGGCGGCCGCGCGGAGGTGGCCGAGGTTGCTCTTCACCGAGCCGAGCGCGCAGAAGCCGACCTCGTCGGTCGCCCTCCGGAACACCCGCGACAGCGCGGCCACCTCGATCGAGTCGCCGAGCCGCGTGCCCGCGCCGTGCGCCTCCACGTACGCGATGCTCTCCGGGCTCACGCCGGAAGCGGCGTGGGCCCGCGCGATGGCCTCGATCTGCCCCTCCAGGCTCGGCGCCATGTAACCCACCTTGAGCGCGCCGTCGTTGGTGACGGCGGACCCGCGGATCACGGCGTGAATCGTGTCGCCGTCGTCCAGGGCGTCCCTCAGCCGCTTGAGGACGACGAGCGCGACGCCGTTGCTGGCCACGATGCCGCTCGCCTCGGCGTCGAAGGGCCGGCAATGGCCGTCGGGCGAGGTGACCGAGCCTTCCTCGTGGAGATAGCCGATCCGCCTCGGCGAGAGGACGCCGACGCCGCCCGCGAGCACCATGTCGCTCTCCCCGGTGAGGAGGCTCTGGCAGCCGAGGTGCACCGCGACGAGCGACGTCGAGCAGGCCGTCATGACGCTCACCGCGGGGCCCCGGAGCCCCAGCTTGTAGGCCACGCGCGTGGTCAGCGAGTCGGTGACGTTCCCGGTGTAGATCCGGTGATGCTCCGAGTTCGGCGCGGCCGGAGGCGGCCCGACGCGCTCGATCCAGTAGCTCGGGGCGTCGCACCCGGCGAACACGCCGATCGGCTTCGGGTACGCGAGCGGGTTGTACCCGGCGTTCTCCATCGCTTCCCAGGCGCACTCGAGGAAGACCCGCTGCTGCGGGTCCATGAGCACGGCTTCCTGCGAGCTGTAACCGAAGAACGCCGCGTCGAAGCACATGACGTCCTCGAGCACGCCGGCCGCCGGGATGAACCCCGGGGATCGGTAGAGCTCCGGCTCGACGCCGAGCGCCCTCAGCTCCTCGGGCGACAGGAAGGAGATCCCCTCGCCTCCGGCCTCGAGCATCGACCACAGCGCGTCGACGCTGCGCGCCTTCGGGAAGCGACCCGCCATGCCGATGATGGCGATGGCGCTCTCGGGCATCGCGTCCCGCGCCGGGGCCGCGAGGGCGGCGGCGCCGGGCTCGCGCCTGGAGGCCGCGCCCCTGCCCGAGGCCGCCGCCAGAGCGCCCCGCTTCAGGTGGGCAGCGAGGCTGCGGATCGTCGGGAACTGGAACAGATCCATGATGGGCACGTCCTCGCCGAGGCGCGCCCGGATGCCCGCGCGGACCCGGGTGAGGAGCAGCGAGTGGCCGCCGAGCTCGAAGAACGGATCGTCGAGGCCGACCTCGTCGAGGCCGAGCACCTCGCGCCAGATCTCGCCGAGGATCGCCTCGACGTTCGAGGCGGGCGCCGGCGCCGCCGCCCGCGGCTCGGGCTTCGCGCGGTCGCCGGCCGGGAGGGCCGCCAGGTCGACCTTCCCGTTGGCGGTGAGCGGCAGCGCGTCGAGCTTCACGAAGGCGGCCGGGACCATGTAGTCGGGGAGCTTCGCCGCGGCGTGCTCGCGCAGGCCCGCGGGCAGCGCGCGCGACGTCTGCCGCCGGAGGGGGCTGTTCGCGAGCGACCGGGCCGGCAAGGCCGCCCCGGGCCGCGCCTGGACCCACGCGCGCGGCCGCGGCGCGGCCCCGGCGGGCTCGAAGAGCGCGTCCATGCAACCCGGGCCCGAGGTGCTCGACCCGGTGATCCGGACCGAGCGGCCGAGGCGCTCGCCGAGCGCCCACAGCGCCTCCGGCTCGATCGCGGCCGCCGCTCCCCCGGCGGCCACGGCGGCGCAGGCCGGCTCGGCGCCGCCCGCCTCCCGCAGCCGCCGCGCGGCGATCACGTCGGCGTGCACGCGCGCGTTCGGGATCCCGAGGACCTCCAGCCCGAGGGACCCCGCCTCGCGCAGCGCCCGCTCGACGCCGGCGAGGCCCTCCGCAGCAGCCCAGTCGAGCGATCGGCCGACGGCGGCGGGCTCGGGCGCGGCGCCCACGTGCAGGACCACGTCGTACCGGAAGCGCGTCATCTCGTCGGCGCCCTGGCCTCGCTTGAGCCAGCTCTCGACGTGCTCCACGCCGGGGATCCGGCCGCGCAGGGCGTGAAAGAGCTCGGGCGCGAGGACGAGCTCCTCCTCGCCGGCGACCGCCCGCTGCACCCGGGCCCGCAGCTCGGCCGCGGTGGCGCCCGCGGGCGCGCGGTGGAGCTGCACCGAGGTGTGAAACGCCTCGAGCAGCGGGAGGCTCCGGAGGTCGCCCAGGAACACGACGCCGCCGGGCGCCGTCGCGCGCACGGCGCCCTCGATCACCGAGCGCAGGTAATCGGCGCTGGGGAAGTACTGGACGATCGAGTTCAGGATCACGACATCGAAGCTGCCCGGCTCGACGCCGCTGAAGTCGTTCGCCTCCCGGCGCTGCAGCGACACGTGCGAGAGCGTGCCGCGCGCGAGCTCGGGGCGGAGGAGCGAGATCGCCTGTTCCGAGAAATCGGTCCCGAGGTAGACGGCGCACTGCGGGGCCAGCTGCGAGAGCAAGAGCCCGGTCCCACAGCCGATCTCCCACGCCCGGCGCGGCTGGAACGAGAGGATCCGCTCGACCGTGTGGTCCCGCCACGCGCGCATCTCTGCGGCGTCGATGGGCTCTCCGGTGTAGCTGCTGTTCCAGCCCGTGATGTTGAAGCCCGGATCGACGCCGGCGCCGCCCTTTCCGTAGGTGCCGTCGTACAGCGCCTGCCACGCCGAGACGTGCTCGGCCTGGAGCGCCGGGGCCTGATCCGCGGCGCCGCCGTCGTCGATGCGGGGAATGACGTAGGCGACCAGCCGCTTGTTGCCCGGCGCGTCTTCCCGCGCCACGACGACCGCCTCTTCCACGGCGGGGTGCTCTCGCAGCACGGCCTCGATCTCGCCGAGCTCGATGCGATAGCCGCGGATCTTCACCTGATGGTCGACCCGCCCCAGGAACTCGATGGTCCCGTCGGGGAGCCACCGGGCGCGATCGCCGGTGCGGTACATGCGCGCGCCCGGCTCGCCCGAGAGCCGGTCGGGGAGGAACCGCGCGGCGTCGAGCTCGGGCCGGTTCAGGTACCCGCGGGCGACGCCGACGCCCCCGAGGTAGAGCTCGCCGGGGACGCCCACCGGGACGAGCTCCCCGCGCGGATCGAGGAGGTAGACCCGCATGTTGTCGATGGGGCGGCCGATCGAGGGGTCGACGGCCGCGGCCCCGCCCTCCGGCCGCGCCCTCGGCACGACGCACGAGGTCGCGACGACGGTCCCCTCGGTCGGACCGTAGTTGTTCACGACGTCGAAGGGGAGCCGGGCGTCGGGCCAGATACGCAGCTTGTCCCCTCCCGTGAGCAGGCACCGGAGCGCCGTGGAAGCAGGCCAGTCGAGGCGCAGGAGCTCCTCCGCCATCGGCGTCGGCAAGAACGAGACGGTGATCCCTCGCGCGAGGAGCCACGCCTTCAGCTCGTCCGGGGCGCGGCGGAGCGGCTCTCCGGGGATGAACAGGCACGCTCCCGAGCACAGGTACGGCCAGAGCTCCCACACCGACGCGTCGAAGCCGGGGCTCGCGACGAGGGTCGCGCGATCCTCGCGGGAGACGGCGAAGCGACGCACGTGCCACGCCACGAGGTTCATGAGGCTCCGGTGCTCCACGAGCACGCCCTTCGGCCGGCCGGTCGAGCCCGACGTGTAGATGGCATAGGCCAGGTTCCGGGGGCCCGCGCGCATCGGCGGGCGCGGGCGCGGGCGCGAGCCGTCCCGCCGCGCCAGCGCCGGCCCGTCGGCGTCGAGGCGGATCACCGCGCCCGCGAAGCGCGGGAGGCGATCCGAGAGGTGCGCCTGCGTGAGGAGCACCGGCGCCCCGGAGTCCTCGAGGATGAACGAGAGCCGCTCGCGCGCGATCCCGGCGTCCACGGGGAGGTACGCCGCGCCCGCCTTGAGGGCCCCGAGGATCCCGACCACCATCTCCGGCGAGCGCTCCGCGCAGATCGCGACAAGGGTGTCGGGCGCGACGCCCAGATCGAGCAGGCGGCGCGCCAGCTGGTTCGCCCGGCGATCGAGCTCTCCGTACGTGAGCGATCCGCCGTCGGACACGACCGCGGGGGCGTGCGGCGCGGCCGCCGCCTGCTCCTCGAAGAGATCCAGGACGCTCCGGTCGCGCGGGAAATCGGCGCCGGTGTCGTTCCAGTCGACGAGCAGCCGGCGCCGCTCGCGCTCCGGGAGCAGCGGCATCGACGCGACGGCCCGCGCAGGATCCGAGGTCGCGGCGGCGAGGAGCGTGAACAGGTGATCCAAGAGCCGCTCCATCGTCGCCCGCTCGAAGAGGTCGGTGCTGTACTCCAGCATCCCGGCGACGCCGCCGGCGCTCTCCCAGGCATAGAGGGACACGTCGAAGATCGTCTTCTTCGTGTCCGTGTCGATGGCGCGCGCCTCGACCCCGGCGAGGTGGAGCTCGCGCTCCGCGGGCGGCTGCGGCGCGAACACGATCTGCACGAGCGGGCTGTAGCTGGGGTCGCGCTCCGGCTGGAGCTCCTGGACGAGCCGCTCGAACGGCAGCCGGTCGTGCGCGTAGGCGTCCAGGCACACCGCCCTCACGCGGCGGAGCAGCTCCTCGAACGACGGCCCGCCCGAGGCGTCGATGCGGATGGGGACCACGTTGACGAAGAAGCCGATCGCCGCCTCGAGATCGGCGTGATCCCGGCCCGCGCTCGGCAGGCCGATCAGGAGGTCGTCGCGCTGCGTGACGCGGTGGAGCAAGGCGGCGAACGCGGCCAGGAGGACCATGTTCACGGTCGCGCCCTCTCGCGCGCCGAGGTCCCGGATGGCCCTCCCGACCTCCGGGTCGAGCCGGAACGGGAGGGTCGCGCCGCGGAACGTCTGGACCGGCGGCCGGACGTGATCGCTCGGCAGCTCCAGCAACGGCGGCGCGCCGAGGAGCCGCTGCTTCCAGCCGGCGAGCAGCTCCGACAGGCTCTCCTCCGTCAGCCGCTCTCGCTGCCACGCGGCGAAATCGGCGTACTGGAGCGGCGCGTCCGGCAGCGCAGGGGGAGCGCCCCTGGAGAAGGCGTCGTAGAGCGCCGCGAGCTCGCGGTAGGCCACCTCGAGCGACCAGCCGTCGACGGCGATGTGGTGGATGTGCAGCCAGAGGACGTGATCCCGCGGCCCGAGCCGGAGCAGCCCTGCCCGGAAGACCGGGCCGCGCTTCAGGTCGAAGATCCGCTGGGCTTCCGCGGCGAGGTGCTGCGCCGCCTGGGCCTCGCGCTCCTCCTCGGCGAGGTGCTGGAGATCCGCGACCTCGAGCCGGAAAGCGGCGTCCTCGGCGGCGATCTGGACCGGCCGGCCGTCGATCTCGGTGTAGACCGTGCGCAGGATCTCGTGGCGGCGGAGGAGCTCACGGAGGCTCCTGTCGAGCGCCGGGACGTGGATGTCGCCGGAGAGGCGGAAGGGACATAGGCAGTTGTACGCCCTGCTCTCCGGCGCGAGCCGGTGGAGGAACCACATGCGCTCCTGCGCGAACGACAGGGGGGCTGGCCCGGTCCGGGCGCCCCTCGGAATGGCATGCTCCGCCGCGGGGGCCGCGCGGCCGCCCTCCTTCGCCAGCGCCGCGAGCCCGGCGACGGTCGGACGCGCGAAGAGCTCGTGGAAGCCGGCGTCGATCCCGAAGGCGCCGCGCAGGCGCGAGAACAGCTGGACGGCGTGCAGCGAGCTGCCGCCCAGCTCGAAGAAGCTGTCGTGCACGCCCACGCGCTCCACGCGCAGGAGCTCCTTCCAGAGGCCGGCGAGCGCCTCCTCCAGCTCGGAGCGCGGCGCCACGAAGGGGCGTCCGAGCTCCGTCCGGGCGCCTCCGGGCGCGGGGAGCGCCCTGCGGTCGACCTTGCCGTTCGGCGAGGTGGGGAGCGCGTCGAGCCGCACGAAGGCGGAGGGGACCATGAAGCTCGGCAGCGTCCGCTGCGCGAGGGCGCGCAGCGCGGGGACGAGCGCCTGCTCGTCCTCGGCGGGGGCGCCCCGGGCCGCGCGGGGGACGACATACGCCACGAGCCGCCGGTCGCCCGGCGCGTCCTCGCGCGCCACGACCGCGACCTCGCGCACGGCAGGGTGCTGGCCCAGCGCCGCCGCGATCTCGCCGAGCTCGATGCGGTGGCCGTGGATCTTCACCTGATCGTCGATCCGGCCGAGAAACTCGATCTCGCCCGACGGGAGGTACCGCGCCAGATCGCCAGTCCTGTACAGGCGTGAGCCCGGCCCGTCCCGGAACGGATTCTGGACGAACCGCTCCCGCGTGAGCTCGGGGCGGTTCAGGTAACCGCGGGACACGCCGGGGCCGCCGATATAGAGCTCGCCGGCGACGCCGACGGGGACGGGCGCGCGGTGCCGATCGAGCAGCAGCACCTGGACGTCGCGGCACGCGGTGCCGATCGAGCTCGACCACGGCCGCTCGAGATCTGGAATGCCCATCGGGCGGCGGGTGGCGAACACGGTCGTCTCGGTGGGACCATAGATGTTGACGATCGCGGGGCGCTCGTCCCCGCGGCGGTCCCACCACGGCTTGAGCGCGGCCACGTCGAACGCCTCGCCGCCGCAGATCACGAGCCGCAGCTGCAGGCGGTCGCGGAGCGACGGATCGGCGGCGGCGTCCGCGTGGATGAGCTGGCGCAGCGCCGAGGGCGTCTGGCAGACGACGCTCACCCCCTCGTCGGCGAGCAGGCTGTAGAACGCCTCCGGCGTGCGGCTCGTGAGGAATGGCACCACGACCAACCGTCCTCCGTGGCCGAGCGCGCCCCAGATCTCCAGGACCGAGAAATCGAAGGCAAAGGAGTGGAACAGCGTCCAGACGTCGCGGTCGCTGTAACGAAGCTCGCCGGCGGTATGGTCGAAGAGACGAACCACGTTGGCGTGGGTGACCATCACCCCCTTGGGCATCCCGGTCGACCCCGAGGTGTAGATGATGTACGCGAGGTCCTCGGGGCCCTCGTTCGGCGCGGGAGCTATCTTGTCCTCGGGCTGCCGCTCGATGAGGGACCGCTCCGCGTCGAGGCACACCACCCTGGCGCTCCCGCTCCGGAGCCGGGAGGCGAAGCGCTCCTCGGTGAGGATCACGGGGACGCTGGCATCCTCCAGCATCAAGGCGAGTCGCTCCTCGGGGTACGACGGATCGAGCGGGACGTAGGCGGCGCCGGACTTGAGGACGCCGAGCAGCGCGACGATCATCTCGAGCGAGCGCTCGAGGCAGACGCCGATCGGGACGTCGGGCCCCGCGCCGCTCTCCCGGAGGAGGTGGGCAATCTGGTTGCTCCTCCGATCCAGCTCGGCATAGGTGAGGCGGCGCCCCTCGAAGGCCACCGCCACGGCCGAGGGGGTGCGCCGGGCGTGCGCCTCGAACCGCTCGTGCAGCCGATCGCGCGTCGGCTCGAACACACCGCCGCTGTTCCACGCGAACAGCAGCGTGCGGCGCTCCTCCTCGGTCAGGATCGGCAGCTCCGAGACGCGCCGCGCGGGGTCGCCCGCCGCGCCGCGCAGCAGCACCGTCCAGTGCCCGAGCCACCGCTCCACCGTCGCGCGGTCGAAGAGGTCGCGTTGATAATCGACGCGCGCGATCACGCTCGCGTCGCGCTCCTCGACGCGGACGGCGAGCTCGAACGCCGCCTCGGTCGCCTCGAGCGCCACCGGCGTCCAATCGAGAAGAGCGCCTCGCCGCGGCTCGAGCGCGCCCGGCGCGCTGGAGAAGGTGGCCTGGACGAGCGGGGCGCGGCTCGGATCGCGCGGCAGCGAGAGCCGCTCTATCAGCGAGGCGAAGGGGATCGCTCCGTTCTCCTTCCCCTCCTGCAGCGAGCGGCGCACTTGACCGAGGAGCTCTCGAAAGCTCGGATCCGCCCCCAACCTGCCTCGCACGGCCACGAGGTTGCCGAACGCCCCGATGAGCCCCTCGGTCTCCTCGTCTCGCCCGGACAGCCCTACGCCGATGAGAACGTCGTCCTGGCCGGTATACCGATGGAGCACGGCGTGCATTCCCGCGAGCAAGACCGTGGACAGCGCCACATCCTCCTCCCGCGCCAGCGCGCGGAGCGCGCGCACGAGCTCCGGATCGAGCGCGCGCTCTACCGAGCCTCCGGCGAAGGTCCGCGCCGCGGGCCGCGGCCGATCCGTCCGGATCTCCAGCGCTTCCGGCGCCCCCGCCAGCTCGCGGCGCCAGTGCGCGAGCTGCTCGTCGAGGCGCTCCGCGGTCCAGCGCTCCCGCTGTCGCCGCGCGTGGTCCCGATAACGCACCGGCGGCGCCTGCCGCTCGGCGCCATGACCGATTCCATGATAGCCGTCGAACAGCTCCGCAAAGAACAGCGCCACGCTCGGCTCGCCGTCCGAGAGGGCGGGATGCATGGAGAGCGCGAGGAGGTGGCGCTTCGGATGGACGCGGAGGAGGCTCACGCGCCAGAGGGGGCCGCGCTCCAGATCGAGGGGCAGAGCCGTTTCGCGGCGAGCCATCGCGAGCGCCGCTTCCTCCGACGCCGGCCCCTCGGCGCCGATATCCACCTCGCGGAAGGCGATCTCTGCCTGCGGCGAGATGACCTGCACCGGCTGTCCATCGCGCTCTGCGAAGGACGTCCTCAGGATCTCGTGGCGCGCCGCGAGCCGCTCGATGGCGTGAACCAATCGAGGCACGTCGAGCTCGCCCTCCAGCCACGCCGCGCCCCGTTCATGCAAGCCCGGCGCGGCGCCTCGGCTCCGGTCGAGCCGAAAGGCGCCTTCTTGTTCCAGAGAGAGAGGCGAATAGCACATTTCTTTCATCGCGGATGACCTCCTTGTTGCTGGCAGGGGTCGGTCGCATCGGCGCGCGTGGACCCACCGTACGCCGCATCGAGACGCTCGACACGCGCATACCTTCACGCACACCGTGCTTGCTGATCTGTCGTACGCTCGTCAGGCCTCACGGCCGCCTGGTCACCTGGACAGAAGAATCCGGCGCCAAGCTGGGCCCGAGCTCACAAGTCGCACTATCGCCCGCTCGCGATGGGCGCGCGACGCGGACGCTGCGAAGTATGAAGTAGGGACACCGCGACGCCAGCCTGTATTTGGAGGATCGCGGGCGCCGGCGATTGACGGATTGTCACTGAGATCGAGATCACCGCCCGACTCCTGCTCTTGTGTGCGGATGCACCAAGCCAGCTGCCGCATCACCCCGCGTTGGTCCCCTCCCCCACCTTCCGGGTCGATTCCAGCGCATCACGTCCGAACCGTGCTCGCACGGCGGCTCCGCGCCGCATCGAGGACAGAGCACGCTCGGTGTTGGACATGCCCGGAGCGTCGCGCATACCGATCTCCACGCCGCTCGCTCCGCAGGTGCACGCCGGAAGCGCACCGGCGTGCGCGGCGCCGGAGCACGGAGCACGGAGCGCTGGCGCCCCTCAACGGCTGAGGCTGTCCGGAAGCTCCAGAAACCGAGCGGAACCGCGCCGCCGCGATCACCGGTCCTTCAGCGGATTACGACGACAGTGCATCTTGACAGGCCGCTCGGCCGAGGACTAGCCTGACGCGGCCATGGATCGCTCCCGCTCGGCGCTGGCGGTGACGGTCCTTGGGGCGTCGAGGGGAGGATAAGCGACCATGACCAGCAGCACCGCACCGAGCGGCACAGAGGCGGCCGAGCTCGACGCTTCCCAGCAGCGCACCGTCGAGCTGGAGCGGCTGCTCCTCGCGGCCTCCTCGAGGGCGGGAGAGAGCGCGCGAGAGATCGAGGCGCTCAGGCGACAGGTGGAGCTGCTGGACATCGCGCACGACGCCATCCTGGTCCGGCGCCTCGACGGCGTGATCACGTACTGGAACCAGGGCGCAGAGCGGATGTACGACATCCGCCGCGAGGACGCCGTGGGGCGCTCCTCCCACGAGCTCCTGCGCACCGTCTTCCCCTCGCCGATCGCCGAGATCGAGCGCTCTTTGCTGGAGGATGGTCACTGGGAGGGTGATCTCGAGCACGCGACGCCCCGCGGTATCGTCTTCGTCTCGAGCCGATGGGTGCTCCGGCGGGGCCCGAGCGGAGATCCCGAGGCGGTGTTCGAGATCAACAACGACATCAGCGCGCGCAAGGCGGCCGAGGAGGAGCGCGATCGGCAAACTGCCCTGCTCAAGCGGCAAGCGCAGCTGCTCGATCTCGCGCAAGACGCGATCCTCCTCCGGGGACTCGACGGCACGGTCACGTACTGGAACCAGGGCGCGGAGAGGATGTACGGTTACGCCGCCGCCGAGGCGATCGGCGCGCGATCTCACCAGATCCTGCGCACGCGCTTCCCCGCGGCCCTCTCCGAGATCGACGCGGCCCTCCGCACGGACGGTCACTGGCAGGGAGAGCTCGAGCACACCCGGCGCGACGGCGGGACCCTCGTGGTCGAGAGCCGGTGGGTCGCGCAGTCGGAGCCGGGCGACGGGCCGGCGATGGTCATGGAGATCAACACCGATATCACCGCGCGCAAGGAGGCGGAGCGGTTGCGCTCGGAGCAGCAGCAGGAGCTCATCCGCCTGCAGGCCTCCACGATCGCCGAGCTGTCGACGCCGCTCATCCCGATCACCGACCACGTGGTGGTGATGCCGCTCATCGGCGTGCTCGACACGACGCGCGCGCAGCAGGCGATGGACACCTTGCTCCAGGGGCTCTCGTCGTCGGGCGCGACGGTCGCGATCGTCGACATCACGGGTGTGAAGGTCGTCGACACGAAGGTGGCCGACGCGCTCATCCGCGTGGCGCAAGGGGCGCGGCTGCTCGGCGCCGAGGTGGTGCTCACCGGGATCCGCGCGGAGGTCGCCCAGACCATGGTCAGCCTCGGCGTGGATCTGCGGAACATCGCCACGCGGGGTACGCTGCAGGGCGGGATCGCCTACGCGCTCACCAGGCCGGGGGCGCGCGGGTCCCTCGCGCCGCCGAAGGCGGTGGGGGGCGGGCTCCGGTCCGCGTGAACGAGGGAGCCCGGCCTCGGCATCGCCGGAGCTCCGCCAGGGCTGGTCAGCCGAGGAGCCCCCGCTCGGCCAGCCACATCGTCGCGCCGGCGCGGCTGTAGATGCCGAGCTTGTCGTAGGCGTGGGCGACGTGGTGCTGCACGGTCTTCTCCGAGATGCAAAGGACGAAGGCGATCTCCCGGTTGGTCTTGCCGGCCCCGACGAGCCGCAGCACCTCCAGCTCGCGCGCCGTGAGCGCCTTGCGCGGCCGGAGCAGCCGACCCCGCAGGGCCCCGGACCGCTCGCTGCTCGGAGGCGCGCACGGCACGGGATCGGTGGCGAGCAGGTAGCCGTAGGTCGTACCGCATCCCTCCGTGAGGCGGTGCGTCCAGACCGGGTTGGCGCAATAGATCTCCAGCATCTCCTTGGTGTACCCGATCACAAAGTGCTCGAAATACGGGTGCCAGGCCGGGAGGTCGCGAACTCGAAATTCGACGCCGGAGTCCTTCAGGGTCGCCTCGGAGCGGCTGTCCGTCTCGGCGAAGTACCGGTGCCAGATGTCCTGCATGGTCCCGACCAGCGTGGTGATCTCGGGATCCTGGACGAAGCGCTGCAGTGGGCCGTCGACGAGCGCCCAGCGGGCCGATTCGGCCCCGAGCTCGAAGAGCGCGTCCTTGCCGTCCGAGTAGAACCGCCGCACGAGCTCGTCGTGGAACGCGAGGAACTCGGGCAGCGGGACGAAGCTGGTGGCGGTGATCGGCCGCCTGAACCACGGGTTGGCCATCGCCACGTCGCGGAAGAAGCCGCGCCACGCGTCCGAGCCGAACCTCCGGCTCACCAGGGTCTTCCGCGTCAAGATTGTGGTTCCGCTGACCTTCATGGAACAGCCGATCGGCTCCTGCCGCTGCACGGGGCCGTGCAGGGGGCAGGAAGGCAAAGGATCACTGCCCATTATGGCCGATCGAGGCGTCAGCGGTCAACGCGCGCGCTCGCTCGTCATGCGGCGGCGCGCTCATGACACGACGGGTATACCAGCAGCAGATTCTTTTGATGTTCCTGGGCGCCTTCCCTCGGAGGGCGGCGGACGTGCGCTACGGCATGACGTGCCGCTTCAGCGCGGGCCAGCCGACGGTGGCGTTGCCGGGCTCGTGGCTACCTCCCTGCTTCGTGCAGAGGGCCACCTCGACGCCGTCCCGGCAGTTCGAATAGATCGAGCAGCCCTGGCCATCCTCGGCCGACGGCGAGCCGGTGCATCCATTGATGTCGGCCCACTGCTCGAAGGTCGACTTCGCGCCGAGGAACGTGATGGGCATGCCCCGCACCACGGAGGAGTATCCACCGGCATAGGGCACGATGGGATCGGACGTGCCCCGGAACGAGAACACGCTGATGGGACGCGACGGCTCGCAGTCGCCGACGTTCTCCTCCAGGAGATCGAAGGCGGCGGGCGCCACCGCCGCGAACACGTCGGCCGCGTGGCAAGCGAGGTAGTGGGACATCCCGCCTCCCATGGAGAAGCCGACGGCATAGATGCGCTTCGGGTCGATGCAGGCGGTCTCCTGGACCTTCGCGACCAGCGCCCTGGCGAACGCCACGTCGTCGGCGCCGGCCACGCAGCAGGGCCCCACGTTCCAGGCGCCGCCCGAGGGCCCGGACAGCCCGCTCGGGAAGGCCATGATCACCCCTTCCGGGTCGGTCTGCGCCGGATAGGGCGACCCCGAGCGCTCCGATGGGCCAGAGCCGCCGAGAGGGTGGAAGTCCACCACGAGGGGCACCGGCTTGCTGCCGTCGTACGCGGCCGGGACATGCAAGACATAGCTGCGGCTCTGCGAGCCCACCATCACCGTCTCGTTCGTGTCGCCCGCCCTGAGCGCGGGCGACGGGCAGGCGACGGGCCCGGCGCCGGCGCCGGTGTCGCCGCCCCCGGCGCCCGCGCCGCTGCCGCCCGTGCCCCCGCCGCCCGTGCCCCCGCCGCCCGTGCCCCCGCCGCCCGTGCCCCCGCCGCCCGTGCCGCTCCCGCTCGCTGAGCCCGACGTGACCCCCGACGTGGTCGTCGTGCCCGCGGACGCGGCGCTGCCGCCGCTGCCCGAGGGACCACCCGAGCTGGCATCGCCGCTGGAATCACCGCTGTCGCCGCCGGCGCCGGGGGTCCCGTCGCCGCCGCTGCCGCAGCCCCAGAGGGCGATGCCGAGCGCTCCGAGCAGCAGGATCTGCTTTGATGAGTTCGTTCGTCGGTTCGTCATTGGTCAGCACCTTCTCTTGCGGTGGATATCAAGACGGGGGCCGGTGCTCGGGTCGCGCCGCCCAGGGCTCGAGGCACCGGCCCGGGTCGATAGTCCGTTCGACCTCGCGTCCTCCGAGGCCGGCGACCGACGAGCTCATAGCCGATACCGCTGGAACGAGGCATAGGCATACCGGCCTATGCCTCGACGCGAGGCGTCGCGCCTACGCGGGTGAGCGGGACAACCCGGCGAACATCGTATTCAGTCGCCATCACCGTTGCATCCGTGGCGGCCGAGCGCCGAGGCGCCGATTCAGAGCCGCGTGACAGCCGATTGATTCTTCGGCGGGCTCTCCGCCGAGCAAGGGTATTCAACGTTGGTAAGCGTGTCGACGAGAGCTCGATGAGCGCCTCGCTCGTGAACGCGAAGAGACCACCGCGATCACGCGGAGTCGATGGCTCATCGCGCTTTACAATTCTTCACTAGGACACGCACCTCCTTTCCGGATATAGCGTCATGGCGCTCGTCCCGAGCAAGGCGACGTGAGATGGGCGCGCCACGGCCCGTCCACGGTCGCCATCGCGACCGCTCCGCCGAGCCCCTGCAGGCGTATCGCCTCCAGCGCGGCCTCGACGAGAGCTCGTTCCTCCCTCGTCGAGATCTCCTCGGCCGCGCGAGGGAACGCGGCCGGCGCGGTCACGAGCGGTGCAGATCCCGCTCGGCGCTCCGGCGGGCCCGAGGTTGAAAGACCCCCTCGCATGCACTACGCCATGGCGAAACCGAGGGACGGCCTCCTCCGCGGACCTCCCTCGAGCCAGGCTGACGGACGTATGACCCACCTACGCAAGCTCGGCGGGATCCTCCCAGCCGCCCTCCTGCTCGCCGCATGCCGCGCCGCGCCCGACGCGCCGCCGCCGCCTCCGCCCGAGGTCAGCGTGATCGAGGTCCAGATGGAGCCCGTCACGCTCCGCGACGAGCTCCCCGGCCGCGTCGCCCCCCTGCGCCTGGCGGAGGTGCGCGCGCGCGTCGCGGGCGTCGTCCTCAAGCGCAGCTTCACCGAAGGGAGCGAGGTCAAGGAGGGACAGACGCTCTTCGTGATCGACCCCGCGCCCCTCAAGGCCGCCGTCGACAGCGCCGTCGCCGCCCTCGCCAAGGGGCAGGCGAACCTCGGCCAGGCCGAGGCGCGCGCGAAGCGCGCCACCGCGCTCGTGGGAGAGGGGCTGGTCAGCCGCGAGGCGTACGACGACGCGATGGCGGCCCAGGCCCTCGCCCAGGCCGAGATCGCCCAGGCGCGCTCGGCGCTCGCGCTGGCCCGCCTGAACCTCGGCTACGCGACCGTGACGGCGCCCATCAGCGGCAGGATCGGCGGCGCGCTCGTCACCGAGGGCGCGCTCGTCGGACAGGCCGAGGCGACGCCGCTCGCCGTCATCCAGCAGATCGACACGGTCTACGTCGACATCAAGCAGCCCGCCTCGCAGCTCACGCGCCTGCGCCGCGCCGCGCTGGGCGGCGCGCCCGCGGGCGAGGCGGGGCAGCACGCCGCGATCCTCGTGCTCGACGACGGGGTCGAGTACCCCGAGAAGGGCGAGCTGCTCTTCTCCGACATCAGCGTCGATCCCGGCACCGGCGAGGTGACGCTGCGCGCGCGCTTCCCGAACCCGAGCCGCCTGCTCTTGCCCGGCATGTTCGTGCGCGTGAAGCTCGCCAAGCGCGTCGACCAGGCGGCCCTCACGGTGCCGCAGCAAGCGGTCGGGCGCGACGGCGGCGGCAACGCGACGGTCGTCGTCGTCCAGGCGGACGGCAAGACGGCCGTGCGCCCCATCCAGACGGGCGGCGTCGATCGCGACCGCTACATCGTCACCGCCGGCCTGAACGCCGGCGACAAGGTCGTGGTCGAGGGCCACCAGAAGGTCGCCCCGGGCGCCGAGGTCCGCGCCGTCCCCTTCACGCCCGCGCCCGCGGCCCCGGCCGCCGCGCCCGCGGCCCCGGCGGCGCGCTGACGCGCGGAGCAGATCGAGGCCAGCATGTCGCGCTTCTTCATCGACCGGCCCATCTTCGCGGTGGTCATCGCGATGTTCATCGCGCTCCTCGGGGCGATCGCGCTGCCGCGGCTCCCCGTGACGCAGTACCCGTCGGTCGCGCCGCCGACCGTCGCCATCTTCGCGAGCTACCCCGGCGCGACGCCGCAGACGCTCGACCAGAGCGTCGTCAGCCTGATCGAGCGCGAGCTGAGCAGCGCCAAGCGCCTGCTCTACTTCCAGTCGTCGAGCGACACCTCCGGGACGGCCCAGATCACCGCGACCTTCCTGCCCGGCACCGACCCCGATCTCGCGCAGATCGACGTCCAGAACCGGCTCAAGGCGGTCGAGCCCCGCCTGCCCGCGGCCGTGAGGCAATACGGCCTCTTCGTCGAGGCCTCGACGTCGAGCTTCCTGATGATCGTCAGCCTGTCGTCGCGCGACGGCAGCCTGAGCCCCACCGCGCTCGGCGACATCCTCGCCCGCTCCATCATCGACGAGATCAAGCGGGTCCCGGGCGTCGGCCGCGTGCAGCTCTGGACCAGCGAGCGCGCGATGCGGATCTGGATCGATCCGACGAAGCTCGCGGCGCTCGCGCTCTCGCCCGCCGACGTGTCGGCCGCCATCGCCGCGCAGAACGTCCAGTTCGCGTCGGGCCGCATCGGCGACCTGCCGAGCCCGCCCACGCAGCAGATCAGCGCCACGCTCATCGCCGAGGGGCAGCTCACGACGCCCGAGGACTTCGGGGCGATCGTCCTCCGCGCGCGGCCCGACGGGTCGCGCGTGCTCCTCCGCGACGTCGCGACCATCGAGATCGGCGCGCAGAACGTGGCGTCGTCGTCGCGGAGCAACGGCAAGCCCGACGCCGCGATCGGCATCCAGCTCGCGAACGGCGCCAACGCGATGAAGACCTCCGAGCTCGTGCGCGCCCGCATGGAGGAGCTCGCGCGGGGCCTGCCGCCCAACGTGACCTACAGCGTGCCCTACGACACGGCGCCCTTCGTCAGGACCTCGGTGCACAAGGTGATCGAGACCCTGGTCGAGGCCATGGTGCTCGTGTTCGTGGTGATGTTCCTGTTCCTGCAGAACATCCGCTACACGCTCATCCCGGCGATCGTCGTGCCGCTCGCGCTGCTCGGCACGTGCGCGGTGATGCTCCTCGCCGGCGCGTCGATCAACATGCTGAGCCTGTTCGGGATGGTGCTCGCGATCGGCATCATCGTCGACGACGCGATCGTCGTGGTCGAGAACGTCGAGCGGCTGATGGCCGAGGAGGGGCTGTCCCCGCGCGAGGCCACGCGCAAGGCGATGGCGGAGATCTCGGGCGCCGTCGTCGGCATCACGCTCGTGCTCTCGGCGGTGTTCGTGCCGATGGCGTTCGCGTCGGGCTCGGTGGGCGCGATCTACCGGCAGTTCTCGATGTCGATGGCCGTCTCGATCCTGTTCTCGGCGTTCCTGGCGCTGACGCTGACGCCGGCGCTCTGCGCGGTCTTGCTGAAGCCCGTCCCCGCCGGCCACGCGAGGCGCCGCGGCCCGCTCGGCTGGTTCAACGCCGGCTTCGAGCGGCTCACCTCCGGGTACCGGCGATGGGTCGCGGGCGCGCTCGACCGGCGCTCCCGGATGCTCCTCGGGTTCGCGATCCTCGTCGCGACGCTCGGCCTGCTCTACGTCCGGCTGCCGACCGCCTTCTTGCCGGAGGAGGATCAGGGGCTCGTGATCGTCGACGTGCAGCTCCCGCCCGAGGCCACGCAGCACCGCACGCTGAAGGCGGTCGAGCAGGTGGAGGCGCACTACCTCGGCCGCCCGGCCATCAGCAGCGTGGCGTCGTTCCCGGGCTTCGGCTTCTCGGGGTCGGGGCAGAACGTGGCGATGATCTTCCTGACGATGAAGGACTGGGGCGAGCGCCCGGACGGCGCGACGGCCCAGTCCGAGGCCGCGCTGGCGAACGAGAAGCTCGGCCAGATCCGCGACGGCATCGTGTTCAGCCTGGTGCCGCCGCCGATCATGGAGCTCAGCAGCACCTCGGGCTTCAGCCTGAAGCTGCAGGACCGGGGCGGGCGCGGCAACGAGGCGCTCGTGGCGGCGCAGCAGCGGCTCATCGAGCTCGCCGCGGGGAGCCCCGCCCTCGCGCAGGTGCGCGCCGAGGCGCAGCCCGACGCCGCGCAGATCCGGCTGCGGATCGACCGCCAGAAGGCGAGCGCGCTCGGCGTGAGCTTCGAGCGCGCGGCCGCGGTGCTGTCGACGGCGCTGAGCCCGACCTACGTGAACGATTTCCCGAACCAGGGGCGCCTGCAGCAGGTGATCGTGCAGGCCCACGCGGCGAGCCGGATGCAGATCGAGGACGTGCTGCGGCTGTCGGTGCCCAACGACGCCGGCCAGATGGTGCCGCTCTCCGCGTTCGCGACGGCGGCGTGGGAGCGCGGCCCGCTCCAGCTCGCGCGCTTCAACGGGTTTCCGGCCGCCGGGATCAGCGGCGCGCCGGCGCCCGGGCGGAGCAGCGGCGAGGCGATGGCCGAGATCGAGCGCCTGGCCGGGCAGCTGCCGCCCGGGTTCGGGGTGGAGTGGACGGGGCAGTCGTTCCAGGAGCGGCTGTCGGGGGCCGAGGCGCCGGCGCTGCTCGCGCTGTCGCTGGTCGTGGTGTTCCTGGTGCTGGCGGCGCTCTACGAGAGCTTCGCGATCCCGCTCTCGGTGATCCTCGTTGTGCCGCTCGGGGTGATGGGCGCGGTGCTGGCCATGACGGCGCGCGGGCTGCCGAACGACGTGTTCTTCAAGGTCGGGCTGATCACCATCATGGGGCTGTCGGCGAAGAACGCGATCCTGATCATCGAGTTCGCGAAGAGCCTGCACGAGCAGGGCAAGAGCGTGCGGGAGGCGGCGATCGAGGCGGCGCGCCTGCGCTTCCGGCCGATCCTGATGACGTCGCTGGCGTTCATCCTGGGCGTGATGCCCCTCGTGTTCGCGCGGAACGCGGGCTCGTCCACGCAGCACGCCATCGGGACCGGGGTGTTCGGCGGCATGCTCGCCGCGACGATGTTCAGCATCTTCTTCGCGCCGCTGTTCTTCGTGCTGGTCGGCCGCCTGCGGCGCGGGAGGGAGGCGGGCGGCCCGCAAGCGGGGCCGGCGAGCGCGCGGCGGTGAGCGGCTAGCCGGCGCGGGCGGAGGCGCGGCCGGGCCGCGGCGTCACGGGCAGCGCTCGCCGTTCCCCTCCTGGCGGTGGCTGCCGGCGACCCTCTCGAAGAGCGCGTCGACCACGCACGCCGGCAGCGACGGGTTGCCCGTGACGTCGAGGTTGGCGCGGCTCAGGGCGTCCAGGCCCACCCGCTGGAGCCGGCTGTTCTCGCGGATGGCAAGGGGACCTCCGACGCGCTGAAGCGCGAGCAGGTCGATGTTCTCCAGATCGGGATTGCGGCCGATGACCGCGGTTTCCCCGATCGACTGCAGCTCGTCGAGCCCGCTCCAGACGGACATCGCCGTACCCGACACCGTGAGCGTGCCTTCTATCCTGCGGAGCGTCCCCAGGTCGATGTGCTCCAGCGCCGGGTTGCCTCCGATGGTCACGTTGCCGCCCACGTGCTGAAGCTCGTACATCGCGGGACGGATCAGGGACGCGTTGTCGGTGATGGTCAGATCGCCTCCCACGCTGCGCGTCCCCTGCAGACCCGCCATGTGCTGGAGCCGGTCGTTGCCGACGACGTACACATCCCCGCCGAAGTGCCCGTCGTCGCGGACAGTGAAGTTCCCCAGCGCGTCGTTGTCATCGAGCATCAGGCCCCCGTCCACCTGCCTGACCTCGAAATAGCCGAGGCTCGGGTTGCGACGGAGCGTGACGTCACCGCGCACATGAGCGACGCTGCGCTCGAACCGCTCGATCCGTGTCCCCTCGAGCACGAGCCCCCCCGCGACGAGCCCGGTCTGCTCGATGCCAAACCACAGCGAGCTGAGCGGAGCCGCCACGTGGAGGGTGCCGTCGATCTCCAGGTGATCTGCGAAGCTGCCGGCGACGGTGAGGAGCCATGCGACGCCGAGCGCGGGAGCTTCCTGCACGTTCACGTCCCCGGTGATCCGGTCGCTCTCGATCGTGATCTCCTGCAGCGATGCGTTGCGGACCACGTTGACGCCGTGAAAGCTCTCGGCCGCGAGCTCCGCGCTCACGAGCTTCGGGTTGTCGAGGAGGGTCACCCGGCCCGCTTGCGTGGAGGGGTCCTCGAGCCGCGACAACCGGATGAGCACGTCGGTCAAGCTCGCGTTTCCTTCGATGACCACGTCATCGAGCCTGTCGAACATCCGCAGCTCGATCGCCTCGAGGGCCGCGTTGTCGCGCAAGACGATCTCGTCGTCGACCTTGTCCAGCGCCGGGAGGTCGATGGCGGCCAGCGCGGGGTTTTCGCTCAGGTGGAGCTGGCCGCCGGCATGCACCAGACCGGTCAAATCCACGCGGGCGAGCTCGGCGTTGTCGCGCACCTCCAGCGTCCGCCCCACGGCCGCGAGCACGGGGAGCGAGAGGCTCGTGAGCGCGGAGTTGCCGGATACCGTCAGGCGCCCGCCGACGTGCGCGAGCGCCGGCAGCTCGATCGAGGCGATCGAGGTGTCGCGGATCGACAGGGCGCCGTGAATCGCCCGGATGTCGGCGAGGAGCGCGAGATCTTCGGCCGACGTCACCGCGACATCGCGCTGGATCACGTCGCTGCACTCGACCTCGGTCCACTCGACCTCGGCGTCGCCCAGCGCCCCGTCGCCGTCCGTGTCGCGCCCGACCTGGAAGGCGATGCCGTCGGACGCGCAGCGCTCGCCCGGCGGCTCGGCCACCATCCGCGTCAGCAGCGCTTCGTCGCAGATGTACTCCGTCGCCGCGACCTCCTCCTCGTCGAGGACACCATTGCCGTTCTCGTCGGGGCCCGACCGGACGGCCGCGCCGCCGTGGGCGCACGCCTCACCCGCCGGCTCCTCGTCGACGCGGACCAGGGTTTCCGGCCGTTCGTCAGGCGTGTCGTCGTCGTCGTCCGGCGCGACGTCCTCGTCCTGGCACTGCAGGGTCGATTGGGCGATCTCGCCCTCGTCGAGCGCGCCGTTCTCGTTGCGATCGAGGCCGGCGTGGACGACGGAGCCGCCGTGAGGACACTGCGCTTCGCTCGCCGCGTCGGTGCGCACGACGACCTCGAAGCGCCGCTCGATCGGCGCCGGGGGGTCGCTCTCGCCTCCACACGCGGCCGGAGCGATGAGCGCGAGCAAAAGTGGGTAGCACGTTCGGGTTCCCATCGTAGGGAACACGCTTAGCATGAACAAGCCGGTACTCGACGGCGGCGGCCCCGGGGAGCACGCTTTGCGCGCTGGCGGGCGGCGGCGGGGCCGTCGCGGTCAGCTCCAGCGCGCTCCGGCGCGCGGGCCGTCAGAACTGATAGAGGCCGCCCGTCTCGACGGCCCAGCCCACGCGGTCAGCGCCCTTGTCCGCCTCGGCCGCCGGATCGAGCTTGTGGCGCGTGAGCATCACGGAGGGCTCGAGCACGATCGACAGCCCCTTCAGGGGCGTGAAGGCGTAGCCCGCGCGCACGGTCACGTTGCGCTCGATGCCCGGGCCGTTGCCGCCCACGCGCGCGGGCGCGGTGGCCGGCGCGGCGTCGGTCGCCGGCGCTCCGGGCGTGTAGCCGAGCTGCATGTCGTCGGCGCTCGCCACCAGCGCGGCGCCCGCGATGAGGTGCAGAGCGTGGGCGTCGAACGTGAGCTTCCCCGACACCCAGCCGCCGACCTCGGCGACGTCCTTCGCGCGGTAGCCCTGCGCGAGCGTCAGCAGCCCCAGGTTGGCGAGGTTCTGACCGCCGTACGCCTCGGCCCGCAGGTTCAGCGCGCCGGCCGTGATCTCGGCGAACAGGTTGCCGCCGAGCGCGAGCCGCCCCTCCTCGGTCGGCAGGTTCGCGTCGAAGGCGAGCCGCGTGGCGATCACGGACGCGCCGACCCACGCCGCCTTCTCGGCGCGATAGCCCGCGCGCAGCGCGAAGGTGGGCGTGCGCGAATACTCGACGTTGTTGAGGATGGCCGTGACGTTCTGGCTGACCAGGCCGAGCGCGGCGCCCACCTCGATGCTGCCGAGGGTGGCGACATAGCTGAACTGGTGGCGCATGAAGCCCGAGTTTCCGGACTGGAAGAGCCCACCCACCAGGTTGTATGTGTGCGTGTTCAGCGGCGAGAACAGATCCCAGAGCTGACCGAGCGTGAGCTTGTGTCCGTCGGCAGGCGACCACTCCACGAACGCCTGGCGCACGCGGAGGCTCATCGCCTGGGCCGGCGAGGACTTGCCGAAATCCACGAAGTCGAGCTCGACCTGCGCCTTCACGGGCGTGCCCTCCCCGACGGCCACGCCGACGCGCGTCTGGGCCGCCTGGAAGCTCAGGCCGACGGCGTCCGGATCGGCGAGGAACACCGGATTCACCGCGGCCGTGGGCGCGGAGTAGTTCGGGTTGCCGAAGGACTCGAGGCCGTTCCCCACGACGACCGTGGGCTTGACGATGCCGTAGACGCGCACGAGCGGCTTGTCTTCGGGCTTCTTCGGCTCCACCGGCGGCGGCGGAGCGGGACGAGGCTCCACCACGGCCGGCGCCGCGGCCTCGGCCGTCGCGGGCTGCTGAGGCTCCGCCGTTTGCGCTCGGCCCGTGGCCGGCGCAGCGACTCCGGCCAGCGCGAGCGAGATCGTGAGAGTTGCGCTAGGCGTCTTCCAGATGCTCATGAAATCTCCTCCGAATCGGGTGCGCGGATCCAGCCCTGGTCACGTCCCGTGGACGTCGGCGTCGATGCGGTGGTCCTTGGTCTCGTGGATGAAGAGACCGCCCACGATCAGCGTGACCGCGCAGACGGCGATGGGATAGATGAGGCCCGTGTAAATGGCGCCGGCCCCGAACGTGGTCGTGGCCCAGGTCGACGTGGTGACCGCGGTGGCGATCAGCGGCAAGAACCCGCCGAACCAGCCGTTGCCCAGGTGGTAAGGGATGGACATCGAGGTGTAGCGGATCTTCGTGGGGAAGAGCTCCACGAGGAACGCCGCGATCGGCCCGTACACCATGGTCACGTAGACCATCTGGATGGCGATGAGCAGGATCATCATGGGCACGTTGACCTCGTCCGGGTTCGCGACGGGCAAGCCGCTCGGGTTCGAGAAGTGCTTCATGGCCATGTAGATCGGAATGTAGGTGATCGCGCCGAGCGCGCAGCCGGCCATCATCACCTTCTTGCGGCCGACCCGATCGGACAGGCTGCCGAACACCAGGAACAGCGGCGTGGTGAGCGCCAGCGCGATCGACATGATGGTGTAGGCCGTCTGCCACTGGATCTTCAGCACGCTCTGCATGAACGTGAGCGCGTAGAACTGGCCCGTGTACCAGACGACGCCCTGGCCCGCGGTCACGCCGAAGAGGGCGAGGAGCACGTACTTGCGGTTGAGCGGGTGAGAGAACGTCTCCTTGATCGGGTTCTTCGAGACCTTGCCGGTGGACTTGAGCTTCGAGAACAGCGGCGACTCCTTCATCTTCACGCGGATGTAGAGCGAGATCGCCAGGAGGAGGAAGGAGAGCAGGAAGGGCACGCGCCAGCCGAACGCCTTGAAGTCCGCCTCGCCGAACAGCGAGCGGGTGGAGCCGATCACCGCCATGCTCACGAAGAAGCCGAGCGTGGCGGTGGTCTGGATATAGCTCGTGTAATAGCCGCGCTTCTGGTCGGGCACGTGCTCGGCCACGTAGGTGGCGGCGCCGCCGTACTCGCCGCCGAGCGCGAGGCCCTGCAAGAGGCGCAAGAGCACGAGCATGATGGTCGAGGCGATGCCGATCTGCTGGTACGTGGGCAAGAGGCCCGTCAGCGCGGTCGAGATGCCCATGGTGGCCATCGTGACGAGGAACGTGTATTTGCGGCCGATCAGGTCGCCGATGTGCCCGAACACCACGGCACCGAGCGGGCGCACGCCGAACCCTGCTCCGAAGGTCGCGAGGCTCGCGAGCAGCTGCGCAGTCTCATTGCCCGACGGAAAGAACAGACCGCCAAAGAACACGGCGAGGCTGCCGTAAAGATAGAAGTCGTACCACTCGAACAACGTTCCGAGCGACGACGCGGTGATCACGCGACGGATCGTCCCGGCGTCCTCGATGGCTGCATCGGCGCCGCCTTGGACTACGCCACTGGTCATGTTGGTACTCATTTGGGTCTCCCGAGAGGATGGTCCGCGCAGAGCGACTTCAGCACGTCAAGAACTTTCCAGCGGGACCGGATGATGACGAGACCCATACTACCTATCCTTATGACTGCCAACAAGTGCGCCCAACCTCGTTCTCTTGCCTACGCGCCCGGCGGAGACGAGACCGGAACAGCGGCGCAACGTTCTCGTCCAGCGCCGTGATCCCCCGGCCGATGCTCACCGGCGCCTCCCGCGCCGAGGGCTCGGCGCGCCCGCGTGTGCGGGGGCTTTCGCTGCGTGCCCGACCAGACGATCGGACGCGACCTCTCCGGGATCGGTCAGGGCGCGCTCGCGGCGTTCATCACCAAGGTAGTTTGCTTCTGTCTCTGCTTCCCGGCGCGCTCGCACGAGCGGCCGGGGCTTCGCGCGGCGATGGCGAGGGCCGCGCGCTCTCGCGGGCAGAGGGCCGCGGCTGGAGGCCGCCGGCTCCCCGCCCGGCCTGCCGGACAGCGTCGGTGCGGCTCCCGCTCGGAGGGCCCGACCGTTCCTCGCTATCGTCCTCTGGCCTGGGGGGGGTCGCCATGCGCTCGCCGTCGGACGGGGCGCCGCGCGAGGGGTCAGTCGCCGGTCGAGGCGCGGTAGCTGCGAATGTCGCGCGTCAAGAAGCTGTGGAAGTTGTTCGCCGGCTCGTGCCGGCTGAAGTCCTCGCAGTCCGCATCGGTGTAGAGGTCGATCCCCTTGTCGGTGGCGTTGAAGATCGCGTGGGCCGTGAACGGGAGCGCGGTGCATTCTTCGCTCGCGTCCGGATAGGCCACGGTCTCTCCGGTGAAGTTGCCAGAGAAGAAGCAGAGCGAGCCGGGCGAGCCGCACACGGCGTTCTGAGAGGCGGCGGACGCCAGGGCGATGGATGCCCCGAAAGCCAGGAATGCAGAGGCCGCGGCCACGATGACGGACGTGGATTTCATGTTGAAGTTGCGCATCGTTCCTTCCCACGGGTGAGGGTGCGGGCGGCGACCTTCAGACGAGCTGCATCGCCAATGGCGGCTTGACGCGGATCCCTGGGAGGTCGCCACGCCCAACCGTACCCTGGGCCGCGCGTCCTTCAAGTCAATGGCTCCAGTCCGTGAATCACGCGAGAGCGGCGACAATTTTACACGACCACGAGAACATCAATCGGTGCGAGGCGGGCCGGGCGATAGCTCCATGGGCGGGCTCGGGGGGCGCACACGCATCAGGGCGCGATCGCCCGGTCAGGGCGCGAACTCGGCCACGAAGATGTCTGATTTGTTGCCGTCCCCGACCAGGGTGCTGCCCGAGATGTCGAGAGTTCCAGAGTAATTTCCGGCGACGATCAGCTCGCCGAGCCGGGACGCGGCGATCCTCAGCTCGCGTCCTACATCTCCTCGCCCGTCGCTGACACGTGAAGACGAGCGCAACGAGCCCGCTTCGTCGTACTGCACGATCGCATAGGTGAAGCCGCTCGTGGGGCCAAGGATCGGTCCATCCCCGAAGTCGATGTGCTCGCCGTACCGGATCGCAACGGACACGTTTCCGGCAGCGTCGACGGCCAGCGTGGGCGGCGGATCGGCGGCCAGCCCCGAGACGGGCAGGTTGCTCCAGCGGAGCGCCCCGGCTTGGTCGAACTTGGCGACGAATGGCGCCACGCCGGCCGTCGCGGCGCCGTACAGGGTCGTCCCGAAGAACATCCCCGTGACGACGACGTTGCCGCGATCGTCAATGCCGATATCGCTCCCGACCTCGCCCTGCGCGAGCTCCGTCATCACGTTCCACCGGCAGCCGCCGTTTTCGTCGAGGCTCGCGACGAACGAGCCTGCGTCGGAGCTGGCCGTCGTGCCTGCGAGCGGCCCGCAGCCGAAATCGTACGAGCCGGAGAACCAACCGGCGACCGCGATGTCCCCGCGGGGAGAGGCGGCGACGCTGAACACCTCGCCGAAGACGTCCTCCGTGAGCGTATGGGCCCAGATCGTCTTGCCGGTCGGGTCGAGCTTCAACACGTATGGGCTCGGAAAATTCCCGGGCGGAGTGACCGGGCCGGTGCCCAGATCGACGGTGCCAGAGAGGGTGCCGCCCAGGATGACGTTGCCCGCGTCATCCACCGCGAGGTGAGCCGCGCCGTCGAACCCGAGGCCGAAAGCCCTGCTCCAGACGGGGTGCCCGCGCTGGTCGAGCTTGATGACCGCCCAGTCGTGGGACCGGTCGCTCGCGGTGTGCAGACCGACACCGAAGTCGACGCTGCCGGTGAAGGTCGCCACGACGAAGACATCGCCCGCGGCGTTGGTCGCCACCTCCCTGATCGACGTGGCTCCGATGAGGCTGCCGAACACCCGGCTCCAGAGGCCGTTGCCGTCGTGGTCGAGCGTCGCGACGAAGCCGGAGTACACGCTTGGAACGTTGGTGATCGGACCCGCCCCGAGGTCGAAGGTCCCGGCGAAATTCCCTCCCAGCACGATGTTGCCCGCTCGGTTCACCGCGAGATCGGCCAGCTCCTCGGTGCCAGCAATCTCGTCTTCGTCGTCCGATGACGGTGAGCCGAAGGATTTGACCCAATGCTGCAGAGGCTCCGAGGGGTGGCCCGTTCCAGGGCCGGTCTCCGGGAAGCCGCCCGCCGCGCCGGCCGCGTCATCGCCAGGCATGGACACCTTGCCACCGCAGCCGGGCAGCGACGAGAGCGCCGACAACCCCGACGCGAGCGCGAGGCACAGGGCGAGCGGGCCACGAGGAATGCCTCTATGCATGACATGGACCCTTTCCAATTGTCTTCTGGAGGAACGTCCGGATCTCCAGACGACGGTCAATCTACACCGTGCGGGGCTGGCGCGATAGACAGGCGCCCGCCGCGCCCATTGGAGCACCTCGGCGCACCTCGTCCGGGCGGCTCACCGTGCGCGACCGGACACGGCTCGCCTCTCACGAATCGATGCCCTTCGGGGTCCGCAGGTTCGACGACAACTCCACCGATGGCAAGAACATCACGTGGCGCCGGGCCGAAAGGCGCGGCCGGCAGTACACGCGGCCTTGACAGTCGATCACCCGGCCCCGCGAATCGGTCCCCCGCCCCTCTCCCGCGGGAGCGCCGGGCAGCGCCGGAGCGGCGGCTCCGCAGCGCGGCGCGGCTCAGGCGGCGCTGGCGCCGGCACAACGCCACGGCCATGAGCCGGGAAGCGGCATATTTCCAGTGCGACGGATTGTCGCTCTCCCGGCCGGTAGGAAGTCTCGACGAGGGAGGACTGGCGTTGACGGAGCTCCGCGACAGCGACTATCATCGCTCATGAATGGCTGCGTCCTCCTGACGGCGGCCGCGCTGCGCTCATCAGCTTGGGGCGAGACGCCGTGAAGGACCTCGATGCGCCGGTACATGTAGGAGATGTCCTGCTCGGCAAGTACACGGTGGAGCGCGTGCTCGGCCGTGGGGGGATGGGGATTGTCGTGGCCGCGCGCCACCGCGAGCTCGGCGAGCTCTTTGCCATCAAGCTCCTCTTGCCCAGGGCGCTCGCCGATGCCCAGGCCACGGAGCTATTTTTGCGCGAGGCGCGCGCTGCAGTGCAGCTGAAGGGCGATCACATCGTCCGCGTCCACGACGTCGGGAGGCTCGAGACCGGCGCCCCCTACATGGTGATGGAGCACCTCGTCGGGAGCGACCTGCAGCAGATCGTCGTTGAGCGCGGGCCGCTGCCCGTCGGCGAGGCGGTGGACTACGTCCTGCAGGTCTGTAATGCGCTGGCCGAGGCGCACGCCCAGGGGCTCGTGCACCGCGACCTCAAGCCGGCCAACCTGTTCCTCACGCGCCGGCCGAACGGGGAGCCGTTCGTCAAGGTGCTCGACTTCGGCATCTCCAGGCGGATCAAGCCCGACGCCGCGGATCTGACCAACACCCTCGTCCTGCTCGGCTCCCCTTTTTACATGGCGCCGGAGCAGATGGTCCGCGCCAAGCGGGTGGACACGCGGAGCGACGTCTGGTCGATGGGCGTGGTCCTGCACCACCTGGTGACGGGGATGATGCCCTTTCCCGCAGAGACGCTGACGGAGGTGGTGGCGCGCGTGCTGCAAGAGGAGCCGCTCCTGCCCAGCCAGCAGCGGCCGGGGCTCCCCGAAGAGCTGGACACGGTGGTGGCGCTGTGCCTGCAAAAGCGGCCGGAGCACCGGTTTCAGGCGATCGAGGAGCTGGCCGCCGCGCTGCGCGTGCTCACGGCGACCGGCGGGCCGGATCTCGCGGCGCCCGCGGCCGTGAGGTCATTCCCCGGAGCGGCGTCGGCGCTGGTGGAGACGCAGGCCGCGCCGGACCCGCCCCCCGCGCGCCCGTCGCAGCCCACGGCGGAGACGCCGGCGCCGAGCTCGGGCCGCGAGCTCGCGCAGACGCTGGCCGACCCCATCGAACGCGCGGCGCCGGCCGCGCGCCCGAGCGGCCGGGTGTGGCGCAGGCTGCGCACGCTCCCCCGGTGGGCGTCGGCTGCGGCCGCGGCGCTGGCGGCGCTCGTCCTCGGGATCGGCTGGCTGCCCTGGTCGCGGCAGCAGCCGTCCGCTCCGGCAGCATCGGCGATCGCGGCGCCGCAGGAGATCCCTGCGCCCGTCGCGTCCCCGGCCGGCGTCGAGGCGCCTTCCCCGGCAGCCGCGGACGACGCGACCGCCAGCGCCGTCGACCGTCCCCCGGCGCCGCCGCCGCCTCCGAGCGCCTCCGCGCCCTCGGCGCCTGGCGCGCCGGCGAGCTCGTCCAGCCCGCCGCCGCCGCCTTCGAGCGCCCCCGCCCCCCCGGCGCCGGGCGCGCCGGCGAGCGCCTCCAGCCCGCCGGCGCCGCGGACAGCGCCCGCGCGCCGCGGGGGCTCGGCGCCGGCCCCGGGGCGCGTCACGAGGGCGGCGGGCGCGGCGACCGCGGCGCCGGCGGTGCCGCCCAGGAAGTACGAGGGAATCTACTGATGGTCGCGCGCCGCGCGGCAGCCCAGGCCGGACCAACGGGAGGAGTCAAGCACCGATGTTCTCAGCGGATCGAGGCGCGCGCGTGCTCGCCCCAATCGCACTTGCCGCGGCCCTGATCGCGCCGGGCCCGGCGCAGGCCCAGAAGGTCGACAGGCACGCCGCGCCGACGGCCCAGGCCCTGTACGATCAGGCCACCGCGGAGATGGATGCCGGGAGCTTCGCGAGCGCGTGCGGCAAGCTGGAGGAGGTCACGCGGCTCGTGCCAGACGGGCTGGGCGCCAAGCTGACGCTGGGCCAGTGCTACGAGGCGTGGGGCAAGCTCGCGAGCGCCTGGGCGCAGTACACGTTCGTCGAGGCCCTGGCGGCGAAGGCCGGGCAGGCGGAGCGAGCGGAGCGCGCGGGCGCGTGGGCCGCGGCGCTCAAGCCCAGGCTCGCGACGCTGACGGTCGAGGTCCCGGAGGCGGTGCGGGCCTACCCGGGGCTCGCGATCACGCGCGACGGCGTGTCGCTCGGCCGGGCGCAGTGGGGCGCGTCGCTGCCGGTGGACACGGGAGCGCACGAGATCGTGGCGACGGCGAGGAACCGCAAGCCCTGGAAGCGGTCCGCGGTCGTGACGGCAGACGGCGAGGCGGTGTCGGTGGCGATCCCCGCCCTGGAGCCCGATGAGCCGGCGAGGCCGCGCGCCGCGGCGGGAAGCGCCCAGCGCACCGCGGGTCTCGTGGTCGGCGGAGCGGGGCTGCTCGGGGCCGGCGTCGGCGTGTTCTTCGGGGTTCGCGCGGCGGTCAAGCTGCACGAGAGCAACGCGGCCGGCCACTGCCACGATGGCAACATCTGCGATGACGTCGGGTACGAGGCGCGCGAGCAGGCCGTCGCGGCGGGCGACGTGAGCACGGTGCTGCTCCTCGCCAGCGGCGCCGCGCTCGCCGGCGGCGTCGCGCTGTTCCTGACGGCGCCGAGGCCGGCGCGCCCGGGCGCGCACATCGCCCTGGGGCCGCGCGGGATCGCGCTGCGAGGGAGCTTCTGATGAGAGCTCGCCGGCGCAGGACGGACGGCGGCGCCATGGCGCGCGCGCCCTTCGCGGCGGGAGCCGGCGCGCTCTTCGCTGCCGCGGTATCGCCCGGATGCAACGCCATCCTCGGGATCGAAGCGCCCGTGCGAGAGGACGCCGCGGCGGCGACGGACGCCGGCAGCGGCGGCGATCGGCCTGTCTGTGACATCCTGGAGGTATCGCCGGAGGCGCCTCTCGAGCTGTCGATGATCGACGACATGGAGGATGGGAACATCGGCATCCTCAAGGGTGAGGAAGCAAATCCTCGGCAGGGGGCCTGGTTCGCGTACAACGACGGATCCGAGGGCGGAGCTCAAGAACCTGCCGAGGCGGCCGAGCTCGTCGCGGTGATGACGCCCGCGCGCGGCGGCAGCGAGAGAGCCGTGCACACGAGCGGCAACGATCTTTTTACCAGCTGGGGAGCCGGCATCGGCTTTCGTCTGAGCAGCGCCGACTACGACGCCACCGCGTACCGTGGCATCACCTTCTGGGCCCGCGCCGAGGGAGCGTCATCCACGGAGCTGTCCGTGACGTTCGTCGATCAGCAGACCGATCCGGGCGGTGGGATCTGCGGTGACGACGAGGGTCAGGTGCCCTGCTTCGACCATTTCCACACGAGCGTCCCCCTGGCGTCCGACTGGACGCACTTCAAGGTGCCTTTCGCGTGTCTCGTCCAGACCGGATACGGCATCTTCGAGGCGTTCGCGCAGGACAGGATCCGGATCGTACAGTTCAGCTTCGGTCCGGGGCAGGCATTCGACTACTGGATCGACGACGTCGCGTTCTACAGGTGACCGGGCGCGGGCGGCCTCGAGCCCGCGGCGAGGCGATCTTCGGCGCGCAGCGGCCGCTCGCACGCGCAGGCGCGACACGCAGCGCGCGGCGCGGCGGGCGGCACGGATGTCGCACGCCGCGCCGGGTCGGGCTCACCTTCCGAGCTCGAGGGGGAGAACTCATGGCCCAGACCGTCGGCGAGTTCCTGTTGAGGCGCCTCGTCGCGTGGGGCGTCCGGCGCGTCTACGCCTATCCGGGCGACGGCATCAACGGCATCGTGGGCGCGTTCCACCGCGTTCCGGACCTCCGGTTCATCCAGGTGCGGCACGAGGAGATGGGCGCGTTCATGGCGTGCGCCCACGCGAAGTTCGCCGGCGAGGTCGGCGTGTGCCTCGCGACCTCGGGGCCAGGGGCGATCCACCTCCTGAACGGGCTCTACGACGCGAAGATGGACCACCAGCCGGTCGTGGCCATCGTCGGCCAGCAGGACCGCGCCGCGCTCGGCGGGCACTACCAGCAGGAGGTCGATCTCGTCACGCTCTTCAAGGACGTCGCGCACGAGTACGTGCAGATGGCGTCCTCTCCCGCGCAGATCCGGCACCTCATCGACCGGGCGATGCGCATCGCCAGGGCGGAGCGCACGGTCACGTGCGTCATCGTCCCGAAGGACGTCCAGGAGATGGACGCGGTCGAGGAGCCCGCGCACGCGCACGGCACCGTGCACACCGGCCTCGGCTACTGCTCGCCGCGCGTGGTGCCGAAGGAGGAGGATCTGCGGCGCGCGGCCGACGTGCTCAACACCGGCAGGCGCGTCGCCATGCTGATCGGCCAGGGCGCGCTCGGGGCCGCGCCCGAGGTCGCGCGCGTCGCCGAGCTCCTCGGGTGCGGCGTGGCCAAGGCGCTGCTCGGCAAGGCGGCGCTCCCCGACGAGCTGCCCTGGGTCACCGGCGCGATCGGCCTGCTCGGCACGAAGCCGAGCTGGGAGATGATGGCGAGCTGCGACACGCTGCTCATGGTCGGATCGAGCTTCCCTTACCCGGAGTTCCTGCCGGAGGAGGGCCAGGCGCGCGGCGTCCAGATCGACATCGACGGCCGCATGCTCGGCCTGCGCTACCCGATGGAGGTCAACCTGATCGGCGACAGCGCGGAGACGCTTCGGGCGCTCATCCCGCACCTCAAGCTCAAGACCGACCGCTCGTGGCGGCGGCGGATCGAGGAGAGCGTCGCCGACTGGTGGAAGGTGCTCGAGGCGCGCGCGATGAACGACGCCGACCCGCTGAACCCGCAGCGGGTCTACTGGGAGCTGTCGCCGCGGCTGCCCGACCGGTGCATCCTGACCGCCGACTCCGGCTCGTCGGCGAACTGGTACGCGCGCGACATCAAGATCCGCGAGGGCATGATGGCCTCGCTCTCCGGGACGCTGGCGACGATGGGGCCCGCGATGCCCTACGCGGTCGCCGCGAAGTTCGCCTTCCCCGACCGCCCGGTCGTCGCCATGGTCGGCGACGGCGCGATGCAGATGAACGGCATCAACGCGCTCGTGACCGTGGCGAAGTACTGGCGCGAGTGGAAGGACCCGCGCCTCGTCGTGCTGGTGCTCAACAACCGCGATCTCAACCAGGTCACCTGGGAGCTGCGCGTGATGAGCGGCGACCCCAAGCTCGAGGCGTCCCAGACGCTGCCGGACTTCCCGTACGCGGCCTACGCCGAGGCGCTCGGGCTCTCGGGCGTGCGGATCGACCGCCCGGACCAGGTCGCGCGCACCTGGGACGAGGCCTTCCGGGTCGACCGGCCGGTCGTGGTGGAGGCGGTCACCGACCCGGAGGTCCCGCCCCTGCCGCCGCACATCACGGTGAAGCAGGCCAGGATGCTCACGTCGGCGCTCCTCCGGGGAGACCCGGGGGCGCGCGGGATCATCCGCCAGGCGTACCGCGACATGATCGAGAGCTGGATCCCGCACCGGGGTTGACGATGGCCGGCGCGAGGCAGCGCGCGGCGCTCCCGGTCGAGCGGATCGAGGTGGCCGCGTACACGATACCGACGGACCGGCCGGAGTCGGACGGCACGCTCGAGTGGCGCGAGACGACCCTGGTGGTCGTGCACGCGTCCGCCGGCGGCGAGCGCGGGCTCGGCTACACGTACGCCGACGCCGCGGCGGCGCGGCTCGTGGCCGACAAGCTCGCCGGCGCCGTGCGCGGGCGCGACGCGATGGCGGTCCCCGGCGCGTGGGCCGCGATGGTGCGCAGCGTCCGCAACCTCGGCCGACCCGGGGTCGCGCAGACGGCGATCGCCGCGGTCGACGCGGCGCTGTGGGACCTGAAGGCCCGCCTGCTCGCGCTGCCGCTCGCGACGCTGCTCGGCGTGGCGCGCGAGCGCGCGCCGATCTACGGCAGCGGCGGGTTCACCTCGTACACGGAGGCCGAGCTCGCGGAGCAGCTCGGCGGCTGGGTCGGCGAGGGCATCCCGCGCGTGAAGATGAAGGTGGGGCGCGACCCCGGGGCCGACCTGGCGCGCGTGCGCGCCGCGCGGCGCGCCGTCGGCCCGGACGCCGCGCTGTTCGTCGACGCCAACGGCGCCTACTCGCGCAAGCAGGCGCTCGCCTTCGCGGAGCGGTTCGCCGGCGAGGGCGTCCGCTGGTTCGAGGAGCCCGTGAGCTCGGACGACCTCGACGGGCTGCGGCTCCTGCGCGACCGGGCGCCCGCCGGCATGGACGTCGCGGCGGGCGAATATGGCTACGATCTCGTCTACTTCCGCCGCATGCTCGACGCCGGCGCCGTCGACGTCCTGCAGGCGGACGCGAGCCGCTGCGGGATCACCGGCTTCCTCGCCGCCGCGGCGCTGTGCGAGGCGCGCTCGCTCGACCTGTCGTGCCACTGCGCGCCGTCGCTGCACCTGCACCCGGCGTGCGCGGTGCAGCGGCTCGCGCACATCGAGTTCTTTCACGACCACGTCCGCATCGAGCGGATGCTCTTCGACGGCGCGGTCGCGCCCGCGGCCGGGGCGCTCGCCCCGGACCTGGGTCGCCCCGGGATGGGGCTCGAGCTCCGGCGCGCCGACGCCGAGCGCTTCGCGGTGTGAGGGGGGAAAACCATGCAGCACATCGAGCAGGACAGGGAGAGAGCGGCGGCGGAGGACAGGCCCTCCGAGCCGGTCCAGCGCGAGATCGATCGCGGCGTGATCCGCCTGCCCGGCGAGCGGCGCGTGCGGCTCGCGCCCGCGGCCGGAGCCGAGGTGGAGGCGCTCGCCGCCGACCTCGCGCGCGCGGTCGAGGGCGAGGTCCGCTTCACCGCGGGCGACCGGGCGCTCTATGCGACCGACGGGTCGAACTACCGGCAGCTGCCGATCGGCGTCGTCGTGCCGCGCCACAAGGACGACGTGATCGCCGCCGTGGCCGCGTGCCGCCGCCACGGCGCGCCCATCGCCGCGCGCGGGGGCGGCACCAGCCTCGCCGGGCAGACGTGCAACGTCGCGGTCGTGCTCGACTTCTCGAAGTACATGCGCGGCGTCCTGGAGCTCGACCGCGCGAGCAGGCGCGCCAGGGTGCTGCCGGGCACGGTGCTCGACACCCTGCGCGACGCCGCCAACGAGCTCGACCTGACCTTCGCGCCGGATCCGTCGACCCACGAGTACTGCACGCTCGGCGGGATGATCGGCAACAACTCCTGCGGCGTGCACTCGGTGCTCGGCGGGCGCACCGCCGACAACGTGCACGAGCTCGAGGTGCTGACCTACGACGGGCTGCGGCTGCGCGTGGGGCCGACGAGCGAGGAAGAGATCGAGGCCATCGTGCGCGCGGGCGGGCGGCGCGGGCACATCTACGCCGAGCTGCGCGCCATCCGCGACCGGTACGCCGGGCTGATCCGCGCGCGATACCCGCGGATCCCGCGGCGCGTGTCCGGCTACAACCTCGACGAGCTGCTGCCGGAGAACGGCTTCCACGTGGCGCGCGCCCTGGTCGGCACGGAGGGCACGTGCGTCACGGTGCTCGAGGCCACCCTGCGCCTCGTCGACTGGCCGAGGTCGCGGTCGCTGCTCGTGCTCGGCTACCCGGACGTGTTCTCCGCGGGCGACCACGTGCCCGAGGTGCTGCGCTCCGGGCCGATCGGGCTCGAGGGGCTCGACCACCGGCTCCTCGAGTACATGCGCAAGAAGGGGCTGCACGAGAGCTACCTGCGCTACCTCCCGGAGGGCCGCGGCTTCCTGATGGCCGAGTTCGGCGGCGACACCCGGGAGCAGTCCGACGCGCGGGCGCGCGCCGCCATGGACGCCCTGGCGCGCGGGCCGAACCCGCCGTCGATGAAGCTGTACGACGACCCCGACCAGCAGCAGATGCTCTGGGAGGTGCGCAAATCGGGGCTCGGCGCGACCGCGCACGTCCCCGGGGAGCCCGACACGTGGCCCGGCTGGGAAGACTCGGCCGTGCACCCGGACAACCTGGGCGACTACCTCCGCGACCTGCGCGCGCTCTTCGATCGGCACGGCTACCACCCCTCGCTTTACGGCCACTTCGGGCAGGCGTGCGTGCACTGCCGCGTGGACTTCGACCTGGTGACGGCCGAGGGCATCCGCAACTGGAAGCGCTTCCTCGACGAGGCGACCGACCTCGTGGTCCGTTACGGCGGCTCGTTCTCCGGCGAGCACGGCGACGGCCAGGCGCGCGCGCAGTTCCTGCCGAAGATGTACGGCGAGGAGCTCATCGAGGCGTTCCGCCGCTTCAAGGCCGCCTGGGACCCGGACCTTCGCATGAACCCCGGCAAGGTCGTCGACCCGCACCGCGTCGACGAGGACCTCCGCCTCGGCGCCGGCTTCCGCTCCGCGGCCGTGCAGACGCACTTCCGTTTCCCGGACGACGACGGCGATTTCACGCGCGCGGCCCTGCGCTGCGTGGGCGTCGGCCAGTGCCGGCGCCACGGCGGCGGCACGATGTGCCCGAGCTACATGGTCACGCACGAGGAGGAGCACGCCACGCGCGGGCGGGCGCGCCTGCTCTTCGAGATGCTGGAGGGGGGCGAGCTCCGCGGCTTCCGCGACCGCGAGGTGCGCGAGTCGCTCGATCTGTGCCTGGCCTGCAAGGGGTGCAAGGGCGAGTGCCCGGTCAACGTCGACATGGCCACCTACAAGGCGGAGTTCCTGTCGCACTACTACGCGGGGCGGCTCAGGCCGCGCGCCGCGTACTCGATGGGGCTCATCCACTGGTGGGCGCGCCTCGGGCAGCGCGCGCCGGGGCTCGCGAACCTCGTCACGCAGACCCCGGCGCTCGCCGCGATCGCCAAGAAGATCGCGGGCATCGCGCCCGAGCGGAGCATCCCGCCGTTCGCGCGCACGTCGTTCCGGCAGTGGTTCGGCGGCCGGCCGCGGCGCAACGCCGGCGCCCCGCAGGTGCTGCTCTGGCCGGACACGTTCAACGACCATTTCTTCCCGGACACGGCGATCGCCGCGACCGAGGTGCTCGAGTGGGCGGGCTACGAGGTGATCGTCCCGGAGCGCCAGCTCTGCTGCGGCCGGCCGCTCTACGACTTCGGCTTCCTGACGGCGGCCAGGCGCCTGCTGCGCGAGGTGATGAGCGCGCTGCGCGACCCCATCGAGCGCGGCGTGCCGATCGTCGGGCTCGAGCCGAGCTGCGTCGCGGTCTTCCGCGACGAGCTCCGCGGGCTCTTCCCCGACGACCCCGTGGCGTCGAGGCTCCGCGAGCAGACGCGCATGTTCGGCGATTTCCTGAAGGGGGCGGCGGACGGCGATCCCGACCGGCCTCCGCTCGGCGCGCGGGGGCGCGCGCTGCCGCGGCTCGATCGGCGCGCCGTGGTGCACGGCCACTGTCACCACAAGGCGATCCTGGGGATGGATGGCGAGCGCGACGTGCTCCGGGGGATGGGCCTCGATGTCGAGCTCCTCGACTCGGGCTGCTGCGGCATGGCGGGGGCGTTCGGGTTCGAGGAGGGCGACAAGTACGACGTCTCGATCCAGTGCGGCGAGCGCGTGCTGCTGCCCGCGGTCCGGTCGGCGCCGAAGGACGCGCTCGTCGTGGCCGACGGCTTCAGCTGCCGCGAGCAGATCCAGCAGACGACCGACCGGCGGGCGCTGCACCTGGCTCAGGTCGTGCGCATGGCGACGCTGCACGGCCCCGAGGGGCCGGCGGGCGACTACCCCGAGCGCGCCTACCTGCCCGGGCCCGGGGAGGTGCACGTGATGCCGCGCGCCCAGGCGGCGGCGCTCGTCGCGGCGCCGGCCGGCGCGGCGCTCCTCTGGGCGGGCGGCCGGCGGCTCGCGGCCGAGCGGCGGCGGGCGCGGCGCGGGCGGTGGCTCCCCGCGGCGGGCGTCGCCGCCGCGGCGCTGGCGGCGGTGGCGCTGCTCGGGGGGATCGGGCGAGCGCGGCGGGCTCGTGACAGCGACGGCACCGGCGGTCGGTCACGCGCCTCCTGCGCAGCGGGCTCGGCGACCAGGCGCTAGTCCGGGCCGCCTGAAGGTCTGCCGCAGTTGGGTGCGGGATTGATGATGATCCCGGGCTAGCGGAGCCCGGCATCTCTAGAACGCCGATCACGTTGATCAAGCGAGAAATGAACCGCCAAGACGCCAAGACGCCAAGACGCCAAGACGCCAAGATTTTTTCTCTCTCTTTACTTGGCGTCTTTTGGCGTCTTGGCGGTTCGATTTTCTGCGCTTTTCAAACAGTTTCAACCCGCTTGTCGCTCTAGCCGCCTCCGGCGCTGCGGATCGGCCGCCGGTAGCGCCTCGCGTCGTCGTGCGCGCGCAGGGTCAGGACGAACTCGGCGTGAGCCCACCCGAGGGGCGCCGCAGCGCCCGTCGGCCGGCCGGCGCGGGGCCCGCGATCGAAGACCTGCTCCGGCAGCATCTGGGACACGGTCGCGAAGCGCACCATCGCGTCGAGGTAGGGCCGCATCCGCTTCCGCGCCGCCGCGGGCGAGCCGGACTCCTCGAGCGCCTTCACGAGCTCATACTGGGCTCGCTCGGCCGTGAGCGTCGGCCACAACATGCCTCTCGTCCGCGCCCCCGTGCGCGGATCGAAGCCATACGCGTCGCCGACGTAGCGATGGAATCCCGGGCCGAGCCCCGGGAGGTCGACGCGCAGCGCGGCATCGCAGGCTGCCACCGAGTCGGCGATGTTCGGCGCGAGGGCCGGGCGCACGCCGAGGAGGACGAGCCTGAGAAAGCCGCAATCGACGACGGCGCGCTCCAGCCAGGAGCGCCCGCGCAAGAGGTAGCGCCGGTCGTCGTTCGGATCCCTCGGGGCGTCAGGGCTGCCGTTCCCGTCGACGCGCTCGAAATACCGCCCGTTGCCGATCGTCCCTCGGGTGGTGAACGTCCAGCCGTCGATCTGCCGGGCCCAGCGCTCGGCCGTCTCTCTGTACCGCGCCTCGCGATCGGGGTGGCCGGTCGCACCCGCGATCTCCGCCGCGTGGACGAGCGAGGCGCAGAGGAAGGCCAGGGTCGACGGCGACACGCCCGAGACCTCCTCCCATCGATCGAGCGGGGTCCAGGGGCCGAAGGCCACGAGGAAGTCGGCGGCGCGGCGCACGAGATCCCAGCACGCCTCGGCCGCGACGATCTGCTCCTTGTGCACGTGGTAACAGAGGTCGATCGGCTGCGCGACCTGATCGAGCTCCAGGCCCTTCCAGTACGGCTCTCCGTCGGACCAGGTGTTCTGGTAAAACGAGCCTTCCTTCGAGACGTGGAGGGCGCCGAAATCCCACGTGCCGTCGGACGCGGAGAGCTGGATGCTCTTCATGAACCGCGCCGCGGCCAGGGGCGAGCGCCTGTCGCCGGCGGCGAGCAGCGCCAGCGCGATCTGGACGAGATCGCGCGGCCACACGAGGTGGTACCCGCCCGTGATCCTGTCCGAGGTCCTCGGCGAGATCGCGCTCGCCCGGTCGGGCTTGACGTTACCCCAGGGCACCGACGGCGACGCGATGAAGGCTCCTGGGTTCGTCCTGTCCTCGAGGGACTTCATGACCGCCGCGGAGCTGCGGTAAAGGCGAGCGAGGCTGGGCGAGCCGCTCCCGAGCGGGACGAGGGACGCCTGATAGGCGCGCCACTGGGCACGGTACCTGTCGAGCAGGGCGCTCGGGTCCTCGCCGAGCGACGCCCGGGCGGTGCGATAGGCCTCGTCGATGTCGCGTCCGAAGCCGAGCGCCAGCGTGAGCTCGTCGGTCCCGGGCGCCAGCGGGAGATCCAGCTCCCCGGTGAGCACGACATCTCCGTCGCTCGCGTCACGGTAGTGCGTGGTCAGGGTGCGGTGCTTCTTCAGGTCCCGATAGCCGTCGCTCGCGGTCCCTGAAAAGCCGGCCGTGGCGTCGCGCCAGGGGACGGAGGCCACGAAGGCCTGGGCAAAGGGGCCTTGCCAGGCGAACAGCCCGGCCCCCGGGGCCTCTCCGGTGCTCGCCATGGCGCTGTCGCCGAGCGGCGTGTTCCCTGCGCCGGGGTTGTGAAGCACGAAGAACCTGAGCCCGCCGACGTGCCTGGTGATCTTCAGCCGCTGCAGGACCACGTCGCGATCGGGATCGGCGAAGACGGTCTTCTCGATCCTGAACCTGCCGCCCGGATCTTCCGTGATCACGCGGAAGGCCGGCACGCCGACCTCGATCCACGCGACGCTCCGTCGCGCGCCTCGCCGCTCCTCGAAGAGGCCTCTGCCGCCGCCCGTCACCAGGAGCTGGCTGTCGCGCGTCTGCGGGGTGTCGTTCGTCGGCCAGTACACCTCGGTCAGCACGCCGCTCGCCCCCGTGAACCAGACCCTGCTGATCGGGGCCGTGTCGGAGCGAGGCGAGTACGTGAGGTCAGCGTCGTAGCTCTCGTACGCGGCGCCGAAGAAGTCCTTCGAGCCGGGCGACCAGCTCCCGTAGGACGAAGATCCGGGCGCCGCGCCGGAGGGCGTCGCGGCCCTCGCCATGGCCATCGGGAGCGAGGTGCCGACAAGCGCGATCAGCGCCGTTTTTCCGAAGATTCGCATGGGCGGGGCTCCGATCTGCGACGACGGCTCAGCTCGTCGGAATCGAGAGTTGCAACGCCTGGTCCATCGGGCTCGCCGGCCGGGAGCTCGACCGCGGCGCGAGGATCCATGGAACCACCCGGTGCAATCCGGTTCGATACGGAGAGGGCCACCCGTCCGCTGAGCCAGCGAGGTCAGGCGAGCGCCGGGGCAGGCGCCGCGGCGCCCGCGGGACCTGCCGAGCAGATCGAGCACAGCAAGGAGCGGCTCGCGCGCGACCTGGGCGCGGCCAAGGCGAGGTGGGGCGGCATCGAGGGCGGGGCGGAGCACACGGCCCTGCGCGTCGCCATCACGGCGGCCGCCGCGCTCGCCCCCGGGGGCGGTGGCGGCGGCGATACGCTCCCGCCGCAAACGCCGGCGAATCTGGCGCTCGCGCGGTGAAGAGCGAGGTGATGGCGTCCAGGATGCCCTGGATCTACAGGATGGGAGGCGGCTTGTCCGGGTTGTCGAGGGCTCGCTTCACGTAGCGCCCGAGGTACTCCGTCGTCACGAACGCCGTGATCGCGTTCGCGACCGCGCCGGCCACCGGGATCAGCCCCAGGGTCAAGGTGACCATGAGGCGGAGGGCGCCGCCGCCCCAGATGATCTGGTGGACCTGGGACCACGCCGCCTTCGAGAGGGGCGAGCCTCGCTCCTTCGCGAGCGACACCGCGAGCAGGTACTGGATCGGAATGACGAACAGCTGGTCCGAGCCCGGGAGCGGCTGGGCGATGAAGCTGATGCCGGCGGCGCCGGCCGAGAACGCGTGCGTGGTGAGCCGTGCCCCGAGCTGCATGAAGGAAGCTTAACGCCCGCGCGGCCGCCGAGAAGTGGCTCGCGCCGCTCGTCTGGACGCGCGGCGGGGAGCGATGTCCCGCGTCTCCGGCTTCGCGCGGAGCGCCGCCCGCTCCATACTTGCATCGTATCTTCGATGCTGTGGCTGTTCATCTCGTGCCGGCGCTCCCGCCCGTCAACCTGCGGGACGCGTCACGCCCCCGCGCGCTGGCGGATCGACCTGGCCTCGATGTAGATGTGCTTCACATCGGGTCGCTGGCTCCGTATCTGTGCCTCGATGCGCTCGATCGCCTCCGCCACCCCGGAGGCCGTGAGCGCGGGATCGAACGCGATGCGCAGCACGACCAGGACATCGTGCGGACCGAAGTGCATCGTCGTCGGCCGCCCCACCGCCGACACGCCGGGATCTGCCTCGGCGAGCGCGCGGATCGCGTCGATGAGCTCCCTGTCCGCGCTCTCCCCCACGAGGAGCCCACGGCTCTGGCTGGCGAGGAAGACCGCGACCGCCGCGAGCACGAGGCCGATGCCGATCGACGCCGCCCCGTCGAAATAGGGGTTCTCCAGGCGGTGCCCGAGCCAGACGCCGAGGAAGGCGATGGCGAGCCCGGCGAGCGCCGCGGAGTCCTCCAGGACGATCGTGAACGTCGTCGGGTCCTTGCTGGATCGCATCGCCGCGAGGTAGCCCTGTCCGGCCTTCTTCTTGAACTCGTGGACCGAGATGGCGAGCGACGTTCCCTCGAAGACGGCCGCTGCGCCGAGGACAGCGTAGTTCCACGCCGGATCCTCGATCGGGCGCGGGTGCAAGAGGTGCAAGATCCCTTCGTAGATCGAGACGCCGCCGCCCGCGGCGAAGATCATGATGGCGACGATCAGCGTCCAGAAATAGAGCTCCTTGCCGTGGCCGAACGGGTGCTCGGCGTCGGGCGGGCGGGCGCTCCGGTGCTTGCCGAGCAGGAGGAGGAGCCCATCCGCGGTGTCGACCAGCGAGTGCACACCCTCGGAGAGCATCGCCGAGCTGCCGGTCACGGCGGCGGCGATGAACTTGACCGCCGCGATCGCCACGTTGGCGCCGATGGCACCATAGATCGCGATCCTCGATTCTTTTTCCATGCTCCGCCGATTCTCCCAGCGACGCGCGGGCCGCGCCAGGCCGCCGTCCTGTCGAGCGGGTAGCGCCGCGCCGGCACGGCGGTTGCGTCGACGACGCCGTCGAGACGCGTGCAGGAGGGATGGGAGGGCCATCGAAGCAGGACGCCGTGGGGTCTGCTGGCGGGCTCAGCGTCGCTGTGAAGCGCTCCGCGAGGAACGCGGGGGCGAGGCATCCTACGGAAGCTACAAGGGGAGAATCAGAAGGGAGGCGACATGGAGAAGCCGATTGGACGGACGCGCTGGGCGATCGCGGAGGGCTACATCCCAGGGCGGAGCAACGGACCTGCGCCGCAGATGACGAGCCATGAGGCGGCCTGCCTGTTGAATACATCGGACCGGGACGCGCAGGTCGCCATCACGGTCTATTTCAGCGACCGCGACCCCGCCGGGCCTTACCGGGTGGCCGTTCCGGCGAGGCGCACCCGACACGTCCGGTTCAACGATCTGACCGATCCGGAGCCGATCCCGCGAGATACGGATTATGCGAGCGTGATCGAATCCGACGTTCCCATCGTCGTGCAGCACACCCGGCTCGACTCGCGTCAGGCGGAGAACGCGCTGATCAGCACCATCGCCTACCCGGACCGGGAGTGACGGTCCCCCGCGGAGCCGGGCGCGCTCGGCGCGGCTTCCCGAGGAGCGCGCGTAAAGGCCACTGCTACGCCATCGCCGCACGGAGGCGGCGAGCCTCCGAAGATCGACGAAGCTGGCACCGCCCGGGTGAGGTTCTCGGCGACGCATGCAGGGCCAAGCGCCCGCGACGCCTCGTCGCCGGAGATGGCTTCTTCGGAATCGCCTTCTGCGATGGTATCTGGGCTGGTTCGCGGCCGCATCCCTCGCCCCATGAATGAGAGCGTCGATGAGCGGCTCGATGGCCGCGCGCAGATCGTAGCGTGCCGCGACGTCTGAGGTTCGCCCCGGAACGGCGGACTCCGGCGCGAATTGGCTTGCTGCGCATGGGCGATCTGGGTAGGGCGTCGTGCCCAGGATGTCCGGAGCAGACGCGCAGCCAACAGGAGCCTCGCGATCGGTCGCATCTCTCGGAAGCGAGCTGGTCAACGGCTCCGCTCCGGAGCTGTGCGCACACGAGATCTTCGAAGCCCAGGCCGATCGGACGCCGGAGGCCGTGGCGCTCGTCTCCGAGGCGCAGCGGCTGACCTACCGCGAGCTCGAGTGTCGCGCCAACCAGGTGGCCCGGGCGCTCCGCGCGATGGGGGTCGGGCTGGAGTCGCGCGTCGGCCTGTACCTCGATAGGTCGATCGAAATGATGGTGGGATTGCTCGGGGTCTTGAAGGCCGGCGCCGCGTACGTGCCCCTCGACCCGGCGTACCCCCGGCGCCGCCTGGATTTCATGGTGAGCGACGCCGAGCCGGCGGTCATCCTCACCCGCAGGGCGCTGCGCTCCTCGCTGCCCGAGCGCGCCGCCCGCGTGCTCTGCTTCGATGAGGACCGGGAGTTCCTCTCGCGCCAGCCCGCTCAGCGGATCGCATCCGGGGCCGCGCCGTCGAACCTCGCCTATGTGATCTATACCTCCGGATCCACCGGAGTGCCCAAGGGCGTTCTGGTGGAGCACCGCGGCCTCGCGCCCCTCGCGCGCGCGCAGATCGGGCGATTCGATATCCGCCCGGACAGTCGGGTCCTCCAGTTCGCGTCGCTCTGCTTCGACGCCTCCGTCTCGGAGTACCTGATGGCCTTCGCGGCCGGCGCGAGCCTCCACCTCGCGGCCGACGCCGCGCGGATGCCCGGCCGAGCGCTCTGCGCGCTCCTCCGCGAGCGGGGCATCACCCATGTCGCGCTCTCCCCCTCGCTCCTCGCGATCTTGCCCGACGCCGAGCTGCCCGCGCTCGGCGTGGTCATCTCGATGGGGGAGGCGTGCCCGGCCTCGGTCGTCGCGCGCTGGTCGCCGGGGCGGCGCTTCTTCAATGGCTATGGGCCGACCGAGGCGACCGTCTACGCGACCGTGTTCGAGTGCGCGCCCGGGGGTGGGGATCCGCCCATCGGCTACCCGCTGCCGGGTACGACGCTGCGGATCCTGGGCGAGGATCTCGAGCCTGCGCAGGCCGGGCAGGTTGGCGAGATATGCCTCGGCGGGCCCGGCGTCGCGCGGGGTTATCTCGGGCGCCCCGATCTCACGGCCGCGCGGTTCGTGCCCGATCCGCGCGCGCCGGGCGCGCGCCTCTACCGGACCGGGGATCTCGGGCGTGTCCGGGCCGACGGCGCGGTGGAGTACCTGGGGCGCCGCGATCATCAGGTGAAGGTCCGGGGCTTCCGCGTCGAGCTCGGGGAGATCGAGTCTGCCCTCAAGCACTACCCCGATCTGCGGGAGACCGCTGTGGTGGCGCGGGAGCGCGCGCCCGGCGACCGACGCCTCCTGGCTTATGTGGCCTTCGCCCCCGGAGCGAGCGCCGACGCGTCGGCGCTGCGCCGCTTCCTCGGCGAGCGCCTGCCCGAGCACATGATCCCCTCGGCCTTCATCGCGCTCCCCGCCCTGCCGCTCACCCCGGGCGGCAAGGTGGATCGGCGCGCGCTGCCTGGGCCTGACGAAGCGCGCCCGGCGCTGCCGGTCGAGTACGTCGCCCCGCGCACGCCGGACGAGCGGGCGCTCGCCGCCCTCTGGGCCGAGGTGCTCCGCGTCCAGCCGGTGGGCGTGGAGGACGATTTCTTCGAGCTGGGCGGCGACTCGCTGCTCGCCGCGCGGATCGTGGCCCGCGCGCCGAGCGCGCTCGGCGTCGAGCTCGGGATCCGCGATCTCTTCGCCGCGCGCACCGTGGCCCGGCTCGCGCGCCGCGCCGAGGAGGCCCGAGGCCGCCTCGGGGCCGCGCAGGCGCCGCCTCTCGCCCGCGTGGACCGCGCCGCGCCGCTCCCGCTCTCGTCGGCGGAGCGGCGCCTCTGGTTCCTGCACGAGCTCGAGCCTGAGAGCAGGGGATATCACCTGCCCTTCGCCCTCCGCATCGACGGCCCGATCGACGCGGCGGCCCTCGGCCGGTGCCTGACCGAGCTGGCGCGCCGGCACGAGGCGCTGCGGACCACGTACGACGACGCCGAGGGCGAGCCGGCGCGGAGGATCGCCCCGCCCGGCGAGCTCGCGCTTCCGTTCACCGATCTCTCCTGCCTGCCCGCGCCCCCCGCCGGCCTGCGGGGATCGGAGCTCGCCGCGATGCTGTCCCGCGAGGCGAGGGAGCCCTTCGACTTGCGGCGCGGCCCGCTCTTCCGCGCGCGGCTCTTCCGGCTCGGGGAGCGCGCAAACGTGCTGTTCCTCTCGCTGCACCACATCGTCTCCGATGGCCGCTCGATGCAGCTCCTGGTCGAGGAGCTCGCGGCCCTGCTGGACGCTCCGCCCGGCTCGCGCTCCCCGCTCGCCCCGCTGCCGCTGGATTACGCCGATTACGCGGCCTGGGAGCGGGGCCGGCTCGCTGGCCCCGCGCTCGCGGGGGACATCGCCTACTTCCGGCGTGAGCTCGCGGGTGCGCCGCCGCGCAGCGGCCTGCGGGCAGCGGCGCGGCCGCCGGCGCGCGCCCGCCGCGCCGGGCGGCGCCCCTTCGCGCTCTCCTCCGAGCTCGCGGCCGAGCTCCTGGCGCTCGGCCGCGCCGAGGGGGCCTCGCTGTTCATGGTGCTCTTCGCGGGCTTCGTGGCCACGATCCACCGGTACACCGGGGAAGACGATCTCGTCGTCGGCACGCCCGTCGCGGGCCGGCCGCGGCGCGAGCTGGAAGGGCTCTGCGGCTTCTTCGCCAACACGCTGGTCCTGCGGGCGCGGCTCGACCGCACCCCGACCTTCCGGGCCCTCCTCGCGGAGGTGCGTGAGCGCGCCCTCGGCGCCTACGCGCACGCCGAGCTCCCCTTCGAAAGGCTCGTCGAGGAGCTCGCGCCCGCGCGCGTGCCCGGCGAGAACCCGCTCTTCCAGGTGATGTTCGCCCTCCAGGCGCCGCCGCCCGCGGTGACCACCGCAGGCGGATTGCGGCTCACCCTGTCGGAGCTCGACCCGGGCGAGTCCCCCTTCGATCTCCTGTGGCAGGTCTGGCAGACCGCCGGAGAGGGCAAGGAGCCGGGCCTCGAGGGGGTGATCGTCCACCGCGCCGACATCCTCGACGACGCCGCGGTCTCCTGGCTCCTCGACGAATATCGCGCGGCGCTGGAGGCGATGGTCGCCGCGCCGGACGCGCGCATCGCCCCGCCCGCGCGCGGAGCCGCCGCCGCGGCGATCGAGTCCGCGCTGCTCGCCGATCCGATCGTGGAGGATGCCGCGGTCCTGGCCCGGCCGGCAGACAGAGGCACCGCGTCGCATGCCGCTTACGTGGTTTCCCCGAGGGCGCGCTCGGCGGCGCAGCTCGCTGCCCATTTCGAGGGCAGGCTGCCCGCTGAGCTGCTCCCGGACGCGTGGATCCCGGTCCACGCGCTGCCCCTCGCGCCGGACGGGCGCGCCGACCTGCAATCCCTCCGGCGTCTCCCGGCGATCGACGCCGACCTCGCGCGGCGCTGGGACGAGGCGCTCCGCGCCGCTCCCGGCGTGGCCGACGCGGCGGTGGCGATCGAGGCCCTTCGCGAGCCCCAGCCACGCCTGCACCTCGCGGACCTGCTGCCCGGCGAGGCCCCCGGATCGCCCGCGGCGCCCGCGCCGGTCATCACCGCGGCCCGACCCGGGCCCGGAGCGTCGGGGCGCCCGCCCGCCCTGGCGGACGGAGGCCCGCTGGTCATCGCAGCGGATGCGCCGAGGACGCTCACCGGGGCCCTCTTCCGGGCCGCCTCCGGGGACCGGGGCCTGACCTACATCGAAGCCGACGGCCGCGCCGGCGTGCAGCGCTACCGCGAGCTGCTCGACGAGGCGCGCGCGCTCCTCGCCGGCCTCCAGCAGCGCGGCCTCCGCGCGGGCGATCGGGCCATTCTCCAGCTCGGCTCGCTCCGGGGCCATTTCACCGCCTTCTGGGCCTGCCTCCTCGGCGGCATCGTCCCCGTCACGGTCGCCGTCGCGCCGTCCTACGAGGCCCCGAGCGCGGTCGCCGCGAAGCTCTTCGATACCTGGAAGCTCCTCGGCGGCCCGGTCCTCCTGACCAGCCGGCGCCTCGCCGGGCCGCTCGGCGGCCTCCCCGCGCTCCACCCCATGGAGGGGCTCCGGATCCTCGCCGTCGAGGACCTCTCGCCTGCCGCGCCGCCGGCGCGCATTCACGAGAGCAGGCCCGACGACGTCGCCTTCCTCCAGCTCAGCTCCGGGAGCACCGGCACCCCCAAGATCATCCAGGAGAGTCACCGGGGCGTCGTCTGCCACATCCACGCCGCGCAGCAGCAGAATGGCTATACGCCGGACGACGTGTCCCTCAACTGGCTCCCCGTGGACCACGTTGTCCCGATCCTCACGTGGCACCTCCGGGACATCTATCTCGGCTGCGCGCAGATCCAGGTCGCGACGGAGTGGATCCTCGGCGATCCGATTCGCTGGCTCGATCTCCTCGAGGCGCACCGGGTCAGGGAGACCTGGTGCCCGAACTTCGGCTTCAAGCTGGTCGCCGACCGGCTCCGCTCGGCAGCGCCGGGCGAGCGGCGGCGCGATCTCTCCTCCGTCCGCCATTTCATGAACGCTGGCGAGCAGGTCACGCTCCCGGTCGTGCGCGATTTCCTCGGCCTCACGGCGCCCTCGGGCGTGCGCCCGGCCGCCATGCAGCCGGCCTTCGGGATGGCCGAGGTCTGCACCTGCATGACGTACAACAACGATTTCGACCTCGCGGCCGGGGTGCGCTGGGCCTTGCGCGGCTCGCTGGAGGGCGACCTCGAGTTCGCCGCTGGCGAGGACGCAGCGGCCACCCCCTTCGTCGACCTCGGCCCGCCCGTGCCCGGCGTGCAGATCCGGATCACCGACGCGCAGAACCGCGTCGTGCCCGAGGGGGTGATCGGCCGACTCCAGATCAAGGGCGAGGTGGTGACCCCCGGCTATCTCTACAACGAAGAGGCCAACCGCGAGGCGTTCGTCGGCGACGGCTGGTTCAACTCGGGGGATCTCGGCTTTCTCCTCCACGGTCGCCTCACCCTCACCGGGCGCGAGAAGGAGACGATCATCGTCCGGGGCGCGAACCTCGCCTGCTACGAGGTGGAAGAGATCGTCAGCTCGGTGCCCGGGGTGGAGCCCACCTTCGCGGCCGCCGCCGCGGTGGACGACGCCGCGACGGGCACCGAGGGGCTCGCGGTCTTCTTCGTGCCGCGCGGGCCGCGGGGCGCGTCCATCGAGGCGCGGGCGGAGATCGCGGGGGCGATCCGCAGGGAGGTCACCGCCCGGCTCGGGATCGCCCCCGCGTTCGTGGTGCCCGTGGCGCGGGCAGAGTTCCCGAAGACGACCAGCGGCAAGATCCAGCGCTCCGCGCTGAAGCGTGCCCTCGCGCAGGGGCGCTTCGAGCGGGCGCTCCGGGAGATCGAGACCTGCGAGGGGGGCGCCGCCACCGTCCCTCGCTGGTTCTACCGCCGGGTCTGGCGATTGAAGGAGGCAGCGGAGCGCGCCCCCGCGGCGGACGCCGGGCCCTGCCTCGTGCTCCTCGATCGGGGGGGCCTCGGCCCGGAGCTCTGCGACGCGCTCCGGGCCGCGGGGCGGCGCGCCGTGGCCGTCGAGCCGGGCGGCGGCTTCGCGCAGCTCGACGCGGATCGATACCTCATCGATCCCGGCGAGCCGGAGCATTACCGGCGCCTCCTCGCGCTCACGCCGTTCGGCGACGTCATCCATTGCTGGGATCCTTCCGACGGCGCGGCCGCGCTCCTCGCGCTGATCCAGGCGCTGGCCGGGTCCGCGGCCGAGCCAGGAGGCGCCGCCGGGATCCGGCTGCTCTTCGTGTCGCGCCGCGCCCAGCCCGCGCTCGAGGCCGACGCCATCGATCCGGAGCGGGCCATGACCATCGGCCTGCTCCAGACGGCGGCGCAGGAGCTCCCCTGGCTCGAGTGCCGCCACCTGGACCTGCCCGCCGACCCCTCGGAGGGCGGCGCGGCGGACGTCCTCCGCGAGCTCCGGTGCGCCCGGGGGGATCGCGAGGTCGCGCTCCGCGGCGGCGCTCGCTACGTGCCCGAGCTGGAGGACGCCGCGCCGGCCCTGCTCGCGGGCGCCGAGCCTGCCTTCGATTTCGCGCCCGGCGGGGCCTACCTCATCACCGGTGGCCTCGGCGGCATCGGCAGGCACCTCTCGCGGTACTTGCTCGATCGGTTCGGAGCGCGCCTGCTCCTGATCGGCCGCGCGCCCGCGCTGGCGCGCGCCGAGGCCCTCGCGGAGCTCGAGGCGGCGGCGCGCGCGCGGCGCGGCGACCCGGGGGAGGTGCTCTACGAGGCGGCGGACGTGGCCCACGCCACGGCCCTCTCGGCGGCCGCGGCGCGCGCCGAGGCGCGCTGGGGCCGGCCGATCGACGCGGTGATCCACCTCGCGGCCGCCTTCCGCGAGCGCCCGCTCGTCGACGAGACCCGGGACGGCCTCGCGTCGGTGCTCCGGCCCAGGGTGGAGGGGGCGCGCGCGATCGCCGCCCTGCTGGAGCGGCGGCCCGGGGCCGCGTTCCTCGGGTTCTCCTCCGCCACCGGCTCGTTCGGCGGGACCTCGGTGGGCGCCTACGCCGCCGCGAGCCGCTTCCTGGAGCATTTCACCCTCGCGTTGCGCCGCGCCGGCCGCCCGCGCAGCTTCTGCTTTTCCTGGAGCCTCTGGGACGACGTGGGCATGAGCGCCGGCCAGGTCATGCGGCAGGCCGCGCTCGCGAGCGGGTACCTGCCCATCTCCGCGCGCGAGGGCCTCGCCTCCCTCCGCGCCGCGCTGCGCAGCGGCGAGGCCCACCTGCTCGTCGGCGTCGACGGCCAGCATGGCCGGGTGCTCCAGCACCTCCGCCGCGGCGCGCGCGGGCCGGAGGCGCTCTGCGCCCACGTCGCGGCGGAGCCGGGCTCCGTGGACCCCGCCGCGCTCGGGGCGCTCCCGGTCCTCGATCGCCTCGGCGCCGCGAGCGGGTGCCGCGTGCGCGTGGTCGCGCGCATCCCCCGGACGCCCGACGGGGCGGTCGACCGCGAGGCGCTGACCGCCCTCGACCCCGCGCGCGCCCGGCGCGGCGCCGCGCACGAGGCGCCGCGGGGCGAGGCGGAGCGGATCATCGCCGCGATCTGGCAGCGCGCCCTGCGCGCCGATCGGATCGGCGTCCACGACAACTTCTTCGATCTGGGCGGCCATTCGCTGCTGCTCGCCGAGGTCCGCGGCGCGCTGGAGCGCGCCTTCCAGCGGGAGGTCTCCATCACCGATCTGTTCCGGTATCCGACGGTCCGCGCGCTCGCCGCGTACCTCGGCGGCGCGCAGGCCGCGGCGACCGCCGGGAGCGCCGAGCGCGGGCGGCGGCAGCGCGCGGCGCTCGAGCTCGGGCGGCAGCGGCTCGCGGCCAGGAAGACCCATGGCTGACGGCGAATCCCGCACCGAAGGGCGCGTCGAGGCGGTCGCGATCATCGGAATGGCGTGCCGGATGCCCGGCGCGGACGACGTCGACGCCTTCTGGCAGAACCTCCGCGGCGGGGTGGAGTCCATCGCCTTCTCCGGCGGCGGCGCGGCGCCCGCGCCGGACGGGGGCGGGCGCCGCGTCGGCGCGCGCGGGCTCCTCCGCGGGGTCGAGCTGTTCGACGCCGCGTTCTTCGGGATGAGCCCGGCCGAGGCCGCCGTCACCGATCCCCAGCACCGCGTCTTCCTCGAGTGCGCCTGGGAGGCGCTCGAGCGGGCCGGCTACGATCCCGCGCGAGGCGGCGGATCCATCGGCATCTACGCCGGCGCGGGCCCGAGCGGCTACCTGCTCCACCACGTGGCGCCGAGGACCCCGGGCGGGGGCCGCGACGTCGCGGCGATGCTCGGCAACGACAAGGATCACCTCACCACCCGCGTCGCCTACAAGCTCGGCCTGACGGGCCCGGCCATCACCGTGCAGACCGCCTGCTCGACCTCCCTGGTCGCCGTGCAGCTCGCGTGGCAGGCGCTGCTCGGGTATCAGTGCGACCTCGCCCTCGCGGGCGGCGTCTCCATCGGGTTCCCGCTGGAGGTCGGCTACGCCTACCAGGAGGGCTTCATCCTCGCGCCGGACGGCCGTTGCCGCGCCTTCGACGCCCGGGCCCAGGGCACGGTGCCCGGCGACGGCGCGGGCGTGGTGGCGCTGAAGCGGCTGTCCGAGGCGCTCGCCGACGGGGATCACATCCACGCGGTGCTCCTCGGGGCGGCGGTCAACAACGACGGCGGCGCCAAGGTCGGCTACACCGCGCCGAGCGTCGAGGGGCAGGCGCAGGTCATCGCCATGGCCCACGCGGTGGCCCAGGTGGACGCCGGATCCATCGGCTATGTCGAGGCCCACGGCACGGGCACCCGCCTCGGCGACCCGATCGAGATCGCCGCGCTGACCCACGCCTTCCGGGAGAGCACCGACCGCAGGGGCTTCTGCGCGGTGGGCTCGGTGAAGACGAACATCGGCCACCTGAACACCGCCGCCGGCATCGCCAGCCTGATCAAGGCGGTGCTCGCCGTCGAGCGCGGGGAGATCCCCCCGAGCCTGCATTTTTCCGAGCCGAACCCGGAGATGGACCTCGAGCGATCCCCGTTCTTCGTGAACGCGGCGCTCCGCCGCTGGGATGCGGGCGGCGCGGCCCGCCCCCGGCGGGCCGGCGTGAGCTCGTTCGGCTTCGGCGGCACCAACGCCCACGCCGTCCTCGAGGAGGCGCCCGCGGCCCCGCCCCCCGCGCCGTCGCCGCCGCACCACCTGCTGGCGCTCTCCGCGCGCAGCGCCGCCGCGCTCGACGCCGCGACCGCGAACCTGCGCGCCTTCCTCGCGCGCCGGCCGGATCTCGACCTCGCGGACGTCGCGTACACGCTGCAGGTCGGCCGCCGCGCCTTCCATCACCGCCGGGTGGTCGTGTGCAGCGACGCCGCGAGCGCCATGGCCGCCCTGGAGACCCCGGGCCCCGCCCTCTCCGCGGCGCAGGCGGCCGACACCGAGCCCGAGGTGGTGTTCATGCTCCCCGGTCAGGGCGCCCAGCATCCGGGCATGGCCCGGGCGCTCTACGACGCGCAGCCGGGCTTCCGCGGCCATTTCGACGAGATCGCGGCCGCGTTCGCCCCCCACCTCGGCCGCCACCTCCGCGAGCTCCTCGACCCCGCGGCCGGCGGCGAGCTCCAGCGCACCGACCTCGCGCAGCCCGCCCTCTGCGCCGTCGAGTACGCGCTCGCCCGGCTGTGGATGGACCTGGGCGTCCGCCCGCGCGCGCTGATCGGCCATAGCCTCGGTGAATACGTGGCCGCGTGCCTCTCCGGCGTGCTCTCGCTCGATGACCTGGCCTTGCTCGTCGCCGCGCGGGGCCGGCTGATGCAGGAGCTTCCGGAGGGCGCGATGCTCGCCGTCCCCCTCCCGGAGGCCGAGCTCGCGCGGCACCTCGACGGCCAGCTCGCGCTCGCCGCCGTCAACGCCCCCGCCCTCTGCGTCGCCTCCGGGCCGCGCCCCGCGGTGGACGCGCTGGAGGCGCGCCTCGCCGCCGCGGGGGTCCCGGCGCACCGCCTCGCGGTGGCGCGCGCGTTCCACTCGCCGATGATGGAGCCCATCGTTCCCCGCTTCCTCGAGCAGGTGCGCCGCGTCCGGCTCGGCCGGCCCTCGATCCCCTATCTCTCCAACCTCACCGGCGCCTGGATCACCGACGCCGAGGCCCAGGACCCCGCGTACTGGGTCGAGCACCTCCGCAGCGCCGTCCGCTTCGCCGAGGGCCTCGCCGAGGTTGCCGCGCCCCCGGGGCGGATCTTGCTCGAGGTCGGCCCCGGCCGGACCCTGAGCGCGGCCGCCGCGCGCCTCCGCCCGAGCGGGGCCGCGCCGGCGGTGATCGCGAGCCTCGGCGGCCCCGGCGAGCCCGATCTCGCCGCGCTCCTCGACGCGGTCGGGCGGCTCTGGCTTGCGTCCGCGCCCATCGCCTGGGACAAGCTCCACGAGCCCGGCGGGCGCCGGCGGTTGCCGCTCCCGACCTACCCCTTCGAGCGCGAGCGCCATTTCATCGACGCGCCCGGGCCCGCCTCGCCCGCCGGGGACGGCGACGCCGTGGAGGCCGAGCGGCGGCATCTGGCCGCGATGGAGGAGGCGATCCGCGCCTCCCTCGCCATCCGGCCGATCGAGGGTCACCCCGGCCTCGAGCCCGCCCTCGACGCGCTGTGCGCGAGCTACCTGGCGCGCTACCTGCGCGACAGCGGCGTCGACCTCCGCGAGGGCGCCGCCCTGGGGCGCGGCGAGCTGCTCGCGCAGCTCGGGGTCCTGCCCAAGTTCGAGCGGCTCAACGCCGCCATGCTGCGGATCCTCGCCGAGGACGGGTTGCTCCGGCAGGACGGGGACGAGGTCCGCTTCACCGGGCGGGCGGCGGAGGTCCCCGCGCCGGCCGCGCTCCGCGCGGACATCGAGGCGCGGTACCCCGAGTTCAGGGGCATCTGCCGCTTCCTCGACCATTGCGCGAAGAGCTACCCGGACGCGCTGACCGGCCGGATCGAGGCCATCGGCGTGCTCTACCCCGGCGGCAGCTCGGCCTTCGTGGACGAGTGCGAGCGCGCGACGGTCGAGCACCGGAGCGAGCGGATCTACATCGGCCTCCTCTGCGAGGCGGCGGCGCGCATCGCTGCCGCGGCCCGGGGCCGGCCCTTCCGCGTCCTCGAGGTCGGCGGCGGCCGCGGCCTGCTCACCTGGCCGCTCGTCGAGGCGCTCGCCGGCCACGACGTCGAGTACCATTTCACCGATCTCGGGAGGGTCTTCGTCGACGACGCGCGGGCCGAGGCCGCGCGGCGCGGCGTCGACCCGCGGATGCGCTTCGGCGTCCTCGACATCGCCAGCGATCCCCGTCCTCAGGGCTACGAGGAGCGGCGTTTCGACCTCGTGGTCGCGTTCAACGTCGTCCACGCGACGCGGGACGTCGGCGAGGCGATCGACAACCTCGCGCGCCTGCTCGCGCCGGAGGGGACGATGGCGCTGGTGGAGATCGTCCGGGTGCGGCGCTGGGACACCCTGACCTGGGGCCTCGCGGAGGGCTGGTGGGTTTACCAGGACGAGCACCGCGCGGGATCTCCCCTGCTCGCCCTCGACGCCTGGGAGGAGCTCATCGCGCGCCGCGGGTTCGACCGGGTCGAGGCCTACCCGCGCGCCGAGGAGGACCGCGCCCGCGTCGATCACGGCCTGATCCTGGCGCGGCGGCAGAGGACGGGCTGCATGCAGCTCGCAGGCGCGCGGCGGCCGCCCGGCGCGGCCGCGCGCCCTGCCGGGCTGCCCGCGCCGCCCGGCCCCGCGGCGCCGCTCCACCGGCGCCCCGAGGTGGCCGCCCCCTACGTCGCGCCGCGGAGCGAGCTCGAGCGCCGGATCGCCGCCATCGTCGGCGCGCTGCTCGGGGTCGAGCGCGTCGGCGTGCGCGATGACTTCTTCGAGCTCGGCGCCGATTCCCTGATCCTGTTGCGCATCACCGATCGCGTTCGCCGGGAGCTCGGCCGCGAGGTGCCGCCGCACGCCGCCTTCCGGGGAGCCACGGTCGAGCGCATCGCGAGCGCCATCGACGGCGCGGGGGGCGCGGCGAGCGCCGCGGAGGGCCGCGACGCCTCGCCGGCCGTGCCCCTCCAGCCGCGCGGAACGAAGCGGCCCCTCTTCTTCGTGCACCCCGCCGCGGGCGTCGTCTTCCCCTACGTCGAGCTCTCGCGCCTCCTCGGCCCGGACCGCCCCTTCTACGGCCTGCAGGCCCGCGGCCTCGACGGCGTCGAGCCGCCGGACACCACCATCGAGGCGATGGCGCGCCATTACGCAGCGGCGATGCGGCGCGTCCAGCCGGAGGGGCCCTATCATCTGGGCGGCTTCTCCTTCGGCTGCCTTGTCGCCTTCGAGACCGCGCAGCAGCTCGTCCGCGCCGGGCACCGCGTCGAGCTGCTCGCGATGCTCGACGAGCCGGCGCCCGTCCACGGCCACCGCCCGTCGCCGCTCGTCATGGCGAAGCTCCTGTCCACCGGCATCGCCCGCTCGATCTGGCCGCACCTCCACGATTACTTCTATCTCGCGCGCGACGCGCGCGGCCCCCGCGAGCGCGGCGGCGCGCCGGGGCCCGATCTCCAGGCGCTCCTCCGCGCCGGCCCCGACGGCGGGCTGCTCGAGGCGTTCCTGGCGCGCTCGACGATGGCGAACTACGTCCCCCGGGAGTCCATGCCGCTCGCGCTGCGGCAGCCCGCGATGGTCCCCATGTTCCGCCTGTTCATGCTCCACCTCCGCGAGACCATGGCGTACGTGCCGCGCGCCTATCCGGGGCGGGTCACCCTCTTCAAGGCCACCCGGCTCGGCGGGCGCTACGACCGCGACCCGGCCTGGGGCTGGGGGCTCCTCGCAGCCGGCGGCGTGGACGTGCATGCGATCCCCGGAGAGCACCTCACCTTGCTGCGAAGACCCCACGTCGCGGTCGTCGCCGATCTCCTCCGCGCCTGCCTGGAAGAGGCGGATTTCCGGGCAGCGGGCGCCGCGCGGTGAGCGGCCCTGAGCGGCGGAGATCCGTCGTCACCCCGGCCAGCGCTCGAGCCATCTCTCATCGAGCGCGACCGCTCGAGGGGCCGGACCTGGAGGCGTCATCGAACCCCCGCGGCGCTCCGGTGAGGGTATCCCGATCGCTCCAGGATCATCCGGGCGCCGCCGTGAGGTCCGATGGTGATGCCCCGGAGCGTCGGCCGCAGCGCGGGCCGGCCGTGCAGCCGGAGGCGGGCCGACGACAGCGCCGTGGCGAGCACGATCTTGATCTCGTGGAGCGCGAAGCCGAGGCCCAGGCAGCGCCGCACGCCGCCGCCGAACGGGAGCCAGGTATAGGGGTCGATTTTCCTGCCGAGGAACCGCTCCGGCGCGAACCGATCGGGGTCCGGGTAGAGGTCCGGGCGCCGGTGGGTCGCGTAGATGAGGGGGACCAGCTTGACCCCCGCGGGGAGGTGGTATCCCTGGAGCTGCATCGGCCGCTTCAGCAGCCGCCCGACGCCGAGGATGGGCACCACCGGGCGGAGCCGCATCACCTCGCGGATCGCCGCGTCGAGGTACTCGAGCCGATCGAGGTGCTCGTGGCGGATGGGGCCGCGGCCGCCCCCGGCGGCGCGCCCGACCTCGTCCTCGATGCGCGAGGCGACCTCCGGGCGCCCGAGGATCAGGGAGAAGGCCCAGGTGAGCGTCGCCGCCGTGGTCTCGTGGCCTGCCATGACCAGCGTGACCAGGTGATCCCTGAGCGCCGCGTCGTCGAGCGGCCGTCCCTCCCCTTCGGCGGCGGCCGTGAGACGGGACAGGATATCGTCGCGCGCGGGGCCTCGCTCACGCCGGTGACGAGCGATCCGGCCATGGACCAGCGCGTCAATCCGGTCGATGCTCCGGCGGAACCTGGACCAGGGCGTCAGCGGCCCGAGCTCGCGCCGCAGGGACGGCACCATGAGCAGCCCGGCGAGCGGCGAGGCGTGCTGGTTCACGAGCGCCGCGAAGGCCTCGTGCAGCGCCCGCCGCTCGCGCTCGGGGAGCGCGCCGAAGAGCACCCGGAGGATCACGTCGAGCGTGATCTCCTGCATCGATTCGTAGATGTCGATCGGCGACCCCTCCGGCCAGCGCCGGAGCGCGCCCGCGGCGATCTCGCCGATGAGCGCGGTGGTCGTCTTCAGGGCCTCGCCATGGAACAGGGGATAGATGAGCCGCCGGAGCAGCAGATGGTCCGGCCCGTCGAGGAGCAGGATGGAGCCGTCTCCGACGAGCGGCCGGAATGGCTCGTTGGCCTCGCCGACGCGGAGCTCCTCGGGGTCGCCCGTGAAGATCTCCTTAATGGCCTCAGGGTGGCTGGCGCAGACGAGGGTCCCGAATCCGAAGAGCCGGAGCGTGAAGAGATCGCCGTAGCGGCGGACGCAGGTGTCGATCAGATCGAAGGGCCGGAGCACGTACCAGCCGCCCTGAGCGATGGGCGGGAGATCGGGGCCGGGCGGGAGCGCCATGCCCGACCTCTTTCTACGACCCGGGGAGCCGCGTCAAATGCTCTCCGGCCTCCTCGGTGGAGCCAGCGCGAAGAGGCGTGGTAGCCTCCCCGCCCGAGAGCATGAGCCGACCTGTCGCCTTGCCCTATTTCGACCTCCTGCTCGAGGCGCTCCGCCGTGACAACCCGGTTGTCGCGGCGGTCTTCGGTCGGCACGTGCACTGGGGATACTGGCCCGACCCGCGCGTCGCCGACGGCTCGGTGACCGACTTCGTCACCGCGGCCGAGCGCCTCTGCGTCCGCGTCTGCGACGCCGGCGGGGCGCGGGACGGGCAGCGCATCCTCGACGTCGGCTGCGGCTTTGGCGGCACGTTGATGAGCCTGAACGAGCGGCTCTCGTCGGTGGAGCTCGTCGGGCTCAATATCGACCCCCGGCAGCTCGAGCGGGCGCGGCGCGAGGTGCAGGCGCGCCCCGGCAACCGGGTCGATCTCCAGGAGGGGGACGCCTGCCGTATGCCCTTCCCCGATGCGTGGTTCGATGTCGTCCTCGCGGTCGAGTGCGCCTTTCATTTCGAGAGCCGCGCCCGCTTCCTCGCGGAGGCCCGGCGGGTGCTCCGGCCGGGCGGCCGCCTGGCGCTGTGCGACTTCGTCCCTGCGCCGGTGATGGCCCCGTTCGTCGCCCCCTCGAAGCGGTTGCTGCGGGTCTATCTCGAGCGATTCTCCGGCCAGAGCGATTTCAGCGCCACGCTCGACCGCTACCGCGCGCTCGGCCGCGAGGCGGGGCTCTCGCCCGTCCATGAGGAAGACATCACCCGGGGTACGCTGCCCACCTATCCGGTGGTGCGCCGGGTGCTCCGCGAGCTCGACCGCCAGGTCGGCGTCGCCGTCGCCGGCGCCGCCGCGATGGAGCTCGCCAGCCGGCTCGGGCTGCTGCGGTATGTGGTCCTCGCGTTCGAGCGTCGATAGCCCGCAGCGGCTCAGGCGGCGGGCGCCTGCTTCGGCAGGGTGACGAGGAACGCGGTGAACTCGCCCGGGGCCGTATCCACCCGGATGTCGCCCTGGTGCCCGTCGACCACGATGTCGCGGCTGATGGAGAGGCCGAGCCCGGCGCCCTGGCCCGGCGGCTTCGTCGTGAAGAACGGGTTGAAGATCCTCGGCAGCACCTCCGCCGGGATCCCCGTCCCGTTATCGCGGATGATGATCTCCACCCGGTCGCCCGCGTCCCTCGTCCGGACAGAGAGCGTCGGCACGTACGACGGGCCCTCGGCCCGCTGCCTCTCCCGCATCGCATAGAAGGCGTTGCTCATGAGGTTGATGAGCACCCGGGCCATCTCCGGGGCGTTCACCTCGATCTCGCCGGTGGCCTCGTCGTACGCCTCCTCGAAGCGGATCTCGGGCGCGCCCCCGCGCGCGCCGTGGTAAGCGAGCTTGACGCTCTCCGCGACCAGCGCGTTCACGCGGGCCGACCTCCGCTGCCCCGAGGTGTCGCGCGCGTGCAGCAACATCCCATCGATGATGTCGCTCGCCCGGGCGCCGTGCTTGTTGATGCAGTCCATGCATTGCCGGAGCTCCAGGAGGATCTTCTTGATCTCGCTCGCCGGCTCGGGGACGACGCGCTCCGCGTGGCGGTCGAGGACATCGTCGACGCCGACGGCGAGCTCCGCCGAGATCTCGGCGAAGTTGTTCACGAAGTTGAGCGGGTTCTTCAGCTCGTGCGCGATGCCCGCGGTGAGCGCGCCCAGCGAGGCGAGCTTCTCATGGGTGATGAGCTGCCGCTGCGTCGCCTTGAGGTGTTGGACCGTCTGGTACAGCTCCTGGTTCTTCGCCTGGAGCTCGCTCGTGCGCTCCGCGACCCGGTGCTCCAGCGTGTCGTAGAGCCGCGCGTTCTCGATCGAGATCGCGGCCTGCGCGGAGAGCAGATCGAGCACCGCGCACCGCTTCGGCGTGAACGCCGAGGCGATGATCCGGTTCTCGAGGTACAGGACGCCGACGAGCGTCTTCTGCTTGACGATCGGCATGCACAGCACCGATCGGGGCGCCGCGCGCGCGATGTAGGGATCGGACTGGAAGCGCGGGGCCCGCGGGGCGTCGCCGAGCACCACGGTCTCCCGGGTCCGCTCCACGTAGCGAACGACGGTGTGGGCCACGTCCTGGCGGACCTCGATCGCGTCGGTGTGCACGCGGATCGCTGCGCCTTCGCCCGCGCCCTGCTCCGCCTCGACGAAGAGGGGGCTCTTCCCGGTCAGGATGAGGAAACCACGCTGCGCTCCGGCGCTCTCGAGCACCGTGCGCATCAGGGTCCGGAGCAGGTCGTCGAGGACGATCTCGCCCGAGATCGCCTGGGAGGCCTGGAGGACCGCTGCCAGGTCGAGGCTGGCCACGCTCGACGCGGCGCCGTCCTCCGCCGCCCCGGAGGGCAGCAGCTCGCCGTAGCGCCGCTCCATCCGAGCGATCTTGGCGTCGGCGCCCCAGCGGGAGAACGCGTGGCGCGCGTCGCGCAGGTAGGCCCGCGCGACGCGCTTCCGCCCCCGCTCCAGGTAGAGCCGCGCCGCGAGCTCGCAGGCGATCGCCTGGACATGGGTGAACTCGTGCTGCACGGCCGAATCGATCGCGCGGTCGAACAGATCGCCGGCCTCGTCGTACCTGCCGTCGAGCCGCGCCAGCTCGGCCGAGAGGACGAGGTGCTTGTGCTCGAAGTTCTCGGGGCACGAGCGCGCCCACCCCTCCATCTTCCCCACGCTCACCTCGATGGCGTCCCGGTATCTCGCCCGGTCGTCCGCGGCGGCCGTGGGGAGGAGCTCGGCGAAGAGCAGCGCTTGATACAGGCGGAGCTCTGGCTCCCCGCCGATGTGCCCGAAGAGCGCGGCGATGGCCCGCTCCGCCTTCGCCGCCATGGCGAGCGCGCGATCGTGCTCGCCGAGGAGGTAGGAGGCCTGGAGCGCGCAGATGTGGCAGGCGAGGTTGGCGGGAGGGAAGTGGGCGAGCCTCTCCTCGATGATGTCCCCCTCGAGGAAGCTCGCCTCCTCGGGCCGGATCGCCCCTTCGGTCAGGAGCGCGGCGGTCCGCTCGAAGAGGGCGATGAAATTCACCATGTCGACCTCGTTCATGCGCCTCGCGAACTCGCGGTTCTTGCTGGCCAGCGCGCGGACGCTCCGGAGATCATCGCCGCTGAGCAGGTGCATCCAGACGGTCTGCATCGCGGCGATGCCCGCGAACACCATCGCTCCCGACTCGAAGCACCCGGAGCAAGCCTGCTCGATGTACGGCAGCGCCTCCGAGACGGGCCTGCGCCAGCCGTTCAAGAAGGAGCCGAACATGAACTTGATGAGCGAGCGCCCGTGCAGATCGTCGAAGCGCTCGCTGACGGCGAGGGCGACCCGGCCGAGCTCGTACGCCGCTGCGTGATCCGCGACCAGCATGCCGTAAGTCACGTAACCGCTCGCCGAGCCGGCCGCGTGCCCGTGCTCGATCGAGCGGGTGACAAGGGTGTATGAAAAGATCTGGAAGAGCGCCGGTTCGGTGTAGGACCCGTAGATCACCGCCTGGGACAGGAGCAGATGCCGCACCTGCTCGTCCTTGTCGGTCACCGCCGGCAGGTCGGCCAGGGCGGCGGTGGAGCGGCCGGCGAGGATCCCCTCGAGCTTCTCTCGCGCGGCGACGCACGCTTCGGCGAGCGCCTCCGTCCGGGGGATGTCGATCCCGTAGATGCGGAGAGCCGCGAGCCCGGCGTTGATGCAGTTCGCATAGTCTCCTCGGCTGGACTGCAGCGACATCTCGAGCCGGTACGTCTCGGCCCGATCGGCCCGTGAGCGCGCCTCGCGCTGGATCCGCTCGAACAGCGAGGCGGCGCCCTCGTGATCGCCGAGCAGGTAGACCGCCTCGGCATGGTGCCGGTACAGGGCGAACGTGAGCTCGTAGTGGCGCTCCCACGCGTCCTCGGGGAGCAGCTCGACCCCGGTCTTGAGGTAACGGACCGCCGGCGCGTAGGCGTTGGACGCCTTCGCCCGCTTCCCTGCGACGAGGTTCAGCCGCGCGAGCTCCCGCCGCTCCTCGGGATCGGTGATCAGGTCGATCGCGAGGTTGAGCTGGTTCGCGACGTCGAAGCTCCGCGCCTCCCGGTCCTCCTCCCTCGTGCTCGCGAGCAAGAGCCTCCCGACGCGAAGGTGGACGGCCCGGGGCTCATCGCGGGAGATGAGCGCATAGGCCGCCTCCTGCACCCGGTCGTGCAGGAACTCGAAGAGCACGGACTCCGGGGGGAGCGTCACGTTGAGGGCGTCGTCGAGGTCGACGTACCGGTAAGCGGCGCTGACGGGCCTCACGAGATCGAGCTCGACCGCGGACCAGACCAGGCCCGCCGTGTCGTGCGGGGACATCTCGCAGACGACCGAGAGCGTCTGGAGATCGAAATTGCTCCCGATGCAGGCCGCGAGCCGGAGCACGCGCTGCGCGCCGTCCGACAGGCCCTTCAGCCGTTGCGCCAGCAGACCAGCGACATCGGCGCTGAGGCCGACCTCGTGGATCCGCTCCAGGGTGAAGGCCCACTCGCCGGCCGCGGCGTCGAACCAGATGATCTCCTTCGCGTGGAGGGAGGAGAGGAACTGGCTCGCGAAGAACGGATTGCCCTCGGTCTTCCGGAACACGAGCGCCGCGAGGCGGTGCAGATCGGGATCCGGCCTGCGCGAGAGCGCATCGGAGATCAGCGCGGTGATGTCCGCCTGCGTGAGCGGCTCGAGGGAGATCTCGCAGAGCGCCGCCGAGCCCTTCCTGAGCTCGGCGAGCGTCTCCCGCAGCGGGTGCGCCTCGCGCGCCTCGTTGTCGCGGTAGGACCCGACGAGGAGGAGGTGCCGCGCGGCGCCGTTCTTCGCGAGGAGCTGGATGAGGTTCAGCGAGCCGGTGTCGGCCCACTGCAGGTCGTCGAGGAAGACCGCGAGGGGGTGGTCCGCCGTCGCCACCGCGCCGATGAACTGCTGGAAGAGGATGTTGAACCGGTTCTGCGACTCGGTGGGCCCGAGCGGGGCCACCGGGGGCTGCGGCCCGATGATCCGCTCGACGTCCGGGATGACGTCGACGACGACCTGCCCGTTCGCGCCGAGCGCCTCGAGCAGCCGCCCCTTCCACGCCATGATCACCGGCTCGCTCTCGGTGAGGATCTGGCGGACGAGGTCCTGGAACGCCTGGATGATGGCCCCGTAAGGGGCGTTCTGGAGCTGATCGTACTTGCCGGAGACGAAGTAGCCGCGCCGCTCGACGACGGGCCGCTGCAGCTCGTTGACCAGCGCCGATTTGCCGATCCCGGAGTAACCCGCGACCACCGCCACCGCGAGGGGCCCCTGGCTGGCCCGCTCGAACGCGCCGATGAGCGCCGCCCGCTCCGCGTCGCGTCCATAGAGCTTCTGCGGCAGGCGAAACACCGCGGAGATGTCGTGCGCGCCCGGGACGAAGTCGTCGCGGATCGCGCCCGCCTTCTGCATCGCCTCGCACGCCAGGAGGTCTGCGCTGAGCCCGTAGGCGCTCTGGTATCGGTCCTCCGCGTTCTTGGCGAGCAGCCGCGACACGACGCGCGAGAGCGGCAGCGGCACGGCCGGGTTGAGCTCGTGCGTCGGCCGCGGCTCGACCGCGATGTGCGCGTGGACCAGCGCCATCGGATCCCTGGCCTGAAACGGGGGCCGCCCGGTGAGCATCTCGACGAGCACCACGCCCAGTGAGTAGAAGTCGGTACGGTAATCGATCGCCCGGCTCATCCGCCCGGTCTGCTCCGGGGAGATGTAGGTGAGGTTGCCTTCCAGCCGGTCCGGGCTCGCGGGTGTGGCCATCTCCCGGTCGAGGCGGGAGGCGATGTCGAAGCCCGCGAGCTTGACGTGACCGCTGGCTGGATCGACGAAGATGTTCGAGGGCTCGAGGTCCTTGTGCACGATCCGCCGCCGGTGCAGCTCACCGAGGGCCCGAGAGAGCTGGACCGCGATGCCGAGGGCCTGCTCGACGGCGAGCGGCCCGCCCTTGAGGAGGCTCCGCAGCGTGCGTCCGCCGTGGTCCTCCTGGATGACGACGAGGCTCTTGCCGTCCCTCCTGGTCCCGAGCACCTTCAGCACGCAGCTCAGGTCCAGGCTGGATGCGATGTCCGCACCGTACTTGAGCCGCGCGAGGTCGCTGGGGGTGGGATACTCGTGCGCGGGGCGCCGCAGCAGGAATGTCCGGCCGTTCAGGCGCGCCCGGACGACCTGCGCGGTCTTGCCCTCGGCGACGACCTCGGTGACCTCGTAATCGCGAACGGATAACACTGCGTAATCGTGAGCAGATTGCATTGGCACGTCACGTTCCTCCCCGATGCTCGTGGGCCCGCGGCCCGTCGAGCCACGGCCAGATCGATGCACTCTCTCGGCTCCAAGGCACCACGTCAAGTCGCTACCAGACGCGTATCATAATTTTCCCTGACTGGATCCACATCGGGGCGCCGCGCCCGAGAGACAAATGTTCACGCCTGCGCCCGGAGGGCTTGTTCCGCCTGAGGGGGCTGCTCCGTCCACCAGTGCTCCTCGAGCCACGTGCAGAGCTCCTCGTATTCATGGGCGTTCTTCTCTTCGTCCGCGGGCAGAGGCGCCTCGCAAGGATGCGGGTCGACACGGCGCCCGGCGTTCCAGGGTAGATGGCGCTGTATCCGCCGGCGTGCGCGGTCAAAGGGGAGGTGGTTCACCCGCTTAGATGCGTATCAGGAATTCCCCATGATTGGCGCCACTCTCCGGTGCGCTGAAAAGGGGACTCTTCACGCCTGCTCGGATGGGTTCGTCCCATCTTCGGGCGCTGTTCCGGCCACCAGTAGGCGTCGAGCCATTTGCGAAAATTCTCGTATTCGACGGCGTTCGCCTCTTCGTCCGTGGACAGAGGCGCCGCGTAGCGATACGGATAGACGCAACGTTCTGCGTTCCAGGGCAGATCCGTCGCGATGACCGGCAGCCTCTGTACCATGATGCGGAACATCGCGCGCGTCAGGTTGATCCGCGGGGTGAAGCGGTGGAAATGATCGCCCAGGATCCGCTGGCACTGGCGCGCCTCTTCGATGCTCGTCCCGTGGACGAACAGGTTGGCCAGCAACGTGGGGCGCCAGAGGTAATCGAGCCACCCCCAAGATACGGGCCCTATGCCCGAACGCTTGAGTCGGCGCTGTGTCTCCTCGCGCGCATCGCTCGAGAGGAGGTACCTCACCAGCTCTCGCCAGTCCATCGGTATGAAGGCCAGGCGCGCGTCGCGATCGTCGACCGCGAGCAGGGTGAGCAGGGCGAGGAGGCCGCCCCGGCGCTCGATGTTCGCCTCCTCCGCGGTCTGGGTAACCCCGAGCGAGAGTACCCGGAGCTGCTCCATCGGGACCTTGAGGTGGCGGATCGCGAGCGACGTCGCGGTCATCGCGGGGTTGTTCGCGGAGAAGATCCCGTCGAGGTATCCGCGGTTGTCCTGCCCGCCGATCACGGGCATGAGGAGGGGGAGCGAGGCGGTGCACATCGCGACGTCCACCAGCTTCTGGCCCAGGTCACGCTCGAGGTCCCTCTTGCCGTGCTCGTCGCGCGCCGCGAAGTTGCGGAACGCGCGGGTGGACCATGCCCTGGTGTCGAAGCTGACGACGACCACGTTCTTCCTCAGGGACCTGAGCGTCCGGTCGGCGAAGTGCTTTTTCAGGACCGCCCTCAGCTTGTCACTGTCGAGGAACGGCTGGTGGCCGGCCAGGAATCGCCGCATCGCCCAGAGATTGCCCGGCAAGCGGAGCATCTCCCGCCCGTGCTTGCGCAGCTCATCCATCTTCGTCGCGTAAAACTTCGCTCGCTGATCCTTCGGCTTGCCCGCCCACATCGTGAGCTCGATCAGGGTTCCCGCGAACTGCATCGCCGCCCCGAGGCTCCTCACCGCGCTGCACGCCTCGGCGATCTCCTCGGAGAACCTGATGCACCCCTCGACGATCTGGACCGCCGTCTTCGGCTCCTCGTTGCGCTCGCGGGCCTCGATCGCCAGGCTGAGCTCCTGGGCGAGGTACAAGGCCATGAGCGCGCCGTCGGAGGTGCCGGCGAAGAGATCGACCTGCTCGAGGAAGCTGCTGCGCCTCTTGACGGCGAGATCGCGCTCCACCTCGAGTAGAATGTGGAGTTGCATGAGCGGTCCGGGACCGCCATCCATGCTGAGGATGTTGATCATCTCGGTATCCCTGTCCATCAGCGCCGGGTCGTTCTCGTCACGTCGACGGGATCCACGCGGCGCCTCGAGAAATCTTGTTGCCGGTTGTTTTGTTTGTGAATTCCTGCATTGCTGGCTACGGCCGCTGTCGAATCGCCCTCCAGCGAGGATGACCGAGGCGCAGTTCACGCCCCCGCCCGCGCAGCTGGGCGTCGCGATACCAGGAGCGCTCGCGGGAGCGGTGTCCCTCGCAGGATCGCGTTAGCATTGTTCGTGCCGTTCCCGCTCGTCCCCGTCGCGGGATGGTGGCGGCCGCGACGGTGCGCGCCGGCGTGTCGGCCAGCCTCGCAGCGATGGTGGTCAGCCCCAGCGTCGCCGGTGAGGCGCCCGGAGGTTGGCCGGCGCCCGCTCGGGCAAGATCTTGCCGGGCCGATCGCTGCCGGCAAGATCTTGCCGGGCAACCTCCGGTGCTCGGCGACGAAGCTGGCCGCCGGCCCGGGCACGATCTGCCTCGCGACCGGGCGCGGCACGCCGCTCAGCGCTTCATTTTTGCGAAAGTAGGGCTAGGATGGGGTCGGCGGTGAGGCGAAGAGGCGGTCGACGTACAACTTCCAGGAGTGCACCATGGCGCCGATGCGTACCCGAAAAGTGAGTCTCTGCGGCAAGGAGCTGCATGGCCTGCAGCACATCTGTGCGTTCTTCGATTCGCGCAAGGAGATGTACGATATCCTCAATCCGTACTTCCAGGAGGGCATCGACGTCGGCGACGAGGTGGTGACCATCCTCGAGTCGAGCGTGCATGACGACCATGTGGAGCGGATGCAAAAGGGCGGCGTGCCCGTGCAGGACGCGATCCAGCGTGGCCAGCTCAAGGTCGTGCCTTCCGAGGAGACGTACATCCAGGACAACGTGTTCGTCGTCGACCGCATGTACTCGACCCTCGAGGGCGTGCTCAAGGGCGCAGCCGAAGGCGAGTTCAAGTCCGTCCGCACCTGCGGCGACATGGAATGGGCGCTGAAGAACCTGCCGGGCACCGAGGACCTGATGGTCTATGAAGCGAAGGTGAACACGCTGGCCCCCAGGCACGACTGCACGCTTCTTTGCTGCTACGACGTCAATCGCTTCAGCGGCCGGGTGATCGCCGATGTGCTCGCCACGCACTCGCACGTGATCATCGGCGGCCACGTGCACGAGAATCCGTACTACCTCGACCCGGTGACGTTCCTGCGGAAGCTCGCGTTGCGGCGGGCGTCGCCGGCGCCGCTCGCGAGCGAGGGCTGAGCCTCACGCTCCCGCCATCGGGGCGGCGCTGGAGGCGGGCGACGTCGAGGCGGCGCGCTCCCGCGCCCGCCCGGACGCTGGGCGTGGGCGCGCGTCCACGTCGCGAGCTTCGTCCGCGGCGAACCGCTGCCGCTGCTCGCCGGCTGCCGCTCGTTCTTCGGCACGCGCCACGCGCGTGACGTGGCGCGCGGCACCTTCCACCACCGCGCGACGTCCTTCTCGGTCCCGGGCGCCGGCACGCTCTCGCATACGGTCGTCTCCGTGCTCGATCGAGCCAGGCGCGATCTCATCGCGCTCCGCATGTACGATATCGACCAGGACGAGCGCTCATGGACGGTGGCCGCCGGACTGCCGATCTATATCGGGCTCTTCGGCCGCGACCCGCTCGCCGCGGGCACGCAGGCCGCCGCGCTGACGGCCGACATCCTCGCCGGCACCGCGCTCGTGCTTCCACGCTGGCAGGGGCGCGTCGTCGACGACTGGCGCGACGAGCAGCCCGACCGGATGCTGCATCAGGCCAGGGACGGCGCGCTCTCGGCGCTGAACGACAACCCGCTGGGGCGCACCTACGCGTCGGCGACCTCGACGATGTTCTACGCGGTGGCCGCCTCGGAGCTCTGGCATTGGACCGGCGACCGCGAGCGCGTCGGCCGCCTGATCGAGCCTGCGCTCAGGGCCATGCGCTGGATCGACGAGGAGGGCGATCTCGACGGCGACGGGTTCTACGAGTACGAGCCCCGCTCGAGCGCGTCGATCCAGAACCAGGGGTGGAAGGACTCCGACGACGCCATCGTGCACGCGGACGGCTCGCAGGTGCGGCCGCCGATCGGGACGTGCGAGATGCAAGGCTTCGTGTTCCTGTCGAAGCTGCGCCTCTCCGAGCTGCTCTTCTGGTTCGGCCGCAAGGGCGACGCGCGACGGCTGTTCGACGAGGCGCTCGATCTGCAGAGGCGTTTCAACGACGCCTTCTGGATGCCCGACGCGCGCACCTTCGCGATGGGCCTCGGCCCGGACAAGCGCCAGATCCGCTCGATCTCCTGCTGGTCGATCCGGCGCTGCCCGAGTGGCTGCCCGAGATCACCCTCTCGAACCTGCATGTGGGCGCGGCCGTCGTGGCGCTGCGGTTCGTCCGGACCGAGCAGGGCACGACGCGGTTCGAGGTGCTCGAGCGTCGAGGCGACCTGCACGTCGTGCGGCAGCCGAGCCCCTGGTCGCTCACGGCGGGCCCGGCCGAGCGGATCACGGACGTGCTGTCGAGCTTGAGGAGGTGACACACCCAGGTGGCATTCACGTTGCTTGATGCCGCGGGCGAGGCGGGGGCGCGACGGACATGGGCGATTCCAGGCGGCCGGAGGTCGTGGTGATCACGGGGGCGTCGGCGGGCGTGGGGCGCGCGACGGTGCGGCGGTTCGCGCGCGAAGGCGCCCGCATCGGGCTGGTCGCGCGCGGGCGCGACGGCCTCGAGGAGGCGCGGCGCGAGGCGGAGGACGCCGGGGCGAGCGCGCTCGTCCTGCCGACCGACGTCGCCGACGCCGCGCAGGTCGAGGCCGCGGCCGCGGCGGTCGAGCAGCGCTTCGGCCCGATCGACGCCTGGATCAACGTCGCGATGACGTCGGTCTTCTCGCCCGTGAAGGAGATGCGGCCCGAAGAGTACGAGCGCGTCCTCAAGGTCAACTTCCTCGGGTATGTGCACGGGACGCTCGCGGCGCTCGCGCGGATGCTCCCCCGCGACCGGGGGATCATCGTGCAGGCGAGCTCCGCGCTGGCCTACCGGAGCATCCCGCTGCAGTCGGCCTACTGCGCGTCCAAGCACGCCATCGTGGGCTTCACCGAGTCGCTGCGCAGCGAGCTGATCCACGACGGGAGCCGCGTGCGCGTGAGCATGGTGCACCTGCCGGCGATGAACACGCCGCAGTTCCTCTGGTCGAAGTCGCGCCTCCCGTACAAGCCACAGCCGGTCCCGCCGATCTTTCAGCCCGAGGTGGCGGCCGACGCGCTCTACTGGGCCGCGCACCACGACCGCCGCGACATCAAGGTCGGTTTCCCGACGGTCAAGGCGATCTGGGGGAACCGCGTGATCCCGGGGCTGCTCGATCACTGGCTCGCGAAGGTCGGGTACACCCGGCAGCAGACCGACGAGCCCGTGGACCCGAACCGCCTCGACAACCTGTGGGCGCCCGTGCCGTGGGACTTCGGCGCGCACGGCCCGTTCGACCGGCGCGCCAAGGCCTCGAGCCTGGAGCTCTGGTTCGACCTCCATCGCCGGTCGCTCGGCGCCGTGGCGCTGTGCGCGGCGGCCCTCGCCGGGGCCTCCGCGCGGCGCGCGGCGGCCCGGCGCAGCACTCCTTGGCGCCGCCTCCTCGCGTGAGCCCGGCGCAGCACATGCAAGTCAGAGCGCGCGTGGGCGCGACGATGCCTCACCACAGGACGGGGGAATCATGCAGATGCAGGCACCAGGACCTGAGGAACGTGAACGGTTTACACAGCAAGAGAGCCCGATCTCGCCGCTATCGGGCGCGCGACGTAGACCTGAGGAGGAGAAGGCGGCGCCGAGGGTCGTGCTCGGCGGCTCGCTCGCCGAGGTGCTGTGCGGCGCGGCGACGATCGTCCTCGCCATCATCGGGCTGACGGGGATCATGCCAGGCGAGCTCACCTCGATCGCCACGATCGTCTTCGGCGCCGCGCTGATCGCGCAGGGCGGCGCGATCGCCTCGCGCTTCGGCGGGCTGACCCGCGCCACGACGCCCGTCGAGTGGGACACGCGCGCCGAGCTCGGCGGCGGTATGGGCGCGGAGCTCGTCTGCGGCGCGGCCGGCGTCGTGCTCGGCATCCTCGCGCTCCTCGGCCTCGCCCCCGCGACGCTGAGCTCGATCGCGGTGATCGTCTTCGGCGGCGCCCTGCTGCTCGGCGGCGGCGCGACGGCGGACCTCGGCGCGCTCGACACGCACGGCGCGCACCAGCACCTCGCCCACCTCGCCCGCCAGGCGTCGATGGCCGCCGCCGGCTTGCAGTCGCTCGTCGGCGCCGGCGCGGTCGTGCTCGGCATCCTCGCGCTGGTCGGCATCTATCCGATGGTGCTCACGTTCGTCGCCCTGCTCGCGCTGGGGTCGGCCGTCGTCGTGAGCGGAACCGCCGTCTCCGGGCGCGCGGGCGCGGCGCTCCGGCGCTGAGCCGGGCCGACGCTCGCCCACAAGATCTCACCCCACCACGCGCTGGGCGACGTCCTCGATGTCCGACGCGATGCGCCCGGCGATCGGCAGCGGGCCGCGGGGCAGCGCCGACCGCCCGACGAGCGCCGCGGCGGCCGCGAGCGCGAGCAGCCCGAGCCCCACGGCCGCCGCGCGCGCAGGGTGATCGCGGCGCTGCCCCACGGCCAGCGACACCATCAGCGCGTCGATGCCGGCGAGCGCCGCGACGCCCGCGACGCCGAACGCGATCGCCGAGCGCGAGAGGGCCGCGGCCGACCGGCGGAGATCGCGCCTGGCGAGCGCGAGCTCCGCGGTGAAGAGCTTCTTCGCCTCGTGGATCGCGTCGGCGGCGAGGTCGTGCGGGCTGCGATCGGCTTGCGATGGACCGATGGATGGCTGTTGCTGCATGCGGTCTCCCCCGTGCCAGCGCGAGCACGCGCCAGGCGCGCCCCGGGATGCATCGTCTGCGCCCGCGCGCGCCGCGCCCGCCCGAACGCGCAGCGGAGGCACGCCGCGGGCTGCTCGCGCGGGCGCGCCGGAGATCCGCGGACGCCCGGACAACGCCCCAAACGAACACGCCGATCGATCGATCGCCGCGTACCGGGACATGCGCTTCGTGCGACGCCTCGTTGCACATCCGGCGCCAGCAGCCGAGCGCACGGGAGCGCCAGCGCCGCCGAGCCGTCCGCGGCGCGCCTCGCACGTGCCCGCGTCGCGAGCTGACGACGCCCTCCGTCAGAGGGGGCCTGCTCGATGCGGTGCCCTGTCCGATGGAAGTACAGCGCCGGCGCTGCGACGCGAGCCGGCAAGCACGCCGATGCGCTGGCGGGGAACAGCGGTTGCAGCGCGGGACACATGGAACCATCCAGTGCAATCCGGTTCGATACGGAGGGGGTCGCCCGTCCCCTCAGCGAGCGAGGTCGCGTCAGCGCCGGCGCAGGTTCCGCGGCGCCCGCCGGACCTGCCGAACAGATCGAGCACAGCAAGGAGCGGCTCGCGCGCGACCTGGTCGCGGCCAAGGCGAAGTGGGGCGGAATCAAGGGCGAGGCAGAGCACACGGCTCAGCGCGCCGCGATCGCGGCGGTCGCCGTGATCGCCGTGGGGGCCGTGGCGGCGGCGGCGATACGCTCCCGCCGCAAGCACCGGCGAATGTGGTGGTGACGCCGCGTCGCTCCGGAGGAGCTCGTCGTCCTGCCTCGCTCGCCGCCTGGCGGAGTCGGCCTGGTCTCCCCTTTGCACTCTCTTGCGCCGTGGCGCCCGTGCGGCGGCTCCGCCGGCCCCTGCCGGTCGACCGCGGCCACGAGGAGGAGGGCCGCGATGGGCAGGCCGATCGACCACAGCGCGAAGGCCTCGAGGAGCAGCGCCCGCGACCCCCGTCATGTTCGCGGTGAAGACCTGGCGAAGGGCGACATACCCGACGACATCCACGAAGCCGGCGATCCCGTTGAGCACGAGCGCCGGCCACGCCTTCCGTGCAATCCGCATCTCCGACGCGCGGGTGCGACGCACATGCCAGCGGCGCGCTCACGCGCCTCGCGCGCGCCGCCGGGCTGGCGGACGCGCTCGTCTCCGCGGCGTCCGTTGACGGTCTCCCGACGCCCGTTATCGATCCGTGGCGACGCGATCGGTCCCGTGATCGGAGGAGGGAGGGAGCATGGTTCGAGCTGGCAATCTCATGGCCCGCATCGTGAACGTCGTCCTCGGGTTCTGGCTCCTCATCTCGGCCATCCTCTGGCCGCACAGCCACGCGCAGCGGACGAACACATGGGTGCTCGGGCTGCTCTGCATCGTCTTCGCGATCACCGCCATGCTCGCCCCTGCGGTGCGGTACCTCAACACGGTCCTCGCGGTGTGGCTCTTCATCTCGTGCTGGGCGCTCCCGACGGTCAGCCTGGGGACGATCTGGAACAACGCGCTCGTGGCGATCGCGATCTTCGTCGTATCCCTCATCCCCGGCCACATCCCCACCCGCGCGAGCGGATAGGGAGCGCGCCGCGCCCCCGCCGCGCCCGCGCGATCGATCACCGGCCGCCCGGCAGCGGCTCCGGCGGCGGCCCCGCGGAGCCACCCGGCGCCGGCGGGTTCAGCGCGGGCGCCGGCGGCGACAGCGCCGGCAGCGGCGCGGGCGGGAACGTGCGCCGCGTCACGACGTCAGCGACCACGAGCGACACGAGCAACGCCAGGAAGCCCACCGCCACGATGATCGCGAAGGCGTTGATGAACTTCTGCTCCACGAGGTGCATGAAGAAGAGCAGCACGAGCAGGCTCTTCACCACGGCGATGAGCAGCGCGATCGGTATCTCCCACGCCCCCGTGCGCACGTACGAGAGCGCGAACGACAGGAGCGTGAGGGCGACGAGGGCGACCAGCGTCCAGAGATAGCGGGTCCAAGGCGTGCTTTCCGCGACGTGCTCTTGCGGCATGGTCGTCTCCGGGCTGTGCCGTCACTTGCGGGTCAGGTACAGGAGCGGCCAGATGAAGATCCACATGATGTCCACGAGGTGCCAGTAGAGGCCGCTGAGCTCCACCGGCGTCTGGTCGTACGCCCAGTACCGGCCCTTCCAGCACCCCCACGCGACCCCCGTGAGGAGGCCGGCACCGCCCACGACGTGGAGGGCGTGGAGCGCCGTCATGGCGAAGTACAGCGTGAACGCCATCTGCGCGCCGAACGTCGGGAGCTCCGCGAAGCGGTAGGCGCCGGCCGGGTAGATGCCCTCACGGAAGTGCTGCGTGTACTCGATCCCTTTCAGCGCGAGGAACACGATCCCGATCGCCACGCTCACCGCGAGGAACAGCGCGGCGCGCCGCGGCTGGGAGGCGCGGACGGCGTGCACCGCCATGGCGACGGTGAAGCTGCTGCCGATCAGGATGAGCGTCATCGTGGTGCCGATCGCGACGTTGTTGTGCGCGATGGCCTCGGCGAAATCGCGCGGGTAGAGCTCGCGGTACGCCGCGTACAGCGCGAAGAGCCCGGTGAAGAGGAGCACCTCGCTCCCGAGGAACAACCACATCCCGAGGCGGGCCGCGTGCGTCTGCTTCTCGAGATCTTCGAACTGCTCACGCAGCGGGCGAGGTTGTCGCACGGGCGTCCTCCTCGGAGAGCTGGAACTCGTACGGTCCGCGGCGGACGAGCGGCGCGGCCGAGAAGTTGTGCTTGGGCGGCAAGGGCGCGCCGGTCATCCACTCGAGCGTGCGCCCGCCCCAGGGGTTCCTCCCGGCCTTCCGGCCCCACTTGAGCGCGATGACGAGGTTCAGGAGCGAGATCACGAGCGCCGAGGCGAGCAGGTAGGCGCCGCCGGTCGAGAGCACGTGGAGCCACTGATAGCGCGGCGGGTAGCTGTAATAGCGGCGGGGCATCCCCATGTTCCCGAGGAGGAACTGCGGGAAGAAGGTCAAGAAGAAGCCGAGGAACACCGACGCGGCCGAGAGGAGCCCGACGCGCTCCGAGTAGAGGCGCCCGAACATCTTCGGAAACCAATAGTGCGCCGCCGCGAGGAACATGGTGAGCGTCCCGCCCACCATGATGAAATGGAAGTGCGCCACCACGAAGTACGTGTCGTGCCAGTGCACGTCCAGCGACTGCGTGGCGACGGCCACGCCCGTCATCCCCCCGAAGACGAACAGGAAGAGGAAGGCGATGAAGTAGAGCAGCGGCGTGTTGAAGTGGATCGAGCCCCTGTACAGCGTCGCGACCCACGTGTAGACCTTGATGGCCGAGAAGATGGCCACGAACATCGAGAGCACGCCGAAGACGTCCGCGGCGTACTCGCTCATCCCTGCCACGAACATGTGGTGGCCCCACGTCCAGAACCCCACGAACGCGATCCCGAGCGACGAGAGGGCGATCGCCCAGTAGGACGCGGGGCGCTTGTGCGCGAACGTGCAGACGACCTCGCTCACCACGCCGAACGCCGGCAGGATCATGATGTAGACGGCGGGGTGGGAGTAGAACCAGAAGAGGTGCTGGAAGAGGACCGGATCGCCGCCGAACCGCGGGTCGAACATCCCGAGCGCGGTCACGTGGTCGATGCCGACGAGCAGGATCGAGAGCCCGAGGACGGGGGTCGCGAAGAGCAGGATGATGCTCGTCGCGTAGGTGCTCCAGACGAAGAGCGGCAGGCGGCTCCACGTGAGCCCCTCGGCGCGCATCGTGTGCGTGGTCACGATGAAGTTGACCGCCGTCATGATGGACGAGACGCCGACGATGAAGATGCCGAAGACGACCGGGAACAGCGCCATCGGCGTCTTCAGGCTGTACGTCGGGTAGAACGTCCAGCCGGTGTCCGTGCCGCCCGCGATCATGCCGCCCATCGCGATCGCCGCCCCGAGGAGGTAGATGTAGAAGCTCGCGAGGTTGATCCGGGGGAACGCGAGGTCCTTGGCGCCGAGCATGATCGGCAGGACGAAGTTGCCGAACGCGTTGGGGATCGACGGGATCATGAACAGCCAGACCATGATCACGCCGTGCAGCGTGAACATCCGGTTGTAGGTCGCCGCGTCGATGATGGTCCGCTCGGGCGTGAGGAGCTCGGTCCGCAGGATGAGGGCGAAGATGCCTCCGAGGAAGAGCATCACGACGATGACGGCGTAGAACATGAGGCCGATCCGCTTGTGATCCGTGGTCGTGAGCCACGCCTTCACCCCGCGGTCGACATGGAGGTAGTCGGGCTCGGGCCCCTCGGCCGGCACGTCGGGCAGAGCTCCGACGTGAGGTTCGTGCGCCGCCGTGCTCATCGGAGCTCCTCCCCGGGCTTGCCGCCCTCGATCGGGCCGACCGGCGCGCCCCCGCTGGGCGGGGCGGGGCGCTCCGGGCCGGAGCGCAGGAAGGGCGGGCCTTCGGGCAGCGGCGTCCGCGCGCCCGGCTCCGGCGCGACGCCCCTCAACGACCGGATGTACTCGACGATGGCGGCGACCTGCGCCGGCTGAAGCCGGCCGAGGAACGAGGGCATCACCCGCTGGTAACCGCGGTGGATCCGGGCGAGCGGATCCATCATCGACTCGGTGATGTACGCGTCGTCGGCGACCGCGGTGCCGCCGCTCTCCAGCGGGACGACCGACATGTAGAGGCCGGCCCAGGTCGGCCCGATGTGCGGTGTCCCGTCCGGCGTGTGGCAGCGCAGGCAGCCCTCCTCGGCCGCGATGTTCTCGCCCAGCCGGACGAGGCTGAGCGGCTCGCGCGGGATCCCCTCGCCCGGCGTCGACGGCGGCGTGTACTCCTGCCCGGCGATACCGGCGCCCCGCCCGCGCTCGGAGAGCCACCGCGCGAAATCGGAGGGGTCGAGCGCGACCACCTCGCCGCGCATGGTGGAGTGGTTCGTCCCGCAGTACTCGGTGCACAGGATCTCATAGGCGCCCGGCGCGGTCGCCTCGAACCACAGCGTGGTGTAGCGGCCGGGGACGACATCGTATTTGATGCGGAAATCAGGGACGAAGAAGCTGTGGATCACGTCGCGGGACGTCATGACGAGCTTCACCGGCCGACGCGCCGGCACATAGAGCGTCGCCACGGAGCTCGGCCCCTCCGGGTAGGCGAACTTCCACATCCACTGCTTCCCGGTCACGTACACCACGACCGGGTCCCCGGGGGCGACGCGGAGCGCTGCATACTGCCGCATTCCAATGACCCACCAGACGAGGAACAGGGCGATGAGGCCCAGCACCATGCCGGCCTCGAGGAGGAGCGGAGGCCTCGCGGTCGCTCCGGGGAACGGGCCTTGAACATCCCGGTCGCGCCTCCGGTACCGGATCATCAGGTAGGCCGCGAACAGGGCGACGAGCGTCGCGCCGGCCATCGTCACCGAGATCACGAAGTAATGCAGCTTGTCGATGTCGAACGCGATCGTCGACCACTGGCCGGGCAGAAAGAGGAGCTTGCGCAGGAGCTCGTTGATCATGGTGACCTCCCTTGGCGGTCGGCCGCGGCGTCGTGGCCGACGGCGCCGCTCGTGCGAGCGCGCGGCCGCCGGCGCTCGCGCCACCACAGGACGGCGAGCAGCCCGCCGACCGTGCTCAGGATGGCCATCGCCCCGAGCCGGAGGAAGCCGAGGAGGAACGGACCGTATCTCCGGCTCGCCGGGTCGAAGCGATAGCAGGTCATGATCACCCGATCGACGATCGTGCCGACTTCGCCGCGGCTCGCCTCCAGGAGCGCGAGCCGGAGATCGCGCGCGGAGAACTCCGTCCCGTACAGGTACCGGGAGATCCGCCCGTCCGGCGTCAGGACGAAGACGGCCGCCGGGTGGGCGTACTGATCGGTGGCCTGATCGTAGGCGTAGCGGAACCCGAGGTCCTCGGCGAGCGCGCGGGTCGCGGCCTCATCGCCGACGAGGAATGGCCACTCCGGCGCCCGCGCGTCCGCGCCGAGCCCGGACAGCGTGACCGCGCGCTTCTGCGAGGCGGCCGCCGGGCGCTCGCGCGGGTCGAAGCTGACGGTGAGCGCGTGGAACTGCTCGCCGAGCCGGTACGGGAGGAGCTTCAGCCCCTCCACGGCGCCGCGCAGCACGAGGCCGCACAGCGCGGGGCACCGGTAGTACGCGAGGACGAGGAGGAGGGGCTTGCCGTCGGCGAAGTAGTCGCCGAGGCGCACCCGCCGCCCGTCCATGTCGGTGAAGGCGAGGTCGCGGCGCACGGGGCGGCCGAGGTGCTCCTCGATGTCCACCCCGCGCGTGGGCTCCAGGAAGGCGCCCTCGGGCGGCGCCTCCGCGCCGGAGCCGTCGCTCGCCGGCGCGGCGTCGGCCGCGAACGGGCCCAGCGCGGGGCGCGCGCGCTCGGGCTCGGACGCGGCGCACGGGCGCGACACGAGGCCGGCTGCCAGCAGGAGCGCCACGGCGGCGGCCCGGCTCATCGCGCGCCCCCCGCCACCATGAGCTCGATCGCGTCGTCGATCGGGATGCTCACGATGCCCCTCTCCCGATCGACGACGCCGAAGCGGCGGAGCTCCGCGCGCTGCGCCTCGACGAGCTCCTGGCCGAGGCGCGCCTCGTCGAACAGCGCCTGCTGGACCATGCCGACCTCGCGCCGCGGCCCGAGCTCCCTCTCGGGGAACGCGCGGGAGGGCCGCAGCTCCGCCTCGCGGGCCCGCATCGCGAGCCAGGCCCAGAGCGTCAGCGCGCCGCCGATCGCGAGCACGACGGCGAACGCGAGGATCACGCGCCCCCAGGGGAGCGTGTCCTCCTCCTGGCGAACCTCGATGTGGCGGAAACGGAACATCATACGCTCCGGTACGCAAAGGCCTCTTCGAGCCGCGGGTCGTGGACAGGGACCACCGGCCGCCCTCGCAGCCGCCACGCGGCGAACGCCGTCGAGAGGCCGCCCACGACGCCCAGCATCGCGAGGTCGAGCCAGTGATAGGCGAACCCGTGGCGCCCTGTCGCCGGCACCACGAGCCAGTGAAAGTCGATGTAGCCGGAGGCGACGACCCAGAGCGCCATCCGCGAGAGCCGGCGCGGGCGCCGCTTGATCGCGTACGACATCAGGATCAGGAACGGGACGACGAACCGCGTGAGGACGACGAGGACGGAGGTCGGCCGCCAGGGCCCCGCCCAGCGGTCGAGGAAGAAGGAGACCTCGTCGGGCTTGTTCGCGATCCAGATCAACATGAACTGGAAATAGGCCGCATAGGCCCAGAATATCGTGAACGCGAGGAGCAGCCGCCCGAGCGCGTAATAGTGCGAGTCGTTCAGCCTCGCGAGGTAGCCGGACGTCTGCGCGGCATACGAGAGGACCGTGAGCGCGCCGACGGCGGTCACGAAGGCGCTCGCGAACACGTAGACCGGGAACATCGTCGAGTACCAGGTCGCCTCGAGGGACATGAGCCAGTCGAACGACGAGAAGACGATCGTGATCGCCACGACCGGCAGCATGGCGCCGCTCAGGCCATACATCGGGTCCTTGACGTCGGCCCTCGGCTCACGGTCCTGCGCGAACGATCGCCGGCGGAGCACGAGGGCGACGGCGATCCAGACCGCGAAGTAGATCACCGAGCGCACGACGAAGAAGGCTGGATTGAAGTAGGGCGCCCTGTGCTCGAGGATGCGCCGCGCGTGCTCTTCGGCGATCCGCTCGGGGTGCATCCACGGGTACAGCGTGTCCAGGCCGACCAGGATCGGCACGAAGAGCGCCGCGAGCAAAGGCAGCGGCGCCACCATCGTCTCGAGGAGGCGGCGCACCGCCGTGGGCCAGCCCGCGCGCATGGCATTGCAGGTGAGGAGCGTGACGAGCGCGCCCACGGACAGGAACACCGCGAACGACCACGCGGCGAGGTACGAGAAGAAGAACCGGCGGAGATCGACGAAGCCGCCGATGAGCGCGGCGACCCCGCCGAGCGCCGCGATCGCGAGCGAGGCCGCGATGGTCGCGCCGCCCTTGTACTCGATGGCATCCCTGTTCATCGCAGCACCTGCTCTGCCCGGCCGCGGAGCGCGGGCGGCAGGGCCCCCGCGGCCACGCCGCGGCTCAGCTGGAGCGCCTTCACGTAGGCGACCACGGCCCAGCGCTCTTCGATGTCGGGCAGATCGTCCGAGTAGCGCGGCATCAGGCCGTAGCCCTCGACGACGACCTCGTAGATCCTGCCCGGCGGGAAGCTCCGCGCCTCGGGCCCGACGAGCGACGGCGGCGGGCGCAGCGTCATGTTCGTCGCCACGCGCGAGCTCCCGTCACCGAGGATCCCGTGGCACGGCGCGCAGAAGGTCTCGAAGCGCTGCCGGCCGCGCTGCACGAGGTCGACCGTCAGCGAGAGCGGCACCTCCGTGGCGTACTCCCCATCGACGACGCCCTGGAGATAGCCGGGCGGCCCGGTGACGCGCCCGCGCGCGACGGTCCCCTCGGGCGGGTGCTGCATCGCGCGGCCGTCGTCGAAGTACTCGCACGGCGCCCAGAGTCCGTATTTCTCCTGGCGGATCATCCGCTCGAAATCCGGCTCGGGCAGCACCTTCTCGCGGCACCCGGCGAGCAGGGCGAGGGCGAAGGGCGCGAGCGCGCGGCGGCGCGCCGCGCCCCCGAGGGGACGAGCCGTGGCCCCGGCCCTCATGGCTCCTCGCGCCTCCTCGCCACGACGACGCGCATCGCGCCGAGCGCGAGGAGGTCGCGCTCCGCCTCGACGCTCGAGAACGAAGGATCCGTGTCGTCGAGCCCGACCAGGAACCGATCCAGCGTGACGCGCTCGAAGCCCGGGGCGTCGAAGAGCGGGAGGTAGAGCCTCGGCAGCCTGGTCAGGTAAAAGCCGATGAGCACGCCGAAGATCGAGGTGGAGAGCACCCCCATCTCGAACGTGATCGGGATGAACGCCGGCGCCGAGTTCAGCGGGCGCCCGCCCACGTTCAGCGGATAGTGGAACGCGTTGCAGAACCACTGGACGAAGTAGCCGCCGACGACCCCCAGGATCGCGAAGGGCAGCACCATCCGGTTGAGGTTCGAGCGAGGGAGGCCGAGCGCCTCGTCGAGCCCCTTCACCGGGTACGGCGTGAACGCTTCCACCCGGCGGTGGCCGCGCCGCTTGAGCTCTCGGATCGCATGGAGCATCGCCTCCGGGTCGTCGAACTCGCCGAGCATTCCGGTCTCCATCAGCGCCCCCCCTTGCCCCGAGCCTTCTCCTGCTCTTCATGGTTGAGCTCCTTGACCTCCGCGACGGGGATGAACGGAAAGACGCGCAGGAAGCTCAGGAACAGGAGCATGAAGAAGCCGCCTGACCCGATGAAGAGGCTCCAGTCCACCCACGTCGGGCTGTAGCCGTGCCACTTGGACGGGAGGAACTCTTCCTCGAGCGACATCACGATGAGCGTGAACCGCTCGCTCCACATCCCGACGTTGACCAGGATGGAGATGAGCCAGAGCGCGACGGGGCTCGTCCGGATCCGCTCGCTCCAGAGGAGCTGGATGACGAGCACGTTGCAGACGTGCTGGGCCCAGTAGGCGGCGCTGTTCGGGCCGCGCAGCCGTGTCTGGAAGTACTGGTGCACCTCGTACGCCGAGCCGCTGTACCAGGCGAGGAAGTTCTCGATGATGTACGAGAGGATGACGATCCAGCCGGTCACGAGCGTCATCTTCGCGAGATCGTCGAGGTGGCGCGTGGTCACGACGTTATGGAGCCCGTAGATCCGCCGCACCGGGATGAGCAGCGTGAGCACCATCGCGAACCCGGAGAAGATCGCGCCCGCGACGAAGAACGGCGGGAAGAGCGTCGAGTGCCAGCCGGGGACCAGGGCGATCGCGAAATCGCTGCTCACGATCGAGTGCACCGAGACCACGAGGGGCGTCGCGAGCCCCGCGAGCAGCCCGTACAGCACCCGGTAATGCCGGAAGTGGCCGGCCGCGCCGTGCCAGCCGAACGACATGAGCCCGTAGATCGCCCGCCGGACGCGGCCCGGGGCGTGATCGCGCAGCGCCGCCAGATCCGGGACGAGGCCCATGTACCAGAACAGGAGCGACACCGTGAAGTAGGTCGCGATCGCGGCGGCGTCCCACGGCAGCGCGCTCCGGAACTGCGGCCACACCTGCATCGTCGCGGGGTACGGGAAGATCCAGTAGGCGAACCAGGGGCGGCCGAGGTGGAGGACCGGAAAGAGGCCGGCCTGCACGACCGCGAAGAGCGTCATCGCCTCGGCGAAGCGGTTGATGCTCGTCCGCCACTTCTGCTCGAGCAGGAGGAGGATCGCGGAGATGAACGTGCCGGCGTGGCCGATCCCGATCCACCAGACGAAGTTGGTGATCGCGAAGGCCCAGGCGACCGGGATGTTGTTCCCCCATACGCCGATCCCGGTGAGGACGGTGTAGGTGATCGCGAGGGCGAGCAGGCCCGTGCCGCCGAGCGCGAGCCCGAACGCGAGCGTCCAGCCGAGCCGGGAGCGCGGCTTCCATACCGGCTCGAGGAGCTGCTTCGACAGCTGATCGTCGGTCGGCGCGTCCAGGATCAGCGGGCCCGCCATGGCTCATCCGATCTCGGGGTTCGGGTTCTCGATCTTGGCGAGGTACTCCGTCCGCGGCTGGGTCCCGAGGTCGTGGAGCACGGCGTACGCGCGCGGCTCCTTGCGCCACGCGACCATCTTGGTGTCCGCGTGATCCAGCGATCCGAACTGGATCGCGCCGGTCGGACAGGCCTGCTGGCAGGCGGTGATCACCTCGCCCGGCCGGAGCGGACGCCGCTCGATCTGCGCGCGGATGTCCGCCTCGCGGATCCGCTGCACGCAGTACGTGCATTTCTCCATGACGCCGCGGGCGCGGACGGTGACGTCCGGGTTGCGCTGGAGCCTGCGGAGGCCGGCGTTGTACGGGACGTGGGCGTTGTAATCGAAGAAGTTGAACCGCCGGATCTTGTAAGGGCAGTTGTTGGAGCAAAAGCGCGTCCCGATGCATCGGTTGTAGATCATCTCGTTGAGGCCGTCGGGGCTGTGGACCGTCGCGTTCACCGGACAGACGTACTCGCACGGCGCCTTCTCGCAGTGCTGGCAGAGCATCGGCTGGTTGACGACGCTCACCTCGTCGCCTCGGCCCTCGAAGTACTGATCGATCCGCAACCACTGCATCTCGCGGCCGTGCATCACCTCCTCTTTGCCGACGACGAGGACGTTGTTCTCGGCCTGGCAGGCCACGACGCACGAGGAGCACCCGGTGCAGATCGACATGTCGATGGACATCGCCCATTGCGCGCCGGTGTACTGGATCTCCGGCAGGATCGAGCGGACCGGCCCCTTGTGCTCCTTCGCGAAATCGGGCTGTTCACGGTACTGGGGGAGCGTCCTCCTGAGCGCGATGGGGCGGTCGTGCTGGGAGAGCTCGAGCTGAGCCAGCGCGAGCGCGGCCGTGGCGCCGGTCTTCCTCACGGAGAGGCCCTCCGCGAACCACGGCGCGTCGGACGGGCGGATCCGGTACGCCGACACCCCCACCCCGCGCGCGACCTCCTCGCCAGCGTCGCGCCCGTAGCCGAGGTCCACGCTGATCACGCCGTCGGCGTGCCCGCGGACGACGACGGCCGGGATCTCGATCGTGCGGCCGCGCAGCGCGAGCTCGACGACATCGCCGCGCTCGACGCCGAGCCGCGCCGCGGTCGCCGCGCTCATCATCGCGGCGTTGCCCCAGGTGAGCTTGGTGATGGGCCGCGGGAGCTCTTGCAGCCAGGGGTTGTTGGCGAACCTGCCGTCGTGGAGCGACGGCGACGTGAGGAACGCCACGTCGAGCGCGCCGCCGGCCGGCCGCGGCGCGGCGGCGAGCCGCGCGAGCCCCCGGGCGAGGTCGGCCGGCGCGAGATCCGGTGTCTGCCTCGGCCGGGCGCTGTCGGGGAGGAAGCCGCGCTTCAACGCCTCGCCCCAGAAGCCCTCGAAATCCGCATCTCGGCGCTCGCCGCGCCAGCGCTCGCGCAGCAGCAGCCGGGGATCCGGGCGCTCGTCCCCCGCGAAGACGGCGAGCAGCTCGGGCACCGCCCGGCCGTCGAACAGCGGCCGGATGAGGGGTTGCACGAACGAGACCGTCCCGTCGTAGGCCCGCGCGTCCCCCCACGACTCGAGGTAATGCCGGGTCGGCACGAACCACGTGCAAGCGCGGGCGGTCTCGTCGTCGTAGAGCCCGGCCTTCAGGCTCGTGGGCACGCGCGCGAGGAGGCCCGCGAAATCGACCTCGGCCGGCGCGGCGTACACGGGGTTCACGTCGAGGAGGATCAAGGTGTCGACCGCGCCGCGCCCGAGCTCGCCGACGAGGTCGGAGAAGCTCTGCGTGGAGGGGCCCGCGTCGATCAGCACAGGATCGACCATCCAGGCCGCCCGGCTGCGGAGCGCGGCGTTGATGACGTGCCCGAGGGCGTGGACGATGGGCGGCTGGCCGTCGCCGACGACGGCGACGCCGGCGCCCCCCGCGCGCGCGAGATCGCGCGCGAGCGCCCGGACGAAGGCGCTGTGCCCCTCGCCGTCCGGGGGGCGGAGCGCGCGCAGCGCGGCGGCGTCGGCGTCCGTGATCCCGCGCGGGCGCAGGCCGAGGCCGTGCACGAGCTCCGCCGCGACGCCGGCCGCGACGCGCGCGACCTCGGCGGGCCGCACGCGGAGCCGGTGGTCGGCGAGCGTCCCCGTGGGCGTGACCATCGCCTCCGCGACGTAGAGGCGGCTCATGGCCGCCGCCGGGCTCGCGGGGCGGCGGCGCGCGGCGAAGTCGTGCGCATAGCGCACGCTGAACGGCATGCCCGCGAGGACGTCCGCGTCCAGCGCGAGGATCACCTCGGCCTGGTCGAGATCGAGCTGGGGCAAGAGCCCCAGGCCGAGCGCCGCCCGCGCGCCTTCGAGCGCGTGCTCGGCGTGGAGGGGCGACCAGAAGGTGAACCGCGCGCCGGGGAACCTGCGCCGGACGCGCTCGATCAGCGCGGCGATGAGGGGCGAGCTCGTGGGCTGGAGGACGAAGCGGAGGCCCGCGCCGCCGTCCTCGCGGTCGCCGCCGAAGCGCGCGGAGAGCGCCTCCCACGGCGCGACCTGGCCGCCGCGCGTCGGCGCGCGCGCGCGGTACGGGTCGTACAGCGAGAGGATCGAGGCCTGCTCGTGGACGCCGGTCGCGCCGAGGCTCGCCGGGTGCGCGGGGTTGCCCTCGATCTTGATGGGCCGCCCCGCGTAGCTCTTGGCGAGGAGGCCCATGGCATACCCGTCGAGCACCATGCTCGTCGCGTAGGCCTCGGAGAGGCCCGGCACGACGCCGGGCGGGGTCTCGTTGTACGGCAGGATCTTCTCGGGCTCGTGCGGGGTGCAGCCCGCGACGCCGGCGAGCGCCATGCTCGCGCCGAGCAGCTTGAGCAGCGCGCGGCGGCTGACGCCCGCCGGCTCGTCCACGCCCCGGGGCGGTTCGCCCGCGGCGAGCGCGCGGAGCTCCGGGCTCTCGATGAGCGGCGCCAGCAGCCTGTAGGACGCGCGCTCTCCCGCCGGCCCGAGCGCCTCTAGCCACCGTTCGTTCATCTCATCTCCCCTGTTCATCGATGGCACGCCGTGCAGTGCGTGAGCCGCCGGACCCCGTACTCCCTCGCGAGCCGCGCCCCGAGCTCGTCCCTCCGCTCCCCCGGGTCCCAGCGCATGTCGGTGATCGCGGAGAGCGGGCGCAGGTGCGGCTCCGGCAGGCGATGGCACTCAAGGCACCAGCCCATCGTCATCGGCGCCACCTTGTAGACGGCCGCCATCTCGTCCACGCGCCCGTGGCAGCTCGCGCAGCCCACGCCCTTGTTCACGTGGATCGCGTGGTTGAAATAGACGAAGTCGGGCACGGAGTTCACCCGGTTCCACGGGATCGGCGTGCCGGAGAACCAGCTCCGCCGCACGGGCTCGAGCATGACGCTCTGATTCCAGATCTGGCTGTGGCATCCCATGCACTTGGCCGTGGGCGGCATCCCCGCCGTGGGCGAGCGGGTCACGGTGGTGTGGCAGTAGATGCAATCGATGCCGTCGTCCTGCACGTGATGGCGGTGATCGAACTGCACCGGCTGATCGACGGGCTCGAACTGATATCGCTTCCACGGCGTCCGGACGTAGATCATGAGCGCGAGGACCGCGCCGCCCGCCGAGGCGAAGAGCCCGACGAGCGCCACGCGGTAAACGGAGTTGCTCCAGGGTGGAAACAGCGCAGCCATCGTTCGCGGGCGCGGGCAGGGAGCGGAGTGACCTTGCTCGCGGGAAATGTCGATGCGCGGCGGCGGGCGCCCGTTGCGCCGGCCGCGCCGCGCGGGCCGGCGGGGATGTCGGCCGACACGGCGCGTGCGGGGCTCCTGGACGCAAGCCGTCCACCGGAGCTCACCGCGCGACCAGGGCACGGAGCCGGCGCGGCGGGTGCCTCCAGGGCTCCGGCGGCCGGGGCTGCCCGCGCTGTCGTGTCACGCGCGCGCTCGCGCCTTCCCCAGCGCCGTCCACCCTTCCGGGAGCGAGAGCGCGAACACGGCCATGTTGGCCGCCATGGCGACGAGGCAGTACGCGCACAAGGCCCTCTCCCGCCTCCGCATCTGGACGAAGAGCCAGCCGGACACGGCCGCCTCGATGGCCGCCTTGGCCGCCGCGGCGACGGGGATCCAAGGCGTCTTCCTGGCGCGCTCCGCGCCTCCCCAGCCGGCCAGCGCGAGGTTGGCAGCGAAGCTGGTCAGCGCGAGCGGCGCGTCGGGCATCGTGAGCCCGAACGCGATATCGGAGCTCGTCACCTTGTCCGAATCGAACCCTCGAAGCGGAGGATCGGGCAGGTGATCGATGATCCCGAGCTGGAACAGCGAGACCACCGCCACGCTGGCGCCCCCGGCGAGGGATGCGGCGGCGATGAGCCGGCGCCGGGTGAGATCGCTCGAGCGACCGCGCTGGAGCGCCGCGCGAAGCGCGCCGGCGCCGGGAAGACCGCGGCGCCCGCCGTCACCTCGCCCACCGAGCATCGCCGCCTGCGCCCGGACCTGTCTCATGACGTCGCTCCCTCGAAGGCCGCGCGCTCGCTGCGCCCTTGCGCGCGCCCGGCCCGCCCGAGCACCTGCGCTGCCGGGCCTCGCGAGGCGGCACGACGGAGGATTGGGCGACTTGCAACCCGTGTACCTCGCCCCGAAGGACGATATCTGCACGGTTTGCCCGCCAGGCGCGCCCTGCTGCGAGGGCGAGGCCAGGGCTACCTGAGCTGCACCGTCGAGCTTGTGGCGGTCAGGATCTGCTGGTCGAACGCGGGCACGCGGTCCGCGGGGTGAAGGCGCGCCGCCTCCGCCCGAAAATCCCGCACGGCAGCGGACACGCGGCTCGATCCGCGGTGCGGACCGGCCGCGAGCGCCTGCATGCTCAGTTGCTCGCGCCAGGCCGAGGCCCGCGCTGCCGCTGGCGCTCCAGGATCACCGGCAGGCCGTCCGAGGGGGCGATGGTGAGACTGCGTCGCACCTCGCGCACCCGGTCGCGCGCGAGCCGCAGCGACGCGCGCGACAGCACGGTGCCGAGCACGATCTTCATCTCGTACAGCGCGAGCGCCATCCCGATGCAGCGGCGCGCGCCACCCCCGAAGGGCAGCCACTCGGTGGGGCCGTATTTGCGCTCCAGGAAGCGCTCTGGATGGAAGCGCCGGGGCTCCGCGTACAGCTCGGGCCGGCGATGCGTGAGATAAAAGGCGAGGATCACGCCGTCGCCCTCCTCGAAATCCAGCCCCCCGATGCGCATCGGCCGCTGCACGACGCGACCGATGAGGGGAAACACGGGCTGCATGCGCAGGACCTCTCGCACGGTGGCGTCGAGATAAGGGAGCTTGACCAGGCGCTCGGGCGAGGCGTCGCCCTCCGCGAGCTCCTGCTGGAGACGCTCGTGCACCGCGGGGGTCGCGAGGATCCAGCGCAGCGCCCAGGCGAGGCTCGTCGCGGTCGTCTCGTTGCCCGTGACGAGCAGCGTGGTCAGCTCGTCGCGCAGCTCCTGGTCGGTCATCCCCTGGCCCTGCTCGTCGCGCGCCTGGAGCAGGAGGGTCAGGACGTCATCGCGCTCCGACCGCCCCTGCGCGCGACGGTGGCCGATCTCCGCGTAGAGGAGCTCGTCCGCGCCGCGTATGGCCCGCACGAACCTCCCCCAGGGGCTCCACGCGCCCAGGTCCCGCTGGAGCGCGGGGACGAGCAGCCAGGGGTTCGACCCGACATCCAACAAGCGCAAGAGCCGCGCCCGCACGGACTCGAGCAGCGAGGGGTCGTCGAGGCCGAAGACGACGCGCAGGATGACGTCGAGGGTGATGGCCTGAAGGCGCTCGTGCACGGGGAACTCGCGGCCCACCGGCCAGCGAGCGAGCGACGACTCGGTGATCTCGGCGATGCGCGCGCCATAAGCGTTCATCCGCTCGCCATGCAGGGGCGGGAGGAGGAGCTTGCGCTGGCGGAGGTGCTCGGCGCCGTCGAGGAGGAGCAACGAATGCTTGCCGAGCAAGGGGGCCATGTTCGTGCTGAGCTTGCCGGCGTGGGCGTCGTCGGTGCCCGCGGTGATGACCTCCTTGATGGCGTCGGGGTGGTGCAGGACCACGGCCTGCCGCATCCCGGGGATGCGGATGGAGAAGGCCTCGCCGTACCGCCGGGCGCACTCCTCGAGGAACGGGTAGGTGCGGTAAAACCAGTGATACAGAAACAGCGGTCGAGGAAGATCGGGGCCAGGCGGAGGCGCTCTCATAAGGTCTCTTTGCTGGTCATCTCGTGGTGGTGAACCGGGCACATCGTGGCGATCCATTCGTGGACGGCGCGCGCCGTGACCTCCGCGTGCTCCGCCAGGAAGGTGAAGTGATCGCCGGGGACATCGATGATCGTGTGGGGCTGCTCCATGTTCGAAAGATCCTGATAGGCGTCCATCGGCAGGCCGGGGAACCCCTCTTTCGGACGGATGAGCAGGGTCGACGCGGCCACGGGCCGCGGCCGCCAGGCGTGCGCGTTCAGGAGGTCGAGGTACGCCACCGACGCGGTGAGCTGGCTCTCCCGCTGATCCTGAGGCATCGTGGCGAAGAGCTCCTCCGGGAGCTTGTAGTACACGTGATACAGGAGCTCGGCCATGTGCGTCCTCAGCATGGGGTGCGCCTCCCGCGGGATGCGCGCGTCGAGCAGCACGAGCCCTGACGGACGAGCTCCCTGGCTCTCGAGGTGCATCGTGAGCAGGTAGGCGAGCAGGGCGCCGCCGGAGAACCCGACGAGCGCGAACGGCGCCCCGCCCGTGCACTCGCGGATCGACTGGGCATGATAGTCGATGAGCGTCGCGGCCGAGTCGGGCAGGCGCTCGCCCTCGGCGTACCCGGGGCTCTGGAGCACGAAGGCGCTCCGCTGCCCGCGCAGCGCCGCGGCGAACCGCGCGAACTGCACGTTCCCCCAGGGGCCGATGAACGAGGGAAAGCAGATCATCATCGGCTGCGCCGGGCCGTGGGCGAGCCGCACCGGCCTGAGCCTGGGCGTCTCGGACGCGGCGGCCTCGTCGCGCTTGCGCCGGGCCGCGACGCCGAGGCTCAGGAGATCCGCGGCCAGCGCGGAGCCGCCCGTCTCGAGGACGCTCTTGAAGAGCGGATACAGCGCCGCCTTCATGTCGAGCTCCGCCGGCGGCTCGCGCTGCGCGAGCGCGCCGGTCGGGCCCTGCGCGGGGCCCGGGCGGGGCGCGAGCGCGTCGACCAGCCAGTCGGCGGCCTTGTGCACCGTGATCTCGGCGAAGAGCAAGCTGGTCGGCAGCAGCACGCCGGCGGTCGTCCCGAGGCGATTGCGGAGCTGCACGGCCATCAAGGAGTCGAGGCCCATCTCGAGGAGCGGGCGGTCGCCGTCGATGTCCTGCGGCGAGCCGAGGCCGAGCACCTGCGCGCTCTCCCCTCGCACGAGGTCGCGCAGCGCGGCGCGGCGCTCGCCCTCCGGGAGGCCCTGGAGCCGCTCGCGCAGGCGCGAGGCGTGCTGCGGCGAGGAGCGCGCGCGCGGCGAGACCAGCGCCCGGAAGAGCGGCGGCACCGGCTCTCCAGCGCGCTCCAGGCTCGCCCGCAGGCGCGACGGGTCGAGGGGCATCGGGACGGAGAGCGCCTCGTCCGCGGCGAGCGCGCGCTCGAGCAGCGAGATGCCCTCGTCGGGCGTGATCCCCCGGAGCCCCATGCGCGTCATCCGCGAGAGCTCGGCCTCGTTCACCTGCGCGGCCATGCCGCGGCCCTCGGTCCAGTAGCCGTACGCCAGCGAGCTGGCCGGCAGCGCCTGCGCGCGGCGGTGGTGCGAGAGCGCGTCCAGGAAGCTGTTGGCGGCCGCGTAGCTGCCCTGCCCCGTGGTGCCCAGGATGCCTGCGGCGGCCGAGAAGAGCACGAAGTGATCGAGCGCCATCCCCGCGGTGAGCCGGTGCAGGTGGAGGGCGCCGGCGACCTTGGGCGCCATCACCCCGGCGAAGCGCTCCGGGGTCTGCTTCCGCAGCACGCCGTCGTCGAGCACGCCGGCGCAGTGGAACACCCCCCGGAGCGGCGCCTGCGCGGGGATCGCGCCGAGCAGCGCGGCGAGCCCGCCGGCGTCCGACACGTCGCACGCGGCGATCGTCACCTTCGCCCCGAGCGCCGCGAGCTCCGCCTCCGCCTCGGCGGCGCCGTCCGCCCCCGCGCCGCGCCGCGACGCCACGACGAGCCGGGTGGCCCCCTGCTCGACGAGCCAGCGCGCGACCAGCCGCCCCAGCGCGCCGAGCCCGCCCGTGATCAGGTACGTCCCGTCGCTCCGGATCGGCCGCGCGGGCGCCTCCGGGGCGGGCTTCGCCCGGACGAGCCGCGGCGCCAGCGCCTCTTCGCCGCGGAGCGCCACCTCCGGCTCGTCCTCGCGCGAGAGCGCCGTCTTGAGCGCGTTCGCGTCGATCGCGCCGCCCTCGATGTCCCAGAGCCGCAGGCCGAGCTCCGGGTGCTCTGCCCGCGCCGTGCGCCCGAGGCCCCAGAGGGGCGCGTGCGCGAGCGCGCGGATGCCCTCGCGCTCCGAGGCGGCCACGGCGCCCTGCGTGATCCAGACGAGGCGGGGGGCCGGCTCGCCGCCGGAGACGAGGGACTGCAGCTCGGCGAGGGCGGTCGAGACCTCCGCGTGCACCCGCTCGAAACGGGCGCCGTCCTCGCCGTCCGGCGCGGGCCAGAAGCGGAAGACCACGTCGAAGCCCCCGAGCGCGCCGAGGGAGGCGTGCTCCACGCGGACGCCCGCGGCGTCGAGCGCCCGCGCGAGCGCCTGCGCCCGGGGATCCCCGCCCGAGAGGAGCGCGAAGCGGCCCCCCACGGGCGCGCCGTTGGCCTTGAGCCGCTGCCACGCGATCCGGTGGCGGTGGCGATCCGAGCCGCCGGCGCGGCGCAGCGACGCCCCGTCCGCGCGCCGGAACCTGAGCCCGGAGAGCTCGCCGACGGGCGCTCCCTGCGCGTCGTAGAGCGAGATCTCGGCCCGGTAGGTGTCCTCGCCCTCGACCCGGCGCTCCACGCGCGCCCACACGGCGCGGGCTCCCTCGCGGTAGAGGCGGAGCCCCTCCAACAGGAAGGGCAGGAAGAGCCCCGGCGACGGCGCGCCGAGCTCCAGCCCGTGCAGCACCCCGTCGAGCAGGGCCGGGTGCAGCCCGTAGCGCTGGGCATCGGCGTGCCACGCCTCGTCGAGCGCGGCGCGCACCCAGAGCGCCCCCGCCTCGTCCCCGGACCGCTCCCGGAACGCCTCGCGCAGCGACCGGAAGCTCGGCCCATAGTGCATGCCGCGCGCCGCGGCCTCCGCGTAGAGCCCGTCGACCGGGACGGGCACGCACCCCTCCGGCGGGACCTGCCACAGCGGGTCCGGGGGCGCGGGCTCGTCCGCCGAGGGCTCGAAGGTGGCCTCGGCGTGCAGCGTGAAGGACAGCTCCCGGGGATCCTGCGCGAGGGGCGCGCTGTGGACGCTCACCCGCAGCCCCTCGCCCTCCTCGCGCGGCGCCACGCTCACCTGGACGCGCAGCTCGCCGCGATCGGGGATCACGAGCGGCGTGTGCACCACCGCCTCGGAGAGGGCGAAGGCGCGGCCGGCGTGGCTCACCTCCACCGCCGCGCGCGCGAGCTCGAAGAACGCCACCCCGGGCAGCAGGGTGCGCCCGAGGACCCCGTGATCGGCGAGCCATGCCGGCGCGTGGCGCGACAGCACCGCGTCGAAGCGCCACGCGCCGGTGTCGGCCGCCATGCTGCCGGCGCCGAGGAGGGGGTGGTCGCCGGCGAGCCAGCCCGCCGCGCCGGCTCGCTTCTCGGTCGCGCTCCAGCACCGCTCGCGCTGGAACGCGTAGGTGGGCAGCGGGGCGCGGCGCGGGCGGAAGGGCGCGAAGAAGCGCGCCCAGTCGAGCGCCTGGCCGCGCGCGTGCAGCGCAGAGGCCGCGGCGACGAGGGTCTCGACCTCGGGCCTGCCCTTCCGCAGCGACGGCGTGAACGTCGCGGCGGGCTGGGCCTGCTCGGAGAGGCACCCCTGCCCCATCGCCGAGAGCACGCCGTGCGGGCCGAGCTCGAGGAACGTCCTCGCCCCCTCGGCCTCGAGCGCGCGCACGCCGTCGAAGAAGCGGACGGCCTCGCGCGCGTGCCGCACCCAGTAGTCCGCCGAGCCGAGCTGCTCGGCGGTCGCGCGCTCGCCCGTGAGGTTGGAGACGATCGGGATGCGGGGCGGACCGAAGGCGAGCTTGCCCGCGACCCGGCGGAACTCCTGCAGCATCCCGTCCATGCGGGGCGAGTGGAACGCGTGGCTGACCGCGAGGCGCGTGGCCTTGCGCCCGAGGCGCTCGAGGTGCGACGCGACCTCCAGCACGGCGCCCTCGTCGCCGGAGATCACGGTGGACATGGGGCCGTTGATCGCCGCGATGTCGACCGCTCCCTCGCGCCCGCGGAGCAGGGGCCGGACCTCGGCCTCGGTGGCCTGGAGCGAGGCCATGGCGCCGCCCGCGGGCAGCGCCTGCATGAGCCGCCCGCGCGCGGCGACGAGCGCGCACGCGTCCTCCAGCGACAGCGCGCCGGCGACGTGGGCGGCGGCGATCTCGCCGACCGAGTGGCCGAGCAGGAGATCGGGCGCGACGCCCCAGGACTCGAGCTGCCGGAAGAGCGCGACGGAGAGGGCGAAGAGCGCCGGCTGCGTGAACGCCGTCTGGTCGAGCAGCGCCGCGTCCGCCGAGCCTTCGGGGGCGAACATCACCTCACGCAGCGGCCGGTCGAGCGCCGGATCGAGGTGCGCGAGCGCGGCGTCGAGCGCGTCGCGGAAGACCGGGAAGGCCTCGTACAGCGCGCGCCCCATGCCCGGGCGCTGGCTGCCCTGGCCGGTGAAGAGCAGCGCGAGCTTGCCAGCGGATCGCGCCTCGCCCGTCGCGACGGCGGCGTGCGGCTCGCCCCGGGAGAGGGCGCCGAGGGCGTCGAGGAGCCCCTCGCGATCGCGCGCGATCACCGCGGCGCGCCGCTCGAAATGCGTGCGCGTGGTCGCCAGGGAATGGGCGATGTCGAGGAGCGGCAGGTCCGGGCTCGCCGCGAGGTGCTCCCGCAGCGCCGCGGCCTGCGCGCCGAGGGCCGCCTCGGTCCTGCCCGAGACGAGGAGCGGGAGCGGAAGCGCCGGAGGGGCGCTCGCCGCCCCCGCCGCCGCGTCCTCCGAGGCGAGCGGGGCCTCCTCGAGGATCACGTGGGCGTTGGTGCCGGACAGCCCGAACGCCGACACCGCGGCGCGGCGCGGGGTGAGCGCTTCGCGCCGGGGCCAGGGCCTCAGCGTGTCCACGATCTCGACCGGCAGGCTCTCCCAGTCGACGTGCGGGTTGCGCGGCGTCGTGTGCAGCGTCGGGGGCAGCACCCCGCGGCGCAGCGAGGCGATCACCTTCGCCACGCCCGCGAGCCCGGCCGCCGACTCGAGGTGACCGATGTTCGTCTTGAGCGCGCCCAGCAAGAGCGGCCGCTCCGCCGGGCGGCCCTCGCCGTACACCGCCGACAGCGCCTGCACCTCGATCGGGTCTCCCAGCGACGTGCCCGTGCCGTGGCACTCGACGAAGTCCACCTCCCCCGGCGACAGCCCCGCGTCCGCCAGCGCGGCGCGCAGCACCTTCTGCTGCGACGTCCCGTTGGGGGCCGTGATCCCGCTGCTCGCGCCGTCGTGGTTGACCGCGCTGCCGCGGACCACCGCCAGCACCGGGTGCCCCTTGGCGCGCGCCTCCGACAGGCGCTCGAGGCACACCACCACCACCCCCTCCCCGCGCCCGTAGCCGTCCGCGTTCGCCGAGAACGTCTTCGACCGGCCCTCCGGCGAGAGCGCGCGGGTACGCGACAGGAGCACGAAGGACTCGGGCGCCGCCAGGACCTGCACGGCCCCGGCGAGGGCGAGGTCGCACTCCCCCCGGCGCAGCGCCTGGCAGGCGAGGTGGAGCGCGACCAGCGAGGAGGAGCAGGCCGTGTCCACCGAGACGGCCGGCCCTTGCAGCCCCAGGGTGAACGCGATCCGGCCGGCGGCGAAGGACGCGTGCGTCCCCATCGCCCCGTGGGCCTCGACGTCCTCGGCGTTGCCCTGGAGGAGCGCGTAGTCGCTCGGGCCGATCCCGACGAACACGCCGGTCTTCGAATCCCTGAGCGAGCCCGGGACGATCCCGCCGTCCTCGAGCGCCTGCCACGCCGCCTCGAGCAGGAGCCGGTGCTGGGGATCGATGCTCTTCGCCTCGCGCGGGCTGACGCCGAAGAACGCGGCGTCGAAGAGGTCCACGCGGTCCACGAACGCCCCTTCGCGCACGTAGCTCTTGCCCTTCGCGTCCGGGTCCGGATCGTAGATCGCGTCGATCATGAAGCGATCGGAGGGGACCGGCCCGACCGCATCGACGCCGCGCTCGAGGAGGCGGAACAGTCCGGGGAGATCGGCGACGCCGCCGGGCAGCCGCAGCCCCGCGCCCACGATGGCGATGGGCTCGTCGGCCGGCGCGCGCGCGGGCAGCTCCGGGGCGGCGCGGGTCGCCTTCCCGAGCGCCGCCGCGAAGGCGTCGCAGAGGAGGGTCGCGACGTGGTGGGGCGAGGGGTGATCGAAGGCCAGGGTCGCGGCCAGGGGGATGCCCGTCGCCTGCTGGAGCCGCTTGCGCAGCTCGACGGTCATCAGCGAGTCCAGGCCGAGGTCGACGAAGCCCGTGTGCGGGTCGACGCGCGACGCGTCCGCGTGGCCGAGGACCGCGGCCGTCTCCGAGAGGACCAGCGAGACCAGGTGCCGCAGGCGCTCGGCGTCGCCGAGGCCGCGGAGGCGGGCGAGGATCTCCGCCTCGCGGGGCGCGGCGGGGGGCGCCTCGAGCGCGCGCTGCGCCTCGGGCAGGAGGCGCAGCAGCGGGCGCGGGCGCGCGGCGGCGAACGACGGCGCGAAGCGCTCCCAGTCGACGCCGGCGACGACGACCTGGGTCTCGTCGTGGTCGAGCGCCTGCTGCATGGCCAGCAGGGCCCGCCCGGGATCCATCGCAGCGACGCCGCGCCGCCGGAGCTGGTCCTGCGCGGCGGGGGAGTCGCCCAGGCCCCCGCCGTCCCAGAGGCCCCAGGCGATCGACGTGGCCGGCTTCCCTTCGGCGCGGCGGGCCTCGGCGAGGGCGTCCAGGAACGCGTTGGCCGCGACGTACGCGCCCTGCTGCGCGCTCCCCCAGACGCCGGCGATGGAGGAGAACAGGACGAACGCGTCGAGCGGGCGATCGGCGAGGAGCTCGTGCAGGTGCCACGCGCCCAGGGCCTTGCCGGCGGCGACGTCCGAGAGCTCGGCGAGCGTCGTCTCGGCGAGCGAGCGGTGCCGCGCGACCCCCGCCGCGTGGAACACGGCGCGGAGCGCGGCGCCCTCGCCTTCGCCGTCGAGCCGCGCCAGCAGGCCCTCCATCGCCCGCCGATCGGCGGCGTCGCAGGCGGCGACGGTCACGCGCGCGCCGAGCGCGACGAGCTCGGCCTCGAGCTCGAGCGCGCCCGGGGCCCCGCGCCCGGCGCGGCTCGTGAGCACGAGGTGCTCGGCGCCCTGCTGGGCCAGCCAGCGCGCCACCCGGGCGCCCAGGCCCCCGGTCCCGCCCGTGACGAGCACCGCGCCGCGCGGCTTCCACGCGCGCGCCGCCTGGGCCTCGCCGAGGGGTGCCCGGACCAGCCGCCGCACGAAGAGCCCGGAGGCGCGGAGCGCGAGCTCGTCCTCGGCGTCCGGGCTCCCGAGCGCGGTGAAGAGGCGCTCCAGCGCCGTAGGGTCGAGCTCATCCGGTAGATCGACGAGCCCGCCCCAGCGCTCCGGGTGCTCCAGGGATGCCGCGCGACCGAGCCCCCAGATCATCGCCTGCCACGGGCGCGCGAGGCGATCGGAGCGCCCGACGGAGACGGCGCCGCGGGTGAAGTGCCAGAGCGGCGCGTCGACCGCCGCGTCGAGGAGCGCCTGCGCCAGGGCGAGCGCGCCGGCGAGGCCGCGGGGGAGCGCGCGCTCGCCGGAGCGCCGCGCCTCGTCCAGCGCGAGCAGCGAGATCACGCCCCGCGGGGCGCCTCCGCCTCCCAGCGCGTCGCGCAGCCGATCTGCGAGCTCGGCCCGGTCGGCGTCGCCCTCGACCGGCACCGGGATCGCCCGGGCGCCGCGCGCCCCGAGCCCGCGGGCGATGGCGTCGGCGAGCGCGTCGCCGCCCGGCGCCCGCGGGACGACGAGCAGCCAGACGCCGGCGACGCCCCGGGGCGGCGGCGCGCTCGCCGGGGGGCGCGGCCTCCAGATCGCCCGGTAGCGCAAGGTCTCCAGCTCGCCCAGCGCGCGTCTTTCCTTGCGCCACGCGGCGAGCGCCGGCAAGAGCGCGCCGAGCGACGCGCGCTGGGCCTCGTCGTCCAGGCCGAGCTCCCTGGTCAGGACGTCGAGATCGCCCTGCTCTGCGGCGTCCCAGAAGCGCGCGTCGGCAGGGGTCGACGCGCCGGCGCCGGCGTCCGCGGGGCGCCCGCCCGGCGCCTCCAGCCAGTAGCGCTGGCGCTCGAACGGGTAGGTCGGCAGCTCCACGTACCGCCCGCCGAACGGGGCGAAGATCGCCCGCCAGTCGAGCGCGTGCCCCTGCAGGTGGACCACCCCGAGCGCGGCGAGCAGCGACTCGACCTCCGGCCTGTCCTTCCGGAGGGCGGGCGCGAAGGCGGCGCGGGCCTGGGCCTCCTCCGAGAGGCACGCCTGCCCCATCGCGGAGAGCACCCCGTGCGGGCCGAGCTCGAGGAAGGTCGTCGCGCCCTCCGCCTCCAGCGCGCGCATCCCCGGGAGGAAGCGCACCGCCTCCCGCGCGTGGCGCACCCAGTGGCCCGGCGAGCTCAGCTCCTCCGCGGTCGCGCGCCTGCCGGTCAGCGTCGAGACGATGGGGATGCGGGGCGCGCGGAACGTGAGGCCCGCCGCGACGCGCCCGAGCTCCTCGAGCATCCCGGCCATGCGAGGAGAGTGAAACGCGTGGCTGACGGCGAGGCGCGAGGTCTTCCTCCCGAGGGACATGAGGCGCGCGGCGACCTCGAGCACCGCGGCCTCGTCGCCCGCGATCACCGTGGAGAGCGGCCCGTTGACGGCGGCGACGTCGACCTCGGCCTCGCGGCCCGCGAGCAGCGGCCGGACCTCCTCCTCGGAGGCCTGCGCGGAGACCATGGCGCCGCCCTCGGGCAGGGCCTGCATCAGGCGGGCGCGCGCGGCGATGAGCGCGCACGCGTCCTCCAGCGAGAGCACGTCGGCGATGTGGGCGGCGGCGATCTCGCCGATCGAGTGGCCCAGCAAGAGGTCCGGCGCGAGCCCCCACGAGGACAGCAGGCGGAAGAGCGCCACCTCGAGCGCGAAGAGCGCCGGCTGCGCGAAGGCGGTCCGGTCGAGGAGGGCCGCGCCCTGCGAGCCTTCCGCCGCGAACATCGCCTCCCGGAGCGGCCGCCCGAGCTGCGGGTCGAGGTGGGCGGCGATCGCGTCGAGCGCGGCGCGGAACACGGGGAACTGCGCGTCGAGGGCTCGACCCATGCCCGCGCGCTGGCTGCCCTGCCCGGTGAGGAGCAGCGCGAGCTTCCCGGCTCGCCTGCCCTCGCCGAGCGCGACCGCCGGATGCGGCCTTGCGCCAGCCAGCGCCTCGAGCGCGTCGAGCTGCGCGGCGCGGCCCTGGGCGACCACCAGGGCGCGCTGCTCGAAGTGCCTGCGCGTGGTGGCGAGGGCGTGGGCGAGGTCGACGAGCTCGATCCCCGGGCGCGCGAGCAGGCGCTCGCGGAGCCGGCCGGCTTGCGCCCGCAGGGCCGCCTCCGTCCTCCCCGAGAGCAGCAAAGGCAGCGCCGCGTCCGGCGCGGGGGCGGCCGACGTCCGCGCGCCCTCGCGGGGCGCCTCCTCCACGATCACGTGCGCGTTCGTGCCGCTGATGCCGAACGAGGACACGCCCGCGCGGCGCGGGCGGCCGCCCGCGGGCGAGGGCCAGGCCACGGGCGCGTCGAGGAGGCGCACGGTCTTCTGCGACCAGTCGACGTGCGGGGAGGGCTCCGCCGCGTGCAGCGTCCTCGGCAAGAGCCCGTGCTGCATGGCGAGGACCATCTTGATCACCCCGGCGACGCCTGCGGCGGCCTGCGTGTGGCCGATGTTCGACTTGACGCTGCCGAGCCAGAGCGGCCTGTCCTGCGTATGGGCCTGGCCGTACGTGGCCAGCAGGGCCTGGGCCTCGATGTGATCGCCGAGCGTGGTCCCGGTGCCGTGGCCCTCGACGGCGTCGACGTCGGCCGGGGACAGGCCGGCGCGCTCGAGGGCCTTGTGGATGACGCGCTCCTGCGCGGGCCCGTTCGGCGCGGTGAGGCCCTGGCTCCGGCCGTCCTGGTTGACGGCCGAGGCCCGGATGATCGCGAGCACGGGGTGGCCGTTCTTCCGGGCGTCCGAGAGGCGCGAGAGGAGCAGGAGCCCCACGCCCTCGCCCCAGCCGACGCCGTCGGCGTCCGCGGAGAACGCCTTGCATCGGCCGTCGGGCGACAGCCCGCGCTGGCGGCTGAACTCGATGAACGGGCCCGGGGTCGCCATCACGCTGACCCCGCCCGCGAGCGCGAGGGTGCAGTCTCCCCGGCGCAGGGACTGGCAGGCGACGTGGAGCGCCACGAGGGACGAGCTGCACGCGGTGTCGATCGTGATCGCGGGGCCCTGCAGCCCGAGCGTGTAGGCCACGCGCCCCGAGGCGACGCTGCCCGCGCTGCCGATCCCGACGTACCCCTCGTGCTCGGCCGGGGCCGAGGTCCCGCGCATCCCGTAGTCCTGGTACATCACGCCGACGAAGACGCCGGTCGGGCTCTCGGAGAGCGACGCCGGGACGATGCCGGCGCGCTCGAAGGCCTCCCAGGAGGCCTCGAGCAGGAGGCGCTGCTGGGGATCGACGGCGGAGGCCTCCCGAGGGCTGATGCCGAAGAAGGTGGGCTCGAACTGGTCGGCGTCGTGGAGGAAGCCGCCCTCGCGCGTGTAGCTCTTCCCCTTCGCGTCGGGGTCGGGGTCGTAGAGGTCGCCGAGGTTCCAGCCGCGGTTGTCGGGGAAGGGAGAGATCGCGTCCCGGCCCTCGAGCAGCAGCTGCCACAGGTCGTCGGGGCTCTGCGCTCCGCCGGGGTAGCGGCAGCTCATCGCGATGATCGCGATGGGCTCCTGGTCCCGCTCCTCGGCCTCTCGCAGCCGCTCGCGCGTCTTCTGGAGAGCAGACGTCGCCCGCTCGAGGTAGCTCCGAAGCTTCTGCTCTTCACTCATCTGCCAACTCCATCTCTTCGATCTCTCGGTCGATGAGGCCGAACAGCTCATCGTTGGTGGCGGCGTGGAGAGCCGGCGCCGGGGCGGGGGCAGCCGGGGCGCGCGGGGCGTCGGTCCACCTCGACAGGAGCGCGCGCAGGCGCGCGGCGACGCGCGCGCGCGCCGCCTCGTCCGGGGGCATCGCCAGCAGGGCGGCCTCCACCCTGTCGAGCTCTGCGAGCACGGGCGCGCCGTTGGTCGGCTCGCCCCGGAACATCTCCGCCCCGAGGAGCACGGCGAGGGCGGCGGGCGTCGGGTGGTTGAAGAGCAGCGTCGCCGGCAAGCGCAGGCCGGCGGCGGCGGCGAGGCGGCCGCGCAGCTCGACGGCCATCAGCGAGTCGAGGCCGAGCTCCTGGAGCGGGCGATCCGGCTCCATGGCCTCCAGGGTCCCGCCGAGCACGACGGCCGCCTCGCCGCGGATGAGGTCGAGCAAGGCGCCCTCGCGCTCGGCCTCGGGCAGGAGCGCGAGGCGCTGCTTCCACGCCCCGGCGGGGCGCTCGGGGGCCGCGGCCGCGCGCCGGGGCGCGGAGCGGACGAGCGACTGGAGCAGCGGCGGCACGGGGCCGGCCTGGGCGCTCAGGGCCGCGGTGTCGAGGCGCGTCGGCGCGACGCAGGGGCTCGGCTGGCCGAGGGCCGCGTCGAAGAGCGCGAGGCCGTCCTCGGGCGAGAGCGGGGGCATCGCCCCGCGACGGGCGCGGGCGTGGCCCTGCTCGGAGAGGCGCGCCGCCATCCCGACCTGCGCGAAGGGCCCGAAGGCCAGGGAGACGGCCGGGAGCCCGAGGGCGCGGCGATGGCTCGCGAGCGCGTCGAGGAAGGCGTTGGCCGCGGCGTAGCTCCCCTGCCCCGCCGCGCCGAGGACGCCGGACAGCGACGAGAACAGGGCGAAGACCGCGAGATCCAGGTGCCGGGTGAGCTCGTGCAGGTGGAGGGCCGCGTCCACCTTCGGCGAGAGGACGCGGTCCATCCGCTCGGGATCGAGGGCGTGCAGGACGCCGTCGTCCAGCACCCCGGCGGCGTGGATCACGCCCGCGAGGGGGCGCTCGGCGGGCACCGAGGCGAGCAGGCGAGCGATCGCGTCGCGGTCGGCGACGTCGCACGCGGCCACGGTGACGCGCGCGCCCCTCGCCGAGAGCTCGGCCGCGAGGGCGTCGGCGCCCGGGGCGGAGGGCCCCTGCCGCGAGGCGAGGACGACGCTGCGCACGCCGCGGCGCTCGACGAGGTGCCGCGCGACGAGCGCGCCCAGGCCGCCCGTGCCGCCGGTGACGAGGAAGGTGCCCCTTTCATCCCAGGGGCCGGCCTCGGCGCCGACGGCGGCGTTCGCGCGGACGAGCCTGGGGACGAGCAGGGCCCCGCCGCGCACGGCGACCTGACCTTCGCCGGCGGCGACGGCGCTCGGCAGCGCGCTCCGGGAAGCCGCGTGATCGTCGAGGTCGACGAGGACGATGGAGCGGTCGGGGGCCTCGGACTGGGCCGTGCGCGCGAGGCCCCAGAGGGGGGCGTGGGCCAGATCGAGGGCGCCCTCGTCGGGCCGCGCGGCGACGGCGCGGCGGGTCACCAGGACGAGGCGGCTCGAGGCGAGGCGCTCGTCGGCGAGCCATTCCTGGAGGAGCGCGAGCGCCCGGCGCGCGGCGCCGTGGGCGGCCGCGGCGAGCTCTTCGGCGCCGCTCGTCCAGGGGACCACCACGACCTCGGGCGCGGGCGCGCCGCCGTCGATCGCGGCCCTCAGCGCGGCGAGATCCCCATGGCCCTCCACCGTGAGCGCGGCGCCCGCGAGCGCGGTCGAGAGCCCGAGCGCGTCCCGGCCGAGCACGGCCCAGGCGCCGGCCCCGGCCTGCGGCGGCGGCGTCGGGTCGGGCGGGTCGACCCACGCGACGACGTAGAGGCCGCCCCTCGCGCCCTCGGGCAGGAGCCGCTCCTTCGGCGCGCGGCGGTTGGTGAGGCCCTCGATGCGGGCGACGGGCAGGCCGCTCTCGTCCCAGAACGAGACGTCGGCGACGCGGACGTCGGCCTCGGGATCCTGATCGTCGCGCAGGACGAGCTCGGCCGAGGCCGGGGCGGCCCCGCGGCCGTTCCACACGAAGCGCTCGACGGAGAACGGAAGCCTGGGCGCGCTGCGCCCGTCCGGGGGCCGAGGGGCGCCGCCGGGCGAGCCGGCGGCCCCGCTCCACAGCTCGAGGCTGAACGCGTTGTCGATGAGGCCCCCCGGGATCGGGGCGTCCCCCTGGGGAACGCCTTCGGGGGCCTTGAACCGGCCGAACCCGGCCCGCGGGCGCAGCGGGGCGGCCTCGCGCAGCCACCACCACCGGGGCCCCCAGTCGACCTGCAAGGACCGGAGCGCGTCGTCGAGCGCGGCAAGGGGCGCGGCGCCGAGGTCCGCCGCGGGCGCAGGCGAGGGGGCGCGCGGCGAGCGATCGAGCGGCGCGGCGGGGCCGAGCGTGGCCCTCACGTGGATCGTGAAGGCGTCCGATCGCCGGGTGGAGATCGTCGCGCGGAAGCCTGCGTCGGCGCCGCCCGCGGGGCTGAGCTGGATGTGCAGGAGGACGCGATCGGAGGGGTGGTCGAAGACGAGGGGCTGCAAGAACTCGACGTCGCCGAGCGCGACGGGCCTGTCGGGCCAGTGCGCGTCGGCGACGGCGAGGAGGGTGGCGAGCTGGAACGCGCCGGGGACGACGATGCGGCCGTACACGAGGTGATCCGCGAGGTAACCCTGCACGCCCGGCCCGATCGGGACGGTGTGCAGGACCGATCCGTCGGGCAGGTCGAGCCGCTCGCCCGAGAGCGGGTACCGGCCGGCCGGCGCGCGGTGGGCCATGGACCGGGGCGGCGCGGCGTCGAGCCAGTGGCGCTCGCCCTGGAAGGCGTAGAGGGGGAGCGGCGCGCGCCTCGCCCCGAGGGGGGCGAAGAAGGCCTCCCAGTCGAGCGCGTGCCCGCGGACGTGCAGGGCGGCGAGCGCGCTGGTGACCGCCTCGATCTCGGGCCGATCCTTGCGCAGCGCCGGCGTGAAGGACGCGCGCGCCGCGGCGTCCTCGGACAGGCAATCTCGCCCGAGGGCGCAGAGCACCCCCTGCGGCCCGAGCTCGAGGAACGTCGACGCGCCCTCCGCCTCGAGCGCGCGCACGCCGTCGAGGAAGCGCACCGCCTGCCGCGCGTGCCTCACCCAGTAGGCCGGCGACGCCAGCTCCTCGGCCGAGGCGCGCCGGCCGGTGACGTTGGAGACGATGGGGATCGCCGGCGGCCGGAACGTGAGCCTGCCGGCGACGCGGCCGAAGGACTCCAGCATCGCGTCCATCCGGGGGGAGTGGAAGGCGTGGCTGACCGCGAGGCGCGAGGCCTTGCGGCCGAGGGAGCGCGCGCGCTCCTCGATCGCGAGGACCGCGCCCTCGTCGCCGGCGATCACGATCGACGCCGGCCCGTTGATCGCGGCGATGTCCACCTGCGCCTCGCGGCCCGCGACGAGGGCCCGGACCTCGTCCTCCGCGGCCTGCAGGGAGGCCATGGCGCCGCCCTCGGGCAGGGCCTGCATGAGGCGCGCGCGCGCGGCGACGAGCGCGCACGCGTCCTCCAGCGAGAGCACGCCGGCGACGTGCGCGGCGACGATCTCGCCGATGGAGTGGCCCAGCAGGAGATCGGGCGTGAGCCCGTGCGAGGAGAAGAGGCGGAACAGCGCCACCTCCAGCGCGAAGAGCGCGGGCTGCGTGAAGGCGGTCTGGTCGAGCCGCGCGGCGTCCGGGGAGCCCTCCGGGGCGAACAGGACCTCACGGAGCGGCCGATCGAGCGCCGGGTCGAAGTGGGCGCACGCGGCGTCCAGCGCGTCGCGGAAGGCGGCGAACCTCTCGTACAGGGCGCGGCCCACGCCGGGGCGCTGGCTCCCCTGCCCCGTGAAGAGCAGCGCGAGCTTGCCGCCGCCCCGCGCCTCGCCCCGCGGGCCGGGGTGAGGTCGGTCGCGGGCGATGGCGTCGAGCGCCTCGAGGATCGCGCCCCGCCCCTCGGCGATCACCGCCGCTCGCTGCTCGAAGTGCGCGCGCGTCGTGGCGAGGGAGCGCGCGACGTCGGCCATCGCGAGGTCCGGGCGCGAGAGGAGGTGCGCGCGCAGGCGCTCGGCCTGGGCGCGCAGGGCCGGCGTCGTCTTGCCGGACACGAGGAGCGGCAGCGCCGCCGGCGGCGCGGCGGGCGCCTCCGCCGGCGCGTCGTGCGGGGCAGGGACCTCCTCGAGGATGACGTGGGCGTTCGTGCCGGAGAGGCCGAACGCGGACACGCCGGCGCGGCGCGGGCCGCCCCCCTCTCGCTCCGGCCAGGGCCGCGGCGCGTCGACGACCTCGACGGGCAGGGCGGCCCAGTCGATGTGGGGGTTGCGAGGGCGCGTGTGCAGGGTCGCCGGCAGCGCCTTGCGCTGCAGGGAGGCGACCATCTTGGCCACGCCGGCGAGCCCGGAGGCGGGCTCGAGGTGACCGATGTTGGTCTTGAGCGCGCCGAGGAGCAGCGGCCTGTCCGCGGCGCGCCCCTCGCCATAGACCTCGGCCAGCGCCTGCACCTCGATGGGATCCCCGAGCGAGGTGCCCGTGCCGTGGCACTCCGCGACGTCGACGTCGCCCGGCGCGAGCCCGGCGTCCTCGAGGGCGGCGCGCAGCACCTTCTGCTGGGACGTGCCGTTCGGCGCCGTGATGCCGCTGCTCGCGCCGTCGTGGTTGACGGCCGTCCCCCGGACGACGGCGAGGATCCGGCGGCCCCGCGCGCGCGCGTCCGAGAGGCGCTCGAGCAGGAAGACGACGGCGCCCTCGCCGCGGCCGTACCCGTCGGCGCTCGCGGAGAAGGTCTTGGAGCGGCCGTCCGGGGCGACGGCGCGGGTGCGCGAGAGGACCACGAACGCCTCGGGGTCCGCCATCACCTGCACGCCGGCGCACAGGGCGAGATCGCACTCGCCGCGGCGCAGCGCCTGGCACGCGAGGTGGAGGGCGACGAGCGAGGACGAGCAGGCCGTGTCGACGGAGAGCGCCGGCCCCTGCAGGCCCAGGGTGAACGAGAGCCGCCCCGCCGCGAACGAGGGGTGGGTCCCGGTGATGATGTAGGCCTCGGCCTCGTCGGCCGAGCGCTGGAGCGCCTCGTAGTCGCTCGCCGTGGTGCCCACGAAGACGCCGGTCCGCGACTCTGCGAGCGAGCTCGGGACGATCTCCGCATCCTCGAGCGCGTGCCAGGCGGTCTCGAGGAGGAGCCGGTGGCGCGGATCGATGTTCTTCGCCTCGCGGGGGCTGACGCCGAAGAAGGCGGCGTCGAAGCGATCGATGTGATCCAGGAAGGCCGCCTCGCGGACGTAGCTCTTGCCCTTGGCCTCGGGATCCGGGTCGTAGAAGGCGTCGGCGTCCCAGCGGCCCGCGGGGACGGGGCCGACGGCGTCGACGCCGCGCTCGAGGAAGCGAGACAGCCCGTCGAGGTCGAGGACGCCGCCTGGCAGGCGCAGCCCGGCGCCGACGATCGCGATCGGCTCACGGCTCGCCGCCACGGCGCCCGCCGGCGCGGGCTCGGCCTCGCCCCGGCGCGCCTCTCCGAGGGCGGGCGCGAGGGCGTCGCGCAAAAAGCGGGCGACGTGATGGGGCGTGGGGTGATCGAAGGCGAGCGTGGCGGGCATCTTCAGCCCGGTCGCCTGCTGGAGCCGCCGCCGGAGCTCGACGGCCATCAGCGAGTCGAGCCCGGCGCTGAGGAAGCCCGTGTGGGGGTCGAGGCGGGAGGCGTCGGCGTGGCCGAGCACGGCCGCCGCCTGCGCCTGCACGAGGCCGGTGAGGTGGCGGAGGCGCTCGCCCTCCGCGAGGCCCCGGAGCGCCGCGCACAGCGCGCCGTCGCTCGGCGCGGAGGCGGACGCGGGAGGCTGCGCCTCGAGCGCGCGGCGCGCCTCGGGCAGATCGGCGATCAGCGGCCGCGCGCGCGCGGCGGCGAAGGCCGGGGCGAAGCGCGCCCAGTCCAGGTCGGCCACGGCGAGGGCGGCCTCGTCGTGGTCCAGCGCCTGCTGCAAGGCCGCGAGGGCGAGCGCGGGCGGCATCGCGGAGAAGCCGCGCCGGCGGAGGTAGTCCTGGATGGCGGCGCCCTCGCCCATGCCGCCCCCGGACCAGAGGCCCCAGGCGATCGAGGTGCCGGTCTGTCCGAGGGCGCGCCGGCGCTCGCAGAGCGCGTCGAGGAACGCGTTGGCCGCGGCGTAGGCGCCTTGCTGGCTGCTCCCCCAGACCCCGGCGCCGGAGGAGAAGGTCACGAAGGCGTCGAGGGGGCGCTCGGCGAAGAGCTCGTGCAGGTGCTGCGCGCCCAGGGCCTTGCCGGAGGCGGCCTCCGCGAGCTCCGGCACGGTGGTCTCCGCGAGCGGCGCCATCCGCCCGACCCCGGCCGCGTGGATGACCGCGCTGATGCGGGGGCCCTCGGCCTCCACGCGCCGGATCAGCGAGGCGAGCGCGTCCCGGTCGGCGGCGTCGCAGGCGGCGATCGTGACGCGGGCTCCCTGCGCGGTGAGCTCCGCCAGGAGCGCGTCCGCGCCGGGGGCGTCGTGCCCGCGGCGGCTGGTCAGGATCAGGCGCTCGGCTCCCTTCGGGGCGAGCCATCGGGCGAGCTGGGCGCCGAGGCCGCCGGTGCCGCCGGTGATCAGGACGGCGCCCCGCGGCGCGAAGGCGCGGGCGGCCTCGGCCTTGTCGAGGGGCGCCCGGACCAGCCGCCGCACGAACAGGCCCGAGGTCCGCAGCGCGATCTGGTCCTCGTCGCCCTGACCGGCGAGCGCCTGCGCGAGGCGCTCGGTCCCCTTGTCCTCGAGCGACTCCGGCAGGTCGAGGAGGCCGCCCCAGCGCTCGGGGTGCTCGAGAGCGACGACGCGCCCGAGGCCCCACGTCATGGCCTGGAGCGGGCTCTCGAGCCGCTCGGAGCGCCCGATGGAGACGGCGCCGCGCGTGAAGAGCCAGAGCGGCGCCTGGATGCCCGCGTCGCCGAGCGCCTGGACGAGCGCGAGGTTGAGCGCCGCCCCGCGGGGCAGCGCGGGGTGCTGGGGCAGCGGCGCCTCGTCGAGCGCGAGCAGGGAGAGCACGCCGCGCGGCGCGGCGGCCCGGGCGGCGCGCGGCGCGGCGGCGTCGCGCGGCGCGCCCGTCGCCTCGCGCAGGCGCGCTGCCAGCCGATCGCGGTCGGCATCCTCGTGCGTCAGCCGGAGCGACACGAGGTCCGCCCCGCCCGCGCCGAGCGCGCGGGCGAGCGCGGAGAGGCGCTCGCCGTCCGCGAGGTGGTCGGGGACGAGCACCAGCCACGTGCCCGCGAGGTCGCCCGCCCTCGGCGCGGACATCGGCTTCCAGGCGACGCGGTAGCGGAGCGCGTCGATGCGGCCCTGCTCGCGCTGGCGCCGGCGGTACGCCGCGAGCGCGGGCAGCAGCGCCCCGAGCGAGGCGCGGTCCGGCGCGCCGCCTCCGCCGAGCGCCTGGGCCAGCGCGCCGGGATCGCCCTGCTCGACGGCCTCCCAGAAGGCCTGATCGGCGGCGGGCGCGGCGGCGGAGGCGGCGTCGCCGCGGCGCCCCTCGGGCGCCTCGATCCAGTACCGCTCGCGCTGGAAGGCGCACGTGGGCAAGAGGACCCGCCGGCCTCTCGGCAGGACCTGGCTCCAGTCCACGGAGAAGCCGCTCGCGTGCAGCTCTCCGAGCGACAGCAGCAGCCGCGCCATCTCGCCCTCGTCGCGCCGCAGCGAGCCCACCACCGCGCCCGCGTGCCCGGCTCCCTGCAGCGCGCTCTCCACCGCCATCGCCAGCACCGGGTGCGGGCTCACCTCCACGAACCACCGGTGCCCGCCGCCCAGCAGCGCCTCCACCGCCTCCGCGAAGCGCACCGGCTCGCGCACGTTGCGGTACCAGTACCCCGCGTCAAGCTCCGCTCCGCCGAGCCGCTCCAGCGTCACCGTCGACAGCTGCGCCGTGCGGCTGGTGCGCGGCGACAGCCCTTGCAGCTGCGCCGTCAGCTCCTCGCGCAGCCCCGCCATCTGCGCGCTGTGCGAGGCGATGTCCACCCGCACCTTGCGCCCGAACACGCCCGCCTGCTCCAGCTCCCTCAGCAGCTCCTCCACCGCCTCCGGCTCGCCCGACACCACGGTCGAGCGCGGCCCGTTGTGCGCCGCCACCGACAGCCGCTCTCCCCACCTCCCCAGCCGCTCCGACACCTCCGCCGCCGCCAGCTCCACCGCGGCCATCGCCCCGCGCCCCGACAGCCGCCGCAGCGCCCGGCTGCGCAGCGCCACGACCTTCGCCCCCTCCTCCAGCGTCAGCGCTCCCGCCACGCACGCCGCCGCTATCTCCCCCTGGCTGTGCCCCACCACCACGTCCGGCACGACGCCCAGCGACCCCCACACCGCCGCCAGCGACACCATCATCGCGAACAGCGCCGGCTGCACCACGTCCACCCGCTCCAGCGACGCCGCCCCAGGCTCGCCCCTGACCACCGCCCCCAGCGACCAGTCGATGTGCGGCGACAGCGCTCGCTCGCACGCCGCCATCTGCTCCCGGAACACCTCCGACGTCTCCAGCAGCCCACGGCCCATCCCCGCCCACTGCGACCCTTGCCCGGGGAAGACGAACACCAGCTTGCCCGTCGCCCTCGCCTCCCCCCTCGCTACCCAGGCCCCCGGCTTGCCCTGCGCCACCGCCCCCAGCGCCTCGATCGCCTCCGCGCGGCTCCGAGCGACGAGGGCGGCGCGCTGCTCGAAATGGGTGCGCGTGGTGGCGAGCGAGTACGCCACGTCTCCGAGCGCCTGCTCGGGGTGCTGCGCGAGGTGCGCCGAGAGCCGCTCGGCCTGCTCCCTCAGCGCAGCCTCGGTCCGGCCCGACAGCAGCAGCAGCGACGGCGACGCCTCGGCGCGCGCAGCGCTCGCCGCCTCCGGCTCGGCCGGGGCCTCCTCCAGGACCACGTGGGCGTTGGTCCCGCTGATCCCGAACCCCGAGACGCCCGCCACCCTGCGGCGGCCGATCGGCTGCCACGCGACGGCCTCGGAGAGGGGGCTTATCGGCGTCCCCGCGAGCTTCATGCGCGGGTTGAGGTGGCGCAGGTGGAGGTTCGACGGCAGCCGGCGGTGCTGCATCGCGAGCACGACCTTGATGAACCCCGCGACCCCGGCGGCGGCCTCGAGGTGCCCGAGGTTCGTCTTGAGCGCCCCGAGCCACAGCCTGGAGCCGTCGCTCCGAGGCGCGCCGTAGACCGCGCGGATCGCGTCGGTCTCGATGGGATCGCCCAGCGAGGTGCCCGTCCCGTGGCACTCGATGTAGCCCACCTCGTGCGGCTCGACGCCGGCGCGCCGCAAGGCCTCCCGCAGGAGCGCCTCCTGCGCGAGGACGTTCGGCGCCGTCAGCCCCGTGGACCGCCCGTCCTGGTTCATGGCCGAGCCGCGCACGAGCGCCAGGATGGGGTCGCCGTCGCGCCGCGCGTCCGACAGGCGCTTGAGCACCACGACCCCGCAGCCTTCCCCCCGCACGGTCCCGTTGGCGGACGCGTCGAAGGTCTTGCAGCGTCCATCCGGCGAGAACGCCTGCGTGCTCCCCGCGTTCACCATGGCCTGCTCGGACAGGATGAGGTTGACCCCGCCGGCCAGCGCGAGATCGCTCTCCCCGGCGCGCAAGCTGTGGCAGGCGAGGTGGATGGCCGCGAGCGAGCTCGAGCACGCCGTGTCCAGCGTCACCGCGGGGCCCTGGAGCCCCAGCGTGTACGAGATCCGCCCCGCGGCGGTGCTGGCCATGTTCCCGGTGACGTCGTACGACTCGCGCTCCTCGGCGGGGCGCAGCAGCGCGCGCTCCAGGTAATCGCCGGTGCACAGGCCGACGAACACCCCGGTGCGGGAGCCGTGCAGCCGCCCGGGCACGAGGCCGGCGCGCTCCAGCGCCTCCCAGGACACCTCGAGCAGCAGCCGCTGCTGCGGGTCGAGGCTCAGCGCCTCGCGCGGGGCGATGCCGAAGAAGGCCGCGTCGAACCGATCCGGCTCCTCGTCGAGCAGCCCGGCCCAGCGCGGCGCGCCCTCGGGCCAGGACCGCACGGCCCGGCTATCGGGGATCTCCCGGACCATGTCCCGCCGCTGCTCGAGCGTCTCCCACAGCGCCTCCGGCGTGGACCCGCCGGGGAAGCGGCAGGCGAGGCCGATGACGGCCATCGGCTCGCTCTTCCGCGATCGCTCCGCGGAGAGCTCCGACTCGAGATCGTCGATCTTCCGGAGGGCCCTCGCCAGCAGTGTCTTGAAATCGGTCGTCATGCGTCGTTCAGGCGCTCCAGCGCGGCTGCGAACAGGTCATCGTCGGAGAGAGACTCGAACGCCACGCTCGGCTGCGCCCCGCCCTCGTTCGAGGAGGCCACCTCCCAGCGCTCGCCCCGCTCGGGCTCCGCCTGGCGTGGTCCAGGGCGGGCGACGCCGGGCTCGGCGCCCTCGCCGACGATCTGGCCGAGGAGGTGCCCGGCGAGGCTCTCGGCCTCCGGGTAGGTCCAGACGACCGTGGAAGCGAGCCGCAGGCCGGAGCTGGTCTCCAGCCGGTTTCGCAGCTCCAGGCCCATCAGGCTGTCGACGCCGAGGACCTTGAACGGCGTCCTCGCGTCGAGCTTCGCGGGATCGGTCCGCAGCACGTGCCCGAGGTGCGCGAGGACGTGCGCCGTGAGCCGCTGCCGCGCCTCGCCCGGAGGCAGGGCCCGGAGCTCCTCGAGCCAGCCGCGGTCGGCTGCGCCGCTGCTCGCGCCCGCGGCCTCGGCGAGCAGCACCTCGAGGTAGGGCCACCCGGCGAGCTCCGGATAGGACTCCACCCACTGCTGCACGTCGATCGGGCACGGGGCGACGTGCGTCAGGGCCGTGGGGACGAGCCGGGAGAACAGCGCCTGGCCGTCGCTCGGGCTGAGCTGTCCCATGCCCCGATCGGCGAGCCGAGCGCCCCGGTTGGCCTGCGCCGCGGCGAGCCCCACCTCGGAGAAGACACCCCAGCCGAGCGCGAGCGCGGGCAGGCCGAGGCTCCGCCGGTGATGGGCGAGCGCGTCCAGGAACGCGTTCGCCGCCACGTAGTTGCCCTGCCCGGGGCTGCCAAGGACCGAGGCCGCCGAGCTGTACAGCACGAAGAAGTCGAGCGCGCGGTCGCGCGTGAGCTCGTGAAGGTGGGACGCGCCCGCCACCTTGGGGGCCATCACCCGGCGGAAGCGCTCGGTGGACTGAGCGACCAGCATCCCGTCGTCGAGCAGCCCCGCCGCGTGGACGACCCCGCGGAGCGGAGCCTCCGCGGGCATCGAGGCGAGCGCGGCCTCGAGCGCGGCGCGGTCGGCCACGTCGCCCGCGACGACCGTCACGCGCGTCCCCCGCGCCTCGATCGCCTCCACCGCGCGGCGCTGCGCGTCGTCCTGGACGCCGCGGCGGCCCATCAGCACCAGGTGCCCCGCGCCCTCGCCGGCCATCCACGCGGCGATCGACAGGCCCAGGCCCCCGAGGCCGCCGGTGATGAGGTAGCTGGCCGCGCGCCGGACGATCCCGGCGCCCGCCTCCACCGGGACCGACACGCGCTCCGGCGCGCCCTCCGCGGCGCGGATCACGAGCTTCCCGATGTGGCGGCCGCGCCCCATCTCCCAGAACGCCTCGGGCGCCTTCGAGAGGGGGAAGACGCGGTGGGGGATGGGGCCCAGCACCCCTGCCCGCACGTGCTCGAGGATCTCCTCGAGGAGGCGCCGCGCCCGCTCGGGCCGGCGGCGGATCATGCTCGCCACGTCCACCAGCGTGAACGACAGGCCCTTCAGGAACGGGTTCAGGCCGATGCGGTGGTTCGCGAGATAATCGCGCTTGCCGATCTCGACGAAGCGCCCTCCCTCGCGGAGCAGGCCGAAGCCCTTCTCCAGGAAGGGGCTCGCGAGCGAGTTGAGGACCACGTCGACGCCCTCGCCCCCCGTCCAGCGGAGCACGTCCGCGACGAAGCGATCCGAGCGCGAGTCGGAGACCTTCTCGACGCCCTGCGCGCGCAGGAAGCCCCGCTTCTCCTCGCTGCTCGCCGTCGCGATGATCTCGGCGCCCACGTGGCGGGCCCACTGGATCGCCGCGAGCCCCACCCCGCCGGCCGCCGAGTGGATCAGGACGCGCTCGCCCCGCTGCAGGCGGGCGACGTGGTGCAGGCCTTCGTAGGCCGTGAGGTGCACGAGGGGCAGCGTCGCCGCCTCCACGAACGAGAGCGCCTCGGGCAGCGGGAAGGTGAGCGCGGCGGGCACCCGCGCGCGCGTGGCGAAGGCGTCCGCGCCCAGCGCGAGCACGCGCTGCCCCTCGCGGAGGCCCGCGACGCCGGCGCCGACGCGCGCGACGCGGCCGGCGCACTCGTAGCCCAGGCGGACGCGCTCGCCCGCGGGCGCGGGGATCTCGCCCATGGCCGAGAGCACGTCCAGGAAGTTGAGCCCCGTCGCGTCGACCTCGATCTCCACCTCGCCCTCGCCTGGCGGGCCGAGGTCGAAGGTGCAGAGGTGCAGCGCGTCGAGCGTCCCGGGCCCATCGATCTCGAGCCGGTAGGGGCGCCCGCGCGGGGGCTCGACGCGGTAGCGCGCCGCCCCGGGCAAGGCCTCCCGCCGCAGGCGGGCGACGTAGCGCGCCTCTCCGCGCAGCGCGACCTGGTCTTCCTCGGTGCCGGAGAGCGACAGGTCGACCAGCGCGCGCGCCTCGGACAGGCTCGCGGGATCGCCGATGTCCACGCGCATCGGACGCAGGGCGGGGTGCTCGGTGCGCAGCGCTCCCCCGAGGCCCCACAGGAGGGCTTGCTCCGGGCGCACCGGCTCGGCGCCCCGGGGCGACTGCGCGCGGAGGGTCGCGAGCACGAGCCGCGGCGGATCGCGCAGGGGACGCCCGCAGAGCTCCTGCGCGACGTGCAGCGCGCCGGCCCACCCGGCCTCGCCCGCGTCGAGGATCGACGCGGGGGGCAGCCGATCCAGCGCGGGGGAGTCGAGGCCCCACAGGTAGATCACGCCGCGGAGCGCCTCGCCGCCACGCAGGACGCCGTCGATGCGCCTCGCCACGGCGGCGCGATCGCGGGGATCGACGCCGCCCTCCTGCGCGGCGCGCGCGCGGACGATCTCCACCTCGGCGCCCTTCTGCGCGAGCTCGGCGGCGACCCGATCGGCGAACCCCTGCCCGTCGGCCAGCACGAGCCATCGCCCCGCGCGCGGCGCGCCGAGGTGCCGCGCGTCGGCCGCGTCGAGCGCTCTCCATTCCACCCCGAGGAGCGCCCTCGAGAGCGGATCCTCTCGGCGCGCCGATCGCTCGATCGGCGCGACCGTGAGCCCGGCGATGCGCCCCAGGAGCGCGCCGGCCTCGTCCCACAGGGTCACGTCGGCGACGGCGCCGGCCGCGCCGCCCGGGCGCTCGGCGACCGTGACCTGGCACCACAGGGCGCCGGGAGGGGCGGGCCGCGAGAGGCTCACGCGAGCGATGTGGACGGGCACCATCGGGCCGTCGACGTCGCGCCCGGCGCCCGCCGCCGCCGCGGACATGACCTGGAAGCAGGCGTCGAGGAGCGCGGGGTGAACGGCGAAGGGGCCGGCGTCGCCCGCGGCGTCCGGCAAGCGCACGCGCGCCAGGGCGACCGCCCCGCCGTCCGAGGCGCGGAAGAGCCGCTCGATCCCGCGGAAGGCCGGGCCGTAGCGCAGCCCCCTCTGCGAGAGCGCCTCGTAGAGCTCTCCCACGGCCAGCTCGCGCGCGCAGCGCGCCTGCGCCTCCTCGAGGCCGCAGGCGCCCTCCGGCGCCTCGCGGAGGTCCAGCGTCGCGCGCGCCGAGACGAGCTCCTGCCATGCGTGCGCGGCGTCGAGGGCGCCGTCGAGGGCCTGGGCGATGCGGACCAGGAAGGCTCCCCCGCCCTCCTCCGCCAGCGTGACCTGCACCCGGACCGCGCCCTCGGCCCCGAGGACGAGCGCGCGCTTCAGCGCGACGTCCTCGAGCGCGAGCTGCCCGCCCGGGGCCGCCTCCCTCGCGGCGGCCAGGCCCATCTCGATGTACCCCGCGGCCGGGAAGAGGCACGCGGCCTCGACGCGGTGGTCCGAGAGCCAGGGGAGCGCCGCCAGCGACAGCGCGCGCTCCCAGAAGACGACGCCCGCGGGCGCCGACATCCGGAACGAGGGGCCGAGCAGCGGGTGCCCTCCCTGCGCCTGGGCCCGGTACCCTGCCGACCCCTGCGCCGCCGCGAGGGGCGGCGCCTCGCGCCAGTGCCGCTCGCGCTGGAACGCGTACGTGGGCAGGTCGACGAGCCGCCCTGCAGGGAGGATCCTCGGCCAGTCCACGGAGAAGCCGCTGACGTGCAGCTCTCCGAGCGACAGCAGCAGCCGCGCCATCTCGCCCTCGTCGCGCCGCAGCGAGCCCACCACCGCGCCCGCGTGCCCGGCTCCCTGCAGCGCGCTCTCCACCGCCATCGCCAGCACCGGGTGCGGGCTCACCTCCACGAACCACCGGTGCCCGCCGCCCAGCAGCGCCTCCACCGCCTCCGCGAAGCGCACCGGCTCGCGCACGTTGCGGTACCAGTACCCCGCGTCAAGCTCCGCTCCGCCGAGCCGCTCCAGCGTCACCGTCGACAGCTGCGCCGTGCGGCTGGTGCGCGGCGACAGCCCCTGGAGCTGCGCCGTCAGCTCCTCGCGCAGCCCCGCCATCTGCGCGCTGTGCGAGGCGATGTCCACCCGCACCTTGCGCCCGAACACGCCCGCCTGCTCCAGCTCCCTCAGCAGCTCCTCCACCGCCTCCGGCTCGCCCGACACCACGGTCGAGCGCGGCCCGTTGTGCGCCGCCACCGACAGCCGCTCTCCCCACCTCCCCAGCCGCTCCGACACCTCCGCCGCCGCCAGCTCCACCGCGGCCATCGCCCCGCGCCCCGACAGCCGCCGCAGCGCCCGGCTGCGCAGCGCCACGACCTTCGCCCCCTCCTCCAGCGTCAGCGCTCCCGCCACGCACGCCGCCGCTATCTCCCCCTGGCTGTGCCCCACCACCACGTCCGGCACGACGCCCAGCGACCCCCACACCGCCGCCAGCGACACCATCATCGCGAACAGCGCCGGCTGCACCACGTCCACCCGCTCCAGCGACGCCGCCCCAGGCTCGCCCCTGACCACCGCCCCCAGCGACCAGTCGATGTGCGGCGACAGCGCTCGCTCGCACGCCGCCATCTGCTCCCGGAACACCTCCGACGTCTCCAGCAGCCCACGGCCCATCCCCGCCCACTGCGACCCTTGCCCGGGGAAGACGAACACCAGCTTGCCCGTCGCCCTCGCCTCCCCCCTCGCTACCCAGGCCCCCGGCTTGCCCTGCGCCACCGCCCCCAGCGCCTCGATCGCCTCCGCGCGGCTCCGAGCGACGAGGGCGGCGCGCTGCTCGAAATGGGTGCGCGTGGTGGCGAGCGAGTACGCCACGTCTCCGAGCGCCTGCTCGGGGTGCTGCGCGAGGTGCGCCGAGAGCCGCTCGGCCTGCTCCCTCAGCGCAGCCTCGGTCCGGCCCGACAGCAGCACCGGGAGCGCTGCCGGCGAGGTCTCGACGGCAGGCGCGTCCGGCTCGGCCGGGGCCTCCTCCAGGACCACGTGGGCGTTGGTCCCGCTGATCCCGAACGACGAGACGCCCGCGCGGCGTGGCCGCGGGCCTCTCGGCCACGCGCGCGGCTCGACGAGCAGCGACAGGCCGCTGCCGCTCCATGCGACGTGCGGGCTGGGTCGCTCGGCGTGCAGGGTCCGCGGCAAGAGCTCGTGCTGCAGGGCGAGCACGACCTTCATGACCCCGGCGACGCCGGCGGCGGCCTGGGCGTGGCCGAGGTTCGATTTCACCGAGCCCAGGTGGAGCGGCTGCTCCGGGGACCTCTCGGGCCCGAAGACGGCCGCGAGCGAGCCCGCCTCGATGGGGTCGCCCAGGGTCGTGCCCGTGCCGTGCGCCTCCACGTAATCGATGTCGGCGGGCGACAGCCCCGAGGCGGCGAGGGCGCGCCGGAGCAGGCGCTCCTGGGAGGGGCCGTTCGGCGCCGTGAGCCCCTGGCTCCTGCCGTCCTGGTTGACCGCGGTCCCGCGCACCAGCGCGAGGACGCGGCGGCCCTTGCGCCGCGCGTCCGAGAGGCGCTCCAGGACGAGGACGCCGCAGCCCTCGGCCCAGCCCACGCCGTCGGCGTCCGCCGAGAAGCTCTTGCAACGACCGTCCGCGGAGAGCCCGCGCAGGCGGCTGAACTCGACGAAGAGCGTCGGGGTCAGGATCAGGGACACGCCGCCCACGAGCGCCATGTCGCACTCCCCGTCGCGCAGCGCCTGGCAGCCGAGGTGCAGCGCCACCAGGGAGCCCGAGCAGGCGGTGTCGACGGTGATCGACGGGCCCTGCAGGCCCAGCGTGTACGAGAGCCGCCCCGAGACGACCGAGCCGGCGCTCCCCGTGCCCACGTAGCCGTCGAGCCGCTCCAGCCCGCCGCCGCCGAGCGAGGCGTAGTCGCTCCCCATCAGGCCCACGAACACGCCCGTGTTGCTCTCGCGCAGCGTCGAGGGGACGATCCCCGCGCGCTCCAGCGCCTCCCAGGCGACCTCGAGCATGAGGCGCTGCTGCGGGTCCATCGCCGCCGCCTCGCGCGGCGAGATGTCGAAGAACCCCGGGTCGAAGCGGTCGACGCCGCGCACGAACCCGCCCTCGCGGCAGTACGTCTTGCCCGCGGCGTCGGGATCGGGGTCGTAGATGGCGCCCACGTCGCAGCGCTCGGCGGGGAAGACCTCGATGGCGTCGGCGCCGCGCTCGAGCAGGCGGAAGAGGGCCTCCGGCGTGTCGGCGCCGCCCGGGAGACGGCAGGCCATGGCCACGAGCGCGATGGGCTCGTCGCGGCGGCCCTGCCCCGCGCGGGGGGCCGCCTTCGCGGCCCGCGCGCCCGGCGAGAGCACCTGCCCGAGCAGGTAGCGGCTCAGCGCGTCCGGCGTCGGGTGATCGAAGAGCAGCGTGGCCGGCAGCGCCGCGGAGAGCCGCGCGACGAGCCGCTTCCGGAGCTCCAGGGCCATCAGGGAGTCGAGCCCCAGCTCGCGGAGCGGCCGATCGGGCGAGAGGCCGCTCGGCGCCGCGACGCCGAGCACGAGGGCAGCCTCGGCGCGCACGAGCGCGAGCATCGCCGCGCGCCGCTCGGCCTCCGGCAGGCCCTCGAGCTGCGCGCGCAGGGGCGAGGTCGAGGGACGGGGAGGCTCGGGGCGGATCCGGAGCAGCGATCGCAGGAGGGGCGGCGCGGTGTCCTGCCCGCGCGCGAGGTCCGCGCGCATCCGCGCGAGGTCGAGCGCGATGGGCACCGAGAGCGCCTCCCCACCGTCGATCGCGGCCTCGAGCAGGCGCAGGCCGTCGTCGAGCGAGAGCGCGGAGAGCCCGGCGCGCGCCATGCGCGCGCGATCGGCCTCGCCGAGGTGCGCGGTCATGCCGCCCTGCTCCGCGAGCAGCCCGAAGGCCAGCGACAGGGCGGGCAGCCCCCGCGCCCTGCGGTGATGCGCGAGCGCGTCGAGGAACGTGTTCGCCGCCGCGTAGTTGCTCTGCCCCGCGCCGCCGAGCAGGCCGGCGGCCGAGGAGAAGAGCACGAAGTGCTCGAGCGGCGAGCGCGCGGTGAGGCGGTGCAGGTGGAAGGCGCCCGCCACCTTGGGGGCCATGACGCGCGCGAAGCGCTCGGGGGACTGCTCCCGCAGCACGCCGTCGTCGAGCACGCCGGCGCAATGGAACACGCCGCGCAGCGGGGCCCCGGCGGGGATCGCGTCGAGCAGCGCCCGGAGCGCCTCGCCGTCGGCCACGTCGCAGGCGGCGAGGGTGACCTCCGCGCCGAGCGCCGAGAGCTCGGCCTCCAGCTGTCGCGCGCGCTCGGGCGCCGCGCTCGCGCCGCGCCGCGAGGTCAGGATGAGCCGGCGCGCCCCCTGCTCCGCGAGCCAGCGCGCGACGCCGCGCCCGAGCGCGCCCAGCCCGCCCGTCACGAGGAAGGTCCCGTCCCCGCGCGAGGAGCGCCCGGAGGCCCCCTGGCGCGCGTGGCCGGCGCGGCGCCGGAGCGCGCGCAGGAGCCGCGGGGCGAGGAGGCGCGCCTCGCGCAGGGCCAGCTCCGGCTCCTCGTCGCCCCGCGCGAGCGCCTGCGAGAGGGCCTCGGGATCCGCGGGATCCGGCCCGAGATCGAGCAAGCGCAGGCCGAGCTCCGGGTGCTCGCTGCGCGCCGCGCGCCCGAGGCCCCAGAGCGGGGCGCAGGGCAGCGCGGGCACGTCCTCGCCCTCGGACGCCGCCACGGCCCCTTGCGTGATCCAGACGAGCCGCCGGGGAGGCCGGGCCCAGGCGACGATGGACTGCAGCTCCGCCAGCGCGCGGGCGCTCTCGCGGTGCGCGCGCTCGACGACGGCGTCCTCGCCGCCCTCCGGGGCGGGCCAGAACCGCAGGAGCCCGTCGAAGCCGTCGAGCGCCCCCTCCGCGAGCGCGCCCGGGGGAACCTCCTCGACGCGAGCGCCCGCGGCGTCGAGCGCGCGCGCGATCGCCCGGGCCTGCGGGTGGCCGCCTCCGACCAGCGCGAAGCGGCCGGCGAGGCGAGCGCCGCTCGGCGGGACCTCCTGCCAGCCGACGACGTACTGGTGCCGGTCCGCGCTGCTCGCGCGAGAGAGCGCGGGCTCGTCGGCGCGCTTGAGGCGGAGCCCGAGGAGCTCACCTGCGGGGGCCCCCTCCTCGTCGTACAGGACGATATCGGCGCTCAGGGTCTCCTCGCCGCCCTGCCGCCGCTCCACGCGCGCGAAGAGCGCGCTCGCGCCCTCGCGGAACAGGCGCATCCGATCGAGCGAGAAGGGCAGGAAGACCCCCTCCTGCGCCTGCTCCACGCTGAGCGCGTGCAGCACGCCGTCGAGCAGGGCCGGATGGAGGCCGTAGTCCGCCGCCTCGGCGCGCGACGCGTCGTCGAGCGAGACCTTCGCCCAGAGCACGGACGCCTCCCCCCCGGGGCCCTCCAGGAACACCTCGCGCAGCGTCTGGAAGCGGGGGCCGTACGCGAGGCCCCGCTCGCGGGCCGCGGCGTAATGCCCGTCGAGCGACGCGGGCGAGGAGCCCTCCGGAGGCAGCTTGCCCCCGGGCGGCGGCGCGGGCTCGCCGCCGCTCCGCGCGAAGCTGGCCTCCGCGTGCAACGTGTAGGAGAGCTCGTCGAGCTCCGTCGCGGCGGGCGCGCTGTGGACGCAGACGCGGAGCGCGTCCCCTCCTTGCTGGGAGGTGACGCTCACCTGCACGTACAGCTCGCCGCGCTCGGGGACGACCAGCGGCGTGTGCACCACCGCCTCGGTCAGCGTGAACGAGCGCCCCTCGTGGCTCGCCTTCACGGCGGCGCACGACAGCTCGAAGAAGGCGGCGCCGGGCAAGAGGGCGCGCCCCAGCACGACGTGGTCCTCGATCCAGGGCGGCGCCCTTCGCGCGATCTTGGCGTTGAAGAGCCAGGCGCCGCTCTCGGCGAGCACGCTGCCGGCGCCGAGGAGCGGGTGCCGCGCGGGGAGCAGGCCCGCCGCGCCGGGGTTCCTCGCGGAGGGCAGCCAGTACCGCGCGCGCTGGAAGGCGTAGGTGGGCAGGGGCACCCGCTTCCCTCGGGGCAGGACGTCGCCCCACGCGATCGGGAAGCCGTGGGCGTGGAGCTCCCCGAGCGACAGCAGGAAGCGCCCGAGATCGCCCTCGTCGCGGCGCAGCGAGCCCAGGGCCGCGGCGGGCAGCCCGGAGGCCTCGATGGTCCCCTGCAAGGCCGTCGACAGCACCGGGTGAGGGCTCACCTCCACGAAGAAGCGGTGCCCCTCGCCCAGGAGCCGACGCGTCGCCTCCGCGAAGCGGACCGTCTCTCTCAGGTTGCGGTACCAGTAGCCGGCGTCGAGCTCGGCGCCGTCGAGCTTCTCCAGGGTCACCGTGGAGTAGAGCGGGATCGCCGCCCGCCGGGGCGCGATGCCCGCGAGCGCCGCGAGGAGCTCCTCGCGGATCGCCTCCACCTGCGCGCCGTGCGAGGCGATGTCGACGCGCACCTTGCGCGCGAAGATCTGATCTGCCTCGAGCGCGCCGAGCAGCTCGTCGATGGCGCGAGGATCGCCCGAGGCCACGGTCGAGCGAGGCCCGTTGACCGCCGCGACGGCGAGGCGATCGCCCCAGCGCGAGAGGCGCGGGCCGAGCTCGGCGGCGGGGAGCTCCACGGCGGCCATGGCGCCCTGGCCGGCGAGCCTCCGGAGCGCGCGGCTGCGCAGCGCGACCACCCGGGCGGCGTCCTCGAGCGAGAGGGCGCCGGCGACGCAGGCCGCCGCGATCTCACCCTGGCTATGCCCGACGACGGCGTCGGGGACGACGCCCAGGGAGCGCCACAGCGCGGCCAGGGAGACCATCATGGCGAAGAGCACGGGCTGCACGACGTCGACCCGCTCGAGCGACGGGGCCCCCTCCTGCTCCCGGAGCACGCCGGAGACCGACCAGCCGGTGTGCGGCGCGAGGGCGCGCTCGGCGGCCTCGATGTGCTCGCGGAAGACCTCGGAGGTCTCGAGCAGCGGGCGCGCCATCCCGGCCCATTGCCCGCCCTGCCCGGGAAAGACGAGCGCGAGCTTGCCGGTGCCCCTGACCTCGCCGACGGCCACGCCGGGAGCAGGCCGGCCCTCGGCCAGGGCGCCCAGGGCGTCGAGCAGCGCCGCGCGGCCCTGCGCGACAACCGCGGCGCGCCGCTCGAAGTGCGTGCGCGACGTCGCCAGCGAGCGCGCGACGTCCACGAGCGAGAGCTCCGCGTTCGCCGCGAGGTGATCCCGCAGCTTCCCGGCCTGCGCGAAGAGGGCGCCCTCCGTCCTGCCCGAGAGCAGCACGGGCATCGCCGGGGGCGCCGCCCGCGGGGGCTCGTCCTGAGCCCGAGGCGCGGCGGGGGCCTCCTCGAGGATCACGTGGGCGTTGGTCCCGCTGGCGCCGAACGCGGAGACGCCCGCGCGGCGAGGGTGGCCGTTCGCGCGCCAGGGGACGGCCTCGCCCAGGAGGCGCACGGCGCCCCGGGACCACTCGACGTGCGGAGACGGCTCCTCGACGTGCAGCGTCCTCGGCAAGAGCCCGTGCTGCATGCCGAGCACCATCTTCATGACGCCGGCGACGCCGGCGGCGGCCTGGGTGTGGCCGATGTTCGACTTGACGGACCCGAGCCAGAGCGGCCTGTCGCCGGCGCGGCCCCGGCCGTACGCGGTGAGCAGCGCCTCGGCCTCGATCGGGTCGCCGAGCCTGGTCCCGGTCCCGTGCGCCTCCACGGCGTCGATGTCGTCGGGGGCCAGCCCGGCGCACTCGAGGGCGCTGCGGATGACGCGCTGCTGCGCCACGCCGTTCGGCGCGGTGAGGCCCTGGCTCCTGCCGTCCTGGTTCACGGCCGAGCCCCTCACGACGGCGAGCACGGGGTGGCCGTTCCGCTGGGCGTCGGAGAGCCGCTCGAGCACCAGCATCCCTGCGCCCTCGGCCCACCCGACGCCGTCGGCCTTCGCAGAGAACGCCTTGCAGCGGCCGTCGGGCGCGAGCCCGCGCATGCGGCTGAACTCGACGAAGGTGCTGGGCGTCGCCATCACGGTGACCCCGCCGGCGAGCGCCACCGAGCACTCGCCGCTGCGCAGCGCCTGGCAAGCGAGGTGCAGCGCCACGAGGGACGAGCTGCACACGGTGTCGACGGTGACCGCGGGGCCCTGCAGGCCGAGGGTGTAGGCGATGCGCCCGGAGGCGACGCTGGGCGCGCTGCCCGCGCCGATGTGGCCCTCGAAGCTGTCCTTGACCCGATCGTCCGGCGCGTGCAGCAGCCGCTCGCCGTAGTCGCGGTACATCACGCCGACGAAGACCCCGGTCTGGCTGCCCTGGAGCGAGGCGGGATCGACGCCCGCGCGCTCGAGGGCCTCCCAGGACGTCTCGAGGAGCAGGCGCTGCTGCGGATCGATGACCAGCGCCTCGCGGGGGCTGATGCCGAAGAACTCGGCGTCGAAACGGTCGGCCTCGCGGAGGAAGCCGCCCTCGCGCGCGTAGCTCTTGCCCTTCTGGTCCGGGTCGGGGTCGTAGAGCGCGTCGACGTCCCAGCCCCGGTCGTCGGGGAAGGCCGAGATCGCGTCCCTGCCGTCGCGCAGGAGCTCCCAGAGGTCCTCGGGGGTCCTCACTCCGCCCGGGAAGCGGCAGCTCATCGCGACGATCGCGATGGGCTCCCGGGCGGCCGCCACGAGCTTCTGGTTCTGCTGGCGCAGCCGCTCGACCTCTTTCAGAGAGGCCCGCAGCGCTTCGACGACTTTGCTGTCCGTGGAGGTGCTCATCATCAGGTGCCGACGCTGGCCTCGTCGAGCGCGAGCTTCACGAGGTCGTCCAGGTTCATGGTGTCGATCGCGCTGCGGCCGTCGTCGTCGTGGAGCTCCGGCGCCGCGCCGCTCTCGTGGCCGGCGAGGCGCAGGAGGACGTCGACGAGCCCGGCCTCCTCGAGCCGGGCCAGGGGAATGCTCGCGACGGCGCGCCGGATCTCGGCCTCGTCGCGCGCGGGCGGGGCGCCCTCGGCGACGTCCAGGGCGAGCTCGTCGCGCAGCCGCTCTGCCAGGGCGACCAGCGTGGGGTGATCGAAGACCAGGGTCGCGGGCAGCCGCAGGCCGGCGGCGGCGCCGAGGCGGCTCCGCAGCTCCAGGGCCATCAGCGAGTCGAGCCCGATCTCCTGGAGCGGGCGCCGCGGCTCGATGGCGCCGGGCGCGGCGCCGAGGACGGCGGCCGCCTCGGCGCGGACGAGCTCGAGCAGGGCGCGCTCGCGCTCGGGCGCGGGCAGGCCGGAGAGGCGCGGCCTCAGCGCCCCGGCGGACGGCGAGGCGGGCGCGGCCCCGGCGCGCCGGGGCGCGGCGCGGACGACCCCGCGGAGCAGCGGCGGGGTGTCCTCGCCCCGCGCGGCGAGGGCGTCGAGATCGAGGCGCACGGGGGCGACGAGCGCCTCGGGGCGCCCGAGGGCGGCGTCGAACAGGGCGAGGCCGTCCGCGGACGAGAGCAGCGGGATCCCGCGGCGCCGCATGCGCTCCCGGTCGACGTCGGAGATGCGCGCGGCCATCCCTCCCTCGGCCCAGGGGCCCCACGCGAGGGAGAGGCCGGCGAGCCCCTCGGCGCGCCGCCCCGCCGCGAGCGCGTCGAGGAAGGCATTGGCCGCGGCGTAGCCCGCCTGCCCCGCGGCCCCGAGCACGCCGGAGAGCGACGAGAACAGCACGAACAGCGGCAGATCGAGCGCCCGCGTGAGCTCGTGCAGGTGATGGGCGGCGTCCACCTTCGGCGACAGGACCCGGTCCAGCTGCGCGGGGACGAGGGACGGGAGGATGCCGTCGTCGACGACGCCGGCGACATGAACGACCCCCGTGAGCGGGTGCGCCGGCGGAATGGACTCGAGCGCTCGCTGCAAGGCCGGCCGATCGGCGGCGTCGCACGCGACCAGGGCGACCGTGGCCCCGGCGGCCGAGAGCTCCTCCCGGAGCGCCTCGGCGCCCGGCGCCCTGGGCCCCTGCCGCGACAGCAGCGCGAGGTGCCGGACCCCGTGTCGCGCGACGAGGCGCCGGGCGACGAGCACGCCCAGCGCGCCGGTCCCGCCGGTGACGAGGACCGTGCCCTCCGGATCCAGCGGCCGGGGGCTCGCGCTGCTCGCGCCGGGAGACGGGCTCGGCCGCGCGAGCCTGGGGCAGAGCATCTTCCCTGCGCGCAGGGCGAGCTGCGCCTCGGTCGAGGCGAGGGCGAGCGGGAGCGCGCGGCGGGAGTCCTCGTGATCGTCGGTGTCGACGAGGAGGATGGCGCGCTCCGGGAGCTCGGTCTGCGCGGCGCGCACGAGGCCCCAGAGGGGGGCGTGCGCGAGGCGGGGGACCTGCTCGCCGGACCGCGCGGCGACGGCGCCCCGGGTCAGGACGACGAGGCGGCAGGCGGCGAGGCGCTCGTCGGCGAGGAACGCCTGCAAGAGGGCGAGCGCCGCCCGGGTCGCGACGTGGGCGGCCGCGACCGGATCGGCCCCCTCGGCCTCCCAGGGGACGACGACGGCGTCGGGCGCCTGCGCGCCGCGATCGAGCGCGCGCTGCAGGGCGGCGAGGTCGGCGTACCGCCCTGGCTCCGGGCCGGCCGGGACGAGCTCCGCCGGATCACCGCCGAGCACGACCCAGCGCACCGGGCGCTCCGGGGCGGGCGCGGGCGTCTCGGTCCACGCGACGATGTACAGGTCGCGGGGCGCCTGGTCGGGCAAGAACCGGTCGGCGGGCGCGCGGTAGGAGGTGAAGCCCTCCAGGTGCCCGAGGGGTGTCCCCGCGCGGTCCCAGAACGCGAGGTCGGCGGAGCGCGCCTCGGCGTCGTCGCCCTGATCGGCCCGGAGCGCGTACTCGGCGAACGCGGGCGCCTCCCGGCGGCCGTACCAGACGAGCCGCTCGACGGCGAAGGGCAGCCGGGGGACCTCGTCGCCGCGCTTTAGCTCGGCGCCGCTCCAGCGCTCGAGCCAGAAGGCGTTGTCGATGAACCCGCCGGGCAGCGGCGCGTCGTCGGCGGGGACGCCCGCCGGGGGCTCGAACCGGCCGAGCCCGGTCCGCGCGCGCGGGTGGCTGGCGCCCCGGACCCACCACCACGCGCGGCCCCAGTCGATGTTCCTGTCGCTCCAGTCGGGCAGCTCGGAGCCCCAGGCGACGGGCTGCGCGACCCAGTCGATGGGCTTCAGGTCCGACGGCGGTTGCAGGGGAGAGCGCGGCGCGATGCGGCCCGGCGGGACGGGGCGGAGGACGGCGGTGGCGTGGATCGCGAACGCGCCGTCGCGTCGCGTGGAGACCGTCGCGGAGAGCCCCTCCTCGCCGCTCCCGAGCGGCGTGAGCTGGATCTGGAGCTCGGCCCGCTCCGTGGGCCGATCGAAGGAGAGCGCCCGGACGAACTGCACGTCGCAGAGCTCGATGGCCTGATCGGGCCAGTGGGACTCGGCCACGGCGAGGAGGACCGCCAGGTGGAACGCGCCCGGGACCACGATGCGCCCGTAGACGAGGTGCGCGGCGATGTAGCGCTGGGCCGCGGGGCCGACGTCGACGGTGTGCAGGAAGGAGCCGTCCGGCAGCTCGATCCGGGCGCCCGCGAGCGGGTAGCGCCCTCGGGGCGCGCCCCGCGGCGCCGCGCCCGGCGGCGGCGCCTCGATCCAGAAGCGCTCGCGCTGGAAGGCATAGGTGGGGAGCGGGACGCGCCGCGCGCCGCGCGGCGCGAAGAACGCGGCCCAGTCGAGGGCGTGGCCGCGGACGTGCAGCGCGGAGACCGCGGCGAGGAGGCCCTCGACCTCCGGGCGGTCCTTCCGGAGCGCCGGGACGAAGGCCGCGCGCTCCTGCGCTTCCGCGGACAGGCACCCCTGCCCCATGGCCGAGAGCACGCCGTGCGGGCCGAGCTCGAGGAACGTCCTCGCCCCCTCGGCCTCGAGCGCGCGCATGCCGTCGAGGAAGCGGACGGCCTCGCGCGCGTGCCGCACCCAGTAGTCCGCCGAGCCGAGCTCCTCGGCGGTGGCCCGCTCGCCCGTCACGTTGGAGACGAGGGGGATGCGCGGCGGGGAGAACGAGAGCCGCTCGACGACCCGCCGGAACGCGCCGAGCATCCCGTCCATGCGGGGCGAGTGGAACGCGTGGCTCACCGGGAGCCGCGTCGCCTTCCGCCCGCTCGCCTCGAAATGCTCCGCGACCGCGAGGACCGCGTCCTCGTCCCCCGCGATCACGGTCGACAGCGGCCCGTTCTGCGCCGCGATGTCCACCTGCCCCGCGCGCCCCGCCAGGATCGGCCGCACCTCGCCCTCGGAGGCCTGCAGCGAGACCATGGCCCCGCCGGCGGGCAGCGCCTGCATCAGCCGCGCGCGCGCCGAGACCAGCGCGCATGCGTCCTCGAGCGAGAGCACGCCGGCGACGTGGGCGGCGGCGATCTCGCCGATCGAGTGACCCAGGAGGAGCTCGGGGGCGAGCCCCCAGCCCTCGAGGAGCCGGAAGAGCGCGACCTCGAGCGCGAAGAGCGCCGGCTGGGTGAACGCCGTCTGGTCGAGCAGCGCCGCGTCTGCCGAGCCCTCCGCCGCGAACAGGACCTCCGCGAGCGGCCGTTCGAGCGCCGGGTCGAGGTGCGCCATCGCCGCGTCGAGCGCGCGCCGGAAGGCGGGGAACGCCTCGTACAGCGCGCGCCCCATGCCCGGGCGCTGGCTGCCCTGGCCGGTGAAGAGCAGCGCGAGCTTCCCCTCGCCCTTCCCTCCGCCGAGCGCGAGGAGCGGGTGAGGGCGCGTCTCGGCGAGGGCAGAGAGCGCGTCGAGCAGCGCTCCCCGCTCCTGGCCGATCACCGCGGCGCGCCGCTCGAAGTGCGTGCGCGTGGTGGCGAGGGCGCGGGCGACGTCGCCGAGGGCGAGGTCCGGATGCGCGCGGAGGTGCGCCGAGAGGCGCGCGGCCTGGGCCCGCAGGGCCGGCTCGGTCCTGCCCGAGATCAAGAAGGGCAGCGGCCCGAGCGCGTCGGTCCTCGCCGCGGAGGGGGCGTCCTCCGGGGCGAGCGGGGCCTCCTCGAGGATCACGTGGGCGTTGGTGCCGGACAGCCCGAACGCCGACACCGCGGCGCGCCGCGGGGTGCTCTCGTCCCGGCGAGGCCAGGGCTTCAGCGTGTCCACGATCTCGACCGGCAGGCTCTCCCAGTCGACGTGCGGGTTGCGCGGCGTCGTGTGCAGCGTGGCGGGCAGCGCCCCCTGGCGCAGCGAGGCGATGACCTTGGCCACGCCCGCCAGCCCCGCCGCCGACTCGAGGTGGCCGATGTTCGTCTTCAGCGCGCCGAGCAGCAGCGGCCGCTCCGCCGGGCGGCCCTCGCCATAGACGGCCGACAGCGCCTGCACCTCGATCGGGTCCCCGAGCGAGGTGCCCGTGCCGTGGCACTCGACGACGTCGACCTCCCCCGGCGACAGCCCCGCGTCCGCCAGCGCGGCGCGCAGCACCTTCTGCTGCGACGTCCCGTTCGGCGCCGTGATCCCGCTGCTCGCCCCGTCGTGGTTGACCGCGCTGCCGCGGACCACGGCCAGCACCGCGTGCCCCTTGGCGCGCGCCTCCGACAGCCGCTCGAGGCACACCACCACCACGCCCTCCCCGCGCCCGTAGCCGTCCGCGTTCGCCGAGAACGTCTTCGACCGGCCGTCCGGCGCGACGGCCCGGGCCCGCGAGAGGAGCGCGAAGCCCGCCGGCGAGGCGATGACCTGCACGCCCGCGGCGAGGGCGAGATCGCACTCGCCGCTGCGCAGCGCCCGCGCGGCGAGGTGGAGCGCGACCAGCGAGGAGGAGCAGGCCGTGTCCACCGAGATCGCGGGGCCCTGCAGGCCCAGGGTGAACGCGAGCCGGCCGGCGGCGAACGAGGTGTGGGTCCCGAGGACGGCGTAAGCGTCGGCCTCCTGCCGGTTGCCCTGGAGCATCTCGTACTCGCTCGGGCCGATCCCCACGAACACCCCCGTCGCAGAGTCGCGGAGCGAGGCCGGGGGCACGCCCGCGTCCTCGAGCGCCTGCCACGCCGCCTCGAGCAGGAGCCGGTGCTGCGGGTCGACGTGCCTCGCCTCGCGCGGGCTGACGCCGAAGAACGCGGCGTCGAAGAGATCGATCCCGTCGAGGAACGCCCCCGCGCGGACGTAGCTCTTGCCCTGCTGGTCGGGATCCGGGTCGTAGACGGCGTCGACGTCGAAGCGGTCCTCGGGGATGGGGCCCACGGCGTCGACGCCCTGCTCGAGCATCTGCCAGAGCCCCGCGAGATCGACGCAGCCGCCGGGCAGGCGCAGCCCGATCCCCACGACGGCGATCGGCTCTTCGCCCCGCCCGCCCGCGCCTCGCCCCGGCGCCGCGCGCGTGTCTGCGCGCGGCGCCGGGCCGAGGGCCGGGAGGAGCTGCGCGTGCAGGAACGTCGCGACGCGGTGGGGCGACGGGTGGTCGAACGCCAGCGTGGCGGGCAGGCGCAGGCCCGTCGCCCGCTGGAGCCGCGCGCGCAGCTCGACGACCATCAGCGAGTCGAGCCCGAGATCGACGAAGCCCGTGCGGGGATCCAGGCTGGAGGCGTCGGCGTGCCCGAGGACGGCAGCGGCCTCGGCGCGCGCGAGGTCGACGAGGCGGCGGAGGCGCTCGCTCTCGGCGAGCGCGCGGAGCTCGGCGCAGAGCGCGCTCTCCTGGGCCGCGGCCGAGGGCGCGCCGGACAGGCCCTCGAGCGCGCGCCGCGCCTCGGGCAGATCGTGGAGCAAGGGGCGCGGGCGCGCCGCGGCGAAGGCGGGCGCGAACGCGGACCAGTCGATCTCGGCGACGGTGAGGCTCGCCTCGCCCCGGTCGAGCGCCTGCTGCAGGGCCGCGACGCCCAGCGCGGGGGACATGGCGGAGAGCCCGCGACGGCGGAGCGCGGCGAGGGCCGCGTCGTCCGCCATGCCGCCGCCGGCCCACGGCCCCCAGGCGATCGACGTGGCCGGCTGTCCGAGGGCGCGGCGCGCTTCGGCCAGCGCATCGAGGTACGCGTTGGCCGCGGCGTACGGGCCTTGCAGCGCGCCGCCCCAGACGGCCGCCCCCGAGGAGAACAGGACGAACGCGTCGAGCGGCCGCGCTCCCACGAGCTCGTCGAGGTGCTTCGCACCCCAGACCTTGCCGGCGGCGACCTCCGCGAGCTCGCCCGGGCTCGCCTGGGCGATGGGCGCCTGTCGCTCGATGCCCGCGGCGTGAAACACGGCGCGGAGGGAGATCCCCTCGGCGTCGAGGCGGCCGAGGAGCTCGGCGAGCGCGCCCCGATCGGCGACGTCGCAGGCGGCGACGGTCACGCGCGCCCCGAGCGCCTCGAGCTCGGCCGCGAGCGCGTCGGCCCCGGGCGTGGCGCGCCCGCGCCTGCTGGTGAGCACGAGGTGCTCGGCGCCGCTCCTGGCGAGCCAGCGCGCGACGTGGGCGCCGATCGCCCCGGTGCCGCCCGTGATCAGCGCCGCGCCGCGCGGCCTGTACGCGGCGACGGCCTCGGCGTCGCCGAGGGGGGCCCGGACCAGCCGCCGCGCGAACGCCCCTGCGGCGCGGAGCGCGAGCTGGTCCTCCGCGCCGCCGCGACCGAGCGCCGCGGCGAGCCGCTCGCGCCCCCTGTCGTCGAGCGCGGCGGGAACGGCGGGGAGGTCGATGAGCCCACCCCAGCGCTCGGGGTGCTCGAGGGCCACGACGCGGCCGAGCCCCCAGATCATCGACTGCGCCGGATCCACCCCCCGAGCGGAGCGCCCGACCGAGACGGCGCCGCGGGTGAGCAGCCAGAGCGGGGCATGGACCGCGGCGTCGCCGAGGGCCTGCGCGAGCGCGAGGGTGAGCGCGAGGCCGGGGGGCGGAGCGGGCCGCTCGGGCAGCGGGCCCTCGGCGAGGGCGAGCAGGGAGATCACGCCGCGGGGCGCGCGGCCGTCGCCCGGCGCGAGCGGCGCGCGGCGCAGGCGCTCGGCGAGGGCCTCGCGCCCGGCCGCGCTCTCGACCGGGACGGCGACGACCTGCGCGCCGCGGTCGGCGAGCGCGCGGGCGACGGCCTGCGCGAGGGGATCCTCGGCGAGCGCCGCCGGGACGAAGAGCAGCCAGGGGCCGGCGACGTCGCCCGGCGGCGCGCCGCCCTCGAGCCCCTCGACGATCGGCCTCCAGGCGACGCGGTAGCGCCGCGCATCGACGGCGTCCTGCTCGCGGCGCTCCCTCTGGTAGGCGGCGAGCGCGGGCAAGAGCGCCTCGAGGGACGGACGCAGGCCACGCTCGTCGAGGCGCAGCGTCTCCGTGAGCGCGTCGACGTCGCCCCGCGCGATCGCCGCCCAGAAGCCGCTGTCGGCCAGGGTCGACGCCCCCCGCGCCGCGCCGTCGGGGCGCTCCGCCGGCGCCGCCAGCCAGTGTCGCTCGCGCTGGAAGGCGTAGCCGGGCAGCGGGATCCGGCGCGCGCCGGTCGGCGCGAAGAACCGCTCCCAGTCGAGCGCGTGCCCGCGCGCGTGAAGCGCAGCGAGCGCGGCCAGGAGGGCCTCGATCTCGCGCCTGTCCCTCCGCAGGGCCGGCAGGAACGCCGCGCCGGCCTGGGCCTGCTCGGAGAGGCACGCCTGGCCCATGGCCGACAGCGCGCCGCGCGGGCCGAGCTCGAGGAAGGTGGTGACGCCCTCGACCTCGAGGGTCCGCACGCCGTCCAGGAACCGCACGGCCTCGCGCGCGTGGCGCACCCAGGCTCCGGGCGAGCAGAGCGCCTCGGCCGTGGCGCGCCTGCCGGTGGCGTTCGACACGATCGGGATGCGCGGCGGGTGGAACGAGAGCCCTGCGGCGACGCGGCCGAAGGCCTCGAGCATCCCTTCCATGCGCGGGGAATGAAAGGCGTGGCTGACCGACAGGCGCGTGGCCTTGCGCCCGAGCTCCTCGAAGCGCCGCGCGACCTCCAGGACGGCGTCCTCGTCGCCCGAGATCACGGTGGACCGCGGGCCGTTGAGGGCGGCGACGTCGACCTTGCCCTCGTACCCGGCGAGCCGAGGCCGGACCTCGTCCTCCGGCGCCTGGAGGGAGACCATCGCGCCCCCCGCGGGCAAGGCCTGCATCAGCCGCCCGCGGGCGGCGACGAGCTTGCAGGCGTCCTCGAGCGAGAGCACCCCGGCGACGTGCGCGGCGACGACCTCGCCGATCGAGTGCCCGAGCAGGACGTCGGGCTGGAAACCCCAGGATTCCAGCAGCCGGAAGAGCGCGACCTCGAGGGCGAACAGGGCGGCCTGGGCGAACGCGGTCTGATCGAGCAGGGCCGCGTCGGTCGACCCCTCGGGGGCGAACATCACCTCTCGCAGCGGCCTCTCGAGCGCCGGATCGAGGAGCGCGGCGGCGGCGTCGAGCGCGCCGCGGAACACGGGGAACGCCCTGTACAGGGCGCCGCCCATGCCGGGGTGCTGGCTGCCCTGGCCGGTGAAGAGCGCGGCGAGGTTGCCCGGGGCCTTCGCCTCGCCGAGGACGACGGCGGGGTGCGCCCTCTCCTGGGCGATGGCGTCGAGGGCCTCGAGGAGCGCCTCCGGCTCGCCCGCGATCACCGCCGCGCGCTCGTCGAAGTGGCTGCGCGCCGTGGCGAGGGAGCAGGCGACGTCGGCGAGCGCGAGCCCCGGACGGCCGCGGAGGTGCGCCGCGAGCGCCGCGGCCTGGGCGCGCAGGGCCGACCTGGTCTTGCCCGAGACGAGGAACGGCCACGCCTCGGCCGGGGCGGCCGTCGCCGCCGCTGCCGCGCGCTCCTCGGCGCGCGGGGCCTCCTCGAGGAGGACGTGCGCGTTCGTGCCGGAGAGCCCGAACGCGGACACCGCGCCGCGGCGCGGCGTCTGCGCGTCGCGGCGGGGCCACGGCCGCAGGGCATCGACGACCTCGACCGGGAGGCTCTCCCAGTCGATGTGGGGATTGCGCGGCGAGGTGTGCAGCGTCGGCGGGAGCGCCCCCGCCTGGAGCGACGCGACGATCTTGGCGACGCCGGCGAGCCCCGCGGCGGCCTCGAGGTGGCCGATGTTCGTCTTGAGGGTGCCGAGCAGGAGCGGCCTCGCCGCCGCGCGGCCGTGCCCGTAGACCGCCGACAGGGCGTGGACCTCGATCGGGTCCCCCAGCGAAGTGCCGGTGCCGTGGCACTCGACGACGTCGACGTCCTCCGCCGCGAGCCGCGCGTCCGCGAGCGCGGCGCGCATCACCTTCTGCTGCGACGTCCCGTTGGGGGCGGTGATGCCGCTGCTCGCGCCGTCGTGGTTGACGGCGCTGCCGCGGACGACGGCCAGGACGTCGCGCCCGCGCGCGAGCGCGTCGCCGAGGCGCTCGAGGGCGAGGACCACGACGCCCTCGCCGCGGCCGTATCCGTCCGCGTTCGCGGAGAAGGCCTTCGAGCGGCCGTCCGCGGCGAGGGCGCGGGTGCGCGAGAGGAGCGCGAAGGGCTCGGGCGCGAGGAGGACCTGGACCCCGCCGCAGAGGGCGAGGTCGCACTCGCCGCGGCGCAGCGCCTGGCAGGCGAGGTGGAGCGCGACCAGCGAGGAGGAGCAGGCCGTATCGATGGAGACCGCCGGCCCCTGCAGCCCCAGGTGAAACGCGACGCGCCCCGCGGCGAAGGACGTGTGCGTCCCCAGGATGGCGTACGCCTCGGCCTCCTGCGTCCTGTCCTGCAGGTACTCGTAATCGCTCGGCCCGATGCCCACGAAGACGCCCGTCCGCGAGTCCTTCCGCGAGAGCGGGGGCACGCCGGCGTCCTCGAGGGCCCGCCAGGCGGCCTCGATCAGGAGCCGGTGCTGCGGGTCGATGTGCCTCGCCTCGCGCGGGCTGACGCCGAAGAACGCCGCGTCGAAGAGGTCGACGCGCTCCATGAAGGCCGCCTCGCGGACGTAGCTCTTGCCCTTCCGATCGGGGTCCGGATGGTAGATGGCGTCGAGATCGAAGCGATCCTTCGGGGCGGGACCCACGGCGTCGACGCCCTGCGCGAGCAGCGACCAGAGCCCTTGCCGATCGACGACGCCGCCCGGCAGGCGCAGCCCCATCCCGACGATCGCGACGGGCTCGCTCGATCCGGACTCGAGCGCCGCGACGCGCTCGCGCAGGCGCTCCACCTCGCGGAGGGACCGGACCAGGGTCTCGCGGAGCTTGTTGTGGGAGGAGGCGTTGGGTTCCATGCGATCAACTCCCTTCGAGCAGCGTCCCCGCGACGGCGAGCAGCGCGTCGTCCTCCAGCGCCTCCAGCTCGGGGAGCGAGGCGCCCGTGTCGCCGCCGCCGTTCTCGCCGTGCTCGGCGAGCGCAAGGAGCGCGTCGAGGAGCCCTCCGGCGCGGAGCTTGTGGATCGGGATCCGGCCGAGGAGGCGCTTCACCTCCTCGTCGCTCGGCGCTCCTCCGTGTCCGTTCGGCGCTCGCTCGCCGAGCTCTTCCCGGAGCGACAGCGAGAGGCGCGCCGCGACCTCGTGCGGCGAGGGATGATCGAAGGTCAACGTCGCCGGCAGGCGCACGCCGCTCGCTTGCTGGAGCCGCTTGCGGAGCTCCACGGACATCAGCGAGTCGAAGCCCATGGCGAAGAAGCCCGCGCGCGCGTCGAGGCGGGAGGCGTCGGCGTGGCCGAGGATCGCGGCCGTCTCCGCGAGGACGAGCGAGGCGAGGTGGCGCAGGCGCTCGCCCTCGCCGAGGCCCCGGAGACGCCCGAGGAGCTCGCTCTCCGGAGGCGCCGAGGACGCCGCCTCCGGCGCGGGATCGAGCGCGCGGCGGGCCTCGAGCAGCTCGTCGAGCAGCGGGCGGACGCGCGCGGCGGCGAACGCGGGGGCGAACAGCGACCAGTCGAAATCGGCGACCGTCAGGGTGGTCTCGTCGTCGTCGAGCGCCCGCTGCAGGGCCGCGATGGCCCGCTCGGGCGCCATCGCGAAGAGCCCGCGCCGGCGGAACTGCGCCTGCGCGTCGTCGTCGGCCATGCCCCCGCCGGCCCAGGGTCCCCAGGCGATCGACGTCGCCTTCTTGCCGAGGTCGCGGCGCGCCTCGGCCAGCGCATCCAGGTACGCGTTGGCCGCGGCGTACGCGCCCTGCGCGGCGCCGCCCCAGACCGCGGCCCCCGACGAGAACAGGACGAAGGCGTCGAGCGGACGGTCTCCGAGCAGGTCGTCGAGGTGCTGCGCGCCCGCCGCCTTGCCGGAGGCGATCGCGACCAGCGCGGCCACGTCGGTGGCGGCGATCGGCGCCTGTCGCTCGACCCCGGCGGCATGGAACACGGCAGAGAGGGGGATCCCCTCGGCGTCGAGGTCGTGGATCAGCCGGGCGAGCGCCTCCCGGTCGGCGGCGTCGCAGGCCGCGACGGTGACCCGCGCGCCGAGCGCCTCGAGCTCGGCCGCGAGCGCGGCGGCGCCGGGCGCCTCGAGGCCGCGGCGGCTGGCGAGGACCAGGTGCTCGGCGCCCTCGCGGGCGAGCCAGCGGGCGACGTGGGCGCCGAGCGCGCCGGTGCCGCCGGTGATCAGGGCCGCGCCGCGAGGCCTCCAGGGCGCCGCGGGGCGCGCCTCGCTGCGGGGCGCCCGGACCAGGCGCCGGGCGAACGGGCCCGACGCGCGGAGCGCGAGCTGGTCTTCGCCGTCGCCGCGGAGGCACACGGACACGGCCCGCGAGAGCGCCTGGTCGTCGAGCTCCGCCGGAAGCGCCGGAAGATCGAGGAGCCCGCCCCAGCGATCCGGGTGCTCGAGCCCCAGCACGCGCCCGAGGCCCCAGAGCATGGCCTGCAGCGGCTGCGCGATCCGGTCGCCGCGCCCGATCGACACCGCGCCGCGGGTCCAGATCCAGAGCGGCGCCGCGATCGCCGCGGCGCCGAGCGCCTGCATGAGGGCCAGGGTCAGCGTCAGGCCGCGGCGCAGCGCGGGCTGGTCGGGCAGCGGGGACGCGTCGAGGCCGAGCAGGGAGACCACGCCGCGCGGAGCGACGCCGCCCTCGAGCGCACGGCGGAGGCGCTCCTCGATCCGGGCTCGATCGTCGCCGCCCTCGATCGGGACCAGGACGGCCGCCGCGCCCAGCGCGCCGATCGCGCGCAGCGTCCCCTGGACGAGCGCGTCTCCGGCGAGCGCTGCCGGGACGATGACCAGGAGAGCGCCGCGCCCCCCGGCGCCGCCCGTGGGCTCGCCGGGCAGCGGCCGCCAGGCGACCCGATAGCGCAGCGCATCGATGGAGGCCGCGGCGCTCGCCGCGGCCTCCTTGCGGGGCGCCTCGATCCAGAAGCGCTCGCGCTGGAAGGCATAGGTGGGCAGCGGGACGCGCCGCGCGCCGAGCGGGGCGAAGAACCGCTCCCAGTCGATCGCGTGGCCGCGGGCATGCAGCGCGCCGAGCGCGGCGAGCAGCGACTCGACCTCGGGGTCGTCCCTCCGGAGCGCGGGCAGCAAGGCCGCCCGGGCCGCCAGCTCGTCGGACAGGCACCCCTGCCCCATCGCCGAGAGCGCGCCGTGCGGGCCGAGCTCGAGGAACGTCGTGGTCCCCTCCTCCTCGAGGGTCCGCATGCCGTCGGAGAAGCGCACCGCCTGCCGCGCGTGGCGCACCCAGTAGGCGGGCGAGGCGAGCTCCTCGGCCGCGGCGAGGCGCCCGGTGACGCTCGAGACGAGGGCGAGGCGCGGCGGGTGGAACGCGAGCTTCCCCGCGACGCGGCCGAACGCCTCCAGCATTCCTTCCATGCGCGGCGAGTGGAACGCGTGGCTGACCGCGAGGCGCGTGGCCTTGCGCCCGATCTGCCCTGCGACCTCGAGGACCGCGCCCTCGTCGCCCGCGATCACGGTGGACAGGGGGCCGTTGACGGCGGCGACGTCGACCTGCCCCTCGCGCCCGCGGAGCAGGCGCCGGACCTCGTCCTCGGAGGCGCGCAGCGAGACCATGGCCCCGCCCGCGGGCAGCGCCTGCATGAGCCGCCCGCGCGCGGCGACGAGCGCGCACGCGTCCTCCAGCGACAGCACGCCGGCGACGTGGGCGGCGGCGATCTCGCCGATCGAGTGGCCGAGCAGGAGATCGGGCGCGACGCCCCAGGACTCGAGCAACCGGAAGAGCGCGACCGAGAGGGCGAAGAGCGCCGGCTGCGTGAACGCCGTCTGGTCGAGCAGCGCCGCGTCGGGCGCCCCCTCGGGGGCGAACATCGCCTCGCGCAGCGGCCGGTCGAGCGCCGGATCGAGGTGCGCGAGCGCGGCGTCGAGCGCGTCGCGGAAGGCGGGGAACGCGCCGTAGAGCGCGCGGCCCATGCCGGGGCGCTGGCTGCCTTGCCCGGGGAAGAGCAGCGCGAGCTTGCCGCGCGACCTCGCCCCCGCGATGAGGCGCCGGGGAGCGGGCCGATCCTCCGCGAGCGCGTCGAGGGCGCCCAGGAGGTCGTCGCGATCGCGCGCGATCACCGCGGCGCGCCGGTCGAAATGGGTGCGCGTCGTGGCGAGGGAATGGGCGACGTCGACGAGCGCGGCGTCCGGGCAGCGGAGGAGGTGCGCCTTGAGCGCGGCTGCCTGCGCGCGCAGGCCGGCCTCCACCTTGCCAGAGACGAGGAAGACGAGGAACGGCAGCGCCTGCGGGGGCGCCCCCCGCGCCGCCGCGCCGGCGTCCTCGTCGGCGGGCGGCGCCTCCTCGAGGATGACGTGGGCGTTGGTGCCCGAGAGCCCGAACGACGAGACGCCTGCGCGGCGCGGGGTCTGCGCGGCGCGGGGCGGCCACGGCGTCAAGGCATCGACGACGCGGACCGGGAGGTTGTCCCAGTCGACGTTGGGGTTGAGGCGGCTCGCGTGCAGCGTCGGCGGCAGGGCCCCCGCGCGGAGCGAGGCGATGATCTTGGCCACGCCCGCGAGCCCGGACGCGGACTCGAGGTGCGCGACGTTGGTCTTGATCGCGCCGATGAGCAGGGGACGATCCGCGCTCCGGCCCTCGCCGTAGACGGCGGCGAGCGCGTGCACCTCGATGGGATCGCCGAGCGAGGTCCCCGTGCCGTGGCACTCCACCACGTCGACCTCCGCCGGGCTCAGGTGGGCGTCTTCCAGGGCGGCGCGCAGCACCTTCTGCTGGGACGTGCCGTTCGGGGCGGTGATCCCGCTGCTCGCGCCGTCGTGGTTGACGGCCGTGCCCCGGATGACCGACAGCACGCTGTGCCCGCGCGCGCGCGCGTCCGAGAGCCGCTCCAGCGCCAGGACGACGACGCCCTCGCCCCGGCCGAAGCCGTCGGCGTCCGCGGAGAAGCTCTTCGAGCGGCCGTCGGGCGAGAGGGCGCGGAGGCGCGACAGCAGCACGAAGTTGTCGGGCGCGGCGATCACCTGGACGCCGCCGGCCAGCGCCAGGTCGCACTCGCCGCGGCGCAGCGCCTGGCAGGCGAGGTGGAGGGCGACCAGGGACGACGAGCAGGCCGTGTTCACCGAGAGCGCTGGGCCTTGCAGCCCCAGGGTGAACGCGACGCGCCCCGCGGCGAACGATCCGTGCGTCCCCAGGATGGCGTACGCCTCGGCGTCCTCGGCGTCGCTCTGGCGTCGCTCGTAGTCGCTCGGGCCGATCCCGATGAAGACGCCGGTCTGCGAGTCCTTCCGCGAGGCCGGGAGCACGCCCGCGCCCTCGAGGGCCTCCCAGGCGGCCTCGAGCAGGAGGCGGTGCTGCGGATCGATCTGGCGCGCCTCGCGCGGGCTCACGCCGAAGAACCCGGCGTCGAACAGGTCGATACGATCGAGGAACGCGCCCCCGCGGGCGTAGCTCTTCCCATTCTTGTCCGGGTCCGGATCGTAGACGGCCTCGACGTCGAACCTGTCCGCTGGGATGGGGCCGACCGCGTCGAGCCCCTCCGCGAGCCGCCCGAACAGGGCGTCGAGATCGACGATCCCGCCGGGGAGGCGGAGCCCCACCCCGATGATGGCGATGGGCTCTTCGCGCGGCGAACGCCGGACCTCCCGCGCGCCCTCGCCCTCGACCGCGGGGGAGGCCTGGCCGAGGGCGGGGGCGAGCCGCTCGCGCAGCAGCGCCGCGACGCGCCGGGGCGAGGGGTGATCGAAGGCCAGGGTCGAGGGCAGATCCATGCCCGTCGCCTGCTGGAGCCGCCTGCGGAGCGCGACGGACAGCAGCGAGTCGAGCCCGAGGGCGAAGAACCCCGCGTCGGCGTCGATGTCGGCGGCGTTCGAATGGCCGAGGACGGCCGCCGTCTCCGCGAGCACGAGGGCCTCGATGTGGCGCAGGCGCTCCGCCGCCGGCAGGCCCTTCAGCCGGTCGAGCAGCGCGCTCCCCTCGGCGTCCGACGCGGGCTCGCCGGACCGCGTCTCGAGGGCGCGCCGGGCTTCGGGCAGATCGTCGAGCAGCGGGCGCGCCCGCGCGGCGGCGAAGGACGGAGCGAAGACCGACCAGTCCATCGCGGCGATGGCGATCGGGCGCTCGTCGCTCTCGACCGCCTGGTGCAGGCCGGCGGTGGCGATCCGGGGATCCATGAGCGCGAGGCCGCGCCGGCGGATCTGGCCCTGGACGGCCGCGTCGCTCGCCATGCCCGCGCCCGCCCACAGGCCCCACGCGATCGACGTGGCCGGCTTGCCCTGCGCGGCGCGGTGCTCGGCCAGCGCGTCGAGGAACGCGTTGGCCGCGGCGTACGCGCCCCGCTGTCCGCTCCCCCAGACGCCGGAGACCGAGGAGAAGAGCGCGAAGGCGTCGAGCGGGCGCTCGCCGAGCAGCTCGTGGAGGTGCTGCGCGCCCGTGACCTTGCCGGATACGACCTCCGCGAGCTCGGCGAGCGTGGTCTCGGCGATCGGCGCCTGCCGATCGATGCCCGCCGCGTGGATCACGGCGCGGAGGGGGGGGCCCTCCGCGTCGATCCGCTGGAGCAGCGCCTCGAGCGCGCCGCGATCGCCGGCGTCGCACGCGGCGATCGTGACGCGCGCGCCGAGCGCGGAGAGCTCGGCCTCGAGCTCGGCGGCGCCGGGGGCGCCGCGCCCGCGGCGGCTCGTGACCACGAGGTGCTCGGCGCCCCTCTCCGCCAGCCACCGGGCGACGTGGGCGCCCAGGCCGCCGGTGCCGCCGGTGACGAGCGCCGTGCCGCGCGGCGCCCACGGGCGCAGCGGCCTGGCGTCGCCGAGGGGCGCCCGGACCAGCCTCCGCGCGAAGAGCCCGGAGGCGCGGAGCGCGAGCTCGTCCTCGGCGCCTCGCCCCGCGAGCGCGGAGGCGAGCCGCGCCCACCCCGCCTCGTCGAGCGTCGCGGGGAGATCGATGAGCCCGCCCCACCGCTCGGGGTGCTCGAGGGCCACGACGCGGCCGAGGCCCCAGGCCGCGGCCTGCATCGGGCGCTCGAGGCGATCGGAGCGCCCGATGGAGACGGCGCCGCGGGTGAGCAGCCAGAGCGGCGCGCGCAGCGCGGCGTCGCCGAGCGCCTGGACCAGGGTGAGGGTGAGCGCGAGGCCGCGGGGCAGGACGGGCTCGCCGCGCAGCGGCGCCTCGTCGAGGGCCAGGAGCGCCAGGACGCCGCGCGGCGGGGGAGCGCCCTCGAGCGCGCGCTGCAGGCGCTCGCCGAGGCGAGCGCGGTCGGCGTCGCCGTCGCCGAGCGGGATCGCGGTGAGCTGGGCGCCCCGCTCGCCGAGCGCGCGCGCGAGCTCTCGGACGAGCGCGTCCTCGGCGAGCGCGGCCGGCAGGAAGAGCAGCCACGGGCCCGCGAGGTCGACCTGTGAGGCGCCTGCCCCGGGGCGCGCGGTGAGCGGCTTCCAGACGACGCGGTAGCGCCAGCCGTCGATGACGTCCTGCTCGCGGCGCGCGCGGTGAAACGAGGACAGCGCGGGCAGGAGCGCCTCCAGGGAGGTGCGCTGGCCGGCGTCGCCGACGTGCAGCGCATCCGCGAGGCGCGCGACGTCGCCCTCCTCGACGGCCTCCCAGAAGCCGCCCTCGGCGGCCGTCGAGGCGCTCTGCGCGGCCTCCGCGGGGCGGCTCGATGGAGCGTCGAGCCACGCGCGCGCGCGCTGGAACGCGTAGGTGGGGAGCGGGGCGCGCCGCCCGCTGGGCAGCACCCTCCCGAGATCCACCGGATACCCGTGCGCGAACAGCTCCCCGAGCGCGAGCAGCGCGTTCGCCAGGCCGCCCTCGTCGCGCCGCAGCGACCCGACGACCGCGCCGTCGATCGCGGCGGCCTCGAGCGTCCCCTGCAGCGCGGTCGCGAGCACCGGGTGAGGGCTGATCTCCACGAAGAACCGGTGCCCGTCGGCGAGCAGCAGATCCGTCGCCTCCCGGAAGCGGACCGTCTCGCGCAGGTTCCTCGCCCAGTACGCCGCGTCGAGCTCGCTGCCTCCGAGCTTCTCGGCGCTCACCGTGGAGTAGAGGGGGATCTCGGACGGCCGCGGCGCGACGCCCGCGAAGAGGCGCCCGAGCTCGCCGCGGATCGCGTCCATCTGCGCGCTGTGCGAGGCGACGTCGACGCGCACCTTGCGCGCGAAGATCTGCGCGGCCGAGAGCTCGCCGAGCAGCTCGTCGATCGCCTCCGGCTCCCCGGAGACCACGGCGGAGCGCGGGCCGTTGTGCGCGGCGATCGCGAGCCTCTCCCCCCACCGCGCGAGGCGCGCCGGGAGCTCCGCGGCCGGCAGCTCCACGGCGGCCATGGCGCCCCTGCCGGCGAGCCTCCGGAGCGCGCGGCTGCGCAGCGCGACCACCCGGGCGGCGTCCTCGAGCGACAGCGCGCCGGCGGCGCACGCCGCGGCGATCTCGCCCTGGCTGTGCCCGACGACGGCGTCGGGGACGACGCCGAGCGAGCGCCACAGCGCGGCCAGCGAGACCATCACGGCGAAGAGCGCGGGCTGCACGACGTCGACCCGCTCGAGCGACGGGGCCCCCTCCTCGCCCCGGAGCACGGCGCCGAGGGACCAGTCGAGGTGGGGCGCGAGGGCGCGCTCGCAGGCGTCGATCTGCGCGCGGAAGACCTCGGAGGTCTCGAGCAGCGGGCGCGCCATCCCGGCCCATTGCCCGCCTTGCCCGGGGAAGACGAAGACCAGCTTGCCCTGGATCCGCGCCTCTCCGAGCGCGGCGTGCGGCGTGGGCCTGCCGGTGGCGATGGAGTCGAGCGCCTCGATGAGCGCCGCGCGATCCGGGGCGACGATCGCCGCGCGGCGCTCGAAGTGCGTGCGCGCTCCGGCGAGCGCGCGCGCGATGTCGGCGAGCGGGTCCTCCGGGTGGGCCTGGACGTGCGCCGACAGCGCCGCGGCCTGGGCCCTGAGCGCCGCCTCGGTCCTCCCCGAGATGACGCTCGGCAGCGCCGCCGGCGGGAGCTCGGCCGCCTCCCCGGCGGCCGGCGCGTCGGCGGCCGGCGCCTCTTCGAGGATGACATGGGCGTTGGTCCCGCTGATCCCGAAGGACGAGACACCGGCGCGGCGCGGGCGGCCGTTCGCGCGCCAGGGGACGGGCTCCTGAAGGAGACGGACGGCGCCCGAGGACCAGTCGAGGTGGGGGGATGGACGTTCCGCGTGCAGGGTCCTCGGCAGCAGCTCGTGCTGCATGGCGAGCACCATCTTCATGATGCCGGCGGCGCCCGCGGCGGCCTGGGTATGGCCGATGTTCGACTTGATGGAGCCGAGCCAGAGCGGCCTGTCCGGGGGGCGGCTCCGGCCGTAGGCGGCGAGCAGCGCCTGGGCCTCGATGGGATCGCCGAGCGTGGTCCCGGTCCCATGGGCCTCGACCGCGTCGATGTCGGCGGGCGACAGCCCGGCGCCCTCGATGGCGCTCCGGATGACGCGCTGCTGTGCGGGCCCGTTGGGCGCGGTGAGGCCCTGGCTCCTGCCGTCCTGGTTGATCGCGGACGCCCGGACGAGGGCGATGACGGGATGGCCGTTCTTCCGGGCATCGGAGAGGCGCTCCAGGACCAGCAGGCCGGCGCCCTCGCCCCACCCCACGCCGTTCGCCTCGGCCGAGAACGCCTTGCAGCGGCCGTCGGGCGCGAGCCCGCGCATGCGGCTGAACTCGATGAAGGTGTTGGGGGTGGCCATGACCGCGACGCCCCCGGCGAGGGCGAGCGAGCACTCCCCGTTGCGCAGCGCCTGGCAGGCGAGGTGCACGGCAACGAGCGAGGAGCTGCACGCGGTGTCGACGGTGACGGTGGGCCCCTCGAGCCCGAGGGTGTAGGCGATCCGGCCCGAGGCGACGCTCCCGGCGCTGCCGACCCAGACGTGGCCGTCCTGCGCGTCCTTGGCCTGCGTGAGGCGCCCGCCGTAGTCCTGGTACATCACGCCGACGAACACGCCGGTCGGGCTGCCGTGCAGGGACGCGGGCGTGATCTCGGCGCGCTCGAGGGCCTCCCAGGCGATCTCGAGGAGCAGGCGCTGCTGCGGATCGATCACCTGCGCCTCGCGAGGGCTGATGCCGAAGAACGCGCCGTCGAACTGGTCGGCGTCGTGGAGGAACCCGCCCTCGCGCGTGATGGACGTGCCGCTCCGGTCGGGGTCCGCGTCGTAGAGCGCGCCCACGTCCCAGCCGCGGTTCGTGGGAAACGGCGTGATCGCGTCCCTCCCCTCGAGGAGCAGCTGCCAGAGCGCCTCGGGCGTCCGCACGTCACCGGGGTACCGGAGGCCCATTCCGACGATGGCGATCGGGTCCTCATGGGAGGATCCCCGCGCGAGGGCCGGGGCGACCGGAGCGGGGGTGAGGCTGCCCTCGCCGCCGCCGATCTCCTCCCGGAGGAGCCGGACGAGCGCCGCGAGGGTCGGGTGGTCGAAGAGGAGCGTCGTGGGCAGGCGCAGGCCCGTGGCAGCGCCGAGGCGATTCTTGAGCTCGACGGCCATCAGCGAGTCGACGCCGAGCTCCTGGAGCGGGCGGCTCGGCGCGATGGCGCTCGACGCCGCGCCGAGGACGGCTGCCACCTCGGCGCGGACGACCTCCAGGAGGACGCGCTCGCGCTCGGGCTCGGGCAGCGGGGCGAGCCGCTCTTTCCATGCGGACAGCGCGCCGGCGCCGCTCGAGGCGGCGCCGCGGGGCGCGGCGCGGACGAGCCCGCGGAAGAGGAGCGGAACCTCGTCCGCATTCCCGCGCAGCCCGGCCATGTCGAGGCGCGCCGGGACGAGGGTGGCTGAACGGCGCCCGAGGCAAGCGTCGAAGAGGCCGAGGCCCTCCTCGGGGGAGAGCGGCGCCATCCCCTGGCGCCGCAGCCGGGCGCTGGCCGCGTCCGACAGCCGCGCCGCCATGCCGCCCTCGGCCCAGGGCCCGAACGCGAGGGACAGGCCAGCGCGCCCCTCGGCGCGCCGCTGGCTCGCGAGCGCATCGAGGAAGGCGTTGGCGGCGGCGTAGCTCGCCTGCCCCCCGTTGCCCAGCAGGCCGATGATCGACGAGAAGAGCACGAAGACGGAGAGCTCGCGGTCCCGGGTGAGCTCGTGCAGGTGGAGCGCCGCGTCCACCTTGGGGCGCAGGACCCGGTCCAGGCGCTCTCCGGTCAGCGCGTCGAGGACGCCATCGTCGAGGACGCCGGCGGTATGAACGACGCCCTGCAGGGGGCGGTCCTCGGGGATGGCGGCGAGCGCGCGCCGCAAGGCGTCCCGGTCCGCGGCGTCGCAGGCGACCAGCGCGACGGTCGCCCCGTCTTCCGAGAGCCCTCGCACGAGCGCCTCGGCGCCCGGCGCGTCCGGGCCTTGCCGCGACAGGAGCAGCAGGTGTCGAGCCCCGTGCCGTTTCACGAGGTGCCGGGCGAGCAGCGCGCCCAGCGCGCCGGTGCCGCCGGTGATGAGGATCGTGCCCTCGGCGGAGATCGGGCTCTGGGCCGCGTGGGACGGCGTGCTGGCCCGGGCGAGCCTCGGCGACAGCAACCTCCCCGCGCGCACGGCGAGCTGGGCCTCGCCGGAGGCGAGCGCGAGGGGCAAGAGGCGCAGGGACGCCTCGTGCTCGTCGATGTCGACGAGGGCGAGGGCGCGCTCGGGGTGCTCCACCTGGGCCGCGCGCAGGAGCCCCCAGACAGGGGCGCAGGCCAGATCGGGGACGCCTTCGTCGGGGCCCGCGGCGACGGCGCCGCGGGTGATCACGACGAGGCGCGAGGACGCGAGCCGCGCGGACGCGAGCCACGCCTGGAGGAGCGCGAGGGCGCGGCGGGCCGCGTCGTGGGCGCCCGCCGCGGGATCGCCGGCGCTGGCCAGGAAGGAGACGGCCACGATCCCGGGCGCGCGCCCGCCGCGGTCCAGCGCGCCGTGCAGCGCCTCGAGGTCGGCGTACCGCTCGACGCTCGCCCCGGTCCCGGAGAGCGCCGACGGGAGGCCGGCGTCGTCGCCCCCGAGCAGGGCGAAGGCGCCGGCGCCCGGCGCCGGTGCGGGCGCGGGCGGCTCGACCCACGCGACCTCGTAGAGGTCGCGGACCTTCGGCTCGGGGAGAAACCGCTCGGCCGGCGCGCGCCGGGTGGCGAAGCCCTCGATGTGCGCGAGGGGCAGCCCGCCTGCGTCCCAGAAGACGAGATCGGAGACGCGGACGTCCCCTTGCTCCTCGCGCACGACCTGCTCGGCCCAGGGCGGCGTCCCGTGGCGGCCATACCAGACGAGGCGCTCGACCGCGAAGGGAAGCCAGGGGATCTCGCCGTCGACCCGGCGCTCGGGCGCGCCCCATCGCTCGAAGCCGAGGGCGTTGTCGATGAGCCCCCCCGGCAGGGGGGCATCGCCCGTGGGGACGCCCTCGGGGGCCTCGAACCGCCCGAACCCTCTCCGCCCGTCCGCGTGGATCGCCTCCCGGAGCCACCACCACGAGGGCCCCCATTCGATGTGCGTCGCGCGCTGGATCTCGTCGAAATGGGCGAGCGGCGCGGCGGCCGGCGCGGCGGCGGGCGGCTTGATCGCTGCGCGCGGGGACAGCTCGCCTGGCGCGAGGGCGCGGACGGTCGCCTTGACATGGCTCGTCCACGCGTCTCCCGTCCGGGTGGCGATGACCGCGGAGAGCGATCGCTCGTCGCCCGCGGTCGGCGTGAGGTGGATCTGCAACGTGGCGCTGTCCGTCGGCCGCTCGAAGGAGAGCGCGCGGAGGAACTGCACGTCGCGCAGCTCGACGGCCTGCTCTGGCCAGTGGGACTCGGCCACGGCGAGCAGGGCGGAGAGGTGGAACGCGCCCGGGACGATGATGCGCCCGTAAACGAGGTGCGCGGCGATGGCCTGCTGCACCGAGGGCCCCACCTCGACGGTATGCAGGCAGGATCCGTCCGGCAGGTCGCGCCGCGCTCCGGAGAGCGAGTAGCGGCCGGCCGGGGCGCCGTGGTCCGCCGCCGAGGACCTCGCGGCATCGAGCCAGTAGCGCTCGCGCTGGAAGGCATAGGTGGGCAGCGGGACGCGCCGGGCGCCGAGCGGGGCGAAGATCGCCCTCCAGTCGAGCGCGTGCCCGCGGGCGTGGAGGGCGCCGAGCGCGGCGAGCAGCGACTCGGCGTCGGGCCTGTCGCTCCGGAGCACGGGCACGAAGGCCGCGCGGGCCTGCGCCGCTTCGGGCAGGCAGCCGTGCCCCATGGCGCAGAGCACCCCGTGCGGCCCGAGCTCGACGAAGGTCGTCGCCCCCTCGGCCGCGAGCGCGCGCATGCCGTCGAGGAACCGCACGGGGCAGCGCGCGTGGCGCACCCAGTATTCCGGCGAGCGGAGCTCGTCGGCATCGGCGCGCTTGCCCGAGACGGTGGAGACGACGGGGATGCGAGGCGGGTGGTACGTGAGCTCCCTGGCGACGCGGCGGAACGCCTCCTGCATTCCCTCCATCAGCGGCGAGTGGAACGCGTGGCTGACCGCGAGCCGCGTGGCCTTGCGGCCGAGGGCCTCGGCGCGCCGGACCACCTCGACGAGCGCGCCGTCGTCGCCGGCGATCACGGTGGAGAGCGGCCCGTTCTGGGCGGCGATGTCGACGTCCGCCTCGCGGCCCGCGCAGAGGGCGCGGACCTCGTCCTCGGTCGCCTGCAAGGAGACCATGGCGCCGCGCCGGGGCAGGGCCTGCATGAGGCGACCGCGGGCGGCGACGAGCGTCGCGGCGTCCTCGAGCGAGAAGACGCCGGCGACGTGGGCGGCCGCGATCTCTCCGATGGAGTGGCCCATCACGAGATCGGGCGCGAGCCCCCACGAGTGCAGCAGGCGGAAGAGCGCGACCTCGAGCGCGAAGAGGGCGGGCTGCGTGAACGCGGTCTGATCGAGCAGGGCCGCGTCGCCCGAGCCTTCCGGGGCGAAGATCACCTCGCGCAGCGGGCGCTCGAGGTGCCGGTCGAGGCAGGCCGCGGCGGCGTCGAAGGCGTCGCGGAAGGCGGCGAAGGCGTCGTAGAGGGCGCGGCCCATCCCGGCCCGCTGGCTGCCCTGGCCGGTGAAGAGCAGCGCGACCTTGCCGGCGTCCCCGGCGGTGCCGAGCGCGGCGCGCGGGTGGGGTCGTCCCTGGCCGAGGGCGTCGAGGCCCTCCAGGATCGCGCCGCGATCCTGGCCGATGACCGCGGCGCGCCGCTCGAAATGGCTGCGCGCGGTCGCGAGCGAGAGGGCGACATCGGCGAGGGCGAGCTCCGGATGGTCCAGCAGGTGTGCCCGGAGCCGCGCGGCCTGGGCCCGGAGGGCCGCCTCGGTCTTTGCCGAGAGCAGGGCGAGGACAGGCAGGGGCGCGCCCGCCTCGCCCGGGTCCGGCTCGCCGGCGCGCTCCTCGTCGAACGCCTCCGACAGCGCCGCCGCGAGCTCGGGCTGGAGGACGGGAGGCCCGCGGTCGTCCCGGAGGGCCGCGCCCCAGCGGGGCTCGAAGCCCAGCCGGAACAGCGCGGCGAGGCTCTCGCGCAGGCTCCCGCGCTCGTCCTCGTGCTGCCAGCACGAGGGGAGCGCCGAGGCCGTCGCGCGCGCCGCCTTGACGGTCTGCTCGACGGCCTTGATCAGCACGGGGTGCGGGCTCAGCTCCACGAAGACCGCCGGCCCCTCCCCGGCCAGGTGCTCGATGGCCTGGCGGAACCGCACCGGGCTCCGGAGGTTCTGCGCCCAGTGCTCGGGACCGCACTCGGGCCCGCGGAGCCAGGCCTCGACCACCGTCGAGCGGACCGGCACCGCGGCCTCGCGCGGCGCGATGCCGCGCAGGGCCTCCCGGAGCGGATCGAGCAGAGGATCCATCTGGGGGCTATGCGAGGCGTACTCGATCTTCACGCGCTGAGACCGCGCGCCTCGCCGGGAGAGGCGCTCCTCGGCGCGCGTCACGGCGCCCAGCGCGCCCGAGAGCACGATCGAGCGCGGCCCGTTGAACGCGGCGAGGACGAGCCCCTCGGCGTCCTCCATGATCTGCTCGGGGAGCGTCCCCTCGGGGAGCGAGACCGCGAGCATCCCGCCCTGGCCGGCGACCGCGTGGGCGAGGCGGCTCCGCTCGGCGATGACCTGCACGGCGTCCTCGAGCGAGAGGACGCCGGCGAGGTGCGCGGCCGTGGCCTCGCCCATGCTGTGGCCCACGAGCGCGTCCGGCGTGATACCCCACGCGCGCCACAGGGCCGCGAGCGCGACCTGCACGCCGAAGAGCGCGAGCTGCACGACGTCGGCGTCGTGCAGGCGCGAGCGCCCTTCCCCGGCCAGCAGCTCGTCGATGACCGAGAAGCCGCACCGCGCCTTGACCGAGCGGTCGCAGGCCTCCAGCGCGGCGCGGAACGAGGGCTCCTCGACGAGCAGCGCGCGGGCCATTCCCAGCCACTGGGGGCCATGACCCGGACACACGAAGACGAGGCGTGGCCGCTCCTGGACGGGCGAGAGGGCGCGGATGTCGCCCGAGAGGAGCGCTGACAGCCCCTTGACCAGCGCCTCGGGCGACCGGCCCACGATGGCCGCGCGGAGCGCCCCGCGGCTCCATCGCTCCGCCGCGGTCCGGCACAGCGCGGCGGCGTCGTTGTGGCTCCTCGCCTGGGACGCGCAGTCGAGCGCCGCGAGCGCCCGTTGCCGCAGCGCCTTCGGGTGCTCCGCGGCGAGCGGCAGAACGAGCGTCTGGCTCCCGGGGGCCGCCTCGAGCACGGCGTGGCAGTTGGTCCCGCCGAACCCGAAGGAGCTGACCCCCGCTCGCGGCGGCTCGCCGGGGAAGGGCCAGCCCTCGAGCCTCGTCTGGACCTCGAGGCGCAGCGCCTCGAAGGGGATATATGGATTGGGGCGCTCGAAGTTGAGGCTGGGCGGCAGGGTGCGGTGGTGCAGCGCGAGGGCTGCCTTCATGAGCCCCGTCACCCCGGCGGCCGCCTCGAGGTGCCCGAGGTTGGTCTTGACGGATCCGATACGCAGCGGCCGGTCCGCGGGGCGGCCCACCCCGAGCACCGCGCCGAGCGCCCCTGCCTCCATGGGGTCGCCCAGGATGGTGCCGGGACCGTGAGTCTCGACATAGTGGATCGAGCCGGAGTCCACGCCTGCGTTCTCGAGGGCTCGCCGGAGCATTGCCTCCTGCGCCTTGGGGTTGGGCGCGGTCAGGCCGTTGGAGAAGCCGTCGTTGTTCGCCGCGCTGCCGCGGATGACGCAGTAGATGCGATCGCCGTCCGCGATCGCGCGGCCGAGGGGCTTGAGCAGGACGACCCCGCCGCCCTCCCCGCGCACGTAGCCGTTGGCCGAGGCGTCGAAGGCGCGGCACTGCCCGTCCGGGTTCATGGCCCCGAACTTGGTCATGGCCACGGTGCTGTGCGGAGAGACCATCAGGTGCACGCCGCCCGCGAGGGCCATGGTCGTCTCGCCGAGGCGCAGGCTCTGGCACGCGAGGTGTATCGCCATCATCGACGAGGAGCAGGCGGTATTCACCGTCAGGCTCGCGCCCTCGAGGCCCAGCGCGTAGCTCACCCGCGCGGAGATGATGGACGTGTCCTGACCGGTGGCGGTGTGCTGGTCGATGGCGCGCGGGTCGCCGTGGGTCAGGCGCGCGTAATCGCTCCACATCGCCCCGACGAACACGCCGACCGCGCGCCCGCGGAGGGAGAGGGGGTCGATGCCCGCGTCCTCGATCGCCTCCCACGCGAGCTCGAGCGCGAGGCGCTGCTGCGGATCCATCTGCTGGGCCTCGCGCGGCGATATCCCGAAGAAGGGCGCGTCGAAGCGATCCACCTCGTCGATGAACCCGCCCCAGCGCGTTGTCATCTTGCCGGGGGCGGCGGGATCGCCGTCCAGGAACGCCTCGATCGCCCAGCGTTCGGCGGGCACCTCACGAATGCCGTGGCGTCGTTCGAGCAGCAGGGCCCATAGCTGCTCTGGCGAGCGGACGCCGCCGGGCAGCCGGCAGCCCATACCGACGACGGCGATGGGCTCCGCGAGCGCGGGGCTCGTCGCGCCTCGCCGGGCGGCGGTGGTGGTCGCGTCCGGGGGAGGGAGCTGCTCGCGCGAGGCGAGCTCGGCGACGTGCCTCGCCAGCGCCTCCGGCGTCGGGTGCTCCCATGGGGTGGTGGGCGGGAGCGGCAGCCCGACGAGGTCCGACAGCCGCGCCACGATCCCGGTGATCTGCGCGGAATCCAGGCCGAATTCTCGAAAGCGGATCGACGGATTGACGTCCACCGGGGCCACGCTCAATGCCTGGCCCACGGCCTCCCGCACCCACGTGCGTATCGCCTCGTAGCTCGTCATGGATATCCCAGGTTTCCCAGGGTCGGCGACACGGTGCATGCGCGCTCCTCGACGTGTGGACGTGTCACCTGTCGCGCGCGAGGACCACGGCCCGAGCCGTCTCTCCGGCGCACTTCGCTGGCAGCGCCCCACCCTCTAGTCACGTACACATTTCACTTCCACAAAGGCGGCGTTGCGGGACCGCGCATAAAACTCCGCACCGAGCCCCATGAACACGACGGCGGTGCTCAGGAATGAAGCATGGATTCTGGCCAGATCTCCGCCCCACCACGGAGCTCCCGTTCATCCGGCGGAGGAGAATGCCATCATGTTCGCGCCGGGCCGCGCGGCGCCCTGTCGCGATCACCATTCACGGCGACGGCGATAGGGCACACGCGCTCATGCAGGGCGCGCGTGCGCACACATGGCATTCTTCCGCAGACAACGGGCGAACGGATACGGCCCGCTGGGCTCAGATCAGCAAATCCGAGACCAGGGACGGCAGCTGCGCGGTCGACCTCGAGGCGATGCGGCGCGCGTCGCTATGATTTCGTAACCTCTATCGTTCAACCACATAGCAGCTAGGGCCGATGCGCACGCATCGCTTATGTTCAGCGAAGCGGACCCTACCATGACCACCTGACAAAGCAAGGCCTCCCACCAACTGCACCGCGTCGCCTGGTAGAGCGTCGCTGTACCAGATCCGCTGGTTTCGACCTTGAAACAATCCTCAACGACGCTGCAGTTACAGAAGCGCCGCACCTGCGTTCGATCGACCGGTCGGCTCCACGGGGCCTGGTGGAGGGCTCGCGCGGTCAGGCCGAGCGCTTCAAGGCTGAACGCTCCGGAATGACGTCTGCGGTCATGGGAGCGCAATTCTCGCGTCTACGCATGCCGGAGCCCACGGCCTGAACGAGCTCTCGTTCAGCCAAGCCTCCGAGCGTTGCGCCTGTACAAGACGCCGCGTCGGCAGTCACGGGACCACCGCGCCTAAAAGGGTGGGTCAGCCCAGCTGGCCGCGCTTGCCCGATCCAGGTGGTACAACCGCTCCTATTGGACGACGCCCACACCAAATGTGTGTATATGTACGCAGCCCGAGCGAGGGGCCGCGCATCGAGGACGCGCCTGTCGCTTCATGGCCCCTGGTTCCAGGGCATGCCTGGGGGGATTTGCGTTGGTGACTCCGGCGGACCTGTGCTCCTCGGGGAGGCCGGCACCTCCTCGGTCGGTCCGTTCCGCTTCGACCCCGACCCTCCGTTTCCGCCCCTCGCGTGACGAGCCCCTCCGGGCAGCCCCGCGGGCTTGTATGCCATGGAGCTTGGCGATCTGGTCTTGGCCGAACCGGGTAATCATTGAATCCAAGGTGAGACTGCAGCCAATCCGGAATCGCATGCTCTCTGGCCACGTGACCGCCACTTCGGTGGCTCAGCCTACACTCAAGACAATAACAACGTTTCATCGTGAAAGAGTGTAGTATCTCGACCGAAACGGCGGTGACGACGTGATCAACCAGGGCACACTGACCGGAATCGCTGGCGAGCGGCGGATCCCGTTCGCCGCCTGGACCAGCCTGCCTGACGATGAGCCGGGCGAGCTCGGCAGCCGACGGGATCGTCGACAGCGTGTCAGGCCTAGAACACCGATCGCGCTGATCGAGCGAGAAATAAACCGCCAAGACGCCAAGGACGCCAAGGACGCCAAGATAGGATTCTCTTCTTGGCGTCTTGGCGTCTTGGCGTCTTGGCGTCTTGGCGTCTTGGCGGTTCGAAGCTCTGCGCTTTTCAGGCAGTTTCAACCCGTTTGCCGCTCTACGGCGCGTCGGGGGCGGCCCCAGAGGGCATGGCCGACCTCACGGCCGTAGCCGAAGATGTCAGCGCGAGCGCCGCGCGGTCAGGCTGCTGGATCCGCGCGGAGAAGAAGGTAGAATGGAGGGACTATGTCAGTTGTTCTGATGACGACGTCACGACAGGGTGACACCAGGTCGAATCGCCTCGTCCCGGTCGCTGCGCAGAGCACGTTCAAGGAGTTCTGGATGCCGGCAGCCGAGGCGCTCGGGCTCCAATGGGTCCCCTTGTTCGAGGCCGGATTCCCGCTGGAGCGAAGCGACCTGCCGGACGTCATCCGAGAGCTCGAGGCGCTACGCGCCTGGTGCGTCTCGTCGGAGTCGCATCGCAAAGTGATCCTTGAGCGCCTCGATCGGCTCATTCATGAGCTCAACGAAATCAGCAGCTCTGACGACGATGTAGAGATATTCATTGGATAGCCGTCCAGGGTCCTCGGGGGCTGGCTCATCCCGCAGGGCGGGCTCGCGCTGGGCTCCGAAGCGGAGTACGCGGTGAGCGCGGTCTCTGGCCGGAAGCCCGACGCCTCGGCGTGCACGCCTCAGAGCCGCAAGCCGCCTCGGCGCGGGACGCTCGACGCTCCGCCCGACATCATGGTCGAGGTGGTCTCTCCTACCCCGCGGGACGCACGCCGCGACCGTGTCGAGGAGCTCCACGAGTACGCGTCTCTCGGGGTGCGCTGGTATTGGATCATCGCCCCGCACTCAACGACGGCCCTCCTGTCGTCGCGAGTGCGGAACCGATGGGCGCCCTGGTCGCCGCGGCTCGTGCTGCCCGGTACAGGAACAACCGGGATTGACATGCCCGCGCGACGTTCTCGCGCGCGCCGCTACAGCAAGGTCGTCCAGTCCGGCGGGCAAACGGCGTAGGGGATTCGCATCAGAAAGAAGTTCACCGAGAACGAGAACGACGTCGACCGGACGTCGTGGAACCACCCCGCAGGCAAGAACAGCATCTCACCGGCGTTCAACGTGACGAACACAGGATCACACTTCGAGGTGACCTGATGCTGTGGCTCGAAGGGATCGACCGTGTTGCACGAGTCGAGCCCGGCATGAATGACCCTTGGTGACAGCAGAGGGGCGTGGTGGGGCGAGACGAGCGCGATCCGCTTGGTGCCGACCAGCTGTGATAGGAAGTTGTCGAGCCAATCGCGATGCAGGGGCGTTGTGGTCCCGGCGGGGCCGATCCAGAACTTTGCATACTGACACAAGCCCTCTGGAACGAACGGTGGATAATCGAGCCAGACGTGCCAGTCCCAGGGAACCCCATTGCTCGCGGCATAAGGACGAGGGGTGGCCTGTGCGGAGTCAGCCAGGCCATCACCGTGGGACGCCAGATACTCGGCGAGGCGCAGCTCCTCGGTCTGCATCGTCTCCTTGTAGATGTCCGCGGCATAGTTGCCGGTGCGCACCTCGACCGACGCATCGCCGAGCTCGGAGCGGATCCGTTCGATCGTCCAGGGAGAGGCGTTCCGCTTGGGCATGGCGTCGACGATCACGGCAGGGCGGCTCGCCATCGCGTAGCGCTGGATGAAGTCCGCCGGCGAGATCGCTGCGATGCTGATGCGGTCGACCTCCGCGCCGATCTGGCTCCGGGTGATCTCCTCGATCCGCGCCTTGCCTGCGGGCGAGATCGACATGAACCGATCGCGGAACGAGCTGAGCAGCGGCGGACTGCCGGTCATCGAGACCGGGCCGCGGACGCAGCCCAGGCTCGCGATGTCGGCGAGGTCCGCCGTGGACAGGAAGATGCTCGCATCGGGACGACCGTGCTTACCGTCCTCGACACGAAGCGTCTCGCCGTGCTCGGTCCGATCGACGACCACATAAGCACTCAGCCGCTTGTCTCGAACGGTGAACTGGACGACGGTCTGTGGCTTGCCGTCGGCGACCGACGGCAGCAGCGCACGGACGATGTCGTGCAGGTTCGTGTGTAGTTGAGATTGCATGCGTGGCCTCGTGTCGAACGAGCGGGCCTCGGCTATCCGCGTTGCCAGGCGAAGCCATCGGTCGATGGGATCAGGCCCTGGGGTCGCACCGAGCTCTCGCGTGCTCGGCGGTGGCCGAGCATCGCTTGCGTCTGGATCTGGCGCACCTCCGCCGTGAAGCCGTCCATGAAGTGCTCGGCGCTCAGACCGGCCTCGAGCGTCGCTGGCGCGCTCTGGCCGGGCAGGCCGTCGACCTGCATCGCGAGCTGGTTGCTCAGCATGCCCTCGAACCACTGACCCATGCCCTGCCGGGAGCGAAAGAAGCCTTCGGCGTGGTTGAACACCGGCTCGTCGACGCTCGACGCTCCCGCGACCAACCGGATGAAGGCGTCGTTGGCCCTCTCGTCGGTGTTGAGCACCTTGCGCGCCTGCCAGAAGTACGAGTCCGCTTCCTGATGCATGTCGTAGAACGACAGCAAGAACTGGTAGAAGTTTCCGAACTCGCGCCGGTAGCGGAACTCGAACTCTTCGAACGCCTCGTGCTCGTCGATGTCACCCGCGAGGCAGCTGTTGATCGACCGCGCCGCCAGGAGCGCCGAGTAGGTCGCCAGGTGAACGCCTGACGAGAACACCGGATCGATGAAGCAGGCGGCATCTCCGATCAGAGCCAGGCCGGGCTTCCAGAATCGCGTGTTGCAGTACGAGTAATCCTTGCGGACACGAAATTCGCCGTACGCGCCCTCGGTCACGCGCGTCGCGGACGCGAGGTACTCTGCGATGATCGGGCAGGAATCCACGAAGCTCTGGAACGCCTGCTCGGGCCCATCCTGGATCCGCTGCGCGGCCTCGCGGGACACGACCGCGCCGACGCTGGTGAGCCGGTCGGACAGCGGGATGTACCAGAACCAGCCGTCGCGAAACGCGGCGCACAGGATGTTGCCCGCGTTCGGCGCGGGCAAACGCTTGCCATCGTGGAAGTAGCCGTAGAGCGCCACGTTCTGGAAGAACTGCGAGAACACTCGCTCGCCGACCAGCGCGTAGGTCTGGCCGCGGTGCCCCTCCGAGTCGACGATGTACTTCGCGGTCGCGGTTCGCTCGCTGCCACGGTCGTCGCGGAACCGCACACGAGAGAACCGACCGTCTTCCTGTTCCACGCGCACCACGGGATGCTCCTCGCGAACATCGACGCCCTTCTCGCGCGCGGCGTCGAGCAGCATCTTGTCGAACACGCTGCGCTCGACCTGGAATGCATAGCCGCCGGGGACGCGGGGATTCTCGGCGAACCGGAAGGTCCACGGCTCGGGGCTCTTGCCCCAGCGAAACGTGCCGCCTTGCTTGCGCGTAAAACCGGCCCGTTCGATCCGGTCCCTGATCCCGAGCAGGCCGCAGATACCGTAGGTGGTGGCCGGCAAGAGGGACTCGCCGATCTGATGACGCGGGAACTTCTCCTTTTCGAGCAGGAGCACGCTGTGGCCCTGCATCGCGACGAACGAGGCGACGGACGACCCACCGGGCCCCCCGCCTAGAACGATCACGTCGAATTGCTCGTCTTGTTGCGCTGTCGCTTCCGTCATCACTTAAGTCCTCTCGTCGAACGCGGCGCTAGAACGACAAACACGTTGGAATCGCCCGAAAAGAGCGGCAATTCGAACCGCCAAGTCGCCGAGAACGCCAAGAAGAGAACAAAATGTTGGCCTCCTCGGCGCCTTGGCGGCTCATTTCTCGGTCGATCAACGAGATCAGTGCTCTAGGCGCTCGCGTATCCGGTTCCACATCAGGAACGCCATGAAGCTGACGTACGAGGTCGCTCGCGCCGGACGCGCGCTGGCCTCGAAATCCGCTATTTCTCCGATCGTAAGCTCGTCCTTCCCCGCGGCGTCGAAGCAGTCGAAGAGCCGCCTGAAGTCGCGCCGTCCATGGGTCATCACGACCGCCTTCAGGAAGCCGCCGCGGACGAGCTCGGCGCGGCGGACCCGGGTCTCTCGGTTCATCATCCGGATCGAAACTGCCACCCGGTGCGTGTCCTTGTCCTCGGTGCGGTGGATCACGTCGCCTCGCAGCAGCAGGAGATCGCCGCGGCCGAGCTGCGGAGTCACGGCAAGCTCGTCGAGCGCATAAGGCAGGACGCCGTGAAGACCGCCCGCGTCGTTGTCGTGGACGATCGTCACGCCATCCTTCACGACGAAGCGCGTCGCGCCGCGCCCGCGGAGCCGGGCGGCGAGCTCCGGGCTACGCGCCGCAAACGCGTCGAACGGAATCACGCAAAGATTGGACCGTTCGCGCACCGGTTTCACGATAGGCACGTAGAAATTCAGGTAGTCGTGGTGGTTCTGGTAGGCGAAGTACGACACCGCGTCTTGGTGCCACGCCGTCCCGATCTCGCCTTCGGTCGTGAAGTAGGCGCTGCCGAACGCGCGGGCCGACGCGATGTCGACCCGCACGCTGCTGGCGCCCGCGACGGCGCGCGCCATGGCCGCCAGCTTGTCGTCGATCGCGCTTCGTGCGTCGGCAGAGACTTGCCGGACTCCGTACGACGTGTCGACCTCGGCAGTCGCCGCGTAGTCGGCTTCGAACCGAGCGATTTCTGCGTCGTTCAAAAACGAGCGCACCACCACGTAGCCGGTGGAGTCCAGGTCCTCGAGGCGAGCATGGGTCGTGACGTCTTGGGCGAGCATTCTTCATGTCCATGTCCGCACGACACGCGCCTCGTCACCGCATATGCCGGTGATCGGCCTATCGCGATGTGACGAGTCACGCGCCGGCGAACATTGGAGAACAACCAGCATGCGGATCGCGTGAAGCATCATGAAGCAAACACTCCCGATCGTCAAGCCCGCGCGCGATCGGATCGTGCCTGTTGCCGCAGAGCGCGCGTGACTGAACCGCTCAGCCGGTGACTGGCCGGGCACCGACCACCGAGCTGTTGTATCCGAGCAGCGGCATGACGCGGAGATCGACGAAGCCGGCCTCGGCGAGCAGGTCGCGCAGCTGCGAGGGGCGAAACTGACGCGCCTCCATGTCGAGCGCCATCATGAGCGAGAAGTGGGCGGTCCACAGCGGCCCGGGCCTATCCTCGTCGAGCAGCGCCTCTTGCACGAGCACGAGACCACCCGGCTTCAGGCTGGCATAGGCGCGCCGCGCCAGCTCGAGACAGCGCTCGTCGTTCCAGTCGTGGAAGATGTTGGTGAACAGGACGGCGTCGAAGCCGTCGGGCCACGCGACCTGGAACATGTCGCCGCCGACGCAGCGCACGCGATCGGCCACGCCGTAGCGGTCGGTCAGCTGTCGCGCCAGGTCCACGCTATCCGGCAGATCGAGCAGCGTGAGCTGCCGGCTGAGGTCGCGGAGCGCGAGCGCGACGCACATCGAGCCGATGCCGCCGGCGACATCGAGGATCGCGCGCCGGCCCGCGAGCAGACCCGAGGCATCGAGCGCGAAGCCGAGCGGAAACGAGAACCGGTGCATGGCCGGTCCCCATAGCGCTGCGTGGTGCGCGCTGCCCGCCGACCACTTCGCCTTGGAGCCGCCGGCGCTGCCCGAGCGCAGCGTGTGGAGGAGCGAGCGGCTGATCGACGCGGCGGGCAGCGAGCTGTCGAAGAACGGGCTGTCGGGATAGAGGTAGAACCGCGCGGCCTCGGTCACCGCCAGACCATGGTCGCGGCCCTCGAGGACGCCCGCGGCGGCCAGGAGCTCGACCCACGCGCGCACCGGGCGCTCCACAAAGCCGAAGTGGGCCGCCAGCTCGTCAGCGGTCGTCCCCGGACGGTCGTCGAGAAAGCGCAGCATGCCGAGCTCGCGGGCGACGACGATCGCCTGCACCGTGTTGCTCACCGCGGCGTGCTGTTGCAGCACCTCGAGCGGCGCGGGGATCGCCGCCGCGGCGTCCGACACCAACCGCATGACGGCGTCACGGCTCTGCCGCGCCCAGAACTCGCGCTTGATGCGCTGCCGCCGCCGGCGCTCGGCGAGCCACTGTCGGGTCAGCCGGAACAGCCCGAGCGCGAGCAGGGTGACGAACGAGCCGATCGCGAGCGCGATCATGGCGCTGCACCCCTCTGGAACACTGCGGCCGGGGCGCGGTCGAACACCACTTCCAGCAGGGCTCGATGGTAGCCGCGGGTGACATGCGCGTGGCGCTGGAACGGCTCGCTCCGGGCGAGCTCGCGGTGCAGCTCGGGGAGTCGGAAGTAGGGAACGCTGGGAAATAGATGGTGTGATAGGTGGTAGCTGGCGTTGCGCGTGACCACGAAGGCGCTGTCGAACAGCGAGGGCACGACATCGCGGGTCAGCATCACCAGCGGCGCGTCCGACGGCCGGTTCCCCGTGCCCGGCGGGTAGTGCTCGGCGACCGCGCGCAGCAGGTTGATGAACATTCCCCAGGTCGCGAGCGGCACCATCCAGTAGAGCGCCACGATGCGCACCGGCCACACCGGCAGGAGCACCCCGGCGACCAGCGCGCCCGGGATCGCGATCGCGAGCGCGCGCTGCCGCCAGTTGCCACGGATCACCAGCCGGCACAGCGGCACGAGCACGCGTAGGCCGACCAGCGCGCCCGCGAGCCGGAGCGCCCGACGCCACGGTGGCACGGCGTACCAGTCCAAGAACTCGTCTAGATCGGGGTCGGTCGGGGCGTTGACGTGACGGTGATGGTCGAAGTGCATCGGACGGTACTCGACCAAGTCGAAGACGATGCTCGGCACGAGCAAGCGCCGCGCGAGGCGGTCATTGCGAGCCCGATCGCGCGTGAGCAGGCCATGCGCGCCGTCGTGGAGCGCGACCGAGAACATCCCGACCTGACGCGCGGCGATGGTGATCACCGCCGCCAAATAGAGCGGCGGCGACCAGAACCGTTCGCTGATCACGACCGCCGCCACGATCACCGCGTAGTCGAACGCGACCGCGCGGAGGACCCGGGCGGTGTCGAGCCGAGACAGCGCGGCCAGGCGTTGCCGCGAGATCATGCTGTTGCGGTCAAGGCTTGCTTCCATCATTCAGAGATGTTCGGGCCCGCATGGGCTCGTGATTGTTTTTCGACCCGCGAGGGCCGAGCTTCGACGGCGAGATGCTCCGCGCTGGCACGCGCCATGTCCTCGGAGATGCGTCGGGCCAGGGCGCGGGCGTGCGGTGGCTGCACCATCGTCATGTGGTCGCCGCCGACCTCCTCGTAGACCACGTGCTGGGCCACCCGCTCCCACCCATCCATCGTCCACACCGGATCACGCTCCGCGGCGAGATAGTGCGTGATCGTGATCGGGAGTGGCGGCGGGACGTAGCGCAGCTTGGCGGTCTTGACGGCATGCGCGACGGTCACGTAGCGCTCGATGACGTCGAGCGGCAGGTTGACGGGCAAGAAGCCGGCTGCCTGGGCCGTCAGCAGCATGCCGCGCACATCGCTCGCGCGGTCGAGCTCGCCGAGCTTGGCGCGCAGCTCGTCCGGGATGTCATCGGGGAGCCGATTGAGCACGGTGGCCAGCCACGACGGGTCGATCGGCCCGCTGCTGGGAGCATCGAGGAAGGCGAGGAACTCGACGCGCTCGCCAGCCGAGAGCAGCTGGTGCGCCATCTCGTAGCCGACGTTACCGCCCAGGCACCAGCCGACGATGCGGTAGGGCCCGTGGGCCTGAACCTCGCGGATGGCGCTGACGTACGCGGCCGCCATGGCCTCGATCGTCTCGAGCGGCGTCTCGCCGGAGAGGTAGCCGATGGCCGACAGGCCATAGACTGGCACCTCCGGGTCGATGCCCGGAAGGAGCGCGGTGACGTAGCCGATCTCGCCCGGGCCGGGGTGGATGAAGAACGCCGGTCGTTTGGTACCGGCGCGGCGGAACGGCGTGAGGTTCGAGCGTAGATGCAGCGGCGTCCGGCGCGCGGCCACGGCGCAGAGCTCGAGCAGCGTGGGCGCGGCGAACAGCTCGCGCAGCGCGACCTCCGCGTCGACGAGCTCGCGCAGCCGGGCCAGCATCTGCACCGCGAGCAGCGAGTGGCCCCCGAGATCGAAGAAGCTGTCGTGACGTCCGATCCGGTCGACGTTCAGCAGCTCGGCCCACAGCGCCGCCACGCTCTGCTCGATCTCGCCTTGGGGCGGTAGGTAGGCGCGGCTGACGTAGGCCTCGACCTCCGGGATCGGCAGCGCCTTGCGATCCACCTTGCCGTTCGCGCTCAGCGGAAACCCGGCGAGGTGCACGTAGGCCGAGGGGATCATGTACTCCGGCAACCAGTCGGCGAGGCGCCTGCGCAGCGTGCCGACCGGCACCGGCTGCTCCGCTGTGTAGTAGGCGACAAGCCGGAGGTCGCCGGGCTGGTCCTCGCGTGCCAGCACGAGCACCTCCCCGACGCCCTCCACCTCGGCCAGCACGGCCTCGATCTCACCAGGTTCGATACGGAAGCCGCGGATCTTCACCTGGTGATCGCTGCGCCCGAGGAACTCGACGCTGCCGTCGGGCAGCCAGCGCCCGAGGTCGCCGGTACGGTACATGCGGTCGCCGGCGCGGTCGCTCAACGGGTCGTCGAGGAAGCGCTCCTGGGTGAGCTCCGGGCGATTCAGGTAGCCGCGCCCGACGCCGTCACCACCGATGTAGATCTCGCCGATCACGCCGACCGGCACTGGCTCGCGATAGCGGTCGAGGAGGTAGATCCGCGCGTTGGGGATGGGCCGTCCAATCGGCACGGTCGCGCCATCGACGCGCGAGCAGCGGTGGATCGTCGCGCATACCGCCGCCTCGGTCGGGCCGTACGCGTTGAAGAGCCTGACCTGCGCCGACCAGCGCTGCGCCTCGCGCAACGCGATCGCCTCGCCCGCGACGATCAGCGTGGTCGCCGTGAACTGCTTGGGGTCGCACTGCGCGAGCGCGGACGGCGGCAGCGTGACGTGGGTGATCCCGTGGCGCGCGAGCGTCCTCGACAGCGCCGGGCCGGGCATCAGCTCGTCGCGCGAGACCACGTGCAGGCTCGCGCCGCGGACCAGCGCCATGCCGACCTCCGACACGCTGGCGTCGAAGCTGAATGCCGCGAATTGCAGCACACGGCTCATCTCGTCGACGCCGAAGATCGCGCTCTGGGCGGTCACCAGATTGCAAAGCCCGCGGTGCTCGTTCAGCACGCCCTTGGGCTGGCCGGTGGAACCGGAGGTGTAGATGAGGTAGGCGAGGCTCCTCGATCCGATCCCGACCTCGGCCCGGTCGAGCGGGCCGGCTGGCTCGCTGGCCCATGCGGCGTCGCCGCGCGACAGGTCGATCACCGCCCGTGGTCCGACGGCGGCTTTGCCGATGGCGTCGACCACCACGACCTTGGGCGCGCTGTCGGCCAGCATGTATGCCAGCCGGTCGGGCGGGTACGACGGATCGAGCGGCACGTAGGCACCGCCGGCCTTGAGCGTCGCCAGCAGCGCGACGATCATGTCGGGGCTGCGGTCGATGCAGACCGCCACGCGCGACTCGGCTCGCACGCCGCGGCGGCGCAGGTAGCGGGCGAGTCGATTGGCGCGCTCGTCGAGCTCTCTGTACGAGAGCTGCCCGGAATCCCAGACCAGCGCCGCCGCGTTCGGCGTGCGGGCCACCTGGTCCTCGAACAGCTCGTGGAAGCAGCGGTCATCCGGGTACGGAGCGCGGGTCGCGTTCCAGGTCGTGACCACCTGCGTGCGCTCCGCGGCGTCGAGCAGCGACAGTCGTGCGATGGGCCGTGTGTCGGCGCCGCTGGCCACCGCCGCGCGCAGCGACCGCTCGAGCATCGCGGCGAAGCGCTCCGCCGTGGCGCGCTCGAACAAGGCGGTCGCATAGCTCAGCGTGCCCTCGATCCCGGACTCGGTCTCGTAGAGCGAAAGGCGCAGATCGAACTGCGACGACGACTGGGGCACCTCGAAGCTCGCCAGATCGAGGCCGTCGAGCGCAAGCGTGCCAGCGGGCGCGTTCTGCCATGCGAACAGGACCTGGAAGATCGGCGGGTGCGAGAGGCTACGCGGCGGCTTCACCGCCTCGACGACCTGATCGAACGGCAGATCCTGGTGACGCTGGGTCGCAAGCACCTGGGCCCGCGTCCGCGCGAGCAGCTGGGCGAGCGTCGGATCGCCGGCGAGGTCGATGCGCATCGCCAGGGTGTTGACGAAGAAGCCGATCAGCGGCTCGATCTCGGCCCGGGTCCGGCCCGCGACCGAGGTGCCGATCACCACGTCGTCTTGACCGGCGAGCCGCCCCAGCGTCACGGCCCAGCTCGCCAGGATGGTCATGTACAGGGTCACGCCGTGGCGCCGGCCGAGCGCCCGGAGCTGATCGGTGAGCTCGACGGGCAGCTGCACGGCAACGGTGTCGCCACCGTGGTCCTGCTGGGCCGGGCGAGGTCGATCGGTCGGCAGCGTGAGCAGCGTCGGCGCGCCGGCGAGGTTGCGGCGCCAGAACTCGACCTGGTTCTCCAGCTCGCCGCGCGCCAGCCAACGGCGCTGCCAGGCGGCGTAGTCGGCGTACTGGATCGAAAGGGCGGGCAGGGGGTCGGGCGCACCCTTGCGGTGCGCGTTGTACAGGGCGCTGAGCTCGTCGAGCAGCACGCCCATCGACCAACCATCCGACACGATGTGGTGCGTCACGATGTGCAGCACGTGCTCGTCGTCAGCGACGCGCATGAGCATCGCCCGCACCGGCAGGTCGCGCTCGAGGTCGAACCGCGCCGCGGTGTGCGCGCTCGCGAGCTGCAGCGTCGTGGCGTCGACGTCACGCCGCCCGCGTAGATCGCGCGCAACCACGACCAGCTCGGCCTCGGCCTCGGGCCGCACGATCTGCATGGGCTCCCCGTCGACGACGCGGAAGCAGGTGCGCAGCGCCTCGTGACGCTTGACGATCCGCGCGAGCGCCCAGGCGAGCGCCTCGCGATCGAGCGGACCGCGCAGCCGGATGCCGCCGTGGGGGTGGTGCGCCGGGCGGCCTTCGGACAGCCGGTCGAGGATCCACAGGCGCTGCTGCGCCAGCGAGAGCGGCAGCGGTCCGCCGCGCTCGATCGGCGTGATCGCGTCGACCTGCGAGCGGGCAGCGTCGCTCAGCCGCTCGGCCAGCGCGCTCAGCCGCGGGTGCTCGAAGACGTGGGCGAGCGGGACCTCGATGTCGAGCATCCGGCGAAGCCGTGACACCATCTGCACGGCGAGCAGGGAGTGGCCGCCGAGCTCGAAGAAGTTGTCGTGGCGGGTCACGTCCGGCACCTGGAGCAGATCGGCCCAGAGCCCCGCGAGCATCTGCTCGAGCTGGCCGCGCGGCGCCTCGTCGTGACGCCGCACCGGCGAGCTGGTCTCCGGGGCGGGCAGCGCCTTGCGATCGACCTTGCCGTTCGCGGTGAGCGGCATCGCCGAGAGGTGCACGAAGGCCGCCGGCATCATGTAGGTAGGGAGGCTCGCGGCGGCATGCTGCCGGAGCGCGTCGGTACGGGCGTCCTGCGCCGTGTAATAGGCGACCAGGCGCGCGTCGCCCGGTACGTCCTCGCGCGCCACCACGACGACCTCGCGGACATCGTCGACCTCGGCCAGCCGCGCCTCGATCTCGCCGAGCTCGATGCGGAAGCCGCGCAGCTTGACCTGGAAATCGTTGCGCCCGAGGTACTCGAGGTCGCCGTCCGGGAGCCAGCGGACGAGGTCGCCAGTGCGGTACAGGCGTCCGCCCGGCGTGAACGGATCGGACACGAAGCGCTCTGCGGTCAGCTCCGCGCGATGGAGGTAGCCGCGCGCCACGCCATCGCCGCCGATATACAGCTCACCGGGTACGCCGATGGGCACGGGGCGGCGCTGCGCGTCGAGCACGTAGACCCGCGTGTTGGCGATCGGTCGGCCGATGTGCGGAACCGGCTCGGTGAGGCGGCTCAGGGTCGACCAGATGGTCGTCTCGGTCGGACCGTACAGGTTCCACAGCTCTGGCACGCCGCCGAGGAGCTCCGCGGCCAGGCTCGGCGGCAACGCCTCACCGCCGCACAACACCTTGAGCGAGCGGCGCCGCGCAGGCCAGCTGTGCTGCGCGAGCATGCGCCAGGTCGAGGGCGTCGCTTGCAGGATCGATACGCCGTGGGCCTCGATCAGCGCGTGCAGCGCCGCCGGGTCACCTGCCTGCTCGCGGGTGGCGATCACCACGGTCGCGCCGCACGACAGCGGCAGGTACAGCTCGAGCCCGGCGATGTCGAACGACAGCGAGGTCACGCCGAGCAGCACGTCCTCGGCGGCGATGCCGGGAGCGTCCTGCATGGTGGTCAGGAAGTTGACGACGCTGCGGTGCTCGACCATCACGCCCTTGGGCTGGCCGGTCGATCCGGACGTGAAGATGACGTACGCGAGGTGGCGCGATGTCAGCTCCGCGCGCTCCGGGCGACCGCTGGGATACCCGTCGAGCGCGCCCGGCGCGTCGAGCAGCACGAGCGCCGCGGATGTGGCCGGCAGGCTCGCCGCGATCGCGGTTTGGGTGACGAGCTGGCTCGGCCGGGCGTCGGCGAGCATGGTCGCGAGCCGCTCGCGCGGATAGCTCGGGTCGAGCGGGACGTAGGCCCCGCCCGCCTTCAGCGTTCCGAGCACCGCCACGAGCAGATCGATGCCGCGATCGACAGCCACGCCGACCAGGCCGTCCGGGCCCACGCCGCGGACGCGGAGCAGGTGGGCGAGCCGGTTCGCGCGCTCGTCGAGCTCGCGGTAGGTCGCGCGGGCCTCGCCCGCGATCACCGCTATCGCGTCCGGCGTCCGCCGCGCCTGGGCCTCGAACAGCTCGTGCACGCACAGATCATGTCGGTAGTCCCGTGCCGTCGCGTTCCAGGCAGTGACGACCTGCGCGCGCTCCGCTGCCGGCAGCACGTCGAGCTCGCGCAGGGCCGTGCCGCCTCCGTGCTCGAGCGCGCGCGCGACCGCCTCCACGGCCGTGCGCATGAAGGCGCAGACGCGCGCGGGCTCGATCGGCTCGCGCACGTGAGCGGTGAGCGCGAAGCCCTCGCCGAGATCATCCACCGACATGACGAGCGGGTAGTTGGTCCGCTCCTCGGCGGACAGCAGCTCGATGCGCTCTTCGCTCGCATCGCCCGCCGTCGGCGCCTCTGGCGCGGCATCCTCGATCGTGTAGCGATAGTTGAGGAGCGACGTGAAGAGCGGCGCCTCCGCCGGCACGGCGCTCGCCCGCTGCGCCAGCACGAGCGGGGCGTGCTCATGGCGGAGCAGGTCGACGAGCAGCGCGTGGGTCGCGGTCACGCTCTCGGCTACGCCGCGCTCGCCGACGCCGAGCCGCACCGGCAGCGTGTTCATGAACAGGCCCAGGCCGCGATCGGCGTGGGCCCCGCCCTGCATCCGGCCGAACAGCACGGTGCCGAACACCACCTGCTCGCGGCCGGTCGTCCGGGCCAGCACCATGGCCCACGCCAGGTGCATGAGGCTCGCGGGGCTGACCCGGAGCCGCCGCGCCTCGCGTCGGATGGCCAGGGCGAGCTCGGCCGGCAGAAGCTCGTGCGCCTCGCCGATGCCCCGGCCATCACCGCGCACATCGACGAGCCCGAAGGGCGCGGTCGGTTCGTCGATGTCGCCCAGCATCTGCGCGAAGAACGCACGGTGCTCGTCCTGGCTGACGCCCAGGCGCGCCTGGGCCACGAACGTGCGGAACGGCACCGGCGGCGGCAGGCGGTCGGCCTCGCCGCGCAAGAAGGCCTTCGCCTCGTGGACGAGCAGATCGAGGGTCGTGTGATCGACCACGAGGTGATGCGACAGCATGCTCATCACCCAGCGGCCGTTCGCCTCGTCGCTCGCGATGTGGCAGCGCAAGAGCGGCGCCCGGCTGATGTCGAGCCGCACGCGCCGCGGATCGCAGCGCGCGGCGAGCTGGGTCGCGATGTCGCCCTCGCGCGGATCGAGCACGACGAGCTCGACCGGCAGCTTCGCCTGCCGGCGCACGACCTGGACGGGCTGATCGAGCCCGCGCCAAGCGATGCCGGTGCGCAGGATGTCGTGGCGAGCGATCACGTGATCGAGCGCGGCGACGAAGCGATCGAGCCCGGCTCGGGTCGGGAACGCGAGCAGGTGCGATTCGACGTACGCATCGCTGCTGTCGTCGAGCAGGTGGTGGAACAGCATGCCCTCCTGGAGCGGCGCGAGCGGGTAGATATCGGCCACGTTGGCCGCGCCGCCGTCGACGCCCGCGACGATGCTGTCGATCGCCTCCTGATCGAGGTGGACCAGGGTCAGCATCTCCGGGGTGATGCGCGTCGCCCCGGGGGTGACGAGGTTGTGCGGCAGCGCGACCTCCTGGCTCTCGGCGCCGGCCCGCTCGGCGAGCTCGGCCAGGCTCGATGCCAGGAACACCGCGCGCACGTCGGCGTGCAGCCGCTCGGCGCGCATGCGCTCGATGAGGCTCACGGCCAAGAGCGAGTGTCCGCCGAGCTCGAAGAAGTTGTCGTTGCGCCCGACCTGCTCGAGCTTGAGCAGCTCGGCCCAGATCCGGGCCAGCCGCTCCTCCTTCTCGCCGCGCGGCGCCTCGTAGGCGCGGGTCGAGGCCTGCCCGTCCGGCGCCGGCAGCGCCGCGCGATCGATCTTGCCGTTGGCCGTGAGCGGCAGCGCCGCGAGGTGCACGAACGCCGACGGCACCATGTAGGACGGCAGACGATCGCTCGCGTGCTGCCGCAGCGCCTCCGGCGACACCGGCGCGCCCGCGAGGTAGGCGACGAGGCGAAGGTCGCCCGGCGCGTCCTCGCGCGCCACCACCACCACCTCGTCGACGCCGTCCTGTGCGCGCAGCGCGGCCTCGATCTCGCCGAGCTCGACGCGGTAGCCGCGGATCTTGACCTGGTGATCGTTGCGCCCGAGGTATTCGATGGCGCCGTCGGGACGCCAGCGCGCGACGTCGCCGGTGCGGTACATCCGCGCGTCGGGCTCGGCGGCGAACGGATCTGGCAGGAACCGCTCGCGGGTCAGCTCCGGGCGGTTGACGTAGCCGCGCGCCACGCCCACGCCGCCGACGTGGAGCTCGCCGGCGACGCCGACCGGTACGGGCTCGCCGCGGGCATCGAGGATGTAGATCCGCGCGTTGGTGATGGGCCGTCCGAGCGGCACCGACGCGGGCAGCGGATCGGTGACCTCCTGGGCGGTGCAGGCGACCGAGATCTCCGTCGGTCCGTAGTTGTTGAAGATTCGCATGTCGGGCGCGTGCTCGCGCCACCAGCGCAGCGCTGCGCCGCGCAGCGGCTCGCCGCCCAGCACGAGCGTGCGGATCCGGCCAGCCAGCGCCTCCGCCGGGATCACCTGCTGCAGCAGCGCCAGGTGCGACGGTGTCAGCTTGAGCGGCGCGAGGTTGGAGCACGAAAGGAGCTGGCGACGCCACGCCTCCACGTCGTTGCCCGGCGCGCCGAGGCGCACGGTCTTGCCGCACAAGAGCGGCGGGTAGAGCCCGGTGAGCGCGAGGTCGAAGCTGAGCGAGGTGAGGATGAGGGAGCCATCGCCGCTGGCCAGATCCTGCTGCCGGATCATGTGGGCCGTGTAGTTCACGATCCCGCGGTGCTCGACCATGACCCCCTTGGGCCGCCCGGTCGATCCGGACGTGAACATGACGTACGCCAGGTGCCGGGGGGTCAGCCCGATGGCGCGCGGGTCGAGCTCGTCAGCGTCGGCCGAGCGGTCGACATCCTCGACGGGCTCGCCGCCCGGAGCGAGCAGGACGACGTCCGCCTGCGCGGCGGGCAAGCGCGCCTGCCACGCCGCCTCGGTCAGCACCACGCGCGGCGCGGCCTCCTCGAGCATCTCCGCGAGCCACGCGACGGGGTGGTGCGGATCCACCGGGATGTACGCGCCGCCGGCCTTGAGCACCCCGAGGAAGCCGACCACCATCGCGATGCCGCGCTCGGCGCAGACCGCGACGAGCACGTCGGGACCGACGCCCCGCGCGCGCAGCGATCGCGCGAGCCGGCTGGCCCGCGCGTCGAGCTCGGCAAAGCTCAGCGACTGATCGCCCGCGACGAGCGCCGTCGCGTCCGGCGTGCGCCGCGCTTGCTCCTCGAACAGCTCGTGCAGGCACTGCGCGCGCGGATAGTCCCCGGCGGTGTCGTTCCATTCGACCAGGATCTGCCGGCGCTGCGCCTCGCTCAGCACCGGAAGCTCCGCGACACGACGGTCGTCGCCGGCCGCCATGGCCTCGAGCAAGGTCGTCCAGTGCGCCACGATGCGCTCCACCGTGGCGCGCTCGAACAGCGCCGTCGCGTAGACCAGAGAGCCGGTGATCCCGGCGTCGCCCTCCTCGAGGGTCAGCGACAGGTCGAACCGGGCCGTCGCCGCTGGCCGCGCGACGCTCGACAGCCGCAAGCCGGGTAGCTCGAGCCCGCCGGGCTGCGCGGAGTGGTAGTCGAACATGACCTGGAACAGGGGCGAATGCGCGAGGCTGCGCGGCGGCTTGACCGCCTCGACCACCTGGTCGAACGGCACGTCCTGGTGGTCCTGCGCGGCCAGGACCTGCGCGCGGGTGCGCGCGAGCAGCTGGGCCACCGTCGGTTCGCCGCGCAGGTCGATGCGCAGGGCGAGCGTGTTGACGAAGAAGCCGATCAGCGGCTCGATCTCCGTCCGGCTGCGGCCGGCGACCGGGCTGCCGATCACCACGTCTTCTTGGTTCGCGAGCCGGCCGAGCGTCGCGGCCCAGCTGGCGAGCAGCGCCATGTACGGCGTCACGCCGTGGCGCCGGCACAGCGCGTACAGCCGATGGCTCAGCGCGGCGCCGAGCTGAACATCGACGTCGGCTCCCGCGTGATTGCGCTCGACCCGCGGCTGGTCGGTCGGCAGCTCGAGCAGCGCCGGCGCACCGGCCAGGTTGCGGCGCCAGAACTCGGCCTGGGCCTCGAGCTCGCCCGCGGCGAGCCAGCGACGCTGCCAGACCGCGTAGTCGACGTACTGGATCGCCAGCGGCGGAAGCGGATCGGCCTCGCCGCGCGCCAGGGCGCGATAGAGCGCGGTCAGCTCGCCGAGCAGGATCCCCATGGACCAGCCGTCGGCGGCGATGTGATGCATCACCCAATGCAGGACGTGGTCGTCGGCGGACAGCCGCACGAGCAGCGCGCGCACCGGCAGATCGCGCTCGAGATCGAACGCCGCGGACTCGTGCGCGCTGCACATCGCCAGGGCCGCGGCCTCGCGGTCGGGGTAGGCCTCGGCGGCGAGCTCGCGCTCCTGCCAGGGAAGCACCGCATCGCGCCGCACCACCTGCCTCGGCTGCCCGTCGATCCGCTCGAACGTGGTACGCAGCGCCTCGTGGCGCTCGACGATCCGCTGCAGCGACCGGCGCAGCACCTCGCGATCGAGCGCGCCACGCAGGCGTACTGCGCCGCCGATGTGATAGGCGTCGCTCGCGCCGTCGAGCCGGGTCAAGAACCACAGCCGCTGCTGCGCCAGCGAGAGCGGCTGGGGCCCTCGGCGCTCGTCGTCGGTCAGCGGCAGGAACGCGGGCAACCGCGAGGTCGCCGCTTCGTTCAGGCGCTCCGCGAGCCGGGCGAGCTCGGGGTACTCGAACACGACGGCGAGCGAGATCTCGATGTCGAGCGCGCGGCGCACCCTGGACACCAGCTGTACGGCGAGCAGCGAGTGACCGCCCAGCGCGAAGAAGTCGTCACGGCGCCCCACGCGCTCGACCTTGAGCAGCTCCGACCACAGGTCCGCGAGCAGCACCTCGATCCGCCCGCGCGGCTCCTCGTACGCGCGCCGCGCGTACGAACCCGCTTGCGGAGCCGGCAGCGCCTTGCGATCGAGCTTGCCGTTGCCCGTGAGCGGCAGCGCCTCCAGGTGAAGATAGGCGGCCGGGACCATGTACGGCGGCAGCGACTGCGCGGCGCGCCGCCGGAGCAGCTCGGCGTCCGGCACGGATCCGCCGCTGGCCGTGAAATACGCGACGAGGCGCTTGTCGCCCGGCTCGTCCTCGCGCGCGACGACGACCACGTCGCGCACGCCCTCGACGCGCGACAGGCACGCCTCGATCTCGCCGAGCTCGACGCGGAAGCCGCGGATCTTGACCTGGAAGTCGTTGCGGCCCAGGTACTCGACGCTGCCGTCGGGCAGCCGGCGCGCCAGGTCGCCGGTGCGGTACAGCCGGCCGCCGCCGGGGAACGGGTTTTCGAGGAAACGCTCGGCGGTGAGCTCGGGCTGGCCCAGGTAGCCGCGCGCCACGCCGGCGCCGCCCACGTAGAGCTCGCCGGTCACGCCGACCGGCACCGGCTGGCGATGTCCGTCGAGGATGTGCAGCTGCAGATCGGGAATGCGCACGCCGATCGGGCTCGGTCCCGGCCGAGCCGCGTCCTCGGCCTCGAGCGGGCGGTACGTCACGTGCACGGTGGTCTCCGTGATCCCGTACATGTTGACGAGCCGCGGGCCGTGCTCGTGGCGCGCATACCACGGCCGCAGCGTGTGCAGCTCGAGCGCCTCGCCGCCGAAGATGATGGTACGCAGCCGGTTCGCGCGCCCGCACTCCGCCTCGGCCGCCATGAGCTGCTGGAAGGCGCTCGGCGTCTGGTTGAGCACGGTCACACCCTCGTCGCAGATCAGCTCGACCATGTGGCGGGGCGAGCGGGCAACCGCCGCCGGCACGATGACCAGCCGGCCGCCGTACAGGAGCGCACCCCAGATCTCCCACACCGAGAAGTCGAACGAGAACGAGTGGAACAGCGTCCACACGTCGTGATCATCGAAGTGAAACCACGCCTCGGTGGCGTCGAACAGACGCACGACCTGGGCGTGCTCGACCATGACGCCCTTGGGCCTTCCGGTCGATCCCGACGTGTAGATGACGTACGCGAGGTGGTTCGGCGCCGCGCCGGTGGAGCCAGGTTCGAGGTCACCGTCGGGCGCATCGGCCCAGGCCGCGGCGTCACGGTCGAGGTCGATCACGTGCGTGGGGCCCGGCGTGAACGCCCCCAGCGCCTCGCGCCCCACCGCGTCGAGCAGCAGCACGGCTGGCGCGCAGTCGGCTAGCGTCGCGCCGAGCCGCTCGGACGCGTACGCCGGATCGAGCGGCACGTAGGCGCCGCCGGCCTTGAGCGTGGCGAGGAGGGCGATGACCATGTCGAGGCCGCGATCGACGCAGATCGCGACCAGGCGGTCCGCCCCGATCCCCAGCGCCCGCAGGTGATGGGCGAGCCGGTTCGCACGTTCGTTCAGCGCGCGATAGGTGAGCCGCGCCGGGCCGTGCGCCAGGGCGATGGCGTCGGGCCGCTGCCGGACCTGCGCCTCGAATCGCTCGTGGAGACAGTCCAGCGCCGGCACCTCGGCCATCGTGTTCCAGTCGACGAGCAGCGCGTGGCGCTCGCGCTCGGACAGGAGCGGCAGCGTGCTGACCGGCTGCTCTCCATCGGCGAGCATCGCCTCGAGCAGCGTGAGCCACTGGCCGCGGATGCGCTCTGCGGTCTCGTGATCGAAGAGCGCCGTCGCATAGCTCAGATCACCGGTGATGCCCGCGGGGCCCTCGTGCAGCGTCAGCGTCAAGTCCAGCTGAGCGGTCGGCTGCGCCACGCGCAGCTCCGAGAGCTCGAGGCCCGGCATCTCGAGCGTCGCGTCGGCGGTGTTCTGCCAGGCGAACATCACCTGAAAGAGCGGCGGGTGCGCGAGGCTGCGCGGCGGGTTCACGGCCTCGACGATCTGGTCGAAAGGCAGGTCCTGGTGAGCCTGCCCAGCCAGCACCCGATCGCGGGTGCGCGCCACGAGCTCCCGCACCGTGGGTCCGCCGTTCAGGTCGATGCGCAGGGGGAGGGTGTTGACGAAGAAGCCGATCAAAGGCTCGACCTCGGTCCGATTGCGGCCCGCGACCGGGCTGCCGATCACGACGTCGGTCTGGCCGGACAGCCGGCCCAGCAGCGCCGCCCAGCTGGAGAGCAGCAGCACGTAGGGCGTCACGCCGTGGTGCTGCGCCGCCGCCTGGATCCGCGCCGTCAGCGCGGCGTCGAGCGCGACGTCGACCGCGGCGCCTGCGTGATCCTGCCGCGCGGGGCGCTGCCGATCGATGGGCAGCTCCAGGAGGGCCGGCGCGCCCTGCAGAGTCTCGCGCCAGTACGCTGCCTGCGCCTCGAGCTCGCCGTGGCCGAGCCAGCGTCGCTGCCAGGCCGCGTAGTCGGCGTACTGGATCGCGAGCGGAGGCAGCGGGTCGGGCTGCCCGGCAAGGAACGCGCGATAGAGCCGGGTCAGCTCGTCCACGAACACGCCGATCGACCAGCCGTCGGAGGCGATGTGGTGCATGACCACGTGCAACACGTGCTCGTGCTCGGCTCGCTGCACGAGCAGCACACGCAGCGGGATTTCGCGGGTGAGATCGAACGCGCGGGCCGTGTTCGACTCGATCAACCGGCGTGTGGCGGCCTCGGGGTCCCTCTCGCCGCGAAGGTCTCGCTCGTCGAGGACCAGCCCGGCGTCCTGGACGATTTGCACCGACTCGCCGTCGAGCTCCTGGAAGCAGGTGCGCAGGGCCTCGTGGCGCTCGACGATGCGCTGGAGCGCGCGGCGGAGGACGTCGCGGGCGAGCACACCGCGGAGCCCGACCACGCCGCTGATGTGGTAGGCCTCGCTCGCGCCGCGCATCTGGCTCAAGAACCAGAGTCGCCGCTGGGCCAGCGACAGCGGCTGCGGCCCGCTGCGCTGCGCGACGGGGATCGCGTGCTGGGCCGCGCGCGCGGCGCGGCTGACGGCCTCGGCGAGCGCGGCGAGCTCCGGGCGCAAGAACACGTCGCTCAGCGCGAGCTCGACCCCCAGGACCTTGCGGACGCGAGAGACCAGCCGCACTGCCGCGAGCGAGTGACCGCCGAGCGCGAAGAAGCTGTCACGCCGGCCCACGCGCTCGACCTGCAGCAGCTCGGCCCAGATCCCGGCGAGCGCCTGCTCGATGCGCCCCGTCGGCTGCTCGTAGCCCTGACGCCCGAAGTCCTCGACGTCGGGCGCCGGCAGCGCCTTGCGGTCGAGCTTGCCGTTGGGGGTGAGCGGCAGCGCTGCGAGCCGCACGTAGGCGGCTGGCAGCATGTATTCGGGTAGGCCCCGCGCGGCGTGCTCACGCAGCGTGCGCGCATCCGGCGCGTGCTCGCCCGTGTAGTACGCCACCAGCCGCCGCTCTCCCGGCGCGCTCTCGCCCACCGGCTGCGCGGCGACCACCACCTCCGCCACGCCCGGCGCACCCGCCAGCCGCGCCTCGATCTCCCCAAGCTCGATCCGGAAGCCGCGGATCTTCACCTGGAAGTCGTTGCGTCCCAGGTATTCTATGCTCCCGTCCGCCAGCCACCGACCCAGATCGCCTGTCCGGTACAGGCGCCCCGTTCCCGTGAACGGGTCGTCCACGAAGCGCTCCGCCGTGAGCTCCGGCTGCCCGAGGTAGCCGCGCGCCACGCCCGCGCCTCCCACGTACAGCTCGCCCGTCACGCCCACCGCCACCGGCTGCCTCTGCTCGTCCAGCACGTACAGCCGCAGGTCGGGCAGCTTCACGCCGATCGGGCTCGGCCCGGGCCGCTCGGCGTCCCGAGCCGCCAGCGCACGGTAGGTCACGTGCACCGTCGTCTCGGTGATGCCGTACATGTTCACAAGCCTCGTCGCTCGCTCGTCGTTGCGCTCGTACCACGGCTTGAGCGTCCGCAGCTCCAGCGCCTCCCCCCCGAAGATCACCCAGCGCAGCTGGTGCTCCCTCGTCGTCTGCGCCTGCGCCGCCATCAGCTGCTGGAACGCGCTCGGCGTCTGGTTCAGCACCGTCACCCCTTCGGCGCACAACAGCTCATAAAACTCCACCGGCGAGCGCGCCGTCGTCAGCGGCACGATCACCAGCCGCCCCCCGTACGAAAGCGCGCCCCACAGCTCCCACACCGAAAAGTCGAACCCGATCGAGTGGAACAGGCTCCACACGTCTCGCTCGTCGAACCCGAACCACGCCTCGGTGCTCGCGAACAACCGCGACACCTGCGCGTGCTCGACCATCACCCCCTTGGGCCGCCCCGTCGAACCCGACGTGTAGATCACGTACGCCAGGTGGCTCGGCGAAACTTCCACACCAGGATCGTGCTCGGCCGCCTCCGCCCACTGCGCCGCGTCTCGCTCGACATCCACCCACCGCGCCGACCGCGACACGGGCTCACCCAGCGCCCCGCGCCCCGTCGCGTCCACGAGCACCACCAACGGGTCGCTGTCGGTCAGCGTCGCCGCCAGCCGCTCCGAGGCGTAGGCCGGATCGAGCGGCACGTAGGCTCCGCCCGCCTTCAGGACCGCAAGGATCGCGGTCACCAGCGCCACACCGCGCTCCAGGCAGATCGCCACCCGCTGCTCCGGCCCCACCCCCATCCCGCGCAGGTGATGCGCCAGACGGTTCGCCGCCGCGTTCAGCGCGCCGTAGCTCACCCGCTCCGCTCCGTGCACCAGCGCGATCGCCTCGGGGTTTCGCCGCGCATGCGCCTCGAACTGCTCGTGCACGCCCCCTCGGCTCGCCGACTCACGCGTCTGGTTCCACCTCTCCACCACGTCCCGGCGCTCGGCCTCCGGCAGCACGTCAATGAGGCGGAGCGGCGTACGGTGTTCGAGGGCGTCCACCAGGCGCTCCAGCGCGGTCTGCATGAACGCGCACACCCGTTCGGGCAGAACGCGCTTGCTGACCAGCGCGGTCAGCGCGAAGTCGTGGCCCAGGTCGTCGACCGATAGCGTCAACGGGTAGTTGGTGCGCTCGTGGCTGGCGAGGACCTCTACGCCGTCGCTGCGGTCGCCGCTGTTCTTGGCCTGGACGTTGTAGCGATAGTTGAGCAGCGACGTGAACAGGGGCGCCGGCGCCGCGACCCCGCTCGCGCGCATCGCGAGCGACAGCGGCGCGTGCTCGTGGCGCATGAGGTCCACCAGCAGGGCATGGACGGTCTTCGCCGCCTGCCCGACATCCTCGTCGCCGACGCTGACCCGCAGCGGCAGCGTGTTCATGAGCAGGCCGAGCATGCGGCCTGCATCGACGCCCGCCTGCATGCGACCGAACAGCACGGTGCCGAACACCACGTCCTTGCGGCCGGTCGTCCGCGCCGCGACAAGGGCCCAGGCCAGGTGGACGAGGCTCGCCGGGCTCACGCCGAGACGGCGCGCCGACGCGCGGATCGCGCTGGCCAGCGCGCGCGGCAGCTGGACGGTCGCCTCCGCCACGGCGCTGCCGTCGCCTTTCTCGTCGAGCAGGCCGAACGGCGCCGTGGTCCCGTCGATATCGCCGAGCAGCTTCGTGAAGAACGCCGCATGCTCCTGCTCGCTCACGCCGAGCCGAGCTTCCGCGACGAACGCACGGAACGGCGCCGGCGGCGGCAGCTCGGCGCCGCGGCCCTGCTCGATGGCCCAGGTCTCCTCGACGAGCAGCTCCAGCGCGAGGTGGTCGATCGTAATGTGATGGAAGACGACGCTCAGCAGCCAGCGGCCCGTGGACACATCGTGCGCGGCGTAGCAGCGCAGCAGCGGCGCGCGTCCGAGGTCCAGCCGGAGATGCTGGGCGCCGCAGCGCCGCTCGAGCTCCCGGGCGACGTCGCTGCACGCCGGGTCGACATCGAGGATCTCGACGGGGAGCGCAGCGCGCCGCTGCACCACCTGGACTGGCGACTCGAGCCCATCCCACGCGATGCTGGTGCGGAGGACGTCGTGGCGCGCGACCACCTGCTCGAGCGCGTCGGTGAAGCGATCCATGCGCGCCCGCGACGGGAAGGCCATGACGTAGCCCTCGGTGTAGGCGTCGCCATCGGGGCTCCACAGGTGGTGGAACAGCATGCCCTCCTGGAGGGGCGTGAGCGGGTAGATGTCCTGCACGTTGCGGGCGCCACCGGGCACGCGCGAGACGATCTCGTCAATCGCAGCCTGGTCCAGGCTCACCAGCGTGAGCATCTCGGGGGTGATCCGCGCGGCGGCGTCGGGAATCAGGTTGGGCGGCACGGCGGCGCGCGCGCCGGCGCCAATCGTGTGACCGGCTCGGAGGAGCTCGACCAGGGCCTGCTTGTGCGCGCGCACCGATGCGACGAGCTCGCGATCGGCGAGCGCCGACTCGTTGCCTCGCAACGATAGCCCTTCGCCGACGAGCGTCAGCGAGAGGCCCTTGGTCTCGAGCATGGTCAAGAGCTGGTTCAGAGTCGTCACAGCAGAATCTCCTTCAGGCGCGTGGTGGCTCTCGCCAGCTCGGCAAGGCTGACGGCGGTAAAGATGGAGGCGACGTCGGCGTGGAGGTCCTCGTGGCGCATCCGCTCGATGAGACGGACGGCGAGGAGCGAGTGGCCGCCGAGCGCGAAGAAGTCGTCATGGCGTCCGACGCGCGGCAGATCGAGGAGCTCGGACCATATCCGGGCCAGCCGCTCCTCGACCTCGCCGCACGGCGCTTCGAACGGCTGGCTCGACGCGGCCGAGTCGTCCAGCGCGGGCAGCGCCTTGCGATCGAGCTTGCCGTTGGGCGTGAGGGGCAGCGCGGCGAGCCGCACGTACGCCGCCGGCAGCATGTACGCCGGCAGCTTCTCGGCGGCGTGACGTCGCAGCGCGTCGTCGTCGAGCGCGGCCGCGCCGGCGTAGTACGCAACAAGGCGCTTGTCGCCGGAGACGTCCTCGCGCACGAGCACCGCCACCTCGTCGAGCCCAGGCAGCTGCGCGAGCGCGCTCTCGACCTCGCCGAGCTCCACGCGGAAGCCGCGCACCTTCACCTGCCCATCATCGCGCCCGATGAACTCGAGCTCTCCGTCGGGCCGCCAGCGCGCCAGATCGCCGCTGCGGTACATGCGCTGGCCGGGATGGAAGCGGTCCTCCACGAACCGCTCGGCGCTGCGCTGCGGCTGGTGCAGATAGCCGCGCCCCACCTGCGCGCCCGCGATGAACAGCTCCCCCACCACGCCCACCGGCACCGGCTCGCCGCGGCGGTCCAGCACGTACATCCGCGTGTTCGCGAACGGTTTGCCGATGCTCACCCGCGCCGCGCCGGCCTCGTGGCGAACGTACGCCGCGCTGCACGACACCGTGACCTCCGTCGGCCCGTACGTGTTGATCAGCCGCGTCTGCGCGCCCAGCGCCTCCCAGCGCGCCAGCGCGTGCGGCGACAGCGCGTCGCCCGTCACGTTCACCAGACGCACACCGTCCAGCGGCGGCGCGCCCGCCCCCGGACGGCTCCACTCGCCGACAAGGCTGTGCCAGTGCGCCGCCGTCAGGTGCACCACGCTCGCGCGCTCGCCTTCGTCCCCGGCCCCGAACGGGCGCGACCTCGGCAACAGCCGCGCTCCCGCCAGCAGCGCTGGCATGATCTCCTCCAGCGATAGGTCGAAGTTCAGCGAGTTCTGCTGCAGCACCGTATCCGCAGGTCCCAGCCCGAACCACTCGATCGCCGCAAGCGTGTAGTTCACGAGGTTGCGGTGCTCGATCATCACGCCCTTGGGCTGACCGCTCGAGCCCGACGTGTAGATCACGTACGCCAGGTGCTCCGCCCCAACGCCGAGCGCCCGCGCGTCGAGGTCGTCATCGCTGCGCGAGGCCCACTGGCCCGCGTCCAGCTCGACATCGACCACCGCGACCGTCCCGGGCACGTGACGGCGCGCCACGTCGCGCCCTGCACCCCCCGCCGTCAGCACCGCGATGGGCGCGCTGTCCTCGATGATGTGGGCCAACCTCTCGCCTGGGTAGGCAGGATCGAGCGGCACGTAGGCTCCGCCCGCCTTCAGCGTGGCTAACAGCGCGACAAGCACCGGCGCGCCGCGCTCGGCGCACACGCCCACCCGCGCGTCCGCCGTCACGCCCACCTCGCGCAGGTGTCGCGCCAGCCGGTTGGCTCGCCGGTTCAGCTCGCCGTAGCTCACACGCTCCGCCCCGTCGTCGACCGCCACCGCCTCAGGCGCCCGCGCCACCTGCGCCTCGAACAGCTCGTGCACGCACCGCTCGAGCGGCAGCGCACGCTCCGTGTCGTTCCACTCGACCACCACGCGCTGCCACTCCGCACGCGACAGCACAGCGATCGCTCCGATCGGCTGCCGATCGTCGGCCACCATGCCCTCCAGCACACGCAGCCAGTAGCCACGGTAGCGCTCCACCGTCTCCCGCTCGAACAGCGCTGTGGCGTAGTTCAGGCTCCCGACGAGCCCCTCCTCACGCTCCTGCAGCGCGAGCGTCAGGTCGCACTGCGCCGTGTCCAGCTCCGTCGGGAGCGTCGTCACGTCCAAGCCAGGCAGCGTCAGCGGCGCGTCCCGCGTGCCGTGCCAGTCGAGCATCACCTGGTACAGCGGCGTGTGCGACAGGCTGCGCGGCGGCGCGACCACCTCCACCACCTGGTCGAACGGCAGGTCCTGGTGCTCCTGCGCCGCCAGCACCTGCGCGCGCGTACGCGCCAGCACCTCGCCCACCGTCGGCTCACCCTGCAGGTCGATGCGCAGCGCCAGCGTGTTCACGAAGAACCCGATCAGCGACTCGATCTCCGCCCGCCCCCGACCAGCCACGGGACTTCCGATCACCACCTCTTCCTGCCCGCTCAGCCGAGAGAGCACCGCACCCCAGCTCGCAAGCAGCGTCATGTACATCGTCACCCCGTGACGACGGCTCAGCGCACGCAGCCCGCGCGTCAGCTCCGCGCCCACCTCGACATCGATGCTCGCGCCTGCAGGGTCCTGCTGCGCAGGGCGCGGTCGGTCCCACGGCAAGCTCAACAGGCTCGGCGCACCGCAAAGGTTGCTCCGCCAGAACTCGCTCTGTCGCGCAAGCTGCCCGCTCGCAAGCGCGCTCCGCTGCCACGCTGCCCAGTCCGCGTACTGCACCGTCGGCGCGGCCAGCGGATCGGCTCGACCCGACGTATACGCGCCGTACAGCGCGCTCAGCTCGCGCAAAAAGACCCCGACCGACCAGCCGTCCGACGCGATGTGGTGCATCACCACCTCGAGCACGTGCTCGTCTTCGCCCGTGCGCACGACCAGCACGCGCAGCGGCAGCTCCTCGCTCAGCTCGAACGCCGCGGCCGCATGCGCATCGCCCAGCGCGCGCGCCGCTGCCGCCGCATCGGCCGAGCCCCGCACATCCTCCTCGCGCAGCTGAAGCGCCGCCGTCGCCTGCACCTCCTGCACCGGCACGCCGTCCTGCACCCCGAAGCGCGTGCGCAGCGACTCGTGACGCTCCACGATTCGCCTCAGCGCGCCCACCAGCGCCCCCCGGTCCAGCTCGCCGCGCAGCCGAAACGCTCCCCGGATGTGATACGCCGCGCTCGCGCCCTCCAGCCGCGTCAAAAACCATAGCCGCTGCTGCGTCAGCGACACCGGCTCCGGTCCACGCCGCTCACCCACCGCTATCTCCGGCAGCTCCGTACGCTCCGCCACCCTCACGCGCGCCGCCAGCCCGTGCAGCTCGGGGTGCGCGAACACCTCGGACAACGCAAGCTCCACCCCCAGCAACCGGCGCACCCGCGACACAAGCTGCATCGCCAGCAACGAGTGCCCACCGAGCTCGAAGAAGTGGTCGCTCCGGCTCACCTGCTCGCGCCCCAAAAGCTCGCTCCACAGCCCGGCAAGGAGCTCTTCAATCTGATTCCGCGGCCCTTCGCCTCGCCTTGCCTCCGACGCCTCGGGCGCAGGCAGCGCACCCCGGTCGACCTTGCCGTGCGCCGTCAGCGGCAGCGCCTCGAGCGCCACGTACGCCGTCGGCACCATGTACGACGGAAGGCTCCGCGACGCGTGGGCGCGCAGCGCCTCCGCTAGGTTTCCCTCGCCCGTGTAGTACGCCACCAACCGCGCATCGCTCGCGTCCCCGCCCTCGCGACGCGCCACCACCACCACCTCACCGACTCCCCTCACCTCCCCGAGCCGCGCCTCGATCTCCCCAAGCTCGATTCGGTAGCCTCGAAGCTTCACCTGAAAGTCGTTGCGGCCCACGTACTCGATCGTCCCGTCCGCACGCCACCGACCGAGGTCCCCAGTCCGGTACACGCGTCCTCCGGACACGAACGGATCGTCCACGAACCGCTCCGCCGTCAGACCTGGCTCCCCCAGGTAGCCGCGCCCGACACCCGCGCCGCCTATCACGATCTCACCGATCACCCCGACCGGCGATGGCCGAAACAACGCGTCCACCACGTACACACGCACGTTCGCTATCGGTCGGCCGATGTGCAGGACGGAGTCGCCTTCGTGCAGCCGACCGGAGGTCGCGACCACGCAGCCCTCCGTCGGCCCGTAGTTGTTGATCAGGGCCTGACCTGACGGCAGACCCTGCGGCCAGCGGCGCAGCCGATCGCCGCCGATCAGCAACGTTTGCAGGCGCGGGTTGCCCCCTCCGCCGGCGTGGGCCAGCTCCGCGAGCGGCGTGACCAGGAAGCTCACGTCCAGAGCCTGGGCGCGCCACCAATCGAGTAGCCGTTCCGGATCGCCCGCCACGTCCCGCGGCGGCAGCAGCAAGGTGCCGCCACTGCACAGCGGTGGCCAGATCTCCCAGGTCATCGCGTCGAAGCCAATGCCTGCCGTGCTCGAGCTGCGATGGCCCGGCGCAAGCCCGAACGCCTCGATATGCCAGGCGACAAGGTTGGTCAGGCTGCGGTGCTCGACCATCACCCCCTTGGGTTCGCCGGTCGATCCCGAGGTGTAGATGACATAGGCGAGGTCGCTCGACGTCGGCGGCGCGGCAGCGGCGACGTCCCTGTCGTGTCCCCGCCGCGCGCTTACGTCGAGCTCTACATCGCGGTCGAGATCGAGCACCCGCACGCCTGCGCGCCGTGCGGTCGCGCCAATCGCGAGCCGGGCATGGGCGTCGGTCAGCACGGCGGCCGGAGCCGAGCTCCGCAGCAAGGTTTCGAGCCGCTCGGCGGGATACACAGGATCGAGCGGCACGTAGGCGCCGCCGGCCTTGGCCGTGGCCAGCATCGCCGTGATCAGCGCCGGGCTGCGTTCGAAGCACAGCGCGACTCGGGCCCCGGAATGCACGCCCAGCTGCCGCAGGTGCCAGGCCAGCCGGTTGGCCCGCGCGTCGAGCGCTGCATACGAGACCGCCTCGTCGCCCTGCGCCACGGCGATCGCCGCCGGAGAGCGCGCGACCTGCGCCTCGAACAGCTCGTGCACGCAGGACTCGAGCGGGTAGGCCCGCGCCGTGTCGTTCCACTCCGCGACAACGCGCTTGCGCTCCGCCGCGGGCAGCACGTCGATGCCGCACGTGGGCGCCCGTGGCTCCTCGTCCAGCGCGCGGACCAGGCCCGCGAGGGCCTCGTGCATGAAGTCCCACACGCGCTCAGGTCCGATGTCGCTGCTCACCTGTGCGGTGACCGAGAAGTCGTCGCCCAGGTCGTCGATCGACAGCACCAGCGGGTAGTTGGTGCGCTCGTTGCCACCGAGAAAATCGATCTCGTCGTCGCGGCCGGGATCCGGAGGCGCGCTCGCGTCGTCGAGCTCTTCCTGCACGACGAGGGCGCCTTGCCGGTAGTTGAGCAGGGCGGAGAAGAGCGGAGTCTGCGCCGGCACGCGGCTCTCGCGCTGCGCGAGCCCGAGCGGCGTGTGCTCGTAGCGCAGCAGCTCGACCACGAGGTCGTGGGTGCGTCGGAGGCTGTCTTCGACGCCGCGCTCGTCGACGCGGATCCGCATCGGCAGCGTGTTGATGAACATCCCCATCACCTGGTCGGCCTGGGCGCCGGCATGCATGCGACCGAACACCACGGTCCCGAACACCACGTCGCGCCGGCCGGTCACCCGGGCGAGCACGAGGCCAAAGGCCTGGTGCATGAAGCTCGCCGGGCTCACCCCGAGCCGCGCGGTGCAGCGCCGGATGGCGCGCGACAGCTCGGCGGGCAGCCTGCTCTCCGCCTCCGCGATGCCGCGCCCGTCGCCGCGGACGTCGACGAGGCCAAAGGGCGCGGTCGGCTCGTCGATGTCTCCGAGCAACTCGCGGAAGAACGCGGCGTGCTTGCCGAGGCGGATCGCCTGCCGGGCGCGCGCAACGAACTCGCGGTACGGCGCGGGCCGCGGCAGCTCGTCGAGACGGCCGAGCTCGATGGCCCGCTCCTCGGCGGCCAGCAGCTTCAGCGTCGTGTTGTCGATGACGAGGTGGTGCATGAGGACGCACAGCACCCAGCGCTGCTGCGCGCGGTCCTCGACCACGTGGCAGGCGAGCAGCGGCGGCCGCTGGATATCGATGCGGAGCCGCCGCGGATCGAACCGCCCCTCGAGCGCCCGCACGACGTCGCCGTCGACGGCGCCCAGATCATCGGGGTCGAGCCACGAGACGGGGACGACCGCGCGCCGGCGCACCACCTGGACCGGCTGCTCGAGGCCGTCCCACCAGAACCCGGTGCGCAGGATGTCGTGGCGGTCGACAATGTGCTGGAGCGCCGCCAGGAAGCGTTCGAGCCGGCCCCGCGACCGGAAGGCCAGGGTGTACGACTCCATGTATGGATCGGTCTCGGACGGCGCATCGAGCCGGTGGTGGAACAGCATTCCCTCCTGCATCGGCGCGAGCGGGTAGATGTCCTGCACGTTGGCCGCGCCGCCGTCGACCGACGCGACGATCGCGTCGATCGCGTCCTGGTCGAGGCTGACGAGCGTGAGCATCTCCGGCGTGATCCGATCGGCTTGCGCCGGAATCAGGTTCGGAGGCACAGGCAGCTCCGGATCTTCGTCGCGAACCTGCGCCGCGAGCTCCGCCAGGGTCTGCGCCTTGAACACCGCACGCACGTCGCCGTGCAGCCCCTCGCGCCGCATGCGCTCGAGCAAGCTGACCGCCAGCAGCGAGTGACCGCCGAGCGCGAAGAAGTTGTCGTGTCGCCCGACGCGCTCCTGCTTGAGGAGCCTCGCCCACAGCATCGCGAGGCGTTCTTCGATGGGGCCCTGCGGAGGTTCGTAGGAGCGACGCGCGAAAGCGTCGCCCTGAGGCGCCGGCAGCGCCTTGCGGTCGAGCTTGCCGTTGGGGGTGAGCGGCAGCGCTGCGAGCCGCACGTAGGCGGCTGGCAGCATGTATTCGGGTAGGCCCCGCGCGGCGTGCTCACGCAGCGTGCGCGCATCCGGCGCGTGCTCGCCCGTGTAGTACGCCACCAGCCGCCGCTCTCCCGGCGCGCTCTCGCCCACCGGCTGCGCGGCGACCACCACCTCCGCCACGCCCGGCGCACCCGCCAGCCGCGCCTCGATCTCCCCAAGCTCGATCCGGAAGCCGCGGATCTTCACCTGGAAGTCGTTGCGTCCCAGGTATTCTATGCTCCCGTCCGCCAGCCACCGACCCAGATCGCCTGTCCGGTACAGGCGCCCCGTTCCCGTGAACGGGTCGTCCACGAAGCGCTCCGCCGTGAGCTCCGGCTGCCCGAGGTAGCCGCGCGCCACGCCCGCGCCTCCCACGTACAGCTCGCCCGTCACGCCCACCGCCACCGGCTGCCTCTGCTCGTCCAGCACGTACAGCCGCAGGTCGGGCAGCTTCACGCCGATCGGGCTCGGCCCGGGCCGCTCGGCGTCCCGAGCCGCCAGCGCACGGTAGGTCACGTGCACCGTCGTCTCGGTGATGCCGTACATGTTCACAAGCCTCGTCGCTCGCTCGTCGTTGCGCTCGTACCACGGCTTGAGCGTCCGCAGCTCCAGCGCCTCCCCCCCGAAGATCACCCAGCGCAGCTGGTGCTCCCTCGTCGTCTGCGCCTGTGCCGCCATCAGCTGCTGGAACGCGCTCGGCGTCTGGTTCAGCACCGTCACCCCTTCGGCGCACAACAGCTCATAAAACTCCACCGGCGAGCGCGCCGTCGTCAGCGGCACGATCACCAGCCGCCCCCCGTACGAAAGCGCGCCCCACAGCTCCCACACCGAAAAGTCGAACCCGATCGAGTGGAACAGGCTCCACACGTCTCGCTCGTCGAACCCGAACCACGCCTCGGTGCTCGCGAACAACCGCGACACCTGCGCGTGCTCGACCATCACCCCCTTGGGCCGCCCCGTCGAACCCGACGTGTAGATCACGTACGCCAGGTGGCTCGGCAAAACTTCCACACCAGGATCGTGCTCGGCCGCCTCCGCCCACTGCGCCGCGTCTCGCTCGACATCCACCCACCGCGCCGACCGCGACACGGGCTCACCCAGCGCCCCGCGCCCCGTCGCGTCCACGAGCACCACCAACGGGTCGCTGTCGGCCAGCGTCGCCGCCAGCCGCTCCGAGGCGTAGGCCGGATCGAGCGGCACGTAGGCTCCGCCCGCCTTCAGGACCGCAAGGATCGCGGTCACCAGCGCCACACCGCGCTCCAGGCAGATCGCCACCCGCTGCTCCGGCCCCACCCCCATCCCGCGCAGGTGATGCGCCAGGCGGTTCGCCGCCGCGTTCAGCGCGCCGTAGCTCACCCGCTCCGCTCCGTGCACCAGCGCGATCGCCTCGGGGTTTCGCCGCGCATGCGCCTCGAACTGCTCGTGCACGCACCCTCGGCTCGCCGACTCACGCGTCTGGTTCCACCTCTCCACCACGTCCCGGCGCTCGGCCTCCGGCAAGATCGGCAGTCGGGCGACCACCGCCTCGCCGTCGGCGACGAACGCCTCGAGCAGCGTTTCCCAGTACGCGACGAGGCGCTGCGCGGTCGCGCGGTCGAACAGCGCGGTGGCGTAGTTGAGCGTTCCGGTGATCCCGTGCGCTCCGTCCTCGAGCGAGAGCGTCAGGTCGAACTGGGCGGTCGCCTGTCCGATCCGTAGCGGCGTCACCGTGACGCCGGGCAGGCAAAGCTCGCGCTCTGACCCGCTCTGCCAGGCGAGCATCACCTGAAATAGCGGCGTGTGGGCCAGGCTGCGCGGCGGCGCGACCGCTTCGACGATCTGATCGAACGGCAGATCCTGGTGCTCGTGCGCCGAGAGCACCTGCGCGCGGGCGCGCGCGAGGAGCTCCGCCACCGTGGGCGCTCCCTGTAGGTCGATGCGGATCGGCAGCGTGTTGACGAAGAAACCGACGAGCGGCTCGATCTCGGCGCGGTCGCGCCCTGCCACCGGGGTTCCGATCACCACTTCGTGCTGCGCAGCGAGGCGCCCGAGCGTCGCCGCCCAGCTCGCCAGCACCGCCATGTACGGCGTCACGCCGTGCCGCCGGCACAGCGTCCGCAGCCGCTGCACGAGCGCGGCATCGAGGCTCACGCCGACCTCGTCCCCGGCGTGAGCCTGCTCTGAGGGCCGCGGCCAGGTGGTGGGCAACTCGAGCAAGATCGGCGCACCGCCGAGGGTGCGGCGCCAGTACGCACGCTGGCGCTCGAGCTCGCCCTCGACGAACCAGGCGCGCTGCCAGGCGGCGTAGTCGGCATACTGGATGGCGAGCGGCGGCAGCGGGTCGGATTCGCCCGCGAGGTAGAGGCGGTACAGCCGACCGAGCTCGTCGAGCAGCACACCCACCGACCAGCCGTCGGAAGCGATGTGGTGCATGACGACCTGCAGCAGGTGCTCGCCCTCGGACACGCGCACGACCAGCGCGCGCACCGGAATCTCGCGCGCGAGGTCGAACGGCGCGCAGGCATGGGCTTTCACGAGCTCGAGGGCCCGGGCCGCGGCATCCGACGCGCCGTGCAGATCGTCCTCGGCGACCGGTAGCTCGGCGCCGGGCTCGACGATCTGCGCCGGTTGGTCGTCGACGAGCCGGAAACGGGTGCGCAGCGCCTCGTGTCGCTCCACGACGCGACGCAGCGCGCGGATCAGGACCGGGCGATCGAGCGGGCCGGTCAGCCGCGCCAGCGCGGTGAGGTGGTACGCCGCGCTCGCGCCTTCCACCCGCGTGAGGAACCACAGGCGCTGCTGCGCGAGCGACAGCGGCAACGGCCCCGTGCGCTCTGCAGGCCGGATCGGCGGCAGCGACGAGGCTCGCGCACCTGCCAGGTGCTCCGCCAGCCGCCACAGCTCTGTGTGCGCGAACAGATCGGCGAGCGAGATCTCGACGTCGAGCGTCCGGCGTAGCCGCGCGAGCAGCCGCACCGCCAGGAGCGAATGCCCGCCGAGCGCGAAGAAGTCGTCGTGGCGTCCGACCTGCTCGATCTGCAGCAGGTCCTCCCATATCGTGGCGATCAGCTGCTCGGTCCCGCTGCGCGGAGCGTCGTACGACCGCCGGACGTGCGCGTCGGCATCCGGCGCGGGCAGCGCTCGGCGATCGAGCTTGCCTGTCGGAGACAGCGGCAGCGCGGCGAGGCGAACGTACGCGGAGGGGACCATGTAAGCGGGCAGGTGTTGCGCCACGTGCTGCCTCAGCGTCTCGGCGTCCGGGGCCGCGTCGCCGACGAAGTACGCCACCAGCTTCTGGTCGCCGTGCCCGTCGAGCTCGGTTGCGCGGGCCACCACCACGACGTCCGTGACGCCCGTGACCTTCGCGAGCGCTGCCTCGATCTCGCCGAGCTCGATGCGGAAGCCGCGGATCTTCACCTGGTAGTCGTCGCGCCCGAGGTACTCGATGGTGCCGTCCGGTCGCCAGCAACCGACGTCGCCGGTGCGGTACAGCCGCGCGCCCGACGCGCCGAGCGTGCTGGGCGCGTCGAAGAACCGCTCTGCCGTCAGCGCGGGCTGGTTCAGGTAGCCGCGTCCGACCTGCACGCCCCCGATCACGATCTCGCCCGCCACGCCAGCGGGCACCGGCCGCAACTCGCGATCCACGAGGTAGACCCGGACGCCGGCGCTCGGGCGACCGATGATCCGCCACTGGCCCGCGCGGCCCTCGGCTTCGTGCATCGTCGCGCTGATCGTCGTCTCGGTCGGCCCGTAGGTGTTGAGCAGCCGCGGCCGGTGCCCGTCGCGCGCAAACCACGCCGCGAGCGCGCGTTCGGTCACGGCTTCGCCGCCGATGATGACCTGCCGCACCGAGACCGGGATCGACGCTCGCTCGGGATCGAGCGCGAGCTGCGCCCAGAACTGGGTCGGCAGATCCACGACCGTCACGCCGTGCGCCTCGCACAGCGCCCAGAATGTGCGCGGACCGGCCAGCCACTCGTCGGTGCGCACCACGAGCGTGGCGCCGCGCATCCAGGTCGCGAACAGCTCCTCGACGGACGTGTCGAACGACAGCGAGGCGAACTGCAGCATGCGATCGCCCGGACCGAGGCCGATCCGCTCGGCCAGCGCGGCGTTCTGGTTCACCACACCGCGGTGCTCGATCATCACGCCCTTGGGGCGCCCCGTGGAGCCCGAGGTGTAGAGCACATACGCGAGGTGCTGCGGACCCAGACCGATGGTCTGGCGATCGGGATTGCGCTCGCTCTCGTGCTGCCATGCGGCGTCGGCCTGCAGGTCGATACGAGGCAGGTGGCGCGCGACCGCGTCCGGGAAAGGCCCGACGTGGAGCATGACCTGCGGGTCGCAGTCCTCGACCATCTGGCCCAGGCGCTCCGGCGGATAGCTCGGATCCAGCGGGACGTAGGCGCCGCCCGCCTTGAGCACGGCCAGCACGGCCACGATGATCTCGGTGCTGCGCGGACCGTACACGGCGACGCGGTCGTCGGGTCTCACGCCCATGGCGCGGAGGTGATGCGCGAGCCGGTTGGCCTGCGCGTTGAGCTCGCCGTAGCGGAGCCGGAGATCGCCCCACGCGAGCGCAATCGCGTCGGGGCGCAGCGCCGCCTGCTGCTCGAAGCGCTCGTGGATGCACGCATCCACGTCGGCCGCGGCCTCGCCACCCGCGCTCCAGGTCTCGATGAGCTGCGCACGTTCGGGTTCGGGCAGGACCTCGAGCTCGCGAACCGGCCGGTCCGGAGTGCACTCGAGCGCCTGGACCAGGCCGGTCAGCGCGCAGACCATGTAGTCGAGCAGCCGTGCTGCGCCGATCGAGGCATCGGCCTGCGCGGTCAGGTGGAAACCGTCGCCCAGGTCGTCGACATCGAGGCTGACGGGGTAGTTGGTGCGCTCGCGGGCGCGGAGCAGCGCGATGCCATCGCCGAGGTATCGCGCCTGACCGCTGCGATCCACCGCGGCCCGATCGCTGTGGCGATAGTTCAACAGCGAGGTGAACAGAGGGGTCTTCGCGGGGACGCCGCTCGCGCGCTGGGCGAGCGCCAGCGATGCGTGCTCGTGGCGGAGCAGCTGGACGAGCGTCGCGTGCGTGCGCTCGAGCGCGCGCCGGACGCCGTCATCGCCGACGTCGATGCGCATCGGCAGTGTGTTGAGGAACATCCCCAGCGCGCGATCGGCGTCCGCGCCGCTCTGCATCCGACCGAACAGCAGCGTGCCGAACACGACATTGCGCCGCCCGGTCGTCCGGGCAAGGACCAGGGCCCACGCCAGGTGGACGAGGCTTGCCGCGCTGACCCGCATGGCGCGCGCGACGCGGCGGAGCGCGGTCGACAGCGCGGGGTCGAGCATCTGTCGGACCTCGTCGTGGCCGCGGCCATCGCCCCGGACCTCGACGACACCGAACGGCGCGGTCGGCTCCTCGATGTCGCCCAGCAGGCTGCGGAAAAACGCGTCGTGGTCGTCCTGGCCCACGCTCGTGCAGGCCTGGGCCACGAAGTTGCGGAACGGCACCGTCCGCGGCAAGCGGTCTCGCTCGCCGCGGACGATCATGCGCGCCTCCTCGACGAGCAGGTCCAGCGTGGTGTGATCGCTGATCAGGTGGTGGGCGAGCAGGTGCAGCAGCCAGGGCCCGCCCGCGGAGTCACGCGACGTGCCTGCCGCCTCGTCGGCGATCTCGGCCGGCGTGTCGTCGGGGGTCACGTAGCAGCTGAGGAGCGGCGCGCGGCCCACGTCCAGGCGATAGCGAGATGGGTGGTGCAGCGCTTCGAGGCGTTCGGCCGCGTCGTCGCCCTGCGCATCCAGCTCCACCTGCTGGACCGAGAGCGTCGCCCGCCGCCACACGACTTGGACCGGCTGGTCGAGCCCTTCCCAGACAAAGCCGGTGCGCAAGATGTCGTGACGATCGATCACCTCCTGCAGCGCGGCGACGAAGCCGTCGAGCCGCCCTCGGGTGTCGAAGCGGAGCACGGTGGACAACAGGTACGGGTCGCCGCCGTCCTGGAGCAGGTAGTGGAAGAACAGCCCCTCCTGCAGCGGACCCAAGGGATAGATATCCTGGACGTTGGCCGCTCCGCCCTCGACCTTCGCGACGATCGCGTCGATCGCGTCCTGGGGCAGCTTGACGAGAGGGATCATGTCCGGCGTGATCCGGGCGACGGGCGTGGTCCGCTCGTTCCGGTGCTTGAGCTCGGCGAGCAGGGCGGCCTTCCCGCTCCGCAGCGACTCCACCAGCGCCGGGTCGAGCGCGCCGCGCGGTGCGCGAATGACCAGCTCACCGCCATCGGCGTGGATCTGGATCTGCTTCTCTTCCAGGAGCTGCAGCAGGGCGCGTGTGTTCACAATCGGATCTCCTCGACGTCGAGCCCGAAAGCCGCGTCCGGATCGCGGACGCCGCCCGGGTGGCGCGCAATCAGGCGCGGGGGAGCGTTCGGTTCGTCAGCGCTGGCGCGCACCTGCGCCGCCAGCTCGCTCAGCGTGGCCGTCAGAAAGATCGCGGTGACGTCGGCGTGCATGCGCGCGCGGCGCATGCGCTCGATCAGCCGGATGGCGATCAGCGAGTGGCCGCCCAGCGCGAAGAAGTTGTCGTTGCGTCCGACTTGCTCGACGCCGAGCAGCTCGGCCCAGATCTCGGCGAGCGTCTGCTCGATCGCGCCCTGGGGAGCCTCGTACGCCTGATGCCCGAACGCTGCAGCCTCCGGCGCGGGCAGCGCCTTGCGATCGAGCTTGCCGTTGGGCGTGAGGGGCAGCGCGGCGAGCCGCACGTACGCCGCCGGCAGCATGTACGCCGGCAGCTTCTCGGCGGCGTGACGTCGCAGCGCGTCGTCGTCGAGCGCGGCCGCGCCGGCGTAGTACGCAACAAGGCGCTTGTCGCCGGAGACGTCCTCGCGCACGAGCACCGCCACCTCGTCGAGCCCAGGCAGCTGCGCGAGCGCGCTCTCGACCTCGCCGAGTTCCACGCGGAAGCCGCGCACCTTCACCTGCCCGTCATCGCGCCCGATGAACTCGAGCTCTCCGTCGGGCCGCCAGCGCGCCAGGTCGCCGCTGCGGTACATGCGCCGGCCGGGATGGAAGCGGTCCTCCACGAACCGCTCGGCGCTGCGCTGCGGCTGGTGCAGATAGCCGCGCCCCACCTGCGCGCCCGCGATGAACAGCTCCCCCACCACGCCCACCGGCACCGGCTCGCCGCGGCGGTCCAGCACGTACATCCGCGTGTTCGCGAACGGTTTGCCGATGCTCACCCGCGCCGCGCCGGCCTCGTGGCGAACGTACGCCGCGCTGCACGACACCGTGACCTCCGTCGGCCCGTACGTGTTGATCAGCCGCGTCTGCGCGCCCAGCGCCTCCCAGCGCGCCAGCGCGTGCGGCGACAGCGCGTCGCCCGTCACGTTCACCAGACGCACACCGTCCAGCGGCGGCGCGCCCGCCCCCGGACGGCTCCACTCGCCGACAAGGCTGTGCCAGTGCGCCGCCGTCAGGTGCACCACGCTCGCGCGCTCGCCTTCGTCCCCGGCCCCGAACGGGCGCGACCTCGGCAACAGCCGCGCTCCCGCCAGCAGCGCTGGCATGATCTCCTCCAGCGATAGGTCGAAGTTCAGCGAGTTCTGCTGCAGCACCGTATCCGCAGGTCCGAGCCCGAACCACTCGATCGCCGCAAGCGTGTAGTTCACGAGATTGCGGTGCTCGATCATCACGCCCTTGGGCTGACCGCTCGAGCCCGACGTGTAGATCACGTACGCCAGGTGCTCCGCCCCAACACCGAGCGCCCGCGCGTCGAGGTCGTCATCGCGGCGCGAGGCCCACTGGCCCGCGTCCAATTCGACATCGACCACCGCGACCGTCCCGGGCACGTGACGGCGCGCCACGTCGCGCCCTGCACCCCCCGCCGTCAGCACCGCGATGGGCGCGCTGTCCTCGATGATGTGGGCCAACCTCTCGCCTGGGTAGGCAGGATCGAGCGGCACGTAGGCTCCGCCCGCCTTCAGCGTGGCTAGCAGCGCGACAAGCACCGGCGCGCCGCGCTCGGCGCACACGCCCACCCGCGCGTCCGCCGTCACGCCCACCTCGCGCAGGTGTCGCGCCAGCCGGTTGGCTCGCCGGTTCAGCTCGCCGTAGCTCAGGCGCTCCGCCCCGTCGTCGACCGCCACCGCCTCAGGCGCCCGCGCCACCTGCGCCTCGAACAGCTCGTGCACGCACCGCTCGAGCGGCAGCGCACGCTCCGTGTCGTTCCACTCGACCACCACGCGCTGCCACTCCGCACGCGACAGCACAGCGATCGCTCCGATCGGCTGCCGATCGTCGGCCACCATGCCCTCCAGCACACGCAGCCAGTAGCCACGGTAGCGCTCCACCGTCTCCCGCTCGAACAGCGCTGTGGCGTAGTTCAGGCTCCCGACGAGCCCCTCCTCACGCTCCTGCAGCGCGAGCGTCAGGTCGCACTGCGCCGTGTCCAGCTCCGTCGGGAGCGTCGTCACGTCCAAGCCAGGCAGCGTCAGCGGCGCGTCCCGCGTGCCGTGCCAGTCGAGCATCACCTGGTACAGCGGCGTGTGCGACAGGCTGCGCGGCGGCGCCACCACCTCCACCACCTGGTCGAACGGCAGGTCCTGGTGCTCCTGCGCCGCCAGCACCTGCGCGCGCGTACGCGCCAGCACCTCGCCCACCGTCGGCTCACCCTGCAGGTCGATGCGCAGCGCCAGCGTGTTCACGAAGAACCCGATCAACGACTCGATCTCCGCCCGCCCACGCCCAGCCACGGGACTTCCGATCACCACCTCTTCCTGCCCGCTCAGCCGAGAGAGCACCGCACCCCAGCTCGCAAGCAGCGTCATGTACATCGTCACCCCGTGACGACGGCTCAGCGCACGCAGCCCGCGCGTCAGCTCCGCGCCCACCTCGACATCGATGCTCGCGCCGGCTGGGTCCTGCTGCGCAGGGCGCGGTCGGTCCCACGGCAAGCTCAACAGGCTCGGCGCACCGCAAAGGTTGCTCCGCCAGAACTCGCTCTGTCGCGCAAGCTGCCCGCTCGCCAGCGCGCTCCGCTGCCACGCTGCCCAGTCCGCGTACTGCACCGTCGGCGCGGCCAGCGGATCGGCTCGACCCGACACATACGCTCCGTACAGCGCGCTCAGCTCGCGCAAAAAGACCCCGACCGACCAGCCGTCCGACGCGATGTGGTGCATCACCACCTCGAGCACGTGCTCGTCTTCGCCCGTGCGCACGACCAGCACGCGCAGCGGCAGCTCCTCGCTCAGCTCGAACGCCGCGGCCGCATGCGCATCGCCCAGCGCGCGCGCCGCTGCCGCCGCATCGGCCGAGCCCCGCACATCCTCCTCGCGCAGCTGAAGCGCCGCCGTCGCCTGCACGTCCTGCACCGGCACGCCGTCCTGCACCCCGAAGCGCGTGCGCAGCGACTCGTGACGCTCCACGATTCGCCTCAGCGCGCCCACCAGCGCCCCCCGGTCCAGCTCGCCGCGCAGCCGAAACGCTCCCCGGATGTGATACGCCGCGCTCGCGCCCTCCAGCCGCGTCAAAAACCATAGCCGCTGCTGCGTCAGCGACACCGGCTCCGGTCCACGCCGCTCACCCACCGCTATCTCCGGCAGCTCCGTACGCTCCGCCACCCTCACGCGCGCCGCCAGCCCGTGCAGCTCGGGGTGCGCGAACACCTCGGACAACGCAAGCTCCACCCCCAGCAACCGGCGCACCCGCGACACAAGCTGCATCGCCAGCAACGAGTGCCCACCGAGCTCGAAGAAGTGGTCGCTCCGGCTCACCTGCTCGCGCCCCAAAAGCTCGCTCCACAGCCCGGCAAGGAGCTCTTCAATCTGATTCCGCGGCCCTTCGCCTCGCCTTGCCTCCGACGCCTCGGGCGCAGGCAGCGCACCCCGGTCGACCTTGCCGTGCGCCGTCAGCGGCAGCGCCTCGAGCGCCACGTACGCCGTCGGCACCATGTACGACGGAAGGCTCCGCGACGCGTGGGCGCGCAGCGCCTCCGCTAGGTTCCCCTCGCCCGTGTAGTACGCCACCAGCCGCGCATCGCTCGCGTCCCCGCCTTCGCGACGCGCCACCACCACCACCTCACCGACTCCCCTCACCTCCCCGAGCCGCGCCTCGATCTCCCCAAGCTCGATTCGGTAGCCTCGAAGCTTCACCTGAAAGTCGTTGCGGCCCACGTACTCGATCGTCCCGTCCGCACGCCACCGACCGAGGTCCCCAGTCCGGTACACGCGTCCTCCGGACACGAACGGATCGTCCACGAACCGCTCCGCCGTCAGACCTGGCTCCCCCAGGTAGCCGCGCCCAACACCCGCGCCGCCTATCACGATCTCACCGATCACCCCGACCGGCGATGGCCGAAACAACGCGTCCACCACGTACACACGCACATTCGCTATCGGTCGGCCGATGTGCGGCGCACCGCCCGAGATGCGAGCCACCGTGGCGTCGACGGTGCATTCGGTCGGGCCGTAGACGTTGTAGAAGGTCGTCGGGCCGTGCTCGACCAGCGCATGCCACTGCGCCGGGCTGATCGCCTCGCCGCCGACCAGCGTGACGGCGCAGCGAGGCGCCCCGCGCTCGTCCAGCGTCAGCGCCAGCTGAGACGGCGTGCAGTCCAGGACGTCAATCTCGTGCGCGGCGATGAAGTCGCGCAACGCCGCGCCGTCGGCCCGCACATCGGCCGGCACGACGACGAGCGTGCGCCCAGACAGCAGCTGGACCCACTGCTTGACGGACGAGTCGAACGCGAGCGGCGCGTTGAGGCTGACCCGCCGGCAGTGCGGGTGATGCGCGTGGATGGCGCGCTCCAGCGCCGCCCAGAGGTTGACCACACTGCCGTGCTCGACCATGACCCCCTTGGGTCGCCCGGTCGATCCCGACGTGTAGATGACGTAGGCCAGCTGGCGAGCCGGATCGCTCGACGCGCCAGGCGCATCGCTTACCGTCTCATCAAGCCGCGCGTCGGCCATTTCCCGGGCAAGCGCGATGTTCGCTCCGCCCGCGGCCAGCAGGATCACCGGCGGTGCGGAAGGTAAGCTCGCGCGGAGCGCCGCCTGCGAAATCACGCAGACCGGTCCGGCGTCGACCAACACCTGCGCGAGGCGCGCCGGCGGCAACGACGGGTCGAGCGGCACGTAGGCCCCTCCGGCCTTGAGGATGCCGAGCACGGCGACGATCATGTCAACCCCGCGCTCGAGCACGATCGCAACCCGGCGATCCGGCCCGACGCCGTGGGCGCGCAGGGCCTGCGCCAAGCAGTTCGCCCGCGCATCGAGCTCGGCGAACGTCACCTCGATGTCCCCGTGCACGACGGCGATCGCCCGGGGCGTCCGCGCGACCTGCGCCTCGAACAGGCCGTGGACAGACGCGCCTCGTGGGACCTCGATCGCGGTGTCGTTCCAGGACGCGAGCACGCGCTCGCGCTCGGACGCCGGCAGCACATCGAGCTCGCACACGGGCCGCGCGGGCTCCGTTGCGAGCGCGTGGACCAGCACGTGCAGCGCGGTCTGTACGAAGTCGCAGATCCGCTCTGGCCCCACCTCCCGCGGCGCCTTGGCCGTGAGGACGAGCGCCTGCCCGAGATCGTCGATGGTGAGACCGAGCGGGTAGTTCGTGCGCTCGCGGCTGGCGAGGAGCTCGATCTCCGATCCCAGCACGTGCGCCAGCGATGGCACATCGCTGTCGTCCGCGCTGAACCGGTAGTTGAGGAGCGAAGTGAACAGCGGCGCCTGGCTCGGGATCGCGCTGGCTCGCTGCGCCAGCGCGAGGGGCGCGTGCTCGTGGCGGAGCAGCTCGACGATGCGCGCGTGCGTGCCTCGCGCCGCGTCCGCGACGCCGCGCGCGTCCACGTCGATGCGGATCGGCAGCGTATTGATGAACACGCCGAGCGCCCGGTCCGCTCGCGCGCCGCCCTGCGCGCGACCGACGAGCACGGTGCCGAACACGACGTCGCGCCGGTCCGTCGTCCGCGCCAGCACGAGCGCCCACGCCAGGTGAAAGAGGCTCGCCGTGCTCACGCCCAGCGCCCGCGCGCGCTCGCGGACCGCGCGCGCGAGCTCGGCCGACAAGGTCCGGCTCGCCTCGGCGATGCCGCTGCCGTCGCCGTGCACGTCGAGCAGCCCGAACGGCGCGGTCGGCGCATCGACGTCGCCGAGCATCTCGCGGAAGAACGCCTCGTGCTCGCTGGCAGAGACCCGCGACCTCGCCTGCGCCACGAAGTCGCGGAACGGCGCCGGCGCCGGCAGATCGCGCTGGCCGTCCTCGATCGCGCGCGCCTCGGCGAGCACGGTCTCCAGCGTCGTGTGGTCCAGCACCAGGTGATGAAACAGGAGGTGCAGGAGCCAGCGCCCGCGCGTCGGGTCGGCAGCGACGCGGCCGCGAAACAGCGGCGGCCGGGTCACGTCGATCCGCGCGTCGTGACCTGCCTCGAGCTGCGCGACGATATCGCCGGCGTCCGGATCGAGCGCGACGACCTCGACCTCGAGCGTCGCACGCCGGTGTACCACCTGGACCGGCTGCTCCACCAGGCCCTGCCAGGCAACGGCGGTGCGCAGGATGTCGTGGCGGTCGATCACCTGCTGCAGCGCCTTTAGGAAGCGGTCGAGCCGCGCGCGGCTGGCGAAGCCGAACACGCCGGACATGACGTACGGATCCGCGTCGTCGGGACTCCGCACCAGATGATGGAACAGGATCCCCTCCTGGAGCGGCGCCAGCGCATAGATGTCCTGCACGCCGGCCGCGCCGCCGTCGACCGCCGCGACGATCGCGTCGATCGATGCCTGGCTGAGGCTCACCAGCGGCAACATCTCGGGCGTGATGCGATCGGCGTCCGGCGGGATGAGATTCGGCGGCACCGCCACCTCGTCGCTATCCGCGCCGACCTGGCTCGCGAGCGCCGCCAGGGTCGGAGCGCTGAACACGCCCCGCACGTCGGCGTGCATGTGCGCGCTGCGCATGCGCTCGATCAGCCGGATAGCGATCAGCGAGTGGCCGCCCAGCGCGAAGAAGTTGTCGTGGCGGCCGACCCGCTCGATCCCGAGCAGCTCGGCCCAGATCCCGGCGAGCGTCTGCTCGGTCGCGCCCTGGGGAGGCTCGTACGCCCGGTGCGCGAACGCCGCGGCATCCGGCGCGGGCAAGGCCTTGCGATCGAGCTTGCCATTCGCCGTCACCGGCATCGCCGCGAGCCGCACGTACGCCGCCGGTACGGCCGCCGCTGGCAGCCGCTGCGCCGCGTGCGCTCGCAGCGCCTCGGCGTCCGGCGCCTGCTCGCCTTCTGCCGTGTAGTACGCCACCAGCCGAAGGTCGCCCGGCTCGTCCTCGCGCGCCGTCACCGCCACCTCGCGCAGCCCCATCACCTCGGCGAGCCGCACCTCGATTTCGCCCAGCTCGATCCGTACGCCGCGGATCTTGACCTGCAGGTCGTTGCGCCCCAGGTACTCGATCGCCCCGTCAGACCGCCAGCGCCCCAGATCTCCCGTGCGATACAGCCGACCACCCGCCGTGAACGGGTCGTCGACGAACCGCGCTGAGGTCAGCGCCGGCTGGTTCAGGTAGCCCCGCGCCACCTGCACGCCGCCGATGTAGAGCTCGCCCGGCGCGCCCACCGGCACCGGCTGCCGCCGCTCGTCGAGAATGTAGATTTGTGTGTTCGCAATCGGCCGGCCGATGGGGATCGCGTCGCTCGTCTCGCCCGGCCTGCACTGCCACGCAGTGACATCCACCGCCGCCTCGGTCGGCCCGTACAGGTTGTGGAGCTCGATCCCGGGCAGCCGGTCGTGGAAGCGCCGCACCAGCGGCGCTGGCAACGCCTCGCCGCTGCAGAACACCCGCACCAGGCTCGTGCACCGCTCCGCCACGTCCTCGGCCAGGAACGCCTGCAGCATCGACGGCACGAAGTGCAGCGTCGTCACCCTCGCGCGCTCGATCAGCGTCGCCAGGTAGTCCGGGTCCTTGTGCCCGTGCGGCCGCGCCATCACCAGCTGCGCCCCCGCCATCAGCGGCCAGAACAGCTCCCACACCGACACGTCGAACCCGAACGGCGTCTTCTGCAGCACCACGTCCCGCTCGCCCAGCCCGTACGCCTGCTGCATCCACAGCAGCCGGTTCACCACGCCGCGGTGCTCGTTCATCACCCCCTTGGGCGTCCCCGTCGAGCCCGACGTGTAGATCACGTACGCCAGGTCGCGCTCGTGTCCCTCCGCCGGCGGCGCGTCGCACGGCTCGCGCGAGAAGCCCCAGGCCTGCATCGAGAGCGCCACGCACCGTGCGCCGATGCCTTCGACCTCGGCCAGCGTCCGGTCACCCACCGCGTCCACCAGCACCACACGCGGCGCGCTGTCCGCGATCATCTCGCGCAGCCGCACCTTCGGCTGGTCTGGATCGAGCGGCACGTAGCAGCCGCCCGCCTTCAGCACCGCCAGAAGCCCGATCACCATCTCCACGCTGCGCTCCAGGCACAGCCCCACCGGCACGTCTGGGCCCACGCCCTGCCGCCGCAGCGCGTGCGCAAGCTGGTTGGCCCGCGCATTGAGCTCCGCGTAGGGCAGCCGCCGCGCTCCGTCGTCCACCGCCACCGCGGCCGGGGTCCGCGCCACCTGCGCCTCGAACAGCTCGTGCACGCGCAGCCCCGTCGGGTACGCCGTGGCGGTCTCGTTCCAGCCCACCACCACCTGGCGCCGCTCGTCCTCGTCGATCAGCGGCAGCGCGCCGATCGGCTGGCCAGCGCCGCCTTCGAGCACAGCATTCATCAAGCACGCAAGGCGGCGCTGAATGCGCTCGATCTCGCCGCGCTCGAAGACCACGCGGCTGTAGTCGAGCTCGATGACTGCGTTGTCGGTCCCCGGATACTCGTTGATGCACACGGCCAGGGGAACCTGAGCGAAGCCGCTGTACATCTTGTCGACCACCGCCCAGCGCGCCGCGCCGATCGGCGCTACTTCCGGATAGATGTCCAGGCTCAGCGTCACGTCGAATAGCTGCCGCCGGCCGAGCTGGTCGAGTCGCAGCGACCTGTTGAGATCCTGGATCGGGAATCGCTGATGGCGATAGCAACGCCGCAGCTCGGTGGCGACGTCCTGCATCAGCTCGTCGATGCTCTTGTCGCGATGGACCCGGATCCCGAGCGGGATCATCGAGGAAAACATGCCCGCCGTGCGCCGGTCGCGCGCCGTGCCGCGGTTGTGCACCGACACCCCGATCACCACCTCCTCTGCGCCGTGCGTGCGCGCGAAGTAGGTGGCCAGGACGGCGAGCAGGAAGTGCTGCAACGTGCTTCCGGACGCCGCGAGATACGCGCGCAGGCGGGCGAGCTCGTGACCCTCGATCCGCCGCATGACGCGGTCGCTGACCCAGGCGTCGCGACCGCTGGCCATGGCCTCGATCGCGCGCGGGGAGGAGAGGAGCGGCGGTGGCAAGGTGACGAATCGCTCCGTCCAGAACTGTCGATCTTCCTCGTAGCGGGGCGACGTCAGATACTGCCGGTCTTTCTCGGCAAACTCGAGGTAGGACGGCGCCGGCGCGCCCACCGGTGCGCCGCGCGAGCACCGCTCGTAAGCCTCCGCGATGGCGCGCACCACGATGGCGAAGTGGGTGCCGTCGGACACGAGGTGGTGGAAGTGGAGACGAAAGTACCGGCAGTCCGGCCTGATCCGCACGAGCTGCGCCTCCCACAGCGGGCGGCCGTAAAGCTCGAACGGCGTGCTTGCTGCCCGCTGGATGTGGGCCCAGGCGCGCGCCTCGGCGTCCTCGTGGCCGGTCAGGTCGAGCACCGGCACGATGCCACCGCCACGCGGCAGGACGCGCTGGAAGGGGACACCGGCCTCCTCCCCGATCACAAGCCGAAGCGCGTCGTGGCTCTGGACGACGTGACCGACCGCCGCCTCGAACCGCGCCTCGTCGAGGTCGCCATCGATCCGAAAGGCCATCCCGATGTTGTAGGAAGGCACCCCTGGCGCCAGCATCTGATCCAGCCAGATCGCCTGCTGGACGGACGTGAGGTCATGTCGAGTGGTCAACGGCGACTCCTGGGCGCTCGGGTGACGTCGGTTCGCAAGCGAGAAGTTCATCCACACCTGGCGCGTGGCCTCGGGCCCGCGGATCGGGGTGCGCCGCGGCCGGCGACGTGGCTGTCGTCGGTTCATCCCCTGGATCGGGCGTCCCCTCGTCGAAGTCCCGGAATCGCGGCGAGAGCAGCGCGACGAGCGACAGGAGGCCGCCAGCGGCGCCGCACACGATGAAGACGAAGGCCAGACCGCGGCCCTTGCCTGTGCCGACCCAGGCGCCCACCGTGCTCGCCCAGGCGCCTCCGGCCAGGAGCGCCGGCTCGAAGACATGGTGAGCGAGATAGCCACCCACCAGCATCGCCACGCACACCATGATCCCGTTGAGCGCAGCGTTCAGCGCGAAGAGACTTCCTCGGCTTTCGACCCGCGTCTTGCGCAGGAGCAGCGCGAGGGCGCATGCAGTCGACGTCGCACCGCCGAAGTACGCGCCGAACGAGCACAGGGCCCACAGGATCGTCGAGCTCGCGAGCCCGACCAGCACCAGCATCAGCGATACCGACAGTTGAGCCACGAGCATCCAGCGCATCTGGCGACGACGCACCGGCGCGACCACCAGCAGCGCCGACCCCGCCACCGCTCCCAGCGCACCGCAGCTCAGGATCAAGCCGACCGCATCGCTGGCATGCGTCGACAGGACGAGCGGGATCATCATGCTCGCGGCGAGCACGACGAGGGCCTCCTGGATCGCGCCATAGATCGAGAGCCCGGCCATCATCGGCACCTCGCGGAGATAGGCCAACGCGGAGCGCACGCTGAGAGCGATCTCGCGGAAGAGCGACGACCGCCCCGCGCGCTCGACCCCGCGGACGGCCTGCCGGCTCCGCGAGAGCCCGCCGAACGCGGCGATCGCTCCAGCGGCCACGAGGAGAATGTGCACGGTGACGATGCCGGTCAGTCCGAGCGCGGCCATCAGGTAACCCGCGACCAGGGGCACCGCGACCTGGAACACGCTCTGCGTGAGTCCGATCAGAGCACCAGCCTGGGTGAGCCGCTCCCGCGGCACGATCGATCCCATCGCCGCCCGGTACGCCGGGATGCGGATCGATCCAACGACCGCACTGGCGGCGTTGAACGCATAGAGGTGGCTCGGCTGCATCCGATTCTGAAACACCAGGACGGCGAGCACGGCGACCAACACCGCCGAGCAGACGTCGCACCCCACGATGACCCAGCGCCGGTCGAACCGATCGGCCAGCGCGCCCGCCACCGGGGTCATGAGTAGGCTTGGAAACGCGGTCGCCACGATCGCCAGCGAGAACTGCTGCGCAGATCCCGTCTGCTGGAACACCCAGACTCCGAGCGCGAACGTCATCAGCGCGGAGCCGAGGTCGAAGGCGGTCTCGCTCGCCCACAACAAGGCGAACGCCTGCCGGACGCGTGTTTGCGTCACCACGGCCTCGTCACTGCCGCTTGGCGCGAGCGACCGCCGCCTCGAGGCGGTCGAGGATCTCGCCGACATCGGACCTCGTCACGATCAGCGGCGGGAGCAGCCGGAGCACGGAGCCACGCCGGCCCCCGCTTTCCACGATCAAGCCGTTCTCGAATGCCGCTCGCTTGATCGCCGCGCACAGCGCTCCGTCTTGCCGTCCGCGGCGCGCGCCGGGCGACGGCTCCACGATCTCGACGCCGACCATCAACCCGCGCCCGCGCACGTCTCCCAGCTCCGGGTGGTCGCTCGCGATCCGGCGCAGACCCGTCATGAGCAGCTCACCCATCTCCGCTGCGTGCTCGGCGAGCCGATCGCGTCGCAAGATCTGCATCGTGACCTTTCCGGCCACCATCGCGATCTGGTTGCCGCGGAACGTTCCGGCGTGCATGCCGCGGGACCACAGATCGAGAGCCTCGTCGTACACGACGACCGCCAGCGGGAAACCACCGCCGATGGCTTTGGACAGGATGAGCACGTCGGGCACAATGCGCGCGCGTTGGAACGCGAACATGGTCCCGGTCCGGGCGAAGCCGGTCTGCACTTCGTCGATGACGAGCGGGATCTCGAGCTCGCGGGTAAGCTGCCGCACTTGGCGTAGCCAGTCGTCCGAGACCGGGATGCACCCTCCCTCCCCTTGGACGACCTCGACCATGACTGCCGCTGGGCGGGGAATCCCGCTCTCCGGATCACACAACAGATTTCGCAAGTAGTGGATCGAGAGCTGGTCGGTATCGCGTCCGTCGGTGCCGAACGGGCAGCGGTACTGGTACGGATACGGCGCGAAGTGGATACCGCCAGCCGCGCCGGGCAGCCCCGCCTTGGCGGTGAGGTTTCCCATCGCGGCCAGCGCGCCGCCGGTCATGCCGTGGTACGCGCCGTGAAAGGCGATGATTGGCTGGCGACCCGTAGCGATGCGCGTCAGCTTCATCGCCGCCTCGACCGCATCGGACCCACTCGGACTGCAGAACTGGACCTTCGCCCGGGCGGCCCACTTGTCTGGTAAGAGGCCGAACAGCTCGTCGAGGAACTCGCACTTGGCCGGCGTGGTCAGATCCAGAACCTGCTGCACGTGACCCGAGCCGATGAAGTGGAAGAGCGCGTCTCGGATCTCCGGGTGATTGTGCCCGAGCGGCAGGGCGCCGGCGCAGGCCAGACAATCGATGAACTCGCGCCCGGACCGGTCGCGCATGCGGATGCCCGTCCCGCTCTCGAACACCGTTTCGAACGACGACGCATAGGTCCGTGCGCTGGACTCACGTCGCTTGACGGACTCATACAAATCCTCTGCTGTCTTCGCGAGGCCGGCGATCATGGGCATGTCTGCTGACAACATCGATCACTCCTCCTTGGCGCCGCCGGCGCGCGACCAGCCGTACACCGAGCCTATTTCCTGAACCGCGACCTTTCATCGTGCCGATCACGTCATCCACGACGGGACTGTTCACGTAGGCGCGATCAATGTGGAGTTCGGCGATGCGCAGCCGCTGACGCTGAATGTCCTTGGCGATCGGCGGCTCCCTCTTCTTCGGGCCGATTCGCGGGCGTGACCGCGCAGGCGACGATGACGGGAAGGTCAAGGTCTCATGCGATATGTTCCTTGTAGCCGTCGAACCGCTTCGAGCGACTCTTTCGGCCGTGGCGCATCTCGGCATCCTCAATGGAGATGCGGCGGTCAGGCGCAACGCCTTGCCGGATGCGAACGGTCCCGTCCTCGGCTGTTTCCAGGTTCCGGTCTCGAACCTGTGTGATGGCATCGAATGCCTCGTCGAACAGCTCGTCCCGGTGCAGCCTGAGAAAGCCGAACAGTGTCCTTACGCGTGTCAACGGCCTCATCAGCGACTGCTCCTGCCGCGACAGCTCCACCGGCGGCGACTATCGTTCCATCCATGCACCTCTTGGTGCGGACGAGATCATGGCCATGCGAACCCGTCGATCCTTGCATCGGACCGCTCAGAATTTCCAAAAAAGCAACCTGGTCGATGCTCTAGCGCGCTCTCTCGCTCAGTCAAGTCCTCACGAAGCGCGCGCCTCACGGAGCTCGCAGCACACGTATGCAAGCGCGAGGCCACCGTATCTGGTGAGAGCCCCGTTATGCGCGAGACCTCCACCGCCGACTTCCCCTCGATCCGGTTCTTCACCGCTCAGAAGAAGTGCCCCGCCTTTGTTCACGAGTCAATCATGCGTAGGCTGCCCCAACATTTCTTTACTCACGAGTCATCCATGTGTAGGCAGCCCCAACATTTTCAGTACTGCTGCGGCGAGCTTCGAGCGGCAATGAGGGGGACGTGAACGAGCTGAACGGCTCCAACGCCGCTCGAGGAGGCTCTTTACCCTGGCTGAGGACACACGTATCCGCAGCAAGCGGCGCTTGAGAGCGATACGCATGCGGCGCGTGCGTTGCGGGGCGGTGTCAACGCTATGGCGACAAGCCGAGGAGAGCGGCGAAGAGCGTATGCACGAGGCGGTGCGAGCCAGCGAAGCGGTGCCAGACCTGACGCGCCCGATGGATGCCTGAGCCGCAAGGAAGACGAAGGCTTGTCGGAAGCGCTGCATCCGATGCGAAACCCTTGCCGCCGTCGGTGGTAAGGGCCGCAAGGAAGACGAAGGCTTGTCGGAAGCGCTTCCATTCCCAGCGCACGACCTCGGCAGGCAGCCGCAGCTGCGCGAGCCAGGTGCGGAGGTTCCACCCGAGGCGAGCGATCTCGAGCCATGCCTCGCTTCCCGCGAACTCCTTGACCGGCGCGCGCCACATGGCCAAGCCGCTGCCGAGTTGCTCGATGACGTTCACCTCGTCGCAACGCAGGTAGCTCTCATCGATCACGTGCTCGACCGACCAGCTCTGGGGGAGGTTGGTCACCACGTACCGATCGCGAATGATGTCGGTCAGCCGGCCCTCGCGAGCTTGCTCCACACCTTGTGCTGGACCGCGTCGATCGCCTGCCGAAGGCCAGTCAGCGCGTCGGCGTTGAAGCGCCTCAGGAAGTCCCCCGCGGTCGTCGGGTCGGGCTGCCGGCACGCACCGAACATCCTGCACACCGCCTCGTCCTTTTGCAGCGTTGCCATGTCCTCCAGGCACTGCCCGCCGACGTAGACGTTCATCGCCTGGGCGAGCACATGGTCCGCCTCGCGATACGGAAGGTGCTGCTTGAGCACGCGAACCCGCTGATTGATCTCCTGCGCCGCCCCGAACTTCCGATAGAACCGCTCGACCAACGCCAGCCCGCCGTATCGCGTCTCGATCGCACGAGGCTCGATCTCGACGTGCAGCTTCTTCAGCCGCAGGACGGGTCCCCCGTCCTCGTGCGCGACGAGTCCCGCCTCGGCGGCGACATGAACCGGACCTCGCTGTTCATCCAGAACCTGCTCGATGCCGGCGTCTGGCTCTTCTACTACTTCGCCGACGAGGAGGTGAGGATCGACGGCGCTGTCGACAGATTGTGCTCACCGTGCGTAACTTCGCCTCCGAGCTCGAGCGGGAGAAGATCAGCCAGAGGACGCACGAGCACCTCCTGACCAAGGCCCGGCGCGGGCTCAACGTCGGCGGCCGGGTCTACGGCTACGACAATATCGAGATCGAGGACGGCGACCGGCGCGTACGCGTCGAGCACGAGATCAACGAGGAGCAGGCGAAGATCGTCCGCGAGATCTTCCGGCGGTACGCCGCCGGCGAAGGGCTTCGAACGATCGCGAAGGACCTCAACGCCCGCGGCGCCGAGCGCCCCAGGGCTGGTCGACGCGGCACCGGATCCTGCGCCGCCGTCTGCGACAACGGCCTCCGCCGGCCGGTGGCGACCGTCGACGAGGCCGTGATCAACTGCATCAAAGAGAACGTGCTCCATGAGGAGGTCATCGCCGAGGCCCTCCGGGAGATGCGTCGCCGCATCGCCGAGCGCGCGAAGAACATTGACAACGAACCGCCGCAGCTCGAGCGGGAAGCGAGCCGTCTCCGTTCGGAAGGGCGTCGTCGCCCTGGGAGCCGTCGTCGCCGTCGAGGGCAGCGAGGTGCGTGCAGTACAGGCAGCGTCCCCAGCGGGATTCGAACCCGCGTAGCAGCCTTGAAAGGGCTGAGTCCTGGGCCGGGCTAGACGATGGGGACCGGCGGTGCGGCGCGGGAAGCTACCGTCCGTCGCCGAGCAATGCAAGCCCAACTCGCGCCGCCCGTTCCGTCCGGGCCCGCCCCCGCCAGGTCCGCGGCGCGAACCGGCCGCTCGGCGGCTCGTCGCGGCGGGCCTCGCGGGGGCAGGCGCCGGTCCCGGTGGGCTCGCTGCCCGCTGGTCCCGCTGCCGCGGGCTCAGCCGGACTGAGCCGGCGTCCACGCGGGCGCATCGCTCGCGGGGAACGAGTCCTCCACGGTCTCGTCCACCTTCTGTTCCGGCTCCTTGTCCGACGTGGCCTCGTGGCCCTCCACGGGGTCCCCCGGGACGTGCCGGTGTTGCTCCTTCCCGGCCTTCCGGTCCTGCGAGGACGCGTCGGCGGCACTCCTGGACGTCTCGGTCCCTCGTTCCTCCGTTCCCTTCTCGTTCGGCTTCATGCGCACCTCCTCGGTCTGTTCTTGCTTCTCCAGACCACCTGGAGCCGTCGAGGCGCACCGCAAGGGGCCGATCGGGCGCCGGTCGGCTCGGCGCAGCCCGGCGCGGCCGCTCGTCCGGCACGGACCTCCCTCCCCGCGCGGGGTCCCGCCCTGCTGCTGTTGCGCCGCGCAGACCGCGCGCCGCGCGCCGGCGTAGCCCGCGCCACCCACGCCATCCACGGCGCGCCCCCGCGCCCGAACCGCTGGACGACCGCGCGGAATCGGGCGACCATACGCGCCGCGCCACCCACCTTACGCCACACCGGCAGAGCTCTCCCCCATGTTCTCGCTGCTGTTCCTCGAGCCTGCCGTTCCCATGTCCCAGGGAGGACCGTGCATCGCCGTCGGCGCCTGACGCGCGCCGCGCTGCTCGCCTTCTGCCTTCTCCCGGCGCTCCTCTCGGCCGCCCCGTCGCGCCCTGCGCTCGCGCAGCTTCCGCCCGCGCCTCCCGCGCAGCCGCCCCGACCCGCGCCCTCCGCGCAGCCGCCCTCCCCCTCCCCGCCCCCGCCGCCCTCCCCCGCCGCGCCCCCCCTCGAGGTCGTCGTCACCGGCACCCGCACCCCCGAGAGCAGCCAGCGCGCCACCGTGCGCACGCGCGTCATCACCCGCGAGGAGGCCGAGCGCCGCGGCGCCACCAACGTGGGCGAGGCGCTCGACGGCGAGCTCGGCGTCCAGGTCAACCCGAGCGCCTACGGCTCCCTCGGCAACCCGAGCGCCATCCAGATCCAGGGCTTCGACCTCGAACGCGTCATCGTCCTCGAGGACGGCGAGCGCGTCATCGGCGACAGCGGCGGCGCCATCGACCTCTCCTCCCTCCCGCTCAGCGACGTCTCCCGCATCGAGCTCGTCACCGGACCGACGAGCTCGCTCTACGGCGCCAGCGCCATCGGCGGCGTCGTCAACGTCCTCTCCGCGCCCCCGGCTCACCCGGGCTTCAGCGGCCGCGGCCGCCTCGAGGGCCGCAGCCGCGCTGGGCTCCTCTTCCAGGGGTCCGGCGCCTACCGCGGCGACAGCGCCTGGGCGAGGGTCGACGCCTCGCTCCAGCGGCAGGACAGCCTCACCCTCATCGAGGACAGCGCCGCCACCGCGCTGCCCGAACGCTCGCAGCACCTCCTCGGCCTGCGCGCCGGCGCCGCGCTCGGCCGCGGCATCGACGTGCGCCTCCGCGCGCGGTGGATCCGCGACGAGCAGGATGGCATCGAGCAGGCGCCGCGGCTGCCAGGCCTCCCCGTCTACCTCTTCGACCTCCCCGAGGTCACCGACCGCATCACCCTGCACCTCACCGAGACGCTCGATCTCGGCGGAGGCTCCAACCTGCGCCTCGCCGCCGGCCGGCAGTGGGCCTTCCGGACGAGCGAGCGCAACCAGCGCGGCTCACCCGTGTCGGACCTGCGCGAGCGCGCGGGCATCCAGCAGAGCTACGAGGCCATCGCCACCATCGCCCACGGACAGCTCACCTGGGTGGCCGGCGCGCGCGCCGAGGTGGAATCGCTCACCCAGGACCTCACGCGCACCGAGGTCTCCACCTCGGGCATCTCCACGCGCCCCATCAAGGAGCTGCCGGACACCGTGGGCAGCAACGTCGCGCTCTACGGCCAGCTCGCGTGGAAGCTCGGCGACCGCCTCACCGTCATGCCCGGCGTCCGCGGCGAGTACTGGACGCGCTTCGGCGGCGTCGTCGCCCCGCGCCTCGCCGTCGCGTACCGGCCCGCCCCGTCGCTCACGCTGCGCGTCTCCGGCGGGCGAGGATTCCGCGCGCCCAACGCGACGGAGCTCGGCTTTTCGCTCGACCACTCGAGCCTCGGCTACACGCTGCAAGGCAATCCGGACCTCGGCCCCGAGACGTCATGGGGCGTCAACGGCGACGTCACGTGGATCCCCAGAGAGGGCCTCACGCTGCGGGCCGGCGCCTTCTCGAACTGGGTCGATGGCCTGATCGACTACGACCCGACCCCCGTCAGCACCTCCGGCGGCGTCGAAACCTATACCTACACGAACGTCGCCAAGGCGCGGACCGCGGGCGCCGAGCTCTCGGCGACGTTCCAGGCGGCGTCATGGCTCCGCGCCGAGGCCGGCTACGCCTACCTCTGGACGCGCGACGACTCGGGCGATCCCCCGAAGCCGCTCTCCGGCAAGCCGCCGCACACCGCGCAGGCGGCCCTCCGCGCCGACCTGCCCCTCCAGCTCGAGCTCGTCGCCCGGCTGCGGACGGTCACCAGCGCGTTCGTCGAGGTGAGAGACGGCGTGCCCCGCCACGCGCCCGGCTTCACCACGCTCGACGCGCGGCTCGCGCGGCCGCTCTGGCCCTCCTCGCAAGCCTACGTCGGCGTCAGGAACCTGCTGGGCGTGCAGAAGGACCCTGCCCGCCGCAACGATCACCGGCCCCTCGAGGGGCGCACCATTTACCTCGGCGTCGTCGCCGAGCTCCCGTGGGAGGACTCATGACAAGATGGTCAATCGCGATAGCGCTTCTCCTGCTCGCCCCGGCGTGCAGCGACGGCGTGGGGGACGGAGGCGAGAGCGACGAGGGCGCGCTCCTCGAGGTCGAGGTGCCGGCCTCCGGCCGCGTCTTCCTCCGCCTCGCCACGCCGGAGGTCGTCGTCCCGACCGGCGACGCCGCGGCGTCCACCGAGTGGGATCTCGCGTTCTCGGGGTACGACGTCTTCACCAACAGCGGCCTCAGCGGCCCGGATCACGACGGCGGCGCGCTGCCGATCACCCTGGAGGACTACAGAGCAGGCCAGCTGCCGGACACCCCCTTCCTGCTCCAGGACGAGGCCGGCGGCGCCTTCACGAGCTGGTACGCCTACGACGGCGAGACGCACGTCGCCTTCAGCCGCTATCACGTCCACGCGATCGAGCGCGAAGGGCGGTACTGGAAGCTCCAGATCCTCTCCTTCTACGGCGAGGTGGACGGGGCGCCGGTCACGGGGCTCTACCAGCTCCGCTATGCCGAGGTGCTCCCCGACGGCGCCGGCCAGACCGTCGACATCAAGGATCTCGACGCGACCGCGGGCGGCATCGATATGCCCGAGACCGCGCCGAGCGCCTGCCTCGACCTCGCGGGCGGCGAGCAGCTGATGCTCACGCCGGAAGAGGCGCGCGCGTCGACGGCGTGGCACGTCTGCTTCCGCAGGTCGCAGGTCAGCGTCAACGGCGAGCTCGGCGGCCCCGGGACCGCGCGCGGCGCCGACCTCCAGGAGAAGGAGACGAGATCCGAGGAGCTCGCCGAGGTCAAGGAGCGGACCGCCGAGTCGGAGGTGGCGCGGTTCGACGCCGCCGACCACGCCGCCCTCACCGATCCCGCCGTCGCGTACCGCGGCGACCACATCACCACGGCCTTCACGGGGCGGTGGCTCGAGCCCGGATCGAGCCCCCCCGCGCCGGCGAAGGACGCCGCGTGGCTCGTCCAGAGCGCAGACGGCCAGTCGCGCTTCGTGGCCGTCATCGAGCGCTTCGAGGGCGCGACGGACACCTCCCCAGGACGGGTGATAATGCGCGTCAAGCAAGTGGAATGACCGACACTCCCGCCATCTTCGCGGCGGGACGGTCACAAGGGTGCGCCGCGCGTGACATCGCGCCAGGACCCGAGCATACTCCCGCGCGGTGAGGGACGCCCTCACCCCCGGGTAAGGAGCATGCTTATGTCAGAGTCGCTTGCACCCGCATCGAGCGCCCGAGGCCCGTCCCGCGGGACGCCGGACGGCGAGCGCGGGCCAACGCGCGCGCGCCGCGGGGGCCTGCTCGCCGCCGGGGCGCTCGCCGCCCTCGCCGCAGGCGCCTGCGGCGGCAAGGTGGTGGTCGACGGGTTCGAGCCGATCGACGGCACCGGCGGCTCCGGAACGACCACGAGCTCCGCCGCGCCCGGCTCATCGAGCACCGGTCAGGGCGGCGACATCGGCGAGGGCGGCGCGCCGCCGATTCCGCCCCTCGTGAAGGAGGAGTTCGACAACGTCACCAACGGGAGCGCCGTCCCGGTGGAGGTCCCGCCCGGCACCCTCGGCATCACCGCCGTCGCCCAGCTCGTGACCTCGTCGCCGAGCTGGGATCCGGTCGGGATCGAGAGCATCACCGGGCCCGACGGCAGGCTGTTGGTCGCGGACTACTCGATTCCCGGCACCATGGCCCACTTCTACAACCATGGCATCGGCACGGCCGCCGTACCGCAGACTGGCACAGCCGCCGACGTGCCGCTCGTGCCAGGCACCTACTGGATCAGGGTCGGCGGCGGCACCTCCGGCACGCTGGAGGAGCCGGCGCACCTCTCGGTGTGGCGCCGCCAGACGCTCGATGGGCGCTTTCACGGCGGGAGGATCGACATCAACGCCTTCATCGCCGCAAACGCGATCTCCGAGGAGTACATGCTTTACGCGCTGCGCTCCGCGTACGGCGGGTTCGTGGGGCTCGACGTGGGCAACATCACCATCCATCGCCTCGGGTCGGAGTGGTCGGTCATCGACGAGGAGCTCCTCCCCAGCGTGCTCGAGCAGACGGCCGGCGCCCTCGGCAGGCCGGCGCTCAACGTGGTCGCGGTGTCGGAGCTCGCCGGGCGGCTCGAGGGCGCGGCCGGCGCGACGCCCTCCGCGCCCTCGGTCGCGGTGGAGCACGGGACGCACCTGAGCGGCATCGTCGTCACGCTCTTCGGGGACCTCGAGGCCGACGCCGTGATCCTGCGCCACGAGCTCGGCCATTTCGCCGGGCTGTTCCACACCACCGAGTTCGAGGCCGGCTTCGCGGATCCGCTGGACGACACCTCGCGGTGCGAAGACGTGATCTCGCTTTACGATCGCTGCCCCGATTACAACAACATCATGTTTCCGACGGGGGGCGACTTCTCGAGCACGATCACGCCGCAGCAGACGAGGATCGTGCAGGCGAGCGCGGTCTACCGGGGGGTCGTCGAGACCGGCGGCGGCGCGGCGGCTCCGCTCCCGGCCGACCCGGGTGCGTCGGCGAGCGGTGCGCCCGTGGCGCCGCCGGACCCGGGCGGGCCCGCCCGGGCTCCGGCGCCCGAGCGCCGCGCCTGGGCGGCCGCGCTCCCGCCCCGCGCCGCGGCCCTGCTCGCGGGCCACTTCTGCGGGCACAGCACGGTCGGCGGGACGGGCTTCTTCGCGCGGCTCCGCGCGGCCGGCGGCGCCGACGCCGACCAGCTGCTCGCGGTCGGCCGCGACGAAGGCGCGCCGGTGCAGGCCAGGGCGCGCGCCCTCGCCGCCGCCGGCCGCGCCGCCGCGGGCTCCGCGCCCTCGGCGCGCGTGGTCGCGGCGCTCCAGGCCCTCGCCGCGGACCCGCGCCTGCCGCGTCGGGCGCGGCTCGGCGCGATCCAGGGCGTCGCGTCCGCCTCGCCCGACGCCGCCCGCGCGCTCGCCGGCCGCCTGGCCGCCGATCCCGACGAGGTGGTCGAGCGGATGGCCGCCCGCGCGGCGCGGTGACCTGCGGTCACGCGACCGGCGCGGGGGCCCCCGAAGTGCGCGGCATCGCGGAATGGCTCACCGCTGGCCCCCGGTGAGCTGCGCGTAGAGCGCGGCGTACTCCGCCATGATCGTCCGGGTCGCGTAACGGCGCTCGGCGCGCCGGCGCGCGGCCTCGCCGAGCTGCGCCCTGAGCGAAGGATCGTCGCGCAGGGAACGAAGCGCGTCCCGCAGCGCCGCCTCGTCCCGCGGGGCCACCGCGAGGGCCACGCGGCCGCCTTCGCCCTCGATGACCTCGGGCACCGCCCCGACCGGCGTGACGACGCAGGGCAGACCGGTGGCCATCGCCTCGAGCAGCACGTTGGGCAGCCCCTCGGCGTGGCTCGGGATGCAGCAGATGTCCGCGCTGCGGTAGGCCGCGGGCATCGCGGCCTCCGGCACCTCGCCGAGCAGGTCCAGGCGGCCCTGCCGCTCGAGCGCGCCGAGCGCCTCGTCCAGCTGACGGGCGTACTCCGCGGTGCACCCGACCGCCCGGGGCCCCGCCAGCGCGAGGGTCAGCCCCTCGATCGCCAGCACGGCCCGCGCGAGCTCGAGGACGCCCTTGTGCGGGGTGATCAGGCCCGCGAAGAGCACCCGCAGCGGCCCCCCGGGCGAGCGCGGCGCGGCGGCGGGGTGGAAGACCCTGGTGTCGACCGGGTTCGGGACATGGACGACGCGGCCGCCCGGGACCAGGCCCTGCACGTACTGCTGCAGCTCCTCGGCGAGCGCGACGACCGCGGCGGCGCGGCCGAGCACGGCGCGCACCGCCGTCGACGTGGGCCACCGGAGGGCGCGGAGCCAGTCGATGATCTGCGTCGAGAAATGCAGGTGGAGCACGGCCGGCACGCCCGCGCGGCGGCAGAGCTCCACCGCGAGGCCGTCGCGGGCGGTCGCCCAGAACAGCGTGGTGCACAGGTGAACGACGTCCGGCCGGCGCCGCGCGAGCAGCCGGTGGAGCTCGGACAGCGCCTCGCCTGCGCGGACCACGCGCGCGGGGCGGAACCTGCTCGTGGCGTCGACGGCGGCGCTGTGGGGCGAGGTGTCGATGACCTCCGCCTCGATCCCCGCCGCCGGCGCCGCGTCGAGATAGGTCCGCACCCACCGCGTGAGCCCGCCGGCGGGCGGCGGGAGCGGGCCCCAGAGCGCGACGCGCATGGCTAGAAGCGCGCCTCGGCGTCGATCTGGGCCCAGTGCTCGCGGAACCACGCCACGGTGATCGCGAGCCCCTCGTGCAAGCCCATCCGCGCGTCGAAGCCGAGGACGCGCCGGGCCTTGTCGGTGGACGCGAGGCGACGGCGCTGCGTGTCCCACGCGCGGCGCTCGACGAACCGGATGCCGGCGCGGTTGCCGGCCATTTCATTGATGGCGCGCGCGAGGTCGAGGATGGTGGTCTCGTTGCCGGACGACAGGTTGAACGCCTCGCCCGAGGCGCCCGCCGCGCTGCCAGCCCGGAGCAGCCCGTCGACGATGTCGCCCACGTACGTGAACGAGCGGGTCTCTTCTCCCGTACCGGTGATCGGCAGCGGCTCGCCCCGCAATGCCCAGTAAACGAAGTTGGGGATCACGTTGCGGTAGCGGCCAGGGACCTCGCCCGGACCATACGAGTTGAAGAGGCGGACCCGCACGGCGCTCACCCCTTCCTGCCCGGCAAAGTAATTGCAATATAGCTCGCCGAGCAGCTTGGTGGCCTGGTAAGGCGTATGCACGTCCAGCGAGGCGTAGTCCTCCGGGACGGGCCGCGGCGGATCGCTGCCATAGGCCGCGCAGCCGGACGAAGCGAAGACGACGCGCTGGACCCCGCTCCGTCGCGCGTGGCGCAGCACCCGCAGCGTGCCGAGGCCGTTGACCTCGAGATCGCGCTCCGGGTTGTCCACCGAGTTCTGGTTCGCGAACAGCGCGGCGAGGTGGAAGACGTGGGAGGGCTCGTCCCGGAAGACCTCCGCGAGCAGATCGTCGTCGACGACGCTCCCCTCCACGAAGCGCACGCTGCTCCGCGCTGGAATGGTCCACCGAGACGAGGAGGAGAGATCGTCCACGACGGTCACCTCCGCGCCCGCGTCGGCCAGGGCCGCGGTGAGGGAGCTGCCGATCGCGCCGGCGCCCCCGGTCACGACGACCCGCCTGTTCTTGTAGATCTGCCTGATGCTCGACATCGCCTCTGTCGACTCGCGCATGGACTCCTCCTCATCGCAACGCGCCGGCGCGTTGCGTCCTCCCGTTTGCTCAGCCACGCGCCGGCGCGTCCGCGCGCCGGCGCCTTCAAGACGCGCTCAGCTCGCCGCGCGCGCGAAGACCTCCTCGTAGCGAGTGACCAGCGCGTCGCGCGTGAACCAGCGATGAAAATGGCGGCGGCCGGCCTCCCCCATCGCGCGCCGCGCCTCGGGCGTCATGCCGCGCAGCCGCCGCACCGCGGCCGCGAGCGCCGCCGGATCCTCCGGCTCGCAGGCAACGCCCGCCCCGCTGTCCCGGACCAGATCCGCCGGATCCCCGCTCGCCGCGACGAGCACCGGCCGGCCCGCGGCCATGTAGGCCGGGATCTTCGAAGGAATCGTGAGCTCGAAGCACGGATCCCGCTTCAGGTGCGAGAGCAGCACGTCGGCGAGCGCGAAGAGCCGAGGCATGCGCTCGTGGGGCTGATGGCCGATGAAGACGACGTTCGAGAGGGCGCGCGCCGCCGCGTCACGCCGGAGCCGGGGCGCGTCGATCCCGTCCCCGACCATCACGAACCGCACGTCGTCGAGGTCGCGCAGCAGCGCCGCCGCGTCGAGCACGCTGGAGAGCGCCTGGGCGGCGCCCATGTTGCCCGCGAAGAGGACCACGAATCGCCCTGTCAGCCCGTGCTCCGCGGCGAGCTGCGGATCGGGCTCCACCGGCTGGTAGATCCGGTCGTCCGCCCAGTTCGGGATCAGGTGCACCTTGTCGGCCGGCACGCCTTTGCGCGTGAGCGCGCGCGACAGGCCAGGGCTGATCACGATGAGCGACGCGGCCCTCCGGTACAGGGCGCGGTTCACCCGGTCGACGCCGGCGAACACGGTTGGATTGCCGAGCATGCCTGACGCGGCCGCGGTCTCGGGCCACAGGTCCTGGACCTCGTACACCCATGGGATCCCGCGGAGCGCGGCGAGCCAGGAGGCCGCGACCGCGAGGCTCGGCGGTGGATTGTGGACCCAGGCGACGTCCGCCCGCCCGGAGAGCGCCGTGCCGAGCAGCGCAGTCGAGGCGCCGAAGCTCGCGTAATTGAGCGTCCGCCGCAGGCGCGACCGGCTGTGGTCGAGGTAGATCGGGAGCCGTATCACCCGGGTGCCGCTCACGTGCTCCACGTCCCAGAGGCGCTGCCGGTATCCCGGGTAGAGGCGGCCGTGCGGATAGCTCGGGAACGCGGTGATCGCTGTCACCTCGTGCCCGCGCTCTGCCAGCGCCTCGGCGAGCAGATGGGCCCGCGAAATCGGCTCCGGGTGATACCACTGGGATATAAGGAGTAACCTCACCGCCCGTACTTCGATGCACGGATGCCCGAGGACATTCAGCGGGTGAGCGGAATACGATCTTCTGGCGCATGACCCCCGGCAGCTCCGGAGCGCTCTCGGATCATCGCACGTAGGGCGAGGTATGCCAAAGTGAGACACACAGAGGCGCCCCGCCGCGGTTTCGCTGTGCGGCCGCCCTGGTTCCGCGCGCCGGCGACGCCTGGCGGGATCTCGGGCGCGGCGCTAGCCGGCCTTGGACCTCGCGGCCATGGAGATCAGGCCCGTCCCGGCGACGGCGCGCGCGAAGTCCAGCCCGGTCAGCACGCCGCGGAGCCGCCGCCCCTGCACCACCAGCACGCGCCGCGCCTGCGCCGCGTGCGCGGCGGCCGCGGCCCGGTGCAGCGGCGTCCGGACGTCGAGACAGACCATGGCAGGGCTCATCACGTCCTCGACCGGCGAGTCCGAGAGCACGCCGTGCGCGAGCAGCGCCTCGGTCTGGGTGAACATCCCCACCGGCCAGCCGTCCGGGTCCACCACCACGAGCCCGCTCACCTGCGCCGTCGTCAGCCGGTCGGCGGCGAGCGCGAGCGGCGCGTCGAGCGGGATCGTGTACGCCGGGGCCGACATGAGCTCGGCGATCGGCGTCGCCTCCCGCGCCTCCACCAGGGCCAGGAGGAGGTCCTTCGTGCTGAAGACCCCGGTCAGCGTGTCGTCCTCGCGGACGAAGACGCGGTGGATGCGGTGCTTCAGCAGCACGCTGGCCGCCTGGACGACCAGCGTGGAGCGCCCGACCGTGATGATCCCCGGGCGCAGGACGTCGCGCGCCGGGACGTCGGGCAAGGTCAGCAGCATTCCGCGGCTGTTCGTCTTCGTCTCGAACCGGCCGAGCCGGAGCAGGTCGGTGCGGGACAGCACGCCGATCGCCCGCGACGCGGCGTCGAGGATGGGTACGCAAGAAATTGCGTTCTCGCCCAACATCCGGTGGACCTCGGGCAGCGGGGTCGTGTCGGGCGCCGTGATGACTGCGCAGGTCATGTAACGCGAGACGGGTGTCGGAAAGCGCATCATGGGGAGGATTCCTCGAAGGCGCCGGCGCGGATCTCGGCAGGCGGCGCGTCAGCGCGAAGCGCACGGGAGCAAGAAGCGATCCGTAATGCGATGACATACCGTCGAGCCCGGTGACCCGGAGCGCCGGGCGCGGCGGCGCCCGCGAGCGGGCTCACCGCCGCCGCGCTGGCGCAGACGCAGCGCCTCGGCGCGCGATCTGCGCCGAGGTGTGCTGCGAGCTGGGCAGTCCATGGGCGCTGGAACCGAGCTCGTCCCTTGTCAGCCCCGAGATGTCCCAAAATGCATCACGTGGGGTGCCCTGGAACGCAGCCGTCAGGGCACGACCGTAGCGGAACGGGAAACTTGGGGAGGGCCCGGCCGCCGGGAGCAGCGCGTCTGCTGCGGCTCTCGGCGGCCGGGCCCCCGGCGACTCGTCTCAGGCGACCCGCGGCTCAGACGCCGGGCTCCAGAGCGGCGCCCTCCCGGTTCGGCGAGAGGGGCCGCGCCCGGGGCGCGGGGCCGGATCTCGACGCCGCCTCGCGCGCGGGCTCCTGGCGATCACCACCTGTTGCAGCCGCCGAAACCGGGGGGGTTGAAGGAGCCACCGAAACCGGGGGGGTTGAAGGAGCCACCGAAACCGGGGGGGTTGAAGGAGCCACCCGACCCCCAGCCGTTGCCCCAGTTGCCCCAGTTGCCCCAGTTGCCCCAGGGCTTGTTGCAGCACGGCCGCCTGTTCCAGCTCGGGCCCCACGGGTTCCAGCCCCCGTTGCCGCCCCAGCCGCTGCCCCAGCCGCCGCCCCACTTGTTCCAGTCGTTCCAGCCGCAGCTCCGCGTGTCCGGATAACCGTACAGCGCCTGCGAGGTCTCCTCGACCTCCACGGCCTCGGCCTCATCCATGCCGATCTCGTCGGCGCCCGCCTCGCCCGCCGCGCATCCGGTGGTCAGGGCGGCCATCGCCATCGCAACATGCATCCACCTGCTATTCAACAGCTCGACCATTTCTCCCCCTTCCACGGCCCGCGACATCCGCGGGCCGTCAGGTCAGTCGGATTGCGCAGAGAGCAGCGCTCGTGCCCGAGAGCCGGTGTGCACGGGCTGCCGCCCGACGGCGCGCGCGGCGGGCGCGAGGCAGCGACAACGCGACAATCCTAAACAGCGCACGGCCCGCCGGCGGAGGCCCGTTCACCCGCGCCGGATCGCTGGGCAGATAAGGCGCTTCGGGGCGCGCGCAGCGCACAGCAGCTCGCCGCCGCACGCGCCCTCGCGCGGCGCGGCGACTCCCGCAAAAACACGCCTTTCGCGAGCGGTGGATTTCTCGGCGCAGGGCGCCTCGACGAGGCGTCTCCGACGATTCAAGGCCTCCTCGACGGCAAGGTAGGTCAATGAGCGACAGCGGCATACCGACGCGCCGCTCTCGGACGATCCGCGCCGTCGTCGGGCGCTCATCCCATGTCCTCGGCGCCCATGTGGGCAAAGGTGCTCGGAGACGGCGCTCCGACTTCCGGTCATCTCGCGATGCGCGCGCCAGAGCGCCTGTCGGACCGGCGCGCTCAGGGGGCGGCGACCCAGGTATTCCAGGCCAGCGCGAAGTCGTCGGCGCGGATCTCGTGGCCGCGCCCTGGGTGCATCACGAGCTCGTGCTCCCAGCCGTGCTGCGTGAGCACGTCGGCGAGGTTCTCGGCGCTCGCGATGGTGGACGCGAGCTCCTCCGCGCCGACGGCGATGTAGATCGGCGGCCTCTCCTGGGAGAACAGGTGCTCCTCGATGACCATGCGGCCCGCGCCGACGAGCCCGGCGCCGTCGACGGCGACGAGGCCCTCCAGCGCCACGTAGCTCGCGAAGTAGCCCCCGTTGGAGAAGCCCATGACATAACGCCGGCCGAACGTCCCCCCGAGGATCCGCGCCATCAGCGCCTCGGCGCTCATCCACGCTTCGACCAGGGCGGGCGCCGCGGCGTCGACCGTCTCGCGGCGCGTCGGCCAGCAGATGTGGGTCTCGACGGACGGATCCCAGGTGCAGAGCCCCGGCCTCCCGCGCGGGAACACCGCGACGACCCCGAGCGCCTCGGCGGCCTCCGCCGCGATCGCCTGGAGGGCCACGGGCAGCGAGTCGGGCGCCATGGCCCCGTGCAGCACATAAAGGATCGGCGCGCCGCGGGCCGCGGTCTCCGGCACATGGAAACAGGTGTGCTCGTCCAGGCCGATCCACCCCGCGGAGCACCAGTCCGTCTCGACCGGCTCCCAGCTCAGCGCTCCGCCCTCGCCGCCGCCTCCGTCGCCGCCCCCGCCGCCCCCGCCGGAAGAAGCGCTGTCCACGCCAGAAGCGCCGCTGCTGGCCGCGTCGCCGGCCGGCGTGGCGCCGCCCGCGCCCCCCTCGCCCCCCGCGCCGCTCTCGACGCCGCCCGCGCCGACTGTGCCACTGCCGCTGCCCGCGCTCGGCGCCCCGCCGGCCGCGCCGTCGCACGCGGCCAGCGCGATGGCGAGCGCCCCGAGCCGCGCGGCGCGGCCCGCGATGCTCGACCGGCGGATCGCCCCGCTGGCCGCGCCCGCAGCCGCGGCGCCTCCGAGCGCGTCGCGGGCGCCCGCGCCCCCCTCCACGCCGAGTGCGTTGCTCATGGTACATCACGGTGCCTTGCCGGACGCGGCGCCGCAACGCTCGCGCGGCGAGCAGCTCGCGCCCGCGATCCGTGGGACGCGCGGCGCCCCGGAATGTAAGCTCGCACCATGCTTCGCCTCGTCGCACGCGCGGCGCGCCCGTCCGATTATGACCACTTTGCTCGGCTCTTCGTGGAGCTCGGCATCGACAACCCCGTCCTGCCGCGCGAGCGCTGGGAGAGCGCCCTGGCCAGGGACAGCCTCTTCTTCGAGGAGGACGGCGAGGTGATCGCCTACGCCTATGTGCAGCCGCTGCGCGGCGTCGCCTACGTGCGGCACGTCGTGGTCGCGCCGTCCCACCGCGGCCGCGGGGTCGGCGCCGGCGTCATGCGCGCCGTCGCCGCGCACCTCCGGAGCCGCGGCTGCACGCGCTGGTGCCTCAACGTCAAGCCGGACAACGCCGCCGCCGTGCGGCTCTACCGGAGCGCCGGCATGGAGCACGTCTACGCCATGACCACGTTCCAGCTCGCCTGGGACGCCGCGGCCGGCCTCCCGCGCCCTGCCCGTCCGGTCATCGCCCGCCCGGTGCAGCCGCCCGACGACGCCTCGGTCGAGGCGGCGTTCGACTTGCTCCCCGGCCAGATCGCCGAGGCCCGCGGCCGGGGCGGCCTGGCGCTCCTCTGCCTCGTCGACCCCGCCGCGCCGGGCGCAGCCCCCCTGGGATTCGCCAACTTCGACCCGTTCCTCCCCGGCGCCTTTCCGTTCCGCGTGGTCGCGCCCGATCTCGCCGCTCCCCTGCTGGAGGCCATCCGCCCTCACGCCCCGCGCACCCCCGAGGCCCTCCTCGTCACGGTCGAGGACGACGACGCGCTCGCCGCCGCGCTCCGCGCGGTGGGCGCGACCGTGCAGCTCGTCGGCGCGCACTTCCGCGGCGAGATCCCGGACGGCGGCTGAGCCGCGAAGGCTGCGTGTCCTGGAGCGTGCGCACCGAGCGTGCGCACCGAACGTGCGCACCGGGCGTGCGCACCGGGCGTGCGCACCGAGCGTGCGCTGAGAATTCAGCATCACTGTCGCCCTACCGCGGCATACGAACGAGGGTGCATCGTGCCCTGTCGTGCGAAAGCGAGCAGACAGACCTGCGGAATGATGCGCCACGAGGACAGCATCGTCTCAGCCGGTCTCCCCATCGCCCCACACTTCCGTCCAAGATGCACAATCGATCGCTATAAACCCGAGCGATGGCCGTTCCGCGCCGCTGGGTAACCCTCCCGGCCGCGCCTCACGACCTCCTCATCCACCAGCACCATCCATCCGCCGGCGCTCCGCGCATGTGTCTTGCATTGCTGGGCGTTCCGGTATCTGATGGCTCTGATCGTGGAGCCACACCGGGAAGAGAGCGGGCGTTGGCATCGATAGAGGGGACGACGGACCCGGCGTTCGATGAGCTGCGGGGAGCCTACCAGCGCGGAAGGCTGCTCGTCTTCGCAGGTAGCAACATATCGACGGCCGCCGGCCTCCCCGCATGGCCGGAGCTCGTGGCGGCTCTCGCGGAGCACGCGCGGTCCCGCGGCGCCGCCCAGGCGGCCCTGCGGGAGATCGCCCAATTGGTCTCTCAAGAGAGGCGCGTAGATGCGCTCTCTGCAGCCAGGGCCGCGCTCGGACCGAATGAGTTCTGCGCCGTGGTCGAGCGGATCTGGAGCGACGCCGGATACGACATTCCGCCCATAGCCTCAGCCATCGCCGCGCTCGCGCCACAGCTCTCCGGGTTGATCACGACCACCATCGATCATCTGCTCGAACGCGCGTTCGGCGGGTGCTGGCCCGTGCTCGCCCGGGCCACGGCGGATCTCGCCCAACGGCGCAGGTACATCCTCAAGCTGCACGGAACGCTCATCGACAGGTCCACGTGGGTATTGACGCGGGATGAGCACGATCGCCTGCTCTACGGCGACGCCGAACCTCAACGCATACTCTCCGCCATTCTCCACGCTCATACCGCCGTGTTCGTCGGCCACGACTTCGCCAGCGATGAGCACGACTGGCTCTTCGCTCCCGCTCTCGCGCGGTCGAGCGGCCAGGCATCCCGCCACTTCGGCCTGGTCCCCGACGGAACCATCGGCCCCGCTCGACGACATGCCCTCGAAGACGCCGGCATGAGAATCGTCGGGTACCGCGATCAGGACGGCTGCCATGCGGCGGCCGTGAGCCTGTTGCGCGCGCTTGCCAGGGCAGGCTCCGATGAGCCGAAGGAAGCGAGGTCGACGCGCCCGCCCTCGGATCTCGACGCCCCTACCGCACGCCTGGGCCACGTCGCGAGGCCCGTGGACCCCAGACGCCTCCGCCTGCAGATCGAAGAGACGTTCAGCTTCGAGGAGCTCGAGACCTTCGTCTCGGACTCGTTCCCCGAGATCCGCGGAGGAATCGCGAGCATCGTATCGCCGGTGCACGACGCTGAATACCGCGCGTTCAAGCTGGTCAAATACTTCGAGCGACGCAACAGACTGAGCGATCTCCAGACAAAGATACAAGAGCACATAGGCCAAGCATACCAGCCATCGCCCGCCACGACGCGTCAAGGATAGCCCCAGCGCTCATCGCCGCCTACGGCGCGAGCGACGTGCAAGACAGGGAGAAATCATCATGCCGGTCCGTTCTCCTCAAGAGGTCGACAAGCGCGGCACGCTGATCGCCGGCAAGTACCGACTGCTGTATCCGATCGGAGAGGGATCGCGAGGGGTCGTCTGGGCTGCGTTGAACGACGCAGCAGGGCGAGAGGTGGCGCTGAAGCTATTCACTTCTGCGGACCCAGCGCTCCGCGAACGAGCGCTGCGCAGCGCACGTCTGCTCGGGGCGCTCAGACACAACCACATCGTGGAGCACTACGACTCCGGAGAGACAAACGACAAAATACCGTATTTCGTGATGCAGCTCCTCCAGGGCGAAACCTTGGAACAACTGCTGAAGAGGAAGGGAGCCCTGAGCCAACCCGAGGCGGCGCGCATCGGTCGCGACGTCGCCGGCGCGCTCGAGGTCCTCCACGCGTCTCACGTCGTCCATGGTAGCTTGACATCATGGAATATATTCATGCATCGGGACGCAGAGAAGAAGGAGATCGTGACGAAGGTGCTCGACGCCGGGATCGGCGAGCGGCCGCCGCTGTTCGACAACCTCCTCATGGCGAAGGAAGAGGCAGCCGACTCGGTCATGTACATGAGCCCGGAGCAGATCCGCGGTCGTCAGGAGGTCGATCGCCGCGCAGACATCTGGGCGATCGGCATCATGATGTTCGAGATGTTGACGGGAGCTCGTCCCTTCGCCGGAGCGAAGGTCTCCGAGACCATCGCGAGGATCATGACGGGCGAGATTCCGAGGCTCGACCAGTCCGGACAGCGGATCGCCGGCCGCCTCGCCGAGGTCGTCGCGTGCTGCCTGCAGCCGAGCCTGGACAAACGGTTCGCTTCGGCGGGCGAGCTCGCCCTCGCGCTCGACGGCTTCACGGAGGCGCCGGCCCGATCGCACCCCGTCGGGCCGCCCGGGCTCACCGACGCCGCCGGTCCTCCGCAGACCGGCCGGCTGAGCGAGCCAGCCCCCCCTACGCCGGCGCCGTCTTCGGTCGTGGCATCGGCGTTCGAGATCGGACAGGACTCCCCGAAGCCCAGCGACGTCATCGACGGTCGATATCATCTCATCCGACCTCTCGGCGAGGGGGGTATGGGCAGCGTCTGGTCCGCCGAGGACATCCGGCTCAAGCGGGATGTCGCGATCAAGCTGCTGAGCCGAAGCCTGGCCGAGAGCGTCGATCTTCGGCGGCGGTTCGAACGGGAGGCCATCGCCGCGGCGCGGCTCAGGAGCCCCCACATCGTCACCATACACGACTATGGTTTTGATTCCAGAGGTCGTCCGTACATCGTCCAGGACCTGATCCTCGGACGCGATCTACGCGGCATCCTGGAGGCAGAGACACAGCTCGAGAGGGGCCGGGCCGCTCGGCTGGCGATCCAGGCGTGCGCGGCTCTCGACGCGATTCATTCGGAGGGCCTGATACATCGAGACATCAAACCTGGAAACTTCCTGATCACCAAGATATCGGGAGGGCAGGAGCACCTCATACTCGTCGACTTCGGCATCGCCAAGGCCGTGGACGGCGTCAGGGAGGGGGTCAACACGACCACGGGCGTCGTCCTGGGAACTCCTCACTACATGTCCCCGGAGCAGATCCATAGCGGCGACGAGGTCGACAAGCGCACCGACATCTATTCGTTGGGGGCGACCCTCTACGAGACGTTCTCGGGCCGGAAGGCGTTCTCGGGCGACGTGTCCACGATACTGCAGAACAAGCTGCTGTTCATGCCGCCGCCGCTCGCGTCGGTGGCGAACGTGTCACCAGCGATGAACGCGGTGATCATGCGGTGCCTCGATCCTGACCGAAAGAACCGGTTCGAAAGCGCGACGAGCCTGCGGCAGGCGCTCGTCGAGACGCCTGAGGTGCTCGACGATCTGGGCCTGAACCTCGAATTCAAGACCCAGGACCGCGCGCACGACGTGTATCGGCCTGCGGACATCACCTCATTCCAGGCGACGCGCTCGCCGGTGGCCGAACCGACGCCGACGATGAAGCTCGGAGCGACGCTGGTCGTGGCGGTGGACCAGATCGTTCGCGCCGAGATCCGCGATGCTCTCCCGTTCGCCCCGCGATCTCGAGGCGATGTGTCACGGGCGACGACGGGCGCGGCGGGGGCGGCGGAGGCGGACCCCCTGCCGGTGAAGAACCGTCATGCTCCGGCGCTCCGGTCCGAGGAAAAGTCGCTGCAGGTGGATCTCGTCAGCTACCTGGAGCAGGCTGGACTTCGCGTTCGCTCGTCGGAGCGAGGGCTGATGCGGCTGGAGCGGCGGCCAGACGCTCGCCTCCCTGACGTGGATCTCGCTGCGATGCTGCTCGAGGACACCGCCGGCGCCGATACGCCCCAGGCGACGATGGATACGCTCTCGTTCCAGAGGAAGGCCAGCCCGCTCTATGGACTGTCAGGCACCCCGGAGCGTCCGGTCACCGTCTTCGCGGTGTTCCGAGGGCACCCAGGCGCGGGCATCTACCGGCAATGGCATGAGCTCCTGCAGGCGAAGCACGTCCGGGTGCTCCCGCTCTCTCCCGGCGAGATCCGCGCCCATGTGCGGAGCGGACAGTCAGCGAGGCACGTGCTGTCCTTGCTGCAGCGGCCTGCCTCGAATGCGTTTCAGCTCGAGGGCCCCGTGGAGCGCGAGGTGGATTTCTTCGGCAGCAGCAGGCTCCTTGGCGAGCTGGTCGCGAGGCTCGCCGGAAGCGGCCAGAGCTTCGGGATATTCGGCCTGAAGAAGTGGGGCACCACCTCATTCCTGCGACGCCTCCGCATGGAGCTGACCGATCGGGTCACCGCTTGGGTAGACGTCGCCAGCCTCTTCACGGTATCTGCCGCCGAAGTCTTGAGCGCCCTCTGCGATGACCTATCGAGAGAGCTCCGGAGGAAGGCGCCGTCCGCGCTCACGAAGAGCCTCGCCGCCCACGAGCGGCAAGACAGCCGAGCTGCGGCAGATTCGCTTCGCGGCCTCGTGTGGTCATGCCACGAGGCGTGCGTCGAAGGTCCTCCCATCTTCTTCTTGGACGGGATCGATGAGCTGAGCCGGAGCCGGACCTCGGATGCGGATGACCTCAAGGTCCTCTTCCGATCGCTCTACAGCCTCATGTCCCTCGATCCTCGAGCGATCCTCGTATTTTCTGGGACGGAAGACGATCTCTTGTCGAGGCAGGTCATCGGCAGCGGCGCGAAGCGCTTCGAAAATCCGTTCTGGACTCGCGTCAGCCGATACTGTGCGCCGCTCTTCGACGAGCACGAGCTCGGCGAGTTCTTCCGCACGGCGGGAGCGCTCGCCGGGCTACATTTCACGCCGGAGGCGCTGGAGGCGGCGTATCGGCTCACCGGCGGCCAGAAGTACCTATGCAGGCTGCTCGGCAGCGAGCTGCATCAACGACAGGCATGCGCAACGGAATCGAGGAGCCTGGATCGCGATGATGTGGAGGAATGCGTCAGCTCGCTCATCGTGAAGTGCAGCGAGTACTTTCACCGGCTGCTGCTCGAGGCGCCTCCGGGGACCCGAGAGCTCCTGTGCCAGCTGGCGAGAGGCCCGGCGCGCGAGCGCGAGCTGCTAGGCCTGAACACCGGCAACCCCGCCATGAATCGGCTCCGCGCGCTGCAGTTCTCTGTCATGCACGGGCTCGCGAGGAAGGAGCTGCGTGGGCCCTATCGCCTGGCCATAGGGCTGATCGGCGAATGGCTCCAGTGGAGCTCGCCAGGCAGCTCCAGAGGAGATTGGACAGAGTTCCGGCTCAAGGACGGCGGCGATCCGATCTGCAGCGGCGAAGGTGGAGAGTCACGCGCGCCGGCCCGCGCTGAAGGCCCTCTGCATATGAATGCAGAGACGCTGATCGATGCCGGTCCTACCGCCGAGGAGAAGATCGAGCTCCGTCGAATGATCGTGGACAGGTTTCAGCCGAGCGAGCTGGAGCTCTTGGCCGACAACCTGGGCGTCGACATCATGGCGGTGACGAGCATTCAGCGTCCTCTCCCCAATCAGGCGCTCGATCTCGTGCGGTGGGCGTCTCAGCATGGGCAGTTCGGCAAGCTGCGGCAGCTGGTCGAGCACCATCGCTACGGTGGGCTCGACTGACCTGCAGCGACCAGGGCTCTTCGGCTCCGGGCCCCGCTCCTCTGGACGGCTCCGTCGCAGCGAATTGACGCATCGCGTAATCCTCCCTTCGTGGCGCCGCCTGCCCCGGCGCGCCCCCGACGCCCCTCGTCGCGGTCGACGACGACGACGCCCTCGCCGACGCGCAGCGCGCTGCGCGCGACGGGCGCTGCCGTGCGGCTGGTCGGCGCCCACTTCCGCGGCGAGATCAGGGACGGCGGCTGAACCGCGGGGGCCGCGAAAACCCGCGAAGCCCGCTTGCCCTCGCCGCCACGCCGCAGTACCGAGCCGGCCATGACCCCACTTCCCGGTCTCCCCGGCGACTTCCTCGCGGCCATCCAGCGCGAGTTTCCCGCGGATTTCCTCTCCACGGACGCGGCCGACCTCGCGACGTTCGGCCGCGACTGGACCAAGGTCCACGAGCCGAGGCCCTCGGCCCTCGCGCTCCCGCGCTCGACCGACGAGGTCTCGCGGCTGCTCCGCCTCTGCTCCGAGCACCGCGTCCCGGTCGTGCCCTCGGGCGGGCGCACCGGGCTCGCGGCCGGCGCCGTGGCGGCGCGGGGCGAGCTCGTCGTGTCGCTCGAGCGGATGCGCAAGATGGGCCCGGTCGACGTGCTCGGCGCGACCGTGCGCGTCGAGGCCGGCGCCGTGACCGAGGCGGTGCACCAGCACGTCGCGCCGTACGGCCTCACCTGGCCGGTCGACTTCGCGTCCAAGGGGTCGAGCCAGGTCGGCGGCAACATCGCGACCAACGCCGGCGGCGTGAAGGTCATCCGCTACGGCCTCACGCGGCAGTGGGTGCTCGGGCTCACCGTGGTGACCGCGAGCGGCGCCGTGCTCGACATGAACGGCGCGCTCGAGAAGAACAACACCGGGATCGACCTGCGCCAGCTCTTCATCGGCAGCGAGGGCACGCTCGGGATCATCACCGAGGCGACGCTCAAGCTCACGCGGGTGCCCGGCGGCCTCAACGTGTTCCTGTTCGCGGTGCCGGACCTCGCCGGCGTGCTCGCGCTGTTCCGCGAGGCCCGGATGGGGCCGTTCATCGTGATGGCCTACGAGTTCTTCACGGAGAAGTGCCAGGCGCGCCTTCGCCGCCACCGGAACGTGCGCGTGCCGCTCTCCGCGCCGTCGGACTACTACGTGCTCATCGAGGTCGAGCGCGGCGAGCCCGAGGCGCTCGAGGCGTGGATCGCCTCGCTGTTCGAGCGCGGGCTGGTCACCGACGGCACGCTCGCGCAGCACGGGGCGCAGGCCGCCGAGCTCTGGGCGCTCCGGGAAGGCATCAGCGAGAGCCTGTCGGCGACCGGGCTGCCGCACAAGAACGACGTGTCGCTCCCGATCCAGGAGCTCGAGGGCTTCTGCTCCGAGCTGGAGAGCCTGTTCGAGGCCCGCTATCCAGGGTGGGAGATCGCGCTCTTCGGCCACATCGGCGACGGCAACCTCCACATCAACGTGATGAAGCCCGACAGCCTCACGCGCGAGGAGTTCCTCCGGCGCACCCACGAGGCGGATCACGCGATCTTCACGCTCGTGAAGAAGTACCGCGGCAGCATCTCCGCCGAGCACGGCATCGGCCTGCTCAAGAAGGAGTACCTGCCCTACTCGCGCTCGGCCGAGGAGCTCGCGATCATGCGCTCGATCAAGCGGGTGCTCGATCCGCTGAACCTCATGAACCCGGGCAAGATCATCGACGTATGAGCGCGCTCGCCCGCCGCCTCGGCCGCGGGCGTCCGGCGCGACGCCGGTGAACGGCGAAGCGGCGGCGGGCGGCGGGCCACGCAGGCTCCGCCCCGGACACAGCGCAATGTGGATTGGCTGCTCGATCGCGGCGAGCTCCGGGCGCTCTGCGACCGGCGCCGCGCCCGTCGCGCGATCCTGGCGGCGCTCGGGAACTGCGGCCCGTGATAGAACCGCGGCGTCGCTCGACAGGGGGGCGCTCGCCGCGCCCTCCCGGAGCCTCGAGCGGCCTGTAGCACCGTGCCAACATCCAGCCGTTCAGCGCGCGATCGGCCTCCGCGGTCGTGAGAAAAGAGGAGACGATGACCCTCGACGAATCCAAGCTATCGCACCGGTTCACCGAACGAAGCGGCGTGCGCCTTCACTACGTCGAGGCGGGCGAGGGGCCGCTTGTCGTGCTCCTCCACGGCTTTCCCGAGCTCTGGTACTCGTGGCGCCACCAGATCTCCGCGCTGGTCGAGGCGGGTTATCGCGTGATCGCCCCGGACATGCGCGGCTACAACCTCTCGGACAAGCCCCGTGGCGTCGCGGCCTACGCGATCGGCGAGCTGACCGCGGACGTGGCGGCGCTCATCGAGGCTTCGGGCGCGGAGCGCGCCGCGGCCGTGGTCGGCCACGACTGGGGCGGCGGCGTCGCCTGGGCGTTCGCGATGCGGTATCCGGCGCTCCTCGAGCGGCTGGTCGTCCTCAACTGCCCTCACCCCCAGAGGCTGCTCGCCGGGTTCCGCACGGCGCGGCAGCTCCGCAAGAGCTGGTACATGTTCTTCTTCCAGCTCCCGAAGCTCCCCGAGCTGTTCGCCCGGAGCAAGGGCTACGCGGCGTTCCGCGCGAGCTTGAAGCACGACCCGCGGCGGCCGGGCGCGATGAGCGACGAGGACCTCGCCCGTTACGTCGAGGCGTGGTCGCAGCCTGGCGCGCTCACGGCCACGATCAACTACTACCGCGCCGCCTTCCGCCCGAGCGGCCTGCCCCGGCTGGGCAGGCCGCCGCGCATCGACACCCCCGTGCTGGTGATCTGGGGCGAGCACGACCGTTACCTCGGCGCCGAGCTCGCCGCGCCGGATCCGGAGCTGGTCCCGAACGCGCGAGTCGCCCGCATCCCCGACGCGAGCCATTTCGTGCTCTACGACCGGCCGGAGAGGGTCAATCAGCTCCTCCTCGAGTTCCTGCGGTGAGGCGCGCGCGGCGGCGCCGCGCCTCCGCCTGCGCGCGCGCGCCGCGCGCCGGGGAGCGCGGCGCGGCGGCGAAGCGGCTTTTCGCCGTCATGGACCCGTTTGACACGGCGGAGCGGCCGATCGAACCTGCCGGGCGATCATGCTCCGCCGCATCCCCGATCGGAATATCTGGCTCGTCTACGGCGCGATCTTCCTCCTCGGCCTCGCCTACGGCATCGCCATCTCGCTGACGGCGGTCTTCCTGGACGAGCGCGGGTTCACCAAGTCCGACATCGGGCTGCTCGCGTCCTGCTTCGCGCTCGGCATCGTCCTGCTCTCGCTGCCCATGGGCGCGCTCATCCGCCGGTTCTCGGCGAAGGCGACGCTGGTCCTCTCGCTGGCCGGCTACGCGGCCGCGGTCGGCGCGTTCCCCTACCTGCCGGGCTTCGCCTCCATCGCGGCGGTCCGCTTCGTCGACGGCGCGTGCTCGGTGGGCATCTGGGTGAGCTGCGAGACGATCTTGCTCGCCCGGTCGGACAAGGACAACAAGGCGTTCGTCACGAGCCTCTATGCGGTCTCGATGGCGCTCGGCTATGTCATCGGCCCGCTCTGCGCGAAGGGCATCGTCTCGCTCTCGTCGATGCCCGCGGCGTTCGTTGTCTCGTGCGTCATCTCGGCGCTCTCCGCGCTCCTCGTGCTCGCGCGCCTCGATCGCGACCCGAAGGACGCGCCGGCGCACGGCGAGGCCGGCGCGCCGGGCGGCGAGGAGCCTCAGGCGACGTCTGCCTCGATCCTGTGGCGCATCAAGACCTCGTGTTTCGCGACCTTCGCCTACGGTTACTTCCAGGCCTCGGTCGTCCTGTTCCTGCCGCTGTACCTGATGGCGTCGAAGGGTGTGACGCTGGAGCAGACGATCCTCATCCCTGCCTTCTTTGCGGTGGGGATGCTCGCCTTCACCAACGTCTTTGGCCGGATCGGCGATCGCCGCGGCCACCTGTTCCTCATGCGCGTGCTCGGCGCGATCGGCACGCTGATGATCCTCGGCTTCGTCTACCTCGATCGTTACGAGGCGATGTGCGCCGCGGTGTTCATCGCCGGGGCGACGCTCGCGTCGATCTCGCCGCTCAGCCTGGCGCTCCAGGGCGTCGTCACGGCGCCGCGCGACTACAGCCGCGCGAACTCGCTCTACAACGTCTTCTACGCCGCCGGCATGCTCCTCGGCCCTCCGCTATCGAGCGCCCTCTACGAGGCCGCTGGCGGCGTCGCGATGCTCTATCACCTTGCGGTGCTGTGGGCCGCGTTCGTCGTCTTCGCCCTCGTCTTCGCGGGCGACGACCCCGCGTCCCGCCGCGCGCGGAACCGGGTCGAGGCCCCCGCCTGACCCGGGGATTGCGTCAGCGCTCTCGCCCCCCACCGACTCAACCGTAGGCCGCCGGCGGGGGTGTTCTTCGGGGGGCGTGGGGACGGGCCGTGTTTGAGCCTGGGACGCTCTTTCTCCGGCGCGCTCCGCACGCTGGAGAAAGAGCGTCCCAGGCGAGTTCGGCGGGGCCCCGCGCCCCCCGAAGAACACCCCCGCCGGCGGCCGGGCAGCCCGTTGCCGGGCAGCCCGTTGCCGGGCCCCCGCCGCCCTCAGTAAAGAACGCGCGTCCGGATGCTGGTCTCCAGCGCCCCGATCCGCCGGCTCACCTCCGCCGACACGTCCTGCGACAGGTCCATGATGAGGTACCCGATGTTGGCGTCCGTCGACAGCACCTGGCTATCGATGTTGGCGTTCACGTCCGACACGATCCGGTTCACGTCGCGGAGCACGCCCGGCACGTTGCGGTGGACGTTGAGGATCCGGTGCGTCCCCTTGAGCGGCGGCAGCTCCACGTTCGGGAAGTTCACCGCCCCCGTCGTCGCCCCCGTGGTCACGAGCTGCGTCAGCGCGCGCGACACCTCGCGGCCGATGGCCTCCTGCGCCTCCTCGGTCGAGCCGCCGATGTGCGGCGTCAGGATCACGTTCGGCAGCCGCTGCAGATCCGTGTGGAAGCCGTCCGAGTTCGACTCCGGCTCCTCCGGGTAGACGTCGATCGCCGCGCCCGCCAGGTGCCCGCTCTTCAGCGCCTCGGCCAGCGCCGGGATCACCACGACCGAGCCGCGGCTCGCGTTGAGCAGGTACGAGCCCTTGCGCATGTGCGCGAGCTCGGCCGCGCCGATCATGTTGCGCGTCTCCGGCGTCGCCGGCACGTGGAGCGACACGTAATCCGACTCCGCGAGCAGCGCCTCCAGCGTCGGCAGCGGGCGGTTGTTGCCCATCGGGAGCTTCTGGGCGATGTCGTAGTAGACGACCCGCATCCCCATCGCCTCGGCGAGCACGCCGAGCTGCTGGCCGATGTGGCCGTAGCCGATGAGGCCGATGGTCTTGCCGCGGATCTCGTAGCAGGCCTTCGAGACCTTCTTCCAGGTGCCGGCGTGCACCTCGCGCGACCGGTCGCCGAGCTGCCGGGCCAGCATGATGCACTCGCCGATGATCATCTCGGCGACGCTGCGCGTGTTGCTGAACGGCGCGTTGAACACCGGCACCCCGCGCCGGTTCGCCGCATCGAGGTCGACCTGGTTCGTGCCGATGCAGAAGCAGCCGATGGAGACCAGCTTGTCGGCCTTCTCGAGGACGCGCGCGGTGACGTGCGTCTTGCTCCGGATGCCGAGCACGTCGACGCCCGCGAGCGCGGCGATGAGCTCGTCCTCCTTCAGCGCGGAGCTCCGGGTCTCGATCTCGATCGACCGCGATCGAAAGAGCTCGTGCGCGCTCTGGTGGATGTTCTCGAGCAGGAGCACCTTGACGGGCTCCTTCGCGGCGGGGGGGGTGGTCTGAAGTTTGTTCGAAGTTGGCGTCATGGGCTTCATCCGTCAGGGCCACCTCTACCGCAACTTTGCCGGTTTGCATCTCGGATCCGATCCGGCGCCGACCACGCGGGGCGGCCGTCCGCGCATCCGTTGCGCGCGGCAGACCGCCGCACCTCCCCGCGGGCGCGCGCCGCAGGGGAGACGCCTCGGCGAGGGCAGGCTAGATTGCGCCGCATGCGCCACCGCAGACACGCTCGACTCCCCGCCTTCCTCGCCGTCGCCGCGCTCGCCGCCGCCCCTGGATGCAAAGGGAGGCCCAGCCCCGGCGGCCCGCCGCAGGGCGCGACGACGGCCCCCGACGCGCCCGCCGCGCCGGCGGCGTCGGCGACGCTCCAGACGATGCCGCCGCCCGTCCCGCCGCCGTCGAAGAACGCCCTCATCGAGGACGAACGCAACACGATCGCCGTGTTCCGCGAGGTCGCGCCCGCGACGGTGTTCGTGACCCAGCGCCGCCTCGTGGTGGACCGCTTCTGGGGGACCGCGGTCGAGGTGCCCGCCGGCTCGGGCTCGGGCTTCGTCTGGGACGCCGACGGGCACATCGTCACGAACTTCCACGTCGTGGACAACGCCCAGTCGCTCGTGGTCCAGCTCCAGGGGGAGAAGACGTTTCCGGCGAAGCTGGTCGGCGTCGAGCCGCGCAAGGACATCGCCGTGCTCAAGATCGACGCGCCGAAGGACATGCTCAAGCCGATCCAGGTCGCGCCCCTGCGCGAGCCGCTCGAGGTCGGGCAGAAGGCGATCGCCATCGGCAACCCGTTCGGCCTCGATCACACCCTGACGACCGGGATCATCAGCGCGCTCGGCCGCCAGGTCGAGGGCGCCGGCGGCGTGACCATCCGCGACATGATCCAGACCGACGCCGCCATCAATCCCGGCAACTCCGGCGGCCCGCTGCTCGACTCGAGCGGGCACCTCATCGGCATGAACACGATGATCTTCTCGAAGAGCGGCACCTCCGCCGGCATCGGGTTCGCCGTGCCCTCGACGACGATCGCGCGGGTGGTCCCGCAGATCATCAAGACCGGCAAGGCCGAGACGGTCGGCCTCGGCATCCAGCTCGACCCCTCCCGCCGCCTCGAGCGGCGCAACGGCATCCGCGGCGTCATCGTGATGGGCGTCGTCGCCGGCGGCCCCGCCGACAAGGCCGGCATGCGCGGCCTCTCCGAGGGCGACCGCGGGCTCGTGCTGGGCGACGTGATCGTCGGGCTCGACGGCGCGCCGATCGCCGACTACGACGCGCTCTACAACGCGCTCGACGGCAAGAAGCCGGGCGAGAAGGTGAAGGTCGACCTGCTCCGCAACGGCCAGAAGACCACCGTCGAGGTCCAGGTCGAGCTCCTCAGCTGAGCGGCCGCGGGGGCGCGCGCCGGGGTGAGCGGCCGCGGGAGCGCGCGGGGCCTCGTGTAGATTCTCTGTTGCTCCCGCGGAGACGAATCAGCAGGCTGCCCGTCCATGCGCACCCACCGCGCTCGACGCGTCTCGCCCTGGCTCGCGCTCGCGCTCGCGCTCGCGTCGCTCGCGGCCCTCTCCGGCTGCGAGCGGCGGGCGGCGCCGCCCTCGGGCGGCGCGCCGGCGGGCCCGGGAAACGAGGCGCCGCCCGCGGCGAGCGCGCCGGCCGCCGCCGCGCCCGCGGCGGTCGAGTTCCTCGAGGAGGTCACCGGCGGCGCAGACAGGAGCGAGGCGCTCCCCCTGGTCGTCGCGATTCATGGGCTCGGCGATCGGCCCGAGTCGTTCGTGGGGCTCCTCTCGGGCGCCGACATCAAGGCGCGCCTCATCGCGCCTCGCGGGCTCACGCCGTACGGCGACGGCTACTCGTGGTTTCCGCTCGGGCAGGCGCTCGCGAGCGACGAGGTGGGACAGGGCATCTTGCGCGCGGCCGCCGCGCTCGCGGCGACGATCGCGCGGGTCTCCGCCGAGCGGCCCACGCGGGGCAAGGCCATCGTGACCGGCTTTTCCCAGGGCGGCGCGCTCACGTTCGCGCTCGCGCTGCGCCACCCGGCCGTGGTCGGCGCCGCCTTCCCCGTGAGCGGCTGGGTCCCCCCGGCGGTGCTGTCCGGCGCGAGCGCGGGGGATCCGGCGCCGCTCTCGCTCGTCGCGCTGCACGGCGACGCCGATCGGCGCGTGCCGATCGGCCCGACGCGCGACGCGGTAGCGGCGCTCGGCGGGCGCTTCGTCCAGGCGAGGCTGGAGACCTACCCGGGCGTCGGCCACACGGTGAGCGGCGAGATGCGGCGCGATCTCCTGCGGCTCATCCGCGACGCCGCCGTCGAGATGCGGTGACGGCCGTCCGGACACAGCCTCGTTTCCTCGCCTCGGCCGGCCCGGGCGCGCTGTTTTCCAGGGACGGGTGTGCTATTCGCCGCGGCGGAGGCGCGGCCGAGCCGCCCGTCGCGAGGAGTGGAGCCCATGCGTTCGAGTTCGCCTCTCGTCCCGATCTCGCCGGCAGCTGCCCTGATCGCGCTGGCGGGCTGCGGCGCCGAGGAGGGCGTCGCGCCCCTCGGGCCCGCGGTGGACGAGCCGATCCAGGTCGTGCCGTTCGGCGATGCGCCCGCGGGCGTCGAGGTGCAGCAGGCCAACAACAACCTCGATGTCGTCGCGCACGAGGGCCGCTATTTCCTCGCGTTCCGGACGGCCCCGAGCCACTTCGCCAGCGAGGAGACCGAGCTCTACGTGGTCAGCTCGGCCGACCAGGAGCGCTGGACGCTGGAGACCCGCATCGCGCTCGGGACCGACGTGCGCGAGCCGCGGCTGCTCTCCACCGGGGGCGCGCTGGTCCTCTACTTCGCCGTGCTCGGGAAGGACGCGACGCGGTTCGAGCCTCAGGGGACGATGCGCGCCGTGTACGAGGGGCCCGGGCGGTTCAGCGAGCCGTCGTGGTGGGAGGATCAGCCGGGGTTCATCCCCTGGCGGCTCAAGGCGATCGATGGCGTCGCGTACATGATCGGCTACGAGGGCGGCGAGAACATCTACGAGCCCGACGGCGAGCCCATCGAGGTGAAGTGGCTGAAGAGCCGCGACGGGCTCGCCTGGGAGCCGGTCGTCCCCGGCCGGCCGACGGTGCAGGTCGGCGGCGGCTCGGAGACGGATTTCGTGTTCCAGGACGACGGCTCGGTGATCGCCGTGACGCGCAACGAGGCCGGCGACGAGCTCGGGTGGGGCTCCAAGATCTGCCGCGCCGAGCCGGAGCGGCTCGGCGAGTGGAGGTGCGTGGGCGACAAACGAAAGTACGACTCGCCGCTCGTCTTCCGCCGCGGCGAGGAGATCTACCTGATCGGCCGCCGCAACCTGACCGAGACCGGCAATTACGATCTCGACATGGATGAGCTCCCGCCCGAGGATCAGGCGCAGAAGTACCTCGTCGAGTACTCGTTCGAGCGCAAGCGGTGCTCGCTCTGGAAGGTCGACCCGGACGCGCTGTCGGTGTCGTTCGTCCTCGACCTGCCGTCGCGCGGGGACACGTGCTTCGCCTCGGCGCTCGACGCCGGCGAGCACGAGATGACCGTGTACAACTACACGTCTCCCCTGGACGGAGAGGATCTCGACTGGTTCGTGGCGCAGGGCGGGCCGACGATCATCTATCGGACGACGCTGACCCTGCCCTGACGCCGCGGTCCCCTGGATCTCGACGCCTCTAGGGGAGGATCGAGCGAGGCAGCAAGGGAGCGGCGTCGCCGCGTGGGACGCGCGGAGTCCATCTACACGGCGCGCCGCGCCTGCCCTATGTCGCAGCTTCGAATGGAACCTGCCCGTCCCCATCGCTTCGAGCGGTGGCTCTGCCATCCTCGCTTCTTCAAGGCCGCCTTGCTCCTGGCGCTCGCCCTGGCGGCGTTCACCGTCATGGTCGGCTTCTACAGCGATGACTACCTCCTCTTGTGCTATCTCGCGAAGCTGATCCCCGGCTCGCCTCCCTGGTACGATCTCTACGGCTTCGTGAGCGGCGATCCGCAGCAGACGCAGGCGGAGATCGCCCTCACCGGGGTGCCGTGGTGGACCGATCCCGAGCTCAAGCTCCACCTCGTCCGCCCCCTGACGAGCGCGTTGATCACGCTCGAGCGCGCCGCCTTCGGCCACGCCCCGCTCGGGTACCACCTCGTCTCCATCGCGCTGTACGTCGCGGTCGTCGCGGCCGCCGGCAGGCTCTTTCTGCGGTTGCTCCCGCGGGCGACCGCGGCGCTCGCGCTGCTGATCTTCGCGGCGTGCGCGAGCCACATGCAGCCGGCGGGGTGGATCTCCTGCCAGCACTTCCTGCTCACGGCGCTCCCGGTGGTGCTCGGGCTCCTGGCCTATCTCCGCCATCGCGAGGACGGATGGCACCCCGGGCGGTACCTGGGCCCGCTCGGGCTCGGGATCGGGCTCCTCGGCGGCGAGGCGGCCCTCGGCGGGGCGGCGTACTGGGTCGCCTACCAGCTCGCCGGCCCCGTGCCGCCGGGCCGCGCGGACGGCTTTCGCGCCCGGGCGACCGCGGCGCTCCCGGTGCTCGGCCTCCTCGTGTACTTCGTCGCCTACAAGGCGGTGGGCGGCGGCGCCGCGCACACGGACGGTTACGTCGACCCGATCTCCAGCCCGCTCCAGTTCGCCGCCAGGGCGGCGGAGCGCCTGCCCATCCTGCTCAGCAACGCGCTCCTGACCGTGCCCTCCGAGCTCTCCGCCGCGTTCCCCGTGGGCGCCTTCATCGCCGCCGGCCTCGCGGCGACCGCCGGCGTCGCCCTGCTCTACCGCGCTTGCCTGCCCGCGATCCCCGAGCGCGAGCGCGCCGCGCTGCGCTGGCTCGTCCCCGGGGCGCTCCTCACGCTCCTCACGACCGTCGGCGGCTTCCCCGGGTCGCGCGTCCTGATGCTGCCGAACCTCGGGATCGCGCCGCTCCTCGCCGTCCTCGTCCTGCACGGGCTCCGCCGCGGCCCCTCGCCGGGGCTCGCGTCGTGGGCCCGCCGGGCCGGCGCGGGCTTCCTCGGCGTCCTGCACGTCGCGCTCGCGCCGCCCATGTTCCTCCTCGCCACCCTGTCGAACACGGACGCCGCGCGGAAGCTCGAGGAGGTCGCCCGCTCCGCCGAGATCGGGGCGCCGCCCCGCAAGCGGGTCTTCCTCGCCGCCTCCTCGGATCCCATGGCGTCCATCTATCCTCAAGCGGTCCTCGCCCTGGAGTCGCCCGAGGTCTTCTCGTGCTGGTCGATGCTCTCGACGGCCAAGGCCCCGCACCGCCTCACGCGCACGGGCCCGTCCTCGTTCACCCTCGCGCCCATCGGCCGCACGATGCTGCTCGGGGCGTTCGAGACCCTCTACCGCGCGCCGTCGGCGCCGATCCCGCCGGGTTACGAGGTCCGCCAGTGCGGCGCAACGATCCGGGTCGCCGAGGTCGAGGACGGGAGGCCCTCGCGGCTCGAGGTCGATCTGGGCGCGCCCCTCGAGGATCCAGGGCTCGTGGTCCTGGCCTGGCGCGACGGGAAGCTCCGCCGCGTGGCGCCGCCCGCGATCGGCGAGGCGGTCGAGCTCCCGTGGTCGCCGGGGCCGATCGGGTTCTTCTGAGCGGGGCCCACGCCGGGTCGAGCGGCGTGACGAGGTGGCGGGGAACACCTGTGCCGCCGCCCTGAGGTTGCAGGCGTGGCAGTCCCTGTGGCACCCCCGCATGTGCCCGGGGAAAAGGGCCGCTCCCCACGGGCCGTCGTGGCGACGCCCCGCCCGGCAAGCGCTGTTGCGCTGTTGCGCTGCCGCGCCGCGGCTCCTTTCGCGGCGCGTTCGCTGCGACCGACAGGCGCTCGGCCCGTGACCTCCCCTGCGGACGAGCGCCACCCCCGCCCGTGAACGCCGATGGACCGCTCATCCAGAGTGGCACGTGCATTGCCAAATGCACCGGTGCGATCGCGATGCGCGGGGGCTCCCTGGCGCACGCGTCCGAGCGGACCCGCACGGGCGGCTCGAACAACCACCTTCATTTCGGAGAGATACGATGACCAGCATCACCTGCCGGAGCGCCCTTGGCGGCGCGCTTGCTCTTGTGTTCTCGCTCGCGGTCGGTTGCGCTGTGGACGCGGAGAGCGCCGCTGGAGACCCCGAGCTGGGCGGGTCCGATGAGGCCGGCGATCCCGCGGAGGACGTGGCCGAGGCGCAGCAAGAGATCACCGCCTACTATTCTTCGGTCCATCACTGCGGCAACCTCGGGGGAGCGAGGAGCTTCGATCTCGTCGTAGGTGGCGATTGCGGACCAGGTTACGTGCGCGATTCCTACGACGTGTGGAACGGCGGCAACGGGAGCTGCCATGCCGTGGGCTGGGCGTCGAACGATGCTCGGGACTGCCGTGTCAAGGTGAACATCTTCGACGCCGCCACTTTGAATTGTGGGGATTGCTTCTATCGGATCGATCAGAAAGAAAACCGTTGTCCGCACGACAAGTGCGCGACCGGCGCGCCGCTCGCCAGGGAGTGCAGCCCGACGATCGCGAGCGTCTGCGATGCGGATTCCTACTGCTGCACCACCAGCTGGGACAACCTCTGCGTCACGGAGGTGCGCACGATCGCCAACAGCCTGGCCTGCGGCGGTGGTTCCTGCGCGCACACGCCCTGCACCACCGGCGCCGCGCTGACCTCGGGCTGCGACGCGGCCCAGGCCAACTGCGTCGCGAGCATCTGCGCGGTCGACTCGACCTGCTGCACGGGCGCCTGGGACAGCCGTTGCGTCAACATGGTCGCCAGCGTCTGCGGCAAGAGCTGCAACTGACGTCGCGCCCGCCCTCGGTCAGGAGCGCGGTCATCTCCGGAATCGCTCCGCGTCGATCCCATACCGCTTGAGCCAGCGCTGGATCTGCATCCGCGCCTTGCCCATCTCGCTCGCCACGGCGGTGATATTCCCTCTGTGCGCGCCGAGCAGCCGGACGAGCTCCTCCCGCCGCGCGGCGTCCTCGGCCATCGGCCCTTCGAGCGCGCGCTGCACCGCGGGGGAGAGGTGCTCCAGCTCCACCTGCCCTTCTTCCCCCGCGAGCACGACCGCTGTCCCGAGGCATTTCTCCAGCTCCCGCACGTTCCCCGGCCAGTCATGGCGGAGCATCGCCCTCGCCGCGCGCGGGTGGATCCGGACCCGCGCGGCGTGCTCCGGCGGGAGGCGGGCGAGGATCGCGCCCGTGAGCAGGCCGAGGTCCTCGCGGCGCGCGCGGAGCGGGGGGAGCTCGACCCTGTGGCCGGCGAGGCGGTTCCAGAGATCGCCGCGGAACGCGCCGCCTTCGACCATCCGCTCGAGGGAGCGGTGGGTCGCCGCGATCACCCGGAGATCGACCGCGATCGAGCGCGTGCCGCCGATCGGGCGGACCTCGCGCTCCTGGAGGGTCCGGAGCAAGGCCGCCTGCGCCGGCGCCGGCAGATCGCCGATCTCGTCGAGGAACAGCGTACCCCGGTCGGCGCTGCGGACGAGGCCGAGGCGATCCTCGGTCGCGCCCGAGAAAGCGCCCTTCCTGTGGCCAAAGAGCTCGGCCTCCACGAGGTCCTTCGGGAGCGCGCCGCAGTTGACGGCGACGAACTCGCCGGTCCGCCGCGAGAGCGCGTGGAGGGCGCGCGCCATCACCTCCTTGCCGGTGCCGGTCTCGCCCTCGAGGATCACCGAGACCGTCGAGCGCGCGATGGGGACGAGCCGCTCGAACACGCGATGGAGCTGGGGGAGCACGGTCGCGAGGCCCGGGGCTTCCGGACGCAAGGTAGCGAGGTCGAGCACGGGAGGATCGCTCGGATCGCAGGGAATGGCTTCCCGGTAGAGGAAGAAGGTCTGCCCGAGCTCGATCAGGTCGCCGTCGTCGAGCTCGGCCCGGGTCGTTCGAACGCCGTCGACCAGCGTGCCGTTCTTGGACCCGAGGTCGTCGAGGACCCAGCGCTGGAGCAGCTTGCCGAGGCGCGCGTGGGTCGAGGACATGCGGCGATCGTCGGTGCGAACCGCGAGCCGGCGAGCGCCGGTCGCCGCCTCGATCTCCCGGGCGGTCCCGCGGCCGATGGCGAGCTCGTCGAGCGCCGCGAGCGAGAGACGCACGGGGAGGGCGAGCGGGCGGTGCGCCTCGAGGGCGAGGAACAGGTGCGGGCGATGGTGGGCGTCGCCGATCTCCTCGAGCTCCTCGGTGGAGGAGAGCGTCCCGCTGTCCGGACCGTCGATCATCGCATTTTCTACATACACCATCTCCGAACGGGCGTCGCCGAGGCGCTGCGGGGCGCTCCGCGCAACAGGGGGTGCAACGCTGCAACCAGCGCCTCGCGGACCGAGAGCTGCGCCGCGCAGACCGAGAGCCCGGAGGGGCGTTCGGCTGGGGCGGCATGCGTCTTGTAATGAAGCGGGGCATGAGCCTTCGACGTGCCATCACCTCATTCGCCCTCGTGCCCGCCGCCATCGCCCTGGGGTGCGGGTCTGAAGATGTGCCAGAAGAAGATGTCACCGCCTCGGCGCCGCAGGCGCTGCGCGACCCGAGGTTCGAGATGCCTCAGAACGGGCTGCATCCGGACGCGGCCAAGATCAACGTGGCGCTCCTGTCGGCGCTGACGACCACGACGCTGAGCGGCGCGGGGCTCGCCGAGACAATGAATCAGGAAAGCCTGGCCGATCTCTTCTACACGGGAACGACAACGAGCGCCGAGGACCTCATGGCGGAGATCGTCTCGTGCGCGCTCGATTCGACGCAGATCGTGACGCCTGATGGATACGCGAGCACATGGTGGGGCAGATTCGGCCTTTGCCCGAGCTGGTCGGACACGCTGCCCACGAGCGATTGTCTCGAGCTCGTCTCGGCCTGCGTCCTTGCGCGGATGAACGCGCTCGGCAGGCAGGTCCCCATCTCGATCCACGTCCCTGGCAACCACGAGCCCTCGCCGAAGGTGAGGACACGGAGCGATCTGCGCGACAAGACGAGGATCCGGAGCGTCGACCGCTGCCCGATCCGTATGATAGGCGTCCATGACACCTGCAACTGGCGACCGCATTTCGTGGGGATCTGCGAGCAGGGCACGCAGGTGACGCTGCAGCGGAACGCATGGGTCAGCGTGCGCGTCTGCAACGGCATCCACGCGTGCGAGCATGGCCAAGAGGACCAGGGCTTCCCCGATTCTCCGCCGTATGCGGGCTTCGTGGGCCAGTTCACCTCGGGAGACACCCCGATCACGTTCACGTGCCCCGACGACGAGGGGGCTCACCCGAGGGGGCAGCCCCACCATCGGTACTTCAGCGTCATGGTCGGTAAATTCCCCTATGACTCGGTTCAGGACGATGACGTCGTGGGTTCCGGCGCCAACGTCACCTACCCCGCGAACGAGCAGCAGGTGTTCACCTACCCCGAAGGCTCGTTTTATGGCGACATCTTCACGGGATCGAGCGGCGACCTCGGATACGTCTGTCACAGCGACATCTGGCGGACGGGCGGAACGTACCTCACGGATCGGCTCTGCGCGAACCCGAACGACGGGGAGAGCTGCGGCGCGATCGGCGGACGCGCCGCCTGTCTCGACGTCTGCGGGGCAGGGCTGAGCGCGCCTCCAGAGGAGACGTACACGAGCTGCGAGGGGGGTGGCCGCGCGTGGAACGGGGTCACCGTCTTTCTGAACGATCACCGCGATCTCTCCAGGGACCCGGCGAGCTCCGCGATCGTGTGCACCCCGCACGACGAGTGCACGCCCGGCGCGGCGCTCCCGGATGGGTGCAGCGCTGTCGTGACGAGCGTCTGCGCCGCCGATCCCTACTGCTGCAACACGGAGTGGGACGGCCTCTGCGTCAGCGAGGTCCAGAGCGTGGCGAACAACCTGATGTGCCGTATCGGGAGCTGCAGCCACGCGCTCTGTACGGAAGGGGATGCGCTCACCCCGAGCTGCGACGTCCCGCCCCTCACCTCCTCGGGGTGCGTGAAGCTCGTCTGCAACGAGGATCCCTACTGCTGCAACACGGCCTGGGACAAGACCTGCGTCGGCGAGGTCGAGTCCGTGTGCGGAAATACCTGCGACTGACCCGCGCCCCCGGCCCCTCGCTCACCGCGCCGGCGCTTCGACCAGCCGCCGCATCTCCACCACCGCGGGCACCGTCTCGTCCGCCACCGACCACGCGTCCAGCACCCGCGTCGCGAGATCCCGCGCCCGATCCATCTCCCCCCGCCGGGCCGCGCGACGCGCGGCGCGCACCAGCGCGAGGCTCGCCCCGTTGAGCTCCGAAGAGCGATCGGCGATCGCCGCCTCCAGCCGCGCGACGAGCTCGGTCTCTCCCGTGCGCTCGAACGTCTCCACCATCGGCTCGGCGAGCACCTCGACGAACGGCCCCGGCGTCCGGAGTAGCGGCCGGAAGGCCCGCGCCGCGCCCGCGAGGTCTCCCTTCGCATAACGCTCGGCGCCCTCGGTGAAGGCGTCCGCGTCCGGGAGGGCGCTGTACGACAGGCGCTGCCGGAGCTCCCGGAACCGGGTGAAGCAGCGGCGGGAGACGGCGGGCGAGGCGTGCGCGCAGATCGCCGGGAGCCGGAGCGGGACGTCGAGGTACGCGCCGTCGAGCGGAGGAGGCTCGGGATCGAGGAACCGCTCCACGACGAGATCGGCGATCTCCTGCGCGCGGCCGAGGACGAGCGCGATCTGCAGCGCGCGCCAGGCGATCTCGAGGCGCTGCACGCGCAGCCACCCGGCGTCGTCCGCGGAGACGACCATGGCCCGCCTCGCGCGCGCGAGCGCGGCGCCGAACCGGGCCTCGCTCGCCTCGATGCGCACGAGGAGCAAGTCGCTCCCCGCGCGGTGCACGGGATACCCCCCGGTCGCGAGCGCGACCGCGACGCCCCGCGCCTCCTCGCGCGCGCCGGAGACGAGCAGCGCGTCCGCGAGGGTGCCGGCCACGGTCGTGTCGAGGGGCGAGAGGACATAGGCGCGCCGGGCGACCGCGAGCGCAGGCGCCTTGTCGCCCGGGACCTTCGCCTGAAACAGCCAGCCATAGCTGTTCCAGGGCACCCAGGCCTGCATCGCGCGCAGCGTCGCCCCTGCGCTCGCGGTGCCATACGTCACCGAGAGGAGCTGGAGCCAGGGCGCGCAGCCCTCGCCGATCGGGTTCCTCGGATCCGCGTGCACCGCGAGCAGGGCCATCTCCGCGGCCCGCTTCGGATCGGGCGATTGAAGGAGACACGAGAGGGTCGCGGCGAGCGTCGAGCGCCCGAGCGGCGCGGCCTCGCGCGCGAAGCGGCCCTCGAGCTCGGCGATCGTGGCCGGATCGTCCCTGCGCAGGGCCACGTGCTCGACGCGGGCGCGCGCGGCGAGCTCGCCCGAGGAGGCTGGATCGCCGCGCGGAGGCAGCTCCACCTCCGGGAGCGGAAGGCCGAGCGTGTAGGCGCAATGGCGGCCCTCGGCGGGCCCCAGCTCCGCGAGATCGGCGCTCCTCGCCGCGACGCGGGAGCACTCGTCCGGGAGCCCGCCCGCGTTGTTGCTCATGGCCGCGGCGAGGTCGAAGAGCACGAGGGCGCCGCCGACGTCGCGAGCGCGCGAGAAATCGGCCATCGCGGCGTCGAGCGAGGGCGCCGGCGGGAGCGCGCCCCGCTCGGCGAGAGGCGTCATCGCGTCCCTCACGGCTTCGTAGAGGGCGCGCCCGGCGCCCACGGCGCGGTCGATCTCGGCCCCGTCGGGGCGGCGGAGCGTGACCGTCATCCGGAAGCCAGAGCCCTCCCGGACGACATCGCCGTCGACGTAGGCGGCCGCTCGCCGGTGGGCTTCTTCGATCGCCTTCGCGCGCGCTCCGGGGGCGGCGTAGGGATCCTCGGGGAACCCGTCCACGGGCTGCGCCGGGAGCGCCAGGAGCTCGGCGGGGATGAGCGTCCGCCCCGAGGACCCCCCCAGCACGACGCGCGCTCGTTCGCAGAAGAGCGACGCCGCAGCGGCGCCCAGCCACCCCGTGGGCGCGTCGACGCCCGACGCGACGAAGGGCGGACACGCCAGCACCGAGGACGTCGATTGCAGGGGCGAGGCGGGAGAGGGCGCGGCGGAGGCGGAAGGAGGCACCGCTCGTGCGTGCGTCCGCCGCTCGAGGACCGATGCGCCGGCGACCGCGAGGAGCAAACCGCCCGTCAGGGCGAGCAGCCCGATCCCCACCGTTCGAGGTCGACCGGGCGGCGGCGGCGCGCGCGGCGGGGGCGCCGATGTTCCAGGCGCCGCCTGTCCTCCCGCTCCGACGGGAGCCGCAGGCGCGACGCCCGAGATCGAACGTGTCGCAGTCGCGCCCTCGGGGAATGCGGACTCGGTCTCTCCCGAGCCGGTCCGAGCGGGTCCTGGGCGCGCCCCGCCAGCCTCGAGGACGCCCTCCCCTTCCGCGGCCGCCACCGTGTCCGCGTCGGATTCCTCCACGCTGGCGACGGCGGGACGAGGCGGGTCGAGGCGAGCCATGTCGGCGATCCCGAGCGCGTCGCCGAGCGCGCGCACCGCCGCGCTCGCCGTGGCGAATCGCGCGTCCGGCTCGACGGCGGTCGCCTGCGCGAACCATGCATCGAAGCCGCCGGGCAGGGAGACGCCCCTCCTGGCCGCGCGCGCGCTCGCCGGCTCCACCGGGCCATACGCCGCGTCGAGCGCGAAGGCGACGAGGTTGCCTTCCTCCTTCTTTTCATCGGCCCAGTACGCCTCGCCCACGAGGAACGTATAGGCCATCATCCCGAGCGCGTAGATGTCCGTCGCCGCCGAGACGCGCCGGGCCCGGAACTGCTCGGGCGCCATGTAGAGCGGCGTCCCCACGGTCTGGGTCGCGCCCCCGCCGGCGGTGCCCTCGGCGATGAGCTTTGCCACGCCGAAATCGAGGATCTTGATGCGCCGCTCGCCGTCCTCGCGCACGCTCAGAAAGAGGTTTGCCGGCTTGAGATCGCGATGGATGATCCCCGCCCGGTGCGTCTTGTCGAGCGCGAGCGCGGTCTGGTGCAGGCACGCGAGCGTCTCCTCGGGCGAGAACCGCCCCACGCGCCGCAAACATCGGCCGAGCTCCTCGCCGCGGAGCAGCTCCATGACGAGGAACGGCGCCCCGGTCGCGTCGTCGACCCCGGCGTCGAAGACCTCCACGATGTACGGGCTCTCGATGGGCGCGGTCACCCGCGCCTCGAGCTCGAACCGCCTCCGGAGCTCGGGGCGCTCGATGATGTGGGAGAGCATCACCTTGAGCGCCCACCGGCGATCCGTCCCGAGGTGGACCGCCTCGTACACCGCGCCCATGGCGCCCGCGGCGAGGCGGCGAATCAGCCGGTAACGGCCGGCGAAGATCGCTCCCTCGGCCACCTCGACGGACATCGCGCGATACCTCGGCGGAAGGATACCTTGGCGCTCCTGCCGTGGTCCACGTTTTCACGCCACGACGACCCCCCGAGAGTGTCTTGCCTGGCGTTGCGCGACGCCGAGTCGCCTCAACGTCCTCAGCTATCGTAGTCCACGATCATGACTTTCCCACCGCCGGGCTGACGGTCGATGAACATCGTCTGGCCGTGGCCGAGGGCACGAAAGTCGCCTATTGGATTCAGATCGCCGTTATCGATCCATCCGTTCGGCAAATCGCTGCCGCCCCGACGGTCAAGCGAGGCGCGCAGCGCGTGCGTCCTCCTCCGCGGGACGCGCCGTGGGGGCGGCTCCGGCGGAATGGAGCAGCGGCTCGTTCTCGGCCAGCGCCAATGGGATCGGAAGAGCCCAGTCGATCTCGCCAGGATCGAAGCGGCAAAGACCGACGGTGTGCCAGAAGGCGCCTTCCGCCGGCCCCTCCAGACGATAGCGACCGTCGGGACGAAGAGCGGCCCAGCCGCCGGGGAGCACGAGGAGCATCGCCAGACACTGGCCGCGATCGCCCACGACGCGGATCGTGCCGTCCAGCGAGGCGACGGCGCTGAGCCTGCGTCCGGGGTGCGCGGCGACGCGGGTGACCTCCGCGCCATGAGCCGCGGCAGCAGGGAGCACAACGGGATCGAGCATGCTGCGCGACGCGCCCCGCCACGGGGCGACGTGCGCCTCGGTCGTCGAGCTCGCCGTGCCGGTCGCGAGATCCCACAGCCAAACCGTCCCGTCCTCCAGATGCACCGCGATGGCGCCGCCGTCGGGGCTCCACGTGACGTCGCGGGGCACGAGCGGGCGCACGGCCGCTGCGCCGGAGGCGAGCGCCGCGCGGGCGTCGAGGCGCCGGAGCAGCGCGCCCAAGGTGCCGCCCGAGGCCGCAGCGCCGTCGGCGATCACGGCGCGCCAGGCCTCGCGATCCCGCTCCGAGAGGAGGCGCAGCTCCATACCGCTCTGCACGTCCCAGATCCGCACGGTGTCGTCCCGCGCGCGCGTCACCAGGACCACGCCGTCAGGGCTGAATGTAATATTCCATACCGTGTCCGTGTGGCCCTCCAGGGCTCGCAGGAGCTCGCCCCCGGCCGCGCTCCAGAGGTGGACGGCGCCGTTCTGGGTGCCCGTCGCGATCACGTCGCCGTCGGGGCCAAACGCGCAGGCCGACACCGCGTCGGCGTGCTCGAGCTGGGCGCGCGGAGCCAGCGTGTGCGCGTCCCACAGGAAGACAGCGCCGTCGTCTGAGCCGCTGGCGATCGTCGCGCCGTCAGGGCTCCAGGCGACCATCCGGACCGGGCCAGCATGGCCCTCGAGGATGGCCCGGGTGGTGCCGCGGGCGACATCCCACAGGCGGATGAGCCCCTCGGCCGAGCCGCTGGCGAGCTCCTCACCGCCGGGGCTCCAGGCGACGTCCAGGATCTCGGCCACATGTCCCTTGAGCTCACCTCGCAGCGCCCCGGTCTCCGCCTGCCAGAGGCGGACCACCGCGTCGAGGGACCCGGTGGCGAGCGTCCGGCCGTCGGGGCTCCAGGCGATGCTCAGGACGATGGCGGCGCCGAGGAGCGGAGCGCCGCCGGACGTCACCCGCAACGGCGCGCCCGTGGCGGCGCGCGACCAGCGGATCGAGCCGTCGGCGTGCGCCGAAGCGATGATCTCACCGTCGGGGCTGACGGCGAGCGCGCGGAGCAGCGACGGCAAGGGCATGAGCTGCAGCGCGGGCGACACGCCGGGAAGCGCCACGCCGAAGAGATCGATCCCGCTCAAGGCGCCCGGGTCGAGCGCCGCTCCGACGAGCGCGGCGTAGCGGAGGTTAGCGCCGGCGAGCTCGACGCCGCGCAGATCGGCGCCGATGAGCCGGGCCGAGGACAGGTCCGCCCGATCGAGGCGCGCCCCTTCGAGCCGCGCCCGCGACAGGTTCGCGCCGGCGAGCCGCGCGCCGCGGAGATCGGCGCCCGTGAGATCGGCCTGGAAGAGCGCGGCGCCGCGGAGATCCGCCCCGCGCAGATCGGCGTCGCGGAGCTCCCGGCGGGACAGGTTGACCGCGCGCAGATCTCGGTCGGCGAGGCGCAGCGTCCGCTGCGCCCCGGGCCCCCCGAACGAGACGGGCGGCGCCGCGCCGCTGTCGAGCGCGCGCAGCAGGGCGTCGCACAGGGCGCGCGCGTCGGGGAAGCGCTCGGGCGCGTCCCACGCCGCCGCGCGCTTCAGCGCTGCTTTGAGCGGCGCGCGCACGGGGAGGGCGTCGATGACCTTCGCGGCGTCGCGGACCACGTCGAGCGGGAGATCGCGCCCGTGGAGCGCGAAGACGGCGGTCATGCCCAGGCCGTAGACGTCGGCGGGAGGCCCTGCGTCCTGCGGTCGGCTCAGCATCTCCGGGGCGGCGTACACGAACGTGCCCAGCGCGCCGGTGAGGGTCCCCCCGCTGGTGTCCGGGTCGGCGACGAGATCGAAGTCGGTGAGCTTCGGAGCGCCGCCCTCGTCGAGCAGGATGTTCGCGGGCTTGATGTCGCGGTGGACGATCCCCCGGGCGTGGGCGAGCGCGAGCGCCGCCCCGACGCGGAGGATCAGCGGCACCACGCGATCGCGCTCGACCCGCCCCTCGAGCACGCCCCGGCGCAGATCCCCGCCGCGCAGCAGCTCCATCGCGACGTAGTAGTAGCCCTCGTCATGGCTGCCGGGGTCGAGCACGCGGACCACCGCCTCGTGCTCGAGCGCCGCCATGACGCGCACGCCGCGAAACAGCCGCTCGCGCCGGATCAGGTCGGCGGCGACGTTGGGGTGCAGGGTCTTGATCGCGATCTCCGCGTCGCGCTGCTGGTCGTACGCATGCCACACGGCGCCGAAGCCCCCTTGGCCGATCCGCGAGAGGAGCAGGTAGCGGCCGTCGCAGAGCTGGTCGCCCGGCCTCAGCTGGCCTCCCTCGCGGATGCGAGGGCGCAGCATGCGGATCTCGCGGTCGATCTCGGCGGTGGGGAAGCCACGGCCTCGCAGCGCCGCGCGGCGCGCGTACGCGTCCTCGAGCTGCTCGCCCAGCTTCGACGCCTCCGCGTCGGAGTAGCGCGGGCGTGGAGCGGCGACGGCCCGGAGCGCCTCGGCGGCCTCGCGGATCCCGCGCGCGACGTCGGCCCACGCGGCGTCGCGGCTCGGGAAGCTCGCGACCGGCAAGCCCCCCTTCGGGAGCGCGGCGAGCCCGGCGAACGGCGCGCCGGTGATGTCGCAGTCGCGGAGGAGCACCGGGATCACCCGCGCGCGGCCGGCCTGCTGCCGCTCGATGGCGCGGCGGACCTCGAGATCGAAGCAGTCGTCCGCGGCCAAGAAGTCGGCGCTGACGAGGAGCACGACGATGTGCGCGGCCTCGAGGCGCGCCGCGATCTCCGCCCGCCAGGCCTCCCCTGGGCTGATCTGCCGCCGTTGCCAGAGGCGGATCACGCCCTGCCGCGTGAGCCCGGCGAGGTGGGCCTCGAGCTCCTCCCGGAGCGCCTCGTCCGGCGCTGCATACGACAAGAAGAGCTGAAGGGGCGGAGACATGGCGAGGCCGCGGTCCTGCCGAGGGTAACGCAGGTCGTCGGCGGACCGGCGCAGATCTCTGACGCGAGCGGGTTCGCGTTCTCCTCCGGCCATGAGCGGCGCTCACGCCGCCACGGCGCGGACGGCCGCCTCCACCACCTCGATCGAGACGGGCTTCACGAGGTGATCGTCGAACCCGGCGGCCTTCGCGCGCCGGCGATCGGACGGCTGACCGTAGCCCGTCACCGCCACCAGCCGGAGCCGCCGGCCCTCCGGCATGGCGCGCAGCCGCCGCGCCACCTCGTAACCATCGACGATGGGTAGGCCGATGTCCACGAGCGCCAGGTCGGGGGCGAGCCGGCGCGCCGCCTCGATGGCCGCCTCCCCGTCGTACACCACGTGAGCCTCGTGGCCCATCGCGCGCAGCACCTCCGCCAGGCCCTCGGCGGCGTCGTGGTTGTCGTCGATGATCAGCACGCGCAGGACGGCCGCCGGCCGCGACGCCTCGCCGGCGGTCGCGCCCTCGCCCGCCGCGATCGGCGGCGCGACGGCTTCGGCCGCGCTCGCCACCTCGGCCGCCGGGAGCCGGACCGTGAACTCCGCGCCGCGGCCCACGCCCTCGCTATCGGCGGTGACCGTGCCGCCGTGCCCCTCGACCAGGGAGCGGACGATGGTCAGGCCCAGGCCAAGGCCGCCCTGGGCGCGGTCCAGGCGGCGGTCTCCCTGCACGAACAGCTCGAACACCTCCGGCAGCAGGTCGCGATCGATGCCGATGCCGGTGTCGCGCACCGTGAGCCAGACCTGCCCGCCCTCGCGCCCGGCCTTGACGTCGATCGCGCCGCCCGACTCGGTGTACTTGGCGGCGTTGGAGACGAGGTTCGCCACCACCTGCGAGAGCCGCACCGGGTCGCCGTTCACCCAGAGCCCGCGCGGCACGTCCGCGCTCAGCCGATGGCCGCGCTCCTGCACGAGGCCGCCCGCGATCTCGCAGCCGTTCGCCACCACGTCCGCGAGATCCAGCCGGCTTCGCTGCAGGTGGACGCGCCCGCGGGTGATGCGCGCGACGTCGAGCAGCTCGTCGACGAGGCGCACGAGGTGGTGCACCTGGCGCTCGATCATCGCGCGCTCGTTCGTGTGGTCGCGCCCAGGCCGCATCCGCATCAGCCCGACCGCCATGAGGATGGGCGAGAGCGGGTTCCGCAGCTCGTGCCCCAGCATCGCCAGGAAGTCGTCCTTGCGCCGGTCGGCTCGGGCGAGCTCCTCGACGCGCCGGCGCAGCTCCTGCTCCAGCTGCCGCAGCTCCGAGTACAGCCGCGCGTTCTCCAGCGAGATCGCCGCCTGGCCGGCGAGCAGGTCGAGCACCTGGCTGCGCATGGGGCCGAACGCGCCGGGGATCAGCTCGTTCTCGAGGTAGAGCGCCCCCACGACCGCGTCCTGGTGGCGGATCGGCGTGCACAGCACCGACCGCGCCCGGGAGCGGACCACGTGGGGGTCGGCCGTGAACGCGCCCTCGCGGAGCGCGTCGTGGAGCACCACGCTGCCGCCGCTGGCGAGCGCGGCGCTCACGATCGCCGCCGAGACGTCCTCCGAGGCCGCGAGCGGCTCGCTCGCCCGGCGCTCCACCCGAAGGCCCTCCGCCCGCACCACCGCCGCCACCTCCGGCCGGCCGGCCGCGAGCAGGATGAGCGCCCCTCGCCGCGCGCCCGCGTTCTCCAGGCAGAGCTGAAGCAGCCGCGCGATCAGCCGATCCAGGTCCATCTCCCGGGAGATCGCCTGCGACGCCTTGGCGACCGAGCGCAGATCGAGGGCCGCCTCCGACGCGGGAAGCGCGAGCGCCGGCCCCTCGGCCGCCCTGCCCTCGCCCGGATCGCCTTGCAGCCAGCCGAGCTGCTCCGCCTTCGCCGCCGCGCCCCAGCGACGGTAGCCGGCCTGGGCCTCGATCAGGTAGGCGAGCGCGGGCCGCCGCAGCCCGCGCTCCAGCAGGAAGCGCCCGGCCCGCTCGGCGGCGAGCGCCGCGTCCTGCGCGAGCCCGGCCGCCTCCGCGTCCGCCTGCGCCTCCTCGTAGAGCGCGAGCGCGCGCTCCAGGTGTCCGTCCGCGCGCGCGATCTCCGCCTCGACCAGCAGGTGCTTGTGGCGGAAGTTCGACGGCGCGTTGCGGGCGAGCTCCTCCAGCTGCTGCGAGAGGCCGGCGGCCCGCGCCCGCCGCGCCTCGCGATCCGGCGCCGCGGCCGCGCCGGCCAGGGCGATCAGCGCGGCGTAGAACCAGGTCTCGGGCACCTTGAGCGTGCCGGGGATGTCGCGCGGGACGAGCTCCAGCGCCCGCTCCGCGTACTCCCCCGCCGCCGGATCGTCGAACAGGTAAGCCGCCTGCAGCTTGCCGAAGTAGTACGCGGCGAGGAACATCGGAATGCGCCGGAACCGCTCCAGGAACGCCGCCTCGTCGAACGCGGGCAGCCCGGCCAGGGCCCGCATCGACTGCATCGAGGCCTCCGTGCAGGCGGCCATCACCGGGGCCGCGCGCCGCTGGAAGGCGAGGTGCTGCTCGTGGAGGGCCGCCACCTCGTGCAGCGGCCGGCCCTGCAGGTAGCTGTCGCACACGATGTAGTGGCTGGCGTAGCCGGCGTAGGGCAGGTTCCCCGAGCTCAGACCCAGCTCGTACGCCCCCTCCAGGTACCGATTGCTGGTGCGCATCGGCTGCCGCCACAGGTTGGTGCCGACGCCGAACAGGAAGTAGCAGCGCGCCCGCACCGAGCGATCCTGGTAGCGCTCGCTCAGCGCGATGCCGGCCCGCCCGAACGCGTAGGCCGACGCGTAATCGCCGGTCAGGAACCCGGCCACGAACGAGTAGCTGACGTAGGCGGCGGAGGTGAGCTCGCTGTTGCCGTGCTGCAGCGAGAAGTTCGCCATCTTCACCGAGACCAGGGCGAACAGCGTCTGCAGCCCGGTCACGTAGCACGGGCTCCACAGGTTCATCAGCAGCCGGAGGGTGGCCCGCTCGACGGGGTCGGTCATCGGCGGCGCGTCGGGCAGATCGGCGATGCTGCGGCCGGCCAGGTGGACCGGGATGAGCGACAGCTCCCGCGCGAGATCGCGCCGCTGCTCCTCCTCGTCGTCCGGGAAGGCGTGGACGCCCACGAGCGCGAGGCCGCGGCGGATCAGGGCCACCGCGTCCAGGTAGCGGCCCTGCAGCTCGGCCTGGGCCATCTCGAGCATGTAGACCCGGATGCGGTCCAGGTCCGAGCGGGCCGCGGCTTCCATCTCGGGGTACAGCCGCTCGGCCTGGGCGAAATCCCCGGAGAGCGCGTTGCACTCGGCCCAGAGGGCGCAGAGCTCGAAGCTCAGCTCGTAGCAGCTCGACCAGCGGTCGTCCGGGAGCAGCTCCACGCCGACGGCCGCGTGAGCGGCCGCCGCGGTGTAGGCGGCGGAGGCGTGCAGCCGGCGCGCCGCCTCCAGGTTCAGCGACGCGACCTGCTGCCGCTCGGGCCCGGGCTGGAGCAGCCGGCGCCCGGCGTTGAGGTGGCCCACGATCTCCACCACCCGCCTCGGCAGCTCCTCGGGCGACGCGCGCGAGAGCAAGCGGCGGCCGATGGTCAGGTGCCTCGGCTCCCGCTCTTCCGGACGCATGAGCGCGTAGGCCGCCTCCTGCGTCCGGTCGTGGAGGAAGCGGAAGATCGGCCCGGCGCGCACCACCAGCCCGGCCACGAGCGCCGGCTCCAGCCAGCCGAGGACGCTCTCGGCCATCTCTCCGGCCGCCGCGGCCAGGGTCTCGAGATCGAACACGGCGCCGAGGCACGCGGCCACGCAGAGGACGCGGCGGGTGGCCTCGGCCAGCCGCCCGAGGCGCGCGGCCATCAGCTCGAGCACGCCGCCGGCCCGCGCGGACGGCGCCGCCCGGATCGCCTCCATGTCCCACGCCCAGCCGCCGTCCGGGTGGGACGAGAGCAGCCGCACCTCGTGCAGGTTCTGGAGGAACGACTTGGCGAAGAACGGGTTCCCCTCCGCGCGCTCGTAGACGAGCGCGGCCAGCGGAGCGCACGTCGCCGGCGGCTCGTCGAGCGCCTCGGCCACGAGCTTCACGACGTCCGGCTCGCACAGCGGCGCCAGCGTGATCTGCCCGACGGGCGTGCCCGCGGCGCCGACGCGCTCGGCCATGAGCAGCGCCGGATGGGCGGCGTCGACCTCGTTGTCCCGATAGGCGCCGATCACGAGCAGGCCGCGGAGGTCGGGCGAGGTCGCGGAGACCTCGACGAGCTGGAGGCTCTCGGGATCGGCCCACTGCAGGTCGTCGAGGACCAGCACGAGCGGGCGCCCGGCGCCCGCAAACACGCCCAGGAAGGCCTGGAACACGCGGGTGAAGCGGTGCTGGGCCTGGACGGGATCGAGCGGCTCGACCGGCGGCGAGGGGCCGAGCAGCGACTCCAGCTCCGGGACCAGGTCGGCGAGCACGGCCGCGTCGTGGTCGAGCGCGTCGAGCAGACGCCGTCGAGCGAGCGCCACCGCCGCTTCGCCCTGCTCCACGACCTGGCCGAGCAGCGCGCCGCACGCCTTCCGGATCGCGCCGTAGGCCACGTTCCGGCCGAGCTGGTCGAACTTGCCCCAGGCGAAGAGGCCGCCCCTCTCCTCCGTGGGCCGCTGCATCTGGGCGATGAGCGAGCTCTTGCCCACGCCCGCGTAGCCGCCCACGAGGACGAGCGCGGTGGCGCCCCGAGCCGCCTGCTCGAGCGCCGCCTCCAGCGCGCGGAGGTCCTCCTCGCGGCCGTAGAGGCGCTCCGGGAACCGGAGCCGCCGCGGCAGGTCCTGGCTGCCCAGGGCCAGACGGACCTCCTGGTCTCCGCGCGCGACCGCTTGCCGGATGGCGCCGAGGTCGGCCGCGAGCCCTGCGCTGCTCTGGTACCGGGACCGCGGATCCTTCGCCAGCAGCTTGGCCGTGAGGTCGGACAGCGCCGGCGGCACGTCCGGCCGGAGCTCGGCCGCCCGAGGCGCCAGCCTGGCGAGGTGGCCGTGGACGATCTCCAGCGGATCGTCCGCCACGAAGGGCCGCCGGCCGCAGAGCAGCTCGAAGAGGAGCACGCCGAGCGCGTACAGGTCGGACCGGTGGTCGACCGCGTGGTCGGTGCGGCCGGTCTGCTCCGGCGAGACGTACTCGAGCGCGGCGGCCGCCGGCGGCCGCGGCCGGCGCTCGTCCCGCGGGTCGTCGAGGCGCGCGCAGGTGGACAGGTCCACGAGGCGCACGAGCCGCGACGCGCGGTTCACGAACACCCGGCGCGGCGCGAGGCCGCCGTGCACGAACCCGTGTTCGTGCAGCGCGCCGAGCCCTCGGGCGAGGGCGAGCGCGATGTCCAGCGCCTCGTCGAGGGGCAGTCCGCCCGGCGGGATCTGCCCGGCGAGCGCGCTGCCGCCGAAGTCCTCCTGCACCAGCGCAACCCGGCCGCCCGCGCTCTCCACCGCGAGGACCGGGTTGACGTGCGGGCTGGCGAGGAGCCGCGCGAGCGCGAGCTCCCGCCGATACCGCTCCTCGGCGGCGGAGGCCGCGAGGGGAGCCGGCGGCATGCGCACGAGCACGGCCAATCCGTCGCGCGCGCGCCGGCAGCGATAGAGCACGTCGCCTCCGTGGCCCTCGAGCCGCTCGTGCAGGAGATAACCTGTTGGCAGCCCGGGAGCGGAGCCGCTTCCGGCCGAGCGGGGTGGAGCAGTCATCGACCTGCGCGATCCATTCATGAGCCTGCGGGCGCAAGAGCCGCTGGCCCCCCATGATAACACCACGCATCGCCAGGGCCCGCGCAGTCAGGACCGGGGCACAGCGTGTCTGGAAGCAGAGGTCGTGCGTCGGGTAGCCGCGGCGCGGATGAGCTCCTCCAGGCTCAGCACCCGGCGCCGCACACCACACGTCCGTCCGGGCACGCCACGCCGGACGTGCCGTCGGCGCTGCAGCTCAGCGTGCACTCCGCCGTCTCGGCGCACCTCGCGGCGCAGTTCGCGTAGCACGTGAGGTCGCAGCTGCTCTCGCCCTCGCAGAAGATCATGGCGTCCGAGCCGAGGTCGAACTTGCACACGGCCTGGTCCCGGCAGATCGCCGTGGCGCGAACGCCGGTCTTCACATCGCAGCTCGACTGCTGCGTGCACGTGATCACGCTGCGGTCGCCGCCGTCGCCTGTGCACGCGCTCGTGTCGACGCACTGGAGCACGAGCGCGCCGTCGCTGGTGCCGTTGCACTTCGCGGCCATCGTGCAGTCGAGGGAGCACGTCTCTGAACCGCAATCGGTCTTGCAGTCCGCGCCGGCCACGCAGTCACAATCGAACCCGCTGCACGCGCAGCCTTCCCCTGTACACGTCGCGCTGGCTGGCTCTTCGCCCTCGCCACCACACCCAGCAGCCGTGAAGATCGCCAGCGCCATCAGCCAAGTCCGTGCCGTCATCGTCGCCTCCTTGCAGCGAAGCCCGATACCTACACCAAACGCAGGCGGCGCCGCGAGCATCGTCACGCAGATGGCGCGGCGCGCGGCGGTTCCCAGGCGCGGGGCCTGGTCAGCGCGCCTCGCGCGCGACCGGCTTGTGGGTGGCGAGGTACAGCCCCGGCAGGGCCAGGGCCGCGCCGAACCAGTGGTGGACGGCAAAGGCCTCGCCGAGGAACAGCCAGGCCATGACGGCGGTGTAGATGGGCGAGAGATAGAGCATCAGCCCTGTGCGGCTCGGGCCGAGGTGCTTCGTGATGTAGCTGTAGGTGGCATAGGCGCCGGCGCCCGGAACGACGATCAGGGTGAGGACGGCCGCCACCGTGCGGGTATCGAGGACCGGCGGGCCTTTGACGGCCAGCTCCCAGGCGAGGAAGGGCAGCATCACGATCACCCCGGCCGCGGCGATGGCGGTCAGCCGGGCGTTGACGCCGAGGGCGCTGGGCCAGCGCTTCAGCAGCACGGCATAGAGCGCCCAGGACATGGCGGCGACCAGGATCAGCAGGTCGCCCGTGCTGAAGCTCAGGTGGAGCAGCGTCGCCGGATCGCCGCGCAGCACGATGACCAGCATGCCCGAGAGCGCCAGCGCCGCGCCGAGCGCCTGGCGCAGGCTCAAGCGTTCGCCGAACATGGCGCGCGAGAGCAGGATGATGCCAATCGGCGAGAAGGAATAGAGCAAGCCGATGTTGGTCGCCGTGGTGCTGGCCGCGGCGAGATAGACGCCGGCGCCGCAGATGCCCATGCCGAGCAGGCCGAGGACGAGCAGGCCGCGCCACTCGCGGGCCAGCGCGGCGCGGCGCTCGCGCAGCTCGGCGCCGCAGAAGGGCAAGAGCAGCAGCACGACACCGGACCAGCGCAGCTCGGCCAGCGCCACCGGGGGGATGAAGTCGGCGGTGGCGCGCGCCAGCACCATGTTGGTGGTGAACATGGCGGGCGTGAGAAAGAGCAGTATCTGAGCGATGCGCTGCTCGCGGGCGGCGGTGTCCATCGCCGCGCAGGCTACGCCGCCGTCCGGGACGTGACCAGCGCTCGGCTGGGCGGGGTGGACGCCGCGCCCGCGTCGCGTCGGGCTAGCCCGCCGTGACGCGCCGGAAGGCGCCCTCCGGCATTCACCCGTCGGACCGCGCCGCGGCGGTCGCGACGCCGAGCTCCTTGGTCATCATCACCCGAGGCGTCTGTACGAAGCCGCTCGCGCGGTAGAGCGCGAGCGCGCGCGTGTTGTCGGGCCGGACGAGGAGGTGGAGCGCGCGCACGTCCTCCTCTATGGCCATCGCCTCGGCGCTGGCGAGGAGGAGCCGGCCGAGCCCCGCGCCGCGCGCCGTGGGGCGCACGTAGAGCTCGGTCACGAACGCGTCGCGGCCTCTGAACTCCAGATCGTAGTTGAAGGTCACGACGGCGTAGCCCAGGGCGCCCTGCGCGGAGACGGCCACGACGACGAACCCGAGCGCGGCGTCGGCGAGCAGCCGCCGGAGGCTCGCCTCGATCGCGGCGCGATCCCACGGGATCTCCTCGCCGGCGTTGAAGTCCTCCATCATGTCGAGGACAGCGGGGATGTGCGCGGCGTCTGCGCGCAGGGTCGCAGCGGAGCTCATGGCGCTCCTGGATATCAAGCGGCGAGCGAGGATGCCAGCTGGGTGGGCTCGCAGCGCGGCCGGCACGGTCCCCGCGCCCGAGGGGGCCCGAGGAGGCCCGATGGGCCTTGTCAAGGCCCCCCGTTCAGCGAGACTGCCTCCTTGGCCCCAGAAAAACGAAGGCGAGCACGCCCGAGAAACCTAGAGCGACAACGGGTTGAAACTGCCTGAAAAGCGCAGAATTTCGAACCGCCAAGACGCCAAGAAGACGCCAAGTAAAGAGAAAGAGAGAGAGAGAGAGAGAGAGAGAGAGAGAAGAAGTCTTGGCGTCTTGGCGTCTTGGCGTCTTGGCGTCTTGGCGTCTTGGCGTCTTGGCGTCTTGGCGTCTTGGCGGTTCACTTCTCGCTTGATCAACGTGTTCGGCGTTCTAGAGCGGGTGCGGGCCGGCCTTGGTACGATACAGCCGAGGGCGATTGCTTGCAGCGCGGGCGTACAGTGGTTAGAAAGACCACAATGCGTCCGTATAGCCTCGACCTGCGGCAGCGGATCGTGGATGCCTACCGCCGTGGCGAGGGGAGTGTGCGGGGGCTGGCCGAGCGATTCGACGTCGCAGCGAACACCGTGGAAAACTACCTACGCCTGCTCCGGACCACCGGCAGCGTGCGGCCTCGTCCCCATGGCGGGGGCGTACCGCCCGTCATTGGCCCCGAAGGCTTGCAGACCGTACGAGCGCTGCTGGAGGAGCAGAACGACCGGACCTTGGAGGAGCTGAGCGAGCTCTACGCCGCGCGCCATGGCCAGCAGGTCAGCCGCACGACGATGAGCTTGGCCCTGCGTCGCCTCGGCTGGAGCCGTAAAAAAAAAGATCTGCGCGCCAGTGAACAGGATCGACCGGACGTGCGAAGGACGCGCGAGGAGTTCGCCGAGCGCATGAGCGAGGTGGCTCCTGAGCGGCTGGTGTTCCTCGACGAGTTCGGTTCCCACCTGGGCATGAGCCGTGGCTACGGCTGGGCACCGTGGGGCGAGCGCGCTTACGGCGCAGCGCCGTGCAATACCGACCCGAACGTGACGCTGGTGGTCGGATTGGGGCTGCGTGGGGTGGTAGCGCCGCTGGCGTTCGAGGGCGCGATGAACGGCCCGGTGTTCGAGCAGTATCTCCGCGTGCAGCTCGCCCCGCAGCTGCGTCCGGGGGACATTGTGCTGGTCGACGGGCTCGGCGCCCATCGCACGCCTGGCGCGCGGCAGGCGGTCGAGGAGCGCGGCGCGCACTACCAGATCCTGCCGCCCTACTCACCTGACTTGTCGCCGGTGGAAAACTGCGGCGCGAAGATCAAGCAGTTCATTCGAGCTCAAGCGCCTCGTACCGTGCCGGCTCTCTACGAGGCCATCGGTCAAGCGCTGCGGAAGGTGACCCGCCAGGATGCGCGCGGCTGGTTTGGCCGCGTCGGCTATGTCCCGAAGCGGCCGGCACGCGTCCGGCTACGTCCTGGAGATCGGTACTTCGCGCGCCGGCCGCCTCGACTGCCTCTCCTGGACGCTCGACAGGCGGCACATCCGCCACCCGTGGCCGTGTACCAAACACGCCCCTGAGCCGCTCTAGGTCGATCACAGGCGCGACATGCTGCGCCTGCTGCGGGTGCCGGGTGCTTAGAAGCTCGCTGGCCTTCACGTGGCCACGTGGACGGCCGTGAGACCGCTCGCCTGCCTCATCAACTGCTCATTTGTTCAGCCAAGAAGCCAGGTGCGAGCGGGAGGCTGTACGGCTAGGCCTAGGTCCGTGGCACCATCTGTGCGATGATGTTATCCCATGGAGGCCCGCCCGACTGTCTTCATCAGCTATAGCCACCAAGATAAGACGTGGAAGAACAGGCTGGTTCAACACCTCAAGGTGCTCGAAAAGCAAGGCGCACTTGAAGTGTGGGACAGTGGACGGATTGGGGCAGGCGAAGACTGGCAAAAAGAAATCGAAGGCGCCATAGAACGCGCCCGCGTCGCCGTGCTCCTGGTATCAGCGGATTTCCTGGCATCCGATTTCGTTCTACGCGAGGAGGTCCCCCGCTTGTTGAATCGGCGCCAGGCCGAAGGTCTCAGAGTAATACCCGTCCTCGTTAGGCCCTGCCTCTGGCGCTCTGTCCCTTGGCTCGCCGAGATGCAGCTATGCCCGTCGGACAGCCGTGCCTTGTCTGCAGGTGCGGACCATGTGATAGAAGAAGATCTTGCCGCAATCTCCGCGGAAGTACTGCGCGTGGCGACAGCAGGCACCCACGAGACCGAGCCTCGACATCAGGACAGGCATTCTGCCACAGCGCGACCACGAGCCGACGAGCGAGGCCACCTATTTCGTGCCGAAGCATCGCCGGCGCGACAAGCGTCCAAGACTGGCGCCGCGTTCGGCATGCTTGTGTCAGTCGTGTTCGGCTCGCTGGGCTTCATGTGCGTGTGTATGTCCTCACCTTCGGCACCAGCCACTATAGATCGGAAAATCGAAGATCTGAGCTCCCGCAACGCCGAACTCGATCGCTTACTGAACGCCAAATCCGCTTTGGCCGATTCAAGCGGCTCGCCTTCTGCAGTATCTGCTCCGAGCGGTCTACCTCCTGCAGCGCATGTGCCGACAGCGCCGGCCGCCAAGGATGAGGCAGCACCGAGCGAGGACTTGCCCGCGCCGGTCTATGGTGGAACCGTCTACGACATGAGCACTCGCGAAGCTATACGCGGGGCCCGCGTGACGCTGCTCGAGACGCCCTGCGAAGCTCTGACCAACGACGCAGGCGTTTTCGACTTTGCCCGCTGCAACCGCGCAGCGATATCCCAACTTGGGCAGGCCCAAATAACAGTTCATCTACCGAGCGGCAAGACATGCATCAACATACCGATCGAACAACCTCCTACCGTGAATAGCATCTGGGTGGACGCCTTGGGATGCTCACGCAGGGCGCGCAAAAAGTCCGTCATTTACCGGCTGTTTTACGAGTAGACGCTTGTAGGGATTGGCCCAACAGGGCCCCGAAACGCAAGGCGGACACGCCGAGCATTCGCATCAGGACATCATCACGCTGTGCGATCCGACAGACGCGCTCACTCCGCCGCCGCGCCGTCCCGACCCGCGCCCTCGCCCGCGGGAGCCGCCGCCTCGCGCGCCCGCGCGGGCCGCCGGAAGGCATACAACACCTGCCGCAGGTACCCCTCCGGAAAGTCGACCCCCACGAGCCCGTAGCGCGGCGGCTTCTCGCCCGCGGGCCGGTACGCCGTCCCGAAGAGCCAGTCCCAGACGGCGAGCTTCGTCCCGAAGTTGAAGCCGTACCCGGTGAAGACGCCCGAGTGGTGCCAGCGGTGCATCTCCGGCCCGTTGATCACGTACTGGAGCGGGCCCGTCCGGACATCGATGTTCGCGTGGATGTACATCCCCCACACCGCGTCGAGCGTCGCCTTCATCAGCGCGACCTGGGGGGCGGCGCCGAGGAGCACGATCGGCGCGAATTCGACCGTCTGGTTGATGAGGATCTCGATCGGGTGCGACCGCGACCCGGCCAGCCAGTCGACGTCGTCCACCGAGTGGTGCGCCTCGTGCGTCCGCCAGAGGAGCGGCGAGCGGTGCTGGAGCCGGTGGAACCAGTAGATGTAGAGGTCGTGCACCACGAAGAAGAACAGGAGCTGCGCCCACACCGGCCAGCCCGAGACCAGCCGGAGGCGCCCCGGGCCCACGGCCCCGTCCAGCGCGCGGATGATCGCGTCGATGGCGAGGCCGAGGACGTAGCTCTGCGCGAGCGTGTACAGGAAGAAGTCGTCGAACCACCCCTTGCGGAAGAGCCGCTGTCCCCGATCGTACGGGAACAGCCGCTCCAGGCCGATGAACACCCCCGCCGCGCTCACGATGAGCAGCGGCGAGAGGACCCTCCAGTCCGTCAGCACGTCGAGCGACATCGCGCCTCGATCCGCCTCGATCTACGTCAGATAACGTCAGATTACGTCAGATTACGTCAGATTACGTCAGATTACGTCAGATTACGTCAGCCATGTCAGTCCGCGCGCGCCCCGTTCGCCTCGGCGCCCGCCTTGGCGCCGTCCGCGGGGCGCACCCGCGCGAGCTTCTTGCGCTGCGCGAGCTCGTTCTCGTAGACGCGCTTGATGCCGTCGCCGAGCGAGCGCTCGATGTCGCGGAGGTTCGCGACCAGCTTGACCAGCCCGACGATCTCGACCGACGCGGCCTGATCCGTGCCCCACATCGCCCGGTCGAGCGTGATGTGCCGCTCCACGAACGTGGCGCCGAGCGCCACCGCCGCGCCCGACGGCGCGAGCCCCGTCTCGTGGCCGGAATAGCCGATCGGGCAGCGCGGATACCTCGCCTTGAGCGTCGCGATCATCCGCAGGTTGAGCTGCTCCGGCGCGCAGGGGTACGCCGACGTGGCGTGCGCGATGAGCAGCTTGCTCTGGCCGACCACCGCCACCGCGGCCTCGATCTCGTCCATCGTCGACATGCCGGTCGACACGATGAGCGGGCGCCCCGTCGCCTTCATCGCCCGCAGCAGCGCGTGATCCGTGAGCGCCGCGGACGCCGCCTTGTAGCAGGGCGGGTCGAACCGCTCCATCACCTCGACCGACTCCTCGTCCCAGCACGAGGCGAACCAGAGGATGCCGCGCTCCTTGCAGTAGCGATCGATCTCGGCGTACTCCCGCTCGCCGAACTCGACCCGGTGCCGGTAATCGATGTACGTCATCCGGCCCCACGGCGTGTCGCGCTCGATGTGCCACTGGTCCCGCGGCACGCACTTCTCCGGGGTGCGCTTCTGGAACTTCACGGCGTCGCACCCCGCGAGGCACGCGCCGTCGATGAGCTTCTTCGCGATCTCGAGAGACCCGTTGTGGTTGATGCCGATCTCCGCGATGACGAACACGGGCTCGCCGTCGCCCACGAGCCTATTGCCGATCTTGACGACAGCCGGTGATGACCACATGACGCAACCTCCATCTCCGTTGCTCGCGCGGCGCGGCGCCGCGCCCGGACGCTCCCGAGGAGCGGCCCGGCGGAGCTCACGACGCGAGCTTGAGTATCCAGTCCGCGAAATCTCGAAACGCCCCGTGGCCCCCGCGCGCCTCGCACCGGCGGTGCGCCGCGCCGAAGACCTCGGCCACGGCGTCGGCGGGCGCGGCGGTGAGGCCGGCCTCGGCGATCTCCTGCATGATCGCGAGATCGTTCACGTCGTCTCCGATGTACGCGACCTCGCCGCGCGCGACCCCGGCCTCGCGCAGGATCGCCGGGAGGTGGCCCGCCTTGTCGCGGACGCCGAGGAACACCCGCATCCCGAGCTTGTCGGCGCGCCGGCGCACGCTCGGCGACGCCTCGCCCGTCACGATCGCCGACGCGACCCCGGCGCGCGCGAGGCGCTCCACGCCCATCCCGTCGCGCAGGGAGAAGCGCTTCAGCTCCTCGCCGCGCTCGGAGTAGTAGACGCCGGTGTCCGTCAGGACGCCGTCGCAGTCGGTGAGGACGAGCCGGACCCGGCGCGCCCGCAGGCGGAGCTCGGCCTCGGAGAGCTCGATCATCGGAGCGCCCGCCTCACCACGCCGTGAAGCCGCCGTCGACGAGCAGGTTCGCGCCCGTCACGTAGCTCGAGGCGTCGCTCGCCAGGTACACGAGCGCGCCGCCGAGCTCGTCCGCCCTCGCCATGCGGCCGAGCGGCGTCCTGCGCGCGTAGCTCTCGATGAAATAGCCCTCCTGCCCGGCCTCGACGCCGCCGGGCGAGATCGCGTTGACCCGCACCCCCTGCCCGCCCCAGTACGCCGCCGCGAAGCGCGTCAGCGCCAGCACCGCCCCCTTGGTCGCCGGGTAGGCGGCCGACTTGTAGAACGACTGCGTCCCGTCGGGGCGCCGGTAGATCGACTGGTCCGGCGCCACGACGCCGTAGGTGGAGGCGATGTTGATGATGCTCCCCCGCCCCCGCCTGGCCATGTGCGCGCCGATCACCTGGCAGCACAGGAACGTGCCCGTCACGTTGACGTCGAGCGCGCGCTGCCAGAGCTCGATCGGGTAGCTCTCGAAGCGGGACAGCTCGGCCGACGCGGCGGGGCTCTCGAACTTGTCGTTCACCGCGGCGTTGTTCACGAGCACGTCGACGCGATCGAACCGCGCGAGCGCCGCGTCCGACAGGCGCTCGACCGCCGGCCGCCGCGTGATGTCGACCCCCTGCCCCGCGGCGAGGCCCTCCTCGACCGCGAAGCGCACGCACGCCTCGTGGTCGAGATCGGCGGCGATCACGAGCGCGCCCGCGTCGCGCAGCGCGCGGCAGTGGTGGCGCCCGAGCAGCCCGAGGGCGCCGGTGACGATGGCCACGCGGCCCTCGAGGGAGAAAGCAGCAGTGTCGCTCATCGGCCCTCCTCAGCGCGCAGGCTTCGGCTTGACGTGAAAGTTGTGGGTCTTCCTGAAGACCGGCTCGACCGGCTCGCCCCGGAGCCGCGCCGCGAGATCGCCGCGGCGGACCGCGTCCTTCAGGATCGGAAGGACCTCTCCATAAGCCGCGAGCACCTGCGCCACGTCCGCGTCCGTGTGCGAGAAGCACATCGTGTGGAAGCCGCCCCAGAGCACGCCGCGCGCGAGCATCTCCTGCTGCACGAGCGACTTCATGACGAGCGCGTCGGGGCCGGAGAACGTCACGACAGACCGGCAGTCGAGCCCGGAGCACGCGGTGTACGGCATGTCGAGCGCGCGCGCGAGGGCGTTATAGCCGTCCTTGAGCTTTTTGCCCTGCTCGGCCAGCCGCTCCGGCACGGACCTGTCGCGGATCTCCTCGATCGTGGCCTTCGCGGCCGCGAGCGACAGGGCCTCTCCGCCGAACGTGGTGAAGAAGAAGACGTCCCTCTCGCAGAGGCGCATGACGTCGCGCCGGCCCGTCAGGATCGAGAGCGGCATCCCGTTCGCGACCGCCTTGGAGAAGCAGGCGAGATCGGCCGTCACGCCGAAGCGCTCCTGCGCGCCGCCGAGCGCGAGCCGGAAGCCCGTCCACATCTCGTCGAAGACGAGGAGCGCGCCGCGCGCCCTGCACAGCGCGGCGAGCCCCTCGAGGAACCCGGGGGCCGGCGCCTCGAACACCGTCGGCTCGAGGATCACGCACGCGGTGTCGTCGTCGAGCGCCTCCTCGACGCTCGAGAGGCTGTTGTACTGGAAGGTGAAGGTGAGATCCTTCGCCTGGTCCGGGATACCCGCGCTCCGGTCCGTGACCGCGATGTACCAGTCGTGCCAGCCGTGGTATCCGCAGCAGAGCACCTTGCGGCGGCCCGTGAAGGCGCGGGCGAGGCGCACGGCGGCGCTCGTGACGTCGGCGCCGGTCTTGCTGAACCGGACCATCTCCGCGCCCGGGACGACCTCCCGCACGAGCTCGGCCACCTCGACCTCGAGCGGGTGCATGAGCGAGAAGGTGATCCCCTCGGCGAGCTGCTCCGCGATGGCGCGGTCCACCGCCGGATACGCGTAGCCGAGCGAGATCGGCCCGACGCCCATCACGAGATCGACGAACTCGTTGCCGTCGGCGTCCCAGACGCGCGCGCCCCGGCCGCGCACAAGGTACTTCGGCGCGACGCCGCGGACCCACTGCCCCGGGCCCTTCGCGAGCGTCTGCGTCCCAGCCGGGATGAGGCCGCGGGCGCGCTCGAACAGCGCGTTCGATCGGGTGATGTCCGGGTAGGGCGCGGCCGGCGCGCCGGCGGGGCCCGGAGCGTCCGTGTCAGGGCGGCTGTGCGTGGGGTGGGTCATGAGGTCTCTTTCTACGTCGGCTTCTACGTCGGCCCGTCAGCGGGCGCGCGCCGCGCGCCGGTCGAGCTCGGCCAGCGCGCGCGCGGCGATCTGCGGGCCGGTGAAGCCCTCGGCCGCGAGCACGTCGGCCAGCATCGCCGGCGTGAACCAGCGTTCCTTCAGCGAGATCGGCAGGACGGGCGCGGCGACGCCGCGCGCGAGGCAGAGCTCCGCGACGATCGACGCGAGCCCGCCGGTCGTGAAATGGTCCTCGAGGAGCACGGTGAGGCGCGCCGCGGAGAGCGCGTCGAGCACGGCCTCCTCGTCGATCGGCTTGAGCCAGCGGAGGTTCACGACGCGCGCCGAGAGCCCCCGCGCGGCGAGCGCCTCGGCCGCGGCGAGCGCCTCGCCGACCAGGAGGCCGTAGGTCAGGATCGCGACGTCGCGCCCCTCCGTGAGGACCTCCGCCCTGCCGATCGCGGGCGGCGCCGGGTGCGGCGACCGCGGCGGGCGGGCGGTGAAGCGCACGTAGCAGGGCGAGGGGCTGGCGACGACCTCGGGGAGGCAGGCGACGAGCTCCGCCTCGTCGGCGGGGCAGAAGACCTGCATCCCCGGCACGCCGCGCATCAGCGCGACGTCCTCGAGCGCCTGGTGCGTGGGCCCGTTCGCCTCCGAGAGGAAGCCCGGCACCGCGCCGACGAGCTTCACCGGCAGGCCCGGGATCCCGACGTCGGTGCGGATGAACTCGAAGGCGCGCATCACGAGGAACGTGGCGAGCGCGTGGACGATCGGGACGCGGCCGCGGAGGGCGAGCCCGGCGGCGGCGCCGATCATCGTCTGCTCGCAGATGCCGACGTCGATGAACCGCGCGCCGATGCGGCCGGGCAGGTTGCGGATCGCCGCGCGGTTCTCGGCGGTCATCACCACGAGATCGGGGTTGCCCTGGCAGAGCGCGAGGAGGGCCTCTTCGTAACGCATGCTCATCACCTCACCTCACGATCCGCGCCTCGGACGTGACCTGCGCGGGGCCGCCCCCGTGGAGCTCCGCGAGCAGCGCCTCGACCTCGGCGGCCGTGAAGCTCACGAACCAGCGGTCCGCGCGCCGCTCGATGCTGGGGAGCCCCTTGCCGCGGACGGTGCGCGCGACGACCGCCGTCGGCCGCCCGGGCTCGCGCGGCAGCCCCCGGAGCGCGGCGTCGAGCGAGGAGAAGTCGTGTCCGTCGCAGGTCGAGGCCGACCAGCCGAACGCCCGGAACTTGGCGTCGATCGGCTCGAGGGGGAGGAGATCCTCCGTGGCCACGTTGGCCTGGAACTCGTTCCGGTCGACGATCGCCGTGAGGTTGTCGAGCCCGTAGGCCTGCGCGACGAGGCACGCCTCCCAGATCGAGCCCTCGTCGAGCTCGCCGTCGCCGAGCAGGACGAAGACGCGGTTATCGTCGCCGCGGAGCTTGATGTCGAGCGCGACCCCGATCGCGACCGAGAGCAGGTGTCCGAGCGAGCCCGAGTGGAACTCGACCCCAGGGACGGCGCGGTTCGGGTGCCAGTAGATGTGATCCGAGGGCTTGAGGTGGTTGTCGAGGCGCTCCCTCGGGATGAAGCCGAGCTCGGCCAGGGTGCCGTAGAGCGCCGGGACGTCGTGCCCCTTCGAGAGGAAGAAGTAATCGCGCCCCGGGTCGGCGGCCGTCGCGGGCGCGATCCTGAGCACGCGCGCGTAGAGGTGGACGAGGATGTCGGCGCACGACAGCGAGGCGCCGATGAAGCAACCGCCGCCCGCCGACATCCGGACGATGTGCTCCCGGACGCGGAGGGCGAGCGCGGCGAGCTCCGCGTGGCGGGACTGGCTGGGATCGTTCATGCGGTGTCTCCGGGCGCCCGCGTCTCGCCGGCGGACACGGTCCTGAGCTCGCCCAGGTGGTGCCTGTACCAGTTGACGCCGGCGTACCTCGCGTTGAGGGCCATGATGTCCGGGCGCGCGGCGAGCAGATCGAGGATGGCGCCGAGCCTCAGTGTGGGATTGTGCGGTGTGGACAGCGCTTCGTAAACGGCCTTCACGAAATCGTAATCTTCTCGATAATCGATCGTGAACCGGTGAGACATGGAGAGATCGAGCCCCGTCTCCCAGGCGACGTTGCCGATCCGGAAGCGGCCCGGGTTGTCCCAGAGGAACGGGGTCGTGTGCTCGCGCTCGAGCGGGCGCCGCGCCTCGCGGAACGCCAGCTCGAGCGCCGCCATGGTCATCACCTCGACGTCGTTCCCGTCGGGGTAGGTCGCGGGGTGGAGGTTGCTCACGTAATCGTAGCGGCCCTCGGCCGCGTGGAAGAACGAGAGGACCCGATCGATGACGTCCGGATCGATGAGCGGGCAGTCCGAGGGGATCTTCACGACAACGTCCGCGCGGGCGAGGACGGCGGCGCCGTGGTGACGATCGAGCAGATCGGTCGGGTGGCCGCGGAAGCAGCGCACGCCGATCGTGGCGCAGAGCGCGTGGATGGGATCGTCGGCCGGGTCCACCGAGGTCGCGACCGTGAGCTCGAACGGCGACCGCGCGGCGGCGACCTGCTCGACCATGCGCTGCAGGAGCGGCCTCCCCGCGACCGGCAGCATCACCTTGCCGGGCAGCCGGCTGGAGCCCATCCGGGCCTGGATCACGACGAGCGTCGTCACGCCCTCGCCTCGTCCGCGTCGCCGGGCGCCGCGTGCGCCGAGCGGCCGTTCAGGCGGCTCCGCGCGTGGGCCTGCGCCTCGGGCGCGCCGGGCTCCGCGGACGGCCCGGGCGCGGCGCGCCCGGCGCCGGCGAGCAGGCCGCGGCACACGTCGGCGATGTTCTTCGCGGCGCGCCCGTGCTGGAGCGGCAAGAGCCGCTGGAGCTCGTCGAGCTCGAAGAACGAGTGGACCTCCTTGCCGAGCGCGAGGCCGACATAGGCCAGCGAGGAGTACTGGCAGACGAGCACGTCGCAGTTGGCGACCATGTGCTCGGCGCACCCGCCCGTGAGGACGCTCGCCTCGGGCGCGAACCTCGAGATCTCGGCCACCGCGCGCGACACCTTCTCGTTCGGGTGGAGCTTGAACAGGAGCGGGCGCCCCGCGGCGATCCGCCGGGCCTTCCGGATGAACTTCTCCCGGTCCTCGTACCAGAACACCTCGCGGATATCCGAGGTGCAGACGAGCACGTAGCCCCGGAAGGGAAAGTCGTTGTCGAGGTAACGCGCGCAGTCGTCGAAGTTCGGGATCCCGGTGACAACGACCTTCTCCGGGCGGACGCCGCGGCGGACGAAGAGATCGCGGTATCCGTGGCTCGCCACGCAGAAGCGCGTGTACCTGTCGCTGAGGCCCGTGGCCGAGGTGCCCGCGAGCCACCGCGGCAAGGACGGGAAGCGCTGGATCAGCGGGAAGAGCAGGCTCTCCGGATCGGTCATCCCCTCCTGGACGAGCACCACGTCCTTGCCGGTGATGTTGCTCGGCCACACGAGATCCGAGCAGTGGACGACGAGGTCGTAATCGCCCCGCCGCCCGCCGTCGTCGACGGGGAGGCGGTGGTCCCTGAGGTAATCGAGGCAGCGGCCGCGCAGCTTGTTGCCGCCGATCGTGCCCTCGAGGGCGCCGAGCCGGCGCATGAGCTCGACGTCGCGGTCGCCGTAATACGGGGTGAAGAACGCGTCGACCTCGGGGAGCTCCCGGGCGATCTGGTGCATCTGCGTTGTCTGGTTGATCGATCCACAGATGAACAGCGCCTTGCTTCTCGACATCATGTCACCTCGCGGTAAACGGGCGCGCGCGGGCGCGGCGGCCCGGATCAGGCCGCCTCGGGCGCCGGGCGGAAGGCCGCGCGGCCGCCGAAGAAGACGAGCAGGCCGAGGGCGATCCAGACGATCTCCTTGGCGCGCTTGAGGAGGACGAAGGCGGCGCCGACCGTCGCCGCGGCGGGCACGCCGAGCGCGCCGAGGAAGGCGACGTAGCCGGCGTCCTGCACGCCGAGGCCGGCCGGCACCATGAAGGCGGCCGCGCGCAGGAGCGCGAGGACGACCTCGAACGACAGGACCTCGGCGAGCGAGACGTCGACGTGCAGGAGCCGGAGGAGGAAGAGCGTCTCCAGCCCCTCGGCGATCCACATCGCGAGCAGGAGGAGCGCCGCCGCCGCGAGCGCGCCGCGCCGCTTGCCGAGCGCGGCGGCGTGCCGATCGGTCGCGGAGAAGCCCGCGGCCCTCGCCTCGACGTACGCCCGGAGGCGGCGGCCGGGCAGCCGCCGGAGCTGCGCGAAGACCCGCGACGCGACCGTGCCCGAGAGGAGCGCGCCCGCGAGCGCGAGCGCGGCGGCGAGCAGGCCGAGCCCGGAGAGGACCACGAGCCAGGGGAGCCCGGGCGCGCCGAGGAGCGGGCCCGAGGCGCGCTCCAGGTGGCCGAAGCCGAGCGCGAGGGCGATCGCCACGTAGGCGGCGTTCGCGAGGAGGATCAGCGACCTGCGCGCCGCGATGCCGGCGATGCCCTGCGGCCCCGGGACACCGCACCACCGGTGGAGCAGATAGAACGTGACCGACTCGGAGAGGGCTGCGCCGGCCGGGACGCTCATGTTGAGCGCCTCGGTCGACAGCGTGAGCGACAGGTACCGCCCGAACGGCGCGGGCGGCGCGAGCGCGCCGAAGACGCGCCGGCTCGCCTCGGCCTGGAGCAGCCGCGCGACGAGGTTGGGAATCAGGGCGAGCGCCAGCATCGGCGCGGACGTCGAGGCGATGAGCGCCGCCACGCCCGGGAAGTCCGCGCCGCGCAGCGTGCTCCAGAGCGCCGCCGCGGCCACCGCGACCCCGAGCCACTTCAGCGCGAGCGCGCCCGAGCCGGGGCGCGCTCGCGCCGCGGGAGGCGGCTTGTCGTGGGCAAGGAGGGTCATCGCACGCTCGCGCGCGGGCCGTCGGCCGCGCGGGTGCTCTATCGCTCAGGCGGGTCGCGGCCTCATGACACGCGCGCAACTCCGAGCGCTCAGGCGCGTCGCGGCCTCATGACGCGCGCGCAACCCCGCAGCGACACATCGAGCCAGCTCGACGCCGGCGCCGCCGCGCCGGAGGGGGCGGCCGCCGGCGAGGGCGCCTCGATCACGCGTCCTGGGGTCACGCGTCCTGGGTCACGCGTCCTGGGTCACGCGTCCTGGGTCACGCGGATCCGCGCGATGAACTCGCCCCCGGCGCCGGGCTGCGACCCGAGCGGGGTCAGCGTGACGCTGGCCTCGACCGCGCGGCTGTGCGGGCACACGAGGCGGCTCCGCGCGACCGCGCGCTCGGCCGGGAGCGGGGCCTGCACGTCGACGAGCACCGACGCGACGTCGCGCCCGTAAAGGAGCTTCTCGTCGACGCCGAACAGATCGTGGGCGCTCGGGTTGGCGCCGAGGATCTCCCCCGCGCTGTCGAGCAGGAGGCACGGCTCGGCGATCTCGGCGAGGAGCGCCCTCGATCGCTCCTCGAGCTGCGACACGCTCTCCATCGCGACCACGAGCTCTTCCTCCAGCTGGCCGACCGACGTCCTCACGCAGGAGAGCGAGTCGTACATGCGCGCGATCGTGGTGGCGATCTGCCGGACCTCGATGGCCTCGAACGGCTTGCGGAGGATGAGCAGGTTCGGCGGACACCCGAGCTCGCTCGCGATCTCATCCCAGCTGTAGTCCGAGTAGGCGGTGCAGATGACCGTGTAGATGTCCGGCGCGACGCTCCAGATCCCCTTGATCGTCTGGAGGCCGTCGATGCCCGGCGGCATCCGCATGTCGACGAAGGCGAGGAAGTACCTGTTCGGATTGGCCTTCACGAGCGAGATGCCATCCATGCCCGAGTGGGCCGACTCGATGGTGAACCTGAGCCCGTGGAGGGGGTCGGGGGCCTCCTCGGGCGGCTCGTCGCCGAACAGGCGCGACTCGAGGGCGTGCAGCCCGCGGATCATCTCCGGATCGTGGAGCGGCCTGGGCACGAGCATCCGCTCCATGAGCACATGGATGTCCGGATTGTCGTCCACGACGAGGATGGGTCGACTGGCTGGTTCCGAAGGCATGAAGATCCTCTAGCGTCGCTCCGGCCCCGCCGCGGGCCCCCCGGGTTCTACCGCCGATTCCGCTGCTCCAGCCGGCGCCGGACCGAAGCGACGCGCAGCTCGGTCCGCGCGATGCTGGCCGCGGCGCCGATCACCCCGGGCATCGCCGCCAGCACGTCGAGCACCGCGTACGCGGACTCGAGCGGCAAGGTGGCCCCCCGGAGCCCGAGCCGCGCGCCCTCCCGCTCGACGATCTCCGCCGCCGCGGCGCTGCCGAGCGTCCGCCCGAGGAGCTCCACCAGCTCGGCGCGCTCACATCGAGGGGTGCTGTCCGAGGATCCCATGCCGTCGCGTTCCCTTGATCGCCGCGCTTCGCGGGGAAACATTGGACTCCCTGTCACGGGAGGTGTCAACAACGAGCGTGATCGCACGCACATCCCACCCGTTGACTCGAACTCAATAGGCGTAATCCAGGACACAGCTCGTGGCGGAGCTCGGGCTCCGGCGGGGGATGCCGCCTCCGGGGCGTGCGCCTCGGCTGGCGCGCCGGCTGCGCGCTCGGCGCCGCGGCCGCTCTCTCGCCTCCGCGTTGCCCTCTCGCCTCCGCGTTGCCCTCCCCCTCCGCGTTGCCCTCCCCCTCCGCGTTGCCCTCCCCCTCCGCGTTGCCCTCCCCCTCCGCGTTGCCCTCCCCCTGCGCGCGCGGCCGGCCGATGGGTGTCCGGGGCCACCGGCGCAGGTTTCCTCCGATCCACAGAGGTTGTCCGCTCCTGAGCGCGCCGGCCGAAAGGGCGCGCGGGAGGGCCGACGTCCGCTCGGGCGTGGCATCAAGATCGGCTATCGTCCCGAGTCGTCGCGGCGCCGGGGAGGGGGCGAGCGGCCTCAGGGCGAGGGCGCCGGCGGCCGCGGCGGGGATGACGGAAGGAAGAGCGAAGGTGGCGACAGATCACGACAGCATCGAGCGGCTCCGGGTGGAGAACGCCGGCCTGCGCAAGGAGATCGACAGACTGCATGAGCAGCTGGGGCGCCGGGAGGAGCGGACGCGGCTGATCCTGCAGGCGGCCATCGAGGGATTCCACGTCGTCGGCATGAACGGCGACATCCTCGACTGCAATCCATCCTTCGCGAGCATCGTGGGCTACGACCGGAGCGAGCTCCTGACGATGCACATCGGCCAGATCGACGCGCAGTCGCCGCACGAGGTCACGGCGATCATCGAGGAGATCAAGGAGAAGGGGTCGCTCCGCTTCATCACGAGGCACGTGCACAAGGACGGCCACTTGATCGACGTCGAGATCAGCTCTCACCTCGTCCGGAGCGGTGACGAGCAGTTCTTCTCGGCCTTCTCGCGCCCGCTCACCGAGCAGCTGAGGCGCGAGCAGGCGCTGCGCGAGAGCGAGCAGAAGTTTCGCGCGATCTTCGACGAGACCTCGATGTTCATCAGCCTGCTCACCCCGCAGGGGGAGCTGCTCGAGCGCAACCGGACGATGGCCGATTTCACCGGGGCCGGCCGGGAGGAGGGCCGCGGCGAGCCCCTCTGGCGCGCGCCGTTCTGGGGCGGCGCGCCGGGCGTGGAGGAGCGGGTGAGGGCGTGCGTGGAGAGGGCCGCGTCGGGCGCGCCGTCCTCGTGCGAGCTGGAGATCCACGGGACGGGCGGGCGCGTGGCCACGCTCGACCTCAAGATGAAGCCGATCCTCGACGCGCTCGGCAAGAGCGTCCTCGTGATCGCCGAGGGGTACGACGTGACCGAGCTCCGGCGGGCCGAGGTGGAGCGCGCGGCCCTTCAAGAGCGGATGATCCACGCGCAGGAGGCGACGATCCGGGAGCTCTCGACGCCGCTCATCCCGCTCGACGCGGGGATCCTGGTGATGCCGCTCGTCGGGCGGCTCGACCGGGTGCGCATCGAGCAGCTCCTGGAGCGGCTGCTGCACGGGGTGGTGGCGCAGCGCGCGACCACGGTCATCCTCGACGTCACCGGCGTGCCGGTGGTGGACGCCGAGATCGCGGACTCGCTGATCCGGGCGGCCCAGGCGGTCAAGCTGCTCGGCGCGGAGGTGATCCTCACCGGCGTGGGCCCCGAGGTCGCGCAGACGATGGTGGGCATCGGCATCGATCTCCAGGAGATCGTCACGCTGAGCTCGCTCCAGAGCGGGCTGCACCACGCGCTCGGGCGCTCGCGCCGCGGGAGCAGGCCGGGCGGCGCGCGGCGCCGAGGGAGCTGACGCGCTGCCCGGCGTCAGGGGCGGGTCAAAGGCAGCTCCTCGACCGCCCTCGCGACGAGGCGGATGGCCCCGTGGCTTCACCGGCGGATCGGCTCGGCGAGCCAGCGCACCAGCGCGTCGGCGTCGAGATCGAGCAAGGCGTCCTCGACCTCGCCCGGCCCGATCGCCAGCGCGCGCTCGACGATCGATCGCTCCTCCTCCGCCGTCGGTCGGCGCCCGACCCGCCGCGTGAAGAGGCGGCCTAGCAGCTCCGCGATGGCCTTCTGCGCCCCTATCTGTTCGCCTCGCTTCTCACCCCTCTTCTCACCTCGTTTCTCACCTCGTTTCTCGCCTCGTTTCTCGCCTCGTTTCTCGCCTCGTTTCTCACCCCGCTTCTCACCCTTCTTCTCACCTCGAAGCGCGGCTTGCCGCTCGGCCTCCATGATCATTTCGCCGATCATCGGAATGCTCCGGAGCAGCTTCTTCTCTGTCTCCCTCTCCCTGTCGTCGAACAGCATGGCGAGCTCCTTCCGCAGATTATGTTCCCAGGGGTCGATGGCCGCCATCACCAGGAGCGCGGTGTAGAGATCGATCCGCTCCTCGAGGGTCGCTGCCCGCGCCTGGATCTCCGCGACCACCTCCCCCATCGCCGCCGCGGTCGCGTCCCGGGCGAGCGGGGCGAACACCAGCCAGAACACGCTGCCGCGCGCCCGGAGCTCGGCCACGGTGCGCTGGTAGACCGCGTCGATCCGGAAGTGCGTGCCGCTGAACCGCCGCTCCGGCCACGCCGTGCGGCGCACGCCGACCGCAGGCAAGCGCTGCCTCCGGCCCGAGAGGACCACAGCGACGCTCTCGATCGGCGGCACCGGCTCGCCGGGCGCCTCGGCGCGCAGCGCGGTGAAGAGGAAGCCGAGGTACTCGAAGACCTGGTCCGGCACGTCGTCGCGCAGCGCGAAGCAGAACTCGACATGGAGCACGCGCAGCTCGCCGCCGACGCGGAGGCGCAGCGCCTTGTCGAGGCGCCGCTCGAGCTTCGTGACCTGGGTGTCGATCCAGCCGAGCACCTCGACCGCGCGGTGCTCGGGGACGAACGCGCGCGCCAGGTCCCCGGGGCGCCTCCGGGCGATGTGGCGCAAGGTGATGTCGGCCTTTCCCATGCGGCGCGCGGCCGGCAGGGCGCGTGCCAGGAAACGGAGACGGAAACGGCGAGCCGAAATCAGCGCTTTGGCGGGGGAATTCCGGGGCGAGAGGCGCGCCCCGGAGGTGGCGGCGCCATGGCGGCAGCGGCGCCGATCCGGGCGGGAACCCGGCCCGGCGCTCTCGCGGCGGTGTGAGCGCGATGCCCCTTCATCGCGCTCGACGCTCAGGCGCTGCGATCGCGCGCCTCGCGCACGAGCGCCACCATCGCCTTCCGCACCTCGTCGCTCGTCGAGACCGGCGCGTCGAACGCGAGCCGCGCGGCCTTCGGACCCGCCGGCGTGATGACGTCGAGCTCGAAGCCGTAACGGTCGACCGAGGTCATCGTCGCGCCGGTGGCGTCCTTGATCCCGGCGAGCGCCTTCGCATACGCGAGGACGGCATCGGCGTGATCGGTGTTCATGTGCTCGAGGATGCGCGCGGCGTCGGCCGCGAGCGGATCGGGCTCGGCGGCCGCGTACGCGTCGGCCTCGATCCAGGACATCCGGCCGAAGCCGCCGACGTAGCGGATCGACACGGGGTCGAGCCGGTAGAAGGAAAAGTCAGTAAAATCCACGTAGTACGACGCGCGCGGGTGCGCCGCGAGGAAGGTCGTCCGGGCGGCGGCCGCCTCGGCGCCCTCGAGCGGGCGGCACGGGCCGATCAGCGTCGCCCGGCCGAGCGCGAGCGGGTCCGCCCGGCCCTCGGCGGGCTCGGCGACGAGCAGCGACGCCTCGGGACGGGCCTTGAGGTTGCCCGTGTGCTCTGCGAGCGCCGAGAGCAGCAGCAGCGGCCGCCCGTGCGCGTCCACGGCGACGGTGACGAGCGAACCATACGGATAGCCGGCCGGATCGCGCGCGAGCGTGCACAGCGTGGCGGCGCGCGCCCGCTGCGCCAGGGTGCGGCAGCGCTCGGCGTGGCTCGGCGACGGGGCGTTCTGGACAGGGGCCTCCGCCTCCGGGGCAGAGCCTGGTCGGCCGTGATCTGTGGTCGTCGACATGGAGCGCCGGTAGCACGCCCGGAGGCCCGGCGGAACCCAGGCGGCGGCACGCTCCAGTGGCGATGCGTTGCGCATCGTGCTCGATGCTGCTCGATGGCGGAATCGGTGCGTTCCGGCCAGTTCCTGCTCGTCCTCGGCTCAGCTCGGCTCGTCGAGCACCTCGGTGAGCGCGCTGGCGGTGGCGGCCTTCTCGAGCCAGCGCTCCAGGCGCTCCGGGTCCTTCTGGGCGACGATGCGCTCACGTGCTGCTTCCGGCACCGCGATGCCGCGCGCGTGAAGCACGGTCAAGAGCGCGCGCGCCGCTTCCTCGATGCGCCCCTGCGCGACGTACTTCTTCGCGAAATCGCTCTGGTACTCGTAGCCCTTCATCATCGCCTCCAACGCCCGGCGAGCTGCCTCGTTCAGGGAATGGTACAGGAGATCGTAGTAGAACCGCGCGCGTTCGTCATCGAGCCCCTGGAGCGCGGGCAGCACCGCGCCGGCGATCGTCGCGCCTCAAGCTGTCTCGCCGTGGGCGTTCGCGGAGCGCACGGCAGGACCGGTCGATGGGCCGCTTCAGCAGAGTACGACGAAAACCGGGAATGCCGGCCTCGTTCGGCTTTGCGCACCGCACCGCAAAAGCAGATTCCGTCGCGACGCCGAGCAGATCACGGGCAAGAGTCTACATTTGATGACGACTCACCAACAACCATTATTTGGCGCGCACCGAGCGCTTCTTGCGCACAGCCGATCCTTTCACACCAGACTTCTCGCGATATCCCCTCACAGTAGAAGGCGGACGCGGCTTCACACAGATACCAACATGATGGTATTTAACATGACCACAATCCATATCTGGCAGTCTAATATCTATCTTTTCAGAAACCAAAACTATGTATCGCCGCGAAGACAGCTCAAAACCAGCGAGACTCCCCGAGCCATACTTCTCCGCTTGTTTGCGCGCCTGAGCCGCTTGACGGCTCACGTCAGATTCTCTACGAATCAATTTCCATTCCGTCAAAACGAGCCCTTCAGCAACCCGCTCGACTTTGTCGATATCCCGGATGGGTTCCTGAAGAATGAGATCCGTTCGCTCCCCTTCTGAGTTGGCCTTAAACGCCCAAATACCGTGAGACAGGAGGTGCGCTGCCCCCAATTTTTCGCACGCAACTTCACCCTTAGCAAAAGCCTGTCTCCACTTTGAACCGACATCATCATCCGCCACGATGCTCCGCTGCAAATGCGCAAAGGCACGTTCCGTTAGCAGACGAGCAACCCGCCTTGGTATCAGCAAGAATATAGTCCACCTCGCTCTTAACCAGCATAAGCTCAGAGATCATCTTCACCGGATGACCTCGAAGACAGCTATCATGCCTAGCATTGAACCCAACGATTGGTTTAACGAGGCTGGGCGCCTGATCGCGGTATTTACGGTAAAAGCCGTAAAGCGCATCATTGACCTCCGACACGGCGCGAGGAATTGCATCATGCGAAGCATAGTTCGCACCACCAGGGTCGGCCCGCGCGAAGTAGGAGGCAGCATCCGCTAGACCCTGAATCCGATTCGACAGCGCCATCCATTCGGTTCGCCAATTCATCGTTCCCCTATCCCGGGCCCGGTCAGCCTCGCCGCCAATCCTCTCCACACCCATGTCCTCTCACCACTGCCGCGGCAGCTTGTGATCCAGCGGGTTCGGCACGCCGAGCCCCTCAATGGAGCACATTCGTGTAGACCTTTCGATGGATCACACGGGTGTCGATAAGCGTAGTACCTACGTCCCGTTCCGCGAGCAGCTACTCATCCCCTCGCCAAACGTGCCCTCCCTACGACGGCACCACCCGCAGCCGCCCGCGCTGCGCCGCCGCGTCGCGCCCGCCCGCCTCGGCCGGCCGCGCCGGCCCGGGCCGCGGCGGCGCCGGCGGCCACGCGGCGAAGTCCTCGGGGAGCGGCCCGGGCAGCGACGGCTGCACCGTCCGCTCCAGCAGCTGGAAGTCGCAGCGCGCGACGAGCTCGAGCGGCAATCCCCGGTCCGGACCGCCCTTCGCGTACCACGCCCGCGCCGCCTGGACGTTGCGGATGAGCACGGCGTGCTGCGGATCGCGCTTCGCCGCCGCCGTGAAGTGATCCTGCATCGCCTGCCAGTCGCGCCGCGCCGCCGCGACGCAGGCGAGCGCGTTGTAGGCGAGCCCCGGCAGCGGATGCTCGAGCTCGAGGGCCCGCGCCGCGTGCCGCTCCGCCAGGTCGAGCTGCCCCGCGTCGAGGTAGGCGACGCCGAGCTCCAGGTGCGCCGCGTGGTGATCGCCGAGCCGCGCGAGGATCGCCCGCCGCTCCTCCACCCCCTCGCGGTAGAGCTCGCGCAGCCCCTTGTTCTGCTCGAACCACGCGCTCATCAGCGCCGTGTCCTCCTCCGAGGCGTCGAACGGGGTCTTGAGCTCCTGGAAGTCGCCGCGGAAATAGACGTCCCGCTCGAGCCAGCCGGCCGCCTCGGCGTCATCGAAATCGCGCGTCCCGGGGTAGATGGACAGGCACGAGAAGATGTACTGATGCGGCTTCGCCGCCTCCAGGAACGCGAGCGTCTCCCGGAACGTCTCCGCCGTCTCGCCGCGGTTGCCCAGCATCATGTAATACCGGACCTGGATACCGTACTTCTTCGCGAGCTCGGTCGACTCGATGATCTTCTTGACCGTGATCTTCTTGTCGATGTTCTTCAGGATGGACGGCGAGCCCGACTCGACCCCGAGGCTCAGGCGCTGACAGCCGGCGAGGCGCATCTCCCGGAGCAGGTCGTCGCCGAGGACGTCGACGCGCGTGTCGCAGCTCCACAGAAACGAGATCTTCCGCTCGCGGATGCCGCGGCAGATGTCGATGACGCGCTTTCTGTTCGTCGTGAAGGTGTCGTCCTTGATCTGGACCATCTTCACGGGCAGCTTCTTCACCGTGGCCTCGAGGGCGTCGAGCACGTAAGGCACCGACTGGCCCCGGAAGCCGCGGCCCCAGGTCGTCTCGGCCCCGCAGAACGTGCAGGCCCAGGGGCAGCCCCGCGAGGTCATCACGATGTGCGTGGCGTAGTGGTCGTGCGGCGACTCGAGGGCGTCGAGATCCTCGATCGCGGCCCGGGGCGGGCCGAGCTCGACGCGGCCGTCGACGCGGTAGGCCGTGCCGGCGATGCCGAGCGCAGGCCGGCCGGCCTCGAGGCGCTCGAGGAGCTCCAGGAACGCGAGCTCGCTCTCGCCGAGCGCCACCGTGTCGATCTCGGGGTGGTGCCGCAGCATCTCGGCCGCGAGCGGGGTCGCGTGCGGCCCGCCGACGAGGATGTGCGCCGCGGGGTGGAGCCGCCGGATGCACCGGGCGGTGAGCGCCACGCCGCGCCGGTTCGCGGTCCAGCACGACATGCCGAAGACGTCCGCGTCGAGCTCGCGCACGATCCGCTCGACCTGCGAGAACGGGTACGACGAGAGGTTCAGCACCTTCACCTGGTGGCCCGCGCGGATGGCCTGCGCGCCCAGGGAGTAGAGCCCGTAGGGGGTCTGGTGGAAGTCCGGGTCGAGATCGCCCTCGCGGTAGTCCGCCGGCGGGCCGTCCCCGCTCGTGTCGGGCGCCTCCCCCGGCGCGGGGATCTTCCAGGGCGGTGGGTACAGCAGCGCGATGCGCATCGGTCCTGCCTTTCCGGTGCTGGGGGTCACGCGGGCGCGGCGCCGCGCTCGAGCGGCGCGCCGGCGGCGTCGATGCGGCGCGCGCGCGCGATCCGCGCGTAGAGCTCGGCGCTCGGCCGGGGGCTGCGCTCCTGGGTCGCGTGGTCGACCTCGACCAGCCCGAAGCGCGGGGCGTACCCCTCGGCCCACTCGAAGCTGTCGAGCAGCGACCAGTGCATGTACCCCCGCACGTCGATGCCGCGCCCGATCGCCCGCGCGACCTCGGCGAGGTGCCGCACGAGGAAGCTCGGGCGCTGGTCGTCGTCGGCGTCGGCGATGCCGTTCTCGGTGATGTAGATCGGGACCCGGGCGCGCGGCCACCAGGCGTCGAGCACGTAGCCGAGCCCCTCCGGGTAGATCTCCCAGCCGAGATCGCTGACCTCGGCCCCCTCGGGGACGAGGCGCCGGAGGAAGCCCGCGCGCGCGTGGGCCGGCGAGAAGCGGACCAGGTCGCGGCTATAGTAGTTCACCCCGAAGAAGTCGTGCAGGCCGCTGTCGCAGACGGCGCGCGCGAACGCGTCGTTGAACAGCCGCTCGAAGAGCGCCGCCCACATGCGGTCGGCGAGGCGCCCGAACCGCTCCGGCTCGATGACGCGCAGGTGGTGCGCCACGCCGACCGAGATGGCGTGGCCGCGGCGGCCCGCGGCCTCGTGCATGGCGCGGTACATCGCGGTGTGGGCGCGGAAGAGGTTCTGGTGGGCGCGCACCGCCTCGACGGGCGAGCTCCGGGCGGGGGGCCAGACGCCGAGCAGGTGGGCCTGCAAGGCGAGCATGTTGGGCTCGTTGATGGTGATCCAGAGCTGGCAGAGGTCGCCGAGCGCCTCGACGGCGCGCTCGGCGAACCGCGAGAGGAGCGCCGGCAGCTCCTGCGAGAGCAGGCCGCCGCGCTGCGCGACCCAGCGCGGCAGGGTGAAGTGGTGGACGGTGACCATCGGGGTGATCCCGGCCTCGAGGTGCGCGCCGAGCACGTCGCGGTAGTGATCCCACGCGGCCGGATCGAACTCGCCCGGCTCGCGCTCGACGCGGGCCCACTCGATGGAGAGCCGGTGGGCGCCCATGCAGAGCCGCGCCTGGAGCGCGACGTCCTCGCGGAAGCGATGCAGCTGGTCGCACGCGTCGTCCGGCGTGTCGCCGCCGCGGACGCGCCCCGGCTCGCGCGCGAACGCGGCCCAGTCGCTCTGCGCGCAGTGCCCCTCGACCTGAGTGGCAGAGGCGGCAGTGCCGAACAGGAAGGCGTCCGGGAAGCGCAGGTCCTCACCCATGGCCGCGCATCCTACGCGAACTCGCGCCGGGCGGCTGCCTTCCGCGCGAGGAGCGCGGCCCCCGAGGCGCGCTGCGCTGCGGCGTGACCGGCATGCCCGGCGCGCCGCGTACGGCGGCGCGCAGCGGGCGGCGCGCGCGGCGATTGCCCGATCCGCGGGGCGCCGGTACGCTACGGATCGGTGCGCGCGGTGCGGTGCGGAGGAGCGGCGGGCGCGGGGCGCGGAGCGCGCGCCCTCGCCGTGGCCCTCGCGGCCGCGCTGCTGCAAGCGGCCGCGGTGGCCCGGGCGGACGGGGTCGGCTGGGCGACGGCGCAGGCGGCCGAGCTGACGCGGCAGGCCGAGGCCCGCGCGGCGGCCGGCGAGGCCGACGTGGCGCTGTCGCGGTACCTGGAGGCGGTCCGCTTCGACGCCACCTACGGCCCGGCGTACCTCGGGCTGGGCGCGCTGTACGAGCGGGCGGGCGACCCGCGCGAGGCGGAGCGCGCGTACACGGTGGCGCTGGACCACGTGCGCGGCTTCGTCGAGGGCTACCGCGCCCGGGCGGCGCTCCGGGCGCGCGAGGGGCGGCGCGACGAGGCGATCGCCGACCTCGAAGCGGCGGTGGCGCTCCGGGGCGACGACGCCGGGCTGCTCCAGGAGCTCGCGGCCGCGTACGTGGCCGCGGGGGCGCTGCCGGCGGCGCTCGGCGTCTCGCGGCGGCTCTCGGCCCTGGCCGCGCGGGCCGGCGACCCGGCCCGGGAGGCCGCGGCGCGGACGCAGGCGCGCGCCCTGTCGATGCTGGTCGGCGAGGCCGATCCCGTGCGGGCGGGCGGCGCCGATCGCGGCCCGGTGCGGCGCGCGCTCGCGCTGTACGCCGCGGCGCCGGCGCGGGGGCGGGTCGCGGCTCCGCGGCGCGAAGGGCGGTGATCGATCCGCCCCCGACACCGCAGCATCGTCCGTGTCGGACAGGGGAGCAGCCATTGACGGTGAGAGCTCCTGTGGCTAGCGATCGGTCGACGCCAGCCGAGGAGGAGCCCTGTTATGCTCTTGATCACCGGAGAGGATCCCGTCCTCACGGAGCAGGTCTGTGATGGGCTGTCGCAGCGAGGCATCGCGCACAGCCGGGTGGATGCGGCCCACGCGACGGCGGAGCGCGGCAACCTGTTCCAGGCCGCGCTCGACGCGCGCGCGACCGGGATCGCGGTCGTCGAGCCGGTCCCGTGGCGCGGCGCCGCGCCGCCGTCGCCCTCGCCCTCCGCCGCACTGCTCGCGGCCGCCCTGTCGGCGACGCGCGCCCCCGGGGTGACCTCGCTCCTCGTCGTGACGTCGCGGCCGGACGGCGACGAGGGGATTCGCCGGATCCGGCGGGACGGGGCCCCGTACATCGTGCTCAGACCCGCGCCGCTCTTTCGCGTGCTGCCGCTCGGCGCGGAGCGCGCGCTCCGGGACCGGCGCGTGCTCATTCCGCCGGAGGTGGCCGAGGCCTTCGAGGACGCGATCCCGGTCGAGGCGCTCCTCGCGGCGATCGCGCGCGCGGCGGCGGGCGAGACCCCCCAGGGCAAGATCGTCGACGTCGCCGCCTCGCCGGAGACCTCGGTGCTCGAGGTCCTGGCCCGGGCCGGCGCGCGGCCCGAGCTCGCCCGGGGGCTGCGCTCCCGGATCGGGCGGTGGTTCGGGCAGGCGATCGCGCGGGTCGACGGGGCGGACCTGCGGATCGACGGCGTGGCGACCGGCGCGGGCGAGGCGCCGCAGCGCACGCCGGCGGAAGCGATGGCGGCGGCCGGGCCTTAGGCCGTAATCGCAGCAGGGCGAGCGCGGCGGCGAGGGGGCCGGGGGCGAGGCGCTCGCTTGACCTCGCGCTGTCCGGACAGCATACGGCTGGGACCCCATGTCCCTCCGCGTCGCGCTCGGCATCGACGATTTCCGCCAGCTCCGCGAGTCCGGGCTGGAGTACGTCGACAAGACCCACCTCATCCGCGAGCTGATCGACAAGGAGGGCGTCCACGTCGTCCTCCTCCCCCGCCCCCGGCGGTTCGGCAAGACGCTGAACCTGTCGATGCTGCGCTGGTTCTTCGAGAAGCGGCAAGAGGACCTGTCGCACCTCTTCGAGGACCTCTCGATCTGGCAGGCCGGAGAGCGCTATCGCGCGCACTTCCAGCGGTATCCCGTCATCTACCTGACGCTGAAAGGGGCGAAGCAGGAGACGTTCGAGCGCTGCTGGGCGGCCCTCCGGGAAAAGATCGTCGCGCTCTACGACCAGCACCGCCAGGTGCTCGACAGCGGCCAGCTCGGGGAGGTGGAGCAGCGCCGCTACAGGGAAGTGCTGGAGGGCACCGCGTCCGAGGCCGTGTACGGCCGGGCGCTGCTGGATCTGTCCAGCCATCTCCACCGCCTCCACGGCGAGCGCGTCGTGATGCTCATCGACGAGTACGACGAGCCCATCCACGCCGGGTATCTCCACGGCTACGCGCCGCGGATCCTCGACTTCGTGCGCACGTTCCTCACCGAGGGGCTGAAGGGCAATCCGCACCTGCACCGGGCCGTCCTCACCGGCATCCTCCGGGTGGCGAGAGAGAGCATCTTCTCGGGGCTCAACAACGTGGTGGCTTACTCGCTGCTCCGCTCGGACTTCAGCGCCTGCTTCGGGTTCACCGAGCCCGAGGTGGGGGCGCTGCTGGACAAGGCCGGCCGGCGCAGCCTGCTGGAGGTGATCCGCGCGTGGTACAACGGGTACGACTTCGGCGGCGCGGTCATCTACAACCCCTGGTCGATCCTCAGCTTCCTGGAGGGGAGAGACGCGGATCCGCTCCCCTTCTGGCTCGGCACGAGCTCGAACGATCTCATCCAGAAGGTGATCGAGGAGCACGCCGTCACGCTCCAGCCCGCGCTGGAGGTGTTGATGGAGGGCGGCGAGATCGAGCGCGTGCTCGAGGAGAACGTGGCGATCGGCGACCTCGCGCAGAACGAGGACGCGCTGTTCGGGCTGCTGGTCTTCTCGGGATACCTTCGCGCCGAGAAGCGCTCGCGCGGGCCAGGGGAGCAGCCCGCGCACGCGTTGAAGATCCCGAACCGCGAGGTGCGGCTGCTCTACACAGGCACGTTCCGCCGATGGGCGGAGGCGCGGCTGAAGCGGCAGGGCACGAGCATGCAGCGGCTCCTCGCCGCGCTCCTCTCGGGCGACGCACCGGGGTTCGAGGCGGAGCTCCAGGCCTTCGTCACCGACGTGCTCTCGTACCACGACGCGACGAGGGTCGACCCGGAGGCGGTTTACCATGGCTTCGTCGCCGGCCTGCTCGCGGCGCTCGAGCCGGGTCATCAGGTGCGCTCCAACCGCGAGTCCGGACAGGGGCGGCCCGACGTGATGATCCGGCCGGCGCAGCCCGGCCGGCCCGGCGTCGTGCTCGAGCTCAAGGTCGCCCGAGCGCCGCGCACGAGCCTCGATCAGGCGCTCGAGGAGGCGCTCACGCAGATCCGGACGCGAGACTACGCCGCCGAGCTCCGCGCGAGCGGGGCTGCGCCGGTCCATGCGCTGGCCGTCGCGTTCGACGGCAAGGTCGTCCGCGTCCGGGCCGGCGAGCCGGGATAAGCGCAGACTCGCGAGGTCTGCCCCGCCCTCGCGCTGCCGAGCTCCCCTCCCCCGCCGCGGGCGTCTCCGGCGCAGCCGAGCTGCCTCCGCGCCAGCTGGCCACAATCGAGGCAAATCGCCACGAACTCCCCCCTCGGCGGAGCGATCGTTACCACCGAGCTCGGCAGAGCACAGCTGCCGCGCTCCGCCGCCCGACGCCTCGCTCGCTCGCCATTTCGCGCCTCTCCGCGCTCCTCTCGCGCGCTGGCACGGGATCGGCACGGACACGCGGCGGCCAGACGCCTCGATTCTATGCATCGCGCGGCGCGCCGCGCGCCGCGTCATCGACGGGCAGCCCGGCGCGCCGGTCCAACCCGGAAGGGAGAAAGCGAGAACCCATGAAGGCGGTAGTGTTTCACGGCATCGGCGATATCCGGATGGACGATATCAAGGAGCCCAAGATCAAGGATCCTACCGACGCGATCATCCGCATCACGGCGAGCGCCATCTGCGGCACCGACCTCCACTTCGTCCGCGGCACGATGCCCGGGATGGTGCCGGGCACGGTGCTCGGCCACGAGGCGGTCGGCGTCGTCGAGGAGCTCGGCGCCGACGTCAGGAACCTGAAGAAGGGCGACCGGGTCGTCGTGCCGTCGACGATCGCGTGCGGCTATTGCTCGTACTGTCGCGCCGCGTACTACGCGCAATGCGACAACGCGAACCCGAACGGCAAGCACGCGGGCACGGCGTTCTTCGGCGGACCCAAGATGTCCGGCCCCTTCGACGGGCTCCAGGCCGAGTTCGCCCGCATCCCCTTCGCCAACGTCGGGCTCGTCAAGCTCCCGAACGGCGTCAGCGACGACCAGGCCATCCTCCTCTCGGACATCTTCCCCACCGCGTACTTCGGCGCCGAGCTCGCCGAGATCCGGCCCGGCGACACCGTGGCGGTCTTCGGGTGCGGCCCCGTCGGCCTGTTCACGATCGCCAGCGCCAAGCTCATGGGCGCAGGCCGCATCATCGCCGTCGACCAGGTGCCCGACCGCCTCGAGATGGCCCGCGACCAGGGCGCCGAGACCGTCGACTTCTCCGCCGAGGATCCGCTCGTCGCGATCATGCGCCTCACCGGCGGCATCGGCGTGGACCGGGCGATCGACGCCGTGGGCGTCGACGCAGAGCGCCCCCACGACGGCCCCGCCCGCAAGCAGGCGAAGCAGGACGCCAAGGCGTTCGACCTGGAGGTCAAGCAGATCTCCCCGGACGCGCGGACCAAGGGCGACACCTTCCGCGCCGGCGACGGGCCGTCGCAGGTGCTGCAGTGGGCCGTCCGGTGCGTGGCCAAGGCGGGGACCATCTCGGTGATCGGCGTCTACCCGCAGACGTCCCGCACGTTCCCCATCGGTGAGGCCATGAACAAAAACCTCACCCTCCAGATGGGCAACTGCAACCACAGGAAGTACATCCCGAAGCTCGTCGACCTCGTGCAGACCGGCCAGGTGGACCCCACCACGATCATCACGAAGCAGGCGCCCCTCGAGTCGGCGATCGACGCGTACAAGGCGTTCGATCGGCGAGAGGCCGGCTGGGTGAAGGTCGAGCTGCGCCCGTCGGCGGCCGGCACGCCCGCCCACCTGAACCGCGCCGTCGCGTGATCCGGCGCCGCGCGGCCGCGCCCCTCCGGCGCGACCGCCGCGTCCGCTCGATCGTCCTCTCCCTCCTGCCGCGCCGTTCGGGCATGCTTCCGCCGTGCAGCCTGGCGATGTGATCGCGAATCGCTTCGTCATCGAGCGTCTGGCCGGGGCCGGCGGCATGGGGACCGTGTATCGCGCCCTCGACCGCGCGCAGGGCGCCCCGATCGCGCTCAAGATCCTCTCCGGCGCCGATCCCGGGGACGACGCTCGCTTCGCCCACGAGGCCAGGATCCTCGCCGAGCTCGATCACCCCGGCGTCGTCCGCTTCATCGCGCACGACGTGACCGCCGCCGGGCAGCGCTGGCTCGCCATGGAGTGGCTCGAGGGCGAGGACCTCGCGGCCCGCCTCGGGCGCGCCGGGCTCACCGTCGGCGAGAGCGTCGCCGCCGCGATCGCCGCGGCCGACGCGCTCTCCGCCGCCCACGCCCGCGGCGTCGTCCACCGCGACATCAAGCCCCAGAACCTCTTCCTCGTCGGCGGCGACCCGCGCCGCGTCAAGCTGCTCGACTTCGGCATCGCGCGCCAGAGCGGCGCGACGCGCGCGCTCACCCTGTCGGGCGAGATCATCGGCACGCCGCGGTACATGGCCCCCGAGCAGGCCACGGGGGAGCCGGCGGACGCGCGCACCGACGTCTTCGCGCTCGGCGCCGTGCTCTTCGAGTGCCTCACGGGCCGGCCGGCGTTCGGCGGCAGGCACGTCATGGCCGTCCTCGCGCAGCTCTTGATCGCGGAGGTGCCCGGCGTCCGCGAGCTCCGGGGCGACGTGCCGCCCGAGCTCGATACCCTGGTCGCGCGCATGCTCGCCAAGCAGCCGGCGGCGCGCCCCGCCGGCGCGGCCGAGGTGGCCGATTCGCTGCGCGCGCTCGAGGCGCTCGCCACGGGGCCGGCCGCGCCGCCGGTCCCGAGCGACGCGATCACCCGGTGCAGCGCCGAGGAAGCGATCACCGGCGGCGAGCAGCGCGTGCTCTCGGTCGTCGTCGCCCTGCCCGCCGGCGGCTCGACCCTCCCGCCCGGCGCCACCGTGCCCGCCCAGCTGGACGCCGACCTGCGCGCGCGCCTCCAGGCCGCGCTCGGCCACCTCGGGGCCCGCGTCGACTGGCTCGCGAACGGGGCGATGCTCCTGACCCTGCAGGGCACCGGCAGCGCGACCGACCAGGCCGCGCGCGCGGCCCGCTGCGCCCTCCTCCTCGGGCCGCTGCTCGCCGGCAGCCAGGATCCGCACGAGTCGCGGGGCGGCAGCATCGCCGTCGTCACCGGCCCCGCCGAGATCAGCGGGCGGCTGCCCGTGGGCAAGCTGCTCGATCGCGCCGTCGCCCTGCTCGCCGGCGGCCCTCCCGCGGCGGGCGCCGCGCACCTCGACGACGCCACCCAGTCGCTGCTCGACACGCGCTTCGAGGTGGCCCGCGGCGCCTCCGGCTGGGAGCTCTACGGCGAGCGCGAGGTCGGCGAGGGCGCGCGCACCCTGCTCGGCCGCCCGAGCCCCTGCGTCGGCCGCGACCGCGAGCTGCGCACCCTGATCGACCTCTTCGACGAGTGCGCCGGCGAGGGGCTCGCCCGCGCCGTGCTCGTCACCGGGCCGCCGGGCATCGGCAAATCGCGGCTGCGCGACGAGGTGCTCCGCCGCCTCCGCGCCCTCCGGCCGGACGTCGAGGTCTGGCTCGGCCGCGGCGACGCGGTCGCCGACGGCGCCCCCTTCGGCGTGCTCGGCTCGGCCCTCCGCAGCGCCGCGGGAGCGCCGGCCGGCGCGCCGCTGCCCGAGCGCAGGGCGCTGCTCGCCGAGCGCGTCGCGCGGCGCGTGGACGGGCCGGAGCAGCGCCGCGTCGCGGAGCTCCTCGGCGAGATCGCGGGCGCGCCCTTCCCGGACGACGAGAGCCCGCCGCTGCGCGCCGCCCGCCAGAGCGCCCAGCTCATGGGCGAGCAGATCGGCCGCGCGTTCGTCGACTTCGTCGCGGCCGAGACCCGCGACCGCCCGCTCTGCCTCGTGATGGAGGACCTCCACTGGGGCGACGCCCCCTCGGTGCGCCTCGTCGACCAGGCCCTCGCCCGGCTCGCCGACCGGCCCCTCTTCGCCGTCGCGCTCGCGCGGCCCGAGGTCCACGAGCGCTTCCCCCGCCTCTGGGCCGAGCGCAGCGCGCAGGAGATCCGGCTCGGCGCGCTGACCCCGCGCGCCGCCGAGCGCCTCGTCCGGCTCGCGCTCGGCGACGCCGCGAGCGCCGCGCAGGTCGCCGAGGTCGTCCAGCGCGCCGCCGGCAACGCGTTCTACCTGGAAGAGCTGATCCGCGCCGTCGCCGAGGGGCGGAGCGGGGCCCTGCCCGAGACGGTGCTCGCCATGGTGCAGGCCCGCCTCGCCGCGCTCGACCCGGCCTCGCGCCGCGTGCTGCGCGCCGCCAGCCTGTTCGGCGAGGTCTTCTGGTCCGGCGGGGTGCGCCGCGTGCTCGGCGGCGACCCGGCCACCGGCATCTCGCTCGCGTCGCTCGCGGCGCTCGTCGACCAGGAGATCCTCGTGCGCCGCGAGCAGAGCCGCTTCCCGGGCGAGGAGGAGCTCGCCTTCCGTCACATGCTGCTGCGCGAGGGCGCCTACGCCGCCTTGACCGAGGCCGACCGCGCCCGCGGCCACAAGCTCGCCGCCGCCTGGCTCGAGGTCGCCGGCGAGAGCGACCCGGCCGTGCTCGCCGAGCACCTCGAGCGCGGCGGCGAGCGCGCCCGCGCCGCCGCCTGCTACGCCCAGGCCGCCGAGCGCCTGCTGCGCGGCGGCGACCCCGCCGGGGCGAGCGCCCTCGCCGAGCGCGGCGCGCGCTGCGGCGCCGAGGGCGAGCTGTTCGCGCGGCTCCGGGTGACGCAGGCCGAGGCGCGGTTCTGGGCGGGCGACGTCCCGGGCTGCGTCGCGATGATCGACGAGGTGCTGCGCATCGCCCGGCCGGGGAGCTGGGCCTTCTGCAAGGCGGGCATCGGGCAGATCCTCCTGGCCATCCTGCTGGACCGCCCGATCGAGGGGCTCGGCCTGCTCGGGGGCGAGCTGCTCGCGGTCGAGCCCGACCCGGAGGCCGCCGGCTCGTTCGCGGCCATGCTGTTCCAGGGCTACGCCATGCTCCTGCGCAGCGCGGCGCACGCGGGCGCGGCCGAGGCGCACCTCGGGCGGCTCGGGCAGCTCGACGAGGCGCTCGGCGGCCGGGACACCGCGGTCTCGGCGTGGCACCGCCTCGCCAGGGCGCTCGAGGCGGAGATCCGGCGCCAGGACCCCTGGGCCGCGTACGCGCTGCGCCGGGAGGCCATGGCCGCGTTCGAGGCGGCGGGCGATCGCCCCAACGCGACGCAGGCGAGCACGCACGTGGCCGGGGCGCACGGCGCCTTCGGGGCCTACGACGCCGCCGAGGAGATGCTCCGCGCCCTGCTGCCCGAGGGCGCCGACGGCGGCAACTTCACCCGCCAGTCCGCCCGGCTGCAGCGCGCCGCCGCGCGCGCCTCGCGCGGCGCGCTCGACGGCGCGCTCGCCGACTGCATCGAGCTCCTCCGGGCGCCGCTCGGGCCGAGGATCGAGGTGCCGGCGCGCCTGACGCTCGCGCGCGTCCTGTGCGAGCGCGGGGACCCCGACGCGGCCGAGCGCGAGGCGCGCGCGGCGCTCGCCCGGGCCGGGATGGATGCGCTGGAGCGGGGCTGGGCGCTCTCGGAGCTCGCCCGGGTCCGGCTCGCGCAGGGTCGCGCCGCCGAGGCCGCGGCGCTCGCGCGGGATGCCGTGGCGTGCCAGGAGGCGCACGGGATCGAGCCGCTCGCGGCGGACGACCTCGCGCTCGTCCACGTCGAGGCGCTCCGCGCCGCGGGGGCGCTCGGCGAGGCGCGCGAGGCGCTCTCGTCGGCGCGCGAGCGGCTGCTCGCGCGGGCCGAGCGGATCCAGGATCCCGCGCTCCGGCACGGCTACCTCGAGGCGGTGCCCGCCCACGCGCGCCTGCTCGATCGGTCGACGAGGGGGCTCGAGTGAGGCGGCCGGGCGCCGGCGCGTCCGTCGGCGCCTTGGAAGCGAGCAAATTCCGCTGATACGGCAATTTGCCACTTGGTTGCCCGACACCGCTGCCGGCCGGTGAGGCGCGTCCCACCCGGTCCCTGGCAGCGGAGTTCAGGCGGAGCTCGGATCGGCCGGGCGCGGCGGCCCGGCGCACGGGAGCTCGACGAGGAACGTGGCGCCGGCGCCGGGAGCGCTCTGCACGCGGATCGACCCGCCGTGCGCCTCCGCGATCCTGCGGCCGATATAAAGGCCGAGCCCCAGCCCGCCGTAGTGCCGGTCGGACACGGCGCGCCCGAAGCGCTCGAAGATCTGCTCCTGCCGCGCCGGGTCGATGCCGATCCCCTGATCTCTGACCGAGAGCCGCGCGGTCCCGGCCTCCTCGCTGACGGCGATCTCGACGGGCTTGCCCGCGCCGAACTTCATCGCGTTGGCGAGCAGGTTCGTGACGATCTGGTCGATGCGCGCGCGATCCCACAGGCCCACGATCCGGCCGGAGTCTCCCAGCGACACCGAGCACCCGGCGCGCTCCAGATCCAGCTTGAATCGCGCGATCACGTCGCGGACCACCGCCCCGAGGTCGACCTCCGCGACCTCGAGCGGGAGCCGATCCGCATGGAGCCGCGAGACATCAAGGAGCTCGTTGTTCAGGCGGCAGAGGCGCGCCGCCTGCCGTAGAGCGCGGTCGACCTGCCTGCCCATGGCCTGCGGGTCCCAGGCTCGACCCGACTGGACGGACCGATGCAGCCCCTCGAGCGAGAGGGTGAGCGACGTCATCGGCGTGTTCAGCTCGTGCGTCGCCACCGTGAGGAACTCGTCCCGCACGCGGATGGCCTCCTGGGCAGCGCGGTAGAGCCACGCATTGTCGATCGCGATCGCCGCCCGGCGCGCTACCTCCTGCACGAGCTCGAGATCGGCATCCCCGTAGCGGCGCTCCGGCACGGACGAGACGACGCTCAGCGCCCCGATCGGTTGTCCCCGCGCCACGAGCGGCACGGTGATGAGACTATAGGTCCCGAGCTCCCGAAGGAGCATCACGTGCCCGTCGTCCTCGCAATGTTCCCGGAGGATGGCCTCCGAGATCTCGGGGAGCAGGAGCGGCTCACGGCTGCGCAGGACCCTGGTCGCGGGGTGGGGCGAGTCCCGGCCAGGAGGATACCGCCGCTCCAGCTCCTGGATCAACGACTCCAGCGTGGGATCTCGGTGCGCCCAGAAAGCTCGTCGGATCTCTCCACCTTCCACGATATCGATGACGCACCAGCTGCAAAGCGTTCGTACCGAGAGCCGCGCGATACGCGACAACGTCTCGCCATCATCGAGCGACCCGGAGAGGATCTCCCCGGCCTCGGCCAGGAAGGCCGCGCGCCGCTCCGACGCCTCGGCCGCGGTCCGCGCGGCCTGCTCGTTCGCGAGCAGCCGCGCGTTCTCCAGGGAGATCGCCGCTTGCGTCGCGAGGAGCGAGAGGGCGGTGAGCCGCTCCGGCGTGAACGCGCCCTCGACGAGGTTGTTCTCGAGGTAGAGCAGGCCCACCACCTCACCCTGCCTCAGGATGGGCACGCCGAGCAGCGACTTGGGCCGGTACCGCGCGAAGTAGTCATCGCCGGAGAACTTGCCCGCGTCCGCGGCGGCGTCGCTCAGGATGACGCGCTCCTTCGTTCGCTGCACGTAGCGGACGAGCGACATGGGGACGCGCCGCGAACAATCCTCCGTCGCGGGCGGGAAGATGGTCGTCGCCGCCCCATTCTCCTCGAGGGTCGCCTCCGCTTCGATCGAGAGGCGCTCGTCCTGGCACAGCAGGATGCAAACCCGCTGCGCGCCGCCCTGCTCGAGGACGACCGTGAGCAGCGTGCGCAGCAGCTTGTCGAGGGCGAGCTCGCTCGACAGGGTCTGCGATGCCTTGGTCACCGAGAGCAGGTCGAGCTGCTCGGACCTCACCGCGAACGAAGCGGCCGGAGCGAGCGGCGTCTTATCCCAGAGGTGCGGATGCTGCTGATCGATCTGCTCGACCTTGCCGTCCGCCCCCCAGCGAGCGTAGCGGGCGCGGGCCTCGCGGAGGTACGTGTCGGCAATCAGCTCGAACCCTTGCATCCGATAAAACCTCGATGCGAGCTCGTAGGCGAGCGCCTCGTCGTGGACGAAGCCGCTCTCGCGCGCGGAGCGGATCGCCTCCTCGTACAGCTGCGCCGCCTTGTTCAATTCGCCGCCGATGCGCGCGATCTCGGCGCCGACCAGCGCCGCGCGGTCGCCGAAGCTTTCGGGGGAGCTCGAAGCCCAGACCTCGATCTGCCTGTGATGTGCGACGAGCTCCGTGAGATGCGGGGACCACTCGTTCGCAGGTGCTGCGTCGTAGCAGGCCGCCCGCGCCAGCGCGCTGTAGAAATGGTACTCGGCGACGTCGAGGAACGACGGCAACATCCAGAGAAGCCTCTGCGCTCTTGCTGCGGCCTCGATGGCAGAAGCGCGTTCGCCGGCGTAAAAGTACGCTTGGAGCTTCCGGATCCAATACAAGCACCTGGCGAACGAGAGGCGCGGATCGTCCTCGAGGCGCCGCTCGAACCGTCGCTCGTCGAAGTGGTCGTCGTTGAAGGAGCCGAGCGCCGACGTCAGGCCCCGGAGCGTCATGATGAGCCTCAGCTGTCCGGTGATGCAGTCGACCATGAGGCCGAACTTCGCCTTCCGCGCGAACTCGAGCGCCCCCTCGGCCTCTCGCTGTACGTCGCCGAGCGGATCTCCATCGATGAGGAGGGTCGTGAGCAGGATGGTGCGCTGATAGGACGAATACGTGAGATCGCCTGCCTCCTGCGCCGCGAGAAAGGCGCGTCGCAAGGGCTCGACGCTGGTGCGCACGTGCCGCGTCCAGGGGTTGATGTTGTACCAGAAGACCATGTAGACGTGGGCCTTGAAGCGGAGCATCGCTCGCTTCTCCACCAGATCGAGGCCGAGCTTGCCGAAGCGGAACCCCGCCCGGTAGTCGCCGAAGCGCGGTCCGAGGACCGAGCCGAGCCGGACGTAGGCAAGGCACGACGCGTCGCTGTTGCCATGCTCGAGGCTGAGGTTCACCATGCGGGCGACCAGGAGGCTGAGCAGGTTCTCGTCGGTGACCAAGGCCGGCCCCTCGCACGACGCGAGGACGTCGATGGTCGTGCGGCAGTCCGGGTCGATCATCAGGGGCAAGTCGAAGAGCTCCTCGATCGGGCGGCTCCCGAGCTTTTGCCACATCCGCTCGTATTCCTGCCGGACCTCCTCGACCGTGGGGTGCGGCGACCACGCGACGCCGGCGCGCCGGAGGTAGTCGAGGCATGCCTCCACGCCGCGGTCGCTCTGATCCAGGGTCATGTAGAGGGCTATGCGCACGGACGCGACGGCGCCGAAGTCGACGAGGTTCCGCGCGCGGCGCGAGAGCATGGAGAGCCGCTCCTCCGCCGCCGAGAGCTCTCCGGTCAGGTACTCACACTCGGCCCGGTGGCGCTCGAGCGCGAAGATGAGCTCGTACCGAAGGGACCAGCTGTCCTCTTCCAGGAACGCCGCGCCGGCGGCGAGGTACTTCAGCGCCGAAGCGAAGGCCGTCGACGCCTTGGCGCGCTTGCCGGCGATGAAATTGAGCTCAGCCGCCCGTTCTCGCTCGCCCCGCGAAGCGATCAGCCCGGCCCCCCGGTCGAGCTGATTCACGATTTCGAAGATCTTCTCCTCGATCTCCTCCGGCGCCGTCCGCGACGCGAGCAGCCTGCCTATCTCGAAGTGTGCTGCCGCCCGCTCGCCTTCGGGAATGAGCGAATAGGCCGCCTCCTCGACCCGGTCGTGGAGGAACTTGTACGTGCCGTTCACGCGAAAGACGAGCCCCTCATGGACTGCGTCCCACAGATCGGCGTGCATATCCACTTCCGAGCCGCCCTGGACCATCGCCAGGAGGGCGACGTCCGCGGTGTTTCCCAGACAGGCGAGGTGCTTCAGCGCCTCCTGAGCGCGCGGAGGGAGCCGCATGAGCTTACCGATCATCAGGTCGACCACATTGTCGGTGAAGCCCTTCTCGCGGATCTTCGCCAGATCCCACCGAAAGGCCTCGGCGCGCTCATCGAACTCGATGAGATGCTCTTCGTACAGCGCGGTGAGGAACTGGATCGCGAAGAAGGGGTTGCCGGCGGTCTTCTCGTAGACGAGGTCCGAGAGCGGCGCGGCGCCTTCGGGCGGGCAGCGGAGCGCGTCGCCGACGAGCGCGGCGAGCTGCTCTCGGGAGAGCGGGCCGAGCACGATGTCCATGAGGCGCGCGCCCTCCTGCCGCATCTGGTCGAGCGCCAGCATGAGCGGGTGCGCGGGGGTAACCTCGTTGTCGCGGTACGCGCCGACGACGAGGAGATGGCTCGTCTCGGGGTGCGTCAGCAGATCATGGAGGAGCCCGAGGCTCGCCGAATCGGTCCACTGGAGGTCGTCGAGGAAGAGCGCGAGGGGGTGCTCCTTCCGGGCGAACACCCCGATGAAATGCCGGAACACAACGTGAAACCGGTGCTGCGCCTCGATCGCCGGAAGCTCGGGGACCGGTGGTTGCTGGCCGATGACAAGCTCGATCTGCGGGATGACCTCCACGATGAGCTGCCCGTTGATCCCGAGGGCAGCGAGCAGCCGCTGCCTCCAGGCCGCCATCCGGTCTTCGCTCTCGGCGAGGATCTCGAGCACGAGATCCCGGAAGGCCTGGACGAGCGTGGAGTAGGGGATATCGCGCTTGTATTGTTCGAACTTGCCCGAGAGGAAGCGGCCTCGCTGCCGGACGATCGGCTTGTAGATCTCGTGAACCATCGCCGACTTGCCGATGCCGGAATAGCCGGAGACCAGGACGAGCTCGGGGACTCCCGTGCTCATCACGCGCTCGAACGCGCGCAGCAGCGCAGCCGCTTCGTCCTCGCGACCGTACAGCTTCTGAGGGATCTGGAAGCGGCCCGAGACGTCGCGCTGGGCGAGGGAGAACGGCTCGATCCTGCCGGTGGTTCGCCACTCCAGAAGGCACCGCTCGAGGTCGCGCTTGAGGCCGCGGGCGGTCTGGTAGCGATCCTCCGCCATCTTGGCCAGGAGCTTCAGCACGAGCGCCGAGAGCGCCTCGGGCACCTCAGGGACGAGCGCGGAGGGCGACGGCGGGGCGCGGGCGATGTGGCAGTGCACCCACTCGAGCGGGTCCCGCGCCTCGAACGGCAGGCGGCCGGTGAGCATCTCGTAGAACGTGATCCCGAGCGCATAGAGGTCGACGCGGCTGTCGATCGCCCGGTTCATCCGCCCCGTCTGCTCCGGCGCCAGGTACGGCAAGGAGCCCTCGATCAGCCGGGGGGGCACTGCCGTTGCCTGCTCGCGGGAGATGCTGGATGCGAGGCCGAAATCGGCGAGCTTGACCTGGCCAGTGGCCGCGTGGACCAGGATGTTCTGGGGCTTGAGATCCTTGTGGACGACGCCCTGTTGATGGAGCTCCGCCACGCCGGCCGCGATGCGAACCGCGAGGTCGAGGAACCGCTGGGTCTCCATGGGCGCGCCGATGATGTGGTCGAGCGGCTCGCCGCCGAAATCCTCCATGACGAGCGCCGGCAGTCCCTCGTACGTCTCTAGAGCGAGCGGACTCACGATGGTCTCGTGGTTCAGCGCCTTGCCAATCGCGTACTCGTGCTTCAGGCGCTCGATGTCCTGCGGGCGGCTGCGCCGCGGATCGAGGGCCTTCAAGATCACCGGGCGGCCATCGGCGCTCCGGACCGCGCGAAGCAGGCTGCTCCTTTGGCCCTCGTAGAGCGTCTCGGTGATCGTGTAGGGGGAGGCAATGCTCATCTGCATGGGGATGGGGAAGACACGCCATGAAGCGCTGGCGCCCGGCGGCTTCGTGGGACATGGGGCCGACGCCGGAGCGGCCGAGCCCGCGCGCCTCGCCGAGGCGACGCAGCCGCACGACCGGCGTGAGCGCATGGCTCCCGCCGGGCACCGCATTCCCTGCCACCGGCTCCCAGGCCGTGCCACCCGAGGCCCCCATCGATAGATACCACGGTCATGCGCGGCAGTTCCGCGGCGCACCTCGCAGGCCCCGCCGAGCTGGGATCCCCGGGCTCGCATGCACGCCCGTCCGCTCCCGCCCCGGCGCCGCGGCCGAGGAGGTCGAGGCACCGCCAGCGTGCGCCTGCTCGATCTGTCGATGACATGGCTCGACGGAGCGGGCCGGCGCCGGCGCGTCCGTCGGCGCCACACCGGAGCGGGGGCGTTTCCAGGGCAAACAGGGAACTTCCCGCTCGAGCGGGGCGCGCCGCGGCGGGTAGCCTCGGAGGCCGCCATGACGTTCGAACCCTACCGAGCCCCGCTCCGGGGCGGCCGTCACTGCATCATCCGGCCGATCGCGCGCGAGGACGCCGCGGCCCAGCTCGATCTCGAGCGCGCGATCGTGCGCGCGCGCCAGGGCATCGTGAAGCACGAGGACGAGCTGCCCGCGGACGCTGCCGCCCACGCCGAGCAGCGGGAGCGCGCCGGGCTCACGGCGACGGACGGCTCGGCGCTGTGCCTGGCCGCCGAGCTCGAGGGCGGCCGCCTCGTCGGAGAGGCGACGCTCCTCCGGCGGTTCAAGTTCCGGATGCTGCGCCACGTGGGGATCCTCGGGATCGGCGTGCACCCGGAGGCGCAGGGGCTCGGCGTGGGCCGGGCGCTGATGGAGCGGCTGCTCGGGTGGGCGCGCGCCCACCGCGACGCGGACGGGGGGCGGGTGCTGCGGGTCGAGCTCTACGTGCGGGCCGACAACGCCCGGGCCATCGCGCTCTACCGGTCGTGCGGCTTCGCGCACGAGGGGACGCGCCGCGGCCTCGTCCGCGACGACGCCGGGGCGCTCGTGGACGACCTGGTCATGGGCCTCCTGCTGTCCGACGACGCGCCCGCCGCTGGCCGGTGAGGCGCGCCCCGCCCGCCGCGGGCGATCCGCGGACGTCGCCGTGACGGGCGGGCGCCCGCGCCGAGCGCGCGGCGCCGCTCAGCCGCGCGGGGAGCTCGGCTCGGCCGGGCGCGGCGGTCCGGCGCGCGGGAGCTCGACGATGAACGCGGCGCCGGCGCCGGGCGCGCTCTGCACGCGGATCGAGCCGCCGTGCGCCTCCGCGATCCTGCGGCTGATGTAGAGGCCGAGCCCCAGCCCGCCGTAGTGCCGGTCGGACACGGCGCGCTCGAAGATCCCGAAGATCTGCTCCTTCCGCGCCGGATCGATCCCGATCCCGTGATCCATGACCGCCAGCCGGGCCGTCCCGGCCTCCTCGCCGACGCAGATCTCGACGGGCTTGCCCGCGCCGAACTTGATCGCGTTGGCGAGCAGGTGGGTGACGATCTGGTCGATGCGAGAGCGATCCCAGCGGCCCACGATGCTCCGGCCGCCGTCCCGCAGCGACACCGGGCACCCGGCGCGCGCCAGATCCAGCTCAAACCGCGCGATCACCTCCCGGGCGACCGCCCCGAGGTCGACCTCCGCGATCTCGAGCGAGAGCCGCGCCGTGTTGAGCTGCGAGACGTCGAGGAGCTGGTTGCTCAGGCGGGTCAGCCGCGCTGCCTGCCGCAGGGCGCGGCCGACCTGCCGGCCGATGGCCTGCGGCTCCCCGCTCCGACCCGACTGAAGAGCCCGATCCATCGCCTCGAGCGTCAGCGTGAGCGACGTCATCGGCGTGTTGAGCTCGTGCGTCGCCACGGTGAGGAACTCGTCCCGCACGCGGATCGCCTGCTGGGCTGCGCCGTAGAGCCGCGCGTTGTCGATCGCGATCGCGGTACGGCGCGCCAGCTCCTGGGTGAGCTCGAGGTCGGCGTCCCCGAAGCGGCGCTCCGGCACGGACGAGACGACGCTCAGCATCCCGATCGTCTGCGCCCGCGCCACGAGCGGCACGGTGATGGAGCTGCGCGTCCCGAGCTCGCGGATGAGGCTCATGTGCCCGTCGTCCTCGCAGTATCTCCGGAGGACTTCGTCCGAGAGCTCGGGCACCAGGACCGGACTGCCGTCCCGCAGGACCCTGGCCGCCGGGTGCGGCGAATCCCGGCGAGGGGGGTACCGCCGTCGCAGCTCCTCGAACAGCGGCTCCTTCGCGCGGTCCCTGTGGGCCCACGAGGTCCGCCGAGCCTCTCCACCGTCCACGAGGTCGATGACGCACCAGTCGCAGAACGATCGCACCGAGAGCCGCGCGATGCGCGACAGCGTCTCACCGTAATCGAGCGACCCGGAGAGGATGTCCCCGGCCTCGGCCAGGAAGGCCGCGCGCTGCTCGGCCGCCTCGGCCGCGGTCCTCGCCGACTGGGCCCTGGCGAGGAGCCGCGCGTTCTCCAGGGAGATCGCCGCCTGCGTGGCGAGCAGCGAGAGCGCGATGAGCCGCTCTGGCGTGAACGCGCCGAAGAGGAGGTTGTTCTCGAGGTAGAGCAGGCCCGCCACCTCGGCCTGCCTCAGGATGGGCACGCAGAGGACCGATCTCGGCCTGCTCCGCGCGAAGTACTCGTCGCCGGAGAACTTGCCCGCATCGGCGGCCGCGTCGTGCAGGATGACGCGGTCCTTCGTCCGCCGGACATAATGGACCACCGAGCTGGGGAGGCGCTGCCATGGGCAATCCTCCGGGCAAGGCGCGATGACGGTCGTCGCCGCCCCTCTGGCTTCGAGCGTCGCCTCCGCTTCGATGGAGAGGCGCTCGTCCTGACACAGGATGAGGCAAGCCCTCTGCGCGCCGCCCTGCTCGAGGACGACCGTGAGCAGCGTGCGCAGGAGCTTGTCGAGGACGATCTCGCTCGAGATGGTCTGTGATGCCTTGAGCACCGAGAGCAGGTCGAGCTGCTCGGAGCGCGCGGAGAAGGATGCGGTCGCGGCGAGCGGCGCCGTGTCCGAGAAGCGCGGGTTCTGCTGATCGATGCGCTTGACCTTGCCGTCCGCGCCCCAGCGAGCGTAGCAGCCGCGGGCCTCGCGGACGTAGGTGTCGGCGATCAGGTCGCACCCCCGCGCCCGGTAGAACCTCGACGCGAGCTCATAAGCCAGCGCCTCGTTGTGGATGAAGCCTCCCGCGCGCGCGGCGCGGATGGCCCGCTCGTACCGTTGCGCCGCCTCGTCCGATTCGCCGCCGATGCGCGCGATCTCGGCGCCGACCAGCGCCGCGCGGTCGCCGAAGTTCTCGGGGCAGCTCGAAGCCCAGACCTCGAGCTGCCGGTGATGGACGGCGAGCGCCGCGAGGTGCTCGGGCCGCTCGCCGTTCGACGCAGGCACCGCCTCGCAGCGCGCCGCCCGCGCGAGCGCGCCGTAGAAATGGTACTCGGCGCTCTCGAGGAACGACGGCGAAGTCCAGAGGAGCCCCTGCGCCCTCGCCGCGGCGTCGATGGCAGCGCCGTGCTCGCCCGCGTAAAAGAGCGCTTGCAGCTTGCGGATCCAGTACCAGCACGTGGCGAGCGAGAGGCGCGGTTCGCCCTCCAGGTGCCGCTCGAACCGGCCCTCGTCGAAGTGGTCATCCTCGAGGGAGCCGAAGGCCGGCGTCAGGCCCCGGAGCGCCCGCACGAGCCTGAGCTGTCCGGTGATGAGATCGGCGACGAGACCGAACTTCGCCTTCCGCGCGAATTCGAGCGCGCCCTCGGCTTCTCGCTGCACCTCGCCGAGCGGCTCTCCCGCGGCGAGGAGGAGCGATATCAGGCAATTGAGGGAATAGGACGCATACGTGAGATCGCCGGTCTCCTGCGCCGCGTCGAAGGCGCGTCGCACGAGATCCAGGCCGGCGCGCATGCGCCTCGTCCAGGGGTTCACGAGGTGCCCGAAGTCCAGGTAAACGCGGGCTTTGAAGCGGAGCAGCCCGCGCTTCTCCGCCAGATCGAGGCCGAGCTTGCCGAAGCGAAACCCCGCCCGGTAGTCGCCGAAGCGCGGCCCGAGGACCGCGCCGAGGCGGACGTAGGCGAAGCACGATCCGTCGCTGTTGCCATGCTCGAGGCTGAGGTTCGCCATGCGAGCGACCGTGAGGTACAAGAGGTTCTGGTCGGTGTGCAGCGCCGGCGGCATGCCCTCCGTGAGGACATCCATGGTCGCGCAGATGGCCGGATCGGTCATCGGCGGCAGGTCGAGGATCTCCTCGATCCGGCGGCTCCCGAGCTGCCGCCACAGCCGATCGTACTCCTCTTGTACCTCCCCGTCCGTCGGGTGCGGCGACCACGCGACGCCGACGCGCTGGAGGTATTCGACGCACGCCTCCACGCTGCGGTCGCTCCGATCCTGGGTCGTATAAAGAGACACGCGCGCGCACGTGACGGCGGCGACGTCGACGACGCTCACGGCGCGGCTCGAGAGCTTCGAGAGCCGCTCCTCCGCCGCCGAGAGCTCACCGGTCAAGTACTCGCACTCGGCCCGGTGGAGCTCCAGCGCGAAGGCGAGCTCGTACCGCCGCTCCCAGCGGTCTTCCTCCAGGAAGGCCGCGCCGGCGGCGAGGTACGTCAGGGCCGACGCGTAGGCCGTCGACCCCTTGGCACGCTTGCCAGCGATGAGGTTGAGCTCGGCCGCGCGCTCGCGCTCCTCCCGCGACGTGATCAGCAGAGCGCCGCGGTCGAGCTGATTGACGATCTCGAAGATCTTCTCCTCGAGCTCCTCCGGCGCCGTGCGCGACGCGAGCAGCCTGCCCACCTCGAGGTGCACTGCCGCCCGCTCGCCTTCGGGGACGAGCGAATAGGCGGCCTCCTGGACCCGGTCGTGGAGGAACTTGTACGAGTCGCCGAGGCGCAGGACCAGCCCCGCGCAGGCGGCCTCCCAGAGAGCCGCGTGCATCTCCTCCTCCGAGGCGCCGTGGACCATCGCCAGGAGCGCGGCGTCCGCGGTGTTCCCCAGGCAGGCGAGCTGCTTCAGCGCCCTCTGGGCGCCCGGGGAGAGCCGCACCAGCTTGCCGACCATCAGGTCGACCACGTTGTCGGTGAAGCCCTTTTCGCGGATCCTCGCCACGTCCCACCGGAAGGCCTCGGCGCGCTCGTCGAAGTCGATCAGCCGCTCTTCGTGCAGCGCGGCGAGGAACTGGATCGCGAAGAACGGGTTGCCCGCCGTCTTCTCGTGGACGAGGTCCGACAGCGGCGCGGCGTCGTCGCGGCGGCAGCGCAGCGCGTCGCTGACGAGCGCGGCGAGGTGCCCCCGGCAGAGCGCGCCGAGCACGATCGCCGAGACGCTCACGCCCTCCTTCCGCAGCTGATCGAGCGCCAGCTGGAGCGGGTGCGAGGCGGTCACCTCGTTATCGCGGTACGCGCCGATGACGAGCAGATGGCGCGTCTCCGGGTGCGTCAGCAGATCGCGAAGGAGCTCGAGGCTCGCCAGGTCGGTCCACTGGAGATCGTCGAGGAAGAGCGCGAGCGGGTGCTCCTTCCGGGCGAACACCCCGATGAAGTGCCGGAACGCGATGCGGAACCGGTTCTGCGCCTCGAGCGGCGGCAGCTCGGGGACCGGCGGTTGCCGGCCGATGATGAGCTCGACCTGGGGAATGACCTCCACGATGAGCTGCCCGTTGATCCCGAGCGCGCCCAGCAGCCGCTGCCGGAAGTCCGCGATGTGGTCCTCATCGTCGGCGAGGAGCTCCAGCACGAGCTCCCGGAACGCCTGGACGAGCGTCGAGTACGGGATATCGCGCTTGTACTGGTCGAACTTCCCCGAAAGGAAGAGCGCCCGCTCCCGGACGATCGGCCTGCACAGGTCGTGGACCAGCGCCGACTTGCCGATGCCGGAGTAACCGGAGACCAGGACGAGCTCGGGGGATCCCGTGTCCACCGCGCGCTGGAACGCGCGCAGCAGCGCGGCCACCTCGCCCTCGCGACCGTACAGCCTCCGAGGGACGTGGAAGCGGCCCGAGACATCGCGCTCGCCGAGCGGAAACGGCTCGATCCTGCCGGCGGCCCGGTGCTCCGCGAGACACCGCGCGAGGTCGTGCTTGAGGCCGCGGGCGGTCTGATACCGATCCTCCGCCACCTTGGCCAGCAGCTTGAGCACGAGCGCAGACAGCACCTCGGGCAGCTCCGGGACGAGCGCGGACGGCGGCGGCGGGGCGCGGGCGACGTGGCAGTGCACCCACTCGGGCGGGTCCCGCGCCTCGAACGGCAGCCGCCCGGTGAGCATCTGGTAAAACGTGACCCCGAGCGCATACAGGTCGGCGCGGCCGTCGATCGCCCGGTTCATTCGCCCCGTCTGCTCCGGAGCCATGTACGGCAACGATCCCTCGATGAGCCGCGGCGGCCCTGCCGGCGGTTGCTCGCGGGAGAGGCGGGACGCGAGGTCGAAATCGGCGAGCTTCACCTGGCCGGTCGCCGCGTTGACGAGGATGTTCTGGGGCTTGAGGTCCTTGTGGATGACGTCCCGCTGGTGGAGCTCCGCCACGCCGGCCGCGATGCGGATCGCGAGGTCGAGGAACCGCTCGATCTGCATGGGCGCGCCGATGCAGCGGTCGAGCGGCTCGCCGCCGAAATCCTCCAGGACGAGCGCCGGCAGCCCCTCGTACGTCTCGAGGGCGAGCGGCGCCACGATGGCCTCGTGGCTCAGCGCCTTGCCGATCGCGTACTCGTGCTTCAGGCGCTCGAGGTCCTGCGGGCGGCTGCGCCTCGGGTCGAGGACCTTCAAGATCACCGGCCGGCCATCGGCGCTCCGGACCGCGCGGAGCAGTCGGGTCCTGTGGCCCTCGTGGAGGGTCCCGGTGATCGCGTAGGGAGGGGCCGCGCTCATCGCCACCGGGAAGCGACTCCGTGAGGCGCTGGCGTCCGGCGGCTCGGCGGGGGAAGCGCTGGCGCCCGGCGGCTCGGCGGGGCCTGGGGGCCGCCGCCGCCGGCGCGGTCGAGCCTGCGCGCCTCGCCGAGACGACGCTGCCGCACGACCGGCGTGAGCACATGGCTCCCGCCGGGCACCGCATTCCCTGTCACGGTCTCCCACGGTCGTACCACCCCGAGGATCCCCCCCTATCGATTAGGTACCATGGGGGGACCCCGGCAGTTCCGCGATGCCCCTCGCAGGCGCTGGCGAGCAGGGAGCCCCAGGCTCGCGCGCACGCCCGTCTGCTCCTGCCCCGGCGCCGCAGTCTGCTCCTGCCCCGGCGCCGCGGAGAGGAGCGGCGTGCCCCCGGAGGCGCAGGGGCTCGGCGCGGGCATGACGAGCGCGGGCGCCGCGCGGTAGCCTCCCCGCCATGAGCGGATCGCCTCCCGCCGCCCGCGCCGCCGGCCCCGGCCCCCTCCCCGACCCGGCCGCCCTCCCCGGCCCCGGCGTTGCCGCCCCTGCCGCCGCTCCCGCCCCTCGCACCGCTCCCTCCGCCGCCGCCCCCGACCCCGGCGCTCGCCCCGACGCCACCGCTCGCGCCCGCGCCGCGCTGCGCGCCGGGCGCATCGCGGCGCTGACCGCCGGCGGCCTCGCCCTCGGCAAGCTCGTCGCCGGCCAGCTCGGCCACTCGATGGCCGTCACCGCGAGCGCGGTCGACTCGCTCATGGACCTCTTCGCCTCCTCGGCGAACGCCCTCGCCATCCAGCTCGCCCACGCCGCGCCCGACCGCTCCCACCCGTTCGGCCACGCGAAGATCGAGACGCTCGCGACCGCCGGTCAGGGCCTGCTCATCGGCGGCTCGGGGGTCTACCTGCTCATCGAGGGGATCCGGCGGCTGCTCTCGCCCCAGCCGCTCCGCCTCGCCGCCGTCACGCTCGGCGCCATGGCCGCCGCCGCGCTGGTCACCGCGGCGCTCGTCGCCTACCTCGGCCGCGTCGCCGCGCGCACCGGGTCGAGCGCCATCCAGGCCGACGCCGTCCACTACCGCACCGACATCGCGGCGAACGTCGCGGTCCTCCTCGGCGTCGCCCTCACGTACGCCACGGGCCTCTCCCGCCTCGACGGCCTCCTGTCGATCGCGGTCGCCGCCTACGTCCTCGCGTCCGCGGGGGCCCTCCTCCGGCTCGGCGTGCGCGACCTCATCGACACGAGCGCCCCCGAGGAGCGCGTCGCCGCCATCGAGGCCGCGCTCGACGCCATGCGCGCGCGCGGCGAGCTGCTCGGCCACCACGGGCTGCGCACGCGGGTCGCCGGGCGCACGCTGTTCGTCGACGTGCACATCGAGCTCCCGGGCGACATGCGCCTCGCCCGCGCCCACGCGACGGGCGACCGCGCGCGCGACGCGATCCTCGCCGTCGAGCCCGACGCCGAGGTGCTCGTGCACATCGACGTCGAGCGCGACGAGCCGGCGTGAGGCGGCGCCCGCGCCGCGCGGCCGCTCAGGCGGGCGGCGCGCTCGACTCGCCGACGCGCGGCGGCCCGGCGCACGGGAGCTCGACGAGGAACGTGGCGCCGGCGCCGGGCGCGCTCCGGACGCGGATCGAGCCGCCGTGCGCGTCCGCGATCCTGCGGCTGATGTAGAGGCCGAGCCCCAGCCCGCCGTAGTGCCGGTCGGACACGGCGCGCCCGAAGCGCTCGAAGATCTGCTCCTGCCGCGCCGGGTCGATCCCGATCCCCTGATCCATGACCGCGAGCCGCGCCGTCCCGGCCTCCTCGCTGACGGCGATCTCGACGGGCTTGCCCGCGCCGAACTTCATCGCATTGGCGAGGAGGCTCGTGACGATCTGGTCGATGCGCGCGCGATCCCAGAGGCCCACGATCCGGCCGGAGTCCCGCAGCGACACCGAGCAGCCGGCGCGCTCCAGATCCAGCCTGAGCCGCGCGAGCACCTCGCGGACGACCGCCCCGAGGTCGACCTCCGCGACCTCGAGCGAGAGCCGATCCGACTGGCTCCGCGAGACGTCGAGGAGCTCGTTGTTCAGCCGGGTCAGGCGCGCCGCCTGCCGCAGCGCGCGGTCGACCTGCCTGCCCATGGCCTGCGGCTCCCACGCTCGACCCGATTGGAGCGCCCGAGCCATGGCCTCGAGCGTGAGCGTCAGCGACGTCATCGGCGTGTTGAGCTCGTGCGTCGCCACGGTGAGGAACTCGTCCCGCGCGCGGATGGCCTCCTGGGCCGCGCGGTAGAGCCGCGCGTTGTCGATCGCGATCGCCGCCCGGCGCGCCACCTCCTGCACGAGCTCGAGATCGGCATCCCCGTAGCGGCGCTCCGGCACGGACGAGACGACGCTCAGCGCCCCGATCGGTTGTCCCCGCGCCACGAGCGGCACCGTGATGGAGCTGGACGTCCCGAGCTCTCGGAGGAGCCTCACGTGCCCGTCGTCCTCGCAATGTTCCCGGAGGATGGCCTCCGAGATCTCGGGGAGCAGGAGCGGCTCACCGCTGCGCAGGACCCTGGCCGCCGGGTGAGGCGAATCCCGGCCAGGAGGATACCGCCGCTCCAGCTCCTGGATCAACGACTCCAGCGTGGGATCTCGGTGCGCCCAGAAAACTCGTCGGATCTCTCCACCTTCCACGACATCGACGACGCACCAGTTGCAAAGCGATCGTACCGAGAGCTGCGCGATACGCGACAACGTCTCGCCATAATCGAGCGACCTGGAGAGGATGTCCCCGGCCGCAGCCAGGAAGGCCGCGCGCCGCTCCGCCGCCTCGGCCGCCGTCCGCGCGGCCTGCTCGCTCGCGAGCAGCCGCGCGTTCTCCAGCGAGATCGCTGCTTGTGTGGCGAGCAGCGAGAGGGCGGTCAGCCGCTCCGTCGTGAACGCGCCCTCGACGAGGTCGTTCTCGAGGTAGAGCAGGCCCACCACCTCGCCCTGCCTCAGGATGGGCACGCAGAGCAGCGACTTGGGCCTGTGCCGCGCGAAGTAGCCATCGCCGGAGAACTTGTCCGCGTCCGCGGCGGCGTCGCTCAGGATGACGCGCTCCTTCGTGCGCTGCACGTAGCGGACGAGCGACAGGGGGACGCGCCGCGAGCCATCCTCCGTCGAAGCCGGGAGGAGGGTCGTCGCCGCCCCTCTCTCTTCGAGGGTGGCCTCCGCTTCGATGGAGAGGCGCTCGTCTTGGACCAGGAGGAGGCAAGCCCTCTGCGCGCCGCCCTGCTCGAGGACGACGGTGAGCAGCGTGCGCAGCAGCTTGTCGAGGACGATCTCGCTCGACACGGTCTGCGATGCCTTGGTCACCGAGAGCAGGTCGAGCTGCTCGGACCGCGCCGCGAAGGTGGCGGTAGGCGCGAGCGGCCTCGTATCCCAGAGGTGCGGATTCTGCTGGTCGATCTGCTTGACCTTGCCGTCCGCCCCCCAGCGGGCGTAACAGGCGCGCGCCTCGCGAAGGTACGTGGCGGCGATCAGGTCGAACCCTCGCGCCCGGTAGAACCTCGACGCGATCTCGTAGGCGAGCGCCTCGTTGTGGACGAAGCCGCTCGCGCGCGCGGCGCGGATGGCCTGCTCGTAGAGTTGCGCCGCCTTCTCCCATTCGCTGCCGACGCGCGCGATCTCGGCGCCGACCAGCGCCGCGCGATGGACGAAGTTCTCGGGGCAGCTCGAAGCCCAGACCTCGAGCTGCTCGTGGTGCGCGAGGAGCTCCGTGAGATCCTGGGGCCGCTCATCGGCAGGTGCCGCGTCGTGGCGCGCTGCCCGCGCGAGCGCGCTGTGGGCGAGCGCGCTGTAAAAATGGTACTCGGCGATCTCGGGGAACGACGGCGACGTCCAGAGGAGCCAGTGCGCCTTCGCCGCGGCCTCGATAGCAGAGGCATAATCACCCGCGTAAAAGCGCGCTTGCAGCTTGCGGATCCAGTACCAGCTCGCGGCCAACGAGAGGCGCGGATCGCCCTCGAGGTGCCGTTCGAATCGGCCCTCGTCGAAGTGCTCATCGTTGAAGGAGGCGAAATCCGGCAAGAGCCCCTGGAGCGTCTGGATGAGTCTGAGCTGTCCGGTGATGCAGTCGACGACGAGGCCGAACTTCGCCTTCCGCGCGAACTCGAGCGCGCCCTCGGCCTCTCGCTGCACCTCGCCGAGCGGCTCTCCATCTATGAGGAGGATCGTGAGAAAGGCGGTACGCAGATAGGACGCATACGTGAGATCGCCCGCCTCCTGCGCCGCGTGAAAGGCGCGTCGCAATCGATCGAGGCTGGTACGCACGTGCCTCGCCCAGGGATTGATGGCGTACCAGAAGACGAGATATACGCGGGCCGTGAAGCGGTCCAGCCCGCGCTTCTCCACGAGGTCGAGGCCGAGCTTGCCGAAGCGGAACCCCGCGCGGTAGTCGCCGAAGCGTGGCCCAAGGACCGTGCCGAGCCGGACGTAGCCGAGGCACGACGCGTCGCTGTTGCCATGCTCGATGCTGACGTTCACCATGCGAGCGACCAGGAGGCTCAGCAGGTTCTCGTCGGTGAACAGGGCGGGCGCCTCGCACCACGAGAGGACGTCGATGGTCGTGCGGCAGTCCGGATCGGCCATCGGGGGCAAGTCGAAGAGCTCCTCGATCGGGCGGCCCTCGAGCCTCTGCCACATCCGCTCGTACTCCTGCCGGACCTCCGCGTCCGTCGGGTGCGGCGACCACTCGACGCCGACGCGCCGGAGGTATTCGAGGCATGCCTCCACGCTGCGGTCGCTCCGATCCATGGTCGTGTAAAGAGCCATGCGCGCGCACGTGACGGCGGCGAAGTCGACGACGTTCCGGGCACGGCGCGAGAGCATGGCTAGCCGCTCCTCCGCCGCCGAGAGCTCGCCGGTGAGGTACTCGCACTCGGCCCGGTGGCGCTCGAGCGCGAAGATGAGCTCGTAGCGGATGGACCAGCCGTCCTCGGCCAGGAGCGCCGCGCCGGCGACGAGGTACGCCAGCGCCGAGGCGTAGGCGGTCGACCCCTTGGCGCGCTTGCCCGCGATGAGGTTGAGCTCGGCGACCCGTTCTCGCTCTTCCCACGACGTGATGAGCCCGATGCCGCGGTTGAGCTGGTTCACGATCTCGAAGATCTTCTCCTCGAGCTCCTCCGGCGCCGTCCACGACGCGAGCAGCCTGCCTATCTCGAGGTGCACCGACGCCCGTTCGCCTTCGGGGATGAGCGAATAGGCGGCTTCCTGGACCCAGTCGTGGAGGAACTTGTACGTGCCGTTCAAGCGAAAGACGAGCCCCTCATGGACTGCGTCCCAAAGATCCGCGTGCACATCCTCCTCCGAGCCGCCATGAACCAGCGTCATCAGGGCGACGTCCGCGGTGTGTCCCAGGCAGGCGAGCTGCTTCAGCGCTCCCTGGGCGCCCTCCGGCAGCCGCGCGAGCTTGCCGACCATCAGGGCCGCCACGTTGTTGGTGAAGCCCTTTTCGCGGATCTTCGCCACGTCCCACCGGAAGGCCTCGGCCCGCTCGTCGAACTCGATCAGCCGCTCTTCGTGCAGCGCCGTGAGGAACTGGATCGCGAAGAAGGGGTTGCCGGCCGTCTTCTCGTGGACGAGGTTCGAGAGCGGCGCGGCGTCTTCGCGGGAGCAGTGGAGCGCGTCGCTGACGAGCGCGGCGATGTTGTCTCGGGAAAGCGGGCCGAGCACGATGTCCGAGATGCGCGCGCCCTCCTTCCGCATCTGGTCGAGCGCCAGCGCCAGCGGATGCGAGGGGGGCACCTCGTTGTCGCGGTACGCGCCGATGACGAGCAGATGGCGCGTCTCGGGGTGCGTCACCAGATCGTGAAGGAGGCCGAGGCTCGCCGAATCGGTCCACTGGAGATCGTCGAGGAAGAGCGCGAGGGGGTGCTCCTTCCGGGCGAACACCCCGATGAAGCGCCGGAACACGACGCGGAACCGGTTCTGCGCCTCGGTCCACGGAAGCTCTGGAGCCGGCGGTTGCCGGCCGATGACGAGCTCGACCTGGGGGATGACCTCCACCAGGAGCTGTCCGTTGATCCCGAGGGCGTCGAGCAGCCGCTGCTTCCAGGCCGCCATCTGGTCCTCGCTCCCGGCGAGGATCTCGAGCACGACCTCCCGGAAGGCCTGGACGAGCGTGGAGTAGGGGATGTCGCGCTGGGATTGATCGAACTTGCCCGAAAGGAAGAGGGCTCGCTCCCGGACGACGGGCCTGTAGATCTCGTGGACCAGCGCCGACTTGCCGATGCCGGAATAGCCGGAGACCAGGACGAGCTCGGGGACTCCCGTGCCCACCACGCGCTCGAACGCGCGCAGCAGCGCAGCCACGTCGCTGTCGCGATTGTAGAGCTTCTGAGGGATCTCGAAGCGGCCGGAGACGTCGCGCTCGGCCAGGGGGAACGGCTCGATCCGGCCGGTCGCTCGCCACTCCGAAAAGCACCGCTCGAGGTCGTGCTTGAGGCCGCGCGCGGTCTGGTAACGATCCTCCGCCATCTTGGCCAGGAGCTTCAGGACGAGCGCCGAGAGGACCTCGGGCAGGTCCGGGACGAGCGCGGTGGGCGGTGGCGGGGCGCGGGCGACGTGACAGTGCACCCACTCGGACGGGTCGCGCGCCTCGAACGGCAGGCGCCCGGTGAGCATCTCGTAGAACGTGACGCCGAGCGCATAGAGGTCGGCGCGGCTGTCGATCGCCCGATTCATCCGCCCCGTCTGCTCCGGAGACAGATATGGCAAGGAGCCCTCGATGAGCCGGGGAGGCCCTGCCGGCGGCTGCTCGCAGGAGAGGCGGGACGCGAGGCCGAAGTCGGCGAGCTTTACCCGGCCAGTAGCCGCGTTGACGAGGATGTTCTGGGGCTTGAGATCCTTGTGGATGACGTCCCGCTGGTGGAGCGCCGCCACGCCGGCCACGATCCGGATCGCGAGGTCGAGGAACCGCTCGATCTGCATGGGCGCGCCGATACAGCGGTCGAGCGGCTCGCCGCCGAAATCCTCCAGGACGAGCGCCGGCAGCCCCTCGTACGTCTCGAGGGCGAGCGGCGCCACGATGGCCTCGTGGCTCAGCGCCTTGCCGATCGCATACTCGTGCTTCAGGCGCTCGACGTCCTTCGGGCGGCTCCGCCTCGGGTCGAGGACCTTCAAGATCACCGGGCAGCCATCGGCGCTCCGGATCGCGCGAAGCAGGCTGGTCTTCTGGCCCTCGTGGAGGGTCTCGGTGATCGCATAGGGGGAAGCCAGGCTCACCTCCATGGCGAGCATCTCCCCGGGGAGGACACGCCATGGAGCGCCGGCGCCCGGCAGCTCCTTGCGACACGAGCGCTGTCGACGCCGGAGCGGCCGAGTCCGCGCGCCTCGCCGAGGCGACGCAACCGCATGGTCGGCGCGAGCGCATGGCGCAGACCGGGCACCGCGTTACCTGTCACGGTCTCCCGTGGTCGTGCCATCCGAGGCCCCCTCCATCGATAGGTACCATGGCTGAGGCCCGGCAGTTCCGCGGTGCACCTCTCAGGCGCCGGCGAGCAGGGATCCGTGGCTCAGGTGCACGCCCGTCCGCTCCCGCCCCGGCGCCGCGCGCGGCCGCTCAGGCGGGCGGCGCGCTCGGCGCGCCGAGGCGCGGCGGCCCGGCGCACGGGAGCTCGACGAGGAACGTGGCGCCGGCGCCGGGCGCGCTCCGAACCCGGATCGAGCCGCCGTGCGCGTCCGCGATCCTGCGGCTGATGTAGAGGCCGAGCCCCAGCCCGCCGTAGTGCCGGTCGGACACGGCGCGCCCGAAGCGCTCGAAGATCTGCTCCTGCCGCGCCGGGTCGATGCCGATCCCCTGATCCATGACCGCCAGCCGCGCCGTCCCGGCCTCCTCGCTGACGACGATCTCGACGGGCTTGCCCGCGCCGAACTTCATCGCGTTGGCGAGCAGGTTCGTGACGATCTGGTCGATGCGCGCGCGATCCCACAGGCCCACGATCCGGCCGCTGTCCCGCAGCGACACCGAGCACCCGGCGCGCGCGAGATCCAGCTTGAGCCGCGCGATCACGTCGTTGACCACCGCCCCGAGGTCGACCTGCACGACCTCGAGCGAGAGCCGATCCGCCTGGTTCCGCGAGACGTCGAGGAGCTCGTTGTGCAGGCGGGTCAGGCGCGCCGCCTGCCGCAGGGCGCGGTCGACCTTCCTGCCCATGGCCTGGGGCTCCCAGCGCCGGCCCGGCTCGATGGCCCGCCGGACGGCCTCGAGCGTGAGCGTCAGCGACGTCATCGGCGTGTTCAGCTCGTGCGTCGCCACGGTGAGGAACTCGTCGCGCGCGCGGACGGCCTCCTGGGCGGCCCGGTAGAGCCGCGCGTTGTCGATCGCGATCGCCGCGCGCCGCGCCACCTCCTGCACGAGCTCCAGATCCGCCTCTCCGTAGCTGCGCCCCGGCGCGGACGAGACGACGCTCAGCACCCCGATCGGCTGCCCCCGCGCCACGAGCGGAACGGAGATGAAGCTGTGGGTCCCGAGCTCGCGGATGAGCGTGGCGTGCCCGTCGTCGTCGCAGTAGCGCCGGAGGGTCTCTTCGGGGAACTCGGGCATCAGGAGCGGCTCGCCGTCCCGCAGGACCCTGGCCGACGGGTGGGGCGAATCCCGGCCGGGCGGATACCGGCGCGCGAGCTCCACGAGCAGCCGCTCCTTCGCGGGGTCGCGGTGCGCCCAGCAGATTCGCCGGGTCTCCCCGCCTTCCACGACGTCGATGAGGCACCAGTCGCAGAGCGAGCGCACCGACAGCCGCGCGACGCGCGCCAGCGTCTCCGCATAATCGAGCGACCCGGACAGGATCTCCCCGGCCTCGGCCAGGAAGGCCGCGCGGCGCTCCGCCGCCTCGGCCTCGGTCCGCGCGCCATGCTCGCTCGCGAGCAGCCGCGCGTTCTCCAGCGAGATCGCGGCCTGCGTCGCGAGCAGCGACAGGCTGGTCAGCCGGTCCGGCGTGAACGCGCCGGCGAGCAGGTTGTTCTCGAGGTACAGCAGGCCCGCCACCTCCGCCTGCCGCAGGATCGGCATGCACAGCACCGAGCTCGGCCGGCTCCGCGCGAAGTAGCCGTCGCCGGAGAACTTGCCCGCGTCCGCGGCCGCGTGGCCGAGGATGACGCGCTCCTTGGTCCGGTGGACGTAGCGGACCAGCGACGCGGGGACGCGGTCGCAGACATGCTCCGTCGAGCGCGGGAGGACGATCCTCGCCGCCCCGCTCTCCCCGTGGGTGGCCTCGGCCTCGATGCAGAGCCGCTCGTCCTGGACCAGCACGAGGCAGGCCCGCTGCGCGCCGCCCTGCTCGAGCACCGCCGTCAGCAGCGTGCACAAGAGCTCGTCGTGCACGATCTCGCTCGAGATCGCCTGCGACGCCTTGATCACCGAGAGCAGGTCGATCTCCTCGGGCCGCGCCGCGATCGTGGCGGCCGGGGCGGGCGCCCTCGCGTCCCAGAGGTCGGGGTTGCACCGATCGAGCTGCCTGACCTTGCCGTCCGCCCCCCAGCGCGCGTAGCAGGCGCGGGCCTCGCGGAGGTACGTGGCGGCGATCAGGTCGAACCCCCGCGCCCGGTAGAACCTCGACGCGATCTCGTAGGCAAGCGCCTCGCCGTGGGCGAAGCCGCTCTCGCGCGCGGAGCGGATGGCCTCCTCGTAGAGGCGCTCGGCGTCGAGCTCCCGGCCCTCCAGGCGCGCGATCTCGGCGCCGACCAGCGCGGCGCGGCCATAGAAGTTGTCGGGGCAGCTCGAAGCCCAGACCTCGAGCTGCTCGTGGTGGGCGGCGAGCGCCGCGAGGTGCCTCCGCCGCTCGCCGTTCGACGCCTCGCAGCGCGCCGCCCGCGCGAGCGCCGTGTAGAAGTGGTAGTCGGCGACGTCGATGAACGACTGCTTCGTCCAGAGCAGCCGCTCCGCCCTCGCCGCCGCGGCGAGGGCCGAATCGCAATTGCCTGCGTGGAACTGCGCCTCCAGCTTGCAGATCCAGTACCAGCAGGCGGCGATCGATAGGCGCGGATCGCTCTCCAGGTGCCGCTCGAACCTGGCCTCGTCGAAGGTCCCGTCGTCGAACGACGAGGCGTCGGGCAGGAGGCCGCGGAGGTGCCGGATGAGCTGCAGCTGCGCGGTGATGATATCGATGACGAGACCGAACCTCGCCTCCCGCACGAACGCGAGCGCCCTCTCGGCCTCTCGCTGCACGTCGCCCAGCGGATCGCCCTTGGCGAGCAGGATCATGATGGAGCAATTGCAGGTGTAGGCCGCGAAGGTGAGATCGCCGGTCTCGTTGGCCATCTCGAACGCCCGCTGCAAGAGCTCGACGCTGGTGCGCACGTGCCTCGTCCACGGGTTGACGAGGTGCCCGAAATCCAGATAGACGCGGGCCTTGAAGCGGTCGAGACCGTGCTTGTCCACCAGCTCGATGCCGAGCCTGCCGAAGCGGTACCCCGCGCCGTAGTCGCCGAAGTGCGCGCCGAGGACCATGCCGACCTGGACGTAGCCGAAGCACGAACCATCGCTGTTGCCGTGCTCGAGGCTCAGGTTCACCATGCGGCCGACGATGAGGCTGTGCAGGTTCTGGTCGGTGAACAGGGCCGGCGCCTGGCCCCAGCTGAGGATATCCACGATCGCGCGATGGACCGGATCGGTCATCGGCGGCAGGTCGACGAGCGCCTCGATCGGCCGGCTCCCGAGCTGCCGCCACAGGAGCTCGTACTCCTGCCGCACCTCCTCGTCCGTCGGGTGCGGCGACCAGCGGACGCCGACGCGCCGCAGGTACTCGAGGCAGATCTCGACGGCGAGCTCGCTCCGATCCAGCGTCGTGTAGAGATCCGCGCGCACGCACGCGACCGCCGCCGCGTCGATCAGGTCCCTCGCGCGGGGCGAGAGCGCCGAGAGCCGCTCCTCCGCCGCGCCGAGGTCGCCGGTCAGGTACTCGCACTCGGCCCGGTGGAGCTCCAGCGCGAAGGCGAGCTCGTACTGCCGCTCCCAGCGATCTTCCTCCAGGAGCGCGGCGCCGACGGCGAGGAACTCGAGCGCCGAGGCGAACGCCGCCGACGCCTTCGCGCGCCTGCCGGCCACGAGGTTGAGCCTCGCGACGCGCTCTCGCTCCTCCCGCGACGTGATCAGCCGGGCGCCGCGGTTGAGCTGATTGACGATCTCGAAGATCTTCTCCTCGATCTCCTCCGGCGCCGTGCGCGCCGCGAGCAGCCGGCCGATCCCGAGGTGCGCCGCCGCCCGCTCGCCTTCGGGGATGAGCGAATAGGCGGCCTCCTGGACCCGGTCGTGGAGGAACTTGTAGGCGCCCTCGAGGCGCAGGACCAGGCCCGCGCAGACGGCGTCGCAGAGGTCTGCGTGCGTGTCCTGCTCCGTCCGGCCGCGGATCGTGGCCATGAGGCCGACCTCCGCGGTGTTCCCCAGACAGGCGAGCTGCTTCACCGCCGTCTGGGCGCTCGGCGGGAGCCGGGCGAGCTTTCCGACCATCAGGTCGATCACGTTGTCGGTGAAGCCCTGTTCTCGGATCTTCGCCACGTCCCACCGGAAGGCCTCGGCGCGCTCGTCGAACGCGATGAGCCGCTCTTCGTACAGCGCGGCGAGGAACTGGATCGCGAAGAACGGGTTGCCCGCCGTCTTCTCGTGGACGAGGTCCGACAGCGGCGCGACGTCCTCGCGGCGGCAGCGCAGCGCGTCGCCGACGAGCGCGGCGAGGTGCTCCCGGGAGAGCGCGCCGATCACGATGGTCGAGATGCGCGCGCCCGCCTTCCGCACGTGATCGAGCGCGAGCATGAGGGGGTGAGAGGCGGACACCTCGTTGTCGCGGTACGCGCCGATGATGAGGAGATGGCGCGCTTCGGAGTGCGTCATCAGGTCACGGAGCAGCCCGAGGCTCGCCGAGTCGCTCCACTGGAGATCGTCGAGGAAGAGCGCGAGCGGGTGCTCCTTCCGGGCGAACACCCCGATGAAGTGCCGGAACACGGCGCGGAACCGGCTCTGCGCCTCGGCCGGCGGCAGCTCGGGCACCGGCGGCTGCGGGCCGATGATGAGCTCGACGTGGGGGATGACCTCCACCATGAGCTGCCCATTGATCCCGAGCGCGCCGAGCAGCCGCTGCCGCCACGTCGCGATCCGGTCCTCGCTCTCGGTGAGGATCTCGAGCACGAGCTCCCGGAAGGCCTGGACGAGCGTGGAATACGGGATACCGCGCCGGTATCGATCGAACTTCCCCGAGAGGAAGAGGGCTCGTTCCCGGACGGCCGGCCGGTAGAGCTCGTGGACCAGCGCCGACTTGCCGATGCCGGAGTAGCCGGAGACCAGGACGAGCTCGGGGGCCCCCGTGCTCATCACGCGCTCGAACGCGCGCAGCAGCAGGCCCACGTCGTCCTCGCGGCCGTAGAGCTTGTAAGGGACCTGGAAGCGGCCGGAGACGTCGCGCTCGCCCAGGGGAAACGGCTCGATCCAGCCGGCGGCCCGGAGCTGCGCGAGGCACCGCGCGAGGTCGTGCCTGAGGCCGCGGGCGGTCTGGTACCGGTCCTCCGCCGCCTTGGCCAGGAGCTTCAGGACCAGCGCCGAGAGCGCCTCGGGCAGCTCCGGGACGAGCGCGGAGGGCGGCGGCGGGGCGCGGGCGATGTGGCAGTGCACCCACTCGGGCGGATCGCGCGCCTCGAACGGCAGCCGCCCGGTGAGCATCTCGTAGAACGTGACGCCGAGCGCGTAGAGGTCGGCGCGGCCGTCGATCGCCCGGTTCATTCGACCCGTCTGCTCCGGAGCCATGTACGGCAGCGAGCCCTCGATGAGCCGCGGAGGCCCCGCGGGCACCTGCTGGCGGGACAGGCAGGTCGCGAGGCCCAGGTCGGCGAGCTTCACCTGGCCGGTGGCCGCGTTGACGAGGATGTTCTGGGGCTTGAGATCCTTGTGGATGACGTCCCGCTCGTGGAGCTCCGCCACGCTGGCCGCGATGCGGACCGCGAGGTCGAGGAACCGCTCGATCTGCATGGGCGCGCCGATGCAGCGGTCGAGCGACTCGCCGCCGAAATCCTCGACGACGAGGGCGGGGAGCCCCTGGTACGTCTCGAGGGCGAGCGGCGCCACGATGGCCTCGTGGCTCAGCATCTTGCCGATCGCGTACTCGTGCTTCAGGCGCTCCAGGTCCTGCGGGCGGCTGCGCCTCGGGTCGAGGACCTTCAAGATCACCGGGCGGCCATCGGCGCTCCGGACCGCGCGGAGCACGCGGGTCGTCTGGCCGGCGTGGAGGGTCTCGGTGACCGTGTACCGGGAGGCGGCGCTCATCAGCATGGGGAAGGCGCTCCGTGCAGCGCCGGCGCCCGTTGGCTCGGCGAACCCTCCGCGCGGTCGGCGGCGCTCGGGCGATCGCGGTCGCGCGCCCCGCGGCGGCCGCGCAACCGCGCGACCGGCGCGAGCGCGCGACGCCCGAAGGCCGCCGCGGGCCGTGTCACGCTCTCGCGCGATTGTGCCATCCCAGGATCCCCCTCTTCCCCCTCGATCCATGGGTATCATAAGCGCGGCGGGAATTAAGTGAGGTGGGGAGTTGCGCGGCGCGCGTCGCAGGCAGTGACGGGCAACCTCTTCAAGTCTCGCGCACGCTCGTTCGTTCCCTGGATTCCGTCCATGACAACGCTTTCCGAGACGCCAGAGCGGGCAGAAAGGAGCCGTGTGTCCTCAAGGGACTCGAGCGCTTCCCGGCGCGGGGCCGAGGGCGAGCGCAGGGACCGCGGCGCTGCCCGTGGGCAGGGGACGGCAGGTGATGATGATTAGGAGGTTCCCCCGCGCCGGACGCGGCGCGGGGGCGCTCCCCTCGGGCGATGTCTACGCGCTCGGCTCGCCGGCGTCGTCGTGCTCGTCGAGGTAGCGCTCGGGCGCGAGCTCCCACCGCTCCGGCGAGCGCCAGAGCTGCGACAGGAGCAGCTCACGCATCAGGAAGAACTCCTTGGGCAGCCGGTCGTAGAGCCGCTCGAAGAGCTCCCTGTGCGAGCCGAACTCGACCTTCCACGCCTCCCGGTCCACCGCCATGAGCTGGTAGAACCGCTCCTTCGAGAAGCGCTCCATGCCCCGCCACTCGATGTCCTCGTAGCGCGGCATCCAGCCGAGCGGGCTCTCCTCGGCGAAGCCGCGGCCGTGCACGCGATCGACGATCCACTCGAGGACACGCATGTTCTCGCCGAAGCCCGGCCAGAGGAAGTTGCCCTGATCGTCCTTGCGGAACCAGTTCACCGAGAAGATGCGGGGCGGATTCACGATCTGGCGCCCCATCTGCAGCCAGTGGTTGAAGTAATCGCCCATGTGGTAGCCGCAGAACGGCAGCATCGCCATCGGGTCGCGGCGGACCTGGCCGATGTTGCCGGCGGCCGCGGCGGTCATCTCCGAGCCGATCGTCGCCGCCATGTACACGCCGAAGCTCCAGTTGAACGACTGGTACACGAGCGGCACCGTCGTCGCCCGCCGCCCGCCGAAGACGATCGCGCTGATGGGCACCCCGTTCGGGTCGTCCCAGCGCGGATCGAGCGAGGGACACTGCGTCGCCGGGGCCGTGAATCGCGCGTTCGGGTGGGCCGCCTTGCGCCCGCAGTCCGGCGTCCAGGGCTTCCCCTGCCAGTCGATGAGCTCCGGCGGCGGCTCGTCCGTCATCCCCTCCCACCAGACGTCGCCGTCGGGCGTGAGCCCCACGTTCGTGAAGATCGTCCCCTTCCGGATGGTCGCCATCGCGTTCGCGTTCGACTTCTCCGACGTCCCCGGGGCCACGCCGAAGTACCCCGCCTCGGGGTTGATCGCGTAGAGCTGCCCGTCCCGCCCGGGCTTCATCCAGGCGATGTCGTCGCCCACCGTCGTCACCTTCCAGCCCGCGAACGCCTTCGGCGGGATCAGCATCGCGAAGTTGGTCTTGCCGCACGCGCTCGGGAACGCCGCGGCGACGTACGTCTTCTCGCCCTTCGGCGACTCGACGCCCAGGATCAGCATGTGCTCGGCGAGCCACCCCTGCTCCCGGCCGAGCACCGAGGCGATGCGCAGCGCAAAGCACTTCTTGCCGAGCAGCGCATTGCCGCCATAGCCGCTCCCGAACGACCAGATCAGCCGCTCCCCCGGGAAGTGGACGATGTACTTGTGCTCCGCGTTGCACGGCCACGGCACGTCGGCCTGCCCCGGGGCGAGCGGCATGCCGACCGAGTGCAGGCACGGGACGAAGTCGCCGTCCCCCAGCACGTCGAGCACCTTGCGCCCCATGCGCGTCATGATCCGCATGCTCGCGGCGACGTACGGCGAGTCGCTGAGCTCCACGCCGATGTGCGAATACGGCGAGCCGACCGGGCCCATGCTGAACGGGATGACGTAGAGCGTCCGGCCCCGCATCGACCCGGCGAAGAGCCGGCGCAGCGTGGCCTTCATCTCCTGCGGATCGGCCCAGTTGTTCGTGGGGCCGGCGTCCTGCTTGCGCCGGCTACAGATGAACGTGCGGTCTTCGACCCGCGCGACGTCGCTCGGGTCCGAGCGCGCGAGGTAGCTGTCCGGACGCTTCTCCGGGTTCAGGCGGATGAGCGTGCCCGTCTTGACCATCTGCTCGCAGAGCGCGTCGTACTCCTCCTTCGAGCCGTCGCACACGTGCACGTTGTCCGGCTGGCACAGCGCGACGACCTCCGCGATCCACTGCCGGAGCTTCTCGTTGGCGATCGACGATCGGAGCCCCGGGATCGAGACCGGCGGCGGCGGCTCCGAGTGGACCGAGTTCTGGCTGCTCTGGCTGGCTGCTACGGACACTGGCGTACCCTCCTGGCTCTCCGGGTCGAGCGAGTCTGCAAGGCGCAGGCCCTACCCGCCCTCAGCCGTAATTCTGGCCGAAATGCGCCCGGCAGGCTGCACCGAATCTTCCTGAGGCCGCCCGCCGGAGCGTCGCCTTGCGCACCAGGTGCGCCGCGGAGCAAGGCTTGCGCCCGGTCGCGCGGCGCGCCGGCCCGGAAGCTCACCGGCGCCCGTGGAGCGGCGCGCCCTCCGCGCCGTGGCCCACGCCGGCGAGGACCCGCTGCACCACCGGCTCGTGCAGCGCGAGCAGCCGCGAGGGCGCGACGCCCAGCGCGACGGTCAGCCCGAGGAGCGAGAGCAGGACCGCGCGCTCGCGGAACAGGAGCGGCTCCACCCGGACGGCGGGGCGCGGGCCGCGCGCGAGCGGGCCCAGGAAGGTGCGCTGGAACGCGCGGAACATCGTGATCCCGTTCAGCGCGGTCGCCCCGAGCATCAGGATCGAGAGCGCGGGGTGGGCGTGCAGGTTGCCGTGCAGGAGCAGATCCTCGCTCACGAACGAGAGCGCCCCCGGGAACCCGATCGCCGCGCACACGAGCAGGAAGAAGAACGCCGCCATGCGCGGCGTCCGCGCGACGAGGCCGCCGAGCTCCCGCATGTCCGCCGTCCCCGTCCGCGCCTCGAGCGCCCAGACGACCATCGCGACGCCGGTGATCGCGATCGACGAGGCGAAGCTCTGGAGCAGCGCGCCGCTCAGGCTGAGCGCGTTCATCGCGGCGATCCCCATGAGCACGAGCCCCTTCTGGCTCGCCACGAGGTAGCCGATCATCCGGCGGAGGTCCGTCTGCGTGAGCGCGAGGACCGAGCCGTGCAGGGCGCTGAAGAGCCCGAGGCCGGCGAGGACCGGCATGTCCGCGGCGCAGGCCTCGGGCAGGAGCGGCATCACCACGCGCACGAGCACGCACGCGCCGACCTGCATCTCGGCGAGCAGGACGGTGACGCCGAGCGGCCCGCGCTCGAGCAGCACCGGCAGCCACCCGTGGAACGGCACCGCGGCCATGCGCATCAGCACCGCGACGCCGATGAGCGCGAACAGCGGCGACTGCCACGCCTCGGGCACGCCGACGCGGGCGAGCTCCTCGAGATCGAACGGCTGCGACGCCCCGCGGCGCGCGCCCGTCGCGGCGATGGCGCCGAACGCGAGGACGAGCGGCGCCGTGCCGCCGACGAGGAAGACGCGGTAGATGCGGCGGAGGACCGGATCGCCCGCGCTCTTCCTCGCGATCACGCGCTCGCCCGGCAGGAGCGCGGCGACCCACGCGACGGCGAGCAGGGCGAGATCGGCGGCGCAGTAGACGCCGAGGATCGCGCTGCACGTGGCGAGCAGCGCGGCGACCGTGGGCCGATCGAGCGCGGCGCGCGGCCCCGCGGCGAGCAGGGCGAGCAGGAGGAAGCTGAGCAGCGGGAGCAGGGCCACGCTGTAGCCGTCGAGGCCGAGCCGGAGGCGCAGGCCGAGGAGCGGCACGGCCGGGCCGATCGCGTCGACGGCGACGCTGCCGCCGCCGGCGAGGCCGCCGGAGAGGGCGAGCGGCGCGAGCGCGAGCAGCAGGGTGGCCGCCGCGCCGGCGAGGGCCACGCGCCGCGCGCCCTCGTCGGTGCGCGCGCGGGAGGCGCCGAGCGCCGTGAGCGCGGGCAGGAGGACGATCGTCGCGAGGAGCAGGAACATGCTCATGACCGCGCCCCCTTCGCGCTCGCGCCGGCCGCGGGGACCGCCGCGCCGCGCGCGTCGCCCAGGGCGCCCCCGCCGCCGGCGGGCGGGCCTTGCTCGGGCAGCCCGCTCAGCGCCGCCACCCAGCGGCGCTCGAGGCCGTCGATGAGCTGCCCGAGGCGCAGGATCGGCGCGGCAACGAACCGCTGCTGCAGCGCCTCCAGGTGGAAGCGCTCGATCGCGAGCCAGTACGCGCGCCGCACGAGCGGCGGCGGCAGGAGGCGGCCGGCGAGCCCGAGGCGCGGCAGCGGCTCGCCGGCGTGCGCGGCCCGGATCTCCTGCGCGTCGCGGAGCGCCGAGGGGGCGCGCAGCATCTGCAGGCACCGGAGGCACGCGTGCGCGAAGAGGTGCACGAGCGCGAGCCGGTAGCACCCGAGCCCGATCTCGACGAACATGACCCCGACCTGCGACATCGTCGCGTGCGCGAGGGCGCTCTTCACGTCCGCCTGCGCCCTGCCCACCAGCGTCCCGTAGAGCGCCGTGAGCGCGCCGACGCAGGCCACGACCGCGCTCGCCGCCGCGGACCGCTCGAGGAGCGGGGCCGCGCGCAGCATCAGGTACACGCCCGCGTGGACCGAGATCGCGCCGTAGAAGAGCGCGCTCGAGGGCGTCGGCCCCTCCATCGCCCGGGGCAGCCAGCTGCCCACGGGGAACTGCGCGCTCTTGCCCATGGCGGCGAAGAACAGGCACAGCGCGAGCGCCGTCGCCCCGGAGGCGCCGAGCGCGGCGGCGGACCCGGGCCAGGGGGCCGCGCCGAACGCCTCGCTGAAGTGGGCGGAGCCGGCGAGCGCGTGCATCAGCACCGCGCCCGCGAGCAGCCCCACGTCGCAGATCCGGTAGGTGACGTAGACCCGCAGCGCGGCCCGCGCCGGGGCCGCGCGCTCGTGGAAGAAGGCCACGAGGAGCACGCTGGTGGCGCCGACGAGCTCCCAGCCGGCGAAGAGCAGGTCGATGCTCCCGGCCGACACCACCGTGAGCATGCCGGCCGAGAACAGCGCGAGCAGCAGGAAGAACCGCGCGAACCCCGCCTCGCGGTGCAGGTACGCGACCGAGAACCGGCCGGCGACGAGCGCGATGAGCGAGACGAGCACCATCATCGTCGACGACAGCCGGTCGACGAGCAGGACGACGTCGAACGCGTAGCCCGCGACCTCGAACCAGGGCCCGAGCTCCACCTCGAGCAGCGCGCGGGGCGAGAGGACCGCCGAGCCGAAGACCACGGCCGAGGCGGCGAGCGAGAGCGCCAGCGCCGACAGCACGACGCCCGAGACGACGCGCTCGCCGGGCGTCCGCAGGAGGAGCAGGTAGGCGCCGAGCGCCGCGAACGCGACCGCCGGCGAGAGCAGCGCGAGCGCGGCGAGGCGTCCCAGGAGGGGCTCAGACAGCATGATCGACGGCCTCCCGTGGCCGCGCGGACGCGGCGCGGACGATGGCGGGCGGGACGAAGCCGGACTTGCCGGCGTACCAGTCGGCGGAGCGCTCGACCGTGGGCAGCGGCCCGCCGCGCGGCGCGAACGGGGCGAAGGCGCCCCGCTCGAGGCGCGCGATCTCGCCCGTCGCCGGGTCGACGCAGGCGAGCCGGATCCAGCCGTTCTGGGCGAGCTCGCGGATCGCCGGCTGCCGCGCGCAGATCGAGAGGGCCGTCTCCGGGCTCGCCTCGACGACGACGAGCAGGCGCACCGGCTCGTGGATCTCGATCATCTGCTTCGGCAGGCCGGTGCGCAGGTCGCTCAGCGAGCCGTCCATGACCCCGAGCAGCGAGGCGAGGTTGTGGGGCAGCTTGGTCCCGGCGCCGTAGCGGAGGTTGTCGACGCGGGAGAAGTAGTACTCGAGGTTGATCCCGGCCCCGACCGGGCCGGCGGCGAGGAGGACGCGCTCGAGGATCGCGCCGCCCGGGTCGGCGGTCGGGTCGTACGACGCGAGGAACGCGCGGCGGTCGAGGAACAGCCCGCGCGTCAGCGCGCGGCGGCCGATCACGCAGACGGCGTTGGTGACGTGGCCGAGCTCGGGCCTGGCCTGGCTGAGGTCCGCCGCGCGCGCCTCGACGTGCGCGAGCGCCTCTCCGGGGCTCTGGCCCGCGGGCGCCGACGCGAAGCGGCGGCAGCGCTCGTGCGCGTGCCGCCGCCGCGCCTCGGCCAGCGACTCCGCGAGCGCCGCGAGCTCGCCGCGGCGCGACGCCGGCGCGAGGTGCTCGTCGTAGAAGACGATCTCCTCGGTCGTCGTGTTGTTCATCCCGCCGAGGAAGAAGGTCCCGTCCGGGATGTCGATGCCGCGGCCGCGCAGGAGCGCGCGCACCTCCGGATCGTTCGCCATGGCGGCGAACAGCCGCGCGTTCGGCCCGCCCTGCCGGCCGCCGCACGCGCCGCAGTCGTACGCCGACTGGTGCGGGTTGTTCACGCTGGTCGATCCGTGGCCGAGCACCGCCACGAGCGGCGCGAAGCGCCGGGTGAGCCCGATGTTCTCGAGCGTCGTCGCCACCCTGGCCGCCTTCTGCTCCGCCGTGAACGGCGGGGCGCCGCCGCCCTCGCCGCCCCGCGCGCGCGCCTCGGGGGCGCCGTGGGGGTGGCCGTGGAGGTGGGTCGTCACGGCCGGCAGGAGGCGGCGCTCGAGCGCGCGGCGCAGCCGCGCGGACGCCCGCGGGAAGAGCACGCGCGCGACGAGCGGGATCGTCGAGAGCAGCCCGAGCGTGGGCGTGAGCAAGAGGCCCCGCGAGAGGGTCCGGGTCCCGTGCCCGACCGCGTGCAGGACGCGCGCCCAGCGCCTGCGGCGGGCCCTCCGTAGCTGGAAGGCCCCCTCCTCGCGCGGCCGCTCCACGATCTCGTGCGCCGGCTCGACGCCGACGGGGCACAGGCTCATCGGGCCGGCGTCGTCGAGCCCGCGGTACCGGATCGGGACGCCGAAGAACCCGGCGACCCCGAACGTCTCGTGCCGCGGCGAGAGCTCCTCGACGTGGCGCCGGAGGCCCTCGCTGCGGTCGTCGAGGCAGAGCACGAGCTGGAAGCGGGGGTCGCGGGCCGCGCGCTCGTCCGCGGGGCGGCGCAGGTTGGCGGCGACGGCGTGCAGCACCTCGACCTCGTGGCCGCGCTCGTAGGCCTCGTGCAGGACGCGCCGCCGGGCGAGCTCGCCGAACGCCTCGAGGGCCTCGAGCGCGGCGACGCGGTCCGCCGCCGGGAGCGGCTCGATCTCGGCGACCGAGAGCCCGGCGAGCTGCGCGAGCTGGAACAGCGCGAAGGGCCGCTCGTGGTCGGGCGAGCGCGGCGGCGGCGCCGCGGGCCTCGCGGCGCGCCGGGCGTGCTCGGCGAGGCCGGAGAGGGGCCCCTCGAACCCGAGCCTCCGGCGCGCCACGTCGCGCAGCGCGTACCGGGCGAGGGTCAGGCGCACGGCCAGGTACTCGACCAGCGACGCGGGCGGCGCGCCCTCGGGCCGGTCGCCCGGGGTGCGCTCGAGGCGGTGGACCATGCCGGCCCAGCCGGGCAGCTCGAGCAGCACGCGCGTCAGGTACGCCTCCCACCGGTCCTCGGCGACGCCGAGCTCCCCGAGGGCGCCCGCGACGACCTCGGCCGGCGACGCCCCGCGGTCCGCGAGCCGGCGGAGCTCCGCGTCGAGCCCGGCGAAGAGCGCGTCGGCCGGGCTGGCGCCGTCCAGCACGAGGCTCGAGAACGCGCGAAAGAGGCCCAGCGCGCGGTCCGGCATCGCCCAGTGGGCGACGCCCTCGTCGAGGTAGGCGCTGAGGAGCCGGATCAGGAGCGGATCGATCAGCTCGGCCGGATCCTCCCCGGTGAGGGCGCGCAGCAGATCGCGGTGCGATCGATCGACGCCCACGCGATCCGCGAGCGGCGGCCCCGCGGGCGGCGCGGGCGGCAGCGGCGCGCCGCGGCAGGCGTCCCACAGGGCGCGCGCGGCGCGGGCTTCCGGATCGGCGCAGCCCGCGTCGCGGAGGCGCGCCGCCGCCTCGGGGCGCTCCTCGAGCCAGCGCGCGGTGCGCTCGACGATGCGGCGCCGCTGCTCGGCGGGGAGGTCGGGCCGGAGCCTGCGCGCCTCCCCCAGCTCGGCGATGCGCCACGTGAGCCCCGCCTCGGTCGCGGCCTCGACGGGGAAGCGCAGCGCGAGGCGCTCGATCTCGCGCCGCGACAGCGGCCCTCCGCGGTCGCCGGCGCGCTCCTCGTCGCGCTCGGCGAGGGCCGCCTCGATGTCCTCGTCGCGGATGCGGCCCGACACGATGTGCGCGCGGAGCTCGGCTTCGGAGAGGTACGGCTCGGCCTCGAAGACGTCGCTGGCAGCCGCGAGCGCCTCGTGGAACGGCAGGTGCTGGAATGCGTGCAGGGTGTTGTGGTGGACGAACACGCCGATGGGTCCCTGCGCTGGCAGGAGGTGGCCGGCGTGCCGCACGAGGTGGCGCAGGCGCTCATCGAGGGGCTCGCCTGCGCCGTGACCGGATGGTGGCACGTTGCTCATGGTTCCATCGCAGAATAGGCAGGATCGCCTCGCAAGCCCATGGCGCCCGCGAACAATTTCGACGCCAACGGACTCGCGATGACGTGACCCGTGTCCTGCTCGCGAATCGCTGGCGGGCGGCGGCCGGCGCAGGTGTGATGTCGATTGCGCGCGGCACGGATTTCACCGTTTGCCGGGCGGTCTCTTCAGAGCAGCCGCGCGAGGAGCTGCGCCGCGACGATCTTCATCAGCGTCGCCACCGGGTGGATCGATGCGTATCCCGCGTTCGTCGCGTCGCTGCGCGCCTGCTCCAGGCTGAACGCGAGCATGAATGACGAACCGCCGCTCGGCGGACGAGCCCGCTCGGTCCGGTAGCGGTGCCCCCAGCCGCTGCTACCCTGAGCGCGACGAGCGGCCCATGTCCCCAAGCCCCGTCGAGCGCGCGCTCTCGTATCACACGCGCACGAAGCACCACCTGCGGCGTTATGCCCGCTCCCTGGGCCATCTCGACTGGAGCACGCAGCCGGATCCATTCCGCACCTTCGAGGGCGCCCCGCAGGTCCCCTTGCCGCTCCTCGCCGGCGGGCTCGCCGCGGCGTACCGGGACCTCTACCGCCCCGGCGCGACCCCGCCCGCCGCGGTCGAGCTCGGATCCATCGCGGCCCTCTTCGAGCTCTCCCTCGGCCTCTCCGCCTGGAAGGAATACCGAGGCTCGCGCTGGGCGCTCCGCTGCAATCCCTCGAGCGGGAACCTCCACCCGACCGAGGGATACCTGCTCTCGCCCGGCGCGCCCGGTCTACCAGCGGGCCTTTACCATTACGTGAGCCGCGATCACGCGCTCGAGCGCCGGTGCACGCTGGGCGCCGGCCCCGCCCGCGCGCTCTCGGCGGCGCTCCCCGCCGGCGGCTTCCTCGTGGGGCTGAGCTCCGTCCACTGGCGCGAGGCGTGGAAGTACGGCGAGCGGGCGTTCCGCTATTGCCAGCACGACGTCGGCCACGCCATCGCCGCCGTCCGCTATGCCGCCGCCGCGCTCGGCTGGTCCGCCGTGCTGCTCGGCGATCTCGGCGACGCCGAGCTGTCCGCGCTGCTCGGCCTCGATCGGGACGCGGACTTCGCGGGGGTCGCGGCGGCGGATCGCGAGCACCCGGACGCCGCGCTGCTCGTCGTGCCCGCCGCGCCGCTCGACCGGGAGGGGGCGCTCGCCCGGGCCCGCGCGGTCTCCTCGGCCGCGGCCGAGCTCACCCGCCTCACCGGCGAGGGCGCGTGGGCCGGACGGGCGAACGCGCTGAGCCCGAGCCACGTCGGCTGGGACGTCATCGACGACGTCGCCGCGGCCACCTGGAAGGCCCACACCGAGGAGCCGGCCGCCCCCCTGGAGAGCGGTCTGCCCCCGCTGCCGGACGGCGGCGGCGGGGGCGCCCTCGCGTCGGAGATCCTCCGGACGCGGCGGAGCGCCACCGCCTACGACGGCCGCACGTCGATCGGCGCCGAGACGTTCTACGCCATGCTCGACCACCTCCTCCCCCGCCCCGGCGTGCCCCCGTGGGACGCGCTCCCGTGGGCGCCGCGGGTGCACGCGGTGGTCTTCGTGCACCGCGTCCGCGGCCTCGACCCGGGCCTCTACGCGCTCGAGCGGTCCGAGGCCGCGCACGAGCGGCTGGTGGCCGCGCTCGCGCACCCCTTCGCGTGGGAGAGGCCGGAGGGGTGTCCGGGCCACCTGCGGCTCTACCGCCTCTCCGAGGCCGATCTCCGGAGCGCCGCGCAGATCGTGAGCTGCCACCAGGAGATCGCCGCCGACGGCGCGTTCAGCCTCGGGATGGTCGCCGACCTCGGCGGGACGCTCCGGGAGCGCGGCGCGCCGTGGTACCGCCGGCTCTTCTGGGAGGCCGGCGTCCTCGGCCACGCGCTGTACCTCGAGGCCGAGGCCGCGCGGGACAGCGGCGGCCGCGTGCGCGCCACCGGCATCGGCTGCTACTTCGACGACGTGTTCCACGAGCTGTGCGGCATCGCCGGCGACGACGTCCAGAGCCTCTATCACTTCACCGTCGGCGGCCCGGTCGAGGACACGCGGCTGATGACGCTCGCGCCCTACGCGCACCTCGAGCGGGCGCCTTACCAGACCCAGTCCACGTAGAGCGGCTCGCCGGCGAACGCCGTCCGGGCTCGGCGCCCCTTCTCCGAGAGGAACAGCGTCATCCTGAGCTCCGCGTACGCGGTGTGGCGCTCCGGCGTGCCGACGCGCGTGATCGCGCCGGGCAGCGCCTCCCAGCCGCAAGCGGCGTAGAAGCGCTCGAGGCGTGGGTTGCAGAAGAGGGCGGCGACGTCGGCGTCGCTGTCGCGGAAGAAGCGCGTCGCCATCTCCACCACCTGCCGCCCGTGCCCCTCGCCCCGGTAGGGCGGGAACGTGAAGACGTTGCCCAGACCGTAGACGTCGTAGCGATCGCCCGCGTGCGGCAAGGAGAGGCGTATCGCGGCGGCATAGCTGAGCAGCACCCCCTCCTCGCTGATCGCGAAGTGGACCGTGCCCATGTCGGGCGGAAACGGCTCCTTCATCAGCCGGAGTCCACCGGTGAATATCGACGGCCACGCGACCCGCATGAACGACACCGCTTGCCAGCTCAAGGACTCTGGGAACTCGTCTTGCCGGTAGATCCGCCGTTCTTGCATGGGACTCGGGGCCTGACGCGCTCGACCACGCCCCGTCAAGCTCGACACGCCCGCGCCGCGCTGCGGCCGCCGGCGGCGTAGGTCGCCGCGCTCGGAGGGGAAAATTCCACCCAAACCCCACCCCGGGCCGGCTCTCGTCGGCGGCGAATGCTCAACGTCCGACGCGCGGTATCGGTACGGTATCGGTAGAAGCACGTCAGCAGCCCACCTTGGCTCTCCCTGGCGCTGCCTTCGTCGCGGGCCGGGGGCGTTGACAGGGATAGGGGTCTTTGGTCCTATCGTGAGTCCACTCGGAGCGGCGGGCGCGTCTGAGGACGGCCGGGAGCATGGTGGGCACGGGTCAAGACAGCTCGGACGCGGAGCCGACCCAGACGGCGATCATGGGCAAGTACCGGCCGATCGCGAAGCTCGGCCGGGGTGGGATGGGCGACGTGTACCTGGCGATCGCGCGGGGGCCGGGGTCGTTCAACAAGCTCGTGGTCGTCAAGCGCCACCGCGGCGTGGGCGGAGACGGCGAGAAGGTCGTCACCATGTTCCTCGACGAGGCGAAGCTGTCGGCGCGCCTCAACCACCCCAACATCGTCCAGACCTACGAGGTCGGCGTGGACGAGGCCGGCTACTTCACCGTGATGGAGTATCTGGAGGGCCAGCCGCTCAGCGCGATCATGAAGGCGGCGGCCCAGGGAGAGCCGGGCGCGGACGGCTTCACGCGCGGCGTCTGGGTCCGGATCGTGGCGGACCTGCTGAGCGGCCTTCATTACGCGCACGAGCTCTGCGATTACGACGGCGCGCCGCTCGGCATCGTCCACCGCGACGTCTCCCCGCACAACATCTTCGTCACGTACGACGGCGCGGTGAAACTGCTGGACTTCGGCATCGCCAAGGCGTCCATCAACACGGATCGCACCGAGACGGGGAAGCTGAAGGGCAAGACGTCCTACATGGCGCCCGAGCAGGCGGTCGACAGCGCGGCGATCGACCGGCGGGCCGACGTCTTCGTGGCCGGGATCGTGCTCTGGGAGCTCCTCACGCGGGAGCGGCTCTTCGGGGGCGACCCCGTGAGCGCGCTCTTGAAGCTGACGGCCGTGGACGAGATCCAGCGGCCCTCGCTCGTCCACCCGGACATCCCGCCGGCGCTCGACGCCATCGTCGCGAGGGCGCTCGAGCGCGATCCGGCGAAGCGGTTCGCGACCGCGCAGGAGATGCGCGCGGCGCTCGAGGACTACCTGTGCGGGGCGGGCGAGGACGTCGGGCCCGACGAGATCGGGGCGCGGATGCTGGGCGTGTTCGCGGAGCGCCGCGCCAGCATGCAGCGGCAGGTCAAGGCGCACCTCGAGCAGAGCGCGGGCCGCCCGAGCGCGATCCTGGAGCCCCGGCTGTCCCGCACGGGCCCGATCGAGGGCGGAGACGGCAGCCGCCTCCAGGGCCTGACGCCCCTCGACGAGGAGCTCGGGCGGCGGATCCCGGGGCCGCCGGGCCCCGTGCGCGCCACGTCGGAGTCGGCGGGCCTGAAGCCGGCCCTCTCCGCGGCCGCCGCCCCCCAGCTGCGCGGCTACCTGGTCGGGGCGCTCGGCGTGGCCGCCCTGATCGCGGCGGCGGCGATCGCCGTGCGCCGCCCGGGCGGGCAGGCGCGCTCCGCCGCCCCGGGGGCGGCCGCGCTCGCCGGGTCTGCCGCGGCCGCGGGCGCCCGCTGCGCAGGGGTGCTCCGCGTCCGGATCACGACGGGCGACACCGGGGCGGCCACCGACATCGCGCCGCCGTACAGCTACGGAGTCTACGACTACCTGCGCTACCTCAACGACAGCCAGGGGGGGCTGCGCGGCTGTCCCATCGACGTCGACCTGAAGGACGCGCAGTACGACCCGGCCAGGACGGAGGAGGTCATCGCGGCGTGGCGGCGGGAGCCGGCGTGGAGCGAGGTCTCCACGCTGTTCATCTTCGGCACCGGGCCGACCACCCGCGTCGCGCCGAGGCTCGCGGAGGAGAGGAAGCTCATCATCCCCGGCTCGTACGCCGGCTCGCTCGCCACGCCGTTGCCGATCTCGGCGGACGTGCCCTACGCCGAGTTCAACGCCCTCGGACAGAGCATCTCGGCGACGGAGCACAAGACGAGCCCGGGCTATCCGTACATCTTCTTCCCGGCCACGGACTACTCGACCGCGATCCGCATCGGGATGAAGGCGGCCTGGAAGATCGCGCCCGGGCGCATCGCGATGGTGCACGACACCATCGACAAGTGTCTTTACTGTGTCGACCCCCTCGCGGCGGGCAAATCGTACGTGGAGCACCTGCCCGGCATGCTGCTCGGCGAGGATCTCATCGTTCCGCAGACGTCCTCCCCCGAGGACGAGGGGCTCATCGTCGGCGCGGTGACCGGCTATGTAAAGAGAGAGATCGAGAAGAAGAGGGCGGACGCGTCCTACGTCCCGACGAGCTGGTTCTGGGCCGGCAACAGCGTCGTGTCTTCGTCGTTCGTCGGGAAGGGCGCCGCCGCCGCGCAGAAGCTCATCGATCAGGCGTTCCCGGCGAGGGAGCGCTGGCAGCTGCGGGTGATGGCGAACAACTGGGGGATCGGCGAGCGGACGCTGTCGATCTGCGGGGTCGACTGCGCCGGCATCTTCTACGGGCTGTTCCCGGTGCCGATCTACGGCGACACCCAGCATTCGAGCGGGATGGCGGAGATGCTGCGCATCCACCGGGTGTACCGGGAGAGGGACAGCCACCCGCTCGACCGGTATCAGGACCAGTTCTACGTCCAGGGCCACGCGGCGGCGCTCATGTGGCGCAAGGCCGTCGAGCGGGCCGTCGACGCGGGGCGGGAGCGGCCGACGGGAGAGGACCTGAAGAACGCGCTGGAGTCGTTCCAGAACGTGGTGCTCGACGGGATGACGGCGGGGCCGATCTCGTTCAGCCCGAAGGACCATCGGCCTCAGGCGAACGAGTCGGTGTACACGATCCGCGCGAGCGGCGACGCGGGGGGCGTGGCGTTCAGGTTCGTGGATCACTATTCCATCGAGCTCGATCCGAAGTGGCTCGGGTACTGACCCGGGTGTTGCCCCAAGCTGGCTCGCCGGGCGCCGTCCCCGCGTAGCTTGATATGTACGAAGACTCCACGGTTCCTCTCCGCCGCGGAGGTCGCTTTATCTTGACAGCCAAGGCGCTGAGGCCGCTATGGTCGAGTGTGCGTTCAACCTCGTTCTTGCGCCGCCTCGCCCCTGTCCTGCTCGCCGCGCCGCTCGGATGCCAGGGCGCCGATCCCCCACCAGGTCGTGCAAAGGAGCACGGCATCGGGGCGGCTGCCGCCGCGCTCACGTCGCCGCGCTGGGACGCGGCGCCGCCGATGAACGTCGCCCGGAGCAGGCACACGGCGACACGTTTGCTCGACGGGAAGGTCCTCGTGGCCGGTGGGGCGAGCGCCACGGCCGAGGTGTACGACCCCGACACGAATACATGGACGCTCGTCGCGTCGATGAACACGCCGCACACGGGGCATACCGCGACGCTCCTTCCGGACGGCAGGGTCGTCGTGGCCGGCGGCGTGACCGAAGCCGTCGAGATCTACGACCCCGCCACGGAGACATGGACGCTCGCCGCGCCGCTCCTCGCGCCGCGCGAGCGCCACACCGCGACGCTCCTGCCCGACGGCCGGGTCCTCGTGGCCGCCGGCGAGTTCGAAGAGTGGGTGATGAGGTCGAGCGAGATCTACGATCCGGCCGCGGATACGTGGACCGACGCGGGGTCGATGGCCCAGGCGCGCTCCTCCCACACGGCCGTGCTCTTGCCGGACGGCAGCGTCCTCGCGGTGGCCGGGGTGGACGCCTCCGGCGACCCCATCGGCAGCGCGGAGCGCTACGATCCGGCCACGGGCGCGTGGACCACGGCGGGCTCGATCCAGAACCGGAGAGGGCACACCGCGACGCTGCTCGGGAATGGCAAGGTGCTCGTCGCCGGCGGCTACACCGATTACGGCGGTGAGGGGTTCTCCTCCACGAACCGCGGCGCGGCGCTCTACGATCCGGCGAGCAACACCTGGACGACCGCGGCGCCGATGAACGTCGTCCACGACGGTCACACGGCCACGCCGCTCGCCGATGGGCGGGTGCTGGTCGCCGGCGGCGGCGCGCTCACGGAGGTCTACGATCCTGCGAGCGGGAAGTCGTCGCTCGGCAAGTACCTGAACACGGACCGGAGCGGCCACACCGCCACGGCGCTCGCGGACGGGCGGGTGCTCGTGGCCGGCGGCGGGAGCGCGAGCGCCGAGCTGCTCACCCTCGCGGCCCCGGGCGCTCCTTGCCTCTTCGCGGGCGAATGCGCGAGCGGCTTCTGCGTCGACGGTGTCTGCTGCGATACCGCGTGTGACGCGGGCTCGTGCGACGCGTGCGCGGTGGACGCCGGCGCGTCGGCGAACGGCACCTGCACGCCGCTGAGCGGCGCCGTCTGCGGCCGCGCCGACGGCTGCACGGCCAACGGCGTTTGCCAGGCGGGCGCTTGCGTCGGGGATGTGCCGGTCGGCTGCCAGCCCGCGTGGACGCCGGCCGGGAACATGCCCGTGCCGCGGCAAGACGGCACGTGGGCCGAGCTCGCCGATGGCCGCGTGCTCGTGGCCGGCGGCTACGACAACGACTGGAACGATACCCTGTCCGCGAACATCTACGATCCGGCGACGAACGCCTGGAGCGGCGTCGCGCCGCTCTCTCGCGCGCGCCGGAAGCCCGCGTCGATCCGGGTCTCGACCGGCGAGATCCTCGTCGTGGGCGGCGATTCTCCGTCGACGGCCGAGGCCTACGATCCGGCGAGCGATACGTGGACGCTCACCGGCGCCATGGTCGCGCACCACGATCCGAGCGTCGCTCTCTTGCGGCTCGCGGACGAACGTATCCTCGCCGTGGGCGGCGGGACGGCGGTCGCCGAGCTTTACGATCCGTCGACGAGATCCTGGGCTGCGGCGGGCTCGCTCGGCGTCTCGCGCTCGAGGCATTCGGCGGTCCTCTTGCACGATGGGATGGTGCTGGTGAGCGGCGGCGCGGGCAGCCCGGCGACGGCGGAGCTCTACGACCCGGCCACGGGGACGTTCTCCCCGGCCGGGGCGCTGACCTTCGCGCACTCCGGGCACAAGGCGACGAGGCTGCTCGACGGCAGCGTGCTCGTTGTGAGCGGCGACGGCGCCGATCGGTATGATCCGGCCACGAATCTCTGGACGCCCACGCAGGCGTTGCTCATGCCGCCCGCCGATTTCACGGCGATGCTGCTCGCCGATGGTCGGGTGCTGGTCACGGGCGCGGCGAACGTCCCGCACGCGCAGGTGTACGATCCGGCGACGAATGACTGGACCGTGACCGGTCCCCTGGACGTCGCGCGCCGGCGTCACACGGCCACGCTGCTCGGAAACGGAATGGTGCTCATCGCGGGCGGCAAGGAATGGACCGGCGGCAACGAGTGCACCCTCCGCAGCGCCGCGGTGTACAACCCCGTGACGAACGGCTGGTCGACGGTGCCGAACATGAGCAGGCTGCGCGACGCTCCGTCGTCCGTGCTGCTCGATGGCAATCGCGTCCTGGTCTTCGGGGGGCTGCTGGCGGGTTGTTCGTCCGGCGACGGCGACCCCGAGGCGCACGGCAGCTCGGAGATTTACGAGGGCGGCATCACCCCGGAGGGCAGCGGCGGAAGCGGCGGCGCGGGCAGCGGCGGCGCGGGCGCCTCCGGTGGAATGGGCGGCGCGGGCGCCTCCGGTGGAATGGGCGGCGCGGGCGCCTCCGGTGGAATGGGCGGCGCGGGCGCCTCCGGTGGAATGGGCGGCGCGGGCGCCTCCGGTGGAATGGGCGGCGCAAGCGGAATAGCCGGCTCCGGCGGAAGCGGTGGCGACGGAGGAAGCGGAGGTGGCGGTGGCGCCGGTGGAGTGGGCGGCGCGGGTGGAATGGGCGAGGCCGGTGGAATGGGCGGCGCCGGTGGAATGGGCGAGGCCGGCGGCGCCATGACCGGCTCCGGCGGTCAGGGCGGTATGATCGGTGCGAGCGGCACCGGCGGCACCGGCGTCGGCGAGGAGCCGGGCGGCGGCGGCTGCCGCGCGGCCGGCGGATCCGCGGAAGACAGCGGGCGCGGCTTCGCGGCCCTCGTGGCCCTGGGCGCCCTCTTCGCGCGCCGCCGCAGGCGCTGAAACGCAGAAGGCCCGCAATGGCCCGCAGTCTCGGTCCTCCAGCATCGCGGGAGGAGAAAGGGCTGTTGGGCTGATACATCGCTCCTCCCCGCGCCGCGCGACGCCAGCTCTCCTCGCTCCTCCGCGGTGATCCTTGGGCCGAAGGGGCAGAGCTCGATCTTCCTCGCGCCGGGAGGAGGAGCTGGGCAGATGGGCCGCTACGTCGGCCCGGAGATTCGCCAGAAGCCGATCCTCGAGGCGCCCCACAGGTCCGGGCCGACCGGGCCCTTGCCCCAGAAGTGATCGTCGTAGTTGGGGAGCGTCCAGCCTGCGCCGTAAACCCCCATCACGGCGTAGATCACCTTGTCGTCGGGCTGGACCTCGATCGCCGTCGTCGCCCACGCCTGCCGGAGCGGCGCCGGGCTCGTGTCGTCGAGCAGGTAGCCCGCGAACATCGATCCCTCGGTCGTGTCGTCGAACGACTCTGTCGCATAGCCGAGCAGGAGGTGCAGGCCGTCGAACGCGTTCGACCATCGGAAACGCCAGGCGCCCGCGTCGTCCTGGAGCGGGCCGCAGGCGGCGACCACCATCCACTCCAGGTTGGAGTTGCCCCAGTGAGCGTCGCTGAAGTGGAGGATCCGATCGTTCATGGCGCTGCAGAACATGAACCCCACGCCGTTCGCGTGACCCGTATAGAACGTGAGATCGACCGAGTCCGCATACGACGCGTCCTGGCCACCCAGCGCCGGGTCCTTGAAATCCACCTCCCACGCGCGGAGCTCACCCCAGTTGAAGCGTTGCTCGACGCCCCCCGCCCGGAACTTCTTCAGGAGCCCCTCGACGTTCGCCGCCGAATGATCGAGGCCGCCGCAGAGCCCGACCCACTCGGCGCCCACCACGGGTCGACCCTCGTTGGCCGACGACACAGGCGGGCTCGGCGCCTCCGGCGGGCTCGGCGCCGCGGGCGGGCTCGGCGCCGCCGGCCCCGCCACGCGCCCCCACGGGAGACGGCTCGCCGCCGTCGCGACCAGGCCGTCGGCGTCCGTGACATAGAGCGTGAGCGTCTCCGTCTGGCCGCGAACATCCGGACCGTCCAGCGAGATCCGCACCGCACCGCCGTCGGCGCGGTCAGGAACGACCGAGCGCGCCGAGGTTACCCACCTGTACGTGTACGGCGCAGCACCCCCGGTGACGCTCGCCTCCGCAGACACGCCCTCGCCGTCCTCGCGCACGGTGATCGCGGCCCTCGGAGCGTCGACGACGGCCGGGACGATCGCATTGCGGACGTCCACCACCTCGCCGCCGACGCGCCGCCGGGCGCTGCACACGTAATGGGGGAGGATCCGGCGCACCTCGAGCGAGAGCGGCGGCGCGTAATAGACGAGCTCCGGCTCGTCCGCGACCATTGCGCCGCCGCCCAGCGCGCGGGCGCACAGCGCGGGGGCGTCCGAGGCCGGGACGATCGCGACGTCCTCCCCGCGCTCGAGGTCGCGCCGCGCGTAGAGGAGATGGGTCACCGCGCCGTCGGCGTCGAACGTCACCCGCACCTTGGCGCCAGGGCCGATCAGCCGGAGCCCCTCGAGCGCGTCGCGAAAGCTCACCTGCGTGTCGAGCGGGGCCCGCGCCACGTAGCGCCCCTGGGCGTCGATCGACTCGAACAGCGAGTGGCCGACGGCGACGTCGCGCCCGACGGGCAGGCGCGCCGCTTCCAGCGCCGCCCACGCCCGCGCCGCGGCGTCCGGCTCCGGGAGCACGCGGAGCGCCGCGAGCGCGTCGAAATCCAGGGCGTCATCGCCCCTCGCCGTGGCGAAGCCGCGCTCGTCGCGGAACCCGGGCGCGGGCGGCTCGGCCTTCCTCGTCGGCAAGCGCTGGAACCTCGCGCGATCGAGGTAGCGGATCGCGCCGTCGGCCCCGAGCGCGGCGCCGCCCCGGAAGCCCTCGCCCGCGAGCCCGAGCGCGCCGGCGAGCGCGGACGCCCGCGCCACATCGGCGCTCCGGCCGATCACGCGGTAAGCGGGCAGGACGCGCGCCCACCGGGCCGATAACGCCGTGCCGGACGCACCGTGATCGGCGTCCTCCGGGCGATCCTCGCGGGCATCGTGGCCGCTGCACCCGGCGACGCCGAGGCTCATGACGAGGACGATGCCCAACACCCCACCCCGTGATCTCTTCACGAAAGTCCCCCTTTCCCTTCGGTTGCGGCGTGGCTCGGCGCGCAACTCCGGAGAAAGCGATCTCGCAGGGAGCCTGCGCGGCGCTCCCGGCCCGCGACGCGGCCCTGACACATTGCAGGACCCAAGCCACCTCGGCGGCGCCGCGGAGCGGCGCGGCGCGGCGCGCGGTTCGTCGCGTTTCGGCCGAGATTGACCGGCTCGCGCGCGCCTCCTAGGCTGCCGCGCATTCCATGACAGCGCACACGAAGGACGGAGAGAGCGCGCCACGCCCCGGCGATCAGACGCTCGAAGGGACGAGGGACCCCGGCGCGCGCCTGTTCCTCGACTTCCTCTCCGCGATCCGCCCCCGCATCGAGGCCGCGCTCGAGCAGCGCTGGCGCGACGAGGTGGGCCACGTGCAGCGCTACGGCCGCGAGGTCGCGGCCATGGTCGCGGAGGCGAGGAGCCTGTCGCTGCGCGGCGGCAAGCGGTTCCGCGCGGGCCTGCTCGTCGCCGCTTACCAGGGCGTCGCGCCCGACGCGCCGCTCGAGCCCGCGATCGACGCCGGCGTCGCGATCGAGCTGCTCCAGACCTACCTGCTCATCCAGGACGACTGGATCGACGGCGACACCGTCCGGCGGGGCGACCGCACCGTGCACGTCGCGCTGGCCGAGGTGCTCGCCGATCCGCACCTCGGGGCCTCGTCCGCGATCCTCGCGGGCGATCTCACGTGGGGCCTCGCGCTGACCGCGCTCGCGGGCGCCGGGGCGCCGCCGGCGAGGACGCTCGCGGCCGTGCGGCTGTTCTGCGCGATGCACGAGGACGTCGTGATCGGGCAGCACCTCGACCTGCTCGGGCGGGCCGAGGACGTCGAGCAAATGCACGCGCTGAAGACCGGCAGCTACACGGCGCGCGGCCCGCTCGCGCTCGGCGCCACCCTCGCCGGCGCGCCGGCCGAGGCCGTGGCGGCGCTCGAGCGGTTCGCGGCGCCGGTGGGCGTCGCCTTCCAGCTGCGCGACGACCTCCTCGGCACCTTCGGGAGCGCCGCCGCGACCGGCAAGCCGGTCGGCAACGACCTGCGCGCCGGCAAGCGCACGGCGGTGCTCGCCGCCGCCGAGGGTCGCCTCGACGCCGCGGGCCGGAGCGCCGTCGAGCGCGCGCTCGGCCGGAAGGACGCGAGCGACGACGCCGTGGCGGACGCGACCTCGGCGCTCGAGGCGTGCGGCGCGCGGCGCGCGGTCGAGGAGCGGCTCGCCGCCCTCTGCGGCGAGGCCGAGGCCCTCGCGCGGTCGCTGCCGTTGACCGAGTCCGCCCGGCAGATCCTGGGCGGCGCGGCGAGCGCGCTCCGGTGGACCGGCGCATGACGGCGGACCGACGCACGATCGAGGCGCTCGGCCAGGCGTCCGGCAAGGTCATCCTGCTCGGCGAGCACGCGGTCGTGTACGGCGCGCCCGCGCTCGCCGCCGGCATCGAGCGCGGCGCCCGCGCGCGCGCGACCCGCGCCCCGGCCCTCGCGCCCGGGAGCGCGCTCCGGCTGGGCGGGCGCGAGCACGGCACGGCGCCGGCCGAGGGGGACGTCGCGCAGGCGTTCGCGGCGCTCCTCGACGCGCTCCCCGGCGCCGGCCCGGTGCGCGTCGAGGCGGAGAGCGACCTGCCGCCCGGCGGCGGCCTCGGGAGCTCGGCGGCGCTCGGCGTCGCCATCGCCCGGTCGGTCGCCGCGCTCGCGCGCGCGAGCGCGACGGCCGAGGTCGCCGCGGCGACCGCAGCGGCGGCGGCCGCGCCGGGCGCGTTCACCGCCGCCGCCGCGGTCGCCGCGGCGGCCGCGTGGGAGCGCGTGTTCCACGGCAACCCGTCGGGCATCGACACGACGGCGGCGGCGCGCGGCGGGTGCTTCCGCTTCACCCGGGCGCACGGCGCGACCTCCCTCGCCCCGCGCGACGACCTCTGGCTCTGCGTGGGCTCGACGGGGGTGGCGTCGTCCACGCGCAGCATGGTCGAGCTCGTGGCGAAGCTCTTCGAGCGCAAGCCCGCGCTGGCCGAGACCTCCATCGCCGGCATCGCCGCGCTCGTCGAGAACGCGGCCCTCGCGATCGAGGCGGGCGACGCGATCGGGCTCGGCCGGCTCATGGACCTGAACCAGATGCTCCTCGCCGGCATGTTCGTCTCGACCGAGGCGATCGAGGCCCTGTGCAAGCTCGCGCGCGAGGCCGGCGCGCTCGGCGCCAAGCTCACCGGCGCCGGCGGCGGCGGCTCGGTCATCGCGCTGCTCCCGCCCCCTCCGCCGGGCGGCGAGGCGCCCGAGGCGGCGGCCCGCGTGCTCGCCGCCTGGCGCGGCGCGGGGTACAGCGGCTTCGTGACCCGCGTGAAGGCAGGCATCGCGCCCGCGGGGCCGGAGGAGCAAGCATGAGCGCCGTGAGCCGGGCGACCGCGATCGCCCATCCGAACATCGCCCTCGCGAAGTACTGGGGCAAGCGGGCCGACGGGCACAATTTGCCCGCCGTGCCGAGCCTCTCGGTGACGCTCGCCGGGATGGCGACGACGACCGACGTCGCCTTCGATCCGTCGCTCGAGCGCGACGAGCTCCACCTCGGCGGCGCGGCCGTGCCGCCGGAGGCGGAGGCGACGCGGCGGGTCGCCGGGCTCCTCGACCGGGTCCGCGCCGCCTCGGGCCGGCGCGAGCGCGCGCGCGTGGTCAGCCGCAACGACTTCCCCACCGCCGCGGGGCTCGCCTCGAGCGCGTCGGCGTTCGCCGCGCTCGCGCTCGCCGCCAGCGCCGCCGCGGGCCTGCCCACCGCGCCCGCCGTCGTGAGCGACCTCGCCCGGAAGACCTCGGTCTCCGCCGCGCGCTCCGCGTTCGGCGGCTTCGTCGAGCTCCGCGCCGGGCGCCCCGGCGACGAGGCGCTCGCGGCGACCCCGCTCGCGCCCGAGGACCACTGGCCGCTCGCGGTCGTGATCGCGGTGACGCGCGAGGGACCGAAGGACGTGGGCTCCAGCGACGGCATGCGGCACACCGCGGCGACGAGCCCGTATTTCCCCGCCTGGGTGGACGCCGCGCCGTCGCTCTTCGCGGCGGTCCGCGCGGCGGTCCTCGCCCGCGACTTCGCCGCGCTCGGCGCCGCGGCCGAGGCGAGCGCCCTGTGCATGCACGCCTCGAGCATCGCCGCCTCGCCGGGCCTGCTCTACTGGACCGGCGCCACGGTCGAGGTGCTCGCCGCCGTGCGGAGGCTCCGCGGCCAGGGCACGCCGGCGTTCTTCACCATCGACGCGGGCCCGCACGTGAAGGTCTTCACGACGCCCGAGGCGCAGGCCGCCGTGGAGAGGGCGCTGCTCGCCGTCCCCGGCGTCCTCCGCACCATCTCGGCCGCCCCCGGCGGCGCGGCCCGCCTGGCGCCCTCGGCCGGGAGCGCGGGCGCGTGATCGTCCGGGCGCCTGGCAAGCTGGTCCTCTCGGGCGCGTACGCCGTGCTCGAGGGCGCGCCCGCGCTCGTGGCCGCGGTCGATCGGTACGTCGTCGCCGATCCGGCGCGCCGGGCCGACCTCGTCACGGAGGAGGTCCAGGCGGCGATCGACGCGGGCGCGCTCGACCGGGCGGTGTGGTTCGACGCGTCCGCGCTCCGGTCGGCGGCGCCGGATCCGCCGGCGGGCTCGCCGGGCGCGCCGCCGCGCGAGCCGGGCGCATCGCCGCGCGAGCCGGGCGCGCCGCCGCGCGAGGCGAGCCGCAAGCTCGGCCTCGGATCGAGCGCGGCCATCCTCGTGGCGACCCTCGCGGCGCGCGCCGCGGCGGCCGCGCCGACCATGGCGGCCGCCGCGGCCGCCGCAGCGTCGGCCGGCCGGCCGATGCCCGCGTGGGACGCCCGCGCGCTCTTCCTCGCCGCGCTCGCGGCGCACCGGCGGGCGCAGGGCGGGGGCAGCGGCGTCGACGTCGCGGCGAGCGTCTACGGCGGCGTGCTCTGCTGCCGGCTCGGGCCGGACGGCGCGCTCGCCGTGACGCCGCACGCGCTGCCGGGCGGGCTCGCGATCGAGGTCTACGCCAGCGACGCCTCGGCGCGCACGAGCGCCATGCTGGAGCGCGTGCGCGCGCTCGCCGCCCGCGAGCCGGAGGCGCACCGCGCCCTGCTCGGCGCGGCCGCCGACGGGGCGCGCGCGGCGGTCCTGGCCGCGGACGCCCGCGCCTTCGTGGCCGCGCTGGATCGCCAGGTCGACGCGCTCGCCGAGCTCGGCGACCGCGCCGGCGCGCCCATCGTCACCCCTGCCCTCGCGCGGCTCCGCCCTGCCGCGGCCGCCGAGGGCGCGGCGCTCGCGCCGAGCGGCGCCGGCGGCGGCGACGTCTCCCTCTTCGTCGGCGGCGCGCCGCCCTCGGCGGCATGGCGCGCGGCGGCGGCCGCGGCCGGCCTGGAACGTGTGTCGATGTCGCTCGGCGCCCCCGGCGTCCACGTGCTGGACGCAGCCCGTCCGCCCCACGCCTGAGCGCGCCCCCTCCCCGATCGTGCGCCGCGCGGTGCCGCGGCGATTGGCACGGACCCCGCTCTGCTCGCTCCGGGATCGACCGCGGCGCTGCGCTCCGGCGACGCACCGCGGACCCTCCACGAGGCCTTTGGATGCGAAGAACGGGAAAAGGATGAGATCCGTGGAGCTCGCGACGCCGCATCGCCACCAAAAAAACTTGAATTTTCATGATGTTACCGCATGGGCGGCCGATGAGCGCGGCGGGCTCTCGGTCGTCCGGGGCAGGCTCCGCGGGCGCGTCGCCGCCTTCGTGGGCTCGGCGAGCGTGACCTGCGTTCACAGCGCGCCGGCGCGGCGCGCGCGCAGCCGCGCGCCGGGCGCCTGACCGGCTGTTTGGGCCGCGGGGGGTGGTGAACGGGGCGGGGTGGCACGAGGACCAGGGGACGAGGTGAGGAGGGGGGCTCCATGACGACGTGCGATCGAGAGCTTTGCCGATTCGAGGATGTGCTTGGCGCCAGCATGGCCGAGTCGAGGGCGACGCTGGCCGCGTTCGGCGTCCAGGTCGCACCGCTGCGGCGGCGCACCGCGCGCACCTACCTGGGTCGGGTGCTGGTCCACCCGTACAACCTGCTCGTCGTGGGGAGCGTGCTCCTCCTGAGCTTCATCGGCTGGAGCCCGCTGCTCTTGCTGCTCGGCCTCGGGGCGGAGCTCGCGATCCTGTGCATCGTCCCCTGGCGCGGCTACTTCCGACGCAGCATCGACGCGCAGCTCGACGAGGCCGATCGGGCGGCGTGGTCGCGGGCGCGCGAGTGCCTGATCCGGCAGATGGACATCCGGCACCAGCAGGAGCTCGCGAGGCTCGACCGGCTGATCGACCGCACTCGCGAGAACATCCGGCGCCGCGGCGGCGCCGTCCCGCTGCTGCTCGACGACGGCTCCGGCCTGAGCCGCCTGCTCATGAGCTACATCCGCCTCGCGATCGCGCACAAGGCCGGCCAGGAGTCGCTGGCGATGACGAACCACAGCGAGCTCATGGACACGATCCGGTCGCTCGAGGCGACCCGGAGCACGTCCGCGGGGCGCGCGCGCGGGCTGTCGGAGCGGCGGCTCGCGATCGCCTACCGGCGCGCCGAGTGCTGGAGCCGGACCCGCGAGGGGCTCGAGGTGGTGTCGCAGAAGCTCGCGACGATCCTGGAGCTCATCCAGCTGATGCACGAGCAGTCGATGACGCCCGTGGACTCGCCGGCGACCTGCGCGGAGATCGACCGGTTCATGCGCGAGCTCGACGGCTTCGACAGCGGCGAGAGCGCGCAGCGCGAGCTCGAGGAGCTCGACATGGACATGGACAGGGGGTTCGAGCTGGAGGAGCTCGAGGCCGAGCCCCCCCAGCACAGCCGCCCGCCGATGCGCCTGGTCGCGCGGTGAGGGACGTCGGGCGGGCCTCCGGGAGAGCGCTCGCCCCGCGTCGCATCGATCGCCGGCCGCGGCTCCTGTGCCCAGCGCCATCCCCTCGGCCCTCCGAAGCGATCGTGCCCCTGGTCGTCGCGGGAACATAGGACGCTGCGCCCCTCCGCGTTGCGGCTAGAATGCGCGCCCGTTCGAACGCCTCCTCGCGACGACGGTGGACTGAGCCGATGCCGACCCCCGACTTCCTCTCCGCCCTCCTCCGCCCGGAGCTCGCCGAGCTCCACGCCTACACCCCGATCGCGGGTCACTTCCCCGTTCGCCTCGACGCCAACGAGAGCCCGCCGCTGCTCTCGGCCGAGGCGCGGGCCGCCCTCGCGCGGGCCGCCGCGCCCGAGGACTGGGGCCGCTACCCCGACGCGCGCCTCGTCGAGCTCCGCGAGGCCATCGCCGCCCGCTGCGGCGTCGAGCCCGACGAGGTCCTCCCCGGCGTCGGCTCCGACGAGGTGATCTCGACCGTCCTCACCGCGCTGAGCCGCCCGCGGCCGGGCGCCGACGCGGCGAGCGTCGTGACGCTCAGCCCCACCTTCGTGATGTACAAGCTCAGCGCCCGCGCGCGGGGCATGCGCGCCGTCGAGGTCCCGCTCGACGCCGGCTGGGATCTCGACGTGGCGGGCCTCGCGCGCGCCGTCGAGCTCGCGCGCCCGAACGTCGTCTTCATCGCCTCGCCGAACAACCCGACGGGCGCGCTCGCGTCGGAGGACCGGATCGAGGCGGTCATCGCCGCGGCGAGCGACGCGCTCGTCATCGTCGACGAGGCGTACATCGACTTCGCCCCGCGCGACCAGCTCGCCCTCGTCCGCAAGCACCCGAACGTCGCCGTGCTGAGGACGCTCTCGAAGATCGGCCTCGCGTCGCTGCGGGTCGGCTGGCTCCTCGGCGATCGGGCGCTCGTCGCCGAGCTCGACAAGGTCCGCCAGCCCTACAACCTGCCCACCCCCTCGCAGCGCGCGGCCGTCTTCGCCTTGCGCGAGCTCGGCGGCGAGCTCCGCCGCGCCGCCGGGATCATCACGGACGAGCGCGAGCGCCTCGCGCGCGGCCTGACCGAGCTCGGCCTCTCGGTCGCGCCGAGCCACGCGAACTTCCTCTGGGTCGGCACGCGCCGCCCCGCCGGCGAGGTCTTCGAGGCGCTCGCGGCGCGCGGCGTCCTCGTGCGCAGCTTCCACGCGGCGGGCGGGCGCCTCGCGCACCGGCTCCGCATCACCGTCGGCCTCCGCGAGGAGAACGATCGCCTCCTCGCCGAGATCGCCGCGTGCGCGTAGCCCCGCCGCCCTCCGCCGCGCGGCTCGCCGGGCTCGCGGCGCTCGCGCTGACCGCGGCCTGCGCCGCCCCCAAGGTAGCGCGCTCGGTGGACGGCCAGATCCTCGTGGGCCGCCAGATCGCGGCGCGCGCCTACGCCCTGTACGCCATCGGCGCCGAGGCCGAGGCGCGCGGCGATCTCGAGACGGCCCTGCAGGCGTACGAGCTGGCGGAGGACAGCGATCCCGAGAGCGCCGACATCTGGACCCGCGTCGGGTCGGTGCGCTGCCGCCTCGGCCGCCGGGAGGCGGCGGGCGACGCGTTCGACCGCGCCCGCGCGATCGATCCCGACTACGCGCCGGCCCACCTCGAGCAGGCGCGCTGCGATCTCGCGGCCGGGCGGCTCGGGGCGGCGCTCGGGCGCGTCGAGCGGGCGATCGCGCTCGATCCCGATCGCGACGACGGCATCCTGCTCCGGGCCGAGATCCTGCGGCGGCTCGGCCGGGCGGAGGACGCGCGCCTGTCGTTGCGGGCGCTCCTCGTGCGCCGCCCCTTCTCGACGGACGCGTGGCGCGCGCTGCACGCGCTGGCGCTCGAGGCCGGCGATCGCGCGCTGGCCGCCGAGGCCGCGGGGCGCCTGCGCGAGCTCGCCGCGCGGAGGGCCGCCGCCTCCGAGCGGCCGGCGCCCTCCCGGGCCCCGCTGGCCGAGCTCGACGACGCGCTGGTGCACGGGCAGCTGCGCCGCGCCCGCCGCCTGGCGCTCGACGCGGATCTGCCGCCCGCCGAGATCGCGGTGCGCGCCGCCGCCCTCGGCCGCGTCGGCGAGGCCCGCGAGCAGGCCGAGCTCGTCTCGGCGGCCGATCCGTCGAGCGCCTCCGCGCTCGTCGCGCTCGCGGTGGCGGCCGATCTGAGCGGCGACCTCGAGGCGCTGACCCGCGCCTGCGACGCGCTCCAGGCGCCGGCCGACGGCGCCGTTGCGGTGCCCCCCTCGCCGCTCGCCCGGCTCCTCTTTGCCGAGCTGCTCTTCCGTCGCATCGGCCGCGACGCCGCGCTCGCCTGGCTCGGGCCGCCGGCGCCGCGCGCGCCTCTCGCCCGCGATCCGCTGTCCCGCGAGGTCGAGCGGCGCGTTCACCGGGAGCTCGCGGGGGGCGCGCCGGCCGCGCCCTGAGCTCACGGCGACGGCTTTGTCTTCTTCTTCTCGTTGTACTTCGCGAGATCGAAGTTCAGCTCGAAATCGAGCGTGTTCTCGCCTTCCTTGATCTCGATCTCCTTCTTCACGTCCTGATCGATGGCTGGCAGCAGGGCGGCGGTGAGCACCTTGCCCACGGGGATGTTCTTGATCTCGAACTGGCCGTCGAGGCCGGTCACGTCGTGCGTCGCGAACTTGAGCACGAAGACCTCTGCCTTGAGGAACGGCTTCGGCATCTTGTCCACGAGGTGGTAGTAGCCTGGCTGCGGCGGGTAGAACTTCACCGCTTCGCCTTGCGGCATGGCGACGAGGACGGCCATGAAGGGGGCGCCCTCGAGGTTGGGCATGTAGGGCTCGAGCGGGTCGAGGTTCGCGACCTCGAGCCGTTGTCCGAACGTCATGGCCACGGTGCGGGTCGAGAACGCGCACCCGTGGATGGTCACCTTCTCTGCCTCTTCTCGTTCGGGCACGTGGCCGCTGTAGTTGACGACGGTGACGAGCGCGTCGGCGACGGCGTTCTGCTGCCCCACGCGGAACAGCCGCCCGTAGGTGGCGGCGGCCTCACCGCACTTGCCGGTCGGAAAGCTGAGCCCCGTGTCCGGCGGCGGGTCTCCCTTGATGGTGACCCGTCCTCGCAGCGTCCCCGTGGGCCCGCTGTACGGCGCTTGCCGCCTCGGGTTCATCACCTTGAGCACCTCTTCCGAGGTCAACGAGATCGCGGACGCTGCCGCCGCCTGCGCGCTCGCCGCTGCGCTGGCGCTCGCCGCCGCCTGCGCGCTCGCCGCCGCGCTGGCGCTCGCCGCAGCCGGCGCCGCGCTCCCTGCCGGCGCCGCGCTCCCTGCGGTCGAGCTCCCGCCCGTGTTTCCCCCCTGACACCCGAGCGCCCCGAGCAGCGCGACGCTTGCCGCCCGCATCCGCCAGTTCCCCGCTGTTCTCTGCATGGTCTCGCCGTTCCGCATCGGCGCCGACTTTAGCAACTCGCGGGCCCCGCGCAGCTCCGCGGTTTCGGCGCAAGAGGCCGCGATCGCCGCAAGCGCCGGTGTCAGCGTTGCCAAATCAGTTGGCGGTGAGGCGCTCCGAGCGAGCGCTCCCCCGTGGACTGTCAGTGGGAAGCCAGGACCGCGCGCACCGCGATCCCGAGGGAGGTCGTCGGCCAGATCCCGAGGACCATGACGAGCACCGCCGACACGACGAGCGCCGCGTTGACGTACCCCGACCGCATGGGCCGGGCGATCGGCGCGCCCGGCGCCGGCTCGCGCATGTACATGAACACGAGCACCCGCAGGTAGTAGTACGCCGACAGCACGCTGTTGAGGAGCAGCGCCACCGAGAGCGTGTACAGCTCCGCGCCCATCGCCGCCTTGACGATGTAGAGCTTGCCGAAGAACCCGGCCGTCGGCGGCACGCCGGCCAGCGAGAGGAGGAACAGCGAGAACGCGAGCGCCGCCACCGGGTGCCGCTTGCCGATGCCCGAGAGATCCTCGTAGCTCACCGCCTCGGCGCCCCGGCTGCCGCACAGGATGAGCGTGCCGAACGCGCCGACCGTCGAGACCGTGTAGGCGAGCAGGTAGAACATCACGCTCGCCTGCGCGTCCTCGCTCGCGCGCACCGTCGCCGCCACGCCGACGAGCAGGTAGCCGGCGTGCGCGATGCTCGAGTAGGCGAGCATCCGCTTCACCGACTCCTGCCGCCCCGCGATGAGGTTCGCGACCGTCATCGTCAGCAGCGCCATCACCGCCACGGCCGGCGGCCAGCCCGCCGCCCACGACGACAGCGCCGGGCTGCCGAACGCGCCGAGCAGCACGCGCAGCAGCGTCGCGAACGCCGCGCCCTTCACCGCGACCGCCATGAACGTCGTGGCCGGCGTCGGCGCGCCCTCGTAGGCGTCGGGCGTCCACATGTGGAACGGCACCGCGCTCACCTTGAACGCGAGGCCGACCAGCATCAGCGCCGCCCCGATGAGCAGGAGCGCCGGGTTCGGCGCCTTGTCCCCGGTCGCGCCCGCGATCGCGTCGCCGATCCCCGCGAGGTCGGTGTGCCCCGTCGCCCCGTAGATCAGCGCGCCGCCGTAGAGCAGCAGCGCCGCCGCGAACGAGCCGAGCAGGAAGTACTTGATCGCCGCCTCGGTGCTCCGCGGCGACGTCCGGCGGAAGCCGGTCAGCGCGTACGCCCCGAGCGACATCGTCTCCAGGCCGAGGAAGAGCGTCAGCAGGTCCCCCGCGCCGGCGAGGATGATCGCGCCGACCGTCGAGAAGGTCAGCAGCGGGTAGAACTCCCCGCGATCGAGCCGGTGCTCCGGGAGGTACCCCCCGGCGAGCAGCGCCGCCAGCGCGCCGCCCAGGCAGAGCACGAAGGAGAAGAACAGCGTGAAGCGGTCCATCACCAGGTAGGGCGCGAGCGCGTCGGCCCCGTCCAGCGTCTCGGGACCGACGAACCCGACCGCGCCCGAGAACACCGCCCCGGCGAGGAGCGTGATCGCGGTCCCGAGCGCCATGTCGGACGAGGGGCCGGAGCGGCGGTCGTGCGACTCCTCGCGGCGGTGCGAGAACGCCTCCGCGAGCATCAGCAGCGCGCCGCCGAGCGAGACGACGATCAGCGGCGACACCGCGAGGAACGGTCCGAGGTTCATCGCGCCGCCTCCCCCGCGCGCGCCGCGAGCTTGCCGCCCGCCGAAGGCTCGCGCCGCGCCTCTCCGTCACCCGCCCCCGCCGCGCCCGCGCCGGAGCCCAGCACGGGCGCCCCCTTCATGAAGGCGGGGGAGAACGTGTCCTCGGGCAGGAGCTTCGCGTTCCGATCGTCGGCGAAGAGGATCGCCTGCCCGGAGACGACCTTGAACTGGTTGTACGTAGACAGGACCGACTCCTTCATCCGATCGAGGAAGATGTCAGGGAACAGGCCGATCACGAAGATCATCAGGATGAGCGGCGCGAGCGCGAGGCCCTCGCGGGGCGTGATGTCGGGCAGGTGCTTGTTCTTCGGGTTCGTGAGCGGCCCGAAGAACATCTTCTGCACGACGCTCAGCATGTAGACGGCGGCGAGGATGACGCCCGCGGCGGCGCCCACGGTGTGGATCCCGCTGAAGACCCCGAGGCGCTCGGACACGTAGGTCGCGGTGATGATCATGAACTCGCCGATGAACCCGTTCGTGCCGGGCACGCCCACGGAGGCGAACGTCACGATCAGGAACAGCGTCGCGTAGACCGGCATCACCTTGGCGAGGCCGCCGAACTCGGAGACCTGCCGGGTGTGGCGGCGGTCGTAGATCACGCCGACGAGGAGGAAGAGCGCGCCGGTGGAGACGCCGTGGTTCACCATCTGGAGCACCGCGCCCTGGATCCCGCTCGGCGTGACGCCGAACAGCCCGAGCATCACGTAGCCCAGGTGGGCGACCGAGGAGTACGCCACGAGGCGCTTCACGTCGGCCTGCTTCCAGGCGACGAGCGCGCCGTAGATGACGCCGCCGAGGATCGCGATGCCGGCCAGGTTGGCCGCCAGGCTGGAGGCCGGGCCGGGGAAGAGGCCCATCGAGAAGCGCAGGTACGCGTACGTCCCGATCTTCAGCATCACCGCGGCCAGGATCACCGAGCCGCCGGTCGGCGCCTGCACGTGGGCGTCCGGCAGCCACGTGTGCACCGGCCACATCGGCACCTTGATGAAGAACGCGATCGAGAACGCCCAGAAGCAGAGCATCTGGGTGCCGCGCGGCAGCACCACGCGGGAGAGCGCGAGGTAGTCGAAGGTGTACGCGCCCGTGAGCTTCTGGTTCGCCCAGACGAGGTACACGATGCCCGCGAGCATCAGCATCGAGCCCGCCATCGTGTAGACGAACAGCTTGATCGCGGCCTTGATCTTCTCGACGCCGCCCCAGATGCCGATCATCACGAACATCGGCACCAGCATCAGCTCCCAGAAGAGGAAGAAGAGGAACAGGTCGAGCGCGACGAAGGCGCCGAGCATCGCGCCCTGCAGGAACAGGAGGCAGAAGCAGAGCTCCTTGATCCGGCTCTTGATCGACCCGAACGACGCGTACGCCGCGATGGGCGCGATGAACGTCGTGAGCAGGACGAGCCAGAGGCTGATGCCGTCGATCGCGACGTGCCACCGGATGCCGAGCGACGGGATCCAGTCCTTGATCGACTGGAAGTGCCAGCCCACCGTCATCGGCACGCTGAGCAGCCAGAGCGACGCGAGGAAGCCCGCGCCGAGGACGGCCAGCGTGAAGCCGCGGAGCAGCGACAGCATCTGCCGCGGCATGAACAGCACCGCCGCGGCCCCGACGAACGGCAGCCCGATGAGCACGTTGAGGAGCGACGACCACTCCCCGGACGCCTCCGCCGCGGCCGCCGGCGCGTCCGACGGCCAGAGCCACTGCACGCCGAGCACGGTGAGCGCCGCGATCAGCCCGAGGCCGAACCGCTGCCACGGGGTGTACCCGGCGCTCGCGTGGGCCTCGCCGTGCCCGTGGCCGTGGTCGTCGTCGCCGTGCCCGTGGTCGTCGCCGTGCCCGTGATCGTGGTCGTCGCCGTGGGCGCCGTCCGCGCCGTGCCCGTCGCCCCGCGGGAGGAGCGCTCCGACGACGCCGGCTGCGAGCGCAGGCCAGTAATGGGTTACGAGGTCGAGCGCGCTCATTGCAGCCCCTTCGGCTGGATCGGGTCATGGATCTGCTCCGCCGGGGTCGTCCCCGGGGGGAGCGTGGGCACGTCCGGGCCCCGCATGGAGGTGGGGCCCGCCGGGTTCCCGCGGCTCGGCGGCCGCGAGAACGTGAACGTCTCGGTCGCCTCGCGGTTGAACGCGTTGCGCACGCGGAGCACGACGTCCTTCTTCTCGCCCGGCTCGAGCTTCACCGTGACGTCGGTCGACTCGGAGAAGTCGCGCGAGGGCACGCCGGGCCCCTCCCAGCGGTACCGGTAGCCGAGCCCCGGCGCCGCCGAGAGCTTCACCTCGCCGGACCGGCGCAGCTCCGCGTCGTCGACGTCCGCGTCCGCGTGCGGGTTGACCAGGAACCAGCCGACGCCCGCGAGCCCGACGACCATCGACGCCGCGTAGACCTGCACGCGGCCCGTCTGGAACGCGCGGAGCACCGTGCCGAAGAACCCGACCAGGGCGGCGGAGAGCTTCGCGATGACACCGTCGATGATCCACTTGTCGGCCATCGTGAAGATGTCCGCCAGGGCGTCGACCATGCCCACCACGGTGGCGTTGTAGAGCTCGTCGATCCGCCACTTGTCGTAGACGAGCTGGTGGAGCCCCGGGAAGCTCTGGGCGAAGCGCCGCTCGGGCTCGCCGCGCTTGTTCCAGTACACGAGCATCGCCAGGCCGATGCCGGTGAAGCACGCCGCGACGCCGGGCAGCATCATCGGGAAGAGCAGCCCCTCCACCCCCTCGCGCGCCGCCACCGCCCGCGACGTCATCGAGAAGACCGGCTCGAGCAGGTGCGCGAGCGGCGCGAACGCGTGGTTGTGGGTGAGGTGCACGAGCGGCTCGGCCATGAGGAAGCCGGCGAAGACCGACAGCGCCCCGAGCACGATCAGCGGGATCGTCATCGGCAGCGGCGACTCGTGCGGCTCCGGGCCCTCGAGCTTCTCGCCCGGCGCGTGCGCGTGGTGGTCGTCGTGGTGGCCGTGCGGGTGCGGGTCCTTCCAGCCGCGCACGATCGTCCAGCCGCGGAACTCGCCGTGGAACGTCTGGAAGTAGGCGCGGAACATGTAGAACGCGGTCATCGTCGCGGCCAGGATGCCGACCCAGTAGATCGCCGGGCCGAGCCAGTCGGGCCACTGCCACACCGGCTGCCCGCGCGTCGAGACCGACTCGATCCGCCCGGAGAAGGCGCGCCACAGGATCTCGTCCTTCGACCAGAACCCGGCGAACCCGGGGAAGCCCGCGATCGAGAGGCACGCGAGGAGGAAGGTCCAGCGCGTGAGCGGCATGTAGTTCTTGAGGCCGCCCATGTTCCGCATGTCCTGGGACTGGTCGGTGTCGTGGATGCGGGCGTGCATCGCGTGGATCACCGAGCCGGCGCCGAGGAAGAGGCAGGCCTTGAAGAAGGCGTGCGTGAGGACGTGGAAGAAGCCGGCCGCGAACGCGCCGACGCCCACGCCGATGAACATGAACCCGAGCTGGCTCACCGTGGAGTAGGCGAGCACCTTCTTCAGGTCGTGCTGGAAGAGCCCGATCGAGGCCGCGAACAGCGCCGTGGCCACGCCGGTCACCGCGACCACCGCCATCGTGAACGGCGACAGCACGAACACCGCCGAGAGCCGGGCCACGAGGTAGACGCCCGCGGTCACCATCGTCGCGGCGTGGATGAGGGCGGACACCGGCGTCGGGCCGGCCATCGCGTCGGGCAGCCAGATGTAGAGCGGGATCTGCGCGCTCTTGCCGGCGCATCCGAGGAAGAGCGCGAGCCCGGCCAGGGTCGCCGCGTACACGAGCACCGGCTGAGACGGGATGATGAAGCTCAGGAAGCCGGGCACCGTGTCGGCCGACATGTTGCCGATCGGCCAGACCTTCACCGCCGAGAGCAGGTTGCCCGCGTTCGCCGCGATGCCGTCGAAGTTCAGCGTGCCCGTGTAGTAGGCGAGCATCGCCATCGCCACGAGGAGGCCGAAGTCGCCGATGCGGTTCACGACGAACGCCTTCTTGCCCGCGCTCGCGTTCTTGTCGTCCTTGAACCAGAAGCCGATGAGCAGGTAGCTGCACATGCCGACGCCCTCCCACCCCACGAAGAGGACGGCGAGGTTGTCGGCCATGATCAGCACGAGCATCGAGAAGCAGAACAGGTTCAGGTACGCGAAGAACCGGTAGTAGCCCGGGTCCTCGCGCATGTACGCCGACGAGTAGAGGTGGATGAGGAAGCCGACGCCGGTGACGACGAGGATCATCGTCCCGCTCAGGCCGTCGACGCTGAAGGCGACGTCGATCGGGATCGACTGGCCCATCCGGCCGGTGATCGAGAACCAGCGCCAGGCCGTCCAGCTGAGCTTGCCGCCCTCGTGCGGCAGCATCAGGAACGTGGCCACGGCCGCCAGGAAGGCGCCGCCGAGCGCGGCGAGCGCCATCAGCCGGACCGCGTCCTTGCCGAGCCGCTTGCCGAAGAGGCCGTTCACGAACGCGCCGAGCGCCGGCAGGCCGAGCACCACCGCGAGCAGCGCGAACTCGGACGCGGGGAATAAGACTCTCAGGGCTTCCACGCTAACTCCTCAGGAGATCGGCGTCGTCCGAGCGCATCGTCTTCCGGATGCGGTAGAACGCGAGCACGATCGCGAGACCCACGGCGGCTTCCGCCGCCGCGATGGCGATGACGAAGAAAGTGAAGATCTGCCCGGCGTGATCCTGCGGGTGCACCCGGTTGTACGCGACGAGCGTGAGGTTCACGGCGTTGAGCATCAGCTCGATGCTCATCAGGAGGACGAGCAGGTTCCTGCGCAGCAGGAAGCCCACCGACCCGATCACGAACAGCACCGCCGCGACAACGAGGTAGTACTCGATGGGGACGGAGATCATGACTTCGGCTCCTTCGTCGACAGGGTGAAGTGGCCCGTGAGGGCGCCCGGCTGCGGGTCCGGCTTCGCCGCGTCGCGCACCGGGACCTGGTCGTTTCCTTCCGGCGACGCCGCGCCGGCCGGGAGCAGCGTGGGGTCGACCTGCTTGCCGCGGGCGACGGCGACGGCGCCGATCACGGCGACGAGGAGCAGCGCGCCCGAGAGCTCGAACGGCACGATCCCCTTCGTGAAGAGCTCGTGCCCGAGCGCCTCGATGGTCCCGAGGGACTCGGGGGCCTCGGGGACGACCCGCGCGCCGGGCTTGGCGGCGCTCGCGACCAGGGCGAGCGCGCCGATGCTGCTCGCCGCGAGGACGCCGGCGCCCACGTAGCGCGGCACCGCGGTGCGGGCGTCGCGCGGCGACGTCGCCGACGGGCCGAGGAGCATGATCACGAAGAGGAAGAGGATGACGACCGCGCCCGCGTACACGAGGATCTGGATCGCGGCGAGGAACTCCGCGGACAGCATCAGGTAGAGCCCCGCGATGCCGACGATCGACGTGAGCAGGCCCATCGCGCCGCGGATCGGGTTCCGGGCGGCGACCGTGGCCAGGCCGCCGAGGAGCACGAGCAGCGACGCCAGCGCGAAGTAGGCGAATTCGAAGATTTTCACGGCGAGAGCACCCCTGTCGACGACCGGCCCTTGGTCTGAATGTACGCCTCGAACTCCTTGCGGAACTTGCGCAGGAAGCCGAGCGCGGGCATCGCCGTGCCCTCGCCGAAGGCGCAGATGGTGTTGCCCATGATGTTGTCGGCGATCTCGTGCAGCCGATCGAGCTCCTCGATCGTCCCCTCGCCGTGCACGATGCGATCGAGGATCCGGTGGATCCACGCGCTGCCCTCGCGGCACGGCGTGCACTGGCCGCACGACTCGTGGCGGTAGAAGCGCATCAGGTTGTGCATCGCGAGCACCGGGCACGCCCTGTCGCTGAGGACGATGGCGCAGCAGGTCCCGAGCATCGTCCCGAGGGTGCGGAACGTGTCCACGCCGAGCGGCACGTCGAGCACGCTCTGGCCGTGCCACGGGTGGAGCGGCGACTTCTCGTTCGGCGCGTTCACGACCTCGTCGGCGCGCAGGATCGGGCACGACGAGCCGCCCGGGATGACGCCGAGCAGCTTCCCGTGCTTCACGCCGCCGCCGAGGTCGTAGATGAGCTCGCGGAGCGTGAGGCCGACGCACGCCTCGAAGATCCCGGGGTTGTTCACGTGGCCGCTCACGCCGAAGAGCCGGCAGCCGCCGTCCTTCAGGTGGTGCAGCGACGAGAGCTTCGAGAAGCTCTCGCCCCCGAGCTCGAGCGCCGTCGGCACCGCGGCGATCGTCTCCAGGTTGTTCACGGTCGTCGGCATCCCGAACGCGCCGAACTGGGCGGGGAACGGCGGCTTGAGCCGGGGCTCGCCGCGCTTGCCCTCGAGCGAGTTGAGGAGCGACGTCTCCTCGCCGCAGATGTACGCGCCGGCGCCGGTGTGGACGTAGACCTCGACGGGGTAGTCGATCCCGAACGGCCGCTTGCCGAGGTAGCCCTTCGCGCGCGCCTCCTCGATCGCGCCCCAGAGCCGCGCCTTCGAGAGGTGCAGCTCGTCGCGCACGTAGATGTACGCGGCGTGGGCGCCGATGCCGAAGCAGCCGATGATGCACCCCTCGACGACGGAGTGCGGGTTCTTCTCCATCAGCGTCCGGTCCTTGAAGGTGCCGGGCTCGCCCTCGTCGGCGTTGATGACGAGGTAGTGCGGCCGCTCGGGCTTCGGGGGCCACGGCATGAAGCTCCACTTCACGCCCATGGCGAAGCCGGCGCCGCCGCGGCCGCGGATGTTGGCCGCCTTCATCTCCTCGACGAGCGCCTCGCGCGTCATCCCGAGGGCGCGCTTCGCCTGCTGGTAGCCGCCGCCCTTCTCGTACACCGACAGCTTGTGGCCGTCGGGCGTGTCGTAGTTCTTCGTCAGATAGCGCGTCAGCCGGAGCATCTCGTCACCTCGTCAACCGATCGAGGATCGCGTCCACCTTCTCGAGCGTGAGGCCCTCGTAGTAGTCGCGATCGACCTGCATCATCGGGGCGGTGCCGCACGAGGCGAGGCACTCTGCGGTGCGCAGGGTGACCTTGCCGTCCTTCGTGGTCTCGCCCGCGTGGACCCCGAGGCGCTTCTCGCAGTGGTGCAGCACGGCGTCCGCGCCGTTCAGCGCACAGCTCAGCGTCCGGCAGACCCAGACCTGGTGCTTGCCCACGGGCTGCTTGTTGAAGAGGGTGTAGAAGGTCGCGACCCCCTGGACGTGGGCCGTGGGGAGGCCGAGCTGCTCGGCGACCCAGCGGAGCACCCGTTCGGAGACCCACCCCTCCTGGCTCTGGCAGAGGTGAAGCACCGGGATGCACGCGGCCTGGCGGTTCGGGTAGCGCGCGAGGATCTTCTCGAACTCGGTTTGCCGGTCGGCGCTCAGAGCAAATTTGTCGGTCATGTCGGCTGTTGGCACGGTCCGCTGGCTCCCTGGGCGCGCCGCGCTCGCGGCGTGCCCGCTTCGACATGCAGTCGGGACCCCCGGGGCGGGTCCCTTCCAACGAGGTGGGCCCGGCAAACCCGGGCGCTATCTCGTGCGCCTCCGGTGTAGAGGCGCCTGCCGGAGGCGGACAGCCCCGCGCACCGGCGGCCGGGCATTCGGTTGTCCGTCGTACGGAGCCGTCCCGAGGCGCCGGCACGCTAGTGAGCGACGGTGGTCACTGTCAAGGCGCGCCGGGGGGAAACCTCCAGCGAACCACGGAAACCCTCTCGCTGCCCAGAAAGTGGGTGCGTGCCCGCGGCGCGCCGGCCGGCCCGCCCGGACCGCGGCCGCATCGGGTGGCCGGGTGGCCGCGCGGGCAAGCGGGCTGGCCGGACGCGCGCTCCGACGTGCGCGAGAAGGCGCGCGGGCGCGGAGCGGAAAACGCGCTCGCTCGCGGCGAGAGAACGCCCTGGGTTTTCTGGCGGAGAACGCGTAGCCTCGGGAGAAGTCCGCAGCGTTCTTCGTCTTTCACTTGAGAACCGGAACGCGCTTCAACTACCCTTCGCGCCCATTACGACGCGCGCAGGGCGCGGACATCCGTAGCAGCGAACCCCCCGCCGGAGGTGGTGCGTGTTCTGTCCGAATTGTGGGACGCAAAACTCGGAAACGGCGTCCACGTGCACGAAGTGCGGCTTCAACCTCAAGGGGGCGGCCGCGCCGAAGTTCAAGGGCACCATGCTGATGAGTCAGCCGTCCTCCGGGGCGGGCGCGGCGAGCCCGCGCGCTCCGGGGGCGCCTCCGCCTCCGGCGCCTCCGGCCGGCGCACCGCCGGGCATGCCTGCCGGCATCCCGAGCCCGCCGCAGGGCCTTGCGGGCACGGTGGTCGGCGTCCCGCCGGCCGGGCTCGGCGCTTCCGCCGGCCCTCCCCCTGCGCCGCCTCCGCCCGGGATGGGCTACGGATCGCCCCCTGCGGGACAGCAGCCCTCCGGTCCGGCCTTCGGCGGCGCGGCCGCGAGCCCGTCGGGCGGGTATGCGCCGTTCGGCCAGCCGCCCAACCAGGGCGTGAACCCGCTCGGCGGCACGATGGCCATCGATCAGCTGCCCGGGTACACGCCGAGCGGCCCGCAGCCGCCCGGCGGCGGCCTGGGCGGAGCAGCCGGCACGCCGCCGGGCGCGTTCCCGCCGCCCGGCGGCTACGGTCAGCCCCCGCAGGGCGGCGGCGTGGGCGGGAGCCCGTTCGGCTCGCCCCCGGGCCAGGATCCGGGCGGCCTCGGCGGTGCCGGCGGCTACGGCCAGCCGCCCGGTTATGGTCAGCCTCCCGGCGGCTACGGCCAGCCGCCCGGTTACGGTCAGCCCCCGGGCTACGGCCAGCCTCCGCAGCACAGCGCCAGCGGGTACGGTCCGCCTCCGGGCCAGGATCCGCTGGCGGGCGGCGGCTACGGCGCCCCTCCGGGCGGCTACGGTTCTCCGCCGGGCGGCGGCTACGGCGCCCCTCCGGGCGGCGGCTACGGCGCTCCTCCGGGCGGCGGCTACGGCGCTCCTCCGGGCGGCGGCTACGGAAGTCCTCCGGCCGGCGGCGCGTATGGCAGCGCCCCGGGCGTGAGCGATCCGGCCGGCTACGGCGCGTCGTCGCCGGCCGGCGGTCCGCTGGCGGCGCCTGGTCAGTTCGGGCAGCCGTCCGGCGGCATGGGCGTTTACGCGGGCGGCGGGTCGATGGCTCCGGGCGCGCGGGGTGAGACGCGCAACCCGGTCACCGTGTGCGTGATCGGGATGGTCTGCTTCGTCTACGCGATCTGGCAGCTCTGGGCGATGCTGAACGAGCTGCAGCAGGCGACGAAGGATCCCGAGTTCAAGCCCTGGTACGTCTTCATCCCGCTGCTCAACTACTATTTCCTCTGGGTGAAGGTGCCGGAGCAGGTGACCAAGGCCAAGCAGATGGCCGGCTCGCGCAACCCGCAGGCCGAGGGCATCGTGCTCTACATCTTCCTCCCGCTCTACGCCCTCGCGAAGGACCTCAACGAGGTCTGGGACCCGAACGCCGCCTAGCTCGCCCCGCCGCAGTCCGCCGTTGCCGCTGTCCCCCCCGACCGGTTCCCTCTCGCCCGCTCCGTCGGCCTCGTCCCGGTGGAGCGCCGGGCATCCGCTCGGCCGCGCGGCGCGCCTCGGCGCGATCGCGGCGCTGCTCGGCCTCCTGGTCGCGTGCGGCGCCCCGCTCTGTCCGTTCGCGATCGTCACCCGCCACCCCTGTCCCGGGTGCGGCCTCACGCGCGCGACCCTCGCCCTCGCGCACGGCCACGTGGCCGAGGCGCTGCGGTTCCACCCGCTCTCCCCGCTCATGGCGCCGCTCGTGCTCGCGGCGATCGCGTACAACGCCGCGATCTACATCAGGGAGGGCCGCATCGCCGCGACCGAGTCGGTGCAAGGGCCCTGGGTCACTCGGCTCGGCGTCGCGCTGGCGGTCCTGATGGTCGCCGTCTGGGTGGCGCGCTTCTTCGGCGCCTTCGGCGGCCCCGTCCCCGTCTAGCGAGCTCGGCTCTCTGCGCGCCGCGCGACGCGCAGCCGCTCCGAAGGCCGGGCAGCTCGGAGGTCAGCAGCCCCGGGCGCGCGGCCCCTCCCCGCGCCGCCGGGACACCGGCCGCAGCGCGCGCACCGTGTGGGCGCCGCGCCTCGGCCACTCGCGCTGCGACCGCACGAGCGGGACGCCCGCCGGCACGCCCACCCGCAGCAGCACCTCGTACGCGCGCTCGAGATCGCTGCCGATCACGTCGAGCTGCTCGTCCGTGAGCCCCCGCTTCGCCTTCGGGAAGAGGATGCCCTCCTCCTCGTCGGCGTGGTGGGCGAAGACGTCCCGCAAGAGCCGGAGCCGCGCCTCGAAGCGCACATCGGTCACCCGCGTGCGCAGCAGGTTGTCCGCCGCGAAGCGCGCCAGGCCGTGCTTCTCGTACGCGTCGTGGAGCGGCTTCCGGTCGCCGGCCATCCGCTCGGCACACACCGGGTAGAGGTACGTCTCCTCGATGCGTACGTGCGCGTCGATCATCCGGGAGAGCTGCGCCACCATCGATGTCCTGAGCCCCGGGCTCGGCTCGGCGGCGATGCGCGCCATCAGGGCGCTGACTTCGAGATGCTGCTGCTCCAAGAGATCGAGTGCGTCCATGGGGTTCCCCTCGCGTGAAGCTCACCGCGCCACGTCGCCGCCCTTGAGCAGCGCGTGCACAGCCCGGATCGCGGCGCTGCGTGGCGCGGTGCAGGCGGCCCTGGTCGTGGCAAGGAGCGGGCCGACGCTGGAAGGGACCGCGGGCGCGCCGCGCGCGGGGGGCTATCCCCGAACGGCGGCGAGCGCGTCGCGCATCGCCGACGCGCCGGCGTAGCGGTGGTCGGGGTGCTTGGACAGGGCGCGGGCGAGCACCTCGTCGAGCACGCGCGGGACATCCCGGCGCTCCCGCCGGAGGGGCACGGGGGCGGACCGCACGATCGCGACGAGCACGTCGAGATCGCCCCGGCCGCGGAACGGGAGCTTGCCCGAGAGGGCGTAGTAGATGAGCAGCGCGGCGGCGAACAGGTCGCTCCGCTCGGTGATGGCGCGGCTGCGCATCGCCTGCTCCGGCGACATGAACAGCAGGGTGCCCACGAGCGACCCGGGGCTGTCCGGCGTCACCCCGTCGCCCGTGTCGACCCCCGGCTCGTGCGCGAAGCCGAGGTCGATGAGCTTGACCGTCGGCGCTGCCTCCCCCGCTCCGGCTCGCTCCCCCGCTCCGGTCCCCTCCCCCGCTCCGGCGCCCGGTGCCGCGGGGACGAGCAGGATGTTCCCAGGCTGCAGGTCGCGGTGGACGACCTTCGCCGCGTGCATGGCCGCGAGGCCGGCGAGGATCTGGTCCGCCAGGGCGAGCGCGCGATCGAGCGGCAGCGGGCCGTTCCGGCGCACCTCCTCGCTCAGGGTGATGCCGTCGAAGAGCGGCATCAGGAAGAACGGGCGCCCGTCCTCGATCCGCCCCTCGCCGAGCACAGGGCAGACGTTCGGGTGGTCGATGCGGCGGGCGAGCCGGACCTCGCGGGCGAACCGGCTCTCGATGCCCGAGTCCCCCGCATGCACGCGCCGGAGCACCTTGAGCGCGACCCGCTCCCCCGTCGCGACCCGGCGGGCCGCGTACACCGCGCCCATGCCCCCCTCGGCGATGAGCCGCTCGATGTGCAGTCCGTGCTCTGTACGGCCGACGAGCGGGTCGACCGCCGCGGCCCCACATGCCGGGAGCCCCGCCGTCGCGCCGACCGCCGCCGCCCCGCCGCGCACCGCGGGGAGCGCCTTCGCCGCCCCCCGGTCGCGGCCCGCGTGGCGGACGATCCCGGAACGAGGAGGCAGCCGTCGCTCCGCGGCGGGACCGCGGTCCTCGGCGCCAGGTTCGGGGAGCGCCTCAGCGAAGGCGGACCTGTCCCTGGTTGCACCTGAGGAACGACGGAGCGGGGAACCAGGATCCACGTGAAGAACCTCGTCAGAAATTACCTGACGAGTGTCCATGGAGCAGGCCCTCCAAGCAAGGGGATTGGGCGCCGAAACGACCGACGCGCGAATTCCACCCCTCCGTCTTATGTCCCGTATCTACTCAGTTTTTGCCCGGACACAGCAGAACGCCCGAGGCGGTTTTGGTCGGTCAGGAAATTCCTGAAAGAATTTGCGTCCCGATCGCCGTTACGCTCGGAGCGCACCCAGCATTACATGTAGGAACGGCAACGCATGGCGAAGCGACTTGATCTCATCCTCGTGATCGACGTGGAATCGACCTGCTGGGACGGCGCTCCGCCGGGGGGCGAGGAGAACGAGATCATCGAGATCGGCGTGTGCACGCTGGAGGTCGCGTCGGGCCGGCGGCGCGACCGGCGCTCGATCCTGGTGCGCCCCGAGCGCTCGCGCGTGAGCCCGTTCTGCACGGCGCTGACGACGCTGACGCAGGCCGACGTCGATACCGGCGTGTCGTTCAAGGAGGCGTGCGCGACGCTGCGGGGCGAGCTCAAGGCGCAGGATCGCCTCTGGGCGAGCTACGGCGACTACGACCGGCGCATGTTCGAGCGGCAGTGCCAGGCGCGGGGCGTGTCGTACCCGTTCGGGCCGAGCCACCTCAACGTGAAGAGCCTGTTCGCGGTGACGCACGCGCTGTCGCGCGAGGTGGGGATGGCCGAGGCCCTGGAGCACGCGGGCCTGCCGCTCGCGGGCACGCACCACCGGGGCGGCGACGACGCCTACAACATCGCGGGCCTGCTCGCGAACCTGCTCCTGGCCGCTCGGCGGTGAGGCCGGGCGCGCCGCGCGCTCACCCGACCGCCGCCGCCTCGGGCACGTCGGGCTGCGCCCTCGCGCCGCCCCGGGCCGGCTGCGCGCCTGCGGGCTCGGCGCCCGACGGCTCCGGCTCGCCGTCGCCCGCGGCGGTCGCCCCGGCCGCTGCGGGCGGCACGGTCGCCGCGGCGAGGAGGTAAGCGAGGCTCGCGCCGAGCAGCAGGGCGCTGTAGCCGAGGATCATCGCGCACAGGGCGCCGAGGGCCATCGCGGTCGCGCCGGCGAGGGCGCCGAGCGACCAGCACCAGGGGAGGAGCGCGGGCGCGACCGAGGCCACGAGCTTGACCCCGAGCGGCGCGAGCGAGCCCGCGAGCAGACCGAACGGCACGAGGAGCGCGACGGCGAGGAGCGCGCGCGGGAAGGCCGCGAGCCCGAGGCTCCACCGCGCGAGCGGGACGAGCCCCGCCGCGGCGAGCGCCGCGGCCACGACGAGCGCCTCGGCGACGCGCGCGGAGGTCCACGGCGCGGCGTCCGGCGCCACGCGGGCGGTGAGCAGGCCGCCCACGCCGGCGGAGACGAGGAGGATCACGAGGACGGCCGGGAGCTCGTGCGCAGGCAGGTCGAGCAGGAGGAGCCCGTGCCGGAAGACGGCGAGCTCGACGAGCGCGAAGCCCGCGCCGATGGCGGCGAAGAAGAAGAGAGAGCGCGCGCGGGGAGGCGCGGGCGCCGGGTCGAGCGGCGCTGGCGCCGGATCGAGCGGCGCGGGCGCCTCGCCGGGCCCCGGGTCGGGCGCCAACCCCGGCGCGGGCGCGGGCGCGGGGGCCGGCGCCGCGGCGCCGCGCCGGAGGCGGCCGGCGCGCGCGGCGAGCGCGGGGAGCAGCGCGGCGAGCGCGAAGAGGCCAGCGCCGGCGGCGAGCAGCGCGACGAGCGCGAAGAGGCCCGTCTGCTCGGCGCGCAGGGCCCCGAAGTGGCCGAGCACCGCGGGGAGGCGGCGCGCCGGGACGGCGTACGAGAAGAACGGCCTGTCGTCGGTGGGCGGCGCGAGGTCGACCGCCGCCTCGGGCGCGCGGCCGCCGGCCGAGGCGACGATCAGCTCGCGGATCGGCGTCTGCGGACGGTCGGGGGCGAACGCCTCCGAGAACTTGTGCCTGCGGCAGTGGCGGCGCAGCGCCTCGACGTCCTCGCGCGCGAGCGGCGCGCGCCGGGCGAGGAGCGCGGTCCGCTGCGCCGAGCTGCACGCGAAGAGGTGGTCCTTCGGCTCGGCCGCGCCCGCGCGGCGCAGCGCCGCGGCGGCGAGCGAGAGCAGGCGATCGAAGTCGACGTCGGCGCGGCTCAGGACCAGCGTGCCCTCGGGCGCGAGGCGCGCAAGGAAGTCCCCGACGCCCTCGATCGTGTGGAGCCGGCTCTCGACCAGCGCGAGCGCGCCGGTCGACGACGCCTCGGCGGTCTCCGGCGACGGGATCACGATGTTCCGGAAGAGCAGCGGCGTGCGCCGGGCGAAGCTCCGCCCGTCGCCGACGACGAGGCGGACCTCGGGCTTGTCGAACAGGTTGCCGCTGTACGCGGCGTACCGGCCGCGCATCACCTCGACGACGCCGCGGTCGGCCTCCACGGCGTACACGTCCTTCTGCCCGGCCTTGAGCGCGGCGCGCACGTCGCGCCCGCCCCCGGCGCCGACGACGAGCGCCGGGCCCTGGTCCTTGTGGAGCGCGTACGCCATGTCCTCGGGCTGCGCCTGGGGCGGCGTCTTCGCGTCGACGATCGGGCTCTGCGCGGCGCTGCCGATCCGCATCATCGCCGCGCCGGCCCTCGGCTTGTCGACCGTGATCAGCGAGCGCTCGCTCCAGACCTCGAGCTCGGTCCGGTCGGGCGCGGGCCGGCGGAGGCCGGCGAGCCGGAGCCACGGGGCGCCGAGATCGCCGGCGAGGAGCACGAAGCCGCCGAGCACGAACGTGGCGACGAGGCCGCCGTGCGCCCGCTGCTCGCCCTGGCCGCGCGACCCGAGGTAGAAGAAGACGCCCGCCACCGCGAAGAAGATCGCCGCCGCGAGCGCCGCGCGCGGCGCCCCGGCGCGGATCGCGGCGGCCGCCGCGAGCCCGCCGAGGGCGCCGCCCACGAGATCGAGCAGGTAGAGGCGGGGCATCTCGGACGCGACGTGCCGGATCGCGGCGGCGAGCGCGAGGCCGGCGAGCGCGAACGGCACGGTGCACGCGGCGTAGAGCAGCGCGAGCCACGGGAGCGACCCCGGCGCCGCGGCGGCCGCGGCCCCGCGGTGCGCGAGCAGGATGATCGCCGCGAGCGTCGCGCCCGACGCGAGCGACGACAGGGCCGCCATGCGGGCGAAGAGCGCTGGCGGGCGGACGAGCGACGGGGCGAGGTAGAGGAGCGCGCCGCCGGCGCCCGCGCCGAGGAGCGGCAGCGCGAGCGCGACGAACGCGTGGGGCTCGCCGAACAGCGCCGCGCAGATCCGCGTGAGCGAGATCTCGAGCAGGACGGTGGCGCACGCGAGGGCTGCGACGCCGCTGAAGAGGCCGCTCCGCTGGGAGACCCGCATGGGCCCGCTCCTACCACAGCGCGAAGCGGCCTTTCACCTCTCTCGACCGAGCGGGGCGAGCGGCCACGGCGCGAGCAGGGGCACCGGGCCGCTCGGCCGGAACCCGGGCGCGCCGGGGGGGCTCGCCGCCGCGGCCCCCGCCCCATCGCCCTGCGCGCCGCGCGGCGGGGGCCCGCCCAGGCGCGGCTCCGCCGCGCTGCTCTGTCGGCCCAGGCGCGGCGCCGCCGCGCCGCGCTGTCCGTCCAGGCGCGGCGCCGCCGCGCCGCTCTGTCGACCCAGGCGCGGCTCCGCCGCGCCGCTTTGTCGGATCGCGCGCGCGCACTCGTCGATCGTGATGCGGCGCGGCCCGTACGCGGAGGCGTTCGCCGCGTCGGCGTCCATCAGCCGCGTCGGGGTGTCGATCCCGAAATCGTCGGGGTGCCCCGGCTCGTCGAGCAGCACGTGGCCGAGCTCGTGCGACAGCGCGAACGAGGCGCGATCGGCGCGCAGGCCGGCGCGGTCCTCGATGATCGTGTTCCGGATCGCCCCGCCGTCGGCGAAGATGAACGACTCGCCGATGCGCCCGCCGCCGGCGAAGCTCGGGACCATCACGACGTCGATGGTCGCGGGGTCGCCGTCGTCGAACGCCTTGATCAGGGCGCGCTCCTCGACGGTGCCGGCGATGGCGTCCGTGTCGCTGAAGTGCTGGAGGCCGTCCTCGAGCTCCACGGCGCCGATGCACGCCGTGAGCGTCGCGTCGGTGCTCAGCGCGCCCGACGCCGGCGGCTCGATCGCCGCGGGCGCGCCGCCCGGGCGGCGCACGAGCAGGTCGGTGGTCCCGTGCGCGCCCGCGCCGATGGCCGGGTTGTCCGAGAGGCGCACCGAGAAGCCCGCGGCGCCGATCGCCGCGGCGACGGCGCGGGCCGCGGCGTCGGGGCGCATGCGGGGCCGGATCGCCGCGGTCACCTCGTGGCCGTCGACGCGCACCCGGATCGCGCCGCCGCTCGCCGGCAGGCCGTGATCGCAGCCGATCGCGAGCAGGTGCGGGCGCGGCGGGTCGACGAAGCTGATGTCGAGCTCCTCCGGCGGGCCGAAGCTCACGCCGCACGCGCCCCAGAGCGCGTTCGCGCGCTCGACCTCCGCGCGCGCGATCGCGAGCGCGCCCGCGTCGTCCCCGCCCATCGGCGGCGGCCCGCCCGCGCGCGGCCGCACCATGAGGATGCGCAGGCGCGCGCGCGTGCGCCCGATGGGCCCGAGCGGCGAGGTGCGCGGGCCGGCGATGCGGATCATCTGGAGCTTCGGTCCGTCGGGCAGGGCGACGACGAGCGCCCCGCCGACCTCGCCCTTCACGGAGCGATCGGCGATCATCGGGTGGTTGCGATCGATGTCGTCCGCGACCGCCCGGAGGGGCCGCGTCGAGCCGCACACGAGGCCCGGCGCGACGTCCGGGGGGCACGGCACGTGGCCGAGCGGCACGCTGGACAGGCGATCGATCACCCGGCCGGACGGCGCCGCGGCGTGGACGTCGAGGGTGAGCGGCAGGTCCTCGGCCGCGCCGATGACGAGCAGCCGGATCGCGTCGGGATCGTCGAGGTTCGCGAACGGATCGTCGCCGAGCCGGTCCGGGGGCGTGCGCTGGAGCGAGGCGTGGGAGCGCGCCATGTCGATGCGCCGCCCGGCGCCGTCGATGGCGCGGACCTCGAACGCGCTGATGGGGAGCGTCCTGCCGAAGAGGGCGATCTCGCTCCGCCCCGCCCGGACCGCCTGGATCTCGACGCGGCGGGCGCCCGCGGGGATCGCGCTCCCCGGCGGGACGGGGCTGCCGTCGACGAGGAGCCGCACGCCGGCGGGGATCGCCGCGGGCGCCTGGCTCGGGCCGCGCGGCGCGCGCAGCGCGAGGAGCTCCGGGGCGGGCGGCACGCGGGCCTGCTCGCCGTCGGGCACGCCGTCGGCGTCGTCGTCGTCCTGATCGACCACGACCAGCGCGGGCGCGTCCTCCGCGGCGGAGCTGGCCGGGCCGAGGAGGGCGCCGAGGAAGACCGAGAGTGCCGGAAGCCGGCCGTTCATGGATCGCATCGCCCTGCCCGCTCGCCCTCCTCGCCCAGTCTATCGCGCCTTCGCGCGGGCGCAGCTCGCGCCCGCGCGCCGTCGGGAGCCCTCCGATGGCGGTGCGTCCGGCCCTGCGCCACGTGTCGCGCCATGGTCAGCGCCAGCGCCGTCATTTTCGGTGTCGACGGCACGATCCTCGACACCGTCGACCTGCATGCGGCCGCCTGGCAGCGGGCCTTCGGGCGGTTCGGCCGCGAGGTCTCGCGGGAGAAGCTGCGGAGCCACGTCGGCGAGGGCGCGGACCAGCTGCTGCCGGCGTTCCTGTCGCCCGACGAGGTCGGCTGGATCGGCGCCGGGATCGCGTCGCTGCGCGGCCGGATCTACGGGCGCGAGCTCCTCCCGGGGGCGCGCGTCTTCCCGAAGGTGCGCGAGCTCTTCGAGCGCGTCGCGCGCGACGGGCGCCGGATCGTCCTCGCCTCGTCGCTGCCGCGCGGCGAGCTCGACGCGAGCGTCGAGCTCGCCCGGGTGGGCGATCTGGTCTCGTGGACGGTGTCGGCGGACGACGCGGGGCGGTCGAAGCCGCGCCCGGACGTCCTCGAGGCGGCGCTCGACAGGCTGGGCAGCGTCGATCCGCGCGAGGTGGTGCTCGTCGGCGACGCGCCGTCCGAAGCCGAGGCCGCGGCGAAGCTCGGCATCCTGGCGGTGGGGCTGCTCTGCGGAGGCTTCCCCGAGATGGAGCTCGCCGAGGCGGGGTGCGCGGCGCTCTACCGCGATCCGGAGGACCTCCTCGCGCGGTACGACGCGTCGCCGCTCGCGCCGCAGCGGGAGCGGCTCGCGGGGTAGCGGGGCGCGGGCGCGGACCTCGGCGCGCGGGCGCGGCGGCGCGACGCCCGTGCGGGCGGGCTCAGGGGCCACGGGGAGGGCGCTCGGAGCGCGCGGCCTGGGGGCGCTGGCCCTCGGCGGCGGCGAGCTGCTCGCGGAGCGCCCTCCGCTGCGGCTCGTCGACGGGCGACGCCGTGGTCGAGCCGTCGCGGAGCGCCACCGAGTAGACGGACTCGAGCGGCAGGAGGTCGACGAGCGCGGGGCTCTCGGTCGTGAGCAGGAGGTGGCGCTGGGCGGAGGCGCCGCGCAGGTAGTCGAGGAGCGCCGGCAGCGCGCCGCGATCGACGCCCGCGTCGGGGTGCTCGAAGCCGGCGAGCACGAGCGGCGGCTCCTGCGAGAGCGCGGTGACCATGGCGGCGAGCCGCAGCGTGGCGTCCGGCTCGTCCGTGGCCAGGCGCCAGCGCTCGCGGCCGTCGGCGTCGACGCCGTGGCGCAGCTCCGGGGCGAGGTACCCGCCCGAGGAGATCGCGCGGGCGCCGTCGGCGTCGGTCACCTGCGCGAGGCCGGCGAGGAACTGGTCGCTCCAGCGCTCTTTCTCGAGCGCGCGGAGGACGGAGCCCCAGTTGTCGCCGCTGGCGCGGAGGCGGCGGGAGGCGCTGATCTTCTGGGGCGAGCGGAGGGTGCGCGGCGCGAGGGAGTAGAGGACCGCGCGGCGCAGCTCGTCGCGCATCGGGGTGAGCGGTCCGTCGGAGAGCAGCGGCAGGACGAGCCTGGCGCCGCTCACGGCGATGGGGGCGACCCCGCGGTAGGCGAGCGTGCCGCTGCGGCCCTTGTCCTTGCGCGAGAACCCCTTCGGGCTGCCCTTCAGCCGGTCGAAGGAGACCTCGGGCGGGTCGCTGCCCGCGTCGAAGACGTCGCGCAGGCCCGGCTTGACGAGCCGGGTGAGCGCGCTGCGCTGCCACCACGCGGCCGTCTCGCTCTTGACGCGCGCCTCGCCGTCCCGGTCCCCCGGCGCGAGCTGCACGAGCCAGAACCCGTGGCCCTCGGTCCTGGAGACGGCGACGCCGAGGGTGGTGAGCGCGCCGTCCTCGCGGGGGCGCTGCAGCGCGCCGCTGTTGCGCCGGCTGGCGGCCGCCTGCTCGAGCGCCCCGCTCGCGCACTCGGCGAGGAAGCGCACGGCGTCGAGCAGGCACCCCTTCCCTGCGCCGGGCGGACCGACGAGCGCGGTCAGCGCCCCGAGCGTGAGCTCGAGGCCGGCCCTGACGGTGCCGTAGTTGCTGACGTAGATGTGGGTGATCATCGCGGCACGGAGCCCCTCTTCCAGGCCGTGCCCTCCCCTGCCCGCGCTGCGGGGCCGCGGGTCGGGCAGGCTGGGTGGCCCGCCTGGGCCGGCCATCGCCCCCCTCGGGCCGGTGAACCGCGGCCCTCGGTATCCTCCTGAGACGCTTCGATGCTCCCCACCCGATGAGGATCATCGAACGCCTCGTCGGCGATGGCCGCAACAGGATCCTTAAAGACGGAGCGCCGCCCCGCGAGGCCAGCCGATCGCGCCCCGCTGGATAGTAAGGCCCGGCACGGAACCGCGACGGTGACCCGAGGAGCGCGCTAGGGTCGAGGAGGCGGGTACACCCTGAGAGCGCCGGGCGCGGCGAGAAACCGCAGCGCGTTCTCGAGCGTGCGGAACGACCTCGCCTCGGAGGTGCGGAGCACGCCGAAGTCGATCCACTGGGTGAGCTTGAGCTGGTCGAGCGTGGGCTTGTACGCCTTGCCGCTTGGAAACTGCTTCGAGAGCCATCCCTTTACGTCTCGGATTCCCTCGGGATTTTCCGGGCACGTCGCGCCCACTGCGATGCGCACGCCTGGACGGAGCTCCCGGCCCGCCATGAGGTGAATGCACGGCAGAAACCACGCCTCGAACTCGCGGTGCGCGAGCACGACGGCGACGGGAAAGGGCAGGTGCGCAGCGGCAACCCAGGCCGCGGTTTCGGGCCCCGCCGTCGCCGGGCATCCGTCGTCCTCATCGCGGAGCAGCAGCGCGAACGCGCAGTCGCGCTCGCTGCGCAGGAGCTCGCAGGCTTGCAGCACGCCGGCGCGGGTGTTGAGCGCCTTGCCCCGCTTCGGCGTGCCCCACACCGCGTGCGGCAGGGCGAGGTCGGCCCAGAGCCGTGTGATCAGGTTCCTCGCCGCCTCGACCTCGCCGTGGCCCTCGACGACCAGGTAGGCCTTACCCATCGCTCGTGGAGCCTTCGGGGCGGAGGCCCTCTGCATGGAGAAGATCGCTCGTCGACATCAGGCGCTTGCGCACGAGCTCGCGCTGCCGCTCCTCGACGCGCGCGACCGTGGTCGCACCATGGCGACGCTCCACGACGCGGATGTCGTCGATCGGCACCTGGTCCAGGAGGTCAGGGCTGTGCGTCGTGAGGAGGATCTGGCTGCGCGTCGACGCTTCTTGCAGAAAGTCAAAGAGGACCGGGATCGCGCCGGGGTGCACGCCGAGCTCCGGCTCCTCGAAGCCAAGGAGTTCCGGCGCGGGCTCCTGGAACAGTGCGGTGAGGAGAGCAGCGACGCGCAGCGTGCCGTCCGACTCCTGCGCAGCGCCATGCCAGCGCTCCCGACCCTGCACGTCGAGGCCGTGCCGGAACTCGGGGATCAGAAAGCCGCCTACCTGGGTGACGCGGTACTCATCGATATCGGCAGCGATGCGCCCGAGCGCGGCGATGAGCTCGGTCCCCCAGGCTGAGCGATCGACCGACCGCAAGGTCGACGCCCAGTTGCTCCCCTTCGTGCTCATCGGCTTGGAAGGATCGGGGAGCTGTGGAGCGCGAAGCACGTCGGGGAACAATGAATAGATCGCTATCCGACGCAGTTCATCCACCACACGGCCGAACACACTGTCAAAGGGGTCGAGCTCCTCCGATCCGGCCGCAGGCGCCACGAGCGAGTCCCGATGGTGAACCAGCGGCAGCCTCAAGCTATCGGACGCTCTCTGCGTCGAGAACGAGAGTGGACCAACGCCGGCGAGGGCGCTCCCTGCTGGGTTGATGCTGTAGAGGGCCCGATCCTCCTCGGTCCACATCGAGCTGGGCCGCTTGATCAGCTCAAAGACGCGCGCGCGAATCGCGGCATCCGGCGCCGGTCCGGGGAACCACACGGCACGCTCTCGCTCCACGTGAACGCCGTCCTCGTCCCCATCAGAGGCGAGCGTGAACCCCCAGATGCCCGCGCCGTGCTCGCGCTCGATGTGGACCTCGAAAGCCACGTCAGACGGCTCGCAGGCGTCTCCGTGCCGCAGGACGCGTAACCCGTGCCGAGCAGCGACAGCGCTGGCGAGCGACGTAGTCACGCAGTCCGACAGGAAACGCAGCACGTCCGCGACGCTGCTCTTGCCCGAGGCGTTCGGCCCTACGAGGACCGTCATCGCCCCGAGATCGAGCTCGATCCGCTCCCCGATGCTGCGGAAATTACGGGCGCAGATCTTGGTGATCATCGCGGCCTTGCCTCCCCCCCGGGCGCCCTCACGCCGTCCGCGCGATCGCGAGCGCGAGCGCCTCGCCGTCGACGTTGAGCTCGCGCCTCTCGGCCTGCGCCCACGCCGCGGGCGCCGCGCCGAGCACGAGCTCGTCCGCGAGCGCCTCCTGCATGAGGATCTCGCTCGCCGCCCCGGCCACCTTGCGGGCCCGCTCGCTGCCGTCGATCGCGAGCCGGATCCGCTCGGTGAAGCCGAGGTCGAGCTCCTTGCGCAGCCCCTGCACGCGCGAGAGGATCTCCCGGCCGAGCCCCTCGTCGCGGAGCTCGTCCGTGAGCGCCGTGTGCAGCACGACGACCCCCGCGCGGCCGCCGGCCGCCGCGAACCCCTCGCCCGCCTCCACGGCGACCTCGATCTCCTCGGGGCCGAGCTCGACCGGCTCGCCGTCGAGCGCGATCGCGATCTTGCCCTCGGTCGCGAGCGCCGCCCGGAGCGCCGACGCGTCGGCCTTCGCGAGGACCTGCTTCGCGAGCTGCACCTTCTTGCCGAGCTTCGGCCCGAGCGCGCGGAAGTTCGGCTTCAGCACGTAGCGGACCGCGCTCCCCTCCTGGCCGGGCTTCAGGAAGCGCACCTCGTGCACGTTGAGCTCCTCGGCGATGAGCGGCACGTGCTCGGCGAGCGCCGCGGCGAGCCCCTGCTGCGACAGCACGATGTCCGCGCGCGCGAGCGGCTGCCGCACCTTGAGCTTGTTCGCCGTGCGCACCTGCAGGCCGAGCGAGACGAGCTCGCGCACCGCGCGCATCTCGACCGCGAGCGGCTCGTCCACCGCGGCGGGGTCCGCCTCCGGGAAGGCCACGAGGTGCACGCTCTCGGGCTGCGACGCGGGCCACGGCCGCCGCACCAGGTTCTGGTACATGGCCTCGGCGAGGAACGGCGTGAACGGCGCGCTCAGCTTGGCGATCGCGACGAGCACCTCGTACAGCGTGAAGTACGCGTCGCGCTTGTCCTGGGCCGCGCGCACGGCGCCCGGCGCGACGTCCAGCGGGTCAGCCGCGGTGGGGGCCCAGAAGCGCGCGCGGCTCCGGCGGACGTACCAGTTCGAGACCGCGTCCACGAGATCGACCAGCCGCTGCGCGGCCTCGTACAGCCGGTACTCGTCGAGGTGCGCCGTCGCCTCCCGCGTCGTGAGCGCGAGCTCCGAGAGGATCCACCGGTCGAGGAGCGACCGCTCCTTCGCCGGCCGGTAGCCGGCGCTCGCCGCGAGCGCCGCGGGCGACGTGTCCGTCGCGCCGGGGTTCCCCTCCGCGGGCGAGAAGCCGTCGATGTTCGCGTAGATGGTGAAGAACGAGTAGACGTTCCGGAGCTTGACCGCGAACTCCTTCTGGAGGGCGCGCACGTTCGTGAGCGAGTGGCGCGTGTTCGTCCACGGCGGGGACGACGCGTAGAAGAACCAGCGGAACGCGTCGGCCCCGGGCGCGGACGTCGTCGGGTCCTCGATGGTGACGCGCTCGCCCTGATCGAGCCGCGGCACGTCGTTCGGCATCACCGAGAGCGCCCCCTGCCCGGGCGTGAGGCCCAGCCGGCCGAGATCGGCCTCGGAGAGCGCGACGATCCGCCGCGGCATCCCCTTCTGCGGCCGGAGCTCCATCGCGATCGGCTGCGCCTCGCGATCGGCGCGGTACATCCGCACCTTCGCGGCGTCGCCGGTCAGGTCGAGCCCCTCGTAGTCCTCGCGCGCGATGAGCGCGACCCCGTCCTTCGGCTGCGCGCCCTTCACCTCCGCCGCTCGTACCGCCGCGAACTCCATCCGGACGCGCTCGAGGATGACCTCGGGCGGCGTGTAGTTGCCCTTCGACTTGCTCTCCTTCTTGCCCTCGCGGTCGCAGACGTGCCCCAGCACGACGCACGTCTTGTACGGGTGCGGGTAGCTCCGGACCCGCGACAGCCCGAGCTTCTCCTGCGTCGCCTCGTCGAAGACCAGCGTCGAGACCATCAAGAGCGAGTAGAACCAGCCGCGCGTCTGGTCGATCGCCTCGCTGATGAAGTCCGCCGGGAACGCGCGATCGAACAGCTCCTTCGAGCCGGGGGCGTGCGGGTAGCCCCACTGCGCGAACGGCATGCTCCCGCTGTCGAACCACGCGTCGATGACCTCGGTCACGCGCCGCATCTCGCCGCCGCAGGTCGGACACGGGAACGTCACCCGGTCGATCCACGGCTTGTGGACGATGAGGTGGTCGTTCAGGCTCGGGTCGGCCTTCTTCGCCTCGTGGAAGTGGTCGAAGGCGCGCGGGTTCAGCGCCTCGATCTCGGCGACCGACGCCGGGGCGAGCTGGTGATCCTCGCTGCGCTCGCAGATCCACACGTTGAGCGGCGTCCCCCAGTACCGCTCGCGCGAGAGCGCCCAGTCGACGTTGTTGGCGAGGAAGTCGCCGAAGCGGCCCTCCTGGATATGGGGCGGGAGCCAGTGGATCGCGCGGTTGTTGGCGATCGCCTTGTCGATGTTCTCGCGCGTCCTGATGTACCAGGCGGGCCGCGCGAGCTGGATCAGCGGGTCGTCGTCGGCGCGCCAGCAGAACGGGTAGTCGTGGCGGTACTTCTCGTCGTGGACGAGCAGCCCGCGGGCCGCGAGATCCTTGATGATCAGCGGGTCGGCGTCCTTCACCCAGAGGCCCGAGAACGGCGTCAGGCCGGGCTCGAACGTGCCGTCCGGCCGGACCGCGCACAGCATCGGGACCTCGCCCGCGGCGCCCGGCTCGGCGAGCTCCGCGACGCGCCGCTTGTGCGCGTTGAAGTCGTCCTCGCCGAACGCGGGCGCGACGTGGACGACGCCTGTGCCGGCGTCGAGCGTGACGAAGTCCGCGCCGAGCACGACCCAGTAGAGCGGCTCGTCCTTGCCGTCCTTCCTCCGCAGCGCGGCGCCCTCGAGCGATCTCGAGAAGCTGTCGAACGGCGGGCGGTACCGCTTCCCGACGAGCTCGCTCCCCTTGAGCTCGCGGAGCACGGGCAGGTCGCGCTTGAACTTCTTCGCGAGCTCCTCGCGCAGCGCCGCGGCGACGATGAGCTTCCGGGCCGCCGGCGCCGCCCCGCCCGCGGGCGCCCCCGCGTCCACGACGACGTAGTCGAACTCGGGCCGCACGGCGGCGTAGCCGTTCGAGGGCAGGGTCCACGGGGTGGTCGTCCAGGCGCAGAGCGCGGTGTCGGGCTCGTCGACGAGCGGGAACGCGACGAACACGCTCGGGTCGTCCACGGTCTTGTAGTTCCAGCCGACCTCGGCCGCGCTGAGCGCCGTCCCGCCCTGCGGCCACCACCAGCAGACGCGGTGGCCGCGGTAGAGCAGCCCCTTCTTGTGCAGCTGCGAGAGCGCCCACCAGACGCTCTCGACGTAGCTCCGGTGGTAGGTGACGTAGGCGCTATCGAGGTCGACCCAGAAGCCGATCTTGTCGGTCAGGCTCTCCCACGCCTCGGTGTACCGGAAGACCGAGTCGACGCAGCGCGAGATGAACGGCTCGACGCCGTAGCGCTCGATGTCGGCCTTGCCGTGGATGCGCAGCTCCTTCTCGACCTCGACCTCGACCGGCAGCCCGTGGGTGTCCCAGCCGGCCTTCCGCGGGACGTCGTAGCCGCGCATGGTCTTGTAGCGGGGGAAGACGTCCTTCACGGCGCGCGTGAGCACGTGGCCGTTGTGCGGCATGCCGTTGGCGGTCGGCGGGCCCTCGTAGAAGACGAACGTGCCCTTGGACGGGCCGGTGGCGCGGGTCTCGGCGCGGAGCGTCTTCTCGAAGATGCGGTGCTGCTTCCAGAAGGCGAGGATCTTCGCCTCGTCGGCGGGGAAGTTCAGCTCGGTCGCCACCTTGTCGAACAGGGGCTCGCTCGGGCCGTCGGACGGTTTCTTCGAGGACGCTTCGGACATGGCCCGGCCTAGTAGCAAGGCAGATTGCCAGCGTCGAGGGAGGCGCGGGGGCCGGGGCCGGGGCGTGCGGGGTGCGGATGGTGCTAGGCTCGACGCATGAGCGCGCAGCACCCGCTGCTTCCGGGCAACGCGCCCGAGGTGGAGGCCGCATTTCAGGCGGCGCCGGAGGAGATGATCGCCGAGATCCTCGACGGGGAGCTGTACACGTTCCCGCGGCCGGCGCGGCCGCACACGCGCACCGCGTCGCGTTTGAACGTGAGCCTCGGGGGTCCGTTCGATCTGGGCGCAGGTGGACCAGGTGGCTGGGTCATCCTCGTAGAGCCCGAGCTTCACCTCGGGCCGAGGCCGGACAAGGTCGTCCCCGATCTCGCCGGCTGGCGCCGCGAGCGCATGCCCGACGCGCTCGGGCCCGAGGACGCGCCCGCGCACTACGACCTCGCGCCCGACTGGGTGTGCGAGGTGATCTCGCCGCGCACCGAGCGCGTCGACCGCGGCAAGAAGATGCGCATCTACCGCCGCGAAGGGGTGCGCCATGCGTGGATGATCAACCCGGTCGCGCAGACGCTCGAGGTGTACCGGCTCGACGACGGCCGCTGGTGGCTGCTCGACACCTACGAGGGCGACGAGGCCGTGCGGCCCGAGCCGTTCGAGGCGATCGAGCTGCCGCTCGCCGCGCTCTGGGCGCGGTAATACGCCGCCGGGCAGGGCCGCGCAGCGGTGCGGCTCACCCCGCGCGCGGCGCCGGCAGCGCGCCGCCGAAGTCGGCGCGGATGGCGGCCACCCCGTCCGCGCCCGCCGCGAGGCAGGTCGGCGCCGAGGCCGCGTCCACGCCCCCGAGGGCGATGAGCGCGACGCCGCGCGACGCCGCCGACAGCCGGGCCCGCGCCTCGCGCAGCGCGGCGAGCCCGAGCGGCGGGCCCTTGCCGGGCGTCGCGAAGATCGGCGAGAGCACGGCGGCGTCCGCCCCGGCCTCCGCCGCGCGGAGCACCTCGTCCACGCTGTGGCAGGCGACCGAGACGAAGACGCCGGCGCCGAGCAGGGCGCGCGCGTCGGCCACCGCGACCGAGCGGCGGCCGAGGTGCACCCCGTCCGCGCCCAGGAGCAGCGCGAGATCCAGCCGGTCGTTGACGACGAACGAGGCGCCGATCGCGGCGGTGGCGTCGCGCAGGCGCCCGCCGAGCGCGTGGAGCGCCGCGCCGGAGAGCTCGGGATCGCGGAGCTGCACCGCCACGCGGGCGCGGGCCTCGGCGGGCAGCGCGCCGAAGGCCGAGATCCGCGCGAGCAGGGCCGGCTCCGGTACGTCCGCCGTCTGGGTGATCAGGGTCAACGTCGGGGTGAGCATGGCCGTCCTCCAGCGCGGACGCGCGGCGCGTCAGCGGGCTCCGTCGTCCGGGGCGCGCTCCCCCCCCGGAGCGCCCGGCTCGCCGAGCGCCTCCAGATCCTGCCGGGCCATGCGGGCGAACCGGCTGGAAGGATACCGCTCGACGAGGAAGCGCAGCGTGTCGACCTGAGCGCGGCGATCGCCGTTCGCCTTGAAGCGCCCGGCGAGGTCGTACAGGGCCTCGCTGGGATCCTCGTACTGGCGATGATCCGGGTCGACGTCGCCCGCGCACTGGTAAGGCGCCCGCGCGACGGCGGCGAGGATCGCGAGCGGGCCCAGGGCCGCGCGAATGCCGGTGAGCACGGGCGCCATTCGCCGATGAACGGGCGCGAGCGTCAAGAGGAGGCCGCGCCGGGGCAGCGCGGTCCATTGGCCGAACAAGCGGTGTTTCTTGACCCGCCAAGACGCCGAGGACGCCAAGAAAACCTAAATATTTTGCCCACTTGGCGTCTTGGCGTCTTGGCGCCTTGGCGTTCCACTCTTCCTCTTCCGCGGCGCTGCCTGCAGCGATTCCCTCACCCCCGCGCCGGCGCCGCCACCGCCCCGCCCGCGAGCCGCCGCGCCCCGCCGGGCCGAGCCGTCAGCTGAGGGGAGCGCCCGTCCGCGCGGCGCCGTTCTCGAGCCCGCCCTTCGGGCCCGGGACGGTGAAGGCGACGTCGCCGAGCTCCTGCCCGCCCGACCTGCGCGCGCCGCGCACCGCGCGCAGGAGCGTCTCGTGAAAGGCGCGCGCGCTGTCGTCCCAGTCGCGCCCGCCGGCGAGCTCCGCGACCCGCGCCGGGTCGTACTCGTGCCGGGCGGCGCGCAGCAGCGCGTCCGCCAGCGCGCTCTTGTCCCCGGGCGGGACGAGCTCGCCGAGCTCCGGGCTGTGCACGACGTCGGGGATGCCCCCCACGCTCGACGCCACCACGCGGCGCCCCGAGGCGAGCGCCTCCAGCACGACGTTGGGCGTCCCCTCGTGCAGGCTCGGGAGCACGAGGGCGTCCGAGGCCCCGAGCCACAGCGACACCTGGTCGTGCGGCAGGTAGCCGGTCACCGTCAGCCGCCCGCCCAGCCGGGCCGCCGCGGCCTTGCACGCCTGCTCCTCGGCGCCGCTGCCGACGAGCGTGAGCTCCAGGTCCGGGTGCGCGGGCGCGAGCCGCTCGAACGCCTCGACCAGATCGAGCACCCCCTTGTCCCGGTTCAGGTGGCCGACGAAGACGAACAGCTTCGAGCCCGGGGACCGGCCGAGCGCCGCGCGCGACTCGGCGCGGTTCCGCGGCTGGAACAGCTTCACATCGACGCCGTTCATGATGAGATCGATCCGGTCGCGCGGCACGCCGAGCGCCGCGACCCCGTCCGCGAGCTTGCGGCTGACCGCCACCACCCGGGCCGCGCGGGTGAGGCCCCAGCTGAGCGGCCGCCGCAGCCGCGCGTCGCGCGGGATCACGTCGATGTCCGAGCCGTGCACCTTGATCACCACCGGCACCCCGAGCAGCCGCCCGAGGCACACCGCGGCGAAGCCGTCCGGGTAGGCGAAGGCCCCGACGATCACGTCGGGCGACGGGCCGCGCCCGACGAGCTCCGGGAGCATCGACGCCGCATACAGCGGGCCGTTCAGGGCAGGCGCGACCCTCGGCACGTAGAGGTAGCGCGGGTGCCGGACCGGCAGCCCGTCGATGACCTCCTCGCGCGGCGCGCTGTCGCCGACAGGCCACTTCGAGAGCCGCTTCATGCCAGGGAACCACGGGATCGTCGCGAGCACCCGGACGTCGCAGTAACGCGACAGCGCGGCGAACTGCCGTCGATTGTACGGCGCCTCGTCCGGGTGTACCGCGTTCGGGAAGATCTTCGTGATAAGCAAAACACGCATCCGCCGCAAGACATCCTCCAGTCTGATCGATCCGAGGCAGCGAGCGCCCCGACAACAGAGGCCTTGGTTCTGGCGCTGAATCGAGCGGTCTCGCTGGGTCTCGCCGAGTCTCGGTGAGTCTCGGTGAGTCTCGGCGAGCCTGGTTCGGGCTCGCTCAGGCTCGTTGAGCCTCGTTCAAGCTCGTTCGGTCTCGCTCAACCTCGTATTCAGCCCCGGTCCTTGGCTCGTCCCCCCGGCCCGGTCCGCCCGCGGCGAGGGCTCCCCGCGCCGCCTGGCGACGAGCTCGTCGAAGAGGCGCACGTGCGCGTCGACCATCGCCTCCAGGCTGAACTGCTGGGTGAACTTCGCAGGGCCGCGCGTGCGCGCGCGCTCGCGGAGCTCCGAGTCGCGGGCGACGCGCGAGAGGTGCTCGACCAGGGCGCCCGGGTCCTTCGACGGGACGAGGAACCCGTCCACCCCGTGCTCGACGACCTCGGGGACGCCGCCGACGCGGCTCGCCACGATCGGCTTGCCGAGCGCGAGCGCCTCGAGCAGCGCGAGCGGCAGCCCCTCCCAGAGCGACGGGAGCACGTAGGCGTCGAACGCCGAGACGAGCTCGGGGACGTCCGAGCGATACCCGGGGAAGAGCATCCGGTCGCCGAGCCCCGCGTCCCTCGCGCGCTGCTGCAGCTCCCCCCGGAGCGGGCCGTCGCCCGCGACGACGAAGCGCGCCTCCGGCGCGCGCCGCAGCACCTCGGGCGCCGCCTCGATGAGGTAGCGGAGCCCCTTCTGCTCGATGTGCACCACCGCGCACCCGAACACGAACTCCTGCTCGCCGATGCCGAGCTCCGCGCGGATGCGCCCCTGCTGGCCGCTCGTCAGGGCCCGGGCGAAGCGCGTCCCGTCGATGCCGTTGTGGATGACCCGGACCGGCGCGCGGACCTTCACGTCGTCGACGAGGATGCGCCTGAGGTCGTGCGAGACCGCGACCATCTCGTCGGCGAGGTAGGCGTAGTAGCCGAACTTGCGCCGATCGAACCCCTTCGCCCGGTTGATCTGGTTGTGCTCCGAGTAGACGACCAGCGGCCGATTCCGGAGCAGGCGGGCCGCGAGGCCGGCGAAGATGAGCGGAGCCCGGTTGTGGACGTGGACGATATCCACGGAGCGCTGGTGGAAGAAGCGCCTGATCCAGAGGATCGCCTCGGGATCGCTCTTGAGGCCGGGCAGCACCGGCCGGAGATCCTTCGTGATCACGAGGCACTTCGAGCGGGGGAGCTTCACCTCCGAGAACAGCCGCCCCTCGCCGTCGAGGCAGATCAGGGAGAGGTCAAAGCCCTGATCGCCGAGCCGATCCAGGAGGCTCAGCACCACCTTCTCGAGCCCGCCGACCTCGAGGTTGTTCACGACCATGCAGACGTTGGGCTTGCTCATATTCTCCTGAGCGGACCGTCAGGTCGCCGCGGCCGTCCTCGGAGCGCCAACTCGCGCCACGACCGAGGTGCCGACCGAGCGATGAGCGTTCCGTGTCATTTTGACTCAGGTGCGTGAGCGTATCATGACACCGGCGTGCTGTTCGTTTGACTTCGCACAGCGTTACCTCGCGCACCTCGCGCACCTCGCGCACCTCGCGCCTCCCGCTCGGGAGAGCCCGCCGCGCTGTAGGGGCGCCCCTACAGCGCGGAGATCTTGCCGTGCTCCGGCGATGACGCAGTCGCGTAGAGCTTCTTCGGCATCCGTCCGGCGAGGTACGCCATCCGCCCGGCCCTCACGGCGTCCCGCATCGCCTGCGCCATCAGGATCGGGTCCCGCGCGCCCGCGATGGCCGTGTTCATCAACACCCCATCACACCCGAGCTCCATCGCCACCGCGGCGTCGCTCGCCGTCCCGACGCCGGCGTCCACGATCACCGGCACCTTCGCCGTCTCGCGGATGATCATCAGGTTGTACGGGTTCCGGATGCCGAGCCCGCTGCCGATCGGCGCGGCCAGGGGCATCACGGCCGCGCACCCGATGTCCTCCAGCTTCCGGCAGACGATCGGGTCATCCATGCAGTAAGGCAGCACCGTGAAGCCCTCCTTCACCAGGATCTTCGCCGCCTCCAGCGTCGCCTCGTTGTCCGGGAAGAGCGTCCGTTCGTCGCCGATGACCTCGAGCTTCACGAGGTCCGACAGCCCGAGCTCGCGCGCGAGCCGGCAGGTGCGGACCGCGTCCTCGACCGTGTAGCAGCCGGCCGTGTTCGGCAGGATGGTGACGCGCCCCTGCTGGAGCAGCGACATCATCGATCCCTCGCCGCGTTCCTTCAGGTTGACGCGGCGGAGGGCCACCGTGACCACCTCCGCGCCGGACGCCTCGAGCGCGCGACGGGTCTCCTCCAGGTCCTTGTACTTCCCCGTCCCCACGAAGAGGCGGGAAGTGAACGTGTGTCTGCCGATCGTCAACGCGTCGCTCGTCATCGCAGGCTCCTCGGGTCTCGACCCAGACGATCTGCTAGTCGGACCGGGACACAGGGTCCAGCACGACTGCGCCGCCGCGCTTCCGGCGCGCCGCGCTCGCCAGCATGGTATCTTTGCCCCTATGTCTCCGAGAGCCTTGGTCGTCACCCTCCTCTTCGCGTTGCCCCCCGCGGTCACCCTCGCGCCGGGGGGCGACGCCGTCCCAGCCGCCGGGGTGAGCCCCGGCGCGCTCGTCTCCGGCCCGCGCGCGGCGCAGGCGGCCGTCGCCATCCAGCTCTCGCTGGATGAGCTCGTCTCCGCCGCCTCGTACGTCGTGGTCGCGACCGCCACCGAGCAAACCAGCCGGTGGGAGGAGCTCGGCGGGGCCAGGAGGATCGTGACGTATACCCGCCTGTCGATCGACCGGACCGTGGCCGGACAGCCCGACGCCGACGTGTGGGTCAGGACGCTCGGGGGCGTGGTCGGGGACGTCGGGCAGCACGTGGCCGGCGACGCGCAGCTCAGGATCGGCGCGCAAGCGATGATCTTCGTGTCCCGGGCGAGCTCCGCGCTCGTCGTGTCCGGGATGGCCCAGGGCCACTACCCGATCGTCGACGCCGAGGAGACGCAGCGGGTCGCCGGCGCGCCGCGCATCGTGGCGCGGCGGCTGGCCCCGAGCCCGTCCAGCGGGACGGTCCTGGCCCGGCCCGGCCCCGCGATCTCGGCGCGCGAGCAGCTCGTCGGGGCGACGCTCGACACGGCCATCGACGCGGTGAGCCGCGCCTGGAAGGCGAAGCATGCGCAGAAGTGACCTCGCGCCCGCCGGCCGGGGCGCCCGCGCCCGCGCCGTCGCCGCCGCCTCCTTCGCCATCGCCGCCGCGGCGCTCGCCCTCCCCCGGGCCGCCCTGGCCTACTGCCGCACCAGCGTCTGTCCCGAGACGCAGTCGACCGCGGCCGTCTGCACCCCGCGGCAGTCGACCGACTGCGGCATCCCCCTCGCTTGGCCGTCGCCGTGCGTCAGCTACTCCCTCCAGGAAGACGCCTCGGACCAGGTCTCGCTCGCCGAGGCCGAGGCGATCTTCGCGCAGGCGTTCGCCGCGTGGACGGAGGCCGACTGCGGCGGCGGGGAGACCCCGCGCATGGAGGTCACCTACCTCGGCCCGATCACGTGCGACGCGCACGAGTACAACCAGCGCAAGGGGAACGCGAACATCATCACGTTCCGGGACGACGGCTGGCCGTACGGGAGCGGCGGGAGCACCCTCGCGCTCACGACCGTCACCTACAACCTCAAGACCGGCGAGATCTACGACGCCGACATGGAGATCAACTCGTTCGACGTGTCGCTCTCGCTCGGCGACGACGACGTCTCGTTCGACCTCCTGAGCATCGCCACGCACGAGGCCGGCCACTTCCTCGGGCTCTCGCACTCGGCCGAGCACGCCGCGACCATGAACGCCGACTACCGCCCGGCGAGCGTCGCGCTCCGCGACCTCGACGAGGACGACCGCGACGCCATCTGCGCGGTGTACCCGCCCGGGGAGCCGATCGAGGCGTGCGACCCCACGCCGCGCCACGGCTTCTCCAACCTGTGCGCCGTGGATCAGCCCAACCCGAAGGCGAGCGGCGGCTGCGCCGCGGCGCCGTCGCCCGGCGGCGGCGGCGGGCTCCTCGCCGCCGCGCTCGCGTCGCTCGGGGCGCTCGCGCGGGCGCGGCGCGGCAGGGCGGCGCGCCCGGGCCGGGAGAGGGGCCGCTGAGCCAGAGCCCCCTCGTCCTCGTCGAGCGCGAAGGCGATCTCGCCCGGCTGGTCGAGCGCGCGGCGCGCGCCGACGCGCTCGCGGTCGACGTGGAGGCCGACGGGCTGTTCGCTTACCGCCCGCGGCTCTGCACGGTCCAGCTCGCCTTCCGCGAGGGCGACGGCGTCGCGGTCGCGGTCGTCGACGCGCTGCGCGCGCCGGTCGCGCCGCTCGCGCCGCTCCTCGGGGCCGCGGGGCCGCCCAAGGTGCTGCACGACCTCACGTTCGACGCGCGCATGCTCGCCGAGGCGGGCGCGCCGCTCGCCGGCGTGCGCGACACCTCGGTCGCCGCGCGCATGCTGGGGCGCGCGGCGACGGGGCTCGCCGCGCTCCTCGCGGCGGAGCTCGGCGTGAAGGTCGACAAGCAGCTCCAGCAGCACGACTGGGGGCGCAGGCCGCTCGCGGAGGCCGAGCTGCGCTACCTGGCCGACGACGTGCTCCACCTGCTCCCGCTCGACGCGCGCCTCGCCGAGCAGGGCCGCGCGCTCGGGATCGAGGACGAGATCGCGGAGGAGTGCGCCTACAAGCTCTCGACCGCCCTCGGTCCGCCGCGCGATCCGCGGCCGGCGTACGCGCGCATCAAGGGGGCCCAGGCGCTCGACCCGGAGGGCCGGGCGATCCTGCGGCGGCTCGTCGCGGCGCGCGAGGCCGCCGCCGAGGAGGCGGACCTGCCCGCCTTCAAGATCGTCGCCGGCGAGGTGCTCCTCGAGCTCGCGCGGCGGCGGCCGACCCGGGCCGAGGACGTGCGCGCCGTCCGCGGGGCCGCGGCGGGCCGCGCGGCGGGCCTCGTCGCCGCGTGGCTCCGCGCCGTCGAGCAGGGGCGCGGCGACGGCGACGTGCCGGAGGGCGAGCGCGCCCTCTTCGAGCAGCCCCGCCCGTCGCGCAGGGAGCTCGCCGCGCGGCGCGCGGTGGAGGCCCGGATCGCGGCGTGGCGCAAGGCCGAGGCAAGGGCGCGGAAGGTCGACGAGCAGGTCGTGCTGCCGGGGCACTGCGCGCAGGATCTCGTGGAGATCGCGCTCGCGGGGCCCCGCGCCGGAGGCGACGCGGTCGCCGCCGCGATCGCGCGCATCCCGGGGCTCGGCGCGCGCCGGATCGAGCGCTACGGCGGCGCGCTCGCGGCGCTCGTGACCGCGGCGCCGCCGAGCGAGCCGCCCGCCGCGGCGGTGTAGCTGCGAGGGAGCGCACGCGCCGCGCGGGGGCCCGCGGGCGCGCGGTCGACAGACGCGCCGCGCGATGGAATAGCAGGGCCCCATGCCCTGGAACGATCATCCCAAGGTGTCGAAACGGCTCCGCCTCGTGCCGGCGGTGAAGTGGTGGATCCGCGCGGCGCTCGCCTTCGCGCTCGTCTTCGGGTGCGTCCTCCTGGGGGCGAGCGCCGGGGAGCTGTCCCCGCCGCCTCCCCCCTCGGCGCCGCCGGCGGAGGCGACGGCGAGCGCCGAGGGCGGCGTCGATCCCGAGACGATCCCGGTCGAGCCCGACTCGCCGCGGGCCTCCATGCGCCACTTCTTCGAGCTCTCCCGCGCGGGCGAGTACGCCGAGGCCGCGCGCTACCTCGACGTGCCGCCGCGGGCGGACGGCGCGGCGCTCGCGCAGAAGCTCAAGGCGGTGCTCGACCGTCACATCTGGCTGGACCTGGAGAAGCTCTCGCCGCACGCGCAGGGGAACACGCAGGACAACCTCGGCGCCGGCGTGGAGCAGATCGCGCAGATCCCGACCCGGACCGGGCCCCAGCCGGTGCGCCTGGTGCGGCGCGTGACCCCCGAGGGCGCGCGCTGGATCTTCTCGCGCGCGACCGTGGAGCGCGTCGACGAGTGGTACGCGCGGCTCGAGGATCGCTGGCTCCGCGACCACCTGCCGCCGGCGCTGTTGCGCCCGGGGCCGCGCGAGCTGCTCTGGTGGCAGTGGCTCGCCCTGCCCGTCCTCGCGCTCGCCGGCTGGCTCGTCGGCATGGTGCTGAGCTTCGGCCTCCGCGCCTTGCTCCGCCGCCTCGTCGTCCGGACGGACTCCCCGCTCGACGACGCGCTCCTCGAGGGCACGCGCGGCCCGCTCACGTTCGCGGCGGCGCTCCTCGCCATCGAGGCCGCGCTCCCGTGGCTCGGGCTCTACCAGCCGGCCGAGGCGTTCCTCGACAAGGTGGTGCGCGCCGGCCTCTTCGTCGCGGTCTTCTGGTTCGCCCTCCGCGCGATCGACGCCGTCGGCGGCCGCCTGCTCGCCGCCCCCGCGACGCGGGACAACCCCGCGGCGCGCTCGCTCGTGCCGCTCATGGGGCGGATCGCGAAGGTCTCGATCGTGATCGTCGGCGCGATCGCCGTGCTGTCGGAGCTCGGCTACCCGGTGGCGAGCCTCATCGCCGGCCTCGGCATCGGCGGCGTCGCGCTCGCCCTCGCCGCGCAGAAGACGGTGGAGAACCTCTTCGGCTCGGTCTCGATCGGCATCGACCGGCCGTTCCAGGTCGGCGATTTCGTGAAGGTGGACGCGCTCCTCGGCACGGTCGAGGCGATCGGCCTCCGCTCGACCCGGATCCGCACGCTCGACCGGACGATCGTCACGATCCCGAACGGCAAGCTGGCCGATCTCCAGATCGAGTCGTACACGGCGCGCGACCGGATGCGCCTCGCCTGCGTGCTGGGCCTCGTCCACGAGACCACGGCCGATCAGCTCCGCGCGATCATCGAGGGGTGCGAGGCCGCGCTGCGGGCGCACCCGAAGATCTGGCCCGACGATGTCGTCGTGCGCTTCATCGGCGTCGGCCCCTCGTCGCTCGACGTCGAGGTGATGGCCTGGTTCCAGACGACGGACTTCGGCGAGTTCCGGACCATGCGCCAGGAGATGCTGATCACCTTCCTGGAGATCATCGCCTCGGCCGGATCGAGGCTCGCGCACCCGACGCAGACGCTGCACGTCGCGACGCGCGGCGGGGAGCGCCCGCGGCCCGAGGCGGCCGACGGCGGCGGCCCCGCTAACGGCCGGCGTGAGCCGCGGCCGGCGCCATCGGCTGGAGGCCCGCCTTCTCGATGAGCGCGCGGTCCTCGTCCGGGCCGGGGTTCGGCGTGGTGAGCAGCTTGTCGCCGTAGAAGATCGAGTTCGCCCCCGCGTACATGCAGAGCAGCTGCGCCTCGCGCGAGAGCTCCGTCCGGCCGGCGGAGAGGCGCACCATCGCGCGGGGCATCATGAGCCGCGCGACGGCGATCATCCGGATGAACTCGATGGGGTCGACCGGCGGCAGGCTCTCCAGCGGCGTGCCCGGCGAGCGCACGAGGGCGTTGATCGGCACGCTCTCCGGGTGCGGATCGAGGCGCGCGAGCTCGACGAGCATCTCGCAGCGGTCGGCGATCGACTCGCCCATGCCGATGATCCCGCCCGAGCAGACCGTGATGCCCGCGCGCCGGACGTTCCGCAGCGTGATGAGCCGCTCGTCGTACGTGCGCGTCGAGATGATCGACTTGTAGGCCTTCCGCGAGGTGTCGAGGTTGTGGTTGTACGCGTCGAGGCCGGCCTCCTTGAGGCGGCGCGCCTGGTCGTCGGTGAGCATGCCGAGCGTGCAGCAGGCCTCGAGGCCGAGCGCCTTCACGCCGCGCACCATGTCGAGGACGCGCTCGAAGGCGGGGCCGTCCTTCACCTCGCGCCACGCGGCGCCCATGCAGAACCGCGTCGAGCCGCCCGCGCGGGCGCGCTCTGCGGCCCCGAGGACCGCGCCGACGTCGAGCATGCGCTCCGGCCCGACCTCCGTCTCGTAGTGGCTCGACTGCGGGCAGTAGGCGCAGTCCTCGGGGCAGCCGCCGGTCTTGACGCTGAGCAGGGTGCAGAGCTGCACCTCGTGCTCGCCGTGGAACGCGCGGTGGACCGAGCGCGCGCGGTCGATCAGCTCGAAGAGGGGGAGATCGTGCAAGGCGACCGCCTGCTCGACCGTCCAGTCGTGGCGGACCGCGCCCGCCGCCGGGGCGCGCCCGTTCGGTTCACTGCGCCCACCGTTGTGCTCCGCCGCTTCCCGTTCGATCCCATCGAGCATGGGCTCCGCTCATACCCAGGCTTGGGTCGCCGGCGCAAGCGAGGCGCGCGGAAGGGGGGCGAGCCGCGATGGAGGGGGAGCCGCGGAGCCGCGAAGGAGGCGTGGCGGCGCCGGTGGCGGGGCGCCGCCGTGGGTGGATGGAGCGCCCTGGCGCGCCCGCGAGGGCTGTTGGTGAACGGAGGAGAGCTTCCGGCGCGGCGACGAAGCCTTCCGGCGCCGGCGCGAAGGTCTTCGGCGCGCGACGGAAGCTTCCGGCGCGGAGCGGGAGGCTGAATTTACCGGGGAATTCACCCTCCGGCGCGCGAAGGAGGGTGCCGAGGGCGGAGCCGGCGCTGCTAAGTACGCGAAATGTCGTGCTCCGGAGCGCGACGAAGGGCTTCGTTTCCGTGACGGAAGCTTCCGGAGGGCGACGGAAGCGTTCGTGCTGGCGCCGGAAGGTTTCGACGGCGCCCAAGATGCCGCGGTTCGTGTGCCGGATCACTTCACCGAGCTGCACGATCGGGTGAGCCGGCGGCTCGACGAGCTCTCGAGGGCCCATTTCGATGTCGGCCGTCGGCGACGCGGGCATCGTTTGATCGTAAGCGAGGCCAAAGGTGGGAGATCTACGTTGATGAGGTGCGCAATCAGCTATCAAACGCGATGAAGGCGCTGAATGGAGATGGGCAAGGTGGTTACTCTTGAGGGTGTTAGGAAATCCAGCATGACGATCCGGCCATGAGCGGGTCAGGACCTGATTCTTCAGCTGGAGTGACGGGGGAGGAGGAATGATGGAACCGCCAAGGCGCCATAAGACGCCAAGATTTTTTGGGGGGTCTCTTGGCGCCCTTGGCGTCATGGCGGTTCAAAGCCCCCGCCTTCAGCCCAATTACCCCACCATCCGATTCCGAGCGCGAACCATGTCCCGGCAGTGTGCTATGCCGAATCGAGCGAACATCGCTCTTGCCCGGGTCGAGACGTGCGCGGCCGACGCTACAGCGCCGTCACCGCCTTCGCCGTCTCCTTCGCGATCGCCCCCTGGCCGACGAGCTGCCGCAGGTGCGCCTCGAAGGTCTGCATGCCGTAGGGCGTGACCCCCTTCTCCATCAGCTCGCGCAGCGACGGGCTCCCCTCCGGGCGGCGGATCGCCTCGCGCACCGCGGCCGTCGCGACCAGCACCTCGGAGGCCAGGACCTCCCCCGCGCCGTCGCGGCGGGGCAAGAGGCGCTGCGCGACGGCGCCCTGGAAGCAGTCGGCCAGCCGATCGCGCACCTCGCTCGGGCTCTTGCCGAGCGCGACCAGCCGCCCGAGCGTGCGCGTGACGTCCGGCGTGTGCACGGCCGCGAGCACGAGGTGCCCGGTCTCGGCGGCGTGCAGCGCGAGATCGAGCGACTCGCTGTCCCGGAGCGCGCTGAGCATCACGACGTCCGGGTCCTGCCGCAGCGCGGAGCGCAGCGCGGTCGGGAAATCCGAGGTGTCGACGCCGATCTCGCGCTGGCTGACGCTGGAGCGGTTGTCCTCGTGCACGTGCTCGATCGGGTCCTCGAGCGTGACGATGTGGCGCGGCAACGTCGCGTTGATCTGCCCGACGAACGCGGCCAGCGTCGTGCTCTTGCCGCTGCCGGCCGTGCCGGCGACGAGGATGAGGCCGTGGTCGTGCTCCACCATCGCCCGCACGGCCGAGGGGATGCCGAGCTCCTCGAACGCGGGGATCTTGAGCGGGATGCTGCGCAAGATGATCGCGAGCGAGCCGCGCTGGCGGTAGATGTTGACCCGGAACCGGCCGAGCCCAGGGACGACGTACGAGGTGTCGAGCTCCTGGAGCGTGGCGAGCAGCTCGCGCGAAGGCCTCCCCGCGAGCAGCACGCGCGCCGCGGCCTCGCTGTCCTCGGCGCGGATCCGGTCGACCCGGAAGTAGACCATGTCGCCGCGCACCCGCGCGCCCGGCGGCTGACCGACCTTGAGGTGGATGTCGCTGGCGTGGGCGGCAAGCGCCTTGCCGAGGAGCTGATGGATGAAGGCCTCGGAGGTGTACGGCGTCGTCACGGGGGGGAAGTTACCAAAAGGGACCCCGACCGGCCCAAAGCCCGGCGGCACGATCCGCGCCGGAGGTCACGGCCGCGGCGCCTGACCGGGCGCGGAGCCCGCGTCGGGGCTCGCCGGATCCAGATCCGCGGGAATACCGCCCGGGTCGACGAGCCCCTTCTCGGCGAGGGCGCGCGCCGCCGAGATCGCGAGCGCGCGCTGCTCCGCGGGCAGGTCGCGCCTGCCCGACAGCTCGACCAGCGCCGCGGCCGCGGCGCGCGCCCCGTCCGGGTCGAGCGGCTCGCGCGGGCGCGGCGGGCGACCGGCGACCCCGAGGAGCGCCTCGAGCAGGGGCGTCAGCGACGCCCCGGACGCCGCGCGGGCGCGCTCGGCGAGCGGCGCGAGCGCCAGGTCGGCGTCGTCGGCGTACGGCAGCGCGCGCAGGGCCGTGAGCGCGAGGTCGCCGCCGTCGTCCAGCGCGGCGAGGAGGCCGGTCGCGCCCTCGGCCTCGGCGAGCCGGGCGCGCTCCAGCGGGTCGTCCCCGGCGGCGAGGCGCCAGCGCGGATCCGTGAGGCGCGGGCTCGGCGGGCGCGGCGCCGCCGACGGCGAGGCCGCCGGCGAGGCGGACGACGAGGTGGCGCGCGAGGACACCGCGGGCTCCCCGCGGCACGCGAGCAGGGCGAGCGCCAGGGAGGCGACCAGGACCGGGCGCGCGATCGAGGCGACCAGGACCGATCGCGCGGGCGGGCGCGCGACCGAGGCGACCAGGACCGGGCGCGCGCGGGCGGACGCGCGCTCGCCCGCCCGCCCGCGGGGGACGCCCCCGCGGCCCCTCCCCCGCCTCACGGCTGCCTCACGGCTGCCTCACGGCTGATCGATGAGCGCGAGCGACCGCTTCGTGGGCGCGTTCTCGGTCTCCTGCCGCTCCTGCCGCGCGTTGTACTCGTCGACCACGCGGTTGATGTGCATCGAGCAGAACTTCGGCCCGCACATCGAGCAGAACTCCGAGGTCTTGAAGTACTCCTGCGGGAGCGTCTCGTCGTGCATCGCCTGGGCCGTCTCCGGATCGAGCGAGAGCGCGAACTGCTGCTTCCAGTCGAACGCATAGCGGGCGCGGCTCAGCGCGTCGTCGCGATCCCGCGCGCCCGGGCGCTTGCGCGCCACGTCGGCGGCGTGCGCGGCGATCTTGTAGGCGATGAGGCCCTGCTTCACGTCCTCCGGGTTCGGCAGGCCGAGGTGCTCCTTCGGCGTCACGTAGCAGAGCATCGCCGCGCCCGCGAAGCCGGCCATCGTGGCGCCGATGCAGCTCGTGATGTGGTCGTAGCCGGGCGCGAAATCGGTGACGAGCGGGCCGAGCACGTAGAACGGCGCCTCATGGCAGAGCTCCATCTCCTTCTGCACGTTCATCGCGATCTGATCGAACGGCACATGCCCGGGGCCCTCGATCATCACCTGCACGTCCTTCTCCCAGGCGCGCTTCGTGAGCTCGCCGAGCGTCTTCAGCTCGGCGAACTGCGCCGCGTCGCTCGCGTCGTGGAGGCAGCCAGGGCGGAGACCGTCGCCCGCCGAGATCGTGACGTCGTACTTGGCGCAGACCTCGAGCACCTTGTCCCAGTGCGTGTAGAACGGGTTCTGCTTGTGGTGCTCGATCATCCACTGCGCCATGATCGAGCCGCCGCGCGAGACGATGCCGGTGATGCGGCCCTTCACGAGCGGCAGGTGCTCGAGCAGCACGCCCGCGTGGATCGTGAAGTAATCGACCCCCTGCTTCGCCTGGTGCTCGAGCATGTCGATGAGGTCGTCGGCCGTCATCTTGTCCGTGCCCTTGCAAACCTCGAGCGCCTGGTAGATCGGCACCGTGCCGATCGGCACCGGGGAGTCGGCGATGATCGCCCGGCGGATGCCGTCGATGTCCCCGCCGGTCGACAGGTCCATCACGGTGTCGGCGCCGTACTTGATGGCGTAGCGCAGCTTCTCGAGCTCGCCGTTCACGTCGCTCGTGGTCTGGCTGTTCCCGATGTTCGCGTTCACCTTGCAGAGCGACGCGATGCCGATGCACATCGGCTCGAGGTTCAGGTGGTTCTTGTTGGCGGGGATGATCATCCGGCCGCGCGCGACCTCGCTGCGGATGAGCTCGGGCGCGAGGTTCTCACGGCGGGCGACGTACTCCATCTCCTCCGTGACGATGCCCTTCCTCGCGAAGTGCATCTGGCTCTGGTTGGGGCTCCCGGCGCGCTTGCTCACCCATTCGGTCCGCAACATCAACGACCTCGCTTTCGAGGTGGGCGGTGTAGGTCGCGGCCGCGCGCGACGCAAGCCTCGCGTCGCGCCGGTCCGCCCGCCGCGAGCCGGCGAGTCCGGGCCCGCGAACCGGGGCCCGCGAGGGCGCGCGGCGCGCTCAGGGCGGCGGCGGCGGCTCGGGGAGCTCGGTCATCATGCCGAGCGTCTGCGCGCCGGCCTCCTTCGCGCCGTCGAGCACCTGCACGACGGTGCCATAGACGGCGGCGTCGTCCGCGACGACGAAGACGATCCGGTCCTGCGGCCTGCTCTGGCGCTCGAGGAGCGGCCTGAGCTTGCCGACGAGATCGGCGCGCTCGACCCGCTCGTCGTTCACCGTGAGCTCGCCCTGCGCGTTCACCCGGACCACCAGCTGATCGGGCGGCGGGGGGGTGTCCACCTTGACCTGCTCGGTGTCGGGCACGCGCACGCCGATGTCCTTCTCGAGCAGCGGCGTGACGACCATGAAGATGATGAGGAGCACCAGCACGACGTCGACGAGCGGCGTCACGTTGATGTCGGAGTTCAGCGGCACCGCCGGCTTGACGACGAACTTCCTCTTCGCGCGCGCGCTCATCGCCGCTACCTTCCCTTCAGCTCCTCGACCGCGAGCGACACGCTCTTCGCGCCCGACTTGCGCGCCGTCTCCATCACCCGGCGGACGTCGCCGAACGAGAGGCGCTGGTCCCCCTTGACGAGCACCTTGCGCCCCGGCTGCGCGGCGAACTCGCGCGTCAGCCGCTCGGCGAGCCCGGCCTCGTCGTACTGGTCGTTCTCGACCCACACCGTCTTCTCCAGCGTCACGGAGAGGATCAGCGGGTCGACCTCCTTCTTCTCCTCGTCCACCTTCGCCGCCTGCGGCAGCTTCACGTCCTTGCCGCGCTGGAGCATCGGCGTGACGACCATGAAGATGATGAGCAGGACGAGGACGACGTCGACGAGCGGCGTGACGTTGATCTCGCTCTTGGGGCCCTTCTGCGGGCCGACAGCCATCCCCATTGGAACGCTCGCTTCCCGGCTGGGCGCGTCAGCGCGCGCCTCGCCGCGGGCGCGCGGCGCCGCGCGCCGCACCCCGCGACCAGGCAGGCGCCGTGTCGCGCGGGCTCTGTGTCAAGCGGCCTCGTCGGCGGCCGGCGCGAGGCGGCCGTCGAGCCGCTTCGCCACGATGTCGAGGAACTCGTTCGACGACTCCGAGATGTCGATCGCCCGGGCGTCGACCCAGCCCTGGAGGTAGTTGTAGCCCATGACGGCCGGGATCGCGACGAGCAGGCCGAAGGCGGTCGTGACGAGCGCCTCCGCGATGCCCGCCGAGACGGTGCCGAGGCCGCCGGAGCCGGACGCCGCCATCTGCTGGAACGCGGTCACGATGCCCATGACCGTCCCGAGCAGGCCGACGAACGGCGCCGTGGAGCCGACCGTGGCGAGCAGGCCGTAGCCGCGCTTCAGGCTGAGCACCTCGCGCTGCGCCTGCCGCTCCAGCGCCCGCGAGACCGATTCGAACACGCCGTCGCGCTCGTGCCCCTGCGCCGGCAGCCGCGAGGGGGCGCTCGACGCGTAGGCGGCGAGCCCGGCGCCGATGACGCGGCCGAGGTAGCCGATCTCGCCCGTGGGCTTGGCGGCGGCCCGGGCGCCCTCGAACTCCCCTCGAGCGAGCAGCGGCCCCACCCGCTCCGCGAACGCGCGCGAGGCGCCGCGCGACTTGAACGACACGACGAGGCGCTCGCCGAAGACGACCAGGGACGAGACCGACATGAGGGCCAGCGCGAACACGATCAGCTTCGCGAAGAGCCCCATGTGGTGCCACAGCTCAATCAACGTGAATTGCATCGTCTCGCTCGCGCCTCCTGGCGCCCCAAGGTGTCGTGATGGTTTCAGCTATGCTGGATCAGCGCCTCTGGACGCCGCAGCGAACTCGACAGTCCCGCAAAGCGTACCTACTCCGTGTCCTTCTCTACTACGTGCCCCGCCTGTTCAACAACACCCGGAGGCCGGCGGTCAAGGGAGCTTGAGCCGGACGTTGAACACGTAGTCGACCGAGACCGGGCGCCCCTGGTACATCACCGGGGTGTAGCGACGCCCCGAGAGCGCATCGAGGATGGCCCGATCCATGTGCGGGAGTGACTTGACCATCCGGCAATTGGTCAGCGTGCCGTCGGTCTTGATGACGCACTTGACAATCGCGAGCCCCTCCACCCGGGCGGCCAGCGCCTCGCGCGTGTACTGCGGATCTCGCCCCGAGATCATCGTCGGCCGGTTCATCCCGGCGCCGAACGGCAGCACCACGTTTTGCGGCGGCGCCGTGCTGCCGAGCTGGCCGCCGAGCTGGCCGCCCAGCTGACCGCCGATCTGCCCGCCGACCTGGCCGCCGACGGTCCCCCCCTGAACGCCGCCCTCGACGCCGCCCTCGACGCCGCCCGGCTGCTCCGGCGCGTCTTGCTTGGGCGGCTCCGGCTCAGGCTCAGGCGCCTTGGCCTTGGGCTTCTCCGGCATGTCGTAGATGGTGTCGGGCGTCTTGACAGGCTTCGGCTGCTCGATGCGCTCGACCTTCGGCGGGCGCTTCGCGCCGCCGCCCGGCGGGGGCGGAGGAGGAGGCGGCGGCGGGGGCGGCGGCTGGGCGAAGAACGTGACCTCGACGTCCTTCTGCTTCTCGACCCGGGGGCGCGTGGCCTGCCAGAGGAGCGCCCCCGCGATCGCCGCGTGGGCGACGATGGAGAGCATTGCGCCCGTCCCTAGACGCCCCTGGGTGGCGGTGGTGCGACCGAGTACCGAGTCGAACATGGGGGGTCGTAACTCCTAGAACTCGAGCTGATCTGCGTGGACGAGCGGCACGTGTGGGGGCGTGCGGCGCCTACCCGGAGTGCACAAGGGAGCAAGTACTACAAAAAAGTCTATTGTCTCGCGCGATTCCTGTCTAGGGTAAGGAGGGACTCGAGGGGCCTACACTTCTGGAGGGAATTCCGTGAAGTTTCTCGAAAAGAGGCTGAAACACGGAGCGCGCTCACGTGCGCCGTGGGGGACGTGGGCGGCGCTCCTGCTGCTCGCCATGACTTTGTTGACCGCGGTCCCGGCGCTCGCGCAGACGGGCAACAGCGTTCTGATCGGACGGGTAATTGACGCCTCGAGCAAAGCGCCCGCCGCCGATGTGGTCGTGACGGCGACGTCGCCCGCGCTGCAAGGGGAGCAGCTCGTGGTCACGGACGGCACCGGCCAGTACCGTATCCCGAACCTGCCGCCGGGCGACTACACACTCCGCCTGGAGAAGGAGTCGTACAAGCCGTACGTACGCGGCGGAATCGCGATCCGCAGCGGCACGACCATCCGCGTCAACATCGAGCTGCTCCCGGAGGCGCTGAAGGCGGAGGAGATCGTCGTGGTCGGCCGCGCGCCGACGGTCGACGTCGGCTCGAGCACGGTGGGCCAGAGCATCACGGGGGACTTCACGCGGCGCATCGCCGTGGCGCCGCCGACGGGCAAGGGCGCTGCGTCGCGCTCGTTCGAGTCGATCGCCGCGACCGTGCCGGGCGCGCAGGCGGATGAGTACGGCACGTCGATCGCCGGCACGTCCTCGCCCGAGAACCAGTACGTGATCGACGGCCTCTCGGTGAACGATCCCGCGTACGGGATCATCGGCACGCCGCTCACCATGGAGTTCATCAAGGAGGTCAACGTGGTGGCCGGCGGGTACATGCCCGAGTTCGGCCGCGCGACCGGCGGCGTCCTCGACGTCGTGACGAAGAGCGGCGGCAACGAGTTCCACGGCTCCGTCTTCTTCAACATCACGCCCGGCGCCTTCGAGGGGCCGCGCGAGGAGGTCCGCCGCCAGGGCGACACCATCCAGACGGACACGAGCCTCTCGTCCATCCGCGACTACGGCTTCGAGGTCGGCGGCCCCATCCTGAAGGACAAGCTCTGGTTCTACGCGGGCGCCGCGATCGCGTTCAAGAGCTCCGAGATGGAGCGCAACCTGTTCGCCACGCGCTACAACCCGGACACCTTCCAGCCGGTGAAGGATCCCGCGACCGGCCTCAACGTCATGGACCGACTGCCGGGCACGCAGCGGTTCTACCGCGCCGAGGAGCAGACGCTGCAGTACCTCGGCAAGCTGACCTACCAGATCAACCCGGATCACAGCATCGCGCTGTCGGTCTACGGATCGCCGTCGTCCTCCGGCGGCAGCGGCAACTTCGGGTACGACCCGCAGCGGGGGGTCGTCGAGGCTGCCAACATCACCGGCAGGTACAGCGGGCTGGCGCACGAGTACGTGGCGTCGTCCACCGACGTCGCGCTGAAGTGGGCGTCGGCGTTCAACAACAAGACCCTGCTGTTCGACGCGACGCTCGGCTGGCACAACCAGCGCAGCGCGCGGCTGCCCCCGGACGGCTCGGAGCTCGGGACGGACAGCGGCATGGCGGGTAAGCCGTTCATTCAATGGGCGAGGTACGCGCCCCACCGGCGCTCGATCTACGAGTTCGAGAAGCTCTCGCCCGAGGCCCGGCGGATGTGCGAGCCGCTGACCAGGCCGGTCGTCGACGAGGAAGGGGAGGTGGTCCACGACAAGGACGGGAACGTGGTCGAGGAGGTCGCCGCGGTGCCGTGCGCGGTGCGCGCGTACTGGGACGGCGGCCCCGACTTCCTCGACGACGCGTCGCTCAACCGCTTCCAGCTCAAGGCGATGGTGACGAGCATCTTCGAGGGGCTCGGGCACCACGTCGTCAAGGCCGGCATCGACGGCGAGATCACGACGTACAAGCACATCAAGGCGTACGCGGGCGGCACCAGCTACGTCGAGGAGGGCGACCCCAGCGAGTGGAACGGCCTCCAGGTCTTCCATGACGAGCGACAGCTCGGCTTCCTGACCGGGCCCGAGGGGCTGGCGGCCGGCCCCGGCGCCAGGGACTACGTGATCCAGGACAAGATCACGGTGACGTCGCTGGGCGCGACGATCGGCGCGTTCGTGCAGGACAGCTGGAGCATCCTCGACCAGGTGACGCTGAACATCGGCATGCGCTACGACGCGCAGTACCTGTTCGCCAGCGACGGCAAGCTCGGGCTGGCGCTCGCGAACCAGTGGTCGCCGCGCGTGGGCGTCGTCTACGACATCACGCAGCAGGGCCGGTCGAAGGTGTTCGCGAACTTCGCGCGGTATTACGAGAGCGTCCCCCTCGACATGATGGATCGCGCCTTCGGCGACGAGCGGAACATCCGCTCCTTCCACGTGGGCGGCCCCGACGGCTGCAACCCTGGGGATCCCGTGGACGGGAAGGGCTACGGCGAAGGGCAGTGTCGGAGCGACGACAACCGGATCGGGGTCATGCCGAACTACGACCCGAACCGCTCGTGGTACACGCTCGGCGGCGGCAAGTCTCCGGTCGATCCGGACCTCTCGCCGCAGTCGTCCGACGAGATCGTGATCGGCGGTGAGTACGAGATCATCCAGAACGGCCGGATCGGCGCGACGTACACGAAGCGCTGGATGAACAACGTCATCGAGGACATGAGCCGGGACGAGGCGAACACCTACTTCATCGGCAACCCCGGGAAGGGGATCGCGAAGGACTTCCCCGAGGCGACGCGCGACTACGACGCGCTGACCCTCTATTTCGAGAAGGCCTTCGCCGATCTGTGGCTCGCGCAGGCGAGCTACACGCTCTCCTACCTCCGCGGCAACTATCCTGGCCTCTTCAAGCCCGAGACCGATCAGCTCGATCCGAACATCAACACCGAGTTCGACCTGGCCTCGCTGCTCGTCAACCGCGACGGCGCCCTGCCCGGCGATAACACGCACGAGATCAAGATCTACGGCGCGAAGACGTTCGAGCTCCCGAACAACATGCTCATCGACCTCGGCCTCACCTACCGGTCTCGCTCCGGCGCGCCCATCGACTACTGGGGATCGCACTACCTGTACAGCTACGACGAGTCGTTCATCCTGCCCCGCGGCTCCGGCGACCGGCTGCCCTGGCAGCACAACTTCGATGGCCACCTCGGCTATTCGGTCAAGCTCGCGAAGGACAGCGAGCTCACCGTCAGCATGGATGTCTTCAACATCTTCAACTTCCAGGCGGTCGTCGCGGTGGACCAGCGCTACACCACGGCGAACGTAAACCCCTGCGTCGATGGAACGGTCGAGGATCTCGAGAGAGACCCGACGTGCGTCACCACCATGGACGGCCAGCCGCTCAGGCCCGAGGCCAAGAACCCGAACTTCGGCAAGCCGACGCAGTACCAGACGCCCCGGCAGTTCCGGTTCGGCGCGCGGGTCACGTTCTAGGCGCGGCGCGCCCCTGAAAGGAAGCAGGCGATGAAGAGGCGATGGCTTGTTTGGATGGCGGGGCTCGCGGCGCTCTCACCGCTCGCGGCGATGTCGCCGGGCTGCTCGCAGCCCAAGCCCGAGTGCACGGTCGGCAGCGCGAGCGCGTACCCGTTCGTGACGACGTTCACGCTGGTCGACGGGGACCCGGAGAGCCCCTGCGCTCGGAAGGACGGGACGGTCGAGCTCGTGGGGATGCAGGTCTACAACCCGAACGCGAACGGCGACCAGCTCCCTGACCGGGAGACGAAGATCGTCGCGATCCAGACCGAGGAATTCGGCCGCTGGTACCGCGGCGAGGTCACGGTCGACCCGAACCCGGACCTGAACGCGTTCGCGATCGGGGCCTTCGCGGCGCTCGATCCGGATGACAACAACATCTGTACGGTACCGACGCTCGCCGCTGCCGAGGTGGTGGTGCAGCCCGGCGACGGCGGCGCCGGCGGCGAGGACGGCGCCGGCGGCGAGGGCGGCGAGGGCGGCGCCGGCGACGGCGGTGCCGGCGGCGAGGGTGGCGCTGGCGACGGCGGCGCCGGTGGCGCTGGCGACGGCGGCGCTGGTGGCGCTGGCGACGGCGGCGCTGGTGGCGCCGGCGGCGGTGCTGGTGGCTCCGGTGGCGCTGGCGAAGGCGGCGCCGGCGGTGCTGGTGGCGCCGGCGGGGGCAGCGAAGAACCGGTGTGCATCGTTGACCAGCAGCCGCCGCCGCCGCCCCCGGAGCCGGGGTCGTACAAGCTCGAGTGGAGCAACGTGCGCGTGTACGTGACGGCGAGCAACCTCGGGAATCAATTCGATGCGGATCTCACGTACTCGGAAGAGAGCTGCACGGCGAGGTACAAGGTGGTCGGGCTGTGGCCGATGGTCGATTGCAGGATCTACGAGGAGGACCCCACGCCCGACTGCCCTGCGGTCCCCACCGACAAGGTCGATCAGGCCATCTGCCAGGATCCTCTCTCCGGCATCTCCCCGGACCTCAAGGTGAAGTGCGACACCAACGCAGGCCTCTGCGTGCTCGACGCGCAGTCGATCCCCGCCCTCAAGTAGACCGCCTCGCGGGCGGTACGCCTGTCGTCCCGCCCGCGTTTCCCGGCCCCCCTCCCCTCCCCTAAACCCTCATCGTCCAGGCGCGTCCCTGGCTGTGCGAAGACGGCAGGCTCGATGAGCCCTCCGTTCATCGCGCGGTGTCAGTCCACGATTTGGCTGACGAGGGGAACCGTAGGCCCGGGGCGAGGGGGCTCGGCGCGCGGCACGGCGCGGGGGATGGGCCGATGTTTGAGCCTTGCATGTTGTCTCTCCGGCGCCTCGCGCCGGGGAGACAACCTCCAAGGCGAGTTCGGCGGGGCCCCCGCGCCGTGCCGCGCGCCGAGCCCCCTCGCCCCGGGCCGGGCAGCTCAACCCCCCCCGCGCGCTAAGGCGCCGGCTTGACGGCCAGCCTCTCCAGCGCCGCGCAGCCGGCCCCGCTCGCGATCTCGAGCTTGGCCGTGAGCGCGCACAGCCGCGACGCCCGCCCGAGCGCGGCCGGATCCCCCGACACGATGGCCCGCTTGGACTCGTACACGGTGCGGGACGACAGCATCGTCCGCGCGCGCGGGGGCAGCTCCGCGCTGCGCGCCGCCAGCACCTCGCCGAGCTTCGGGCCGGGATCGGCGGACGTCACCCACGTCCAGACCGACGCGATCAGCGCGTCCGCGAACGCCGCGCGCAGCTCGTCGCCGCCGCGCGCGCCCTCGCACGGCAGCGCAGGACCGGCCGGCCCGACGTCGGCGGCGACGAGCCTCCGCTGCGCGATCCGCCGGAGCAGATCGTTGCTCACGCCGGCGATCTTGCCGTCCTCCTCCGAGAACGCCCCCGCCTTGAACCGCACGGCGAGCGCGGCGCACTTCTCGTCGCGCTCCGCGCGGAGCCGCTGCTCCTCGCGCGCCTTCTCCTCGGCGCGCAGCCGCTCCTCGCGCTCGCGCGCCTCGCGGGCCTCCACCGCGGCGCACTGCTCGAGCCGCGCGGCCGCGCGCCGCTGCTGCTCGCTCGACGCGCGGCCGAGATCGTCGGACGCGATCTCTCGGACGGCGCACACGTCGGGGCGCGCGAGGAGCGCGTCGACGCGCTTGCGGGCGGTCTGGACCCGCACGATCACCGCCAGCGCCGCCACGATGACGAGCGCCGAGACCGCGATCGACGCGAGCTTGCGGATCTGCCGGCGGCGATACGCCTTGGCGAGCGCGCCGCCGCCGCTCTCGTCGAGCAGCTTGCGGCAGCGGCCGATCATCGCCTGCCACTGCGCGATGTCCTCGGCGAGCAGCTGGAGCGGCTCCGCGAACGGGCGATCGCGCCGGACCTTGTTCGCCAGCCGCTCGAGGCACTGGCCAACGTCCGGGGCCCGCCCGTGATCGGTCAGCTCGGCGACGCCCTCGAGCAGCCCGCCGATGCGCCCCGCGTAGACGTCCCACGCGACCACGGCCTCGGTCTGGCTGTCGCCGATCCGCTCGATCGCCTCGCGCACGTCGCTCATGGGGAGGAGGCGCTCGACGTCCTCCTTGCGGACGCCGGCGAGCCTCGCCGCCTGCTCGATCCCGCGATGGAAGCCGCCGAGGAGCCCCTCCGGGGCGAGCTCCCGGAGCCCCTCCGGCACCCTGCGGCCCTGGATGCACACGCCGGCGTTGTGCAGGGGGCCCATCGCGCAGGTCAGGAAGGTGCCCCCGAGCTTCACTTCCATCGCACCGTCGCTCTCTCTTACCCTGTACGGCGCGGCGCGGAAAGGCTCGCCGCGATGTCCCGCGCGCATCACCGGCGGCCGCGCGGGGCCTCGAGATCCCAGAGGGCGTAGAGCACGTCGACGTCGTACTCGGTGTGTCGCCAGCCCGGGTGCAGCCGGTAGCTCCGCGGGAGCAGGCCCGCGCGCAGGATGGCGTCTGTCTGCTCAGCGAACGTGTAAAGATACATGCTCACGCCGGACAGCTCGACGTCGGAGAGCGGGCGCGCGGCGCGCTCGTGCATGCGGACGTGGGGCCTGCGCTCGACGATGCTCACCAGCATCCGGCCGCCGGACCGCATCGCGCCGGCGAGGTTCGTGAGGACGAGCGCGAGGTCGTCGCAGAACTCCAGCGTTCCGAGCGCGAGCGCGACGTCGAACCGCCCCCAGGAGCGGGGGATCGGGGCGTGGTAGTCGTGCCGGTGGTAGGCGCCGTGGGGGCGCTTCTTGCGGGCGATCTCGAGCATGCCCTCGGCGATGTCGAAGCCCACGACGTCGACGGACGGCGGGAGATCGCGCGTGAGGTGGCCCGGCCCGCAGCCGGCGTCGAGCACGCGGCCCCCCTCGGGGACGGCCTCGCGCAGGAACGCGCGCACGGGCTTCTCGTAGCGCTGGATGTCCTTCCAGGTGGAGACGTAGTCGGGCGCGAAGTCCTCGTAGTAGTCGACGAGCCGCTCGATCCGGGTCGCTCGCTTCACGGCGCGTCCTTCAGGTGATGTCGTCGACCGCCTGGACGGTCTCCTGGATGTCGTGCTGGTGCGTGTAGCCGAGGATCTCGCGCGCCCGCCGGTCGTCGACCATGCACACGTAGCGGATGTGGTCGAGCTCGGGGGCCGGGAACGAGGTCGCCCGGAACCGCCAGAGCCGCGGGATGATCGTCTGCATGACGAAGTGGGGAATCGCCGCGCGCGCCCGCCCGGTCATGTCGATGACGCGCGAGAGCGGCAGCGGCGCCGGCCCCGCGAGGTTGAAGATCCCGCGCACGCCGGGGCGGAGCGCCGCGGCGATCGCGGAGACCACGTCGTCCTGGTGAATGACCTGCACCATCGGATCGAAGCCGAGGAGCGTCGGGATGACGTTGAGCCGGAGGTAGTTCGACGGCGCGTTGCGCACGGAGCCGAGGATGTGGACCGGCCGGAGGATGACCGTCTCGGTCTGCGGGTGCTTCCAGAAGAACGACTGGGCCAGCATGTCGACCTCGATGAGGTCGCGGATCTCGCTGAACGACGCGCCGCCGAGCAGCGGCGCGTCCTCGGTGATGAACTGCGGGTTGTCGGGGCGCGGCCCGTAGGCGTTCGCGCTCGACAGCACGATGAGCTTGGGCACGTCGTACTGCGCGACGAACTCGAGCAGCCGCTGGAAGCCGGCGAGGTTCCAGCTGTGGTGCTCCATCTGGCTGACGCGCGGGTCGTGCATGACCCCGAGGTGGACCACCGCGGCGAGCTGCTCCTGGCGGAAGATGTCCTGGGTCTTCTTGCGGCGGATATCGATCTGGTGATGCTCGATGTCCTTGGGGCGGCCGTCGAAGCTGCGCCGGTCGACGCCGATCACGCGCCCCTCGCGGTGCAGGCGCCGCGCCAGCCGCCGTCCGAGGCGGCCGCAGATGCCCGTGATGAGGATGGGCCGGAGGGACGGATCGGTGTCGGCGCCGGGGCGGCGGGCTCGACCGAGCATTCGTTCGCTCATCGGAGCGACGGTCGCTTCGAGGAGGCCGATGGTCAAGCCCTTCCTGCCGGTGCAGGCCCACGCGAGGTTTGCTATCGTGCCGCGCCCATGGCCAGCAGAACGACGCTCGCCAGGCTGAGCCACTTCGTCACCCACAGCGCGCTGCCGCTCGCGCGGGTCGGGGTGAGCAGCCTGCGCGGCACGATCGACGACGCGACCATCCGGCTGCTCGGGCAGGATTTCGAGGACCGGCTGCGCCGGGTCGCCCTGCCGCACGCCGCAGACGGCGTGGATCCGTTCGGGCTCGACCGCGAGTGGGCGAAATACGCGGTCGGGGTCGCGGCGTTCTTTCACCGCTTCTATTTCCGGACCGAGGTGTTCGGCATCGACCGCGTCCCGACCGGCCGGGTCCTCTTGATCGCCAACCACTCCGGCCAGCTCCCGTTCGACGGCATGCTGATCGCGGCCTCGCTGTTCCTCGACGCGGAGCCGCCGCGGGTGATGCGGAGCATGGTCGAGAAGTGGACGCAGACGCTGCCGTTCGTGGCGACCTTCTTCTCGCGCGTGGGCCAGGTGGTCGGCGTGCCCGAGAACGCGCGGCGGCTGCTCGACATGGGGGCCGCGATCCTGGTGTTCCCGGAGGGGACGCGCGGGATCTCGAAGGGGTTCTCCAGCCGGTATCAGCTGCTCGACTTCGGGCTCGGGTTCATGCGGCTCGCGCTCGAGACCGACACGCCGATCGTGCCCATCGCCGTCATCGGGGGCGAGGAACAGTACATCTCGCTCGGCAACCTCGAGTCGGTGTCGAAGGCGCTCGGGATGCCGACGTTCCCCATCATCCCTCAGGTGCTGGTCCCCGGCGGCCAGCTGCCGCTGCCGACCCGATACCGGATCTACTTCGGCGAGCCGATGACGTTCCAGGGCGACCCGGACGACGACGACGCGGTGATCCAGGAGAAGGTCGCCCTCGTGAAGGGCCGGATCCAGTCGATGCTGAACCGCGGGCTGAAGGAGCGGAAGAGCATCTTCTGGTAGCCGCGTGACCGCGCGGGCGCTCGGGCGCCCGCCGGCGCGGCGATGGCTCAGGCGCCCGCCAGCGTGACCACGGCCTCGGGGCCGCGCGCGAGCACGCACGCGCGGCCGCCGAGGATGGCGGGCTCGTTGCGGAGGCCGTGGCCGATCGGCAGCCCGGCGACGACGGGGATGCCCAGCGGAAGCAGCCTGTCGCGGAGGACCTCGTCCACCGTGACGCCGTCCGGACCCGGGTTGCACTCCTCGAAGTCGCCGAGGACCACCGCCGCGGCGGGCGCGAGGTGGCCGCCGACCTCCAGCGTCGCGAGCATGCGATCGATGCGGTAAGGCCGCTCGGTGACGTCCTCGAGCAGGAGGACGCACCCCTCCGGCACGCGGAGGCGGCCGGCCGCGGCGCAGGCATGGAGCAGGGCCAGGTTGCCGCCGAAGAGCGGCCCCTCGGCGGCGCCGGCGCGCAGCGTGGTCAGGCCGTCGAAGCGGCGCTCGCCCAGCGGATCTTCGAGGGTGCTGATCAGCGCGGCGCGGGCGTGGGCGTCGCCGCGGCCGAGCGCGGCGACGTGGGCGCCGTGGAGCGACGCGACGCCGGCGCGCGCGGCCTCGACGTGGAGGGCCGTGACGTCGGAGAAGCCCACGATCCAGCGAGGGCGATCGGCGAGGGCGCTCCAGTCGAGCCGGTGGACGAACCGGTTCGCGCCGTAGCCGCCGCGGGCGGCGAAGATGGCGCGGACGTCGGGGTGCGACAGCGCGCGGGCGAGCTCGTCGCTCCGCCGCGCGTCGCTGCCGGCCAGGTACCCTGTCCGCGCGAACAGCCCGCGGCCGGAGGGCGCCGAGAGCGACGGCTCCCCGCCCCGGCGGCTGTCGCCGGCGAGCGGAGGACCTCCGCCGGTATCGAAGAGCACGCGGTAGCGCCGGGCCAGCCAGCCGAGGCCGACCCACGCGAGGGCGTGCTCGAACGGGCTGGAGGGGGCGATCACGGCGACGGTGTCGCCCGGCCGGAGCGCCGGCGGGAGGATCAGAGGGGGCATGTTTCCTCCGTACCTCCGTGGATCAAGCCCTCTCCGTCGCGCGGCCACGGAGCGCCGGAGTTGCGCGGCCACGGAGCGCCGGAGTTGCGCGGCTACGGAGCACCGGAGTTGCGCGGCTACGGAGCACCGGGGTCGTCGTCGATGAACTCCACGTCTTCCGCGTCGTCGTCGATGTGGACCTCGTGGGAGACGGGGAAGGGCGGCGGCGCGGGCGAGTTGGCCGACGGCCGAAGCGCGGCCCCGTCGACCGCCGCCGGCTGCAGCGGCGGGGGCCGGGACGGCACCACGGAGGGCGGGACCGGCGGCGCGAGGGTGGGCGGACGCGAGGGCGCCGCGAACGACGGCGGCGGCGCGGCAGCCTGCGCAGGGGCAGCGAACGCGGGGACGGCGGACGCGGGCGGCGGCGCGGGGACGGCGGACGGCGGCGCCTCGTAGGCCGCTCCGGCGTCATCGATGCCGCCGTACGCCGGCAGCGGCCCGTAGCCATCGAGATCCGACCCCGGCGCCGGGACCGCTTGCGCGTCCTCGGGCGACACCACGTGGCCGGCGCTCCCCGGAGGAAGCTCCTGCCCCTCGGGCGGCGCCCCGAGGACGCCGGCCGCACCTTGGCCCGCGTCGACCTCGGTCGCCGCGAGCGACGCATCGCCCTCGATCGCCGCGAGCGACGCGTCGCCTTCGGTCGCCGCGAGCGACGCATCGCCCTCGATCGCCGCGAGCGACGCATCGCCCTCGATCGCCGCGAGCGACGCGTCGACGTACGCCTCGGCCTGCTGCTCCGGCGCGATCTGCAGCGCCTCCGGGCCGGCCGCCCCGGGGGCGTCCGCCGGCAGCACCTCGGCGCTCGCGTGCGCCCCGCCGCCCGCATAGCCGTTGCTGATCGCCGCCGCGGCGGCGAGCTCCACGCCGGGAGCGTCGAGGGACGGCACCCGGGGCGCGAGCGGCGGCTCGGTCAGGGGCAGCCCCGGCGGCCGGGTCGGCAGCACGGGCGGCGGAGGGGTGCGCTTGAGCTTGCCGGTCTTCGCCCGCTCGAGGCCCGCCGTCGCCTCCGGATCGCCCGCCTTCATGCGGAGGACGCGGCGCCAGGCGTCCGCCGCCTCCCGCCCCTCGCCGAGCTCCTCCTCCCAGAGCCGCGCCACCTTCCGCGCGAGCTCCGCCCGCTGCGCCGGATCGCGGCCGCGGAGGATCTGGTCCTCGTACAGCTGGATCATGCCGCGGTGATCGCCGAGCTCCTGCAGCAGGCTGGACAGCTCGTTCATCACGTCCTGGTCCGAGGGCGACAGGTCGTGGAGCTTCTTCAGATCCACCGCGGCGCCCGGCCTGTCGCCGAGCACGTCGCGGCGCAGCCTGGCGCGCCGCTGGAGGAGCTTGCGCACGAGCGGGCCGTCGAACACCTCGTCGAGCGCGCGGTTCAGCGTGGCGCCGACGCGGGGCAGATCGCCCACCTCGCGCCCGAGCGCCTCGAGCGCGTCGAGCGACGCGTCGTCGACCTGCGTGAGCACGGCGTCGCCGAGCCAGCTGAAGGCGCGGTCGACGTCGCCGAGGTCCTGGTAGGCGATCGTGGCCGCGCGTCGCAGCAGCGCCGCGCGGGTGCGGCCGCCGTCGCGCGAGCCGTGGCCGCCGGCCGCGAGCGCCTCGGCGAGGATCGTGCGCAGCGCGGTCGACTGGGACCGCGCGTCGTCGTCCCGCGCCACCCGCTCGAGGGTGGCGATCGTCTCCTCCTGGACGCCGCCGCCGAGGGCCAGCTCGAAGAAGCTCCTCGCCCGATCGAGGGCGCCGCGCTCGCAGGCGATCTGGGCGGCGCGGACGAGCGCCGCGAGGCGATCGGCCGGCGTGCGGCACCGGCCCACCTGGCGCTCGAACAGATCGATGATGAGGCTCGGGGCCTCGGCCAGCGCCGCGAGCCGCTGGAGCAGCGGCTCGACCTCGGCGGTGGGCACGCTCGACAGCGCGCCCTCGCCGTGGTGGATGGACTCCAGGGGATCGGCGCCCGCGGCGACCCGGACCTCGGCCTGCCGCACGAGCTCTGCCGCGCGGGCCGTGCCCGAGAGATCCCTGGCGCGGAGCTCGTGCGCGACGGCGAGGGCCTCGCGATCCTGGAGCTCCACCGCGATCGCCTCGAGCCGCTCCGCGAGGCCGGCGTCGGCGGTGCGCGACCGCGCGAGCTCCACCCCCACGCGCGCGGCGTCGCGGTGGTAGCCGACCTCCACGAACCTGTCGAAGGCGCCGCGCAGGGCGAGATCGCGCCCCGCGCGCGCGATCGACTCGTTCCAGGTGACCAGCTTGGTCGCGACGAGCCCCTTCCACCCGAGCCGGTCGCCGAGCGCGACGTACGCCTCCCGGCACGGCTCGTCGCCCTGATCGGCGAGCCGCTCGAGGAGGGCTATCGCCTCGTCGCTCCTGCCGAGCGTCTGGTCCAGGATCTCGGCGAGGCGGCGGGTCATCTTCGACGCCTCGTCCTCGTCGCCCTCCACCTCGATCAGCGCCGAGAGGAGGCGGGCGACCTTCGGCCAGTCGTTCAGGCGCTCCGCGAGCCGCTGGAGCCGCGAGATCGCGTCGAGGTCGTCCGGCTCGGCGGCGTGGACGATCTCGAGCACCCTGACGGCGCTGTGCGGATCGTCGAGCGGCCCCTCGTAGAGCGCGGCGAGCCGCTGCGCGATGTCGAGCCGATCGGGGCCGTCGACGAACGCGAGCTCGCGCTCGAGCGCGCCAGCGACGCCCCGCAGGTTGCCGCGCCGCTCCTCCAGCTCGGCGATCCCCCGGAGCGCGATCCGGTTCTGCGGATCGAGGTCGGTGGCGACCATCTCGTAGCGCGCGATCGCCGCCTCGAGGTCGCCGGATCCCTCCGCGAGCATGCGCGCCTCGCGCAGGGCGAGCGAGATCTTGCCGGGCTCGCTGTCCGTGAGCGCGCTGAGCCGGTGGAGGAGCTCGGCCCCGAGCTGGAGATCGCCGCGCTCGTCGGCGTCCTCCGCGAGCCGCGCGAGCGCCTCGGCGTCCTCGCCGTCGGTGAGCAGGAGCGCGAGCGTCGCGCGCTCGCCGTCGCGATCGCCGAGCTCGCGCTGCGCCGCCGCGGCGGATCGCCGCGCGGCGACGCGCGCGGCCCGATCGCCGAGCAGCTCGGCCCGGCCGAGGAGGAACCGCACGAGCTCGTGCAGGCGGCTCGTGCGCCGGTAGAGGTCCTCGATCGCGGGAGCGCAGGCGTCGCTCGCCGGGTCGATCTCGATCGCGCGCTCGACCCGATCGAGCGCGCCCTCGACGTCGCCGGCGCTGAGGAGCAGCTCCGCCGCCTGGACGAACAGCGCCGGGCGCGCCTTGCGATCGGCGAGCAGCGCGCGCTCGCAGACCGCCCTCGCCGCCTCGACGAGCCTGCCCGCCGCGACGTAGGCCTTCTCCGCGAGCTCCCACAGCTTCGGCTGGCGCAGGAGCTCGGCCGCCTGGCTGTAGGCGTCGCCCGCCGCGCCCGGCTCGTCGAGCCGGATCCGGAGCTCGCCGAGCTTCTGGAGGAGCGGCCCGCGGGTGAGCTTGTCCTGGAACCGGGAGGTCGCGTCGGTGAGGACGCGCGCGGCGAGGTCGAACCGCTCGCCCCGCTCGAAGAGCTTGACCGCGGACTGGATCGCCGTGCCGTCCTCGGGCGACAGGCTCGCGACGCGCACCCACGCCTCCGCGGCCGCGATCGGATCGCGGCGCTTCTGCTCGTGGAGCGAGACGAGCTGCTTCTCGATCTCGATCTTCTGCGCGACGTCCGGGGTCGCCGCGGCCTCCTGCTCGAGCAGCGCGGCGAGGTCGTCCCAGCGGGAGCTCCGCTCGAGCAGCCGCCGCAGCTCGGCCTGGGCCTGCGCGTCGCCGGGATCGAGCTCGGCGAGCAGCCGCCAGGCCTGGACGGCCGTGTCGACGTCGCGCAGCTGCGCCTCGCACAGGCCCGCGACGTCGCGCAGCTGCGCCATCCGGCGCTCGACGGGGGCCGTGGGGACGCGCGCCGCCGCGAGCAGGACGTCGCGCAGCTCGGCGAACATCCGCTTCTGGCGGAGCTGCTCCTCGGCCTGCGCGAGCGCGTCCGGGTTGGCCGGATCGGCCTTGAGCACCTCGCGCAGCCGGGCGAGCGGCACCGGCTTCCGGGGCTCGGTCGGCTCGTCGCCCGCGAGCAGCGGCGCCTCCGGCGAGGTCGGGGCGCCGGGCGCGAGAGGAGCCGGCGCGGAGCCGGGCGGGGCCTGCGCCGGGCCGGAGCTCGGCGCGGCGGCGCTCCGCCGCGACACCGGCGTGTCCGGGGCCGCGGGAGCGAACGCGGCCACCGCCGGCTGGACGAGCTCCGCCGCGCTCGCGGACGACGGCACGCCGGAGGGGGGCACCGGCGGCGCCGACGGCGCCTGCCCGGGAGCGGCGGCCGCGCCGGGAGGCGACGAGGGCACGCGCGCGGGAGCGGGGATCGGCGGCGGCATCGACGGCAGCCGCGGAGGCGGAGGCAGCACGGACGCCCTCTTGCGCGCCTCGGCGGCCATGAACCCGTTCGGGTTCACCTGGAGGTAGGCGAGGTAGCGCGGGCGGAGCTCGGCGGTGCGGCCCAGCTGCTTCGCGTAGTGATCGGCGAGCTGCATCGCGCGGTCGTGCCCCGGCAGCGCGCGGAGCGCGTACACCGAGTACGAGTAGCCGTACTCCCCGTCGTACGTCTCCGCGAGCGCGACGAAGAGCTCCGCGGCCTCGTCGCGCTCCGGCTGCGGGACCGGCTCGCCGGCCTCGACGCGGTCGACGATGGCGACGCCGAGCGCCTGGATCAGCCCCATGTCGTGCGGCACGAACGCGCGCGCGTTCCGCAGCGCCACCGTGGAGCCGGCGAGGTCGCCCGCGCGGCGGCGGATGTCGGCCTCGTCGCGCAGCAGGGCGAGCCGCCGGTCCGGGTCGTCGATGAGCGCCTGCTCCATCGCGAAGTAGGGGATCGCCTCGGCGTACTGCTGCTGGGCCTTCAGCAGCTCGCGCGCGGCGTAGATGGCGTAGACGTTGTGCGGATCGAGCTCCGCCAGGCGGCGCCAGTTCTCCAGGGCGCGCTCCGGCCGCGACAGCGGCGGCTCGCCCCAGAGCCGGCCGAGCTCCTCGTGGAGCGTGGAGAGCTGCGCGCGCACCTCGGGCCGCTCGCGGAGCAGCGGCGTGAGCGCCTTCACGAGCCGCTCCAGGAGCGCGACGAGCGCCTTCTGATCGCCCTTGTCGCGGTAGAGCTGCGCCAGCCGCTCGGCCGCCGTGCGCTGCGTCGGGTCCTTGTCGATGGCGATCATCAGCGTCCGCGCGGCGTGGTGCGCGTCGCCGATCGTGGTCGACCACACGTTCGCCGCCTCGCTCAGCCAGTGCGCCGCGTACGACGGATCCGCGGTGGAGCTGCCGACGCGCTCGAGCAGCATCGCGTACGAGCGTGGGTCCTGCTCCCCGGCTCGGTGCGCATACGCCAGGGCTTCCCCGTCATGCGGATTCGTGACGAGGCGCTGGATGAGCGTTTCCATCTCCCGGGGGTCCATCGGTCGCGGCGAAGTTACACGTTAGCCTCCGCGCCGTACAGCGACTCTCGGGTCGATTCGCGAAAGGCCGCCGCAGTTTCGCGCGTGCGAGCCGCGCCGATGAGCGGCCTCCGGCGTCCGCGTCGGGCTCCCGCAGCCGCGCTGCGCGCGTGCCGTCATCAGTCGAATTTCACATACGGCTTGCGCGACTGCGCCGGCCTGCGCTTCGGCGCCGGCGCGGAGGGAGCGCTCGCGGGCTCGGGAGCGACGCTGGCCGCGCCTGTGGTGAGCGGCGCGGGGGCCGGCGCCGCGGTCGCGGCGGGCGGCGCCGCGGTCGCGGCGGGCGGCGCCGCGGACGGCGTGACCGCGGACGGGGCGGGGCGTGCGATCGCTTCCGCGAGCGCCCTGGCTTCCAGCGCCACCCCCTTCTGCAGCCTGCGCATGCCGACATCGGCGGGGCGGCGCAGCTCGCGCACGGCGAGCGCCGCCACGATCAGCGACAGGGCCACGGTCCCCACGGCGACGCGCGAGGTGCGCCGCCGCGGCGCGGGGCGCGACGTGCTCGGCGGCTGCGAGGCTTCCGCGCCGTCGCCCACGATCGCGAGCAGCTCGCTGGTCGCGCCGACCTCGGCCGGCTGGGCCGGGCCGGGGCGCTCGCGGCTCAGGCTCGGCCTCGCCTCGTCCATCGCGCGATCGAGCTCCGCGATGAACTCCTGCGCGCTCCGCGGCCGCTCCTCGGGCCGCTTGGCCAGCGCGCGCTGCAGGAGCTCGGAGAGCGACGGCGGTATCCCGGCGTCCGGCGCCGCCTCGATCGCGGGCACCGGCGGCGACTTGATGTGCCGCGCCATCACGACGACCGCGTCGTCGTCGATGAACGGCGGGCGCCCGACGAGCATCTGATAGAGCAGCACGCCGAGCGAGTAGAGATCGCTCCGCGCGTCGAGCGGCCTGCCCTGCGCCTGCTCCGGAGACATGTACCGCGGCGTACCGAACACCGTGCCCGCCTGGGTCTCGAGGGCGTCGACGGGCCGCTCGGCCCCGGTCATCACCTTCGCGATGCCGAAGTCGAGCACCTTGCAGATCTCCTCGTGCTCGCCCGCGGGGGGCCTCGCCAGGAACAGGTTGTCCGGCTTGAGGTCCCGGTGGATGATCCCCTTGTCGTGCGCCTCGGCCAGCGACAGGAGCGCGTGCCGGGCGAAGCGGACGGCGTCGCCGACGCGCAGGCGGCGCAGCCGCTTGAGCCGCTGTCCGAGCGACTCGCCCTCCAGGAGCTCCATCGCGAGGTAGAGCGAGCCGTGGCTCCACGTCGCCCCCTCCCCGGGCGGGCCCTGCTCGGCGGAGCGGCCGCGGCCGAAGGCGGCGTCCGTCGCGTCGTCCACGACCTCGCCGAAATCGAAGACGGTGACCGTGTGCGGCGACCGGAGGAGGCTCATCGCGCGCGCCTCGCGCGTGAAGCGGGCCTTGGCCTGCGCGTCGAAGGCCCGGTCCGAGCGCAGGATCTTGATGGCCACGTCGCGGCCCATCGCCTCCTGGCGCGCGCGGTACACCGTGCCCATCGAGCCGGCGCCGAGCTTGCCCACGACCACGAACCGATCCGCGATCGTGAGCCCCAGGAACGGATCCCCCTCGGCCTCGGCGAGCGCCTCGCGGCCCACGAGGGCCAGCCCGTCGTGGGGGCAGCGCGGCAGCCTCGCGGACGGACCGGTCTGGGAGGCGCGATCGCCGGCGGGGGGCGGGAGCAGGCTGGACGAGCTCTTCGCGTCCAGAGCGACCGCGGCGAGGTGGTGGCACCGCGGGCAAATCAGCGCCGTCCGGCTGGGCTCGCCGGGCGATCCGGGTGCGCTGGTTGAGAGCTGGCCGTCAGCTGTAGGTGCTACCACCGCGATGGGGGTGATCGTCCGTCACTTGGGCTCGCATCGCAAGGCCCACGACGGACCCACCGCACGAGGGCGACAGCCGAAGAGCGAGACATCGCCGCAGGACGCCTCGCTGCAACAGACATCGCTACAGAATCGCTGCGTTTGTTCAGGATGCTTGACGCACATGCCGCTCCGGCACTCATCGTCCGTGTCGCACGGGACGCCGACGGCGTTGATGCCGCCCTCGGGCAGCAGCCTCGTGCACGCGCGGACGGTCGAGCCGTCGCTGGTCGTCAAGTCGGCGCAGCCGACGTTGTGCATCACGTCGCCGGGCCCGGCCGGGCACATGTCCGAGGAGCAGCACGGGATCGTGCAGCGGAGGCTCCCGCCGACGTCGGCGCAGAGGCCGGAGGAGCAGTCCTCGTCCCGCTCGCATTCGTCGAGGTAGCCGGCCCGGCCATCGCCGACGCGCTGGCACGCCCAGGCCGAACCGGCCGAGACGATGTCCGTCGTGAGCCGGCACCCCGCCCCGCTCGTCGCGCAGTTGGTGTCCGAGCAGCAGGTGTCGACGCAGACGCCGGCGTCGCAGATGCCAGAGCGGCAGTCGCCGGGCGCGGCGCAGGCCGCGCCGGAGAGCCGCGCGCCCACCTCGGGCCGGCCGACGTCCCGGCCGATGCGACAGACGCCGCTCCCGCCGCCGTCGGGGATCCAGCAGACCGCGTCCTGGACGGGATCGCAGTCGCTCGAGCTGCAGCAGGCGCGCGCGCAGACGCGCGGCCCGTCGCCGTCGAACAGCGCGGGGTCGAGGCAGAAATCGAGCGCTCCGCAGTGGTCGTGATCGTCGCAGGGCGCGCCCAGCGCGCGCTCGAGCTGCCTGTCGGTGCAGGCGCCAGCCGTGCAGATGGCGCCCTCGGGGCACGCCGGGGGTCCGATCGCGCCCTCCTCCGAGCAGAGCACCGTGCCCAGCTTGCCGTCGACGAGGACCTGGCACCCGGCGCCTAGCAACGCGAGCGCCGAGAGCCCGCGGACGAACCTCCGCCCCTCGGCGCCTAGGCCCATCAGAACTGCACCTCCAGCCGGGCTCCCCCGGCGCCCAGCGAGACGCTGACGCGCGGCGCCTCCTCCCATGCGCCGGCGCCGAGCCCGGGCGGAGCGTCGTCGCGACCCGGAAGCGGGGCGCCCGAGAGGGCGGCCGAGGCCGGTCGAGGAGCGCTCGAGCTCGCCGCAGGAGCCCAGGGCGACAGGTACAGGTAGAGCGCCGCCGCGCCGGAGAGCCCGGCGACCAGCAGGGCGACGTCCGCGGCGACGGCGCACTGGTGGGCGGCGCTCGCGTCGGCCTGCAGATCGGTGACCGAGACGCCGCCGCCCGTGCGCTCGCCGGAGCCGGGATCCCGCGCCAAGGCGAGGGCGGCGAACACGCCGCCGACCACGAGGGACCCCGCGGCGATGCCCCCGCTGACGTAAAGCCAGGACCGATACGGCCTCACGCTGCCCGCAGCCCCGGGGCGGCGCGGCAGGCGCGGCAGGTACGGCAGCGCCGCGGGGGCCTGGGCGGCGGGCGCGGGCGCGGGCGGCGGCGGCGGCGGCTTCGCGCTGGAGAGCTCCCGCTTCGCTCCCTGCAGCCGCTTGAGCACCGCGGCGACCTCCTCGCGCTCCTTCGGGAGCGCCTCCATCTCGAGGTAGCGACGGTAGTAACGCTCGGCCTGCTCGATCTCGCCCAGCCGCTCGTGGATGACCGCCAGGTTGTAGATGAGCTCTTTCCCCTCGGGATCGAGCGCCACCGCGGCCTCCAGCTTCGCGATGGCCGCGCGGTACTCGCCGTGCTGGTAGAGGCCCTGCGCCTGGTCGTGCAGCGCGGTGGCCTGCTCGATGCGGCGCCGCTTCTCCGCCGACTCCTGGGACGGCGGCGGAGGCGCGGCGGGGGCCTGTGCGCTGCCGTGCGGCGCGCTGCCCTGCGACGGCGGCGCGGCGACGGACGAGCCGAGCGGCGCCGGCGAGGGCGCCTGCGCGGCCGCCGCCGGCGGCGCGCAGAGCGAGGCCGCCGCGAGCGCGCAGGCGAACCACACGACGATGCGGCCGGCCTCGAGACCGATCGAGAGCGGCGGGCGCGCTGCGCGATTCGTCACGGCCGCCCACCATAGCGTAACTTCCGCGAGCGCAACGGCCTCTTGCGTGGCGCGCGCCGGCGCGGCGCAGCGCGGGTCGACCAGGCGACGCAGCGCGTCCCTTCCCCTGATCCCTCCGCTCCCTCCGCTCCCTCCGCTCCCTCCGCTCCCCCTGATTCCCCGGACGCGCGCCGTCGCGCCCGTCACCTGAGCTTGCAGCTGTACGCGCCTGCGAGCACGAACGCCCGCTCGCACCGGACATCCACGGTGCGCTTCGCCGTGGTGAACTCGAACGTCTGGCCGAACGGCGTCCGCTCCAGGCGGGTCATCTGCGCCCTGCACCCCTCGCTCGGGCGGCGCGGCTCCGGCGCTCCCGCTCCGCCGTCCTCGCCGCACGCGACGAGCGCCGCCATCCGCTCGACCTCGGCGTTGTCGGAGAAGACGTTGTAGGCCGCCGAGACGCTGAACGCGACACAGAGGGCGAAGAGGGCGAGCTGGACGAAGCGCTTCACGGCCCGAGCTTACCCCGTCCGGGGCGCGGGCGGCTGGCCGCCGCGCGCGGCGCAGGTCAGAGGCGCATGCCCGAGCCGGGCAGCGGGTGCCACGGCTGGCGGCGGGTCGTGTACTGGCCTCGCACGAACGCCCCGAGCACGGGCGCGATGTTGCGCGCGATGTCGTCGTCCCACTCGCCGCCGTTGATCCCGTCCTGCGGGGTGAGATCCGGAGACAGCAGGAAGAAGCCGGGGTAGAGCCGCCGCGGCATCTTGATCTGATCGAGGTCCTCCTTGAAGACGTCGATGTCCACGCGCACGAGCCGCACGCTCCGGAGCGCGGTCTGCATCAGCGGATCGCCGAGCGCGCGATCGACGCCGCGGCACGGCTCGCACGGATCGCTCGTCGTCATCACGAGGACCTTCTCGCCCTGGGCGTGCGCCTCGGCGCGCTGCTTGGCGAGCTCCTCGCTGAGCGTCGAGACGTCGACGCCGATATCGACGATGGAGAGCCCGCCGATGCGCCGGCGGGTCGTGTGCTGAGGGACGCTGCCGCCGGGCTGCGCCGCCGGAGGAGGCACGTCCGGCAGCGGCGCCGCCGGGGACGCGGTGCTCGCGGGCTCCGGCGAGGCCTCCCCCTCGCCGACGGCGGCGGTGGTCTCGCTGCTGCTGTGCGTCCGCCACATCCACACGCCGAAGCCGATCGCCGAGCTCCAGCAGAGGGTGAGGAGGACGCCGAGCGAGAGCCCGACGCCGGCGAGCACATGGCCCCTCCGCGCCTCGGGGGCCCGCTCGATCTCGCGGCGGGCCGCCCAGCCGAAGGCGATCGCGGCGATGGCGCCGAGCGGCCCGAAGAGCGCCGCGACCACCGAGCTCACGGCCAGCGTCGACAGCGGCGGTCGCTCCGGCGGGAGCGGCCGGTTGAGGTAGGGATCGTGGATGACCGGCAGCGGCGTGGAGGCGCCGCTCGGCGACGGCGCTCGGGGCGCGGCAGCGACGCTGGCCGCCTCGTCGCCGGAGGGCGCGCTGACAGGCAGATCGCCCTCGGAGGGCAGGAGGCCCGCCCGCGCATCCCGGAGCGCCGTCAGAGGCTCGTTCGCATCGCGGTTCGGCGGTGGCTGACTCGGGCCGAATGCGTGGCTCACATCCCTTATCCTAGCGCCAGAGTCGGCGCTACGCCCGCCGTACGCGCGCCCTCGTCGCGCCGGCGCTCAAGGGATGCAGGCGCGCTCGAGCACCCTTAAGACTGCGCGCTTCGTGCTCACACCGGGGCCCATCGCCTCCGTCCATGCGACGCCCACGCGCTCGCCGGCGAGGGCCAGGCTGGGAGAATCCTTTACGGGAGTCGCCCCATCCGTCACCCGGATCCCCCGGGCGGAAGGCGCTCCGTCGGCGCCCAGCTTCACGAGCAGGAGCTGCCCGTCGGCCTTGCCATCGTGGCCGACCCACGCCACGAACGCCCCGTCGCCGCTCGGCGCGATCGCGCGCCATTTGCCCTTGCCGATGACCCAGGGCGCCCCGCGCGGCCGCGCCTCGGCGTCCAGCGCGCGGGCGACCAAGGTGGACCCTTCGTTCCACGCCACGAGCGCCCCGCCGGCGGTGGCCACGAGCCCGAGCCGCCGCTCTCTGTCCGGCGTTTCCTGAATCGCGGCGGCCGAGCGGTCGCCGCCTTCGAGCTTGGCCACGACGTGGGCATTCCCTTCCCTGCCGGCGGCGTCGAACCGCGAGGCCCGGATGCTCCCGTCGTCCTCGTCGTGCCACGCGACCAGGTAGCCGCCGGACGCGTCCGCAGCGACCGCCGGCCAGCGCGGCTTCTTCGTGTGGCGCGTGACCCCGACCGCCTTGAGCTGCGGCTGCGCAGGATCCACCGGGGCGAACTGGAACACGCCCAGCTTGTTGCGCTCCGCCCCGAAGGGGGCCGCCGCCACGAGGGCGCCGCCCGGAGCCGGCGCGATGGCGACGTGCTCGCTGACCTCCCTCCCGATGGCGCCGACACGCAGGATCTCCGCCGGCGGGTTGGTCTCCCAGCGCGGCCGGGCGTACGCGAGCCCCTCGGCGTCGAACCACGTGACCGCCCAGGCGTCCCCGGAAGAGAAGATCCGGAGCCCTGCCTCGCGCGTGATCGAGATCGCCCTCGCCCGGGCGATCTGGCGGGCGTCGTTGTCGAAGCCGGCGAACGCGATCTGCGCGTCTCCGCCCTTGAGGTCCACGAGCCACACGGCGGCGAACGAGCCGTCGGCCCTGCCGGCCACCCCCATCCCCTCGCGCAGGATGTAGGTCGCTATATCACCCGACTTGGCCTTGCAGCCGGCGAGGGTCCCGAAGGGGACGAACTCCTGCACGCCGGCCCCGCGCGGAGGCTCGACCTCGACCGTCGCCGTTGCCACCGCGGGCTCGGTCGAGGCGCTCGACGCGGCGGGCCCGGTGGGGGGCCTGCCGTCGCTCGAGCCGGATGCCGCAGCCGCAGCGCCCCCTGACCGGGATGCGCTGCGATCACAAGAGATGCCCCCAAAGGCAAATAAGGAGAGGGCCACTACAGTGGCCAGGGAAGGATAAGAAGGGCGCCTGGTGCGAAGCAGAGGACTTGAACCTCCACGGGAGTTACCCCACTGGAACCTGAATCCAGCGCGTCTGCCAATTCCGCCAGCTTCGCGAGCGGGACGGCATCACTACCTCACCCCCTCGCGGTCCGTCAAGCCCTACATCACGCCCAGAGCGTTTTTCTTTCAGCCGGCGTCCGCCCCGCCGGGCGTCCCCCGCTTCGTCCCGTCACCCGCCCCTCCCCCGGCCCTCCTTACCCGGCTTACCCGGCCCTCCTCCTGACCGCGCTGGTTCTGCCGACCTCGCGGCGGCCTCCCCGGCCGCGCTGGTTCGCTCACGCCGACCCCGCGACGGGTCTCCGCGCCGCGCCGGTCCCGCTCCGACCCCGCGGCGGTGCACGGCGAGAGGCGCATGTGCTAGGGGAGCGCGCTCCCATGGCGGCCATCGGCTCACCTCCCCCTCTCCTTCTCTTCGTCGGCGTGCGCGCCGTCGACCCGGCCCAACAGCTCGACGACGTGGTCGACGTCGTCGTGGAGGACGGCGTCATCACCCGGGTCGGGCGCGGCGCAGCGACCGACGATCTTCGCGCCGCCGACCGGGCCGAGATCGTGCCCGGCGAGGGGCTCCTGCTCCTCCCCGCCTTCGTCGATCTCCACGCCCACCTCCGCGAGCCCGGCCAGGAGTACAAGGAAGACATCGCCTCCGGGCTGGCCGCCGCGGCCGCCGGCGGCTTCGCGCACGTGTGCGCGATGCCGAACACGCGGCCCGTCAACGACACCCGATCCATCACCGAGGCCATGATCGCGCGCGCCCGCGCGCTCTCGGGGCCCGCGCTCCACCCCATCGGCGCGATCACGATCGGCCAGAAGGGCGCCGAGCTCACCGAGATGGCCGACCTCAAGGAGGCCGGCGTCGTGGCGGTCTCCGACGACGGGCGCTGCGTCACGTCGAGCGCGGTCATGCGCCGCGCTCTGGAGTACGCGAAGACCTTCGATCTCCCGGTCATCCAGCACGCCGAGGACCACGCCCTCACCGAGGGGGCGCAGATGCACGAGGGGGCGATCGCGACGCGCCTCGGCCTCCGGGGCTGGCCCCGCGTGGCGGAGGACATCATCGTCGCGCGCGACGTGCTGCTCGCCGAGGCCACCGGGGCCCGCTACCACGTGGCGCACGTCTCGTCGCTCGGGGCGGTCCGCATCCTCCGCGAGGCGAAGGCCCGCGGCATCGCCGTGACCGCCGAGGTGACGCCGCACCACCTCACGCTCACCGACGCCGCCGTGCTCGGCTACGACACCGCGTGCAAGGTCAACCCGCCCCTGCGCGAGCAGGCGGACGTCGACGCGCTCCGCGAGGCGCTCGCGGACGGCACCATCGACGCGGTCGCGACCGACCACGCGCCCCACTCGACGCTCGAGAAGGACTGCGAGTTCGCCGAGGCGTCGCCCGGCCTCATCGGCCTCGAGCTCGTCGTCCCCGTCCTGCTCGACCTCGTGCGCCAGGGCGCCCTCCCCCTCGGGCGGCTCGTCGACGCGCTCACCCGCGCCCCCGCGCGCATCGCGCGGCTCGAGGCGCCCGCGATCAAGGCCGGCGCCCGCGCCGAGCTCTGCCTCGTCGATCCGAACCTGACCTTCGTCCTCGACCCGGCGCGCCTGCGCTCGAAGAGCAAGAACACCCCGCTGCTCGGCAAGCAGCTCACGGGGCGCGTCAAGATGACGCTGGCCGGCGGCCGGGTCGTCTTCGTCGACGGCGAGCGCGAGGGAGCGGCGACATGAGCTCGCGCAAGGTCCATTTCGTCAGCCTCGGGTGCCCCAAGAACCGCGTCGACTCCGAGGTGATGCTCGGCGTCGCGCGCGCGGCCGGCTACGCGCACGTCGACGACGCCGCCGAGGCCGAGGTGATCGTCGTCAACACCTGCGGCTTCATCGGCGAGGCGAAGAAGGAGTCGATCGACGCCATCTTCGAGATGGCGCAGCACAAGGAGCGCGGCAGCTGCAAGCGGCTGGTGGTCGCCGGCTGCCTCTCGCAGCGCCACCCCGAGGAGCTCGCCCGCGAGATGCCCGAGGTCGACCACTTCCTCGGCTCGAGCGACATGCTCAAGCTCGGTCAGGTGCTCGCGGGCGACGCGGAGCGGATGCTCGTCGGCAACCCCGCCGAGTGGCTGATCCGCGCCGGCGATCCGCGCACCCTCTCGACCCCCGGCGGCAGCGCCTACGTCAAGATCGCCGAGGGCTGCAACCGCACCTGCTCGTTCTGCGTGATCCCCGATCTGCGCGGCGCGCAGCGCTCGCGGCCCATCCCGGACGTGGTGCGCGAGGTGGAGCAGCTCGCGGCGGCGGGCGTCCGCGAGATCAACCTGATCTCGCAGGACACGATCGCCTACGGCCGCGACGCCGCGGGCCGCGCGCAGGGCGGCGAGCGCGCGACGCTCGCGGAGCTCGTCCAGAAGGTCGCCGACGTGCCGGGCGTGCGCTGGGTGCGGCTCTTCTACCTCTACCCCGAGACGATGACCGACGACCTCATCGAGCTGCTCGCCGGCCACCCGCGGGTCGTGCCCTACGTCGACATGCCGCTCCAGCACGCCGCCGACGCGATGCTGCGCCGGATGCGCCGCGGCCACGGCGGCGATCGGCTCCGGCGGGTCGTCTCCACGCTGCGCGAGCGCGTGCCCGACCTCACGTTCCGCACCGCGTTCATCGTCGGCCACCCCGGCGAGACCGACGCCGAGTTCGAGGAGCTCTGCGACTTCGTGCGCTGGGCCGAGTTCGAGCGGGTCGGGGTGTTCCGCTACTCCGACGAGGAGGCGAGCCGCAGCTACGCGCTCGAGGGCAAGGTCCCCGCGCGCACGGCCGCGAGCCGTTACCGCCGCCTCATGACGCTCCAGCGCCGCATCGCGCACAAGAAGAGCGCCGCGATGATCGGCCGCGACCTCGAGGTGCTCGTCGAGGGGACGAGCGACGAGCACGAGTACGTGCTCATGGGCCGCCACGCCGGTCAGGCGCCCGAGATCGACGGGCAGGTCTACCTCTCCGGCGGCGAGGTCCGCCCCGGCGAGATGTGCCGCGTCCGGATCACGCAGGCGAGCGACTACGATCTCGTGGGCGAGGTGCTCGACGAGGACGAGGGCGCGCGCGGCGCCGCGCTCCCCCTGCCCCCGCAGCTCGACGCGGTCACGGCGAAGCGGCGCGTCGCCCTGCGCGTGCTGCAAACCGATGGACGCGAGCGCCAACAGAATTGACGGCCCGGCCGGCAGGTCGCGACGCGACGGCTGAGAATCACGGCAAATCACGGCGCGCATCGGCGTCGAGGGAGCGGCACGCGGTGTGCTATGAAGCCGGGCCGTGCCGATGCTCCGCCGCGCGCTTCACCTCGCTTTTGCCCTCGCGACCTCGCTGATCGCCGGCGCGGCGTGCCTGAGCCCGACGTTGCCCCTCCCCCCACCCGAGCCGGCCGACACGATGCGGCCGTCGACGAGCCAGGAGGGGGTGTGGGAGATCTCGGGCAACTGTGCCCCTGGGGCGCGCGTCAGCCTGTTCAATGAGCGGACGCAGCGGGGCGTGATCGAGGAGGACACCGACGAGAACGGCCGGTACCACCTCGAGATCGAGGCGGAGCTCTGCGACGTCCTGCTCGTGTGGCAGGAGCTGGAGGGCAACGGAGGCGACGAGAGCGCGGCGCAGACCTTCGTCGTCGAGGAGCGCACGCCGCTCGGCGTCGTCGACGACGCGTGCCCCTGAAGGCCGACGGGCGCAGCGCGACAGCGCGATCTCCGCTGGCCTGAGCGAGCGCGACGACGCAGCGCGCCGTGCCCGCTGGCCGCCGTCGACGCGCGCGGGGCGCATCGTGATAGGGTGGTGGCGTGATGGCGTCGATCCCGCCGAGCATCCCGCCGAACGCCACCCGGGTGCTGGTCGTCGATGACGAGCCGGGCCTCCGTCAGGTGCTCACCATCGCCTTCCGCCGCCAGGGTTACGAGGTCGTGCTCGCGCCCGGCGCCCGCGCCGCGCTCGAGGCGATCCGCCAGAACCCGCAGCCGTTCCCGCTGATCCTCACCGACCTCGTGATGCCCGACGGCTCGGGGATCGAGGTGCTCACGGCCGCGAAGGCGCGGAGCGGCGCGACCGAGGTGATCGTGATGACGGCGCACTCGACCGTGGAGAGCGCGCTCGACGCGATGCGCCACGGCGCGTACGACTTCGTGACCAAGCCGTTCTCGCCGGCGGAGCTCATCGCGCTCGCCGCGAAGGCGCTCGAGAAGAGCTCGATCGTCGCCGAGAACCAGCGGCTGCGCGCGCAGCTCGAGCGGCTCGATCAGCCGTCGCGCGAGCCGCTCGGCACGAGCGCCGCCATGCAGCGGATCTCGGAGCTGATCGGCAAGATCGCGCCGACGCGCACGACCGTGCTGATCACGGGCGAGAGCGGGACCGGCAAGGAGCGCGTGGCCCGCGCGATCCACGAGCAGAGCGACCGCGCCGCGCGGCCGTTCCTGGTCGTCAACTGCGGCGCGCTGCCGGAGGCGCTCATGGAGAGCGAGCTGTTCGGCCACGAGAAGGGCTCGTTCACGGGGGCCGGCGCGCGCTCGCTCGGGCTGTTCCGGGAGGCGGACGGCGGGACGCTGCTCCTCGACGAGGTCGGGGAGCTGCCGGCCTCGCTGCAGGTGAAGCTCCTCCGCGTGCTCCAGGAGCGGAAGGTGCGCCCGGTGGGCGCCGCCGCGGAGATCGCGGTGGACGTCCGGGTCCTCGCCGCGACCAACCGGGACGTGGAGGTCGAGGTGCGCGAGGGCCGGTTCCGGCAGGACCTCTATTATCGGCTCAACGTCATCCGCATCGAGCTGCCGCCGCTGCGCGAGCGCCCCGGGGACATCTCGCGGCTCGCCGAGCGCTTCCTGCGCCGCTTCGCCGCCGAGCTCGGCAAGGACGTCCGCGGCCTGACGACGGACGCGGTGCGCGCGCTCGACGCGTACGGCTTCCCGGGCAACGTGCGCGAGCTCGAGAACATGATGGAGCGCGCGGTGGCGCTCGCCGGAGGGCCCTCGATCGGCCTCGGCGATCTCCCGAGCGCCGTCGCCGGCCTCAGCGCGAGCCCGGCGCCGCTCCTCGCGCAGCTGCCGCCGGGCGGGTGCATGCTCGACGAGGTGCTCGGGGAGGTCGAGCGCCGGCTCATCCTCCAGGCGCTCGAGCGCACCGGCGGCGTGCGCAAGGCCGCCGCGAAGCTGCTCGGCGTCTCGTTTCGATCGCTGCGTTACCGGCTCGCCAAGCACGCGCTCGCCGCCGACGGCGAGGGCGACGACGAGCTGGAGGGATCCCGACGAGAATCGTCACCGCCCGGCGCCCCGCAGTGACGGTTTTCGTCACCGCCGGAAGCGAACACAACCACACACATCTCGCAGCTCGACCCTCTCCCTCAAGGAAAACCGAGGCAACTCATGAGCTTCTCGCGCAAGTCGAAGACGACGCCGGGCCGCGCTCTCCTTGGCACGTCGCCTGCTGGAAGGTCCTGCCGAATGCGGAGCAGGCGGCGACAGCGAAACGCAGCGAGGCGAGCGTTCACGCTCGTCGAGCTCCTCGTCGTCGTGGGGATGGTCGGTATTCTCGCGGCGCTCGCCCTCGTGGGCTACCGCCGGTACATGAACGCGGCGGGCATCGCCGAGCCGAAGGCGGTCATCCAGGGGATCCGCGGTGCGCAGGAGTCCTACAAGGCCGAGATGCTCGTGTACCTGAACGTCTCGAGCGCGCTCGACGCCTGGTACCCTTCGGCGACGCTCGACGATCACAAGCACGCGTGGGGCGGCAGTCACGCCGACGCCGACAACTGGCGGCTGCTCAACGTGACGACGGACGGCGCTGTCCGCTTCGGGTACGCGACGGTGGCCGGCGTCGGGACGAGCTTCACCGCGACAGCCCACGCCGGCTTCACCTGGCACGGCTTGCCCGAGTCTCCGCTGACCGACACGAACTTCGCGCCGAACGGCCCCTGGTACATCGTCCAGGCGGCCGGCGATCGCGACGTGGATGGGACGTATGCCTTGCTGCTGACGACATCCACGATGTCCGGGATCTACTGGGAGAACGACACGGAGTAGAGGATGGTTTGCCCCGGCGCGGCGCCGAGAGCGCCTGTCCGGGGGAGAGGTTTTCGCGCTGCGGGCTGGCCGGGCCCCGCACCAGGCTTCGTCACGGTCAGTCTCGGCACAGCATCCAATTAAAGAAAGCATCACGGAGGATCGACACTCATGCGTGCATTCAAGCGATACGACAGGAGAGGCTTCACCCTCGTCGAGCTCATGATCGTCGTCGCCATCATCGGCGTCCTCGCGGCGCTGGCGATCTTCGGCGTCCGCCGGTACCTCGCGAGCGCGAAGACCTCGGAGGCCAAGAACTCCGTGGGCGCGATCTCCCGCGGCGCCGCGGCCGCGTTCGAGCGCGAGTCGGCGGCCTCCGAGATCCTCACGGCCGGTGGAGAGTCCGCGGCCGCGAGCCACAGCCTGTGCGAGAGCGCCACCGCGGTGCCCGATGACGTTCCGGCCGGCATCAAGTACCAGCCCGACCCGGCCGAAGGCGAGGACTTCGAGACGGGCTCCTCGACCGCGGGCTGGAAGTGCCTGAGGTTCTCGATGACCCAGCCGATCTACTACCAGTATCACTACGTCCGCGGCGCTCGCATCCCGGGCGTCACGGCAAGCCCTGATCCCACCGCTGACGGCTTCGAGGCCGGCGCGGTCGGCGACCTCGACAACGACACGACCTACAGCTTCTTCACCCGCGGCGGCACGGTGGACACCGGCACCGGGCAGCTCGCCGTGGCCACGCAGGTCTACATCGAGAACGAGTACGAATGAGGTGATCGATGGTCGCCCGGCCCTCCCGGGGGTCGGGCGACCAGGCTTCGTGGACCACATCCAGCATGAGGGCGTACCGTGCGGCAGAAGGAAGTATCTCGCAGTCGCGGATTCACCCTCATCGAGCTCATGATCGTGGTCGCCATCATCGGCGTGCTCGCCGCCCTGGCCGTCGTCGGGGTGCGCAACTACATCGCCACGGCGAAGACGGCTGAAGCGAAGCAGATCGTCGGCGCCATCACCCGCAGCGCCGTCACGCAGTACGAGCGCGATCGCGACGTCTCCCAGCTCCTGCCCGCCACGGGCGTCACCGCAGACCAGATCCACTTCCTCTGCGGTTCCGCCAGGCCGGTGCCCTTCAACTTCGCCTCCGTGCAGGGGACGAAGTACCAGCCGAGCGAGGCGCCCGGCGACGACTTCATGTCGGGCTCGCCGGTCGAGGGCTGGCAGTGCCTCGGCTTCACGACGATCTCGCCCATCTACTTCCAGTACTCGTACCAGGTCGGCAGCGGCTACCTCAGCGAGGACCTGCTCGGCGCCCCCCTCCCCACCGGATCGGAGGCGTTCGAGGCGGGCGCGCGCGGGGACCTGGACGGCGACGGCCTGACGTGCACGCTGGTTCGCACCGGCGAGGTGCGCAACGGCGAGATCGTGACCAGCACCGTGATCTTCACGGACAACGACCCGGACTGACGCGGGTCGCGGGCGTCGGTCGCGCTTGGTGGATCGCGGACGGGTGAGGTAGAGAGGAGCCCATGACCTGGCGCTCCTGGAGCGCGCTGGAGCTCAGCGCGGCCTTCGCGGTCGGCGGCAGCGTCCTCGCCGTCGCCGTTCCGGCGTTCTTCCGAAACCTCAGCGCGTCCAAGCTGAGCGAGCCGATCGAGGGGCTCGACCGGCTGGTGACCAGCGCGGTCGCCTACGCCGAGTCGCGGCCGCAGGAGATCAGCTTCCCCCCGTCTGCCCCGCTGACCCCGGCGCAGGTGCCGCGCGGCGTGCGCGCGGTCGACCCGCCGGAGTCGTGGGAGCACCTCACGTGGCGGTCGCTCGACTTCCGCTTCGAGGGGCCGCACGCCTTCGCGTTCCAGTTCACGAGCGAGCTCGACGCGTCGAAGGCCATGCGCTTCATCGCGACCGCGCATGGCGACCTCGACGGCGACGGCGCGCTGTCCACGTTCGAGGTGCGCGGCGAGCGGGTCCCCGGGGAGCCCGCCCGCGTGCTCCCGGGCATGTTCGTGGACCGCGAGGTGGAATGATGGGGGCTCGTCCGGCGCCCGGGACAGCGGACCGTCCGGCAGCCCGTTCCCTCCTGTCCCGCGTCGCGGGCGCGCGCGACGCGCTCGTCACGGTCGCGCTCTCGGCCGTCGCGGCCGTCGCGATCGGGAGCGTGCGCGCGCCGGCCGCGGAGCTGGAGAAGCGCGTCGCCGAGACCTCCGACGTGTACGTCCTGCCGCCGCCGGACGAGGTGGTCACCCTGTCGCTCGGCTATCGCTCCGCGCTGGCCGATCTCCTCTGGTCGCACGTGCTCGTCTCGCAGGGGCTGCACACCATGGAGCGCCGCCGCTTCGAGAACCTGACCCTGCTGCTCGACGCCATCAACGCGCTCGACCCGACCTTCCGCGAGCCCTACCTGTTCGCCGACGCGCTCATCACCTTCCAGACGAACACGACCCCGCGCGACGAGGTCCTCAAGGCGCGCGAGATCATGGAGCGCGGGGTGAAGAACCGCCCCCTCGACGGCGAGCTCTGGCTCGCGCTCGGCCAGTTCGTCGCCTTCATCGCGCCGGCCTCTTACCTGAGCGATCCCACGGAGAAGGCGCAGTGGCGCCTCGACGGGGCCCGGATGCTCGCGCGCGCCGCGGAGCTCGGGGGCAACGACGCGAACATCAGCTGGCAGGCGCTCGGCGGCGCGGGCATCCTCGGGCGCGCCGGCGAGCGCGAGGCGCAGATCCGGTTCCTCCAGCGCACCCTCGCCGTCACGGACGACGAGGAGCTGCGGCAGCAGGTCCGCGCGCAGCTCGACAAGCTCCTCGGGGAGCAGGCCGCAGAGGCCTACCGCCGGCGCCTCGACGGCTTCAGCGAGATCTGGCGGCGCGACCTGCCGTTCGTGAGCAAGACGGCCATTCTCGTGCTGGGTCCCCCGCGCGATCCGGCGTACTGCGCGGGCGGCGCCCACGCAGACGAGCCCCGCTGCGCGACAACCTGGCGCGCTTGGGCGGAGCGGGTCGAGGGCGAGCAGTGAGGTCCCGCGACGCTGTCGGGGTACGCGACCTGCCCCCACGACGACGACCATCGAGACGAGCTACGTCAGATGTGTGTCAATCGGGAAATACGAGATGTTGTTGGTCTCGTCGGATTCCGTGAGATGGCTCGTCCTGTCCACTTCGGTCTTCCATATTCCTTCGTACACCGGGATGTCCCAGTTCTTCGTTGACGTGAACGCGTGAACGCCTGAGAGCCACCGGTCGCCATGGGTGACGAGTTGGGCACGCAAACTCCCGAGATGCACTGCGTAGGCTGGTCGATCCTGGTCGCCTTGAATACGTAAACGGAAGAGGCATCGGCGGTGCCCTGGTTCTTATTGCCGGCCGTTTTGGCCACGGTACTGCCGGAAAGAAAGATCGAGAAGCTGTCCACGACCCGATCGGACAGGCTGATAGAGGAGCACGCCTGTGAGCGTGACCGGCATCTCGACGGCGGTAGCCGTGGCTACCGGCGACAATCACGCCTGCGCCCGAGCGGGAGCTCGTGAAGGTGTACGCGTCGCGCCTGGCCAGCGCGCTCGCGTTGGATGTCGTCGACGTGCAGCGCGTGACGCGCATACTCGAGACAGCGAAGGCGACCGCGTCAACGCCGACAGGTGGGCGCGCGGTCGTTCTTCGGCCCGCCACGCGGTCGCCCGCAGCACGGAGCGCCTCGCAGCACGCGCCCCCGCTGCTTTAGTCGAACTTGACGGCCGCGGTCTTGGTCTCGCCGGCCTTCACGGAGACGGTGACCGACTTCTTCCCGAGCTCCGAATGGATGAAGGTCACCGTGTGCGACCCCGCAGGGACGCTGACGCCGACCTTGGGCGTGCTCCCCAGCGGCCGGCCATCGAGGACCACCTTCGAGACCGGGATCGAGTTGATGTTCAGGGTCGCATTGCCAGCAGCAGCCGCCGCGGGCGCAGCCGCTGCGGCCGGCGCCTCGGCCTTCGGCGCAGGGGCCGGCGCCTCCGACCTCGGCGCCGCGGCCGCCGGGGCGGCGGGCGCAGGCGCCGGCGCTGGCGCGGCCGCGGCGGCGGCCGGCTCGGGCTTGCTCGCCTCCTCCAGCGCGATCCGGATCGTCTTCTCGGCCGGCCCGCCCTCGAACGAGATCGCCTGAGAGAAGTCCGAATATCCCCTCTTCGTCGCGACGATCTTCCAGCCCTCCGACGGATTGACATCCACCTTCACGGGCGGCTTCTTCCAGGCCGAATCCGGCAGCTTCTTCTCCGTCCCCTTGGCGTTCACCAGCTTGACCGAGGCCCCCGACGTGGCGAGATCGAGCGTGACCTGCCCCTTCAGCACCTTGAGCGCGACCGTGCCGAGGTCCTTCGTCTGGCCCTGACCGACCTCCACCGTCTGCTCCACGGGCTCGTAGCGCTCGCCGCCATCGAAGCGGATCTTGTGCTCCCCGGGCGACACGCTGGCCTCGAGCGGCAGCGTGCCTTTCTCCACGCCGTCGATGAAGACCTTCACGCCGGGCTGCGCGCCGGACGCCTTCACGCCGGTCGCCGTCGACGCGCTGGTCGAGGTCCGCCCCGCGGCCGTGCCGTCGAGCGTGATCACGACGACCTTCTCCTTGCCACCCTCGACGATCTCGACGGCGTCGCGCGGCGGGAAGTCGGGGGCGAGGATCTTGACCACCTTCGAACCGGGCTCGAGCTCGCGCACGACGCACGGCACGGTGTCGCAGCGCTTCTGGCCGTCGATGAAGATCTCGGCCCTCGCGACGGACGCGCCGCCCGGGGCCTTCAGGTCGATCGTGAGCGCGCCCTTCTTCGGCACGAGAATGACCACGGCCAGGATGAGCACGGCGACCAGCGCGAGCCCGCCGAGGAGCACGCCCGCCTTGCCGGCGCCCTGCTGCGTCGCAGGGCGCGGGCGGATCGCCGTCGGCTCGTCGTTGCGCGACAGCGGGAGCGGGCGGTGGCCGATCTCCGGCATCGGCGGCGCCGGCGGGGCGCTCGGGATCGGCGGCGGCGTCGGGATCGGGGTGCGCGCCTTCGCGGCCGGCGCGGCGCCGCCGGAGCTCGCGAGCAGCGTCGCGGCCGCCTTCGGGAGCGACGGCGAGCTCACCGTCGGCAGCGGGGTCGTCCTCCCGGGCATGCTGTCGCTGCCAGGCCGGTCGTAGACGTGGGTCGACTCCTCGTCGTCGTCCCAGTCCATGTCGACCGCGGCGCCCTTCCCCGACCGAGGCTTCGCCTCGTCGGCCGCCTTCTGCGGCGGCTTCACCGACGGCACGCGCACCGGCGGCGGGACCACCGGGGGCAGCGCGCTGGTCGGCGCCGGCGGCACCGGGCTCTTCGACGGCAAGGCCGGGGGGGCGGAGACCGGGGGCAGCGCCGATTGCCGCGACGGAGGCGGCACCACGGGCGGCAGAGAGCCCGGCTTGACCGATGGGGGCATCGGCGGCGGCAGCGAACCGGGGCTGGTCCCCTTCGCCGTCACCGGCGGCGGCAGCGAACCGGGCGGCAGCGAACCGGGGCTGGTCCCCTTCGATGGCACCGGCGGCGGCAGCGAACCCGGCGGCAGCGAACCGGGGCTGGTCCCCTTCGCCGGCACCGGCGGCGGCAGCGAACCGGGACTGGTCCCCTTCGCCGTCACCGGCGGCGGCACCGGAGGCGGCACCGACGGAGGCGGCACCGGAGAGGCCATCCCCCCAGGGAGCGTCACCGCAGGAGGGTTGGGGGGCGGCGGCGTGCCGACCCCGCCGACGAGGGTGCTCTTCCGCGTCGGCGGCGAGGGAGGCACGAGAGCGGGGCTCGTGGCGCGGGATGATTTCTTGGCGAGCCCCTCGAAGACATCTAGATCGCTGCCGCCCTTGTTATCGGCCATGTTCGAGAACTCCTCAGGACATGCGGCGCCGTTCGCCGCGGCTTCCGGGAAACGATCGCGCATGCACCGCGCGATGAGCGTGATGTGGAAGAACGGGCCCTCGTCGCGGGCGAGCTCGGAGAGCCCGGCGCAAACCTGACCCACTGCAGCGTACCGCTGGTCCGGTAACTTCGCGAGCGCCATCGGGAGGATCCCGGCGCCGACGCCGCGATGCGCGCGCCGCGATCTCGCGCGGATCCCGCGCGCCGCGGCATTCGAAACGCATCATGACGTCCGCGGCGCTCGCGCCCTCGAACGAGCGCGCGCCTGCCGTCATCGACCGGAAACACATGCGCAGCGCGACACGGATCGATCGCGCGCCGCTCTCGATCGCACGCCTCGACGCGACCGCGCGCCTCGATGCGGCCGCGCGCCTCGACGCAATGGCGCGCCCGCGCTCCCGGCGCGTCGCGCGCGCGACCTCCACCAGCGAGCCCATGCCGATCCGCGCCGAGAGATCGCAAGCTCCGAAGGACTGCAAACGGTGCACCGACCACCTTTTTCTAATCCCTCGGACCGCCGACGCACAAGCGCCTACTGCATCCCAGGCGAGGATCCGGGCGTCACCGCGCTCAGGGCTCGCTGTCCGCGTTTTCCTCTTTCTTCGGCTTTTTGAAGTATCGAACGCGCTTCTGCTGGAGCGGGTACCAGACGCTGTGCGGAACGATCGGCGTCGATTCGAACATCCGTCCGGCGCCGGGCGCCTCGGCGCGCGTGAGCTGGACGGCGCGCGGGCCCGACGGCGGGTGGACGGCGGCGCCGGAGAGATCTGTATCGCCCCCGAGGGCGACCGAGAGCGGCCGGGGAAGGTAGATCCGCGAGGAGCACCCGAGCCCCGCCAGGAAGTCCTGGAGCAGCCTCGCGTCGCGCGGGTCCACGGGCGCCGGGGGCGGCGCCGAGGCGTCGGGCGACAGCGCGGCGTCCGGCGCGCTGGACGGGCCGGACGCCACCCGCTCGACGTAGATCAGCATGCCGTCCTCGTCGTTCACCCCCAGCGCGGCCACGGCCCCCGCGCTGCCGTCGGCCCCCGTCGCGATCCGGACCGCGCCGCGCACCGGCGGGGTCGGCGAGGCCGAGAACGCCCCGGCCGAGTGCCAGATGCTCGACGCCCCGCCCTGGGCCGCGCCGGGCGCCGCGCCGCCGTCGCCGAGCACCGCGACGACCGCGCCCGCCCCGGCCGCCGGGGGCTCGCTCAGCGGCGCCGCCGCGACGGTCCGCGGGTCGACCTTGAGCACCCGCAGCCGCACGTCGGGCCGCGCGGGGTCGGGGCGGATCGCGGTCGTCGCGAGCGCGTACGGGAAGCCGTGCTGCGGGAGCCCCTGGGTGCGCCAGACGCCCTCCCCCGCCTCGACCGGCGCGGCGCGCGGCGCGAGCGGCGGCCCCGGCAGGAGGTGCCGCAGCGTCATGTAGAAGAAATCGCGCGCCTCCCGCCGGATGTAACGGGGGAAGTTCATGAGGCCCATGCCGCGGATGAGCCGGCGGCCGCGGAACCGGTAGCCCGAGAGCCCAGAGACCTCGCCCTCCGCCTCCCATTCGCCCTGGAGCGGCCGCCCCAGCGCGGGCAGCTCGCCGCTCGGCGCCACGTAGTAGAACTCGAGCCCGCTGTGGCCCGCGTTCATGTCGAGCGCGATCCCGTAGGCGCAGCGGGCCTGGATCATCGCCTGGGACAGCGCCTCCGGGCTCACGTCGGCGCCGTAGAAGTACGCGACGAAGCGCTCCCGCGTCAGGCAGATGCCGGTCCGGACCGTGTGCGTCTTGTCGGCCCACCCGGGCGGCGTGCCGCCCCACCACGTCCGCCCGAACGGATTCCACTTCTCGTCCTGGACCATGACCGTCATGTTCTGGCGGTACGAGAGCATCCACTCGGGGACGGTCTCGTCCTCCGACCAGGTCCCGAAGAGCGTGCTGCCGTCGCGCCGGACCGCCACGGTCGCGGCGTAGGGCTTCGGCGGCAGGTACATCACCCCGTCGGCCATCATGCCGAACTCGCCGTGCATCGCCTGGAAGCCCGCGTTCGACGCCGCGACCACGCGCTTCATGACCTCGGGCGTGCGCGGGATGAGCCCCGGCCCCGCCTCGCCCGTCGCGCCCTTGGGCTCCACCGTGCCCGCCATCATGTGGAGCTCCACCTGCCGCGGATCCCAGAGCGCGATGTAGACGCGCGTCGCCTTGCGCGAGCGATCCGCCCGGATGAACGTGGTCATGAACGCCGGCGGGAGCCCGTCGAGCTTGCGCACGAAGGCGTCGCCGCCCTGCTGGTTCCACTGCCCCTCCCCGGGCAGCGCCGGCGTCACCCAGGGCTCGAGGGGCGCGGGCGGCCAGCCGATCTCGGGATCGATCGGGATCTGGCGGACCGGCGGATCCAGCGCGCTCTTGCCGAGATCCGCGGCGATGTCCTCGGCCCCCGTGTCGCCCGTCACCGCCTCCTTGTTGCGGAGGACGAAATCGAGCGCCGTGAACGCCACGGCCTTCACCGTCTGCATCGCGGCGTCGCCGATCACGAAGCGCACCCGGTCGACCGCCCAGGTGACGAAGTTCCCCGGCCGCGCGATCTCGGGCGACTCGGCGCGGATCCACGCGGGCAGCGGCGCGTCCGCGCCGTGCAGCGGCAGGCGCGCCTCCCGGCCGCCCGCGCGGACGACGACCGCGCCGTCGCCCTCCAGGGCGATCGCGACGTCGCCCGCGTCCGGGGCGCGGCCGCTGCCCCCGTCGGGCGCCGCGGCGCCGGGATCCTCCGCGCCGGGGTCCTCCGCGGCGGGATCCTCGCCGCGGACGGGGTCGATCGCGAACGTCCGCCGGCCGATCCCGCGCAGCCGGCCGGTCGCCTGCCAGCTCGTGAGGGCGTGCTGGAGCCGCTCGACGGGGGACCAGTCGGCGCTGCCCGGGATCGCCTGTCCGTCGAGATCGAGCACGTGCACCGTGGGCGACGCGGCATCGACCAGCGGGCGCGAGACGTACGCGAGCGCCTCGCGGCGGAGCACCGGCTTCGACTCGTCCGCGCCGCTCGTCTCCGTGAGGTTGTGGATGCCCGAGACGTCGAGCAGGACGCCCTCGGGCGAGAGCCTCGTGTCGACGAGGTAGAGGTCGGTCGGCTCCCCGCGGACGGCGCCGCGCGCGACGGCGCGCGCCCTGACGCCGAGCGGGCGGAAGCCGCCGCGCGGCGGATCCACCCACACCACGTCGCCGGACGCCGCGGTGATCCCTCGCTCCGCGAGCTCCGCGGCGAGCGCGGTCGATCGGTCTCGCGCGCCTCCGCCCACGTCGGGCGACATCGCCGCGGCCGCGGCCGCGCAGAGGACGATGATGCCGACGCGCTCGCGGCGCAGGGTGGGCGTTCTCGGGGACTGCATTCGCCTACAACGCGCGGAGGGCCGGGGCTCCTGCCCGAACGGCCGAGGACGACCGGGCGCGCGCGAGCCCGCCGTTATCACCGTTTTCGTACCGCGGCCAGATTCGGGGGGCGCGCGCGGGGCGGCGCTTCGCGGGGGCGCCGCTCCATGCGGCCGGCTCTAGCGTCCGCGGAACCGGCGGTGCTACATCGGGCGCTCGCCATGTCGAACGCTGACTCGCCCCCTCTCCGCCGCGATGAGGCGCTGACGATCGCGCGCCTCGCCCACCTCGACCTCTCCGCTGAGGAAATGGAACGCCTCACCGGCGATCTCGGCAACATCCTCAGCTACGTCCGGCAGCTCGAGGAGCTCGACGTCTCGGCGGTGCCGCCGACGGCGCACGTGCAGATCGAGCGGCTGCCGCTCCGCGCCGACGAGGAGGCGAAGAGCCTGCCGCGCGACGTGGCCCTGCAGGAGGCGCCGCGGGTCGAGGACGACGGGTTCGCCGTGCCGGCGTTCGTGGACGAGGGGTGAGGCCGATGGACACCGCGATCCTCGATCGATCCATCCCGGAGCTCGCGGCGCTCGTGCAGCGCGGCGAGGTGAGCGCCGAGGAGGTGGCCCGGGCCGCGCTCGCGCGCATCGAGCAGCGCGACGGCGCGCTCGGCGCGTTCCTCACCGTGCAAGGGGAGCAGGCCATCGAGGCCGCGCGCGCGCTCGACGCGAGGCGCGCGCGCGGCGAGGCGCTCGGCCCGCTCGCCGGCGTGCCGATCGGGCTCAAGGACGCGCTCTGCACCGAGGGCGCGCCGACGACCGCCGGCTCGAAGATCCTCACGCGGGCGCCGGCCGGCGGCGGGTGCGGCGCGTTGAGGACGCCCGACCCGGCGCGCGGGTACCGCCCGCCGTACGACGCCACGGTCGTCGCCCGCCTGCGCGAGGCCGGCGCGATCCTGCCGGGCAAGTGCAACATGGACGAGTTCGCGATGGGCTCGTCGAACGAGAACAGCGCCTTCGGCCCGGTGAAGAACCCGTGGGACCGGGCGCGCATCCCCGGCGGGTCGTCGGGCGGCAGCGCGGTCGCGGTGGCGGCGGGGATGACGCCCGGCTCGCTCGGCTCGGACACGGGCGGCTCCATCCGCCAGCCGGCGAGCCTCACCGGCGTCGTCGGCGTCAAGCCGACGTACGGCCGCGTCTCCCGCTACGGCCTCATCGCGTTCGCCTCGAGCCTCGACCAGATCGGGCCGTTCGCGCAGGACGTGAAGGGCGCCGCGCGCCTCCTGGAGGTGATCTCGGGCCGCGATCCGCGCGACGCGACGAGCCTCGACGCGCCGGTGGGCGCGTACGAGGCCGCGTGCGGCCGCGACGTCGCGGGCCTGCGCATCGGCGTGCCCGAGGAGTACTTCGCGAAGGGCATCGACAAGCAGGTCGAGGCGAAGGTGCGGGAGGCGATCGAGGGCCTGCGCGGGCTCGGCTGCGAGGTGAGGCCCGTGCACCTGCCGCACACGCGCTACGCCGTGGCCGCCTACTACATCGTTGCGACCGCCGAGGCGTCGTCCAACCTGGCGCGCTTCGACGGCGTGCGCTTCGGGCTGCGCGTGGAGGGCGAGCGCGGCGGCAAGGCGGACCTCCAGGGCCTCTACGGCAGCACGCGCGGCGAGGGGTTCGGCCGGGAGGTGAAGCGCCGCATCCTGCTCGGCACGTACGTGCTCTCCGCGGGCTACTACGACGCGTACTACCTCCGCGCGCAGAAGGTCAGGACGCTGATCCGGCGCGACTTCGACGAGGCCTTCCGCGAGGTCGACCTCATCGCGGCGCCGGTCTCTCCGACGGTCGCGTTTCGGCTCGGCGAGCGCGTCGACGACCCGCTGTCGATGTACCTGGCCGACGTCTACACGCTGCCCGCCAGCATGGCGGGGCTGCCCGCGATCAGCGTCCCGTGCGCGACCGCGCCGGCGCCCGACGGCGGGCCTCCGCTGCCCGTCGGCCTGCAGCTCATCGGCCCCGCGCTGGAGGAGGCGCGCCTCTGCAGGGCGGCCTACGCGTGGGAGCAGATCTCGCCGGTGCGCGGGCTGCGCGCGCCGGTCGCGTGACGGCGGGGGCGCGCCGATGAGCGCGGCGATCACGGTCGCGGCGGCCGGCCCGGAGCACCTGGCCGGGCTCGAGGCGCTCTTCGAGGCCGCCGGCACGCCCTGCTACTGCCGCTACTACCACTTCGGGGGCACCAACAACGAGTGGCTCGCGCGGTGCTCGGACGGCCAGGGCGAGAACCGCCGGGAGTTCGCCGAGGCGCTCGCCGCGGGCAGCGACGAGGCGCGCGGCGTCGTGGCGCTCGCGCCGGGCGCGAAGGACGTGGTCGGGTGGCTCAAGGTCGCGCCCGCGGCCGCCGTGGCGAAGGCCTACGAGCGCCGGCTGTACCGGGGGCTCCCGTGCTTCGCGGGCGACCGCGCCGGCGTCTTCCTGATCGGATGCGCCGTCGTGCACCCGGCCCACCGCCGGCGAGGCGTCGCCACGGCGCTCGTCGCCGGCGCGGTGGAGCTCGCGCCCGCCTGGGGCGCCCGCGCCCTCGAGGCCCTGCCCCGCCGCCCGAGGGAGCCGGTGAGCGACGAGGAGCTGTGGACCGGCCCGGTCTCCGCGTTCGCGCGGAACGGATTCGTCGAGGTGCATGCGTTCGAGCCGTATCCGGTCCTCCGCCGCGCGCTGTGACGCCGCCGCCACGCGGACGCCGTCGAGGAGGCCCGGCGGAGATCGCGCTGCGCTTGCGCGCGCCGGCCGACCAGGTAGTGTCGCGCCCGCGCGCATGGCTCCTCCGTCCGAGCACCCCGACGCTCCGGTCATCGACCCTGCCGAGCAGAGCACCTCCGCCGGTGTAGACCACGCCGCGCCTGCGCCCGACGCAGGCGCGGCCGCGAGCGGCCCGGGCGAGCCCGCGGCGCCCGCGTCCTCCGAGGCCTCGCCGGTCAGCCGGCAGGCGTCGTCTCGCCCGCGCGGCCGGGTCGTCGCGCTCACGGGCGCCGCGTCCTTCCTGGGGCGCAACCTCATCGGGATCCTCGAGGAGGATCCCCGCATCGCCCGCGTCGTGGCCATCGACATCAAGCCGCCGGACACGGGCGGCTCCAAGCTGCGCCTGCACACGGTCGACCTGACGGCGCCGGCGTCCGAGGAGCGCGTCGCCGAGGTGCTCGCGGCCGAGCAGGTCGACACGCTCGTCCACCTCTGCTTCCTCTCGTCGCCGACCCCGGCGACCGCCTGGGCCCACGAGCTCGAGTCGGTGGGCACGATGCACCTGCTCCACGGCGCGCGCCAGGCGAGCCTGCGCAAGCTGATCCTCTGGAGCCAGACGATCCTCTACGGCGCGCACCCGACCAACCCGAACTTCCTCACGGAGAAGCACCCGCTCCGCGCCGACCCGGAGGAGCGCTTCTTCGCGGACAAGATGGCGGCCGAGCGGGAGTTCAACGCGTTCGCCGCGAAGGCCAAGGGCACGACCGTCACCATCCTGCGGACCGCGCCGATCCTCGGTCCGACCGTCCAGAACTACCTCACCCGGTTCCTCGCGCGGCGGCTGGTCATGACCATGCTCGGCTTCGACCCGCTGTGGCAGTTCATCCACGAGGTCGACGCGATCGCCGCCTTCAAGCTCGCCATCGACGGCGATTTCCCTGGAACGTTCAACATCGTTGGCGACGGCGTGCTGCCGCTCTCCACGATCGTGCGCCTCGCGGGCCGGACGCCCTTCCCGGTGCTGCACAGCGCCGCCGGCCCGCTCGTCGCCGCCCTCTGGGCCGCGCACGCGGCGATCGCGCCGCCCAGCTTCCTGCGCTACCTGCGCTACGTGTGCGTGGCGGACGGCGAGAGGGCGGCGCGGGTGATGGGGTTCCGGCCGGTCTACACCACGCGCGAGGCGCTCCTCGATTACACGAGCGCGCAGCGCCTGCGGGACGTGCGGCTCCTGCAGGAGACACCCGCGTGAGTCGGCTCGGGGGGTACAGCATGGGCACGGAGCACGATCGAGAGCGCAAGGGAGCAGTGAACGGGCCGCCGACGCCGGCGCGGGGGTGCTCGGAGCGGCCGGGGTCGACGTCGGTCGTGCCGAGCATCGACGTCGAGGAGGAGGAGACCCGGTACCTCGCGCCGATCGGCCCGACGGAGCCCTCGGACGGCCGGAAGACGCAGTCGTCCGAGGCGAACGCGCCGGTCGTGCCGGTGACGGCCGAGGAGCTGGAGCGCCAGATCCGGCAGCTGGAGGCGCGGCTCAAGAGCATGCTCGCCGGAGGCGCCGCGCCGGACGCGGGCGGGCCCGAGACCGAGAGGAGCCCCCGCCAGGGCGGCGCGCCCGCGGCGCACGGCAGTCACGTCGGTCACGCCAGCGAGCCGCCGCTGTCCGAGCCCGGGACGGCGCGGGACGTCCTGTCGACCGACTTCTACCTGCGGCAATGGGGTCGCGCCGGCCTGCGCAGCCGCTCGGAGGAGGTCGACGAGTTCGGCTTCGATCCCAAGTACGAGGCCCGGTACAGGCCGCTCTTCGACTTCCTGTACCGGCACTACTTCCGGATCGACCTCCAGGGCGTCGAGCACATCCCCGCCGAGGGGCGGTGCCTCGTGGTGTCGAACCACTCGGGCGGGCCCATCCCCTACGACGGGCTCATGCTGCGGGCGGCGGTGCGGCGGGAGCACCCGACGCAGCGCGAGCTCCGCTGGCTGGCCGACGACTTCGTGTACTACCTGCCGTTCGCCGGCACGATCCTGAACCGGCTCGGCGCCGTGCGGGCCTGCCAGGAGAACGCCGAGCGGCTGCTCGCGGGCGAGCGGCTCGTCGCGGTGTTCCCGGAGGGCGCCAAGGGCAGCGGGAAGCTCTACAAGGACCGGTACCAGCTCCAGCGGTTCGGTCGCGGCGGGTTCATCCGGCTCTGCCTGCGCACGCGCACGCCGCTCGTCCCCTGCGCGATCGTGGGGGCCGAGGAGACGAACCCGCTGCTCTACCGGGTCGAGCACGTCACGCGCGCGCTCGGCATCCCCTACCTGCCCATCACGCCGACGTTCCCCGCGCTCGGCCCGCTGGGCCTCGTGCCCGCGCCCACCAAGTGGACGATCCGCATGGCCGAGCCGGTGCGGTTCGACGCCTACGGCCCCGAGGCGGCGGACGACCAGATCCTGGTGCGGCGCCTCGCCGAGCGGGTGCGCGCGACGATCCAGGGGCTCCTCGACGACACCCTGGCCACCCGGAAGTCGGTCTGGTTCGGATGAAGCGGACCGCGCCGGCGGATCGTCCACCCATGCCCGAGCAGACCACGGAAGGGGCTACGTCCCCCGCGCCCGAGCGGGCGGCGGCCGGGAGGCCGCGCCCCGAGGGGGTGCTGGTGATCGACAAGCCGCGCGGGCCGACGAGCCACGACGTCGTGGCCCGGCTGCGCCGCGCGCTCGGGGTGAAGCGCATCGGGCACGCCGGGACGCTCGACCCGATGGCGTCCGGCGTCCTCGTGGTGCTCGTCGGCGACGCCACCAAGCTCGCGCCGTACCTGACCGCGCAGGACAAGCGCTACACGGCGCGGGTCGTCCTCGGCGTCGGGACGGACACCCTCGACGCGGACGGCGAGATCACGGCCGCGCAGCCGCTGCCGGCGTGGCTCGACGAGGAGCTCGGCGCGCTCGCCGGGGCCGGCGGCCCCCCCGGCGCCGGGGCGCTCGCGGCCGCGCCGCGCATCGCGGCGGCGCTCGACGCCGAGCGATCGCGCCGGGAGCAGACGCCGCCGGCCTACTCGGCCATCAAGGTCGCGGGGCAGCGCAGCTACGCCCTCGCCCGCGCCGGCCAGGCGGTGGATCTCGCGGCGCGGGCCGTCGAGGTCCGGTCGCTCGCGGTCGCCGGCGCCTCGCGCGGCGGGCCCGGCGCGCTCCCGGGCGCGCCGGCCGAGGGCGCCGGCCCCGCCACCCTCGACCTCGAGCTCGAGGTGAGCAAGGGCTACTACGTGCGCTCGCTGGCGCGCGACCTCGGCGCGCACCTCGGCGTGCCCGCGCACCTGTCGGCGCTCCGCCGCACCGCGAGCGGCGCCTTCACGGCGGCGCAGGCGGTGCCCCTCGACGCCGGCGCCGAGGCGCTGCGGGCCTCCCTGCGCCCACTCGCCGAGGCCGCCGCCGAGAGCCTCCCCGTCGCCCGCCTGACCGAGGACGGCGCGCGGCGCGCCCGTCTCGGACAATCGCTCACCGACACCGACTTTTCCCTGGCTCCTGCGCACCCTGGCCCCGCTGTATGGCTCGATCCGGACGGACGCGTCGTCGCGCTGGGGGCCGCCGAGAGCGCCGGCGCCGGCGGTGCCGAGGGCTCACCTGCGCTGTCCGCGGCCCGATTTTCCGTCCTGCGTGGTTTTCCCATGGCCACCGATGCCCGTGAAAATCATGCTCGGTAGGGGAAAAACCACAGCAGGCGGCAATTCCCTGGACTTCGGCAGATCCACGGATCATGTCACTGGACATGCTCGGCGTCGGCGTCGAGCCTGGGAGTTGGCCTTGCGGCGAGTCGGGCGAGAGCGCAAGGATCCCTCATGTCCTGAGATTTCGCGCCCCGGTCCGGTTGCGCTCCCCTCGCCTGTTCCGTTACGATTCGTTCGTTAGGAGCCTCGGTTTGAGTCCCGATTTCGTTCCATTGCCAGCGCTCGGCGCTGCAGTTCTCTCCGCTGTACTTGGCTCGCTGTTCGTCGGCGCCGACACCGCACTGACGACGCTGAGCGCGACGAGGCTCGGCGCGCTGATTGAGCAGTCGACGGGCCCCACGAAGGCCGCCTACGAGCGGATTCGTCAAGAAGACGCCAAGCTTCGCTCCCGTTACCTGCTCGGCTGGGTCGTATCGACCAGCCTGACCGCTGCGTGCTTCGATCTCTTCTTCCGGCGAAGCTTCCCAGGGATGGCCCTGGTTCTCGGGCTGGCGACGACCATCGTCGTCAGCGGGGCCCTTTACGAGGTCAGCTCGACGCTGGGCCGCAAGCACGCCGATCGGGCGGCCTCCATGGCGGTCCGTTTCTTGCGTCCTCTCGAGATCGCCATGTTGCCGCTCGCCGTACCGCTCGGCTGGATCGGTTCCAGGCTGGGGCCGCGGGAGGGTGAGCAGCCATCGGACCCGCGGGTCGCCGAGGCGGAGGTGGAGATCTTGGTCGATGAGGTCGAGCGCTCTGGTCTCTTCGGGCGAGAACCGGCGGAGATGATCCGGAATGTGCTCGAGTTCGCGGATCGCACGGCGCGGGACGTCATGGTGCCGCGGTCGAAGGTCGAGGCGATCGAGATCTCCACTCCGCTCGAGAAGGTGCTGGAGATCGTGACCGAGAGCGGGCACTCCCGGTATCCGGTGTACAAGGACCAGCTCGACAACATCGCTGGTCTTCTTTACGCGAAGGACCTGTTCAAGGTCCTGGAGGAGCGCCGGCTCAAGAACACGACGCTCCGGGAGATCACGCGCAGCCCTGCCAACTTCGTCGCCGAGTCGCAGCCGCTCTCCTCGCTGCTGAGGGAGATGAAGAGCCGGAGACAGCACCTCGCCATCGTGGTCGACGAATTTGGCGGGATGTCCGGGATTGTCACCCTGGAAGACGTGCTCGAGGAGATTGTCGGCGACATCCGGGACGAGCATGACGAGACGGACGACGGGGCGGCGATCCAGGATCTCGGCGACGGCCGTCTGGTCGCCGACGCGACCGTATCGATGAGCGATCTGTCGGCGTACCTGGGGGCGGAGCTCGACCGGGAGGGCAAGTACGATTCGCTCGGCGGCATGCTCACTCAGCATCTGGGCAAGGTGCCCGAGGTGGGCACGGCGGTGAGCAAGTACGGCTTGCGCTTCATCGTGCGGGACAGCGACGATCGGCACATCGGCAAGGTGGAGATCGTCCGTCCGCGGGCCATGGGCGCCGGCGGGGCGGCCTGAAGCGGCCGAGACGAACCGTCCGAACGGACTGAAGCGGCAATCTCGCGCGGCGGTCCTGCCGCCCCCCTTCTCCTAGGGCCTACTGCCTCCGCGAGAGCTCAGGACGCAGCGCTTCCGGCGCGCAGTGAAGCGGACGTCCTCTCGGACCTACCGTCCCCCGCGAAACCAAGAAGGCCTCGATCGACGCGGTCCTTCCGATCTGCCGCGGTCGACGCGGTCCTTCCGATCTGCCGCGGTCGACGCGGTCCTTCCGATCTGCCGCGGCCGAGCGGCGCGCGCCCGCACAGGAGACGGGCCCAGATCGGCGTTTTCGGCGCGCAGGCGTCCTCTTGTACGCCGAGCACCGAAAACGCCGAGGTGGGCCCGTATCCGCAGCGGGCGCGCGCCGCTCAGCGGGCGAGGGAGATTTTGCGGAGCTCGTTCGCGAGATCGTCGCCCTCTTTGATGAGGCCGGGCGTCTCGGTGGCGGGGTTGTCCTTGTTGCCCTCGAGCAGCTGGCGGACGTCGATCATCGCGCCGCGCAGCTTGAAGACGATCTGCTCGCTCGTGAAGGCAGCCACGGACTGAGGGTCGACCGGAAGGGCCTGCAGGTCGCCGCCGGCGATGTCGCCCTTGGTCCAGCGGGTGGCCTCCTTCTCGGCGGGCTTCAGGCCCTGCTGCGTGCGCTCGAGACGGGTCACCGTGTACTTCGCCGGCCAGTCCTTGCCGAACGGGAACGGCGCCTTGTTCGGAACGAGCTCGGCCACCGTCTTGTCGCCGTCCCGGCGGAAGACGACCGAGAAGTTCGCCATAGGCTCGTCCGCCTCCTTCCACGACTTCTCGACGGGACCCTGCGCAGCCGCGAGCAGGTTCTTGAGGCTGTCCTTCGTCTTGTTGAGATCCTGGACGGACGTGGTGTAGGCGAGCACCTGGCGCATCACCCGGCCCGGGAGGCTGCCGATCTGCTTCCCCTCCAGGTTGGTGGCGTCGAACGGGACGTTGATCGCGCCGAGCTCGGTCGTGAGCTGCGCGGGGAACGTCTTCTGCGCGAGCTGCGCGGCGGCGTCCTCGAGCTTCTTGTTCAGCTCCTGCATCTTCTCGTTCGCGGCGCGCACGTCCTTCTCGAGCGCCGCGGCGCCCTCGACGGCGGCCTTGCCGCGATCGCCGCGCTCCTTCGCGCCGCCGATCGCGAAGCCCACGGCGATGCCGACCACCGCCGCGAGGCTCGCGTAGAGCGCCGTCTTCTTCGAGGCCTTCCGGCGCTCCTGCTCGACCTCCTCGCCGACCTCGACCTTGATGGTCTGCGCGGCCGCCGTCGGCTTCGGCGGGGGCGTCTGGATCACGGGGCGCGGCTGCTGCGCGAACGGAGGCAGCGGAATGCCTGGAGAGATGCCCGGCGGGGGCGCGATGCCTCCCACGGAGGGCATCGGCGGCCGCGCGCTCGGCGAAGGCACGCCGCCCGGGACCGGGCTCCCGTCGGGCGGCGGCCCCGATCCGGGCTGCGGGCCAGGCACGGGGAGGGGGACAGCCGCTCCCGGTGCCCCGCCCATCGACGTTTTGCCAAGCCGAGCCTTCAGATCGATTTTGCTCTTCTTCTTTTCTTCAGCCATCGGCTCCTCGGGGACGGGATCGCTGCACCACTTCGCCCTGAAACTTCCAGCCCGCCCGAGGGAACCGACCCACCACGGCCCGAACCGGAGCTGCTCCTGCGCGAGCAACGACAGGAGGTGACACGGGCCGGCCTCCAGCGGACCGACGTGGGAGCGGGGAGGAAAAGATCGGCAACACAACGGGAGCGCCGGGCGAGCGGACGACCCGCCGGGCACGTTAGCGGCGCGCCGCCTGGAATGTCAACGCGATGGCGATCATGGCGCAGGGTGCGTTTCGACGAGCGATCGCCAGGCCGCGCCGCCACCGCGGCACGCCGCGCCGCCACCGCCGCCCGCGGCAGCGCCCTCACCGGGGTGTGAGGTCGCCCCTGACCCTGACGCAGGCGGTCATCGGCGGCATGGCCCTCCGCGGAGGGACCGGGTAGGAAGCAGGGGCGCATGGTCTCGTTCAAGTTCGGCGGGGGCCGGCAAGCGCCGCCCTCTTCTTCCCCCGGCGGGGGCCGGCCGGCATCGCCTCCCCGGCGACCGCCGCTCCGGATGGAAACCCGGCGGGTGACGAGCTTTGATGGGACCGACATCGCCTACCGGGTGACGCCGCCGCCGTTCGAGGGAGCGAAGACGGTGGTCCTCGTCAACGGGCTCGGCGGCCCGTACCTCGCCTGGCGAGCGCAGGTCGAGTACCTCTCCGACCAGTACCGCTTCATCACGTGGGACTACCGCGGGATGTACGCGTCGAAGCGCCCGTCGCCGGACGCTCCGGACGCCTACACGATAGCGCGCCACGTCCGCGACCTGGAGGCGGTCCTCGCTGCCGAAGGGGTCCGGCACGGCTCGCTCATGGCGTGGAGCATGGGCGTCCAGGTCGCGCTGGAGGCGTTCCGCCACCTCCCCGGGTTCGCCGCGAACCTGGTGCTGCTGAACGGCACCCATCGACCGCCGCTCGAGACGATGGGGCCGCTGCCGGGCCTCGGGCGGCTGTTCCCGCCGCTCGTGGCGCTCGCCGCGCGCGCCCACACGGCCGCGACCCGGGTGACGCGTCGCACCATCGGGCAGCCGGACGCCGTGGTGTGGCTGAGGCGGTTGGGGCTGCTCGGGAAGACGCTCGACAGCGAGGTGTTCGCCGAGCTCGTCGAGCCGTTCGGCCAGCTCGACCTGGAGGCGTTCCTCCGGAACCTCCGCGCGCTCGGCGCGCACGACGCCGAGGAGGTGATCGAGCACGTCGACGTCCCGACGCTGCTGATCACCGGCGACCGCGACGCGTTCGTCCCCCGGGCGCTGGCCCAGTCGATGGCGCGCCGCATCCCGCTGGCCGAGATCCTCGTTGTCCGCGGCGGCACCCACACCACCGCGCTCGAGTTCCCGGAGCTCGTCTCGCTCCGCATCGAGCGATTCTTCGCGGAGCACGATTTCTAGAGCGCGCGGCCCCCGGGCTCGGGCACGCCCGCCCCGGCGCTCAGCCGCGCAGGAGGCGGGCCCAGATCGGCGTCGTCGGCGCGCACGCGCGCGGCAGCGCGCTGAGCACCGACGACGTCGAGGTGGACCCGGTTCCGGCGCGCGGGTGGGCCTGGCTCACTTCCGCAGCAGATCCGCGAACGGATTGTTGCGGAAGCCGCCCGCCGAGCCGCCCTGCCCCTTCCCTTGCCCCTGCCCCTGCCCTTGCCCCGGCCTGCGGCCGTCGTTGCGGCCGCGCGCGTCGCCGCCGGCGGGCGGGCCGCCCGCCTGGGGGCGCGCGCCGGCGGGGGCGCCGCCCTTCTTCGCCGTGAGCGAGATGCGCTTGCGCACGAGGTCGACCTCCAGCACGCGCACCTTGATCTTCTCGCCGACCTTGGCGACCTCGTTCGGATCCTTCACGAACCGATCCGCGAGCTGCGACACGTGCACGAGGCCGTCCTGATGGACGCCGATGTCGACGAAGGCGCCGAACGCCGTCACGTTGGTCACCACGCCCTCGAGCTCCATGCCCGGCTTGAGGTCCTCCATGGTCCGCACGTCGTCGCGGAACTTGGGGGGCTCGAACGTGGCGCGCGGGTCGCGCCCGGGCTTCTTCAGCTCGCTCAGGATGTCGTTCAGCGTGAACGAGCCGACGTCGCCGGACTCGTACTTCTTGGGATCGATCCGCGCGATCGCCGCCGTGTCGCCGATGAGCGACCCGACCGGCACGCCGAGATCCGCCGCGATGCGCTCGACGAGGCTGTAGCGCTCCGGGTGCACGGCGCTCGCGTCGAGCGGGTGCTCCCCTCCCCGGACCCGGAGGAAGCCCGCCGCCTGCTCGAACGTCCGCGGGCCGACGCCGGCCACGTCGAGCAGCGCCTTGCGGCTCTTGAACGCGCCGTGCAGATCGCGGTGGGCGACGATCTTCTTCGCGAGGCTCGGGCCGATGCCGGCGACGCGGGCGAGCAGCGGGGCGCTCGCGGTGTTGAGCTCGACGCCGACCAGGTTGACGCAGCTCTCGACCACCTCGTCGAGCTTCCGGGCGAGCAGGCCCTGGTAGACGTCGTGCTGGTACTGGCCGACGCCGATGCTCTTCGGATCGACCTTCACGAGCTCCGCGAGCGGATCCTGCAGCCGCCGGGCGATGCTGATCGCGCCGCGCACCGTGAGGTCGAGGTCGGGGAACTCCTCGCGCGCGACCTCGCTCGCCGAGTAGACGCTCGCCCCCGCCTCGCTCACCGGGACGCAGAACGGCTTCTCCGACGGTCGCGGATCGGCGTTCGCCGTCTGCTCCTTCAACCCCTCCGACGCGAGCACGTCCTTCACGAACGCCTCGGTCTCGCGGCCGTGCGTGCCGTTGCCCACCGCGACGGCGCGGAGCGGGTACTTGCGGCAGATGCGGCGCAGGTCCTGCCGCGCGCGCTCGAGCGCGTCGCTGCTCCCGACCAGGTAGATCGTCGTGTGCTCGAGGAGCTTGCCCGTCTCGTCGACGACGGCGCACTTGCAGCCGGTGCGCTGGCCCGGGTCGATGCCGAGCACCGCCTTCGTGCCGAACGGCGCGGCGAGGAGGAGCTCGCGGAGGTTCTGGGCGAAGACGTCGACCGCGGCGCGATCGGCCTGCATCTTGAGGTCGACGCGCACGTCGCTCTGCACCGCCGGGAGCAGGAGCCGCTTCACGGCGTCGTCCGCGGCCTTCGTGAGCTCGCCGGCCCACGGGGACTTCGGCTTCAGCCCCACCGCCGCGTGGATGGGCGGGACGAGCGGCTCGGGCGCGAGCTCGATGGCGGCGCGGAGCACGCCCTCGGCCTCGCCGCGGCGGATGGCGAGGTAGCGGTGCGAGGGGATGTTCGCGACGGGCTCCTCGAAGCTCGCGTACATGTCGAACTTCGTCTGCTTGCCCTCGTGCTCCTCGTTCTTCTGGACCTTGATGACGCCTTCCTTCGCGTAGGCCTCGCGGACGAGCTTGCGCACGTCGGCGTGCTCGGCGATGCGCTCGGCGCAGATGTCGCGCGCGCCGGCGAGGGCGGCCGCCGTGTCGGGGACCTCCTTCTCGGCGCTGACGAAGGCGCGGGCCTCCTCCTCGGGGCTGCCGCCCTCCGGCTGCGACCAGATGCGATCCGCGAGCGGCTCGAGGCCGCGCTCCTTCGCGATGATGGCGCGCGTGCGGCGCTTCGGCTTGAAGGGCAGGTAGAGGTCCTCTAGCTCGGCCTTGGTGCGGCAGGCGCGGATCTTCGAGGCGAGCGCGTCGGTGAGCTTGCCCTGCTTCTGGATCTCCGAGAGCACCGTGCCGCGGCGCTCCTCGAGCTCGAGGAGGTAGGAGCGGCGCTCCTCGATCGCGCGGATCTGCACCTCGTCGAGCCCGCCGGTCGCTTCCTTGCGGTAGCGGGCGATGAACGGCACCGTCGCCCCTTCGGCGAGCAGCTTGGCCACCGCCGAGACCCCCTGGCGCGGGAGGCTCAGCTCCTCGGCGAGGAGCGGGACGGGATCAAACGAGCTGTCCGTGCGGCTCGGGACAGCGACAGGGCTCTGCGTCTCAGTCATGGGCGCGGCATACGCGCAGGGTGCACGCGCGTCCAGGCTTGACTTGCGGAGCCCCGGGACGCCGCAGCGGCCCGGCAAGGTCGGCGCCCTTGGCCCGACGGCTTCCTTGTGGTCGCCGCAAGGTCCGCTCCCTTGGCGCGACCGCTGGACGGTGGTCGCCGCAAGGTCGCCCCCCTTGGCGCGACCGCTTCGCTGTGCTCACCCCAAGGTCGGCGCCCCTCGCGTGACCGCTGCGCCGTGGTCGCTGCCAGGTCGGCGACCCTCGCGTGACCGCTGCGCCGTGGTCGCTGCAGGGTCGGCGACCCTCGCGTGACCGCTGCGCCGTGGTCGCGCGAGGGGCCCGCCAGCGGCGAGCCAGTCTCGCCACGTCCGTGCGGAGCACTTTTCGCCCCTGTGACGACCCGCTTATCCTCCGGCAGAAGACCCGCTGACGCGAGGAGACACGATGCCCAAGGCACCTGCGAAGAAGACACCCAGGAAGGGGAAGGCGAGCACGGACGGCAAGACGGCCGGCGAGGGCGCGGCGCCTCGAGATACGCCCATCGAGATCGAGGGCTCGGCCGAAGCCGCGGCCGATTTCCTGCAGGAAGCGCGGAGCATCCCCGCGCGCGAGATCCGGCCGCTGCGCGCCGACGCCGCGCTCATCCATCACAACGTCAGCGTCGGGCTCGACGCCGTGAGCTCGCGCGAGGCCGACCTCTTGAAGCTCCCCGCGCCCTTCGACCTCGACGCGATGAGGTCGCTCCGGCGCCTCGGCCTCGGCTTGGTGTATGCCGCGGCGCAGGTCGATCGTTCGTCGCCGGGCACGGCGAAGAAGCTCCTCAAGCGCGCGCACGAGATCCGCGACGTGCTGCTCAGCGCCGCCGTGGCGCTGATGAAGGCGGGCGTCCTGCCCGCGCAGAAGGTGAAGAAGATCATGGCCGGCTCGGGGGCGCGCGACATGGTGCAGGACTGCGTCGACCTCGCGCAGCTCTTCCGCGACCACGCCGCGGAGATCCGGGGGAAGACCGCGGTGACGAGGGCGCAGATCGACGAGGCGTCGACGGTGGGCAACCAGCTGCTCGCGCTCCTCAAGCCGAAGGGGGCGAAGGCGAAGACGCCGGCCGCCGTGAAGGACGCGGTAGAGGCGCGCGATCGGCTCTGGACGCTGCTCAGCCTGCGGCACGAAGAGCAGCTGCGCCGCGCCGGCATGTGGCTCTGGGTCGACAAGGTCGACGAGCACGTCCCCCCGCTGCTCTCGCGCGCGGCGCGCAAGGCGAAGAGGCCGAACGGCGGCGGGTCCGGCGAGGGCAGCGGCGACAGCATTCCGAACGAGGGGTGAGACGAAGGCTGGCACCTACTCGCGCGTCACCGGCGTCAGTGGCGTGCGGCCTCACCCCGTCGCGGCGATGACCTCGCCGTCGCGCAGCACGGCCTGTACGCGCGGCGCACCCCAGGGCTGCACGATCGCGTTCTCGTGCGGCAGATCCCAGACCGCCAAATCGGCGCGGAGCCCCGGCCGCACGGCGCCGCATACGCCGCCGAGGCCGAGTGCGGCCGCCGCCGCGCGCGTCGCGCCCAGGATCGCCTCGTCGACCGTGAGCCCGTAGAGTCGCACCGCGAGCGCGAGCGCGAGCGGCAGGCTCTCGGTCGGCGCCGTGCCGGGGTTCGCGTCGCTGCCCACGAGGAGCGGGACGCCGGCGGCCCGGAGCGCGGCGACCGGCGGCGGGTCCTGCCGCAGCGTGAAGCTCGCCACGGGCAGGAGCCCGGCGGCGACGCCCGCGCGGGCGAGCGCGTCGATGCCCCCGGGCGCGACATGCTCGAGGTGGTCGGCCGATGCGGCGCCGAGCTCAGCAGCCAGCTCGGCGCCGCCCACGTCCGCGAACTGCCCGATATGCACGCGCACGCCAAGCCCCAGCGCGCGCGCCCGATCGAGCACCGGGCGCGCCTCATCGATAGAGAACGCGCTCCGGTCGATGTACGCGTCGACGTAGCGCGCAAGGCCGGCTGCGGCGATCGCGGGCAGCCAGGAGCGCGCCACGGTGGCCGCGTAGGCCGCGGGGTCGCCGCCGGCCTCGGGTGGCAGCGCGTGCAGCGCAAGGTAGGTCGGCACCACGCGGGGCAAGCGCGCGTCCCTCCCCGCGTCAGCGATCGCCTCGAGCTGCCTGCGCTCCGAGACCTCGTCGAGGCCGTAACCGCTCTTCGCTTCCACGGCGGTCACGCCAAGCGCGGCCATACGGCGAAGGCGCGCGCGGAGCATGTCGGCGATCTCCTCGGTCGTCGCGGCACGCACCGCGCGCATGCTCGCGACGATGCCGCCGCCGGCCGCGGCGATCGCCTCGTAGTCGCCCCCGGCCATGCGGACCGCGTACTCCCTGTCCCTCGATCCGACCCAGGGCGCGTGCGTGTGGCAGTCGATGAGCCCCGGCGTGACGACCCCCGCGGCCTCGATCGCGATCGGCACGCCCGACTCGGGCCGCAGAACCTCGTGCCGCGGTCCGACCGCCTCGATCGCACCGTCCCGCACCACGATCGCGGCGTCCTCGATCACGCCGAGCGGATCGCTCGCCGTCGCACGAGACGGGTCGCACGTGACGAGCCGGCGCGCGGCGACGGCGAAGTGATCGCGACGCGGGGGAGGGTCGCTGCGGGATCGCCTCGGGAGATCCGGATCAGGCAGCACGGCATCCATCATGGACTCGCGTTGGGTGAGGAGGCGCGGGATGCATCGAGCTCAGGTGAGCTTTCCGCCCTTCTTCATGCCGATATAGCCGATGAGGCCACGCCGCGCCTCGACGTCGCCGTCGAAGAAGATCCGTCCTGCGCCCGGCGTGAAGCGCACGTGCCACGAGAAGAGATGGGTGCGGCCGTCGGAGCGCGTCGCCGTATGCGCCTCGGTCTCCTCCGAGAGCGTCTGCGACGTCTCTGGCGTGCACTTGGACGGCACGAACTCAGGATGAATCGGACGACCGTCCCAGCTCGCGAAAGAGGTTTCCAGCTCTGCCAGCCGCCGCATGATCTGATGGATCTGTACGGATCCGGCGTCGAACTCGCTGAGCTGCCTCTCGACCTCACGACACAGGTCGAGGCGAGGGAAGAGCTCGGCTCGCCGGTCCCAGATGTCGCGGCCGTCGCGAACGGTGCACATCTGGCGCTCCTGTAGCCACGCCCGGTGCGCCTCGACGTGCTGAACCGCGGAGAGGTGACGCACGACGTCCGGGCACCGCACAAGCGCGTCGTTCTCGTCGAGTAGCTCGACCTCAACGTCGAGCTGGGTGCGGCGCCAGCGCTCGTGCGTGTCGAGGCTCACAGCGAGCTCGCCGGCAGCCCAGGCCGCGCGCAGCCCTGCCGCGGGTGTGCCTTCATGCCAGCAGTCCGCGCAACCGTACCGATCAAGCGCCTCTGCAGGATCGTCGCTGCCCCGGAGGAGAGGTGAGCTCGCAGCGAGCTGCAGAAAGAGCAGTCGCCGAGCCTGATCGGCCTCGACCTGCCAGTTCGCGATCGTGTACCCCTCGGCCAGCTCCACACCGTGAAGCGGCACCTCCGCGCGCAGACGCGGAGGCGGCGCCGCGGGGAGCGCGCGGCGTAGCGCGCCAAACGTATCGACGAGCGTGTTCATCCGCTGTCGCGCGCCAAGGCGGTCCGCTGCGCGCGGTTGCTCGGCGAGCTCGTTCCAGAAGACCAGTAGGTTCAAGGGCGCCCCCGAGGCTCGAGGAGCTTCGCAAGCGAGAGCTCGAGCTCGTCGAAGAACCCTGCCGGCCACGGTTCGAGGCGGCCGTCGGCGTCCATCACGGGGCTGATGCGTGCGGCATATACGCGCTCGAGCGTCTTTCGCCGCTCGAAGAAGTGAACGCGCGTACGCTCGGGCGCGAGCTGCCCTGCGTGCACTGCGAGGCGAACGCCGTTGAGCACGTGGTCGCTGTGGGTCTCGATGAGCACCTGCACGCCGTGCGCAGCCGCCGTGGCGAGCACCTGCGTGAGGCGCACCTGGCCGCGCGGGTGAAGGTGCGCCTCCGGGTTCTCGACGAGAATGAGCGCGCCGGGGTGTGCGGCGAGCACGGCGACGAGGATCGGCAGCGTGTAGCTCAGGCCGAAGCCCACGTTCGTGGCGCGGTACTCGTTCGTCCCCCCGGCGGGGCCCGTGAACGAGTACCGAATCTGCACCGCGTCGAGGTCGCGATGCTCTCCGACGTGAAGGCGCGCGCCAGGGCTCACCTCGCCGAGCCAGGCCTCGACCTGATCGACGAGCTTATCCGATACGGCATCCGGGTGGCTCAGCGCTGGGACCCCGATCGACTCGCGGCCGTGCACGGCGAGGAAGTAGGCTGCGAGCTCGCCTCGGCTCCCGATCTCGCGTCGCACCCGCACACGATGCTCCGAGACCTCCGCCGACACGCGTGGCCCGACGCGCTCGGCCGCGAGATGGAAGAACTCACCGGCGAACGGCGGTCGGTGCGGCGCCGCGGACGCAGCATGAGGTGGATCGCTGGACGCCGAAACGGCCGCGTCACTGCGCGCCGCATTGCTCGATTCGAGGATGTCGGCGTTGCGATCGTAACGGAACGACCAGCTCGCCCGGGTGCCGTCTCGCCAATCGAGGCCGAGGCCGAGGAGCTCATCCTCCGCCTCCTCGCAGAATGCGTCACGACCCGTTCCGAGCGTCACGTGATCACCGTTGATGGCGAGACGGCCCTGGGCGAGGAGCCCCTGCTCGTGGGACTGGCGGAGGACGAGCAGGGACTGGAGGAGCGTCGATTTGCCAGCGCCATTCAGCCCGGTCACCAGCGTGAGCGCGCCGAGCGGCACCTCTTCGTCGGACCAGCATTTGAAGTTGTGCAGGCGGATGGTGGAGATCACGCCGCGACCTCGGCAAGAAGCTCTTCTACAGCAGAAAACCGCAGGCGGACCTTGGCCGGATCGCCCGTGCCTTGCGATAGGGCGCGCTCGAAGTCCCGATTCTGAGCGAAGAGTGCCGAGAAGCGATTCTGTAACGCCTCGCGGCGCTCGGTGAGCCGATCCAACTCATCGTCCGTGCGGCGGTCGAAGCCGACGGACCAGATCTCGAAGAGCGCCTTGTTCACCGGCGCCCTGCGGCCCGTTCGCGAAGGTTTGCGGAACGCCTGGTCGCCGAGGATCCGCTCGGCTGCGGTCATGGCGCGCGCGAAGCGCTCGGCGAGTCCTTGCCGCTGACGCTCGGACTGGGCGTTGATCGCCTGCATCGCGCTGTAGAGGAAGCCATGAAAATCTCCGTGAGCCGGGTACTTGTCAGGTGTGGTCAGCACGAACGCGCAGAAGCGAAGCGCGCACTCCCGATCGGTCATCCGCTGATCGCTGAACTTGCCACGGGTCGCGGCCATGAACCCCGGTGACTCCGCGAGTTCGCGAAGGAAGCCTCGCACCGGGCCTGGGCTCATTGCGTGGCGTATCTCCTGCGGCGTAAGCGGCTCGCCGCCAGTATTGAGTCGCTTGAAGATGTTGAGCTTGGCTTCCTGAGGTGTCCCCTTGTCAATCAGGTAGACCGTCAACATCGTCTCCTCGAGCCGACGCTGGAGCGGGCGAGAAAGCTCCTTAAACCTTTTTCCCTCCAGCTCGTTTAAGTATTCTAGGCCCCGAAGCACCAGCTCGTTCTCAAGAATGAAGCGCTTCAGCGCCGTCAGTCGCTGGATGCCGTCAATGACGGCAAGGCAATCCTCATCGCTTCCGTCAACGTAAAACGCGGGCAGCGGGATGCGAATGAGCAGCGATTCAATGAGCTGGCTCTGCGCTCTATCCTTCCAGATGCCCGCCGCACGCTGAAAATCGGGCGCTAGGTCGATCTCACCTTGCTGGAGGCGCCGCAGCACCAGATCGATCGTCGGCGTCCAGAGCTTGACGCGGATCTGATTCGGATCAAACGGGTGGAGCGTTCGCTCGCTCGAGATGTCTTCTTCGTCGATCTCGATGTCGGGGGTGGCGCTCTGCAGGTCGTCCGGGCTCATGGGCTCCTCCAGAGCCGCCAGTTAACCACCTCGCTCGGCCTCCGCCAACGCTCGGAGTCTTGTCCGACCCCAATGAAATGCGCCGAGACAACGAACTGACGGTCGGGGCAGCGCTGAAGGCGCTCGCGGCTCCAGCCTCACTCGGTGGGGCACGCGCGCGGTCACGTCGCCGCCCCGGCGGCGAGCGCGGCGTGCGCCCGCTCGATGTCCGCGAGCACCGCCCGCGACGCGGGGCCGCCGACGATCTCGGCGAGCGCCGCGGGCGAGGCGACCGGCCGCGGCGGGCACCTCCGGCGCAGCGCGAGGCAGCGGCCGGCCGCCTCGACGCAGCGCTCGCGGAAGCGCGGATCGCGCTCGGCCCTGCGCACGAGCGCGGCGTGCGCGCGATCCTGCAGATCCTCGTCCTTGCAGACGAGCAGCGCGTCGCAGCCCGCCTCGATGGCCGCGGGGGCGGACTCCTCGACCGGATGGTGCGCCGCGATCGCGGCCATCTCGAGGTCGTCCGAGAAGAGCACCCCCTGAAAGCCGATCTCGTCGCGCAGGAGGCCCGTACAGATGGCGCGCGAGAGCGTCGCCGGCACGCCGGGATCGAGCGCCTCGACGACGATGTGCGCCGTCATCAGCGACGCGACGCCGGCGCGGCAGGCGGCGCGGAACGGCGGCAGCTCGATCTCCTCGAGGCGGCCGCGGCCGTGGGCGATGGTCGGGAGCGCGAGGTGGCTGTCGAGCGCGGTGTCGCCGTGCCCCGGGAAGTGCTTGCCGCACGCGAGCACGCGCTCCTCCTGGAGCCCCTCCAGGAACGCGACGCCGCCCTGCGCGGCGGTGCGCGGGTCGCGGCCGAACGCGCGATCGCCGATGATCGGGTTCGCGGGGTTCGAGTCGACGTCGAGCACGGGGGCGAAGTTCAGGTTGATGCCGACCGCCCGGAGCTCGGACGCGACGGCGCGCGCCGCGCGGCGCAGCAGCGGGAGATCCATGAGCTCGCCGAGCGACCGCATCGGCGGCAGCTTCAGGAACGGCGCGGGCAGCCGGGTGACGCGGCCCCCCTCCTGATCGATGCCGATGAAGGGAGGCCGATCCGGGCCGCCCGCCTCGGCCAGCGCCGCGCAGAGCCGCGCCGTGGCGGCCGCGTCGGGGACGTTGCGCCGGAAGAGGATCGCGCCGCCCCTCCGCCCCTCGGCGAGCGCCCGGAGGTACCGGGCAGGCGGCTCGGCGCCGTCGAAGCCGCCCACGATGAGCTGACCGCACAGGACCTCGAGCTCCAGATCGAGCTGCATCGTCCACCACCTCTCGCGCGGCGCAGGCGCGTGGCTGGCCGCGAGGTCCGTTCGTAAACGACTTGGGCCGGCGAGGCCACTTTTGAGGGCAGCGCCGGCGGAGCGCCGCGCGTCGCGATGCGCCCCGTCAGAACCGGAGCGCGATCTTCCCGAAGTGCCCGCCGCTCGCCATGTGATCGAGCGCCTGCCGGATCTCGGCGACGGGGAACACCCGGTCGACGGACGGGCGAAGGCCGCTCGCCGCGATCGCGCGGTTCATGTCCTCGAACATCTCGCGCGAGCCGACGAAGATGCCCTGCGCGCCGATCTGCTTCATCAGGAAGGGGAACAGGTTGAGCGCCGGCGCGCCGCCCGAGAGCACGCCGATGAGGCTCACGCGCCCGCCGACCCGCACGGCGCGGAGCGACCGGGCGATCGTGCCCTCGCCCCCCACCTCGATCACGTGATCCACCCCCGCGCCGCCGGTGAGCGAGAGCGCCTGCGTGTCCCAGTCGGGCGTCGTGCGGTAGTTGATGGTCTCGGACGCCCCGAGCGACCGCGCGCGCTCGAGCTTCTCGTCGCTGCTCGAGGTGACGATGACGCGGGCGCCCGCGAGCCGGGCGAGCTGGAGCGCGAAGATCGAGACGCCGCCCGTGCCCTGCACGAGCACCGTATCGCCCGCCTTGAGGTGGCTCGCCGCGAAGAGCGCGTTCCAGGCGGTCACCGCGGCGCACGGCAGCGTCGCGGCCTCCTCGTCCGTGAGGTGCGGCGGGACCGCGACGACCCCCTCCTGATCCAGGAGCACCTGCTCCGAGAGCACCCCCGGCAGCTCCCCGCCGAGCGCAGCCCTCGTCTTGGCCCAGGAGATCTCCCCGTCGATCCAGCGCTGGTGGAAGATCGGACACACGCGATCGCCGACCTTCACCCGCGTCACCCCCTCCCCCACGCCGATCACCTCGCCGACCCCGTCGGAGAGCGGGACGAGCGGCAGCGAGAACTTCGGGTTGTAGAGGCCCTTCGTCACGAGCAGGTCGCGGAAGTTGAGCGAGGCGGCCTTCATCCGGAGGACGATCTGCCCGGGCCCAGGCTCCGGATCCGGGAGGTCCAGCGGGCGGAGCGCATCGAGGCCGAACGAACCCTGAACAGCGAACGCTTTCATGCAGACCCTCCTTGAGCGGAGGTGGCTATCTCACGCGGGGTGGACCCGGTCAACGCGTCGATCCACGCGCCTGCCGCCGCGCGTCGCGCATCGCCTGGGCAGCGAGCCAGAGGCCGGCCGCCATCACCAGCGCCGCCCCGAGCAGCTGGCGCGCCGACGGGATCTCGCCGAGCCAGGCCGCTGCGAGCACGTGCGAGAGGACCACCCCGACGTAGCCGATCGCGCCGATGCGCGCCGCGTTGTCGAGCGCGTACGCGCGCGTCATCGCGAGCTGCGCGAGGCCGCCGGCGAGCCCGGTCCCGATCAGCAGGGCGAGGCCGAGGGCGTCGGGCGTCCGCCAGACCGGGATCGACAGGGCGACCATCGCGGCGCTCGCCACGAGCGAGAAATGCAGCGCGATCGCCTCGGGGCTCGCGCGCGTCCCGCCGCCGCCGATCCGGCGCAGCCAGATCATGGCGAACGCCGAGAAGACGGCGCCGAGCGTGGCGACGAGCGCGATCTCGCCCGCGATGGCGAGCCTCGGGGCGGCGACCAGCGCGACGCCGGCGAAGGCGAGCGCGGTCGCGAGCCAGAGGCCCGGGCTGCTCCGCTCGCCGAGCATCCGCGGCGCGAGGATCGCGACGAAGATCGGGCTCGTCGCGCCGAGCGTGACCGCGTCGCCGAGCGCGATCTCGGGCGTGCCCAGCGTGTAGAAGCTGCAGAGCATCGCGGCGGTGCCGCAGAGCGAGCGCGCCCACGTGAGGCGCCGGTCGCTGCGCCCCATGGAGAGCGGCGCCCGGCGCACGAGCGCGACGCCGAGCGCGGTGGCCGCGCCCACCATCGTGCGCGAGGCGGCCACCTCGGGCCACGGGGCGCCCTCCGAGGAGAGCCGCGCGAGGACGTTCATCGCGGCGAAGAGCGCCTGGGCCAGGATCATCCAGAGGACGCCCGCGGTCGGGTGCGCCGAGCGCCCCTCGCGCTCCGCGGCGAGGACGATCGCGGAGGCGCCAGGCGGGTGCGCGGCGACCGCACCCTGTGACGAGGAGGACGTGCTCACGAGGCGCATCGCTTACCACCTCGCCGCCGCGCACGCCGCCGCGCGCCCGCGCTCCCGGGTGCGCGCGCGACAGCGAGGCGCTACCGTCGCAAGGATGCGCGCGATCACGGGGACAGGACCAAAGGCAGGAGCGATGTTCGGCAGCCGGGAGCGCAGGCGCGGGGCGCCCTGGGTGGCCGTCGCCGCCGCGGGCGCCCTCGCGCTCGGGTGCGGCGCGAGCGCCGGGAAGGCGCCGGCCGAGGGGCCGCCGTGGGACCTGACCGCCGAGGCGGCGGCGGAGGAGGGCGCGCGGCCGTCGGGCGGCGAGGCCGCGGACGCCGAGCCCGGCGGCGGCGGCGAGGCGCAGGCCGCGTCGGCGCCGCCCGCGAAGGGCAAGCTGATGACCCGCGCGGAGGCGGGGCGGTACGTGCTCGAGCTGGTGAACCGCGATCGGAAGGCGCACAAGCTGCCGCCCGTGCGGTGGGACGAGACCGCGGCGCGCGCGGGGCGGGGGCACGCGGAGGACATGGTCCGCGTGGGCTTCACCGGCCACTGGGGCAGCGGCGGCTCGGTCCCGGAGGAGCGCTACACCGCGGCGGGCGGCGACGGCTTCGTCATGGAGAACGCCGGCTGCTTCGCCGACGCGATCGCGCGCGAGCTCGATCCGGATCCGCGCTTCTCCGCGGAGAGCCTGGAGCGGGTCCACCACGCCTTCATGAACGAGAAGCCCCCGGCCGACGGGCACCGGCGCAACGTGCTCACAGCGTCGCACACGTCGCTCGGGGTCGGGCTGGCCAAGGCCAAGGGGCTCGACATCGCCTGCATGGCGCAGGAGTTCGTCGACGACTACGGGGCGTACCAGCCGCTGCCCAGGCGGGCCAAGGTCGGCGAGGTGATCCGGGTGGCCGGCGAGATCAACGCGCCGGCGAAGATCGCGGGCGTCGGGATCTCGCGGGTCGAGGCGGGCAAGCCGATCGCGCCGGAGAAGCTGCTCAAGATGGGCGGATACGCGATCCCGTCGCCCTACGCGACGTTCTTCCCGAAAGGCTTCAAGACGCCTATTCCTCTTCAGGTGAACGGCAATCGATTCGACATCCAGGTCCCGCTGGACGACCGCAAGCGGCCCGGCCTCTACGGCGTCAGCGTCTGGGCGACGTTCCCCCCCTCGAACGAGCTCAAGATGGTCTCGCTCCGCACGATCGACGTCGGCGGCAAGGGAGGCGCGCGGTGAACCACAGCCGCCCTCCCGCGTCATCGTCAGAGGAGCTCGACGCGGTCAAGGTGCTCGATCACCTGGTCCGCCGCGCGGTCTCGATGGGCGCGAGCGACATCCACGTCGAGCCGAAGCGCGACGGCATCCGCGTGCGCTACCGCGTCGACGGCGTGATGGTGGCGCAGGGGCAGATCCCGATCGAGATCGCGCCGTCGCTCACGTCGCGCGTGAAGGTGCTCGCGCGGATGGACATGACCGAGCGGCGCCTGCCGCAGGACGGGCAGTTCAGCCTGGAGCTGCACGGCCACCCGCTCATCCACCTGCGCGCCTCGACCTTCCCCGCGATCCACGGCGAGACGCTCGTGCTGCGCGTGCTGCTCAGCCACCAGCTGATCGCGCTCGAGAAGCTCGGGCTCTCCGAGGGCGATCTGCCGCGCGTCCAGGGGCTCGCGGACCGCGCCGCGGGGCTCATCGTCGTGTGCGGGCCGACCGGGTCGGGCAAGACGTCGACGCTCTACTCGCTGATCAAGGTGATGAAGACCAGCGAGCTCAGCATCGTCACGCTGGAGGACCCGATCGAGGTCGAGTTCGCCGACATCACGCAGGGGCAGACCAACCCGCGGCAGGGCTTCACGTTCGCGACGGGCCTGCGCGCGATCCTGCGGCAGGACCCGGACGTGATCATGGTCGGCGAGATGCGCGATCCCGAGACGGCGCAGATCGCGCTGCAGGCGAGCCTCACCGGGCACCTCGTGCTGTCGACGCTGCACACCTCGGATGCGGTCGACACGGTCGCCCGGCTCGTCGACCTCGGCGCGGAGTCGTGGATCGTGGCGAACGCCCTGCTCGCCGTGATCGCGCAGCGGCTCGTGCGGCGGCTCTGCGAGGAGTGCGCCGAGAAGTACGAGCTCGAGAGCGACGTGACGGGCGAGGAGGGGAAGACCCTCATCGAGAAAGGCACCGAGCTGAAGCGCGCCGTCGGGTGCCAGACGTGCCACCTGACGGGCTACCGGGGCCGGGTCGGGCTGTTCGAGATGCTGGAGCTCGACGACGACCTGCGGGATCTCGTGAAGGCGCGGGCGGGGAAGCGCGCGTACCGGGATGCCGCGCGCAAGGTGGGGCTCGTCCCGCTCCGGGAGGCGGGGCTCGCCCGCGTGAAGGAGGGCGTCACCTCGCTGGACGAGGTGCTCCGCGTGACGTGATGCTCAGCTGACGGCCGCGCGCCCGCGCGCCCGCGGGCGCCGCCGATCAGGTGGACTGCGCGGCGCCGTCGTCGACGGCGTTGGCGGCGATGACGCCCTTGTACCAGAGCGCGCTGTCCTTCGGGGTGCGGCGCTGCGTCTCGTAGTCCACCCAGACGATGCCGAACCGCTGGGAGTAGCCGCGGTCCCACTCGTAGTTGTCCATCAGCGACCACACGAAGTACCCGGCGAGCGGCGCCCCGGCGTCCATCGCGCGCCGCGCGGCGATGAAGTGATCGCGCAGGAACTTGAGCCGCTGCTCGTCCGGAATGCGCCCGCTCTCGTCGGGCCCGGTCGAGTACGCCGCGCCGTTCTCGGTCACGTAGAGCTTCGGCACCCCGTACTCCACGTGCAGCCGGATGAGCAGCCGACGCAGCCCCTCCGGGTACACCTCCCAGTTCATCTCGGTCTGCTCGGACGCGGGCGCGACGTGCACCGTCCGCGGCAGGTTCTGCTCCTCGGGCACCTTGGTGCTCCGCAGCACCGCACGGGAGTAGTAGTTGAGGCCGAGGAAGTCGCACTGCGTCGCGATGATCTCGAGATCGCCCGGCTTGCACACGGTCAGCCCCTCCGGCGGGAGGTAGCCGAGCGCGATGTAGTCCGCGATCATGTCCGCGGGGTAGCGCCGGCCGTAGAGCGGATCGAGGAACCAGCGGCTGAAATACCCGTCGTAGTGGCGGGCCGCGTCGTAGTCGGCGGCGCTCGGCGACGCGGGCATCGCGTAGTTCATGTTCAGCGTGATGCCCACCTCGGCGCCCGGGCTGTTCTTGCGCAGCACGGGCACCGCGAGGCCGTGCGAGAGCAGGAGGTGGTGGCTCACCGTCAGCGCCTTGCTGAAATCGCGCATGCCCGGCGCGTGGATCCCCTTCTCGTAGCTGAGGAACGCCGTGCACCACGGCTCGTTGTGGGTGATCCACTTCTTCACGCGATCGCCGAGCTTCCGCGACACCACGTCGGCGAACTCCACGAACGCTTCGGCCGTCGAGCGGTGCTGCCAGCCCCCGACCTGGTCCTGCAGCACCTGCGGCAGATCCCAGTGGAAGAGCGTCGCGTACGGCTCGATCCCGGCCTCGAGCAGGCCGTCCACCAGCCGGCTGTAGAAGTCGAGCCCCTTCTGGTTCACCGCGCCCCGGCCGTTCGGGAGGATGCGCGGCCACGCGATCGAGAACCGGTAGGCCATCAGGCCCAGGCTCTTCATCAGCGCGATGTCTTCAGGCCACCGGTGGTAGTGGTCGCACGCGATGTCGCCGTTGGTCCCGTCCGTGATCTGACCGGGCGTCTTCGCGAAGCGATCCCAGATGGACTCGCTGCGCCCATCCTCGCTCGTGGCCCCCTCGATTTGATAGGAGGACGTCGCGGCCCCCCAGACGAACTTGTCGGGAAATCTCAGAGACGGCATGTTGTCTTGTGGTTCTCCTCAGACAGGGACTGCCTCGACGGAGGCAGGCACCTTGCGCTCGTAGTGCGCGGAGGGCGCGACCGAGCCGGGCGAGTAGAGATGGCAGCGGACCCAGTGCCCCGAGCCGACGTCGACGGCCGCCGGCATGGCCTCCCGGCACGTGTTCATCACGCTCGGGCAGCGGTCGGCGAAGGGGCACCCCGGCGGCGGGTTGATGAGCTTCGGCGCGCCGGAGCGGGCCGGGAGCTCGCTCCGGATCGAGCCGTTCGGGTCGGGCACCGCCGAGAGCAGGAGCTTCGTGTACGGGTGCGCCGGCTGCTGCATCAGCTCCTCGCTGGGCGCGCCCTCCACGATGTGGCCGGCGTACATCACCATCGTGCGATCCGCGACGTAGCGCGCGCTCGCGATGTCGTGCGTGATGTAGAGGTACGAGATGCCGCGCTCCTCCTTGAGGCGCTCCATCAGGTTGAGGACGCCCATGCGGATCGAGACGTCGAGCATCGAGATCGGCTCGTCCGCGAGGATCACGCTGGGATCCACGGCGAGGGCGCGCGCGATCGCCACGCGCTGCCGCTGGCCGCCCGAGAGCTGGTACGGGTACTTGGCCGCGACCTCCGCGGGCGGGTTGAGATCGACCGTCTTGAGGAGCGCGTGCACCTTCTCCCGGAGGATCGCGGCGTTCGGCGCCTTGTTGTGGAGCAGGAGCGGCCGCTCGAGGTGGTAGCCGATCGTGTGCACCGGGTTGAGCGAGCCGAACGGATCCTGGAAGATCATCTGCACCTGCCCGCGGTAAGCGAGCGAGGCGCGGTTCGGCTCCTCCTTCAGCACGTCGCGGCCCTTGAACAGGATCTGGCCGCTGCTCGGGGGCATCAGCCGCGCGAGCAGCCGCGCGATGGTGCTCTTGCCGCTGCCCGACTCGCCGACCAGCGCGATGACCTCGCGCTCTGCCAGGGAGAACGAGGCGTCGTGCAGCGCCCGGAGCTGCTGAGTACGGAGCCCGCCGCCGACAGGGAAGTACTTCCCGAGGCGCACCACGTCGAGGACAGGCGAGACATAAGGTTGCGTCATCGTCATGCTCAGTAGAGGTGGCAGGCGCCGCGGTGCTCGGGCGCGATTTCACGGAGGACCGGCAACTCGTGCTGGCAGGTCGCGAAGGCCTGCGGGCACCGGGGATGGAAGCGGCAGCCGGGCGGCGGGTTGCGCATGTCGGGCGGCGAGCCCGGGATGCCCTGCAGCTTGCGGCGCGGCCCCCGGACCGAGGGAAACGACCCGAGGAGCCCCTGCGTGTACGGGTGCTTCGGATCGCTGAACAGGTCCTTGGCGCGGGCGGTCTCCGCGAGCTTGCCCGCGTAGAGGATGGCGATGCGCGTGGAGAACTCGGCGATGAGCGAGAGGTCGTGCGTGATGAAGAGGATCGAGAAGCCCAGCCGGTCCTTGAGGTCGGCGATCTGCTGCAGGATCTCCTTCTGCACGACCACGTCGAGCGCCGTCGTGGGCTCATCCATGATGAGGAACGGCGGCTTCAGCGCCATGGCGATCGCGATCACCACGCGCTGGCGCATGCCGCCCGACAGCTGGTGCGGGTAGCTGTTCAGGCGCGACGTGTCGATGTTCACGAGCTTGAGCAGCGCGGCCGCGCGCTCCATCGCCTGCGCCGGCGTCACGCCGTCGTGCGCGATGATCGGATCCGCGATCTGCTCGCCGATCGTGAGCACCGGGTTGAGCGCGGTCATCGCGCTCTGGAACACGAGCGCCATCTTCCGCCAGCGGAAGGCGCGGAGCTGCTCCTCGTTCATGGACAAGACGTCCTGCCCGGCGAAGAGCACGCGCCCGCCCGTGATGACCGCCGGCGGCCGGAGCAGCCGCATGATGGCCATCGCCACCGTCGACTTGCCGCTCCCCGACTCGCCCGCGAGGCCGAGCACCTCGCCCGGGGCGATGTCGAAGGAGACGTTGTCGACCGCGCAGACCGGACCGGTCGGGGTGATGAACTCGACCCGGAGATCCTGAACCGAGAGAAGCGGACTAGGCGCCATGAGCCCTCACTACCGGCGTGGACGAACCTGCCGCGACCTTGCGGCTCTTGAGCAGACGCGACCAGGCCCCTTCCGCGCGGAGCCGCGGATTCGAGATCTCGTCGATCGCGTAGTTGATCAGGGTGAGCGCGAACCCGACGAGCGCGACGCACACGCCGGTGGGCACGATGGTCCACCAGGCGCCCGTGAGGAGCGCGGCGTTGTTGCTCGCCCAGTAGAGGTTCGTCCCCCAGGTGACGGCGCTCAGGTCGCCGAGCCCGAGGAACTCGAGGCCGACCTGCGCGCCGATCGCGTAGATCGTGGCGCCGATGAAGCCCGACATGAGGAGCGACGTCATGTTCGGCAGGATCTCGAGGAAGATGATGCGCGCGCTGCCCTCGCCGCTCACGAGGGCCGCGGAGACGAAGTCCTTGTCGCGCAGCGCGAGCACCTGCGACCGGAGCACGCGCGCGTTCCACGCCCAGCCCGTGAGGACGAGGACGAACAGGATCGTCAGCGGCCCGGCCGGGAGGTAGGCCGCGATGACGACGGCCATCGGCAGGCCGGGGATGATCAGGAACACGTTCGTGAGCAGCGAGAGCACGTTGTCGATCCAGCCGCCGAAGTAGCCTCCGGCCATGCCGATCACCGCGCCGATCGCCATCACGGCGAAGCCCGTGGCGAAGCCGACGGCGAGCGAGGTCCGCGCGCCGACGATCGTCTGCGCGAGCACGTCCTGCCCCTGGCCCGTCGTGCCGAAGAGGTGCTCGGCCGTGGGCGCCTCGTGCGGCATACCCACGAACGCGTGCGGGTCCTGACGGACGAACACGGGGCCGAGCACCGAGAGGAGCAAGAAGAAGAGCACGATGAGCGTGCCCACCATCGCCTTGCGGTTCGAGAGGAGGAGGCGGAACCATCCCGCCGCGCGGGAGACGCCGCCCCCGCTGTTGCTTTGTTGCGCAGCCATCGCTTCTCCTGGAGCCAGACCTCAGCGCGCGCGGGCGCGGGGATCAAGGAAGACGTAGATGATGTCGACCAGGAAGTTCGCCCCCAGCACGGCGAACGTGATGGTGAGGAAGATCCCCTGCATGAGGGGGTAGTCCTGGTTACGAACAGCCTGGATGAGCAGGTAGCCCTGCCCCGGGTACGAGAAGACGATCTCGGTGAGCAGCGAGCCGGCGAGCACGAACCCGAGCGCCATGCCGAAGCCGGTCACGTTGGGCAGGAGGGCGTTCCGCGCGGCGTAGGTGAACATGACCCGCCACTGCGAGAGCCCCTTGGCCTGGGCCATCGTGATGTACTCCTCGGACAGCACGGTGACCATCGCGCTGCGCATGCCGAGCATCCAGCCGCCGATGGTGGCGATGACGATCGACAGGCCGGGCAGGACCATGTGCGACAGCACGCTCCCGATGAACTCCGCGCTCCACTCGGGCGCGAGCGTGTCGCTGTAGGCGTGGCGCAGCGGGAAGAGCCCGAGCACGAAGCCGAGGATGTAGAGCGACACCATCGCGAGCCAGAAGTAGGGGAACGCGCCGAGGAACATCAGGACGGGCGGCATGATCGAGTCGAGCAGGCCGCCCCGCTTCCACGTCGCGACGATCCCGAGCAGCGTCCCCAGGCCGAAGCTGATGATCACGGCGGCGCCCGACAGCAGCAGCGTCCAGCCGAGCCCCGTCGCGATCACCTCCGTCACCTTCGCGGGGAAGTGCGCGACGGAGGTGCCGAGATCGCCCGTCAGGGTGTGGCCGAGGTACGTGATGTACTGCTTGTATAGCGGCTCACCCGTGAACCCGAACGCCTTCCTCAGCGCGTCGATCGCTTCCGGCTGAAGCTGGCCGCGGAAGCGCGCGAACATCGCCGAGGCGGGATCGCCCGGCATGAGCCGCGGGATGACGAAGTTCAGGGTGAGCGAGGCCCACGCCGCGATGAAATACAAGCCCAGCTGTCGAAGAAGGTAACGCACAGAAGCTCTCTCTTCTACCCTGCTCTCCGGATCAGATCACGCTCGACGTCACTTCGGCTTGAGCTCGGTGAGGACGAGCAGGTACTCGGGCGGGTTGTTCGGCGACAGCTTCGCGTACGGGTTCTCCTTGCTGGGGAACCCGGTGAAGCGGCGCGTGTTGAACTCGCCCCACGACGGCCCGGGGAACAGCGGGATCGAGGGCGCGGTCTCGGAGAAGATCTCCTGGAGCTGCTCGAGCAGCTTCTTCTGCTCCGCCGTATCGGTCGCGGCCTCGAAGGACTCGAAGAGGCCGTCCGCCTGCTTGGCGCCGAAGCGGTGCCAGTTGCGCGCCGACGACTCGCCGACCGGCTTCACGGTCGCGGAGCCGAGGAGGTCGCGGTAGAAGTTGTACGGCGTCGGCTCCTCGTTCGACCAGCCCATCGACAGGTCGAAGGTGCCCTTCTGGAGCGCCTCGAAGAACGCGCTGAAGTCGTACGTCTTCAGCGTCGCCTCGACGCCGATCTGCTTCACCTGCTGCGTGACGATCTGCGCCGCGCGCACCCAGTCGGACCAGCCGGTGACGACGTTGATGTCGAAGCGCAGCGGCTTGCCGTCCTTCGTGCGGATGCCGTCCGGGCCCTTGGCGTAGCCCGCCTCGTCGAGCAGCTGGTTCGCCTTGGCCACGTTGAACTTCACCCAGTCGCCGCCCTCGACGACCTTCTGGCTGCGCCAGCGCTCGTGCGCGTCGCTGAGCGCGGTCGCGTCCGCCGGCCGCGTGTAGTTGTTCATGGCGACCTTGACGATCTGCTCGCGGTCGAGCGACATGCTGATCGCCTTGCGCAACCGCACGTCGTCGAGCGGCTTCTTCGTCGTGTTCGTGTAGACGAACACGGTGCTGCCGACGAGCGGGAACCAGTAGTGGTGATTCGTCGGATCCTTGCCGACGTAGACCTTCTCGATCTCCGGGACGAAGTTGCCGGCCCAGTCGACCTCGCCGTTCAGGAGCGCCAGGTTCGCCTGGTCGTTGCCCGGGTAGGCCGGGAAGCGGAGCCCCTTGATCGCGGGCTTGCCCTGCTGCCAGTAGTTCGGGTTGCGGCCGAGCTCGTAGATCTGGTTCTGGAAGGTCTTCACCTCGGTGAAGGGCCCCGTCGCGACCGGGTTCTCGTTGGTGAACGTGACCGGATCCGTCACGTCCTTCCACTTGTGCTCCGGCACGATCGGCTGGTGCCCGAGGAACACGAGCCCGGGGACGTACGGCCGCGTGAGCGAGAACTCGACCGCGGAGTCGCTCTTGGCCTCAACCGCGGTCAGCCACTTCCAGACGCCCTGCAGGTCGAGGGCGGCGTGCTTCTTCAGGAGCCCGAAGGTGAAGGCCACGTCCTTCGCCGTGAAGGGCTGGCCGTCGGACCACTTCACGCCGGGACGAATCGTGAAGGTGAGCGTCTTGTTCCCGTTGCTCCACTCGTACTTCGAGGCGAGCCAGGGGGTGAACTCGCCCTTCATCGTGTTGTAAACGAGGAGCGGCTCGTAGATGCCAGCGACGGTTGGCCAGCGAACGTTGCCTGGAGCCAGCAGAGGATTGAAGTTGCGCACCCACGACGCTTGCTGCTCGATCGAGACGGTCAGGAAGGTGTCCGCAGCCGTGGGGGTCTTGCCCTGCCCCGGAGCGGCCGGGTTGGTGCCCGCGCCGCCCGCGGGGTCCTTCTTCGTTTCGGGCTTCCCGCAACCTGCCGCGGCGCCGACCGAGAGAAGCAGCGCCGACAGAACCAACGTTCGACGCGGCAACAACCAGTTCCTCATGAGAATGCTCCTCGCGGGGCACCCGTGGACACGCCCGAGCGCCCACCGTCCCTCTCCCATTCAATTGACTTCACTGGAAGCCGCCACCTGACACAGCGACTCGCCGGACCCCGCCGCTGCGACGCAGCGCACCATACCGGCATCCAGCCGTCGGCACTGTAGCCGTCTTCGTGCAGCAGTGTCAACGGGGATTCGAGGTCGCTACCAAGTTCTCGCGCCACTCACTCAGGCGCGTTTTCAAGGGAGATGTCGTGGCGCGTCATGCCTCGCAGCAGCAACTCCGTCTCATGTTGTTGTTGCGCGTCATGACGTCTGAGCGCTCTGGCACTCACACTGTTATTTTCTTCGTTCGCGGCAAGAAAGAAGTCAGTCGATGACGCGTCGTTCCAGGGGTGGTCGGGGCACGTCTATACAGATGTCCGCGAGCGATGACAAGACCAGATTTTTCCGGCTCGTGATCGCGCGCGGATGGGCGCTCTCGCAGGGGCGAGGCGCCGCGCGCCCCGGCGCGGGCGACAGGGGAGATCGCGCCCGGAACGCGCGGCGCGACGCGAGCGAACCGCCGGCGCGCCGAGGGCCGATTCGGGGCAGGCGATTCGACGCCTGAGGCGTCATCGCCCGACCGTCGCCCCGAATACGATGTATCGGGGGAAATTCCGTTCCATGTCTTCTAGGTTTCGCGCGGCGAGGGCGGGGTGCGCTCGTCCGATCGAGCCTCATGGAAGCGGGGGAGCGGACGCGGGCACGAGGAGGCCGGCGTCGAAGAGCTCGTCTGCCGCGAGGTTGTCGGTGAACGCGTTGTCGCTCTCCTTCTCCAGCTGGGGCGCGGGCGAGCCCTGCACGACCAGCCCGAAGCGGTTGTTCGAGGCGCGAACCCGGGAGAGGCGACCCGCGCTCCGGTCGAACAGGATGCCGGCCCGCGCACAGCCGATCACCCGCACGCCGTCGAGGATGGCTGTGGACCCGGCGAGCGCCAGGACGCCGTCGGCGACGATGTCGTCGCGCTGCGCGAGCTTCCCGGCTCGGGCGCCGCCGGTCCCCCCGTCGACGACGGTCTCTGCGATCTCCGCGTCGGCGGCGAACAGCGCCACGCCTGCCGTGCGGCTCGTGCGGATGAGGGACGAGGCGAGCCGCAGCTCATAGCCCGCGGCGGCGACGCCGATGCCGGCGCCGTCGCCGGCCTCGCCGCCCGAGGTGTCCTCGATGAGGTCCCCCGTGATCTCGACCTTGCCGCCCGGGAGCTCCGCGCCGGCGAGGACGCCGACCGAGCGGCTCCCGCGGATGAGATTGCCCGAGAGCGCCGCGGTGGCCCCGCGGTAGATGACGATCCCCTGCCCCGCCGGCGCGCGCCCGTCCGGCGCGACATGCCCCTCGACGAGGTTGCCTGTCACGATCGCCTCGGACCCGGCATACCCCACCGACAGGCCGACCCCCTCGTTGTCGCGGAGGACATTCGACTCGAGCGTCACGCGGCCCTCCATCGCGGCCAGCCCGGCGCCGTCGCCCCAGGCCCCGCCGGCGATCGTGCCCTCGATGAGGTTGCCCCCGGCGACCAGCTCGGAGGGGAGATCGCTCACGTGAACGCCGGTCCCGCGGTTCCGGACGATGGCGCTGTCGTGGAGGCGCATCGCCGCGCCGCGGGCCACGGCGACGCCGAACCCGCCGAGCAGCGACCGCGACGCGGCCGCCACCGTGCCCTGGACAAGGCTCCGCGCCATCGCCGCCGCCGTGCCCTCGCCGAGGGCGGCGACGCCGAGCTCCGCGTTGCCGAGGATCACGCTCGAGTCGATCGCGACGCGCGCGCCGGTCGCCGCGAGCACGCCGACGCCGTAGCTCGGCTCGTGGCTCCCGGGCATCGTCCCCTCGACGAGCACGCCGGAGATCGTCGCCGCGGCGCTCGTCGAGGCGACGATCCCCGACAGGCGGTTTCCGACCACGGCCGTGCTCTCGATCGACACCTCGGCGCGGCCCCGGGCGACGATCCCCTCGCCGTCCTGGAGGTGCTCCGACGGCGAGGTCCCCTCGACGAGGGTGCCCACCACGGCCGCGGAGGCGCCCGCCTCGAGCGCGGCGACGCCCGCCGCGCGGCTGCCCGTCACGGCGCTCTCCTCGAGGAGCAGCGCGCCGCCGGCGTCCGCGAGGGCGCCCATGCCTTCGCCCGCCGCGCCGGCGCGCGTCCCCTCGATCCAGCTCCGCGCCACCGAGAGCCGCGCGCCGTCGCGCGAGAGGACGCCGGCATGGACAGCGCCCTGGATGTGCACGCGCTCGAGCGTCACGGCGCTCGCGCCCACGGCGACGACGCCGGCGCCGTCGCCGCCGATCTCGACCCCCCGGAGCGTCACCTCCCCCGCGTCGAGCGCGGCCACGATCGCGGGCGGGCGGACCAGCGGGCTCACCCCGCGGATCCGCACGCGCGAGGCGCACCGGCCGGCGATGGCGACGGGCCTCGTGAGGACGGCCGGCTCGTCGTAGGTGCCGTCCGCGAGCGCGATCGTCCCGCCCTCGACGACGCGCTCGAGCGCCGCCTCGAGCGTCGTGACCGGCCTCGCCTCGGAGCCGTCGCCGTCCGCGCCGGCGTAGCTCGGGTCGACATACACGTTGCCGGGCGCGCGAGGGATGTTCCCCCACGGCCCGCGGCCGCAGCCGTCTGCGCCGTCGACGGGCAGGCACCCCGCTTCCGGCGTCGCGAACGTGCCAGTCGGGCATCTCGCCATCGCCGGCCTGCAGAGCCCGTCGTCGCCGACGAGCTCGGGAGCGCAGCGCGGGATGCCGACGGGAATACACCCCTCATCGAACTTCGGGATCGTCCCCGGAGGGCATTTCGCCATCGAGGGGTGGCACAGACCGTCGACATCCGTGAACCGCTCGGCGCAGCCCTGGATGCCCACCGGCATGCACGCGTCCCGGGGCCCGAGGACGCGCCCGGGCGCGCAGGGCGGCGCGCCGGAGCCGCCGATGAGCGGGGCGTCGGAGCCGCGCGAGGGGTCGCTGCACGCCGCGGCGAGCAGCTGCAGGACCGCGATGCCGGCGGCCAGCCAAGACGAACCCGGGCGCGTCGCGCAGAAGCGCATGCAATACCCTCCTTGGACAGCGCTGCTCGGAGCGCGCCCCGCGGGCCTCCGCTCGCCCCTCGGTCGAGCGCGAGCCGGAGCCCCAGCGGCGGCGCGGAGGCCGCTTGTCCTGCATGAACCGGCGCTCCGCGCGCCTGAGATCGCCGTCGAGTCCGCGGCAGGATGACGAGGACAGCGCCTGAACGGCGCCGCGCGAACTCCTTCGGAGTAATGAATCTTACAACAGGAGATAGCCTCCTGCCAGGCGAAGGAGTCGCGATCGCGCCGACTTTCCCTGCATCGCCGCGGACGTCTGCGCCGCGCTGTCGCCTCCGGCGCGCGCGCGGATCGCCTCGGAGCGCGGGGCGCGCGCCGTCGATCGTGTCGGTCGCACGCGTTCTGTCAACCACGGTCGGCCGCGCCGAGCGCCGCCGGGACGCCCGCGGAAGAGGCCGCTTCCGCCTCCTCGCAGGGGCCTCCGTCCGCGGTCGCGGGCCGCGGCGGCGCCGTCGTTGCGGCTGCGCCGTCGTTCCGGACGACTCGGCGATGGCGCGCCCGCCAGCTTGGGCCCGGGCGCGCGCCGCGCCGGCGCAGCGCGCGCAGGGGGAGCGCCTCTCTGGGCCTCTGTCGGCTCAAGTGGGCTGAGCAGGGGGTGACCAGAGCGCCTCGGCCCGCGGGACGTTGCCGCCCATCAGCGATGATGTCGAGTCGCTGCAGCCCTCGATTGCAGAGATCGACCAGGTCTTCGGAAATGCGGTTTGCAGGGACCGATAAAGCTGCAAGTCGGGCCGCTCTCGTCCCGTCCCGCCGCGCGCCGCGCGCGGGGGGCGCCCTGCGCTGCGCGTCGACATTTGCCTTTCTCCAGCGCCCGGGAGCCTCCCACATCGGCGCTGCGGGGCGGCGTGGATCCGCGCCGGCGCGGCGGCGCTCAGGCGCGATGAAGAGGGGCAGAGCTCCCACCCGGCGCGGATTCAGACAATGCATGTTCGCCGTCGCCGCCCGGCAGCCACGGAGGGCCGACGCGGCAGGCTATGCACACGCGCTGTCAGGCACGCAGCCTGCTCTCCACGCCGCTCATCATGCCACCGCGGACCTGAAGGTCCTGGCGGGGCATGGAAGGAGGACGGATGGTTAGCTCAATCGATATGAAGATGGCGCAAGCGGCGATGCTCTTTTCTGCGCTCATGACCGGTTGCGCGATCGACGCGGTGACGCCGGAAGAGGCCGACTTGGAGCAGGCCGACGTCGACGTGGCGTCGAGCCAGCAGGCATTGGAGGGCGATACGGCGGGAGATACGGAGGAGACGCGGGGCGGCGGCGTGGTGGGCGCGCCCGTGTTCCCGGGCAAGACCGATATCGGCCAGGGCCCGCTCAAGGGACCGGTCGGCGGGCCGCTCGTCCAGGGCCCCTCTCCCATCGGCCAGACGCCCATCGGCGCTCCCATCGGCAAGGGTGGCCCCGTCGGCCAGATCCCTGGTGCCGGGCCGTTCGGCGCCCCCGGCGGTCTCGGCGGCTTCCCCGGCGGCCTCGGCGGCTTCCCCGGCGGCCTCGGCGGCTTCCCCGGCGGCCTCGGCGGCTTCCCCGGCGGCCTCGGCGGCTACCCCGGCGGCCTCGGCGGCCTCGGCGGCTTCCCCGGCGGCCTCGGCGGCCTCGGCGGCTTCCCCGGCGGCCTCGGCGGTCTCGGCGGCTTCCCCGGCGGCCTCGGCGGCCTCCCCGGCGGCCTCGGCGGCCTCGGCGGTCTCGGCGGCTTCCCCGGCGGCCTCGGCGGCCTCGGCGGCTTCCCCGGCGGCCTCGGCGGCCTCGGCGGCTTCCCCGGCGGCGGCTTCGGGTGGCCTGGTGGCGGCGGTTTCGGCGGCTTCCCGGGCTCCGTGAACCCCGGGATGTTCACCCCCTGACGTCATGCCCTGATCGCGCCGGCCACGCCGCCGGTCGAGGACAGAGGTGACCGACCCGACGGGCCGCCGGAACCTCCGCGGGGAGCCGCACCAGCTCCCGGCGGACCGGCGGCCCGTGGTCGATCGACCCGCCGCGAGCGCGCGCCCTTCGCGGCGCGCTGGCTCGAGCGATCGAGCGGCGCGCGAGGCCCGCGCGAAAGGTTGGACCCTCGCCGCGCCGTCGAGGCAGCATAAGGCGATGGAAGACGCCCCCCTCCTAGAGCGCGAGCCGGAGACCAACATCTTCGGTGAGTCCATGGCGGTGTTTCACACGGCCGCGGACCTCATCGGCCTGGCTCCCCGCATCCGGCTGGAGCTCGAGCAGCCCGACTACGAGCACATCTTCTACATCACCACGCAGCTCCAGGACCGCCTCGTCCCCTTCCGCGGGGAGGCGGCCGGGGCCTACGAACGGCTCCCTGCGTCGGCGATCCCGAACCGCGCCGCCATCACCCCGCTCTTCAACGGCAAGCTCATCCTCCGCCCCGAGGCGCTCCGGAGCGGCTCGATCCACGTGCAGGACGGCGTGATCCGCCTCGCCGACCAGGGGCTTTACCGGATCCAGCCCGGCGGGTTCGTCCGCTTCAAGGCCTATCGGGTCCAGCACAACCAGGCGCGGGGGCCTTATAAGGGCGGGCTCCGCTTTCATAAGGCCGTGTCGCTCGACCTGTTCAACGCGCTCGCCGCCGAGATGACGTGGAAGACCGCCATCGCGCATGTCCCGTTCGGCGGCGCCAAGGGGGGTATTCGCATGGATCCGCGCGAGCACAGCAAGGAGGAGCTCGAGGCGATCTCGCTCCGGTACATGTACCGGCTGAAGCAGCTCATCGGGCCCAACGTCGACATCCCCGCGCCCGACGTGGGCACGAACGCCGAGGTGATGGCGTGGCTCCTGCGCCAGTACAGCGACGGAGAGCGCGAGCGGCACAACCACCGCGGCGTCGTCACGGGCAAGGACGTGCGCATCGGCGGGTCGGAGGGGCGCGTCAAGGCGACCGGCCAGGGGCTCGCGTACTGCATCGAGGAGTGGTACGCGCAGCGCGGCGCCTCCTTGGCCGGGGCGCGCTTCATCGTGCAAGGCTTCGGCAACGTCGGCTCCGCCGCGGCCGAGATCCTGTGCAAGATGGGCGCCCGGTGCGTCGCCGTGCAGGACGCCGACGGCGCGGTGTACGACCCGAACGGCATCGACGTCGGCGCGCTGATGGCTTACGTGAGCGAGAACCCGCAGAACCTCCGCCGGTCGGTCGCCGGCTACGGCGGGGCCCAGGCGATCGCGCGGGACGACTTCTGGAGCGTCGACGCGGAGATCTGTATCCCGGCCGCGCTCGGCGACGCCATCACCGGCGAGGTGGCCGAGCGGCTCAAGGCGAAGCTCGTGGCCGAGGGCGCCAACCGCCCGACCACGACCGAGGGCGACAGGGTGCTGGCGGAGCGCGGCGTCAGCATCATCCCCGACATCATCGGCAACGCGGGCGGCGTGACCGTCTCCTACTACGAGTGGATCCAGAACAAGCGCATGGAGCACTGGACCGAGGGCGAGGTGAACGCGCGGCTCGAGCGCGCCATCAAGAGCAACTACCGCCTGATCTGCGACATCGCCGAGGACCGGCCGCGCCGCACCGACGATCACGACTCGACGGGGCTCGTCCTCGGCAAGCGCCTGCCGATGCGGCTCGCCGCGATGGTGCTCGCGCTCAAGCGCATCGAGGCGCACTACATGCTGGAAGGGTTCTCCCAGTAGGCGGCGCCGCCGGCCGCCGGAGGGGCGCGGGCGTCCGGCCGCCGCTGGCCGGACGCCGCCCGGGCGGCGCTACTTGGCGACGCCGTACCCGAGCTTCTTGATGCCGTAGACCTTGATCTTGTGCTGCAGCGTCCGCAGCGGCAGCTCCAGGCGCCGCGCCGCCTCCGTCTGGTTCCAGTCGGACGCGCGCAGCGCCTCGAGCAGGAGGTCGGCCTCGATCTGCTCCAGGCGCGTCTTGAGGCCGCCCGTCGTGGGGGACGCCGACGACGCCGGCTCGAACGGGCGCGAGGGCAGCGGCTCGGACGGGCGCTGGGACAGGGCCGGGATGCCGGGATCGGACGAGCGCGAGGGGTCGTGGGGGCGCGGCAGCGCGGGCGGCGCGCTGGGCGCGGTCACCGCCACGCGGATGCGCTCCGGGAGGTCGCGCGCCATGATCGCCTCGCCCTCCGCGATCACCACCGCCCGCTCGATCGCGTTGCGGAGCTCGCGCACGTTGCCGGGCCACGAGTAGCTCTTCAGCAGCGAGAGCGCCTCGGACGTGATCGACTGGACCCTGCTGAGGTTCGCCGCGTTCGCCTGCTGCAGGAAGCCCGCCGCGAGCGCCGCGATGTCGTCGCGGCGCGCGCGGAGCGGCGGGATGTTCAGCGTCATCGCGTTCAGCCGGTAGAGCAGGTCGAGGCGGAAGGTGCCCGCGTCGCACATCGCGTCGAGGTCGCGGTGCGTCGCCGCGATCACCCGGACGTCGACCTCGATCTCCTTGGTCGCGCCGACGCGCGTCACCCGCTTGGTCTCGAGCACGCGCAGGAGCGCGGCCTGCGCGGCCGCGGGCAGCTCGCCGATCTCGTCGAGCAGGACCGTGCCGCCGGCGGCCGCCTCGAAGACGCCCTTCTGCTGCTGGCTCGCCCCGGTGAAGGCGCCGCGCTCGTGGCCGAAGAGGGTGCTCTCGATGAGCAGCGCCGGGATCGCCCCGCAGTTCACGCAGATGAGCGGCTCGCCGCGGCGCGGGCTGCGGTCGTGGATGAACCGCGCGAGGACCTCCTTGCCCGTGCCGGTCTCGCCGCGCAGGAGCACCGGGATCGAGGAGCGCGCGGCCCGCAGCGCCACCTCGACGAGCGATCGCATGAGCGGGCTCTTGGTCGCGAGGACGTGGCCGTCGGCCTCCCACTGGCTCTCCGGCGCCGCGCCCGCGGCGCCCTCCTCCTCGGGCGGCCCGGCGCCCTCGACCTTCGGCGCGACGTAGAGCAGCGCGCCCTCCGGGGCCGCGAGGCGCACGGGCTCCTCGGGGCTCGCGCTGCGCGACGCCTCGTGGCTCACCTCGATGAGCTTGTCGATGGAGGTCGCCGCGTCGGGGAACACGGCGACCCCCGACACCAGCACGGGCTCGCCCTCGCGGCGCGCGACGATCGCCCTCGCGAGCTCCTCCGCGAGCTCGGGCGTGACCTCGGGGAGCAGGATCTCGAGGGCGTCGGCGCTGTAGAACGCGACGCGATCGACGGGCCGCAGCGCCTCGCGCACGCGGAGCCCCCAGTGGCGGAGGTGGCTCGCCTGGGCGCCGAGCGAGCGGACCACGACGAGCGCGAACTTCCGGCTGAAGAACCGGGACCGCACGATCTCGGCCTGCAGGGCGACGCGGAGCGCGTCGGAGCCCTCCAGGCCGAACGGCGGCAGCTCGCCGCCGGCGAGCACGTGCACCGACGCGACGATGCCGCCGAGCAGCACCTCGTCCCCGGCCTTGACGACGCCGTTCTCGACGCGCTGCCCCGAGATGCGCGTCCCGTTGCGCGAGCCGAGGTCCTCGACCACGACCTCGCCGCCCACGAGCGTGAAGCGCGCGTGCCGGCGCGAGATGCTCCTGTCGCGGATCACGACGTCGGCCGGGGGCTCCCGGCCGACGACGACGCCGACGCCGGGGCTCATCGGGGCCATCTCGACGCCGTCATGGTGGTAAACGAGCAAGAGGACACGCCGCTTCTCCGAGCGCGCGCCCTGGATGAGCTCCCCTGTCTTGACTGACAGCGGTGCAGTCGTCGCCATCGGACCGGTTCTGTGACCGCTCACGCTGCCCAACTACGCCTCATTGCTCCAAGCGGCAACCGGGAAGCAACGGCGCCGCCGGTCTTCGACGAAAGCGCGCCGGAGCGCCGGGTATGCCGCGCGCGCTCGCACGACCCGCGGGCCTCGCGCGCCGCGCCGGGCGGCACATGGTAAGGTGGTCGCATGCTCCGACTCAACGCCGAATGGACAGAGGTGCTCCGCCGGTACAAAGAAGACCACCAGGATCCGCGCAACCAGGCGTGTCACAAGGTAGGCATACCCCTCATCGTCGCGAGCTTCCCCGTGGGCGCGACCCTCATCGGCCTCCCGCTCGCGGCCGCGATGTTCGCGACAGGCTGGGGCTTCCAGTTCGCGGGTCACTTCTTCGAGGGGAAGAAGCCCTCGTTCGTGGACGACAAACGGAGCTTGATCATCGGCGTGCTCTGGTGTCTCGAGAAATACGGCTTGCGCGTCTTCGAGGAGACGCCCGCGCCCTGACACGCCGCGCGCGCCGCGCCAGCCTCGCACCCTCTCCGCCGCCCACGTGCAGCGCTGCGTCGCGGACACACCGTCCGCGATCATGAAAAATATGGAAATTACCCACTTCACACCCGTGCTGCGATGCACAAAGCTCGCTTGACGTGATGCGTGCATGCACGTACCTGTGTCGCGGGTGGGGGACGACGACCCTTCTTTCTTCAGGGTTTTCAGCGGGCACGGCGCCGTCCGGGCGCTCCCGTGCTCGCCCGCTTCCTGCTCCTGTCGCCGACGCGCTCCCGGAGCGTCGTGACCGGCCCGCCGCCGCAGGCGATGAGATGGACGAGGACGGCGAGACGAGGAGACGGCAGATGGGGTGTGCGCAAAGCATGAGGGGGAGAGTCGCCGTGATCACCGGAGGCACCTCGGGGATCGGGCTCGCGACGGCATCCGCGCTGGCGCGGCAGGGCGCCCGGGTGACGGTGCTCTGCCGCAGGACCGGCTCCGAGGGCGCGAGGAAGCTCGCCGCGCTGAAGGTGCAGGGCGAGGTCCACCTCGTCGAGTGCGACCTCGGCCGGCTCGCGTCGGTGCGCGCCGCGGCCAGGCAGGTGGCCGACCGGTGCGGGGCCGTCCACCTGCTCGTGAACAACGCGGGGGTGTTCCTGCGCGAGCGCGCGGAGTCCGCCGACGGCCTCGAGATGACGTTCCAGGTGAACTACCTGTCGCACTTCCTGCTGTCGAACCTGCTGCTCGATCGGCTCAAGGCCGCGCGCGACGCGCGCGTGGTCAACCTGGTCGCGCCGGTGGACAGCATCCGGCTCGACTTCGACGACCTCATGTCGAAGCGCTCCTATTCGTTCCTCGCCGCCTCCGCGCGGTCGAAGCTCGCGCTCGTGCTCGCGGCGCGCCGGCTCTCGGAGGCGCTCTCGGGCACCGGGGCCCAGGTGCTCTGCTACTACCCCGGGCTCGTGCGATCGGGGCTCTTCAACGGGACCTCGCGCGTGCTCAAGACGCTGATCGACGTCGTGGGCGCGACCCCGGCGCAGGCCGCCGCGAACCTCCTCGCCATCCTCGCCGACGCGTCGCCCACCGAGGGCCCCGCCTTCTTCGAGCGGACCCGGGCGAGGCCCCTCAAGGGAATGGCGACCGACGCCGAGGCCGCCGCGCGGCTCTGGGACATGAGCGCGCGGCTCGCCGGCCTCACCGGAGCCTCCGCTTCTTGAGGTCCGCCGCGAGCGAGGACTGAACGCGCCCGACCTCCCGGGCGATGGCCTGCACCGCCTCGGTCGCGCTCTCGATCGTCCCGGCGCGCGCCTCCCGATCGAGCCGCGCGCAGAGCTCCTTCAGGTTGAACGCCGCGAGCTTGTCGGCGCTCTCGTAGAGCGCCCAGGCGAGCCGCTCGAGCTCGCCGAGCGCGCCCCGCGCCGCGGCCTCGCTCATCGAGGCCACCCGGCTCGGGGCCTCCGTGAGGAAGAGCTCGATCACCTCGGTGACGACATCGGGCTCGACCGCGCGCAGCCCGCCCCGCGGCCGCGACGACGCCGCGGGCTCTGCGCGCTGCGAGCCCGGCGGCGGCGACGGCGTGACCAGCGTCGGCGGCGGGAGCTCCACGCTCGGCGGCGCGCTCTCGTGGTGCACCGCCTCGTACGCGCCCGACCGCGACGCCGCGCCGAAGGTCCGGAGCGCGCGATCCACCTCGTCCTGCCTCAGCGGCTTCGACAGCGCGTCGTCCATGCCCGCCGCGAGGCACCTCTCGCGCGCGTCTCGCCCGGCGCTCGCCGTCATCGCGATGATCGGCGTCCGCCGGTCCGGCCGCTCGGCGCGGCGGATCTCCGCGGTCGCCGCGTAGCCGTCGAAGCCCGGCATGTGGCAGTCCATCAGCACCGCGGCGTAGCCGCCGCGCCGCACCGCCTCGACGGCCGCGCGGCCGCTGTCGACCACGTCGGCGCGGTAGCCGCGCTTCTCGACCATGAACGCCGCGATCTTCTGGCTCACCGCGTTGTCGTCGACCACGAGCACCCGCGGGCGCGACGAGCTCCGCGCCTCGGTCGCCGTCGCCCCGCGCCTCGACCGCGGCGCGTGCGCGCGCGCGGACGCGGCCACGTGCTCCGGCGAGAGCCCCGCGAGCAGCCGCAGGCTCGAGTGCAGCTGCGCGCGCCGGATCGGCTTGATCAGCACCGAGTCGACCTCGGCGCGGCTGGGCGCCTCCCTGCCGGGGTAGGTCATGAGCACGCTGCGCGCGGACGCGATCGCGGCGTCCGCCTTGATGCGCTGGAGCAGCGTCAGGCCGTCGAGGTCGGCCAGCTCGAGATCGATCAGCACCATGTCGTAGGGGGCGCCGGCGGCCGCCGCCTCGCGCAGCGCGGCGAGCGCGGCCGCGCCGCTCGCCGAGGCGCCGCACGCGAGCCCGAGCTCCTCGATCAGCTTCTTCGCCACGCGGCGCGCCGAGCCGCTGTCGTCGACGACCAGCACCCGCTTGCCGGGCAGGTCGATGCGCGGGATGAGCGCGCGCTCCGGGCCGCGCCCGCGCCGCTCGAACGGCAGCACGAACGAGATCGCGTGGCGGGGCGCGCATCCGTCCGGCGCGGCGCGGAGCGCTCCGCCCATCGCGGCGATCAGGCGCCTCGCGACCGCGACGCCGGGCGCCGCGCGCAGATCCGCCGCGCGCGCGCCCTGGTCGAGCGCGGGCCGCGCGCCGCCGCCCGGCGCGCCCGCCGCCTCCGCGCCCTCGGCGAGCCCTGCCGCCCCCGCGAGGCGCACGTCGAAGCGCACGCGCGCGGTCGCTCCCTCGGCCGCGCCTTCGGGCGCGCCCTCCGGGCCCGCGTCCAGCGCGGCGCGCACCACCACCTCGCCCCGGGGCGCCGCGCGGATCGCGGAGGTCCCGACGCTGAGCAGGACCTGCCGCAGCCGCGCCGCGTCGCCGCGCACCGCGCCCGGCACGTCGGGCTCGACCTCGAGCACGAGCTCGGTCCTGTCGTCGTGCGCGCGATCGCCGAGCAGCTCCCCCGTGTCCTCGACGGTCCGGCGCAGGTCGAAGTCGACGCGGTCGACGTGCAGCCCGCGGCCGCCGGGGTGAACGAGCTCGACGAGCTCGTCGACCATCGAGAGCACCGCGTCGCCGCTGCTCCGGATGCGCCGCGCGAACGCGCGCTGCTCCGCGTCGAGCTCGGTGTCGAGCAGGAGGCCGCTCATCCCGACGATCCCGCTGAGCAGCGTCCGGATCTCGTGCCGCATCTGCGCGAGGGCGCCCTCCTCGCCCTCCGCGTCGGCGAGCGCGAGCGGCCGCGCCCCCGGCTCCCCGGGCGCGAGCGCGCGCTCCGCGGACTCGCTGCTCCTCGTGCCCGGGTTGCTCTCCGGGCTGCTCCGGCGCTGCTCCTTGCCTGCCATCCACGCCCCGCCTCGACCTGGCGCCCGCCCCGCGCGAGCCCACGACGCCGGAGCTTCGAGTGTACCGCTTACAATGTTCCGGTGAAAAGTTTACAGTGATTACCGAAACGACCCTTCGCCGCCATGTCGCCGGCCGGTGTCCGCGCGCGCCTCATGCGTCGCGAGCGCCGCCGAGCGCCGTCACGACGACGCGCTCGCGATCGACCGCGGCCTCCGCCGAGAGCACGCTGACGGCGGAGGGGTCGTCCGACGACGCGAGCGCGCGCCGGCTGTGCCCGAACAGGCGCAGGAGCAGCTCCGGCGGGGCGAAGTCGAGGTCGCTCTCGTGGACGAAGAGCCGCCCGAGGTGCTCGGCGTAGGCGCCCGCGAGCACCCGGAACGGGATCCTGTCGAAGGCGAGCGCGCGCCGGCGGCTCGCGGCCGCCGAGCCGAGCAGCGCCGCGAAGAGCGCCGTGTAGATGGCGCGCAGCTTGAGGCGCATCGAGGGCGGGCTGCGCTTCAGCGCCTCGCGCAGGAAGTGGACGTTGAGCGGGACGTGGAACGACTCGTCGCGCGTCAGGATGGTGAGCATCTGCCGCACGGCCGGGTAGCGCGCTTCCCGCAGCGCGAGGCGGTACGTCGTCGAGCCGATGGTCTCGAACATCAGGTTCGTGAGCACGATCGTCTCGACCCGCTTCGCGCGGCCGTACAGGCGATAGAAGGTGCCGGTGACGCGCCCCATGGGCCGGACCTCGCCGCCGATGTGCGCGAGGAACTTCGTCAGCAGCTCCCGGTGCCACCCCTCCTCGTCGCCGTAGAGGCGCAGGCACTCGCCGAGCTCCGGGTCCCAGGCGCTCACCTCGTCGGCCAGGGCGTGGGCCTGCGTCAGGCCGGACTCCTCGGCGCGGAACGCTGCGTTGAAGAAGGCGATCGCCGCCTGGCGCTCGGCCTCGCTCTCCCACGGGATCGGCCGCGAGAGATCGAGCTCTTCCTCGTACATCCGCTCCGCGCGGCGGCGCAGCATGCTGAGCCACCACGACGTGGGGCGCTCGACGGGGGGCTTGCGGGGGACCGGCTTGGGCGCTGCGAAAAGCATCGAAGGGGTGCCCGTCGGCGACGGATGGAATCCGCCTCCGCGATCGCACGAGACGGGACGCGCGCGCACCATAGCGCAGTTTTTCGGCGCGGCGCATCCGGGAGCGCGGCGCTCCCGGATGCGCGCCGGCCCCGGCCGAGGGCGCCGGGCGGACGAGCCGGGGACCGCGCGCGGTGTGGCGACGGACGGCGGACGGCGCGCGCGCCGGCCGCTGCGACGCGTTCGTCAAGGAGGCGCCCTTTGTACGCCTCCTGGGCGTGGGATACCATAGTCGACCCACTGTGTTCTTCGAGCAGCTCGAGCTCCCCCTCGGAGGCCTCACTCCCCAGACCGAGCCCACGCGCATCCCGCGGACCCGGCGCGTCTTCGTCAACCGCAACCTCAAGCTCGCGGGCATCGACTGGGTCGGCTTCGACATGGACTACACCCTGGCCATCTACAACCAGACCGAGATGGACAACCTCTCGATCCAGGGGACGGTCACGAAGCTCGCCGCGCGCGGTTACCCCGAGGATCTCCTGCGGGGCCTCCGCTACCCGATCCACTTCCCCATCCGCGGCCTGCTGATCGACAAGCGCTTCGGCCACGTGCTCAAGATGGACCGGTTCAAGGTGGTCCAGCGCGGGTACCACGGGCTGCGCGAGCTCACGAAGGAAGAGCTCCGGTCGCTCTATCAGCACCGCAAGATCCGGCCGAACACGGCCCGCTATCACTGGATCGACACGCTGTACGCGCTGAGCGAGGCCACGCTGTACGCCGGCATCGTCGACGCGCTCGAGGCGCGCGGCGTGCCGCTCGACTACGCGCGGCTCTTCACCGACATCCGCGAGTGCATCGACGAGGCGCACCGCGACGGCACCATCCTCGACGTCGTCCTCTCCGACCTGCCGCGCTTCGTCCAGCGCGACCCGAACCTCGCGCAGACGCTCCACAAGTTCCGCTCGGCGGGCAAGAAGCTCTTCCTGCTCACGAACTCGCGCTGGCCGTTCACCGAGAAGATGATGACGTACCTGCTCGGGGACGCGATGCCCGAGTACCCGAGCTTCCGGCACTACTTCGACGTCATCGTGGTCGCCGCGCAGAAGCCGGCGTTCTTCCAGGAGCGCCGCCCGCTGCTCATCCGCGACGGCGCCGAGGTCCGCCCCGCCACGGCGCCGCTCGAGCGCGGCGCCATCTACGAGGGGGGCAACCTCCACGACTTCGAGAAGTTCCTGAACATCTCCGGCGATCGCGTCCTCTACGTGGGCGATCACATCTACGGCGACATCCTCCGCTCCAAGAAGGAGAGCGCGTGGCGCACGGCGATGATCATCCAGGAGATGGAGGCCGAGGTCGCCGCCCACGAGTCGTGCCGCCGCGAGCACATGGAGAGCGCGATGCTCGAGGGGCGCCGCGAGGAGCTCGAGGACCAGCTCCGCTTCTACCAGCAGCGCTACAAGGACCTCACCCGCAAGATCGAGGAGGAGCAGCAGAAGAAGAACGGCGCGGCCAACGGCGGCGGGGGCCCGCTGCTCGCGGAGGCGGGCGGGGACCACGTCCAGATCGACTACGCCACGCCGTTCTACGAGGCCGAGCGGGGCCGCACGAAGCGCGCGGTCGAGCGCATCCGCGGCCAGCTCCGGGCCGTCGACGCCGAGGTCGCCAAGCTGGAGCGCGAGATCGCCCGCCGCTTCCACCCCTACTGGGGCTCGCTGCTCAAGGAGGCGAACGAGACGTCCAGCTTCGGCGATCAGGTCGAGGAGTACGCGTGCATCTACACGTCGCGCGTCTCCAACCTGCTCGCCTACTCGCCGCTGCAGTACTTCCGGAGCCCGCGCGACATGATGCCGCACGAGCTCTGATCGCCAAGGCCTCGCGCCCGCGCGCAGGCGCCGCTCCAGGAGATCGCCATGAGCACCGCCAGCCTCCGCCCGCTGTTCCTCGCGCTCGTCGCCCTTGCCCTCCTCCTCCTGTCCGCCGCCTGCGGCAAGCGGGCCTGCTTTCACTGGACCGAGCTCGAGGGGGCGTGCCCGTCCAGCGAGGACGCGTACGTGTTCTTCGAGAACCCCGGCTGCCTGAGCTCGATCGAGTCCATCGACAGCGAGGGGGAGTTCGACGGTGAGCTCTGCTGCTACGACGTCACCACGGTCGACACGGGCGACGAGGAGTGCAAGGTCGTGCAGAACCCCGTGCCCGGCAGCGTGGGCGCCGGCGGCTTCGCAGGGCCCAGGTAGCCGCCGCGCGCGCCAGGGCCGCCGCGCGCGCCAGGGCGGGCGGCCGCGCGCCGCGCGCGTTCGCCGCTGGACGCCGGGGCGATTTCGGTCACGCTGGCGCTCCCATGACCACCACCGCCCCGCCCGTCGCGGACCCCGCGGCCGCGGGCCCGCCCGGCGACCTTCCCACGGCCGTGCTCCGGAGCTCGCCCGCGGACTTCGTCGTCGAAGAGCTCCCCGCCTACGCGCCGAGCGGCCGCGGCGAGCACGTGTTCGTGACCTTCCGCAAGACGGGGCGCACCACGCCCGACGCGGTGCGGGCCATCGCGCTCGCGCTCGGGGCCGACCCGGGCGGCGCCGGCTTCGCCGGCATGAAGGACCGGCACGCGATCACCACGCAGACCGCGTCGTTCCAGCTCCCGCTCGCGCGGGATCCCGCGCCCCTGCTCGCGCAGGCGGAGCTGCCCGGGATCGAGGTCCTCGCGATCGCCCGCCACGACCACAAGCTCAAGCCGGGGCACCTCCTCGGCAACCGGTTCCGGATCGCGCTGCGCTGCATCGCCCCCGCGGCGCTCCCGCTCGCCGAGCGCCGCCTCGCCGACATCGGCCGCGCCGGCGTGCCGAACGCGTTCGGGCCGCAGCGGTTCGGGAGGAACGGCGATAACCCCGAGCGCGCGCTCGCGTGGATCGCGGGCCGGGAGCGCGGGCCCCGCGACCGGCGCGAGCAGCGGCTGCTCTTCTCGGCGCTCCAGTCGCTCTGGTTCAACGAGGTGCTCGCGCGCCGCGAGGCGGACGGCACCTGGAGCACCGTGCTCCCCGGCGATCTCGCCAAGAAGCGCGACACCGGCGGGCTGTTCCTCGTGCCCCTCGAGGGCCCCGAGGTCGCGGACGCCGAGGCGCGCGCCGCCGCGCTCTCGATCTCGGCGACGGGCCCGATGTTCGGCCGGAAGATGCGCTGGCCCGAGGGCGCGCCGGGCGCGCTGGAGCGCGAGGTGCTCACGGCGGCGATCGGCGACCCTCGCCGGCTCGACGCGTTCGCCCACGCGGGGGAAGGCACGCGGCGCCCCCTGCGGCTGGAGGTGGACGGCCTCGCGGTGTCCCCCACCGCGGAGGCGGCGAGCGCCGACGCGCCGCGGCCCGCGGGCGATCCGGGCGCGGGGCAAGGAATTGTCGTCTCGTTTGTGCTACCGAAGGGCGGCTACGCGACCACCGTCCTTGGGCGAGTCTTTCGGCTCGTCGACGCCTCCGCCCCCCAGCCCTCCGTCGGTAGGCCGGGGGCGGCTGGCGCCCCCGCTCCGGAGGAGGAGGACGCAGTCGAGGAAGGGCAGCCCGGCGCCGAACCGTAGGTGCTCTCGAGGCGCGGCCCCCACCCACCCCACCCATCGGAAAGGCACCAAGGAAGAAGATGAACCTCGTCGAGTGGCTGCAGCGCATCATGGTCGGCTTCGGGGCCGCCTGGGTCATGTGGTTGATGATCGCCCTCAGCGTCGTCTCGGTGGCCATCATCCTGGAGCGCGCCTGGTTCTTCTGGTCGCTCCGCGACGACCTCACCGTCCTCGCGCGGGATCTCCGGACATCCCTCGAGGACTCGATCGAGGCGGCGCGGAAGCGGATGGACGCCTCGCCCTCGGCCGAGGCGGCGGTCGTCTCGGCCGGCCTCGCGGTGGCGCACCAGGGGCCCGAGGCGGCCGAGGAGGCCATGGCCGGCGCCGCGGCGCTCCAGCGCATGAAGCTCGAGCGGCGCCTCGCCTACCTGGGCACGCTCGGCAACAACGCGCCGTTCATCGGGCTGTTCGGCACCGTCATCGGCGTCGTCGGCGCCTTCGACGCGCTCGGTCAGGCGGCGAAGACGCCGGTCGCGCAGGCCGCGTCGCAGGCCATGGCGCCGCAGGCGGTCATGTCGAGCATCGCCGAGGCGCTCGTCGCGACCGCGGTCGGCCTCGCGGTCGCCATCCCGGCCGTCGCGGCGAACAACTACTTCCAGCGCATGATCAAGTCGACGCTGGCCAACACCGAGGCGCTCACGCGGGTCCTGCTCGCGCACCTCAAGATCGACCCGGCGTTCGCCGGCGCCGCGCCCGCCGTCGCCGCCGCCGAGCCGCGCGGCAAGGCCGCGAGGGCGCCGCGCCAGGACGAGATCAAGAAGGGCGGCGCGGGCGAGGAGGAGCGCTGATGGCCGCCACGAGCCGCAACGACGATGACGACATGATCAGCGGCATCAACGTCACGCCGCTCGTCGACATCACCCTCGTGCTCCTCATCATCTTCATGGTGACCGCGAAGATCATCGTCTCGCAGTCGCTCCCCCTCGACCTGCCGAAGGCGGCGCAGGGGCAGGAGGTGCAGCTCGTCTTCGGGCTCGAGCTGCACGCGAACGGCGACACCTTCGCCGACGGCAAGAAGCTCGCGGGCGAGGACGCCATCCTGCCGATCGCGCGCGAGGCCCAGGCGAAGAACCCGGAGCTCCGCGCCGTGATCCGCGCCGACACGACGGTCCCGCACGGCCGGGTGATCCGCGCGCTCGATCTGCTGAAGCAGGCGGGCGTCTCCAAGATCGCGTTCGGCGTGACGCCGATCGCGCCCGAGCCCGGCGCGGCGGCCGGTCCGGCGCCCGGCGCCCCTGCCGCGCCTCCCCCGGCCGCCCCCGCGCCGGCAACACCGACCCCCGCGCCCTGAGCGCGCCGAGCGAGAGCTTATATTATGAGCCAGGCCACGAGCCATCGCGCCGCGGGGGCGCTCCACGAAGGGCGCCGCCGAGACAAGCGGCCCGACCCTGGGGGAGCCAGCGAGCCCCCGACCGCCGGCGCCGCGCCGGCCGCGGGTCGCCCCGGCGACCGGCGGCGCGCCGCGGATCCGCTCGCCGCGGTGCTCGCGCTCGGCGACCGCGCCTCGCGCGTCGGCGCCTTCCTCGGGGTCACGCTGGCGCTCACGAGCCACAGCGCGGCGTCGGCCAAGGCGATCGTCTCGGGGTCGCTGCGCGACATGCGGCAGATGGTCGAGGAGATGCGCGTCGGCATCCACGACTACCTCTGGGCGTTCTACGAGGTCGACGTCACGCCGCCGAAGGTCGAGGAGCCCAAGCCGCCCGAGCCCCCGCCGCCCGCGCCCGAGCCGGAGCCCGAGCCCGTCCCGAAGGTCGCGCCGCCCCCGCAGGCGAACACGCCGCCGCCCAAGGACGACCCCTACGAGCCGCCCCCCGCCGCCGCCGAGGCGGCGAAGGTCCTCACGCGCGAGCCGGATCCGGACGAGGTCCTCGACATGACCGACCGCGGGATCGCGAGCGGCGAGGGGCAGGGCGTCGGCTACGGCCAGGTGGCCGGCGCGGGCACGGCCAAGACCCCCACGTTCAACCCGAACGCCAAGGTCGGGGGCGTCGTCGGCGGCAAGGGCACGGGCGATCCGGTCCCGCCGCCCCCGGCCGCCGCGGGCCCGGACCTCTCCGCCCCGGCCGGCCTGGTCGGCAGCAGCAGCTGGAACTGCCCTTTCCCTCCGGAGGCCGACGTCGACCAGATCGACCAGGCGAAGGTCGTCCTCATGGTCACGGTGCGGCCCGACGGCAGCCCGCTGTCCGTCAAGGTCGTCAGTGATCCCGGACACGGTTTCGGCCGCTCTGCGCGCATGTGCGCGCTCGGCCGGCGCTACACGCCCCAAAAGGATCGCGCGGGCTCCCCGGTCACCGGCACGACGCCGCCCATCACGGTGAACTTCACGCGCTAGCGCGTCGCGAGGGCTCCCGGAAAATTCGCTTCGCGGCCGGCGCCTCAGTTATTCTCCGCCGCAGCTTGTGATCGTCCCCGAACGGATCGAGCAGCTCTCGAAGGTCCCCCTGTTCAAGGGCCTCACCCCGGCCGCGCTCGAGCTCATCTCGCGCGTCGCGAGCGAGGAGACGCACGCCCTCGGCACCAAGATCTTCGAGCACGGGGATCCGGGCGACAAGCTCTACATCCTGCTCGAAGGCAAGGTCCGGATCAGCCGCGAGATCGCCGGGATCGGCGAGGAGGCGCTCGCGGTGCTCGGCCCGGGCGCGGTGTTCGGCGAGATGGCGCTGCTCGACGAGGCCCCCCGCTCCGCCGACGCGCGCGTCCACGAGCGCTGCCGCCTGCTCACCGTGTCGAAGGACGCGTTCGAGGACCTGCTCTTTTTGCACAAGGAGCTCGCGTACGAGGTCCTCTGGAACGTCGTCCGGATGCTCGTCCAGCGGCTCCGCGAGACCAACAACAAGCTCACGTTCCTCTCTGTCTCGGGCAAATTCGAGTAGAGTGCGCCCCTGATCGCCCGGCGAACGCGGGAGCGCGCCCCAGACGGCGCGCCCTGCTGCACGGGCAGCGGCGTTCTGCTCACGATCAACGGTTCCTTTGGAGGAGTATGGCAGCCAGGATGAAGCACGCAGCGCTCGCCCTCGCGCTCTGGATGGGCGCCTTCGCCGGAGCATGTGGCTCCGCCACGCCGCCGCCCGAGACGGCGGCCGACAAGGACGACTTCGACGGGGAGACGCTCCCGAGCGAGGACAAGGCGACCGCCGGCGCAGAGACCGAGAAGCCCGCGAAGCCGGAGAAGACGGCGGAGGCCGACAAGGGCGACGAGGAGGAGCACGAGGCGCCCGCCAAGTCGACGCCGATCCAGGCGACCAAGTTCGAGGCGGATCTGAAGAAGATCGGGATCAACCTCAAGAAGATCCCCGAGCTCGAGAAGCTCCCGACCGCGCAGAAGAAGAAGGTGATGCCGCTGCTCCAGAAGGCGCTCGGCTTCGACACCTGCGAGGGCTGCCACGCCGAGGGTGACTTCAAGAAAGAGACGCGCGACATGAAGGTCGCCCGCGAGATGTGGCGTCACTTCGTGGTGCCCCTCCGCAGCGAGAGCGGCGGCACCCTCTTCTGCGACAGCTGTCACGCCGGGAACGAGCACGTCCTGAACCGCAAGGACAAGAAGGCCCTGCAGGCGTTCATGGAGGAGGAGTACCAAAACAAGCTCTCGCGGGCGAACAAGGAGGACATGGAGTGCGGCACGTGCCACGGCGACGCCATGGAAACCAAGATCATCGAGAAACTCTGGAACATTCCGAAATAAAGGGATTCGTCCGGAGTCGATGACGCGCCCTCCTCGTCCAGCCGCGGAATACCGCGAGCTCCCGCGCGCCGAGCGCCTCCCGCCTGCGGCACATTCGTTAAGCTGCTTACCTTCCAGGCGCGATCGGGCCTGCGGGCCTGCTCGCTCCCGAGCGCGCGCCGGCGCCCACCTCCGGCCCGGCGCCGGCGCTCGGCCGCCTCATCATGACGACGGAGCGCCATGACGGTGGGTCATGCCCCGATTTCGTACTAGATAGGCGGCATGTGCGGTGTGTTCGGAATCTTTGGCCACCCCGAGGCGGCCAACATGACCTACCTCGGGTTGCACGCGCTCCAGCATCGAGGGCAGGAGTCCGCGGGGATCGTCAGCAGCGACGGCGAGCGCCTCTACGGCCACCGCGCCATGGGGCGCGTGCAGTCCGGCTTCTCTCCGACCGATCTCGCGACGCTGCCCGGCGATCGCGCCATCGGCCACGTCCGCTACTCCACCGCGGGCGGCTCGCACCTGAAGAACGCGCAGCCGCTCGGCGTCGACTACGCGCGCGGGTCGCTCGCGGTCGCGCACAACGGCAACCTCACGAACCACGAGGCCCTGCGCGATCAGCTCGAGGCGCGCGGCTCGATCTACCAGACCGCGAGCGACACCGAGTCGATCGTCCACCTCATCGCGATGAGCAAGAAGGACGATCTGCGCCAGCGCATCGCCGAGGCGCTGAAGCAGGTGGAGGGCGCCTACTCGCTGCTCTTCCTGACCGAGCGCGAGCTCATCGCCGTGCGCGACCCGCGCGCCATCCGGCCGCTCTGCCTGGGCGAGATGCCGAGCGGCAGCGGCGTCGCCCACGTGGTCGCGAGCGAGTCGACGGCGTTCGATCTGATCGGCGCGCGCAAGGTGCGCGACGTCGCCCCGGGCGAGATGCTGATCATCAGCGCGGACGGGGTCCGCTCCGAGTTCCCCTTCGCGCCGGAGTCGCGCAAGCTCTGCATCTTCGAGCACGTCTACTTCGCGCGCCCGGACTCGACGATCCAGGGCGTGAGCGTCTACGAGGTCCGCAAGGCGTTCGGCCGGCGCCTGGCCGTGGAGCAGCCGGTCGAGCCCGGCGACGATCTCGTCGTGATCCCCGTGCCCGACTCGGGCGTGCCGGCGGCGATCGGCTTCGCCGACCGCGCGCGGGCCCCGTTCGAGATGGGGCTCATCCGCAGCCACTACGTCGGCCGCACCTTCATCGAGCCGCAGCAGTCGATCCGGCACTTCGGCGTCCGGCTCAAGCTCAACCCGAACCGGGCGGCGATCGAGGGCAAGCGGGTCGTCGTCGTCGACGACTCGATCGTGCGCGGGACGACGAGCCGCAAGATCGTCAAGATGATCCGCGACGCGGGCGCCCGGGAGGTGCACGTCCGCATCTCGAGCCCGCCCACGCGCTGGCCCTGCTACTACGGCGTCGACACGCCGACGCGATCGGAGCTCATCGCCTCGAGCCACTCCGTGGACGAGATCTGCAGCTACCTCACGGCCGACAGCGTCGGGTACCTGTCGCTGGAGGGCCTGGTCGAGAGCGTGCGGTCGATCGAGGCGCGCGAGGGTGACCCCGCGGCCGCGCGGCCGTCGGCGGACAGCTACTGCCACGCGTGCTTCTCCGGCAGCTACCCGATCCCCTTCACGCCGGCCGCGCCGAACCGGCAGCTCCGGATGGTGAGCGGTTGACGCTGCCCCGCCCGTCTGCCGAGGGTCCGCAGGTGACCGAGGGCTCCGCCGTGCGACCGGGCGCGGACGGCGCCGCCGCGTCGCCGCCGCTCTTCGCCCGCGTCGCCGACGAGGTCTCGATCTACGAGGTGAGCCCGCGGGACGGGCTCCAGAACGAGGCGGCGATGATCCCGATCGAGGGCAAGCGGCGGCTCATCGCGGCGCTCGTCGCCGCCGGCCTCCGCCGGATCGAGATCACGAGCTTCGTCTCGCCGAAATGGGTCCCGCAGCTCGCCGACGCCGAGGAACTCGCGAGGACGCTCTCGGCCGAGCCGGGCGTGACGTTCAGCGCCCTGTGCCCGAACGCGCGCGGCCTCGAGCGCGCGCTCGCGGTGGGCCTGCGCGAGATCGCCGTCTTCCTGAGCGCGAGCGAGGCGCACAACCGCGCCAACATCAACAAGTCGATCGACGACACGCTCTCGGTGTTCTCGGAGATCGTCCCGCCGGCGCGCGAGGCGGGCGTGGCCGTGCGCGCCTACGTCTCGACCGTGTGGGGCTGCCCGTACGAGGGCGACGTGGATCCCGCCCGCGTCGTGCGCATCGCGGAGCGGCTCATCGAGCTCGGGTGCTACCAGGTCTCGCTCGGCGACACGATCGGCATCGGCACCCCGCGGCAGACGCACGACATCGTGCGCCGCTTCCTGGACGCGATGCCGCCCGAGCGGTTCGCGCTCCACCTGCACGACACGCGGGGCACGGCGCTCGCGAACATCCTGGTCGGCCTGGAGCTCGGCGTGCGCGACTTCGACGCGTCGGTGGCGGGCGTGGGCGGCTGTCCCTATGCGCCCGGCGCGGCCGGCAACATGGCGACCGAGGATCTCGTGTTCATGCTCCACGGCATGGGCGTCCGGACCGGCGTCGATCTCGACAAGCTCATCGAGGCGGGCAACGTCGCCGAGCAGGTCATCGGCCGCCCGCTCCCTGGCAAGGTCCACCGCGCCGGCCCGTTCCGGCTGCGCCGCCAGCCGACCCGCGACTGAGCGCGGCGGCGCCGCGGCGGCGCGGCGGCGGACGACCGGGCGCCGCGCCCGGCCGCCGGGCCGTCAGTCGCCCGCCCTGCACTCGAGCCGGGTGAAGAAGACGTGGTGCTCGCCGCCCTCGCGATCGTCGCGGAAGAGGATGCCCACGTCGCCCTCCGGCCCGAACGTCGCGATCGGACCGATGCTGTCGCGGCGCGCGAAGGTGAGCCGCTGCTCCTCGCTGATCGGCGCGAGATCCGCGTTCACCGTGACCGCGTAGAGCTCGTAGCCGTCGTTCTGGTCGCGATCGTCCGAGTAGATCGCGAGCAGCCGATCGCCGAGCGGGCGCAGGAACGGGTACCGGGAGCGGAAGGGGCCAGGGTTCGAGATGGCCCTGGGCTGCGTGAGGAGCTCGCCGTCCTCCGACACCGCGGCGGCGTAGATCGCCTTGGGGCTCGCCGACTTGTCGAACCACGCGATGACGTAGCGGTCGCGGTTCCACACCACCGTCGGATAGACCGCGTCGGTCTCGCCGTCCGTCAGCGTGACGAGCCCCGAGCGCGGCTTGAGCTCGGCGTCGAACGTCTGGAACTGGATGAAGTGCGTGACCGCGTCGCCCGCGGACCACGCGACCCCGATGCCGCTCTTGCCCGCCGCCGCGGAGGGCGCCTCGTTGTCGAGGCCGCTCGATCCGTCGGTGAGCTGGACGTTGTCGCCGATCAGGTTGCCGTCGACGTCGATGCGCTGGGCGAACAGATCGAAGGTGCCGTTGCGCTCGTCCTGCCAGACGGGGATGAACTCCGCGTCGTTCCACGTGAGCGCCACGTTGACCGAGAAGCCCGGCGCGTTCGACAGCCGCCGATCGCCGCCCTCCACCTTCTCGCCGTTCACGTCGAGCAAGGAAAAGTACACCTCGTAGTCGCCGTCGCGCCGGTCCTGCCAGGCGGCGCCGTAGCGATCGCCGACCCACACGATCGGCCCGCCGGAGGCGTCGCCGTTCTTCGGCGTGATGATCTCCTCGCCGGGCGCGAGCGGCTCCCCGCCGGCGCTGATCATCGAGCGGTACAGGTTGAAGCCCTGCGCGGTGCCGCTGTAGAGCGCCGCGTACGAGGTCCCGCTCCAGGCGAGGCCGCCCGCGCCGGCCGGCGCGATGTCGCCCGAGATGCGGATCGCGTCGCGGTCGCGCGGGACGAAGCGCGCCCCGTTGTCGACGGTGCCGTCACAGTCGTTGTCGACGCCGTCGCAGATCTCCTTCCCGCCGGGGTGGGCCGCGGCGCTCGAGTCGTCGCAGTCGTCGCCGCACGCGAGCGGGTCCCCGGGGATCGTGCCGGGGAGCGGCGCGCGGAAGCCGTCGCCGTCGATGTCGAGCGTCGACGGCCCGTAGCTGCACGCCCCCGTCGCGCTCTCGCACGTGTCGCGGGTGCACGGGTCGCCGTCGTCGCAGTCGACCGGCTCGAGCGCGACGCACTCCCCGCCGCGCCGGCCCGCCGCGCCGCCCGCCCCGTCCCCCGGCGAGGGCGCCGCGCCGCCGTCGGGCTGCCCCGCCTCGAACAGCTGGCAGACCACCGGCTTGCAGAGGTCGTCGGCGCCGGGGCAGTCGGCGTCCACCTCGCACTCCGGCGCGGGCGGCGGGATGTTCAGCCCGGTCCGCGCCCCGCACCCCCCCGAGAGCGCGGCGCCGCCGGAGGCGACCCCGAGGAGGACCAGCGCCATGGCCGTCCTCCGATGCGCGAGCTGATGCACGGAGCGCGTCGTCACAGGCATCCGCCGATCCCCTCGACGTCGATCGGCTCGCACACGAGCCCCGGGCTGCAGTTGTCGTCGCCGCTGAGCGCGCAGAGCTGCACGCACTGCGTGCCCGAGCCGGTCACGACACACGCGAACCCGGCGCCGCACTCGCCGCCGCCGCTGCACGGATCGCCCTGTCCGCCGGGGCCGGCGGGCGCGCAGAAGGCGCCGTAGATCTCTTGCCCGCACGGCTCGGTCGGATACTGCACGTAGATGAAGCACCCCTCTCCGGGTGCGCAAAAGCCGCTCGACTGATCGTACGGATCGCACGCGAAATCGGTGATCGGCGGCCCCATGTCGGGACAGCCGGGGTCCTCGTACTCCTCGAGCGGGTCCGTGCCCGCGTCCGCGCCGCCGCCCCCGACGCCCGGGACCGGCGGCGCGCCGGCCTGGCCGCCTCCACCGTCCGCGGATGGATCGTCCACGATGACTGTCTGTCCGCAACCGACGGCGAGGCCCAGCCCGGGGAGCGGCACGCAGAGAAGTGTCAGGAAGAGCGAGAAGCAGCGTCGCATGGCGCCATGCTATCGATTCCACGCGCGCCCGCCAGCCTTTGGCAGCGCATGGCAGCGTCCTGACGCGATCGCGAGCGGTGGATCCTTTCCCCCGGGCTGCAATCCCACTTGCTTGTTGGCCGGCGCTCTGATGTATCTCTCAACAATGCACAAACGCAACCTGCTCAGTATCGCACTCCTCGCTGCTTCCCCTGTGACGCTCGCCCACCTCATGGCTTGCGGCGGAGACGACGCGACCGGAGGGGGCGGGGCGAGCTCTTCCAGCACCACCTCGAGCAGCGCCGGTGAAGGCGGCGGTGGTGGGGACGGCGGCGGCGGTGGGGACGGCGGGAGCGGCGGCGCGGGCGGCGGAGATGGCGGCGGCGGCGGCGAGGTCTCCGGCGAGCCCGCCGGCCACCTGCTGATCTCGGAGGTCGTCGTCCGGCCTGGAGCGGCCGAGTTCATCGAGATCTGGAACCCGACCGACGCGGCGGTCGACCTCACCAACTACTACCTTTCGGACAACGCCGTTTACTACTCCATCACGGAGGGGAAAGCCTGGGAGCCGGTCGGCAGCGCAGGGACGGACTTCCTCGTCCAGTTCCCTCCCGGAACCATGATCAACCCAGGGGCACGCCTCGTGCTCGCGAGCGACGAGGGGTTCGAGCTCGAGTTCGATCGGTGCGCCGACTTCGCGCTTGACGAGTCGCCCATCCCCTGCGAGGGGGGCGACGTGCCGCCCATGATCGCGCCCACGAACGGCGCCCTCGGGGCGCAGGCCGGCGCGCTGCTCACCGACGGTGGGGAGATGGTGATCCTCTTCGAGTGGGACGGGACGGAGGACAGCCCGCTCAAGGACGTCGACTACGTCATCTGGGGCGCGGAGCTCGGGAACTCGGCGATGGCGTACAAGACCGGGAAGACCGGCTATGCCGACGATACCTCGCGCAACAGCCAGCGGCCGGCAACAGCGCCCGTCAGCGGGGAGAGCATCGTCCGCTGCAGCGATCGCGAGATCGGCGAGCTCTTGACCGACGGCAACGGCATCAGCGGGCACGACGAGACGAGCGAGTGGCTCGACCTCAGCTTCACCGTGTCGACCTCGCCCTCGCCCGGCGAGGAGAACGACTGCGAGTAGCCGCTCCCCATCCCGGCCCCCCGCCGCGGCGCGGCGGGGGCGCGAGCCCGGCGCGGCTGGCGCCGGGGCGCGCTCACTGCCGGGTGATCGTCACCTTCTTGATGACTGGCGGGTTGACGGGGCGCTCGCCCTTGACCTCGACGCCGGCGAGCTTGTGAACGAGCTCCTCGGGGCCGCACTCCCCGAAGATGGTGTAGCCGTTGTCGAGGTGGAACGCCGGCGCGTCGGTGATGAAGAACTGCGCGGAGTTCGTGTTCTTGCCGCGGTTCGCCATGCACAGCAGGCCCGGGCGGTCGTGGCTGCCGTCCTCCCAGATCTCGTCGGGGATCACGTAGCCGGCCTCGCCGGTGCCGTTCTTCTTCGCGTCGCCGCCCTGGATCATGAATCCCTGGATGATGCGGTGGAAGATCGTCCCGTCGTAGGCGGGCTTCTTCTCCCACTTGCCCTCCGGCGTCTTCCAGGGCCTGATCCCGCGCGCCAGGCCGACGAAGTTGGCCACCGTGATCGGCGCCTTGTCGTCGAACAGCTTGCAGGACAGCGTGCCGAGGTCGGTCTCGATCGATGCGGTCAGGGCCTTGCCCGGCGGGAGCCCCTTGGTCGCGTCCTCGAGCGTCCACTTGCCCTTCACCGGGTCGTCCTCGCTGGGCTTGACCTCGGCGACCGGCTTCGCGGTGACCTTGCGCCGCTGCGGCGGAGGGCGCTCCTTCTCCGTCTTCTCCGACTTGCCCCCGGCCACGCCCGTCGACGCCGGCGTCGTCGTCTTCGGCTTCGGCGATTCTTCGGCCGTGGGCTCCGGGGTCTTCGAACATCCGGCGAGGACCGCCAGCGCGGCGAGCGCGGCGACGGACTGCATGGCGAGAGGTCGAGCGATCATCGGGCAACGGTTTCGCGCGTCGCGGTCCAGCGGTCAAGGACGAGCCTCGCCGTGGTAGGAAGCGGCATGAGCTCGCGCTCCGCCCTCGCGACCCGCCCGTTCTCGCTCGCCCCGCTCGCCCCGCTCGCCGCCGCCCTGGGCGCGCTCGCGCTCGGGGTCGCCCTCGGCGCGTGCGAGCGCCGCGTCGACGAGCCGCTCCCGGTCACGCCCGGGACCGACGTGGGCAGCGCCCCCGCCCGCGACGTCGCGCCGCCCCCCGCCCCCGAGCCCCCGCCCGCCGTGGCCCAGGCGCCGGACACGGGCCGCTGCATCGAGCCGACCCCGAAGGAGCCGGCGCGACCGCCCCCGAAGGCCGGCCCGGATCCGGCGTGCCCCGAGGACCCGACCGGCCCGTTCCAGCTCGCGACCGGCAAGGTGATCTTCCTCGACGCCAAGGCGCCCGACGTCCTCGTCGAGATCGCGCGGAAGGAGCGGGAGCGCGCCCGCGGGCTCATGTACCGAAAGAGCATGGCGGAGAACCGCGGGATGATCTTCGTCTTCCAGCAGCGGACCAATCACTCGTTCTGGATGCACAACACCTGCATTCCGCTCGACATGCTGTTCATCGACAGCGATGGAACGATCGTCGGGATCGAGGAGAACACCCCGACGCTCAACGACTCGACCTTCGACGTCGGCTGTCCCTCGACGTACGTCCTCGAGCTGAACGCCGGCTGGGCGCGGCGCCACGGCGTCGTCGCGGGCCAGAAGGTCCGGATCGAGGGGATCTGAGGCGCGGCCGGCGCAGGGCCGGGGGACGTCGCCCCGGCCGCGCGCCGCGCTACATCCCCGGGAACAGGCCGAGCTGACGCGGGGGCGCCGGCGGGCCGAGCGCCGAGCGCGCGGCGCCGGGCGGCGGGGCCGGCGGCGCGGCGTCGAGGACGAGCGGGCCCCGCGGCGGCGCGGCGAGGAGGCGCGCGCGCTTGCCGAGGAGCGCGTCGCGGGCGGCGTCGAGCGCGAGATCCGGGCGGTTGTTGACCTCGGAGAGGTGCATCAGCGCGACCGTGTGCGTGCCGCCGGGCAGCGCCGCGAGCAGCGCGCACGCCTGCGCGTTCGACAGGTGGCCCCGCGCCGAGCGGATCCTGCGCTTGAGGTGCTGCGGGTACGGGCCGATCTCGAGCATGTCCGCGTCGTAGTTCGACTCGAGCATCAGCACGTCGCAGCCGGCGACGTGCTCCAGGAGCCCCGGGGGGACCTCCCCGAGATCCGTCACGAGCGCGGCCCGCCGCGCGCCGTCGTCGACGACGAGCGCGACCTGCGCCGCGTCGTGCGGCAGCGGCCTCGGCGAGAAGGTGAGCGCGCCGATCGCGAACGGCTCGCGCGGCGAGAAGCTCCGGATGCGCGCCGGGTCGCCGAGCTCCGCGGCGCGCGCGGTCGCCTCCGAGGCGTAGATCGGGATCTTGTGCTTCTTGTTGTACTTGGCGGCCACGCCGACGTGGTCGGCGTGCGCGTGCGTGATCACGATCGCGTCGGGGGCCCAGCCGAGCGCGCCGACGGCGCCCGCCGCCGAGAGGCACTGCTCGAGCACCCGGGGCCCGACGCCCGCGTCCACGAGGACCCGCGTGCCCCGGGAAGCGAACAGCGTCGCGTTGCCTCCGCTCCCGCTCGCGATGATGGTGATCTTCATACCGGGCTCCGCGGAACGGGAACGGCGACGGACCGCTCCTGTGACCCGTAGCGCAGCCGAGGGCCTGGCCGCAAGCGCGCTGAGCCGCGCGAAGCGCTCGCGAGCGCGCTGGAACGACGCTACAGGGATCCCACGTCGTGGTGCCCACCTCCCGCCCCTCCCCTGACACCGACGCGGAGGCGCCGCTCGCCGCGCCGGGTGCTCCCGGCGACAGCGGCGCCGCGCCGGGTGCCCCCGGCGACAGCGGCGCCGCGCCGCGCAGCAAGTGGCGCCGCCGCGTCGCCATCGCGGCGCTCGTCCTCGTCGCCGCCGTCGCGGCGGCCGTGGCCGCGCTGCTCGCCTTCGGCCCGCCCGCGCTCCGCCGGCACATCGTCGCCGAGGCCCGCGCGCGCGGCGTCGCGCTGGATCCGGGCGCGATCGACGTCGACCTCGGCGGGGTCCGCCTGCGCGGCGCCCGCTTCTCCCTGCTCGGGGTGCGCGGGCTCTCGGGCACGGCGGCGCGCGCCACGATCGCGCTGCGCGGCTTCACCCCCGCCGGGATCACCGCGGACGGCGTCGAGCTCACCCTCGTGGGGATCGACGCCCTGGAGGGCCTGCCAGCCTGGGCCGCGCAGCACGGCGCGCGCGCGGCGGAGCTGCCGCTCACCACGGGCCGCGTCCGCCTCGGTCTGCGGGATCGCGACGGGGGGCCCGAGGTGCTCGCGCTGGCGGACGCCGCCCTCGTGCGGCGCGCGGCCGGCTCGGGCCAGGGCGCCGCCGCGCCGCCGGGCGCGCCGCGGCCGGAGGCCGGTGTCCTGAAGCAGGCGCGCGTGGTGGTCTCCGGCAAGGAGGTGGCGCGCGCCGACATCGCCTGGTCGATCGGCGCGGCCTCGATCTCCCTCGGCTTCGGCGGCGAGGACGTCGCCGCCGCGCCGCTCCGGGCCGAGCTCCGGCCGAAGCCCTCGCCCAGCGCCTCGATCGAGCTCGCGCCGACGCCGCTCTCCGCCGTGGGCGCGCTCCTCGGCGTGGACGTCGGCGCCTCGACGATGGTGGTCTCCGGCACGTTCGAGCTGCGGCTCGCGGCCGGGGCAGACCGGACGGCCCTGTCCGAGGCGCCGCTCGAGGGCCCGATCGCGCTCACGGTGAAGGGCTTCACCCTGCCTCACCCCAGGGAGCTCGACGGGCTCCTCTTCGGCGACACCACCACCGTCAAGGCGGACGCGCACCTCTCCGGGGACCGGCGGCGCGTCGCGCTGAGCGGGGTGGAGGTCGCCGCCGGCGCGCTGAAGCTCAAAGGGACGGGGACGATCCAGCGCGACGGCGCGGACGCCTCGATCGGGATGGATCTATCCGGATCCATCCCGTGCTCGCTGCTGGCCGGCTCTGCTGCGATGTCGCACCTGACCGGCGCCGTGGGTCTGCTCGCGCGCGATCTGGTGAGCCGCACGCTCGCAGGCTCGGTGGCGGTCCAGGTCCGCGTCGATGCGCGCGCGAGCCGCCCGACCGCCGCGCGCGTCACCCCGAGCGCGATCCTCCGCTGCAAGCTCCGCCTCTAGCCCATCGCTCGAGGCGTCTGGCGCCGCAGTACGGCGACCGGGAAGAATCGAGGAGGGCCGCCAAGACGCCAAGGACGCCAAGTACGCCAAGGGGAGAATTTTTCAATTCCGGCTCTTCTGGCGTCCTTGGCGCCTTGGCGCCTTGGCGGTTGGTCCCCTGGCTCGTCGGAGCGCCGCGCCGGGCGTCGCCGCCCCCGGCGGGTGGCTCCGTCCGGGCACAGCGAGGGTCGGTGAAGGAGGAAGGCGGAGGACGAAGGTCGGTGTTGAGGACACTCTGACGCGATGAACCACGGCGGAGAGCACGCCAAGCGCGGCGCGCGCGCTCGACGGGAGAGCGCGGCTCTGGCACCCTGATCGATGAGGAGCCCGCAATGCGCCCTGGAGCTCTCGTCGTTCGAATCGCCTCGCTTCTCGGGCTCGTATCCCTCCTCAGCGCCTCCTGCACCGGCGGCCTCGGCTCCGGCGAGGACGACGCCTCGGGCGGCGGGGAGACAGCGGCGGCGCCCTCGTCCTCGTCGACCTCCATGACGCTCGCCGGCAGCGGCGGCGCCGGAGGAGGCGGCGGCGCCGGAGGAGATGACGGAGGCGGCGGCGCCGGAGGGGGCGGCGCGGGGGAAGGCAGCGGCGGAATCGACGAACAGGACTTCCCGCTCGACACGCAGCCCGAAGAAGGGCCGTGCCCGAACGACATGGTGGAGGTCGAGGGCTACTGCATCGATCGCTTCGAGGCGCCGAACATCGAGGGCGCCCTGCCGCTCGTGATGGAGAGCGCCGTCTCGGCGAACGCCTGGTGCGCGGAGCGCGGCAAACGCCTCTGCACCGAGGACGAGTGGGACACGGCGTGCCAGGGCCCCGAGGGGTTCGTCTATCCCTACGGGAACACCCACGAAGCCGAGCGCTGCAACGACAGCAAGACGTGGATCGCGCCCGACGAGAGAGCGCTCAACACCTGGCCTTCCGACGAGGCGCTCGCCGAGGTCCAGGCGCTGTATCAGGCCGAGCCGAGCGGCTCGCGGCCGGGGTGCGTGAGCGCGTTCGGCGTCTACGACATGACGGGGAACGTCGAGGAGTGGGTGGTGCGCACCAAATACCACGTCAACGAGTATCCCCATGTCCTCAAGGGCTGTTACTGGTCCGGCTGCTTCGGCGGCGCGAAGCCGCGGTGCAGCTCGACGAACCCGGCGCACGCGGACGGGTTCCGCTTCTACGAGACCAGCTTCCGGTGCTGCCGCGACGTCCAGTGATCGGCCCGGCGCCGCCGCCCGGGCCCGAGCGGCGGCGGCGTGCGGGGTCGCCGCGCCGACGGCGGCGGGCGGAAGCGGCGACGGCGCGCCGGGCCAGCGGCGCGCGGCCGCGCCGCTAGCTCCCTCGGGGCTCCCCACGCTCCGCACCCCGGCGTCCGCTTCGCGGCCGCGGCAGGCGCCCCGGACGAACCGCTTCCCCTCGGTCGCGGCGCAGGCTAGTAGCGCACCGGGATACGGTGCTGATCCTGTCAAGAGAGCCCCGCCCAAGCCTCGACCGCGTGAGGGACGCAATCGCCGCGTTCTCGGCCAAGGGCCGCGAGCGCGCGCGCCCGGACGACCTCGACGCGCGCGACCCGGCGTTCATCGCCCGCGTGCTCCCGCTGCTCGGCCTGCTCTACGACGACTACTTCCGCTGCGAGACCGAGCTCGAAGAGGAGCTGCCCGAGGGCCCCTTCCTCGCCGTCAGCAACCACAACGCGATGACGGGAATGCCGGATATGTACTGCCACATGACGGCGTTCTGGCGCCTTTATGGCCCCTCGCGCCTGTCCTACGGGCTGATGCACGACCTCCCGTTCAACGTCCCGAAGGCCGGCCCCTGGCTCAACGCCTGCGGGGCCATCGCCGCGAGCCAGGAGAACGCGCGGCGGGCGCTCGCCCGGGGCGCGGCGGTGCTGGTCTTCCCGGGCGGCGATCTCGACGCCTGCAAGCCCACGTCAGCGCAGTACACGATCCGCTTCGGCCGGCGCCGCGGCTTCGTCCGGCTCGCCATCCGCGAGGGCGTGCCCATCGTGCCGATCGTGAGCGCGGGCGCGCATCAATCGCTCTACATCGCGACGGATGGACGCAAGGTGGCCGAGTGGCTCCGCCTCCCCCAGCTCGCGCGCTCGAACGTCGCGCCGCTCGGCCTCGCGCTGCCGTGGGGGCTCATCGTCGGCGTCCCGATCCCCCATGTGCCCCTGCCGGTGAAGATCCACACGCGCGTGCTCCGCCCGCTGCACCTCGGCCTGCCGAGAGAGGCCGCGGACGACCCGGACGAGGTCGAGCGCGCGTTCGCGCGGATCGTCGCGCGGATGCAGGCCGGCCTGGACGAGCTCCGGACGGCCGGCAGGCACGGCCTCTTCCCGCGCGGTTGACAGGCCAACCGCAGCACCATGGCAGCGCGGTGGCGCCCGAGAGCGCCCATGACGAGAGGGGCAGCGCTCCCGCCGCGCCCGATCTGCCGGCGCGCGACCGAGGAGAGCGCCCATGACGCCAGCGGGCCGCGCCCCCGCCGCGCGAAACCAGCCGGCGCGTCACAAAGGGGGCTGGGGCTCGCGCGGCTCTCGGAAAACCGAGTCCGTTCATGTAGGCTTGAGCGCCAGCCGTGATCCCCGACCGCACCGCGCAGCTCCTCGCACCGGTGGCCCAGCCCGGAGAGCTCATCGCGGCCAAGTACCGCATCGAGCGGGTCGTGGCCATCGGCGGAATGGGCGTCGTGCTCGCGGCGCGCAACGAGGATCTCGACCAGCAGGTCGCCATCAAGATCCTGCGCCAAGACGCCCTCACGAACCAGGAGGCCGTCGCGCGCTTCCTGCGGGAGGCGCGCACGGCGGCGCGCCTGCAAGGCGAGCACGTCGCGCGCGTGTTCGACGTCGGCACCACGGAGAGCGGCGTGCCCTTCATGGTGATGGAGTTCCTGAGCGGGCTCGATCTCCAGCAGGTCATCGAGACCCACGGCCCGCTGTCCATCCAGGACGCGGTCGACTACGTATTGCAGGCGCTGGAGGCGGTGGCCGAGGCGCACGCGGCCGGCGTCGTGCACCGGGACATCAAGCCTTCGAATCTGTTCCTCGCCGAGCACCCGGACGGGACACGGCACATCAAGGTCCTCGATTTCGGCATCTCGAAGGGGCAAGGGCTCGACTCGCCCGCGGAGCCGGGGCTCACGTCGACGAAGCAGGTGATGGGCTCGCCCGGGTACATGTCGCCCGAGCAGATGATGGCCCCGAGGACCGTCGACGGGCGCGCCGACGTGTGGTCGTTCGGAGTGCTGCTCTACACGCTGGTGACGGGCGAGCAGCCGTTCCAGGGCGAGACGGTCGCCGCGGTGATGGCGAACATCCTGCACCAGCCGGTGCCGCGGCTGCGCGACAAGCGCAGCGACGCGCCCGCCACGCTGGAGCGGATCGTCGCGCGCTGCCTGGAGCGCGACGTGAGCGCTCGCTACGCCAACGTCGGCAAGCTCGCGCAGGCGCTCGAGCCGCTCGGTTCGAGCTTCGCGAAGCTCTCGACCTCGCGCATCCAGAGCGCGATCGGGGCGGCGTCGCCGGCCGGACAGACGCTGCTCAACTCGCGGGCGGCCGAGGACAGCGACCGGCTGTCCGGCGCGTCGTGGACGCACACCGGGTTCCGCCGCCGCTCGCGGCGCCGGCTGCTCGTGGCCGCCGGCGTGGCCGCGCTGGTCGCCGGCGCGGCCGGCGCGGGCGCGTGGCTCGTCGGGGGCGTGCGCGTGGCGCCGGAAGCGCCGAGCTCCGCCGCGGCGGGCGAGCCCGAGCGCCCCGGCCCCAGCGTGCCCGCCGCGGCGCCGAGCGCGCCCGCCGCGGCCGCGGCGAGCGCGGCGCCGCCGGTCCCTGCGCCGAGCGCGCCCGCCGCGACGCCGAGCGCGGCGGCCACGGAGACCGGCGCCGCGGCCGCGGCCGCGGCGAGCGCGGCGCCGCCGGTCCCTGCGCCGAGCGCGGCCCCCGCGGCCGGCGCTGCGACCGGCGCGCGACCGAAGGCGACCGCCTCCGGGGCGCCGCTCAAGCCAGGCCCCCTGCCCCGACCGCCGACGTCGACCAGCGAGGACGAAATGCTGAGGAGCCGCCATTGAGATCGTTTCGAGCGCGACGCGCGGGCGCATGGCTCGCGCTGCTCTCCGGAATGAGCCTGACCTCGCCGCTCTGGGCCCAGCCGACGGCGGCGGACAAGGCGCTCGCCGAGGGGCTGTTCCAGGACGGCAAGAAGCTCATGGATGAAGGCAGGCTGGCGGAGGCTTGCCCCAAGCTCGCCGAGAGCCAGCGCGTGGATCCGACGGTCGGGACGCTGCTGAACCTGGCGGTCTGCCACGAGAAGGAGGGCAAGACGGCCAGCGCGTGGGCCGAGTTCAAGGAGGCGTCCGCGCTCGCGGCGAGCGCCGGCCAGCAGGATCGCTCCCAGTTCGCGGCCAAACGCGCGTCCGACCTGGAGGCCCGGCTGACGCGCCTCGTCCTGGAGGTCGCGGAGGCGGCGCCGGGGATGTCGATCACGCTGAACGGCAAGGAGCTGAGCGCCGCCGCGGCCGCGGGCTCGGGCATCCCCGTGGATCCGGGCACGGCGACGATCGAGGCCAAGGCGCCGGGCAAGCAGCCGTGGTCGCAGCAGGTGGCGCTCGCTCCCGGCCCCAGCACGCCGCGGGTGGTCATCCCGAAGCTCGAGGACGCCGCCGCCCAGGCGCAGGCCAAGGCCGCTCCCCCTGCCCCGCCGCCCCCGCCGCCGGCCGTCCGGCCCGGGGCCGCGAAGCCCGAGTCGACCGGCAGCCCGCTGCGCGCGGTCGGCTTCGTGGCCGGCGGGGTCGGGCTCGCCGGGCTCGGCGTGGGCGCGGTGTTCGGGATCATGGCGATCCAGAAGGCCGGGGACGTCGAGGTGGGCTGCAGCGGCAGCTTCGGGTGCAGCCGCGCGGACGTCGAGGCGAACGAGAGCGCCCGGACGACGGCGATGGTCTCGAACGTCGCGGTCGGCGCCGGGCTCCTGTGCCTCGGGGCCGGCGCGGCGATGGTGCTGCTCTCGCGATCGCCGGAGGAGCCCGTCGCGGGCGATCGCGTCTGGCTCTCGCCGAGCGTCGCCTCGGATGGGGGCCGCGTGACGCTCGGAGGCCGGTGGTGATGCGAGGGTCGAACCGCTCTGTCGCGACGCTCGCGCTCGCCGCGCTCGCGCCGGGCCTATACGGCTGCGCGGAGATCGCGGGCATCGAGGATCGCCAGGTGATCCCGCTGATCGCGATCGCCGAGAACCAGGGGGCGCCTCGGGCCATCGCGCTCGACGAGGAGGCGATCTACTGGACCAACGCCACGGCCGACGGGAGCCAGGGCGGCGCGCTCCGCAAGCAGATCAAGGACGAGTGGGAGGTCGTCGACCTGCTCGCGCCTTCCAGCGAGGTGCCCGGCGTCATCGCGCTGGACGCGACGCACCTCTACTGGTCGAGCACCGACGCGGCGTTCACCGGCGACTGCGAGAGCGGCGTACACGAGCGCGACAAGCTGTGGAAGCTGCCGAAAGCGGCGAATTTTCCGGCCGCCGGCGAGCTCCTGTGGGGCAGCTGCGGCGGCGCGGAGGCGATCGCGCTGAGCGCCGACGCTGTCTACAGCGCTCGCCCGAACGCCAAGCGCATCACTTGGATCCCCAAGGCCGGGGGCACGCGAAAGGACCTGACGGAGGCGGGCGGCGCGCCCGCCGGGATCGCGATCGACGGCGCCATCGTTTACTGGACCGATCGCTCCGAGGCGACCCTCTCCCTCGCCGACACCGCCGGCGCCGACGTGGAGCAGCTCCTCTCGTCCCTCACGGAGCCGGGCCTGCTCGTGCTGGACGACGCCAACCTCTACTGGCTGACCCCGAACGGCGTCATGCGGTATCCGCGGAGCCCATCCGATGGAGACGCCCCGGTGCCCCTCCTCGAAGGCCTGTCCGGCCCCCCTACCGGGATCGCGGCGCACGGGGACTACCTCTACGTGACCGTCAAGACGACGGGGAGCGTGTACCGGATTCGCAAGGACGGGACCGTCGATCCGGAGATCATCGCGGCAGATCAGGGAGGCCCGACCGGCATCGCCGCGGACGGGACGGGCGTCTACTGGACGAACACCGACGCCGGAGCGATCGTCAGGTTCAACGACGAGTGACGCGCGGCCGCGGCGCGCGGGCCGCTCGGCGCCCCGGGATCAATCGATCTGCAGGTGGTAGTGGGGCGGCCGCGACTCCTCGAGCGCGAGCACGCCCCCGACCTCGTCGACCCCCTCGATAAACGCGCGCTTCTGGGCCGGCGTCATGTCCCGGTTCCGGATGTCGACCGCGCCCTCCCGGAGGTGCGCCGAGATGAACACGCCGCGGTCGATCTGGGCCCGGATCACCCGCTCCAGGGCCGCGATCACCGCCTCGGAGGGGAGATCGTCCGAGAGCCCTTCCTCGTAGGCGCTCTTGATCTCGCGCGCCGCCGCCTTGTCCCTGTAGAGGCCGAGGACATCGGCGCCGTGCCGGAAGAGATCGTGCATCGCCTCGGCCTGCCGTGCGGGATCTCGCGTGCCGCTCGTGATCACGAGCTCCTTTCCGGTCCGACGATGGTAGGCGCAGGCGATCTCGGCGACCTTCTGCTCCACGGCGGGCGCCAGATCGACGCCGGGCAGGACCACGTAGCGGCGCTCCTCGTCTTCCTCCGCGGACGCCCCGCCCCGCGGCCGGACGGGCGCGGGCGGGTCGGCGTCGGAACGCTCGACGTCGGGCGGGTCGTCCTCGGTGCTCTCCGGGACCTGCAGCGACAGCACCCTGGCCGCCGGACCGTCGGGCACCCAGAAGTCGAGCTCCATCGGCTCGTCGGGAGCGAGGGCGGTCGCGGGCGAGCGCCGCGGCCCGGCGGCGTCGGGCTCCCGGGCGACCCGGGAGACGCAGCCTCCCGCGGCGAGCGCGAGGGCGAGGACGGCGGCGCGACGGGCGCGCGAGAGCAGAGCGAAGTGCGAGCGCAACATGCGAGCCACGGACGCCTCCTACGTCGTGATCGTGAACGAGGCGCGCGCGAGCTCTTTGCCCGCCGCGTCGCTGACCGTCACCGACCAGAGCCCCGCCGCGCGCGCCTTCCGCGTGGCCGCCCAGGTGCGAAAGCGCCGCTCTGCGCCGACCGCGAGGGGGATGCGGAGCGGCGCGCCCCCGTCGGGCGGCGTGAAGACGACGGTGATCTCCGAGGCGGCCCGGTCCTTGTTCGAGAGCTCGACGAAGGCGTAGAGGCGATCGATCTCCGCGCTCGCGAACGAGGTCGCCGGCGCGATCGGCTCGCGCCCGGCGATGCCCTTGGCGACGACGAGCCGCGTCACCTGGAGCTCGGGCGCCGCGGCAGCCTCCGCGTCGGCGCCGCCGCCTGGCGCTGCGCGCCGCGCGCCCTCCCCGGCGCGCGCCTCGAGGGCCGACCCCGACCTCCGGCGCCGCTCCCGCGACGGGCCGCGGGCGGCGATCGCCGCGTCGGGGCGGTCCGCGTCGCTCCGGCCGTCCTCCGCGGCGGCGCCGTCCGCGGCCGACCGCGCCTCACCGTCCTGCGCCTTTCCTTTTGCCCCGCCGCCCGGCCGCCCCTCGGCCGCCCGGCTCAGCGCGGGAGGCTCTTCCCGGGCGATCCGCGCGATCGCCTCGCCCGGATCATTGCAACCGAGCGCCGCCCCGCCGAAGACGGCGACGGCCAGCGCCAGGACCATGGTTTTCCGCGTCGTTTCCCGGGTGTCCACACCGACGAGGTGCCACGATTCATCGGAGCGGGCGAAAAAACGGCGACGCAACCGCCCGCGGGCCATCGCTCGCGCTGAGCTCGCGGACCGGGCTCACGAAGCGCCGCCGGCACACCACGGACGCGGCGCTCGGGCGAAACGCCGAGGAAACGAAGCCAGCGCGGCGGGGAAGCGATCCCCACCAAGAAAGATAACGCGTCGCGTCATTCCGGCGTGGCGTGCTCCGCCCCTGGGGGCGGACCGCGGTCACGGAGGCGCGTACGTCGAGGCGCCCGCCGTCAGCGCTTGGGACGGGACCAGCGCGAACTGTTGGACAACTCACCCTCTTGCGTGGGACCAAAGCTCGTGATCGCGCTGTCTTCGATCATCAGGATGAGCAGGCCTCCGCTCGCGCCTCGTGCCGTCGTCGCCCGGGAACCCTGGCTAGTCTCCCGTGACGAGTGGTCCGAGCCTTCCGCTGCGATCTGCTTCATCTCCAACTCCTTCAACACTTCAGTCCAGCTGTTCGCGCCCCGGCTGGCTGGCCAGCCTGTACTTCCGTGCACCGCGACTGGGGCGAAAACTGACCTGGGCGCGAGAGCGCCAATGGTCGCAGAATAGTCACGGCTTCGACTGAAAATCATCAGGAAAGAAGCTCGCCCGATGATTTGTGTCCGGCGTAACCCGGACGTTCATTTTGACCCGCTTCGTCCGCTTCGTTCGCTTCGTTCGCTTCGCTCGTTCGGGTCGTCCCGGTCGTTCAGGTCGTTCACCTTGTGCGCTCGTTTGCGCCCGCGCAAGCGCACGAGCGCTTCAGCGGCGGCCGAAGCCGGGCAGCTGGCGGGTCGCGGCCACCACCTCGTCGCAGTCGATGCAGCGCATGAGCCCGTCGACCAGCTCCATGCTGCCCAGGCTGCCGCACTCCGGACAGCGGTTCGCGAGCTGGTGCTTGCTCTCCTCGCAGAGCCGGTTCTGCTCCGCCTCGGCCTCCGCCTCGGCGCGGAAGATCTCGGCCGGCGTGCGAGCGTCGCGCTTTCGGTCATCCATGGCGCGCAACGTATCACGCGCGCCGAGCGCCCCGCGAGCGCCGCGCGGCCGGGGCGCCGCAGCCGCGGGCCGGACGCCTACCGCACCGACTCGAGCAGGCCGCGGAAGGCCGAGCGCGCCGACTGCACCGTCTCGTCCGGGCCGACCATCCGGAAGAACCAGTTGCCGCGATCGGGCGTCCTCACCGCCGCGCCGACGAGCCGGTAGCCGTCCTTCACCATCTCCACGGGCGCGCGCCTGCGGGCGCCGGCCTGGGGGCCGAGCGGGATCTTGTACGTGCCTGCCACCTCGACCAGCTCGATCCGCATGCCGCGGACCTCGAACGACGCGCGCCTCGCCTTCGCCCCGACGTCCCCGTCGAACTGCGCGAACCACTCCCTGAAATTCGCCTCGACGTCCCCCTTGCTCCCCAGGCCGAACGAGAGGACCTGCACCTCGACGTCGTCCTTGTCGTCCGCCGCCCTCGGCACCTTGTAGAGGGCCTTGCGCGGGCCGGCGCGCGGCACCTCGAGCGCAGCCCAGCTCCCCGGGACGTCCCACGCGAGCGGCGCTGCGACCGGCGCGCCGGAGAGCGCCGGCGGCGGCGCCGGCTCCGGCTCCGCCGCGGTCCGCGAGCAGGCCGAGACCGCGAGCGAGAGGAGCGCGGCTCGGGCGAGCGACGCCCGGCGTGGGTGCATGGAGGCCAGTTCTACCACCGGACACGAAATCGGGTGTAAGCCATGGGCACCGCTCGCACGTAGAAGAGACGCTCCGGCCAGGGGAGAGGAGACGGCGCGCATGGACCAGATCGGCGAGTACCTCGTTCGACGCCTCGTCGGCGAGGGGGGGATGGGCAAGGTCTACGAGGGCGAAGAGCGCCTGTCGCGCCGGCGCGTCGCGCTGAAGGTGCTCCGCCCGGAGCTCGCCCGGAGCGAGCAGGGGCGGCGGCTCTTCCTGAACGAGATGCAGATCCTCGCGCACCTCGAGCACCCGAACATCGTCCGGAGCCTGGCCAGCATCGAGGCCTCCGGCGAGCTCGTGATGGTGCTCGAGTACCTGGACGGCCAGACGCTGCGCTCCCTCCTCGGCGCCGCCGGCCGCCTCCCGTGGCCGGAAGCGGTGCGCATCACGGCCAGCGTGGCGAGCGCCCTCGCGGCGGCCCACGGGCAGAAGCCGCCCGTGATCCACCGCGATCTCAAGCCCGAGAACATCATGGTGCAGAAGGACGGCGCGGTGAAGGTGATGGATTTCGGCATCGCCAAGGTCGTCGAGGCGATGAACCAGACCAACACGCAGAGCGTCGGGACCCTGCAGTACATGAGCCCGGAGCAGATCGACGCGCGCTCCATCGATCACCGCGCGGATCTCTACTGCCTCGGGCTCATCCTGTACGAGGCGCTCTCCGGCCGCCCGCCGTTCCAGTCGGCCTCGCCGCGGGAGCTGCTCAACCTGCAGTGCACGGCAGAGCCCCCGCCGCTCGATGACGACGTGCGCAGCGGGCTGCCCCGCGGCGTCGAGCAGCTGCTCTTCCAGCTGCTCGAGAAGGCGCCCGAGGATCGGCCGTACCTCGCCCAGGACGTCGTGGATCGGCTGGAGCCGTTCCAGACCGCCGCGATCGCGCCGCACCGCACCGGCAGCCGGGACCGCGCGAGCGCGACGCACCGGACCGGCGACGAGGGCCGCGCGAGCGCGACGCACCGGACCGGCGACGAGGGCCGCGCGAGCGCGACGCACCGCGCCGGCGACGAGGGCCGCGCGAGCGCGACGCACCGCGCCGGCGACGAGGGCCGCGCGAGCGCGCCCGGAGCAGCCCGCGTCACCGGCGGGGCGGGCGCGCCGCGCGCCGACACGATCGCGCTCGTCGAGCAGATCGACCGGACGCGCGACGTCCCGGCCGGGCTCGCGATCGCCATCATCGTGGCGCTGTCAGCGCTCGCGGGCCTCGGGACCTACGCGCTGCGCTCGACGAGCGGCGCGCCGGAGCCGCCCGCCGGCGCCGCGACGCCGGCGCCGCCTCCGGGGGCGCGGTGAGGAGCGCGTCGCCGGAGCAGGCGGGCTACACGGAAGGCGCGCCGCTGCCGGCCGTGGGCTGCGCGGCGCGGTCGCGCTGCGGCGCGGCGGAGGAGCTGTGGCGGCTCGGCGAGGCGGGCGGGGGCGGCCCGGCAGGGCCCGATCGCGAGGCGATCGCGGCGCGCCTCCTGGAGCTCGGCAGCGCCGGCGTCGGCGGCTTCGTCGACGGCGGCATCGCGGCGCCGGCCGAAGGCGGGCCCGCCGCCGCGGCGAGCCCGGGCGGCGCGCGCGTCTGGCTCGTGCGGAGGCTCGCGGGCGCCCCCCTCGCGGATCGGATGCGCGCGCGGCGCGGGCCCTTTCCGTTCGAGGAGGCGCTCCGGCTCGCCCTCCCGATCGCCCGCGCGCTCGCCGCCTGCGAGCGGGCCAGCCTGTTCCCCGGCCCGCTCTCGCCCGACGCGATCCTCGTGGACGACGCAGGCCAGGTGACGCTGCCCGCGAGCGCGCTCGTCGCCGCGCTCGTCGGCGCTCCGGCGAGCGGCGGCGCCGGCTCGGCGCCCGGCGCCGAGGGCGCGCGGGTGTCCGCCGAGATCCCGCCGCTCTGGACGCCGCCCGCGCAGGCGGACGGCGCGGTCTGGGACAGCGCCGCGAACCGGTACGCGCTCGGGCTCGTGCTCTACCGCCTGCTCGCGGGAGAACACCCGTTCGCGGGCGCGGGCCTGCGGCACGCGCTCGGCGAGGCCGCTCGCCGCGAGCCCCCGCCGTTCGTCGAGGGCGTCGCGACGGCGCTGCCTGCCGGCCTCCAGGGCCACGTGCTGCGGCTGCTCCATCCGGACCCCGCGCAGCGGCCGCCGCGCGCCGAGGCGATCGCGGCGGCGCTGAGCGGGTTCCTCGAGGGGGACCCGGCCGCGCCGCCGGCGCACGTCGCCCGGACCTCCCGCCGCGCCGGCGCGGCGGCACAGGCGAGCGCCGGCGCGGCGGCGCAGGCGAGCGCCGGCGCCGCGCCGCGGGGCGAGGCGCGCGCACGCCGCCCGCCCGCCGGCCCCGCCAGCGCCGCGGCGCGGCTGTGGCGGCTCGCGCCGCTCGGCGCCGGCGCGCTGATCGCGTCGGCCGCGCTCGCGCTCTCGCGGGGCGCGCCGGAGCCGGCGGCGCCGCGGGCGGCCGCCGTGGCGCCGGTCGCGCCGCTGGCGCAAGCGCAGACCGCGGCGGAGGACTGCGCGGCGTGCCACGGCCGCCAGGCCGCGGAGTGGCGCCGCTCGGTGATGGCGCACTCGGTGAAGAGCCCGCTCTTCAACGCGCTGGAGAGCCTCATCGAGGAGCAGGTCGGGCGCGACGCCGACTGCCCGAACGGCGCGGGCATCCTGCGCAAGGCCGATCCCGCGCGCGCCTGCCGCGATCGGCGCAGCGGCGTCGTCGTGACCGGCTCGGGCGGCGAGCACTGGTGCGTGAACTGCCACAGCCCGGCGGAGAACCTCGACGCGGCCATGCCCGCGTGGGACGGCCGCCCCGGCGGGGATCCCCGCGCGCGCCTGCCCGTGCGCGACCTGCTCACCCGCCGCGGTCTGGAGGGGATCTCCTGCGGCTTCTGCCACCAGGTGCACGGCCCGGTCGGCCCGCGCGGGCGCCCCGGCTACCAGGGCAACGCGACGTGGACGTCCTTCGTGACCGGCGCCGTCTTCGCGGCGCGCCCCGAGGACGCGCGCGGCCTGTTCGGGATCGCGAACAGCGGCTACGACCTCCGCCCCGAGGAGCTCTTGCTCCCCGCCGGCCAGCGCGCGGGCCTGCGCGCCGGGCCCTCGCCGGCGCGGCCGGCGGCCGTCGACGACCCCGTCGTGCACGGCCGGCCGTCGGCGAGCGCCAGCGCGTACCTGCGCTCGAGCGAGTTCTGCGGGGCCTGTCACGACGTGCGCCTGTTCGGCACCGACAGCCTCGCGGCGGCGCGGGGCGAGCACTTCAAGCGGCTGCGCAACGCCTACACAGAGTGGGCCGAGTGGGCGAGAGCCGAGGAGCGCGCGGGCCGCGCCGCGGCGAGCTGCCAGGACTGCCACATGAGCGCGTTCCCGGGCGTCTGCGAGGCGACCCCGGCGGGCGCCGCGCAGGCGTCGCCAGATCCCGAGTGCCCGCCCGGCACGCGCTTCGCCCCGCGCCCGCCGGGCGCGCGGCCGCGCGGCCGGATCGCGGATCACTCCACCGCTCCGGCGGACGTCACGACCCACTACTTCTCCGGCGTGGATGTGCCGCTCTCGGACGAGTTCCCCGAGGCGCTCATCGACGAGCCGTCGCTCGACGCGCACGGCATCCCCACGAGCGCCCGCCGCCGCCGCGACCTGCTGCTCCGCCACACCTTCCGCTTCGAGCTCGGCGCCGCGCGGCGCGCCGGCGCGGCCGGGGGTCGCGTCGAGATCCCGATCGAGATCGAGAACGTCGGCGCCGGACACAAGGTGCCGGCCGGCTTCAGCCAGGAGCGCGAGATCTGGGTTCACCTCGTGGTCAGGGACGCCGATCGGCGGGTGATCTACGAGGTCGGCCGCGTCGATCGCGCGGATGAGGACCTGAGAGACAAGGTGTTCGCCCGGGTGACCACCCATCCGGACACGAACAACCCCTCTGGGCCGGGGGGCGCTCCAGGGGGGTTGTTCGGGGCAGACGTGCGCGACGGGCCGGATGTCTCCCTCTGGGAGCCACCTCCGCGGCTCGGCGGCACCGCGTTCCGGGGGCGAGGGCTCATCAACTTCCAGAACGGGTTCCTGCGCTGCGTCCGCTGCATCGGTGTCGTGGCCGCCGACGGCAGCTGCCAGCCCGGGCCCGGCCAGGGGCTGCACCACGCCGACCGGTACGCGGACGGCGACTACGATCTGGACACCGGCGCGTGCGGCTCGAACCTCGCGGGCCAGAACGCCTTTCTGGAGACGTATTTCCCCGTCGGCGCGCTCGACGCGAGCCGCGGAGTCGTGAAGGGTCCGGACGCGATCATCGACACGCGCTCCGCGCCGCCCGGCGTGCCGATCCGGTACACGTACGAGCTCCCGGCCGGCGCGCGCCGCGGCCCGCTCCGGGCCGAGGCGAGGCTGCTCTTCCGGGCGTTCCCACCGTTCCTGATCCGCGCCTTCGCCGCCTACGAGCGGGAGCAGGCGCGGCGCGGCCTCAGGCCGAGCGGCCCGCTGGTCACCGAGTCGATGCTCGGGCGCCTCGAGGTCGTCGAGCTCGCGCGGGCCGAGATCGAGATCCCCTGAGCCGAGGAGACCGCGATGAATCGACCGGCGGCGCAGGCCTCAGGGCAAAGCGGCGAACAAAAAGGGGCGAGCCCCCACCCCGGCCTGCGGGGTAAGGGCTTCGCTGGTCAGGAGCTGAAAGGCTCAGCTCGCGGTGATCGTGAAGAGCGGCCCCGGCGATCAGGGAGGGGGCGGGGGCGGGTCGTCCGAGACCGGGTCGACGGGCAGCTTGAACAGCCGGCCGATGCGGTAGGGCCGCGTCATGGGCGAGTAGTAGCTCGTCGACGACGCCGTGACGCTCCACGTGAAGCCGAGCAGGATGCCCGTGAGCGAGTCGGTGTACACGCGTATGACGCCCGTCCCGGCCGCCCCCGTCGTGTTGGTGCACTCATCGTCGCTCCACCGGCTGTCCTTGTACTTGCTGTCCTCGCCGAAGCAGCCGTGCGGCGATCTGGTCGAGTCCGCGATCGGAATGGAGTACTGCTTCGTCCCGGAGTAGCGCGGCAAGACCTGCGGGAAGATCTCCGTGGCCGGCCCCGTGATGATGACCGTGTGACCGGCGAAGGTGGAGGTCTCGTCCATGGCGATGACATCGCCTTTCTGGATGTCGACCGCCCTGGTGACGCGGCGGAAGTACTTCTCGACCGGCGGCGGGGGCGCGCCGAGCGCCGGGCTATCGTTGATGAGGTCGAAGAGCTCCGGGGACGAGGGGCCAGCCTTTCCCCACAGGAATCGGACATCCCTCTCCGAGTACCCCATCGCTTTCCTCAGCGACAGCACGAAGAAGCACGCGCCCAGGGTCTTGCCGTGCCAGGGGCTGATCTCGACGGCCTCACCATCGATGTCGTAGACCTCGGGGTCATCCCAGGCCATGTAGCAGTCCTCGTCCCCGACCCTAGCCTCGTTGGTGACCGCGTTGTCGATGAAATCGAGGGCCCAGTCCGCGTGGTCCTTGGCGCTCGCGGGCGCCGAACCCAGCATGACGAAGGACGCGGCAGCCAGCGATGCAATAGCCAAACTCGTCGTGCGCCTACTCATACTTCTACCTCGTTGATGTGAATGACCTTGCATGTGCACTCTGGAACAGATGCTAGTCATTTCATGCTGAACCATCAAAGCAACCCTGGCGCCGAACATGCCGAGTCTAGCAGGATGGATATTCTCTATGATCGGCTTAGGTGTCAAGGCTTTTTCGGGGAGCTCGTCCTTTTTTTGCAGTTTTTCGAGCGCTCGAACGTGAAGTAAGACCATGTCGTCCCTTACGACAGCTGATGCGCGATGGTATGAAGCGAATCGCGCGCCGGGAGCCGCGTTTCCGGCTGTGCTCGGCGACCGGGAGCCCTGCTGATGCCCTCATCGGACCACACCGACGTCGATGCGCGCAATGCGCGCGGCGCGGCGCCCGACGGCCCCGGCGCCTGGCCGCCGGCGGTGTTCGACGCCCCCTTGCTGCGAGGGCTCGACGAGCGCGCGCGGCGCGAGATCGCCGAGGCAGGGCGGCTCCGCGCCCCCTCGGCCGGCGAGGTCGTCTATCGCGCCGGCGACGCCGGCGACGCGGTCTTCGTCGTCGCCTCCGGGCGCATCGCGCTGCGCGCGACACGCCGCGGAGACGACCGCGATACGGAGGTGCGCGCCGCCGCTGTGGGCGATGTCCTCGGCGAGGAGGCGGTCGTGGGCATGTCGCGCAGGACCACCGCGATCGCCCTCGCGCCCAGCGTGCTCGCGGAGATCCCCGTCCACCTGTTCCGCCGCGCCGCCGGCCGCTCCGGCAAGGCCGAGATCGCCGAGAAGCTCGAGCGCGCGCTGCGGAGGAGCGCCACGCGCGACCTCCTCAGCACCCTCGCCTTCACGCGAGATCTCGATCCAGAAGACATCGACATCCTCCTTGACGCGGTGAGTCATCGGCGCTTCGAGCGCGGTCAGGCCATCTATCGCGACGGGGATCCCGCGACCGAGCTGTGGCTCATCGCCGACGGGATGGTGCAAATCCAGACCGAGGACGGAGATCGTATTCATGTGCGGGCGTACCTCACCCGGGGTGATTTCTTCGGGGACGTCGAGCTCGACGAGGGTCGCTGTCGGACGGCGAGCGCCGTGGCCAGCGGCGCGGCGACGCTCCTGTCGGTACCGTCGAAGACGTTTGCCGGCCTCGTGCGGAAGCACCCAGATCTGATCCCGCGACTCCGGCGAATCACCGGCGAGCAGCGCGCCGCCCAGGAAGCGATCGTCGCCGGCCAGGCGCGCAACCACACAGCACATCTCTTCCGGGACCTCTATCGCCTCCAGGTGGCGCGGTCGCTCCTGGTCATCGATCTCGACACGTGCGCGCGCTGCGGCCACTGCGCGTGGTCGTGCGCCGACGTACACGGGATCTCGCGGCTCGTCCGCCGCGGCGACAAAATACGCGCACGGGTGGATGACGACGCGCCGAGCGCGCCGGAGGACGCGCCGCGGAGCCTGCTCCTGCCGAACTCCTGCCAACATTGCGAGAGCCCCGCCTGCATGATCGAGTGCCCGACCGGCGCCATCGGCAAGGACACGGGAGGCGAGGTGTTCATCCGCGACGCGCTCTGCACCGGCTGCGGCGCCTGCGCCAAGGCGTGCCCCTGGGAGAACATCGCGATCGCGCCGCGCCCCCCCGCCGCGCAGCGCCCGGGCGGCGCGGGCTTCCCGGACATCGCCGTCAAATGCGATCTCTGCCGCGAGCACGACGGCCCCGCGTGCGTGAAGGCCTGCCCCACGGGCTCGATCTTCCGCGTGAACCCGGCGGAGGAGATCGCCGACGTGCGCGATCTGCTCGGCGGGGCGCGGCGCGAGCAGGAGCGCTCCGCAGGGCAGCGGGGCGGCGCGGCGCTCCTCGCCGGGAGCGCGATCGCGGCGGCAGGGCTCGGCGCGGCGGGGCTGTCGGCGCACGCGCGCGGCGGGGCGCGGCCGGGCGACGGCGCCGCGCTCTGGGCGGGCGTCGCCGCGGCCGTGGGGATCGCGCTGCTCCTGGGGTACGCCGCCCCGAAGCGCGCCGGGCGGCGGCTGTGGATGCGGCCCAGGCGGCGCGGCGGCGCGGCCGGCGAGGCGGGCGACGCCGCGCCCGTCCGGAGCCGGCTGCGCCCGCAGCTGTCCGCGCACCTCGCGATCGGCCTCGTCACGGCCGGCCTCGCGCTCGCGCACGCGCCGTGGCCGCGGTCCGGCCGCCCGACGCTCGGCGCGGCGCTGCACCTCGCCTTCTGGGCGACCGCGGCGGCCGGCGCCTTCACGGCGCTCGCGTACCGGCTCGCGCCGCGGCGCCTCGCCCGGATCGAGCGCACCGCCGCGCTCCCCGAGGACTTCGCCGCCGCCCGCCGCGAGCTCCTCGACCGCTTCTACCGCGAGGTGAGCGGGCGCAGCGATCTGGTCAAGAAGATCGTCGAGAAGGTCCTCGTCCCCTACTTGAAGAGCCCCCTCGGCCCGCTCGCGCTCCTCGCCTCGGGGCGCGGGCTGCGCGAGGAGGAGCGCGCGCTGCGCGCCCGCATCGACGCCGTCCTCGAAGGGCGCGGCGGAGAGCGGCTGGCCGGCCTCTCGGAGCTCATCCGCGTCGCCGTGGAGCTGCGCGCGCTCCCGGCCCAGCGCGCGCTCCTCGCCGCGCTGCGCGGCGGGCTGCCGGCGCACATCATCACGTTCGGCGTCGCCGCCGCGCTGCTCGTGCTCCACGCGATCACGGCGGCGAGCGTGCCCCGATGAGCGCGCGCCAAACCGGGAGCGCGACGCCGCCCAACACGGCCCGAGGCGCGCGGCGGCCGACCGACAGGGCGCCTGACTCGCTATGAAATCGTTGCGGGGCACGGCATTTCTTTGTGCGTCGCGCGCCGCCCGCCGCTCGGGGAGGCGCGCGCCCGCGCGCGGAGACCGCGTTTCGCGCGGCAGACGGCGCGCGGGCGAGAGGCCTGGACTTTGCCTTCAGCGCCCAGGTACAATTTTCCTGACACCACCCCAGTAGAAGGTAGAGAAGCTGATGGCTGGTCCCTCGACCAAGTGGATGCGAGCGCTCTCCCGATCAGGCTCCGCCGAGGTGTGGGCGCCGAGAGCGCTGCTGCTCGTCACGTTGCTCTCGGCGGCGGCGGTGATCGCCGGGGCGTGCAGCGGAGACGACAGCGGCCTCACGGGGCCGCAGGACGGGACGGGTGGGCCGGACGGCGGGACGGCGGAGGCGGGCGACCCGTGCGCCGACGGCGAAGAGGTGGAGTGTCACATCACCGTCGGTGAGCACGAGGGCGTGCTGACCTGCATGGACGGCATCCGCCGGTGCCAGGACGGGCGCTACGGCAGCTGCGAGGGGACGATGACGATGCGGAGGTCGCCGTTCGGGCCTTCGCCCCGGGGGAGCGGCGAGAGCGGTTATCCGCGCCCGCTCGCCAACTCCGAGGCTTCGGACGGGGGTCTCTGCGCGACCAACCCGTGCGATCCGTCGTGCCAGTCGTTCGAGGAGACGCCGGACGGAGGGCCCATCGACCTCTCGGGGACCGGCATCACGTACACGTGGTCGGTCGGGGACATCAACGAGCTGCCCGAGTCCGTCGCGCGGCAGGGCACGCACCAGCCCTGCACGACCAGCGAGGATTGCCAGTTCGACCAGTACTGCGAGCACCCCGCGCAGAGCGCGTGCTCCCACAATCCGTGCGAGACCGGCGGCGGCCTCCTGACGACCTGCAGCGGCTGCATCGCGAAGGTCTGCGAGGCTCGGCCGAGCTGCTGCATCCAGCCGACGATACCGGCCGACTGCGGGCATGACGCCTGTACGACCGGCACCGCGAAGCACATGACCACGACCTGCGGCGACGCGTGCATCGCCAACATCTGCACGACCAACCCGCTCTGTTGCGAGATCAACTGCGGGAGCTCGGCGCAGTGCGAAACGCTCATCGGACCGGGCAGCACCTGCATCTCCCTCGGCAGGTGCACTCCGCCCACGATGGGGCCCACGGCCGGTGTTTGCCCCCCGCCGACCACCCTCTCCATCGACGGCGTGTGCGTGCCGAACTGGAACGCCTCCTGCAGGAACCTCGTCGCGACCCGGTGCCCCGGCAAGTCGTGCCCCCTGCCGACCAGCTCGTGGGACGCGACGTGCGTCGCCCTGGCCGAGCAGGAGTGCGGCTCCACCTGCAGCACCGATCCAGGCGTGCAACAGGGCCTCTGCAAGGCCTACCTGCCGAACCAGACGAACCCCGAGTGCGGCGGCGTGGACCTCACGGTCGGCGTGCCCTGCGGCGGGACGATCCCGGTCTGCAACCGCGGCAACACGCCGGCGCCCGCGGGCATCGCGATTCACCGCTATCCTGCGGGCGCGGGCCAGCTCCCCTCCTCGGCCCCGAGCCGCATCCTGAACTCCTGCAGCCCGACGGGCGGGACCCTCGCCTGCACGACCACGCAGCCGATCGCCCCGGGCGAGTGCATCAGCGTGGCCGGCTGCACGGGCGTCGCCGACGGCATGGAGCTCATCGTCAACCCGCCGGGCCCGGGGCAGATCGCCGAGTGCCAGTGCGCCAACAACGGGAGCATTTATCAATCGGCCATGTGCGAGTCGCCGGGCTGCATCGCCACGGCCAGCGTCGCGACGATCAGGCCGGCCACCCTGTTCGTGACGCTCGATCGGTCCGCCTCCATGACGTCGGGCGGGGCGAGCGGCTCCCGATGGATCCCGGCGCGTAACGCCCTCATGGCGTTCTTCGCGGATCCGGCGTCGGCCGGGCTCGGCGTCGCGCTCCGGTTCTGGCCGCACAACAACCCCGGCCCGTGCGACGACTCCGGCGGCAGCTGCCCGGGCTACGCTGTCAGCGACTGCTGGCGGCCGATCGTTCCCTTCGATGGCACGGCGGCCCGGAGGCTGACCGCGGACCCGTCGCCGATAGATCAGCAGGAGTTCGCGCTCATCCACGCGCTCGACCCCGGCCCCGGCACTGGCGGCGATACGCCCATGTACCCGGCGCTGAACGGCGCCACGACCTGGGCGATCAACTACAAGAACGCCCACCCCGAGGAGGAGGTCGCGGTCGTGCTCGTGACCGACGGCATCCCGTCGAACTGCGACACCGTCCCGAACCACATCGGGGACCTCGCGCGCAATGCCTTCGAGAACCACGGCGTCCGCGTGCACGCGGTCGGCTTCGGCGGCTCGAGCTCGGAGATCATCAACCTCATCGCGACGCGAGGCGGCGGGCGGGCGTTCAACCTCGCCGCCGGCACGGGGCTGGAAACGACCCTCCGCGACGCGCTCGTCTCGATCCGCGGCCAGGCGCTCGCCTGCGACGTGACGGTCCCCCTCGCCGGCACGTCGGATCCCGCCTCGGTGTCGGTCGTCCACGTGAACAGCGCCGGCACCGAGACCGTGCTCACGCCGCAGGCCGGGCTGGGCAGCTGCGGCCAGGGCTGGTACTTCGCCGACGCGACGAACACGAGCGTCAAGCTCTGCCCACAGACGTGCGCCGATCTCCGCGAGAGCCCGGGGAAGGTCCGCGCGACCGTCCCGTGCGTGACCACCAGCCTCACGCCCATCACCACGAGCTGGGAGCGCTACCACGGCGTCTGCCCGCCGGGGACCAAGACCCAGTGGGGGTACCTCCGGTACAGGACCGCGACGCCGGGCGACTCGAGCGTCGAGTTCTTCGTGCGCGCGGCCGACGAGCCCGACGACCTCGACGACGCGACGGTGCGGCTCGCCGCGACCGCCCACGCGGTGCCGACCGACACGCGGATCTGCGATGAGTCGTCGACGCCGCCGTGCGCGATCGATCTGTTCGACGTGCTCGAAGAGCTCCCGGACGCCAGGACCGAGTACCTCGAAGTCCAGATGAGGCTCAATCCGACGAGCACGGGTGGGGGCGGTGTTCAGGTGCAGGACTGGGAGATCACGTATTCATGTCCGGATTCCGAGTGAGCCGCGGCATCGCGGCAATCGCCCTGCTCTCCGCCGCGGCCGTCGCCGCGGCCTGCGGCGCAGACGACGACAACCGGCCGAGGCCTCAGTCTCCCGCCGGCGGCGCCGGGGCCGCCGGCGGTGACGGCGGCGGCGGCGGCGGCGGTGACGGCGGCGGCGGCGGCGGCGCGGGTGGCGCGGGCGGCGGCGCCTGCGGCAACGGCGTCGCAGAGCTGGACGAGGCGTGCGACGGGGCCGATCTCAGGGGCGCGACGTGCGAGAGCCTCGGCTTCAACGGCGGCGAGGTCCGGTGCAGCCCCGAGTGCACCGCCGACACGTCGGGCTGCACGGGCGTCGAGGCGTGCCAGGACGGCCGCGACAACGACGGCGACGGCGACGCCGACTGCAGCGATCCGGAGTGCGAGGCGGCGTGCGCGGACCTGTGCGGCGCCCCGGTGGCGCTGACGGATCCCGCGTTCGTCACCGGCGACACGAGCGGCCACGCGGCGGTCGAGGGCGGGTGCGCGGCGGGGGCGCCGGGCGTCGCCTACACGTTCACCGCGACCACCACCGGGTTCCTCGACGTGGTGCTGACCCCGAAGACCGACGCCGCGCTCCTGGCCGTGCTGCGCGACGATTGCGAAGCCGCCGCGACCGAGGTCGCGTGCGGCGGCGCCAGCGCCGGCGCGGGCATCGAGAACCGGCTCACCATCCCCGTCCGCGAGGGCGACGCGTTCCACGTGCTCGTCACGAGCGCGAGCGCGGACCAGGCGGGCGCGTTCGATCTCGCCGTGGGGAGCCGCGTGACCGCCTGCGGCGACCGCATCCAGGATCCGGCCGAGGAGTGCGACGACGGCAACGAGGAGCCGGACGACGGGTGCAGCGACGACTGCCGGCTCGAGGCGACCGAGGTCGAGCCGAACAACACCATCGCCACGGCCACCCCCTACGAGGAGCCGTTCTTCGCCACCATCGATCCTCCCGACGACGAGGACGTCGTGCGCGTCACCGTGCCGAGCGGGCCCACCGCGCTCGTCGTGGAGACCTCGGATATCACGAGCTCCGACTGCCTCGACGGCCGGCTCGACACCGTGGTCGACATCCTGGACGAGAGCGGCGCGCTGATCGTGCGGCGCGACTTCGGGGGGGTCGGCCACTGCGCCCGCGCCGTCGCGCCGGCGCTCCCGGCGGGCGACTACTACGTCCGCGTCACGGCGCGCGTCGGCCCCGAGCAGCGGTCTCCCTACGGGCTCCTGGTGACGCTCGTCCCCGAGGTCTGCGGGGACGGGGACACGACCGACGGCGAGCAGTGCGACGACGGCAACACGACGGCCGGCGACGGGTGCAGCGCCGCCTGCCGCTTCGAGCTCGACGAGACGGAGCCGAACGACGCGCCCGCGCAGGCCGGCGCCTACGCCGCGCCGTGGCTCGCGGAGATCTCGCCGGCAGGCGACGTCGACGTGGTCTCCGTGAACGTGCCCGGGCCGAGCTCGACCCTGATCGCGACCGTCGGCGACAACGGCACCGAGGCGTGCATGACGGGGTGGATCGACAGCTACGTCGAGATCCTGGGCAACGACGGGGCCGCCGTGCTCGCGTCGGACGACGACTCGGGGGCCGGCAACTGCTCCTCCGCGTCGATCGCCGACCTTCCGGCGGGCACGTATCACGTGCGGGTCAGGGCCGCGGACATCGTCCCCGACGCGACCTTCTTCTATCGCCTGAATGTCACGATCCTCTAGCCCGACCGGCGGGGGGAGCCGGACGGAGGCCCCCTCCGGCGGCGCCGCGGGGGAGGCGGCGCGGGCGCCCGACCGATCGAGGACGCTCTACCGCGCCGACCTGTCCGATCCGCGCCAGCGCGCGGCCCAGCCGCGCGAGGTCGTCCGCGGGCGCGCCGCGCGCCGCGCCGAGTCGACCTCCGACGTCACCCGCTTCCGCGGCGTGGTGCCGGCCGCGCTGGCCGGCGCCGTCGCGACCGGCGCGGCGGCGCTGCTCTTCCCGCCCCCGGGGGGGCACGCGGCGCCGGGGCCGCTCTCGCTGCCCCACGCGCGCGCGCAGCTCGCGTGCGCGTCGTGCCACGCCGAGGAGGCGACCGCCGCGCCGCAGAACGCCGCGCCGCAGAACGCCGCGCCGCGGAACGCCGCCGCGGGCGCGCGTCTCGACCGGGCCTGCACCGGGTGCCACGGCGATCACGGGTCCACCCGCAGGAGCCACGGGCAGCTGCTCGCGAGCGGCGCGCTCGGCTGCGCGACGTGCCACCCGATCCACCGCGGAGACCAGGGCGTCGTGTTCGACCCGGCGAGGCCGCCGGTGCGCTTCGCGCCGGGCGCCGAGGTGGAGCTCCCGAGGGCGGCCTTCCGCCCGGGCCGGCCGGCCACGGTCGCGATCGTCACCGCCGGGAGCTGCGCGCCGTGCCACGACCTCGGCGCGCCGCGCGACCCGATCGCGCGCTGCCTCGTCGCGGCGCAGGCGCCGCTCGGCGACGCCCGGCCGATCGCCTGCTTCGACGAGCACCGCCCCGCCCTCCCCGACGACGCCGCGACCGGCCGCGGCGGCGACGGCGGCGTCTGCAGCGGCCAGCACACCGAGGACCGCGCCCTCGCGTGGGACGCCGCGCGCGACGCCGCCGCGGCCGTGCCGGTCGTGACGGGCGCGGCCGCCGCCGCCCCCGGGGGCGCGCTTCCCGACGGGCGCGCGCTGCTCTGGATCGGCGCCGGCCTCGCCGCCGCCGGCCTCGCGTTCGCGGGCGCCCGCGGCGGCCATGCGCTGCGCGCGCGGCGCGCGCGGCGGCCTCCGCGCGACGCCGAGGCGGCCGAGGCGATGCTGCGCCCCGCGGCGCGCGTGCGCCTGCCCGTGATCGACACGACCACCTGCCTCGGCTGCTACGCGTGCGTCGACGCGTGCCCGTACGACGTGCTCGCCGTCGAGCGGTACGTCGCCGTCGTGGCCCGCCCCGAGGCGTGCTGCGGCCTCACCCTGTGCGAGCAGCGCTGCCCCAACGGATCGCTCACCATCGAGGGCGGCGCGCCCATCGAGGGCCGCCCGCGCCTCGGCGACGACCTCGGGAGCCTCGACGTGCCGGGCCTGTACCTCGCCGGCGACGTCACCGGGCTCCCCCTCATCAAGAACGCCATCCACCAGGGCGCGCACGCGGCCGCGCGCGTCGCGGAGGACCTGCGGAAGGCCGGCGCCCGCGGCCCCGGGCTCGATCTGATCATCGTCGGCGCGGGGCCCGCCGGGATCAGCGCCGCGCTGCGCGCCAAGGAGCTCGGCCTCTCGTTCGAGGTGATCGAGCAGGGCAGCGTGGCGCAGAGCATCCAGAGCTTCCCGCGCGGCAAGCTCGTCTTCGATCAGCCGCTCGACCTGCCCATGACCGGGAAGCTGTGGCTGAAGGAGTCGACCAAGGAGGAGCTCCTCTCCCACTGGCTCCGCATCGTGCGCAAGGAGCGGCTCCCCATCGTGCAGGAGACCCGGATGGTGTCGGTCGCGCGGCTCGGCGAGGGCGGCGCGGCCGCCGCCGGCGAGGCCCCGGCCGGCTTCGCCGTCGTCACGGAGCCGCGCGACGGCGGGCCGCGCGCCGAGCGCCGGGCGCGGCGCGTGCTGCTCGCCCTCGGCCAGCGCGGCTCGCCGCGCCGGCTTCCGTTCGAGCTGTCCGCCGAGGTGGAGGGCCGGGTGTACTACCACCTCGCCGACGCGCGGAGCCTCGCGGGCCACCGGGTGCTGATTGTCGGGCTCGGCGACGTCGCCATGGAGGCCGCCATCGCGCTGGCCCGCCAGCCGGCCACCGAGGTCACCGTCGTCTACCGCGGCGGCGGGTTCCGGCGCGGGAAGACGCGAAATGTCGAGGAAGTACGCCGACTTGCGGCCGCGTCTCGCCTCTCGCTCCGGTTCGAGACCGACGTCGCCGCGCTCGCCGCGGATGCGGGCGGCGCGCTCGTGGCGACCCTCGCCTCGCCGTCGGGGGCGCAGGCGCACCCCTGCGACGCCGTGCTCGTCCTGATCGGGAGCATCCCGCCCTGGAGCGCCCTCCGCGCCGCCGGCGTCCGGCCGATCGCGGAGCCGTCAGATCGTTCGGCGCCCGGCGACGTCGAAGGGACCACACCTGCGGGCCCTCCGCCGTGAGCCCGACGCAAGCCCGGCGTGGGCCGACGTGACGTTGACGTAAGCTCGAGGGGCGCAGGCCGTTCTCTGGAGGAGCCATGAAGCCGACCCACGTCGCCCTGTTCTCCGCCCTCGGCATGATGTTCACGAGCCTCTCGGTCTACTCGCTCGTCCCGTCCGGGAGCCGGGGCGCCGCGGCGGACGCCGCCGAGGTGACCGCCGAGCCGCCCACCGTGGTGCCGGAGGTGGCGGGCGGCGCCGTGGCCGCGGTCGACCCGAGCCGCTTCACCGCCGGGTCCAGGCTGATGCTGGAGGGGCGCGTCGGTCACGCCCGCCTCCCCCGGTCGGCGCAGGAGACGTTCCTGATGTTCGAGGTCCGCAGCGACGACGCGCCCGCGAGGGCGCAGGCGCGGGCGAGCCTCTCGCTGGTCATCGATCGCTCCGGCTCGATGAAGGGCACCCGCCTCGCCAACGCCGTCCAGGCGGCGACGACCGCCGTGAGCCGCATGAACGACGGCGACGTCGTGTCGGTGGTCACCTTCGACACGAGGACGGCCGTGGTCGTGCCGCCCACGACCGTCGGTCCGGACACGCGGGGCCGCATCCTCGCGAGCGTCCGCGGCATCTCGCTCGGCGGCGACACCTGCATCTCCTGCGGCATCGAGGAGGGCCTGTCGCTGCTCGGCCAGGCGGGCGGCGGGGTGAGCCGGATGCTCGTCCTCAGCGACGGCGACGCCAACCACGGGGTGCGCGATCTCCCCGGCTTCCGCGCGATCGCGCAGCGGGCGCGCGACCGCGGCGTGAGCATCACGACCATCGGGGTCGACGTCGACTACAACGAGAAGATCCTGTCGGCCATCGCGCTCGACTCGAACGGCCGGCACTACTTCGTCGAGAACGACGCCGCGCTCGCGCGCATCTTCGAGGCGGAGGCGGAGCAGCTCACCGCCTCGGTCGCGAGCGGCGCGGAGCTCGCGATCGATCTCGCGCCCGGCGTCACGCTCGATCGGGTCTTCGATCGCTCGTTCCGGCGCGCCGGCGGCCAGGTGATCGTGCCGCTCGGCGCGTTCGCGGCGGGGGAGGTGAAGACGGTGCTGCTCAAGGTGCGGCTCGGCGGCCTCGGCGGCGACGGCAGCGGCGCGTCCCCGATCGCCGACGTCGGCCTCACCTACCGGGACCTCGTCGCGAAGTCCGACGCCCGGTGCGAGGGCAAGCTCGGGGTCGCGATCGCGGACCGCGACGCCGACGCGAGCGAGCTCGACGCGCTGGTCGCGGGGCGCGTGCAGCGCAGCGAGACGGCGGCGACGCTGAAGCAGGCCAACTTCCTGTTCGAGCAGGGGCGGCTCGACGAGGCGCGCAGCAAGCTCGAGGCGCAGCAGCGATCGCTGCGGAGCGCGGCCGACAAGGCGAAGCGCGTCGCGCCGGCCGCCCGCGCGAAGGACGTGGCGTCCGACTTCGAGAGCCAGATCGCGGCGCTGGAGCGCGCCGATACGGGCTTCGGCGCGCCGCCGGCGTTCGCGACGCCGCCGCCGGCCGCGCCCGCGAAGGCGGGCGGCTTCGCGCAGGCCCCGGCGGCGGCGGCGCCGGCCCCGGCGCAGTCCCGCGAGGGCAAGGCGGCCGTCCGCCGCAACGAGGCGGACGCCTTCGATCTCGCGCGCTGAACGCGCGGGCCGGGGCGAGCGGCGCGGGCGCCGGCGGCGGCGAGCCGCGCGCCGCCGCCGGGACGTTGACACGGGTCGGGCTTTCGGGTTTTGACTCCGGGCGGTGGGCGTTCGACCTAGGGCGAGCCGGCCGGGGAACCGACGGACGGGTGGCGACGGCGCGCAGGGCTCGCCCCCGCGCGAGCCCACGCCGTCGACCCGGAAGGCCCTCCCCTCGCGGCGCGGCCGCGGCGCGGGGCAGCGCGCGCCGGCGTCGCGGCGCCCGGCGCGGCCCTGGACGAGGCGCAGGCGGGCGCTGCTCCTCGGGCTCGCGGGCGCGCTCGCGGCGGCGGGCGCGGCGCTCCTCGCGCTCGTGATCGGCTTCGGGCGCATGAGGGCCCCGGATCGGGGGCGCGTCGTGGAGATCAACTGGCCGGAGGGGCTCGACGCGGGCGAGGCGGCCTCGCTCCTCGCGGCCGAGGGGCTCGTCGAGAGCGAGCGCGCGATGGCGCTCTACCTCGGCGCGACGGGCGGCACCGAGGGGTTCGTGCCGGGCCCGCACCTGCTCTTCGAGGGCGCGACGCCGCGGGAGCTGCGGCAGCTGCTCACGCGCGCGGAGGGGCGTCCCACCGCGAAGGTCACGATCCCGGAGGGCTGGAACCGCTTCGACGTCGCGGCCCGGCTGGAGAAGCTGCGCGTCGCCGGCAAGAAGACGTTCCTCGCCGCGACCGCGGACGGCGCGTTCCTGGAAGCGCTCGGCGTCGAGCGCGGGGGCGCCGTGGGGGCGGAGAGCGCGGAGGGGTACCTTTTCCCGGCGACGTACGAGTTCGCGCTCGACACGGACGCGCGCGACGTGGCGAAGCGCCTGGTCGCCGAGGCCGACCGGCGCTGGAGCGCGCTCGCGGCCGACGGCAAGGACGGGTTCGCCGCGCTCCAGGCGACGCTCGGCTGGGGTCGCCGCGAGGTGCTGACGCTCGCGTCCATCGTCGAGAAGGAGGCGGTCGTCGCGGAGGAGCGGCCGCTCATCGCGAGCGTGTTCCTGAACCGGCTCCTCGACCCGACGTTCCGCTCGCGGCGGCTCCAGTCGGACGCGACGGCGCTCTACGGCTGCGTGGCCTGGCCCGAGGAGGCGCCGTCATGCGCCGAGTGGGGCGGCAAGCCGACGCCCGCGGTGGTGCGGGATCCGCGGAACCGCTACAGCACTTACGCGCACCCGGGGCTGCCGCCCGGGCCGATCGCCAACCCGGGGGCGCCGTCGATCGCGGCCGTGCTGGCGCCGGCGGCGACGAAGTACCTGTACTTCGTGGCGGCGGGCGGGGGGCGCCACCGGTTCAGCGAGAGCCTGGACGACCACAACGATGCGGTGCGGAAGCGGCGGGAGGCGACGGCGCAGTAGGCGGAGAGAGAGAAACCGCCAAGGCGCCAAGGCGCCAAGGCGCCAAGGCGCCAAGAGAGACAGGAAAAAGAAACCAAAAGATGCCGATAAAAGGAGCTCTCGGTCTCCCCGACTCCTTTCGGCCACTTTCTTCTCTTGGCGCCTTGGCGCCTTGGCGCCTTGGCGTTTTTTCTCTCTTCCTTCTGGTGTCCCGGCGCAGTGCGCCGGTTGCTGCATCGTCGTGCTCGGTACGGGACTGCGCCGCCGACATCGCTCAGAACCGCGCCGTCCGCGCTTCCTCGATCGCCGCGAGCCGCAGTAGATTCGCGCGCCATCATGCGCCGTCCCGCCCCGCTCTTCCTCGCGCTCTCCGCTCCCCTCGCCCTCGCAGCCGCAGGTTGCTCGTCCGGCGCCACGCCCCCGGCCGAGCGCCGCGCCACGACGCAGGCGGAGGCGCTCCCGACCGCGCCGGCGAGCGCCGCGCCGGCGCCGGCCGATCCGCCCGCGATCGCGGCCGCCTCCGCGAGCGCCGCCACCCCCGCGCCCGCGGCCTCCGCGGACGCCGCGCCCGCCGCCGGCGCCGCGGCCGAACCGGCGGCCCCCGCCGCGGCCGACGCCGGGCCGCTCCCGAAGGTGAAGGTCGCGAACATCGGCATGCACATCGGCGGCGGGCCGCACGACGACTTCACCAAGGAGCCGATCAAGCGCTCCGTCGCACCCCACTTCGACGACTTCCGCCGCTGCTTCGCGCTCGCGGAGGACCCGGCGAAGGGCGGCGACTTCGGGATCGACCTGCGCATCGAGAAGGACGGCGGCAAGGCCGAGGTGCGCAAGCCGCGGACGGCGCTCAAGGGAGAGGCGTTCACGAAATGCGTGGTCGGCGTCTTCGAGCGGATCGACTTCCTCAAGCCGAGGCGAGGCCCCACCGTGGTGAGCTACTCGCTCCGGTTCACCCCGTGAGCAGGCCCGAGCTCACCCGTGACGCCCGAGGTTCGGCAGCGACCCGCGCGAGGCCTCGACGGCCGTCTCGCCGGCGCGGTCGAGCGCGTACTTGAAGAGGATCGGACCGAACACCTCGTTCAGCGCCACGCACCCGATGACGAGCGCGCGGAAGCCGGCGCCCAGGCTCGGGAACGCGCGCTCGATCGTCAGGCTGATGCCCAGCGTGAGCCCGGCCTGCGAGACCAGCCCGCACCACGCCCACTTCCGCAGCACCGGCGGGTCGTCCGCGAGCCGGTTGCCGATGCGGCTCGCCACCCAGGTCACGAAGGCGCGCGACGCGCCGAAGAGCAGCGCGACAGGCCACATCATCTGCAGCAGCGGCAGATCGAGGTGCGCGCCGGCCGTCGCGAAGAACAGCACGAACACCACGCTCGCGGCGTCCTCGACGGCGTGCACCAGCTTCTCGCCCTGCTTCGACAGGTTCGCGACCACGAACCCGGCCACCACGAACACGAGCAGCGCGTCGAAGCGAAGGTAACGCAGCACCTCCGTGGCGCCGAAGCCGAGCGCCACGAACACGAGGATGAGCTGCCGGCCGATGAGCCGCATGTACGCCGCGAGCGCGAGCCCGAGCGTCGTGCCGATCGAGATGCTCCCGAGGATCTCGCGGCCGAGCACCTCGATCTCGTGCATGGACATCGTCGTGCCCGGCTCGATGAGCGGCCGCACCGTGGAGAGCGCGACCGCCGTCACGACGATGACGATGATGTCCGACGTCATCACGAACGCGAGCGTGTTCATCGCGACCGGCCCCGTCGCGCGCGTCTGCGAGAGGATGCCGAGCACGGCCGAGGGGCTGCGGGTGACCGCGATGACGCCCCAGAGGACCGCCACGCCGAACGCCGCGGCGGCCGGGAGGTCGGCCGCGAACGGGACGAGCGAGCGCGCGGCGTAGAAGACGCCGGTCATCGCCACGAACACGAGGACCGTCTGCACGAGGTTGTGCAAGAGGAGGCTCTTCAGGCTCTTCTTGACCATCTCGAGCCGGAGCTCGGCCCCGCCGGCGAGCGCGATGAGCGCCAGCGCGAGCGCGTTGACCCGCGAGATCTCCTCGACGGCGTGGTGATCGATGAGCTTGAGGACGTGCGGCCCCGCGATGATCCCGGCGAGGATGTAGCCCGAGAGGTGCGGCAGGCGGAGCGGCTCGACCAGCTCGCTCGCGAGCGTGCCCGCGAGCAGGAGGAACCCGATCGAGGCGATGGTGCCCGCCGGGCCGGGATCGTGAGGGACCGCGCGCGTCGTCGCGTAGACCACGCCGAACAGGATCACCAGCGCGACCGCGTGCGTGAGGTGGTTCAGCGGGCCCTTGGGGGCCGACCCGTGATGGTGGCCGGCCGGCGCGCCGTGCGGCTCGGGGGCGGCGGGGGGCCCAGCGGGCGCGGCAGGCGCGGCCGGATCGGCGGGCGCGGCCGGATCGGCAGGCGCTCCGGGCCCGGCGTCAGGGAGTGCTGCAGCGCTCACGGGGACACCTCCTAGCCCTCGCCCCGCTCGGCGACGGGCGGCGGCGGGGCGTCGCCGTCGCCCGGGGCGGCGTCGCGCGCGGCGCGGGCCAGCGCGCGGCCGAAGAAGAGCGACTCCCGCTCGGGCGCGGCGAGCTCGCCGGCCTTGCGGAGCGTGGCGCGCAGCGCCTGCGGCCCGACCAGCTCGCCGAACACGGCCGCGGCCGCCGCGGCGAAGAGGACGGTGTGCCCGACCGGGCCCGGAAAGCGCAGCGCGAAGGCGAGGCCGACGCTGATGGCCACCGCGCCGGACGAGAGCAGCCCGAGGCCGAGCCACGGCGACGTGCCGCGCGCGTCCGGCGACGCGACCCGGAAGACGAGGCCGGTCGCGAGCTTGCCGAGGACCCGCGCCGCCAGCGCGATCGCCACGATCCAGGGCAGGAACGGCGCCGCGTTCGGGCTCACGTGCGCGCCCGCGAGCAAGAGCGCCGGCAGGATGACCGGCCGCTCGGTCGGCGCCACCATCGCGACGATCTCCTCGCGATGCCGGGAGAGCGCGGCGATGGTCACGCCCATCGCGAACGTCGCGAAGAGCGGCGACAGGCCGACCCGGGCGCTCGTCCCCATCGTGAGCAGCGACGTGCCGAGCAGCACGCCCCAGCTCTGGATCAGGCGGAAATCGCTGCCGAGCAGCACGACCGCGATGAGCCCGAGCACCACGCCGATGAGCGCCGTGACGACCGTCCACCCCCAGAACGGGAGCGGCCAGTGCCCCGTCGCCTGCGGGACGAGCGCGAAGGCGCCGCCCATCATGAGCAGCGGGCCGAGGTCGTCGCAGTCGGCGATGTCGGCGATGAGGTCCGAGAGCTTGCCGCTCGCGCTGTAGCGCTGCGTGACCCAGAGCACGGCGTGCCGCGTCGTCTCGGCCGAGACGGCGCCCACGCCCGCCGCGAGCAGCGCCCGGTCGCCGTGCTCCAGCGAGGGCGCCAGGCGGACCGCCGCGAACCACACGGCGGCGGCCACCGCGGAGCCGGTGAGCAGGCTCATGAGCACGCCGAGCGCCATGCGCGACGGACGGACGCGGCGGTTGCCGACGAAGCCGAAATCGAGGCCGACCACCAGCGCGAGCCAGCCGAGCGCGACGCCCGCGATGGGCTCGAACGCGGCGAGCGACGAGGGCTCGAGCAGCCCGAGCGCCGAGGGCCCGAGCACGAAGCCGAGCACCACGTACTCGGCGCCCGAGGGGAGGCCGATGCCCCGCAGCACGCGGCCGCTGACGAGCGAGCTGCCGAGGTACGACAGCATGAGCAGCCCCATCAGGAGCCAGATGGCGTTCACGAGGCCGCGCCCCGATCCGGCGGCGCGCGGCGCGCGGCGCCGGCAGAGGACGACGGCGCGCGCCCGAGCGGGATCCCGGCGGCGACGAGCGCCTGCGCCGCGGCGGTGAGCCAGCGGCTGCGGACGTCGTCGCCGTCGCACGCCATCGTGGCCCGGAAGTGCGCGCCCCCCTCGTCGATCGCGACGAGCGCGGCGCGGGCGCGGCTGCCGAGGCTCGAGCCCGTCTTCAGGAGAAGCTCCCGCACCCTGTCGAGATCGGCGGAGGGGTCCACGCTGATCTCGACGGTCACGAGCGGGGGGCGGCCGCGGACGCGCGTCGGGTGGAACAGGCTGAGCAGGTGCGGCACGCGCACGACGCACCCGTCCTCGTCCTCGAGGCGCGCCTCGATCAGCGTCAGCTCGCGGACCCGCCCGGACCGGCCGCCCACGTCGGCGACGTCCCCGACGCGCAGGCGCCGCCCGTAGATGACCGAGAGGCCGACGACCGCCGAGGCGATGAGCGGCGTGCTGGCGAGCCCGGCCGACGTGAGCACCACGAAGCCGACCCGCGTGATCGCCCCCTCGTCGGTGCCGGTGATGAGCGGCGCCGCGAGCAGCAGCCCGGCGACGACGATGCCGAAGCGGACGAGGACCCCGGTCGCGACCGCGAGGTCGGAGGGGAGCCACCCGAGCGACGTCTCGCCCCGGCTGACGCTCCCGAAGAACAGCCCGACGAAGCGGATGAGGACGATGACCGCGAGCGTCGCGAGGATCGCGAGCACGAGCACGGGGACGCTGCGCGCGATGCGCCCCATGAGCTCCGACATCGGCGCGAGCACGAAGCCGGTGAGCTTCTGGCTGTAGTTGCGCGTGGACTCGAACAGCGAGAGCGCGAAGAGGATCCAGATGTAGGCGATGCCCAGCCGGACGAGGATGCCGGCGGCGCCGAGCGCGACCGAGAGCGCGCCCTGCGACGCGGCGGGCCGGAGCATCTCGATGCCGCGGACGTGCAGCGCCGGGAGCCGCTCCGGGTGCTCGGCCACCCAGGCGCGCGCCCGCTCGACGAGCTCGCCGACCTTGCGGAGCAGGAGCAGCGCGATCAGCCCCGAGAAGACGAGCAGCGAGAAGGAGAACACGCTCGTGGCGAGGCGGCTCCGGCTGTGCTCCTTGGCGAGGACGTCGCGCACCGTGGCGGCGATCGCGGCGGCATGGACGGAGACCGTGGTGTTGCCCGCCGCGACGGCGTCCTCGGGCCCGAGGTGGATGAGCGGGCTCTCGCCGACGTAGATCACCGCGACGCCCGCCTGCTCGTCGATGCGGACCTCGGGGACCTGCTTCTCCTGGGCGGCGCGCTCCAGCACCTTCGCCGCCTCGCGGGCGCGCTCCGGGGGGGAGAGGCTGCCCCGGTGAACGCGGATGGCGAACACCGTGCGGCCGAGCAGCTCGACGCGCGCCTCGGGTTGCTCGGCCGCCGGGGGCGGCGGCTGGGGGTCGGGCGCGCGCGGCTCGCCCTGGTCGGCGGCCGGCGCCGGCGGTGCGGGCGCAAGCACGACCTGCGCGGCCGCCGACCGGGCCGGCGAGGGCGACGGCGCGACGTGCACGATCGGCGGCTGCACGGGCGGCGGCGGCTCGGGCGGCGGCGGCTCGGCCGCGAGCTGCGCCGGCGGCGGCGAGGCGGCCTGCGCGGCCGCCGGCTCGGCCGACCGCTGCGCCGGCGCGGACGCGAGCGGCGCGGGCGCGAGCTGTGCGGTCGCGGGCGGCGCGGAGGTGGCCTGCGAGGGCGCGGGCTGCGCCGGCGGCGCCGAGGCGGCCTGCGCGGGCGCGGGCTGCGCCGACGGCGCCGAGGCGACCTGCGCGGCCGGCGCCGACGCGGCCGGCGAGGCGGAAGCGGAGGCAGAGGCGGGCGGGCGCTGCGCCGGCGGCGCGGAGGTGGCCTGCGCGGGCGGCGCCGGCGCCGCCCGCGCGGATCGCGGTACGACCTCCGTTGCGGATGGCGGCGCGGGGCTGACCTGTGTCGGCGGCGGCGCCGGGGCGCGCTGCGCCGGCGGCGCGGGCGCGCGCTGCTGCGTCGGCGCGGGCGCGCCCTGCGCGAGCTGCGCGGCCGCAGGTGACGGCGCGCGCTGCGCGAGCGCGCCCTGCGCCGCCTCGGCGAACGCTGGGCCGGCGGGAGAGACGAGGCCGGCGAGCGCGACCAGGAGCGCGGGGAACAGCCGCTGCACGCCGGCACTTTCGACGGAGGCGGTGCGCCGGTCAAGGCGGGACAGCGACGAGGCCGCTCGCGGGAACCACGGTCGCCGGCGCGGCGGGTCGGGGCCGAGGGCCGCACCACCGATCGCCCGGGCCGCGCTCGCGCGATGACGGATCGCCTTGCCGCCGATGCAGGGCGCTGGCAGGGCGCCCGCGTGGCAAGGACCAAGAAATCCGTGGCCCCGTCGCTGCTCGTCGGCGACATCGGAGGCACGAACACCCGGCTCGCCCTCTACGACGCCTCCGGCGACAGGCCGCTCTCCGAGGCGGTCTTCCGCAGCCGCGAGCACGCGAGCTTCGAGGAGATCGCGCTCCCGTTCCTCGTCCGCAGCGACGCGCCCCACCCCGCGGTCGCCGTGCTCGGCGTGGCCGGCCCCATCAAGGACCACGTCGCCACCGTCACGAACCTGCCCTGGCGCCTCGCGGAGCGCGAGCTGTCGCGCCGGCTCAAGATCGCGCGCGTCCTGCTCGCGAACGACCTCGTGGTCGGCGCCCGGGGCTGCCTGCACATCCCCCGCTCGTCCATCGCGCCGCTCACCGAGCGCCGCCCGCGGCCGAGAGGGAGCAACCTGGCCGTCATCGCGGCCGGCACCGGGCTCGGCGAGGCCCGGCTCATCTGGGACGGCGCCCGCCACCTGACGCTCCCGACCGAGGGGGGTCACGCCGACTTCGCCCCGCGCTCCGCGGTCGAGGCCGAGCTGTGGCAGTTCCTCGCCGAGCGCCACCCGGATCACGTGAGCTACGAGCGGGTCCTCTCGGGCGACGGGCTCGGCGCCCTCTTCGACTTCTTCGCCGCCCGCGCCGCCCGCGTGCCGCGCGCGATCGAGCGCCGCCTCGCCGAGGGCGACCGCAACGCGGCGATCGCCGAGCTCGGGCTCGCGCGCGCGTTCCGGCCCGCCGCGCGCGCGGTCGACCTGTTCGTCGAGATCTACGGCGCCGAGGCGGGCAACCTCGCCCTGCGCGAGCTCGCGCTCGGCGGGGTCTTCGTCCTCGGCAACATCGCGAGGAACCTCGTCACCGCGCGGCGCGAGCTGTTCATGAAGTCCTTCCTGAAGAAGGGCCGCCTCGCGCCGCTCCTCGAGGGGGTGCCCGTCGCCGTGGTCACCGATCCCCTCGTCGGCGTGCGCGGCGCGCTCGCCCTCGCGCAGGAGCTCGCCGCCGCCGAGGCGCCCCGGCCCCGCGCGGCGCCCCGCAGGTCCTGAGCGCGGGCGCGGCGCGCCCGGCAGCGCCCGCGGCGCCGCCTCAGCGCGCGACCGCGCCCTCTGCCCCGCCCGCGGGCGCCGGGAGCTCGAAGACGAAGCGGGCGCCGCCGCACGACCCCGCCTCGACCCAGATCGAGCCCCGGTGCAGCGCGACGATCGACCGCGCGATGTACAGGCCGAGGCCGGTGCTGCCCGCGCGCCCGCCCCGCCGCTGGAAGCGCTCGAACACCGCGGCGCGCTCCTCGGGCGCGATGCCGGGCCCCTGGTCCTCGACCGCGCAGCGCACGCACGCGCCCTGCGCGTCGAGCGCGATGAGGACCTCGGCCCCCCGGGGCGAGTGCCGGATCGCGTTCTCCACGAGGTTCAGGACGACCTGGTAGAGCCGCCGCGCGTCGCCGTCCACGAGCCCGGAGCCCGCGGCCGCGCGGCGGAGCTGCACGCCCGCCTCCGCCGCGATCGGCGCCACCGTGTCGACCACCTCGGCGACCACATCGCCCAGGGAGAACCGCTGCCGCTCGATCCGCAGCTCCCCGGCGTCGGCGAGCGCGGCGTCGAGGATGTCCGAGATGAGCGACGCCATCCTGTCGACGTTGCGGAGGAGCCGCCCCGCGATCGTCGCGCGCTGCGCCGTCGTCGGAGGGCTCTCCGCCTGCTCGATGAGCCACCCCTGGAGCCGGATGGCGTGCAGCGAGGACTTCAGGTCGTGCGACACGATCGACAGGAGCTCGTCGCGGTGGCGCCCGAGCTCCTCGAGCCCGGCGCGCGCCGCCTCGAGCTCGGCGCCCTTCGTCGCGAGGTCGCGGGCGACGTCGGTGAGCGCGGTCGTCAGCGTCACGGCGGCGTCCTTGATCCGGAGCGCCTCGTCCCGCGCGGGAGCCCGCCCGAGGAGGATGCGCGATCCGGCCGCGGCCGGGACCACGAGGAACTTCACCGGCTCCTGCCCCTCGTCCTCGCGGCACACCTGGAGCTCCCAGGTGGCGGCCGACTCGTGCGCCAGGGCAGCCGCGAGCTTCCCGCGGCTGGTCGCGTGGAACAGCGCCGCGACGTCCTCGCCCGGCGCCGCGGCGCCGCCGAACAGACGGAGGGCCGCCGCGCTGGCGTGGGTGATCTCGCCGCGCTCCACCACGAGCAGGAGCTCGTCCTGGCTCGCGAGCAAGGCGTCGAGGAGCGCCGCTGCGTCCGGCCGCGTCACCGCCATGCCCGCGCGACCTCCACCGCCAGCGAGGCCGACGCCGCGACCGCATCGGCCCCGAGGAGCTGCGTCGCGTCGGGCAGCGCCGCGACGGCGCGGCCGCCCACGAGGATCTTCACCCGGGGCGCGTCCTCGCGCACGCGCAGCAGGAGCGCGCGCGCCGCGGGCACGTGCTCGTCGAGGGTGATCGACACGGCGAGGAGCTTCACCTCGCTCCGCCCGAGCTCCTCGAGCCCGCACTCGAGCGAGATCCCCCCGCTCGTGAACGTCGTCTGCCAGCCGTCGAGCGCGAGGAGGTCGGCGACCATGCGCGCGCCGAACGCGTGGAGCTCGGGCTCGATGTAGCCGACCACCGCCCTCGGGCCTCCCGACGACCACCGGACCAGCGGGTAGACGGACGCGACCGCGGTCTGCGCGACCGCCGTGGCGAGGTGCTCGTCCGCCACGGTGATCCGGTTCTCGTACCAGCGGCTGCCGACCTCCTCCAGGGCCGGCGCGACGATGCGCTCGTAGACGTAGCCGAGCCCGTTGCCCATCGCGGCGTGCAGCACGCTCCGCGCGGCGAGGTAGTTGCCCGTCAGGATCGCGGCCGTGAACTGGCGCGCCTCGGCGTCGTCGCCCTCGGCGGTCGACGGCCCTCGACGTGCAACTGCTTCCTCGCCCGACGGCATCTGCGCGCGTGTCGAGGCTCCTTGCGCAAGGAGCTAGAGCGTCAAGCCTCGCTCCGCGCGGAATCGCCGCGCGCCAGCGCCCATCGGGCCGCCGGCGCGCCGCGCTGGACGAGCCCGGGCGCTCGTTACCCGGCCGGCGCCGCCGCCGCGTCGAGCAGCCAGACGAGCCGCCCGGCGCCGCCGCGCACGACGCGCGCCGGCACCTCGTCGGCCGGCCCCGGCCGCTTCGCCTGCTCCACGACCGCGCGCTTGCTCGCCCCGCGGGCGAGCAGCAGCTTCAGCCGCGCCTCCCGGATCACCGGCGCCGTCAGCGTGAGCCGCGCCTCCAGCCCCTTGTCGGGCTGCGCCGGGATCGCGGCGACCAGGCGATCCTCGATCCCCACCGACCCCGTCCCGGGGAAGAGCGACGCCGTGTGCGCGTCGTCGCCGATCCCCAGCGTCATCAGGTCGAACGCCGCCGCCGACGCGACCCCGAAGCGGGCGCGCAGGAGCCCTTCGTAGCGCGCCGCGGCCCCGGCGAGATCGGTCGCCTCCCCTTCCATGCGGAAGAAGCGCTCCTCCGGGATGCGCGCCGCCGCGAGATCCCGGCGCGCGGCGCCGTAGTTCGAGCGGGGGTGGTCGGGCGCGACCGCGCGCTCGTCCACCCAGAACCACTCGGTCTGCGCCCACGGGAGCGACAGCGCCGCGAGCCGCTGGTACGCCCCCGACGGCGTGCTCCCGCCCGACAGCGCGATCCGCGCGACGCCGCGCGCCTCGATCGCCGCCGCGATCGCGCGCGCCATGAGCTCCGCCCCGAGGCGCGCGAGCTCCGCCGCGTCCGCCGCGACGAGCGTCTCCTCACCACCGTTCATCTCGGTCCTCCTCATCGGCCTCGTCAGAGGGCGCTCCACGCCGCGGCGGCGAGCACCGCCTCGCGCAGCAGCCGATCGCCCTCCAGCGAGTCGATCGTCTTCGTCAGCACCCACGTCTCGTCGCGGTAGCCGAGCGGGTGCAGGTGCTCGGCCGACCGCGCCCCCTCCATCGTCCACCGCGCCGTGGCGGGCGCCTTGTCGAGCCGCACGCACCCGAGCGCGAGCGGCTCGCCGCGCAGCGACGTGAACAGCCGCACGCCGTCGATCCGCCGCCGCCCCTGCTCCTCGGCCGGCGGCCCGTCGACCAGCGCGATCTCGATCGGCGCGCCGTCCGCCGCGCGCGCGCGGCCGGTGACGCCCGCGCCGCCGGGCTGCTCCGCCCGCGACTCGAACGTCCAGCCGAGCCGCGAGCCCATCCAGCCGAGCAGCAGCGCCGCCGGATCCGGCTTCGCCCCCGCGCTGCGCGCGATCTCCACCCGCCGGATCGCCCGGCACGCCTCCGGCATGTCGTCGAAGAACCGGGCCACGAGCTCGCGGAACGAGAACGTCCGCACGAACGCCCGGTCCGCGAGCGGCGCCTTCGTCCCGCGCGCCACCTCCGCGATCCGCTCGATGCTCGTCTCGGCCGAGTCGAACACCAGCCGATCGCAGATCGGCGCGAGCGCGTCGCCGAGCACGTTCGGCGCGCCCGGCGCGAGCTCGACGATCACCGCCACGTCGGAGATCGTCAGCGCGCTCACCACCGACGCGACGCGCTCGGCGGCGGCCACCCCGAACGTCAGCTCCACGCGGTCGTAGCAGATCGGCACCTCCCCGGCGCGGCGGCACGTGGCCGACCAGTCGGCCTGGACGCACAGCGGATCGAGCCGGTCGTCGAGCGTGATGAGCAGCGTCCGGCCCGCGTGCGTCTCGGCGAGCTCCTCGGCCTGCTCCTTCAGGCGCTCGACCTCGGCGCGGCTGCCCACCGCGACGAAGTTCATCGTCGACGCGCGCGTCTTCGGGGCCGGCTCGGGCCGCGACTCGTCGGGCGACGCCCAGAACCGGGCGAGCTCCGACTCGACCCGCTTGATGACCTCGCCGATGCGCCCCGCGCTCACGGCCGCCTCCAGGCCCGCTCCGGGGGCTTCCGATCGCCGCACGAAGCGCGCGCGCCTTCCGACGGCTCGACCAGGGCGTCGGCCTCCGCCGGGCCCCACGTGCCCGCGGCGTAGCGCGCGATCGGCGCGTTTTGCGTCCGCCACCCCTCGAAGATCGGGTCGACGAAGCCCCACTGCGCCTCGACCTCGTCGGCGCGCGTGAACAGCGTGGCGTCGCCGCGCAGCGCGTCGAGCAGGAGCCGCTCGTACGCCTCGGGCGTGCTCGAGCCGAACGCGGCGCCGTAGCGGAAATCCATGGTCACGCCGCGGATCGCGATGCCGCTGCCCGGGATCTTCGCCGCGAACCGGAGCGAGATGCCCTCGTCGGGCTGGAGGCGCATCACGAGCGCGTTCGGCTCCTCGGTGGCGCCGGGGGCGCCCTTGAACAGGCCGTGCGGCAGCGGCTTGAAGTGCAGCACCACCTCGGCCACCCGCTTCGCCAGCCGCTTGCCGGCGCGCAGGTAGAACGGCACGCCGCCCCAACGCCAGCTGTCGAGGTGGAGCTTCATCGCGACGTAGGTCTCGGTCATCGAGTCCTTCGCCACGTCGGGCTCCTCGGTGTAGCCCGGCACCTTCTCGCCGCGCACGATGCCGGCCGCGTACTGGCCGCGCACGGTCGACGTCAGCACGCCCGGCCCCTCGATCGGCCGGAGCGTCCGCAGCACCTTCACCTTCTCGTCGCGCACCGCGTCCGCGTCCCACGACGACGGCGGCTCCATCGCGACCAGCGTGAGCAGCTGGAGCGCGTGGTTCTGCACGATGTCCCGGGTGATGCCGACCTTCTCGTAGAACTTGCCGCGGCCCTCGACCCCGATCTCCTCGGCCACGGTGATCTGCACGTGATCGACGTGCTGGCGCGACCAGAGCGGCTCGAAGATCGTGTTGCCGAACCGGAGGACGAGGAGGTTCTGGACCGTCTCCTTCCCGAGGTAGTGATCGATCCGGTAGATCTGCGACTCGGCGAGGTGGGCGAGCAGGTCCCGGTTGAGGGCGCGGGCGCTCGAGAGGTCCTCGCCGAACGGCTTCTCGACGACGACGTGCTGGAACGGCGCGTCCTTCTCGTGCGACGGCGGCGCGACGAGGTTCGCCGCGCGCAGCCCGCGCACGATGGGCGCGAACTGGTCGGGCGCGACGGCCAGGTAGAAGACCCGGTTCTTTCGGGTGCCGCGCTCGGCGTCGAGCCGCTCGAGCTCCGCGGCGAGCCGGGTGTAGGTCTCGGGCTCGTCGAACGACCCCTGGACGTAGCTGATGCCCTTCTCGAGCTCGCTCCAGGAGGCCTCCTCGAGCGGGCGCCGCGAGTACTTCCCGACCGCCTCGCGCATCTCCTGGGCGAAATCCGGTTTCGGCCGCCGCGCCACGCCGACGACGGCGAAGCCGCCGGTCAGCAGGCGGCTGAGCGCCAGGTTGTAGACCGCGGGCAGCAGCTTGCGCCGGGTCAGGTCGCCCGAGGCGCCAAAGATCACGAGCGCCGCCGGCGAGGCGGTTCGCTCCTCGGGCATTCCTTCGCGAAGCGGGTTTTTCTCGGCTTGGGTCATGGTGGATGAGCTCCGGTCGGTGACGACGGGCACGATGCTCGCGCGCCTCCGCGGCGTAGGGTAGCTCCGATCGCGCCGGCGGAAGGCGGAACGACGCGCGGCGACGGCGTGACGACGACGGCGCGCGGGCGTGCGGGCGGAGCGCGCGTCGGCGCCGAGCGTGTCCGCCGGCTCGCGGCGCCCTTCCATCCGATCGCGACCGGTACTAGGCTCCGCCGCGCGATGGCCGCGCCGGTGCTCCCGCGAATCCGCGTCCCCCACCCTCACGTGCGGTGCGACAGCCAGGTGCTCGCCGGCAGTCCCCACGTGGCCGGCTCGCGCGTCCCGGTGCGGCGGCTCTGGGCGTGGCACCGCGGCGGCGCGTCGGTCGAGACGCTGCTCAAGCGGTACCCGAACCTCGGTGCCGCGCGCGTGCTCGACGCGCTCGCGTTCGCCTACGACAACCAGGACCTCATCGAGGCCGACATCGCCCGCGAGCAGGCGCTCTTCGAGAAGCAGGGCGGGCCCACGGTCGGCGCGCGCCCACTCGCGCAGCTGAACCTCCCCTTCGACGAAGACGACGAGTAATCAGGGCGAGGCCGCGGCGAGGCCGCGGCGAGGGCGCGCGCTGCGGACAGACATCTCCGCTCGGCGCGCTCAGCTTGTTTCTTTACAGCCATCGTGACTTGGGGCAATAGGGCGCTCTATCTCTGCTGGGGCCCGAAGTGCGGGGCTGCTCGGCGTTACGAGCGACGGCCGCGCGGGATCGCGGCTTTCCCGGCTTTCAAGGTCGCGGTCATTGGTGTAGGGTCCGCGCCCCATGGGGTACCCGTCGAGGTGCCGGAGGGTTTCTGAGATGAGCGTCAATCGATGGAAGTTGGTTGCGATGCCCGTGGCCCTGCTCGGACTGGCTTCGCCTCTCCTCATGAACTGTGGCGGCAAGGGGATCCCCGGCGCCGACAGCCTGCCGGGGCCCGCCGGTGACCTGGCGTCCGCCGCGGGCGGCTGCGAGGAGCTGAAGAACGGCGGCATCGCCAACCTCAAGTTCGAGGGCGGCGCCGATGTCGAGGGCAAGATCAAGGGTTTCCTCGAGGCCGCCGCCTCGCTCGACAAGCTCACGGCGGACCTGGAGGCGGACCTCATCGCCTCGTGCGGCAAGCTCGGCAAGGACCTCGGCATGAGCGAGGCTGAGCTCAAGGCCGAGGCGGGCGGCGGCAAGGGCGCCGAGAAGGTCTGCAACGCGGTCTCCGCCAAGGTGAACGCCGCCGTCAAGGCGAACGCCGAGGCGAAGCTCGCGGTCCAGATCGATCCCCCGAAGTGCTACGCCGACATCACCGCGATGCAGAAGTGCCTCGGCGACTGCGGCTCGCCGGTGCAGCCCGGCAAGCTCGAGGCGAGCTGCGAGGGCGGCGAGATCAGCGGCAAGTGCGACGCCGAGTGCAAGGGCAAGTGCACCGTCGACGCCGGCGCGGCGTGCTCCGGCACCTGCAACGCGAGCTGCTCGGGCAAGTGCGAGGCCGGCTTCAAGGGCACCTGCGGCGGCAAGTGCGACGGCAAGTGCGACGGCAAGGACTCGAAGGGCGCGGCGTGCGCGGGCACCTGCGAGGGCAAGTGCGACGCCAAGGCCGAGGGCTCCTGCACCGGCACCTGCGACGGCTCCTGCTCGGGCTCCTGCGAGCTGAAGGGCTCGGCCAAGTGCTCGGGCTCCTGCTCGGGCGGCTGCAGCGCCGAGATCAAGGAGCCGAAGTGCTCGGGCGAGTTCAAGCCGCCGAGCGTCGACCCGAGCTGCCAGGTGCAGTGCACGGCGAAGACCGCCGGCGAGGCGAAGTGCGATCCGCCGGCCGTCCGCATCGTGGCGAACGGCAAGGTGAACGCCGACGCGCAGAAGCTCATCGCGGCGCTCCGGACGTCGCTCCCGGCGATCGCCAAGGTCCAGCTCGGCACGGGCAAGAAGCTGGCGGCGGCCGTGTCCGGCGTCGGCAAGGCGGGCGTCGAGGTCAAGGACGCGGCGCTCAAGGCCGGCGGCAAGGCGGTCGCCTGCGTCGCGGCCGCGGTCGACGCGTCGGCCAGCGCGACGGCGTCCATCGACGTCAACATCAAGGCCAGCGCGAGCGTCAGCGGCTCGGCCAGCGGCTCGGCCAGCGGCGGGACCTGATCCCCGAAACGGCCTGAGTCCGGACGCGGCGGCGGTCACCCTTCGACAGGGGGCCGCCGCCGTCGTCATTTCCGGCCCCGATCCGGGGCTCGGGAGCGCGGTTCTGGATGCGGGCTCACCTTCTCTGCCCGCGCTCGAGGGCCCGGAGGGCGCGAAACGCCGGGCGAGCACCGGAATCGCCGCCCGAACGTGACATGCACGTTTCTTGTCCAGAACCGCAAGATGCAGCAAGCCCTCGAGGCGCGCCGCGCCCCGGGGCGCCGGAAGGCCGCGAAGGTGGCCTTTGCGCGCCGTCACGGCGCCGCGTCCGGAGTATCATGATGCTTCTGCGGGTGATGACGGGGTACTCGGAAGGGCAGGTAGGATGGTCGGCGGTCCCTTGATCGAGCGCGGCGCCAGGATCGGCGAGTACACGATCGACGAGCCGCTCGGCGAGGGCGGCTTCGGCACCGTCTTCCGCGGCCACGACGAGTCCGGGAACGTCGCCGCCATCAAGATCTTCAAGGAAGTGAGCGCCCAGAACGTCGGGCAGCTCTTCGCCCAGCAGAACGAGATCGAGGCGCTGCTCCGGCTGCGCCACCCGTCGCTCGTGAAGCTCTCGACGTACGGCGTCCTCGACGGCATCGGCCTCTACCTGGCGATGGAGCTCGTCCAGGGCGTGACGCTCGACCGGTACCTCGCGCGGATGGGCTCGCTCGACACGATCGAGGCCCTGCGCATCGTGCGCCGCGTGGCGGAGGCGCTCGCCCACTGCCACGCGCTCAACGTGCTGCACCTCGACCTCAAGCCGAGCAACATCGTCCTCACCGATCCGTACGAGCCCCGGCTCAAGATCCTCGATTTCGGCCTGGCCACGCTCACGGTGAGCTTTCAGCCCGAGCACGCCCGCGTGAACGCGGGCACCATCGCGTACCTCGCGCCCGAGTGCCTGAAGCGGGGCACGCCCGCGCGCCCGAGCCCCCGGATGGACCTCTACGCGGTCGGCGTCATGCTCTACGAGCTGCTCGCCGGCCGCCTGCCGTTCGCCGACGGCACCGTCGACAGCGTCATCAACCAGAAGGTCTACGGCACGCTCGTGCCGCTCGCCCAGGTGGCCCCCGAGACGCCGGCGCCGGTCGTCGCGCTCGTCGACGAGCTCATGCAGCGCGACCCCGCGCGCCGCTTCTCGAGCGCGGCGCGGCTCTGCGCGCGGCTCAAGGAGCTCTACTACGTCACGCTCCACGGCTCCTCGCAGCCCCCGGCCGCGGACGCGGCCGAGCGCGAGCGCGACGCCGCCCCGCCCGAGGCCCTCGACGACGCCCCGTTCATCGGCCGCGAGCTGGAGCTCGCCCGGCTCACCGAGCTCCTCCAGGGCGCGGTGCGCGGCGAGCCGCGGCCGGCCGTGGTCGTCGGCGACACGGGCGTCGGCAAGAGCCGCCTCGTCGCCGAGCTGCTCCGGAACGTCGAGCAGGCGGGCACGGCCATCGTCGCCTACGGCCGGTGCCGCGAGCTCTCCGGGCTCGTCCCCTACTCCGCGATCCGCGAGGCGCTGACGCAGATCGCGAGCTGGCTGGAGCGGCACAACGACAGCCGGGCGGCCCGCATCCGCCGGCTTGTCAGCCTCGTGGTCGCCGACGACGCCGCCCTGCTCCAGGGGCTCGTCCCCGAGCTCATGCGCGCGGTCGGGCTCGCCGACGAGGGCGGCGCCATCGGCCCGGGCGGCACGCGCTGGATCGCCGATCTCCTCCTGCGCCTGCTCGGCGCGATCTCCGAGGAGATCCCCGTCGTCCTCGCGATCGAGGACGTCCACTGGGCCGACGAGGCGACGCAGGAGGTCCTCCTCAGGATCTCGGATCAGCTCGGCGAGCGGCCGGTCCTCTTGCTCGGGACGGCGCGGCCGCCGTTCGCCGGCGGGCGCGGCGCGCCCGGCTCGTCGCTGCCCCCGCCGGCCTCCGCCGGCGTGCGCGGCGGGCCCGGGTCGTCGCCGATGACGCCGCGCTCGGCCGGGTGGCTCGCCTGGAAGAACGTCGAGCGCCTCGACCTCGGCCCGCTCCCGCCCGACGCGAACCGCGCGCTGCTCTCCGCGCTCGGCCGCGGCGCCGGCGACGACCTCGTGCACGAGCTCGTCCGCCGCGTCCCGCTGCTCGCCGCCGGCAACCCGCTCTTCAACATCCAGGTCGTCCGCAACATGGAGACCGAGGGCTTCCTGCAGCGCGGCCGCGGCGGCGCGCTCGAGATCTCCCGCGCCGACGCGCACTACCGCGCGCCCGCCTCGGTCTCGGACGTCCTCTCGCGCAGCATCGAGGCGCTCGATCCGACGACGGTCCAGGTCCTCGGCGTGGCCGCGCTCATCGGCCGCCAGTTCCTGCGCGACGACCTGGTCGAGCTCGGCCTCTTCGATCCGGCGGAGGTCGACAGCGCGCTGCGCGACGCCGCCGCGCACCACGTCTGCCTGAGCGAGGACGGGCGCCTCACGTCGTTCTCGCACGACGCGGCGCGCGAGCAGCTCGCCGCCCGCGTGCCGCCCGAGGATCGCGGCGAGGTCCACCGGCGCATCGCGCGGCGCATCGAGCTGCGCGGCGGCGATCCGGGCACGCTCGCGCACCACGTCGAGCGCGCCGGCGAGCTCGATCGCGCCGCGCAGGCGTACCTGCTCGCGGCGGGCGAGGCCGACCGCCTCCAGGATCCGCACGGCGCGAGCCGGCGGCTCAAGCAGGCGCTCGCGCTGCTCGAGCGGCTGCCGCTCGACCCCGCGCGGATCGAGCTCCGGGCCCGCTGCGCCCACGAGCTCGCGCGCGTCGCCTGCCTGCTCGGCAGCACGGCGGAGCCGCTCGAGCTGCTCCGCCGCACGCAGGGCGCCCTGCCGGAGACGCCGCTCGTCACGGCGGCGCTCTCGAGCGCGCTGTCGCGCGTGCACTACGTGCGGGGCGAGTTCGCCGACGCGGTGGCGCACAGCCGCAAGGCGCTCCAGGCGGTCGGCGCGAGCCCCGAGCTCCGCCCGTACCAGTGCCTGCCCGCGAACATCCTCGGGCGCGCGCTGTGCGCGGCCGGCAAGGTGGGCCCGGCGACCGAGCCGCTGCGCCGCGGCTGCGAGCTCGCCGAGGCGGCGGGCGAGTACATCGAGCTGTGCCACTCGCGCGGCATCCTCTGCGTCGCCCTGAGCCAGGCGGGCTACTACGCCGAGGCCGAGCAGAGCGCCGCCGACGCCGCGCGCCTCGCCGAGCGCCTGCGCGACCCGGTGCGGCTGCTCGGCACGTGGTTCTACTACGCGGTGCTCGCCGAGGGCCGGTTCGACTGGGATCTCGGGGTCCGGTCGACGGCGCAGCTCCTCTCGTACGCCGAGGAGCACGGCCTGAGCGGCCTCTACCTGTACGTCGGCACGATGTACGCGGGCCGGCACCAGTTCCACGTGGGCCACCTCGCGCGGGCGCGCGTGCTGATCGCGAACGCGTGCAACCTGAGCGGCGTGCTCGGCATCGGCATGGGGCGCGGCTGGGCCGAGGGGTACCTGGGCGACGTGCTCTTCGTGCAGGGCCAGCTCCCGGAGGCGCTCGCCGCCTACGACCGGGCGATCGAGATCGGCTCGGCGGGGACGGGCGACGCGTACGCCGTGGGGCTCGGCCGGGTCGGCAGGATGCACGCGCTCGCGCTCCTCGGCCGCGACGCCGGCGAGCTCCGGGCGTACGGCCGGGAGACGCTCGAGCTCATCCGCGCCTCGGGCAACCGGACGCAGCTCGTCACGGCGCTCGAGCGCTGCGCCGAGGCGCTCGACGCGCTGGGCGACGAGGTGGAGGCGCGCGACGTCCGCGCCGAGCGCGAGGTGCTCGTCGATGAGCTCGGCCTCGTCGAGCCCACGTTCTGGCCGCGGCCCCCGGTCGAGGCGGCGTTCCAGGGTCCCCCGCGGGCGTACTGGACCGACGCGCCGCGCGAGATCCGGTCGTCCGCTCCGAGCACAAGCATGGGCACGACGCAGATCGTCGGCGCGACGGTGGCGGAGCTCGCGGCGGCGGCGACGCTCGCGGTCCCGGAGGAGGACATCGGCGCGCCGACGCACGTGGCGATCCCGCGCCTGCGCCACGTGACGCTGCTCGAGACGCTCGCCTCGGTGGAGGGCTTCGTCCCGCGCTTCGACGGGCCGGAGGCCCCGCCGGTCGCGAAGTGACGGCGGGGGGCGCCGGGGGCGCCGCCGTGGCGCCGGCCGGCCCGGTGGAGGTCGCGCGCACGGCGCTCGCCCACGCCTGGGCGATGCTGTTCCTCGTCGCGCTGCTCCCCGTCGGCCTGCTCTGCTTCCCCTTCGATCCGCGGCAGCGCATGCACGATCGCCTCTCGGTGGTGTGGGCGGCCGGGGCGCTCTGGCTCGTCGGCGTGCGCGTCGAGGCCGAGGGGGTCGAGCGCGTGCGGCCGGGCGAGCGCTACGTGATCGCGGCGAACCACCAGAGCGCGCTCGACATCCTCGCGCTCCTCGTGGTGTTGCAGGGCCGCACGCCGATCCGGTTCCTCGCGAAGCGCGCGCTGTTCCGGGTGCCGGTGCTCGGCTGGGGCATGCGCCTGTACGGCCACACGCCGGTCGACCGGCGGCGCGCCCGCGGCCCGGCGGCGGATCTCGGCCGGGCGCAGCGCGACCTGATGCGGCGGTGGTCGACGGTGTTCTTCCCCGAGGGCACGCGGAGCGCGGCGGGCCGGCTCCTGCCTTTCCGGCTGGGCGCCTTCCGGGTCGCCGCGGCCGCGGGCGCGCGCGTGCTGCCGGTGACCGTCGTCGGCGCGGGCGCGCTCCAGCCGAAGGGCCGCTACGCCGCGGCGCCGGGCGTCGTGCGGGTCGTGGTGCACCCGCCGCTCGATCCGCCCGGGCCGTCGCCCGAGGAGCTCCGCGCCTCGATGGAGGCGTGCCGGGCCGCCGTGGCCTCGGCGCTGCCGGCGGCGCTCCGCGAGCCGGCCGAGCCGGGGAGCGGGTGAATCGCTGGCCACCGCGGCTCGACGCGCGCAGAGCTCTGCTTTCGACCCTCGACAGGCCGGCTCGCGCCTGGACCTCCGACGTCATGGCCACAGCCACCGTAGAGTCCGTGTCTCCATCGCTGGGCTCATCGCTGGTTCCCGGATGGGGTGGTGCGGTACGTTGGACGAAAGTCCTGCAGCTCGGAGGACCGCCAAGGCGCCAAGGACGCCAAGGCGCCAAGGACGCCGAGAAATATCAATAATTTTCCATACTTGGCGTCTTGGCGTCTTGGCGTCTTGGCGTCTTGGCGTCTTGGCGTTCGAATCCTCTGCGGCGCGGCCTGCGGTGCGTACCGCACCACCCGGATTGGTGGAAGAATTGAGCCGCAGACGCACAGCGGACATAACGTCCGCCTCCGCCCGCGCGAGCTTCCACGCTTAACCGCCGCTCCAAGGCCGCGTACGATAGCGTCCTGGACATGGATAACGTCACGACGGAGTACGAGCTCTTCCCTTGCATTCATAAAGGCCTCCGCTCGGTCGTCCATCGCGCCCGCCGCCGCAGGGACGGGGCCGCCGTCGTGATCAAGCTCCAGCACGAGCAGGCGACGGCCAGGGATCTCGCGCGCTTCAACCGGGAGTACGAGATCACCTGCGACGTGGCGGGCGACGGCGTCATCGGGTGCCTCGATCTCTCCTGGTACAAGAACCGGCAGGCGCTGATCCTCGAGGATTTCGGCGCAGAGTCGCTGCTGTCCTACCTCGCGTCCCATCGGCTCGAGCTCGACGAGGTCCTGTCCATCGCGATCGAGGTCTCCAGGGCGCTCGGCCGGGTCCACGAGAGGCGCGTCATCCACAAGGACCTCAACCCATCCAACATCCTCATCAACCCGGAGACGCGCCGGATCAAGCTCATCGACTTCAGCCTCGCCACCACGCTGCCGCGCGAGGCGCCCTCCATTCGCAGCCCGAACCTCCTCGAGGGGACGCTGCGCTACATCTCCCCGGAGCAGACGGGGCGCATGAACCGATCCATCGATTACCGATCGGACTTTTACTCGCTCGGGGCGACGATGTACGAGATGCTCACCGGCGCGCCGCCTTTCCCGTTCCGCGACGCGATGGAGCTCGTGCATTGCCACATCGCGCGCGAGCCGATCCCGCCGCACGTGCTCAGGCCCGGCCTGCCCGAGGCCGTGTCGACGATCGTGCTCAAGCTGCTCGCGAAGATGGCCGAGGACCGCTACCAGAGCGCGCACGGGCTCACCGCGGACCTCTCGGCGTGCCTCGCGGAGTGGCGGGCGAAGGGGCGAATCGATGGCTTCGTCCCCGGGCGGATGGACATCCCCGATCGCTTCCAGATCCCTCAGAAGCTCTACGGGAGAGCGGCGCAGAGCGCGGTGCTCGCGGCCATGGTCGATCGCGTCAGCGCCGGCCGGGCCGAGCTCATGCTGGTGGCCGGCTACTCCGGCATCGGCAAGAGCGCGCTGGTCAACGAGATCCACCGGCCGCTCCTCGACCGGAGGGGCTATTTCATCTCCGGCAAGTTCGATCAGCTGAAGCGGAACATCCCTTACGCGCCGCTGATCGAGGCGTTCAACGACCTCATCCGGCAGCTCCTGGCCGAGGCCGAGCCGCAGTTCGCCGGATGGAAAGCGCGGCTCACGGCGGCGCTCGGCGCGAACGCGCCGGTCATCGCGGAGGTGATACCGGCCGTGGAGCTGCTCCTCGGCGAGCAGCCCCCGCCCTCGCCGCTGCCGCCGACCGAGTCGCAGAACCGCTTCAACTTCGCCGTCCACGTCTTCGTGCGCGCGCTGGCGACGCAGGAGCACCCGCTCGTCCTCTTCCTCGACGACCTGCAATGGGCGGACGCGGCGTCGCTCTCGCTGATCAAGCTGCTCATGACCGACGCCGATCTCCAGCACCTGTGCATCATCGGCGCGTACCGCGACAACGAGGTGAGCGACGTCCACCCGATGATCACCGCGCTCGACGCGATCCGGGAGGCGGGCGCGCGGGTGACCACGCTGACGCTCAGCCCCCTCGATCTCGAGAGCGTCACGAGCCTCGTGGCCGAGACGCTCCGGTGCGACGTCGACCGGGCCGCCCCGCTCGCCGCGCTCCTCCTGACGAAGACGCAGGGGAACCCGCTCTTCATCGGCCAGCTCCTCGAGTCCCTCTACCAGACCGGCCTGCTCTCGCTCGACAAGGCCCGCGCCGAGTGGCGGTGGGATCTCGACGCGATCCGGGCCCACGGGCTGGTGGGCTCCGTGGTCGAGCTGATGGCCGGCAAGATCCAGAAGCTCACGCCGAGCGCCCAGGACGCCCTGAAGCTCGCGGCGTGCGTCGGGAACCGCTTCGGGCTGGACGCGCTCGCCGTCGTCCACGAGCGCCCGCTCGCGGAGGCCGCCGCGCACCTCTGGGAGGCGGTCGAGGAGGGGCTGGTGCTGCCGATCGGCGAGGCCTATCACGCCCTGTCGGCGGCCCGGCTGGCCAGGCCCGCCGAGGAGGCGCCGCCGGCGTCGTTCAGGTTCCTGCACGACCGCGTCCAGCAGGCCGCCTACTCGCTCATCGAGGACGAGCGGAAGGCCGAGGTCCACCTCGACCTCGGCCGGCTGCTCAAGGCGAGCACGCCCGAAGGCGCGCTCGACGAGGCGCTGTTCTCGATCGTCAATCAATACGAGCTCGGGCTCGAGCGCATCACCTCGCGCGACGAGCGCTTCGAGGTCGCCGAACTCAGCCTGCTCGCCGGGCGGAAGGCGAAGACCTCGGCCGCCTACGAGCCCGCGCTGCGCTATTTCCACACGGGCCTCAGGCTGCTCCCGGAGGGCGCCTTCGACGACCGCTACGACCTCGCGTTCAGCCTCCAGATCGAGGCGGCGGAGGCGGAGTACCTCAACACGAACCTGGAGCGGGCGCAGCTCCTCGCCGACGCGGCCCTGGAGCGGGCCCGGACGGTGCTCGACAAGGTGAAGGTGCTCGAGCTGCGGATGCTCTTCGCCGCCGCCCGGGACGAGTTCACGAAGCAGATCCGCACCGGTCTGGAGGCCCTCGATCTGCTCGGGGTGAGCTTGCCCGCGAATCCGACCGAGCAGCACCTCGGCGAAGCGCTGCAGCGGAACCAGGCCATGCTCGCGGGCAGGCCCTACGACGCGCTGCTCGACCTGCCGGAGATGACCGATCCCGTGAAGCTCGCGGCCATGCGGCTCCTCGCCAGGCTCGGCCCGGCGACGTACTCGGCGAGCCCCCTCCTCTTCCTGCTCCTGTGCTGCGAGTCGTTCAGGCTCTGCGTCGAGTACGGCAACTGCCGGTACGCCCCCATCCATTACATCAGCTATGGGACCCTGCTCGCCGTCGCGCTGAACGATCTCGAGAGCGCGAGCGCCTACTCCACGCTGGCGATGAAGCTCATCGACAGGTTCCAGGCCAGGGAGGCGGCGGCGCAGGTGTACCTGGTCCGCAACGTCCTCATCCGGCCGTGGATGACGCACATCCGGGACACCATGCCCGAGCTGCGCGAGGCCGTCCAGTGGGGCCTCGAGACCGGCGATCTCCACAACGCGAGCCAGTGCGCGACCAACAGCTTCACCCACCCCTTCATCGCCGGCGAGCCGCTCGCGACCGTGATCGAGGAGCAGCAGCCGTACATGGACCTCCTCACGAGGCAGAAGCAGCAGTTCTTGCGGCTCTTCGCGTGCATCGCCGAGCAGACCATGCTGAAGCTCCTCGGCCGCGACGGCGATCCGCTCCGGTTCGCGGGCGACAGGCTCAACGAGGATGAGGTCGTGCCGGCGCTCATCGCGGCCAACAGCATCTCCTCCCTGTGCTCCATCAATATCTGCAAGAGCATGCTCCGTTATCTGTTCGGCGAGCATGCCAGTGCAGCGGAGGCCGCCGAGGCCGCCGAGAAATACCGGGACGGCCTCCGCCTGCACCCCCTGTTGATGCTCCACAACCTCTATCAGTCGCTGGCCCTCCTCGCGCTCGTCCCCGGCGCGGGCGAGGCCGACCGGAGCCGCTACCTCGAGACGGTGGACCGGAACCAGCGGGAGCTCGAGCGGTGGGCCCGGGGCGCGCCGGCCAACTTCGCGCACAAGCACGCGCTCGTGGAGGCCGAGCGGCTGCGCGTCCTGGGCCGGCCGATGGAGGCCATGGCGCTCTTCGAGAGGGCGATCCGGGGAGCCGCGGAGCAGCGCTTCCTCCACGAGGAGGCGATCGCCCTGGAGCGCTGCGCGGACCTGTGCCGATCGCTCGGCTGGGAGCGCGCCGCCGACGCCTACCTGGCGGACGCCGCCCACGCCTACACGCGGTGGGGCGCGGCGGCCAAGGTGGCGCAGCTCGAGCGGCGCTACCCGGCGCTCCTCACCTTCAAGACCCCCACCCCCGTCGCCCCCCGGCCGGAAGGACAGCTCCTCGCGACCACGTCGAGCACCGAGGACCAGAGCACGCTGGAGCTCACGGCGATGATGAAGGCGGCGCGGGCGATCTCCGGGGAGATCGTGCTGGAGCGGCTGCTCGCGGCGCTCATGCGGATCATCGTCGAGAACGCGGGGGCGCAGCGCGGCTACCTGCTCATCGAGCGGGAGGGCAGGCTGCTCATCGAGGCGGAGTGGGCCTCCGGGGGGACCGAGGTGATCGCGCGGCGCTCCGCGCCGCTGGAGAGCGAGGAGCACATCTCGGCGGCCATCGTGGGCTACACCGCCCGCACCGGCGAGAGCGTGGTGCTGCGCGACGCGGCGGCCGAGGGGATCTTCACCCGCGATCCGTACGTCGCCCAGCATCGCCCGCGCTCGGTGCTGTGCGTACCGCTCCTGAACCAGGCCAAGCTGATCGCCGTCATCTACCTGGAGAACAACCTGGCCGCCGGCGCCTTCACGGCCGATCGGATCGAGGTGCTGAGCCTCCTCTCGGCGCAGGCGGCGCTGTCGATCCACCACGCCACGCTGTACGCGACGCTCGAGCAGCAGGTCGAGGCGCGGACAGGGGAGCTGTCGGAGAAGAACCGGGAGCTCACGGCGGCGCTGACCCAGCTCAAGGCGACGCAGCAGCAGCTCGTGGTGCAGGAGAAGCTCGCGTCGCTCGGCGCGCTGACGGCCGGGATCGCCCACGAGCTCAGGAACCCGCTCAACTTCGTCACGAATTTCGCGGTGGTCTCCAGGGAGTACGCGGAGCAGATCAGCGCGAGCGTGACGTCGCTCAAGGTCGGCCTGGAGCAAGGTCGCCGCGTGGACGGAGGCTCGCTCGCGGAGGTCGAGGAGCTGCTCGGCGCGCTGCAGCAGGCGGTCACCAAGATCGACGAGCACGGGCGGAAGGCCGACGGCATCATCCAGGGCATGCTGCTGCACGCGCGCGGCGCGCCGGGGGTGAGGCGGCCCATCGACCTGAACGCGATCGTCGCCGACAGCCTGAAGCTCGCGATGCACGCCATGCCGGACAAGGACCCCGGGTTCAGGGTCCGGGTCGATACCTCGTTCGACGTCACCATGAGCCCCGTCGAGGGCGTCGACCAGGAGCTCGCGCGCGTGTTCATCAACGTGCTGAACAACGCGTGGTATGCGGCGCGCGAGAAGTGGCGCGCCGCCCCGCAGGGCTACGTGCCGACGCTCACCGTCCGCACCGTCAGCGGGCCGAGCCGCGCGGAGGTGCGCATCCGCGACAACGGCACGGGCATCGCTCCGGAGATCGCCGACCGCATCTACAACCCCTTCTTCACCACCAAGCCGCCAGGCGAGGGTACGGGGCTCGGCCTCTCGCTCAGCCACGACATCGTGGTCCGCGGGCACGGCGGGGACATGCGCATGGAGACCTCCCCCGGCGAGTTCACCGAGTTCGTCATCTCGCTGCCGAGGCGGGCGCCCCGCCCCTGACCCGCGCGGCGCCGCGGCCGCCGGGCGCCCGCGGATCAGGGTCGAGGCGTCGCCTCGATGACGCTCCGGAGCACGCCGCCGAACGGCGACGGTATCGGCGCGGCGCGCGTGACGGCGAAGCCGCCTTCCTCGAGGAGGCGCCGGTACTCGGGGAGCGCGCGCTCGCGGCCGGACAGGAAGACCAGCATCTCGAGATCGCCGACGATCGCCGCGGGGTTCTCCTCGACCCGCTCGGGGAGGAGCTGCTCGACGACGAGCAGCCGCCCCTTTCCAGCCATGGCGCGGCGGCAGGCAGCCAGGACCCGGCCGCAGCGCGCGTCGTCCCAGTCGTGGAGGATCCACGAGAGCAGGTAGATGTCCCCGCCGGGCGGCACCGCTTCGAAGAAATCGGCGGCGACGAGGGAACAGCGCGCGCGCACGCCGGCGGCGTCGAGGTAGGCCTCGGCCTGCGGGAGCACGGGGGGCAGATCGACGAGCACGCCCTCGAGCCCGGGGTTGGCCCTGAGGATGGCCGCGAGGAAATGGCCGCGCCCGCCGCCGACGTCGACCAGCTTCCGGGCCAAGGAGAAGTCGTAGAGCGAGGTCAGGCCGTCCGCCACCATGCCGCTCAGCGAGCTCATGATGCGTTCGAACCGCTCCCCGAGCTCGCGCTCCGACATGAGGTGTTCGAAGAACCCCTTCTCATAGGCATGCTCGAACGGCGACCCTCCGCTCTTCACCGCCTGGAGGAGGCCGCCGAGCGATCGCAGCGTCACGTCGTGCATCGCGGTCGCGAAGTCGGCGAGGGACAGCGGAGCATCGGTGCGCAGGAGCTCTCCGGCGGGCGCGAGGGCGAAGCGGCCCCCCTCCACCTCGGTCAGGACGCCGTACAGGACCAGGCCGCGGAGGACGCGGTGGAGGGCGACGGCATCTGCGCCGACGGCGCCCGCGAGATCGTCGCTCGATCTCGGGCCGCCCTTCAGGAGATCGGCGATACCGAGCTTGGCCGCGACGCCCACGAGCTGGGTGGCGTAAACGCCGCGGATGAGCTGCGACATCGCGACGAACGGCGCCAGGGCCGCAGCCCCGGCGGGAGAGGTGAGCGCGGAGGGATCATTCATGGGGTTGGCCGCATCGGTTTCAATCGGGGAGCACGCGGAACCGCAGCCTACAAGAAAACATGCTCGCCTGCTCCGCGAGCACGTCGGCGGCGCCGGACCACGAGCGCGCGCACCTGGCCAGGGGTGTGGTAGGTTGCACGCTCGCGATCCCCTCGGATCGGCTGGTCTCCGACGGACCGGCGATATTCGGTGTCTCGAGCCGAATTTTTCACGAACTCCACCCCATCGCGAGGGCTCAGGACCCTGTGCGCCCTTTCTTCGTGCCGATGCACCACGTCGATCCCCTCGAAGCCTCAGGAGCCCCTTTGATCGTCGACGCCGAGCGGCATGCCGGAGGGAGGCCCGCGTGATCGCGGCGCGGATCCTCGGGACGGGCAGCGCCCTGCCGGGCCGGCGGCGCACCACGGCGGAGATCGTGGCCGAGGCGCTGCCCGGCCGCGATCCGGCCGAGATCGCGCTGCGCACGGGCATCGCGACGCGCTACTGGATGGAGCCCGGGGCGACGGCGGCGAGCCTCGGCGCCGCCGCGCTCGCGCGGGCGCTCGAGGCGGCGGGCTGCGCCGCGCGCGACCTGAAGCGGCTCATCTTCGTCAGCTCGACCGGCGGCGACGCCCTCGTCCCGGCCACCGCGAACGCGGTCCTCGAGGCGATGGGCCTCGACGACACCTGCGACGCCTTCGATCTCAACAACGCCTGCACCGGCTTCCTCTCGGCGTTCGACGTGGCCGCGCGCTCGGTGGCGACCGGGCTCGACAAGGTCGCGGTCGTCGTCGCCGAGACGTTCTCTCCGTACCTGCCGCCGGACAGGCCCCGCCCCTACCTGATCTTCGGCGACGCGGCCGCGGCCGTGGTGCTCGGGCCGGCTCGCCCCGGCGAGGGCGTGCTCGCGACCCACCTCGCCAACAGCGCCGCGCTGCGCGACAAGGTGACGATGGCGCACCCGGGCCGCACGGGCGCGCGGCCCTTCATCGACTTCGCCGCCTCCTACGACGAGCTCACCGAGAGCGCCCTCGCCGCGGTCGCCGCGAGCACGCGGCGCGTGCTCGACGACGCCGGCCTGAGCCTCGACGAGATCGAGTGGTTCGTGCCCCACCAGCCGAACGGCCGGATGCTCGAGCGCATCCTGAAGGCGCTGCGCGTCCCCGCGGACCGCGCCGTCCCCGTCGTCGACGAGATCGGCAGCGTGGCCGCCGCGTCCGTGCCGGTGAGCCTCGATCGCCTGCTGCGCACGCGCGCCGTGCGCCCCGGCGATCGCATCCTCATGGCCGCGGTCGGCGCCGGCACCGCGCACGGCGCCGCGCTCTACCGGGTGGCGCCGTGACAGATCCGACCGCCGCCGCGCCCTCCGGCGCGCGCGTCCCTGGCTCCTGGGCCGTGATCCTCGGCGTCTCCTGCGGCACCGGCGCCGCGATCGCGCAGGCCGTCGCGAGATCGCCCGGGCTGCATGTCTTCGGCGTGCACCGCGGCAACCACGCCGAGGCGGCCGACGGCCTCGCGCGCGAGATCTCCGCGCTGGGCCGCCACGCCCACTTCCGCCGCGCGGAGGCGGGCACGCCGGAGGGCGCGGCGCTCGGCGCGGAGGAGCTCCTCCACGTCGCGGGCCCGCGCAGCGTGAAGCTCTTCGTCCACTCCCTGGCCAACGCGTCGCTGGGCTCGCTCGCCTCGGGCGGCAAGGATCAGGTCGTGCCCCGGCAGATGGAGAAGACCCTGGAGTCGATGGCCCACTCCTTCGTCTACTGGGCGCAGGAGCTGCGGAGCCGCGATCTCCTCGCGCCGGGGGCGCAGCTGCTCGGCCTCTCCAACCCGATGGAAGACGTTGTCGCGCGCAACACCGCGCTGATCGCCGCCAGCAAGGCCGCGCTCGGCGTCTACGTCCGCCACCTGGCGCACGAGCTCGGGCCGCTCGGCCACCGCGTCAACCTGCTCAAGTTCGGCGCGGTGCACACCGCCGCGCTCGAGAAGACCTTCGGGGGCGCGCGGTCTCGGCTCCTCGGCGCCTTGCCCCGCCTCCTCCCGGCGCGCCGGCTCTGCACGCTGGAGGAGGTCGCGCGCCTCGTCGCGCTGCTCGCGGACGACACGCTCGCCTGGTTCAACGGCGCGACCATCGACTTCACCGGCGGCGAGGCCCAGAGCTTCTACAACGCGGTGGTCTTCCCGGAGCAGCCATGAGCGCGCCGAGCGTCGCGGGCGGCGTGGCGGCCATCCTCGGCGAGCTCGGCGCCGGCGCAGCTCAGGGGGAGAATGCCCTCTGCACCGCCGAGATGGCGGCCTCGGGCGGGACCGGCGCTAGCTTCCCCCTGGGCTCCCCCTTGGGGAAGAGGTCCTTCAGCGCGCCCAGCGTCGCCTTGAGCACCGTGAGCGAGTTCATGTAGACGCTCACGCCCTCGTAGCTGCCGGCGAGCAGCAGGGTCACGGCGATGTCGTCGACCGACAGGCCCACCGCGATGCCCCAGTAGAAGTGCAGCGCGAGGGGCAGCGTCAGGCCCCTCGCGGCCAGGAGCGCGATGAGGCAGCGCTCGCGGTCCTTGGCGTCCATCGGGAGGAGCGGCGGGACCGGCGGATCCCCGTGCGTGAAGAACGATTTCGCGATGGTATCGAAGAACGTCGCCCCGGGGGGGAACATGCCGCCAACCTGCTTCATGGCGAGGCTCGCCACGCTCCCCGGAACCCGGGCGTAGCCCTCGACCAGCGCGTCCACCTCGGCGGCGCTGAGGATCTGGGTGACGGACGCGGCTCCGGGCGGCTGGCCCTCCCCGGCGCTCCCTGTCTGCTGCTGTGTCTTCATCACAACGCTCCTTCCATGGTTGATCGAGCACGAACCCGCGCAGGTCCTCGGTCTCCTGCCGGGGAGCTCGATCGTGGCACGGCTACGCCGCTCGCCGGGGCCGCTCGCCGCCCCCGGGCACGAGTCCGACACGGATGCGCCCGACATCCCGCCGCCGTCGCGTCCTGCGCCAAGGCCCTCGCCGATGCGGGTGGTCGCCCCGCGGTCCCTGCGCGGACGATCAGCGCATTGGACAGGCCGCCTGGAGGCGCGCGGTCCACGGAGCCACGGAGAGGAGTCCGTCCAGGCCGGCCCGCTCGAGGCTCGTGCGTCGGCCCTGCGCCATGGAAAACCAGCGACGCTTCATGATAAGCAGTCCTTGTCTGTCTCGCCGCATGGATTCGCGGCGCGATCGGTGGACACCGGATGCAGATCGCTGACATCGCCGCCCTGAAACAATCACCGTACCTGGCGGAGGTCCGGGCGCACGAGCTCTGTCGGCTCTGGGACTGCGCCGATCGGGTCCGGCATGAGCCCGGGAAGACGCTCTACGCGGAGGGCGATCCGGCGAACGGCTTCTATGTCCTCCTCGATGGCGCGCTCGAGATCTCGGCGAGCGGACATCGCGTCGCCGTGATCCATCCCTCGACCGTGGTCGGCGACGCGGAGGTCTTCGCGACCGCCACGCGCCCCGCCACGCGCCCCGTCTCGGTGAAGGTCCACGGCGACGCGCCGGCCGAGCTCCTCTACATCCCCACCGAGCGCCTCATCGAGCTCATCCAGGAGACACCTGCGTTGGCCCGGGCCGTCGGAGGCGCGCTGGGAGGGCAGACCCTCAACGTCGTCGCCGAGGTCGTGCACGTCGAGGACGAGTGCCAGTCCCCCGTGCCGCTCTCTGCCCTCGCGGATCTGCTCGCCCAGGCCGTCGCCGAGACCGGCCGCGGCCTCGCCGTCCTCGTCCTCCGCGTCGTCGACGCGGGCCCGGTCGAGAGGGAGCCTGGGCCCTGGAACATCAATCGCGAATCGGTGACGGCGAGCACGCTGGCCAACACGATCCAGCAGCGCAGGAACCAGTACGACTACGTCTTCGTCGACGCGCAACGGGTCCGCGACAGAGGCGGCATCGACGCCGCCAGAGAGCTCATCGACACACGGTTCATCTTCTGCGACGTGGAGACCGACGCGGACATGCCCCCGTCGTTCGACGCGGCAGGGAAGAAGGTGATCCGCGCGCGGCTCGTCCCGCCCGCCCGCCGGAGCAGGTTCGCGTCGGCCGCGAGCCTCGCGTGGTTGCCCTTCCAGCTGCTGGCTGGCGGCCAGCGCAGCTTCACCCCCGTCCCGATCGAGCTCGGGGCCACGGAGCGGCGCGACTGCCTGCGCGCGCACGTCGACCCTGGGTACCTCGCAGGGCTCTGGGACAAGCAGCACGGGACCATCGCGCTCCCGGAGCTCAAGTACCTGGAGCCCGATCCTCCGCACGGCATCCCCACGGCGAGTGAGGTCATGGCGTGCTGGGCTCGCAAGCTGATGGGCTGCCAGATCTGGCTCGCGCTCGGCGGCGGCGGGGTGCTGGGCTTCGCCCACGTCGAGCTGATCCGGCGGATGATGGAGAAGAAGCTGCCCATCGACGGCATCGCCGGGACGAGCTTCGGCGCCGTGGTCGGCGCGTTCTACGGCGCCGCCCCGATGATGGACGCGCGCAGCGCCGAGGAGGGGCTCCCGCTCGGCCTCTGGCAGCTCCTCCACGCCGGCTTCCCGCTCCAGCTCGGCATCGCCGGCGCCATGGTGAACTCCGCGGCGCTGGGGCGCACCATCGACGCCCTGCTCGGCGGGGTGTGCCTCGACGACCTGTACATCCCCTTCCGCCCGGTCGCCACGGACCTCGCTTCCACGGAAGCCGCCGTCATCGCCGGCGCCTCGGTCGGCTTCGGCGTCCGCTGCAGCGGCGCGCTCGCGCCCCTCTTCACCGCCGTCACCACGCACAAGGGGCGCTATGTGGACGGGACCGCCGCCGCGCTCGTGCCCACGAAACAGGCGGTGATCGCGGCCGCGTCCCAGTGGGGAGGCGACATCATCGTCGCCTCCAACGTGGTGCCGTCGCCTCGGCCGGAGGAGCCGCCGCAGCCTCGCTTGCCCGGCCGGATCCCGCGGCTGGTCTTCGATTTCAATCCCATCAGGAGGTTCGTGGACACGTTCCGCGAGGGCACCATCCTCCTGCACCGGACAGGCAACTTCGAGGCGTCCGCGTCCGACATCTGGTTCTCCGCGCCCACGACGTTCAATGACTTTCCGTTCTGGAAGATGGGAAAGGCCACGGAGGTGATGAACGAAGCGGGGCGTGCCTTGGAGGAGCAGCAGATCATTCAGCGGATCGAGGCCGCGTACAAGGACGGCCTCACCAGGAACCCGCCGCCGCCGTGATCCCCGGTGAGCCTCGACCGATGGGCCGCGCCGGCGGGGTCCCGCTCGCGATCTGGCTCGGTTACTGGCGGGCCATGCGCCGGTATCACCGCTACGAGGTCGAGGGCTTCGAGCACGTCGCCCGCCCCGGCGCGGCGCTCATCGTGGGCTATCACGGCCGGCCCATCGCTCACGACATGTGCATCCTGACGGCCGAGATCCACGACCGCCTCGGCTACATGCCGCACGCGATCGTCCACGGCGCGGCCGAGCGGCAACCGCTCTTGAAGTGGGTGGTCGACGGCCTCGGCTTCGTCACGGGCGACAGCGCCGCGCTCGAGGAGGCGATCGCGCGCGGCGAGCACGTGCTCGTCACGCCCGGCGGGACGCGGGAGGGGTGCCGGAGCAGCCGCGATCGCTACCGCGTCGACTGGGGCGAGCGGTTCGGCTACCTGCGGCTCGCGCTCAAGTACCGGCTGCCGATCATCCCCGTGGGCGCCGCGGGCGTCGACGACACCTACATCGGCTTCAACGACGGCTATCGGCTCGGCAAGCGCCTCGGCGTCCCGCACGGGCTGCCGCTGTGGCTCGGCGTCGGCGTCGCGGGCCTGTGGCCGCTGTCGCCGCCGCTCCCGGTCAAGTTCCGGCAATGCATCGGCGCGCCGATCGACCTGCTCGCCGAGGGCCCGGTCGACGAGCGCGACCGCGGCCGCCTCGCCGTCCTCCACCGGCGCGTGACCGGCGCCGTCCAGGGCCTGCTCGACCGCGCCAGAGGCCGCGCTACCCCGGGAGCGGCATCCGGAACCTGAGGCAATAGTAAAAGGGCGAGATCTGCTCCTCGAGCACGTCCACCGCCTCCCGGGGCACGAGCTCGCGAGGGCAGTGCGGGTCGGGGTCGTAGAAGGTGATGAGCTTGAAGGTGAGCCGGTGATACAGGCTCTTCCGGAGCTCCGGCGTGAGCTGCTCGTCCACCACCACGATCGGCGTCCCCGGCGCGGCGACGCGCGCCATCTCGGCGAGCGCCCGCGCTGGATCGCGGAACCCGCTGATGCCGCCCACGTGGAACACCCGATCGAACGCCCGATCGGGGAAGGGCAGCGCGTGCGCGTCGGCGAGGAGCGTGCGCACGTCGCCGCGCCCGAGCCGATCCGCGATCCGCCGCCCGACGCGGAGCATCCCGCGGCTCAGATCAGGGCCCCAGATCTCCACGTCGAGCCCTCTCGGCAGCGCCCGGTAGAGGAGGGGCAGGTTCGCCCCGGCGCCCATTCCGACCTCGAGCACCCGGATGGGCCGCCCGTCCGGGCGCGGCCGGAGGGATCCGAGCTCGAGGCGCTCGATGTACGCGTCGCGCAGCGCGCCCTCGCTGCCCCCGAGCTGGAGCACCGGCAGCAGGTAGCGCACCCCGGGGTTATGGAGCGCCGGGAGGCCGTCGTAGATGTACCGCATGAGCTTGTCGGTCCCGCGGACGTCCTGCTCCCGGTAGAGCCGGGCCAGGCCGTCCTCGATCGGCCACCGCGCCCCGCAGCCCGCGCACGCCAGGCTGCCGCGCTCGAGGCGCCCCTGCGCGGGCGGGCCGTCATGGGCGAGCGCGCCGCGGCAGGTCGGGCACGCGAGGGTCTGGACGTCGTCGAGCTTCACCATCGCACCTCTTCATCGCACGGCTTCATCACACCTCTTCATCGCAATGCTTCCCAGGAGCGCCCCCGCCCTGCCGGAATGATGGAACCGCCAAGACGCCATAAGACGCCATAAGACGCCAAGATATTTGTTTTTTGGCGTCTTGGCGTCTTGGCGGTTCAAAAGACCCCTTCGGCCAAAGTACCCCCCGCCCGCTCACGGATGTGGCTGACCTCCAGCTTCGCCGTGAGGCATTCGATGAGCGCCTCCGCGTCGCCGGCGCTGCCGAGGTCCGCTGGCCACACGACCTCGAGCCGCTCGGGCCAGCCCTCCTCGCCCCCGGCGGCGCTCGTGGAGGGCACGAGGCGGTAGTACGCGAGCTCGGTGCGCTCTCGCCCCCGCGCCCTCGGCGCCAAGGGCTGTCGGCATAGCTCCTTGTCGAACCCGCGCTTCCGGAACCACTTGTCGAGGTTGTGCTCGCCCTGGAGGTCGACGATGTACACCTGCGGCTGCGATGCCTCGTGTCCATGGGACGCCTCCGCGGTCCTCGCCGGCGCCGTCGTGAGGGCCGTCGCGGTGAGGTACGCCAGCATCGACGTCCCCAGCTCGGGCGTGGCCCCCTGAAAGCACACGATCTGCGGCATCGGCAGGCGGATGCCCGGCGTCTCGCCGGCGAGGATCTTGACGACCTGCTCCCAGACCGCCTGTCCGCGCCGCCGGTCGTACGCCCGGAGGAGCTGGGGCATGCCGATCCACTGCCCCGCCCGACACTGCCCGATCTCCCGCCGCGCCTCGCCCTCTCGACCAGGCTGCTGCCGGACCTCGATCAACCTGACCCGCCCGCCGAGGACGAGGTGGACCTCCGACAGGAGGTCGTCCTCCAGCGCCCCCGCGCCGCCGAGCTCCACGAGCGGTCGTTCCTCGAAGCGACGTGTCCGTGTGGCATACCGGCCGGGAGCGTCCCTGGGGAGCAGGCGGTCGACCGCCCCGGACAGGTCGACACCGCTCACCTCGTCGACGAGCAGCGGATGGAGCCACAGCGCCGCTGCGATGCCGTGCCGGCCGTCGATAGAAGAGCTGTCGATCCTCGGCGGATGGCTATCCCGGGCGGGCACGTCGCCCGCGATGGGGAGGGCCTCGCGCCGGAGGACATCGGGCAGAGCGCGCTCCTCCTGGGATGTTGGTCGGTCACTCACAGGCCGCCCCTCGCGCCGACGCCGCCACTCCTGCGATACGGTCGGTGTCCCGCTCGACCATGCGTACTTGTGCGCGGTATCACGGTCAACTTTCTGCGCGCGGCGCGGCGGCGGGCGATGGGCGGATTCCCCCACCCTGCCGGAATGATGGAACCGCCAAGACGCCAGGAGACGCCAAGATTTTTGTGTTTCTCTTGGCGTCTTGGCGCCTTGGCGCCTTGGCGCTTCAAAAGCCCTCACCGTCGGCCCAAGCACCCCACCACCGCGCCCCGTCTCCCGTCGATGGCCGGCTCCCGGCGCGCAGCACCGGAGATCCCTCCCCTACCCCACCGACCGGCGGCCGAACAGCGCCAGCGCCGCGCCCGTCCGGCCGCCGGCCCGGCGGAACACCCGGCGATAGCGGCACTCGGCCTGGAACAGGTCGGTCAGCAGGTGCGGGCGCTCCGCCTCCCCGGTGAACAGCACCCCGCCGTCCCGCAGGGCCAGGTACAGCGCGGCGAGCACGCTCACCTGGGCGGCCGTGGTGAAGTAGATCATCGTGTTCCGGCAGAGGATCAGATCCAGCCGGCCGAAGGGCGGGTCCCGGAGCAGGTCGTGCCGGCTGAACATCATGCATTCCCGCAGCTCCGGGCGGACCACCCAGCCGTCCCCCTCCGGCGAGAAGTACTTCTCCCGCACCTCGGGCGGCATCCCCTCCGTCCGCGTCGCCGAGTACCGCCCGGCCCGCCCCGCGGCGATCGCCCGATCGTTCACATCCGTGGCGAACACCGTCGCGCGCTCCCGGAACGCCGCCCATCCCATCGCCTCGGCGAGGACGATGGCCAGGGTGTACGCCTCCTCCCCGCTGGCGCACCCGGCGCTCCACACCCGGACCGGCGCACCGGCCGCCTTCTCCGCCAGGATGCTCGGAACGACCTGGTCGGCCAGGTACGCCCACACCTCGGGGTCCCGGTAGAACTCGGTCCATTGCACCTGCACGGCCTCGCACAGCCGCGGGTGCTCCTCCGCGTCGGCCGCGAGGTGCGCGCGGTACTCCGGGTACCCCGCGATCCCCAGCAGCCGCATCCGCCGGCGGATCCGCCGCAGCAGGCTGGCCCGCCCGTACGCGGCGAGCTCCAGCCCGTCCCGCCGGTACAGGTCGTTCAGCAGCTCGTCCGCACCCTCGAGCTCGACGCCTGCCGGGGACGAGCCGACCGGGGGCGCGAGCTCGCGGCGCTCGGTGGGGTCGGCGGGCGCGGACAGGAACGTGGCGCGAGGAAACGACATCCACGCCATTGTGGCGAAGCGATGCGGCGCGTTCTGTCGCGAAGGTGAGCCGAATCACGCCGTGGTTTTCCCGGACAGGCCGCGGCTCACCCCCTCCGGCGGGGGCGCGGACCCGGCGTGCAGCAGGCGGAGCCCGTCGAGCCGCCGTGGCGCGCCGCGACGGCCTCATCGCGCCCTCGCCCCGACGCGCGCGAACGCGTCGGGAAAGAGGCCCACCTCGGCCTCGCTGCGCGTCTCCAGCGTCTCTGGATCGAGCCGGAGCACCTTGCCCGGCGTCACGGTCTGGTCGCCCTCGCAGACGATGAAGAGCCCGTGCTCCTCGTCGAGCTCCGCGAGGTGCGGCCTCGTGCATTCCTCGCTGATGTTCCGGGAGATGGCGCCGCTGTCGTCCGGGGTCATGCCGATCCGCGCGATCGTGTCGGGCACCTGCGTGGGCACGTAGATGGCGCTCCCGTCGGGGGCCCACGCGCTGAAGTAGGGCGCGCCGATCGTGAGGATGGTCCTGGACTCGTCGAACGTCCCTGACGCGACATCGAAGAAGCGCACGTCCCTGCTATCCGTGTTGCTCACGGCGATGGTCTTCTGATCGGGCGACATGACGGCGGCGTAGGGCCCGTAGGACGACGCGTGGGCGTCGGACGGCAGGGGCGGCCCGACGGGGACGAGCTTCACCTCGGCGTCCGGGTCCGTCAGGTCGACGATCGCGAGGGCGTCGTCGCCATAGCAGGCGACGTAGGCCCGGGCGCCGTCCGGCCGCGAGAGGGCGATCCCGTTCGCGGCCTTGCAGACCGGGATGAGCGTCGGCGGGGCCGAGCCATACGGCGAGAGCGCGCCGGGATCCACGACCGCGAGCGATGAGCGCGCCGCCTCGGGGTCTTCCGGGTTGTCGAGCGCGCGCTTGAGATCGAAATGAGACACGACGACGCGCCCGCCGTCCTCCGAGATCGCGATGTCGCCCGGGTTGGGCTCGACGCGCGCCTGCCCGAGGACGCGCAGGTCGTCGAGCGCGAGCTTCTGGAGATAGCCGGCCACCGCGCTCCCGCCGTGCACCGCGTGGGGGCCGCTCGATCCGGCGGTGGCGGGGTACGACAGCGCGATGTAGAGCGCGCCGCCTGCGGCGTCCACGGCCACGCGGTGGGGCCCATCGATCGTCACGGGATCGCGGCCCACGGGGCGGACGCCGAACCGCTCCCCGGTCTCGAGCGCGATGAGGGAGATCGTATCGGAGAGGCTATCGGTCACCACGCCCATCCCGCCGTCCGGAATCGCGATCTCCGGGCGCCGGTCCGGAAAGGCGTCGCCCTCGTAGGCGCCGTAGCGGGTTTCGATGAGGGGGTCGGGGTCGCTGCAACTCGCCACCGCCGCCGCCGCGAGCGCGCAACCCAGGAATCGCGCAGTGACCATGGATGACCTCGATACGAGCGCCGCCTGCCCGGGCGCGCCGCATCCTAGAACGCCGATCACGTCGATCGGGCGAGAAATGAACCGCCAAGGCGCCAAGGACGCCAAGACGCCAAGATTTTTTCTCTCTCTCTTTACTTGGCGTCTTGGCGTCTTGGCGTCTTGGCGTCTTGGCGGTTCAAAATTCTGCTCGTTTCAGGCGGGTTCAACCCGTTTGTTGCTCTAGCATGGAGGGGCAGCGGATCCCCGGCCGCGCAGGCCAGGTCGAGCTCGCGGAGCTCGGCGGCCTCCCAGGTCGAGCTCGCGCCGTCCTCGCCGTGGGCGCCAAGCCGGATGGCCGCGAAGCTAGCCGGCGGGCGGCGCGCTGACGGGCGCCGTCCCCGGCAGCGCCTGCGGCCCCGGGCGGGGCGGCGCGGCGACGGGCGCTGCGCCGGCGGCCGGCGCGGGCGCGGTTGTGCCGGGCGGGGCGGCGGTGTCTTCGTCGGTCGCGTCGGGCTCGGGCGCCGCGTCGCTCGACGCCGCCCCGCGGCCGCCGCGGCCCTTGTAAAGCGACGGCGCGATCGCATCTGCGTCTCCCTCGTCCCAGCGCAGGTACGCCACGGCGCGGCGGGTCTGGTCGTAGGCGTGCGCGAGCAGCGCGAACGCGCGCGCCCGCTTGTCCGCGGCCTCGGTCGGTCCGGGCCCCTTGCCGTGCTCCCGCACGCCCAGGGCTGCCAGCAGCTGCGGCCCGATCTCCCCGGCGCGCTTCACCTCGTCCTCGGTCGCCGCCGTCTTGCCGGAGATCTCGGACCAGCTCCCGCTGAAGAGCGCCGAGAGCGCGACGAGGTCGTTGGCGGTGTCGATATGCCCCTGCCCCGCGCGGATCTCCGCGACCGCGGCGGCGTCGAGCAGGCCGCGGCGGGCGAGCGCCTCGGCGTCGCCCAGCAGGTTCTCGCGCAGCGGCACCGCCTCCGCGAGCAGCGGCTTCAGCGCGTTCTCGACACCTCCACTGGACAGCCAGAGGAGGTGCGCATACCAGGCGGCGAGCGCGTACGTCTCGAGCCGGTCGAGGAGCGCGACGTCGTGCTTTTGCAGCTCTTCCGCGATGGCGGGGCGCAGCGCGAGGAGTCCTGGCAGCACGCCGAGCACCTGGGAGACCGCGCGAGGGATATCGACCTTGATGGCGATGAGCTGGTCCGGGCTCAGCGCCTCGATCTCGTGGAGCGCCCTGTCGAACGCGGCCGCCGCCTGCGGCGGGGCCGCGGGCTTCCTGGGAGCGGGCTTCTTCTTGGTGACCGGAGTGGAAGTCTTGGCCATGAGGGGAACACCTCTCGTCGATGTCCTTCGCCGGACGGCGAAGGAACATGAACGCCATGCTCCCTGCCCCCGGCGATGGATGTGATGTGAGCGTCCGGCGCGCGCCGGACGGTCCGGGCAGGGGTAAGCACCTGTCTCCATGGATCAACGGACGTGGCAAGAACCCGACAGGCCGACGGGCGTCGCGATCTTGCGCGCGGGCAGCTCAGCTACCGGGCCGGGCCGGGAGCGTTTCCGGTCCCGGAGGGTAGCTCAGCTAGGCCCCGGGACCGTTTCCGGTTCGGAGGGCATGCTCGGCTACCCGGCCGGGACCGTTTACGGTGGCGATCGGGCTGCTCAGCTACCCGGCCATGACCGCTTCCGGTCCCGGAGGGAATGCTCGGCTGGCCGGCCGGGACCGTTTACGGTGGCGATCGGGCTGCTCAGCTACCCGGCCATGACCGCTTCCGGTCCCGGAGGGATGCTCAGCTACCCGGCCATGACCGTTTACGGTGGCGATCGGGCTGCTCAGCTACCCGGCCATGACCGCTTCCGGTCCCGGAGGGTAACCGACGATGCTGCCGTCGCTGTCACTGCTGCCGCCGCCGTTGAAGCTCACCGCCCCGTCTTCATAAACGGTCTGATCCGGACCGGCATCGGCGGTCGGCAGGCCGGCCGCGTTCTCTGTGATGCTGACGCTGGCTTCTGCTGTTTCACCGGCGGAATCCGTCACGCTGGCCGTCAATACATGCAGGCCAGCCGAGAGTATGACGGGGAGGCAATGGCGCCATCAATATCCGACTCCCAAGTGATGGCCGCGGAAACATCACCGTCCTCCGCATCCGTCGCCATGGCGCTCAGGACAACCTCGGCATTCGAATCGGCAATGCCGCCGTCCAGCGGAGCATGGATAACCAGCTCCGGTTCGATGTTGGCCATGCCATAACTCAGTATGGCTCCCGCATATCCCACGACCACGAGACTGCCATCGGAACGAACGCAGCTATCCCGAAACCGCGTCCTGGTTGGCGCGCCGAAATTCGTCGTGACACCGCCATCGTAGTGATACGCGTAGCCTTCCAGGCCCGCATAGAAATAATCATCCGGCCCCGCGGCGGTCACGGTATCGGCATAGATATTGGTGAACTGCGTCCACGCCACACCGTCGTAGCGCATGACTTTGCCTTCTGACATCGTCACATGAATGTCCGTGGAGGAGGTCCCGAAAATATCATACATATACACGGGGTACGTATCGCCGATCACCTCGGCCCAGACAGTACCGTTGTAATGCAGGAGCGTGTAACTGGTCATTGCATAAACATCATTCGCCGCAGTGCCCCAGATCTCGTTAACGTAGTGACCCGACAAACCCGGCAAAGTAGTCACGGGAGACCAGCTGCTGCCGTTATAATGCAGCATCACGCCGTCGCCGGCGGCGTAAACATCATTCGGCGCACTTCCCCATACGTCCCGCAGATGAACGGTCGTCCCGCTTACCATCGGGCTCCAGTCGCTGCCGTTGTAAAACAGTATTTTACCGGCGACGCCCACTGCAAACACATGATTGTCGTCGCTGCCCCAAACGGCCTGGATTGATCCCGTTATGCCGCTGCTCATTGAACTCCAGGAATCGCCGTCATAGTAAAGCGCCGTGCCTCGATCGCCGACGGCCATCGCGGTGTTATCCGGGCCGCACCATACGCCGTGAAGGATGTCATTGGTGACATAGGAACTATGGGAGGAAAAGTCCACGCCGTCCGAACGCAGTATCAGGCCGGCGCTCCCGACAAACAAAGTATTGCCCTGCGTATCGCCCCAGATTCCATCGATGGATGGCGACGACAGCGGAGTTGCAACCCCGGTTGCTACTTGCGTCCAGGCAACGCCGTTGAAACGCAAAATATACGGTTCGGCGCTGCCGGTCACGCTCCCTGCGACATAAATATTGTCCGCCGCGCTGCCCCCAATGGAGCCGATCTGCACGCCAGCATAGGTCGACACGACGCTCCACCGCGTTCCGTTATAGCGCAGGATGATCGCAGAATTCGCACTGTTCGCGAATTTGCTTCCCACCGCATAAACATTGTTGGCGGCGGTGCCCCAGACGCCGCTCAAGTTATAGCTGATGGCGGCGGATGGAACGGTCATGCCCAACCATGAAGTGCCGTTGAAACGCCGGATAGTGCCCTGGTCTCCGACCGCAAACACATTGTTGGCCGCGCTTCCCCAGAGACCCTTGATCGTTGTATTCGAACCGATGCTGACATAGGCCCACTGGGTGCCGTTATAGCGATAAAGCCGTCCATTCCATCCGGCGACATATATATTGTTAGCGGCCGTTCCCCAAACAGCATAGAGCGTGTTGGGCGCCGGGCTGGCGGGAAGATTGACGGGCGACCAGCTGCTGCCGTCGAAACGCAGTAAAGTGGCGCCGGCACTGGTGCTATAAACCCCACCTACCGCATAAATATTGTTGCTGTCGGTACCCCACACACCGTGCAGCGGATTGGAGGTACCGCTGTTCATCCTCGACCAGGCGCTGCCGTCGTAATGCACAATGGTGCCATCCAATCCAACAGCATATATATCATCCGTCGCCGTGCCCCAAATCCCGTTCAGTCCATTCCCCTGGGGAAGCGGGTTCTGCCACTGCCACTCCGGCTGGGCAAACACTGAGGATGAAGTCAAAAATGACACGATAAATACAATGGATACGATCAAAGAACGGTGTTTTTTGCTGACCATCGGAGAAGCCCCTCCTTTGAATTATGCCCGTAGATCAAGTAAAGCCCGTGGCAGACAAGCATAATCAATACTTGCATTTATGCAAGCATAAATCAATTCGACCCTGGAGTTTTGGTTATAAGCGGGTAGGAAACCGTAGAACTCTCGCCCGTGTCAAGGCCCGCGGGGACGGCGCTGGGCGGGCCATTTTTCGCGCATCAGACAGCCGCTCGCCCCGTCGTAGGGCCCCCGGAGGGATGCTCAGCTAGAGCGACAAACGGGTTGAAACTGCCTGAAAAGCGCAGAGATTCGAACCGCCAAGACGCCAAGACGCCAAGACGCCAAGTAAAAAAAAAAAAGAGAGAGAGAGAGAGACAAAAAAAATCTTGGCGCCTTGGCGCCTTGGCGTCTTGGCGTCTTGGCGGTTTATCTCTCGCTTGATCAACGCGATCGGCGTTCTACCTAGAACATCGATCACGTTGGAGTCCCGAAGAAATCAACAGAAGGGAAGAGAAACCGCAAGGGCGCGAGGGGCGCAAGGGGAAGACAAAAAAAAACTATCTCGCCTCTGGTCCCTTGCGCCCCTTGCGCCCTTGCGGTTTCTCTCTTTCCCGCATCCCTGCCCCTGGACCTTGCTTCCCGGCAGAGCGGTCGGGCTTCGTAACTCATTGAATTTAGGAAACTTTCAACCTGTTCGGCGCTCTAGATTTAGATTCCTGGCATAAGCCGCCCACCTCCATGCATTCCGGAGGCGGCGACACTTTTCTCACCGCAGCGCCAACAGGTAGTTGATAACACAAATCATGCCCGCGCGAGATTGTCGACCGATCTGAGGCAACGGTCCGGCGCACCGGCCGGTCGATTTCCAAACGGACCCCGTGAGCTGCCCGCAAATATGGGCATGAGCACGCTCTTTTCCCCGACCGACGACCCCTCCCGCGCTCCCAGCTGGAAATCCGTTCACGCCGCCGCGATGGAGTTCCTCCCCCGCTCGCTCCGGCTCCTGGGGGTCGCCGAGCCCGACCTCGACGACCTCTGCCAGGAGGTCCTGCTCGCGGCATACGAGAGCCTGGATCGGTTCGATCCCGACTACCCCGCCTCCTCGCCGCCGACTCCACAGGAGGCCGCCCCCTCCGGCGACCCGCCGCCGCGGGATGCCAGGCGCCAGCACGGCAGCGCGGAGGCCCGCTGGGTGTTCGGGATCGCCTGGCGGAAGGTCAGCCACTACCTCGACCGCGCCTACCGGCGCCGCGAGGTGCCGAACGGCTTGCACCCCGGGCCGTACCACCAGGCCGCCGATCCCACGCCGAGCAGCGAGCAGCGCCTCGCCGAGCGGGAGCGGCTCGCGCTCGCGGTCGAGGTGCTCGGCACGATCGCCCCCGAGCGGCGCATCCTCCTCGTCCTGCACGAGGCCTACGAGGTGCCGATCGTCGACGTCGCGCGCGCCCTCGGCATCAACTACAACACCGCCACCAACCGGCTGCGCCTCGCCCGCGAAGACTACCGCGCCGCCGTCGCGCGGCTGCGCCCCGAGCAGCGACAGGCGCTGCGCGCCTGCTGGCTCGTGTTCCCGCTGGCGTCCGACTTCCTGGCGCGCGACGGCAGCGCGAGCGCCCCGGCGCCGGCCGCACCCCCGCCGCCGGCGCCGGCTCCGCTGGCCCTGCCGGCCACGGCCGCACCCCCGCCGCATTCGCCTGCTCCGCCTGCCCTGCCCGCACCGGCCGCGCCCCCGCCGCATTCGCCTGCTCCGCTTGCCCCACCCGCAACGGCCGCAGCCCCGCCGCGCTCGCCGTCTCCGCCCGCGCCGCCGGCTCCGCCGCGCTCGCCGTCTCCGCCCGCGCCGCCGGCTCCGCCGCGCTCGCCGTCTCCGCCCGCTCCGCCGCTGCCCCCGGCCCCCCCGCCGCGTGCGCCGGCGCTCTCGCCCCTGCGGCGAACGCTCGGCCAGCTCGGCCTCCCCGTCGTCTCGGCCGCGGCGGGCGTCGCCGGGACCCTCGCCATGCTGCTCGCCCTCGCGCCGCCGCCGGTCCTCTGGGCTCACCGCCTCGGGCCGGCGCTGCCCGAGCTGCCGCCCCCGAGCAGCGCCTGCCCCGCAGCGACCCCGCCGCCCCCGGCGGAGGAGCTGGCGTCCGCCGCTCCCGCAGCCGAGGCGCGCCACCTGCCATGCCCCGCCGCGCCGCGCGCTCCGCAGGCGGCGCCGCCGGCCGGCGAGCGGCGCGACACCTTCGCGGAGGAGCTCCGGCTGCTCGCCGCGGCGCAGGAGCGCCTCGCCGCCGGCGACTCCGCCGGAGCGCTCCGGCAGCTGGCCGCGCACGAAGCTCGGTATCCCGCAGGCCGGCTGAACTCCGTGCGGGAGCGGCTCCGCACGGTCATCCGGGCGCGCCTCGACCCGGCGGAGCAGAGCGCGCCGGAAACCCAGCCCCGCGCGCCCGAGACGCAGCCCCGCGCGCCCGAGACGCAGCTCCGCGCGCCGGAGACGCAGCCCCGCACACCCGAGACGCAGCCCCGCGCGCCGGGCGGAGAGCCGTCGCGATGAGCAGGCCCAGCGCCGGACAGGGGCTCGGCGCGCGCCGGGCCCGCGGCCTCCGCGAGCGGCTCCACGGCGCCGGGCGCCCGCCCGGCGCCGCCCGGGCGCACGCCTCCGTCGCCGCGGCCGCGGCGGCGACCGTCCTGCTCTGCATCGCGGCGGCCCACGCCGCGCCGGAGCCGCCCTGGGCCGCGATGCGGCTCGACATCGCGCGAGGCCCGGGCGCCGAAGCCTGCCCCGACGAGGCGTTCCTGCGCGCGGAGGTGGCGCGCGCGCTCGGCGCCGATCCTTTCGAGGACGACGCGCCGCGGGTGCTCTCGGTCCGCATCGCGCAGGAGGGGCCGGAGCTCACCGCCTCCCTGGCGCTGCGCGACCGCCAAGGCGAGACCCAGTGGGCCGAGGCGTTCAGCACCCGGCGCGGCTGCGAAGCGCTGCTCTCCGGCGTCGCCCTCGCCGTCGTGGCGCAGCTCCTGGGCGCGCCGGAGCAGGCGCCGCCACCCGCACCGCCGTCCGGCGCCTCGCCGGGGCCCTCGCCCTCGCCGGCGGCCGCGCCCGCGCCCTCGCCGGCGCCCGCGCCCTCGCCGGGGCCCTCGCCGGCGGCCGCGCCCGCGCCCTCGCCGCCTCCTCCGGAGGCGCAGCGCGCCTCGCCGGCGCCACGTCCCCGGCCCGAGCTGCCGCCGGCACGCTCGCCCCCGGAGGCGGCACCGGCCGCGGTCGAGCGGCTGCGGATCGAAGCGGGGCTCGGGGCCGCCCTGGGCCTCGGGATCACGCCGGGGCCCGCGGCGGGCATGACGCTGTCCCTCGGCGTTCGCCGGCCCGACTGGTCGATCGCGGTCGAGGGGCGCGGGCTCGTCTCCCTGGCGCAGGAGGTCGAAGCGGTGCCCGTCGGCACCAGGGCCTTCACCGCGGCTGCCCTGGCCTGTCATCGAGGCTCGATCCTGTTCGGTTGCGGGGTTGTCTCCGTCGGCGTGATCCGGTTCGTCCCTCGGGCCCCGTGGACCATCAGCTCACCCGGCCAGCCGATGGTCGGCGTCGGCCCACGGTTCGGCAGCGCGTGGCCCTTGTCGGAAAGGTGGTCCGCCCACGCTTACGCCGAAGCTGTCTGGATCGTCGCCGACGCGGTTCTTCGCCGCCAGAAAGATCGAAGCGAACTCCCTCCACCCCTCACCTGGTCATCACCCCCCATCGGCGCCGCATTCGGATTCGGTGTCACGGCAACCTACTAAGCGAGCTCGAAGGACCACGGAATCTTTCGATGCCACCCACGATAATTTTCAAATGGAACCCGTAATGAGCCATATAAACGCCGATTCCATCATCGAACTCCGTTGTCAGCGCGGAGCACCCTCAGGTAACTTGCCCGGCATGCGCACCTTCTCCTGGTTGGTCGTGGGACTGTTCTCGTGGGTCGGCTGCTCGGGCGACGCGATCATCCACGGTCCCTGTCAGCCCCAGGAGTACGGTCACCCTGGCTGCCCGTGGCCCGAGGAAGGCGGCGGCGGGGCCGGCGGCGAAGGCGGGGCCGGCGGCGAAGGCGGGGCCGGCGGCGACGAGAGCGCCTGCGCCGGCGACTGCGTCCCGCCGGCGCCGCTCGGCTGGTTCGGCCCGGCGCTCCTCTGGTACGGCCCGCCCGACCAGGCGCCCGGCTGCCCCGCCGAGGCGCCGAACGTCGGCTACCAGGGCTTCGCCGACCTGGCGCCGGCGCCGCTCGCCTGCTCGGCCTGCCTCTGCGATCCCCCGGCGTCGGCCTCGTGCCAGCTCCCGCTGGGCTGGTCGGCGCACACTGCCGCGGTATGTCCCGCCGACGTCCCCGGCAGCGCCGAGACCGCCTTCGCGGCGCCCGACGGCTGGGACGGCGCCTGCACCGCCGCGAACGCGATCCACGCGGGCCAGGACTGCGGCGGGCAGCCGTGCGTGCAGTCGCTCTCGGTCGACGCGCCGGCCGTGCTGGTGACCGCCGCGTGCACGCCCAGGGTGGACGAGCCCCCGCCGCCGGCGCGCGAGGATCCGTGGCAGACCCGGGCGCTCGCCTGCCTGCCCGGCGCCTACACCGAGTGCCCGGGCGACCGGAGCACCTGCATGCCGTCGCCGGGGGAGCCGGGGGCCGCGTCGCCCGGCGGCTTCCTGACGTGCATCTTCCACGAGGGCGACGTGACGTGCGAGGACCCCTATCTGGACAGGCACGTCTTCTACGGCGGCGCCGACGACACGCGCGGCTGCTCGCCGTGCGGCTGCGGGGCGCCGGAGGGCGCGTCGTGCACGATCATGGCCTCGGTCTACAGCGACGGCGCGTGCGCGGACCTGCTCGCGTCGAACGTCGTCAGCTCGACGACCCCGTTCTGCGGGGTCACGCCGCCCGGCGTCGCGCTCGGCAGCAAGTCGGCGGAGATCGTCGCCGTGGATCCCGGCGCCTGCGCGCCGAGCGGCGGTGAGCCGGTCGGCGAGCTGCTGCCGGTCGCCCCGTCGACGTTCTGCTGCCAGGCCTGAGTCCGCGCCGACACCGCCTCCGGCCGGAACGGGCCGGTCCGGTAGCGCGGGCCAGGCTCAGGCGCATGTCGACCGACTCGTGGTCGTCGGTGGTGGGGTACGTCGGCTGAAGATGGGGTCTTTTGAACCGCCATGGCGCCCCAAAAATCACAAAAATCTTGGCGTCTTGGCGTCTTATGGCGTCTTGGCGGTTCCATCATTCCCACAGGATGGGGGGAATTCCCCCACCACCTGGTCGTCGACGTGCTCACCGTACGTCGAGGCCAGCGATACCTGTCACGGTTCGCCGTGACGGGTCCACCACTGCTGCGAGAAGTTCATCGCGGAAAGAGAGGAACCGCCAAGACGCCAAGACGCCAAGACGCCAAGTTTATGGAGAAAGAACCACGCGCCTGACGCCCGTGCGGAGGACGGCCACGTTGAAGTTGATCACGAGGCCAAGCCGAAGTCTCGCCGCCTTGAGATATGACAGAACCTGCGCGACGTGGACCGGCGCGATGCGCTCGGTGGCCTTGAGCTCGACGACGAGCTGATCATCGACCACGAGATCCATACGAGCCTGCCCCACCAGATTCCCCTTGTAGCCCACGCCGATGGGCACTTGTCGGGCGAACGGTATGCGGCGAAACGACAGCTCGACGCAGAGCGCTTCCTCATAGACAGCTTCGAGGAAACCAGGGCCGAGAGTCCGGTGCACTTCGAGCGCGGCCCCGATGACGCAGTGGGCGAGGCGATCCAACTCCGCGTCTGGCTCGCGCCTCTCTTCTTCCTTGGCGTCCTTGGCGTCTTGGCGGTTCATCTCGTGTCTATCGACACAACGTCACCCTCGGTTGCCTACCTCCGTCACAAATGCGGTCGGCACTCTGGACAGCGTAGGACACCTCGACGGTGACACAGAGGGCACCGAGGGAGCCACGCCATCAGGACGCACGCCATGACACCATGCCGGCTGGCAGAGGCGTTGGGCCCTGCGGCCGGCCCCCTGGCGGCGCCGACGCGGTGGCACGGCTCTCGGCCGAGGCGGCGAACCTCGACGCGATGAGCCAGCGCGACTGCAGAGGACCATGCCCCACCGCCGCCTCGCGGCTATCACGGCAGAGCCCGGCAGGCGCACCTGGAGGCTGCCCGCGCGTCACCGGCGCAGCATCGATCGCCTCGACCTCGTCGCCATCATCGACATCGATCAAGAGCTGGCCGGAGCCGCGAAGCCACGGAGACCCCCTGAAGAACACCGGGTCAACCTCGGCGTCGTCCCCGGGACCTCCCCGACAGCATCCCGCCCACCGCGCATCCCGCCCACAGCGCAGCCCGCCCGCCGCTCGCGAACGGGGCTCTCTTGCCCTTGAACGGCCGTCCATCACCGCACATACACCAGCATCGCCCCTCTCCGGCATGTATAAGCACGAGACATTCCATGACCGAAGCCCGCTCCAGATCCCAGCTCGTCGTGGTCGGCTGCTCCGCCGGGGGCATCGAGGCGCTCTGCACGCTCGTCTCGACATTGCACGCCCCGTTCCCGGCTCCGGTCGTGATCGCCCAGCACCTCGACCCAAGGCGGCAGAGCCACCTCGGCGACGTCCTGCGCCGCCGCAGCGAGCTGCCGATCCGCACCGTCTCCGCCGTCTCCCCGCTCGAGGACAGCGTCGTTTACATCGTGCCCCCGGGCCGCGACGTCGAGATCACCGACCATGAGCTCCGGCTCCTGCCCGAGAGCAACGCGCGGCCCAAGCCGTCCGTCGACACGCTCTTCCGCACCGCGGCCGAGGTCTTCGGCGAGAACCTCATCGCCGTCGTCCTGACCGGCAGCGGCTCGGACGGCACCGCCGGCGCCCGCCACGTCAAGAGGTGTGGCGGCACCGTCATCATCGAGAACCCCGACACCGCGAAGTTCCGGGGCATGCCCGAGTCGCTGGCCCCCACCACGGTCGACATCGTGGCCGACCTCGATCGCATCGGGAGCATCATCGGCGAGCTGCTGAACGGGTCGTACGTCGAGCCCCCGCCGGACGAGGACAAGCGGCTCCAGATGCTGCTCGACCTCGTGCGCGAGCGGAGCGGGATCGACTTCAAGAAATACAAGCAGGCGACCATCCTGCGCAGGCTCCGCCGCAGGATGGCGGCCACGAACACCGACACCATCGACGAGTACCTGCATTACGTCACCGAGCACCCCGAGGAGCACCAGCGGCTCGTCAACAGCTTCCTCATCAAGGTCACCGAGTTCATGCGCGACCCGGAGCTCTTCGCATACCTCCGGGACGTGGTCCTCCCCGCGCTCATCGCGCACGCCCGGAGCGACAACCGCTCGCTGCGGATCTGGTCGGCCGGGTGCGCGACCGGAGAGGAAGCGTACTCGCTCGCCATGCTGGTCAGCGAGCTGCTCGGCGGCGAGCTCGACAGCTTCAACGTCCGCATCTTCTCGACCGACGTCGACAGCGAGGCGGTCGCCTTCGCCCGCCGCGGGATCTACTCGGCCAGCGCGGTCGAGGACCTGCCGAGCGAGCTCATCGAGCGCTACTTCATCGCGATCGACGGCCAGTACCAGGTGAAGAAGCGCATCCGCAACCTCACCGTGTTCGGCGAGCACGACCTCGGCCAGCGCGCCCCGTTCCCGCACCTCGATCTCGTGCTGTGCCGCAACGTGCTCATCTACTTCACGAGCGACCTCCAGCGCCGCACGCTCCACCTCTTCGCCTTCTCGCTGCGGGAAGGCGGCTACCTCGTGCTCGGCAAGGCCGAGACCACGAGCCCGCTGAGCGAGTACTTCGTCGCCAACGACATCCAGCAGAAGGTCTACGTGCGCCGCGGCGAGCGCATCCTCGTCCCCCCCTCGACCGTCGCCGCCCCGACGCCGCCCCGGCGCGTGGCCCGGGGCAAGACCCCCCTCGTGCCGCTGCGCGGCATCGGGAAGGACCTCCCGCGCGCCCGCATGTCCATCGACGTACTGCTCTCGAGCTTCCGGATGGGGGTCGTGCTCGTCGACGGCCGCTACGACATCCTGGAGATCAACTTCGCGGCGCGGCGCCTGCTCGGCATCCACGGCACGGCGCTCGGGCAGGATCTCGTGCACCTCGCCCAGTCCGTCCCGCACCGGCCGCTGCTCGACGCCATCGACGCCGCCTTCCGCGGCGAGTCGCCGGAGCCGATCGAGGTCGCCATCGAGCCGGCGCCCTCGGACGAGCCGACGTACATCCAGATCTCCTGCCACGGCCCTCGGCCCGACGTCGAGCCGGGCAAGGTCGACGCCGCGCTGGTCGTGATCGAGGACGTCACCGAGGCCGTGCAGCGCCGGAAGCAGGTGCAGCAGATCATCGGCCGCGAGGGGCAGCTCCAGGCCGAGCTCGCGGCGGCGCGGACCGAGAGAGCGCGCGCCGAGGAGCGCTTCGCCGCCGAGCGCGAGCAGCTGCGCCGCGAGAACGAGGCGCTCGGCGCCGCGCTCGCGCGGGTGGAGGCCGCCCGCGGGCAGGACCAGGCGGCGATCCAGCGGATGACCGAGCAGAACCGGCGGCTGCTCCGGGCCAACGAGGAGCTCACGTCGGCGCACGAGCAGCTCCGCGCCATGAACGAGGAGCTGATGGTCTCCACCGAGGAGGCGCAGGCCGCCATGGAGGAGGTCGAGACGCTGAACGAGGAGTTCCAGGCGACCAACGAGGAGCTGGAGACCGTCAACGAGGAGCTCCAGGCGACGATCGAGGAGCTCAACACGACGAACGCCGACCTGGAGGCGCGGAGCCGCGAGATCCAGGAGCTGGCCGCGCCGATCGAGGCGGAGCGGGCGCGGCTCTCGGCGATCCTGCGCAGCATGGCCGACGCGCTCCTCGTCGTCGACGGCGCGGGGCGGCCGGTGCTCATGAACGACGCCTACCAGGCGATGTTCGGCGCGGGCCGGCTCGCGGTGCACGACGAGAAGGGCCGGCCGCTGCATTACCACGACACGCCGGAGCAGCGGGCGGCCCGCGGCGAGCGCTTCCAGGTGGAGTTCACCGTCCCGAACCCCGGCGGCGAGGCCCGGCACTTCGAGGCGACCGGCCACCCCATCGGCGGGGGCGACGCGGCCGCCAAGGACGCGGCCGAGCGGGGCGTGATCGTCATCCGCGACATCTCGGAGCGGAGCATCCGCAAGCTGCAGGAGCGCTTCATGGCGATGGCGAGCCACGAGCTGCGCACGCCGCTCGTGCCGCTGCGCGGCTACCTCGACATGCTGAGCACGCTGCTCCCGGCGGACGGCGACGCGCGCCTCGCCCGCTTCACGTCGCTCGCCCGCGGCCAGACCGAGCGGCTCGAGCGGCTTGTCGACGACCTCGTGAGCGCGACCCGCATCCAGACCGGGAAGTTCGAGCTCAAGCTCTCGGACGTGGAGCTCGTCCCGCTGGTCTCGCACGCCGTGGAGAACGCCCGGACGTTCACGCATGCCCCGGAGATCCACCTCGCGCTGCCCTCCGCGGCGGAGCCGATGCTGGTGAAGGGCGACCCCGCGCGCCTGGAGCAGGTCCTGATGAACCTGATCGGCAACGCCTTCCGGCACGCCAACGGCACCCCCAAGATCGACGTGCGCGTGCGCAACGCCGGCGGCGTCGCCGAGCTCGACGTGGAGGACTACGGCCCTGGGATCCCCGCGGCCGACGTGCCGCACGTGTTCTCGAGCTTCTACCAGGCGGAGCGGCCCAAGAACACCTCGTCAGGCGGCATGGGGCTCGGGCTCTTCATTTGCAAGGAGATCGTCAGGGCGCACGGAGGGCAGATCTTCGTTCGCAGCGCGGAGGGTAAGGGGGCCACCTTCACCATCAGGCTGCCCCTGATCCCGAATCGAGGTGCGCACGATTGATGCGGTGGGCTCGCGCTGGTTTGCTGCGAGCGGCCCTGGAGAGGACGTCATGGGAAAGCGGGCGAAGATCCTCGTGATCGAGGATGATCGTGATTCGAGCGACATGCTCCTGGAGATGCTCGGGATGGCCGACTACGAGGTAGAGTCGGTCCATTCGGCGGACCAGGCGGTCGCGGCGCTGACGGAGCGACGTTATGGAGCCGCCCTGCTGGACCTGACGGTGAAGGGGGCGACGACGAGCGAGCTGGTCGCGCGGCTCCAGGAGGTCTCGGAGCGGCCGCCCATCGTCATCTTCTCGGCGCGCATGCCGGAGGACCTCCGGAAGGCGGCCGAGCAGCTCTCGGCGGCGGCGGTCCTCCAGAAGCCGGCCAGCATGGCCACGCTGCTCTCCACGATGGAGCGCGTCGTTCGCCCGGCGGCCTGATCGAGGCCGCGCCGGGCGGCGCGTCTTCACCTTCCCTCAACCGCATTTCCTTGGCGAGGCCACCTGTGGCAGGACACGACATCATCACGATCGGGGCGTCGGCCGGCGGCGTGGAGGTGCTGATCGCGCTCATCGGGGGCCTGCCATCGGATCTCCAGGCGTCGCTGTTCGTGGTCATGCACTTCCCTTCGACGGGCCGGAGCGTGCTGCCGCAGATCCTCGCGCGGACGACCCGGATGCCGGTGGCGACCGCGGTCGACGGCGAGCCGGTCGAGCGCGGGCGCATCTACATCGCGCCGGTGGACAACCACCTGATGCTCGGAGAGGGCGTGGTGCGGGTGGTGTACAGCGCGAAGGAGAACGGCCACAGGCCGGCGGTGGATCCGCTGTTCCGGAGCGCGGCCGAGGCGTACGGCCCGCGCGTGGTCGGCGTGGTGCTCTCGGGGTCGCGCGACTGCGGCACCGCGGGCCTCCTGGAGATCAAGCGCCGCGGCGGCATCGCGGTGGTCCAGGATCCGGCGGACGCGCTGTTTCCGGAGATGCCGCAGAGCGCGCTCGACAACGTGCCGGTGGATCACTGCGTTCCCCTGGCGCGCCTGCCGCCGCTGCTCGTCGATCTGGTCAAGCAGCGGACAAGCAAGGCGCCCGAGGAGGCGGAGACGTCGTACGGTCTTGTGGGGGAAAACGTGGAGGCACTCGAGAGCGAGTTCACGTGTCCGGAGTGCGGAGGCAACCTGATCCGGAGCGGTGATGGCGCGATGCTCAGCTTCCGGTGCAAGGTTGGCCATCGCTACTCGCCGGACGGGCTGGAGGACGAGCAGACGGAGGCGCTCGAGGCGGCGCTGTGGGTGGCGCTCCGGACGATCGAGGACACCGTGGCGCTGGCGCGCCGGATGGCGGAGCGCGCGGCGGAGCGGAATCAGGTGCACATGGTGGCGCACTTCGAGGAGAAGGTCCGGGCGGCCGAGGAGCGGGGCGCGCTGGTGCGCCGGGCGCTGATGGGCAACGACGGGGGGAACGGGGGCGCGCTGCGCCCGCGGCCGAGGCGCTCGTAGCGGCCGGGGCCTGCGGGGGAGCGGGGCGGGAAGAGCCTGCGCGGCGAGCGCTAGCGCGATTCGCCGCCGGGCAGCTTGCCGAAGCGCCGCTCGTACTCGGCCAACCGCGCTGCGAGCAGCTGAGCCTCGTCCTGGGCCGCGCGCGCCTGCTCCTCGGCGGCGCGCGCCTGCTCCTCGGCGGCGCGCGCCTGCTCCTCGGCAGCGCGCGCCTGCTCCTCGGCGGCGCGCGCCTGCTCCTCGGCAGCGCGCGCTTGCTCCTCGCCCGTGGGCAGGACACGCCCCTCGGCGTCGAGCCAGCGCAGCCAGTCGACCTCGAGGTTGTGATAGGTGCCGCGGCGGACGCCGAGCCCGAGGTGCAGTCGCGGGCTCGCCACATCGCCGTTCGCGCCAGGCGCAACGGGCGCGTAGGACATCGTGGCGAGATCGAGCGCATAGGCCTCGAGGACGCCCTTGAACGGATCGAAGAGGTAGTACTCGGGCACGTGCAGGAGCTTCGCGTAGATCCGCATCTTGTCGGTGCGATCGACCTTCTCGGTGCTCTCGGAGAGCAGCTCGATCACGACGTCGGGCGTCCTGCCGTCCTCCTGCCAGACGACCCAGGACTTGCGCTCGCGTTTCACGGTGTCGAGCACCACGAAGACGTCAGGCCCGCGGAAATCGTTCTTCTTCGCCTGGAGCTCGCTGAAGTAGATCGCCATGTTGCCGCTGACGTAGACGTCCTCGCGATCCTTCCAGAGCAGCTCCAGCACCTCGATGAGGAGCTCCATCTGCTTGCGATGCCGCTGAGACTCCATCGGCTCTCCGTCGTCATACGGCAGCTCGTCCTCCCCCGGCGGCGGGGTCGGCACGAACGAGGGGTCGCTCTGAAAGGCCATGCGTCGCTCCTTCGAGGAGCGTACCGCTCCTCGCCACCGCGGTCGAACGCGTCGCGGAGCGCACCGCTAGCACGGCGCGGCGACGGTCGCGACAGCTCTCCGCTGCACGCCTGCGGCACCCGGGCCCCGGCGCGCGGCAAGGACGACCCCGCGCTCCAGCGCGGGCCGCCGCCCGGTCCGCCGCCGTGAGGGCGGTCCCGGTTCTTCGCAGGTTCCGTCGTCGGCTCACCCCCCGAAGACCGACGCACCGGGCGGGCGGCGGCCCGGGCAGACGCTCGACGCGAGGGCCGACGCCACGAGCCGCGCCCCACGCCGCATCGACAGGCCCGCGGGAGCGGTCTGCGCGAAAAAAGTTGGTGCGAGCGCGTAATGGGCAGAACGATTAGATGAAGCCCATGCATTTCACCGAGGTGATGAGCGAGCTCGAGCGGCTCGGCACCGAGCAGAACCGGAGGGTCTACCTGCGCCACGGCGCGACCGAGCCGCTCTTCGGCGTGAGCTTCGCCCACATGAACGCGCTGGAGAAGCGGATCAAGCGCGACCACGCGCTCGCCGAGGCGCTCTGGGCGACCGGCAACTCCGACGCGCGGACGCTGGCGGCGGCGATCGCCGACCCGGGGCGCTTCACCCGGGACCAGCTCGAGGCGTGGCTCGACGGCCTGCGCTCGCCGATCCTCATCGACCTTGTCGTGAAGCGCATCGCCGCGAAGACGCCGTTCGCCCGCGAGGCGATGGCGCGCTGGACCGCCTCGGACGACGAGTGGATCGGCCGCGCGGGCTGGAAGCTCCTCGGCACGCTCGCGGAGGAGGACCCGTCGCTGCCCGACAGCGTGTTCGAGGAGCGGCTCGAGGCGATCGAGGCGTCGATCCACCGGGCCAAGAACCGCGCCCGCGACGCGATGAACGGCGCGGTGATCTGCATCGGCGCGCGGAACGAGCCGCTGCGGGGGAAGGCGCTGACGGCGGCGAGGCGCATCGGCAAGGTCGAGGTCGACCACGGCGACACGAGCTGCAAGACGCCCGACGCGACCGCCCACATCCTGAAGCTGTGGGCCGGCCGGAAGCCGGCCGCCGCGCCTGCGGCGAAGCCGGCCAAGGGCGCCGCGGCGAAGCCGGCCAGGGCCGCCGCGGCGAAGCCGGCCAAGGCCGCGCCGACCCGGGCGACCAAGGCCCGCGACGGCGGCGAGAAGGCGGCCCCGGCCGCGAAGAAACCGAAGAGCGGCGCCTCACCCGGCGCCGCCACGCGTCGGCGCTGACCCGCGGGCGCGGATCACGCCGGGTTCGCCGCCGCGATCGCCTCGTCCGGCGCTCCGAGCAGCTCCCTGCGCGTGAGCCGCTCGACGACCTCGCGCGTGAGGACCAGGTGGTCCTCCTCCTCGTGCAGGCGGCTCCGGAACGCGTCCCTCGCCTCGCCGTCGTCCGCCTCGTCGGCGAGCTCGAGCAGCAGCTGCCAGCCGGAGTTGTCGACGAGCTCCGCGGTGAGCAGCGCGTGGAAGAGGTGGCCGGGGTTCTGGTCGCCGTCGAGCACCACCTGCTTGAGGCCCTCCGACTCGACCGCGATCAGCCGCGACATCTCGGTCTCGGCGTGCGCGTCCCCGCCGAGCGCGCGGATCTGCGCCTCGAGCCACTCCTCGTGCTCCTTCTCCTGATCCCGGTGCTGCTTGAGCCGGCCGAGCAGGTTCAGCAGGCTGGGATCGGCCGTGCGGCCGACCTTCACCATGATGGAGTCGTAGAGCTTCACGCTCGCGCGCTCGAACGTCAGCCGCTCGTTGAGCAGGTCGATGGCCTTGTCCTTGTTCACCTGTGCAAGCTTCTGCATGGATGCCTCCGGCCGGGGCAGATGCGATTCGCAGGCCGCCGCGCGCCCGGCGGGCGGACGGCAACGCGCGCCCGGCCGGCGAGCGCGCGGCGCTCGGCGACGGCGCGGGTGGCGCGGTGCTCATCGCAGACAGCGCCGCGGGGGATTCGAACGCCAAGGCGCCAAGACGCCAAGACGCCAAGTAATCAAAATTATTGATATTTCTTGGCGCCTTGGCGCCTTGGCGCCTTGGCGTTCCTCCGACCCGCCGCACGTTCGTCCAACGTGCCGCACCACCACGGCGCGCGGGACGGGCGCGCCGATCACAGGTGCTCGGTCAGGTACTCGACGATGGCGCGGTTCGCGAACCGGCTCGCGACCGGCGACCGGTAGCCGTGCCGCTCGCCCGGGAACACCACCATGTCGAACCGCTTGTCCGCGGCCATGAGCGCGTCGATCATCTTGGCCGTGTGCGCGAAGTGCACGTTTTCATCCATGAGCCCGTGCATCAGCAGCAGCTTGCCGCGCAGGTTCCCCGCGTGCTTCGTGAGATCCGTCGCCTCGTACCGCGCGGCCGCCTGGTCGAGGAGGCCCATGTACCGCTCGGTGTAGCCCGTGTCGTAGAGCCGGAAGTCGCTGCCAGGCGAGCCGGCCACGCCGACGTGGAAGCGGTCCGGCGCCTTGAGGAGCGCCAGCAGCGCCATCTGGCCGCCATAGCTGTGGCCGTAGATGCCGACCCGGCCCGCGTCGACGTAAGGCAACGTCTTCAGGAAATCGAGGCCCGCGATCTGGTCGGCGAGCTCGACCTCGCCGAGGCGCCCGTAGATCGGCGCCTCGAACGCGCGCCCGCGGTTCGCCGAGCCGCGGTTGTCGAGCTGGAAGACCACCACCCCGCGGTCGGCGAGGTGATTCCACAGGAGGAGCGGCGACCAGGAGTTGAAGACCGTCTGCACGCCGGGCCCGCCGTACACGCTCACCACGACCGGATAGCGGCGGCCGGGCTCGATCGTCCGCGGCGCGAGCAGGGCGCCGTAGAGCGTGTCGCCGCTCTCGGCGCGCACCTGCACGATCTGGGGGGCGCGCAGGCCGAGATCCGCGAGCTCGGGGTCGATGGGCGCCGGCATCGCGCCGAGCTCGGCGCCGCCTTCGCCACGCACCACGGCCTTCCACGGGCGACCCTGGGCCGAGTGGACGTCCACGTACCCCGGCCCCTTCGGGTCCACCGTGACGAAGTGCACCCCCGGCTCCGCCGTGATCCGCTTCACCTCGCCGCCCGCGAGGGGCACGGCGTAGAGGTGCCGCTCGGTCGGGCCGTCCTTCGTGGCCACGAATCGCGCCTCGCCGCGCTCCTCGTCCGGCGCCGCGAGCGCGGTGATGTCCCAGTCGCCCGAGGTGAGCTTCGCCAGCTCCGCGCCCGAGTCCGCGTCGCGCACCGCGAGGTGGCGATGGCCGCCCGCGGCGGTCACCCAGAGGAACCTCGGCGAGCGCTCGAGGACCCGCATCTCGCCGAAGTCCACCCAGGTCGGCGAGGTCTCGACGACGACCTCGGCGGCCTCGCCCGAGCGCGGGTTCGCGCGGAGGAGCGCGAGGCGCTTCTGGTCGCGCGACAGCGTCTGGAACCAGAGCGCCTTGCCGTCGGGTGCCCACGCGAACCGGCCGAGGTAGCGCTCTTCCTGGCCGCCCTTCCACGCGAGCCAGGTCGTCTTCCGGGTCGCGAGGTCGAGGACGCCCGCCCGGACGCGGGGGTTCTTCCCGCCGACGCGCGGGTAGCGCACCATCTGGAGGTCTTCCTTGCCGTCGCGGACGCCGAAGACGGGCACGCGCTCGACCTCGCGCTCGTCGACCTCGAGGTAAGCCACCCGGTCGCAGCCGGGGGAGATCCAGAACCCGCTCGGCTCGTCGAACTCCTCCTGGCCGTTGAAGTCGGTGAGGCCGCGCGAGACGCCCTCGGGCGCGCCTCGGGTGAGCGCGGTCTCGCGGCGCGAGGCGACGTCGATCATGAAGAGCTCGCGCCCGCGGACGAACACGACGCGCTCGCCGTTGTCGCACACCTTCGGATCGATCTCCGGCTCGGGCGTGCTGGTGAGCCGCGCGATCGCGCCCGCCGGGTCGCGCAGGAAGACGTCGCCGCCGAAGGGGATGAGCAGGACCTCGGCGCGCTTGGCCCATGAATAGGCGGTGATCCCCCTCGAGAACATGCGCTGTCGCTCGCGGCGGAGCTCCTCCTCGCGGGAGAGCGGCTTCGACTCCTTCAGCAGGTCGCCCGACGCGACGAGCTGCCGCGTCTCGCGCGACGCGGTGTCGAAGGCGAAGAGCGCCTGCTCCGGCGCGTCCGGCCGCCGCTGGAGGTAGGTGACCAGCTTGCCGCCGGGCGCGACCTGGACCCCCCTGGGCAGCCGCGCGCCGAGCGGCGGTTGCCGGCCGAGGTGCTCGTACGTGACCCGGCTCGCCTCCGGCCCGGCGATGCGCGTCTTCTCCGCCGCGCCGCCCGGCTTCGCCGCCGCGTCGCTCCCGGCGGGGGAGGCCTTCGCCGGCGAGGCTGCCCTCGGCGGGGACGACCCGCCGGGCGGGGCGCAGGCGGCGGCCAGGACGACGGGGAGCAGCCACCAGGTGGCGGTGCGCGGCGGAGTTCGCATGGCCGCGATCTCGCCCGACGCGGCGGGAATGTCAAACGCCGGCGCGCCGTGGTCGGGCCGGGGTGGAAGAGAGAAGAGGGAACGCCAAGGCGCCAAGGCGCCAAGACGCCAAGAAGAGGAGAAGTATTGTGGAGTCCCTGCTCCCGCGCAGGTTCCCGGCTACGTTCTCACCCTCCTCTTCGCGCCTTATTTCATTTCTTTCTTTTTTGGCGTCTTGGCGCCTTGGCGCCTTGGCGTTGAATTCTCCTCGTCTCCCTCGCGCTCTCGTCGCCCGAGCCTCCCTGGCGGCTCCCTCCACCGCGCCACGGAGGCCCTTCAGCTCACGATGCGCCGGAGCACGATGACCGGGCGCCCCGCGCCGCGCGAGCGCTCGAGATCCACCTTGCAGTCGAGCATCCAGTCGTTGTCGTCGTCCGGATCGGCGATGATCTGCTCCACCACCCACGAGCCGCCGTCCTCGGCCGGGTGGATGATCGTGTTGCTCGGGCTGCGGGCGGCCGGGTCGGTGCGGATCGCGGCGTGCTCCGCGTAGAAGCCGCGGAGCGCCTCGTCGAGCCGCTCCGCCGTCCAGGGGGCGTCCTCGCCCTCCACCATCTCGGCCGCCACCTCGTAGTCGCGGCGGGCGAGCGCGCGCAGGAAGAAGAACAGCTCGTTCCTGACGAGCACCGTGAAGTCCTTCGCGTTGCGCGTGATGTCGAACGCGCCCGGCTCCACGGCGCCGCCGGAGGCCGCCGCGCGCGGCTGGTACGACGGGTCGCGCAGCCGCTCCCACTCGTCGAGGAGGCTCGAGTCCACGCCGCGGATGAGCGCCCGGAAATAGGCGATCATGTCGCTCGTGTCGGCGTCCTTCGCGTAGTCGGGGACCGTCTGGACCAGCGCCTTGTACACCTCGGAGAGGTACCTGAGCAGGAGCCCCTCCGCCCGCTCCAGGTTGTACTCCCGGATGTACTCGCCGAACGACAGGTACTGCTCGTACATCTCGCGCGCGACGCCCTTCGGCCGGATGTTCTCCTGCGCGACCCAGGGGTGCCGCCGCGCGTAGTCGTTGAACGTGCCGTAGATGAACTCCGCGTTCGGCTTCGGATAGTCGAGCTTCTCGAGCTCCTCCATCCGCTGCTCGTACTCCACGCCGGCCGCCTTGAGCTCGGCGAGCTTCTCGGTCTTCAGCCGATCGAGCTGCTTTTGCAGGATGAGATCGGGGTTCTCGAGGATCGACTCGACCAGCGTCAGGAGATCGAGCGGATACGTACCGCTGTCGGGATCCAGCTTGTCCACCGTCTCGAGCACGTAGAGCGAGAGCGCGTGGTTCAGCGAGAAATCCTCCTGGAGATCCGCGTTGATCCGGATGCGCTTGCCCGGCCCGTCCTCCTTCGGGACGAACTCGATGATGCGCGCCTCCACGAGGGAGCGGAACAGGAGCATCGCCGTCCTGCCGTGCTGGCGCCGGACCGCGGGCCGGTCGTGGGTGCCGCGGATGAGGCGCTTCATCGCCTGACACCCGCCCTCCTCGCGCCCGAGCACGTTGACCAGCATGCCGTGCGTGACCTGGAACCGCGACACGAGCGGCTCGGGCGGCGACTGGATCAGCCGCTCGAACGTCTGCCGATCCCAGTGCACATAGCCCTTCTCCGGCGGCTTCTTCTTCACGATCTTCCGCCGCTTCGCCGGGTCGCTCCCCGCCTTCGCCTCGAGCCGCATGTTCTCGATGACGTGCTCCGGCGCCTGCGCCACGACGCTCCCCTGCGTGTCGAACCCCTTCCGGCCGGCCCTGCCGCTGATCTGCTGGAAGTCGCGCACGCTCAGGATGGCCGTCTTCTCGCCGTCGAACTTGCAGAGCTTCGTGAACAGCACCGTCCGGATCGGGATGTTGACGCCGACGCCGAGCGTGTCCGTGCCCGAGATGATCTTGAGATGCCCCTGCTGGGCCAGCTTCTCGACCAGGAGCCGGTACTTCGGCAGGAGCCCCGCGTGGTGCAGCCCGATGCCGTGCTTGAGGAAGCGCTGCACCTCGCGGCCGTAGGGGCTCGAGAACTTCACCCCGGCGAGGGCGGCGGTGATCGCGCGCTTCTCCTCCTTGGTGCAGTAGTCCTGGCTCATGAGGTTCTGCGCCTCCTCGGCGCAGGCCCGCTGGGTGAAGCTCACGATGTAGATGGGCGCCTTGCCGTTCTTGACGAGGGTCGCGACGGTCTCGTGGAGCGGCGTCTCGCGGTACTCGAAGTCGAGCGGCACCGGGCGCACGGTCGACTTGATCACGGCGGTCTGCTCGCCGGTGAGGCGCGTGATCTCCTCCTGGAAGAACTCGGTGCCTCCCATCGTGGCGCTCATGAGCAGGAACCTCGCCTGCGGCAGCGTGAGCAGCGGTATCTGCCAGGCCGCCCCGCGCTCGCGGTCCGAGTAGTAGTGGAACTCGTCCATGATCACGTAGTCGCAGAGCGCCTTGTCGCCCTCGCGGAGCGCGATGTTCGCGAGGATCTCCGCGGTGCAGCAGACGATGGGCGCGTCGCGGTTCACCGCCGCGTCGCCGGTCAACATGCCGACGTTCTCGGGGCCGAAGTCGTTGCAGAGCGCGAAGAACTTCTCGCTGACGAGCGCCTTGATCGGGCACGTGTAGTACGACTTCATCCCCTCGGCCATCGCCTTGAAGTGCATCGCGGCCGCGACGAGCGACTTGCCCGAGCCGGTCGGCGTGTTGAGGATGACGTTCTTGCCGCCGAAGATCTCGAGGATGGCCTCCTCCTGCGCCGGGTAGAGCTCGAGGCCCCGCTCGGCGACGTAGTCGAGGAAGCCGTTCAAGAGGTCGTCGGCGGTGAAGTCGTGGGGCGACGGCGGGAGGCGAGCGAGGAGCGGGGCGGCGGGTTGATCCATGGCGGCTGGGACGCCCGTCGAGGGGCGCACCATGCAGAAGCCTGGTTCCAGGGAAAATGCAAGCAAAACTCCTCCATGTCCCGGTCGGATCGCCGGACCCCCGCGCGAGCCCGGACGGAAAGGACTCCGAGGAAGGCGCCGGGGGGGCGGCGACGTGCGCTCGAGCCAGCTGCCGTGCTGCCGCGACACGGCGAGTTCGTGATAGCGTGGCAGGACGAAACGGGGGGCGCCGCGCGCGCACGCGGGGGAGCACGTGACGCGGGCCGGTGTCCGGAAGACTCGACGGACAGCGATGGTGGAGACCGCCGGACAGCCTGCCTGGGCGACGCGTTCATCCGGCAGCGGGTGCGCGCAGATGGACGCGCCGGGCGGGCGGCTCCTGCGTGTCAGCAGCTCGCTCTGCCGGCTGCTGGGCTACGCGGAGCGGGAGTTGCTCGATAAGAGGCTGCTCGACCTGGCGCTGCCGGAGGACCGGGCAGGGTCGCTGGCCGCGTGGCGCGCGCTGCTCGAAGGCGGCCAGGAGGAGGTCGCGTTCGAGATGCGCTGCCGCTGCAAGGACGGCGGCGTCCGCTCGCTCCAGCTGACTGGCGTCCTCGTTCGCGACGCCCGCGATCGGCCGTATCGCGTGGCGGTGTTCGTCGAGGACATCGCCGAGCGGCGGCGCGCCGAGGAGCGGGCGCTCGCGGCGGAGCAGGCGCTGGCCGAGAGCGAGGCCAGGCTACATCGGCTCTTCTACAGCGACATGGCCCCGATGGCGCTCTGGATGCCTGACGGGCGCATCGTCGAGGCGAACGACGCCTATCTCCGGCTCGTCGGCTACACGCGGGAGGAGCTCGCGGCCGGCCTGGTCCGGTGGGACGCAGGCGTGCCGCCGGAGGAGCGCGCCGCCGACGAGCGCGCCCGGGCGGAGCTCCTGTCGAGCCGGTGGAGGTTCACGCCGTTCGAGAGGACCTATGTGCGGCGCGACGGGACGCGGATAAAGGTGCTGGTGAGCGGCTGTCTGCTGCCCGCGGGGCGGTTCGAGGACGGCGGCTTCGTGCTCGCGTTCGACCTGACGGCGCTCCGGCGCGCGGAGGAGGCATTCCGGCAGAGCGAGCAGATCTTCCGCGCGATCGGGGACTCCATCGATTACGGCGTGTGGATCAGCGACCGCGAGGGCGGGAACATCTATACCAGCGAGGCGTTCCTGCGCATGGCGGGGTTGACCCAAGCGCAGTGCTCGGAGGGCAAGTGGCTCGACGCGATGCACCCCGACGACCGGCACAAGGTGGCGATCTTCGCGCGGTGCCTGCGGACGGGCGAGCCGTTCGAGGAAGAGCTCCGCTACGTCGGCGCGGACGGCGCCGTCCACCCCACCCTCAGCCGGGCCGCGCCGATCCGCGACGAGCGGGGCGAGATCACCTCCTGGGTCGGCCTCTGCCTGGACATCAGCCGGCTCAAGCGCACGGAGGAGGCGCTGCGCGAGAGCGAGCGCCGGCTCCGGGCCGCGCTCGACGAGGCGACGCGGGCCCTCGCCGAGCGCGAGCGCCTGGAGGGCGAGCTCCACCGGCGCGAGCGGCAGCTCACCTCGCTGATGGCGAACTCGCCCGACGTGATCTACCGCATGGATCTGGAGGATCTGCGCTGCACGTTCATGTCGCCCACCTCGCCGGCGGTCACGGGGCTCCCGCCGGAGCACTACGTCGGCAAGACGCCCCGCGAGAACGGGCTCCCGCTCGAGGTGTGCGAGGCAGGCGAGGCGGCGTGCCGCGAGGCGCGGAGGACGGGCAAGCCGCAGCGGATGGAGTTCAGCCTCGGAGCGCGGAGGTTTCGCGCCCGGTACATCCCGGAGCTCGGGCCGGACGGGGCGGTGGAGTCGTTCATGGGGATCACCGAGGACGTCACCGCCGAGCGGCTGGCCGAGGAGGAGCGCCAGAAGCTGCTCGAGAGCGAGCGCGCCGCCCGCGACGAGGCCGAGCGCGTCAGCCGCGTCAAGGACGACTTCGTCGCCACCCTCTCGCACGAGCTGCGCTCGCCCATCAACGCCATCCTCGGCTGGGCGCGCATCCTGCGCGGCCGCGCGCAGCAGGAGCCCCAGGCCCTCGCCCGCGGCCTCGAGGTCATCGAGCGCAACGCTCGCCTCCAGGCCGACATGGTCTCCGAGCTGCTCGACATGAGCCGCATCGTGTCGGGCAAGCTCCGGCTCGACGTCCAGCAGGTCGATCTGCCGGCCGTCCTCCAGGGCTCGCTCGAGGCGGTCAAGCTCGCCGCCGAGGCCAAGGCGATCGCGGTGAGCGCGAGCGTCGACCCCGAGGCGAGCGCGCTCCGGGGGGACCCGGCCCGCATCCAGCAGGTCGCCTGGAACCTGCTCTCGAACGCCGTGAAGTTCACCCCGGCCGGCGGGCGCATCGACGTCGCCCTGCGGCGCGCCGGCGCCCACGCCGAGCTGTCGGTGACCGACACCGGCCCGGGCATCGCCCCGCAGTTCCTCCCCCACCTGTTCGAGCGCTTCCGCCAGGCCGACGCCTCCTCCACGAGGAAGCACGGCGGCCTCGGCATCGGCCTGTCCATCGTCAAGCACCTGGTCGAGCTGCACGGCGGCACCGTCGCCGTCGCCAGCCCGGGCGAGGGCCTGGGCGCCACGTTCACCGTCACCCTGCCCCTCGCCGGCGTCTCGCCCCAGGCCCCCGGCGCCGCCCAGCGGCCCGCCTCGGCGCGCGCCGAGGCGCTCGCCGACTACCCGGCCGCCGAGCTCACCGGCGTCCGCGTCCTCGTGGTCGACGACCAGCCCGACGCGCGCGAGGTCGCCCAGCGCGTGCTCGAGGAGTGCGCCGCCTGCGTCACCACCGCGGGCTCGGCCGCCGAGGCCATGGCCGCGCTGGAGCGCGAGCGGCCCGACGTGCTCGTCAGCGACCTCGGCATGCCCGGCGAGGACGGCTTCCAGCTCATCCGCCGCGTGCGAGGCCTCGGCCCCGCACGCGGCGGCGCCACGCCCGCCGTCGCCCTCAGCGCCCTGGCGCGCGCCGAGGACAGGGCGCGCGCCCTCGGCGCCGGCTATCAGGCCCATGTCGCAAAGCCCCTCGATCCCGCAGAGCTCGTCGGCGTCGTCGCGGCGCTCGTCAGGCAGCGGGCCACGGGCTGACACGCCGTTGTCCCTGAGAGGGTCGACAAGGTCTCGTGGAGCGGTGTCACGCGAACCTCGAAGTCGAGCGGCGCCGGGCGCTCTGTCGACTCGATAACGGCGGTCCGCTCCCCGGCGAGGCGCGCGATCTCCTCCTGGAAGAACTCGGTGCCTCCCGTCGTGCGCTCATGAGCAGGAACCTCGCGTGCGGCAGCGTCAGCAGCGGGGTCTGCCCGGTCGCACCTCGCTCGCGATCCGAGGAATCGTGGAGCTCGTCCATGCTCCCATCGTCGCAGGGCGCCTCGTCCGTCGAGGGGGCACACCATGCAGAAGCCTGGTTGCGAGCGAACTCCTCCATGTCCCGGTCGGACTGCCGGGCCACGCGCGAGACCCGGACGGAATGGACTCCGAGGACAACGGGTGAGCCGATGACGTGCGCTCTATCCGGCTGCCATGCTGCCGCAACACGGCGAGTTCGTGATAGCGTGGCCGGACGAAACGGGGGGACGCCGCACGCGCACGTCCAGGGAAGCACGTGAAGCGGCCGGCGGCCGGGAGAGCGGACGGACAGCGATGGGGGAGGAGACCGCCGGACAGCCAGCCTGGCCATTGCGATCATGCGGCGCGGGGTGCGCGCAGATCGACGTGCCGGGCGGACAGATCCTGCGTGTCAGCAGCTCGCTCTGCCGGCTGCTGGGCTACGCGGAACGGGAGTTGCTCGATAAGAGGCTGCTCGACCTGGCGCTGCCGGAGGACCGGGCAGGGTCGCTGGCCGCGTGGCGCGCGCTGCTCGAGGCCGGCGAGGAGGATCTCTCGTTCGAGATGCGCTGCCGCTGCAAGGACGGCGGCGTCCGCTCGCTCCAGCTGACTGGCGTCCTCGTCCGCGACGCCCGCGATCGGCCGTATCGCGTGGCGGTGTTCGTCGAGGACATCACCGAGCGGCGGCGCGCCGAGGAGCGGGCGCTCGCGGCGGAGCAGGCGCTGGCCGAGAGCGAGGCCAGGCTACATCGGCTCTTCTACAGCGACATGGCCCCGATGGCGCTCTGGATGCCTGACGGGCGCATCGTCGAGGCGAACGACGCCTACCTCCGGCTCGTCGGCTACACGCGGGAGGAGCTCGCGGCCGGCCTGGTCCGGTGGGACGCAGGCGTGCCGCCGGAGGAGCGCGCCGCCGACGAGCGCGCCCAGGCGGAGCTCCTGTCGAGCCGGTGGAGGTTCACGCCGTTCGAGAGGACCTATGTGCGGCGCGACGGGACGCGGATAAAGGTGCTGGTGAGCGGCTGTCTGCTGCCCGCGGGGCGGTTCGAGGACGGCGGCTTCGTGCTCGCGTTCGACCTGACGGCGCTCCGGCGCGCGGAGGAGGCGTTCCGGCAGAGCGAGCGGATCCTCCGCGCCATCGGGGACTCCATCGATTACGGCGTGTGGATCAGCGACCGCGAGGGCGGGAACGTCTATGCCAGCGAGGCGTTCCTGCGCATGGCGGGGATGACCCAGGCGCAGTGCTCGGAGGCCGGGTGGATCGGCACGATCCACGCCGACGACCGGCACAAGGTGGCGATCTTCGCGCGGTGCCTGCGGACGGGCGAGCCGTTCGAGGAAGAGCTCCGCTACGTCGGCGCGGACGGCGCCGTCCACCCCGTCATCAACCGGGCCGTGCCGATCCGCGACAGGCGGGGCGAGATCACCTCCTGGGTCGGCCTCTGCCTGGACATCAGCCGGCTCAAGCGCACGGAGGAGGCGCTGCGCGAGAGCGAGCGCCGGCTCCGGGCCGCGCTCGACGACGCGACGCGGGCCCTCGCCGAGCGCGAGCGCCTGGAGGACGAGCTCCGCCGGCGCGAGCGGCAGCTCACCTCGCTGATGGCGAACTCGCCCGACGTGATCTTCCGGCTCGACCCCGAGATGCGGTGCATGTTCACGACGTCCGCCGTCGAGGCGATAACCGGGTACCCGCCCGAGCACTTCCTCGGCAAGCACGGCTTCGAGACCTGCCTCCCGAGGGAGATGTGCGAGGCCAGCGAGGCCGCGTGCCGCGAGGCGGCGAGGACGGGCAAGCCGCAACGGATAGAGTTCCCCCTGGGCGGGCGGAGATGCCGGACGCGCTACATCCCCGAGTTCGGGCCGGACGGGGCGGTGGAGTCGTTCATGGGGATCACCGAGGACGTCACCGCCGAGCGGCTGGCCGAGGAGGAGCGCCAGAAGCTGCTCGAGAGCGAGCGCGCCGCCCGCGACGAGGCCGAGCGCGTCAGCCGCGTCAAGGACGACTTCGTCGCCACCCTCTCGCACGAGCTGCGCTCGCCCATCAACGCCATCCTCGGCTGGGCGCGCATCCTGCGCGGCCGCGCGCAGCAGGAGCCCCAGGCCCTCGCCCGCGGCCTCGAGGTCATCGAGCGCAACGCTCGCCTCCAGGCCGACATGGTCTCCGAGCTGCTCGACATGAGCCGCATCGTGTCGGGCAAGCTCCGGCTCGACGTCCAGCAGGTCGATCTGCCGGCCGTCCTCCAGGGCTCGCTCGAGGCGGTCAAGCTCGCCGCCGAGGCCAAGGCGATCGCGGTGAGCGCGAGCGTCGACCCCGAGGCGAGCGCGCTCCGGGGGGACCCGGCCCGCATCCAGCAGGTCGCCTGGAACCTGCTCTCGAACGCCGTGAAGTTCACCCCGGCCGGCGGGCGCATCGACGTCGCCCTGCGGCGCGCCGGCGCCCACGCCGAGCTGTCGGTGACCGACACCGGCCCGGGCATCGCCCCGCAGTTCCTCCCCCACCTGTTCGAGCGCTTCCGCCAGGCCGACGCCTCCTCCACGAGGAAGCACGGCGGCCTCGGCATCGGCCTGTCCATCGTCAAGCACCTGGTCGAGCTGCACGGCGGCACCGTCGCCGTCGCCAGCCCGGGCGAGGGCCTGGGCGCGACCTTCACCGTCACCCTGCCCCTCGCCGGCGTCTCGCCCCAGGCCCCCGGCGCCGCCCAGCGGCCCGCCTCGGCGCGCGCCGAGGCGCTCGCCGACTACCCGGCCGCTGAGCTCACCGGCGTCCGCGTCCTCGTGGTCGACGACCAGCCCGACGCGCGCGAGGTCGCCCAGCGCGTGCTCGAGGAGTGCGCCGCCTGCGTCACCACCGCGGGCTCGGCCGCCGAGGCCATGGCCGCGCTGGAGCGCGAGCGGCCCGACGTGCTCGTCAGCGACCTCGGCATGCCCGGCGAGGACGGCTTCCAGCTCATCCGCAGGGTGCGGGGCCTCGGTCCCGCACGCGGCGGCGCCACGCCCGCCGTCGCCCTCAGCGCCCTGGCGCGCGCCGAGGACAGGGCGCGCGCCCTCGGCGCCGGCTATCAGGCCCACGTCGCAAAACCCCTCGATCCCGCAGAGCTCGTCGGCGTCGTCGCGGCGCTCGTCAGGCAGCGGGCCACGGGCTGACACGCCGTTGTCCCGGGGGAGCGCTTCGGATAGGTAGAGGTCTTTACGGCACCATTCCGGGGGCGAGCGCGAGCAGGCCATGGTCCAGCAGATCTCCGTGAAAGAGCTCTTCCAGAAGCTGAAGGCGGGGGAGCCGGTGGTCCTCCTCGACGTGCGGACGCCCGGCGAGCACGAGATCGCGGCGCTGCCGGGCAGCACGCTGATCCCGCTGAACGAGCTCACCGAGCGCGCGGACGAGGTCGCGGCCCCCGAGGGCGCGCTGATCGTCGCGTACTGCCACCACGGCGTCCGGAGCCTCTCGGCCGCCGCGATCCTCGAGAAGCTCGGCCACGCGCGCGTCGCCTCGCTCCAGGGCGGCATCGACGCGTGGTCGCTCCACATCGACGAGAGCGTCCCGCGGTACTGACGCGGGGAATGGGCGCGCAGGACGCCAAGAGCTCTCGACCCTTTGGCGTCCTTGGCGCCTTGGCGGTTCGCTCCTCTGCGGCAAGTGCCGCACCGCCCCGCGCGGGCCGGCGCGCGCGCGCGGCTCAGTTGAGGGCGGCGGCGCCGAGCCGGAAGTAGAGCCTTCGGCGCGCGCCGCACGCGCTGCAGGCGACCTGCGCGACGCGGAGGCGGACGCCGTCCAGCGTCTCGGCGGCGTGGTCCTCCACGCGGAAGGCGCCGCGGCAGCGCGGGCACGGGATCGACCGCGCGGCCACCTCGACCTGCGAGGCCGCGTCGAGCGCGATGGCGCGCTCCGGGGTGTGGCCCGGCTCGAGCAGCGCGAGCCGCTCGATGTCGCGGGTGAGCTTCTCCGCCGCGCGGTCGCCCGCGCGCCGGGCGGCGCGGGCCGAGAGCTTCTTCTTCGCCATGGGTCTCGCTTGCCCTCCGGGTCTGCCAGCTACCTGTTCAGGAGCGGGGGCATGGGGTCGGGAGCCAGCGGCCTGGGCTTGGGCGGGGCGCTCCCCGCCGGGCGCGGCGGCTGACGCCACGTCTTGCGCGCGGGCGCGTCCGGCGGGTGTCCGGGGAGCGCCCTGGGCCCGGATGACGCGGGCGCCTGCGCTGACGCCTCGAGGTCCGCTGCGCCGCCTGGCGCTGCGCTGGCCGACGCCGAGGTCCCCGGCGGCGCGTCGAGTTTGCCGGCGGCGTCGGGCGGCGAGGCCGGGGCCTGCGAGGCCTGGCTGGACGGCAGGACGACGGCCGGCGATTTCTCCGCGCGGCGGGACCAGAACGTCGCCCCGACCGCGACCGCGGCGGTCAGGGAGGCGGCCGCCGCGATCCGCGCGGCCGCGCGGCGGCGCTTGCGCAGCATGAGGGAGCTCTGCTGGCCGGGGCGGCGCTCGGTCACGACGGGCATGCTCCCGATGCTCTCGTCGACGTCGCCCTGCGGGGGCGACGCGAGCAGCCGGTAGGGCCACGGCAGCGTGGGGCCGTCGTCGCGCGCCATCGTCAGCGTGGGGCCGTCCTCGCGCGCCATCGTCAGCGTGGGGCCGTCCTCGCGCGCCATCGTCAGCGTGGGGCCGTCCTCGCGCGCCATCATCAGCGTGGGCCCCTCGTCGCTGGAGACCGGCACCGAGGCGCGCTCGACCGGCGCGGCGTCGCGGGCGCGGAGGGAGTCGGCCGCCGTGCCCGGGCTGGGCATGGTCACCACGTGATCGCCGCCCCCGGGAGCGACCACGGTGGCGCGGCGGCTGGCCCGCTCCTCGGGCACCTCGGCGCCCGGGCGCGGCCAGGTCTCCGCGGCGCCCTGGAGGCGCGGCGCGCCGGCGGGGGCGGTGCTGGCGGCGGGGTCGGGCGGGGGCGGCGGCAGCGAGGGGAAGGCCTTGCCCGCGGCGATCGCCTCGATCTGGTCGCGCGCGCGCGCCGAGTGCTCGGTGCCGTACGGGGCGAGCGCGCGCGCCAGCTCCACGACGCTCTGGAGGCGTCGCTGCACGTCCTTCTCCAGGCAGCGCAGGATGACCTCCTCGAGGTGGACGGGCAGCTCCCACCGGTGCACGCGCGGCGGCCTGGGCGCCTCGGTGGCGATGGCCACGAAGAGCGCCGAGATCGAGGGCGCGTCGAACGGGAAGCGCGCGGTGAGGAGCTGGTAGAGGATGATCCCGAGCGCCCAGACGTCGGTGCGCGCGTCGACGTCCTTGGTGCAGCGCACCTGCTCGGGCGACATGTAGCAGGGGGAGCCGAGCATCATCTCCGAGGCGGTGAGCTTGCCGTCCTCCTCGGCGGCGTCCTCGGCCGACTTGGAGAGGCCGAAGTCGAGCACCTTGACCAGGGGGACGCCGCTCGGGCCGGTCGTGAGGAAGAGGTTTCCGGGCTTCAGGTCGCGGTGGACGATGCCGCGCGCGTGCGCCTCCGCGACCGCATCGCAGCTCTGGAGCACGTAGTCGACCGCCTCGGAGACGGGCAGGGGGCCGCGCGCGTCGAGCACCTCCTGGAGATCGCGGCCGCGCAGGTACTCCATGACGATGTACGGCAGGCCCTGCTCGGCCGTGCCCACGTCGACGACGCGGGCGACGTGGTCGCTCCGGATCGCCGCGGCGGCGCGCGCCTCGCGCAGGAAGCGGGCGCTCGCGCCCGGGAAGTCCTTGGCCCGCGAGAGGAGGAACTTGACCGCGACGCGCTGGCGCAGCGAGACGTGCTCTGCGACGAAGACGACGCCCATGGAGCCCTGGCCGAGGCTGCGCTCGAGGCGGTACTTCTGCGCGAAGATCTCACCGATTCTTGGAATGCCTTCGGCGGATGCGGGCGCATCCGGCTTCATGGCCCGACCTCCATCAGCCCACTATAGCCGCACCGGCGTCCATTTTGACGCGAAGATGCGCGCGTCGGGGCGGCGCCAGGCGGCGGAACGCGGCGGAATGCGGGGAGAGCGCAGCGCGTGCGCCGCGGTCGCACGGATTGCGTGGGTCGCGCCGGCGGGCGGCGCACGCTCTGCGCCGGACTCAGGGGGATGCGCGCGCAGGCGCCCGGCCGCTCCCCCTCGCCCTCCGAGCATTGCGACGTCGCTGCCGCCATGGCACGAGCGCGCCCTCATGCCGACCCGCCCGTTCGCCCTGGGCCGCTCCCGCCCGCTCTCGGGGGATCCCGGCGCCGCCGCGCGCCCGCTCGAGCTCCCCGCGCACCACCTCGTGACCCACGGCGTTGTCGTCGGCATGACCGGCAGCGGCAAGACCGGGCTCGTCATGGTCCTCGTCGAGGAGGCGCTGCGCTCGGGCGTCCCGGTGCTCATGGTCGACGTGAAGGGCGACCTGCCCAACCTGCTCTTCACGTTCCCGGAGCTCTCCCCGGCCGAGTTCGAGCCGTGGGTCGACCCCTCCGCGGCCGCGCGCGACGGCCGCGCGGCGGCCGACGTCGCGGCCGAGCTCGCCGCGCGGTGGCGCGCGGGGCTCGCCGCCTCGGGGCTCGGCCCCGCCGACGTCGCCGCGCTCCGCGCCCGCATGGCGCCGCGCCTGCTCACCCCGGGCACCACGGCGGGCGAGCCGATCCACGTGCTGTCGGCGCTGGAGGCGCCCTCGTCGCTCTGGGACGAGGACGAGGAGGCCGCCCGCGAGGCGCTCTCGGCCTCGCTGTCGCTCCTGCTCCGGCTCGTCGGGCGCGACCCGGATCCGGCGCGGAGCCGCGAGCACGTGCTGCTCGCGCACCTCGCCGAGCGGCGGCTGCGCGAGCGGCGGTCCGCCGGGCTCGAGGAGCTGCTCGCCGACCTCGCCGCGCCGCCGATCGCCGCGGTGGGCGCCCTCGACGTCGACGAGTTCTTCGCCCCGAAGGAGCGGCAGGCGCTCGCGCGCGAGCTCAACACCCTGCTCGCCTCCCCCACGTTCGCGACGTGGCGCAAGGGCGCGCCGCTCGACGTCGCGGCGTGGCTCGCGCAGGACGCCCAGAGCGGCAAGACGCCCGCGGTGATCGTGAGCGTCGCGCACCTCGAGGACGACGAGCGGCTCCTCGTCCTCGGGCTCCTGTTCGATCAGCTGCTCTCGTGGGTGCGCGGCCTCTCCGGCACCAGCGACCTGCGCGCCCTCGTCGTCTTCGACGAGGTGTTCGGGTTCCTGCCGCCGCACCCCGCGAACCCGCCCACGAAGCGGCCGCTGCTCGCGCTCCTGAAGCAGGCGCGCGCCTTCGGCGTCGGCGTCGTCCTCGCCACGCAGAACCCGATGGATCTCGACTACAAGGCGCTCTCCAACGCCGGCGCGTGGTTCGTGGGGCGGCTCCAGACGGACGCGGACCGCGAGCGCGTGGTCGAGGGGCTCTCGGGCGCGGACGGCGGCGCCGGCGGCGTCGACGCCGCGGCGCTGTCGGCCGCCCTGAAGGCGCTCCCGCCGCGCACGTTCTTCGTGCGCGACGTCCACATGCAGCCGCCGTCGTTCCTCGCCGAGACGCGGTTCAGCCTGTCGTGGCTGCGCGGCCCGGTCACCCGGCGCGAGCTCGGCCGCCTCGTCCGGGGCATGTCCCCTCCCCCGCCCGCCGCGGCCGCGGCGCCGCCCGCCGCGACCGCGCAGCCGCCCGCCGCGACCGCGCAGCCGCCCGCCGCGACCGCGCAGCCGCCGCAGGCCGCGGGCGCCCCCGCAGCGAGGTCGCCGGCGCCGACCCCGCACGCGCCGCCCGTGGGCCCGGGCGGCACGGTCCTCCTCGACCCGCGCCGCGCGCCCCCCTCCCCCGCCCGGCGCGGCGAGGCCGCTCGCGCGCGCGCCGGAGCCGCGGCCGCGGCGGCGCCGCCGCCCCCCGCATCGCCCGCAGCGCCGCCGGCGCCGCCCGAAGGCTGGCGCAGCCTGTACGCGCACGCCCCTGCCGCCGCCCCGGAGGGGTTCCGCTACATCCCCTGGGTGGCGTGCTCGGTGGTCGCCCACCTGCGCGACGCGAAGCTCGGCATCACCCTCAACCAGAGCCAGCTCCTCGCCGCCCCGCTCCTGCCCGACGGCAGGCCGGATCTGTCGCGCGTCGCCCGGCTCGACCCTGCGCTGCTCTCCCCCTCGCCCGCGGCCGGCGCCCGCTTCGCCGAGCTGCCGGCCCCGCTCGCGAAGCGCGCCGCCGCGCAGGCCGCGGCGCGCGCGCTCCGGGAGCACGCCTACCGCACGACCGAGGCCGCCGTGGCCGTCCACCGGGAGCTCGGGCTCGCGCAGGCCGAGGGCGAGCCGCTCGAGGCGTTCGCCGCCCGCTGCCGCGCCGCCGCGGCCCGGCTCGCCGCCGCCGAGCGGCAGCAGGTGATCGGCCGGTTCGCACCCAGGATCGCGCGCCTCGGCGAGCGCATCGCCGCCGCGAAGGCGCGGTACGACCAGGCCGAGGCGGAGGTCGCCGCGCTCCCCGGCGCGGTCGGCGCCGCGCTGCTCGGGCTCGTCGCCGGCCGGGACACCGCCCGGCGCGCCGGGACCCAGCGCGACCGGGCCACCGCGAAGCTCTCGCGCGCGCGCCAGGAATGGACCGAGGCGGACGCCGCGCTCCGCGACCTCCACGCCGCGCAGGCCGCCGAGCTCTCCGCGCTGGAGCAGCTGCCCCTCCGCGCCGCCGAGGGCATCGAGACGAAGCGCCTCGTCCCCAGGAAGAGCGACGTCGAGGTCGCCTTCGTCGCGCTCGCGTGGGCCGCGACGCTCGCCGGCCCGGCGTGAGCCCTCGCCCCGGCCGGTGGTGCGGCTCCTGCCGCAGAGGATCGAACCGCCAAGGCGCCAAGGCGCCAAGGCGCCAAGAATGCAAATTGTTGAGATTTCTCGGCGTCCTTGGCGCCTTGGCGGTTCCCCGAGGTACGCACGTTCGGCCAAAGCACCGCGCTACCGTCGGCCAGCGCGCCGGCGCCCGCAGCCCTGGCCAGCGGGCCCCTGACGCCTCCCGCCCGCGGGCCAGCTCGCTGCAGCCGGGGCGCAGCCCGCTGCAAAGCGCCCCCGCGCCGCCGCCGCCTGTGCTCTGATCCAGGGGAGCCCCCTCGGCCCGCGTCCCGCTGGCCAGGGCGAGAGCGCGCCGGCACGACGGCGCGCGCCATGGAGCCGAGCCATGCAGACCTCGCGGCAGCTGAGCCCCCCGGGTGAACCGTGAACGGCGGCGCCGGCGCCACGCACGTCGCGCTCCCGCCCGCCGCCGCCACCCCGGCGCGCGGCCGGGCGCCGTCCCCAGCGCTCGCTGGGCCGAGGTGGGCGGCCATCTGGCTCGTGGCCGGGCTCTGGATGATCCCGGTGCTCGTCTCCAGCGCGCAGACCTACCTCTTCGTCCAGCAGAGGCAGGAGGCGCGCCTCCCGCTGGTCGCCGCCTTCCTCTGGCAGGGGCTGCCCTGGCTCTTCTGGGCGCTCATGACGCCCGCGATCGTCTGGCTCGGCCGCAGGTTCCCGATGGAGCGCAAGCGCCTCCTGCGGAACGTCGCGGTGCACCTCTTCGCGAACCTCGCCATGGCCCCGGGCCACGTCGCGATCAGCGCGCTCATGGGGCGGCTCATCGGCAACGAGCACTACGTGAAGACGCCGTTCCACGACGTGTTCATCAAGCTCATGAGCATCTACCTCGACATCGAGCTGCTCATCTACTGGGGGATCCTCGCGATGGTCCACGCGGCCGACTACCACCGCAAGTACCGGGAGCGCGCGGTCGCGGCCGCGCAGCTCGAGACGAAGCTCGTCCAGGCGGAGCTCCAGGCGCTCAAGATGCAGCTCCACCCGCATTTCCTCTTCAACACGCTCCACGCGATCGCCGTGCTCGTGAGAAAGCAGGAGACGCAGGCCTCGGTCCGCATGATCACCGGCCTGAGCGAGCTGCTCCGGATGGCGCTCGAGAGCGCGGGCAAGCCGATCGTGCCGCTCAAGCAGGAGCTCGATTTCCTCGATCGCTACCTCGACATCGAGAAGACCCGCTTCCAGGACCGGCTGACGGTGCGCAAGGAGGTCGCCGCCGAGGCGCTGGACGCCGAGATCCCGAACCTCATCCTGCAGCCGATCGTCGAGAACGCGATCCGCCACGGCATCGCCCCGCGGGCGTCGTCGGGGAGCGTCACGATCGCGGCCCGGCGCGAGGATCGCCGCCTCGTCGTGGAGGTGACCGACGACGGCCGCGGGCTCAAGGAGGGCTGGGCCGGCGAGGCGAGCGAGGGCACGGGGCTCGGCAACGTGCGCGCGCGGCTCCGGCAGCTCTACCCGGGCGACCACCGGCTCGCCATCGCGCGGCGCCCGGAGGGGGGCGTCCTCGTGACGGTCGCGGTCCCGTTCCAGCCCGCGCACCCGCAGGAGGAGCGGCGCGCGCATGGATAGCCCCGGGGAGATCCGCGCCGTCATCGTGGACGACGAGCCGCTCGCCCGCGAGGGGATCCGCATGCTCCTCGCGGACGACCCCGAGGTCGCGATCGCCGCCGAGTCGGGCGACGGCCCGAGCGCGCTCGAGACGATCCGGCGGCTGCGGCCCGACCTCGTGTTCCTGGACGTGCAGATGCCCGAGATGAACGGGTTCGAGGTGATGGCGTCGCTCCCGCCGGGCGAGCTCCCCGCGGTGATCTTCGTGACGGCGTTCGACCGCTACGCGCTGCGCGCCTTCGAGGTCCACGCCCTCGACTACCTGCTGAAGCCGTTCGACGACGACCGCTTCCACGACGCCCTCCGCCGCGCGAAGGGCCACCTCCGGCTGTCGCGGATGAGCGACCTGAGCCAGCGCCTCCTCTCGCTCCTGCAGAGCTACGGCGACCCCGCGGCGGCGGCCGGCGCGCGCGGGCGGGCGAGCGCCGGCGCGGAGCCGCCCGCCGGCGGCGCGGATCACCCGCGGCGGCTCGCGATCAAGGACGGCTGCCGCGTGGTCTTCCTCAGCGTCGAGGAGATCGACTGGATCGAGGCGGCCGACTACTACGTGCAGATCCACGCCGGCGGGAAGAGCTACCTCCACCGCGAGACGATGAACAGCGTGGAGGGCAAGCTCGATCCGGCGCGCTTCGTGCGCATCCACCGCTCGGCGATCGTGAACCGCGACCGGATCAAGGAGCTGCGCACCCAGGGCCGCCGGGAGACGATCGTGGTCCTGGCCGGCGGCGCCGAGCTCAAGGTGGCGCGGAGCCACCGGGAGAAGCTGTCGGTGCTGCGGTGACGCGGCGCGGGGGCCAGCGCGGCAGTAGCGCCGCCCGGCAGAAGCCCGGCCGAGGATGGCCGGCCCATGGATAGCTGGGCGGTGAGGGAGGAACGGAGATCGTGCTGAAAAAGCGTGGGAAGCACTGGTACGGCGACAACCAAGCTGACGTCCGCGAGGTGCTGCTGCGGTACAGCGGCGACAACGCCTACCTGGCCCGCCATTTCGCCGACGCGGTCTGCGCGTGTGGCGGCACGCAGTTCCGCCTGGCGCTCGATGACGCCGAGGGAGCAGCTGTCCGCACGTGCGTCGCCTGCGCGTGCGACCACCCGATCGCGGATAGCGACGAGTACCTGGAGGACGCCGAGCTGGAGCAGTGCGCCTGCCCCTGCGGGAATGAAGCCTTCGAGATTACCGTCGGCGTGTCCCTGTACGACGAGAGCGAGGATGTACGCTGGCTCTATCTCGGATGCCGCTGCCCCACGTGCGGACTTGCGGCCGTCTATGGGGACTGGAAGAACGAGTTCAACGGCTACCAGGCGCTGCTTGCCCGAGTGTAGGCGTGCGCGCCCGACGCATCGTTGGACGGAGAACGGAGAACGCATAGGACGAAGGCCGACGAGCCGGTGCACGCGCGGGACGCGGTTCGTGCGATTCTCCTCACCCCATCGGCGGACTCCCTCCTCAATGCGAATTCGTCTGCCGCATCGTGAGCTTGCCCTTGACGTGCAAGGCAGCTGGTACCGTATCTCCCAACAACGAAGGACGACGCGCTGCCCTTGGAGCGCCTCGCTTCCGCTCCGAACGTACGCGAACCCCCGGAATACCGCCTGCAGCGAGACATGCCACGTCGAGGCAATCAGGCCCGCGCTCCGATCGGAAAAGTTCATCTGTGCGGCACGTGCTCTCGTCGTGCGCCGCCTCGTGGTGGGCCCCGCACGGCAATCCCCCTGGTCATTTCGTCAAGACTGTTGTTGAATCATGGTGCCTCAGCGAGCCAGGTGCGGGCGAGGAGCGACAACGATGCCTGGGTCTTCAAGTCACGGACCTGCGGCGCCTCGTCGAGCTCACCCAGACGGTTTCCTGTACATGGCTGCCTGAAAGGATCGAGGGGTATGTCGAAATTCCGCTCGCTGCTCGACGAGAGCGTCGTCTTCTTCGGCTCCGAGATCTCGGATCCGGCGACCCACGCGAAGACGGACATGCCGTTCCTGCTGGCCGGCGGCGGCGGGGGCCTGCGCACCGGGCGCTGGGTCCGGTACCCGAGCCTCCCGCACAACAACCTGCTCGTCTCGATCTTGAACCTGTTCGGCGACGCCCGGACCAGGTTCGGCGGGCTGGAGTACTGCACCGGGCCGCTCACGAACCTCACGTAGGCATTGCCCGCGATGCCTGGCTGAAGGCGCGCTTCGCCGCCGGCGCGAGCGGCCGCCCGCGGTGTCCTCTCGGACCGAGGCGGCCGCGCGCGCCCGTCCTTCACGAAATTCGCTCGTCCGCCGTCGGCTCGTCACCCAATCGCCTTCGCGCGGCGGGCCGCCGCGGCGCGCTCGGCCGCGGCGTGCCGGCGCTTGCGCGGAGACGATGAGCGTGACAAGCCACATGGCATATCGCGGGCGCGGCGCGACGTTCTGCGCGATATCCAGAGGACGCAGCGCGGCCAGAGGCACGCGGGCATGCGCGACGGCGCATCCGGTGCGTCCTACCTGATAGGCATATCGCTCTCGAAGCGACTGTCACGGACAGCTCCGCTCCCCGTGGTCATCGGCCAATTCGCCCTGGCTCCCGGCATCGCCGTCGCTGGCTTGCCCGCCCGGCTCCCGCCGGGACGGGTCGCCGCGCCGCGCGCGGCGCGCCGCTCAGGGAGATCGCTCAGGCCGGACGCGGCGAGCGGAACATCGGTGTGCTCGCCTCGCGGCCACCCCGGAGGGGGTGACTCTTTCACCAGCAAAGCAGTGCTCTGCTCGATTTCTACGCTCGCTCATTGCGCCTTTCCGGTAACGACTCGACCTCGTTTGAGAACGGAGGTATGTGTGTTGTTGGACCAGCGGTTTGTGAAGACCTGGATCGGAGTGTTGTTCGCGCTCGTCTCCGCTCGAGCCGGAGCCGCCCTGGTCCCGGCCGGCGCCGGCCCCGCTGATGTCGAGTGGGGATATCAACCTTCTACGGTGGAGGACGCCGGGTCCGCGGGTTTCTGCAGCCTCGATGCGCCCGACGCCGAGCCGCCCTACCTGGCAGACGAGACGACGGGGGTCGCCTGCCCTGATTACGCCACGGAATCTCCGCTCTGCACGGGGCCTTTCTGCCCCGCCAGCGGCGTCTGCTCGGGGACCAGGACGCTGCACGAGGACCTGAATGACTGCCAGGGGGCGCGCTGCTGCCTGCCAGGGTCCGTTGACCCGGACGGCGTGGTCAACGTCCTTCCCTACCTGGCGAGGCCGGAAGAATGGCCGTTCTCCGCCGGCGCCTCCGTCGACCACAGCACGAGCGTGGACGACAGCCCGGGCATCGCGAGGGCCATCGAGTGCGCAGCGTCGCTGAGCGCCCGGAGGCGCACCGTGGCTTTCCCTGCGGGGCGTTACGTGCTGCGCACTCCTCTGCGTCCTCACTACGACGCGTTGACCCTGGAGGGGCCGGAGCTGTCTCCCGACGCCGAACCAGGCGATCCCGGGACCGCAACCCTCGTGGCGATTCCCTGCAATCCGGAGCAGTACCCCGGGGCGATCCAGGTCACCAGGGTCGTCAGGCCGAACGGGACCGTCGTGGAGGGGGTCTCTCGGCTCCGGATCCGCAACCTGCAGATCGCCCTCACGGAGGGCCCCCGCAAGACAGCCAGGGGCGGCATCCAGCTGAACACCTGCTCGAACTGCAGCGTGGAGAACGTCATCATGCGGTACTCGCCCCTCTCGCCCCAGCTGCCTTCCTGCAAGCCGCTCAACCTGGACGGCATCGGCATCACCTGGGGCACCGGGGGTGTCATCCGGAACGTGATCGTGGACGGCGTGCCGAAGGGCGGCATCTATCTGTCCTCCATCGCCGGGTACCACGACACGCCGCCCATCCTCGTGGAGAACTGCGAGATCAAGAACATCGACGGCCCGGTCGGCGCCACCGCGATCAAGATCGTCACCGCGAACGTGATCGTGCGCAACTGCGAGGTCCACCACAACTTGATCCATCCCGGCGACGGATCCACGACGGACAATGGCGGGAACGGCCTGTGGATCGCCACCCTGCCCCGCCCAAGCCCCGAGATCCCGAGCGCGGTGGCGGAGAACGTGCTTGTCGAGGACAGCTACTTTCACCACAACGGCGGCGCCGGCGTCATGCTGGCGAGCAGCATCGCAGAGGACCGTCCGACGGGGATCCGGATCGAGAGGGTCAGGTCCGCGTACAACGGGACCCACGGCGTGCATGTCCAGGCGGGCACCGACGTGACGCTCCGGGACATCTGGTCCTGGGGAAACGGGTACTACGGCGTGTTCCTGACCTCGCGGACGACGCTGCCCGCGAGCTCGGTCCGGGTAGGAGATGTCATCCTGGAGGATCCGCTCGTCTTCAACAATGCTCTACGCCACACGTCAGGCTCCTATCCCGGCATCAGGATCGAGGCCAGCGGCGTCGCGATCCGCGGCGGTACGGTGGCTCGCTGCGACCCCTCGCGCGGGAGGCAATCGCGATCGATCCAGCAGCAATGCTGGCTCTCGGGACCGGCTGGCGCCCAGGCGCTCTTTCATCCGGAAGACAACGCCATCTCGGGCGTGAGCACCTATGGCACGAGCGCGCCGGAGGTGCTGACGTGCCCTTATTGATGGGTGGAGCCCTCCAGAGGGGCCATGAAGACCGAGGGGAGATTGCCGGCGGCCTCGAGCGGCTCCGGGCCGACAGCGGCCTCGAGAGCGGCAGCGGCGCCGCTCGGCGGCCGATGCGCCGAGCTTCAGCGGGTGCTCTGCGACCTGCTCGTCACCGCTCGTCATCGACCGGTGTTTCTGGCGGGGTTACCGACGCAGGGCGCCAGGGCTAAGCTCCCCCGCATGCCCCCGATCGGCTCTCCCTCCGGCGAACGTCGCGCAGCACAGGCCCTCGCAGCGGAGCCCACGCGGCCCCGCGGGCGGGCGTGATCCCATGCCGCCTCCCCGCTTCCGCCCCGGGCTCGGCCGGCCGAGCGCGCCGGCCGCCGAGATCGCGTGGTTCGCGTTCCGCGGCGACGAGCTCCTCGTCCGCGCGCCGCGCGACGGCGGCGATCGCTTCGACGCCCCCGTCGCGGCCGACCTCGCGGAGCTCGGCGTCCTCGTCGTGCGCCACCAGCCGCTCGGCGAGCTCGACGGGCGCCCCTGCCGCTCCGCGGAGCTCGCGCAGGGCTCTCCGGCGCCGGAGGGGCACGCCTACGTCTCGCTGCGGCGCCTCCACGGCCGCATCGATCCGGAGCTGTTCGACCTGGCGGGCACGGCGTACCAGGTGCAGCACTGGGACAGGGCGCACCAGTACTGCGCGGCGTGCGGCGCCGAGCTCGAGGCCGGGCAGGACGAGCGGGTCAAGCGCTGCGTCCGCTGCGCGAGCAACTACTTCCCCCGGATCACGCCGGCGACGATCGTGCTCGTCGGGGACGGGCCGCGCCTCTTGATGACGCGGCAGGCGCGGTTCCCCGCGGGCATGTACGGCCTCGTGGCGGGCTTCGTCGAGCCCGGCGAGACGCTGGAGGCGTGCGTCGCGCGCGAGGTCCACGAGGAGACGGGCGTCGACATCGCCGACGTCGCGTATTTCGGCAGCCAGCCGTGGCCCTTCCCGCACCAGATCATGGTCGGCTTCACCGCGCGCTACGCCGGCGGCGAGCTCCGCGTCGACACGCGCGAGCTCGAGGACGCGCGCTGGTTCCACCGCGACGCGCTGCCGCTCTTGCCGCCGCCGCTCAGCATCGCCCGCAAGCTCATCGACGCCTGGCTGGCGCGCCCGGCGGGCTAGCGGCGCCGGGGCGGCGGCCCGGCGCTCCTGCGCGGCGGCGCCCCCTCAGACGCGGCGCTGCTTCCAGGCCCCGCGGCGGAACATGAGCCAGCCCGCGACCGCGAGCGTCGAGAACGCCACCGCGATCGCGATGGGCACGCCCGCCGAGCCGATCCCCGCGGCGCGCGCGAGCCACCAGCCGAGCGGGATCTCCCAGAGCCAGAAGCAGGCGAAGTTCAGCATCGTCGGCGTCCACGTGTCGCCGGCGCCGTTGAAGGCCTGCATGAACACCATGCCGAAGCCGTAGAACAGGAACCCGCACGCCACGATCCGCAGCGTCTGCGTGCCGGATCGGAGCACCTCGACGTCGTCCGTGAACGCGCCGACGATGGCGCCGGCGCCCACCGCGAAGACCAGGCCGACCGCGCCGAGCATGACCGTGTTCCAGACGCCCGCCCGGTAGACGGCGGCCTCGGCCCGCTCGGGGCGCCCGGCCCCGAGGTTCTGCCCCACCATCGTCGCGGCGGCGTTCGCGAGCCCGAACGCCGGCAAGATGGCGAACGCGATGATCCGCATCCCGATGGTGTAGCCGGCGAGCGCCGCGCTCCCGAAGGGCGCGATGATGCGCACCATGCCGATCCAGCTCGCCGTGCCGATGAGCGCCTGCAGGGCGCCGTTCGCGAAGAGGCGGAGCAGCGCCGCGAGCGCCTTCGGGTCGGGGACGAGGTGCCGCGCCCTCACCTTCACGCGGCCGCCGCCGCGCGCGAGCAGGAAGACCTGCAGCGCGACGCCGGCCCCGCGCCCGAGCGTCGTCCCCACGGCGGCGCCGGTCACGCCGAGCTCCGGGAACGGGCCGAGGCCGAAGATGAAGCACGGGCCGAGCGCCATGTTCAGCGCGTTCGAGAGCCAGAGCACCCGCATCGACAGCGCCGCGTCGCCGGCCCCGCGGAAGACCGCGTTCATGACGAACAGCATCAGGATCGTCCCGTTGCCGAGCAGCATGATCGCGGCGAACGGCGCGCCGGTCGCGATCACCCCGTCGGTCGCCCCCATCGCCGCGAGCAGCCGCGGCGCGAGCAGCCCGCCGGCCGCCGCGATCGGCAGGGAGGTGAGCAGGCCGAGCGCGATCGCCTGCCCCGCCATCGCGGCCGCCTCCTCGGGGCGCCCCTCGCCGATCCGCCGCGCGACCGTCGACGACGCGGCGACCGAGAGGCCGAGCCCGAGGGCGTACACCACCGCGAGGAGCGACTCCGTGAGCCCGACGGCGGCGACGGCGTCGGCGCCGAGCCGCGACACCCAGAACACGTCGACCACGACGAAGAGCGACTCCATGAGCATCTCCATGACCATGGGGATCGCGAGCAGGACGATCGCGCGGTCGATGGAGCCCCTGGTGAAGTCGTGGCCGCTGCCGCCGACCGCCTCGCGGAGCGTCGCCCAGACGCCGGCGCCGCGGCGCAGGCTGGGCAAGGGCGCATCGGGTTCCGCGCGCAGGTCGCGGGCGGGAGGCGTGGCGTCGTCGCGCATGGGGCGAGCAAGCTGAGCGCGGGCACCCGTTCCGTCCAGCGCCTTTGCGGGCCCGCGCGGCCGTCCCGGAGGGCGGGTCGCGACGTCAGCGCAGGCGCAGGGCGGCGAGCGCCACGCCGCACAGGACGCCGAGCACGAAAACGACCGCGCCGAGCAGCGCCAGGGGCGACCTGCGCCTGCCGGCCTCGCCCTCCGCCGGCACCGCGCGCACCCACGCCTCGGCCTCCTCCTGCTCGGCGGCGACCAGCTTCTCGACCCAGGCCGCCATCTTCACGAGCGCGCTCTCCACGTCGGGGTCGTCGACGCCGTAAGCCATCATCATGCGCCGGACCCGCGCCTGGACGAGCTGCTCTTTCGACGCCTCCGGCGCGCCCGAGCTCCGGACCGGATGGGCCCATGGAGGCGGATGTTGCTGCGCGTCCTTCGGTGATGTCATCGCTTCGCCCTCCACACCATGGCGGTGCCCCGCGAGATCCCGAGCCGGCGCGGGCGCGTCGGCGCCGCGCTGCTGTCCGGCGTGCCGGCGGAGAGCCGCACCGCAGGCGCGCCGGCGCTCCGCTCGGCGTCGCTGCATGGCGATCCCTAAGGCATGGCCGCCTGGGCCGCCACGGCCCGGGCCCTCTCGACGGCCTGAGCCACCCCTTCCGCCATCGCGGCCAGATTTGCCGGATCGCCGCCTCCGCTGCTCGCGCCGGCGCCTCTGGCGCCATCCACCGCGTCAGCGCAGAGCGACCTGGACTTCGAGGGTGGTCTCTCCTCGTTCCGCCGGATCGCCGCCCCGTCAGCGGATCGTGAACGGATCCCGGTCGCGCGCGCTGAGCTCGACGCGGAGCGACGGCAGCGCGGCGCGGAGGCGCTCGGCGAGGCGCTTCAGCGCGGCGCGCTCGCTGTTCGAGTGCAGCGCGCACACCACGGTGACGCCGGCGCTCGCCGCGCGCAGGGCGTCGTGGTGCCGCAGCTCGCCGGTCAGGTAGAGCTCGGCGCCCTGCGCGATCGCCTCGTCGAGGAGCGCGCCGCCCGCGCCGGCGCAGGTGGCCGCGCGCGAGACGGCGCGCTGCTCGGGGCCGGCCACGAGCAGCGCGTCGACCCCCAGGGCCCCCTTGATGCGGCCGAGCAGGTCGCCGACCGGCGCGGCGCCGGCGAGCGGCCCGATGCGGCCGATGCCGACCCGCAGCGGCTCCACGGCGAGCTCGACGAGATCGAACGCCACCTCCTCGTAGGGGTGCGCGGCGCGCATCGCCTGCAGGACCGCCTCGGTCCGGTCGCGGGGAAAGACCATCTCCAGCCGCACCTCGGTCACGCGCTCGAGCCGGCCCTTCTCGCCCACGGTGGGGCTCGCGCCCTCCTCGCCGAAGAACGTGCCCGTCCCGACGGTGCGGAAGCTGCAGCGCGAGTACCGGCCGATCCGGCCCGCGCCCGCCTCGGCGAGGGCGTCGGCCAGGGCGTCGGCGTGCTCCTCCGGGACGAAGACGACGAGCTTGTGCTGCCACGCCTTGGACGGCGCCCGCCGGAGCGGCGCGCGCTCCCCGGACATGCCGAGCGCGTCGGCGAGGACGTCGTTGGTGCCGCCCTCGGCGACGTCGAGCGCGGTGTGGGGCGAGTAGAGCGCGATGCCGTCGCGGATCGCCGCGAAGATGGGGCTCGGCGCGACCACGCGCTTCACGGCCTCGAAGAGCGGCGGATGGTAGGCGACGACGAGATCGCACCCGCGCTCGCGCGCCTCCCGGGCGACCTCGGGGGTGTAATCGATGGCGAGGAGCGCGGCCGACGAGGGCCGCGACGGATCGCCCGCCAGGAGGCCCACGTTGTCCCAGGGCTCGGCGAACTGGAGGGGGGCGATCGACCCCAGCGCGGCCACGACGTCTTGGAGGAGGGTCATGCGCGCATCTATACCAGGGGCGGCGGCGATGCGGAGCGAGCTGCCAGGGGCCGAGAGCGGCGGAGCCGAGCGAGGCCCGAGGCGCCGAGTCGCGCCGTCGATCTCCTGGCGCCGAGCTCGCCCGGAGATCGAGCAACGGGTAAAGAGACGCCATGCACCCGAGCGAACAGCCCACCGGAACCGTCGTGTCGATATGGCGCTATCCGGTGAAATCGATGCAAGGTGAGGAGATCGACCAGGCGGAGATCACCGACCGCGGCGCGATCGGCGACCGGGCCTACGCCGTCCTGGACCGGGAGACGGGGCACGTCGCGAGCGCCAAGCACCCCGGCAAGTGGGCCGCGCTGTTCGCGTGCCGCGCGGCCTTCGCGGAGCCGCCGCGCCCCTCGGCGCCCTTGCCGCCCGTGTGGATCACGCTGCCGGACGGCGCCGTGATCAGCAGCGCGCAACCGGACGTGGATCAGGCGCTCTCGCGCGCCCTCGGCCGCGACGTGGCGCTCGTGAGCCGGCCGCCCGACGCGCCGAGGCGCGAGGCGGATCGGTCGCCCGCGGACGGCTCCGCGGCGGAGGCCACGATCGTCGAGGAGCCGATGGCGCTCGCCGCGCCGGCCGGCACGTTCTTCGACGTGGCCGCCCTGCACGTGCTGACCACGGCGACGCTCGACCGCCTGCGCGATCTCCACCCCTCGGGGCGCATCGAGGCCTCGAGGTTCCGCCCGAACCTCGTCGTCGCGACGGCCGCGGGCGAGCGCGACTTCGTCGAGAACGGCTGGATAACCCGCGCGCTGGAGATCGCCCCGGAGGTCCGCCTCGAGGTCATCGATCCCTGCCCCCGCTGCGTCGTCCCCACGCTGGCCCAGGGCGATCTCCCGCGCGATCCCGGCCTCTTGCGCGCGCTCGCCCGGCACAACGCGGTCGCGAGCGCGACGGTCGCCCCCGGCGTCGTGTTCCCCGCGGTCGCCGGGGTCTACGCGACCGTGCGCCGCGAGGGCGCCATTCGCCGCGGGGCCGCCGTCCGGCTGGCCGGAGCGCCCCTGTCCCCGCCCCGCTGACCGGCCCTGCCGCGGGTCCCCTCGATCGCCCGCCGCGCCCCGCGACCTGGCCCGTCCCCGCGGAGCTCCGGACGAAGCGACGGCCTACAGGGCGCCCGCGAGCGCGCCAATCCACCCACATTCTACCCACATCGCCGCCCGCGCCCTCACCCGAGGACTCCCGTGTTCACCCTCGACCACGGATTGCCACCCTCGCGGCCGATCGCACGGATTCCCGTGCCGATATCGCTCGAGCGAACGAGCACAAGCGCTCTTTCACCAACTCACGTGGTCTCACTGGGGTGGTGTTTTCATGTCCATTCAGGATCTCTCCCGATCCATGCCAGTCGCGCAAACATCACATCAGATTGGATCACGGGCCGTCCTCACGTGATTGTTTCACCGAGAGAGGCCAGCTGCCCGTGTCAAGCCGGTAGCACGTCTGTGGCCGCGGATTTGCTTTGAAGGGAAAGGCACTCGCGAGGGTGCCTGGACGGCAGCACAGCACGGCGCGGCGATCGCGAGCGATGGTCGCGCGGATCCGCGAGCGGATTGGCCGTCAAGTTACATCAGCAGCGGAGAGGCTGGCGGCGCTTGCGGCCTCTCCTTGGCAGCGCCCCGTCGCGCCGCGCCCTGGCTCCTGAGGGGGGATGGTGCGGCGCTCTCCGACATCGTGGGAGATGGGCGCATCGGACCGAGCCAGGAAAGGAAGATCCCATGCAGCGCTTCAAGTCACACCTCACCACGGTTGCCCTCACCGCAGCGTGCGCGTTCGCGCCCGGCTGCCTGAGCCCCGACGTCGGTGACGAGGGAGCGGGGCCGACCCCGACCGCCTCGGGGACGCTGACCGTCGCCGTCGCCAATGGCGAGGCGCGCTACATGCTGGAGCGGGAAGATGGGGTGTTCGTGCGCCTGAACCTGGACTCGATGACGGAGACGGCGCCGCCGGGCGCCGAGTCGTCGATCGACTGGCGCACGGCGAGCGGCTCCCCGGTGGACGTGTTCGGCACCGAGACCGACGACGGCGCGATCGTGGTGGACACGATGCGGCCGGCCGAGGGCATCGGAACGCTGACGAGCGCGCTCGTCACGACCGGGACCAAGCGCGTCCTGGTGCTGCGCGTGCAGTTCGACGGCGGCCAGGCGCTGGGCACGGAGCAGGACGTGCGCAACACCATGGATCAAGCGGCGACCCACCTGGCGGGCTCGTCGTTCGGGAAGATGCAGCTGCAGTACGACGTCGCCGGCCCGTTCAACATCGCCTTCGGCAAGTGCGACGACTACAACCGGTGGCAGAACGAGGCCAAGACCGCGGCGCGCAACGCCGGCTTCGATCTCAACGCGTACCAGCACTACATGATCATGGGCAAGATCGACTGCGGGTACGGAGGCATGGGCGCGCAGCCCGGCAGCGCCACCTGGATCGCCGGCCTCTGGTCCAACGTCGTCGTGCACGAGCTCGGCCACAACTTCGGCCTGTGGCACGCCTCCTCGCGGACGTGTCGCGACGGCGGGGCGACGGTGACCATGAGCAACGACTGCACCTTCGACGAATACGGCGATGTGTTCGACCCGATGGGCAACGGCGGCGGGCAGCACTTCAACGCCAACTACAAGGTGAACCTCGGGTGGATCCCGTCGTCGCAGGCCCAGACGGTCGACGCCGACGGGACCTACACGCTCGCCCCGATGACCGAGTCGAGCACCGGGATCCAGCTCCTCCGCGTCAAGGGCCCGAACGACATCATGTACAACATCGAGTTCCGCCAGCCGGCGGCGACGAACGTCGTCGACTCGCGCAATCTCTCCACGAAGGGCGTGATCGTCCATGCGTTCTTCACGCAGTCGCGGGAGAGCGGCCGGGCGCACCTGCTCGACATGATCCCTGGCGGGAACTTCAGGGACGCGCCGCTCGTGGTCGGCGCTTCTCATCAGCTCTTCGGGACGAACGCGAAGCTGACGCTCCTCTCGGTGTCGCCCACGGGCGCGCAGGTCCAGGTCTCCGGCCTGGGCGGCGGCACGGGCGACCCCGGCGGCGATCCCGGCGGCGATCCCGGCGGCGACCCGGGCAGCGACCCCGGCGGCCAGGGACTGGCGGCCCTCCATTCCGGCAAGTGCATGGGCGTCAGCGCGGCCAGCCTGGACAACGGCGCCACCATCGTCCAGCGGCCGTGCACCGGGGCGAGCGACCAGCAGTGGCAGGTCGAGATCATCAGCGGCACGACGGCGACCGTGAAGAACGCGAACAGCGGGAAGTGCCTCGACGTGCGGGGGTCCAGCCGGAACAACTCGGCGAACCTCACGCAGGCGGACTGCGACGGCAGCAAGAACAGCCAGAAGTGGGATCTCGTCGATCGCGGCAACGGCGTCGTCTCGCTGCGCTCGGTCAACAGCGGCAAGTGCGTGGACGTCTACGGGGCCAGCACCGCCGACAACGCCAGGTTCGTCCAATACACGTGCAACAGCGGGACGAACCAGCAGTTCCGGCAGCAGTAGCGCGCGCCCGTGGCGCGAGGGCCGGCGGCGCGTCCCCGGCCCTCGCGCAGCCGAGCGGCGGATCGTGACCGGTCCGGGACAGGGGATCTCCCCGGCCCGGCGCCGCTCCTGAGGCCTCCTGTCGAAGCGTTGCGCTGTGCAGGAGGATGGATGAACCTCCCTTCGATGAACCGCATCGCTCTCGGGCTCGCGGCCGCCGCGGCGGGCCTCGTCCTCTCCGCCGCCGCGCCCGCGCGCGCCAACGGCCGATACCCCACCGCCGGCCAGATCCTCGTCGATCCCGCCGATCCCGAGCACATCGTCGTCCGCGCGACCTACGGCGTCCTCACCACCCATGACGGCGGCGAGCGCTGGTCGTGGATCTGCGAAGCGGCCATCGGTTACAGCGGCTTCGAGGACCCCATGCTCGTCGTCACCGCCGACGGCTCGATCCTCGCCGGGCTCTTCGACGGGCTCAGCGCGACGCGCGATCGCGGCTGCGACTGGCAGATCGCCGAGGGCGCGCTCGCCCAGCGCAACATCGTCGATCTGTCGATCGATCGCGCGGACCCCGCGAGCGTCCTCCTGCTCGGCTCCAGCGTCATGGCCAGCGACGCGATCTTGACGCAGGTCTGGGCGTCGAAGGACGACGGGCGGACCTGGACCCAGGCCGGGGCCGATTTTCCGAGCACGTTCCTCGGCGTGACCCTGGACGGCGCGCCCAGCGATCCGCGGCGCATCTACGTGAGCGGGCGCCGCAACGGCCCCACGTTCCAGGGGATCGTGCGTCGATCGGACGATCGCGGCGCGACCTGGGAGGAGCTCGACGTCCCTGGCAGCGACGATCGCAACCTGCCGTACCTCGGCGCCGTGGACCCGAACGATCCTGACGTGGTGTACGTGCGCCGCGACGGCGACGGCGCGGACGCCCTGCTGGTCTCGCGGGACGGGGGCGCCACGTGGCGCGAGGTGTTCCAGGCGGCGAGCCTCCTCGGCCTCGCCCTCTCGCCCGACGGCACCGAGATCGCGGCCGGCAGCGATCTGGACGGCCTGTGGGTCGCGCCGACGGATACCCTGGAGTTCACCCAGGTTGGGGAGCTCGGCGTCCGCTGCCTGACCTGGACCTCGCGGGGCCTCTTCGCCTGCGCCGACGAGCCCGTGGACGGCTTCTCCGCCGGCGTTTCCACGGATGGGGGGAAGACGTTCTCGCCGCTCCTGACGCTCGATCGCCTCTGTGGCCCGCCGGCGGCCTGCGGGGGCGACGGCACGACCGGCCGGACCTGCCCCGACCTCTGGCCGGCGACCGCGACCTTCGTCGGCGCCGCGGCCTCGTGCGAGGCCGGCGCCGGCCCGGGCGGCACCGCGGGCGCGGGCGCGGGCGGGAGCGCGGCGAGCGCCGGCGGCGGCGAGGCCGGCGCGGGCGCGGCCGAGCCGAGCACCGGCGGCGGCTGCTCCTGCGGGGCGTCGGGCGGGGGGCGCGCCGGCGCGCTCCTGAGCTGCCTGGTCGCGGCCGGCGGCGCGCTCCTGCGCGCGCGGCGGGGGCGGCGCGGACGGCGCCGCGCGCGGGCGCCGGGAGCGCCGTGACGGCCAGGGCTGTTCCCGCATCGGGCGCCAGCCGGCGGCGCTAGCACGAGAGATGCCTGGAGCGACAAACGGGTTGAAACTGCCTGAAAAGCGCAAAATTTCGAGACGCCAAGACGCCAAGACGCCAAGACGCCAAGACGCCAAGACGCCAAGACGCCAAGATGGGATTCTCTTCTTGGCGTCCTTGGCGTCTTGGCGGTTTATTTCTCGCCTGATCGACGTGATCGGCGTTCTAGCACGAGAGATGCGGCGGAGAAGAAAGGCGATGACCGGATATCCCACCGGTCGCGCTGACAGGCACCCTCCGCGGCGCCTGAACCGAGCGGCTCAATACAGGAAGCAGGCTCCCGGTTTCTCCTCGCATCGGTCCTGCACGCAGTAGCCCTCGCAGTCGGCGTCGCTCGCGCACGCCTTGCGGACGCAGGCGCCGCCGCCCACATCGCATGTCTGGTTCGTCGGGCAGTCCGCGTCGGCGGCGCACGGCCTGGCGCTGCAGCGGTGATCCGACGCGCAGGCCAGCGTCGCCGGGCAGTCGGCGTCGGTCGCGCAACCGCGGACGCAGACGGGGTTCACCTGGAATGGAAGGCATGAGAAATGCGGCTGCTCGCAGATGAACGGGGCGACCGCGCCGCCCCCGCCTTCTCCCGCTCCCCCGTCGTCACCTGCCATGCCGACACAATCCTCGTCAGACCAGCAAGGGCGGTCGCTCCGCTCCTCGTAACAGAGCGCATCGCTGACCCGATTGCATGTACTGTTGTTGCAATCGTCGCCGCGCCGGCATTCGAACTCGGCAAGCGCTCCTCCGCCGTCGCCCTCATTTTCCGAGGGGTGGATGGTCTTTCCGCCACACCCGACGGCGAGGCAGAGGACCATTCCCAACATCCACCCATCAAGCCTATCAAGCATCACGACAGTGTATCAGAGCGCGCACGTCCGGAAGATCGCAGCACGATCGCGACCGTCGGACGGCGCGCCACGCGCGCTGCTCGACGCGGCCGCCGCGCGCGAGAGCGGTGCCGCGAGGGCTCCGCGGCGATCGGGAAAACCCGGCCAGCGTGCCGGCGAGGTGACCCCGAGCTCCTCTGGGAGCGCGGACCAGCGCCGGGCACCGCGACCCGGTTTGTTGGCCGATCCGGCCGCCTCGATGGACACTGGCGAGACGGTCACGATGAAGAAGTGGAGCTTTCTCGCCCTGGGACGCAGCTACGAGATCACGGATTATGGCCCAAGGTTCGGGATCGAGGTCACGCGGAACGGCTACACGGTGTGGACCGGCTACCGCGACGGAGCGCGGCTCGTGACGGACGCGAGCACCCTCCCCGCGCGCGAGCTCGGCGCGCTCCGCGAGGAGCTCCTCCGGCGAGCGGCCTCCCGGGGCCCCGTCCCGCCCGCGGATGCGGGCCTGCGCGCGCGCAGGCCGCAGCGCGCGGTCGAGCAGCTCGATCTGCTCGGGGCGCCCGCGCTCGGCGGCTGCCAGCGCTGAGCCGGAGGGGCCGCCGCGGCGCGCTCAGACCTCCAGCGCGCTCTCGATGACGCGATACACGAGGCCGTACTCCTGGGCCTCGCGCGCGGTCATCCACAGGTTGCGCTCGGTCTCCTTCGCGATCTTCGCGGGATCCTGCCCGGTCGCCTCCGCGAAGATGCGGTTGAGCCGCTCGCGCGCGGCCATGATCTGGGCCGCCTCGATCTCGATGTCCGACGCGGGGCCGCGCACGCCGCCGAGCGGCTGGTGCAGGAGGAAGCGCGTGTTCGGGAGCGCGAACCGGTTCTCCCGCCGTGCGGCGACGAAGATCAGCGCGCCCGCGCTGGCGACCCACCCGGTGCCGATCACCTTGACCTCGGGCCGGATGAAGCGAATCACGTCGTAGATCGTGTCCCCCGACTCCACGTGCCCGCCCGGCGAGTGGATCAGGATCCGGATCGGCTCCTCGCTGTCGCTCGCGAGGGCGAGGAGCTGCGCCGTGGTCGCCTGGGCCAGCTCGCTGGTGATCTCCCCGAAGATCAGGACGGTCCGGCTCCGGAGGAGGCTGCTCTGGACCTTCTCGGACAGCGCGCGGGGGAGCGGCTGTTCGTCGTTCGGCGTGGAACCCGGCGTGGAATCGAGGCGCATCATGGCCCCGAGCATCCGGCCGCCCCCGCCCGCGCGCCATGACCGCGAGGCGCGGAGTCATGCTCGCGCGTCTCGATCCGCGAGGGAGCGCTGGACGAGCGGCCTCGGCGCGGGCAACCATGGGGCATGGCGGACGAGATGGAGCGGCAGCTTCCCCGCGGCGTGGCGGTCTCCCGGCATCACGGCCATCCTGGCGCGCCCTGGCGCGCGAGCGCTGGCGATCCGCCGAGCCTCCACGTCGTCGTGCAGGGCGCCTTTCGCCTCTCGCAGGACGGGGTGTGCGCCTTGGAGCTCGACGCCGGCGACGTCGTGCTCCTCGGGTTCGGCGCGCGCGGCGCGGGGCCGCGCGAGCAGAGCCTCCGCTGCGTCGCGCCGCCGCCCGGCGCCGCTCCCGCCGAGGCGGAGCTGATCTCGGCGACCTACGCCGCCGCGCCCGACGGGGCGCTCGCCTCGCTCGCGCCCGTGGTCCACCTGCCTGCCGGCGAGGTGCGGCGCGCGCCGGGGCTCTCGGCCGTCGTGGGCCTGCTGCGCGGCGCGCTCGCGGATCCTTCCCCGGGGCAGGCCAGGCTGGCGCGCTCGCTGCTCGAGCCGCTGCTCGCCTACGCGCTGCATTGCCACGAGCATGCGCGCGATGGGCGCGCGGCGGGCGCTGTCGACCGGCGCGTCGCGCGCGCCTTCGACCGGCGCGTCGCGCGCGTGCTCCGGCTCATGCAGGACAAGCCGGCGGAGCGCTGGACCATCGAGGCGCTCGCGAAGGCGGCCGGCCTCTCCCGCGCCGCGCTGGCGCGGCGGTTCCTCGCGGAGCTGGGGGTCCCGCCGCTCCGCTACCTCGCCGAGCTCCGCATGCAGCGGGCGGCCGAGCTGCTCGCCGAGGGCGACGGGTCGCTGGCGTCGGTCGCGGCCGAGGTCGGGTACGACTCGGAGTTCGCGTTCAGCCGCGCGTTCAAGCGGCACACGGGCGAGGCGCCGGGCGCGTTCCGCCGGCGCAGCCGCGCCGAGGGGGCCGCGTTCCGCCTGCCGCCCGTCCGCGCGGCGGCGTGAGCGCTCCGCCTGGGCGGCGCGGGAGCTGGTGTGCCGCCGTGGCGCCCGGCCGGTCGGCGCGCTCGGGTGGGAGGCTGGCCGGCGTCACTCTCCGAGGGGGTTGAAGCACTTCTCCGGGTGGGTCGGCGCGCCGTCCTGCAGCGCCTTCTCGTGCGCGTGGAAGCAGCGGAGACGGGCCTCGATGAGGGGATTCTCGACGCCCTCCGGCAGCAGGTCGCGCGCGCGCGACGCCGCGGTGATCGCTTCCGTGACGCGACCTTGCAGGAGGAGCAGCATGCCGTAGGTGTCGTAGCAGGGCGCGCAGCTCGGGTCCGCCTTCAGGGCGCGCTTCACGAAGGGTTGCGCGTCGTCGAGATCGCCGAGCTGGATGCGGTATCGGGCGACGGAATTGAGCTGTTCGGCGGTGGATGCAGCGCGGCTCAGGCGGTCGACGAGCGGGGCGGTGCGTACGATTGCCTGGAGCGGCGTGATGATGCGATCGCGCGACAGCGTGCGAATCAGCTTCGCCATCGCCAGGAGATACCGAGGATCCGCCGGCCTCGCCGCGAGCACCGCCGCGAGCTCCTGCTCCGCCTCCCTGAGACGGCCCTCGGCGATCCAGAGGCGCCCGCGCCAGAAGCGGACTTCGGGGTTGTTCGGCTCGTGGGCGAGCGCCTCCTCGAGCTGCGACTCCGCCCACGCCATCTCATCGCCTTGCCACCGCTTCAGACGGGCCCAGAGCACGTGCACCTCGGCGTCGCTCATCGCCCGCTCGCCCTGCGGCGGCGGGGGTGGCGGGGCCGTGTAGGGGCCGATCCTCCTGATGGGCCGCGTTCCGGTGAGGTAGCGCCGGTAATCCTGCTCGATCTGCTCGGGTGGGATATCGCCGATCGCCTGCTGGAAGGCCTGCCGCACCGGCGCGCCGCGCGAGGCAGCCTCGAGGAAGCTGGCAAAGCGCTGCACGTAGGGATCGGGGCCGTTGAGCAGCATGTGAACGAGCGCCCACGAGCTCAGGTAGTTGATCGCCACCCGGCGCCGCGTGGTCGCCGACGGATCGGCGCCGAAGCCGTAGAAATCCTCTCGGCTGGCATGAATGAGCTCCGCCGCGGGTCTCGCCTCGCTGGCGGGGACGAGCTGGAGCGTGAATGGGCCATTCTGCACGGCGCGGGGGGAGGCCCTCTTCAGGAAGTCGTGATAGGGCAGCGCTGAGCCGACGTAAGCATAACCGCCCTGCACGCGGAACGTCGAGTAGAACTGGGCGAGCCCCTCGTTGAGCCACGCTGGCGTGGGCCCGATGCTCTGGGCGACGAAGCGGTGCGCGAGTCCGTGCTGGAACGTGATGCGCGCCCGCTCCCCGAGCGAGCCGAACAAGACCATCGTCGACCCCGGCTCGAGGTCGTTCGGCAGGTTGTGAAAGTAAACGCCGCTGCTGGAGGACCCTGGACTGAACTGACGAAAATCCTGCTCGCGCGCGAACAGGACGACCTGCATGCGAAATGGGTCCGGGGCGTCGCTCGGGAAGCAGACGTCCTCGAGAGCGTTGTACGAGCTCTCGAGCTCCGCGAGGACCCCGCGCGCCGCGGAGCGGTCGAGATCTGTCCTCAATACGACGTGCTGCGAGGAGAGCTCTACCCACGGGGCGCCGCCCTGGGACGCGCAGGTGAGAGGTGGCTTGGTCGGAGCACAACCGAGCCCGCTGGCGGCGCAGATCGCGAGCGCGGCAACGCTGAGGGACCGCGCGAGGAGCGAAGTCGACATGCGATTTCCTCGATGCCCGTCGCCGTGGATGCGCGAGCTGCGGCGAGGCATACACCATCGGCGCACATGCGTCCAGGTGTTATCGATACCGGCTTACCTACTGGCAGCCCTCACCGGAATGCGGGACCGCATTCCGGTGAGGGCTGATCAATTACCACACCACACAGATCTAACGTCGGAACGCATCATCCATGCATGAGGATTCACGCATGTGATGCGGATCGCTACCGCGCGGTAACGGCGGCACGAAATTCGTCGACCAATTTCCAATACAGCTCCCAAGATTCCATATCACTCTTGGCGTTGTCACGAATCGCGGCGACGGGCCCGCACGATGCACTCCACCCTCGTGTCTCCCAGAGATACGCACCGAACTCTCGATTAAAATCCACAACTCGCTCTTCAATACGATGACGACGCAACGCCAGAGAATACCCGTACAAAACATGCTCCAAGTTCTGCAACTGCGTCACGCGTTGAGACTCATCGCCACCGACATACATCCCCGGTCGTTTGCGGATCTCGTCGAGCACCTCAAACACCGATACCATGCGTCCCTCCTCAGAATCCAAAATCGAGAACGTCACCGTACTCCCAGAGCTGCTTGTACGCCGACATCGTCATACCATTAGGACCCGTGAGCGCATCATAGACGATGCCATCTTTGACAACAACATGATGATTGCTCCAACCAGGAGCCTTATCGCCCGCGGGATTGACGAGGGCGCCCGCAGAGTTGCGTACTCTCCCTAGAAATCTGCCGGGACCGGTGATGACTTTTATTTCGCCTCCGAGTGTTCTCTGAATCGCTTGAGCGACAGCCTCGCATCCACTCTGGCAAGCCTTCGCTCCGGGTTCGAGAGCTTGCCAAGCCTTGCCGCCGATCTTTACTCCTCCCGCCGCCTCTCCCCGCAGCCTCGGCAGCACGGCGCCGAGCACCATCGCCGGCCCGATGCCGCTCTCGAGCGCGACCGTGACGCCCAGCGCCGCCACATCCATCGCCGCCCGGAGGTCCTGCATGAACGCCTCCGCGTCGTTGCCCGCGTGCCACGCCAGCGCCCCGAGCTCGAGCGCCTCGTGGAAGTCCCGCGCCACGGCCGCCGACCAGTTGAACCTCGGCACGATCACCGGGTCCCCCATCACCGACCCGCTCACCAGCCCGGGCGTCGGCTTCTCTCCGGTCAGGTCCGACAGCCGGACCCCGCGCTCCAGCGTCGCCGCCAGCGTGTCCCCGGCGCCCGAGTAGTCGTCGCCCACCGACGAGCCGCCGCCCTGCTCGAAGTACTCGTCTCCGGCATGGACGAACGACGCCCAGTCGCTCTCGAAGTCCGGATTTCCTCCCTCTTCCCACCCACCGGGGGGCGACATCCCTTCACCGGAAGGTGGCGTATCGGACGGCGCTCCGACCTCGATCGTTTCTCCCATCATTCCGATCGGATCTCCGGTGGTGTCGTCGAACTCGACCCACCCCGAACCGCCGTTGTCGAACGAGACCAACCTCCAGCGCAACCCCGTCGGATCCACGAGGTTCACCGGGTCGTTCATCACGTAGCTGTACCGGTTGTAGCTCTGCCCCCACAGCGGGTCGGTCACGAACGGATCCGGCGTCAAGAACCGCCGCAGGCTCGGGTCGTACATCCGGCCGCGCATGTCGATCAGCCCCAGCTCGTCGTCGTGCCGGTGCCCCGTGAACCCGTGCTTCAGCTCGCCCTTCGCCAATCCAGGCGCATTGCCGTCGGCATCCACGCGCCTCCCGAACGGCTCGTAGTGCAGCCGCTCCACCTCCTCGCCCGCCTCGTCCGACACGACCCCCACGCTCCCCAGCGGGTCGGTGTGCACGTACAGCGTCCGCTCCTCTCCCGGACCGGCGAACACCACCTGCGCCACCTCCCCCTCGGGCGACGCCACCCGGAACACGTGCCGTGTCCCGCCCGCGTCGGTCCGCCGCTCGTACACGCCGCCGACGTAGACCGTCTCCTCCCCCTCGTGCCTCTTCTTCACCCGCGCCCCGAACGCGTCGTACAGCAGCGCCCAGCTCTTTTCCTCCTTCTCCACCCGCCTCGGCAGATCGAACGCCGTGTACTCGATCCGCAGCCCCGCGCTCGACCTCTCCAGCCGTCCGCCCGCATCATGGGCGAACGTCACCCCGTCGCGCGCCACGACCACCCGCGGCCTGCCCACCGGATCGTAGCGGTTCTCCTCCGTCACCACCCCGTCGACCGCGACCGTGCGCAGGTTGCCGAGCTCGTCATAGCCGTACGTCGTCCCCCGCGCCCCGCCCGGCGCCGCCAGCTCCCACCGCTCCAGCCGGCCCGCATCGTCGTACCCGAACGTCTCCACCCGCAGCGCCACCCCGTCGCGCCGCTCCCGCACCCGCCCATCGTCGTCGTAGCCGTACGTCAGCGCCTGCAGCGGCGCGTTCTTCGTCGCCTGCGCCGTCGCCAGCCGCCCCGTCTCCGGCTCGTACGTCCGCTCCGCGCGCACCCCGTTGCCGAACATCGCCTCCAAGAGCGCTCCGTCCGCGTTCCTGGCGTTCACCTTCCACAACGACCGCGTCGTCCCGTCCTCCTGGCTCGCGCGCAGCTCCGACAGCGACCCGTCCTCGTACACGTGCTTGACCCGGAACCGATCGCGTCCCGGCACCTTCGGATACAAGAGCTCATCGCGCAGCCCCTCGGGCGTGTACGTCACCCCCACCGCGAACTCCTCGCCCTCGATCGCCGTCCGCACCTCCGAGACACGCCCCTGCGCGTCGTACGCATACGACACCATCGTCCCATCCGGGCTCACCGCCGACGCGAGCTGCCCCATCCCGTGCGCCGCCTTGTCCCACGCGAACGTCGTCTCCCCGTCGGCGCTCGTCACCCGGCGCCTGCGCCCCATCGCGTCCCGCTCCACCACCGTCGTCTGCCCCAGCGCGTTCACCTCCTCCCGCGTCTCCCCGTACCCGTTGTACCGCGTCCGCCGCATTCCGGCGTCCGGGTCCCGCACCTCGATGCGCCGCCCCCGGACGTCGTACTCGATCTGCGTCTTGTTCCCCTTCAGGTCGATCACCTTCCAGAGCTTGCCGTGCGGGCCATACACGAACTGCGTCGCCTGCCACGCCCCGTCGACCTCCACCGCCGTCTCGCTCGGCCGCCCATCCACATCCACGATCGTCCGGCTCCGCCGGTCTTCCGGATCGGTCCGGATCGTCTGCAGCATCTCGTGCTCGTACCGCTGCTGCGCCCCATCCGGCCCCGTCTCTGCCAGCACGCGGCCCAGGCTGTCGTACGTCCGCTCGGCCCGCTCCTCCGCCGCCGCGTCGAACCCCGGCCGGCTCACCCACAGCGGCCGGCCGAAGACGTCGTACGACCTCGCGCGCACCTTCATCCGCCCGTCGAACGACTGCTCCGCCTCCTCCACCGCCAGACCGCGCTCGTCCAGCGTCACGACCGCGCGGCCGCCGCTCGCCAGCGTCGTCTCCACCACGAGCCCGGCCGTCTTGCCCGCCTCCACCCACGCCGCCATCGAGGTCTCGCTCACCGCGCCGGCGCCGGATGTCGCCCGCTTCAGCCGCCCGAGGTCGTCGTGCTCCCGCGTCGACCACGCGCCGTTCGCGTCCATCTCGCCCATCAGCACCCCGTACGCCGGGTGCGTGTACGTCCAGTGCGACAACCCGAGCCCATTCCACACCTGGCTGACGAAGATCCCTTCGCCCGATACATCGTCGTGCTCGTAGCTCCAGATCCGCGGCGACTCTCCGGCCGCCTCGCGCTTCTCCTCCACCAGCCGCCCGGCCTCGTCGAGCTGGAATGAGATCGTCTCCTGGACGTCGGGATCCGTGCTGTCCGGCTCGATCTTCACCTCGTCGAGCAGCCCGCGCTCGTCGTGGTGGTAGTCGATGTGCAGCTTCGCCGGCGGGGTCGAGGCAGCCTCGTAGATGCGCTCCGCGTGCGTATCGATCAGCCCGACGAGCCACTCGTCGGGCCGCACGTCGAACGTCCTCGTCACGTCGCGGCGCACGCCGCCCGCCGTCTCGACGGTCTCGCTCCGCACGTTGCCGTAATCATCCACCTCGTAGGTCGCGCTTTGCCGGATCGGCGCGGCGTCACCGGGATCGTCCACGTCCCCGCAGTGCAGGTTCACTCCATCGGACCAGTCGATATTCACCTCGGGATCCTCGTACTCGCGCCGCAGCGTCCCCTGCACCGAGACGAGATAGCTGCGATCCTCGTTCAGCCTCACGACCCGGTAGTCGATCTCCTGCTCGACCACCCGCGCCCTCGCGCTCGCGGGGCCCTCGTCGACCGTGCACGACCCGTCGGTCAGCGGGTCGCAGTCGCGCGCGCCCAGCGGGCCGTGGGGCACGATCGGCGTGACCTCCCGGATCCACCGGGGTCGACCCGCGAACGGGTAGGCCGTCCCCACGCGCGTCTCGTTGTCGAAGACGGTCATCCGCTCCATGGGCCACGCGCTGCTCCACTCGATCATCCGCTCGAACCCGAGCGAGCCGCGCCCGAGCAGGTCCGCCCGCGGATCCTTGAACCGGTAATGCGTCCCGCCGGGCCGCTCCAGCCCGCCCACCCACGCCACCACCGGCGCCCCACGGTACACGCACCGCTGCGGATACGTGCACATGTGCCGAGGCGACGACGACGGGTTCGTCCGGCCATACCGGACCTGCGCGCGGCGGGATCTCGGCTCATCGCCGTCGGACACGCCGCTCAGGAGCTCCACGTCCTCTCCGAGCGCGCGCGTGACCTCGAGGACGTCGCCTCGCCGCGTGAGCACGTCGGCGCGGCCATCCGCGTCGAAATCGGCGTGCCACATCGCGCCCCCCGCAGGGATCGGCGAGTAATGCACCCCCGTCTCCGGCTCCTCCCAGCCGATCTCCTGGCGCACGAACGTGCCGTCGCCGCGCGAGAGGAAGGCGACGGTCAGATCCCCGATGGGGTCCTCGCTCGGCACGGGGTCGGACCGGTCGGAGATCGACACGAGGAGATCGTCGCGCCCGTCGCGGTTCAGATCGAACGGCTTGATCATCGTGTCCCATGCCTCCAGGGCCAGCACCTCCGCGATCCCCGGATCCGGGAGCGTCACCGCAGGCCCCAGCCCGTTGCCCGTGTTCACGCTGAGCTCCACAGAGCCCGCGTACTCGTGGGCCCAGAGCCCGTCGCTCAGCCCGTCGCCGTTGACGTCGGCGAGCATCACCAGCGAGCCCCCGCGCCTCAGCGGAAACGCGGGCCCGGTCGCCACCTCCCCGGCGTCGTCGAGCCCGAGCGCCACCCCCGCCTCGCAGCCTTCGTCCTCGCTGACGATCAGCTCACCCCGCCCGTCGCCGTCGAGATCGCCGCCGACCGCGGCACACCGCGAGCGCACGCCGGTCACGATGCGCTCGCCGAACCGGCCGCCCTCGTTCATCTGGATGCTCCAGAACGACTCGTCGACGGACGGCGCGAACGCGACAAGGACGTCGAGCAACGCATCGCCGTTCAGATCGACCAGCTCGAGCTCGGGCGCGGCCGCGGAGAACTGGCCCCGGCAGAGGCGCCCGGGGCCTCCCGACACCGTCGCGTCCGTGGCGAAGAACGCTTTGAACTTGCTGTCCCATTGAAGGAGCTTGTAGCGGCACGTCTTGGTGTCGTAGGCGAGCAGGTCCACCTTGCCGTCCCCGTCGGCGTCCACCGGGCGGCTGTACTTCAGGTTGACGTGCTCCGCCGGAGAGCCCGCCGGGTTGACGTGCAGGGTCTGGAACGAGAGCTCGCCGCCGGGCTTGGAGAGGCTCAGAAAGAGCTCATCCGGCCGCTTCGGTGGGTCGGGGGGCGGGTTGGGGTACCCCGGCCGAGGATCCGGGAATCCCGGCGTCGGCACGTCGATCGCGTGGAGGATGTCGTCCCGCCCGTCCCCGTTGGCGTCGAAGACGCGCACCGAGGTGATCTCCCCGGAGACGGGGAGCACCGGACCGCCGGCGAACAGCAAAGGGTCCTCGTGCACCCAGTGAAGCCGCTTCGGCCAGAGGCAAGTCCCCTGATGGCCGCACTTCTGCACCGAGGAGAGCAGGCTCCGGCCGAGCTGCCCCATCTCGTAGTCGAGCGTGTACTCCCAGACCTTCTGCGTGGACACCGGGTTCGGGGCCCACATCGCGATCTTCTTGAGCCGCCTCGCCGACCGCCAGCCGATCCCGCCCTCGTACGAGGTGCTCGGGTCGGGGCGATCCTCGTATTCGAACACGATCTTCCGGCGGGGGGAGGAGCCCGGCCCGTATGCGATCGTCTCGATCAGGAACTCGTGCGAGTAGGGCGGCGCGGAGGCCCCGTGCTTCTCGTAGAGGAACTCGATCTCGTTCCCCGAACGGTCGAGCTCGCGCGCGAGCAGCCAGAGCGGCGTCACGATGCCCGCCGGCTGCTCGGCCTCGCCGCTGCCCACGACCCGCGTGGCGTACGTCGGCTCGTAGATGCGGATCCGGCCGTCCTTGGTGCGCACCTCGAAGGACCCCGGCGCGCCCTCGTTCGTCCTGCCGAGCGCGCGGATCATCGACATCTCGTCGTCCTCGGTGCGGTACTCGGCTCGCCCCTCGAACCCCTTCACCGGGACGAGCTTCTTGCCGTCGAGGCAATAGCTGTCGGACGCGTCGTAGTCCGGGCCGTCGGCGTGCCCCTCCGTGGCGATCGTCGCGTCGCAGCGCGCGATCGCCGACGAGCTGCCGGCGACGCTCCACCCGCGCCCCACCGGACCGTTGCCCCCGCGGCTCGAATAGCGGAGCGCGAGCTCCGGCGTGACGCCGAGCCCCGGCGGGACGTCGAGCGGAATCGTATAGGTGAAGGCGCCGTCCGCGGTGACCTCCCCCGCGCCAGGGAGGTAGCCGACGTCATCGCCGCGCACGATCGCGGACTGCGGGAGATCGAGCGGCTCGGGCGGCAGAGGCCGCTCACCGCCCGTCGACGCGGAGGCGGCCAGACCGAGCCGCTCGGCCGCCGGCCGCTCGTGCGTGCCGCAGGCGACGAGGACGAGCACGAGAATGGATAGAAACCAGCGCAGCGACGACGCCCGCGAGGACGCCGGCGCCCATGCATGCACCGATGGCTGCCGAGAACGCTGCGACGCCGCCCGCGCGGCCTCGCGCCGATGTTCAGTCTTCATATCGTCACACCCGTGGAGCGGGGCTTCCCCCCGGCACACTCCCGCCAACGTAGGTTCCATTCGCTGCCATGAACAGCAGCTCGCCGGGGAGCATGGCAAACACCATGAGCATTGTGGCGAGTCAATCCGGTTCTTGCACTCGACTCTCCGCCGAGATCGATCCCGGTCTCCCGGCGAGACCTGACCCTTCCTTCGAGACCACCTCCGGTCTCGAGGCGCAGGATCCCGACTCCCTCCGCGACCACCTCCCCTCTCCCGGCGAGACCCCACCCTCCCTTCGAGACCACCTCCGGTCTCGAGGCGCAGGATCCCGACTCCCTCCGCGACCACCTCCCCTCTCCCGGCGAGACCCCACCCTCTCTTCGAGGCCATCCCCGCATTTCCCTCGTAGTGAAACCTTCTTCCCTCACCCCTCCTCCCGCCGTCGAAAACATGCCTCATCGCTACCGGGAGCGGATTCCCAATGACACACGCGCGCGCCGGGCATAGGTTGCGAAAATGGCCATGACCAAGACCCGATCGACATCGAAGAACACCAAGCCGTCTGTGTCAGCACGCCAGATCTTCACGACCTCGGACGCGAACGAGGCCTATCGCCACTTCCTGCCGCGGGTGCAGGCGGAGGTCCCGGCCGAGCGCGCCGAGGTCTGCAGGCTCTCGATCGACATCGTCCGCGCCAACGTCGACCGCGGCGTCCGGGCGATACTCCCTCATATCGGCCGCGTCCGGGAGAAGCTCCCGCTCTGCCCGATCGACGACGCGCTCGAGCTCCCGAGCCTCGCGCTCGGGCTCGTCGCGGCCGCGGGGCGCATCGCGACGGCCGCCAGCGAGCGCGAGATCGAGGCGCGGCTCGAGAAGTTCCGCCCGATGCGCGATCTCACGCTGCGGCAACTCGAGATCTTCGCGGATCTCAAGCTCGTCCCCAAGCAGCGTGTCGCCGCCATCCGGCGCGGCTCGGGGCCGGTCGACAGCGCCCGCGACGGCGTCGATATCGCCGGGATGTTCGACGAGCTCGCGGACACCCTCGACGACAAACACCCGTTCTCGCGCGATTACCTCGCCGAGATGGCCGAGCACGCGAGCTGGCTCCTCGTCCAGCTCAGGCCCCGGGGCGCCCAGCAGAAGGGCTCCGAGCGCTCGCCGGAGGCCATCGTCCGCGACCAGTTCTGGACCGTCATCCACCAGCGTTACGATCAGCTGCGGGAAGCCGGCGTCGCCGTGTTCGGGTTACGCCAGCTCGACGCCCACGTGCCGCCGATCGGCGCCCGCACCCCGCCCCCCTCGGCCGTGCAACGGCCCGGCACGGCGAAGCCGGGCAGCACCGGGCCTCGCCCGCCCGCCGCGGCGCCGGAGCTCGCCGCCGAGCCCTGACGCGCGCTGCGCCGCGCGCCCCCAGCCTCACCACCCCGCGCCGTGCCCCCACCTCACCGCCCGTCACCCGCAGCCCCCGGCTTCCCGCCCTCCACCGCGGAGGTGGTGCCCCTCGGCCTGGGCACGGCCATCCCCGGCCCGCCCTCTCCGGGGATGCACATCTTCCGCCCCGCGCTGTCCGCGATCTCCTCGCAGGCCTTCAGGCCCGCCGGGCAATCCTCGGCGCGCTCGCAGTACGCCGAGCAGAGCCCCGGCTGATCCAGCGCGCCGTCCCGGTGCAGGCAACGACCATGCTGGCACTCGACCGGGGTCATGCACGCCTCGCCGGGCGCCCGACCCTGCGGCTTGCTGCAGACGCCGTCCGGACCGTCGTCGCGGGAACGGCACACGTACCCGGCGCCGCACTCCCGGTCGACCCGGCAGCCCTTCGAGCAGACGCCCCCGATCGCCGCGCACACCGCCGACGCGCACTCCGCGCCGTCCGCGCACGCCTCGCCGAACCCCTTCTTCGCCGCCGGGCTCCCCCCCGCGCGCCCATCGCATCCCGCCCCGGCGACGAGCAACCCCAGCACCCCGGCGAGCGCGAATCCCCCGCCGCGCGCCAGCACCCCGGCGAGCGCGAATCCCCCGCCGCGCGCCAGCGCCCCGCCGCGCGCCAGCGCCCCGCCGCGCGCCAGCGCCCCGCCGCGCGCCAGCGCCCCGCCCCCCGCGCCGCCTCGCACCGCCCGCTCGCCGTGGATCATCCGCCGACCTCCCGAGGCTCCGGCTGGCGACGCTCCCCTGGCGCACCAGGTCGCCGGGCCGCTTGCGCTCCTAGCACACCGGCGGCCAGGTGCGATCCCCGACCCCGGGACCCACGGAACCTCACCCGGGCACGTCGCGCAGCCCACCAGACCGGGCCGGATCCGTCTAAAGTGCGCCGCCATGTCCAACCCGATCGACGTCGATCCTACCCGCCAGAGAGAAACCCCCGCCCAGCGAGAGCCCTCCCAGCGAGACACCCCTGCCGCTTTTTTCCGCGGAAACCCGGCGCCCGACGCCCGCACCGGCATGCACCCGGTCGCGCTCCGCCGCGCCTTCGCGGACCACCTCCACTACTCGCGCGCCCGGGAATCCCTGTCCGCCACGCCGTTCGACCGCTACGTCGCCCTCGCCCTCTCCGTGCGCGATCGCCTCGTCGACCGGTGGACCAAGACCCAGCACACCTACTACGAGCAGGACGTCAAGCGCGCCTACTACCTCTCCGCGGAGTTCCTCCTCGGCCGAGCGCTCGTCGCCAACCTGCAGGCCCTCGACATCTACGACAGCTACAAGACCGTCCTCGGCGAGCTCGGCCTCAACCTCGACGACCTCGTCGATCAGGAGCCCGACGCCGGGCTCGGCAACGGCGGCCTCGGGCGCCTCGCCGCCTGCTTCCTCGACTCCATGGCCACCATCGGCCTGCCCACCTACGGCTACGGCATCCGCTACGAGTTCGGCATCTTCGAGCAGGTCATCCGCGACGGCTACCAGGTCGAGCGCGCCGACGAGTGGCTCCGCTTCGGCAACCCCTGGGAGATCGAGCGCCCCGAGCACGCCGTCCCGGTCTCGTTCGGCGGCTACACCGAGCGCGTCCCCGACAAGCGCGGCGGCTTCCGCGTCATCTGGCGCCCCTCCGAGCAGGTCATCGGCGTCCCCTTCGACACGCCCATCGCGGGCTACCAGTCGAACACCGTGAACACCCTCCGGCTGTGGTCCGCACGCGCGGGCGAGGAGTTCGACTTCGAGCTCTTCAACGCCGGCGACTACGTGCACGCCGTCCACGAGAAGAACCAGTCGGAGGTCATCTCCAAGGTCCTCTACCCGAACGACAACTTCGACAAGGGCAAGGAGCTGCGCCTCCGGCAGGAGTACTTCTTCGTCGCCTGCTCCATCGCCGACATCGTGAACCGCTACAACCGCGTCCACCCGGACTTCTCGCGCTTCGCCGAGAAGAACGCGATCCAGCTGAACGACACGCACCCCGCCATCGCCATCGCCGAGCTCATGCGCGTCCTCATCGACGACCACCTCCTCGGCTGGGAGGAGGCGTGGAAGCAGACGGTCGCGTCCTTCGGGTACACGAACCACACGCTCCTGCCCGAGGCGCTCGAGCGCTGGCCCGTCGCGCTCTTCGAGCGGCTCCTGCCGAGGCACCTCGAGATCATCTACGAGATCAACCGGCGGTTCCTGCGCGAGGTCATGGACGCCCACCCGCAGGACCACGACCGCGTGGCGAGGATGTCGCTCATCGAGGAGGGGCACGAGCGCCACGTGCGCATGGCCCACCTCGCGGTGGTCGGCTCGCACTCGGTGAACGGCGTGGCCAAGCTCCACTCCGAGCTCGTCAAGCGCGACCTGCTCCGCGACTTCTACGACCTCTGGCCCGAGCGGTTCAACAACAAGACGAACGGCGTCACGTTCCGGCGGTGGCTGCTCGCCTGCAACCCCGCGCTCGCCGCGCTCGTCACCGAGAAGGTCGGCCCGCGCTGGGTGACGGAGTTCGAGCGGCTGCGCGAGCTCGAGCGGCACATCGACGACCCGGAGTTCATCGAGCGGGTCGCCCGCGTGAAGCGCGAGAACAAGGCGGCGCTCGCGAAGATCATCGGGCAGGAGCTCGACATCAACGTCGACCCCTCGTCGATCTTCGACGTCCAGATCAAGCGCCTCCACGAGTACAAGCGCCAGCTGCTCAACGCGCTCCACATCGTCGCGCTCTACCTGCGCCAGAAGCGCGGCGAGCACGTCACGCCGCGGACCTTCATCTTCGGCGCCAAGGCGGCCCCCGGCTACCGGCAGGCGAAGCTCATCATCAAGTTCATCCACGCCGTCGCCTACGTCGTGAACGGCGACCGGCGCCACACCGGGCTGCGGGTCGTGTTCATGCCGAACTACCGCGTCTCGCTGGCCGAGCGCATCATCCCGGCCGCCGACGTCTCCGAGCAGATCTCGACCGCCGGCATGGAGGCGTCGGGCACCGGCAACATGAAGCTCGCGCTGAACGGCGCGCTCACCATCGGCACGCTCGACGGCGCGAACATCGAGATCCGCGACGCGGTGGGCCCGGAGAACTTCTTCCTGTTCGGCCTGACCGCCGACGAGGTGATCGCCCGCCGCCACCAGCACTTCGAGGGGCGCGACGCGGTGGCGGCCGACCCGGAGCTCCGCGAGGTGATCGACCTCATCTCGTCGGGCTTCTTCTCCCCGGAGTACCGCGAGCTCTTCCAGCCCCTGCTCGACCGGCTGCTCGGCCGGGACGAGTACATGATGCTCGCCGACTTCAAGGCCTACTCCGCCTGCCAGCGCGAGGTGGAGGCGGCCTACGTCGACCGGAAGAGCTGGCTGCGCAAGTCCACGCTCAACATCGCCCGCGTGGGCGAGTTCTCCTCCGACCGCACCGTGCGCGAGTACGCGCGCGACATCTGGGGCCTGACCCCCGTCGAGATCGACCTCGGCGCCGCCATGTCGCTGGTGTGACCGCCTGACCTCGCCGCCCCCGCCCGGCGGGTGTGTCCGCCGGGGAGGGGCGGCGAGGGACGACGGCGCGCGCCCGCCCGGCAGCGGCGGCGCCTCGCCGGGCGAACCCGACGGGCGCCTCCGGGCAGGCCCGGCCCCTCTTCATCCAGCTCTCCCCGACCCGGGCGCCGCGTGGACGGAAAATACCGGCGCGCGCGTGGCGGAACACGTCCGGGCGGAGCATGCTTCCGGAGCGTGAGCCTCCTCCGTCGGCCGCTCGCCGAGGCGGGGCTCTTGCTATCCTTCCCGACGGATTTATGCCGAACGATCCTGAGGAGAGAGAAGACAGGCAGGGCGACCTCGCGACGGAGCGGGAACGGAAGGTCGAGAAGGCCCGCCGCTACAAGGTCGTGTTCCACAACGACGACTACACGACGATGGAGTTCGTCGTCCTTGTCCTGATGAAGTTCTTCCACCGCACCGAGACGGAGGCCACGCACATCATGCTGAGCGTGCACCACCGCGGCCACGGGGTCGCGGGCGTGTACACCAAGGATGTCGCGGAGACCAAGGTCGCCCAAGTCCAGGACTTCGCCAAGGAGCACGGAATGCCCCTTCGGTTGACCGCCGAGCCGGAATGACCATGCGCATCAGCCCCGAAGTTGAGATCGCCTTTTCGCTCGCCACCCGGGAGGCCTCGCGCCGCCGGCACGAGTTCGTGACCATCGAGCACCTGCTCTACGCGCTGCTCTTCGACGAGGAGACGGCCGAGGTCCTCCGGCACGCCGGGGGCGACACCCCGCTGCTCAAGAAGAAGCTGGAGCGCTTCCTCGACGAGGAGATCGAGGCGCTGCCGGAGGACGCGGACACGAGCCCGACGCTCTCGCTCGGGTTCCAGCGCGTGGTCGGCCGGGCGGCGATGCACGTGCAGTCCTCGGGCAAGAAGGAGCTCAAGGGGGCGAACGTGCTGGTCGCGATGTTCGCCGAGCGCGACTGCCCGGCCGTGACCCTCCTCGGGGAGCAGGGCATCAGCCGCTTCGACGTCGTGAACTACATCTCGCACGGCATCTCGAAGACGGGCCAGGACGACAGCCTCCGCGAGGAGTCGTCGTCGGACGAGGGCGGCGAGCCCGGCAACGCGCAGCCGATCAAGGATCCGCTCGCCGCGTTCACGATGAACCTCAACAAGGAGGCGGCCGAGGGGCGCATCGACCCGCTGGTCGGCCGCGAGAACGAGGTCGCCCGGACGATCCAGGTGCTCGCGCGGCGGCGCAAGAACAACCCCCTGCTCATCGGCGACGCCGGGGTCGGCAAGACGGCGATCGTCGAGGGGCTGGCGCAGCGGATCGAGAAGAAGGACGTGCCCGCGCCGCTCAAGGACGCCACGGTCTACGCGCTCGACATGGGCGCGCTCCTCGCCGGCACGAAGTACCGCGGCGATTTCGAGAACCGGCTCAAGGCGGTGCTGCGCGCGCTGGAGAAGCAGCCGGGCTCGGTCCTGTTCATCGACGAGATCCACACGATCATCGGCGCGGGCGCCGCGAGCGGCGGGACGATGGACGCCTCGAACCTGCTCAAGCCGGCGCTGACGTCGGGGCGCCTGCGCTGCATCGGCGCGACCACGTTCCAGGAGTACCGCGGCCACCTCGAGCGCGACAGCGCGCTCGCGCGGCGGTTCCAGCGCATCGAGGTGACCGAGCCGTCGGTCGACGACACGACGCAGATCCTGAAGGGGCTGCAGAAGCGCTACGAGGAGTTCCACAAGATCACGTACACGCCCGAGGCGCTCGAGGCCGCGGCGAAGCTGTCGGCGCGCTACCTCCAGGATCGCCGGCTGCCCGACAAGGCGATCGACCTGCTCGACGAGGCGGGCGCGGCGGCGCGCCTGAAGCACGGCGACGGGTACACGGTCGACACCGCGGACATCGAGCTCGTCATCGCCAAGATGGCGCAGATCCCGCCGCGCCAGGTGTCGACCTCGGACAAGGCGCAGCTCAAGGATCTCGAGCAGTCGCTGCGCTCGGTGATCTTCGGCCAGGACGAGGCGGTGAAGCAGCTCGCGTCGGCGATCAAGCTGTCGCGCGCGGGGCTGCGGGCGCCGGAGAAGCCGATCGGCTCGTTCCTGTTCTCGGGGCCGACCGGCGTCGGCAAGACGGAGCTCGCGAAGCAGCTCGCGAAGGCGCTCGGCATCGGCTTCTTGCGCTTCGACATGAGCGAGTACCAGGAGCGCCACACGGTCTCCCGGCTCATCGGCGCGCCGCCGGGCTACGTCGGGTTCGACCGCGGCGGGCTGCTGACCGAGGCGGCGGCGAAGACGCCGCACGCGGTGCTGCTGCTCGACGAGATCGAGAAGGCGCACCCGGACGTGTTCCAGGTGCTGCTCCAGGTGATGGACCACGGCACGCTGACCGACAACAACGGCAAGAAGAGCGACTTCCGCCACATGGTGCTGATCATGACGAGCAACGTGGGCGCGCGGGAGCTTTCGCAAGCGCGGGTCGGCTTCGGCGAGCGGGGGTCGGCGGGCGACGACGACAAGGCCTACAAGAACACGTTCAGCCCGGAGTTCAGGAACCGGCTCGACGCGCGCATCATGTTCCGGTCGCTGGATCCGTCGGTGATGGGGAGCATCGTCGACAAGTTCATCGGCGAGCTCGCGGCGATGCTCGCGGACCGGTCGGTCACCATCGACGTGACCGAGCGGGCGCGGGCGGAGCTCTCGACGCGCGGGTACGATCCGGCGAACGGGGCGCGGCCGCTCGGGCGCGTCATCGAGAACGAGATCAAGCGGCGGCTCGGGGATGAGCTGCTCTTCGGGGCCCTCGAGAACGGGGGGAACGTCACCGTCGACTTCGAAGGGGGCGACTTCACGTTCAAGTTCGCGGCGGCGAGCGGGAACGGGGGGGACGCGGAGAAGGCGAAGGCGAACGGGGCGGCGGTGGAGCCGGCGGCGGTCGGGTAGCTGCAACGGAGCCAGCGGGAGGGGGCGCGCGGGCGGCGGGGGCCCCTCCCAGCAACGGAGCCAGCGGGGAGGGGGTGCCCGTGCGCGCGAGCGACGGGGGCCCCTCCCAGCAACGGAGCCAGCGGGGAGGGGGTGCCCGTGCGCGCGAGCGACGGGGGCCCCTCCCACGAACTCGCGCCTTGTAGAAGGCTATTGCCACGAGAGCGGAAGAGTCGGTCCGGGAGCGACTCGCTCCGATGCGGGCCGGCGCTCGGATTCGTGGGGCCCTACCCCGACGCCCGCGCGCACGGGCACCCCCTCCCCGCTGGCTCTTTCCAAGGGGGATTTGCGGGCGTTGACTCGGGCGTCAGTTCAGCGAGTGCGGCATCGCGAGGGTGAAGGGCGCGATCTCGGCGTCGAAGGCGCGGCCGTCGGGGCGGTACATCTGGTAGGTGCCGCGCATCGTGCCGCGCGGGGTCTCTAGCACACAGCCGCTCGTGTACTCGAAGTGCTCGCCAGGGCGCAGCGAGGGCTGCTGGCCAACCACGCCGGGGCCGCGCACCTCCTCCACCTTCCCGCTGCCGTGCGTGATGATCCAGTGCCGCGTCTTCAGCTGGGCGGGCTCGGTGCCCTCGTTCGTGATCCGCACGGTGTAGGCGAAGACGTAGCGGTGCTCCGTCGGGGATGACTGCGTGGGGACGTACACCGTCGAGACGGTGACCCGGATGCCCTGCGTGATGGCCGTCGACACAACCACGCACTGCCACCGCTGCGCCGCGCGCACAAGGGTCCGGCCGCGATGGCGACGCCGGGACGGAGACGGCCGGGCTCCCCGAGAGGCGGCGTTGACAGCCTCCAGGCTCATCCGCAGGTTTCGACGAACCTGGGGTCAACGAGCCGTGGAGGAACCCGCCGTGGGCGAACATGACTGTGTCGGTGCTCGATGTGCTGAAGGCGAGCGGTTCGTCCCGATCGCGATCCTGCCGCCGACGCGCGGCGAGAGGGCGGCGATGGTCCAGAACAGCGATGCCCCGGGAGGAGTCGGAGAAGGTCACACGCCCGGGATCACGGCCATCGGGCCCGTGATGCCGGAACGCAAGGTCCGCGAATGGGCCCTCGTGCTGCAGTCGAGCGAGCTTTGGCACGCCGTGCGGTACACCCCGGCAGGCTGGGTGCTCCTCGTGCGCGACGAGGACTACGACTTCGCCGCGACCTCGATCGACCGGTACGAAGCGGAGAACCGCGACTGGCCACCGCGCCGCCCGCGCGAGCGCCCGCGCCACCCGCCGTCCATGGTCGCAGGCGTCGCGTTCGCCGCGCTCGCCCTCTTCTTCTTCCTCGTCACCGGCCCCGCGAGCGGCGGCGGGCGCCTGTTCCAGCGCGGCGCCTCCGTCGCCGACCTCGTCATCGGGCCCGAGCCGTGGCGCGCCATCACCGCGCTCACGCTCCACGCCGACTCGGCCCACGTGCTCGGCAACGTCATCTCCGGGACGGTGTTCGCGTCCGCCGTGCAACGCCGCCTCGGGCCGGGCGGCGCCGCGCTCGCCGTGGTCGCCTCGGGCGCGATCGGGAACTTCGCGAACGCGCTCTGGCACCACGGCCTCGGCCACCACCACGCCTCGATCGGCGCCTCCACCGCGGTGTTCGGCGCCATCGGGCTGCTCGCCACGACCCAGCTCATGCTCGACCGCGCGCACGACAAGGACAGCGGCGAGAAGCGACACCTCCTCCAGCTCGTCGCGCCCCTCGTGGGCGGCCTGTCCCTCCTCGGCGCCCTCGGCGCGAGCCCGCGCGCCGACCTCGGCGCCCACGCCTTCGGCCTGCTCAGCGGCGCCGCGATCGGGCTCGTCGCCGGCCTGTGGCTGCGCAACCGGCCCGCGCCGCGACGCCCCCTCGTCCAGGTCGCCCTCGGCGCGACCGCGACCGGGCTCGTCCTCGGCGCGTGGCAGCTCGCGCTCCGCGCCTGACGCGCGCGCTCAGTCGGCCGGCCAGATCCCCACCGTGCCGCCCACCCAGGTCAGATCCCGGTTCTGATCGACCCCGAGCATCCTCCCGCGCGATAGCCGCACCAGGTTGAGCACGAGCGAGAGCTCGGGCTCGTCCGGCGCGCGCAGGAACATCATCCGGACCTCGGCCTTCACCCCGCCCCCGTCCGGCATCAGGAGCGCCGGCTCGTACGCGATCTTCTCCTGGAGCAGCCACCTCGATCGCTCGCCCTCGGGGATCGCGGCGATGTGCTCGGGCGTGACGTCGACCTTCACGCCGGAGCCCGCGAAGGAGAACAGCGGCTTGAGCACGTAACGCTCGAGATCCGGCGGCACCTCGTCGAGCGCGCTCAGCGTCCGCGCCCGCGGGACCGCCGGATGATCGAGGTACGGCAGCGTGTACTTCGACCAGGTCCAGTACCAGTTCGGGTGCGAGCACCACGTGACGTCGAGCGGCTCGTCGTACCGGAACGGGAGCTCGACCCGCTTCGACTCGAGCTCGTCGAACACGACGCGGTTGTACAGCCGGCGGACGCGGACGAGCCGGCCGTTCACGCGGCGGAACAGCCGGTCCTTCTCCCGGACGAGCGCCGTCGGGCAGACGGGATCGACGCCGACGAGGAGCTTCGTCGCCATGAAATCCGGGTAGGTCTTCTGCTGCTCCGGGTGGAGATCGAGCAGCACGACCGACTCCTCGGGCTCGCCCGCGAGGATGGCGCGGCGCAGCTGAGCGACCACGTCGTCGCGGCTCCGGCCCCCGAAGCAGCACGTCCAGCGCCGGTCGAGCCCCGGCATCCCGGCCAGCACCTCGGACACGATCTCGGTCTGCACGAGCATGAGCGCGTAGAGCGACGGGAACGCCTGGAGCTCGACCACCTTGCCCTCGAGCTCGCCGTCCGGGCCGCGCACGATCGCGAAGTCCACCTGCGCGCAGCTGGGGAGCGCGTCCATGCCGGGCACGTCGAGGTGCGCGGGGATGGCGCGCTTCATCTGCGCGATGAGCGCGGGGCTCGAGATCTGCCGCACGATCTCGGTCGCGGAGCGCTCGAGGCGCTCGCGCAGCCTCGGCGGCATGAACAGCGGCGTCTCGGCGACGCGGAACGGGATCGCGCAGCCGAGCCGCCGCTCGAGGCGGCCCAGGATCTCCGCGTAGGTCGACGGGCCGAAGGCCGCGTTGAAGGCGCGCCGGAAGGTGGGCTCCATGAATTTTGGTGGTATCACGGCGGCGCTCGCGGCTGCACGACCGACGGCGCCGCCGGCAGGAGCGCGGGAAGCGCCCTGGTCGATCCGATCCGGCTTGAGGCGCCGGGCGCGGCGACTACAGTCGCGGCGAACCCACGCGAGGCACCCACGATGATCAAGCTCCGCTCCGCCATGGTCCTGCCGCTCGTCGCCGCGCTCGCCGCGGCGTGCTCGAAGACCCCCGAGCCCACGGCCACGTCGGCGCCCGAGCCGCCGGCGACCCCCAAGGCCGCCACGCCCGCCCAGACGACCGAGGCCCCGAAGCCGGCGCCCGCCGGCGGCCAGCAGGCGGCCGGGGCGGGCCTCGCCTGGGACGCGCCCGCGAGCTTCGAGAGCGCGCCGAACCCCAACGCGATGCGCAAGGCGACGTACAAGATCAAGCGCGCCGGGGGCGACAACGAGGACGCCGAGCTCAGCGTGAGCCAGGCCGGCGGCAGCGTGGACGCGAACATCACGCGCTGGGTCGGCCAGTTCTCCCAGAAGAGCGACGACTCGCCGAAGCGCTCCGAGCTCAAGGTCAACGACATCAAGGTCACCGTCGTCGAGGTGAAAGGGACGTTCGCCGGCTCCGGGATGCCCGGCATGCCCGCCCAGGATCCGAAGTCGAGCTACGCCCTGCTCGGCGCGATCGCCGAGACGCCCTCCGGCGAGCTCTGGTTCTTCAAGCTGACCGGCCCCGAGAAGACGGTCACCGGGGCGCGCGCCGACTTCGACAAGCTCGTGAACAGCCTGCGGCTGAAGTGATCCGCCGCGCGACGCCGCGCGCCGCGCCTCCGCAGGAGAGACGTCGGCCGCGCGCGCCGCGCCCTACCTGAGCGGCCGAGGCCGCGCGCGCCGCGCCCTCAGCACGCGACGTCCCCCTCGAAGTACCTCGCGAACGCGGGCGGGAGCGCCGCGGCGCCGCCCTCGGCCAGCGGCGGGCGCGCGCTCGAGAGCGTCTGCCAGAGGAGGATCGTCTCCCCCGGGCGCTCCCGCCCGATCTCGCGCAGCGCGGCGAGCGCCTTGCCGCTGTACGTGACCTCCCCGGGCACGCCGATCAGCCGCTCCACCTCGGGGATCGCGGCGATCGACGCGGGGGTCGGCTCGCCGTAGCCGGGGCCGATCGCGCGGTGCTCGATCTCGAAGCGGACGGGCGGGAGCCGCCGCCGGGTGAACCGCGGGGCGCGCCTGGCGAGGAGGCGCTTCATGCTGCGGATCTCGTACCGGACGACGGCGCGGTTCGAGGCGATGCGCTCGGTGATGCGCACGCCGACGATCGTTGTCGGCCAGCCGAGCATCGCCGCGCCGAGCGCGAGCCCCGCCAGCGTCCCGCCCGTCCCCGAGGGGACGACGATGCGATCGGGGCGCGGCGCCTCGCCGCGCCGGACCTGCTCGGCGAGCTCGAGCATCGCGTCGACGTAGCCGAGGCACGGGAGCGCGGCCGAGGCGCCGGGCGCGATGAAATACGGCCGCTCGGCCCGGCGAAGCGCGCGGATCGCCCGGATCGCGGTGGTCGCGTACCCGCCGCCGTGGACGAGCTCGGCGCCGCTGGCCGCGTCGGCGAGGAGCGCGTCGCGGCCGAACCGGGTGATCGGCTGATCGAACAGGACCGCGGTGACGGCGAAGCCGAGCGCCCGGCCGAAGAGGGCCGTGGCGGTGACCTGCGTCGACGCCAGCCCGCCGACCGTGACGAGCGTCCTCGCCCCGCGCCGCTCCGCGTCCGCGAGCAGGAACTCGAAGCGCCGCACCTTGTTGCCGCCGTAGAGCGGCGAGATCACGTCGTCGCGCTTGACCCAGACGCCGCCGCGGCCGAGGTAGCCCTCGATCGCGGCGCACGGGACGGCCGGCGTCGGCGCGTGCGCGAGGGGGCGCCACGGGATCTGCCCCGCGAGCTCGGGCAGCTCGGCGAAGAGCGGCAGCTCGCGCGACGCGGGGAGGAAGCCCCCCGGCGTCGCGCCGTCGCTGCCCGCCGCGCCGGGCGCCACAGCGAAGCCCGTCGCGCCGGGCGCCCCGGCGAAGTCCGCCGCGCCGGGCGCCCCGGCGCGGGCGACTCGCCCCTCCCCGTCGTCGGCCATCCGGTTGCCCCCCGCGCTCAGGCGCGCGCCGCCGCGCCGTGCCCCGCCGGAGAGCCGCCCGGACCCGCCTGCTCGCCGGCGTCGCCGGGGTCGTCCTCCGCACCGGCGGCGGGCCGGCCGCCGCGCATGACCAGCGGATCCTGGAGGTACGTGTCCGTCAGCCGCTTCGGCCCGGCGAGGCCGAGCAGCCGGAGCGGCAAGAGGAGCACCGAGAGCACCCACGAGGCGAGGCCGAGCGCGAGCTTGCCCGCGTACGCCTCCGCCACGAGCGCGAGCTTGCGGGCGGCCGACATCGACGAGATCGGCGCGTCGGTCAGGCCGATGCGCATCAGCCGCAGCTCCGCGATCCGCACCGAGTGACGGACCAGGTCGGGCAGGCGCCGGAGCGCCGGGTGGTCCATCGGCAGGCGCTTCTTCATGAACGCCTCCAGCCGCGACACGCCCCAGAGCGACACCAGCGCGAGGCCGAGCAGCCGCCGCCGGAGCGCGGGCCTGCCCGCGATCGCCTTCCTCGTCTGCTGCTCGCCGAAGTCGACGTGGCGCTCCTCCTGCCGCACGCCGCGCTTCAGGATCGCGACGATCTCCGGCTCGTCCACGGTGTCGATCATCGCGTAGAACGCCTGGAGGACGAGGCCCTCGCCGAGGGCCATCTCGAGGGCGACGTGCTCGGACCAGTCGCCGCCCATGAGGCCGGTGGCGAGGAAGCGCACGCTCCAGGCGGCCTTCTCGGGCGGCGCGCCGAGGATCTCGAGGATGCGGAGGAAGTTGCCGACGTGCTGGAACTCCTCGACCGCCTGGCGCGCGAGGAAGCGCGCGGACTCGAGATCCGGGGCGTTGTAGAGCCAGTGCCCGATCTGGACGCCGGTGATCTCGCCGTAGAGGAACTGCTGGACGGCCCAGACGATGACGTCCTTGTCCTTGACGGGATCGAGCTTGGCGCCCTGGAAATCGAACGCCATCTCTTCGCGGGTCACCAGCATCGATCGGCCTCCGGAGCGGTGAATTTAGCCCAGATCGCGGCCCCGGGCAGGCCCGAGACGCGAGGGCTCGCCCGCCGGGCGCCGCCGCGCCCGGGCTCCGGCTCGGCCCGCCCGGGCGGAGCAGGGCGCCCCCGTGGTATACGGCCGCGGCGGCGGCATCAGGAACCGCCGACTTGAACCTCAGGAGAAGCACCATGGCGCGCGTCCACAACTTCAACGCCGGCCCTGCCGGGCTCCCCCTCCCCGCCCTCGAGCGCGCTCAGCGCGAGCTCCTCGACTTCGAGGGCACCGGCATGTCCATCATGGAGCACAGCCACCGCGGCAAGGCGTTCGAGGCGGTGCACAACGAGGCGATCTCCCTGCTCCGGCAGCTGCTCGGCCTCTCGGACGACTACCACGTGCTGTTCATGCAGGGCGGCGCGGCCATGCAGTTCGCCGTCGTGCCGATGAACCTCCTGCCGCCCGGCAGGAGCGCCGACTACATCCTCACCGGCGGCTGGTCGGAGAAGGCCCTGGACGAGGCGAAGCGCGTCGGGACCGTCCGCGTCGCCGCGAGCACCGCGGTCGACAAGCGCTACACCCGCATCCCCCACCAGAGCGAGCTCTCGCTCGATCCGGACGCCGCCTACGTCCACATGACGACGAACAACACGCTGTTCGGGACGCAATGGCACTGGCTGCCCGAGACCGGCAACGTGCCGCTCGTCGCGGACATGTCGTCCGACATCCTGTGGCGCAAGATGGATATCTCCAGGTTTGCCCTGATTTACGCCGGCGCCCAGAAGAACATCGGACCGAGCGGGATCACGGTCGTGATCGCCCGCAAGGACATCGTTGACAGCGGGCGAAAAGACATTCCTGTCATTTTCCGTTATGCCACTTACGCCGCCAACAACTCGCTCTACAACACACCTCCGACATTCGCAATCTACCTCATGCGCAACGTGCTCGCGTATACGCTTGAGATCGGTGGGCTCGAGGAGGTCGAGCGACGGAATCGCAAGAAGGGTGAGCTGCTGTACGAAACCCTCGACGCGCACCCGGATGTCTTCCGGGCTCCGGTCGAGAAGGAGAGCCGCTCGTTCATGAACGTGGTGTTCCGGCTTGCCAGCGAGGAGATGGAAAAACGCTTCGTCGCCGAGGCGGCAAAGGAGGGTATGGTGGGGCTCGCCGGACACAGGTCGACCGGGGGTATCCGGGTTTCGATCTACAACGCAGTATCCGTTGAGTCGGTGGAGCGCCTTACGGCGTTCATGCGCGACTTCGCCAAGAGGGTTTGACCGCTCTGGGAACACGACATTCTCGTTATTTCCAGGTTCGCCCAGGTTTCCACCTGCTTCTTCGGCGGACCTCCCCCTAATTCGTCGCGTCCCAACCTTCAGCCCGCTTGACGTTGTTCCGCCCGGCACAACAGGCCCCCGCGGAAAGGGCCTGTCGGCCTTTCCGCAGCTGGGAGGGAGGCGGTGAACGCCGCTTCCCGCTCGGCGCCGGGAGGGGATGGCGAACGCTGATCTCCGACCGAACCAGGGAGGGGACGGCCATCGCCGGCCTCGACCGGCCCGGGAGGGGGCGGCGAGCGCCGCACCCTCCCGGCTCAGAGGCCCCGTTCGGAGACCTGAATCGAGCGAGCCAACCGTAAGGAGAGGATGATGGCGAGCATGGATGATCGTGGGATGATTTCCAGGAGTGAGGAGGACCAGGAGGAGAGAGGGGCCTCGCCGAGCGAGCCCCCGCCTTCGTCAGCGGCGCAGAAGCAGGCCAATGAGCGGCAGCAGCGTGGGTTCGCCGCCATGGATGAGGAGCGTCAGCGCAAGATCGCCAGCAAGGGCGGGAAGGCAGCCCACGAGAAAGGCACGGCCCACGAGTTCACGCGCGACGAAGCCCGAGCCGCCGGCAAGAAGGGCGGTGAGGTCGTCAGCCAGAACCGTAAGCACATGGCCGAGATCGGTCGCCGGGGCGGCGAGCGCGTGAGCCAGGACCGGGCTCACATGGCCGAGATCGGACGCAAGGGCGGCGAGGCCGTGAGCGGCGATCGCCAGCACATGGCCGAGATCGGTCGCCGGGGCGGCGAGTCGCGCGGAGATCAGCCGCGGGAGAATCAGCCGCGCTGACCGGGGAGGCGAGCGGCCCGGCGCCGAGGCGCCGGGCCAGCCCTCTGCACGCTTGCGCGATCCACGACCCGGGGCTCCCGGTCGTGGCCGCAAGGTGCGCCCCGTCAGTTCGGCGCGATCGCGCCCAGCGAGACGTCGCTCGGCGTCTCCTTCGGGCCGGGGATCCACTCCTCGTCCGGCTCTTCCTGCGGGAGCACGACCGGCGCGCCGTCGTAGCGCAGGCGCTTCCCGGGCCAAACGAAGCTGCGGAACAGGTAGGCGAGCAGCGACGGCTGGTCGAGGTTCGGGTGGATGAACGGCGCCACGCGCCTCGCGTGCTCGGCCGGCAAGAGGCTCCAGTGCAGGCCCGGCTCCATGTGATGGATGGAGTGGTAGCCGTTGTTGTACGTCCACCAGTTGACCAGCCGGCCGACGAAGTTGCGCGAGTGGTTGTGCTCGCTGTCCTCGTCGCAGCCGTCGTGCTGGAGGTAGTTCATCGTCACGATCCCCCACGCGGCGTACTGGTGCGGGATCAGCACGTAGAGGAGGAACTTCTTCCAGTCGAGGGCGAGCAGGGCGCCCATCGCGCCGAGGAACACCGCCGACTCGAGGAGCATCTGCCGGAACCACGGCGGGTTGCGCCGGTACATCGCCTTGAAGTAGCGCATGTCGGCGGGCAGGATGTCCCGGACCACGCGGCTCATGAAGAGGAGCCCGTTCAGCAGGTTCCAGCGATAGCGCACCTTCGTCGTGCGCATCACGTCGCGCCGGGACTGCGTGTACTTGTGGTGGCTGAGGTTGTGGCCGGGGACGTAGGCGCTGACCGGGTGCCCGTAGGTGAGCGTGAGCGCGACCTGGAACGCGCGGTTCATCCATCGCCGCCGGAAGACGGGGCAGTGGACCGAGTTGTGGGTCGCGACGGCGCCGAGGAACGAGAACACGCAGGTCATCGCGAGGAGCGGAATCGCGAGCCAGAGCGCGCTCGGCGCGTAGACCCATTGCACCGTCACGAGGGCGAAATAGGTCGCGACGAAGAGGAGCGTCTTGATGTCGGCGCGGTACCGGAGCATGGCAGTTCTTCACCGTGCGATGGGCCCGCGCGCCGGACCGACCGGAGGCGCGCCGGGCGCTGGCCGGTCCGAACGGGCGCGGGGCCCGTCATCCATCGTTTCGGCACTCTTCGTACCCCATTTCGCCACGGCCGGAAGCCCGAAGTTGCATTCCGACGACGCGCGCTCCGCGCCGTCGCGCCCGACATCCGTGTTTCACGCCGATGTCCTGCGCGCGGTGCGATCGCCTTTACGCACCTCGCGCCGGCGAGCCCGGGTGTGGAAGTCGGTCCGCGGGTGCTCTGTCGAGCGCGCGGCGGAGCGCTCCGGCGCGCTCCGCGGCGCTTCGGCGCGCCCTCGGCGCTCCGGCGCGCGCGCGGCTCGCGCTTGACGACCTGGTCGCGAACCGCCAACGTGGCCGCGTGAGCTCATCGCCTCTCGGTTTCGATCCGAACGGTCCTGCGGTTGGCCACGGGATCTACGGGCTCCCGCACACCGCCGAGGACGCTCGCGTGGTCCTCATCCCGGTGCCCTGGGAGCCGACGGTGTCCTACCGCCGCGGCGCCGCCAAGGGGCCGGCGGCGATCCTGCGGGCCAGCCGGCAGGTCGACCTCTTCGACCTGCACACGGGCAGGCCGTACGAGCAGGGCATCGCGATGCTCGACGTCGACCCGGACATCGTCCGCTGGAACGCGGAGGCGTGCGCGGCGGCCGAGCCGGTGATCGCGGCGCAGGGCGAGGTCGCCGGCGACCGGGATCTCGAGGCGCGCCTCGCGGCGGTGAACGCGCTGTCGCGCCGGCTGAACGAGCGCGTCGCCGAGATCGCCAGGCGGTGGATGGAGCGGGGCAAGCTCGTCGGGGTGGTCGGCGGCGACCACTCGGCGCCCTACGGCACGATCGCGGCGCACGCCGAGCGCTACCCTGGGATGGGGATCCTCCACGTCGACGCGCACGCCGACCTGCGCGACGCGTACGAGGGCTTCACCGACTCCCACGCTTCGATCATGCGCAACGTCGCGACCCGCCACCCGAAGATCTCGCGGATCGTCCAGGTCGGGCTGCGCGACATGAGCGAGGACGAGCTCCGGTTCATCCGCGAGTCGAACGGCCGCGTGGTCGCGCACGTCGACGCCGCGATCGCCGATCGGATCTTCGAGGGGGAGCCGTTCCACCTGATCGCCGACGCGATCGTGGAGGACCTCCCGGACGAGGTCTACGTGACGTTCGACATCGACGGGCTCGATCCGACGCTGTGCCCGAGCACCGGCACGCCGGTGCCCGGGGGCCTGTCGTTCCAGCAGGCCGTCGCGCTGATCGGCCGCATCCACAGGAGCGGGCGGCGCATCGTGGGCTTCGACCTGAACGAGGTCGCGCCCAAGGACGACCACGACGAGTGGGACGGCAACGTCGGCGCGCGCCTGCTCTACAAGCTGATCGGCTTCACATTGCTCTCGCAGGATAACCGCTAGCGCCGATCGGGCGAGAGATGAACCGCCAAGGCGCCAAGACGCCAAGACAAGACGCCAAGATATTGTCTTCTTCTTCGCGCCTTGGCGTCCTTGGCGCCTTGGCGGTTCGAAATTCTGCTCGTTTCAGGCGGGTTCAACCCGTCGGTTGCCCTAGGTCAACGCGCGCCGGTACGTCTCGATGGCGAGGTGCACGTCGAGGGTGCCGGCCATCTCGCGGCAGGAGTGCATGCTCAGCATCGGGGCGCCGACGTCGACCGTGGCCATCCCGAGCGCGGCCGCGGTGATCGGGCCGATCGTGCTGCCGCACGGCAGGTCGCTGCGCACGACGAAGCGCTGCGGGGCGTAGCCCGCGTCGTGGCAGTGCGCCTCCAGCGCGGCCGCCGTGGCGCCGTCGGTGGCGTAGGACTGGTTCGCGTTCGACTTGATCACGAGCCCGCGGTTGATCTGCGGCGCGTGGCGCGGCTCGTGCTGATCCGCGTAGTTCGGGTGCACCGCGTGCGCCATGTCCGCCGACACGAGCAGCGACCCGGCCATCGCCCGGGCGAACGCCTGCGGCTCTCGCGCCGGGTACGTGTCGACGATCCGCGCGAGCACGTCGCGCAGCACGCTGCCCGCCGCGCCCACCGCGCTCCGGCTGCCGCACTCCTCGTGGTCGTACAGCGCGATGACCCGCGTCGCCGCGCCCGGCGCGCCCGCGCCGATCAGCGCGGCCGTCGCGGCGTGGCAGCTCGCGAGGTTGTCCAGGCGGGACGCGAAGATGAACTCGTCGGCGAGCCCGCCGATCGACGCCTTGAGCGTGTCGTACAGGCAGAGATCGAAGCCGAGGACGGCGTCGCGCGGCGCGTCGACCGCGCGCGCGAGCAGGGCCGCGAGGTCGGCCTCGCGGCCGAGGCCGATCACGGGGACGAGGTGCTTCTGCGCGTTCAGCACGAGCCCGTCGGAGTTGACCCCGCGGTTCAGGTGGATCGCGAGGTTCGGCACGCGCGCGACAGGGCGGCCGAGGTCGACGAGGTGGCGCTCGATCCGGCCGTCGCGGCGGACGTGGACGCGGCCGGCCACGCTGAGGTCGCGATCGAGCCAGGTCGAGTACAGCACGCCGCCGTAGACCTCGACCCCGAGCTGCTGGTAGCCGCTCCGCGAGAGCTCGGCGCTCGGCTTCACCCGGAGGTTCGGCGAGTCGGTGTGCGCGCCGAGGACGCGGAAGCCGCCCAGCGCCGGGTGCTCGGCCCCGGCGACGAACGCCACGATCGTCGACCCGCCCCGGATGACGAAGCGGCGATCGCCCGGCGCGATCGCCCACGCGTCGCGCTCCCCGAGCTCCGAGAAGCCGGCCGCCGCGAGCCGCGAGGCGACCTCGCGGACGGCGTGGTACGGCGTCGGCGAGCGATCGATGAAGGCGCAGAGGTCGCGCGCCGCCGCGACGCCGCGCTCGCGCAGCGCCGACATCTCGTCCGCGCTCTTCGCGAAGCGCTCGCCGAGGTCGGTGGATGGCTTGGGATCGCCTGGGCGATCGAGGATCTCGAGGGTGGTCATGCGGGTGCGGGTGGGGGGTGGCGGTGGGGCGCCGAGTCTAGCAGAGCCGCACCGCGCCCGGCCCGGGCGCGCGCTCGCTCGGTCCTCGCCCGCGCCCGCGCGCGCGTCCCGTTCGTCGCGCCCTTTACCGCCCGCGCCGAGATGGCGGCCCACGCGGCCTTTGCGAAATGGTATCGCCCACCGCCGCGCCGCGCGCCGGGCCCTCCGGCGCCGCGCCGCCACGGAGACGCGCCCCGATGTACCGCCTCGTCCGACCGCTCCTCTTCGCGCTGCCGCCCCGCCTGGCGCACGAGCTCGGCATGCTCGCGCTCGCCCCGCTCGAGCACGCCGCCCCGCTCCGCGCCCTCGTGCGCGCCCGCCTCGCGCCCCGGGACGGGCGCATCGCGGTGCGCGCCATGGGCCTCGACTTCCCCTCCCCGCTCGGCGTGGCGGGCGGCTTCGACAAGGACGCCCGCCGGGCCCGCGCGCTCGCCGCCCTCGGCTTCGGCTTCGTCGAGCTCGGGACCGTCACGGCGCAGCCCCAGGCCGAGAACCCGCCGCCGAACCTCTTCCGCCTGCCGGCCGACCGGGCGCTCATCAACCGGCTCGGGTTCCCGAACCAGGGCGCCGCGCGCGTCACCGAGCGGCTCCTCGGCCGCGGCGGCGCGGCGGCGGTCGGCGTGCCGGTGGGCATCTCGATCGGCAAGTCCCGGGTCGCGCCGCTCGATCCGATCGAGCCCGCCATCGAGGACTACCTCGCGAGCTTCCGGGAGGTGCGGCGCGCGGCCGACTTCGTCGTGATCAACGTCTCGTCGCCGAACACGAAGGACCTCCGGGCCATGCAGGGGCCCGCGATCGCGCGGGCGCTCCTCGCGGCGATCGCGCGGGAGAACCGCGGCGGCGGGAGGCCGCTGCCGCTGCTCATCAAGGTCGCCCCGGACCTCGGCGACCAGGAGCTCGAGGCGCTGCTCGCCGTCGTGGAGGAGGTCGGCCTCGCGGGCGTCATCGCGACGAACACCACGGTGCGGCGCGACGGGCTCGCGACGAGCCCGGCGGCCGTCGAGGCGATGGGCGCCGGCGGGCTGAGCGGCCCGCCGCTCCGGCAGCGCTCGCTCGCGATGGTGCGGCGGATCCGCGCGCGCCTCGGGGGCGGCGTCACGGTGATCGGCGCCGGCGGCGTCGAGTCGGCGGAGCACGCGATGGACCAGCTCGAGGCGGGCGCCGACCTCGTGCAGCTCTACACGGGCTTCGTCTACGGCGGCCCCTTCCTCCCCGCCGAGATCGCGCGCGGGCTCTCGGAGCGCGTGGCGCGCTCCGGCGCGCGCTCGATCCAGGACCTCGTCGGCCGGCCGGGCGGCGCTGCGCGCGCTGCTATGATCGGCCATGGAGCTTGAAGCGCACGTCCACGACACCATCCGCGAGATCCCGGAGAGCGAGTGGGACGCGCTCGACGGCGCGGGCGAGGCGCCGTTCCTCTCCTGGGCGTGGTTCGACGCGCTGGAGCGGACGGGGTGCGTGGGCGAGGAGGCGGGCTGGCTGCCGCACCACATCACGCTCCGGGCCGAGGGCGTCCTGCTCGCCGCCGCGCCCGCGTACCTGAAGGACAACAGCGAGGGGGAGTTCGTCTTCGATCACGGCTGGGCGTCGGCGTCCCACCAGCTCGGCGCGCCGTACTACCCGAAGCTCGTCGTGGCGGTGCCGTTCACGCCCGCCACGTCGCCGCGCCTGCTCGTGCGCCGGCCGGAGGATCGCCCGGCGCTCCTCGCGGTGTTCGCCGAGACGCTCCGCGAGCTGGTCGCGCGGAGCCGCATCTCGGGCGCCCACGTGCTGTTCCCGACCGAGGACGAGGCCGCCGCCCTGTCGGGGGCGGCGATGGCCCACCGCTGCGGCATCCAGTTCCAGTTCGAGAACGAGGGGTACGGGGCGCTCGACGACTTCCTCGCGCGCTTCAACGCGAAGCGCCGGCACCAGATCCGGCGCGAGATGCGCGAGGTCGCGAAGCAGGGCCTGTCGATCGAGACGCTGCGCGGCGCGGAGATCACGCCGGAGATCGTGGACGTGATGTTCGGCTACTACGTCTCCACGGTGGAGAAGTTCGCCTGGGGGCGGCAGTACCTGAACCGGGCCTTCTTCGAGGAGATCACGGCCCGGCTCCGCTCCTCCGGGGAGCGCGCCGGGGGCAAGGGAGGCGTCGAGATCGTCCTCGCGCGCGAGGGCAAACGGCCCATCGCGGGCGCGCTCAACCTCGCCGGGCCGACGACGCTCTATGGCCGTTACTGGGGCGCCTCGGAGGAGCGCCCCTTCCTGCATTTCAACGTCTGCTACTATCACCCGGTCGAGGACTGCATCGCCCGGGGACTGCGCCGCTTCGAGCCGGGCGCGGGCGGGTCGCACAAGCTCGTACGCGGATTCGCGCCGAGCATCACCCACAGCGCCCACCACCTCGCGCATCCGCGCCTCGACGCGGCGGTGCGCGATTTCCTGGCGCGCGAGCGCGCCGCCGTGCGCGCGAAGACGGCGGACAGGAGCGTGGCATTCCGCTGAGCGCCCCTGACGGCGCGCGGTGTTGACGTGACGCGCTCCCGGGAGAGATGCTGTCGGGCATGCGCGCCTTTCTTGCCCTCCTCACCTCCTCCCTCGTCTTCGGTCTCGCCGCGAGCGGCGGCTGCTCGAGCAATCCGGCGACCGACGCGACGTCGACGACCACGGCGGCGACGGTCGCCGGCGCCGGCGGCTCGCTCGGCTTCGGCTGCTTCGGCGGCAGCCCGGACGGGCGGTGCACGATCCTCGCCCAGCTCCCCGAGAGCTGCGGCTGTCCCGATTGCGCGGGCTCGGCGAACTGCCTCGGCTTCTGCAAGGACGACGGCGCCTGCGATCTGCGGCCCGACGCCCCCGACGGCGAGGATTGCACCTGCCAGGACTGCGCCAACACCGTCGCCGAATGCAGCCGGTCGCGCGGGTGCAACGGCGACATGGGGTGCAACCTCAACGAGGATTGCACCTGCCCCGATTGCACGGACACCCCGCGGTGCACGGACCATTGCACGGACAACGGCTCGTGCGCGGAGTACTTCGAGGGCTGCTCCTGCGCCGATTGCCGCTCCGCGGAGCGCTGCGGCGGCGACGCGGCCGCGACCACGACGGCCACGACGGGCGGCGGCGAGGGCGGCGGCGGCGGCGCGGGTGGCGGCCCGGCCGGCAGCGGCGGCAGCGGCGAGGGCGGCGGCCCGGCCGGCAGCGGCGGCGCCGGCGGCAGCGGCGGGGCCCCCGGGGCGGGCGGCGCGGGCGGCGCCTAGAACAGAGAGATGAACCGCCAAGACGCCAAGACGCCAAGGCGCCAAGACGCCAAGATATTGTCTTTTTGTCTTCTTGGCGTCTTGTCTTCTTGTCTTCTTGGCGTCTTGGCGCCTTGGCGGTTTGAATTTCTGCTCGTTTCAGGCGGGTTCAATCCGTTCGTTGCCCTAGAAAGAACAGAAAAAAGGACGAGAGAGGCCGCGACCGGAAGGCGCCGCCCGCCTCAGGGCTTCGCGGTCAGCCCGTGCTTCCTCAGGAACATCCGCACGTGGTGGCGCTCCATGCCGGCGCGGCGCGCCATCTCGCTCACGTTGCCGCCCGTCGCGCGGATCAGCTCGCTGAAGTAGCGCTGCTCGAACGCCGCGACCGCGCTGCGCTTCGCCTCGCCGAAGGCCGACGTCGGCGCGACAACATCGCCGCCGCCCTCGAGCGGGAGGATCGCCGCGATCGCCTCGGCCCCCGGCGGCAGGCTCGCGGCCACGCTGGTGACGTTCATGAGCTCGCGGACGTTGCCCGGGAAATCGTGCTGGCCGAGCGTCGTGGTGATGAGATTGACCATCTCCACCGAGCGCTCCGGGCAGCCTAGGCGCGCGCAGACGCTCTCGACGAGCAGCGGGATGTCCTCGCGCCGCTCGCGGAGCGGCGGCAGCTCGATCCGCATCTGGGCGATCCGGAAGAAGAGATCGCTCCGGAAGCGGCCGGTGTTCATGCTCCGGCCGAGATCGCGGCGCGTCGCCGCGATGATCCGCACGTCGACCGGCTCGTAGAGCCGCGACCCGACGCGCTTCAGCTTCCGCTCGGACAGCACCCGGAGCAGCTTCGGCTGGAGCTCGGGCGGCAGCTCGCCGAGCTCGTCGAGGAAGATCGTCCCCCCGTGCGCCTCGTGGAAGGCGCCGCCCTTGCGCTCGGTCGCACCGGGGAAGGCGTCCCGCTCGTGCCCGAACAGGAAGCTCTCCGCCAGCGCGCCGGGCAGCGAGGCGCAGTCGACGACGACGAACGGGCCGCCGCGCCGGCTCGAGCTGTCGTGGATCGCCTGCGCCGCGAGCTCCTTGCCCGTGCCGGTCTCGCCGGTGATGAGCAGCGACAGCTCCGTCGCGGCCACCTCGCGCAGCAGGCGGAACAGGTGGCGCATCCGCGGCGAGGCGCCGATCAGCGGGCCGAAGCTCTCGTCGAAGCCGACGTCGACGCGCTCCTTGTCGAGCGGCTCGAAGCTCAGCACCGAGCCGCCGACCTGGATCGCGCACGCGGCCGTCAGGATCGCCTCGCGGATGCGCACCGTCGACACGAACGTCCCATTCTTGCTGCCGAGATCGCGGACGAGCACGCCGGGCCCCTCGGCGCGCAGCTCGCAATGCGTCGAGCTGACCTCCGGATCGTCGATGACCACACCGCAGCTCGGGTCGCGCCCCACCAAGACCGGCGCGATGCCGATCTTGACGGGATCCCGGCCAGCACCCCGCAGCGTGCCGCCGCGGACGAACCACTGAACCGCGCGAGCGCGGGTCGCATCCCTCATCGAGCTCATATCCAACGGTTATTCGATTTCCCCGGACTTGACCACATCCACGTACGCCCCCGCCACCGCATATCTGCGCCCACCTGGGCGCACCGGGTACGCGCATTCCGGAGGAGCGGCAGCGTCGCGTCGAAAAACTTCACAATCACGAGAGGTATCGGGGGAAAATTCAGATCAAGCGATGTACGGAGCGGATAGCGGGAGAGCCCCTAGAGAGGTTAGACTAGGTGGCTACGCAGGAGATGAAGCGGGCGCTTGTCCAGTTCGCTTCATCGGGCGTCGTTGAACGACAGCCCACATCGGGTCCTTCGACTTGTCGATCAACGAGGTTCGGGGCTCCGCTACCCCGGTCCCCTCAACGCGGGGGCGCGCGCAGGCGCTCCCGGCGAGGATGCTTATGCCGAGAACAGGATGGTACCTCCGGAAGCGCGCCGCGACGGCCCTGGGGCTCCTCGGGCTCACCGCGGGCGCGGGCGCGCTCACGTCCGTGGCCAGCGGCTGCCGCAGCGACGCCGACGGCCCGTGCATCTCCGACGAGCAGTTCTTCGCCGAGAAGGTGTGGGTCCCCATCCTCTCGACGAAGTGCATCGGCTGCCATAACCCGCAGGGGCAGGCGGCGGAGTCGAAGCTGATCCTCGCCGGGAGCAGCGAGGCGGGCTTCCTCGACAAGAACCTCGCGACGTTCAAATCGCTCGCCGGGCTCGAGCTGAGCGGCGAGTCGTACGTGCTCCTCAAGCCGACGAAGACGATCGAGCACGGCGGCGGCCACGTCATCGACGCGGACAGCGCCGAGTACGAGGCGCTCAAGGAGATGGTGGGCCGCACGAAGGAGCCGTCGTCCTGCGAGACCGACGTCAACGCGTCCTTCGCCGGCGTGGTGATGAGCGGTCCGGCGGAGACGCTCCGCGCCGCGAGCCTCGAGATCGCCGGCCGCCTGCCCACCGAGGCCGAGGAGCAGGCCGTCGCGCAGAGCGGCATGGACGCGATGGACCCGATCCTCGACCAGATGCTCGCGGAGGAGGCGTTCTACGTGCGCCTGAAGGAGATCTACAACGATCTCTTCCTCACCGACCGGTACCTGAACGGCGAGTCGGCCGTCGATCTCTTGAAGAACGACGCTTACGACGCGAAGTGGTACAACAGCCTGCCGCAGGATCCCGCGCTGGTCGAGAAATACGGCGCGCGCGACCTGGAGGACGTGGCGAACAAGCTGAAGAGCTGGACGAACCGGGGCGTCGGGCGAGAGCCGCTCGAGCTCATCGCCTACATCGTGCGGAACGACAGGTCCTTCAAGGAGGTCCTCACCGCCGACTACACGGTCGTGAACCCGTTCTCCGCGAAGGCGTACGGGGTGACGGCCGAGTTCGACAACGACGCGGATCCGGAGGAGTTCGTCCCGGTGAAGCGCGATCCGATCCCGCTCGCGGGCGTGCTCACCTCGCCGGTCTTCCTCAACAGGCACCCGACGACGAGCACCAACCGAAACCGCCACCGGGCGAGGATGGTCTACCAGTTCTTCCTCGGCACCGACATCCTGAAGACGGCCGAGCAGCCGCTCGATCAGACGAAGATCACCGACTTCAACCCGACGATGAACAACGCGGCGTGCACCGTCTGCCACGCCGCCCTGGACCCCTTGTCCGGCGGGTTCCACAGCTTCGATTCGTCGGGCCGTTACAAGGCGGACGACACCTGGTACGAGGACATGCGGCCGCCGGGCTTCGGCGCCGAGTCGGTGCCGTTCAGCGAGTTCCCGAGCGCGCTCTCGTGGGTGGCGAAGCGCGTCGCCGACGACCCGCGCTTCGCGCTCGCGGCCGTCTACACGATGTACACGGGCCTCACCGGGCAAAAGCCGCTCGTCGCGCCGACGAACGACGATCCGGAGTTCAGCGCCAAGTTCCGGGCGTACCTCGCCCAGTACCACGCGTTCAACGCGATGGCGCACGACTTCGCCGACAGCGATTACAACCTGAAGACGGTCGTCAAGGCCATCGTCAAGAGCCCCTATTTCCGCGCGCGCAACGTCGCGCAGGCGTCGTCCCAGGGCGATCCGCTCGCGCAGCTCGGCGGCACGCGGTTCCTCGGGCCCGAGCAGCTGCACCGGAAGATCTGGGCGGTGACGGGGTATCCGTGGCGGCCGCGGGCGTTCGAGGACGACGGCAGCCGCTACGACTTCCTGCTCCGGCGCGACGCCTACCGCGTGCTCTACGGCGGCATCGACTCGGAGGAGGTGATCCAGCGGATCACCGAGCCGAACGGGATCATGGCCAACGTCGCCGACCGGATGGCGAACGAGATGGCGTGCATCTCGGTGCCGCGCGATCTCTGGCTCCCGCAGGAGGAGCGGCTCCTCTTCCCCTTCGTCGAGACGACGTTCGAGCCGCGGGACACGAACGACTTCGACGTGCTGCCGGCCGTCGAGGCGATCAAGAAGAACATCCAGTACCTGCACAAGCGGGTGCTGGGCGAGTCGCTGGAGCTCGGCGATCCGGAGCTCGAGCGGACCTACAAGGTCTTCCTCGAGACGTGGGAGGAGGGCAAGGCTGGCATGAAGAAGCCGGAGGGCGAGGAGGGGCGGCTCTCGACGTGGCTGCCGGGCGCCTGCCACGTGAACAACGACTACTGGACCCGCGAGGGGCTGCCCGACGAGGAGAGGCTCCAGCGGGACGAGAACTACACGATCCGCGCGTGGATGAGCGTCATGACCTATCTCCTGTCGGACTTCAGGTTTCTTTACCAGTAGGAGCAGCCATGGAACGTCGAGATTTCCTCAAACTGGCATCTATGGCGGGCCTCGGCGTGGTCGCGGCGGGCTCCTTGTCGAGGGACGCCGCGGCGGCCGACCCCTACATGGGCCCCCTCTGGATCAACATCCACGCGAGCGGCGGCTGGGACCCGACGAGCCTCTGCGATCCGAAGGGCGCGGCGAGCGTCGAGGAGCAGGAGACGCGGGACGCGATGAACCGCAGCTACCTGCGCGACGAGATCGGGACCGCCGGCAACCTCAAGTACGCGCCGGTCGGCGGCAACGCCGAGTTCTTCAAGAAGCACTACAGCCGGCTGCTCGTCGTCAACGGCATCGACACCGCGACGAACAGCCATGACGCGGGCGTGCGCAACACGTGGTCCGGGACGCTCCGCGAGGGCAAGCCCGGCTTCGCGGCGCTCGTGGCGGGCGTCCACGGCGGCGCGCTGCCGATGGGGTTCATCAGCAACGGCGGCTACGACACGACGGCGAACCTCGTGGCCGTCACCCGCGTGCCCGACACCGGGCTCCTCCAGCGGCTCGCCTACCCGAACAGGATCGATCCGTCGAACAACGACAACCTCGAGCAGTACCACACCGACGCCACGATGACGCGGATCCTCGAGGCGCGGCAGGCGCGGCACGCGGCGAAGCTCGAGCAGCAGCGCCTGCCGCACGTGAAGCAGGCGATGAGCACGCTCTTCACATCGCGCGTCGGGCAGAACGAGCTGAAGCAGCTCATCCAGTTCCTGCCCGAGGAGTTCGAGCGGGCGTCGCTGCGGCGGCAGGCGCAGGTCGCGCTCGCGGCCTACCGCGCCGGCATCTGCGTCAGCGCGAACCTGACGATCGGCGGATTCGACACCCACGGCAACCACGACGACAACCACATCCCGCACCTCACCGAGATCTGCGACGGCGTCGATTTCCTCCTGACCGCCGCCGAGGAGCAGGGCATCGCCGACCGGATCGTCATCGTGGTGGGCTCGGACTTCGGGCGGACGCCGGGCTACAACGAGGGCAACGGCAAGGACCACTGGAACATCACGAGCATGATGATGGTCGGCGCGGGCATCACGGGAAACCGGGTGATCGGCGCGACGGACGATCGGCACAACCCGCTCGAGGTCGATCCGGTGACGCTCCAGCCCAAGGAGGGCGGCGTCCGGATCAAGCCGGGGCACATCCACAAGGCGCTGCGCAGGCTCGCGGGGATCGCGGACGACCCGCTCGCGCAGCGGTTCCCGCTCTCCGAGGAAGAAGACCTGCCGATCTTCGGGTGAGGGAGCCCGCGGGCGGCGGGGCGCGGCGCGCTGCTCGCCGGCCGCTCGCGATGGGCGGGCGCGCCACCCGAGGGGGAGGTGGTGCGGTACTTACCGGAGACAGCCGCAGAGGATTGGATCGCCAAGACGCCAAGACGCCAAGACGCCAAGTATTTAAAAATATTGATTTTTTTCTTGGCGTCTTGGCGTCTTGGCGCCTTGGCGATCCTCCGAGCTGCCGCACTTTCGTCCAAAGCACCGCACCACCGAAGGGAACGGGACGGCGGGGCGGATGGGCCCCTCGCCCGCCGCTCACTCCACCGTGAACGCGATCTCCTCGCCGGCGGACACGCCGTCCGCCTCGACGCGGAGCCGGTGCTCGCCGGCGGCGAGCGGCCAGTCGAGCGAGAACGGCGGGCCGACCTCGATCGGGCGGCCGTCGAGCACGAAGCGCGCGCGGCGCACGCCCGGCGGGACGTCGGCGCGGAGCCGGATGGCCTGCTGCGAGTTGACCGAGGGGTCGAGGACGAACCGGGCGCCGTCGGGCGGGTACGCGACGCGGACGCGCGCGCCGGCCGGAGGGACGCCGCCGCCTCCAGGGAGCGGGCCGCAGAGCGGGGACGCGTCCTCGGGCGCCATGGGGCGGCCGGCGGCGCGCGCCCACGCGGCGAGCTCCGCGTCGTAGCGCTCGAAGACGCGCTCCTCGACCGCCGCGTCCGGACAGGCGCCGGCGCGCAGGCCATTGCGCCGATCGACGCGCACGGCCTCGTGCATGTCGCACGGCGCGAGCGCCGCGGCGTCGCCGCGCGGGAGGAGCTCCCGGCGGCGGTGCGGACAGACGGCGGTCGGCTTCATGCCGGACAGGCTGCAGACCTCGACCTCGGCGAAGAGCTCGGGATCGGGCGGATCGAAGGGGCGCGGCGGACGGACGCGCGCCGCGGCGAGCATGGCGTCGCGGAAGAGCGGGCCCGCGCCGGTGATGCCGCTGATGCCGCCCATGGGCGAGCCGTCGAAGTTGCCGACCCAGACGGCGACCGTGACGTCGGGCGTGAAGCCGACCGCGATGTTGTCGCGGAACCCCTTGGAGGTGCCCGTCTTCGCGGCCACGGGGAACGGCAGGTCGAGCGCGCTGCCCTCGCCGAACGAGGCGATGCGCGCCTTGTCGTCGGCGAGGATGTCGACGATCACCCGGGCGCGCGCGGGGTCGAGGACGCGCGCGCCGGACGCGGGCGGCGCGCCGGTGACCGCGCCGGGCGCGGGCGGCGCGCCGGAGGCGGCGCTCTCCGCGGGCGACGCGAGCGAGAGCGCGCGCACGGCGCGCACCGGCAGGTAGACGCCGCCGCGCGCGAGCGTGGCGTAGGCGTTCGCGAGATCGAGGAGGCGGACCTCGCCGTCGCCCAGCGCGATCGCGACGCCGTAGCGCGACGGCTCGCGATCGAGCGAGCCAAGGCCGAGCTCGCGGAGCCGCGCGAGGACGCGCTCGGGGCCGAGCGCGGCCGCCGTCCAGACCGCCGGGACGTTGTACGAGCTGGCGAGCGCGTCCCGCAGGCGCACGGGGCCGTGGAAGCGCCCGTCGTAGTTCCGCGGCGCGTAGCCGCCGTCGGCGGTCGGGAACGAGAGCTCGACGTCGGGCAGGACGGTGGCGGCCGTGAACCCGAGCTGCTCCATCGCGAGCTCGTAGACGAACGGCTTCAGGGCGGAGCCGGGCTGGCGCAGCGCGAGGACGCCGTCGTTGTGGCCGAGCCCCGCGGCGTCCTCGATGTCGTGCGAGCCGACGTACGCGAGGATCTCGCCGGTCGCGTTCTCGAGCACCACCACGGCCGCGGCGCCGACGTCGCGGCCCGAGAGGCCGCGGACGGTCTGCTGCGCGAGGACCTCGATCTCGCGCTGGAGGCCGCGGTCGATGGTCAGGGTGATCGAGCTCGCCCGGCCGCGCAGCGGCGCCGCGGCGGGGCCGCCCGCCTCGGGGCCGGCGCCCGGGCCCAGCGCGCCGCCGAGCACCGCGCGGACGAGGTGCGGCGCGCCGAGGCCGCCGCCCTTCGGGGCGAGCGCGATCGGCTCGGCGCGGGCGCGCGCGACCTCGGCCTCGCCGGCGAGGCCGGCCGCGAGCATGCGGTCGAGGACGCGGTTGCGGCGGCGCTCGAGCGGGCCCGAGCCGCGGCGCGGATCGTAGAGCGCGGGGCCGCGCGGCATGCTGGCGAGCGCGGCCGCCTCGGCGAGCGACAGGTCCGCGGTGGGCTTGTCGAAGTAGAAGCGGCTCGCGGCCTCGACGCCGCGCAGGCCCGGGCCGAACGCGACGCGGTTCAGGTACTGCTCGAGGATCTCGCGCTTCGAGAGCGACGCCTCGATGCGCAGCGCGAGCGCCATCTCGCCGAGCTTGCCCCGCACGGTGCGGGGGCGCGGCACGAGCGCGCGCGCGAGCTGCTGCGTGATCGTGGACGCGCCCGAGACGACGCGCCGCTCCGCCGCGAGCTGGCCGAGCGCGCGCGCGATCGCGATCGGATCGACGCCGGGGTGGAGCGAGAAACGCCGGTCCTCCGCGGCGAGGAGCGCGCGCTGGATGCGATCGCCGGCCTCGGCGAGCGGCAGCCAGCGCGCGCGCGCGCCGTCGCCGGCGCGGAGCTCGCGGAGCACGACGCCGTGGCGATCGAGCAGCACCGTGGAGACGGCCCGCTCCTCGGGCGCGGCGAGCTCCGGCGGGAGCTCGGTGAGGGCCGCGGCGACGGCGAGCAGGAGCCACGGCGCCACGGCGAGCGCGAGCGCGATCCGCGCCGCGCGGCGCAGGAGGAGCGGCAGGCGCGGGCGGAGGCGCGCGAGCCAGCGCCCCGCGCGGCCGGGCACGGGAGGGGGCAGCGCGCCCACGGCTCAGCGCGGGCGCGGCGCCGCGCTCGGCGCCCGGCTGCCGACCTTGACCGAGAGGGCGCCCGTCCGGCCGAAGACCTCGGGGCTGTACATCTCCTCGGCGCGCGCGGGCGGGACCACGAACGAGCCGAGCGTCGTGGCGCGCGCGAGGTACCGGTAGCGGTACATGCCGGCGGCCATGTGGTCGACGAAGAACAGGACGCGGTCGTCGCGGACCTCGCGGACGAAGCGGCTCGGGTTGTAGGCGCGGCCGGTCGCGCGCAGGTCGTCCTGGTCGACGTCCGCGTCGTCGTCGTCCGCGCGGGCCTCCGCCGCGTCGACGTCGAGCGACCGCGCGGACGTGGAGAGGCGGGCGTCGATCGCCTCGAGGCCGGCCGGCAGCGGGTCGTCGATGACCACGAAGTCGCGCGGCGAGGGCGCCACCACGAGGATCTCGCCGAGGACCAGGTCGCCGCCGGCCAGGGCGAGCGACGAGGGCGCCGCGCCCGCGGCGGCGGCCGGCGCATCGCCGCCGATCGCGGCCGCGAGGTCCTCGGGCGCGAGCGCGCGCAGCGACTTCTCGATGTAGAAGCCGCGGTCGAGCGCCGCCGTCGGGAGCTGCTTGCGCGCGTAGCGGAGCCGCGCCTCGTAGAAGAGCCGGCCGCGCCCGTCGACGGTGAACGCGAGCGGCGCGCCGGCGGCGCTCGCGAGCCGCGCCGCGGGGATCGACGTCTTGACCTGCTCGGTCGTGGGGCCGTGGAACGGCGCGGAGAACAGCTCCGCCTGCCCGAGGAACACCCGCGCCTCGAAGTCGGGCGCCGCCTTCTCCTGCGCCCTGCGGTACTGGTCGAGCGCGAGCAGCGCCCACGCGGTCTCCTGCGTGCTGCGCCACGTGCCCCCGCGGCGATCCGCGAGCAGGCCGGCCGCGAGGCGCGGCGCGAGCGGGTGCGCGGGCCGCGCCGCGAGCAGGGCGCGCAGCACGAGCGCCGAGGTGCGCGCCTCGGAGTCCATGAGGACCGCGTACGCGTCGCCGTGGTTGTGGACCGCCCGCGCGAGCGGCCCGTCGAGGCGCAGCGCGCCCTCGAGCTCGCGCACGAGCTGGTCCACGGCCGCCCGGTCGCTCTTGCCGATCACCATCGCGTGCGCGAGCAGCGCCTTCGAGAAGAGCGGCAGCTTGTCGCGCTCGTCGAACAGCCGGCTCGCGCGCCCGGGGTCGGGGGCGCCGCTCGCCGCGAGCACGTCGAGGATGAACGGCGCCGTCGCCCGGAGCAGCGGATCGTCACCGGCCTCGTTGAGCCGCGCGCGCACGAACGAGGTCGCGCGCTCGATCGCGTCGGCCGGCACCGCGACGCCGTGGCGCTTCGCCTCGGTGAGGCCCCACAGCGCGTACGCGGTGGTCCACAGGTCGGCCGTGTCCGACTCGGCGAAGAAGCCGAAGCCCCCCTCCCCGCGCTGGTGCGAGAGGATCTCCCGGACCGTCTTGCCGATGACGGCCGTGAGGTCCTTCGGCAGCGCGATCCCGTAGGCCTTCGCGAGATCGCGCAGCGACAGGAGCGGCACCATGCGGCTCGTCAGCTGCTCGGTGCACCCGTACGGGTACTCGAGGAGCTGCTCCACGCCGCCGCCGAGGCCCACGAGCGCCGTCGGCGCGAGGCTCACCGTGAGCCCGCCGGTGTCGTCGCGGATCGCCGACAGGTCCCCGAGCTTCTCCGCGCTCGCGGTCGTCGTGTCCCCGTAGAGCGCGACGGCCTCCGGCGACATGGGCGCCTTGATCTCGCGGGTCACCTCGACCACGTCCGAGGCGCCGCCGCCGCTCGCGCGGAAGCGCAGCGTCGCCGGGCCGGCCCGCGGCGCCGCGAGCGCGAAGCGGACCTCGGCCGACCCGCCCGGGGCGAGCTCCACGGCGCGCTTCGCGCTCCCCTGGAGCGTGAGCCCCGACGCGGCGACCTCCACCTCGACCGTCGCCGGCTTGCCGAGCCCCTTCGACGTGACGACCACGCCCGCGTCGATCGCGTCGCCGGCGCGGAGGAAGCGGGGCAGCGCCGGTCGGGCCATGAGCGGCTGGCTCGCCGTCACGCGCGACTCGCCGTAGCCGAAGCGATCGTCCTCGGCGGCCACGACCGCCATGACCCGGTAGGTCGTGAGCGAGTCCGGCAGCTTGAAGCTCGCGCTCGCCTTCCCGGCGGCGTCGGTGACCAGCGCCGCGTTGTAGTACGCGCTCTGGCGGAAGTCGCGGCGCACGCCGGTGCCCCCCTGGGCGCCCCCGCCGCCCGCGCGCCCCTTGTCGGCGCCGAGGTCCGCGAACGGGTTGCGCACGCGGGCGAGCGCCTCGCGCGTCTCGATCGTCGCCACCCGCAGGCTGCGCGGCGCGCCGAGCACGGGGATCGGATCCGGCGTCTCGTAGCTGGTCAGCGACAGCACGCCCTCGTCCACGGCGTAGAGCGTGATCTCGGCGCGGGCGGGCTTGCCGGCGCGATCGCGGACGTCGACGTCCACGCGGATCGGATCGCCGGGGCGCGCGTCCGTCTTGTCCGGGACGACGCGCACCGCGAGCCGCTGCGCCTCCGGGTTCACGCGGAGCGGCGCGTAGCCGAGGCGGAACGCCGGCGCGCCGACGTCCGGCCCCGGCGCCCCGCCCTTCCCGGGCGCGGGCGGCGGCTTCGTGCGCCCGCGCAGGAGCAGCACGGAGACGAACGCGTTCGGCCGGAGGTCGTCCGTGATCGGGACGTCGATCACCGGCATGGCGCCCGACAGCTTCACCCTCCGGTGCGAGGCGATCCCGGCGCGCTCGACCGTGACCAGCGCGTCGGCGGAGGCGAACGGCGACTTCACGATCACGCGCGCCGTCTGCCCGACCTCGTAGCTGTCGCTGTCGGGCACGAGCTCGACCCTGAGCTCGTCGCTGTCGCCGAAGCCGCCGACGCCCTCGCCGAGCGCGTAGACCCCGGCGGCGGCGCCGACGGGGTTGCCGCGGCGGTCCTTGGCCGTCGCGTGCAGGAGGTAGTAGCCGCCGGACGGCACCGTGAGCTCGCAGCTCCGCGGCGCCGCCGCCGTCGTGACGCCGCAGCGCGCGACGACCTTGTCGACGGGCGCGCTCACGCTGCGGTACGCGCTGCCGCTCTCCTCGCGGGCGAGCGTCCACGTCCGCTGCACGAGCTCGACCCGGACGGCGACCTGCGCGACGCGGGCCCCCTTCGGATCGACGGCGAGGATCTCCGGCCGGAGCACGTCGCCCGCCTTCGCGAAGCGGTCGGGCTCCTTGAGGGCGACGTAGAACTCGGCCGGGTGCACGAGCGCCGTCGAGCTCCCGGCGATCGCCTGCCGCGACACGTCCGTGATGTCCGCCTCGCACGTGACCGACTCGGTGCCGCGCTGCCCGGGCATGGCGAGCGTCGCGCCGATCGCCGCCTGCCCGGCCGCGTCGAGCTTCTCGCGCCCGCTCTGCACCTCGAACTCGCGCGGGGCCTGGTTCGGCAGCGCGTCGGTGAGCTCGTCCTCGCGGACCGTGAAGCCCTCGATCCCCGGCGGCGAGAACGCGGCCGGCGCGCGGGTGACCGAGAGGCGGGCCTCCGCGTTCGTCATCGGCGCCCCGAACAGGTAGTCGCCGCGCGCGATCCAGCGCGCCTTGTCGCCGCGGACGTAGCTCGGCCGGTCGCTCTCGACGCTCACCTTGAACTCGGCGGGGCGGTACTCGGCGACCTCGACGCTGCCCGTCACGTCCGGCCACCCCGCCTCGCCCCCCTGGACCGTAGCGGCGAGGCTGTACGTGCCGAGCCGCGCGGTCTCCGGGACCTTCACGTCGGCCGAGAAGGTGCCGAAGGCGCTGAGCGACGGCGAGAGCGTGACGAGCGCCTCGCCGTCGGGCCCTTCGACCTTGAAGGACACGCGCTTGCCCGCCGGCGTCCTCGTCCCGCGCGCCGCCTCCTCGCGGAAGATCCCCTTCACGCGGACGGTGTCGCCGGGCCGGTAGATGCCGCGATCCGAGAACACCATCCCGAACGGGCGCGCCTCGCCGAAGTCGGACGGCGCGCCGAAGCGCCACCCGCTGAGCGCGTCGGCCACGCGGCGGTACGTCCAGTCGTCGCCCGAGCGCGCAAAGATCACGCCGCGCTCCGGCCCCGGCGTGGTCGAGGGGCGGTACGCCGTCGCGGGGACGGTCGCGAACCCCTCGGCGTCGGTGAGCACCGCCGCGGGCGCGCGCGCGTCCGGGGTCCGGATCCACACGCTGGCGCCGGGCACCGGCGCGCCGGTCGACAGGCGCGTCACCCACACGAGCGAGCCGTTCGGCGACACCTTGGCGCTGATCCCGAGGTCGGTCACCTGCGCGATCACCGCCTCGGAGGCGGTGCGCGCGTGCCGCGTCCCGGGCCGGGAGGTGTAGCTGATCCCGATCGCGAGCGGCCCGCGCTTGCCCTCGCCGCCCAGCACCTCGCCGGCCCGCACGAGGTGCGTCGCCGGCGTGTTCGTCGCGGCGGCCGGGCGCAGGACCGACCGCTTGCCGGAGGGCAGCGCCGCGATCTCGTCCATCTTCGGGCTCCGCCCCGGGCTGTTCGGATCGGCCTCCAGGGCGAGCACCGCCTCCTCGGTCATCGCGCCGACCGCGAGCGAGAGCTCGCGCACGTTCACGGACACGACCGGGATCTCGCGCCGCTGCGCCGGCTCGAACACGCTCCCGGTGAGCCCGATCTGCGCCTCGGGCCAGCGGTCGCCGAACGCGACCTGCGCGGTGGCGGCGCCGGCGAGCGCCTGCCCGTGCTGATCGCGCAGGCCGGCGGCCACGCGCACCTGGTAGCTGCGCCCGGGCGCGAAGGCGCCGCCGAGGTGGATGTGGCTCGTGAACGCGTCGTCTTCCAGCCACGCCGGCCACCGCAGCTTGACGGCGGGCTCGACCGAGATGGCCCGCTTCGCGTCGGCGAGGCGGACGGGGTTCGAGAAGGAGAGGGAGAAGCCGCCTTCGGTCGCGCACGCCCCCTGCGGCGTGTCGCGGTCGCACTCGGAGCGCAGCAGCCGGAGCGGCCCGTAGGTGCGGTACGAGAACCGCTGCTCCTCGCCGGCCGGCAGCGGCCCTTCGCGGCCGCGGAGGCTCCCGGCCACGACGAGCTCGATCTCGCTGTCGCGCGGCAACGGGGCGCGCGGGGCGAGCTCGGCGAGCAGCTCGTTCTTCGGGTCGGGGCGCCGCACGTCGAAGGCCACCTTGGCGGCGTTGCCGCCCGCGGTGATGGACACGGTCCGCGCGATCTCGGCGGTGTCGACCGGCTGGTTGAACCGGAGCTCGAACCGCGCGTCCGGCCGGAGGTCGTCCTTGCCCGACCACGGCTCGACGCGCGCGACCCTGGGCAGCTCGGTGCGGAAGGCGAGCACGTAGGGCTCGGCGAGCGCGCTGCCGTCGAGCGCGCGCGTGCCGGCCGGGACCTCGACGGTGAACGCGGTGCCGCGCGGCAGGTGTCCGTCGGGATCGAACGTGAGGCCGCTCGTGCCGACCCAGCGCCAGCGCCCCGGCGCGGGCGGCTTGAGGATCGCGGGGGCTGCGGTCTCGCCGCCGGCGAGGTCGAGCGGGCGCATCGGCCGGTTGAAGACGAGGCTGATCTCGGCGGGGCTGGTCGTCTGCCCGCGGGGGGCGCCGAACACGACGGCGAACGGCCCCTCGGCGGCTCTGGCGCCGGGATCGAGCGCGCCGGGGGCGAGGGTCCCGCGGGGCGGGACGTTGGGGGCGCGCGCTCCTTGCACGCACGCGAGGCTGAGGGCGATGGCCGCCAGGGCGGCGGGCGCGAACCGGAGGCGCGAAGCGGCGGACATGGCCCCGCGACTCAGCAATGGGGATGCCGCGGGTGCAAGAGGCGTGTCCGCGGCGGAAGCGTGGGGGCGCCGTGTGGCAGGCGAGACACACCCGACGAGCGGCGGTGACGCGCGGCCCCCCGGCCCCGGCGTCCTCGACCGTGCCCTACATCCGGGCTGCGCGGCCAGGCGGCGGTGGAGGTCGAGGCGCGCGTCGGGCCAGCTCGGCGCATGCCGTCTGCGCGCCTCGGTGACCCCCTTTGGACATGATAAGAACGCCGATCATCCACACTGTCGCATCGCCGTCCAAGTCGTTCGTTGAGCGCACAGTCGGGCTGTCGACGCTCACCACCGTCCCACGCCCCGGGGGAGATCTCCCCTGCCCCCGGAGTTCGACGACATCACGCACCGAAGCGATGTGCTCTGCGCGTCGCTCGTAAACCGCAGAGAAGAGCAAACCGGCGAGCTCCGGGAATCGGTGCGGGTCGGGTGGGACGGGCCGGTCACCTTCAAGCTCGAGTTCCTCGACCTGTCGTGGTTCGACACGCCCGATTATGCGCGCGAGCTCCGCCGCTTCTATCGGACGAAATACAGCAGCTATCACCCCGGCGTGATCGTCGCGCTCCGGCTCGACGTGCTCCGGGTCGTGCTCGATCTGCGGCGCGAGCGTCCTGTTCGACACGTTCTACATGGATGGCGCCGGGAACCGCTTCGTCGGGCTACAGGCCTTCGAGCGGGTCCGCGCGCAGACCCAGCGCCCGTTCTTCTCCGTCCACGGCGTCGGGCTCGGCAACGGGATCGTCGGCGGGGAGATCGTCGACTACGGGCGGGTCGGGCGCGACCTGGGCGGGATCACGCTGCGGCTCCTCGGCGGCGAGTCCGCGGCGTCGATCCCGATCCGCGCCGCGGACGCGAACGCGCTCGCCTTCGACGCCCGCGAGCTCGCCCTCTTCCGGATCCCCGAGGACCGCTTGCCTCCCGGCGCCGAGGTCCACTTCCGGGTGCCGTCCTTCTGGGATCTTTATCGCCGGTGGGCGGCGGGCGCCGCGGTCGCGGTCACGCTCCAGACCACCCTGATCGCCGGGCTCGTCATCGAGCGACGGCGGCGCGGGCGCGCTCAGGCGATGAGCGACGCCGTGCTCGCCTCGATGGTCGGCTTCGTGGCCGTCGTGGACAGGGCCGGGGCGATGCACCGCACGAACTGGACGTGGGCGCGCGCGAGGACGGCGCGCGCCGGCGGGCGCGCGGCGCTCGTGGTGGAGGACTCGGGCGAGGGGGGCGCGATGGACGATCTCGACCGGTTCTTCGAGCCGTTCTTCACGACGAAGTCGGAGGGAGCGCGCGCGTTCCTGGCGTCCGCGGCGGCGGCGCCGGACGCGCGGGCCGGCTGCGTGATCGTGGATCTGGCGATGCCGGAGCTCGGCGGGCTCGACCTGCAGGCGGCGCTCAGGGCGTCCGGGTGCCGGCTGCCGCTCATCTTCATCACCGGACACGGGGACGTGCGCGCGTCGGTGCAGGCGATGAAGGAGGGCGCGGTCGACTTCCTGCTGAAGCCGCTCGAGGCGGACGAGGTCCTCGCGGCCGTGAGGCGCGCGATGGACCTCGACGCGCGGGCGCGGGCGGCGCGGGAGGAACGGGAGGCGCTCGCGGCGCGGCTCGACGCGCTCACGCCGCGCGAGCGGCAGGTGTGCGACCGGATCGCGCGCGGGCAGCTGAACAAGCAGATCGCCGCGGAGCTTGGGCTCGCCGAGTCGACCGTGAAGCAGCACCGGGCGAGCGCGACGGCGAAGCTCGGGGTGGCGTCGGCGGCGGAGCTCGCGGCGCTGCTGGAGCGGAGCCGCGGGCGCGACGGGTGAGCGCCGCGACGGGGAGGGTCTCTCGACCTGCGAGATCCATCCGATGACCGAACGCCTGGAGAGCGGATGCCGCCTCGGGATCGACGATGTCCGCGGGCGCTGGATGCGGGCGTGACGAGCAGCCCGCTTTCCTGAGCCCAAACGCTGGACGACATCATGGGTGCCGTCGCGCGTCAAGCTGCCCGAAGGGACGATGGCGCGCGCGCCTGCGCCGGCGTTAGGTACGTGGCAGCAGCTCCTGAGCGGTGATGGCCGGCATGCTCCCCTACGGCATCACCCTCGCGGACATCAACGGTGACGCCAAGCGCGACCTGGTGATCGCCAACGCTTTCTCCAGCGACGTGAGCGTGTTCATCGATTCGACGCACTAGCGCTGCTGCGGGAAGTCGGACGGGGAAGCGAACCGCCATGACGCCAGGGGAGCCAAGGAACCGGGGGCGCGCGCGGCGCCCGAGCAGCGAGCGCGGCCGCGGCGGCCTCGAGCGCGAAGCACACGTGACGTGCAGATGCCGGCAAACGCTGCCTGATCGATGATGTGCGTTGCACGATCCCGCGGAGCTCCCTCACCGCCCGAGTCGCTCGCGGCCGCCCGCGCGATAGGCGTCGACCCAGCTCCACAACGTCTCCAGCGACACCCTCGCGCGCGCCGCGATCGCGCGCGGCGCCTCGTCTCCGCGGATCATCGCCAGCACGGCCGCCTCCCGCGCCGGCGCCTCCGGCCGGGCACACCCCACCTCGGCAGGCGCGGGCGCCTCGGCGCGCAGCGCGAGCTGCTGGAGCGGCAGCCGCGCCGCCGGATCGCCGAGCAGCACGTAGCCGCGGAGATCGTTGCGCAGCATCCACAGGTGAGCGCGATCGGCGCGATCGGCGGGATCCGCGCGGCCCGCCGCGCGCGCGTCGGCCTCGATCTGGTAGCTCTGCGCGAGCTCGTCGTTCGCGCCGCGGTAGAACTCCATCAGCGCCTCCAGCGCGATCCCCGCGCGGCTGCCGCGGACCAGCACCTCGAGCGGGCGATAGATACGGGACTTCTTGCTCTCCGACAGGCTCTTCGTGCCCGAGAAGCCGTACGTCCACGCGAGGTCGACGTGGCCGATCACGGCGAGCGGCCCCGCCGGGTTGGCCAGCGCGGCCTGCGGCAGGGCCGCGACGAAGGGGCGCTGGCCGGACGCGGGGAGGCTGTGCAGCACGGCTTTCAGGCTGCCACCATAACGATCCTCCTGCGCGAGCTGCGAGAGCCAGGCGTGATAGACGCTCTCCGCCGGCGTGCCCGCGCCGAGGCAGGCCAGGTAGAACCACATGCCTCCCGGCAAGAACGCCTGTCCCCGCAGCCGCTCGGCGTCGAGGATCTCGTCGTGGGCGATCACGAGCGCCCCCTGGCGCCGCCAGGCGTCCTCCTCCCTGCGCCAGCCACGCCGGGGCGCGCCCAGGCCGTGGCTCACCGAGAGCAGCACCGAGGGGCGCGCGCCGCCGCCCCCGGCGAGCAGATCGTCCACGCTGCCGGCGGAGATCTCGCGCACCGCGGCCGCGGGGAGCTTGCCCCTGGCGTGCGCTTCCATCGACGTGGCCAGGCTCGGGCCGACGAGCCTGAGCTTGCCCGTGACCGTGGCCGCCGAGCCGTCGGGCGCGGCGTAGAAGAGCAGCTCCGGCGAGGCCTCGGGCGTGCCGCGCTGCGCGTAGCGAACGACCTTCTCGGCGTAGGCGGCATAGCCGGCGAGATCCGTCTCTCCCGCGCCGTCCGCGAAGTGGACGCGCCCCGCGAGCGCGTCATTGGCGAGCGCGTGCTGGAGCTCCACCGAGGTGTGATGGAGATCGCCGAGCATCATCAGGTAAAGGGGCCTGTCCTCCTCCGCCACCTCCTCGGACCAATAGATGTCTCTCCGGAAGTCCGCCGATCGCTTGGCGTCCATCCCGCGCGGCACGCGATACACACGCGCGGGCGAGCCCTGCTCGGCCTCGCGCAGCGCGACGAGCGGCTGGATGGCCTCGAGCATCCGGTCGCCCTCCCGGCCCTCGGGCGCGATCACCGCCCATCGCTGGAGGGTGAGGTCGTTGCGATCGGCGTCGGTGCGGCGCCAGTGGTTGGCATCGCGGGCCTTCCTGGGCCTCGGCGCGCGCTGGGCGGCGTCGTCAGGCAGCCCCTCGTCGAGCACGGGGCGGCGCTCGTCGGCGTCGGCGAGCAGGAGGTCCAGCCGGTCCTCGCGGGGGATCATGGTCATTGGCTCCTCGGGCGTGTCACGAGGCGTCCTCCAGCGCGAAGGCGTCGAGCTGCTCCGCGAGCTCCACCAGATCTCCGGTGGTGGCCGCGATGTGGCCCGTGCCGGGCAGCCCGCCGCCGTTGCCCCAGATCTCGATCTCGCTCCCTTCGACCCCAGGCGCGAGGACGGCCAGGCTGTCCGGGGGCGCCGGGCGTTGATCGTAGAGCCAGCGCAGCAGCATGCGGTGGCGGAAGTCGAGGCTCGAGAGCGCGACGAAGAGGCCGGGCTGGACGCGCGGCCGCGCCAGGAGCTCCTCCATCCATAGCGGCGGCCGGGCGCCGTCGGCGCCGAGGGGGCCGTGGATGTGATCGTCCTCGGTGAGCAGCGGCGGCGAGAAGATGGGGCGCGGCTCGGCCGAGTAGCCGCCGTACAGGCGGAGCACGACGATCTCGCTGTCGAGATCGAAGCGCCTGGGCAGGACGGGATCCATCTTCCACGTGGCCGCCCCCGCGGCGCGCTTGACGACGCGCGGCTTGCCGCCAGCGCCCAGGAGGGACGGCTGGATGGCGTACACGGTCCGCTGCGGCAGCTTCTGCGCGATCGCGTGCTCGAGGCAGGGCCGCCAGAGCAGCGTGACGTGGACCCCCGGCCGGACGAAGCGCGCGAGCGCCTCGACGAGCGGCGGGGCCGCCGCGGCGGGCGAAGCGGTCAGCGCCTGCTGGAAGAGCGAGTGCAGCACCTCCTGCCCGAACCGGAGCACGCAGCGCTGGGTGAGCGCGCTCAGCGACATCGCCTGCGCCGCCGGCTCGCCGCTCTCCTGCATGAACTGCTCGAGCTCCCGCTGGAGCGCGGCGCGATCGTCCTCGAGATCGCCGAGCACCATCGTGAACGGCCGCTCGAGCAGGCTCTGGAGCGCGGGCGCGAGCGCCCTCGATCGGCCCTTCTTCCCCGGCCGCGTCACGCGGCGGCCCTGGAAGTTGAAGACCACCGAGTCCGAGCCGCGGAGGTACAGGATCGGCGAGAACGCCTCGGCGCTCTGGGAGAGCAGCGTCCGCCGCGCCGCCGCCACGCTCGCGCCGATGTCGCCCTGGCTCAGCGAGGCGCCCGTGAGCGCGCGGTAGAGCTCGGTCGAGCACGCGCGCGCCACGTCGGCCTTCACCGGCCAGAGGTGCGCCACCACGGCGTCCGCCCCCGCCCTGGCCAGGATCTCCGCCGCGCTGCCGAGCGCGCCGGCCCTGGCGCCCTCGCAGGCCTCGAGGATCAAGAGGCGCAGCTCCTCGCAGAAGGCGGCGGAGAGCTCGCGCCCCAGCGCCTCGGCGGTGATCCAGGCCTCCTCGCCGTCCTCGTCGTCCGCCACGCGCAGGACGGGCTTGCCCGAGAGATCCACGCCGCCGTGGCCGAGCCAGTGCACGACGTGCGGGCTCTTGCCGCGACGGAGCCGATCGAAGAGGGCCCGCGCGCTGATCTCAGGCCCGGCGATCGGATCGAGCCACTCCACCTCGCCGGCGTCGATCGACGGGGCGAGCGCCTCGCGCAGCACGTCGAGGGCCCGCTCGCCGGTGCCCGGCGCGATCCCGAGCACCCGGACGGCGCCCTTGACCTCGCGCGGCTCCCACGGCTCCGACGACGTGACGCCGCGCGCGAAGAGCACCCTGGGGTCGGTCCCCAGGAACCCTTCGGACGTCCCCGGCCTGCAGAGCGCCTCCCAGGGGATGGCCTGGAGCGCGTGATCGCGGGCGAAGAGCCGCACCAGGAGCGGACCGCCCTTCGACACCTCGCCGAGCCGCGCGAGGACGTCGCGCAGCTCCCCTTTGAAGACCTCCTCATGGAGCGCCTGCGAGTCGCTCACCGCCGCTGGATCGAGCGATTTACCGCCGCGGACCGCCCTCCCGATCTTGTTGGCGAAGGTCTGCAGGGCATCGAGGCCCTGCTCGGAGGATATCGCGTGCCCCGCGGGGCGCTCTCCCCGGCTGCCACGCGCGTTGACGCGCACCTCATCACCGCTGATGTCGAGCTCGATCTCCAACCACATCGAAAGACAAGCCTCGCTACGTTGTGCTGCCTGCCATGTCTGACTCCGTGGCTTTGTAGACCGCAGCAGGAGGAATTCTCACCTTAAAAACTATTAAGAACCCATCGGCGGGCTCGTCCTTAGGACGTGATTAATGATGTGTGCCGGCAGGCGTGCGCGACTGAAGAACGGACACGATCATGGGACTCACGGACGATTCTCGCTCACGATGGCTCGGTAGATATGAGACCCCGCGCTCCATCCGCCGTCGCGACGGCCTCCACGTCGTCGCGGCGACGCGCGCCGGAGACGCGGAGCCCTGCGTGGTCATCGTGCCCGGCCCGGCCGCCAGCGCGGCGCGGGCGAACACCGTATTTGCCGAGATCGAGCGCGTCCACGCGCTCCTCGATCACCCGCTCATCCCGAAGGTCGCGGCGCGCGGGGTCGCCGACGGCACGCCGTACATCGAGCTCGCCTGTGACGCCGTGATCGACGGCGTCGAGCTCGCGAGCCTCCTGAACGACGCCGGCTGGAAGGTGCCGCCCGGGAGCGCGGCCGGCCTCGTCGCGAGCCTCCGCAAGGCGATGCGGGCGGCCCACGCGGTGATCGATCCGAAGCACGGGCGGCCCGTCTGCATCGGTCGCGTCTCGTGCGCTGACGTCCTCTTCTCGCGCGAAGGGCGCTTCTATCTCGTCGGCTATGGCAGGGGTGCCCCGCTCGCGAGGGCCGGAGAACAGCAGATCGACAGGGTCCTGGAGTTCCAGGCGCCCGAGGTGGCGGCCGGCGGCGAGCCGACGCCGGCGGGCGACGAGCTCGCGCTGTCGCTCCTCGCGCGGTCGCTCCGCCATGCGGTCCAGGGCAGCGCGGCCAGCGCGCGCGGCGCCGACCGGAACATCCGCGCGATGGACCTCGATCCGCCCGAGCAGCCGGAGCGGCGCGCCCCTGGCGCGCCGGCGCACGCGCGAAGGTGCGCCGAGGAGGCGGACCTCCTCCACCACCTCGCGCCTTGCTGCGAGGCGCCTGATCCCGAGGGGTTCGCGTCGCTCGTGGCCAGCTTGCTCGCCGGGCGGCCGCTGCCGCTCGCCGCGGAGGCGGCGCCGGTCTGCCCGCCCACGCTGGTCCTCGGCTGCGAGGTGCGCTGGATCGCGGCGAAGGACGGCGTGAAGCACCCGCTCGGGCACGCGCTCAGCCGCATCGTGACCGCCCTCGTCGACCGGCACGACGAGGCGCCGGACGCCTCGCTCTCGCTCCAGGACCTGTTCGAGGCCGGCTGGCCCGGCGAGCGGCCGGTGGCGAACGCGGGGGCCAACCGCGTCTACGTGGCCCTGACCCAGCTCCGCCGCATGGGGCTCAGGGACGTCATCGAGCGCAATGAGCACGGTTATCGCCTCGCGCCTCGCGCCGTCGTCCGGTTCGTCTCGCCTCGGACCGAGCACGCGCGACCTCAGGACACGCGCTCTGCCCCGTGACGGGCGCGGCGGGCCCGCCGCCGCAGCTACCGCGCCTTCTGCTCCCCGGCGAACGTCTCTGCCACCTTGAGCACGAGCCGCTCGCTGAAGCCGGCGATGAACGCGATCGCGAAGGCCTTGCTGTTGTCGGCGTCCCCGAGGTTCAGCACCCTCGACTGGAGGAACGCGTAGGCGGCGAGCGCCGGCAGCGCCCCGAGGACGGCGCGCGAGAGCGTCACCCGCGCGTCCGACGCCTGCGCGTGAGCCCTGGCCCGGAGGGAAGAACCCTTGAGCGATCGAGCGGCGCTGAAGGTGGCTCCCAGGGCGCCGAAGGAGAAGACGCCGAGGAGGGTCCGATATCCCCAGGCAGGCCAATCTTGGACGGGAGCTCGCGCCGTGGCCGCGAGCGCCACGAGGAGCAGCAGGACGAGGAGGGCGAGCCGCGCGAGCGTCCAGAGCTGCTCCCGGAGGAGCCGGCTGCTGGTGTCGACGCTGTCGACGCGATCGTGGCGGCGCGACCGCAGGACGAGGCGCCGCCGGGCCCTGCGCGGCGGCGCCTCGCCCGCGGGCTCGGCGGGGGGGCGGGCCGGCAGGGCGTCGGGCTCCTCTTCGGGCGTGCGCACCGCTACGGCAGCTCGCCCAGCGCCTCGAGCCCGGCCTCGCAATAGGCCTCGTACCAGCGCTGGAGCTCTTCGCGCGTGATACCGTATCTCTCGGCGATCTTCCTGTCGCCCTCCTCCCCGAGGATCTTCTCGTGGACGGCGCGCTGCATGCGCGCCGCGTCCCGCGCGCGCCCCGCCGCCGGGGCCGGCGGAGCGGCGGGCAGCGGCGGGACGGGAGAGCGCACCTCCGCCGGCGCGGGCGTGGCCTCGACGGCTCCCCTCTCGACGGCTCCCCTGTCGCGGTCGATCGCGAGCCGCGCCGCCGGATCACCCAGGAGGACGTACCCCGCGAGATCCTCGCGCAACATCCACAGGTTCGCCCGCCGCTTCGCGCGACCCTGGTCGGGGGCGAGGGGCTTGCCCGCCGTCTCGGCCCTCGCCTCCTGGTTGTACATCGCGGCGAGCTCGTGGTTGGCGTTCCCCAGGTAACGGAGGAGCTCGTTGTACGAGTTGCCCACGCGGGCGCCCTTGACCAGCGAGCTGAAGACGCCCTCGAACCGCGACGCCCTGTCCTTGCCGTCGGGCCCCATGTCCTGGAAGCTGTAGGTCCAGGCCAGATCGATGTGGGCCATGACCGCGAGCGGGCCGCGCGGGCTCGCCAGCGCGGCCTGCGGCAGCGCGGCGATGAAGGGCCGATCGCCCGGCCTGGGGAGGCCGGCGAGCACGCCGTCGACCCGCCCGCCGAAGCCGCCCGCGTTGCGCAGGCGGGCGAGCCAGTGGTGGTAGGCGCTCGCCGCCGGCGTCCCGCCGCCATAACACGCGAGGAAGAACCAGATCCCGCCGGGCAGAAAGGGCCTGTCGCCGAGGTCCTCGGCCGCGATGCGCACGCCGGAGCCCAGGCTCATCGCTCCTTGCACGGCGCGCTGCTCGTCCGCCGACGTCCATCCCCTGCGGGGCGCGCCCAGGCCGTGGCTCATGGTGAACAGCATCGACGGCTCCGGCCGCCCGAGCTGCTCGAGGAGCGCGCTCCTCGCCGCCTCGGCGCCGTCATACCCGATCTCCTCGATGTCCCTCGCCTTGAAGCCGCCCCTCTGCCGGGTGTCGCGGCACCGCGCCACGCTGGGCGCGACGAGCGCCCTGTGGCCGATGGTGGTCGCCGCGGTGCCGTCCTGCGCGGTGAAGAAGAGCGCCCGCGCCCGCGCCTCCCTCGAAGGGGCGCGCTCCGAGGAGAGGAGCTTGTCCACGTACGCCGCGTAACCCGCGGCGGACCGGGACACCAGGCGACCGACCAGCGCCTCGCTCGCCATGGCCTGCTGGAGCTCGAGCGAGACCTCGTCGAGGTCGCCGAGCACGAGCAGATACCGCGGCAGATCCTCGAGCGCGACCGACTCGTCATGATAGACGCTCTTGCTCCACCGGATCGCCGCGTCCGCGTCCATGCCGGCGGGGACGCGGTAGGGCACGACGGGCGCGCCCTGGTCCTGTCCCCGCTTGCGGATCAGGGGCTCGACGAGCGCGAGGAGGGCGTCGCCCGCGGGCCCCTCGGGCGCGATGACGGACCAGCGCTGGAGCGAGAGATCGTTGGGATCGTCGGAGAAGTCGGCGAAATCGTGGATCAGCTCCTCTCCGCCGGGCTGCGCCTCGTCCGCGGCGGACTCGAGCGGCAACCCCTCTTCGAGGACGGGTCGTTGATCGTCGGCGTGACAGAGGAGCAGCTCGATGTCGGACATGACTCCTCCTCTCAGCGCGCCACGTCGCCCGAAGGCACGCGCGCGGCCCCCAGGGAATGGAGCTGTCCATCGTCCCATTGCACGAGCCGCATCGTCGCGCCGCCGTCCGGGTGCGCGTCGAGGAGCACGGCGGTGAGGCGCTGGACGGTCTTCGCCGCCCGCTGCCTCTCGGGCAGGAGCCTCGGGTTGTCGCGCAGCTCCTCGAGGAACTCGGCCCACGCCTCGTCGCCGGCGTCCGAGCGCGGGAGCTGCATCAGCCAGATCCACGTGCCCGTGTTGGCGAAGACGATGCCGTCGGCCACCTTCCAGCGGGCCGCGTGGGTGTGGCCGAGCACCACCGCGCCGGCGTCGAACTTCTTCGCGAGGCGCAGGGCGTCGGCCCACTCGGCCTCATCGGGCTCGAGGCGGAAGTACTCGTCACCGAGGGTGCCGGCGAGCCTCTTCTGCATGCCCGCGTAGAGCTTCAGGCCGGCGCGCGCGAGCTTGAGGCTCGCGGTCGACATCGCCTCTTCATCGGCGAACGCCGCGGGCCCGTCGCCGAGCGTGGCCTCGATCGCCGCCGCCTCCTCGGCCTCGAGGCCGGCGTCGGCGAACCGCTCGGCGAGCCCGAGATCCTCCTCCTCGTCGGCGAAGGAGGCCGCCGACCCCGCCTTCTTGAAGAGCTGCCAGGCGATGTCGAGCGAGGCCGCGCTGAAGAGCTGCTTCACGATCCCGGGCGCGACCGCGAGCGCGGCGAGCGCCGCCCCCTGGAAATCGGGCTTGAGCAGGCTCACGAAGCGCAGGCCGTGCCGGCGCGCGATGGGGTTCATGAGCTGCTTCACGAGGACCGAGCCGGCCGCGTACCTGAACCGGTCGAGCCGGGCCAGGCGCCCATAGTCGACCTTGTTCCAGTTGTCGTTGTGCTCGCCGTGGGTGACGAGGATCCGGGCGCCGCCGACGTCGAGGATCGCGGGGGCGTCGCCCCGCTGGAACGTGAGGCGCGCGGCGACCTCGGGCGGCTGATCCATCGCCGCGCGCAGGACCTCCTGCACCTCCGGGACGGCGAGCTCCACGTCGTGGTTGCCGAGGCGGACGATGACCTCACCGCCGCGCGCGAGGGCGCGCCCGAACGCCTCCAGCACGGCGGCGCTCGCGGGCGCGGCGGCGATCGCGCGGGCCTGCGCGGCGGCGCGCGCCGGATCGAGCTCCAGCGGGTCTTCGTTCATGAGGAAGTCGACGCCATCGCCGTTGACCACGACCCGCGCGGGCTCGCCCGCGATCCGGTCGAGGAGCGCGGGCAGCGCCTCCCCCCCGGCGAAGACGTCGTAGTCGCCCCCGTTGCCGAGGTGCAGATCACTGATGATGAGGGTACGCATGAAGGTTGTCTCCCGGTTGCTGGGGCGCCCGCTGCCGCGGCTCAGCGGAGCGCCGCGGGCGGCGCCCAGATCGCATGGTGAGGGCGGTTGTGCAGGCCCTGGGCCGGGCTCCACGACATCTTCGCGTTGCCCCTGGCATCGCAGAAGACGTCGAGCAGCGGCCGGTTGTCCGGGGCGAGCTTGGTCGGCGCGTCCGACTTCGAGTTGACGCACCACGTGGGCTCGATGCGGTCGTGAAAGGGCGCGCCGCGGAGCGAACGGAGCAGCCAGGAGATGGGGAGGCCCTCGTCCTCCATCGACATCCACTCCGATCGATAGAGCAGCTCGCCGTCGCCGCGGCGCCGGAGGAGCAGGCGGGCGCGCCCGCGCGGCTTCAGATCGCTCTTGATCTCTCCGAGGCCGTCGATCCGGGCGATGCCGCGGAACGACCACCGGCCGCCGGAGAGCGCCGGCGGGATGAACGGCCACCAGTGCGACTCCCAGAGCATGCGCGCGCCTCTGGCGGCGGCGGCGTGCATCGCGGGGTCGTTGAACGAGGTGGTGGTGTCCCAGAGCTGCCATTTGCGCTCGACCGGGTGCTTGCGGATCACCATCGCCACGTGCCCGCTCCCGGCGCCCGCGGCTCCGGACGCCGACCAGAAGAGGCACGAGCCGACCGTGACCTTCTCCCAGAGGTCGTCGGGCCAGTCGGCGAGCACCTTCGGGACGGAGGTCCAGCCGTCGCCCAGCCTGGCTGCCGCCGGCAGCGCGTCGGTCCCGCAGCCGATGTCACCGTACGGGCCGCCGTCCCAGCCGCCGATGCAGAGCGCGGTGGTCACCGACTGCTGGCACTGCCCCACGATCGGGTACCGGCCGCTGCCCGCGATCGCCTTCGCGACGCCTCTTTGCGCGCCGTAGAAGAAGGCTGGCATCGTGTACGGAATGCCGGTCTGGTGCTCGGCGATGGCCCGCGCCCAGCCCTCGCGGTCGCCGGAGGCGGTGTCGTAATCGGGGTGCGAGAAGATGTCGCCGATCCCCTCCCTGGCGCGGGACACGATGAGCTCGGCGAGGCCCTCGGCGTCCTCGGGCCCGCGCAGCCCGTGCTCGGGCGGGTCCAGCAGGTTGACGGTGCGGACGAGCTGCGGCGGCGGCTCGTCGTCGGCGAACGCGACCGGGCGAGCCAGCCACTCCTCGGGCGGCTCGGCGGGCGCCGGGTCCATGTCCACCCACGCGGGGACGCCCGCCCGCGGCGGGGCGCCTTCATCGCTCTTCTCTGCGGTCATCGGTGCTCCTCCTCTTCTGTTCGATTCGATGTCTCCGCGCCTGCCGCCCGGGTCGCCGCGCTCGCGACGAACGCCGCGTCGAGGGCCGCGAGCGTCGCCGCGCCGATCACGCCGTCGGCGGCGAGGCCGCGCTCGGCCTGGAACTGCTTGACGGCCGCCTCGAGGCCCGGACCGAACGCGCCGTCAGCGCCGCCAGGCACGCTCTCGCCCAGCGCGATCAACGCCTCTTGCAGCGCCTTCACCCCTGGTCCCCTCGCCCCTCTCCGGAGCGCGCCCCGCCCCGAGGCGACGCTCTCCAGATCGGGTTGCCCGGCGAGGGGAGCGCGCCTGAGGCGCGGACCCTCCGGCGGGCTCGGCGCCTTCGGCGGGGGCGCCGCCGCGGGCGCGCCCGTCGCGGCGGCGAACGGGTCGTCCGCCGGAGGCCCCGCGGCCTGGAGAAAGGGCTCGTGCAGGCAATCGAGCCCGTCGTCCTTCATGTGCCGGAAGTAGAGCCGGAACTGCCTGAAGTCCGGGATCCACCTGTGCTTGCGCGCCTTGCCGTAGAAGTAGCGGCCCACGAGCGCGGCGAGGCGCCGGTCGCGCTCCTCCGACGGCGACCCGGGGCCGAGCTGCGGTACGGCCCACTCGAGACACCCGATCACGTACCCGGGCGCCCAGTGCTTGAGGTGCGCGATCAGGTTGAACAGCGCCTGCGTCGCGATCGCGTCGGCGCCGCAGATGTTGCCCGAGCCCTCCATGAACGTGCGGAGCTGGGCCTCGGTCACCGCGTCGCGCGTGGCTGGGTTCCTGGCCAGGTCGATCAGCAGGTGGAGGAGCGGGACGGAGCGGCGCACGATCTCGAGCGCTTCCTTGCCTCCGGTGACGACCATGCCGCACTCGAGATCGACGACGTCGTACACGTTGCTGCCGCGGTAGCGGACGCCGGCCGCCCCCAGCGCCTCGCGCACGGCGTCGTTCGCGGTCGCCCGCTCCATCACCTTGCCCAGCCAGCCGCGGCCGCCCCAGCCCGTCCCCCAGGTGACGATCTGGTCATCGTAGGTGTTGATGGCGGCGGTGCTGCCCTCGCGCGCCTGGAGCGCGCGAAAGGCCATGATCTTCCGCCGATCGGCGGGGCTCGCCCTCGCCGCCCGGGCGTCGATATACCCGCGCAGGTAGGCGAGGTGAGCCCTGTCCGCGCTGCCCGTGTAGACGTGCCCTGCGCCCCAGGGCTTGAGCCCCGGCTCGACCGGCACGGCGGCGCGGCGCTGCGCGATCTCGGCGGTGAGATCCTCGGGCAGCGCGCTCCCTGCCTCCGCCGCGCCCGAGCCGCGCGCATGATCCTCCCAGACCGGGAGATCGCCGTCCACGAACGAGAGGGCCCCGCCCGGGCCCCCCCTGGCCCGCGCGGGATCGGGGCCGGGCGCGGGGAGCGATAGGTCGGTATACGCGGCGGAGGATCGGAGCTCGGCCACGCCCGCGAGCGAGGTATGGACCTGCTCCAGCAGCGCGGCGTGGAGCGCCGCGCGCCGGGCCTCCTCGATCTCGTCGAGCCCGATCTCCCAGGTGTACGACGCGCCCTTCCCGCGCAGGATCCGGTGCGCGAACAGCGCCGGATCGAGGGTGGGAAAGGCTCCGAGCGCGAAGGCCGATGTGCGCGAGAGCAGGGCTCGCTCCACCTCCTCCGCGTCGCCCCGCGTGGCGGCGATATCGAACAGGAAGACGTTCCGTGACATGGCAGGTCCCTTTCCGGCGGTGACGTCTCCGTATGAAACCGACGAGACCTGGCGTCGTCATCTTAAGAGAAATTAAACGAATTGTTCCTTCAAGCTCCGTCAGCCCGGCGAGGCCGCCGCGCGGCGCGCGTCGAGGAGCGCGGCGCGGTGCTTCACCGAGCCGGCGACAGCGAAGGTCGGCTCCCAGGCGAGCGCCTTGTCCCACGCGTTCGCCCGCGCCCGTTCGAGCTGGTAGGAGGTGGTCACGCGGTCCTCCCGCTGCTTCACGAGCTCCTCCCTCATCTTGCCGCTCTCGTCCTTCGGAACCGAAAGCTGCCCCGTTTCCGGGTCGATCTCGCCCTTGCGGAAGTAGATCACCATCCGGATCTCGTCGACCACGGGGCCGTCCTGCTTCTTGCCGACCTTCTCGCGCTCCTCCTGGGCCTTGAGCACCAGGAGCAGCGCCAGGCTCTCCACCGAGTAAAAGATGCTCGGGCTCCGGACGCCGTACAACGTGTGGACGCGGACCGTCCCCCGAGCGTTTCCGGCAAAGGCGCGGGACAGCTCGTTCCACAGCTTGTCCGCCTCGGGCGCGTAGTCGATCCCGTTCCCCGAGAAGTTGATGCTGTCGAGGAGCTCCCCGGCGATGGTCATCTCCACCGAAGCCGCGTCCTGATTGCCGCCCTGGCTCTCGGCCTCGGCGGCCCGCCGGGCGGCAGCCTGAGCGGCCTTGTAGTCGATCCCGCCCGTCCACAGGTGGGTGCCTTCGCCGCCCGAGATCCCCTTCTGCGGGGCCCCGCCCCCGGCCCGCAGCTGCGGGTTCGTGGCGTCGATCCTCGCCGCGAGCTCCTTGGCCATCTGCTCCAAGCGATCGTCGAAGACGCCCTTGTCCGCTGGCGTGGCGTCCGCCTTGGCGACCACCTGCTCGATGAACCGGCGCGCCCAGTCGATGACCCAGCGGAGCTTCAGGCCCGGATAGCGCTCCTCCAGGACGGCGACCCGCTCCGAGAGGCGAAGGTGGGCCGGGTGGGTCTCCCAGTCGAGCTTCGGCGGCGCGAGCTTCCCGGCGGAGCCCGGCAGCGCGGCCGCGAGGGCGGAGGCCGCCTCGAGCAGCCGCTCGGCCCCCTCCGCCGGCTTTTGCGCCAGCGCCTCGGACGCGGCCGTGTCGACCCTCGCCGCTCCGGCCGGCGGCGCGCTCGAGCGCGGCGCCCGCGCGGCGCCCGCCCGATCCGCGAACAGATCGGCCCCGAACGCCCGCTCCAGAGATGCGCGCACCGGCTCGGCCGGCGGTCGGGTCGGCGGCGGCTGCCTCCGCGGCAGGTGCATCGGCGCCGGAGGGCGCGCCCGCGACGTGCGGGCGGCGTTCCCCGAGGTCTTCGGAGTGGACCGGTCGACGACGATTTGCATGAGACTCTCCTCGGCGCGGGCGGAGAGATGAGGCGGCCCCGCGCGTCACCGCCCATCCTGCGATCCACGAAGCCGCGGTCGCGCCTCGGCGAATCGAGAACGAGTGATCGAGGCATCGCGGCGGCGGGCCCACATCCCACACGTCTTTGGTGTCGTTACAGCTTGAGGTTCGGGTCGTAGATGATCGGATGGAGTCTGCTGCGCGTCGCCGCCGGGAACTTGGCCTTATCAATGATGTTCGTCACGTCCGCGCTGGTGAGGTGCGTCGTGGGATTGAAGGACTTGAACACGCTGACGAAGCTCGCGCGCTGCTCCACATTGCTCGTCAAGCCAGCATTGCCCAGCTCATCCTTGAATTTTTTGTATTCGGAGGACGCTTTCGTGGCCTCTGATTCGATGGTACTATTCGCCTTTCGCTTACCGCTCGTTGCCAACAGTCCGATGCCCTTGAGGTCTTGCTGCATCTGGTAAAAGTCGACCGGGTTTTTCAGGATGTTCGCGGTAACGGCCGTGGTAGCGGGGCCGGACGACAAGACGGCCGGGGCCGTACTCCCGGAGGTCCCGCGGAGGGGGCCATTGGGCTGATCCCTGGTGTCCTGCGGCTCGGGCTGGAACATGTCGGCCTCGAGAGTCTGGCTGCTCACGACCAGCACTTGTTTGGGAGTCAGGGTGGCGCCATGGATCACGCCTGCCAGCAAGCCCGAGTACTGGCGATAGAGTGTCGCGCCGGTAGTCGCTGTGTACGCAGCCGTTCCACTTTTGTCTACCACGGTACTTTCAGCCTTGGCGAGGTTCGGTTGCAGGGTGCGGAGATTTTGGCCGTAGGTCAGGGATCTCGTTTTGCTCGAATTTCCTGGACCCACATCGATCTTACCCGTCCATCGGTAGGGCACCCAGCGCACGAACGTCGCCGACGCCTTCTCGAGGGTGTCTTGGGAATAAGTCCCTTTGGGGGGTAGACTGTTGAAGAACAGTGGGGGAATGACGCCGGCGTCCACCAGTTGTTTGCCGGTTCGTTCGTAGGTGTCGTTCGAGTACTCGACCTTCACCGTGTAATCGAATTTCTGCCGATCGTGGTTCATCAGGCCTTCCGGGATTTGCTCCCACCCACGCATGAGCCCCTGGTTGAAGTGCTTGCTCTCCTGCGGCGCGATGTTCCCGTGGACGTCCGCGTCCTGACCCTCCATGAGGGTATGCTCGACGAGGTGCCCTCCGTCGTAGGTGTTCCCGCGGTCCTGCCGGTTGAAGATGGCGCGCTCCATCACGCCGAAATGCCCATAGGGGTTGATGACAGTGTTGTCGCGGTTCTTCGAGTCGGCCTTGGAGGCGGAGGCAGGGTCGATCTCGGCCACGACCTCACCCGCCTTGGCGTACCCTGAGCCATATTGGCTGGCCTGCCTGTTCTGCAGCGATGAATGGAAGTTGAACACCGGGGCCATGCTTTTGCTTTTGTAATAGTCTTTGAAGACCCTATGCAGGGTCTCAATCGGCGTCTCCACCGGCTTTTTCGACTTCACCTGCTTCAGGTTGGATTTCAACTGTGCCGGCGCGCTGGGACCGGCATGGGCAACGCCGCTCGAGACCGGTCGTGAAGGCGAGGCCGAAAGCCCCTGCGCCGCCCGCGTCCCCATCGCGTCCGCCTCCGCCTCCAGCGCCGGCGCGTCGTTGAGCGCTATCCCCTTGTACTGCGCCGTCGCCTGCACGCGCCCCGCCCGCTGCTGCACCACGTGCGCGAGCTCGTGCCCGAGCAGCTCCTGCCCCTGCCTCGTCTCGGGCGCCCACTGGCCCGGCGCCACGTGGATCTCGCTCCCCTGCGTGTAGGCGAGCGCTCCCAGCGCCGTCGCGCGCGACGATCTCGGGTGCACCCGCACGCCGGAGAAGTCGGTCCCGAACGCCGCCTCCATCTTGGCCTTCACCGGCGACGGGATCCCCGTGGAATTGACGGCGCGGTCCGGTCCGCTCCCGCCCCCCACGCTGGGCCCAGTGGCCGCGCCCGCGAAGAGCTCAGCCCCGAACGCCCGCTCCAGCGCCGTGCGCGCCGGCTCGGCCGGCGGTCGCGCCGACGTCATCGTCCTCCTCTGCACGGGCGGCGGCGCCGGAGGGCGGGCCCGCGACGTGCGGGTGGCGTTCCGCGAGGTCTTCGGACTGGACCGGTCGATGGCGATTTGCATGAGACTCTCCTTTGCGCGGCCGGAGAGACGAGGCGGCCCCGCGCGTCAACCGCCCATCCTGCGATCAGTCAACAAAGCCGCGGTCACCACTCCACGCAGAGCGGCGCCTCCATCCAGGGCTGCTTCACCCAGCTCATCCCCCAGGGAAACCGATCCAGCACCACGTCGTACGAGGCACGCTCCACGCGGAGGTGCCACGCGCCGTCACGGGCAGAGAGCGCGCCCTTGCGAATCAAGAACGAGCCACGGAATCCGGCGATCGACATCTCCCCCAGGATCGGCGCGCTCGCGATCGCCGCCGTGAGCAGGTTGAGGCACTCCTCGGCCTCTGCCTCGGTGACCGGAGGACCGAAGTCGAAGACCTCTGTCATTCGCATGCCAGAGAGCACGCGGGTCAGGGGAAGCTGGTACTCGGCCGGCTCGAGATACCCCGTGCAGAGGTGCTGGAGCAGGCCGGCCGCGCGGTGGAGGGCGCGTCGATCCTTGAACTGCGTGTCGGCAAAGAGACCGAGGCGCTCGAACAGGTGCCCGAGAAAGGGCCAGAGCACCACCAGCCCGGCGTTGTCCACGTAGACCTCGTCGGCGTCGCCGTGCGCTGGATCGACGGACAGCGCCTCGTCCGCGGCCGTGGCCCCCGGATCGCTCGACGGATCCCCTCCCCGCGCCTCCCGGACCGGCCTCTCCGCGACCGCGCCAGGACGCTGCCCGACCGCGCTCGACACCCATGCGCCGGGACGCTGCCCGACCGCGCTTGAGACCGCTGCGCCGAGACTCTGCCCGACCTCCGCGAGCGCGCCCGGCCAGGCCGATGGACTCGGCCCCAGAGGCGCGTGCAGCCCCGAGAGGAGAGACCCGAGCGACACGCCGGCCTCCAGCGCGATCCGGGCCAGCGCGTCGCGAAAGAAGCCCACCCGCCCGTCGCTCGGGCTGTCCTCGAGGCACGCTGTCCGCAGCGCGCCCGTCCAGACGCACGCCCGGAAGCCGTCCGGGGTGGCCCCAGCGACCGCCCGGTGCGCGCGCAGCAGAGCGACGAGCTCCACCGGCATCGAAGGGAGGTCGGCTTGCGAGGACGCCACGAGAGCGTCGAACAGCGCCCAGAGCTGCGCGTCGCGGCAGTGGCGGACGATCCTCGCCAGCGCGCCGCCCTCGCGCTCGAGCGCCCTTATCAACGCCACGAGCGGGCGCGCCGCGCGCTTCAGGAGCAGCCCCAGGGTCTCGTCCAGGAGCCGCGGTCGCGTGCTGTCCGCCCACCAGGGGAGGTTGCCGGTGCGGGCGAAGGACGCCACGAGCTCCAGCCGGGAGATCACCTCGGGATCTCCGCCCCGGAGCGCGGTCTTCTCGTCCTCCTCGCGGATCCGCGCGGCCAGCGCCTCGCGCAGCAGCGGGCTGAGCTTGTCGACCAGATCGCGCTCCAGGTGGTCGGGATCGATCCGCCCGAGATCCACCTCGACCAGCGCGACCCGCTGGAGGCGGTCTGGAGCGCCGAGCTCGGTGCAACACCGATCGATGACCGCCTCGAGGCGCTGGGCGTGAATGCGGCCGAGCTCGGTTTGCAGCCGCCACGCCGCCTCGCGATCCTGGACGGTCACCTCCAGGATCTGCCGGCGGATCTGATGGCACGGCGCGGTCACGGCTCTGTCGCCGGGGGGTTGGGGGCAGAGCCCGGCTCGCTGGGCGAGCTCTCCTCGGCAACGGGGGTGATCGCGACCGATCGCTTGGCGACCCACCCGATCCCGGTGCGCGCCTTGATGGCCATCACGTCCACCGCGCCGCCGAGGGGCAGCGGCGCGATGTCCACCAGCGGATCGAGCGGGCGCGCGTGCGCCGGATCCAGGGCCGCAGGCGCCGGCGGATCGCGCGTGATCACGAGATCCATCTCGACCCGGAGCCCCCGGCGCGGAACCTTGTCGGACGCTTCCGGCTCGGTCGCCGCGATGCCCTTGTTCATCGACGGGTCCCGCTCGTCGCGCCGGTGGAAATACGCCGGCAGGCCGAGCTCGCCGGCCTCGTTGCTCGGGTAGAAGTGGTAGAAGACCCCGGGCTGGCCGCCGGAGACGAGCAGCGTGCCGCTCGCGCCGTCGGCGTTCGCCGCGATCTGCAGCACGAGCGGGGGCGCCGGCTCCGGCCTCACCAGGACGACCGCCGCCTGCTCGAGCTGCACCGCCGACTCGAGCGGCGCGCCGGCCGCCGCGTGGATCTTGCGCGCCTGCACCACGACGATGCTGTCGTCCAGGAGCGGCCCCACGCCGAGCTCTAGGACGCCGCCGTTGCCCGGCGCCGCGTCCCCGTGCTGCGCGGAGCCGGCCGGCGCCTGCCAGAGCGCGGGAGGCCGCGGGGTGTACACCTCGACGCCGGACGCCCCGGGGACGGCGATCGCCATGAGGGCAGACCCCGCGTCGGGCACGAAGTCCACGGTGGAGAGCGCGCGGACGTGGGCGCTGTAAAGCGCGCTCGGCTGGCTCGCGGCGATCGTGATGGTGGCGCTGCCCTGCGGCAGGACCGGAGATCCGACGGCCGAGACCACGAGATCCCGATCGGCGCGGACCGCGATCGGCAGCTCCGCGGCGAGCACCGCGTGGAGCGGGGCGCGCCCTTCGCTCTCGTCGAACGTCCTCTGGACGTCGATACGGATCACCGTGTCTTCGGTCAGCCGGCTGGCCGTCAGCGTGATGGCGCCGTCCTTGTTCCCGCTCACCCGCTCGGGGGGCGTCATGGGGATCGGGCGCCCCGCGCCGTCGATCAGCCCATACGTCGCGCCCGCCTGGCTGCCCGAGATGCTCACCACCACGCGGCTCCCGTGGTCGACGAGGCGAGGCACCTCGGCGATCTCGGGCGTCGAGACAGGGAGATCCGTGGCCAACCCGACCTTCACCGTCGCGGTCTGGAGCAGGAAGGTCTCGCGCGTCAGGGGATCGAGCTTTCTCGCCCGGATCCGGAAGGTCTTGTCCACCCTGTCGATGATCGGCCCCTCGAGGATCGCCTTCTCCCCGGCACCGTCCACGGCGCAGGCGGGCACCACCGCCGCGTCTCCGTCGAACAGCTCGTACCTGACGCCCGACTGGGCGGGATCGATGGTGATCTCGCAGGGGGCGCCGACGTTCACGGTGAGCTGCGCTTCTTGAACGTTCACGTCCCGGATCGGGGTGGTCTCCCCGAGCCCGAGGAGATCGATGAGCCGGTCCCGGGCGCAGCGCACGTCGATAGGTCTCGCGGTGGACATGGTTCTACGAGCTCCGCTCCTCCAGGTGTACGCCCAACGTCGCGGCGAGGACCGCTCGCCGCTTCTGCAACCACTGCTCGTGAGCCGTCCGGAATGCCGCCCAGGCGTCGGCCGCCATCCAGAGCACATACGGCGTCAGGTGCGCCGGCGTCTCCGCGCGGAGGGTGTTCTCGACGAGCTGCTTGAACGCTGGATCGCTGAATCGCCCCACCCCGTCGGGGAGGACGAACGTCAATCGCAGCGAGTAGGGGTCCTTCTCCCGCGCGGCCGAGAGCAGCGCGGGCGGCCTGTCCGTGGGCGCGTCCGTCGGCCCGGGGCGCTCCTGCGCCTCGTCGCCCGGCATCGGTCGGAGCAGGATGTGCTCGACGACGGCGATCCCCTCGCCTCCGTCGAGCCCGAGCGTGACGCGGAGCCGCTCCTCCAGCCCCGACATGTTGGCGGCGCCGGCGGGCGCGAGGCCATCGAACCCCGTCCCCCGCGCGCTGCTGATCCGGGGGTATCGCTGCAAGAGGCGCTGCTTGCGCCGCACGCGCTCCGCCGGAGGGATCGGCGCGGAGGCCGCGTCGTGACCGGCGATCGGCTCCGCGAAGCGGGCGAGGAGGTGATTCAAGAAGCGGTTCTTCCGCTCCAGGGAGTCGACCTCGTCCGCGGTCTCCACGAGGTCGCCGAGCCGGGTCCGGTGCGCATCGTCGAGCGCGCGGATCTCCTCGAGCCGGAGGCCGGGCTGGTCCAGCGCCTGCGTGAAGTACGTCCGCGTGCCGCCGCCGTGGGAGAACAGATCCTTGACGTGGGCGAGCTGCGCGAACGCGTTGGCGAGGAGCTGATCGAAGAACATCAGGTACGCCGCGAGTTGCCTCGCCTGCGCCTTGCGCGCGGGCGTCGCCGAGTCCGGTAGCCCCGCCTCGCCGACGCCGTAGAGCATCGGGAGGTGCTGCCGTACCGAGGTGTACGCGCCGACGTTCCGGTTGCGCCCCACGGGCACCTCGAGCGCGCTGTCGCCCGCGCCCCACGGCGCGTCCGGCGCCCTCTCCGGCTTCGCCTGGGCGATCACCCGCCCGGCGCTCATCAGGGTGATGACGGATGCATCGAAGTTCATCTTCGGGACCCGATCCGGGTCGACCCGTAGGGACCACTCCTCCTTGGCGCCGCCCGTGGAGACGCGGATCCGGCTCACCGCCCGCACCGCCGCGATGTCCGTGATCGCGCGCATCAGATCGGAGGTGTGGATCACGGTCCTCCGCGTCGCGCTCGCCAGCACCTCGTCGGAGAGGAACCCGCGATCGAGCCGGGGCCCCTCGAACATCGCCTCGACGCTGGCGCCGGCGCCGAGCCGCTGCGAGAGCGTCGCGAAGCGGACGGGCTGCGCGATCTCGTCGGCGATCGCGCCGCCGATCTCGTTCAGGAGCGCCGCGGGGTCGTCCACCGGCGTGATCTCCACGGTGGCCTCGACCTGGATGAGCTGCGGGTCCAGCACCGTGACCTCGGCGAAGTCCTCGCACAAGGGGCGGTTCTGGTGGAGCGTTCGCGCGACGCTGGCCCTGACCTGGGTGCTCTGGCTGGGCTCCGACGCCTCGATGAGCACGCGGTAGAGGCCGCGCAGGCGGACCGGCTCGGAGGCGATGTCCTTGGGCGCGAGGCGGAGCTCCTGCTCCACGGGAAGGTAGTAGAGCTCGGGCGCGCCCGCCGCGGCCGGCTCGACCCAGGCGTTCTTGACGCCTTCCACGTCGAGGACGAGCCGGCGGAGGTCGGCCAGCGTCACCGGGTGAGAGGTGAGGATCTCCGCCGGCCGGTGGAGGCTCTGGTACGGGTCGTCCCCGCCGTCGGCGAGCAGATCCGGGATCTCGTACCCGGTGCGGTAGCCGAGATCCGAGAGCGCATAACAGAGCTGCTCCAGGATGGTGATCCCCGGATCGTGGGCATTATAGTCTGTCCATTGTCCGCCGTTCATCCGCTCGAGCGCGCGGATGGCATCCGTGCGAAGAGATGCGTAGTCCATCGCAGCGCCTCCTCGCTCAGGTCCCGATGGCGATGAAGCAGAAGTGCCGATCCGCCGCGCTGCCGTCTGCGCCGCCGGTCTTGATCCGGACCCGATCGTGATTCACGACAACGACGGTCGCGTTGTCGCGCGTGTCGCCGCCCGTGTCGTTGGTTCCCGGATAGTGTTGCGTGGCCACCACCGAGGCGCGGGAGTTGAACGGCGTGCTGAAGGTGATGTCGTAGAAGCCCGTGCCGACCTTGCTCACCGTGAACCCTGTCCCCGCGAAGATGCCGCCGTTCGACATGACTCCGCCGCGGACGATGCGGACGACCTCCTCCTTGCACGCGGCCGCGTGGCCGAGGCTCACGTCGACGCTGGAGGCGGACAGGCTCCCGTTGACCTGGAGCTTGTAGCTGGGATCCTGCGTGCCGATGCCCACGTTGCCGTCCTTGATCACGAGCATCGCGGCGCCGTCGGCGCCGTCGACGAGGACGTTCCCCGCCACCCGGAGCTTATTGCCGGCCGGATCCGCCGTGCCGATGCCCACGTTTCCGGTCGCGCCATCGATGAAGAGGCGGGTCCGGCCGTCGCCGTCGCCGATGCCGAGGCCCTTCTTGCCGGCGGCTTGCAGGCTCAGCGCCCAGGCGGGCTTGGTGTCCGTCGCGAAGCTCTCATAGAGGTGGATCGCCGGCTTGTCGCCGGCCGTCGACGCCGCGATCTGCACCGGCTGATCGGCCGACTTGACGAGGCCGTCGTCCTTCTGGTTCAGCCCCGCGTCGATGAGATCCCTGAAGTTGCTCTCCGTCGGCAGGGCGTTCTTGACGAAGTACGCCTTCAGCTCAGTACGGCTCTTCTTGTTGATTTCCATGGTGTGCGATTGCCTTTCTCACCGAGTGGTCGACACGTCGCCTCGGGCGCCCGAGCGCGATCTCAGGCTTTCAGTGGATGAAGAAATCGAGCTCGAGCTTCATGAAGTTGATGCCCGTCATTCGCGCTTCTTCGTACAAACCTTCGCGGAGGATATCGATCTCGTGCTCTCGGGCCGAGGTGAGGACCTCATCGGGCCTCATCGTCCCAACGAAGGCCCCGCTCCCGTCGGCCGGAGGCGGCACCAGCTGGAACCTCTCTCCATCGTCGCTGCGAAAGAGCTTGATGCCCGCGACGAAGTCCACATAAGGGCGGCGCTCGACGAAATCGACGATGCTATTGGCGTAGATCCTCCCGCCGATGGCGAGGTCTGCGCCCTCGGCATAGGCCCAGGGAGCGAGGAACCGATTGAGATCGTCGTTGAGCCGCTGGGTGTAGTAAGCGTCGTCGCCGTCGGCCCGGAAGCGCACGCCGAGGCGGACACGGACGTCCACGTAGTGGGCGTTCACGACCGCGATCGAGGCGGCGGCGGGCGCCCGCGCCGCGAGGTGCTCCAGGATGTCCGCGAGCAGGTTCGTCGGCGCCTTGGGCTTGTAGGGATCTGCCGGCAGCTTGTTCCGGACATCGGGGATGACGACGACCTTCACCGTCCCGGGCTCGCCGAGCGTCGCCGGGACGCACTTGACCCGGTAGATCTCCGGAAACCGATCGAGGACCAGCCGCTCGTAGTCCCACAAGGTGAGCGCGCGCTGCTTGTGGCGGAGGCGCTCGCTGACGCGCGTGGCCCAGGTGTCCGCGCCCTCCGCCGTCCGGCCCCCGTAGGACGCGTAGGGCTGGCGCACGCCCGCGATCTCCGGGATCGCCGAGCTGAGCTTGGTGATGGTCCCGGCGGGGAGCGGCGCGCCGAAGTGATCCGGCGCGTTGTCGTCGTCGACGAAGGTGGCCGTCACCGCCTGGGTGTGGACCGCGACGGTGTCGCAGAGGCTCCGTGGCTCCCGCTCCACGGCGGCGCGGATCCAGTAGAGATCGCCGCGCAGGCGGGTGCTGGGCTCCACCGGGTCGAGGGCGAGCTCGACGATGCCGGAGTTGGTGAGGCCGCGCGTCGAGTCCGAGAGCAGATGGTGACCGAGGGGGATCCAGCGGTCGCCGCTCAGGTAGCTGAAGCGGACGGGCCGCGGCGGCAGATCCGGGTTGGCGCTGCCGTCCGCCATCTGGAAGAGGATGGAGACGGTCTGGGGCGGGGCGAGGTCGCGCAGGCCGAGGTAGAGCTCGCCGTCGTTCTCGTACCTGGGCAGGAAGGGAAGGCCGGCGCTCGATCGCGCGCTCTCCCCGTCACAGGCGCCGAAGGGATGAACGTGGAACACCCGATCCACGCCCGCGGCGCGCGGCGCGCCGTCGAAGCGGAGCTGCAGCGAAGACGCGTAGCCGAGCGTCAGGCTCTTCAGCTTCGGCGTGTAAGGCGGGTTCACCTGGTACTGCGCGGCGTTGACCGTCGACGGGTTGCCGGCAACAGCAACCGACAGGGCGAGCGCCTTGCTCGAGGCCACCACGGGGTAGCTCCCGTGCTGAAAATCCGGGGCGTTCAGCTCCCATTGCAGGGTGCGCCCCGAGGCCGGCAGATCCTCGTCGCTCGAGCCCTCGACGAGCGCCCGGGGGTCGGGCGCCGCGGCCGCGGCCAGGGCGGAGGTGACGGCGATCGACGTAGGATCGGAGCTCTTCGCGCCGAAGAGCGGCGCTGCCTTGGCGAGCTCCGTCTCCCCGCGCAGGTCGATGAAGCTGACCCTGGCGGTGAAGGCGAAGGGGGCCGACGGATAGTTGGCGTAATGAGCCGTGAGGTCCGCCGGCGCCCCCATCCACTGGAAGGTCATGGCCAGGCTGTCGAGCTTCTTGCCGGCGACCTCGCGATGGCCGATGAGCAGGCGCGATCCGACGGCCGGCGCGCTGCCGAACGGCTCGAAGGGCCTTGTCGCGTCCAGGGTCGTCTCGTCGTTCTGGAGCTTGTTCGCCCTGAGCCCTCGGGCCTCCACCTTGACGTGCGCGGACACCATCAGGAGGTCGCGGAGCTCCCGGTAGCGGACCACGTACTTCTGGTCTGCCCCGCTCCAGATCGGCCGGAGCATCAGCCGCAAGACGGGCCACGGGCTGTCCATCCCGGCGAGCCCCGCTGGAGGCGCCGCGATCGGGTCGATGCCGGGCGCGAGGGTCAACGTGAATCGAGCGCCGAGCGGGTCGCCCTCGGACGTCGTGCCGGTCAGATCTTTGTACGAACCGATCTGCACCCCGACGGAGGAGCACTCGATCCAGCCCTTGGCGGTGCTGAGCTGGAAGAGCAGCGGGAGCTCTCCGCCCTTGAGGAAGAGGTCCTCGAGCGGGGCGCGCGCCGCGCTGAGCCCCAGGGTGAGGGTGATGACGCGCTCGCCTTCGCCGAGCACCAGCAGCGGAGAGCAGAGGGCCCAGCCGAGGACCGGCCGCGGAGCGGGGCCCGCGCTCGAGGAGGGCCGTGCGGCCCCGAAGGTGGCCCACGCGGGCGCGCCCCCCGCGGTGACCGTCGGGCGGATGGACACCGCGGTGGCGTCCTCCGCCGGGAACAGGTTGAACCACTCCTCCCTCTCCGCCGGCGGCTCGCCGAGCCGATTGCGCTCGGCGATCTCCAGGAGGACATAGATCTCCTCCCAGTCGCTCGCCGCCTCGGACGCCCGGAGCTTGGCGAGATCCGACTTGCCGAGGTAGGGCTCGAGGCGGTCCATCGCGGCGGGGTCCTCGTCCGGGCTCGGGGCCTCGCCCAGCACGTACCGGATCAGGTCCACGAGCCGCGCCGGCGGCGTGGCCTCGTGGAGCCGCCGGAGCTCGTCTCTGCGGTCCTCGCGGAGCTTCTCCCGGTGGGCCTCCTCGAGGATCGAAAAGACCTGGTTCCAGTCGTTCTGCGGCGTGTCGAGGACCTCGCCCATGGCCATGGCGAAGCGCTCCGCCGGCATGTAGAAGTACCCCTCGAGCGCGAGGACCTGTCCCCAGTACGCCTCGATGCCGTCCGTGCCGACAGCCGCCTTCGCGTTGTCGGCGAAGGCCGTGACGTCGGCGGGCAACAGCCGGTAGCCGGGGTCGTTCCGCCTCTTCTGCCCGGCGCTCTCGAGGATGCGGTTGATCTCGCCCCACGCGGCGTCGAACCGCCTCTTCAGCTGCATCATCCGTTCGAAGTCGGCGAGCGCGAAGTACAGCGTCCCCTGGATGAACGCCTGGACGTCGCCGCGCGCCCGGTGCTCGTAGAGATCGTCGACGGTGCTCACCTGGGCCAGCGTGCCGTAGGTGAAAGGCCCCACGGCCTCCTGGAGGTTCGCCTCCAGGTCCCGCGAGCTCCGCGCGAGCGAGAACGGAGCGCCCCTCTTCTTCGCGCCCGCGAGCTCCAGCGCGGCGTAGATCTCGCCCCACTCGGAGGGCGTCTCCTCGCGCAGCTTCCGCCGGTTCATCAGGTCGCGCAGCGTGGGGGGCGACATGGAGAAGTCGCTGTCCGAGCGCCTCACGAGGTCGCGGAGGCTCGTCAGCTGGGCGAAGTCGACCGGCTGAGCCAAGCCGGGATACGGCGGGAGCGGGTCTCCGATCGCGAGGGCGAACATCGCCTCGCACGCCCGCTGCTTGTCGTTCGCGTGGCGGCTCGAGCTCTCGCGGAGCCCCACGCGCCGGCGATCGATGAAGAGGGAGCTGATCGCCTCGATCCGCGCCCGGTTGACGACGAGATCCCGATCGGTCGCATAGATCCGGGCTCGTCCGAGGCTGTCCGGGCCCGCGTCGAGGCGCGTGCCAGCGGGCAGCAGGACCTCCCGGCCGCGGGAGGCGAGATCGACGAGCAGGCTCACCCGATCCGGGACGGGCGGCCTCCGGGCCATCCGCAGGACCTCGCGATAGTAGAAGTCGAGGTGCCGCCCTGTCAGCGTGTTGAGCTCGGCCCGCGATTTCTCGAGGAGCTGCAGGAACGCGAGGAAGAGGACGAAATGCGGCCGGTAGAGCTCGGGCGCGGCCTCGGGCGTGAACTTCCCGGGATCCCGGAGGAACGCCGCGACGTCCTCGGGCCGGAGCTTCGCGCCGACGAAGTCGCGCCAGTCGCCCTCCGGCTCACCGCCGGCGCCGTAGTACGTGAGCTCCTTGCCGTAGGCGCGCGCGAACGAAAGGAGCTCCGCGGACGTCCGCTCGTCCACCGAGACGTAGCCGGGATCGAGCGCGGCGAGCGCGCGCCCCGCCTGGCTCGTACCGTCTCGCTCCGCGCCCGCAGGCTCTCTCGACGTGCTCGACATGGATGGCTCTGCCTTTCAGGTTCCCTTGAAGATCTTGTTGGTCGTCGTGAACATGCCCTTGCCCTGGTACTTCGGGGTAGAGTCCAAGATCGGCGGCCCCGGCCCCTTCGGCGGCTGCTTCGCCGGGTTCTGGACCTCGAACGTCGCGGTGAACGTGGTCCCTTTCAGGAGGACCGCCTTGTCGCCGGTCTTCGTCTTCTTCGCCTTCTGATCGCCCCCGAGGGCGGCGATCTTCAGCGTCCCCTTGCCCGGGATGGAGTACCCCGGCTTCACGTACGAGCAGTTGGCGACCGAGACCTCGCCCTCGTCGCCTTCGACGCAGATCTTCTTCCCGTTCAGCGTCGCTGGGCCGCTCCCCTTCAGCTCTCCGGGCCTGGGCAGGACGAGCGCGGCCTCGAAGGTATGGAAGAAGATCGCCTTGTCGCCCTCGATGAGGATGAATTTCTCCATGGCGCTCTCACCACCCGGGGAGGGTCGCCTCCGTGAGGTAGAACGGGAAGACCATGTTGAAGCGCGAGTTCGTATCCCTGATGGTGTAGTTGACCCCGATGAGCACGCAGCCCGGCTGGGCGTCGCTCTCCGCGACGTCGATCCGATCGACCTGGATCCGGGGCTCGTGCTCGAGGATCGCGTCCGTCAGGAGCCGCTCGATGGTGTTGATCAGCCCCTGATCCAGCTCTTCGAACACCAGGCTCGCGAGGTCGCAGCCGAACGTCTCCGCGAGGACCCGCTCGCCCGGCGAGGTCCCCACCAGGATCTGCAGGCTCTGCTGGACGTCGGCGGGGCCGGAGACCATCTCCACGTCAGCGCCGCCGCGGCTGAACGAGGGCGGGAAGGCCCAGCCTCGACCGAGGAAAGAGCTCTCAGGTCGCATCCGGCTCCTCCCGGGCGGGCTTGCCGGCGAGCTGCTGACTGGCCTGCTGCTGCACCTTGGCGACCAGCGCGTAGACCCTGGCGAACGGGAGCAGCCCCACCCCCTCCAGGATCAGGTTCGCCTCCTCCACCGTCACCGCGAGGTGGATTTCTCTCACCTCTTGCCCCGACTGGCTCATTTGATGTCGACCTCCTTGCCGCTGATCGTGACGTTGCCGTCGATCTTGAGATTGAGATGCTTTTTGCTCGCGATCTCGATCCCATCCTTACCCAGGGTGATCGAGCTCTGATTGTCCGAATCCTGATCCCCCTTGCTCTTGATCTCGATCCCCCTCTCACCCATGGTGATCGAGTTCTCGTGCTGGTCGGAGAGGACGATCGATTTGGCGCCGTCGTCGATGAGCAGCTTGTTCTTGTTGGCCGTCTCGATGGACACCGACGCCTTGTTCTCGTCGGGGTCGAGGAGCTGGACCTTCGTCCCGAACTTGGTGACGATCCCGCTCTTGTCGTTCTTTTTGCTGGGCTTCCCCATCGTATCCGGGGGCGCGTTCTTCGACCCGAAGAGGGCCCCCAGGATCACGGGGCGGCGCGGATCGTCGTTGAAGAAGCCCACCACCACCTCGTCCTTGGGCTCCGGCCGGAAGAAGTACCCGCGCGCCTTGCCTGCGCCGGGCGCGGCGAGCCGGGCCCAGACCGCCTTGTCCTGCTTGGCGTCGACCCCGGGGAGGATGACCTTGACCCGGAGCTCCTCGTCGGGATCGTCCTCGAAGTCCGCGACGACGCCGATCTGCAGCCCGCTCACCGCGGGCAGGAGCCCGGCCGCCGGCGCCTCGCGGAACTCCTCCTTGCGGGAGAGCTCCTCGGGCGAGAGCCCGAACTGCACGTCGGTCCGCCAGCCCGACGCGTCGACCCGGTGGCGGAGCCCCGTCACCAGCGTCGTGCCGTTGAATCGCTGGCCGACCCCCGCGACCTCCATGACGTCGAGCGGCTTGATGCCGGCGAAGCCAGGCACCGCGATGCGCCCGCGAAGCAGCGCCATCCGGCTCCTCGCCATGCGGGCATCGGCCCACGCCTGGAGCTCCTCCGCGGCGACGGGGACCGGGTGGGAGAGCGTGCAGGTGCCGTTGCCGACCGCGTCGCCGAGCTTGCCCCCGTCGAGGTTCCCCTGGGTGGCGCGGACGCTCTTCGCCTTGCTGGCCGCGGTGGGCTTCTGCTCCTTCACGTCCCAGGCGACGCTCTCCACGGCGCGGTACTGGTGCTCGGCGTCGGCCTCGATCTCGACGTCGAAGATCTCGGTGATGCCATAAGCGAAGCGGTGCCTGGGCGCGCCTTCGATCGCCATCTTCCGGAGCGATATCTTGCCGTCCTCGACGACCACGAGGAGGCCGAGCGCGCCGGCCCGGGAGAGGATGAAGTCCCACGGCGTGGCGTGGTATTGCACCATCTCCGCGTGCTCCGGCCTGGTCTCTGCGATGGTGCCGACCTCGAGCCCCGCCGCCTCGATCAGCTGTTTCACGATCGCGCCGTCGGTCATCTTCCGGAAGACGGCGCTCCGCCGCGCTCCGGTCAGCTTGACGGCGGCGTCCTTGAGCCCGATCACCAGGACGGAGCCGTCGTCGCCAGCCTCCACCCCGTGCCGCACCACCACCCCCTTGAAGACGCACCGGTCCTCTTCCCCCTCGTACCGGAGCTTGATCTCGATCTTCGCCCCCGGCGCGAAGAAGCCCGTATCGCTGACGGCGAACGCCTGCTGCGCGGCGTCGCCGTCGAGCACGCGCAGCTCGGCTCGGGGGATCCGGTCGACCTCTCTCCGGATGTCGATGGAGAGGAGCTCGTAGGCCGGGTCCATCGGCTCGCCGTCGCTGAGGATGGTGGGAGTCACCGCGGGCATGGCGTCGTCTACCCTTCCCCGGAGGTGCCGGCGCCCAGGCTGGCGAGCGGCGGAAAGAAGATCTCCTGGCCGGGGATCAGGCGCCTGAAGTCGTCCAGGCGGTTCCACCGCGCGACGTCCAGGTAGCGGGCGGACGAGCCGTAGATGTCCTTGGTCAGCAGCGGCAGCGTGTCCCCGCTGCGCACGATCCGGCTGTGGGTCAGATCCGGCGACGTCTTGCCCTCCTCCCTGGCGCGCGCCTTGGCGGCCTTGTCGGAGATCAGCGTCACCTCGATCTCTGCCCGGAGCGGGGTGCCGTCGCGCTCGAACGCGGTGTACTTGATGTCGACCGCGGAGAGGCGACAGGAGAAGATCAGCGAGCCCCACTCCACGAGGAGGTAATTGGGCTCGTGGATGACCCCGTTGTAACGGAAGGTGACGTCGAGGAACGTCTTCACGCGATCCTTCACGCTCTTCCGCACCGGCGCGACGACCCCCATCGACTCCACGCCGGTGCCGTCGACCACCAGGGTGAGCGTGAGCTCGCTCGGCTTGCTCCGGCTGTACGAGAGCTGCGGCCCGCTGGAGCCCACCCCCTGCCTGGCCCCCCAGGCGATCGCGTAGCGCTGCGAGAACGACGCCGGGTTGAACATCGCCTCGAACGGCGCCCCGATCGGCTGCCGGCGCCCGACGTCCTTGAACGCCTTGATCTTGAGCTTCTCGAGCTTGAAGAGGTTCAGTCCCACGATCATCTCTCCTTCGACGCCTTGAGGACCCGGAGGACCTCCTTGACCGCCGCCTCGATCACGTCCTCCTGCCCGGCGGCGTCGGGCGCGGCGGCGCGCGCGCGCGGCGCCCCCTCCGGGGGCGCGACGACGGCGCGGATCACCAGCTCTTTGATCTCCACGGGCATGATCACACCTCGATGACTTGCATGCGGGCGTAGGCGAGCTCGAGCGACTCGATGAGCGCCTTCTTCGGCTCCGCGTCGAGGTCGGCGGTCGACCACTTGACCGGAAAGGCCCTGGTGAAGAACCACGCCGACACCGGGGTGTAGGCCTCGTCGAAGAGGGTCACGAGGACGTTCGAGGGGGCGAATTTGAAGAGCGACATGGCGGCGTGGAAGTCGAGCCGCAGCGGCGAAGCCGCGACCACGCCGCGCTCCAACACCAGGTTGCCGTGCTCGATCCTCGAGGGCAGCGCGTGGGTGTAGAGGTTCTGTCCGCCCTCCTCGAGCGGCGTCGTCTTCACCGTCGCCGAGAGCCCAGTCACCTTCTTGAAGCGGATGTCGAGCGGGTTTGGCACCACGCCGCCTGCGAAGAAGAAGACGCCGAAGCGGAAGTTGACGAAGATCTCGCCCTGCGGAGCGAGCTCCGGGATAGCAGCGCTCATGATCCTGACCTCCACCCCTTCGGTCCGGGGCCCGGGGCGCCGCGCGGCGGGTCCGCGCAGGGCCCCGGATCTCGGCCGGAGGGACCGCCGCTCTCGCGGACGTCAGAGCCTGACAACGGAGACCTCCCTGACCTTCAGCTCGAGCGTGTCCACGACGGCGTCGTTCGTGGTGGCGCTGAAGGCCGGCGCCTTGAGGCTGACGGGGATCGCGACGGCGACCTTCCAGGCGAGCACCGCCGCGCCCGTCGCGTCACAGAGGCTGACCTCCATGCTCCGGCTGTCCCGCTTCTCCAGCCAGCTGAACAGGAACAGCGGATCTGCCCTGAGGACGGTGCCGCGCTTGCAGGTGACAGACGTGAACCGCTTGGAGTTGAACGTCATGATGGCCGGGCCCTCCTGGAAGCTCAGACCGTGCTCGTACGTCACGTGCTCGCGCTCCGCCGCGAGACCCGAGACCTCGGTGAAGCTCATCGAGGCCTCGCCCACCTTCACGCGGAAGTTGTTCGCGGCGAGCGGGTAGCTCGTCCGCTGGTTGTCCGTCGACTGGGCCATCGCGCCGCTCTACGCCTCTTCGATGAGGATCGCGTCCGCCATCAGCTCCATGCTCTCGATGGCGGCCTCGTTGGACGTGGCCGTGAAGGTGGGCGCGTCGAGCTTCGTGGGGAAGGCGTTCTGCACCTTCCAGCTGATCACCGCGTCGCCCTTCTCGTCGCAGAGGCGGACGTAGATGTCCTTCTTCTCCACCTGGTTCACCTGGATCGCGCTGATCCAGGCGTAGAGCGTGGCGACGCTGGTCTTCTTGACGATGCCCTTCTTCAGCGTGATCGTCGGCGCCGTGCGCTGCGCTGGCATGTTCATCACCACCGGACCGGGCGCCGGCCCGCCGGTGGGGCTCTCCTTGTAGGTCGTCGTCTCGCGCTTGATGCTGAGCCCGGAGATCTCCGAGAAGCCGACCGCGGCGCCCGCGATCTCGACTCGGTAGTTGTACGACGGGAGGGGATACGCGGTCATGATCTCGCTCTTGGTCAGTGCCATGGCCTATGCCTCCTGCATCTTGTGAGAGAAGCGAAGGACGACGAACTCGGCCGGTCGCACCGCCGCGATCCCGATCTCGACGATCATCCGCCCCTCGAGGATGTCCTGGTTGGTCATCGTCTTGCCCAGGCCCACGTTGACGAAGTAGGCCGCCGCCGGGGAGGGCCCGGCCAGGGCGCCGCGCTCCCAGAGGCCGTAGAGGAAGCTCTCGATCATCCCCTTGACCTTCAGCCAGGTCGTCATGTCGTTGGGCTCGAAGACCGCGAAGGAGGTCGCCTTTCGGGCCGACTCCTCGATCATGATGAAGAGCCGCCGGACCGAGATGTACCGCCACTCGTTGTCGTTGCCGGCCAGGGTCCTCGCCCCCCACACGATCGTCCCCTTGCCGGTGAACGCGCGCACGGCGTTGATCGATTTACCCGCCGTCGGGTCGACGTTGAGCGCGTCCTGGGCGTCGTTGGTGATCTTCAGCACCGGCCCGATGACGGCCGCGACGCTGACGTTGGCGGGCGCCTTCCACACGCCGCGATCCCGGTCGACGCTGGCGTAGATCCCTGCGACCGCCGCGCTCGGCGGGAGGACGACCCGCTCGGCCGAAAGCCTCGCCTTGACCTGCTGGTAGCTCGCCGTCCGACTCGCCTTGATGGTGTCGAGGGCGACCCCGGACGCCGCCCCGTCCTGGATGGTGACGTCCGGGTCCGCGTACGCGTAGCTCAGGGAGGTCTGGAGGTACGGGTAGTAGGCGGCGCCGTAGGCCAGATCGCTCGTCCCGATCCCGTCGCGGAACACGTCGATGTCCTTCTTGCCCGGCTCCGCGTCCTTCTTGACGTCGAAGATCGCGAAGCGATCACCCAGCTTTCCGCACTGGGCGAGGGCCGCCTGGCACAGCTCGTGGTAGTCCGCGGCGGCGAGGCTCACGGCGTCGGTCAAGACGATCAGCGTCGGCTCGTCCTCCTTCTCGAGCAGCGAGAGGCCGTCGGCGAGGCTGTCCTTGGCGGGCGGGGACGAGTAGTCTCCGGCGGACACGATATAGCACTTCCCGCCCCCGTTCTTGAAGTAGTGGCTCACGGCGTAGTACAGCAGGAACCCGGGATCGGGGCTCCGCGTCACGCCGGTCACCTGGGACGAGGCGTTCACCGTGACCGTGAAGCTCGCGAGCTTGGGTCCGCCGAAGAGCTGCTCGTACTCGAGCATCGTGCTCACCTGGGCGATCGGCGGGCCCTTCTCGGTATATCCTATGAAGGCGGGGACCGCGGTGGAGACCTCCGCCACGGAGGGCGGCAGGGTCGACACCTCTTCCACGTAGACACCGGGCGTCATATAAGCAGGCATTGTTCCTCGATCTCAGGGGGTTTGAAACGGTTGCGCTCGATACTTGATGATCTGAAACAGCAGGTCCTCCTCTGCAGCGCTCTGCATCGACGGATTGGGCAGCGGGCCCGCCACGCGGTCGGGGCCGAGCCGGAGCTCGAGGCTCCTCCTCGGCTCTGCGCGAGCGGCGACGGGCTGGTCGGAGACGAAGCACGCGCAGCGCATCCCGGGATACCGGCGCTCGATCTGCGCCGCGACCGGGTCCGTCGGCTCGAGCGCCACCGCGCTGAAGCGCAGCGCGCCGGTGGCCCCGGCGGGCGAGGCGTCCACCACCGCGAGCTCGCCCCCGGCAGGCGCCAGGTCGGTGACGCAGTAGTAGGCCCACCGCGCCTGCCTGGCCGCGAAGCTGACCTGGAAGCGGGCGGGCCGCGGCGCGCTCCCGGGGTGGATCTCGACGGCGGCGAGGACGCCCGGCGGGAGCCGCGGCCGCGCCGGGTCGGCGGGGGCCAGCCGCAGCTCGCCGTCGGTCCCCGCGCCGGCGTCCGTGAAGACCGGCGCCGGCCGCCCGCGGAGGTCGGCGAGATCGGTGATGACGGCGAAGTCGCCGCCCCGGACCGCCAGGTAGAAGAGCAGCGCCGCGTCCCCCGGGAGCGGGAGGAACGGTTGTCCCGCGGGGTCGAGCGGAGAGAGGACCCGGACGCCCTGGGAGCTCGATCGCCAGAGACAGCGGTGATCGCGGAGCAGGCGCGCCGTGGCGTCGCTCGGCTCGATCGAGAGGTCCGGACACCGGAGGTCGGCGTAGAACGCGTGCCGCAAGAGCACCTCGATGATCGCGGCGTGCTTCACGGGTGGATCCTCAGCACCGGCTCGGTGATCTGCGGCGCGCCGAGGCCGTCCTCTTCCTGGAAGACGACCATCCGGACCTTGTAGAGGAGCGAAGGTTGATAGGCGCTCCGGAGCACGCCCCAGAGCTGGTTCAGCTCGGAGAGGGGGAGCGTCAGGAGCTCCATGGTGAGCCTCTCGATCCTGCCGCTCAGCGCCGGCGTGTTCTCGTGGTCGAGGACCCGGCGGCCCTGGAAGAACTGCAGGATCATCGAGATGCACCTGAGGCCTTGCTCGTACTCCTTGAAGCGGGCGGCGAAGAGGACATAAGCGTTCATCTGGATCGCCGGCTGGACGCGCTGCGTGGTGCCGTCCGGCAGCGTCAACCGGAACGGGTCGGCCGGCCTTAGCGTGTGATCCTCCTCGAGGTTGACGAGGAGGAGCGTGACCGCTCCGAGCTTGAGCTCGAGGCTGTCCGCCGCCTCGCTGTCGATGAAGGCGACTGGCCCCTGGTCGGGCACCGGGCCGCGCCAGCCCGAGCTCGCGGTCAGGTGCTCGTTCACCGTGTTCCTGAGCAGGACGAGGAGTTCGCTGATCACGGCTGACGACTCCTAGAGCCCTGAACTTGTCCCGCGCTCATTGACTCTCATCCTTGAAGGTCTTGGGTCAGCGGATCCGCGGCGCGACGCCTGAGCGTCAGGCTGCGTCGAGCGGATCGCCACGATGGAACAGCGCATCGACGCCCGCGGGCGAGGTCATGGGTCCCCCGCCGGCGCCGAGCTCGACATCCGTAGTACCCGCGGCCGGCCGCATCGACAACTTAAGCCATTTTAAGAAGCCGCGTATTTAGCGGCGTGACCGGGGCGCGTCGTGCCACCGTTCGCGCAGCGGTTCTGGAGCGAGGAGGAGCGCCGCGGCTCGATGGGTATGGCAAGGATGACCAAGATCGTGGAGAACGCCGCCGACCTCGAGCGGGAGCTATTCTGGTTCCGCAGCGTCCTCGAGGCGAGGATCAAGATCCATTTAGGCGAGCATGCGACCGAGGGGAGCGTGCTCGACATCGCGCCGCCCGACCTCGGCGGGTCGAGCTCGGAGTACGCCGGCTTCGTGCGGCGCCATCAGCTCTCCTTCGTCGAGCGCCTCGCCCTGGTGCTCGCCCTGGTCCCGCACCTGCGGCCCCAGCTCCTCGACGTCTGCTTCGGCCGCGACGCCGCCGCGGACCGGAGGCTCACCGAGTTCGGCGGCGCCCAGCTCGGCTCCGGCGGCGAGCTCCTGCCCACGGCCGAGACGCTGGCGTTCATCCTCGGCGGCGACGACCTCGCGCTCCGGTTCTCGGTGCAGCTCCTCCTGGATCCAGAGCACCTCTTCGCCAGGCACGACGTCCTCAGGCTCGGGGGCGGCGACGAGGTGACGCCGATGAAGGCTCCCCTCCGGATCTCGGAGGAGCTGCTCTGCCTCTTCACCACCGGCGAGCCGCGGCGGCTCGGCTGCGGGCCCGGCTTTCCCGCCCAGCGGATCGAGACGCGCCTCGGCTGGGAGGACCTGGTGCTCCAGCCCAGCACCCGCAAGCACCTCGAGGAGATCGAGACCTGGATCGAGCATGGAGAGACGTTGATGGCGGACTGGGGCATGGCCGGGAAGCTGCGCCCCGGCTACCGCAGCCTCTTCTATGGCCCGCCGGGCACGGGCAAGACGATGACCGCCTGCCTGCTCGGCAAGTCCACCGGCCGTGAGGTCTACAAGGTGGATATCTCCCTGGTGGTGTCGAAGTACCTCGGGGAGACGGAGAAGAACCTCGCCCGGGTCTTCGACCAGGCCGAGCGCAGGGGCTGGATCCTGTTCTTCGACGAGGCCGACGCGCTCTTCGGCAAGCGCAGCGAGACGCGGGACGCGCACGACCATTACGCCAACCAGCAGGTCTCCTTCCTCCTCCAGCGCATCGAGACCTTCGACGGGCTCGCCGTCCTGGCGTCCAACCTGCGCGACAACCTCGACGACGCCTTCGCGCGGCGGTTCGAGTCGATCATCTACTTTCCGATGCCGCGCGCCGAGGAGCGCGCGCGGCTGTGGCGGCAGGGGCTCTCGCCCAAGGCGAGGCTCGACGGCGCCGTGGACCTCGAGAAGATCGCGCGCGAGCACGCGCTCGCGGGGGGCGCGATCATGAACGTGATCCGCTACGCCTCGCTTCAGGCCTTGAGAGAGGGCGGCCGTCCGCTCACGGTAGAGGACCTCCTGCAGGGCATCCGGAAGGAGTACGCCAAGCAGGGGAAGGCGGGTTGAGCGGACGCCTGCACGACACGCCCGGTCACGCCGCCGAATCCGAGGCGCATTAAAATAGCTTAAGTTGTCAGCGCGATCGACGACGGGTACGACCGATGTCGAGATGGCACTGACGGAAGGACGATGGCGTCGTCCGCGGAGCCTCGAAGCGCCGTTCCATCGGGGCGTTCCGCTCGACGGAGCCTGGCGCAGAATGGACAAGGAGATAGAAACCATGCCCCTCACGCTCAGCACGACCATGACTCAGATTTCCGCCGTCTCTTACCCTGTTGGAGGCCGCCCCAACGTCTGGGGGGTTGATGGCGCCCAGAACATCTTCCATTACACCGGAAGCAGCTGGACGCAGATCCCTGGCTCGCTCGTCCAGGTGAGCGCCTCGACTGACGGGACAGTGTGGGGCGTCAACGCGGCGGGCAGGGTGTACAAGTACAACGGGACAGACCCCTGGGTCCAGATGCCCGGCTCGCTGGTTCAGGTGGCCGTTGGGGTCAACAACGGGTCTGGGGTCTGGGGGGTCGACGCGGCAGGCAACGTCTTGCAGTACAATGCGAGCACGAACTCCTGGAGCACGCTCAACGGCGGCGGGATGAAGCAGGTGAGCGCCTTCTGGAACTCAGGGGGGAGGAATTGGTATCTGATGGGGCTCACCACTTCTGGAAACATGCGCCAGTACATCTTCGCGACCAACAGCTGGACTGACCCCATCCCCAACAACAATACCAGTGGGACCCTGGTCCAGGTGATGTCCGCAGGCGCCATGACATACTATGGCCTCGATTCAGCCGGCAACGCGTGGATGTATGCGGGCGCCCCCGACTGGTGGTACCCGCTGGACTTGCTCCCGAAGGCGAAGTCCATCAGCTTCCCTCCCGACTACTCCTTTGCGCTCATCGACACCACCGGAAAAACGATTGTGTATGATCCGCGTGGCGAATGACACCGCAGCCCTCCTCGAGATAGCGACCGATCCCGCGGCGGGACGGCGCTGCTCCGAAGCTCACGACGTCCGGCGCGGCCTCAACGCGTCGCTCCTTGATTTCTCTTGAGCTGACAAAACGCGGCGTCGTCCGTTTCATGGCATGTATGCCCCTGCCAGCGGAAGAACACATGAATCAGGATGATCCCATCGCGTTCGGCGGCTCGTCGTCGGTGACGGTGGGCGTCTCTCTCCGTACGCGGCTCGGCCCCGGCGAACCACCGAGGCGCGCGATACAGGCCTTGCTGCGGTCGGTTGGCAAGGCCCTGTCCGCCCATTTCGAGGGCCGCGCGGCCGCGCGCCTCGACACCGAGAGCGCCACGGCCACGGTGACCCTGCGGATCCCCGAACCGGAGGGCAGCATCAAGGTGTGCGAGCTCTCGGTCACCCTGCTCGCCGACGAGCTCACCGAGGACGAAGAGCTCGTGGTCGTCCCACGGATCCGCGCCGAGGTTCACCGCCGGAAGGACGATGTCGACTGGCTCGCCAACGACGCGTCGGCGGACGTCGACCAGCTCGCCGCCGAGCTGGAGGACGTCCTCTCCGCCCTCTCGCCCTGACCGCCGCCACGGCGCGCTCGAAGGAGATCCACCGTGAAGATTGATGATGACAGAGACCGCTCACCGCTCCGCCTCGCGATCGCGGCGCTGGCCGCGCTCCCGCTCACGGCGTGCGCGAGCACCGCGACGGTCACGCTCGACAAGGCGATCAAGGACCTCGCGCCGGACTACCGCGCGCGGACGCCGGCGAGCGGCGCCGCGAGCCTCGGACGCCGGCTGCTCGGGGACCAGCCCGAGACCAACGCCTGCTTCGACGGCGACCAGGGCACCGCGGCGCCGAGCTGGTCGAAGGTGACCCTCTACTACGGGGACGTGCTCGACGGGAAGCTGTCCGGCGACTTCGGCGCTGCCGTCAAGGTCGCCTCCTCGGCCGGCGTGTCGTCGAAGCAGAGCGCGAGCATCACGCTGACGGACCTCGTGGAGAGCAGGCTCTCGGCGGTGTACCTCGACGCGAGCGGCGCGTGCACCAGCCTGTTCGCCGACACCGGGACGAGCTACGTCAGGGTGCTGACGCGGGCGATCAAGGCAGGGACGCTCGAGGTGGCGGCCGAGGAGGCGGTCGCCGCGACCCTGGCGATCGACACCTCCTCGATCGGAGGGACCTCCGTGAGCGCGTCGAGCACGTCGGGCCGGAGGCTCCAGGGGACCTCTCTCTTCTTCGCGGACTACCCCGAGTGCTTCAGCGTGGTTTACCAGAAGAAGGACTGCGCCCGCGCGGCCGTGGGTCCGGGCAACGTCTGCGATCTCGACGCGTGCTCGTTCAACGTCGCGGCGCTCGACACCGGCGGCGCGGCCTGGAAGGGGAAGCTCTCGTGCGAGGGCGGCGCGTCGATCGATCTCGGCGGCACCCTCGGCGCGTGGGGAAAGGCGCAGAAGACGGCGCCCGGCGTCACCTACAACGTCCGCGTGCTCAAGGGAGCCTTCCTGGGGACGGTGAACATCGACCTCCGTCGCTGGGTGACCCGCTCGGAGTCGCCCGACAGGTGCGCGCCCCCCGGGATCGCGCCACCCCCGGGTCGGTCGCGAGCCGCGGAGCGACCTCTGGAACCTTAAGAAGCAATAAGGTGTTTGCGTCGAATCCATCTGTTACTCGCTCTTACTCGCTCTCGCTACCCCGCAATGCAGAACCCCTTTCCAGGTCCGCAACCTTACCGCGCTTCCGACCGTGATCGCTTTTACGGGCGAGGCGACCTGGCCTACCGGCTCGAGGCATCCATCCTCGCCAACCGCTGCGTCACCGTCTTCGGGCCGTCCGGCGCGGGCAAATCCTCCCTGGTGCAGGCGGCGGTCCTCCCGTCGCTCATCGAGAAGCAGGAGATCCGCGTGGCGCGGGTCGACGCCTGGCCCGAGGATCAGGACCCGACGCGCTGGCTCGCGGACGCGGTGTACGGCGCCCTCGGCCTCGGCGACCGGCCGGCCGGCGCCTCGCCAGCGGAAGCGCTGCTCACGGCGGCGCAGCGCGCGGCGCGGGGGTCGCCGCGGCTCGCCGTCGTCTACCTCGATCAGATCGAGCAGCTGCTCTACGCGACGCGCGGCGCGGCCGAGGCCGAGGCGCTCTTCGACTGCGTGGACCGCCTCGCCGGGCTGCCCACCCGCAACCTGCGCCTTCTGCTGTCGCTCCGCGAGGACTACCTCGGCCGCTTCCGCGATCGGCTGCGCGAGCACCGCCGGCTCCTCGATCACGGCTTCCGCGTCGGTCCGCTCACGGTCGCCGAGCTCTGCGAGGCCGTCTGCCAGGCGGCCGCCGCGGGCGAGCCGCCGCAGGCGTGGGCGCCGGCGGACATGCGCCCGCTCCTGCTCCAGGTGCGCGTGCCCGGCCAGGCCGCGGGCGACGACGCCGAGGCGCAGGCCGCGTACGCGCAGATCGTGTGCCGCGCGCTCTTCGAGCAGCGCGCGAAGGGGGGAGCGGCGGTCGACGCGGTCGATGCCGAGGCCATCCTGCGCCGGTATCTGGACGCGACGCTCGCCGGCCTCGGCGCGCTGCGCGGCGGGGCCGAGCGGCTGCTCGAGGATCACCTGGTGACGGCGGACGGCAGCCGCACGCTGCGCACCGAGAAGGAGCTGCTCCGGGTCCTCCCCGCGAACGAGCTCGGGCCGGCGCTGGAGGCGCTGGAGGGGGCGGCCATCCTCCACGCGGCGGAGCACCAGGGGAGCCGGTACTTCGAGATCGGCCACGACTGGCTGGCGCGCGAGGTCTTCGATCAGCGGCAGCAGCGCCAGCACCTGGAGGCGCGGCGGCGCGAGCGGGCCGAGGCGGAGGCGAGGCTCGCCGAGGAGCGCGGGCGGCGGCGCCGCTCCGCCGCCGTCGCCGCGGCGGCGCTCCTGGTCGCGGCCGGCGCGGCGGCGCTCGGCTCGGTGGCGTACGGCCAGAAGCTCCGCGCGGATCGCCTGCGCGTCGAGGAGGCCCGGGCTCGACGCGAGGCGGACCGGCAGCGGGACGTCGCGGAGGAGCGGCGCTCCGAGGCGCACGACGCCAGGATCCTCGCGGGCTTCCGCGAGCTCGCGGTGCGCGCGCAGCTCCCGCTGGCGATGAAGCTCCTGCCCGAGGCGGAGCTGCCAGGCGCGCGCCGCGGCTGGATCGAGCTGGCGAGCGACGCCCTCAACACGAACGCGCTCCGCGCGACCCTCCGCGGGCACGCGGGCGCCCTCGCCGCGGCCGTGTGGAGCCCCGACGGCACGCGCGTGCTCACGGCCTCGGCCGACGGCACCGCGCGCGTGTGGCGCGCCGACGGCACCGGCCAGCCCGTGGTGCTGGAGGGCGGCGGCGGGGCCATCCTCGCGGCCGCGTGGAGCCCCGACGGCGAGCGCGCGCTGGCGGGCTCGGAGGACGGCACCGCGCGCGTATGGCGCGCCGACGGCGCCGGTCAGCCCGTGGTGCTGAGCGGCCACCGCGGCGCCGTCACCGCGGTGGCCGCGAGCCCGGACGGCGCGCGCGTCGTCACCGCCTCGGCGGACGGCACCGCGCGCGTGTGGCGCATGGGCGGCGAGGGCGCTCCGGTCGTCCTCACGGGCCACCGCGGCCGCATCAACGCGGCCGCGTGGAGCCCCGACGGCGCGCGCGTCGTCACCGCCTCCGACGACCGGACGGCGCGCGTCTGGCTGATCGCGAAGGGCAGGAGCCGCGTCCTCCGCGGGCACACCGGCGAGGTGATCTCCGTGGCCGTGAGCCCCGACGGCGCGCGCGTCGTCACGGGCTCGCGCGACCGGACGGCGCGCGTCTTCGCGCTGGCCGGCGCCGGCGCGCCCGTGGTGCTCGCGGGGCACGAGGACAGCGTCCTGCACGCGGCCGTGAGCCCCGACGGCCTGCGCGTGGCCACCGCCTCGGCCGATCGGACCGTGCGCGTCTGGAGCGCCGCCGGCGACGCCGAGCCGGTCGTGCTCTCCGGCCACGGGCTCGCCGTGACCTTCGTCTCATGGCGCCCCGACGGCGAGTACGTCGCCAGCGCCTCCGCGGACCGGACGGCGCGCCTCTGGCCGGCGGACGGCAGCGGCCCGCCGCTCGTCCTGGTCGGGCACCGCGCGCCGCTCCGCGCCGCGGCGTGGAGCCCCGACGGCGCGCGCGTCGTCACCGCGGCGTCCGATCCGTGGGAGCGCTCGTCCGACCGCACCGCGAAGGTGTGGAGCGCCGAGCCGCTCCGGGCGATGCCGCACCGGCGTCGCGACCTCGGCTTCTTCCACGCGGCGTCCATCGTGGAAGGCGGCGAGCGCGTCGTCGCGGCGTACGAGGACCGGACGGCGTGCGTCTTCCGCGTCGACGGCGAGGGCGAGCCCGTCGTGCTCGGGGGTCACGAGGGGTGGGTGGCGAGCGCGGCGCCGAGCTCCGACGGCACGCGCGTCGTCACGGCCTCGTTCGATCGCACGGCGCGCGTATGGAGCGCCGACGGCAAGGGCGAGCCCGTCGTGCTGAGGGGCCACGAGGCCGAGGTGCGCGCCGCGGTGTTGAGCCCTGACGGCGAGCGCGTCGTCACGGCGTCCGACGACGGGACGGCGCGGGTGTGGAGCGCCGACGGCGAGGGCGAGCCCGTCGTGCTGCGCGGGCACGAGGACTGGCTCACCTCGGCCGCGTGGAGCCCTGACGGCGCCCGCGTGCTCACCACGTCGCTCGACCACACGGCGCGGGTGTGGAGCGCCGACGGCGAGGGCGAGCCCGTCGTGCTGCGCGGGCACGGCGGCGGCGTCCACGCCGGCGCGTGGAGCCCTGACGGCGAGCGCGTCGTGACGGCGTCCGACGACGGGACGGCGCGGGTGTGGCGCGCGCGCGGTGACGGCGAGCCCGCCGTGCTGCGCGGGCACGACGGCGCGGTCCTTCGCGCCCTCTTCAGCCCCGACGGCGAGCGCGTGGTCACCTCGTCGGCCGACGCCACCGTCCGCCTCTGGAGCGCTGCCGGCGAGGGCGCGCCCATCGTGCTCGGATCGTCGGCGCCGGTCATCGCGCTGGCCTTCCTCGACGGAGGGCAACGGCTGATGACCGTCGCCATGGACAACGGCATTCACACCTGGAGCATCGACGTGGACACCCTGAAGCAACGCCTGCTGACCGCGCATACCGATTGCCTGCCGCCGCACATGCGCGTCACCTACCTCGGTGAGACCGCGTCCGCCGCCCGGGATCGGCACGCGGCGTGCGAGCGCTCGTACCAGCGCGCGCCGCGCCTCGCGGAGGGCCGGGGCCGATGATGGCGCGCGACACGGCCGCGGCGGCGGCGCTGGTGCTCCTTCCGGCCCTGGGCGCGTGCGGGCAGCCCGGCGCCGAGGAGGGCGGAGCCGAGCCGGCGACGTCCGCCGGCGAGATCGCCGTCGAGACCAGCGCCCCCGCGGCGGCGCGGCCGGCGGCGCGCAGGCTCGGCGCCGGCGAGCGCCGGGCGAAGCTGCTCGTCCTGCCCGGCGACGCCGTGGTCGAGGTCGACGGCGTCCCGGTGCGGCGGCGGGACGGCGTCATCGAGCTCTCGGGCAAGGTCGGGCAGGCGTACCGGGTGCGCGTCTCCAGGGGGGCGCAGCACGGCGAGACGACCGTGACCCTCACGGACGCCGGCGCCTCGCCGCCGTCGCTCGATCTCGCCGCGCTGGCCCGGGCGGCGCGGCGCTCCGGGCGCGGCCTCCTCCCGGCCGCGCCCGCCGAGCCGCCGGCCGCCGAAGCCGTCGACGCCGCCGCGCCGGAGCTCGCCCAGACGCCGGAGCTGGCGCTCGAGTCCATGTTGCCCGGTGTCGCCGCCGAGCACGACGTGCTGGCGGGTCACATGGCGATGGAGTCGCCGCCCGAATCCGCGCTGGGCGCTGCGCTCGGCGCCGCGCGGCCGAGCGAGGGTCCGGCGTGCGTCTGTCCCCCGGCGGCGCAGGTCACCCCCAGGTGCCCGACCGGCGCGGCCGCGGAGGCGCACGGGAAGCCGCGCAGCGGCGTGCTGGCCGGAGACTCCTTCGAATGAGGGCGCGCGCGATGCCGGGCACGACGCGCCGACGCTCCGCGCATGGCGCCCTCCTCCTCGCGGCGGTCCTCCTGGCGCCGCTGCCCTTCGGCTCGCTCGCCGCTGCGCAGCCGGGCGGGCCCGGCGAGGTCCGGCGTCGCGAGGATGCGCGCGCGCACTTCCAGCGCGGGATCGCGCTGCGCGATCAGGAGCGCTGGGCCGAGGCGCTCGCCGAGTTCCAGACATCGCGCGCGCTGTTCATGACGCTGAACGGGACGACCAACGCCGCCGCGTGTCTCATCCAGCTCGAGCGCTACCTGGAGGCCATCGAGCTGTACGAGAGCGCGCTGCACGACTTCTCCGAGAGGCTCAAGGGCGAGGACAAGCGCGATATCCTGCTGGTGGTAAAGCTCCTTTACAATGCCGTCGGGGCCATCGGGATCGCGGGCGCCGAACCGGGCGCGACGGTCCTGCTCGACGGCGTACCGCGCGGCGAGCTGCCGCTCGGCGCACCCCTGCGCGTGCCTCGCGGCCCCCACACCGTCCGCGTGGTCAAGGCGGGCTACCAGCCGTTCGAGCAGCGCCTCGACGTGGATGGCGGGGAGACGGTCCAGGTGACGGCGCGGCTGATCCGGCTCCAGGAGACCGGCACGCTCGAGATCGCCGAGCCGCCGAGGGAGCGGCCGGACGCGCGCCGGATCCGGCTGGCGCGAGGCGCCGGGGCCATCGACGACCGCGAGGAGCGCGGCCCGCGCCGTGCGCCCCGCTTGCTCGCCGAGGTGAGCGCCGCGGCGCCGCTCGTGGCGTCGTTCGGCGGAGACACGCCGACGGGGTGCCTGGGGTCCTGCAGCGAACCCCTCGGGTCGGGCGTCAGCTTGATCGTCCACGGGGGGTACGGCATCGACCATCTCTCGTTCGGCGCCTCCGCGGGCTATCTGGGCGTGCAGCAAGCTGTCCGCGGGCGCATCGCGAAGATCGAGGCCGCCGGCGGGGCGTCGACCTCGGCGCGCGTCGACGACACGACAGCGCTGCGCGGCGCGCTCTTCGGCGCCTGGGTCGGGTACTCGTCGGGCGAGCGCCTCCTGCTCCACGCGCGGCTGGGCGCCGGCGGGCTGTTCGGCGCGATCGCGGAGTCGCGCACGAGCGCGCGGGCGTCGACGAGCGGCGCGCTGTCGTTCGGCCCGATCGAGCGGAGCGCGGCGGCGCGCTTCGTGTACGTCGCGCCCGAGGTGCGCGCCGGCGTCAGGCTGGCCAGGCGGGTCGAGCTCACCCTGGGGCTCGGGGTGCCCCTGTTCATCGCCGTGCCGAGGCCGGCGTCGAGCCAGCGGGTGTTCATCGACACCGCGGCAGGGGTCGATCACGCCGCCTCGGCCTGGTTTCCATCCGAGCCGCTCACGGCCCCCCTCTTCCCGCTGTTCATGCCTGCCCTGAGCGCCAGGTACGATTTCTACTGAGGCCGACCTGCCTCCGGCGCACTGCCGCGCGCGGGTGGAGATCCCACGATGACGTTGGAGCCTTGCGGGGCCTGGCCCTCCTGAGCCTCTCCGCGCCGGCCCCGGCCGCTGCCCCAGGGCGGGCGCATCAAGATCAATGGGGACCCAGAAGGAAATCGCGCAGGGGATTATCGACAAGGAAGCCGACTCTTGCGCGTTCTGTCCGGAACCGTTGGTTCAGATTCGACGCGCCCGCCCTGGGGGCAACGGCGAGCCTCATCACGGATAGGTGAACGACGTCACGTAGGTCGGTTGCCCGGGATCGCACGACAAGGAGAAGGCCATGCTCGTGATCGAGCCGGTGAGGACCTGCGGCGCTTGGAAGGGACGCCGCACGGTGACGGTGTAGCTCACCGGGGTGAGCACCGTCGGCGGAATCAAGAAGAGGGCTGGCTGGAGGCAGACGTGGTACGTGCCGCTCGGGGGCGTCACCCCGATATCCCAGAAGATGTTCTCCGGGCCGGTGCCGAGCAAATCGTCTCTATCCAACTGCCCGAAATCCGTGTCCGCGTTCGGACCCGGGTTCCAAAAGAAGATCACTTTCCCGCTGGGAGTCGAGACGAAGAGATCGAGGTCGCCGGGCCGACTCCACGTCACGCTGACCCCGAGATTGCCGCTGCCCACGCAGGTGCTGGCCACGCACGACTGGTTCGCGGCGCAGGCGTTGGCGCAGCCGCCGCAGTGGCTCGCGTCCGAGGTGGTGTCGGCGCAGTCTGCGCCGCACTGGGTGTTCGGCGGGTTGCATGCAGCCTGACACGTGTACGAGCCCGGCGTGTTGGTGCAGGCGGCGTTCGCGTCGCAGTCGTCGGTGCCCAGGGCGCACTCGTCGACATCGGTGCACGTCGTCCCGTCCCCGGAGTACCCCGTCGTGCAAGCGCAGGTGAAGGAGCCCGGCGTGTTGGTGCAGGCGGCGTTCGCGTCGCAGTCGTCGGTGCCCAGGGCGCACTCGTCGATGTCGGTGCACGTGCCGTCTTGACACGTGAGGCCGTCGCAGCACGGGAGGGTGGCGTCGCACGGCGCGCCCACCGGCAGGCAGCCCTGGCCGTTGCAGGTCGGGTCGTAGAGCGGCGAGCTCGGGTCGGTGCTGGTGATGTAGTCACCGTCGTGGGCGCTGTGCGCGTTGATGCACGCCTGGTCGCTGATACGAAGGATCGTGTACGGCTTCGTCGCGGAGCCGGTGTGGTGGCAGATCTGGACCGTGCCGCCGGGATCGAAATAGGGGCACTGCTCGGGGGTGAGCGCGTCATGGGCCCCGCCCACGGCGTCCCCGTTTTCGTCGCCGTCGGCCGCGGAGGGGCCGGCGCTGGTACAGCCTGCGAGCAGCAGGGTGGAGAGAGCCGGGATCGTCAGAGAGTGGAGAAGTGAACCTGCGAGATACCGCATGGGTCATCCTTTCAAGGTTGTGCTTGCGCTGGCTGGAGAAGTGTCGGGCCGGTCTATTCAAGTCAGATGCCAGTGTCGAATCGGCGCTTTCCGAGGTGATGTTGACGCAGGCCCCTGCATGGCATTCGGTGTGTGCGCTCCGCCGGTTCCCGTCGCCCAGGTCCAGTCGCGCGCCGCCGCCTGCTGCTGCCTGAATGCCTCACCTGCGGAGACCACGACGCACCGCCGTGACCGACCACGGCGACCCTGCCGAGTTCGATGACGGAGAGATCTTCCACCATAGGTTCAGGCGAGGATGCAACAGCGACGAGCTCGTCCGCGCGCTTGTCTTGCCGTTCGTGGACAGTTCACTGCCGTTTCTGGACAGGCGACATCGTTCGCGCACGCGATCGATGGCGATCTGTGCGATACGTCGAGGTCGAGCCCGACGACCGATACGCCATGGTGAGCTGCGGGCGGTTGGCCCGGGGTGGCGTTGTCGCCGGAGTTGTTGCTCGTGGGTGCCAGCGCTCGTGACGTTCAGGGCCGGCGTCGCGGCTGGAGGCGCGGCAGGCCCGCGGCCGCGCGCGCCGCGGACAGCGTCTCGGAGGGGCTCTCGCCGAACCGGCGCTTGTAGTCGACGCTGAACCGCCCCGGGTTACCGAGCCCGAGCGCGGCCACGACGCCCGCGACCGACGTGCCGGCCGAAGGCTCGGCCAGCTGGCGGCGCGCGAGTTCGAACCGGCGCCACCGCAGGAAATCCATCGGTGGCATTCCCCGGCTCGCCACGAAGGCTGCTCGCAGGGACCGCTCCGGCACGCCCGCCGCGGCGACGATGTCGGCCAGCGTGATGGGCTCCGCAGCGTGCGCGGCCATGTATTCTTCAGCCTTGCGGACGCACGCCGGGGCCACGCGCGGCGGCGGTGCATCGAGGATCTCCGATAGGCTGTGCCGGGTGTGTACCAGGAGGCTCGTGAAGAGGGCACCACGCAGCCCGGCGAGCAGCATCGGCGAGGCCCATGACTGCTCGATCTGGCGGCGGAAGAGCTGCGCGACCTCGTGGACCGTGCGGCCCGGTCCGTCCTCGATGTCGAGCGCCGTACCGAACCGGATCGGGCCGCGCAGCGCAGCGCCCGTGAGCGCGGTGAAGTGGGCGTCGAGCGCTCCGCGGTCGATCACGAGGGTCTGCCCGTGAAACTCCCCGCTGACATCGAGCGAGCAGGATCGCCCTGGTGAAAACAGCGCGCCCCGCCGGCCCGGCACGACGCGGAAGGGCTCGCCCGCGTGGTCGCCGGCGCTCTCGCCGCCGGCCGAGAGAGACAGGATGTATTGCTCCCCGACTGCCGGCACGAAGGCCCGCCCTCCGCCGGGCCAGTCGCCCGTCACGACACGGATTGTGCCGAAGGAGGCGACCTCCATCGCACAGCCGAACGATGTGCCGCGCCTGGGCTCGAGGGTCGCGTCCACGTAAACGCGGCAGAAGGCCTCCCGAGCCTCGCCGACGTCGCTGGTGCACACAAGCTGAGCCCGCGCAATCCCCGCCCCCGGCGCCTGCGCGGCGCGGGAGGGCCCTTCACCCCTATGGCTTGTCCGGACAAAGCGAGGCGCACGACCCGGCATTGGAGGAGAAGGGAGCACAAATGTCAGAGAATGTGAAATTTTGGCAGCCAGCCAGACAGCGCTCCGCGGCGCGCTCTTCGGCGCCTGGGTCGGGTACTCGTCGGGCGAGCGCCCCGTGGCCGAGCTCCCGTCCGTTCAGTCGTCGCCGGCGAGGGGGATCGTCAATCTCCACATGTCGTTGAGCAGCACCGGCGCGAACTCCGCGGTCGCTCCCCCGAAGATGTAGAGCTCGTAGGCGGTGGCGGTCCTGCGAGAGAAGGAGAACTGGCCGAACCTCGGCGCCGGCGCCGGCCCGGCCATCGCGGTGTCCACGCGCGTCCAACCCCCGGTGTCGAGATCGAAGTACCAGACATCGGACAGGGTGGTACCGTCGAACTGGCTGCCCCCGAAGAGCCAGATTCGATGGCCGCGCTCGTCGGCGAGCAGCTTCGCGTTGTCGCGGTGGCCCGGTCCGCTGTCCTCGTCGAAGGCGATCTGCTCCCAGGTCTCCGTGTCGACGTCGAGCATCCAGAGATCGCCGAGGTAGTTCTCCGGCGTGAACAGGCCGGTCCCGTTCACGGCGTCGTTCGTGTAGCCGCCATAGAGCAAGAGGGCGTTCCAGCCCTCGGAGTACACGAGCGGATGATGGGCTCGAGCGCGCGGGACAGGCGAGCCGGTCGCGACCTGCTTCCAGCCGTTCTTGTAGCGAACCAGGTCGTGTTGGAGGCCGTCCGGGCGGTTGATGAAGGCCGACAACGTCGACGACGAGCCTGAGAAGGCGTACGCGACGGTCTTGTGTTTCCCCTTCCCTCGCACGGCGACCGCCTCCGTGGAGCGATTCGCGAGCCCGACTTCGGCCGGTTTCTGCGCGATCTGCGTCCACCCGTGCACTCGATCGAACCGGAACGTGTCCTGGTGCGTGAGATCGAGACCGCGCCGGAAAGGACCTCTCCCGCCGGAGACGATCAGGGCGTCGTCCTCGGCGACGCTCCACATCATCGCCTCGGCCCGGGCGGAGGGCCCGCCCGTGTACTGGCCGAGATCGTGCCAGGTCCGCGTGTCGACGTCGAAGACGCTGAAATCGGCCACGGGCTCGTCGTTCGGGTAGGTCCCGTTCAAGCCGCCGAAGATGTAGAAGCGGCCGTCCTGATACGCGCTCGAACCGTCCCAGAGGGCGTTGGGGACGGCTCCGTTCTGCGCGATCGCGGTCCAGTAGGGTAAGCTCGACGGGGCTTCGCTCGGGCCATCCCCGCAGCTCGTGGAGTGAACGCGGCCTCCCCCTCGATGCACGGAGAGGCGCTGCGCGTCGGTCGGCGCGGCCTCGTCCGCGCCGAGGCGCTCGAGGATCTCCGCGGGCGCTTGCGAGCAGCCGCCCGCGAGGAGCGCGAAGCTGATCGGGACGAGGATGCGGAGGAGGGAGGCGATCGGGACAAGCGTACCTTTACGGGTCATGGGTGTTCTCCGGCTCCAGTAAGGGCGCCCGCGGCAGGGTCGGGCCGCGCAGGGACGCGACGGGGACGCGACGGGGACGCGACGGGGACGCGACGGGGACGCTACGACGGGGCACACACCGGCGATAGATGCACGTTCGTCGTATTGCGGAGCGAGGGCGAGGTATGGTAAAATGCTCCGTTTTGTGCGCGTGCCGTCAAGCGTCCTCACGGAGGGCCGGCCCCGTCCACGGCGTCGTGCGTGGCTCCGGCCCCATGAGGAAGAGGGCGTTCCAGCCCTCGGAGCGTCGACAGCGGGGGACTGGCCTAGGGCGTGATATCGAACGCGTGCTTCGCCGCCCAGAGCGCGGTGGCTCGCATGTAATACGCTGTCACAGAACTGCCGCACCTCCTGCTTGTCGATGTCCGGCCAGAGCGCGAACAGGGCCCATGAGCCGTAGAAGCGCACGGGCGCGATGGAGCGGGCGTCACGGCCAGGTGGCCAGCACCGCAGCAATCCATTTTTCCGGGTCGCGAAATCGGGGGTGCTGCTCGATGTGCACGAAGCGCCGGGTGGAAGGCACGGCGGCGCCGCCGTGGGTCCACCCCGTCGGCGCGTTGTTGAGGTGTTGACCCTGGATGTTGCTCGTCCCGTTCAACGAGCACTCACGGCCGCCGGCGACGCCGATCCGCCACGTCGGCTCGCGGGCACGCAAGTTGTTCCTGAGCTCCACGATCTTGTCGCCCGCCGCCGGGGACGTATCCACCCCGTGGGAGAGGTGCACGTCGACCACCTCACACGTGTCCTCCGACATGCCATGCCACTGAATGGCCCACCACGGCTTCTCCCCGTAATGGGCCGCGATCTCCAGGTGGGTCGCGTGGAACATGGTCGCCGCGCTGTGGGCGGCGTCCGAGCTCACCGAGAGTCCATGGAATCCGCCCACACCCGGGCTCGCGGCGCGATGCGCCCCGGCCAGCAGGAAGCTGCGAGATCTCGTCTGCTTGAAAACCGTGACCGCCTGCGTCTCCGTCCCCGCGTCCGCGATCGGGTGCGACACCTGATGGCTGAGCTCCCGCGCCGCGCCCGGGTCGACGATGAAGGCGCCAAAGCCCCGATCGACGATCCCGTCCCCGTTCCGGTCCGCGGTCTCCATGAGCACGCAGTAGCTGCGGCCGCTCTCCGCGTCGCGGAAGCGCCGGATCTGCGCGAAGGGCGACAGGCTGTAAGGGAGCGCGAAGCCGCACTCGCCGCGCAGCATGGCGGAAGCGACGCTCCGCCAGGCGCTCATCTCCACGAAGCTCGGGGCGACGAACCTGCCCGAGCCCCTGCCGGGCATCTGATCGCGCATGCACGAGACGAGCGCCTCCAGGGTCGCGCTCGATCGACAGGTCAGCTCGACGGCGCCCGTCGCGCGCGTCGGGCCCATCGCCAGCAGGACGCTGGTGCCCAGGACGAGCAGAAACGATCGGCCGCACCGCATGCCAAAGACACCTCCGGATCGGGGCTCACCGGGTCGAGGTACGCGGGGAGCAAGGCCGGGACCCGAAGGGAGGCCGGCGCGCTGTGCGGATCGTTCGCGGTCGCCGCGGCGACCACATCGCACCAGCCCCCGGAGCGCACCGACGCGGACTCGCAAGATCCCCGAAAAAGAGCGGAAATATTGGACGCCTTATCCTCGGCGGCGTGAAGCTCCTCCCGCAAGGGCTGCTCGGGCGCGAGACAGCCGAGGCGATCGTCATCCCCGCCGGGGCCCTCGCGGCCTCGCTCCTCGTGTTCGGCGCCTTCGTCGCCACCCAGGGGGCGAACCCGCTGAGCGTCTATTACGAGATGTACCGCGGCGCCTTCGGCACGTGGTTCTCGCTCCAGAACACCCTCCTGCGCGCCGCCCCGCTCATGCTGACCGCGCTCTGCGCGGCGCTGCCGGCGCGCCTCGGCCTGATCGTCATCGGCGGCGAGGGCGCGGTCGTCGTCGGCGGGCTCTCGGCCGCGTCGGCCGCGCTGGCCGCGCGGGCGTGGGGCGCGCCGCCCGCCGCGGTGCTCGCCGCGATGCTCCTGTCCGGGCTCGCCGCCGGCGCGATCTGGATCGGCCTCGCCGGCGCCCTGCGCGTGTACCGCGGCGTCAGCGAGACGATCAGCAGCCTGCTCCTCAACTACATCGGGATCGCGATCCTGAACCACCTCGTCGAGGGCGCCCTCCGCGACCCGGCGAGCCTGAACAAGCCGTCGACCGCCCCGATCGGCGCCGAGAACGCGCTCGGGAGCCTGCCCGGCGTCGAGGTCCACTGGGGCCTCGCCTACGGCGTGCTCGCCTGCGCGCTCTGCTACGCGCTCATGCGCCGGACGACCTTCGGCTTCGCCGCGGCGATGAGCGGCGGCAACGTCCGCGCGGCGCTCCTCGCCGGTCTGCCCGTGCGGCGCCTCGTCGTGATCACCTGCATGCTCGCCGGCGCGTGCGCGGGGCTCGCCGGGATGGTGGAGGTCGCGGCCGTCCACGGCCGGGCCAACGCGTCGCTGATCAGCGGCTACGGCTACACCGGCATCCTCGTCGCGTTCATCGCGCGCCACCACCCGCTCGCGATCATGCCGGTCGCCCTCCTGCTCGGCGGCATCGGCGCGAGCGGCGGCCTCTTGCAGCGCACGGCGCAGCTCCCCGACGCGGCGGTGAGCGTGCTCCAGGGGATCCTGTTCATCGCGATCCTCGCGAGCGAGACGCTCTACGGGCGCGCCCGCGTCGCCCGCGAGCCCAAGATCCGGCAGGCGGCGCCGGCCTCGGCGGTGGCGTGATGAGCGACGCAGCGGCGCTGGGTCTCTGGGGCATCCCGCTCGCGGTCGTCGCGGGGGCCATCCGCATCAGCACGCCGTTCCTCTTCGTGAGCCTCGGCGAGTGCCTCACCGAGAAGAGCGGCCGCGTGAACCTCGGCCTGGAGGGCACGCTCGTCATGGGCGCGATGGGCGGCTACGGCGTCTCGTACGTCACCGGCTCGGCCTGGCTCGGCGTCCTCGCCGCCGGCGTCATCGGCGCGGCCCTCGGCGCGCTCCACGCGTGGCTGTGCTCGAAGCCGCGGGTCAACGACATCGCGGTCGGCATCGCGCTCATGCTCTTCGGCGTCGGCCTCGCCTTCTTCCTCGGCAAGCCGCTCATCAAGCCGACGGCGCCCCGCCTGCCCGCGATCTCGCTCGGCTTCTTCAGCGATCTCCCGCAGGTCCGCGCCGCGCTCCAGGTGAACGCGCTCTTCCTCATCGGGGCCGCGCTCGCCCCGCTCCTCCTCTGGATGCTGAACCGCACCCGCTTCGGGCTCGTGCTCCGCACCGTCGGCGAGAGCGCCGACAGCGCCCGCGCGGTGGGGGTCGACGTGAACCTCGTCCGCCGGCGCGCGACGATGGCCGGCGGCTTCCTGGCCGGCGTCGGCGGCTCGTTCCTGTCGCTCTTCTACCCCGGCAGCTGGAACGAGGGCCTGTCGAGCGGACAGGGGCTGATGGCCGTGGCCCTCGTCATCTTCGCGCGCTGGAACCCGGTGCGCTGCCTCGCCGCCTCGCTCCTCTTCGGCGGCGCGAGCGCGCTCGGCCCGGCGCTCCAGTCGGTGGGCGTCACCTGGGGGTACCACCTCTTCAACGCCGCGCCGTACATCGTCACGCTCGCCATCATGGTCGCCGCGAGCTCCGCCACGCAGACGCTGCGCGATCAGCCCGCCGAGCTCACGCTCGCCCGATGAGGCCGCGCGAGGACACGAGAACACGAGAACCACGAGAACCCGAGCGAACCGCTGAAGGACAGGAGGACCCGACGCATGACCTACGTGGCCGCTGACCCCTACGCCTGGCCGTACAACGGAGCGCTCCGCCCCGAGACGACGGCCCTGATCGTCATCGACATGCAGACCGACTTCTGCGGCAAGGGCGGGTACATCGATCTGCTCGGCTACGACATCTCGCTGACGCGGGCGTGCATCGCGCCGATCCAGCGCGTGCTCGCGGAGGCGCGCCGCCGCGGCTACCACGTCCTGCACACGCGCGAGGGGCACCGGCCGGACCTCGCCGATCTCCCGGCGAACAAGCGGTGGCGCTCGCGCCGGACCGACGGCGGCCGCGGCACGGGCGTCGGCATCGGCGATCCGGGGCCGTGCGGGCGGGTGCTCGTCCGCGGCGAGCCCGGCTGGGAGATCATCCCGGAGCTCGCGCCGCTCTCCGGCGAGCCGATCATCGACAAGCCGGGCAAGGGCTCGTTCTGCGCGACGGATCTCGATCTCATCCTCCGCCAGCGCCGCATCGAGAACCTGATCCTCACCGGGATCACGACGGACGTCTGCGTGCACACGACCATGCGCGAGGCGAACGATCGCGGCTACGAGTGCCTGCTGCTCTCCGACTGCTGCGCGGCCACGGATCCCGGCAACCACGCCGCGGCCCTGAAGATGATCACGATGCAGAACGGGGTGTTCGGCGCGGTCTCGACCTCCGCCGCGCTCCTGGAGGCGATCGCGTCGTGATGGACCCGCGCGTCCTCTCGAGCCCGGCGGCGAAGCCGCTCCGCGCGGCCGCCGACGCCCGCGACCCCGGCCCGCCCGGGCCGCCGCCGGCGCTCTCCGCCGTCGGGATCACGAAGGTGTTCGGGCCGCTGCTCGCGCTCGACGACGTGTCGCTGCGCGTCGCGCCGGGGAGCTTCCACGCGCTCCTCGGCGAGAACGGCGCCGGCAAGAGCACGCTGGTCAAGTGCATCATGGGCTACCACCAGGCCGACGCGGGCGAGGTGCGGGTCGGCGACGCCGCCCGGACGATCAGGAGCCCGCGCGAGGCGCAGTCGCTGGGGATCGGCATGGTCTACCAGCACTTCACCCTGGTGATGAACATGACGGTCGCCGAGAACCTCGTGCTCGCGCGCCCGTCGCTCCCCCTCGTGATCGACTGGCGCAAGGAGCGCGAGGCGATCCGCGCGTTCATGGCGCGCATGCCCTTCCGGCTCGACCCGGACCGGACCGTGCGCGAGCTCGCCGCGGGCGAGAAGCAGAAGCTCGAGATCCTGAAGCAGCTCTACATCGGGAGCCGGATCGTCCTCCTCGACGAGCCGACCTCCGTGCTCACGCCCGCGGAGGCGGACGAGGTGCTCGGGACGCTCCGCGGCATGGCCGAGGAGCAGCGGATCAGCGTGCTCATGATCTCGCACAAGTTCCGCGAGGTGATGGCGTTCGCCGACGAGGTCACGGTGCTGCGGCGCGGCCGGGTCGCCGGCCGGGGCAACGTCGAGGATCTCACGCCCGAGGCCATGGCCGAGATGATGGTCGGCGCGCAGCCTCCGCAGGTCTCGGCGGCGCGCGGCGACGCGCCCGCCGGGGAGCCGGTCCTCCGCGTCGAGGGGCTCGCGGCGACCGACGATCGCGGGCGGCCGGCGCTCGACGGCGTGACGCTCACGGTCCGCCGCGGCGAGATCGTCGGGATCGCCGGCGTCTCGGGCAACGGTCAGGAGGAGCTCGTCGAGGTGCTCGCCGGGCAGCGATCCGCGCGGGCGGGGAGCGTGCTGGTCCACGGCGAGCCGTACGGCGCCGGGCGCGACGAGATCCGGCGGCACCGGGTGCGGTGCCTGCCCGAGGAGCCGCTGCGCAACGCGTGCGTGCCCGGGATGTCGGTCGCGGAGAACATCGGGTTCCGCGTCTTCGACGCGCCGCCCTTCACGGCGCTCCGCTTCGGCGTGAGCCGCGCCGCGCTGCGGCGGTCGGCCGAGCGCCTCGTCGCGGAGTACGCCATCAAGACGCCCTCGGTCGACGCGCCGATCGGCAAGCTCTCCGGCGGGAACGTGCAGCGCGCCGTGCTCGCGCGCGAGCTCGGGACGGGCTCGGACGAGGGCATCGAGCTCCTCATCGCCGCGAACCCGTGCTTCGGGCTCGATTTCGCGGCCGTGGCCGAGATCCGCTCCCGCATCCTGAAGGCGCGCAACGGCGGGACGGCCGTCCTCCTCGTGAGCGCGGATCTCGACGAGATCTTCGCCATGGCCGACCGGATCCTCGTGATGAGCGAGGGCCGCATCGTCCACGAGTCGGAGGTCGCCGCGGCCGATCTCGCGGAGATCGGGCGCGCGATGGCGGGGCACCGATGACGGCGCGCGCCCCCGAGATCGCGGCGAGGCCGCACCCGTTCCGCCTCGCCGAGCCGGACGCCGTGGCGCTGCTCGTCATCGACATGCAGCGCGATTTCCTGGAGCCGGGCGGCTTCGGCGCCGCGCTCGGCAACGACGTCCGGCGGCTCCAGCGCATCGTGCCCACGGTTCGCCTGCTGCTCGACGCGTTCCGCGAGCGCGGCCTGACGATCCTCCACACGAAGGAGGGTCACCGGCCGGATCTGTCGGACTGCCCGCAGGCGAAGCGGAATCGCGGCGCGCCGGGCATGCGGATCGGCGATGTCGGGCCGATGGGGCGCATCCTCGTCCTCGGCGAGCCCGGGAACGATTTCGTCCCGGAGCTCGCGCCGGCGCCCGGGGAGCTCGTCATCCCGAAGCCGGGGAAAGGCGCCTTCTACCGGACGGGGCTCGACGCCCGGCTCGCGGCGCTCGGCATCTCGCAGCTGCTGATCGCCGGCGTGACGACCGAGGTGTGCGTCCAGACCACGATGCGCGAGGCGAACGATCGCGGTTACGAGTGCCTGCTCATCGAGGATGCCACCGAGAGCTATTTCCCCGAGTTCAAGGCGGCGACCCTGGAGATGGTCCGCGCCCAGGGCGCCATCGTCGGCTGGACCGCTCCGGCCGCCGCGGTCCTCAAGGCGCTCTGACGGCCATGGATGCCTCGAAGAACCCGTCCTAAAGCACCGAGCACGTCGATCAAGCGAGAAATAAACCGCCAAGACGCCAAGGACGCCAAGACGCCAAGACGCCAAGACGCCAAGACGCCAAGATAGGATTCTTTTCTTGGCGTCTTGGCGTCTTGGCGTCTTGGCGTCTTTAGGCAGTTTCAGCCCGTCTGTCGCTCTACTGTTGAAGGGAGCCGATCGCGCCCTCCACGAGGTAGTTCATGCTCTCGAGCACGATGTCGGTCTGCTTCTGCTCGACCGCCTCGGCGATGACCACCTTGCCCGCGTTGTCCTTGACCGGCCCCTTGAAGATGACGAGCGTGCCCTCCATGAGCCCCGCCTTCGCCTCCTCGGCCTTCTTCTTCGCCTCCTCGGAGACGGCGGGGCCATACGGCGAGAGCTTGATGAACCCCTCCTTGAAGCCGCCGCGCAGGAGGCGCTGGTACGGCTTTCCTTCGCGGATCCACGTCATGTAATCGGTGTACACCTTGGACCAGTTCCACTCGGCGCCGGTGAGGTACCCCTTGGGGGCGAGCGTCGCCTGGTTGGTGTGGTAGCCGGTGCTGAAGGCGCCTCGCCGCTCGGCGAGCTCGATGATCACCCTGGGCGAGTCCACGTGGGCGGTCAGGACGTCGACGCCCTGGTCGATGAGGCTGTTCGCCGCCTCCGCCTCCTTGACGGGCATCGACCAGTCGCCGGTGAAGATCACGGCCGTCGTCGCCGCCGGGTTCACGCTCCGGACGCCCAGCGTGAAGGCGTTGATGTTGCGGAGCACCTGCGGGATCGGCTTGGCCGCGATGAACCCGAGCTTGCCGCTCTTCGTCGTCATCCCGGCGACGATGCCGGACACGTACTCTGCCTCGTCGATGTAACCGAAATAGCTGCCGACGTTGCCCGGATGCTTCGACGCGTCGTACAGGCCGCCGCAGTGGAGGAAGATCTTGTCCGGGTACTTCTCCGCCACCTTGAGGATGTGCGGATCGAAGTAGCCGAAGGACGTCGGGAAGATCACCGCCGCGCCGTCCAGGTTGATCATGCTCTCGATCGTCTTCTGCACGGCGACCGTCTCGGGGACGTTCTCCTCCTCACGGGTCTTCACGCCCGCCAGCTTGGCGACCGCTGCGGCGCCCTCCGCGTGCGCCTGGTTGTAGCCGTAGTCGTCCCGCGTGCCGACATAGATGAAGCCCACCGTGAGCGGCTGATCGCTCGACGCCTCCTTGCTGCAGCCGGCGGCCGGCAGCAGCGAGAGCGAGAGGAGCAGCGGATGGAGGAGGGCGAGGAAGCTCCGGCGGCGTGGCGCGCCGGCCGCTCCGGCCAGGAGCGGAGTTCTCAGGGTGCTCTTCACACCCAGGATCTGTACGCGTGTCTTCATTTCTGAAAGTTTTCCCGACCATGAATTTCTCGCGTCTCACGTGATTGCCATTGAGCGCGCACGGCGCGCTGTGGCAGGGTTCCCTCAACACGGGAGATTCGCGATGATGTCTACCAATCCAGCAGCGACGCGGGATGCAGTACCTGTGCAGTTGCCGTTCATCGTCGCGGATGTGACGGCGCTCACCGCCAATCCGGATCTGATCCCGTGGCGTCGATTCCGGGAGGGTGTCGAGATCCACCGCCTTTACGGGAGCGGCGACGCGGGCGCCTCGGCGGCGCTCCTGCGCTATGCGCCGGGCGCGTCCGTGCCGCAGCACGTCCATCGCGGCCATGAGCACATCCTCGTGCTCGCGGGCTCGCAGTCGGACGAGCGCGGGCACCACCGCGCCGGAACGCTCGTGGTGAACACGCCGGGCACCCGGCACAGCGTATCGAGCGCCGAGGGCTGCATCGTCCTCGCGATCTGGGAGCAGCCCGTCGTCTTCATCTGACCATCGCGCGGAGGCGCGCAGTCCGACGTCGCCGAGCCGGTGAATCGTGTCCAGACACGATCCCCGATCGCTCCTGCGCGCTCGCCGCGCGGGAGGCGGCCGCCCGCGCGCCTGCGGGGCCTCACGTCCGGTTCACTTCCGGATCTGCGCGCCGTCCGTCCTGCCCGTGATGCCCTGGAGCAGGCGCAGCGCCTGCTGGAGCCCCGCGAGCACCGACCGGAGCATCTCGAGCACCGGCCCGTTGGCGCCGCGCATCTGGGCCATCGTCGCGGCGTTGGCCACGGCCTGCGCCGCCTGCGCCGGCGACGGAGCCGTCCCCGCGAGCGCCTCGATCCGCTCCCGCGCCGCGCCGAGCGCGAGCTCGTGCACGGGCCGGCCGCGGGGCCCCGACACCTCCATCGCCTGCCGCAGGATCTCCTCGGCGATCTGCCGCGTCCGGATCTGATCGGGCCGCGCGGGCCCGTCCATCGCCTCCGGCGGGGTCCGCACCAGGCGCCCGAGCTCGGTGAGGCGCGCGCCGAGCTCCTCCGGCGACGCGACGTCCCCGAGCCCCCGCGCGCCCGGCCCCTCCCCGCTCGCTCCGCCGCGCGCCGCCGCCGCGCCGCCGCCCCCGAGCTGCTGCACGAGCCCCTCGAGCTGCCGCCACATCGGCACGAGCCGCTCGACGCCCTGGAAGAGCTCCACGACGGGGTTGGCCAGCTCCACGGGGACCGCGCGCGCGGGGGTTTGACCGACGATGCGTCCGATGGTGTTGCCGCTTCCCATGGTGTCACCTCACCTCGGCTGGCCGACGGGGACGATCGGCTCCTCGCCGCGCTGCCGCATCCGCTCGCGCTCCACCTCGGGCGGGTCCGGCGGCCACCGCGCGCCGTCCCGCACGATCCGGTCGCGGAGCGCCGCCATCTTCCGCAGGGCGGCCGAGCCCGGGCGCTGCCGCGCCATGAGCTCCTCCAGCACGCGCGCGAACGATTGCCCGAGGAGGTTGACCGCGCGGGGGTCGGCGCCGCGGTCGAGCAGCTCCTCCACCTGGTCGAGCTGCAGCGCCCGCAGCGCGTAGGTGATCGCGGGCGTCCCGAGCGAGTCGCGGGCGTTCACGTCCGCGCCGCGGTCGAGGAGGAGGCGCATGTTCTCGACCGTGGCCTCCGACGCCGCGTGGAAGAGCGCCGGCGTGCGGCCGCGGCCGACCCGCGCGTCGGGGGACACGCCGCCGTCGAGCATCGCCCGCAGGAACGCCGGGCTCTTCGCGAGGATCGCGAGATCGAGCGCGCTCGAGAGGAGCGGCACCACGTGGTGCACGTCGGCGCCCGCGCGCACGAGCTCGGTCACGATCCGGAGGCGCGCGGGCTCGAGCCCCGACGCCCATTGCATCGCGAACGCGAGCAGCGTCATGTCCTCGGCGCCGGGCGCGTTGAGCTCGGTCTCCGGCGCGAGCGCGCGGACGGCCGCGAGATCGCCGGCCGCGATGGCCCGCGCGAGCTCGCGCTGCGGGCCGAGGAAGAAGCGGTCGGGGTCGGGCGCGCGCATGGAGGCTCCGCTCAGCATCGCTTGCCGGTCTTCTCGGCGATCTTCCGCTGATCTTGCTGCTTCTGCTTCTCGATGCCGTTGATGACGTCGGGCATCAGGTGACGGTTGTACGGGTCCAGGCTCGACGCGGGCAGCTCGTACTTCGTGCCGACGGCGTCCGGCATGACGGCGCTCAGGCCCACCTTGGCCAGGGCTCCCCACAGTCCGCCGACGCCGAACGCGGCCAGGGTGCCCTTCCACCCCTGCTCCTGGAAGCCCGTGAGCACCTCGTCCTGGACGCGGTACGCCTCGATGTCGGCCGGGCGCTCCGTGCCGCCGTAGCCCGTCACCGTGCCCGGGTTGAGGCCCGCCGCGTTGAACGTCCATCCCTGCGAGCCGCCCGCCGTCGCCGCGGCCGACGCCAGGCCCCCGCCGAGCGAGTGGCCCGTGTAGTCGACGCTGTTCCCGAGGGTGTTCCCCACGCGCACGGCGTCGCGGTAGTACGGCGAGTCCATGTTGAGCCCCTGCGCGAAGTTGTTCTGCCAGTCCGCGCCGTTCTCCGTCCCCCGGAAGGCCACCGTCGGCCGCTGGTCGCCGCCGAAGACGTCGGGGTCGGGCTCGTAGAGCCGCGTCGCGCCGGGGCGGCTGCCGTCCAGGTCGCCGGGCGTGAGCCCGTAGCGCGCGAGCGCCTCCGGGTCGTCGCTGATGTCGCGCCAGCCCGTCGGCGCGGGCTTCGAGGGGTCATAGGTGTGGCCCGAGAGCGCGGCCTTCTCCGCGGCGACGGTGTTGCGCTCGAAGCGCGCGGCGGCCTCGCGCGTCGCCGGGTCGTCGCTGTTCTTGCCCGCCTCGATCTGCTCCTTGCGGCACTGGTAGCGCGCCCGCTTGTCGGCCTTGTCCTGCGCCGCCTTGTCGCCGTTCATCTGCGCCAGGTCGTCGTGGCGCACGACCGGGTGCGAATTGACCAGGACGCTCGGGCTGTGCGTCTGCGACCAGCTCTGCTGGCCCACGGTGCCGCTCACGACCCCCTTGGCGCTGCCCGGCTCGTCGCCCTCGGTCGTGGGCATCACGGTCGCGGCGTGCTTCTGCACGCGGCCGTCGTTGGCGTGCACGTCCTCGCTGGCGTCCAGCGCGGGCTCCAGCCTGGAGACCACGTTGTAGGGCACGGGCGGCGTGCTCGACCCCATCGGCGTCTTGCACACGTCGGGCGCGCACGACACCGCCATCCAGGGCTCCTGCTTGCGCGAGAGGACGTTCTCAGCCACGGCCCACCGCCATCTTCAAGAGGGGAGCGCGCGGGTCGACCTCGAAGCGCGCCTCCATCCGCTGCACCCCGAGCGCGCGGGCCACGAGCGCCCGCCACACGCACGTCACGACCATGGCCTCGGCGTCCACCGCGAGCGTGTCGAGCGCCGCCGGCACCGGCACCGGCAGCCCCGCGATCCAGGCCATCGCGAACGCCCGGTGCGGCGGCAGCTCGAACGCGACGCGCCCGTCGCTGGCGACGCCGGGGCGCGCGAGGTTCCAGAGCTCGACGCGCAGGCCGGGGTCGGGGTGCGGGATCTGCTGATCGTCGGGCGCAGCGTTCCAGTACGCGAACGAGAAATCGTCGGGGAGGAACGGGTGCCGGCCCGTCGCCCACGCCTCGTCGTAGGTGCCCGCGCGCTGGAGCCGCGGCGTCCACGCGCGCCCCACGCACCCGAGGCCCGCCGGCGCGAACGGGTAGTCCGCCGCGATCTCCGCCATCTGCGGGGCCTCCACCGCGTGCGGCGGGTGCGACGCCACGGCGAGGCGCGTCACCCGGCTGTCGGGCCGCTCGATCTGCGGCGCGGCCACGCGGTCGGGCAGCGGCGCGCCGGCGTCGCGCAGCGCGTCCGGGTAGCGCGCCTCCATCCACCCGCAGCCGACGGGGTTGGTGAAGCACACCTCGTCGAGGAGGGGCGCCTTCCCGGGCTCGGCGCTCACGAGGCTGCGGCCGCCGAAGGCGCGCTCCCAGCGCACCGGGACGCTCGCCGCCGGCTCGGGCCGGGTGAGCTGCCAGCCCTCCGCCGTGCGCTCGAACCACCGCGGCCCGCACACCTCCAGGGTCTTGTCGACGAGCGCGCGCCGCGGCTGGTCGCGCCCGCCGGCGCCGCCTCCGGGGGGCGCCGCGCCTCGCTCCGTCACGCGCAGCCGGGCCGTCCAGCGCTCCGCGGGCTGCTCCCCGGGCGCCCACGCGGTCGCGCGCACGAGCACGTCGCAGCGCGGCTTGAACGGCGCGATGTCGCTCTCGGCGCGCACGCTCGACGCGTTCACCTCCCCCTCGAACACGTCGCGCAGGAGCAGCCTCCCGGCGCTGTCGCCCGGGAGGAGCTCGCAGCGATGGGTCAGCTCCCCGCCGTCGCCGCGGACGAGCCGGTAAGCGGCCTTCAGCGCGAGCACATGGTGCTCCTCGTCGTGCGCATCCAGGGCGCTGTAGGCCAGGGCGTCGAATGGGGTGAGGTTCTGGCACTCCATCGTCGCTCCTCGACGCGATCCGACGCTATCCGAGCGCGCCATCGCCTTCAATGGCGACCCGCGCGGCGACGCCGCGACGCCGCGCGGCGGAGGAGCGTCCCGCACATGGCCGCGGCGTGACGGCGGAGGTTCGCCCGGACGCCGGCCGCTCGCTCGGATATCCTGAGGGACATCGCTGGGATGCACGTCGCCCCGGGGCGCGTCTGATCCACGCATGATTCCACGCATGATTCCACGCATGATTCCACGCTTGGTCCCACGCTCGATCCACGCCCGATGCACCTCGTTTGCCAAGGCCTGATACGCGCCAGCGCGCTGGAATGGCGGCCCAGACCCGACGCGTGGGTGCTCACCGTCGCGTGCCACGCGCTGTTCGAGCTCGCGCCGTTCGAGTCGCCGATGACGAGCGGCCCCGCGGCCCCGCTGGAGGGCGAGGGCGACGAGCGGCGGCTCGTCGAGCCGTGGGGCCCGGTCGCGCCGTTCAAGCGGTGGAGCGAGGTGCTCGTCGTCGGCCACGCGCACGCGCCCGAGGGCAGCGCGGTGACGTCGCTCATCGCGCGGCTCGCCGTGGGCGACATCGACAAGGCGATCGAGGTCCGCGGCGACGCGTGCTTCACGCGCGATGGCTCGCTGGGCGAGCCCGCGCCCTTCACGCGCATGCCCCTCCGCTGGGAGCGCGCCGCGGGAGGTCCGAGCACCTCGAACCCGGTCGGCGTGCCGACGGGCAACGGAGCGCTCGCCGATCGATGGGGGCGAGCGCGCGCGCCGAACCTCCTGACCGCGGCCTCGTCGACGGCGATACGGCAAGGCCACCTCTGGCCGGCGGGCTTCGGCCCGCTCCGGCCGGAGTGGCCCGACCGCGCGCAGCGCCTGCGCCGGCACGCGGCGGGGTGGGATCACGCGCGCTGGGCCGAGCAGCCGCTGCCGGAGGGCATCGACACCGGGTACTTCAACGCCGCGCCGCTCGATCAGGTGACGAACGAGCTCACGGGCACGGAGCCGATCGTGCTCGAGCACCTGCACCCGCGCTTCCCGCGGCTCGCGACCCGCCTGCGCGCGCCGGCGCCGAGCGCGATCGCGGTGACGAACGGCGTCGAGCTGCGCGTGCCCCTCCGCTGCGACACGCTCGTCATCGACGCCGACCACGGCGTCGCGGTGCTCGTCTGGCGCGGGCAGCTCATGCGCGATCGCCCGCCGCGCGAGGGCGTCGTGCTCGTCACCGAGGGCGAGCCCGCGCCGAGCCTCACGGGCACGATGATGGCCCCGCTCTCGTCGAGGCCCTCCGCGGTGCTCCCGTTCCTGCAGGGCGCCGCGCAGCTCGCCTCGGAGCCGCCCGCCCTGGCGGCGCCGGACGCGGACGAGCCGCGGTCCTCGCCGCCGCGCCCTGTCGACGACGAGGACACCTCGCAGACCCTCGTGCCCGCGGTGGTTCCCCCGCGGCCCGCGCTCCCGTTTCACGCGCCCCTGCCGGAGCCACCCCACGGCCGATCGTTCGTGCCGCGCGAGCACGATCCGGAGGACGGGCCGCCCACGCCGCCCGCGCCGCCCGCGTCGCTCGCGCCGCTGGCGCCGCTCCCGCCGGCGGCGCGGCTCGCGGCGGCGGGCGTCGCGGAGCCCGCGCCGCCGGCGGCAACCGCGCCCGCCGCCGAGGCCCCCGAGCAGCGCCCCGCGGCGCCCCCCGAGCAGCGCCCCGCGGCGCCCCCCGAGCAGCGCCCTGCCGAGCCGCCGGTGGAGCCGGGCTTGCCCGTCGAGGCGTATCCGCTCGCGCGCTGCGCGGCGATCGCGGCGCGGCTCGCGAAGCGCCCCGACGCGCTCGACGCGATCCTCGCGGCGGAGGCGCTCTCGCCCGACACGTGGGAGGCGCTGCACGCGCACTGGCTCGACGCGATCCGCGCCGAAGTCGGCCGCGGGAAGCGGCGGCTGCTCTCGTCGTACGACGCGGCGTACGTCGCGGCGCTGGAGGCCGAGCGAGGCCCGATCACGGCGGGCGAGTACGCCCGGCTCGTGATCGCGTCGGAGCGCGGGAACGACGCGCGGGCGCTCGCGGAGCTCGGCCTGCCGGACGGCGCGCTGCTCCGGCTCCGCCGCGTGTGGCTGGAGAGGGTCGTCAAGGATCCCGCGGCGGCCCAGGAGGTGCGCGCGGCGATGCGCGCGGCGGCGGACGCCTCGTGATCGGGATCGCTAGTTGAGGTCGATCGGGTCGCCGAAGACCTGCGTGTGGCCGCTCGATTGGATCGTGATGTCGGTCCCCGAGATCACGATCTTGCCGGACTTGTCGAGCACGATGCTCGACTTGCCGCAGACGATCTCGACCCTGTCGCCGACCCGGGTCGCCTGCACGCTGCCGATCTCCACCGTCTCGTTGTTGCCCACCACGCGCGATCGGTTCATGCCGACCACCTCGCGCACGCAGTTCATCACCAGCTTCGTGAAGTCGTTGCCGACGGTCTGATCCTCGTTCTTTCCGATCGAGCTCACGCGATCGTTGCCGATGGTGACCTGCTCGTCGCGCTTCACGAGCTTGTTCATGTCGCGCTCGGCCTGCACCCGGACGAGCTCCTTGCCCGCCGCGTCCTCGAACATGATCTCGTTGTAGCCGCCGGTCTCGGGCGACGAGCTGCTCTTCCAGCCGCTCTGCGTCTTGTTCTCGGGGAGCTTGTACGGCGTCTTCTGGAGGTTCGTGTACACGCGGCCCGTGATGATCGGCCGGTCGGGATCGGCGCCGAGGAAGTCGACGATCACCTCCTGGCCGATGCGCGGCAGGTTGGTGCCGCCGAAGCCGGCGCCGCCCCAGGGCTGGCTCACGTGGATCCAGCACGACGACCCCTCGTTCATGCGGCCCTCGCGATCCCAGTGGAACTGCACGCGCACGCGGCCGAACTCGTCGACGTGGATCTCCTGGCCGGGCGGGCCGACCACGGTGGCGCACTCGACCCCCTGGACGCGCGGCTTCCGCGTGCGGAGCGGCGGCCGGTACGGGGCGTCCGCGGTCACGCCGCCGCACGCGTGCCGGAAGCCGCCGGGCAGCTCGCCCGTGAGCGTCGACTCGAGGACGAGGAGCGCCTTGTCCGGGGCGAGCTCGGCCTTCGGGTGATCGAGGAACGAGAGGACGGTGCCCGGCGCGAGATCGATCGTGTTGGTCTCGAAGGTGATCTCGCGGGCCGACGCGCGCTTCGCCTCGAGGCGCCGCTGCGCGAGCGCGGCCCCCTCGGCCTCGTCCGCGCGGTACTTGCCCTTGTCGTCGGCGGACGGCGTGCTGTCGCCCTTGTCGCTCTCGTAGAGGAACGCGCCGGGCACGTAGTGGAAGCGCTCGAGCCGCTCCTCGACGCCGCCCGGGCCGGAGGCGCTCGCCGCGAGCTCGTACGACGCCGGCCTCCGGTAGTCGTGATCGCGGACCGTGTACTTGCCCGGCCTCAGCCGGCGGCCGACGCGCACCTCGGTGACGTGCTCGTGGTCGGCGTCGGTCGGGTGATCGCGGAACGCGATCGGGCTGCGGCGGGGGTTGCCGTGGGGTCCGTCGTCGAGGACGAGCCGGCTCTCGCCGTTCTCGAAATAGAAGCTCACCCCCGCGTCCTCGAGCATGCGGCAGAGGAACGTGTAGTCGCTCTCGCCGTACTGGACGCGGAACTTGCGCTTCCGGTAGCTCCCGGTGAGGCGCAGCGCCGGGGAGATCTCCCACTCCTCGAGGATCTTCAGGGCGATGTCGATCTCCGACAGGTGCTGGAAGACGCGGTGGTTGCGCCGCTGCGTGGCGAGCCACAGCGAGGGGACCAGCGTGAGCTCGTAGGTGGAGAGGTGGCGCTCCTCGACGGCGATCTGCCGGAGCTGGCTGCAGACGCCGGACCACGCGCGGGCCTGGTCGCGCTGCGCGGCGAACCGCATCGGCTGGCCGATGACCGCCTCGAAATCGATGTCCGGGTTGTCCGAGACGGCGACGATGCGCACCTCGAACAGCGCCGACATCCGATCGACGGCCGTGAACTGGCGCACGCCGAGCGTGTCTCCGGAGGCGACGTGCACCTCCGCGTGGGCGTCGCCGCGCGCGCCGAGCGCGCCGGTCGCGCCGTTTCCCTTCACCAGATGAGCCGGGTTCGCACCGTCCATACCTGCTCCCATGCCCGCTCCTCCCGCACGGGACGCGACGGGACCGACCGACGGATGGTACCCGGCGAACCGAGCGCGCCACAAGGCCGGCCCCGCGCCCCCATGGTGACGATCCGGCGACGCAGGGAGGCGGTGACGATCCGGTGACGCAGGGACGCGGTGACGATCCGGTGACGCAGGAAGAACGACGACCCGCGCGCCGGCGCGACCGCAGCCCGGCGCGAGAGACGGAGCCAGGGTACGACATCGCCGCAGGCACATCCCCACCGGCCCCCGAGGGCGCACCTGGCGTGCGCTTTGTCGGGCACAGAGGTTCAGGTGCACCGCACTTTGCCGTAGGCTGGACATCCATGGATCCACGCGGGAAGTCGCTCCCCCCGGGGCCGCTCGTCACGGACGAGGACATCCGGGCAGAGCTCCGGCGGCTGTTCGACGCCGGTCCCGACTCGGGGCTCGTCATCCGGGTCTACGGCGAGCCCGGCGAGGGGGCGGCCGCGGCGGACGCCTTCCGCGAGATGTTCGCGTCGCTCCGCATGTACGAGGGGAAGCCTCAGGACCAGCCCCTGGAGATCCTCGTCGACGCCCCGAGCAAGGCGCACATTGCCCGCGCGCTGTCGGTGCTCGGCCACGAGCAGCACCAGAAGCGGATCCTCGATCACATCCTCACCACGTTCGGCCGCCGCCTCATCGACCCGCTCGCCGAGATCCTCGACACGACCCCGACGGGCTCGGTGACGGCGCGGCTCACCGTGCTGCGGGACATCTTCCTCGCCCACGTCGCGGATCTGCGGATGACGCCCGAGTCGCAGCAGATCCTCACGAGCGACCTGCGCAAGCTCCTGAGCGACGACTACCTGGCGATGGTGGCGGAGAACGAGGAGCGGGTGCAGCGCCCGCGCGTGGCGAAGCTCGCCCAGCAGATCCTGAGGCTCGTCGGCTCGACGTTCCACCGGGCGCTCAGGCGCTGGCCGGCGCACGCCGAGCAGATCGCGTCGTCCATCGCGCGGCGGAGCCCGAAGAAGGTCCGGCTGAGCGAGGTGCCGAAGCTCATCCGCGGCCAGATCACCGACGGCATCGAGGAGTTCCTGTGGATCGAGACGAGCGCCGACATCGAGGGCGCGCTGCGCCCGATGCTCGCCGAGCACCAGGACGTGATGCCGGTGAACCAGGCGACGCTCGACCGCTCCACCTACCGCGAGTTCGCGGACGCCTGCTGGGCGATCATCGCCGAGCATTGCTGACGGCGACGCGAGCGCGCCGCCGGAGCGCCTCCCCGCTTCGTTCCGCCTCCCGACGCTGAGATCCGTCACGTCCTGGTCGCTGCGCTCACCGCGACCACCGCGTGTCCTGGTCGATCGCCTCCGGCGCGGCGGGTCGCCCTCCGGAGGGCGACCCCGCGCGCGCCGCGTCGGGAATGATTTCCGTGACCCGCTGTTGTAAGGGGCCGCTGGCGCCTGGACCGCCGCGCTCTGCGGCGTCCGATTCGCCGGCGCGGAGAGCTTCTTCCCTGTGCGGAGGGGTGCACGGCCGTGATCGAAATCAGCGACCTATACAAGTACTACGGCGACCGGAAGGCCATCGGGCCCCTGTCGTTCTCGATCGAAGCGGGAGAGATCGTCGGCCTGCTCGGCCTGAACGGCGCCGGCAAGACGACGACGCTCCGGATCCTCGCCTGCGACCTCTTGCCATCCGCGGGCCGTGTCCTCGTGGACGGGCTGGACGTCGTCGACCACCCGCACGAGGTGCGGTCCCGCATCGGATACCTCCCGGACCGGCCGCCGCTCTACGACGAGATGAGCGTGCGCGCCTTCCTCCACTTCGCGGCGCGCCTGCGCGGGGTCGACGCCGGCGCGGCCGACAAGCGCGTGGCCGAGGCGCTCGCGGTGACGCAGCTCGAGGACGTCGCCGCCGACCCGATCAGCGCGCTGTCGCACGGCTACAAGCAGCGCGTCGGCATCGCCCAGGCGATCGTGCACAAGCCGCGGCTGCTCGTCCTCGACGAGCCGATCAGCGGCCTCGACCCGGTGCAGATCGTCGAGATGCGCGCCCTGCTCCGGAGCCTGCGCGGCGAGCACACGATCCTGCTCTCCAGCCACATCCTCTCCGAGATCAGCGAGACCTGCGATCGCATCCTCGTCATCCGGGACGGCGAGATCGGCGCGCAGGGGACCGAGCAGGAGCTCTCGGCGAAGCTCCTCCACGGCGTCCGGGTCGAGCTCACGGTGCGCGGCCCCGCGGCCGAGGGCGCCGGCTACCGCGTGACGCGCGGCGAGGCGGCGCGGGCGCTCGAGCTGGCGCGCGAGGTCGAGGGGGTCACGTCCGTCGAGCAGCTCCCCACGACCGAGCCGGGGAGCGACGTCGTGAGCTTCGCGGTCGAGGCGGACCGCGACGTCCGGGCGGCGCTGTGCGCCGAGCTCGTGCAGGCGGGGATCGGCATCCTCGAGGTGAAGCGGAGCGAGCGCGAGCTCGAGTCGGTGTTCCTGCGGCTCGCCACGCGCGCGCCGCAGGCGAAGGCGAGGCCCGCCGCGGCCGACGGGGCGAAGGCCGGCGGCCTGGCGAACGAGGCCCCTGCGGAGGAGCAGGCGGAGGAAGGCGAGGGCGAAGCATGAGAGGGACATTGCTCGTCGCGCGGCGGGAGCTGTCCGCGTACCTGAAATCACCGCTCGGGTACGTCGTCGCCGCCGCGGCGTTGCTCATCGACGGCATCTACTTCCAGGTCGCGGCGCTCGGCTCGGGCGCGCGGCTGTCGGCCGAGGTGCTGCTCAAGTTCTTCGACGGCACGGCGTTCATCACCATGGTCGCGGCGCTCATCCTCTCGATGCGGCTCATCGCCGGCGAGCGCGAGAGCGGCACGCTCATCCTGCTCAAGACGGCGCCCGTGCGCGACGGCGAGATCATCGCCGGCAAGTTCCTGGCCGCGCTCGCGCTGGTCGGCCTGATGACGGCGATCACGATCTACATGCCGCTGCTCATCTTCGTGAACGGCAAGGTGTCCGTCGGGCACATCCTGGTCGGCTACTCCGGGGTGCTGCTGCTCGGCGCCGCGTCGCTCGCGATCGGGCTCTTCGCGTCGACGCTGGCGGCGAGCCAGGTCATCGCGGTCATCCTCGGGGCGGCGATCATCGGGACGCTCGGCTTCCTGTTCCTCGTCGCCCGCGTGACGGAGCCGCCGCTCAACGACTTCGTGAGCGCGCTGAACCTCTACCCGCTCAACCAGAAGCCGTTCTTGAACGGCGTGCTCCGGCTGGAGAACGTCCTGTACTACGTCGCGGTCGCGTACTTCTTCCTGCTCGCCGCGACCCACACCCTGAGGGCACGGAGGTGGCGGTGAAGGACCAGAAGGCTCAGGCCGCCGAGGCCGAGAACAGCGGCAAGGAAGCGGGCGCCGCGCCGGGCGCGGAGCAAGAGGCACCGCCGGCCGGCCAGCCGGCGCCCGCAGCGCAGCGCGGGGCGCCCGCCCTGCGCGCCGGGGGCTGGATGGTGCCGGCGTACGCCGGCGCGCTCCTCGCCATCTTCCTGGGCGAGCGCGTGGTGCCCACGATCGACGGGCTCCGCTACGCGCTGTCGGGGCTCGGGCTCCTGACGCTCGCGCTCGTCACCGCGCTCCGCTTCGCGACCGCCGTGCGCGAGACCGGCGAGCGCCGCGCCGTCGAGCGCGCGCTGGCGATCCTGTCGGCGCTCGGGCTCGTCGCGGTGGCGGCGTACTTCACGACGACCGACGCGGGGCGCAGCCTGCTCGGCGTCTCGCGGGCCGCGCCCGAGCTGCGCGCGCGCGTCGAGGCGGCCACGACGGTCGGCTGGATCGCGCTGCTCGTCATCGCGACGGTGCCGCTGTTCTTCGGCGAGGCGGCGCTCGCGCCGATGCGGCGCGCCGAGCGCATCGAGGGCCGGCGCGTGCGCGCCGCGACGCTCTCGGGCGTGACGCTCGCGTTCGCGGCGGTCTACTCGGCGCTCTTCGTCTACGCCGCGAGCCAGCTCGAGCTCAAGGCGGACTTCTCGTACTACCGCACGGCCCGCCCCGGCGACTCGACGAAGCGCGTCGCCGAGAGCCTGACCGAGCCGCTCAAGATCACGGCCTTCTTCCCGCAGCTGAACGAGGTGGGCGCCGAGGTCGAGGGCTACCTGCGCGAGGTGAAGGCGGCGTCGCCGCAGATCACCGTGGAGATGCAGGACCGGCTGCTCGTCCCCGCGCTCGCCAAGGAGGCGAAGGTCACGCAGGACGGCGTCATCGTCCTCTCGCGCGACACCTCGCGCGAGACGCTCACCGTCGGCGCCGACATCAAGTCCGCGGGCGCCAAGCTGAAGAGCCTCGACGCCGACTTCCAGAAGGCGCTGCTCAAGGTCATCCGCGCGCAGCGCACCGCGTACATGACCGTGGGGCACGGCGAGATGAACGAGTCGACGAGCTCGCCCGAGGGGCGGACGGCCAAGAACCTCCGCAAGCTGCTCGAGTCCCAGAACTACGTCATCAAGGATCTCGGGCTCGCCCAGGGGCTCGGCAGCGAGCTCCCGAAGGACGCGAGCGTCGTCATCGTCCTCGGCCCGCAGAAGGAGTTCCTGCCGGAGGAGGTCGCGGCCCTCAAGCGGTACGCCGACGACGGCGGGCACCTGCTGCTCGCGCTCGATCCGGACGCCAAGGTCGACCTCGCGCCGCTCGCCGGCGCCGTGGGCCTCACGTGGAAGCCCGAGGTCCTGGCGAACGATCGGGTCTACGTGCGGCGGCGCTTCAACGACTCGGACCAGGCGATGCTGGTCACGACGCGGTACTCCTCGCACGCCTCGGTCTCGACCTTGAGCCGCCACGCGCAGCAGGCGCCGACGATCTTCCCGGGCGCCGCGTCGCTCGACAAGGCCGACGGCGGCGACCTGAAGATCGACTTCGTCGTCCGCTCGATGGGCGAGACGTTCGCCGACGCGAACGGCAACTTCAAGTTCGACGAGGGCGAGAAGCGGAGCGCCTACAACCTCGCCGCGGCGGTCTCGAAGGAGCTCGCGCCCGCCGGCGGCGACGGCAAGGACAAGAAGGAGCTGCGCGCGTTCGTGGTCGCCGACGCCGACGTGTTCAGCGACGCGGCGTTCAGGAACGAGCCCAACATCGTGCTCGCGCTCGACGCGTTCCGGTGGCTCGGCGGCGAGGAGAGCTTCGCCGGGGAGATCACGACGAACGAGGACGTCCGGATCGAGCACACGAAGGAGAAGGACCAGGTCTGGTTCTGGGCCACGATCCTCGTGGCGCCGGCGATGGTGCTGGGGCTCGGGCTCATCATCACGCGCCGCGGGCGGCGCGCGAGCGGGAGGCGCGCATGAGGTTGGATCGCAGCTTTTTCGTGCACCTCGGCCTTCTTGTGGTCGCGGCCTTGTTCGCGGTCCTCGTCTGGACGCGCGACAAGACGGCGGCCGCGCTCTCGGCCGCGGACGTGACCGTCTGGGCCGGCCGCGCCGAGGACGTCGAGCGCATCGCCTTCGAGGGCAAGTCGAAGACGGTCGTCCTCGAGGCGAAGAAGGACAAGGACGGCCGTTATTTCGTCGGCACGGCCGAGCGCAAGGCGACGCCCTCGCCCGAGAAGCCGAAGGACGACGTGCACGGCCACGGCGACGAGGCGCAGGACGAGCCGCCCGCGGAGCCGGAGCCGACCGTCAAGACGTCGACGTTCGTGTCGGTGAGCGCCGGCAACAAGCTCGCCGAGGCGATCGCGCCGCTGAAGGCGCTGCGCTCCATCGGCCGCATCGCGGACGACCGCGCCAGCGAGTTCGGCCTGTCCGAGCCGGAGGGCACGATCACCGTCAAGCTGCGCGGCGGAGAGCGCAAGCTGGTCGTCGGCGGCCCGACCCCGGGCGGCGCGGACCGCTACGCGCGCGACGAGGCCACCGGCGAGGTGTACGCCATCAAGGGCGACATCTACCGCGACCTCGACACCGCGGAGTCGCGGCTCATGGAGCGGGAGCTCCACGAGTGGAAGGACGTCGATCTCACCCGGGCGCGCGTCATCGTCGGCGACAAGCGCCGCGAGGTCGTGCGCGCCGGCGAGGAGGGCAAGAAGTTCTGGGCCGATCCGGCGAGCCCCGACCAGAAGGACGAGACCGTCGGCAACTGGATGAGCAAGCTCGACCGCCTCCGTCCCACCGAGTACGTGGCCGCTCCCCCGGAGCAGAAGGAGGTCGTGGCCCGGATCGAGTACACCGGCAGCTCCGGCGACATCGGCTTCGCCGAGCTGGTGAAGGGGCCGCCCGGGGCGAGCGGCAAGCCCGACTACTTCCTGGTCACGGAGCGCACCCGCCTCTACGGCAAGGTCCCCGCGGGCGTCGCCGAGCAGGTCGAGCAGGACGTCGGCGCCGTCGTCAAGTAGCCCCTGCGCCCCCGCGAGCGCGCCGGAGCAGCCGCCCGGCGCGCTCGCCGTTCCATGCGGCGCCGGCCGGGCCCGCGGCGCCGGTTGCCCCCCCGGGATCTCTCTTTACTTGCCGTCCCGGGGCCGGTCCTGCAACGCTCGTGCGCAATGTTCTTCCGACGATGGCCCACCCTGGCGCTGAGCGCTGCGGCGGCGCTCGCCGCGGCGTGCAGCTCGCCGCCTCCACCGCAACCCGTAACGCCGGAGCCGCCCGTGACCGCGGCGCCTCCGCCTCCGGCCCCTCCTCCCCCGAAGCCCTGCAAGGCGCTCGACGAGCAATGCCAAGCAGAGGAGTCGACCCGGGCGAAGATCGCCGGGAGCTCGCTCGTGCTCACGCCCGTGAAGGGCTGGACCTACGCCCAAGGCGAGAGCGCCACGATCGCGCAGGCCGCGGACGATGGCCCTGCCCTCGCGACGGCGCAGGTCGACGCGGGCGAGGGCAAGCAGGCGACCGAGAAGCGCGACGCCGCGCTCGACGCGCTGGCGCGCGAGATCAACGTGACCTTGCCCAAGAAGAAGGTGAACTGGAAGAAGCCCGACGACGTCAAGGAGATCTCCGGAAGGAAGATCGGCCTGTGGCAGAAGGAAGGCGCCGCGCGCGGGACCAAGAAGGGTCCGCTGCTGATCTTTGCCGACACCGGCAAGGACGGGGAGATCGTGATCGGGCTCGGCTTCGTGCCGGACGACGACAACTCCGGCGCCGACGCGACCATCCTGCAGTCGATCGAGTCGATCTCGGTCGCGGGGGAGTGATCTCGTGACGGCACCGAACGTCGCGCCGGGCAGCGTCGTCGCGGGGAGGTTCTCCGTCCGCTCGCTCCTCGGCTACGGGGGCGCGACGGCCACCTTCCGCGCGGTGACGGCGCAGGCGCGCGACGTCGCCCTCAAGCTGTACTCGCCGACCATCGGCCAGCGGCCGGACGCGATGCAGCACCTGCAGCGGTACGTCGCCGAGACGAACCGGCTGCCGCACGAGCTCGTCGCGCACATCCTCGAGGCCGGCTACGACCCGGCGACGGCCGCGCCCTTCACGGTGACGGACATGATCCATGTCCCGACGCTGGCGGAGCTCGCGCAGCGCCGGCCTCTGAGCTTCGAAGAGGTCGGGGCGATGCTCCGCTCGCTCGCGGCGGTGCTCGACGCGGCGCACGCGCGCGAGGTGCCGCACCACGGCGTCAAGCCGACGAACCTGTTCATCGACCCGAGCACGCCGGGCAGCGTGAAGGTCACCGACTTCGGGCCGTCCCTCGCGCGGGGCATCCTGCCGACGTCGGAGGGCTACGTCCTCTCCGCCCCGTGGCTCGCGCCCGAGCAGGTGCAGCCGGGCGCCCCCGCGGGCCCCGCCGCGGACATCTTCTCCGCGGCGCTGGTCGCGTTCTTCGCGCTCACCGGCCGCTCGTACTGGCGCTCCTGCCAGGGTCCGGTCGACGTGCCGGCCTGGCAGCGCGAGATCATGGCGCCGCGCCTCTCCGCGTCGGCGCGCGCCGCGGAGCTCGGCGTCCCGGTGAGCCCCGCGCTGGACGCCGCCTTCGCGCGCGCGCTGGCGCACGATCCGCGCGAGCGTTTCCGCTCTGCGAGCGAGCTCGCGGCCATGCTCAGCGGCTTCTCGGCCGCGGCGATCGAGGTGGGCTCGACGCTCGCCCTGTCCCCCTCGGCGAACGAAGCGCCCGCGCCGCTGCCGCCGGCCCATGCCGTCGCGGCGGGCGCGCCCGCGCCCGTCCCGCCGGCCCACGCCGTCGCTGCGGCGGGCGCGCCGGCGCCGCTGCCGCCGGCCGACGCGACGCAGCTGGCCCCCTCGCCGTTCTCGCCCTCGCCGCCGCTTCCCCCCACGCCGTTTTCCCCCGCTCCGCCGCCGCAGCCCTCGCCGTTTTCGCACGCGCCGGCCGTGCCGCCCTCGCCGCAGCCTCCGGCCGACGCGAGCCTCGCGCAGGCGCCGCAGCCTCCGGCCCAGGGCGCCGCTACCCCATCTCCGAAGAGCCCCATCGCGGTGCTGACCGCCGTCACCCCGCCGCGGTCGCCCTGGGGCAAGGCGGCTTCGCTGACGGTGGGCATCGTCGCGGTGCTGCTCGTCGGGGGCACCGCCGCCGCGTGGTACGTCATGGATCGCAGGGAAGAGCCGCAGCCGATCCCGAGCGCATCGACCACGGCGTCCTCCGTGGTGCCCGCGCCGACCGCCGAGCCCACGCCGCCCGCGCCGGCCGCGAGCGCGCCCCCGGCCGACGCCGGAGCCCCGGCCGCCCAGCCCCCGATCGACGCCGGCGCCGCGGCCGACGCGGGCGCGGCGACCGACCCGCTGGTGAAGATCTCCTGCAAGCCCGTCGCGTGCGAGGAGATCACGATCGACGGCAAGACGACCCAGGCCCCCGAGGTCGAGCTCGGGCTCAAGCCGGGCGTGCACAAGGTGAGCGTCAAGCGCACCGGCTATTTCCCGCGGAGCATGAGCGTCGTCGTCAAGGCCGGCACCCCGCTCGTGCAGGAGTTCCAGCTCACCGAGATCCCCCCGGCGCCGGCTCAACCCGCGGGGCAGGCCGGGAGCAAGCCTTGCGGTAAGTTCCTCAAGCGCTGCAAGTAGCCGCCGTCCGCGCGCTCACGCGCGAGGGTGCGCGCGCCGGTACGCGGCGCGCACGTGATCGTCGGCGAGGTGCGTGTAGATCTCGGTCGTCACCACGTTCGCGTGGCCGAGCAGCGCCTGCACGCTCCGGAGATCCGCGCCGCCTTCGAGCAGGTGCGTCGCGAACGAGTGGCGGAGCTTGTGCGGCGAGCTCGGCTTCGCGATGCCCACGGCGCGCGCGTATCCGCCGAGCAGCTTCCACACCGCCTGCCGGGTGAGCGGCCCGCCGCGCGGCGACAGGAACAGCACCTGCGTCGCCGCGCTGCGCGGGTGCGTGGCGCGCACCTCCAGGTAGGCGTCGATGGCCGCGAGCGCCGGCTCGCCGAGCGGCACGAGCCGCCGCTTCCCGCCCTTGCCGAGCGCCGTCACGATCCCCTTGCGCCGCTCGATGTCCGCGAGCTTGAGGCGCACCACCTCGCTGACGCGCAGGCCGGCCGCGTACATCACGTGGAGCATCGCGCGATCGCGCAGCCCCTTGAACGTCCCCTGCTCGGGCGCCTCGATGAGGAGCGCGATCTCGTCGAACGAGAGCACCTTGGGCAGGCGCCGCCCGACCCTGGGTCGCTCGATCAGCGCGCACGGATCCCGCTCGATGCGGCGCTCGCGGAGCAGGAAGCGGATGAACCCGCGGACCGCGGAGAGGTGGCGAGCCGCCGAGCTCGCGCTGATGCCCGCCTGGCCGAGCGCGACCAGGTAGGTGCCGATCAGCGCCTGGTCGAGCCCGTCGACGGAGGTGACCCCGGCCGCTTCCGCATGGGCGACGAGCTTGGCGAGATCGTGGCCGTACGCCTCGAGCGTCAGGGGCGCCAGAGCCCGCTCGACGCGGAGGTGGTCCAGGTAGGCGTCCACCCAGGTCGCGAGATCCACGCCCAACGCTACTGTGAAACCGGCCGAGTACGCCAGAAAGCCGGGGCGGAGCAGGACCACCCCGGGACGCCCTGGACGGCAACACTTCTTCCTTCCTTCCGGCCTGGAACCTCCCCGTCCTGGTTCCAGCCGGGCGCGGAATGCGTCACAGTGGGCCCCGTGCTGTCCCCCTTCGAGGTCGTCGAGCCCCGCGGAGCGGAAAGCCCGGTCCTCGTCGAAGTGCCGCACGCGGGTGTCCACATGGATCCCGAGTCGCTGTCCTGGACCATCGCGCCCGCGCGCAGCATCGGGCGCGACGCCGATCTCTACGTCGACGCGCTGTTCCAGGACGCTCCGGCCGAGGGCGCGACGCTCCTGTTCTCGCGGATGAGCCGGCTGGTCGTCGATCTCAACCGCAGCGAGTCCGACTGCGACGGCGATGCGGTCGAGGGCGGCGGCCGGGCGCCGTTCCCGAGGGGGCTCATCTGGCGCACGACCACCGACGGCGAGCCCATCCTCGTCGCTCGGCTCCCGAAGCGCGAGGTGGAGCGCCGGCTCGACCGCTTCTACCGCCCCTACCACCGCACCCTGAGCGCGATCCTTGCCCGCAAGCGCGAGCGCTTCGGCTTCGCCATTCTCCTCTGCGCCCACTCGATGCCGAGCCAGAGCCGCCGCGGCCACGCCGAGGGCGCGGTCGGACGCGCCGATATCGTCCCCGGCACGCGCGGGCGGACGACCGCCGCGAGCGCGGTGATCGATGCGGTCGATCAGCACGCGCGCGCCTGCCGCTTTTCCGTGCGCCACGACGATCCGTACAAAGGTGGGTTCAGCACCGCGCACTACGGCCAGCCGCACCGTGCCGTCCACGCCGTGCAGATCGAGATTGCACGCCGGCTGTACATGGACGAGCAATCCCTCGCCATGGATGGGCAAGGATTCACTGTCGTGCGAGACTTCGGGCGCACCCTGGTCGCGCGGCTCACCTCGGCCGAGCTGCTCGGTCAGCTCCGCAAGAACCCCTTCGACGCCCGTGAGATCTGATCCAGCTCCATCAATGGAAAAGCCTTACGGAGAGGCGAACCGCGACCGCCCGCCAGCGAGCCGTCGCGCGATCGCCGAACGGGACAAGGCAGCACCAGCCCAGCCGGAGGGCGCCGCAGGCGGGGACGGCCCGGCCGAGCGGCCCCCGGAGGAGCCCTCTGCGGCGTCGACCGACGCCGCGCCGGTCGAGCGGCGCGCCGGGTCGAGCCCGGCCATCACGATCGAGGAGCCGCCCCCGAGCGCGCGCGAGAACGTCACCAAGCCGCTGCTCGCGTCCGAGGCGCTCATGGAGGACCTGGCGCCGATGCGTCCGGCGCAGGACGCGGCCCGCGTCTGGTGCGCGGTCGTGGGCGTGGGCTTCCTTCTGTTCGGCGGTCTGTCGATCGCCGGGCTGCGCCCGGACGGCGTGGTCGCGGGGCCGCCTGCGTTCGTGCTGGGCATCGTTGCGCTGTTCACCGCGCTCACGTCCGTGAGCTACCGGCAGCGCGCCGTCGCCATGGTGGTGCTGGGGACGATCGCGACCGTCATCGGCCTTCAGAGCTCCGGTCCTGCGGTCGGCTGGGGTGCCGCCCGGGCCGTGGCGGCGATAGCGCTCCCGGCGGCGCTCGTCTTCCGGTCCCGCTACAGGGCGTATGCCGGCGCGCGCTGGCTGCTCGTCGCCGCGTTCCTCGTCGCGCTCCCCGCGTTCGGGCATGCCGTCGCGCAGCTCACCTTGCTCGATCCGCACCTGGGCCAGCTCGGCGCGTTGATGGTGATCCTCGCGGTGCTGTCCAGCCTCACCGGTTTCATGGGGGCGGAGACGACGGGCGCCGGCTCGTTCCTTGCCGTCGCGGTGGTGCTCGCCTTCATGGCCGATCTGGTCGTCGGCAGGCTCGCCCAGCTCAGCGCCTTCACGCCGCGCGATCTCGTCGGCGTGCTCTCGGCGGGCCTGGCGTTCGCCGCGACGTCCGCGATCGCGAGCCTCGGTCTCTTCCAGATCCTGGCCTGGCGCCTCGCCGCCGACGCCCGGCGCATCGACCTGCACCGCCCCGAAAACGACAAGGATGGCCGGGACCGGCGGCCGCCCTCGGGCGGCGAGTGGTTGACCTAGCCGCGCGGCGGTTGGCAGCTGGAGCTGGCAGCCCTTCGACCCCGCCGCGGGCGATTTCCGGTGCGGTGCGGCGAGGTACCCCCGGTGGACGCTTGACATGTCCCCCGGCTTCCTTCACTTTCCCGCGCTCCCGAGCCCCCCTGCTCCCCCGCGCAGGGCGTGTGCCCGGCCAGCTTGAACCAGGGTCGGGGTACCGAGGTCGGTCCCCTTCCCAACCGAGGACGTCATGGCGAAGAGCGACATCACTGGGAAGCGGAAGCTTCTGGCGCAGAATGTCTCCCACTCCAACATCAAGACGAAGCGCTGGCAGCTCGTGAACATCCAGACCCGGCGCATCTGGGTCCCCGAGCTCAACCGCTTCGTGAAGCTCAACCTCACGACGCGCGACATCCGCACGATCGACAAGATCGGCGTCGTCGCCTACGCGAAGCGCCACGGCGTCACGCTCTAGCTGGAGCGGAGCCCGGTCGAGCCACGCACTGCCGACCGGCGACAGCGACCCGAGCCAGAAACGCCGAGACGCCAAGGACGCCAGGAGAGCCGCGCGCTTCTCCTCTTGGCGTCCTTGGCGCCTTGGTATTTTTCTCTCTTTCCACAGAGCGCCGCAGCGGCCCCGCGCTGGCGTAGCCCCGGAGGGGTGAACCCCCGCTCGCAGCCCGAAGCGGCTCGTGCGGCGTGCTCGTCTGCGCTCAGCGAGCCGGACGAGCCGAGCCCGCTCGCTCCCTCCCCCGCGCCGGCTTCGCCTCAGCCTTCTGCCGTCGGCGCCCCTGCTCCCGCCGAGAATCCGGGCGCGAGGTGGGCCGCGCGCGCGTCGCGGTCGTCGCGCAGGACGGCGAGGGCTCCATCGGCGCTCAGCTGCGTGCGGATGTCGTGGAGGGCAGCCTCCAGCGCGGTGCCGCGGAGGAGCGCGCCGAGGGCGTTCACCTCGAGCTTGGGCCTGCCGGTCAGCGCGATCGCCGCCGCGAAGGCGCTGCGCTGGAGGATCGCGATCGGCGCCGCGGCCGGCAGCGGCGTGCCAGGCGCGAGGCGCGTGATCCCGCGGCGCACCGGGACGGCGTCGCGCCCGAGCACGATGTCGAGCTCGGGCACCGCGATCCCGTCGTCGGTGCGCGTGTACGCCAGCGCTGCGACCGTGCCCCATCCGTCGCAGGCGACGATGGCGTCCGCGGGCCGCACCTGGTCCCCGACCGGCCACGGCGCCTGGAGCGCCGTCGCGCCCTCCGCGATCGCGGTCGACGCGGCCTCCACCTCGGCCGGGACCGCCTCGGCGAGGTCCTCGGCGGTCAGCGTCCCGCCGGCGACCGGCCCGCCCACGGCGAGCAGCGCCCGCTCCACGTCGCGCGCGCGGAGCGCCACCGCGCCGAGCGAGCCGACCTCGCGGAGCAGCGCGGCGCGCCCGCTCGCGCCCGCGCGCTCGGCCGCGGCCACGCCCGCGCGGACCAGCTCGCGGAGCCGAGCGCGCCCGAGGTAGCCGTGCAGCAGGACCAGCATCCCGAGCGAGCGCGGGACCGCGACGCGCGCGGCCTCCGGCACGCTCTGCCCCTCGACGAACCCGCGCGGCCGCGGGGCGCCGCGCCCGGGCTGGATCGCCCGTCCGTCGAAGGCCCGCGCGCCGACGCCGACGCCGGCCGCGAGCGCGACGGCGGGCGCGAGCAGCACGTCGGGCTGCGCGCCAGCTGCCGCGAAGAAGCCGGCGACGATCGCGTCGATCGCGCTGCCGGACGACTCGAGCGCGGCCCGAGCGGCCGAAGCCGCCGAGGCATCGCTCGCCGTGGCCGCCGCGCCGCGGATCACTGCTCCTCGTCCTCGGCGACGAGGGTGTTCGGCATAGGCATGGTAGGCCTTACCACAGCTGAAGCCGTCGAGCGATCGGGCTTGCGTGCGAGCGACGCCGCGAGCTGGGACTTGATCTGGGCGGCGCGGTCTCCCTCGACGACCAGGAACACCTCACGCCGCCCGCGCAGGCGATCGGCGACGCGCTCGAGCGCGGCCGCCCCCATCGACGAGGACTTTCCGAGCGCGCGCAGCCGTGTGTAGACGATCGGCCCGGGCGGCGCCGCGTCGCGGGCGACGTCGAGCACCGGGATGACCTTCGCGGCGCGCGCGGTCGCGACGATGTCGTCGCGCTCCCAGATCCCGGCGGGCTCCCAGCAGCGCACGACCCCTTCGGCGGGCAGGCGCTCGAACAGCGCCGCGAGCTTCTTGCGGTTGCTCGCCGTCGGGCGGAGCGACGCCGGCGTCTGGAGCACGACGCACCGGGCCTCCAGCACGGCCGCCACCTCGAGCGAGGTCGACAGCGCTTCGTCGAGCTCTTTCCCGGCCGCGAGCTCGCCGACCACGCGCGGCAGCACCACGCTGAAGACGAAGCCCGGCGGCACCGCTTTGCGCCATTTGCGCAGCGTGGTCGCGCGGGGCAGCGACGTATCGACCGGACGGAGCTCGACCAGATCGAAGCGATCTTTGTACTTCTGGATATCCCCCTTGAGCGAGGGCAGTCCGACGAGGAGGCGGGCCATCAGCGCGCACTCTTAACCCAGCTTGCGCGCCGATGCAGCGCGTGGCCGACCGCGGCGCGATTTCTCATTTGAGGCTCAAAATCCTTGATTTATTCGAAGTGGAACCACTGCGTCGGGTTCTCCCGCAGGAAGCGCTCCATCTCCGCCGTGATCTGCCGCGCCGCGACGTCGAGCTCGGACGGTCCTGGCCTCCTGGGCAGCGAGATGGGCGGCGCGATACAGATCTCGTACTCCATGAAGCCGGTCCGCCGGGTGAACACCGGGACGATCGGCGCGCCGCTCACCGCGGCGAGCTGGAGCGGCCCCTCCGGGACGCGCCACGGATTCCCGAAGAGCTCGACGTCGCGCCCGCGCATCCCGGACGGGAGCCGGTCGATCTGGATGGCCACGACGCCTCGCCGCCGCAGGTGCGCGAGCAGCGGGAGCACCGCGAGCGGATCGTCATCCACGTGCTGCATCCGCACGCCAACCCGATCGCGCGTGCCGTCCTGGATGGCCTGCGCCCGGCTGTCGCGCTCGCGCTGCATCACGATGAGCACGTCGGCCGCGTGGACGGAGCGCAGCAGCGGCGCGGCGGCCTGCCATCCGCCGGTGTGCGCCGTGACGACGATCACGCCGAGGCCGCGCCGGTACGCGTCCGTGAAGTGCTCGTCGTTCACGCACAGGCCGGTGAGCCGATCGGGCCGGCTGCTGCCCGCGATGAACGCGTCGGTGAGACAGCTGGCGAAGTTGATGAACACCCGCGCGACGTCCCGGTACTCGTCGAGCGCCCCCCGCTCTCCGAGCGCCAGCCGCAGGTTCCTGCGCACGGCCCTCCGCTGCTCTGGCAGCACGGCCCCGAAGACGAGCCCGAACAGCGCGGGGCTGTGCCGGACGAGAAGATCTGGGCCGTAGGTCACCCCGACGTCGACCGCACGCCGCCAGAGGACGGAATCGTGCTGGCGCAGATCGTCGAAGAGCGCTCGGAGCCTGGAAGGGAGATCCACGTTCGTGCTCGTGCGCGCGGCGTCTTGCCGGCGGACACCGTAGCGGATCATCGGGCGCCCGCGAAGGGCGCCCGAGCACCGCCGCGCGTCAGCGCCGCGATCGACCTCGAACCTCGGCGACGACCCTGTGCGCCTCACCGGCGCCGGGCTCGTCGATCGGCCCGGCGGGCTCCGGCCCGGCCGGGCTCGCTGGCTCGCCGCAGCCTGCGCGGCGCATGCCCCACGCGGCGACGGCGCGCACCGCGGGGTCGTCGTGCGCGAGCCCCGCGGCGAGCGCCCGCTTCGCGGTCTCGGCGGCCTCGCCTTCCGCGCCGCGCGCGAGGCGGTTCGCGGCGACGATGACAGCGTTCCGGGCGAGCCCGCCGCGCCGCGCGCGCCGCACCGGCGTCCCGACGGTCAGCGCGCCGAACCCTGGCTCGTCCAGCGACGCGAGATCGTCGACGTCCCGCCCCTCCCACTGCGCCAGCGGATGGAAAGGCGCGGTGCGCTCGAGGGGCGGCGGCGCGGTCTTGTTGAACGGGCAGACCTCCTGGCAGACGTCGCAGCCGAAGAGGTGCTCTCCCATGCCTGACCGGAGCTCCTCCGCGGGCGCGCTCCGCTGCTCGATCGTCAGGTATGCGACGCAACGCCGCGGATCGAGCACGAAGGGGGCATCGAACGCCTGCGTCGGGCACGCGTCGAGGCAGCGCGTGCACGAGCCGCAGCGCTCTGCGATGGGCACGTCGGGGACGAGCGGCAGCGTGGTCACCACCTCGCCGAGCAGCTGGTAGCTCCCCTGCCCCGGCGTGATGAGCAGCCCGTTCTTGCCGACGAAGCCGATGCCGGCGCGCGCCGCCCAGACGCGCTCCATCACCGGCTCGACGTCGCAGAGCGGCCGCGCGAGCACGGACGGCGCGAGCGATCGAATGAACGACGCGAGCCGCCGCAGCCGGCGCTTCAGGTGGTTGTGGTAGTCCTGCCCGCGCGCGTAGCGCGCGACGGTCTGCGCGAGCGGAGGGTCGCGCCCTTCGCTGTCCTTGGGCCGGGCGTACCTGCGGCCGACGCACACGACCGAGCGCGCGCCCTCGAGGATCGCTCCTGTGTCCAGCCGGCGCCGCTGCTCCGCGTACTCCGCGAGGTAGCCCATCTCCCCGTGCATGCCGCGCTCGACGAACTCGAGGTACCGCGCGTGCTCGATCCCGAGCGGCTCGTCCGCGCGCGCGACGCCGACCACATCGAACCCGAGCGCGAACGCCTGCTCGCGCACCAGCCGATCGTGCGTCGGTCGCTCCGCGCTCGCCTCCCCTGCGGGACGATGGGCGTCGCGCTTGCTCATGGCCGTAGCATGGACCGCGCGGCGGGCCGCGGCGCTGGCGTCACGCTCGGCCACCGCGCGCCGCGAGCGCTCACCCGGCGCGCCAGTCGCCGAGCAGCCGGTCGAGCGTGATCGCGCACGCCGCGCGCACGCTCAGGTGGTTGTAGCCGGTGCTCGCGGCCGCCCGGATGGGCTCGATCCGGAGATCGGCGTCGGCGATGATCTCGGGCGCGAGGCCCCAGCCCGTGCCGAACAGGATCAGCACGGGGCGGCTCGCCTCCGCGAGGCGCGCGCGGGTCGCCGCGTAGCTCGTCACCGGGAGCCCGCGCGACGCCGCCGCGGTGGTCCAGACCTCGACGCCGGCGCGCCCTTCGCTGCTCAGCGCGCCGTACACGTCGTCCAGGCTGGGGACCACGGACAGCACGTCGAGCGCGACCGCGCGATCCGGGATCCGGCGCCTCCCGGATCCGAGCACCCAGTGCTCCCTGATCCGCTCTGCCAGCGCGCGCTGGGCGGCGACCGGGTGCACGACGAAGAGCCGCTCGGCCCCGTACGTGCGCGCGCTCCGCGCCATGTCGTGCAGGTCGAGGTTGGTGATCGCGGTGGTCACCGTCTCGCCGGCGCGGTCGAGCACCGGGTAGTGGACGAGCGCGAGCGAGAGCCTCATCGCCGCGCCTCGCCGCCGTCGTCCGGCGGATGCTCTGCTCCGCGCGCCTTGCGCCACAGATCGGGCCGGCGCTCGGCCGTGCGCTGCTCTGCCTGCGCCCGTCGCCAGCGAGCGATGGCCGCGTGGTTGCCCTGCTGCAGCACCTCGGGCACCTTGTGCCCGCGGAACTCCACGGGGCGCGTGTACTGCGGGTACTCCAGGAGCCCGGACATCGCGGGGCTGTGAGACTCGTGCTCCGCCGACACGGCGTTGCCAAGCACCCCTGGGAGGAGGCGCACGCACGCGTCGATCACCGCCATCGCCGCCACCTCGCCGCCCGTCATCACGAAGTCGCCGAGCGAGATCTCCTCGTCGACGAACGCGCGCACCCGCTCGTCGAACCCCTCGTACCGGCCGCACACGAGCGCGACCGCGGGGCGCGCCGCGAGCGCAATCGCCTTCTCCTGGCGGAACGGCTGCCCCTGCGGCGTGAGCAGCACGCGGTGCGCTCGCTGCGCGTGCGCCGGCGGCGCCGCCGCCTCGCCGGGGGGCGCGCCCTCGGCGGCGGCCTCGTCGAGCGCCTCCAGGCAGCGGACGATGCAGTCGACGCGCATCACCATGCCGGAGCCGCCGCCGTAGGGCGTGTCGTCCACGCTCCGGTGCCGGCCGAGGCCGAACTCGCGCGGGCTGCGCGTCCGGACGGCGAGCGCGCCCGAGGCGAGCGCGCGCCCGACCATGCCGATCGCAAAAAATCCCTCGAAGAGCTCGGGAAACAGGGTGACTACATCGATGCGCATCGAACCTGCCGCGTCGGGCCGCCTCGCGCCGGACGGCGGCTCAGACGAGGCCTTCCAGCGTCACCAGCTGAACGATCTGCCGCTCCACGTCCACGCTGCCGACGAAGGTCTCGGTCAGCGGGATCTCGAGCGGATCTGCGCCGCTCCTCTCCACGACGAGCACGTCGCAGGTCGGATACGACTGGAGCGACCGCACGTGCCCGAGCAGGTCGCCCTCGGGGGTCATCACGCGCGCCCCCTCGACGTCGCACGCGTAGAACTCGCCCTCGTCGAGCGGCGCGAACGCATCCCGCGGCACGCACACCGCCGCGCCGCGGAGGGCCTCGGCCGCGTCCCGATCGCCGGTCCCTGCGAGCCGCACGAGCAGCGCCTTGTCGACGGGGCGCGCGGCGACGATCTTCGCGTCGCGCTCGGAGCCATCCGGGAGGCGCAGCCGGATCGGAGGCCGCGTGAGGAGCAGGTCGGACCCGTCGTTGTAGACGCGGAGCCGCAGCTCCCCCTGGACGCCGTGCGGCCGGGAGATCTCCGCGACGGGAACGTAGCGTCGCTCCACCTCGGGTTCGTCTCAGTCGAGGATGTCGAGGTGGGCGCGCCGCCCCGACTTGCTCGCGGCGGCGCTCAGCAACGTCCGGATCGACTGCGCGGTGCGCCCGTCCTTGCCGATCACCTTGCCGATGTCCTCGCGCGCGACCGTCAGCTCGATCCGGGGGAAGCGGTCGCCCGCGACCTCGCGCACGACGACCCGGTCCGGCTGATCGACGAGCGCGCGGGCGACGAGCGCCACGAGATCGACCAGCGGAGACGTCGAGGAGGCCATGCTACTTCGCGGCGTCCGCCGGGGCGGCCGCCTGGGCGAGCCCAGGGTGCTTCAGGAGCAGCGCCACCGTGTGCGTCGGCTGGGCGCCGTTCGAGATCCAGTGCCTCACGCGGGGCACGTCGAGGCGGATCTCGGTCCTGCGCGGGTCGTACGTGCCCAGCCGCTCGATGAACCTGCCGCCGCGCGGGCTGCGCTGGTCGGCGACGACGATGCGGTAGAAGGGCGTCTTCTTGGTGCCCGCGCGGGCGAGGCGAATATGAACGGCCATCTGTAGAACCTCGATCGAATGGAAGAGCCCGTGCTCACGTTGCGCACGGCCTGCTCTGAGGCGCCGGAGCGTAGCTCGTTCAGTGCTCGGCGCCAGAAGTGGGGGCGCAACCTAGGCGAAGATCCCGCCTCGGGTCAACCCCGCACAAGCGTGGCGTGGTCCTGGTCCATGAACGGCAACTTTTCGACCTCCGCGTCGCCTGGCGCAGCGCCGCGCACGGCGCGGTGGATCCAGCGCTCGCCGCGATCCCGTCCTCACCGGACAAGCCCGGAGCGAGCGAGAAACCGAGCTCTGCGCTCCCGCATCGAAGCGGGCGAGGGCGCCGGTTTTTCGGGGTTTGCAGGGATGGAGGTGAAGGTCTGGGGGACACCCCGCGGGATTTTCCGCGGGCAGCGTCTGCGCGGGATCGCGAAGGGGCGCGTGCTACACGTGGCGTCAGCCCAGGTCGAGGATGATGACGCCCCGGTTGGGATCGTCCTCTTCCGCCTCGGGAAGACGACGAGGTGCAGGGTAGCGTTCGATCGGCAGCTCGAGGCGCGGTCGAATTTCTTCTCTTCGGGACCGATCCTTCTCTTCTTCGCGCTGCCGTATTTGCTCGATGATGAACGGAGGAAGCATCGACTAACCCCTCCACCTCGTAGAGTGCTCGGCCGAATTGGTGGAACGAGGTCTGGGAGAAAGCACCCCGCTCTTAGAAGCGAATCTAGCAATGTGGGATGGCGGGTCAAGGTTATCGCTCGGGCCGACAGTGGTATGTTCGCGGCGCTCATGACGCGGCACGGCGCGTGGCTTGCGCACGCATCCTTCGAATTTCACAGGGATCATCGGCGTCTGCCGGTGCGCCGGCGAGCCACACCCTGCTCCCTCCGGGTCGCGCTCGTGGCGCTGGTCGCCGTGGTTGCGCTGCTCGCGCCCGCTCGAACAGCGAGCGCTGCCTTCGACGTGAACGACACGAGCTGGGAGGGTTGCTCGGAGTTCCTCGAGATCGCGCGCGCGGAGCTCGGCGTCGCCAGGGTCCACCCCGTCGCTGTGCTCGACTGGAGCCAGATCGGCCCGGAGGACGGCATCCTCGTGCTCCACCCGCAGCAGTCGCTCGACGCGGACGAGACGACCTCGTTCATGAAGGCCGGCGGGCGGCTCGCCATCGTCGACGATTTCGGCCGCGGCGACGACACGCTCCGGCGGTTCCAGATCGAGCGCGTCCCGACGCCAGCCCGGCCGCTCGCCGCGCTCCGGAACCGCCCCGCCCTCGCCATCGCGGTGCCCGTCGCCGACACCGTCGGGGGCCACTCCGTCGGCCGGCACCCCGTCGTCAGCCACGTCGAGCAGCTCGTCACGAACCACGCGACCGGCCTCCGGCACCCGAACCTCTCGCCCGTGCTGCGGATCCGCGCCGTCAGCGAGCCGGACGTGATCGTCGCCGTCGCCGGGCAGGTCGGCAAGGGCCGGCTCTTCGCGATGGGCGACCCGTCCGCGCTGATGAACATGATGCTCCGGTACCCGGGCAACCGCGCCTTCGCCTCGGGCCTCACCCGCTACCTGGTCGACGAGGATGGCGCTCAGCCGCACCGAGGGCGGCTCTACATCGTCGCGAACCGGTTCGACGAGGAGAGCTCGTTCGGCGGCGAGACGTCGCTCCGCAAGGACTTCGACGCGCAGCTCAAGGCGCTCGCGACCGCCGTCGAGGACGCCCGCCGCGACGGGCTCCCCGGCGGCGCCCTCCTCGCGCTCGCCGCGCTCGCCGGCCTCGCCCTCGCGATCTGGACCGCGCGCGCCTCGGCGAGGCCGTACCGGGGCCCGCTCCCCCGGTACGCCCGTCCGACGCCGCTCGTCGCGCAGGGGGGCGCCGCCGGGCGCTTCGCCGTCCTCGCCGCCCCCTCGTCCCCGCGCGGGCTCGCGTTCCTCGAGCTGAAGAGCGCGCTGTTCGAGGCCCTGTCCGTGCGGTTCGGCCTCGAGGACAACCCGGCGCAGGAGACGGTCGCGCGGCTCGTGGCCCGAGAGGGATCTCTTGACGAGCGAGCCCTCTCGGCTTTCAAGGAAGTCCTGGGCACCATGTACCGCGTCGAGGCGTCCGTCGTCGCCGGCAAGCCAGCGAACGTGTCCAGGCCCGCGCTCCTGCACGCCGCCGACGTCGTACGGAGCGTCCTCGCCGCCTGCGGCGCCGACGGACGGAAGCCGCCGCGGGGGGCTCACCCCGGCGCGCCCCTCGCCCCTTCGACCGCGTCCCCCGAGGCGCGGCCCGCTCCCGCGGAAGCGAAGCTCGCAACACCACCCTCTGACAAAGGCGCTCGATGAACCAGGTTCAGGCCGTCGCCGTCGACGAAATCTCCGCTGCCAGGGAGCGGATCGAGGCGGTCCGGCGGGAGATCACGCGCGTTTACATCGGATCGCCGCGCGCGATCGATCTGATGCTCACCGCCCTGCTCGCGCAGGGCCACGTGCTGCTGGAAGGCGTCCCCGGCGTCGCGAAGACCACGCTGGTCAAGGCGTTCGCGGCGGCGCTGGGCGCGTCCGTCCGGCGGATCCAGTTCACGCCCGACCTCCTGCCCGCCGACATCACGGGGACCTACGTCCTGTCGCCCAAGGAGGGGACCTTCACGCTGCGCCCCGGCCCGATCTTCGCGAACCTCGTGCTCGCCGACGAGATCAACCGCGCCCCGGCGAAGACCCAGTCGGCCCTCCTCGAGGCCATGCAGGAGCGCCAGGTGACGATCGAGGGCGATCGCTTCGAGCTGCCGTCGCCGTTCATGGTGCTGGCGACGCAGAACCCGATCGATCTCGAGGGGACCTACCCGCTGCCGGAGGCGCAGATCGACAGGTTCCTCATCCGCGTGAGCCTCGGCTACCCGCAGCACAAGGACGAGGTGGCGATGCTCCGCGCGCACAACGTCGAGCCGCCGCGGGCGCGGGCGACGCTCGCCGTCCAGGACCTCCTCATGCTGCAGGGCGTCGCGCGGCGGATCCACGTCGAGGAGGACCTGTACGAGTACGCGGTGAACCTCACGGGCTTCACGCGGTCGCACCCCCGCGTGCTGCTCGGCGCCTCGCCGCGCGCCACGCTCGCGCTGATCCAGGCGGCCAAGGCGGCGGCGGTGATCGGCGGTCGCCCGTTCGTGACGCCCGACGACGTGCGCGGCATGGCGCCCGCGACGCTCGCGCACCGCCTGGTGCTCGTGCCCGACGCCGACGTCGACCCGAAGGCGCGGGACGCGATCATCGACGAGGCGGTGCAGCGCGTGGGTTACCGCCGCGCGGCGCGGCCGGCGTAGCGCCCCCATGCAGCTCTACCCCACGCGCACCGCCGCCCACCTGGCCATCGCCGGCGTCGCGGTCATGGGCGCAGGGCTCATCGCGCGCGAGCCGGCGATCGTCGGCTGGGGCGGGGCGATCCTCGTCGCGATCGCGCTCGCCCGCGGCGTGACGCTCGTGTCGGTAGCGCGCATCCGCGCGGCCGGGTTCGAGATGCTCTGGGGCGGCTCGCGGCGGATCCTCCGGTCCGCGCGCGGAGGCACCGTGGAGATCGAGGCCGAGGTGCGCAACCGCGACACGCTCGCCGCCCGCTACGTCAAGCTGCGCGCGATCGCCTCGTCGCAGCTCGACGTGCGCATCGAGCCGAGCCGCGGAGAGGTCTCCGCCTCGGGGCGGCTCAAGGTGAAGGTCGTCGTGCGCACCCCGCGCGTCGGCCAGCACGGGCTTCACGGGCTCGCGCTCGAGGTGCACGGCGCCCCGGGCCTCTTCGAGGTGCCGCTGACCTTCGCGAACCCCTACGGGATCGAGGTCCTCCCGCGCCCCTTCATGGCGTACCTGACGCAGCCGCGCGGCGGACGCAGTCACCTGCTCGCGGCCTCCGGCAAGCCCGGGCGCGTGCGCGGCGAGGGCGACGACCTGCGCGAGCTGCGAGAGCACCAGCCGGGGGATCCCTTCCGGAAGATCGCGTGGAAGGCGAGCGCGCGCCGGGGCACCCTGCTCGTGCGGGAGTTCGAGCGCGAGGAGCGGGACGTGGTCTGGATCCTCATCGACGCGGCCGTGGAGCTCTGGGCGGGGCCGCTCGGCCGCGCTCCGCTCGATCTCATGATCGACGAGGCCTCTGCCATCGCCACGAGGCACCTCGGTCGCGGCGATCGCGTCGGGCTCATCATCCTGGCGCCCGGCCCTCGCGTGACGATCGCGCCCGACCATGGCCCCGGGCACGGCCAGAAGATCGCGCACGCGCTCACCGTCGGGTGCGGCACGTACGACGCCGATCGGAGCGATCTCGACGAGGCGGACGTCGCGGCGCGCGTCCTCGAGCACCTGCGGCCGCTCGACGCGCGAGGCCTCGACGACCTGCGCCGCGGCGACCTCGACCGGCTGGCCGCCCGCGCCGAGTCGACGCGCTCGCGCGCGCCGTTCTCGGCGCCGGCGCCGCTCGGGCGCTCGCAGCGCGAGCGCACGCTGCGCCGCTACCTCGCGAGCTACGGCATCGAGTCGCCCGCGCGGTCCGAGCCGGATCGGCGCGATCCCGCCGTGATGATCGCGGAGTCGCTCGCGCACATCGCGCGCACCAAGCCGCGCGCGAGCATGGTCCACGTCCTCGCGCCGCCGCCCGCCGACGCGCAGCTGAGCCGGCTCTCGGAGGCGGTGCGGCGGCTCTCGCGCAAGGCGGTCCACGTGATGTGGACGCTCCCTGATCTCGAGCCCGGGCTCGCTCCTCCGTGGGAGCCCCCGCGGCCGCAGGAGAGCGATGGGGACGAGGAGCAGCGGGGCCCCGCCCCGACGGACAGGGCCTTCCAGGAGCTCGCGCCGATCGCGGCCGAGGCCGTGCTCATCCGCGCGCGCGTAGCGCAGACCCGCCGCGAGGCGGCGCTCCGAAAGGTCGGCGTGCGCGTGGTGCGGCTCCGCCCCGCGACCGCGGCCGCGCCGAGCGCAACCGCGGCCGCGCCGAGCGCAACCGCGGCCGCGCCCCACGACGGGGCGCCCCCACCACAGACCTGAGGACGAGCGATGTCCATCGCAGAGCTGCTCCGCGCGCGCGGGCTCTCCCCGAAGAAGGGATTCGGTCAGAACTTCCTCGTCGACGTCGAGGCGGCGCGCCGGATCGCCGAGGCCGCCACGACGCCCGCGGGCGGCGCCGTCGTCGAGATCGGGGCTGGGCTCGGCGCGCTCACGCGGCCGCTCCTCGATCGCGCGGCGCACGTCGTCGCGATCGAGCGCGATCGCGATCTCGTCCCGATCCTCCGCGAGCAGCTCACCGACCCGATCGAGGGCGGCCGGCTGACGCTGCTCGAGGCCGACGCCGCGCAGGTCGACTGGGTCGCCGCCCTCTCCGGCCACGCGGGCCCGCACGCGGTCGCCGGCAACCTCCCGTACCAGCTCACGGGCCGGCTCCTCGAGCACGCGACCACCATCGCCGACCAGATCGATCGCGCGGTGTTCATGGTGCAGCTCGAGGTGGCGGAGCGCCTCGTCGCCGCCCCCGGCGGCGGCGACTACGGCGCGCTCTCGGTCTTCGTGCAGGCCGCGTTCGACGTGCGTCGCCTCCTCGTCGCGCGCGCCGGCGCGTTCTACCCGAGGCCCGAGGTCGACTCCGCCGTCGTCGTCCTGACGCCGTGGCGCCCGCGGCGCGCCGAGGAGACGGACGCCTTCCGCGCCGCCGTCCGCGCCGCCTTCTCGGCCCGCCGCAAGACGCTCCGCAACGCCTGGAAGAACCTCTACGGCTGGTCCTCCGAGGAGCTCGAGCGCCACGCCAAGGACGCCGGCATCTCGCTCGACGCGCGCGGCGAGACCCTCAGCGTCGAGGCGTTCGCGCGCATCGCCGCCGCCAGGGGCCGCTGACCACCGCCGCGCGGGCGTCCGCTCGCCGGAGGTCGATCGCGATGCATGGGGCCCACGTCCGCGGAAAACAAGGCCTCGCGCCGCGCGCGACCCGCCACCGGACATCGGCGAGGAGCTCGGCAGGATTTCTGGCGCGCGGCCACTAGTCGGACGCGCAGGCCCGTGCTAGTGGGCCGCGCGACTCGTCAAAGCTCGTACGAGGAGGGCTCCCGCTCCATGGTTGTTGGAAAGATCACCCAGGTCATCGGACCGGTCGTCGACGTCGATTTTCCGTCGGGCCAGCTACCCAAGATTCTGAACGCGCTCAAGCTGAGCAACCCGAGCATCTCGGCCGAGCCCGACAACCTCGTGCTCGAGGTCGCCCAGCACCTCGGCGAGTCGACGGTGCGCACCATCGCGATGGACTCCACCGACGGCCTCGTGCGCGGCATGGAAGTCCGCGACACGGGCAAGCCCATCATGGTGCCCGTCGGCAACGAGTGCCTCGGCCGGATCCTCAACGTCGTCGGCGTGCCCATCGACGAGGCCGGCCCGGTGCATGCCAAGAAGCTGGCGCCGATCCACAGGGAGCCGCCGCCGTTCGTCGAGCAGTCCACCAAGGTCGAGGTCTTCGAGACGGGCATCAAGGTCATCGACCTCATCGCCCCCTACCGCAAGGGCGGCAAGATCGGCCTCTTCGGCGGCGCCGGCGTCGGCAAGACCGTGCTCATCCTGGAGCTCATCAACAACGTCGCGAAGGCGCACGGCGGCGTGTCGGTCTTCGCCGGCGTCGGTGAGCGGACGCGCGAGGGCAACGACCTCTTCCTCGAGATGAGCGAGTCGAAGCTCGCCGACGGCAGCCCCGTCATCTCGAAGGCCGCGCTGATCTACGGCCAGATGAACGAGCCGCCGGGCGCTCGCGCCCGCGTCGCGCTCTCGGCGCTCGCCGTGGCCGAGCACTTCCGCGACGAGGAGGGCCAGGACGTGCTCCTGTTCGTCGACAACATCTTCCGGTTCACCCAGGCGGGCTCCGAGGTGAGCGCGCTCCTCGGACGCATCCCGAGCGCCGTCGGTTACCAGCCGACCCTCTCGACCGAGATGGGCGCCTTCCAGGAGCGCATCACCTCGACGACGAAGGGCTCCGTGACCAGCGTGCAGGCGATCTACGTCCCCGCCGACGACCTGACCGATCCCGCGCCGGCCACGGCCTTCGCCCACCTCGACGCGACCACCGTCCTCTCGCGCGCGATCTCGGAGCTCGGCATCTACCCGGCCGTCGATCCGCTCGACTCGAACTCGACGATGCTCGATCCCCAGATCGTCGGCGAGAAGCACTACTCCGTCGCGCGGCGCGTGCAGCAGACGCTCCAGCGCTACAAGGATCTCCAGGACATCATCGCCATCCTCGGGATGGACGAGCTCAGCGAAGACGACAAACTCATCGTGTCGCGCGCCCGCAAGATCCAGAAGTTCCTGTCCCAGCCGTTCTTCGTCGCGGCCCAGTTCACCGGCCTCGAGGGCAAGCTCGTCCCGCTCAAGGACACGATCGCGGGCTTCGAGGAGATCCTGGACGGTAAGCTCGACCACGTCGCGGAGCAGGACTTCTACCTGGTGGGCGGCATCGACGAGGTGAAGGCTCGGGCTTCGAGAAAGGCGGCCTGACGCGGCCATGGCCGACACCATCCTCCTCGAGATCGTGACGCCGACCGGCGTCGCGCTGCGCGAGCAGGTCACGGACGTGACCGCGCCGAGCGTCGCCGGCGAATTCGGCGTGCTCCCGGGCCACCTGCCCCTGCTCGCCGCCCTCCGGACCGGCCTCGTGACGTACCACCAGAACGGCCAGGAACACCGTCTGGCCGTCCATCACGGATTCGTCGAGGTCGCCAACGATACAGCGCTGCTGCTCACCGAGCGCTTCGCCATGAAGGACGACGTCGACGTCGTGCGGGTGCGCCTCCGGCTCAAGGAGGTCGATGCAGAGCTCGACCACTGGCAGGGCGACCTGACTGATCCGCGCCGTCGCGAGCTCATCGAAGAGGAGCAGTGGCTCGCCACCGAGCTCGAGCTCATCGGCGATCCGCCCCCTCCGATGGTCCGCGAGGACACGCGGTTCCTCGCCGACCACGCCGAGGCGCCGTCGGTCGAGGAGATGGTCGAGGCCTCCCAGCCTGATGAGAGCCTCACCGACCACAAGAGGCCCGGCTCTCCGTTCCCCGACCCGAAGTGACGTACCTGGCGGCTACCGCCTTGCGCGTGCGGCCGCCGCACAGGACACTGTTCTTCACACAGGCCGCGAGGGGCTGGGGCGTTTCCCGCCTCGCGAGCTATCTGCAACGCCGAGGCGCTGGCGCGAACGGCGCCACGCTGTCTGGGTCCACCCGTGATGTTCTGCGGGCCCCGCGCGCACGGGGCCCTCAAGGCAGCCCATGATCTCTCCGGAGACGATCGCGCTCGTGAAAGAGCGCACGGATCTCGTAGCGCTCATCGGCGAAAGCGTGCGCCTCACGCGCCGCGGGCTCTCCTTCACCGGGCTCTGCCCCTTCCACAAGGAGAAGACGCCCAGCTTCCACGTGAACCCGAACCGCGGGTTTTATCACTGCTTCGGCTGCAAGGAGACCGGCAGCGCCATCGACTTCGTGATGAAGCTCGAGGGCCGCACGTTCGCCGAGGCGGTGCGCGCGCTCGCCGAGCGCGCCGGCATCGAGGTGGCGGAGTCGCTGACCGAGGCCGAGCGGCGCGAGGCGCAGGCGGCGCGCAAGTCGAAGGACGACCTCTACGCCGTCAACCACCTCGCCGCGACGTTCTTCGAGCACAGCCTCCGCGGCGGCCCGGGCGGCGGCCCCCACCCGCTCGCGCGCTACGCCCACGAGGAGCTCCGGCGACGCGGTCTGCCCCTCCGCGACGACGACGGCGTCGACCCGATCTCCGAGGCCCTCCAGGCCTTCCGGATCGGCTACGCCCCGTTCGGCTGGGACGCGCTCGCCACCTACCTGCGGCAGCAAGGCGTCTCCCCGGTCCTCGCCGAGCGCGTCGGGCTCCTCGTGCCGCGCTCGTCGGGGAGCGGCCATTACGACCGCTTCCGCCACCGGCTCATGTTCGCCGTGACCGACGTGATGGGCAGGGTGATCGCGTTCAGCGGGCGCGCGTTGCCCGACCCGAGCCCCGCGGAGCTCTCGTCGCTCGGCATCAGCGGCCCTTCGCCGCAGGCCGACGGCGCGCCGGCGAAATACATCAACAGCCCCGAGTCGCCGATCTACACGAAGGGAGAGCACCTCTTCGGGCTCTACCAGGCGCGCCAGGCGGTCCGGCAGCGCGGCGAGGCGATCCTCGTGGAGGGCAACTTCGACGTCGTCGCGCTCCACGCGCGCGGCATCGGCCACGCGATCGCCCCGCTCGGGACCGCGTTCACGCCCGGGCAGGCGAAGCTCATCAAGCGCTTCGCGCCCGCGGTCATCCTCCTCTTCGACGGCGACGCGGCCGGCAAGAAGGCCACGCGCGCGGCGCGCTCCCCGTGCCGCGAGGCGGGCCTCAGCGCGCGCGTCGCCGTGCTGCCGGCCGGCGTCGATCCCGACGACCTCGCGCGCAGGCACGGCCCGGAGGCCGTCGCCCGCCTCCTCAAGGGCGCGCGCGGCCTGCTCGAGCACCTCATCGACGAGGCGCTCGACGGCGACAGCTTCGGCGGCTCATCGCTGCCCGAGCAGCTCGCCCGCGTGCGCGCCGTGACCGCGCTCCTCGCCGAGGAGGACGATCCGAACCTCAGGATGATGGCGAAGCTCTACGCCGATCGCCTCTCCTCGAAGCTCGTGATCGGCGGCCGCTCGCCCGACGACCTCCGGCAGCTCGAGCGCGTCGTCGAGGACTCGCTCTCTCGGCCGCGGAGCCAGCCCACCCGCGAGGTGACCCCCTCCGGACAGTCGACCGAGACGTGGGAGCGCGCGCGCTCCCGCGCGCAGTTCCAGGAGGTCAGCCTCGAGATCCTGGGCGCGATCCTGGATTTTCCCGAGCTGCTGGCCGACGACGAGGTGCAGATCGCGCTGGAATGTCTCGAGGGCGAGGTGGCCCTGGCGATTGTCGCAGCGCGTCAAAATTTCACATTTGAAATGGGACTTGCCGCCGGCGAATTTCTTGCGCAAGTCCCGGCTCCGATCCATTCATTCGCGGCTGGACGGCTGGTCTCGCCTGTCTTCGAAGCGGCCTCAACGGCCAAGGCGACGCTCTTGGAGAATTCACAAAAGTTGAGCAGGCATGCCCTGGCGCGACAGAAGGCAGCCGTCATGAGCCAGCTCCAGAAGAGCACGGTCGACGCCGATGCTGAAAACGCTTTGCTGCGTGACCTATTCCAGCGGAGAGCGGGGGGGCTCGGTCTTCCTTGATGCGTTCCGGGTCGTCCCGCCGTGGCGGCCCGACGTGCGTGATCCCTAGAGTTTGTCGGAATCATTTGGTGTGTCTTGTCGGTCGCGGCGAGCTGGTCGCCGTAAGTGGAGCATGAGGTAATGGCGAGCAAGGCCAAGCAATCTTCCGGTCGGGCAGGCGGGGTCGCGAGGGCGGCGGGGGGCGGCGCGCTCAACGGCGCGCGGCACGCTTCGACACGCGGGCACGCTGAGGGAGGGGCACGCCCAAGCAACAAAGGAGACGCGGGCATCCGAGCCGAGCGGTCCGAGAAGGACCGGAAGACCCTGGAGAAGCTCGTAGAGACCGGCAAGAGCAAAGGCTTTCTCACCTATGACGAGGTGAACGACGCGCTGCCCGCGGACGTCGCGCCCGATCAGCTCGACGACGTGGTGGGCGCCCTCGGCGACGAGGACATCGAGATCGTCGACGGCGCGACCCAGGTGAAGATCGCGCCGAAGCGCATCGCCGACGAGGAGGCGGGCGAGAAGAAGCTCGTCGTCACGCCCGACCGCGAGGAAGAGGACGTCGACTACTACTCGAAGTCGAACGATCCCGTCCGGATGTACCTCCGCAAGATGGGCAGCGTCTCGCTGCTCACCCGCGAGGGCGAGGTCGAGATCGCGAAGCGGATCGAGATCGGCGAGCAGAAGGTCAACGCCGCGATCCTCGACTCCCCCATCGCCGTCCGCGAGATCATCGATCTCGGCGAGAAGCTCCGGAAGCACAAGATCCGGGTGAAGGAGCTCATCAAGGACGCCGAGAACGACGACCAGGAGTTCGACGAGGAAGAGGCCGACCGGCGCATCATCCGCCTCATCGACAAGGTGAAGCGCGTCGACAAGAAGAAGGCGGAGCTCCTCGAGGAGCGCAAAGAGGTAAAGACCGAGGTCCGCCGCAAGCAGATCGACGTCGAGGTGACGCAGGCGACGGCCGAGCTCGTGACGACGCTCGAGGAGATGCGCCTCAACAAGCGGACGATCGACAAGATCGTCCAGAAGCTGAAGAGCCTGATCTCGAAGGTCGAGAAGGCGGAGGCCGGCGCGACGGAGCTGGAGCGCCGCACGGGGCTCTCGAAGGGCGAGCTCAAGCGCGAGCTCATCAAGGTGAAGGGCAACCGCGCCCTCGAGGGTCGGCTCGCCAAGAAGCTCAACGTCAACCGCGAGGAGCTCAACGACTTCGAGTCGACCATCAAGAACGCCCAGAAGGGCCTGAAGAAGGTCGAGGAGGAGCTCAACATCGACGTCGCGGCGATCCGCGAGACCTACGAGAACATCCGCGAAGGCGAGCGGATGGCGGAGCGCGCCAAGGCGGAGCTGGTCGAGGCGAACCTCCGCCTCGTCGTCTCCATCGCGAAGAAGTACACGAACCGCGGGCTCCAGTTCCTGGACCTCATCCAGGAAGGCAACATCGGCCTCATGAAGGCCGTCGACAAGTTCGAGTACAAGCGCGGCTACAAGTTCTCGACCTACGCGACGTGGTGGATCCGGCAGGCGATCACGCGCGCGATCGCCGACCAGGCGCGGACGATCCGCATCCCGGTCCACATGATCGAGACGATCAACAAGCTCATCCGCACCTCGCGCTACCTCGTGCAGGAGTACGGCCGCGAGCCGACCCCGGAGGAGATCGCCGAGAAGATGGAGCTCCCGCTCGACAAGGTGCGGAAGGTCCTGAAGATCGCGAAGGAGCCGATCTCGCTCGAGACCCCGATCGGCGAGGAGGAGGACTCGCACCTCGGCGACTTCATCGAGGACAAGAGCGTGATCTCGCCGGCAGAGGCGGTGATCAACATGAACCTCGCCGAGCAGACCCGTAAGGTCCTGAAGACGCTGACGCCGCGCGAGGAGAAGGTGCTCCGGATGCGCTTCGGCATCGGCGAGAAGAGCGATCACACGCTCGAAGAGGTCGGTCAGGATTTCGAGGTCACCCGCGAGCGCATCCGGCAGATCGAGGCCAAGGCGCTCCGCAAGCTCCGGCACCCCAGCCGGTCGAAGCAGCTGAAGAGCTTCATCGACAGCTAGTCCGTGGGCTGGCCTGCTCGGCAACCGAAGGCAGCCCGCGCGCGCGAACCGCGCGGCCGGCCTCTCCCCGGCGGGACGCGCGCCTGCGCGGGGAGGCGCCCGCTCGGCGCCAAGCGCGCCGCCGCGGCCCTCCTCGCGGTCGCGGGCGCGCTCCTCGGCGCCGGCTGCGGCAAGACCCTCTCCGAGGACGACTGCCGCCGGATCGGCGAGGCCATGCGCGCCGCGTGGACCGCGGAGGCAAAGCGGGTCGGGCCGGCGGAGCCAGGGGGCTCGGGGAAGGCCGCGGTGGTGATCGCGAGCGAGGGCGAGCGGCTCTCGTCGGAGTGGACGTCCGACTGCAAGCGGGAGCTCGCCGGAAGCGAGATCGAGCCGGGGGAGGTCGACTGCCTCGCGCGCGCGAAGACGCTCGAAGAGCTCCGCCGTTGCGCCGCGCCGTGAGCGCGCGCGAGCGCCCCGAACGGGCGTGACGGGCGCGCCGCGACGGCTTTAATTCAGGTAGCGCTTGTCCTTCGGCGGGTCCTTCTGGCCGCCGGGGATGACCCGGAGCGGGACGCCGCCGGAGCGGCCGCGCGCCGCGGGGACGCGGCGGAGCGCGGCGGACTGCGCCTGCAGCTGCCGGAAGCGCATCCGCAGGTAGAAGCGGCGCAGCGGGGAGAAGTCGCCGAAGAGGTAGCCCGCGAGCATGCCGCCGAACGGCGTGATCAGCCCCTCGGGGGGCGCGCGCATGGCGATGACGTTGAGCACCGAGAGGCCGAAGATGAAGACCAGCAGCATGGTGCCCGTCACGGGGAGGACGAAGAAGAGGCGGACCGTGGCGTGCCGGTGCGCGAGCGCCCACGCGACGGCGACCGCCTCGATCATCCCGAGCCCGCCGTAGAACACCGGCTGCGCCACCTTCGGGAAGAGCGCGCCGATCACGGCCTGGAGCGCGAACGCGAAGGCCGCGGAGCCGAACAGGAACGCCACCATGCGGCCGGCGCCCCAGCGCTCTTCGAGCGAGGTGCCGAGGAAGTACAGGCCGAGCAGCGTCGTGATGAAGTGCCACGGATCGCTCGGGCTGTGGATGAGCGGCGCGCTGATCAGCCGCCACACCTGGCCGTGGAGGATGCGATCGCTGATGCCGAGGAACGGCTCGAGCACGCCTTCCCCGGCGCCTCCCCAGTTCAGCCCCAGGGTGAACATCACCCAGATACAGCCGACCGCGATCATCATCCCCAGCAAGGCCTTGCCTGGCTTGGGGAACCCCATCGAGCTGTGCTCCGGGCGCATAGCTTTCCACCTAACAGCCGCGCCCCCACCGGGCAACCCGCTGCCCCCGCAGTTTACCGCGATTCGTCCCGCGGCCGGCGCCGGCGCGACAGGCGCGCCGCACGCCGCGCGTCATCCGGGACGCTCCGGGGCAGGGCCCGCCTGGCAAGCGCGCGAGGATGCCAGGCGACGCGCGCCGCCGGGGCAGCGGGCGCGCCGCTGGCCGGCCCGCGTGGGGCGCGCGCACGTCCCGGCTGCGCTCGTCGGCCGGCGGCTCAGAAGAAGTTGCCGATGTTGAACTCGAACTTGTACGTCTCTTCGTAGGGCAGCCGCTTGAACGGGAAGCCCCACTCGAAGCGCAGCGGTCCGAGCGGCGAGAACCACCGGAACCCGAACCCCCACGAGGTGCGGACGTCGAGCAGACGCTCGAGCGAAAAGCACGGGTTCGTGACGTCGTGCGGCGAGGCGGGGGCGGCGTTGCAGTAGAGCTTCTCGAGATTCCACGCGTTGCCGAGGTCGGTGAACACCACGCCCTTGATCTGCACGGCCTCGATGAGCGGGAACTCCAGCTCGAGGTTCTGGTAGTACATCAGGTTGCCGCCGATGTTCGCGCCGTTCGTGATCGGCGCGGAGTTCGGATCGAGCGACTCGCGGAGCGGGAGCCGCGGGCCGATGTCGCGGATCTCGAAGCCGCGCACGTCGAGGATGCCGCCCAGGAAGAAGCGGGCGAAGACCGGCACGCCCTCCGGGTTGGGGCTCGTCACCATGCCAGCCTCGGTGTTCAGCTTGAGGACCAGGCTGTCCGTGATCGGGTAGTAGAACCGCCCCGTGGCGCGATATCGCAGGAACTCGTTATCGCTGCCGAGCGCGCTGTGGGCGAGCTCCACCGAGCCCTGCAGGTAGATGCCCGACGTCGGGAAGAGCTGGTTGTTGCGCGTGTCGTAGGTGAGCGCCGGGCGGATGCTCGACGTGATCCCGTCGTTGAAGAGGTTGTAGAGCGGCAGCCGCTGGAACGTGGATCGCGGGTCCGCCGTGCCGAGGCCGGTCGTCGTGGACGACGAGATCTCGTCGTTCTCCAGCGTGTAGGTCAGCTGCGCGCGGAGCTCCGGCTCGATGAGCGGGTAGCCGATCGTGATCGAGCCGCCCGTGGAGGTCTGCGAGAACTCCTTGTACGCCCGCAGCTGGTTGTAGACGCTCACCGCCGCGGAGAACGGGCTGTCGAACAGGTACGGCTCGAAGAAGCGGATGTCGACGAGGCGCCGCAGCCCCGAGATCTGCGCCTGGAGCGAGAGCGACTGGCCGCTCCCGAGCAGGTTCGCCTGCTGGACCTGCGCCGTCGCGATGAAGCTCTCGACGCTCGAGAAGCCGGCGCCGATCTGGAAGGTGCCCGTCGGCTTCTCGCCGATGTCGACGTTGACGTTGATGTGCTGGGCGTCCTCGCCCTGCTCGGTGGAGATGTCGACCCGCTCGAAGTAGCCGAGCGCCGTGATCCGCTGCTTCGATCGCTCCAGCTTCGTCTCGCTGAACAGCTGCCGCTCCTCCACCTCCATCTCGCGGCGGATCACCTTGTCCCGCGTCTTCGTGTTGCCGCGGATCTCGATGCGCCCGAAGTAGACGAGCTGGTTTCTGCGGATGCCGACGGTGATGTCGATCTCCCGCCGGTCCGGATCGGGCTGGGTGTCGGGCGAGGCCTCGACGTTGGCGTACCCGGCGTCCCGGTACAGCGTCTGGATCGCGCTGAGATCCTTCGCCAGCTCGGCGCGGTTGAACCAGTCGCCCGGCTTGGCCCGCACCATCTCGCGCAGCGCCCGGCGCCCGCCGAGCGGCTCGATCTCGCGGCCGTCGGCGTCCCGCTCGTAGACGCGGAGCGAGCGGATGCGGAACCGCGGCCCCTCGTTGATCGTCAGCGTGACCTCGATGCCCGTGCGATCGGGCGTGAGCATCACCCTCGGGGTCGCGACCTGCACCGCGAGGAAGCCGCGATCGTAATAAAGGGCGTTGATCACGAGCACGTCGCGCTCGAACGCGTCCTGGCGGAACGGACCGCCCGTGCCGAAGGCGAAGAAGCCCCCGTTCCCCGTGAGCATCACCTCCCGGAGCTCCTCGTCCGGGATGTTGTGGTTGCCGATGAACGTGATGCGCCGGACGGTGACGGGCGCGTGCTCCTTGATGGTGAACTTGAGGGTGACCTGGTTCTCCCGCTCCGGTTTGACCTCGTAGCTGACCTCGGCGAGGAAGTAGCCCTCCTCGGCGTACTTGTCGCGGAGCTTCTGCACGCCGCGGCGGATGGCCGCGTAGCTCAGGATCGTGCCGGTCTTGATCTCGACCGAGAGCGCCTCGGTGAGGTCCTCGCTGTCGATCTCGTTGTTGCCGGAGAACTCGATGGCCTTGATGCTCGGGCGCTCCCGGACGAGCACCCGCAGGCTCACCCCGTCGTCGCGGCGGGTGAGGTCGACCTCGACGTCATCGAACAGGCCGGAGTCCCAGAGCTCGCGCACGTCGCGCGCCAGCCCCTCCGGGGTGAACGGCCTGCCGACCCGCGTCTGCCCGAGGTAGACGAGCACGTCCTCGGTCGAGATCCGCCGGTTGCCGGCGATCGTGACCTGGACCACCGGCTGACCTCGAGCGAGCTCAGCCTCGGTGGGCGCCACGTCGAGCGTCGGCTCGGCCGTGTCGGCGGCCCCCTGCGCAGGTGTACCGGCGCCAGGCTGGGCTCCCCCGGTCGCGGGGGTCGGGGCGGATGGCTGAGCGGCGCCGGCCGGGGCGGGAGGCGGCGCAGCGCCGCCCCCGGGCGGCTGCGCGCCCGGAGCCCCTCCGGGCACCTGAGCTGCCGCGAGCCGGGGCCGTATCGCCGCTGCCGCAACGAACACCAGGAAGAGGCCGAGCCAGACGAGCCGCAGCCAGCGGCCGGGGAGGCGAAGCATTGAACGGGTGCCTGTCGCGTACAAGGCGCCACCCCGTAGCCCAGTGCGCCGTGAGTCTCAAGGGCGGACGCCGAAAACAGGGCGTCGCCGACGGGTCGCGACGCGATTCCCTGCGTGCGGGTCGATCTCTCGGCCATCTGACGCTATGCCAGGGGCCGCACGAGCGCAGGCGAGCACGCGCTGCCAGAAATCCCGCGAGGCAGCCTTGACCGAGCGCGAGCCCCTGGGTAATTGCCGAGGCTCGCCAGCGTTCACCTGAACATCGGAGCACCTGTCCACCCGGTGCCCGCGCACTCCCTGGAGTAACGCGTGTCTCGAACCCCCTCCCTTCCGTCCGACGGTGAGGCGCCTCGCAAGGGCCGCCGAGGCGGCCGGCCCGGCGACGGCGAGCCCCCGCCGCCCCCGGCGCCCGACACCTCGCTCGCCGACGAGGCGCAGCGCCGGTACCTGAACTACGCGCTCAGCGTCATCACGTCGCGCGCGCTCCCCGACGTGCGCGACGGGCTGAAGCCGGTGCAGCGCCGCATCCTCTACGCGATGCTGCACGACCTGCACCTCGGGCCGGACGCGAAGTACCGGAAGAGCGCCGCGGTCGTCGGCGATGTGATGGGCAAGTACCACCCGCACGGCGACGTCGCGATCTACGACGCGATGGTCCGGCTGGCGCAGGACTTCGTGATGCGGGCGCCGCTCATCGCCGGCCACGGGAACTTCGGCTCCGTGGACGGCGATGCGCCGGCGGCGATGCGTTACACGGAGGCGAAGCTCCGCCCCCTCGCGCTGGAGCTGCTCAGCGAGCTCGGCCAGCGCACCGTTGACTTCCGGCCGAACTACGACGGCACGCGCTTCGAGCCGATCGTCCTGCCGTCTCGCTTCCCGAACCTGCTCGTGAACGGCTCGCAGGGGATCGCGGTCGGGATGGCGACGAGCATCCCGCCGCACAACCTGGGCGAGGTCATCGACGCGTGCGTCGCGCTGATCGAGAACCGCGAGCTCACCACGCAGCGGCTGCTGTCGCACGTGAAGGGGCCCGACTTCCCGACGGGCGGCCAGCTGCACGCGACGAAGAAGGAGCTGGAGGCCGTCTACACGTCCGGCCAGGGCTCGCTGAAGCTCCGCGGCGAGTGGCAGCTGGAAGAGGGCGACGGCAAGCGCGGCGCCGCGCCGCAGATCGTGATCACCTCGATCCCGTACGGGATCGAGCGGAAGGTCATCGTCGAGAAGATCGCCGAGGTGATCCTCTCGAAGAAGCTGCCGACGCTCGTCGACGTGCGCGACGAGTCGACGGGCGAGGTGCGCATCGTGATGGAGCTCAAGCGCGGCGCCGACGCGCAGCTCGTGATGGCGTACCTCTACAAACAGACGCCGCTCGCGATCAACGTGCAGGTCAACCTCACCTGCCTCGTGCCCACCGACAACGCGGACATCGCCGCGCCGCGGCGGCTCGGCCTGCACGAGATCCTGACGAAGTTCCTCGACTTCCGCTACGCGACGGTGACGCGGCGGCTCGAGTTCGAGCTCGGCGAGCTGCGGCGGCGGATCACGATCCTCGAGGGGTTCGAGAAGATCTTCGACGCGCTCGACGAGGTGATCCGGATCATCCGCAAGAGCGAGGGCAAGGCCGACGCGGCCGATAAGCTGATGAAGCGCTTCACCCTGAGCGAGGAGCAGACGGACGCGATCCTCGAGCTCAAGCTCTACCGGCTGGCGCGCCTCGAGATCCTGCTCGTGCAGAAGGATCTCGCCGAGAAGCGCGCCGAGGCGAAGCGGATCGAGGGGCTGCTCAAGAGCGACGCGAAGCGCTGGGGGATCGTCCGCGACGAGCTCGTCGAGATCAAGGGCTCGTACGGCGAGAAGCGCCGCACGAAGGTGGTCGGGTCGATCGACGAGCCCGAGTACCAGGCGGAAGATTTCATCGTGGCCGAGGACGCGAACGTCATCCTCTCGGCGCAGGGCTGGGTGAAGCGGGTGCGCGAGGTGAAGGATCTCTCCTCGACGCGCATCCGCGAGGGAGACAGCGTGCTCGCGGCGGTCGCCGGCTCGACGCGGTCGACGGTCGCGTTCTTCTCGAACCTCGGCGCGTGCTACGTGTGCCGCATCCACGAGGTGCCGCAGTCCACCGGCTACGGCGATCCCGTGCAGAAGCTGTTCAAGCTGGCGGACGGCGAGCGGATGATCGCGATGCTCTCCTTCGACCCGAGGGCGCTCGACGTCCCGGCGCAGACGCCGGACTCCGCCGAGCCGGAGCCGCCCTTCGCGCTCGCGATCACCCGCGGGGGCCTCGGCTTCCGGTTCTCGCTGCGGCCGCACCGCGACCCATCGACGCGCTCCGGGCGCCGCTTCGCCAAGCTGAACGAGGGCGACGAGGTGCTCTTCGTCCACGCGGTGGACGGCGCCGACCGGGTGCTCTGCGCGTCGAGCGACGCGTGGGCGCTCAGCGTTGCCGTGGAGGAGCTCGCGCTCCTCTCCGGCCCGGGCAAGGGCTCGGTCGTCATGCGGGTCGCCGACGGCGAGCGCCTGGTCGGCGCCGCGCTCGCCCTCGGCCCGAACGACGCGCTCACGGTCGAGACGGAGAAGGGCAAGACGCTCGAGATCGCCGCGAGCAAGATCGCCGGCCCGCGCGGCACCCAGGGCGAGCCGGTCGCGCGACGCGACCGCTTCGTCCGCGTGGTGCCGCCGGCCGTCGTCGTACCGACGCTGGAGGTGAGCTGAACATGGCCGCCACGAATCCCCCCGTCCGCGCCGCGTCCGGCGCGCGTTACACGGCCGCTGACATCGAGGTGCTCGAGGGGCTGGAGCCCGTCCGCAAGCGCCCCGCCATGTACATCGGCGGCACCGACGTCAGGGGCTACCACCACCTGCTCTGGGAGATCGTCGACAACGCCGTCGACGAGGCGATCAACGGGCACGCGAAGCGGATCGAGGTGACGCTCGACGCCGATCTCCAGGGCGTGACCGTGACCGACGACGGCCGCGGCTTCCCCGTCGACGTGCACCCCCGGTACAAGCGCCCCGCGCTCGAGCTCGTCCTGTGCACGCTGCACGCGGGCGGGAAGTTCGCGAGCGACAACTACAAGGTCTCGGGCGGCCTCCACGGCGTCGGCTCGAGCGTCGTCAACGCGCTCTCGGAGCTCCTCGAGGTGCGGGTGCAGCGCGACGGCTTCGAGCACCAGCAGACGTTCTCGCGCGGCGCGCCGATCAGCAAGCTGAAGAAGGGCGCGCCCACCCGCAAGCACGGCACGAGCATCCATTTCCGGCCAGATCCGGAGATCTTCGGGCAGGGCCGGCGGTTCGATCCCGAGACGATCCGCGAGCGCCTGGAGGCCAAGGCGTACCTCCACGGAGGGCTCGCGATCGCGTTCCGCGATCTCTCGTCCGGGGAGTCGATCGAGCTCCTTCACCCGAACGGCATCGCGGACTTCCTGCCGAAGCTGGTCGCCCAGCGCGGCAAGGCCGTGACGCACCCGTCCATCTTCTACGTCGCGCGCGAGGGCGAGATCCGGCTGGAGGCCGCGCTCCAGTGGACGGAGTCGACCGACGAGTACGTGAAGTCGTACGTCAACGGCATCCCCACGCACGCGGGCGGCGCGCACGAGTCTGGCTTCAGCACCGCGATCGTGAAGGCGGTCCGCGCCTTCATGGACGCCAAGAAGATCCAGCCGAAGGGGGTCACGCTGAGCGCCGACGACATCCGCGAGGGGATCGTGGGCCTCCTGTCGATCTACATCCAGGACCCTCAGTTCCAGGGGCAGACGAAGGATCGGCTCAACAACCCCGAGGCCGGCCCGGCGGTCGAGGGCATGGTCCGGCCCGCGCTCGAGCAGTGGCTGCTCCACAACGGCACGACCGGCGAGTCGATCGTGGCCCGGGCGATCCTGGCGGCGCGCGCCAGGGAGGCGCGGCGCGAGGCGACCCAGCAGGTCCTGCGCAAGACGCCCGTGTCGCACCGGCTCAACCTGCCGGGCAAGCTCGCCGACTGCGCCTCGACCGATCCCAGCGAGAGCGAGCTCTTCATCGTCGAGGGAGACAGCGCAGGCGGCTCCGCCAAGCAGGGCCGGGATCGGCGGACTCAGGCGATCCTCCCGCTGCGCGGCAAGGTGCTCAACGCGGAGCAGGCCTCCACCTCGAAGGTGCTCGGCAACAAGGAGCTCCAGGACATCGTGAGCGCGCTGGGCTGCGGCTTCGGCAAGGACTTCGACGCGTCCAAGTTGCGCTACGGCAGGATTTTTCTGCTGATGGACGCCGACAGCGACGGCCAGCACATCGCGACGCTGCTGCTGACGTTCTTCTACCGGCACCTGCCCGGCCTGCTCCGCGGCGGGCATGTGTTCCTCGCACAGCCGCCGCTCTACAGGATCGACGTCGGCAAGGAGACGCACTGGGCCCTCGACGACGCGGAGCGCGACCGGGTCCTCGCGAAGCTCCCCAAGACAGCCAAGGCGGATATTTCTCGTTTCAAGGGACTCGGCGAGATGCCCGCGGAGGACCTCAAGGCGACGACGCTCGACATCCGCCGTCGGCGCGCGCTGCGCGTCATGATCGAGGGAGAGATCGAGACCGATCGCATCCTGAACGAGCTGATGGGCAAGGACGCGCAGGCGCGCTTCCGCTTCATCATGGAGCGCGCGCCGAACGCCGAGATCGACGTCTGACATCGACCCCTCGCCCAGCCGATCGCGGTGCGTCCGCGCGCGCACGCGAACGTCGTTGGATGCCGGATCGCCGGCGAACATTCATCACCTGACAGTCACGAGTTCGCTGCGTCGATGTCGCGATCCGTGCGACCCGCCGCGGCGTGCGTGCGGCGTGCGCGCCGCACAGGCACGTTGTGCCAGGCACGGGTGATCACTGGCGACTGTGCCACGTGAACGGTGGGCCACACCCCCCATGACATCGCGTGCAGGTTGACGAGCAAACGCGGCGTTTTGCGCTGCAGAACGCCGATTCACCTGAGCCAGGAGCGCTGCGTCAGCTTGCGGCCTACCGGTTGCAATACGTCGCTCCGATGGCCGCGATGACCGCGGCACATCGCCCTTTCACCGCTGGAGAGGTACTCGTGACGACTGCGCTTCCCATCTCGACTCCGATCGCACCCTCCTCGTCCCACAGCACGCCGGCCGCACGCTCCCTGTCGGTCCCGGCCACGCCCATCGCAGCCCCGAGCGTCGCGTCGACCGCACGGTCGTCGGCGCTCCCGACGTCCGGCGCCGCAGCGCCGAGCTTCAGCGCGCCCCCGTTGCGCGAGCGCGCCGCGGCCACCGTCGCCTCGCGCTCCACCCCGCCGCCGCGCTCGGGAGCCCCGCTCCCTCGCAGCACCTCGGAGCGCCTCCTGCTCGGCCGTGACCGCATCCGCAGCGCCGCGGAAGGCGGCCAGAGGATCCGTTCCTACGAGGTCGCGCTGGATCTCGATCTGTCCGAGTTTCACTTCGCCCGGCTCTTTCGCGCCGCGTTCGGGCTATCGCCGCACGTCTATTACGACGAGGTGCGCGCGGAACGCGCCCGCGCGCTTCTACGCGACGGGCTCACCGAGGGGGAGGTCGCCCGTCGCATCGGCTTCCGCAGGCCGGCGGAGCTCCGCGCCCTGCTGTCCAAGCGCGGCGGCGCGCTGCCCCCGGCCGGCGAGGCGGAGGCGAGCGACGCCTCGGCCGAGTGAGCTGACGCAAGACCTCGGCCACGCGCAGCGCCGGAACCACCAGCCTCCGGCGCGAGACAAAGTGCTTACCCCCATGACATCGAGATCAGAGTCGCCTGTGCCGGAGCGACGGTAGATTCGCCCTGACCCGCTCGAGATAGGCGGGATCGAGCGTCGCCATCGCGATCCCCTCGCCTTCGGAGGCCTGAGCGATCACCTCACCCCACGGATCGATCACGCACGATTTCCCGAACGTCGCCCGCGCGCCGGGGTGCTTGCCCCACTGCGCTGCAGCCACGACGTACGCCTGGGCCTCGATGGCCCGCGCACGGAGCAGGACCAGCCAGTGGTCCTTGCCGGTGAGCAGCGTGAACGCCGCGGGGACGACGATGGCCTCCGCGCCCGCCGACGAGAGCGCGCGGTAGAGCTCCGGGAACCGCACGTCGTAGCAGATCGATAGCCCGAGCTTCACGCCGTCGATCTCGGTGACGACGGGCACCTCGCCGGCGGTCGTCGATGCCGACTCGCGGTACTTCGTGCCGTCGGCGATCTCGACGTCGAAGAGGTGAATCTTGCGGTAGCGGGCGGTGAGCCGGCCGTCGGGTCCGAAGACCGCGCAGGTGTTGTACGGCCTCGCCGCGTCGGGCGCGCGCTCGGGGAAGCCGCCGGCCACGATGGTCACCCGGGCGGATCGCGCCGCGTCGGCGAGGCGGCGCGCGATGGGACCGCCGCCGGCGTCGAGGTCCTCCGCGATGTGGCGCTTTCCCTCCTCGTTGCCCATGTACGCGAAGTTCTCGGGCAGCACGACCGTCGTCGCCCCACGGCCCGCCGCCTCCGCGATTCGCGCCTCGATCCGCGCCAGGTTGTCGCTCACGTTCTCCTGGCTGGAGAGCTGAAGAGCCGCCCAGGTCACCGGTTTCTGCATGCGGCAAGCCTACCCCACGAGGAGCCGGCGTGGACCGCGCGCGAAAGGGCGCGCGGAGCTCACCGGACGCCTCGTCCTCCGGGCGCGCGCGCCGCCCCCCTGCCGCCCGCAGCCCCGCCAGCGCCCGCAGCCCCGCCGGCGCCCGCTCCTCCGCCAGCGCCCGCAGCCCCGCCAGCGCCTGCAGCTCCGCCAGCGCCTGCACCTCCGCCAGCGCCTGCACCTCCGCCAGCGCCTGCACCTCCGCCAGCGCCTGCAGCCCCGCCAGCGCCCGCTCCTCCGCCGGCGCCGGCTCCTCCGCCGCCACCCAACCCGACGCTGGGCTCCGCGCACTCGAGCGGCGCGCCGTAGTAGGCGCACCTCGCGCCGCACGCGGCGCACACGCAGGCGAGCACCTGCTGGAACGCCCGGTGCGCGGCTCCCGCGTCGTCCGGGAACACGCACGCTGCCTGGCAGGCATCGTCGTGACCGCAGCCCTTGAGGCACAGGCTGATCTGCCTGCACCCGGGCTCGCCGTCGCACGCCGACAGCTGCGCCTCGCAGCGCCCGCCACGCGAGGCGTGCTCGTTGAAGCAATCGCCGCACGGCCCGGCTTCGCCGCCGTACGCCGCGACACACTCGCAGAGGTTCGCCGGCCGAGGCCCCTCATCGACGCCCGCATCCGGCGACGCACCCCCCGCCGCGCCCGCGCCGATCGGCGTGTCGGCATGAGCGCGCGGCGGGGGGAGCCGCTCTTCGGAGCAGCCCGGAAGCGCCGCGAGCGCGAGCGCCGCGCCCCACGCGGTCGCGCCGCAGAGGAAGGCGCGGCCGTACGATCCGACAGGAGCGCGCAGCGCCCTCTCCACGAACGACATGATGACGCGAGCGTAGCCTGCCCCTCACCCGGGGCCGAGCCCGGGCCGCGCCGCTCACGGCCCTCCCAGGGATCGGCCGAGGTCGCACGGAACCCTCTCCCGGCAGCCCCCGATCGCTCCTATGCTTTGCTGACACGTCGCAAAAATTCTCATGGAAATTGCTCCCCTTTCGTTGTTACCGCGCTCCGTGCTCGCCCTGGCCAAGGAGGTCGCGCGCGCGTTGCTCCGGCGGCCGGTCGTCGGGATCGCCGCCGCCGCGCAGACCGCCGACGGCCGCTGGCTGCTCATTCGCCGCAGCGACACCGGAACCTGGGCGCTCCCAGGAGGGACCCTGGAGTGGGGCGAGACGCTCCGCGACAGCATCGTGCGGGAGCTCGCCGAGGAGGCCGGCGTCACCGAGGTCGAGCTCGGGCGGGTCGTGGGTGTGTACTCGCGGCCCGACCGCGACGTCCGTTTCCACGCCGTGACGGTCGTCGTCGCCGCCCGGATCGGCGCGCCCACACGCCCACCACAGAACCCGCTCGAGATCCGCGAGGTCAGGCTGTTCCGCGAAGACGAGCTCCCTGCCGAGCTCGCGATGGGCATGGGGGACCTCCTCGCCGCCGCCCGGCGCGCCGGCGACGCGGAGCTCGAGTGAGCCGAGGCAAGCGATGACGCAGGCACACCACGACGAGGCCGGAGCGCACCACCCGCTGCAGGGCGGGCTCGCGACGGATCCGAAGCACAAGGCCAGGATCGATGAGCTCGCCGAGCGCATCGAGAAATACCGCGCGAGCTACTACGCCGGTCACCCGGAGATCTCGGACGCGGCGTTCGACGCCCTCGAGGATGAGCTCCGCGCCCTCGATCCCACGCACCCGGTGCTCGCCCGCGTCGGCTCCGCTGCCCTGATCACCGAGTGGGAAAAGGCGCGGCACGAGATCCCGATGGGCTCGCTCAACAAGGTCGTCTCCGAGGACGAGCTCCGGGCCTGGATCGCCCGGTGCGACGAGATCCTCGTGAAGGACGGGCACGGCGGCGACGGCGGCGGCGCCGCGCAGGCGGAGGGCGCCGCCCGGGCCAGCGTGGCGGACGATCTCTTCGTGGCGGAGAAGCTCGACGGCATCTCCATCGAGGTGATCTACAAGGGCGGCAAGCTCGTCGACGCCATCACCCGCGGCGACGGCGAGTGGGGCGAGCGGATCACCGCGAACGTCGCGAGGATGAAGGGCGTCCCCTCGCGGATCCGGGAGCGGGGACGGCTGTCCGTGCGCGGCGAGATCATCCTCCGCCTCTCGGACATGAAGCGCTACTTCCCCGGCGTCACCAGCCCGCGCAACATGGCCGCGGGCGCGTCCAAGCGGTTCGACGGCCAGGGCGCGGAGCACTGCACGGTGCTGTTCTACGACGTCGCCGAGCACCTCGAGATCCCGACGTGCCGGGCGCGCTTCGCGTGGCTGCGCGAGCTCGGCTTCGCGACGCCGCAGACCGCGCACGGCGACGTCGAGGACGTCGTGAAGCTCTACCGGCGCTACTCGAGCGAGCTCCGCGCCAGCCTCGATTACGAGATCGACGGGCTCGTCGTCTACGTGGACTCGCTCCACGTCCAGGGCCTGCTCGGCGACGTCAACCGGAGGCCGCGCGGCGCGGTCGCCTTCAAGTTCGCGTCGCCCGCCAAGGTGACGACGGTCGTGGCGATCCAGTGGGACACCGGGCCGAGCGGGCGCGTCACGCCGGTGGCGATCGTCGAGCCGGTGGAGCTCGCCGGCGCCAACGTGCGGCGCGCCTCCCTGCACAACGCGGCCAACGTGCGGAGCCTCGGCATCGGTGTGGGCGACGAGGTGCTGGTCTCGCGCCGCAACGACGTGATCCCGTACGTCGAGGAGGTCGTCGAGAAGCGCGGGCCCGTCGCGCTCCCCCCGTCGCTCTGCCCGGTCTGCAGCGCGCCGCTCGTCGTCGAGGGCGAGTACCTCCTCTGCCGGAACGCCGCGTGCCGCGCCCTCATCGAGGGGCGCATCCACAACTGGATCGACGCCATCGGCGCGCTCGAGTGGGGCGACAAGCTGATCGAGCAGGTGGTGGCCGCGGGCCTCGTGCGAGAGCCCCTCGACCTCTACAAGCTCACGGTCAAGGACATCGCCGAGCTCGACCGGCGCGGGGAGAAGAGCGCCACGAAGTGCCTCGACCAGCTGAAGAGCCGGCTCCCGCTCGCGCTGCCGGTGTTCCTCGCGGCGCTCGGCATCGAGGGGTTCGCGATCCAGACCGCGCGGCTGCTCGTGTCCGCCGGATACACCACGATCGAGAAGCTGCTCGCGGCCGGCGAGGACGAGCTCGCCGGCATCCCGGGGCTCGGCGCCATCAAGGCCGCGAGCATCGTCCGCGGGCTGCGCTCCCGCGGCGACGAGATCGCGCGGCTCCTCGCGGCCGGCATCGTGCCGGTCGCCCCCGAGGCCGAGGGGCCGCTCGCCGGGCTCACGTTCTGCTTCACCGGCGCGGCCACGCGCTCCCGCGGCGAGCTCACCCACCTCGTCGAGTCGAACGGCGGCCGGGTGCTGAACAGCGTCACGAAGGAGCTCAACTACCTCGTCCTCGCCGACGTGACGTCCGCGTCGAGCAAGGCGGTCAAGGCGCGGAAGTACGGCACCAAGCTCATCACCGAGGACGACCTCGACAAGCTCATCGCCGAGCGCCGCGGCGGCTGACCGGGGCGAGCCGCCGAGCTACCAGGTGATGTCCTGGGCCTCCGTCACGCCGAGCACGTCCCGGAGCTCGAGGACCCGCCCGTCCGGGAGGCGGATCGTGCCCGAGTAGAGGCCGATCGGCTGCATGAACTCCGAGACGACCAGGCCGAGGTTCGTGTGGTTCGAGTGCGCCGCGCCGGGCGCGAACCGGAGGTCCACGGCGCCGTCCGCGGTCCGGACGCGCCACGGGTCCAGCGGCCGCGCCGCGTCGAAGGTGAACCGGCCCTCGGCGAGCGGGATCAGCTCGCGGTCGAGCCAGATCGCGCACTCGGCGTCGCCGATGAACCCTTCGCCCAGGTTGAGACCGACGCGCTCGCCGCTCTCGGCGCGCCCCAGCGCGAGGGCCCAGCGCCAGGTCGTGCGGCGCGGCAGGAGGCCGCTCGTGTAGTCGTAGCTGGCGAGCGCGCCGTCGAGCGAGATCCGACGCCCGAGCACCGACGCCTCCCCCTCGACGCCGAGGAGCAGCCGCTTCTCGGTGGCGATCAGCACGCCGCCCGGCGCCTCCGCGATCGCCGAGAGCGCCTGCGGGGCCGCGCGGCTGGAGAGCCGCGCCTCCAGCGCGAGCCCGCGGAGCGCGGCGGTCACCGCGACCCTCGCCTCCCCCTGCGGCCGCTCGATCCGCACCTGCGCGCGGGGCAGCCACGCGCGCGCGGCGCCGCCCTCGCCGCCCAGGTCGCCCACGGTCGCCGCGAAGGGAGGGCCGAACGTCGAGCGATCCACGAGCAGCCGCCGGCCCGCCTTGTCGAAGACGACGCCGAACGCGAGCGCGAGGTAGCCGAGGTGCACGACCGCGACGGCGATGAAGACCTCGTCGGACGCGATCGCCACGTAGGCCCACCGCTTGTGCTTGAGCAGCCGGTCGCGCCGGCGCAGCGCGAGCGGGCTCAGGTCCACGCGAGGGAGATCGCCCCGGTACGACCCGACGCGCGCCGCTCGCGTGATCGGATCGAGGATCGTACCGGGCGGCGTGGCGAGCTCGCGCATCGCACGAGAGTAGCGGCGGCGCGGGGTCTCCCCAAGGCGGGCGACGCCTGAACATGGCATCCGCGAAATGCGGCGAGCGCTCCCCTGCGCAGCCAGCCGGCTCACGCCGCGGCTGCGATCGCGGCGCCGGAGCGCTGCGCGACCGCGGTCGCCTCGCTAGACTCGCGTCATGATCGACGCCATCGCCACGCCGCCGAGCCCCCAGAACGAGCCCGTCCTCGCGTACGCCCCTGGCAGCCCGGAGCGCGCGGCCCTCAAGGCGGAGCTCGATCGCCGGGCGCGGGAGACGATCGACATCCCCATGATCATCGACGGCGAGGCGGTCCGGACCGGAGCGCTCGACGAGGTCCGCGCGCCGCACCGGCGCGACCTCCTCCTCGCCCGCGCCCACCAGGGCGGCGCCGAGCACGTCGCGCGCGCGATCGAGGCCGCCAAGCGAGCGCACCGCGCCTGGTCGCGGACGCCGTGGACAGAGCGCGCCGCCGTCTTCCTCAAGGCGGCCGAGCTGCTCGCGACCCGGTACCGCCCCGTGCTCAACGCGGCGACGATGCTCGGCCAGAGCAAGACGGCGTTCCAGGCGGAGATCGACTCGGCCTGCGAGCTCATCGACTTCTTCCGCTACAACGTCCACTTCGCCCACCGGATCGCGGCGGAGCAGCCGGCGAGCGCGCCCGGCATCTGGAACCTCGCCGAGCCTCGCCCGCTCGAGGGCTTCGTCTTCGCGGCGACGCCGTTCAACTTCACCGCGATCGCCGGCAACCTGTGCGCGGCCCCGGCGCTGATGGGCAACACCGTGGTCTGGAAGCCGTCGGCGAACGCGCTCTACTCCGCGCACTTCGTGATGGAGCTCCTGATCGAGGCGGGCCTGCCGCGCGGCGTCGTCAACCTCGTGATGGGTCCGCCCGAGCTCGTCTCGAACGCCTGCATCGATCACCCGGACTTCGCCGGCATCCACTTCACGGGATCGACCGCGGTCTTCCAGTCGATCTGGCGCCGCATCGGGGAGAACATCGGGCGCTACCGGAGCTACCCGCGCATCGTGGGCGAGACCGGCGGCAAGGACTTCGTGTTCGCGCACGCGAGCGCCGACGTCGACGCGCTCGCCGTGGCGCTCGTCCGGGGGGCGTACGAGTACCAGGGGCAGAAGTGCTCGGCCGCGTCGCGCGCGTACATCCCCCGCTCGCTCTGGCCGGCCCTCAAGGACCGGATCGAGGGCCACATCCAGGCGATCCGCATGGGGGACGTCGCCGATTTTCGCAACTTCATGGGCGCGGTGATCGACGGGCGCGCGCACGCCCGGCTCACGGAGCGCATCGCCGCGGCGAAGAAGGACACGGCGTGCTCGCTCGTGTGCGGCGGCGGCGCGCGCGCGCACGACGGGAGCGACGGCTGGTTCGTGGAGCCGACGCTGATCGAGACCACGGATCCGCGCCACCCGCTGATGACGGAGGAGCTGTTCGGCCCGGTGCTCACGGTCTGGGTCTACCCCGACGGCGAGGAGGACAAGGCGCTCGCGCTCTGCGACGAGACCTCGCCCTACGGCCTCACGGGCGCCGTGTTCGCGCGGGACCGCGCGTTCATCGAGGCGGCGAGCGACGCGCTCCGCTTCGCGGCGGGCAATTTCTACATCAACGACAAGCCTACGGGCGCCGTCGTCGGGCAGCAGCCGTTCGGCGGCGGGCGCGCCTCGGGCACGAACGACAAGGCGGGAAGCCTGTTCAACCTGCTCCGGTGGGTCTCGCCGCGGGTCGTGAAGGAGACGTTCGCTCCGCCGCGCGCGGTCGCCTACCCGTTCATGGCCGCCGAGTAGGGCGCGCCTCGACAACGCCGCACGCCGCGGTGCTCAATCTTCCGGCGAGTAGTCGCACGCGCCGGCCGCGAGGTCGGCGCAGGACCAGTCGTCCTCCTCGTAGCACTCGGCCTGGCGCTCGATGCCTATCGCATAGGACGGGCGGGCGGACTCGCTGCGGCAGAGGTCGACGCAGACGTCCTCGCCGGGGCCGTCGGGCTGGCACTCGGCGCTCTTGGCGCAGACGACCTCGCAGGGGTCGCTGCCCGAGCAGCCGGCGGCGAGGGCGAAGAGCAGCAGGGCGAGCGCGGGACGAGGCATGGCGGAAGCTCCAGCGGCCATCGGAGCACGCGGCGCCGCCGGCGGCGAGAGGCGAGCAGCAGGGCGGCCGCGCGCCGTCGACCTGCCCGGGAGACCAGGATGGGAGCGCGCTCCCGCAGCGGCGACTCGAGGGCCGAGCTCACCGGCGGCAGCCGTGCTCGGCCCGCATCGATGAGCGCACCCGGCGGAAGCAAGTCGCTCCTCGAGAGATCAAGCCCGATCGATCGCCATCCCAGGCACGGCTCACCGAGCTCCACAGCTCGCCCCATGTGCGTTGATGGTGCCGCTGTGGAGCAGCCACCACCCGTCACGGATAGTCCAGATCTCGGACCGTCAAAAACGTGCGCTCCCGTGGCCGGCGCGACGGGTAGAAGTGTAGGTGTACTATTCCTACGCAGCCACACACGAACCTGCTGTGGGCGGCAAACGTTGTTGGAGGTGCCATGAAATCGATGTATTCTTTAGGTTTTTTCGTGCTTGGCACGATCGCGGCGACCGCCGCGGGCTGCGGTGGCGATGACGACGGCGGCGGCGGAAGCGGCGGCGAAGGGGGAGCCGGGAGTACCACGACGTCGACCGTGACGACCTCGACCGGCCTCGTCACCAGCACCTCCACGGGCTCGGGCAACGTGGACGACGGGAACGACAGCATCGATGAAGCAGAGGAGATTCCCGCCGGGAACAACGGGCTAGAGGGGACGCTCGAGCCGCTCGAAGAGGACGCGGACTACTACAGCTTCACCGGGACCAAGGGTCAGCCGGTCTACCTCATCTCCGACGCGAAGCCGGAGGACGGCGAGAGGGATCCGACCTACCCCGACACGGTCATCACGCTGCTCGACGCGGACGGGAACCAGATCGCGCAGAACGACGATCCGGAAGACGGCTTCACGAACGACAGCGAGCTGCTCACGGTCCTGCCCGCGGACGGCGAATATTTCATCGTCGTCCAGGACTGCAACGCCGCCTTCCCGGACTTCGCCTTCCCGAACGGTTGCTTCGACCCGGCCGAGGTCGTCAGCTTCGACTACTCGCTGCGGTTCCTCCCGATCGATCCGGCAGCCAGCGAGACCGACAGCCTCGTCGGGGAGACGGAGCCCAACAACGGCGCCGAGCTGGCCGGGCAGATGCCGTACGAGCTGAACCAGGACGAGTCGGCCTACTACACCACGTTCGTGTTCGGCAGCTTCGGGGACGAGGCCGACGTCGACGTGTACTCGTTCACGCCGCCGGCGACCCCCGAGGTCGACAACGCCCTCCTGGCCCAGCTCAGCGTCTCCGGCCCGAGCGGGCCCGAAGGCAACGGCTCGACGGTGGAGGTCAGCGAGGTCGCCGTCTTCAACGCGACCGATCTGACGAGCGCCTACGCGAAGATCGACCCGTCGACGGGCGGCGACATCGCCGTCCCGGTGGAGGCCGGGCAAGAGTACTTCGTCTTCGTCAAGCGCCCCGCCGGAGAGGTGGGCAAGAACGACTTCTACATCCTGCTGCACAGCCGGACGAGCTCCGACCCGCTCGAAGCCGAGGACGCGACCAACGGCGACGTGGCGACGCCCGAAGGCGGCCTGGTCAGCTTCCCCAACGGCGGGGGCGGCGTCAGCTTCGCCATCGAGGGGAAGCTCGCTGACAGCGAGGAGGCGCCGGACGTCGACGTCTACGAGGTCCCCCTCGACGACGTCGAAGAGGGCTGGACGATCTCGGTCATCTGCGGAGCGCAGCGCCACGGCTCCGGCGTCCGCGAGCTCCGCGCCGAGGTGCTGAACGGAGACGGCACCGAGATCGGCGCCACCCACTCGGCCACGGAGACCGAAGAGGAGGACCTGTTCATCGAGTCGGCTGCGATCCCGGAGGCCCCCGAAGGCAACCGGCTGCTCGTCCGGGTGTCGGCCGGCACGCCGGCCGCCGACGTGACGAGCCGAGGCTACAACTGCCTCTTCGCCTATCTGCCGCCGGCAGCCAACTGAGGGTCTGAAGCAGCACACGGCTCGAGCTTCCGTCTCCCCGGGCTCGATCCGGCGTGCGCTCCGGAGCGCACGGCGCCAGGCGGCGCCGGAAGGTCAAGACCGCGCGCTCCGCCGTTCGCCGCCTGTCGGCCGTCGCTGTTGCCTCCTCGTTCCAGGCGTCGGGCCGCAGCGCCCCGTGCCGCAGCTTCGCCGGCGACCCCCGCGCGAGCCCCCCGATGCGCCCGTGGTATAGCCGGACCGACATGAAGGTCGGCCACACGCCTGCGCGCTCCGGGCTCCTCTCCCTCCTCCTGCTCGTCGCCTGCAGCGCCGGCCCTCGGACCGGCGTGGTCGCGTCGCCGGACGGCCCCCGCGGCGCCGCCCCTCCGGGGACGACCTCGCGCCCGGCGACGACGGCGCCGCCCGAGGCCCCGGCGCGCGCCGAGTTCGACCCCGTGCCGCAGGGGATCACCGCGGGCGGGGTGAAGCAGCTGTGCGACGATCACCTGCGCGCGGCGGAGGAGCACCTCGGCGCGATCAGGGCGCTCCGCGGCGCGCCGCCGGAGGAGCTCACCTACGCCGCGACCCTCGGGCGGTTCGACGACGCCGCGCTCGAGGTGAACAGCGCGGGCGATTTCCCGTACCTGATGGGGGTCGCGCACCCGGACGCGGCGGTGCGAGAGGCCGCCAGGCTCTGCGAGCCGAAGGTCGACCGGTTCACGACCGCGATGTGGCTGGACGCCGATCTCGCCGCCGTCATCCAGGCGTACGCCGAGACGCGCGAGGCGCGCGAGGCGCTGAAGGGCGAGCGAGCCCGGCTCCTCTCCGACGTCCTCCGCGACTTCCGCCGCAACGGGCTGTCGCTGCCGCCCGACCGGCAGCAGCGCCTCCGCGACGTGAACGAGCAGATCACCCGCATCGGACAGGAGTTCATGGCGAACCTGTCCGCGTCGACCGGCGCGATCGAGATCGCGCCCGCCTCGCTCCAGGGGCTGCCCAAGGAGTACGTGGCGAAGCACCCGCCCAAGGCGAACGGCAAGGTCGAGATCAGCACCGACTACCCGGACTTCTTCCCGTTCGTCACCTACGCGAGGGACCGCAAGGCCGCGCTCGACCTCTACGTCCTGTTCACCAACCGCGGCGGCGAGAAGAACGTGAAGCTGCTCGAGCGCCTCCTCGCGCTCCGCTCGGAGAAGGCGAGGATGCTCGGCTACAAGAGCTGGGCCGACTACGCCATCGAGCCGCGCATGGCCAAGACGAGCGGCGCCGTGCGCGCCTTCCTCGACCAGGTCAAGACCGCGCTGAAGGAGCCCGCCAAGGCCGAGTTCGCGGAGCTGATGAAGGAGCACGTGCGGCTCGGCGGCAAGCCGACCGACAGGCTCCCGCCCTCCGAGCGCTACTTCCTCGAAGACCGGGTCCGCGCGTCCAGATATCAGTTCGATTCGCAGGCGCTCTCGGCCTACCTCGAGATCGGCGCGGTGAAGCAGGGGCTCATGGACATCACCGCGCGGATGTACGGGCTCGAGTACAAGGAGGTCCCCGCCGACGCCTGGCACCCCGACGTGACCGCGTACGAGGTGCGCTCCGAGGGCAAGACGATCGGGAAGTTCTACCTCGATCTCTACAGCAGGCCCGACAAGTACAAGCACGCGGCGATGTTCGCCGTGCGGACGGCGAAGCGGCTCGCCGACGGGTCGTGGCAGACCCCCGTCGCGGCGCTGGAGTGCAACTTCCCGAAGCCGGGGGCGCAGCCGGCGCTCATGTCCCACGAGGACGTGGTGACGTTCTTCCACGAGTTCGGGCACGTGCTGCACCACCTCCTCACGCGCTCGGAGCTGGCCTCCTACTCGGGGACCGCGACCGTGCGCGACTTCGTCGAGGCGCCGAGCCAGATGTTCGAGGAGTGGGCGTGGTCCCGCGAGGTGCTCGATCTGTTCGCGAAGCACCACGCGACCGGCGAGAAGATCCCGGACGATCTCTTCCAGGCGATGACCCGCGCGCGGGGATTCGGCCGAGCGCTCGCGACGCAGCGGCAGCTCACCCTCGCGTCGATCGACCTGGAGCTCCACACCCGCGAGCCGGGCGTCGATACGACCCTCGTCGTGGAGCAGGCGCAGCGCGCGAACGAGTCGTTCGCCTTCGTGAAGGGCACGCACCTGCAGTCGAGCTTCGGCCACCTCATCACCTACGACGCGGGCTATTACGGCTACCAGTGGGCCCTGTCGCTCTCGCGCGACGTGCTCACCCGCTTCAAGCAGGAGGGCCTGCTCAACCCCGCCGTCGCGCGCGCCTTCCGCGACGAGGTGCTCGCGAAGGGAGGCGGCGTCGAGGCCGGCGATCTCGTCGCCCGCTTCCTCGGCCGACCGCCGAGCCACAGCGCGTACCTCGCCTACCTCCAGGGAAAGGAGTGAGCGCGCGCCGGCCGCCGAGCGGACGCGGAGCTCGGGCGGGACGTCGGACGCGCGGAGCTCGTCGCTAGGGCTCGATCGCGACGCCGAGCTCCTCGCGCAGCGCGTGGTAGGCGTCCGAGACCGTGAACGAGAGGAGATCGCCGATCTTCTCCTCCGCCGTCAGCACGCCCGGCACGTCCCCGCGCGAGAGCGACGACGCCGCGATCGAGAGATCGCCGGTCAGCAGGTAGCCGACCCGGGCGGCGCACCGCTCCACGGAGCCCACCCAGTGGGCGAGATCCAGCGGCGCTCGGATCTCGTAGAGCTCGAACACCGCGGCCTCGAGCGCGTCCCGCTCGCCGTCCGTCAGCCGCTCGTCGAGCAGGGGCAACAGCGCGAGCACCGCGCCCTCGAGCTCGACAGGGACGAGCTCCGACGGCCGCGCCACCTTGACCGCCGCGGCGAGGCAGACGCCGAGCTCCTCGAGCGAGGGGAAATGCAGGAGCAGCCGGTGCGGGCCGACGTGGTAGGCGACGTGGCTGCCCACCAGGAACGCGAGCTCGGCGGCCGTGCGCCCGCGGAGCGCCTCGCCGCCGACCAGGACGCTCGGCTCCTCGACCGTCACCGCCGCGACCGCGATCGGCGCGTCCTTGCGGAGGTAGACCGCCGGCGCGGAGATCCCGAGACACCGGCTCGCCCACGAGAACAGGCGCACCACGCCCGCCGCGTTCCGCTCCGCGTCGGCGCGCGCGGCCGGATCGACGTGAGGGATCTTCTTCTCCCGCGCGCGCTGGGCGAGCCGCGCGCGGATCGCCGCGTCGGCGACCGACGCGAGGACCTCCTCGAGGGCGCGATCGCGATCGGCGGCGCGCAGGAGATCCCAGCTGGCCGGGCTCAGCCCGCGCGCGGGCTGCACGAGGCCCGCGGGCCGGTGCTCCTCGAAGATGAAGCGCTCCCGCGCCTCGGCCGCGCCGAGGTAGATGGCCACGCTCGCCGCGGCCCAGGCCTGGTCGACGCGCCTCAGCTTCTGGAAGGTGTCGAACAGGTCGTGGAACACCTGGACGTTGCCCGGGTCGAGCACCGCCGCGGCCTGGAGGTGCGCGGCCGCGCGCTCGAGCCGGCCGGCGCTCCGCGCGAGCGACGCCGCGCTGAGCCGCCCCGGGACGTCGTCCGGCCGCTCGGCCACCGCGCCCTCGAACGCCTCCAGCGCGGAGCTCGGATCCTCGATGTGATCGCGGAAGAGCATGCCGAGGCGGCGGCACAGCTCCCAGGTGACGTCGCTCCGGACGCGCGGATCGGCGATGCGCTGCGCCCGGTCGAGCATGCGCCGGTACGCGAGCTCGAGCTCGCCCCACTCCTGCCGCGCCGAGAGGAGGATCGCGATGAGGGCGAGCGGATCGAGGAACGTGGGGTCGGCGTCCAGCGCGCGCTCGAGCAGCTCGATCCCGTCCTGCTCGCGCGTGACCTCGGTCAAGGTCGCGCGGGCCTCGCCCTGCATCGAGGCGCGCGCGAGCTCCAGGAGCGCGACGGCCCGCTGCCGCGGGTCCGGGGTGAGCTCGGCGAGGCAGCGGCGCGCTTCGAGCGACGCCGCGAGATCGCCCGTGGCCTGGTAGAGCCGGCCCAGGCCGCGCAGGACGGCGGCGTCGTCGGGGCGGAGCTCGCGGGCCCGCGAGAGGAGCTCCTGCGCCCGCGCCGGATCGCCGGCGATGATCTCCCAGCCCTCGGCAAAGCGGACGAGGAACCCGAAGCGATCGGCGTCCCCCTCGACGCGCGTGAGCAGCCGCTCCTCCGCGGCGCGCAGCCTGGCGAAGTCCCGCTCGGCGAGGTGGAGCTCGACAAGCGCCTCGAGCGCGGGCTGGTGCTCGGGCGCGAGCGCCAGCGCCTTCTCGAAGCCGTCGATCGCCTCGCGGTGCCGCTGCTGGCGCCACCTCGCGTGGGCGATGCGCAGGTGCACCTCCGCGCGCGCGTCGCGCTGCGCGACCCCGACCAGCGCGAGCGCCTTCTTGTACGCCGTGAGCGCCCCGTCGAGGTCCGACGCGGCGGCGAGCGTGTCGCCGGCCGCGAGGTACTGCGCGACCGGGTCGTCCGGCGCGGACGCGGGCGTGGTGGCGGCGCGCGCGTCGCCCGCGACCTCGCGCGGCGCGGCCTCGGCCCTGGCCGGGCGCCCGCGGGGGGCGCCGCCGCGCGGGGCGCCGCCGCGCGGGACGAGCACCGAGAACGACCCCCGCCCGCCCGTCCGCGCGAAGCACGGGATGGCGCCGGCGAGGTCGGCGTTCCCCTCCACGCGGCGGAAGATCTCCTCGGCGGTGAGGCCCCGCTCCGGATCGGCCTCGTCGAGGTGCTCGACGAAGGCGCGGGTGAACACCGACGGCAGATCGGCGTCGAGCGATCCGATCGGGTGGGCCGCCACGAGGAGCTCGACGCCCGTCACGGGGGACGCCGCCGCCTGCTCCGCGGCGGTGACGACGGCGCGCGAGGTCGCCCCGGGGCCGTGGTGGCACTCGAGGACGAAGAGCACCTCGCCCCGGGCGCGATCGCGGAACACCGCGGCGACGTCGCCCAGCGCGTCCCCCACGCCCGGGTTCTCGGGGTCGAGGCAGAGGAAGAGCTCGCCGTCCGGCGACAGCGCGACGGCGCTGGATGCGTAGAACAGGAACAGGGTGGAGGCCTCGTCGCGCGCGGCGTCATCCGCGTCGACCAGGGTCCGCCTCGTGGCCGCGAGCTCGTCGAACATCGCGTCGAGCTGCTCCGCGAGATCCCGCGCGGGATCGATGTCGATCACCCGGAAGCCGGCGTCGTCCAGCGAGAGGCGCGCCCGGATGAGATCCCCGTCCAGCGAGCCGGGCGCCGGCCGCTGATCGTGGAGCAAGCTGGGCGTGGCGACGATCGCCAAGCGCATCAGGGCGCCCCCTCCTCGTTGCGTACGCGCATGCAGGCGAGCAATCTACCCAGGGCCGCGCCCGAAGCGAAGAAGGTTGCCATCCGGCGCGCAACTCCGACGCAGCGCGAGGTCCCCCGTACGAGACAAATACTCCGGGAGAGAAGCACGCATGAGCAAAGGCAGGGGTCGTTGGTGGACGGAAGCGCCCGGCATCTCCGGAAGAGCTCGCGCCGCGTCATTCGCGCTCGCGGTCGCCCTCGCGCCGGGCTGCGAGGGCGTGTGCGACGAGGCCGAAGACCACATGGAGGAGTGCGGCTACCACGGCAGCGGCATCTCCGACGAGGCGTCGTGCGAGGGCGCCGTCCATTGCGCGTCGGCGTGCGCCGCCGAGGTGCCCTGCGGCGCGTTCGATGGAACGGACGCGGCCGCGTTCGATCGGTACAAGCGCTGCCTCGACGCGTGCTGAGCCGCCGCGGGGCTCGGCGCGCGCCGGGCCGCCGCGGGGCTCGGCGCGCGCCGGGCCGCCGCGGGGCTCAGCAGACGGCGCGGACGAGCGCGGCGCCGTCCGGCGGCCGCTCGTCGTCCGGGCCGAGGCACCGCAGCGACAGCTCCTTCCAGGGGGCCAGCCCCTCGCCCCCGAGCGGCTCGAGGCGCACGAGGACGTCCTCGAGCACCCGGCCGTAGCCGTAGACGTCGTCGCGCGGGTCGCTCGGCCGCCCGGAGAGCCGCTCCGGCGACACGTACCCGGGGCTGCCGCCCGCGGACGGCGCGCCGCGGCGCCTGGCCAGCCCGAAGTCGCTGAGCACGGGCTCGGCGAGGCTCCGCAGGAGCACGTTCGCCGGCTTGACGTCGGCGTGGACGTAGCCGCGCTCATGGATGCGGGCGAGCGCGCGCGCGAGCGGGCGCGCCCACCGCGCGATCGGCGCGAGCGACGCCGCGTCGCCGGCGCGGAGCACGTCGCGCACCGAGCCACGCGCGATCCACTCGAGCGCGATCCACCCCTCGTCGGGGTCCGCGTCGAACACCCGCACCACGCCGGGCCCCGCGAGCGCCGCGACGAGCCGCGCCTCGCGGGTGAGGTGCGCCCGGTCGCCGCCGCGCCCGTGGTAGACCTTGAACCCGACGCGCCGGCCGAGCACCTCGTCCTCGGCCTCGTAGACGGCGCCGGCGCCGCCCCGCGCCACCTCGCGGAGCAGGCGGAACGGGGTCCTGCCGGCCGACGGCGCGACGGCCGTCACGTCCTCCACGCGAGCCGCGGCGGGCCGCTCCGCCCCGAGCGCCGCCCGCCAGCGCTGGTGGCGCTCGCGCGCGCCGGGCGCGTCGATCTCGCGGACGAGCACCCGCTCGATCGCGCCGATCGCCCGCGGGAGCTGCCCCAGCGACGCGTAGAGGTCGGCCGCCAGGACGAGGCCCTCGGTCGAGGACACCGGCTGCGCGCGCGACGCGCCGCCGCGCTCGCGCGTCGCGGCGCCCTCGAGCACGGCGAGCGCGCCCAGCTCGTCGCCCCGCGCCGCGAGCAGATCGGCGCACGCCACCCGGATCGGATCCGGCAGCGCCCGCTCCGCCATCGCCGCCACGAGGTGCGCTACGGCCTCGGCCTCCCGGAGCGTCCCGCGCGCGCGCCGCAGGATCGCGATCACCTCGTCCGTCGAGGGCCCGTCGCGCGCGCCGGCGCTCCGCAGGCGCGCGATCTCGTCGCCGCCGTCCTCACGCGCCGCGCGCCGCGCCCGCGCGTCCGCCGCCGGGCGCGCCGCCCGCGCCGGGTGCGCGCCGCGCTCGACGTCCGGCGCGTCCGGCGGAGCGCCGCCGCCCGGCGCGGGCGCGCCGCCGTCCGCCGCGGCGCCGCCGAGCCGCTCCTTGATCCGCCGCCACAGGCTCACGCGGGCCCGCCCTCCGCGCCGCCGTCCCGCCGCGTCGGCGGCGCCTGGCCCGCGGCGGGCACCCGGAAGACCGGCGTCCCCCCGCGCGACGCGGCGATCGCGTCGCCCGCGCAGAGCTCGACGGACGGCGCGAGCTGGTAGTCGCCGAGGAACGGCGGCGGCGCCCCCGGCGGCGTCTTCAGCGCGACGAACGCCGAGGCGCCCGCCCGATCGAGGCGGATCCGCCACGGCCCGACCGGCAGATCGCCGAGCGGCGCCGTGAAGCGCTCGCCCGCGATGTCGACCACGCAGCCCTGCCCGACCCCGGGCGCGATCGCGCAAGGCACCTCCCCGCCGAGCAGGATCTGCACGCCGCGGCCGACGGGCAGCGGCGCCGTGAGCCGCGCGCCCGCCAGCGTCGTGCCGTTGCGCGTCCCGAGATCTTCGACCTCGATGCCGGAGGGGCCGCGCCGGATCCGCACGTGCGTCCTGCTGACGGCGCGGGACGCGACGACGATGGTCGCCTCGCCGCGGCCGATCGTGACCTCGTCGCCGAGCGCGCACCGCGCCAGGGCGCCGCCGAGCTCGATCGAGAGGATCGGCCCCGAGAGGAGCCGCGCCCGGATCGCGCGCAGCGCGTCGGCCACCTGCTCGCCGCCGCGGGCTCTGCCCGCCCACGCCTCGGCCACGGCGATCGCCTCGCGGCGCTCGGCCATCCTGTCGAGATCCGCGATCCTCCGCAGCGCCGCGGCGAGCTCGCGCTGGTCCCTCTCGGCGGTCATCGAGGCGCGGAGCCGCTCCTCGAGCCGGTCGATCGCGCCCGCCGCGGCCAGGACGCGCGTCTCCGACTCGGTGTCGCCGACGAGGGCGTACGCGTCCGCGGCGCGCTCGAGCTCGCCCGCCGCCTCGAGCTCGCGCGCGACCGCCAGCACCTCGCTCCGCATCGCGCTCGCGCCCCGCGCGCGCACCAGGTCGAACGCGAGCAGCGCCTTGCGCCCGAGCGCCGCGCGCTTCAGCTCGGGGCTCTCCGCCGTGCGGAACGCCGACGCGCAGAAGGCGATCCGCTTCTCGACGCTCCGCTCGGCGTCGGCGCGGAGGAGCAGGACCCGAGCCGCGTCGTCCGGCATCCCGGCCTCGAGGTACAGCTCGACCGCCCCCGCGAGATCGCCGGCGAGCTCCCTGGCCTCTGCCGCCCTGCGTCGGCTGTCCCCCCGCTTGAGCCCGAACCACTCAAAGAGACTCACGCAGCGCCATCCTCACCCGCATCCGACATCCTACCCTTGATGCGGGCCGGCCCCAACCGCCAGCGTTGACTCCCTCCCCCGCCACCCGCAGGATTTGCGCCCTCGATGTCGACCAACCACCGCCTCGGCGAACTGCTCGTCCGCGAAAAGCTCATCAGCCTCCAGCAGCTCCGGCAAGCCCAGGAGGAGCAGCGCAAGACCGGGCAGAACCTCGGCTACGCCCTCGCCAAGCTCGGGTACATCTCCGACGGCGAGATCACGAGCTTCCTCTCGACGCAGTACCGCGTCCCGGCCGTCGCCCTCGACGAGTACGAGATCGACGCGGAGGTCTCGCGCCTCGTGTCGCGGGACGTCTGCGAGAAGCACAAGATCATCCCGATCTCCCGGTCGGGGACGGCGCTCGTCGTGGCGATGGCCGACCCGACGAACCTCCACGCGATCGACGACATCAAGTTCCTCACGGGCTTCAACGTCGAGCCGGTCGTCGCGTCCGAGACGGGCATCACCGAGGCGATCGAGCGCGCCTACAACGTCGGGCCGTCGTACGACGAGGTGCTGAGCGAGTTCGGGGAGGAGGAGGTCGGCTTCCAGGTCGAGGCCGACGACGTGAACGTCCTCGAGCTGGAGAAGGCCGCCGAGGGCGCGCCCGTGGTCCGGCTCGTCAACGCGATCCTCCTGAACGCCATCAAGAAGGGCGCGAGCGACATCCACGTCGAGCCGTACGAGAAGAAGCTCCGCGTGCGCTACCGCATCGACGGCGTGCTGATGGAGGAGATGCAGCCGCCGATCAAGCTGAAGAACGCGATCTCGAGCCGCCTCAAGATCATGAGCTCGCTCGACATCGCCGAGCGGCGGCTCCCGCAGGACGGGCGCATCAAGCTGAAGATGGGCAGGGGCCGGGAGATGGACTTCCGCGTCTCGGTGCTCCCGACGATCTGGGGCGAGAAGATCGTCCTCCGCCTCCTCGACAAGTCGAACCTGCAGCTCGACATGGCGAAGCTCGGCTTCGATCCGAAGCCGCTCGCGGACTTCAAGTGGGCGATCGGCCAGCCGTGGGGCATGGTCCTCGTCACCGGCCCGACCGGCTCCGGCAAGACGACGACGCTCTACTCGGCGCTCTCGGAGCTCAACCAGATCGGCTCGAACATCAGCACCGCCGAGGATCCGGTCGAGTACAACCTGCACGGCATCAACCAGGTGCAGATGCACGACGAGATCGGGCTGAACTTCGCGATGGCGCTGCGCTCGTTCCTCCGGCAGGACCCGGACATCATCATGGTCGGCGAGATCCGCGACTTCGAGACCGCCGAGATCGCGGTCAAGGCGGCGCTCACCGGCCACCTCGTGCTCTCGACGCTGCACACGAACGACGCGCCGTCGACGATCTCGCGCCTGCTCAACATGGGCGTCGAGCCGTTCCTCATCACCGCCAGCGTGAACCTCGTGCTCGCCCAGCGCCTCGCGCGCAAGATCTGCCCCGACTGCCGCGTCCCGCTGCGCGTGGACCCGAAGGTGCTCCTCGACTTCGGCTTCACCGAGCAGCAGGTCGCGCGCGCGGACCTCGTCCGCGGCGCGGGCTGCAAGACGTGCAACGGCTCCGGCTACAAGGGCCGCGTCGCGCTCTACGAGGTCATGCGCTTCACCGACGCGCTGAAGGAGATGGTCCTCCAGGGCGCGTCCACGGCCGAGCTCAAGGCCGCGGCGATCAAGGGCGGGATGCTGACGCTCCGCATGAGCGGGATCGAGAAGGTGCTGGCCGGCATCACCACGACCGAGGAGGTCGGCCGCGTGACGATGGGGGACTGAGCGCATGACCACCGAGATTGTCGGACAGCAGGAGGGCCTCAGGTACACGCTCCAGCAGCTTCTCCGCGCGATGGTGGAGAAGGGCGCGAGCGACATGCACATCACGAGCGGCACGCCGCCGCTCCTGCGCATCGACGGCACGGTCGTGCCGCTCAAGCTCCCGCCGCTCATGCCGAGCGACACGAGGCAGCTCTGCTACTCGGTGCTGAACGAGGAGCAGGTGGCGGCGTTCGAGCAGCGCAACGAGCTCGATCTGTCGTTCGGCATGAAGGGGCTCGCCCGCTTCCGCGCGAACATCTACATGCAGCGCGGCGCCGTGGCGGCCGCCTTCCGGCAGATCCCGTTCCGGATCATGAACTTCGACGAGCTGGGGCTGCCGCCGGTCGTGCTCGACATCACCGCCAAGCCCCGCGGCCTCGTGCTCGTGACCGGCCCGACCGGCTCGGGCAAGACGACGACGCTCGCGAGCATCATCGACAAGATCAACTCCGAGCAGCGCCTCCACATCCTCACGATCGAAGATCCGATCGAGTACCTGCACCCGCACAAGCTCTCGCTCGTGAACCAGCGCGAGATCGGCTCGGACACCGCGTCGTTCAAGGACGCCCTGCGCTACGCCCTGCGCCAGGATCCGGACGTCGTGCTCGTCGGCGAGATGCGCGACCTGGAGACGGTCGAGGCGGCGCTGACGATCGCCGAGACGGGCCACCTCGTGTTCGCCACGCTGCACACGAACTCCGCGATCTCGACGATCAACCGCATCATCGACGTCTTCCCGCCGCACCAGCAGTCGCAGGTGCGCCAGCAGCTGTCGTTCACGCTCGTCGCCGTGATGACCCAGCTGCTGCTGCCGCGCGCGAACGGCCCGGGGCGCGTCATGGCGATGGAGGTCATGATCCCGAACGCGGCGATCCGGAACCTCATCCGCGAGGACAAGCTCCACCAGATCTACTCGCAGATGCAGATGGGCCAGGCCGGCAGCGGGATGCAGACGATGGCGCAGTCGCTCGTCTCCCTCTACCAGCGCCGGATGATCACGCTGGAGGAGATGTTCGCCGCCGCCGCCGACACGGACGAGATCCGGGCGATGCTCGAGCCCCGCCAGGCGATGAGCTCGCGGAACAACCTCCCGAAGCAGCCCTGATCGCGGGCCCCTGCCCTTCGGTTCACCCTGCACGCTCGACGCGCCCCGCGGCTCACCGCGCTGCGCGGGCCGCGCGGTGAGCCGCCCCGCCCGCCCCCGAAAATCGCGGCGAAATCCGGCCTGTGGAGAGATACCTCCACACTTTTTTGACATCTACCCAACCGTTCAGTAGGTTCCGCCCGATGCAGGGGCTCACCGAGCGACAACAGCAGGTGCTTCACTATATCCGGCAGTCGATCAGCGAGCGCGGGTACCCGCCGACGCTGCGCGAGATCGGCGCGCATATGGGGATCCGCTCGACGAACGGGGTGAACGATCACCTCCGGGCGCTCGAGCGCAAGGGCTACCTCACCCGCGAGGACATGAAATCGCGCGCCCTCCGGCCGCGCGACCTCGACGGCGGCGGATCGAGCGGCGGCGCCGAGCTCCGCGGCGCGCTCGTGGGCGGCGGCAACGACGCCCCTGCGAACGACCAGGAAGACGACCTCGTCGAGATCGCGGTCGTCGGCCGGATCGCCGCGGGCCTGCCGATCCTCGCCGAGGAGCACGTGCTCGATACGGTCCGGATCGAGCGGACGCTCGTGCGCGGCGGGCGCGAGGTGTTCGGCCTGCGCGTCACGGGCGACTCGATGATCGAGGCCGGCATCTTCAGCGGCGACTACATCTTCGTGCGCCGGCAGCTCACCGCGCAGCGCGGCGACATCGTGGTGGCGCTGATCGGCGACGAGGCGACCGTGAAGTACTTCTTCCCCGAGAAGGACTACGTGCGCTTCCAGCCGGCCAACGCGGCGATGGCGCCCATCCTGGTCCGGGCGAGCGACTTCAAGCCCGCGATGCTGCTCGGCGTGGTCGTGGGCGTCTACCGGAAGCTCTAACCTCCTCCTCCCTTTCCCGAGCCGGTTGACGCGCGCCGAGCGCCCTTGATAGCGTCGCGACGACCGGGCAGACGGTCTAAGGGGCCCGCTCCAGAAAGAACGCGATCGTGACGACGCACGGGCGGCGATTCGGGAATTGGATTTCAGGCGCGGGCATGGCGCTCGTGGCGGCTCTCACGAGCGGCTGCGGCGGCGCCATCTACGCATTCTCCGCGAACTCGGCCTCGAGCAAGCTCGAGACGGCCGAGGCGCTCGGCGCAGAGAAGTACGCGCCGTACGAGTACTACACCGCGCGAGAGCACCTCTGGAAGGCGCGCGAGGAGGCCGCGGCCGCCGACTACGGCGACGCGATCGACTTCGCCGACGTCGCGGAGGAGTACGCGGACAAGGCGATCACCCTGGCGAAGCAGGCGCACGAGGGCGCGGGTCGATGAGCATTCGGAGGACGCGTCGCTCTTCACGCCGCGCCGGAGCGGTCGGGGTCGCGGTGATCGCGGCGTCCGCGCTCTCGTGCGCGCAGGTGCCGGTCATGCGCGGCGACATCGAGGCGCTGACCACCATCGCGAACCAGGCGGAGCGCAACGGCGCGCTCCGCTGCGCTCCGCGCGAGCTGGCGATGGCGAAGTCGCACCTGTCGTTCGCCAAGGTCGAGCTCGATCAGGGCTTCTTCGCCCGCGCCAAGGAGCACCTCGACATCGCGAAGGCGAACACGCACGCCGCCTACGATCTCTCGCCGCCGCAGAAGTGCGCCGAGCGCGGGTTCATCGAGGACGCGCCGCCGCCCGCGCCCGGCGACTGCGACGGCGACGGGCTGCTCGATCCGCAGGACAAGAAGTGCCCCTGCGACGCCGAGACGTGGAACGGCTTCCAGGACGACGACGGCTGCCCGGACGATCCGGACACCGACGGCGACGGCATCACGGACGGCAAGGACAGCTGCGTGCTCCTGCCCGAGGACAAGGACGGCTACCTCGACGAGGACGGCTGCCCCGAGCTCGACAACGATCTCGATACGGTCCCCGACCTGAACGACAAGGACAGCACCGGCAAGAACTGCGCGAACGATCCGGAGGATCCGGACGGCTACGAGGACGCCGACGGCTGCCCCGAGCCGGACAACGATCAGGACACGGTGGTCGATCTCGAGGACCAGTGCCCGAACGAGCCGGGCGTGGTCGGCGGTGACAAGCCGGGCTGCCCGAAGAAGCCGAGCCTGGTCATCGTCACCGAGAAGGAGATCAAGATCACGCAGCAGATCCACTTCGAGTTCGACAAGGACAAGATCCGGCCCGAGAGCTTCCCGATCCTCGACGCCGTGGTGGAGGTCCTCCAGCAGAACCCGAAGATCAAGATCGAGATCCAGGGGCACACCGACAACAAGGGCGCCGCGGCGTACAACAAGAAGCTGTCGGATCGGCGCGCGGCCTCGGTCAAGAAGTACCTGGTGGCCAAGGGGATCGACGAGACCCGCCTGACGTCGAAGGGCTACGGGATGGAGCAGCCGATCGTGCCGAACACGTCCGATCAGAACCGCGCCCTGAACCGGCGCGTGCAGTTCGTCCGCACGGAGGGTGGCGCCCAGTAGTCAAGCAGCCGCGCTGGCGCCTCCCGGCGCGTCGGGGTACGCGCGATCTCGACCGCTCCGTCCGGGAGCCGCTGTGGCTCCGATCCTGAAAAGCGAGAGCCCCTCCCCAGCATTTCCTGGAGGTCCGAACCCGTGTTTTTTCGTCGTTCCCGCCGCGCTCGCCTCGCGTTCGCTCTGACTTCGCTGCTCGTCCTCGGCGCGCCGGGGGTGGCCGGCGCCGCCGGAGAGAAGGACGCGGAGGCGATGAAGCTGCACAACCAGGCGATGGACGAGGACTATCTCTCTGTCGAGTTCGACAAGGCGGAGAAGAAGCTCCGAGACGCCCTGAAGAAGTGCGAGAGGAACGCGTGCACGAAGCCGGTGATCGGCAAGCTGCACATCGCGCTCGGCACGGTGTACGGCGGCGGCAACAAGCTGGAGCAGGCCAAGGCGGAGTTCGTGCTGGCGCTCCAGGCCGACCCGAAGGCGGCGCTCATCGACGCGCTGACGACGGCCGAGCTGGCCCAGGCGTTCAAGGAGGCCCAGAAGGATGCGCAGTCCGCCGGGAAGCCGGCGGAGGACGCGCCGGGCGATGGCGGCAAGCCCGGGAAGGCCGCCGCGGGCGACGTCCCGCACACGCCCGTGGCCGAGCAGGCGGTGCACACGCCGGTGCCCGTCTATGTCGAGATCCCGGAGGAGATCGACGCGTCCAAGGCGACGCTGCGGTACAAACCGTTCGGCTCGCCCAAGTGGAAGTCGGTCGAGATGACGCTCATGGGGAGCGGCTTCGGGGCGGAGATCCCCTGCGAGGACGTCACGACGACCGGCGATGTCCGGTACTTCGTGATCCTGCGGGACGAGGCGGGCGACCCGGTGGGCACCGCCGGCTCGATGCAGGCGCCGCACCGGGTGCCGATCAAGAACGAGATCGAGCAGGAGCCGTCGCTCCCCGGTCAGGATCCGCCGAAGCGGTGCGCCGCGAAGGAGGACTGCCCGCCTGGCCTGCCTGGCTGCCCCGAGGCCGGAGGCGAGCGCGGGGACAAGGGGTGGGGCGCGAGCTGCGAGGAGACCGTGGAGTGCCAGTCCGGGCTCGTCTGCCTGAACGGGACCTGCGAGCAGGGGGCCACGGAGGGGGGCGGCGGGGCCGCTGCGGGCAAGGGCAACCGCAACGTGTTCGGCCTCTGGGGGGAGCTCGATCTGCTCCTCGTGCGCGGCACGGATTACGTCTGCTCGGGGAGCGACGCCGCCTACGCCTGCTTCTATCCGGGCAGCAACGGCAAGCAGTTCTACGGAGAGCCGGCGGATCTCCCGGGGACGAACGGGGTCAAGGGTGGCCTGAGCCCTGCCGGTGGGCGCGTGATGCTGTCGTACGATCGGCAGCTCTTCGCGAATCTGCCGCTGCTCGTGGGCGCGCGGCTCGGGTTTGCGTTCGGCGGCTCGCCGACCTCCGAGGCCGAGCCGACGCCGTGGCTGGGAGACGAAAAGCAGAACCCGCATCTCCAGGCGCTCAGCTTCCTGCCGCTCCACGGGGAGCTCCGCGCCACGTACTTCTTCCTGGGAGATCGCATTGTCGAGAAGGGTGAATTCCGCCCGTATGGATTCCTGTCGCCCATCGGCCTGGCCCAGGTGAACGCCTCGGTGCCCGTGGATGTGTGCGATCGCCGGAGGGAGGACGGTTCGCTGCAGGATGGGAACGGCAGCAACCGGTGCCCGGCGGACACCCGTTTCGTCGAGAACCTCGACGCTTACCAGATCACGGGTCGGAACTTCTCGGCGGTCGGGGCCGGTGTGGTCTACGGCATCACCCCGAACCTCGGCGTATCCGCCGAGGTGAAGCTCATGCTGATGTGGCCGACGCTCGGCCTCGTCATCGCTCCCACCATCGGCCCGGTGTTCGCCCTCTAGGACGAGTCGTCACCTGGCCGGGCGTGAGGCCTTGCCGAGCTGCCCGGCCCGCAGCGAGGGAGCTCGTCGCGCGGCACGACGCGGGGGCCCCGCCGAACTCGCCTGGGACGTTATCTATCCGGCGCGATGCGCCGGATAGATAACGTCCGAGGCTCAGACATCGGCCCATCCCCCGCGCCGTGCCGCGCGACGAGCTCCCTCGCTGCGGGCCTACCGTTGCCCACCCTTCGCAATCGGACATCGGCCCATCCCCCGCGCCACCATTCCCGCACACGCAACGACATTCTCGCCGCAGTCATCCTCCGCCACGGAGCGCCTCGCCCCCGTCCCCTCCCCCCGTTTTCTCCCGCAGCGCGGGGGGGGTGCCCGCACAGGAGACGGGCCCAGATCGGCGTTTTCGCCGCGCAGGCATCCTCCGCCACGGAGCGCCTCGCCCCGGTCCCCTCCCCCCGTTTTCGCCCGCAGCGCGGGGGGGGTGCCCGCACAGGAGACGGGCCCAGATCGGCGTTTTCGCCGCGCAGGCGTACTCACGTCTCAGGATTGATCATAATTTCCCCTCCTTCTTCGCCGCGCTCCAGCCCTGGACGAGGATGAGGAGCTGCTCGTAGCCACGCCCCAAGGTCTGCCAGCCGGGCTCGCCGTTTCTCCGGAGGTGTCCGCCGAGCGCGGCGATGGCCAGCAAGGCATCGCGGGCCGTGGGGTTGTCGGGTAGCGGCTTGCGGGCGAAGGCCCGCAGCACGTCGAGCTGGGTGGGCGTGAGCACGACGCTGGCGGGCTGCTCCGGAGCGCGCCGGGCCTCGCTGCGCAGCAGCAGGAGCTGCCAGGCGATGGGAGCGAAGAGCGCCAGCACGTTGCGCAAGCCGTGCAGGTCCTCGATCTGGCGCTTTTCGTAGGCGCATCCGGTCTTGAGGGCCTTGAAGAACTCCTCCACCATCCAGCGCGCCCGGTACCAGTCGACCAGCTGGACCAGCTGCTCATCGGACTCGACCGGCTCGTCGGTGAGCAGCACCCACTCGACGGGCGCCTCGCCTGGCGGCGGATCGAGCTCCCAGACGCGTACGACCTGGAGCGAGAGCGTCGCCGGCAGCTCGCGCGGCTGGGATCTCGGTCGCCGTAGCGTCACGCGCGTGCTTCCGAGGGCCAACTTCGCCAAGCGTCCGGCGCGTGAGGGATGCAGGCGTTTCTGTTGAGGGCTGCGGTTGCCCGCTCGACGCGGGGAAAGCTCCACCTCGCGCACGGCTACCTCTCGGACCTGTGCGAGCGCCTGATCGAGCTTGGCCTCCTCTCCGGCGGCAGCAGCGTCCACGAGGCGGTTGTGCGCGAGCCGGATCACGAACCGATGCCCTGCGCTCAGCAGCTGCGCGAACAGGCCGTAGTCGTCGCCTTCGCGGTCCATGACGTGCACCAAGGCGTGCGGAGCACAGCCCAGGGCCGCCACCCGCTCGACCTGCTCTCCCCAGCGGTCGTGCTCGTTGTCCGTGCTGTGGTCATCGCGCACGCGCGTGCTCAGGTCGAGCACGCCCAGCGGGCGGCGCGTTCCATCGCCGCTGACCGCCAAGGTGAAGTGGGCGAAGAACGCCTGACCCGAGGAGCGCAGCCGGCCGAGCCCCTGCCGCTGGCCGTCGGAGCGGAAGGAGAGGGTCGTGGTGTCATGGATGGCAAGCACGACCGGCTCGGCCTCCATGCGCGCGAGGGTGGCGCGCACATGGGGAGCCAGGATCGCCGCGGGCGTGACCGCGTCGTTGCCGAAGAAGCGGTACGCCGCCTCCAGCTCGCTGTCGGACAGCAGCGAGGGGAAGCTCTTGTCCGGCGCCTGCGCCAGCTTCTGCACCAGCTTGGTCTGACGCTTCGAAAGCCGCGCATCGCCGAAGTGCGCGTCGCCCATCTCCTCGGCGAGTGCCGCCGCACGCTCTGCTGCAGGTGAACCCATCCGCAGCTTGGATCATGTCGACCGGCACACATCAAGCGAGATGTGTAGGATCCTGAGACTCACGTACGCCGAGCACCGAAAACGTCGAGGTGGGCCCGTCTCCTGTGCGGGCACCCCCCCGCGCTAGAGCTCGAAGCGTTCGGTGCCGAGCAGCTGGTAGAGCGCATAGAGCGCCCCGGCGTCGTGATGCTCGAAGCGCACGCCCGCGCGGGCCGGCCTGCCCGCCGGCCCGCGGCGGATCCAGGCGATCCGGCCGCGGAGGCTCAGCGGATCCCACAGGTTCGGGGTGGTGACCTCGAGCGTCACCAAGGCCTCGGGATCCAGGAGCTCCGACGCCAGCTGAGCCTCGGACAGCTCGATGCCGGCGCCCCCTAGACCGAGATCGCGGATGCGGACGCCGTGCTCCGCGAGCGACTGCCGATCGCGCAGCGTCGCCCCAAGATCGACGCGTCGCCTCGCGTGAGCGCGAAAGTGGTCCCGGACAGCCATCTCGGCGCATTCTCCAGTCGGCGCGAACATATCACGAGCGGCGCGCGCACACGCTCGGTTCACCAAGCCCTGAAGCGCAAGGGCACGGGCGCGAGCGCGCGCACGAACAGCATGCTCGCCCGGTACCCCATGGCCGCGTTCGGTAAAGCGACCGCCACGTGTTAGCCTTTGGGCTTCGCGGCGAACCTTGGGTTAACATGCGGACCACATCCGCAGGAGCGAGTCGCGAAGTAGACCGGAGTTCTACCCTGATGGCCCAGGACACACGCAAAGATCCGCGAGCGAGGGTGCTGCAGATGACCGTGCGCTACAAGAGCGCCACGGTCGACGAGTTCATCGAGCACCACTCGCATGACGTGAGCCGTGGCGGCATCTTCATCAAGACGCCGTCGCCCTTCCCCGCTGGCACGCTGCTCAAGTTCGAGATCCGGCTGCAGGACGAGCAGGCCGTCATCGCCGGCGTCGGCCGCGTCGTATGGAAGCGGGAGCCCGCACAGGCGAGCGACGCGCACCCGTCCGGCATGGGCGTGAAGTTCATCAAGATCGATGAGAAGTCCAAGGCCGTGATCACCCGGCTGGTCGACGCGCAGCAAGGCGCCGGGTCGGCGTTCGAGGCCGGCATCACCGACCGCGCCGACCTGGGCGAGGAGGCGGCGGAGCCCGCGGCCGCGGCCGCGCCGCAGGCCGAGCCGGCGGCCGCCAAGGCCGCGCAGGCCGCGCAGGTGAAGCGGGCATCGACGATGCTGGGCCTCGGCTCGATCGGGGCGACCCCGAAGGGCGACGCGGGCAAGGGCGACGCGTTGAAGAAGGACGACCTCGCGGAGGCCGGCAGCTTCTTCCCGAAGACGAACCCCGAGAAGGAGATGCCGCCGCCCGACGAGCGGACGATGATGAAGCAGGCGGCCGAGCTGCTGAAGCAGGCGCTCGCCGAGGCCGGCGGCTCGCTGGATGAGATCGGCGCGTCCAAGGAGCCGCTCATCCCCACCCCGCCGAAGAGGGCAGAGCCCGAGCCCGCGCCGGCGCCGAAGGAGGAGCGGGCGAAGCCGCTGGCCGAGCCGGCGGCCGTTCCGGTCGCGGCGGTCGCGCAGCTGGCGAACGAGCGGGAAGCGCGGGACGAGGCGCCCGCGGCCGAGGCGAGGCCAGCCAAGGTCGCCGCGGCGAAGAAGCCGGCGGAGGTGGCGGACAGGACGCCGGCCGAGGAGCTGCACGGCAAGCCCGCGCGCCAGGAAGAGAAGGCGGCCGACGACCTGGCCAAGGCGAAGCCCGCGGCAGCCAAGCCGAAGGAGGACAAGGCGGTCGCCGCCAAGGCCGCGACCACGGGCAAGGCCCCGCTCGCGCAGGAAGAGGAGAGCAGCGGCACCGGTCGGCTGCTCACGATCCTGCTGGTCGCGGCGGCGCTCTGCGGCGCGCTCTGGCTCGTGTTCGGGCAGAGCGATCCCAAGCCGACCGCGCCCGCGCCCACGCCGGCAGCGCCCGCGCCGGAGCCGCCCGCCGCGAAACCCGCGCCGACGGAGGAGAAGCCCCAGCCGACGGAGGTCGTGCCCGCGGCGACGGACACGACCGCGCCCCCGGCGGCGACCGCGCCCACGGAGGCCCCCGCGGCGTCGACGGCCCCTGCGGCGTCGGCGGCGCCGGCGGCGACCACCGCTGCGACCGCCGAGCCCCCCGCCAAGGCGACCGCGGAGCCGCCGGCCCCCACGACGACGGCCGAGCCGGCGGCGCCCAAGGCGACCGCGGAGCCCGCGGCCCCCAAGGAGACGGCCGCGCCCGCGCCGCCCAAGCCGGCGCCCAGGCCGAGGCCGGCCGCGCCGAAGCCGCCGAAGAACGACGATCCCTACGGTTGAGGACGAGACCGTGGGTCATCCGCGGGAGAGGCGGCTGCAATGAGCGGCTCGGGTAGTCAGGTCGGTGAATCGGGTCTGGGTCGCCCGAAAGCGGCAGCCTCCCTGGCCGCGCTGGGCTTGCTGGTGGCCACCGGCCTCGTCTGCGGCGCGGTAGCGCTCCGCAACCCGACCGCCGTGGCGGTGCTCGAGCAGGAGCCGGGCGGCGCGGCGCGGCGGCCTGCGCCGACCGCCGCGCCGAGCGGCAGCGCCGGCGCGCCGACGCCCGAGCCGGCGCCCGCGCTCGACCCTGCGGAGCCCGACGCGCCTGCGAAGACCGAGCCTGCTCGCGCGCAGGCCGCGGAGCTCGAGAACGCCCAGGCCGCGGGGCTCGCTGCGCTCGGCGCGCTCGCGCAGCGGTATCCGGAGGACCCTCCGGTCCTCCGAGCGCTCGCGCTCGCGCAGGGGCGCGAGAAGGCGTATTCGGACGCGCTGCTCACGGTGAAGCGGCTGTTCGAGATCGCCCCCGAGGAGACCGGCCACGACGAGGTCAAGCAGCTCCTCCTGAGGATCGCGAACGGCCCCCCGGAGGTCGCCCTCACGGCGCTCGATCTGATGGCCAAGCAGATGGGAAGCCGCGGTCCCGACCTGCTCTACGAGGTGGTGACCGCGCCGAGGTTCGGCGATTGGATCAGGGACAATGCGAGCAAACAGCTGCTCGAGCCCAGCGTGCGGCAGATGGCGTCGCCCGCGCTGCTCATCGCCGACGACCTGCGCCGGCTCACCGGGTGCCCCACCAAGGCGCTGATCGCCAGGGCGCGCGAGGAGGGCGATGTCCGCGCGCTGCACTACATCAAGTCGCTGCTCACCCCGCAGCGCTGCGGGGTCCTGCGGATGCGCACGTGCATCAAGTGCGGCGCCATCGCCAAGGATCTGCGCGCGACGGCCAGCGTCATCGAGAAGCGCAAGAAAGCGGCAGCCACCCCGCCCGCGGGGAGCGCCGCGCCCTGATCCCCGCCTCATCGAGGTCGGGTGATCCCGCCTCGCCGCAGCCACGCGGGCGCCGCCTGCGGGCTCCCTCGTCGTCCAGACCGCGACAGGGCGTTGCCTTGACCCCCCTACGCCTCGCCACGCATCCTGCACGAACAGGAAGCCCAAGGCGCAGGTGGCACCACGATCGGCGCGACGTGTCGCTCAGCTGCCCGTCACCTACCGCTGGCAACACCGTCGCGCTGTGCGACTCGATGCGCTGGACCAGCTGGCGACGGGAACGAATCGGGGTGGGCGCAACAGGATTTGAACCTGTGACTTCGTCCGTGTGAAGGACGCACTCTACCGCTGAGTTATGCGCCCGATGCCAGCCGGTTGTCACCCGGCCGTTTCGGAAAGACGTGGCGCTTTTAACCCAGAGATCGGCGTTCGACAAGAAGAACTCGCTGCCGATGTCGAACTTTCTCGCGGCGCGAGGGATACCAGGCGCCAGCGCGCCTCTCTGGGGCGCCTCGCGGCTCCGGCGAGGCGCTCGGCGGGGCCCGGGTCGCGCGCCTTGGCGCGCTCGCACGTCGCGGCGAAGGCGTGGACCAGGCAAGCAGCCGCTTCCGCAGGCCCTCGCGGCGCTCCGCGAGCGGGCCGGGCCAGCGCCGCTGCCTCGAAGCCGCAGGCCAGGCGATCGACCCAGGCGGGCCGCCATCCTTCAATCGAGCGTCGCAACGGCGCGCCGGAGCGCGGCGAGGCCGGCTTCGATGTGGTCCTCGTCGCAGGCGTAGGAGAACCGAAGATAGCCGGGCGCACCGAAGGGGGTGCCGGCGACCGCGGCAACGTGCGCGTGCTCCAGCATCCACGTCGCCACGCCCTCGTCGCTCGCGAGCGCCTTCCCCTGGAACGAGCGCCCGCAGAGCCCCCGCACGTCGGCGAACGCGTAGAAGGCCCCCTCGGGCATCCGGCAGCGCACCCCGGGCACCGCGTTGAGGCCCTCGACCATGAGCGACCGGCGCCGGGCAAAAGCCGCCCGCATCGCGAACACCGCGTCGCGCGCGCCGTTCAGCGCCGCCACGGCGGCGGCCTGGGACACGGCGGCGGCGTTCGTCGTGCTCTGGCCCTGGACCACGTCGAGCGCCTTCGCGACCTCGATCGGCGCGATGCTCCAGCCGATGCGCCAGCCCGTCATGGCGAAGGTCTTGCTGACCCCGTCGACGACGATCACGCGCGAGGCGAGGTCCTCCGCGAGCGCGGGGAGCGACACGTGCTGGAAGCCGTCGTAGGTGAGGTCGGCGTAGATCTCGTCGACGATGATCCAGCAGTCGTGGCGCCGCAGCACGGAGGCCAGCGGGAGCAGGTGCTCCTCCGCGTACGCCGAGCCGGTCGGGTTCGAGGGCGTGCACAGGATGAGCGCCTTCACCCGCGGCGTCAGCGCGGCCTGGAGCGCGTCCGCCGTGAGGCGGAAGCCGGTCGCCTCGGTGGTCTCGACGACGACCGGCGCGGCGCCGAACAGGCGCACCTGCTCGGGATAGCTGACCCAGTAAGGCGCCGGGATCACGACCTCGTCCCCCGGCTCGAAGAGCGCGGCGGCGAGGTTGAAGAGCGCATGCTTCGCGCCGCAGCTCACGGTGACCTGGCTCGGCAGCGGCCGCCACCCGCGGTGCTGCTCGGTCGCGGCGCAGATCGCCGACCTCAGCTCGGGCGCGCCGGACACAGCCGTGTAGTGCGTGGCGCCGGCGTCGAGCGCCGCCTTCGCCGCGGAGCGAATGTGCTCGGGCGTGTCGAAGTCCGGCTCGCCCACGCCGAAGGAGTAGACCGTATGCCCCTCGGCGCGGAGACGCGCGGCCCTCGCCGCCATGGCGAGCGTTGCACTGGGCGCGACGGCCGACAGACGGTCAGCGAGCTTCCTGGGCATGGGGACAAAGAGGAATAAAGGGCGGCCCGGGACGACGCAAGGCGCTAGCCCTGTCCTGGCGGTTGCGCGGGCGGCCCGGATGTGCCTCGCGCGCCGCGCGAGCCCAGCCCCGCGCGCCCCGCGCGTCGAGCGCCGCGGCGGGCGGCCCTCGACGCATCCCGGGCGAGCCGCCGCGAGGCAGCGCGGTGAGCCCGACCACGCGGGGTTGGACGCCTAAGGCGTGGCCCTAGGGAGAAGGCGGCGGCGTGGTGCCGCCGACCTGGACTGCAGGCTTCTGCTCGTCCTGCTTGATCGAGTAGCGAACGAGCGCGCGGAGCACGTCGTTGCGCTGCACGTTGCCGAGGAGGCTCTTCATGTCCTCGTAGATCGACGGATCGACCAGGAGCGCCCCGAGGGTCCCCTTGCCCGCCCTCATGTCGTGCACGATCGCCCGCAGGTCGCCGGTCATCGCCGTCACGTTGGCGAGCGCCTCGGCGCCGTCGCCCTTGCCGCCGTAGAGCGCGTCGTGCGCGAGGCTGTCGCTCTCGCGGATGCCCCGCAGCGTCGTGGCGACCTCATCCGCGGCGTTCCCGAACTGCTCGATCTGCTTCTGCGGGCCGTCGCCGTAGATGACGTCGTGCGCGAACCCCGGCCCTTCCTTGACGCGCGCGACGACGCCCCTCACGTCGCGCAGCGTGCTCGCGAGCTCCGTGCTGACGCGGTCGAGGCTCTGCAGGGTGCGCGAGATGCGCTCGGCCTCCTCGGGATCGGTCAGGAAGCGGTGCGGGTAGCCCTCGCCCTCGGTCACCTGCTTCATCAGCGTGTTCGCCGAGGCGACCGTCTCGCGGAGATCCTTGTGCAGCCGCTCGTCGGCGATGTTCTCCGAGACCTTCTGGATGTTGTCGAGCGTCGCCTCGGCCTTGTCGGCCATCCCGGCCACCTTCCCCATCACGTCGGTGGGGACCTCGCCCGGGATGTGGCCGCCCGGCGGCACCGAGTCGGGGCTCTGCCCCTTCGTGAGCTCGAGCATCTTGTCGCCGAGCAAGCCCTTGTTCGCGATCTGGGCCACGCTGTCGGTCTTGACCCGGCTCGCCTCGCTCTCGACGACCTCGAGCTTCACGTAGATCTTGGTGTCCTTCGGGTCGGGGCCGTAGCCGACCGCGGCGACGTGACCGATGTCGATGCCGCCCATGCGGATGGGCGCGCCCGGCTTCAGCCCCTGCACGTCGCTGAAGCTCGTCGAGAACTCGACGGAGGAGTCGAAGAGCCGCCGCTCGTCGCCTATCAGGAAAATGACTACGGCGGAAAGTACAAGGCCCGCCAGCACAAAGAGTCCGACCTTCAGATCGCGCGCTCTGCCCATGCAGAAGGGCATCTTGCGCGATCTTGGGGGGATCGTCACGTGCCGAGAAGCGTCTGGACGTCCTCGTTCACCGGCGCGGTCCCGGTAATGAAATCGGCGACATGCGGATCTCGGGACGCCCGGAACTCGTCCGGCGTGCCCGTCGCGATGACCTCGCCGCGGTAGATCATCGCCAGCCGATCCGAGATCGAGAACGCGCTCTTCATGTCGTGTGTCACGACGATGCTGGTCACGTTGAGAGCCTGCTTCAGCCCCTTGATGAGGTGGTTGATGCGCTCGGTGTTGATCGGATCGAGGCCGGTCGTCGGCTCGTCGTAGAGCAGCACCTCGGGCTGCACCGCGATGGCGCGCGCGAGGCCGACGCGCTTCTTCATGCCGCCGGACAGGTCGCCCGGGCGCATCTGCTCGATGCCGGGCAGGCCGACGAGCGACAGCGCCCAGTTCACCCGCTCGGCGATCTGCGCCTCGGTCATCTCCTTGCGGTAGTGCTCGTGCAGGCCGTAGGCGACGTTCCCGCCGACCGAGATCGAGTCGAACAGGGCGCCCCCCTGGAACAGCATCGCGATGCGCTGGCGCACCCTGGCGATGCGCGCCTCGCTCAGCTTCGTGATCTCTTCACCGTGGAACTGGATAGATCCATCGTCCGCGTCGAGCAGGCGGATGAGCAGCTTGAGCATGACGCTCTTGCCGACGCCCGACCCGCCCATGACGGTGAGCGTCTCGCCCGGGTACACCTCGAGGTTCAGGTCGCGGTAGATGACCTTCGGGCCGAAGGCCTTGCGCACATGCGAGAACCGGATCAGCGGCTCAGCCACGCGCCCACGCTAGCACGCCGCAGAGGCCCGCCGCGAACGCTCAGTCGGCCGCGGCGACGTGCTCGATCCTGATCTCGACGGCGTCCCCGCCGCGCCAGGCGTCGCGCCGGAGGCGGCCCACCACGTCGACGCGCCCGCCCGCGAACCGCGGCGCGAGCTCGCCCAGCTCGAACCCGAAGCACGCGATCTCGCGGCGGGCGAAGGTGAGCTCCAGCTTGAGGTGGCCCTTCAGGTTCCTCGCCGAGCGCACGGCCGCGCTCGGCAGGAGGACGTACGCCGGGCGGTTCCCCTCGCCGCACGGCTCGAGCCGCTCGAGATCGCGCGCCACGGCCGCCGGATCGTCGCGATCGTCGAGCCGGGCGTGGGCGGTCGCGAGCGCCGCGGCGGCCGGGAGGTCCTGGTCGCGGAAGGCGTCGCACCACGCCGCCCGGAGCGCCTCGACGCGATCGGCGCGCACCTCGACGCCCGCCGCCGCCTGGTGGCCGCCGAAGCCGATGAGCTCGGCGCGGCACAGGGAGAGCGCGTCGTGGAGCCGCGCGCCCGCCGGGCCGCGCACCGAGCCGCGCCCCTTGGCGCCCTCGAGGGCGATGACGATCGTCGGCTTGCCGAAGCGGGCCGTGAGCCTGCCCGCGACGATGCCGACCACGCCGGGGTGAAAGCCCTGCCGCGCGATGACGATCGCGGGATCCCGATCGAAGCCGGCGCGCTCGATCTCGGCGAGCGCCGACGCCAGCATCTCGTCCTGGATGGCGCGCCGCTTGATCTGCGCCTGCTCCACCGTGGCGGCGAGCGCGGAGGCGGTCACGCCGTCGTGCGCGAGCAGGAGCTCGAGCGAGACGTCGGGATCGCCGAGCCGGCCGGGCGCGTTGAGCCGGGGCGCGATCCGGAACGCGACGTCCTCCGCGGAAGCGCCGCGCCCGAGGTCGAGGTTGGCGAGCGCCGCGAGCGCCCGCAGCCCGGGCCGGGGGCCGGTCTGGAGCACGCCGAGGCCGGCGCGCACGAGCGCGCGGTTGTCGCCGGTCAGCGGCGCGACGTCGGCGACGGTGCCGATGGCCACGAGGTCGAGGTAGGGGCGGAGGTCGAGCGACGAGCCGAGCTTCTTGCGCACCGCGGCCAAGAGCGAGAGCGCGAGCCCGCACGACGCGAGCCCCTTGTACGGGAAGCCGCAGTCGGCGCGGTGCGGGTTCAGGAACGCGATCGCGGGGAGCGGCTCGGCCGGCACGAGGTGGTGGTCGATGACGACGCAGTCGATGCCGGCCGCGCGCGCGGCGGCCAGACGCTCGTGATCGCTGGAGCCGCAGTCGCACGTGATGAGCAGCGTGGGGCAGGCCCGCATGACGCGCTCGAGCGCGGGGGCCGAGAGGCCGTAGCTGCCCTCGGCGCGCGTCGCGAGGAGCGGCACGACCTGGCCGGAGAGGGCGCGCAGCGCGCCCGTCATGATGGCGGTCGCGGTGATCCCGTCGCAGTCGTAGTCGCCGAAGACGGCGATCCGCTCGCCGGCGCGCACGGCGCGCGCGATCCGCTCGGCGCTCGCCTCGCGATCGGCCATGGCGTCGGGCGACGTGAGGTGCGAGAGCCGCGGATCGAGGAAGCGGCGGGTCGCCTCGTCGGGGGCCCGGCCGGCCCGGTGCAGGATGTCCGCGACCGTGATCGACAGGCCGAGCTCGCGCGCCATCGCGAGCGCCTCGGGCGACGCCTCGCCCGGGTCGGCGACGCGCTCGACGAGCGGCGCGCTGCCGGCCGCGTGCGAGGCGGCGGTCGGCGCCTCGCGCTCGGCGAGCTCCTTCCAGGCCTCGGTGACGGTGCTCGTCATCGCGAGAGCCGGTACACCGGCGCGGCGGGGGCGTCCATGGTCTGGGTCCGGGCTGCGCGAGCGGCCGCGGCCACGGCGAGGCGCTCAGACGACCGCGTCGGCGCGCTTCTGCGTGCGGACGCGGCTGACCTTCTTGCGCTTGCCGGCGGCCGAGCCGAAGAACCGGCGATCGATCCACTCGGTGAGCGGCGCCGCGACGTAGATGGAGGAGTACGTGCCGACGACGATGCCGACGACGAGCGTGAACGCGAAGTCCCGGATGACGCCCGTCCCGTAGAAGAGGAACATGATGAGCGACAGCAGCGTCGTCATCGACACGAGGATGGTGCGGCCGAGCATCTCGGAGAGCGAGAAGTTGATGACGGCGGCGAAGCTCATGTCGCGGTGCTTCCCCAGGTTCTCGCGGATGCGGTCGTAGACGACGACCGTGTCCGTGATCGAGTAGCCGACGATGGTGAGCAGCGCGGCGACGGTGGAGAGGGTGATCTCGCGCTGCGTGATCACCATGGCGCCGAGCGCGATGCCGACGTCGTGGACGAGCGCGAGGATGCCGCCGGGCGCGAACCGGATGTCGAACCGGAACGCGATGTACGCCATGATGAAGAAGATCGTGATGAGGACGCTCTTGATGGCCGCGTCGCGCAGCTGCGCGCCGGCCTTCGGCCCGATCCACTCGACCCGGAGCGCCTGGTCGGGCACCTTGTCCGCGCCGAGGTGCTCCCGGAGGCCGTCCATCAGCTGGTCGCCCTTCGACTTCAGGTAGAGCTCGACCTTGTGATCGCGCTCGCTCACGACGTGCGGGTTGTTCGCGCCGGGCCTGATCTCGACGCCCTCGATGCCCTCGAGCTGCTTCTTGATCCCCTCCAGATCGGGCGCGACCTCGTAGCGGGCGGAGATCTTGTCGCCGCCGGGGCTGAACTTGACCTCGGTGGCGCGCACCGCCTCCGGGCAGCGGTCCTCGGGGACGGTGCCGTTCTCGGGCGCCAGGCACATGTGGTCGCGCACCGCCGCCTTCTGCTGCTCCGAGAGCGCGGAGACCTCGTGGACCCGGATGAGGTAGCGGTTCGGGTTGGCCTGGTCCGCCACGGACACGACGTCCGGGGAGTCGAAGCCCGACTTCGTGACGGCCTCGCGCACCTCGGCGCTCGATACCGGAGCCTTGAAGCCGACCTCGACCTCGGTGCCCCCCTTGAAATCGGTCCCGAGCTTCGGCCCCGGCACGATGAACGAGATGATCGACAGGATGAGCAGCACGCCGCTGAGGCCGATGAAGAGCCAGCGCTTGCTCATGAAGTCGAACTGACGGCCAGGTTTGATGAGTTCCATCGTCGTGTCTCAATCGGAGATCCGCTCTCGCGTTCTCCCTCAAAGGCCGGAGATCTGCTCCCGCGGCCCCGTTCTCAGCCGAGCGAGAGCGTCTTGATCTTCCGTCCGCGGACGGCCCAGTCGAACATCAGGCGGGTGCACACGACCCCGGTGAACAGGCTGATCGCGATGCCGACGATCAGCGTGATCGCGAAGCCCTTGATGGGGCCGGTGCCGTACTGCGCGAGGATGAGCCCCGAGAGCAGCGTGGTCACGTGCCCGTCGAGGATGGCGCTGAACGCCTTGTCGTAGCCGACGTCGACCGCGGCGCGCGGGCTCTTGCCGGCCCTGAGCTCCTCGCGGATGCGCTCGTTGATCAGCACGTTGGCGTCGACCGCGATGCCCATCGTCAGCACGAGGCCGGCGATGCCGGGCAGCGTCATCGACGCGCCGAACATCGCGAGGACGGCGATCTGCAGGATGAGGTTGAAGACGACGGCGATGTCCGCGATGAGCCCGGCGCGGCTGTAGATCACCACCATGAACACGACCACGAGCACCCCGCTCGCGATCGCGCCCTTCATGCTCTGCTGGATCGCGTCCTTGCCCAGCGACGGGCCGATGCGCTGCTCGTTCGACGGGGAGATCGGGGCCGGCAGCGCGCCCGACCGGAGCACCAGCTCGAGCTTGCGCGCGTCCTGGAGCTGCTGATCGGGGTTCTGCGAGCCCATCGTGATCTGCGCGCGGCCACCGCCGATCTTCGTCTGGATGACCGGCGCGCTCTCGACCTTCTCGTCGAGGATGATGGCGAACCGCCGCTTGACGTTCCTGCCCGTGATGTCCTCGAACCGATCGGCGCCGGTCGGGGTGAACTCCATCGACACGTACCAGCCGCCGAGGCCGCCCTCGCTCTGATCCGGGAGCGCCTGCGCGTCGCGCACCATGTCGCCCGTGATCTCGGCCTTGCTGAAGAGGAAATACGTCCGCCAGCCGATCTCCTCGATGACGTCCTTCTCCTCGTTGTACTCGTACAGCTTGCCGTAGCCGACCTCGTTGTCCGGCGGGACCTGGAGCGTCCCGACCCACTCGCGCAGCCGCTTGAGCGTGTCGCGCATCTCCTCGTGCTCGGCGCGCACCATCCGGGCGAAGTGGACCGGCTTGGTCTTCCCGGGGCCGACCGGCGCGTTCTCGATCGAGAAGGTCAGCCCCTTCGGGAGGTCCTCCTCCTTGGCGCTCTTCGCGATCGGCTCGAAGAAATCGTGGTCGTCGTCGACCATCTTGAACTCGAGCCGCGCCGTCTGGCTGATGATCTCGCGGATCGTGTTGAAGGAGTTCTCGTCGTCGCCGGGGACCTCGATGATGACGTCCTCGTCGCGCGTCGAGACGCTCGCCTCCTTCAGGCCGAGGCCGTCGACGCGGCGGAGCACCGTCTCCTTGGCCTGCGACACCGCGCGCTCGCGGATGCTGCTCGAGACCTCGTCGCGGATGCGGAAACGCACGACCTTGCGGTCCGCCGAGCGCTGGAGCTGCAGCTCGCCGAGGAACTTCGAGAGGAACGCGTCGTTGATCTTCTCGGCGTCCGCCGGGTCGTTGAAGGTGATGACGATCGTGTCGGTCTGCTCGCGCGACTTCTCGATGCGGAGCTTCGTCTGGAGCTTCTGCATCTCCTCGATCGTCGGCGGCTTGTCGCCCTCGTGGAACCCGAGGGCCGTCGCGAGCGCCGCGCGCAGGTCGTCGTAGTACCGGTCGCGCTTGTCGCTGATCGCCTCGTCGACGTCGACGGTGTAGACCAGGCGGAGGCCGCCCTTCAGATCGAGCCCGCGCACCAGCCGGAACGGGACGTTCGAGGTCAAGAAGCGGCTGAACCCGAGCTCTCCCCGCCTCGCGAGGGTCTCCTGCTCCGACGCCTCCTCGGAGGACATGCCGGTGTGGCTGGGGCGGCCGTAGCGCTCATCGTGGTAGGTCGGGTAGATGCAGAGCGCCGAGCCGAGCGCGAGGAACAGCACGAAGCCCGTCTTCACCCGCCACGCCAAATCGATCCACGGCCCGGCGCAGAACAGCGCCCACGGCACCATCAGGCCGAACGTCGCGAGCGCCCAGAACACCTGGTAGTGCGCCGCAATGGCGGCGGCGCCGGCGGAGAGCGCCGCCCAGGCGAAGACGCTGCGCCGCGGGCGGCTGAGCCACGCGCCGAGGAGGCACAGGCCGGCGATGCCGGCGAACCCGTACTGAAAGATGTTTAGGAGCATGGAGTGTGGCGCCGCGGGGGGCGGTAAAGAGCTTCCTGTTGGGCCGAGCGCCGGCCTACGACTTCTTGTCCTTCGCCGCTTCGGCGACCTTGGCGTCCGCCGCCGCGACCTCGCCAGGATCCTGGCCCTGGATCGCGCTCTTCAGGACCTGCACGTTCACGCCGGGGGCGATCTCCAGCTTGACCCGGGGCGAGTTCGGGCTGATGTCGACGATCCTGCCGAGGAGCCCGGACTGGGTGACGACCCGGTCGCCCGCCTTGAGGCTCGACTCGAGCTGCTTCTGCTTCTTGTTCTGGCTCCGCGTCATCACGAAGATGAGCAGCAGCGGCAGCGCCAGGATGAGGAACGAGAAGGCCCCCCCGCCGAACGGCGCGGGCGGCGCCTCCTGCCCCCCAGAAGGCGGCGGCGGTTGACCTTCGACCGGCGCCGCGGGCGCATTGCCCGCGCGCCCGGGGGCGGCGTTCGGCTGGAACCAGTTTGAGCTTGCCAAGGTGACGCGTGTCTCCGGGCCCCGACGGGCTCGCCCGCAAATTGCGGGCCTCTCCCAACCCCCCGGGGCCCGCCTCCATACCCAGGATCCAAGGGTCGCGCAAGGAGCTAGGCGGGCAGCCTCACCCGGACGCGCCGGGAATACAGCCTTACGGCCTTTTCCGGTTCCGCCCCACCCGCTCGCTCACCCTGGTTGCCCACCTGCCTACTACCCGTACCCGCGCGCGGGCGTCAGCCATCGCTGCCGAACACCATGTGCCGGCGGGCCCGCTCGCCGCTCGCGATCTCCGCCAGCGACAGGCGCACGTCGCGCTCGGTGATCGTGCCGTCGATCGTCGCGAACGTCGCCGAGATGATCGGCGGGATGCGCCCGACGCCGGGGAAGCCCGGGGCCCACGTGAGCGCGTCCGCGAACGCGGCCTTGACCAGGGCGGCGACGGGCCCGTGCGGCGCGAGCGGCACGTCGAGCGGCTCGAGCACCACGATGGCCCTGGCCCGCCCGAGCGTCTTCACCACCTCCGCGCCGTAGAACGGCCGCAGCGCGCGCACGCCCACGAGGCCGACGCGCCGGCCCTGCGCGCGCAGGCTGCGCACGACCTCGCGGGCCGCCGGGAACGCGCAGCCCACGACGACCATGATCTCCTCCGCGTCGGAGGTGTCGACGCGCTCGATCGCGCCGAGCGGCCTGCCGGTCAGCTCGCAGAGCTCCCGCATCGCGCTGGTGAGCGCGAACGGCACGCGCGCGCAGAAGCCGCGCTCGGCCCGCTTCCGGACGACGCCGCGGCCCTGCGGGCGCGGGCCCCCGTCGCCGTCGCTCTCGCCGGGCGCCGAGTCGGTGAAGGTCGGCGCGCTCCGCTCCGAGCCGAGGAAGCGCGCGGCGAGATCGCGCGCCGCGCCGAGGGCGGACACGTCCGACGGCAGCGCGTCGACGAGGTGCAGGAACGGCGTCTCGCTGTCCTCGGCGGCGCGCCGCGCCACGAGCGCCACGTCGGCCGCCTCCTGGCTGCTCCAGGTGACGAGCACCCCCGCGCCGACGTCGAGCGCGGGCGCGAGCTCGTCGCGCCCCACGGCGAGCCCGCCGCGCCGCTCGATGACGTGCACCGTGACGGGCGTCCGCACCGCCGCCGCCTCGCCGAGCGCGGCGAGCGCCCCGACGAGCTCGTGGGCGCCCAGCACCACGCTCGCCCGATGTCCGGCGCGCGTCCGCGCCGCCGCGGCGCGGATGGCCTCGGCGGCGGACGCGGCGCGCTCGATCGGCAGATCGCCGGGCACCGCCGCGTGCGCGGCGAAGAGCGCGCTCCCCGCGGCCACCTCGACATGTGCGATCACCGCCGCCGGATCCGGCGGCGAGCCTAGACCGTCAGGCCCTGCCATCCAGCCGTTCGTCGCCCGAGCCGCACGCGAGGTCAAGCGCGAGCGCGATCGGATTCCGCGCAGCGACCGGGCCGAAGCGGCGCCTCGATCGCCGTCGTCCATGTCTGGACGTAACTCCGAGAAATGAAGCTTTCGTCAGGAGACGATGCTCCCGTCGCGATGCGACGCTCCGTCGTCGCGCGTCGTCGCGCCGGGTCGCCTCGCCAAGCTCAGCCGCGCGCTGCGGGAGTCGCGCTCGACCGAGCTGCGACCCCTCGCGCTCGAGCGGGTCGCCTGACGCGTCCGCGAGGATGCCGGCACGCGGAACGTCGCGACGTCGCGACCTGCGCCCCCGAAAAACGCGATCCCGAAAAATTGATCGCTTGACGGACTCTCCGGCGCTTGATAGGAGGCGCTCTCCGTTTCGTCGGCCTCGCGCCGAGCGAGCGGGACCCAGGCGCGTAGCTCAGTGGTAGAGCACTACCTTGACACGGTAGGGGTCGCCGGTTCGAAACCGGCCGCGCCTACAAATCAGCAGGAGACCTAGCCTGCGAGGTTTCATGGCCCTCGATCAGACAGCCCAGGCCGCCCCGGCGGCCCGCACCACGGTGCGCGAGGCTCTCGCCGACGACATCGCCAAGGACCGCACCGTCATCGGCGCCCGCGTCAACGGGCGCCTCCTCGATCTTCAGACCCCCTTCCTTCGCGACAGCTCGACCCGGATCGAGCCGGTGCGGACGTCCGATCCGGACGGCCTGCGCATCATCCGGCACTCGACGGCGCACATCATGGCCGACGCCGTGCAGCGCCTCTTCCCGGGGACGAAGGTCACGATCGGCCCCGCCATCGAGGCGGGCTTCTACTACGACTTCGACAAGCCGAGCGGCCCCTTCACGGACGAGGACCTCGCCAAGATCGAGGCGAAGATGCGCGAGATCATCGCCGCGGGCCGCCCGTTCCGTCGCGACGTGGTGAACCGCGAGGCCGCGCACGAGCTCTTCGCGCAGCTGGGCGAGACGTACAAGCGCGAGCTCATCGACGCGATCCCGCCGGGCGAGGAGGTCTCGCTCTACCGGCACAGCGACGGCGAGCGCGAGTGGGTCGACCTCTGCGAGGGCCCGCACGTGCCGGACGCCTCGCTGCTCCAGGCCGTCAAGCTGGTGAGCGTGGCCGGCGCCTACTGGCGCGGCGACGAGCGCAACCCGATGCTCCAGCGCATCTACGGCACGGCGTTCCCGAGCCAGGCGGCGCTCGACGAGCACCTGAAGCTCCTCGCGGAGGCCAAGGAGCGCGACCACAGGAAGCTCGGGAAAGAGCTCGAGCTCTTCATGTTCCACGAGTACGCGCCGGCCATGCCGTTCCTCCTGCCGCGCGGCGCGCACGTCTACAACGCGCTCGTCCAGTACATGCGCGACCTCTACGTCGACTACGGTTACGAGGAGGTCATCACGCCGCAGATCTTCGACAAGCGGCTGTTCGATACGAGCGGGCACCTGCCGAACTACCGCGAGAACATGTACCTGCCCGTCACGGCGGAGCACCTCGACGCGGCGCGCCTCGCGCTCCGGCTCGGGGTCTCTCCCGGGGAGGCGGACGCGGCGGCCTACAAGGAAGCGGACAAGAAGCGCGACGCCGCGGTCCTGGAGCAGCTCGCCGAGCTCGAGCGGCTCGCCCAGAAGCCGATGAACTGCCCGAGCCACTGCCTCATCTTCGGCCAGCGGCGGCGCAGCTACCGCGAGCTGCCGTGGCGGCTCGCCGATTTCGGGCGGCTCCACCGGTACGAGCGCGGCGGCGTCGTCCACGGGCTCGCCAGGGTGCGGAGCTTCTGCCAGGACGACGCCCACATCTTCTGCGCCCCGGAGCAGATGCACGGCGAGATCCAGGCGTTCCTGCGCCTCCTGCTCGAGGTGTACGCCGCCTTCCGGTTCGCCAAGATCGACATCAAGCTCGCGACCCGGCCCAAGAAGCGCATCGGCACCGACGCGCAGTGGGACGCCGCGGAGGGCGCGCTCGCGGACGCCCTGAAGCAGGCCGGCCTCCCCTTCGAGATCGCGCCCGAGGAGGGCGCGTTCTACGGCCCGAAGCTCGAGTTCCACGTCCAGGATGCGCTGCGGCGGAGCTGGCAGCTCGGCACGATCCAGGTGGACTACGCGTTGCCCGACCGCTTCGAGCTCGAGTACACCGGCGCCGACGGCGGCGTGCACCGCCCCGTGATGCTGCACCGGGCGATCCTCGGCTCGCTCGAGCGGTTCTTCTCGGTGTACCTCGAGCACGTCGGGGGCGCCTTCCCGGCCTGGGTGGCCCCGGAGCAGGCGATCATCGTCACGGTCAGCGAGAAGCAGGCCGCCTACGCGCAGGAGGTGGTGGCGCACCTCCGGGGCCGCGGGCTCCGCGCCCGGGCCGATCTCAGCTCCGACAAGCTGGGCGCCAAGATCCGGGCGGCCCGGCTGACGCGCGTGCCGTACGTGGTCGTGGTCGGCGACAAGGAGGCCGAGGGCCGCAAGGTCGCCCCCCGGTCGCGCGATCTCAACAAGGACCTCGGGGCGATGCCGCTCGAGGAGTTCGCCGACCGGCTCGCCGCGGAGGCGAAGCCCCCTCGCCTGGCCGTGAGCGCCCCTGGTTCGTGACCTGCGGTCCCGCCCGGCCCCCCTCGCCGGAAGGCCTCTCCCTACTCCCGTCGAGCCCGGTACCCCAGGGCTCCCGAACGCCGGTGTGCCGCGGCAGCCGCTGTGCTTGCTGCCGTTGCCTGCGGCGCGGAGTCAGGCGACATTGGCATGGTGATGGTCGCCGCGGCCAAGATCGGTCGCGAAGCGGCGGTCCGTCGCTTTCGGAAGCACAGAACACAAGGAGGCAGCGAAATATCACATGGCGATGAGACGCTTCGACCCTCGGCAGGCCCAGCGGGGGCCGCAGATCCGCATCAACCAGCGCATCCGCGTCCCGGAGATCCGCGTCATCGGCGATGACGGCGAGATGCTCGGCATCATGCAGACCCACGAGGCGCTGCGCCGGGCCCAGGAGAAGGGGCTCGACCTCGTCGAGGTCAACCCGAAGGCGGATCCTCCGGTCTGCAAGATCCTCGACTTCGGCAAGTACAAGTACGACGAGAAGAAGAAGGCCCGCGAGGCGAAGCGCAAGCAGAGTGTGGTGGAGATCAAGGAGATCAAGCTCCGTCCCAAGACGGACGACCACGATCTCGAGTTCAAGACCAGGGCTGCGCACCGGTTCCTCGGCGCGGGTCACAAGGTGAAGTTCACGGTGCGCTTCCGCGGCCGCGAGATCACGCACCCGGAGAAGGCGCAGGAGCAGCTCGACTGGATCGTCCAGCACTGCGAGGAGATCGCCAACGTCGAGGTGCGCCCGATGATGGAGCAGCGCACGATGACGCTGATGATGGCGCCCAAGCCCGCCATCCTGCAGAAGGTGGCCCAGGCCCGCGCCGCCGCGGAGAAGGCCCGCCAGAAGGCGATCCAGGAAGGGCGCGCCGCGCCCGCCGCGGCCGACGCCGAGGAAGAGGAGATCGAGAAGCTCGAGAGGCAGCTCGAAGAGCAAGAGGACGACGAGGACGACGAGGCGGAGGGCGGGAACGAGTAGCCCGCCCGGCGCGAGCGCGCGCCAGGGCGGAGGCCGCGCCCGTGGCGGGGAGCGCGTCGCGCCGCCCGCGGGGGCTCGCACGCCCAGCGCTCGCTTGCATCGCGGAGGGCCCGGCGTGCTCGCCGGACGGCCGCGGGCCCGGCGAGGGGCGCGCGTCGCCGGCTCAGTGCGGGATCAGGCCGCCGAGCCACGCCCCCGCGGCGAGGACCGCCAGCGCGGCGACGAGCAGCACGGCCTTCACGGCGCCGCCCCCTGTCTTGAACGGAGGGAGGTCCGGCTCCAGGTCGCGCGGCGCGGCCTCGGCGAGCGGCGTGGGCGGCGCCGGCGGCGCCAGCGCGGGCGAGGGCGGCGCAGGGCGCGGCGGCTCGGGGAGGGGCTGCGGGGAGGCCAGGGTCGGCTCGGCCCGCCGCTCGAGCGGCGGACGCGCGGGCGGGGGCGGCGCGAACGGCTGATGCGCAGGCGGCGGCGGCGCGAACGGCTGATGCGCAGGCGGCGGCGCCAGCGGCTGCGCGACGGGCCTCGCCCCCGGGTACGCCGGCAACGCGCCGGATGGAACGCCCGTGTAGGTCTCCTCGAGCGCGGCGAGGTTGCCCTCTTCGACCGAGACCGCGGCGAGGGACCGCCGCATGAGGTCCTCGCCGGGCGCCGACACCTTGATCTCGTCGGCCCACTTGCCGATGTCCTCGAAGGCCGAGATCTTGAGCGGCTCGTTCAACCGAGCGGTGCTCGGCGCCACCTTGTCGTCCGGGATCGACGTGAACTCGAGCAGCGTCTCCTCGATGAGCCTGTCGATGAACGACGCCTTGTCCGACGTGGGGGCGCGCTTCCGCAACGCCATGGCGCTCCGGACGTGCTCGGCGATGTCGTAGGCGCTGACCGGCCGGCCGAACCTGTAGAGGAAGTTCGTGAGATCCCGGCCGAACTCGCGCGCGGAGCCGTAGCGATCGCCGGGCTCGCGGGTCAGCGAGCGGGCGATGATGCGATCGAGCTCGGGGGGGACCGCCCTGTTGATCTCGGAGAGCGGCGGGATCTGCGCCTGCTGCACGAGCTTGACGGTCTGGTAGTCGGTCTCGCCGAGGAAGAGCCGCTTCCCCGAGAGCATCTCCCAGAGGATGGCCCCCACCGCGAAGATGTCGGTGCGGTGATCGACCTCGAGGCCCTGCGCGGCCTCGGGCGAGAGGTAGCTGAACTTGCCCTTGATGATCCCCGCCTCGCTCTTCTCGAGCTGGCTCGTCGCCTTGGCGAGGCCGAAGTCGACGATCTTCACCTCGCCGTACTTGGTGATGAGCACGTTCGGGGGCGACATGTCCCGGTGCACGATCTTGAGCGGGTGCCCGTCGGCCGCCCTGAGCTCGTGGGCGTACGTGAGCCCCTCGCAGAGCTTGGCCGTGATGAACACGGCCGACTCGACAGGGAGGGTGCGCCCGGCCTTGCGCATCGACTCGAGGACGGCCTTCAGGTCGGCGCCGTCCACGTACTCCATCACGATGAAGTACGCGTTGTCGCCGACCCCGATGTCGAACACCTGCGCGACGTTGGAGTGCGAGAGGTGCGCGGACAGCCGCGCCTCGTCGAGGAACATCGCGATGAAGCGCTTCTTCTCGCTCAGGTGCGGGAGCACGCGCTTGATCGCGACCTGCTTCTTGAACCCCTCGATCCCCGCGCTCTCGGCGAGGAAGACCTCGGCCATGCCGCCCGAAGCGAGCCGCTCGACGACCCGGTAGCGCTGCTGCTGGTGGGCTTCCGTCATGCTCCGCCTAGTACATCACGTCCCACGCTGTGCGCGGAAACAACCGGCTCTTCCCCCAGGGGATCTCGCGCGCGAGCGCGCGCATTGTGACGAGCGCGTTCCAGGCCTCCCGGCCGCGAGCGCGCGCGGAGCGCGCCGCGGCCGGGCTCGCCAGGCGGCGCCGCTCAGCCGGTGAGCGCGCTCCGCGCGAACGGGCGAGGCTGAGGTGTGAGCGGCACCGCCACCGCGCGCGCGCGGCTCCGCGGCGCGACCACGGCGCGCGGCCGCGGCGTCAGATCGAGCTGCGCGGCGGCGCGCTGCCGGCGATCGTCGAGCTCCGCGGCGAGCATCTCCTTCACCATGTCGAGGAGCTCCGCGAACCCGGAGAGGCGCATGCCGACGTCGTTCGTCCAGAGGATGACCTCGAGCTCGCCGTCCGGCGATCGCGCCTCCGGATCCCAGGCGAAGACCGTCTCGGCCGCCGCGTCGATGCCGAACGGGATGAGCGCGCTGCGCGCGCTGTAACGGCCGCGCAGGCTCGACGGCGCGGCGTCGCGCTCGCTCGCGCGGCGCGCCTCCTCGCTCTCGCAGAGCTCGAGCACCATCCGCCCGACGTCCATGTACGAGCCGCGCGCGAGCGCGCGCACCCCGAGCAGGCTGGCGCCGGCGAACAGCTGCGGCCAGCCGTCGTGCCGCGAGAGCAGCTCGCGGTAGCTCGGCGGCAGCGGCATGCCGAGGCGGCGCTCGACGCCGGCGATCGCCGCCTCCGGAGCCCCGGCCGGCGGCGCGATCGGCATTCCCCGCCGCGGGTCCATCCGCGCGAGCTCCAGCTTGAGCGCGCGGATGCGGTGCATCGACTCGAGCCACTCCATGCGCGCGACCCTACGCGCGCCTCGCGAGGAAGAGCAAAAAACGCGCGACGCCCGGCGCCGCCGCCTCAGTGCCGGACCGCGGAACGCGCGCGCTTGACAGGCATTTGCGCCGGCGGCACGGTGCTTGCGTGGTCGGCTTCGGCTCCTGGGCTTCGCTGCGCACCGCCTTCGTGGTGGCGGGCGCCACGTTCGTGTTGGTGTCGCTCGCGACCGCGTGCCTCGACTACGCGGGCGAGGAGCTGTTCGACCAGTGCGACACGCCGGCGGCGCCGCTCCCCGGCTCGGGCTCCGGCTCGGGCGCGACCGCCAGCACCGGAGCTGCCGGCGCGGATGCGCCGGACTGCGGCGCGCCGACGCACGCGCCGGGATCGGGATCCGGCTCGGGCTCGTGAGGGAGGAGCGGCGCGACCTCGTCGCGCTGGCCGCGCTCACCGCCGCCGCGCTCGCGTCGCGCCTGCTGTTCCGCATCGACCACGACGAGGACATCGACGCGCTCCGGTTCGCGCTCGGCGTGGAGCGCTTCGACGTGGCCTCGCTCCGCCCGCACGCGCCGTACTACCCCGTGTTCATCACCGCGGCGAAGGGGCTCGCGCTGCTCGGCGCGGCGCCGCGCGGCGCGCTCGCCCTCGTCAGCGCCGCGTCGGGCGCGGCCACGGTCGCCTTCACCGCCCTGCTCGCCCACGCGGTCGCCGGGCGGCGCGCCGCGGCCTTCGCCGGGGTCCTCGCGCTCGCCTCGCCGTTCTTGTGGCTGTCGTCCGAGAAGCTCCTCAGCGACATGGCCGGCGCCGCGGTGACGACCGCGGCGCTCTGGCTCTGCGCCCGCGCGCGGCGCCTCCGCCGCGCACCGGAGTCCGCGCCGGCCGGCCCGGCCGAGATCGCCGGCCGCGAGGCGCGCGCCGCGCGCTCGCGCACGTGCGCGCTCGTGCTGCTCGGCGTCGGGCTCGGCGTGCGGCTCTCGTATTTCCCGTTCGCGCTCGCCTGCCTCGCCGTCATCGCCCGCAGCGAGGGCGGCCGCCTCGCGTGGCTCGCGCGCGCCCGCGACCTCGCGGCCGGCGCGCTCGCGTGGCTCGTGCCGCTCGTGCTGATCGCGACGCCGCGCGACCTCGTCGCGACGACGTGGGTCCAGGGGCTCGGGCACTTCACCCGCTGGGGCGGGACGGCGATCACCGTCTCGTCGCCGGCCGATCGGCTCCACGGCGTGATCTGGGGGATTTGGGCCAACGGCCTCGGCGGCGCGTGGCCGGACGCGCCGCCGGCGCGCTGGCTCGGCGCGCCGATCCTGCTCGCGCTGATCGCCGCGGCCGCGCTCCGCGCCGGGCCCCTCCAGCGCGCCGCGCGCGCGGCGCGAGAGCAGCCGGAGCTCTGGGCCTCGGCGCTCGCCTACTTCGTCTGGGCGCTCCTCGGGCAAAACATCGCCTACAAGCCGCGCCACTGGCTGCCGCTCGTCCCGCTCCTCCTCGTCGCCCTGGCCGCCGGCGCGGCGGCCCTCGCGCCTGCGGTCCCGGCGGCGAGCGCGGGGCGCGGCCGCGCGCTCCGCTCGGCCGCGCCCGCGGTCCTGGTCGCGGCCCTCGCGGCGCAGTGGCTCGCCGACGCGATCGACCTCGCGCGCCGGCACCAGGCGCCCTCGCCCGCGGCCGCGATCGTGGGCTTCCTGCGCGACGCCGCCGCCGAGCAGCGCCCCGTGCTCACGCGCGACCTCGACCGGATGATCCAGGAGGGCGCGCCGGGGCGGCGGCCGGCGCGCGTCCGGGGCGACGCCGAGCTCGTCCGCGCCGTCGAGCAGGCCGGCCCGGGCGGCGCGCTCATCACGAGCGAGGCGCTCTCGCCCGCGGCGCGCGAGGCGCTCGCCGGCCGCGGCTACGCGATCTCGATCCGCTTCGCGCGCCCGCGCTCGCGCTACGTCGACGCGCTCTGGAGCGACCTCGCCCTGCTCGAGGCGCTGCCGGCCGGATCTCCTGCGGATCGAGCGCTCCCGCGCTCGCCGAGCGGCGCGCCCTCCCGCTGAGGCTCCCGCGCGCGCCGCGCGGCGCGCCCTCGCGCGGAAAACGAGGTTGACCTCCGTTTTCAAGGGCGCGAAGACTCCCGCCCGCCGAGCGCCTCGCCGGGCTCCCGGTCCTCGTCCATGAAAGCGATCTCGTCCTTGTGGCCTCGCTCTGCGGGCGTCGTCCTCAGCGCGCTGCTGCCCCTCGCCGCCGCCGCGCAGCCCGCCCCCACCGAGCCGCCAGCGCCAGCCGCGCAGCCAGCGTCGCAGCCCACCCCCGCCACGCAGCCCGCCCCCGCCGCGCAGCCCGCCCCCGCCGCGCAGCCCGCCCCCGCCGCGCAGCCCGCCCAGGATGGCCCGATCCTCGACCTCCCGCCCGAGCACGCCGCGCCGCCGCCGGATTCCCCGAAGCCCGCCATCGGCCTCGGCGCCGGGCAGGCGCCGGAGCACGAGCTCGTGCGCGGCCTGACCGAGCAGCGCTTCCGGAGCGCCGGCGCGAGCGCGACGAGCACCTCGATCGGCGGCTACGGCGAGGTGCACGTCCGCGGCACGACGACCGGCCGCGACGGCGAGCGCGCGTGGGTCGCCGACATCCCCCGGCTCGTGCTCTTCGTGGCGCACGAGTTCACGGCCGACATCCGGTCCTACGTCGAGCTCGAGGTGGAGCACTCGCTCTCCTGCGCGAGCTGCCCCGGCGCCGCCGAGCTCGAGCAGGCCTACCTCGAATGGAACGCCGCAGGCCGCGCGCTCGGGCTCCGCGCGGGCCTCGTGCTCGTCCCGATGGGGATCATCAACCAGTGGCACGAGCCCCCGGTCTTCCACGGCGTGGTCCGGCCCAAGGTGGAGACCGTCGTCATCCCCTCGACGTGGCGCGAGATCGCCGTCGGCGCCTTCGGGCAGCCGCTCGACTGGCTTCGCTTCGAGGCCTACGCGATGACCGGCCTCGATCCGCTCGGCTTCCGCGCGGGCGGCCTCGCCGGCGGCCGGCAGAACGGCGGGCTCGCCCGCGCCAACGCGTGGGCCGGCGTCGCGCGCGTCGAGGCCGAGCCGCTCCTCGGCGTCGTCGCCGGCGCCTCGGTGTACGCGAGCGACGCCGGCCCGAACGGCGACGGAAAATTCTTCCTCCGCGACGGCACCCCGGTGGATCTCACGGTGCCGGTCCTCGGCTGGTCGCTCGACGCGCGCTGGCGCAGGAGCGGCCTCGAGGCGCGGGTCCTGTTCGCCCAGTGGCACCTGCCCGAGGCGCGCGCCCTCATGGTCTCGTTCAACCACAACGGCGCGCCGAACTTCATCGATCCCACGAGCCCCGTCGCCACCCTGATCCGCGGCGGCTACGTCGAGGCCGCCTTCGACGTGCTCCGCCCCCTCGGCCTGGGCCACGAGCTCCTGCCGTTCGCGCGCCTCGAGGCGTACGACACGCAGTCCGCGGTGCCCGAGGGCTACGAGGCGAACGCGTCGTACGGGGTCCGCGAGCTCACGCTCGGGGCCTCGTACCGGCCGACCCAGGGGGTCGTGCTGAAGGCCGACTACCAGCTGCGCGATCGCACCCTCGGGTTCGACCAGACGCAGCTCAACTTCGGGCTCGGGTTCATGTACTGAGCGCGCCGGCCGAGGGCACCGCATGTCACTCCGCCCAGACGGCGCGGGGCCCGAGCGCCTCGTCGTCGGCGCCGGCATCTCCGGCCTCTACGCCGCCCTGCTCCTCGCGCGGGCCGGCCGGCGCGTGCGCCTCCTCGAGCGCGCGGCGCGCCCCGGCGGCCTCGCGGGCGCCGAGCTGTTCCGCGGGCTGCCGTGCGACCTCGGCTCGCACCGGCTCCACCCGGCCGCCCTCGAGCAGCCGCTCTTCCAGGAGGTGCACGCGCGCTCCCCGTTCCTGTCGCGCCCGCGCCGCGGGGTGCTCGTGCTCGGCGAGCGCCGCGTCCCCTACCCCCCGAGCGTCCCGTCGATGCTGCGCGCGCTCGGCCTCCGCGCCGGCGCCGCCATGGGCCTCGGCTTCGTGGCGCAGCGCGGCCGCCGCGCCGCCTTCGCCCGCTGGGAGCACGACCGCGCGAACGCCGGCGAGGACGTCGGCTTCGAGCGGTTCGTGCGCGAGCGCGTCGGCGCCGCGGCCTACGCGTCGTTCTACCGGCCCTACGCCGAGAAGGTCTGGGGCATCCCGCCGTCCGAGCTCTCCCAGACCGTGGCGAAGAAGCGGATCAGCACCACGAGCCCGCTCGCGCTGTTCAAGGGGCTCGCCCGCGGCGGCGCGGCCGCGGACCTCGCGCGGTTCGTCTACCCGCCGGCCGGCATCTCGTCGCTCATCGCGTACCTCGAGGCGCGGCTCGCGGAGGTCGGCGTCCGGGCCGAGTGCGGCGCCGCCTTCGGCCTGGCCGAGATGGCCGCCCGCGCCGGCGCGGCGCCGGTCCTGTTCGCGGGCGACCTCGCGGATCTCGTGCCCGACGCGCGCCTCGAGCACCGCGGCCTCTACCTCGTCTACCTCGCCTACCCGCGCGCGCGGCTCGGCGCGCCCGAGACGTACTACTGCCCCGACCCGCGCTTCTGGTTCGGCCGCGTCTCCGAGCTCCAGAACTACGCGCCCGATCTCCGCCGCCCGGGCGAGACGGTGCTGTGCGTGGAGATCCCCGAGGGCGCCTGGGGGCGCGGGCGCGACTTCGCCTCGGGCCGGCCGCTCGAGGCGCTGCTCGATCAGCTCGTCCGCGCGGGCATCGCCCCCCGCGGGGTGGCGCCGATCGAGGCCCGGCAGCGCTTCGTGCCGGCCGTCTACCCGCTCTACCGGCGCGGCTGGCTCCAGGACTGGCGCGCGGCGATGCGCCGCGCCGCCGCGCTCGGCGCGCTCCCCTTCGGGCGGCAGGCGCTCTTCCTGCACTGCAACCTGGACCACTGCGCCGCGATCGCGGCCGACGCGGTGGCCCACGTCGAGGCCGGCCGCAGCCCGGAGGCGTGGGCGCTGAACGCCGAACGCTACCTGGACGTGCAGGTGCGCGATTGAAGCACGCCCGCGGAATCCAGCGGCCCAACGCTGTTGACTCTGACTTTCATGAGTGACAGCTTCGTCGGAGCCTTGATGCGTCCTTCCGGTTTCCGCACAGCCCACTTCGCCGCCGCCACCGCGCTCGCGTTTGCCCTGGCGGCGCTCCCTGCCCACGGCGCGACGTACTGGACGGTCCCTGCCGTCCTGAAGAGCTTCTTCGCGAGTTCGAAGAAGGTCGGCTATCGCAAGGTCGTCCTCAGCGACGCCGAGGCGCAGGACGTCGGCAAGAAGCTCGGGGCGCAGGTCAAGCGCGAGTGGGTGGTGTACGTCGCGGAGTCGGACGGCAAGACCGACGGCTATGCGATCAAGGACGAAGAGAAGGGGATGCACGAGCCGATCGACTTCGCCGTGAAGTTCTCGACGGCCGGCGCGGTGGAGCGGATCGAGATCCTCGAGTACCGCGAGGCGTACGGCGACGAGGTCCGCGGCGATCGCTTCCGCGCGCAGTTCCAGGGCAAGACGGCGAGCGACCCGATCACGGCGGGCAAGGACATCGACATCGTGTCGGGCGCGTCCATCTCGTCCCGCTCCGTCGCGCTCGGCGTGAAGCGCGACGCCCTCGTCCTCCAGGTCGCGCTGAAGCGCGGCGCGCTGTGAGGGATTTCACCGCGGCGGCGGGGCGGCTGAGGTCGCTCTCGCTCGGCGCGAAGCTCCTGTACACGGCGTTCGCGATCGCGTCGATCGTCGGGCTGCTCGTGTCGTGGCGCCTCTACGGGGCGATGGTGCAGGACGCGGGCGCCGCCGCGTACTACGCGGGCGCGCCGGCCGTCGCGCCGCCGCCTGCGCCGGCGCAGGCGCCCGCCGCGGCCGACGGGCCGGCGCTCGATCTGGGCCCGGAGCTGGAGCTCCCCGGCGCGCCGGAGGCGCCGCGGGTCCTGGTCGAGCAGGTCTCGGAGCGGAAGCTGCTCGAGGTGACGCACTTCCACCTCTTCTCCGTGCCCGTCTACGTGCTGATCCTCGCGCACCTCTGGCTGCTCGCGCGGCTGCCGGCGTGGCTGCACACCGGGGGCGTCGCGGCGGCCGTCGTCACGAGCGGGCTGCACATCGCGGCGCCGTGGCTGATCCGGAGCGCGCCCGGCGCCGCGGCGGTGATGCCGATCTCCGGCGTGGCCATGCTGCTGTCGCTCGGCGCCATGGCGGTCGTCTCGACCGTGGACATGTGGCTGCCCAGGCGATCGCGGCGGGGAGAGGCGGCGCCGCTCGACGAGGCGCGGTGAGACGGCGCCTCACGCCGCAGGCGACCCGGCCGGACGCTCGGGCTTGAACATCCTCGCCAGCGCGCGGCCGCTCCGGCGAAACCCCTCCCCGATGCGCCGCAGCACGCCGCCGCCGGCGCGCTCGCCGCCGGCGCGCACGGGGATGACGCGCGTCTCCGGGGAGGCCCGCTTGGGCACCCGCACCCGGAGCACGCCGTTCGCGAGCGACGCGGAGACGTCCGCCGACGGCGCGGCGTCCCCGAGCCGGAACGAGCGCACGAACTCGCTCGAACCGCCGCTCCAGCGCCGCCCGCCGCGGATCGTGATCGCGCCGCTCTCGGCCGCCACGTGGATGTCCTCCGGGCCCATGCCCGGCACGTCACAGACGATCTCCCAGGCGTCCTCGCGCTCCAGGACGTCCGCCCGCGGGACGGCGGCCTCGACCGGCCAGCGCCAGGCAGCGTCGAGCGCGCGCGACATCGCGCGCGCGGTGTCCCAGGGATCGCGCGTGAGCCAGCGGTTGTAGGGATGGTAGGTCGTCAGCATGGGTGTTTCCCCTTCCTTTCGCTTGAGGACTCGCCCTCGAACGGAGCACCGGGCGCGCGCTCAGGGCCGCTGTCACGCCACCATCCGAAGAGCGAACGGGAGCGGACGGAACAGAGCGTCTGTCGAGAACCAGGGAGTGGTCCGCGCCAGCATGGTGACCTCCTTCGCGCGTCTCACGAGGTTTCCTCCTTGCGCTCCTCGTGAGCGGGTTCGGAGGGGCCCCGAGCCGGAGGGCGCCAGATCAGGAGTTGCCGGCGGGCAGAGGAGCTCCAGGCGAGGCGCTGCCCGGCGCGCTGCGGCCGTCGGACAGAGCCGGTACGGGGGAGCTCACCACCTCTGTCCCCATGGACCGGTGTCGAGGTTGAGGCGTTGGCTCAGGACCCCTGCCGAACCCACTGCAAGGTGTAAACACCGCTCCCGGGGTGTCAACGCCCCGCGCCCCCTCACCGCCTCATCGCGCCCCGCTTCAGCCACCGGGACGTGAGCGACCAGGCGAGCTCCAGCACGTCCTTGCTCTCGAACGGCTTGCTCAGCAGCCGGAGCTCGGGCCGCTTCAGGCGCCGGATCACGTCGTGCCACGAGTAGTCCGAGTACGCGCTGCAGATCACCGCCTCGATGTCCGGATACTCGGCCCAGATCCGCTCGATCGTCTCGATGCCGTCCCAGCCCGGCGGCATCCGCATGTCCACGAACATCAGCGCATAGGGGCGGCCGCACCGCTGCATCCGCCGCACCCGCTCCAGCCCCTCCTGCCCCTGGCAAGCGCCGTCCACCTGGAACGTGCTCCTCGGGACCGCCGCCGGCGCCCCGAAGATCGCCGCGTCGAGGGCGTCGAGGTCCGCCGAGTCCCCCGCGTCGGGGCACAGGAGCTTCTGAAAATCGCGGTGGATCGCGGGGTTGTCGTCGATGACGAGGACCCTGCGGACCTCGCCCCCCCGCGCGGAGTCAGGCCCCGCCCACGCCGCGGGCGGCGGCTGCGACAGGAAGCGCGGCGGACCTCCTTGGCTCATCGTCGCCCACGTCTGACCAAGGAGCTTGCCGTTGGCACTCGTCATTGAAGCATTCCACCTTTGCTCGAAGCAAGCCTGTCAACCCCAGCGAACGTCGGAGGACCAGGAGAGCAGCGGACAGGGTGTCTACGAGACTGGCCCTGCTGGCCAAGAGCGCACCATGAGGCGCGAGCTGGAAGCCCCGATGACAGCTGGACCGGATCGCTCTTGCCCCGACCGCCGCCGGGAAGCGGCCCCGCCAGGACGAGCCCCCCTCGACGCTCGCCCCGGCGAGTCGAGGAGCCCTGTCCGCTCGCGGAAACTCCTTAGTAAATAAATTTGGCTTTTCGCGCAAGCCGGTTTTGCGCACGACATCCTGCTCGCCCGGGGCGCCGCGCACTGCGCCTCACCTGCTCGTCGGAAGATCGGCCCCTGGAAGGAGCACGAAACAGCGCGCCGGCGCAAACGCACTGAAACGCTCCGGCCCGGACGGACAGGACATCGCTGCTTGCAGCTGCAGTGGAGAACAGGTTGGAGAGGGCGAGATGAGCCGGCCGGCCCCGCGGGAGGGGTCGCCTGCGGAGGGGCGGGGCGGGGCGCCCGCCGTCGCTCCTCCGCGCCGGGGCAGGCATCAGGGCTGCGCGTCGCGCTCGGGGATGAGCCAGAGCACGCCGAGCGGCGGGAGCGTCAGCTCGATCGACTGCGGGAACCCGTGGCTGGGGATGTCCTCGACCTCGACGCGGCCCATGTTGCCCATGCCGCTGCCGCCGTAGTCGGTCGCGTCGGTGTTGAGCACCTCCAGGTAGGCGCCGCGGCGCGGGACGCCGATGCGGTACGGGCGGCGCGGGACGGGCGTGAAGTTGCCGATGAACACGACGTGCAGGCCCGAGGGCGACATCTGGTCTCCCGCGCCGTCGCCGTAGCGGATGAACGAGATCACGGTCTGCAGGTTGTCGGTGCAGTCGATCCACCGGAAGCCGTGGTGCTCGTCGTCGAGCTGGTACATCGCCGGGTACTTCTTGTAGAGCGCGTTGATGTCGGTCACGAGCCGCTTGAGCCCGGCGTGGGCCGGCACCGAGAGCAGGCCCCAGTCGAGCTCCGTCTTCTCGCTCCACTCGGCGAACTGGCCGATCTCGCCGCCCATGAAGAGCAGCTTCTTGCCCGGGTGCGCCCACATGTAGCCGTAGAGCGCGCGCAGGTTCGCGAGCATCTGCCAGTAGTCGCCCGGCATCTTCGAGAGCAGCGCCCGCTTGAGGTGCACGACCTCGTCGTGGCTCAGCGGCAGGAGGAACTTCTCCGAGAAGGCGTAGATGAGCCCGAAGGTGAGCTGGTGGTAGTGGAAGGCGCGGTGGACCGGCTCGTGCTTGAAGAAGTCGAGCGTGTCGTGCATCCACCCCATGTTCCACTTGAAGTCGAAGCCGAGCCCGCCGACGTACGTCGCGTGCGTCACCGACGGCCAGGCGGTGGACTCCTCCGCGCACAGGATCGCGCCCGGGCAGCGCTCGTGCACCCGGTTCGACAGCTCCCGGATGAAGTCGATGGCCTCGATGTTCTCGCGGCCGCCGTACCGGTTCGGCACCCAGTCCCCGCCCTGCGCGGCGTAGTCCAGGTAGAGCATCGAGGCGACCGCGTCGACCCGCAGGCCGTCGACGTGGAACTCGTCGAGCCAGTAGAGGGCGTTGGCGACGAGGAAGTTCCGCACCTCGTGCCGGCCGTAGTTGAAGATGTACGTGTTCCACTCGCGGTGCTCGCCGAGGCGCGGGTCGAGGTGCTCGTAGAGCGCCGTGCCGTCGAACCGGCCGAGCGCCCACGCGTCCTTCGGGAAGTGCGCCGGGGTCCAGTCGAGGATCACGCCGATGCCCTTCTGGTGACACCGGTCGACGAAGTAGCGGAAGTCGTCGGGATCGCCGTAGCGGCTGGTCGGGGCGTAGTAGCCCGCCACCTGGTAGCCCCACGAGCCGTCGAAGGGGTGCTCCATGACCGGCATGAGCTCGATGTGCGTGAAGCCGAGCTCGGCCACGTACTCGACGAGGTGGTCGGCGAGCTCGCGGTAGGTCATCCAGCGCATGCCGTGCTCGTACGGCGGGCCCTCGCCGTGCACGCGCCGCCAGGAGCCGGGGTGGACCTCGTAGATGGCGATCGGCTTCTTGCGCGAGTCGAGCTGGCCGCGCGTCCGCATCCACTCGCCGTCCTGGAACGTGTAGCGGCTCGTCGTGACCCGCGACGCGGTCGCCGGCCGGAGCTCCATCGCCTGGCCGAGCGGATCGCTCTTGACGGTGATGTGCCCCTCCGGGGTCTTGATCTCGTACTTGTAGAGCGCGCCGTCGCCGACGCCGGGGATGAAGAGCTCCCAGAAGCCCTCGCCCATCCGGCGCATCGCGTGGCGGCGGCCGTCCCAGTGGTTGAAGTCGCCGACGACGCTCACGCGGCGCGCGTTCGGCGCCCAGACCGCGAACGACGTCCCGGAGACGCCGTCCACCTCGCGCACGTGCGCGCCGAGGACGCGGTAGAGCTCCCAGTGCCTCCCCTCCGCGAGGAGGTGGAGGTCGATGTCGCCGAGCGTGGGCGGCATGCCGTACGGATCGCGCTCGACCGAGGCGTTGCCGTCCGGGTAGCGCAGCTCGATCCGGTAACCGAAGCGGCCATCCTTCGGGTAGGAGACGCCGGGGAAGCGCGCCTCGAAGAGGCCCGCGGGGTGGATGCGCTCCATGGGCTGCTTCCGGAGCGAGGGGTCGTCCGGGATCACCGTGATCTCGGTGGCGTCCGGGCGAAAGACGCGGACCACCAGGTCGTCTTCGTCCTCGTGCGCGCCGAGCACGTGGTGCGGGTCGGGATGCTCCACAGCCGCGATGAGATCGACTTCTCGTTGTTCCAACATGTCGGGGTCCGCCTATACCGGCTCCTCTCGCCGACGTCATGCCGAGAGTCCGCCCGAGACGAGAGCCAGGGTCGCCCCGACAAAACGCCCGAGACCAAAGCCAGGGCCCGCCCGACAACCGGCGCGGCCTCCGCCCTCCGACCTACCCCTGGGCGACCGGGGGGTGTGCTCACCATTTGTCCGCGACGCAACACCGGGGCGTCGGGGATCCGGAACGCGCGCACATTCGCCGGGAAACATCGGGAAACGGCGCAAATGCTCATTTGCTGTACCTTCGCTGGGAGGGTACGGTCCGGGCGCCGAGCAGCGAGCCGCGGAGGTGATCCGGCGTGCTGCGCGGGCTCGACAGGCGGAGGGATCGAACATGGGTCAGGTGGTGAGCGAACGCTCGAGCGGGGGCAACGGCAGCGGTCCTGGCGTGAACGGGCACGGGGGCGCGACGATCCGCAGCTACGCGCCCGCGACCGGGGAGCTCCTCGGGGAGGCGCCGAACACGAGCGCCGAGGAGGTGCGGGCCGCGGTCGCGAGGGCGCGGCGCGCGCAGGAGGCGTGGGGCGCGCTGCCGGTCGAGGAGCGCTGCCAGCGCGTCCTCCGCTTCCGCGACGCCATCGTCGACCGGACCGACGAGATCGTCGACCTGCTCTCGCGCGAGTGCGGCAAGCCGCGCCACGAGGCGCTCCTGCACGAGGTGCTGGTCGCGGCCGACATGGCGACGTACTTCGCCGAGATCGCGCCGAAGGCGCTCGAGCCGCGCGAGATCAAGCTCCACCTCTTCAAGCACCGGCGCAGCTTCGTCCACTACGCCCCCCGCGGCGTGATCGGCGTGATCTCGCCGTGGAACTTCCCGTTCCAGCTGGCGCTGCGCGACGTGCTCGCGGCGGTCGTCACGGGCAACGCGGCGGTGCTCAAGCCGAGCGAGGTGACGCCGCTCATCGCGCTCAAGCAGAAGGAGATCTGGGACGGCGCGGGCATGCCGGAGGATCTCTTCCAGGTGGTGACCGGCTACGGGCCGACGGGCGCGGCGCTCATCGACAGCGGCATCCAGATGCTCGTGTTCACGGGCAGCGTCGGCACGGGCAAGAAGGTCGCCGCCGCCTGCGGGGAGCGGCTCATCCCGTGCGTGATGGAGCTCGGCGGCAAGGCCCCGCTCATCGCGTGCGCGGACGCGGACATCGAGCGCACGGCGCAGGCGATCGTGTTCGGCGGCTTCGCGAACGCGGGGCAGGTCTGCGTGGCGGTGGAGCGGGTCTACGCGCACCGCGAGATCCACGACCGGCTGCTCGAGCGCACGGTCGAGATCACGAGGGGGCTGAACCAGGGCGATCCGGGCAAGGAGTTCGTCGACGTGGGGGCGATCATCTTCGGGCCGCAGATCGAGGTGGCCGAGCGGCTCATCAAGGACGCGGTCGAGAAGGGGGCGAGCGTGAGGGCCGGCGGCAAGCGCGCGCCGGGGCAGGGCCAGTTCTTCGAGCCGACGATCCTCGCCGGGTGCGATCACGGGATGACGGTGATGAGCGAGGAGATCTTCGGGCCGGTCGTGCCGTTCATGCAGGTCGCGACCGAGGAGGAGGCGATCCGCCTCGCGAACGAGTCGCACCTCGGCCTGAACGCGTACGTCTTCTCGGAGGACACGGATCACGCCCGCCGGCTCGCCGAGCGCCTGCAGGCCGGCAGCGTGTTGGTGAACGACGTGCTGATGAACGGCGCGCTCCCCGACGCGCCGTTCGGCGGCATCAAGCAGAGCGGCTTCGGCCGGGTGATGGGCGAGGACGGGCTCCGGCAGATGTGCGACGTCAAGCACATCAACGCGGACCGCGTCGCGCTCGGGTCGAAGGACCCGACGTGGTTCCCCTACACCGAGTCGTCGTACGGCTGGTTCAAGCGCGGCATGCGCGCGCTCTACTCGAGCGGCAGCCTGATCCGGCGGATCGGGGAGCTGTTCTAGGGCGGGAGCGCGGGCGCGGGGGCCGGGACGGCCAGGTGCCAGGCGGGACGGCCGCCGCGTGGGGGAGGCGGCCCCTGGACGTCGTTCGGACGCGGCCCCTTGCTCCCGTGCCCCTTTCCGATCCACGTCCATTCCATGGCCACCCGCCCCGATGCCTCGTCGAGCGACCCCATCCTCGCGGCCATCGACCGCGCGCCGCGCGTGCAGCGGCTCACGCCGGAGCAGCGCGCCGAGCTCGAGCAAGACCTCGCCGACATCGCGGCGGGCCGAGCGCGCCTCGTCGCTCACGAGGATCTGCCGCGGGCCCTGGAGGAGCTGGCCCGCGGGCAGGACGGATGAGCTTCCGCGTCGTCTGGAACTTCCCCGCCCTGGTGACGTTCTACAGCCGGCCGATGCACTCGGCCTTCATGATCGACCGGGCGGTCGTTCGCTTCGCGGAGACGGGCGAAGTCGAGCTCGCCTGGGAGGCGCCCTACCACCTTCTCAGCGCGGGCTTCCACGACGCGGTGCTCGCGATCGATCGCTAGGCGCGGACGATGACCGTGCTCCGCATCTATCGCGTTCGCTGAGCGCCACATAGGGCAAGCGCTTCGAAGCCGCCCCCTGCGGCGCCGCTGTCCAGCGCCGAGCGTGCGCGGAGACGAGTCGCTTCAGACCGGCGCGGGCTCGGCCGGCTTCGTCTCGCCTGGGCCTCCAGAGCCGATGCCAGCGCGCGCTGCTTGGCCCATTCATCGATGGCATTCGCCACGATCGGCTTCCAGCGCTCGACCACCGCAGCGGTCAGATTCCTTGTCTCGACTCTCGCGACGGCGAGCTTCGTGAGCTCCGACGTCGGCGCCAGGAGCCTGGCCAGCTCCTGAACAAGAAGGTTCTGCTGGCGGGTCCGCTGGGCGAGCCTCGGGCGACGGAGGAAACAGAAGAATGGTTGATGAAGGACAAGTGGATCGAACAGATATCCACGCGATCTCGGCGATCCTCGATCCCTCCCTGGCCGCCGCCGCCCGGCGGCCAGGGCGCGCTCCCACCGGTCGACGCCGGCCTGGCCCCCCGGTCCGTTCGCGGTACTCTCGTTGAATATGAACGCGGGAGCGGTCGATGTGCGGACACGACGACGAGGAGGGTAGAGTCGACCCGCAGTTCCGCCTGCTCGCCGAGATGCTCCCTCAGATGGTCTGGGCCGCTCGCGGCGACGGCGCATGGGATTACATCAACGAGCGTTGGCGCAAGTACACCGCGCTGACGGCGGAGCAGCTGATCGGCGCGGGCTTCGCTGCCGTGGTCCATCCCGACGACGCGGCCCGCAGCGCGGCGGCGTGGCAAGCCGCCGTCGAGCGCGGCGCGCCGTTCGAAGAGGAGCTCCGCCTGCGGCGCCACGACGGCGCATACCGCTGGTTTCTCGTCCGAGCGGAGCCCGTCAGGGGCGGCGGCGGCCGGGTGGTCCGCTGGCTCGGCACGTCCACCGACATCGACGAGCGCAGGCGCGCCGAGGACGAGGCGCGATCGCAGATCGAGGACGAGCTGCGATGGAAGGCGGCCCTCCTCGAGCAGGTCGGCGAGGCGGCCTTCGCGTGGGAGCTCGAGGGCAGCCGCGGGCTCGTGTACTTCAGCTCGTCCGCACAGCAGCTCTACGGCTTCTCGGCGCAGGAGGCCCTCGGGCGATCGAGCCACGATCTCCTGTCCACCGTGTTCCCGGCGCCGCTCCTGGAGATCGAGGCGGCGCTCGAGCGCGACGGGCGCTGGGAGGGCGAGCTGCAGCACACGACCTCGGACGGCCGCGCGCTCCTGGTCGAGTCCCGGATGCAGGTCGTCGAGGCGATGGGTCGGCGGCGGCTCGTGCTGGAGACCGCGCGCGACGTGACGGCGCGCAGGCGCGCGGAGGAGAGCCTGCGCGAGAGCGAGGCCCGCTTCCGGAACATGGCCGATTACGCGCCCGTGGTGATCTGGGTCACGGCCCCTGACGGCTCGTGCGTTTACGTCAACCCGCGGTGGTGCGAGCTCACGGGCCAGACCGAGGCGGCCTGCCTCGGCTTCGGCTGGCTCGCGGCGGTGCACCCCTCGGACCAGCAGGAGGCGGAGGAGACGTTCCGGCGGTCCACCGCGCGCCGAGAGGCCTTCAGGGCGGATTACCGTTTTCGCCGCAGCGACGGCGCGTACCGCTGGTGCATCGACTCGGCCTCTCCGCGGCTCGGGCCGGACGGCGAGTTCCTCGGCTACGTCGGCTCGGTCATCGACATCACCGAGAGGAAGGAGGCGGAGCTGCTCCTGCGCGAGAGCGAGGAGCGGTTCCGCCGCGCCGTGATGGCGACCCCGTTCCCCATCATGATCCACGCCGACGACGGCCAGATCATCAACCTGAACCGCGCGTGGACGGAGATCACCGGGTACACCCGCGATCAGGTCCCCACCATCGCAGCATGGAGCGAGAGGACGTACGGGGCGCGGAGAGGCGACGTGCGCGCCCTGATCGAGTCCCTCCATGACGCCGACGGCGGCACGGCCGAGCGCGAGCTCCCGATCGCCACGGCGAGCGGCGAGCAGCGGATATGGGCGTTCAGCGCCGCGCTGCTGGGGAAGGACGCCGCCGGCCGGCGACTCACCATCAGCATCGCCCACGACGTCACCGAGCGGAAGCAGATCGACGAGGCGCTCCGCGAGAGCGAGGCGCGCTTCAGGCAGCTCGCCGACGCGATGCCGCAGATCGTCTGGACGGCGAGCCCGGACGGCAGCATCGATTACTACAACCGTCGATGGTACGAGCTCGCCGGCACGGAGGAGGCGGAGGTAGACGGCGATACCTGGGTCTCGTTCCTGCACGAGGACGATCGCCAGCGGGTCCTCGACACCTGGTCTCGCTCGGTGGCGACCGGCATTCCCTACGAGATCGAGCACCGCACCGCGTTCCCCGCCGTCGGCGAGCCCCGATGGTATCTGGTCCGCGCCGTGCCGATCCGGGGAGCCTCGGGCGAGATCGTGCGGTGGTATGGCACCTGCACGGACATCCACGACGCCAAGCTCGCGGAGGAGGCGCTGAAGGAGGCGGATCAGCGCAAGGACGATTTCCTGGCGATGCTCGCGCACGAGCTGCGCAACCCGCTCGGGCCCATCCGCAACGCGGTCGAGATCCTGCGGCAAACGGCCGTGCAGCAGCCAGCGCTCGTGCGGGCGTGCGGCGTGATCGATCGGCAGGTCTCTCACATGGCCCGGCTGGTGGACGATCTGCTCGACGTCTCCCGCGTCGCGCGCGGCAAGATCCAGCTCCGCAAGGAGCGCTGCGACCTGGTCCGTCTCCTCCAGCTGACGGCCGAGGATTACCGCAGCACGCTGGAGGCGAGCGGCCTGCGGCTCGAGCTGGAGCTGCCGGCCGGGCCGGTCTGGGTGCTCGGCGACCCGACGCGGCTGTCTCAGGCCGTGAGCAACCTGCTGCACAACGCCAACAAGTTCACCGATCCGGGCGGCCGGGTGACGGTCGCGCTGTCGGTGACGCCGGAGAGCTCCGCCGTGGTCCGCGTCCGCGACACCGGCGTCGGCATGGATCCGGCGACGCTGGCGCGCTTGTTCGAGCCGTTCAGCCAGGCCGATCGCAGCCTGGACCGCAGCCGGGGTGGGCTCGGGCTCGGCCTGGCGCTCGTCAAGGGCCTCGTCGGGCTCCACGGCGGCACGGCCTCGGCCCAGAGCGGGGGAATCGGCCACGGGACGGAGATGGTCCTCCGCCTGCCGATCGAGCGCAGCCTGGACCCGCCGTCGGAGCGCTCCGCGCCGCCCTCGAGCGGCCCATCGCACTCGCTGCGCATCCTGATCATCGAGGACAACGTGGACGCCGCGGAGACCCTGCAGGCGCTCCTCACCCTGTATGGCTATCGCGTCGAGATCGCCCTGACCGGACCTGCCGGCGTGGAGGCGGCGCGCTCGCTCCGCCCGGAGGTCATCCTGTGCGACATCGGCCTCCCGGGCGGGATGGATGGATATGGCGTGGCCAGGGCCTTGAGGGGATGCCTGGGCCTCTCACCCTCGCTGATGATCGCGCTGACCGGCTATGGTCAGGAGGAAGATCAGCGCCGGGTCCGCGAGGCAGGCTTCGACATGCACTTCATCAAGCCGATCGATCCGTGCTCTCTCCAGCGAATCCTCGCGTCGTTCACGATGGGTGCATGAAGAGGCCGCGGCCGATCGCCGCGCGGTCCGCCCGCCGTCCACCCTTGCGGCGCGGACGGGGGCGGTGGTACCGACCGGCCATGCGATGCGCCTCCGTTCTCCTGGTTGCATGCTGTCTGTCCGCGAGCGCCTGCGCGCAAAGGGCGCCGCGAAGCGCGGGGCAGGACGCGCGCGGGACCACGATGGAGGTGCTCGCGAAAGGCGGTGCGTCGTGGGACGGCGCGGCGCTGCCGGCCTACCCGGCGACATCACCGGAGGTCACGGTCGTCCGTGTCACGATCCCCCCGCACAGCGCGCTCCCCGTCCACAAGCACCCGATCATCAACGCGGCCTACATGGTCTCGGGCGCCATCACGGTCGTGGCGGAGTCGGGCAAGGAGCGTAAGGTGCGCGCAGGGGATGGATTCATCGAGCTCGTCGGCGCCTGGCATCACGGGCGGAACGACGGCGACGAGCCAGCGGTGATCGTGGTCGTTTATGTGGGTTCACCGGGAGTGCCGCTCACCGTGGAGAAGTAGGCGAGCGGCGAGCACGCGGTCGTCCAAGGACCAACGGGCGGCGCCGGAGCGCCGCCAGTTGGTCCTTCATCGGGGCCAGATCCGCCCGCGTCAGGCCGAGACGCGCTCACGTGGCATGCCGTCCAGCGCGCGCGCTCGGCCCAGCCCCCTGCCCTACGCCGCGGCCGCCGGCTCCCCCGCCGTCGTGTTCGCCGCCGCGCCCGCGGCCGCGATCGGCGCCTCCTCCAGCGCGGCCGCGAGCACCTGGCTCATGTCCTCGACGAAGATGATCTCCAGCCCGGCCCGCACCTCCGCCGGGATCTCCTCCGCGTCGCGCGCGTTCTTCTGCGGCAGGATCACCCGCGTGATCCCGGCCCGGTGCGCCGCGAGCACCTTCGACTTGATCCCGCCGACCGGCAGCACCCGGCCGCGCAGCGTGCACTCGCCCGTCATCGCCGTGTCCGACCGCACGCGCCGACCGGAGAGGAGCGACGTCAGCGCCGTGAACATCGTCACGCCCGCCGACGGGCCGTCCTTGGGCACCCCGCCCGCCGGGACGTGGATGTGCAGGTCCTCGGCCTCGAGCTTCGCCGTGTCGACGCCGAGCTCGCCCGCGTGGCTGCGCACGTAGGTGAGCGCCGCCTTCGCCGACTCCTTCATCACGTCGCCGAGCTGACCCGTGATCTCGACCCGCCCCTTCCCCGGCATCCGCGACGTCTCGATGAACAGGATGTCCCCGCCCACCGGCGTCCAGGCGAGCCCGGTCGCGACCCCGGGCACGCTCGTCCGCTCCGCGACGTCGCTGAAGAACCGGACCTTGCCGAGGTACCTGCCGAGATCGCTCGCCTCGATCGTCACGCGCGGCGCCTTGCCGTCCGCCGCGCGGGCGATCTCCAGCGCGACCGCCCGGCAGAGCTTCTTGATCTCGCGGCCGAGCTGCCGCACCCCGGCCTCGCGCGTGTAGTCGCGCACGATCGCCGCGAGCGCCTCGTCCGTGATCGAGAGCGACCCCGGCTCGATCGCGTGCTCCTTGAGCTGCTTCGGGACGAGGTGCGACCGCGCGATCGCGATCTTCTCGTCCGGCGTGTATCCGGACAGCTCGATCACCTCGAGCCGGTCCCGGAGCGGCGCCGAGAGCGCGCCGAGATCGTTCACCGTGCAGAGGAAGACGACCTCCGACAGGTCGAACGGGAGCTCCATGTAGTGGTCGACGAACGTCCGGTTCTGCTCCGGATCGAGCACCTCCAGGAGCGCCGCCTCGGGCGAGCCGCGGAATGTCGCGCCGAGCTTGTCGACCTCGTCGAGGAGCACGACCGGGTTCTTCACCTTGGCCTTCTTCAGCGCGTGCACGATGCGCCCGGGCAGCGCGCCGACGTACGTCCGCCGGTGCCCGCGCAGCTCCGCCTCGTCGTGCACGCCGCCGAGCGAGATCCGCACGAACGGCCGGCCGGTGGCGTCGGCGATCGACTGGCCGAGCGAGGTCTTGCCCACGCCGGGCGGGCCCGCGAAGCACAGGATGGTCGCGCGCGCCTTCCCGGTCAGCTTGAGCACCGCCATGTGCTCCAGGATCCGGCGCTTCACGTCGTCGAGCCCGCGGTGATCCTCGTCGAGCTTCGCCTGGACCGCGTCGAGGTCGTCCTTGACCGCCGCCCGCGCGCTCCAGGGAAGATCGGCGATCCACTCGAGGTAGGTGCGGATCACGTTGTGCTCGGCGCTCTGCGGGCCGACCGACTCGAGCCGCCGGAGCTCGCGATCGGCGACCGCGCGCGCCTCCTCGGAGAGCCCGGCCTCGTCGAGGCGCCGGCGCAGGAGCGACAGCTCGTCCTCGCCCTCGTCGCCGCCCGCGAGCTCCTTCTGGATCGCCCGGAGCTGCTCGCGGAGGATCGCCTCGCGCTGGCCCTTGCCGAGCTCGCGCCGGACGTCGCTGTCGATCTTCTTCTTCAGGTCCGCGATCGCGGCCGCCTCGGAGAGCAGGCCGGCGACCCGCTGGAGGCGCGGCACGACGCGGAGCTCGGCGAGCACCTCCATCTCCTTCTCGGTCGGGAGGCCGAGCGCGCCGGCGACCTGATCGGCGAACAGCCCCGGCTCCGCCCGGCTCGCGGCGGCGATCTCGGCGAGGTTCGTCGCCGTCTTCGGGCCGAGCTCGCGGGCGCGCTCGCGCAGCGACGCGGCGAGCAGGCGCGCCTCCTCGGCGTCGCCGAGGAACTCGGGCGCGAGCGCGCCCTCGGCCCGCCAGTACGGCTCGGCCTCGACCAGGGCGGTGAGCGCGAAGCGATCGAGCCCCTCGATCACCAGCCGGTAGCCGTTCGAGACGCGCGTGACGTCGACGACCCGGGCGAACGTGCCGATGTCGTGGAGATCCTCGCGGCGCGGATCCTCGCGCTTCGGATCGCGCTGCGCGATCACGCCGATGACGTCGCCGGGGTGGACCGCGCCGAGCAGCGCCACCGAGCGGGGGCGGCCCACCGGGAGCGTGAGCACGGTGCCCGGGAAGAGCACGCCCGTGCGGAGCGGGAGCAGGGGGAATGGAGAGCGAGGCGCGCTGGCGCCGCTGCGAAGCTGGCTCATGCGAACTCCTGGGGCAGCGATAGGCTCGCGCCATCCCTGCCGGATCGGATCGGTGGACGGGTGGTGACGGAGCGCCGCGCCTCGCCCGGTCAGGGCGGCGCGCGGCGCGCGGATGGGACGCTCACGTAGACCGCCGCGAGCGACCGCTCGGGCGAGCTCCATGAATCGATGAACGGAAAGTAAATTCGTTCATGCGTCCGTCAACCCGCCCTGCGAGCGAGCGCGGCGGCTCGGTCAGAACGCCTGGACGCCGAGCACGACGCCGGGCCAGGCGCGCTGGGCGTCCGAGTCGTTGGCGCCGAGGGAGATGCTGCCGTACGGGCTGAGGCGGGCGTCCTCCGCGGTGTCGCCGAAGGCGACGTTGTAGCTGGGGCCGCCGAAGACCGCGAGCTCCGGGAAGAGGCGGACGCCGAGGACCGCGCGCGCCTGCACCAGCGAGGCCGAGGGGTTGGCCGTCGAGGGCTCGTGGATCGAGTACCCGAGCAGGTCCAGGTCGGCGTAGGCGCGCTCGCCGAGGGTGATGCGGCCGCCCAGGCCGAGCGAGAAGACCATGCGGGGGCGGTCGCCCGAGAGGCGGACGCCGATCCCGTAGATGTTGTGGAAGTGGTCGCTCCCGTTCTTGAGGCCGGCCATCACGATGCCGGACTCCATCCCCCACACATCGAAGTGGAGGCGGCCGTCGCGGATGATGTTGAGCAACCCGAACGAGAACGGCGAGTCGTCGGCGTAGTTCACGAGGCCGATCTGCATGCCCTCGACCTTGCCGGTGGCCACGTTGACGAGCCCGATCTGCACGTCGGTCGACGCGCCCGCGGCCACGTTGATCAGGCTGATCTGCGTGCCGGTCGACTTGCCCGCGGCCACGTTGGCGACGCCGATTTGCAGGTCGGTCGCCGCGCCGACGGCGAGGTTGGCGCCGCCGATCTGCACGTCGGTCGCGTCGCTGACGGCGGCGTTGGCCACGCCGATCTGCAGGTCGGCCGAGGGGCCCGCGGCGACGTTGATCGCGCCGAGCTGCGCCCCGTCCACGGCGCCGGCGGCGACGTTGAGCACGCCGCCCTGCGCGCCCGAGACCGGGCCGGCGGCGACGTTGAACGACCCGACCTGCGCGCCCGAGAGCGACCTGGCGACGTTGAGGCCGGCCGCGAGCTGCGCTCCGCGCGCGGGGCCGAGCACGAGGTTGGCGCCGGCCGCAAACTGGGCGCCGCACAGGAACGACGAGACGATGTTGACGCCGACGCCGAGCTCGAGGCCCGAGACGCCCGCCGTGGTTCCGCCGGCGAGGTTCAGCGAGTAACGGCGGACGACGTTCGTGCCGTCGACCGTCGAGGTGCCGACGAACGGGAAGACGTCGGCGCCGAGGAGGATGTTCTTCGCGCCGGGGAGCGAGCACCGAGGAGGCTCCGGGCGCGCGGGCTGCGTGGCCTGCGCGGCGCGAGGAGGCGCGGCCTGCGCGGCTGCGGCCGGCGGCGCCGGGGGCGCGGTGGGCTCCGGCTGCGCGGCGGGAGGCGCCTCGGCCGGGCGCTTGCCGAACGCCGCCGCGAGCTCCGCGGCCTCGTCCCGGACGAGGTTGCCCGCGAGCAGGGCGATCGCCTCGGCGGCGCGATCGGGATCCCCGGGGACGTCGATGGTGCGCTCGATGCGGCGGTCGTCCGCGGCGCTGTAGCTCAGCGTGACGCGGCCGTCGGGCTCGCCGCGGAGGACCAGCGTGGGGCGCCCGGCGGTCGCCGCGCGGGACAGCGTGACGCCGGCGCCGATCTCGCGCTCGACGGCGGCGCGCACCGCGTCGGGATCGAGCGTCCACGGCGCGCCGTCGACGACGAGATCGACGCCGGCGGCGCGCGGCTCCTCGGCGAGGGCGCGCGCCGGGGGCGCGGTGGCCGCGGCGAAGGCGCCCGCGGCCGCGAGGGCGCGCAGGAGGACGATGCCCGCGCGGAGGCCTGCGCCGCGCGCGGACCTCTTCCGGTCGCGGCGCGGCGAGCCCCGCGGCGGCGCGGGGGGAGGAGCGATGTGGTGCGTGTTCATCGACCGTGCTGTGCCCGCTCGCGGCGCGTTCGTTCACGCGCGCGCGACGTTCACTCGTCCGCGCTGCGCATCGCCTCGAGCAGCGAGCGCGACTCGACCTGGCGATAGCCGCCGAAGGCGCCCTGCGCGAACGGCTCGAGCGCCCGCTGCGCCTCGTCCTTGCGGCCGAGGCGAACGAGGCAGAGGGCGCGGTTGTACTGGGCCTCGACGGCGAAGCGGCCGCGCGGCGCGGCCGCGAGGTAGGCGTTCCAGGCAGAGAGCGCGGACGCGGGGTCGCGCTCGACGAAGTGCGCGCGGTGCGCCGCCTGGTAGAGCGCGTCCGCGTCGGGCCCGGCCGGCGGGCGCTGGACGGCCTGGGGATCGGCCGCCGACGGGCGCGGCGCGGGCGCGGGGCGCGCGGCGCTCGGCGCGACGGGCGGGCGCGCGCGCGGCGCGACCGCGAGCTCCGGCGCGCGCGGCGGCGATGGGGGGATCGCGGGGCCTTCGGTGGGCAGCGGCGGCGGCGGGGCGGGCGCGACCGGCGCCGCGCTCGCCTCGACCTCGGGCGCGGGCGCCTCGACCTCGGGCGCGGGCGCCTCGACCTCGGGCGCGGGCGCCTCGACCTCGGGCGCCTCGGCCGCGTTCCGCGGCCCGGAGCGCGCGCGCGGCGACGGCGGCGCGGGCGGATCCCTCGGCGGCTCGGCCGCGCTCAGGCCGAGCTGGGACGCGATGTCGTGGAAGGCGTCCGGGAACCAGCGCGCGGCCGAGGCCCACGCGGCCGAGCCGACGAGCACGGCGGCCAGCGGGACCACCACGCGGACGGTGGTGAGCCGGCGGGCGCGCTGCGCCTTCAGGCTCCTCATCACGCGGGCGCGCGTCTCGTCGCGGCGGGCGACGGACGCGTCTGCGTCCTCGCGCAGCGCGCGCGCGGCCTCGCGGAGCACGTCGTCCTTCATGGGGTCCTCTCTTCCAGCAGCGTCCGGAGCTTCTGCTTGGCGTGGAACAGCCGCGTGCGCACCGTCGCCTCGGGCACGCCGAGGATCTCGGACACCTCGCGCGCGCTGCGCTCCTCGACCTCGCAGAGCACGAACGTCGCGCGCTGCGCGTCCGGCAGCGCGTCGAGGGCGCGGTTCAGGGCCTGGGCGAGCGCGGCGCGGCCGGCCTCCCGCTCGGGGCTCGGCGCGTCCTCCTCCTCCGGCTCGAGGGCGAGGCGCTCCATGGCCGCGCGGCGGCGCGCGGCGGCGCGGAGGTGGTGGCGGGAATGGTTGACCGCGATCGCGATGAGGAACGTCTTCAGCGACGAGCCGCCGCGGAACCGCTGCGCGGCCTGGGGCAAGCTGACGAAGACGTCGTGCGCGAGGTCCTCGGCGGCGGCGTCGTCGCCGGTGAGGCGGCGGGCGAACGCGCGCACCGCCGCGTAGTGCTTGTCGTACGCCTCTCCCACCGCCGCGGCGTCCCCGCGCCGCAGCCGCTCGACGAGCGCCTCCTCCTCGTCCTGCGCGCGCTCGGCGCCGCGGGAGAAGAGGAACGGCATGATGAGCGCGATCGTCCTCATCGGCCGCGACCTCTCCGCGGCGCGCGCGGGGTGAACGGCGCCCGCGTCTCCCGGCGGAAAGCCCGCCGCTTGCTCCGACCCATCTCGGTCCATCCCGGCGTTGTCATGGTTACATCCGAACGGGGCCCGCGGCGCTGCCCTTTTGACGTCGACCGGCGTCGGGGGGGTCGGGGCGACCTGTGGCACACGGCTTCGTGCCCGGCGTGGCGGGGATCGTTCATGGGGCGGCGTCCATTTCGTGCCCGGAAGGGTCGGGGACGTTCAATCCAGGCGGGGGAAATCGACCTCGGCCGGCGAGATCGACCCGGGCCGGCGAGATCGACGTCCTGCGGCGTGTTCCACATCACAATTTCGTGGGTTCAGGGCGGGGTGAGCGTCGAGATCGTGCGGAGGCGCGAGAGCGTTGAACGGAGCGCGCGGCGGCGGGCACGCAGCATCGGGTGGGCAGAGGGCGCCGCCGCGACGTGCGGCGCCGCTGTCCTGGATCCATCGCTGATCAGGAGTGATGACGTATGAGCATGCGCACGGCCTTCCAGTGGGGCCTCGGCCTCACTTTGTGCTTCTTCTCCACGACGACGATCGGTTGCTACATCAACACGAATGAGCGCTGCGACTGGGATGAGGACGAGGAGGAGTGCTTCTGGGACGACGGTCCCCGCGCCGAGCGCCCGGATCGCGGCGACGATGATGATGATGATGACGACGGCTCGAGCAGCAGCGGTGAGGGCGGCTCCAGCAGCGGTGAGGGCGGCTCCAGCAGCGGCGAGGGCGGCTCCAGCAGCGGCGAGGGCGGGAGCTCCTCGGAGAACCCGGGCGCCTGCGAGGCGGACTGCGACTGTCCGAGCGGCAGCGCGTGCGTCGAGGGGACCTGCAAGACGCCCTGCGCGGCCTCGTGCGATTGCCCCGAGGGTGAGTCCTGCGAGGCAGGCTATTGCGAGCCGCCGCCCGAGCCGGCCATCTCCTGCGAGGCGGACTGCGACTGCCCGAGCGGCAGCGAGTGCGTCGAGGGTCTCTGCACCTGAGCGGCGAGAACGCCGGCCGTCGGCCTAGCTCGACGTGACCCGCGTCGCCTCGACGCTCGCGGGTCGCGTCGCCGCGGCGCTCGCGGTGGGCACGTCGACGTCCAGCGGAGCGCCCATGGGCTCGCCCCGCGCCTCCGCCAGCGGAGGCGGTGGCCGCCAGGACCCCTTGTCGATCGCCACGAACGTCCGCGCGAGCTCCTCGGCCGTCTGAAATCTCAGCGCGGGATCCCTCGCCAGCGCGCGCTCGAAGAAGCCGTCCAGCTCGACGGGCAGCCCCGGCGCGACCTCGGAGATGCGGGGCACCCGGCCCACCGAGAGCAACATCAGGTGCTCTCCCACGGTCTCCCCCTGGAAAGGCAGCCGCCCGCAGAGCGCCCGGTACGTCACGAGCCCGAGCGACCACAGGTCGGTGCGGTGGTCCAGCGACCCGCCGGCGAGCTGCTCGGGGCTCATGTACCAGAGCGTGCCGAGGAGCTTCCCCGACGTGGAGATCCCTGCCCGACCGAGATCCTTCACGATGCCGAGATCCAGGAGCTTGATCCTCTCCTCTTCATCCCGCGAGGAGATGAAGAGGTTCGCCGGCTTGATGTCCCGGTGAACGAGCCGGATGGCGTGCGCCTTCCGCAGCGCGCAGGCGATCTGCGGCATGAACGCGGCCATCTCCTGCACGGTCAGCGTCCCGCGTCGCTGGAGGCGCGCTTCGAGATCCTCCCCGTGGAGGAGCTCCATCACGATGTACGGCGTCCCCGCGTCGAGGCCGGAATCCATGATCCCTACGACATGATCCGTCTCCGAGCCGAGCCGGGCCGCCGCCTTGGCCTCGCGCGCGAACCGCTCGCGCGCGCCTCTGTCGGAGGCATACGTGTCCAGCATCAACTTCAGGGCGACCGGGCGCTCCAGCTCGAGATCCAGAGCTTGCCAGATGGTCCCCATGCCGCCTGCCGAGATCCGCCGTTCGGTCCAGTAGCGGCCCGCAACCAACCTTGGAATCACGCTGTCACGGGTCATGGTGCCTCTCTCCTGATTGAACGATGCAATCGAGCCGGGTCCGCGCACGACAGCGCCGAGCGCGCCTCTGCGCGGCCGGCGCAAGGAAGACAGGTCAACCCCTGCGAGGGCGTGTGCTCCGTCGTTGACGAGATCGATTTGCCTCGGCGAACGCGCAGCTCCTCTCGGGGAGGCGGCGCTGCCACCTCCGCGCGCGCAGAGCGCTCGTGGGCCAGGTGTGGTTGTCGGGCGATGAGATGAGATGCGGTGAGCCCGCCGCGTCGCCCCCTGGACAAGCGTCGGAGTGAGGCGAATCGGCGGTCGTGGTCTTCGTGGTCTTCGATGTCGAAGACTGCAAAGCATGTGCCCCGGGGTATCCGCCGCGGCCGATGCCATGGTCCGGACTACGTGGGGTCCCTATCCCACCGGGGAGCTTCTCCGGTCGCGCGTCGGCGATATGCCGGGGTGAGGCGCAGCGCTGGGGTAAATCGTCACATCGTGGCAAAACTATCGTGGCAGATTCGCCTCAATCGCGCCCGGGCTCGCGGCCGAGGGCGCCGCGCGCGAGCCTCTCCGGCGGCGCAACCAGGTCGCGCAGGATTCCGACGCAACCAGCGTACGCCGCGCGACGAGGAGCCTGCGGCGCGTTCTGCGCCTGATCCAAGAGTTACGTCATTCGCCTTAACACGACTTAACAGTAAGCGGACGAGCCCTGCGCTATTCACCGCGGCGGGGGGAAAACCTCGCTCCCAGGAGAAGCCTCATGATCGAGAAGAGCACCCTGTCGACGCATACCCATCCTCGTCGTTCGTCACGCGCCGCCTGGCCGCGCGTCGGCGCGGCGCTGTCGCTCCTCGGAGCGCTCGGCGCCCCCGCCTGCACCTCCGGTGTCGCCGTGGAGGAGGAGAGCCTCGGGGTGGCGAGCCTGCGCGGGACTTACGATCTGACGAGCACTTACACGGGCAACGTCGGGGACACCCGCGGCTGGCTCATCGAGTGGCAGATCCCCGAGCTCCTGAACGAGTCCACGGCCTGGGGCGTCGTGGGTCAGTGGTACTACAACCTCGAGTCCGGCATTTACCACAGCCCGGACGGGTGGTTCATCTACTACTTCGGGGATGACAACGGCACGACTGGAAATCACCCGAGCTGCGACGGGCAGTGGACCGATAACGGCGTCCCCATCGGGGGCATCTGCGGCCTCGGGGGTACCCTCCCCGAGCTCCACGCCGGGGACCAGGTCGTCTTCAAGTACGAGTGGTGCACGTCCGCGCGCGTCGCCGACGTGAACGGCTCCCTGCTCTGCCTCTATGTCGACGTGAAGGACGGCGCCGGCTGGCAGTTCCTCGCGCAGGACGCGCGCAGCACCGTCGAGATGTACGCGCACGACATCGAGCATTTCCGTGACGTGGGCCCGCAGTACACCGAGCCGGAGATCTCCTGCGACGAGCCCATCAAGATGGTTCGCCAGCAGCTGAAGACGACCTCGGGCGTCTGGCAGAACATGTCGGGATCGAGCACCTGGTCGTTCCACGACGCCGCTCCCTACATCTTCCAGAACCAGAACCTCAGCGCGTCGCCGTCGACGTGGGAGGCCTGCTCGACGCCGGGGAACGACTGCAGCGGCGTGCCCGCGTGGCAGTCGGCGCAGGTATATACGCCCTCCACGCTGGTCACCGACGGCGGTCACCTCTACGAGGCGACCCAGCAGATCTGGTGGTCGCACCCGCAATGCCCGCCCAGCAACCCGACCTCCTGGTGCCCTGCCGAGTGGGCCGACCTCGGGCCTTGCAACTGATCGCCGAAGCCGCGCCCCACGACGCGCGCCCCTTGCAACCCTGATCTCGGGGCGGCATCCGCGGGGCGCATCAGCCACCTCCCCGTGGGCGCTCCCTCCTCTCCCCGGCGACCGGCTCGCCGTCCTCCACCGCCGCGGAAGCGCCGCTCACGCGCGCTTCCGCACGGCGCTCCCCTCGTTACCACCAGCTCCGCGCGGCGCCCGATCCGGTCGCGGCGCCGTCGCCCTCCCTCGAGGCCTTCGCCGGTTGCGCCTTCGCCGGATCGCTGGGACCGTTGGGGCGGTCGGGGCGCCCCGACGCGCGGCGGCGACCCATCCGAGGAGGCTCATGATCGATCTCTACACATCCACGACGCCGAACGGCCGCAAGGCGACGATCATGCTGGAGGAGCTGGGGGTGCCGTACACCGTGCACCACCTCGACCTCAGCAAGGGAGAGCAGAAGACCCCGGAGTTCCTGGCCATCAACCCCAACGGGAAGATCCCCGCGCTCGTGGACGACGACGGCACCCACGGCAAGGTGACGGTCTTCGAGTCCGGCGCCATCCTCATCTACCTCGCCGAGCGCGAGGGCAAGCTGCTGCCCAAGGAGGGGCCGGCCCGGTACGAGGCGCTCGCGTGGCTGATGTTCCAGATGGGCGGCGTCGGGCCGATGTTCGGCCAGGCCGGCTTCTTCAAGCACGCGAAGGAGCAGGTGCCCCTCGCCATCGATCGGTATTTCGGCGAGGCGCGCCGGCTCCTCGAGGTGCTCGAGGGGCGGCTCGCGCAGGCGTCCTACCTCGCGGGCGAGTACTCGATCGCGGACATCGCCACCTACCCCTGGGTGGCGTCCGGAACGGCGTACCTGGGCCTGGAGACGGGCCCGCACGTGAGCGCCTGGCTCGCCCGCGTCGGCGAGCGCCCCGCCGTGAAGCGCGGGATGCAGATCCCCGCCGCGAAGAGCGCCTGACCGCCGCGCTGGCGGGGCGCCCTCGCCGGCGCCGCGGAGCGCGCGACGAGACCATCGATTGCTCCGAGCTCTCCAGCCACGAAGCGGCGGCGAGGCGCGCGTTCTCGCGCTGGGATCGGGCTAGATCTTGTGGCGTCGGAGGGCGAACGCGACGCCCTCCTGGAGCGTCAGAAACGTCTTCAGCCCCGCCAGCGAGACGCCGAGCGCGACGAGCTGCTGCGCCGCCTCCGGGCCGAGGCCGGTCAGCACCGGCTCCGCGCCGAGCAGCCGGACCGCGCCCGCCGTCCGCTCGAGCTCCACGGCCATCCGCTCGTCCATCCCCGGCACGCCCGTGACGTCGAGGATCGCGACGCGGGTGCCCCGCGCGCCGATCCCCGAGAGCAGCGCCGATCGCATGCGCTCGCCGCGGCGCGCGTCGAACTCGCCGACGAGCGGGACCACGACCGCGCGCCGGGAGATCGGCACGATCGGCGTCGACAGCGCCCAGAGCGCCTCGACCTGCGCCTTCAGCGCGACCTCCCGCTCGCGCAAGAGCCTCCCCTCCTCCTGCGCGTCGAGGAGCGCCCGGAGGTGCGCCTCGCGCTCGATCAGCGCGGCGTGCGCCCGCGCGCGCTCCCGCTGGTGCCGCCACTTCGCGCTCAGCGCCGCCGCCATCTGCCGCACCTCCATGGGCTCGAACGGCTTCTTGAGGATCAGGTACCGGTCCACCTGCGAGAGCCGGTTCGCGATCTCCTTCCAGGACAGGTCGGTGTACGCCGTGCAGAACACCGCCTGCACGTCCGTGTCCTCGGCGAACATCCGGTGGATCGTCTCCACCCCGTCGATCCCGGGAGGCATCCGGAAGTCCACGAACGCCACCGCGTACGGCTCCCCGCGCGCGCGCGCCTCCCGCACGAGCTCGACCCCCTCCTCCCCCTGGTGCGCCAGCGTGAGCTCGACCTCGAGCTCCACCAGCGGGATCGTCGCCGGCGGGTCGATGTCGCCGAAGAGCTCGGCCTCGTGCTCCTCGAGGGACGACCGGGAGGGCCCGACCTTCAGGATCCTCTGGAAATCGCTGTGGATTGCGGCGTTGTCGTCGACGACCAGGATCCTCGTTCTATGAAGCAAGCTCGCCTTATTCATCGGTACCTCGGCCAGCGCCGGTCCCCTTGATCTGAGCGAGCAAGCCCTGCCATGCACGGAAGATCGCCGTGCCGCGCCGGCCGGGCGCGGATCAAGCGAGCGCCTGGGCGCGGAGCCGCCCGCTCCGGGGCGCGGCGGCCGGGAGCTCGAGCGTGAACTTCGCGCCCTGGCCGGGGCCCTTGCTCTCCGCGCGGAGCGCCCCGCCGAGCAGGCGGGCTTCGAGCACGCTGGCGTGCAGGCCGAGCCCCGTGCCCTCGGGCCACGTGGTGAACCCCTGCTGGAACAGCCGCGCCAGGTGGTCCGACGCGATGCCCACGCCGGTGTCCTCGACCTCCACCGAGCAGCCACCCCCCTCCAGCGGCGCGCACCGGACGAGCACCCGGCGGTCCCGGCCCACCACGTGGCACACCGCCCGCCGCGCGTTGGTGATGAGGTTCGTGACGATCTGGAGCAGCCGGTGCCGGTCCGTCTCGACCCGCGCCTCGTCCGAGAGCTCGCAGACGACCTCGATGCCGTGGTGCGCACGCTCGGCGCGGTTCAGCCCGACGCGCAGGGCGTCCTCGACCACGGAGGAGACCGTGACCGGCTCGACGATGATCTTCATCCCGGCGTTGCGCAGCTGATCGGACACGATGTCGCGGATGCGGCTCACGCACTCGCCGAGCTCCGAGAGCTCGCCGGCCGCGGCCTCCTGCTCGGCCGCGAGGTGCCGGGCCAGCTCGTCGACGTACTCGATCAGCCGCTGGCCGCGCGGGTCGCCCGCCAGGAACCCGGCGAGGTCGCCCTGGTGCGCCTTCAGGAGCTGCGCCACCTGGCCGAGCCGCGGGACGCGCGAGCCCGAGATCCGCTCCGAGAGCTGCATCCGCAGCACCATGACGCTGTTCAGCGCGTTGCCCACGTTGTGCATGGCGCTGTCCGCGACCTCGGCCATCCCGGCCTTGCGCGCGGCGTCGACGAGCTGCTGCTGCGTGCTCCGGAGCTCGCGCGTGCGCTCCTCCACCATGCGCTCGAGGCTCTCGTAGACGAGCGCGTTGTTGAACGAGACCGCCGCCTGCGCGGCGAGCAGGTGGAGGATCTCGAGCCGCTCGGGCCCGAAGAGCCCCTCGAACAGGTTGTTCTCCAGGTAGATCGCGCCGAGCGCCCGCCCCTTGAAGAGGAGCGGCGCGCACAGCATCGACCGGACCTTGCGGGAGCTCACGTACGGGTCGTCCCGCAGCGCCGGGTCCTGCGACGCGTCGGCGTAGATCACGCTCTGCCGCGTGCGCACGGCGAGCCGCACCACCGAGGCGCACACCTCGTCGCTCTGGTCCTCGAGCGGGATCGACGGCAGCGCCCTCGACTCGGGCGGGTGCGCCACGCCCCGCGCGACGAGCACGAGGCCGTCGCCGCGGACGAGGAGCAGCGCCCCCCGCTCGGCGCCGGCGTTCTCGACGAGCACCTGCACCATGCTGCTGAGCAGCCGCTCGACGACGAGCTCCTCGGAGAGCACGCGCGCCGCCTTGAGCAACGTCTCCGCGTCGAAGACGTCCGCCCGCGCGCCGCGATCGCGCCCCGGCTTGATGAGCGGGAGCTCCTCGGTGAGGAGCGCGATCTTGCGCTCCAGGCCCCAGCGGCCGTAGGCCTGGAGCGCGTCGGTCAGGAAGTCGAGCGCGACGCGCGTCCTGCCGCGCGACATCCAGAAGCGGCCGGCGAGCTCGCACGCGAGGGCCTCGATGTTGACGAAGGCGTGCTGGCGGCCGAGCGCGATGGCCTGCTCGTAGAGCCTCGCGGCGTCGTCCACCCGGCCGTCGAGGCGCGCCGCCTCCGCCTCGACGAGCGCGTGCTTGTGGGAGAAGTTCTCGGGACAGCTCTCCGTCCAGCGGCGCAGCCGCTCGCGGCAGGCGTCGAGATCGGCCCGCAGCCGCGCCCGATCCCCCTCCGCGGCCCCCGGCAGGAGCGCCGCGATCGCGAGCGCGCGGTAGAACCTGAGCGCCGCGGTCTGGAACTTCCCGGCGAGGAAGCCGAGGTTCTCCTCCGCCTCGTCGGCGACCCGGAGCGCGTCCGCGGGGCGGCCGTGCAGGTACAGGCACATCGCCTTGAGGATCTGGTAGTGGCAGAGCGCGTAGCGCGTCTGGTGCGCCTCGCAGTCCTTGAGGAATTGCTCCTCGGTCAGCGCCTCCTCGGGGACCGCCGCGGCGTCGCCCGTGAGGTCCCGGAGCGCCAGGAGGAGGCCGAGGATGCTGTGCGTGGCGACCGTGTGCCGGGTCCGCTTCGCGAAGCGGAGCGAGGCGGGCAGCTCGTCGAGCAGCCCGCGCGCGCTGGCGCCGCGGAAGAGCGGGTTGAGGAGCAGGTAGATGAGGAAGTAGCCCGCGAACTGGAGGTCGCCCGCGTCGAGGCCGGCGCGGTAGCCGTCCCGGAACAGCGCGTCCGTCTCCGAGAGCGGCCGCACCCACGACTGGATGTTGTTGCCGAGGATGTAGCAGGCGCGGCAGAAGTCGCCCTGCATGCGGAACCGGAGGCCGATGTCGGCGGCGAGCCGGCCGAACGCGTAGCCCTGGTGGTAGTCGCCGTAGAAGTGGCCGATCAGGCCGCCGTACATGGCGAAGCCGTAGGACGCCTCGGGCGCGAGGCCGTGCTCGAGCGAGATCCGCACGATGCTGCAGCACGCGAAGAAGTTCAGCTTCTCGAGCTTGAGCATGTAGAGCGGCGCCATCAGCTCGTTGAGCACCCCGACGGCGAGCCGCTGGCCCCCGCCTTCGATCTCCCTGGCGTCGATCAGCGAGGCCGGCGCCCGCCCGGCGAGCAGCTCCCTCACCCGCGCGGCCTCCGCCTCGACCAGCGCGTCGAGCTCCGCCGCGCTCGCGCGCGAGGGGAGCGCGACGCCGACCAGCGCGAGCGCCTCCCGCCCGGCCTCCACCGTGTCGGTGAAGCGCCCGCGCATCGTGTACTGCACCATCCGGAGCTTCAGGAGGTCGGCCTTCTCGACCGGCGTCCTGGCGTAGCCGAGCGCCTCGGTGACGAGCGCCTCGGCCGCGTCCATCGCGCCGAGCAGGTACTCCACCTCGGCCAGCTGCCGGAGCAGGGCGAACGCGAGCGCGTAGTGCGACGCGAACGCGCCGGCCGGGAGCAGGCCGCGGCCCGCCTCGAGGTAGCGCCGGGCGGCGGCGTAGGCGGTGGCCTGCTTCGCCCGGACGGCCGCGTCCAGGTTGAGCCCCGCGATCGCGAGGCGCTCCTCCGCGTCCTGCACGAGGCCGAGCCCCTCGTCGAGCTGCTCGACGATCTCGAAGATGCGCTCGGCCCGGTCCTCCGGCGCCGTGGCCGCGAGCAGCCGACGGCCGATCCGGAGGTGGACCGCCTCGCGCTGCGGGTTGTCGATGAGCCCGTAGACCGCCTGCTGCACGCGGTCGTGCAGGAAGCGGTAGCGGCCCAGGGCCGCCTGGCCGGGCGCGCTCGAGGGCTCGCCGACCCCGAGGATGTACTCGTCGCGGATCGCCGGCTGGAGGCGGCGCGCGACCTCGGCCCTGTCGAGGCCGGCGATGACCGCGAGGGTCTCCAGGTCGAAGGTGTTCCCGATGCACGCGGCGAGCGTCAGGAGCTCGACCGTCGCGGGATCGAGGCTGCGCACCCGCCCGCTCATCAGCTCGACGACGTTCTCGGTGAACCCGCGCGCCTCGATCTTCTCGATGTCCCAGCGGAAGCGGCGCTCCTCCGGCGAGAAGTAGACGAGCCCGTCGGCGTCGAGCGCCTGCAGGAACTGCCGCGCGAAGAACGGGTTCCCCTCGGTCTTGTGCATGACGAGCCGGGCGAGCGGCTCCACCGCGCCGGGATCCTGCCGCAGGGTGTCGGCGACGAGCCGGGTCAGCGCCGCGAACTGGAGCGGGAACAGCTTCAGGGTGTTCACCGTCACCGAGCTCGCCTGCACGGACCTCAGCGTCATGAGCAGCGGGTGGCTCTCGTTCACCTCGTTGTCGCGGTAGGCCCCGACGACGAGCAAGGGCCCGAGATCCTCGCCGCCGTGGAGCCCCTCGAGGAGCCAGAGGGTGCCGGCGTCGGCCCACTGGAGGTCGTCGAGGAAGAGGACGAGCGGCTGCTCGCGGCCGCAGAACGCCCGGAGGACGCCGCGGAAGGCGAGCAGGAGGCGGTGCTGGGCCTCCGCCGGACCGAGCTCGGCCGGCGCGGGCGGGATGTTCCCGGCGCCGAGGACGATGCCGAGCTCGGGCAGCACCTCGACGAGCAGCGACGCGTTCCTCCCGAGGCACGCCTGCAGCGATCGGCGCGCGGCCTCGACGCGCTCCGCGCTCTCCGCCAGCACCTGCTGGAGCAGGCTCCGGAGCGCCTGGATCACGGCGGAGTAAGGGATGCCGCGGTGGAGCCGGTCGAACTTGCCCGAGATGAAATAGCCGTGCTCCCGCGTGAGCGGCTTGTAGATCTCGTGCACGAGCGACGTCTTGCCGATCCCGGAATAGCCCGTGATCATGATCATCTCGCGGCCGCCGGCGAGCACCCGCTCGAAGATCGACAGGTACTGCCGCGCCTCCCCCTCGCGGCCGTAGAGGCGGTGCGGGATGCGGAAATGTCCGGAGATGTCGTGCTCTCCGAGCGGGAACGGGTCGATCCGCCCGGTCTCGCGGAGCGCGCGCAGGCACCGCTCCAGGTCCTTCGACAGCCCCTCTGCGCTCTGGTACCGCTCCTCCGCGTCCTTCGCGAGGAGCTTCATGACAATGGCCGACACGGCCGGAGGCACGGAGTCCTCGGGCAGCGGCGCGGGGGGTCGGGCGAGGTGGGCGTGCATCCACTCGAGCGGCCCCGAGGCGTCGAAAGGCAGGCGCCCGGCGAGCATCACGTAGAACACGACCCCGAGCGAGTAGAGGTCTGTGCGCCAGTCGAGGGTCCGGTTCATCCGGCCTGTCTGCTCCGGCGACATGTAGGGGAGCCTGCCCTCCTCGACCGTGCTCTGCACCTGCGGGTGCTCCTTGCGGAGCCGCGTCGAGAACATGAAATGGGTCAGCCGGACCGCGCCCGACCCGGGGTCGACGAAGAAGCTCTGCGGCTGGATGTGCTTGTGGATCACGCCGCCGCCGTGCACCTCGGCGAGCGCGTCGGCCATGCGCGCGGCCCACGAGAGGAGCTGCTCGATCCGGAGCGGGGAGCGCGCGAGGAGCCCGTCGAGCGGCACGAGGTCCTCGTCCTCGAAGATGAGGACCGGTGTCTCGCCGCAGAGCTCCACCCGCGTGGGGCTCAGCACCTGCGCGGCGTCGAGAGAGCGGGTGATCTCGAATTCGTTGAGGAGCGCGAAAGCGGCGGGAGCAGTCGTGTGACGGGGTGAGTCGAGGTGACCCTTGAGCAGCACGCGCCGCTCGTCGCTCGCGCGCACGGCGCGCACGAGGCTCCACCGCTCATTTGTCGTCTGCAACACCTCTTCGCTTCGATAGCCCACAGCTGCTTGCAAGGCTCCGCTCCGATCTGGCGAGGCGCCGACTGCCCCTCAGCAAGGAGCGGATAATAGGCCGCCGATCTTCGGCTGTCACAGAAATTGTCGAGACTCCAGGGGAACTCGGCGCCTCGCGACATGCGGGCTGGCCGCGCAAGCGGGGATTCGCCGGCGCCGGAGTCAGCGCTTCGGCTTGCGGGCGGCCGCGCGGCCGACGAGGCCGTAAAGCACGATCCGGTGGACGGCGGACAGCATCTCTTCGACCTCCTCGCGCGAGCCCTGGAACAGCCACGGCGGGGAGAAGCTCGCGTAGGCGCGGAGGAGCGCGCGCGCGGCGAGCTCGGGGTCCTCGGCGTCGAGCTCCCCCGCTCGGGCGCCGCGCGCGATGAGGTCGCGGAGGAGCGCGCGCTCCTCGTCGAGGAAGCGGGCGTGGGCCGCCTTCACGGCGCGGCTCTGGCAATGCACGAGATCGCACGCGTGCGCGCCCGAGCCGGCGAGCTCCAGGAAGGAGCGCGCGCGGGCGTCGAACACCGCGCGCAGCCGGTCGCAGAAGGGCAGGTCGTCCCCGGCCGCGGCCGCGCGCATGGCGGCCATGACGGCGCGGTGCTGGCCGTGGGACAGCTCCTCGACGATGGCGTCCTTGGAGGCGAACTCCAGGTACACGGCGCCGACCGCGATCTCGGCCTCGCGCGCGATGTCGGCCACGGTGGTCTTGGCAGGCCCGTACCGGCGGAGGAGCCGCTCTGTGGCCTCCAGGATCCGCTGGCGCCGCTCGCTCGCGCTGCCGGGGTGACCGTGCTCCATGACGTGAGCGATGTTCTCCCGGATTCACGCCCGGGGGAAGCGCCCCGGCGAGCGGCCCGCGGGAACGACCCGGGGCGGCGCGGCGGCGCGCGGGGCGCGCGCGGCAGGGGCGGCGCGCGCGACGGAGCCGAGCCCCGAGATTGATTGCGGTCCGCCCGGCGGCTATCGTGGGCTGGCTTTGCGCCGGATTCTCCGCGAAGATCGCGCGGTTCAGGCGATCCGCGATCCGGCGTGCCGAAGGGACCGATCCATGACGAGCACCGCGCCGACACACGACGAAGCCGAAGGGCTGGTTCGACAGGGGCAGGTGATCGCCGGCAAGTACCGCGTCGACCGGGTGATCGGCGTCGGCGGGATGGGCGTCGTCGTCGCCGCCACCCACCTCCAGCTGGAGGAGCAGGTCGCGATCAAGCTGCTGCTGCCCGCGGCGGCCCACTCGCGCACGCTCGCCGAGCGCTTCGTGCGCGAGGCGCGCGCCGCGGTGAAGGTCAAGAGCGAGCACGTGGCGCGCGTGACCGACGTGGGGACGCTCGAGTCGGGCACGCCGTACATGGTGATGGAGTACCTGTCGGGCAGCGACCTCGCCGACGCGCTCCGCGCCGGCGGGCCCATGCCGCCGCACATCGCCGTGGAATACGTGCTCCAGGCTTGCGAGGCGCTCGCAGAGGCGCACGCCGCGGGCATCGTCCACCGCGACCTCAAGCCGGCGAACCTGTTCCTGACGCGGCGCGCCGACGGCTCGCCGTGCGTGAAGGTGCTCGACTTCGGGATCTCGAAGGTGGTGACCGGCGGCTCGGATCCGCGGATCACCGACACGACGGCCGTCATGGGCTCGCCGCTCTACATGTCGCCGGAGCAGCTCAAGTCGTCGCGCGACGTCGACGCGCGCACCGACATCTGGTCGCTCGGCGTCATCCTGTTCGAGCTGCTCGCGGGCGCGCCGCCGTTCGACGGCGCGACCATGCCGCAGCTCTGCGTGGCGATCATGCAGGGGATCCCCCGCCCGCTCGCCTCGTTCCGCCCCGACGTGCCCCCGCCGCTCGAGGCGGTGATCCAGAGGTGTCTGGAGAAGCAGCCGGAGCGGCGGTTCCGCGACGTCGGGGCGCTGGCCGAGGCGCTCGCGCCGTTCGCGAGCGGCCGGGCGCGCGTCTCCATCGACCGGATCAGCGGGATCTCGAGGAGCTCGGCGCCCTCGCGGCCGGACGCCGCGGCGCACAGCGGGGCGCTCTCCCCGACGATGGCGAACACCTCGACCTCCGCGCCGTGGACCGGGACGGTCGTGCGGCAGAAGCGGCCGGTGGGGCTCGTGGCGCTGGCCGGCATCGGGCTGTCGCTCGCGGTCGCGCTCGGGATCTTCGGCTTCCTGAGCGCCCGCGCGCGGGTGGACGGCGCCGCGACCGATCCGGCCGCCAGCGCGGCGGCGGCGCCGTCGCCCGCGGCCTCGGCGGCGCTGCCCGAGGCGCCCGCGGCGCCGTCGCCGGCCGGCTCCGCCGCGGTCCAGGGCGCGCCCGCCGCGCTCTCGCCGGACGTCACGCCGGGCGGCGTCGAGGCGCCCGCGCCGGCGGAGGACCGCGCGGGGCCGGGCCCGACCCAGGCGGCCTCGGCGGCGCCGTCCGCCGGCAAGCCCGCTGTGGCGCGCCCGGCGAGCGCCGGCCCCCGGCCCGCGGGCGCCGCGGCCGCGCCGCCGGTCCGGACCGCCCGGCCGGCAACCGCCCCGGCCCCTGCGCCGGCCGGCGGCAACCTGTTCGACGATCGCAAGTGAGGACACGACCATGACGAGCCTGCCCATGCAGCACCTCGGGCGCCTGCTGGCGCTCGCGATGTTCCTCGCCGCCCTCGCGGGCGGCGGCCGCGACGCCAGGGCCGCCGACCCGGCGGCGGCGCAGGCGCTGTTCGACGCGGCCAGGCAGCTGATGGCCCAGGGCAAGCACGCCGAGGCGTGCCCCAAGCTCGAGGAGAGCCAGCGGCTCGACCCGGGGATCGGCACGCAGTTCAACCTCGCGGCCTGCTACGAGCAGACCGGCCGGACGGCGAGCGCCTGGTCGACGTTCCTCGACGTGGCGGGCGCGGCGAAGGCCGCCGGCCAGCTGGAGCGCGAGAAGGTCGCGCGGCAGCGCGCCACGGCGCTGGAGCCGAAGCTCATCCGGCTGACGATCACGGCGCCCGCGGACGCCCCGGCCGACCTCCAGGTGAGGCGCGACGGCGCCCTCGTGGGGCGCGCGCAGTGGGGGACGCCGGTGCCCGTGGATCCCGGGAAGCACACGGTCGAGGCCTTCGCCGCCGGCCGAGCGCCGTTCGTGAAGGCCGTCGAGCTCAACAAGGCCGGCGCCTCGGAGACGGTGGCCGTCCCGCCGCTGCCCGCGGGGCCTCCGGCGCGCGCCGCCGCCCCGCCGGTGAGCGGCGCGCCGCCGGTCGGCGCCGCCCCGCCGCCGCCCGCGCGCGCCGCCGCCCCGCCGGCGAGCGGCGCCGCGCTCGCGCCGGTGGCCGGGCGCGCGCCGGCTCCCCCAGCCCAGCCGCTGACCCGGCGCCGCAGCAAGGGGATGATGGTCACGGGCATCGTCCTGACGAGCATCGGCACCGTGGCCCTCGTCGGCGGGGGCCTGGCGATCGCCTCCGCGTGCACGGGCCCGGATTGCGGGTCCGGAGCGGATCCCACCGACCCGTTCGCGGAAGAGCTGGGCTACGAGGACGACGGGAGCGAGCTGGACGCCGGGTACGCGCTGATCATCGGCGGCCTGGTGTTCGCCGGCGTCGGCATCCCGCTCGCCATCATCGGCGGCCGCAAGGTGCCGGTCCAGCCGGAGAAGAAGGCCGCCTCCGCCCCGGCGCCCCCGCCCGAGCTCGTCCTCGGCCCGCGCTACGCCGGGATCCGCTGGTCCATGTGACCGCCCTCACTCCGGATCGATGCGGTACACGGTGCCGCCGCCGAAGTCGGTGACGTAGACCTCGCCCGTGCCGTCCTGCCCGAAGCTGGAGACCTTGAGCCGGAACGACCCGAGATCGTCGGTCCGGTCGACGGGCGCGGACGCCACCCCGCCCTCGTACGCGAGCGTCCAGATCCGGCCGCTGCAGTAGTCGCCGAAGAAGTAGCTCCCCCGGAGCCACGGGATCTTGCTGCCCCGGTAGACGTAGCCGCCGGTGATCGAGCAATCCTCGATGACCTGCCCGGCGTGGGCGTACTCGGCGGCGGGGAGCGTCGTGGCGCCGCCGGGATCGCAGCCTTCCGTCGGCACGAAGCAGTGCGCGCCCTCCATGAGGCGCCAGCCGTAGTTCTTCCGGCCTTGCCCCGCGGGCTCGATGTTGATCTCCTCCCACAGGCGCTGCCCGACGTCGGCGATGTAGAGATCGCCCGTGCACGCGTCGAAGCTGAAGCGGTACGGGTTCCGCAGGCCGTAGTCCCAGATCTCGGGCAAGACGCCCTCGCCGGTCATGTTCCCTTCCGGGATGCGGTACGGGTGCGTCGAGACGTCGAGGCGAAGGATCTTCCCGAGCAGCGTCGTGAGATCCTGGCCATTGCCGATGGCCGAGTGGCCGGGGCCGTAATCGTTGCTGTTCCCGCCGTCGCCGAGGCCGAGATAGAGAAAGCCGTCGACGGGGCTGAACTCGAGCGAGCCGCCGTTGTGGTTGCGCTGCGGCTGCGCCTGCTCGAGGTACGTGGCCACCGGCGTCGGATTGGCCACGTCCGGCCGCTCGCCCCGCGCGAACTCGACGACGCGCGTGTCGCCGTTCGTCGCCTTGTCCGAGTAGTGGACGAAGAAGCGGCCGTTGCTCTCGTACTCGGGGTGGAAGGCGAGGCCGAGCAGGCCGCGCTCGTCGGAGAAGATGAGGAGGTCCCGGATGTCGAGGAACACGGTCGGCTCGGTCGCCCCCTCGTCGAGCACGAGGATCTGACCGGGCTGCGTCACGATGAAGAGCCGCGTGGGGTCGCCCGGCGCGGATTTCACGAGGAGCGGGGACGCGAGGCCGGTGACGAGCGGGGTGAGCTTCAGCGAGCCCTCGCCCTCGGCCGGCGGAGCGCAGCTGAGCCGCGCGACGGGCGCGCCGCCGCCGCCCTCGCCGGCGCCGCCCTGCCCACCGGCGCCGCCTTCGCCGGCGGCCCCACCGGCGCCGCCCCCGCCGGCCACCCCCCCGGCGCCGCCGCTTCCGCCGGCGCCGCTCCCGCCCGGCCCGCCGGTCGACGAGGCCGAGGACGCCGCGCCGCCGGTGCCGAGCGGCAGCGGGGAGATCGACTCGTCTCGAGAGCACGCGAAGACGGCGAGCCCGGCCGCCACCGGAAGCGCGATGACCAGGAGGGGCGATAGGGCAGAGTTCGATGGCCTCATCACGGGAGGATATCGCAGATCTCCGTCCCGGCAGGAGAAGATCGGGTGTTCTTGTCCGGCGCTCGCGCGCGCCGCGCCCCGCCCAGCGCACGCCGGACGGCGCCGCTCCGCGATCGCCCTAGCGCGCAGATCCCCGCGCGCGTCACCGCGCGCGAGGGGCGGCGAGATCGCGAAACGACCCCGGCGATCTCCGCATCGATGGAGATGGCCGCGTCGCCGCACATCGAGCGAGGCCGGCCACACGAGATCATGGCATCCGTCTTTCCGCGCTGGAGCAACACCGCCTTCCGGCTCGCCATCGCCGCCGTCCTCCTCGGCGGCGCGGCGGCCGTGGCAGCGCCGATGATCTACGTGCGCACGGACTGGAACACCGGGCAGAACCTGCCCGTGCAGCAGCCGGTGCAGTTCGACCACAGGCACCATGTGCAGGACGACGCCATCGATTGTCGGTTCTGCCATTCCACGGTCGAGCGCGCCGGCACGGCGGGGATGCCGTCGACGGCGCTCTGCATGGGGTGCCACAGCCAGATCTGGAATCAGAGCCCCAAGCTCGAGCTCGTCCGGAGCAGCTATTTCTCGGACACGCCCATCGCCTGGAACCGCGTCTACGACGTCCCCGATTTCGTCTACTTCAACCACGCGATCCACGTGAACAAGGGGGTCGGCTGCGTGACGTGCCACGGCCGCGTGGACCAGATGCCCGACGTCTACAAGGTGACTCCGCTGACGATGGGCTGGTGCCTCGACTGCCACAGGGCGCCGGAGCGGCACCTCCGCCCGCCCTCCGCGGTCGCGGACATGGCCTGGGACGCCGGCCCCGACGCGGCGCGGATCGGCCGGCAGATCGCGCAGGAGCTCGGCGTGCGGCGCCTGGAGCACTGCTCGACCTGCCACAGGTGAGCGCGAGGGAACACGCGAGGATGGGAACGAGGAGACGAAGAGACGGGCGCGCGGCGAACGGCGGAGATCACTCGAGGCGGCGGGCCGACCCACCGAGGACCTGAAGAGGGATGATGGCTGATCAGAGACAGACCCCCTGGAGCGCGGCGCTCGACGGCAAGACGGGCAAGGAGTACTGGCGCAGCCTCGCGGAGCTCCTCGAGTCGCCGGAGCTCCGCGACGCCGCGGCGCGAGAGCTGCCCGGAGGCGACGGCGGCCCGGGCGCGGTGAGCCGGCGGGGCTGGCTCAAGCTCCTCGGCGCGAGCATGGCGCTCGCCGGCGCCTCCGGGTGCCGATCGAGGCCCGCGGACAAGATCGTGCCCTATGTGAGCACGCCGCCGGAGGTGACGCCGGGGATCCTCCGGTACTACGCCACCAGCCTGGAGCTCGACGGGTTCGCCACCGGCGTCCTCGTCGAGAACCACGAGGGGCGGCCGACGAAGGTCGAGGGCAACCCGGAGCACCCGGCGAGCCTCGGCGCGACCGGCGTCCACGAGCAGGCGTCGGTGCTCGGCCTCTACGATCAGCACCGGGCGCGCGCGGCGCGGCGCGGCGCGGCCCCGGCGACGTGGCAGGCGTTCCTCGAGCAGTTCGGCGGCGAGCGGGCCGACCGCGGCGCCGGGCTCCGGTTCGTCCTCCGGCCGACCGGCTCGCCGCTCGTCCTCGACCTCATCGGCCGCATCCAGGCGCGCCACCCCGCCGCGCGGTTCACGTTCTACGCGCCCGCCCGGCCTCCGCACCCGGCGCGCGGGGCCGAGCTCGCCTTCGGCGCCCCGCTCCAGGCGCAGTACGACTTCCGGGCCGCGGACGTCATCCTCGCGCTCGACGCCGACTTCCTCGCGTCGATGCCGTTCAGCGTACCGTACGCGCGCCAGTTCGCGGAGCGCAGGCGCGTCGGCTCGCCGACGGGCACCATGAACCGCCTCTACGTCGTCGAGCCCGGCCTGAGCCCGACCGGGAGCATGGCCGATCACCGGCTGCGCAAGCGCCCGAGCGAGGTGCCGGCGCTCGCCGCGGCGATCGCGGCGGAGCTCTCCCTCGCGCTCGGCGCGCGCCCCGGGGCCGCCCCGCCCCAGGCGCTCGGCGCGCTCGATCCGCTGCGGGCGCGCGTGCGCGAGCAGGACCGGCCGTTCGTCCGGGCGCTCGCGCGCGACCTCGCGCGCGGCGGCGCGGCGAGCGTCGTCGTCGCGGGGGAGCGGCAGCCGCCGCCGGTCCACGCGCTCGCGCACCTCATGAACGCGGCGCTCCGCAACGACCGCGCCGCGTGGGTGACCCCGTCGACGCTGATCTCGGCCGGCGCCGCGGCGCAGGAGCTCGCCGCGCTCGCCGACGACATCCGGCGCGGCGGCGTCGACACGCTCGTGATCCTCGAGAACAACGTGGCCTACACGGCGCCCGCGGATCTCGAGCTCTCGTCGCTCCTCCGCTCGGTCCCGAGCCGCGTCTACCTCGGGCTCTACGAGGACGAGACCGCGGCCGCCTGCGACTGGTTCGTGCCCGCCGCGCACGAGCTCGAGGCCTGGGGCGACGCCCGCGCCTACGACGGCACGGTCTCGCTGGTCCAGCCGCTCATCGAGCCGCTCTTCCAGGGCAGGACCGCCACCGAGGTGCTCGCGGTGTTCGCGGGCGAGCCGCGCCGGAGCGCGCGCGAGCTGCTGCGCGACGCCTGGACGGCGCGGCGGGGCGGCGCCGATTTCGAGGCGTTCTGGGAGGAGGCGCTCCGGCGCGGGCTCGTCGAGGGCACCGCGGCCCCGCGCGAGGCGGCCGCGCTGCGGCCCGACGGGGTGCTCGCGGCGCTCGGGCAGCTCGCGGCGGCGGTCCCGGCGCCGGCGGAGGCCCTCGAGGTCGCCTTCTCGGTCGACGCCAGCGTCTATGACGGCCGGTTCGCCAACAACCCGTGGCTGCTCGAGCTGCCCGATCCGATGACCAAGCTCACCTGGGACAACGCCGCGCTGGTCAGCCCGGACACGGCCAGGGCGCTCGGCGTCGAGAGCGAGGATGTTGTCGATCTCGAGCTCCGGGGGCGGACGATCTCGATACCGATCCTCGTCGCGCCGGGGCACGCCGACGGGACGGTGTCGCTCGCGCTCGGCTACGGGCGGAGCGGCGCCGAGTCGATCGCCGCCGGCGTGGGGGCCGACGCGTACCGGCTCCGCACCTCGGACGCGCCGTCCTTCGCGGCGGGCCTCTCGCTGCGGAAGCGCCCGGACGAGAAGCACCGGCTCGCCCTGACGCAGGCGCACTTTCGCGTGGACGGGCGCCCGATCGCGCTCTCGGTCCCGCTCGCCGTCTACCGCGAGCACCCCGACTTCACCGCGGCGCTGAAGGGGCCGGCGCCGTCGCTCATGCCCGAGGTGCACGCCCCCGGGGTGCCGCTCGCGCAATGGGCCATGACGATCGATCTCACGATCTGCACCGGCTGCAGCTCGTGCGTCGTCGCGTGTCAGGCCGAGAACAACGTCCTCGTGGTGGGGAAAGACGAGGTCCTGAACAGCCGCGAGATGCACTGGCTCCGCATCGACACGTATTACTCCGGTGACCCGCGCGACCCGGGCGTCGTCCACCAGCCCATGCTGTGCCAGCACTGCGAGAAGGCGCCGTGCGAGTACGTGTGCCCGGTCAACGCGACCACGCACAGCCCCGACGGCCTCAACGAGATGACCTACAACCGCTGCGTCGGGACGCGGTTCTGCTCGAACAACTGCCCTTACAAGGTCCGCCGCTTCAACTGGTTCGATTACCACGAGTTCCACGCCTACAACACGGGGCTCGCGAGGCTCCAGCGCAACCCCGACGTGACCGTGCGGGAGCGCGGCGTCATGGAGAAGTGCACGTACTGCGTCCAGCGGATCCGCCGCGCGGAGATCGCGGCGCGCGTCGAGCAGCGCGGGATCCGCCCCGGTGAGGTCGTCACGGCCTGCCAGCAGGCCTGTCCGACGCGGGCGATCCAGTTCGGGGCGCTCGAGCACGACCAGACGCCGATGGTCGCGTGGCGGAGCGAGCCGCGGAGCTACGCGGTGCTGCACGACCAAGGGACCCGGCCGAGGACGATGTACCTCGCGCGCGTCGACAACAAGAACCCGGAGCTCGGCGAGCCGTGACGCAACCCCTCATCCTCGGGAGGCCCACCGACGAGGCCCTCTCGGAAGAGCTGCTGTCGGTCGTCTGGAAGCCGCGGTCGCGGCTCTGGCGGGCGGCGTTCGCGCTCACCGGCGCAGGGACGCTCGTGCTCTTGACGGTCGTCACCTACACCATCACGAGCGGCATCGGCGTCTGGGGCAACAACATCCCGGTGGGCTGGGCGTTCGGGATCATCAACTTCGTGTTCTGGATCGGCATCGGGCACGCCGGGACGTTCATCTCGGCGATCCTGCTCCTCCTCGAGCAGCGCTGGCGCACGAGCATCAACCGGTTCGCCGAGGCGATGACCCTCTTCGCGGTCGTCCAGGCGGGCCTCTACCCGCTCCTGCACCTCGGGCGGCCGTGGTTCGCGTACTGGCTCATCCCCTACCCTTCCACGCTGAGGGCCTGGCCCCAGTTCAAGAGCGCGCTGCCCTGGGACGCGGCGGCGATCTTCACGTACTTCACGGTCTCTCTCGTGTTCTGGTACCTCGGGCTCGTCCCCGACTTCGCGTCCCTCCGCGATCGGGCGCCCGATCGCCGCCGCCGGGTGATCTACGGGATCCTGTCGCTCGGCTGGCGCGGCTCCGCGCGGGACTACCGCCACTACCGCCTCCTCTATGGCCTCCTCGCCGGCCTCGCGACGCCGCTCGTCCTCTCGGTGCACTCGATCGTGAGCAGCGACTTCGCGATATCGCTCGTCCCTGGGTGGCACTCGACCATCTTCCCCCCGTTCTTCGTCGCCGGGGCCATCTTCTCCGGCTTCGCGATGGTGCTGACGCTCCTCATCCCGGCGCGCCGGATCTTCCACCTGGAGCGCGTCGTCACCCAGCGGCACCTCGACAACCTCAGCAAGCTGACGCTCGTCACGGGCTGGATCGTCATCTACTCGTACATCATCGAGTTCTTCGCGGCCTGGTACAGCGGCTCGGAGTACGAGATCTATCAGTTCTTCGTCGCGCGCCCCAGCGGGCCGAACGCCGCCGTCTTCTGGGCGCAGATGATCTGCAACGTCGCCGTCCCGCAGCTGCTCTGGTCCTCGCGCGTCCGGAGCAACCTGATCCTGCTCTGGATCATCTCGATCCTCGTGAACGTCGGGATGTGGTCGGAGCGGTTCGTGATCATCGTCATGTCGCTGCAACGCGAGTTCATCCCGTCGGGGTGGCACGCCTACGGGCCGACGTGGGTCGATCTCACGATGTTCGCCGGGACGTTCTGCTTCTTCCTGTTCCTCTTCCTCATCTTCCTGCGCCTCTTGCCGTTCATCCCGGTGGCCGAGGTCAAGGAGCTGAATCGCGAGCTCAGCAAGGAGGAGCACTGATGCGGAGAGGTCTGCTCGCCGAGTTCGAGACGCCGGAGGCGATGCTCCGGGCGATCGCGGAGCTCAGGAGCCGCGGGTACCGCCGGCTCGACGCGTTCACGCCGTACCCGGTGCACGGCGTCGACGAGGCGCTCGGCCTGCGCCGCTCGCCGCTCAACTGGATCGTCCTGCCGTTCGCGCTGGCGGGCGCCGCGGGGGGCTACCTCGTCCAGTGGCACAACAACGCGTTCGACTATCCCCTCAACGTGGGCGGGCGGCCGGGGCACGCGCCCCCGGCGTTCGTGCCGATCACCTTCGAGATGACGGTGCTCGCCGCCGCCCTGGCGGGGTTCGTCGTGTTGCTCGTCCTCGCGCGGCTGCCCGAGCTCTGGAGTCCGATCTTCGACGTCCCTGGGTTCGAGCGCGCCACCATCGATCGATTCTGGATTGGCATCGACGCCCGCGACCCGGCGCTCATCAGCCCCCTCGCCGAGCGCGACCTCACCGATCTCGGCGCGCTCGCCGTCGCCTGGGCCGGGAGGGAGCGCGCATGAAGCGCGGCCGCCTCCTCCCGCTCGCCTGCCTCGCCGCGGCGCTCTGCCTCGCGTGCACCCCGTCGACCCCGGCCGATCCCGAGCCCGGGGACGCCGACTTGCTGGACCTCGAGCGCATGCTCCGCCAGGCGCGCTACGTCCCCTACCAGCCATCGGAGCTCTTCCATGACGGCGCCGCCATGCGCCGCCCGCCCGAGGGCACCGTGCCGAACGACCGCGTGACCGGCGATCCCGGCCTGACGCGCGGGGTCGCGGGCGGAGCGTACGTGACGCGCATCCCGGTGCCGGTGACGCTCGATCTGCTCCGGTACGGCAAGGAGCGCTTCGAGATCTTCTGCGCCGCCTGCCACGGGATCGCCGGAGACGGCGAGTCGGAGGTCGCGCGCAACATGACGCAGCGCCGCCCCCCATCGCTCGTCGACCCGCGCGTGCAGGCGTTCCCGCCCGGCCGCATCTACCAGGTCATCGTCGAGGGCTACGGGCTCATGCGCTCTTACGAGCCGAACATCCCGCTCCGCGAGCGCTGGGCGATCGTCGCCTATGTGAAGGCGCTCGGGAGGAGCCGCGCCGCCGCGCTCGACGCGCTCCCCCCACCCCTCCGCGAGCGCGCCCGGAAGGAGCTCCCGTGAACCTCCGCATCCCCGTCTTCCGGGGCGGCCGCGCGATCGTGACGCGCTCCCTCGGCCTCGCCCTCGTCGGCGTCGCGCTGCTCGTCGTCGGCGCGTTCGTGGAGCGCGAGCGGCTCTTCTACGCCTACCTCGCGGCCTATGCCTACGCCGTGACCACGGCGGTCGGCGCGCTCATCTTCCTGATGATCTGCCACGCCATGGGCGCGACATGGCCTGTAGCCGTCCGCCGCCTCGCGGAGGCGATCGTCGGCGCGCTGCCGCTCCTCGCCGCGCTGTTCCTCCCCCTCCTGCTCGGGCTGGACGCGCTTTACGGGGACTGGCTCCACCCCGAGTCGATCGACGACGAGCACGTCCGGTCGATCGTGCTCCACAAGCAGCCCTACCTGAACCTCCCCTTCTTCCTCGTCAGGGCGGCGATCTACTTCGCGGTGTGGCTCGCCTTCGGCGCCCTGCTCCGGCGCGGCTCGCTCCGGGGCGACGCGACCCCGGCGCTCGCGGACGGCGGCCGGCTCCGCGTGCTCAGCGTCGTCGGCCTCCCGCTCGTCGCGCTCACGCTCTCGTTCGCCTCGTTCGACTGGCTCATGTCCCTCGCGCCGACGTGGGTATCGACGATGTTCCCCGTCTACGTCTTCGCCGGCGGCTTCGTCGCGGCGATAGCGCTGCTCACGGTGCTCGCGTTCGCCGCCGAGCGCGCCGGGCTCCTGCCCGGGCTCCGCGCGTCGCACTACTACGCCCTCGGCCGGCTGCTCCTCGCGTTCACCATCTTCTGGGCTTACGCCGCCTTCTTCCAGTTCATGCTGATGTGGATCGCGGACAAGCCCGAAGAGGTCGAGTTCTACCTGCGCCGCTCCCACGGCCCGTGGAGGACGGCGACGCTCGTCCTCGTGCTCGCGCGCTTCGCGATCCCGTTCGCGATCCTGCTCAACTACCGGATCAAGCGGCGGCCGGCCTGGCTGTCGGCCGTCGCCGCCTGGATCGTCGCCGCGCACTACCTCGACATGAACTGGCTGGTCGCGCCCGAGGCCCCGGGCGCGCGCGCGCCGCTCCACTGGCTCGATCTGGCGGCGCTCCTCGCCGTCGCCGGCGCGTGCGTCGCGTTCGCCGCGCTGCGCATGCGCAACAAGCCGCTCGCCCCCATCAACGACCCGGCCCTGCCGGCCGCCCTCCGTTACGAGAGCGTATGACGTCCCATTTCCGCCGTCCCGACGTGCGCCAGGAAGAGGATCTCCTCCCCTGGCGCAGGATCCTCGCCGTCGCCTTCGCCGTCGTCGTGATCTTCTTCATCCTCGGCATCTGGTCGTGGACGATCCTGCGCGGGCGCGAGGCGGAGCTCCGCCCCGCGGGCAGGACGCTGGAGCGCGCCCGGGAGGGCTTCGAACCGCGCGGCGTCGTGGCCGGGGTCGATCAGCGGCTCTTCCAGCGCAGGGCCACCGGCGAGGAGGGGCTCGGCACGACGCTGAACCGCAAGAAGCACGAGGAGCTCGGCCGCTTCGGCTGGGCCGACCGGGGCCGCGGGATCGTGCAGATCCCGATCGAGGACGCGATGAACCTCGTCGTCGAGGAGAGCCGCTGATGAGGGTCGTGCTCACGCCGGAGGGCCGCGTCTCCCGCTATCTCTATGGCATCGAGTTCTCCGCCCTCGACCTCCGGCTCGCGCTCCTCGAGGCCAGCCGCGGGCAGGTCGGCACGTCCTTCGAGCGCGTCCTCATGACGTGTCATCGCGACGACCCCGCCATCCGCCGTTACGGCCCTTATGCGGCCGGCTCCTTGCGGATCGGCGCGGCCGCCATCCTGACCTGGGTCGCCGGGGTGCTCGCCTTCTTCGGCTGGCAAGGGCGGCGGCGCAGGCGGCGGGAGGGCGCGCGATGAACGAGCTCCTGCGCCAGCTGCTCTTCCTGCCCGAGCAGCGCTCCTCGCTGGCCGGCGAGGTCGACGGGCTGCACTACTTCGTCATCCTGGTGACGATGGGGGGCGCCGCCCTGATCACGCTGATCGGCGGGTATTTCCTCATCCGTTATCGCCGGCGGGTCCAGGACACCTCGCGGCCTCACCCCGGGGCCCTCGCGCGGCCGGCGCTCCTCCTGGAGACGGTGGGGCTCTTCGGCCTCGGCTTCGTGTTCCTCACCTTCTGGAACATCGGCACGCGCCAGTTCGTCGACCTGCGCACGCCGCCGGAGGACGCGCTCGACATCTACGTCACGGCCAAGCAGTGGATGTGGAAGTTCAGCTATCCGGAGGGAGAGAGCATGATCTCGGTGCTCTACGTCCCTGCGCGCAGGCCGGTGAGGCTCGTCATGACGTCGCGCGACGTCATCCACAGCTTCTTCGTGCCCGAGTTCCGCATCAAGCAGGACGTCCTCCCGGGCCGGTATACCACCGCCTGGTTCGAGGCGAGCGAGCCTGGCGCGTACCCCATCCTCTGCACCGAGTACTGCGGCACGAGCCACTCCGAGATGCGCGGCCAGGTCATCGCGCTCGACCCGGCCGACTACGAGCGCTGGCTCGCGGGCGGCGTGGCGAGCACGCCGGCGTTCGCGCAGGAGGCCGCCGACCGGGCCGAGCTCGCCGCCGCGGAGCCGACGATGCCCCAGCGCGGCGAGCGCGCCGCCGCGCGGCACAACTGCCTCCGCTGCCACACGCTCGACGGCACGCCGCACGTCGGCCCCACCTGGGCCGGGCTCTACCGCGCCGTCGTGCCGCTCGAGGGCGGCGGCGAGCGCGTCGCCGACGAGGCTTACATCACGGAGTCGATCATGGATCCGCTCGCCGTCCTGCACCGCGGCTTCTCGCCGGTCATGCCGTCGTACCTGGGGCAGATCACGCCGCCCGACGTCGCCGCGATCATCGAGCTCATGAAGTCGATCCGCGACGTCCCCCGCGGCCCCGTGGTGCCGTGGGACGGCGTCAGCGGTGGCGGCGCCCCGGCGCCGGGAGGGAGGACGACGCCATGACGGTCCATGGGATCGAGGGGACAGCGCCCGTTCACGGCGCGCGCGAGCCCGATTACCTCCGCGCCGGCGCCGGCGTGCGGTCGTGGCTGCTCACGACCGATCACAAGCGCATCGGGCTCATGTTCTACGCGCTGATCGTGCCGATGCTCCTGCTCGGCGGCGCCTTCGCGCTCGTCCTCCGGACGGAGCTCCTGACCCCGGGGCCCACCGTGATCGACGCGCCGACCTACAACCGCATGTTCACGCTCCACGGCGTGGTCATGGTGTGGCTCTTCATGATCCCGTCGATCCCGAACATCTTCGGGAACTTCGTCCTCCCGCTCATGATCGGCGCCAAGGACCTCGCCTTCCCGCGCCTCAACCTGGCGAGCGTCTATGTCTACGCGATCGGCGCCGTGATCACGCTGGCGACGGCCATCGCCGGGGGCGCGGACACCGGGTGGACGTTCTACCCGCCGTACAGCACGACCACGCCCGCGGGCGTCCTGCCGATCGTGATCGGCATCTTCATCCTCGGCGTCTCGTCGATCATGACGTCGGTGAACTTCATCGCCACGACGCACACGATGCGCGCCCGCGGCATCGGCTGGGGCCGCCTCCCGCTGTTCACGTGGGCGATCTACAGCACGAGCATCATCATCCTGCTCGCCACGCCCGTCCTGGGTCTGACCATCCTGCTGGTCGGGCTGGACCACATCTATCATTTCGGCGTCTTCGACCCGGCGCTGGGCGGAGATCCCGTGCTGTTCCAGCACCTGTTCTGGTTCTACTCCCACCCTGCCGTCTACATCATGGTCCTCCCGGCGCTCGGGGTCATCAGCGAGGTGGTCTGCACCTTCTCGCAGCGGCAGCCGGCGTCTTACTGGGCGATCGCCTTCTCGTCGCTCGGCATCGCGTTCATCGGGTTCACGGGGTGGGGGCACCACATGTTCGTGGCCGGGATGAGCGAGCTCGACGCCGGGATCTTCGGCGCCCTCTCGATGTTCGTCGCGATCTTCTCCGCCATCAAGGTCTTCACCTGGGTGGCGACGCTGCAGAAGGGGGCCATCCACTTCAGCACCCCGATGCTCTATTTCTTCTGGTTCCTGTTCCTCTTCGTCTTCGGCGGCATGACCGGCGTCGCCACGGCGACGCAGTCGCTCGACGTGCACTGGCACGACACCTACTTCGTCGTCGCCCACTTCCATTTCATCATGGTGGGCGGCACGCTCACCGCGTTCCTGGCGGCCGCGCACTACTGGTTCCCCAAGATGTTCGGCCGCATGTACTCCGAGTCGATGGGGCTGCTCACGTCGTTCGGGGTGTTCCTGGGGTTCATCCTGACGTTCCTCCCCCAGTTCCTGCTGGGCAACGCCGGGATGCCGCGCCGCTATTACAGCTACCCGGAGCAGTACCAGTGGCTGAACGTCCTCTCGACGGGCGGCGCCTACCTGCTCGCCGGCGCGCTCGTGCTCGCGCTCGTGAACCTCCTCATCGCCCTGCGGTGGGGGCCGCGCGCCCCGGCGAACCCGTGGAGGTCCCGGAGCTACGAGTGGGAGACGCCGCCCCTCCCGCCGGCGCACAACTTCCCCGCGACGCCGATCGTCGAGCGCGGCCCGTACGACTACCACCTGACCGAAGAGGAGGCCCATGCCCGAATCTCAGCCGCCCGCTGAGCCGCTCGCCCCGGCGCGGCTCGCCATGCAGTTCGAGGATCTCGAGAAGCAGACCCACGCCGCGCACTTCGGGATGTGGATCTTCCTCGCCAGCGAGGTCCTCCTCTTCGGCGGGCTCTTCGGCCTGTACGCCGCCTACCGCGCGGTCTTCGGCGCCGAGTTCACCGCCGGCATCGCGCACAACAACGCCGTCATCGGCACCGCCAACACGGCGATCCTCCTGACGAGCAGCCTGCTCGTCGCGCTGAGCGTCTACGCCGTGCGCCTCGATCATCCCGTGAGGGCCGGCCGCCTCCTGCTCGGCGCCATCGCGCTCGGCCTCGCCTTCCTCGTGCTGAAGGGCGTCGAGTACACGGCGCACTTCCACGAGGGGATCTTCCCCGGCGCCGCCTACCGCTTCGAGGAGCTCCCGCAGGCGGGCGCGAAGGTGTTCTTCACGCTCTACTACCTGACGACCGGGCTCCACGCCATCCACGTCACGGCGGGGCTCGCGGTCCTCGGCTGGCTCGCGTGGGGGTGCTTCCGGCGCCGGTACGGCGCGGGCAACGAGACGCACGTCGAGCTCGGCGGGCTCTACTGGCACCTCGTCGACGTGATCTGGATCTTCCTCTGGCCGATGCTCTACCTGATGCACCGCTAACGGCACGCAGCGCCCATGATCGTCAAGCACCTCTCCTCGCGGACCTACGTGATCGTCTGGCTCGCCCTGATCGCGCTCACGCTGGCCTCGTACCTCCTCTCGCTGGCCCACCTCGGCCGGGCCGACGTCGTCGCGGCGCTGCTCATCGCCACGGCGAAGACGGTGCTCGTGCTCCTCTTCTTCATGCACCTCATCGAGCAGCGCTTCGCGAACGCGCTGCCCATGATCGTGTCGGCCCTCCTCCTCGGCCTGCTGCTCACGCTGATGCTCACCGACATCGCGACGCGCGAGACGATCTCGCGCGGCCCGGTCCCGCCGGCTCCGCCGCCCGAGGCCGTCGCCCCGCCACGGTGATCCGGGATCGCCCCGTCGGAGGGCGCATGACGCCGGTCTCACGGCGTCGGCCGCCGCTCGGGCGACGCCGGTCTCACCGCATCGGCCGCCGCTCGCGCGGGCTATCCACCGCCCCGGTTCGGTCCTACAAACACGTGCTCTCGGCGCTGCGCGGCGGCCATGCGGAATGGTGCCTGCGCCAGGGGCATTGCACGTTCGGCAGGAGCGACCATGAAGACGTGGATTGGACGGGCCGCGATCTCGTGCGGCCTCGCCGCGGCGGCGTGCACCGCCGGCCCGGCGGACGCGCCGTGGCTCGCGGACGGCGACGGATCATCGGTCTTGGACTGGGCATCGCGCGCTCCGGCGGCGCTCCGCGGCGCCCCCGGGAACGACGCCGCGGCCGCGCCGTGCGCCGCGCGGGTCCTCTTCGCGGAGGACTTCGCCGACAACGCGGCCCGGTGGAGCCTCGCGGCGGGGTGGGAGATCGGCCGGGCGCGGGCGTCCAGCGGCCAGCCCGCGGGGTTCCCCGATCCGGCGAGCGATCACACCACGTCCGGCGACAACGGGGTCGCCGGCGTGCTCCTCGGCGGCGGCCCGCGCGTCACCGCCTCGCACCCGCAGCGTTACCTGACGAGCCCCGCGGTCGACGCGGCCGTGAGCGGGGGAGTCACGCTGTCGTTCTGGCGCTGGCTGAACACGACCTACCGCAACAAGGCCCGTGTCGAGGTCTTCGACGGCGCGCGCTGGAGGATCCTCTACGAGTCTCCCCACGAGGACGTCACCGAGTCCGCATGGACGCGCGTCGCGTACGATCTCACCCCCTACAAGAACCGGAGTCTCCGGGTGCGGTTCGGCTACAGCGCCGTGCTCGCCTTCGGCGGCGCCCCCATGTCCGGCTGGAACATCGACGACGTGCAGATCAGCGCGTGCCGTTAGCCGCACGCGGTTGACCGGACAGCGCAGGAGCGCGGAAGAGGCGATCGACGATTGCCGTATTTTTCCGCCTTCATGGGAGCTCGCTCCGGGCACGAGCAACGCTGGCCTGCCGATCGTCCTGGCATCTCGCTTGCTCCGCCCAGCGCGCAAGGCGCGCAAGGACAGAGCTTGCGCCATGTTGTGCCAGAGAAAGGACATCGCAAGTCATGGCCATCCAGAAGAAGCGCAAGGTGCTCCGGGCCCCCTTCGTCGTGACCGTCGCCGCGGCAGCATCGTTCGCGGGCACCATGGCCCTGCCGGGGTGCACCCCCACCGTGCATGACGGGCAGAACGGCAGCTGTCCCGAGGAGAGGCCGGAAGCCGGGTCGAGCTGCGACGTGGACGACCTTTCCTGCTTCTACAACGGCGAGTGCGTCATCGACACCGTGAGGTACACGTGTGTGGAGAGCGCGTGGCGGATGGAGGTCCAGGGCAGCACCTGCAACCCGCCGCCGCCGGGGTGCCCCGAGCAGAGGCCGCAAGCCGGGTCGAGCTGCCCCGTGGACAACCTGTCCTGCTCGTACATCGACGACTGCGGCAACCCCATCGACTACACGTGCGTGGGCGCGGCGTGGCAGATGGGGCCGGAGATGTCCTGCAACCCGCCGCCGCCCCCGGAGTGCCCCGAGACGTTCCCGGAGACCGGGAGCGCGTGCTGGCAGATCGGGGCGAACTGCGCTCACAATAACCCCCCCGATTGCCCCGAGCCGACCATCGTGACGTGCGGCGAGGACGGCACGTGGTCCGTGACGGTCGCGGTCTCCTGCAATCCGCCGCCGCCGGCGTGCCCGGAGACGACGCCGGAGGACGGGGATCCCTGCGCGGGCGGGATCGGGACCTGCGGCTACATGATGCCCACCGGCTGCGGCCCGATGCCGATCGACGCGGCGTGCGTCCTGGAAGGCGACACCTGGCGCTGGCAGGTGCACGAGATCTTCTGCAACCCGCCGCCGCCGGACCAGTGCATCGCGGCCGCCACCCCGGCGGCGTGCGCCGGCCTCGGACCGGCCTGCCTGTGGTTTGTGCCGGGCTGCGCCGACGGCTCGGGGGCCCCGGCGCTGCCCGCGGCGGGCTGCTTCCCGAGCGTGATGTGCAAGACCGACGACGCCTGTCCTCCCGGGACGCTCTGCCAGGAGGTCGTCATCAACCCGTGCATCGCCTCGTCTCCCGACGAGCCGACCTGCGCCGCGTGCGGCTTCACCAAGAGCATCTGCGTGCCGCCCTCCGCGGCGACCTCCGCGGGTGGGTGAGCTCCTCCGCGGCCGGCGCGCCCCGGCCTCCCGTCTTGCCGCTCCCGGACCCCGCGCATAGCGTGACCCCATGACGGACGCTCCCGACGCAAAGCAGGACAGCACCGCGGCCGCGGAGCAGGGGCCGACCGAGCGGCCGTCGCCCGTCCCTCGCGCTCCCCTCGCGCCCGCGAGCGACGCGGTGCGCGCCGAGTGGGGGCGGCGCGTCGAGGCCGAGTATCGCTCGGCGGCGATCACGCAGCACCTCACGCTCTGGCTCATCCAGATGGGCGCGTCGCCGGATCTCATCGACGACGGCCTGCGCATCGTCAAGGACGAGCTCGCGCACGCGCGCCTCAGCCATCGCGTCCACGCCCGCGCGGGCGGGGGCGCCTTGCCGGCGCTGCGCCGCGAGACGCTCGGCCTCAAGAGCAGCGGCGACGAGCCGCTCGAGATGGCGGTCGCCCGGTCGGGCGTGGAGGTGTTCTGCCTCGGGGAGACGGTCGCGGTCCCGCTCTTCAAGGTGCTGCGCGAGGGGTGCACCGTCCCGGTCGCGCGCCGGGCGCTCGACCGCATCCTCCGCGACGAGGTGCGGCACCGCGATTTCGGCTGGACGCTGCTCCGCTACCTGCTCGAGCTGCCGTGCGCGCCGGCCGTGCGGCAGCTGCTCGAGCGCGAGCTCCACTCCATGTTCGCGCGGCTGCGCAGGAGCTACATGCCCCCCGGCGGCGCCAGGCGCGCGGCGATCTCGGACGACGACCGCGCCTGGGGCCTGATGCCGGTCGCGCGTTACGGCGAGATCCTCGAGCGCGCCATCGAGCGGGACTACGTGCCCCGCTTCGGCGAGCACGGCGTCGACGCGGCGGCCGCGTGGCGCCGCTCGGCGGGCGCGCCCGACAGGGGCGTCGCGCCCGCCTGAGCCGGCCTGGCTGAGCCCGCGCTCTCCCGGGCTCGATCGACGCGGCAAGGGGAGGAAGCCGCCGCGAGCGGCCCGCCGCCGGAGCCGCCGGCCGCCCGGATCGTCTGGTCGTGACGATGGCCGTCCATCACGTCCCGATCGGTGACCAGGCCGTCGCGCAGCGCGAGGGCGAGCTCATCGAGCGCGCTCATGCACCGTTGAGCTCCGAGAGGTGCGCCCTCGCCGACCGCGGCGCGGTTCGGAGGCAGCGTGGTCTGCTCATGCCGCTCGATTTGGTCATACGGTCTGTTCGTCACACGAATTCTACCCTCGAGCGCCTTCCCGGCCAACCTCACGCGCAGGAGGTCCCCGCGTCAAGGCGAGTACGGCGCCGGGCGCCCTTGCATCTCCGGTCGGCGACAAACTCATCATGTCACGGATCGATCGTGACATGTCACGATCAATCACGTGACATGTCACGTGACATGTCACGGATCAATCGTAACATTTTACAATTTCTTCGGAGTCCTGGCGAGGCAATGAGTCCATGAACGAGCGCTCTTTCCGCTGTGATTGCCGCCCTTGAGGGCTACGGGTGCACCAGCTCGGCGCGGCCGAACGGGCGACGGGTCAGGGAATCCGGGCCACCTCAGGGCGCCAATTCGCGTCCAATTTCCGTGGAGCTACATGCCGCTTCCACTTGAGCGCGATCTCTACCGCCGCGCCTCGCGCTGGGGAACATCCCGGCCGACCGCGCTCGTCCCAAGCGTCACGAGGCGAGGGTCAGATATCGGCGGATCAGGGGGGCTATCAACAACAACGCCGCGCGCACTCTAGCGGTATCCGGGGTGTCCACGACAGCGGGGGGATGCTCATGGCCACGCGGGCACATTGCGTGCATGCCCCATGGATATGAGGGTCAGCACACGAAGTCTGAGCGGAGGCCCGGGGCATCCGCAGGGTTTCCAAGAAGGGCCGCAGGCGGACAATCCTCGTGGCGGCTGGACGAGGAGGTTGTTGGGCGGAGGCGCCGTGATTGGCGGGCTCCTCGCGGCTTACGCGCTCGGCGCTCGGTCCGCCGGGAGCGCCGAGCCGGCGAGAGCGCCCGGCGCTCGGTCGGCTGGGAGCGCCGAGCCGGCGAAATACCGCGCGCTCAGCGAGGCGCGTGATGAGTCCGCCGCTCCAAGCGTGGTGCGAGCCATGAGCCCGCTACGACCCGACGTCGATCAAGGCGTACGCGCGCAAGAGGTCGCGGTGAACCCGCCGCAGCCTGCTGCCTCGTCGACGGGACCTGCCGAACCGCCGATGGAAGTTTCCGCGGTCGAGCACCGTGATGGAGTGTTGGCAAGACTTCGAGCGTCCGGTCGAGACTACCGCCTGACGTCTCCTGCCACAACGGTCGCCAGAGGGTGGGCCAGCAAACTGCGGCAGTTTGGGGTGGAGGGCGAGTTTGCACCGCTAGAGTGCTACGCGAAGGGCTGCGCGGTGACGATCTTGCACTCATCGCAGAGGGCCGCCCAAAGAGCGACCGATGTCGTCACTCGATCCGGTGAATTCCATGGCTGGCAGGCGGGCAAGATGCGGAGTGGGTTGATCCCGAAGGACAATGGCCAGGTGGAGGTCACGTGGATCCTCGATTCGCCACCCGCGGACGAGCCCGTGCTCCCCGAGAATTTACCCCAGGACCACTTCGATGAGCTGGTAGAGCGCGGCTCGGGTTTGTGAAGGAGCTCCGCTCCATGGAAGGCAGCTGACGGGACGTGCCTCGATGTTCCAGGCACGACGGACGCTCGCCTCGGCAAGAGGCAAACAAGGAGGTTAGGATGCAAAAGAAGCTTCTCATAGGAATGTTGGCATTTGGCGCTGCCGCCACGCCAGCGGCGGGGGCCGACGCCGACAATTTCGTTTACACGGACGGGCCGAACTACGTGGACACGGGCGGCACCCGCTGCGTCGTCGCGAGCGCGGCGCAGCAAGGCGATATCTACCACCGGGACGGGAGCCTCGAAGTGAGCTCTCTTGTTTCAGGGAACCGGACGGTCTTTTGCCCGATCGCTCGGCGCAGCACGGGCTACTACCTTGATTTCACCGCTTCCAGCACGGCGGTGAGCGTCGACCGCATAAGCATCTTCGTCAATGACCCGTCTTCGTCTCATTCACTCAGCTGCACGCCGTTCGCGAAGGAGAATGGAGGGTCTCTCGTGTTCGGCGCCACCAAGTACGCTTGTTCTACGCTCGGCGGCTGCAGCAGCGACCCCGGGGGCGCCTTTACTGGGCCCAAAGCCATCTTCATCAGCAACCCCATCTCAACGACGAACTCCGTTCAGTGGGGCTTCTCGTGCTCCCTCCCACCCGACGCGGAGCTCTACGGGTATGAAGGCGTGGTGAACGCCAACTGATCGCTGCAAACCAACACTCCGGCCAAGGGCAAATGACATGAAGGTCTCCTTGATCCTGGCGCTGATCGCGTCGTGTCTCTTGACCAGCGGATTCGCGTCCGCAACGCACAAGGCTTGGCTGCTCAAGAGCGGGGGAGCCGAATGCCAATTTCAGTTTCCGTCGGCGACCGACCATCTCGACGTCGACGGCTCGCTCTACAATGATTCCACCGGAACTCGGACGGTGAACTGCCCGCTCACGCTCGCGAGCCGTTGGGGTTCGAACGGGATAGTCCACTTCGCTTCCAACGAATATCCGTGGGTAGACGCTCGATCGGCGATCGTCTACCTCCAGCGCCGAGGCGCGGGGGTTCGGAGCGTGAGCTGCAACGCCGTCATGGAAACCACCAGTGGCTCCCGCTACTACAGCGCCACGAGGTCGGACACCGGCGACGAGGGCATCGTTCGAATTGATCTGGCAAGTCAGCTCAGCGGCTCGGCTCAATGGGCGAGCGATTCGAGCAGCACCTTGGAGCAAAACGAGGCGCTCTATGCGCTGAGCCTCGCGTTCTCCTGTTTTGTTCCGTCCGACACCGCGGTCCTCGGGACGAAGGCCAAGCTGTGTCAGTATCAGCCCGATTGCTTCCATGCTCTCGTTGATCCGGAAGTCGCCGAGAGCGGCGGGGACGGCATCTCCGGCAACTACGTCCAGACCAGCGGCATCGAGTGCTCGCCGGTCAGCGCTCCGGGCTCCGACATCGTAAGGGGCTACGATGGCATCACGAACAACGGAACTTCCTCGCTCGATGTGTTTTGCCCCATCACCCCACCTGCGGACGACACCGACGAGAACATTCGTCGCGTGCGCCTCACGTCTGTCCGCTACACCTCGGGCTCCAATGCTTCGAACTGCGTCGCGGCTGGCACGTGCCCTAGCTGCAGCATGGTGTGGTATGGGCGAGACGGAGTTCTACACAGCTCGGCCCCTTTCCCAAAGGACCCGGCCGGCAGCCGGACGCTGCTGCAACCTGGGCTGGATATCTACAACGTCGGCCAAGAAGTGCAGTTTGGCGTCATGTGTCACCTGCCGGGAGGAGGCACCACCATCGAGGGGCTGACGTCCCTCGTGACGGTGACTTTTATACACGGGGGCACGTGAGCGAAACGCGGCGTCCCCCACTGCGGGCGCTCGCGCTGATCCCGGCCCGCGCCCAGCCGCGGTCCGGCTTCCGGCCCCGGTCGGACGACGACCGCATCACGATCCCAAGTCCGCGCTAGCCCGAGCTTCCCGCGGCAAAGGCATGCACCGGGCGATCCGGGCGGGATTTCTGGCGCGCGGAGCTACGCCATCACCCGGAGGACCCGCCGCTCCGGCAGGCTCGCGCGCCGCTGCTCCCACTCTCCCCGCGCCGCCCACTCCAGGATGCGGCGCAGGAGCAGCGTGGGCGCGTCCGCCTCGACGTGGTGCTCGCGGAGGTCGCTCTGCGCCGCGCAGGCCGCCTCCGCGCTCTCCATCAGGAGCCGGTCCTGCCGCAGGATCGCCGGCTCTCCCGGGCGAAAGCGCACGCGCGCCCCGAAGGGCAGCGCCCTCGCGATCATCCACTCCAGGCGGCATCGATCGGCCGCGGTCGGGACGAAGTGCAGGACGATCCGGCGCGCGGGCCCGCCGAGCGAGCGGACCTCGACCCGGTCGGGGAGCTTGAACGAGAGCAGCGTCTGCTGCGGCGGCTGCCCGGCCGCGCCGCCGTCGTCGCGGACCGGCCCGCGCAGGGTCATCCCGTCGGGCGTCGGCCGCATCTCGAGGAGCTCCTCGCGCAGGCCGCGGAGCAGCGCCGTGTAGAACTGCCAGTGCGTCCACGGGTGCGCGAACGCCGGATGGCACCAGTCGAGGTTGTTCTCCAGCCCTTTGGCCGAGGCGCACCCGAGCTCCACCGAGCCCTGGTCCCAGCGGTGCGCCGCGAAGCCCTCGATGCCGGGCGCGGGCGGCGGCGGGCCGCCGCCGTCGCCGCCGAGCCAGACCCACACATACCCGTCCTGCTCGGCGCAGGGGAACGCGGGGACACCGCACCTCTCCGGGATGCGCCTCCCGCTCGCCAGCGACGGGATATGCACGCACTCCCCGCCGCCGCCGTACCTCCAGCCGTGGTATCCGCACGCGAGCTCCCCCCGGGTCACGCGCCCGAGCGACAGCTTCACGCCGCGGTGGCAGCACCGATCGGCGAGCGCGCTGGGGCGGCGGCCGCCCCCGCGGAACACGACGATGTCCCGATCGAGCACCCGGACAGCGCGCGGCGCGTCCCCGAGCTGCGATGACGGGCAGGCAACATACCAGTACTCTCTGAGGAACATGACCTCACCTCCAGCAAACATTCACGGATGTATGTAAATCGCCAAAAAAAAGAGCGCCTGTCTCAGCGCCGGAGCCCGCGGAGGAACGTCGCGACCATGCGGCGCACGGCGGCCTTCGACTCCAGCGCCTTCGGGTCCATGAGGTGCAGGGCGGTCGCGCCGTTCACGAGGCTGACGGCCGCGAGCGCCGCCGCCTTCGGATCGGTGGCGCGGTCGATCTGGCCGGCGGCGATCCCCTTGCGCACGAGGTCGGCGATCGTGTCGACGAGGCGGCGCACGCTCGCGATCTTCTGCTGGAACGCCGGCTCGAGCTCGGGCAGGAGCTCGGTCTTGAACAGCGTGATCGAGAGGACCGCGCGGTACTCCGGATCTTCCTCCAGGTATTCGAGCGATCGCGTGAGCAGGCGCTCGAGCGACTCGAGCGGCGAGTACCTCGGGGAGAGCGCCTCGGCGAAGACCTCGTTCGCCCTGGCGAAGCGCTCGCCGACGAGCGCCACGTAGAGCTCCACCTTGCCCTTGAAGTGCCAGTAGACCGCGCCCCGCGTCAGCCCGGCCTCGGCGGCGACGTCCTGGAGCGTCGCCGCCGAGTACCCCTTGCGGCTGAAGACGAGCAGCGCCGCGTCGAGGATCTGCTCGCGGGTCGCCGCCGCCTCTTCCTTCGTCCGCCGCACCCGGAGAATATACATTCACGCATGTATGTATGCAAGCCCGGACGCCGTCCGGGCGACCCTGGGGCGCCCGAGGCGGGCCGCGGTCTCTCCGGCGGGATGGCGGGACGTCAGGTCTTGAAGAGGTCGAACTCGGGGCTGTAGCGCACCACGCCGCGGGCGCCCGAGAGCGCGTGCTCTGCGAGCTCCATCGCCATGAACGCCTCGTCGGCCGCGTACTCGTTGCCGAGGCCGTAGAGGCTGGCCCTCTTGAACCCGAATCGGGCGTAGTAGCCGGGCTCGCCGAGCACGACGGCGAACGCGTAGCCCGCGTCCCTGCACGCCTCGATCCCTCGCCGCGCCAGCGCGGAGCCCACGCCGCGGCCCTGGAGGTCGGGCAGGACCGCGAGCGGCGCCAGGCCGATACCCCGCTCGGGCCCGCCGCCGGCGATCGTCACCGGGCTGAACAGGACATGTCCGACGATGTCTCTCTCCATCTCCGCGACCAGCGAGACCGAAGCGCGCCCCGCGCCCCGCAGCCTGTCCACGAGCTCCGCCTCGAGCGCCGACGGGAACGCGGCGATGTGCACGGCGCGGATGCCCGCCTCGTCGCCCGGTCGCTCGGGCCTGAGCCGCATCATCGGCGCACCTCGCAGGAGCGGCGCGCCGCCGCGGATCCGCCGGCGGTCTCCGGCGCCACCCCTCGCCCGCGGTCAGCGTCAAGCATGAAGGCGCGCCTGGCTGTGACAGACCACGTCCGACCCCGTCCACGTGGCGAGATCGCCCCGAGGACTCCAGTTCTCCACAGGCTTTCTCCACAGGAAGAGCCCAGGAGCAACAGTTGGATTCTGTCGATTACCATCGCAGCGCGCGCCTCCTCTCGTCATGGCCCTCGCGGAGCCTAGCCGAACCCGGCGCGGACGGGCGAGCCTCCGTCCGCAGCACGCACTCAAGTATTTGATTTTACTTGTATTTTTGGCGCAAGGACCACCGCCGTCCGACCGTGACAGGTTGGGACAATGTCCGTCCGATCGATCCCTTTTCGGACGGGTCGAAGATGGCTATCCATGGTAGACATCAAAAACGCGGCGCGACGGCGTGTCTCTCGCACGACGCGTGTAAATGGCGCGCCGGAACGCTTCGTTTTGGAGGAGACTTCATGGAAAAGATCTCGCTCACGTACTTTGTCGACTTCGTTCTCAAGGCCGGGACGCCCAAGCTGACCGGCGTCAGGGAGTTCAAGGAGCGGAAGGACGAGCTCCACACGGACTTTTACAGGCAGGTGCGAGAGGCGATCGTCGACATGCACAGGAGCGGAAAGCCCACCAGCGTGCTCGACGGCTTCCTCGCCGCCCAGCACGACGAGCGGCGTCGCCGCATCTACCCGTCGGTGGTGAATGGATACCGCAAGTTCCTCGCCTCGGCGAAGATGACGTGGTTCGAGCCGCCGGCGTCGACGTACCGCCTCGGCGATCTCGAGATCAACGTCAATCCGGAGCTCGGGCTCGTCATCGACGGGACGCCGCACGTGATCAAGATGTATTTCCGCGGGGAGCCGCTGTCGTCGAAGCGCGTGTCGGTCGTGCTCAACCTCCTGATGAACGGCCTCGCCGAGAGCACGCCGGGCGGCGCCTTCGCGGTGCTCGACGTGCGGAACGCCAAGATTCACACCTTCAAGGTGCCGAACCCGCGGCTCAACCTCCTGCTCCGCGGCGAGGCGGCCTCCTTCGCCACCATCTACACCGGGCTGTGACCGGCGCCGCGGCGGCGCGCCGAGCGGGCATCGCACCACGTCATCGCTCGGCGCCCACCGGGCCCGCGGCGCCCACCGGGCCCGCGGCGCCCACCGCGCCGCCGGCGCCGCCGCGCCGCGCGCCCTCCGCCGCTCATCCCGGCGGCGGGCGCGCGGCGCTCGCGCCCGCCCAGCGCGGGGGCCCGCGCCTCGGGCGGGCGGGGTGCCGGGCGACCACGGCGACGCCGCCATGCTGTGCCGCGGCGTCGCCGCGGGGTCGCCGCGGCTCCTTCACGCCGCAGCAGCAGAAACCTGCAGCACAGCAACCCGCGACGAACGGCGCACAGGCAATCAGCTGTAGGAGATCTACGCCTCTGGCCACATCGCAGCACGCACAAGCAGAGCGAAAATGACCGATCCCGTGAAAGAGAACTACGATCAAGCCGGTAGCTTCAGTTATCCTCAGTCTGCCATGGACCGTCGCGCGCAGATCACCGCAACCCCGCTTCATGTACCCAGCATTCTTGTGGTCCTTGATCCGGCGTGGCCGGCGCTCTTCAGCCTGTGCCTCGCGGTGGCGCCGGGCTGCGGGGTGCTCCTGCACCGCTGCGACGCGGCCACGGCCGCGACGATCGCCGCCGAGCGGCGGCCGCTCGCGATCATCCTGTCGAACAGCGTCTACGCGATGGATCCGGCCGAGTTCGACGCGCTCGCCCGCGACGTCCACTCGACGCTGCTCCGGCTCGACGAGGAGGTCAGCGAGCGAGAGCTGGAGGCGATGCTGAGCGGCGCGCTGCGCGAGACGCGCGAGATGAACGCGCAGCGCGAGGCGGCGCGGCGCGACGAGGGCAGCGGGCGCTACACGGTCATCGGCTCGCAGCGCAGCGAGACCATCGGCGCCGGCGGCGCGGACCCGCGCGCGGCGTCGCGGCCGGGCGCGAGCGCCGACCCCCGGCTCGCGCCGCGGCACCGCGATTCGTCGCCGGGCCACAGCACGCTGCCGCCGCCGTCGTCGCGCGCCGGCGCCCCGCCCTCGGTCCGCCTGCCGCTGCCGAGCCAGCCGGTCACCCCGGTGCCTCCGTCCAGCGTGCCGCCGTCGTTCCGCTCCCCGCCGTCGGTGCGCTCGGCGCCGCAGTCGACGCGCGCGCAGCCGACGTACGCCTCGGGCGTACCCCGCTCGGTCCCGCCGCCCGCCTCCCACCCGCTCTCGAGCCTACCGCCGGCCCACCCGGGCGTCGCGAAGGCTCCGCTGTCGGTCCCGCCCCCGTCGACCCGTGCGGCGCACGCCTCGGTGCGCGCCGAGCTGCGATCGAGCCCGCCCCCTTCGACCCGCGCGCTGCCGAACGCGCCGCCGCCGTCGTCGCGCGCGCAGCCGGGGGGCCCGGTGGCGCGGCGGCCGACGCCGATGCCGCCGTCGAGCTCGCAGGCCGGGCCGCCTTCCTCCACGCGGAGCTTGCCGAGCCCGCCGTCGGTGCGCGGCGTGTCGAGCCCGCCTCCCTCGGTCCGCTCCGGAGCGCCCGCCCGGCTCCCGGGCACCGAGCCCCCGCCGTCGATCCGGACGATGGGGCCGCTGTCGGCCCGCCTGGCCCCGCCGTCCTCGGTGCGCCCCGAGCTGTCGCCGCGCTCGGGCGTGCGAGAGCGGGGCAGCGAGGAGCTCGACGCCGTGTTCGAGGATCAGAAGCTGCCGCTCGACGCGCTCGCGCGCGGCAACCGGGGCAGCTCGACGCGCTGACGCCCTCGGCGGCCTCGGCGGCGCTGTCCGGCGAGCGCTCGAGCTCGCCGGGCGGCGCTCACCGACCTACCCGCGCGGGCGCGTGAACCACGTCACGGTGGAGGCGGCGGCGCGCTCGAGCAGATCGCCGGCGATGTCGACGAGCGCGGGAGGCGGCGGCGCGCCGAGATCGCGGCCCAGGTCGACGAGGATGCGATCGACGCACTCGATCGCGCTCGAGGCGGCGAGCTCCAGGCCCGCCCCGCGGCCGCCGGCGGCGCGCCCCGCGAGGTAGAGCCCGCGCACGGGCGTGTACACCGCCGGCCGCGCTCGGCCGACCTGGCCAGGCGTCTGCGCCGTGCCGGCCGCGGGCTCGCCGCCCGGGGCGCACGCGTCCCCGGGCGAGCCGTCGACGAAGACCGCCTCGGAGAGCAGGCCCGGCACCGCGCCGGCGAGCGCGCGCAGGAGCTCGTCGACCGTCGCGGCCGGCGCGCCGGGCGAGGCGCCGCCCGCGCCGGAGACGGCGCACGCGCAGAGCAGCTCGTGCCCCGGCGGCGCGAGCGACGGGTCGAAGCGCGTCGGCGCGACGCCGTAGAACGGCAGGGCCGGCGCGCCGTCGCCGCGGTCGCCGCCGAGGCCGGCGAGCGCGCCCGCCGCGACGAGCCGCCGGCGCAGCCCGATCTTCACCTGGACCTGCCTCGGCTGCGGCGTCAGCGCGCGGGCGTGCGCCACGTACGCCTCGGGGAAGTGCGCCTCGCCCACGAGGCCCGCGACGGTGGACCGGAGGCCGGCCGTGCTCACCACGATGCGCGCAGCCAGGGTCGTCCCGTCCTCGAGCTCCACGCCGCGCACGCGCCGGTCGCGCACCAGCACGCGGCGCACGGCCGTGCCCGTCCGCACGGCGGCGCCGAGCTCGCGGGCGAGGCGGCAGAAGACGTCGGGGACCCGGGCCGCGCCGCCCTCGGGGTAGCTCTGTCGCCCGGAGCGGGCGAGCCGCCGCCACGAGAAGAGCGCCTCGCCGGCCGACGCCTCGGATCCGGGCAGCAGCAGCGGCAGGCCGAGCAGGCCGCCGAGCCGGGCCGCGGCCGCGGCGCGCGGGAGGAAGCGGGCCGCGAACGCCTCGGCCGTCACGCCGTCGCACGCGGCGAGGTCCACGTCGCGCATCGCCGTCGCGTGCGCGAGGAGACGCGCGGCGCGCGCGGCCTCCAGGGGCGTGAGCTCGAGGGCGCGCGCGAGATCCAGCGCGGACGCGGCGAGCTGCCGTAGATCCGCCGGGAGGACGACGCGGGCGCCGCGCGGCGCCCGCGCGCGGCGCCCGCGCGCGGCGCCCGCGAGGCAGAGCGCGGCGGGCTCGCCGCTCTGGCGGAAGGCGATCGCGTCGCCCTGGCCCACGCGGCGGAGCACGTCGCCGATCGGGCCTTCCTCGCCGTGGCAGAGCATGTGCGTGCCTGTATCGACACGGAAGCCGTCCCTCTCGTAGGCCGCGGCGGAGCCGCCCAGGCGGCGCTCCTTCTCGGCGAGCAGGGTCGGGATGCCGGCGTGCGACAGGAGGAGCGCCGCGGCCGCGCCGCCGACGCCCGAGCCGATCACCACCGCGCGCAGGGGGACCTCGTTCATGACGTCGCGAGAACATAACGCGAGCCCGCGCGCGGCGTGTCGTGTGTCGTGCAGCGCCGCCCGACGTCGCACCGGATCTCGCGAGGAGCTCGAGGACCGTGACCGACGCAGCGAGCGCGACCAGCGCAACGAGCGGAGCGGCGGAGCGCAAGCACGCCGGGATCGCTGCCGTGCCCTGCGCGGCAGCGCAGACTGCTGCCGTGCCCTGCGCGGCAGCGCAGACTGCTGCCGTGCCCTGCGCGGCAGCGCAGACTGCTGCCGTGCCCTGCGCGGCAGCGCAGACTGCTGCCGTGCCCTGCGCGGCAGCGCAGACTGCTGCGGCGCCCTCGCGCGGCAGCGCGGGCCGACAAAGCGTCGCTGCGCGCGGCGAGCGTTGACCCTCGAGAGCGGCCCCCCGTAGAGTGTAGCCTTGCAGCCGACGTGCCCGCCATGAAGACCTGCCCGCAGTGCCACCAGCGTTATCCGGCCGAGAGCGCCTTCTGCTTCATCGACGGCTCGTCCCTCGTCTCCGAGAAGGATCCCCGCATCGGGATGTCGATCGCGGGCCGCTACGTCATCGAGCAGGCGCTCGGGATCGGCGGGATGGCCACGGTCTACCGGGCCTACAACAAGCTGATCGGCACGCCGTGCGCCATCAAGATCCTGAACCGCGAGTTCGCGCAGGACACGACGACGCGCGAGCGCTTCCGGCGCGAGGCGCGCCACGCGCAGCGGCTCGCGCACCCGAACATCATCGAGATCTTCGATCAGGGCGACACCGACGACGGGCTGCCCTTCCTCGTGATGGAGCTGCTCCAGGGGACGAGCCTCGCCGACGTGGTGGAGCGCAGCCGGGTGCCGCTCGCGCGGGCGCTGCCGATCTGGGTGCAGATGGCGCGCGCCCTCGGCCGCGCGCACGACTTCGACGTCGTGCACCGCGACCTCAAGCCCGAGAACGTGTTCCTGCTGAAGGGCGACTGGGTGAAGCTCCTCGACTTCGGCATCGCCCGGTGCGCGCAGGACGCGCGGCTCACGAACCTCGGCGAGATCTTCGGCACGCCGCAGTACATGGCGCCCGAGCGCAGCACGACCATCGACGCGGGCCCCCCGGCCGACCTCTACTCGCTCGGGGTCATCATGTTCGAGATGATCACGCAGCGGCTGCCGTTCGACGCGCCCGATCCGGCGAGCTGGATCCTGAAGCACATGAACGAGCAGCCGCCGCACCTCAAGGACCTCGCCCCGGAGATGCCGGACGCGCTCGATCGGCTGGTCAGCGCCCTCATGGCGAAGGCCCCCTCGGAGCGCCCCGTCGACGCGTACCGCGTGCTCGCGGAGCTCGAGGAGATCGCGGCGGCGAGCCGGATCGCCCTCCCCCCGCCGCCCGAGGCGATGCCGCGCGACTCGGCGGTGCGGTCGCGCGGCGCCGGGCGCGATCCCTGGGTCAGCCGGCTCGATCTGTTCGAGAAGATGACGGCCCGCGCGTTCGGCGCGTCCGCGCCGGCGGACATCCAGCGGCAGCTCGAGGGGCTGCGCGGCCTCGTGCGGGAGCACGCCGAGCTCCGCTCGAGGGCGCTCGACGAGCAGCGGCGCCTCGAGGGCGTCGCCGAGGAGTGGCGCGACGGCCGGCTGCAGATCGGGCGGGCGATGGACGCGCTCACCGTCGACGCCTCGCTCACGCGCGAGGAGGCCCGCTCGTTCCGCGCCAGGGTGGCGCCGCTCAGCGCGACGACGCAGGCGTTCATCCCCGCGGTGCTGAGCGCGCACAAGGAGGCCGTGCACTGGGAGGGCCGGTGCGGGTTCACCGAGCCCTACCTCGAGCTCGCCGCCAGCTACCGCCGGCTGGCCGACCTCGTCGAGGGCTGGTACGCGTCGCGGAAGGCGGATTACGAGGCGGAGAGCGAGGCGATCGCCCGCGAGCACGAGGTGGCCGAGGTGGACGCGCAGATCAAGAAGCTGCGCGAGCGCCTCGAGGAGCTCGACCGGCAGCTCGAGGCGCGGCGCCGGGAGTCGCAGGAGCGCATCGCCGAGATCGGGCGCAGGGCCGATCAGCTCGACGCGGACTTGCTCCACCTCGCCAGCCGCTTCTGCGCGCCGCTCCGGTCGAAGCCGGAGCTCGGCACGCTCTTCGTGGAGCTCGAGCGGCTCGCCGGCTGAGCCGCCCGCTGGCCGGTGACCGGGCGGGCCGCGGCGCGCCCGCGACGATTTCCCCGCGGAGCGCGCCGATCCGGCGCGGGCGCGCCCAGGCCGGGATCGCGCCGGCGTCACAGCACGCCTTCGTCGCCCGGTAACGCGCCGCGCGGCAGCACGGTCGCCGCGCCTCGTGCGTATTAAGCTAACCCCCGTGACGCCCGCCCCCGCAGAAGAGCCGCGGCGCCCCTCGTCGCGCGCGCCGGGACGCATGCGCCGCGCCGCGTCCGCGGCGGCGGCGGCGGTCGGGCTGGCCCTGGTGTTCACCGGCGCCACGGCGGTCGGCGTCGCGCTCCACCTCGACACGCCCGCCGCGCGCCGCGTCGCCCGCGACGCCACGAACCGGCTGCTCGGCTCCCTCTTCCAGGGGCGGATCGTCGCCGACGAGATCGACGCGCTCGGCCTGAACGGCGTGCGGTTCCGCTCCGCGGTCGCGCTCGATCCGCAGGGGAACAAGGTGATCCGCGCGAGCGGCGTCGCGGCGCGCGCGGACGTGCTCTCGATGCTCCGCGGCGCGCTCCTCGGGACGGGCGCGCTCCGCATCGAGGTCCCGTCCATCCGGGTCGAGCAGATCGAGGTGCTGGTCCAGGACAACGGCGCGGGCGGGGTCACCCTCGGCGACACGTTCACGCCGCTGCCGCCGAGCCGCCCGCCGTCGTCGGCTCCCGAGGCGCCGCCGCGCGAGGTCGTCGTCGCGCTCTCGCGCATCGAGATCGGGCGCGGGTGGGTCCACGGGCAGCTCGCGCCGCCGCGCGCGCTCGACGCCGACGTCAGCCGGCTCGTCGGCTCGGTGCACGTCGGCCCGGAGGGCGTGGCGGTCGACGTGGACCAGACCGGCCTCGTGGATCGCGCGTTCCTGCCCGCCCGGACGGCGGGCACGGCGAACTACCACCTCCGCGCCGGCGAGAAGGTCCGGATGTGGAGCAGCTTCGCCGGCCGGCTCGCCGACGTCGAGGTCACCGCGCGGGCCGTGCTCGACGAGGATCACCTCGAGGCGAACGCGAGCGTCCCGCGCGTCACGCCGGAGCAGCTCCGGAGCCTCGTGCCGGATCACCCCCTCACCGAGCCGGTCGCCGCGCGCGTCGCCCTGAACGGCCGTCTCCCGCAGCTCGACGTGACGGCCTCGCTCTCGGCGGACCCGCCCGGCCCGGCGGGGGGCAGCGTCGCCCTCGCCGGGCGGCTCGACGTGACGGGGCCCGTCCGGCTCGACGCCGACGTGCAGGCGCGCGACGTGGATCTGCGGCTCTTCGGCGTGCGGCTCTCGCCGGAGTCGACGGCTGACGGGAGCGGCGCGGCGCCCTCCGGGACAGGCGCGGCCCCCGCCCGGACAGGCGCGGCCCCCGCCCGGACAGGCGCGGCTCCCGCCCGGACAGGCGCGGCTCCCGCCCGGACAGGCGCGGCTCCCGCCCGGACAGGCGCGGCTCCCGCCCGGACAGGCGCGGCTCCCGCCCGGACAGGCGCGGCTCCCGCCCGGACAGGGCCAGCCGCACCGCAGACCGGCCGCGAGCCGGCGGAGACGGCGACCTCGATCACCGCCGAGGGCCGGGTGCGCGTCGAGCTCGGCGACGAGCTCCGGCTCGCCGTCGAGGCGCGGACGGAGCCGACCGAGCTGCTCGGACAGCCGGTGCCGGCGGCGGACGTCCACCTCGTGCTCGACCGCGGCGAGCTCCACGTGCGCACGCACCTCCACGAGCCGGGCGCGCCGATCGACGCCGCCGTCTCGCTCCTGCCGGGCGGCCAGGGCATCCGCTTCGCGGCGACCGCCGACATCCCGGCGCTCGCCGCGGCCCCGCGCCTCGCCGGGCCCGTCGACGGCGCCGGCCGCGTGCGCGTCGAGGGGAGCCTGCGCGATGGATCGCTCGACGCGCGCGTCGAGGGCGCGTTCGCCAGGATCCGCGTCGGCCCGGACGTCGCGCTCGCCAGCGCGCGCTTCGCGGGGCGGGTCACCGGGCCGCTCGACGCGCTCGCGGTGAGCGGCTCGCTCTCCGGCCAGGAGGCGCTCGCCGGCGGCAACACGTTCGACGAGGTCACGGCGCAGATCTCCGGCCCGCTCGCCGCGCCGAAGCTCCGCGCGACGGTCACCGACGGCGACGACGTCCTGGACGCCTCGGCCCGGCTGAGCTCCGCCACCGGCGCCCTCCGCGACGTCGAGCTCCAGCTGAAGCGCGACGGCGCCGTGGTCGCGGGGAGGATCGCGGCGATCGACCCGTCCGCCGGAGGGCTCGCCGTCCAGGGGATCGCGCTCACCTCCGCCGAGCTCGGCTCGCTCGAGGGCACGCTCGCGGTGCGCGGCGACGACGTGACCGGGCGGCTCCAGGGACAGGGCATCGACGTCGGCCGCCTCGCGCGGATGCTCGGGGTCCCGCTCCGCGTGCGCGGGCGCGCGGACGTCGACGTCGCGCTCGACCAGGACCGCCGGACCGGGCGCTCGGGCCACGTGCGGCTCGATCTCACGGGCGGCGAGGTCGCGTTCCTGTCCGGCGTCTCCGCGCGGCTCACGGCGACCTTCGAGCGCGACCAGCTCAAGGCCGACGGGCTCGTGCGCATCGACGCGAGGGCGCCGCAGCCCGCCGGAGGACACGCGGGGAACGGTCCGTCGAGCGGCGCGCGGGACGGCGCGCCGCCGCGGTGCGCCGGCACCCTCGCGAGCGTGCGCGTGTCCGGCGCCGAGGGCACGCTGAAGGGGCCTCTGCTGCGCGCGGAGACGTGGGCCGGCCTGGTCGGTCAGGCCGAGGTCGCCGCGGACGACTGGGACCTCGGGTGCCTCGCGCAGCTCATGCCGATCGCGCACCTCGTGAGCGAGGTGCGCGGCAAGCTCACGACCCGCTTCCGGGTGTCGCGCGCGCCGGGCGAGGCGTTCCCCTCGCTGCACGACGTGCTCGTGCGGACGCAGGGCCTCGCGCTCGCCGGGCCTCACCGCCTGGGCGCCGAGCGCCCGGCGTGGGAGTCGCGCTTCCTCGACGCGCAGCTCAAGGGCTCGCTCGACGGGACCACCGGCAAGGCCGAGGCCGCGCTGACCCTGTACGACGGCGGGCTGCTCGCCGACGCCTCCGGCTCGATCGATCTCGACCTCGCCGCGCTCGCGGGGCCGCCCGCGGGCCGGTGGTCGTCGCTCCTCCGCTCGCCCATCGCCGCGCACGTCTCCCTCCCGCGGCGCGCCATGGACGAGCTCACCACCCTGCCCTCGTTCGTGCGCGACGCGCTCCCGCCGCTCGCCGGCGAGCTGCGGATCGACGCCTACGCCAGCGGCACCCTCGAGCGTCCGTCCCTGACGGCGCGCACCCTCTGGTGGGGCTTCACGTACGCGCCGCCGGGCTCCACGGGCGCCACGGATCTCCTGTTCCCCACCGACCTCGATGCGTGGCTCACGTACGACAGCGAGAAGGCCACGCTGGACGCGCACGTCACGCGCGGCGCGGACGAGATCGCGACCGTGCGCGCCGAGGTGATCGCGCCGCTCGACCGCCTGCTCGCGGACGCCTCGCCGCGCGCGCTGCGGGGCGCGCCGCCGCTCCCGGCGTGGACCGGCCGCTTCCGCGCGACGCTGCGCGACGTCCCGCTCGGCGAGATCCCGCTGCTCGGCGACAGCGGCATCGGCGGGCGCGTGAGCGGCGAGATCGAGATGCGCGACCTCAACGTCGCGCCGGCGCTCACGGCGCACCTCACGCTGCCGGGGGTCACGATCGGGAGCGATCTCGCGTTCGCGCGCGGCGTGCTCTCGCTGCGGGTGGATCCCAGGCGCGGGACGGGGCGCGGGGAGCTCCGCGTCACCGAGCTCGCGCTCGAGGGCCCGCGCGGCGGCAAGCTCCGGGCGAACGCGTACGCCAGCGTGCGCTTCCTCCACGGGTTCCTCCCGATCCCCGACGGCAAGCGCACCGACCTCGCCCTCTCGGCGGAGCGCTTCCGCCTCGCGGCGCTGCAGCCCTTCGTCGGCGGGCTGCTGAGCAAGATCGACGGCACCCTGGACGGGGACCTGCGCGTCGAGCTCGGCGGCGCGTCCGGGGGCGACAAGGGCAGCGTCCGCGCCCAGCTGGAGGTCAAGGACGGGGTCGTGCACATCCCCGAGCTCGGGCAGGAGCTGCGCGACGTGGCCGCCAGCGTCACGGCCGACGGCGGCGTCGTCCGGATCGAGGGCTTCCGCGCGGCGGGCACCACGGGGCTGGCGCAGGGCTGGGCGCTCCTGCGGCTCGACGGGCTCGCGCTGCGCGACGGCGCCGGGGCGCTGACCATCGCCGACGACCAGGCGCTCCCGCTCACGCTCGAGGGGGTGCCGCTCGGCACCGCCTCGGGGGAGCTGTCGTTCATCGCGGAGAAGAAGCCGGGCGAGCTCGCGCTCTACGCGACCGTCCCGAGGCTCCGCCTCTCGCTGCCGGCGACGAGCAGCCGCGACGTGCAGCCGCTCGGCGACAACCCCGACATCTCCGTCTCGCACCCGCTCGGGCCGGAGAAGCAGAAGCGCGCCGCGGACGCGCTCCGCTACACGATGACGTTCGACGTGCGCGACGCGGCCGTCAGCGGCGCCGGGCTGAGGCTGCAGCTCCGGAGCGCCGAGGACGCGCCGCCGCGGGTCGTGATCGGCGAGGACGTCGAGGTGTCGGGCGGCATCGTGATCGCGCGGGGCGCGCTCGAGATCTACGGCAAGGCGTTCGAGATCGAGGGCGGGCGGGTGCGCCTGCGCGAGGAGGAGGCGTCGAACCCCCACCTGAACGCGACGGCGCACTGGGACGCCCCGGACGGCACCCGCATCCACGTCGCCTTCAACGGCAACCTCCGGCCCATCACCGAGCGGTCGCTGCGCTTCACCTCGAGCCCGCCGAGCTCGCAGCAGGACATCCTCGCGCGGCTCCTGTTCGGCGCCGATTTCTCCGAGGGCGCGCAGGCGGCTGGCGCAGAGACGCCGGCGGGGCTGGCCGCGGGCGGCGTCGCCGCGTCGGTCGGCAGCGAGCTCGCGGCGGCGCAGTTCAACGCGCTGCTGAGCGGCATCGCGCCGCTGCGCGGGCTGTCGACGCGGTTCGGGACCACGGCGGACGGCACGCTGCGGACGAGCCTCGTCTACCGCCTGAACGACGACCTGACGGCGCAGGCCACCTTCCAGCAGGGCGCGCTCCAGGGCGCCACGACGAGCGCGAGCGGGCCCACCCCCGGGGGGACCGCGAGCGAGCGCGGCACGCGGACCGAGGTCACCGTCGACTGGCGCTTCGACGAGCACTGGACGCTCCGCAGCACCGTGGGCGTCGACGAGCGCCAGACGACCTCGGGCATGCTCGACCTGCTCTGGCAGTACCGCTACTGAGCGGCGCCGGCGCGGGGGCTACCTCGCGGCCCGCGCCGGCAGCCGGATCTCGCGCCCGCCGACGCGGAGCGTGGGCGGCTCGGCCTCGACCAGCAGCGGGGCGAGCTGCGTCTGCGCGTGGCGCGAGAAGCGCGCCTCGAGCGCGCCGCCGCGGGCGCGCGCGTACACGACGCCGTCGCCGCCGAGGGCGAGCGTCTCCGGATCGAGCGGCTCCTCGGTCCCGTCGAACAGGACCAGCGTGACCGCGCCGCCGTCGCCGACGCGGAGCGCGTCGACGAAGAGCGGGGCGTCGTCGGCCTGGAAGTAGCACCAGTCGTAGCCGTTCGAGAGGATCGGACGGCCGTCGTCCGGGTGCCGCGCGATCCACGACCGGAGCCCGCGCTCGAGCGCCGGGTGGTCGACGCGGGCGCCGTCGTGCCAGAAGCGGCCCTCGCGATCGAGCCGGATCGTGCTCTCGCGGGAGGTTCCTGGGGGCGGCGCGAACCGGAAGAAATCAGGATGGTCGCCGGGCTTCATGGGGTCACCTCGCAGGAGAGATGCGGCCCGGCGCGGCGCCGCGCAAGCCGCGCGCGCCGGGGAGTACTATAGCGAGCCCATGCGACCCCAGACGGACGAGGCCAAGGCCGACGAGCACCTGCGCGCCACGCGGGCGTACTACGACGAGTTCTCCGCGCGCTACGAGGACCGGCGCGGGGGGCGCGATCGCGGCGGCTACCACGACCTCGTCGACGCGCTCGAGGTCGACTTCGTGCGGCGCTTCGGCGAGGGCCGCGACGTGCTCGAGGTGGGGTGCGGCACCGGGCTCCTGCTCGCGCGGATCGGCGCGTTCGCGCGCTCCGCGCGCGGGGTCGATCTCTCGCCCGGCATGCTCGAGCGCGCCCGCGAGCGCGGCCTCGACGTCGTCGAGGGGAGCGCGACCGCCCTGCCCTTCGCCGACGGGAGCTTCGACGTCGCCTGCTCGTTCAAGGTGCTCGCCCACGTCGAGGACGTGCGCCGCGCGCTGTCGGAGATGGCGCGCGTGGTGCGGCCCGGCGGGCACGTGATCGCCGAGTTCTACAACCCCTACAGCCTGCGCGGGCTCGCGAAGAAGCTCGGCCCCGCGGGCGCCATCAGCGACACGACCCGCGAGAGCGCCGTCTACACGCGCTTCGACGCGCCGCGCGCCGCCGCCGCCCTCCTGCCGGAGGGCGTGCGCGTCGTCGCCTCGCGGGGCGTGCGCATCGTGACGCCGTTCGCGGCCGCGATGCGCGTGCCCGGCCTCGGGCGGCTCCTGCGCCGGGCGGAGTGGGCGCTGTGCGACACGCCGCTCGCGCAGCTCGGCGGGTTCTGGATCGCGGCCGCGCAGAAGGCGTGAGCCGCGCGCCGGTCAGAACCGGCCGAGGAGCCCCGCGTAGAAGCCGCCGGGGAGCGCCGAGATCGTCGGCGCCGCGGTGAAGCTCGGGGGCGGCGGCGGCACGCGGCGCGTGCGGAAGGAGACCCGCTCCGGGACGAACGTGATCTGCGCGTGGGCGATCCCGGCCGCGACGAGCGTCGCGAACGTCCCGAAGGCCACGCGGTTGACGGCGGCCGCGGTGTCGATCCGGCGGTTCAGCGCGTCGATGTCGACGGCCTGCGCGGGGGTGCCCGGCGTCGCGGGCCTCGGCGTGATGTCCACGTTCTCGTAGCTGGACAGCGCCAGCGCCGACACGATCGACGTCCCGCCGGCGACGGCCTGGCTGACCAGGAAGAACCAGCCGAGCCCCTCGTCGCCGTTCTGGAACTGCCCCACCCCGAACGGCAGCATCGCGGTCCAGCGGGAGTTCCGCTCCACGACCCGCTCGCTCCCGGCGAGCCGGCGGAGCTCCGCGATCCAGCGGCGCTCGTCGTCGCGGCTCCGCTCGATCCGCAGCCGCTCCGCGCGCTGCGCCTCGGCCTTCTGCCGCGTCATCTCCTCGATCCGCGCCCGGATCCGCGCCCGGACCGCGGTGAACCGATCGATCACCTCGGGCTGGAACACCGCCGGGTTCGGCGAGTACACCGGGTTGTCGAGGAGGATCTGCTCGATGTACGCGTCGGCCTCGCTCGCGCGCCGCAGCGCCACGAGCGCGGCGGCGGCGAGGCCCCTCGCCCGCTCGACCAAGGCGGGATCCGAGATCCGGCACGGCTTGCCCTCCGCCTCGGTCGCGCCGCGCTCGCAGGGCGGGTTCGCGGGGTCGAGCATCGCCGCGAAGCGGAGCACGGCCTCCTCGTAGTGCCCGGCGTCGAAGCGCGTCTTCGCGAGCTCGAACTGCTGCGTGTCGTCGGCGGCCGCCGGGCCCGCGACGAGGAGCGCGAGGGCGCCCGCCGCGGCCGCGGCGAGGCGCCGCGGCGCGAGCGGGGCGCGGCTGCCCCCGACCGATGGGAAGCGAGCGCCGGGAGACTTCCCGCCTGGAGTTCGCGCAGCCATGCGGAGGGGTGCCGTGATGTAGCGGAGTTTGGGCGGGGATGCTGAGATTTCAGGAGCCGACGCCGCAATGAGGGCGATGCCGTCAGCCAGATGGCCAGGAAACGGTGTTCGACTCGCCGGCCACGAGCGTCACGTTGCCCACGCGCGGCGCCGCCTCGGGCGTCGGGGGGGTGAAGATGCAGCTCCCGCTCCAGAACACGTCGCTCAGGGTCACGGTCTGCGGCGCGCCCGCGTAGCCGATCAGGCCGATCTGCGGGCACTGGTACTGCGCGCTCGGCGGCGCGCCGCTCAGGACGACCGTGCTGGGCAGGATCTCCAGCTTGTGGACGACCCGCTGGGGCGCGGTGACCCCGGGCTTGGGCGCGACGACCGAGATGACGCCCGAGTACGGCTTGCAGCACCGCGAGTTGGGCACGCTGATGTGGACGCTGTGCGCGCCGACCTTCAGCGGCGTGACCTTGTTCGCGCCGAACCAGCTGATCTCGACGCCGTCGAGCACCAGCTTGGCGCCGCTCGGGACGATCTGGAAGACGACGTCGCGGACCGCCGGGACCTCGGCCTGCGAAGCGGACGGCGGCGCGATCGGCGCCGGATGAGGCCGCGGGCGGGCCCGGGGCGCGATCGCGAGCTCCGTGGCGCTGGGCGCGACGGCGCGCAGGTTCGGCGGCGGGATCAGGGCCTCGAGGGGCGCCGGCCGCGCCGGCTCGGCCGCGAGGGGCGCGTCCCCCTCCGGCGGCGGCGGGGGATCGCGCAGCGCGCGGGCGACGCCGAACGCGGCGACGCCGAGCCCCACCGACGCGAGCGCGACGAGCAGCGCGCGCCGCGCGAGCTGCTTCCGGCTGCGGCTCGCGTTCAGCTTCGCGACCCGCTTGAGGATGGCGAGGTCGTTCGGCGCGAGGGCGAGGGCCCGGTTGTAGTCGGCGGCCGCGCCCGGCACGTCGCCGCGCTTGCGGCCGGCCTCCGCGCGCGCCACGAGGCGCGGGACGAGCCGCGCGGCGTGCCGCTCGGCGTAGCCCGCCGGCTCGGCGAAGTAGGCGGCCAGCTCGGCGCGCGGCTCCGCGACGCCGAGCTCGGTCAGCTCGGCCCGGATCAGCTCGGCGAGCGCGCGGGGGCTCGCCGTGCGGGACGCGATGTCGTGCGCGAGGGCGCCCGCGACGATCCGGCTCCAGCGCGAGCCCACGGTGGGCCGCTCGCGCTCGGCCTCCGGGTAGACCCCCTCGAGCACCTTGCGGAGCACCTGCGCCGGGTTCTTGCCCTCGAACGGCAGGTGCCCGACGAGGCACTCGTAGAAGAGCACCCCGAGCGCGAAGACGTCGGTGCGCGCGTCGACCTCGCCCCCCTCGATCTGCTCCGGCGCCATGTGCGCCGGCGAGCCGAGCACCTGCCCGGTCGACGTGACGCCCTGGGCGTCGAGGATCTTGGCGATGCCGAAGTCGGTCAGCTTGATGACCACGCTCGCGCCGTCCCAGCTCCCGCCCGGGCGATCGGACGGCAGCTCGACGAGCACGTTCTCCGGCTTCACGTCGCGGTGGATGATCCCCGACGCGTGCGCGTGCTCCAGCGCGTCGCACAGCTCGAGCACGACGGCGGCGCCGATCTCGGCCGGCATGTCGCGGTGGGCGCCCAGGATCTTGCGCAGCGTGGAGCCGCGGAGCAGCTCGACCACGAGGTAGCGCTCGCGGTCCTGCTCGCTGGAGACGTCGTACACCTCGACGATGCCGGGGTGGCGCAGCTTCGCCGCCGCGCGCGCCTCGGCGACGAAGCGGGTGCCGACCTCGGCGTTCTCGCGGAGGTGCTTGTGGATGATCTTGACGGCGACCTCGCGGCGGAGCCGCGGGTCGCGGGCGCGGTAGACCGTGGCCATCCCGCCGTGGCCGAGCTCCTCGATCAGCTCGTATTTCTCGAGCTTCGGGAGGCCTTCTGCGCCCGCGTGTCTGGAGAGGGATTCCTGCTCGCCCGTCGAGCCCCTATCGCGGGCGGGCAGGCTCATTCAACGACCTTCACCCGAATCGCGTTGGTCGACCCCGCGACGCCCACGGGAGCGCCGAAGATCGTGACGAGCTTGTCGCCCGGCGAGACGAGGCCGTTCGCCAGGAGCTGCCCGGTGGCGCGCTCGATCATCTCGTCCGAGTTGCGGAGCGCGTCGACGGGGAACGGCACCACGCCCCAGAGCAGCGCGAGCCGCCGGCGCGTCGTGTCGTTCGGCGAGAAGGCGACGATCGGCACCACGGGGCGCGCCTTGGACGCGTACCGCGCGGTGAGGCCGCTCTCGGTGAACGCGATGATGAGCTTCGCGCCGATGTCCTTCGCGATGTCGCACGCGGCGCGCGCGGTCGCCTCGGCGACGTTCGCGCGCTGGCCGGGCTGCTCGCTCGAGAGGTAGCGGTAGAACGAGCTCTGCTCGGCCTCGGTGACGATGCGGGCCATCATCCGCACGACGAGCGGCGGGTGCGCGCCGGTCGCGGTCTCCTGCGAGAGCATGACCGCGTCGGTGCCGTCGAAGACGGCCGTCGCCACGTCGCTCGCCTCGGCGCGCGTCGGGCGCGTCGCGGTCACCATCGACTGGAGCATCTCGGTCGCGACGATGACCGGCTTCTGGTGCACGCGGGCGAGGCCGAGGATCTCGCGCTGGATGATCGGCACCCGCTCCGGGTTGAACTCCACGCCGAGATCGCCGCGCGCCACCATGACCCCGTCCGAGGCGAGGATGATCGACTCGAGGTTGTCGATGGCGCCTGGCGTCTCGATCTTGGAGACGATCGGCGTCGGGCGACCCCAGGCCTCACAGATGTCGCGGACGTGGCGGACCTCGTCCGCGTTGCGCACGAACGAGAGGGCGACGTAATCGACCCCCTGCGCGAGGCCGAAGCTGAGGTCGGCCTTGTCCTTCTCGGTGAGCGCGGCGATCCGCACGCGCCGGGCCGGCAGGTGGACGCCGACGCGATCGCGCAGGCGTCCGCCCTGCGTCACGCCGGCGTGGACGCGATCGCCCTCGACCTTGGTGACGGTGACCACCACGCGGCCATCGTCGATCAGGACGACGTCGCCCGGCTGCAGGTCGGAGGCGAGGCCCTCGTAGAGGATCGGGATCTCGCCCGGCGTGGCGACGGGGCTGTCCCTGTTCGCCTCGACCAAGGTAACGGAAGCCCCGTCAGCGACCTCGAAGGTGTTGCCGGGGAAGCGACCGGCTCGGATCTTCGGGCCGCAGAGATCCTGCAGGATCGCCACCGGCTTTCCGCAGGCCTCCGCAGCCGCGCGGACCGTGGCAATTGCCTTGCCATGATCCTCATGCGAGCCGTGAGAGAAGTTGAGTCGAGCGACATCCATACCGGCGCGGATGAGCTGCTCCAGCGTCGTTTGAGAGTCACACGAAGGGCCAATGGTACAGACGATTTTCGCTCTGCGTACGAGCACGGGCGGAGCATGCCACGAGCAGGGGTCGCGACACTACCCTGATTGTGAAGGAGCCACGCTGACTTCACCGGATTCCAACAAAGCAGCTGGATGGACGAGCCCGGACGCAGCGCGCGCGTCGACGCAGCGCTCGAGCGAGCCGGCCCGCGGCGGGCAGCGATCGCCGCGCGAGGCCGCGGACCGCTGAAAAACAAGGTGATTCTGTGAGGGGGCGAGCGGCGGGAGGTCGAGGGCGCGCCGCAGCGCGGCATGACCTCCCGCGCGGGGGCGGGCGACTAGGAGCGGCGCTCGCGGCGCTCGCGCGGCGCGCTGCGCTCGCGCTCCAGGCCGGGCCGCGAGCCGCGGTCGCCGCCGCGCCCTCCGCCCGGACCGTCGCGCCGCGGCGGCGGGCCGGCGTCGCGCGCCTGCGCCATGCGCTCGCGCGCCCGATCGCCCTCCTCGCCCTCCGGCAGCGGGAGCAGCTCGCGCCGGCTCAGCCGGATCTTCCCGTCGCGATCGACGCTCAGCACCTTCACGTCGACCGAGTCGCCCTCCTTCACGACGTCCTCGACGCGCTCGACGCGCGTGTGCGCCATCTCCGAGATGTGCAGCAGGCCGTCGGTGTTCGGGAGGATCTCGATGAAGGCGCCGAAGTCGGTGATGCGCTTGACCGTCCCCTTGTAGGTCGCCCCGACCTCGGGCTCGGCCGTCAGCCCCTTGATGATGTCGAGCGCCCGCTTCACCGCGTCGGAGTCGGACGACGCGACGTTCACCGTGCCGTCGTCCTCGACGTCGATCGCGACGCCGGTCTGGTCGACGATGCCCTTGATGGTCTTGCCGCCGGGGCCGATGATGAGCCGGATCTGATCGGGCTTCACGCGCACCGTGGTGATCCGCGGCGCGTACTGGCTGAGCTCGGGCCGCGTGGTCGGCAGCGTCTCCAGCATCTTGTTCAGGATGTGGAGCCGCCCCTCGCGCGCCTGCGCCAGCGCCTGCGTCAGGATCTGCCGGCTCAGGCCGGAGATCTTGATGTCCATCTGGATCGCGGTCACGCCGCGCGCCGTGCCGCAGACCTTGAAGTCCATGTCGCCGAGGTGGTCCTCGTCGCCGAGGATGTCCGAGAGCACCGCGTAGCGCTGGTCCTCCATGATGAGCCCCATGGCGATGCCGGCGACGGGCGACTTGATCGGCACGCCCGCGTCCATGAGCGAGAGGCACCCGCCGCAGACCGCCGCCATCGACGACGAGCCGTTCGACTCGAGCGTCTCCGACACGATCCGGATCGTGTAGGGGAACTGATCCGGCGGCGGGATCATCCGGGAGAGCGCGCGCTCGGCGAGCGCGCCGTGGCCGATCTCGCGGCGGCCGGGGCCGCGCAGCGGCTTCGTCTCGCCGGTCGAGAAGGGCGGGAAGTTGTAGTGGAGGTAGAAGCGCTTCCACGTCTCCCCCATCAGGCCGTCGATCTTCTGCTCGTCGGTCGAGGTGCCGAGCGTGGTCGTGACGATCGCCTGCGTCTCGCCGCGCTGGAACAGGGCGCTGCCGTGCACGCGCGGGAGCAGGCCCACCTCGCACATGATCGGCCGGATGCTCTTGCCGTCGCGGCCGTCGATGCGCTTGCCCTCCTCGATCACGTAGGTGCGGACGACGTGCGCCTTGCGCTCCTCGAACTCGGCCTTCACGAGCCCCTGGAGGGGCAGGAGCTTCTCGGCGCCGAGCTCGGCCGTGAGGGTCTCGGTCAGCTTCTTCTTGAGCGTGCTGTAGCCGTCGTAGCGCGCCTTCTTGTCGGTCACCCGCGTCGCGGCCTTGAGGTCCTCGTCGACGATCTGGGCGACGCGCCGCTTGACGTCGTCCGGGAGCGCCGGCGCGACGAACTCGCGCTTCGGCTTGCCCACCGCGGCGCGCATCTTCTCGATGAGGTCGATGACCGGCTGCGCCGTCTCGTGCGCGAACATCAGCGCGTCGATGATCTCGGCCTCGGTCGCCTCCGCGGCGCCGCCCTCGACCATCACGATCGCGTCGCGCGAGCAGGCGACGACGAGATCGATGTCGCACCGCTCGATGTCGGCGACCGTCGGGTACGCGACGAACTCGCCCTCGAGGCGGCCCACGCGCACGCCGACGACCGGCCCGTGCCAGGGGATGTCCGAGATGTGCAGCGCGGCGCTCGCGCCCGTCAGGGCGAGGACGTCGGCCTTGTTCTGCTTGTCGCTGGAGAGGACCGTGGCGATGATCTGCGTGTCCCGCTTGAAGCCATCCGGGAAGAGCGGGCGGAGCGGGCGGTCCATGAGGCGGCTCGAGAGGATCTCCTCCTCGCGCTGGCGCGCCTCGCGCTTGAAGAACCCGCCGGGGATCTTGCCGGCGGCGTACGTCTTCTCGACGAACTCGCAGGTGAGGGGGAAGAAGTCGAGGCCCGGCCGCTCGTCCTGCGAGACGGCGGTCACGAGCACCATGGTATCGCCGTAGGTGACGAGCACGGCCCCGTGGGCCTGCTTCGCCAGGCGGCCGGTCTCGAGGGTGAGGGCACGGCCGCCCACCATGACGGATTCACGAACAAACATCAGGATTTCAACTCTCTCTCGCGCGATCGCGAGGGCCGCTGCGTGCGGCGCTACGCCGAGCGCGAGGGGCTGCTCTTCTTCCTCGATTCCTGCGCAGGAGCCGCGCTGCTGCGCACGAAGCGAAGACGAAGACGCGCGGAGCCCGCGCTCGGGAACGGCGAGGCCGAGCGCCCCGCCGTCCCGTGGTCGACGAATGACCTCCTTAGAGCGTTCGCTCCGCTCTCGCCAGCGCAAAAAGCAGGCGTTCAGGGGTGCGCGCCGCAAAACCTCCCGAACGGAAGGGGCCGGAACGCCGGTCCGCAGCGTGTGGGGACGCGTGGGGCGCGTGGGTGGATGGCGGAGCGGCAGGGAGCTGCCGGCGCGGCGGGCGAGCTGCGCGGCGCGACGGGGCGGACCGGCCCGGCCGGGTGCGGCCGGGGCTCGTACCCGCCCCGACACCCGCGGAGGTGGCAGGCGAGCGCCGCGCGGGGGCGCGCGGCGCGTCGCACCGCGCCGGCGGTGCCGGCGCAAATCTGCTCTGAAGTCCGCTACTTGCGGAGGTTGAGGCGGTTGATGAGGCTGCGGTAGCGCTCGATGTCGACGCGCTTCAGGTAGTCGAGCTGACGGCGGCGCTGGCTCACCAGCTTCAGCAGACCCCGGCGGGAGTGGTGGTCCTTCTGGTGCGTGCGGAAGTGCTCCTGCAGCTGGTTGATCCGCTCGCTGAGGAGCGCGATCTGGACCTCGGGCGACCCGGTGTCGCCCTCGTGGATCGCGTACTTCTGGATGATGTCCGTCTTCTGAACAGAGTGCAGCATGGCTGGCTCTCCATGGCCTTTCCGGTGCGCTGCCGAGCGCCCGGGCCGGCGCGTCCTCACGACGCCGGCGACTGACCAAGCGACGCCTGAAGGCGAGCCCCGCGCCCGGAGCGGCGGGAGCCCGCGAAATTCAGGCCAGTGAGCTGAGGAGCGCGCGAGTATACGCAGGCGCCTCGGTCCGTCAACGCGGTCGACAGGGCCCGCGAGATTTGTCACCCCCAGAACGGGCGATTGGCTACCCTCGGTCAGCGATGCCCGGCACCATCCGGCCCCCTGAAGACGCTCCCCGACTGCAGTCGGACCCTTCCCGACCGCAGTCGGACCCGCGCGGCTCCCGACCGCAGTCGGACGCGCGCGGCTCGCAGTCGGACCTTCATATCGCGCACGCGATGACGAGCCTGTCGACCTCCGCCACCGCGCTCCCGAGCTCCGGGAGCGACAACGCGACGCCCAAGGTCTGTCCCACCTGCGGGGTGCGGTACCCGGCCGAGTTCAGGGTGTGCCCCCGCGACGCCGCGACGCTCGACGACTCGGTGGACGACTCCCTGCGCGACGATCTCGTCGGCAAGACGCTCAACGAGACGTACACGGTCGTGCGCGTCGTCGGCGAGGGCGGCATGGGGCGCGTCTACGAGGCGCGCCACACCCGGATCTCGAGCAAGCGCTTCGCCATCAAGATGCTGCACCCGGAGTTCGCGCGGCAGCCGCAGGTGATCTCGCGGTTCCAGCGCGAGGCCGAGGCCGCGGCCGCGGTGCAGAGCCCGTACGTCGTCACCGTCTTCGACGTCCACCGCACCGCCGAGGGGCGGCCGTTCCTCGTCAACGAGTTCCTCGAGGGCAAGGAGCTCGCCGACTACCTCACGGAGGTCGGCAAGATGAAGATCGGCCCCGCCGTGCGCATCGTCCGGCAGATCTGCAAGGCGCTCGCCGCCGCGCACGCGAAGGGCGTGGTGCACCGCGACATGAAGCCGGAGAACGTGTTCCTCACCGGCGACCTCGCCGTGCCCACGGCCAAGGTGATCGACTTCGGCATCTCCAAGGTCGACGACGCGCCGGGCGCCGCGCTCACGCAGACCGGCATGATCATGGGCACGCCGTCCTACATGGCCCCGGAGCAGGCCCGCGGCGAGCGCGTCGATCACCGGGCGGACATCTACGCCGTCGGCGCGATCCTCTACTGCGCCCTCACCGGCAGCCGCCCGTTCGACCGCAACGACCCGACCGCGACGCTGACGGCGGTGCTCACCGAGGACCCGCCGCGCCCGCGCTCGCTGGAGCCGAGCATCCCCGAGCCGCTGGAGATGATCATCCAGCGGGCGATGGCGAAGGAGCCCAGCCACCGCTACCAGACGATGGAGGAGCTCGACGCGGAGCTCGCGCTCTACGACACGAGCGACACCGAGCCGAGGGAGCTGAGCTCCCCCGCCGTCGCGCCCGGGCCGCGCACGTCGCTGCCCTCGGCGCCGCGCGCCGCGCCGACGATGCAGCTGCGCCAGGCGCAGCAGGTGAGCATGGCGAGGCCGCTCATCCTGCTGCTCTCGGTGCTCGGCCTCTTCTGGGTCGCCGGCGGCCTGATCTCGCTGGTCACCGCGGTCATCCGCCTCTCGCGCGGCGGCACCGTGACCGACAACCTCACCGGCCTCGAGGCGGTCCTGCTCGCGTCCGGGATCGGCTTCGCGCTGATCACCCCCGCCCTGATCGGCGCGAGCCACGTGCGCCGGAACGTGTGGAACAACAGCATGAAGGCGGTCGATCTGGCCGACAACCTCCGCCGGCCGATCGTGGTCGGGCTGTGCGCCTACGGCTTCGCGTCGCTGCTCGTGCGGGTCGTCGAGGCCGTCGTCCTCCGGCGCGCGGCCGGCGTCGCCTGGCCCATGTGGGACGTCGTGCTGTTCGCGATCGGCGCGGTCGGGGCCGCCGGAGCGTACCTCTTGCTCCGCAGCGAGAGCCGGTAGCCCGCGCCCGGGGCCCGCGCCTAGCCGCGCCGGCCGTCGAGCCAGGCCTGGAGCAGCAGCGCCGCCGCCGCCCCGTCGACGCGCTCCTTGCTCTTCCGCCCCGAGACGCCCCCGTCGCGCAGCCGCCGTGCCGCCTCGACCGTCGTCAGCCGCTCGTCGACCAGCTCCACCTCGACGCCGGTCGCGTCGGCCAGCGCCTGCGCGAAGGCCGCCGCCCGCCGCGCGGCCGGCCCCTCGGCCCCGTTCATCTCCAGCGGCAGCCCCACCAGGAACCGCGTGACCCCTTCGTCCCGGGCGAGCGCCGCGAGGGCCTCGAGGAGCACCTTCCGGTTCCGCCCGTCGAGCAGCGGCCGCGGGTGCGCGTAGAGCCCGAGCTCGTCGGTCACGGCCACGCCGACGCGGGCCTTCCCAAGATCGATCGCCGCAGCGCGCGTCTTTGTCTTCGCCATGCCTCTCGGAGACAGCACATAGCCCCAGGACGGTGAGCCGGCGAGACCCGAAGCACCGGGAAGCATCCGACCGGCTTGACCCGCTCGCCAGCACCGACCATAAGCGCCGCGCGATGGAACTGCGCGCGGTACGGGGGATGAACGACATCCTCCCCGAAGAGGTGGAGCGCTGGCACAAGCTCGAGGGGGCCTTCCGCCTCCACGCGGAGCTCCACGGCTATGCCGAGGTGCGCACGCCGCTGCTCGAGCCGACGGAGCTCTTCCAGCACCAGATGGGCGAGACGACGGACGTGGTCGAGAAGGAGATGTACTCCTTCGAGCGCCACGGCGATCAGCTCACCGTGCGCCCCGAGGGCACGGCGGGCGCCGCGCGCGCGTACGTCGAGCACGCGGTCCACGCCAAGGAGCCGGTCACCCGCTGGTACTACCTCGGGCCGATGTTCCGCGGCGAGCGGCCGGCGAAGGGGCGCTACCGCCAGTTCTACCAGGCCGGCTGCGAGCTCTACGGCGATCCCGGGCCGCTCTGCGACGCCGAGACGATCGATCTCGTCGGGAGCTTCCTGCAGCGCATCGGCGTCGGCGACTTCGTCGTCCACGTGAACTCGCTCGGCGGCGCGGGCACGCGCGAGCGCTACCGCGAGGCGCTGCTCGCCCACTTCACGCCGCGCAAGGACAAGCTCAGCGAGGACTCGCAGCGCCGCCTCGAGAAGAACCCGCTGCGCATCCTCGACTCGAAGGACCCGCGCGACCACGAGGTGTCGCGCGACGCGCCGTCGACGCTCGACCTGCTCGACGACGCCGACCGGGCCCACTGGGAGGGCGTGCTGCGCTGCCTCGACGTGCTCGGCGTGAACTACGTCGTCGACCGGGCGCTCGTGCGGGGGCTCGACTACTACACGCGCACGCTGTTCGAGGTGAAGGCGACCTCGGGCGATCTCGGCGCGCAGAGCACGCTCGCGGGCGGCGGTCGCTACGACAACATGGTCGCGGGGCTCGGCGGGCCGAGCGTGCCGGCGATCGGCTTCGCGATGGGGATGGAGCGGCTGCTCACGATGATGCCCGACGCGCCCGCGCGCCGCAGGCCCGGCTGCTTCCTCGCCCCGCTCGGCCAGAGCGGCGCGGACCGCGCGCTCGTCCTGGCGAAGCAGCTGCGCGCGCTCGGCGTCTCGGTCGAGCTCGACGGGCGCGGCGGCCGCCTCAAATCGATGCTCCGGCGCGCGGACGCGCTCGGCGCGCGGCTCTGCGTGATCCTCGGCGACTCGGAGGTCGAGCGCGGCGTCGTCCAGATCAAGGACCTCGTCGCGCATCTGCAGGAGGAGATCCCGCTGGAGGGCGCGGCGCGCGTGCTCGCGGATCGGGCCCTCGAGGCTTCACCCGGCGGCCAGCGGGGAGCGCGTTGACCTCCGAGGCCATGGGAGCGCAGGGCGGCTCGCGGGGGGCGCGCGGCGCTCCGGCGGACAAGGTGCGGGGCCGGGCGCGGCGCGCGGGCGCGGCGCTCTCGCTCGCCGCGGCGCTGGCCGCGCTGGCCGCGCCGTCGGTTGCGGCGGCGCAGGTCGGCTTCGGCCAGCCCGGCATGGGGCCGCCCCCCTCGAGCTCGCCGCCGAAGCCGCCGCCCGGCACGCCGGAGACGCACGCGGCGCCGACCTCCGACGAGAGCCCGATCCAGACGCAGGAGCCGACCCTGCCCGAGGATCCGCTGGCCATCCCGCCGTCGGTCAAGAAGCAGATCGGCACGAACGACCCCGGCGAGTGGGAGGTCGGGCGCGCCGAGGAGATCCAGCGCGACTGGTACGGGCTCTATTACGGCGAGAAGAGCGGCAGCTACCAGTTCCGGACGCTGTTCCCCCTGTGGGCTGAGCGCAGGATGCCCGGCGACCGCGCCACGATGGTGACGCCGCTCTACTACAACCGCCGGAGCAAGGACGTCGACGCCGACGTGCTCTTCCCGTTCTTCTGGAAGCTGCGGGACCAGAGCACGTACACGACGATCGTCGGCCCGTTCATGCACCGCGAGCGCGAGGGGCGCCCCGCGAGCCCCGGGCGCAAGGCGGAGCCGGGCCGGCACGACAACTGGCTCGCCCCGCTCTTCTTCGAGGGCAAGAGCGACGACGGGAGCGGCTACTTCCACATCCCTCCCCTGCTCACCTTCACGCACCACACGGCGCGGAGCGGCTTCAACCTGGTCGGCCCCCTCTTCTGCAGCTGGAAGGGCGGCCCAGCGTGCGACGCGCGCTCCGCCGACAAGATCGATCTCGGCCTGGCGCCGCTCTACTTCTACGGTCGTGACGAGAGCAGCGAGTACGAGGTCATCCCGCCGCTCTTGCACTACTACCATTACAGCGACATCGGGGACCGCTCGACGAACATCTGGGGCCCCTTGATGTGGCAGCACTCGCGCAAGGGCGACGTGTTCAACGTCATGCCCTTCTACTGGCACAGCTGGGGCAAGAACTACGATCGCACCACGCTGTTCCCGTTCTTCCACTACGGGTACGAGGGCAACTCGAACCTGCTCGTCACGCCGCTCTTCGTGAAGGCGCGCGGCGAGGAGGGAGAGAGCACCTTCGCGACCTGGGGCTACGCCCGCTATCGAGGGCGGACGGAGCTCGACATGATCACGCCGCTCTTCTGGCAATACCGGGATCCGGACATCGATCTGGAGCGGACGTTCCTGCTCCCGTTCTATTACCGGAACACCTCGCCGCGCAGCGACGATCTCGTCCTCTTCCCGTTCTATGGCCGCTTCAAGCGCCACGGCCTGAGCGACACCACCTGGCTCACGCCGCTGGTCCGGCACACGCGGGATCTCACCGGCTGGGAGACCGACATCTACCCGTTCTTCTATTCGGGTCGAGAGCGCAACTCCACGCACCTCGTGGTCGCGCCGTTCCTCTGGGACTTCGCGTCGCCGACGTCGCGCACCACGATCGCCCTGCCGGTTTACTTCCGGTTCGCGGACCAGACCTCGGTGACGCAGGTCGCGCTCAACACGTTCTACCGGGAGAAGCAGGTGCGGACGGGCAGGGAGTGGGAGTTCCACTTCTTCCCCGTGTTCTCGTACGGCGAGACGCCGCACGGGCACTGGTGGAACCTCCTGTACGGGCTCGCCGGGTACACGCGCGACGGCACGATGTCGAAGATGCGGGCGCTCTACGTCCCGATCCAGCTGAGCGAATGATCGGCCCGAGCTCCGCGGCGATGGACATCGCCACGGAGCTCGGCAATCGTTGGCGCGATCGCGATGAGCACCGCCGACCGCGAAGCGCCCTCCCCGCGCGCCGAGCTCCTGAGCCTCGGCGGCGCGCCGCCGCCCCCGGACCTCGCCGCCGACCTGCGCCGGCTCCTCGAGCTGCCCGAGGGCGCGCGGCAGCGCCTCTGGGAGGCGCTCGGGCCGAGCCTCGGCGAGCCGGTGCCCGCCGCCGTCGAGCGGCTCCTCGACGCGTTCTGCCGCCGGCACGAGGTCGGCTCCGAGGCGCTCGCGCGCGTGCTCAAGGCGTGCCGTTTCCTCGTCCGCGAGGCGAGCAAGCGCGATCTCGACCGCGCCGCGCTCGCGGCCGACGTCGCGGCGCTCGCGCCCGGCGAGGGCGCCGAGGAGATCCAGGCGATCCTGCTCGCCGGCTACGACCAGGCTCGGGCGGTCGTGCGGCGCGAGATCGTGCGCGGCGCGCTGCTCGACCACGGCAAGCTGCTCACCGGCGTCGACTGGCGCGTCGACACGATCGCGGCCGCGAGCCGCGGCGCGAAGATCGCGGCGCCCGTCGTGCTGCTCACGCTGAGCTACCAGGAGGGCGACCACCGCTCCCGGATCACCCTCCAGGCCACCCCCGACGTGCTGCGGGAGCTCCAGCAGATCTGCGCGCAGATCCTCGGCTGATCGCGCGCCTCACCGCGACCTCGCGCTCTCCTGCTCCTCCGCCAGGATCGCCGTGACGACCTCGGCGACCGCGCTCCGCCCGTCGTGGCGAGGCGCGCGTCCCGCGCGAGGGCGAAGCGGGCGTGGCGGGGGAACGTGAGCACGCACTGCCTCACCGGTGCACGGGGGTTTTGCTGTCGGGCTGGGTGTCCCACCGGATCTCGATCGTGTTGTCGAACAGCAGGTCGGCAATCGACATCACCGACGTCCACCGCTCGATCTCCGGCACGTGAGAGAACGGCGCTTCGCCGGCCATCGCCAGGGGCTCGATGTACGAGCAACCGTAGCGGAGGCTCGCAAGGCCAAGCATCTGCGCGAGGTCTACATAGGACATAGATCTCTCCGCGATCGGTGAGAAACTTCGCAATGAACCATGGGTGTGCGCTGCGCGATGGGACGCGAGCATCGTCATGTCATCAAGACGTAACAGCGGTCCGCTCGCCAAGCTCGCGGATCTGCCGCCCTTGTAAACCGACATCCGTCCCAGAGAAGTTGTAGCGTGGACGGTCGGAGATGAGGTCGGGGCGACGCTCCGCGCGTGTCACCCCGCTGCTTCAATGACAGGAGGCGCCGATGGCCACAAGAAAACCTCAACCTCCGGAGGCTGCTTGTAGACGACCCCCGGAACGAGGGGCTAAGCTCGCAGGCGGTTGATAGAGACCGAACGAGGGGGCCAGAACTATGCGCTATGAAGAAGTCGTGAGACCTCAGGGCGGGCCGCTGAAGCTCATGGCGGATCTCGCTCGACGCCAACCCCATGAGGTGTTCCTGGACTGGTCTTTGAAGTACGGCGACACGGTCGCGTTCCGCATCCTCGGTCGTCCACGATTGCTGCTGAACGATCCGGCGATGGTGGGCGAGGTGCTGGATACCCATCATGACGCCTTCTACAAGGACTCCCCGGTGGACGAGCTGCGCCCGATCGTGCGGAGGAGCGTGTTCATCGCCAACGGAGAGGAGTGGTCGTTCAAGCGCCCCCGCCACCCCTTCTCCTCCGCGTGGCTGGATCGCTGGATGGCGGAGGTATTGCCGCAGGTGCGCGACTTGATGGTAGGGCGCATCGCCGGCTGGAACGGGCGGGTGGAGATCGTCGAAGCGCTGCGGCGGCTGGCGTTCGACTGCTTCTCCATCGCAGTGCTGGGAGAGCTCCTGGACGACGAGCACTACAACGCTCACAACGCGCTCTACGATGATGCGGCCCTGCGCCTGCAGCTCGGCGCGGTGTTCAAGCCCATCACCCTCAACCCGCTGGCGCCGCTGAACCGCCACATCTGGTGGTCGGGCATCGCCGATCGCGTGAAGGCGCCGCGCGATCCCGACGCGCGGGACCTGCTCTCCCGAATCAAGGTCTGGGGGACCGGGCTATCCGAGGAGCAGCTGGTCGACGAGATCGGCACCATCTTTCTCGCCGGAGCAGGGCCGGTGGCGGTGGCGATGACCGTGATCCTCTACGAGCTCGCAGGCCATCGGAAGCAGGCCGAGGAGCTCACGAAAGCGACAGGTCCGCTGGCCTCGAGCCAGTTCGACCTTGCTGACCTGCGGGAGCAGACGCTCGTGGCTCATGTGGTGGATGAGGCGCTGCGGCTGTGGCCCACGGTCTCGGTTCTCACGCGGAAACCGAAGGCGCCCGTGAAGGTGGGCGACCTCGAGATCCCCGAGGACGTGGAGATCATCCTCTCCCCCTGGGCCATGCACCGCAACCCGCAGAGGTGGCCGGAGCCGCTGGCCTTCTCCCCTGCCCGCTTCCGTACGTCGCCCTCCCCGTGGACGTACATGCCTTTCGGGCTGGGCCCGCGCACCTGCGTCGGACGGCCCTGGGCCCTGTTTCTCGCCCAGCTGTTCACGACCCTGACGACCTCACGCCTGCGGCTCGCGCGCACCGACGACGGGCTCCACCTGCGCTTCTACGCGGGCTTCTCCAAGCCCGACGGTCCGGTCCACCTGCAGGTGAGCCGTCAATGATCGAGACCCATCGCATGCCCCAGTCGGCCTCGATCATTTCGATGAGGATCTCGCGCGAGGCGGCTTCGCTCCGAGCACGGCGGCCAGCTCCTCCGCCTGCGCCATCTGCTCGGCCGGGTCGCCAGTGGCCATCGAGATCTGCACGCGTCCCCCGGTGATCGCCTGCTGGACCACCGGCGCGCTCATGACGATGCCGTCGACCACGATCGCGATCCGGCGCTTGATGGACTCGCGCGAGAGCTCGGCGAAACGCTCGCGGCCCTCGTCCGTGAGCTCGACGGAGACGTAGGCGTCGTCACGGTCGTCCCGCGCCGCCTGCGCGCTCGCGACGTCGTGCCCGGTGATGGTCGCCGGCCATCGGACGACGTACGTGCGCCAGCCGATGTGCTCGAGGTTGTCCTGCTCGTCGCGCTCGTACAAGTGCCCCGCCACGAAGCGCCGGCCGGACGGCACCGGGTACGTCGCTTCCACCCAGGCCAGCAGCCGGGCGCGCGCCGCGTCGAGGGTCTCGCCCTCCCCCGGGACGATGCGCGCGAACGTCCGCGGTGCGGTCCGACCCGGGCCGATCGGCGTGTTCTCGACCCTCAGCGAGACGCCGGGAGCCGTGGGCTCCGGCGGCGCGTCGAGCGCGGAGAGGTCGATCTCGTCGTCGACGGCGAGCACCTGGAGCGCGTCGGGCCGCGGGGGCGCGGCGGCCGGGCTCTCCGGGCCGCGCTCGGCCCTCGTCGGGAGCAGCAGGAGCGCCGCGGAGAGCAGCGCGACCGCCCCGATCGGGAGCGCCGCGTCGGACGCCCACCCGCCCGCGCCGCGCGCCCGCGGCGGCCCCGCAGGCTCGACGGGCGCGCCCTCGTCGGCCTCGCGGGCCGGCTCGTCGTCCTCGTCGTCCTCGTCGCGGGCGCGGGGCAGGAAGGCCGCCGCGAGGCACTCCTCTGCGCGCTTCGCGGCGCCGCGCGGGACCATGAGGACGATGGGCGCGTAAGGGCCGAAGAACTGGAGCAGCCGCCGCTGGTGCTCGCCCCGCGCGTGGACCGGGATGCCGGCGGCCTGGAGCGCCGCGCGCGCGGCGTCGACCGCATAGGGCCGGTGCTCCGGCCACACGGGCGCGAGATCCGGCATGGCCCGCCGGGCGCGCCACTCGGCGGCGATGTCGAGTGCGAGCGCCGTCGCCAGCGCGAGCGCGACCGCGTTGAGCGCGTGGCCCGACACCCGCCAGGTGACCTCGGTGACCGCGAGCAACGCGACGACATAGACGAGCGTGCGGGCGACCGCGCGCGGCATGGCGGCGCGCGCCTCGGCTTCGAGGGCGCCGCGCGATCGGCCCTCGGGGTCGGTGGCCGCCGCGACGGCGGCGACGCGCTCCGGCAGGTGAAAGGCCCACGAGAGCGCGACGCCGAGCGCGATGACGGCGAGCAACGCGGCCGCGTTGCCCGCGCGCTCGCCGCTCGGGAACGGCGCCACGCCCGCGAACGGCGCGCCCAGCCAGGTGCCGAGCAGGGCCGGCAGCGTCAGGAGCGACGGGGCCAGCGTGAGCGGGACGATGCCGCTCGCGGGCGTGGGGATCGAGAGCGGCGGCGGCGGGCGCTTCGCCGCGGCCCGGTAGCTCGCGCCGCCCTCGCCCGCCGGAGGCGCGGCGACCGGCGGCGGCGAGCGCAGCGCGTAGCAGGTCGACAGCACCACGAACACGGCGCCGAGCGCGAGCGCGCCGAGCTCCACCGGCGCGAAGGGCTGGGGCGCCGCGGCGCGACGGACGAGGTGCTCCACGTCGTCGAGCAGCGGGGACAGGGCCGTGAGCACCGCGAGGCCGCTCGCGAGACCATAGGCGCTGACGGCGTCCGCGAGCAGGAGCGCGCACGCGGCGCCGGCCATGAGCGTGGCACCGAGGAGCAGCGACGAGGCGATGCCGGCCGTGACGATGCCCGCCGAGGAGGCGAGCGAGGCGATGGTCGCAGCCTGGCCGAGGGCGATGACCGAGCCGAGGAAGAGCGCGGCGCGCCCGAGCTGGGCCCGGCCGGCCGGGCCCCCGTGCCGCAGCGCCGCCCAGCGGGGGACGACGAGCGCGGCGAGCTCCACGAACATGATGGCTGTGACGAACGGCATCACGCCGAGCGCGAAGGCGCTCATCGATCCCGGCACGGCGTTCCGGTCGATGTCGGGCGGCGGAAGATAGACGCCTGGCAGCCCGATCTCCTGCCCGAGCCTCAGGAGGAGCGGCGCGGCGAGCGTCAGCGCGAGCCCGCCCCAGAGCGCGGCTGGGGAGGCGCGGCGCTCACGGTCATGGGCATCCATCGAGGAGGTCGATCGTGTCATAGGGTCCCCCGGGGCGACCGAGCTAGGAGAGCAGCACGCCAGAGCGAGCACAAGGATGCAGTCGCGGCCGCCGCGAGTCGCTCGCGCTCGAACCAACGCCTCTTTGGAAGACGGAGATGACGTGTGCGCGGCGACCGGATCGGGCGGCATCGTGGGCGTCGGGTGGCCAGGCCGTGGGGGCTCTGGAGCGCATTCGTGCGCCACCTCGGCTGCCCACATCGATATCGATCACCCGCGCGGACGGCGGGCCCTCACATCACCCGGAATCCCTCGCACGTCTCGCAGCACGTCGCGAATTCGTCCAGCACCTGGCGATTGGTGCTGTAGTTCCTGTGCTGCTCCGCTGGATCGCGGTAGAAGGTCCCGTCATCCGGCTCGGTCGTCCGCCGCCCGTCCAGCAGGAGCCGCTCACCCTCCTGGAGGGTCGGGAGCAATCGCTCGCGGATCGCGGCGGCGGCGGCCCGAGCCTCGTCCCTCGACCACTCCCCGACGAACGGCTCGTGCAGAGCGTCGACCCGCTCCTCGGGGAGGATGCGGAGGGACCGGATCGCCTCGACGATGGCTCGCCAGTGCCAGAAGTTGATGCGGAAGACGACCTCGTCGGTCTTCCGATCCCACAGACTTATTCCCATCGCAGTACCTCTGCCCGTCGAACGCTCTGCGGATCTTCTAGGGTCACCCGGGTTCAGCCGCCGGCCCGCAGCTCGACGAGCAGCTCGTCGCAGACGGCGATCCGCGGATCGGCCGGATTGCACACCCACCTGCCGTTCACCGGCAGCGCGATCTTGGTGCCGCTCGGCCCGTGGGTGAACACCGACATCGTGCCGACCTCCAGCGACCAGTCGGCGGGCCCCGGCGCCGCGAAGTCGGCGACGTTCTCCAGGCCGCCCTCGACGCGCTCCTCCTCCCCGCTCGCGAGCGTCCAGATCCGCCAGTCCTTGTCGCCCACGCGTGCGGCGACGCGACGGCCGTCGCGCGAGAACCGCGGCGCCGGCTCGGAGAACCGCGGCCGCCGGCCCGACGTCGTCGCCTGGCCGCAGCGCCGCACCAGCGCGCCGTCCTCGGCGCGGACCTCGATCTGCCCGCCCCGCTGCACCGCGAGCATGCTCGCGTCCTCGGCCATCCCCAGCGCCCAGCCGGCGAGCTCGAACGCCACCGTGCGGACGCGACGCCCGTGCGGCAGCTCGTGCATCGCCACCGTCGTCTCTTCCTGGCGCAGCGCCGCCAGGCGCGACCCCTCGCGGTCGTACGCCAGCGTGTACCAGTGCGGAAAGCCGAGCGGCTCCGCCATCGCCAGCGGCTCCCCGCTGCGCGCGTCCCACAGCTGCAATCCGCCGTGCGTGCAGATCAGGTGACGTGTCCCGAGGTGCAGCCACGGCTGCGCCGGTCCGCCCTCCAGATACGGCTCCAGCTCTGGACTGAGCCGCGCGATCCGCCGCCCGGTGCGACCGTCGAGCAGCTCCCGGTCGCGCAGCAACCGCTCGCCGCTCGGATCGAAGCGCGGCGGGAACCCTGGCAGCGGCGGCCGCGTCCTGCGGCGCACGAGCTCCGCCAGCGACCAGATCCGCAGCGCTTCCCCGACCGTGGCCACGTGTGTGCCGCTCGGCGACAGGCAGATCGCATGGCCGCCGATCGGCAGCACGTGCGCGCGGCCTTCGATCCACCCGATCGTGCCGCTGCGGTACGTCGATACCACCATCTGCCCGCCGCCGTCGGTGACGTCGGACACCGGCGAATCGGTTGCGAGCTGCCGCTCGACCGCCAGCGTCTCGGGATCGACGACATACACGAATCCTCCGGCGTATTCGTCGAGCGTTCCGTACACGATCAGACGCGATCCATCCGCGGAGAGCTGCGCGTACGCGCTGCCCTCCTCCGGGCACGGCAACGCCACCCGCGGCGCGCCTTCCGACCGGATCAGATACGCCGGACCCCACCCGTCCGTCACGAACCGCGGATATGCCGGCGCGGCCGCGTCGTCCGGCGGCTCCGGCTCGATCACGGCGCGGCCCTCGGTCCAACGCCAGCGCAGACGCTCCCGCCGGCGCTCCTCGGGCGGCTGCACGCTCGGGTGCAGCCGCCTCGCCGTCAGCACCACCTCGTCCTCCGACGCAAAGCGCGGCACCTGCAGCCCCGCGAGCGACAACGTCTCGTCGGAGTACAGCTCGGCGAGCAGACCGTCGGGCGCCGGCAGTCCGCGCAGCGGGCGGATCCACGGCCGCCCGCGCGCCGCGAGCTCCTTCGCCCACGCCTTCTGGAGCGATGCCAGCGCCTTGACGCCGAACGTCCGCGCCAACAGGCAGCTCCCCAGCGAATCGGGGTACTGCGTCCACAGCCTGCGATCGGCGTCCAGCGCGCGGCGGATCTGCGAACGAACCGCCTCGTCCCCCAGCTCCGCCAGCCACGCCTCGACGGAGCCGGTGGCGAGCGCGGACTCGAGCGCGGCGAGGGCGGCGGGCACGCCTCGCTTATCGCACGGAACCGCTCAGGTGTGCAGTCGTTCCCGGGCGCCGCGGGCCCCAGGCACACGTCGCCCCGATCTTCAGGGGTCGGAGGTAGCGTCGGCGGGCGTGGTTCAGCGGCCCGAGGACCTCTCCGAACCACGCCAAGGATAGACGCCTACTTTCTCGTGTCGCCGGCCACCTTCTTCGCGAGATCGGTCCGATTGAGCTGGTGGAGTGGATCGAGGAGCGTCTGTCGCGCGCGCTCGGCGAGGTCCATCTCCTGGGCGGCCTGGAAGCTCTTCATCGCATTGAATGCGATCTGGGAGCAGGCGACGATCTTGGCAACGCTCCACCCCGGCGGCGGGACGGGCTTCTGTTTCTCGTCCGGGCGGCTGAAGGCGCAGCGCCGATCGAAGATCGCCATGTAGGCCTCACCTGCCTGGCGATAGAGCGAGGCGGTGTCCCCTTCTCCACGGTCGGCCTGGATGATGAGCTTGTCGGGGCCTTGGCGGGCGATGTCCATTTCGATGCGCGTCAGCATGCTGCAGAACTCCTCGTTCTCCGGCTTCGGTCTTGAGCCGCAGAGGCTCGCGTGCAGCGCGGGCACCGCTGCCGCCATCTCGTCGTAGCACGCGGTACGCGGCGGCTCCGCTTGCGACCCGATCACATTCACGCTCTCGAGATAGAGCTGCGCCGCGTAAATGGTAAGCTTGTGGTTCGACCCCGCGCGCGCGACGCCGCGAAAGATTGCCCCCGCCTCAGCGAAATGGTTCGCCTCGAAATAGGCGCGCGCGATCTCGTACTGGCATTCGAGGGGCTCGCGCTCTCCGGGGCACGCCGCGAGCTTCGCAGGCAGGTCCGCGCTGATGGGCTTTGGCGCGAAGCGATCCATGCCGCGGCCCTTGCCGAAAGTGACGGGCGTCGCGAAGCAAGCGACCGGCCCGGCAGGTTTGGGTTCTTCGGCCGGCGGCGGAGGGAGCGAGCGATGCGACGGCGGCCGATCCACCGAGGTCGGCGGGCCAGCGGCGCGGGCCCGGCTCGCCGGCGCTCCGGAGGCTCCGCACGCGGGCTCCAGGAGGACAAGCAGCAGGAGGAGAGGGAGGAGCGCGAATCGGGGAGAGCGCCGCATCGCGACAGCTTAGAGCACCATCGCGGCCTCGCCCTTGGTGCCGATCATCCGGCCGGCGCGATGGTCGGTCCGCGTTTTCAGGCCCTTCGCGAGCTGCCCCCCGGGACGAGCTCGGGTGCCGGCCGCCGGAGCGGCCGCTCAGCACGGGATATTGACGCACGCCCACAGGGCAGCCCCCGAGGGCTGGAGCTCGCAGGTGCAGCTCCAAGGCGGGGAGCATCGAGCGCAGACCTGCCCAAGGAACTGTTCGCAGTGCTGGCCGTCGAGCAGCGAGGGATCGGCCGGGCACTCGAACGGCGGGCAGACGTCGGGCGCCTGGCACGACCACGCGCCGTTCGTGCACCGGCAGATCGGCCCGCAAGCCTCGTAGCCGCAGACCAGGCCCTCGGTGTCGCAGCAGCCGCCCTCGGGTGGGGCGGATTTCGGCGGGTGCACGTCGTTCTGCTGACCGGTCTGGGACGAGGAGCAGAGCGTGTCCGTGCCGCTGCACACGCACGACATCGCTGTGCTCTTGCACTGCAGGCTCGGCGAACACTCGGCTCCCGGCGGTTCGGAGAAGGGGATGCAGCTGCCGCCGGCCCCAGCTCCGCCGGCCCCAGCTCCGCCGGCCCCAGCGCCCGCAGCCCCCGCACCTTCGGTGCCCGCGCCGCCGGCCCCTGTGCTGCCGGCGCTCACGCCGCCGGCGCCGCTCCCGCTCGAGGCCACGGTCTGCGAGGAGCCCTGGGGGCCTTCGACCGGCGCGCCGCACGCTGCGGCGACCGCGGCGGCCGCGGGGATCAGCGCTGCGGCGAGGAAGCGGCGTGGGTGACCCATGTCGCCACGTTACCACCGGGGGCCGGGGCAGCAGATGAAGGATGTCAAATGTGCCTATTGTGAGCCACAACCGCGGCGACGAGCCCGTGCACACCATGGCACATGACGTACCCAGGCCGCTGGATTCGCACGCAATTCTCGCGAAATGAGCCGGCTCGCCGCTTGCACAGTGTGCCAGCGCGACGGCGAGCTCGCTGCGCTTGGCACAGGTGCGGGGTCCTGCGTCTCGCTGTCGAGGAGAGGTGACGATGTCCATTCCGTTCAGAGCCTGCGCCGGCTGGATCGTTCTCGCAGCGACCGCGGCATCGGTCGGACTTGCCGGTTGCAAGGGAAGCGCGCGTGGTGAGCAGACCGACTTCATCTCTGCCAATCCGGCGGCCCCCCGCGGCGATCCGGCCGGTGATGGCGCGGGCGGCACGAGCTCGGGCACGGGAGGAGGCGGCGGCCCGGACGCGGTGCCGGTGCCGCCGCGCGGCGGCGCCATCGCGGAGCGCGCGATCCGCGACGCCGACATCGTCCAGGAGAAGGACGGCAGGCTCTACGCGATGTCGCGGTACTCGGGACTCAGCATCATCGACGTCTCACGACGCGACGGGCTGCGCGTCCTCGGGACCCGCCGGATGCACGGCACGCCCGTCGCGATGTACCTGCGCGACGGGATCGTCTACGCCCTGTTCTACGGGTGGCCGCACGTCGTGCCCGACGCGGAGGCGGGCGCGTCCCGCCGCGAGTTCACGAGCCGCGTCGAGGCGCTGGATGTCTCCGATCCAGCGGAGATCCAGCCCGTCGGCTCGCTCGATCTGCCGGGCAAGCTCACCGAAGCGCGCCTCACCGGCGACGTGCTCTACGCCGTGACCTACGAGCACGACGCCTGCTTGGGGTGCACCGCCGCGCCGAACACCACCGTCACCTCGCTCGCCGTCGGCGACCCGGCGGACATCGCCGTCATCGATCGGCTGAAGCTCAGCGAGAGCGCCCCTTCGGGCTACTGGGGATGGCCCAGCGTGAGCGTCAGCCAGGATCGCGTGTATGTCGCCAGCGCCGCGTGGAGCGGCGACGAGGAGGAGGAAGGGCGCGCCACCATCCAGGTCGTCGACATCTCCGACCCCGGCGGCGCCCTCGTCGAGGGCGCGCGCGTCGAGACGACCGGCCAGATCGAGAACCCCTGGCAGATGGATGAGCACGACGGCGTGCTCCGCTTCGTCAGCCTGCCCGGTCCGTGGCAGCCCGACGCGAAGCCTGGCATCCAGACCTTCTCCATCGTGTCCTCCCAGGAAATCGTGCCCCTCGGCGCGACCGAGCTCGACCTGCACCCGGCCACAGAGCTGCGCTCGGTCCGCTTCGACGGCGACCGCGCCTACGCCGTCGCGGTGCACGTGGACCCCGTGCTCATCGTCGACCTCAGCGACCCGGCGAACCCCGCCCAGGTCGGCGGGCTCGGGGGGCCCGGCTGGACCTTTCACGTGGAGCCGCGCGGAGATCGCCTGTTCGCCTTCGGGGGCCACAACGACACCGGCGCGGGATCCCTGCACGTCTCGCTCTTCGACGTCTCCGATGTCGCGAATCCCACGATGCTGGAGCGCGTCGCCTTCGGCGGCAGTCGCGGGCGCGTCGTCGAGGAGCACGACAACATTCACGAAGCGTTCGCGCTCTTCGACAGCCTCGGCGCCCTCGCCGTGCCCTACCGCGGATCGAGCCGCGAGGCCTTGTCTTCCGACTGCGACGCCGGCACGACGGGCGTCCAGCTCATCGACTTCACGCGCGATACCCTCGCGAAGCGCGGCGTCGCCGCCACGCGCGGACAGGCGCGGCGCGTCGTCGCCAGCGGGGAGCGGCTCATTGCCGTCTCCGACCTGGGCGTCGAGGCCTTCGGCATCGAAGACCGCGGCGCCCCGGCCAAGGTCGCCGGCGTCGCGCTCGCGACGCTCGCCAACAGCGCGGTCGTGGTCGGCGACCTCGTGGTCCGCATCGGCGCAGACACGGATACGGGCGGCGGCGCCTGGCTCGAGACCGCGTCGGCCGCGAGCCCGGGCCTCGCCGAGCCGATCGCCAGGCTCGACCACGCGGCGCTGTTCGCGGGTGCCTGCCAGAGCTACTTCGAGAACGCCCGCCTCTTCGCGCACGGACGGCACGTCTACGTGCTCTGGCCCGCGGGGGACTACGCGTCCACGCACCTCGCGATCGTCGACGTCGGGGACCCGGCCGCACCGCGCGTGATCTCCCAGCGCAATCTGCCCTTCAGCCCCGGCGCGCTGTACTACACGGCTCGTTTCAGCGCTGTCGTGTCCGCGGGCGGCCCCGTGGTTCAGGCCGGCAGCACCCTCGTGATCCGTCACGCCAGCGATGACGGCTATTACTACGACGAGGAGGCGCGGCCGCCTCACGAGGCGTGGCTCGAGATCCTCGACCTCTCCGACCCGCTGAACCCGCGGCACAGCTCGGTGGAGCTCCCGGAGGGCGCCGGCCACATGGGCCTTCAGCTCGACGGCACCACCGTGCTCGTCTCGCGCTGGACGCCGCTGCCCGACGATCCCCAGAGGGCGCGCTTCTACCTCGATCGCGTCGACGTCGCGGACCCGTCCTCGCCGGTGGTGCGGGCGTCGGTCAGCGTGCCCGGCTCGCTGCTCGCCTTCGATGGCGCGTCGGGCCGGCTGCTCACGATGGATTACGAGACCGTCGAGATCCCGGTGACCGGGAGGGAGGCGTGCTCTCGCGCCTTCGCGTCGAACGCGGCGTTCACGCCGGCGGCCGCGGGCGACGACGCGGGTCCGGGCGCGTGCAGGGGCACGCGAAGGGCGCTGAAGCTCCTCGACCTCGACGCCACGAGCGCGCGACTCCGGGACGAGAGCCCAGTGGGCGACGCCGTGGCGGTCGTGGGGGCGCTCGCCGGCGAGGGCCGCGCCTTCCTGTCGGTGCAGGACGGCGCCCCCGACGCGAGGTCCGCGATCCTCGTGGCCGGCGGGCTCCAGGAGGGCAGCCTCGAGACCGCGACGCAGGAGATCGCGGGGTTCGACCATCGCTCCGGCTCGCTGCTCCTCGCGGACGGGGCGCGCCTCGTCGTCGTCGACAACGACCAGCCCGCGCTCTCCGTCCTCGACGCGACCGACCTCACCGCGCTTTCGTTCGAGAAGAAGAGCGACCTCTTCGCGCACGTCTACCACGCGACGCTCTCCGGCGGCCGCGCGCTCTGCTCATCCGGGCGCGCCGGTCTCGAGGTCGTGGACGTCGGCCCCTGATCCACGTCGCGCTCTCTGCGCCACCGCCGGCCGCGCGCCTCACCGCCGGCCGCGCGCCGCGCTCGACCTGCGGGCCCGCGCGCCGCGCTCGACCTGCGGGCCCGCGCGCCTCACCGCGATCTCGTGCTCTCCCGCTCCTCCGCCCGGTTCGCCGTCACGACCTCGGCGATCGCGCTCAGCGCGTCCTCCGCCGAGAACGGCTTCTCCAAGAGCGGCCGGCCCGACGAGGCGAGGAACCGCTCCACGTCGGCGCCGAAGCCCACGCCCGTCATGAAGATGAACCCCTGCGCCAGCGCCGGATCGCTCTCGCGGACCCGCGTGTAGAAGACGTCGCCCGACATGCCGGGCATCCGCAGATCGCAGAGCACCACGTCGAACCGCTGGCCGCCGGCGAGCATCCCCATCGCCGCGTCCGCGCTCGGCGCGAGCGCCACCTCGTGCACGCGGCCCAGCTGCTCGGACAGCGCGCGCGCGAGCGACGCCTCGTCCTCCACCACGAGCACCCGCGCCCGCTTCGACACGAGCCGCGGCACCGGCGCGACGCTCGGCGTCGCCTCCTCGTCGCGCCCCGCCGCGGGCAGCGAGATGATGAAGCGCGCCCCGCCCGGCGGATCGCTCCCCGGCACCGGGCTCTCCGCCGTGATCTGCCCGCCGGCGCGCTCGATGATCTCGCGGCTGATCGACAGGCCGAGCCCCGTGCCGACCTCGGGCCCCTTCGTCGTGAAGAACGGCGTCCAGATGCGCGGGAGGTTCTCCTCCGCGATGCCGGCGCCGGTGTCGGTCACCACGATCTCCACCGTGTCCCCGTCGCTCCGCGTCTCGACCGTCACGGTCTGATCGCGCGCCTCGAGCTTCGAGCTCGGCTTCGGGATCGCCTGGGCCGCGTTGACCAGCAGGTTCACGATGACCTGCCCGAGCCGGCCGTCCTCCATCAGGATCGGCGGCACCTCCGAGAGGTTCTTCACGATCTGCGCCCGCTCGATGATCTGGCCGCGCGTGAGGCTCAGCGCCGACTCCACCGTGCGGTTCGCGTCCGTCAGCGTGCGCCGCGACCCCTCCGGCTGCGGCGGGCTCGCGAACAGCTTCAGATCGCGGACGATGTCCACGATGCGCTTGATCGAGTCGCGCAGCTCCCGGAGCAGCTCCGACGCGCTCGACGCGGCGGCGCCCTCCATGCGCACGTTCGGGCCGCGCAGCAGCCGGTCGAGCATGTCCAGGCCGAGCAGGATGAACGCCGCGGGGTTGTTGATCTCGTGCGCCACGCCGGCCGCCAGCGTGCCGAGCGTCGACAGGCGGTCGACCTGGATGAGCCGCGTGCGCGCCGCGTGCTCGGTGCTCACGTCCGCGAGGACGCCCTCGATCGCCACCACGCGGCCGCGATCCGACACGAGCGGGTACACCGTGCCGCGCGCGGTGATCGCGTCGCCGCCCCGCCGCCTGAGGCGCGCCTCGTAGGACGACGAGGGGGCGCCGAGCTTGGCCCGCGCCACCGCGTCCTCGAAGCACATCACGCCCTCCGGATCGGCGTGGGCCTCGCCGAGGAAGCCCGGCGTCTTCAGCGCCTCGGCCACGGGCACGCCGAGGAGCCGCTCGGCGTGCCGGTTCAGGAACGAGAGCTCGCCGGTCTCGGGATCGAGCCGGAAGATGATGAGCGGCGCGTTGTCGAGCAGGTTCCGGTGCTGCTCCTCGAGCTCGCGGATCCTGAGGAGCCGCTCGGCGGCCTCGCGCTCGCCGGCGACCACGCGCAGCGAGCGATCCAGGCCGGCGCCGAGCGCGCCGGCGAGCTCTTCCAGGAGCTCGGCCGGCGCGGCGGCGGCCGCCGCTGCGTCCGCGTAGCCGAGGACGAGCGCCGCCACGACGGGGCCGCCGCCGGAGCCGCTCGCGCGCGCGGCGGGCTCGGCGCCGGGCGGCGCGGCCCGCACCGGGAAGGCGGCATACGCGAGGCACCCCTCGGCGGGCCCCATCCCCTGGAGCGCGTCCTCCGCGCGGGTGTCGCCGCAGGAGAACGCCTTGCCCTCGCCGAACACCCGCCGGAAGAGCGCCCCCGGCGCGGGGAGCAGCGCGCCGAACGGCGCGGCGGCGAGCGTGTCGCCGCGGATGACCGCGTACGCGCGGAGCTCTCCCTCGGGCTCCGGGAACAGCACCGCGAGGAGCTGGAACGCGGCGAACCGGCCGACGGCATCGGCGAGCTCCTCGAACGGCCTCGGCAGGAGCAGGTTCGAGTGGCGGGCCACGACGGTGAGGACAGCGTTCAGGGCGACGAGGCGGCCGTACCTCTCGCTCTCAGGCACATCGCGCATTTCCACGACATCTCACCACGTCGGCGCGCGGGAACGAGAGGCATTCTTCACTTTCGTCCGTCCGGCCTGTCGGATGGGGTCGCCGGGGCCGCGGGCCGGGGCGCCGCGCGGTCGCACCGCTCGAGCAGGCGGAGGGCGGCGTCCCGGCGCTCGTCGCTCACGGCGGGCCCGGCGCCGGGCGCCCCGTCGTGGGCGGCGTACTGCGCGAACATCCGGCGGGCGGTCTCGGCGTCGTCGACGCCGCACGCGGCCACGAGCCGCAGCCGCTCCGCCTCGATCCAGACCCGCTGGATGGGCAGGTGGGCCCCGAGCGCCCGGTCCAGGCGATCGGCCGCCTCGTCGAAGCGGCCGTCGTTCAGGTAGTGGCGGCCGAGGAGGTAGCTCGGCAGGCCGTCGCCGGGGGCCTGCGCGGCCCAGGCGCCGAGGAGCTCCGCCGCCCGGATCCGGTCCGGCGCGCCGCCGCGGGTGCCGATCAAGAGCTCGACCACGGCCGCGCGGGCCCGCTCGTCGTGGGCGGCGGCGATCTTGACGTCGAGCGTCCGCAGCCGGTCCTCGTCGACGAGCCGGCCGGCGACCTCCTGGTACCACGCCACCGCGCGCTCCCGGTCGCCGGCCGAGAGCGCGACGTCGCCGAGCCGCTCCGCCGCGCGGTCGCGCAGGTGGCGCGGCACCGACGCGTCGCCGGCGATGATCTCCAGCTCGCGCACCCCCTCGCCCCGGCTGCCGGGCGCGTCGCTGGCGAGCCGCGTCTCGGCGATGGCGACGCGCGTCGCGGGGCTCTGGTCGAGCGCGAGGACGCGCCGGTACTCGGCGATGGCGCCCTCGTGGTCGCCGCGCGCGCGCAGCTGCTCCGCCTTCTGCGTGCACGCGTCGACCACGTGCGGGCAGCGCCGCTCGAACACGGCCGGCCGGTCGAAGCGGGCCTTCGCCTGCGCCCTGGCCGCGTCGGGGAGCGACAGCGCGTCGAGATCGGCGTGCCACGCGCGCTCCATCTCGTCCCACGAGGCGCCGGTGATCTCGGGCAGCGGCTTGCCGCCGTACCAGGCGCGGACCGCGGCGGGCCCGTACGTCGCGCGCACGTGGCCGACGAAGGCGCCGCTCACGGTGTAGGCGGTCGACGAGTTCTCGGCCAGGAAGCCGAGCGCGAACAGGCGCGACAGCGGCGGCAGGATCCCGAGATCTTTCATGGCCTTGGCCCACCCGCGCGGGCTCAGGTCCTCGCCCTCCCTGGGCGAGCCGGCGACCGCGATCCCCTCGATGAGGCCCGGGTCGGGGAGCCACCCGCCGAGCCGCCCGGCGATCTTGAACGGGCCGCGGGCGAAGGCGCCGGCGAGCACGTGCATGATCTCGTGCCCGAGCGTCGGGTGCGGGTAGCCGGCGGCCTGGAGGTACACCTCGCGGCGCCACGGCTTCGCGATGTACGTGCGCGACGCGCCCATGAGCGCGCCCTTCTGCGCCGCGCTCTCGAACAGGTAGGCGCGGACCCGGAGCGGCTCGCCGTCCCGCTCGGCGGGCGCGCCGAGCCAGCGCTCGCCGGCCTCGATGTGGGCGTCGCACTCGCGCACGAAGCGCTGGACGTCGGCCTCGCGCATCCCGCGCGGGTAGACGACCTCGCAACGCTGGCCCTGCGAGAGCGCGCCGAGCTCGGCCGCGATGGTCTCGGAGGTCTGGAAGTGGCCGAGGCGCGCGCCTTCGAGGAGGTTCGCGGCGCTCAGCGCGGCGCACGCCGCGCCGAGCAGGAGCAGCCCGGGGCGGCCTTGCAGCTGGAACGAGAGCCGGCCGCCCGCGTCGTGCACGAGGTGGTGGGCGAGCGCGGACGCGGCGACCAGGGTGGCCAGCGTCCCGGCGCGGTAGGTGAGCAGCCCCGAGGCGTCGACGATGGTGTCGTAGAGGGTGCCGCTGAAGAAGCCGACGAACGGGTCGTAGGCGAAGACGATCGGGCTCGTGTAGAAGCGGACGGCGCTCACGCCGATCGAGGCGAGCGGGGCGGCGAGCGCGGCGAGGACGGCGGCGAGCCGGCGCCGCCACGCAGGGGACGTGGGCGGCCGGGGCGCGGCGTCGTCGCGCCGGATGCCGGCGGCGAGCTCGCCCGCGACCGCGCCCCACGCGCCGCCGAGCGCCGCGCCGAGGCCGGGCCCGAGGGCGAAGTGCGCGGAGCCGCCGAGCACGTCGCAGAAGCCGGCGCGGAGGCCGTGCGCCAGGGTGGTGGCGTACGCGACGACGGCGAACAGGGCGCCGTTCGCGACGCCGCGGCGGAAGGCGTCGAGCGGCAGGGGCCGGTGGGCGGCGACGTCGAGCGCGGTCGCGATCGCCGCGGCGCTCGGCACGAGGAGGCCTGCGGCGAGCGCGCTCTCGTAGCCGGGGCCGTCGAAGAGGGGCAGGAGGCCGACGAGCGCCATCGCGATCGCGACGAGCGCTGCGCCGAGCCGGGTGGCCGGTGAACGCAGCAGCGTGGGCATGGGCGCGTCTGGCTCCAGGGCTGCTTTTAGTAGCCGCGCCTGCCCGGAGAGGCGACCCTCATTTCGCGCTGCGGAGAGCGTCCAGCGCCGCGCGCAGCACCGCGGCGTCGGCGCGGTCCTTGTCGCGCATGCCCTCTTTGGTCTTCAGCAACCCTTCGAGCCCGAGGACCCGTAGCCGGACACCGTCGATGAAGCGCTCCTCCACGTAGGGCTCCAGACGTCTTCCGAGAACCTGACGAACCCATGCGCGGCGATCGCGTAGCCACCGATCAGCGCCCAGCGCACGCCTGCTTCATCGAGGTAGCGGGCAAGCAGCTTGACGTCGTCCCACGTGGCCGGGCGCGTGTACTCAGCCACGGCGCGCGCGCTCGACCATGGCGTCGACGGTCCAGCGCAGCCTGTCGGCCTCCATCTCGGCGTGGCTGCGGTACACGAAGATTCCTTTGGGCGCCCGTGTTCGATAGTGCGCCATCGCGGAAAGGGCGTCGCGCGATTCGAGCGGCGGGGGCTCGCCGAGCGGCGGCGCGGCGCGCCGACCCACGACGCGAAGGAAGACTTCCCCTGTACGATCGTCGCGGTCCATGCCTGTCGTGTAGCACGCCTCGCGGACCAGGCGGTTGCTGACAGGCCGCCGCGCTCTTCCTCCCCTCCTTCCTTTCTGCTCTCCTCGCCCCCCCGCATCATGTCCCCTCCCCCCGCCGGCCTCTCCCGCCACCCCGATTTCCTGCGCCTCTGGGCCGCGCAGGCGGTGAGCGCGCTGGGCAGCCGCGTCAGCCGGACGGCGCTGCCCGTGATCGCCATCGTGAGCCTCGGCGCCGACGCGGCCGGCGTCGCGGTGCTCTCGGCGCTGTCCACCGCCCCGGGCGTCCTCGTGGGGCTCTTCGCGGGCGGGCTCGTCGACCGCTCGCGCAAGCGGCCGCTGCTCATCGGCGCGGATCTCGCGCGCGCCGCGCTGATCCTCTCGGTGCCGATCGCGGCCTGGGCCGGCGCGCTGACCCTCTTCCAGCTCTCCGCCGTGGCCGCGCTGGTCGGCATGGCCACCTCCCTGTTCCAGATCGCCGACAACGCGTACTTGCCGGCGCTGGTCGGTCAGGATCGCCTCGTCGAGGCGAACGCCCGGCTCGAAGGGACCGAGGCGGCCGCGGAGATCGCCGGCCCCGGCGCCGCGGGCATCCTGATCCAGGCGCTCACCGCGCCGCTGACGATGGTGGCGGACGCGCTCTCCTACCTCGGATCGGCGGCGCTGCTCGGGCGCATCCGGGCGGTCGAGACGCCGGTCTCCGACGGCGGCGCGGGCGAGGGGCGCGCCTCGCTGCTCGAGGATCTCCGGGTGGGGTTGCGCCACGGCCTCGGCCACCCCGTGGTCGGGGCGACGTTCCTGGCCATGGGCGCGCAGGCCCTGCTCAGCGGCGGGGTCTTCTCCGCGCTGTACATGCTGTACCTGCTGGAGCACCTCCGGCTGGATCCCGCGGCGGTCGGGCTGATCATCAGCGCGGGCGGCGTCGGCGCGCTGGGCGGCAGCGTCATCGCGGGCTGGCTGGGCCGCCGCGTCGGCGCCGGTCCGGCGATGATCCTCAGCCTCGCCGTGGGCCAGGCCGGCGCCGCGCTCATCCCGCTCGCCGCGCACCTCGGGCGGCTCGCCGTCCCTGCCCTCGTGCTGCACCAGCTCCTCGGGGACGCGTTCCTCGTGGCGTTCATGATCCACGCGGTGAGCGCCCGGCAATCGATGCTGCCGCTCCACGTGCTCGGCCGGGTCAACGCCACGCTCCACGTGCTCACCGGCGCGCTCTTGCCGGCGGGCACCCTGACGGCCGGCTGGCTCGCGGGTCGGATCGGCGTCGAGGCAACGGTGTGGTCCGGCGTGGTCGCGGGCCTGGCCGCGCCGCTCCTGCTGCTTCGCCCCGCGGTGTGGCGGCTGCGGGCGGCCTGAGAGCGGGTGTTCGCGGACACGACCGCGCGCCGGAGCGACATCCGTGTTCGCCCGTGCGGCCCATGCGATGCGAGGAGGCTCGTCATGGGCGAGACCCAGCTGTGCAGCGCCCAGCGCGCGAGGACGGCCCACCCCCGCGGCACATCGGGCGGTGCCCGAGCTTCGCCCACCGGTCGATCAAGGACTCGCTCCTCGGGCATCGGGTCGGCCGAGGCCTCCATGGGCGCGAGTCCGGAGAGCGCGAGCGTGCGCTCGGCCTCTTCACCGGGAGCTGCGCTCGACATGCGGCAGACCGACTGTCGCCACGCCGGAGCCTCGGAGTCGAGGCTCGCAGCCTCGCTCGGCTCCCGGCTCTCCTGCCCCCTCCCCTCCACGCCGATGCCTGGCCCGTAATCTACGCTTGCATCGTCCGGCGTCGACGCCTTGAGCGGTCCTCGGCGGCTCCCTTTCCCACCATTTCGGAGCCATCGAGCTCTTGCGATCTGAAGCCAGAAATCCCTTTCCTCATGGCATCTCATCACCGGGACTGGGCTGTGCTCGCCGCGACCGAGCGCCGCGGCGCCGACAGGAATCCCTCCCTGCGGACCGGGCTGCCGCGCTGGTGCGGCCGGGGTGAATCATTCCCGCAGCGCGGTCCATTGCACGCCATTGCACGGCCTGCGCCGATGCCGTGCGGGACGTGCGGCGCGAGCCCCGGGCGCGAACATTTGCTCAATCGCGCAAGCCATTGCGGGAAGGAGCAACCGGTTGCGGAGCTCCTCTGCGACCTGGGGCCGTGGAGGGCCCCGTCGCTGACGCTGGATTTAACCACCAGCGCATCGGATTCCGCTGGCAGCGCCGTATCCTGAGCCGCATCGAAGGGCTCCTGGCCAGAGGACCCGATCGTCTCAGGTGGAACGGGCGGCTCGGTCGACCCGCCTGGGCCGGTCCGGAGAGCGCGGTGCGAGGTCTGCGCATGTCTCGAGACTCCCCTCGGCCGTACTCGAGACCCCCCTCGGCCGTACTCGAGACCCCCCTCGGCCGTACTCGAGACCCCCCTCGGCCGTACTCGAGACCCCCCTCGGCCGTACTCGAGACCCCCCTCGGCCGTACTCGAGACCCCCCTCGGCCGTTCTCGAGACCCCCCTCGGCCGTTCTCGAGACCCCCCTCGGCCGTTCTCGAGACCCCTCTCCCGGCTCCCCGGACCGGCTTTCCGCTGCCCCCGCGCCGTCCCGCCGTCCCGCCGGCGCCCGCCCGGCGGGGCGGCGCCCGGGGCCCCCTCAGCCGAACAGCGGCTCCGCGCCCGCGATCTCGCCTTCGGCGCCCTCGTCGTCCCCGTCGAGCGGCGGCTCGTCCTCGATCACCTCGGCGGCGACGGGCGGCGCGCGCTTCACCACCGTGAGGCCGAGCTGGATCTGCGTCTTGACCGGGAAGACCTGCCGGAGCGTCGTCGCCCAGTCGTTGAACCAGTCGCGCAGGCCCTCGAGCGCCTCCCGCTGCTCCTTCCGGGCCCTCTCCAGCTCGGCCGCAGGCACCCGGGGCGGCTGCGCCGGAGCGCCGGCCCCGGCTTCCAGCCGCGCGAGCAGATCGCGCACCTGCTGCATCCTCGCCTCGTTCAGCCCGCGCGTCGCGAGCGTCTTGTGGACCTTCTTCGCGTCGCCGTCGCTGTTCCTGGCGAGCCCCTCGACCCGGCGAAGGAACGTCCCGACCGACATGATCACCGCCGGCCCGAGCGGCTGCTGCTCCAGGTTCCTGAAGAACGCGGCCTCGAAGCCGTCGCGCCGCTCGCGCGGCACCACGCGGCGGATGATCGCGCGAGCGCGCGGGAACCACGTGTTCTCGAAGGTATCGACCTCCTGGAGCAGCCGCATCCGCTCCGCCCCCTCCACCGCCCCGCCGCTCGAGGCTTCCACGAACAGGTGCTCCAGCGGGCGCTGCTCGCCCGAGGCGAGCTTGAGCAACCGCCACCCCTCGCGGTGCTCCTCGGCCGTGTAGCCCTCGCGACGGGCCCGCGCCACGAACGGCGCGGCCTGGACGTTGACCAGGAGCTTGAGGGCGCGACCCAGGAGGTCCTGCTCGGCCGCCGTGAGCACGAGCGGCAAGGACGCCTCGGACGGCGCCGAGGTCGCGCCCCGCGCCCCCGGGAGGTGGGAGGCGCTCGCGGACTTCGCTTTCGGCATGTCGTTCTCCTCTCGCTGGCGCAACCGCGGGAAGGACCGATGCGCTCAGCGGCCGGCGCCAACTGCAATCCGCGCGCCAGGGAAGCTCGCGCCAGGACGGCCTCGCGCGAGCTCCGGCCGGAGCCCCCGGGTCTCCTTGGCCAGCGCCCCGCACAACGTGAGATCGCATCATGGCTGGAGCGCCGGCTGCGACTGCACCGATTGCGCCGGCTGCACCGATTGCGCCGACTGCACCGACTGCACCGACTGCGCCGACTACATCGATTGCACCGAGCTCCGCTGCATCCACCGCAGAGCACGCCCGAAGGCGCCCAGGCTCTTCATGGACGAAGAGTGTGATCTGCCCCTCAATCCGGGGTCGATCGGCTCGCTCGCACCGTCTCACCTCGCGCGGCGGCGCACGGACGAGCGGGACACGGCGCAATGGACTGCCGCCGCGCGTCCGCTACGTTACGCCGCGCCCGATCCCCCTCATGATCCCTCTCTCCGCCCGCCGCGGGCGAGGAGCCCGATGAAACCGAAGTTCGGCACCGATCTGACGACCGGCAGCATTCCCAGACACCTCGTGACGTTCTCGCTCCCGATGCTCCTCGGGACCTTCCTTCAGACGGCCTACAGCTTCATCAACGCCATCTGGGTCGGCCAGTTCCTGGGCACCGGCGCCCTGGCGGCCGTCACCGTGAGCTTTCCCGTCATCTTCACGATCTTCGGCGTCGGGATGGGGATGACCCTGGCGACGAACATCCTCGTCTCGCAGAGCTTCGGGGCCAGGCGGTTCGACGAGCTGAGGCGCGTGGTGGACGGCTCCACCGTGCTCATCTACGGCCTCGGCGTCCTGCTGACCATCGCCGGAGAGCTCCTCGCGCCCGAGATCCTCCGCGCGATGGACACGCCGGCCGACGTCCTCGAGCCGTCGGTGAGCTACCTGCGCATCTACCTGCTCTCGCTGCCGTTCAGCTTCGGCATGTTCGCGCTCCGGAGCATGCTCCAGGGGACCGGAGACTCGAAGACCCCCCTCTATTTCCAGCTCGGCTCCGTCCTGCTCACGACGGTGCTCGATCCGCTGCTCATCTTCGGGCGGCTGGGGCTGCCGGCGCTCGGCCTGAACGGCACGGCCTGGGCCACGCTCTTCTCTCAGATCCTCCTGCTCGTGGTGCTCAACGTCTACCTTCACGCCCAGAGGTCCCCGATCGCCCCGAGGTGGCCGCGCTTCGGCCAGCTCGGCCCGACGATCCGGCGGATGTGCCGTATCGGCGTGCCGGCGTCCATCCAGCAGTCGGTGGTCTCGCTGGGCATGGTGGTGGTGACGGGGATCGTGAACGGGTTCGGAGAGGTCGCGACCGCCGCGTTCGGCGCGGCCTCGCGCATCGACCAGATCGCGATCTTGCCCGCGATCACCCTGGGGATGGCGATATCGACGCTCGCCGGGCAGAACCTGGGCGCGGGGCACCACGACCGCGTGCGCGAGGTCTTCAGGTGGGGGTGCGTGTTCAGCGGCGGAATGACGCTCCTCATCTCCGCGGTGGCCGTCGCCTTCCCAGAGGCGCTCCTCCGGGTGTTCATCACCGATCCGGTCGTCATCGGGCTCGGCGTCTCGTACCTGCACATCGTCGGCTCCTGCTATGTCCTCTTCGGCCTCTCCTTCGTGAGCAACGGAATCATCAACGGCGCCGGCGCGACGGTGGTCACGACCGTGAACTCGCTGCTCAGCCTCTGGGTGATCCGCAACCCGCTCGCGTACTGGCTGTCCCGCGAGATGCACAGCGTGGAGGGCGTCTGGTACGCCATCGCGGTGAGCTTCCTCGTGTCGCTGATCGCCAGCATGGCCTACTACTTCTCGGGGCGCTGGAAGCGGGCCCTCGTCCAGCCGGCCGCCCCGGAGGACGCGGCGAGGCAGGTCGACCCCGCGAAGGCCTTCGCGAACGAGGTCGGAGAGGCGTGACCCACGCCTGAACAGCCCGCTCGCCGGGTGACGCGCGGCGGCGCGGGAACCGGAGGCGGGCTCGTTCCGACTCATGCCGGAGGACCGCTCCGGTCCGCGAGGAGAACCGATGCAGCGCCCGTACAACAGCACCTCGGCGGAGGGCCCGGCCTCCCACCGGCGGCGGCGCGCCGTCGCGCTGGATCCCCGCCGCACGCTGCTGGTCTCGTGCTTCGACGCCGCGCTCCCCCTGGAGCGGATGGGGCTCTCCGCCCACGGGGTGTCGTGCGCGCAGGTGCGGTCGCCGGCGCACCTCGTGCCCCCCTGGAGCGACAAGGTCGTGAGCGAGAACGCGCCGCTCCTGCTCTCGCTCTCGATGCGGGAGACGCACGACGTCGTGGTCTGCGGCCACGTCCAGTGCGCGGCGCTGGAGGTGCTCCTCGACGAGGAGCGCGACCGCGGGGCCTTCGGGCTCCTGTCGCAGGTGCCCGCGGCGCGGGCGACGCTCGAGCTCGTGCGCGGCAACTACGGCGGGCTCGACAGGGACTCGCTCCGCGAGGTGACGGCGCAGGAGAACGTGCTGACCCAGCTCGATCACCTGCTCACCTACCCGCCCCTGTCGCAGGGCGACGGGCCGCGCGTGCACGCCTGGCTCTACGACGAGCGCGACGCGTCGCTCTGGGGCTACTCCTTCGAGGAGTCGCAGTTCGCGCACCGGATCTCGCTCCGGTGAGGTGACGGAACGCGGGAGCGCGCCCGCGCTGCGTGCGCCGGGGCCGGCGCTCAGGCGGCGCGACGCGCCCAGCGGGCCTGCGCAGCTTGCCGGGCCGCGCGCCGCAGGCAGGCTGGGCCCATGGGCCAGCCCGCCGAGAAGCCCCGCCGCGCCACGTACGCCGACCTCGAGGCCGCGCCGCCGAACAAGGTGGCAGAGCTGATCCGCGGCGTGCTGCACGTCTTTCCGCGTCCGGCGCCGCGGCATGCGCGCGCCGCGTCGAGCCTGGGCATCGAGATCGGCGGTCCGTTCGACCACGGCAGGAACGGCCCAGGCGGGTGGTGGATCCTCGACGAGCCCGAGCTGCACTTAGCGCCCCCTCAGGCGGGCGCCGGCGCCCCGGCGCCGTGCTCCTCGTCGAGCGCGACGGCGCCCTCCGCCTCGCCGGCCTCCCCGCCGTCGCCGCCGTCCGGCCCCCGGAGCCGCTCCGAGAGCAGCCCCAGGAGCTCCTGCGTCGAGAGCTTGCCCGCAGCGTCCTTGCCGCCGAGGACCTGGGCCGCCAGCGAGCGCTTCTGCTCGTGCAGCGACAGCATCTGCTCCTCGATCGTCCCGAGCGCCACCAGGCGGTAGATGGTGACCGGCCGGCGCTGGCCCAGCCGGTGCGCGCGATCCGAGGCCTGATCCTCGACCGCGGGGTTCCACCAGGGGTCGAGGAGGATCACGTTGGTGGCCGCCGTGAGGTTGAGGCCGAAGCCGCCCGCCTTGAGCGAGATGAGGAAGAGCGGCGCCGACCCCTCCTGGAACTCGCGCACCCGCTCGCCCCGCGCCCGCCGCGGCGTCTCGCCGTCGAGGTAGACGTACGCGACGCCGCGCGCCTCGAGCGCCTCGCGCACCAGCGCGAGGTGCGAGGTGAACTGGCTGAAGACGAGGGCGCGCTGCCCCTCGGCCCGCAGCTCCTCGACGAGCTCGAGCAAGCGCGCGAGCTTGGACGAGGCGAGCGCCGAGCGCTCGTCGTAGAGCCGCGGGTGCGAGGCGAGCAGCCGGAGGCGCGTGAGCGCCGCGAGCACCTCGACGCGCCGCTGCTGCTCGCGCCGCACCGAGCGCCGCGTCTCGAGGTCGGACAGCGCCGCGAGGCGCGCGTCCTCGTACAGCTGCCACTCGGCGCTCGAGAGGACGACCGGCACGCGCACCTCGGTGCGCGCCGGGAGCTCGGCCTCCACCTGCGCCTTGGTCCGCCGGAGGAGAAAGGGGGCGAGCACCCGCGCGAGCGCGGGCCCCGCGGCAGGGTCGCCGTGCCGCTCGATCGGCGCGGCGTAGCGGTCGCGGAACGAGTCCCAGCTGCCCAGGAGGCCGGGGAAGACGATCGTGAAGAGGCTCCAGAGCTCGCCGAGGTGGTTCTCGAGCGGCGTGCCTGAGAGCGCGAGCCTGAAGTCCGCCTGGAGCTCCCTCGCGGCGCGCGCGCGCAGGGTGGTCGCGTTCTTCAGGCTCTGGGCCTCGTCGAAGACGGCGGTGGCGAAGCGCCGGGCCGAGAGGCGCGCGGCGTCGCGCACGAGCAGGCCGTAGCTGAGCACCAGCACGTCGCCCGGGCCGAGCCGCGCGAGCGCGCCGTCGCGGTCGGCCGCGTCCGCGTAGAGCGTGAGGCGCAGCGAGGGCGCGAAGCGCTGCGCCTCGTCCCGCCAGTTGAAGGCCACCGAGGTCGGGGCGACGACGAGCGCCGGCCCGAGCTCGCCGCGCTCGAGCAGGACGGCCAGCGCCTGCACGGTCTTGCCGAGGCCCATGTCGTCGGCGAGCACGCCCCCGGCCCCCCAGGCCGCGAGCCGCACGAGCCAGCGGTAGCCGTCGACCTGGTACGGGCGGAGCTCGGTCCCGAGCGCCGGAGGGACGGCCGGGCAGAGCTCGCCGGCGGCGGCGACGCGCTCGGCGAGCCGCCGGAAGGCGCCGTCGCCGTCGAGCGCGGCGCCGGCCCGCTCGAGCTCCCACAGCACCCCGGCGGCCGAGGGGCCCACGGCGAGGCCGTGCCGGGTGTCGTGGACATGGTCGGAGAGGCGCTCGAGGTGGACGCGCAGCGCCTCGCCCAGCTCCACGTAGGTCTGCGCCTCGACCTGCACGTAGCGCTCGCCGCGCCGCGCCGCATCGAGCAGCCGCGCGAGCTCCACGCGCTCGCCCTGGACGCTCAGGCCGCCGAGGACGCCGAACCACTCGCGCCGGCGCTCGAGGATGATCTTGAGCGCCTGAGGGCCGCGGCTCGCGACCGCGCGGAGCGGCGCGCCCACCCACTCGAGCGCCGGCGGCGGGTCGCGCGCCGCGCAGGCCGCGAGCAGATCGAGCGCGCCGTGGGCGCTGGAGAAGCGGTAGTGGAAGCGGCGGTCCTCGTGCGGCTCGGCCCCGGCGAGCGGGAGCTCGGCGACGAGCGCGGCGGCGAAGGCCTCTTCCCGGGCGAGGTCGCGCACCGCGTGCAGCGCCTTCTCCCCGCGCCGCACGTGCACGTCGCGGGCGCCCGCGCCCGGCACGAGGGCCGGGCCGTCGGCGAGCGGCCGGAGGCGCAGCTCGACCTCGACCGCGCCGCGGGGCTGGGCCGTGAGCCGCAGCAGCGGGATCATCTCCGGCGGGACCGACTCGCCCATCACGCTGCGCGGCATGGCGACGGGCACGCGCTGCGCCCACCGCGCGAGCGCGGCGAGCAGGGCGGCGTGGCTCTCGGGCGGGAAGACGTTGCCCTCGCGCAGGAGCACGTCGACGAGCGACCGGACCTCGGCCTTGACGTCGAGCAGCGTGAGCCGGCGCGCGCCCTGGTCCCAGTCCCAGAGGAACAGCACCTCCTCGGGCCGGGCCCGGCGCACGCGGTCGAGCAGCGGGGGAGGCAGCGCGGTGCCCTCGACGCCGGCGGTCACGCGCACGGCGCCGTGGCGCTCCTCGGCGACGAGGCCGACCGGCGTGCGCTCGATGCGCACCGCGACGTCGGGCGCCTCGCCGAGGAAGAGGCGCGGGTGGCCGATGAGCGCGTCGAGCAGCGCCCGCGGCGCGAACGCGTCGCCGTCGGGCAGGAGCGCCGCGACGCGGGCGTCCTCGGCGGAGAGCTTCGCGCCGTGCTCCAGGAGGAGGCGCTTCTTGCCGATGCGCGCGCCGGCGCCGCGCTGGCCCTTCTTGCCGAGCCGGTGGAGCCAGGGGGCGACCGCGACGCCGGCGCCCTCGACGACGTCGAGCCGGAAGGTGAGCTCGACGCCGGCGCGCGCGCCGGGGCCCTCGTCGAAGGCCCGGTCGAGCGCCAGCAAGGTGCGCTCCCAGGGGGGGCGCCCGAGCTCGTCGAGCGCCTGGAAGAAGGCGTCGCCCGGGGGCTGGCGGAGCCAGAGCAGCGCCGCGTCGATGGCCGCGAGCACGTGCACGCAGTCGGCCGCGCCGCAGCCGCACTCGGCGCGGGGCGCGCCGGGCGCGAGCGTCAGCCGGGCCTCCGGCCGGACGAAGCCGGCGCCCACGCGCTGCGACTCGTAGGGCAGCGGGTCGTCGAGGCGAAAGCCGGGCAGCGCCGCGTCGAAGCGCAGCGCGGCGGCCCGGAGCGCCCGCTCGGGGCGCGGGGCCACGGCGTCGGGGACTTGGGCGCGCAGGGCGCAGAGGAGCGCGTGCGCCGGCCGGGCGCGCGGCTCGTCGGGCGGCAGGAGCAGCGACGGGACGGCGGCGCGCGCGAGCGCGGCGGCGGCGCGCTCGTCGTCGAGGAAGCGGGAGACGACGGGCGGGAGCGCGTCGCGGAGGCGCGAGGGCGGCAGCCACTCGAGCGAGCGCGCGAGCTCGTCGGCGCTCGCGAGATCGATGAGGCGCCGCCGCGCGCCGAGGATCCGCAGCTCGGGCCAGAGGGCGGGATCGACGCGCGGGGCCACCGCCTCGAGGTTCAGGCGGGCGACGTGCGCGATGGCGTGGAGCGCGAGCCAGGACAGGAGGGCCGCCCGCGTCTCGAACGGCGCCTCCGGCGCTGCGGGGGGGATGGCCCGGGGGTCGCCTGGCATGGTCGGGCCGCGTAACGTCGTTGGTGCGCGGGCCCGGTTCAAGGGCATTCTTGAGCGATCAAGGCCCGCCGGGGCTGCCGGCGTCGACCGTGACGACGACCTTGCCGAGCTGCGCGCCGGACTGCGCTGTTCGTTGCGTGTTCCTGCAAGACGGCGACGCAAACGGTTGCTCCCGGGACCACGCCGCAGCGAAATCCCGCCTGGATCGCGAGGCGGACGTGCTGGCACGGCCGTTGCTGAACATCCCGGGCGCTGAAGGGCGACGCGCACGCGCCTCAGCAGCACACGTGGAATCCCGCGCGTGACGACAGGCCTTGATCGAGGCACGCAGCGCCGAGAGCGATGGCGAGCTCGCCGCCTCGCCCTCGGCGCGATCGAGGCCGACGTCGAATCGGATCCACCGCGCCCGACGGGCAGAAGGATGGAACTGTTGATGAAGTTCAGGGGTTTTCATCTCGGATTCGCGCTGCTGTTCTCCGCTGGCTCGATGACCACGCTCGCCTGCACGTCGCCTGTGGATTCGCAGAGCGAGCAGGGGGCCGGCATGGTCAGCCTGCCGCTCGTGACATCGACAGGCGGCAACTATCGTCTCCACAACGCCACGTTCTCGATCGACGCGACGAACGGAGCTCACGTCGCCACCCTCGACTCCGAGAGCGATCCGGACGCGGATACGCTGACGGCGACCTTGTTCCAGGGGCCCTATCAGGTGCGCCTCCTGGACGGCTGGGAGCTCGGCAGGATCGAGGGGGACGGCACGGAGTCCCCCGTCTCGGCGGCCCTGGTCTCCCAGAACCCCCAGCTCATCGACATCCGCGCCTCGGCGACGACCGACGTCTCGTTCACGTTCACGACGGGCCAAGGCACGATCGTCCTCGGCGACGGCTCGGTCGACATCCGCGTCGACGTCGCGCCGAACGACGGCCTCGCGCAGTGCAGCCTGCTCTACAGCTACAGCTGCCCGTCGGGGCAGACCTGTCTCCTCGCCGACGCGAGCGGCCGGACGTTCTGCGCGTCGCCGGGCTCGCTGCCGGTGGGCTCGCCGTGCACCTCGGATCAGTGCGTCGCGGGGGCGCAGTGTCTCAAGGTGGATCGGGACAACCCGGATCAAGGCGTTTGCACCCAGTTCTGCAACGTGCACGAGAGCACGTTCGGCGTGAACTGCCTGAGCCTCGGCCTCGAGGACAGCAGCATCGGCTTCGCGGGGCCGTCGCCGGAGGGGACCTGTGACCTGCTGACGCAGACGGGGTGCGCCGACGGAGAAGCGTGTCAGTACGCCGGCGGCAACTTCCCGAGCTGCGGTATCCCGGGCACGACGCCTCCGGGCGGCGCGTGCTCCGGGGAGACCTGCGGAGCCGGCTACCAGTGCTACTCCGGCGTGTGCAGGAAGATCTGCGACGCGCGCGAGCCCTACCCGTACGAGACGGGCTGCTACTACTGCTACAACGTGGGGACCGGCGACGCTGGGCGCTGCTACTACTGACGTGGCGCTCGGCCGCGTCGGCCGCTGCACCCCGGGTTGAACGAGCTGCGAGGCGCCAGGAGGTCCCCAGATCTTCCTGGCGTCCTTGCCGGTGGCCCACGACGGCTCGGGACCAGGGACGAGCTCGCGTGCGGCAAGGGTGGGATTCGACCGCCGAGCGGGATCCACATGGCGCGAACACCGACGTTCAGCGCCGCCGTAGGACGTTGTAAGCGCAAGTCCGCAATTGGCCCTCTGCGGGAGGCGCTCTGTCCGGTATTCCCAGGTTGCCATGTTCGCGGTACGCTCTCCGAATGCCCCGGTCCCTGGCCCCAGCGCGTCGCCCGAGAGGTGCACCGACGCGTCTGGGACACAGAGGCGGCACGGAGGTGCTCGATCGTGTTCCAGCCACCCTCGTTCGATCCCCAACCCGACTCCCAGAAAAGAGACAGCGCGCGCGCCGCGGCCGCGCTCGCTGATCGGCCGGTAGACTCCCGCCCAGCCTCCTCGCGCCGCGCCGGGCGGATGCGAGGCCGCCTCGTCGGCGGGCGCTACCGGCTCGAGCAGCCGCTCGGGCGCGGCGCCATGGGCGAGGTCTGGCGCGCGCACGACGGCGTCCGGCGCCTCGATGTCGCGCTGAAGTTCCTCGTGGTCGCGCGGAGCAGCCGGAACCTCGACGCGATCGAGCGGTTCCGCCTGGAGGCGCGGGTCGCGGCGCAGCTCGGGCAGAAGACCGGCGGCGTCGTCGCCGTGCACGACGCCGGGGAGGACCCGGCGGCCGGACCGTACCTCGTCATGGAGCACGTGCGCGGCAGATCGCTGCGGCAGCTGCTGGAGGAGCGGGGAAAGATGCCGGCCGTCGAGCTCGCGGCGCTGTTGCGGCAGCTCGGAGAGGCGCTGTCGGTGGCGCACGGGCTCGGCATCGTGCACCGGGACATCAAGCCGTCGAACATCCTGCTCGTCGAGGGGAGCGACGGGCACCTCCGCGCCAAGATCACCGATTTCGGGATCGCCAAGTGGGTCGGCCAGGATCGGCCGGGCGACTTCCGCCGCCGGACCGCGGACGGGGTGGTGCTCGGGACGCCCGCTTACCTGAGCCCGGAGCACCACACGTGCGACGGGCAGGCGGGCCCGCAGCTCGACATGTGGTCGCTCGCGGTCGTCGCGCACGAGGCGCTGACCGGGCAGCTGCCGTTTCCGGGCCGCAACCTGGCCGCCGTGCTGGCGTCGATCCTCCTCGGGGCGCGCCCCCCGTTGACCACGGTGTGCCCGGGAGCGCCGCCCGCGCTGGAGGCGTGGTTCGCGCGCGCGTTCGCGATCGCCCCGTCGGAGCGGTTCGCGAGCGTCGATGCGATGATCGCCGCCTTCGCGGCCGCGGCCGGGGCGCCGGCGGCGTCGCCCGCCGCGACGCGGGCGCGGGCGCGGCGCGGGCGCCTCGCGGCAGCCGGCGCGGCCGCGGCGCTCGGGGCGGCGCTCGCCGGAGGCCTCCTGTGGGAAGGGACCGGGGCCGCCGGCGCGCGCGGCAGCGTGGAGGAGGCCATCCGCGCCGCCGGGCGCGCCGTCCACGCGGCGCAGTCCACGGCGGCGCGCCTCCTCGAACGGCGGGGGGCGGATCCCTGACGGCGCGCGCCGTCGCCACCTCGACCCGCCGCCGGCTCAGCCGAGGAGCGGCCGGAACTCGTCCGGCAGGACGCCTGTGTCGGCGGCGCGCCGGAGCGCGTCGCGGCAGACCGCGCACGCCGGGGCGTGCTCGCGGTAGCTGTCGGTGAGGCCGTCGATGCGGAAGATGCCGGCGGCCGCGGCCTCCGTGTCCGGATGCGCGTGGAACTGGACCGGCACCCCGAGCGCGTAGAGCGGATCGCCGTCGCGCCGCAGCGCGTACAGCGAAAAGGCCGTGTCGTCGCGCGGCCGCCACCCGTCGATGGAGTAGAGACAGGGCGCCTCCCCCGCGGCATCCGCGTGCCGGCGCAGGAAGCCCACGTCGCCCGCGTACGAGACGAGCGCGTCGAGGTCGGTCGCCACGGCGACGGGGATGGGGTGATCGAGCCACCGCTCGAAGGCGAGCCACACGGCCGCAAGGACCTTCGGGTCGGAAGCGGCGTGCTCGTCCACGACGAACGCGCCGTCGGGGGCGCTCGCCTCCGAGGGGCCGCGCGCGCCGTAGAGCGACGCCAGGGCCGAGAGCGCGATCTCAGCGTCGAGCGGCGCGCCGGCGCGCTCCTCGTCGCACGCGGCCGCGAAGGCCGCGGCGTCGACCTGGGTCGCGAGCCCGGCGCGTCGCAGGGCCGCGAGCGCGTCCTCGGGGCGCAGCGGGGTCGTCATGTGCTCATGTCCTCCGGCCAGGGCATCCGCCCGATGCCGCCGCGGGATCTCGGCTCGCGCCCGCGGGGCACCCTCGCGGCATGGTGCACGATCCCGCCGTGGAGAGATAGCCATTGGAATCTCGCGCCGGATCCCTGACGCGACGCCGTACGCCGAGGGCTATGGCTGCGTGAGCGCTCTGCAGTGGATCTCCAGGACCCGGATCTGCCCCTCCACCGTGTCGTACCGGAGATCCAGCCCCGTCATCACCTGCTGCGCCGGGCAGCTCAGGGTCTCCGTGGTTCCGGCGTACCCGATCGCCCAGCTCGTCTGGGAGCTCGCGCCGAGATTGAGGGCCGTCTGGGCCGCGTTCACAGGAGCGTACAGGATGCGCACGTCCTTCACGTAGGTATCGGCGTTGTTCACCCTGAGCTGCAGACCGATGGGATAATTGTCGACAGGGACCTGGACGCCGAGCGCGCCGGCGCGGAAGCTCGCCGAGAAGATGGTCTTCGACGCGATCGCGCCGGTCCGCGGAAGGGCGGGATCCGGGAGGTCGAACTCCCGACACACGCCGGCCATCCTGGCGATGAAATCGGCGGGATTGGCGAGGTCCTCCTGGAACACGTTGATGTCCGTCAACATGTATTCATCACCATAATCGAGGTTGCAGTGAATGTACTGCCAGGCCGAGAGGTTGACGTTCAGGCCCGAGTCCCAGCGCTGATTCACCGCGGCGGCGCCGATGCTCCAGCTCTCCGAGAGGGGCGGGGCGTCCACCGCGAGATCAGGGTCGGCCGCGTCGACGGCGCAGCCGGCAGCGGTCAGGGCAATGAGCGCGAATGCAAAGCGAACCATGCGCATGGCGATGTCTCCTCAGAGGTCGTGTTGTCGAGGCAGAGGCGGCCGGCCGCCCGGCGGGCCAGGAGTGGCCCGGTCACGGCGGCGCCTCGCGACGGGGCGCCATCGCAAGCGCCTTGCCAGCGCGCGGGGGACGCGACGCCGCGACATCCGCTGGAGGACATGAGTCAGCCGCCGTGAGCTCCGTCGATGACCCTGGACGCCGAAAACGTGCGAAACGACGCGCGCAGGAGACCGCACGTGGCCCGCGCCGCGCCGCGGCACGACAGCGCCGCGCAGGCGCCCGGTCTGCCGCACGCCGGCCGTCCCCCTGTCACATCGCCGCTGTCACACCGTCCCCTGTCACACCCCCTGTGGCAGGGGACGATGTGACAGCGAGCCGCCGAACCAGGCCGCGGCGCTCAGGGCGACACCGAGCCGGGCGACGCAGACCTGGGTGCCCGCCGCTCAGCGCGCTACCCGGCGCAGCGCGCTGCCCGCGGTCGCGAGGGGCGGGCACTCGAGCGTCTCGGCGAGCCCCCCGGCGAACGCGTCGGTCACGAACACGCCCGCCCCGGTCGGCCCCGGCGCCCAGCGGCGCAGCGCCTCGGGGGCGTCCGCGTGCAACAGGAGGCGCGGGAGGACCTCGGGGCTCGCGCCGGCCCGCGCGCCGAGCTCCGCCCAGAGCTCGAGGACCCACCCGAGCGCCCGATCGGGCGCGCGCTCGTACGGCGCGGGCAGCGTCGCCAGCAGCGCGTCGGCGCTCTCGACCTCGAGCGTCGCCCCGATCCGGAAGAGCGCCGCGCGCGCCGCCTGGAGCAGGCGCTCCACGTCGGCGAGCGCCTCGTCGCCGGCGTCGTCCGGCGCGGCCAGCCGGGCCTCGACGAGCAGCGCGGTGCTCGGCCCGAGCGCCGCGTCGACGCCGCCGGGCGCCGCCGCCGCGCCCCCGAGGCCCGTCGCGGCGACGGCCCCGCGCAGGGCCGCGAGCAGCTCGGGGACGCTCGCGTACCGGTCCGCCGGCTCCTTCGCGAGGCAGCGGCGCACCACGGCGTCGAACGCGGCCGACACCGGCGCGCGCTCGCTCGGGCGGGGCGGCGGCGCGCGCAGGTGCATCTCCTCGGTCTCGACGGCATCGGCGCCCTGGAACGGCAGCTCGGCCGTCACGAGCTGGTAGGCGAGCAGGCCGACCGCATAGATGTCCGTGCGCGCGTCGACCGCGCCGCCGAGGATCTGCTCCGGCGCCATCGTGAGCGGCGTGCCGACGATCAGGCTGCTGCTCCTCTCCCCCCGCGCGCGGCCCGGCGGGTGGAGGAGCTTGGCGATGCCGAAATCGACGAGCTTGACGCCCCGCGCGCCGCCCCCGCCGGCGGCGGGGCGGATCATGACGTTCTGGGCCTTCACGTCGCGGTGCACGACGCCGATCGCGTGCGCGGCCGCGAGCGCGCCGCCGACCTCCTCGAGCAGCGCGGCCGCCTCGGCCGGCGAGAGGGCGCCGTGCGCGCGCAGCTCGGCCGCGAGGGTCCGGCCGTCGACCCACTCCATCGCGATGTACGGCCGGCCGTCGTCGAGCGCGCCGACGCCGCGGACCTCGACGATCGCCGGGTGCCTGAGCCGGGCGAGCACCTCCGCCTCCTGCTGGAAGCGCCGGAGCATCGCCGGCAGGAGCGACAGCTCGCGGCGGAGCACCTTCAGCGCGACCGCCGCGCCGCCCCCGCGCGGCCAGGCGCGGTGCACGACGCCGAAGCCGCCCCCGAGGCGCACCTCGTCGAGCACGTACCCGCCGACGATCGCGCCGGCGGGGAGCGCGTCGCCGGCGGCGGTCGTCTGCAGCTCCTGCGGGCGACCGGAGATGACGGCGGTCGCTTCGGGTTCGGGGGAGAGCTCGGCAGGCGGCAGCACGGCGACCTACCCCAGTATACTCGCGGCCCATGCGCTGCTCCGAGTGCCATCGCCGCCTCCCCGGGCAGGCCGGCGCCGCATGTCCGGAGCACCCGCGCGCGGCGCTTCCGGCGCGCGCCGCCGCCGAGGTGGTCGATCCGGAGCGGCCCCCGCACATCCCCGGGTTCCGCGTCGAACAGATGCTCGGGCAAGGCGGGTTCGCGCGCGTCTACGCGGCGACGCGCGAGGGCGACGGACGCGCCGTGGCGCTCAAGGTGGCGCGGCGGCAGGACGACGGCCGGATCGCGCGCGAGGCCGCGGCGCTCGTGCTCCTCGCGCCCCCGCTCTCGCCCGCGCTGCTCGGCCGCGGCCACGCCGCGGACCTGCGCCCGTTCCTCGCGCTGGAGCGGCTCGCGGGCAGCTCGCTCGCCTCGCGCCTCGCGGGGCTGCCGGGCGCGGGCGCGGTGCCGCTCGGCGAGGCGGCGGCGCTCGTGCGCGCGATCGCGGCGGCGCTCGACGCGGTGCACGACGCGGGCCTCGTGCACCGCGACCTGAAGCCCGAGAACGTGTGGCTGCGGCCCGAGGGAGCGGTCGCGCTGATCGACTTCGGCCTGGCGGCGCCGGCGCGCGGCGCGCTCGGCGAGGAAGAAGCGGCCGGCGCGCTCGGCCCCGACCTGACGCGCACCGGCGCCGTCCTCGGGACGGCCGCGTACATGGCGCCGGAGCAGTGCCTCGGCGCGGGCGGCGTGGACGCGCGGGCAGACGTGTACGCCCTCGGCGCGGTGATCTTCGAGCTGCTCACCGGCCGGCCGCCGTTCGTGGGCGAGGCCGCGGAGGTGCGGCAGGCCCACGTGGCGCGCCGGCCCGATCCGCCGTCGTCGTTCGCGCGGCTCCCGCCGGCCGTGGACGAGGCCGTCCTCCGCTGCCTGGCGAAGGACCCCGCGGCCCGCCCGGCCCGCGCGGGCGACGTGGCGCGCGCGCTCGCGGCGGCGCTGGAGGCGCGCGCTGCCGCGTCCAGCGGGCGCGCGGCCTCCTCCGGAGCGCGCGCCCCCTCCCCCGCCCAGCGCCGGCCCGTGGCGCTGCTCGGCCTGCGCGCGCGCGAGCGCACCGGCGCGCTGGTTGCCGACGTCGCGCGGGCGGAAGGCGGCATCCTGGCGCGGTTCCGCGGGGAGCACACGGTGCTCGCCTTCCCCGCCGCGGCAGCGCCGGGCGACGGGGTGCGCGCGGCCGTGCGATCGGCCTGGCGCCTCGCCGCCGCCGGCCTGGCAGCGCCGCCCCTCGTGGTCCACCTGGCGCCGCTCCGGGTGCGCGAGGGCGCGCACGGCGTCACGCTCGCGGGCACCGCGCTGGAGACCGCCGAGGCTTGGGGCGCCGGCCCGGAACGCGCCGGCCCGGAACGCGCCGGCCCGGAACACGCCGGCCCGGAGCACGCCGGCCCCGCGCCGCCGGCGATCCTCACGCCCGAAGCGCAGCGCGCGCTCGCCGAAGGCCCGCACGATACGCGCCCGGCCCCCCACGACGCGCCCCCCGACCCGCGCGGCGCGCCCCCCGGCGAGCCCGGCGAGACCGCCCTGCGCGGCCGCGACGCCGCGCTCGCCGAGGCCCTCGCCGCCGTCCAGGAGGCGCTCGCCGGCGGCGCGCCGGCGCTCGTCACCGTCCTCGGCGCCGAGGGGCACGGCAAGACCCGCTTCCTCGGCGCGCTCGCCGCGGCGCTCCGCGAAGGCGGCGCCGCCGTGCACGCCACGGCCGCGCCCGGGCCGGAGGCCGCCGAGCGCGGCGCGACCCTCGTCGCCCTCCTGCGGGCGGCCCTCGGCCTCCCGGCCAGCGGCGCGCTCGACGCCACCGCCGACGCGGCGCTCGCGCGCAGGCTGGGCGCGCCCGAGGCCGCCCGCGCGTGGCCGGCCGTGGGGCTCGCCCTCGGGCGGATCGCCGGCCGGGATCCCGAGGCGGCGCCCATGCTGGAGGCGGCAGGCGCGCGCCGCCACGCCGAGGCCCGGGCGCTCGCGGCCGCCCTCGCCGCCGCCGCGCCGCTCGCGCTGCTGCTCGACGACGCCGACCGCGCGGACGCGGCCGCGCTCGACGCGCTCGAGCTGGCCACCGCCGAGGGCAGCTCGGCGCGGCTCGCGATCGTGCTCGCGGCCCGGCCGTCGATCGCGTCGCTCCGCCCGCGCCTCGGCGAGCGCGCCGCCCGCCGCCTCGCGCTCGACCTCGGCCCGCTCGACGCCGACGCCGCGGGCGCGCTGCTCCAGGACCACCTGCGCCCGGTGGAGTTCGTCCCCCGCCCCGTGCTCGATCGCCTGCGCGCGCTCGGGCGCGGCGTCCCGCGCGATCTCGTGGAGATCGCCCGCGCCCTGCGCGCCGGCGGCGCGATCCGGCGCGCCCCGGGCGGCGACGGCTGGGCCCTCGCGCCGGACGAGCTGCTCTCGCTCTCCGCCGCGCCGCTCGGCGAGCGCCTCGCCGCCCGCGCGCTCGCGGCCCTGCCGCCGCCGCTCGTCGACCTGCTCGAGCGCGCGGCGATCGTCGGCGACGACCTCTCCCCGGCCGACCTCGAGGCCGCCCTCGACGCCCCGGGCGCACCGCCGCCGGCCGGCGCGCTGGACCCCGGCGTCGGCCTCGCGCGCCTCGCCCGCGCCGGCGTGCTCGTCGCGCTCCCGGCGTCGCCGCCGCGGTACGCCTTCCGCCACCCGCTCCTGCGCGAGGCCGTCGAGGCGCGCATCCCGCCCGCTCACCGCCGCGCGCTGCACGCCGCCGTCCTGCGGCGCCTCCTGGCCTCGCCGCCCGCCGCGGGGTCGCGCGCCCGGATCGCCCGCCACGCCGCCGCCGCGGGCGACGCGGCCGCCGCCGCCGCCGCGCACGCCGAGCTCGCGGAGGAGGCGCTCGCCCGTCACGACGTCGTCGAGGCCGAGCAGCGCTTCACCGCAGCCCTGCGCCTCCTCGACGGCGGCGACGCCGCGGCCCGCGGCCGGGCGCTCGCGGGCCGCGGCCGGGCGCGCTACCGCCTGCAGCGGCTCGAGGAGTCGCTCGTCGACCTGCGCGCCGCCCGGGCGCTCGCCGAGGCCGCGGGCGACCGCGGCCGCGCGGCGGAGCTCCTGCTCGAGGAGGCGACCGCGCTCGACTGGCTCGAGGACTTCCCCGCCTCCGCGGCGGCCTCCGCGCGCGCGGCGGAGCTCTGCGCGGGCCTCGGCGATGCGCGCCTCGACGCGCGCTGCCTGCTCGCGAGCGGCCGCTCGGACTGCCGCGGCCAGCGCGTCGACGAGGGGATCCCCAAGGTGGAGCAGGCCGCCCGGGACGCGCTCGCCCTCGGCGATCACGAGGCGCACGTCATCGCCCGGAACCTGCTCGTCGGCTCGCTCTCGGTGGCCGGCCGCCTCGACGAGGCCGAGCGCCACGGCGACGCCGCCGTCGAGGCTTGCCTGCGCGCCGGCGACGCCTTCCACCTGTGCGGCGCCTACATCAACCGGGTGTTCATGTCGGTGAAGCGCCACGCCGAGGACCGGGCGCTCGCGGACCAGCGGGAGGCCATCCGCCTCGCCCGCGAGCTCGGCCACGCCCAGCTCGAGCGCATGGCGACGCTGAACCTCTCCGAGCTGCGCTACTGGATGGGCGCGCTCGACGAGGCGCTCTCCCTCGCGCGCCGCAGCCTCGACCTCCAGCGGCGCTTCTTCAACCAGCGCCCCTCGCCGGACGACGCCCTGCTCCTCGCGCGCATCCACCTCGCCCGCGGTGAGCACGATCAGGCGGCCCACCACCTCGCCGAGGCCCGCGCGAGCGTCCCCGAGCCCGATCTCGCCCCCTGCGCCCGGACGCTGGCACGCCTGGTGCAACAGGCCCTGGACGACCGGGCAGCCGGTCGGTTCAACGCTGCGGCGTGGCGCGCGCTCGTGGACGAGGCGCGGCGCACCGCGATCCTCCACGAGCACGCGGAGGCGCTGCACGGCGCGCTCCTCTCGGCCCTCCGGGCGGGCGCCGCCCGCGAGGCGCGCGTGTTCCTGGAGGAGGCCAGGGCGGCCTCGGCGGGCTTCTGGGAGCGGCGGTTCGACGAGATCGAGCGCGCGCTCCTCGCGCCGGGAGCCACCGGCGCAGCGTGAACCGGCCCTCGGGCTCGCCGGGACGACAAGAAAGGAATCCGACCACGTGCTGATCTACCGGATCTCTGGGTTGCTTGCGTTCTGTCTCGGGCTCTCGAGCGCCGGCGCGGGCTGCGCCGTCGCCGGCGACGACGCGCCCTCGCTCGACGCGCCGCCGCGCTCCACGCGGGCGGCCGGGTCGGCCAGCAGCAAGATGGACGGCCTCGGGCCGGCCGGCAGCGGGCTGGACGACATCTGGTCGACCGGCGGCTTGCTGGGGCCGGGCGCCGAGGTGGCGGAGGGCGTGTACACCAACGGCCTCTCCGCCGAGGCGCTCACCCGCAACGCGCTGATCACGAACCCGCGCGCCAATCCCGTCATGGTGAGCGTCCCGCTCGCGACCGAGAGCTACGCCGACCTCGACGGTGAGCCCGCGCTCCGCTTCCAGCTGCGCCACGAGCCCACGCGCGAGGTGATGCGCTATCTCGCCTCCTGCGCCCTGGAGCAGGGCCAGCGCGTCTCGTACACCGACACGTCGACAGGCGAGGAGCACACGTTTCCCGGCGAGATCGGGATATGCCCCAAATGGGCCACGGGCCCGATAGGGTTGAAGTGCCAGCAGCTCGTCTCGGCATGCATGCTCGCGCGCGTGAACGCCGAGGGCCGCCATGTGGCGCTCTCGATGCGAGGCCAGGCTTTCCCGGAGCACCGGCCGGAGCTGCTCACGCCGGCGCCCTCCGTGCGCGTGGCCGGCTTCACGGCGGGCGGAGACTCCATCCTGAGCTTCCGGCGGTGCAAGACCGAGGTCTCGGGCGCATCGCGCGACTGCGGCTGGACGGCCGGGCACGTCGGCTCCTGCACCCCGGGCTCGCACGTGTACATCGGCGTCGGCAGCGAGCCCCTGGGCGACTGCGACGCCGACCCGTCGAGCGCCACGGGGCTATCCCAGGGCGACACGGTCGTCCGCATCTGCAACGGCATCCACGGCTGCGACGACGGCTCACCCGATCGCGTCGAGCAGAGCGAGGTGCAGTGCAGCGGGCGCAGCGAGCCCGCGCTCCACTTCGTCTGCCCTGGCAGCGGCCACTTCAGCGTCATGAGCGGCCCGCGGACGAGCCCCGGAACCGGCGCCCGGGCGCCGGAGCGGCAGAGGGGCTTCAGCGTCACGAGTCACCCGCGGCAGCACGCCGCGCCGCCGTCCGACGCCGCCTCCACGACCGATGCGACGTCCGCCCCCACGACCGATGCGACGTCCGCCCCCACGACCGATGCGACGCCCATCCCCAAGATCAACACGACGCCCATCTCCAGGATCGAGGCGACGTTTGAAGCCGCCGTGTATCCGGCGCCCGAGGCGCAGGTCTTTCGCTGGCGCGAGGGCGCGTTCTACGGAAACCTGTGGGGCGCTGACCCGCTCCACCGCAAGCTGGAGGAGGGGATGAACGAGGTGACGGAAGACGGCGTCTTCCATGGCGCTCCGGCCTCCGGGGAATCCGTGTTTCGACGCGCCTTCGCCTGCACGGGCGAATACTGGACCGATCATGCCGCCTACGTGGGGCACCGGCTCTGCGCCGGCGCCGGGACGGACATCGACTGCGTCGCGACCTCGGTCGGGGCCTGCGGCGACGCGCACGCCATCCCGGACTGCCCGCCGCTCCATCAATGCTCCGTCGACGACGGGGGGCTCGTGGAGGGCGACGGCGATTTCCAGCAGTGCAAGGGCAGCGGTGGCGGCACATGGCTCCATCCGATCACGGTCTTTCTCAACCACCCGTCGGACATCGTCCCGAACTCCCCGTTTGCGCAGCTGGTGCCCGGCGCGCTGTTCCGAGACGCGCCGCTCTGTCCCTGAGCGGCGGCCGCCTCGCGCGGCGCTCGGCCGGCCCGCGGGGCGCTCAGCCGTCCCGGTAGTCCGCGGGCTCGATGCCGTAGCGCGCGATCCAGCGGTGGATCTGCGTCCGCCCCTTGCCCATCGCCCTCGCCACCGCGCTGATGTTCCCCCGGTGCTCGCGGAAGAGCCGGATCAGCGCCTCGCGCCGCCCCGCTTCCTCCGCGGCGGACCGCTGCCGCTCGCTCGGCGGGGCCTCGGGCCTCGAGGCCTCGGGCGGCAGGCTGCCGCGCGGCACGACGACGGGCGGCGGCAGGTGGTCGAGCTCCACCCTGCCGCTGCCCGCGAGCACGATCGCGGTCGCCAGGCACTTCTCCAGCTCCCGGACGTTGAGCCGCCACTCGCGCAGGAGGAGCACGCGCGCCGCCTCGCAGCTCAGGGAGATCTCCCCGGCCCGGTCCGGGGCGGCGCGGCGGAGCAGGGCGGCGATCAGCAGCCCGAGGTCCTCCCGGCGCTTTCGCAGGGGCAAGAGCTCGAGCACGAACCCCGACAGGCGCGCGAAGAGATCGCCCCGGAAGTCGCCGCGCTCCACCATCGCCGGGAGGTCGCGGTGCGTGGCCACGACCACGCGGAGGTCGACCTTCACCGGGCGCGTCGCGCCGACGGCGACGACCTCCGACTCCTGGAGCACGCGCAGGAACGCGGTCTGCGACGCCGCGGGCAGGTCGCCGATCTCGTCGAGGAAGAGCGTGCCCCGATCGGCGGCGCGGATGAGGCCGGGCCGGTCCTCGGCCGCGCCGGAGAAGGCGCCCTTCTTGTGGCCGAACAGCTCGGACTCGATGAGGCTGTCGGGCAGCGCGCCGCAGTTGATGGCGACGAACGGGCCGGGCCGCCCCGAGAGCGCGTGGATGGCCCGCGACACGACCTCCTTGCCGGTGCCGCTCTCGCCCTGGAGGACGACCGGGATGTTCGCCGGCGCGACGGCCCGGAGCGCGGCGAAGCGCTCGGCCAGCGCGGGCGCGAAGGTGGCGAGCCCGAACGGCTGATCCGGCGCCGACGCCGCGTCGCAGAGCGCGTCGTCGGGCGCGGCGACCTCGCGGAACAGGAAGAACGTGTGCCCGAGCTCGACCAGGTCCCCCTCGGAGAGGAGCGCGCTGCGCTGGGGCACGCCGTTCACGAAGGTGCCGTTCGTCGAGCCGAGATCCTCCAGCCGCAGCCGCCCGCCCTCGCGCGTGATCCGCGCGTGCCGCGACGACACCCAGCCGTCCTCGAGGCGCACGTCGAGCAGCGCCCGCTCCCCCTCGGTCCGCCGATCGATCGAGCGCACCGGGCCTCGCCCGAACCGCACCTCGTCGACCCCGTCGAGCGGCAGCCGCGCGGGCGCGTCCAGCGGCCGCTGGCATTGCAGGACGAGGAACAGGAACGGCCGCGGCTCGGCGCCCGAGCCGGCGCGCCGCTGGGTGCGGACCAGCGTCGTCGGCTCGTCGCGCGCCGCGCTCACGCGGCCCGCCCCGGGGAGGGCGCGGCCGGAGGAGGCGCCGGGAGTTCGACCTGAGCCCGCATGCTGCCGGCCCACGATCTACCACGCCCCGGCCGGCGGCGGCCGACGACGTGACCTTCGCCGCCGCCGCGCGCCGGCCGCCTCAGAGCTCGGCGTCCGGCGATACCGGCGCGCCGGCCGGCTCGCCGGCCGCGGCGCCGCGCGGCGGCTTCAGCGTCGCCTGGTAGCGGTTGAGCAGCGGCGTCGCCGAGATGCCGTGCAGCACGATGCTCACCGCGACGACCGAGAGCGTCAGCGAGACGACGTCCCGCGCGGCGCCGCCGGACAGACCGCGGTTCAGCGCGTAGGCCACGTAATACAGGCTTCCGATCCCGCGGATACCGAACCACCCCATCAACCAGCGTTGATGAGGCGACGTCGCCGTCCCGGAGAGCAGCAGCCGCGTGGCCAGGGGGCGCAGCACGAAGAGCAGGAAGGCGGCGACGACGAGCGCGCGGGCGCTCCACGCAGGGCCCACGAGGACGCCCACGAGGGTGACCAGGGCGACCTCGAGCAGCCGCTCCGCGGTCGCGCCGAACGAGATCGTCTCCGCGACGAGCACGCCGGCGGCGACGGCCGGCTCGCCCATCGCCTCGGGCTCCACGCGCGCGCTCACCAGGTGCTCCGCCGGGGGGTGCGCGGCGTCCGGTCGCGACCTGCGGACCCCGGCCTGCGGGTGAGGCGTCTCGGCGACGACCTTGAGCTCCGCCCGGCGCAGCCCGACGCCCGCGGCGAACACGGCGACGAACCCCCAGGCGCCGAGGATCTCGGCCGCGACGTAGGTCAGGGCGATGAGCGAGAGCGCGAGGAAGTCGCTCGGCGCCTCCGTGTCGCGGTGGCTGCTCCGGAGGCGGATCGCGAAGCGCCCGACCCAGATCCCGAGGCCGTATCCGAGCGCGAGCGCCGCGGGGATCGCCCAGGCGAGCTTGACGAGCGCCCAGCGCAGGATCCAGAGGCCCGCGCCGCCGCGGTCCATCCAGCTCAGCGCGAGCACCACGAACGGGAACGCCATGCCGTCGTTCAGGCCCGCCTCCCCGGAGAGCCCGTACCGCATGCGATCTTTGTCCGCGGCGTGGCCGACCGAGACCGCGCTCGCCAGCACCGGATCCGTGGGCGCGAGGATCGCGCCGAGGAGCAGCGCGCCGGGCGGATCGAGCCCGAGGACCAGGTGCGCGACCGCGGCGATGCCGAGGATGCAGACCAGCATGACCGGGCCGGCGAGGCGGTAGGCCGCCGACCAGGCGCTGTCGCGCGGGGACAGCCGCAGCTTCAGCCCGCCGATGAACAGCGAGATGATCACGGCGATCTCCGTCAGCCGCTCGAACCAGGCGCAGCCCTGCTCGATATCGAGGCGGATCCAGCCGAGCGCCTGAGGGCCGATGAGCCAGCCGAGGCCGAGGTAGATGAGCGAGGACGAGACCGGCAGCCGCTTCACGTGCGCCGACGAGAGCGCCATGATGAGGAGGATCACGCCCGCGAGCGCCAGCCAGTGCAGGAAGCTCAACGTCGCGACGATCACGCTCGGGTCCTCCTGTCAGGCCGGCCTCGAGGCGGCTCGGCGGCTCGGCGCGCGGTCAGCGATAGGGCCCGCGCGGCTCGGGGGTGGCGAGCGCGGAGACGATCGCGATCGCGCGCTCGATGCGCTCGCGCCCCGTCTCGAGATGGCCGAACACGAGCGTGACCGCGGCCTCGTCGCCCACGATCGCCGCCGGGCGGAGCGCGGCGATCTCGCGCCGCAGCTCGTCGCCGAGGCGCCGCGCGGCGCGGTCCGGCGCGTCCGCCGAAAGCGCGTAGGCCCTGGGCAGGGCGTCGTCGCCGGACGGACCTCCGTCCCCCCTGGCCGGGCCGCGCCTCGGCCGGCGCTTCAGGGTGAATCGCTCCGAGGGCGACGCGGCGCGGGCCACGCGGACGCGGGTGCCGAAGGCGCCCTTCTTCCCTCCCCGGCCGAACTCCACGGTGAGCAGCCTGCTGCGGTGCTCGAGCTCGATGGTCATCTCGCCGAAGGACGAGGCGGCGTCGGCGCCGTACAGGAGACGCCCGCCGAGCGCCTGCGAGAGCGCCCGCAGCTCCTTCGTGAGCGCCCGGCCGCGGCCGGCGACGAGCGCGGCGGCGCGGATGGCGCTCACGAGCCTCTCGGCGTCGTCCTCCAGCCCGGCGCGGACCGCGGTGAGCCGGTGCGACTCGAGCGTGATCTGGTAGTCGGCGGCCGCGCGGAGCGCCTCGCGCAGCGGCGGCGTGAGCCACCACCGCGCGAGCCCGGGGATGCTGGCCTTGACGACGAAGGCGCCGTCCAGCGCCGGGTCGCCGACGTCCACCTGCCGCGCCCGGAAGGCCCCGCCGCCCGCCCGGCGCAGCCGCTTCTCGTGGACCCGGAGCCATAGGCCCGACGGGTTCCGCGCCGTGCCGGTGATGCGCGTCTGGTACGGCGCGACGGACACGTCGTCGTCATCGATGTCGTGGTCGATGAGCAGCGCGACGTTCTCGAACATCACAGAGATCTGCATCCGGGGATATCCCCGCTTATCCCGCCCCGACTTGAACTCGCCGCCGACCAGGGACGCGGCGCGCTCCCAGATCGGCCGGGCCATCTGCCAGCTGGCCTCGGCTGCCCGCCTTGCCCCCTCCTGTACCTGCTCGATCACCTTGAGCCCCCCCGCGATTCCCGAGAGGACCATCAGGACAAAGATGGGCTCCATCCTCGGCAGATCCTAGCCTCCCCGCAGGGGCGCGCCCAGGCGAGGAGCGCCGTATTGACAGCAGGGGAGTCGCCATCTCGTGTCCGGCAACCTCCTAGGGCAACCAACGGGTTGAACCCGGCTGAAACGAGCAGAATTTCGGACCGCCAAGGCGCCAAGGACGCCAAGGCGCCAAGACACCAAGAAAAAGACAATATTTTGGCGTATTTGGCGTCTTGGCGTCTTGGCGTCTTGGCGTCTTGGCGGTTGTTCTCTCGCTCGATCGACGAGGTCGGCGCTCCGGAAGCGGCTCAGGATCCACCGAGCGGCGCGCGCCCCGGGAGCTGCGGATCAGCGCTGGTGTCGTGAAGGAGCGCGCGGAGCGCCACGCTCTCCCCGCTTCGCGCCCTCACCGCGCCATATCAGGAGAGAACGCCGCTCAACCGCGCGAGCGCCCTCGCGGCACCAGGACGCCGCTGGAGTCCCCCTCGGGCACCACCCCCGCCGCGTGCATCGAGCGGAGCGCGGCGATGATCTCCGGCGTGACGACCGGCCCGCCCGGCCCGTAATACGGCAAGAGCGGTCGCAGCGGCTCGGGCAGGATCTCGGCGACGCGCCCGCCGATGGCCGGGAGCGTCGCCGCGTGCCCCTCGCGCTCGGCCGCGTCGCGGAGCGCCCGCGCGAAGTCCGCCGCCGTCGGCCAGCGCGCGTCGCGATCGCGCTCGACCGCCCGCGCCACGGCGGCCGTGACCGCCGGCCCCACGCCCTCGCGCTCGCTCGAGAGCGGCGGCACCTCGCGCTCCAGCACGGCGTGGAGGATCGACAGCATGCTGCTGCCGATGAACAGCCGCCTACCAGCCACCACCTCCCACGCCACGACCCCGAGGGAGAACACGTCCGAGCGCCGATCCAGCGGCCGCGCGTGCGCCTGCTCCGGCGAGAGGTAGCTCAGCTTCCCCTTCACCGTCCCGGTCTTGGTCCGCGTCGTGCGGCGCAGGGCGTACGCGAGCCCGAGGTCGCAGATGGACGCCCGCCCGTCCACGCCGACGAGGACGTTCGACGGCGAGATGTCCCGGTGGATCACCTGGAGCAGCTCCCCCGAGCTGTCGCGCGCCTCGTGCGCCGCGTGCAGCCCGTCGGCCGCCTGCGCGATGAGCTCGAGCGCGTCGCCGACCTCGATCATGTCCGGCGGCCTCGTGAGGTGCTTCAGGGTCACCCCCACCACGAGCTCCATCACGATGTAGGGCGCGCCCCCCTCGTCGAGGCCGCAGTCGAGGACGGGCACGAAGTTCGGGCTCGCGACGCGCGACGCGATGCCCGCCTCGTCGAAGAGCATCGCCGCATAGCCCGATTCGTACCGCAGATCGGCGCGGATCCGCTTCACCGCGACGAGCGGCTCGCGCGGGGCGGCCGCGCCGTCGTCCGCGCTCGCGCCGCCCGCCCCGTCGGCCCCCGCCGCGCGGGCGCGACGCGCGATGAAGACCTCGGCCATGCCGCCCACGGCCAGCTGCAACAGCAGCTCGTAGGGACCGACAGTGCCCAGACCAGACGAATCCATGCTCGATACTCTGGGCGGCCAGTTATCACGTCAATGGAAATCCATCAACCTGGTCATTTTACGTACGCGCCGGCCCGCTGCCGGCGCTTGCCCGGCCGCCTCACGCCGGGCCCCGGGCGGCCAGCGCCTCGCCGCCGCCGGCGCGCTCGAGGTCGCCGCCCCGCTCGACGTGCTCGGCCAGCACCCGCTCGTCGGTCTCGCCCACCGAGCGCAGCCAGCGCGCGGCCGCGCGGTGGCCGGCGGCGCGATCGCCGTCGGTGAGCATCCCGTAGGCGGCGTCGCGCACGAGGGCGTGGCGGAACGTGAGCTCCTCGTGCCCCGGGTAGCGCGACACGCCCCGCCGGGCGACGAGCTCCTCCGAGAGCAGGCTCTTCAGCCAGCGATCGAGCGCCTCGGCCGACGTGCTCGCGCCGAGCAGCTGCCGCACCCCGTCGGGCCAGAAGCTGCCGCCGAACAGGCTCGCCGCGCGCAGCGTGCGCCTCGCCTCGGCCGGCAGCGCCTCGATCCGCGTGTGCATCAGCGCGACGACCGTGGGCGGCAGGTCGCTCCGGCCCTCGGCCCGCGCGCGCATCAGCTCCTCGAGGAAGAACGGGTGGCCGTCCGCGTGCTCGACCAGCCGCGCCACCTCGGGCCGCGCGAGCTCCTCGCCGAACACGCTGCGGACGAGCCGCTCGGCCGCCCGCGGGCTCAGCGCGCCGAGCTTGATGTGCTGCACCCCGCGCGCCGCCCACAGCCCGGGGAACGTCTCCATCACGCTGTGGCGCGCGAAGCCGAGCACGAGGAGCGGGCGATCCGCGAGCGCCTGCAGCGCCTCGTCCAGCACCGTGACCGAGGCGTGATCGCTCCAGTGCATGTCCTCGAGCACCACCACGACCGGCCCCTCGGCGCACCGCGCGGCGAGCCAGTCGAGCACGGCGCGGCGCGCCTGCTCGCCCAGGAAGACCGCGTCCCCCCGCGCGGCGTCGAGCTCCGGATCCGGATCGTCGAACGGCGTGCCCGCGATCTCGCCGAGGAAGAACGCGATCCGCCGCGCGTCCGCGGCCGGCACGGCGCGCGCCACGTGCTCGCGGATCTTGCCGCGCCGCGCCTCGATCGCCTCGCCGGGCAGGCAGCCGGCGGCCGCGAGGACGATCTCGCCCAGCATGCCGAACGGCGCCCCCGCGCCGATCGGGTCGCCGCGCGCCACGTAGACCGACGCGCGCGCGTCGCCCTCGCGCACGGCGCGGACGAGCTCGCAGCGCAGGCGCGTCTTGCCGATGCCCGCCTCGCCGAGCACCAGCGCGACGCGCGCCACGGGCTCGTCGGCGCTCTGCTCGTAGAGGCCGCGCAGCATCGCGAGCTCGCGGTCGCGCCCGACGAACGCGGTGACGCGCCCGAGCAGCGTGCGCTCCGGCTCCGTGCCGTCGCGCTCGCCCTTCAGCAGGAACGAGGGGCCGTCGCCGATCACCTCGAAGCGCGGGGCCGCGAGCCCCGCCGTGACCTCGTCGATGCGCACGTCGGCCCCGGCCTCGCGCAGGCAGGCGACCGCGCGATCGATCACGTCGCCCGCGGGCAGGCGCTCGCCCACCTGCGCCCGGCCGGTGGCGAGCGCGACCGGGCGCCCGGGCAGGCGCGCCTTCATCGCGAGGGCGCACTGCGCGGCGCGCGCCGCGAGGTCGAAGGCGACCATCGTGCCGGAGCCCCCGCGGCCGGTGAACGCCTCGTCGGTCTGCGAGGACAGGAGCACCATCCGCGTGCCGCCCGCGAGCCGCACGCGCTCGCCGCCGAACGCCTCGGCGACGTCCGCGACGACGCGCTCGACGCCCCGATCGCTCGCCGGCTCGGGGTCGGCGGCGCCCAGGTCGACGAGGACGACGCTGATGAGCCGCCGCTCGTCGCCCGTGACCGACGCCGGCGCGCCGTCCCCGCCCTCGCCGGGCGAGCGCGCGAGCAGGGCGCGCGTCTCCGCGAGCGCGGCCGCCGCCGCGCGGCCGTCCTCGGGGCGCGCGGCCGGTTCCTTCGCGAGCAGGCGCGCGACGAGCTCGTCGAGGAAGGGCGGCACGTCGGGGCGCCGATCGGCGAGGCGCGGCGCCTCCTCGAGGAGGATGCGGCACATCTCCGCGAGCGGGTCGTCGGCCGCGAAGGGGCGCTGCCCGGCGACGCTCTCGAAGAGCAGCACCCCGAGCGCGAAGACGTCGGCGCGCGCGTCGACCTCGGCGTCGCCGCGCGCCTGCTCGGGCGCGACGTAGCCGAGCGAGCCGACGAGCGAGCTGGCCTCCGTGACGAGGGTGGTCGACGCCGCCGCCCGCGCGACGCCGAAGTCGAGCAGGACCACGCCGTCGACCCTGCCGTCGCGGAGGAGCACGTTGCTCGGCTTGAGGTCGCGGTGCGTGATCCCGAGCGCGTGCACGGCGGCGAGCGCCTCGGCGATCTGGTGCGCGACGAGCAGCGCGTCGGCGACGGGGAGCGGCCCCTCCCCGAGGCGCGCGTCGAGCGTGACGCCGTCGAGCCACTCCATCGCGAGCCACAGGGCGCCGTCGTCGCTCGTGCCGTGCGCGATGTGCTGGACGATGAGCGGGTGCTGCACGGCCTCGAGCAGGCGCGCCTCGCGCCGGAAGCGGGCGGCGAGCTCCGGGGCCGCGACCTTGAGCGCCACGGGCCGGCCGGTGAGCTGGTCGGTCGCCCGGTAGACCGTGCCCATCCCGCCGGCGCCGGCAAGGCGGTGCACCTCGAACCGGCTTGCGACCAGCGTGCCCTCGCGCATGGCGAGAGCTTATCCGAGAGCACCTGCCACGTCCGCGGTCCGCGTGCTCGGTGGTGACGGTTCGGGGTGTTTGTTGTACGCTGTGCGCGTAGACGCCCGGAGGACCGCGCTTCGCGCACAGGACGCCTTCTCGGGTCGGCGGCTCGGCTGAGTGGAGAGGCACCCCCGATGAACCCCGGACAGCAGGTGACGAGCACGCTCAGGCTGGCGCGTGAGCTCGGCAAGGGGGCGATGGGGAGCGTATGGGTGGCCGATCACCTCGCGCTCGGGACGCAGGTGGCGGTGAAGTTCATGTCGCCGGCCTACGCGGATCAGACCGGCTTCGTCGAGCGCTTCCGGCGGGAGGCGATGGCGGCCGCGCAGATCAAGAGCCCGCACGTCGCGCAGGTCTTCGATCACGGGGTCACGCCCGAGGGCGTGCCGTACATCGTGATGGAGCTGCTCGAGGGGGAGGACCTGAAGAGCCGCATGCAGCGGCTGGGCGCGCTCCCGCCCGTCGAGGTCGCGGCGATCGTGGCGCAGACGGCGAAGGCGCTCGGGCGCGCCCACCAGCTCGGGATCGTCCACCGCGACGTCAAGCCGGACAACATCTTCCTGCTCGACGTCGAGGGCGAGCTGTTCGTGAAGGTTGTCGATTTCGGGGTGGCCAAGCGGGTCCAGGGCGCGCCGCAGGGCGATCTCGGGATGACGTCGACCGGGAGCATGCTCGGCACGCCGCTCTACATGAGCCCCGAGCAGCTGCTCAGCGCGAAGCACGTCGATTTCCGCGCGGATCTCTGGGGGCTCGCGGTGGTCGCCTACCACGCGCTCACCGGGCAGGTGCCGTTCCGTGGCGAGACGCTGGGCGCGCTGTCGGTCGTGCTCCACACCGGGATCTTCACGCCGCCGAGCGCGCTCCGGCCGGAGCTCTCGCCGGCGATCGACGCCTGGATGAAGCGGGCGCTGGCGCTCGACCCGGCGGCGCGCTTCGCGTCGGCGCGGCAGATGGCGGAGGCGCTGGAGCACGCGGTCCTCGGGCTCGCGCGCACGCCGTTCACGAACGAGCCGTCGTTCAGCGGGGACCGGGCGAGCCACGGGGGCGGGCCCGGGAGCGGGCCGCAGCCGGTGCTGTTCGGGGCGCCGACGCCGGTGCCGCCGTCGCCGGGCGCGCGGCTCTCGACCACGGGCGCGCCGTCGTCGGCGCCGGGCGCGCGGATCTCGAACACGGGCACGCCGGGGCGGACGCTCGCCGGCATGGCGACCTCGGGGATGGACGGGCCCCGCAAGTGGGCGCCGGCCATCCTGGCGGGCGCGCTCGCGGTGGGGGCCGCCCTGTCGGTGGTCGTGTTCCTGGTGACGAGGCCGTCGCCCAGCGTGGAGGTGTCCCCGCCCTCGGAGGACCCGGCGGCCCGGCAGGCGGCGCCGGGCGCGGCGCAGCCGGCTGCGCCCGCTGTGCAGGGCGGCGCCGCGGCGCCCGCACAGGTCGCGCCTGCCGAGCCCGGGGCGGGCGCCAGGGATGAGCCCGCGAAGGCGGTCACGGCGGGGGCCGAGGCGGGCAGCCAGGCGGCCCCGACGGGCTCGGCTGGCGCGCAGGCGGGCGCGGCGGTCACTCAGGCGGCTCAGACGGGCTCGACAGGCACCCAGGCGGCCCAGGCGGGCGCGGCGGCAGCCCGGACGGGCGCGCCGGCGGCCGGGAAGCCCAGCGCGACCACCGCGCCGCGCGGCGCCACGGACGGCCGCGGCCGGACCGCGCCGCGGGAGGCGACGACCGGCCGCGCGACACCGACGAAGCCGCCGCCTCCCCCGCTCGAGGACACGATCGGCTTCTGAGGCGGCCTTCGCCTGCCGTGCTCCGGCCGCCCGAGGCGTTCGGCGCGCGCGGGTGCGGCCTACCGGCCAGACGAGACCTCATGTCACGGCGTTCTTGCGCCGTGCGCCCGCGAAACATGGAATATCACGCGATGCCGGCGAAAGTTGGCATCAGAAAGCGAGGCACAGCGGGCGCAGTGCGACATCCCGCCTCGCTCCCCCGGCGCGGAGGGGCCCTCCGAATCGAAGAGATCGCATTGCCGCGTGAGAATTTCGAATTGGCATGACTCGTGCGGTATCCGCCGCGGGGGCCCGGAGCGGGGACGCGCTCACGCGAAGGAGGTCTCTCATGGCAAAGCTCGTAATTGGCCTGGTGCAGACGCGTGACGAGGCGGAAGCCGCGGCGGAACGCATCATCGACTGTGGCTACACGCGACAGGACGTCAGCCTGCTGATGACCGACGCAACGCGTCATCGGTGCTTCAGGGTTCCGGACGGAACGCCGCCGGCGCACACGTTCGGCGCTGCCGTCGCGATGAGCGCCGCGATCCCCGACCTCGGATTCGTGGTGGCCGGCCCGCTGGCCGCCGTCGTGGCCGGCGCGATCGGCGCCGGGATCACGGGCGGCCTGCGCGAGATCCTCATCACCGCGGGCGTCCCGAAGCGCTGGGCGGAACGCTACGAGACGGGCGTCAGGCAGGGCGGCATCCTCGTGAGCGTATTCGCCCGCAGCGAACGGGACGTCGGCCTGCTCCACATGGTCCTCGACGACCCCGGCATCTACTCGGTCCGCCCCGCCGCCAACGGGCGCGACGCGTACGGCGTCTATCTCTGATGGAACGTCGCTCAGCGAGGCGCCTCGCCTCCCGGACGCGGGGATCGCTCGCGATGCCCCGAGCTTCGACCGGCGCTCGACGCCGGCGGAGGTGGCGACAGCCACGCCCGGCCGCGCCGGCCTTGAAGCGCGATTCGGGGCCGCGCTGAAGTCGGTCTGATAGGATCCGTACCCTCAACCGTCGATGTACTGGTTGTGGTTGACGAAATCGAGGTACGGATACAAGGCCGAACGCAGATTGTCCACCTGAACACTGGAATTGGTGCCGCCGATCTCCCAACCGCCCCACTTGGACGGGTTTCTGGTCGTGGCGTTCAAGAACAGCGGCACCTCCAGCAACGACTCCACGACACCCGTGGTGGACATCTTGTCGAAATCGACCAGGACCGGAGCGGTATTGTCGGTCAGGTTCCTCACCCGAACGCGCGCCACGCCGAAGTCGCCGCCCGCGACACCGTCGATATCACGACTCGGATCGACCTGCACCTGAACATCGTACCACTTGCCCGAAGCCGGCGCGAAGTTGGTTGCCCTGTACAGCTCACCGCTATCCCGCGAGCCTCGGAGGCGCAGCTGCCCCTGCTCGAACTGCACCAGGAATCCAACGTAGTAGTTTGGGGTGAGGCCGTTGCTCGCGCTGGCGACCGTGTTGACGGGAGCGAAGTAAACGCCCGTGGTGCCGTACAGCTGACCAGAGTAGATCGTCAGGTCGTTCGCATCGTAGTCGGGCAGCTCGGTGCCCCACCAGGCCTTGGCCGAGTTCGATCCCGTCGGACGGACCGCGAGCGTCGAGCCGTTGCCGGTGCCGTACGGCGCAGAGGCCGTGAGCTGATCCGGCCCGGCGGAGGCTGGACCGTTCCACACGAGCTCTGGAGTGACCTGGCTGTCCATCGTGACGCCGGACTGATAATGCTCGAAGTTATCATTCATCTGCGACACGTAGTATCCCATCGAGAGGTCATCCAGCGCATTGTTGTCGCCGTAGGCCGCCACGACGAAGCCGTCGAAGTTGGTCGGGTTCCTGTTCACGCCCAAGACGAGCGGGACGTACAGCGCGCGCTCGGTCACGCCCGTCGTGCTGAGGTTGTCGAAGACGACGCGCGTGAAGTCCGTCTGCCCGTCCGTCACATTGCGGACGTAGAGCGATCCCAGGCCGGTGCCCACATTGGGGTTGACGACCAGCTTCACCTCCAGCCACTCGTTCATCGTGGCGGGGATGTTGACAGCTTGATAGACATCTCCACCCTCGTAGCCAGCGCGGAGGCGGAGCGCCCCCCAGGCCATCGAGACGGTCGGCCCTTGGTAGGCAGGGATGACCGTGCCAGTCGGGGTCGGCCGGCAGGAGGACCTGCGACTGCGGCACACCGTAGTTGGGCTTGTTGACGAAGTCCGCGATATAGGGAATCAGCAGGTGACCATCGGGAAGGTGGCGAGCCGCCACGCTCACCGTCTCGAGCCCGTTCCAAAAGATCGCGGCGATCTGGGTGGGGGCCGTCCCGTCGACGTAAGGCACGCCGCTATGCGAGGCGGCGACGTGCAGCGCCGATTGGCTCGAGTTGTACGCCACCGGCATCGCGACATTGAGGCCCGAGGTATCGTAGATATTCTCCCGGTCGACCTTGAACTGCTCGCCGTAGTTCCAAGGCCACGCGCCCGACGTATCGACGCTCATGCCAGGGTAGTAGCCGTAGTTCCCCACGTACGCCTCGGAGATATCCGCGTCCGGATCGCTTCGAACACGGTCGACGTTGTCCAGCAGCAGATCGTATTGCGTCTGAGTGTCCCCCTCGATGTCCATCAACAGGTAATCGAGCACGTAACCGTTGCTGCTGATCCAATCGAGAGCAGGGTCCAGCGTCGCCAGCCCCCACCCCCTGGTCTCGAGCCCCGTGGGAATCCCGGCCTGGGTGTTGCTGATGATCACGTCGTCGTAGTCGCCCCGCTCCGCCCACCCCACCGCGATGATGTCTCCTCCGTTTTGGACAATCTCAGGGTTCGTCGGCTCGAACGCCTGCCAGCTCGTGAAGTAGCCCGCGCCTTGCGCCACGGCGGTCGCGCTGCTTTCGAGCACGCCGAGCAGCGCGCCTCCCGTCACGATCATCAAGTGCAAGGCTGATTTGTTTTTGTTGTGCGTTCTCATAGTGCGTACCTTCCGTAGAACACGGTGACCAAGCGGTCACCCAATGCGATCCCAAAGCCAAGCTCCTCGTGACGGCCGTCCAGCCGTACAGCCACGCTGCACGCGCCGGTTGCCTAGAGCGACAAACGGGGTTGAAACTGCCTGAAAAGCGCAGAATTTCGAACCGCCAAGGCGCCAAAAAGACGCCAAGTAGAGAGAGAGAGAGAGAGAGAGAGAGAGAGAGAGAAAAAAAATCTTCGTCTTGGCGTCTTGGCGTCTTGGCGTCTTGGCGGTTCATTCTCGCTTGATCTACGCGATCGGCGTTCTAGAAGAACCTTCCGCGAGCCACCTCGCTCCTGGGCGAGCGAGCCCGCAGCGAGCCCTGGACGGCGCCATCGAGCGCTGCCTCGTCGACGCATTCGAGGGCCGCGGAAAGATATGATTTGCGTGGACAGGCGCCGGTCGCGCGCCGCTCCGATCAGGGGCTTCCGGGTCGCCCACGCGTCGCCCGGTAGCGCGAAGCGTCGCCGGGCAACCCGTGGGGCCCTCTCGGGGTCAGCCCCCCAGGGACCTGAGGCGCGCGCGCAGCATCAGCGCCCCGATGAGGTCTTCCTCCGCGTCGCTCCGGCGCGACCAGCCCAGCGCGAGGTAGCGCAGCAGCTCGCCGAACGTGGGCCCGGCCGGCGCCGCGCTCGTGCCGCCGCGGACGACCCAGAGCTGCTCGCCGTCGGCCCCGAGCGCGACGATCGCCCGCTGGGCCGCGCCGCCGCCGAGCGCCGAGCCCGAGAGCCGCGCGATCGGGTAGAGCCGCCGCGCCGCCGCCGCGTCCCAGCCGGGCTCGCGATCGTGGCCGCGGAGCTCGTCCTCGCGCAGGAAGCGCAGCGTGCCCTCGACGGCGCCGATCGCGAGCTCCCGGTAGAGATCGTCCGGATCCGCCGGATCGGCCCAGTCGTAGGCGCCCGCGAACGCCGCGTACGCCGCCGGCGGGGCGACGCCGCGGACGGGCGGCGGGGGCGCCGCCGGCGCGCCGCGGCCGTCCTCGCGCCGGAGCACCCGGTTGAGCCGCTTCACCTCCTCGGCGATCGACCCCGGCCCCGGCTCGACGAGGCGCACCTCGACCCGGCGCTCGGGCGCGAAGAGGCCGCCCATGAGCGCGCCGAGCGCCGGGCTCCCCAGCTCGGCCGAGAGGAACGTCGAGCCGCGGTGCGGCCGGATCGCCCGGTCCGTGGCGTCGCGCTCCTCCTGCGCGGTCGCGCCGTCCGGGAGGTCGACGTCGATGGCGACGATGTCGCTCCGGTCGGGCGTCTCCACGCCCGCCTCGAGGCCCTCCTCCCCTTCCCTCACGAAGTGGCGGACGAACCCGCTCGCCTCGAAGCGCCAGCCGTCGTCGTGGACGACCTCCTCCGAGAACACGAGCGCGAAGATCGTCGCGCCCGGGTGGCCGAGCTCGGCGGCCGCGTCGAGCACGGCGACGGGCGGGGAGAGCTCATCCTCGAAGAGCTCGGCGAGGTGATCGAGCTCGTCGTCGCCGCCGGCGGGCTCGCCGCTCGAGTAGTACGCGGCGGCGTACCCCGGCAGGCCCGGGAGCGGCGCGACGAACAGGCGCGGCGAGGCGACGTCCCAGCCGCCGAGCGCCACGGCAAAGCCCTGCGACAGCGCGCGGTCCGGGATCTCGGCAGGTCGAAAGATGAGCGCAGCGAACGTGGTGGCCATGGGGCGCCCAGGGTAGCCCGTTGGCCCGCCCGCGGCCGGTATCCGGCGCGCCGCGCCCTCAGGACCGGCGCGCTGCGCGCCCTCAGGGCCGCTCGCTCGATCGCTCCCGGGCGCGGGGCGGGCAGGCCCGGTCCTCGGAGGAGGCGCCGCGGCCCGCGGCCGAGCGCCTGCCGGGAGATCGCGAAGAGACCTCCGGACCGGAGAAACCGGCGCCCGCGCGCCGCGCCGCCCCGCGGCCTTGGACGCGGCGCGGCGCATCGGGTAGAGGACCTCGATGCTCGGTCAATCCACCCTGTCCGTCGGTGAGATCGCCCCTGACTTCACCCTGCAATCGCAGAAGCGAGAGGCGGTGAAGCTCTCCGACTTCCGGGGCAAGAAGGCCGTCGTCCTCTTTTTCTATCCGAAGGACGACACCCTCGTATGCACCGCAGAGTCGTGCGCTTTCCGCGATCAATACGTCGCGTTCGCGGAGGCCGGCGCCGAGGTCATCGGCGTGAGCGCCGACTCGGAGGCGTCGCACGAGCAGTTCGCGCAGAAGCACCGCCTGCCCATGACGCTGCTCAGCGACCCCGGCGGGCAGATCGCGGCGCGCTACGGCGTGAGGCCGCTCTTCGGGCTCCTCCCGGGCCGCGTGACGTTCGTCATCGATCGCGAGGGGGTCGTTCGACATGCCTTTTCCTCCCAGCTCCGCGCGGCGAGGCACGTCGAGGAGGCGCTCGCCGTCGTGAAGCGGATCTCGGCCTCCGGCCGCGATTGACGTCCGCCGGGAGCCCGCGCGACCGCCGCCGGCCGCCCGTCGTTGACGCCCTCGAGAGGGGCGTTATGGACCTCCACGGCGGGGCCATCGCACGCCTCCGCCGGGGGAGGCGACGATGGATCATGGACTGTGGACGACGGCGACGCTACCGACCGCCGAGACCCGTGTTGCCCGGCCGAGGACCGCGTCGAGCGCGCTCTCGCTCCGCCGGGTCGTGCTCTCGACCGGCGGCGTCGGATACTTCGAGTACGAGGCGCGCGTGCGCGGCGACGCCGAGCTCCGGCTCGAGGTGCGGCTCGATCAGGTGGACGATGTCCTGAAGAGCATCGTCGTCTATGACGATCGCGGCGTGACCGGGAACATCACGCTTCCCGGGAGGGAGCCGCTGCGCGATCTGTTCCGCGAGCTCCCGTTCGACGAGGGAGCGCTGGAGTCCGAGGCCGCCCTGCTGAACGCCCTGCGCGGCGCCGAGGTGCAGACGCGAGGGCCCGCGGGGGCCGCCGCCGGGCGGATCGTCTCGGTCACGGCGGCGCAGGTGGCGCTGCCGGGCGGCGGCTCGGAGAACCGGCACCGGCTCGCGCTGATGTCGGACGGCGCGCTGAAGCAGGTCGTCCTGGAGGAGCTCGAGAGCGTGGAGCTCGTCGAGGGGCGGCTGCGGCAGCAGGTCGGCGCGGCGCTCCTCGGGCTGGCGACCCGGCGCCAGCGCAACCGCCGCGAGCTCGTCGTGCGCACGGCCGGCGAGGGGGAGCGGCTCGTCCGGGTGGCCTACGTCATCGAGGTGCCGCTCTGGAAGACATCGTATCGGCTCACCGTGCCGGAGGATGTACAAGCGAAGACCGGCGCGCTCTCCGGGTGGGCCATCGTGGAGAACCAGAGCGGCGGCGACTGGGAGAACGTGGATTTCACCCTGGTGTCGGGCAACCCGGTGACGTTCCGCCAGGCGCTCTACGAGATCTACTATGTGGATCGCCCCGAGGTGCCCGTCGACGTCGCCGAGCGGGTGCTGCCGCGGCTCGACGAGGGCGCCGCGGCGCTCGCGGCCAGGGCGGCGCGGCGCGAGGGCTACCAGGGCCTCGCGGGCCTCGCCGGGCCCCCTGCGACCGTCGAGAAGGGCGTCGATAGGGGCGAGAAGGCCGAGAAGCGCGAGCTGGAGCGCAAGGAGGCGGCGACGCAGGTCGTGTTCCGCTTCCCGGCGCCCCTCACGATCGCGAGCGGGCAGACGGCGCTCCTCCCGATCGTCGAGCGCGAGCTCCCGGCGGAGCGCGTGTGGCTCTACCAGCCGGAGACGAGCGCGCATCGCCCGCTCGCCTCGGTGCGGCTGCGGAACGACGGCGACACGAGCCTGCCGCCCGGCGCGATGACGGTCTACGAGCGCTCCGCCGAGGGGGTCGTCACCTACGTGGGCGACGCCCGGCTCGCCGCGCTGCCGCCGGGCGAGTCGCGGCTCGTGAGCTTCGCCGTCGACCTGAAGGTGCGCATCGACCGCGAGGACCGGGCCGAGGAGGCGTTCTCGCGCGCGAGGATCCAGGGCGGCGTGCTGGAGATCGTCCGGACCGCCCGCAAGGTGACGGTCTACACGATCGTGGGCGCCGCGCGCGAGCCGCGCGTCCTGCTCATCGAGCACCCGCGCATCGCCGGCTGGGAGCTCGCCGAGCCCAAGGAGGGCGTCGAGGCGACGAGCGGCCGTTACCGCATCCGGCGGGAGGTGGCCGCGGGGGAGACGGCGAGGCTCACGGTCGTGCTGGAGCACCCCGTCTCGCACACGATCGCGCTCACGAGCCTCTCCAGCGAGCAGATCGGGGTGTACCTGTCCTCGCGCGAGATCCCCGAGTCGCTGCGCGCTGTGTTCGCGCGGCTCGCGGAGCTCCGGACGGCGATCGCCGAGCGGCAGCGCGCGCTCTCGGCGCTGGAGTCCGAGATCGCGGCGCTGCGCGCCGAGCAGGAGCGCGTGCGCGAGAACCTCAAGGTCGTGCCCGCCGGGAGCCCGCTCCAGGAGCGCTACCTCAAGGCGCTGAGCGAGCAGGAAGACCGGATCGCGGCGGTGTCGGCGAAGCTCCAGGGCGCGCGGGAGGCGGTGGCCAGCGCGGAGCGGGCGCTCGCGGACTACGTGCGCGACCTGTCGCTCGCGCCTTAAGGCCGCCCGGTCCGAGGAGGCGCGGGGGTCTCGACGCTGCGCGTCCCTCCAGAGCCCCGCGGACAGAGGCAACACTGGAACGTCGAACACGTTGTTCAAGCGAGAAATGAACCGCCAAGACGCCAAGACGCCAAGACGCCAAGACGCCAAGACGCCAAGACGCCAAGATTTTTTTTCTCTCTTTACTTGGCGTCTTTTTGGCGTCTTGGCGGTTCGAAGTTCTGCGCTCTTCAGGCAGCTTCAGCCCGTTTGTCGCTCTAGGGAGTGCTGCTCGGATCCGCGGGATCGCTCCCCGCGTGCTCCTCGTCGCCATCGAGGTACCCATCGCTGTCCCGGTCGACCCCGATGCGCTCTCCGGACCCTGGAGGCACGCACGTGTACGTGAGCCCCTGCGCGCCGAGCGCGAGCGTCCGGAGCGCCGTGTCGGATATCGAAGGCGCGAGCGCCCGATCACGCATGAACTGACCGGCCCCGACATAGAGGAAGCCACGGTTATGCCGGGACAGCCAGCCCTTCGCCACGAGGTCACACTCCCCCGCCTCGGCACGCGCGATCAGCAGGTCGACCCGCGGCCCCGCCGCCGCAGCGTTCTCTCCCGACAGCGTGACTTGCTGGCCCACGATCGGCGCCAGGTTGCTGTCGAACGCGAGCAGGAACGACTCGACCTGCCTGCGCAGCGGATCGCCCGCCGGCGGCGGCGGAAACCCCTCCGGGTTCGGCACCGGGTCGAGCGGGAGCGGAGAAAACCCGAGGATGGACATGAAACGGAAGACGGTGTCGAGGGCTCCATCATGGGTGAACCCGAAGCCCCGGATCTGATCCCCCTGGAACCCGTTGTTGCCCGAGAAGACGCCCGTCGGGACATCCGAGAAGCCGAACATGCCGATCTTCTGATAGAGGTTCCGGAGGTGGGGCACCTTGAAGAACTGAGGCGTCGCCCGGAACGCTGAGTCGCCGTCCGCGCCAAAGAAGCCGGGGGCGTCGGCCCCTGGGTTTCCGGAGCGGTCGAACGTGTGGCAGGTGCCGCACGTCACTCCGATGAAGTCGGAGCGCGAGTCGAAGAAGAACTCACGCCCCGCCTGCTGGTCGTACGTGAGCGAGTTGTCGAGGGCACGGATGGGGTTGGGCGGGTACGTCACCTGCAGGATGAAATCGGTGAAAGCCTGCATGTCCTGCGCGGGGATCGGAGCGCTCCGCCCGAGGAGATCCGTGAAGCCGACCTGAAACCGCTCGAACGCCGCCTCCTCGTCGTAGGTCCCTCCGTCCGGCTGGACGGTCGGGGCGTCATTGCCCCCGGTGCGGTCCCCGCGCCAGTGCATCGACCCGTGGTTGGCCATCCCGCGGAGGCTCTGGGTCGTCATGGGGCCTTTCATGGGGTGGAAGTCGGGGTCGACGGGCTGCCCCGTGAAAGGGTCGACGAGGGGTCCCACGAACGGGCCAGGGTTGTTCACCACAGCCGCGTCGGGGTTGCCGAGGTCCCAGGCCAGGCTGTCGAGATCACCGAAGACATGGCAGGTCGCGCAGGCAGAGTCGCCATGGCTCGACGTGAACGACGCGTCGTACAGGAAGCGGCGCCCCGCCGTGACGCTCGGCGGCTCCGGGCTGTACATGGCGACGCGCCCGATCTCGGCGTGGGTCGCCGTCGAGATGATCGAGATCGAGTTGTCGAAGCGCGTCAGGACATAGAGCCGCCGACGATCTTCGTCGAGCGCGAGCCCGGTCGGGCCGCCGCCGGTGAGGGGGATCTGGGCCGCCGTGCTCGGGACGAACGTGTCGTCCTCGAGCGCCGCGGTGCTGAAGACACCGACCTTGTTGGAGCTCAAGGCGGCCACATAGAGCCTCTTGCCGTCCCTCGTGACGGCCATACCCAGCGGGGTCGCTAGGCTCTTCTGGTTCTCGGCGTTCGGGACGGGAGCGCAGCACACGCTGTAGTCGATGTGCTTGTTGAGGTGCCGGGGCGCGACGCTCCCCGGACCGAGGACGGTGATCCTGCTCTCGTGCAGGTGGCCCCTGACGCTGCCGCCAGCGAAGGTCCCGGGGCCTTCGAAGCGAACGTCATTGAATGCCTCCGTATTCGATACATACACCTTCTTGTTGACCGGGTTCACGACCATGTTGTTGAGGATCGTCCCCACCCCGGAGAAGAAGCCCGCGCTGCCGGCGAGCTGCACAGGAGGATTCGCCATGGCGTCGATGACGAAGACGTCCTTGTCGGGCAGCGAGAATTTGACCTTGTCATCCCAGACGCGATCGAGCTCGTCGACCCAGTGGGCACCGTTGAACTTGAGGATCATGCCCACCTCGGGGGCCGGGATGCCCTGGAAGTTCGTGCTGGGACCCGGTACGCCCCCGCCCGCGTCGAAGCCGTCGGGCACGGCGAGCTCGTGGATCGCCGTGGTCCGATTTCCCGAGTGGAACGCGGCCGCGTAGACGATCCTCCCGTCGGGCGTCGCCGCCAGCGCCCGCGGGGTGTCGCTGAAGAGAGTGACGATGGTGATCGGATCACCGCCGAGCGACGCGTCGCAGCCGCCCGCACCGAAGACCCAGACGTCGGCTCGACCCACCCCGGGGGTGGTGAGCTGGGGGTCGACGGGGCTGTTCTGACCGCGGTGGCCGGTCGTGATGAACGCCCGGTCGCGCCCCGGGCCCGCGAAGACGATGTCGCGGGGCTCGTCCCCGACGAGCAGGGTGCGCTCGACGCGGGCCTCGTGCCCATCGGCGCCCAGCTTCACCACGCTCACGCTGTCGGACAGATGATTGACGACCCAGACCTCGGTGTCGGTCCTGGCCGCGACAGCGACCGGCTCGAGGCCGACAGGCACCGACGCGCGATGCGCGAGTCCGCTCGCCTTGACGCGGTAGATCTCGACGCGGTTATCCGGTGTGTTGAGGGCGAAGAGGAGCTTTCCGCTCGGCGAGAGCGCCAGGGGTCGCACCTGGCCGCTCTCGAAGAGCGTGAAGGATCGATCAGCGACGGCTGGAGCGCTCACGAGGACGCAGGCGAGCGCCAGCGGAGCCGTGAGCGCCCGCGCGATGGGGGCCGATCGCACGGCCGAGCCGAGCGCGCGGGCGCTCCCCCGGAGGCGCGTTCGCGCCCCTGCCGGCGGCGGCATCGGCGGCGCCGCGGGCGGGCCGGAGCTCGCGGGCGCCGCAGGGGCGGGGCCGTCGGCGCTCACTGCCGCTCCATGACCATGACCCCGACCACCGCCGCCTCCTCGATGATCGCGGAGCCCCGCGCGCGATTCGCGGTGAGCACCCACCGGAAGTCGCTGATTCCGCCGCTCGGGTCCTGGGTGGTGAACGTCCCCGTGCCGTCTGGGTTGAGCGTGTACCACCCCGTGTAGCTGACCTGCTCGAACCGGCCGTTCACGTTCACCGACTCCTCCGCGGTGAGGGTGCCGTCGTGCCTGAACGTGATCACGCCGTTGGCCGCCAGGCTGCCGACGCCGAGGACGGTGCCCGTGGCGTAATAACCGTATCTCCCGTGAAAGCCCGCGACTCGACGATCGACGGAGCTCGACTCGTCAGCCATGGCGACCCCGGAGCGGCCCCTCCCGGCGCGCAACAGGAAGGCGCTCGTCAACAGACCAACGGCAGCCAGCGCCACGGCGACGTTCTTCATGTTGCACCTCCGCGCGATGAGCCCCTGAAGTGGCCTCGTGGACATCAGACATGGACGGACCCATGCCCCGCAGATCCTTTTGGACGCCGCGCATCGCTCATCGCGCAGGCGAGCCAAGTATAGATTTTTTGATGCTATCATTTCCACGAAGTCCGTCAATCTCGGGAGGCGCGTGCGCGGCGGTGCTACAAGACATGGTCATCTCCGCGTCCGCGACGATCGACGGTACAGAGATCGCCGGGCTGGATCCGCCGGACAGCACGATTCACCGTGTCCAATCCGGCGAGTTCAGCTACACGTTGCCCGAGGACAACATCTACGACGTCCTCGGCGTTGACACGGGAGCGATGACCGTCGCGCCGGCGGTGACCGACGGCATCTACGTGCTCCTGAACCCGCTGTCGCGGGGCGAGCACGTCCTGCACTTCGAGAGCACGAGCCTGACCGGATTCAGCTTGTCGATCACGTACCACATCGAGGTCACCGGCGGCCGCTGAGCCGCTCTGCGTGGGCGAGAGGACTGCTCGTCGAGCAGGAAAGCGAGCGGTGGCGGGTCGACGCGGCTCAGCGGGCGAGGCAGGGCACAAGGCGGCCCGGCGGCCGCCGATGGCCGCCGATGGCCGCCGATAGCCGCCGATAGCCGCCGATGGCCGCTGATGCTCGACGCGTCCGCGGCGGTGGCATGAGGGGGATCCGGTGGCCACCGCCTGCCCGGCGGGGGCGGCGTCGGAGGGCCGCGCCTTCGGGGATCGCCCCCGGGGGCTCGCGACTTCGTCGCCGGGCGGCGGCACCGCGGCGGCGGCGCCGAGCCACGCGCGCGCGGCGGCGCGCCGGAGGAGCCGGTCATCCCTGCGGGTGACGGCGCGGCGCAGGGTGCCGGCAAGCACGACCCGCCCGCGGAGCTGGTCGAGGCGCCGGCGCGCCACGACTGGCCGGCAACGTCCGCGAGCTCCGCGGCGCCGTCGAGCGCCGTGCTCCTCGCGGCCCGCGCCTCTGACCCCATGGCGGCGCGGATGGCCAGGAACCACCTGCGCGGGCTGCTCCGCCGCCCCGGAATGTCGGCGACGGACCCATGAGGAGGGACCGACGGTCTCATCCATGATGAGCGGTATTGACGCCCGACGCCGTCCACCGATCTCCCACACGCACCGGCCATGTCCGTAAGATGGCGAGTCGCAGCGAGCCGCCAAAGGCAAGCTCATCCTGCGAGTACGCAGCAGGCCCCACCAGGACTCATGGGCCGCGCGGCGGAATGCTCATGACACTTGATCCAGCGTCCGAGGCCGATCTACGCTGAACAAAGCTGTAACAAGGTCTCCTCTCGGGCCGAGCCCAAGGGGAGCTGGGGGGGCTACTTGTCGGAAATCATCTTATTGCGCGGCCCCGACGGGATCCGGCGCCGCGGCTTGCTGCGCTGAGGGAGGGAGGGACTGCCTCGTGGAAGCTGCCCGCGATCCCCTCCTCGGACTCCTGCTCTCCGAGGCGGACGAGATCTTCGCGTCGATGGCCGGCGCGCTCGACGCCGTGAGGGCGCGCCCGTGCGACGGCGCGGCCGTGGCCCGGCTCATCCAGTGTGCCCACACGCTCCGAGGCCTCGCCGCGGTCAGCGGCCACGCGGCGATCGCCGACCTCGCCGGCCGGCTGGAGGCCGCGCTCGATCGGCAGAGGCGGCAGGCGATCGCCGCGAGCGGCGAGACGCTCGGGCTCGTCGACGGGTCCCTGCGCGCGCTGCGGCAGCTCGTCGCGCTCGCCGCGGAGGGGCGCGGCGACGTTCCGCCGGCGGTCGCCGAGCTCGCCGGCGCGTTCGAGCGCGCGGGCGCCGCCCCGGAGGAGCGGCGCCCCACGGTGCTCGTCGTCGACGACAGCCGCACCGTGCTGCGGTTCGTCGAGCGCGCGCTCTCCGAGGTGGGGCTGCGCGTCGTCACGGCGCGCACCGCGGCGGCCGCCGCCGAGGCGATCGCCGGCGAGCGCCCCGCGCTCGTCCTCCTCGACCTCTCGCTCGGCGACCAGGACGGCGCCGCGCTCCTCGAGCGGCTCGCGCGCGACGGCGCGCTCGGGAGCACGCGCGTCGTCCTCTTCTCCAGCCGCCCCGACGACGAGCTCCTCGAGCTCGCGCGGCGCCTCGGCGCGGCCGGCGTCCTCCCGAAGACGCGCGCCTCGGGCGAGCTCGCCGCGCGCGTGCGCGAGCACCTCGACGCCCCTCGCCACGGAGGGGGCGCGCGATGAGCCGGCAAGCCGACATGGAGCGGGAGCTCGCGGAGCTGAAGCGACGGCTCTACGAGCTCGAGCGGTCCTCCTGGGAGGTCCTCGCCGACGATCCCCTGCCCTCGGCCGGCGAGCTCCAGGTCGTCGTCTGCCGGGTCGAGGACAGCCGCGTCGCGCTGCCGCTCGACGCGGTCGAGCGCGCGGTCCCGGCGGCCGCGATGGCGCCGCTGCCCGAGGCGCCCCCGTGGGTCCAGGGCCTGCTGATCGTCCGCGGCCAGGCGCTCCCCGTGCTCGACGTCGCGGCCAGGCTCGGCCGCTGCCGGAGGGAGCTCCTGCTCAGCGATCAGATCGTCCTCTGCCAGGCCGATCAGCGGCGGTTCGGCCTCGTCGTCCAGGAGGTGCTGGGCATCCGGTCGTTCGCGGCCTCCGAGGCTGCGGCCGCGAAGCAGGCCGCGAGCATGCCCCAGGGGCCCTACGTGCGGGCGACGCTCCACGACGAAGGCGGGCTCTTGCTGCTCTTCAGCCTGCGGCGCCTCCTCGCGACGTCGGACATCCCCGCCGAGGACGACCCGGCCGGCGGCGGGGCAGCCCGGGCGGCCGGAGCGGCGTGAGCTCGATGATCGACAAGACCGGCGTCTCCGCGCTGCTCCGCGCCGCCGCGGGCGCGAGCGGCCTCGTGCCGCGCGAGGACTGGGAGGAGCAGGCGACGCGCGCGCTCCGCGCCATCGCGGAGCAGCGGGGCGCGGCGGTGGGCGCCCTCCTCCTCGACCGGGAGGGGTGGCCGTCGCTCGTCTCCGAGCTGCTCGATCACCTCACCGTCGGAGAGACGTACTTCTTCCGTCACCCGAGCCACTTCGACGTCCTGATGGAGGCGCTCGCCGCCCGCCTCGCCGACCCGCTGGCCACGGCGTGCGTGCTCTCCGCCGGCTGCGCGACCGGCGAGGAGCCCTACTCCGTCGCGATCGCGATCCACGCGCGGCTCGGCGCGCGGGCGCTCGCGCGCGTCCGGATCGTCGCGGCGGACATCAGCGCGGCGTCGATCAGGAAGGCGCGGGCCGCCGTGTACAGCGCGTGGGCGTTCCGCGACGCGCCGGCCTGGCTGGAGCCCCGGTACTTCGCGCGCGGCGCCCACCCGGGTCGCCGGCTCGTGGACGCCATCCGCCAGGCGGTGACCTTCGAGGTCGGGCACGTCGTGAACCACGCCGCCGGGCTGCCCAGCGGCTCCGTGGATGCCGTCCTGTTCCGCAACGTGGCCCTCTACCTCACGCCCCAGGTGATCGCCGACGCCTACGCCGAGTTCCACCGCGCGCTCGGCCCGGAGGGGCTGCTCTTCGTGGCGCCGGCCGATCCCCGCCCGGACGGGGCGCGCTTCCTCGAGGCGGGGCACGAGACGACCAGCGTTTACCGGCCGCGCGCCGCGGCGGGCGAGCCGCACGGGGAGCCTGCGCCCCCGAGCCGTCGAGCGCGCCTCGCCGCGCGGGTCCGCCGCGACGCCCGCCTCAGGAAAGGCCCGCCGCCCGCCCCCGCGAAGCGGCCCGCGCTCCGCGCCGCCGCGCCCGCGGCGCGCCCCGCCGTGCCCGCGGCGCGCTCCGCCGCGCCCGCGGCGCGCTCCGCCGCGCCCGTGCCGGACGAGGCGCGGGCGATGATGCTCGCCGATCGAGGCGACCTCGCCGCCGCGCTCGCGGCCGCCGCGGCCCTCATCGAGCAGCCCGACAAGGCCCCGGCCGGGTACCTGATCCGCGCGCAGGTCTCGATGGCCGGCGACCGCGCCGGAGCGGCCGTGGAGGACCTCCGGCGCGCGCTGTTCCTGCGGCCGGAGCACCTGCTCGCGCGCTACTGGTACGTCGTCGCGCTGCGCGGGGACGGGCAGCTCGCGCAGGCCATCCAGCAGGCCCGCGTGCTGGAAGATCTCCTTACGAAGTCCGCCGCCGACGCGCGGCTGGAGGACGGCGAGACCACCGCGCGAGAGCTCCTCGACGCGCTCCGGCTGCTCCGGGGAGGATTCACATGAAGCCTGAACGAAGGGCCCAGGCGACGCGCGAGGACGTCCTGCGGCGCCGCGCCGAGCGCATCGCGGCCGCGTGGGAGGGCGAGTCCGATCGCCGGATCGCCGCCCAGGTGGCGCTCGTCGGCGTGGGGGCGCAGCGCTACGGCATCCCGGTCGACCGCCTGCGCGAGATCGTGCCGCTGCCCGACGTGACGTCCCTCCCCGGGCTGCCGCCGTGGCTGCTCGGGATCGCCAACGTGCGCGGCGAGCTGCTCGGCGTGGTCGACCTCGCGACGGTGCTCGGCGCGAGCGCGGAGCGCGCGAGCGCGATGGCCATCGTGGCGGGCGCGGGCGGGCCGCTCGGGCTCGCGGTGCAGTCGGTGCTCGGGTTTCGCGAGGTGTACGAGGACGAGCTGTCGGCCGAGCTCGGGGCGGACCCGCGCCGCCCCTTCCGGGCGATGACCAGGGATTTCGTCGCGCTGCTCGACGTGACGCGCCTGCCCGCCGCGCCGGGCGAGGCGCGCTAGGGCCGAGGCGAGCCGGCCGCGCAAACGGGGGATCTCACAACCATGGAGTGCGAAGAGACATGAACTGGACCGTCCGCAGCCGGATGTTGGCAGGGTTCCTGCTCGTCACCGCGCTGACGTTTCTGCTCGGCGTCGCGGCCAACTACGAGATGGGCATCATCCACGACGTCGGCGAGGAGCTCGGGAACAGCACCTTCAAGAGCATGGACCAGCTCCAGATGCTGGACGCGGACACGTCGGATCTCCGCATCCTCTACCTCGAGCACATCATCTCGAACGAAGACGCCGACATGGACCGCATCGATCTCCAGGCCAAGGAGCTGGAGGCCAGGATCCAGCGCGCGGCCCAGCAGTACGAGCGCCTCATCATCACGGCCGAGGAGCGCGCCCTGCATGAGGCGTTCGTCAGGGAGCACACGGCTCACCTCGCGGAGGCGGGGCGCATGCTCGCGAAGAGCCGGGAGCTCCAGACCGCGGAGGCCCTTCGCGACTACTTCGGTCCGTCGAAGCAGCTCTATGAGCGGTCGAACCAGGCGCTCGACGCGCTCTCCGACTACAACCGGCAGGAGACGACCGGGTCGCTCTCGCTCGCGGAGAAGACGTACACGCAGGCGCGCCTCATCGTGCTCACCATCATGGTGTTCGTGCTCATGGCGGCGGTCGCGCTCGCGTTCTGGCTGTCGGGGAACATCGCCTCGCCCCTCTCCCGGCTCGTCGAGGCCTTCCGCAAGATCGCGGTGGGCGACATCGGCGGCGCCACGGCGGACGTGAGGGCCATCAGCTCGACCGTGGCGACCGGGCGGGGCGGCGACGAGATCGCGAGCCTCGTCGCCTCCGCGCGCGACATGGCGGAGGGCCTGCGCACCCTGGTGCAGAGCCTGCGGGACGGCATCAACAAGCTGTCGACCAGCACCGCGCAGATCAGCGGCACGGCCAAGGAATACGCCGAGACGTCGTCGGCGCAGGCGTCCGCGGTCGCCGAGGTCAGCTCGACGGTGGAGCAGATCCGGCAGACGAGCGAGGTCGCCGCGGCGAGCGCGCGCGAGGTGGCCCACGCGGCCGACGAGGCGGCGAAGAACGGCCACGTGGGCCGCGAGCGGCTCGGCGACGCGGTGGCGATGATGCGGACGATCAACGAGCGCGTCGTCGGCATCGCCGAGCAGATCCTCCAGCTCTCCGAGCAGACCTCGCAGATCGGCGCGATCGTCGACGCCGTGGGCGACCTCGCCGAGCAGTCGAACCTGCTCGCGGTCAACGCCAGCATCGAGGCGGCCAAGGCCGGCGAGCACGGGCGCGGCTTCTCGGTGGTCGCGGCGGAGGTGCGGAGCCTCGCCGAGCAGAGCAAGCGCGCGACGCAGCAGATCCGCGGCATCCTCTCGCAGATCCAGAAGGCGACGCAGAGCGCGGTGATGGCCACCGAGGAGGGCACGAAGCGCTCGGAGGACGGCAGGGTCGCGGTGGAGGCCGTGCGCGAGGTCGTGGAGAGCCTGGCCGTGGTGCTCGAGGAGAGCTCCGGCAAGGCGCGGCAGATCGCGGGCGCCGCGACCCAGCAGGTGTCGGGCATCACGCAGATCTCGTCGGCGCTGGGCGGCATCTCCAAGGCCGCGCGGGACAACGCCACCGGCGTCCGGCAGCTCGAGCTGGCGGTCGTGGATCTCGACCGCCTCTCCGGCGAGCTGAAGGCGACCAGTGATCGGTTCTAGCCGGATCGGGCGGGCTCCCCGCCTCGCGCCCGGGAGCGGGGCGCGATGAGCCAGCGCGACGACGAGCTCTTCGCGATGTTCCGCGACGAGGCGACGGAGGCGCTGGAGGACCTCGCGCAGATCGTGGACCGGCTCGCGGCGGAGGGCGCGGCGGACGCGGCGCGCGACCTCGCCGCCGCGCTGCGCGTCCTCCACAACATCAAGGGCGCGGCGCACGTCTCGGGCGCCGAGGGGGTCGAGCGGGTCGCGCACGCGATGGAAGACGCGCTGATCGTCCATCGCCGGGGCGGCGGCCCGGTGTCCCCCTGGCTCGCGCAGCGCCTGCGCGACGGCATGGGCATCATCTCCCGCTTCCTCGGCGGGGAGGCGCCGCTCGACGCGGCCCGCGCGTTCGTCGCCGGGGGCGCGGCCCCCGCCCGGGCGGAGCCCGCGCCGCTCGCGTCGGCGCCGCCGCCCGAGCCGGCGCCTTCGTCCGAGCCGGCGCCCTCGCCCGAGTCGGCGGCGGCGGGCAGCGCCGCCCAGCGCCAGGCCGGCGGCGCTCTGGGCCAGGCCGGCGGCGCTCTGGGCCAGGCCGGCGCCGCCACGGTGCGCATCGAGGCGAGCCGGATCGACAACCTGATGCACTTCGCCGGGGAGTTCATGGCGGCGCAGGGGCGGAGCCTCGCGCGCCACGCCGAGATCGAGCAGTGCCACCTCGACCTCATGCAGCTCGAGCGGGCCGCCACGGGGGATCTGCGGCGGGCCGTCCGCGACGTCGGCCGCTCCCTCGACCGCCTGCTGGAGTCGAGCCGGCAGGACGCGCATCGCTTCGGCTTCCTGATCCGCGACTGGTCCGCCGCCATCAAGCGCGCCCGCATGCTGCCGCTGTCCGGCGCCGTCCCGCTGTGGCGCCGGACCGTGGCGGAGACCGCGCACGCCCTCGGCCGCGAGGCGCGCCTCGTCGCCGACGTCGGCGACATCGAGGTCGACCGGCACATCCTCGACAGCCTCCGGGACCCGATGCTGCACCTCCTGCGCAACGCGGTCGACCACGGCATCGAGCCGCCCGACGCCCGCGCGCGCCTCGGCAAGCCCCGCGTGGGGACGATCTGCGTGCACGCCCGCGCGCCCGGGATGATGGTCGAGGTGGACGTGAGCGACGACGGCCGCGGCCTGGATCCGTCGAGGATCGCGCGCCGCGCCGTCGAGCGGCGCCTCGCCACGCCGGAGCAGCTCGCGCGCATGAGCGCCGCCGAGGTCTGCGATCTCGTCTTCCTCGCCGGCTTCTCCACGGCGGAGTCGGTCAGCCAGGTGAGCGGCCGCGGCGTGGGGCTCGACGTGGTGCGGCAGCGGGCGTCGGCGCTCGGGGGGCACGCCCGCGTCGCCGAGCCCGCCCTCGGCGGCAGCACCTTCCGGCTGGAGGTGCCGGCGACGGTCGTGTCGACGAGAGGGTTGCTCGTGCACACCGCGCGGACCGCGTTCGTGCTGCCGACGGCGTACGTCGCGCGGACCTTCCGCGTCGCGGCGTCGGAGGTGCAGGCGCTCGACGGCATGGCGGCCGTGCAGGACGCCGGGGGAGAGCCGCTGCGGCTCCGCTGGCTGTCCTCGCTGATGGAGGAGGCGCGGCCGACGGACCCGGAGCGGCTCCTCGTCGTCGTCGTCTCGGACGGCGTGTCGCGCGTGGGCCTCGTGGTGGAGCGCGTGGACAGCGAGGTGGAGTCGGTGACCAAGGCGCTGCCGTGGAACATCCCTCCCATCCCGGGGGTCGCTGGCGCGATGATCCTCGGCACGGGCCTCGTCGCCGTCGTCCTCGACGTGCCCCGCCTGCTCAGCGCCGCGCAGGGCCGCGCCCCCGACCGCGCGGAGACGGTCCGCGCGGCGGAGGCGTTGAAGAAGCGGCGCGTCCTCGTGGTCGACGACTCGCTCACCAGCCGCACGCTGGAGCGCAACATCCTGGTCGCCGCGGGCTACGTGGTGGACACGGCGAACGACGGCGAGATGGCGTGGCAAGCCCTGCAATCGGGCTCGTACGATCTGGTCGTGTCCGACGTCCAGATGCCGCGGCTCGACGGCGTGGCGCTGACCCGGCGCATCCGGGCGCACCCCCGGCACAAGAGCTTGCCGGTGATCCTCGTGACGAGCCTGGACCGGCCGGCGGACGTGGCGCAGGGGAGCGCCGCGGGCGCCGACGAGTACATCGTGAAAGGCCGCTTCGACCAGCAGAAGCTGCTCGACGCCGTGGCGCGCCTCCTATGAAGAGGCGCCTCGATCACCGACGGCCGCGCTCCGCGCCCCTTGCTCGCTCGGCGGCGGCCATTCTCGTCCTTCTCGAAAGAGGTATCATTCAATCATGACCACGAGTGAGCAGCTCTCCGGTCGGCGCGTCCTCGTCATCGATGATGACGTCAGTTTCGGCGAGGAGGCCGTGCGCGCGCTGGTGCGCGCCGGGGCCGCCGCCCGCTTTCATCGGGGGCCTTTCGGGAGCCTGCACGCGATCCGCGAGATGAGGTCCGATGTCGTCTTGCTGGACGTGAACATGCCCCGCATGGATGGCGCGCAGGTCGTGCGCGCCATCCGCGACGCCGACGGCCTCCGGGACGTGCGCGTCCTCCTGTGCAGCAACATGGACCTCCGCGTGCTCGAGCGGCTCGCGGCCACGCTGAAGGCGCACGGCGCGGTCCCGAAGGCGGGGTTCGAGGACGGGACCGCCGCCCGGGCGATCGCCCGGGTGTTCGACCTCCCGGGCGACCCGGAGCGGACCAGAAAATAGCCGCCGCTCCCGGGATCAGCGATCGAGATACGGGAGTCCGCCCCCTGCGACCGGGCGCGCCCTCGTGGCCCCGGGGCTACCCGACCCTGGACCCTCGCACCTCCTGCTCTGCTGGACGAGCGAGGTCAACGCGCTCGGACATCCACCCTCCCCGCGCCCAGCGCTCGCTCCACGGCGGCCAATGCGTGGATCTTCGTCGTATCGAAGACGGGGACCTGCACGTCCTCCTGCCCGATGAGGAGCATGATCTCCGTGCATCCGAGGATGATCCCTTCGGCGCCAGCAGCGATGAGGTTCTCGATGATCGCGATGTATTTTTGTCGAGATGACGGATCGATACGTCCGAGGCAGAGCTCGTCGTAGATGACCCGGTGGATCGTCTCCCGCTCCGCCTCCTCCGGCACGAGCACGTCGAGATCGTGCTGCTCCGCCAGCCGCCGTCGATAAAAGTCCTGCTCCATCGTGAATCGAGTCCCGAGCAGGCCGATCCGGCGGAGCCCCCGACGTTGGATTTCTGCTCCCGTGGCGTCCGCGATATGGAGGAGCGGGATGCGGATGCGCTCCTCGATGGCGCCGGCCACCTTGTGCATCGTGTTGGTGCAGAGGACGATGAACCCTGCGCCCGCTCGTTCGAGCCGGACCGCTGCGTCCGCCAGGACCTGCCCCGCATCCTGCCAGCGCCCCTCTGCCTGCATCTTCTCAATTGGAGCGAAGTCCACGGAGAACATCAGGCACTCCGCCGAGTGCAGGCCGCCGAGCCGCTGCTTGACGGCCTCGTTGATGATTCGGTAGTAGTAGAGGGAAGACTCCCAGCTCATGCCCCCGATCAACCCGATGGTTTTCATGTGGTCTGGGGCGGAGCTATAGCCCATCCCCGCGGGGGGACCAAACGGCTGGGTGCGGCGACCGGGCTCGCCCGTCGGTGCCAGGGCGCGGCTCCCATGGCCGGCTACAGGGGCGTTCTACTCCACTGAATTTCTTTCTTGTATTCCAGGACAGCCAAATAAAATCGACACGGCGTCGAGGCGACGGTGACGGCGGGAGCACGCGACGCCTCCGAAAAGGCTTCGAAACGTCATTTACGCAAAACTGCAGCACGATCTGTCCGTGCTGGCATCCGTGATGCGTCCCGTTCCCTCAAAGCCTCGCGCCCGTGGGACTCCGGGTAAGGAGGCAGCGCACACGCGCACGCAAGCGCAACGAACAAATCCGGGGAATCGACACGATCGCGACAAGAAAAGGAAGAAAAGATCATCGCATCCAGATCGCAAAAAAGTCATTGGCATGAGTCAGGCCGTCATTTATAAGTCATGCCCTGTCGTCACGCCCGAAGCCCGGGTTGCTTAGAGAATGCCGTGGTCTCCCACTTCGAGCATCATCCGTCGGGCGTTCCGGCGCTCCGATCGGATCTGAAGTTCTTTCGGAGCTCCGAGCCGAGCGTCGTCCTGGTCTATGACCCGGTCGCCGGTACGCAGCACGCGCTCTACGAGCTTGATTGTCTCGTCGCCCAGGAGCTGGATGGCAGGCGCGATCTGGACCAGCTCACGTCGAGGGCGCGACGGCATTTCCCGGACGTCACCCGACAGCAAGTGGCCAGTCTTGTCGAGCAGATCGCCGCCCTCGGGCTCCTGGTCGGCCGGCAGCCCGCGCCGCGCGCGCGGGCGGCGCGGGTGGAGCCGCCGGCCGGGACGGCGCTCGATTTCGACGCCTTCCGTTCGCAGCTCGTCGCGGCTCTCGAGGGCACGCCCGAGCGCAGCCCGGGCGCCGCGGCGAACGGAGCCGCGCACGGCGACGGCGCCGCGGCGCCGTGCGCGTTCGATAAGGACGAGGGCGCCGATGCGCGGCCAGCGACGTCGCCGCCGGACGAGCCAGCGACGCCCGCGCCGCCCGCCGGCCCCGCTCCGCCGGCCGAGGAGCAAACGCCAGCGCCCGCGCCGCCGCCTGACGCAGGCGCGGCCGCTCCGCCGGAGACAGCCGGCGCCGCGCCCGCCGTCGAGGCGAAGGACGGCGCCGCGGCACGGAAGGCCGAGGAGCTGCCGGCGCCCGGAGCCGCGTGGGTCCGGATCGAGGCGCCATGGTGGACACGCCCGGCCGCTCGCCGCGTCCTCGGGCCTTGCCTCGCGGCGCTCCTCCTCGGCGCGCTCGCCGTCATCCCCTATCCGCTTTACGTGACGGAGCCGTGCGTGGTGCTGCCGTTCACGCGTGTCGAGGTGCGCGCCCAGGTCGAGGGGCTCGTGGCCGAGATCCTGGTCGACGAGGGAGATCGGGTCAGGGCCGGCGACGTGATCGCTCGGCTCGACGCGCACGATGTCGACACCGCCCTCCTGCGGGCCCATGCGGAGGTGGAGCGGCGGCGCGCGAACCTCGCGAAGGTCCGCGCCGGCGCGCGCCGGGAGGAGATCGACCAGGCCAGAGCCGCTGTCGCCGCGAGGGAGCACGACGTCCAGTTCGCCGAGATCGAAGCCAAGCGCAGATCGGACCTCTTCGCCGCGCAGCTGGAGACCGCCGAGCGGCGGGACGGCGCCCGGCGCGACCTGGCGGTGAAGCGCAAAGACCTCGCGATGGCCCAGGCGGAGCTGCGCCTGCTCCTGGCAGGATCGAGGCAGGAGGAGGTCGACGCGGCCGTCGCGGAGCTCGAGCTCGCCAAGATCGAGCTCCAGAACCTCGAGAGGAGGCGCGAGCTGCTCACGATCGTCGCGCCGAGCGACGGGATCGTCGTCACGCCCCGGCTGCGCGAGCACGTCGCGCAGAGCGTCCGCCCCGGCGACACGATCTGCGAGGTGGAGGACCTCGGAAAGGGTCGCATCGAGATCTTCGTCCCCGAGCGCGAGATGGATGTCGTGGCGCTCGGTCAACCGACGACCGTGAAGGTCCAGAGTTATCCGCTCATGCCATTCCGGGGCACGGTGAACTTCATCTCGAAGAGCGTGGAAGAGCGGAATGGTGACCAGGTGATCCGCGTGATGACGGAGGTCGACAATCAGGACGGGCGGCTCCTCGGGAAGATGACGGGTTACGGCGAAATCAACACCGGCGACAGCAGCCTCCTGTGGCTGGCGCTGCGCCGCGCGGTCCGGTGGGTCCGGCTCCGCTTCCTTATCTGATGAAGCCGTCGAGCCGCTGCAAGGTCCGCGACGACCTCGTATACCACCGTCAGGACGACGGGGCGCGCGCGGTCACGCTGGTCCAGGACCCGCTCCGTTCGGCGTTCTATGAGATGAGCGACCTCCAGATCGCCATCATGGACCTGCTCGACGGCAAGCGCTCGTTCGCCGACGTGGCGGGCGAGCTCGAGCTCCTCCACGGAATCGCGATCCCCGTCGAGCGGGTCCGGCGGTTCGCGGTCTTCCTCGCGGGGAAGATGCTGCTCGACATCACCTCCTACGAGGAGGACCCGCCCGGCATGCGGCGCGCCGTTCAACGGGAGCTCGGGCGGCTCGGGCTCAGCTTCCGCCGGGGAGCGTCGGAGGGCGGCCGTCGCCTCGCCGCCGAGGAGGCTGCGCTCTTCGGAGCCGGGCTGCGGCAGCTCGAGGCGGGCAGGTGCTGTCAGGCGGCCAGGTACTTCGCCGCGGTGCTCGAGGTGAACCCGCGCAACGCCCGGGCGCGCTCGGTCCTCTCGGCGCTCTCGGCCGTGTTCTTCCGGAGCCATCGGCTGCTGCCGTCGCACATGCGGATGGTGCATCTCTGGAACCCGGATCGCTTCCTGGGCAGGCTCGACCGGCGGATCGGGCGCTTCGTCTTCAGCGGATGGGGCGTCTGCCTCCTCGCGCTGCTCCTCGCCTTCGCCGCGGTGGCGCTCGTCGACGTGCGCGTGCCCCCGGCGGCGTCGTTCCACTGGGGGAACGTGCTCCTGGCGCCGCTCGTCATCGGCAGCTCGACGCTGTTCCTGCACGAGCTCGGGCACGGCCTCGCCTGCAAGCATTACGGCGGAAAGGTCGAGAGCATGGGGATCATGCTCTTCTACGGGGTCATCCCCGGCGCCTACTGCGATGTGACGAACGTCCACCAGTTCTCGAACCGGCGACACAAGATCATCGTCTATCTCGCCGGGGTGCTCGTCGAGCTCGCCGTGCTGTGCCTGTGGCTCCTCTGCTACCACTTCACGGCAGAGTCGTTCTTCCTCCGCAAGGCGATCCTCGTCTGGTTCACCTACGATCTCTACGTCATCGGCACGAACCTGATCCCGCTCGTGAAGGGCTACGACGGCTATTTCGCCCTCACGCATTACCTCGACATGCCGGAGCTGAGCGAGCGCTCCTTCGATTACATCCGGGGGCTCTTGCGGCGTACCCTCTTCGGAGTCGGCCCGGAAGCAGGGTCGGTCACGCCGCGCCAGCGGAGGATCTACCTCGCCTTCGGGGTCGCCAGCGGCGTTTATTCCATCCTGTTCATCGGCGGCGTCTGCTTCGGGTTCCTCTTCCCGCTCGCGGTGCAGTACCTCCACGGCGTCGGCGTCGTCCTGGCGGTCGTCTACAGCTACAGGCTCTTCGGCTCGAAGATCGCGTCTGCGGTGGTCGCCTTCGCTCGCTTCCTTTACCGGGAGAGGCGGCAGATCTTCACCTTTCGCCGCACGCTGGCCATGGCGGCCGCGTGCTCGGCGGTCGCCGCGCTCCTCTGCTGTCCCTGGCCGCTCTCGGTGGACGGCCGCATGGTGCTGGAGCCGCGTGAGCGCGCCGTGGTGCGCGCCGCCGAGGGCGGGATCATCGAGCGCATCGCCGCGCGGGATGGCGAGCTCGTCGCGAGGGGCCAGGTCTTGGCGACGCTCCGGGACGATGAGCTCTCCATCGCGCGAGAGCGGCTCGCGGTCGCGCTCGCCCAGGCGCGGCTCCGCGCCCGGTCGCTCGAGGAGGGGCCGCGGCAGGAGGAGATCGCGCTGGCAGAGCAGCGCGCGGCGCGGGCCCTGTCGCTGCGAGATCACCTGCGGGAGGAGGCCAGTCGCTCCGCGCTCCTCGTCGACGCCGCGGTGCGCAGCGCGCAGGAGCACCTGCTCCTCGCGCGCGACGAGAGCCGCGCCGAAGGCGACGCGGCGCAGGCCGAGCGGGCGCTCGACGCGCTCCGGAGCGGATCGCGCAAGGAGGATATCGCCGAGGCGGGAGCGCTCGTCCGGAAGCTCGAGGCCGAGCTCGCGGGGCTCGACGCGCGCCGCGAGCAGCTCACCGTGCGCAGCCCCATCGACGGCGTGGTGATCGGGCGGCGCCTCGAAGAGCGCCTCCACGCGCGGCTGGCGCGCGGGGACGCGCTGTGCGAGGTTCACGATCTCCGCCGGGTGAGCGCGCGGATCTGGCTGTCCGAGGAAGAGCCGCTCGCCGAGCTCGCGCCCGGGAGGAAGGCCGCGCTCCGCGCCCAAGGCGACCCGCACCGCGCGCTCGAGGTGGAGATCCGCGAGGTCGCGCCGGCCGCCGCCGGGAGCGACCCCTTCGTCGTCGTGCGCACGCAGGAGATGGAGAACCCCGGCTGGCCATCAGGCATGTCGGGACGAGCGCGAATCTACCTCTCGACACGCACGCTCGCGTATCTCTGGATAGGCGTCCCCCTCCTCAGGACCATCGATTACAAGGTGTGGTCCCTGCTGGGATGAACGAGCTCCGCGAGGAGCAGCGACGAGAGAGGCACATCACCGCTCACGCAATCGGGTTCGAAAAGGAGCACTCCTCATGCAAGACAAGGTATTCCTGCTTCACTCGCCGATCGCGACGCCGACGGAGCCGCCGGTCGGGGTCTCCCAGCTCGTCGGCTACCTCCGGGCGCACGGGCTCGACCTCACGGTGGCCGACGTGAACATGGCGTTCTTCGACGGCGTGATGACGAAGGAGGCGATGAGCCGCTCCCTGTCGCAGGCGAGGCGCCGCTTCTCGGCCGCCGACGCGAGCCCGCGCCTCGCGGGCCGCGCGCTGCTCTCCTACATTCCGCTGCTCCAGCACGCGTCGCTCGACACGCTCCCCGATCGCATCGAGCCGGCGATCTCCGTGTTCCGGGACAGGGAGCGGTTCTTCGATTTCGAGAGCTATTTCGAGGGCGCGCGGGCCGCGAAGAGCGCGTTCGGCCTGCTCTCGGCCACGCTGTCGCCGTTCACGCTGGACTTCGCCGAGGTCTCGTCGCTCCTCCACAACTTCGACAGCTCGGTCGAGCTGTACGAGGCCATCGAGGAGTTCCAGCGGATCGAGGACAACGTGGTCCTCGACGTCCTGAACGGCGCGCTCGACGCCACGTTCCGGGGGCGCCGGCCGGCCGTGGTCGGCGTCTCGATCACCTATGCGCATCAGTTCTTCTTCGGCATGCTCCTCGCCCGGCTCGTCCGTCAGCGCTTCCCGGAGTGCTACCTCGCGCTGGGCGGACCGCTGGTCGCGACCATCGCCAACCGGGGCCGCAAGGTCGGCTCGTTCGCGCTCTTCAGGGACGCCGACGCGATCGCGGTGAGCGACGGCGAGGTGGCTTTCCGCACGGTGATCGAGCACGTCCTCGCCGGCCGGCCGGTGCCGCCGACCCCGAACCTCATCGTCTACGATCGCCGGACGGGCGAGGGCGGCGTCCCCGAGGTCAACGTGATCGAGGACATCGACGAGATCCCGTGCCCCGATTTCAGCAGCTTGCCGCTGGACCGCTACTGGTCGCCGACGCCGGTGCTGCCGCTGCCGATCGCGCGCGGCTGTTACTGGGACAAGTGCACGTTCTGCTTCTATGGCTTCGTCCCCGACGGCCGCCGCGCGACCGCGCCGTACCGGGAGCGCTCCGTCCACAAGATCGTGGAGGACATCGCGGGCCTCAACCGGAAGCACGGCTGTACCCACTTCGATTTCACGGTGGACCTCGTCGCCCCGGTGCTCCTGGACAAGCTGGCGGCGGCCCTGCCCGAGGCGGGGCTCGACGTGAAGTGGATGCTCGAGGCGCGCGCCGAAAAGAACTTCACCCGCGAGCGCTGTAGAAAGCTCAAGGCCGGGGGGATGACCTACGCCGCCTTCGGGCTGGAGTCGATGGATCAGGAGGTCCTCGACGCGATCAGCAAGGGGACGAAGGTCGCGCAGTACGCCGCGACGCTCTCGAATTTCTACAACGAAGGGATCGCGACGCACGCGATGGGGTTCTTCGATTTCCCGGGCGAGGATTACCCGGCGGCGCTGGCGAGCATCGAGTTCCTGAAGGAGAACGACAAGCACCTCAGCGAGGTCGGCTGGGGCAGCTTCATCCTCGACATCGGCTCGCAGGTGCACCGCAACGCCGAGAAGTTCGGGGTCGAGCCGATCATGCACGCGGAGGAGGATCTCGCCACGTCCGTATGCCACGCGCCGAAGGCGCCGAGCAAGTCGGAGGAAGAGCAGGAGAGGCTCGAAGCGCTCTTCGAGGAGTACCGCTTGACGCATGACAAGTACTCCCACCTCGGCCGGCCGTTCCTGGGCGGCGGGTCGCTCGAGCCTCATTGCCTCATCTATTACGGCAAGCTCGGCCCCACGGCCGCCGCGGACTTCACCCGCGTCGTCAAGCGCCGGCTCGCCCCCGAGGTCAACGGGGCGGACCGGCTCCGCATGGCCGTGCGCGACGCGCGGCCCCATTACGCGGTGAAGGACGTCTATCGCCTCTTCGACGAGCTCAGGAAGCTCCTCTCCGACGACAAGGCCGGCCCCGTGCTGACGATAGGCCGGCGCGGGAGCAAGAGCGAGCGGGTCCGGCGCTTCGACCGCTACGACAAGTTCCTCGTCGGCGGCGAGGAGCGGCGGGTCCTCGCGTCGCCGGACCAGATCGTCGAGGTGAGCGAGTCGCAGTGGGAGGTGCTCTCGGCCTTCGCGGACGTCCGGAGCGTGCAGGAGGTGCTCGACCTCTACGAGGAGCACGCGCCCCGGATCCAGGCGCTCCTCCGCAAGGCCGTGTCCTACGGATGGCTGGAGCCGGTGCCCGCGCTCTCGTGCTGATTTCATCGCGAGCGCGCAGGCCGCACCGGTGCGCCCTGCCGCGCTGCGCATCGCGTCGTGAAGCAACGTTCGATCGCTTGGTGAGAAAGGATGATGACCATGGAACCGAAGAACAATGAGCCGACGACGACCACCGCCCCGGCGAAGCCGCGGCCCATCAGCTTCTGCGTGCTCTCGAAGGAAGCCGGCCCGAACGGCTGTCCTGTCGTGCAGAGCGTCGACAAGCTGAGCGCGGCGGCCAAGGCCGGCATCGCGGCGGGCGACGAGATCCTCGCCGTGAACGGCGTGAAGATCGCGAGCGCGGCGCAGGCGATGCAGGTCCTCCAGGGCGCGGGCATCGGCGCGACCGTCACCGTCCGCGTGGCGCGTCAGGGCGCGCAGGCGGATCTGTCGATGGTGGTGCAGGCGAAGGCGCTGTCGCTCGACGTCGATGATCTCGACGAGGTCGTCGAGCGCAAGATCGCCCCCGCCGCCTGACGCGGCTCTCCTCGGCTCCGCTCGCCGTTTCCGCCCTCTCCGGGGCGGGAGCGGCGAGCTCGGAGGCGAAGAGAGGCACCGGCGCGCCGCGGCGCGAAGGCCGGCGTCCTGCGCTCGCGGTGAGCTCAGGAGGGAGTTTCTTTCTGTTCCTTTGACCCGGAGAGGTTCACTTGCTCGAAGCCCATCAGACCGCGGAGACACGCCGGGGAGGCGAGGCGTATCCCTCTTCGCATGTTCCTCACCACCTCGCCCCCCTCGTCGAGGGCTGGACGCTCTGGCGCTGGGTGTGCGTGCGAGGGGCCGGATTTCCGGCAGGTCAGGTGCTGAGCCTCGCGATGCCGGAGTGCGCGGCGGCGGCGGACGAGCTGCTCGCGCGCGAGGCCGAGCTCGCGGCGGCGCGCGCGCGCGCGCTCGGGGTCTGCGAGGAGAACAACCAGCTCGGCGCGGAGGGGGCTGGCAAGGCGCTCGGGCGCGCGATCAAGCGCCTGCGCGGCGGTCACCTCCCCGAGCCGTTCGACGCCGTGCCGGCGGTGGCCGCGGCGCTCTCCGAGCTCCGGCGGGCGGAGGCCCCGATCGAGCCCGCCCGCGCGAAGGTGCGCGCGCTCTTCGAGGTGGGCACGGGGCGCGTCGGGGAGGCGCTGCGGGAGGCCGCGCGCCAGGGGGCGATCCGCGAGGCGATGCTCTGGCAGAACCGCGGCGCCGTGAGGGGCACGGTCGACGCCCTGCTCCGGCGGCCGGCGGGCGCGGTGGACTCGAAGACCCGGGAGCACGAGCGGCTCGTCGCGAGCTACATCCAGCGCTACTGCGTCAAGAACGACACCATCGGCTTCTTCGGCCCTGTGGGCTGGGGCAGGCTGTCGGATCACGGCCCCGCGCTGACGCTGCGGCCCGGCCCGTCGCTGCTCGCGAAGCGCACGGTCTATTTCGAGGCGTGGGGCGTCCAGCTGCTCGCCGACCGCCTGTCCGAGGGCCCCGAGCTGCGCCGGTTCATCGCGCCGAGGAGGCTGCCCACGGTGCGGATCGAGGGGACGACGCTCCACCACTCCATCGGCCGCGCCACGGAGCTGCCCGCCGACTACGCCCGCATCCTCGGCGCCTGCGACGGCGAGACGCCCGCCCAGGCCATCGCCGAGGCGCTCTGCGCCGATCCGTCGCTCGGCCTCTCGGGCGAGGACGAGGTGTTCGCGCTGCTCGAGCAGCTCGCCGAGAAGCGGCTCATCACCTGGTCGCTCGAGATCCCCACCGTCGTCGCGCACCCCGAGCGGGCGCTGCGGGAGATCCTGGCGCGCATGCCGCAGGGCGACGCCCCCGCGCGCGCGCTCGGCGCGCTGTCCGACCTCGAGGGCAGGCGGGATGCGGTCGCGCGCGCGTCGGGCGACGAGGGCGCCCTCGAGCGCGGCCTCTCGGAGCTCGAGGAGACGTTCGAGCGCCTCACGGGCGCCGCCGGCAACCGCCGCGGCGGAGAGGCGTACGCCGGTCGCACGCTCGTGTTCGAGGACTGCGTGAGGGACGCCGACATCGAGCTCGGGCCGGAGCTGATCCGGCGCCTCGCGCCGCCCCTGCACCTCCTGCTCCGGAGCGCTCGCTGGTACACGTACACGATCGCGGCGCGCTATCACGCGCTCCTCCGCGGCATCTACCGGGACCTCTCGCGCGACTCCGGCCCTCTGCCGATCGACTTCCTCCGCTTCTGGCAGGCGGTGGAGCCGCACTTCAGCGGTAGCCAGTACGAGCCCTCGCCGATCGTCGCCGAGGTGATCGCCGAGCTCCGCGGCCGGTGGGCGAAGCTCCTCGCGATCGAGCCGGACGAGCGCCGCGCCTCGCGATCGGCGGCCGCGCTCCGCGCCGAGGCCGAGGCCGTGTTCGCGGCGCCGCACCCCGGCTGGCCGGGCGCCCGCTACCACTCGCCCGACCTGATGATCGCCGCCGCCGGCCCCGAGGCGGTGCGGCGCGGCGACTACCGGTTCGTGCTCGGAGAGCTGCACACGGGCGAGAACACCGCGTCGAACCCCGTGTTCCTGAACCAGCACCCGGATCCCGCGGCGCTGCTCTCCGCGATCGAGCTCGATCTGCCCGAGCCCCGCATCGCGCCCGTGATCCCCAAGCAGAGGAGCACCCGGGCCGATCAGATCTCGTTCTGCCCGCGCGACCTCGACGTCGAGATCGGGACCACCCGGTCGTGGCGGCAGCGGTCCCACGTCGTCCCGATCTCCGCGCTCGTCGTCGAAGAAGCGGGCGGGCAGCTCATCGTCCGCACCCGCGATGGGGCGCACCGCTTCCACGCCGTCGCCTTCTTCGAGCACTACCTGAAGCTCGAGAGCCTCGCGCATTTCAGCCTGCTCCCCGCGCTCCCGCACACGCCCCGCGTCACCCTCGACAGCCTCGTCGTCTCGCGCGAGCGCTGGCGTTTCGCGCCCTCCGATCTCGGCTTCGCCGAGCTCTCCGATCCGCTCGAGCGCTTCCTCGGAGCCCGCCGCTGGGCGCAGCGGGCGGGGCTGCCGCGGCTCCTGTTCGTGAAGATCCCGGAGGAGGTGAAGCCCTGTTACCTCGACATGGACAGCCCGGTGTACGTCGAGATCTTCGCGAAGCTCGTGCGGCGCGCCTCGGCGGTGAACATCACGGAGATGCTGCCGGCCATCGACGAAGCGTGGCTGCTCGACGCAGAGGGTCGCTCTTACACGAGCGAGCTGCGCGTCGTGGCGCTCGACCCCGAGCCCTGGCGGGCGCCGTGAGCGCGGAGGGCGCGGAGGACGCGGAGGACCACCGCGTCCCGATCGCGGGCGGCTGGGCGCTCTGGCGCTGGGTCTGCCTGCGCGGCGCGGGCTTCGCGGCCTCCGAGCTGCTCGATCTGTCGGTCCCCGAGGCGGCGCGGGCGGCGGACCGGCAGATCGATCGAGAAGCGACGCGCGAGGAGGCGCGGGCGCGAGCGCGAGAGGCGCTCGAGCGAGCGCACCACCGCGCTGACGGCGCGTCGCGCAAGCCGCTCGCGCGCGCGCTCAAGCGGCTCGCCGCGGGCGACCTCCCCGAGGACGTCGGGGACGACGCAGCGAGGGCGGCGCTCCACGCCCTCCGGCTGGCCAGCGCCGACGTCGAGGCCGCGAGCGCCGATCTCGCGGCGCAGTGGCGGCCGTCGACCCTCCGCGCCGGCGCCGCGCTGCGGGCCGCGGCGCGGAGCCCGCGCTTCCGGGAGGCGCTCGTGTGGCAGAACCGTCGCGCCCTCCGGACGGGGGTCGACGCGCTCCTCCGGCAGCCCGACGGCGCGACCGACTTCAAGACGCGGCAGAACGAGGCGCTCGTGGCGAGCTACCTCCAGCGCTACGCGGCCAAGAACGACTCGATCGGCTTCTTCGGCCCGGTCGGGTGGGGCCGCTTCGGGCCGGGCGCGGCGGCCTCGCTCACGCCCGGGCGCGGGCTCCTGGCCACGCGAGAGGTCTACTTCGAGCACTGGGGCATCGACGCGCTCGCCGGCCGCCTCGCCGAGGATCCCGAGCTGCGCCCCCACCTCGCCCCGCGCCGGATGCCGACGGTGCGCGTCGAGGGGACGACCCTGTTCTACCCGGTCGGCCGCCGCACCGAGCTGCCCGTCGCGCTCGCGCGGCTCCTCTGCGCCTGCGACGGCGAGACGAGCGCCAGGGCCATCGCGGAGCGGCTCTGCGCCGAGCCGGAGCTCGCCCTCTCCGGGCACGAGGAGGTCTACGAGCTGCTCTCGACGCTCGCCGGCAAGCGGCTCCTCCTCTGGACCCTCGAGCTCCCGCCGGGCGACCCCCACCCGGAGCGGACCCTCCGGCGCCTCCTCGAGCGCGTGGACGAGCCGGCGCCGCGCGATCGGGCGCTGTCCGCGCTCGACGAGGTCGAGCGGGGCCGGTCCGCGATCGCCGCCGCGGCCGCCGACGCGGCGGCGCTCGATGACGCCATCGGCGCGCTGGAGGCGACCTTCACCCGCCTCACGGCCATGGAAGGGGTCCGGCGCGGGGGACAGGCCTATGCGGGCCGGATGCTCGTGTACGAGGACTGCCGGCGGGACGTCGAGCTCTCCCTCGGGCCGGAGCTCCTCGACCGGCTCGGCCCGCCGCTCTCGCTCGTGCTCCAGAGCGCCCGCTGGTACACGCACGCGATCGCCCAGCGCTACCGCGACATCGTCCGCCGCGCGTACGGCGAGCTCCGCGCGCAGGGCACCGGGGCCGCGGTCGGGTACCTCGAGCTCTTCCGCCGCATCGAGCCTCACCTGGCGAAGAGCCAGGTCGAGGGCACGCCGGCGGTGCGGGAGGTGGTCGACGAGCTCCGCGCGCGCTGGGCGAGGCTCCTCCGCGTCCCGCCGGGCGCGCGGCGGATCGAGCGGCGCGCCGCGGAGCTCGATCGGGCGGTCGCCGACGTGTTCGCGGCGCCGCACCCGGGCTGGCCGGGCGCGCGTTTCCACTCTCCCGACGTGCTCATCGCCGCGCGGGGGCTCGACGCGATCCGAAGGGGCGAATACCTCCTCGTGCTCGGGGAGGTCCACGCCGGGTGGAACACGTTCTCCGTGCCCGTCTTCATCGACCAGCACCCTCGCCCCGAGGCGCTGTATCGCGCCCTCGACGCGGACCTCCCCATGGCCCGCGTCGCGCAGGTGGAGCCGAAGGAGCAGGCGACGCGGGTGTATCAGGCGCTCGTGTCGCGCCGCGATCTCGAGCTCGAGGTCGGCGGCACGCGATCCCGTCGGCCGCGGGCGCAGGTCCTCGAGGCGGGCTCGCTCGTCGTCGAGGAGACCGCGGAGGGGCAGCTCGTCGTGCGAGATCTCGACGGCCGCCGCCGCTTCGACGTCATCGCCTTCCTCGAGGGCTACCTGCTCCTCGACAGCATGGCCCACTTCGGCCTCGTGAGCCCCGCCCCGCACACGCCGCGGATCACGATCGATCACCTGGTCGTCGCCCGGGAGACATGGCGCTGCGCCCCGGCCGAGCTCGGCTTCGCGCACGCGGAGGACCCGCTCCAGCGCTTCGTCGGGGCGCGCCGCTTCGCGCGGAGCCGCGGCCTGCCGCGGTTCGTGTTCGTGAAGGTCCCGGAGGAGCCGAAGCCCTGTTATGTCGATTTCGAGAGCTCCATCTACGTGGAGGGCTTCGCCAAGCTGGTCCGCAAGGCGTCGGCCGTCGCGATCTCCGAGATGCTGCCGACCCTCGATGAGACCTGGCTCGTGGACGCCGAGGGGCGCGCCTACACGAGCGAGCTCCGGATGGTGGCGGTCGATCCGGAGCCGTGGCGGCCGGGATGAGCGGTGTGTTCTCGATGACCCCGAAGGGAGCAAGGAGGCGGCATGCGCAAAGAGACAGGTGGAGTAGGTCTCCAGCTGAACCCCACGATGGTGTTCGATCTCGGCATGGAGGCGATGAAGGGGATCCAGTACGATTTCGGCGAGCTGCTCTGTGACATGTTCGCCGGGCCGCTCGACTCCGGCTATGTCATCGATCCTGGGATGCGCCCCCTCCTCGATCGGCTCTCGGCGGAGGGCCCGCTCGTCGCCCACGGCAACTACGGGAACGAGTTCGGGTTCGAGCCGCTCGACGAGACGCCGGGCGTCCTGCGGCACATCGCCATCTCCCACGAGATGAAGAGCCCCTGGTACGCCGACCACATGTTCTACGGGTCCCGATCGAGCGCGTACATGTGGTCGCAGCCCCTGCAGTTCTCGCGAGCGGAGATCGAGCGCGTCGCCGGCCGAGCCGCCGCGCTCCAGGACCGGCTCAAGATGCCGCTCCTCCACGAGAATGCGTTCTATTACGCGCCGTTCCCCGGCTCGGAGCTCGCCGAGGCGGAGTTCATCGCCGGCGTCGTCGAGAAGGCGCAGACCCACCTGCTGCTCGACCTGCACAACGTCTACGCCAACTCGGTCAATTTCAATGCAGGCCGAGGGGCCGCCTCGGGCGCGGGCGCGCGAGGCGCGCGCGGCGCGTCGCCGAGCGGAGAGCGGGCGGCGGCGCCCGCCGCTCCCGCCGCGGCCTACGACCCGTGGCAGTACCTGAGGACGCTGCCCCTCGATCGCGTGGTCGAGATCCACCTCGCCGGGGGCCAGTGGCTCGATGGATGGTACCACGACCTGCACAACAGCCCGGTGCCCGGGCCCGTCTGGGAGATGCTCGACTACGTGCTCCGCCGCGCCCCGAACCTCCGCGCCGTCTGCCTCGAGGTACAAGGGCCCGGGCACACCTCGCGATCGTGCCCCGTCACGCCGGACTGGGTCGGCATGATCAACGCAGATCTGCAGCGCGCGCGCGACCTGTGGACCTCGGCGCGAGGGGGGGCGGCCGCATGAGCATCGAGCCCCACGAGGCCTTCCGGGTCTGGACGCTGCTCGTCGCGGACGAGGCGCTCTACGACGCCACGCTCGCAGGCCGGCACGCCGAGCTCGCCGCGAGCCGCGGGCTCGACGCCCGGCACGTGGCCGTGCTCGACGAGCTCCACCGCCAGCCCGGGACGAGGTGGAATATCGAGAACCTGCGCTTCCGCGCGGCAGCCGAGGTGGCCGCATCGCTCGTCAGCTACCTGCCGCGGACGGTCTTCTTGCTCACCCGCGGAGATCCGGACTGGCTTCAAGAGATCGCCTTCGAGTACCTCGCCCATCACCGGTGGGAGGAGCTCGGGCACCTGCGCTTCTCCGAGTGCGAGCGCTTCGCGGGCTACCTGCGCAAGCGGATCCTCAAGCGGCGCCGGCCGCCGGACCACATCGATCCGGTGCTGGACTACGAGCTCGCCGTGATCGCGCTGCTCAAGGGGACCGCGTCCATCCCGGACGACGCCTGGCCCACGGACGTGGCGCTGGACGGCGACGCCGCCCTCGCAGCCCTGCGCCTCCGCGCCGCCCCGGCGACGGCGATCGTCGACCTGCCGGTGAACCTGCTCGACTGGATCCGCTCGGGAGATCCGCGCGTCGGCGAGATCCGCGACGAGCCGCTCTCCCTGCTGCTCGTCGTCCCGTCGCGCGGGGAGGCGCACCGGATATGGGCCCTCCGCGAGGGGCCGCGCGCGCTCTTCCCGCTGTTCAACGGGCAGGAGACCGTGCTGGAGGTGGCGCAGCGGGCGGGCGAAGAGCTCGGCTTCGAGCGCGACGAGGTCTTCGCGATGGCCCGCCGCTGGCTCGCCCAGCGCGCGCTCGCCGCCTGAGCGGCCGGCGCGCCCCCTCTCCTTCACGCTTCACCTCTTCATGCCGAGGAAGCGGCGCTGCCAGAGCCGGAGCAGGAATTTCCAGACCGACTCGGCGTCTGCTCCGAGGTCCTCCATGTGCGCCGTGATCTCGGCGACCGTGTGCTCGCCGTCGCAGAGGCGGACCAGATCGAGCACGGCGGAGGGGGCGACGAAGCTGCGGAGATAGAACATCGGAGAGTGGAGGAGCACGCAGTCTTCGCCGTCCTCCATGGGCTCGACCGTCACCGTCTCGTGGAGGCGGGGGCGGAGCGCGGACCTGTCGCCGCCGAGGAGCTCGGGCGCGGGGACCAGCACGACCCCGGAGGGCCCCTCGGGGAGGGCGGCCGCGGCGACGCGCTTCCGCATCACCTCGAATCCGAAGTGCTGGACGGGAGATGCGTAGATCGACTCGAAGAGCGTGTGGAGGCCGGTGAACACCCGCTCGATCACCTCCTTGTCGGAGGTGTGATAGCCGTCGGCGGGGAAGGCCGCCTGATAGAAGAGCAGGCCCGAAGGCGCGAGCGACGCCGCGATGTCGGGCAGGATCTGCGAGGCGTCGGCCAGGTGATCGAAGAGGTTGATGGCCAGGGCGCAGTCGCACGGCGCCTCCGGCCGCGAGAGGGCGATCCGGTCCTCCATCCCCCTGCGCCCCCGGCTGAACCGCAGGAACTCCTGCTTCACGGGGTTCAGCTCGACGGCGTGGACGCGGCAGCCGAGGGACGCCAGGTAAAAGGTGAAGTATCCGGCGCCGGCCCCGTAATCGACCACCTCCCGCGGGCGGTGCCGCAGGAGCATCGTCTTGATCACGGCGTCGAAGATGGGCGTGTACGGGTGCAGGAGGTGCTCCCAGACGTCGTGGACGAGGTCGAGGAGCGAGGTGAGCGCGCCCGCGTCGGCCTGCTCGGCGGCGCGGCGCCCGGCCGGAGGGAGCGCGCTCTCCGCGGCGATCGCGTCGCGCACGGCTGCGGGCGGCGCGCAGAGCCACAGGAAAAGATCGGCCACGCGCTGCCAGTCGGACCAGTGCTGCGGCTGCTCCGGCGGGCTCGCGTGAAAGCGATGCTTGAGCTGCCGGTCGCGGATCTCGGGGTGACCTCCCACGACCGAGGCGCAGAGGCCGACCATGGCGCTCAGCACCTCGCTCGGCCTCTGCGCCTCGCGCACCGCCGCCTCGAAGGCGCGAGGCGCCGGGGCGCCGGTCAAGAACTCCGAGAGTGGGGCGAGGCGCAGCGCGCTCAGCAGGGGTTCTTCCATGGCGGCTCAGTCCACGATGAAGACCCTCGCGCCTCTCGGGCTCGAGGTCAGGTGAGGCTCCGCGCCCTCGCCCACCTGGAAGCTGCTGCCGGGCGCGAGGACGATCTCCCTCCCGTCGCGCAGCGAGGTGACGAGCTCGCCCTCGAGGACGAGCAACACGTGGCCGCGCTCGCACCAGTGGTCCGCCCTGTAGCCGGGCGTGTACTCCACCATTCGCACCCGGAGGTTGCCGGCCTCGACGGTCCTCCAGGATGCCATTCCGGTCTCACCGGGCACCTCGACTGGAGGGACCTTGCCCCACTCGGTGGTAAAGAAGCTCACGTTCTCGATGATCATGGTCGCGGTCGCCTCTGGCGCCGAGCCGGGACGGGCCGGGAGCGCCCCGTGAGGGGGGTCGGCAGACATGCTCTCGCCGAGCAGACAGGATGATCCTGCCCCGGAGCGACAGGCGCATGGCCTCGACGACCGAGGCTACACGAGGCCACGACCGCTGTAAACCGGCCGGGGTCGCGCGAGCGGCAACGATCGTATCGGCAGATGACGGGGTATCGTCGCGCCACAGTGTGATTATCCGCCGTCACGCCAGATGCGCCGCGTCGCAGCACCGCAAGAACGACGGAGGGCTGCTTCCCGTATGGTCGCCGCGCGGGCTTCGGGATACAACAAACGGTCTTAAGGAGTCATCGACATGAAGAGAAGCGTGAACGCAGTACTCTCCCTGTCCGCTGCCGTGGCTCTGCTCTGCCTCGGCGCGCCCGCCGACGCGACGACGGCCGTCCTGCTCTCGCGCGAGGAGCTCGTGCGCAAGTCGGCGACCGTCGCGCGCGTGACCGTCGGCAAGTCGTACACGACCGAGTCCGACGACGGGAAATCGATCGTGACCCGCACCGAGCTCACGGTCACCCAGCCGCTCAAGGCGGACAAGGAGGGGCCGAAGGTGATCCTGCTGGAGCAGATCGGGGGGACCTACAACGGCAAGACGCAGCGCGTGCTCGGCGACGCCCAGCTCTCGCAGGGCGAGGACGCGGTGGTCTTCCTGCGCCCCGGCGACAAGGGTCGATGGCACTTCACGGCGCTGGCGCTGTCGGTCTATCACGTGGACACGAAGGGCCTGGCGCGGCGCAGCCTCGAGGGGCTGCACTTCGTCCGGCGGACCGGCGGCGCGATCGTGCCCATCCAGGCGCCCGCCGAGGAGGTCGAGCCCGTCGAGAGCCTCATGACGGACGTGGTCCGCATCGCGGGAGTGAAGTGAGGTGAGGCGCCGCGTTGCCCTCGCCGCCGCTCTCGGCGCCGTCTGGTCCCTCGCCGCGGCCGGCGAGGCCGCCGCGTGGACGCCGGTCGACCCCAGCACCCCCCGCTGGGATCAGCTGCCCGTCGGCTATTACATCAACCAGGCGACGATCCCGGGCCCGATCGCCGGCATCGCCGTCTCCCGCATCCAGGCCGGGTTCGAGGCGTGGTCGAACGCCGGGTGCACGGAGTGGTCGGTCAACCTCCTCGGCGACACCAGCGATCGCTACAACTACAACGACCGCAAGAACGTGTTCCACTGGATCAACGATTCCTGGCCGGGCTCGCTCGGAGACGTCAACTCGGTCATCGGCGTCACCATGCCGGCCTGGGGTTTCGGCGGCGCCATCGCCGACGCCGACATGGTCTTCAACGGGGTCGGGTTCTGCTGGAACGACACCGGCAACGAGGGGTGTGTCGACACGCAGTCGATCGCCACGCACGAGGAGGGACACTTCCTGGGCCTCGGCCACTCCAACGCGCGGGGCTCGACGATGACCGCGTACTACGTCGCTGGCACGTCGATCCGCTCGCTCGAGGACGACGATGTCGAGGGCGTGTGCGCCCTGTACCCCATCGGCGGGACCGCGGCCACGAGCACCACGAGCGCCACGAGCGGCGGCGGCACGTGCGATAGCTGCTTCAACGACTCGCTCGCGGACACCTGCAGGTCGCGGTACGACGACTGCGGCGCGTCAAGGGCGTGCCGGGAATTCGCCACCTGTTACGGCGAGTGCGCGGACGACGCCTGCGCGGAGCGCTGCATCAGCGAGCATGCGGAGGGCGCCAGCATCTATGTCCGCATCATCGAGTGCCTCTGCAGCGACTGCTCGGCGGAGTGCACCGCCGAGTGCGCCGGCGTCGGGGGCGAAGGCGGCGGCGGCGGCGGAGCCGGCGGCAGCGGCGGCGCCGGCGGCGCCGACGCGAGCAGCGCGTCGTCTTCATCGGCCGGCGGCGGCTCGACCACGAGCGCGACAGCGAGCTCTTCGGTCGCGTCGAGCAGCGGCGTGGGCGGCGCCGACCCGTCGACCGGGTCGACGTCGTCGGGCGGCGACGGGGAGTCCGGCGGCGATTCCGGGTGTTCCTGCTCGACGAACGGCCGCTCGGCGGACGTCGGGGGGCTCATGCTCCTCGGCGTGCTCGGCGCGCTGACCTCGCGACGGCGCCGGCGCTGAGCCTTCTTCGGTCGCGGCCCTCGCGGCCCTCGAGCGGAGCGCAGGCCACCGCGTCGGCCCGGCGCGCTGCGCGCCCTCCCGGGCGAGGCTCGGGGGGCCGCTGCGCGAGGGTCGGGGGCCGCTGAGGAGCAGACCCTGGCTCCTCGGGGCCGGGGCCGGCCGCCGGTCGCCCTCTCGAGGTCCAGGCGCGCCCCGCGGCGGTCGCCGGGCGCGCCGCGTCCACCCGCGCCCGGTTCGGCGAGGTGTGGACCGCCAGCCACGCAAACCATGACGTAGGGCGCGCATGTCGCGCGCGGGACGGTGTGCCGGGGTGGCCGCGCGCTGGCCGGCCATCCCGGCCGCCCGGCGGCCACGCCGCGCGACGACGACCGGCCAAACCGCCGTGCGGCCCGATCTCCGCGGGCACGGCTGTAGGCCGAGATTTTGCAATCTCTTCACCTAGTTCCCGACGCTCGCGGGACGATCGAGGCGAGCTCGGTTCAATCTTGGCCCACGCATGTGCGCTGATGTAGGCAAACGTGGGAAGAGGTTATTGTGCGAACCCAGGGCATCACGGTACTACTGACACTGCTTGGCGTTGCGGCCTCCGGCTGCAGCAGTCACCCGGACACGGACGGAAGGGACGCCCGAAGCGGCGAGATTCGCGAGTTTTCCGGGGGGATCGGGGGGATGGGCGGGATGTCCGACCCCCCGCAGTCCGACCCTCCGCCGGTCGATTCTCCCGCGCCTCCTCCGACGGAGCCCGCGCCCCCGTCGACGGAGGCCGACGGGCCGCTGGACGAGCCCACGACGAACGAGGCCCCGGCGGTCGAGGCGCCGGCCGCCCTGCCCGGCTGGACCGAGGGCTGCCCCGACGGGATGGTGCGGGTGGAAGGCGAGTATTGCCCCGCCGTGGTGCAAGAATGCCTCGAATACCACCCCGAATGGACGAAGCGCCACGGCGAGCCGGGTGTGGCCGCCCGATGCCTCCGTTTCCGCGAGCCGTCGCGGTGCGTCGCCAAGAAGAACGAGAGTCTCTCGTTCTGCATGGACCGGTACGAGTACCCGAACGTTCCGGGCGAGCTGCCGCGCACCCTCACGTCGTGGGAGCAGGCCGCCGATCTCTGCGAGGCGCAGGGCAAGCGCCTGTGCACCGAGGCCGAGTTCAACTTCGCCTGCGAGGGCCCCGAGATGCTGCCTTACGTCTACGGCTACGAGCGGAACGCCGAGACGTGCAACCAGGACCGGGAATACCGCTTTCCTGACCACGCGCAGCGGCTGCTCCACTACGAGGCTTGCCAGCAGAACGAGCGATGCGCCGCCGAGCTTTCGCGCCTGGACGGCCGCGAGCCGGCCGGCTCGCGCGCGGAGTGCGCCTCCTGGGCCGGCGTCTTCGATCTGAACGGCAACGTCAACGAGTGGGTGGTGCGCACCGATCAGAAGGCGCCTTACCGCAGCGGGCTCAAGGGCGGGTGGTGGGGCCCGATCCGGAGCCAGTGCCGTCCGATGACGACCTTTCACAAGGAAGACGACTACGGCTACGAGTCCGGCTTCCGCTGCTGCGCGGACGTGGAGCCGCAGGCGACGTAGGGACCCGCGGGTCCGTGACCTCGGCATCCCGACCGCCGATGCGGGCAACCGTACGCGGCTTCGGCAGAGCCTGCGGGCGCCGGCGAGCGACAAGGACACGGCGGCGACCCGAGCCGCGGCCGGGCGCCGGCCCCGCGGCCAGCTGAGGTGGGCAGGCCTCAGGGCTGATGCTCGAAGATCTCTGTCGCCCCCTCTCGCGGATCGACCTTGCGGCGTGATAGAGCTGGCCGCCGGGGGAAGCTCTCGCAAGGCAAGGCGCGCACGCGCCTTGCACAGGGCGCCCCGCGAGCGGCGCGCACGCCGCCAGGAGGCTTGAGATGGACGAGAGGGTTCAGCGGTACATGGACATGGGGGTCGCGCTCGGGGTGAGCGTCGGAACGAAGATCGTGGGCGCGATCCTGGTCTGGATCATCGGCCGGATGATCATCCGGGCGGTCCTCTCGGTCATGCAGCGCAGCTCCGCGCTGAAGAAGCTCGATGTCACGCTGGCTCATTATCTCGAGTCCGCGGCGTCCGTGCTGCTGAACATCCTGCTCGTCATCGCGGTGCTCAGCGTCTTCGGCGTCGAGACGACCACCTTCGCCAGCCTGCTCGCCGCGGTCGGCATCGCCATCGGCATGGCGTGGTCCGGGCTCCTCTCGAACCTCGCGGCGGGCATCTTCATGATCCTCCTGCGCCCGTTCAAGACCGGCGATGCCGTGACGGCCGGGGGCGTGACCGGCGCGGTGCACTCCATCGGGCTCTTCGCGACCACCCTGGATACGGCGGACAACGTCCGCACCATCGTGGGCAACGCCAAGATCTTCAGCGACACGATCCAGAACTTCAGCGCGAACCCGTTCCGCCGCGTCGACTGCACGGCGCAGCTCGCGCACGGCGCGGACCACGAGGCGGCGATCGCCCGGCTCAAGGCGCGCCTCGCGCTCATCCCCAACGTGGTGACGGAGCCCGCGCCCGTCGTCGAGATCCTGGAGTTCAACCTCTCCGGGCCCGTGCTGGCCGTCCGGCCCTTCTGCCACAATAGCCATTACGGGGACGTCTTCTTCGCGACCAACAAGGCCATCCGCGAGGAGCTCGGCAAGCTGGGGCTGCCCGTCCCGAGCCAGCACGTGCAGATCAACCAGCTCGCGGGGGCGCCTCCCCCGCGCGGCGCGGGCGCCGAGGCGCCCCCGGCGGCCTGACGCGCGGCCGATCGTCTGCGCGCTGCGGCCCGAGCGCGGAAACGGAAGACCGAAATCGACGGGCCTTGAGCCCCACGGACAGATCCTCTACTCCGGGAGCCGCACGGGCGGCGCCCGCGCGGTCATCGTCCTATGAACCTCCAGGAACTGGTACCTTCCCTCGACACGCTCAAGGCGATCGCCACCTCGATCGTCATCCTCGTCGCGGGATGGCTCGCGAGCAAGTGGGCGTACCGGATCGCCGTCAAGACGCTGTCCAGCAGCCACCTGGACCAGGCGCTGGTGCGCTTTCTGGCGTCGATGCTCCGCTACGTCGTGCTCGCGGCGACGCTCATCGCGTCGATGGAGACGGTGGGCATCCACACGACGAGCCTCGTGGCCGTGGTCGCCTCCGCCGGGCTGGCGGTGGGGCTGGCGCTGCAAGGGAGCTTGAGCAACTTCGCGAGCGGCGTGCTCATCCTCTTCTTCAAGCACTTCCAGCTCGGGGACAAGATCGCCATCGGAGACCACCGGGGCATCGTCGAGGACATCGGGCTCTTCACCACCACGCTTGTGTCGACGGACAACGAGAAGATCGTGATCCCGAACGCCTCGGTGACCAACGGTCCCATCGTGAACTACTCGGATCGGGGGCTCTTGCGCGGCGCCGTCACGATCACCGTGGAAGGCCGGCTGCGCGACCTCGGGCCGGCGATGGAGGCCCTGGTGCGCGCGGGCAAGCGGGCCGGCGGCGTGTCGCAGGAGCCGGCGCCCACGGTGTTCTTGACCGACATGGAAGACGGCTCGCTCGACCTCACGCTGACGGCCTGGTACCGCGCCCTGGATGAGGACGAGAGCATGCACAACCTGCGTGTCGCGGTGCTCGAAGAGCTCGACGCGGCAGGGGTCAAGCTGACGAACCGGACGCAGCTCATCCTTCATCAGCGGAGCAAGATGTCGTCCTGACACGGCGTCGCCCCGGGCTCACGTGGCTCAAGCATCGGCCCTCCCCGCGCCGCGCGAACAACAGCCTCTCCCGGGTACCGTCCCCGGAGAGGGCCGCCACGAGACAGGCTCCTCCCATCGGCGTTGCCCGCGCTCGTCCCCGTGAGGTAGAGGCGGGGAGATGAACGACTGGGAAGCGCTCTTCGCGAGGAAGCTCGAGCAGACCGATCTCGGCAAGGATCCGGCCCACGATCTGGCGCACTTCACCCGGGTGGTCGCCACGGCCAAGGCCCTCGCGGCGGACGAAGGGGCCAGGCTGGAGGTCGTCGTCCCCGCGGCCTGGCTGCACGACCTCGTGAACGTCCCCAAGAACGATCCCAGGCGCTCCCAGGCCTCACGGCTCTCCGCGGAGGAGGCGCTGCGCTTCCTCCGGAGCGTCGCGTACCCCGAGGCCTTCCTTGCGGACATCGCCCACGCCATCGAGGCCCACAGCTACAGCGCGGGCATCGAGCCGAGGACCCTCGAAGCCAGGGTCGTCCAGGACGCGGACCGGCTCGACGGGCTGGGGGCCATCGGGATCGCCCGCTGCTTCGCCGTGGGCGGCCTCCTCGGGGTGCGGTTCTACGATCCCCAGGATCCGTTCGCCGAGCGGAGGCCCTGGAACGACCGCGAGAACGCCATCGACCACTTCCATGTGAAGCTGTTCAAGACCGCCGAGAGCCTCAGGACGGCCGCCGGGCGTCGCGAGGGGGCGCGACGGGCGGAGTTCATGCGGCAGTACCTCGCCCGCCTCGCGGTCGAGATCGGCGGCGGGCCGCCCTGAGCTCAGCCCGCGCCGGCGACGGTCACCGCGGCCGCCACGGCGACCGGGATCGTGAAGTTGTCATCCATCCGCGACGAGAACAGCTCGGTGGCCGCGCCGGCCAGGCCGGCGACCGCGGCGAGGAGGAGCCGCGAGGAGAGCGACGCCGGGCCGAGCGCCCACATCACCGCCAGGGAGCTCAGCGCGCCGGCCGCGAAGAAGGCGAGCGTCCCCTCCAGGGAGCGGCCGTCGCGCAGCCGCGTGCGGCCGAAGCGACGGCCGATGAGCGCCGCCGCAGGATCGGCCACCGCGAGCACCACCACGGCGAGCGACTGGCTCAGCCGCGTCCCGAACAGCGCCAGCAGCAGGAGCGCCGTCACGTACCATGTCGACGAGTTCACCCGGTACCGCTCGTGCGGGTGAGCCACGAGCCGGAAGAGCCGCATCAGCCGATCGTTCACGCGCTCGCTCACCCGACGCGCGATCTCCATCGACCACGCCGCCGCCGCGAACGCGCCGCTCACGGCCACCAGCCATCCGCGCTCGGGCAGGAGCTGCACCAGGCCGAGCACCGCCAGCCCCGAGCCCACGTGCCACAGGCTGCGCGCATGGTTCGTCGGCCGGACGCTCGGCGGCGCGGCGACCACCCCCCGCAGCGCCAGCAGCAACGACTCGTAAGCAGGCTGCACCTCGCGCTGGAACGCGATCCACGCCGCCTTGGGCGAAGGCGTGCCCGTCGGGGTCGCCCGCTCGACCGCCGCGAGCAACGCGCGGAGCCGCTCGCGGAGCCGCTCGATCGCGCCGCCCGCGTCGTCGCGCTCGGCCGCCACGACGAGCGCCCGGAGCCGCAACACCACCCGATCGACCCGGGCGCGCACCTCGGGCTCGTCCCGAAAGACGAAGACAGCGGGATCAACTTGACGCAGAAGAGCGCAGAGCTCTTCGGAGACGAGCTTGGTCTCGACGTGCAAGGCGTGGATCACGTTGGGTTTTGTGAGGATAGTAGCCGTGGCGCGCGCGGCGTGTCAGCGCTTCGTCATACCGCAGGTCCACACGTGGGCTGGCTCGCCGCGCCGGCGCCGCCGAGGCGCTCCGCAAGGCGCATGACCGCGTAGCCGCTTTCACGCTCGAGCCCGCGCCGCAACGACGCGTTGCGTGAGCCCGCGCGGCACGGCGGACGATCCATGAGCCCGCGCTGCAACGACGCGCCGCACGCGCCGGCACCGCCGAGGCGGAAACCACCCGGCTGACCCCCACCCGGCGGGACCCCGGAGGCGGCCACGACAGCCACGACAGCCTTCCCCCCGCCCAGCTCGCGGGCGAGCACGGCACACGCCGCGACCGACGCCGCCCCGCGGCGCAGGGCAGCGACCACAACAATGCATTTCATGGATTCATGGAGGGTGGCGAGAAGGTATCTTCCCTATTCCATTCCTGGATCGGATCCGCCCGATTCGCGCCCTGACAGGCGCTTCGGCGAGATCGCAGGAGAGGCGCCTTACGACTCCGGACAGCGCGCGAGCCATCGCGCTTCCCCTGCACGCACGCCGCGGCTAGGGTGCCCGGCGTCGCGGATTCGACGGGTGGGCGCGAGGCGCCCGGGACGCAGCGCGCGGGCGACTCGCGCGCGTCCGATCAGGCGTTTACCTCGGAATCGGAGAATCGAGGAACATGAAGGTTTCTGTTCGGTACACCGCGCTGTCGTTCGCGCTGCTCGCCGGCCCCCTCGCCCACGCGCGGGAGCGCCCGAACCACGACGCCTACTTCAAGGAGCCGCCCGCGCTGCCCGCCGGCGTGGCGCGCGTCGCCAAGGACGACGCGCCGGGCGTGGTCGTCGCCTCGACCGATCCGCAGCGCGGGGTGCCGACCTTCGCGTGGGCGACCTCGCCGGAGCACCGCCCGCCGGCCGCGACCCACAGCACGGCCGAGGCCGCCGCCCGCTGGTACGTGCAGCGGTACGCGCGCCTCTACCACCTGCCGCAGGCAGCGCTCGACACGGCCGTCGTGCGGCACGTCCACGACACCGGGCGCGGCGGTATCCTCGTGACGCTCGGTCAGGACGTCGACGGGGTCCCGGTCTTCCGCAGCGAGCTCACGGTGCTCATGAAGCGCGACCTCACGCTCGTCGCGCTCGGAGGCAACCTGCACGCGTCCGCCGTCGCGCTGCCCCCCGGCGCCGGCTCGCTGCGGCCCGGCTCGAAGCGCAGCCGCGCGTTCGCGGGCGCGCCGGCCCAGGCGGTCGTCCGCGCCGTGCGCGACGCGCACCGCATCGACATCAAGGCGGCCGACCTGCGCGACCTCGGCGAGGCGAAGGGCGGCTATCGGCTCTTCGACCTCGCGGACACCGCGCACGCGCGCCAGCGCGCCGGGAACCTGCGCTTCGCGCAGCCGGCGCGGGTCCGGAAGGTGCTGTTTCCGCTGCCCGACCGGCTCGTGCCCGGCTACTTCGTCGAGCTCGTCTCGGGCGACGCCGAGAGCGCGAGCTCCGAGGCGGCCGCGTGGGTGTTCGGGGCCAGCGACGGGCGGTATCTGTACCGGGAAAACCTCTCTCACGCCGCCACGTTCGATTACCGGGTCTGGGCGGAGGAAGGGGACAAGCACACCCCGCTCGGCGGGCCCCTCGCGGACATGTCGCCGCACCCGACCGGGCAGCCCAACGGGTATGTCCCGCGGTTCATCGCGCCGAGCCTCATCTCCATCGAGGGCCTCAACACGAACGCGGACGGCCGGGCCGACCCGTGGCTGCCCGCAGGCGCCACCTCGACCCGCGGCAACAACGTCGACGCCTACGCGGACCACAACGCGCCCGACGGGTTCTCCAGCGGCGATATCCGCGCGGAGCTCTCTGGGCCGGGCGCGTTCGACCACACCTATGATCCGCTCGCCGAGCCGCTCGCCGAGCCCGAGCAGATCATGGCGGCCGTCACCCAGATCTTCTACGTCACGAACTGGCTCCATGACTGGTACTACGACTCCGGCTTCACCGAGGCCGCAGGCAACGCCCAGCGCGACAACCTCGGCCGGGGCGGGCTCGACGGCGACCCGCTCCTCGCGGAGGCGCAGGACGACGCGTCCGGCGGCAGCCGCGACAACGCGAACATGGACGCGACGTACGACGGCGCGTCGCCGCGGATGCAGATGTACCTGTGGACCGGGCCGGATCTCCGGTCGCTGAGCGTCACGCCGCAGAACGCCAACTACGCGTCGAACACCGCCATGTTCGGGCCCCAGCGCTACGAGGTGACCGGCGAGCTCGCCCTCGGCGAGGACGACGCGGCGCCCCGGGGCGACGCCTGCGGGCCCATCACGAGCGACGTGGCCGGCAAGATCGCCCTCGTCGACCGGGGCGGGTGCACCTTCGCGGAGAAGGCGCAAAACGCGCAGGAGGCGGGCGCCGTCGGCGTCATCATCGCCAACAACCGCGAGAGCGACGGGGCCCCGCGGCTCGCCGGCGACGCGCCCGAGGTGACGACGCCCGCCCAGAGCGTCTCGCTGGACGACGGCAGCGCGCTCAAGGCGGCGCTCGCCGGGGCGCAGGCGCCGCTCACGGTCACGATGACCCGCGAGCCCAGCGTGGAGCGCGACGGCACGATCGACAACACCATCGTTGCGCACGAGTGGGGCCATTACATCCACCTCCGCCAGGTCGCGTGCAGCACGCAGATGTGCGGCGCGCAGAGCGAGGGGTGGGGGGATTTCATCGCGCTGCACATGGCGCTGCGCGACGGCGACGACCTCGACGGCGCTTACCCGCTCTCGAGCTACGGGAGCGCGGCGCTCGGCGACAGCTACTTCGGCATCCGCCGCGCGCCCTACTCGGCCGACTTCACCAAGAACGGGCTGACGTTCAAGCACATCTCGGACGACGCGCGCCTCCCCGACCACCCGCTCAGCGTCACGGCCCCCCAGAACTCCGAGGTGCACAACGCCGGAGAGGTCTGGGCGGCCATGATGTTCGAGGCCTATGTCGCGCTGATCCGGCACGGCAGCGGCCTGACCCCGCCGCGCCCGTTCGAGCAGACCCGGCGGCGGATGAGCGATTACGTGGTGGCGGGCATGAAGCTCGCCCCGGCCAACCCGACCTACACCGAGCAGCGCGACGCCGTGCTGGCCGCCGCGCTCGCCGGCGATCAGGGCGATTTCCTCGCGATGGCCGAGGCGTTCGCGCGGCGCGGGGCCGGCACGTGCGCCGTGTCGCCCCGCGTCGACGCGCACGGCCTCTCCGGCGTGGTCGAGAGCTTCAAGGTCCAGCCCGAGATCGCGCTGGTCCGCGCGGAGCTCGACGACAGCGCCGGCTCCTGCGACCGCGACGGGCTGCTCGACGCGGAGGAGTCCGGCACGATCGCGATCGAGATCGTCAATCGCGGCACGGCGCCCCTGATCGGGGCGGTGGCGTCCATCGAGGGGCCGGGCGTCGGGGTGACGTTCCCGGAGGGCGCGCGCGCGTCGTTCGGCGACATCGCGCCGTTCGCGACCGGGACCGCGACCGTGCCGGTGAAGCTCGACCGGAACACGAAGCCCGCCGAGGACCTGAAGCTCAACCTGACGCTGAAGAGCGCCGAGGCGTGCACGCCGACGCGGGTGGAGGCGCTGGTGCGCCGCGTGAACTACGACGAGGTCCCCGGGTCCTCGGCGGTCGACGGCGTGGAGACGCAGAGCACGACGTGGACCGTGGAGGGGCTCTCCGGAGAGCTCGTGTGGTCGCGCGCCGAAGGGACCGCGCCGAACCGCGTGTGGCGCGGCGTCGATCTCGGGACCCTGTCCGACGCGGCGCTGGTGTCGCCGCCCCTGGAGGTCAGCGAGACCGAGCGCTTCGTGCTGACGTTCGCGCACCGGCACCAGTTCGAGGCGAGCGACGGGACGTTCTGGGACGGCGCGGTGATCGAGATCAGCGCCGATGGCGGCGAGACGTGGGCCGACGTCGCGAGGACCGCGGATCCGGGCTACAGCGGGAGGATCACGAGCGAGTCGGGCAATCCGCTGGCCAGGCGGAGGGCCTTTGTCGGCGAGAGCCCGTCGTGGCCGGAGGCGGACAGGGTGTCGGTCGACCTGGGGACCGCGTTCGCCGGGAAGACGGTGCGGGTGCGGTTCCGGGTGGGCACCGACGAGGCCGCGGGCGACACCGGCTGGGAGCTCGACGACATCGGGTTTGCGGGCGTGAAGAACAAGCCGTTCGCGACGCTCGTCGAGGACACCGCCTCGTGCCAGGGAGGGCCGGTGGCCGACGCCGGGGCGGATCGGACGGTCGCGATCGGGGAGCCGGTGACGCTCGACGCGTCGGGGAGCTCGGATCCCGAGGAGGACGAGCTGACGTTCTCGTGGACGCAGACGGACGGGCCGGCGGTCGAGCTGATGGGCGAAGGCGCGCGGGCGACCTTCGTGGCGCCCGAGGTGGCCGCGGCGACGACGCTCGCGTTCGAGGTGAAGGTCAGCGACGGGATCCTGGAGGCGACCGACCAGGTGAGCGTGGTGGTCGATCCGGCGAAGGAGCTGTCGCCCGAGGAGGGGTGCGGGTGCGCGATCCCGGGGAGCGCGCCGCGCGCTCCGCTGGGCGCGCTCGGCGCGGCGGCGGCCGTCGCGGCGCTGGCGGTGCGGCGGCGGCGCGGCGCGGGGAGGTGATCCGCGCGCGGGCCGCCTCGGCGCTGGGCTCCAGCGCGGCGTCGGTCGTGGCCATGGTCGCTCAGGGAATTCACACGAAGACACCACGGCAGTCGACCGACCATTGACGCGCGCCGCGGGGTCCACCACGGTGGCCGGCCGTCATGAGCATCACAAGCATCCCGCCCGCCCTGCCCACCATGTCCGCCGGTCAGGCGCTGGAGCGGCTGATCGAGGGCAACCGGCGTTTCGTGGACAACAACCGCAGCGAGCACGTGGTGCTCGGCCAGCGGGCGCGGGCCGCGCTCGTGGACGGGCAGCGGCCGTTCGCCATCATCCTCTCCTGCTCGGACTCGCGGGCGCCATCCGAGCTCATCTTCGACCAGGGGCTCGGCGATCTGTTCGTCATCCGGGTGGCGGGCAACGTGGTGGCGCCCTCGCTGGTCGGCAGCGTGGAGTTCGCCGCCGCCGCCTTCGGGACGCGCCTCGCGGTGGTGATGGGCCACTCGCGCTGCGGCGCCATCAAGGCCACGCTGAGCGAGCTGCTCCAGGAGGAGAGCGGCGGCGTCCTCACCGACAACATCCGCGATATCGTCGAGCGCTGTCGAGCCCCGGTGCAGACCGTGGTGAGCGCCGCCGGCCGCGACGCTCCCAGGGACTTCCTGATGCGCGAGGCGGTCCGCGCCAACGTGCGCAACTCCTGCGATCACCTCCGGCACGGCAGCCGCCTCCTCGAGCGGCTGTGCGCCGAGGAGGGCATGCGCATCGTCGGCGCCGAGTACGCCCTGGAGACCGGCGAGGTGACGTTCCTCGAAGGGGCGTGAAGCCGATCCCGCGCCTCAGGTGAGGCCGAGCCCCCCGGGGACGCCGTCGATCACGGCGCCGCGCGGCTCGTCACGATCGCGCGCGACGCCTCGTCGAGCTCGATGTCGGCGCGGGGGATCTCGCCGGTCAGGCTGCCGAGCCAGCGGGCGATCAGGTGCACCTCCCGGTCGCGCAGCTCCTTCCCGAGCTGGTGTCTCGCCATCATCCTCACGGCCTCCTCCAGCGAGGAGACCGAGCCGTCATGGAAGTAGGGCCCGGTCTGGGCGACGTTGCGCAGGCTGGGCACGCGGAAGACCATCCAGTCGGCGCCCCGCCGCGTGATCTCGTAACGTCCCCTGTCCTTCGTGTCGGGCCACGGCTTCACGAGCCCGGCCTTCTGGTACATCGTCGCGCCGACGTCGGGCCCGAAATGGCAGGAGATGCAGCCGGTATCGACGAACACGTTGAACCCCGCCTTCTCCTCGGCGCTGAGCGCGGCCCTGTCGCCCTCGAGGAACATGTCCCAGCGGCTCCGCGTGAACAGCGTGCCCTCGAAGGCCGCGAGCGCCCGCGCGACGTTGCGGAACGTCACGGGCTCGGGCTGCCCGGGGAACGCGCGCGCGAACGCCTGCGCGTACCCCTCGGACGAGCGCAGCGCCGCCTCGACGCCCTCGGGCGTCGCGGCCATCGCGTTCCGGGACAGGAGCACCTCCTCGGCCTGATCGACGAGGTTGTCCTGCCGGCCATCCCACAAGAGCGCGAAGTAGCCGGCGATGTTGTAGATGCTCAGCGTGTTGCGCGGGGGCTCGCGGCCCTCGCTCCCCCGCGACAGCTTCCTGCGATCCACGCCCCAGGTGTCGAGCGGGTGGCACGAGGTGCAGGCGACGTCGCGATGCCCGGACAGGCGCGGATCCTGAAAGAGCATCCGGCCGAGCCGGATCTGCGCCGCGGTGGCCGGGTCGATGGGCGCCGTCGGTCCGGTGGGCAGCGGCGCGAAGCTCGCGAGCCGCTCCGGGGCGATCTCGGCGGGCGCCGGCTCGAGCGACGGCGCCATGCGCGAGAGCGCCCAGGCGAGCAGGGCGGCCGCGGCGACGGCGCCGCCCAGGAACAGCGAGAAACCCCGCCGAGGCCGCGCCGGCGCGAACGCGCCGACGTCGGCGGTGAGCCGCGGGCCCGGCGCGCTCGCAGGGGCGGCCGAGGCGACGAGCGGGCCCACGGACCGGTCCGCGCGCCGCGGCGCGTCCGCCGCCGCCCGCGGCGCGGCGCTCGCGCGCTGCGACAGCCGCTCCGTGGCGCCCTCGTCGCGGGGGCGCGCCCCGTCTCCTCGCGCCGGCGAGAGCGGCTCGGTGGGCTCGAGCGACGGCTCGCCGGGGCCGCCCTGCACCCAGGAGCGGCGGATGCGCTCGACGGAGGCGCGGGCCGCCGGCGTGCCGAACGGCTCGATCGCCCCGGCCAGCTCGGCGATCGTCTGCGGGCGCAGGCGCCGGTCCTTCTCCAGGCAGCGCAGGATCGCGCCCTCGAGCCCCGCCGGCACGTCGATCCCCCACGCGCCGGCGGCCACCGGCGGGGCCTCGAGGCTCATGAGCAGGCTCTCCGGCGTCCGGCCGACCTCGAAGGGGCGGCGCCCGGTGATGAGCTCGTAAAGGATCACGCCGAGCGCCCAGATGTCGGCGCGCGCGTCTGCCCACTTCAAGCTGAGCGCCTGCTCGGGCGCCATGTACGGGATCGAGCCCGCGATCGCGCCCGGGTTCGTGAGGCTGAAGGCCTCGTCGTCCGCGGCGCATTTCGAGAGGCCGAAATCGAGCACCTTGACGAGCGCTGTCCCGCTCTCGTCCCTCGCCAGGAACAGGTTCGCCGGCTTCAGGTCGCGGTGGATGATCCCGCGCGCGTGGGCCTCGGCGATCGCCTCGCAGGCCTGCAGCACGAGGTCGACGGCCTCCGCGATCGGGAGGTGATCGCGCTGGCGGAGCACCTCGCGGAGATCGCGCCCCGTCAGGCGCTCCATGACCAGGTAGGGCGTGCCCGCGTCGAGCAGGCCGGCGTCGAGCACGCGCACCACGTGCCTGCCCTGGAGCGACGCGGCCGCGCGGGCCTCGCGCAGGAAGCGCTCCACGGAGCTGGCCGACTGCATGCAGCCCGGGAGCAAGAGCTTCAGCGCGACCGGCTGCCGGAGCGCCAGGTGCTCCGCGGCGAGGACCACGCCCATGCCGCCGCGCCCGAGCACCCGCTCGACTCGATATTTGTCCGCGACGATCTCGCCCGGCGCTGGGACTCCAGGGATGGATGCGTCCATGTTCTCTCGACGAGGCGGCGACGCGGCGAGGCGGCCGCGGCCCCCCAGGCTCGGCGGCGCGGAGCGATCCTGCGGCGGGAACATGGGCGAGGCGAACGCCGCCGGCAAGGGCCCGGAGCGGGCGAGCGGCGATGTCCGGCCGAGCCGGCCTCCGCGTCCAAACCGCCGTATCAGGCCCTGCTCCAGCTTGCCTGTTCTGAGGACAGCGCCCCTCGAAGAGCAGCGGCAGCGCGCGCCGCCCGCGGCGCATCTCGCCGTCTCGGCGGCTCGATCCGAGGGCGCGCGAGCGCCGCCGAGGACATACGCAGACACAGACCGGACCTGACGGATCTCTCTTCTCAAGCCCTGGACGTGGCTGTACGATGGATATCCCAACGCCGGAAAGGACGGTCCTGTGGAGTCCGTCCACGAGCATCTGAATGTGCAGGAGGGGGGCCCTGATGCACTTCACCGAAGGTGTCCGCGCGGCGCCGCTGGATCAGCCGGATACAGCAGCGCGAGAGACGAGGGTAGACGCGGGGATGGCTGTGCTGGACGCGCTCGTGAGAGGCGCGATGTCGGGCCAGCCGGCCAATCGCGTTCACGACCTCAGGATCGGAATCGATGACATCCCTGCTCCGGCCCTCGGGCTGGACGACGCGGAGCTCGTGATCCTGGCGAACGACGAGGCGCGGAAGCTGCTCCGGCTCGGCCCGTACGGCTGGGAAGGACAGCCCGTCCAGGCGGTGCTGAACTTCAGCTGCAGCCTGTGGGAGGAGTCCCGCGGCCGCGAGGCCGGCGTGCACACGCACCGCCTCGATCTCTCGAGCGAGCACGGCGCTCCCCGGCCGACCACGCTGACGGTCCGGCGGCTGTCGGCGCGCGGTCCGCTCCGCTACCTGTGCCTGATCTCGCCGGCGGAGGGCGAATGCGCCGCGGGCGGCCCCGCGAGCGATCAGCTCGCCGCGATGGGTCAGATGATCGCCGGATTCGCGCACGAGGTGCGCAACCCGCTCGCGGCGCTGAAATCCATCGTCGAAGATCTCTCGGCGGAGCCCGCCGCCGACGAGCAGTGGGGCCGGGACTTCTCGCGCCTGAGCGGCCTCATCGCCCGCATCGAGCGCCTGGTGCGCAGCTCGCTCCGCCTGGTGCAGCCCGAGCGGCCGATCCGCAAGGAGCACGACGCGAGCGCCCTCGTGGCGAGCGCCCTGGATCTGCTCGCCGCGCGCCTCCGCGCCACGCCCGGCGGCCCGATCCGGGTCGCGTGCGACGCCGGCCGGCCCGCCGTCGTCATCGACGAGCACCAGACGGTTCAGGTGCTGGTCATCCTCCTCGAGAACGCGATCGAGGCCGCAGGCGACGCGGATCGGGTCCGGGTCCGGATTCACGACGAGCCGTCCGAGGACGGCGAGCCGTCGATCGGCCGCGGCGCGCGGGTCTACATCGATGTCGAGGACGATGGCCCGGGGATACCGTCCGACATCCTGAGCCAGATCTTCAACCCCTTCTTCACGCGCAAGGCGAGGGGGACCGGGCTCGGCCTCTCCATCGCCCTCAAGCTGCTCCGCGAGAACCAGGGCAGGGTCCGGGTCCGATCCACGGTGGGGCGCGGGAGCGTGTTCTCCATCGAGCTGCCGGGGACTGGATGACGCGGCTCCTCATCGTCGATGACGACGATGACGTGCGACACGCGATCTCCCGGGCGCTCCAGAAGCAGGCGAGCGGGATGTTCAAGGCGGCGACGGGCCGCGAGGCGTTGGCCATCGCGGCGCAGGCGACCGTCGATGTCGTCGTCCTCGACCTGGGGCTCCCGGACGCGGACGGGGTCGCCGTCCTCTCCGCGCTCCTCGGCATCGACCCGAGCTGTCGAGTCGTGGTCTTGACCGGCCGCGACGACGCCCGCGCGGCCGTGAGCGCGCTGCGCGCGGGCGCCGCCGATTACCTGGTCAAGCCCTTCGAGCGGGAGGAGCTCGCGCGAGCGGTCGCGCGCGCGGGAGAGGAGTCGGCGCTGCGCCGCGAGGTGCAGCAGGCGAGGCAGGCGATCCAGGACCGAGGCCTGGTGGGGGCCTCCCCCGCGTGGACTCGCGTGCTCGACGAGCTCCACCTCCTCGCCGAGCGCTCGCGCGCCTCGGTGCTGATCACCGGCGAGTCGGGCACGGGCAAGGAGCTCGTCGCGCGCCTCCTCCACGCGTCGAGCCCGCGCTCCGCTGGCCCGTTCGTCACCGTCAACGCGGCGTGCCTCCCCGCGCAGCTGCTCGACTCCGAGCTCTTCGGCCACGAGGCCGGCGCGTTCACCGGCGCGCGATCGTCGCGGCAGGGGCTGTTCGAGCTGGCCCACCGCGGGACGCTGTTCCTGGACGAGATCGGCGAGCTCCCCCTCGAGCTCCAGCCGAAGCTCCTGCGCGTGCTCGAGGGGCACCCGTTCCGCCGGGTCGGCGGCGAGCGGGAGCTCTCGACCGACGTGCGCGTCGTCGCCGCGACGAACCGCGACGTGCCGGCGATGGTGGCCGCGGGGACCTTCCGGGAGGACCTTTATTTCCGCCTCGGCGTGTTCCAGCTCGCGCTGCCGGCGCTCCGGCAACGCGCCGGCGACGTCCGCAGGCTGGTGGTCCACTGGATAGCGTCGCTCGGGGCCGAGATGGGGCTGCGCGCGACGACGATCACGCCGCGCGCGGTCGCGCAGCTCGAGCGCTATGGCTGGCCCGGCAATGTCCGCGAGCTGCGGAACGTCGTCGAGCGCGCGCTCGTGCTCGCGCGGGGCGGCGTGATCGATGTCGAGCACCTGCCGCCGGAGATCGGCGCCACGGCGCCCGCCGCGGCCGCTCCGGCCACGGTCGCGCCCTGCTCGGCCGACGCCACGCCGCAGCCCCCCGCCGCCGCGCCCTGCCCGGACGGCTCCCAGTCGCTCCAGGACGCCGTCCGGCGCCATATCCTGGCCGTCTATTCCGCGCACGGCGGCAATGTGACCCGCACCGCCAGCGCCCTCGGGGTCACCCGGGTTTGCCTGCGGCGACACCTTCGACTCTACCTCACAGGTCAGGACCGGACCTCGATGAGCACCTGAGCGCACCTCGGCGGCGCTCGGCTCCATCCCTCGGCACGTCCGCGCCGCGGGCGGCGCGCGCTCTCGATCCGTGGTGGTCCGCGATTGACCGGATGGTCCGCGTCGAGCCGGTCCGAGCGTGACCGATGGCCGCGCGCGGCGACTCCGTCGATCGGCGGTTGTCCCCCGATACCGCTCCTCGGCGCGAGCGCGGCGCTCGGCACGGCGCCTGCTTGACGTCCCGGCGGGGAGAGCGCCAGCGCAGGCCGTTCGATGGAGTCCGGAGCGATGAACGCCGAACCGATGGACACCGCGAAGCTACGCATCATCCTCGTCGATGACGAGGAGGCGCTCGTCTGGTCGCTGTCGAACCGCCTCCTCAAGCAGCGCCCCGGGGTTGCCGTGGAGTCGGTGACGGACGGGCACGCGGCGCTCCGGCTGTTCGAGTCGGGCCCGGTCGATCTGCTGATCACCGACATCTGCATGCAGGGCATGCATGGGCTCGAGCTCGTCATGGCGGCGCGCAAGCTCGTTCCGGCGCTGCCGGTGATCGTCATGACCGCCTATCCGACGGCCGACCTCCGCCAGGAGGTCGCGCTGCGGGGCTCGATCGAGTACCTCGAGAAGCCGTTCGAATTCGAGCGCTTCCTGCGCAGCGTCGATGAGGTGCTGGAGCGGAAGCGGGTCGGCTTCTCCGGGGCGATCTCCGTCCAGACGCTGCCGGACATCGTCCAGCTCTACGCCCTGTCCAACGCGACCGGCGTCCTCCGGGTGCGCCACCGGACCGGCGAGGGGCGGATCTGGTTCGAGCGCGGGGGGATCGTCCACGCGTCCACGTCGACGGCGGCCGGCGCCGACGCCTTCTACCAGGTCATGCTCTGGAGCGGGGGCGAGTTCACCATGCAGCTCGGGATCAAGGCGCCCGAGCAGACGATCCACGCCAGCTGGACCGAGCTCATCATGGAGAGCTGCAGGCTCATCGACGAGCGCCGGCGCGCGCGCGACTCCACCGCCGGACCGGCCTCCAAGGCCGGGTGGAGCCTCGCCGCCATGCCCGGCGCGGGCCCCGAGGAGGGGCACCCGGCCACGGGGCCGCCGGCGGCGCGCGCCGGAGCGGCGCGGCCCCCCACCGGCGGCGGCGATCACTTGATTCTCGACATGTTCTTCGACGACGAGACCACATCAGCGCAGGAGGGATCCATGGATGTCAAGCAATGCCTCAGCAGGTTGAACAGCATCGACGGCTTCGTCGGTGCGGCGATCGTCGACTCCGAGAGCGGGATGCTGCTCGGCCAGGAGGGCGGCGGGTCGGTCAACCTCGAGATCGCGGGCGCGAGCAACACCGAGGTGGTGAGGTCGAAGCGCAAGGCGATCCGCAACCTCAACCTGAAGGACGAGATCGAGGACATCCTGATCTCGCTCTCCAAGCAATATCACCTGATTCGGCCCCTGCGGACCAAGCAGTCGCTCTTCTTCTATCTGGTCCTCGATCGCCAGCGCGCCAACCTGGCGATGGCCAGGATCACGCTGGCGGAGATCGAGAAAGAGCTCACGCTCTGAGCGACCTCCGGGAGCCGAGGGGTCGCGAGGCTCGCGTCACGGCGCCGGCGCGGCCGATGCGCGCCAGGGCGGCGCTCAGATGTTGATGCTCTGCGGGATCTGGGACGGCAGGAGGACGATGTACGGGACGCGCTGGAGGTTGCGCTTGCCGATGGTCGCCTCGATATCCATCAGCTCGCGCTGGAACGCCTCGAGGGGCTCGCGGACCCGCGCGTCGGTGAAATAGACGCCCGGGATGTTCCGGTCGTAGTCGCCGAGCCGCGAGTAGTAGACGCTGCCGAGGAGCATCATCACGTTGATCTGGAGGAGCGCCTGCTGCAGGGGCGGCAGGTGCTCGAAGATCTCCGACGGCGGGAGGCCCGCGGTGATGCTCGGCGCCGGGGCGTAGGCGGCGAGCGGGAGCGCCGGGGTGAAGCTCATGAGGGTGCTCTGCGGGAAGTTCACCGCCGCGTGCTGGGCGCTGGCGGTGAAGATCACGTGCGTCAGCAGGTTCGCCAGGTAAGCCACGGTGCGGATCCCACCGTCTTCGCCGATGTCTTTCAGGCCGCAGCCCGACGGGGAGGACAGCTCGGCGATCCAGCCCTGCAGCTCGTAGTCGCCCTGCACGTCCCCGTCTCCGGTGTAATAGACGGCGAGGTACCGCGACACCCACGTATGGATCGCTCCCCAGAGGAGGAGCGCGTCGTCGCGGTAAGGATAGCTCGGCAGGGCGTCCGGATCGTCGACGCCGCGGATCGCGAGCGCCTCCGGGAGGAACCGCTGATTGACGCTGTAGCTCAGCACCGAGTCGACCGCGAGCTGGGTGGACGACGCGATCGTCCCGGCGAGCAGGTTGTCCACCGGGCCCCCCGGGGCGATGAGGTCGGCCTCGGCGGCGTCGTTGATCGCCAGGGTTCCCTGGAAATGCGGCGTGAGCAGGACGTTCACCGGGTGCTCGGGGGCGAGCTGCCGCGGGGTGGCCATCGCGAACGCCTCGAGGACGAGGTGCGTCTGTCCAAGGTGGGAGATCAATTCGTGGAAGTTCCCGTCGGCGACCTGCACGTGGAGCTTGGCCACCTCCCACGCCACGCCGTCCGACGGCGTGAAGATCGGGCTCGCCGCGCCCGGCGTCTGCGCGCACTGGATGGCCACCGGGCGGAGCAGGCGGCTCGCCGAGCCCGCGGCGGGCACCGCGAAGAGCGCGAGCGGCGCCTCGACGTACTTCTGCTGCTCCGGCGCGGTCCCCGGCACGAGCTGCGAGAGCACCTTGTAGTCGGCCAGGTAGAGGCGCCCCTCCTTGCCGGCCGTCGCCAGGGAGTCGCCCTCGCCCATCACCGATCGATACTGGGCGTCGGTCACGGGGAAGTTCGCGCCGGGCGACGTGACGCGCTGGAGCACGAGCGGGTTCGGCCCCGCCACCCGCATCCAGGCGAAGGTCGTGTCGTCCGGATAGACGCTCGCGATCTCCGGCAGGCGGAGCGTCTGGAACTCCGAGACGTAGGCGTACAGGCTGGTCGCCTGCCCATACATCCCGACCAGATCGAGGAGCAGCTTCCCCGCCGCGCTCAGCAGCGTCTCCAGCAGCGATTTGATGATATCGCCCACGCTCTCGGTGGAAAAGCTCTGCGCGCCGAGGACTCTCTCCACCGCGCGGTCCTCCGCCGCGGCGACGATCTTCTGCGCGAACCCCTCGATCAGCGCGAACGCCGGCGCTCGCGGGGGCGGCGCCGGGGCGCGCTCGGGCTCGCCGTGGAGCGGCGTCAGCTTGAGGGTGAGCTCCCGATGGCGTTGCTTCAGCTCGTGGAGGACGCTCTGGACCCTGGCGCTCGTCGCCTCGTCCATCGGGGCGCCCTTGGGGGTGTGAAGCGTGCCGTCGGAGCCCACCAGCTTGGAGGCCTTGGCCACCACGTTGCCGATGAGATCGAGGATGACGAGCGCCGCCGATCCCACCAGGATGGGGGCAAAGCCCTGTCCGTTCGGAACGCTCTGGGCCACCCCGAGGGGCGATAGACGGGAGTTGTGGTTGTAGACGTACGTCTGCTGGGCCTGAGCGAGCTCGTTTTTGCGCTGCTGCTGCTCCGCGGGAGAGTCGTATTGCGGCAGGGACGGGTTACTCATGATGCCCTCGATGTTGGAGGAACTGCAATGAGCACCACGCTACGCCGGGTTCACACAACTAGCAATCCGGCGCGTCGCCCGATCTGCAGATCGGCAGTCGAGGGACGCCGGGCGCGCACCTCGCGCTCGCGCCCACACGAAACGAGAATCGACCACAGAGCCGCGGAGGACATGAAGGCAACCCGGTGACATCGCTGCGTCATCTGGCGGCGAGGTGCGGAGCCCTGGCCGCGCGCCCGGCCGGTCCGGGGGGGAGCCGCCTCGCGTGCGAGGGAGCTCGGCGCGCCGCCGGCGGAGCCCATCGAGCCGCCCGCGGCCGGCGCGGCCGGCGCTGGCGATGCGGCGGGATCCGGATCGACGTCGAGCTCCCCGAATCCGGCGCTGCCGTGCCGGGGCCGACGCGCGGGTCGGCGCGCGGGGCGGGCGCGGCCGAGGCGGCGCTGCCGTCCGGCGACCGCTGACAGCGGCGAGTTCAAGCTCGGGTGTCGTCGCCGCGGCGATCTCGAGCTCGAGTGTCGTCGCCGCGGCCAGTTCGGGCTTGGCGGCGGACAAGCGGTGGTGGAGAGTAGCCGCCCGCGCCGTCCTGGGCGACGAGGCAAGAAGTCTCCACGGGCGCGGACCCGAGACCACCTTCTGACATAGAGAATTGCGATGCGAACATCACGAATGAGACTCAAGGCGCCGTGGCGCGCGCCCGCGGCCGCGGCGCTCGCCGCGGCGGCCTTCGCCGCGATCGACCCGGCCGTGGCGCATGCCCACTTCGCCCTGCTCGAGCCCGCTTGCTACTCGGAGCAGGACGCCCTCGGCAACCCGCAGAAGAGCGCGCCCTGCGGTCAGGCGGATCCCGGGATGACGGCCGAGCCGACCGGCGAGGTGACCACCTATGTCCAGGGTCAGACGATCACCCTGAGGATCGATGAGACCATCTTCCACCCGGGTCATTACCGCGTGTCGATCGCGCCCGATCCGGAGTCTCTCCCCCCGGATCCCGAGGTGACCCCCGGCTCCACGCCGTGCGGCTCCACCGTGATCGAGACCGACCCGAAGCTCCCCCTCGTGGCGGACGGGCTGCTCGTCCACACGGCGGCGTTCACGGGCGAGCAAACCGTCGAGATCAAGCTCCCCGACGATCTGGTCTGCGAGAACTGCACGCTGCAGGTCAGCGAGTTCATGTCGAACCACGCGATCAACGACCCGGGCGGCTGCTTCTATCACCACTGCGCGACCGTCACGATCGCCCCGCGCGAGGGTGGAGCCACGGGGTCCGGCGGCGCAGGCGGCGAGTCCGGCGAGGGCGGCGCCGCGTCGAGCAGCGTCAGCAGCACCAGCAGCGGCGCCGGCGAGGGCGGCGCCACGTCGGCCGGCGGCGGCGCGGGCGACGGCGGCGCCGGCGCCAGCGGCGACGGCGGGAGCGCCGGGGCCGACGCGTCCGAGGACGCCTCGTCGTCGGGCTGCGGGTGCCGCGTCGGCGGCGCCGAGAGCCCCGCCATCGCTTACGTCACAGGCTTGCTCGCGCTCGGGCTCCTGCGCTTCCGCCGCCGCCGCTGAGGCTTCCGCCGCGCGACCGCCCGTGCGCGGCGTGCTCCCCGGCGCGGTTGGCGCGCGGCGGCGCCCGTGCAAGAGCAGCGAGATGGCCCCGCGCGTCCTCCGCAGCCTCGCCCTCGCTCCCCTGCTCGTCGCGGCGTGCGCCCGCGAGGCGCCGCCTCCCGCCGCCCCGCCGGCTCCCCTGCCCTCGCCGGCGCCCCCGGCGGCCGCGAGCGCGGCGGCGGCGCCGCCCGCGGCGCCCGCGGCCGCCCCGCGGACCCCCGCGTGGGTCGAGCGCAGCAACGAGCACGCGCAGGTGCTCCTCGACGTGCTCGCGCGGTTCTCGCCGGAGGACGCCGGCTCGGTGGGGATCGAGCGCGTGGACGGGGAGATCACCGATCTCTCGCCGGGGGTCGAGGCGCGGGAGCGCGCGGCCTACCGCGCGGCCATCGTCGAGCTCCAGAAGCGGAGGGAGGCCGAGAAGGACCCGGCCGTCGCCGAGGATCTGCAGATCCTGCTCGACGCCGCCGATCGCGCCGCGCGCGGCTCGGAGCTCGAGGAGAAGCACAGGGTCCGCTACGTGCACGTCACGGGGCTCGTGTTCCACGGCATCTCGACCCTGCTGGACGACCGGAACCCGCCGGCGCGGCGGGCGCTCGCCCTGACGCGGCTCCGGCGCTACGCCGGCCTGGAGAGCGGCTATGCGCCGCTCGCCGAGCGGGCCAGGGCCAGGCTCACCCAGGACCTCGGAAAGCCCGGCTTGCTCGCCCCCTCCAGGATGGAGATCGAGCGGCACCTCGCCACCAACGCCCGCGTGCGCGAGGGCATCGGCGAGCTCTTCCGGAAATACGCCATCAGCGGCCATGAAGAGCCGCTCGCCGCGCTGAACCGCCAGCTCGAGGCGTACGACGCGGCGCTGCGCGCCGACGTGCTCCCCCGGGCGCGGACCGGCTTCGCGCTGCCGCCGCCGCTCTATGCGTTCGCGCTCGAGTCGCACGGCGTCGATCTCCCGCCCGCCGAGCTCGCGGCCCTGGCCCACGCCGCCTTCGACGATCTGAAGGCGCAGATGCAGAAGCTCTCGGCCTCGGTCGCCGCCGCGCGCAAGCTGCCGAGCGCGGATCACCGCGACGTGATCCGCGCCCTGAAGAAGGAGCAGCTGGTGGGCGAGGCCATCTTGCCGCACTACAAGGAGCGGCTCGCCCAGATCGAGGCCATCCTCCGGAAAGAGCGGCTCGTCACGTTGCCCGAGCGGCCTGCGCGCATCCGGCTCGGCACCGCCGCGGAGAGCGCCCAGGCGCCCGCGCCGCACATGCTGCCGCCGCGGCTGCTCGGCAATCAGGGGGAAGAGGGGGAGTTCGTGCTGCCGCTCAGCCTCCCGGGGCCGCCCGGCGCCGCGGAGGAGCTGCGGAAGATCGACGATTTCACCCACGCCGCGGCGTCATGGACGCTCACCGCCCACGAGGCGCGCCCCGGGCACGAGCTCCAGTTCGCCTCGATCGTCGAGCGGGGCGTCTCGATCGCCCGGGCCGTCTTCGCGGACAACAGCGCCAACGTGGAGGGGTGGGGCCTCTACGCCGAGGCGATCCTGCTCCCGTTCATGCCGCCCGAGGGTCAGCTCATCTCGCTGCAGCACCGCCTGTCGCGGGCCGCGCGCGCCTTCCTGGACCCGGAGCTCCAGGCCGGCAAGATCACGGCCGCGGCCGCGCGCGCCTTCCTGGAGAAGGAGGTGGTGCTGTCGGCGCCGCTCGCGCAGTCCGAGGTGGAGCGCTACACGTTCCGCGCGCCGGGGCAGGCGACGGCGTATTTCTTCGGGTTCACCCGGCTGATGGAGCTCCGGGCAGAGGTCGAGTCCAGGATGGGCCCTCGCTTCGACGCGCAGCGGTTCCACGATTTCGTGCTCGCCCAGGGGCTCCTGCCGCCGAAGCTGCTGCGCAAGGCGGCGATCGAGCGGTTCGTGGGGGCCCAGCCGGCGCTCTGAGCGAGGGCGAGGAGGGCGGCTCTGAGCGAGGCGAGGAGGGCAGAGAGCACGCCGCCTTCGATCCCGCGCGGGCTCCCCTTGCGGCGCGCCTCGCCGGCTCCAGCTGTCGAGGAGGGCACGGCGGCGCCGGAGGGGACGCATGGAGACGGACGAGAAGGCAGCGGTGGACCGACGGCCGGACGCGCCCGAGGGCGCCGCGGCCGGATCCGGGGAGACGGGGGCGAGGGCGCGCGAGGAGCGGACTCCGGAGACGCCGGTCGACCGCGGGGGCGCGCTCGCGCCGCGCGAGGCGTCGGAGGCGCCGGTCGAGCCCGTGGACGAGGCGTCGGACGAGTCGTTCCCGGCGAGCGATCCGCCGGCCTGGACGCCGGGCCATCCGGGCTGAGCGCCGGGGATCCGCGGCCTCCTCTTCGCGGACGTCTCGGCGCGATCGCCGCGGCCGAATCCTCACGGGATCCGCGGGCGCATCGCCGGCCGCCTGCCCGTCAGGGCTCGGGGACGCCCCCTTCGAGCCACCTGCGCGCGCTCTCGGCGGTGAGCTTGAAATCGGCGGGCACGCGCGACCGCCGCACGGCCTCCCCCGCCGCGTCGCGCGCGGTGAGGATGGCGTGGGGGTCGTCCTCGTCGGGCACCACGTCGAGGTCCACCCGCACCCGCGCGCCGCCCTCGACCGCCACCGTCACGTTCCGGTGGAGCAGCGCCCGGCGCTGCTGGACGTGCCGCGCCAGCACCTCGTTCGCCGTCTTCACCAGGGTGGCGAAGGCGCCCGCGTCGAGGGGCTTCGGGTTCTTCTTGTCGCGCCCCATCGTCCACGGCCCCACCAGCGAGGGCTCGCTCTGGCCGTCGCACGTCATCTCGACGGCCCACCCGTCGTCGTCCTCGTTCTTGATGACCCGCGCCGTCCACCCCTGGCCCCTCCACAGCTTCGGGTCCTGGTCCTCGGGGCGAACGGGGCGCGCCTGCCCCACCTCGTCCTGCGTCTCGTCGGTCGCGTCGTGCGTCGTGGCCATGGGCGCCCCGGTGTACCCGCTCGGCGCGCGGCGCGTCCAGCCCAGCCGGCGTGAGTCGGTCATTTCCTGTCAGGTCCTGGCGGCGCCGGTCGTCCTCCGCGGTCCTCCCGAGTCCGAGCGCGGCGAGGTCCATGTACGCCCGTTGCAGTGACCGGCGCAATGCACGGCCACAGTCGGGCCGGTGCCGATCAGGTCGAGCATGAATGTGGTCGCTGGCGGAGCGGTCGCGCACGCGATGAGCGCGGCCGGGCCGCTCGCCCCTCCGCGCTCGGCCGCCGAGCGTTGCCGCAACATGACCGGCCACCTGAACCGCCAGATCCCCCCGACCCGGCGATGAGCTCGCGGCAGCGCACCGCCCGCGCCAGCGCCCCGCGCCCCAGCAGCGCCGCAGGCTCGGAGCCGCCGGGCCTCGATCAGGCTCTCGCTGCTCCGCATTCCCGGAGACGCGCTCGCCGATCCATAATATTCCGCCAAGAACGTACTATCACCGCGTTGCTCGCATGGCGGCGCCCGGTCGATTCGCAGGAAGACCGCGATTTCGGTTCTCATTGCGAGCACAGAGACCGGTATGCGACCCTGAACCCGCAATGGCCAAGGTCACCGCTCTCGGAATGGACACCATCACAGAGAAATCCGGTCGCCAAATGACCGGCATGGCCGTGAGCGTGTGCCTGACCCCCGCGGCGCCGAGCCCCCTGCCCATTCCCTACCCGACCATGGGCACGGTGGCGGAAGGCATCATCGATCCGTGCATGCGCACCAAGATCGAGGGCGCGAAGATCCTCACCGTGGGCGGCTGCATGAAGGCGTGCCACGGCAACGAGCCCGGCACGCTGAAGGAGGTTGTCAGCCTCAACACCGCCGGACCGTGCTTCCCCTGGCTCGGGGCGCCCAACGTCTTCATCGAACTCGGCATGGCCGGGATCACGGGCAGCATGGGCCAGATGAACAAGAGCATCACCGTCGGTGCCGGCGCCAGCGCGAGCGGCGCCGGCGGCAAGGGCGGCGGCGGCGCCGGGGGCGCCGGGGGCGCGGGCGGGCCGGGCGGGGGCGGGCCGCAGGGCGGCGGCAACGGCGGCGGCGGCGGCGGCGGCAGCAACCAGGGCGCGGGGCCGCCAAGCCCTCCGGCGGCGCCCGGCGCCGATGGCCAGGGCAAGGCGGGCCACCCGGTCGACGTGATCACCGGCGCGATGTTCACGGTGCCCATCGTCGACTTCGAACTCGGGGGCCCGCTCCCTCTGCAATGGGTCCGTCAATACCGCACGTCCGCCGTTCGCCGCCCCTCGGGGCTCGGCTGGGGATGGACCCATTCGTTCGGCTGAACCGCCGAGGTCGGGGAGTCCAGCGTCACAGTCTTCGACAGCGAGGGTAGCCCGATCCTCTTTCCGCCCGTCAACGACGGCGAGATCGCCTACGCGCCGTTCGGCCGCAGCCTCGAGCGGAGGGGCGCAGAGCTCGTGCTCGCGACGCGGGACGGGGTCGAGCGCGCGCTGCGGCGCGAGTCGAGGGGGCCGTACCGCCTGCACGCGGTCCGCGACCGCTCCGGCAACGAGATCGTGCTCTCGTGGCATGAGGGCGAGCTCGTCGCGCTCACCGACTCGGTGGGCCGGCGGATCGAGCGCGAGCAGGCGGGCAACGTGATCCTGTGGCGGATCCTGATGACCGATGACAAGGGCGCGCAGCACCGCCGGCTCGGGGTCGCTTACGAGATCGACGCGCGGGGCGACCTGGTCAAGGTCGTGGACTCGGGCGGCGTCGCCGTCCAGTACCGCTATGACGAGGAGCATTTCCTCATCGAGGAGCGGCTGCCCGACGGCATGGTCTACCATTTCCGCTACGAGGACGGTCCCGACGGCAAACGCCGCTGCGTCGAGACGTGGGGCGACCTGCCCGGCAGCGACATCCTCGCGGAGATCGGCGGCCGCGGCGCGTCCGCGGCGAAGGGCCTCTTCCACGTGCAGATCGCCTATGGCCCGGGCCCGTTCGAGTCGACGGTCACCGACGCCACGGGCGGCGTGCACCGCTATCACGGCAACGCGCTCGGGCTGGTCGAGCGCTACGTCGATCCGCTCGGCCGCGCGACTCGCCTGTCGTACGACTCGAACGGCCACCTCGTCAGCGTGCAGGACGCCATGGGCTACGTCGACTACACCCGCCACGACCCCATGGGCAGGCCGCTCACGTCGACCGATGTCCTCGGTCGCCAGCTGCGCTTTCGCCGGGATCCGCAAGGCAACGCGATCGAGCTGGTCGACCCGGCGGGCGCGGTCTGGAAGATGGAGCACGACACGGCTGGCCGGCTGGTGCAGCGCACCGATCCGTCGGGCGGCGTGACGCGGTGTGAGTACAACGCCCGCGGGCGCGCCGTACGGACCTCCGGGCCGGGAGGAACGGAGGAGACGCGCTACGACGCCCACGCGAACCTGATCGAGCGGATCGGCGTGCGCGGCGATACGTGGCGCTACACGTGGGACCTCCTCGGCCTCCCGGTGCGCCTCGAGACACCCACGGGCGCGGCGTATGCGCTGTCGTACGACTCCCGGGGCGATATCGTGGAGGTCGTGGGGCCGCACGGGCGCCGCACCGAGCGCCAGTTCGACGCGCGCCGGCGGGTCGTCGCCGAGCGGCACCCCGGCGGCGGGGTCACGACATCGCACTTCGTGGGAGAGGCGCTCGTGGAGCGCTCGTTCGCGGACGGCTCGCGGCTCAGGTGGGGTTACGACGCGATGCTGCGCCCGGTCTGGATCGAGAACGCCGCGGGAGAGCGCCATGTGTTCGAGTACGACTCGGCAGGCCAGCTCGTGCGCGAGCAGACCTTTGCCGGGCATGAGCATCGTTACGAGTACGACCTCCTCGGGCGGTGCATCGCGAGGACGGGGGCGGACGGGCGCGCGCTGCGCCTCGTGCTCGACGCCGCGGGGCAGGTCGTCCGGCGGGAGCACGAGGATGGGACGAGCATCGTCCTCGATCGCGACGTCCGCGGCTTCGTCACGCGCGCCGTCGGCGGGATCGCCAGCGTCGAGCTCATCCGCGACCAGACAGGCCGCGTCGTGCGGGAGACGCAGCGGTGCGGCGGGTGGACCTTCTCGGTACAGCACGAGTTCGATTCGCTCGGCTACGAGGTCGGGACCCGCTACTCGACCGGCTGGTACGTCTCGCGCCGCCGGGGCAAAGGCGGCGTCATCGAGCAGCTCACCGTGCACGGCGCCGACGGCGCTATTGAGGAGGCGCTCGTCTTCGAGCATGGGATCGAGGAGGTCGTGCGGCGCCTCGACCGGCGACGGACCAGCGTCGCGATCACCCGCGATCGCCTCGGGAGGCCGGTGCGCGTGCGCGCGCTCGGCGAGGACGGCGCGTCGATCCGCGAGCGCACGTTCGAGTGGGCGCCCCAGCCGGGCGTCGAGACCGTCGTGGACAGCGCCCATGGGCGCCGCAGCTACTACCTCGACGCGATCGGCCGCGTCCGCCGCGCAAGCGGCCTCGGGATCGAGGAGAAATACGAGTATGCGGCCCAGGGGACGCCGATCGCGGGCAGCGAGGGAGCGACCTCCGTCGGCCGCGGCGGACGCAAGCGCGCGGCCGGCGCGGCGCGCTTCCTGTGGGACGCGAGCGGACGGCTCGCGCAGCGCCTGAGCGACTCGCCGGCGAGCTCGTGGACGTACGCTTATGACGGCGAGAACCGGCTGATCGAGGCGCAGCGGCACGACGGCTTGGTGGTCCGCTTCGTCTATGACGCGTTCGGGCGGCGCCTCGCCCTGCTGCGCAGCGACGGGACGAGCACCTGGTTCGGGTGGGACGGCGACTCGGTGGTCGAGGAGCGGCCCAGCGCGAGGCGCGCCGTGCGCCGGGTCTTCCGGGAGGACGGCTACACGCCGATCGCCGAGCTCGAGGGCGAGGCGGGCTGGCGGCTCGTGGCGACCGACGCGGCCTCGACGCCCTGGCTCTACCTGAGCGCGGACGGCGCCGTTGCGTCGCTCGATCTGGACCCCATGGGCAAGGAGGTGAGGGTCGAGGGGCGCGTGGGCCTGCTCCGGTTCGCGGGCCAGCGCGCCGACGTGGAGACAGGACTCCGGTACAACCGGCACCGGTATTACTCGCCGGAGCTCGGGACCTTTCTCACGCCGGATCCGCTCGGACAGGCCGGCTCCGTGCACGACATCGGCTTCGTCCCCAACGCGACCGAGTACATCGATCCGCTGGGGCTCATCATCATCATCGGCTACACGGCCAACGACGATCACCCCGACGAGCACGGGCGCGGCGAGACGCTCCGCGCCGCGCAGGAGCGCGGGGCGGCCACCCGACAGCGGGTGGTGCGCGCCGACGAGCTCCGCGGTCCACACAACCCGGGCGGCATCTCCCTCGAAGGCGAGGCTCACGTGGAGGTCGTCACGCATGGCTCCACCCGCGGCGGCCAGGTCACGTTCCAGAACGGGCAGCGCAACTGGTCGACCGGTCGGCAGCTGGGCGAGGCGCTGAACCAGGCGGGGCTACAGCCAGGCTCGGAGGTCGTCGTCGTGGCCTGCAATGCGTCGATGACGCCCACGGAGAGACCGCGACAGAGCGTCATTGCGGGCGTGAATCAGGCCACGGGCTGCCCGACCTCGGGGCCCTCGGGGATCGCCTATGTCCGCCCCTACGGCCAGCAATATTGCGGTGTCTGTCCGCCGACGCCGGGCGCCGCGGGCTCGGTGGATCTCACGGACGGGCACTGGGATCGTGCGACAGGTCCGCGCGGCGGCACGCCCACGGTGAGCCAGGTCAGCACGCCCAGCACGCAGCACGCGGGCTCGTGGAACGATCCCACGGCGCCGACCGGGCGCGGGCCGCACGGCGGCTTCCCGGGCGTGCCGCACCAGGACTGATTCAGCGAGGCTCCGGCGCCTTCGCGAGGACCTCGGCGTTCTCGACCCATACCGCGAAGACGGGCACCTTGCTGCGCCGGGCGAGGACGAGGACCAGAAACGGCATGGCGCAGCTGAAGCGCCGCGGGGGCGACATCAGGCCGAAAGAGCGCGACGGCGATGGGCCCGCTGCGCCCCCGTCGTCGAGGCGAAAGCGGATGACCTGCTCGAGCGGGCCGAGGCGGACGCGCCCGAGGGATGGGCTCTCGATCACGCGGCCTTCGAGCTCGCTCGAACGAGCGGCGCACGCGACGTCGATCACCGGCATGAACAGGCCCTCGTCGGCGGAGAAGCGCGCGCGCGGGTGCGCGTCGTCTTCCTGGAGAAGGGAGAGCGCGCGGTCGATCGTGCGCGCGAGCGTCGCTCCGGAGGGCAACGTGGCCACGATGACCCTGACCGCGGGATCGGCCGCGCGGAGCTCGACCACGAACTGGTTGTACGCGGCGTCGATCTCCTCGTCCGAGAGGTCGACCAGCTCGGCGTCCGTGTAGCGGGGGAAGTGCACGAGCGCCTGCACGGCCCGCGACTGCCAGACGGATTCGGGCTCGTCAGGGCTCCACCACACGCCGAAGCAGGGGACCTGGGCGCCGTGGTGAGAGCGAGGGAATGGAGCGCGGGTCAGCGGCGGCTCGAAGCGCGGGTGCATCGCGAAGCCGCTCCGCAGGACGATCCGGTCCGGGCCCGCGCCGGCCGGCGCGCCGAGGGGCCAGTCCACGCCAAAGAGGCGGCGGCTCTCCTGCTGGAGCGCATCGGCCGAGCTCGCGGCGAGCGGGCCGGCCCAGGCGGCCCAGTACGCCGGGTCCAGGGATGTCTCGTCGATCGCGCTCGCGCCGATTGCCTGCGCGAGGAGCGCCGCCGCGTCGCCGGCCCTTTCGGGCGCGAGCTCGAGGGGAGCCCCTGCCACGTGGACGAGCCGCTGCCACGCGATCGCGCTCACGCCGGCCCACACGAGGCTCACGCCCGGCCGGTGCTCGACGTCGGGGTGGGAGCAGACGCGCACGCGCGCGTCCGGCGCGTCGTGATGGCAGACGGCGAAGGCGGTGGGCGGCATGGCCACAGGGTAGTTCAAGCGCGGCGGCTGGTCAGGACCGCCGAGCCCGCCGGCGCGGCTGGCCGGCCCCCGCCGGGCTTGCGACACTCCCCGCATGCTCCTCCCCCGGCGCCCCTTCCTCGCCCTCTGCGCCGCCGCCCTCGCCCCGCGCGTCGCCCTCGCCCCGCGCGTCGCCCTCGCCGACCCCGCCGCCCCCGCGCCGCCGTCTCCGCCGTCCGCCGCCGCCCCGCCGGCCTTCGATGTCCGCGACCTCCAGGTCCCTGGCGAGCGCGCCCTCGGCCGGCGGTTCACGCTGCTCGTCCCGAGGCACCTCGCCCCGGGCGAGCGCGTGCCGCTGCTCGTGCTCCTCCACGGCCTCGGCGAGACGGGCGACGAGCGCCTCGGCGCCTTCGCGTGGCTCGAGCGCTACGGCCTCGGGTCCGCCTACGAGCGGCTCCGCCGCCCGCCGCTCGGCCGCACCTCGCGCCGGAAGGACTGGACCGACGCGCGGCTCGCCGAGGTCAACGCCGCCCTCGCGGCGCGGCCGTTCCGCGGCCTCGCGGTCGCGTGCCCCTATACGCCCAACGTCCACAAGGCGCCGAACCCCTCCGCCGCCCTCGACGGCTACGCGCGCTGGCTCGCCGAGGTGGTCGTGCCCCGCGCCCGCGCCGAGGCGCCCGTGTTCGACGACGCGGCCCGCACCTCGCTCGACGGCTGCTCCCTCGGCGGCTACGTCGGCATCGAGGTGTTCCTCCGCCGGCCCGAGCTCTTCGGCGCCTGGGGCGGCGTGCAGTCGGCCGTGAGCGCCCACCGCGCCCCCGCAACCGCCGACCGGCTCGCCAGGGCCGTCGCCGCGGCCGGCCCGCGCGATCTCCACCTGCTCACCAGCAAGGGCGACCCGTTCCACGACGCGAACGCCGCCCTCGCCTCGCAGCTCGCGAAGCGCTCCATCCCCCACACCCTCCGCGTGCTGCCGGGCCCGCACGACCAGCCCTGGCTCCGCGAGGCCGGCACGATCGAGATGCTCCTCTTCCACGACCGCCGCCCGCGCTGATCCGGCGCCGCGCGCCCGCCCCGCCTCCCGATCAGCCCCGCCTCCCGAAGGAAGGCGCCCTCTACCGATGCGCAGTCGGCGTCCACGCCTCGCGGCGGCGAGCGCGCGGAAGACCTCAATGGTGTACGCGCCCATCAAAAAGAGTCGTCTTCGCCATCACGGCCTCGGGGGTGGACATCGATGTCCTGCTGGTGGACAGAAAAGCGACCTCCACGCGATCGACGACGGCCGCCGATCCCGTGCCCCTGATCGGGGCCGCCCGCGGAGCCGATGCTGCCCAGGCGTCGCGCCATGCTCACCCGAGTACGTCCGAAGCCCGCTCGAGAGCAGCGCCGCCGGCGGCATGGCAACCCTCGATACCCACGCGACAGCGACACTGCAGCGCCGGCACCACAAGCGCGCAAAACATCTTCATTGAAATCTGCCGCGAACACATCGCCGTGAAGTGGAATTTTCTCGACTAGCGACGTGATGTTTTTGCAAAATGGCGATTTTTAAAAAAGCTATTGACGGCCGCGGGCGACATTGTGTTGACTACACTGACCGCGTTTGAGGACGTCGCGCGGCGGACACTGGGCGCTTCGAATCGATCGGCGTCGTACAGTTGCAAGAGGGACTATGAATGGATCGGTCCAGCATCGAGCCATTGCGTTTGCATTGGCGAGCATAGGAGCCATCTCGGTCACGGCGTGCATCGCCGACATCGAGGACATCGAAGCAGTGACAGAGGAGGAAGAGCTGGTGGGGGTCGCCGAGGGAGCGGCGACGGTCGCGTCGCGTCCAAGCCCGTCGCCGAGCCCGGACATCGTGTCGCCCAGCCCGGACATCGTGTCGCCCAGCCCGGGCCTGCCGTCGCCCAGCCCGGGCATCATCTCGCCTAGCCCGGGCCTGCCGTCGCCCAGCCCGGGCATCATCTCGCCCAGCCCGGGCCTGCCGTCGCCCAGCCCGGGCATCGCGTCGCCGAGCCCGGTGGTGCCGTCCCCGAGCAGCGACGATTTCTGACAGGTCTTCGAGCGCGCTCGCCTCGCCATCGCGGATCGGAGAGCCCGAGAAGGGTCGATGTCGCGTACCGGATCCATGCGGGATGATTGCGGTCGATCACTCCGGGCGGGGCGGCAGATCGGCGGGCAGGTTCGATGATCATCGGGGCGGCGCATAGCCGCCCTTCATGAGGGGGTCTGGTCAGCGGTTCCTGTGCGGCGGGTCCATCGGTGCGTCCGGCCAGTCGACGGCGCGCCGCGGAGGTGAGTTCGAAGCGCCCCCGGCCTCATGGTGAGGTATGCTCGCATGGGGCCGCTCACTGGGCTTCTCTTGTTCGGATTTCTGATGATCGTGATCGCTCGGGCGATCGTTACGGAGGCAACGTGAGCGCGATCCTTGCAAGACTCGTCAATCCGATCGTCTGGCGCATCCCTGGCCACGGCGCGCGCAAGCTCTTCGAGTTCTCGCTGGCCGAGCACGGCAGCATGCTCGATCTGAAGGCGGCGGCGAGGCTCACGCCGTCGGCCGAGCGTCGCGCGGCCTACGTGCGCCACCTGCTCGACGAGACGCGCCACGCGCAGATGTTCGCGCTCCGCTCGGCCGAGCTGCGCAGGAAGGATGGGCTCGAGAGCCTGGGCTTCCCCAACGCGGACACCGAGAGCCTCTTCGAGAACCTCGGCGAGGTCGGCTTTCTCGCCTTCGTCCATCGCGGAGAGCGCCGCGGGAGGCAGCAGTTCGAGACGTACCGCGACTGGTTCGCGCGCCGGGGCGACGACAAGAGCCGGGCGCTCTTCGAGGCCATCGTACAGGACGAGAAGCAGCACGAGAGTTACACGTGGGACCTGCTCGTCGAGCTCACGGGCGGCGTGCCCGCGGCCCAGGCGGAGCTGCGCAAGGCTGCGCTCTGGGAGGCGTGGAGGACCTGGCGGCGCGCAGGGCGATTCCTCGCGGAGAAGGTGTATTTCATCCTGATGCTGGTGCTCTACATGATGCTCGCGCCGTTCAGGCTCACGGCGGCCGTCCTGCGGCCCGCGAAGAAGGGCTGGACGCTGCCGCCCGAGGAGGGGAAAGGCGCCGCCGGGGAGCGCCCTGCGCTCCCGGCCCCGTCGAGGCTGAACGCCTAGACGCGCCGCCAGGGCGGCCGGGCGTCGCCGCCGGCGCATGGCCGGCCAGCAGCGCTCATCGGGTCGCGCGTGACAGCCAGCGCGCGGTGTCAACGAACCGGAGGAGAGGTCTCGTCATGTCTGCGGTCCTGGGAATATCGGCTTATTATCACGACGCCGCCGCCGCGCTGATCGTGGACGGCGAGATCGTCGCCGCGATGCAGGAGGAACGGTTCTCTCGCAGGAAGAACGACGCCGCGCTGCCGCGCCAGGCGGCCTTCGCCTGCCTCGCCCAGGCGGGGCTGACTCCGGACCTCCTGGACCGCGTGGTGTTCTATGAAGACCCGTTCGCGCGCCTGGAGCGGGTCCTCCTGTCGCTGGTCCGGACCTTCCCGCGATCCTGGAAGCAGTTCCCGAACGCGATCCGCGCCCAGGTCGGCTCCAAGATCTGGGTGCTCGATAACATCGCCGCGATGCTCGGGATCCCGCGCCAGAAGATCACGATGGCGTCGCACCACCGCAGCCATGCCGCCAGCGCGTTCTTCGCCAGCCCGTACCGGAAGGCCGCCGTGCTCACCGTCGACGGTATGGGGGAAGACGTCTCGACGGGCATGTGGCTCGGCGAGGACACCTCGCTCACGTGCCTCGGCTCGATCGAGTATCCCCACTCGATCGGGCTCCTTTACGCTGCGCTCACGGCGTACCTGGGCTTCGAGGTCAACGAGGGGGAGTACAAGGTCATGGGGCTCGCGGCGTTCGGCAAGCCGCGGTTCAAGGAGGAGCTCGCGAAGCTGCTCCTGCTGCACGGCGACGGCAGCTTCGAGCTCGGCATGCCCTATTTCGCGTTCCATACCGACTCGGACATCGCGTTCGGTCCGAAGATGGAGGGCCTGCTCGGCCCGCGCCGGCCGCGAGGCAAGGCGTGGGATCTCGAGGGCTCCGAGGAGGACCGCCGCTATGCCGACATCGCCGCGAGCCTCCAGTGGGCGACCGAGGAGGCGCTGCTCGCGCTCGCCCGAGAGGCTTACCGGCGCACCGGGTGCGAGCACCTCTGCCTCGCGGGCGGCGTGGCGCTGAACTGCGTGGCGAACGCGCGCATCTTGAAGGAGAGCGGCTTCTCCCGCGTGTTCGTCCAGCCCGCCGCGGGCGACGCGGGGGGCGCCCTCGGGGCCGCCATGCTCGGGGCGATCGAGCTCGACGGCAAGCGGCCGAAGCCGATGACGACCGCCGCGCTCGGCGCGGACGTGTCGAACGACACGGCGCGGGAGCTCGCCGACAAGCTCGGCATCGATCACTCGGCGCCCAGCGACGTGCTCGGCACGGCGGCGGACCTCGTCGCGCAGGGGAACGTCGTGGCCCTCGCCCGCGGGCGCTTCGAGTGGGGGCCCCGCGCGCTCGGGCAGCGCTCGATCCTCGCGGCGCCGCAGGACGCCGCGATGCGCGAGCGCCTGAACCGGGCGATCAAGAAGCGCGAGCCGTTCCGCCCGTTCGCGCCGGCCGTCCTCAGCGACAAGGCCGGCCAGTGGTTCACCGAGCACGACAACGACATGGCGCCCTACATGACGACCATCGGGCGGGTGCGTGAGGGCCGGGCTTCCGAGCTCGGCGCCATCACGCACGTCGACGGGACAGCGCGGGTGCAGACGGTCGACGGCTCGACCTCGCCCGACCTGTGCCGGGTCCTCGAGGAGCTCGAGAAGAAGAACGGCGTGCCCATCTCGCTCAATACGTCCTTGAACGGGAATGGAGAGCCGATCGTGGGCTCGGAGTCGGACGCCATAGGATTCTTCGTTTCCCATTCCGTCGACGCGATGGTCGTCGGCGACATCCTTCTGCAGAAGAGGCGAAAATGATGCAAAAACAATCCACGGTGAGCATGGTCGTCTCGCGGCTTGCGACCGTCGGCCTTCTGTTCCGGCATTTCTCCCACCGAAGGCGGCTCTTCATGATGCCGCTCCTCCTCTTTCTGATGGTGAGCGGCGTTCTCCTCGTGGTGACCGGCGGCCTGAGCTACGTCGCGCCGTTCGTGTACGCGGTCTTCTGAGGGCCACCCGATGAGCAGACGCAGCGCCCTGCTGGGGGGCCTCGTTGTTGCGGCCTGGGCCTCGACGTGGCTCCTGTGGTGGTACGTCGACCGCGCTCCGCTCGTCTGGTCGGCGCTCCTCTGGGTGGGGGTTCTGCTCATCTACTTCTTCGCGCGCGTGGGGGGGGAGCGCCGGGGCGTCTGGCTGAACACCGCGGCGCTGCTCTTCGCCGTCGCGTTCGCGGAAGGGGTCCTCTGGATCCGCGAAGCGGCCAATGCGTACGTGGTCCCGCCGGGGGTCACGTTCGAGGGGTCGTACACCATCCCCAACTACTTCTTCGTCATGCCGGAGGCGGTGCTCGGGTACAGACCGCGGCCCGGGGTCAGCGTCCAGACCATCAAGAAATATCTCGGCAAGGTCGTCTACGACGTGCACTACACCGTGGGGGAGAACGGCCTTCGCGTGAGCCCGCCCGCGAGGGACGACGCCGCGGGGTGCGTCCTGTTCTTCGGGGACTCCTTCGCATGGGGCGAGGCGGTTCAGGACCACGAGACGGCTGCCTACCAGCTCGGCGTGCTCTCCGGCGGGAGCCGCCGTGTGTACAACTTTGCGTTCACGGGATATGGCCCCCACCAGATGCTCGCTCAGCTCCAGCGCGGGATCGTGAAGGACCTCGCCGCGTGCAAGCCGGGCGAGCCTGTGGTCGCGGTCTACCAGACGCTGCCGAACAACGTCGGTCGGGTCGCGGGGCTCGGCGCGTGGGATCTGTACGGGCCTCGTTACGTCCTGCTCGACGACGGTCGCGTGAAGCACAGGGGCCGCTTCGATCAGGGCGAGGCGATCCTGAACGATCGCTGGTATGTCAAGAAGAGGGCGTCGCGGTGGCTCTCGAAGACGCAGCTCTACCAGCGGACGCTCGGGCGCTCGCGCAAGCCGAACGGCTTCGACGACGAGCGGTACTTCGCGGTCGTCGCGGAGTCGGCCAAGGCGCTCGAGGAGCAGCTCCCGGGGTCGAGGTTCCTGGTCATCGTGTGGGAAGATCTCGACGAGAGGCGCAGCGATCCCGGCTCGATGGCGTGGCGGATCTGGCAAGGGCTCGAGCGACACGGGCTGGATGCGCGGATGGTCAAGGACGTCTTGCCCGGCTACGAGCAGAATCGGCGCCGGTACCACATCGAGAACGACGCCCACCCTTCTCCCGAGGCGCATGGGCTCCTCGCGTCGTACCTTTACGAGCAGCTCATCGCGAACGTACACTCGCACAAGGACTGAAAGGGACCAGCATGCCGACCACGATCCATATCGGCCTGATCGGAGACAGGAGCCACGAGGTCCACGCGCATCAGGCCATCCCGCGCGCCTTCGAGCTGGTCGCGGGGGAGGGCGGGCCTCGTGCTGAGCTCGAATGGCTGCCCACGGATCGCCTGGCCGCGTCGGGGATCGAGGAGCTCTCGGCCTTCGACGGCCTCTGGTGCGTTCCAGGCAGCCCCTACGCGAGCATGGAGGGCGCGCTCGCCGCGATCCGGTTCGCGCGGGAGCAGGGACGCCCCTTTCTCGGGACGTGCGGCGGCTTCCAGCACACGATCATCGAGGTCGCGCGCGACGTGGTCGGCGTGCGCGAGGCGGATCACGCCGAGACGAACCCCTCGGCGAGCGTCCCGGTGATTCATCGGCTCGCGTGCTCCCTGGTGGGCGCGCGCGGGGGGGTGCGCTTCGTGGAAGGGTCGCTCGTCGCCGGAGCGTACGGAGCCCGCGAGGCCGAGGAGAGATACCACTGCAATTACGGCGTGAACCCGGCGTACCTCGGGTTCATCGAGGCTTCACCGCTCCGCGTCGTGGCCAGGGACGAGGAGGGCGCCGTGCGGGCCGTGGAGCTCGACGGTCATCCGTTCTTCGTGGCGACGCTGTTCCAGCCGGAGCTGTCGGCGTTCCAGGGGACGGTCCACCCCCTCGTACGGGCGTTCGCGCGAGCCGCCGCGAGCTTCGCGGCGCGCGCGCGCCCAGGCCGTCCAGGGGAGCTCGGAGACGCGCCGTCGCGCTTCGGGTGAAGCGGCCAGCCCGAGGCTCGCCCGCGGGCGCGGTGGTGGAGATCACGTATCAGGGCGTGCGCGGCGAACGTGCCAGCGGCCGGTGCGGGCTCCGGGCTCGCGCGGCGGCGGCCACGCAGATCCTGCCGAGAGGCGCGCAGCGCCGCGCCGCCGTGGCGAGCCGCACGCGCCGCTTCGGGGCTTGTGCCCTGCGGCGCTGTGATATGAGGGGGCCCATGACGTCCGTCGATGTCGATGCCCTCATGGCAGAGCTCGCCCGCCTGCGCGAGGAGAACGCGGCGCTCACCCGCGAGCGGGACGAGGCGCGCGGCGAGCGGGACGAGCTGCACAAGGCCATCCTGGGAATGCCGGCTGCGGTCGGGCTGATGATCGGCCCAGATCACGTGTTCAAGATCGTGAACGGCGCGTGGCGCGCCTTGAATCCCGCTCTCGATCCGATCGGCAAGCCCTTGATCGACGTCCTCCCGGCGCCCCTCGGCGCGCACGTCGCCGCGATGCTCGATCCCGTCTTCGCGACCGGTGAGCCCCTGATCGCCGCGAACGTGCCTTTCACGTGGCCGGGCGCCGAAGAGACGTCCTTCATCACATTTCATTACTCCGCCCTGCGCCAGGACAGCGGCGAGATCTTCGGGATCGTCTTCCACGGCCTGGACGTCACCGCGCAGATGCGAGCGCAGCGCGAGGTGCAGTCGCTGAACAGCAGGCTGCGCACCTTCCTCGCCCTGGCCGAGAACGCGCCCGACAGCATCGTGGTCACCGAGCGCGGCCAGATCACGTACGCGAATCCGGCGTTCCGCCGCATGTATGGGTACGGCGCCGAGGTCGTCGGGACACCCCTGCTCGACCTGGTCGACGCCGAGGGCCGGGCGCTCCTCGACGCGCACCAGCAGGAGGGCGCGTCCCCAGGCGCAGCCCGGGCCATCGTCACCTGCCGCCGCCACGACGGGAGCACCTTCCCGGGCGAGGTCTCCACGTTCCCCATCCGCGACGAGGACGGGCAGATCGACGCCGAGGGCGCCATCGTCCGCGATCTGACAGAGCAGCGGCGCGCGGAGCAGGAGCGGCAACGGCTCCAGGAGGATCTCATCGCGGCGCAACAGCGGGCGATCCGCGAGCTCTCCACGCCGCTCATCCCGCTCGCCGAGCGGCTGGTCGTGATGCCGCTCGTGGGCACCATCGACAGCGTCCGGTCCGAGCAGATCCTGGAGACACTCCTTCAGGGCATCACGGCGCACCAGGCGGCGGTGGCCATCCTCGACACCACGGGCGTGCGGAGCATGGATGAGCAGGTCGCGAGCTCCCTCCTCAGGACCGCCGGCGCGGCGCGCCTGCTCGGCACGGAGGTCATCCTCACCGGGATCTCGCCCGAGGTCGCGCGCGCCCTCGTGGAGATCGGGGCCGACCTGAGCGGGGTGGCCACGCGCGGGACGCTCGAGGCCGGGGTGGCCTACGCCCTCGGCCGCCGGCACAGATCGAGGGGCAGGCGCTGAAGCCTGGGCGACCCCGCGGGGTCGCGCCGCCGTACGGCGAGACTGGTGCTTCCCGGGCGAGGTGTGCAAGACGAGCGGAGACGGTATCGCGGACTGCTATGCTCCCGATGCCGATCCCGACGAGGGAGCTCCCAGATTGCGATCGACCGATCTCGGGGCGGCGAGAGCGACAAACGGGTTGAAACTGCCTGAAAAGCGCAGAAATTCGAACCGCCAAGGCGCCAAAAAGACGCCAAGTAAAGAGAGAGAGAGAGAGAAAAAAAATCTTGGCGTCTTGGCGTCTTGGCGTCTTGGCGGTTCATTTCTCGCTTCATCAACGTGGCCCAGCACCTCGGCCGCGTGCGCCGCGGCGTCCGAGGCGGGGTCGCCCCGCCGCGCGAACAGGTGCGCCGCCCCCGCGCGCGCGCCGAGGCCCGCGAGGCGGACGAGGCGGTTCAGCGGCCCTCGGGGAGCTGCTTCTCGGTCGTCATCGGCGCGGCCGGCGCGTATAGCATGCCCCGCATGAAGACCAACGCGGCGCGCATCCTCGACAGCCTCGGCATCCCGTACGAGCTGCGCACCTACGAGGTCGATCCGAGCGACCTGACCGCGGGCACCGTGGCCAGGAAGGTCGGCCTGCCGCCGGAGCAGGTGTGGAAGACGCTGGTGGCGCGCGGCGACCGCCACGGCGTCTGCTTCGCGGTGGTGCCGGGCAACGCCCAGCTCGACCTGAAGGCGATCGCGCGGCTCACGGGGGACCGGAAGGTCGACACCGTCCCCCTCAAAGAGGTCCAGCCGCTCACGGGCTACGTGCGCGGCGGAGTCACGGCGCTCGGCGCGAAGAAGGCCTATCCCGTCTACGCGGACGAGACGATCGAGCTGTTCGACGTCGTCTCCGTCTCGGCCGGCGTGCGCGGCACCCAGATCCTCGTCGCGCCCGGCGACTACCTGCGCGCGACCAAGGCCAAGGTCGGCCCCATCGCCGTGCCCGGCGGCGACGCAGATTGACGGCGCGCGCCGCCGGATCGCGGTATGCTGGCGAGGCTCGGCTCCGGGCCGGGCCCGGGGCGGCGACGATGGATATGACCAGAGCGGCCTGCGACGTGCGCGACCCGAGCGAGCTGACCACCGCCGAGCTGCGGCAGCTGTGCGAGGGCTGCCACCCGTGGGAGCTCGGGCTCGGGGCGGTCCAGCTCGTCGCGTCGGCCGCGGCGGGGGGCGCCGTGCTCGCGGCGGCCGCCGCCTGCATCCCCGGGCTGGTCCAGTGCATCTGCGTGGGCCCGGCGTTCGCGGCGGGGCTCGCGGTGTGGGAGTCGCTCGGGGCGGCCAGGTCGTGGCTCCCGGGCGCGGCGTACCGGGAGGAGCTCGCGTTCCGCTCGTGGCACGCGGGGCTCTCGCCCTGGGCAGGGCACCAGGCGCTGCGGCGCTGGGCAGGGCGCGCGATGGCGCGCCGGCCGGCGCCGGACTGGCTCCTCGTCCTCGAAGGCATCGCGCCGGCCGGCGGAGGGCGCCGCTGGGTCAAGGTCGAGCTGTCGCTGTCGCCGTCCTCGGACGGCCCCTTCCGCTCGCAGGCCAGCGGGCGCGCGCTGCTCCACCCGGGCGGGGGCGGCGCGGCCGAGCCGCGCGAGCGGCGCCTCGCGCCCGAGGAGCTCGACGATCTCGGGCGCGCGCTCGCCGAGCTCCCCGAGGGCCTCTCGCTCGCCCCTCCAGCGTCGCCCCGGGCCCCGGCGGCGTTCGGCGGCCACTGCGAGCTCCTCATCGCCAGGAGGGTACCGTTCGCCGCGGTCCAGCTGACGAGCGCGTTCCCGTCGCTCGAGGCGGGCTCGCAGCCGCCCTCGCTGTCGCTGCTGCGCCGCCTCGCGCAGATGGCCTGGGGCGAAGGCGAGAGCGACCCGGCGCGGGCGCCGCGGTGATGGCGCGCGGGAGCGCCGCGCGGCGCCGCGCCCGTCCACCGGAGACGTCGTTGCCGCACCGGAGTCGCTTCGGTAGTCTGCGCTTCGATTGATCGGCCAGACGATTGACCGCAAATACAAGCTCGTGCGCCTCCTCGGCGAGGGGGGGATGGGCTCCGTCTACGAGGCGGAGCACACGGCCACGCAGCAGCGCGTCGCGATCAAGGTCATCGGCAGGCGCCGCCTCCTGCCCGGCAGCGAGGGGGTGCAGCGCCTCCGCCGCGAGGCGCGGGCGACGAGCGCGATCGACAGCGAGCACATCGTGCAGGTGCTCGACGCGGGCACCGACGACGAGACGGACACCTCGTACATCGCGATGGAGCGCCTCCACGGGACGGATCTCCAGCAGCGCATCGACGCGGTCGGGCCCCTCCCGCCGGACGTGGCGCTGCGCATCGGCGCGCAGGCGCTCGCGGGCCTGCAGAAGGCGCACGAGGCGCGCATCGTCCACCGCGACATCAAGCCCGCGAACCTGTTCCTCGCGCGGCGCCCGGACGGATCGCTCACGGTCAAGATCCTCGACTTCGGCATCGCCAAGATCCTCGCCGATCCGCTGGCCGTGCCGCACACGACGGGGCTGACGAACACCGGCAGCGTGCTCGGCTCGCCGCTCTACATGTCGCCGGAGCAGGTGCAGAGCGGCCGCGACGTCGATCACCGCACCGATCTCTGGTCGCTCGCCAGCGCCCTCTACTGCGCCCTCGCCGGCCACGCCCCGTACCAGCAGGTGGGCACGCTCGGGAAGCTCGTCTTCACGATCTGCAGCACGCCGCCGCTGCCGCTGCACGAGGTCGCCCCCTGGGTCCCGGTCGAGGTCGCGGCGGTCATCCACGGCGCGCTCGCGCTGGATCCCGCGGCGCGCTACCCGAGCGCCGCGGCCATGCTGGCGGCGATGCGCCCGCTGCTCACCGGCGGCACCGCGCTCGCTCCGTCGATGATGAAGCCCGAGATCCGCGCGAGCGAGCCCGCGTCGCGCGCTCCTTCCCTCGAGCGTTCGCGGCCCGGAGGCGACCAGCTCGGCCGCTCGGTCGAGGCGTCCGCGCCGGCCCGGGGCGGCGAGACCACGGCGTCGCTCGACATGACCTCTGTCGCCGAGGGCGCCGACGGCGTGTCCGTCGCGCAGGGCGACCCGATGGCCACGCTCGAGGCGCCGCTGCCGCTCACGGCGGCTGTCCCCGCGACAGAAGAGGGCGATGAGTCGCTCGATGCCGCCGACGGCGCCGGCGATCCGGCCCGGCGCCAGCCCCCGCCGCGCCGCGCCCCCTCGTCATCGCGCTGAGGGCCCTGCCGGCGCGCGCGCGCCGGTCGCGGGCGCCGCGCGCATCAGGCGCAGGCCGCCGAGCACAAGCAGGCCCCCGAACGCGAGGAAGGCCAGGTCCCAACCCAGCTGATCGGGCCCTGGACGGACGTGGTGAATCTGGAGGAGGTGATGATCGATCACCCCCTCGACCAGGTTGAACACCCCCCAGCCCACGGCGGCGGCGCCGGGGAGGATCCGCCCGGGCAGCAGGTCGCCGCCCCTGCGCAGCGCGCCCCAGAGCTTGCTGACTCCTGCCACGGTGAGACCGAATGCGACAACGCTGAAGAGGCCATCTGCGAAGATGTTCCTCCGCACGTCGTCGATGGTCGCGCCCGGACGGCAGCTGAAGCAGATCAGGTGATGCCACTGCAGGAGCTGATGGAACAGGATCCCGTCGATCAGCCCTCCCGCGCCCATGCCGAAGAGCACGCCGGCCGTCTTCACGGCGCGCAAAGTCCTTGTAGGGGTGTCGAGATCGAGCGGGCGCGCCGTGCTCATGCGGTCCTCCTGGGCGCGGCACCATGCGAGGGCCAAACCACGGGCGCGCGCGGAGGAGGGCGGATCGGCCGGGCCGGCGGGACTACCTGCGTGCGTCCGTGCGACCGCGGGAGCCCGGGTCGGCCGCGCCTCGGGCGGTGTCCCAGCCGCGTGGACTGGCCAACGCGGCGCTGGCACGGAGTTGGCACACGCCCGTGATCCTAGGTTTCGCAGGAATCGTCGAAAGGTGCCAGATGGAGAATCGAATGAACCCGGAACGCGCCGCAGGAACGCCGGAGCCGGAGCACCAGGGTCCCAAGCCGGTCCCTTACACCTACCATGATGGCCGGGAGGACTATCTCCATGTCGGCCGACAGGGGGGCACCGAGGCCGACCAGCCGGCGGCGCTGGTCCCCCCTTCCGAGGGGATGTCTTCCCGTGCCCAGACGACCGCCCTTCCGCCGGAGGCGAGCGCCCTTCCGCCGGAGGCGAGCGCCCTTCCGCCGGAGGCGAGCGCCCTTCCGCCGGAGGCGAGCGCTCTGCCGCCCGAGGCGGCGGCCGCGCCGGCGGCGGAGCCTTCGCCGGCGCGCGCGAGCGCTCTGCCGCCCGAGGCGACGGCCCTGCCGCCCGAGGCGCCCCGCCGAGCGGCGCAGCGCCCTCAGCAGGGCGCCCGGATGAGCGAGATCGTCACGCGCGGGCTGCGGACCGGCGCCGTGCTGACGGCAGCGACGATGTGCACGATGATGGCAGCGTCGACGCTCAAGCGCGGGTCGCCCTGGGCCTCCATGAACGCCATGGCGACGGCGATCGGGCTCGGGGGGCGCCGCGCGAGCGACCGGTTCGACCCGGTCGTCACGCCCGCCGGGGTCGCGGTGCTCGCCGGGGGGCTGCTCGCGTGGGGCATCGGCTACGAGAAGGCGCTCGACGCGGCGGGGCGGCGCAGCAGCCCGCTCACCGGCGCGCTGTCGGCGCTCGGCGGCTTCCTGTTCGACGAGCTGATCTTGCCCGACCGACTCATGAAGAACTTCCGCGACAAGATGGGCGTGGTCGGCACCCTCAGCAAATACGTCGCCCTGGGCGTCGCGAGCGCCGCGGCCCCGCGGTGAGCGCGCGAGGCGCCGGCGCGGTCTGGCGCGGTCGGATGGGGGACCGGCGCCGCGCGATCGCGCCGGTCCGCACGGCGCGCCTGTGGGAGCGTCCGGCGAGGCAGAAGCGCCTATTCCGTGCGATCCGGCGGTGGATGGAGGCCAGTCGCTGCCCAGTAACGACGGAGCTCGATCATCACCGGTCGATTCATCTGGAGAGCCGCGACGGTGGTGCGCCCCGCCGATCGGGGCGCGACGTGATCGATCTCGAAGGTCACGCCCATCAGGCCCTCGGCGCAGCGGCAGAACGCGCACCGGCCGGCGTCGCGGGCGAGGACGAGCTTGCGTAGCCGGAGCGGGATCCGGCCCGCGGTCACGCCGCAGCCGTGCGCTGACGTTCCAGCTGGGCGAGCGTATACGCAGCTCTGGCCTTCAGCAGCGCGATGCGGTCGGCCTCGTCGAGCAGCGCGTCGAGCTCCCGCCGCTCATCGGCCCCGAGCTCCCCCCGCGAGCTCTTTCGCAGGAGCGCCGTCATCCGTCGCTGCCGGCCCGGCGCGACGACGGAGCTCGACAGCGCGACGAGCTCCGTCTCGCTCATCCCTCGCAGCGGCTCCAGCCCGGGCTGGCCGGGCAGCTCGACGGCAGGCGCCCCCGCCTCGCGCAGGAGCATCTCGGCGAGCTCGGCTTGCGCCTTCCGGGGCAGACGCCGCGCTGCGGCGAGGATCGTCTCCAGCTCAGAAGGGTCCGGCGCTTTCATCGCTGCAGGATACCACGCGCCCTCAGCCGTCGCCTGCCGGCACCGCGGGTTCCGGGCCGCGCCGGCGCCGGCTCCCCCGTTACCCCTGTCCGGCGGCCCTGCGCTCCTCCGCGCTCCGCTCCTCGTGCTGCGGCAGCGCGCCCGCCACCGGCCGCGCCTCGTCGGCCGCGTCCTCGCCCTGCGCCGGAGGCTCGTCCGGCGAGGCCGCGGCGCCCGCGGGCGCGGAGCCGGGGTCCCGCGGCTCGAGCGAGCCGGCAGGGCCGCCGCGCCCGGACTCCTCGTACGGGCCGCCGCCGATCGTGCCGGGCGCGCGGAGCTCGGCGTCCTTGGGATGCGGCCCGTCGAGCCGGAAGATCCCCTTCGACTGATCGACCTCGTCGATACGCCCCTTCCCCTGCGCCTGCGGCTCGGACCGCTCCTCGTCATCGCGCCCCATGGTTCCCCTCCCTCGCCGGCGCGCCGTGCATCCCTCGCACACCCGCGCTCCGATGGGCTGCGTGCACGCGAGGTGCCGCCGCGCGCCGTCCCCGGCCGCTCCGCCGGCGAGCAGGCCCCGCGGCGGAGCGCGGCTCAGCCGGCGCCCTGCCGCGGCGCGAACCGGCGCCGCGAGCGCGGCTCAGCCCCCGCCGGCGTAGCCCGCGGGCCACGCGGCCGGCACGAGGCCGCCGTCGACGATGATGTCCTGGCCTGTGACGAACGAGGCCTTGTCGCTGAGGAGGAACGCGACCGCCGCGGCCACCTCCGCCGGCTTGCCGACGCGGTTCATGGCGTGGAGCGACGAGGCGAAGGCGCGGCCCTGGGGATCGTCGAGGCGCCAGCCCGCCGTGGCCATCTCCGACTCGACGATGCCGGGGCTCACCGTGTTGACGCGGATGCCCTGCTGCGCGTACTCGACCGCGGCGGCGCGCGAGAGCGCGATGAGGCCGGCCTTGGACGCGGCGTAGGCCGACAGCCCGGGGAAGGTGCGCGACGCGGCCACCGAGGCGCAGTTGACGATGGAGCCCCCGCCGCCCGCGAGCATGGCCTTCATCTGGTGCTTCATGCACCAGAAGGCGCCGCGGAGGTTCGTGTCCATGAACTGGTCGTAGTCCTCGTTGCTCATCTCGATGAACGGCGCCAGAAAGCCGACCCCGGCGTTGTTGAAGCTGCCGTCCAGGCGGCCGTAGGTGGAGACCGCGGCGTCCACGAGCGCCTGCACGTCGCGCTCGACCCGCATGTCGGCGGTGACCCAGGTGAGCTCCCCGCCGCGGTCCTTGACGGCGGCGACGAGCTCGCGCCCCTGCGCCTCGCGCCGCGCGCTCGCGACGACCTTCGCGCCCTCGGCGGCGAGCGCGGCGGCCGTCTCCCTGCCGATGCCCGAGCTCGCGCCTGTCACGATGACGACCTTGTTTTTCAAAGCTCCCATGCCGCACATCCTCTCGCGAAGGTGACCGGCGCCGCCGTGAGCGGCTCCGTCGCTCGCCATGCTGAGATAAACAAGAACAACCGTCCTCGCGCGCCTGACCACCGCCCAGCGCGCGGGACGGGGCGCCACGATGCCAAGGGCGCGCTGAAAAGGGAAGCAGTTCCATCGTCCTGCGCGATGTTCAACGGTGCGCGATGCGCGGGCGCGCGGATGTGGGGCGCGTGACCGCCGCTTTGGGACTCGTCTCCTCGGCGGACGGCGGATCGGGTCCGGCCGTCCTGATCGGGTCCGGCCGTCCTGAAGGAGAGACGACGATGAGAGCGATGTGGCGCCCTATCGCAGGGCTCGGGCTGTTGATGGCAAGGAGGCATGCGGCGACGGATCGACAACAACTGTGATGACGTGGGGGCGATGAGCCGGGCGGCTCAGGCGCGACCGGCGGCTGAGCGTTCCTGGCGTCCAGAACACCGTTCACGTTGATCGAGCGAGAAATGAACCGCCAAGGCGCCAAGGACGCCAAGAAGGAGAAGAAGAAAATAATACTTGGCGTCTTGGCGTCTTGGCGTCTTGGCGTCTTGGCGTCTTGGCGTCTTGGCGTCTTGGCGGTTCGAAATTCTGCTCGTTTCAGGAGGTTCAACCCGTTCGCTGCCCCAGGCGGCTCGAATTCTTGCTCATACCAGCCGTTCGATCCCTCCGTCGCTCCAGCTACGTTCCGCCTCGCGCGGCGCGCGCAATCGCTCGATCCGCCCTCGATCCCCGGCCGACGCACACCAGACCGGTGTGACCCACACCACATGACGCGTCGCATCTCGGGCGCACCTCGCCGCGGCGCGCGCTGCGCGGAGCGCGCCCGGCGGGGGCGGAGTTGGGCTATAGGCCTGCGCTCATGAACCGACCCCGCCTCGTCGCCGGCGCGCTCTTCCTCGCCGGCCATCTCCTCGTGCTCGGCGGTTGCAGCGCCCCCAAGCCGGAGCCCGAGATCGCCTCCTCCGCCGCCCAGAGCGGCTACGCCGAGCGCTACCCGGCCGAGCTCCAGGGCACGGCCACGTCGTTCAGCGAGCGCGAGGACCTCGCGAAGCGCGCCACCGGCCAGTTCCAGGGCTACCCGGGCGAGCTCAAGAAGCCGGACTGGAAGGTGGCCGTCGAGGTCATCGAGAAGGCCGACGCGGCGGGCCGGAGCTACGACTACGTCGAGCGCGTGCGCGTCGTGAACGGCGCCATGGAGTTCTTCAACGACAACCAGGAGGAGCTCACCCGCAAGGTGAGCGGCGCCGCGCAGTACGTCGTCAAGCAGAAGGGGTGCGACGCCGACGTCACCGGCGCCACCGCGCACGCGCTCGAGGACGGCGTCGCGCGCCAGCTCGAGAAGTACGTCCGCGACCGCAACGAGGCGCACCGCACCATCGAGCGCCACCGCGCCTCGCTCGGCAAGGAGAACGCGGCGACGCTCGAGCGGCAGGCCGACGCCGTGAGCTTCGCGAGCTACACCGTCCACATCGACCTGGTCGAGCACAAGCTCCGGCTCCGCCGGATGCTCGAGGAGATCGAGGCGATCAAGGCGTCGATCGACGAGGCCGTGGCGGCGGAGCGCGCGTTCCAGTCCTCGGGCAACCGCACCGACGAGGAGAAGAAGGCGTCGGACGAGCGCATCGCGGAGCTCGGGCGCAGCAAGGCGATGCTCGACTCGTCCGCGACCCAGGTGAAGGAGATCGACGCGACGATGGAGGACCGCATCGCCGCGGCCCAGAAGAGCTACCGCGAGGCGCTGGATCGCCTGATCGCCACGCTCCGCAAGAACGCCGGCCTGCCCGAGGCGCCCCCGCGCGACGGCTGATCGCTCGTCGACTCCCCCTCCCCCTCCCGGAAGGCGGCGCGGCAGGGTCGATCCGTCACTTCCGGCGGCCAGCGCCAGGCTGAGGGCGCTTGCGCGGCTTGGCGGGCGCAGCGGAGCCGGCCGCGCGCGGCGCCGCCTTTGCCCCGCGCGCAGCGGGGCCGGCCGCGCGCGGCGCCGCCTTCGCCGCGCGCGCAACGGGGCCGGCCGCGCGCGGCGCGGCCTTCGCCGCGCTCCCCTCCGGCCGCGTCAGCATCGCCTGGATGGCCCGGATCTGCGCGGCGCTCGAAATGAAGCGCGCCCCCCGCGCCCCCTCGCCAGCGCCGCGGGGCAGCAGCGGGAGCTCGTCCAGGAGCGCGCGATGGATCGCCGTCGCCTCGGCCCCGAGCGCGCGCTCGATCCGATCGAGCTTGCCGCGCGAGCGCCACGGCTTGCCCGCCTCGACGTCCGCCCCCAGCCCGGCGGCCACGCGCGCGATCTCGCGGGCCGCCTGCGCGTCGGGCTGGCCGGCGACCAGCTCCGCCAGCGCCTCCCGCAGCGCGCCGGCGGCGAAGAGCGCCACCTCGCGGTGCAGGAGGTTCCACCCGGCCATGAACATCTTCACCGCGTCGTGCTCGGCCATCGCCGACACGAGATCGTCCGGGCCCCGCTGCCTGCGCCCCGCGCGCCCTCCGAGGAGGCGCTCGAGCCCGAGGTTGCACGTGCAGAGGACGGCCTCGACCGCCTCGAACGGCCGGAACGCGCGGCCGTCGTGGCTGCACCCGGAGATGAGGACGTTCACGAGGTAGCTCAGCTCCATCAGCCGCTTCCCGTAGAGCTCCGCGTCGCGCGCCATCACCTCGCGGATCGCCGACGTGAACGCGAGGTCCTCCCCCGCTCGCCCCGCGCCGGCCGTGAGCAGCCGCGCCTCGGCCGCGGGCGGCAGGACGTCCGCCTCGCGCAGCACCTCGAGGAAGCTCTGGAGGTCCTCCGCGGCCGGCGCGCCCTGCTCCCCGCCGGGGACCGGCCGCCGGGTCGCTGCCGCGGGGGGCCGCGCCTTCGCCGCCGCCGCCCGGAAATGCGCGCGCGTGACGGCATCGTACGCCCGGGACTCGAGGATCTCCTCGAGCGGCGTGACCCGCGCCAGGTCGAGGAAGCTCGCGGCCGCGGACGGCGCGACGAACCCCTCTTGCTCGCGCCGGTCCTCGCGCTCCGCGGCGACGTCGGACTCCAGCATCTCCTCGGAGGTGAGGACGTCGTAGAGCCCGCCGGACTCCTCGATGACCTCGGTCGAGATGGCGCAGCACCGCTCGAGCAGCGCCCGCAGGAGCGCGTGGTGCTCCCGGTCGAGCTCGACCAGGACCTGGAGGATGGCGTCCCAGCTCCGGGGATCCCTGGCGATGACGCGGAACTCCTCGAGCTCCTGGTACAGGCAGCTCTCGAGCGCCTTCTCCACGAGATCGTCGTCGTCCGACCGGTCCGAGCTCGACATCTGCACGCTGAGCCCGTCGATGTCGATCACGAGGACGTGCTTGCACAGCGCCAGCGTGACGAGGTCCTCGTCGAGCTCGGCGACCTTCCGCGCCGCGAACGCCTCGCCGGCCTCGAGCATCACCTCGAGCCAGAGGGCGAACCGATCCGCGTCGAACGTCTCGTCCTTGCCCGGGCGCTCGCTGCGCCACAGGTCCTCGTCGAAGATCCCCTTGAGCTGCTCGGTCGTCGCGAGCGCGACGATCTCTCCCGCGTCCTCCAGGCCGATGTGGCGGATCAGCCGCGTGAGCACCGGGGCCTCCAGCCCCTGCACGAGGCGCACGAGATCCGGCTGCTCGAGGAGCTTCGCCACGAGGTGGCGAGGACGGTTCGACCTCGCGAGCGTCGTCGTCATATCGAGCCTCACCTCCGCCTGCTTCTACCCCACCCACCGCTCCGCCATCGCGAGCGTCTTCTGGTTGTCCGGCACCGTGAGGAACCGCTCCCGCCACACCGAATCGCTGATCTTCCCCGCCCGCTCCAGCAGCCGCTCCCGCGCCGCCGCGATCACCGCCGCGCAGTCCGCCTCCATCCCGTTCGCCGCCAGCGCCTCGGCGTAGACGAGCCGCACCGCGGACTCCCCCTCCTCGATCGCCCCGATCGCCTCCAGCATCGAGAACGCCTCCCCGGCCGCCGAGAGCCCCTCGTCGAGCCTCCCGAGCCCGAGCAGCGCCCGCGCCCGCGCCGCCACCGCCGCCGCGCGCAGCGGCGGCGCGCTCTGCAGGATCTCCGCCGCCGTCCGGGCCTCGCGCTCCGCCGCCTCGAAATCCCGGGCGATCAGCGCGATCCGCGCGAGGTACGTCCGCGCGCTCCCCTCCTGGCGCGGATCCCCGAGCCGCTGCGACAGCGCGATCGCCTCCCGCGCGGTCCGCTGCGCCTCCTCGATGCGCCCCCGGTAGCCGAGCACGTGACCCAGGTTGCTCAGCGTCGCCGCCGCCAGCTCGTGCAGCCCCATCCGCTCCGCGGCCTCCAGCGCGCTGCGCAGCACCTCCTCCGCGCCCGCGAAATCCCCGAGCTCCGCGTGCATGTAGCCCACGTTCATGCGGACCGCGCAGGCGTTGCCGCGATCGCCCGCCCGCTCGAACGCCGAGAGCGCCGACGACAGGCCCCTCAGGCAGGCGCCCGGATCGCCGCTCACGAGCGCCCGGATCGACCGCGCCTCGTGCAGCCGCGCCACCACCTCGGCCTCCCGCTCCGCGAGGTCGGTCCCGTCGCCCTCGACCGCCTCGATCAGCGCGTCCGCGAACGCGTAGCGCCCCCCGAACACGAGCAGCAGCGCGCCCTCGCCGAGGCACATGTGCTTCGCCACGAGCGCGCCCTCCGCCTCGGCCTCGGCGGCCTGCGCCACGCCCATCCAGCGCTCCACCCGCTCGAAGCCGCCCAGCTTGCCCGCGGCGACCGCCACCTGCTTGATCGCCGAGAACCACGGCGCCGAGCCCGCCGGCAGCCGGTCCACCGCCTCGATCCCGCGCTGCTCCGCGAGCGCGAGCTCCCCGCGCCAGACGTGCGCCTCCGCCTCCACGAGGCGCAGCGCGCCCAGCGTCGGCGCCGTCGGGCCGCACGCGACCCCGCGCTCGGCGCGCTCGATCGCGGCGGCGAGGTCCTGCGCCCGCAGCGCCTGCTCGGCCGCGCGGCAGTAGGCGGCCGCGGCCCGCGACAGCTCGACGCCGCGCTCGAAGTGCTCGCCGAGCGCCATCGCGTCCGCCGCGCCCGCGCGCGAGAGCCACTCGCCCGCGAGCCGGTGCCCGAGCCGCCGGTCGCCCTCGGTCAGCATCCCGTAGGCCGCCTCCCGCACGATCGCGTGCTGGAAGCTGTACTCGACCTCGCCGGGGAGGCTGCCCTCGCCGCGCCGCGCGATCACCTCGCGCTGCTCCAGCTCGACCAGCTTGGGCGCCACCTGCGCCCCGCCCACGAGCGCCGAGACGCCGCCCTGCCAGAACGTCTGCCCGAAGATGCTCGCCGCCCGCAGCACGCGCCGCGCCTCGATGTCGAGCGCCTCGATGCGCGCCTGCACCATCGCCAGCACCGTCTCGGGCAGGTCGGCGCCCTTGCCGTCGGCGACCGCGCGGAGCTGCTCCTCCAGGTAGAACGCGTTGCCGTCGGCGCGGTCGACGATCATCGCCAGCAGCTCCGGCGCGACGTCCTCGCCGAGCACCTGGCGCACGAGCCGCTCGCTCGCGCGGCGCGGCAGCCCCGACAGCTGCACCTCGTGCACGCCGCGCCCCGCCCAGAGCTTCGGGAAGAGCTCGCGCACCTCGGGCCGGCCGAGCGCGAGCACCATCAGCCGCTGATCGCCGAGGTTGCGCAGCGCCGAGTCGACCAGCATCACGCTCGGCAGGTCGCCCCAGTGCAGGTCCTCGAGCACGAGCAGCACCGGCCGCGCCGAGCACTCGGCGCGCAGGAGCTCCTCCCAGGCGAGGCGGATCTGGTCGCTCATCAGCACGGGGTTGCGCCGCGCCGCCATGAGCTGGACGCTGTCGCCGTCGGGGAACGGCGCGCCCATCAGCTCCCCGAGGAACGCCGCGGTGCGCGGCGACTCGCCCCGGCCGTACCGCGCGACGCGCGCGCGGATCTTGTGCTGCCGCGCCTCGATCGGCTCGCCGTCGAACAGGCCGATCGCGCGCCGGAGCGCCGAGGCGAGCAGGCCGAAGGCCGAGCCGGCGCTCATCGGGTCGCCGCGCCCGATCCACACCTCCATCTCCTCGCCGCGGTCGCGCAGGCGGCGGAGCAGCTCGGTGCGGAGGCGGGATTTGCCGGCGCCCGCGGGCGCGGTCACGAGCACGGCGCTCGGCGTCGACTCCTCGACGCAGTGCGAGAACGCGGCCTCGAGCAGGGCGAGCTCGCGGTCGCGGCCGACGCACGGCGTCGGCTTGCCGAGCAGGGGCGGCGTGGTGGCGAGCGCCTCGCGCTCGCCGTGCAGGCGGAGGCCGCCGCCCTTGTCGCGGGTGATGTCGAACCGGGAGCCGAGCAGCCCCGCGGTCACCTCGTCCATGCGGACGGCGTCCGCGCCGACCGGGGCGTGGGCGGGCGGCAGGAGGTGGACGGCGCGGTCGATGAGCTCCCCGACCGGCAGCCGCGCGGAGATCTCGGCGCGGCCGGTGACGAGCGCGACGGGCACGCAGCCGAGCAGCGCGTTCAGCGCGAGCGCGCAGCGCGCGGCCTGGGCGGCGAGGTCGGTCGGCGCCCCGCCGGCGGAGAGCACGATGAGCGGCGAGCGCGACTCCAGGATCTCGAGCTCGCCCTGGTAGCGCTCGGCGACGGCGATGAGCGCCTTGCTGCGCTCCAGGTCCTCCTCCTGGGAGCGCGTCGCCTCGGCGTCGCCGGTCACGTCGCGCGCGAGCACGAGGCACATCATCTTGCGCTCGTTCGTGGTGATCTCGCTCCCGCGCACCGTGTTCGACGGGCGGCTGCTCACGGCGCCCGCGCCGAGGTCGTCGAGCGCGAGGAGCTCGGCGGCGACCGCGTCGCCGTCCCTGGGCCGCTCGCTCGGCGGCTTCGCGAGCATGCGCGCGACGAGATCGTCGAGCGCCTCGGGGATGTCGCCGCGGAGCTCCCGGAGCCGGGGCGGGTCCTCGAGGATGACCTTGATGAGCACCGAGAGCCCGTCGGCGCCCTGGAACGCCGAGCGCCCGGTGAGGCACTTGAAGAGCACGCAGCCGAGCGAGAAGACGTCGGCGCGGGCGTCGATGTTCGGCTCGCTGCGGGCCTGCTCGGGCGCCATGTAGCCCGGGGTGCCGAGCATCGTGCCCGGCATGGTGAGGTGCCGGTCGATGGCGCCGACGCGCACCACGCCGAAGTCGATGAGGGTGACCCCCTCGGCGGCGCCGCCCACGAGGAGCAGGTTGCTCGGCTTGAGGTCGCGGTGGACGATGCCGGCGCGGTGGACGACGCCGAGCGTCGAGGCGATCCTGGAGGCCAGCGCGAGGGTCTCGCCGAGGGAGAGCGCCTTGCGGGCGAGGCGCTCGGTCAGGGTCTCGCCGGCGAGCCACTCCATGGCGAGGTAGGGCTGCCCCGTCTCGGTCGCGCCGTGCGCGACGTAGCGCACGATGCCCGGGTGCCGCAGCGCGGTGAGCGCCTCGAGCGCCTCCACCTCGCGCGCGAACCGGATCGCCTCCTGGAGCCCCCGGCGCTGCAGGACCTTGAGCGCCACCGGCTCGTTCGTGGCCAGATCGCTGGCGCGGTAGACGTCGCCCATCCCGCCGGAGCTGGCGAGGCGCTCGATCCGGAAGCGACGGTCGATGACGTCTCCCACGCGCATCTCGGCTTCCCGTGTTACCTGAGACCTCGCATGAGCTTGCTTACAACCGTGAGTAGACGAAAGCGGCGCCGATCGCCAGCGAGTCCGCCCGAAGCGGCCGGGCACAGCAGCACGCAGGCGGCCGCGACCGCACAAATGTAATTTAGAAAACAGAGCCTACCGGAGCGCGGCGGCGTGTGCGGCGCGGGGTGGTGCTCGGGCGTGCGGGCGCCCGGAACCGGGCTTCCCCTCGAAGCGCGCCCGGGGCCGAAGCGCGTCCGGAGCGCGCGCTTCGAGCGGAGGCGCCCCTCGTCTCCCTGGCTGGTCCTGCGCCGCGGCGGCGTGACCGCGCATTTTCACCACAGCGGGGCAAAACGCCCTATCCGCGGGGCGCGCGTCACGGCGGCTCATCGCCCTCGTTACGGTTCTCTGAACTCGAATGCATGGCACGCACCGTGCTGGACTGACGCGCATGAAGACGAAGCTGTCCAAGAAGCAAAAGAAGAAGCTCAACAAGCTCGGTCGGAAGGTCCTCAAGCCGGTGGCGGCGGTGACGAGCCTCGCCGCGGCGTTCGCGGCCGGGCTGTATGGCGACAGGGCCAAAGGCTATCTCGTCAGCGCGGGCACGGCGGTGACCCGCAGGGTCAAGGGCCTGGCGAGCTCGCTGGGCGTATCCAGGCTGGCCAACGGCATCTCGGAGAGGGCTCATCCGGAGGTCGAGCTCGCCCAGTCGTCATGAAGAAGAAGACGAAACGTGCGCTTCGAAGGGCGGTGAGGGCGGTGTCGGCGGCGGCCGCGGCCATCGTGGTCGAGACCATCGGCGCCGCCGCGGGGAGCTTGCTGAAGGACGCGCTGAAGGGGCGGCGCCGCGCCCGCTGAGGCGCCTCGATGCGGCCCCGCACGAGCACCTCGCGCCTGACGCTCTCCTGGGGTAGGTTCCGCGGTCCATGGACACGCGAACTTACTTTCAGGGCAAGAGCGTTCTCGTCACCGGCGGCTCGAGCGGCATCGGGCTGTCGTTCGCGCGGCTGGTCGCGGGCTATGGCGCCGCGGTGACGCTGGTCGCGCGCCGCCGCGCCCTCCTCGACGAGGCCGCGGTGGTCATCCGGCGGGAGCACCCGTCGGCGCGGGTCGACGTCCTGGAGCTCGACATCAGCCGGGCGGACGACGTGGCGCGCGCGATGGAGTCGCTCCTCGCCGAGCGCCCGATCGATCACCTCGTGAACAACGCGGGCGCGGTGATGCCGGGGCGCTTCCTCGAGCTGCCGATCGAGCAGTTCCGCGGCATGATGGACGTGAACTTCTTCGGCGCGGTCCACCTGTGCAAGGCGGTGCTGCCGGCGATGGTGGCGCGCGGGAGCGGGCACGTGCTCAACGTCTCGTCGCTTGCGGGCGTGATCGGCATCTACGGCTACACGCCGTACGCCGCGAGCAAGTTCGCGCTGATCGGCTTCTCGCAGGCGCTGCGCGCGGAGATGTGGCCGCACGGCGTCCGGGTGAGCGTGTGCATGCCGCCCGACACCGACACGCCGCAGCTCGCGTTCGAGAACCAGTACAAGCCCGCGGAGACCAGGGCCATCGCGGGCAACGTGAAGACGCTGGAGCCGGACGCGGTGGCGCGCAGCATGGCCGAGGGCATGGCGCGCGGGCGGTTCGAGATCTACCCCGACGTCGGCTCGCGCGTGAGCGCGATCGCGCAGGGGGTGATCCCGGGCGTGGTCCGCTGGGTCTGCGACAGCGCCCAGCGGAAGGCGGGCTCGTCGGCGGGCTGAGCGCTCCGGGCGGGCGGCGCGGGCTCGCCCGCCGCCGCTCCGATTGGGCACCTCCTGGGACGCACGCATCGGGTGCGCGGCCGGCGCATCGGCTGCGTCGCGGGCCGCTCCCGCGCCGCGCCGGGCGCGGCCGCGCTCGGCGCGGCGAGAGGCACGCTCGTTGCGACTCGGTCGCGAGCACACGAGGACTCTCACGGGAGGAAGCCATGGAATCGAATCCTTCGAGCAGGTCGAGCGCAACGAGGCCGTTCAACGTCCTGGCGGCGGTGGATCTCTCGCCCGCGAGCCGGGGCGTGCTCCTCCGGGCGCTGTGGCTGGCGAACGCGGAGGAGACGGGGGGCGAGGTGCACGTGGTGGCGGTGGCGGACAGCGGCCGGGAGATGCTGGGCTTGCAGGGCCTCGCCAGGACCTCGAGCGCCGCGGACGCCGCGGCGCAGCTCCAGGAGCTCGCGACCAGCGTCGTCAACGAGTTCGCCGTCCCGCCGCGTACCGCGCACGTCGAGCGCGTGGTCACGCACCTGCTCACGGGCGATCCGGCCCGGGAGATCGTCTGGCTCGCGGCGCACGTCGACGCGGATCTCATCGTGATGGGCACGCACGGGCGCACCGGCGTGAAGCGCGTCCTGCTCGGCTCGGTCGCCGAGCGCGTCGTGCGGACCGCGGGGTGTCCCGTGTGCGTGGTCCGGGACAAGCACCACGACGACTCGTGGCGCATTCCGGAGATCGAGCCGCCCTGCCCCGATTGCCTGGCGGCGCGCAACCGGACCGGCGGAGCGAGCCTGTGGTGCGAGCGCCACCAGGGCCATATCCACGCGCACGTGTACTCGGGCGCCGAGACGACGAGGACGGTGCGCCGCGCGGTGAGGCCCTGGGGGTTCTCGACCTGACGTTACGCGCCGCGCGCGGGCGGGTCGGGCGCTTGACGCGAATCGGAGACCATGCCCCCCTCCGGGCGACGGAGGTTCGCGATGGCGCCGGTTCCGCAACGTGCTTTGCGTGCGTTGCTCCCGCTCTTGATGTTCTTGAGCTGCGTGCTCGCGCAGGCGGGGTGTACGTGCAGCCCCGAGCTCCTGCCGGTTCGTCCTCACGGTATCATCGCCTGCCGGACGCGCGGGTCGAGCGAGCCTCCGAGGGCCGGCCGCGCGCCGGGGGTGAAGACCGCCTCCGCCGGCGCGATCCCGGGGACCTTCTCGGTCACGAGCCGCGGGGAAGCAGTTTACGCAATGCCTTTGACCGCCGTCCCGGGGCGGGCGGGCGTGGAGCCGCGGCTCGCGCTCCACTATGAGCGCCGCGGGCGAAGGCGTCCTCGGGGTGGGGTTCTCCATCGCCGGGCTGTCCGCGATCATGCGGTGTCCGAAGGATCTGGCGCAGGATGGCGAGATCCGCGGCGTCCGGTACGATGCAGAGGACGCGCTCTGCCTCGATGGAAAGCGGCTCGTTGTCGTGGGACGATCGACGGGGACCATCGAGTTCAGGACGTTCCCCGACACGATGGTCAAGGTGGTCGGGCACTACGCTGCGGAAGAGGATGCGCCGGCGGAGGCGCTCTTCTTCGAGGCGATGATGCCGTCCGGGCTCGTCATCGAGTACGGAAGCACCGACAGCGGCAAGCCGCGCGCGCTCGGCGGCGCCGCGCGCGCGTGGCTCGCGACCAAGGCGCGCGACCTTCGGGGCAACGCCATGACGTATGCGTACTGCTCCGCGGATGCCGAGGAGGGCTTCACCGCGGAGTACGCGGTCGACGAGATCCGATACACGAGCTTCGAGGGCGAGCCGGCGCTCGATCCCTCCCGGGCGGTTCGGTTCGTGTATGAGACGAAGGAGCCGGCCGAGGTCCGGACGCGCTACGCCGGCGGCATGGCGCTCCAGAGCGCGCTACGTCTGGCCGAGATCCAGATGCTCGGCGCGGACGAAACGCTGGTGCGGCGCTATGGGTTCACCTACGAGGTCAGCGAGTCGACGCGCCGCATGCTCCTGGCAGAAGTCGAGGAGTGCGCGAGCGACGGCGTCTGCAAGCCGCCCACGCGATTTCAGCACAGCCGCGGCGAGACCGGGTTCCGGAGGATCGCGACGAGCGTCCCTAAGCCGACCTCCAGGAAGGCAAGCCCGATGCTCTTCGACATCGACGGCGACGGGCTCGACGACCTCGTGCTCCCCGACACGCACGCGGCGCTCAGCACGCCTCAGAATCCCATGACAAGCTGGCTCGTCGCGCGCAATCAAGGGTCGAGCGGGTCGGAGGCTCACCTCGCGCCCGCGACCCTGGCGCTGTTCGAGGACTGGTCGGTGGTCGCCGATGCCCACGGTGCCGCCGATCCGACGATCCTTCAGCCGGAGCTCGGGACGGCCCTGGATTACGACCAGGATGGCCGGATGGACGTCTTGCTCCACGACGTCCACGACGCCAGCGACACATGGCTTGTGCTGCTGACCCGGCCTGACCGGACCTTCGAGGTCCACGACACGGGCATCCGCCGGCCGTTCCCGCTCCGCGTCCCGCCGCCTGGGCTGAGCATGCCCGAGGGCGCGATGCACCTCGCCGACGTGGACGGCGACGGCGTGCCCGATCTGATCCAGTGCGACGATCACAGCCGCGCGCTGACCCAGAACCCGCTCGAGGCGACGTGGACCGTCCACCGCTGGAAGCGGGAGCGCGACGGGACGCCGGCCGGGTTCGACCTCGCCGGCGAGTCGCTCGAGCCGCTCAACGGGTTCCCCTGCGAGATGGAGATCCAGACGCTCGACCTCAACGCGGACGGCAAGGTCGATCTGGTCGTTGCGACCGTGCTGACGTTCAGCGATGGCGCGATGCTCCCCGCGTCCACCTACGCCGCGCTCACCCGTCGGCAGGACGGGAGCTGGGAGGTGTTCGACACCGAGCTCCCTCAACCCCCACCCGGCGGCCGCACCGTGTTCCTCGACGTGAGCGGTGATGGCCTGCCCGATGCCGTGCAAGCGGGCTTCAGCGATCGCGGGCTGCGCACGTACCTCAATACAGGGCCGACGTTCGACGCCCCGGCGGTTGGTAGCCTCGGCCCAGGGGACGTCCTCGAGGGCCTCGGCGAGCTGGACGCGTTCTTCCGGCTGGCGACGCCCCTGGACTACAACGGCGACGGCTTGCAGGATCTGCTCATGCCGGTGCCGCCGGGCATGCTGCCGGGCTCATCGCTCGCGCTGCCCTCCTGGGCCGTCCTGGAGGCGACAGGCGCGCGCGATGGGCCGACGTTCGCGCTGGTCGGCCCGGAGATCCCGTTCGAGGCGGCGATCGGGGAGGCCGTCACGCTCGCCGAGCCGCACGGACCGCGGATCGGGGATCTCAACGGCGATGGGGCGCAGGACGTGGTTTTGCCGATCGGCGGCGTGTTCACGATCTTCCAGAACCGCGCGGCCGACCGGGATCTCCTCGTCGCGGTCTCCGACGGGATGAACGCGCACGAACCGAGCGAGGCGGGCTTCGTGCCGAACGTAAGCTTTTCGTATGGCCACCTCACCGACGCCTCCATCACGAAGGACACCGCCGCGGGAGCTCCTGAGCGGGAGAGCATGCTCTATGTGTCGCGTGACGACGCGGCGAACGGCTGCGATTATCCACGCCGCTGCGCGGTGGGGCCTCGACGGGTCGTCAGCGGCTACGCCGTCAACAACGGCGCGGACCGGCCGCGGCGCTTCGAGGTCCGCTATCGCGACGGGCGATACCACCGGCTCGGGCGTGGCTTCCTCGGGTTCGGGGAGCGCGCCGTCGTCGAGGTCGACACCGGCGCCGTGACGGCCGAGCGGTACGATAACCTCACGTTCGACGAGGAGCTCGAGGTCTTTCCGTTCGCCGGGCAGGTGAAGCAGCAATGGCGCTGGGCTCCTGGGTTGCCGGGTCAGCCCAGTCCGGACCAGATCGAGCTCTCGTTCCTCGACGTGACGCGGGAGACGGTGCCTACCAACGAAGGCGCGAGCTACTTCACGCTCCCGACCGAGCGCCGGTTCCGGCGAGCGCAGGGCGTCTATCCGCCCGAGGGCGGCGAGGCGCCCACGGTGGAGGCGTACGTCGAGCAGGTGGAGCGCGGCGGGGGCGGCGCAGTGCTGCTGCGCGATACGGTGGCGAAGGTGACGGACTTCGATGCGTTCGGCAACGTGCGCGCCGAGGAGGTCTCGACCCGCGGCGTCGATCTGACGCTGGAGACGACGCGCACCTTCAAGAACGACACAGAGCGCTGGGTGCTCGGCCAGCTCCAGACGGAGAATGAATGCAGCGCTGCGGCGGGGCTCTCGCAATGCCGCCTGCTCGCGCGCACGACGACGATCTACGGCGAGATCGAGACCGAGTCGATCGACAGCGACGATGGCATCCCGGACACGACGCTCGATGTCGTCGTCGCGCGGGACGACTTCGGCAACGTCACCGGCGTGACGGCGGGCGATGCGTTCGGCCATCACCGGGCATGGAGCACGACGTACGACGCCGAGGGGCTCTTCCCCGAGACGCACGTCAACCCAGCCGACCACACCACGCGCCTGGCGTTCGATGAGGGTCTCGGCGTGCTGCTCAAGCGGGTCGATCCGAACGGGCTCGTGACCGAGTGGAGGCACGACGGCTTCGGTCGCCTGGGACTCGAGATACGGCCCGACGGCACGCAGACGGCGATCGCGCTGTCGCGCACCAAGGACGGCGGCCCGAACCGGGACGCCTGGCGGGTGGTGCAGCGGACCACGACCACCGGCGGCGCCGACGATACGGTCGAAGTCGATAGCCTCGGCCGCCCGACCCGCTGGCTCTGGTACGGGCCCTCCGTGGAAGGCGCCACGGGCGAGCCGCGGCGCTTGATGCAAGAGATCGCGTACGACACGCGCGGCGAGCGCATCGCGCGGCGCTCGGTTCCGGCGACCGAGGGCACGCCGCAAGACGACCTCCTCTACGACGTCTACGAGCACGACGCGGTAGGCCGCGAGGTGCGGCACACGACCCCGTGGGGCGCGGTCATGGAGACCGAGTACGACGGCCTGCGCGCCGAGGTTACCGATCCGCTCGGTCACGTGACCGTGGTCGGGCACGACCCGCTGGGACGACCGGTGACGGTCACCGACGCGGCGTTGGGGGTCACGCGCTACACGCATGGCCCGTTCGGCGCGCTGTACACGGTCACCGATCCGGGCGAGGCGATCACGCGGACGGCGCGCGACGCGCTCGGGCGCGTGCGGCAGCTCGACCATCCCGATCGGGGCACGACCGTCTTCACCAACGACGGCTTCGGCGAGCTGGTCTCGTCGACGGACGCGCTCGGGCGGGAGACGACGTTGAGCTACGACGGCCTCGGGCGCACCACCTCGCGCGTGGACGAGGACGGCGCCGAGCGGCTGACGACCACCTGGACCTGGGACACCGCGGAGCACGGCATCGGCAAGCTCCACGTGCTGGAGAGCCCCGACGGGGACAAGACGTACGGCTACACCGAGCACGGCAAGCTCGAGACGGTGGCGCTCCGCATCGACGGAGAGCGCGCGACGCTCGAGAGCAGGCTGGGCTACGACGAGCTCGGCCGCGTCGAGACGCTCACCTACCCCACGCCGGCCGGCGCGGCGCCGTTCGTGGTGGCCCACGACCACGACGCGCACGGCCACGTGCTCGCCGTGCGCGACAACGCCACGCGCTCTGCCTACTGGCGGCTGACCGACGTGGACAGCGCCGGACGCTACCGCGAGGAGGCGTTCGGCAACGGCGCCGTCACCGATCGGAGCTACTACGCGGACAAGCAGCGGCTGAAGAGCGTCGTCACCAGGAGCGGGGCGACCGCGGTGCAGGACCTCGATTATGGCTATGACGAGCGGCTCAGCCTCACGAGGCGCACCGACGCGCTGCAGCCGCAGCACCGGAACGAGCGCTTCCGCTACGACGCGCTCGAGCGGCTGACGTGCGCGTACTTCAGCGACGTCGAGAGCGTGACGGCGCCGTGCGCGCTCCGCTACGACCACGACCCGAACGGAAACCTCACCTTCACGCCCGACGCCGGCACGCTCTCGTACGACGACCCGTTGCACCCGCACGCCGTCACCGGCGCAGGCGCGGACAGCTTCGGCTACGACGCGGTCGGCAACCAGATCGCGCGCCCGGGCGGGGTGCGGGTGAGCTACACGCCGTTCGACCTGCCGAGGGCGATCACGCAGGGCGCGAGCACCGTCTCGTTCGGCTACGACGGCGACCAGCAGCGGATCCGCAAGACCACGCCGGACGAGGAGACGCTCTACTTCGGCGACCTGTACGAGCGGGTGACCGACGCGGCGACAGGCATGGCCGAGCACCGGTACTACGTGCGCTCGCCGGAGCGGGTGGTGGCGATCGTGACCCGCGGCGGGCGAGAACCGGGCACCCGGTATGTGCACGTCGACCACCTCGGTTCGGTCGATGCGCTCACCGACGAGGACGGCGATGTGATCGAGCGGCGGAGCTACGACCCATTCGGCCAGCGCAGAAACCCGGTGTGGGGAGAGCCCACGCCGGCGTCGTTCTCCGGCGAGACGACGCGGGGCTTTACCGGGCACGAGGGCGATGACGAGCTCGGGCTCGTCAACATGAAGGGCCGGATCTACGATCCGAGGCTCGGGCGGTTCTTGACGACCGACCCGATCGTGCAAGCGCCGCTCTCGGGCAAGAGCGGCACGATTACCTGACAGCAAAAAAGTGAGATGATGTGGGTGCAACGGGAAGCGGCGGCATGCGTGCGAAATTCGGAGGGCTGTAGCAGGTTCGGCGCGTTGCCGGTGTTGAGGCAGACGCCACTGGCTTGGCGCCCTGCCATCGTTAGAGGCATGCAGTTGGCGCTGACCCCCCCGGACACTTCCTGATCGCGGGGGCATCAAGAAGTGAAATTCATTCCAAGACGTTGGAAGAGGCGCTCAAAGAATTCGCCCACAAGCACCTCTCCGTCCGCTCTGGAAAGCTCATGCCCCCCAAAGCGATATACCTCGTAGCCCCGAAGGCGAAGCTCGCGATCGGCGCGAACCGTTTCCGCGTAGAGCTCTGGACTAGGAAGAATGGCTCGCACGCCGACTGCCTGGCGGTCTCGCTTCTGGTTCGGGGTCACGAGATCATACTCGGTCAACGGACGCCCCTCGGAGTAGTGTTGCTTTCCATCGATCTCGATCACTGCTCGGATGCGGCCCGGAAGAAGCAAGAGAAAGTCCATCCGCTGAACTAAGAAGCCGCGATCACCGCTACGCTCTACACGAGTTCTCGGATCGTAGTGTACGTAGACCTGTGGCAAGAGCGCTGGAAGAGCGCTTCCGAGTCGATCCTTCATATTCCTGAAGTAACCGGCAAATAGAACTTCTTCGGCCTTAGAGCCAAGTGCCTTGCGAAGTCGGTCTCCAAGGGACTTTCTCGCGGCATCTCCGTCCTGGACTCCTTGAGTAGCAGCCCACCAAGCCACCAGACGATCCCAAGTAAGACCTTCGTCGGGGATGGGCTCATCGTAGATAATACATGTGTCCTCGTTTTGCAACACAACAATATCGTTGTCGAGCGCATCCGATAACCCCAAAATCGGCTTGAATCCTCGCTGATAGGAAGCAAATATTAAGTTCTTCGGGCGCCCGCGGACCGCTCGTGATGTAGTAGACAATGCACGGTAAAATGGATGGCCGGAGATCCTGTCGACCTCTTCAAGACGGAACCCATCAACAGCTATGTATTTGTTGATGAGTTTTACCCACTCCTGCTGTTCTTCGCCAACGCGGAGCTTTGGTTCAACGAGCGCCTCGAGAAGCTTCAGTACGCGACGGTCGGGCCATGCGAAGACTCCAGCCTTCCCGAGCGCCTCGCGATGGCTTGACAATTCGTACATAGGCTCCGCCGAAAAGTAGGCACCAAACGCGCCTTCTCCGCGACATAAGCGACCGTCGGTACTGTAGACGAAGCAGTTCGAGAATGCTGGGCCAAGAGCCACAAGACCAGATAAACGCTTGACGAATGCGTCGAAGGACTCGCGTTGGGAGAAAACGCGTCCGTCGAACGCGTCGGCAAGTTCGCCGCGTGTGACTTCCGAGAGCCTCTGCGTCCCGCCGTCTTCAATCCACCAAAGGGCATCTTCGACCGAACGGACAACGGCATCAGACTCGGTTCGCTCGATGACGCGCTTGGCCAATGCCAAGATCTCTGGCTCCTTCAATTCGAGTAGAACACGCTCGGAATAGCTGTCCTTACCCCACCCAGGGTTGAGGTCCTCCCGCCACTGAAGATCAAGACGCCGAAAGGTGCTTTCGATGGTCTTCCAACTTCCGCGGGCTAGCACGTTCACAAGGGCGGCTCGAAGAGCCTCTATGCGGTGGTACCGTGGATCCATCTGCTCTTGCCAGCAGCCGCCTTCATCCTTGATGCGATCGACTTGTTGACGTGAATACGAGCATAACGCCGCAATCACCCGCGGTGCGAAGCACCGTCGGGTGCATTACGAAGTCAGGCCGACCATTGGCGGTTATCATAAGAAACGAAGGCGCCCTCGACCGGCTGCCCGGGTTTGTTTGCGGTCACTATGAAAAATCGCCGTGATGTCACCGTCCGAGCTGACCATGAAGGGGTAAGATCCATATAAATATGCGGACTCCGCGGCGGTGGTCCTTGCGCCCGGGTAGCTTTCTACCTCAGGGTGATGACGGATCATGGCTCCAAACGCAAAAAGTCTTTGGCCGTCAAAGATGACAGCACCATCGACGCTTGCTAGCTGGGTGAGGATGCGCTTCTTCCGGCGCTCCTGTTTCGGTGCGTTCATTTCAATCCCGCCAATGGAATCGACAAGAGCTTTTCTGACAGGGTCTGGTTGGCCGCCCTTGCCTTCGGATAGCACTGATTGAGGATTGCTCACATGAGGAAGAGTCAGTTCGTCCGGATCATAGATGAGTAGGGCGCCATGGCGTCGATAGCTAAGATCGAATAGGAGGTCAAAGAGGTTGCAGCCTATTCGATAATCAGCAACGATGTCCGTTAGAGAGTTCTTTAAGGTGGGCGCATCATAGAGGTTCCATCGCCCTTTTCGCTTGGCAGCAAGCATTCCCGCGGAGGACATAAAAATTATGTCCCCGCGCTGAGTGAGGTGCGCGGAGTATTCTCCTCGGGCGAGCACTGAGGCCACAGGCTGGAGGAACTCCGGATGGAACTTGTACTCAAGGGTTTCCTTGACTTGAGCCCAAGGGATCTCTGCGAAGGACAGCAGCCTCAGCTCCTGGTCGATTCGGAGAAAGACATGCGGCGAGTTGGCGAGAGGATCAAGTGTCTTGTGATTTGAGCCACGATCGAGAGGAATGCTGCCCTCTCCGGATGAGATTACTAGATTGGTGGCCACCGGTACATTCTCGTATGTTCGCCGACGAGCCTCCTCCAGGTACTTCAACAATCGCGGCCAGGCGATATCCGCGTCTTGAATGCGTAACCACTCGAGCGCGACTCGGTCCTGGAGGAGTTCTTGACTCGCGGGAAGTAGAGGTAGCTCAAGTTTTGAAGCCCAGTCCTCTCCAACTGTCTCCACGTATGTCTTGAGCTTCTTCAGCTCAGGGGTTGGCGGACGATGAGAGTAAAACGTGACCTTGGTTGACCCGATGGATATGTCCTGCCGATGAGGACCGTTTGTGGCGCTGTACCATTGTGGAACCGCCGAGATGAGCGCCGCTGCGATGGTGGCTTGCTGGTTCATGGTTCTTCGCGCCTAACGGGGTGCGGCTCAGCGGCAAAGCGAAGCTTTGTCCGTTGCAACCGCTGGTTAGCCAGCGACTTCCTCCGAATCCGCAACGGAATTCTGCGCCTCAGCATCAACAAACTCGAAGTTTGGCCGCAATTCAAAGAGATACAGCGGAACATCCAGATTCATTGAGGCAAAGTTGTCCGGTATGAACTTACCCATGTAGCCGGGCAAGAGAACGTCATCCATCGCCGTTGTATGTATCGTATCTTATGCGCCAGCCAGATAGGCGTTTGTGATCATCTCACTGAGCGCGCCAACTATCATTGGCTGCGTGTCCGACACCTCGTTATCGTCCCATTCCTGCGGCACAATCAGGTGGTCGACCCAAACGAGTCGCCCATTTTCGTAGTGAGACTCCCGATGGCCCTCGGTCCACTTGCCGTACCATATTAGTTTCCATGCAATCTGTGCGGCAATGCCTGAAAGAATACGATCTTGGGAAAGGAGACTAACTGCGCTCACGACAACGGTGAATTTCCCATTCTTGCCCTCTGGAACAGGCTCTGACTTGTCCGGGTCCAGCTCTACTCTGAAGCGCATCGGAGCGAGAGTTGCGACCGTAACGTCACCAAGTGAAGCCATTTCATTGGTAGCGAACGCCTTCGGAAAGCCGATTGCCCACTTCTTTTCACAAGAAGCGCCTGGTATGAAGGATTCAAGTCGATTTAGTGTCCACGTGCGCAATTCCTCCCAGAAAATTGCGATTCTCAGCTCGCAGCCCGTCAATTCGCTGTAGCGCCGCAGGCTTCGCACGCATCGATCAGACAGCCTGTATTGCGATCGCGGCGACTCGCCTAGTTGATGCACCTTCACTTCCACAAGCAGTTGCGAAGAGTTTGCCGTGACTATGCGAAAATCAGGCACCTGTACGTCATCGCCAGTATAATAGAGCTCGCCGGAGTCTTCTTCCTTAATGAGCTGCACCTTTCCAATACCGGAGACGACTGCCATGAAGAGAGACTCTGCTCTAAGGCCCCGGAGACGATGTTCCGCGCTCACTGAGCTAGTGAGGCCGTCGCATACGCTATCGCCGAATTGTCGGATTGCTTCCTGGCTGTAGGCCGCGATTCCTTGGAGCTGCGAGTGTTGGGCAAGCAGCTTGATGTAGTCAATCGATCTGTCGGTTCGTTTGAGCTTTTTCATCGTTGCTAGTCTCTCGCGTCTGGCTAACGATTATTCGATAGCCCGGTCGATTCCATTAGGCCTGATTCCGCCTAGTGTGCGAAGCAGGGCCCCCACCGTCCCCATTCGCCCGAGCCCTGCAGAGCCCCCCAGGAGTAGCCCGACCTAGCACCGCCATCGCTGGTCGGCCTAGTGCGCCGCCCGCCCGTCGCGACCACACCCCCTGAGCTGCCCGCATGTGGACGATAGTACAGGGATCTGCGGCTTCCGTAAGGCTGGTTCTCGAATCTGCCGAGCGTCGTCGAGGAAGGTCCGCCTAGCGCCGAGGGAGCCCTCTGGCGACTGAAGGCGCCGCCCCGGGTCGCACCAGGTTGTGGCGCGGGGCTGCCGCCCGGCTCCTCGCGACCGCATTCCATGGAGAGGGCTACTCACCCCGGCCGAGGCGAGTGCTCGGAGGCCCGCTCCGAGCTGTAGCCGGCGCCGAGCTAGGAGGGGACACGAACGTCGGGGCCGCCGTGCTGCTCCTTACACCTCGATCTAGCGATCCGCCACCGATGAGGTCACCGACCATCGGGGCCCCGGTCCGTGACGCGCTCGCGCGCGGCAACGTTCCTGCCGAGTGGAGGTGGAGGACGGGAGCCCGGGTCCCCATTGGGACAGCTTCCCCGCTTACGTACATTCTCGACCTACATGTAGGGGCGATGGTGCACGTAGCGCCCGACAGTTCATCCTGCTGGGCAGCACTGCGGCCCCACCTGCGCCCCGAGAGCCCGCGATTTTTTGTTGACAGCGTGTTTGCAGCGGGACGCGAGCTCGTCCGCGTGTCGTCCAAGCGCTCGGAGGCGACGCGCCCGTGAACGGAGCTCGCCCGGCGTCGAGCTCGTCACGTCGCTCCCTTGGTAGCTAGCGCCCTAGGGCCGGCTAGGACGTCGAGTCGCACGCGAGCAGGCTCGCCCGCGTCGGCGCGGCGTCCCCGCCGGTGAAGTTCGCGGGCGCGTCGTCGGCGTCGAGGTTCATTCACGCCGGGAGGTCTAGAGCTCAAAATCGGCTCGGTCTGCCACTTTTCGAGATAATTTTCGGTGCTCAAACGCAAGGCACGGCGCCGGAGAAAGGGCACACTTGTGCCGCTCGATCGTCGGCGCACGATGGTATGGAAGCAGTAATTTGCCCACTTGATGAGGTTTGGCGCAGTATCGCGCGCATAGCACCAGGAGCGGGAGCGATGGCAGCGCAGGTTCAATACGATCCACAGATCATCCATCAATTCGCATCGGGACTTTATCGCCAGGCGAACTCTATCATCGCGACTCATACCTTGTTGTGTGGAGTCCTAGGGGCGCTTGTCGGCACCGGGGCCGGACTCGTCACCAACGAAGCGACGATGGCCGTTGTCGGCGCCGTGGTCCTCGGTCTGCTCGGCGGCGCACTTGGCTTGTCAATCGGTCGACAGAAATCGTTTAGCCTCAAACTGCAAGCGCAGACGGCATTGTGCCAGATGCAGATCGAGGCCAACACGCGCGCGGTGGCTCAGATGAGGGCGGCGTAACCTACCCCCTCGCCGCGAGCGCGCGGGCCGATGCCGATCGGGGGTCCGGCGGCGGCGATGCAAGGAACCTACCGAAGCGAGGCCGTACCAGCGAGGCAACGGCGCTCTACGAGACACCGGGGGGCCTTGGTTCCCGTGAGCCGAAGAGGCCGCACACGAGTAGCGGGCCATGAGGATCCGCAGAAATTGGACGCGGACTCCGGCAGCCGAGAGGCCGAGCACCGACGGCGCCCCTTGCTCACGACGCCGAGCGTCCGGGCCATCCTCGGGCGCGTCAACGGGTGGCCCAAGCCAGAGCGACCAGGTTTCGCGTCCAGTCCCCGCGGATCTGGGTGACCATCCACAAGGCCGCGCCGCCCTTCAGCGCGCCGGCGTTACGGCGGAGTGAGTTTGAACTCTGGGAACCCGAGCCACTCCGCATCGAGCCACGAGAGCCGGCCCAAGTCCTCATAAATGACGAGCATCGACGGGATCAGTTGAAGCGCGCGGTACAACGCCTGGAAAGGATCGATGCCGACCCCGTTGGTCTTATGGGTCTTCCCCGCTCCAGCGACTTCCACGTCAGCTTCCCAGAACGGAGCGGATGGCCTTGGCCTGTACTCGGGTACCCACACTCGAACTCGGATGCTTCCTTGCGTCCCGCTCGGCAGTGTCAGCTCGATGGTACGTTCTGCGATCACGTCCTCCATGCCCCACCGGCTAGCGCGCTCGTCGGCGAGGTCAACCACCCTGGCTCAACAGGAGCTCAGGCACTTCCTCTGCCCATTTGTCGCACCTGTTCACAGTAGCTCTTCAGGAGCAAGGGCGCGCGCTCTTCACAGTAAAGCTCCCATCGCGTCGACAACGCGAAGCATGTAGTCGGGCAACTGGAACGACACTTCTTGTAGCCCGCGACTCGCCCTTCGTTCCCCTCCGGCATGCAGTGATGCGTTCCCGGACGTGTCAAAAGTATTCATCGCCGTTCCGCCCACAAGACGCTAGATATCGACCCCCTCGTCTACCGCATCTCGGCACCTTTCTTCTCCGGAGGGAGCGGACCTGGGAAGCCGTCCGAGGCGTTGTGAATGTGCTGCTGAGCTTGCCGGAGATCGCGAGGAATAGCTGACGGCCGGCTGTTTTGCCACCCGGCCGGAACGGCGGTTTAAGGACCGCTCCTGGCGATCGTGGAGCGGCCTGCAGCGGAGTGCCGCTCGCGGCGGAACCATCACGGCACGTGGGCATGCGGCGCTGACGCAGGACAGGCGGACTCCCCTGCGCATGCGCTCCGGACCCGCCTGAGCGCGCGAGCGCACCCCTCACGCTACGTTGGCGCCCCGCCGGCAGCGCTCGGCCGTACGGCACGGTGGAGCGCGTCGTCGCGCAGGGGGGTCACACGTGGCTGCTTTGCAGCTCTGGGTCGAGGGCGTCGCGCCGGAGCTTTCGGTGCGGCGCGCCGGCATCGGCGAGCAGGTCTCCGGGCTCTTTTCGCTCGCGATCGTCGCCTGCTCTCCGAGCCCGGATCTCGATGTCGACGCGATGATCCTCCGGCCGGCGGCGTTCATGCTGAGCGCCGGGTGGGGCTTTGCGAGCCGCGGAGGCCGGCGCCTCTACACGGGCCTTTGCGAGGCCGCCGAGCAGATCGGCGTCGAGCCTTCAGGGCTCAGCACCTACGCGGTCCGCCTCGTCCCTCGCCTCCACCTGCTCACGCTGCGCCGCGACTGCCGCATCTTCCAGCGCACCTCGGTCCCGGAGATCCTCGAGCGCCTCCTCGACGAGTTCGCGGTCGTCCACGATTTCCGGATCGAGCGCTCCGCCTTCCCGCCGCTCGACTACAAGGTCCAGTACAACGAGACCAGCTACGGCTTTCTCTGCCGGCTATGCGAGGAGGCCGGGCTCACCTTCATCTTCGAGGCCGACGATCACCGCGGCTCGGTGCTCGTGCTGCACGACGCGCCGTGCGCGGCGCGGCCGCGGCCCGGCCCACCGCTTTCGTACCTGAACGAGCCGGGCGACGCGCCGGGCGTGGAGTTCGTCACGCGCGTCGCGATCTCGCGCGAGGCGCGCACCGCGGCGGTCGCGACGCGCGACCGGGACTTCCGCAACCCCGCGTTCCTGCTCGCCGGGCGCGCCGAAGACCCGGGCCCGGCGCACCTCCGGATCGAGCACTTCCACTTCGAGCCCGGGGCGTACCGCGTCGTCACCGGCGCGCCGAGCGCGACGCCCATCGCCGATCGGCACGGCCATGCCCTCCACGACCCCGCGGTGGGCGCGCGGATCGCGGAGCAGCGGCTGCGCGGCGAGCAGGCGAGCGGGGCGCGCGTCGCGTTCGAGACGAGCGCGCTGGATCTCGCCCCCGGGGCGATCGTCTCGATCGCGGATCACCCGCACCCGCAGATCGCTGAGCGCCGCCGGCTGCTCGTGACCCGCGTCGCGCTGGACGCCGAGATCGATCAGCCGTGGCGCCCGCGGGTGGAGGCCACCCCGGCCGATCGGCCGTACTACCCGCCGCGCGTGACGCCGCGACCGGTAATCCCGGGCCTCCAGTGCGCCGTGGTCACGGGGCCGCCGGGGCGTGCGATCTTCACGGACGAGTACGGCCGGGTCCGCGTTCGCTTCCCCTGGGATCGCGAGGGCACGAGCGACGAGCAGAGCTCGTGCTGGATCCGCGTCAGCCAGGGCTGGGCCGGCGCGGGCTTCGGCCTGTGGACGGTGCCGCGCGTTGGGCAGGAGGTCCTGGTCGGCTTCCTGGAGGGCAACCCGGACGAGCCGATCATCGTCGGGCGCGCGCCGAACGCGCTCACGCCGCCGCCGTACGCGCTGCCGCAGTACGCGACGCGCGCGGTCTGGCGCAGCCAGAGCACGCCCGACGCGGACGGCTTCAACGAGATCAGCTTCGAAGATCAACGCGGGCAGGAGCGGTTCTACGAGCGCGCGGAGCGCGACAAGGAGAGCCTCGTCCGCAACGACGAGCGGCTCACGGTGGGCCGCCACCGATCGCGGCTCGTGCGGGGCGAGGAGGACATCGCGCTCGGCGGCAGCCGCCGCGAGGAGATCGGCGGCAGCCTGCACCGGACGGTCCACGACGAGGAGCGGGCCGAGATCCGCGGCTCGCTCTCGGCCACGGTGGGCGGCGATCGCCAGGAGGAGATTGGAGGGCGCTACGCGGTCGCGGTGGGCGGCGCCGTCCACGTGGCGGCCGGCGGGCCCATCGTGTTGGAGGCGCCGGACATCACGCTCAAGGCGCCCGGCGGGTTCGTCCGGGTCACCGCCGGCGGCGTGGTGATCGATGGCGGCGCGGTGCTGATCCAGAAGGGCGGCGGGCCCGGAGCGGGGGCGGGGAGCGCCCCGGCGCCGCCCGAGCGGCCCGGGATCGCGGGCGCAGCGGAGGCGGCGAAGGCGAAGCGGCACCTACCGGTGCTCGCGTTCGGGCCGGTGGTGCCGATGAGCCCGGGCGTCGATGCCGAGCAGGCGGTCATCTGCGAGGCGATCTGCACCTGCAAGAACGTCCGCGCCGGCCGGACCGGGCGGGGCGGGACGCGGCCGTCCGACTGCGTGACGAAGCGGCTGAGGGCCTATGATAAGGCGCTCGGAGGGCAGAGCACGATCAAGGCGGAGGTGCCGTACGACATGAGCCAGAGGCCGCCCGCGCCGATCATGAGCAAGAGAGAGCCGTGGCGGCCGACCGAGAGCAAGCCGGGCGGCTCGAAGGTGCCGGACGTGGTGATCTTGAAGGATCCGACCAAGCCGCCGACGCAGGACAATCTCAAGAAGGTGGTCGAGATCAAGTTCCCGCCGGATATTCTCGATGACGATCAGAGAGACGATTACAAGCGCATCGCTGGAGCTGCACCCTTCGAGGTGTGGACGCCGGCAACGTGTGGCTGTGCCAAAGACAACGAGGAACAGGTGCCGGCACGTGATTCCGTCGAGACGAAGGACATTGTCGAGGTCGCAGCATTGGCAGTCGCACTGCTCGTCCTGATCCTTGACGATGCGGTAGGCGGCCAGGTGGACGATGTTCTGATTCCACCGACTCTGGCACGCCTTACGCAGAAGCTTGCACCGCTTCTTGTACCGTTTTTTGCGCCCAAGTCGACACCATGACAGCGTGGGGGTAACAATGTTGACCTTGCCCGAAGAAGACGAAAAGAATCTGCCACAGATCTTCTGCATACGAGGCTGTGAGGGACGGCCAGTCTTGAGGATTGGCCTGCTCGCGACCGTTTTCTTCGAGCAGCCGTGGACCCGCGCGGTACGCGAGGCTGTCGCGGTGGCTGCCGAAGACTATCTTCAAGAGTTTCGTGAGCACCTGCGGTGGTCGAAGCAGTCGAAGACAGGGCGACTATACCCGATCGACTCCGGTCGCGTGAAATTGCCCAGCGAGTGGTTGCCTCAACACAAAGAGTCAGAGAGCTGGTCCTTGGGATTTCATGGCGGAGAGCTCGCGACCGACACAAGCGAGTTTCAGGTGAGTGCCTTTGGTCCCAACGCAATCAAGAGAGGCGTGGGATTCTTTCAAGTGTATCTGCCGCTGCTCTGGTTTAGTGAACACCGCGGCACGTTCCCAGGCTTCGTGCTCAAAATATGTGAACGCATCAAGCCCTTGAGCGGATATGGCGGCGTTGGTGTTCTCGAGGCGCTCGACCTCGGGACAAGCGATCGCTTCCAACCCGCCGTCCGTGAACTCGCCGAGCGATTTCCCGGATTGGAGATAGAGGATCGCATAGGGCATTGCATCCATCTGACGGACGGCATCAAGGGTGTCGACTGGCTCACTATCCTCGGCGACAGATGGATCGAGGCAGCTGGAGGGATCGACTATCTACGTATTCGACTGGACGACAACTTCACCTTCTATCCCTACGACAGTGGCCTCATGATCCAAGCCGGTCACAAGCCCCAGATCGGCGACGTGCAAGCGAACCGTTGGCCTGAGCACTACGTCACGCTTGCGAAGGTGCTCAAGAAGATCCAGATCGCCAAACACTACGCCTTTCATCTGGGCGGCCCGGGGCGCATGGACATGGAGGCCAGCATGGCATGGCTCTTCCGGTTCGACGGCAAGTGACGCACACAGAGCAGAGGTAGGAGGAAGTCCATCATGGGCACCGAGTATACCGAGTACTTCGCCATCCACGCGCCGTCGCTCCACGCGCTCCGGGACACGCTAGAGGCCCGACGCATCCGTTCCATCGTCTTCATGGAAGAGGTCGAGGGCTCGTCCGTCTTCTACGGCGAGAACCAGCCCATCAAGCCCACCTGGCACGAGTACGAGGCGCTCCCGCCCGCCCGCCGCTGGGCCGCGGTGCTGACCGACGACGCGACCCTCGACCTCCTCGCCCCGATCTTCCCGCGGGTGCTCCGCCTCGAGATCGACACCGACCCGGAGCTCTGGAGCCTCGATCTCGCGCGGCACGGCAAACAGCACGCCTTCCTCTTCACCGACCCCCGCTTCCCCTACTTCCGGTTCCAGGGCGACGAGGAGCTCATCCGCGCGTCCGCCTCGCCGACCGCCGAGCAGCTCGTCTTTCTCGAGGAGATGTTCGACGTGCCCCGCGACCAGCTCGCGCCGCACCTGCGCATGGGCGGCGCCGAGGGCTTCGTCGCGGCGACAGGCGTCCCCTACCACTACCCGCTCGCGCAGGCGCAGATCGACTGGACGACCTGCATCCCCGAGGGCCGGAACGCCATCTTCCTCGACGACTTCATCGACTGACGCCCCGGACCAGGAGCGCCACAACCAAGCGCTGATCGCCGGAGCCGAGCGGCGCTGCTCCGTCAGGAATGAAGAGAAGGCGATGGAGGGCGGGGGCGCTCACGCCGCGAGGAGATCACGGGCGAGCTCGCCGACGCCGGCCTATTCGCAGGGGATGGCGCAGTCGCCCCCGCAGTCGATCCCCTCCTCCTTGCCATTCTGCGTGCCGTCCGTGCACGTGGCCGCGCGGCACATGTTGCTCAAGCAAACCATACTGCGGCAGTCCGCGTGGACGGCGCAGCGCTGCCCGTCGTCGCAAGGCTTCGCGCTCGGACCGCCGCAGTCGACACCGGTCTCATTACCATTCGCGCGGCCGTCGCGCGTCGTGGAGGCCGTGCACTCGCCTGACATGCACGCGCCCGAGGCGCAATCCGAGTCCTGCCCGCACTTCTTGCCGTCCTCGCATGGCGAGCAGGGGCCGCCGCAATCAATGTCTCTCTCGGCGCCAGCTTGGCGTCCATCTATGCACGAAGCCGGGACGCATTTGTGATTACTGCATACCTCGCGCCCGGTTGATAGGCAGTTGGCTTGATACATGCACTCGACGCATTGTCCAGCCACACAATACCCACCTCCGCATCGCGTGCCGTCCGGTTCTGGGGCGTGCGTCGGCCCGGCATCCCAGCAGCGTGCGCGCGACGCTTCACCTCCTGCCCTTGCTGGCCATGACCGCATGCGCGGCCACGACAGCCGCCATGGCAGGTGCCGTGCAACAAGATGCAGCGCGCCAGCCTCCATCGACTCGTTTCAGCTGGGCCTGTCCTTTCCCCGACGAGGCAGACAAGAACGGCGTCGACACCGCGAGCGTTGTCCTCCAGGCTTCCGTGGGAATCGACGGCTTCGCCCGCTCGGTAACGGTCCTCCACGATCCTGGAAACGGTTTCGGGCAGGCCGCAGCCGCGTGCGCCATGAAGAAGGAATACACCTCAGGAAAAGACCGATCTGGAGCGCCGATCGTGACCTCCACGCCGCCGATCACCGTCCACTTCGCCAGAGGCGAGGCCACGACGGCCTCCATACCGGGTACTGTGCAACTTGAAGCAGCGCGCCAGCCTCCATCGGGTAGCTCGGCGTGGGCGTGTCCTTATCCCGAGGAGGCAGACAAGAACGCCATCGACAGAGGCACCGCTGTCATCAAGGTGTACGTGGAGCCCGACGGTTCCGCCCGCTGGGCGGCGGTCCTGCACGACTCTGGGTACGGCTTCGGGGCCGCCGCAGCCCAGTGCGCCGTCAGGAGACGTTATGTGCCGGCGAAAGGCAGATCCGGAGCGCCGTTCGGTGGCTGGACGCCGCCGATCACCGTCAATTTCATCAGGTAGCGTCCCTAACCACGGACGAAGCCCCCCGGCTCCTCGCACGGCGAGCCGGCGCCCAGCCGCCTCGCGCGTCGCAATGACCAGCGGCCCAGCGAAGTCCGGCGCCACGGGCAGGCTAACCCTGGCTGGAATCGCAGCAGGGCCTCAGCCGCACGCGGGCTGGACTCATCCAGTCCAGCTGTACGAGCAACCCTGCCCACGCCCGCGTGGGGGGACGCGCCAAAACTTGCAGCGCCGCGTGGGGGGACGCGCCAAAACTTGCAGCGCCGCGTGGGGGGACGCGCCAAAACTTGCAGCGCCGCGTGGGGGGACGCGCCTCGCCTCACCTCGACGCGCAGCGCCCCGCCGGATACCTGCTGAGCGCTTGTCGATGCACAGAGGCCGCGTTACCTCGGCCTCATGGCCAACTCCGCATTTCTCGCCCGCCGGCTCACGCCGAGCGGGTGTATCATTGCAGGAACCAAGCTCGCCGCTCACCGGGAGGCGTTGAAGTCGAAGAAGATCAAGCTGTCTGCCAAGGTCGAGGCGGCGGTCCACTCCGTCATCGCGGCCACCGGGGCCATCGAGGCGCTCGGGAGCACCGACGCCACGATGATGGAGATCGACCGCGGCGCCGACCGGTGCATCGGCGCATTCAACAGCGTCGTCGATAGCGTCGAGCGCGCGTTCGATCACGAAGGCATCCTGCCGCTCTCGGAGAACGAGGCGGCGCGCCGCAGCGACGCCCTGCTCGTGCGCTCCGAGGTGCTCTCGTCGGGCATCGATTTCGTCCGGCTCGTCTACTCCCAGCAATGGGTGCGCATGAGCGCGATGATCAAGGCGCTCGAGCGCAAGGACGTGAAGGCGGCGGTGGAGCGGCTCGGGCTCTCGGCCGAGGCGGGGCGCCTGCGGCGCTGGACCGACCTGTACGGCCAGAAGCTCGGCGTCACCGAGGCGAAGAGCGCGGATCCGGCGATCAAGGCCGTAGAGGCGTGGCACGAGGCCTACGGCACGCTCATGGTCCACGTACACGCCGAGTACGACGACGACAGGGACGAGACGCACGCGCTCCTCCGCGACCGGCTGCTCTCGCCGTACGAGGACGCGGCCGATGAAGTGCGCCGCGCCGAGCAGCGCGCCCGCACGGCCACCGCCAAGAGAAAGGCGCAGGTAGAGCCCGAGCCCGAGCCGATCTGAACGCTCGCCGCGCCCGCGGCCCTGAGCGCCACCGACATCCCGCCCTGCACCAATTGACCGTGCGAGTGAGGGGGCTTCGGCCGTGGTTACGGCGTCGTACTGGCGTAGGTAACGGTGATCGGCGGCGTCCAGCCGGAGCAGCAGCAGGCTGCGAGAAATAGAATCGTGCGTTACGTGCGCCGAACGCCTCCGAACGCCGCGCCAAGTCGGCTCAAATAAGGTGTGCCTCCTGCATCGAAGCGGCATACCCAGGGGCGATCGGCGTCATATGCGACGGCGCCTCCGATGGATATCGGCGGTGCGTCCCGAAGGCTCGGCAGCGCATCGAGGATCGCCTCGCTCCCCGCGCGCCAGCGAAAGGACCGTCGGCTCATCTCGGAAGGCTTCTCCGGGTGTTCCCGGCGCTCGACGGTGCGCCCATCGCCGTGCCGGGACCACTCCAGCAGTCGCTTCGGTACGTACAGATCGCCGATGTGCGCAAGCCAGGCGTGCAAACCCGGGTTCTCTCTCATCGCATTGGTGAACACCTTGGTCGGTGTGATCCACTCACGAGAGAGTTGCCTCAGAAGCAGCTCGTCGAGGCGTGACAGCAGGAGGTTTTCGCCGGTCTGCCTAGGGAAATGGCCGGCGAGGTAACGGCCGAGGTTCGCCAGCTGCGGGTGGAGCGTGCCGCCGGACGCACAGAATCTGGCGACGGCGACGGGCGAGCGGCGGCACCACAGTTTCCAGAGCGTGGCGAGGAGCGCCATCTCGAGCTCGGCGCATCGGGCCATGGTCGGCTTTCGTCGCAGGGCCCTCGCCACGTCGCAGTAGAGCTCTTCGGCCGGATCGCACCCCTGTGGAAATGTCACGACGTGCGAGCCGAGGTCCTTGATGAAGACCGTCCGCTTTTGCTCGACTCCGGAAGCGCAGATCCGGCAGAGGCTCAGCAGACCGCTGGCCGTCGGCGGGAGCGCTACGCAGAGGGGTGGACCATCAGCTCGCATGAGCTCCTTGTTGAGCTTCGCGGACGGCTCGCTGCCCCAGTACCGAGCGCGCACGGCACGATGGCGCTCTGGATCCGCGCTCGACGGACCGAGGAGGAGATTGTCGTCTTCGACCACGACCGGAGACACGGTCTTCTTGAGCTCCGATTGCGCGATTCTGCCGATGGCGACATGGATCATGTCCTGCGTCGACCTGGTCGTCATCGGACCCCCTCCCGAATCCCTGATGCGCGAATCCAATCCTCGAACTGCAGCGCGGAGTCAAGACGTAAGGACGCGCACGCTGGCGAGCACCCCCGCGCGCCATGCCCTCGGGCAAGCATCCACACAGGCGCTGACGAAATCGTCAGGATTCGTTCTTCGGCAGCTGAGAATTCTCCTCTCGCCGTGGGAATGCGCCGAGACACACGCCTGACCAGCACCGTCACCCTGGCATCCTGGCGGCTGCCAGGGCTTCCACCGACAGCCCTGTTCTGGTACGTGCGGCCGTTGCCCGTAGGCGTGTCTCGGGCGTGCTCCGTTCGATCCGAGGCTCGTCCAAGGAGGTCCGCACCCGTGCGCAGGAACACCCGTCGTCGCGTCGCGCTCCCGCTGTGCATCGCCCTGCTGTCCGGCGCCGCGGAGGGCCGCGCCGAGGCGCCGCGGGAGGCGGTCGCCCGGCTGATGGCGCAGGCCAACGCTGCCGCCCGCGAGGACCGGCTCGCCGACTCGCGCGATCTGTGGATGGCGGTCTTCCGGCTCGATCGCTCCCAGGTCGCCGCCTGCAACATCGGGGCGCTGTCGCTCCGCCTCGGCGACGCGCCGGCCGCCGTGCGCTGGCTGTCGATCTGCAAGGAGATCATGCGCGCCCCGAGGACCCGCGAGGAGCGCGAGCTCTACGAATCCCGGCTCAGCGATCTCGCCCGCGCGCGCCAGCTCACCGGCGAGCTCCAGGTGATCGCGCCCGCGGGCGCGCGGATCACGATCGACGGCGCGCCCGCCGAGATCGATGGCGGCAAGCCGGTCCCCGTCGCCCCCGGGCGCCACCTGGTGCGCGCCGTGCTGAACGGCGGCATCGCGACGGCCGAGGTCGACGTGCCGCGCGGCGAGGCGCGGGAGGTGGTGCTCACCCTCCCCGCCCGACCCGCCGCCCCTCCCGCGCCGTCCGCGGCCCTCCCTGCCCAGCCCGCAGGCCCACGTGCCGCGCCCGTGAGCCCCGCCCCCCCTCGACCCGGGCCGCGGCCGGATCTCGTCGCCGGCGGCCTCGGGCTCTCCGCCACGCTGGCGGCGATCGGCGGCGTGATGCTCGTCGGCGCGGGGAAGAAGGACGAGGCGGGCAGCGCCGCCGCGCGCGCCGCGGGGCCTAACCGTTGCTTCCGGCTGACCCGGCCGATGTGCCAGGAGTCGGCCTCGGCCTACGACGACGCGCGTGTCTACCAGGGCGTGGGCATCGCCGGCCTCATCACGGGCGGCGCCGTGCTGGCCGCCACGCTCGGCTACACCTTCTACCCGCGCGGCTCGGCCGAGATCTCGGTGACCGCGGGGGGACTCGCGCTGACGAGCACCTTTTGATGGGATCTTCCCCTCGGCGGCGCGCCCGATCCGATCTTCCCCTCGGCGGCGCGCCTGATGATCCGACCGAAGGCCGCCGCGCCCGCGCGACGATCTGGCGAAAACTTGCGTGACGTCCGCGGGTCGAGCGCGGCATACTGCGCATCTGAGACGACCAGGCAGACGACACCCCGGCGGATTGGGGCCGCCTGGATGTCAGCGCCGCAGCCTCGTGCCGGAGGACTGGACGCATGGGTAGGCCCATCGCGCATTGTGCCGTAGCTTCCATTTTTCTCATCAGCTCAGCAGCTTTCTTTGCATGTGGTGAAGGCGCCTATCAGGGTGGAACCTGCGCGACCACGGACCACTGTCAGTCGGACGACCAGTACGTGCCGGGGACCATCTGCGTCGACGGACACTGCGAGTGCGGCGAGCCGGGGAAGGTCATCTGCTGCCCGCCCGGCGAGGAGGAGCCGGACTGCTTCCTCGCGTGCCGACGCTGCGACGAGTGCGCGGAGAACACGGCGGAGTGCTCCGGGGTGCCCGTGCCGCCCGGGGGCTGCGAGAGCGACGCGGAGTGCGCCGGCCCGCCCGATCCGCGCTGCGGTGTGGGGCGGTGCGTGGACGGCGCGTGCGAGGTGGAGATATGGCGAGGGCCGATCGCGTCGCAGCTCCGCGGCGACTGCAAGGAAGAGGAGTGCACGGGCGAAGGGCGCGTGGTCAGCGTGCCGGCCTATGACGTCTACGATGACGGCAACCAGTGCACCCTCGACATTTGCGAGGTCGACAAGCCGCGGCATCTCACGCTCGAGGATGTCACCTGTCCTTCCTCCGGCGCGGGGCGATGCCATGAAGGCGCGTGCGTGCAGTGCTTTGCTGAAGACCCGACGCTGCTGTGTCCCGGCGGGCTCGCGTGCGATGGCATCTGGTGCGTGCCGGGGCACTGCGTGAACGGCGCGCGAGACGCGGGGCTCGGGGAGACCGGCTTCAACTGCGGCGGCCCGTGCCGGCCGTGCCCGCCGAGCGAGCGCTGCGGCGCCGCCACCGACTGCGCGAGCGGCGTGTGCACGAACGGCAGCTGCATGATCCCGACGTGCAGCGACGGCGTGAAGAACGGCGACGAGAGCGGCGTCGACTGCGGCACGACGTCGTGCCCGCGGTGCCCGCCGGGCCGGGGCTGCAGGACCGGCGCGGACTGCACGAGCGGCGTCTGCTGGAGCGGCGCCTGCGAGGCGCCCACCTGCAGCGACGGCGTGAAGAACGGCGACGAGGCCGGCGTCGACTGCGGCGGCGAGGGATGCGCTGGGCCGTGCCCCGACTGAGGGCGCCGCCCGCATTCGCGGCATCGTCGGACTGTCCGCGGAATCGGGGGAGGACCAGCCCCGCCGAGGCAACCGTAGGAGCACAGGCAGGCCATGATCGATCCCACCGTCGCATCCTATCTCCAGCACGAGGCGCAGCGACGCCCCGTGGCCGATCCCGAAGGTGAGGCTAGCCGCGACTCGACGGGGTTCGTGCGGGCGCTCCTGGAGCTGATGGGGGGGGCCGAGCTCCCCGTGCTCGCCGGCTACCGGCTCGGGTCCTGCAGCATCTCAGGCTTCGAGGAGACGCCTTACCCGTGCGTTGCGGCGGCAAACGACGGAGTCCGCCTCCTGCCGGCGGCTCGCGGCATCGACGCGACTCACGCCGCGAAGACAGCGCGCTTCGCGCCTTCCTTGGGTTCTGCGCTGGAGCGTCTCGTGCAGCGAGACCGCGCGGCCCGCACCGCTTATCGGTTCCGCGTCCACGCCACGGTCGGGGCCGAGCTCGCAGCGCTGCTCGGGTGCGACGCTTCGTCGGAATGGAATGGATACCACGAAGGAACGCTGGCCGTCGTCGATGAGGTGCTCCGTCGTACCGACGTCGACTGCCTGTGCGCCGAAGCCGTGACGCGCCTGCTCGACGCCGCTGAGCGGCGGCAGCTCCCGCTCACGCTGCGCGAGGACGTCGCCGCTCCGCCTTGCGGCGAGCCTTCTGGGACGGCGCAGCGCGCGGTCGCGCTGGACCCGCGGGATGCCTTCGCGCGGCTCCGTCCTCGCGACTCCTGGGATGGTGAGGCGCTGCTCCGGCTCGAGCTGCGAGGAGATGCCGTCGTCCAAGCAGGGCAGGCGTTCGGGGAGGTCGTGGACGTGAGGATCGCCAGCCGAGGAGAGGTCGGCTTTTCGACCGCGGTCGATCGCCGGCTCGGGAGCCCGCGCGTGCAGGCCTATCTGGCTCGCCGGCGGATATCTCGCATCAAGAGCCTCGCAGAGCCAGCACGGCTCGAGGCGGAGCTCGACGCGCGTGGCCTCGCCGCGTGGCGAGCGGTCGCCGGAGGCGTCGAGGCCGCGCTCGGCGGCATCGTCGGCGCCGGACTGTGGGGTGGTGTAGAGGGCCTGTTCGTCGCGCCGAGATTGCTGCTCGAGGCCAGCCGGCTCCGTCGAGGCGACCTGCCCGCCCCCCTTGCGCTGGAGCATCCGGTGCAGCGGCTCGCGGAGACGGAGATCGAGGGCTTTTTGTGCGGCTGGCTCGACCGGTACAACCCCCTCTTCGTGGATCGTCGAGGTCACATGTACTCGGTGCATCAGGAAACCGGGGACGAAAGGCCCTGGGCATGCGAACCGACCTCGCTCCTCGAGAAGCTCGCGGTGTACGACGAGCTCGCGATGCGCTGCGAGAGCCCGGTGGTCGTGGACGCCGACATCGCCGTCGCGCTGTGCGACCAGCTCGGAGCCACGCGCGTGGCCGAGGCGAGCGACGAGGTGTCCGAGTTCTTCGCGGTCTCTGGGCTCGACGATCCGGCGCGACCGCTGCTGGTCGTGGAGAGGTGCGCCTATCCGCGGATCGAGCGAGCGCCCACGCGCACGCTCCTCTGGGCAGGTACACCCGACGCGCTGCTCCTCGCGGCTCGCGCGGCGAGGGCGCTGGTCCCGGAAGCCGTGCTCGGAGCAGCAGGCTCGTACAGCCCGCTGAATGTGCTGTGGCGCGCTGGGCTCGACCCCGTGGGCGATCTCCCGATCGAGGGGTGACGCCCCGGCGTCAGCGCCTCGGCGAGGGCCGCTCCCCGCCAGGGGCGCGAGTGGCATTGTCCTGCAAGTCGCGCGCGACGGCCGAAGACGGGCGGTCAAGGACGCGCAGCGGCGTCGAGGTGGACGTCGGCGAGAGCAGGGCCGTCGATATCCGCCAGGTCGGGGGCATGGCGGGCCTCGTCGCGTGCCCCGGCGCCGCGCCGACGGTCATTATGGCGTTGGTCGGGCGCTTACGGGACGCGATCAGGCGCGGCGCCGCAAGCGCGGGCGCGCTCGCTCGATGCCGCTCATGTCGCGGCATCGAGCGAGCGCGCGAGCCCGCGCAGCAGCGCGGCCCCGTCCCCCTCGTACGCCCGGCCGTGCATGCAGGCGAGCACGCGGGGCGACGTTGCCGCGAGCTTCTCGAGGAGCCGCGGCGCGTCGCGGCCGTGCGCGTAGTAATCCATCGCCCGGCGCATGGCCTCGCTCGGCTCGAGGATGTCGTCGCGCGTGAGCGCGGGGTGGTCGGCGCCCGGCTGCGTGAAGAGATCCCCGCAGAGCAGCGTGGCGGTGGACTCCTCGAACAGGTAGCCGCACTCCCAGCCGTGCGGCAGGTGCGGCGCGTCGAGCCAGCGCACCCGGCGCCGGCCCAGCTCGAGGACCTCGCCGTCCTGGAGCCCCCGCGGCGCGCGGTCGAACAGGTCCCCGTCGACCATCGCGGCGATCCGCCCGCACACCGGCGCCGCCTGCGGGGCGGCGGCGAGCAGCTCGTTCATGGAGCCGCACTCGTCCGACTCGCAGTGCGAGAACGCCACGTAGCGCAGCCGCTCGACCGGCATCACCCGCGCGATCGCCGCGCGCACCGCCGGGAAGAGGCGGCGCGGGCCGGTGTGGAAGAGCAGCGGCGCGTCGTCGACCACGAGATACTGGTTGAACGAGAACGCAGCTTTGCCCTCCCCCACCGGGGTGTGCAGCTGGTAGATCCCATCGGCCACCTCGGTGACCCGAGCCTCACTCGGTGAATCCGTCATCTGCTCCTCCTCGCGATCCGCGCCGGGCCGCGCCGGGCGCAGATCCGCACCCGCGACCCATCGCACCGCGCCGAGCAGGCCGCAAGCTCAGGACAGGTTCGCAATCGAGGTAGGCGCCGGAATGCCGGTCGAGATCGGGGCGTGTCGATGCCTCCTCAGCGGGTGTCCGGGCGCGCCTCCAACTTGATCGAGCCGGCGACCTGCCTCGTGACGACGTTGACGCGATTGAAGCAGTTGGTCAGCGCGATGTGCAGGACCAGCGCCGCGAGCGCCGGCTCGTCGTAATGCCTCGCGGCCTCCTCCCAGACGGCGTCGGGCACCGGATCCGCCCGATCGCTGAGCCTCGTCGCGGCCTCGGCGAGCGCCAGCGCGGCGCGCTCCGCGTCGGTGAAATAGGGCGCCTCGCGCCAGGCCGCCACGGAGAACAGGCGCTCGTCGGTCTCGCCCGCCTTCTTCATCTCGCGCGCGCCCATATCGACGCAGAAGCCGCACCCGTTGATCTGGCTCGCCCGCAGGTGGACGAGCTCGAGCGTCCGCGCCGGCACGCCGCTCTTCTTCACCGCGCCGACCAGGGCGTAGATGGGCTGCATGACGCCGGGGATGAGCATCGCGGGGTTCGTCATCCGTGCTTTCAGCATGATCGTGGTCCTCTCGTGGGGTTCGGGTGTGCTCGCCAACGGAGACGGGCGCTGAACGTCCGTTCGCGTCGTCACATCGGCTAGCGTTCGTTCGTCACAGCCATGACGAAGCGCGACGAGGGAGTGTGACCGATGGATGAAAATCGTTGGCTGGCGGAGCGGTTCGAGGCCCACCGGGCCCGCCTGCGGGCGGTGGCGTACCGGATGCTCGGCTCTCTGGGCGAGGCGGAGGACGCCGTGCAGGAGTCCTGGCTCCACCTGAGCCGCGCCGATACGAGCGGCGTCGAGAACCTGGGCGGGTGGCTGACGACGGTCGTGGCGCGGGTGTGCCTCGACATGCTGCGCTCGCGCAAGGCGCGGCGCGAGGAGCCGATGGCCGCGCCCGACCCCGACGCGGACCGCGAGGCCGGGACCGACCCCGAGCGCGAGGCGGTGCTGGCCGACTCCGTCGGCGTCGCGCTGCTCGTGGTGCTCGACACGCTGACCCCCGCCGAGCGGCTCGCGTTCGTGCTGCACGACCTGTTCGCGGTGCCCTTCGAGGAGATCGCCTCCATCGTGGGCCGCTCCCCGGCCGCGGCGAGGCAGCTCGCGAGCCGCGCCCGCCGCCGCGTGCAGGGCGCGCCCCCGTCCCCGGACGCCGACGTCGGCCGCCAGCGCGAGGTCGTCGACGCCTTCCTCGCGGCCATACGCGGCGGCGACTTCGACGCGCTCGTGGCGATCCTCGATCCGGACGTCGTGATCCACGCCGACGCCACGGCCGCGCCCCCGGCCGGGAACGAGGTCCGCGGCGCGCGCGCCCTGGCCAAGCAGGCGATCGCCGGCGCGCGCGGCGCGAAGTTTGCCCGCCCTGCCCTCGTGGACGGCGCGGTGGGCATCGTCGTCGCCCCGCACGGGCGGCTCTTCCGGGTGCTCCGCTTCACGCTCGCGCAGGGGAAAATCGCCCGGATCGACGTCGTGGGCGACCCCGAGCAGCTCCGCGATCTCGACCTGTCGGTCCTCGACGACGGACCGCACCCGGAAACCTAGACACGCCCTGTGAGGATCCGCGCTTGCCCGCGGCTCACCCCGGCCCGAGCAGCGCCGCGATCCGCTCCACGCACACCGCCGGGATCCCGCGATCCGCGCTGTCGTGGCGCATCGTCGCCGCGTGCCCCCCGTCGTAGACGACCACCTCCCCGCCCTCCAGCCCCCCGCAGATGCGCGCGAAGGAGTCCTCCCGCGGCCGCAGCGTGAGCACGCGCAGGCCGGGGCGCTCGGGGATCCGGAAGGAGACCGGCTCGCTCGGCAGGTGGTGCGCGGCGAGCTCGGCGTAGATCGCCGATGCCGGCACGCCCCGCATCGCGGCGAAGCGCGCCGGCAGGTCGAGCGGGCGCTCGAGCGGCGAGTCGAGCGCCAGGCAGTCGACCGCGGGGTGCAGGCCGGCGACGATCATCGCGCCGAAGTTGCCGTGGGACGCCGCCAGGAGCGCGGCGCTGCCCGCGCCGTGGCACGCGCACAGGTGATCGATCGCGCTCCAGAGCAGGACCGCCTCCCAGCGGCCGCTCGTCACCAGCGCCTGGCCGCGCGGGTTGCGCGCGCCGAGGTACGCGATCGCGTAGAGCCCCGAGACGCCGCGCTCGGCCAGCGCCGAGACCAGCGCCGCCGCGGCGTCGGGGCCGGCGCGGAAGCCGGGCACGAGCACGATCGCCCGCCGGCTCTCGCCGACCTGCACGCACGTGAGCTCCGCGAACGGCCCGTCCGCGCGCGGCAGCGGGACCTCGATCCGGCGCGCGCCGCGCCCCCGGAAGACGCGCTCGGCGAGGGCGCGCGAGCCCTCGAGCACCTCGTGGACGAACAGATCCGTGGGCCGCAGCGCGCTGTCCGCGGCGGCGAGCTCGCGCCAGTGCGCGTAGCGCTCGACCGGCAACGTCGGCGCGGCGAGCGGCTCGCCCGGCGCGATCGCGATCTTCAGCGCGCGCCCGGCGAACGCCGGCGCCACCTCGCGCGAGAGCGACGCGAGCCCGAGGACCGGCCCCGCGAGCGGCAGCGGCAGCGGCGCTGCCGCCTCGCCTCGCGGCCGCGCCGGCCGGTCCGGCGCCTCCTCGGCGCACCGGCGGAGGAGCGCGCTGCCGGCGAGGCGCGCGTCCGCGCCCGGCGCGGGCTCGACGCGGCCGTCCGCCGCGTCGAGCAGGAACACCGCCTCGTCGTCCGCCTGGTCGTCGTCGACGATCCCCAGGAAGGACGCCGCGTCGGGCGCCGGATCGAACGGGAACCACCGCCAGAGGTCCCGCACGAACGCCCAGCGCCGCGCCGCGACCTCGGGCTCGGGCCCGTCGGGTAGCGGCCGCGTGACCGCCGAGGGGGCCGACGGGCCGGCGGCGAGCTTCCGGCGCGCGTGGGCGACGTAGGTCGGCCACGCGGGCTGCTCCAGCACGCGCGCCAGATCCGACCGGTGCAGCTTGGGGCCCGTGTCGAGCAGCACCCACCCGCCGTCCCAGGCGAGGTTCTTCGGGGAGAGATCGAGCAGGATCCCCTCGCGGCGAAAGAGATCGCCCGCCTCCCCGAGCGCCTCGACAAGCGCGTCGCGCCGCCCTGGATCCACCTCGCCCGCGAGCAGCTCCTCCTGCAGCGTGGGCCCGGCGCGGAGCTCCTTGGCGATGCCGAGCGCGTCGGCCTCCACGATGGCGGCGGGCCGGATCGCCCGGAGCGCCGCCACGCGGCGCGCCGCCAGCGCCTCCACCCGCATCGCCTCGCGGAAGAAGGCGACGCCCGCCCGCGGCCGCTTGTACGCGAGCCGCGCCCCCGTCGAGAGGCAGCGCGCGTCGTAGACGACGCCGACGAGGCCGCTGCCCAGGACGCCGCCCACCTGCAGGAAGCGGCCGCCGAGGCGCACCACCGCGCCGGGCGGCAGCGCCTCGGTGGCCTCGACCAGCGCGCGCTTCAGGCGCGGGCTCCGCGTGATGGCGCTGACCAGCCCGAGCTGGCGCGACGTCAGCCGGGGCCGCGCCGGGGCATCCATCCGCGGCTTACTTCTCCTGCTTCGGGAAGAGCGCCTTGCGCAGGTGCTTGGCGGCGTGCTCGAGCTCGACCAGCGCCTCGATCGACTTCACCGTCGCCGGCTCGACGCCGAGCAGCGCCGCCGCCTTGGCGACCGCGGCCTTCTCCTCGGCCGCGTAGGTGCCGTCGGCGCGCGAGACCTCGATCGCGTCGCGCAGCAGCATGCGCGCGCGGAGCCCGCCCTTCTTGAAGCCGGGCAGGAGCTCCTCGAGCTTGCCGCTCCGGAAATCGAAGCCCTCGACCTGGCGGGTCACCGCGTCGGGCAGCCCGAGGCGCTGCATGCCCTTGCGCAGCGCCTTGAGCTCGGCCTCCGGGATCTCCCCGTCGGCGCCGACGATGACCTTGAGCGCCTTGAGGTACGAGAGCGCCTGCTCCTCCGAGCTCGGCAGGCGGCCGTACCGCTCCTTCACGCGTGCTTCGTTGATGGCGACCATCGGGCTATCTCCCTCCTGAGGGGGCCCACCCTACCAGGGCGAACCGACCACGGGAAGCGCCACGCCCGCGCCGCGCTCTAGCTGAATGCGGGAGCCGCGGTGCCCGCGGTCAGTTCGTGAAGCGGAGGTTGTCCACGAAGTAGGGCCCCGAGCCGGGGTTCACGGTGAGCTCGAGCGTGATCGACACGTCGCTCGGCGCCGCGTTCAGCGCGGCCACGGTGGGCGCGGCGAGCGTGAACGCGACGGGCGAGAACGCGTTCCTCGTGAGGGGGGTGAGCGCGGCCGACCCGACGAACTGGTTGTGGATACCCGCGGACGGGATCGAGATCAGCGCGACCAGGGCGCCGATCCACGACGGGTTGGGCTGGATCGCCGACGTGAAGAAGTCGAGGCGCAGCTTGTTGCCCACCGGCGCCATGCCCGCCGTGCCGAACGGCGCGCTCTTGATCTGGTTCCAGGCGTTCGGCGTCCCGATCCGGAGCGACCGGATCCCCTCGGTCACCCAGCCGGTGACGAGCGACAGCGGCGCCTGCGAGGACGTCCACAGGCCGGACCGCTCGAACCCGAGGACCGGATTGCCGAAGAGGAAGTCGGTCATCACCTGCTGGCGGAACGGGATGAACTCGTCGGCGAGCAGGTTCGAGATCTGGAAGCGCGTCCGGCCGGGCTCGCCGGGGATATCCTCCGTCATCTCGGAGGTGTGGGTGAAGAGGAGGGTATTGTCGGGGATCGGCGAGGAGAGGCCGACGTCGTTGTTCGCGCCGCTGCCCTGGCTCTTGACCAGGTGGCACCCGGAGCAGGAGATCGACTGGGCGCGCGCGAGGAGCTGATCGGGCGAGAGCGGGCTGCCCACCGCGGTGAGCTTCTGCTGGATGGCGGTCCTGAAGGCCGACGGGCCGCTGCCGAGCGCGTTCCTGTAGTTGTTCTGCTCGGTGATCAGGAGGGCTTCCCCGGCGCCGAAGGAGGCCGGCACCAGCGTCGGATAGTCGAAGCGGTTGATGTCGCCCGCGGAGGCGAGCGCCTCCACCGCGCTGTTGACGAACCACGACTGGAAGCTGGCCGCGCGAGGATCGCTCCAGGCGGGGTCGAAGAGGAGCGCAGACGGGTTGTCGTCGACGTGGTTCGGCACCACGAGCAGCTGGCAGCCGCTGGCGGTGCAGCCGCGCGAGAGCTTGAACTCCCGGAGCGCCCAGTCGTCCTGCGAGAAGGGCGGAGGCCGCAGGAAGTCGTTGACGCGGATCTGCCCGCCGCCCGCGCTGAACCGGTCGATGTGGATGACGGGCGAGAACCCGGGGAGGCCGTCGTAATAGAAGTCCAGCAGCGCGGCCTTCCGGTCCTCCACGCTCTTCGCGGGATCCGACAGGCCCTGCCAGAACTCGACGACGGGACGGCAGCCCTCCCGGCCCAGGCTGGGGGTCGGGTTGGGCAACCTGGACTCGAAGATGATGAAGCTGCGCATCCCGCCGTTCGTCTGCGGGTGCCCTCCCCGCCGCGCGAACACGATGCGGTGCTCGCCGCAATCGGATCCCAGCGGATCCGCGAGATCGAAGCGGTTGACGAGCGTCGTGGCCATGTAGAGCGACTCGTCCGGCGCCCCCGCGAACGGATCGGCGGTCGCCTCTTGTCCGACGGCGCGGCTGCAGATCACCGGGAAGCCGTTGATGGACCCGTCGAAGCTCTCGGTGAAGATGCCTTCCGTGGGCGGAGGAGGGTTGGAGAGCACGACATCGTCGCAGTGCGGGCCGAGGGCGAGCCCCTCGCCGGCCTTCCGGTACGTGTCGAACATCTGACGAAACACCTGCAGCGGCGTGAGGCCCGGGGCGTTGGCCTGGTCGACGAGCTGCTGCAGCACGTCCTTCAACGTGAACGCAGACACGATGTCCGTGTCCGTGACGACGAGCGACTTGCGGGGATCGATCGGGAACGAGAGCGCCTGGGCGTCGGCGCCGACGGCCTCCGAGACGCCGTCCGCCTCTCCATCCATCGGATCACCCGCCGCGCAGGAGACCGTGGGGAGCGCGAGCGCAAAAAGTGCGGCGCGGCGGGCCCGCCGCCACGCCTTGGCGGAGGGAGCCTCGCTTCGAAAGCGCGAAATCAAGCTGGAACAAGATGGGCCGGCGTTCATGAAACCTCCTGGCAACAGTCGATACGACTGCTCGCTGTGTCGGCCTCATCAGCCGACGCAGCGTGGATGCCGCCATGGCTTTCCGGCCTTCGATCAATTTTTCAGCTCGCACGATTTGCGCGCGTGGGCCGGCGCGACGCGGGGCGGGCTTCGTCATCGTCCATTCCATCGGCCCGGATCGTGGGGTGTCGGAGGATGAGGCGTGAGAGCGCGGCGCGCGCCGCCACATGAGGTCTCGGAGGGCCGCCGCGAGCGCGGCCAGTCAGCGATCGTTGTCAGCGGTCCTACGTCGCCGTCGCCTGCCCGGCGCTCGTCCGGCTCGGCGCTGGACAGCGCGGCGCCGCTCGGGGACACTCGGTCCTATGCGCCATGAGGGGGACGAGGATCGCGCTCAGCTGGTTCGCCGCCTGGAAGCGATGGAGCGCGAGATGGAGGCGATGCGGGCGGACGCTCGCATGTGGCGCGCGCTGATGGCGGCGCGCTGCCTCAGCGTGTCGATCCACCGGCCCGACGGCACGACGCGCACCGTCAACCCCGGATGGGAAGCGCTCTGGCGGGCCCCGGCCGAGGCCTTTCTGCAGGTCGGGTACAACATGCTGGAGGACCAGCAGCTCGTCGACAACGGCATCATGCCGCATATCCAGCGGTTCTTCCGCGGCGAGGAGGTCGCGATCCCGCCGATCAGCTACGACACCGACGCCCAGGATATCCCGGGCAAGGCCGGCGGCTCGGTGTGGGTCTGCGCCTTCGGCGTGCCGGTGCGCGACGCCGGGAGCAGCTTCGAGGGTGTGCTGTTCCAGTTCGCCGTCCCGGAGGCGGCCGAGATCCAGCACAAGTACGAGGCGCTCATCGAGGAGCAGCGGTCGCTCCAGGCGTCGCTGGAGGCGCGGAACCGGGAGCTCGAGGAGACGGTGCGGCTCATCGCGGCGCAGCGGGACGCGATCCAGGCGATGAGCGTCCCGGTGATCCGCGTCGCGGACGGCGTGCTCTGCCTCCCCATCGTGGGCATGATCGACGACGCGCGCGCCGGCGCGCTCCTGGAGCGCCTGCTGGAGGCGATCGCCGCGCAGCAGGCGGCGGAGGTGCTGCTCGACATCACCGGCGTGCCGGCGCTCGACGAGCGGGCCGCCGCGCAGCTCGTCGGGGCGGCGAACGCGGCGCGGCTGCTCGGCGCGTCGTGCACGCTCGTGGGCGTGTCGCCCGCGCTGGCGCGGACGCTGGTCGAGCTCGACATCGACCTCGGCGGCCTCGCCACCGCGGCGACGCTGGCCGAGGGGCTGACGCGCGCCCTCTCGGCGCGCCGCGGGGCGGCCCCGCGGCGCGCGGCGGCCGCGGGGCGCGGGCCGGCGCCGGAGCGAGCCGAGCGCGCGGAGGCGCTCCGGCCGGCGGCGAGGCTCCCGGGAGAGGCGCGTTCCCGCAGACGGTGAGCGCTCCTCCAGCGAGAACGTCGATCGCGTTGATCAAGCGAGAAATGAACCGCCAAGACGCCAAGACGCCAAGACGCCAAGACGCCAAGACGCCAAGACGCCAAGATTTTTTCTCTCTTTACTTGGCGTCTTTTTGGCGTCTTGGCGGTTCGAAGCTCTGCGCTTTTCAGGCAGCTTCAACCCGTTTGTCGCTCTAATAGGGCGAGCAGTGCGGCGGGCGGACTTCTGTGCTGCTGTCGACCACGAAGCCGCTGGCAGATCGCTTGATCACCAGGTAGGTAGGCGAGCTGCTCATGAACTCGGCGAGCGCCGGCGGCGGCGGGATGCGCGCGGTCCACAGCCACGCGGGGGCGTCGGGAGGCGCGGCGCAACCGAACACCTCCGTGAGCTCGATGCGCTCTTCAGCGCGGGCGCGGTTCAGGCGCAGGTGCGTCGCTCTCAGCTCGGGCGAGCCATTCGCCGCGGATCTGGCTTCGCTCCAGGGCTTCTCGAGCCAGGCGTCCACGAACGACTCGAGGTCGCTCGGCGCGTCGGCCACCGGGCACGGCGAGGCGTCGAGCACCGCGCTCACGCGGGCGGCTTGCCCGCGGGGCTGCCGGACGACGACGAAAGCCTCACGGCTCCACGCCCTCGGCGGGTCGCGCTCCGCGTAGAGCTCGAGGCCGAAGACCCATGCGCGCTGCCCGGCGCGTGGTTCGCACTCCCGGACGGCGCCGTACTGCCAGCGGACCCCCTCGGCGTCGAGCGCTCGCAGCAGCGCCGCCGCCCGCGTCCCCGCGAGCTCCGTCGGGTCCTCCAGCCGGTCCCGGTAGGCCGGCACGCCGAGCCATCGCTCGACGAGCTCGTAGGGCACGGCGCTGGCGTCGGTGCTCCTCAACCAACGCTCGCAGAGCCGCTCGCGCTCGCGGTCCGCCGCGGGCGATTCGCCTGGATAGCCGTCGCGGCAGCGGACGAATCGGCTCACGTCATAGGCCGACCGGGACGCGTTGTACTTGCCGTCGTACTCGATCGCCAGGCGCCCGCCGAAGCCATCCACGGGATGGAGCCGCCAGAAGCCGAGGCGTAGATCCGAGAAGCCATGGGTCCGTGTCGGCAGCGGCCGCACCAGCGCGGGCAAATCGGCCACCACCCGCATGCAGCGCGGGTATTCCTCCTTCACCAGCAGCCGCGTGCCGGGGTTCGTGAACGCCATCTGGTACTCGACCCGGACTTCCCGCTTGCCGTCGGCGTTCAGATCCAGATCGGTGTCCACCGAGAACGGGAACTGGCCGTCCCAATCGTGAATGCCGCGGGTCGCGAGGTCGGTCGGACAGGAGCGATCGTCCGGCTGGCCGATCCGGTACGCGAATCCATCGATGCCTGGAGGTACGCCCGACTCGGTGTACTCCGCCGAGCGAACCCGGCCCCGCAGGGCGTATCTGCCCGGCGCGAGCTCCACCGAGAGCGCCGGGCCGCACCCGAGCACGCTCCCCGGGCCGGTATCGGAGATGGCCTGCACGCTGATCAGCGCGCGCGTCGTCGTCAGCTCCGGCGACGGCGACGGCCCCGTGCTGGCCCACAGCCGCACGGGCCGCGGCACCTCGATCATCCAGAGCGGCGGATCCTCGGCGTCGGCCGCCATGGCGTCGCAGCCGAACTCGGCCTCCGTGCGCGCCGGCGTGAGCGGCTCGGGTCGCACGGCGTATTCTCCAAGCTGCCATGCGAGCGTTGGGACAGGCGCCGCGCTGCGCGGCGGCTCGGCAGCCCCGATCTCATCGAGAGACGGCGCCCTCTCCGCCCGAGGCGCAGCCGCGCTCGAAACGGCAGCTGCACCCGTCCCGAGCGCTCCGGCGCCTCGCGGGATCGGCGAGGGCGCGTTCGCTGCCGGCCCGCACGCACACACGCTGAGCCCGACAGCGGCCAGGCTCCTCGCCAGACCCGACCCGGACCGGGCCGGAGCCGCGCTCCCCCGCAGACGCTCGCCGCCGTTCATGCGGCGACGCGCCTCAGCAACCCGCGTGCCGTACGCGGAAACCCATGGATGATGTCCCTTCCATGATCCGCGCGCCGGAAGGGTGGCCATCGGAACGCGGTCATCGTGGGCGTCGAGCCACACCCTCGAGCGCCCGAGCAGCGCCTCTGCGACACTTCCACACGATACCCGAGGCGCCGTGATCGGACGGCCGCGCGGCACCTCTCGGCGGACGGTTGACGCGGGAGGGAGCCATGCCGTCCAATGCAGGGATGCCCTTGCTTCATCGAGGTTTCGCGCTCGTCGCCCTGCCCGCCGCGACTGCCGCGCTGAGCCCGGGGTGCAGCTTCCCCGACGCCGTCTTCACCGAGCAGACGAGCGCCGGCGCCGGCGGCGCGGGCGCCGCCGGGTCGTCGGACGCGGCGGGCGGCGACGGCGGGGCGACATCGACCTCGGCCTCGAGCGGCAGCGACGGCGGGGCGACATCGACCTCGGCCTCGGGCGGCGGCGGGAGCGGCGGGGCGACCTCAGGCTCGGGCGGGAGCGGCGGAGGGACGGTCGACTGCGACGCGGACGGCGACGGCTACCCGTCGATCGCGTGCGAGGCAGGCACCGATTGCGATGACGAGCATGCGCAGGTCCACCCCGACCAGCCCAACATGTTCTATGACACCCCCATCCGCCCCGGCGGCGGCTTCGATTATGACTGCAGCGGACAGGCAGAGCCGCAGATCCCCGCGGTCCGCTGCGAGAGCGGCGGTCCCTGTCCGGACGAATCGAACGTGTACCTGGTGGACGTTCCGTGCGGTGAGCCAGGCCCCGTCGGCAGCTGCAATCTCCTCTGCCAGCAGCGCATCACGTACAGCGGGCTCAAGAGAGCCTGTCACTGATCGAGCACACGACCCGGCTCGGCTCGCCTGCCCGATCGCCCGCGGCTCTGCCGCTGCGGAGCGCGGCCCGGTGCCGCCGCTCGTCGGGCAGGCAGCGGCCCGCGCGCGGCGGGCTCAACCTCCGACCTGCCCGTTCGCCCCCCACCGCTCGATCGGCGCGTGCGCGATGATCGTCAGCTCGTTCCCCTCGATCGTGTAGTCCATGTCGAGCCCGCCCTCGGCCCGGACGCGCGCGAGGCCGAGGCCCGAGATCCCGTCGATCATCGCCGTCTCCGTGATGAGCTCGTCATAATGCTTCACCGGGTCGCTCGCGGTCTTCAGCGCGATGAGCCGCTGCTCGACCTCGCGCAGGCGCTCGGGGGACGCCTCGTTCCGCGCGCGGATCTTCATGATCTGCGAGCTCTCGTCCTCCTCCAGCGTGAGCTCGAGGCTGACGCGAGGACCGGTGGAGTACTTCGTGATGTTCTCGGCGAGCTCGTGCGCGGCCATGTAGAACCGAGAGCTCACATTCGCGTCGTCCAGCGCCTGGCCGCAAAAGCTGGACACCAGCCGCAAGACCGCCGTGGCCAGCCGCTCGTTTGGACAGAACGTCACGCAGAGGAACAAAGAAGCGCTCTGCGCCTGGTTGGTAGATGACACGGTCCACCATTCTAAGGAATCTCTCTGGTGGAGCCAACCAAGACTTCAGCGACGGCGCTCGTTCCCGCTCCGCTCCTGCCCTCGTTGCCCCTCGGTTGTCTCGGTTACCTCGGTTACCTCGGTTACCTCGGTTACATTGGTTACATTGGTTACCCTGCGTTGCTCCCATCCGTGCGAGGCGTGCGCGCGCGATCCCGACACGGACCCCGGTGCGCCCCGCGCGCACCACGTCGCCGCCTCGCGAACACATCCTCAGCGGCGTCCGCACAAGCAGGTGACGCGCCTCATCCAACCGCTGTATCGCATCGCACATCGCTAGCACTCTTCATCGCCTGTTTCGCGGCGCGGGCGGGCTCGCTCACACGTTGGCCCTGACGCGCCCGGCGGCCCGGCGCGTCAGCCCCAACATTCCGCCTGGGTCGTCCAGACGAGGCGCGACATCGCCGCGGCGAGTCGCTAGCATCGTCTCGGGGCATCACCGATGTCGCGGAACGGCGGCATCGTCTCGACGCGCGCCTGTCGCGGACGAACCGAGGAGAACTGCCGTGAAACATCAAAAGGATCTCTGGAAGCTCGCGTTTGCAGCGTTCGCCATGCTGTCGATGGCGTGGATCGCAGGCTGCGATCAGGGAGGTGGGGGCGAGGTCGCCAACAGCGGCAACGGCGATGGCAACGCCAAGGGCGCCCAGGACACAGCCAAGGTCGTCAAGCTCGCGTTCGTGACGAGCGGCTCCAGCGAGTTCTGGAAGATCGCGCTCGCCGGCGTCAAGAAGTACGAGCAAGAGGCGAAGATTCAAGTCGACGTCAAGATGCCTCCCAACAGCACGCCCGAGGAGCAGAACCAGATCCTCGAGAGCCTCGCCAGCCAGGGCTACGACGCCATCGGCGTGACCGCCCTCGCGCCGAACGATCAGGTGGCCGTGCTCAACAAGGTCGCGGAGAAGTCCAAGCTGATCACGTTCGACTCCGACGCTCCGAAATCGAACCGGCTGCTCTACATCGGAACGAACAACTACGAGGCCGGCAAGGCGCTCGGCAACGAGATCGTCAAGCTCCTGCCGAACGGCGGGAAGATGGCCGTCTTCGTCGGCATGTTCGCCGTCGACAACGCGACCCAGCGCCTGAAGGGCATCCAGGACGCGGTCTCTCCCCACAACATCCAGATCGTCGACAAGCGCGAGGACAACGGGGATCGCGCCAAGGCGCGCGCCAACGTGGAGGACATCATCAACGCCCACCCGGACCTCAACGTCGCGACGGGCCTCTGGTCGTACAACGGGCCGGCCATCATCGCCGCCGTCGAGGCGCTCGGGAAGAAGGGCAAGGTCATCCCGGCCGTGTTCGACGAAGAGGACGCGACGCTCAGCGGCATCGAGAGCGGCACCGTCGCCTGCACCGTCGTTCAAAAGCCGTTCCAGTTCGGCTATCTCACGAGCAAATGGATGCACGAGCTCGCGACCAAGGGCGACGCGGCCCTGGCCGCCATCCCCCCGAGCAAGATGGTCGACACGGGCGTCGACGTGATCGACAAGCAGAACGTCGCCGCGTTCAAGACCAGGCTCGCCGAGCTGAAGAAGTAGGCCGCCCCCAGGCGGCTCGAGCGGCGGCCCCTCCCCGCTCGAGCGCTCGCTGCCGCGGATGACGCTCGCCCTCGATTCCCCCCTCCCCCCCTTGCTCGCGATGCGCGGGATCGTCAAGCGCTTCCCGGGCGTCACCGCGCTCGCCGGCGTCTCTCTCACCCTGCGCGCCGGCGAGGTGCTCGCGGTCGTGGGGGAGAACGGCGCGGGCAAGAGCACGCTCATGAAGATCCTCGGCGGGGCGTACGCCCCCGACGAGGGGCAGATCGTCATCGACGGCGCGCCCGTCGCGCTGCGCGGGGTGCGCGAGGCGAGGCGCCTCGGCGTCGCGCTGATCCATCAGGAGCTGATGCTCGCGCCGAACCTCGACATCGCGGCGAACATCTTCCTCGGCAACGAGGGGTCGCGCGGCCTCCTTTCTCCGCTCCGGCGCGAGGCGCTCTGCGCGAGCGCGGCGGCGCTGATGGCGCGCGTCGGCCTCGCGCTGCCGCCCACGACGCCCGTCTCGGCGCTCACCGCGGGGCAGATGCAGATGGTCGAGATCGCCAAGGCCCTGTCGGTGAACGCGCGCATCCTCATCATGGACGAGCCGACGTCATCGCTCACCGCGGGCGAGTCGCGGGAGCTCTTCGCGATCGTCGAGAGGCTCCGCGACGAGGGGATCGGCGTCCTCTACATCTCCCACCGCATGGACGACGTGCTGCGCCTCGCCGACCGGATCACCGTGCTGCGCGACGGCCGGCACGTCGGCGACCTCCCGCGGGCCGAGGCGACGCACGACAGGATCGTCGCGATGATGGTCGGGCGCGAGCTCAGCGGCCGCTACTTCCCGGAGCGGCGCGAGCGCCCGCCGCGCGAGCCCGTGCTCGAGGTGCGCGACCTGCTCGTGCCCGGCGCGCCCGCGGGCGTGAGCTTCACCGCGCTCCGCGGGGAGATCCTCGGGTTCGCGGGGCTCGTCGGCGCGGGGCGCACCGAGCTGATGCAGGCGATCTTCGGGGCGACCCGGGCGCTCGGCGGCGCCATGACGCTCGGCGGAGCGCCCTACCAGCCGCGCGGGACGCGCGACGCCATCGATCGCGGCGTGTGCCTCGCGCCCGAGGATCGCAAGCGCCATGGGCTCGTGCTCCCGATGACCCTCGCCGAGAACACGTCGTTGCCGGGCCTCGCCCGCTACAGCCGCCTCGGGTGGCTCCGCCGCGACGCCGAGCGCCGCGCGGCGCACGGCCAGGTCGCCCGGCTCCGCATCAAGGCGAAGGGGCTCGACCAGCGGGCGGTGACCCTGTCCGGCGGCAACCAGCAGAAGGTCGTCCTCGGAAAATGGCTGTCGATGAGCCCCCGCGTCCTCATCCTGGACGAGCCGACCCGCGGCATCGACGTCGGCACCAAGGCCGAGATCTACCGGCACATGGCCGCGCTGGTCGACGAGGGGATGACCCTCCTGATGGTCAGCTCCGACCTGGACGAGATCCTCGGCATGAGCGATCGCGTCGTCGTCATGCACGGGCGGCGGATCACGGGCGTGCTCCCGCGCGAGGGGCTGACCCAGGAGCGCGTCGCCGCCCTGATGACGGGGAGCGCGGGCGCCGCGGGAGGCGAGGTGACGGATGAAGCGTGAGCTGGGCATGGGCCTCGTGCTCGTCTTGATGTGCGCGGGGCTCTGGATCTCGAACCCCGACTTCCTCGGGCAGTCCAACGTCGTCAACACCGCCCGGCAGATCTCGATGCTCGGCATCTACGCCATGGGCATGGGGCTCGTCATCATCACCGGCGGCATCGACCTGTCGATCGGCTCGGTCATCGGCCTCACGGGCGTCCTGCTCGCCAAGCTCTCGTCGTCCGGGATGGGGTGCCTCGGCTACCCGCTCTGGGTCGGCGTGCCGGTGGCGCTCGGCGCCGCCGTGCTCGTCGGGCTCGCGCAGGGGCTCCTGATCACGCGGCTCAAGCTGCAGCCGTTCGTGGTCACGCTCGGCGGCATGCTGCTCGTCCGCGGCGTGTCGCAGGCGGTGGCCGAGGGCGGCACGCTGAGCTTCGGCGACTCGCCGTTCCTCCGCCTCGCGAGCGGCGGGCTCCTGCACGTCCGGGGCGACGCGCTGATCCCCTATCCGCTCGTCATCTTCGCCGCGGTCCTCGCGGCCGGCGCCTACGTCCTGCACTTCACCGTGCTCGGGCGCTACATGTTCGCGCTCGGCGGCAACCGCGAGGCCGCCGAGTACTCGGGGATCGACGTGAACCGGGTCGAGGTCCTCACCTACGTCATCTCGTCGGCGACGGGCGGCATCGCCGGCGTCTGCTACGCGTCCTACATCGGCCAGATGTCGCAGCAGGTCGGCATGGGCTACGAGCTCTACGCGATCGCCGCCGCCGTGCTCGGCGGCTGCTCGCTGCGCGGCGGCGAGGGCAGCGCGCTCGGGATCCTCATCGGCTCGGCGATCATGCGGGTCATCGATAACGGCATCAACATGTTCCAGGTCCGCTACAGCGACGGCGGCGTCCGGCGCATCTGGCGCCTCGACCCGAACTGGACGTTCATCATCATCGGCGCCGTCATCCTGGTCGCGGTCGTCTTCGACCAGGTGGTGCACATCGTCCAGGAGCAGCGGCGCGTGCGGCGCGCCGCCGAGGCGAGCGCCGCGCCGCCGCGCCCGTTCGAGGCGCCCCCCGAGGCGGGCGCCGGGTAGCCGCGCCGCCGCGTCAGCCGCGCCTCGCCGCGCGCCGCCGCGTCCTCTCGAGGGCGTAGCGGAAGCCGCTCGCCAGGTTCGCCTGCGTCGCCATCGCGCCGACGTCGAGGCCCTGCGCGACCATCATCTGCGCGGCCTCGGGCCGCACGCCGACGAGCACCGCCTCGGCGCCGAGCAGCGCCGCCGCCCGCGCCGCCTGGACGAGCTGCGACGCCGCCGACGCGTCCACGACCGCCATCCCGGTCACGTCGATCAGCACCACGCGCGCTCGTCGAGCGTCGATCGCGCGGAGCATCGACTCGATGAAGCGGCCGGAGCGCTCGGCGTCCATGACGCCGATGACCGGCATCACCAGGATGCCGTCCGCGATCGGCACGACCGGGCTCGAGAGCTCGCGGATCGTCTGGAGCATCGCCGCCTGCTGCTCGTTCGCGCGCTCGAGCGCCGCGCTCCGCTCGGAGATGCGGCGGAACAGCCGGGCGTTCTCGACGCCGACCGCCACCGTGCCGGCGACGCGGACCAGGAACGACACGTCGCTTCCCCGACCCGCGCACGCGCCGCCGCGGCGGCTGCTCAGCACGAGGGCGCCGAGCACGTCGCCCCGCGCCTGCAGGGGCAGGGCGACCGCGGTGCGCGCGCCGCCGTGAGCGGCGGGCAGGTCGGCGTCCGCGCGCGCCCCGCCTCCGTCGAGGTCGACCACGAGCGGGCTGCCCGCCGCGATCGCGCGGCCCACGAGCGACGCCGCCCGGATCGAGACCTCGTCCTCGACGACGGCGCGCGAGGGCGGCGGGAACCCGATCATCATGACCTCGATCGCCGTGTCGGCGGACGCGCCCCGGCCGCCCTGCCCGACGGCGACGCGGCGGGCCGCGTCGCGCGTGAGGTAGTCGCTCAGGGCCGTCGACCACGGCGTCCGCTCCAGGGTGACGCAATCGACGCCGGTGTGGAGGACGCGGGACGGCGGCAGCTCGGCGAGGGTCGGCCCGATGCCCTGCGCGATCATCCGGCGGATCACCTCGACCGCGCGGAAGCCCATGTCGTACTCGCGCTGGACGATCGTCGCGTGGATCGCGCCCTGCCGGAGCAGGGCGACCGTGCTGGCGATGAGATCGAACCCGACGACCTTCAGCTCGCCGGCCCTGCCGAGGGCCCGCGCGGACAGCCCCCAGCTCGGCCCGTTGTCGGCGGCGGCCCCGAAGGCGCCCGCGACGTCGGGCCGCGCCTCGAGCGCCGCCGTGGCGAGCCTCGTCCCGGCCGCGAGGTCCCAGTCGCACGCGATGGTCGGCAGCACCGCGAGGCTCGACCCGCGGGCCGCCGCGCAGAAGCCCTCGACGCGCTCGCGGACGTTCGGCGCGAGGTCCACGGCGCCGAGGGCCGCGACGACGCCGCCGCCCGGCAGCAGCCGCATCATCAGCTCGGCCGCCAGCCTGCCCGACGCCACGTTGTCCGTCCCGATGTAGAGCGGCGCCCGGCTGCCCGGGATCGGCGGCGCGTCGATCACGACGACCGGGATGGCCGCGGCCGCGGCCTGCCGGAACGCCTCCTCCGCGCTCTCGGGGTTGCTGGGCGCGACGATGATGCCCGACACCCGCCGGCGGATCGCCTCGTCGAGCAGGGCGCGCTGCGAGCCCTCGCCCTCGCCGCCGTCGCCGGTCCGGAAGTCCACGGTGACGCCCAGGGGCCGCGCGGCGGTGTCGGCGCCGGCGCGGATGTTCTGCCAGTAGGTCGTCGGCTCCGACGCCGGAGCCCGGACCACGCGCGCCCGGAGGTCGCCCCGGGCGGGCGCGGGGCCGTCGTCCTCGAGCAGCCACAGCTCGACGGTGTCCCAGTCCGCGTCGAGCTGCACGCTCCTGATGCCGTGGGCGACGGTCTCGACGACGTCGTGCAGCTCGACGGTCGTGCCCACCGCGTTGAGCAGCTTCTCGAAGAGCCGGATCTCCTGCGCCGAGCTCGCCTTGTCGTCATAGAGCCGGTGGCGCTCCAGCGCGTCTCCGGCGGTGTCCGCGAGGACCTCGATGGTCGCGCGGCGCTCCTCGTCCGGCGACTCCCGCGTCGCCTGCTCGATGGCGAGGTAGCCGACCGACTCGCCGTACAGCTGGATGGGCGCCACGAGCATGCCGGCGCCCTCCGGGACGGCGCCGCCGAGCCCGAGCGCGAAGGGAAGGTGCGCCCGGTACCACGCGCGCGCGTCGACGACATAGCTCCCGCGCGCGGCCTCGGGCGCCGCCCCGGCGAGCTCCGCTGCGGCGGGCACGGGCGCGCCGTGCCCAGGAGGAGCGTCGAACCCGACCAGCGCTCGCGCCACGAGGCGGTCGCCCTCGCGCAGGAGCAGGCTGCCGCGCGGCGCGCGCGAGAGGATGGCCATGGCCCGCCGCACGATCTGCTGCAGGACGGCGAGGAGGTCGGGCACCTTGGGCATGCGGGCGTTCCGAGGGCCTCACGAGGTGCGGAGCGAAAGCCTACAAGGTGCGTGAAGACATTCCCGTTTCAAGGCAGCTCCCTGCTCCGCGAGGCCGGCGACGCCGATGTTCTCCCCTGAATCCGACCACGCTTCAACCAATTCGAGCTCGTTCTGGATTCGGAAGGGGTCGACGCGGCCCCGGGCGCGCTCCGGGTCTCACCCCTTCGATTGCATCAACACACATCTTGACAGGTCCTGCTCACCCTGTGTTGCCTGCCACAAACATCGTGTCGTGTCCGTGCGCGTGTCGGCAGCGACACAGGGACTCGGCCTCTCACGCCGCGCGCCGGAGACATCGAGATCGCGCAGGGCGTCGGAGACGCAGCGAATCGGAGATGCAGAGCAGAGGAAGAGGAGAACGTGTGAGGCTGCACGCCGCCCGTCGCGCCGCGGCGAGCGGCCGTGCAGCCGCGGGCGTCGCCGGTCCGCGCCGGCCTACGGCGACACGGCCGAGCCGAAGCGCTCATTGCTCATGCCGCCCGCCCCCTGCAGGGAGGCCTGCGCGGCGTCGCCGAGGTCGCCGCCGAGGAAGACGAGCACCTCCCTGCCGCCGCCGAAGGCCGCCACCACGTCCCCGAGCCCGTCGCGGTTGAAGTCGCCGGCGCGCGAGATCTTCGTCTCCGCCGTGCCCCCGTATCGCGGGTTCATCGCGGCGTCGGGCTCCGCGTCGGGGCGCTCGCCGCCGCGGTACACGTACACCTTGCCGGCGAGGCCGACCTCCGGCGCGCCCACCAGCATCTCCGCGAAGCCGTCCCCGTCCAGGTCCCCGCTCGACGACACCGTCTGGCCGAACCGATCGGACGGCGCCTCGCCGTGGAGCTCCAGATCCGCGGTCGTGTCGAACGCCTCTCCCGGCCCGCCGAGGAACAGGAGCGCCATGCTCCTCATCGGATCTCCCACGAGCAGATCGGCAAACCCATCTCCGTCGACGTCGCCCGCGCCCACCGAGCGCCCGAGCTCTCCCTCGCCGACCAGGAGGCCGTCAGGCACGGTGTCGAGCGCGCCGGCCGAGGCGAAATACACATAGACGCGCTGGCTGCCGGGCGCCCCGATCGCGACGTCCGAGAGGCCGTCTCCGTTGAAGTCCGCCGAGGCGACCGAGGCGCCGAACTCGCTCGCGTTCTGCACCCCCGTGAACATCGCGTCGGCGACCGTGTCGAAGCTCCCTGGGCCGCCCAGGTACACGTAGGCGCTGCCGGGCTCGATGTGGTCGGGGCCGCCCCCCGGCGCGCCGATCACGAGATCCGTGAAGCCGTCTCCGTCGATGTCCCCGGAAGCCAGCGCGCTGCCGAACCGGCGCTCGTCGCCCGGCAAGCTCCCCGAGAAATCCTGGCTCCGGATCCACGTCGCCGGATCCGACGCGCTCCCGTAGGTCACGCGGACCATGCCTTTGGCATCGGAGTGGGTCGTCCCCGCGACCACGGCGTCTGCGAAGCCGTCGCCGTTCACGTCCGCGGTCGCCACGGCGCCCCCGAAGCCGGCCCCCTCGATGGCGCCGCCGGTCCTGGGGTTGCTCCCGGCCAGGATTCCATCCTGCGCCGGATCGACGCTGTCGCCTCCCCCGCCCAGGAAGAGGTAAGCGGCTCCGCAAGGGATGTACTCCGGGATCTGGTAGTTCATCGCGCCCACGAGGATGTCGTCGAAGGCGTCGCCGTTGAGATCGTGGTGGCCCCGTCCCACGTTGATCCACCGGACCGCGGACGGGTCGGAGCAGGCGCCGGCCGAGCACGCGCGCACCCGCCAGTAGATCCGGCCGCCCACCGGAGGCTCGGTGGAGCCCTCCAGATCGGCGCTCGGCTGCCAGCGTGTCGCCGCCGTCGTCTCGGCCTCGATCAGCGCGGCGAACGACGGGTCTTCGCTGAGCTCGACGGTGTACTCGACGCTCTCCCCCGCGGGCGACGCCGACGGCTCCCAGACGAACGTGGGTCGCCGGGTGTCGGGCACGAGCATCGAGCCGACCGGGCCATCCTGGACCGGCAGCCGCGGGACCGGCGTCGAGGGGGCAGGCCGCTCTCCGTCGCCCCCGCTGCCGCCGGCGCCCCCCGCGCTCGCGTCGCCGCCGCCGCCGCCGACGCTCGCGGCGCTCGCGTCGCTGCCGCCGCCGCCCGGGCCGGGGTCTCGGGTGACGTCCTCGATCCCGAGGAGATCGGCGCATCCGACGAAGAGGGTCGCGAGCGCCATGCCGAGGGGAAAAGAGCTCCGCATCCCGGCGAGGGTACGCGAAGGCAGATCCGACGCACAGCGCCTCGCTCGGCGAGCGGTCAGGGCGCCTGGCAGGAGACGCGGTGAATCGGCGCCTCGTCCCCCTCGCCGATCGTCACGTAGTCCCACCCGCCGGGCAGCCAGGCGATCGCCTCGCCCTGGTCCTCGTCGGCCGCCGGCATCTCGCAGGCCGGACCGGCCAGCGCCTGCGCCACGCTCTGGCCCGGCGCCATCGGATAGAAGAAGACGTGCGAGTACGTGCGGAGCAGCACGCCGGCGCCGCCCGGGTGCACGTCGCCGCCCGTGAACAGCCGGCTCCCCACGGGCGCGGCGATCGAGCCCGCCGCGGCGAGCGTCGCCGCCTGGCCGGCGGCGGGCCGCGCGGCGAGCTCGTAGATCCCGGCGCTGTCCTTCTTCTTCTTCACCTTCGTCACCACCGTGATCGCCCCGGTGACCGGGTGGACCAGCAGCGTCTCCGCGTTGTTGCTCCCGTCGGGGTACGCGAGCGCGATCCGCTCCGCGGCCACCGCGCGCTTCGCGCCCCCGAGCGCGTCCGGCTCCCTCACCTCGTAGAGCGCATAGCCGTCGCGCTCCCGGTCGTTGTCGCCGATGTCCCCGAAGAAGAGGCAGCTCCCCCCGCCTGCCCCGCACGGGCCCCGCGCGGCGCCCTCCCAGTCGACCGCGGTCGCGCCGGCCACCTCGAGCTCGCCCCGCAGCGCGCCGTCGTGCCCGATCGCAAAGAAGCGAGGGCGGTCGCCGGAATCGTTATGGAGGTACAGCGCGTCCGCGTGCACCGCACCGGCGACCACACCGGAGCACTCGTCGAGATCGCCCCGCGGCAGCGCGCCGATCCGCACGGCCCCGCCGCAGCGGGGGCAGCCCGAGGTCCGCATCGCCGGGGCCGCCGGAGGCGCCGAGCCCTGGCAGCCCCCGGCGAGCAGCGCCAGCCCGAGCCCGAGCCGGCCCAGCCACCTCGCTGTAGCTTTATGGCTCGAATGCAACCCGCGGGGATACCGGGGAGATATCGAGAGCTTGCGCAGGATTCCGCTTGCGGCAGTCCGCGGCATTTGTGTCATTATCGCGTGTATACAGTAACAAATTCGCAACGCCCCGCGGCGGAGCGACGCACTCGACCCGGGCGCCTGCCCCTGACCCCTGACGATCGAGGAGGCCGTCATCCTGGACGTCATCGAACGCTACGAGTTCAAGTACCTGGTGCCGGAGCGGCTCGTCCCGGCGATCCGGGCCACGGCGCGCTCCATCGGCCGGGTGGACCGGTATGCAAACGAGGACGGCTCGTACCGCATCCGCTCGCTCTACTTTGACACGCGCGGGCTCGATCTCTACTGGGCCAACGCCCGCGAGCAGCGGGATCGCTTCAAGGTGCGGGCGCGCACCTACCCCGGCAAGAAGAGCCCGGTCTTCCTCGAGGTGAAGCGGCGCGTTCAGGACGTCATCGTCAAGTCGCGCGCGTGCGTGCCCGCGGACGAGTGGCGCGAGCTCGTCGAGCGCGGCAACCCCGCCGCGCTGGAGCGGCTCCCGCCGGGCGTGCGCAAGGGCGCCGAGAAGTTCATCGGCGCGGTCCACCGCCACGATCTCCGGCCCACGGTGCTCGTCGACTACGAGCGCGAGGCGTACGAGAGCACGCTCGACAGGTACGCGCGCATCACGTTCGACCGGAGGGTCGTCTGCCAGCGCAAGGAAGCGATGGATCTCGAGGCGCCCGACCGGGGGTGGCGCCCCGTCGACCACCCCGTGCAGACGCACACGCAGGAGCCGGTCTGCGTCCTCGAGCTCAAGTTCGAGCGCAGGCCGCCCGCGTGGATGGTGGCGCTCGTGCGGCGCCTCGAGCTCGTCCGGCGCTCGTTCTCCAAGTACTGCTACAGCGTCAACGCGCAGCTGACGCTCCCGGACCCGCGCTCGGCCCGGATCGAGGGAGGGCCGCTGCCATGACGGAGTGGTTGACGATGCTCTCGCACGGCGAGGCCGTCGAGTGGCGCAGGGCGCTCATCTCCCTCCTCGTGGCCTTCGGGCTCACGCAGGGGATCGCCGGCGTCTACATGCTCACGTTCCGCGGCCTCTCGTACTCGCGGACCGTGGTCCAGAGCATGGCGCTCGGCAGCATCATCACGTGCACGCTGATGCTCGCCGTCGGCAACAACATCGCGGCCGGCATCGGGATCGCGGGGGGCGTCACCGCGATCCGGTTCCGCACGACGATGCGCGATCCGCGCGACGTCGTGTTCGTCTTCGCGTCGCTCGCCATCGGCATGGCGAGCGGCGCGCAGGCCTACGGCGCGGCGATCGCGGGGGCGGTGATGTTCGCCGGCGCGACGCTCATGCTCCACGTCACCGGGTACGGGTCCCGCCGGCAGCCGGACGGGCTGCTCCGGTTCGTCGCGCCGGCCGGGCAGGCCGGCGCGGACCTCGCCGGCGCGATCGCGGGCATCCTCCGCGAGCACTGCGGCTCCTTCTCGCTCGTGACCCTGCGCGAGGCTGCGCAGGGCGCCGTCATGGAGCACGCTTACCAGATCAGCGTGCGCCACCCGGAGCTCAGGGCGCGCCTCGTGACGAGCCTTCAAGCGCTCCCCGGAGTGGAGGACGTGAGTCTGATGCTCCAGGAGCCGACGCTGGACCTCTAGCCATGCATCTCTGGCGAATCCGATCCGCGCTCTCCTCCGTGACCCCCGTGCTGACGATGCTGGGCACGCTCGGGCTCGCGGCGTGGCTGAGCCGCTCCTCGAGCCCGAGCGACGGCATCCTCGCCTTCGCGCAGGCCGACACCGAGATGGTGGCCACGATCGAGGTCGGGCGGGTGGCCTCGATCGAGGTCGACGTCGGCGACGTGGTGGCGCCGGGTCAGCTGATCGTCGCGCTCGACAGCGGCGCGATCGACGCGGAGCTCGCGGTGGCGCGCGCCGAGGAGGCGCGCCTCCGCGCGATGATCCCCGCGGAGCACGCGCGGCTCGATCAGGAGCTCGAGGCGAGCGTCGAGGAGCTGAAGCTCGAGCTCGCGCGCGAGGTCGAGGAGCAGCGCCGCGCGCGCGCCGAGGGCGAGGTGCTGGCGAGCGAGATCTCCCGGGTGAAGCGGCTGATCGAGGACAAGCAGGCGGGCCTCGACGCCCTCGGCTCGCTCGACGTGCAGCGCGCCGGCGTCGAGGCGATCGCGACCGAGAAGCCCCGCACCATCCAGCTCCTGCGCACGCAGATCGCGGCGGCCGAGGAGCGCCGGAAGAAGGTCCTCCAGCAGGCGGGCCCGGAGACGGCGAAGATCGAGGCGGACCTCGCGGTGACGAGGCGGGAAATCGAGCAGCTCGAGGCGCTACGCGCCCAGCACACGCTGCGCGCGGCGCACGGCGGGCGCGTCTCCGCGGTGCGCAAGCGGCCGGGCGACGTCGCCGTGCCGGGCGATCCGATCGTCGAGATCGTCAGCGCGCGCGGGCGGGTCATCGCCTGCGTCCCGGAGCGCGCGGCGCTCCACGTCGAGGCGGGCGACGCCGCGACGATCTGGGCGCGCGGCGTGGACGGGCGGCCGCTCACGGGCCGGGCCGTCACGGTCGGGCCGGTGGTGGGCCAGCTGCCGATCCGCTGCTGGACGGACCTGAACGTGCCGGTGTGGGGCCGCGAGGTCACGATCGCGCTCGATCACCCGATCGAGCTGCTCGCCGGCCAGGCGTTCGACGTCGCCTTCAAGCGCGGGGCGGCCCCGCTCCCCGCGCCGCCGCCCCCCGGCGCGCCGCCCGAGCGGCCCGCCCCCGCGGCGCAGGGCGCGCCCGCGGCGGCGCCGCCGGGCGGGGCCGCCGACGCGCTCCGCATGGCGGTGCCGGCGGCGTTGCGGCAGCGGTCGCGCTTCGAGCCGTCCGGCGTCCTGCCCCGCCCCGCCGAGGGGCGGTACCTCCTCGTCAGCGACGACACGGGCCACAAGGACGCGGACGACGAGGGCGTGCCGTGGCTGTTCGCGATGTCGGCGTCCGGCGCCGTCGATCCGGAGCCGGTGCCGGTGACCGGCGTGAAGGAGCTCGCGGACATCGAGTCGATCACGGCCGGGGACGGGGGCGACGTGTACCTGCTCTCGTCGCAGGGCTACAGCGCGAAGGGCAAGCGGAAGAAGGCGCGCACCGCGCTGCTCCGGCTGAAGCAGGACGGCCGCGGCTTCCGCGTCGACGCCGAGGCCTACCTCGCGGAGCTGCTCGACGCCGCGGGCCCCGCGGCCCTCGCCGAGCTCGGGCTCCCGGGCGGCACGCGCCCGCTCGAGATCGAGGGCATGACCTACCGGGACGGCGCGCTCTACTTCGGGCTCAAGTCGCCGCTCGACGCCGAGGGCAACGCGCTGATCTGGAGGCTCGGCGCGCCGCGCGCGCTCTTCGAGGCGCGGCGGCTCGAGGGCGCCGGCCTCTCGCTGTGGGCGCGCGCGCGCGTCGACGTCGAGCTCGACGGCGCGCCCACGCCGGGGGGGATCTCCGATCTGTGCTTCCTCCCGGACGGCTCGCTCGCGATCGCCTCGACCCCGTCCACCGCCGACGGCGCCGCCGGGTCGCTCTTCCACGTCCTGCGCCCCGAGGGCGGCGTCCTCTCGCCCAGCCTCGTGCGGCGCTTCCCCGGCCAGAAGCCGGAGGGGATCTCGCTCGCGCTGTCCCCCGGTAAGCTGATCGTCGTGTTCGACGCCGGCGCCGAGGCGCCTTCCTTCCTCGAGCTGCCGTGGCAGGGCTGAGCCCCGCGGCGCCGCCCTGGCCCCCAGCTCCCTCCCATGAAGACCGTAAGGCATGAAGATCACTGAGGTTTTCGCCCTGCTTCGCCGGCGCCTGCCCGCGCGCGCGGCGGCGCGGGCGGCGCGGCCCGCCGCGCCGATCTGGTCGTCCGTCGCGTGCCTCTCGCTCGCGGCCTGCGCGGCGCCCGCGCAGCTCGAGGGGTCGGAGCGCGCGGTCGCGCTCTACCGCGAGGCGCGCGCCGCGGAGGCGGAGGCGCGCGGGAGCGCGGGCGTCTCGGCCGGGCGACGCGCCGCCCCGCGCGAGCTCAGCGCGGACGAGGCGGTGGCCCTGGCCAAGCAGCGGAGCGCGACGCTCGCGATGATGCGCGCGCGCGAGGCCACGGCCCGGGCGCGCGTGGGCGCCGAGTCGGCGGGCACCTACCGGAACCCGGAGGTCCGCATCTCGCAGCTGCGGCTCGATCAGCTGCACGACCACGAGCCGCGCTTCGCGGCGGGGCTCCGCGTGCGCCCGCCCCGGCCCGGCGAGGCCGGGGCGGCGGCGGACGTCGCGCGCGCCGACGTGGACGTCGCGCGGGCGGAGACCCGGGTCTCGGAGCTCGAGCTCGAGGCCGAGGTCCGCTGGCTGTTCGACGAGGTGCTGCTGCTCGACGCCGAGGTCGCGGCGCTCGACGCGGTCGCCGCGACGCGCCGCCGCCTCGCGGAGCAGGAGCGGGCGCGCGTCGCCGCGTCGCAGGGGACCGCGGTCGACGAGGCGATGGCGGCGCTGTCGGCCGCGGTGGCCGAGGAGGACGGCGCGGCGCCCCGCGCGCGCCGCGAGGTCGCGCTCGCGGCGCTGCTCGAGCGCGTCGGGCTCGACCCCGCCGCGCAGGTGCGCCTCGTGGGCGAGCCTGCCGCGACCGCGCCGCTCGTCGCCCTCGCGCCCGAGGAGGCGCTGATCGAGGCCGCGCTGAGGAACCGCCCGGAGGTCGCGCTCGCGGCCGCCGAGCTCGACGCCGCCGGCGCGGAGGGCGCGCTGGCGCGCGCGCTGCGCTGGCCGTGGTTCTCGTTCATCGAGGTCGGCTACGAGTTCTCGCCCGCCACGCGCGATCCGCTGGGCTGGACCCTCGAGGCCGGGATCGAGCTGCCGCTCTTCGACACGCACGCGAGCGAGGTCGCCGCCGCGAACGCCGGGGCGGCGGCGGCGCAGCGCGCGCTCGCCGCCGAGGTCCAGCGGGTCGCGCGCGAGGTGCGCGATCGGCTCCGGGAGGCGCGCGCGGCTGGGGTGCTGGTCGAGGAGTTCAGGGCGCGCGCGCTCCCGGCCGTCGAGCGCGCCGGGGTCGAGGTCGCGCGCGCGCTCGACAGCCGCCAGATCGACGCGGTGCGCGCGCTCAGCCTGGAGGAGCGGCGCGCCGCGGCGCAGGTCAAGCTCCTGAAGCTCGTGCGCGAGTACCGGACGGCGCTCGCCGAGCTGCGCATCGCGGTCGGCGGCCCGCTGGACGGGCGCGCGCCGGCGGCCCGGTAGTGCGGTACTTTGGCCGGACGTGCGGGGTTTTGTGAACCGCCAAGACGCCAAGACGCCAAGACGCCAAGTAAAGAGATAGAGAGAGAGAGAGAAAAAAAAAAATTCTCTCTTTCTCTTCTCTTGGCGTCTTGGCGTCTTGGCGTCTTGGCGTTCCACTCTTCCGCGGCGCTGCCTGTGGCAATTACCTCACCACCGGCGGCCCGGCGCCGAGCGCCGGGGCCAGGGCCTTCCTGTTCAGGGGACCGCGCGCTCCGGCGCTGCGCCGCGCTTCACGGCCAGGGGTTCGACGTGAAGCTCGCGGTGGCTCCCCGGCTGTCCGTGGCCGTGAAGACGACCCGCGTGCCCGCGGGGACCTCCCGGCTGATGGCGTACTCGCCCTCGCCCCAGGACTGCGGCTCGAGCCTGTGCGTCGTGCCGTTCACCCGCGCCGTGACGCCGGTGATGCGGTATCCCGGCTCGACGACCTTCACCTGGATCCACCACCGGTTGATGTTCGGGGACACGGTGAACTGGAAGCCCGAGGTCGTGGTGCCGCCACCCGAGCCTCCTCCGCCGCCCGAGCCGCCCCCGCCGCCCGAGCCGCCCGTCCCGCTGCTGCTGCTCGAGCTGCTGGTGCTGCTGCTGCTCGTGCTGCTGCCGCTCCCGCCGCCCGAGCCGCCGGTGCCTTCCAGCATCCTCGCCTTGACCCACTTGCCCGACTCGGTGAGCTCCGAGTCCGGCCAGTTGCCGCTGGTCCTCGCGCCGGGGACGAGCGCCGAGGCCGTCTCGTTCTTGTCGAACAGCGACCAGTTGGCCCAGCTGATCTTGTTGGCGTTCAGGAAGTTGATCCAGGTCTGGGACTCGGAGAGGTTGAGCCCGGTGTTCCCGGAGGCGTCGCAGGTGCCGAACTCGGTCACGAACAGGGCGAGGCCCCTGTCCATGGCCGTCCGCGCCTTGGCGCGCAGGCTCTCCTTGTGCGTGTTGGCGTAGAAGTGCAGGGTGTAAGCGATGTTGGAGAACCCGGTGATGGGGTCGTTGGCGGCGATGTCCACGTCCTGCGACCAGGTCGGGGTGCCGACGATGATCACGTTGTTCGAGCCCGTGCTGCGGATCGTGTTGATCACCTCGATCGCATAGGGCTTGATCGTGCTCCAGGGCTCGTTGTCCGGCTCGTTGTAGATCTCGAAGAGGACGTTGGGCTGGCTCCCGTAGGTGGTCGCCATCTCCCGGAAGAAGGCCTTGGCCTGCTCCTTGTGGTCCTGGGCGCTGTGATCGTGCCAGTCGATGATCACGTAGATGCCCCGGGCGATCGCCGCGTCGACGACGGTCTTCACCCGGTTCTTCTCGGCCGTCGGGTTCGTGAGGTACCCGCCCGACTCGACGCCCATCGCGGCGCGGACGACGGTGGCCCCCCAGCTGTCGGCGATCGAGTTGACGACGTTCGCGTTGTAGAACGTGCCGCCCCACTGGCTCCAGAACAGGCTCATGCCCCTCAGCTGCACCGGGGCGTTGTGCTGGTTCCGCAGCTCCTTGCCCACGATCTGGAGCCTGCCGTGCGTGTCCACCGGCCTCGTCGAGGCCGCATACGACTGCTCGTCCGTGAGCTCGCCCTCGATCACCTCGCCTTCGCCCGTGTCCGAGGGCGGCGCCACGCAGCTCGTGAGCGCGGCCGCCTGCACCGCCGCGACGCACAGCCCGAGCCGAAGGCCCGAATCCGTCAGCATCCCCCAAAGCGCGCTCTTCATCCTGTCCTCCCGAAAAGCCAGGGGAACGTGGCGCGCCGGAGCGAGAGAGCACCTCGCGCGCCGCTCTCCCGATCTCGCCGCGACGCAGCGGCGCCGGCCGCCTGGGACCAGGCGCGCGCCGGCGCGGCGAGAGGACAGGTGACGAGCGTCGCGGGGTCGGAGCGTGAGACGCCGACGCGCGATCGGTTCCTGGCTAAGGTACGTTGGTGACGCCCGCTGCCCCGGAGACGACCTCCAGGCGCGGGAAACAAAGCATGCTCAGTCCAATAGCACATTCCCGTCACATCGAGGAAGATCAATTTCAGCAGCGACCCATATGCAACATCGGTGGATCTTTCCACCGCACGGCCACGGGTCCCGGCGGCGAGATCGCGCGGCGCGCCGGCCGCGCGACGCGTGAACGAGCGCGATCCCTCGCTCAATTTCGCTCGCTCGGCCGGAGCGGCGCGAATACGATGCGTACGGGACATTTGTATGTTGGACAACAAACCCAATTTGACGGAAATCCTGGGCGAGAACGAGGCGTTGCGCCGGCGCGTGGCCGAGCTGGAGAAGGCTCAGGCGAAGCTGGAGGCGCTCTGTTCGGTGAGCACGGCGTTCATTGCCTTCTTCGATCGGAACGGGGTGGTCCTGGAGATGTTTCCGACGCTGGTCATCCCCGCCGAGATGGCCAGAAACGCGCGCGGCAGGCACCTGACCAGCGTGGTGCGGGACGACTACATCGAGCGCTGCGCCGAGGTCATCCGGGAGGCGCTCGCGAAGCAAACGGTCCTGAACATCGAGTACCCGGTCACGTTTCGCGATCGTCAGCTGTGGATCCAGGCGGCCTGCAAGCCGTTCACCGACGACACCGTCCTCTGGGTCGGGCGCGACGTCACGGCGCAGCGACGCCTGGCGTCCGCCCAGGCGGAGCTGCGCGATTTCCAGGCGCTCGTGGACAGCGCGCCGGACGGCGTGTGCCTCGCCTCGCAGGAGGGCGCGCTCTTCTACGCCAACCCGGCCTTCCGCGCGATGACGGGCCACGGCGACGGCGCGCTCGACCAGCGCCTCTCCGACCTGTACGTGGAGGAGCAAGAGCCGCTCTCCGGCATCGTGCAGCGGTGCTTCGAGCGCGGGTCGTGGCAAGGCACGCTCGGCCTCGCCCAGCGCGACGGCCGCGTCCTCCCGTGCCAGGTCTCCATGGTGGCGCTCGCCGGCCAGGCGGGGCGGCCCTCGGCGCTCGCCACCATCGCGCGCGACCTGACCCCCCTCCGCGAGGCCGAGCGCGAGCGGATCGCCCTCCAGGAGCAGGTCATCCAGGCCCAGCAGGCAACGCTGCGCGAGCTGTCCACGCCCCTCGTCCCGCTGGCCGAGGGCGTCGTGGCCATGCCCCTCATCGGCGCCCTCGACTGCGCCCGCGCCCAGCAGGCCATGGAGAAGCTCCTGGACGGCATCGTCCAGCACCAGTTCCACACCGCCATCCTCGACGTCACCGGCGTGAAGGACGTCGACGCGGAGTCCGCCGACGCCCTGCTGCGCATCGCGCGCGCCGCGCGCCTGCTCGGCGCCAAGCTCGTGCTCACCGGCATCGGCCCCGACACGGCGCAGGCGCTCGTGGACCTCGGCGTCGATCTCGAGGGCATCACCACCCGCAGCACCCTTCAGAGCGGCATCGCGCACGCCCTCGCCCCGCGGCCGGCACTCCGCGCCGCGCCCGCCGCGCGCGCGCAGCGCCGCGCGCCGTCCTGACGGCGCCCGGCGCCCGCGCTCGTCGGCTCAGTCCACGGCAAAGCAGTAGACGCGGCCGTTCCCACCCCCCGGAGCGGTGTCGGCGCAGCTGCCGCTCGAGTGCACCGAGTTCCACGGCCGGTACATGTCGGCGCTGCTCCCGCTGGGGCCGAGCCCGTCGGAATGCCCGACCCAGGCGGTCTGGTTCGCGGCCTCGGAGGTCCAGTCCGCGCAGGTCTGACCGGCCTTCAGGGTGCCATTCCGGTCCGTGCCGGTGAGGATGTCGTGCTGGTTCGGCGTCGGGGAGCCCTCCCACTGACCCGGCACCATCTCGCCCTTCTCGTCGAGGAACACGGTGTGATCGCCGAACCTCGCGTGCAGCTCCTCGACGTTCGCGGCCACCATCACGAGCTTCGCGTTGTACCAGGGGCCGGCGCCGATCCGGTCCTTGGCGTGCACCGGCTGATCGTTCGGGCCCTTCTCGACGCTGAGGTAAGCGCGCCAGGTCTTCGCGCCGGCGCCGACCGCGGCGGCCAGGTCCTGGCACCGCTTGTCTGCGCCGGCGAGCCCGCCCAGGTTCGCCGTCGCGCTCCCGGTGCTCGACACGAAGAAGCTGAGCGACGGCCCGCCGCTCCCGCCGCCGCTCCCGCCGCCGCCGCCCGTGCCGCCGCCGCTGCCGCCGCTGCCGCCTTCGCCCGCGCCGCCGCTGCCGACGGTGCCGCCGACGCTGCCGCCCGCGCCGCCGCCGCTGCTGGCGGAGTCGCTGCCCGTGGTCGTGGTCGTGGCGCTGCTGCTGGTGCCGCTGGAACCGCCGTTACCCTCGTCGCCGCAGCCGGCGATGGCGAGCCATACGCCGAGGCCGAGGAAGATGCCGACGTTGCGAAGATTCGATGAAGGTGATCGTTTCATAAAAGACTCCCGAACAAGGTGCCTCGCGTGGGCGCGCAGGATAACCCACATGGGCCCGATCGAGCGCGGGAGATTGCGCTCGTGAATGCTTTCCGCAATGAGACCCGCGATCGCCTCGGCGCCTCCGGGGCTCGGGGTGCGCGAGCGCCGCGTGCTCTCCTCATCCATGCACCGGCGACCGGCTGGTCCGGGCGCCGCTGGATCCATCAGGGAGAGCGGCGGTCAGGTCCAGCTCGACCAGCTGACCGGTGAAGCCGAGCGAAGCGACCCCGAGCAGGGTGCTGGCCGTACCGAAGGCCGGGCCGAGCGCCGAGTCGTTCAGCCGCCGCCACACCGCGGCCAGCACCTGGCTGTCGTCGCTGACCACGTAGATCACCGAGCGCACCACGTCGGCGGGCTGCGCCCCGGCCGCGGCCAGGACGATCAGGGCGTTCGCTGCCACCTGGTCCGCCTGCGCGAGGTGGTCGCCCGCGCCGACCAGGTTGCCGTCGAGATCGAGCGGGCACTGGCCGGCGAGGAAGGCAAGCCGGCCGGCCTCGACGATCGTGACGTGGTGATAGCCGGGAGTTTGGTGGACCTCGGACGGATTGATTTTGGCAACGCGCATTGAGGCGGGGAGTGAAATCAAATGATTCGAGGATGTCAAGGGCGGCTCGCCACGCTCACCTCAGGTGACAGATGGTCGCCGCGCACGTCTACCAGCAAAAGACGCTGCTTGTCGCAGTGCTACGCCGCATTGGATTCACGGCCACAAGCTCATCGCGCGGGTGCGGTTCCAGCGGACCGAGCTCAGCCCGCGGGTTCATGGGCTGTCGCCGCCCCGGCGAGCGCGGCTCCTCGACCGCGCCCGCCGGGCCTGCCGGGGATCAGTGAACGCGCCCGATGCCGCGGCGGATGAACGCCGATCGGCTCGTAGCCGCGCCGGCCCGCTCCGCGGTCGCGGTGCGCGCGAGGGCCGGCACGGGCTCGCAGACCAGCGTCTTCAGATCCTGGTTCCGGCGCCCGAGATCGTTCAGGGTGCGCGGCTCGCCGGTCACGGGATCGGCGATGTCGATGCCGGTCATGAAGCCGGACAGCGTCGCCTCGTTCCCCGGCGCCCTCGGGTTCACGTGCAGGAACGGCGTCCCGGTCTCGGCCGCGCCGTGGCACCCGTTGCAGGTGTTGAGCGAGAACTTGTGCCGCGCTTCGTTGTTGAGGATGCCTGGAGCGATCCACGCCGTGAGGTTGTTGAGCGACGAGCCGCCCAGGAACGGGATCCCCTGGAACGTGTCGGGCACCGTGTGCTGCTCCAGGAGGATCGCCGCCTCGTTCTGGTTCACGAAGTCCGCGAGCGTGGTCGAGCCGTCGAAGCTGATGTCCGGCGTCAGCTTGACCGTCTCCGGGCGCAGGAAGCCGGTCTGGGGCGAGAGGACGAACTCGCGCAGCTCCCACGGCCCCGCCAGCGCGATCTCGTTCGTGCGGACCTGCCCGAGCGAGCTCCCGTTCGGCCTGCCGGGCGCGGCGTTCCGGCCCGCGAAGCGCGTGGTGATCTCCTGGAGCGCGGCGTTGTACTCCTCGGACGGGAAGGGCAGGCTGCCGAGGGCGTGCCAGGCGTTCGCCCAGTCGAGCACGTCGGCCTCGGTCGACGCGGGGAGCTTGTACTCGAGGATCACGGTGAACTGCTGCGCGAAACCCTGGCTGAAGACGCCGAACACGAACCGCCCCTCGCCCGCGTGCCCCTGGTCGAGGTTCCGCACGTCGATCCTGTTGACGATGCCGAGCAGCATCAGCGGCGCCTGCCGGAGGTCGAGCGACCCGTCAGGGCTCTTCGGCCACTCGTCGAACACGACCTGTTGAATGGCCGGGCGAGCCGGCACCGTGAAGCCGTTCACGACCTGATCGGTCAGCCAGGTGCTGAAGAGCTGCTCGACCATCGCCGGCGCGTCGGCGGGCGTGGGCGCCATGTCCTCCATGAGCCGCGCGAACGTCCACGCGCCCGTCCTGGGGTCGCCCGGCGGCCCATCGAACGTCGTGCGGATGGGATCTTCGACCACGCTGAGGTGCTTCACGAAGATCTCGCGGCTCGTCCGGACGAAGCAGCCCGCCGGCTCGGCCAGCTCGTAGGTGAGGTTCCCTGACGCGATGAAGAAGGAATCGGGCGAGTTGTGGCTGACCACGGACCACGGGAGCTGATGGACGCCGGGGTCCGCGGCCAGGGTGCCCGTCACGGTGACCGGGAACGTCACCGTGCTCCCGGGCCCCACGCCGGGGAAGAACGAGGGGTCCGCGGAGAAGCTGATCCCCGCCTGGCTGGTAACATTGAGGCCGTAATCCCGGGCGCTGCAGTCGCCGATATCGTTGTTGGTGACCGCGACCTGGTACGTCACAGGCGTGCCCTGGGCGACGGGGCCGCTGCTCTCCGGCGTGAGGACGGCCGTGCCGGGCTGTCTGACGCAGTCGAGCTGCTCGTCGAGCGCGAGCTCCGCATCGCCGATTGAGCCTTCACCGACGCCATGGCTCCCGCACGCGGCGGCGCCCAGGGCGAACAGGGCGAGGGCCGCAGCGGAGCTGGTCTTGATCGCAAGAGGACGGGCAAAGCCGAAGGAGAGATTCCTCATTGACGTTCTCGTTGGGTGAGAGTTGACCGCACGAGCGCCGGCCGGGCCCAGCGCGCGCCGGGAACGGCGACGCCAGCAGGTGTCCCTTCGACTCGACCGGGCTGTTCGGGTTTGGGCGCTTGCGCGAACGGTGCGCGCAAATACCGGCCGCGGCCGCGCCGACATCGGGCGCTTCCACCTGGCAGCTCCCGGTCCAGGCGACCGACGACCGCCCATTCCTTAGCGAGTTGAGCTGCTCAATTCAATGCTCCAGCACCCCTGGAGCAAGAACTTCATATCTTTAACGAATCTTTACAGATCGCCAGTCCAGCGAGCCAACGTCTAATCGCGAAACGGTCACCTTCCAGCTCATCGTCATCATGGGGCTCATGCAATCGATGCATCTTGCCTCCCTCCGGGGTGGCGTCTGTGCTACCTTTCCTCAGGTCAGCGTTCGATGACTTAGAGGACGAAATATGCGGACATACGTGGTGGCGGGCGGGACAACCGGCATGGGCAACGGGCTGGCGCGGCACTTCCTGCGCCGGGGCGACCGGGTGACGATCGTGGGCAGCGACCCGGTGAAAGGCCGCCGCTTCCTGGACGAGGCCGCCGGGCTCGGGGCGGCGGACAGGGCGGCGTTCATCCAGGCCGACCTGACCACGGTGGCGGACAACCGCCGGGTGATCGAAGAGGTCAGGGCCCGCCACAGCGCGCTGGATGGTCTGGTCCTCACCGCGATGAGGTACTTCCCGAAGCGCGTGGAGACCCCGGACGGCTTCGAGGCCACCTTCGCCCTCTACTACGTCAGTCGCCTCCTGCTCAGCCACGGCCTGACGGACCTGCTGGAGCAGAGCGATCGCCCCATGATCGTGAACCTCTGCGGCGTCGGCATCACCGCGGGCACGATTCATTGGGACGACCTGTCGCTGCGCGACGGCTACGGCCCCGTCAAGGCCATGTTGCAGGGCGGGCGCTCGACGGACCTGCTCGGGGTCGCGTACGTCGCCAACCACCCGGAGGGGCGCACGCAGTACCTCCTGCACCACCCCGGCTTCACCGATAGCGGCACCGGCTCACTCCGGCAGCCCCTGAAGGCGATCATCGAGCTCCTGGCCAAGCTGTTCGCCCAGCCGGTGGAGAAGAGCATCCAGCCCATCATCGACCTCATGGATGACCCGCCGGCCGGCCGCCTCCTCGCCTACGACCGCCGCACTTCGCTCCCCACGTCCCTGCCGACCCTGGACGGGGCCGCCGCCCAGCGTCTCTACGACCGAACCCGCCACCTGCTCGCCCCGGCCCCCCGCCCCTGAACCGCCGCTCCTCCCGCCGCCGCAACCGCGACCGCCGAGCCACGCCACGTCCCGGATCACCCCACCTGCGCGTCGAGGGGGAAATGAAGAGCAAAGCGATTCGAGGATGTCAAAGGCGGATCGCCGCGCTCGCTCGAGAGCTCGCGACCACGACGACGTCGACATCGTTGGGTGATCGCCGCGTCGATGCCGGCGGCCAGGAGCATACCCCGGCAGCGAGCCTCCGGTTTCCGTGACGCTCGCTTCCTCGGCGCCCGCACGCGCCCACCACCGTCGCTCCACGATAGCTCCTCCCGCTTCTGGAATCGGCGCCGGCCGCCTTCCGTTATTCTGAGCGCGTCGTATCGGATCTTCGTCCGCCCGCGGCTCCACGTCGTCGTCGCGGGTCCGATCCGATGAGGCGCATGATCCCGAGGAGGCGCTCATGAAGGTGAGGATTGTCGTGAGTTACGTCCCGCGCTATCGCAGGGGGCACCGCTTCCACTTCGTCCCGCCGGTCACCGGGATCCACCTCGCGGCGATCACCCCGCCGGAGCACGAGGTCGAGCTCTTCCACGAGCAGGTGCGCCCCGTCCCCGTCGACGCCGCGCCGGACGTGGTCGCGCTCTCGTTCTTCTCCGGCTTCGCGCGCCGCGCATACACGCTCGCCGATCGCTACCGCGCCCTCGGCGTGCGCGTCGTCGCCGGCGGGCCGCATGTCTCGTACTGGATCGAGGAGGCGCTCCAGCACGTGGACGTGGTGGTCACCGGGGAGGCCGAGGCGGTCTGGCCCGCAGTCCTGCGCGATCTCGCGCGAGGCACGCAGCGCCGCGTCTATCACGGCGAACCGGCCTCGCTCGCCGGGCTGCCGACCCCTCGCTACGATCTGCTCGAAGACCGATTCCTCGTCCCCCGCGTGCTCCAGGCGACGCGCGGCTGCCCGTTCACGTGCAGCTTCTGCACCGTGCCCGACCTCAACCCCGGCTTCCGCGTGCGCCCCGTCGACGAGGTGATCCGCGACATCGCCACCACGCATTTCGCCCGCTTCTGGCAGGAGAAGGTCGCCTGGTTCTGGGACGACAACCTGCTCGTCCAGCGCCGCTGGGCCAAGGAGCTCCTGCGCGAGCTCGCCGGGCTCGATCGCTGGTGGCTCACGCAGGCGTCCATCGATATCGTCAAGGACCGGGAGCTCCTCGACGCGATGGATCGGTCCGGCTGTATCGGCATCTTCCTCGGCATCGAGAGCCTCGATGAGGCCGATCTGAAGAGCGTCGACAAGCGCCAGAACCGCGCGCGCGAGTACCGCGAGGCCATCCGCAAGCTGCACGATCGCGGGATCTGCGTGATGGCGGGCTTCATCTCTGGCTTCGACGATCAGACGCCGGAGGTCATCGCCTCCACGGCCGATCGGCTGAACGAGATCGGCGTCGACGTGCCGTTTCTGAGCATCCTCACGCCGTTCCGGGGCACGCCGCTGTACGACGAGCACCGGCGAGACGGGCGGATCTTGGAAGAGCGCGACTGGCCCCATTACAGCGGCTACGGGGTGGCCTTCCGGCCGGCGCGCATGTCCCCCGAGCAGCTCCTCGCCGCCCACCGGCAGATGTGGAATCGCGCCTTCAGCCCCGCGGCGGTGCTCGAGCGCCTCGCGCGCGGCGCGCGGTCCTTGAGCCGCGGCGGGATGATGCTGTCGGCGGCGATGAACGGCTTTTACGGCCTGAAGCAGGTCACCGGGAACGAGCCGGCCGCGCCGCCGCTCGAGCCGCGAGGGACGATCCGGCACCCCGCGCCCGGGGACGCCCCGGCCCGGCTCTCGCGCCTCGGCATGAAGCGGGCGGAGGCCGCCGTCATTCCTCCGAGAGCGTCGCACGACCCCGCCGCCTCACCGGAGTGAGCCCGGCGGAGCTCGTCTCGAGGCGACGCGGTATCACCGCGTGGAGAACGCGAAGACGATCTCGCCCTCGTAGGTCGCTCCGGCGGCGAGCTCCGTCGAAGGAAAGCTCGGCTGGTTGGGCGAGTCGGGGAAGCGCATCGGCTCCAAGCAGAGCGCCGAGCGGCTCGGATACGGAACGTCGCCCTTGCCCACGTCCCGCGGCGCCTGGCCGTTCAGGCCGTTGGCCGTGAAGAGGTGCAGCCCTGGCTCGGTCGACCACACGTCCAGGACCCGCCCGGACTCGGGCTCGACGACCGTCGCGTTCCGCGTCAGGTGGCCCGGCGTGGGCTGCTGGACCGCGAACGTGTGATCGTATCCGCCCTTCGCTGGGTCGATCCGCGCCAGCATGTCGTAGCTGACGTCGCCGATGTCGGCGCCGACAGGCTTGCCCGAGCGGAAGTCCATGGGCGTGCCGTCGACGTCCCGCAGGATCCCCGTGGGGACGAGCCGCTCGCTCAGCTCGAGGAACTGCTCGGCGTGGATGGTGAGCACATGATCCGCGACGGGGCTGCCCGGGGTGTTGCTCAGGTTGAAGAACGGGTGGCTGGTGAAGTTGACGACGGTCGCCCTGTCGAGGGCGGTCGCGCGGTAGCGGACGCTCAGCTCGTTCTGCTCCGTCAGCGTGTACACGACCTCGAGGGAGACGGTGCCAGGGAAGCCCGTGAAGCCCGGCGCCGCATCCTCGCTGTCGGCGAACGTGAGCGACATCTTCACGCTGGAGCTCGAGAGCTGATCCGCGTCGAAGACGCGGAAGCGCGAGCCCAGCGGGCCGCCGTGCGAGGTGTTGGGCCGCGCGCCGTCGTTGGCGGGGAGGGTGAAGGTCTCCCCCCCGAGGCTGAACGAGCCGCCGGTGTGCTCGGCGCCGTCCACCGTGAAGGTGCCTCCAGCGATGCGGCCGGCGTAGCGCCCGATGAACGCGCCCATCGACGCCTGCCCGGTCGTGACCGCGTCCAGGCTCGGGTAACCGAGCACGACGTCGCCGAACCGGCCGTCCTCGTCGGCGACCACGAGCTGCTGGATCTTGGCGCCCAGGTTCGTGATCTTCGCGAACGCGCCCCGCGAGTTCTCGATCGTGTACAGGTCCGCGGCTTTGCCGTCGATCGCCCCCAGAAAATCCTCCCGGGAGATCTCGAAGTACGACGCCGAAAACTCGCGCTGGGGCGGCTCCTCGCTCGCTCCGCAGCCGCAGAGCACGGTTTTGCCCGCCACGATCCATGCGCCCACTCGCATCGATTCTCCTCCCGCTCCACCAGGCGGACCGATTGTCGACCAGTCAGAGCCGCGTTTCGCGGGCTATCCTCGCGACGTCTCGTACAGGCGATGCCGGATCACAGCTTGCCCGCTCCTGCCTTCGAGGTGACCTCGGCTTTCACCTCCGCCGCGGGCTGCTTCGTGTACTCATAGCTGCTCGCGGGCGTCCACACGGTGTCGGTCGCGGTGAGCTCCGGCTTGTTCGCCGCCAGGGCGGCGGCTTGCGCGGCGGCGAAGAGATCGACCGCCTCGCCGTTCAGCGTGCTCTCGGCGTCGAAGAAGTACGTCTTTTCATCGGCCTGATCGCCGCTGCCGGCCTTGTGGTAGACCGAGACGACGTTCGTCGCCGCGGCCGGCGGGCCGGCCGGATCGGCCGCGATCTCGAAGACGTTCGCCTCCGAATAGAGCCTGGCGAACTGGCCGATGCCCAGCGCATAGAGGAACGGGTAGTCCGGCGCGGGCTTCGCTTCGTCCGAGGGCGCGAGCGTCCCCTGGTAGTAGTTGTTGTAGACGTGGACCTTGCCGAACCGCACGCGCGGCAGGCGTTGCGTGGCGTTCTCGTAGACGTTGTGGTGGAGCGTCACGCTCAAGAATCCCCAGCCGTTCTGCGGGGATACGGTGTCCGTGCCGCCCAGGAGGTTCGTCTTGTCGTGGTCGTGGAACTCGTTGTACGAGATGGTCACGAGATCGGACTGCAGCGTGACGTCCACCGCGCCGTCGTGGTGCTGCACCGAGTACTCGTGGCCTGTTCGCGGCGCCTCGAAGACGGAGGGGAACAGCCTGTCCGGCCGGTCGCCGTCGCTGAACGTGTTGTGATCGATCCACACATGGGTGGCGCCGATGATCTGGATCAGATCGTACTCCGAGTTCCAGCGGCCGCCGGGGCAGGTGAGCGGGGTCTCGGCCGTGCACCCGGGCACGCTCGTGTCGACCCGGAACGAGTCGCCCGGATCCCAGGCCGGGAAGAAGTCGAACGCGTCCTCGAAGGCGATGTTGCGTATCACGACGTTGTCGACGCCGGCGCCGAGGTGCAGCGTGCCGTGGATGATCTTCGCGTCCGTGCCGAGCCCGAGGATGGATGTGTTGGATCCGACCTGGATCAAGGTCGTCGCCTTCTGCTTGTCCGCGGAGCGCGCCCTCGCTTCCTCCAGGGGGCCGGTGAGCGGCGGCGGCTTGCCGTTGACCAGCGCGGTGTTCCAGACGCTCGGCTTGTAAGCGTCGACGTAGGCCTGGAAGTCGTACGCCGGATCCGCGTAATCTTTCTCCGTCAGCGGTTTGTTGTCGTCGTCCGTGCTGAGATCGATGGTCCCCTTGATGTAGATGATCTTCGGCGTGCTGCTCGGCGTGGCCGGTGTGCCGTCCGAATTGACGGTTCCGTTCGGGAAGAGCGCGGCGACGAGCTCTTTGCGGGTCGTGACGGTGAACGTATTCTCCTTGGTCGCGCCGTCTCCGCCGGTGGTGCCGGTGGTCGTCGCCGCCCAGCCGTCTGCGCCGAGGGATGAAGGCCCATCCGGTGGCTGCTGAACCTCGCCGCCGGAGCCGCCGCTTCCGCCGGAGCCGCCGCTTCCGCCGGAGCCGCCGCTTCCGCCGGAGCCGGTGTCGGGCGCTGGGTCCCCCGGGCTGGCGGGATCTCCGCCGCAACCATGAATCGCAGTGAACATCGCCCATCCGAGCGCGACGCGACCAACCGATCGTTTCATGGACCGGGAGATGTAGCAAGCGGCGATCCATGCGGGATCCGCCGAGGACTCGCGGCGTGACCCGAGGGCGTGCACCGCATGTGTTAACCGATGGTGTCAACCGGCGGTTGACAAGCGATGGCTCCCTGGCCCGCGAGCTAGGCAGTGCGCAGGCCCCCGCGCCGTGCCGTGCCGCGAGCTCGCTCGCCGGGGCCGGAGGGGCTCGCCGTACCTATCCTCTCGGCGCCGAGGTCCTCTCGAGGAACGCGCGCACGTCGTGCGGGAGCCTGCGGTGAAACGCCTCGCGATCGAACCCGGCGGGATCGCTGGCGGGGAGGAAGTCCGGGGTCCGCATCTGGGGAGGGAACGGGCTCAGGAAGGAGAAATGGCCCGCGTTCTCGACGACCTCGAAGGTCACCTGAGCCCGGTCGGGGACGAGGTCGAGCACGAGCTGCGCTTGCCATCTCGGCGTCATGCGGTCGTGCTCCGCGGCGAGCAGCAGGATGGGCACCGTGACGTCCTGCAAGGCGTCGTTGAGGCCGAACCAGCCGGTCGCGGGGGCCATCAGGACCAGCGCCCGGACGCGCGGGTCCTTGTCGAGCTCGATCTTCTGCCCGTATCCCGCGAAGGGCCGCCCGCCCGCGACGGCGAGCGCGGTATAGCCCCCCATCGAGTGCCCGATGACCGCGACGCCGTCGCCCCGCAGGCGCGGCCCGATATCCGCATCGGAGCAGACCGCGTCGATCGCGAGGCGGACGTGCCGAGGTCGATCCCGGAGGTTCTCCATCGTCTCGGACCTGGATCGATCGTTGCGGTTGTCCCCCGGGTGCTCCGGCATCGCGACGACGTATCCGCTCTGGGCGAGGTGGGACGTGAGCGTGCGATACACGAGGGGCGACCCGCCGCCGCCGTGCGAGAGGACGGCGAGGGGCAGAGGGCCGCCGTCGACGGGGGCGTTCGGGGCGACCTCGAGCGAATAGGGCCCCATCGAGACGATCTCGGCTGGGGCGCGCGTCGGGTACATCAGCAGGACCGGGAAAGAGAGGTTCTTCACCTCGTCGCGCACGACGAGGCGGCGGCTGCCCACGGATCGACTCATGCTCATGGCTCCGGAGGACATCTGGATGAGGGGAGAGGGTCGGGAGGTGGTCGTCTACTGGAGAGGGAGGAAGATATCGGTGACGGCCTCGTGATCGGGCACCTCCGGGAAGAAGCGCACCCGCTGCAGGAAGAGCGGGTAATCCCGCGGCTCCTCTCCGCTCGCGGGGAGCCAGGCCGCGTACAGGTGCCTCACGGCGTGGAAGAGCGTGTCATCGCCGCCGACGTGCCGCAGGACGGCGCACCGGCCGCCGGGGATCGTCTTCGCGACGATGCCGAGCGGGTTCTCCGGCACGGGGCGGCGGGTCGCCGCGCAGAGGTCGATGCGGAAGGCCTCCGGCGGGGTCGCGGCCGGGTCGTCGTAGAGGACGTTGAAGGTCGCGCTGCTCCGCGGCGGCAGCCGGTTCTCCCTGCGCCATCCGATGAACCGCCGCACCGATTCGAGGATCCGCTTCGGGTCGCCCCGGTGCTCGAGGGCGGCGACGCGGGTCTCCTCGAACCGCGCGACCTTCACGTCTCCGGCGCGATCCCCGGCGCGGAGGGGCAGGGTCCTCGCCTCGCTCAGGCGCTCGTGCATCGCGTGCCACGGGTCCCACCGGGGCTGGTCCCGGAACTCGGACGGGGTCTGGCCGAACGCCTTCTTGAAGGCGCGGGCGAACGCCTCGGGGCTCTCGTACCCGCTCGCGATCGCGATGTCGATGATGCGGTCCTGATCCTGGAGGGCGAGCCGGTGCGACGCGCGCCGGAGGCGGAGGAGCTTCACGTACTCGTGGACGCCGAGCCCGAACAGCTCGGAGAACAGCCGGTGAAAGTGGAACTTCGAGAACGCGGCGACGCCGCTCAGCCGCTCGAGCGTCAAGTCCTCCTCCAGGTGCGCGTCGATGTGCTCGAGCACCCTGCGGAACCTGACGAAGCAGGCGTTCTCGGTGGCTTCGGTCAAGGCGGCGTCCTCCTCGGCGAGCGACAGGATAACGAGGGGGTGCCGGCCGTGCCTGACCGAAGTTGCTGAACTTCAGGGCGGCGCCTGGCGCGGGCCGCCGGTCCAGCGCAGGTCGGCGAGGATGGGGAGGTGGTCCGAGCCGAGGTCCGGGCCGATCCAGGCGCGCTCGGTGGTCCAGCCCGGCCCGGCGAGCACGTGGTCGATGCGGATGCCGAACCAGCGTGTCCGCTTCGTCGCGCCGAACCCCAGCCCGGCGCGGGAGAACGCGTTCTCGAAGCCCGCCCAGAAGCGCCGGTAGATGGCGCTGTCGACCGGCATGTTGAGATCGCCGACGATCACGGCCGGATAGGGCGCGTCGTCCGCCCATTGCCTCGCGAGCTCGGACTCCCACGCGCGCAGCGCGATGACGCGGTCGTGCTCCGCGGCCTGCTTCCAGAGGCCGTGCATCAGCGCCTCGATCGCCTCGCGGGGCGTCTCCAGGTGCAGGTTGAGGAGGCTGAAGGCGCGCGCCCCGGGCGCCGCCTGCGCGCTCGGTTGCGGCGCGTCCGGCGCGCCCGGCGCGTCCGGCGCGGTGGCGGCTGGGGCGGGCGAGCCGGCCGGAGCGCCGTGAGCCGCGCGGTCCGGCAGCGCGATCGCGTAGCGGAGGATGGCGCCGTGGCCGCCGGCGCGCCAGACGTCGCGGCGATCCCTGGATTCCGCCTTGAGGAGCGGATACCGGCTCACGAGGCACATCCCGCGGTCGACGTGGACGGACCACGCCGGAAAGGCGGCTGTCAGCTCCGGCTCGGGGATGGCGCACTCCTGAAGCGCGAGCACGTCGGGCCGGGACTCGGCCACGAAGCCCTTGAGTCGCTCCATGCTCACCGCGCGGCTCCCCGTGTTGAACGAGGCGACGCGCAGGTCCCCGCGGCCCGATCCGCCGGTGAGCGCCCGGAGCGAGAGGCAGTACCCGAGGATGGGCCCGACCACGATCGCCGACGCCAGCGCCGCGGGGATGAGGGCGCGGCGCTGAAGCAGGAGCGCGGCGGGCACGATCACGACCAGCGGGAGCGCGATGACCCGGCGCGGGCCGAAGAGGAAGAGCGTCGCGGGCCACCACCGGTCGCCCAGGACGGGCAGGGCGAGCCAGACCGCGGCCACCACGAGGAGGTAGAGCACGGCGGCGGCGAGCACGGCGGCCCGGAGCCGGCGCCAGCGCGGCGGGGGCGGACGCCGGGCGGCAGGCCCCTGCGGGGCGGAGGGGGATGCCGTGGAGGGCTCGCTCTGGCGCATCGATGTCATTCCGTGGGTGGGGGTGGACCCTGCCGTCAACGGGCGGAGGCGTCGAAGAGCGCACGCGCGAGGGCCAAGACGGTGGCGGCCATGGCGCCAGGATACCCCGGACGGAGCCGACGTCCCACATCGGGAGCGTCGGCTGCGGGTCGGCGGCGGACGCGGGGCATCGGCGCGGTCGTGCGCCGGGACCGATGAAGGTCGTGTCGCGTGGTGCGGGCTTCGCCTCCGGGGCTGAGAGAGAAAGAGAGACAGATCGAGCCACGAGCTTCGTCGTTTGCGGGGGAGGTCTTGCGCCCGCCGTCGAGGCGAAGCGTACGCCACGTGCGGTCGAACAGCTGCTGTCGATGACGAGTGTGATCCATGGGCACGCCGGGCGTGACGGTCAGCAGCCGGCGGCTGGAGGCAACAATTGCAATTCGCATCACACCAGGCGATGACCGACAAGCGTCGAGCTGACTTGAAACTCAACCTGGAGGCGCAGGTTCCGGGCTGAATTGAAATTCAACCTGAAGGCTCTGACAGGTGGTGGAGTGATCACCCCAGTCCGCTTCCATTTACCCCACTTTGTGCCGATCAGATGGTCCCACGCTGCACATCCTTCCAAGTCTCCATGCGACGCGGGATTCGGCCCCGCTACGGTCGCGCTTCGTGAGCGGCACTACTGGCGGGTGAGGAGAACCAGGTGGACGGAACGGTGTAGGAGGAGATAGGCATGCCCTGGAGCGAAGGGGGCATTTCATGAATGCCGTTCGACTTAGAGGAATAGGGTCTTCGCCTCGGCGATTCCAATGAGCGCACAGACCTCGCGCGTAGCGTAGTTTTGCGCTATCGCAGGGAGAAGACCAAATGGCCACAGTGAGCATCATCATCGATCGTCTCAAGATTATCGACTGCGCCGACGACGACGAAGACATGAACGTAAGCATATCAATCTATGCGCACGGCTCCGGGGGCGAGCGGCGCGTGTTCAGCAAAACATATTCGGATGCATACGTCGAAGAGGAAGGCAAAATCGGGAACGACAGCAAATGCACATTCTTCGCTGGTGAGCGCGTGGACAGGCTGGCTGACGTCGATCGGGTTCAGGTTGCTGCCGTGTTAAGCACACTGGATGGGGATGGCTTCGATTGGGGAGGAGATCACGTTCACACCAAGGACATCTCCGGACTCCGCGCTGGTAGCAACAGTTTTGTCGAGACGAAGGAACACTCGAGTAATCCGAACACTCAGGGCGTCTACGAGCTGCGCTACACCATCGTCAAACACTAGGAGTTGACGCATCTGATACGGACGGCATCTCGGAAAGCGGGCTTCAGGTGGCTGCGAAGCGCCGGCCCGACCGGAGAGACCACGACTGCGCTGGCGCCGGCTCCACGGCAGGTCGCGCGTGAACGGATGCGGTGGAGCTACTTCCGGGTGGGCTGCGATCGCTTCATCGAAGGCGTCTTCTTCGCGGGCGCTGCGGGCTCCCCCACCGCCGCCTTCTTCGCCGCAGCCCCCTTCTCCGCCGCAGCTCCCTTCTTCGCCGCAGCCCCCTTCTTCGCCGCAGCCCCCTTCTTCGCCGCAGCCCCCTTCTTCGCCGCAGCCACCTTCTCTCCGGGCGCAGCCCCCTTCTTCGCCGCAGCCCCCTTCTTCGCCGCAGCCACCTTCTCTCCGGGCGCAGCGCCCTTCTTCGCCGCAGCCCCCTTCTTCGCCGCCACCTTCTCTCCGGTCGCAGCGCCCTTCTTCGCCGCAGCCCCCTTCTTCGCCGCCACCCTCTCTCCGGTCGCAGCGCCCTTCTTCCCCTCTCGCTTGCTCGCCGCCGCCCCCTTCCCCGCCGGCGACGGCGCCGCATTCTCCCTCCCCCGCAACGCCCTCTGCGGCGCCACCGCGCGGTAGCTCTCCTCGATCCACTCGAGCAGCATCGCCTCGGGCACGCGATCCCCCGGTCCGAAGCGCGCCGTCACCCACCCGCTCTTGCCGAGGTTGTATCCGGTCGGCTGCGCGAAGGGCAGCATGAGCGCGGCCTCGCCTGACTGGGGGAGCTTCGCGGTCACGAGGAGCTTCCCTTCGTGGATGTTGAGGAACACGAAGATCTTCCCGCGCACCTTGGCGACGCGATCGCCCCAGGGGAACTCCTCCACCGCCTCGGGATAGGCCAGCGCGGCCTCGCGCAGCCTCGCAAGGATGGGTGTGAACCGCGCATCGTCCTTGGTCGTCGTCATTCGCCGAGCCTAGGGCGCGCGACGGACCGCGTAAAGCCGGAGCCGCGCGCCGCGTCAGCCGCTGGGCGGCGCGGGCCCGAAGCTGGCCCGAAGCTCGTCTTACGCCCCCGGGGCCTGTCGCTTCCCGCGCGTGACGGCCCCAACCGCCACGAAGAGACGACCTTGACAGTCTCACCCCAGCGCGCTTACGTGCGGGCCATTCGCCCGCCCGTTCCGGAAGGGGGCCGAAGCGGCCAGCGGCGCAAACGATGCGAGGCGAGCGGGAGCATGGCCGAGGACGGAGCCCACCGGGACGATCTACAGCGCGACAACGAGGCCCTGCGAGCGCAGAACGAGCAGCTCCGCCGCGAGCTCGCCGAGCTGCGGCGAGCGCTCGCCGGGCCCGGGCCCGCAGGCGGGTCGTCCCCTGGAGCAGAGCCCCCTGATCCCGGCCCCGGCGCCGACACGCGAAGCCCGCGCGCCGACACGCCGCGCGAGGACGTCGCTCTGCTCCGCGCGGTCCTCGAGGCCGCGCCCATGCTGCTCTTCGTCAAGGACGAAGGCGGCCGCTATGTCCTCGCGAACGGATACTTCCTGAGCTGGGCAGGCCTCGCATGGGACGATGTGGCCGGGAAGACGGATCATCAGCTCTTCCCGCAGGAACGCGCCGACACGTTCCGCGCCTCCGATCTCGAGGCCCTCACCACGGGTAGGACGCTTTCGTGGGACGAGAGCGGCGTGATGCCCGACGGGGAGCTCCACCACTTCGCCGTGCTCAAGTTCCCGCTCAGGGACGCGACCGGGGCGGTCCGCGGGATCTGCGGCATCTCGACCGATATCAGCAGCTACAAGCGCGCGGAGGCCGAGAATCAGAAGCTGCAGGCCGAGATCATCCGCGCTCAGGAGGCGAGCCTGCGCGCCCTCTCCACGCCGCTCCTGCCGATCGCCAAGGGCGTCATCGTCATGCCGCTCATCGGCGACATCGACCAGCGCCGCGCGCAGAGCGTCCTCGAGGTGCTGCTCGGCGGCATCGCCGCCCACGAGGCCAGACGGGTGATCCTGGACATCACCGGCGTGCCGGCCGTGGACGCCGAGGTCGCGAACGCGCTGGTCAAGACGGCCCAGGCGGTCGGGCTGCTCGGCGCGACCGTGATCCTGACAGGCATCCAGCCGAGGATCGCTGAGACCCTGGTCGAGCTCGGCGCCGATCTCAGCACCCTTGTCACCCGGTCGACGCTGGAGAGCGGCATCGCCCACGCGCTCAAGGGCTGACTTCCCAGGAGCCATCCGGTAGGGTGGCGCACCGCAGGAGCTACCCATGTTTTCGCTCGACAACCGTGTTCAGGAGTACGCCTGGGGCTCGCGAGAGGCGATCGCGGCGCTGCTCGGACAGGGACCTTCCGACAAGCCGCAGGCCGAGCTCTGGATGGGCGCCCACCCGGCGGCCTCCTCGTGCATCGAGCTCGATGGAGGCCGCGAGCGCCTGATCGACGCCATCCCCAGGCACGCGGACGCCTTCCTCGGCGGGCCGACGCGCGATCGCTTCGGCGCGCGGCTCCCGTTTCTGCTCAAGGTGCTCGCGGCCGACCAGCCGCTGTCGCTGCAGGCGCACCCGGACGAGACGCAGGCGCGGCGCGGGTTCGACGCGGAGAACGCGGCCGGCGTCCCGGCCGACGCGCCCGAGCGCACCTACCGCGACCCGCACCACAAGCCCGAGCTCATCTGCGCGCTCACCCCGTTCGATGCGCTCTGCGGCTTCCGTCCGGCCGAGGCGCTGACCGAGGTGTTCGAGCTCCTCGCCGGCGGCCCGGGCGACGCGCTCGTGCCGCGCGGCGCCGGGCCGGTCGACGCGGCCGCTGTCGCGCGGCTCGTCGAGGGCCTGCTCGCGCTCGATCCGGCGGCGCGGCGGGCGCTCGTGTCCTCCGTGGTCGAGGCGTGCCGGGCGCGCGCCCAGGCGGGCGGATGGCTCGCCCGCGCCGCGGGCTGGGCGCTCCGCCTGCACGAGCTCTACCCGGGCGACGTCGGCGTCGTGATCGCGCTCCTGCTCAACGACGTGCACCTCGAGCCGGGCGAGGCGCTGTACCTGCCGCCGCGCCGGCTGCACGCCTACGTGCAGGGGGTCGGGATCGAGATCATGGCGAGCTCCGACAACGTGCTGCGCGGCGGGCTCACGCCGAAGCACGTCAACGTGGGCGAGCTGCTGCGCGTCCTCGATTTCTCCCCGTGGCGCGTCGAGCCCGTCGTGCCGCGCCGGGTCGGGGCGGAGTCCATCTACGACACCCCCGCGCCGGAGTTCCGGCTCTCGCGCATCGAGCTCGACGCCGCGTCGTCATGGCGGACCGACGACCGGCGCGGCCCCGAGATCGTGCTGTGCACCCGGGGACAAGCCTCGCTGGTCGACGCGCGCGGCGCCGCCCAGGGCCTCCGCCAGGGCGGCTCGATCTTCGTCCCGTTCGCCTCGGGGGGCTACGCCATCGAGGGACAAGGCCAGTTCTTCCGCGCCAGCGTCGGCCTCTGAGCCGCGCCGAGGGGCGCCCCCGGGTGGCGCGGCGCTCGCCGCGGACAGCGCCGCAGAGGATTCGAACGACAAGACGCCAAAATTCGAACGCCAAGACGCCAAGACGCCAAGGCGCCAAGTAATTGAAATTATTCATGTTTCTTGGCGCCTTGGCGCCTTGGCGCCTTGGCGTCCTCCGAGCTGCCGCACATCGCCGCCCTGCGAACAACTCATGACGACGCGGCGCGCTCCCGCGCTGCTCGCTCGGGGCCCGCGCCATTGGTCACGGCGGCTGCCGGCTCCCGGCCCGGGGGCGCCGGCGGGTCCGCCGGGCCGCGCGCGAGCGACCGGGCGGCGGCGCGCCACGTCGCGAGGACGCGCCGCTTCAGCGCGCGGAGCTCGTGCGCGGCGAGCTCCGCGGCGCGGCGGGCGCTGTCGTTCACCGAGGGCCGCGCGGCCCGGAGCTCGACGAGCGGCCGCGCGGACAGCGACAGGGCCAGCTTGTACTGGCACGGGCTGTCCAGAAAGTCGTACTCGCGCCGCCCCGCCTCGATCGCGGCGCGGATGGCATAGGCGTGAACCACGATCCCGGGGCGGAGCCCCTTCGGCAGATCGACCCTGCGCCCGCACTGGTAGAAATAGAGCTTGTTGTTCCAGACGAGGTTGTAGAGCGCCGCGACGGGCTCGCCGCGCGCCGAGAGCCACGCGAGGTCGAGCGCGCCGCGCTCGAGCATCGCGGGCATCACCTCGTCGTGGAACGCGCGGAAGCGCGGCGAGGCGAAGACGCCCGCGCGCCCCTCGGCCGACCAGCGCTCGGCGTGCAGGCGGAGCAGGATCTCCCGCGCCCCCGCGAGCTCCGCCCGCGTCCTCGCCCGCTCGAACGTCAGCGCGCCGCCCGCCCACGCCTCGAGATCGCGCATCGAGCGGCGCACGAGGTAGCGGCGCGACGCGGAGAGCGCGCCCAGGTACGCCTCCCAGCTGGACGGCAGCGGGATGTAGGGCGAGGCGTCCGTGACCTCGATCCGCGCGTCGATGCCGTGCCGCCGCAGCTCGCGCGCGAGCATCACGGCGAGCGCGCCGTCGGTGCGCATGGCCGGCAGGACGAGCTCGTCCCAGTCGCCCAGCGCCGCGCCCGCGAGCGCGCCCGCGAGCGCGTGCGCCACGTCGGCCTCGGCGCCCCGCTCGACGATGACGCCGAGGTTGCAGGAGCAGATCTCGTCGGCCTGGTCCTCCCCCGAGGCGAGGAGCTCCAGCCGGCGGAACGGGATGCCGCTCCTGTGCCTGCAGCGGCGCTCGAGCAGCGGCGCGAGGCCGACCAGGCGGGGCCCGTCGAAGAAGAGCGCGGCGCGCAGCGAGCGGCCCTGCTCCCCGAACACGCGCCACCAGGCGAGCATCCAGTCGGGCGCGAGCATCGGCTCGTTCATGTCGCTCCGCCCCATCAGATCTTCCCACGCCCCGCGCATCGCGCCGAGCTCGGCGACATCGTTCACCAGGTGAAACCGCAGCATCTCCCCCTCCCCATCGACCCCTCCGAGATTCCGTGTCCGCCGCGCCGCGCGGCCCTCCTCGGCGGCGCGGCGGCCTCGCTGTCCGTCAGCGCCATCGCGGCCGCAGCTGGGCGAGCGCCCCCCGCGCCGCCCCGAGGTGCCTGTCCAGCCACGTCATTCGATATCCCTCCTCGGCGGCTCGTTGCTCGGCGCGCTCGTGATCGTAAGCGATCCGGTGAAACGAGATCTCCTGTCGCGACGAGTCGAAGACGGCGAAGTCGGCGAGCTTCTCGCTCCTCCGGGCCGCGTCGACCGAGCCGGGGTTGATGAAGAAGCGCCTGCCGCGCCCATGGCGCAGCGAGATGCGCTCGCCGGTCGGCCGCGGCGTCGCGACGCCCGCCTCGACCTCGTAGAGCGCCTGGACGTGGGTGTGCCCGAAGAAGCAGACGCGCCCGCTGGGCTCGCGCTCGCCGAGCAGCCGCGCGTTCTCCTCGATGTGCGCGGGGCTCATCATGTACTGGCACGGATCGACGACGCCGCCGTGGACGAGGACGAGCTCCCCCTCGATGACGCGCCGCCTGGGCAAGAGGGCGAGCGCCCGCTTGCTGTCCGCGGAGAGCGCGACGCGCGTGCGCCGGAGCGCGAAGGCGGCCTTGGCGCCGCAGCGATCGACGCCCATCCGCCCGGCCGCGATGAGGTCGTGGTTGCCCGCGACCGCGAGGACCGGCGGCCGCGCGAGCAGGCGCACGCACGCGTCCGAGTCGGCGTTGTACCCGACGATATCCCCGAGGCAGAGCAGGTGCCCGACGCCCCGCTCCGCGAGGAACGCCTGCACGGCCGAGAGCGCCTCGAGGTTACCGTGCACGTCCGCGATGATCCCGTAGAGCATGGCGCGCCACCTTTCGTGTGAGGAATGTGCTGGCCCATCGCGCGAAGGGCCTCGGGTCGTCCCAGGCGAAGGCGTCGTAGACCGTGGGCGCCCCCGCGACCGAGGCGAGCCAGGTCGCGAGGGACGCGCCGCCGCGCTGCTCCCGGAACGCGCGGTAGGCCCGGTAGACGTTGAGCCAGCGGTAGCCCGGGGCGGCGCGCGGCGGCGCGGCCGGGCGGCGGCCCTCGACCAGGTAGTCGTACGCGACGCGCGGCAGGTTGACGCCCGCCGCGGCGCCCACGTGGTTCCAGAGGGTGTACCGGGCGTTGACCTCGAGCGTGTAGAGCGCGCCGCTCCTCGCGTCGCGCGCGAGATCGATCTTGAACGGCCCCTTCAGCCCGAGCTTCGCGGCCACCTCGCGCCCGGCCGCGGCGACCTCCTCGTCGCCCGTGACCTCGACGATCGCGCTCTCGCCGGCGAAGGCCGGGTAGGTGCGGAGCTTGCGCCCGCAGAACCACGCGAGCAGCTCCCGCCGCTCGTCGGCGAACCCGTGGAACGACACGAGATCGACCACGCCGCCCGGGATGTGCTCCTGGACGATCAGGTCGCGCTTGAGGCGCTCGAAGTGCGGGTGCGCGAGCAGCTCGGCGCGCGTGCCGAAGCGGCGCGCCTTCCCCGCGCCGCCGAGGAGGTCGCGCTGGATCTCGGCCCAGGCGGACTTGCGGCGCGGCTTCACGAGCAGCGGCTCGCGCAGGTCCGCCAGATCGCCGCCGGGCCGCAGCGTGCGCGGCGCGAGGACGCCGCGCGACGCGCAGAGGCCGTAAAACCGCTCCTTGTCGAGCAGCGACCAGCACACGTCCTCGTCGTTGAGGAGGAAGAGGAAGTGCTGCGCCAGCGCGCGCCGGTGGCGATAGACGAGCTCGAGCTGCGGATCGGTGCCGTAGAACAGCGGGATCCTGCGCCCGAGCGACGCGTGGAGCCGCGCCCCGAGGTCGAGCAGGATCGCCGCGGACGCGTCCAGGCTCGCCGCGTCGAAGCCGGGCACGATGCAGGCGGCGCTCACGTGGCGCGAGCAGAGGACCTCGTCGGCCGGATCCTTCGTCGCCGCGACGACCGGGATCCCGGCCGTCCCGAGGGGCCGGACCAGGGTGATGTCTCCCAGCGCGAGCGCCGGGGGGCGCTCGGGGGAGAAGCGGCTGAGGCCGATGTCCCGCCGGTCCATGATCACTCGAACAGCGAGGCCGACGGGCCGCGGCTCTCGTCCTGAGATCTGTCGAGCACGTGGCCCGGCTCGACCGGCGCCGCCGCGCCTCGCAAGGCGACGTGCCGCTTCAGGACCTGCTTGGTCCGGAGGACGCCCGACACCGAGCGGATGAGGCTCCGGTGATCCGCGCCGAAGTCGACCCGGGGCACCGAGAACGGCGCGTCCGGCGAGCGCTGGAATCCCTCGGCGGTCGCGTAGTCGCAAGGCCAGTTGGTCACCGCCCCGAGGAAGCCGAGCCGGCGCAGCGTGGCGCACTCGCGAGGACCGAAGTCCGTCCCGACATGCCCGTTCGGATAACAGAAGATGGGGACCGGGCGCCTGGCCTCGGCGCACAGGCGCGCCCAGGACACGACGATCTCGCGCTTCGACTGCGCGTCGCTCGTCCTGGAGAGCACCGGATGGGTGACGGAGTGCGGGCCGAACGTGATGCCGCGCGCCTCGCACGCGCGGACGTCGTCCCACGACATCGGCGCATAACGCGCGGGCGGGCGCGCCGGCAGCTCGACCTCGGCGGCGGCGGCGAGCCGCTCGATGACGCGGAGCTTCTCGATCTCGGGGACGCGCTTGCACTGCTCCATGAAGCGCCGCGCGAGGTGCGCCCGCGGGACGCCCTCGTCCAGGCGGATGACGTGGCGGAGGCCGGCCACCATCACGCTGAGCTCGCGGCGCCGCGTCGTCTCGAACACGTGCTCGACGCGGTGCCACCAGCACCACAGCTCGCCGTCGAGATAGCCGGTCGTGACGAAGATGGTGGCCGGGCAATCGAACTCCGCGAAGATCGGCGCGGCGACCGTCGCCTGGTCGATCGTGCCGTCATCCATCGTGAAGGCGACGGCCCGGTCGATGGGCGGCGCCTCGCCCGCGAGGCTCCGGAAGACGCGCTCGAGCGATACGATCGGATACCGCTCGCTCCTCAGGAGCTGCAGCGCGCGCCGGAGAGCGCACGGATCGACGCCCGCGATGCCGCGATCCGGGTCCGCGAGCCGATGCATCACGATGATGGTCGCGCGGCCGCGCATCATCCGTGTGAATGGCCGCGTCGCCCACGGCGCGGCCAGGAGATCCGAGATCCATCTCACCACGTTCGACATGAGTCTTCCCCCCCTCGAGAGCCTTCGACAGCAGCAGAGATCGGTGACGGCGGCGCGCCGGCGGCCGCTCAGCTCGCGAGCGCGGCCGGCGGGCGCGGCGACGATCGATCGCCGCGAGGCCGGCCGTCGCCGCGGTCCGGAGCGGCGGTGATCCGGCGCGCCGCCTCGCTCGCGCCCCAGATCCAGGCGAGCACGGTGCTCGGGCGGACGGCGGCGGCGCGCTGCGGGCGCCGCTCGAGCAGCAGCGTGTAGAGATCCATGTAGCGCTCGGCCATCCGGGCGGCGGAGTAGCGCCGCAGCGCGATCGCCCGGCCGCACCGGCCCATCCGCGCGGCGAGCGCGGGATCGGCCATGAGCTCCGAGAGCCGCGCGGCGAGCGGCGCGACCTCGCCGGAGGGCACGAGGAAGCCTGTCTCCCCGTGGACGAGCGCGGTGGGCACGCCGCCCACGTCGGACGCGACGGCCGGCAGCCCCGTGGCCATCGCCTCGAGGAGCGCGAGCGGCAGGCCCTCGGAGAGGGACGGCAGCGCGAACACGTCGAGCGCGGCGAGGAGCGCCGGCACGTCGTGGCGCTCCCCGGCGAACAGCACGCGCTCGGACACGCCGAGCTCGCGCGCGAGGGCGACGAGCCGCGCGCGCTCGGGGCCGTCGCCGACCACGAGGAGCCGCCCGCTCCCGGGGAGCGCCCTCGCGGCGGCGCGCACGAGCAGCTCGTGGTTCTTCACGGGAGACAGGCGCCCCACGCTCCCGACGACCCAGGCGTCCTGCGGGATCGCGAGCTCGGCCCTCACGCGCGCCCGCGCCGCGGGATCCGGCGCGAACCGCGACAGGTCGATGCCGTTCGCGACGACATGCAGCTTCGGCGGCTCGACCTCGCGCCGGCCGAGGACGGCCGCGGCGGTCGGCTGCGAGACCGCGACATGGGCGTCGACGAACGCGGACGCGGCGCTGCGCAGCCACCCTCGTCCTTGCATGTCCTGGGACACCCCATGCTTCGTGTGGATGACCGGGACACGGTGCAGCCACCCGGCGGGCGCGGCGTAGACGAGCGACAGCTGGTTGTGCGCGTGGACGAGCGTGACGCCCTTCGTCGCGAACAGCGCGGCGAGGCGGGCGGTGAGCGTCCCGTCGAACCCGGGGCATTTCGGCACGAGGCGCACCTCGACCCCGCGCCGCCGGAGCTGCTCGGCGCGCGGGCCGTCCGGATCCTCGGCGATCGCGACCGCCAGCACGTCATGGCCGGCGGCGCGCTGGGACGCCGCGAGATCGACGACCACCTGCTCGGCGCCGCCGGTCTGGAAGCTGCTCACCACGTGCACGACGGCGATCCGCCGGAGAGCCCGCGAATCCTCGCGACCGCGATCCTCGATGCTGGCAACTGCCTGGTTCTCCATGCCCCTCTCCCCCCAATCGCGCCGACTGCCGATCACCCGACTCGCCTGCTCGTCCGGCGCCGGCCGTACCCGGATGTCGCCGGGTCTCGTCGCGCTCGGCCCCTCCTGCACGGCAAACGCCGTCCAGGGCATCTCCGGAGCGGACATGGGATGGCAGGTGCCCCGATCCGGCGGATCGACACGAGCGCTCCAACACCCCGCGTGGATCCATGGCGGATGGCAGGGACGCGACTCGAACTGACTATACGGCGGATTCGCCAGCTGACAAGCGAATCACGCAACAAACGGTAAAACCGAAGTACGAGGGCTGTACAACCTCGTTAAGGACATGGTCCGGAGTGCCGGACAGGGATGTTCCGTCCCAGTCTTCGACTGGCCACCTCTCGAGAGGGCGACGCCTCGCCGGGCGAGGTGTCCGGCGAGCGCGGGCGACGGGGGGCGCGTCCGCCGGCCGAAAAAGATGTGCATTTCCGGAAAGTTACAAAAATCGTCTCCGACCGCTCGAGAAAGGTGAGCCGCCCTCGGATCGCGCGAGCACTGCAGAGGGCGTGCGGCGGCACGGGCGGGGGGCCGGCCTGCGGGGGAGCGCGGGTGGCGGCCGTTTGCCTGCGGCGGCGCCGGGCGGCGACTCCAGGTCATCGCCTCTTCACATCTAAGGAGGACACCTCGATGGAGCTCGCCGGACGGAGGACACCTCGATGAGGATCACGCGCGGAGCTCCGGCGCACGTCGGCAGGGGCACGCCGACCGCGATCCGCGTCAACGGCCGCGAGGCGGCGCCTCGCGGAGGTAGTCGAGCAGCTGGGCCTCGTCGCTGCCGATCAGCCTGTCGATGCCGTCCTCCCGGACATGGCGCTGAATCTGCAGCGCCCCCGCGGTCGTCCGCACGAGGATGGCGACCCGGCGGAAGCCGCCCATCACGGCTGGCCGCAGCCGCTGCATCGCGGCCTCGAACTGCGGATCGTTCCGCCCCGCCGCCGCGCGCAGGTCGACGAGCAGGCACAGCCCGTTGCGGCCTGCTCGGTCCAGCGCGCGGCTCACCTCCATCCACCGCTCCTCGAACTTCTCGGCAGACTCGGACGGCGCCGCGCTCCGGGTCACCCGCGCGAGCTGTAACGCCGGATCGATCGTCACGGTGTAGTGCGCATTGCGCAGGATCTCGAGCATGGTCCACGATCATCCTATCAGAGTGAGCGCCAGATCAGAACGGCCGGCCTGGCGAGCCGGGCGCCGGGAGCTGCTGAGTCCGTCGCTCTGGCCCGATCGAGTCCCGTTGGTTTCTTCGATGCTTCCGGCAAAGGGGCCTCCGGATACGTCCTGGAAACCCGCCCGGAGAGCGCACCTCCGGAGTCGCTTTGACGCGCGCGTGGGTCAACCCCTGGACAGCGGGACGAGGGCACGCGCCCGACCGGCGGAGTCGGCGGTGCGATATGCACTCATGCCGTCCCTGGCGAAGGTACGGAGAGGCGCGCTCGCCTCGGCGTGGACGCCGCTCGATCGATCGGATTAAGCTGGACGCGTGTCGAGCCGCAGCGAGGAGGGCGCGCGCTCACCGGCCGGAGCGCGCCCGGCGAGGGCAGCGGCGCCGGCGCGGCGCAGCGCCGGCGCCCGGCGCCGCGATGGGCGAGGCGGGCGAGGCGGGCGAGCACGCTGCCGGGGCCGCGCGGGGTACGCCCTCCGATCGTCGGACGCCCGCCCGACGGCTTGCGGTGGCCTGCCCTTCGCCTTAGCAAGGTGCGCCGAGCGCATGCAGCACCCACGGCCGAGTTTGTTTGGTTCCCGGGACCTCGCGACGATCGGTTGGAGCTCCGAGCCGCTCGGCGTATCCGCCTGGCCCCTTGACCGGTGGGACCCGGCGGAGCGCGCGTGCCGGTGAGCCCTCCGGCCAGCGATGGCGTCGCGGCGCTCTCGCGGGAGGAGGTCCGCGTCAAGGCGGTGCCGGCCGCCGAGGAGCTCGCCCTCCGCCCGTCCCGGCTGCCCGATCATGCGGCCGAGAACCGCGCCCTGATCGCGCTCGCCGCGGCCATGTCCGGGTCGCTGGAGGACGTGCTCCCGGAGCTCGTGTCGCTTCTCATGGAGCTCTGCCGGGCCGACTCGGCGGGCGTCAGCGTGCTCGAGGTGGAGGACGGCCGCGAGGTGTTCCGGTGGGTCGCCGTCGCCGGGGCGTTTGCGCACATCGCCGGCGGCACGATGCCCCGGCGCCCGAGCCCCTGCGGCGCCGTGGTCGACGCCAACGCGGCGCTCCTGTTCTCGCACCCCACCCACATCATGGAGGGCGTCGAGCTAGAGCCGCCGATCGTCGAGGCGCTGACGGTCCCTTTCCACGCCGGAGGCACGCCGATCGGCACGGTCTGGGTGCTCGCTCATACCGAGGCGCGGAAGTTCGACGCCGAGGACGCTCGGCTCGTCACCAGCCTGTCTCGGTTCGCGGCCACGGCCGTGCACGCCCTGGCCCAGGCGCAGGATGCGAGGCGGGCCAGCGAGGCATTGCGCGAGAGCGAGGGCCGGCATCGGTTCCTGGCCGAGCTGGCCGCTGCCACCCAGCCGCTCGTCGATCCGGGCGAGGTGATGGCCGTGACGGCGCGCCTGCTCGCCGGGCACCTCGGCGTGGACCGGTGCGCTTACGCGGAGGTCGAGGACGAGCGGGTCTTCGTCATCACGGGCGATCACACGCGGGGTGTCCGGAGCATCGTCGGCCGGTGGCCGGTCGCCGCTTTCGGCCCCGAGCTGGTGCGGCTCATGCTCGCGAACGAGCCGTATGTCATCGACGATGTCGACGCGGACCCGCGGGCCGGCGACGACCTCGCGGCGTACCGGGCGACGGAGATCCAGGCGGTCATCTGCGTTCCGCTGCACAAGTCCGGCCGGTTCACGGCGGCGATGGCGGTCCATCAGAAGGTGCCGCGGCGCTGGACGTCCGATGAGGTCGGGCTGGTGCGGCTGGTGGTCGGGCGCTGCTGGGAGGCCATCGAGCGGGCGCGGGCGGCCCGGGGCGTGCGGGAGCGGGACGAGCGGCTCGACTATGCGGTCCGGCTGTCGGGGGTCGGGTTCTGGTACTGCGATCTGCCGTTCGACGAGCTGAAGTGGGACGACCGGGTGAAGGAGCACTTCTGGTTGCCGCCGGAGGCCCGGGTGACCATCCGCACGTTCTACGAGCGGCTGCACCCGGACGACCGGGAGCCGACGCGACGGGCCATCGAGTCGTCGATCCGCGAGCGGGTCCCTTACGATGTGGACTACCGGACGGTCGATCCGGCCACGGGGGCGTTCAAGTGGGTCCGGGCGCTGGGCGGGACGGCCTATGCGCCGGACGGCGCTCCGCGGCGGTTCGACGGGGTGACGGTCGACGTCACCGCCCGCAAGCTCGACGAGGAGCGGGTCGGGCGGCTCCTTGAGCTGGAGCGGGAGCAGGGGCGGCTCCTCAAGCAGGTGGCGGACGCTGCGCTCACCATCCACGCGTCCGGGTCCCTGGGAAGCGTGCTCCAGGGGATCACCGAGGAGGCACGGCGGATCATCGGGGTGCACGTGGCGGTGACCTGGCTAACCGCCGGGATCGACGGGTCGAAGGCGGTCAACACCGTATCGACGTCCGGGAAGTACGAGGGTTGGCGAGGGCCCGTGGTTCCGTCCACAGAAAACGGCGTCTATGCGGTGGTCTGCCGTACCAACCGTCCCTTACGGCTCACCCAGGTTGAGCTGGAGGCGCACCCAGCGTGGCTCACCCAGGTTGAGCAGCGGCGGGGGTCGCCGTACCGCACCCAGCCGTACGCCACCCGGGTTGAGCTGCTGACACACCGCGCCCCCGTTGAGCCGGCACACCCCACCGGGGTTGAGCGGCAGGCCCAGATTGGGCCGGCACAACTCACCCAGGTTGGATTTTCGACCGAGCGGCGGGCCCAGATTGGGCCGCCACACCTCACCCAGGTTGAGTTTTCGGCACACACTGAGCCGGCACAACTCACCCAGGTTGAGCGTCCGGCACAACCCACCCAGGTTGAGCGTCCGCCGGCACAACCCACCCAGGTTGAGCGTCCGCCGGCACAACTCACCCAGGTTGAGCGTCCGCCGGCGGCCCTGGCGTGGCGGAGCGTCCGCGGCGAGGCCGACAGGCTCCCGCCGATGCGGGGCTGGCTGGTCGCGCCGTTCATCGGCCGGCGCGGGGAGAACCTCGGCCTCATCCACCTCTCCGACAAACACGACGGGGAGTTCACCGACAGCGACGAGGCGATCCTCGTCCAGCTCGCGCACATCGCGTCCGTCGCCATCGAGAACGCCCGGCTCTACGATCAGCTCCGCGACCAGGACCGCCGGAAAGACGAGTTCCTCGCCACGCTCGCCCACGAGCTGCGGAACCCGCTCGCCCCCATCCGGACGGGCCTCGAGATCCTCAAGGTCGCCGGCAACGCAGACCAGGCCCAGAAAATCCTGGACATGATGGACCGACAGGTCGGCCACATGGTCCGGATGGTGGACGACCTGCTCGACGTCTCCCGCATCACCCGCGGCAAGGTCGAGCTGCGCAAGGAGCGCATCGATCTCCGGACGGTCCTGAACAGCGCCCTGGAGACGAGCCGTCCGCTGATCGAGGCGGCCGCGCACGAGCTAGCGGTCCGGCTCCCGCCGTCCCCTCTCCTGCTGGATGCCGACCCGACCCGGCTGGCCCAGATCTTCGCGAACCTCCTCAACAACGCCGCCAAGTACACCCCGGCCGGCGGCAGCATCCGGCTCGCCGCCCAGCGGGACGGGGCCGCGGTGGTCGTCCGGGTCTCGGACAACGGGGTCGGGATCCCGGCCGACATGCTGTCGACCGTGTTCGACATGTTCACCCAGGTTGGCCGCTCGATCGACCGGGCCCAGGGCGGCCTCGGCATCGGCCTTACCCTCGTCAAGCGCCTGGTCGAGCTGCACGGCGGCTCGATCCACGCCGCGAGCGACGGCGCCGGCCGCGGCTCGACGTTCACCGTCCGCCTCCCCCTCGCCGCCGCGGAGGAGGTCGCCTCGAGGCCAGCCACCGCGGGCCCGGCGGAGGGCGCTCCCTCGTCCGCCCTCCGCATCCTCGTCGTGGACGACAGCGTCGACGGGGCGGAGAGCCTGGCCCTGCTCCTCCGGATCTCGGGGCACGAGGCCCAGGCGGTTCACACCGGCCCCGAGGCGCTGACCGCGGCCCGGGCGCTCGGCCCCGACCTCGTGTTCCTGGACATCGGCTTGCCGGGCATGAACGGCTACGAGGTGGCCCGGCGCCTCCGATCGGAGCCCGACCTGGCCGGGCTCTTCCTCGTGGCGCTCACCGGCTGGGGCACCGAGGAGGACCGGCGGCAGGCCCGGGAGGCGGGGTTCGACCACCACCTGACCAAGCCGGTGGACGCCGCCGAGGTGAAGCGGCTCGTCGCCCGCGTCGCCGCGCCCCGCCGGCAGGACGGCTGACCGCGGGGGCGCGCGGCCGGCGCTCACTCGACGACGATCGCGACGGAGGCCGGGAGCGAGCCCACCTGGACCGTGATCACCCCGTCCTCGTACGAGAAGGGCGCCGCGCGGTCTCCCTCGAAATCGAGCGACGCGACCGTCACCTCCGTCGGGCTCGCGTCCACAGGGAAGCGCACCGAGAGCCCCTCGTGCTCCACCACGCCTGCGCTGTAGGTGTGATTGATCACGTGGAGCACCGTGCGGCCGTCCGGCAGCCGCGCGAGGTTGTGGCTCGTCTTCTTCTCGTCCGCGCACGCCTCCGGGTCCTCGGCGGACGCGCACTCCTCGAAGGAGAGGGTCACCTCTCCCGTCCTGTCGGTCGCTCCGTGAAACAGGCCCTCGTGGGACTTGTAGAAGTCGCGGAAGCGCGCGAAGAAATCCATCATCTCCAACGCGGTCGCCGTGTTCTCGTCCGTGGTCGTGCGCAGCGGCAGGGCGAAATACAGGCCGTTCGCGTAGACCTCCGCGGCGAAGACGCGGAAGTAGTCCTTCCGCTCCTCCAGCGGGAGCGCGTAATAGCGGTTCATCATGTCGTTGGGCCAGTCCAGGAACAGCATCAAGGGGACCTCCTTGCCGCCGACGAGCTCCTGAACGCGCTTCGATCGCGCCTTGAGCCCTCGCAGGGCCGCCTGGAACGACGCCGTCCCGTCCAGGTGTCCATCCACGACAGGCACCCAGTCCATGCCGCGCGGACCGTCGCCGTCGATGTTCCAGTCGTACAGCCCCACGCTCTGCATGTCGACGAACGGGACGACGCCGTTCGAGGAGATGAAGATCTCGCGGCCGTGCTGCTCTCGCGCGTAGCGGCGCAGCGCGAGCACGACCTCCTGCCAGTAGACGAGCGCCGGATAGATCTCCACGAAACTCCCGACCTCCGGGTCCGGCCGGTTCGCGACGGTCCGGCCCCACTCCTCGACGAGCAGCTTGTTCCGGCTGTCGAAGGGCTTCACCGTGGCGTTCTTGCGCTGGAGATAGCCGCGGAAATCGAAGCCTCTCCCGGCGGTCTCGGGCGCTCCCGAGCAATCGAGCCCGTCCTCCGGCGCGAGATCGAACGCCTGCTGCCAGCCGTCCGGGCGGCCGCCGTGCTTGCGGCAGAGGTAGTTCCCGAAGTCCGCGACGTGATGATCGTCGAACCCCTCGTTGCCGTCGTATTGCGCGCCCCCGTAGCCGCCGTTGATCTCGTCGAACGTCAGCCCGTCCACGCCGAGATCGATCTGGAGCTTGCCGATCTCGATGAGCCGGGCGCGGTAGCTCGGAGACGCCATGCTCGCGCGGTGGGCGCCTTCCACGATCTGGTCGTGGGCGACGAGCTCGCCCGCGGCGTTTCGCGTGGTCTGCTCCAGAAACTGCTCCTCGCTGCCGACCTCGTCTTCGAACACGATGGATGCGGTGCTGCCCGCGACGAAGCGGATGCCCTGCTCGCGGCAGCTCGCCGGATACGCGGCGTCATAATCGGCGGCCTCGAGCCCGGTATCGCGCCAGCGCTGCCACGCTCGCGGCACCATGTCCGGGGCGAGCTCGAGCACCTGGGGGTCGTCCTCGTGCACCTCCACCTGGCTGAACGCGAACACCGTCAGCCGGGACGTGTCGAACGTGCCGAACACGTCGGGGTGGATCTCGGGCATGACCGGCGCGATGTCGCCTCCGCCGCCCTCGCCCTCGCCCCCCTCGCCTCCTTCTCCGCCCGCGCCGGTCGCCGCGGTAGCGCCCGCCTCGCCGCCCGCGCTCGCGCTGGAAGCCGCCATGCCGCCGGCTCCACCCCCGGCGCCGGCCCCTCCGGGGCTCGGGTCCGCGCTGCACGCGCTCTCGGCCAGGGCGCCGGCGATGATCGCGCACGACAGCAGCCCGGACCAGCACGCTCGCCCGCCGCGGGCCGCGCGGCGCCGCGGCGGGCCCGCCAGCCCGTCCCGGCGCCCGGCACCGCCAACCGTCTCGTCTTCGCAAGGATTTGCCATACACAGAGGAGACGTGCGCACCATTCGCCCTGTCAAGGCTGCTATGACCCACTGCACGACATCGTCATCGATGGGAGTCGCTCCGATGTGTCCGCCAAAATTCCAGCACGACCGCCCGCGCCTCAGGGTGGATGGCCCCTCCGCGCCGCGCGGTGGATCGATCGCGGCGCTCCTGCGAGGAGAAACGATGCTGCTATGAGAAGAAGAGAAAAGAGGAGCCGCCAAGGCGCCAAGAAGCGAGGTTTCTCGGCTCTCGTGGCGTCTTGGCGCTTCGGATCCCGCTCGCAGGAGCACCGCTCTCCCCCGGCGCTGTGCTCACCTCTTTACCCACGATCTCGCATTCTCGACTTGCTCTCGACGGAGACGATCATGCCCATTCGAACCTCATTGTCGTACACCATTGTCCTTGGCCTGCTCGCTGCCGCCTGCAGCTCGAGCGAGCCCGCGCCGGGTGGCTCCGGCGGCGCTGGCGGCGCTGGCGGCGCCGGCGGCGCCGGCGGCGCCGGTGGCGCTGGTGGCTCAGGCGGCTCAGGCGGCGCCGGCGGCGAGCCGGCTCCCCCGGTCGTCGAGACGGAAGCGGGTCCCGTGGAGGGCGCGGTCGTCGGCGCGACGCGCACCTTCCTCGGCATCCCGTACGCCGCGCCGCCGGTCGGGGAGCTGCGCTGGAGATCGCCCGCGCCGCACGAGCCGTGGACCGAGCCGCTCAAGGCGGTGGAGGTGGGCATCCCCTGCTCGCAGCTGAACCTGCTCACGCCGGGCTTCAACGAGATCTCGGGAGAGGACTGCCTCACCTTGAACGTCTGGACGCCCGAGCGCGCGGCGTCCTCGTCCTTGCCCGTCCTCGTCTGGATTCACGGCGGCGGCTTCGAGATGGGGAGCGGCGGGGAGGCCGATTATGACGGCCGGCTCCTCTCCGAGACGACCGGCGCGGTGGTGGTCACCCTCAACTACCGCCTCGGGCCGCTCGGGTTCCTCGCCCTCCCGGAGCTCAAGTCGGAGGATCCCGATCACCCCTCGACGGGCACGTACGGCCTCGAGGACCAGCGCGCCGCGCTCGAGTGGGTCAAGGCCAACATCGGCGCCTTCGGCGGCGATCCGGGCAAGGTCACCCTGTTCGGCGAGTCCGCGGGCGGCATCAGCGTCTGCATGCACCTGGTGTCGCCGGCGAGCCAAGGCCTGTTCCAGCGCGCGATCATCGAGAGCGGGCCGTGCGACTCCGCCGCGGACGAGGCCACGGCCGTGGAGCAGGGGCAAAAGCTCGTCGAGGCGCTGGGCTGCAGCGACGCGACGTCGGTCCTCGAGTGCCTGCGCGGCAAGTCGGCCGAGGAGGTCATGAGCGCGCTGCCGCCGGCCGAAGCCTTCCTCGTGGGCGCCGGCCCGACCTGGTTCCCCGTCATCGACGGCTGGAACCTCCCCGACACGCCGGGCAAGCTCCTCGAGGCCGGGAGCTTCGAGAAGATGCCGACGATCCTCGGCAGCAACGCCGACGAGGGCTCGCTCTTCGTCACGCTCTGGGGCGAGACCGCGACGGTCGCCGACGAGGCCGAGTTCGTGGCGTTCGCCGAGACGCTCGCCCCCGGCCACGGCGAAGAGGTGGTGGCGCAATACCCGAGCGACACCTACGGCTCGGCGCAGGCGGCGGCGACCGCGGCGCTGGGCGACTCGATGTTCGTGTGCCCGACGCGGCGCGCGGCGCGCGCCATCGCGAGCGGCGGCGCGGCGACGTATCTTTATCATTTCACCCATGCGCCCCAGGGCTCGCTGCTCGGCGATCTCGGCGCCTTCCATTCGGCCGAGATCCGGTATGTGTTCGGCAATCCGGGGCTGCTCGTGTCGGAGCCGCTGAGCGAGGACGAGATCGAGCTGTCGCAGGCGATCATGGGGTACTGGTCGCGCCACGCGGAGACCGGGGACCCGAACGGCGACAACGCCGTCGAGTGGCCGAAGTACGACGCGGAGACGGACGAGAACCTCGTGCTCGACACGACCATCGCTCCGCAGGCCGGGCTGAAGAAGGAGCTCTGCGACATGTGGGACAGCTTCGCCGCGGCGGCTCCCTGACGGCGGTCGCACGCCGGGCAGGGTCATGGCGCGCCGGCGCCGTGGTCGCGGCCCGGCGTGCGCCCTGAGCGCCTCGCGTCCGGGTCTGCCGCTGCGCGCGCTGCCGGAGCGACCGCCGCCGCGCGCGTTCTCTAAGTACCGGTAGACATTGTGCTATCCTCGCCGCCGTGCTCCCCTCCTACGATCTCGCCGCGATCATGGCCCGCCTCGAAGGGCGCGAGGCCGCGCTCGACGCGCTCACGCAGGAGCGTCAGGCCGCGGTGGCCGCGATCCTGCGGGCGCCGGAGGGGTTTCTCGGGACGGCGCTCGAGCCCGCGGGGAGCCCGGAGCCCGGCGAGGCCGAGCTCCTCCTGATCCGCCGGGCCGAGCACCCGGGCGATCCCTGGTCGGGGCACATGGCGCTCCCGGGCGGGCGGCGCGAAGAGCAGGACGAGAGCCTGCTCGCCACCGCGATCCGCGAGACGCACGAAGAGGTGGGGATCGACCTCGCGGCGCACGGCACCCTGCTCGCGCGCCTGCCCGACATCCCGGCGGTCGTCCGCGGGCGGCGCGTCGGGATGATCATCTCCCCGTTCGTCTTCGCGCTGCGCTCCACGCCGGCCCTCACCCTGAGCGACGAGGTGGCCGAGGCGCTCTGGACGCCGCTCGGGCCGCTCGCGCGCGGCGAGCGCACCTCGAGTTATGCCTACACGCACGAGGGGAACGTCCTCCAGCTCCCGTGCCTGCGCGTGGACGAGCGGGTCGTCTGGGGGCTGACCTACCTCATGCTGGAGCAGCTCTTCGAGGTGCTGCACCGGTAAGCCGGCATCGGCGCCTCGGGGCGACCGCGCCTCCGCCATCGCGTACTCTGTGGCGACCATGTGCTGCACGTTCTCCCCCGCGCGCCTCTCCCGCACCCTCCTGTACGCCGGCGAAGCACGGTGGAACGGCCTGTACGTCCACGTCCTCGCCTACCAGAACACCGCGTCGAGCGCCGGCCCGAACGCCATGATCCTGCCGATCCCGGCATCGCGGCTCGGCTCCGACAATGCCGTCGACACGCGCCTGTTCCGCACCTTCCTCGAGGACATCCGCGAGGCGACGCGCCGGCCGATGCCACGGACCCTCTCCATCGAGCCACCCGAGCTCCCCGACGCCCGCCCCGTGGTGTTCGACGTGGGCAGCTACACCGTGGTGCTCGCCGATTCACCGCGTTCGGTGGTCGCCGCGCTCGATCAGGTCCCGGAGAACAAGCGGCCCGCGATCAACGACCGCATGCTGCGAGCGTTCGAGGAGTACTATCCCGGCTGGCCGGTGGCGGTCTGTTGCTGGAATGGCAATCTCCAGCCCGAGCCGCTCCTCTGGTGGTACGAGCCCCGATTCCCTGAGCGGCTGTTTGCGCCAGCGCTGGATGCGCACGACGGCAACCCGCCCGATCGCCAGGCAACGGTCGACGTCGATCACTACCTCGCCATCGGCTCGGTCCTCCGGCCCGAGGGGCGGCCGGTTCGCTATCGCGACGATCCGGGGCCGTTCCGGCCTCTCTTGCCCCCGAGCGTCCACGGCACGGTCGTGCAGTCCAGGATGAGCAACGGCGATTTCTGGTCGCGTTGCGAGATGCTCAGCGGGCCGGCGCTGCGCCTCGCGCCGGGCATGACCTCCGGCACGCCGGTCCGGCTCGATGGCTGGAGGGGCGAGCGGCCGCTGTGGTCCAGGCATGGCCGGCCGGCGCGCAGCCCCTGAGCCCGTCTCCGTCCTTGCCGGAACTCACGTGGCTCAGCCTGGATCTCGTCGAGCTCGCTCCGAGGGTCTCACGCCCGCGCCCGGTGGCTTCCGCTCTCCCAGCGCGCGAAGCTCCCCAGCCGCGAGGGAGGCAGGGCGCATGCGAAACCAGATTGTCCCGGCCGGCGGCGACGAGGCGAGCGCGCCATGGTGCCGATCGTCGCGGCCAGCACGATCGAGCAGATGCAAGAATATCCGGGGTCGCTCCCTCCGATTCTGAGCGACCGGCTGATGCAGCGGTGAACGAGGCGTACGGCTGGCGAGCGGCGCCGTACACGCGCTCCCGAGGGTTCACGCCGCGCTTCGTTTCGCCTAGGGTCGATGGAGCTGCATGCGACCGGACGACCTACCTGATCGTGTCCATATCGAAGCCTTGAGAGAGGCACTGTGGCGCCCCGAGAGCCGCGCGGCCGTCCTCGTCGGCGCGGGCATGAGCCGCAACGCCGAGAAGCTGAGCCCGGCCGTGCCAGACTTCCCCTTGTGGTGGGAGATCGCCGCCGAGCTCAGGAAGAATATAGACCCCAAGGCATCCGAACAGGATGCCCTGCGGCTCGGCCAGATGTACGAGAACACCTACGGACGTGCGCGCCTCGACGACATGCTCCTCGAGTTGGTCCCCGACGGCAAGTACGAGCCAGGCGCGCTGCATCAGCGACTGCTCCAACTGCCGTGGGCGGACGTCTTCACAACCAATTATGACACCCTGCTCGAGCGAGCGCGCCGCAGCGTTCCGGAGCGCAAGTACGAGGTCGTCGACGTGCCGGCCGATCTCACCCGCGCCGAGCGGCCCCGGATTGTCAAGCTCCATGGTAGCTTCCCGGCGCGCCGGCCCTTCATCTTCACGGAAGAGGATTACCGGCGCTACCCGGCGGATTTCGCTCCGTTCGTGAACCTCGTCCGCCAGTCGGCGATGGAGAATGTGCTGTGCCTCGTGGGCTTCTCGGGCTACGATCCGAATTTCCTGCAATGGGCCGGCTGGATTCGCGACCAGCTCGGCTCCACGGCTCCCAAGATCTACCTCTGCGGCGTACTCGACCTCACAACGCCCAAGCGGAGCTACTACCAGCATATGCAGGTCATTCCCGTAGACTTGGGCCCGCTCTTCCCGCGGCGCGAGTGGGTCCTCCCCGACGAGCGTCACCGCGCCGCGCTCGCGTGGCTGCTGGAGACCCTGCGCGCTGGCGAGCCGCTCGACCGAAGCTGGTGGCCAAGGCTGGATTCGCCCGCACGCACGCCAGCGCTGGCCGAGCCCAGCCCCCCCATCCTCGCTCCCCCATGTGCACGGAAGCTGCCACCGCAGCCCGAGCCGCCACGAGATGAGATAACCCATGTGGCGTTGACAGATCTTCTGAGCCGCTGGAAGAGTGAGCGGTTGTCCTACCCGGGCTGGGCAGTATGCCCCGAACCGGCTCGAAACGCGCTCTGGCATGCGACTACGCACTGGTTCCATCTCATCGAGCTGGATTCGGCGGTGCGCGTCCTTGAGGAACTCTCCCCCGTCGCACGGATTGACGCTCTCCACGAGATTGCCTGGCGAGCCGAGGCAGCACTGCTCCCGCTGCCCGACACGCTTCCGCTGCTGATCGAGAAGACCCTCGAAAGCATCAACCCGCATCCTCGGTCGATCGAGCTCCCAGCCGCGTCCATCACGCCGGACAAGGTGCCGGAGTCGTACCGGTGGGATGATCTCACCGAGGCGTGGGTCAATCTTGCGTTTTCCCTGATGCGCCACGCCTGGCATCAGCAGGACGCCGCGCTCCACCAGCGCTGGATGGAGCGCTCGCGAAAAATTGCGGAGGTTCGCACCTCGTGGCGCGCACGATGGTGGTACGCTAAATGCTGGTATCACCTAGTACGACTGGAGACGAGAGAGGCGCTAAAGACGGCGCGTGACTGGCCCGAAGAACCGTCGCTTCCCTTCTGGGAGGCCAAGCGCGCAGCGGTGCTCGGTGAGCTCGGCGAGACCGAGCGGGCACGGGAGATTGCGGCACAAGCCATGGAGCGCGTTCGGCTCGGCCGCGATCGAGCGCATATTGACTACCAGAGCCTTTCAGAAGAGGGGTGGATCCTGCTCCTACTCCAGGAACTCGCTGTCCACGATGACAATCCGACGGGACAGGAGCATGAAAAGCGAGAGCGCCGGCTACGCGAACTCGCACGCGACCACTGCAATCCGTGGGACGATCTGCGCGAGCGAGGGCACGCTATGAGCGAAGCACCCGCGGGCGTGCGCCACGCAGCAACGCGGGGCTTCGATCCAGGCGTAGTGCACACGAGGACGAACTGGTCAGCCTGGCGAGCGAGCGAGTGGGTGCTCATCAACACACTTCACGATGGGCTCACGTGGAAACTCCCGCACGGCGCGTTCCTGGCCGCGCTGCGCCGCCTATGGAACGCATCACCGCGCCTCGTGCTGGGCTTGATCATCCTCAATGGTTCGATCATCACATTGACCGAAGGCGAGGAGCTCTCGGGCCTGCTCAACCGTGCGGCGATCGCTCGTCTGCCCGCGACCCAGGTGGACGCGCTGTACGCCTGGCTTTCCGCGGTGCTGCGAACCGCTCTGGCGCGATGCCAGGAGGTCGATCCAATGACGAACGACCAGCGCGGGGATCGGCGGCTCATCGAAGGCGCCACGGAGGTGCTCTCGAGGCTCGCGTTCCGCTTGAGCGAATCGCAACTCGTAGAGCTGTTCGAGATCACGCGTACCCTGTACACATCCGCCGTGTGCCAACGGGAGCGTGCGCTGCACGCGCCAATTGCGCGGCTGCTCCGGCGCATCCTCTACACGGCGACCCCCCAGCAGATTTCCTCTTGGACACCAGCACTGCTGAAGTTTCCGTTGCCAGATGAACCTGGTGTGCAAGTCACTGCGTCCGTCTCCTGGGCTGAGCCATTCGCACTCATTCCTTGGACGGACATTCCACCGCTCGTTCTTACCGATGGCGCGCCGTGGACGCCGGCTGTAAACCGGCTCTTGATATGGGCCAGGGAGGGGACATCGGAGCTCCGGAAGCGCTCAACGTGGAGACTTGCGGCGCTTGCACTTGCTGGCGCGCTGGGTCAGAGTCAGCTCGAGAGCCTTGTGGGAGCCATCTGGAGCAAGACAAATTCGCACAGCTACCCATCGGACATCAACTTCTTTCCGTGGGTTCTACTCAAGCTACCAGAACGACAACAGGGGGAGGCTCGTCGTACCATCGTTCGCTACTTTCGTGACACAGCACTCAAGACAGCATGGATAGACGAATTGACCGCATCAACTGAGCCGATCGCAACATTCCACGAGAGCAGCCCCGAGGTGCCAAGGATTACGTGGACACATGAGGAAGCACGCGTCCTGCTAAACAGAGCCGTAGAGCTCTGGCGAACTCAGAAGCCCTCGTCACCAGAGCTCTCCACGGTCCGCCGTAGGCGCACTCTTGGCATGATCCACGACCTGTGCGTCGCTCTATCGACTGCCATCACGCCTTTCCTGGACCTCGGAGATCACCAGGTATGCATTCAAGCGGGGGCGTTCGCCGAGGAGCTGCGGCGGCACGGGACGGCCGCAGAATGCATCTTGCCGTCGCTCGTGCTGCTCGGCAATATAGATCACGCAATGGCCGCCGCTGAGATACACCGCGCCATGCTTGGAATCTATGATGAAGACGTACGCCGAGGAGTATCGGCCCTGCTGATATGGATCGATCTCAGCGGGATGCCCCGAGCCACGCCGCCACCTCCTACATACCTCATCGATACCCTGGTCGCCTGCGTAGAGACGGGACGCCACCCCGGCCTGACTCATACGCTTTCTGGTATGACAGAGCTCATCGCCCGGAGACAGCGACTCCTCGACGGGCGTCACATGGATGCGCTCGCGCGCGCGCTAAGTCGCTACATTGAATTCACGACCCTCGATAGAATGCCCGACGACGCAGCGACGGATGACGTGCAGTTCGACGAGGGCGAACGTATCGCGATCCTCGAGCGAGCGTCGGCGTTAGCTGCTGCCCTCGAGAGGGTGCACCGAGCAGACGGCACGCCCGAGCCGACCGTAATCGCAAGCTGGCGCGAGCTCGCCAGCACCCACGTGCTGCCGGAGGTGCGGCGACCGTGGCGCTCGACGCGACACGGCTCTCCCGACGCGGCCCTCAACCTGGAGCCCGCGTTGGCAGCCCCTCCAGGAAGCCCTGCAGATCCACCGCGTTCGGTTTAGTGCTGGTCGCATCAGGCACGTCCGGCGCCAGGCTTCAGCACGGCGAAGGCGGACGGGGGAAGCCGGAGAGACTGGGCCGGGCGCATGACGCTGGCCTCCAAAGTCGCCGTCAGCAATCCACCAGGAGTCGCGATGCGGCGAAGGCTAGCGCTCCCCGCAGATGTCGCCCGCGCCGTAGTCCCCTCAGAACCCGCCCTCGATCGCGATCCCCGGCATCGTGATCGGCCCGATCGTCTGCGGCGTGCACCCGCTGTCGTCGCAGCTCACGTCGAACACCTCCTTGGCGAGCGTCGCGTTCTGCACGTCGAAGACGAGGCCGAGGTAGCTCCGCGCGCTCAGGGCCCAGCGCTTCGAGAGGCGCATGTCGAGCCGGTAGAACGGCTGGATGCGATCCGGGTGCTCGCGCGGGGGGCGGCCCGGGGAGGCCTCGTCGGCGGGAAAGCCGGTGTAGAAGACGTGCCGGATCCCGGCGCGCCAGCCCCTGCCGAGGTCGTACAGCAGCGCGACGTGCGCGACGTGCGTCCGGTCGTAGGCGGAGGGGACCGTCGCCCTGCCCCGCGTGCGCGTGGAGCGCGACAGCGTGTACGACGCCAGGAAGAACATGTCGCGGCGCAGCGCCCCGCGCGCGCCGAGCTCCAGGCCGTACGTGTCGCCGAGGCTCCGCGCCAGGAAGCGCTCCGTGCTGAGGTTCGTGCCGCGCCCGGTCCCGATCGGATCGCTCAGACCGAAGGTCACCTGCCGGAATGCCGTGGCGCTGAAGTTGACCGGACCCACGTTGGCCTCGACGCCGAAGCTCGACTGGAGGCTGCGCTGCAGACCCCCCGGGATCCCGCCGATCTGGAGCGCCGGCAGCGGGGCGAGGCCGGGCAGCTGCGAGGCGACGCCGAAGGCCGGGATGAGCTTCACATGCTCGCCGATGCCGAAGCGGCCGACGATCCTCGGGTCCACGGCGACGGCGGTCCGGCCGAGCGAGGTGTAGTGGTCCACGCGCACGCCGGGCGTGAGGGTCGAGCGCTCGTCGAGCACGATCAGCGCGTCGGCCCACGCGCCCAGCGCGAGGTCGAGCCGGCTGCGGAAGAGCTCGGGGAAGCTCTCGTCGAGCTGCTCCGTCCCCTCGGCGGGCTCGTCGTCCGCGCCCTCGGCGGGCTCGTCGTCCGCGCCCTCGGCGGGCTCGCCGTCCGATGGCGGGCTCGGGCGCGGGGTCACCTGGTAGCGGTCGACCGCGGCGTCGACCCCGGCCCGCAGGAGCGCGCGACCCCCGAGGACGGGCCGGGCCAGGCTCATCCGCGCGTTCATCTTCCAGGCCTGCGCGCTCTCCACGCCGACGCCGCGCGACTGGTCGAGCCCGAGGGTGATCGCCGCCCTGACGCGCGCGCCGGAGGCGTCGTCGCGGTCGTAGCGCAGGTCCAGGCGGTGGAAGTCGCTGTCGAGCAGGACGTTGGTCGCCTCGGCGCCGCCGCCCTCGTCGATGCTGGCGAGGTAGTCGTACGCGCCGAAGGCGAAGACGGTGAAGCGCTCCTCCGGGCCGAGCCGGTAGGTGACCCGCCCCTGGTAGTCGGCGTAGCCCACGTCGACGCTCGGCACGAGCGCCGAGGTGAGCGCCGCGCCGGCGGCGTAGTGGCCCCCCACGAGGACGTGCGTGTCCCGGTCCACCGGCCCCTCGACGACGCCGCCGAGGTCGATGAACCGGAGGCTCCCCTCCCCGCGCCAGACGTCGGACGGCGGCGCGCTCTCGGCCTCGATCGCCGCGCCGGCGAGCCGTCCGATGTCGGCGGGATACGGGCCGAGGTGCATCTCGACCCGCTGGACCATGGAGGCCGGGATGACGCTGGGCCCGGCGCCCACGTGGAACAGGAGCGGGACCTGGATGCCGTTGAAGAAGTAGCCGATGTTCCCCGGCGGCGCGCCGCGGATGTAGTAGTACGGCATGCCGCTCGCGATGGAGGTCACGCCGGGCTGGATCTCGATGGCGCGGTAGGGGTCGCCGAGCGCGCCGGGCAGCTCGCGGATGTCGCGCCGCGAGAGCGAGACGGAGCCCGGCGGGGCGCGGCTGCCCTCGACGGTCACCTCGATGCCGGCGGGCGCGGCGGCCGCCTCGACGGGCACGGCGGCCGCCTCGGCGGGCGCGGCGGCCGCCTCGACGGGCGCCGCGGGCATGGCCGGAGCGGGCTGGGCGTGCGCCTCGCCCGCGTGAGCGCTGGCGGCGGCGACGATCGCGAAGGCGAGGAGTGCGCTGGAGGATCTCACGCGGATATCGTCGATGCGCCGCCGGGGAGGTGGGCGAGCCGCCTCCCGGCGCCCGGGAGTTAGCAGCTCCAGCCGCGCGGCGGAAGCCGCGGAGGCGCGGCGCGCGCTCCGCCGCCGGGGACATCGCCGTTCCGGGCGCCGCGGCCGCCTCGGGCGCCGCGGGCGCCGCGGCCGCCTCGGGCGCCGCGGCCGCCTCGGGCGGCCAGGCCGCTCCGGCGCCGCCGCGCGGAGCGCCGATGTAGACACCGGAAGCTCTCCGAGATGACCGGCGCCTCATCGGGCCGGCGATCGCATCGGCGGCCGGGCGGAGCCCCTCAGCCTGCACCCGGTGCACAGGGCACAAAAAAACAGAGCGCCCATTCGACGGCGGGGGGGGAAGCCGTCACGGGCGCTCTGGCCTCCATGGTTAGCAGGAGGCGGGCCAGGGCTCGGCCCCGACAACTTCATGGGGTTACCCCTAAGGATGCCCCCGACACCTTTCGATCCTGAGATTTCGGTTTCAATCCTGACATGTCGTGTCGGCCGCCGTGCCCCCCTCTCGGCAGCTCTGTCCGCGTCTCGGCGGTTCCGCCCGCGTGCCCTCGGCAGCTCCGCCGCGGTCGAGCGCGCGAGCGAGCCAACGCTCAGCCAACGCTCCCGGGTTGACGAACCGTACGTCGTACGTTACATCGTACGCATGAGCTCTCCCTCGCCCGTGGACAGCGACATTCGACCCTTCCGCATCGACATTCCGCAGGCCGCGCTCGACGACCTGCGCGATCGCCTCGCCCGCACCCGCTGGCCCGACGAGCTGCCTTCCGTGGGCTGGTCGTACGGCGTCCCGCTCGGTTACCTGAAGGAGCTCGCCGCGTACTGGCGCACCACCTACGACTGGCGCAGGCACGAGGCGCGGCTGAACGAGCACCCGCAGTTCACGACCACGATCGACGGCCAGCGGATCCACTTCCTCCACGTCCGCTCGCCGGAGCCCGGCGCGCTGCCGCTGATCGTGACGCACGGCTGGCCGAGCTCGATCGTGGAATACCTCGACGTCATCGGTCCGCTGACCGATCCCCGCGCCCACGGCGGGGATCCGGCGGACGCGTTCCACCTGATCATCCCCTCGCTCCCGGGATACGGGCTCTCCGGGCCGACCCGCGAGGCCGGATGGGGCGCGCGCCGGATCGCCCGCGCCTGGGCCGAGCTGATGCGAAGGCTCGATTACCCGCGTTACGGCGCCCAGGGCGGCGACTGGGGCACGTGGATCTCCCGCGAGGTCGGCATCGTCGACCCCGACCACGCGATCGGCGTGCACACCAACGGCCTCGTCTCGTGGCCGTCCGGAGATCCCGAGGAGCTGGTCGGGCTGACAGACGCCGAGCAGTCCCGGCTGAAAGCGGCCGACTACTACCTGCGGGAGCTGTACGGCTACAAGAAGATCCAGTCGACCCGGCCCCAGACGCTGGCTTACGCCCTCTCGGATTCGCCGGTCGGTCAGCTCGCCTGGATCGTCGGCGTGCTCAAGGAGTGGACCGACTGCAAGGACACCCCCGAGGACGCCATCGATCGCGATCGCATCCTCACGAACGTGATGCTGTACTGGCTCACCAACACGGCGGGCTCGTCGTCCCGCTCGTTCGTGGAGACCCCGGACACGCCCGACGACGCGGACCTCGCCGAGGTGAAGCCCTCGACCCTGCCGACCGGGGTCGCGGTGTTCCCGCGGGATATCATCGCTCCGATCCGCAGGTTCGCCGCCCGCGACAACACGAACCTCGTGCACTGGTCCGAGTTCGACCGCGGCGGCACCTTCGCGGCCCTGGAAGAGCCCGACCTGTTCATCGGCGACGTGCGCGCCTTCTTCCGCCGCTTCCGCGCGCACGCGACCGGCGCGGCCTGACGATCCCGCGCGCGCGCGCCAATTGACAGTATCCTGTCATTGTGACAGATCCTTGCGCATGGCGAAGCTCACCGCGGCGGCGACCGCGTTCAGCGAGCTGGTGATCGAGGTGTTCCGGGTGAACGGCCTGGCGCTCGAGGCCGGGGATCTCCTGGCCAGGCCGTCGGGGCTCACGAGCGCGCGCTGGCAGGTGCTCGGCGTCGTGGATCACGGCCCCGCGCCGGTCTCGAACGTCGCGCGGATGATGGGGCTGACCCGCCAGAGCGTGCAGCAGATCGCGGACGCGCTGGAGCGCGAGGGCTTCGTCGAGTACATCGAGAACCCGCACCACCGCACGGCCAAGCTCATCTCGATGACGGCGGCGGGGCGCGAGGCCCTGCGGCAGGTCGAGGCGCGCCACGCCGCGTGGGCGGACCGGCTCGGCAAGCGGCTCGACCTGGCGAGCCTGCGCGCGGCCGTCGATGCGCTGCGACAGGCGCGGCAGGTCCTCGACGAGGACGCAACACCGCCGGCGCGACCGGCGCGAAAGGGGTGATCTCATGGGCGAGGTGACGACGATTCCCGTGCTTCCGAGCGTGTCGATGCCCGAGACGCTGGCGTTCTACGGCGCCCTGGGCTTCGAGGTGACCCACCAGCAGACGACGCCGAACGTGTACGCGGCGACGCGTCGCGGCGACGTCCACTTGCACTTCATGGGCCTCAAGAGGCTGGATCCCAGGGAGGCCTACAGCACGTGCCTGGTGCTCGTCCCCGAGGTCGAGCGCCTCCACGAGACCTTCTCGGAAGGCCTGCGGCACGCGTACGGCAAGGTGCCTGTCTCCGGCTTTCCGCGGATCTCGCGCATGAAGAAGGGGCAGAGCCGCTTCACGGTGGTCGACGTCGCGGGCAACTCGGTCATCTTCATCCGGCGGGGCGCGCCGGACGACTACGACGAGGGGGCCGCCGGGTCGCGCTCCAACTCGAGGCTGGGCAAGGCGCTGCGCGCGGCGGCGCGGCTGCGCGATTTCAAGAACGACGACGCCGCCGCCGCCAAGGTGCTCGACGTGGCGCTCGCCCGGAAAGAGGAGGCCGACGCGCCGCTCGAGCGCGCGCGCGCCCTCGCCGCGCGGCTCGAGATCGCGGTCGCCCTGGGCGATGCGTCGCGGGCGCGCGCCCTGCGCGCCGAGCTCGACGAGGCGCCGCTCTCCGAGGAGGAGCGCGCGCAGATACGACCTCAGCTGGAGGCGGTCGACGCGCTCGAGCGGTCGCAACGCTAGAACGCCGATCACGTCGTTCAAGCGAGAGATGAACCGCCAAGACGCCAAGACGCCAAGTTTTTTTCTCTCTCTTCTTGGCGTCTTGGCGTCTTGGCGTCTTGGCGGTTCGAATTTCTGCGCTTTTCAGGCAGCTCAACCCGTTCGTCGCGCCAGGAGCGCCGCTTCCAGGTTGGTTCCCGGGCGTGCGGGAGGTCTTGCCGAGCAGGCTGGCCGAGCAGCTCGGTCTCCTTAATCTCCTTGTCTCCTCGTACCTTCCGGATGTCCACGGAATCCGGGAAAGAGCGTTGCCGCGCTCGGTGTGATCCAGCATCGGCGCGCAACACTTGCTCGATCGAGCAACGCGCGGAGCTGCCGCGGTCTGCGCCGTCCAGGAGGACCGGCACGCCCGAGCCGGCATATCGGTTGCACGAAATCCCGGCAGCGCTGGACCGCACCAGCGCGCCTGACAGAGGGACATCCGATGAGACGCATGACGCAGGATCCAGCGCCCAGCTCCGGCTCGAGAGCGCCTTCAAACGCCGCTGGGGCCGCAGCCCCGGAGACCAGGGGAGGCCCCGTCGTCTCCGCGCTGCTGGGCTGCGCGCCCGGGCGAGATGGCTTTCATGACTACGATCCGCGCGCCGCGTTCCTCCTCTCCACCGCCTCGGCGTGGGCGTATTCGGACGGCAGGACGCTCGCGAGGATGTTGCGGCGAAGCGGGTTCGACGCGCGGTATTGCCGCCACATCCGGGTCGCGAACGACGCGATGTTCGTCGTCGCGAACGCCTTCTTCGTCCGCAGCGCTTGCGGGCGGATGGGCATCCTTTGTTTTCGCGGCACCGAGCCGGCGAACATCATCAGCTGGCTGACGGACGCGAGCGCCAGCGGCGTGCCGTGGAGAAACATCGGTCAGCTCCACGGCGGCTTTCACAGGAATGCCGACGCGGCCTTTCGCGACATCCTGGAGCACCTCCGGGAGGCCATGCGGGCAGCGCCGGCCGACGCCCGCGGCGCGGCGTCGCGCGGCGATCCAGGGGCCGCTCCGGGGGCGAATGCGCTCGCCGGGCTCGAGGCGCTCTACATCACGGGCCACAGCCTCGGCGGCGCGATGGCCGTCGTCACGGCGGCGATGATGTTCGAGGACGAGACGTGCCAGGACCTCCGGGGAGTGCTCCGAGGCATCTACACGTTCGGCCAGCCGATGATCTGCGATCCCGCCCTCGCCAGCCACTGGCAGAGGCAATTCGGGAGCATCGTCTTCCGTCACGTGTTCTCGGACGACATCGTCCCCAGGCTGCCTCCACGGACGATGGGCGAATTCGCTCACCTCGGGCACGAGTACGTCGACCAGAATGGTACGTGGGTCCTCGAGGGGCCGCACTCCTCGCGCCAGGCCTGCTCGGCGCTCGCCAGCAACCTCATCGGGCTCACCGCCTGGCTCCTGCGACAGTTCAAGGTCACCCAGGACATCGAGCTGCCGTTCTCGTGGGAAGAGCACTCTCCCATGCACTATATCGCCACCTCCAGGCTGCGCGACCTCCGGCCGACGATCGGGTGAAAGGCCGCTCGGACGGCGGCGAGCGGCCCCCGCGGGAGCGACGCGTCTCCGCCATGGACGCACCGCTGCCGCACGCACGGCTCGGGCCGTCTACCACCAAACCCGCGGGAGCGATCGCGCTCTCTCCCTCTCTGGCCACAGGCGATCCCCCTCCCCTGCCCTCCACGTCCAGCACGTCCTGATACGGTCCAGGCGCTCGTGCAGCGACACGCTTTCCGCCATCCGGAGCGAGATTCTCAGACAACACGCGCAGCGCACAAACATTGATAATCTTGGGCACCGAAACGGAATGCACTCGATTTGTCGAGGATTCACGGCAAATTGGGCTTTCCTGTCCTCACCGACCCAAGTATGGATTCGACGTGCGCGGTCTCCCCGCTCCGGCAGCGCCGACAAGCCAGCGCGGCGCTGCGACCCCTGTCCGAGAGCCGGAACGAAACGCGCCAGAAAAAGACCATGACGATGACGACAAGGAAGCATCCGATCGCGCTCGCGCTCGCTGCAGCCGGGAGCTTCGCGGGCTGCTGGAGCAGCGCCCCCGTCCAGATGTACACGTGCGACAACCCGTGCTACGGCCTGGAAGCCTACGAGTGCGAGAATCCGTGCAGCGTGTGCACAGGCGCGTGCGTGGAGCTGCCGTACCTCGGGTTCGACGACCCGATCCTGCTCTGGAGGGGCGATCCGGCCGGCGGGGCGTCCGCGCCGGAGTGCCCGGCGGAGACGCCGGACCTCGTGTTCGACGGCTACGGCGGCTTCGCCGACGCCCACAGCTGCCCCACATGCCTTTGCACGCCGCCCGCCTGCGAGCTGCCGCCGGGCCTGAAGGGGAGCGCCTCGGCCACGTGCGACGGGACGGCGCCCACGTCGTTCGACGCCCCCGACGGGTGGGACGGCGCGTGCACCGCGCCCGCCGCCCCCTCCGGCGAGCTCGGCTCGCTGCTCATCCCGGCGCCGACGGCGAGCCCCTGCGCGCCGACGATCGATCCCGGCGGGGCGCCGCTCGAGCTCCCCGCCCCCTTCGGCCTCCGGGCGCGCGGCTGCGCCGGCTCGGCGGACAAGCACACGTGCGCCGATCCGTCGACGATGTGCATCGCTGCCCCCACGCCGCGGCCGGAGGGCTTCGCGATATGCATCCGCTACCTCCGCCAAGGCGAGCCGAAATGCCCGGAGCACTACCCCGAGCTGCAGGCGCTCTACACGGGCTTCGACGACACGCGCAGCTGCAGCCCGTGCGGGTGCGATCCGCTCGAGGACAGCGCGTGCTCCGCGCTCGTGTCGGCCTACGAGGACGACCGCTGCCGCCAGCTGCTCGGCGCCGAGACGGTGACGCTGGCCGGACCGAAATGCGTCGCAGGGCCGGACCTGCAGCTCGAGAGCATGGCGGCGCGCTGGATCACGAACGAGCCGGGCACGTGCGCCCCGACCGGCGGAGTCGCCTCGGGGCAAGTGACCCCCAGGGGCGCCACGTATTTCTGCTGCCAATCCGATGAGGTCATCCCCATTCCCTGATGACCTCGCCCGCCCCGCACGCCCGTTCGACGCGGGCACGCCGCCCGTGCCCTCCGCAGCGCGAGCGCGCCCTTTCCACCGGGGACGCGACTTCGTGTACCCGGGCGCGCGCTTCGCGGCTATAAAAGCGATTCACGCGGAAGGGAGAGCGGATATGCGAATCGCACGATGGTGCCTCTGGATGGCGCTCGCAGCGACCGGCTGCAGCGCGTCCGGCAACGGCACGTCCCCGACGGACTCCGGCCAGACCACAGGGACCGGCGAGGGCAGCGGCGAAACCAGCGGGGGCGGCGCAGCCGGCGCGGGCGGCCAGGACGGTACGTTCGGCGCCGGCGCCGGGACCGGCGGGAGCGGCGGGGACAGCGGAAGTGGGGACGCTGACAGCCGGTGCATCGAGCGTGCGGCCCTCGTGTACGTGCTCTCGGAGGACAACGAGCTCTACAGCTTCAGGCCCGATCGCAAGGAGTTCACGAAGATCGGTCCCCTGGGTTGCCAAACCACCATGAATCCCAACTCGATGGCGGTCGATCGCGACGCGGTGGCGTGGGTCAACTACGTGTACAGCGACGACAGCGAAGGCACGCTGTTCAAGGTCAGCACCGAGGACGCGAGCTGCGAGCCCACGGGGATGTCCCTCTCGGAGGGGTGGACCCGGCTGGGAATGGGCTTCTCGAGCGACCTCTCGCGCCCGGACGCGGAGCAGCTGTTCGTGGCGGGCGCGACAGGCACGCCGGGCATCGGGCTCGGGAGGATCGACGGCTCGTCGCTGACGCCCGTCGGGGAGTTCACCGGCGCGCTGCGCGGCGCCTCGGCGGAGCTCACCGGCACGGGCGATGGACGCCTCTTCGGCTTCTTCACCACCACGCCGGTCCAGCTCGCCGAGATCGACAAGGAGACCGGCGAGATCATCGAGGCCACGGACCTGCCGGGCATCGAGACCCCAAGCTCCTGGGCGTTCTCCTTCTGGGGCGGCGACTTCTACTTCTACACCGCGCCGGATCAGTTCAATTCCCCGTCGCGGACCACCAACGTGAGCCGCTATCGCCCGTCGGACGGCTCGATCGATACCGACTACATGACGAACATCGGCTTCCGCATCGTCGGCGCCGGCGTCTCCACCTGCGCCCCGCTCGAGGTGCCGCGCTGAGGGTCGGCCAGGCGCCGCGCGGCGCGCTTTCCATCGCCGCGCGCCCTGGATAGCAGCGCCTCACCGCCCCGCCGGGCAGCACCGGCAGGAGCCGCCCCTCGGGCGCTCCCCGATCGCCCGGAGGCCGCCGGGAACGGAGCGGCGCCGGCGATCCCGATCGCGATCCCGGCGGTGCCGACGTCTACCGCTCCGGCGTCCGCGGCATCACGTTGGGTGTGCCCGACCGGACGTGGAGGTGCTGCGATGTGGATGAGGCTGCTGCCCGTGCTCTCGCTCTCGCTCGCCCTGCCGCTCACCGCGGCGTGCGGGGCAGCGCCGGGCGCCGACCACCCGGCGCGCGAGGACATCTTCGACGCGGCGGGGCCGAGCGAGTTCATCCTGCTCACCGCCCAGGGCGAGCTCGTGAGCGCCGACATCGAGCCGGGCCGCGTCCTCGGGCCGGACGTGAACCTGGGCGTGTACGCGGCGGACGGCGAGCGCGAGGGGCAGGCGGTCCGGGGCGTCGCGTTCAACCAGGCCGTGAGCGTCACCGCGACCGGCCAGGGCGCGACCGGCGTCGTCGGCGCCATGCCGCTTCGGCTCTCGGTGACCCGGGCGGAGGCAGGGCTCCGCGCGCGCGGCCTCGTGGCCGGCGCCCTCGCCGACTACCGGCTGGACGACCGGCAGCTCACCGGCCGGATCGGGCGATGCAGCTACGAGCTCACCCGGACGGGTCGCACCTACGAGGGACCGCGCAGCTGCGGAGGCCAGCCTCACCGCGTGACCGTCCTCCTGCCCCGCGGGCTGTCCGCGTGGAACGACGCCGCGCTCGCGACCACGCTGGGGCTGCTCCTCGGCGCCTGAGCGCGCGGCCCGCCGTCGCGTGGCGAATGACAGGCCGCGCAGCGGCTGCTAGAGCTCGGGTCCACCCTGGCAGGAAGAGCGCCGAGAGCCCGCCGGGCACGGAAAGGCCGAGCATCCTGGGCCTCAGGCCTCGGAGGTTCTTTCTTCGCGCCGCGCGCCCCGAACCCTCCTCTATCTCCGTGACGAAGCCCAGATCCGATGGAAACGCGCCGGGCAGGCCGGCCGCGGCGACGCCACCCAGCCTCCTCGAGGGGCGCTCCGCGCCCATCCCGGTCGGACCGCGGCTCGAGGCCGTGCTCGAGCTCGCGTACCGCGCGCGGCGCGCGGTGCTGCTCGAGGGCCCGACGGGGATCGGCAAGAGCGAGCTCGTCCGGCAGCTCGCCGAGCGGCTCGGCATCGCCACGGTCGTGCTCGACCTGAGCCTCCTCGAGCCGCCCGATCTCGTGGGCCTGCCGGTCATCCGGGACAACCGGACCGCCTACGCGGCGCCGTCGGTGCTGCCCCAGGACGGCGCCGGCATCCTGATGCTCGAGGAGCTCAACCGGGCGGAGCGGTACATCCAGCAGCCGGCGCTCCAGCTGCTCAGCGCCCGGCGGCTGCACGAGTACGAGCTGCCCGCGGGCTGGGTGTGCTTCGCCGCCGTGAACCCCGAGTCGGCCGACTATCAGGTGACGCCGCTCGATCGCGCGCTCCGGGCGCGGTTCCTCCACCTGAGCGTGCGCGCGGATCGGGCGTCCTGGCTCGCGTGGGCGCAGGTGAACGGGATCCACCCCGGCGTGATCGCGCTGGCGCAGGCGCACGAGCGCATCCTCGACGACGTCCCGCCGCGCACCTGGACGTACGCGTCGCACGTGCTGAGCGCGCTCCGCCCCGAGGAGCTGGCCGACGGCGTGCTCCTGCGCGACGCGCTCGGCGGGTACCTGCCGCCGAGCTGGGTCGAGCTCCTGCTCGCCTCGAAGGACGCCTGGTCGACGCGGCTGCCGTTCGATCTGCGCGCGCTGCTCGCCGACTACGGGCCGGCCTCGCCCGCGGGCAAGGCGCTGCGCGCGGCGCGCGAGCGCGGGGAGACCGACCGGTTCGACGAGGTGACGACGCGGCTCGCGCCGCTGCTCGAGGGGCCGGAGGTCGGCGTGCTGGCGGCGCAGCGGAAGCTGTCGCTCGCGGCGTTCGAGGCGCTGCTCGCCGACCTGCCCGGCGACCACCGCGAGCGCCTGCAGGACGCGCTCGGCGGCAACGCGACCGCGACGCAGCTCGTCGACGTCCGGCCCGAGGAGCTGCTCCAGAACTACGCGGGCAGCGCCGCCGAGCAGAAGGTGCTGGCGTGGCGCGCCGATCCGCTGCGGCAGCACCGGGTGGGGCTCGTGGTGACCGCGCTGTCGGCGCACCTCGCGCAGCAGGCGAAGCTCGTGGAGGTGCGGCGGAGCAACGTCGCGCGGGCGTGCCTGGGCCAGCTGCTCGCGCAGCTGCCGGAGCGCTTGGCCCTCCGGCTCGCGGGGGCGCTGAAGAAGCACGGCGTCACGCCCATCCGGCCGCAATGAGGCGGGGCAAGGAGGCGGCGCGGCCGGCGCCGGTGGCGGAGCAGCCGCCGCAGCGGGCCGGAAGACCGGCGCCGGAGGCCGCAAGGCTGGCGCCCGAGAGCGCGACGCCGGCGCCCGAGAGCGCGGCGCGCCGCGAGGTGCCCGAGGATGAGCTCGCGGCGTGGCTCGACGCCTTCGTGCGCGATCCGGGGTTCCTGGAGCTGTATCCTTGCTACGCGGCGATCCTCGCGCGGCTCGCGCCGGTCGCGGACCCCTCGGTCAAGCGCATGGCGGTCTCGATGTTCGAGGGCCGCTTCTTCCTCCACGTCAACGTGGAGTCGTTCATGAACGAGCCCGTGTTCCTGCGCGGCGTGCTCCTGCACGAGGTGCACCACGTGGCGCTCGGGCACCTCTGCCACCCCAAGTTCGCGGGCGCAGACGAGCCGGAGCTCATGGATCTCGCCCTGGAGATGTCGGCCAACGAGTACATCGAGGAGCCGCTGCCCGACCCGATCCGGTGGCAGCCCTACGCGCCGCTCGGGATGCGCGGCGGCCAGAGCACGCTCGAGCGCTACGAGCTGCTCGTGCGCGCGGCGCGCGAGGGGAAGCTCCCGCAGCGGGGCGGCGAGGCCGTCGACGACCACCGCGTGCTGCGCCGCCCCACGCGGGAGCCGGGCGCCGTCGAGCAGACGCGGCAGCTCCTGCTGCGCGCCGCCGAGGAGGCGGGCGCGCTCGCGGGCGACGGCGACCCGGCGGATCTGCCCGGCCTGACGCTCGCGGGCAAGACGCCCGGCCGGCTCATCGAGGAGCTCACGGACGTGCTCGGCCCGCGCGCGACCCCGCTCGACTGGAAGAGCGCGCTGCGGATGTTCGTGGCGCGGGAGCGCGCGCCGGTGCACACGTACGCGCGGCCGAACCGGCGCTTCCCGGGCCGCGTGGGCGAGGTGCCCGGCAGGACGTACGCGCCCCGGGCGATCGCGAAGCCATCGGTGCTCGTGGCGATCGACACGTCGATGAGCATGCGGCGCGACGAGCTGGAGGAGATCGCCCGGCAGCTGCAGGCGATGAGCGAGGTGGCGCGGATCACCGTGGTCGAGTGCGACACGGAGATCGGGCGCGTGTACGCCTTCGACGGGCGGCTCAGCGACGTGGGCGGCCGCGGCGGGACCGATCTGCGGCCGGTGTTCGCGCCGGAGTTCCTGGCGGCCCGGCGGGTGTCCGGCGTGATCTATTTCACGGACGGCGCAGGCCCCACGCCGGCGGCGCCGCCGCCGCTGCCGGTGCTCTGGATCCTGACGAAGCCGCTCGAGTTCGCGTGCCCGTGGGGTCAGCGGGCGTGGCTGGATCGGAAGCCGAGGCGGGGCTGAGCGCGGGGGGCCGAGCCGACCGCGATCGAGCCGACCGGGTGTGCATGGTTGGGCTCCTTGGGGCCGCGGGGATGGGCCGCGGCCCTTCGGCGCACGCCACGGGGAGAGTCAGAGCGCGCTCGAAATCAAGGGGCCGCGGCTGCGCGGCGCAGCTCGTCGAGGAGAGCCGCGTCGGAGAGCAGCGTCCTCGCAAGCTCGCCGTGCTCGCCGCGGGCGATGGACTCGAAGACGCTCCGGAAGAACTCCGCGAAGCTGTCCGCCGCGGGGACCTCGACCGTCCGGCGACGGTCGCGCTCGGCCACGCCGAGCTGGATGGGGAGATCGGCCGGGGGCGAGAACGCCCGGTCGATGGTCACGACCACGTCGGGGCCGAGGACCTCCAGGCGGTTCTGGTATCCGGTGGTCATTCCATAGTGCCCGACCAGCGAGCGGCCGCCCGGGAAGGTCATGAGCACGCTCCAGGCCGTCTCGACCTCCTCGGCGCGCTCGACGACGCGGCAAGCGATCGACTCCGGCTCCGCGGCGGCGAGGAGCACGCGCCCGAGGGTGACGGCGTAGGGCCCGAGATCGAGCAGCGATCCGCCGCCGAGCGCGGCGCGGTACCGGTAGTTGTCCGCCGGCAGCGGGGGAAAGCTGAACGTCGCCGTGAGCCGCGTGGGCGCGCGGCCGGCGTCGCCGAAGATCCGGCGGACGTCGCGGTAGAGCGGGTGATAGGCGTAGACCGTGGCCTCTGCGAGGCAGCGCCCCCGCTCTCGGGCGAGCAGGACGAGGCGCCGGGACGCCTCGAGCGAGAGGCAGGCCGGCTTGTCGACCACGACGTGAAAGCCCTTCTCGAGGGCGCGCTCGGCGAGCTCCGCGTGCGTGGAGTTGACCGTCGACACGTACACGAGGGCCGCGTCGCTGCGGGCGAGCGCCGCGCGGTAGTCATCGTAGCGCCGCCCCGTCACGCCGGGCGGCAAGGCGATGTCGGCGCCCCGGGAGGCCGACGCGACGTCGATCTCGCGCACGCCGAGGCGCGCGAGCGCCGGCAGCACGCGCCTCCGAGCGAGGCTGGAATATCCGAGGAGCAGGACCTTCACCCGGGGCCCCCCTCGCCGGAGCGACGCCCGACCCCACCGCGCCGGGGGAGGCCAGGAGCGACGCCCGGCGGCGCGCGCATCGTCACGTCCCCTTCACCTCCCGCAGGTAGTCCTCCCAGGACCGGATGGATCGGGACGAGTCGTAATGGGTGCTCGCCAGGACGAGGACGACGGTGCCTGGCGCGAAGTCGAGCAGCCGGATGAAGAGCATGGGCACGATGAGCACTCCCCGCGTGGGGGAGTCGAGCGCGAACCGCCGCTTCTCGACGCCATCCGAGAGCTCGAGGACGAAGCGGCCCTGGAGCGCGATGATGACCTGCTGCGTGTCGCGGTGGGCGTGCCCTCCCCGGTCCGTTCGGACGTCGTACAGGTAGTAAGCGCGCTTGATGTCGAACGGGATGTCCTGGCTCCCCTCGACGAAGGTCAGCGCCCCGCGCTCGTCCACCACGGAGCGGAAATCGATCCATCGCACGATATCGAGCCGACTCATCCAGCACCTCTACGAGCGACGCACCGGGTGATCCCTCAGGACGTTGCGCAAGTAATCCGTATACTCGCCCGGCAGCTCGTCCGCGAGCGCGGCCAGGGCGTCCCCGTCGATGAACCCCATGCGGTAGGCGACCTCCTCGGGGCAGGCGATCATCAGCCCCTGTCGCAGCTCGACGGTCTGCACGAAATTCGAGGCCTGGAGCAGCGACTCGTGCGTGCCCGCGTCGAGCCACGCGACGCCCCGGCCGAGCGGCTCGATCCTGAGCTCGCCCCGCGCGAGGTACACGCAGTTGAGGTCGGTGATCTCGTACTCGCCGCGGGCCGAAGGCTTCAGGGATGCCGCGATGTCGCACACCTTGCCGTCGTAGAAGTACATCCCCGGCACGGCGAGGTGGCTGCGCGGCTCGCTCGGCTTCTCCACCAGGCTGATCACGCGCCCGGACGCGTCGAGCTCGACGATCCCGTGCCGGTGCGGATCGCTCACCGGATACGCGAAGGCGACCGCGCCCACCTCGAGCTTCGCCGCGCGGCGGAGCGTCTCCGGGAGCCCGGTGCCATAGAAGATGTTGTCCCCGAGCACGAGCGCGACGGGCTCGCCGGCCACGAACCCGCGGCCGATGCGGAACGCGTCGGCGAGCCCGCGCGGCTCGTCCTGCATGGCATAGTCGAGGTGGAGGCCCCACTGCCGGCCGTCGCCGAGGAGCCGCCGGTACAGCGGCAGATCCTCCGGAGTGCTGATGACGAGGATCTCCCGGATGCCCGCGAACATCAGTATCGAGAGCGGGTAATAGACCATCGGCTTGTTGTAGACCGGCAGGAGCTGCTTGCTCACGCCCCGGGTCACGGGGTGGAGGCGCGTGCCACGGCCCCCGGCGAGAATGATCCCTTTCACTGGTTCGCTCCTCGTTGCGTGTAGTTCCGCTCGATCCAGCCGTGATAGTCGTCGCGCCGCCCGATCGCGGACAGCCACTCCGGGTTCGCCAGGTACCACTCGATGGTCGCGCGCAGGCCCTCGTCCAGGGAGAAGCGCGGCTGCCAGCCGAGTTCGCGCTCGATCTTCCGGAAGTCGACCGCGTACCGCCGATCGTGCCCCGGCCGGTCCGGGACGAACTGGAGGAGCTTGCTGTACGGCCGGTAAGGAGAGTCGGGGAAGCGAGCGTCGAGGACCGCGCATATCTGCTGGACGATCTCGAGGTTGGTCGGCTGATTGCCGCCTCCGACGTTGTAGCTCTCCCCGGCGCGCCCCCGCTCGACGACGCGCAGGATGGCCTCGCAGCTGTCGACGACGTAGAGCCAGTCGCGGACCTGGGCGCCGTCGCCGTAGACGGGCAGCGGCTTGCCCGTGAGCGCGTTCAGGATCATCAGCGGGATGAGCTTCTCGGGGAACTGCCGCGGGCCGTAGTTGTTGGAGCAATGCGTGATCGTCGTCGGCAGGCCGTAGGTATGGCCGTACGCGCCGACCAGGTGGTCGCTCGCGGCCTTCGAGGCGGCGTAAGGCGAGCTCGGCGCGTAGGGCGTGCTCTCCTGGAACGCGGGATCCGCCGGCCCGAGGGAGCCGAACACCTCGTCGGTGGAGACGTGATGGAACCGCTTGCCCTCGGCCGCTCCGCCGCGGCCGAGCCACACGGCGCGCGCGGCCTCCAGGAGGCGCAGCGTGCCGACGACGTTGGTGTCGATGAACGCGTCCGGCCCCGCGATCGACCGGTCGACGTGGGACTCGGCGGCGAAGTGGACGATGGTGTCGATCCGCCACTCGGACAGGAGGCGCTCGACGAGCTCCCGGTCGCGAATATCGCCGTGCACGAAGGCGTGCCGGCCCTCGCCCGGCAGCCCGCGCAGGCTCTCGAGCCTCCCGGCATAGGTCAGCGCGTCGAGGTTGACGATCTGCACCCCGGGCCGCTCCGCCAGCACATGCCGGACGAAGTTCGAGCCGATGAAGCCCGCTCCTCCCGTAACAAGGATCCTCTTCATATCTGCACCTGACGCGCGCAAGCGCCTCCCACGACGCCCGGCGTCCACCAAGGGCCCGCACCGCCCAGCCGCTGACGAGCGACGGCGGCCCTCCGGCCAGGCGCAAGGATTGTGGTGCGGACACCAGATCTGTCAACCTCGATTGCATCGATTCGATCGGCGCCGCCGGCGACACGCACGAAGCGATCCATTCATCGAGGGTCGCCGCGGGCCACGAACCCCGGAATGGCGCCGTGCTCGACCATGAGCCCTCGGCACATTCATGTGAAGTATTGCAAAGCGCCCCGCCCCCAGATGAGGAGCGCGCTCATTCACTGTAAAGTATTGCAAAGACGCCGGCGCGAAACGACGGCGAAACACGCCGTATTTTAACAATGATTACGCATACTTGTAGAAACATGGCCCCGATCGATACTCCTCGACCCGCGATGCTCGTTTGCTCTGGAGCGCATCTCGCCTTGCTATGGAGATCGTTTTCGGGGACACTCCGCGCGCATTGAGCCGTGGGGCCTTTTCGTGGCCCAGGCGCAGCGAGGCAAGGGAGCCTGTTCACACGAATGGCGTCCATCGCAGAGAAGCCGCAGATCCCGGCGGGCGGCACGCCGGAGGCGCGCGCCGCCGAGCTCCAGGGAGCTCCGCCGGCGACGGGCGCGAGCGCGCGCGACGCGGGGGAGCTCTTCCTCCTGTCGTCCTCCGATCGCGCGGGCATGGCGGCCGCGATCGACGAGCTCATCGCCGTCGCGGAGGCGGGATCCGAGAGCTCCCTGCGCCGGCTCTCGCGCGAGCGCGCGCGAGCGCCGGGCGGCGAGCACCGCCTCGCGGTGGTCGCGCTCGATCGCCGCGATCTCGCGAACAAGCTCAGGCGCGCCAGGACCACGCTCGCGCGCGCGGAGCAGCGGCACCTGCGCGTGCGGAGCGGCGTCTATTATGGAAGCGGCGCTCCGCCGGGCGGGGCCGCGCTCCTCTTCCCGGGGCAAGGCTCCCAGTACGAGGGCATGCTGGAGCAGCTCCATCGCCACTGGCCGCCCTCCCGCGCCTGGTTCGACGCCCTCGACGCGTCGTACGCGAGCGCGGGGGAGGCGCCGCCGAGCGAGATCGTGTTCCCGCGCGCGCCCGCCGCGAGCGAGGAGGAGCGGCTCGACCGGGAGCGTCGGCTCGTCGACATGGAGCGCGGGGCGCAGGTGGGCCTGATCGCCAGCCTGGCCTCGTACGAGATGCTCTCGGCGCTCGGCGTCCGCGCCGACATCATGGTGGGCAACAGCAACGGCGAGCACGCCGCGCTCATCGCCGCCGGCGCCATCGCCACGCCGAGCCGGCGCGCGCTCTGCGACGTCATCGCTCACATCGGCCTGAGCGGCAGGGCCTTGCCGGCGCCGCGGGTCCCCGAGCGCATGGTCGCGGTCAACGCCTTCGACCGGGCCCAGCTCGATGCGCTGCTCGAGCGCCACAGCGGCCAGCTGTTCATCGCGATGGACAACTGCCCCAGCCAGGTCGTGATCGCGGGGACCCAGCCGGCGGTGGAGGCGGCCGTGGAGGCCCTGGGCGGCGCCGGCGCCGTCTGCCTGCGGTTGCCGTTCGAGCGCGCCTACCACACCCCGCTGTTCGACGCGTGGCAGCGCGCGCTGCGCGCGCATTACGATCGCTTCGTGCCCGGCGCGGCCCACGCACAGGTGCGCTGCTGCGCGACCCTGGGCCCGGCGCCGGAGGAGCCGTCGCGCGCCTGGGATCTCCTGGCCGCGCAGTGGTCGTCTCCGGTGCGGTTTCGCCAGATGATCGAGGCCCTGTACGACGGCGGGACGCGGACGTTCATCGAGGCGGGCCCCAACAACCGGCTCACCGCGTTCGTGGAGGACACCCTGCGCGGGCGACCGCACCTGGCCGTCGCCGCCTCATCGCAGCACCGCAGCGACACCCAGCAGCTGAGGCACGTCGTCGGCGAGCTGTACGCCCACGGCCTCGCCGTGCGGGTCGAGCCGCTCGATCTGCTCTGCGACGCCGTGCTGCGGGGCGGCCCCGCGCACGACGAGGCCCGCGCCGATGCGCTGGCCAGCGGCCACGGCGCCGGCGCGGCGCCGCGCGGCCGGGGCGCCGCGCCGGCCCGAGATCCGGCGCCGCGCGCGCGCTCGATCCGCGCGCTGCACGCCGCGCTGCTCGCCGACGCCGAGGAGAGCCAGGCGCGCGTCCTCCGCGCGGTCCAGCGCCTGACGCGGCGGCCCGGCGCCGTCCCGGCGCCGCCGTCCGCCGCGCGACAGCCAGGGCCGGCAGCGGCGCCGGCGGCGCCGGCGGACTGCCCGCTGCTCGGCGACGTCGTGCGGCTCGACGGCCGCGAGCTGCATGCCGAGCGGCGCTTCGACTGGCGGCGCGACCCGTTCGTGCTCGACCACAGCCTCGGGCCGCCCTCGCCGCAGCGCCGGGCGGGCGGGCCGCACCTGCCCGTCCTTCCCTTCACGCTCAGCCTGGAGATCCTCGCGGAGGCAGCCGGGCGGCTCACCGGCCTGCGGCCCGTCGCGTTCTCGGACATCCGCGCGGGGCGATGGCTCGCGCTCGACCGGGGCAGGCTCACCGTTGCGATTCACGCGGAGCGCCTGCCCGGGGACGGCCTCGATGGCCGGGTGCGGGTGAGGCTCCACGAGGTCGACGGCCCGCGGCGATTCCCCGCCTTCGAGGGCACGGTGCACGTGGCCGGCGATCCCGCGCCGGCGCCGCGCCCGGCGCTCCTCTCCGAGCCGGGCGCGCGGCCGCCCCGCGCGTGGTCGGCGCAGCGATTCTACTCGAGCTTCGCCTTTCACGGGCCTTCCTACCGCGGGATCGAGCGCGTCCTCGCGGTCGGAGAGCACAGCATCGAGGCCGATCTGGCGATCACCGATCTGCCCGGGCTCGACGCCCGTGCGCTCCGGATCCACCCGGCGCTCCTCGACTGCACGGGCCAGCTGGTCGCCTTCTGGCTGCTCGAGCGGGGCGAGCGCCATTTCGGGGTATTTCCGTTCCAGGCCCGGCGCGTCGCCTGGTACCGGCGGTCCCTGCCGCCGGGCGAGCGCGTGCGGTGCTGCGGCCATGTCCGCCTCGAGCGCTCGGGCGCCACGGACGCCACGTTCGAGATCGTCGACGGCAGCGGGGCGACGGCGGCCGTCATCGAGGGGCTGGAGCAGCGGTTCGTGCGCTTCCCCGAGGCCATCTACCGCCTGCTGTTCGGCGGCGCGGCCGCGGAGCGCGGCGCGCCGCGGGGGGCGCCGGTGGCGGCGGGCGCGACGGCGGACCGCGCCGTCGATGCGGTCGACTGGTCCTTCCTGAACGCGAGCTGGGGCATCTGGGCGCGGGCGCTCGCGCACGTGGCGCTCTCCGGGCGCGAGCTCGACGACTGGTATCGTCACGACAGCGACGGCGACCGCCGCGTCGCCAGCCTGCTGTCCCACGTGGCGGCAAGGGACGCCCGCGCTCCACGCGCGCAGCCCCCCGCCGAACACCCGACCATGAACGACCCGAGCTCGGGTTGTCAGCAGAGGAGCTAGGATGAAGGTACGTACGAAGGCGGACGTGTGGCGTTGTGTCGTCGAGACGGTCGAGGAGCTCATGGCAGACCTCGACCAGGATCCCGGCGACCTCACCCCCGAGCTCACGTTGATGGGCGATCTGGGGATCAAGTCGATGGACGTGATCCACCTCGTGCTCCTGCTCAAGGATCGCATCGGCCGATCGCTCACCTACAAGGATGTCTTCGGAGACGGGCAGCAGCCTCCGTCGGATCTGTCCCTCGCGCAGCTCTCGGACCTGGTCTGCAGGGGGCTGCGAATCACAGCGTAGCGTGTAGCGTGCCGGACCGATCCGGCGCGCCCCTCGCGCGCCGTGGTCCTTTCCCGGGGGAGAGCGGAGCGCCGAGGCGCCGCGCTCCCCCGGGGCATGCCTTGCGAGGGGCCGCGCAGCGAGGGAGTCGAGGAGAATTTCAATGCACTATACGGTAGTCGCAAGCGGCTCACGCGGTGACGTCCAGCCGCTGGTCGCGCTCGCAGCCGGCATCAAGGCCGCCGGGCATGAGGTGCGGTTCGCGACGCAGGCGGATTTCGAGCCGTTCGTCCGCAAGTGCGGGCTGGAGTATTTCCCGCTCGGCGGCAGCGCGGAGGGGTTCTACGCGAGCCGCCTCGCCGTCGCCCTGCGCGAGCAGTCCGGCCACGCGGGCGAGTTCAGCAAGTTCCTGAGCGATAACCTGCATACCTATGTGGTCAACCACCTGCGCGATTGCTGGAACGCGGTCCGGGGCACGGACGTGTTCCTGTGCTGGCCCTGGCTGCAGGTCGGCCCGTCGATCGCCGAGAAGCTGGGGATCCCCTACGTCGTCGTCAGCCCGAACCCGGTCCCGCACATCCCCACGTGGGGCTTCCCGAACCCCTTCCACGCGCCGGTGTGGAAGCTGGGGCCGCTCTACAACCGCCTGACCTGGCTGCTCGCCGAGCCGGTGTCGCGCACGGGCTCGGACCAGATCAACCGGTGGCGGCGGGAGGAGCTCGATCTACCCCCGAGGCACTGGCGGGACGAGCTGCGGACGATCCGGCGCACCTCGCACCTGTTCGGGTATAGCCCCACGGTCCTCCCCAAGCCGCGGGACTGGGCGGACTGGATGCACGTCACGGGCTACTGGATCTTCGACGAGGCGGTGGACTACGAGCCTCCCGAGGATCTGAAGGAGTTCCTCGCGGCGGGCGATCCGCCGGTGGCCATCGGCTTTGGCAGCATCGTCGGGCGCAATCCGAAGCGCCTGACCCAGGAGGTCGTCGCCGCCCTGGAGCGCGCCGAGCAGCGCGGCCTCCTGATCACGGGGTGGGGAGGGCTCAAGGACATCCAGCTGCCGAAGACGATCTTCAAGGTGAAGACGGTGCCCTACGACTGGATCCTCCCGCGGGTGGCGGCGATGGTGCACCACGGCGGCTCCGGGTCCTCGGCGGCCGCGATGCGCGCGGGGATCCCGTCCATGGCCGTGCCGTTCGGCTACGATCAGCCGCTCTGGGGGCAGCGGATCGCCGACCTCGGCGTGGGCGTCGAGCCGCTCCCCATCAAGAAGTTCACCACGGACCGCCTCGCCAGGGCGATCTCCCGCCTCGCGCGCGACGGCGCGATGCGCGAGCGGGCGCAGCGGCTCGGCGAGAAGCTCCGCGCCGAGGACGGCGTCGCGCGCGCCGTGGCGGCGCTGGAACAGACGATCGCCAGGGCTCGCAAGGGCGCGCCGGCGAACGGTCGCTAGAACCGATCACGTTGATCCAGCGAGAAATGAACCGCCAAGGCGCCAAGACGCCAAGATAAGATTCTCTTCTTGGCGTCCTTGGGTCCCGGTAGGGACGGCCCGTGCTGACCTACCTTCGGTCAACCCGGGCCGCCCCCCGGACAGAACCCGGCGAGCGGATTTCCCGCACCGGGCTCCCACCTCGGGTCGACGGACTGGCTCGCGGTAGAGCTGGCCAGGGATGATGGATGCGGGGCTGCGGCAGGGGGAACCGCTGCTCGAACGCCGTTCGTTGCGGCCGGGACCAGTGCGCACGCTGGCTCCTCTGCTGAAGCTGGAGGTGCCAGCTTGCGCGCGCGCGTTCCCGGAACTGGTGCAACGCCCGGTAGTTTGTGGGCACCCCGTAGTACCGGAAGTGCCCTTCGAGCACGCTGGAGAGCCATGCGTGCTGGGCTCGCACGGGCTCATGCCGACGCTCGCGCATCTCTTCGCGCAGGCTCGCCAGCTTGGCGTTCCGTTTCTTCCGCGAGGTACGACGCTTCAGCTGGAACTCGCCTCGCCGGCTTACGCCGGCGATGTGCGTGAACCCCAGGAAGTCGAACGTCTCGGGGCGTGTGCGCCCGTCGCGCTCGGCGTCCTGCCGGGCGAATCTCCCGAACCGAAGCACCCGGGTCTTCTCCGGGTGCAGCTCCAGGCCGAACTTCGCGACACGAGAGGCCAGGGCCTCCCGCATCGCGCGCGCGTCCTGCTCGTACTGGAAGGTCACCGCGAAATCGTCGGCGTAGCGCACGATGTACACCTCACCGCGCGCATGCCGCTTCCTCCACTGGTTGGCCCACAGATCGAACGCGTAGTGAAGGTAGACGTTCGCAAGCAGCGGGCTGATGGTCCCTCCCTGCGGCGTCCCTTCCTTCACCTCGCGCAGCTCGCCTTCCTCCATGACGCCCGCGTGCAGCCACTTCATCAGCAGCCGCACCATGCGCCTGTCCCCGATCCGGTGCTCGAGGAACTTCTGCATCCATCCGTGATCGATGGTGTCGTAGAACGACCGGATGTCTGCATCGAGCACCCAGCTCGTCTTCCGGCTGATGGCCTCTGCGAGCGCGTTCAGGGCGTCGTGCGGCCCCCGGCCGGGCCGGAAGCCATACGACAGCCCCAGGAACTCTTGCTCGTAGATCGGCTCCAGCACCATCCGCACCGCCTGCTGGACGAGCTTGTCCTCCAGCGCCGGGATGCCGAGCGGTCGCATGCGACCATCGCCTTTCGGGATGTGCACGCGCCGCACCGGCTGCGGGTGGTAGCTGCCGCGGTGGATGCGATCCTGCAGGTCGAGCAGGCGGGCATCGAGATGCTCGCCGTACTCTTCCCACGTGGTCCCGTCCACTCCGGGCGCCGCGCGCCTGCGCAGGCGATGGTACGCCTCCTTCAGCAGCGGCGCCTTGATCGCGCTCAGCAGGTTGTCGAACCGCTCCCCTTTCTTCTCCTTCGCTCGCTGTCCGATCCGCATCACTTGCGTGGGCGCGTCTTGCCGGTCCTGAGCCCGGGACGCGTTTCGTGCTGCGGATTTTCCCTCGGCCTCGGGCCGTCCCTCCACCGACTCGACGGGCGTTACCCGCGTCTTCGCCGGCTTCCCCGGTACCATGCCCTCGTCCGACTCCTCGAAGTACGACACCACGGATTGCGGCTCGGCGCCTTCCCGTGGCTGTCCGCTGCCCACCACCGGCATCGCGGCTCCTTCGAGGTCTCCCGGTTTCCGTGCATGAGGCGTGTGTGCACGTGCCGAACTCCTCGACCCCGGAGGGGATGGACGGCCCAGGTCCACGTTGTTCGGGCCTCCACCATGGCCTTCCACGCAAGACAATCGTGTCGGCCCCCTCGAACTGAACCGTTTCGAGGCTCTATCGCCCGGCCCGCTCACTCGTCCCCCTACGCTTCGCCTCGCGGGTCACCCCACGCTGCGCAAGGGTGGCCTTCCCGGGGGTGGACTCCTCCCGGGGCAGGACTTGCTCGATTTGCTGGTGCTGCTCCTCGTTGCTCACCTGCTCCCTCATGCCGGTCTTGACCGGCGCATCCGTCTTGGCGGTTCGAAGTTCGGCCTTTTCAGGCAGTTTCGACCCGTTTGTCGCTCTAGCGCATCACCGCGAGTCGAAGCGACAGGCCCCGCGGCGAGGCGGGGCCGGGCGCCCTGTCCTTACTCGGCCGCCTGAGCGGCGCCCTGTCCGGCAAGGGGCGCGGCGTCCGCCGCGTCGGCGCCGCGGCTCCACGGCCCCTCGCCGGCGATGACCACGGCGTCGCCCTCGGGCCCCCGCGAGAGCTCGTCGACGAAGAACCGGCAGCCCGCCTCCACGTCGATGGGCACGATCCCCTGCGCCGCGAGCCGCCGGAGCACGCCCTCGCCGGCCATCCCGACGTCGCGCCAGGGCCCCCACCCGATCGAGACCACACGCGTCGCGGGCCACCGCGCGTCGAGCTGCGCCGCGAGGTGGTTCATGACCTCGTTGGCCGCCGCGTAATCGGACTGCCCGCGGTTCCCGAACCGCCCGGAGATCGAGCTGAACAGCACGCACCACTTCAGGCCCTCCGGGCGCAGCGCCTGCCCGAGGAAGAAGGCGCTGTCGGCCTTGGTGTCGAAGACCCGATCGAAGGAGTCGGGGCGCTTGTCCGCGAGGAGCTGATCCTCGATGACGCCGGCGCCGTGGACGACCGCGTCGATCCGGCCGAGGCGGCGGTAAACGCCGGAGATCAGGTCGCCGAGGCGCTCCGCGTCGCGCACGTCGATCGCGTGGTACTCCACGGCGGCGCCGCGCCGGCGCAGGGCATCGAGCGTGGCGCGGCGCTGCCTCGCCTGCAGCCGGCGCCTGATCTCGGCCTCGATCGCGGCGGGCACGAGGTCCCTCCCCGCGCCCCGCATCTCGGCGATGGCGCGCCGGCGCAGCGCCTCGACGTCGCCGCCCTCGTCCTCGGCGTCCCCCTCGGGGATCTCGGCGCGCCCGACGAGGACCAGCCGGACGCCCGGACGCGCGAGCCGCTGCGCGACCTCCGCCGTGACGCCGCGCGCGCCCCCCGTGACCAGGACGACCCAGCCGGGGCCCGGCTCCCAGTCCCGGCGCTCTTCCGCGGCGTCGAGCGGCGCGGGCGCGACGGACACGACCGTCCGCTGTCCGTCGCGGTAGCGCACCTCGACGTCGTCCGGCGCGCGGAGCAGCTCGTCGACGATGCGGTCCGCCATCGCGTCGTGCGGCAGCGCATCGTCGAGCCCGAGCGCCTTGGCGATCGCGCGGGGGTGCTCGCGCGCCACGCACCGCAGGACGCCGTGGCAGCCGGCGCCCGAGGCCGACCCGTCGAGGCCGCCCTGCCCGCGGCTGCCCCCGAGCAGCGTGGCGGCCACGACCCGCAGGGGCTCGCCCCCGGCCTCGGCCAGCTCGCCGGTGCAGGCCTGCACCGCGTAGAACAGGCTCTTCACCTGCACCCGGTTGCCGCGCCGGAACGCGGCCAGCCCGTCGACGGCGCCGCGGTGGAGCGACGCGAGGTGCACGATCCCGCGCACGGCGCCGTGCTCGCCGCGCGCGGCGGCGACATGGCGCGCGATCCGGTCGGGCGCCTCGAGCGCGTCGCGCGGGATCACGACCGGCCGGGCCCCGCGCTGCGCGAGCAGGGCGCGCACGCGCCCGGCGAGGCCCAGCTCGTCCTCGGTCACGAGGAAGAGCCCCTGCGGTCGCACCGGCGGCTCGTCGCGGAGCTCCTTGCGCTCGGCGCGCAGGACGAAGCGAGGGCACGCCCCTGCCCGCGCGCCGTCCGGCGCGGCGGCGCCCGACGCGGGCTCGCCGCCCGCGGCGCCCGCGCCAGCCTCGCCGACCCCGCCCTCGCCGGCCTGCGCCGCCGCGCCGGGGCCCGCCCCGAGAGCCCCGGCGGCGCCGGGCGGCAGGGCCGGAGCGCTCTCGGTCGTCTCCGCGGCGCGCAGCGCCACCGCCTCGCTCGACACGACGTCGACGAGGCCGTTCATCGACCGGATCCGGGAGAGCCGGTCCATCGACGACCGGAGCCGCGCCGCCACCTCCGGCGGCAGCTCGCGCAACAGGGTCTCCAGGATCTCGATCCGCTTGATGGAGTCGATGCCGAGCTCCCCCTCCATGTCCTGGTCGAGGCCGAGCATGTCCTCCGGGTAGCCGGTCCGGCGGCTGACCAGGGTCGCGAGCGTCCGCCGCAGCGCCGCCGGCTCGAGCCGCGCGGGCGCCGCGTCGCGCGCCTCCGCGCTCGCCGCCTCGAGCGCCGGCGAAGGCTGCGGCGCGCCGAGCGCCGCGGGCGGAGCGGCCGGGCCGCCGCGCGGCGAGGCCGCAGGCGCAGCGAGCGCGGCCGGGTCCCCGCCGCCGAACCGGAGGAGGAACTCGGTGGTGACCCGCTCCTGCATCGACAGGAACCGGCGCATCGTCTCCTGGTGCTCGCGGTAGGCGAGGAGCGGAGGATCCAGCGCGCCGGCGCCGGGGAGCGCCTCGTCGATCTCGGGGGCGGCGCCGTGCTCGAGGAGCGGGCGCTCGCCGAGCAGGCCGACGGGCTCGTCGGCCCGGCGGATGCGCCCACCATCGATGCGCCACCCGGGCGGCGAGGCCCCGGCGCGGTCCTCCGCGAGCGCGCGGAGGTCGAGCCGCTGGCAGGGGCGGCCGTCGAACAGCGCCGGCAGATCGAGCCGGACGCCGGCGACGAACAGCGCCGCGAGCGCCTGCAGGAGGCCCTTCAAGCCGCCCCCGGCGCCGTCGAAGCTGACGGCCAGGTGCGGCTCTCCGTCGAGGATCCGCCGGACGAGGCTGGTCAGCGTGGCCTTCGGCCCGAGCTCGACGAAGGTCCGCGCGCCGTCGTCGACCATCCGCCGGATCTGCGCCACGAAATCGACGGGGGCCTCGAGCTGCGCCGCGAGCAGGGCGCGCACGCCCGAGGCATCGCGGGGATAGGGGCGGCCGGTCGCGTTCGCGTAGACGTCGATCTGCGGCGGCGCGATCGCCGCGCGCTCGAGGGCGGCGGCGAACGGGGCCAGGACCGGGCGCATCAGGGGCGAGTGGAACGCGGTCGAGACCGGGAGCTCGTGCGCGCGGATCCCCTTCGCCGACAGCGCGTCGAGCGCGGCGCGCATCGCGCCGAGCTCGCCGGAGACGACGCACTGGTCGGGCGCGTTGTGGTTGGCGATGCAGACCGCCGGGAACGCCGCGAGCAACGGCTCGAGCTCGGCCCGGGGGACCCTCACGGCCGCCATCATGCCCGGCGTCGAGGGGACCTCCTGCATGAGCCGCCCGCGCGTCTCGGACAGCGCGAGCCAGCCCTCGCGCGACAGGGCGCCCGCCGCGCGCAGGGCGGTCAGCTCGCCGTAGCTGTGGCCGGCGAGCACCTCGGGGCGCAGGCCGAGGCGCAGCGCGAGCTGGAGCATCCCGTCGCTGATCACCCCGATGGCCGGCTGCGCGATCCGCGTGGCCGTGAGCTCGCGGCGCTGCCGCTCCTGCGCGGCCTCGGAGAACGCGGCCGGCGGCAGGATGAAGCGGCTCAGGCGGCCGGGCAGGACGCCGTCGAGCGCTCGGTCGCCGAGCTCCAGGGCGTCCCGCAGCTCGGCGAAGTACAGGGCGACCTCGCGGCCCATCGACGGGTACTGCGAGCCCTGCCCGGGGAAGAGGAACGCGACCTTGCCCGGCTCCGCGCAGGGCGCGGTCCGGAGGTGGACGTGAGCGGGCAGCGGGTCCGACGCGGCGCCCCGGAGGTGCGCGAGCGCGCGGTCGACCGCGCCGAGGAGGTGCTCGCGGCCGTCCGCGACGATGCACACGGCCGCGCCGGCGGGGCCCGCGGCGCGGCGCTCGCGGCCTTGCTGCGCCGCGAGCGCGCACGTGAAGGCGACGTCGCCGACGCGCACGGCGTCGGGGCCCGGGCGGAGCGCGCGCGAGAGCTGCTCGAGCTCGGCGACCAGCGCCGGCGCGCCTTCGGCCTCGACGACGACCAGCTCGTGGGGCCAGTCGGCGGCGCCGAGCACCGGCGCCGCGAGGTCGCCCTGGTACTCCTCCAGGACCGCGTGGAAGTTCGTGCCGCCGAAGCCGAACGCGCTCACGCCGGCGCGCCGGGGCTCGGGCCCGGCCAGCCAGGGCTGGGGCTCGTCGATCAGGTACACCGGCGCGTCGTCGGCCTCGAGCGGCTCGACCGGCGTGTCCACGCCCGCGTGGGGCGGCAGGACGCGGTGCTTCAGCGCGTGGAGCGCCTTGAGCAGCCCGACCAACCCGGCCGCGTTCCTGGTGTGGCCCAGCAGCGACTTCGCCGAGCCGATGGCGCAGCGCTGCGGCGGCGCCCCGGCCGCGCGGAGGGCGCCGGCGATCGTCTCGAGCTCGGCGCGATCGCCGACGGCCGTGCCGGTGCCGTGCGCCTCGTACATCCCGAGCGAGGCCGGATCGATGCCCGCCCGCGCGTAGGCCCGCTCGAGCGCGATGCGCTGGCCGGCGGGCTTGGGCGCGGTGAGCCCCATCCCCTTGCCGTCGCTCGACCCGGCGACGGACTGGATGACGGCGTCGATGCGATCGCCGTCGCGCTCCGCGTCCGCGAGCCGCTTCAGCACGACCACGGCGACCCCCTCGCTGATCACGATGCCGTCGGCCTTCCGGTCGAACACGCTCGCGCGGCCTCGAGGCGAGAAGGCCCGGGTCTTGCTGAAGGCGAGGTAGCCGTGCGGGGTCTGCTCGAGCTCGACGGCGCCGACGATCGCGACGTTGGACCGGCCGGAGACGAGCTCCTGGACGGCGAGGTCGAGCGCCGCGAGCGACGAGCCGCACGCCGCGTCGACGACCAGGTTGGGGCCCCGCAGGTCGAACTGGTTGGCCACCCGCCCGGCGACGACGTTCGCGAGGATACCGGCGTAGCTCTCCTCCGACCACCTGGGCAGGCGCTCCAGGCTCGCCGGCGGAGGGCCGCCCACGGTCAGCGGGAGCAGGCCGCGCGCCACGTACGCCTGCTCCAGGTCGGCCGTGCCGTTGGCCGCGAAGATCACGGCGGTGTTCTCGCGATCGAAGCCCCCCGAGGCGTATCCCGCGTCCGCGAGCGCGCGCCGGGTGACCTCCAGCGCCAGGAGCTGCGAGACGCTGATCGAGCGCAGCGACGCGGGCGGGATCCCGTAGCGCAGCGGATCGAAGGGGAGCTCCTCGATGAAGCCGCCCCATTTCGAGGAGATCCGGTCCTCGGCCCGCGGATCGGGATCGTAGTACAGGCGGTGATCCCAGCGCTCTCGCGGGATCTCGCGGATGGCCTCGACCTTGTCGAGGAGGTTCCGCCAGAGCTCCTCGGGCGCGTGCGCCTTCGGCAGCAGGCACGCCGCGCCGATCACGGCGATGCGCGCCGGCGCGGCCGCGCGGCGCGGCACGCGCTCGACCGAGGCCTGGACGAGGCCGTCGAGCGCGCGCCGGCTGCCCGCGGACACGTCCTCGTGCAGCGACGCCACGTCGACGACGCCCGCGCGCAGGGCCGCGACGTCGCCCATCATGAAGAGGCCGCGGGACGCCTGGCGCTCGTCGTCGACCGCGGCGAGCTGCCCTTGCTCGCCGCGGTCGACGCCCTTCGACGCGATCCTCAGCCGGCCGAGCGTCATCTCCTCGAGCGCCGCGCTGATCGCGGCCGCGGGCTGCCCTTCGCGCCGCATCCGGTCGCGGGCGGCGTGGACCTCGCCCACGAAGGGCGTGGGCGCGCAGCGGATGACGTGCCCCGGCCCCGTCTCGATCGTGACGGTGCCGTCGCACGCGAGCGCCTGCCGCTGGAACCCCGGCGCGATCGCGCCGCTCGCGACCGCCTCCGCGGTGAACAGGTAGGCGGTGCCCATGAGCACGCCGACGCGGAGCCCGGCGGCCGCGAGGGGCGCGGCCATCGCCGCCAGCATCGCGGCCGAGCGCGCGTCGTGGATGCCGCCCGCGAACAGCGCGTGGACGGCCGCCGCGTCGGGGACCTTGCCGTCGAGCAGCGCGTCGATCATCGCGTCCCACAGGGAGAAGCTGGTCAGCGGTCCGACGTGACCGCCGCACTCGGAGCCTTCGAACACGAAGCGCCGCGCCCCGCCCTCGAGGAAGGCGCGCAGCAGGGCGGGCGTCGGGACATGGAGGTAGGTGGGGATGCCCTGCGCCTCGAGCTCGGCGGCCTGGTCCGGCCTGCCCCCCGCGATGAGCGCGTAGCGGGGCCGGATCGACGCGCAGGCGGCGAGCTGCTCCTGCCGGATCTCCGGCGGGACGAAGCCGAGGATCCCGATGCCCCACGGCCGGCCGCCGAGGCGCTCCTCCGTCGCCCGGAGCAGCTCGTCGACCTGGGGGCGGCGCATCAGCGCCAGCGCGAGGAGCGGGAGCGCGCCGCCGTCCGCGACCGCCGCGGCGAGCTCGGCCCGGTCGCTGACCCGCGTCATCGGGCCTTGCACGATGGGGTACTGGGTCCCGTGCGAGCGGGCGAGCGGGCTGCCGGGCGCCAGCACGTCGTGCTTTCGCGCGAGCTCGACGTGCCCGGACGCGGCGTCGCGCAGCGCGCGGAGGAAGCGCCCCACGGTCGCGTACTTGCGGGCGTACTCCGCCGCTCGACCGGCGGCCTGTCCGACCGGCAGGGCGCCGCGGCCCGCCCGATCCCAGCCGAGGAGCGCGGCCGCCCGGGCGATCCAGCCGCTGCGCCTCGCCTCCGGGTCGAGCTCCTCCCGCTCGAGCTCCTCCGCGAGCCGCACCACGTCCTGGCTGCCCGGCAGATCGGGGCGCGCCGCGATGCGGAGCGGCGCGCCGAGGCGCTCGCCCACGACGACGGTGTCGGCGCTGCCCAGGCGGGACAGCGCCGCGCGGGCGTGCTCCGGCAGCGGCGCCTCGCGCATGACGAGGAGCTGATCGTCGACGACGACGCCCGCCGCGCCGGCGGCGCGGCAGGCCGCGGCGCTGTGCAGGCCGATCCCGCCCTGGATCAGGAAGGGGCGCTGCTGCCGCGACAGCCGCTGCGCGAGCAGGAAGGCCGACTCCTTGCCGACGAACCCGCCGCTCTCGCGCCCCTTCGCGAGCCAGCCGTCGAACGAGAGCGCGCCCTCCGCGGCGTCGAGCCCCTCGGCCTCGCGGATCTCGAGCCACAGCTTGCGCTCTCGGCACGGCGCCAGGGCGGCGAGCGCCGCGCGCTCGGCGGGCCCCTGCCAGCCGCAGATCACGAGCCAGTGCGGCCGCGGCTCCAGCGCCGCCAGGAGCTCCGCGCTCGCGGCGATCTGGTCCGCGCGAAGACGGAGCCCGACGGGGCAGCCTCTCGGCGCGAGGTCGAGCAGGCGGAGGAGGTTGTCCCGCCCGAGCGGGAGGTCCGGCTCGGCGCACAGCTCGCGGTCCAGCACCGCGACGCCGCCGGCGCGCGCCGTGGCCACCGCGACGCCGGGGTGGGGCCAATGGATTGGCGACAGCGACACGCAATGAAAATCGATCATACGACGCCCACCAGTGGCTATCGACGCGCGATAGCGAATGCCGCAGCTCCGCTCGCTGCCAGCCGGCCCGGGCGACCGCCTTCGAGGGACGCGGGGCCCTGTTGCGCCGCAACTCTAGCCCGCCCGGCGTGCCTGGCCACCTCCAAATCACTTCAGTTATCGCGCTGATCTGCCGCGTAGCGGGTTCATTAAGAAACGTAAAGGGGACGCGGCGCCGCGGCGGGGCAATCGTGTAAAGAAACGTAAATCATTCGCGGCGCCCCTTCGCAGAGGGTCACCGCGGCGGTATGCCAGGGAACGATTGATCGCCGCCTGCGGGGCGGCGCCAGGCAATGTGCGGGCCAGGCCGGGTCGAACTGCTCGATACAGCGCGTTGCCACGGACAGTCCACGAGGTCGACATCCATGCTCGTTCAACGCATTCAATCGATCGAGGTGTTGCGTCGTGAGCCGCCGTTCCCGGCGGCCTATTTCGCGGAGGTGGGGCTCTCCGGCCTCAACGTCGGGTGCTCTTTCTGGAACCTGCGGCCCGGCAGCCTGAACATCGACCTCTCGAAGCTGGAGTTGCCCGGCGGGCAGAGCACCGAGTACGGCCGGCTGGCGCTCCTCGACGGCAAGTTCCATTACCTGGAGTACGACATCACGACGCCGTTGCCTCTGCCGGACGCGTCCTTCGACTGGCTCCACACGGAGCACCTCATCGAGCACGTCCCGCAGGACGGAGCGGTGCGGTTCCTGAAGGAGGCGCACCGCGTCCTGAAGCCCGGCGGCCTGCTCCGCATCTCCACGCCGGATCTCGCGCTCTACATCGACGGCTACCGGGACCCGTCGCGGAAGTTCTTCACCAAGCACGCGAGGGTGCTCGGGCAGCTCAGCGCGATGTTCCCCGACGCGGACGAGCCGTTCCCGGAGGTGCAGGACCGGCCGGCGTGGATGGTCAACCAGATCTTCAATCACTGGGGACACCAGTGGATCTACGACTTCGAGGAGATGGTGTACGTCCTGCGGGAGGCGGGGTTCGACGAGAGATCGATCGAGCGGAGCGCCTTCCGCAAGGGCAGGGACCAGAAGGTGGCCGACATCGATCTCATCATCCACCGCGACGAGACGCTCTACGTGGAGGCGATCCGGACGTGACCCCCTCGCGGCCCCGCGGGTGAGCGCGTATTCGATCGCGAGCTAGCATCGCATCGTCCAAGCTCGTCCCTGGTCTCATGAGAGAAGGGACCACGGGACCCGTATCGCACGTGTGAGCGCCGCTCCAGAACGCCGACCACGTTGATCAATCGAGAGATGAATCGCCAAGACGCCAAGGCGCCAAGACGCCAAGAAAAGAAATTCTCCTCTCTATCTCTCTCTTTTCTCTCTTTACTTGGCGTCTTGGCGCCTTGGCGTCTTGGCGATTCAAATCTCTGCGTTTTTCAGGCAGTTTCAACCCGTTTGTCGCTCTAGGAGGACCATGGCGCAGAAGATCTCGTTTCCTGCGATCGACGGGGCGCCGGCCAGCGGAGAGATCGCGCTTCCGGAGCAACGGGACCGGGCGCCGGCCGTCGTCCTGATCCACGAGTGGTGGGGGCTCACCGACCACCTTCGCTCGGTCCTCGACCGGCTCGCCGGCGTGGGCTTCGTCGCGCTCGCCCCCGACCTCTACCACGGCAAGAGCACGCGCGATCCGACCGAGGCGAGCCAGCTGATGAACGCGCTCGACTGGGAGCGCGCCCTGCTCGAGATCTCCGGCGCCGTCTACTTCCTGGCCGATCACGAGCGCGTCAACGGCAACATCGGCGCGGTCGGCTTCTCCATGGGCGGCGCCCTCTGCTTCTCCGCCGCCGCCACCATCCCCAGGCTGGCGGCGGCGGTGCCCTTCTATGGCCTTCCGAGCAGAGCCACCGACTACACCAGGGTGAAGGCGCCGATCCTCGCCCACTTCGCGGCGCGGGACACCTGGGCGAAGCCAGCCCTCGCCGAGGCGCTCCAGAGGGAGCTCACCGCGCGCGGGCAGCCGATGGAGCTCCACGTTTACGAGGCGGACCACGCCTTCATCAACGACACGCGGCCCGAGGTCCACCACCCGGCCGCGGCCAGGCTCGCGTGGGAGCGGACCATCGACTTCCTCCGGAAGCACCTCGGCACGGACGCTCGCTCGAGCGCGCCGGCTCACCTCACCGTGAACGCCCTCTGAAGGTCGATCGCCTCGAGGACACGCCGCGGGCTCTTCACTTCACCTGGTAATGTAGCGCTCTCGCCTCGACCGCCATGCCCCTCGGGTCGCTCGGCACATAGAAGTACAGCTCTTGCTCGGAGTGTTTGCCGAGGTAGTCGATCGTCGCCTCGACCCGCTCGGGCCCCGGTGCTCCCGGCGGCGTGTACCGGAGCTCCACCCCGAGATCGCCCAGCATCTGCCTGCCGCCGTTCTTCACCCGGACCGGCAAGATCCACGCACCCCCTTGCTGCTGGGCCCGGTCGAGCAGCGGTTGGATCTCCGGGACGACCAAGCCCTCGGAGGTCGTGAGGCCCGCGTGCACCAGGAACACGACCAGGGCGAGGATCAACGCCGTGCTGATCCCGAGCGAGACCCACTCGGCCAGCCGCCGCGTCGCCCGCCTGGCCTGCTTACCTCCGCCGGCGCTCCCTTCCCGCTTCCGTGCGTCGCTCACACCACCAACCTCCCCGCCGCCCCGCCGACGATCGCAGGCAGGCCGAGCGTCACCACGCTGGCCACCAGCGTTGAGAGATCGCTCGTCGCCTCGCGCTCTCCGATCAAGCAAAGCAGCACCAGCGCCATCAGCAGCGACACGGCGCACGTCATCAGCGTCTCGAAGAGCCGGCTCTGAAATGGGCCCTTGACGTACACGTCGTGTCGCTCGAACCCGGACGCGAACAGGATGATGTAGCACAGCGCGACGCTCACCCCGACCATCACGAGCTGCCGCCAGGGCGAGAGCCGCGACGCGATCATCACGATCTCCTCCGTCGACGCGATGTTCATCGTGAAGATCAACGAGCCGGCCGTCGCCGCGGAGAAGTCCCGCAGGTCCGCCCGGAGCTGCATCGCCTCCGGATCCCCTTCCGGCGGCTCCTCGCCGTCCTGCGCGTCATCCCCCGTGCGCGATTTGCCCCGGACCTGCGCGTTCGCGAACGCCGCCCCGATGCTCACGGCGGCCGCCTGGAGGATGATCTTGCCGATGACCTCGCCAGGCGCGCTGTCGAGGTCGATCTCGCCGATCAGCGCCAGGATGGCCGCCGACAGGACGATCCCGATCCCGACCGAGGTCACCGCTTCCATGGCGGTGCCCACGAGGCTGTCGTCGTTCCGGAAGCCGGACTCCAGCGAGGACAGGAAGCTCACGACCAGCGCCAACGCGAGGATCGCCCCGAGGTGCCACTCCGAGAGCATCGTCCCGCGAAACCACATTTCCATCGTGTACAGAAGGGGCATGCCCACGATCGCTCCGCCGGCGACCGCCGCGGACAGGTCCCTCGCCTCCTGGCGCCACCCGTGCGGATCGTTGCTCTGCTGCGCGCTCGCTTCGGCCATAGGACATCGTCGCTTGTACACCATGCCTGGCCAGCGTCAACGTCCGCGACGCACGGAGACGCAAGCGCCTCGCAACAACCGTGACGTTGCGAAGCACACCTCATCTTGCTAAATACGCAAAGTCGACAATCGCGGCAATGTCGACGCGCTCCGCTCCCGAGACGCGGAGCCGGCAGACCGACGCTCGCTCGCGGCGTGAAGGGGGGGCACGCATGAGCTTTTTACGGCAGACGGCCAAGCACATCGCGACGATGACAATTCCCCGTCGCATGCTCATGGATCGCGGACCGTCGTCCAGGAAGCGCGCGCTCATCGCCGGCCATTCCGACCGGAACGTCGCCGAGATAGCGCTGACGTTCGATGATGGTCCCCACCCCGAGCGCACGCCTCGACTCCTCGACTGGCTCGCCGAGCACAGGGTAAACGCGACGTTCTTCGTCCTCGGCACAATGGCCCGGAGCCACCCTGATCTCGTGCGCCGCATCGTGGCGGACGGACATGAAATAGGCAACCACACCTACACCCATGTCTCGCTGGAGCATGCGTCTCCTCAGCTGCTGCGCGCGGAGGTGGGGACGACGCGGGCGCTCCTCGAAGATCTCACGGGAAGTCCATGCCCGCTGTTCCGTCCGCCCTGGGGGAAGGTCTCGGCCCGCGCGCTCCTTCAGCTCTGGAGCGATGGGCACACCGTGGTCCTCTGGAACGCCGATCCCCGCGATTACGCGATGAAATCATCGGAGGAAGCGGTGGCGTGGTGTGCGCGATACAGACCTCGGAGCGGGGACATCATCCTCCTGCACGACACGTCGATCGTGGCGAGCGCGCTCGTTCGCGAGCTCGTGGAGCGCACGAGCCGGCAAGTCATTCATTTCTCGCGAATATCCCAGTACATGGCGTGAACGCCTCAGCGTGAGTGGGGGGGGGTGGGAATCATGCTCTTCGACGATAGCGTTCATTTTCTTGCCACAGGACAGCACAGAGCGGCGAGCGGCCCCGATGACAAGGACGGGTCCGCTCTCCATCGAGCAGCCAGGACCCGGCGGCTGTTGCTCATCAGCTATCACTTTCCGCCTGTCGGCGGGGCCGGGGTGCAGCGCCCCGTCAAGTTCGTGAAGTACCTGCGTCGCTTCGGCTGGGAGACCAGCGTGCTCGTCGCGGCCAACCCATCCGCGCCGCTCTCGGACCAGAGCTTGCTGCGCGACATCCCGGCGGAGACGCACATCGAGCGCGCGAGGACGTGGGAGCCTAGCTACAGCATGAAAGCCAAGCTCGCGCGCGACGCGGGCAGCAAGGCGACCGCGCCAGGACCGCGCCAGCGCCTCGCCGGGGCGCTGCGCGGAGCGACCATGCTCGCGCTGCAGCCCGATCCGCAGGTGCTCTGGCTCCCCTCGGCGCTGCGCGCAGGCAGCCACCTCCTGCGCACGATCCATCACGACGCCATCCTCGCGACCGCCCCGTCGTACTCGAACATCCTCCTCGGAGCCCTGTTGAAGAAGCGCTTCGGGCTGCCGCTCGTCCTCGATTTCCGCGATGAATGGGACATCAGCCAGCGTTACCTCGAGAACGCGCGCCAGGACGCTTTCTCCCGTGCCGTCCAGCGCAGGATGCAGCGCTACATCCTGCAGCAGGCCGACGCCCTCGTCTGCACGACGAAGTCGAGCGCCCAGCGGCTTCAGGACCGCGCTCGCGAGGCAGGCAGCCACGCCGGGTCGACGTGCATCTACAACGGCTTCGACGAGGACGACATCGCCGCCGGGCCGGCCGCGACCGACATCGCCACGCCAGCTCGCGGCGTCTTCCGGCTCGTCTATACGGGCACGCTCTGGAACCTGACCAACATCGAGCCGCTGGTCGCGGCGATCGAGGTGCTGGACGCCTCTGCGCCGGAGAGCCTCGCGCAGCTGGAGCTCGTCATTGTGGGCCGGAGGACCGAGCAGCAGGAGAAGCTGCTCGACCGCGTCAAGAAGACGCGATGTCGCCTGCGCCTCGAGCCGTACTGCGACCACTCGCGCTCGATCGCCTGGATGAGGTCCGCCGACGCGCTCTGCATGCTCCTGAGCGACGTCGAGAGCGCGTGCCGCGTCGTCCCCGCGAAGATGTTCGAGTATCTCTCGATCGGAAAGGAGATCCTCGCGATCGCCCCTGACGGCGAGGCGGCCGACATCATCAAAGCGCACGACGCGGGGCGCCACATCCATCCGGGCGACGTGCCCGGGATCGCGGGCTGGCTGCGCGAGCGCGCGGAGGGCGGGCGGCGCGCGCTCCGGAGCGACAACGCCGACGAGATCGCGCAGTTCAGCAGGGAGCGGCTCTGCGAGCAGCTCGCGCGCCTCCTGGATCAGCTCCCCGCGGCGCCCTGAGGCGCGCCGCGCCGCCGCGCTCCCCGCCCGTCCACGTCGCGTCGTTCCTGCTCGCTACTGCGCGCGGCGGAGCGTGGCCACGCCCTTCCAGGGCGGCGTCTGCGCGTACACGATGAGCTCTCCCTGGTCCGAGAACTCGCACAGCGCCTCGTAGGCAATCCCCGCCTCGTCGTAGGAGATCAGCTTGAATCGATCCCACAGGGGCTCGCGGATCTCGTAGGCGCGATCGACGTGGAGGCCGGGCGAATTCGCGAGGATGCGCTTCCCGTCGAAGCGGACGATCAAGTGCGCGTACTGGAACTCGAGCATCGACGCGAGCATCGGCTCGAGCGGGACCTCGGGCTCGAACCGGACGAGCCGGAAGCTGCCGCGCAGGCGCGCATCGATCGACGAGAGGGCGGCGGCCGCGTCGGGCCCCTGGGAAGCGCTGGAGCCGCAGCCGGCGGCCTGCGCGGCGAGCGCGGCGGCGCAGGCGAGGACGAGAAGGCGGGAAGCGCAGAACGCTCCGGAGGGACGCTGGGGGGGACGGCGCACCAGGGGCGACATGTGGCGGAGCTTAGGGCGAGCAGGCAGACCGCGCAAAGCGGCGCAGGAGCGCGCGGGCGAGCGCATATTCGCGGAGGATCGCCCCCGCGAGCGCGCGCGAGGGCGGCGCTCGGCGCGCGCGAGCGGCGCCGCGCCGGGCGCCGCGCCGCCTCGCGCCACCGACGCTCCTCCCCGGCGATCCACGGGACCCGCGCGCGCTTGCGCGGATCTCGCGCGCTCCGCACAATCAAGCGAGCGAGCCCGCCAGCGCTCGACGCCCCGGCCGGACGGCGCCGCGCGGCCGGAGCGAGGCTCGCCCAGGGGGAGCCATGACCGACGTCCTGCGAGGCACCGATTTCGTCGCACGCCTTCCCGAACGCGCCTGCGCCGCGCGCGAGGACGCCCTCCTGGAGGCCGTGCAGGCCGGTCACCTGGCGCCCATCGAGTGGGTCCCGGTGCACAGCGAGCACGGCGAGCACCGCGCGACCTTCCTCGTGAGCGCCGACGCGCTCCGCGTCGGCGACGCGCAGGACTCCGTGCGGATCAACGCCTCCGCCAGGACGACGCAGCGCATCGCGGATCTCCTCGAGTGCGCGATGCTGACGACGCACCTCTGCGATCTCGTCTGGGAGCAGGCCACGGTGCGGATCCAGCCGTGCATCGGCGCCCCGGATCCCACGATGGCCAACACCTCCCGCATGCTGGAGCACCACCGCCGCGTCGAGGAGCGGGTCGCGGGGCGGACCGGGCTCATCGAGAACGTGGGCAAGCACTGGGTGCTCACCAACCGGCTCGCCGGGAGCCGCGATCGGGCCGCCAACTACGGCTGGTACGACCCGGGCGCCGCCCACCGGCACGGCCGGCACACCCTGTGGCAGCCGCTCGGGCTCGCGCACGATCTGGATCACGTGGACTACTCGCAGGTCGTCCGGCTCGTGCGGCGCCGGTGCACGGTCGACGGCGCGGAGCGCGATCTCCTCGAGGTGATGACCGATCCGGCGCTCGCCGGCCTGGTGTCGTCCGAGGGCCCTCTGCGCGTGCTCCGGCAGCCCGGGGTGCCGGAGCCGGCGTGATCGCCGCGCCCCGGGACAGCGCCGGACGCCTGCCCGACACCGGCGCCGCGGCGCTCGTCACGACGCGCGGCGGCGCGCGCTCTGTTTCTCGAGATCCAGGTACATCTGCACCTTCTTCTCGATGATGGCGAGGTGCGCCTGCTGCTCGGCGAGCTTCGCGGCCAGGTCGTCGCGGTGCGCCTCGAGCAGCGCCCGCCGCTCGGAGAGCGTGCCCTCGCCGCGGCGCGCGAGCGCCGCATACTCGAGCATGCGGCGGATCGGCATGCCGGTCGCGTGCAGCTTGCGGAGGAACTCGACCCACCGCACGTCGTCCGGGCCGTAGCGGCGGTGGCCGCTCCGCGCCCGCGCCACGGGCCGGATGAGCCCGATCCGCTCGTAATAGCGGAGCGTGTGCGCGCTCGTCCCGGTCGCCGCCGCGACCTCCGCGATCGTGAGCGCGCCGGCCGCACCGGAGCGCGGCGCGCCGGCGCGCGGTCGTCCGGCCGCGCCGCTCACTGGTTCACGAGCCTCATGCCGACCTCCGGATACCGCGGACCGGCCGCCGCGCCCTTCGGCACCACCGCGTCGAGGCGGCGCAGATCGCCCTCCGTGAGCTTGATCCCCTCCGCGGCGACGTTCTCCTCGAGGTAGCTGCGGCGCTTCGTGCCGGGGATCGGGACGATGAAATCCCCCTGCGCGAGCACCCAGGCGAGCGCGAGCTGCGACGCCTTCACGCCCTTCTCCCGCGCGATGTCCTCGACCTTCGCGACGAGATCCAGGTTCCGCTGGAAATTCTCCCCCTGGAAGCGCGGCGCCACGCGGCGGTAGTCGTCCGGCGCGAGGTCCTCGAAGCGCTTGATCTGCCCCGTGAGGAAGCCGCGGCCGAGGGGGCTGTAGGCGAGGAAGCCGATGCCGAGCTCGCGACACGTGGCGAGCACGTCGTCCTCGGGATCCCGCGTCCAGAGCGAGTACTCGGTCTGCACCGACGCGAGCGGGTGCACCGCGTGGGCGCGCCGGAGCGTCGCCGAGCCCGCCTCCGAGAGGCCGATCGCGCGCACCTTGCCGGCCTTCACGAGATCCGCCATCGCCCCCACGCTGTCCTCGATGGGCGTCTTCGGATCGACGCGGTGCAGCTGGTAGAGATCGATGACGTCGACGCGAAGACGCCGCAGGCTCGCGTCGCAGGCCGCCCGGATGTACTCCGGCGTGCCGTTGACGCCCCGGACATGGATGTTGTTGGGGTCGCGGACGATGCCGCACTTGGTCGCGAGGACGACCCGATCGCGCCGGCCCTCGATCGCCCGGCCGACGAGCTCCTCGTTCGTGAAAGGCCCGTACATGTCCGCGGTGTCGAGCAGCGTGACGCCGAGCTCGATCGCGCGATGGATCGTGGCGATCGACTCGGCGTCGTCGCGATTGCTGTAGAAATCGCTCATGCCCATGCAGCCGAGACCGAGGGCGGAGACCTGGAGAGGACCGAGCTTGCGCGTATGCATGGTTGGCTCCTTGGGCCGCGGGGATGGGCCGCGGCGCCTCGACGCAAGCCACGGTAAGAGTTAGAGCGCGCTCGAAGTCAAGGGCCGCCGGAGCGGCCGCGCGGCGGCCCCGGCGGATTCAGCAGCTCGGCGGGGTCGCCGGCGCGTGACCGCCGAGCGCGCGCACGTCGTCGGCCGTATCGACGTCGATCGCGCCGCCCTCCCAGTCGATCGCCGCGATGTCCTCGGCGCGCAGCAGCCGGCCGGCGCCCTGGTCCCCCTCGAGGCGCGCGAGGGCCTCCCAGCGAGACCTATCGAACACCGCCGGCGCGCCCACGACGCCGCTGAAGCGCGACGCGGCGACCGGGGCGCCCGCGAGCCACGCGTTCCGCAGGGCGGTGAGGTGCTCGACCGTGATCAGCGGCTGGTCCGCGAGCGCGATCAGGAGCGCGTCGGCCTTCGAGGCCTCCGCCCACCGGACCGCGGCGCGGATCGAGGAGGCGATGCCCTCTTCCCAGCCGTCGTTCGCGATGCGCGCGACGTCGAGATCGCCGAGCGCGCGCGCGACCGCGCCGGCGTGGGCGCCGAGCACGACGCCGACCGGCCCGGATCGCGCCTCGACGCACGCCGTCGCCACGCGCCGGACGAGCGGCGCTCCGTCGAGCTCGACGAGCTGCTTGGGGCGCCCGAGGCGGCGCGAGCCGCCGGCGGCGAGCACGGCCAGCGCCATGCCGGCGTGCAGCGGGCGGACGCGGTCGCGGAGCTTCCCCCCCTGCGCCCTCCGCGCGACGGCCTGGAGCTCGCCCACGACCGAGAGCGCGATCTGCTCGGGCGTCTCGGCGCCGAGATCGAGCCCGATCGGCGCGTGGATCCGCGGATCGTCGGCCGAGCGGCGGCCGATCTCGGCGAGGAGATCGCGCGTCCGGCGCGCGGGCCCGAGCACGCCGATGTAGCGGGCGCGCGACGCGAGGGCGACCGCGAGCGCGTCGCGGTCCGGCGTGCGCTGGTGGTGCATGATGACGACATACGCCTCGGCCGCCGCGTCGATGAGCGCGCGGACGCGATCCATCGCGCCTCCGGTCGACAGGACGCGATCGGCCGCGGCGAACCGGGAGCCCTGGCGGAGGGTGAGACCCGCGACCGTGACCCGGAACCCGACCGACTTGGCGAGCGCGACGATGGGCGCCGCGTCGTGGCCGCCCCCGAGCACGAAGAGCTGCGGCGACGGCGCGATCTTCTCGACGAGCGCGGTGATCCCGAGCCCCTCCAGCTCCACGACGCCGGCCGGCCCCCGCGCGGCGCGCTCGATCGCGGCGGCCGCGGCCGGATCGGTCACCGGGCGCGCGAGCGCGCACGGCGGGCCGAAGGCGAGGCGCTCGCCGACCCGGACCGCGCCGGCGGTCGAGCGGATCACCGTGACCAGCGTGCCCGTGGCCTCCTCGGCGAAGCAGGCGGCCGCGAACGCGAGCGCGTCGTGGGTCGCCCCGGCCTCGACGCGCTCGAGCAGGACATCGACGACGCCGTTGCAGCCGAGCCCCACGCCCCACGGCTCTCCGTCTTCGGTGGTCGAGTCGTACGTGACCACCACGGCGCCGTCGCGGCACCGGTGCTCGCCGCGGAGCATCACGTCGCCCTCCAGGCAGCCGCCGCTCACGCACCCCGACAGCCAGCGATCGCCGGCGACCAGCATCCGGGCGCCGGGGCGCCGGTACGACGACCCCGACACCCGCACGACGGTCGCGAGCAGAAACGGGGACCGGTCCGCCACCAACTTCGTCGCTTCCCGCACGATCCGCTCAAGCTCGTTCATTCGGCTGGCATCATCATCCTTTCGCGGTGCTCTCGCCAGGGCGTTCCTCGTCACGGGACGCCGCCGATCGCCCCCAGGGCGCCGCAGGGCGACGGCGAGCCGCTGATCGAGCTGTTCGATGTGAAGAATCGATAAAACCGAGCGCCGTCGCTTGACGCCGCTCGAGCGCAAAAGTATGGCCTGGACGGCCATGAAACTCCATGTCAACGGCGTTGTTCGCGAGGTCGAGGCCGCTCCGGAGATGCCTCTGCTCTGGGTGCTCCGGGATCTGCTGGGATTGACCGGCACCAAGTATGGCTGTGGCATGGCCCAGTGCGGCGCCTGCACGGTCCACATCGACGGCAAGCCCGCGCGCTCCTGCGTCCTGCCGGTGTCGAGCGTCGGGACGCGCAAGGTGACGACGATCGAGGGCCTGTCGGCCGACGGGTCGCACGCCGTGCAACAGGCGTGGGCGCAGGCCGATGTCGTCCAGTGCGGGTACTGCCAGTCCGGCCAGATCATGACCGCGGCCGCCTTGCTCGAGCAGAAACCCGATCCGACCAACGCCGACATCGACGCGGCGCTGTCCGGAAACGTGTGTCGGTGCGGGACGTATGCGCGTGTGCGCGAGGCGGTGATCCTCGCGTCGCGGCTCAAGCGAGGTGGGAAGTGACCGTCTCAAGGCGTGACTTCTTGCAGGTGGCCGCGGGCTCCGCGGCGGGGCTCCTGCTCAGCTTCTACGTGCCGCAGGGGGTCAAGGCCGCGCCGAAGGCGCCGCAGCCGCAGCCGCCGTCGCCGAACGCGTTCGTGCGCATCGGAACGGACGACTCCGTCACTGTGGTGCTCGCGCACTCCGAGATGGGCCAGGGCATCTGGACCGGCCTCGCGATGCTGATCGCCGAGGAGCTCGAGTGCGACTGGTCCAAGGTGCGGTCGGAGCACGCGCCTGCCGCGCCGGTGTACGGCCATCCGGTGATGCAGATGCAGATGACCGGCGGGTCGTCGAGCACCAACGGCGAGTTCGATCGGTATCGCACCGTCGGCGCGATGGCGAAGGACATGCTGGTGCGCGCGGCGGCCGCCCGGTGGAAGGTCGCGCCCGCGGCGTGCGTCGCCGCGAAGGGGATCATCACCCACGGCAAGAATCAGCTGACCTACGGCCAGCTCGCCGAGGAGGCGATGAAGCTGACCCCGCCGGCGAAGGTGAAGCTGAAGGATCCCAAGGATTGGAAGCTGATCGGCACCCTCGTGCGCCGCATCGACACGCCGGAGAAGATCACGGGCAAGGCGCAGTTCGGGATCGACGTGCAGTTCCCCGGGCTGCGCACCGCCGTGGTGCTCCGCCCGCCGGCGTTCGGCGCGAAGCTCGTGAAGTTCGACGCGGCCGACGCCCTCAAGGTGCCCGGCGTGGAGAAGGTCGTCCCCACCGCGAACGGCGTCGCCGTCGTCGCCGCGCATTTCTGGGCCGCCAAGCTCGGGCGCGACGCGCTCCGCGCCGAGTGGGCGAAGCCCGAGGGCGGCGGGGTCGACTCGGCCAAGCTGCTGGAAGAGTTCCGCGCGCAGGCGCGCAAGCCGGGCCCGGTCGCCGCCCAGGTCGGCAAGGTCGAGGACGGCCTGGCCGCGGCCAAATCGCGGATCGAGGCGGAGTACGACGTGCCCTACCTCGCGCACGCGCCGATGGAGCCGCTGAACTGCACGGTCAAGATCGAGGGCGATCGCTGCGAGATCTGGACCGGCACGCAGTTCCAGACCGGCGACCAGATGGCCGCGGCGAAGATCCTCGGGACGTCGCCCGAGAAGGTCCAGATCCACACGACGTTCCTCGGCGGCGGCTTCGGCCGGCGCGCCAGCCCGGTGGCGGATTTCGTCGGGGAGGCCGTGATGGTGGCGAAGGCCGCCGGCGTGCCGGTCAAGGTCGTGTGGACGCGCGAGGACGACATGCGCGGCGGCTATTACCGCCCCGCGTACGTCCACCGGGTCCAGGTCGGCGTCGACGCGCGGGGCATGCCGGTCGCGTGGGATCACATGGTGGTGGGCCAGTCGATCGTCGCCGGCACGCCGCTCGAGTCGTTCGTCGTCAAGAACGGCATCGACCACACGTCGGTGGAGGGGCTCGGCGACTCGCCGTATCTCGCGGGGATGCCCGCGCTCCGCGTGTCGCTGCACTCGCCGAGGACGCCGGTCACCGTGCTGTGGTGGCGCTCGGTCGGCAACACGCACACGGCCTTCGCGATGGAGAGCATGATCGACGAGCTGGCGCACGCCGCCGGGCAGGATCCGCTCGCGTACCGCCTCGAGCTGCTGAAGAACAAGCCGCGGCACGCCAACGCGCTGAAGGTCGCCGCCGAGAAGGCCGGCTGGGGCACGGCGCCCGCGCCGGGGCGGGCGCGCGGGCTCGCGATGCACGAGTCGTTCGGCTCGATCATCGCCGAGGTCGCCGAGGTCTCGATCGAGCAGGGGCGCATCCGCGTTCACTCGGTCACGTGCAGCGTCGATTGCGGCACCGCGGTGAACCCGCTCGGCATCGAGGCGCAGGTCCAGGGCAGCGTCGTCTTCGGCCTCACGGCGGCGCTCTACGGCAAGCTCAACATCGTCGAGGGGCAGGTCCAGGAGAGCAACTTCCACGACTATCCCATGCTCCGGATGGTCGATATGCCGCGCGTCGCCGTCCACATCATCCCGAGCAAGGCCACGATGGGCGGCATCGGGGAGCCGGCGACCGCGCCGATCGCGCCTGCCGTGGCGAACGCGGTGTTCGCGTTGACGAAGCAGCGGCTGCGCTCCCTCCCGTTCCGCCTCGCCTAGGTACCGACCATGATCCGTTCCTCTCTTGTTCTCGCCTTCCTCCTCGCCGCGTGCGGGGGACAGACCTCCGGGGCCTCGCAGGCCCCCTCGGCGTCGCCGGCCGACCGCGCGGCCGGCCTCGCCGCGTTCGAGACCGTGCGCAGCGTCCTCCAGCACCCTCGCTGCCAGAACTGTCACCCGGCGGGCGACGTGCCGCTGCAGGGCGACGAGGGCCGTCTTCACAACCAGTTCGTGCTCCGCGGTCCGACGGGCCACGGCATGGCCGGCGCCGAGTGCACGACCTGCCACGGGCCGGCGAACCCGCCAAGCAGCTACGGGACGCACATACCGCCCGGCGTGGCGAAGGGCTGGCACATGCCGCCGCCGGACATGCCGATGGTGTTCGTCGGGGTCGCCCCCGGCGCGCTGTGCGAGCAGATCAAGGATCCGGCGCGCAACGGCGGCAAGGACATGGCCGCGCTGCGCGTCCACCTCGAGGATCCGCTGGTGACCTGGGGCTGGAACCCGGGCGCTGGCCGCACGCCCATCCCGACGCCTTATGCCGAGTTCGTGGCGGCGTGGGAGACCTGGGCCAAGGCCGGCGCGCCCTGCCCGGGCGGGTGAGCCCGGCGCTCGGAGGCGCAGCTCGCCGCGCGGCGCGGGGAGGGCCGAACTCGCCCGAGCCATCACTCCTCTGGCTTCGCCGGAGGGGTGATGGCTCTTGGGCTCAGACATCAGCCCTCCCCGCGCCGCGCGGCGAGCTGCGCCTCCGAGCGCCTACCGTCTTTATTGGACTCAGAATCAGCCCTCAGACACCTGCACTCCCGGGCGGCGAGCAGCGGCTCCAAGGGTCTGCGGAGCTCGCCGGGAGCGGAAGCCTATCAATGCGGGCTCGCCGTCGGGCGGACGACGATCTCGTTCACATCGACGTCGTCCGGCTGCTCGATCGCGAACGCGATCGCGCGGGCGATGGCATCCGGTGAGATGGCCAGTTTCCTGAATTCCTTCATCATCTGCCGCGCGCTGTCGTCCGTGATGGTGTCGGCCAGCTCGGACTCGGTGACGCCGGGGGAGATCACGGTCACCCGGAGGTCGGTGGACTCCTGCCGGAGACCGTCGGAGATGGCCCAGACCGCGAATTTCGTCGCGCAGTACACGGCGGCCGTCGGGACCACCATGTGTCCGCCGATCGACGAGACGTTGACGAAGTGCCCGTGCCCCTGCGCCTTCATGATCGGCAGCCCGGCGGCGATCCCGTGCAGGACGCCGCGGATGTTCACGTCGATCATGCGGTCCCACTCCTCGATCTTCAGCGACGCAAGGGGCGAGAGCGGCATGACGCCGGCGTTGTTAACGATCACATCGACGCGGCCGAACGTCGCGCGGGCGAGCTCGACGAAATCGGCCACGTCCTTGCGCTTGGTGACGTCCAGGGCTCGATGCTCCACGGTGCCGCCCTCCGCGCGGATGGCGGACGCGAGCTTCTCCAGCCGATCCGTGCGCCTGGCGCCCACGACGACCCGCGCGCCGCGCCGGGCCAAGAGGCGCGCGGCGGCCTCGCCGATACCACTGCTCGCGCCGGTGATGACAACGACCTTTCCCTCGATACCAGGCATGGGAGACTCCTCGATTCGGCTTGCTCTCCAGCGCGGGATTGCGCCGGTCACGGGAAGAACCTAGGCCTCCTCCGCGAGCGCGCGGTAGTCCGTTCCTGGACGGCTCTTGCCCGATCCTGCACGGCGAGCATCCGGCGCGGCGGGCGTCTCTCCCGGCGCGCGGGCAAGCGCAGGGCGCCCGCGCGGGCCTCCGGGTGGGCGGAGCGGGCGCGATGAGGTAGCCTGGCCCCATGCACGCAGGCGCCCCGGCGGCAGAGGAGTCGGATCGTGAGGTCGAGCGGCGGCTCACCGAGCTGGCAGCCCTGATCGAGCGGTTCACCGCCGAGGACGGCATGCACGCGACGGCCGTGAAGGGCATGAGCTTGGTCCGCGCCTCGCGCCCCTCCGAGCCGTTACACACCGTCTACAAGCCGATGGTGTGCCTCATCGCCCAGGGCCGCAAGCAGGTGATGCTGGCGGACGAGGTGGTCGTCTACGACCCCGCGCGCTACCTGGTCGTCACGGTCGATCTGCCGCTCGTCGGCCAGGTGCTCGTGGCGTCGAGGGAGCGCCCCTACCTGTGCCTCGCCCTCGACCTGGAGCCGAGCGACGTGAGCTCGCTCCTCACGGAGCCCGGTCTCCCCGCGCCGAGCGCCGCGTCCGGCAGCGACCACGTGGAGCGCGGCCTGTTCGTGAGCCGGACGGACCTCCCGTTGATGGACGCGGCGCTGCGGCTCATCCGCCTGCTGGAGACCCCCCAGGACATTCCCATCCTCGCGCCGCTCGCCGCGCGCGAGATCCACTATCGCCTGCTCAAGGGCGAGCAGGGAGGGCGGCTCCAGCGGATCGCCCTGGCCGGCAGCCAGGCGCAGCGGATCGCGAAGGCGATCAGCCTCGTGAAGAGCAACTACACCCGGCCGCTGCGCATCGAGGCCATCGCGCGCGAGGTGCACATGAGCCCGTCGGCGCTGCACCATCAGTTCAAGGCCGTCACGGCCATGAGCCCGCTGCAGTACCAGAAGCAGCTCCGGCTCCAGGAGGCGCGCCGCCTGATGCTCGGCGAGGTCGTGGACGCGGCGACCGCCGGCTACCGGGTCGGCTACGAGAGCCCGTCGCAGTTCAGCCGCGAGTACAGCCGGCTGTTCGGGGCACCGCCGTCGCGCGACGTCGCGCGACTCCGGAGCATGATGGGCGGCTCGAAATCGCTGATGGAGTAGCCTCGGGCCGCGCCGGCTCGGGACGTCGGCCCCGCCTCATCCCGAGGCGGAGGGCAGAACCGGGGGTGGTGAGGTAACTACCGCGCGCAGCGCCGCGGAAGAGTGGCCCGCAAGGAGACAAGCACGCGAAACATTTATATTTTTGGCGTCTTGGCGTCTTGGCGTCTTGGCGTCCTGACTTCCCAGTCCACGAAACACCACACGTCCGGCCAAAGTACCGCACGACGAACCGGGAGCCAGGAGGCCCCCGGCCAGGAGCGAGGAGGCCCGGCCGGAAGCGAGGGGCTGTGGGGTCACGCCCGCGCCCGCTCAAAAAAAATTCGGAGCGCGCGTAGGGAGGGCGGGCCGGGGAGCGTCCCAGGAGCAGAAGCCGGCAAGAACAGGCTGGCCCTTGCACCAAGGAGCACGACCACCATGACCCTCTCCCACTTCTCGAACACCGCCCGCAGCGCGATCCGTCGCTTCGTCCTCGGCAGCTTTCTCGCGACGGCCGTGCTCGCCGGCAGCGGAGCGGCGTACGCGGCGAGCGGCGCGGCGGACACGCAGGCGCCGCGGCAGGACAAGGACGCCCGGCGCGACCACCGCCCGAAGGATCCGGCCCGCCTCATCAAGCGCCTGGACAAGAACGGCGACGGCAAGGTGACGGTCGCCGAGCTCCCGGAGAAGGCGCAGAAGCGGCTGGGCAAGGCGGACACGAACAAGGACGGCACGCTGTCCGCCGAGGAGCTCAAGGCGCACGCCGAGCAGCACAAGAAGGCGCGCGCGGCGAAGCATCAGGCGCGCTTCGCCCGGAGCGACAAGAACGGCGACGGCTTCCTCACGAGGGACGAGGTGGGCGACAAGCGCTGGGAGCGGGTGAAGGCGGCGGACGCGAACCGCGACAACAAGGTGACCGCCGACGAGCTGCGCGCGGCGCGCCTCGCGCGCAAGCAGCCGGCAGCGCGGTAGCGCGGCGGCCGACGGGCGGCGCGCCGCCGCGATCAGCGCGCCCCCCGGAGCTCTCCGCTCATCGCCGCGAACGCCCCCGCGGCCGTCCCGGTCGCGAGGGGCGGTCGGCGGCAGGCGCGTCGCTCTCCCCTCTCGGCATCGGCGAGGCCGCCTCGGCGCCGGCGGCAGGAGCGGCCTCACCGCCGGCCCCAGGCCCCGCCTCGGCGCCGGCGGCAGGACCTACCTCATCGCCAGGCCCCGCCTCGGCGCCGGCGGCAGGACCGGCCTCATCGCCAGGCCCCGCCTCGGCCTCGGCGGCAGGAGCGGCCTCATCGCCGGCGCCAGGCCCCGCCTCGGCGCCGGCGCCCGCCGGAGCGGCGGCGCGGCGCTTCCGTGGACGCCTGGGGAAGAGCGGGAGCTGCTGTTCCAGCACCTGGCTCCGCCAGGCGAGCAGCGTCTGCGCGCGCCGGCGCGCCGTCTCCTTCCCGATGCCGGCGGTGAAGCGGAACAGACGCCGCGCGAGCGCCACGGCCGTGGGCGCCGCCGGCTCGAAGAGATCGGGCGCGACCTCCCTCACGACATCGCACGCGAAGATCGCGCGCCTCAGGTGCGTCCGCTCGTCGGCGGTGCCCGGCGGGGCGGCGAGCAGCCCGCGTCCAGCGGGCGTGATCGAGGCGTCGTCATCGCCGAGCCACCCGAGGACGCGGGCGGCCGCCAGCGCGTAGCCGACGTGGCGCAAGGAGATGCCCGTCTGCTGCGCGATCGCTTCCTTCGCGGTCGCCCCTCCCGCGAGCGCCTCGAGCACGCTCCGCACGTTCGCGAGGTTGTCGGCCTGGGGGATCTCGGTGCTGCGGAGCAGGCGGGTCGGCGGCATGGTCGGCAAGGAACCCCCGGCCCCGGCCGGGAGACGACACCATAGCGCGCACCGGAGCAGCGCGGACCTCGAAGACGCCCGCCCGGTCCGGGCAAAAGGCCCCGCGGTGAGGCCGGCGGCAGGCCCGGCGGGGAGGCGGGGCCGGGGCCCCTGCCCTACCCCGGCCGGCGGAGCGGCGACCTGTCCCCGCCCCGCCAGCCGCCGGAGCACGCCCTCGCCGCCGCCCCCCCACGTCTCGCCAGGGCTCGCCCCGATCGAGACCACGCGCGTCGCGGGCCACTGCGCGAAGGCCGGCTCGCCTGTCGCGCGCCCTACCGACCGCGGCAGCCGTGGCCGTGGTGGTGGTCGTGGTCGCGGTCGTGGCCGTGGCCGTCACAATCGACGTCATCGCGGTGGGGCGCGCAGAGGCGACCGTTGTTGTACTTGTCGAGCTTCTCGGCGAGCGGCTCACCGACCTCCCAAGGCGAGTTGCAGCCCCGATCCTTGACGTTGCTGCCGAGGCGGTACCTCTGGAGCCACTGATCCGCCGCAGCAATGGTGCGCTCGATGCAGCTCGACTGATTGCCGATACCGACGTTGAGCTTGGCGACGATGAGGTGCTTCGCGAGGATGTACGTGACGTCGCCCTTGGTCGGACGGCTGATGACGTCGAGGAGCTGGGCCTTCGTGTACGTCTTGCCGCCGATGGTCAGCTTCGAGACCTTCCAGGCGTTCGGGTGGCTCTTCCAGTAACCGGGGGTGCCGGTGCCGGGCGACGCGCACTGGCAGGCGCCGCAGTCGGCCGCGCAGCTCGAGCAGTCCTCGACGCCCGCCTTGCAGACCCCATCGCCGCAGACCGGCGCGCACGCGCCGCAGTCGGCCGCGCAGTTTCTGCAAGTCTCGCCGAACTCGCAGACGCCGCTGCCGCACACCGGCGGGCAGATGCCGCAGTCGCTCGGGCACTCGAGGCAGTTCTCGCCGGCCTCGCACCTGTCGTTGCCGCAGACGGCGGGGCAGGCGCCGCAGTCGCCGGCGCAGTTCGCGCAGTCCTCGCCGGTCTCGCAGGCGCTATTGCCGCAGACCGCGGGGCAGGCGCCGCAGTCGTCCGAGCAGGTGCCGCAGTCCTCGCCGGCCTCGCAGGTGCCGTTGCCGCACACCGGCGGGCAGGCGCCGCAGTCGGCGCTGCAGCTCCCGCAGCTCTCGCTCGCGTCGCAGGTGCCGTCGCCGCAGGTGGGCGGGCAGACGTCGCAGTCGGCGCTGCAGCTGCTGCAGTCCTCGCCGGTCTCGCAGGCGCCGTTGCCGCAGGTGGGCGGGCAGATGCCGCAGTCGACGGCGCAGGTGGAACAGCTCTCGTCGCCGCCGCAGACGCCGTTGCCGCAGGAGAGCTGGTAGCCGAAGTCGGCGTCGAGCAGGTCCTGGGCCCAGCCGAGCGAGACCGTGCCCACGTTGTCGAGCCCGCCGTCCGGGTCGGCCGTCGGCTCCTGCCCGGCGAGCGGGCCGCTCGTCATGAAGTTGTCGGCGGTGACGACCACCGAGTAGGTGCCCGCCGAGAGCGTGTCGAAGAGGTAGAAGCCGGGCTGGCCGGTGTAGGGGCTGTTGCCGGTGATGGTGAAGTCGATCAGCTGATCCCCCTGGAACAGCTCGACGCGGACGCCGTTGACGCCGAGCTCGCCGATCTCCGGCTCGTAGAGCCCGTCGGCGTCGCTGTCGAGCCAGACCGTGTCGCCGATCGACGAGTACGTCACGTAGCCGAAGTCGGCGTCGGTCACGTTCTCTCCCGCGCCGAGGGACACGGCGAGCGGCTCGTCGTCGGTGGTCAGCTGGTGCCCGAGCGGGAGCGTCGCGTCGTCGACGCCGACGACGTAGCACCCTGCGTCGAGCTCGCCGAAGCGGTAGGCGCCGTTCGCGTCGGTCGCGGTCGTCTGGAGGGGGGCGCCGTCGGCGGAGCCGTCGCAGCTCGCGTCGGCGAAGAGGTCGACGACCACGCCGGAGATGCCGAGCTCGGAGGCGTCCTCGAGGCCGTCGGCGTTCGCGTCGAACCACACCTTGTCGCCGATCGAGCCCTTCGGCGTCGTGTAGCAGATCTCGAGGAAAGGTCGCTGGGACGTGTCCGTGTGAGCGCTGCCCCTGTACGAGGTCTTTCCGTTCTCGTCCTCCTCGAGGAGGATCCCGTGATTGGGCGAGATGCCGCTCACCCACTCCTGGACGAGCTCCGTGAGATCGAGCTCGCGCCACGCCGAGCCGCCGGACTCGAACGACGTGAACGACGTGGGATCGATGCCGCCGAGGTTGTTCCAGGTGACGTCCGCCTCGCTCCAGGGCGCGAGCACCCGGTGGGCGCGGACGGTCTGGGCCGTGCTGCTGTAGGTCAGGACATAGAACCTGGCCGACGTGATGAGCGAGCTCTCGGGGATGGCGCCGAGCTCGAAGCCAAACAGGGCTCGCTTCTCGCCGACGGTGCTGGAGTACCCCGTGTTCACCTCGAAGGGGGTCGGGACGTGATAGGTCGGGGCGAGGCTCCAGATCTCGGCGTTGTAGACGTCTCCCAGGGCTCCCCGCTGGATCACGGTGCACGTGGGCGTCGGCGCGGGGGTGCTTGCGAGGCTCGAGGCGGTGATGAGCAGCGTGGCGAGCGCTGCGGAGGAGGCGATCGATATCTGTTTCATAAGTAGCTCCTTTGAGGTCCTTGCGAGGATCGAACCACGATGGAGCGTCATCCGAGCCGCATGCGCCATGACACACGGGTCAGGCGAAAGTCGGTTTCGAGGGCTCCGGTCAGGCCGCGCCCCGCGGGCTGATCACGATCAGATCAGGTGCGCGAGGCGTCAGCTCGAAATCGGAGAGCGGATGCGCACAGGTCCATTGTCCAAGATAGCAATTCAGTCGTCGAACCGTCCAGACATTTGCGAGGGACAACCCCCAAAAAGAACATCGCGCCGGTGACGATTCGCGTCCGTGCGGTGACGTTTTTGGGCACCTCGCCTCGGGCCTTCACGCTCCACAAAAAGGAGCGTTGCGCCCGAGGTAGATCTCGGCGCACTCAGCACCAACCGCTCCGCGCGGCGGCGCTCTGCGTCGCTCGGAGCTCAACAGAACAGGATCGAGTACGGCGAGGTTGGTCCTGATTTGATGCTGAATGCGCACAGGACCATTTTTCAACTTAATGAATGCTCGATTCGATTGTCCAGATCTTTTTTTTGGCGAGCGAGTGTTCTTCGTTTCGCTCGTCGGCTTCACGAGGCGGGCCCGGCTCGTCCGCCGCCCGGGTGGACACATGCTGGTTCAGGACGCGCACGCTTGGACTCCCAGGCGCGTGTCGATTGTCACAGCATATTATCGCCATGAACGGAAACGCGCTCGGCAAGGGCTCGCCTTGCGTCCCAGGCCCGCGGGGGCGGGCGCCGGGTAGCTCGCGCTCGTCGCTCGTCGCTCGTCGCTCGTGGTCAGAGGCGAACCGGGCAATCCCGGCGGCGCTACGGCAACGGGTGCTCGCCCGCGCGGCCTTCGGGCGAAGCGATGGATCCGCACTGCCCCACGCGGGGGAAACGGCGCTCCACGAAAGCCCGCGGGGTCACCCCCAGGAGCTCGCGGAACTCGGCGTTCAGGTGCGGCTGGTCGGAGAAGCCCAGGTCCACGGCGAGCTGCGCCCAGCTCGTGGAGCCAACCCTCGTGAGCACGCGCCGAAGGCGCGCGATGCGGGCATAGCGCTTGGGAGAGACGCCGATCTCGTCCTGGAAGATCCTGCGCAGTTGCCGCTCGCTCAGCCCGAGCGTCTGCGCCAGCGCGTGCACCCGCTCGGGCGGGAGGTCGGCCCCGCCGTCGAGCAGGCGGGTGGCGCGGTCCAGGAGCTTCACGCGCGAGGCGTCGTCCGCGGCGCCCTCGCCGCGCGCGCCCTCCAGGACGAGCTCTTCGAGCGCGCGGAGCACGCGGTCGACGTCGCCTTCCGCCGCGGCCAGCGCGCGGCGAGCTCGCGCGCCGCGCGCGCCCCACAGGTCCTCCACCGCGACGGCGCGGTCGGCGAGCTCGTGGAGCGCGGCGCCGAGGAGCGGGCGGGCGCAGCCCGCGCGGAGCCCCACGCGCACGAAGAGCGGCTTCGACGAGCCCGCCTTGTACGTGGCCCGGGTGCTCGGACCGACGGCCATCAGCTCGCTCGTGCCGGCAGACGGCCTGCAGAAGACGAGCGACGCGCCCGTGTCCGGCAGGCGCGCCCACAGCGAGGTGTCACCCGGTCGAGCCGCCACCACGATGCTCGACACATAAGGTCGCAGCCGCGCCGAAGGCAGCAAGACGCGCTCGAAGGGCACATCCATCGCGGCTCGATCCTACGCGCCGGGACGTGGCGCGGCAACACCGCCGCCCCGTCCGATTTCTCCAAGATGCGGGCGCGCTCGCGCCCCAAGGTGACCTCTCGAAGGCACGCGAGGCGCGTGGACCCTACGACGAGGGAAGCAAGGATGATCCTGATCACCGGTGCCACAGGCACCATCGGCAGAGAGGTCGTGAGGCAGCTGGTCGAGAGGGGCGCGCCGATCCGCGCCATGACGCGGGATCCAGCGCGGGCCGCGGCGTTCGGCCGCGAGGTGGACGTGGTCCGCGGCGATCTCGAAGAGCCCGCCTCGCTCCGGGCCGCGCTCGACGGGGTCGAGGCGCTGTTCATGCTCAGCGCGCCCGGCCCATCGATCGCGGCGCACGACGTGGCCATGGTCGACGCGGCGAAGAAGGGCGGCGTGAAGAGGCTGGTGAAGCTCTCGGCCTTCGGCGCCGATCTCCGGTCGCGGGTCGGAGACTGGCACCGGGCCGGCGAGCACGCCGCGCGGACATCGGGGCTCGCGTGGACCTTGCTCCGGCCCGTGGGGTTCGCGTCGAACGTGCTGCAATGGGCGGCGGCCATCCGCGCGGGCGGCGTGGTGCCGATCTGGACCGGAGACGGCCGGCAAGGGATCGTCCACCCGCGCGACGTGGCGGCCGTCGCCGTCGCGGCGCTGACGTCGGATCGGCATGACGGCAGGACCTACACGCTCACCGGCCCCGAGCTGCTGAGCGCGCATGATCAGGTGGCGATCCTGGAGCGCGCGCTGGGGCGATCCATCGAGACGATCGATGTCCCGCCGGACAGGGTGCGCGATGACATGCTGGCCGCGGGCGCGGCGCGAGATTTCGCGGACGCCGTCTTCGAGGGCGTCAGCTTCCTGCGCGAAGGCAGGGCCGCGGCGCTGAGCGACGACGTCGAGGCGGCGCTCGGCCAGAAGCCGCTGCGCTTCGAGGCGTGGGCGCGCGAGAACCTCGCGGCGTTCGGCGGAGGCTCGGCCGCGGCGTGACGCGACGCCGCCGCGCGGAACTTGGCCCGCGCGCGCCCCCTCTGGCATGTGCGCCGGGTGCGATCGCGTCTCTACCTCGCGCTCGCCGCCGCGGCCGCCCTGTGGATCGCGCCGGCGACGGCATCTCCGGCGCCGCCCGGCGTTCGCAAGCTCCACGTCGAGGGCGGCGCGTTCCACGCGGCGGTCGGCGCGTCGGGCAAGCAGGTGCGCCTCACGCTCGACCCCGAGCTCCAGCGCGCGGCCGAGCGCCTCCTCGCCCGCTCCGGCGCGCCCGAGGGCGCCATCGTCGCCTCCGACGTCCGCACCGGCCGCATCCTCGTCTGGGCCAGCCGCGGCAAGCGCGACTACGTCGCCACCCCGCTCGCCCCGAGCGCGAGCCTCTTCAAGATCGTCACCGCCGCGGCGCTCCTCGAGGCCGGCAAGGTGAACGTCGCGACGCCCGTCTGCTACACGGGCGGCATGAGCGGGATCCGCGCGCGGGATCTCGAGGGCCGCGGCGCCACCTGCACCGTCTTCGGCGAGGCGCTCGGCCGCAGCATCAACGGCGTCTTCGCCCGGCTCGCCGGCCAGCACCTCACGGCCGACGACCTGCGCCGCAAGGCCCGCGACCTCGGCTTCGACGGCGAGGTCCCCATCGACGTCCCGGTCGCGCCGAGCGCCGCCCAGGTCCCGGCCGACGCGCTCGGCCTGGCCCGCGCCGCCGCGGGCTTCTGGAGCGGCCGCCTCAGCCCGCTCGGCGCCCTGTTCGCGATGCAGACCATCGCCAACGACGGCGAGCGCGTCCGGCTCTCGCTCCTCGCGCCGCCGGGCGCGCAGGCCGGCGGCGACGCGGGCGCCGCCGCGCCGCGCAGCACCGACGGCCGCGGCCTCCGGCCCGAGGTCGCGCGCACCCTCCGGTCGATGCTCGAGGTCACCACGCGGCGCGGCACCTGCGCCAAGGCGTTCCGCAAGCCGGACGGCACGCGCGCCCTCGGCACCATGCCCGTCGCCGCCAAGACCGGCACGCTGGTCGGCGGCAACCCCTCCCGGATGTTCTCCTGGTTCGCCTCGTTCGCGCCGTCCGATCGCCCCGAGATCGCCGTCTCCGTGATGCTGGCCAACGACATCGCGTGGCGCACCAAGGCGAACCTCGTCGGCCGCGAGCTGCTCGAGATCTACTTCGGCCGGAGGCGCCCTGGCCCCGTCGCGCGGCGGCGCTGACGGGCCGCGCGGCGGGGCTCGCCCGCGCGCTCGCGCCGCGGGTCTCGGCGGGCGACAGGAGCTCCTCTACTTCCGCCTATCAGGAGTCCGGCCAGGGATCCGTGCGAGCGCCTACCGGCGCCGACGCCGAAGAACGAGCGCAGAAGCGCCCAGCCAGAGAGCGGCGGCGAGTCCGCCGTCCCGAGTGCTCGCGCCCGTCCGGCAAGCGCACGAGCCGCCTGAGTCGTCGCCGTCCGCGCCGTTCCCACCGGAGGATCCGGCGCTGCCGCCGCTGCCCGAGCCAGCGGTGCCGGTCGTTCCGCCGGAGCCGCCGGTGACCGTGCCGCCGGTGCCCGAGGTCGTGGCCCCGGCGCCGGAGGTCGCGGCCCCGGCGTCGGCGCTGCCACCGCTGCCGCCCGTTCCCTGGTCCGAGCCGCCGGCACCGCCTCCGCCGCCTCCGTCGCCCCCGTCATCCGGCATGGTGGGTCCGGTAAACCGCCACCAGTTGAACTTGAAGAGGTCGCCGTTGCCACCGACGAACTTCAGGAACAGGTCGTGTTTCCCGCTGCCCCCGCTGACCGCACAGGTCTTGGTGGTCCAGGACGACGCGCCCGAGACGTCACACGTCCCGAGCAGCGTGCCGGTCTGACTGTCGAGGTGGATCTCGATCTTCGCGTTGCTGGCTGCGGACGATACCCGAGCCTCGAAGGACGTCACGCCGTCCAGGAAATCGACGTCCTTCACCTTGATGTAGTCGCCATTGCTGATGGACGTGACGTTCATGCCGCCGCCGGTGTCGGTGCACACCTCGGTCTTGAGCCCGGACGAGAAGGCGATGGTCTCGGCCTCGACTTGCTTGAATGGATCCAGCGTGGCGACGGCGGACGGTCCCCCCGTGGACATCGTGATCTTCGGAATGCTGCCGTCGGCGCCGTACGTGAACTCCTCCACGCAGACCGAGCGCTTGAAGTCACCGCCGCCCGGCAACGCGCTGTTGTGATAGAAAAAGTACGAGTGCCCCTTGTAGTCGACGATGCCGGCGTGATTGGTGAAGGTTCGGCCAGCGTCCATGATGTCGCCGCGGACGGTCCAGGGCCCGGTCGGGCTGTTGCTGGTCGCGTAGCTGATCTTCTCGGTCCCGGCGATGGCGGCGTAGACGAGGTAGTACAGCGACCCTCGCTTGTAGAACCACGGCCCCTCGGTGAAGCCATTCAACGACACGTTGGTGATGCTTCCCGAGGTGCTGGTCATGTCCGAGTTCAGCCTCACGTACCGGAGGGTGCCATTCCCCCAGTACATGTAGGCCTGTCCATCGTCGTCGATGAACACCGTCGGGTCGATGTTGCCGGATCCGCTCTGGGCCAGCGACCTTCCCAGCGGGTCCATGAACGGGCCTGCCACATTGTCCGATACGCCCACGCCGATCCTCGCGCCGGTGGCGTTGTTCAGCGGCACGTATAGATAGTACTTGCCGTTCCTGGCGATCCCCTGCGGCGCCCACGCATCGCCGGTTCCCCAGCTGAAGGTCCTGTAGCTCGCGGGCGAGCCGTGGTCCGTCCAGTTGACCATGTCCGTGGTGGAGTACAACCTCCAGTCGTTCATGGTGTAGAAGTTGTTGACCGTCACGTCCTCATCGTGTGACGTGTAGAGGTACAACCTGCCTTCGTGCACCATGGGAGCGGGATCGGCCGTGTAGGAGGTCTGCACGATCGGGTTGTCCGCCCGAGCGGGGGACGGAATCGCGGCGACGATGGCCATCGCCATCGCCGACAGGGTCATGGTTCTTGCTCGGTACCACGTTGTGTTCAGGCGCACGTTGAATCCTCTGGCAAGCGGAATTGCCGGCGCCCCGCACCCCTGGTGCTGGCTCGACGGAGGCGCCATCAGATGAGATGGATAGCCCGCGCAAAGGCACGCAGGACGACCCACCCCGGGCAAAGCACAAGTATACGCTCTCAAAATGTGAACGATCACATTTCTGGTGTCAAACCCAATCGACCGGCCCGAGCGGGATTCTCGAGCCCGAAGGGAAGACAGCGCTGGCGGGGTTTCTGACCCACGGTGCTACGTCGCAGTCAAGCCCTCCGGCTCGGTCACCGGCGTCCCGTTCGAGCCATGAGCCTTCGCCCCGAGAGCGCCCCATCCCCCTTTGGCGGGCCGCCCCGACAGGCCGCTGCTGGAGTGGCTCGGCCGCGACACGGGCGCCTGGGAGTCCGCCCCGCACGAGGATCCCGTGGCTCTCGGGCGCCGCCCGGCGCTGCGGGAGGCCGCGCGGACCTCGGGGCGTGAGGGGCGTCTGCCGCTCCGGCAGGCGAACGACGGCGCCCCGCGCTCGCCGCGTACATCCCCGTCGCGCGGCGGCGCTGACGGGCGGCGCCGGCCTGGGCTACCCTGCGACGACCCCCATGAACGCCCGAGACCGCGTACCCCTCCTCCTCCAGCACCTGCGCGAGGCCTACCCCGACGCGCGCTACGAGCTCACCTGGGAGACGCCGCTCGACCTGCTCGTCGCGACCATCCTGGCCGCGCAGTGCACGGACGAGCGCGTCAACCGGGTGACCGCCACCCTCTTCAAGAAGTACACGACGGCGCAGGCGTACGTCGACGCCCCCACCGAGGTGCTCGAGGAGGAGCTCAAGCCGACCGGCTTCTACCGGCAGAAGACGAAGACGGTGAAGGCCGCGTGCCAGGCGCTCGTCGCGCGCTTCGGCGGCGAGGTGCCCGGGACCATGGCCGAGCTCACCTCCCTGCCGGGCGTGGCCAGGAAGACGGCGAACGTCGTCCTCAACACCGCGTTCGACCTGCCCTCGGGGATCATCGTCGACACCCACGTCGCCCGCCTCAGCGGCCGCATCGGCCTCTCGAAGCGCGAGAAGCCCGAGCAGATCGAGGAAGATCTCATGCGGATCGTGCCGAAGGATCAATGGACCTTCTTCGGCCCCGCCATGGTCCTGCACGGCCGGTACACCTGCGTCGCCCGGAAGCCCAAGTGCGCGGAGTGCCGCATGAGCGCCCTCTGCCCGAAGGAAGGAGTCTGAGCGAGAGATGAAGACCGATCTGCCCGACTCATGGCGGCGCGAGCTCGCGGGAGAGCTCGAGAAGCCCTATTTCCAGCAGCTGACGCGCTTCCTGGAGGCCGAGCGGAAGGCGCACCGGGTCTTCCCGGCCGAGGAGGACGTCTTCGCCGCGTTCAAGCTCACGCCGTACGAGCGCGTGCGCGTGCTGCTCCTCGGCCAGGACCCGTACCACGACGAGGGGCAAGCCCACGGGCTCTGCTTCTCCGTGCGCCCGGGCGTCCCGCCGCCGCCGTCGCTCGCCAACATGTACAAGGAGGCGCTCTCCGATCTGCCGGACTTCAAGGTCCCGAGCCACGGCTGCCTCACCGCCTGGGCCAGCCAGGGCGTGCTGCTGCTGAACACCGTGCTCACCGTCCGCGCGCACACGCCGAACTCGCACAAGAACCAGGGCTGGGAGACGTTCACAGACGCCGTGATCCGGACGGTCAACGACAGGCCCGACGGGGTGGTGTTCGTGCTCTGGGGCGGCCACGCGCAGAAGAAGGCGAAGCTCATCGACGCGCGCCGCCACACGGTCATCAAGGCGGCCCACCCCTCCCCCCTGTCGGCGAGGAGCGGCTTCTTCGGCAGCAAGCCGTTCTCGACCATCAACGCCGCCCTCCGCGCCCGCGGCGCCGGGGAGATCGACTGGCGGCTCCCGGAGCTCGAGTAGCGCCGCGATGCCCCGGCAGAAGCGCTCCCTGCCGCTCGCCCCGGGCACGCGGTACACACCCGCCGTCCTCGAGGGCATCGCCGACGGCGAGCGCGCCGCGCTGGCGCTGTCGCTCGGAAAGCGCACCGAGGCCGGCGCCGTGGCCGCCGCGGCCGCGGCGCTCGCGCGCGCCGAGGCGCTGGAGGAGGCCGCGGCGACCGCCGAGCCGCCCGCCCGGCCGATCGCCTGCAGGGCCGGCTGCTCGACCTGCTGCGTCAGCAAGGTGCTCGTGCTGGCGCCGGAGGTGCTCCGCATCGCGGCCCACCTGCGCGCCACCCGGACCGAGGCGGAGCTCGCCGCGCTCGCCGAGCGCGTGCGCGCCGCCGACGCCGAGACGCGCGGCCTCTCCCGGCTCGAGCGCGCCGAGGCCCGGGTCCCCTGCCCGCTCCTCGACGAGCGCGGCGCCTGCTCGATCCACGCGGTCCGTCCGATCGTGTGCGCCGGCTGGACCTCCCTCGACGCCGCGGGGTGCGAGCGCCACTTCGCCGCGCCCGCGGCCGTCCCCACGGCCCCGATGCACCGCCCGAGCTACGAGGTCGCGAACGCCGTCCTCGCCGGCCTGGGCTGGGCCGCGCGGGAGCAGGGCCTCGACGCCGCGCCGCTGGAGCTCATCGCCGCGCTGCGCGTCGCGCTCGAGCGCCCGAACGCCGGCGAGCGGTGGCTGGCTCGCCTGCCCGTCTTCGCCGCGGCCCGCGACGCCGAGTGGCAGGAGGACCGCCGGCGCGAGGCGTGATCGCGCGCACCCCGGCATCCACGGCGCCCTCGGGACGGTTGGCAGGCGAAGGGATCCGTCTACTGTGGCGCCCCGCGGGGGCCGCCGCCGGTCGGCGCCTCACGCGAGAACAAGGACAAGGAGGCTCCATGAAGCTCTACGGACATCCCATGAGCACGTGTACGCGCAAGGTGCTGACGGTGCTCGCCGAGAAAGGTCATGAGGCGCAGGTCGTGGTCATCGACCTGGGGAAGGGCGAGCAGAAGCGGCCCGAGCACGTCGCGCGCAACCCCTTCGGCGTGATCCCGGTGCTCGAGGACGAGGATTTCACGCTCTACGAGTCGCGGGCGATCATCCGTTACCTCGACCAGAAGCTCCCGGGCCCCTCGCTGACGCCGACCGAGCTCAGGGCGAAGGCGCTCATGGATCAGTGGCTCAGCGTGGAGCAATCCTACGTCTCCGGGCCCGCCATCAAGATCCTCTATCAGCGCGTCCTCTTGCCGATGCGCGGCCAGCAGGGCGACGAGTCCCTCGTCGCGTCGGCCAGGGCGGATCTCGCGAAGGCGCTCGACGTCGCCGACAAGGCGCTGGCCGGCCAGGAGTACCTCGCGGGCTCGACCTACTCGCTGGCCGACATCTCGTGGATGCCGTACCTCCAGTGTCTCGTGGTCACGAAGGTCGAAGACCTCATCACCGACCGGCCGAACGTCGCGGCCTGGTGGAAGCGCGTCAGCGCGCGGCCGGCCTGGGTGAAGGTCTCTTCGTGACCGCCGTCGCCCCGCGCTGAGCGGTCGGGCCGCCGTCCGCGCCGGCGGGCCGCGCGGCCCGCCGGCGTCTGCCTTCGCTCAGGCGAGCGAGCAGCAGCCGGCGACCGCGCTCGCCGCCGCGCAAGCGCCCAGCGCGGCGACGAGGCCGCACGCCGTCACGACGCCCGCGGCGAACGAGGAGCGACGCGCGCCGGCCCAGAGCGCGCGCGTCGCTCTCCACCACGCTCCGAGGACCGCGCAAGCCGCGAGGATCACGAGCAGCGCTGCCCCTCCGATGACGCCCGCGGCGCGGATCGGGCTCGGCACCGCGAGGACGCCCGCGTACGCGAGCGGCAGAACGACGATATCGACGCTCAGCAGCGCGCAACCCAGGCCGACGAACGGATGCCGGACGAGCCACGGAGCGCGCGGGACCGACGCTCGCGCGACAGCGCTCGAACGGCGTCGCCAGATCTCGACGAGCCGGCCGGCGAGGGCCATCCCGGACGCGAAGGCGAGCGCGACGCGCGTGAGGTCGAAGGCGGCCTCGACGTCCCGCGGCTCGATACCTCCGGTCGCGCCGAGGAGGCCTGCGACGGCGACGGCCACGACAGCAGCCCACGCGACCAGGAGGAGCAGCATGACCGGCGCCGCGATCAGGCACGACAGGGCCGCAAGGGCGACCGCCGCGAGCACAGCCTGCCAAGGGATCGACACGGAACCCGATACGGAATTCGATGGGGAATTCGATACGGGATCCGATACGTTACACGATGACACGGAACCAGGTGAGGTGGGGGCCATCATGCCGGCCGAAGTGCAAATCGCCGGCCAGCGTCGCGCGAACGGCGCCGGCGCGCGCGCAGCATCCCCCCGGCGCAGGACGGCGCGCGACGGGGGGCCGGCGGCCCAGCAGGCGCCCCGACCGCGAGGTGATCGCGCTCAGGGCCCGCGGCCGCGCGGGTGATCGCGATCAGCGGCAGTGCAGCTCACCGCTTCCGCGAGCGCCGCTCGCCGGCGTCCTGCTGGATGGCCTTGAGCCGCCGGAGCAGCTGACCTCGGGAGAGCCCGAGGCGCTTCGCCGCTTGAACCTGGTTGCCGCCGCAAGCGTCGAGCGCCGCCAGGATCGCCTCCCGCGTCGGCGGCGGCGCCGCGACCGCCGCCGCGCGCACGCCGAGCGCCTGCTCCACGCTCGAGAGCTTGAGCCCCGTCGCCGGATCTGCCGCCGCGACCAGGCGGCTCATGCCCCGCGCGTTCTCGGGCCAGTCGTGGAGCATCATGAGCTCCACAGCCTCGACGTCCACCCGCACGCGGCCCAGATCGAGCGGCCCATGTGAGCGCTCCCAGAGCGCCCGCAGGATCGCGAACACGTCCTCGGGCCGCTCCCGCAGCGGCGGCAGCGCGATGCGCACCGGGAACCGCGCCAGGAGGTCGAGGCGGAACCTCCCCTGCTGGACGGCCTCCTCCAGCGGGCGGTTGGTCGCCGCGATGATGGCGATATCCACGGGCACCGGCGCCGTCGCGCCCACGGCGAGCACCTCCCGGTTCTCGAGCACCCGCAGCAGCTTCGGCTGCAGCTCGATCGGCAGCTCCCCGATCTCGTCGAGGAACACCGCCCCTCCGGCGCTCGATCGCAGGAGCCCAGGGTTCCTCGCGCCGCTGCCCGAGAACGCCCCGCGCTCCCAGCCGAAGAGCTGCCCTTCGAACACGCTCGCGACGATGCCTGCCACGTTGACGCGCGTGAAAGGGCCGCTCGAGCGCCCGAGCGCCTGCACGACGGCCTCGGCGAGCATCTCCTTGCCCGTGCCGCTCTCCCCGGTGACGAGCACGTTGCGCACGGGCCGCCTGGCGAGCCGGTCGAGCTCCGCGCGCACGCCGCTGAGCCCCCACGGCCCCGCGAGGCCGCCGATCGCGGGCTCCGGCTCGGATCGCCCCGCATACGCCGCGCGATACACGAGCAGGGTCTCGCCCGCGCGCAAGACGGACCCATCCTCGAGCGGCACCGTCTCGCCCGCCGGGAGCCGGTGGCCGTCGAGCCATGTCCCGTTGCGCGAGCCCACGTCCTCGACCTGGAGCTGCCCGCCCGCCCGCGTCAGGCGAAGGTGGTTGGACGAGACCTTCGTGTCGTTGAGCCCCGCCGCCGCGAGCCAGGCTCGCCCCGCGGGGACTCCGGGGAACGGCAGCGGCACGAACACGTTGGCAGGAAAAGCGGCGAGCAGCGCGGGAGCGCCCCAATCCCCGTGCGGGCCGGTCGGGGGCCGGTGCTCGTCGGTCGGGACATCGCGCGGCGGGCGGGTGGTCATCGCGCGCCCTGCATCGTACCGCCCTGGCGGCTCGCTAGCGAGCCTGCCGTGCGCCGCTGCTCATCGCGCGTCGAGCGCCACGGCGATCCGCACCGACGCGCTGGCCTTCTCCCCGACGAACAGCAGCAAGCCCTGGCACAGCACGCCGCCCTTGAGCCAGTCGTGGTTGGCCGCGACGCGCCCCTCCGAGAGCGCCACCCCCGCCTCCATCACCCGGACCACGACGTCGCCGCGCACCAGCTCTGCCGTCGTGACTTGCAGTCGCTCGGGCTCGCTCCGGTCTGCCGGGTCCTTCGTGAACGGGACGCAGATCTCCTCCCCCGTGGACTTGCGGCGCACGCAGGCCTCCGCGGCCGGGTTGGTCCTGGCCATGTCCTCGGTGAAGAGGTTCTCGCCCTCCGGCTTGCGGGCCACCCCCGTGAGCCGCAGCCACCAGGTGCGATCCGGCAAGGGGACGTCCTCGCACGGGGCCGGCAGGCACGTCATCCCCTTGGAGAGGCAGTCTCCCTGCTTTCTGCAGCACGGCGTGACCTCGGGCGGCGCCGGCGGCGCGGCCTGAAGCGGATCGGCCCGCACCGAGGCGACGCCCGGCGCGGCGGGCAAGATCAGGGGCGCCCCCTCGTCGACCTCCGGATCCGGAGCCTTGGCGATCATCGCGACGCCCGCGGAGGCAAGCGCCCCGAGCGCCAGCCCGAGCGCCAGGAGGAGCGCGGATCGCCCCACCTTGCCGGGCGCCCGCGGCTCCGAGGACGTCTCCGCGGGCGCCGCGCGCAGGCTCGGCGCGGGGAAGGGCGTCACCGCAGAGCGCCGCGGCCCGGCGCTGGGAGGCGCCGGCGAGAGCGTCGGGGCAGAGGCCCGCAGCGCCGTGGCGGGCGGCGAGGTCATCGGCGTGGTGCGGGGGGCGTCGCTCGATCGCGGTCCGGTCCAGGAAGCTCGCCCGGACTGCACCTGGAGCTCGGTCGGGCCAAGGTGCAGATCCGTCGCGCTCGCGCGCGGCGCCGCGACGCGCAGCCACCCCGGGCTCGCTGCCGCCGCCTCGATCCTCTGCAGGATCGCCGAGCCATGGGCCAGCCGCCGCCGCGGCTGGATCTCGAGGCAGGCGCGGATCACCTCGCCCCAGAGGGCGTCCGGCGCCTGGGGCGGCCAGGGGCGATGTCCTCGCTCCGCCGCGACATAGGCGTCGACGAACGCCTCGACCGGCGCGTCCGGAGCGAGCCCGGTCGGATGCGCTCCGCAGAGCAGCTCGCACGCGAGCACCCCGAACGCGAACACGTCGCGGGTGAAGCCTTCGCGCAGCGGGAGCCAGAGCCCAGGCGCGAGCAGCTCCGGCGACAGGTACGCGACGGTGCCGATGATCGCGCCGGTGGCCGTCAGCGGCCTCGGGTTTCCGGCGGGCGCGGCGATCCCGAAATCGATGAGCCGCACGCTGCCGGGCGCGTCCGGGGCGGCCCAGAACGCCTCGGTGACGAGCACGTTGGCCGGCTTCAGATCGCGATGCAAGAGGCCCAGCCCATGCACATGGCCGAGCGCGGCCGCGATCTGGGCCAGCGCGGCGCCGCGTTGAGCGAGCGACATCCGCGCCGCCGCACCGGTGAGCGACTGGCCTTGCACGAAGTCGAAGACCAGCCCCACGACGCCGTCCGCAGGCGCCTCGAAGAGGGCGCGGCAGGGGATCAGCGCCGGATGCACGGCGCCGGCGACGGCCCTCGCCTCGCGCCGTGCCCGCTCCGCGGCCCCGGCGTCCAGGCCGCCGAGGAAGAACAGCTTGAGGGCGCGCAGGCTCCCATCGAGCGGATCGTGGACCTTCCAGACGGCGCCCTGCCCTCCCCGGCCGAGAGGTTCGATCAGGGTGTAGCGATCGACGCGGACGCCGGGGTGGAGCTGCACGGTCCATAGTTACCGCAGCGGTCTGGCCGACAGAAGGGGTGACCCCGAGGCGGCGGCGGGAGCGCTCGCCGGCGTGATCTCCTCTGGCCCCGCCCTCTCACGAGCCTCATGCGCCTCTTCTTCATGCACGGAGCGCGCGGCGCTCGAGCGCGCGACGGCGACCCGGCCACCCGGCGCGGACGTGCCGCGCGCGGCGCTCGCCCGCGGCAGCTCCACGCCGGCGCTGCCGGCCCCCCGCGGCGGCCCGGCGGCCGCCGGCGCCCTCCCTCGGACGCCGCCCCCGGGGTACGCTACGCGCATGCCCGTGTACCGCTCGTCCGCCGTCGAGCACGCCGCGTCGGTCGTCGTGGCCGCCCGGACCGACGTGGGGCTCAGCCGCGAGCACAACGAGGACACCTTCCTGATCAGCGACCTCGCGCGCCGGCTCGCCCACGGGCCCGCGGCGGCCCAGGTGTCGCTGGAGCCGCCGCTCGCCCTGGCGCTCGGCGTCTACGACGGCTCGGGCGGCGCGTCGTCCCCCGACGCGGCGAGCCGGCTCGCCGCGCGTACCGTCCACGCCGTCCTCACCCGCGCCGCGCCGCGCTCGAGCGACGCGCTCGAGCGCGGCCTGCTCGAGGCGCTCGGCGAGGCCGGGCGCGCCGTCCGCGACAACGCCCGCCGGAGCCCGCAGCACCGCAGCAGCGGCGCCACGGCCACCGTGGCCGCGCTCTGCGACGAGCGCCTGCTGCTCGCGCAGGTCGGCGACAGCCGCGCCTACCTCCTCCGCGGCGGCGCCCTCGCGCAGGTCACCCGCGACCAGACCCTGGTGCAGTCGCTGCTCGAGAGCGGCAAGCTGCGGCCCGAGGAGGCCGCCACCTTCGAGCACCGGGGCGTGATGCTCCAGGCCCTCGGCCTCCGCGAGCGCCTCAGCATCGCGCTCTCCGCCGTGGAGCTCCGCCGCGGGGACACCCTGCTGCTCTGCACCGATGGGCTGAGCGACCTCGTCGACGACCGGCGCGTCGCCGCCGCGCTCGACGCCCACCCCGACCCGGCGGAGGCCTCAGGCGCCCTGATCGACGCCGCGCTCGCCGCCGGCGGCCGCGACAACGTGACCGTGCTGGTCGCGCGGTTCGACGGCCCGTGGCTCGCCCCGCCGGCCGGCGACGATCCCATGGAAATTATTGAAATCGCTCGATTTTCTGAAGAATCGGTCCGCCGCTCCGACCGCGCGCCGATCCGGCGGCCGACGTAGGCGCGGCGCGCGCGGCGCCACGGCGGCCCCGCGCGCGCGATCGCGGCCCCGCGCGCGCGATCTCGTGGAAGCGCGCGGCGCGTCGATCCCTCGCCTCCATCCCATCTCCTCCGGAGCGCGCGGCGGGCCACCGTCGCCGCCGCGCATCGCTCGTCTGCGGCGCCCTCGAGCGAGGAATTTTTCACGGACAGGGCGCCAGCGGGCCACTCGCCGACAACCGGACTCGACCCGCTGGGACCGCGCTCGGGCTTGCGCTCCGCGGTGATTTCAGCGATCCCACCCGGACGGAGGCTCGCCTCGGAGCGGGGGGGAGCCGCATGCTGTCCTTTCGGGATGGAGCGGAGGATCATCGTTCTATGGAGCAGCGCACACTCGGTTCTACGGGCGTCAAGATCCCTGTCGTCGGACAGGGCACCTGGCAGATGGAGACGTCGGACGAGGCGGCCTGCATCGACGCCCTCCGGCGGGGGCTCGACGCGGGCATGACGCACATCGACACGGCCGAGATGTACGGCTCCGGCGAGGTCGAGGCGCTCGTGGGCAAGGCGATCGCGGGGCGCCGTGACGAGGTGTTCCTCGTCTCCAAGGTGCTGCCCAACAACGCGAGCTACTCCGGCACGATCGCCGCCTGCGAGCGCAGCCTGGAGCGGCTCCGCACCGACCGGCTCGATCTCTATCTCCTCCACTGGCCCGGATCGCACCCGCTCGAGGAGACGTTCCGCGCCTTCAAGGACCTGAGGGCGCAGGGCAAGATCCGGTATTTCGGCGTCAGCAACTTCGACCAGGCGGAGCTCTCGAGGGCGATCGCGATCGCCGGAGTGGGCGAGATCGCGTGCAACCAGGTGCTCTATCACCTGCTCGAGCGGGCGGTCGAGCACCGCGTGCTGCCGCTCTGCGAGCGGCACGGCATCGCGGTCGTCGCCTACAGCCCGTTCGGCTCGGGCCGGTTCCCGGCGCCGGACAGCACGGCGGGCAGGGTGCTCGCGTCGATCGCCGCCGCCCACCGCGCGACCCCGCGGCAGGTGGCGCTGCGGTTCCTGCTGCGCCGCCTGCCGGTCTTCGTGATCCCGAAGGCCGCGAGCGCCGCGCACGCGCTCGACAACGCGACCGCGGGCGATCTGCGCCTCACCGGCGAGGACATCGCCCGCCTCGAGACGGCGTTCCCGCTCGGCCGCGACCGCGGCGTGCTGCCGACGCTCTGAGGGTGAACCCAGCTGTCCCGGCTCAGTGGGACTTCTTCTGAAGATGAGCCCGACGCGGCTCGGGCGCGCCTGCTGAGACAGCCTTCCGACGGCCGCCGACGAACTCCGCCAGGTGCTTGCCGGTCAGCGTCGATCTCGACGCCACCAGGTCGGCCGGGGTGCCTTCGAACACGATCCGCCCGCCGTCGTGGCCCGCGCCCGGCCCGAGGTCGATGATCCAGTCGGCGTGCGCCATCACCGCCTGATGGTGCTCGATCACGATGACCGACTTGCCCGCGTCGACCAGCCGGTCCAGCAGCCCGAGCAGCTGCTCGAGGTCGGCCAGGTGCAGCCCGGTGGTCGGCTCGTCGAGCACGTAGACGCCGCCGTCGGCCCCCATGTGCGTCGCGAGCTTGAGCCGCTGCCGCTCGCCGCCCGACAGCGTGGTGAGCGGCTGGCCGAGCCGCAGGTAGCTGAGCCCAACGTCGGCCATGCGCTGCAGGATCGCGTGCGCGGCCGGCGTACGCGCCTCGCCGGCGCCGAAGAAGCCCACCGCGTCCTTGACCGGCAGGTCGAGCACCTCGGCGATGTTGAGCCCCCCGAGCCGGTAATTCAGCACCGACGCCTGGAACCGCCGGCCCTCGCAGTCCTCGCAGACCGTGGTGACGCCGGCCATCATCGCCAGGTCGGTGTAGATCACCCCGGCGCCGTTGCAGGTCGGACAGGCGCCCTCGGAGTTGGCGCTGAACAGGGCGGGCTTCACGCCGTTGGCCTTCGCGAACGCCTTGCGGATCGGCTCCAGCAGGTCGGTGTACGTCGCCGGGTTGCTCCGCCGCGAGCCGCGGATCGGGGTCTGATCGACCGACACCACCCCGTCCCGGCCGCTCACCGAGCCGTGGATCAGCGAGCTCTTGCCCGACCCCGCCACGCCGGTCACCACCACCAGCACGCCGAGCGGGATGTCGACGTTGACGTTCTGCAGGTTGTGGGTGCGGGCGCCGCGCACCTTCATCACCCCCGACGGCTTCCGCACCGACGGCTTCAGGGAGGCCCGGTCGCTCAGGTGGCGCCCGGTGAGCGTGCCGCTGGCCCGAAGCCCGTCGACGGTGCCCTCGAAGACCACCTTGCCGCCGGCGGTGCCGGCGCCGGGGCCGAGGTCGACGACGTGGTCGGCGATCGCGATCGTCTCCGGCTTGTGCTCGACCACGAGGACGGTGTTGCCCTTGTCGCGCAGCCGCAGCAGCAGCTCGTTCATCCGCTGGATGTCGTGGGGGTGCAGCCCGATCGTCGGCTCGTCGAAGACGTAGGTCACGTCGGTGAGCGACGACCCGAGGTGGCGGATCATCTTGGTGCGCTGCGCCTCGCCGCCCGACAGCGTGCCGGACGGCCGGTCGAGGCTGAGGTAGCCCAGCCCGATCTCCACGAACGAGTCGAGCGTCTGCCGCAGCGTCGCCAGGAGCGGCGCCACGGAAGGCTCGTCCAGGCCGCGCACCCACTCGGCCAGATCGCTGATCTGCATCGCGCAGGCGTCGGCGATGTTGATCCCCTTGATCTTGGAGGACCGGGCGGCCTCGCTGAGCCGGGTGCCGCCGCAGTCGGGACAGGGGGTGAACGTCACCGCCCGCTCCACGAACGCGCGGATGTGCGGCTGCAGCGCGTCGACGTCCTTGGACAGGTACGACTTCTGGATCGTCGGGATCAGCCCCGCGTAGGTGAGGTTGATGCCGTCGACCTTGATCTTGGTCGGCTCCTTGTGGAGCAGATCGTGCAGCTCCTTCTTGCTGAACTTGCGGATCGGCTTGTCCGCGTCGAAGAAGCCGCAGCCCCTGAAAATGCGGCCGTACCAGCCGTCCATGCTGTAGCCGGGGATCGTGAGCGCGCCCTCGTTGAGCGACTTGCTGGCGTCGTACAGCTGCGACAGGTCGATGTCGCTCACCGATCCCATGCCCTCGCATCGCGGGCACATACCGCCGTTGACGGAGAACTCACGCTTCTCGGTCTTCTTGCCGTCTCCCTTCTCGACCGAGATCTGCCCGACCCCGCGGACCGACGGGACGTTGAAGGAGAAGGCGTTGGACGAGCCGATGTGCGGCTTGCCGAGGCGGCTCCACAGCACCCGCAGCATCGCGTTGGCGTCGGTGGCCGTGCCGACCGTCGAGCGGACGTTGGCGCCCATCCGCTCCTGGTCGACGATGATCGCGGTGGTGAGCCCTTCCAGCACGTCGACCTCGGGCCGGGCCAGCGTCGGCATGAAGCCCTGCACGAACGCGCTGTAGGTCTCGTTGATCATCCGCTGCGACTCCGCCGCGATGGTGCCGAACACCAGCGACGACTTGCCCGATCCCGAGACGCCGGTGAACACCGTCAGCCGCCGCTTGGGGATCTCGACGCTGACGTCCTTCAGGTTGTTCTCCCGGGCGCCCTGGACGCGGATGAGATCGTGGCTGTCTGCGGGGTGCTTGCTGGAGGAGGCCATGTTCGCGATCCTGTCAATCGAGGTTCGAGGGGTTGTGTAGGAAGAGCGGCCCGCCGCCCCTTCAGCCAGCGCGTCGCCCGCTGCGCCACTTGGTGGCATACGGCAGGACGAACAAGTATAGACCGGTGAACAGGAGCAAGGCGAGCGGGAGCAGCGGCGAGTAGGTCACCCAGGCGGGAGGCTGCCCCTGTCCCGAGGCCAAGGCGACGAAGTTGGCGATGACCGCCACCGTGAAGGCGACGGAGACCCAGCGGTGGATCTGCCGACCCCACCGGCTCATGAGATCCTCCCGAGCAGGTCGACGAGCTTCTCGGTCATCATCTTCCAGCCGTAGCGGGCGCCGCCGAACTCCTGCTTCTGGTCCGGCTTGAAGCCCGACTGCACGATGGACAGGCGCGTGCCCGACGCCGTGGGCGTGAGCGTGAAGGTCACGACGGTGTCCAGGAAGGGGACGCTCCACGTGTAGCTGAGCTTCCGCTGCGCTTCGATCTCGACCATCCGGCAATTCACGGTGCCGTCCCAACCGGGGTAGGGCTGCGTCTTCAACGTGAACGCCGCCCCCGGCTGGAGATCGAGCTTGAGATCGACGACGGGCAGGAGCCACTCCGCGAGCAGCGCGGGGTCGGTGAGCGCGCGCCACACCTTCTCCGGCGAATGACGCAGATCGAGCTCGAACGAGAGGGAATCCGTTTGCGCTTGTGCGGTCTTCTCGGTGGTAGTCATTCGTCCATTTTCTCCAGCAGTCGTTCAAGGCGTTCGACGCGCTCCGTCCAGAAGGCGCGGTAGTGCGTGATCCAGTCGATGAGCGGCTTCATCCCGTGCGGCTCCACCCGGTAGTAGACGCAGCGCCCCTCGCGCCTGCCGCTCACCAGGCCGGCGTCTTTCAACGCGGCGAGGTGCTGCGAGACAGCCGGCTGCGAGATGTCGAAGCGCGCCGTGAGGTCCTTCACCGCCGCTTCGCCGCGCGTGAGCGACTCGAAGATCGCCCGGCGGCTGGGGTCCGCCAGCGCCTGGAAGATCTTGTCCTCGGCCGCGGCCGCGCGCTGCATGGCCAACTCATAAGCCGGCGCTTATTGATTGTCAAGCGCGCGGATCGGGTCGCCCGGGACCGGCGGAACAGAAATGTGGCACAGCTAACCGAAGCAGCGGAACCGCGCGCGTCGCGACGCCTCGTTCATGCATGGGGGAGCGACGCGCAGACGCGAATAAACACGAGCAATTTGGCGGACCCGGCAAGCCTCCGAGCGAGCTCAGGTTTGAACCGTCCGCTCGACGTGGCGGGGTCGAGGCCACATCGGAAGGTGCGCCGGCGCTGCTATCATGCCATCGAGCCCGGCCGCCTTCCTGCTTCGCTCGCTCCCTCTTCACGGAGGACTGCCCGAGGGGTTCAGAAAGCTCGTTGAGTGGGCGACAGAGAACAAGCGAGTGCTCGCTTCGCGAGCCGGCCTGCGGCCGCCCATGACCGTCGACACACCCGGGACGGCACGATCGCATGCTCTGGTCGTGGGTAGACGAGACCGCGGCGGGTCGTGTAGGATACCGCCTCTGGGATGAGGCTCTGGGGTGTCAGGGCGGTGCTGGGACGCCGTGAGGACTTCGTTCAACAAAGTAGAAAGCCTAGTACCGGATATGGACGAGCTCGAACTGCAGCGCAGAATCGGCACAGTATTGTGCGGGAAGTGGACGATCGAGCGGCTTCTGGGCTCGGGCGGTATGGCCGCCGTGTACGTCGGCGTGCACAAGATCGGGCGGCGGGAGGCCATCAAGATCCTTCACCCCGAGATCGCGCGCGTGCCCGAGCTGCGCGCGCGGTTCTATCAGGAAGCGCAGGCCGTCAATCGATTCGTGCATCCCGGCGCGGTCGAAATACACGATATCGACACGACCGCGGACGGCTGCCCGTTCCTCGTCATGGAGCTGCTCGATGGTGAGTCGATCGCCACGCGCGCCAGGCGCCTGGGTAGGATGGACATGGCCGAGCTCCTGGGCATGGTCGACGGGCTGCTGGACGTGCTGGACGCGGCCCATGCGCACGGCATCGTCCACCGCGACATCAAGCCAGACAACCTGTTCCGCACGCGCGATGGGCGCCTGAAAGTGCTCGACTTCGGCGTTGCCCGGGTTAGGCAGGCTGCGACCAACTTCGTTCGTACGCGCACTGGAACGACGCTCGGCACGGTCGCATACATGCCACCCGAGCAAGTCCGAGGCGACGAGGTCGACGCGCGTGCCGACGTGTTCGCGGTCGGAGCGACGATGTTTCGTCTGATCACAAAGAGGCGCATCCATGAGGCGGAATCTGACACCGAGCTGGTCGTCAAGATGGCTACGCTGCCTGCGCCGCCGCTCGGGAGCGTCGCTCCGGAGGCTCCGCAGGGAGTGTGTGCCATCGTCGATCGAGCGCTCGCGTTCGATCGAGACGAGCGCTACCCGAGCGCGACGGTCATGCAGCAGGACGTGCGCGCGGCCTTGGCCGGTCGACCGCCCGCCTTTGCCCTGCGGTTCGGCGCGGCCGGGACCTCCGCCCCCGCGGCAGATTCGCTCAGCACCGCCACGACGGTGTGGGTGCCACAGGGGTTCGTCCCTTCATTGCCCGCATCGGTGCGCGCCTCGGGCGCCGGTGATCCCCGTCCCGCGGCGCCGCCGGCCGGCGGCATGGGGAGCGCAAACCGCGATGTCCTCTCGGCCAACGTCCGGGATGCTTCGAACGCGCAGGGCGCCCCGGGCGGCGGATCGGCCGTTGCGCCGGCTCCTGCCCCCTCATCGGCCGCACCGGCGTTCACCCAGGCGACGCAGTGGACGGCGACCACGGTAGGTGGACGGAGACTGCGATGGGCCGTGCTGGCGTTCCCGCTGCTCGCCGCGTGCGTGCTCGCCGCCGTGTATTTCAGTGCGGTGCACGTCGAGTCCGACGCGGATTCGCCGGCGGCGACCGGCGCGCAGAGATCGGCGGCCCCTCCGGCAGCCAAGGGCCCCGCCGTTTCGGCGGCGGATCGCCTCCTGGCGAAAGCTTCGGATCTCGGCCCCGACAAGAAGGGCGACACGAGACTTCGCCCCCCTAGCCCTCCTGGCCGCGGCCCCGAGGACGGGCCCAGCGTGCCGCAGCGTACCAGCTGTATAGAGGCAAACGACTGCCATCACGTGTGCGATGAAGCGTGCCAGATCGATTGTCAAGGCGGGAGCGTCTGCAAGATCGGGGCGCGCCGCGACGCATTGGTAAACTGCGTGGGATCGGGGATCTACAAAGTCTGGTGCGAGGGCGATTGCTCGATCAATTGCATCACGGGCGCCCCGTGCATGGTGTACTGCACGCCTGGCTCCGAATGCATCGTCGGCACGTGCCTCGGGCAGATAGAAACCTGTGCTGGCGACGTCAAGGTGTGCGGAGCTCCATGCCCCGACTGACCGTCGCATCGCCCTCGTGCGCCGCCCTCGTGGCGTCTGCGATGGGGGCGCCACGGCACGCGCGCTCAGCCCGCCACGGCGCGGAGAAAACGGATGGATATGGACCGGTTCGGCCGTCGTGACGATCTCGTGTCGGCCTCGCACGCTGGCACGGATCCTCCCCGTGACGATGCGGAGGTGAACGAGCCTGCGACACAGCTATGGGTGCGCTCGCCGCAGGCCTCCACGCCGACGATCCCCAACGAGAGGGCGCGACAGGCCGAACCCGAGCGCCCGACCCTGCCGTGGTCGCCACCGCCCGCGGACGGCGCCGCACGGTCGTCGCCGGCCGAGGCCGCTGCGCGACCGCCCGTACCAGGCGCGCTGCCGGCACGGCGGCTCGCGAGGGCCACGGATCGGATCGCGTCGGCGCTGCGGGTCTTGGCGAGCGCGCTTGGCCGCGCTGTGGCGGCCCACCGAGCCCCGGAGCAAGCGCATCAGCCCCGGCGAAAAATCCAGTGGAAACGACGCTTGCGGCGATGGGCGTGGCGCATCGTCATGGCCGCTTCGACGCTGCTGGGCCTCGGTCTCCTGGCGTTTGCGGTGCTCATCTGGCACTACGGCCAAGACCTGCCGCGGACCTCGGAGCTGAAGGGCTATCATCCGCCGGAGGTCACGCGAATCCTCGCGCGCGACGGGACCCCGCTCGCGGAGCTCTTCGTCGAGCGGCGCACCGTCGTTCCGATCTCGGTGGTGCCGAAGAGCATGCAGCTCGCCGTTCTGGCGGCGGAGGACGCGAACTTCTACAAGCACGAGGGGCTGAACTACGTCGGCATCCTGCGGGCGCTCCTCGTGAACCTGCGGTCCGCGCAGGCCCGCCAGGGAGGCAGCACGATCACCCAACAAGTGATCAAGAACGTGCTCCTCACGCCGGAGCGCACCTTCGCGCGCAAGATCCGTGAGCTCATCCTCGCACGCCGCATCGAACAGGAGCTCACGAAGGACGAGATCCTGGAGCTTTACCTCAACCACATCTATTTCGGTCACGGGCGCTACGGCGTCGAGGAAGCCGCGCGGTACTACTTCGGGAAGAGTGTTCGCGACGTGCAGCTCGCCGAAGCAGCCCTGCTCGCAGGTTTGGTCAAGGGGCCCAGCGTCTACTCTCCGCGCGTCGACCTCGCCCGCGCCGAGGAGCGGCGCAGCTACGTGCTCCAGCAGCTAGGCGATAAAGGGTTCGTACCACGCACCGACGTGGATGCCGCCGCTCGCCAGAAGATCGTCCTGGCCCCCCCGCCGGAACACGCTGCCGAGCTGGCGCCCGAAGTGGTCGCCGAGGTCGAGCGCGCGCTGGTGGCCGCGGTCGGCCCGCAAGCCAGCCGTGGTGGGTACACCGTCACGACCACGATCGATCCGAAGCTGCAGATGGCCGCGAGAGCGGCGGTGCGCAGCAACCTCGACGCTTACGCCGCGCGCCGCGGGCTCATCGCTCCGCTGAAGCGTGGCAAGGGAGATCCGGCTCCCTTCGAAGGAACGCCGACGCAGGGCAGCGAGCGCGTCTACCACGGCGTGGTCACGAAGGCCGACGACGCGGCAGGCACGCTCACCGTGCGCGTGGGTACGGCGCAAGGCGTCGTGAAGCTGGAGAGAGCGGCGCGCTACAATCCACGCAATCTGCCCCCGAGCCAGTTCGCCGAGATCGGCAAGGTCGTGCGCGTCACCTTCGCCGGCGGCGATCCGCGCAGCGGACGGCTGGAGCTCGCGCTCGGGCCCCAGAGCGCGCTCGTCGCCCTCGACGTCCGAACGGCCGAAGTGCTTGCGGTCGTCGGCAGCTACGACGCGGTGCGCGGCGCCCTCAATCGAGCGAGGTCGGCGCGCCGCCAGCCCGCCTCGACGTTCAAGCCGATCGTGTACAGCTACGGGATCCACACGCGGGCATTCACCGCGGCGTCGATCCTCGAGACCCAACCGGCCGCTCTCAAAGGGAAATACAGGCCCGACAACTACGACGAGAGCGACGGACAGGCGCCGCGCCGGCTGCGCGAAGCGCTTGCCCAGAGCGTCAACGTAGCCGCGGTGTGGACGCTCGAGCAGCTCGGGCCGGCGAAGGTCGCCGAGTGGGCGCGATCGCTCGGAATCACTTCGAAGCTCGGCGCGGATCTGTCGCTGGCGCTCGGCGCTTATGAGGTTACGCCGTTCGAGATGGTTGGCGCGTTCAACGTGTTCGCCGCAGGCGGTACGTACCGTGAGCCAGCGCTCGTTCGCAGCATCATCGGCCCGGGCGGCCAGCCGCTACCGCTGCCGAACGCGGCGCCAGCGCGCCGGGTGATGGGCGAAGCCGAGGCGTACATCACGACGAGCCTCCTGCGTTCGGTCGTCGAGTCGGGGACAGCCAAGCGCGCGCGATCGATGAGCACACCGGTCGCGGGCAAGACGGGCACCTCGAACGCCGCGAAAGACGCGTGGTTCGTGGGCTACTCGACCGACATCGCGTGCGCCGTCTGGACGGGCTACGACGACGCCTCTCCGCTCGGCCCCGGCGAGACGGGCGGTGCGACCTCCCTGCCGGCCTTCATCGCGTTCATGCAGGATGCGCACAGGGCGAAACCGCGTACCGACTTCGCCGCGCCGCCGGACGGGCTCGTAAGCGTGCTGATCGATGCGGCGACCGGTGGACTCGCGCTGCCGGGCGCCGCGGGCGCGATCGAGGAGGTGTTTCTTGCAGGCACGGAGCCGACGGCGTACGCCGAGCTCCCGTCGAGCGGCGAGGCGCCTCGCATCATGTGGCCGTTTTGACCCTCGGTCGGCTCGGGGTCGCCGGCGGCACGGCGGCCCAGTGCGCATCGGATCGCTCGCGCTGCGCAAGGCTTGGCTCGGATGTGCTTGCGCCGTTCTCTCCAGGTTGACGACGTGCGCGGAGCAGTCTTGCTGGCGAACTCGCGCCGACATTCGTCCAAGCGAGAGGGTTGCCCAGAAGATCGCGAACGCCAGGGTGGTAATAGCGACATAGCCAAGATGCGCGCCGATGTAGGCGAGGCCGAACGGTACGAGCGCCGCGGCGACCCATGCAATGATTTTGAGACGTGTGTTTGACATGACGTGCCTTCACTTAACGGTTGCGCCAGCTGGAAACCACTTCCATGGGTCGCTGGCCCCTGCTTGTGGCTCGCCTGCGCTCCGGCCCCTTCCCGGAGAACGAGCGAGGGCCTCGGGGAACGCTGCCCCGGCGAAACCTCCGAGTTTTCCATCGAAGCGCCCGGAGTTGCCCCCCAATTAGCCTGAGCGGTGCTCTAGACCAGCTCCGACTGACGAGACGCTCTCGCGCTCAGAGCTGCCGCGGCCGCGGTCAGTCGCACAAGATGGGTGGCAGAGCTTCCAGGGGCGCGACACCATAGTTGTCGAGCAGCGTCGCGTTGCTTGAGGGTACCACTGTCTCGCCACAGAATACGTTTCGCACGAACGCGCCCGCGTTGCCCGTGATGCTGACGCTGCCTCGGACGAGCGAGAAGCTGATTCCGAAATTGTTGCCTTTCGAGATGAGATCGCCCGTGATCGTCAGGCCTCGCAGCCGTACCTCTTCGCCTGCCGCCGTGATGCTACCGTCGATGATCACTGCGCGATCGAGGAACTCCTCGCCGTACAGGAGCGTGCCCTTGCCGGTGATCGTGATGCTGCCGACGTACGTCCCCGGGCGCAGCACGACGATCCTATCGTCCTCGGCCAGGTGGCCCTCGATCTCTGCGAGGGCCACCGACGGGTCGAGGAAGATAGCGCCCGAGGCCTCGTTGACAGCGTAGCGGATGGGCGTGTTGTCGAAGAACGCCGCACCCGAGCCGGAAAACGCGATGGGCGCATCCACGACATCGCCATCGGCCTGGACTGTATGCGAGAGACTGGCTCCCGAGACATCGAGCTCGATGCCGCCAGGCGACACGCCGACGACCGCGACGCCGTCCGCTGTGACGTCGCTGTCGCCCGGCATGGCGGTGACGGTGAGCCCATCGCGCGCGTCCCCGAGCTCGTCGGGAACTCCCGTCGTATGGGGCGCGTTCACCACCGGATTGACGATGGCCACGATCGCGGTGGCGCCGGCCGGGACGTCGACGTCATCAGGAGTTCCCGTGGTGTCGTCCCCGCCGCAATGGACGGAGCCGATACACGCGAGCACGACAGGGCTCGTCGTGCAGAGAGGGCGCGGGACGGGGTCACGCTGCCGAAGCCAGCTTGCTGCTCACATGCATCGTCTTGTCCAGTCATGGCGAGATGTTCCTCCAGGTGAAGATCTTCAACGAGTGATCGCGCGATCGGGGATCGTGAAGCGGGCTGCGGCGCAGCGCGCGCTCATGATCACTTCCACCGCCATTTGCCCCTGCCCTTGCCCTTGCCCTTGTGGACGACGATGACCCGGCGGCCGTCGTCGTCAGCACGATGACGTCGGGGCCCGACGCCGTGTGGATGGCCAGCTTGATCTCGCGCTGGCCGATCGGGACCGGCTTGAGGTTGAGATCCAGCACGTACACGCGCACATCGCCCGTCGTCTTATCGGCGACGATCTCCACGATGTCGTCGCCGACCGGCTGGAGCACGCCCCCGTTCGGGCCCTTCTTCCCATCGAGATTGTGCGTCTGGTTCTCCTTGGCGCTCTCCTGGAGCTCACGGGTTCCGCCGCGCGGCACGTGCAGCACTCCCTTGAACGGCTCGCCCTTGACCTTGAACTCGTAGTTCACTTCCGTCAGGTCGTCCTCGAGCGGCGGGATCTTGGCGAGCAGGACTCCCCGCGACTTGGGCTCCGGCACGAGCTCTGCCGTCACGGGGGCTCCATCCTTGCCAGGCACCTTGACCGTGACGTTGCCCGTCACGCCCTCCTCGATGGCCTTGCCATTGCGGTCCTTGACGAGCACCGTCACTTTCCCATCCTGGGCTACCGTCATGACCACCGAGCCGGGCTCGTGCTGCTCCGTCAGCGCCCAGTTGTCGTCGATGCTCTCCGCCGTGATCTCTGGCGACTTGCTGCAGCCAGGCGAGACGAGCGCCGTGGAGGCAACCGCGAGCGCGACGAGCATGGATCGGATACAACCCTGGATTCTCATACATCCCTCTTTGGCAGAGCCTGGATCGAGCGCTTCAACTACGGAGTCAACCGGACGGCGTTCAGGCGAGCCGACCGCATCGTACCAGAGCGGCCGCGCCGCGTCGCCGGCCGCCCTTGCTACCGGCGCGCGGGGGGCGCCTCGCGGCCGTGGACCTGCCTGATGTGCTCACGTCCCGCATGCCGTCGCCTCATACCTGCTTGCGAGTCGCGGACCAGATGTCCGCGTTGCCGTGGCTCCGGAGGAGCACCGCGGCGAGGTGGCCGTGGACGAGCGTCCCGATAAAGAGCCCTGCCCACGTGACCATCTCCCGTTCAACCGGAACCACGCGTCAGTGAACGGCGTCCCGGCGATCAGCGTACCAACGGCGAGCGCGACGAGCGGAGGGGGCAGGAAAAATGCCCAGGCGTACCAGAGACCGACGATGTATGCCGCCCTGCCCGCCGCGACGAGGAGCGCAGGAGACGCGGACTCGGTCCGTGCGCTCATGCCGGACGCTCTACCGCAGCGGGCCGCGGCTCCGGAGCTGCCTGCGAGAAGCCGATCGTCCATCCCTGCACGCCGAGATGGTCGACGAGAGACACCAGGAAGAGATTCACGCCGAGCATCTCCATCGACTCTTCCACGAAGTCGATGAGCCCATAGACGAGGTTGTTGCTCCCGGCCTGCAGTGCGATCTGCAGCCTGGCTCTGGAGAGGGCGATCTGCATCGACAAGGAACAGTTACACGACTGCATGAGTCGCGGTCAATGTGCCTAGCGCCACCGTTGCAGCGCAGGTGCGCCCGTGGCGAACGAGCTCAAGCGCGCTCGCATGTCTTCTCGAAGCCATCAACGCACAAAGCCGCTCGCGAAGGTGGACGCCTTCGTTTGTCCTCACGGTAGCCGCTAACCCCGTCGGGCTGACCCTCGTCGTGGCGACGTATCCGTGCGCGAAGCGCAAAGTCAGACACGCGGGCGGTAATGCAAATTGCATGCGCATGAGCACACATCGCCCCACCACACAAGGGTTGTCTGATGATGCAGTCGCATCGCCGCTCATCGACGGCTCAATAATCGAACGACCGGCCGCTCGAGGGCGGCGAGGAGGCGGGAATCCCGCGGCCCCGGGGCTCCAAGGCCACCGCTGGGTTGTCAACAGGAGCACCCGCGAGGCAGGGTGACGATGTGCGACAGTTGGTTCCGATGCGTACGCCGCACGCACCACCCGCGATCGAATGACCGCGCGCGAGCAGGCGGTCAGGCTCGCGCTCGGTGGAGAAGGTCGCCTGCAACCATCCCCGGCGGCGGCGGCAGCTCGGCAGCCCGCTGGGCGTGTCGCAGGTCTCTTTCGTGAGCCGCAAGTGCACGCGCGTGCGACAGCTTGGTTGCTGATCTCAGCACGAGAGGAGAGTCTGATGCGTCTTGCTAATTGGCTGCATCTTCCGTGCTCGCGGCAGTGCTCGGCCTCGCTTTGCACGCCGGATGTGGCGGCGACAGCGGAACTGGCAGGTCGAGCGCTGCAGCGGGGCCAGGCATGGGCGGCAGCGGCGCGGGGCTTCCGGGTGCAGGCGGCAGCGACGGTACGGGCGGGCTCGACGGGACCGCGGGCGGCGGTAGCGGTCCGGGAGACGGCGTCACGTGTGCGCCTGCCGGCGACGCATGTGACGCAGCGATCGACTGCTGTTCGCTCAACTGCAGCGGCGGCCAGTGCGATCCGGCTTCGGGGTGCGGCCAGATCGGCGAAGAGTGTATGGGAAACGCAGACTGCTGTTCGAACCAATGCGACGGCGGCACCTGCTCGCAGGGCGGCGGTTGCCTGCAGCCGGGCGAGGATTGCTCGGTGGGCGGCAGCGAGTGTTGCAGCGGCGTCTGCGAGGACGCGCCTGTGGCTGGCGAGAGGTGGTGCGGTCAGCCGCTCGGCGGCTGCCATGTGGAGGCAGAAGTCTGCTCCAGCGACGCCGACTGCTGCAGCAACCTGTGCGCGGACGGGGGTGACGGCGTGCTCGTTTGCGTGGCGCAAGAGGCGTGCGATCCCGTCGGCGAGGCGTGCAGCGGCCCATCGCAGTGCTGCTCAAACGCATGCATCGAGATCGTGCCCGGGGCCGCGTTCTGCCAGTCCATTGGCGGTTGCAAGCCGATCGGCGAGCTCTGCACGGACGACGCGCAATGCTGTACCGAGAACTGCCAGACAGAGCCGAACGGCGTGAAGAAGTGCGGGCAACCGCCGAACTGCCGTCCGCCCGGCGAGATCTGCGACGCATCGTTCGGGGAGTGCTGCCCCGGCGTGCCGCAGGGCAAGCTGCTCTGCTTTGCGGGCTCCTTTGGCGTGCTCCGCTGCCAGGAGCCGTGCTGCGCGCTCGCGGAGGCCGCCTGCGAAGCCGACGACGACTGCTGCTCGCGGCGCTGCAACGCCGACACGGGCCGGTGCGAGAACGGGTTTGCCTGCAAGGTCCACAGCGAGGCCTGCGAGGCGGACGTGGATTGCTGCAGCGGCGTTTGCTCGTCCGGCCAGTGCGCGGACTGCGCGTGCCGCCGCGACGGCGAAGCGTGCCGGACGCCCGACGACTGCTGCGGCGGCATCTGCGCGCCGGATCCGACCAACGGTGGCGAGCTCAGGTGCAACCCGCGCGGCGGCGGTCACGGCGGCGGCGGCGGCAGCGACGGCGCGGGCGGCGGTGACGGCACGGGCGGCGGCGCCGGCGGCGCTCCGGAATGCGAGGAGCTTGGGTCCGGGTGTTTCAGCAACGCCGATTGCTGCTCGGGGCTGTGCGCCGGCGGCGAGATTCAGGGCTGCCAGCCTTCGCCTTGCAAGTCGATCGGCGCGCATTGCGCGGACTCGGGCGAGTGCTGCTCGGGGATGTCGTGCATCGATGGGGCCTGCTCGCTCTAGCCCAGGATGAATTTACGGCGGCGAACCGTCGCGGGCGGTCGGCTCCCTGGGGAAGGGCCAAGCACCCACCGGGCGATCGTCCCTCAGGGCGCGCAGTCTATGTGAGGGGGCAGGCTCTTGAGCAGCGAGCACCCCGGACCTCTGCACTCGATGGCGCAAGCCACCTCCATCGTGGTGCACACCGTGCCCTCGCAGCGCTTGAGGTCGAAGCATTCGCCCCCCACGGGGCAGATGCCATGTTCACCGCAGCGCGCGAGCGCATCACAGCGCGGCGCGGCCGCCTGCTGGACGCCGGTAGCCGGCGCGGCTGCGCTCTCCGCCGACTGACGTTCGGCGCTCGGCGGCTGTGGATGGTGCTCTTGAGCCGGAGCGCCGGCGTCTTCAGCCGGAGCGCCGGCGTTCGAGGCAAGCGGTGAGCTGCGCGGTTTCTCGCGTTCGGTCACCGCCCCCCCGACGCGGCTCGAGCTGACGCACGCCGAGCCGGCGACCACGAGCCCGAGGAGAAACGACGAGGCGGCCTGCCAGCGCGGGCCGCGGCGGTGACCTGTCGTGGAGCGTGCGCCGCGAGGCGCCCGCGGCTTCGGTCCATGCATCGGCGTTCGCCTTGTCTTGACACCCAGGGCTCCGCGGGCGCTCGCACCTTTCGAAGCCAGCCTACCCGCGTCTAGGCGCGCTTGCCACAGCGTCGTTCCGCCTCGACGACCAGATGTACCGCCTCCCCTACCCCGTCGTCTTCAACCCGCCCGCCGGCGGCCGCCAGCCCGAATGACCGCCCCGCCAGCGCCGCTCGCGTCGCGACGCTGGCGAGTCCTGACACCTCGTGGGGTGCCGCGGATACGAGCAGCCGTGCCACACCTGATCGCCGACCTCGTCGACGTCGGAACCCTCGTCTTCGGGCTCGGCGAGCTCCGCCCCGGAACCCACGAGCGCCGTGAAGGCGCCGAAGAGCGCGCTCAGCCCTTGCTGGTGTGATCGCCCGCCGCCACCCAGATGGTGTTGCCCCAATTGGATTCGTCGCGGACGGCGCTGAACAGGCCGCTATTGCCATACTGGTCGTAGATGGTGAAGCGCGTCTCGTAGTACCAGTTCTCGTAGCCGGAATTGTAGCTGCTGCTCGCGAGACGGGTAAGGCAGACGGCGTTGGCGCGCTGGTTGTAGCCGATGTTGATGCCGATCTGCGAGATGTAGGCGGTGTTCTCGGGACCGAACTGCCAGATGTAATGCCAGTGGGGATGCTTGTCCTGCGAGATGATCGACCAGTTACTGGGCCCGGTCGGGGCACCGGAGACGTCGGCCCGGATGATGTAGCAGCCCTGTTCGGTGATGGTGAAGTAGTAGTTGTCCTGGTCCCAGTCCGATCCGTTGGCGGTGTCCTCCCGGTCGAGCCGGGTGTTGCTCGAATCGTAGAAGATCGGCGTCAGCGCGCGAAGCGACACCGAATCCTTGAAGTTGCCGGCGGGCGCGTTGAAATGCTGGTCGGCATTGAGCGCATAGCCGCCGCCGGGCAGCGTGATCCGGCTGCCGATCGTGATCGCGCGGCTCCGCGCGTCGGTGGCGCAGCTCACGTAATAAGTGGACATCTCCTGCACGTAGTTGGAGAACCTGGCCGCGGCGCTCTGGCCTTCGGGCAGGGTGTGGAACTGGTTCGGGCTCGTGGCGTAGGCCCATCCCGAAGGCAACGACTGGGCAGTGGTGAAATCGATGAGGGTGATGCCGGTCCGGGCAAGGACTGCGGCACTCAGCGGAACCACGTTGCCGCTGGCGTCGATGGGCGTGAAATAGACCCGGACGCCGATCTGGTTCTGCCCGTTGCCGTAGATCGAGCCGGACTTGGCCCCGGTCTCGAGGACGATGCGGAATTCACTCAGGCCGCTCCAGGCGTGATCCCAATTGTCGTTATTCTCGCCCCAGCCCGGATAGAAGTTACTGCCGCAAGAGCCGGTGAACTTGGCGATCATGAAGTCGCCGGAGGCGTATATGAGATTGTTGGCGTCTGCCTGAGTAACGACGAAGATGTCCCCTTCGTTCACTGCGTCGCCCCAGGTCTTGGGGTTCTGATAGGTGCCGGCCGCGGCGTCTTTGCGAACGGCGTCCATGCGCGGTGTCTCCTTGATCATGTGCGGTATCTCCTCGATCAGGTTCGGTGTCTCTCGGTTCGGCAGGAAGCCCGTGCAGTCAGGGTTCACCGGTAGCCGGGGTCGGGGCTCCTGCGGCGATTGCTGCGCGGGTTGAGCGGCGGATCCTCGCGATGGCTCGTCTTTTCACACGTTGGTGAGTGGGATATGAGAGGCGGCGTTCCGGGCGCCCCCCCTGGCAATGTTCCAGTCATAAGGATCACCTACGGGAGGGATGATGGTCTCATTCATCAGGACCTTCTCCGGTCTGTTGGGGAACCTTCGCTTGATGCGGACGGTCCAGTCCTGGGCGCCGACGTACCCGGCCGCGGCGCCCGCGTCGGCTTCGTGTCCCGATACCGTCCACTGCACGCCATCCAGATCGGTCCATATGTATTTGAAACCGCGCTGCGATCTGGCCTCGATTTTAAATACGTTTTTCATACCTTTCGGCACCTCGGCGAGGAGCTGCGCGGCGTCGATCTGGCCATTATTGCGCAAGCCCTCAAACCTCGTGCTGGTCTCCTGGGTGGTTCGGACCTCGCCGGTCGGGACTCGCGTACCGCCTTCGTGCCACTCGTCGAGGCCGAACAGCGCATACAACCCTTCGCGCTGCCCTCCGGGCGCGACGCTCCCCGGCGCGTGGTCCACGGCGGCAAGGGCCCGCGCCGCGTTGGGGGCGCCCCGTCCGCTCAGCCCCTCCCTCTGGATGGTGGCCACCCGCTCCGACAGCTCGGCCAGGCTGTTGCCCACCCGGCGCCCGACGGTGCCGCCGAGCTTCGCCAGGCCTTCCATCGCCCCCGGGGCGCCCAGCCCCATGGACACCCACCCCAGGATCGCGGAGGCTTCCGGGGCCGCTTCTTCCAGCGCACCGCTGACGATGCCGGTGATGTCGGCCGCGAGGCCGAGGCCGCCGACCACGCCCACGGCCGAGGCGCCGGCCGCCAGCCCCGCGACCACGCCCTCGGCGGCGATCACCGGTGCCGCAGCGAGACCGAAGGTCGCCACCGTGGCGATGATGCCGACGACGCCGAGGCCGATGCCGATCCAGGCGCCGACGCTGAGATGGCCGCTCGGATCGACACGGTTGATGGGGTCACCCGCGCAATAGGCATACCGATTGATGCCGCCCGCCCCGAAGGGGCTCCAGTCGTCGGGCGTGTTGAAGCGCATCAGCACCGGGTTGTACGCCCGATAGCCGTTGCCGAGATGCGTGGCGCCAGTTACCGGATCCTGTCGCTCGCCATGATAACCCAGCGGCGCCGCGTCGGTCGTCGGGCGATAACCAAACGGCGTATAGGCATAGTCGCCGTGGCCCGTCGCGACCAGGATGGTGCCCGTGCCGTCGGTGCCGAACAGCGTCGTGGCCGCCTGCGCGCCGTCACGCCGCTGCGCCAGACATTGGCCGCCCATGCGGATGATCCTGGACGGTCCGGTCGCACCGCCGATGACGTTCACCAGCTGTCCGGACCGGTAGTAGAATTCCTGCCGGTCGGTGCCGCCCACGATCTCGGCGATCATCCTGTCGGTCGCGTCGTAGCTATAGGCGGCGTCGGCGCCGCCGCCGGTGACGCTCGCCAGCCGCCCGAACGGGTCGTAGTCAAGGGTGCGGCCCGCCTCGTCCCGGGTCATCCGGCCGGCGGCGTCGTAGGCGAGGTCGATGCGCTGCGGATAGCCCGGATGTGAATGGATGACGGCGGTCAGGCGGGTCGGATCGGCGGCGTCGTGGAGGAAGATGGCCGTGTCGGACCCGTCGTCCAGGGTCGTCACACACTTGGTGATGTTGCCCAGCGCGTCATAGGTGAAGTCCATGGCCGCGACCGGCCGGCCGGAGGCGTCCACCGGCCGGCCGCTGCCGTTGCAGGTGTAGCTGGTCAGGCGGTTGCGCTCGTCGTAGCCATAGGTCTCGTCCCGCAGGGTGACGGCACCCTCCATGGTGGTGCGCCGGCTGATCTGGCCGTTCGCCCGGTACGCCTGGGTGATCGTCAGCGCCGTGCTGCCGCTCAGCTCCCGCCGGATCTCGCGGCCGAAATCGTCGTAGCCGAGGGTCGTGGTGACGGTCGCGTCGGACCGGAGGTCGGTCACGGTCCAGCTCGACAGCCGGCCCAGCTGGTCATAAGCCATGGTCATCGACATGTCCGGGTCGGTCATGCCGCTGGCGCGACCCTCACAGTCGTACGTGAACCGCTGTGTTGCCCCGGCGACGTCGGTATAGGTCTGCAGGCGCCCTCTCAGCGATTGGAAGTAACTGGCCTTGCGGCTGGTGTTGGCGTCGGCCGTCGCCTTGAAGGTCTCGCTCGAGAGCAGGCCCGAGGGGTAGTAGGTAATCGTGCGGACGGCGCCGCCGCCTTGTGCGGCACAGGTCAGCAGGCCACCGGCGGGATCGTACTGGAAGGTCTGCACCAGACCGTCAGCGCTCACCTGCGTCGGGGCGAAGCCCAACTCGCGCTGGTAGGCGAAGGTCGCCTGTCCGCCGCCGGGCAGCGTCCCCAATCTTGGTACCGGCAAGTCGCCGTCATAGGTGAAGCCGTGAGCTTCACCGGCGACCTCGGCGGCGAGCTTGCGCCCCAGGCCGTCGAAGCGCTGGGTACCGAGCGACCGGTCCGCGACGGCTATCCCGGTCAGCAGCGCGCCGTTGGAATCGGGGGCATATGTTTTCTGGACTACCGTCCCGTCCGGCAGCGTGACCGTGGCGATCCGGTCCCAGGCATCGTAGTCGTAGCTCGTCACGTGGCCGAGCTCATCGGTCAGGCTGCGCAGCCGGCCCAGGCCGTCATAGGCGTATCGGATCTGGCCCTGTGCGGTGCCGGTATGGTCGACATGAGTCACCGTCACCGGCAGATGCAGGAGATTGTAGACGGTGACCTGCCTGCCTTGCGACGGATCGACGATCCCGGTGTCGCTCTGCAGGATCACCGGATCGTAGGCCGTGCGCTTCTGGTGGCCATCGGGGAGGGTGGTCAGGTCGTTGCCGCCCCAGTCGTCGTAGCCGAACGTCTTCGTGCCCGACACCGTCGTACCGGTGGTGCCGGTATCAGGGCGCAACACGTCGGTCTGCGTGGCAGTGGCCAGCCGGCCCCAGGCGTCATAGGACCGCGCGGCGATGGTCAGCCAGCCCTGGAGCGTGCCATCGGCGTCGAGGCGCTCCCGGCGGACCTCGCGCCCCAGGGCGTCCACCCAGCGCCGCGTCTGGTTGCCGCGGACGTCGGTGACCGTGGTCGAGGAGGTGTTCAGGCTGCCCGACAGCAGGTCGTAGGCATAGCTCTGCACGGTCTCAAAGGCGGTGCCGGGGTTGGAGGTGCGGCTCAGGATCCTGCCCAGGGAATCGTAGGTGTAGCGGGTTTCGATCCCCCAGGGATCGGTCTCCGAAAGCAGCCGGCCGCTGAAGCTGGACTGGCTGCGCCTGCGCGTGGTGGACAGACCGTCGTGGGTGGTGGTCGTCGCCGCCTGGGCCAGCTCGCCGCCCTGGCGGGTGAAGGTAAAATCGGTCTGGCTGGCATAGGAGGACGGGGTGCCGCCCGGCACGTAGAGCGTTTGCGTGAGCCGGGTCATGCGGCCGAGCTCGGGCGAACCTGCGTCGGCGACGTAGGCATAGTCCGTACGGTGGAGCAGTTGGCCGGAGCGGCTCAGCTCCTCCTGCAGCTTGACCACCGCCGTGGTGACCGGCGTTCCGGCCACCGCCGGAAGGGATCCGTAGGCATAGACCGTCACCTCGGTCGGCGCGTCGTAGCCGCCTACCGTGGGAGGCGTCACCGTCTGGGTCTTGGGGAAGCGGATGAAGCCGTTCGGATCCGCGGGGCAGCCGCCGGCCTCGCCCGATGCCGGATAGTAGACCCAGACCGTCTCCGTCCCGTCCGGGGTCACCTGCCGGGTCATGTTGCCGGCGGTGTCGAACTCGGTCTCGGTCACCTCCGACCGGCTCGACTCGCCGCCATTCTTGCTGAAGGTGACGGTGCTGGACCGGGGTAGCTGGAACTGCGGCTGCTGCTGCTCCACGGCGGCGCCGATGCGGGCGTAGTAGCTGGTCTCCGTGGTCCGTGCGTAGCTGCCCTGCGAGACGACCTCCTTGGTCTGCAAATGGAAGTTGTCGTAGGTCCGTTCGATCGTCATCGTCCGGCCGCTGCAGACCGAGATCTCCCGCGACCAGTACGAATAGCTGGTGAGGATGTCGTAGAGATAGTCACGGTTCGGGTCCCATCTGCCGCCGCTCGCGGAGGCGCCGAGAAAATTCGTGACCGAATAATGATAGGTCCGGGCGATGGCCGGCTGGTTGCCCTGCGGATACTGGGTGTAGCTCGTGACTCGGGGCAGGGCGGGCAGCCCGGCGCCCGGCGGAAAGGCGGTGGCCCCCGGCTGGTAGATTACCTGTTCGATCAGGCCGGTCGGCGACTGGAGCTTGGTGAGCAGCCGGGCGCCGCCGATGGTGTCGTAGGTCAGGGCCCAGGCGAGCGACGGTGTCTGGGACGTGTTCTCGACCTGGCTGAGATAGCCGTTTTGAAAGACGAGCCGCAGCGCATAGCTCTCGCTCTGATCCGGCCAGATGGTGAGGGTGCTGGAGGCGTCGGCATAGCTGGCCTTGAACAGGACGGTGGTCTCGTCCTTCACCTGGATCAGCCGGCGCGTCGTGCCCGACTGTTCCCAGGCGAGGTCGAGCCGTCGGCCGGTGGGGCCGAAGATCTGGGCGGGCACCTTGATGCTGAAGGCATCGTTGCGCAGCAGCTCGACGTGCCCCGATTTGTGGGTGATCTTGTAATAACCGGCGTATGTGCCGCTGGTGATCTTCTCGAACCGAACCGTATCCAGCCGGTTCTGCTGCAGGGTGACGGAGGTGGAGGTCTCGTTCACCTTGTAGCGGTCGCCGGTCGACAAGGTCAGGAGCTTGTTGCCGGCGTCGTACTGCGACAGCCCCAGGGTGAAGCCGTAGCCGATGCCGGGCGCCGCGCCGCCCAGCGGATCGTAGCGCAGGGTGAGGTCGAGCGACGGCCCGAGATTGGCGTTGCCCACCAGCCGTGCCACCGGCATGTTGACGACGTAGAGCCCGGTGCGCGGATCCACCCCGCCCTGGATCGCCCCGGGAAAATTGAACGCTTGCGAGTAGAAATCGGCCATGGTTCCGCCCTCCGGGCCCGGTTCCTGGGCACCGTTCATCGTTGCTGAGCAGGGGGCGCCGCCCGGCGCCTGCCTCCCTGGAGCCTCCCGCCGTGATGGCGACGACAGAGATGCGTCGCCTCGCGACAGGTCGCAATTACACGCCGGTTACAGGGAGGCAGCCGCTGGTGGTCCTCCCCCGCTTCCGTCTCGCATCGAGCGGATCCCGAGCTTCTACGGGAATTCGAGCCACGGGCGGGTCGTCCCGGGCCGCCATGAGCGACGGCAGTCGGGACGAGGTAAGGCGCTGGGCCTACGAGGTGCTCGGACGACGTGGAAGCCCGGTGCGTGCCGCGTCGAAGTCACACGGCTGCGCTCGACGCGCCCGGGTTGTAAGGTGGGCCGTTCTCATGGTCGCCACCGCTGCCCGCATCGAACGCGTCAAGCACCTCGCCCGCGCAGAGCCGTCTCGACCCGCCTCGGTCGAGCTCGAGCCGCACGAGATCGAGGCCACGATACTGATGAAGCGACAGAACAAGCGGCGGGGCGAGCCGCCCCCGCATCACCCGCCCCGCGTCTGCCCCGACCCCTGCCGGCGCACCATCTCCGCGATCCAGACCGGCGCGAACGGCGGCGTGCAGCCCGGCGACGCTGGGTAGTCCTTGAGCACCTCGAGCCGCTCGCCGATGGCGACGGCGCGGGCGCGCAAGCTGGGGTTGCGGATGCCGATCTCGGCGAGGCAGTGGTTCATCGACCACTGCTTCGGGCCCGGCGCCGTCTTCATCTCCGCCTCGATCTGGTCGAGCAGCGCGGGGAGATCGAGGCCGTCGGGGCTCTTCACGACGCGGTCCGTCGTCAGGCTCCAGCCGGCGCGCCCGACCAGCGCGCTCGCGGAGTCCTTCCAGCGGACACGCAGCTCCTCGACGTGGCGCGACGCCTTCACCACGTTGACGATGAACCAGTCGAGCAGCTTGGGATAGCCGATCTCCCGGACCATCGCGTCCAGCTCGTCCGCCGAGAGGGCCTTCGGCTTGAACACGAGCGTCGCCAGGAGGCGGGCGTCGGGGTCGCCGGTGCGCCACAGCTCGCCGGCCAGGGCGTGGTCGGTCTTCAGCTTCTTCGCGAGCGCGCGGAGCTGGGTGAGGTTCACGCCGTGGGCGTCTCCGGCGCGGGCGTTGACCTCGCGCATCTTCTCGTTGCCCAGCGCGGCGAGCTCCCGCATGACGTTGGCGAGGTTCATGGGCTCTCGCTAGCCGCGTCCGCGGCCGCCGTCCAGCGGCGCCGCGCCGCCTCGGGCCGCGACGCGGATCAGCTCCGCGCTGGGGGCGCGCTCTCTCGACGGCTATCCCCTCCGCCTAGCGCGGCGGGGCGGCGGCACTCGCCTCGCGCACGAAGGCGGCGAGCTCGGCGTTGAATCGCTCGCTGGCCTCGTAGAACGGCGCGTGCCCCACGCCCTCGTACGTCGACAGCCGCGCGCCACGGACGAGCGAGGTCGTGCGCGTCGACATCGCGGCCTTGACCAGGCGGTCCGCGGCGCCCTGGATCACGAGCGTCGGCACCGACAGCGCGCGCAGGGACTCGTCCGCGCCCGCGAACGAGATGTGTTTGATCATCGCGTGCAGCTCGACGGGCACCATGGCGTTGTACGCCAGCATCGTCTCGAACTCTGCGGGGGGCGGCGGGACGGCGAAGCAGTCGCGGAGGAACTGCCGTATCGCCCGGAGCCGCGTGGGCAGGTCCTCGGACGTCACGGGAGGCATCGCGCCGAGCAGCGCGGGATCCAGGCTCGTCACCGCGTCCACGAACACGACCCCGGCGAGCTTTTTGTCGCCGTGCGCCCGCAGGTAATCGACGATCACCACGCCTCCGAGCGACCACCCGACGACGACGGGGCGCTTGAGACCGGCACCCTCGATCACGGCCGCGAGCTCGTCCCCCCAGCGCCGATCCTGCTGGTAGAATGCGGCCTCGACGGGCTTGTCCGAGACGCCGTGCCCGCGCAGGTCGTATGTCACGAGCCGGAACTGCTCCGCGAGGCCGCTCGTGATCTGGGGCGCCCAGGAGAGGTGGCTCTGGGCAAGGCCATGAATGAAGACGATCTCCGGGCCCTCGGGGGCGCCCCATGGCTGCACCGCGATGGACAGCCCGTCCGGCGTCTTCACGTGGATCTGCTTCGTCGCAGGCAGGGCGGGCCTCGTCACCGCGGCGCTCGCCGCGACGGCGGGCTCCGGAGGCCGCTCCGACGCGCAGCCCGCCGCCGTGATCGAGAGCGCCGAGAGCGCGAGCGCTCCGGCCCTCACCGCCGCGATCCTTACCCGGGGAAGCCGCTGCTTTACCTTGTCGATCATCGAGAGCACCTCCGGCGTGCGTTGATGGCCCAGGCTTAGGTCCTGCGTCATCCTGAGGCCAACCGGTTCGGCTCATGACGATCATCGATCACACGCATCTCGCGCGCCTGGACCTGAACCTGCTCGTGGCCTTCGATGTCCTCCTGACCGAGCGCCACGTGACGCGGGCGGCCGCGCGCCTGGGCTCAGCCAGTCGGCCATGAGCCACAACCTCGCGCGCCTGCGCGAGCTCTTCGGTGACGAGCTCTTCGTGCGCGGCGAGGGTGGCATGCGGCCGACGCCGCGCGCGCAGGCGCTGTCCGCGCAGGTCCGCAGCGCGCTCGCCGGGATCCAGGCGACGACGACGCTCTCTTCGTCTGCTGGCGCGGCCGTCCACGGTCGATGTTAGCGCTCACATTCTTGGTACCAACTCCAATCATCCGTCCGCGGCCGAGCTCGGACCCGGATGGCTGGCAGGTTCCCCGAAGCGCCGCGTCGAGCGAGGCGGGCGCAGGGCCGCGGTCATGGTCGATGTGCATTCCAATCGTACCGCTCGTTCTCTGTGCTGCAGCGGCTCGTCACCGTCGGCGCTCGCCGCCCCTGGGTGGTCAGCTCGAGCTTCGACACGACGCTGCACGGCCCGGCGCCCGCCTCGCTTGACGCGGCGCTCCGGAGGCGCCCAGGCTTGTCCTCCCCCAGGCTCGAGCATACCCGCGGTCCCGCCGACAGGAGTTGACATCGGAAATGTGAACGTTCACCATGCAACCCTCACCGCGGCGGCGGCGAGCGGAGTTCCAGCGAGACGATGGCCATGTCGGAGCCGGATCTTCCGGCCATCAAGCAGCCTGCTCGGCATCGCGCGCCAGCACCCAGCGGCGGAGCGCGCGCGGCGCAGCGCGAAGTCCGCGCGCTTCCCCGGTGAAATTGTAGGACATGGCGGTAAACAGCGAGCGCTCGTCACGAGAGGTGAAGATGCTGTCTGCATAAAAGTCGCGTGATATCGCCGAGCCCTGGCTCCGTCGTCGGCCTCGAAAACATTCAATCAAACGGAAACGACCTCACGCTGAGGGCGCGCCTCATGGAACGCTGCCGGTGAGGGCGAAATCGATCCTGGGGATTCCAATGACCAACACACCCATTTTCGCTCGAACCATATTTTTCGCGGCACTGGTCGGCTCTTGCGCTCTCTCGGGCTGCAGCGGTGACGATGGTGACGGCACGGGCGCGTCGGGCAACGACCCTCAAGCCGGAACGGGCGGGGCCGCCGTCTCGGGCAGCAGCGGCAGCACCACGACCGGCGGCACCACCACGACCGGCGACGGCAGCGCGTCCGCGGGTGGAGCGGGCGGTGAGGGAGGAATGAGCGGAAGCGGCGGTTCGCCGGGAGCCGGCGGCTCGGGCGGATCGATGGACGGCAAGGCCCCCCCGGAGCCGAGCGCGGGTTGCAACAAGGCCAATCCGCAGACGGGCAGCGCGCAGAGCCCGCTCACCGTGTCGGGCCACCAGTACTACGTGAAGCTGCCGACCAACTACGACGCCAGCAAGCCGTATCCAGTGATGATCATGTTCAACCCGACGAACAACCCGATCAACTGGGCAGAGCAGAACGCGGGCTTCGAGGCGACCGGGCCCAAGGAGGCCTGGATCCGCGTCTACCCCCACCCGGCCAACTCCAACTCGGGCTGGGGGGCGAACGACGTCTCCTTCTTTCAGCCGTTCTACGATCAGATCACGGACAACTTCTGCATCGACAAGGCTCGCGTGTTCGCGGCGGGCGAGAGCTCGGGCGGCGACTTCTCGAGCATCCTTGGCTGCGAGCACGCGGACAAGCTGCGCGCGGTGGGCCCGTGCGCCACCAAGAACGTGCCCCAGTATCCGCTCAACGCCAGCACCCGAGAGTGTACCGGACAGGTCACGTCGGTCGTCATCCACGGAGAGCGCGACTCGGTGGTCGGGACGGAGAACGGCCCGAAGACGCGCGACTTCTACACCGCGCTGAACCACTGCGAGGCGAGCACGACGCCGGTCGAAGGATACACGGACAACCTCTCGAACTGCGTCATGTACCAGGGCTGCGACGACGGCTATCCGGTCTACTGGTGCGAGCACGGAGACCCGAACTACAGCAACACCAATCACGGCTGGCCCGCGTTCGCGCCCAAGTTCCTCTGGAGCCTGTTCTCGACCTATTGAGAATCGTGTCTGGCCCGGCGGCGACCGGCGCACGATGCCTGCATCAACCAGCCGGGGGAGCGTGGCGGACGGCCCGTGTTCGTCCGAGCCCCCGATGAGCAGCAGTTAGCGAGGTGGTGTCCCCATGAGTACATATTCGTTTTCACTGAGCGTTCTTTTCACCGTGGGCGTGGCGACGGGGCTGGCCGCTTGCTCGTCGGACCCGGAGCCCGTCGACCCCGGCCCTGATGGAACTTCCAGCGCCACCACGAGCGGCGGTTCCACCGTGGGATCGACGTCGGGCGGAGGAACCGGCGGGAGCGTGAGCGCGAGCACGGCCGAGAGCGCGAGCAGCTCCGCCGGCACGGGCGGCGCGGGCGGCGCGGGCGCGGGCGGCGCGGGCGGCGACTCGGCCGGTGACGGCGGCGCGCCGGGCGCAGGCGACGCCGGCTCGATGGGCTGCGGCAGAGCCGCGACGCGCCCCGACCCTCGCACGCAGCAGACGCTGACGGTCGGCGGGGTGACGCGCTACTACCTGATGTACGTGCCGGAGAGCTACGACCCGAGCAAGCCGCTGCCGCTGGTCTTCGGTATCCACGGCCTGAACATGAACAACGTGTGGGCTGCGCACGACAACAGCGGATTCCAGCTCATCGAGGAGACCGACAACCAGGCGCTGCTCATCTACCCGCAGGGGTTGCCGGCGGACGGGCGGTCCCAGCCTCCGAGCACCCAATCGCAGTGGGGTACCGCAGACTCGAACTGGGGCGGTCCGCCGCCCAACGCCAACCGGGCGCGCCTGGACGCCGACCTGGCGTTCTTCGATGCCATGATCGAGCATGCCAAGACGAACTACTGCGTGGACACGAAGCGCATCTTCGCGGTCGGGTTCAGCCAGGGTGGTTTCATGACGAACACGCTCGGCTGCGAGCGCTCCTCCATTTTCCGCGGTCTCGCTCCGGTCGCCGGATGGGGCCCCAACGGTTCCCAGCCCACGTGCAGCGACGCCGGCGCCGCGCACGCGCTGATCCAAACGCAAGGCGACACCGACGGGACCGTGACACCGGCGCTGGGACAGGCCACCCGCGACTTCTGGCGCGGCCGGAACGGCTGCACGACGACCACGATGCCGTCGGCGACCTTCGGCAATGCGTGCGTCGAGTATCAAGGCTGCAAGGAGGGCCTGCCGGTCGTGTACTGCACGCACCCCGGCGGTCACTCCGTGCCGTCCGGCGCGGGCGGGCGAGCCTGGCGCTTCTTCCAGTCGCTCGAATGAGCCCCGCAGGCCGGAGGCTACGGACGGTCGAAGAAGTCGAAGACGTCGGGCAGCACGAGCGGGACCATTCCTGCGTGGTCCGCATCGACTTCCTTGTACGTGATCGCGTAGCCTCCAGCCGTCATCCAGTCGCGCAGCTCCCGGCTGCCATCCAGGGAAGGCGTGCCGACGGTCCCTTCCGTCACGAAGACGGGCATGTCGCGCAGCCGATCCCAAGGATAGCCAGACTCCTGGACGAAGGGGCCGGACATGGGCGCCAGCGCCTTCCAGTAGTCGGAGTACTTGGCGCCGATGTACCAGGTGCCGCCGCTCCCCATCGAGTGTCCGGTGAGGAACATCGCGCCGCGATCGATCGGGTACTCGTTCAGCACCAGCTCCACGACGTTGATGACGTCCTGCTCGCTGAGCTCCTGATCGCGTTCGCGCTCGGGCGTGCGCATGGACAGGAGCTTCTCCGCCTCCTCGGGTTGCCCGAACACGGCCGGCAGCCGGAGGAAGTTGCCGTACGCGCCGTTGTAGCCGAGCGGCGAGACCAGCAGCACGCCATGCTGGTCGGCCAGCGTCACCATCTGCTTGTCGTTCTGATCCAGGTACGAGCTCTCGTCGTTCGAAGCGCCGTGCAAGAACATCACGAGGGGCAACTCCGACGTGCCGTCCCAGCGATCCGGGACGCAGACGCGGTAAGGGACGTCGGCGCCGGCGGCTGGAAAGCGATAGGTCCTGCGCTGGTCACCTTTGGCGCGCCACTGCGGCGAGCCGGGATCGGCGACGGACCTGGCGAGCGCTCGCGCCTCGAGCACCACGGTGCGCGGATCGAGCGTCGTCCCGAACGAGATGGTCACGGGCTCGAATTCGTCTTCGCCGCCCGCCCCCGTCGAGCCGCCAGCGCCGGCCTCGCCGCCGGCCGCCGTCGTTCCGCCGCTGGGCGCCCCACCGCTCGTGGCGGCGCCTCCTTGACCTCCCGCGCTGGCCGAGGCGCCTCCAGTGGACGCGCCGCCAGGGCCGGCGCTCGCCGTGCCGGCGCCGCCGCCGCCCTGACCGGTGGAGGTGGCCCCGCTGTCGGCGCCATCGCTCCCGCAAGCGGCGAGCGACAGCGCGCAGCCGATGCAGGCCAGCGACGAAAGGACTCGATGGTTCATCATTCTCACTCCGGGGGACGCGAGCAGCCCGTGATGGACCCGCCGCTGGGCAATCATATCTCCGAGGCCCCTCGGCGCGCAAACTCGATGTTTCACATTGCGCCGCGCGGGCCGCCCCACGGGCAATCGCGATACCAGCCAATTCGACTCTCGCCCGAGCCATCCAGTCCACCGGCGTGGGCGTGACGTCTCGCATCGAGGCATGGACGAGCATGCCTGTGCCTCGCGCAACAGGGCTCGTGTGCGAAGTCGTTTCGGTCACCCCGCAGGCCATGGAGTGAAAGCGGCCCGCCGGTCCCGCGCTCGAGGGGGACGCGCTCACGGTCGCCGCTTGAAACTGAACCGTCCGGACGGTACAGTAACGACATGCCGAGGCCGAGCCAGCGCGACCGCATCCTCGCCGCCGCCGCCGTCGTCGTTCGCCGCGACGGCAGCGATGCGCTGACCCTCGATGCCGTCGCGGCCGAGGCCGGGGTGAGCAAGGGCGGGCTGCTCTATCACTTCGCCTCGAAGGAGGCGCTCGTGGAGGGCCTCGTGGGGGCGCTCGTCGCCGACTTCGACCGCCGGCTCGCGCTGCACGAGGACGGCAGGCCGGGCTCCTTCGCGCGCGCCTATCTGCACGCCACCGTCGAGGGCGAGGTGCCCGACCGGACCAGCGCCGCGCTGCTCGCGGCCGTCGCGCTCGCGCCCCACCTCCTCGGGCCGCTGCGCGAGCGCTACCGCGCGTGGGCGGAGCGGCTCGACCGCGACGGCATCTGTCCGGTCGACGCGCTGGTCGTCCGGCTCGCCGTCGACGGCCTCTGGATGGCGGAGCTGCTCGGGCTGGACCCGCCGCCGCCCGAGCGGCGGACCGAGGTCATCCGCCGCCTGCAGCAGCTGAGCGAGGGGCGGAGCCCGTGACGCCGCCCTCTCGCCGCAAGGCCGTCCTGCGCGCGCTCGCCTGGGCCTCGGTGATCGGCTCGTTTCCGGTCTGGTTCTCGGCGTTCCTCGTCGTGCCCTTCCTCCCGCTCTCGGTCGGGGGGCGCGCCGTCCTCGCCGCCGCGCTCATCGGGGCCGGCGAGGTCATGTTCTGGGGGGCGGGGCTGGTCCTCGGCGCCGGGGCGCTCGCGCGCTTCCGGCCGCCGAAGGTCACTACCGGCCAGAGCTTCCGCGACAGGCGGGTCGTGGTGGTCGGGGCCACGGGCGGGCTGGGCGAGGCCGTCGTGCGCGCCCTGGTGAGGGAGGGCGCGGAGGTCGTCCTCGTCGCGCGCGACGGGGCGCGCCTCGCTCAGCTGGCGAGGGCGTGCGGCGCGGCGCACCACACGGCCGAGCTCACGGCGCCGCAGCTGCGCGACGTGGCGGCGCGCGTGGGGCCCGTCGACCACGTGGTGTGCGCGACCGGCGTCGACGTGCGCAAGGGGCTCGACGCGCACACCGACCAGGAGGTCGAGCTGGAGCTGGCCGTCGATCTCGCGGGGCCGATCCACGTGGCGCGCGCGTTCCTGCCCCGCCTGCGCCCGGGGGGCGTGATCGCCCTCTTCGGCGGCTTCGGCGACGGGACCCTCGCGCTGCCGTACTACTCGGTCGACGTGGCCGCGCGGGCCGGGCTGGCCGGCTTCTGCAGCGCGGTGAACCGCGAGCTCGCCGCCGAGGGGCGGGCCGAGCTCCTCTGCTATGTCGGCCCGGCGCCGGCGGACACGGCGGCCGAGCGCCCCTTCGCCGACCTCTGGCGACGCGCGGGGAGCGCGCTCGCCCCGCCGGAGAAGGTCGCCGACTTCGTGCTGGCCGCCCTGCTCGCGAGGAAGACGAAGGCCGTGATGGGCGCTTCCACGCGGCTCCTGCTGCTGCTGCAGGCGCTCGCCCCGCCCCTCGTCGACCTCGTGATCGCCCGGCGCATCGGGCCGCACCTGCGGCACGCGTTCGGGGGGTCGGGGCGGGCGAGCGACTGACCGGTGACCGGCGGCCTGAGCCTCGCGAACGGAGAGCTCGCTCACGGCGAGCGCGGCGGGGCTCCGAGACCGAGGCCCGGCACGAAGCGCCCCACCCTCGCGCAGTAGGCGGCGTAGGCCTCGCCGTGGGCGCGAAGCAGGTACGGCTCTTCGACCAGGCGGACCTGCAGCTCGATCGCCGTGACCAGCGCGACGAAGGAAGCGAGCGCAGCGGCGTTGGGGAGGAGGAGCGTTATCCCGAGCGCGGCCAGCATCATGAAGCTGAAGATGGGATTCCGCACCACGGCGAACGGCCCTCGGGTCACGAGGCTCGTGCGCTCCGCCTCGCTGACGCCGATGCGCCACGACTCACCCATCGCCCCCTGGGACCACAACGTGCCGAGGATCCCTGCGAGGGTCGCGGCGGTCCCGAGTCCGACGACGAGGGGGCCAGGCGCGGCGAGCGGCCCGATCCAGCCGGCGATCTCCGCGACGGGGGCGGCCGTGCCGAGGAGCATCGCGAGCGCGAAGAGCACGCCGCCGACCCAGGGCAGCGATCCCGGCGGCCCCGAGATGCCGCGGAAGCCCGTCGATCCGGTCGCGCGGCGCTGCCGGAGCGACCGCCATCCAAACGCGAGCGCCATGTAGACGACGTACAGACCAAGGGCGAGCCAGGGCCGGGTCATCTCGAGCTCCAACCTTGCTGTTCAATCCGGTTCTCGTCGATCATCTCCATCTCAGGCCTCCACCTCGCAAGGATCGACGGGCCGACCTCTCCAACCTTACGCGGATGCTGCGAGCCGCGCCGCGGCGGCTCGCGGACGCCCTCGCACGCCTCGCTGCGCCGCAAAATTTTCTGGACGGGTCGAGACGACGGGAGCTGGCCCGCGCAGGACAGCCCGCCGCCTTGAACGCGTCGTTTTCCTGCGGTAGCGCGCCACGCTGGGGGTCTTCCAAAGGCCGCTCCTGGCCCAGGACCGGTCGTGGCATACTCCGGTCATGAACCATAAGCTCCTTTGCTCCGTGCTTTTCGGGCTTCTCCTCGCCGCCTGCGGCGGCTCCGTGGACACCCCGCCCGGCAGCGGCGGCGCGGGCGGCGACGGCGCGGGCGGCGACGGCGGCGCCACGAGCGCGACCTCGGGCGGCGGCGGCGGGGCGCCGGTCGCCTGTGGAGCGCGCAGCGGCGGGATCTGCAGCGCAGAGGAGCTCTGCGACTTCCCCGACGACTCGTGCGGGACCTTCGACACCGAGGGCCAGTGCGCTGCACGCCCCGAGGTATGTCCCGCGGATTGCCCGGGTGTCTGCGGCTGCGACGGTCAGTTCTATTGCAATGCGTGCTCCGCGCAGCAGGCCGGGGTGGACGTCTCGGAGACCACCTCCTGCATCAAGCCCGTGGGCGGCGACTACGCCGCGACCTACTGGGCCGGCGGGCTCGATCACCTCGTCGTCTACAAGGCCGAGCCGGAGACGGACCAGTGCGTGACGCTCTACGCCGACGCGCCGCACGAGAGCGCGCCGGAGGGCTTCGACGTCGCCACCCTCCCGGACACCTGGGTCGTGACGCGCATCGAGAGGACCAGCGGGGCGGCCGGCTGCGTGCCGGGGGAGTCGAAGCCCGCTGCAGAGGCCGTGCGTGCGACGGGCGCCATCGGGAGCCTGTCGATGGATCTCTCGGGGGGAACATCCATGCCGTGCACCCTCGACGTGGACATCACCGCCACCTTCCCGACGGAGCCCGCGGCCGCGCTCCTCCGCGCCACAGGCGTGGCCGTGAACAACGGGTGCCTGTAGACATCGGCGGCGCCTGCCCGTAACGGGGCGCGGGCGCCGCGGAGCGCCGCAGACCCCGGGGATGAAGCCCGGTCGCGGCGACCTGCCCGCGCCCCTCCGTCAGCGCTTCTTCGCCCCGCGCTGCGCCTTCTCCGCCTCGGCGAGCCGCCGCCGCGCGTCGTCCAGCGCCGCCTGGCTCGCGTGGCCCTTCGGGAGCGCCTCGTAGCCGGCCACCTCCTCGCGCAGCGTCGCGACCTGCTCGGCGCCCAGTCCGAGCTTCTGATGGATCTCCGCACGCAGCTTCATGTAGCGCAGCCGCCGCGGCCCGTAGCGGCCGCGGGCGATCTGCGCCTCACCAGCGAGGACGTCGCCCGCCTCGAGACGGCGTTCCCGCTGGCGCGGGCGGCGGCGTGCTGCCGACGCTCCGAGGGATCGAGCCCGCGCGGGCGGCGAGGCGCCAGACGCCCTCCTGACGACGAGGATCCGATCACCCCCGGCGGATCCCCCGGAGCCTCGGGCCCTCGAACGTCCCTCCGGACGCGACCGAGATCATGCGCCTACCCACCACGCTCATCCGGCGTCTCGAACATGTGTCCTGCACATAATTCATCCGGATGAACAAGATACCCCCTCCAGAAGGCCACGCCGCGCTCCGCGGTTGGTCCTCTCTCCTTAAAACGCGGTGAGGTCCCCGCGAGGCCGAAAGCCGACGATCGCCTTGACAGGCATTTTGTCACCGTGATAACAGATCGACTCGAGATACAGCTTTCCATTCCCCTGGACGACCGCCGAGCTGGTACCGACCGTCGAAGCTGCGCGGGAACCGATCTTTGGCGGGGTTGTGACGCCGTCTCAGCGAATCTGTGACGTCGCATCTCTGGGGGGCAGTACGCATCAACAGGCCATTGTGCCCTGTGATATGTCGAACTGGAGTGGACCCTATGTACATCTCTCTTCCCCCGACGATCGCCGAGCTGACCCGGACCATCGAAGCCATGCCCCGGGAGCAGACCGCTGACGAAGCAGTGGCCGCCGCGTCGAGCACGCTGGTCGAGTACAACGAGCTGCCCGCAAAGGCCAAAGCGGCCTACCTCCTGCGCCTCCGACGCGAGAGGGAGGTGCTTCAAAGAGCGTTTGCCGCCTTCATGGAGCAGAAGATCGCCGAGCACGAGAAGCATCCTACGGCCGAGTCGGCCATGCAGGCCGGCGAGCTCGCCATGCAGGCCGGGGACATGCAACGCGCCGACAAGCTGTTCGAGAAAGCGGCCGAGAAGGCTCAGAATCAGGCGGCTCGGGCGGCCGCCTACGCGTACCGTGGGGAGGCGCTGCTCAAGAGCTCCGGCGGACGCCAAGGCCTGAACGTCGAGCGCGTCAATCAGGCCGCGCAGCTCCTCGAGAAAGCCTCGGAGCTCAAGCCTGATCTCCACGTCCTCAACCTGGACGCCACCGCCAAGATCGCCGGCCGCATGACCAAGAACGTCAAGGACATCGCGGGAGACGCCGGCGTCTTCAAGGCCAAGGGTCTGGGCCAGCTGTTGACTGGCGGCGTCGGCGCGGCCAAGAAGGCGCTCGACACGGTCGTGGGGTCGGCCCCCGCCACCCCGGATGCCGCCGGAGACGCCGCCGACTTCAACGCCGAGGGCCTGAGCCAGCTGCTGGCAGGCGACTTCAACGCGGCCAAGGAAGCGTTCGAGACGGCCTTGGAGTTTGACCCCGACAACGCGGAGTATCTCCAAAACCTCTCGGTGGCCTGCACCTACGCAGGTCATTTCGGCCGGGCGGCGAAGCTGGCCATGCGCGCGCTGAAGCTCAACCCCAAGGGCCAAACGAACAATCTTGTCCTCGCGACGGCCGGGATGCGCGCCGCCATTCAAGCCTGCAGGCAGTAGCTCACGGATCGAGCCTGCACAACCTCGAACCAAAGGGTAGTCTCATGAAAATTATTGTTCCCGCGTCGTTGCGAATGGGTGGGGTGGCCTCCCCGTGTGCTGGCGATGTTGGCGGCGGCAGCGTGTGCGCTGCGGTCGCCGGAGCGGGCACTGCATGCGCAGCTGCCGTGGCGGTGGTCGGCGCCTGCGCCGCTGTCACGTCCGTCGGCGGCGCTTGCGGAGCGGTGGTCACGGCCGTGGGGAGCTGTACGGCCGTCGCCTCCGGCGCCGGCGCCGAGGCCTCGGGCGCCGATGTGGGAGGCGCCTGCGGGGCGGTCGCGTCGGGCGCCACCGCCTGCGCAGGCGCGGTGTCGGGCACCGGGGCTTGCGGCGCGGCAGCCAGCGCGGGCGCGTGCGGCGCCGAGGCCTGCGCCGCGGTCCTGGGGCTCTGTGGGATCGTCGCCTGCGTCGCGCTCCCGATCGGCGGAAACTGGTAGGACCGCTCACCCCCACCCAACCGCTCAGATATCCGGCTAGTCGTCAACAGCGCACTCGAGGCGAGACATGATAACTCAACCGACCAGCGCAGCCGCTGTCTCCGTCGTGGCCTCCAGGTACAACATTAGGGTACCGCTGCTGGCGGGACGCCGCCTCCTCTACAACTCCCTCAGTCGATCGATGTGTCTGCTCGAGAGGAGCGACGTCGAGGCGATGGAGGCTGCGGTCGCCGAAGCGTGGGATCTCGAGGCGGCGAGGTCCCACCAGGCGCTGAGCGGCTTGCTTGACAGCGGTTTCCTGCTCCCTGCCTCGTTGGACGAGCTCAAGATCGCCGAGGACCTCTACCGGCAGAGTCGGCACCACAAGCAGGCCGTGACGTTGACCATCTGCCCGACGCTGGCCTGCAATTTCGGCTGCGACTACTGTTTTCAGGGCCAGGACAAGCCGAGCGCGGGGATGCGTGAAGACGTGCAGGACGCGATCTGCGCCCTCTACGAGCGGATCCTCGACGAGCAGCCCGAGATCAACCTCGTCCAGTTCATGTGGTACGGCGGCGAGCCGCTGATCAAGAAGAACATCATCTTCTCGCTGTCGGAGCGGCTCAACGAGATCACGCGGCGAAGAAGGGTCAACTCCACGGCCAGCATGGTGTCGAACGGGTACATGCTCGACCGGGAGGTCGCGTCCAGGCTCTACGATCTCGGGCTTCGGATGGTCCAGGTCACGCTGGACGGCTCCCAGCCGTTCCACGACGAGCGGCGCGCGCTGCACTCGAAGAAGGGCACGTACGACGCCATCGTCAGCAACATGCGCGAGTGGATCGAAGACGTTCACATCAAGGTCAACCTCAGGGTGAACATCGACGAGAGAAACAAGGAAGGCATCGGGACGCTCATCGACGACCTCGCAGCGCGCGGCTTCGCCGGCCGCGAGAACTTCAAGATGTACTTCGCTCCGGTGGAATCCGTCACTCGAGGCTGCCACAGCGTCGCCGACAAGATGCTCCGGAAGCGGCAATACGGCGGCCTGGAGGCGGATCTCTACGTCAAGGCGTTCCGCCAGGGCCTCGCGGACCTACCCTACCCGGCCTACTTCATCGGTGTATGCTCAGCGCTCAGAGCCAACGACTTCATCGTCGTGCCCTGCGGCAGCGTCCACAAATGCTGGGACACGGTGTCGTTCGCGGACCAGAAGATCGGGACGATCTTCGATCTCGACGGCTTGTTCCGGAACAAGTCGATCGAGCAGCAGACGTGGGACTCGTTCGACCCGTTCTCGCACCAGACCTGCCGCAACTGCAAGATCCTGCCGAACTGCGCGGGGTTTTGCGCGCACAAGTTCATCAACGCCACGGAAACCGTGGGCGAAGCCTCGCTGCCCTGCCCCAGCTTGAAGTACTCGATCCACGAGAAGCTGGTGCACAAGGCTGTGGCAGAGGGGCACATCACGGCGGCGGACTATGATCCCGACATGATCCGGACCGATCCCGCCGAGCTCTGCACCGAGGCGTTCAGGAAAGAGGACTACGCTGCGTACCGCGACAAGGACAGCAAGCTGCGTCGCGGCCGCCTCGTGGCTCTGAACGTGATCCAGGACTGACGCACACGGGAACACGGTCCGCTACGGCTGTCGGAGCGCGCCCAGATGAAGCACTTGTTCGCCGTGCATGCCAGCTTTGGTCACCTCCTGCCCGCGATGCGCCTCGCGGAGCTGGTGCTCGATCGGGGCCACGAGGCCCTCTTCGTGGCGAGCGACCGCTACAGCGCTCTCTTGGATCTCCACAGGCTGGAGCATGTGGCCATCAGCAACACCGGACGGCCGTTCCTCTCCACGCACGACTGGTACGATGTAGGCACGGTCGGGATTCAGGTCCAGCTTCTGAGCAAGATCGTGGAGCAGTACCAGCCGGACGTACTGGTCACCGGTCCGCTCGGACTGGCGACCTTCATGGTCGCCGAGCTTCACTCGATTCCGGCGGTCGTGCTCGGTTATGGCGAATACCTCTACCCCGGGCTGCGCGACGCAGATCGGACCCGCTGGTGGAGGCTTCGCACGATCACGTCCTTCTACAACGAGTGCAGGAAGGCCCAGGGGCTCGAGCCTGTCGAGGCAGATCCGGAGGTGTCCCCGCTGCTCGGCGCCTGCTACCTGCTGCGCAACGTGCCCGAGTTCACCTCGCCGCCGGAGCTCCCCGCGCGAGTTCGCCACGTGGGTGGGCTCTACTGGGAGCCGACAGTTCGCGACCCGAGGGTGCGGCGGTTTGTCAAGGCGAGCCGGGGTCGGTACCGGCGGGTGGTCTACGTGCAGATGGGGCGGCTCTTCGATAAGCCCTGGATCTGGACGCGGTTGATGAGCGCTCTCGACGAGCTCGGCATCGCCTGCGTGGCCGATCTCGATCGGGCTGACTACCTGCAGGACATTCGACAAGCGCCCCCGAACGCCCTGGTGGCTCGCTTTGCCCCGGTCGGCAGCGTCGAGGGCGCCGACGCGGTCATCTGCACGGGGCACACGGCTGCGGTCCTGGGGGCCATCACCCACCGCAAGCCGCTCCTCTGCATCCCCACCTCCGCCGACACCGACGAGATCGCCGCTCGGGTCTCGCAGTGTGGTCTGGGAACGACGCTTTCCTACGGAGACGGGCTCCACCGCGCGTCGTTCGAGCGTTTCTTCGAGCAGGTGGATCGGGGAGACTTCACTCCGGGCTTGACGAGGTTCCACGATTACCTGGAGGACTGGAAGCAGACGGAGGCGTCTCTGGGCGACATCGGGCTCTCGCTGCTCGGAGGGCCTCGGCGCGAGGCAGGCTGTGCCGCGCCCGCCGTTCGGCGTCACCAACCTGAACCTGCGTGATGATCGAGGCCATTGTTCCGCGTCCGAGCGTGTGGAGCACCGAGCTCAGGCGCGAGCTGTTCGAGTCGGTTCCCGACTGTGAAATCGTGGAGGACGACGCCAGCGTGAGCCGAGCGAACACCGCCACGTTCGCCACGACGGCGGTGAGCTCGCTGATCGCGCGGCCGGCTTCGACCGATCAGGTCGTGCAGATGGTGCAGTTTGCATCGCGGCATCGCCTGAAGATCTACACCGTCAGCCGAGGGCGTAACTGGGGGTTCGGCTCTCGAGTCCCGGTCGAATCGGCCGCGATCTTGCTCGACCTGTCGCGGATGGCCCGTATCCTCAGCTACGACCCGTACCACGGCACGCTCCGGGTGGAGCCGGGTGTCACCTTTGCCGCGGCCAGTCGGTTCCTGGCCGAGTCCGGCGCTCGGCATTTCATCAGCGCCATTGGCGGCCCGCCCGAGGCCAGCGTCCTTGGCAACGTGCTCGAGCGAGGCGACGGTGCCGGCCCGCTCTGCGAGAGGGCGAGCCACGCGTGCGCCTTCGAGGTCGTCCTGGCCGACGGAACGGTGGTCGACACCGGGTACGGAAACCGGCCTGGCTCCAGGCTCGCCGAGTTATCGCGGGATGGCCTCGGCCCCGGTGTCCAGGACCTCTTCCTGCAGTCCAACCTGGGCGTCGTGACGAAGATGACGCTCCTGCTCCAGCGCAAGCCCACGAGCTTTCGCAGCTACTGGTTTCGCCTTCCAGAGCCGGGGGATCTCGCAGGGGCGCTGGATCAGCTCCGCCTGCTCGTCCAGCGGCAGGTCTTGAGTGGACCCGTCGTCTTCTGGAACGACTACAAGCAGGCGGCCGCCGGTATGCAGTACCCTTGGTCGATGACCGGCGGGGTCACGCCGCTCGACCGAACAGGGCTGCGCAGGATGTCGAACGCGTACTGCGCATGGCTCGGCTTCGGCGGCATCTACACGGATCACCCGATCATGGGAGCGCTGGCGCAGCGCGAGCTCGGCCTGGCGCTGAGGCGGAGCCTGGGCCGTTCCGTCTCGCTGTCGACGCTGTCGTCCCACAAGATCGCGCTCTTCAGGTGGCTCGACGGCCTCCCGTTCTCTCCCTTCGATCATTCCACGCTCCTCCGGCAGTGGGAGGCGCACCCCCTGCTCGGGTCGGTGAGCGAGCAGAGCCTCAGGGCGCTGTACTGGCGGAAGCGGCGTCCCGCGCCGGGGGGAATGGATCCCGACCGGGATCGCTGCGGTGTGCTGTGGAACGCGTTCGAGGCGCCGCTCGAAGGTCGTGTCATCGTGGACCTGATGGACCGCCTCGATGCTCGAGTGCTCGGCCACGGCTTCGAGCCCATCACGTCGCTCGCGGTCGTGAACGAGCGCCGAGCGAAGTGTTTTCTTCAGCTGGTCTATGACCGCGACGTCGCGGGCGAAGACGACAGGGCCTGGGCCTGCCACGCCGAGATCTTCGCGTTCCTGGAGGATCACGGATTCACCCACTCGCGCGTCGATACGCGTCATATGTCCCACATGCGAGAGCGCGCTCGCAGCACCGTGCTGCGCGATCGTATCGCCCAGGCGCTCGACCCGGACTCCGTGCTTTCGCCCGGCCGCTACGAGTTTTAACGATGCGCTCCGAGGCCGTCTGCGCGAGCCCGATCCATCGGACGATTGCGGACGAGATCGGGCGCCTGGCCCATTTTTACGGCCTCGATGGCCCCGATCTCGACGCCGCTCTACAGCACCTCTTCTTCGATGCTTACACGGAGATCATCCTCGGCCGGGATGGATTCGAGCTCCTCGTGGGAGCGGTCGACGCGCGAGATCGTCTGACCGTTCTGGCGACGCTGCTCGGGGTACCCAGCGAGACCATCCGGCTGTTTCACGAGTTCTCGGAGGCTCTCCCCCGCCGGATAGGCTACCTCAAGCTGTGCTTCGGGCCCCGGGCAGGCTCCCCCACGATGCATTGTGGGGCCATGGTGCGATGGTCCGACATCTTCGCATTCATGGAGAGGCACGCCGAGTTTGCTGGCGCCACGGCGGGTCTGAGGGCGGTGGCGGACAAATACCCGCTGTGCCATCTGGTTGGCTTCACGATGGATCGCGAGCGCTCGGCCCCTGTGATGAAGCTCTACTGGCTGGTCGATCAACCCGCGTCGGGCGTCGTCTCCACGATGCTCGAATCCGCGCGTGTATCGAACGGGAGGATCAGGCCCGAGTCGAAGCGGTATTTCATGGGCGCACGCTGGGACGCGGCGATGCTCGATGAGCGGTGGAATCAGGTGGTCGACGTCGCGCGCCGGGAGTTCACAGACTCGGCATGGCTGTGCGTCAGCGACCGGCTGGTCGGGGGTGTGGCACAGGAGAGAAAGGTCTATGTGTTTCGGCACGACGCCCGAACCCCGGATTCCGAGATGGCGCGGTCCTTCAACTTATACTATGTCGAGGGCCTCTATCACCTGAAAAATGGCGACGTTGCCGAGGCCGCCCGTTCCTTCACCAACGCCATCCTCTTCCAGCCGGATTACGCGCACGCCTACAATAACAGGGGATACTGCTGGATTCAGAAGGGCGAGTTCTGGCGGACCGTCGCGGATTGCACCAGGGCGACGATGCTCGATCCGGGTATTTCCACGAGGAACCTCGACCATGCGAGGGCGATGGTTCCACCCGCGATGGGCACGTTCGAGTGGATATCCTTCGAGAGGAGCCTCGCGAGGGGGAGGGTCGCGTTGGCCGACGATCGGCCGGATCGCGACTACGACCTCTTGGACCTCCCGGATGGGGCCGCCATGCTGGACGCCCTCATCGAACCCCAGCCCGTGGTGATTTCAGACTCCTGGTTCGTGCTGCAGCCCAACAAGGGGGGCGGCGACTGCCTCTTCCACGCGCTCGCTGGGAGGGATCTGGAGCGCGATGCGCTCCTGCTTCTCCGGCGAGACATCGCGTCCGTTCGCTTGCGTATGCCGGAGGATCCGCGGGGCAACATGCTACGAGTCGTCGCGGCGCTGCTGCAGACCCCTTTCACACGGGACCGTGGCATGGCGCTCGTGGCGGACGGCGTGGCCGGGCTGAGCAACGAGGCGTGCGCTGCGCTGCAAGCCGTTCCCGGCGTGTTCGCGGGCGACGCGGAGATCGAGCAATGGTGCGTGTTGACGGGGCGCAAGGCGGTGGTCGTAGAGGCGAGCGGCGCAGCTCGCGTGATCTCCGCCGCAGGGCAGGCTGAGATCCACGACACCGAGCCAGACCTCCGGCGGAGCCTCGACGAGTTGTTCTGCGAAGAGGTCGCGGTGCTCTTCAAGACGCCTGGGCACTGGCGGCGCGTGCTGGGGGTCCGGGGTGAATAGCCGTCACGTCCGGCCCGCTCGTCGTGCGGGCGTCGGACTTCGTCGCGGCGTCCGCGGTGGTTGCCGAGGCGATCATGAATATCGATAAGCTGCTCGCTCCGATCCCCCCGGCCCAGTTCTTCGGTGCTTCCTGGGAGCAGCACGCGCTCCATGTGCGCAGAGGCGTCGCGGGATATTACGACGATCTGTTGGCGACGGCGGACATCGAGAACCAGCTGTTCGGCAACCGCAACCTGACACCTTCATGGTTGAAGGTGTGCAGGGGCAAGGAGGAGCTCGGCGCTCTGCACTGGAGCGACACGCTCGCATCTGGCGACTGGGCCTCGAACGTCGTGAGCCCGCAGAAGCTGCTCGCGGCCCTCCGGCAGGGCTACAGCGTGTACATGAATTTCCCAGAGCGGATTTTCCCGCGCCTCAGGGCCTCCTTGTCGGAGATGGAGCGGGACCTCAAGTTGAAAGCCCTCTCGCACCTCATCATCTCTCCGCCCCGTAGTCAGGGATTCCTGCCTCACACCGATCCATACGGTGTCCTGGTGCTGCAGCTCAGCGGCGCCAAGCGCTGGCTCTCGCATGGCATTCGCGATCGCCGCCCGTCGAGCCAGGGGGTCGATCACCATCACCTGGCGCAGGAGCCCCCCTTGGAGACCTTCGAAGTATGCGCGGGGGATCTGCTCTACCTCCCGCGTGGCACCGTGCACTCCGCCGCGACGGCTCGCGCGCACTCGATCCATCTGTCGCTCGCGCTCGTCCCCGCGCGCGGGGTCGACTTGATGAGGCTGATCGAGGGCGTCGCCGAGCATCGGGCTTTCTTTCAGGAGTACATTCCCTATGGCCTCGGCGCGGGCGGTGAGGCCAGAGAAGCCTACGCGCGGCGGTTCAAGGAGCAGTTGATCGATCTGATCGAGGGTGCCGACCTGTTCGAGCTGCTCGATCGGCATCACCACGCGCGCCGGGGAGGAGCGAGCTCGGCCCACCCGCTGACGGAGCTGTTCGACGTCGAGGAGGTGAACCTGGCGACGAAGGTGCAGGTGCGCGCCGGGCTTCGCTACGATCTGAGCTTCGACCGGGAGGCTGACAAGTGCCGCCTGGCGTTTGAGGGCGTGACGCTCGAGTTTCCCGGCCAATGGCATCAGGGCCTTGATGATCTCCTCGCGATCCGGGAGTTTCATGTTCGCGCGATCGGTGAGACGTTGCCGATCGCCGACCTCGATCGCGTTCAGGTGGCCAGGAATCTGCTCCACGCCGGCTTCCTCGAGCTGACATCGTATTACCGTCTTCCGGGAGCGTGAGGGATTGCGCGGGAGCGCCTCGCCGAGATCCCAAGCCCGAGGCGATCCTGTTCGTCGCGCGGCGCGGGGCCCAGCCGGGCTCGCCTGAGGCGTCGCGCCTCCGGTGCGCGGCGGACCTGGCCTCGTTCCGCCGAACCGCAGGGCCGCTCTTGGTCCAGCCCCGCCATGGCATACTCGGTCCATGAGCCATGCAATCCTTTACTCAATCCTGTCCGGGCTTCTCCTCGCCGCCTGCGGCGGCTCCGTGGACACCCCGCCCGGCAGCGGCGGCGCGGGCGGCGATGGCGCGGGCGGCGACGGCGGCGCCACGAGCGCGACCTCGGGCAGCGGCGGCGCGCCGGTCGCCTGCGGAGCGCGAAGCGGCGGGAGCTGCAGCGCAGAGGAGCTCTGCGACTTCCCCGACGACTCGTGCGGGACCTTCGACACAGAGGGCCAGTGCTCCGCTCGGCCCGAGGGCTGCACGGAGGATTGCCCGGGCGTCTGCGGCTGCGACGGCCAGTTCTATTGCAATGCGTGCGCCGCGCACCAGGCCGGGGTGGACGTCTCGGAAAACACCGCCTGCATCGAGCCCGTGGGCGGCGACTACACCGCGACGTACTGGGCCGGCGGGCTCGATCACCTCGTCGTCTACAAGGCCGAGCCGGAGGCGGACCGGTGCGTGGCGCTCTACGCCGACGCGCCCGCCGACAGCGCGCCGAAGGGCTTCGACGTCGCCACGCTCCCGGACACCTGGGTGGTGACGCGCATCGAGCGGACCAGCGGGGCGGCGGGCTGCGCGCCGGGGACGTCGAGGCCCGCTGGAGAGGCCGAGCGCGCGACGGGCGCCCTCGGGAGCCTGTCCATGGATCTCTCGGGGGGTACCTCCGTGCCATGCACCCTCGACGTGGACATCACCGCCGCCTTCCCGGCGGAGCCCGCGACCGCGCACCTCCGCGCCACGGGCGTGGCCGTGGACGGCGGGTGCCCGTAGGCGGGCGCCCGACATCACGGATGCTCACGGCAGAGCGGGGCGCCTGTTGCCTTCATCTCTCGGAAATTGATCATTTCGCCTCGTGTCTTCATGTAAATACAAGCAATGAAGGCGCGCGCCGTCCTCTTCCTCGTCATCGCGATGGCTCTTGCCGCGTCGTGCGAGCGGGAACCGCTGGTTCCACCGGCCCCTCCGCCGACCTCGCACGCAGAGCGCCCTCCCCTCTCGCCGCCGGTGGATCTCACGGCGATCATGCGCCAGGTCCACTTCGCCTACCGCCTCGACGGCGGGGCGTTCGTGGGCGGCCATGAGACGTATGCGGTCAGAGCTTCGGCAGACGCCTTCACCGTCACGCCTCGCGCCGCGGCGCCGTCGGCCGTCGCCGAGGGCCTCTCGCTGAGCACAGCCGCCATCTCTCGCGGAGCCACCTCCGTCGCCGGTGCGCCGCCGCGCGCCGCGGTCGATCGGGATGGCTCGCTCTCGATCGATCGCGGCGGCGCGGTCGAGCGCCTCGCGAACGGAGAGGACGGCGTCGAGCAAAGCTGGACGTTCGCGCGACGGCCCGAGGGCGCGGGCGATCTCGTCGTCCGCGTCCGCGCGTCGGGGATGTCGTACATCGGCAGCACCGCGCTCGGGCTGCACTTCGCGGATCCGGCGACACGCCTCGGCTTGCGCTACGGACATGGCACCTGGGTGGACGCGTCGGCGCGCCGCCTCCACGTCGAAGCGAGGTACGAGGGGAGCGACATCGTGCTCCGCGTGCCCGCCGCGACGGTCGACGCCGCCGCCTACCCCGCCGTGCTCGATCCGATCCTCGGGCCCGAGATCGGCATGGATGCGCCCGTCTACCAGCCGGGGAGCCGGAACGAGAGCTCTCCCTCCGTCGCCTCGGACGGCACCGACTACCTCATCGTATGGTCGGATCCACGCGAGCACGATTCGGTGCGGTCCATCGTCGGAGCGCGCGTCAGCGCGGGCGGCGAGCTCCTCGATCCCGGCGGCCTGGAGATCGCGCGCTCGCCGGGGCACAAATTCGCTCCGGCGGCGAGCTTCGACGGCGCGAACTACCTCGTCGTCTGGCAGGACCGGCGCAACGTGGACTCGGCGGACGACATCTACGGCGCGCGCCTGACGCCCGCCGGCGCGCTCCTCGATCCCGCCGGGTTTCCGATCAGCACGGCGGGCTACCCCCAGAAGAACCCGGCGCTCGTGTTCAACGGCTCCGAGCACCTCGTGGTCTGGGAGGACGGCCGCGCCGGAGGTCCGTCCGACATCTACGGTGCCCGGGTGATGCCCGACGCGACCGTGCTCGATCCGGGCGGCGTCCTCCTCTCCAACGCGCCTGCCGATCAGCTCCGCCCCCGGCTCGCCTCCGATGGCGCCTCGTTCCTCGTGGTCTGGTCGGACAGCCGCGCCACCCAGGGCAGAGGCGTCTACGGGACGCGCGTCGGCGCCGACGGCTCCGTCATCGATCCTGGAGGCCTCGCGATCGCTCCATGGACCAGCGCCACCGGGTTTCATCGGATGCCATCCGTCGCTTTCGGCGGCTCGAGCTACCTGGTCGCCTGGGCGGACAGCTACGGTGTCTACGGCCAGCGCATCGACCCGGCGACGGGCGCGTCCATCGACCCGACGCCGCTCATCATCGCCCAGCCGAGCTACAACGAGGCTGACACGGTGATGGCCTACGCGGGAGGCTATTACTTCGTCGCCTGGCAGCGCAGCCCGCTCTCCAACCCATCGATCCACGGGACCTGGGTGGACGCGGCGACGGGCGTCGTGACCAGCCCCTTCAGCGCCATCACGCTCTCCTCGTCGTCCTCGTCCATCAACTCGAGCCCCGCGGGCGCGTCCAACGGCGCGAGCTTCTTCTTCGCCTGGCAGAGCGCGAGCTATGGTGTCATCAGCGGAAAGAGGGTCACCACGCCGGGCGCGCCTCCGACGCCGACGTTCAGAATCAGCCAGCTCCCGAACCGCCAGGCGCGTCCCGCGGCGGACTTCGACGGCACGCAATGGCTGGTGAGCTGGCTCGACGACCGCACGTCGCCGCCCGGCGTGTACGCCGTGCGCCTCGACGCCCTCGGCCATGTCATCGACCCGTCAGGCATCGTGATCAACGCCGCGGCGAGCACGGATACGACCATCGCGGTGAGCCACGATCCCCAGAATTTCTTCATCGTCTGGTCGGACGAGCGATCCGGCTCGTCCGAAGACATCTATGGCGCCCGCGTGGACCGTGCTTCGGGTGCGGTGCTCGATCCAGGCGGCCGACCGATCTCCACGGCCGCCGACGATCAGGTCATCCCGGACATCGCCTTCGACGGCACCAACTACCTCGTGGTCTGGGAAGACCTCCGGCCGAGCAGCGTCGGGAGACCCCGCGTGTACGGGGCGCGCGTGCCGCCCTCGACCGGGGTGCCGATCGAGATCGCCGGCTTCCCGATCAGCGCAGGCGCGGGGCGCCAGTACATGCCGGCGATCGCCTTCGACGGCGCGCGCTACATGGTCGTCTGGGAGAACGGGACCGGCAGCTCGCCCTCGACCTTCGAGCTGCGCGGCGCGCGGATCGATCCATCGGGCACCGGCATCGACCCGACCGGCTTCACGATCTCCGCGGGGCCGGCACCCAAGGTCCGGCCCCGCCTCGCGTTCGGAGGTGACGTGTACTTCGCGGTGTGGAGCGACGGGCGCGCCTCACGGAGCGCCATCTATGGCGCGCGGATCGATGCCTCGGGGCGGGTCCTGGATCCCGATGGGATCGCGATCAGCACGGCGGCGTCCAACCTCGAGTTCCCCTCGCTGGCCTTCGACGGCTACAGCTTCGTCGCGGCCTGGCGGAACACCGGGGCCGAGGAGCTCCGCGGCCGCTGGTTGCGCCCGGATGGCACGCTCCTCGGCCCGAGCGAGTCCGTCATCGGTCCCAGGGAAGTCCCCTACGGGATGTCGGCGCTCGCCTCGGACGGCGCGGGCCGCACGCTCGCGGCCTACGCGCGTTACGAGCCCGCGCCCCCGCTGGGCGGCCAGCGCGTGTGGGCCCGGCTGATGACGCTCGGCGCGGCCCTCGGCACCGCCTGCACGACGGCCGGCGACTGCATCTCAGGTCAGTGCGTCGACGGCGTCTGCTGCGATACGGCCTGCGGAGGCGGCGCCGGCGACGATTGCCAGGCGTGCGCCGTGGCGGCCGGAGCGACCGCCGACGGGACGTGCGGCCCGGTGCTCGCGGGTACGCTCTGCCGGTCCGCGTCCGGTCCGTGCGACGTCGCCGAGGCCTGCGACGGCGCCCAGGTCGCGTGCCCGCCGGACGGCTTCGTCCCCGCCGGGACCGAGTGCAATGCATCGGCGGGCCCCTGCGATCCCGCCGAAGCGTGCTCCGGCGGATCCGCCGCGTGTCCGGCGGACGCGCGGCTTCCCGATGGAAGCGCCTGTGACGACGGCGATCGCTGCACGACGGCCGACCACTGCACCGGCGGCGCGTGCGCGGGCGCCCCCGTCGTCTGCGGCGCGCCGAGCGTCTGCCACGCCGCCGGCTCCTGCGATCCGACCTCGGGCCTGTGCACGAGCCCCATGCAACCGGACGCGACGCCGTGCGACGACGGCAACGCGTGCACGCAGACGGACACCTGCATTGCTGGCAGCTGCGTCGGAAGTGCCCCTGTCGCGTGCCCGGCGCCGGATGAATGCCACGAGCCCGGGGTATGCAACCGGCGGACTGGCGCCTGCTCGAACCCGACAAAGCCTGACGGCGCGACCTGCAGCGGTGGGACGTGCCAGGGCGGAAGCTGCGCGTCGAGCCACGCGGGAAGCGGAGGCGCCAGTGGGAGCGCCGCAGGAAGCGGGGGCGGCGGCGCCGCGGGCAGCGGCGGCGGAGGCGGCAGCGGCGGCGCCGCGGGCAGCGGAAACGCCGCAAGCAGCGGCGGCGAAGGCGGCGGCGCCGCCGCGGGCGGCGGCGGCGAAGGCGGCGAGGGCGGCAGCGGCGGCGACGCGGGGAACGGGGGCACCAGCAGCAGCGGGAGCGCCGCGGGAAGCGGAACCTCCGGGACCGGTGCCTCGACCGGGAGCGGCGACGCGACGGCCAGCGCTGGCGGCGGCTCATCGTCACCGGAGATCACGGGGACGGGCGGGGCATCGAGCGGCGGCGCGGACGGCGGCTGCGGCTGCGGTATCGCACGCTCGCCGGCGGGCGGCGCGCTGTGGGTGACGCTCGGTTTCCTGCTGGCCATGCGCCGGCGGAAGCGGCCGTCGACCGTGCGAGCGCCTCGCGTGCTGCGCTGCGCTCGGACCGGTCCATTCCGCGGCCCTCCGGCTCTTCGAGTCCGGAGCTTGCCCAGGGAGGGCTGACACGACGGCAGGAGGCGCGATGACTCGACGCGCAGAGGCGTTCCCGGCGCGCAGGTCGTCGCGCTCGCGGCCGCCTGCAGAGCCGCCTGCCGCGCCCCCGCGTCAGCGCTTCTTCACGCCGCGCTGCGCCTTCTCGGCCTCGGCGAGCCGCCGCCGCGCGTCGTCGAGCGCCGCCTGGCTCGCGTGGCCCTTCGGGAGCGCCTCGTAGCCGGCCACCTCCTCGCGCAGCGTCGCGACCTGCTCGGCCCCCTGCCCCAGCTTCTGCTGGATCTCCGCGCGCAGCTTCAGGTAGCGCAGCCGCCGCGGGCCGTAGGCGCGGCCGATGGCGCGCTCCACCGCGGCGAGCGCCTCCGCCTCGCGGCCCATCGCGTGGAGCACCTGCGCGAGCCGCGCGGGCGGCTCGTACGACGCCGGCATCTGCGCCTCGCGCTCCTTCAACATCGCGACCGCCTCGTCGCCGCGCGAGAGCGCGAGGTACGCCATGGCCCGCCCGTAGTCGTACGCGGCGGCCGCCTCGGGCGCCTTCGCCTCCTTCGCGGCCCGCTCCAGCACGGCGAGCTTCGACTCGTTGGCCGCGCGGGCCCCCGCCGCGTCGCCGAGCGCCTCGAGCCCCTCGGCGAGCAGGCCCCACGCGTCGGCCCGGTCGTCGGCGCTCGAGTCCGCGGGCGGGCTCTCGACGATCGACCGGAGCCGGCCGACCGCGGCCTCGCGCGCGGCGCGCTGGGCCTTGCCGTCGGGGAGCGCGGCCGCGCAGGAGAGCAGGACGCCCGCGAAATCGGCCGGCAGCGCCGCGCCCTTCACCTCGGCGACGTGCCTCATGCCGGCCTCCGCGCACCCCGCGGGGTCCTTCCTGCGGAGCGCCGAGATGAGGCCGAGCAGCGCCTCGCTGCGCCGCGGCCACGCCTCGCCGCCCCGGGCCAGGGCCCGCACATACGCGATGACCGCCGCCGCGTGATCGCCGGCGCTGTGGGCCCGCTTCGCCTCGACCAGCAGGCGGTTCGGGTCGTCCGGAGGCAGCGCCGAGGCCGCCTTGGAATCCATCGCGTGGAGCGCCTCGCGGAGCAGCTCGCGCAGCTCCTCGACCGAGGCGGCGCCCCGCCAGAGCCCGACCACCTGGCCGTCCGCCGGCTCGAGGACGAAGAGCGTCGGCCACACCGTCACCTCGTGCCGCTCCAGAAAAGGCGCGTTCTCCGGTCGATCCGTGTCGATGTCGGCGAACACCACCCGATCCGCGAACGGGCGCAGCGACGGATCGGTCAGCACGTAATGCTTCATGCTGAGGCAGGTGTGGCACCACGGCGCCCACGCATCGACGAACAGCGCCTTGCCCTCGGCCCGGGCCTTCTCGCGCGCCCGCGGCACGTCGTCGCGGATGAACTCGAGCGGCGGCCGCGCCGCCTCGGGCGCCGCCGCGGCCGGAGGTGCCGCGGCGGCGCTGCCGGCCGCCGCAGCGGCAGGCGGGGCCGCGGGCGCCGGCGCGCGGGGGGGCGGATCGGCGGCGCAGGCGGCGAGGGAGACGAGCGCGACGAGGGCGGGGAGCGAGGCCTGGGTACGCACGGCGACCATGGTAGCAGCCCGAGGGCGGCGGTCTCGCCCTCCCTGCGACGGGCGTCCCCCACGTTGACGCGACGCCGGTGCCGCGCGTAGAACCGTATCCTGGGCCGGCTCCGCGCTCGTCCGCGGGGGCGGCGGCGCGGTTTTCCGAGGATGCCGGGACAACACACCATCGGGGCGGAGTCCATATGTTCGAGCGCGTGCTGAGGATAGGAGAGCATACGGCCCGCATCGGCGAGCACGCGGACACCCTGGAGTTGATGCTTCGGGGCGACGTCTCGCCGGATGAGGCGGCGCGGTTCTTCGACTTCATGGCATTTCATTTCGCCGGACAGCGCTACATGCTGATCACCGGCGACGTGTCCCGGCTGGGCCGGGTTCCTGCCGAGTCCCGGAGAACGGTCATGAGGGAATCGGGCAGGGTGCCCCCCATCCGGGGGCTGGTCTATTACCGCACGACCTTCACGGGGAGGGTCCTGACCGAGCTGGTGGTCCGCGGCTATTCGCTCGCCACCGGGGCCGACGTCGCGGTTCGCTTCGTCGAGGACGAGGCGGAGGCGCGGGCGTGGCTGGCCTGGCGGCGCGAGCAGCTCGCCGGCAAGCATGGATGAGCTTGCCTGGCATCGCCGAGCCGGCGACGAGGCGGCGCGGCGCGACGGGCCGGCGGCGGCGCGCGTGGGCCCGAGGCGGCGCGCGGCGGCGGCGCGCGTGGGCCCGAGGCGGCGCGCGGCGGCGGCGCGCGTGGGCCCGAGGCGGCGCGCGGCGGGCCGGCCGTACGGCGCGCGCTCCCGGCCGGGTCGTCGCGGCTCGCGGCGCCCCTTCGGGCCTCGACGCGACCGCGCGCCGACAATGCGCCCCCCGGCTCCGGCAAAGCTGGTAGAGTGGCGCCGCAGTGAACGATTACGCGGGCCGGTGCGGAAGCTGCGCGGCATACACCCGGGTGCATGAGGATCCAGTGCTCGGTCGCGTCGGCGAGTGCGCCCTCGAGGTGTACGCGCCGCCGATCAAGGCGACCGCGACGTGCACCCGCTACCGCGCCAAGGGCGCGCCGCCGCCGCCGCCGCCCCCCCGGGCCGCGGGCCAGCCGCGCGGCTCGGGCGGCAGGTCCCGGCCGACCGGGGCGCCGCCGCCGGAGCGCCGGCCCGGCGCCGCGCCGCAGCCCTTCCGTCCGCCGCTGCCAAGGGAGATCGACATCGACATGGACATCGACGAGTTCCGCCGTGTGCTGCGCGAGGTGCTGTCCGAGGAGCTCGGCGTGGGCCGCGCGGAGATCGGCGGCCGCTGGGAAGGCGGGGAGGTCGTCCTCCGGCCGGGGAAGGAGGGCACGGCCGAGAAGCGCATTCCGCTCGACGTGTTCTTCCACAAGATCGTCATGATCCGCGACAAGCTCCGCGTGCTGGAGCAGAAGATCAACGCGCACGAGGGGCTGAGCGACGCCGAGAAGGTCCAGCTCCAGGCGTACATCACCGGCTGTTACGGGACGCTCACCACGTTCAACGTGCTCTTCGCCCGCCGGGAAGACGGGTTCGCCGGCAGCGGCCGAGACAGCGATTAGAGCGGCGGCCACCCGCTTCGGATACGGGCCCATCTCGACGTTTTCGGCGCTCGGCGTGCGTGAGTACGCCTGCGCGCCGAAAACGCCGATCTGGGCCCGTCTCCTGTGCGGGTGACCGCCGCTCTGGGACGCGTATCGGAGGCGCCGGCTGGATGGAGGCGGACGAGCGTACGATCGGGCCGCGCGACATGAGGCCAGCTATTTCGCCGCTCTCGGGGATTCCCTGATTCGACCGCAGGCGCGGGCGCCGCCGGCGCTCGGCGAAGGGCTGCACGGCCCGTCGCGCACCATGGTACAAGGTGCGCGGAGGTCGCCGGATGGCCATCAAGCAGCTCACGCCCGAGCAGGTCCACACCATGTCGCTCGAAGAGAAAGACACATGGTGGCTGAAGAACGTTTACCGCGGCGACATGCCCCAGCTCACGTGGCGTTCGGGGATCACGGGCATGCTCCTCGGCGCGTTCCTCTCGCTCACGAACCTGTACATCGGCGCGCGCACCGGCTGGTCTCTCGGGGTCGGCATCACGAGCGTGATCCTGGCCTTCGGGCTCTTCAAGGTCCTCTCCAGGATGGGCCTCGGGAGCGACATGACCGTGCTCGAGAACAACGCGATGCAATCCATCGCGACGTCGGCCGGGTACATGAACGCGCCGCTCTTCACGAGCCTCGCAGCCTATTCGATGGTCACGACCACGATCATCCCCATGGGCCGGGCGATGGTCTGGATGTTCGTCCTCGCCATCCTCGGCGTGCTCTTCGCGTTCCCGATGAAGAAGCGCTTCATCAACGACGAGCAGCTCCCCTTCCCCGAGGGCATGGCCGCGGGCGTCGTGATGGACGCGCTGCACGAGAGCGACGAGAAAGAGGGCCTCTTCAAGGCGAAGCTCCTCCTCGGCGGCGGCCTCGCGAGCGCCCTGCTCGAGCTCCTCCGCGACGACAAGGTGATGCGCGCGCTCTTCGCGCTGAAGAGCATCCCCCATTACTACGACGAGATCTTCTATCACGGCTGGTTCGCCGACCTGCTCAAGCGATGGGGCCTCTCGCCGGCGATCCGGGGCATCCCCCTGAACGAGCTCACGATCCGCTTCGATACCAGCATCATCTTCATCGCCACGGGCGGTCTGATGGGCATCCGGACCGGCGCGTCGCTCCTCCTCGGCGGCGTCCTCAATTACTGGATCCTGGCCCCCCTCCTGATCCAGCACGGGATCATCCTGCCGAGGAACGGGCATTACGGGTTCGGGCAGATCACGCTCTGGGCGCTCTGGGGCGGCGTCGCGTGCATGACCACGTCCTCGCTTTACGCGTTCTTCTCCAAGCCCAAGGTGATCCTCGACGCGTTCCGGGGCCTCTCCAAGAAGGGCGGGGCGAGGGACGTGCTCGCGGACATCGAGCTGCCGGTGAAGCTGTCGATCATCGGCGTGCCCATCGTCGGCCTGATCGTCGTCGTGCTCGGGCACCTCTGGTTCGGCATCTCCTGGTGGCTCGGGGTCATCGCCATCCCGCTCGTGTTCGTCTTCTCGCTCATCGCCGTCAACTCGACGGGCATCACCGCGATCACCCCGACCGGGGCGCTCGGCAAGCTGACGCAGCTCACCTACGGCGTCCTCGCGCCGAAGAACATCACGACGAACCTGATGACGGCCGGGGTCACGGCGGAGGTCGCGAGCAACACCGCGAACCTGTTGATGGATATCAAGCCGGGCTACATGCTCGGCGGCAAGCCGCGCCACCAGGCGATGGGGCACGTGCTCGGGACGGTCGCGGGGCTCGTGCTCTCGGTGCCCATCTGGTACCTCGTGCTCATCCAGGGGGACATCGGCCGTTACGGGACGGAGCAGCTGCCGGTCCCGAGCGCGCTCACCTGGAAGGCCGTCGCCGAGGTGCTGATGAAGGGGCTCGACTTCCTCCACCCGACGGCCAAATCCGCGGTGGTGGTCGGGGCGATCGTCGGGATCCTCGTCGAGGTCACGAAGCAGATCACGAAGAACCGATTCCCCCTCTCCGCGGTCGCCCTCGGGCTCGCGTTCATCCTGAACTTCACCGACATCTGGTCGATGTTCCTGGGCTCGTTCCTCTTCTGGCTGATCGAGCGGCGCGCCGCGGCGTGGCACACGGCGCGCGAGCGCGAGTCGCGGCTGAGCGAGACGGCGCCGGGCGGGGACGCGGAGGCGCCCCCCGCGCCGGTCAAGCGGCCGTGGTACGCGCTCGCCGCCGAGAACACCGAGGCCATCTGCGCGGGCGTGATCGCCGGGGGCTCGCTGATGGGCATCGGCCTGAGCGTGCTCGGCGTGCTGGTGCTCCCCGACGTGCTGGAGGCCGCGAGCCTCACCAAGGCGCTCGGGCCGATCCTCGATTTCCTCCCGAAGAAGTGAGGCGCTCCCGGTCGCCGGGGTGACGCGCCACGGGCCGCCGGGCGGCCTGTTCGTTCGGCCTGTTCTCGCGGCCCATCCGGGGTCGCTCGCGGCCGCCTGCCGTGCGCGCGCCGGCGCAGGGGCGCTGGGGCGGCTCTCCGCTGCGCGAGCCCGCTCCCGAGGCGCGCGGGCGCCTCGCCGCTCCGGCTTCATCCATGCAACGGCGCCTCAGTGTGACAGGAATGCGCGCCTTTCCCCCCAGCGGCGAAGCGCGGTGGGCGCAGCGCGTCGCCCGTCGAGGCGCTCCGCTCGGATGCGCTCGTGGCGCGGTTCATGCAGCCTTGTCCGCACCGCGTCGACACGAGCTCAGCGATCCGCGACGTCCGCGCGAGGAAAGGACCCTTCACGTCGGTGAATGCGCCCCCGTCCCGAGGAACGCCCAGCCCTGCGCCGGTCGGTGATCCCGAGCCGGGTCCGCCCGCGCAGGATCCCGGGCCGGGCGAGCCCCCGCGGCGCGACCCGAACCCGGGCGAGCCAGCGCGTCGGGATCCCCCGCCTCCTCCTCCTGCGCCCGGAGAGCCGTCGCCGCAGATCGAAGACCCGCCGGCGCCGGGGCAGCCGCCGAAGGAGCCCGGCGTGATCGCGCGGGCCGGCCGCGCTCGAAGCTCGGCGCTACGTCGTCATTCCCCAACCGTCGAGAGGTTCTCATGAACACGTGTGACTGCTGCGGCAACAGCTACGACAAGGCATTCCAGATCATGGTGGGCGGCACGACCTACACCTTCGACTGCTTCGAGTGCGCGATCCACAAGCTCGCGCCCGTGTGCGCCCACTGCGCCTGCCGGATCGTGGGGCACGGCATCGAGGCCGGCGGGGCGTTCTACTGCTGCGCGCACTGTTCCAAGCAGGAGGGCATCCAGGGCGCGATCGACCGGGTGGCGTGAGCCCGCCGCCGGGGCCGAGGGGGCGGGCCGGCGCGCTCACCTCGCGGCGTCGTGGAGCGGCAGCGCGAGGACGGCGTCGGTCGGCAGCACGTCGGCGAAGCGATCGGCCAGCGCCGCGAGCGAGACCTCGTGCAGCGTGCGGTGGTCGATGAGGCGAGCGCCCCGCGCGCCCTGGACGGCGGGTAGATCGCGGCTCGCCGACGCGTCGCTCGGGAGCACGACGCGGTAGCCGAGCACGAGCCCGTCCCGCACCGTCGAGTCGACGGCGAGGTGGGTCATGAGGCCGCTCACGATGATGGTGTCGACGCCGCGGCGGCGGAGCTGGGCGTCGAGCTCTGTCTTCGTGAAGCCCCCGGCCATCGATTTCGTGATCACGATCTCGCCGTCGCGCGGCCGCGCCGCGGGCACGAAGTCGGCGCGCGGGCTGCCTTCGGCGAAGAGCCGCGCGCCCTTCGGGCCGACGTTCCGCACGTGCGCGACGGTGATCCCGTTCTCGCGGGCCCAGGCGAGGAGGCGAGTCGCCTTCTCGAGCGCCGCGCGCGCGTCCGGCAGCGTGAGGCCGCCCGAGAAGAACTCTCCCTGGAAGTCGACGAGCACGAGCGCCGTGCGCGCCCGGTGGAGCCGGTCGACCGGATCGAGGCCGTACAGCGCCCGCAGCGTGGTCGGCCCGCCTTGCGCCGGGGGCGGCGCGGCCAGCTGATCTGCGGCCAGGGCGGAGGTCAGGATGAAGAGCAGCAGCGCGACGCCGGTGCGCCCGCGAGCCTGCGTAAGCATGGGATCCTCCTTCGCGGCGAGGCAGCCGCCCCGCGCTCCAGGAAAGCTAGATCTGGAACGTGCTCGTGATAATCCTGGCTTCACGACGAGGATTGCGTCGCGGAGGGAACGAATGGCATGGAGCCGGCGGTCGGTCACCTGGGCGAGATGAGGGCGTTTCTGGAGGTCGCGCAGCGGCAGAGCTTCTCGGCGGCGGCGAAGGCGCTCGGGCTCACGTCGTCCTCGGTCAGCAAGCAGGTCGCGCGGCTGGAGGAGCGCCTGCGGGTGCAGCTCCTCCGGCGCACGACGCGCCGCGTGAGCCTCACGGAGGCGGGGAACCTCTACGCCGAGCGCGCCGGTCGGATCCTCGCGGACGTCGAGGAGGCGCAGCGCGCGGTCGCGGATCTCGACGGGATCCCGCGCGGGACGCTGCGCATCTCGGCGCCCACGATCCTGGGCACGATCCGCGTCGCGCCCGCCGTGCTGGCCTGCCGCGCGAAGTACCCGGAGCTCCGCATCGATCTCGACATCACCGATCGCATCGTCGATCTGGTGGCCGAGCGCATCGACGTGGCGGTGCGCCAGGCGGTCGAGGTCTCGCCGGCGTCGCTGGTCGCGCGGCGGCTCGCCGACGATCGGCGCGTGCTCTGCGCGAGCCCGCGCTACCTGCGGCGCCACGGGACGCCGCGGCGCGTGGAGGATCTGGCCGACCACGACTGCGTCACGCTCAACATGGAGCCGGTGGCGCGGTGGACGCTCGTGGGTCCCGAGGGGGAGCGCGTCATCCCGGTGAGCGGCACGCTCCGCTCCAGCGACACGATGACGCTGCGCGATGCCGCGGTCGCGGGGATCGGGCTGGCCAACCTGCCCGACTACGTCGTCCAGGAGCACCTCGAGAGCGGCGCGCTGCGGCGCGTGCTGCCGGAGTACGGCGCATCGAAGCGCGCCATCTTCGCGGTGTACGCGGCGCCCGCGCGGGCGGCGGTCCGGGTCTTCGTGGAGACGCTCGCCAAGGCGATGAGCTCGGGGACGGCGGATACATCGAAGGCGTCGAAGACGGCGCTCCAGGGCGACAAACGGGTTGCACCTGCCTGAAAAGCGCAGGACTTCGAATCGCCAAGACGCCAAGACGCCAAGACGCCAAGACGCCAAGACGCCAAGAAAAAAAAATCCTATCTTGGCGTCCTTGGCGTCCTTGGCGTCCTTGGCGTCTTGGCGGTTTATCTCTCGCTGAAGCGTCGTTATCGGCGCTCGAGCGCCGTCTGCGCCGAGCCGGCGGCGCGCTCCTTGCTCATCTGGCGGATGCAGTGCTGGAGCGCGGCGCGGAGGTTCCCGAGGGTCGTGATGTTCTTCAGATCGAGGCCGAGGCTCACGATGGTCTGGGCCACGTTCGAACGGATGCCCGTGACGATGCCCTCGGCGCCGAGGAGCCGGATCGCGCCGACCAGATCGAGGAGGTAGCTCGCCGTCTTCGTGTCCACCATGTCGACGCCGGTGAGATCGAGGATCGCGTAACGCGCGCCCATGCGCGAGATCGCGTCGAGGAGCGTGTCCATCACCTCCGCGGTCCTCTGGCTGTCGAGCACCCCGATCATCGGCAGCGTCAGGATGCCGTCCCACACCTGGATGATCGGCGTCGACAGATCGCGGATGACCTGCTGCTGCCGCTCGATGAGCTCCAGCTTGGTCCGGAGCTCCTGCTCCGTGTTCTTCGCCTGGCTGACATCGAGGGTGAGGCCGACGACCGCGTACACCTCCCCGCGCTCGTCGCGGACCGGGATCTCCCAGTTCTCCCAGAACACCCCGTGCGTCGAGTTGAGCGAGTGGCTCCCCTCGCCCGCGAGCGCCCGCCGAAGCATGTCGATGCCGTCGCTGCCGGCGTAGATCTCGAACACGTTCTTGCCGACGTGCTCGCCCTGCTGGAGCCCCGCGTTCGCGATCCCCTTGCCCTCGTGGAACGTGAAGATCCCCTCGCGATCGATCGCCCAGATGATGATCGGCAGCGTCTGCGCGACGGTCCGCAGGACCAGCTCCTTCTGCTCGTGACGGCGGATCTGCTCGATCCGCTCCGTCACGTCCTGCCCGAACACCCCGACGCCGATGACCTCCCCGCGCTCGTCGAGGAGGCGCTCGTGGCGCCACTCGAAGTAAGCCGCGACGCCATCCCCCCGGAGGTGCTTCCACACCCGCGGCGCCGCACCGTCCTCCGCGAGCAGCCGCCGCCACGCGTCGGGGTCGCCGGACGCCGGCAGCAGCTCGTCGACCCGCCGTCCGAGCGCCTCCTGCCGCCCATGGCCGAACAGGCGCTCGGCCGCCTCGTTCCAGTCCTCGATCGCCAGATCCGTGCCGAACTGCACGACCGCGAGCGGCGCCCGCTGAAGAAGGTGCGCGCGCATGCGTGCAAGACGTTCGACCTCGACTTCTTCCCGAGACGCAGCGGAGACGGTCATGTGCGCAAAAATTTAACTCGAACGCTCGCCCGGCGTCGAGATAGCTCGCCTCCGCCCTCCAGCCGCCCCATCGCGCCCCCCGGTCGTGCCGCTCCGGGCGGATGCACGCCCCGGCCGCGCTGCTCCGGGCGGATCCACTGCTGCTGTAGCAACACCCCCCGCGCAGCGCCTGCTGCGGCAGCAGCAGGCGGCTCTCTGCTATAGCGGATTTGCGTCTCGTGAGGCGGCGCGCGGTTGGTACGTCGCGTGCTGAGCGCCTTCGGCACGGTCGACAAGGGCGCCCCGCGGCACGCCTGAGGAGCTCATCCCAGGGCGACGGCGCGCGCCACGTCGCGGGAGTTGCGGTCGTTCCATGCTGGATGGGCTTGACTTTCGGATCACGTCTGGACGCCTCCGTCCCACCCCGCGCGGCCGCCGAACCCCCTCCGAGAGCGCCTGGCGGAGCCTCCCGGCGCTGCTCCTCGCGCTCGTCGTGATCGGCTGCTCCAGGGCGCCCTCCGCGCCGGCGGGCGGCGGCGACGGCGAGGGCTACGAGAAGCTGGAGCTCCGCTACGAGGCCGGGACGGGGGTGTCGTTCCCCGAGCTCGCCGAGGACCTCGGCTTCCTCGCGCCCATCACGCTGAACTTCGTCGGAAGCTCCATCAGCGGACCGCACAACATCCAGTCGGTCGTGACGGGAGACACCGACTTCGGCGGGGCGTTCAACGGCGCCGTCATCAAGCTGTTCGCGGCCAGGGCGCCGATCAAGGCGGTGATCGGCCACTACGGCGTCGACAAGGAGACCTGGAGCGGCTTCTACGTCCTCGACGACAGCCCGATCAAGAGCCCGCGAGACCTCATCGGCAAGAAGATCGCCGTCAACACGCTGGGCGCGCACTCGGAGTTCATCCTGAAGGAGTACCTGCTCCGGAACGGGCTGAGCCGCGACGAGGTGAGCCAGGTGACCCTGGTGGTCATCCCGCCCGTGAACGGCGAGCTCGCGCTCCGGCAAAAGCAGGTCGACGTCGCGACGCTCGGCGGCATCCTGCGCGACAAGGCCCTGGAGCGGGGCGGGATCCACCCGCTGTTCACCGATCACGATCTCTTCGGCGCGTTCACCGCGGGCAGCTACGTGCTCACGGAGGAGTTCATCCGCGACAACCCGAGGACCACGCGCAAGTTCGTCGAGGCGGTGGCGAGGGCCATCGACTGGGCGCAGACGGCGCCGAGGGGAGAGGTCGTCGCGCGGTTCGAGAAGATCGTGGCGCGGCGGGGCCGGAACGAGGACGCGTCGGCGCTGAAGTACTGGCGGAGCACGGGCGTGGCCGGCAAGGGCGGGCTCATCGCGGAGAGCGAGTTTCAGGTGTGGATCGATTGGTTGGTGAGGGACGGGGAGCTCAAGCAGGGTCAGGTCCAGCTGGGCGAGCTGTTCACGAACGAGTTCAACCCGTTTTGGAAGGGCGGTCCGTGAAGGCGTCGGGCCCTCATCGAGGATGGGCAGCAGGAGGAGCCATGAGCAAGATTCAGTTCCAGAACGTGAGCAAGACGTTCGCCGTCAAGGGGCCCGCCGGCTCGAAGGAGGGCGCGCGCTTCACGGCCATCGAGGACCTCAGCCTCGACGTGAGGGCGGGCGAGCTCCTGGTCCTCGTCGGGCCGAGCGGGTGCGGCAAGTCGACGCTCATCGATCTCCTCGGCGGGCTGTCGAAGCCGTCCAGCGGGAAGCTCCTGCTCGACGGCAAGCCGATCACGGGCCCGGCCCTCGACCGGGGGATCGTGTTCCAGCAATATGCGCTCTTCCCGTGGCGGACGGCGCGCGGGAACGTCGAGTTCGGCCTCGAGGCCAAGGGCATCCCGGAGAGCCAGCGCCGAGAGATCGCGCAGAGCTACCTGGAGCTGGTCAGCCTCTCCGGCTTCGAGGACCGGTATCCGCACGAGCTGTCGGGCGGCATGAAGCAGCGCGTGGCCATCGCCAGGAGCCTCGCCTACGACCCGGAGGTGCTGATGATGGACGAGCCGTTCGCGGCGCTGGACGCGCAGACGCGCGAGTCGCTGCAGGCCGAGCTGCTCCGGATCTGGGAGAAGTCGCGCAAGACGATCCTCTTCATCACGCACAGCATCGACGAGGCGGTGTTCCTCGGGCAGCGGGTCGCGATCATGACGTCCCGGCCCGGCCGCGTGAAGCGGATCATCGACATCCCGGAGGAGATCCGGGGCTACGAGGACGCGCGGTCGACGCCGGAGTTCGGCAGGCTGCGGCACGAGATCTGGACGCTGCTGCGCGAGGAGGTGCTCAAGGCCGAGGAGCAGGAGCGCCTCCGGAAGCAGAAGCGGGCGGCGGAGGGCCGCGCTCTGGCGGGCGCGGGCGTGGTGGCGGCCAATGGCTAGCGTCCCGCAGTCGATCGCGCTGCCCGAGGAGGAGCCGCAGCAGGCGCAGCTCGTGACCGAGGTGGGGAAGTGGCTCGGCCGCGCCGTCGCGCGCTCCGGGATCCTGCTCCTCGTCGCCGCGCTGTGGGAGACGGCGCCGCGGGTGGGCCTCGTGGAGGGGGCGTTCCTGCCGCCGCTCTCCGAGGTGCTGGCGACCGGCTGGCAGCTCCTCCAGAACGGGCAGCTCCTGAGCCACATCAAGGCGAGCCTGTCGCGCTCCCTCACGGGCTTCTCGCTGGCGATCCTGGTCGGTGTGCCGCTCGGGCTCGCGATCGGGTGGTACAAGGCCGTGGCGGACGCGATCAACCCGCTGCTCGAGGTGCTGCGCAACACGGCGGCGCTCGCGCTCCTGCCCGTGTTCCTGCTGCTGCTCGGGATCGGCGAGGCCTCGAAGATCGCGCTCGTCATCTATTCGTGCACGTGGCCCATCCTGCTCAACACGATCAGCGGGGTGCGCGGGGTCGATCCGCTGCTCGTCAAGTCGGCGCGGACGATGGGGCTGTCTCCGCTCCAGCTGTTCCGCAAGGTCATCCTGCCGGCGGCGGTCCCGACGATCTTCGTGGGCATCCGCCTGGCGGGCGCCTATTCGCTGCTCGTCCTCGTCGCGGCGGAGATGATCGGGGCCAAGGCGGGGCTCGGATACCTGATCATCTACGCGCAATACAACTTCCAGATCCCGAGCATGTATGTCGGTATCCTGACGATCACGACGCTCGGGCTGACGTTCAATCACCTGCTCATGCGCGTCGAGCGGCGCTTCACGTCGTGGAAGGTCGCCCCGAAAGAGTGAGCTCCGGCCGGCGGGCGCCCCGCGCGGGGGCGCCGCGAACATCACCGTTCATCGAGAGAGAGAGGACCACGTGAATCGCATCATCCTGGGTCGAACCGGCCTGGAGGTCAGCGTGCTCGGCCTGGGCGCGGGCGGCGACAGCCGGCTCGGGTCGGGGCGCATCGCCGAGGCCGAGTCGCTCCGGCTGGTGCGCGCGGCGATCGAGCGCGGCGTGAGCTTCATCGACACGGCGGAGGCGTACGGGACCGAGGGGCTCATCGGCAAGGCGCTCCGCGAGGTGCCGCGCGATCGCGTGGTGCTCTCGACGAAGAAGACGACGCGCCTCGAGGAGCCGCTCCGGCCTGAGGACGTGGTGTCGTCGCTGCACGCGAGCCTCGAGCGGCTCGGCACGGATCACGTCGACGTCTACCACCTGCACGGCGTGCTCCCGGACCGGTACGCCGACCTGCGCGAGCGGATCGTCCCCGTGCTGCTGCGGCTGCGCGAGCAGGGCAAGATCCGCTTCCTCGGCATCACCGAGGCGTTCGCCGCGGATCCGACGCACGCGATGCTCGCGCAGGCGCTCCGCGACGACCTCTGGGACGTCGTGATGGTCGGGTTCAACCTCCTGAACCAGTCGGCGCGGGCGCGGGTCTTCCCGCTGACGCGGGCGAAGAACATCGGGACGCTGATCATGTTCGCGGTCCGGCGCGCGCTGAGCCGACCCGAGCGGCTGAAGGAGCTGCTCGCCGACCTGGCGGCGCGGGGCAAGGTGCCGGGCCGGCTCGGCGACGAGGGGCTGGACGGCCTGCTCCAGGGGGAGGACGTCTCGTCGCTCCCGGACGCGGCCTACCGCTTCTGCAGGGACGAGCCCGGCGCGCACGTGATCCTGTCGGGGACGAGCAGCGTCGAGCACCTGCTGGAGAACGTGCGGTCGATCGAGGCGCCCCCGCTGTCGGCGCGGGCGCGCGAGCGCCTCATCGAGGCGTTCGCGCAGGTCGACGACGTGTCGGGGCACTGAGGAGCGCTCGCCGGCAGGCGCCGAGGGGCGCTCGCCGGCAGGCGCGCCGAGGGGCGCTCGCCGGCAGGCGCGCGGCGGAAGATCACGCGACCGGAGGGGCGAGCCCGGGCGACGCGAGGGGCGCCGCGGCGTCGGGCCCGAGGAAGCGCGCGATGCGGTCGCCGAGCCGCGCGCGGAAGGCGTCGTCGGTGGGGGGCGAGTGGCGGCACCCCTCGAGCAGCTCGGTCTCGGCGCGCGGCAGGAGCTCCTTCGCGCGCGCGAGCAGCTTCGCGCCGGGGAAGCTCACGTCGTCGTCGGCGCCGAACACGAGCGCGGGCCGCGCGAAGCCGGCGAGGGCCTCCGGCGTGGCGAGCGGCGGGATGCGCATGTCGAGCCGGTAGCTCCGCACCGCGTCGCCGAAGTAGGGGCCCCACATGGCGTCGTGCGTGCTGAACAGCCCGGAGATGAGGCGCGCGAGCCGCGCCTCGGAAGGGAATGCGCGGTAGAGGGCCATCGGGATGGCCACGCGCGTGAGGCCCTGCCACACGGGGCCGGACACGACGCCGCCGGGCACGATCAGGACGAGCCGGTCGATGCGGGCGGGGGCGACCTGGGCCATGCGCAGGGCCACGAAGCCTCCCCAGCTCACGCCGAGGAGGTGGGCGCGCGCGAGCCCGAGCGCGTCGAGGACATCGGTGAGCCACTCGGCGTAGGCGGGGCCGTCGACCGGCACGCGGACGTCGGCGCTCTTGACGGACTGGCCGATCACGTCGACGGCGTAGACGCGGTAGCGCGTGAGGAGCGGGCCGAGCTCGGGCATGAGGTGCGCGGAGCTCGCCATCGCGCCGTGCAGGCAGACGAGCGGCGGGGCGTGCTCGGGGCCGGCGACGAGGACGTGCGTCGCGCCGAAGCGGGTCGAGACCTCGCGCGGGCGGGCTGGGACCGGGATCTTCTCGCGGAAGCGCTCGAACCACGTGGCGACGCGCGCGCGCGCCTCTGGACTTTGAAAGATGATGGATGACGTCATCGAGCCCTCCTGACGTTGGCTGCGGGGCGGAGGCCGCAGAGGTGCTGAGCGACGAGCCGATCGAGGAGGGCGACGGGCGACGGGTGCGCGCCCTGGACCCACGCGATCAGCGCGAAGTAATAGAAGGAGAAGAACGCGACGCCGAAGAGCGCGGGGTCGGCGTCGTCGGCCACCTCTCCCTGCGCGCGAGCGGCGTTGAAGAGCTCGACGACGCGTGCGTGCACGGCGGCGACCTGCTCGGTGAAGCGCGCCTGCCACGGTGGGTCGGCGAACAGCGCATCGCGGAGCAGCGTCTTCGACAGCGCTGGCCGGCGGGCGTAGTAGGCGAAGAAGGCTGACCCGAGCCGGTGGAGCCGCTGCTCGAGGGTGCCGGGTTCCTCATCGCGGACGGCCGCGGCCGCGGCCGCGGCGAGGTCGTCGAACAGCGCAGCGTGGAGCAGGTCGCGCTTGTCGGCGAAGTGGAGGAGGACCGTGCCCGCCGCCACGCCCGCGTCGGCGGCGATGGCGCGGACGTTGGCCGCCTCGAAGCCGTGGCGCTCGAAGTGATCGCGCGCGGTCTCGAGGATCCGGGCGCGCGTCGCGTCCTTCTGGGCTTCGCGGCGGCCAGGCTTTTGGGCGAACACGTTCACTGAACGTGTTCATTGCATGGGAACGGGCGACGCGCAAGCGGAGAGATGAATCCAGCGTGAGTCTGGTGCCGACCGGGGTTGAGGGTGCTCGCACCGACCCGGGTTGAGGGGGGGCCGGGCGCCAACCGGCGGGCAGGGTGCCGACCGGGGTTGAGGGTGCTGGGTTGGAGGTGCCCGACCCGGGTTGAGGTGCCCGACCCGGGTTGAAGGGGGGCCGGGCGCCAACCGGCGGGCAGGGTGCCGACCGGGGTTGAGGGTGCTCGCCACCGACCCGGGTTGAGGGGGGGCCGGGCGCCAACCGGCGGGCAGGGTGCCGACCGGGGTTGAGGGTGCTGGGTTGGAGGTGCCCGACCCGGGTTGAGGTGCCCGACCCGGGTTGAGGTGCCCGACCCGGGTTGAGGTGCCCGACCCGGGTTGAGGTGCCCGACCCGGGTTGAGGAGCGCCAGGAGCGCCGCCACCGACCTGGGTTGAGAGAGCCCGGGGTTGAGCTGGCGGCCGTGCCGACCCGGGTTGAGGGACGCCGCGGGACGCGCCCCCCAAGCCGTGCCCCTACGGCCTCGAGATGACCGCCAGCCGCCGGCGCGCGTTCCTCGGCACCACCGGCTCGGGCGGCGGCGGGGACGGCGCGTCCCAGGCTTCCTCGACCAGCTCGAAGACGCCGTGGTCGTACGGCACGTGCGGCGCCCGCTGCTTCATGACGAGCCGCTCGCGGATGCCCCGCCTCCTCAGCTGCGTCACGCGGTGATAGCAGAAGGGGTTGTTGCCCCGCTTGCCGAGCGTGCAGTGCGCGGTCCACGAGCACCCCGCGCGGCAGGCGTCCGCGTAGTAGCACGTGGCGCAGTGACCCCAGAGCTCGCTCGCGTCGCGATCGCGCGCGAACCGGACCTCCTCCGAGCGCTCCCAGATGTGCTCGAGGCCGAGCTCGCGCACGTTGCCGCCGGCATAAGGCGCGGTCGGGAGCGACGGGCACGCCTTCACGGTGCCGTCGGACTCGATGCCGATCACGTTGATGCCGCCACGACAGCCGCGCCAGTGGGCATCCCCGCCGCCGGGCCTCGAGCGCAGGAGCTGCTCGTGCGGGCCGAAGTAGCCGATGTTGTTGTTCGCGAACACGTTGAACGGCACGCCCGACACGTGCGTCTCGAGCGCCTCCCGCTGGATGGCTGCGAGGGTGTCGACGACCTCGACGACGCGCCACGGCTCGAGGATCCACTCGGGATGGTCGGCCGCTCGCCCCATCGGCACGGTGAGCTGCACCTGCCAGGTCTGGATGCCGTGCGCGCGCAGCTCGGCGCACGTCTCGCGCAAGAGGTGCGCGTTGAGGCGGTTGATCTGGGTGTTGGCGGTCGGGATCAGCCCGGCCGCGTGGGCGTTGTCGAGCGCCCGGATGGCGGCCGCGTGGCTGCCGACGTTGCCGCGCAGCTCGTCATGGACGTGCGCCGGCCCGTCGACCGAGACCCCGAGCCCGGTGAGCCCAGCGGCGCGCAGCGCCTTCGCCCTCTCGGCCGTGAACGCTCGCCCGCCCGTCTGCATGACGACGCGGATGCCGCTGCGCGCGAGGAACGAGATGATCTCGGCGAGATCCTCGCGCAGGTACGCCTCGCCTCCGATGAGCGCGACCTCGCGGCAACCCAGCCGCGCGAGGCTCGCGGCGACCTCGAGCACCTCCTCGGTCGAGAGCTCCGCGGCGCGCGCGGCGCCGGCGCGCGAGCCGCAGTGCTGGCACGGCTGGTCGCACTTCATCGTGAGCTCCCAGACCGCGTAGACCGGCTTCGCCTCCATGAAGTCCGCGGGCATGAGCGCGCGGACGGGGATCTTGGTCGGCTCGATCATCGGCTCACTCCCCCGAGCTGCCCCCGCCGCCCGCGGCATCGCCGCCCGCGCCGCCTGCGCCGCCTGCGCCGCCCGCGCCGCCCGCGCCGCCGCCACCGCCGACCGAGGGGCCGCCGCCGTACGCTCCGCCGACGCCGATATCGCCGCCGAAGCCCCCTGGCCCGCTCGTGGGGCCGACGCCGTAAGCTGAGGTGGTGTTGATGTCGCCGCCGCCGACGCCCCCCACCCCGCCCGTGCCTCCGCCGCCGACCTCGTCGACCGAGGGGCCGCCGCCGTACGCTCCGCCGATGTTGATGTCGCCGCCGGAGCTCGAGCTGCTGGCGCTGCCTGGGTCTCGCTGATCGACGACGTCGCCGCCGCAGGCAAGCGGCTGGAACAACGTGGCCGTCAGGCCCATGAGCACGGCGATCTTCGTGCGCGGGACGGCGCCGTCCGCCGAGCGCATGGTCGCGCCACAGTGCGGGCACTCGTTCTCGCTGGCGCGCACGTGGCAGCCGCAGGCGCCACAAGGGATGAGCGCATGGAAATGCAGGGGCATGAGCAAGTCCTTTCTTGTCGAAGCCAACGCCTCGCCCCCGTGCCAAGCAATCGGCGCACCGCCCTGTCACCCCCCACGAACCCACGCGAAATCATAAGAAAAAGTGCCAGTTCAGGGCTTCGTCGATCGAGCCGCTTGGCACCCCCAAGTTGGCACATAACGGCATCACATCGGCGCATGCCGGCATGCCAGGGATCCGACGCCCGGAGCGCCTCGCCTCGCCGGATCCGTGCGTCAGGGAGCCCCGTCGCCGCACGCCTCCAGGCGTCGCTCGAAGAACCGGCGCTCCATCGCGTTGCGGGCGAGCGCGAGCGCTGCCCGGAGGTGCTGGCTCGCGATCTCGCGCCGGCCGCGGCGGAGCTCCAGCTCGCCGAGCGCCGCGAAATAGAACGGATAGGCGGCGAGGCGGTCGCGGCCCTCGATGGCGCCGATCTCCTCGATCCCGCGCTCCGGCCCCTCGTGCTGCGCGACGGCGATGGCGCGGTTGAGGGCGACGACCGGAGAAGGACGGATCGTCATCAGCGTGTCGTAGAGCGACACGATCGCCCCCCAGTCCGTGTCCTCCGGCCGGGCCGCGCGCGCGTGGACGGCCGCGATCGCGGCCTCGACGTGGTACTCGGTCAGCTCCGGCCCCTCGGCCGACCTGTCGAGGAGCCGCTGCCCTTCGGCCAGGAGCTGCCGATCCCACCGCGATCGATCCTGGTGGAGGAGCGAGGTGAGGTCGCCGAAGGCGTCGACGCGCGCCGGCAGGCGCGCCGCGTGGAGGCACATCAGCGCGGCGAGCGCGTGCGTGGCGGGCGTCGACGAGAGGGGGTGCTCGAGGAGGAGCGCGGCGAGGCGCATCGCCTCCCGGCAGAGCTCGACCCGGACCGCCTCCTTCGCGCACGCGCCGTGGTAGCCCTCGTTGAAGAGCAGGTAGAGCGCGCGGCGGACCGCCGAGAGCCGCGCGGAGAACGCGTCGTCATTGAGCTCGAACAGCCTCGTCGAGCCGGCGAGCACCTTCTTCGCCCGGGAGATGCGCTTCTCGATGGCCGCCTCGGTGGCGAGGAACGAGCCCGCCACCTCGCTCGCGCTGAAGCCGCAGAGGACGTGGAGCACGAGCGCGACCTGCGCTTCCTCGGGCAGCCGGGGGTGGCAGCACGAGAACATCATGCGCAGCTCGTCGTCCCGGATCGCGGCCGCGCCGAAGAGCTCGTCGACCGCGGGGGCGAGCGCCCGCTCGCCCTCGATCAGCCGCCCGACCTCGGGCGCGAAGGTGCGCGCGGTCCGCTCGCGCCGGAGGACGTCCAGCGCGCGGTGCTTCGCCGCCGCCATGAGCCAGGCGGCCGGATTCTCGGGCACCCCCTGGAACTTCCACACCTCCAGCGCGCGGCAGAGGGCGTCCTGCACGACGTCCTCCGCCAGCGCGAGGTTGTGGACCCCGAACAGGCGCGTCAGCGTCGCGAGCATGCGCCCAGCCTCGCGCCGGAAGACGGGGTCGACCGGATCCACTACCGGCTCAGCTTCAAGACCGGGCGCACCTCGACGCTCCCTCCGCGCTCGAGGATGGGGCAACCCTTCGAGAGCTCGACCGCGTGCGCGAGATCCTCGGCCTCGAGGACCAGGTAACCGCCGACGACATCCTTCGCCTCGGCGAAGGGCCCGTCGACGACCACCTTCTGCTTGCCCTGGACGACCTTGCCGGTGGGCTCGAGGGGGCTGCCCGGACGCTTGAGGTGCCCCTTCTCGGTGAGCTCCTTCACCCACGCGGTCCACCGCCCCATGTGCTGCTGCATCTCCGCCGGAGAGCCAGAGACGTCGCTGCCGCGGAACAAGTACATGAATTCGTTCATGATCGTTCTCCTTCCCGGATACTTCGCCCCCTGCGACGTTCGAGCGGCGCCGCGGCGGACATTTTTTTCGGCGGGCGGCGGCGGGGGACGGCTCAGTTCGCCGCGGCGGGCTGCTGCGCCTGGGAGCGCGCGCGGAGGCGCTGCTTGGCGGAGGGGCCGCCAGGGTGGCGGACCGAAGCGACGGCGCGATCCATGGCGTCGCGCCAGTAGCGCGCGACGTCCTCGCGGTCGGTGAGGAGGGCGTCGATGGGGCCGTGGTCGGTCTCGATCTCGACCGCGAAGCGGTCGCCGCGGGGCTGCACGCGGACGGCGTGGACCTCGCCGGCGGAGATGGCGGCCCCGAGCCTGCCCTCGGGGCGCAGATCGATCGCGCCGGTGCGGCTCACCCAGGGGGCGACGACGAAGCGGCCCGGCCCGAACGACGCCACCGGCGCGGAGCGCGCCGCATAGCGGGACGAGAACCGGGCGACGCCGAGGAAGGCGTAGCCCGCGAGCGAGAGCAGCGCGGCGGCGCTGCCGACGCCGATCGCGATGCCGCTGTCGCCCGCGGAGGCGCTCCGCATGACCTGGACCCACAGCGCGAGCGCGGCGATGAGCAGCGCGGCGCCGATGAGCGCGTTGCGGGTCGCGGACCCGCGCGGCCCCTGGCTCGCGTGGTCCCGCAGGACGAGGAGCTCGCCCTCGCTCCGCATCGCGAACCGCGCCAGCGCGGCGGCCGTGAGCGCCGGCGCGGGCGCAGCCTCCGGGAGGGGTCGCGGCGCGATCGCGCCCGGCGGCTCGGTCCCGCGCGCCGTGACCAGCGGGACATGCAGCGCGGCCGCGAGCGGCGCCGCCACCGCCTCGACGAGCGCCTCCGCCAGGCCAGGATCGAGATCCTGCGCCTCGGTGACGAGCAGGCGCTGCGCCGCCGCGGCGCGCGCGGCGGGGGCGAGCACGAGCCAGGCGGCAACGTGGGTGCGCTCGCGGGTGCACGAGGGGGCCGCGCAGCACGGCCCCTGCGCCGAGGTCACCTCGACGCGCACGGCGTCGCGCGGCTCGGCCGCGCCATCCCCTGCCCCGGCCGCGCCCGCGCCGTCGGTCCCGGGCCGCGGCCGCCCGGCGCCCGCGAGCCGCAGCGGCGCGAGCCGGAGGGCGCTCGCGCCGCGCTCGATCCGGAGCCAGACGGGGTCGCGCGGCGCCGGACCGAAGCGCGCGTCCTTGTCGCGCTGCGGCGCGCCGAGCTCCGGCGCCGCGCGGAGGAGCAGCGGCGCGCCATCGCTCTCCTCCGCGAGATCGCGCGCCGCGCCCGCCGGATCGCCGAGCGGATCCACGGCGTGAACGGAGCTGTCGACCTCAAGGGAGCGGAGGGCACGCGCGACCTCCGCCTCGAACGCTGCGGTGCTCGGCTCGGGCATGGCGGACGTTTGCCCCGGCGGCGCTGGGTTGTAAAGCGGGCCCCTCCGCGCGACCACGCCGGGCGCTCGCTCTCCCGCCCCGGGCCATCGCTACCGTTCGCGCGGGGCCGGCTGCCGCCCGCGCGGGGCCGGCTGCCGTGGGGCCTGCCGTGCCCACTGGCGCCGGCGCGACCAAAGCGCGCCGAGCGCGGCGAGCGGCAGGGCTCCCGGAGCGCCCGGCGGCCTGCCACCGCCCGAGCAGGAGCAGCCGGCGCCGCGCTCGCCCTCGTCCACGCCGCCGCTCTTCGGCTCGTCCCCGGCGTCCGGCGCCGCGCCGCCGCCGCCCCAGCCCCCGCCGCCGCCCCAGCCCCCACCGCCGCCCCAGCCCGCACCGCCGCCCGAGCTCGCGACGGTCGTCCCGCCGATCGGGTAGAGCGCGCAGACCCCTTCGATGTCGTCGTCCTCCAGCGTGCGCGGCGACGTGCCGCCCCGGTAGGTCCCCAGCATCGTCGCGCCGCGCACGTTCGAGTGGCCGAGCCCGAGGAAGTGCCCTTCCTCGTGGGTGGCGATCGACTGCAGATCGATGCAGTCGCCCTCGCCGCGGTCGTCCCAGCAGAACCCCACGTTGTTGAACACCATGTCGGCGTCGTCGATGGCGCTGTCGGGGTCCCAGACCGGCATCGTGATGGCGATCACCGAGTCGACCTGGCCGAGCTCGGCAGGCCAGCGGTCGCTGATCCACAGGAACACGTTCCTGCCGTCGTCGAAGTCGTAGCCGGCGTCCGTGTCGCCGAGCAGCTCGGTCGCCCACGCCGTGCACGCGGGGCTCGACCAGGCCGCGAACCCGGCCTCGATGCCAGCGGCGGCGAAGCCGGAGAGCGGCGCCGGGATCGTCTTGTGGTTGATGAGGTAGCGGACCGGCAGCTCGCTCCATCGGGGGACGACCTCGAGATCGAGCGGCGACCACGCCGCGGCCTCGCCGGCCCCGGCGAGCAGCGCCAGCGCGGCGGCGAGCGGCGCGATCACGGCGCGCGCGGCCCGGGAGCCCCTCTTCATCCCCCCATCATCGTCTCATCGACCCTGCGGCACCACCTCGAGCTCCTCGGGCGCCGCCCCCCCCTCGAGGGGAAGCGTCACCTGCACCCCCTCATGGACCGGCAGGGTCGCCGCGACGGGCCAGGCGCGCGGCGCCCCGCCCTCGCCCGCCGCGACCTCGCGCAGCGTGACGCCGCGCAGCGGAGCCACGCCGCCGTTGAAGAGGCACGCGCGCAGCCGGCCCTCCTCCACCGCGACCGAGCACGGGACGACGTCGGCCGCCGCACGCCGGATCCGCTCGAGCTTCTCCTCCTCCCCGGACGCGGCGGGCAGGAGCGACAGGAGCGCGTCTCGGGCGCGCGGGTCGCGGAGCCAGGCGAGCATCATCGCCGCGTGGACACGCACCACCCGGTAGCGCGCGCGCGTCAGCTGAAAGAACGCGTCGGGCGACGCAACCCCGGTCTCACCGTCGAGCATCCCCGTCACCCCGGGCTCGATCTTGACCTCCGTCCCGGGCGCCTCGACGTGCCACTTCACCGCGCGCCCCGGCCCGAGCGCGCCCTCCCAGAACAGCCCGCGCTCGGTGATCCCGGCGCGCTCGCCGCGGCGATTCCGCCGCGCGAACGTGAGCAGCACGCGGAAGTCGCTCACGGGGGCGCCGCTGTTGTTGACGACCGCGAGCTCGAAATCGTAACGGCCGCGCGCCGGCCGAGGCGCGCGCCCGCCTCCGTCCCGGCCGGCGTCGCCCGGCGCCGCCCCAGCGTCGCCCGGCTCCGCGGCGGCAGCGCCCGGCTCCGCGGCGGCGCCCGGCTCCGCGCCGCCCTCGCCGGGCTCCGCGGCGGCCTCGTCGTCCTCCGCGCGATCCCGCTCCAGGATCGGCGCGATCACCCCGGCGCCGTCGTCGGGCCCGGTCGACCCGAGGACGCTGAGGATGGGCACCCCCTGCCGCCAGAGCGGCGAGTCGGCGCGATCGCAGAGGCAATGCGGGAACGACGGCTCGGCGCGCTCCTTGGCCTCGCTCGCGAGGAGCGCGGCGGCGGCGCCGCGGGCCGCCGGCCCGACGCCGCGCGCCGCCTGCCGCTCGGCCGGAGGCAGATCGCGGGGCGCCGCGAACCGCTGCACGAACGCCATCGTCGCCACGATGCCGACCACGGCGAGCGCCGCGGGCACGAGCACGCGCGCCCGGAGCGGGAGGGCGTCGAACCCCTCCTCGCCGCCGCGCTCGCGCCCCGGCTGCGCGGCGAGCGGCGTCGGCCGGGGCGCGAACACGGGCGCGGCCGGCGCGCCGGGGTCCGAGGCCGAGAGCCGGTCCGACGCGAAGCCCATGCGGCGCGAGAGCTCCGCCACGAGCGCATCGCGCAGGCGGTCCGAGGGCGGCCCCCCCCAGGTGGCGAGCCGCGCGGTGAAGCGCAGCGCGAGCCACGTCGCGAGCGCTACGAGGAAAGCGAGCGACGCGGTGCCGAGCGGGCCGCTCGCGAGGTAGTCGGGGGACAGGGCGGCCGCGAGCACGCCGAGCGGCGCCGGCGCGACCCAGCTCGCGACGCGGGCGCGGACGCGGGCGCGGTAGGCGCTCTCCATCGCCTCCATCGCCGCCGGCGAGATCACGCCGGGCACGCCGGGGAGATCGCCCTCGAAGCGCGCGAGGACGAAGCAGTTGTGCGGCGAGCACGCGGACGGATCGAGCGCCACGCAGAGCGCCTTGCCGCGCCGGAAGAGCCCGCGGATCGCCGTGTAAGGGACCCCGAAGCGGACCGGCGCCGCCACGGCGCCCAGGGCGAACCCCTCGGCGTAGCCGGCGACGCGGACCAGCTCGACCTCGAGCTCCGCCTCGGCGCAGGTGAAGCGCACGGCGCCGACGGCATTGGCGCCTCCCTCGGCGATCGCCAGGGCAGCGACGGAGAACGCGCGGGCCAAGGTGGCGGCACCCTAACCGCGCGGGCCGGAGCGCTGCAACGGAAACCCGGCCCGCCCGGTGACCCGGACGCCGCGGGAGACCGTTGATCGGGCGGCGCCGGGTGCGTAAGACGTGGCGCCATGAAGCCTCTCCACATCGCCCTCGTCGCCCTCTCCTGCGCTGTCCTCCTCGGCCCGGTCGCGGGCTGCGAGGACAAGGTCCCCGAGCCGGATCTGCCCCCGGGCAGCGCCGTGCCGAAGGTGCAGCCCGCCGAGCCGGAGCCGGCCGACCTCATCAAGGAAGACATCGTCGTGGGCACCGGCCCCGAGGCGAAGGACGGCGACAGGGTCCGCGTCCACTACACGGGGCGCCTGCTGAAGACGAAGGCCGAGTTCGACTCGTCCGTCGGCCGGGGGCCGTTCGAGTTCACGATCGGCAACACCGAGGTCATCAAGGGCTGGGACCTGGGCGTGGTCGGGATGAAGGTGGGCGGCAAGCGCAAGCTCACGATCCCCTCGCGCCTCGCCTACGGCGAGTCGGGCAGCCCGCCGAAGATCCCGGGCAAGTCGACGCTCGTCTTCGACATCGAGCTGCTCGGCGTCGGCGACGCCGCGAACGACGCGGCCGCCCCCGCGGACGACAAGGCCGGAAAGACGAAGCCCGCGGCCGACAAGGCGGCCAAGCCCGCGGCCGACAAGGCGGCCAAGCCGGACGCGGCCAAGGGCGACAAGCCCGCCGCGGCGCCGGCCGAGAAGACAGAGGCGAAGTGAGCCGCGGGCGCCGGGCGGGCGCGGGCGCCGCGCTCAGACGACGCGGGCGAGGGACTTGAGAAAGATCTCGTAGACCTCGAGCGGGTACTCGCCCATGTGGAAGATCCTGAACAGCCGGTTCGAGAGCTTCCCCTGGGCCGCGTAGATCTCGAACACGTGGCCGTCGACCGGCTCGCTGGCGAGCCGGCCCGCCATTTCATCGTACGTCTTCCGCGCCGGGAGGTGCAGCGCGGTCCCGATCGACTGGAGCGGCATGTTCTCCCAGCGCGCGATCGTCAGCCCGAGCCGCTCGTATCCCGGCCGCAGGATCGCGCAGCGCGCCTGGTACACGGCGTGCCGCCCGGCGACACCGCCGGTGGCGGCGAGGTGATCGAGCGCCGCGATCACCTGGCAGAGGCTCATCGGATCGATCGTGTAGGGGTGCGCGCCGCCCTGCTGGGCGCGCCAGGTCTTGTGGAGCTCCAGGCTCGGGACGCGCGCGGGGATCCGCTCCATCTCGGCGAGCAGGTCCTTGCGGACCAGCGCCACGGTCAGGTTCGGGTGGCTGTGGAGGCCCTTGTTGCAGGAGCCCATGACCGCGGCGATGCCCGAGCCCTCGAGGGCCCAGGGCTCGACGAAGAGCGCGCTGATGCCGTCGACGAGCAGCTTCTTGCCATACTTCCGGGCGAGCGCGCCGACCTCGGGCACGGGGTTCAGCGTGCACGTCGACGTGCCGCCGTAGACCATGGCCACCGCGTCGACCTCGTCCGCCGCGAGGGCGGCCTCGATCTTCGCCAGATCCGGGCGCTCGCCGTAAGGCAGGCACATGTCCACGACCGGCTGGCCGAGCGTCCCGGCGTACTCGAAGATCCGGTCGCCGTAGGCGCCGTTCCGGACGACGAGGAGCCGCTCGTCGCGCCGCAGGCAGGAGCCGAGCACGGCGGCCATCGACGTGGAGCCCGATCCCGTGAGGAGGATGGCCTCGTAGCCGGGCGCGCCGAGGGCCTCGACGATGCCGCGCCGCGCCCGGTCGAGCAGCGGCCGGAGCCGGGGCCCGCGCGGGACGATCGGGTTCTCCCCGTAGGTGCGCGAGACCTGGTTCACCGCGTCCGGCAGGTGGAACACCGCGGGCGTGAGCGAGACGACGCGTGGCGTGGCGGCGATCATGCCGCGAGGTGTAGCCCGGAACGCGCGGCGCGCGCAGCGGAGATCGCGCTACGCCCAGCGGAGCTGCCGCAGGTCGTCCCAGACGTCGCGCGCGGAGTAGTAGCGGTACGCGTCGCGGCGGCGCAAGAGCTTGGCGATCACCTGGCTCAGCGGCGTGCCGAGCGCCTCGGCCTTCTGCCGCGGGGTGCCCTCGGCGATCTGCCGCGTGATCTCCTCGTAGGGGGCGTTCACGTCGATGGCCGGCTGGCCGGTGTGCATCTGGTACATGAGCAGCCCGAGCTGGTAGAGGTCGCTCTGCGTCGTCGTGTAGCCCGCCGTCACGAGCTCGGGCACGAGGATCTTCGGGTTCGCGACCTGCGGGCGGAACCAGCGGGTGACGCCGTCGAGCTGGTGCGCCACGCCGAAGTCGGTGAGCTTGACGAGCGGCTTGTGGTCGAGCTGAGAGATGAGCACGTTGCCCGCGTGCAGGTCGGCGTGCACGACGCCGTTGTCGTGCAGGTACTGCAGCGTCATCAGGAGCTGGCGCGCGAGCTCCAGGAGCAGCGGCGGCTGGAACGGGGCGCCGAGCAGCGCCCTCAGGCTCGTGTCGCACCGCTCGAGCGCCAGGTAGAAGAGGTAATTCACCTCGAACGCGTCGTGGATGTAGACGATGTTCGGGTGGCGGAAGCTCTCCAGGCGGAGCATCTCGCGCGACCACTCCTCCTTGACGACCTGGTAGGGCTTGTTCGCCGGCCGCAGCATCTTCAGGGCGTACACCTGGTCGAACGGCCCGCTGCACTCGTAGACCGAGCCATACTGGCCGTCGCCGATGAGCGACCCGATCACGTACGTGCCCCGGGTGGAGGTCAGCGCTGAGCCCGGCACCGGAAACGGGATCAGGAAACTGCCAGTGGAGGACCAGGTCACGGCGGCGCCATCGTAACCGAAAACGCCGGCGCCCGTTCACCCCGCGGCGCTCGCCCCACCCCGACTCGGTCCCCCGCGGCGGCGCCGATCCCGGGGGCGCCCCGGGCGCGGCGCGCCGGGGGCGGCCGGACGCTCACGAGCCGGCGAGCTTCCGCACGACGTCCGCCGCCTCGGTCTGATCGAGCTCGAGCGCCGCGGCGACCTGGAGGAGGAGCTCGCGTTCGCTGGTCCTGACGATCCCGTCGGCGACCACGACCTGGGCGGCCAGGGAGAACGCGACCTTCCGGGCCTGCGGGGTGGCGAGCCGCTCCTTGAGCGACGCGAGCCGGGCGGCCCGGCCCTCCTTCTGGAGCTGCTCCACCACGTTGCGGATGAGCTCGTCCATCGTGCCCTGGGGTATCCGGCGGTCCGTCAGCGACTCCACGCTCCGGGCGAAATGCACCTTCTCCTCCTGGCTGAACTCGCCGTCGGCGAACGCCGCGAGGAACATCAGCTCGATGAGCGCCTCGAGGTTGGGCTCGTCAAGCGTTTGCAGCGGAGGAGGGCTCATGAGCGGCATCGGATCCGTCTACACCGAGGCCCGGCCGGGGACCAGCCTGGAGCGTCCGCGCGTCCAGCGCGTCCGGGACGATCGCGTCGGCGGGCGGCGTTGGGGGGAGGGCGACCGGTGTGTCATGAGTTCGAAGATGCACGTGCGCGAACTCGCCCAGGCGCTCCTCGGCGCGCTCCTCCTCTGCGGCTGCGGCGGCGCGGCCGCGACAACGCCGCGCCACGCCGCGAGGCCCGCCCAGCCTGCCCCCGCGGCGACGCCGCCCGCCGCGGCGCCGGCCGAAGCCGCCCCGCCGCCGCTCCGGCTGCCCTGCGAGCGAGACGATCTCGTCGGCTGCACGAACGGCTGCGCCGACCACCAGATCGAGGACTGCGTGACGCTCGGGTCGATGTACCTCGGCGGAGAGATCGTCTCGATCGACGTGGATCGGGCCGTGGGGCTGTTCAAGGAGGCGTGCACGGAGGGGAGCGCGCGCGGCTGCCTGCGGCTCGGCGACGCGTACCACGACCGGGTCGCGCGCGCGGACGGCGACGGCGGGGCGAGCGGGGCGGACGAGGCGGCGCTCTACTTTCACGCGCGCGCGTGCCACGCGGGCGCGAACCTCGGCTGCCTCGCGGCCGGCAGGGCGTACCTCCACGGCCAGGGCGCGAGCGCCGATCCCGGGCGCGCGGCCGCGCTGTTCCAGCGCGTCTGCGAGCGCGGCAACGCCCTCGCGTGCGTCGAGCTCGGGCACCTCCACGCGCAGGGCGAGGGCGTGGAGCGCGACGCCCGGAAGGCGACCGAGCTGTTCACGAAGGCGTGCAAGCTCGGCCTCGACGAGGGGTGCCTGCTGGCGAGCACGTCCGGCGACGTCCTGCCGCCGCGCGAGTGACGGGCCCCGCCCGGGCCGGCCCGCCGGCCGTCCGTCGTTGCGGCGGCCTCGCCGGCGTCAGTCGGTCCGGCGCCGCTGGGCGATGTCCAGCGCCGCGGTGATCATCGCGGTGAGCTGCGTGTCCGAGACGCTCTCGGAGGGGAGCACCACGAGCTCGGCGCCGATGCGCCGCGACAGCTCCATGAACCCCTCGGGGTCGAACGCCCGCACGTCCTGGGTCATCACGATGGCCAGCGGGTTCAGCCAGGCGGCGCTCCCGCGCAGCGACACGAGATCGCACGCGAGCAGGTCGGCGCCCTCGACGAAGACCAGCCGCCGGCAGCGCTCCGCGAGCTGCTCGCTGGCGCTCACGATCAGCACGACCGAGGCCGATGCCGTCCGCTTGCTGCGCCCCGCGGGGCGCGTCGGTAATTCTCGTGCGCTCATCGCGGCCAGGTCAACGAGCCAGGAGCGGGCGCCGGTACGGGATGGGCCCGTCGCCCTGAGATCGAGCCCGCGCGCGCTCCTCGTCGGCGAGGGCGAGGTCCATGACGAAGGAGCCGAACGGCAGCCGGAAATCCCGGTCGTTCGGCTTGGTCGCGTAGAGGGCGAGCAGCGAGAGCACGCTCCCGATCTGCGCCGCGGCCGGGTCGTCCTCGCACGCGGAGAACCGATCGGCGAGCGTGCACAGCTGCCGGAAGAGCGGGCCGCCCGGGTGCGGGCCGGCGCTGCACATGGCAAAGGTGCCGCTGCCGCGATATCCGAGCTTCCGGCGCTTCCTTCCGGGGGTACGGGACGGGGGTACCATCGTCATGATTGCTGCCCAAGCCACCTGTGAAGGTTGAACCGCGCCGCGCAGGGGCTGGCCTGCCGCGGGACGCTCTCCATCACTAAAGAGCAGCCGGAAGAGAGTCAATCGGAGAGGACGCGGCTGGCAGGATGAGCGCGAATTTCTGCGGAATGGTCCCCCGTCCGAGCAGCGCGTGGGTATACGTCACCGCATGAAGGCAGTCGTGCTCGCCGGCGGCAAAGGCTCCCGGCTCCGCCCCTACACCGCCCTGATCCCGAAGCCGCTGATGCCGATCGGCGATCACACGATCGTCGAGATCCTCCTCCGGCAGCTCGCGCGCGCCGGGGTGACGGACGTGGTGATGTGCGTCGGCCACCAGGCCGCCCTCATCGAGGCGGTCGTCGGCGAGGGGAACCGGTACGGGCTGCGCATCTCCTACCAGCGCGAGGAGACGCCGCTCGGGACGGTGGGCCCGCTGCGGGTCATCGAGCGGGACCTGCCGGAGCGCTTCCTCGTGATGAACGGCGATATCCTCTGCGATCTCGACTTCGCGGCGCTCCACCGCACGGGCGAGTCGGCCGGAGCGCCGCTCACCGTCGCCGTCTGCGAGCGCGCCTCGAAGATCGACCTCGGCGTGCTCGACCTCGGCCCCGAGGGGCGCGTCGTCGGGTTCCGCGAGAAGCCCACGTACACGTTCTGGGTCAGCATGGGCATCTACGCGATGAGCCGCGATGTGCTGCGCTTCATCCCGGAGGGCCGGCCGTTCGGGTTCGACAACCTCATGCACGCGCTGCTCGACGCCGGCGAGCAGGTGGCCACCTTCCCCTTCCGGGGCCACTGGCTCGACATCGGCAGGAGCGACGACTTCGCCGAGGCGCAGGAGGAGTTCGAGAAGAACCGGCAGCGGTACCTACCGGAGTGACGCGGCGAGCGCCTCGCACACGGCGTCGACGTCGGCGTCCTGCATGCGCGGGTGGAGCGGGAGCGTGAGCTCGCGGCCCGCGATCGCGTCCGTCCGCGAGAGCCCCTCCTTGCGCACCCGGTCCGAGGCGCCGTGGTGCGAGAAGCGGTGGATCGGCGTGTAGTGCACGCTCGTCTGGACGCCGCGCGCCTTCATGGCCTCCATCACGGCCTCGCGCGAGGCGCCCTCGGGCAGCAGCACCGGCATGAGGTGGTGCGCGCTCTCCCCGAGCCCGCGCGCGTAGAAATCGCGGTACGGGAGGCCGACGCCGGGCACGCCGGCGAGGCGCTCGTGGTAGCGCGCCGCGAGCGCCCGCCGCCGCGCGTTGCCCGCCGCGAGCCGGCCGAGCTGCACGAGGCCGATGGCGCTCCGGATCTCGTCGATGCGGTAGTTCATGCCCGCGGCCATGACGTCGTACGTGAAGGCGTGCCCCTTGTGCCGGTCGAGGGTCAGCGTCGTCATCCCGTGCGCGCGGAGCAGCCGCATGCGCGCGAGGAGCGCGTCGTCCTTCGCGATCACGGCGCCCCCCTCGCCGACCGCGAGGTTCTTGTTCGAGAAGAAGCTCAGGCAGCCGACGTCGCCCAGCGTCCCGAGCGCCCTGCCGCGGTAGGTCGCGAGCGGCGCGTGCGCCGCGTCCTCGACCACGGCGATCCCCCGCTCGGCCGCGATCGCGGAGATCGCGTCCATGTCGCAGGGGTAGCCGGCGTAGTGGACGACCGCGATCGCCCGCGTCCGCGGGGTGATCTTGCGGGCGATGTCGGCGGGGTCCACGCCGAGGTCGCCGTCGCCGACGATGTCGGCGAGCACCACGTTCGCGCCGCACAGGAGCGCGGCGTTGGCCGTCGCCACGAACGTGAGGCTCGGGCAGATCACCTCGTCGCCGGGGCCCACGGAGAGCGCGGTGTACGCGAGGTGCAGCGCGGCGGTGCAGTTCGTCACGGCGAGCACCCTCGGGGTGCCGAGCGCCTCGCCGAGCTTCTGCTCGAACTGCGCCGTCCGCTCCCCCATCGTCAGCCAGCCCGACGCGACCACCTGCCGCGCGGCCTCCGCTTCTTCAGGCCCGAACGAGAGATCGCTGAGAGGTATCTTCCACATGGCGTTCCATCCATCCCGCCGGCGCCGCGCGGCGGGCGCTCCCGCCCTGCCGGCGCGGCGCCGTTCGTCAGATCGCGTACTCGCGGGGGCGGTAATCGGCGAGGTGGCGCTCGACATAGGCGTACGTGCGCGCGAGCCCCTCCTCGAGCGGCACGCGGGGCGCGTAGCCGACGAGCTCCGCGGCGCGGCGGAAGTCGGCGAGCAGCACCATGACCTCGCTCGCGTCGGGGCGCACCCGGGCCTCGTCCGTCACGAGCTCCGCGCGCTTGCCGGTCACCTCGAAGATGAGCCGGACGAGATCGCCGATGGAGATGGCGCGCCCGCTCCCCACGTTGAGCGTCTGCCCCACCGCCCGCGCGCTCGAGCCGACGAGGAGGAAGCCGGCGACGGTGTCGGTCACGAAGTTGAGGTCCCGCACCGGCGCGGTGCTCCCGATGCGGAGCGCGGCGCTCCCGGCGGCGAGCTGCTGCATCACGCTCGGGATGATCGCGCGCGACGACTGCCGCGGGCCGTACGTGTTGAACGGCCTGATCGTCGCGACCTCGAGCCCGAAAGAGAGGTGGTAGCTCTCGGCGAGCTTGTCGGCGCCGATCTTCGTGGCCGAGTACGGCGACTGGCCGGTCAGCGGGTGGGCCTCGTCGATGGGCGTGTAGCGCGCGGTGCCGTAGGTCTCGCTCGTCGAGGTGTGGACCACGCGCGCGCCGTGCTCGCGCGCCGCCTCGAGGACGTTCAGCGTGCCCTGCACGTTCGTCGCCACGTACTGCTGCGGGGCCACGTACGAGTACGGGATCCCGATCAGGGCCGCGAGGTGGAACACGACGTCGGCGCCGCGCACGAGCGACCGGACCGCGCCCGCGTCCTCGACGTTGCCGGGGACGACCTCGACCTGCGCGAGGACGTCCTCGGGGAGCCGGTCGAGGTGCCCGCGCCGCGAGCTCGAGGTGTACCGGACGAGCGCCCGCACGCGCGCGCCCTCCCGGACCAGCGCCTCGACGAGGTGGCTGCCGATGAACCCGCCGGCGCCGGTCACGACGACGCGCTTGCCGCGATAGAAGCCTTCGCTCACGGCCGCGTCCGTGGCCCCTGCGGGTGCGCGCGTCAAGCGCGTACCGCGGCGGCGCCGGGCAGCCCCGCGCCGCCGCGGCCGGGCAACGCTCCGGCGGCCCCGAACAGCGCCGCGCCGCCGCCGGGGCGGCGCGGCCGCGATCACTGGATCTGGATCTGGTCGGTGGGCGTGTTGCCCGCCCCCTCCGTCGTGCCGAGCTCGCGGTGCACGCAGAGCCCCTGCTTGCAGTAGGACTGCGGCGGGCTCTTGCAGTCGACCTTGGGCTCCTCGCACTTGCCCGTCTTGTAGTTCTCCGCGAGGGGCTTGATCTTGTCGAAGGTCGCATTGCTGACGGGCTTGGCGCAGCCCGGCCACTCGCTCTGGCGGCAGTCGGCGTCCGTGTTGCAGTGCTGCGCCTTGTTCACCATCTCGAAGGCGTCCCCGCGGAGCTTGTCGCACTCCTTGGGGTCCATCTTGTTCTCGCAGCCGGCGAGCAGCGCGAGCAGGAGGAGGCTCTCGGCCAGGCGGAGCGGGGTTCGAGATCGGAAGGAGGCCGTTCCAGGCCGCCCCCTTCGAGGATCACACGCGATCATTCAGGGTTCTCCCGGTCAAGGTCGCCCTTCCGCGCCGGAAGGGGAGCGGCTTGCGCCGGCCCCTTCGTATCACGGCTGGATTCGGACGCGCAGCTGGCGTAGCCCGTCGTCATGGATCGTCCTCGAGAAGGCGCTGAGGCCGGCGGCGCCGTGCACGGCGGCTCCGGCGCGGCTGACCGGAGCTTTCTGCGGGTGCTCACCCTGAACATCTGGAACCGCCACGACCCGTGGGAGGCGCGCCTCGCCCTCATCCGGAAGGGTCTGCGCGCGCTCGATGCCGACGTGATCGGGCTCCAGGAGGTGATGTCGTACGAGGGCCGATCGCTGGCCGACGGCATCGCCGAGGGGCTCGGCTACGAGGTCGCGTTCGGCCCCGCGCACGACCTCGGCGGCGGCGTGCTCTTCGGCAACGCCGTGCTGTCGCGCTGGCCGATCGCGCGGAGCCAGGCGTTCCCCCTGCCCACGGGCGAGACCGACGAGAAGCGCTCGATCCTGCTCGCCGAGCTCGCGTCGCCGCGCGGCGCGCTCCCGTTCTTCGTCACCCACCTGAACTGGAAGTTCCACCACGGCGTCGTGCGCGAGGCGCAGGTCGCGGCCGTGGCCGAGATCGTCATGCGCGAGGCGCCCATGGCCGGGCTGCCGCCCATCGTGGTCGGCGACTTCAACGCGCAGCCCGAGGCCGCGGAGATCCGGTTCATGAAGGGGCTGCAGAGCCTGAACCAGAAGAGCGTGTACTTCGCCGACACCTTCGATCAGGCGGGCAAGGGCCCCGGGTTCACCTTCGATCCGGTGCGGAACCCGTTCGCGGCCATCACGAACGAGTACCCGCGCCGCATCGACTACATCTTCGTCCGCGGCCCCGACAAGCAGGGGCGGGGCAAGCCGCTCTCGTCGCGGGTCGTCTTCGAGGAGATCGAGGACGGCGTCGCCGCCTCGGATCACTACGGGGTGCTGTCGGAGATCTCGATCTAGCCCGCGCGCCAGCGATCCCTGGCGGGACTCGCGGCGCGCCGAGCGCGTCAGGGCCCGGCTTCCTCGAGGACGCCCTGTTCACGTGTACACTGGGGGGCATGTCGACCCCTCGAGCCCCGGGCGGCGCCCCGCCGAGCCCGCCCGACGCTCCCGGCGATGGCTCGGCTCCCCCGCCCGCTGCCCCGGTGCGCGTCGGCCCGGTCGTGCCGGACGCCCTGTCGCTCATCGGCGGCACGCCGCTCGTCCGCCTCGCCCGGATCTCGCCCGACGGCGGCGGCGTCATCTACGGCAAGCTCGAGTCGATGAACCCGGGCGGCAGCGTCAAGGACCGGGCGGCGCTCGGCATGGTGCTCTGCGCCGAGCGCGAAGGGGCCCTCGGGAAAGGCTCGACCATCGTCGAGGCGACCAGCGGCAACACCGGGATCAGCCTCGCGATGATCGCCGCCGTGCGCGGCTACCGCTGCGTGGTGGTCATGCCCGAGGACATGAGCGTCGAGCGCCGGCACATCCTCCGCGCGTACGGCGCCGAGATCGTCCTCACGCCCGAGGGCCAGGGCATGGCCGGCGCGGTCGCCCGCGCGATCGAGATCTGCCAGGCGACCCCCGGCGCCTGGATGAGCCAGCAGTTCCAGAACCCGGCGAACCCCGGCGCGCACGCGCGCGCCACCGGCCTCGAGATCCTCGAGCAGACCGGCGGCGACATCGCGGCGTTCGTCGCCGGCGTCGGCACCGGCGGCACGCTGACCGGCTGCGGCCGCGTGCTCCGGGATCGGCTGGGCAGCGCGGTCCGCATCTGCGCCGTCGAGCCGACGAAGAGCGCCGTGCTCTCGGGGCGCGGCCCCGGCGCCCACGGCATCCAGGGCCTCGGCCCCGGCTTCGTGCCGGCGATCCTCGAGCGCTCGCTGATCGACGAGATCCTCACCGTGACCGAGGCCGCCGCGTCCCGCATGGTGCGGCGCCTCGCCCGCGAGGAGGGCCTCCTCGTCGGGCCGAGCTCCGGCGCCAACGTCCACGCCGCCGTGGAGATCGCGCGCAAGGTGCGCGGGACGATCGTGACCGTGCTGCCCGACTCGGGGGAGCGCTACCTGCTCTGAGCCGCGCCCGGCCGCGGCCCGCGCGGCATGCGCGGCGCGTTGACCGAGCCCACGTCGACGACCCCCCTTCCGGTCGAGGAGCCCAGGCCGCCCTCGGCGATGGCGCGGCGGCTCGCCGCCGCCGAGGCGCGCATCGCTGCGCCGCGGGCGGCGCCGTGGAGGACCTGCTCGACCATCGGCTCGTGCACCGCGAGCAGCCCCGCCGGCGCGACGCCGAGCATCACGGTGAGCGCCAGCGTCGCCAGCAGGAACGCCCGCTCGCGGAAGAGGAGCGCCTCCACCGACGCGCCCCGCAGATCGCGCCGCAGCGGGCCAAGGAAGGCGCGCTGGAACGCGCGGAACAGCGTGATCCCGTTGAGCGCCGCCGCCGTCAGCGCCAGCACCGAGAGCACGGGGTGGACGTGTAAAATTCCATGCAGGAGCAGGTCCTCGCTCACGAACGAGAGCGCCCCCGGCATCCCGATCGCCGCGCACGCGAGCAGGAAGAAGAAGGCGGCCATGCGCGGCGTGCGGGCCGCGAGGCCGCCGAGCGCCCGCGCGTCGGCCGTGCCGGCGCGCGCCTCGAGCGCTCCGATGACCATCGCGAGCCCCGTGAGCGCGATCGACGAGGCGACGCTCTGGAGGAGCGCGCCGCTCACGCTCTCCCGGCTCAGCGAGGCGAGCCCGAGGAGCACGAGCCCCTTCTGGCTCGCCACGAGGTAGCCGAGCATCCGGCGCAGGTCGGTCTGGACGAGCGCGAGCACCGCGCCGTGCAGCGCGCTGACCAGGCCGAGGACGGCGAGGATGGGCATGCCCTCGGCGCAGCCCGCGGGCAGGAGCGTCACCCCGACGCGCAGGAGCACGCAGACGCCGACCTGCATCTCGGCGAGCAGGACGGTCACGCCGAGCGGCCCGCGCTCGAGCAGCACGGGCAGCCAGCCGTGGAACGGCACGGCGGCCATGCGCATCAGCACGGAGATCCCGACGAGCGCGAACAGCGGCGACTGCCACGCCTCCGGGATGCCGACGCGGGAGATCTCCTCGATGTCGAACGGCAGGGCCGCCCCGCGGCGCGCGGCGAGCACGGCCATGGCGCCGATCGCCAGGGCGAGCGGCGCCGTGCCTACGAGCAGGAAGATGCGGCAGGTGCGCCGGACGAGCGGGTCCTGGGCGCCCTTCCTGGCGACCAGCCGGTCGACCGGCACGAGCGCGGCGATCCACGCCGCCGCGAGCACCGCGAGGTCGAGCGCGCAGAAGATCCCGAGGATGGCGCTCCCGGTGGCGAGCAGCGCCACGGCGGTCGGCCGGTCCAGCGCGGCGCGCGGGCTCGCGGCGACCAGGGCGAGCAGGACGAAGCCGAGCAGCGGGAGCAGGGCGATGGTGTAGCCGTCGACGCCGAGCCGGAGGCGCGCGCCGAGGAGCGGCAGAGCCGGCCCCCCGGCGGCGAGCGGGACGCCGGCGCGCGAGAGCGCGAGCGGCAGGAGCGAGAGGAGCAGGGTGAGCGCCGCGCCGACGACGGCCGCGCGGCGCGCGCCCTCGTCGCTGCGCGCGCGGGAGGCGAAGATGGCCGCGATCGCCGGCGCGAGGACGAGCGCCGCGAGGAGGGGAAAGGCGCTCATGTCCGCGCCCCCTTCGTGTCGCGCGCGGGCGGCTCGAAGGCCACCGCGCGCTCGGCTGCGTCGGGCGCGCCGGGCTCATGCGTATCCGGCTCGTCCGGCTCGGCGGCGGCGCGCTCGGGCCAGCCGCTCAGCGCCGCCACCCAGCGCCGCTCGATCCGGTCGAGCACGCGCCCGAGGCGCATCAGCGGGGCGGCGACGAGCCGCTCCTGCAGCCCCTCGAGGTGGAAGCGGTCGAGGGAGAGCCAGTAGGCGCGCCGCACGAGCGCCGCCGGCAGCACGCGGGCGGCGAGCCCGAGGGGCGGCAGCGGCTCGCCGGCGTGCGCGGCCCGGATCTCCTGCGCATCGCGGAGCGCCGAGGGGGCGCGCAGCATCTGGAGGCAGCGCAGGCACGCGTGCGCGAACAGGTGGACGAGCGCGAGCCAGTAGAGCCCGAGCCCGATCTCCACGAACATGAGCCCCACCTGCGTCATCGTCGCGTGCGCGAGGGCGCTCTTCACGTCCGCCTGCACGCGCCCCACCATCGTGCCGTAGATGGCGGTCGCCGCCCCGACGCAGGCGATCACCGCGCTCGCGGCCGGCGAGCGCTGGAGCAGCGGGGCCACGCGCAGCATCAGGTACACGCCGGCGTGCACCGAGATCGCGCCGTAGAAGAGCGCGCTCGACGGCGTCGGCCCCTCCATGGCCCGCGGCAGCCAGCTCCCCAGCGGGAACTGCGCGCTCTTGCCCATGGCGGCGAGGAACAGGCACAGCGCGAGCGCCGTGGCCGCGGAGGGGGCGAGCGGCGCCGCGGCCCCGGGCCAGGGGGCCGCGCCGAACACCTCGCCCCACTGCGAGGAGTGCGCGAGATCGTGCATGAGCACCGCGCCCCCGAGCAGCCCGACGTCGCAGAGCCGGTAGGTGATGTAGACGCGCAGCGCGGCCCGCGGCGGCGCCTCGCGCTCGTGGAAGAAGGTCACGAGCAGCACGCTCGTCGCGCCGACGAGCTCCCAGCCGGCGAAGAGCAGGTCGACGGTGCCCGCCGACACGAGCCCCAGCATGCCCGTCGAGAACAGCGCGAGGAGCAGGAAGAACCGCGCGAACCCCGGCTCGCGGTGCAGGTACGCCACCGAGAACCGGCCGACCAGGAGCGCGATCAGCGAGACGAGCACCATCATCGTCGCCGACAGCCGATCGACGAGCAGGACGAGCTCGAACGCGTAGCTCCTGGTCTCGAACCAGTGGCCGAGCTTCACCGGGAGGAACGCGTAGGGCGCCGCGACCGCCGAGCCCCAGATCGCCAGCGAGGCGGCGAGCGAGACCGAGAGCGCGGACAGCACGGCGCGCGAGACGACGCGCTCGCTCGGCGTGCGCAGGAGCAGCAGGTAGGCCCCGAGCGCGGCGAAGGCCGCCGCCGGGGAGAGCACGGCGAGCGCGGCGAGCTTGCCGAGCAGCACGTCAGGCAGCATGGCGTTTGACCTCGCGTGGCCGCGTGGACGCGGCGCGGATGAGCGCAGGCGGGACGAAGCCGGACCTCCCGGCGTACCAGTCGGCGGACCGCTGGACCTCGGGCAACGGATCGTCCGGGGGAGAGAACGGCGCGAAGCCGTCCCCCGTGAAATGCGCGATCCGGCGCGTCGCCGGATCGACGCAGGCGAGCTGGATCCATCCGTTGCAGATGAGCTCGCGGAGGGCCGGCTGCCGCGCGCAGAGCGCGGCGGCCGTGTCGGTGCTCGCCTCCACCACGACGAGCAGGCGCACCGGCTCGTGGATCTCGATCATCTGCTTCGGCAGCCCGGTGCGCAGGTCGCTCAGCGATCCCTCCATGACCCCGAGCAGCGAGGCGAGGTTGTGCGGCAGCTTGGTGCCGGCGCCGTAACGGCGGTTGTCGACGCAGGAGAAGTAGTACTCGAGGTTGATCCCCGCCCCGACCGGGCCGACCGCGAGCAGGATGCGCTCGAGGATGGCGCCGCTCGGGTCCTGGGTCGGGTCGTACGAGACCAGGAACGCCCTGCGATCGAGGAACAGCCCGCGGGTGAGCGCGCGGCGGCCGACGACGCAGACGGCGTTGGTCACGTGCCCGAGCTCGGGCCGGGCCTCGCTGAGGTCCGCGGCGCGCGCCTCGACGTGCGCGAGCGCCCGGGCGGGATCGCTGTCGGCCGGCGCCGACGCGAAGCGACGGCAGCGCTCGTGCGCGTGCAGCGCGCGGGCCGCGTCCAGGGCGCCGCGGAGCGCCGCGAGCTCGCCGCGGTGCGACGCCGGCGCGAGGTGCTGGTCGTAGAGGACGATCTCGTCCGTCGTCGTGTTGTTCATGCCGCCGACGAAGAAGGTCCCGTCCGGGATGTCGATCCCCCGGCCGCGGAGCAGGGCGCGGACCTCGGGATCGTTCGCCATGGCCGCGAACAGCCGCGCGTTCGGGCCGCCGTGGCGGCCGCCGCAGGCCCCGCAGTCGTACGCCGACTGGTGCGGGTTGTTCACGCTGGTCGATCCGTGGCCGAGCACGGCCACGATCGGCGCGAAGCCGCGCGTGAGCCCCATGTTCTCCAGCGTGACGGCCACCCGGGCCGCCTTCTCCGCGGCGGTGAACGGCCGCCCCTCGCCGCCCGCGGCGGAGCCCTCGTCGTGCGGGCTGAGCAGCCGCGTCGGCACGGCCGGCAGCAGGCGCCGCTCGAGCGCGCGGCGCAGCCGCGCCGTCGCCCGAGGAAACAGGATGCGTCCGACGAGCGGGAGCGTGGAGAACAGGCCCAGGGTCGGCGTGAGCAGCACGCCGCGCGCCAGGGTGCGGGAGCCGCGGCCGAGCGCGTGCAGGAGCCGCGCCCAGCGCTTGCGGCGGGCCTTTCGGCGGCGGCCCGCCTCCTCCTCGTGCGGCCGCTCGACGATCTCGTGCACCGGCTCCACGCCGACAGGACAGAGGCTCGCGTGGCCGGCGTCGTCGAGCCCCCGGTAGCGGATCGGCACGCCGAAGAACCCGGCCACGCCGAAGGTCTCGTGCCGCGGCGAGAGCTCCTCGAAATGCCGCCGGAGCCCCTCGCAGCGATCGTCGATGCAGAAGGCGATCTGGAAGCGGGGCTCCTTCACGGTGCGCTCCTCCTCCGGGCGGCGCAGGCTCGCGGCGATGCCGTGGAGCGCCTCGACCCGGTGGTGATGCTCGTACGCCTCGTGCAGGACGCGGCGCCGCGCCGTCGCGTCGAACGCCTCGAGCGCCGACAGCGCCCAGGCGCGATCCGCCTCCGACAGCCGCTCGACCTCGGCGGCCGACAGGCCGGCGAGCTGAGCGAGCTGGAACAGGCGGAACGGCCGATCGTGCTCGGGCGATGGCGCGGGCGGCGCGGGCGGCCGCGCGGCGCGCCGGGCGTGCTCGACGAGCCCGGCGAGGGGCCCTGCGTACCCGAGCCGCCGGCGCGCGACGTCGCGCAGCGCGAACCGGGCGAGGGTCAGCCGGACGGCGAGGTACTCGACCAGCGACGCGGGCGGCGATCCCGACGGCCGGTCGCTCGGCGTGTGCTCCAGGCGGTGGATCATGCCGGCCCAGCCCGGCAGCTCGAGCAGCACGCGGGCCACGTACCCCTCCCAGCGGTCCTCGGGCACCCCGAGCTCGTCGAGGGCGCGGACCGCGATGGCGGGCGGCGCGAGCCCAGCCTCGTCGAGGCGGCGGAGCTCCTCGTCGAGCCCCCCGAAGGCCGGGGCGGCGAGCCGCGCCCCCTCGAGCGCCATGTCGCGGAAGCAGCGCCAGAGCCCCTGCGCCCGATCGGGCATCGCCCAGTGCGCGACGCCCTCGTCGAGGTAGGCGGCGAGGAGCCGGATCACGAGCGGATCGACGAGCTCGGCCGGGTCCTCGCCCGAGAGCGCGAGCAGCAGATCGCGGTGCGACCGGTCGACCCCTACGCGCTCGACGAGCGGCGGCTCCGCGGGTGGGGCGGGCGGCAGCGGCACGGCGCGGCACGCATCCCAGAGCGCGAGCGCGGCGCGCGACTCCGGATCGCGGCCGCCCTGGTCGCGCAGGCGCGCCGCGGCCTCGGGGCGCGCCTCGAGCCAGCGCTCCGTGCGCTCCACGATGCGCCAGCGCCGCTCGGCGGGGGCGTCTGCCCGGAGCCTCCGCGCCTCCCCGGCCTCGGAGATGCGCCACGACAGGCCCGCCGCGGTCTCCGCCTCGATCGGATGGCGCAGCGCGAGCCGCTCGATCTCGTGCCGCGACAGCGGGCCTCGCCGCTCGTCCGGAAGCGCGGCGAAGCGCGCCGCGAGGGCCGCCTCGAGGTCCTCGTCGCCGATCCGGCCTGACGCGATGTGCGCGCGGTAATCCGCCTCCGAGAGGTACGGCTCGGCCTCGAAGATGGCGCTCGCCGCGGCGAGCGCGTCGTGGAACGGCAGGTGCTGGAAGGCGTGCAGCGTGTTGTGGTGGACGAACACGCCGATGGGCCCCTGCGCCGGCAGGTAGTGCCCGGCGTGCTCGACAACGCAGCGGAGGCGCTCCTGCCGGGCGGCGCTCGCGCGGAGATCCTGAGAGAGCTCGCTGTCCATGGCGATCCCGGAGAAAGGTGGTTCGTGGAGCCTGAGCCGCGCGCTCCCCTGTCGCGGAGGTCGCGCCTCGCCCCGATTCAGCGCTCGGCGACGGGAGTAATGACGCGCAGCTTCCTCGCCGAGAGCGGATGGGACGACATCTGGAAGTGATCGCCGAGGCCCGCGAGGGTCAGGGTCCGCCCGTCTCGCTTCATCACGCCCTCCAGCTCGTGCAGGTTGGACATGACCGTATGATCGACGAGGCGGGCGTCCGCGAAGTTGATCTCGATGCTCGAGGCGTTCGCGTGGCTGGCGAGCCTCCGCTGGATGCTGAGATAATTGCTGAAGACGGCTGCGTGCTTGACGCGCAGCACGACCCGCCCTCCGTCGACGCGCTCGTCCACGTCGGACCGGAAGAGGACGCGCAGGGGCGCGCCGTTGATCACGTGGATGAGCATCTTCACGACGACCCCGGCCGCGACCCCGACGAGCAGATCGGAGGCGATGCACAGCGCGGCCGTGGTGCCGAAGATGATGAGCTGCTCCCTGCCGATCCGGAGCGTCCTCACGAACTCCTTGGGCGACGCGAGGCGGGTGCCCGTGAACGTGAGCATGGCGGCGAGCGCGGCGAGGGGGATCCGGTGGATCAGCCCCGGCGCGAAGGCGACGAAGAGCAGGAGGAAGGTGCCGTGGAAGAAGTTCGACAGCCGGCTCCTCGCGCCGTAGCCGATGTTCGCGGAGCTGCGGACGATCTCGGAGATCATCGGCAGCCCGCCGAGCAGGCCCGCGATGAGGTTGCCGACGCCGGTGGCGAGCAGATCCCGGTCGAGATCGGAGCGGCGCTTCGCGGGATCGAGCGAATCGACGGCCTTCGCCGACAGCAGCGACTCGATGCTGCCGACCAGCGAGAACATGACGATGTATTTGATCGACGCGGGCGTGCCGACGTGGCTGAAGTCCGGGAAGACGATCGCCTGGAGGAGGTTGCCCGGCAAATTGACCAGGAAGCTCGGCCCGATCGCGTACGTCGTGTGGGTCGCCGCGAGCGTGTAGGTGTGCTCGTGCTCGAGATCGAAGACGTGCGCGAGCGGCACGGAGAACGCCAGCACCAGCATCGGCGCCGGGATCTTCTGCAGGAAGCGCGATTTCTTGGCGACCGCCGGATAGCCGAAGAGGACGATCAGCGAGAGGACGCCTATGACGGCGATCTCGGGGTTCAGCCGGGACAGGCTGCGCGGGATCTCCAGGATCAGGTGGAACGGCTCTTTCGCCGCGGGCGTGACCCCGAGGAGCGTGTGGATCTGTTTCGAGCAGATGATGATCCCGATGGCGGCGAGCATGCCGTGCACCACCGAGACGGGGAAGAAGTCGCCGAGCTTGCCGGCGCGCGCCAGGGCGAAGGCGATCTGCGTCAGCGCGGCGACAGCGATGCACGCGAGCGCGCGGCGGTAGCCGACCGCGTTGTCGCCGCCGCCGAGCTCCTGCACGGCGCCCAGGGCGATGACGATGAGGCCCGCCGCCGGTCCCTTGATGGTCAGCGGCGCGCTGCCGAGCCAGGTGGCGATCACGCCGCCGACGACGGCGGTGAGCACGCCGGCGATGGGGGGGAACCCGCTCGCCATGGCGATGCCCAGGCAGAGCGGCAGGGCGATCAAGAAGACGAGGAAGCCTGAAACGAGGTCGTTCTTCCACGACGCGGACGTGGACGCCTGCGCCGGCGCCGGCGCGCCTGAAATGGTCGGCTTGGACATGGGGTGGTAGGCCCTCGGATACGCGGGCATCCTGTGGGCCCGCTGTTCGTCAGAACACGCCCCAGGACGGGACCACTCGCCCCGAGGTTCCCGCTCGGTGTGACGATTTCATGCGATGTGCAGGAACCTGCGCGGGGGCCCGATCCGTCCCAGGGGACGTCGATGTACAGCGCTCCTCCGCTCGAGGTGCCGCTGCTCGCCCCGCCGTGGCCCGAGCAGCGAGCGCTTCCCCGCCGTCCATTCCACGCTAGAGTTCCGGGCCTCGACGCGCCAGACGCTCGAACGGCCCTCATGACCGAAACGCGACCCCTCCTCGGCGAATCGCGCGCGCAGTTCGAGGCGGCGGTACGCCCGATGCTCCCGCGCCTCTATCGGTTTTGCATTTCTCTCTGCGGCGCTCGGGATCAGGCGGATGATCTGTTCCAGAACGCGTTGCTCAAGGCGTACCTGCACGCGGCGTCCTTCGAGGGGCGGTCGGAGCTCGGGGTGTGGCTCTGCGGGATCGCTCGGCACGAGTACCTGGAGGCTTACCGGACCGAGGCGCGGCGCCGCGGCCTGCTCGAGCGGCTCGTCGACGTGTGCACCGAGGCGCTCGGGATCTTGCCGCGCGCCGATACCCCGAGCCCGGAGGCGGCCGCGATCCTGAGCCAGGACACGGGGGTGCTCCTCGCCTGTCTTCAGGAGCTGCCCGAGGAGTTTCGCACCGTGGTGGTGCTATGCGATATCGAGGAGCTCGGTTACGATAGCGTGGCCGAGCTCCTCGGGATCCCCAAGGGGACGGTGAAGAGCCGCCACGCCCGCGGGCGCGCGCGGCTGCGCGATGCATACGAGCGCGTGGCGGCGCAACTCGTCGTCGCGGCGCGAGAGGGATCGACGTGAGCGGACAGGACCACGATGTGCCCCCGATTCCGCAGGAGCTCGCGGCGAGCGTGCGGGCGCTGCGCGCTACGGGCCCTTCCGAGGCGCTCGTCGAGCGCGCGCTGAGCAAGCTCCCAGAGCGGCCGGAGCGTCCGGCGGCGGAGGGCGGCAAGAGGTCGCAGCGGGCGCAGAGCCCCTGGAGGTGGGGAGCGCTCAGCGCGGCGCCGGCGCTCGCCGCGATTGCGGTCGCCGTCTTCCTGGCGGGCGGCGGGGGCGCGAGCTCTCCCGCGATCGAGCGCTCCGAGGAGCGCGCCGTCGCGCTGCCGGACGACGGGCAAGCGTGGATGCACCTCGATCTGTGGACGCACCGCCACGCCGACGAGCCGGCGGTGGTTCACCTCGAGGTCCCCGAGCACGTGCGCGTGCGGCTGCCCGACGGCGAGGGCGGGGCGCTGGAGGAGCACTGTCAGCAGGAGCGCTGCTCGCATCGGCTCACGCGCTACCGCGGCGAGGCGCCGCTCAGCGTGGCCGTGGCCCAGCCGGGCCGCTACGAGATCCATGTCCATCACGAGTCGAACGAGGCGCGCGTGCGGGAGCGCTTCGTGCTGACCGCGGTGCGTGACTGAGCCCGGGCGCGCCTGGGAGCCTGCTCGCATGGCCGCCGCGCGCGCGGCGTTGAGCTCGCCGCCCACGTCGAGCTCGCCGCGGCGATCAGGTCTTCTGCTCGCCGCGCTTGGCCTCGTCCCAGTAGCCGTCGAGCTCTTCCAGCGTGAGGGTGTCGTCCGACGCCCTGGCGGGCCAGCCCCCGTGCCGCTCGATGACCCGCCGCTCGACGTGCTCGAAGCGCCGGGTGAACTTGTCGATGGTGCGGCGCAGCGCCCCCTCCGCGTCGACGCCGGCGTGGCGCGCCAGGTTCCCGAGCGCGAAGAGCACGTCGCCGAGCTCCTCCTCGATCGCGGCGGGATCGCCGCTCTCGAAGGCCCGATCGAGCTCTCCGAGCTCCTCCTCGACCTTCGCGCGCGAGCCGCGCGCGTCCGGCCAGTCGAAGCCCACGCGCGCGACCTTCTCGCCGACCCGCTGCGCCCGGGTCAGCGCCGGCAGGCTGCGGGGGACGCCGCCGAGCACGCCACGGTCCTTGCCCTGCCTGGCCCGCTCGGCCGCCTTGATGCGCTCCCAGTTCTGGAGCACCTCGTCGGCGTTCTCGGCGCTCTCGTCGGCGAACACGTGGGGATGGCGCCGCACGAGCTTCTCGCAGATGGCGGCGACCACGTCGTCGGGGCCGAACGCGCCCTCGGCGCGGGCGAGCTCGGCCTGGAAGACGACCTGGAGCAGGAGGTCCCCGAGCTCGGCGCACAGCTCCTTGCGGTCGCCGCCGTCGATGGCGTCGATGACCTCGCAGGCCTCCTCGAGCACGTAGCGCCGCAGGGTCGCGAAGCTCTGCTCGCGGTCCCACGGGCATCCGTCGGGCGCGAGGAGCCGTTGCATCAGCTCGACCAGGCGCGGAAATGTGCGACCGGCCTGCTCCGGAAGCGGCGGCGCCTCCACGGGTTCGAAGGGGCGAGGCATGCAGTGCTACTAGCGCAAACCGACCCCGCCGCGGAAGAGCGGGCGACGCCCGATGACGCGTTGCGTTAAACTGGATCCGCGAACGGTGGCGTGAGAAAAATGCAGATGACGTCGAGATTCCGGCGGCAAGGACGATCATGAAGAGCGCAGGCTATGTGGTGCTGTTCACGATCGCCGGGTGCTCGCAGGGGGTGTGCCGGAGCGTCGGGAGCGCGCTGGGTACGGCGCCGAGCCAGGCGGGCTCTGCGGTGGCGGATGGGGTACCGACCGTGGTTGAGGTCCAGGCGGCGGACAGCGGCGAGCAGGAAGCGCTCGAGGAGCAGATTGCCCCGCTGCGCAAGGGCGGGCGCCACGTCATCGCGGAGCCGCCGGACGGTGCGGAGGAGGTCGCGTACGTCGCGTGGATCGCGGCGGCGGGGGTCGCTGCCCAGAACCGTCAGCCACCGCCGGCTGCCCCACCCGGGTTCGCGCTGCGGGCGGTGCCCGGGCGCGACCTCTGGGTGCTGTCCGAAGACGGCTCACGCCGTCGGGGGGCGGCCGCGGTCGTGCTGCGCACAGGGGCGGCAGCGCCGCTCATCGTGGAGGCGCCGCACACCTTCTTCGACCAGGGGACGCTGCCCATCGCGCTGGCCATCTTCGAGGCGCAGCAGGCGCGGGCGCTGATCGTCAACACGTCGCACCGATACGGCGGGCACCCCAAGCCAAGCAACGCCGCCGGGGACGACGAAGGTGCGGAAGGAGCGGGCGGCAAGGGCGGCAAGGGCGTGGACGACGAGGCCGTGGAGGCGCAGGCAACGGGGGTCGGCGCTCGGACGGCGGCGGGCGGCCGGCGGGCGGGGGCAGGAGGCACCGGTGGCGCAGGCGGCAGCCACGGCGCAGGCGGTGGCGTCGAGGGCGCAGGCGGTGGCGTCGAGGGCGCAGGCGGCGGCGCTCGGGGCGACAGCCGTGCCGCCCGCGAGCGGCTGGCTGCATCGCTAGCCTTCGCCGACGTGGCGCACGCCGAGCGCTCGTTCTTCCTGTCGGCCCACCAGGCGCTGCTCCAGAGCTTTCCCGGCACACCGGCGGTACAGCTGCACGGTTATCAGGACAGCTCGGCGCCGGACGCCGCCGCCATCGCCAGCGCGGTGGGACACGGCGCTGACCTGGAGCGGCTGCTCGTCCCCCTGCGGGCGGTCGTCAGCGACGGGAAGGTCATGGCCTACCCCACCGATATCAACAAGCTGGGTGGTGCAACCAACGTGCAGGCGCGCTGGTCGCGCCAGATGGGCGCGCCGTTCTACCACCTCGAGCTGTCGCGCGCGCTGCGCGACAAGCTGCTCGAGGATGCGGATCTGCGGCGACGCTTCGCGGCGGCCTTCGCGGGGCTCGTGGCCGGAAGCCGAGCGGAGACCCAGCAGACCCGACCCGGGTTGGCGCCGTAGACCCAGCTGACCAGATCCCACAGCTGACCGCTGACCCACCTGCGGCTGGCCCGACCAAGATTGCCTACAGGCCGAGGCCGGATTCGCAGATCAAGACGAACAAGCGTAGCTCAACAGCTTGCCCATCGCCGACTGCGGGCGGAAGCGTCGACGATTGCACAGGGCGGCGACGGGAACTGGGCAGGTGTTTGCCAATTCGTATCGTCTTGCGTCTTGGCCCCGTCCAACCTGGGTCGCCTCCCCCCATGGTTATATCGGCAGTACGGCGTCCGTCACGCCGGCACCGTGAAAACGATGCATCCACCACGTTCCCGCAGGGAATAGGACGCTGCGCACTCCGGCACGCCATCGCTCGAGCGCCGCGCGATATGAAGCGCGAAATGCCCGCACGGCGACACCTGCAGCTCGCCATGCATCACCCTGCTCACGACCGACCGCAAACGTAGGATTGCGCTGGCCCAATGCCTCGAAGCTCGTGGCACGGTCGTAAGGGGAGATCTTGCTGGCTCGCTCGGCACCCAGGAATTGGCGTCCGTGCTGCTGCATCTCCGCATGAGCCTTCACTTCATGCCGCTCAAGCTCGTCGGCGATCTCTTGACGAAAGCCCTCCGCGCTGTCCTGCTCGATAGCCGGCGGCAGCGAGAGCGGAAGCGTCACTTCCTCGGGCCACTGTGGGTTTTCCGGGTCGAGATACGCAGAGGGACGCATCGCGCGCAGCACGCCGCGACCGAGCTCGCCCGCATCCACCTTGGCGCCCGGCCACTCACGCGCATGGCGTACGAGGCCAGCTGCCACTGGATTCGCAAGGACGTAGGCGATCTTCTCCACCACCGCCGCGCGTGTCAGCAGCCGCACAACGCTCGGGGCCTCATGGTCCCACACCGGTCCTTCCCATGTGCGGATGACTTTTGTCCCGAGCGCGACGATGCGATGGAAGAACTGCAGGAAGCGCGGCAATACGCCCGTCACGTCAGTCACGATCAAGTGCAGATGCGTCGACATCGCGCAGAGCGCATGAACCTGGACGCCGTAACGGCGGGCGGAGACCACCAGGGCGTAAACCATGAGCTGGGTAATGATCGCGTCAGGTCGGAAGAGCAGGTGCCGACGCAGGACGCGACGAGTGATCATATACGTGGCGCCTGGAGCGATCTCGCGGGGCTGGCTCATGGCCGTCGCCTACAACAAACGCCGTGCCGAGATTGTGATGAATCATTTCGAGGAGTTGCCACCCTTCCCGGGGTGGCGGCCGCGTTCCTTGGGTGGCGGCCGCCAGGTCCCCCCAACCTCAACCCGGGTCCCGGCCAACCTCACCCCGGGTCGGGTCGTCCACCCGGGTTGGGTCCTGACCTCAACCTGGGTCCGCCGGGTCGCAACCTGGGTCCGCGCCGGGTCCGGGTCACCGGGTCCCCAACCAGGGTCGGTCTCCCCGCCAACCAGGGTCGGTCTCCCCGGCTCGGTCCCCCCGCATTTGTTCCGAGGCTCAGACGAGCAGCGCCGGGATCCCGTCCGGCCCGAACGCGGCTGCGCCGCGCGTCGCCGTCGAGAACACCGGCCGCTGGGTCGGATCGGCCCGCAGCGCCGGGAAGCGCTCGAGCAGGAGCGACACCCCGATCCGCGCCTCCATCCGCGCGAGCGGCGCCCCGACGCAGTAGTGCGGGCCCGCGCCGAAGCTCAAGAGCCCTGTCGGCCGCCGCTGGATGTCGAAGACCTCCGGGCGCGGATAGGCCTGCTCGTCGTAATGAAGCGCGGTAAGCGACACATAGAGGAGCGTCCCCGCGGGCACCGCCTCGCCCGCGATCGTCGCGTCGCGCTCGACGAACCGCACGATCCCCGTCGCGCTGCTGCACCAGCGCATCGCCTCGTCGATGGACTGCGGCAGGAGCGAAGGCTGCTCTCGCACCTGGCCCATCGCGTCGGGGTGCGCGAGCAGCGCCACGAGCAAGTTGGCGAGCATCCAGCTGGTCGTCTCGTAGCTGCCGAGGATCAAGGTGAGCACCACGCCCTCGCACGCCTCCACGCCACCCAGCCCCTCCGCCGCGAGCGTCCGCGTGATCTCGCCGAGCAGCGTATCGCTCGGATTCGCCATCTCGCGCTCCGCGATCTCCCGCAGTTGCGCGCTCATCGCGGCGTGCGCGCGCCGCCCCTCGGCCACCAGGACGGGATCCTGCGGCGCCATGGCGCTGCGGATCATCTTGCGAATCAGCACGTCGTTCTCGGCGATCCGCTCCTCCTGCATCCCGAACAGCGCGCTCGTCACGCCCATGGGCATCGCGATCGCGAAATCGTCGACCAGATCGGCCCGCTGCTTCTGCGCGAGCCTGTCCACGATCCGGCGCGCCACGGGGGCCACGATCGTCTCCTCGTAGCGGCTCACCACGCGCGGCGAGAGCACCGCGTTGAAGAGCCGCCGCAGGCGCGCGTGCGGCGCGCCGTCGAGCGCCACGAGGGCCCCTTTCATGATCCCGATGTCGTAGGCGCGGTTGCTGAACGTCTCGCTGTCGCGCAGCACGGCGGTCGCCTCGGCGCCGCGGAGCACGACGGTCACGCCGAGCCACTCATCGAAGTAAATGGCGTGCTCCTTCGCCGCCGCGGCGAGGTAGACCCCGAACGCGGAAGGATCCTCCGTGGTGAAGGAGAAAAGGCTCTTGCGAGGCAGCATGGTAAAATTTGGGTATTCGATTTCGAGGGGCCAATCAAGACACTTTGCCGCTCCCCTCGACGGGAGCGCGGCGGAATCGGCCGCGCCGGCCCTCGCGCGGCAGCGGCGAATTCCATAACAGGATCCAGGAGATATCGACGCAACGCCCGAGCGGCGGAGCAGGGGGGAACGCGTTGTACCGGCAGGCGGCGCGGTGTATCTACGGGTCGGATAAGGGAGAGGGAGGTAGATTCATGTCGCTGCAGGGGAAGCCCGCACTCGTGACGGGGAGTTCCCGGGGCATCGGACGCGGCATCGCGCTCACGCTCGCCGCGCGAGCGTGAGCGTCATTACTACCGCAACGAGGCGGCCGCGCTGGAGGTGCTCAAGCTCATCCTCGGTGCTGAACACCCTGCCCGACGCCGTGCAGACAGCCATCCGCGCGTGGAGCGAGAGCGGCTGGTGCCCCATGGGACGGATGGGCACGCCCGAGGACATCGGCAACGTGGTCTCGCTCCTTTGCGCCAGCGAGGCCGGGTGGATCACCGGCCAGACCATCATGGCCGACGGCGGAGCGTCGCTCATGGATGCCGTCATGCCGCTCGAGATCCAGCAGCCGCGCGGCTGAGGCGGCGCTCGGCCGCGTCGCTCGTAGGGGGCAGCGCTCCAGACAGGAGCCCCGCCCGCGTCAGCCTCCCCCGCTCACCGCGTGCCGCCGCTCTCTTCCGGCGCCGCCGGCCCCTCGCCCGCGCTCCACGACGGCCGGGCGTTGAGCTCCGCCGCATCGGTTCCGATCATCCTCGTGTAACCGCGGCTCATCTCCTCCAGCTCCTCGCCGCTCAGCACGTCCTCGATCCGGGCAAAGCCCGCCGGCGCTCGCTGCTCCACCAGCGCGATCACCCGGTCGGCGCCCATCGCCCGGTTCGCGAGGACGAGCGCGCTCGTGGGCGGCCGGCGCGCGGCCTCGTAAGCGCATAACGCCGCTTCCGGATCGCTCGCCCGGGCGAGGTGCCAGGCCAGCACGCGCGCGTCGAGGATCGCCTGGGAGGCCCCGTTGGAGCCGACCGGGACCATCGGATGGGCGGCGTCGCCGAGCAGGGTGACCCGCCCGGCGCCCCACGACGGCAGCGGGTCGCGGTCGACCATGGGATACTCGAACACGGCAGGCGCCGCGGCGATGAGCGCCGGGACGTCGAGCCAGGAGAAGCGCCACCCGGCGAAATGAGGCAGCACGTCCTCCAGGCGACCTCGCTGGTCCCAGCTCGCGGGCGCCACGGCCGCGCCCTCGCGCAAGCGCACCTCCGCCACCCAGTTGATCGCGGCCCGGCCGCGGAGCTCCGCGGCGCGCGAGATCGGATACGCGACGAACTTGGCGGCCCGGTTGCTGCCCGCCATGATCATGCTGCGCCCCGTGAGGAACGGCTCGGCCTCGGTCACGCCCCGCCACATGTGAATGCCGTTCCACCGCGGCGGCCCCTCCGCCGGGTGCAGCTGCGCGCGAACCGCCGAGTGAACGCCGTCCGCACCGATCAGCGCGTCCGCAGCGACCACCTCGACCTCGCCGCGCTGCCGGTCCCGCAGCGAGACGCGCACCCCGGCCCCCGTCTGCTCGAACCGCTCCACCGCGAGCCCGGTGCGCACGCAGGCGTCCCCCAGCCGCTGCCGCACCGCCGCGAGCAGGATCGCCTGGAGCTCGCCGCGGTGAATCGAGATCTGAGGCCAGCGATAGCCAGCGGCAGTGCCCCGCGGCTGGGCCCAGATCCGGCCCCCGAACCGATCGTAATGCACCAGCTCGGCCGTGGGGATCCCCGTCGCCGCAAGCGCGTCCCCGAGGCCCAGCTCCGCCAGCTCTCGCACGGCGTGCGGGAGCAGGTTGATGCCAACGCCCAGCGGCTTGATCTCGCGCGCTGCCTCGACGACGCACGCCTCCACGCCGGCCGATTGCAGGCTCAATGCCGCCGTCAGACCGCCGATCCCGCCGCCGGCAATCAAGACACGCATCGCGCCACGGTCGCACGGCGCGATGGAGGCGGCAAGCGCGCTCGCGGCGGCCGCGACGGCGGCGCCGAACACGGGTAAGATCCTCGAACGAGGTTGAAGCCATGAGATTGCTTGTCTCGATCGACGCTTGGGGTGCGAGGTTGCTCTCGGTGCTGGCGATCGCGCCTGCCCTGAGCTGCGGCGGCGACGTCACGGCCGAGGAAGGCTCGGGCGGGAGCGGTGGAACAGGCTCGGGCGCGAGCACGGCGAGCGCGAGCACGGGGGACGGGCCCGCCGCGAGCTCCGGCGCAGGCCCCACGGGGAGCACAGGCAGCGGGCCGCCGGAAGGGTTCCCGTTCGCGTGCGACGATCCCGAGCCCATCCTCGTCGCGGGCCAGAACACCGGGTACGTGCGCTGTGCCGGCGGCTGGATGCACCGCCCCGAGATCGTCACCTGCCCGAGCCCGCTCCCGCGCCCCGAGGCGTGCAAGGACCCCGGCGGCGGCGCCAGCAGCTGCTCCTCCGACGCCGACTGCACCGAGCAGCCGCACGGCTTCTGCAGCTCCGGCCTCGGAGGCGAGGCGCCCCCGGGGTGCTTCTGCCATTACGGATGCACGACCGACGCCGACTGCAACGAGGGACAGATCTGCCTGTGCGGCGATCCGGTCGGGGAGTGCGTGCAGGCGCTGTGCACCAGCGATGAGGACTGCGGCAAGCTGCTCTGCTCGAGCTACGTCCTCAACCCGGGTTGCGGCGGGACCGGCTTCGCCTGCCAGACGGCCACGGACGAGTGCGCCGGCGACGGCGATTGCCCAGGGGACCAGCAGTGCACGCTCGAGGCGCTGCGCCACGCCTGCGCGGAGCCGCTCTGCGTGATCGGCCGGCCGTTCCTGGTCGACGGGGTCGAGCGCACCGCCGAGCCCGAAGCGCGCGACGACTGGCGGGCCGCCGCGCCGGGAGCGCCGCCGCGCCGCGACGGGCTGTCGGCCGAGCAGCAGGCGGCGCTCGCCGAGCACTGGACCCGCGCCGCCCTCCTCGAGCACGCGTCCATCGCCGCGTTCGCCCGCTTCACGCTGCAGCTCCTGTCGCTCGGCGCCCCGCCGGAGCTCGTCGGCGCGGCCCAGTCGGCCATGGGCGACGAGGCCGAGCACGCGCGCATGTGCTTCGAGCTGGCCAGCGCGTTCGCAGGCCGCGGCGTCGGCCCCGGGCCCCTCGCCATCGACGGCGCCCTCGGCGGCGAAGGCGCCCGCGAGATCCTCGTGACGACCCTCCGCGAGGGGTGCATCGGCGAGACCATCGCCGCGATCGAGGCCGCCGAGGCCGCCCTCCACGCGACCGATCCCGCGGTCCGGCGCGCCCTCGAGAAGATCGCCGAGGACGAGACGCGGCACGCCGAGCTCGCCTTCCGGTTCGCCGCCTGGGCCATCGAGCGCGACCCCTCCCTGGCGAGCGCCGTCGCCGACGAGCTCGCCGCCGCCTCCTCGACCGCCGCCGCCCCCGGCGAGGCCGGGCGCGACGGCCTGCTCGGCTTCGGCGTGCTCTCGCCAGCGCACAGGCGCCAGATCCGCGAGCGCGCGCTCGCGCAGGTCATCGCGCCCTGCGCGCGGGCGCTGCTCGCGCGCGGCGGCGAGCGCAGCGGCCCGCGCCCCGCGACCGGCCCTCAGCGCGAGGAGACCGAGAGCTTGGCGACGAACAGCTGACCGCCCCGGGCCTCGACCTGACAGTTCAGGAGCGCGAAGTCGGCGCTGGACGTGCCCGCCAGGAAGACGTCCGTCCCGGAGATCGCGAGCGCCTGGATCTGCTGGAGCCCGGGGCCGCCGAGCGCGCCGAGCCACTCGACCTCGCCGCCCGAGGCCGCGAGCCGCGCGAGGAAGATGTCCCCCTCGCCGGCCTCGCCGGCGACCTCGGCGTCGTCGGTCCTCATCTGCTGACGGAAGTGCCCGGCCACGACGACCCGCCCGAGCACGTCGATCCCCACGACCTGCGCCGACTGAGCCCCCCTGCCCCCGAGGTGCTTGGCCCACGTGGCGACGCCGCGCCGGTCGAGCTGCGCGGCGAAGCCGTCCTCCTCCGTGGAGACGAGCTCGCCCGCGAGATCGATCTGCCCCTCGAACGAGCCGGCCAGGACGACGCCGGCGCCGTCCACCGCGACGGCGCCGACGCGCTGGTCGCCGGGGAGCGAGGAGTAGTGTCGATACCAGAGGCCCGCGCCGTCGGCGCTCGCTCCATCGCAGATCCAGGACGCCGGGAAGGAGGCGAGGAGAAAGTCGGTCCCCTCCGCGGCCGCGTCGCCGGGCGGCAGCCCGCGCTCGGAGCCGGGGAATCCGACGTTCACGCGGCCCTCGAAATCGGCGGCCACGAAGGCCTCGCCGGCGGACACGCGGAGCGCGCGGGGCCGGTAGAGCGCGCCCTCGCGGCCCGAGAAGACACCGCTGCACGGGTCCGAGAGGGTCTGTCCATCGTAGCTGGAGAACCCCATGTCCGCCCCGCCCTGGAGCGACGTCAGGGCGAAGACGCGGCCGCCCTCCGCGGTCAACGCCTTCACCTCGTCGGGGCCGAGCGAACCGTGCGTCACGCACGCCGCGACCCCGCCCGGATCATGCTTGTCGAGCCGCGCCACGAACGCGTCGCCCGCCCCGGCGACCTCGGGCGCCCCGCAGTCCGCGCCGAACGACAGGCTGCCCGTGAAGTCGCCGGCGACATAGACGCTGCCCTCGCCGAGGGCGATCGAGGTCGCCTGATGGGTGTGCGTCGCGGTGTCGTTCTCCGCGTTCCCGAAGCGCTCGCTCCACACGTGGTTCCCGTCGCGCGCGAGGTGCGCGACGAAGACGTCCTTGCCGGCGCCCCCCGCCGTGAGCGGCGCGCCGCCGGCGACGATGAGGTCGCCCTTGAAGCCGCCTGCCAGCCACACGGTGCCGTCGCCGTCGGCCGCGATCCCGCCGAGCGTGGTGTCGGCGTCGCCGAACGACATCGCCCACTGGCACGTATAGCCGGGCTCGCTGAACGTCCCGCCCCCGACGCCCTGCTCGTTGACCGGCTGGATGCCGGCGATCTGCGCGCAGCCCGCGCCGCCCGCCGCGACGAGCGCGCTCGCCAGCCAGCGCCGTGAACGGCGTTCGAACCGCATCGCCATCAGAACACCCCGAGGACGACGCCGCCGAGGACGCCCGGCGCGATCTGCACGCGGGCGCTCGCGCGCGGGCCGTCCGAGGGCAGCGTCAGCCAGAGGACCGCCGTGCCGGCGAGCGCCGCGCCCGCGGCGATGAAGGAGAAGTCGGAGACGGTCGCGTACGACATCGCCCTGCGGGCCAGATCGGGCACCGGCTGCGCGCAGTCCAGGTAACGCCCCGCGTCCCTGCACGCCGTCCTGGCGTTGTCATCGACCTTGTCCCACGTGGAGATCGCCAGACCCCCGAACGTGCTCCCGAGCGCGATGCCCGCCAGCGCGAGCCCGCCGGTCACCCACATCAGGTTCCGGTGGATCGGGTCCGGCCTCTGGCCGTAAGGCGTCGGCCTGCGCCGCTCCAGATCGGCGGCAGCTGGCGCGGGCGCCGGCGCGGCGGCGTTTGGATCGAGCGCCGGCACGCGCACCTCGACGAGCTCTCCCGCCTGCCTCACCTCGACCTCGCGCGAGAACGCCTGCCGGCCGGGCGCGGTCGCGGCGACCCTGTGCTTCCCCGGCTCCACCGGGCGGGGCGCCCCGACCCCCCGCGCCGCCGCGCCGTCGAGCGTCACCTCGAGCCCCGGCAGCGCCCTCGCCTCGTCGGACACGACGATCGCGAGCCTCGGGAGCTGCTGAGCGACCGCCGCCGCGCGCTCGCGCGCCTCGACGCCCCGCTTCGGGTCGCCGCCCGCCGCCTCCGCCGCGTCGACCTCGGCGTAGAGCGCCCACGCGCTCGCGAGGCGCCCGGTGCGCTCGTGGCACCGCGCCAGCTCGAGCTTCGTCTCGGTCGACGGGCGCAGCCGCTCGCTCTCCTCGAGCTTCGGGCAGGCCGCGTCCGGCCGATCGCTCGACAGCAGCGCCTGCGCCTCCCGTCGCAGCGCGTCGGCACGCGCGCGCTCCGCGATGCTCGGCTCGGCCCGGGCCGGGGCCGCCGCCGCCGAGGCGGCCAGCGCCACGAGGAGCCCGAGCGGGGCGCGGCCGAGGCCCCGCCGCGCCGCGCGCCCCGCGCCGCCCGCGGAGCGGCGGGGTCCTCTGCAGATCTCTTCAGGCATCGAGTCCCCTGGGCGGCCCCGCGAGCAGCACCTGCGTCAGGTCCGTGCGCTGGACCGCGACGACGGATAACAGGGCACCGCGGGGAGCGCCAGGCCGAAAGGCCCCCGTGGGCTCGCCGCGGCGCGCCCCAGCGGAGCGCGACCTGCTCCGCTGCGGAGCGCGCGGCCCGCACCCGCCCACATCGGCCACTCGCGGGGCGTGCGAGACGTGTTTGCGGCCAGGCGACTCCCCTTTATCCTTCGCCCGGCGCGCGCGCCGCGGCTGCGGGGAACCGGAAAGAGAGGTCGTGCCCTCGTGCTCAAGTCCATCGCCCCTCCCAGGAAGGCATCCCCCAGGAAGCCGGCGGCGCCGCCCCGCGCGGCCGCCGCGTTCAACCGGATCGCGCCCGAGCTCGACGAGCTGAGCGCGGCCGCGCTCGCGCTCGCGCCGATCCCCATCGACCTCCCGCGCGCGGTCGCGCTCGTCCTCGGCGTGCTGCCGGGCCTCCTGGCGCTGCGCCCGGCCATCGTCAAGCAGCTGCCCGAGCACAAGGTCGCGCTGCTCGACAAGCTGGAGCTGTACGCGCTCGCGGCCTGGTACGCGCACCTCATCGCCCTGCCCGAGTCGAGCTCGGGTCACGCGGTGAAGCCGCTGCTCGACGAGGCGATCGCGCTGCGCGCGGGCCTCCTCGCCGAGGCCGACGCTCTCGCCCGGCGCGGGCTGCTCGACCCCGACGCGATCGACGACATCCGCGCCGGCGAGGGCCACGTCGACACCGCGAACGACCTCGTCGCGCTCTCGGCGCTGTTCAACCACAGCTGGCCGGAGATCGCGGGGAGGACGACGGCCACCGAGGAGGAGGTGCGGCGCGCCGGAGAGCTCGGGCCGAAGCTCCTCGCGGCGCTCGGGGTGCGCGAGCACGGCCCGGACGCCGGGTCCACCGACGCCGCCGACCGCCGCGCGCGCGCCGTCGCGCTGTTCGTGCGCGCGTACGAGCAGACGCGGCGCGCGGTGACCTACCTGCGGTGGGACGAGGGGGACGCGGAGCTCATCGCGCCGTCGCTCCACCGGCGCGAGCGGAGCGCCCGCGGGCAGAGCGCCGCCCCCCCGCCGATGCCCGCCGCCAAGGCGCCGGACGAGCCGCCGGCAGACACCCAGGCCGCCCCCGCTCCGGGCCCCGCGGAGGCCGCCCGGCCCGCCTGAGACGCCCGCGCGCGGCGCGGCAAAGCCCCGCGCGGCGCGGCCGCGCGCCCCGCTTCGACCCCCGCGGCCTTTGCGCTAGCTTTCCGCCTTCGACTCCGGTCTCGTCCCTGGCTCCCGCGTCATCGAGCGCGCCGGCTGGAGCGCTCCCGCGAACAGGTGCCCTGATGTCCTCCGTGCCCGCCCCCAAGAAGAAGCGGTCCAAGAAGAGCGCGCCCCCCCTGCCCCGCCGGGACGAGGAGTGGATCGGCGGCTTCTTCTCCCTGCGCGCGTTCGTGCACGAGGGCGACGACGCGTACCGCCCCGAGGCGGTCGTCTGGATGACCGAGCGCGGCTTCGTGCTGAGCTGCGCCGCCCTGCGCCCCGGCGACGTCGTGGCGGGCGCGGTCGACAGCTTCGAGGCCGCCGCCAGGAGCCCCCTGGAGGGGCAGCCGCGCCTGCCCGAGCGCGTGCGCGTGGCCTCGCCCGCGCTCGCCGACGCGCTGCGGGCGCGGCTCGGCCCGGCGATCGAGGTCCGCGTCGCGCCGACGCCCGAGATCGACGTCGTGGCCGAGGACCTCGAGGCACACCTCGGCGCGCGGGACGGCCGCCTCACGCCGAGCTTCCTCGGCGGCGGCATCGAGGCGCCGGCGATGGCGTCGTTCTTCCGCGCGGCGGCCGCGCTCTACCGCGCCACGCCCTGGAAGGCCGTGCCCAGCGACGCGGACATCATGGCGCTGTCGATCCCGTCGCTCGGCGCGCGAGACCTCGCGCTGTGCGTCGTCGGGCAGGCCGGCCAGAGCCACGGCGTGCTCCTGTTCGAGAGCGCGCGCGGGTTCGAGCTCTACCTCGCCGAGACCGCCAAGCTCCCGGACGCGCCGCCCGCGTCGCTGCCGGCGAGCTTCTTCTCGCTGAGCTTCGATCGCGCGAGCGACCTGCACCCCGCGCTGCGCGCCGAGGTCGCCGAGCAGCGCTGGGAGCTGGCCGGGCCGGACGCCTACCCCACGCTCGCGATGGTCGACGAGGACCTGATCGGCCGCAAGCCGACGCCGAAGGAGCTCACCGCCTCCGAGGCGCTCGCGCTCGGCCTGGTCGAGCTGATGAAGCGGCGCAAGGAGATCACGAGGGCCTTCCGCGGCGGCGCCCCGGTGGACGCGAGCTACGTGGTGGAGACGCACGCGGGCCCGGTGGAGGTGCTGTTCCGCGCGCCCCACCCGGAGCGCGCCGCCTGACCCCGGCGGCAGGCGCCTCGGGGCGTCCGCGCGCGCGGACGAGCGCGCGAGCGCGCCGCGGAGGGGGCGCCGGCCTCAGCGGGCGACGAGCCGGTAGAGATCGGCGTTCAGGATGAACTCGCACATGACGTTGCCGAACTGGAGGATGTCGCCGCTGCGGAGGGGCGCGCCGTCCCCGGACGGCGTGAGGAGCCGGTCGTTCAGGAACGTGCCGTTGGTGCTCTTCCTCGCGTGGAGCATCGGGGTGTCCGCGACGAGGGCCGAGATGTGCGCGTGGACCTTGGAGACGGACGGGTCGCGGAGCACGATATCGCTGTTCGGCGCGCGCCCGATGAGGATGCGATCCTGCCAGGGGCTCTCCGGGCGCTTGGTCACGGGCAAGAGCTCGCAGCCGTGGGCCGCGACGCTCATCCCCGACGAGATGCGGTGACGGCACACGGCCGGCTGGCTGCTCGATCCGGGCGAGGTGCCGGCAAAGACGGTCTTGAACGACGGAGGGGGTTGGTCCTCGGGGCCGAGCTCCCGGAGCAGCCACGCGTGAGGGTATCTCCGGTCGAAGGCCATCCGTGAGAGCGCCCGGCTCTGGGCACAAAGCGTCGCGAAGGTCAACATGACAAGATCTTCCCCGGGTTCCGTGCTGTTCGAGCGGACGGCGCCCAGCCGAGCGACGCACCGCCCGCCCGTCGGGCCCCGATAGGCCTTTATACATCAGTCCACGACGGGATCACCGGGCGCCACGACGCGCCTCGGAATGGGTCCTCGGGCGCCGTATGGACTACACCGTCGGCGCTCGCCATACCCGGCTCACGCGCGACTCACATCCAGCGCGCGCGCGCGGCGCGCCTGCGAGGCGCCCGGCTGGTGCGGGGCCACCTTTGCCATGGCGCCGCACGCCGCTCCGCGGGCTCGCCCCGCGAGCTTGCTTCGCGGGAGCGCTTCGCGAGGCGGTTACGCTATGTTGCCGCCGTGACCTCCTCCTACAACGTCCAGCACGCGCCGGTCGGCGCGTTTGCCTCCTTCACGCTCGGCAGCTTCAACCGCCGGGGCGGCTTCGCCTCCCAGGTCGGCCGCCCGGGGGAATCGAACCTCTACATCGGCTATCGCGAGGGCGACGGGGCGCTCTTCTGCCTCCCCTACTTCGAGGGCCAGAGCGGCCCGGACGTCCCGTTCGGCGTCACCTTGACCAACGACACGCAGATGCGCCGCGTCTTCGGCGAGCAGGACATCCGCCGCGACCTCGGGTGGGCGAGCGATACGATCCGCGCCGGGCGCCTGACGCTCGCGATCTACTCGCCCTTCGGTCCGATCCCCGACCCGCGCTCGGCGCCGGCGTCCGAGGTCGCCGAGCGCTCGTGCCCGGCGGTCATCGCGCGCCTCGAGCTCGACAACACCGATGGCGACAAGCCCCTGACGGGCCTCTTCGCGCTCGACGCGCCGAGCCTGCGCGACCTCGAGACGGCGAGCGACGGCCGCCTGGTCGGCGTCGCGCACGGCCGCCGCTGGGGCTTCGCCTGCCGCCCGGAGCCGGGCGTCCGCGCCTTCCAGGCGTTCACGCCCGAGCATGCGTTCGACGGCAGCGCCGATCGGCTGTTCCGCCTCGGCAAGACCGGCGGCCTGCTCATCGAGGTCCCGGCGGGCGAAAAGCGCGAGGTCTGGATCGCGCTCGGGTTCCACGACGCCGGCACGATCACCACCGGGATCGAGGCGCGCTACGCCTACACCCGCTACTTCCGCAGGCTCGAGGACGTCCTCTCCTCCGCGCTCGACCGCCGCGAGGCGCTCGTCCGCGAGGCGGCCCAGCGCGACGCGGAGCTCGCGCAGTCGGCGCTCGGCCCCGCCCAGAAGTGGCTGCTCGCCCAGGCGACGCACGGCTACTTCGGGTCCACCGAGTGGCTGGACACGGCGCTCGACGACGCCTCGCCGCCCGCGCCCCTGTGGGTCGTGAACGAGGGCGAGTACGAGATGATGAACACCTTCGATCTCACGATCGATCACCTCTTCTTCGAGCTGCGTTACGCGCCCTGGGCCGTGCGCAACGTCCTCGACCTCTACGTCGATCGCTACAGCTACCGCGACGAGGTGAAGCGCCCCGGCGCGGGCGGCGAGCTCCTGCCCGGCGGCGTGTCGTTCACGCACGACATGGGCGTCGGCAACCACTTCTCGCCGGCCGGCGACTCCAGCTACGAGCGCCCGAACCTCGACGCCATCTGCTTCAGCTTCATGACGCACGAGCAGCTCACGAACTGGATCTGCTGCGCCGGCGTGTACGTCGCGCGCACCGGCGACAAGGGCTTCCTCGAGCGCCACCGGGGCCTCTTCGCCGAGCTGCTCGCGAGCCTGCTCCACCGCGACGCGCCGGAGCCCGGCGCGCGGACCGGCGTCATGGCGCTCGACAGCGGCCGCTGCGGGACCGGCGCCGAGATCACGACCTACGACTCGCTGGATCACTCGCTCGGCCGCGCGCGCGGCAACCTCTACCTGGCCGGCAAGACGTGGGCCTCGTACGTCGTCCTCGCCCACCTCCTCGAGCGCTGCGGGGACGCCCCGCTCGCCGCGGAGGCCAGGGCGGCGAGCCAGAAGTCGGCGCGCGCCATCGTGTCGGCGTTCCACGAGCCGTCGGGCTACATCCCCGCCCTGCTCGACGGCGGCTCGACGAGCGCGATCATCCCCGCGATCGAGGGGCTCCTCTACCCGCACGTCATGGGCTTGCTCGACGAGGGAGAGCACGGCGAGCTCGTCCGGGTGCTCCGCCGCCACCTCCAGGCCATCCTCAAGCCCGGGCTGTGCCTGTTCCCCGAGGGCGGCTGGAAGCTCTCGAGCAGCAGCGACAACTCCTGGGCGAGCAAGATCGCGCTCTGCCAGCACATCGCGCGCGTGATCTTGAAGGCCGATCTCCCCGATCCCGAGCGCCACGAGGAGGCCCACGTCCGCTGGCAGATCGAGGGCTCCGGCTACTGGGCCTACTCCGACCAGATGCAGCGCGGCGTGCCCGTCGGCAGCCGCTATTACCCGCGCGGCGTGACGGCCGTCCTCTGGCTCGACGAGCCCGCGGCGGGGGCAGGATCATCGAACGAGGTGCGCTCATGAGGGTCCTCATCATCGGCGGGACGGGCCTCATCTCGACGGCCATCGTGCAGCAGCTCCTCGAGCGGGGCGATCGCGTCACGCTCTACAACCGGGGCGTGACGGAGCGGCGGTTCGAGGGGGACGTCGAGGTCATCGCCGGCGATCGCTGGAAGTACGGCGAGTTCGAGCGCGAGATGCAGCAGCGCACGTTCGACGCGGTGATCGACATGGTCGCCTTCGCCCCGGAGAACGCCGACTCGCTGCTCCGGGCGTTCTCGGGCCGCGCGGGCCACCTGGTCGTCTGCTCGACGGTGTGCGTCTACGGCGGGCCGCTCACGCGCTCGCCGGCGACCGACGACGAGCCGCACCGCCCGGTGACGAAGTATGGCCAGAACAAGTCGCGCATCGAGTCGACGCTGCTCGAGACGAACGGCCGGAACGGGCTCAACACCACGATCTTGCGGCCGTCGTTCACGACCGGGGAGGGGCACACCGCGCTCGGCGCCCTCTATTTCGACGACTCGATGGCCGACCGCGTCCGGCGCGGCCTCCCGCTCATCGTCCACGACGACGGCAGGACGCCGTGGGCCATCGCGCACGTCTCCGACGTGGCGCGAGGGTTCGTGAACGCCCTCGGCAACGACAGGGCCTATGGCCAGGCTTACCACCTCACGAGCGACGAGCACACCACGTGGGGCGGCGTCTTCGCCGCGCTGCAGGAGGCCGCCGGCGGAAAATCGCCGGTCGTCTCGATCCCGACCGACTGGCTCTACGAGGTCGCCCCTCGCCGCATGGTGGGCGTCAAGTTCATCTATCAATACGGGTCGATCTTCGACAACGGCAAGGCGGCGCGCGACCTCGGCTTCCGGACCACCGTGCCGCTGGTCGAGACGTTCCGCCGCCAGATCGCCTGGTCGGAGCGCGCGGGGACCTACCGGCGCGCGGAGGAAGAGCCGCTCCAGGACGTCCTGCTCGACGCGTTCACCCAGGGCAGGAAGCCCGCCCCGGGGCAGGTGCACGACTTCAACCCCTGGGGCAACGAGCCCGAGTCCTGATCCCCGCTGCCGCCCTCGTCCGACGGGCGGCCTCTCCACTTCACGGCGCCTCTCACGCGACCTTCTTGGTGGGAGCGCCCGGGTAGCAGCTCGGGCGCCGGGCCCGGCGGGCGCTCCGCCGGGCGCCGCGGCGGCCGGAGCGGCGCGCCGGCCGCCGGACGACCCGCGTCAGGGCAGGTTCTCGAGGGGATCGGTCTTACCGACGCCCGCGTGCTCGAGGACGATGGCCTTGACGTCGGCCGAGCCGTCGAGCGGATACTCGTACGGAGCGGTCCAGGTGCAGTCCGCGCCGGAGGCCTGCGTCCCCGTGGTCTCCTCGAAGATGTTGTCGATGCGGTGCGTGCCGCCGGCCGGGCTGTCCAGCGTGGTGATGGGGTTCTGGACCTTGTAGAAGTGGTTGCCTTCCACCCGCAGGCAGGCGCCGACGCGCGAGTTGACCCCGGACGTGGGGACGTTCTCGTAGTAGTTGTTGAACACGTGGCCGTTGCCGCCGCGGTAGCTCGGGAGGCGGGAGTTCACGTTGTTGACGTGGTTGTGATGGAACGTGATGCGGCGGTCGCTGTCGTCGTTGTCCGACGAGCCGACCAGCATGCCCTTCCAGTGATCGTGCAGGTAGGTCCACGAGATCGTGATGTTCGAGGACTCGTGGGTCGCGTCGATGAGGCCGTCGTACTTGTCCTTGTCGGAGTTCACGGCGGGCGAGTCCGCCCAGAGCTCGCAGTGGTCGATCCACACGTTGTGGCTCTCGTCCATGTGGATGCCGTCGCCGTTGCCGCTGCTGGCCAGCACGTGGTGGATCTTGAGGTTGCGGACGATGATGTTGGACGCTCTCCTCAGATTGAGCCCGATCCCCTGCAGCTCTCCGTTCGACCCGACCCCCACGATGGTCTTGTTGGAGGCGACGTCCACGTCGTCGCCGCTGCCGCTGATCTTGCCGGTGATCTGGATGATCAGGGCCTCGTCCTTCGCGGCCTCGGTCCTCAGCGCGTCGAGCGAGCTCACGGAGACGACCTCTCCCCCCTTGCCGCCGGTCGTGCCGCCGTCGGTCGTGGCGTAGCCGTAGAGCCTGAAGTCGACGGCGCCGGGGCTGCTGCCGCCGGTGCCGCTGCCGGAGCCGCCCTCACCGCTGCCCGAGCCGCCCGTCCCGCCGCCGGCGCCGCCCTCGCCGCTGCCGGAGCCGCCCGTGCCGCCGCCGGCGCCGCCCGTGCCGCTGCCCGAGCCGCCCGTGCCGCCGCTGCTGGAGCTGCTCGTGCCGCTGCCAGCGCCGGTCCCGCCGGAGCCGGCGCTGGTGGTGGAGCTGACGCTCCCGCTGCTCGTCGGCTGGCCGTCGTCCTCTTCCGGATCCGACGCTTCGGAGCCGCACCCCGCCGCCGAGAGGCCAGTCATACCGAGCGCGATCAGCGCAGCCCAAGCGACTCGAGAATCGAACTTCATGAGCAAGTTACCTTTCGTGAGGAGCCAAGCAGCTCGCGCGACGCGGGTGGAGAGGCCGGACAGCGCACGGGCCGTTCGCGGGAGCTCCACGGCAACGCATGTGCCACCGGCGCATGACGGCTCGAGGCCACCCCGATCGCGCCTATCCACGGCATTTTTGTGCCGGGACGACTGCAGCGCGCCCCCTCTCCCCCGGCGCTGTCCGCGCGCGCCGCAACCGAGGCTGTCAACCGCGGGTTGACACGGTGGACACGTGAGGTAACGCGTCGGCGTCAGGCGCCGTGACGCAGGGCACCTCGTGCGCCCCCGGGCTCGCTGCGGCGGCGCTCCTCGCGGGGCTCAGGGGGGGACTCGTACGAGCTCGACCCAGTCGAGCTTCGACGCGTCCTCGCGGCACCCGAACGTGACGATGTGCACCCCGGGATCGAGCGCGAACTTGAGCGGCGTCCCTGTTTCGTCTTTCTCGTCGTTCGCGTAATCTTCGTGGAAATCGGTGCCAGTGAATTCGTACCTGATTGGGGGCTCCGGTTTCTCGTCCACGCTGATCCAGAACGAGTTGTCCACGCCGTCCGCGGGTCCCTCGGCGACCCTGACCCTGATCCGGTAGGTGCCGGCCTCGCTGATCTGGAACGAGCAGTCGACCCGGGAGGCGTCGCAACCCGCTAGCTCGGGGACGGCCACGTACTGCCCGCCGCTCGCCAGCGGGTCCTCCACACGCTCGAAACGACCGGAGAGCTCGCATGGCGGGTCGTCCTCGGCCTCGACCCTGATCCTGCCATCGCCACCCCCGGCGGACGACGAACCTCCGGCGGACGACGATGTGTCCCACGCCACGGACAGCCCCTCCAGCGAGCACGCGCAGGCCAGCACCGGCAAGAGCGCAACCCAGCGTCGCCACCGCGGTGAACACGCATCGACGACCGTCGTGCGCGCCGGAGAAGCTCTCTCCACATCGCCTGCCGCACGACGTCTCGTCTCTGCCTGGGTCCCCGCGCTCTCGCTCACCGCCGACGACTTTAGCAACACACGTACCGCGAGCGCGATACAATCTTTCTCGCTGGCGCGAACCCGAGTCGAAACGCCGGGTTGAGCAGCGGTCCCCGCGGGCGCCCGCCCGCACGCTTGAAGGCGGAGCGGAGATGACGGGTGACGTCGAGTCCACGCTGCTTGCGTGGCTCAAGCGAGGAGGAGGCGCGCCGCCGGGGGCGCTCAGGGCGCCTCAGCGCGCGGCGGGACGCGCGTAGTCCTGCGCGCGGAAGAGCACCCCGTGGACCTCGCCGTCGACCAGCGCCGGCACGAGCGCGCCGGGCAGGACGGACTCCACGTCGTTCGGCGCCCTGGGCCCGCCGAGGTCGGTGCGCAGCCAGCCAGGGTCGAGCAGGTTCATCAGCACGCCTGTGCCGCGCAGCGAAGGGACCGTATCGCGCACGAACTTGTCGAGCGCGGCTTTCGAAGCGGCATAGGCCATGAGCTCCGGCTGGTCCTGGATCCCGGAGGTCACCTGGATGATGCGCCCGAACCGGCGCTTCAGCATCGACGGCAACAGCCGGTACGTGATCCGGATCGGGCTGATGACGTTCACCTCGAAGCTGAGCCGGTAGTCCTCCGCCGGCGTCTCCGTGGGCGAGGCGCGGAAAGGCGTCATGATCGCGGCGTTGTTGTACAGGATGTCGATCCCGCCCGACGCGGCGATGGCGTCGTCCAGCAGCCGGTCGACCGCTGCCTGATCCGACAGCTCCCCCGAGACGGCGCTCACCCGGATCCCCTTGCCGGCGAGCTGGCCCTCGAGCTCCCGCGTGTGCGCCGCGTCGCGGCTGTGCAGGACGAGGTTGCAGCCGAGGTCGGCCAGGCCGCGCGCGATCTGCTTTCCGATCCCCCGGCTCGCGCCGGTGATCAGCGCCCACTTTCCACGAATTTCTACCGTCATGGCGGCGCCTTATGGCAGAGCCGAGCCCGCCCGGCACTTCAAAAACGCGGCGGCCCGCGCATGCCCGCCGCCCCCTCCGTCGCAACCCCGGACGCCGTGCGCCGCAACCCCGGACGCCGTGCGCCGCATGCCCGCCGCCCCCTCCGTCGCAACCCCGGACGCCGTGCGCCCCAACCCCGGACGCCGTGCGCCCCAACCCCGGACGCCGTGCGCCCCAACCCCGGACGCCGTGCGCCCCAACCCCGGACGCCGTGCGCCCCAACCCCGGACGCCGTGCGCCCCAACCCCGGACGCCGTGCGCCCCAACCCCGGACGCCGTGCGCCCCAACCCCGGACGCCGTGCGCCGGCGCGCCGATGCTGCCCCAGCAACAATCTTTGCTGATCGACTGCTGCTGGTGCAGCAGCGCCCGCCGGCCTCCGCCGAGGGAGGCCTCGCTAACCGCGCGAAAGAACAGGACTCTTGCGTGGCACGGCGGCTGCCAGGGGCCTGCGTTCGCACCCGGGCGGCGATCTTCTCGCCGGTCCCTGCGCACCTGGAATCGGCCCGCGTCGTCCCAGGCGCGCCGGAAGGCGCCCGGAAGAACCTCCCATGATCAGGCACACCCCCTTCACGAGGATCCGCTCCGGGCTGCTCGGATGCGCTGCGCTGGCGTGCGTCCTGTTCGGCTGCGACCGCGGCGGCGGTGAGCCGGGCGCCACGCCCGCGAGCGACGCTGGCCCTCCGGCGGCGGCGCAGGACCGGCGCGAGGCGGGCGTCGTCCGCCTCGGGTACCAGAAGATCGGCACCCCCTACCTGCTCAAGGACCGCGCCGACCGCCTGAAGAAGGCGCTCGAGGCGAAGAACGCCCGCGCCGAGTGGGTCGAGTTCCCCGCCGGGCCCCCGCTGCTCGAGGCCATGCGCGCCGGCGCCGTGGACGTCGGTCACGTCGGCGAGACGCCCCCGGTCTTCGCGCAGGCGGGCGGCGTCCCCTTCGTGTACGTCGCCACCGACCCGCCGGCCCCGAAGGCCGAGGCGATCGTCGTGCCGAAGGGCTCCCCGATCACCAGCGTCGCGGGCCTCAAGGGCAAGCGCGTCGCGGTCAACCGCGGCTCCAATGTCCATTACTTGCTCGTCCGGGCCGTCGAGCGCGCCGGGCTGACGCTCGACGATCTCCAGGTCTCGTTCCTCGCCCCGGCGGACGCGCGGAGCGCGTTCGAGAGCGGCCAGGTCGACGCCTGGGTGATCTGGGACCCGTTCCTCGCCGCGGCGGAGCTCGCCGGCGCGCGCGTCCTCCAGAGCGGCGAGGGGCTGGTCGACAACCACCTCTTCTACGTCGTCCGGCGGGAGTTCGCCGAGAAGCAGCCGGAGCTGCTGCGCACCGTGCTCGAGGAGTACCGGGTCCTCAGCGACTGGGAGCGCGAGCACACCGAGGAGGTCGCGCAGATCCTCGCGGCCTCCTCGGGCGTCGCCTACGAGGCGTTCCTCATCGCCCAGCGCCGGCGCTCGTTCGGCCTCCTGCCGATCACGCCCGAGATCCTGCAGAAGCAGCAGGACATCGCCGACACGCTCCACAAGCTCGCGATCATCCCGCGCGGCGTCCGCGTGGAGGACGCGTTCCTGCCGGCGGCCGTCCAGGGGGCCGTCCGATGACGGCCGCCGCCTCGCCCGGCCGCCGCGCGCCGGCCGCGCTCGGCCGGACCCTCGCCCCCTGGGCCGCCCCGCTCGCGCTGGTGGTCGTCTGGGAGGCCCTGTCCCGGCTGCAGGTCATCCCGAAGAGCCTGCTGCCCTCGCCCTCGGAGGTGGTGCTCGCCGCGGTCCACGCCACGAGGAGCGGCGGCCTGCCGGCGCACCTCGGCGTCAGCGCCCTGCGCGCGCTGGGCGGGCTCGTGATCGGCGCCGGCGTAGGGCTCGCGCTGGGCCTCGCCACCGGGCTCTCGCGCGCGCTCCAGCTCGTGATCGACGGGCCGATCCAGATGCTCCGCGCCATCCCCGCGCTGGCGCTGGTCCCGCTCGTCATCCTCTGGTTCGGGCTGGGCGAGACGGCCAAGCTCTTCATCGTCGCGGTGACGGTGCTCTTCCCCGTCTACCTGAACACCTTCCACGGCGTGCGCAGCGTCGACCCGCACATCATCGAGATGGCGCGCGTCTACGACGTCCGGGGGCTCACGCTTTACCGCGAGGTCATCCTCCCCGGCGCGCTCCCGTCGATCCTCGTGGGCCTCCGCTTCGCGCTCGGCCTCTCGTGGCTCGTGCTGATCGTCGCCGAGACGATCGGCGCGACGCAGGGCCTCGGGTACGTCGCGATGAACGCGCGGGAGTTCATGCAGATGGACCTGCTCGTGCTCACGATCGTGCTCTGGGCGATCCTCGGCAAGCTGGCCGACGCCCTGGCGCGCTGGGCCGAGCGCCGGCTGCTGCCCTGGCAGCCTCGATTGCAGCGGATGGACGCGGGGTGAGCCATGAGCGTGCGCGTGTCGAACGATCGCAGGAAGGGCGCGCGGGTCGTCCTCGACCAGCTCGAGAAGCGGTTCGATGACAGGCCCGTCCTCTCGGGGCTGCACCTCGACGTCCGCCCCGGCGAGTTCCTGACCATCGTCGGGCGGAGCGGCTCGGGCAAGAGCACCCTGCTCCGCATCCTCTGCGGCCTGGAGCAGCCCACGGGCGGCGCGGCGCGCGTCGAGGCGCAGGAGGGCGGCGCGGCCGTGAGGGTCGTCTTCCAGGAGCCCCGGCTGATGCCGTGGCGCACGGTCCTCCAGAACGTCTGCATCGGCCTGCCGAAGGAGCGCCACGATCGCGCGCGCGACGTCCTCGCCCGGGTCGGCCTGCTCGATCGCCAGAACGATTACCCCGGGGTGCTCTCGGGCGGCCAGCGGCAGCGGGTCGCCCTCGCGCGCGCGCTCGTGCACGATCCCAAGGTCCTGCTCCTCGACGAGCCGTTCGGCGCGCTCGACGCCCTCACGCGCATCGGCGCGCAGCGCCTCGTCGAGTCGCTGTGGGCCCAGCACGGCTTCACGGCCATCCTGGTGACCCACGACGTCCAGGAGGCGGTCCTGCTCGGCGACCGCGTGCTCGTGTTCGACGAGGGCCGCATCACCGAGAGCGTCGCCGTGGACCTGCCGCGGCCCCGCGCCCGGGAGCTCCCGGAGGTCGGTCGCCTCACCGGCGCGCTGCTCCAGGCGATCTTCGCGTCCGGCGAGGGCTCGCCCGCCCCGCCCTCCTCGCGGGCGGACTTCCCTCCGCCCGTGGCGGCGCCCCTCCTCGCGGGCGCGGGGTGACGCCCCCCAGGCCGAAGTGCGACCCGAGCTGCCGTCGGGTCCGCAAGCGCATCGGGGACACGACGACTGGCCTCAGCTGTAGACTCCCTGAACGTACTCGGTCAGCATCTTGATCTCGGCTTCTTGCTCGCGGCTCGCCCAGTGCACGAGATCGCCGATCGAGATCATCCCGACTACCCGGCCGTCCTGGACCACGGGCAGGTGGCGGCAGCGCCGCTCGGTCATGACCGCCATGGCCTGCCGCGCCGGCGTGCTCGGCTCGACACAGACGACCTCGCTGGTCATCGCCTCTGCGACCAGGGTCTTCGCCGGATCGCGCCGCGCCAGGATCACCCGCGTCATCACGTCCCGCTCGCTGATGATACCGCTCGGGGACGCGTCGATGCTCACGAGCAGCGCGCCCACATGCCTCGCGCACATCGACTGCACGGCGTCGAAGACGGTCGCCTTCGGCGATACGGTGTAAACGTTCCGACCCTTCCTGTTGAGGATCTCACCGATGCTGCCCATGGTTGCCTCCTTGGCCAGCCGGAAGCATGACAAGAAATCGCGCCGTGTCGCGTGATCGCGCGCAAGTTTTTCGGCCTCTGTTTCTTCATGGAGGCTGGACCGTCCGCGCTTCACGGTCGAGCCTGCATCGATGTCGCGCTCGGTTGCTCTTTCGTCGTCAGCTCGTTTTGTCGGCGGGGCCCCCCGCGCGAGGCGAACCGGTGGATCGAATCGATGCGGACGCGCCGAGGCGCGCCCGCGACGCGGGCTGTGAGCCATGGAGGGTGAGCGGTCTCATCCAGAGAAATATTGATGAGCGCGCTCAACAGCTCTGTTTCGCTCCAACCGACGCTGTTGGGCGGCCGTGAGAGAGCTAGAACGCCGATCACGTTGATCAAGCGAGAGATGAACCGCCAAGACGCCAAGATGCCAAGACGCCAAGATTTTTGTCTGTCTTTACTTGGCGTCTTTTGGCGTCTTTTGGCGTCTCGGCGTCTTGGCGGTTCGAATTTCTGCGCTTTTCAGGCAGTTTCAACCCGTTTGTCGCTCTAGACCCGCCGCCGCGCCGCGGCGCGCCTGCGGCTGACCTCCAGGCCGCGGCCGAGGCTGCGGAGGACGAGCAGGTCCTCGCCGAGGTCGACGTCGACGAGCGCGCGGGCGACCTCCGGGCGGACGCCGGTGAGGATCGGCCGGGAGCCGAGCAGCTGGATCGCGCGCGCCAGCTGCTCCAGGGCGGCGGCGCCGTCCGGATCGAGCGCGTCGGCGCCGGTGACGTCGAGGACCACGTGGGACGCGCGCTGCGCGACGATGGCGGGCAGGAGCCGCTCACCGAGCTCGCTGGCGCGCTCGGCGTCGAGGCGCCCGATGAGCGGCACGGCGAGCGTGCCCCGGCCGACGTCGAGGATCGGCGCCGAGAGCGTGAGGATCTGCCGCCGCTGCTCCTCCACGAGGGCGAGCGACCGGTTCAGCTCGTCGATGAGCCGGCCCTGCTGCTCGATCCGCCCCTCGGCGCGCCGCTGCGCCGTGACGTCGAGCTGCTGGACGAGCACCGCGCGGGCGCCGGTCACGGGATCGGTCGTGGGGCGCGCCTCCACCCGGTGCCACCGCTCGCCCTCGGTGGTGACGACCCGCAGCTCCCCCGACCAGGGCTCGTCGGCGTCGATCGCCCCGCGCATCGCCGCGCCCGCCCCCTCGTCCGGGAACACCGCGTCGATCTGCGGCGCGTCGCCGAGGGCGCGCAGGGCCGCGGGGTTGTGGAAGAGCGCCTTCCCTGTGCGGTCGACGAGGCTGACCAGCACCGACGAGTGCCGGACCGCCTCCACGCCGCGCACCATGGAGGCGTCGACGTCGGAGGACTGCGGGAGGGCCTGGAACAGGATGGCGAGCCGCCCGTCGTCGAGGCGGATCGCCTGGCCGTGGAGCGTCACGGTGGCGGGCGCCCCGCGCGGGTAGAGCGTCCAGTCCTCCACGACGGTGCCGCCCTCGGCGACGACGCGGAGATAGCCGTCGAGCCGCGCGCGGACGGCGGGCGACAGGTCCGAGAGATCGCGGGAGTACAGCTCGGCGCGATCCGTCGCGCGCCAGAACTGAAGGGCCTTGGCGTTGGCCCAGGGGAATCGGTACAGGTCGTGGTCGTAGACCCAGGTCGGCAGGATGGACAGCTCGAGGGCCGACAGGCGCTGGTCGAGGGACGTCATGTCGTGGCGGCACGTCATACGACGCCCTCGGCCGTCCTGCACGCAGCTTCAGTGGTGCGGCTGGTTCACGTACGGGTCGCTCCCCGCCGCCGCATAGCCCGCCACGGACTGGCTGCTCGAGTCGACGGCCAGCTTGCAAGGGCTCCGGTGGGTCACGTTGGAGTTGTAGAACTGCACCGCCTTGATGTCGGGATACCGCTTCAGGGCGTCGACGATGCCGCGCATCCACTCGCCCTTTCGGTTCGGGTCGGCCGGGTCCTCGTGGCTGGAGAACTCGCTCAGGATGTACGGTTTGTCGCCGTGCCAGGCCATCTGCGCGGGCGCGTGCATCCAGTCGTAGTGGCTCCCGAACGTGGTCGCCGGATCTTTCCACCCCGATCCGTTGCACTCGTAGAAGTTGTACGGATCGTATCCGATCCAGTCGACGTAGCTGTCTCCGGGGTAGAGGCCGGGGAGCCGGGCGCGGGTGCCGCTCCAGCCCATCGGGGTCCAGACCCACACCACGTTGGTGGCGCCGGCCGCGCGGAACATGTCGACGATGCGCCGGTGCGCGGCGACGTAATCGGCGTCCGGGCCGTCTGCGCTGTGGACGTCGGTGTTGTCCATCTCGTGGTCGAAGGCGATCATGAATTTGCCGGGCGCGTTCTTGGCGCGCTCCGCGGCCGCCCGGATGACGGCGTCCTGCGAGCCGTTCGCGATCTCGGTCCACGTGACGTTCTGGCCCGCCGAGTAGCGGCGCGACTCCCACGACAGGTGGACGATGTATCCTTCCCTCATCTGCGCCGTCTCGAACCGGTCCGGGAAGACGCCGTTATCGGTGGTCCCCCAGTCGTGGTAGCGGTACACGATATCGAGCTTGCGGCCGGCCTTCGCCTCGAAGTCCTTGATCGCGAGGCCCCAGTCCCAGCCATGGTTCCTCGACGAGTTGTACGCGCCCCACCAGGCGCCGTTCCTCGGCACGAGCTTGTCCGACACGACGGGCTCGTCGTCCGGGGGCGTGCCGCCGTCCTCGTCCGGGGGCGTGCCGCCGTCCTCGTCAGGGGGCGTGACGTCGATCCAGACGATCGACGAGACGAGCGATCCCTGGCCGGCGGTGTTCTGGAAGACGAGCTCGGTCCGCAGGCGGTCGCCGTTCGCCACGGTGAGGCCGCCGAACGTCTCGCTCAGGTTCTGCTGGCTCGCGCTGAGCGCGCGCGCCGGGCCGGAGCCGATCAGGGCGTCGCCGTCATACAGGCTGACGCGCACGGTGCCCGCGCCGCCGCCGATCGCCCAGGCCTGGTAGTTGACGACGACCTGGCGCGCGCCGCCCGCCGGGGCGCCCGAGTAGCCGAGCGTGAGCGACGCTGCGGCGGCCCCGGGCGCGCTCCGCGCGAACGTGCCGCCGCCGTCGCTCGCCGCGAACGAGGTGCCGTCGTCGACGAGCCTGAAGATGGGCGCCGTGCCGCCGCCACCCCAGATCTTGTCGAGCGCGACGTCGCTCGTCGGCGCGAGGCTCGCCGTCTGGGCGACGGCCGACGCGTGTTGTTCCGACAGCTCGGTTCCGGCGAGCTCTCCCGAGCTGCAGGCGGCGAGGAGGGCGGGCACGGCGCACAAGAGGAGTCGCTCATCGAGCAAGGCGAAGCGGGTCCGAGAAGTCATCATAGGATGATAGAGCAAGCACACATCGATCGACGGGCAAGACGTTGATTGAATTTCGCGCCTTCTGCAGCCACGCTGCACGCAAAGACCTCGACAGGATGCCTTGTCGGACACCGCGATCACCGCGCGCTGTCGCGTGGATCCTCGGCAGATCCGGTGCAGCGCCTCCAGCGGCGCGCTGGACTGTTAAGTAATGTGTTATTCCGGAGAAGAGTTGTAACCGCCGCGCCGGCGGCGCTCCGCGCGTGTGCGTGCGTCTCGCCCGTCGTCTACCGCCGGTGGCCAGTGGCCTGTTGTCGGGCGCCGTGGCCCCTGCTCAGCGGGTGATCTGCCACAGGAGCTCGAGCAGCTCTTCCACCGCGGCTCGCCGGGCGTGCCGGGCGTCCCAGATCGAGGCGGTCGTGACGACGCTCGCCCGCCTCGCCGTTTCCCTGGCGATCTCCGCCTGCCGGCGCGAGCGCTCCTCGTCTTCCATCTGCTGCTGGCGCGCCCTCGCGGTGCCGCCGGACTCGGCGAAGGCGAGGAGCTGCGGGAGCTCGCCCCGGTCGAACCAGGTGCCGTGTTCCTTGCAGATATCGACGATGATGCCGCTCTTTCCGGCGAAGTTCTTGCGGTTCATCGGCTGGCCGCACGCCGGGCAGCGGACGTAGCGCACGCGGACGTCGACGCGCTCCTGGCGGCGCGGCGGCCTCGGCGCGCTCGCGCCGTAGCTCTCCCGGCGCTCCAGGAGATCTCGCAGGAGCGCGTGGTCGACGAGCTGGCCACCGCATCGGCCGCAGTCGCGCAAGAGGCCTGTCGCGGCGCGGAACGCGGAGAAGGGCACGCCGCAATCGGAGCAGAGGAGCGCGTCGGGCTCCTCGATCGGCTCCAGGCCGAGCTCGTGCCCGCAGCCGTCGCAGCGCTCGGCGTCTGGCGGGTTCAGCTGGTAGCAGCCGCCGCAGCGCACGGTGGCGAGCGGGCCTGTGCACCCGGGGTAGCAACGCCCCTCGGCGTTGATGAGCAGGCCGCACCGCGGACACGCGCGCATCGCCCGATGCTAGGCGAAGGGCGCGCTCGCGAGAAGCGGCGTCGCGGGCGCCCTCGGCCGGCGGGCGCGCGTGGCCTCGGGGTACTCGGGGCGGGCTCAGCGCACCCGGGCGGGGCGCGCCGAGGGGCGGGAGCTCCGGTCTCGGCCGCCGGGCGGCGCGCTGGAGCGGCGCACCACCTTCCGGAGCTCCTCGATGAGGTATCCCAGGGCGAGGTCCTCGTCGTGGAGCACGACGACACTGTCGTTGCTCTCCTCACGCAGGAGCCGGTTCACCTGCAGGGCGCCGACGGCGGTCCGGACCACGATGGCGACGGCGGCGAACTCCTGGACGAGCATGCTGCGGGTGCGCATCGTGGCGGCCTCGAACGCCGGGTCGTTGTTCATGGGGGGCCGGCGGAGGTCGATGAGGTGGCCGAGGCTCGGGCGATCGAGCGACTCGTAGATCTGGAGCGCCTCGGTGTGGACGCGGATGAACTCGTCGGGGGACGCATACGGGAGCTCGGAACGGGTGCTCCGGACGATCGAGCGCTCCTGATCGAGCGTGACCGTCAGGTGGTCGTTCTGCAGCAGCACCGTCATGTCACGGACAGGATAGCGGGCCGGCGGCGGGCTGGCACTGAAAAGGTCTGGCGGGATGAAGGCGTCGCGTGAATCGGGAGTGCGAGGGCGGCGTCACGCCGAGCGCGACCGTCGGCGCGCTCCGGCACGGGCGGGCGGCGCGTTCCCGCAGTGGGCCGAGATGCCGGGCCGAGACGGGGCGTTCTCGTTGCCCGCCGGCGGCGGCGGGGACTAGGCTGCCACACCGTGGTCAAGCTGAAGCGCCTCAAGATTCACCGCTACCGCAACGTGGAGCCCTGCGAGCTCATCTTTAGCGACCGCCGCAACGTCCTGCTCGGCCCGAACGGCGCCGGGAAGACGACGCTCCTCTCGCTGATCTCGAAGATCCTCAGGACGAGCCTGACCGACCCGGGCGATCCCTTCTCGATCGAGCTCGAGCTGACGTTCCCGCAGGGCTCGCTGACCGGGACGATCTCGAGCCGGGAGCCAGAGGTCGGGCCGGTGGAGCGCTTGCGCCTGCCGCCGATGGTCCGCACGGGGCGCGAGGGGGGGTATGCGGCCCTCGAGATGCCGGATTTTCAGCTTACTCTGAGCCTATCATACCTTGAGGCGACGGTATCGATCCGCCGCTCGGACGATCAGCTTGCCATCAAGGGCGCAGAGCTTGACAGCCAATGGCCGATACGCGTTGCAGAGGGTCCCCAGGGACTCCTCCATACGATTTTTGCCCTTGTGGCTGTCGCATCCAAGATGCGCGCTCACGTCAACGTCTGGGCCGACCTCAGGAGCGCCTGCCGCTTTGACGAATCGCTAGACACGTTTCGCGCACTCACGGCGAGACCAGACGATGCCGACCTCTCGAAGGACGACCTTCGACCGCGCATTCGCCTCGATCGATTCCGAGGCACACCACAATCCAGATTGTCTACCATTAGCCCTGATCATGGAATCGTTCCGAAGGGGATTCTAGACGCGATGGATCCCGGATTGCCCGAGGGAGCAACCGACTATTCCATGCAAGACAACCAAATCGCTTTTCTCTCCGAGTCGGTTCGCCTGCTCGGCCTGCGTTCGGCCACAGCAAAAGTGGAGCTCATTGGCAAAAACGTGCAGCACAGCCCACCACTCGAGCAACTCGAGTTCGGAAACCTCAAGTTCTGGTTCACCCGCCGCGACGGTTCGATCTTCCAGGACCAGCACCTGAGCTACGGCCAGAAGCGCCTCCTCGCTTTCCTCTACTACCTTGACGCGAACCCGAGCTTCGTCATCGCCGACGAGCTGGTGAACGGCCTCCACCACGCGTGGATCGAGGAGTGCATGACCGCCATCGGTGACCGGCAGGCGTTCCTCACCAGCCAGAACCCGCTCCTGCTCGACTATCTGACCTTCGAGTCCGCGGAGCAGGTCAAGGAGAGCTTCATCCTCTGCCGCAACCAGGCCGACGGCGACCGCGAGCGCATGATCTGGCGCAACATGACCGACGACGAGGCCGACATGTTCTACAGCGCCTACCAGGTCGGCATCGAGCACGTCGGCGAGATCCTGAGGACGCGAGGGCTCTGGTGAGCGTCGCCCGCTGCTCGTTGCTGGTTCTCGGCGAGGATTCAGGCGAAGGGGCGCACGAGACGCTGGTCGCGCTCGCGAAGAACATCTTCCGCCTCGTCGACAGCAATTACGACTGGCAACATATCCGCTTCGAGCCACCGGAGGATGGCAACCTGCGCCTCGTTCTCCGAGGTAACGAGTGGAAGAACCGGAACCACCCGAAACGCCGTGACCTCATGGGTTACATCACCACGAAGCTGCTCGAGGGCGACCGCGCCTTCGTGATCTATCACATTGATGGTGACCGCCGCTGGGCAGAGCGCGAGGCGAGCGAGAACGTAGAAAAATTCCGCGATTTCATCCAGATCGACGTACGCCGCTTCATTGAGCACCGGCGCCAACGGAGCGGTCGCGCTCCGGCCGGCGAACTGGCGCTGTCTCAGCTCCTTCTCCTGGTGCCCTACTACAGCATCGAGGCCTGGCTCTTCCAGAACACGCGCGCCGGAATTCGGTTCTGCGAAGAGAACCCGGCGTGCCGGGGGAAGCATGTCGCTACCTTTCAGGCATGGGCTGATGATCGCAGCGCTCTCGATGACGTGTGGCGGCCCAAGGAGCAGATCTGCTTCAAAAGTCGATACAATCGCCAGCTGGCCGCCGGCCTCGACGTCGAGACCGTCTACGACGCCGGCAAATCCCTCCACCACGCCGTCGAGGCGCTCCACCAGAACGCCTCGCTCCTCGCCGCCCTCGCCGTCACCCGCCCCGCCTGACCCGGCCGCTCCCCCCAGGGCACCCCGGCCTCACTCGAACCGCAGCGCCTCCACCGGATCGAGCCTCGCCGCGCGCCGCGCCGGCCCCACGCCGAACGTGATCCCGATGAGGATCGACACCCCGAGCGCCAGCCCGACCGCGTACGGCGGCACGATGGTCGCCCACTCCCCGAACCGCGACAGCAGCACCGCCGCCCCGTACCCGAGGCCCACGCCGGCCACCCCGCCCGCCAGCGACACCACCACGGCCTCGACAAGGAACTGCCGCAGGATGTCCTTGCGCCGCGCCCCGACCGCCATGCGCACGCCGATCTCGCGGGTCCGCTCCCGCACCGACACCAGCATGATGTTCATGATCCCGATGCCGCCCACGATCAGCGACACCGCCGCCACGCTGCCAAGGAGCGTCGTGAACGTGCCCGTGATCTGCCCCATCGTCGCCAGCATCTCCGCCTGCGACCGCACCTCGAAATCGCTCGGCTGATCCGCGCGCAGCCGGTGCCGCAGGCGCAGCAGCTGCTCGAGCTGCGCGATCACCACGTCGGACCGGTCCTCGCTCGCGAGCTGCAGCGAGATCGTCGACAGGTGATCCTGCCCGAACAGCACCGACCGGTGCGTCGACAGCGGCACGAACACCCCGTCGTCCGGCGAGCCCATCCCGGAGCCCTTCTCCGCCAGCACCCCGACCACCCGGAACGCGCTCCCGTTGATCTGGAGCCGCGTGCCGAGCGGCGAGGCCCCAGGATAGAGCTGCCGCGCCACGTTCGCGCCGAGGACCACCACCCGCGCGCGCTGCTGCTCGTCGAGCTCCGAGAACCCGATGCCGCTCGCCACCGCGAGGGAGCGGACCTCGAGGTACGCCGGCGTGATCCCGGTCACGGACGCGTTCAGGTTGCTCGCCATGTAGCGGAGCTGCGCGCTGCCGCTCCGCTCCGGCGCCACCGCCGCCACGCCCTCGAGCGCCTTCAGCGCCTCGGCGTCCGCCTCGGTCAGCGTCTTCACCGTGCCGGAGCGCACCCCGCTCGCCGACGCCGACCCAGGCCGCACCATCAGCAGGTTCGCGCCGAGCGACCGGATCCGCCCCTCCACGCTGCTGCGCGCCCCCTCGCCGATGCCGAGCACCGCCACGACCGCCGCCGTCCCGATGATCATGCCGAGCATCGTCAGCAGCGTCCGCAGCCGGTTCGAGGCGAGCGAGCGCCACGCGCTCTTCGCGGTCTCCTTGATCAGCATGCCGCCTCCATCTCGCTCGCGTGGAACGCCGCCACCACGGTGCTCGACGGGCCGTCGGCCACGATGTGGCCGTCCTTCATGTGGATGGCGCGCGCGAGCGCCCGCGCCACGCCGAGGTCGTGGGTCACCATCACGAGCGTCGTCCCGTCCGCGTTCAGCGACAGCAAGAGCTCCAGCACGTCGCGCCCCGTCCGGCTGTCGAGCGCGCCCGTCGGCTCGTCGCACAGCAGGATCGACGGCCGCGTCACGATCGCCCGCGCGATCGCCACGCGCTGCCGCTGCCCGCCCGAGAGCTCGGACGGCAAATGCCGCGCGCGCGCCGCGAGCCCGACCCGCGCGAGCGCGTTCTCCGCGAGCGCCCGGCTGTTCTTGACCGCCCCGTAGAGGAGCGGCAGCTCGACGTTCTCCGCCGCCGTCATCCGCGGCAGCAGGTTGAAGCTCTGGAACACGAACCCGATGTGCCGGTTCCGGAGCGCCGCGAGCTCGTCGTCGTCGAGCTCCGCCACGTCGCGCCCCCCGAGCCGGTACGTGCCCTCGGTCGGCCGATCCAGACACCCGAGGATGTTCAGCAGGCTCGACTTCCCGCACCCGGACGGCCCGATGATCGCGACCGACTCGCCGCGGCGCACCTCGAAGCCGATCCGGTCGACCGCCCGCACCGCGAGGTCCGCGCGATCGGCGTGGTACACTTTGGAAAGACCGCTCACGAAGACCGGGACGTCCATCTCAGCGGCCTCCTCGGGAGCCCATGCCCATGCCCATCCCGCGCATCGGGTTCTGCCCGCCCCGCTGCTGCCCCTGCCCCTGCTGCGGGCCCGGCGCGCTCACGACGGGCGCGCTCGCGAGGACGTCGTCGCCCTCGCTCAGCCCCTCGGCCACCACCATGTTCGTCCCGTCCGTCGCCCCGGTCTTGATCGGCCGCTCCTCGCCGTTCGCGAGCCGCACGAACCGCCGCTTGCCCGCCGATTGCACCGCCAGGAGCGGCACGAGCAGCACGTCCTTCTGCTCCGCCGTCACGATCTCCACGTCCGCGCTCATCCCCGACCGGAGCAGCGACGCGTCCTTGTCCTTGACGACGATCTCGACGTCGAAGGTCACGACGCTCGACACCTCCTTGCCGAGCGGGCTCACGCGATCGACCACGCCCTGGAACACCCGGTCCCCGTACGCGTCGACGCGGATCTCGACCCGCTGGCCCGGGGAGACGCGGCCGATCTGCGCCTCGTCGATGGCGCCGACGATGCGCAGGTTCGACAGGTCGGCGAGCGTCATCACCGCGCTGCCGCCGCTCACGTTGGTGAGCGCCGACGAGACGAGCGTCCCCTTCTCCACCGCCACGTCGAGCACCGTGCCGGCGATCGGCGCGTAGATCTGCATCTCCTTCAGGCGCGTCTCCGCGTCCTGCACCGCGAGCTCGGCCTGCTTGAGCTGCGCCTGGGCCGAGGTCACCTGCGCGCGCCGGAGCGTCATGTTGGCGCCCGCCACCTTCGTCGAGTGCGCCGCCGAGCGGGCGGCGTCCGTCGAGCCCAGGCCGAGCTCGGCGCTCTTCTCGGCGATCTGCTGGCTCACCTCGTTGTTCTTGCGCTCGAGGTCGGCGGCCGAGAGCGACGCCTGCGCCGCGGCGAGGTCGGCCTTCACCCGGTCGCGCGCCACGCGCGCCTCGGCGAGATCGCGCTCCGCGTCCGTCGGATCCAGCTTGACCAGGAGCTGCCCGGCCTCGACCTGGTCGCCCTCCTCCACGAGCACCTCGATGACCTGGCCCGCGGCGCGCGACTTCACCTCGACCTGCACGTCGGGCTCGATCTTCCCGGACGCCGCCGCCGTCTCGGTCAGGCTCCCGCGCCGGATCTCGACCGTGGGCCCCGCGGGCGCCTTCGAGGGCGTCTGATACCAGGCGTACCCGCCGATCGCGAACGTCGCGATGGCCGCCGCGGCCACGCCGGACATCAGGTAGCGTTTCTTGTTCCTGTTCATGACGACCTCCTGGGGAGCACCGAAGCGAAGCGATCGAGGAGCGCGCCCGTGGCGTGCTCGAGCTGGAAGCGCGAGGTGAGCGCCGTGACCACGGCCCGCAGCTTGCGGAGCTCCGCCTCGCGCAGCGTCTGCTCCGCCTTCACCACGTCCGCCGACGTCGACGTCCCGAGCAACAGCCGCTGCCGCTCCGCCTCGGCGAGCTCGCCGGCCAGGCGGGCCGTCTCCGTCGCGAGCGCGACCTGATCGCTCGCGGCCTCGAGGGTCACCCGCAGCGAGGTGATCTCGGCCGCGATCGCCTCGGCGCGCGCCTGGTACCGCGCCTCCGCGGCCGCGAGCTGCGTGCGCGCCCGCGCCGCGTCGGCCGACGCCCGGCCCCCGCCGAACGGCAGCTCGAGGTCGAGCCCGCCCAGCACGGTGAACGCCGGCCGCCCGCCCACGAGCGAGACCCCCGACGTGCCGTCGTCCGCCCACGGGGTCCTCACCGAGGCGGTCGTGAACGCGTCGAGGCGGACCTGGTCGGCGTCCTCCGCGGCGCCCACCCGCGCGCGCTGCGCCTCGAGGTCGGCGCGCAGGGCGGCGAGCTCCTGGGACCGCTCGCGCGCCGCGCGCGTCAGCGCGTCGCTCGGGGGCAGCGCCCCGAGGGAGGGCGGCGCGCCGGTCGGCGAGAGCGAGGCGGCCTGCGCCGGGGCCATGCCGAGCGCGCGGCCGAGCGCGATCGCCCGCGCCGAGCGCGTCGCGCGCGCCTGCGACAGCGCGTCCGCGATCGACCCGGCCGAGGTCGAGAACTGCAGGACGTCCACCCGCGTGCCGGTGCCGAGCGTCTCGGCGCGGGCCTTGGCGTCGTTCAGCTGCCGCTGCGCGGCCGCGAGCGCCTGCTCCTGCACGCCGATCGCCTGCTCCGCGTACCAGAGCTCCCAGTACGCATCGAGCACGTCGAGCGCGGTCTGGCTCGCCGCGAGGTCGCGCTCCTGCTCCGCGGCGGCCGCCGACGCCTCCGCCTGCGCGACCGGCGCGAGCACCGCGTCGGTCCCGGCGCCCCGGAGGAGCGGCTGCCGCGCGGAGACGTACGCCTCCGCGTTGGTCGTCGGCCTGGCGACGCCGTTCTGCCCCGGGCTGCGGGCCGCGCCGCCCCACGACTTGTCCGCCGACGCGCCCACCTCGAGGCTGGTCCCGATGTCGGTCGTGTACCGGAGGGCCACGTTGGACGCGACGGTCGTGGAGCCCGAGAGCCCGCCGCCGTTCCCGAGGTCCTCCGCGTACTGACCGGTCACCGAGGCGGACAGCGTGGGCTTGCGAGCGCCTTGCTCGGCGGCGACGGCCTGCCGCGCGGCGGTGGCCTCGAGCAGGGCCGCGCGCAGGGCCGGGTTCTGGGAGGCCGCGCGGCCGACCGCCTGCTCGGCGGTGAGCGTCTCGGCGCGCGCCGCGCTGCCCAGCGAGCACGTGGCGATCACGGCGAGGGACGCCAGCCACGGCAAGGGAACGGAGCGAGTGAGCGTCATGCGGCCCAGGCTAGGAAGCAGTGTCTCAAGAGGTGTCCAGTTCGTGTAAAGATTCGTCAAGAGCCTTTTGACCAGGCCTTACACAGCGCTGCGGCGGCCGCGCTACAGTCCCCGACATGGCCGATCCGCCGCAGATCCTGGTCATCGACGACGACGCCGAGCTGTGCGAGCTCCTGGCCGAGCTGCTCGGTCAGGAGGGCTACGCGGTGGAGAGCGCGCGCGACGCGATCTCCGGCCTCGCGCGCGCGCAGGAGAAGCCGTTCACCCTCGTGGTGCTCGACGTGATGCTGCCCGGCCTGAACGGGTTCGAGGTGCTCACGCGGCTCCGGCAGAGCTCCCGGGTGCCGGTCCTGATGCTCACGGCGCGGGGCGAGGACGTCGACCGCATCGTCGGCCTGGAGATGGGCGCCGACGACTACCTGCCGAAGCCGTTCAACCCGCGCGAGCTCGTCGCCCGGGTGCGCGCGCTCCACCGGCGCGCCGCGCACGCGGGCGCGGCCGCGCCGGGGCCGGGCGGCGCGGAGGCGCCGAGCGTCCTCGCGGTCGACGATCTCGAGGTGCACCCCGCCGCGCGGCGCGTCCGGGTCCGCGGCGAGGAGGTCCGGCTCACGACGGCCGAGTACGACCTGCTCGAGGTCCTGGTGCGGCAGGCGGGGACGGTGGTCTCGCGCGAGGACCTCGCGCGGCGCGTCCTCGGCCGCCGCCTCGCGGCGTACGACCGCGGCATCGACATGCACGTCTCGAACCTCCGCCGCAAGCTCGGCCCCGGGCCGAGCGGCGGCGAGCGCATCAAGACGGTCCGCAACGCCGGCTACATCCTGGCCCGGGAGCGCCCGTGAGGCGCCTCGACCCCGGAGGGCGCGCGTGAAGAGCCTCTTTCTGCGCCTCCTGGTCTCGCTGTGGATCGCGATGGCGCTCCTCGTCGGCCTGTTCGCGGTGATCCACGGCTGGGCGTTCTCCGCCGAGTCGAGCTCGCTGCGCCGCCGCCTGAGCACGCGCAGCGTCGAGCTCCGGGCGGAGAGCGCGCTCTCGTGCGCGCGGGACGGGCTCTCCGGCTGCGAGCAGCGCCTCGCGCCGCTCGAGCCGCGGGATCAGCGCGTCGCGGTCTACCGGTCCGGCGCGCTCGTGCGCGGCGAGCCCATCGACGGCGCGCCGCTCGTCGAGGAGCGGGCGAGGCGCTCGGCCGACGGCATCGCCGTCGAGGTGGGCGAGCGGGAGCTCGTCGCGGTCGTCCTGCGCCGCGACCCGTCCTTCGTCGCGGTCGCGACCGGTCCGGTCCGGTCGCCGTGGATGTTCTTCATCGTGCCGGAGACCTTGCCGCACCGGCTCCTCGCGATCGTGGCCGTGACCGGGCTCGTCGCGGTGGTCCTCGCGCGCTACCTGTCCCGTCCGATCCGCATCCTGCGCGGCGCCACGCAGCGGATGGCCGCGGGCGATCTCTCGGTGCGCGTCGCGCAGCAGCTCGCGGGCGCGGACGGCGAGACGCTGGCGCTCGGGCGCGACATGGATCGCATGGCGGAGCGCATCGAGGAGCTCCTGGAGACGCAGCGCCGGCTGCTCCGCGACGTCTCGCACGAGCTCCGGTCGCCGCTCGCGCGGCTCAACATCTCGCTGGAGCTCGTCCGCCGCCGGTCGCCGCCGGACGTGGAGCCGGCGTTCGACCGGATCGAGCGGGAGACGGAGCGGCTCAACGGGATGATCGGCGAGCTGCTCACGCTGAGCCGGCTGGAGTCGGCCCGGGGCATGGAGCGCACCGAGCGGGTCGACCTGACGGCGCTGGTGGAGCAGCTGGTCGACGACGCCGCGTTCGAGGCGGAGCAGCAGGGGTGCTCGGTCGAGCTCGGGGCGCGCGACGCGTGCTCCCTGGACGGGAACGAGGAGCTGCTCCGGCGCGCCATCGAGAACGTGGTGCGCAACGCGCTGCGCTTCACCGAGGCGGGCACCACGGTGCGCATCGACCTTTCGTGCGCCGGCGGGGTCGCCGAGGTGCGCGTCCGCGACCGCGGGCCGGGCGTGCCCGAGGGGGCGCTCGGGGACATCTTCAAGCCGTTCTACCGGGTCGACGATCACCGGGCGCGCGGCGCGGGCGGCACGGGGATCGGGCTGGCGATCACGCAGCGGGCGGTGCTGCTGCACGGCGGCGACGTCGAGGCGAGGAACGCCGAGGGCGGCGGGCTCGAGGTCGCGCTGCGGCTGCCGGTCGGCGCGGGGGCCTGACCCGCAGGGTTGGCGGATCGATGGCCAGACGGAGGCCGCTTGCTCGTCCTCGGTGCCGGTGTCGGGCGATGAAGCTCGATGATCGGCTGGCGTGCTCGGTCGGGCGGACGGCGGCGACCATGATCCAGCAGGTCTCCTTCATCAACGTCAAATCCACGATGACGTGACTTCATGTCACGATCGCCTCCGGCTGCTATCTTCCTGGCATGGGTCGGCAAGAGACCTCAGGCCACGAAGGCGAGGCGCGGCAGAAGCTCCGGACCAGCCGGCAGGTGTACGACCAGATCCGCTGGGACCCACGGCTCGATCCGGCCGCGTTCGTCATCGGCTACGAGACCCGGGCGTCGGGAACCGAGGAGATCGGCCTCCCGAGCTTCGACCCGGAGGGCGACATCCCCTGGCATCGAATCCAGTACATCCGCCGAGGCGCAACGACCGTCTGGGACCGCCGCCGGCGCGTGGACCTGCTCGAAGGCAAGCGCAGCGCGCCCGCGCCGACGGCGCAATGCGGGCTCGACGCGCGGCCCGTTCACCAGAGCGCCCTCGCGCTGCTCCCGCCCCGGGAAGCGTGGGCGCCGATCGAGGCCATTCGCCAGGCGCACGACAGGCACGTGGAGCGGTGGATGCCGCACATCAACCTGCTTTACGGGTTCTTGCCGGAGGCGACCTTCGCCGAGGCAAGGGGCGCCATCGCCGCAGCGCTGCGCGACGTCGCGCCCTTCGAGGTGACCCTCGACGACGTGCGGCGCTTCCAGCACCGCGCCGGCGCCACGGTGTGGCTCCACCCGCGCTCCGAGCCGCCCGGCGCGCTGGAGGCCCTGCAGGCCAGGCTGGAAGCCCTCTTCCCCCAGTGCAGCGAGCAGAGCACGATCTCCGCCGGCGGCTTCACCCCGCACCTGTCCATCGCGCAGCTCCGCGGCGAGGAGGGCGAGGCGCTCGTGGCCGAATGGCGGCGCATCCTGCCGATCACCTTCCAGGCCCGCGCGATCCACCTCCTCAGCCGCCGTGGCGACGAGGCGTTCGCGATCCGCCACGCCATCCCGCTCGGCGAGCCGCCTCCCGAAGAAGAAGATCCATGAGGCCGCCGCTCGCCGGGATTGGCGCGCGGGTCGCTGACCACGTAGTCGCGACCATCATAAAGATGCAGCTCGATGCGAACAGCGGGATGGCCCATTGTTCCACGCCGCGAACGCTGCCGTTCCAGATCGCCGCCTGGTGCCGCCCAGGGTATCGCCGCATACTCCGGACGTGATCCTTGACCGGATTCGGGGCGGGCTTCGCACGCCCGCTTCCGGGCCTCCCGCTCCGGCGGTCCCACCACCGTAGTCGACCCGGTGTTCCCATGGGTCGGCTCGGAGACGCCGTCGCCGGGCAGGGCATACCGTGATCACAGGGCCCGTCAATCTGCTCGCTGACGAACGCTCGATCGACGCCGACGGCGCTGGCGGCCGCCTGGCGGAGGTGGACGCCCTCGGCGCGAACGTTCGTCCCCACAGAATGATGATGTGGAGACACAATGAAGAAGAGAGAGCTTGGTCATAAGTTTGGTCTCGTGATCTGCGCCGGCGCCGCGCTCGGCCTCTCCACGGGCTGCTCGGTCGAAGGCGCGTCGGACGAGCCGCTCGAGGCGCTCGAGTCGCGGTCGTCCGCGATCATCGGCGGCGAGCTCGCCGAGGCGAGCCCCTGGGCCGTCCAGGTCTTCGACGTGCGCGGGAGCACGGGCGACTTCTACCAGTGCACCGGCACGCTCGTCGCGCCGCGCTGGGTGCTCACCGCGCAGCACTGCATCGCGGACGAGGGCGAGACGTCGGCGGTGCGCGTCGGCAGCAACACGTACAGCCAAGGTCAGCGCATCGCGGTCGACGCCGTCGAGGTGCCCTCGGCCAGCGTCGACATCGCGCTGCTCCACCTGGTCGAAGACGCCGATGGTCCGGTCGTCCAGCTCGCCGACGCGGCGCCGGCCGGGTCGGCGAGCGCCACGATCTACGGCTGGGGGAGCGAGGGCACGCCGCTCGTGATGGCGCCGTCGCTCAAGAAGGCGAGCATCGACATCGATGGCCGGTATTCCGACGAAGAGCTCCAGGCGACCGGCGTGACGGGCTCGCCCTGGAGCGGCGACTCCGGCGGCCCATGGTTCGTCAACGGGCGTCAGGTCGCCGTGTACTCGGGCTCGATCGGCCAGGACGGCACGAACCTGGACGCGACGCTCATCGGCGTCGACGTCGCGCGCCACCGCGCGTGGATCGACGCCACGATCGCCGGCGGCCCCACCGTCCATCCCAACAACGAGGTCGTGCTCTACGATCTCTCGAACTTCTCCGGCGTCTCGCAGGGCTTCGGGCTCGGCCGCCACACACTCGCGGACATGGCGATCATCGGCGACAACCGCGCGAGCGCGATCAGGGTCCCCGCCGGGCTCCGGGTCACGGCCTTCTTCGGCGACAACTTCGGGTGGGATGTGCGCGTGTTCACCTCGGACACGGACCTCGTGGCCGCGGGCTTCGACAACACCATCTCGAGCCTCGTCGTCGCGCACGCCTCGGACCCGCAGCTGGACGCGATCACCTTCTACGAGAACGCCAACTTCTCGGGCGCCTCGTTCTTGTACGGTGTCGGCGGCGCCCTCTTGTTCGCCAGCCCATGGACCGCATGGGACTGGCGGATCAGCTCCGTCCGCGTCCCCCCCGGCCTCAAGGTGACGCTCTCCGACGGGTGGATCGGGTATCCCACGAACACGCTCGTCCTCACGGCAGACGCGAACCTCGCTCCCCACGGCTTCGACAACAAGACCCGAAGCTTCATCATCGAGCGCTTGTAGGAGCGAGCGCGCGGAACAGCCAGCGCGCCTCACCCCGGATCGAGCCGCACGTCGGGCGCGCCGAGCCGCCATCGATCACGCACGAGCCCACTGCCGCCCACCGACGTCGAGTCAGCTCCCTGTCTGCGGCGAGCGGGATCTGCCGGAGCAGCGCGTCGGCGATCGGCGCCATGTTGCTGGCGAAGACGAGCAGGTAAGCCTCCACAGCCCGGCGCGGGGGTTGCCGGGCGGGCCGTCCGGGAACGCGCCCGAAGCGAACCCGAAGGGGCTCGCCTGGCTGAAGCCAACGGGAGCGCGCTGGCGCGGGGACTGGCGCGACGGCGAGCTCGAGGCCCTGACACGCCTGGAGTCCCAGTGGGCTCCTCCCCCGCCGCCGGCGCCGATGCACGCCGCCCCGCCGGCGGCGGTGGCCTGTCGCGGCCGCGACGAGCGGGCGAGTCCAGGCTGGCCTCTCGGGGCGGGACGCGGTAGGAGGGCGCCATGCTCAAGCACAACAGCTACTTCAACGGAAACGTCCAGAGCCTCGGCTTCGAGCGCCACGGACGTCGGCAGACGATGGGTGTCATCGACGCCGGCGAGTTTCATTTCTCGACCGAGGCGCCGGAGCGGATGACCGTCGTTGCAGGCGAGCTCGCCGTCCGCTTCGACGGCTCTTCGGACTGGCGCGTGTACCCGGCGGGGACGTCGTTCGAGGTGGCGGGCAAGAGCGGCTTCGACGTCAAGGCCACGCTGCCCACCGGGTATCTCTGCGAATTCCTCTGAGCCGGACGACCGCCGGCGCCCCGTAGCGAGGGCGGCGCCCCCGGAACCGCCGGGGCGCGGAGGGCACCGGGAGACAGCAGAGAAGAGGGAAGGAACCACGGAGCCACAGAGGCACAGAGAGGAGAGAGGATTTTCTCTCTTCCTCTTTGCCTCTGTGGCTTCAATTCTTCTCCATCACGGAGCCAGGTACGGAGTTGGGCGACGAGGCCACCGGTGCATCGCCTCTTCTCAGCTCAAACCCTCTCCCTCGCTGCCCACGTCGCGGCGGCTCACATCCTGGGCCACGTCGCCGGAGCACTTCCCTGTCGCGCGTCCACGATAGGCCCCGGACAGGGTGTTCGTCGCGCGGGGTGGGCGGCTCGGCGAGACCTCCTGCTGAGGCTACCGCCGTCGGCCTACGCCCCCAGCCACCTGCGCTCCAGCTCGAGCGTCGCCGCGTTGTCCGGCACGTGGCCCAGGAACTTCGCGCGCCACGCCGGATCGCCGATCTTCCGCGCCCGATCGAGCAGCCGCTCGCGCGCCGAGGCGATCGCCATCATCGCCTCCCGGCGGTGGCCGCACGCCGAGAGCGCCTCGGCGTGCGCGAGGCGCACCAGCGACTCGCCCGCCTCGGCGCCCACCGACTCGAGCAGGCAGAACGCCTCGGTCGTCGCCGCCAGCGCGTCCACCGCCTGCCCCGCGTCGAGCAGCGCCCGCCCGAGGACCGCGTACGCGAACGCGCGCAGCGGCGGCGCGCCATACAGGATCGCCACCGCGGCGCGCGCCTCGCGCTCCGCCCCGCCGAGATCGCCCGACTGGAGCAGGATCCTCGCGAGGCAGGTCCGCGCGGCGCCCTCCCGGCGCGCGTCGCCGAGGGCCTGGGACGTCGCGAGCGCCTCCTCCGCCGTCCGCCGCGCCTCCTCGACGTGGCCGAGCCGCGCGAGCACCGGGCCCAGGCCGAGGAGCGCGCCGAGCCGCGCGTCCGACAGCCCCATCCGCTCCGCGTCCGCGAGCGACGCGCGCAGCGCCGCCTCGGCGCCCCCGAAATCGCCGAGCTCCGCGTAGCAGGAGCCCAGGTTGTTCCGCGCCCAGCAGGCGTTACGCCGATCGCCGGCGTGCTCGAACCCCGTGAGCGCCGCCTCGAAGCCCGCGAGGCAAGCGCCGGGATCGCCGCCCGCCATCGCCCGGTACGCGCGCGCCTCGTGGAGCCGCGCCAGCACCTCGACCTCCGGATCGGTCTCCTCGGCGTCCTGCTCGATCGCGTCGAGCACCTCGTCCGCGAGCTGGTACCGCCCGCCGAAGAGCAGGCGCCCGGCGCCCGCGCACAGGCACACGCTGCGCGCCGTCCGCGCCGACCGCCGCGGCTCCGTGCTCTGCGCGACGCGCAGCAGCCGCTCGACCTGGTCGTGGTTGCCGCGCTTCGAGGCCGCGAGGATCATCTGCGTCAGCGCCGAGAACCACGGCGCCGACCCGGGCGAGAGCCGCTCCAGCGCCTCCATCCCCCGCCGCTCCGCCAGCGCGAACTCGCCCCGCCAGAGGTGCGCCTCGGCCTGGCACAGCCGCAGCGCCCCCGCCGTCGCCTTCGAGGCGCCGCGCGCGATGCCGCGCTCCACGCGCTCGATCACCGCGCCGAGATCGCTCCCGAGCAGCGCCTGCTCGGCCGCGCGCAGCGTCGCCGCCGCCGCCCGCGCCGGCTCGCCGCCGCGCTCGAAGTGCTCGGCCAGCGCCATCGGATCCGCCGCCCCCATCCGCTCCAGCCACTCGCCGGCGAGCCGGTGGCCGAGGCGGCGATCGTGATCGGTCAGCATCCCGTACGCCGCCTCGCGCACGAGCGCGTGCCGGAACCGGTACTCGACCGCCTCCGGCGCGCCCTCCACCGAGCGCCGGACGATGAGCTCCCGCGCCTCGAGCTCGGCGAGCAGCCGGTCGACCTCCGCCCGCCCCACCAGCGCGGCGACCCCGCTCCGCGAGAACGTCTCGCCGAAGATGGCCCCGGCGCGCAGCGCCCGCCGCGCCCCGACGTCGAGCGCGTCGAGCTCCGCCTGCACCATCGAGAGCACCGTCTCCGGCAGGTCCGCGCCGTGGCCCGCCGCCGCGGCCCGGATCTGCTCCTCCAGGTAGAACGCGTTGCCGTCCGCGCGCTCCACCAGCGTCGCCACGAGCGCCGGGCTCTCGCGCTCGCCGAGCACCTGGCGCACGAGCCGCTCGCTCGACCGGCGCGAGATCCCCGCGAGGCGGAGCTTGTGCCCGCGCCGCTCGTCCCACAGCTTCGGGAAGAGCTCGTGCACCTCGGGGCGGCCGAGCGCCATCACCATGAACGGCCGGTCCTTCAGGTTCCGGAGCGCGGCGTCGACCATCGTGATCGTGGGCAGGTCGCCCCAGTGCAGGTCCTCGAGCACGAGCAGGACCGCGCGCTCCGCGCACTCGGCGCGCAGGAAGTCCTCCCAGGCGAGGCGCAGCTGGTCGCCCATGAGCATCGGGTTGCGCCGCGCCGCCCGGAGCTGGACGTCGTCGTCCGGGAACGGCGCGCCGACGAGCTCGCCGAGGAACGTCGCCACGCGCGCCGCGTCGAGCGACGCGTGCCGCTCGACCCGCGCCCGCACCTTGCGCCGACGCTCCTCGACGGCGTCGGTCTCCGACAGGCCCATCGCCCGCCGGAGCGCGTGCGCGAGCAGGCCGAACGACGAGCCGGCGCTCATCGGGTCCACCTGCCCGAGCCACACCTCGACCGGCTCGCCGTCCTCCCGGACCGCGCGGACGAGCTCGTGGCGGAGCCGCGATTTGCCGATGCCCGCGGGCCCGGTCACGAGCACGACGCTCGGGGTCGACTCCTCGATGCACCGGGCGAGCTCGTCCCGGATGAGCGACAGCTCGCGCTCGCGGCCGACGCACGACGTGGCCTTGCCGAGCAGGAGCGGCACCTCGTCCGGCTCGTCGCGCGCGCCGTGGAGCCACCGGCCGGCCTCGTCGGCGGTGATCTCGAAGCGCGCCCCGAGCAGCCCCGCCGTCACCTCGTCGATGCGGATCGCCGCCGCGCGCGACGGGGCGCGGCTCTCGGGGAGCAGCTGGACGACGCGATCGATGAGGTCCCCGATCGGCATGCGCGAGGCGATCTCGGCCCTGCCGGTGACGACCGCGACAGGCGCGCCGCCGAGCAGCGCCTGCACGGCGAGCGCGCAGCGGGCCGCCCTGGCCGCGAGGTCGGTCGTCGCGCCGGCGCCGGAGAGCACGACGAGCGGCAGCCGCGCCTCGACGAGCTCGAGCTGGCCCCTGTAGCGCGCCGCCGTGGCCGAGAGCGCCTGCGCGCGCGCCTGCTCGTCGATCTCGGGGATCTCCGCCTCGGAAGCGGCGGGCGCGAGGCCGTCGCGCGCGAGCACGAGGCACATCACCTTGCGCTCGCCGGTCGTCAGCTCCGGCGGGCGGATCGAGCTGGCCGGCGGGCGGATCGAGATCGCCGCGGGATCCATGAGCGCGGCGAGCTCGGCCGCGACCGCGTTGCCGTCGCTCGGCCGCCCCTCGGGCGACTTCGACAGCATGCGCGTGACGAGCTCGTCGAGCGCCTCGGGCACGTCCTCGCGGAGCCACCGGAGCGACGGCGGCTCCTCGATGAGCACCTTGACGAGCACGGCGAGCCCGCGCGCGCCGCGGAACGGGGCGCGCCCCGAGACGCACTTGTAGAGCACGCAGCCGAGCGCGAAGACGTCGGCGCGCGCGTCGACCTGCGCCTCGCCGCGGGCCTGCTCCGGCGCCATGTAGCCGGGGGTGCCGAGGATGGCGCCGGGCATGGTGAGCTGCTGGTCGATGCCCGACATCCGGACCACGCCGAAGTCGATGAGCGTGATGCGGTCGATCGCGCCGCCGACGAGGAGCAGGTTGCTCGGCTTGAGGTCGCGGTGGACGACGCCGAGCCGGTGCACCGACCCGAGGGTGGTCGCGACGCGCCGGGCGAGCTTGAGGCTCTCGTCGAGGGTGAACGCCTGACGGGCGAGGCGCTGGGAGAGGGTCTCGCCGGTGAGCCATTCCATGGCGAGGTACGGGTGGCCGAGCTCGGTGACCCCGTGCGCGATGTACCGCACCACCCCCGGCACCCGCAGCGTGGCGAGCGCCTGCGCCTCGCGCGCGAGGCGGCTCGAGTCCTGAGAGGCGGCGTTCTGGAGGACCTTGAGGGCGACCGTCTCGCCGGTCGTGAGGTCGTACGCGCGGAAGACGTGGCCCATGCCGCCGGCGCCCGCGAGCTCCACGATCTCGAACCGGCCGTCGATGACGTTTCCCGCTCGCATTGCCCCTGCCGCCGCTCCCCGCGGATCGTCGTCCGTCCTGTGTGGGAGCTACGCGAAGTTCACGAGAATGACCAGCGGTTCGGGGGTGCTTGCGTGTCGCCGGAGCCGGGCGCCGCGAGGCTCCGCCTCCTCGATGCAATCACCGCCGATTACCGCGCTCCACGTCTGCATCGTCACCAGAGAGCGGGGGCACGGGCAACTCTTACGGCGTCGAGGCGCCCCGCGCGCCCCCTGCCCTCGCGTCCGGCCGCGAGGACAGGCCGGCTTCCTCCGCCTCCCGCGGGCGCGCCCGGAGACCTTCGCGGCGGCTCGGGAGCGCGGCAATGGGGACACCCGAGCGGCCGCGGCGCCCCCGGGTCGGTCGTTCCCGCCGCCGCGCCCCGGCCGCCGCGGCGCGCGTCGACCGGAGGCGCTCGCCTCCCTCGCCCTCTCGCCTGCGCCACGATACTTTTTCGTCCAGGCGACCTCGAGCAGAGCGGCCGGGCGATGTGGAGTGGCAGGTGTAGGCGAGACCTCCTTTTCACGCCGGGCAGCGCGCGGCGCTTCCGCTGTCGCGTCCGCGTGATAAATGAGCTTGTCTGGGGACTGGGGGGAGGCGACCGGAACGCGCTCGACCCCTTTTTGTCAAGCGAAGGAGGCCGCTCTTGTCAATCGTGCCCGGAACCGTACTGCTCCAGCGCTACCGCGTGGTGCGTCATCTCCGCCGCGAAGGCCTCGGTGAAGTGTTCAGCGCCGAGGACGCGAGCGCTGGCCGCCGCGTCGCGGTGAAGGTGCTCGGCGAGCCTCCGATGCGGCTGGACCCGGGGGGCGTGCTCAGCGCGCCGGAGCGCATGCCGCAGGAGGAGGCCGAGGGCCGCTTCCGTCGCGAAGCGGCGGCGTGCCAGCGGCTGCGGGGCCCGCACACGCTGCCGTCGATCGACGGCGGCAAGGACCCGGAGCACGGCCCCCTCCTCGTGTTCGAGCTGCGCGATGGGGAGCTCCTCAGCGACCGCCTCGCCCGGCAAGGGCCGCTCCCGTTCGCCGCCCTGCACCCCCTCGCCGAGCAGCTCTGGCTGGCGATCGCCGAGTTGCACGAGATAGGCATCATCCACCGCGACATCAGCTCCACGAACGTGCTCCTCGATCGGGGCCCGGACGGCGAGCGGCTGACGCTGCTGGATCTCGGCTCGTGCAAGGTCCCGCCCGCGCTCTCCGACGAGGCGGTGAGCTTGCCGGGCCGGTGCCTCGGCGATTTCAGGTTTGCGCCGCCGGAGCAGCTCACGAAGGGGAAGGCGGTCGATCACCGGGCCGACCTCTATGCGGCCATGACGGTGATCTTTCAGGCGCTCACCGGCGAGCTCCCCTACGCCGCGCGCAATCTGATGATGCTCGCCGACCTGAAGACGAGGACGCCGCCGCGCCGCCTCGGCAACCTCATGCCTCCGCCGGTCGACAAGCACGTCGAGGTGTTCGTGAACCGCGGTCTCGCCCACAGCCCAGACCGCCGCTTCGCGAACGTCGCCGAGGTGATCGAGGGCTGGCGGGCGCTGCGCCCCGCCACCTGAACGTCGCTGCGGCATTCGCGCCGCGCCTCGCCGCTCCAGGCTGGACACCCCCTCAACGGCGATCGCTCCGCGGCGGCGCCCTCGCGTGCGCGAGGGCGACCCGCCGCCGCGCTTCTTCCGCCTTCCTGGTCCCCTGCCGATTTCTCGCGAGGTCAGGCCCCTGCGCCGGCTGAGTCCGCCGTTTCGCGACAGCGCCCCTGCCGGCTGAATCCGCCGCCTCGCGACGGCACCCCTGCCGGCTGAATCCGCCGCTTCGTGACGGCGCGCCTGACGCGACGGCGCCCCTGATCGGACGGCGGGCTCCCTGCGCGCCCGCTCGCCGCCGTGCCTCCAGCGCGACCGCAGGGCAGCGGTCCGTCGCCTTGCAGCTCACCCCGCGCGCGCCCGATGTCGTCGGCACCGGCGGCGCGTCTCGCGCGCTGCCGCGGCGTTCCCGGGCGGGATCTCCCGCCTGCGCTCCGTTCGACCGGCAGCCACGGCAGACCATTACAATTTCGCTCCCGTTTTTCTCATCATCGCTCCGGCTGCCCTCTGTGCCGCACAGGCCGGTTGCCTCGCGGCGCGGCGGCGCTCGTCGGCGGTGCTTTGCGCGATCGAGCCGCTTCTCCCTCAGCAACTTACGATTCTGCGCCGTTCGTCGTCTCGAGATCAGTCCGGGCCTTATCGCCTAGGGTCTTGATGGGGAATACGCATCTCCGGACGCGAAACAGCGTCTCTCAGGATTGCAGAGCCTCAGCACGCATGTTAATCCGGGTTCGCTCGCTCGTCGCCACGCCCGCTTGCGCGGCGCCAGGGCAACCGGATCGACGTGCTGTTCTCTCGGCCGGGCGACCTGGGCTGGCCTCGTCCAGCCCAGGTCGGCCCAGCCTCGTCCAGCCTTGGCGTGGCCGCACGGGTCGCGAGGCCTACTCCGGCGCTCGGGCGCGACCGCGGCGAGCCTCGAGACCGGCCCATTCCGGGCCGGCACGTCTTCCGGGATCTCTCAACCTTTGCCGCCACCACGTTATGACGACACCTACCTACCGCTACGTCTTCCTGGGACTCTCCATCACGTCTTCGTGGGGCAACGGCCACGCCACGACGTACAGAGCGCTCCTCCGGGCGCTCGCGTCGCGCGGCCACCACGTGCTCTTTCTGGAGCGGAGCCTCTCCATCTACGATCAGCACCGCGACCTGCCCAACCCGCCTTACGGCACGACCGAGCGGTACTCGAGCATTACCGAGCTCCGCGATCGATTCTCACGCGCGGTGCGCGAAGCCGATCTCGTGGTGGTCGGCTCCTTCGTCCCGGAGGGGGCGACCGTCGGGGCGTGGATCACGGAGGAGGCCCGCGGCAAGGCCGCGTTCTACGATCTCGACACGCCCGTCACGCTCGGCCGGCTCGCGCACGGGGATCACGCGTACCTCACGCCGGCGCTCATCCCGCGGTACGACCTCTACCTGTCGGCGACGGGCGGCCCGACGCTGGAGCGGCTGGAGCGCAGCCACGGCGCGGTGCGCGCGCGGGCGCTCTACTGCGCGGCCGACACCGACGTGTACTACCCCCAGCCGACGCCGATGCGCTGGGATCTCGGCTACCTCGGCACGTACAGCGACGACCGGCAGGCGTCGGTCGAGCGGCTGCTGCTCGAGCCGGCGCGGCGCATGCGCCGCGGGCGCTTCGCGGTGGCGGGCGCGCAGTACCCGTCGTCGCTCGCGTGGCCCGAGAACGTCTCCCGGACGGAGCACCTCCCGCCGGACGAGCACCGCATCTTCTACAACGCCCAGCGCTTCACGCTGAACCTGACCCGCCGGGCCATGGTCGAGTCCGGGTGGTCGCCCAGCGCGCGCCTGTTCGAGGCGGCCGCGTGCGGGACCCCGGTCCTCAGCGACACCTGGCCGGGCATCGAGACGCTCTTCCAGCCCGGCGAGGAGATCCTCCTCGTCCGCACGCCGGAGGACGTGCTCCGGAAGCTCCGGGAGATGAAGGAGGACAAGCGCCTCACCGTGGGCCAGCGGGCGCGGCAGCGCGTCTTCGCCGAGCACACGGCGATGCACCGGGCCGAGGCGTTCGAGCGCTACACCCGCGAGGCGCTCGAGGCGGCGAGCCGGACGCGGGCGCGCCGCGACCGCGACGGGCAGCTCGCGGCGGCGCACGTCGAGACGCAGAGCGGCTGACGCCCGTCCCCCCGGCGCGAGCGCCTGCGCCGCGCTCGGCGCGGCCGCCCGCGCCGGCTCGTGCTCCCTTGCCGCTCGGGTCGGCGCGCAGTACGCCACGGCGGTGCGCTCCACCCCGCTTCACCCCGTCGCCCGCCTGCCCGAAGAGTGGTCGGCCTCGCTGGCTGCCCGCGGAGAGCGGTCGTTCACGGCGAAGCAGGTCTTCCAGTGGATCCACCGCCGCGGCGTCCTGGATCCGGCGGCGATGACGAACCTCCCGGCGCGGCTGCGCGAGCACCTCGCCGCGGAGGGGCTCGGGGAGGTGCTGACGCCCGAGCGGGTCCACCGCTCCGAGGACGGCACGCGCAAGCTGCTCCTGCGCCTCCGCGACGGCGCGACGATCGAGACGGTCCTGCTCCCGTCGGTGTCGGGCCCCGGCTCGCAGGCGCAGCTCGACGCCGACGCGGCGGCGGCCGACGACGAGGACGACGACGCGGAGGCGGAGCCCGGCGCGGCGCCGCGCGTGCGCGTCACCCAGTGCATCTCCACGCAGGTCGGCTGCGCGATGGGGTGCGGGTTCTGCGCGAGCGGCGTGGCGGGGCTCAAGCGCCACCTCGGGGCCGAGGAGATCGCGGGCCAGGTGCTCCTCGGTCGCGCGATGCTCGAGGAGGGCGAGGACCTCCGCAACGTCGTCTACATGGGCATGGGCGAGCCGCTCCACAACTACGAGGCCACCGCGCGCTCGCTGCGCCTGCTCACCCACCCGGAGGGGATCAACCTGTCGACGCGGCGGGTCACGGTGTCCACGTCGGGCCTCGTCCCGGAGATCGCGCGGCTCGGCGCGGATTTCGGCGGGCAGATCGCGCTGGCGATCTCCCTGCACGCCGCGGACGACGAGACCCGCTCGGCGCTGATGCCCATCAACCGCAAGTACCCGCTCGACGCGCTGCTCGCGGCGCTGCGCGCGTACCCGCTGCCGCGGCGCCGGCGCATCACCATCGAGTACACGCTCGTCGCCGGGCAGAACGACGATCCGGCCGAGGCGCGCCGGCTGGCGAAGCTCCTTCGCGGGCTCCCGGTGAAGATCAACCTCATCCCGATGAACCCGATCGAGGCCTCCGCGCTGGGCCCGCCCGCCCAGGAGCGCGTGGCGGCGTTCCAGGAGGTGCTCACGCAGGCGGGCTACTCGTGCTTCGTGCGCCGCCGGCGCGGCGACGACGTGTCGGCGGCCTGCGGCCAGCTCGTGCTGCTCGGCGCCAAGCCGAAGGTGCGGCGCGCGCTGGGCTGATCGCGCGGGCGCCCGGCCCGGCCCGCGCGCGCTGCCGGCGAGCGGGCCCGGGCGCGCTCGCGCCAGGCGCCGCCGTACGAGGCCGTCCGGCGGCGCACGGGGGCAGCGCCGCCCGCCGCGAGCGCCTTGACGCGCCGCCGCGCGGGGGCGTAGCTGTCGGCGTGTTGAAGAAGATCCTCGTCGCCAACCGTGGAGAGATCGCCTGCCGCGTCCTCCGGACCTGCAAACGGCTCGGGATCGCGACGGTCGCCGTGTACTCGGACGCGGACGCGGGCGCGCCGCACGTCGCGATGGCCGACGAGGCCGTGCGCATCGGGCCGCCGCCGGTCCGGGACAGCTACCTGGTCGTCCACGCGATCGTCGAGGCGGCCCGCGCGACGGGCGCCGACGGCATCCACCCCGGGTACGGGCTGCTCAGCGAGAACCAGGCGTTCGCCGAGGCGGTCCTCGCCGCCGGCGTCACGTTCATCGGCCCGCCGCCCGCGGTGCTCCACACCTTCGGCGACAAGATCCTCGCGCGCGAGCACGCGCGCGGCGCCGACGTGTTCCCGCCGCCGGGCACCGGCGGCCCGATCGACCCCGCCGACCTCGAGTCCGCCCAGCGCGCCGCCGAGAGCATCGGCTTCCCGCTGCTGGTCAAGGCCGCGGGCGGCGGCGGCGGCATCGGCATGCAGATCGTCGCCGAGGCGGGCAAGCTCTCCCGCGCCCTCACCGCGTGCTCGGATCGCGGCCGCTCCGCGTTCGGCGACCCGCGCGTGTACATGGAGAGGTACATCGACCGCCCGCGCCACATCGAGGTGCAGGTGCTCTGCGACGGCAAGGGCGGCGCGGTCGCGCTCGGCGAGCGCGAGTGCAGCGCGCAGCGCCGGCACCAGAAGATCGTCGAGGAGACCCCGTCGCCCGCCGCGTTCTTCCAGGGGGAGGCGGGCGAGGCCCGGCGGCGGTCGCTCCACGAGAGCGCCCTCCGGGTCGTGACCAGCGCCGGCTACGTCGGCGCCGGCACCGTCGAGTTCGTCGCGGCGGAAAGCGGCGAGCTCTTCTTCCTCGAGGTCAACGCGCGGCTCCAGGTCGAGCACTGCGTCACCGAGATGTGCACCGGGCTCGACCTGGTCGAGCACCAGATCCGCATCGCGTCGGGCGAGCCGCTCGCGCCGGAGGTCCTGGGCCACACCTACCGCGGGCACGCGATCGAGGCGCGCCTCTACGCCGAGGATCCGGCGAAGAAGTTCGCGCCCCAGCCCGGCCGCATCGCCGCGCTCCGGTGGCCGGCCGCGGGCGACGACCTGCGGATCGAGACCGGCGTCGCCGAGGGGCTCGAGGTGACGCCGTTCTACGACCCCCTGCTGGCCAAGATCGTCGCCCACGGCGCGACGCGCGGCGACGCCATCGCCCGCCTCGACCGGGCGCTCGCCGAGACGACGATCGAGCTCGCCGGCCCATCAGGCCCCGCCGCGACCAACCTCGCGTTCCTCCGGCAGATCCTGGCGGACGGCGACTTTCGTGGCGGGCAGTACGACACGCGCTTCGCCGAGGCGCTCGCCGCCGGCAAGAAGGCCGGGTAGCGCCGGCCCGGGCGGACCAGGCGCCACCGGCCCGCGCGGGCGACGGCGTCGCATCGCGCGTGCGCCTGGTGCACACCGCGGCCGGCTTGAATTAAAGACGATGTCGTGAGCCACGATTTCGTCCTCGAGCCCGCCGAGCGCTGGCTCGCCCACGACCCCGATCCGGAGACCCAGAGCGAGCTGCGCCGGCTCATCGACGCGGCCAGGGCGGGCGAGGAAGGCGTCCGCGCCGAGCTCGCCGAGCGCTTCGCCGGTCCCCTGGAGTTCGGCACCGCCGGCATCCGGGGCGTCCTCGGCGCCGGCGAGAGCCGGATGAACCGCGCGGTCATCCTCCGGACGACCGCCGGGCTCGCCCGTTATCTCCTCGCCACGCTCGGCGAGAAGGCGCGGAGCGCCGGCGTCGTCGTCGGCTACGACGCCCGCCGGCGGAGCCGCGAGTTCGCCGAGGACACCGCCTGCGCCCTCGCCGCCGCCGGCGTCCCGAGCCACCTCTCGCCCGTCCCCTGCCCCACCCCGATCGCCGCGTTCGCGGTCGGCCACCTCGGCGCGGCCGCGGGCGTGATGGTGACGGCGAGCCACAACCCCCCCGAATACAACGGCTACAAGGTCTACTGGGACAACGCCGCACAGATCATCCCGCCGCACGACACCGGCATCGCAACGGCGATCGACGCCTCGCCGCCGGCGGACCAGGTCCCGCGCATGCCCCTCGACGAGGCGCGGCAGCGGGGCCTCGTGCGCGACTTCCCCGAGGACCTCGAGGAGAGCTACCTCCGCGCGATCCGCGGCGTCGCGGCGCGGAGCGACGGCGATCGCGGCCTGCGCATCGTCTACACGCCGCTGCACGGGGTGGGCAACCGCCTCGTCCGCCGGGCGCTCGAGCAGGCCGGCTTCACGCGCGTGACGAGCGTGCCCGAGCAGGCCGAGCCGGACGGCGCGTTCCCCACGGTCGCGTTCCCGAACCCCGAGGAGAAGGGCGCCATGGACCTGGCGTTCGCCCTCGCGAAGCAGGAGGGCGCCGAGCTCATCCTCGCCAACGATCCGGACGTCGACCGGCTCGCCGTGGCGGTGCGGCGCCCGGACGGCACGTACGTTCAGCTCACGGGCAACCAGGTCGGCGTGCTCCTCGGCCATTACCTGCTCACCGAGGGGCGCGCCGGGGGCGCCGCGAACGAGCGGCGCCTCGTGCTGGCCTCGTGCGTCTCGACCCCGCTGCTCGGCGTGATCGCCGCGGCGCTCGGGGTGCATTACGAGGAGACGCTGACCGGGTTCAAATGGATCGCCAACCGGGCGATGGACATCGAGCGCTCGACCGGCGCCCGCTTCGTGTTCGGCTTCGAGGAGGCGCTCGGCTACACGATCGGCCCGCTCGTGCGCGACAAGGACGGCATCAGCGCCGCGGTGGCGCTCGCCGAGCTCGCGGCGGCGCGCAAGGCCGAGGGCAAGACGCTGCTCGACGAGCTCGAGGCGATCCACCGCAAGCACGGCCTCTACCTGAGCGGGCAGCGCTCCTACACGCTGCGCGGGGTCGACGGGGTCGAGAAGATCGCCGCGATCATGGCCGCGCTACGGAAGAGCCCGCCGGCCGACATCGGCGGTACCCCCGTGGCGGCGTGGCGCGATTTCGAGGCGCGCACGCGCACCACGAGCGACGGCCGGACCGAGCCGCTGGTCCTGCCCCCGAGCAACGTGCTCGTGTACGAGCTCGACGGCGGCAGCCGGATCATCGCGCGCCCGAGCGGCACCGAGCCGAAGATCAAGTTCTACTTCGACGTGCGCGAGGAGGTCGCCGCGGACGAGCCGGTGAGCGACGCCGAGGCCCGCGCGGCGGCGCGGCTCGACGCGCTGGCGAGGGCGTTCTCGGCCCTCGCCGGCATCGGCTGACGGCCCCCGTCAGCCGCCGGGGCTGCGGAAGGCGGCGCGGCCGACGAAGAACGGGCCCATCTGGCTGATGAACTCCGAGGTCTGCCGGGTCTTCCGCATCGCCTGCACGATGTGCGAGAGCGGGTGGAGCTCCTTGCCGACGAGCCCGATCACGAACTCGTTGTCGCGGGCGTCGAGGCCGTGGCACGCGAGGCGGATGTCGTGCGCGAGGTCCTGCGCGCCGTAGGCGCGGCCGATGGTGCCGTGCTCGCGCAGGATGCTCCCCTGCTCGCGCCCGTCGAGCTTGGCGAACGCGCCGCTGCGGCGCAGCGGGTACCACACCGCCCACGGCCACGCGGGGTTGAGGACGGTCTCGGACGGGCGCCGGAGCAGCCAGAAGTCGAGGTCCTGCTCGTAGCCGGTCGAGTACGTGCGCCCGAGCATGGTGAAATCGGGGCGGAGCTCCAGGGCGCGGAGCTCGCCGCGGTTGAGCGCCGGCCGGACCGTCTGGACGAAGACGGCCGGGTCCTCCGCCCACGTGAGCACCGCGATCCCGCGCGGATCGCTGAGGTCCTCGTAGACGACCGCGCCCACGCGCTGCGAGGAGAGCGCCTGGCCGACCGCGGCGGTCAGCTCCGCCGGATCGGCGGCGCCGGGGCAGCGGAAGACGAGCAGCTGCATGAACAGCCGGCGGTCGATGATCTGCGGCCGCCCGTCGCGGGGCGCCCCCCGCTCGGCGACGTCGATGTGCGGCAGCTCGGGCTCCGCGTGGCCGGCGGCGGGCCGGCCCGTCGTGGATTCGCTCATGGGGCGTAGGGGTACCGAGGTTCGCGGACGACGGCAACTGCGAGGCGCACCACCTCCGCCGACGGCGCGCGGCGCGCGGCGCCCCCGCGGCGAGCTCCCCGGCGCCGCCGGCCCGCCCGCCGAGGCGTGAAGTCACGTAATGCGCGTTACACCTCTATCCACCCACGGAGCCCGACGAGGCCTCCCGAGGTATGGCGTCTCGGGTCAAAAGGAGAGCTGGACAACGGCGCGATCTTGCCCCTGGCCGCGGCGGCTCGTGTCGCGCGCCTGCTCCCGCGTAATCATCTCTTGCCATCGAGCCCGACTCACGCTCCCCTGCAAGGAACAACCACGACTCCTGGAGTTGCCCCGACGATGTGCTCCCGGGAAGAGCTTCCCGCCCGAGACTGCACGCGCCGCGCCCGCGATCGGGCCCGGCTTCGCCGGGGCTTCCCGCCGTAGGTTCGCCGCGATGAAGACGTACGACACGAAGAGCAAATCCTCGATCCCCCCCGGCAAATGCAAAGGGACGTTGCTGGTCAACCTCCGGTCGTTCGTCACGACGAACCGCGACGCCGGGGCCTGGGAGCGGCTGGTGACGTCGCTGCCCAAGTCAGACCGGGACGTACTGAATCAGCCGTTGCTGGCGAGCAGCTGGTACCCGATCGGCGTCTGGAACCGGGCGCTGCGAACGCACGTGCGGACAGCGAACGACCAGGCCGCCGAGATCAAGCGGTTTGCTCGCTACGTCGCGGACCGCGACCTGAATACGGTGTTGAAGTTCGCGCTCTCGATCGCGATGCCGGACACGATCGTCGCCCGCACCGGAATGTTCTGGTCGCGCTACTTCGACGCCGGCAAGGTCTTCCCGCGGATGGTGAAGCCGCGGGAGTGGGTGCTGACCATCACGGGCCCGACCGGGGACGACGAGGGACCGTCGGCGATGAACTGCGGAGACGGCGTCTGCGGCTGGGTCGAGCAGGCGCTGCTCCTGTGTGGCGCGTCCACCCCCAAGGTGACGCACCAGCGGTGCCGGTTCCGCGGCGCGACCGAATGCCTCTCCGAGGTGGTCTGGTGAGCGACCTGACGGCGCTCGGCCGCCTCGTCGTTCTGCCGGCGCCCTCGTTTGGCTATTGACTTCTTCCTTCGCCCTGATCCAGACTGGATGCAGGCGGGACACATATGTACACGAAGCCTCTCATGGTGAGGTCGTCGTGCTGGCTCCTTCGTCCAGTGAGCCTGGGGGTCAGCATCGTGCCCGCGCCGCGACTTGTCTCCTGACGGCCGCTGGCCGGTCAGCCTGAGGGGACGTGGTGGGGTGGAGACCGGCGGGCAGTCACGAGGGAGATTGACCCAGCAACCCTCCAGGTAATTTCATGCTGTCACCTCGCTCGCAGCGGCACAAGGAAGTCAAGGACAGCCTTAAGGCGACGCCGCATCCGGTCTGGGTCGAGGACATGCTCGAGTCCCTGGCCGATCAGTGGAAGGCGGCGGTGTACACGCCGCCGATTGCGCGAACGTTGACGGAGCCGGTCGACCACGAGACCTGGAGCGTGCTCATCCGGGAGTTCTTCTGCGTGGTCGAGGCGTTCCCGAAGTACATGGGGCTCAGCCTGGCCAAGACGACCTACGGCCAGACGCCGCGCGATTTTCTGGTGCGCGACTGGCTCATCGGGAACATCCGGGTCGAGGCGCTGCATGTGCGCTGGTACCTCGACTGGGCTGCGGGGCACGGCATCAGCGCGTCGGAGATCACGAGCCACCGTCCGACGCCGGAGGTCGCGTCGCTCTTCGAGTGGCTCTGGTCGGTGTCCTACCGCGGCTCGCTCGCGGAGGCGGTCGGCGCGGTCAACTATGCGATCGAGGGGATCACCGGCGAGTGGTCGCGCGTGGTGTTGCCGGCCTTCACGAAGCTCTACGGCGAGGGGAGCAAGTCGCTGACGTGGCTCGCTGCGCATGCGAACTATGACGACGCGCACCCGCGCGAGGCGCTGGAGATCGTGAAGCTGGCGACCACCTCGGCCGAGGAGATCCGCCGGGTGCATTCGAGCGTCGCGCGCTCGCTCGAGCTGTTCGAGCGCGCCCTCAAGGCCTGCAGCGTCCCGCTCCGCGGCGGCAGCTGACCGCCTCGCCTCCCCCGCCCTCCCGTCCGGCGCGCCCTCCCGCGCCCGCCCCGCCGCCGCCCTGCGCCCGAAGCGCGGCCCCAGCGTGGCCGCCGCAGCCCTCGCGCTCGCTCGCCGCCCGGCGTGCGCCCGGCGCAGGAGCTGCTGCCGTAGCTCGCCGCCTGCGTTCAACGGACGCGCTATCTGCGGTGGAGTTCGACCTGCGGTGAGGAGATAAGAGTTCTCCTGACAACTCAACAGAAGGGAATCGCTGGACGGTCCAGCTGCGTGACGGCAGCGGAAATCGTCAGGATTCCTGTCGCGCGCCCCTGCGCGGCACCACAGAAACCGATTGGCCCACAGCGAGAAACGTCCAAGACGCCAAAGGGACCCAGGGCATCTTCTTCACCCTTCTTTGCGCATCTTCACATTCGGCCCATCGCTCATCGGATCGTTCCGAGGCCTGGAGGAAGAAGCGTACCTCGCACCGAGTATCCCGCCGTGAAACGGCGCTCCTGCATCTCTCCACGCCGCTCCCTTCGCGCCGCTCCCTGGAACCCAGAGCGGGGCTCACCCGCACAGGAGACGGGCCCAGATCGGCGTTTTCGGCGCACAGGCGTACTCCAGTACGCCGAGCACCGAAAACGTCGAGATGGGCCCGTATCCGAAGCGGGTGAGCCCCGCTCTAGCGGCCGTAGACGGCTTTGCGGACCTTCTTCTTGAGGTCGTCGAGCACGAAGGGCTTCGTGATGTAGTGACGAGCGCCGGCCTGGATGCCGGCGATGACGTCCATCGGATCCGACTTCGCGGTCAGGAAGATGATCGGCACCCGGCGCATCGGCTCGTGCTCGCGGAGCCGCTTCGTCATGCTCACCCCGTCGAGCTTCGGCATCATGATGTCCACGATCACCAGATCCGGCCGCGGCTCCTGCTGGGCCATCGCCAGCCCCTCGACCCCGTTCGTCGCGATCACGGTGTCGAACTCGTCGCTGAGGAACCGCGCGATCATCGTCGCCGTGTCCTCCTCGTCCTCCACCACCAAGACTCTCTTTTTCGTCGAGGTCACCATCGGCGCCGGGAAAGATAGCGCGAAGCGGACGATGAGGGCCGTGTGCCGGGATTTTTTTCGAGAGCGTTGGAAGCTCATCGATTTTCTTCACCGTCACCGCAACCGCAGCTCGCGCCGGCGTCCCGCTGCAGCGAGGACGCCCGGCGCCGCGCGGCCTCGCCGGGAGCTGGGCAGTCCCGGGCACACCGCGCGACGTCGGCGAGCGCCGGCGAGAGCGGCGCTCCTGTCGAGGCGCGCTGCGGAGTCGCCGGGTCAGGCCGCGCCGGCCGCCGCGCGCTCGAGGAGCGACGCGAGGCGGTCGAGCTGCATCGGCTCCGCGAACGTGCTGCCGATGTCGCGCATCAGCACCGTGCGGACCGACGAGCCGCGGCGCTTCTTGTCGAGCGACAGGAAGCGCAGCGCGGCGGAGACCGGCTCGTCCTCGATCCGGGTGGGCAGCCCGAGCCGGGCGAGCAGGCGGACCACCCGGTCGGCCGCAGCGCGGTCGGTCACGCCGAGCGAGCAGCCGACGCGGAGCATCGCCACCATGCCGAGCGCCACCGCCTCGCCGTGGGCCAGCCGGACGAAGCCGCCCTCCGCCTCGAGGGCGTGCCCGAGCGTGTGGCCGAAGTTCAGGAGGGCGCGGTCGCCCGACTCGCGCTCGTCGCGGGCGACGATGGCGGCCTTCACGCCGATCGAGCGGCGGATGATCTCGGCGAGCAGGCCGGGATCGCGCGCGAGGACGCGGTCGGCCTCGCGCTCGAGCAGCACGAGCAGCTCCGGATCGCCGATGCAGGCCGACTTCACCACCTCGGCGAGCCCGCTCCGGAAGGCGCGGTCGGTCTCGGTGGCGAGCGCCGCCGGGCTCGCGACGACAGCCGACGGCTGGTGGAAGGTGCCGACGGCGTTCTTCGCGGGGCCGAGATCGACCCCGGTCTTGCCGCCGACCGAGGCGTCGACCATCGAGAGGAGCGTGGTCGGCGCCGCGACCCAGCGGACGCCCCGGAGGAGCGTGGACGCGGCGAAGCCGCCGATGTCGGTCACCACGCCGCCGCCGTGCGCGAGCACCACCGCGTCGCGATCGGCGCCCGCGTCGATCATCGCCGTGAGCGCCGCCTCGACGGCCGCGAGCCGCTTGTGCTCCTCGCCGGGGGTGAGCACCGTGACCGCCGCGGCCGGCTTCGCGTGCGCCGCGAGCGCGTCGAGCAGCGGCGCGCCCCAGAGGCGGCTCACGTTCTCGTCCGTGACGACGAAGACCGACGACGGCGAGAGCGCGGCCACGGCGTCGGCCGCGGACGCCGCCCCATCGGCGGCGATGCGCACCGCGTAGCTCTTGTCGCCGAGCGGCACGAAGAGCGGGCGGTCCGCGTAGGCGCGGAGTACGCGCTCGGCGACGCCCTCCGGGGAGACGCCGTCCGTCACGACGCGCGCGTGGGCCTCGGCGTAGACGGAGGCGCGCGCGGAGAGGAGCTCGCGGATGCGCGCCTCCCGATCCGGCGCGCCGTCGAGCAGCGGGCGGGCGCCGCTCGGCGTGCGCGCGGCGATCGTGCGCGGGGTCGCGCTGAGCGCGACGACGCAGCCGCGCTCGAGCGCCTCCAGGCGGAGCGCGGGATCGACCAGGGCGCCGCCGCCGAGGGCGATGACGCGCGGGCCCCGCGGCGCGAGGAGCCGGCGCAGGGTCGCCGCCTCGAGCGCGCGGAAGCCGGCCTCGCCGCGGGTGGCGAAGAGCGACGGGACGCTCTCGCCGGCCTCGGCCGCGATGGCGTCGTCGAGATCGATGAACGAGAGGCCCGCGCGCGCGGCGGCGAGGCGGCCCACGGTGGACTTGCCGGTCCCCATGAAGCCGGTGAGGAGGAGCGGAGGTGCGTCGGGGAGGAGTTCCATGGCCTTCAGTAAGAGCGGACCTGCTGGAGGTAGCCGTCGACGTTGCGCGAGAGCTCCGTGAGGCTGTCGGCGCCGAACTTCTCGAGCAGGGCGGCGGCGAGCGTGATCGCCACCATCGCCTCGCCGACGACCGAGGCGGCCGCGACGGCGCAGACGTCGCTCCGCTCGAAGGCGGCGTCGAACTGCTCCTTGGTGCGCACGTCGACCGAGGGGAGCGCGCGCTTGAGCGTGGCGATCGGCTTCATGGCGGCCCGGCAGATGAGCGGCATGCCGTTCGTGATGCCGCCCTCGAGGCCGCCGGCCCGGTTCGACGGGCGGGTGAACGCGCTCGACCCCTGGTCGTACGCGATCGGGTCGTGCACCTCGGAGCCCGAGATGCGCGCGGCCTCGAAGCCGATGCCGATCTCGACCCCCTTGATCGCCTGGATGCTCATCAGCGCCTGCGCGAGCCGGCCGTCGAGCTTGCGGTCCCACTGCACGTGGCTGCCGAGCCCGGGCGGCAGGCCGGTGGCGATCACCTCGAAGACCCCGCCGAGCGTGTCGCCGCGGTGCGCGGCCTCGCGGATGGCGTCGCGCATCGCCTGCGCCGCCTCGGCGTCGGCGCACGCGAGGTCCGAGGCGCGGGCGCGCTCGCGGAGCTCGGCGAGCGGGAGATCGCCCGCGCCCGAGGCCGCGGAGATCGTCGACCGCACGTGGCCGATCGAGAGGACGTGGGCGAAGACCTCGGCGCCGATCGACCGGAGGAGCTTGCGGCAGACGCCGCCCACCGCGACCCGCGCCGCGGTCTCGCGCGCGCTCGCCCGCTCGAGCACGTCGCGCAGGTCCTTCCGGGCGTACTTCAGGCCGCCGGCGAGGTCCGCGTGGCCGGGGCGCGGGCGGGTCAGCGCCTCGGGGGGCTCGGGGAACGGCTCGGGGCCCATCCGCCCCGCCCAGCTCGCGTGATCGCGGTTCTCGATCACCATGGCGATGGGGCCGCCGAGCGTCTCGCCGCCGCGCACGCCGGCGACCAGGCGGACGCGATCGGTCTCGATCTTCATCCGCCCGCCGCGCCCGTAGCCGCGCTGGCGCCGCGCCAGATCCTCGTCGATGTCCTCCGCGAGGAGCGGCATGCCCGCCGGAATGCCCTCGACGGTCGCCACGAGCTCCGGCCCGTGCGACTCGCCGGCCGAAAGCCACCTGAGCTGCGTCATCGTGTGGAAAACCTCCTCTGCGCCCGGAGCCCCGGGCCAAGCCACCTGCGTATTACAGGTCGATCTGCTCCACGTCGACGCCCTGGGTAGAGGAACGGCCCGCGCCGCCCATTTCTGCTTCTGGGGACGCAGGGGAGAGGGCCGCGGCGGGGGCCGAGAGGGGGGCCTGGGACCGGCCGGCACCGTCCGCGACGACCGGCTCGCCCAGGAACCGGGTCGCCACCGCGGCGAAGCTCTTCGGCAGATCGGTGACGAGCAGCGCGAGGCTGCCCGGCGCGGTCCGGGACGTGGCGAGCCCCCGCTCGGCGAGGAACGACGCGACGTCCTCCGCGGTCGCCGACGCGCTGTCCACGATCGGCAGGGGGCCGCCGGCCAGGGCCGCCGCCTCGGCCTCGATCGCCGAGCGGAGGAGCGGGAAATGCGTGCACCCGAGCACGACCGAGCGGGCGCCCGCGCCGATGAGCGGCTCCAGGTAGCGCCGCGCGACGAGCCGCGGGACCTCGCCCTCGACCCAGCCCTCCTCCGCCAGCGAGACGAGCAGCGGGGCCGCCTGGCCGGCGACCTCGGTACGGGTGCTGAGCGACGCCACGGCGCGGGGGTAGGCGCCCGACGCGATCGTCCCGGCCGTCCCGAGCACGCCGATCGTGGCGCCGCGCGACGCGGCGACGGCGGCGCGCGCGCCGGGCAGGATGACCCCGAGGACGGGCAGGTCGAGCTCGACCCGGAGCATGTCGATCGCGACGGCGCTCACCGTGTTGCACGCGACGACGATCGCCTTGACGCCGCGCCCGATGAGCACGCGCGCGCAGCCGAGCGCGTAGCGGACCACCGTCTCGGGCGACCGGGTGCCGTACGGGACGCGCGCCGTGTCGCCGAGGTAGACGATGTCCTCGGCCGGGCAGCGCCTGCGCAGCGCGCGCACGACCGTGAGGCCGCCGAGGCCCGAGTCGAACACGCCGAGCGGCGCGTCGCGGTGGGACGTCACGGCTCCTCGATGCGGAAGAGGTGCACCGGCTCGCGGAGGAACTCCTCGCGCGCCACCGCTTCGAGCGCGCTCCGCACGAGCCCCTCGCGCGCGTCGTGCGTGATGAGCACCACGTCGACCGCGGCCTCGCGCGCCGAGGGGCCGCCCGCGGCCGAGCGCCCCTTGGTCGGCCCCTGCTGCACGATCTGCTCGATGCTGACGCCGGCGTCGCCGAGCGCGCCGGCGAGCCGCCCCATGACGCCCGGGCGATCCTCGACCGCGAAGCGCAGGTAGTAGCGCGAGACGATCTCGCTGAGCGGGCGGACCCGGCGGGGCTTGATCGACATGCCGCGGCCCTGCATGCCCGCGACGCCCGAGGCGATCGAGCGCGCGACGTCGAGGATGTCGGAGACCACGCTGACCGCGGTCGGCAGATCGCCGGCGCCGCGGCCGTAGACGAGCGACGGGCCGACGGCGCGCCCCTCGAGGAGCACGGCGTTGAGGACGCCGGAGACGTTGGCGAGCACGCTCTGCTTCGGGATCAGCGTGGGGTGCACGCGCAGCTCGATGGAGTCGCCGAGGTCGCGGCCGATCGCGAGGTGCTTGATCGTGTAGCCGAACCGATCGGCGTAGAGGTGGTCGGCCTCCTCGATGGTGCGGATCCCGGACGTGTGCACGTCGGCGGCGTCGACCTGCGCCCCGAAGGCGAGCATCGCGAGCACGATCAGCTTGTGCGCGGCGTCGTGGCCGTCGACGTCGAGCGACGGATCGGGCTTCTCGGCGTAGCCGAGGTCCTGCGCCTCGCGCAGCGCGGCCTCGAACGACGCGCCCGTGTCGCGCATGCGCGTGAGGATGTAGTTGCAGGTGCCGTTCACGATCGCGGTGACGCGCTCGACCCAGTCGCTCGCGAACGCGTCGCGGAGCGTGCGGATGATGGGGATGCCGCCGCCGACCGCCCCCTCGAACGCGAGGTCGACCTGGCGCGCGGCGGCCCGCGCGAGGAGCGCGGGGCCGTGGGCGGCGAGCAGCAGCTTGTTCGCGGTGACCACGCCCTTGCCGCGGTCGATGGCGCGCTCGATGAGCTCGCGCGCGGGCGTCTCGCCGCCCATCACCTCGACGACGAGGTCGATCGCGGGGTCGTCGACCACCTCCGCGGGGTTCGAGGAGAGCAAGCCGCGATCCAGGGCCGAGACGCGCTCCTTCTCGAGGTCGCGCACGACCACGCGCTTCACCACGAGGGGCACGCCGGCGCGCTCCGCCAGGTAGCCGGAGTTCTCGGCGAGGAGGCGGAGGACGCCGCCGCCGACCGTCCCGCAGCCGAGGAGCCCGATCTGGATCGGCGCGCCGCCGCGCAGGCGCCTGCGATCGCTGGCGGCGTGGGGTTCAGGGTTCAAGTTCAAGGGCGAGCCGCCTTCCGTCTTCATGCGCGCGGAGCTTAGCGCTTCTCGCGCCGAGACGTGACGCCTATGCTGCGAGGGCCATGGCGGAAACGATCAAGGGCGTTCTGGGCGACGAGTTCAGGTTCCACGTGGGCGAGGACGGGGGCGCCGTGGAGCGGGGGCCGCTGCTCCCGCTGCGCGTGCTCGTGGTCGCGGATCTCACCCCGCGCGATCCCCACAACGCCGGAGCGAGCCCGCCCGCCGGCGCGGCGCGCGTGGACGCGGGCCGGTTCGATAGCCTCTTCGCGACGCTCCGGCCGCGGATCGCGATCGAGGTGCCGAGCGTGCTCGCGGGCGGCCGGGCGGCGCGCGTCGACCTGTCGCCCACCGGGCTGAAGAGCTTCCGGCCCGACGCGCTGTGCGCCGAGGTGCCGCTCCTGCGCTCGCTCCTCGACGGCCGGCGCGTCCTCGAGCGGCTGCGCGACGGCTCGGCCACCCTCGATCAGGCGCGCGCCGAGCTCGATCGGCTCTGGGGCGGCTCGCCGCTCGCGCGCGACCTCCTCGGCCTGCTCCCGGCCGCGGGCGCGGGCGCGTCGCCGGCCCGCCCCGCGGCGCCCGCGGCCGAGAGGCACGCCGCGCCGGCGCCCGCGCCGGCCTCCGACGTGGACGCGCTGCTCTCGATGGTCGACCTCGGCGGAGGCGGCGGCGAGAACGCCGGCGCGGCGCCCCCGCCGGAGGCGCCGGCCGGCCCCGGTCCGAGGCCCGCGGAGGGCGGGCGGTTCTCGGAGCTCATCGCGACCGTGGCGGCGAGCGCCCGCCCGCGCGCGGGGCAGCCGGCGCGCCCCGCCGAGGCGATCGCGCAGCTCGAGCGCGCGATCGGCGCGCAGATCGGCGCGATCCTGCAGCACCCGGAGGTGCGGCGCCTCGAGGAGGCGTGGCGGGGGCTGAGCCTGCTCGTGGACCGCGCGAAGGCGGCGGAGGGCGTCCGGATCGAGGTCGTCAGCGCGCGGCCGGACGAGGCGGCGAGCGCGCTCGCGCGGGTCCTCGCGCAGACGGCGAGCTCCGAGCCGCCGGCGTCGTTCGCGATCGTGGACGTCGCGATCGACGGCAGCGCCGCCGCGCTCGCGCGGCTCGAGGAGATCGCGCGCGTGGCCGAGGCGCACGCGCTCCCCGCCGTGGTGAACGGCGACGCGGGGCTGCTCGGGGCGGGCGACCTCGGCGGCGTCGAGCGGCTCGACAACAAGGCCGCGCTGTTCCGCGCGCCGCACCGGGCGCCGTGGCGCTCCGCGGCGGCGCGGCCCTGCATGCGCTGGGTCGCGATCGCCATGAACCCCGTGCTCGGCCGGATGCCCTACGACAAGGCGACCTCGCGGATCCGGGAGGCGGCGATCGTCGAGCAGCCGGGCGACGAGGGCGGCCGCGTCTGGATCTCGCCGGCGTACCTCGTCGGCGCGCTGATCGCGGGGAGCTTCCGCGAGACCGGGTGGCCGTGCCGCATCGCGGGCGCGAAGGGCGGCGGCGTCATCGGGGACCTGCCGGTGCACGAGGTGAAGGGCGCGTACGAGGGCGACGAGGGCGTCGCGATCCCGACCGAGGCGTTCGTGTCGACGGACACCCAGCGCGATCTCGCGAAGAGCGGCGTGCTCCTGCTCGCGTCGGCCCCGAACAGCGACGCGGTGTACGTCCTCACCGCGCCGACGGCCTATGTCCCTCCGGAGAAGCTCACGTACGACAGCCCGACGGCCGAGCCGGAGGCGCGCCTCGAGCGCGTCTCGCTCGTCGACCAGCTCTTCGTCGCGCGCGTGGTCCAGTTCCTGCGCGCGCTCTCCGCGAAGCTGCCCGCGGACAGCGACCCCGCCGAGGTCCAGCCGGTCGTCGAGGGGGCGCTCTGGGCGCTGTTCGAGAACGCCCCGCCGGCCAGCATCGAGCTCGCGGTCAAGGCCAGCCGCGGCGAGGCCGGAGCGCAGATAGCGGTCACGGTGCGCCCGCGCCGCTTCCTCGGCGTCGGGCTCGACGAGGTATCGCTCGAGGTGCCGCTCGGCTGAGGCCGCGGCGGGATTGACGCCGCCCGGCCGGCGGAGGAAGAATCGCCGGCATGCGGCTCCGCGTCGCGATCCTCATCTCCGTCCTGAGCACCTTCGTGATGACGTGCCAGCGGCCGCCGGCCCCGCAGGCGCCGAAGTCCGAGTGCGGGTGCCGCAAGAAGTGACCGCGGCGCGGATCGAGGAGAGGGCGGCCGGCGGCATCGACCCGCCTCGGCCCGGCCCTCCTCCGTCCGCCGTCTCCTGAAGAACGACGCCGCGGCCCCCACGGAGAATGGGCGCCTGTCGCCCCGGAGCATGAGCTGCTCGGGCGGAGCGGACCTGTCTCGCCGGTGATGAGTCTCCGGTAGCCCCGAGCTCGCTCCATTCACCTCGGAGGAGCCCCGGAGAACCAATCCTGCGTGGCGCACTCACACGCACCTCGGGATTTCCACCCGGCGTCCAGCGGCGTCGTCTCGACACGATCTCTCCGAGGCGGTCGGCCGGAGCTCCTCTCCGGCGGCGACGAAGCGCGCGGGATCCTCGCCCCTCCCGTCTCGACGGAGCGCATCGGATTGCGGTGTTGCGCAGTCGCCCGGCGGCTCAGTCGCTTCATTGCTCAGTCGGTCCGCGGCGCAGTCGCTCCGTTGCTCAGTCGCTCCGCGGCGCGGTTGCGCGCGAACTGCGCAGCTCGCTCGACGCGCGCGGATCGACCCGCCGGGAGGCAAGCATTGCGTCCGCCCTGCCTTCGTCGGGAACGGCCCGAGGATTGCAATCTCGGCGACGCATGAAGCCTTGCACTCCGCAGAACATCCGCTCCAATCACCCGTTCGCCGGCCGCAGGGCCGTGGTGATCGGTGGGAGCATCGCGGGCCTGGTCGCAGCCCGCGTGCTCGCCGACCATTTCGACGAGGTGGACGTCATCGAGCGCGACGGCATCCCCGACGACCTCCGCGAGGCCCGCAAGGGCGCGCCGCAGGCCCGCCACCTCCACGGCCTGCTCGCCCGGGGAGAGCGCATCCTGAACGACCTCTTCCCCGGGTTCACCGAGGACCTGATCCGGGACGGGGCCGTCGCGTACGACTTCGGGGTCGGCCTCGCCTGGCACCACCTCGGCGCGTGGAAGCCGCGCTGCGAGACCGGCGTGCAGACCGTGTGCATGACCCGGCCGCTGCTCGAGGCGCACGTGCGCCGCCGCACGTTCGCGCTGCCGAGGGTGCGGCGCCTCGACCAGCGCGAGGTGATCGAGCTCTCCGCCTCCCCCGATCGCTCCCGGATCACCGGCGTCGTGGTGCGGCGGCGCGACGCGCCCGGCGGGCTCGAGGAGCTGCCGGCGGACCTCGTGGTCGACGCCAGCGGCCGCGGCTCGCGCGCGCCGGCGTGGCTCGAGGCGCTCGGCTACGCGCGGCCCGACGAGTCGACCATCCAGGTCCGGGTCGGGTACGCCGGCCGGCAGTACCTGCCGCGGGATCCGGCGCAGGTCCCGTGGAAGTCGCTGTACGTCCTCGGGTCGCCGTCCGACAGCCGGCGCTTCGGCTGTATCGCGCCGATCGAGGGCGGGCGCTGGATGGTGGTGCTCGCGGGCCTGTTCGGCGACCACCCGCCCGCCGATCCCGACGGCTTTCTGGAGTTCGCGCGGGGCCTGCCGAACGACGCGCTCTACCGGGCGCTGCTCGCGGCCGAGCCGGTGACGGACGTCGCCACCTACAAGTTCCCGGCGCACCTGCGCCGGCACTACGAGCGCATGGCGCGGATGCCCGAGGGGTTCGCCGTGCTGGGCGACGCGCTCGCGAGCTTCAACCCCGTTTATGGACAGGGGATGACGTCGGCCTGCCTCCAGGCGCTCGCGCTCGACGCCGCGCTCGCGGAGCAGCGCCGCCGCGCGGGCCCGGGCGCGATAGCGGGGCTCGCGCGCCGCTACCACGCGGCCGCGGCGAAGGCGGTCGATCTGCCGTGGCAGATGTCCACCGGCGAGGACCTCGCCTACCCCGAGACCGAGGGCAGGCGGCCGCTCCTCCAGCCGATCCTGCGCTGGTACACCGGCATGCTGCACCGCGCCGCGCAGGTCGATCGCGAGGTCTACGTGCGCTTCGTGCGCGCGATGCACCTGCTCGACGGGCCCGAGGCGCTCCTGGATCCGGCCCTGATCCTGCGCGTGCTGCGCGCGGGGAGGTCGGCCTCGCCGGCCGGGGTGTCCGCGGCCGCGCCGGCCCGCCGGCAGCCCGCCGGCGCCTGAGCGGCCCGGCTGCCGCCGCGCGCCGGCCGCGTGGCGGCGGCAGCCTCCACCTGCGTGGAGGCCGGCGCCGCCAGGCGCGAGCGAGCCTCTCGCGGCGCCGACACGGCCTCTCCCCGCGGCCTCGGGGGCCAGCAAGGCGTTGCCTGCCCGTCGTGTTCTGGTAAGAAGTGCGCCCGTTTACCCATCGCCGCACCCATCGCCGCACTCATCACCGCTCGGGGCGCGACGCGTCCCCTCGCGGAGGCAGGACATGACCGACACGATGAATCCGCTGCTGGAGCTCGTCACCCGCGATCGAGAGCACGACTGCGATGGGTATGGCCACGTGAACGTCTGCGTGCGGGTGGTCGGCGTCGCCGAGCTGCCGACGCGCGCCGGGCATTTCCGCATCGTCGCGTTCTGGAACAACCGCGACGCCAAGGAGCACATCGCGATGGTGCACGGCGACGTCGTCGGCGCCTCGAACGTGCCGACGAGGCTCCACTCCGAGTGCCTGACGGGCGACGTCATGGGCTCGCTGCGCTGCGACTGCCGCGATCAGCTCCTCGAAGGGCTGAAGAAGATCCAGAGCATGGAGCGGGGCATCCTGCTCTATCTGCGCCAGGAGGGCCGCGGGATCGGGCTCATCAACAAGATCCGCGCGTATGCGCTGCAGGACCAGGGGCTCGACACGGTCGAGGCGAACCTGGCCCTCGGCTTCCGGGACGACGAGCGCGACTACGCCGTCGCGGCGCACATGCTGCACAGCCTGAACGTGAGGTCGGTCGAGCTCATCACGAACAACCCGAACAAGGTCCAGCAGCTCAAGCAATACGGGGTGTCCGTGACCGGGCGCATCCCGCACGTGATCCCGCCCAACGATCACAACCGCTTTTATCTGGAGACGAAGGCGAAGCGGTCGGGCCATTTCATCGACATGTGGGGCAAGCCGCACCTGACCGAGCAGAGCGATCCGGTCGTGGTCGACGGGATGTCGCCGCCCGACTCCGAGCCGACCCGCGCGAGCTGAGGCGCCCGCGGGAGAGGGCTGGGGAGCAGAGGGCGGGCGGAGAGCGCCGGGGCAGAGGGCGAGCGGAGAGCGCCCTTTGCGCCCGCCGGCCTCCGACGATGTCGGCCAGGCTTCACGGGGCGCCGCGCGACGGCCGTCGCGATCGTCTCAGGGCGCGGCGATCAGGCGGCGCACCCGGCCCGCGTGGGCGCTCGACGGGAACTGCGCGAGGAACTCGGCGGCGCGGGCGCGCGCGGGGCCTGCGCGCCCGCTGCGCAGCAGCGCGTCGATCGCGATGAGCTCGCGCTCCGCGGCGAGCCGGCCGTCCGGGAACTCGGCCCGGTGCTCGTCGAGCAGGACGAGCGGCGCCTCCGGCGACCGCGCGAGCACCGCCCTGATCTCGGCGAGCCGTCCGGCCTCCCGCAGCAGCTCGTCGCGCTCCAGCAGGGCGGCCTGGGGCGCGGCCGGCGGAGGCGCGGCCCCGCCCTGGCCCGCGCTCCTCGAGGACGGCTCCCGGCGCGCGGCGGCCCAGGGCGGCGGCTCGGCGCCCGTCGCGGGCGCCGGCGCCCCGAGCGCCTGATCGCTGCAGCCTGCGAGGAGGACAGGGAACGCGGCGGCGAGGCCTCCCGCGATCCATCGATGGCGTGACGAATGGTGAACGACGTTCATGTCGCCGGACTCCTTCATGGGCCGAGCTGGCGGATCTCCGCGGACACGGGCGCGCTCGATCGCGCATGCCCATCCCCGGCCGCAGCTCGCCGTCGCCGGTGCCGCGACGGCGGCACGGCGTATTCACGTGTTCGGTTCGCGCTCCAGCAAGAGCGGCTCGAGCGCCAGCATCCATGGCTGACAGGCGTAGTGTAAAAGTGAATACCGCATTGTCAACTCTGCTTACATGGATCGTCTGAGAGCGGCGCGATCCCTTGTCGACGGCGGAGATCGGCCTATCTGGCTCATCCGGCTCAAAAACGAGCTCAAAACGTGCCAGCGACGCCCGCGCCGACGCCGCCTCTCGCGGGTGCGAGCGAGAGGCGGAAACCCTGCGTGTCAGGGCCGGCAACGCGCCGGCGCGGGGCGTGAAACAGAGCCGGAATCAGCACGCCGGCGGCGGCGCCGAACACGGCGCCCGTCAGCACATCGGTGAAATAATGGCGATCGCCGGCGATGCGCAGGTAGCCGGAGAGCGCGGCGATCGCCATTCCGTTCGCCCATACCCACGGCGCCGCGCGATAGCCGCGCATCGACGCGACGGTGCCGCTCGCGGCGGCGAGGGAGAAGGCGGCCGTGGAGTGGCCCGAGAAGAACGAGAGGTTGTCGTCGTTCGGGAGGGGACCCGAGTAGCCCTCGCCCGCGCGGAGCACATCCGGGTTGTCGTGATGGGAATAGGGCCGCTCGCGGCCGACGATGTATTTGGTGATCTGGTTCAGGTCCATCGCCACCACCATCGCTTCGGTGACGATCACGAGATCGGCGGCGATGTTGTCGGAGCGGCCGTCGTGCCACGCGGCGAGCGCGGTGAGGCCCAGCGCGGCGGCGGGGGCGACGCCGAGGACCATCACGTTGCTGAGATCATGGGCGGTGTTCGGGTTGCCTCTCCAGACCAGCGCGTCGCGGACCGACGTGTCGAGGGTGTTCACCGCGCACCAGCGGCACGGGTCGGGGGCGAGGCCCTTCTTCGCGAGCTCCGAGGCGATCCACGCGGCGCCGCCGACGGCGGTGATCGGCAGATCGATCTCGGGCCGGTACGTGAGCTCGGGAGACGGGTCGGCGGCGGCGGCGGCCGGCGACAGGGCGACAAGGAAGGCAGACACGGCGATCGCGGCGGTACGCACGAGGGGGCGAGCGTAGCCTGGACGGGTCAGGCGCGCGACGGCCCCGGCGCGGCGAGCAGCAGCCCGTCGAGCAGGCGCGCGTGGGCGTCGTCGACCACGCGCCGGAGCTCCGCCGGGCCGGCCTTGGACAGCGCCCCCGACGCCGCGAGGGTCGCGAGCCCGTGGTGCATCGCCCAGATCGGGACGGCCAGCGCCATCGGATCGCCCTGCGGAAACGCGCCGGCGCGCTGCGCCTCCTCGATGAACCCGAGGAGCAGGCCGAGGTTCTGCGACGTGGCCGCCGCGACCCGCGGGTCGGCGGCGTCCACCTCGGCGGAGTACATCACGTGGAAGGGCGCCGGGTGCTCCAGCGCGAAGCGGACATAGGCGTAGCCGGCGGCCAGGAAGCGCGCCCGGAGCTCGCCCCCGGCCCCCTCGAGGGCGGCCGAGATCCGCGCGCCGAGCCCCGCGCTCGCCTGCACGGCGAGCTCCGTCATCAGGGCGCGCTTGTCCGCGAAATGGCGGTACGGGGCGGCGTGCGAGACGCCGATCCGCCGCGCGACCTCGCGCAGCGTGAAGCGCGCGTTCCCCTGCTCCTCGATGAGCGCGAGCGCCTCCTCCAGCACCGCGCGCCGGAGGTCGCCGTGGTGGTACGGGCGCTCGGCGGAGCGCGACGCGGGTGCAGGGGGGGTGCGCGCGCGCGGACGGCGGCGCCTTGCGGGGGGAGCCACAGCGCAGGGTCACGATACCACGAAGGCCGCCCGCCGCGGGGCCCGCGGAGCGGCTTCGAAGAAAATGTAGACGGTGGAAACTTTCCGGATGTTGCTGCTGTCATCATCGGGCGCGCGGGCGGCCCGAGGGGCCGGCGCGCCGCACGTCCCGTCCACCGCACCCCGTCCAGGAAAGGAGCCCCGTATGTCCGAGCCCCGTCGATCCCCCGAGCGCGAACGCCTCCTCGCCGCCGTCGAGCGCGTCCGCGGCGTCGCCGTCGCCCACGCCGAGGCGTCCGAGCGGCTGCGCACGCTCGCGCCCGCGGTCGTGGACGCGTTGCAATCGAGCGGCCTCTTCGCGATGGCGGCGCCGCGCGCGGTCGGGGGCGCGGAGAGCGACCCGCTGACGCAGCTGGAGATCGTCGAGGCGATGGCGCGCGCGGACGCGTCGGCGGGGTGGTCGCTGATGATCACGGCGCTGCTCGCCGCCCTCGCCGGGGGCACCCTGCCGGACGAGGGGGTCCGGCAGGTGTTCGCGGGGCCGTTCCCCACGTTCGCGGGGCTCCAGGTGCCGAGCGGCCTCGCGCGGCGCGTCTCCGGGGGCTACGTGCTCGAGGGCCGCTGGGCGTTCGGCAGCGGCGTGCGGCACGCGCGCTGGGTGTTCACCTGCGCCGTCGTGGCGCCGGAGGGCGGGGCCCCTCCGGCGGGGCCGCCCGAGATGGTGAGCCTCGCGGTCCCGATCGAGCAGGTGGCGATCGAGGACACGTGGGACGTCGCCGGCCTGCGCGGCACCGGCAGCGATCACTACCGGATCGAGGGCGCGCTGGTTCCCGAGGCGCTGACGTGCCCCTTCCCGGGAGCGCCGCAGCGGCGCGGCGGCGCGCTGTACGCGCTCCCGATGATCGCCCTGCTCGCGGCCGTCCACGTCGGCTTCGCGCTCGGCGTCGGGCGGCGCGCGCTCGACGAGATCGCCGCGGTCGCCCCGCGCCGCGTCAAGGCGTGGCCGCAGGTCGCGCTGGGGAGCCACGCGGCCTTCCACATGGACCTCGGGCGCGCGGAGGCGAAGCTCGCCGCGGCGCGCGCCTATGCGTTCGACGCGCTCGGGCGGATGTGGGACCGGGCGCGCGCGGGCGAGGCGCTCGCGATCGAGGACTGGGCGGAGGTCCGGGTCGTCCAGACCTACGTGACCGAGGTCGCCGCGGAGGTCGCGGGCTTCGCCTACCGCGCCGGGGGCGGGGGCGCGCTGTACGCGGCGAGCCCGCTGCAGCGCTGCTTCCGCGACCTGCACGCGGCGACGCAGCACATCGCCGCGACCGACGACGCATACGAGTTCGCGGGGCGCGCGCGGCTCGGGATCGCCGAGCCGCACCCGTTCCTCGCCCCGCGACCGGCCGCGGGCGGCGATCGGGACCGACGGGCCGGCTAGAAAACCGATCACGTTGATCAGGCGAGAAATAAACCGCCAAGACGCCAAGAACGCCAAGGACGCCAAGAAGAGAATCTTATTTTGGCGTCTTGGCGTCTTGGCGTCTTGGCGTCTTGGCGTCTTGGCGTCTTGGCGTCTTGGTTCGACTTTCTGCGTTTTTCAGGCAGTTTCAACCCGTTTGTCGCTCTAGATGGGACTGGTTGCAGGTACACGCGCCAACGCTGCCTCAGGGCGGCGGATATCGAAGGATGAATCCGCTGATGGCCGGCGACATGACGGGGCCCGATCCGACATCGAGGGACTGGTACATGACGCCCGCGACCCAGAGGGTGCCGTCGGGGGAGCGCGCGATGTCCTCGGCGGAGCTGTCGGTCGCCACGTAGCGCTGCGTCACCGTGGCCTCGGAGCGCCCGCGCGTGTACGCCGCGAAGGGCGCGTACTCGAGGGTGGCCTCGTCATCGGAGCGGCCCGCCGTGTAGACACCTCCCGTCAGGTCGGGCGCGACGCCGAACGCCTTCCCGCTCGGCTCCGGCGTGCTCACCCACTCGGCGGTCCCGCCCTCCGTGAGCTTCGCGACGAACGCCGTCCCGAACGGCGCCTCGCTGTACGCGCGCACCGTCGTCCCGAGCACGTCGCTCTCGCCGTTCACCATGCCCGACAGGAAGATGCCGCCGCCGACGGCGATGTCGGTCCCCTCGTCGAACACCGGCCCGCCGAAGCGCCGCGCGAGCTGGGTCGCGCCGTCGCTCGAGAAGCGGGCGATGAAGCCCATCCTCTCCGAGGTGGCGGGGGGCGCCAGCGTCGTGCCGTCGATGGTGAGCGGCCCGTCGGCGTAGCCCGTGACCCACACGTCGCCGCCCTCGTGCACGGCGACGCCGGCGACGGCGTTGCCGGCGATGCCATCGCCGCTGCCGCCGGTGCGGTTGAACACCTTGGCCCAAACGAAGTCACCGGCCGGCGTGAGCTTCAGGAGGAACGGGGATTCGCCGTCCACCTCCACGAGTCCTCCGCCGAAATCGATGTCGCCGTCGACATAGCCGCCCACGTACACATGGCCCGTCGCGTCGGTCGCGATCGCGAGGGCGATGTCCGTGGCCCCCGAGCCGAAGCTCCTCGCCCAGAGCACGGCGCCCCCGGCGTCCAGCTTGGCCACGAGCGCGTCGGGATCGGCCAGCGGAGCCACCAGGGTCGTGCTCCCGATCTTCATCTCGCCATTGAGCTCGCCCGCGAAGAGCACGTTGCCCGCCCGGTCGGTCGTCACGGCGTTGGCCCCGGACAGCTCCTCCGTGACGATGGGCGCCGACCAGAGGAGATCGCCGTCGGGATCGAGGCGCAGGAGGAATGCGCCGTTGTCGGTGATCAACTGGTCGCCAAGCATGAGCTCGCCGTACGAATTGCCGCCGACGTAGGCGCCCCCGTCGTGAGCCCCGGCGATAGCGATGTCCCACACCAGGCTACCGAAGTCGTCCGTCGGGTGAAGATAGATGGCGTCTGGCGTGGCGAGATCAGCTATCGCACCTGTCGACCCGCCGTCGGCACCGTCGTCGCCGCCAGCGCCCTCACTGCTGCCGGGGCCGCTACCGCCGGTGCCGCCGGTGCCGCCATCCCCGCCAGCGCCACCGCTGCCGCCAGCGCCGCCGGTGCCGCCATCCCCGCCAGCGCCACCGCTGCCGCCAGCGCCGCCGGTGCCGCCATCCCCGCCAGCGCCACCGCTGCCGCCAGCGCCGCCGGTGCCGCCATCCCCGCCAGCGCCGCTGGTGACACCGCCGTTGCCACCGCCGCCCCCGGATTCGCCGCCACCGCCCGGGCCTGACGGTTCGCTATCGTTACCACAGGCCGCGCACAGGAGCCCCAGAGCCGCCCAAAGCAGGATCTTCATTCGCGCAACGTAAACGAGCGCGGCCCGCGCTCACGCACGAATGAAGCGCCAGCGCCAGACAGGGCGTGTTCATCACGCCAGTCGTTCCTGCAAATTAGCAGCGATGATGGACAGGCAAGGACCGTCGCTCCGGGTGCGTCCGGCTGAGCTCGCGCAGCCTCTTGTACCGGCCGACGTCAAGCTCGCCGCGACGCCTGCTGCTCGGCCGCGGCCTCCGCGAGCTGCTCGCGCAGCCACGCGTGCGCGGGATCGTCCGTGAGCCGGGGGTGCCAGACGGCCGAGAGGGTGAAGCCCGGGAGCGCGAGCGGCGGCCGCGCGACGACGAGCTTCAGCGCAGGGGCGATGTCCCGCGCGACCTCCCCGGCGAGGACGCCGATGAGGTCGGTGCCCGAAAGCAGATGCGGCGCCATCAGGAAGTGCGGCAGCGTGACGTGGACATCGCGCTCGAGCTGCCGAGCGGCGAGCGCGCGATCGACGACGCCGACGCGCCCGCCATGCGGCGAGACGAGCAGGTGCGGCCGCGCGAGGAACGAGCGCAACGTCCGCGGCGCGGGAGGCCGGCACACGAGGGCGAAGTCGTCGCGCAGCAGCGGCCGGGACTCGAGCCCGGTGAGCCCGGGCCCCTCCACCGCGAGGCCGACGTGGACCTCGCCCGCGTCGAGCGCCCTCACGGCGTCGCGCGTCTCGAACGCCAGCACCGCGAGCCGGGCCCTCGGCGCGCGCGCCCGGAGCCGCCGGACGAGCCGCGGCAGCAGCACGTACGCGGCGTAGTCGTTCATGCCCACCCGCAGCTCGTCGCAGAGCGCCGCGGGGTCGAACGCCGGACGGCGGGCGAGCGCCGCCCGCAGACGATCCAGCGCCGGACGCACGTCGCGCCGGAGCTGCTCCCCGCGGGGCGTCAGAAAGAGGGCGCGGCCGCGCCGGACGAGCAGGCGATCGCCGAGCAGCGCGCGGAGCCGGCCGAGGGCATTGCTCGTCGCGGGCTGGCTCAGGCCCACGCGCTTGCCGGCGGCGGTCACGCTGCGCTCCTCGAGCAGCGCCTCCAGGACGACGAGCAGATTGAGGTCGAGCGCGGCGAGATTCACGGCGTGAATGGATAGCATCCCGTGCATCCATTGGACCAGCGGACCGCACACCCGCACGCTGGGGCCTGTTCAACACGGAGGGACAGCACGGATGAGAGCTGCATTGTTGGGGTCGGGCCTGGGCGCGGGCGGCGCCGTGATCGGCGAGCGGGAGCTCGGCCCCGTTCCACGCGGGCACGTGCGCGTGCGCGTCGCGTTCGCCGGGGTGAACCATATCGATCTGCTCCTCGCCGACGGGAAGCTCCCCCTCTCGCCGAGGCCGGTGGGCCTCGGCCTCGAGCTCGCGGGGACGGTCGAAGGGCTGGGCGAGGGCGCGCGCGGGCCGGCGGTGGGCGCGCGCGTCGTCGCGATCGGCACGCCGCACACCGGCGCGTTCGCCGAGCTCGCCGACGTCGAGGCGCGCCGCGCCGCGCTCGTGCCCGACGGCCTGCCGCTCGACCGCGCCGCCGCGTCGATCGTCAACTACGCGACGGCGTGGGTGCTCCTGCGCGAGCGCGCCCGGATCGCGCCCGGGGAGACGGTGCTCGTGCACGGCGCGGCCGGCGGCGTGGGGACGGCCGCCTTGCAGCTCGCCCGCCACCTCGGCGCGCGCCCGATCGCGCTCGTCGGCGACTCCTCCAAGGTCGATCATGCGACGCGCAACGGCGCCGCCGCCGCGATCGTCCACGGCCTCGAGGACGTCGCGGCGCGGGCGCGCGCGCTGACCGATGGGCGCGGCGTCGATGTGGCGCTCAACGCGACCGGAGGCGCGACGCTCGCGCGCGATCTCGGCCTGCTCGCTCCCTTCGGCCGGCTCGTGTCCTTCGGCTTCCTGGAAGGGCCGCCCGGCGCCGAGGTCGGCGCCGCGCTCGCGGACGGCTTCGGACGCAGCGTATCGCTCGCCCTGAGCGACCTGTTCACGGTGGTCAATGAGGCGCCGGAGCGGTTCTCGCGCACGATGGACGAGGTGCTCTCGCTCGTCGAGAGCGGAGCGCTCGATCCGGTCGTTCACGCGACATGGCCGCTCGATCGCGTCGCCGAAGCGCTCGAGGCGCTGCGGGCGCGCGCTGTTCACGGGAAGATCCTGCTGCGCTGCGCTGCCTGAGGCGAGGCGCCGGCGCCACCTACCACGCGCGCTGTCGCTGCCGGCCAGCTCGGTGACGTTCCAGCGGAAGGCACACCTGGGCTAAGCTCTACCCCTCGTGACCAAGCCGTCAGACCTCGACTGGAACGACCTTCGCTACGCCCTCGCCGCGGTGAGGGCCAAAACGCTGGCTGGCGCGGCGCGCTCGCTCGGCGTCGAGCACTCGACGGTAGGCCGCAGGCTCGTGGCGCTCGAGACGGCGCTGGGCGCCCCGCTGCTCACGCGCGGCCCCGAGGGGCTTTCGCTCACGGCGATAGGCCAGACGGTCGCGCCGCTGCTCGAGCAAATGGAGCAGGCGGCGCTCGCGGTGCAAGCGGCCGTGCGGTCACAAATGGTCCGGGTCAAGCTGGCCACCCCCTCGGCCCTCGGCCGCTTGCTCGCCCCGCACATTGGCGCCTTCCAGGCCGCCCGCCCCGAGATCGTCCTGGAGATACTGAGCGGCAGCCGCCCGGCCGACCTCAGAAAGGGCGAGGCCGACGTCGCGCTGCGTTCGGGCACGGTCGACGGCGACGATCTCATCGCCAAGAAGATCGGCGAGATCGATTGGTCGCTGTATGCCTCGGAAGCCTACCTGGCGCGGCACCCGGCTTCGGCCGGCTCGTCCGACCTTCGGGGGCACGACCTGCTGGGCTTCGAGGCCGGCATCAGCAACGCCCCTCTGGCACGGTGGCTCGAAGAGCACAGCGAAGGCGCCCGCGTGCTCATGCGATTCCGCGAGGTGAGCGACCTTCTTGACGCCTGCGTCGCGGGCATGGGCCTCGCCCTCTTGCCTTGCCTGGTCGCGTCGCTCGAGCCTTCGCTCCGGCGGCTCACGGGCGAGAGCCTCGGCAAGAGCCGGCTCTCGATCGTCTACCGCAAAGAGGCGCCCCTCGCCGAGCCGGTGAGGGCGGTCATCGAGCTCGTCACGGAGGCGTTGCGCGGGCACCTTGGGCCCCCAGGGCGCCGCCGATGAGCGGCGCCCTGCCCCGGGCCATCCGGGGTCAAAGGTCCCGCGAACGGTGCCAGAGGGTGCCGTCGGGCCCCGCGACGAAGACGTCGAGCCTGCCCGGGGCCGAGCTCACGAGGATGGGGTCGCCGCCGACGTCGACGGCGAGCGTCGCCCACTCGGTCTGCCCGGGCCACCAGCTGCCCGCGCTCCACTCCTTGTAAAGCAATCGACCGTCGGTGCTCCGGGCGACGACCTCGAGGTGGCCGACGTCCGACGAGACCACCGACGGGGGCCCCGCGAGGCTGCCGCCCATGTCATACCAGTCGGTCTGGCTGGGCGACCAACCCGACGCATCCCAGGCTTTGTTGTACGCGCGGCCGTCGGCGCCGCGGCCGACGATGTCGAGGTGGCCGGCCCCCCACGAAGCGACGGCCGGGGTCTCGGCGAACTGCTTGCCGCCGAGGCCCTGCCAGCCCGTCTGGGAGGGCCACCAGCCGGCCGACGCGTTATAGACCTTGTTGTACGCCCGCTTGCTCGCGTCGAGCGCGATGACGTCGATATGGCCGGCGCCCCACGAGGCGGCCGTCGGCGCGGAGCCCATCGTGCCAAGGTCGTTCCAGCCAGATGGAGAGGGCGACCACTGGCCCGTCGAGGTCGACCACGACTTGTGCAAGACCTTGCCCGACGCGCCCAGCGCGAATACGTCGAGCGAGCCGGGATCGGGCGAGACGGCGACCGGCGGTGCCGAAGCGGGGCCCCCGAGAGAGTCCCACGTGGTCTGCGAGGGCCACCAGCCGGCGAGGATGGGGTCCCACACTTTGTGGTAAACCGAGCTGTCGTTGCCGAGCATGAAGGCGCTCAGGTGGTCGCCCCGCCTGACGAGCGCCGGCGCTTTGCTCGACGAGCCGCCGAGGCCCGCCAGGCCGAGCTGCGACGGCCACCACGAGGGGGGCGAGCCGGGGGTTTGCACCTTGTTGCCGAAGGTGCCGTCGGCGTTTCTGACGACGAGATCGAGCTGGCCCGACGGCCTGGTCGCGGCGGCCGGAAGCCCCCTCACCCCGGCGCCGACGGGCTCCCAGTCGCCCCAGCCTCTGCCGATGCCGAGCGCGGGCCTCTTGCCCCGGGCGCCGGCGAACCACGACGAGTCGACGTCGTAGGTCAGAACGCGCTTCACCTGCTCGACCTGCGAGTCGCTGAGCGACCAGCGGTCGCCGGTGTAGCCCGGATCGTAGTTATAGCTCATGACGTTGGCGCCGAGGTTCGGCGCCGACGGCGTGTGGCCGGGCAGCGTGAGGCAGAGGCCCTTCAACCCGTCGTCGCCCGTATAAAGAATGTCGCAGGCCGAAGGGAAGCTGACGCAAAGGCACGTTTGGCTGTAACCGGGGTCGGCCTGGTTGCAGTCGGCGTACTCGAAGCCGGTGCGCGGCACGGCCAGGCGCAACGCGCGGTCGGGCTCGGTCGGGGGGCAGTTGTCGAGCGAGCCGTAGCAGGCGAAGCCGAGCGGGTTCTGCGCCCAGCCGCTGTTGCCTTGAATGGGCCGCAGCGACGATTCGGGGTAGCCCGCGGCCTGCGCTCGGCTCGAGAAGTAGACGTTGGTCGTGGTCGCCGGGGGCAGGTCGGCGGGTTTGTAGACGAGGTCCCAGAAGTCGGCGAGCTTGGCCGGGGCGCCGGTCGCGGGGTTCTTCAGGTTGGGGTTCGACAGATCGTAGCCGAGGCCCGCGCCGCGGAACGAGTGCGAGAGGCCCAAGTAGTGCCCCAGCTCGTGGGCGAAGGTGCGGTTGCCAGCGCCCATGTTGTAGCGTTGTAGGATGATGCCGTTACCCTCCCAGGGATAGGCGCCCCAGGCCTGGCTGCTCGAGCGTACGGTGAAGACGACGATCTCGTTCTCGTTGCCGCAGAGCGAGGCGGCGCGAAAGAGGGCCATCTCTTCCGACTCGGTGCCGCTCAGCCCGGGGGCCGCGCAGCCGGGGTTGAAGGCGACGGGGTGCGCCGACGAGGGGGGCGAGGGCCAGGCGTAGCTGCCGCCGAGCTCGGTGAAGGTCGGGCTCGTGACGACGACCGATGCGGCCAGCGAGAAGCGAATGCCCGCCTTGACGAAGGCGGCGTTCGCGCCGGCAATCTGCTCGTTCAGGGCGGCCCGGCCGAGCGAGTCGTCGGTGCCGTCGACGAACTGGACGAACCGAATCGGAATCTCTCGGTGGATGACGGTCGTCGAAGACGATAGCCCGGCCGACGCCTCGGCCGCGGGGGCGCCGTCGGGCGCGGGTTCGAGATCGGCGCCGGGGGCGCCGCAAGCCGTAGACAAAAGAATGGGCGCCGGAAGGGCGCGTACCAGGAAAGACAGGTGAGTCGGCCGACGTGTCATTGGGGTTCCTTGGTGCGTGGGATGACGGCGCCCTGAACGGGTCGGGGCGGCGCGCGCCCCCGCGAAGGGGCGGGCAGCGCGGGCCCGCCCTGCCGTCGTCGCAAGGTTTTGGTACCCGGCGGACGAACCGTCGATTCGCAATCTGCGCCCAGGCCCGTGCAAAAATGCACGCACCGCCTCGGGGGTAGTTATCCGCCCCCCCTCATGGCCCCGCCCGCGCGAAGCCGCCGCGGAGCGGCGCAGAAGTCCGGCCACCTCTGGCCGGATTTCTGGCGGGCGGAACGAATCGCCGCCAGGGGTCGTCCACCCCTTTCAGGCCCGCTCAGCCATCCTCCGGCCACACCGGCCGATCGCCGAGGATGCGCGGCTTGTGGCGCTCCAGGTAGGCGCGGCACCACGCGTCCAGCGCCTCGCGCCGGCCGACCCGGCGGATCGCCGTGTAGAGCACGAGCTCGCGCAGCTTCATGAACCGATCGATCTCCGCCAGCCACCGCGCGGAGAGCGCGTTTTCCCCGGCGTATCCGTCGAGGAACCGGTCGCGGAACGTCCGGAGCAGCTCGATTGGAAGGCCGGGGCCGAGCGGATCGATGGCGACGTAGAAGAGGACGATCCCGAGATCGCTCGCGAACCACTCGTACGCGCAGTCGTCGAAATCGATCAGCGTGAGCGCGTCGCCGTCCTTGAGCACGTTCCCGAAATGGGCGTCCGTGTGCACCAGACCGAAGGCGTCCGGGTCCGTCGGCAAGGCCCGGAGCTCCGCGATGAGCCGCTCGATCCGGCCTCCGATCGGCTCGCGCTCGTCGTCCGGCAAGAGCTCCCGCGCCCGGGCGAAGTCGCCGTCCTCATGCCAGGCGTGGCGCCGCCTCGGCGACGGGGGGATGTACGCCCTGGTCGCGGCGTGCAGCCGGCCGAGGAGGCGCCCCCAGGCGGTCGCCACGCCCGGCGTCAGGTCGCCGGTCGAGAGCGGCGCGCCCGGGGCCTTCGCGTACGCGCGCGCAGACGGCCTGGCCGGGCTCGCCGAGCAGCGCCGCATAGCGGCCGTCTCCTCCGGCGGAGGCGGCGGCGGCTGCGTCGAAGCGCAGGCGGCCGCGCTGCCGGCGACCGTGACGAGGAACGAGGACGCGAGCGCCCGGCGGCGCCGGCGCGACGGGGGTTTCATGGCAATCATGCTACGCGAACTGAGCCACATCGTCGCGAGGCTCCGAGCGGCGGCGGCGCGCGTCAGGGCTCGCCGCGCTCCAGCGGGCACGCCACTGAGGGGGCGGAGGCGGGTTGCGGTCCCGTCGCCTCAGCGACGACGGCGGCGGCGCGCTCCACCCGGCGAGCGGCTTACTTGAAGATCTTCATGTGTGGACGCGCGATCAAGCGGTCCACGTACGCCTCCAGCTTGGGCCGCCCCGGCGGGCCGCCCCACAGGCGCTTCCAGATGAACATCGAGCCGATCATCACGTCGGCCGCGGTGAACCAGTCGCCGAACAGGTACGGCCCGTCCCCGAGCTCGCCCTCGACGACGTCCATGGCCGTCTCGAAGTCCGTCCACCCCCGCTGCGGCGTCGTCTCGACCTTCATCAGGTGATCGCCCATCGCCGGCTCGAGCTGCGAGGTCGAGTAGACCATCAGCGACAGATAACGGCCCCGCTGCGGCGAGCCGATGGGGGGCGCCAATCGGGCCTCCGGGAACTTGTCCGCAAGATAAAGACAGATCGCCGCGTTCTCGAAGAGCTTGGTGTCGCCGTCCACCAGCGCCGGCAGCTTGCCGGCCGGGTTGATCTTCAAGAACTCCGGCGCCTTGTGCTCCCGCTTCTCGAAGTCGATGGGAACGATGTCGTACGCGGCGCCGCACTCATCCAGCATCCACTTGGTGATGGCTGCGCGGCTCCGGGGGTTGTAATAGAGCTTCATCGCAATCTCCCTCTCGTGGTCTGTTGAAACGCGCCGAGCATGCCAGAACCCCTGGGTGGATTCCAGCGCTCAGCGACAGTGCTCCAGATCACATGACCCTGCTTTTCGCGCCCTTGGCGTGGCACGCGCCGGCGCGAGATCGCAATGGAGTGAAGCGCGATCGCGAGGGCTAAAGTTCGTTCAGGACGGAGACTTCGCCCTGAGCCGGAGGTGCACGGAGAGGAGCCGAGGCGGATCGTTCCTGAGGGCCTCGGCGTCGCGCCACTCGCCCAGGTGGACGAGCTCGTATCCGGACGACAGGCCCGCATTCACGTACTCGGAGACGTCGTGAAGAAACGCGGGCACGCGCTCGGGCTCGCCCGTCTCCCGGTTGACGAAGTTGGCCTGACCTCCGCGCATCTGCCGCACGGGGTGCAGCTCGCACAGGAAGAGCTCGCCGCCTCCCCGCAGGGCGCGAGCGGCCTCGGCGAAGACCGCCTCGACATGCTCGATGTGCTCCAGCACGAGCATGGCGATCACCACGTCGGACGAGCCGTCGGCGGCCGGCCAGGGAGAGCGAATGTCGTGCTGCACGAACCGGACACGGGGGGAGCCCACGCGGGCCCTCGCCTGCCGCAGCATCCCCTCGGAGAAATCCAGCGCGAGGACGCTCCCCGCGCGCTCGACGAGCCACTCCGTGTTGCGCCCGGTGCCGCAGCCGATCTCGATCACGTCACGGCCGGCGAGCGCCAGGCCCCGCTCCCGGAGGACCACGGCCGACAGCTCGCGGGTCCGGTTGGGGTCGTCATCGTACGTCGCGGACCAGCGATCGTACGCCATCGCAATCTCGGGCTTGCCAGGAGAGGTGGACATGCGCCGGCTCCCCTACAGACCGAGCTCGCTCAGCCCAGGATGATCGTCCGGACGGCGCCCGAGCGGCCAGTGGAACTTCCGGTCCTCCGCCGCGATGCGCACGTCATTGATGCTCGCCTCGCGCCGCCGCATGAGCCCGTGCGCGTCGAACTCCCATTGCTCGTTGCCGTGCGACCGATACCAGTTCCCGCTGTCGTCGTGCCATTCGTACGCGAAGCGCACCGCGATCCGGTCGCCCGTGAACGCCCAGACCTCCTTGATCAGGCGGTAGTCGAGCTCGCGCTGCCACTTGCGGTGCAGGAACGCCTCGATCGCCTCCCTCCCCTGGAAGAACTCCGCCCGGTTCCGCCAGCGGCTATCGACGGTGTAGGCAAGGGCCACACGCGCGGGCTCCCGGCTGTTCCAGGCGTCCTCCGCCAGCCGCGCTTTCAGCGCGGCTGTCTCGGCGGTGAAGGGCGGCAACGGCGGACGCGACGCGGCGGGATCCTGGCTCACGGTGCACCTCGGCGAACCTTCGTCGAATCCCCCGTCCCTCGCAACCCCTTTTCGCGCTCGGCTCCCCGCAGCCCCCCGGGCTCTCCCGCTCCCCTCGTCCGGCCGACACGCGCGGTCGCCGCTCGGGCTCGCCGCGCCCGCGAAATGCCCCCGCAGACCCCGCCGCAGGTGCCGCGTCCGCGGCGGCGAGGCTTGGCGCTCGCGCCGCCGAGGAGAACTCGTTAGAGTCGCGCTGCGCGTCGAGGCGCCTGCACGCTCGATGGAACGATGACCCTCCCGAATGCACCTGGGCGACAAGGCCGCGGCGCGGGCTCTCGGCCCCTCCGCTGCCCAGAGCCCCTTCCTCCGGCGATGGCCCGCCCGAACGGCGCGGCGCCCGCGGCGCGGCCACGCCGCGGCCCTCGCGCGCGGGGCGCGGTGCCGTGAGCTCCGATCCGCCGGGCGCCGACTACCTCGACGCGATCTTCGCGGCGATCCGAGCGGGTGCGGCCCAGCTCGCGGCGATGAAGGCGTGGCTCCGCAGCGCCGAGCGCGCCGCGTCCTCGCCCTCGTGGCGCTTTCAGTTCCTCGCCGCCGCCCGCGCGGCTCACCGGCGCGCCGGCGCCTACCTCGACGAGACCGAGGAGCGGCTGCGCCGGCTCGGCCCCGACGATCAGGTCCCGGCCCCGCTGGACCAGCTCCCGAGGAACGTCGCCGCGATGCGCGCGGATCTCCGCGCCGAGGAGCAGCACCTGCACCGCCTCGAGACGGAGGCCACCTCCCGGGAGGACGCGAGCCCAGGCGCGCCCGGGAACCCGGGGAAAAGAACCGCCTCGTAGCGGACCGCGCCGCCGTCGCGCCTGCACGCGACGGGCGCGGGCCGCGAGCGATCCCACCGCGGCAGTGCGGTATGTCGCCGAAAGCTCGGTACTTCGGGAACCGCCACCGCCAAGGCGCCAAGAACTCTCAACAACTTGGCGTCTTGGCGTCTTGGCGCCTTGGCGCCTTGGCGTTTCGCTCCTCTGCGGCGCCGCCTGCGGTAAGCACCGCACCACCCCTACCGCGCCAGGATGAGGTCCAGGCTTCCCGGGGGAGGCGCGGGCGGCGCTGCGGGCCTGGCGTCCTTCGGGGCCGGGGCCGGGGGCAGCGGGGCCGGCGGCGGCAACAGGGGCCTCGGGTCCACGGCGGCCGGCTCCGGCGGCGGCGGGGGCAGCTCGGCCGCGCTGAGCTGCCGCGTGCTGCCGTCCCCGGAGAGCGCGGTCCCGGTCGAGGCGGCATAGGCCTCGGCCTGCTCGAGGGTCCGCAGGAAATTGCCGCCCAGGAGCTTGAGGATGTCCCCGTCCGAGTAGCCCCGCCGGACGAGCTCCAGCGTCATCATGGAGCGCCCGTCGATGCCGGCGAGCCCGCCCGGGAGCGCGCCCTCACCATCGAAATCCGAGCCGAGCGCGACATGGTCGATCCCGGCCACCTTGACCAGATCGTCGATGTGGTCCGCGATCCGCGCGATCGGCGGCAGCTGGATCGGCGCCTCCTGGGCCCTCAGCTTCTCGATCTCGTCGCGGGCGCTCGTCGTGTCGCTCGGGGATCGCTCGCTCAGCTCCTTGAGGCGCGCCCCGTGCTTCTGCAGAAAGCGCCCCGCCTGCTCCGCGTACGCCTCGTCGAGGAAGAGCGCCCAGAAGTCCACGACGGCGATACCGCCGTTCGACGCGAGCGCGCGCAGCAGGTCGTCGTCGAGGCGGCGGCGGTGGTGGGCCTGCGCCCGGACCGAGGAAGAGGCGATGATCGGCGCCTTCGCCACCCGCAGGACGGCCCGGAACGTGGCCTCCGACGCGTGCGAGACGTCGACGAGCATGCCAATCCGCTGCATCTCGCGGACCACCTCCTCGCCGAAAGGAGAGAGGCCGCGGTGGCGGGCGATCGCGGGCTCGACGGCGCTGCCCGCGGAGTCCGCCCAGTCGTTCGTGCTGAGGTGCGTGAGCGCCATGTAGCGGACGCCGAGGCGATGAAAGGAGCGCAGCGCAGACAGGGAGTTCTCGATGGCGTGTCCCCCCTCGATGCCCATGAGCGCGGCGACCCGCCCCTCGCGCTTCGCGCGCCGCACGTCGCGGGCGCTCCTGGCGAGCGTCAGGTCCGCGCCGTGCCGCTCGATCTGCCGGTGGATCCCGTCGATGAGATCGAGCGCGCGGCGCGCGGCGCCGACGCGCGGGCCGGGCTGCTGCCCGGAGAGCGCGCCGACCTGGATCGGGAAGAGCTCGCCGGTCACGCCCGCCGCCTTGAGCCTGGCGAGATCGGCGCGCGCCGCCTCGCGGCTCAGGTTGGTCACGTCGAACGCGCCGCCGACGACCGGCGACGGGACCCCGTTGTGGCCGTCGACGAGGATGGCCGCCGCGCGCAGGCGCGCGGCCCGCTGCTCCGGGGTCTCCGGCGCCGCGGCGCCCTCCGCGGCGCCGGGCGCCGCCTCGGTCGAGGGCGCGGGCTCCTCGGCGGCCGGCGCGTCGGACAGGGGCGCGGCCGGCGGCGCAGGAGGAACACAGGCCGCGAGCGCGGCGGCGGCGAGGAGCGCGAGAGGATACAACGTGCGCACGGCCTCATCGTATCACGCAGAGCCGCCGCGCACCGGGGGCCCAGGTGGCAGAGCCCGCTCGCCGCCCCGGCGAGGTGCGAGCCGGCGCCGCGGGCGCGCCGGGCTGGATCAGCGCGGGAGGGGCATCCACGCGCCGTCCGTCGGAACGTGGATATGCGCGGGCAGGCCCTTCGTCTCGGCGCGCTGCACGAACGCGGTGACCGGCTCGCGGTAATGGCCGAAGGTGGTGTGGTGGATCGGGATCACGTGGCGGGCGCGGAGGAGCGCCGCGGCGGCGACGGCTTCCTCGGCGTCCATCGTGCGGAGGCCGCGCGCGCCGTCGACGCCGACCGCGCCGAGGTGCGGCAGCCAGAGGTCGATGGGCGCGAAGCGGGCCGCCACGGCGCGCATCGGCTCGGTGAACACCGAATCGCCGGTCCAGTAGATCGAATAAGGCGTCGCGCCCTCCCAGCGCAGCACGTACCCGTTGCCCTTTCCGAGCGTCGCGTCGAGCGCCGCGTCGTGGGAATGGTTCGCCGGGACGGCGAGGATCCGGAGGCGGCCGGCGCGGGTCGGAATGACCGCCTCGGCGTCCCAGTCGAGCGGCGTCAGCCGGGTGAACCCCGCGGCGCGCGCCGCGTCGGCCGCGTCGGGCGGGAGGACGAAGGTGACGTCCTTCGGGAGGGTCTCCTTCGCGACCGCGTCGAAATGGTCGGCGTGGTTGTGGCTGAGGAGGATGACGTCGAGGCGCCCGATCGGCTCCGCCGGAGGATCCGTGTAGCGGGCGACCGGCGCGTTCTCGACGCCGGTCGACGGGTGCTTCGGGAGGACGAACACGGCAGGCCCGCGCGGCCCGAGGACGGGATCGGTGAGGATCCGGAGCCCGTCGCGCTCGAGGATCGCCGTTGGACCGCCGCGCCACTGGAGGCGGCCGCTCGAGGCTCCGGCGGCGGCCGCCGCGGACCCGGCGCCGGCCGAGGGCCCGGCGGCGGCCGATGCGCCGGTCGGCGGGGCGCTGGCGTCGACGCGGCTCGCCGGCGCGCACGCGGCCAGCGAGAGCGCGAGCAGCGGCGCGGCGAGCGCGGGCGCGCGCGCCGGCGGCGTCCGCGGAGGGCGCGCCGGGCGCCCGCGGGGGCCGGGCGCCGCGCCGGCGGGTCGCGGGTCCAATGGCTGCTCGGCATGCCTTATCGACCGATTCGGGACACTCAGGATCTGGTTCATCGTCGTCGCCTCCCTGGCCGCGCGGTGGCGAGGAGCACCTCGGCGAGGGACCGCGCGCGCGCGGCGGCGCCCGGTCCCCCCTCGCGGACGGCCGTCACCGTCGCGCCGTCGATCAGGAGCAGGAGCTGCGGCGCCAGCGCGCCGGCGTCCGGCGCGCCGGCCTCGCGCAGCAGCCCCTCGAGATAGTCGATGAGCCGCTGCTTGTGGCGCTGCGACGCCTCGTGGCCGGGGTGGCTCCGGCTCGCGACCTCGACCATCGTGTTGAGGAACGCGCACCCGCGGAAGTCGTCCGCGGCGAACCGCTCGGCGAGCGCGTCGAAGACCGCGAGCGGCCGGTCCCGCGGGTCGCTCGCGAGGGCCTCGACGCGCTCCGCCAGCCAGGCGCGAAAGCGCGCGTCGCGGGCGTCGAGCACCGCCACGAGCAGCTCGTCCTTGGTCCGGAAGTGGCGATAAAAGGTGGCCTTGGCGACGTCCGCCTCGGCGATCAGGCGATCGACGCCGACGGCGCGGTACCCCTCCGCGTAGAAGAGGCGCTCCGCGACCTCGAGGATGTGGCGCCGGGCGTCGCTCACGGCCCTGATTAAGACAGACAGGTCTGTCTTGTCAAGGGGCGCCGGCGCGCGCGATCGGCCGACCTTCGTGCGATGTCAGCGTACCCTCCGGCCGCCATAGGGCGTCCCATCCTTGCGGACGTAGCCGTCGGGCAGGGCTCGCAGGTCGATGTCGGGGTACTCGGCCACGTCGCCGGCGACGCTCGAGCCGATCTCCAGCAGCACGGCCTCGCGATCCGAGCGGTTCTGCAGGTGATGTCCGTCGGGATCTCCCGCGCGGAACCCGGCGCAGTCGCCCGCGCGCAGCACCTCTTCGCCGCCATCCGTGACCAGCACCACCTCGCCTTCAAGCACCATGACGAACTCGTCTTCTGCATGGTGCCAGTGACGCTGGCTCGACCACTGGCCGGGGGGCAGGCGAAGCAGGTTGACGCCGAACTGCGTCAGCCCGGCCGCCTTGCCGAGCCGCCACCGCGCCCGCTCGCGGCACGGGGCGTCGTACGGCGCCGGATACGCGGTGCCGAGACGCGTCGGGGCCTGAGCGATGTCGATCTTCTTCATCGGGAGTTGCCCTCCTTCTGGGCCGGGAAGGCGCGAAGATTACCGGGGCAGAGCGCTCGATGCCAACCGTCAGCGCGCCGTCTGTCCGCCGTCGACGCGGTAGTTCACGCCGGTCAGCCACTTCCCGCGATTCGACGCGAGGAGCGCAGCGACCTCCGCGACGTCGTCGGTAGGGCCGACGCGTCCGAGCGGCACCTGCTGCCCGAGCTCAGCGCGGCGCTTGCTTCGTGGCCTCCCACCGCTCCAGCGTGACGACGAGCCGAGCCGCCCCGAGGATGCCGGCCGGGAGTACGAGGATGAGCGAGCAAGGCAAGAACGAGAGCAGCGCGAGGCCGAAGCCGAAGCCCATCACCGCGGCGAGGTTCCGGCGCACGAAATCGATCCGCGCCGCCACGGGCACGTCGCGGATCGACAGCGGGCAGTCGCAGAGGTCCCAGGCCCCCGCGAGCGCCGTCACCGCGAGCTGAAGCGGGACGACGACGACGCTCGCCGGCGCGAAGAGGAAGCCCACGACGCCGAGGACGATGATGATCGGGAGCGTGAAGGCGAGCGCCACGAGCGACGACTGCAGCGCGCGCCACATGTCCGCGAAGAAGCCGACCTCTGGCCACGCGGGCGCCCCGAGATCGGCCTCGGCCCTGCGCACCATCCGCTCCAGCGCGGGCCCCGAGAGCGGCTTCGCGAGCCCGAACGAGATGGCGAGGGCGGCCACGAGCACCACCGCGAGCGAGAGGATCCGCAGCACGGCCATCAGCGCGGTCCAGAGCACCCCCGTCCCCGGCTCCTTCACGATCAGCTCGACGAGCGAAGGCGCGAGCTTCACGCCGACGATGGCGAGCACGACCGTGAACACGAGCGCGATGCCCGCGGGGACGAGCGCGAGCGGCCAGAGGTCCGGCGTGCGAAAGAGGTAACCGTAGCCGCCCAGCATCGCCTTGAGGCCCGCGCCGAAGCCGGGGCGTTCGAGCGGCACGAGCCTCGCGGGCGCGGTGGGAGAGCCGGGGGGAGCATCGGGGGTGATCATTCGGCTACGAACGTCTCAGCGGTCGGGCATCCGGTCAACGCCTTCCGCGCGCCAGCATGGCGGCGATCATCCATGACCCCCCGTCGGAACGCACCGTCACGTCCCCTCGGAACGAGCCGTCACACATGCGCTCGGGATCGGCCGTCATGTCGGCCCGGAATACGCACTCACGATACAGCGCCGTGGCTCAGGATCAGGCCAGAGGGTGGATCAGAGGGAGGACGCCGCTGAAGGTCCTGATGCGCCGCCTTCGGTGGACGCCTCGCGCTCGCTGCTGGCCAGCGCCGACGCATACGTGTGCTCGCAGTGCAAGAAAATTCGCAACCGTTCACGGACCAGATCAACAAATCAAATGATCCCGCGCACTTGCAAGAACGAGCGACCTTATTGAAGACGATCATCGATGAGACCGTAAGTGCCTGAAATCACTCAGGAGCGCGATCCGATCCGTGAACGGTTACGAAATTGCAATTGAAATTTGATCAAAATTGGCGAGTTATCCTCCCTAAGCGCTCCGGGAGTCTCACCCAGCAATTCTTTCTATACTTTCCAAAAAATCTATATATTCCCTGGCGACCTCTCAACGATAGGAGTCACCCATGCCGTTGGATCGAGACCTTCCCAAGCGCGAAATCCTGCCGATTCCGGACCGGCCCTACGTCGGCCCGGTGACGTTCAGTGCCCAGGACCCAGCTTCCCACTTCCCTCCCATCGAGCCGATCAGACCGCCCCCGAACGCCCCTAACGTGCTCCTCATCCTGATCGACGATGTCGGCTTCGGCGCCGCGGAGCCCTTCGGGGGGCTCATTCGTACCCCGACAGCCACGCGGCTCGCGGCAGACGGACTCAAATTCACCCGTTTCCACACGACAGCCCTGTGCAGCCCGACGCGCGCCGCCTTACTGACTGGCCGCAACCCCCACTCCGTCGGCATGGGCTGCATCACCGAGCTGTACACCGGCGCGCCTGGCTACACCTCGATGATCCCCAACACCGCCGCCTCGATCGCCAAGATCCTCAGGTACAACGGCTACTCGACGGCTCACTTCGGCAAGTGCCACGAGGTGCCCGTCTGGGAAACCGGCCCGTCGGGGCCCTTCGACCACTGGCCCACCTACATGGGCTTCGAGAAGTTCTATGGCTTCGTGGCCGGCGAAACCAACCAGTTCTACCCTACCCTCTACGATGGAACGACCTACATCGAAACGCCTCACCACGGGGACTACCACCTGACCACAGATCTGGCAAACCAGGCCATCAAGTGGATCGAGCAGCAGAACGCCATGGCGCCGGACAAGCCCTTCTTCATCTATTTCGCTCCCGGCGCGACCCACGCGCCTCACCAGATCCCGAACGACTGGCTCAATAAGTACAACGGGCAATTCGACTTTGGCTGGGACGAACTGCGCAACAAGATTTACGACCAACAAAGAGCGCTTGGCGTCATTCCATCGGACGCGAAGCTGACGAACCGCAACCAATATATTCCGCCTTGGGCGGAAGTATCCAGCGACATGAAGCGTCCCCTGTGCCGCGAGATGGAACTCTACGCCTCTTTCCTCGAGCAGACCGACTACGAGATCGGCAGGGTGGTCGACACGCTCAAGGACCGCGGCCTCATGGATAACACGCTGATCATTTACATCCTCGGCGACAACGGCGCTTCCGCCGAAGGCACCTTTATCGGCACCTTCAACGAGATGATCGGCTTCAACAACATCCAGATGCCGCCCGAGGAGCAGAAGAACATCATCAAGGAGAACATAGACCGTTTCGGCACCAAGGAGGCGTACAATCACTATGCCATCGGCTGGGCCCAGGCCATGTGCACGCCGTACCAGTGGACCAAGCAAGTTGCCAGCTACTTCGGCGGCACGCGCAACGGCATGATCGTCCATTGGCCGGGCCACATCGACCGGGGCACCGGGCTGCGACGCCAATTCACTTACGTGATCGATGTGCTCCCGACGATCCTCGAAGCGGCCGGATTGCCGGAGCCGTTGAGCGTCGACGGAGTGCTGCAGACGCCCATCGAGGGCACGAGCTTTCTCCCGACGTTCACGTGCGAGAATGCGCCCGAGTTCCGCACGACCCAGTACTTCGAGATGTTCGGCAACCGTGGCATCTACCATGAAGGCTGGACCGCCGTCACCCTCCACTCGAAGCCGTGGGACTGGCAATCCAATCCGAACTACCAAGGGGATACGTGGGAGCTCTACTACACGTACCCATGGCCGTCTCCGGACGGGAAGATGCCGCCGTATGCGGTGGACTGGACCCAGGCAACCAACCTCGCCGAAGAGGAGCCAGAAAGGCTGGCGCAGCTGAAGACCCTCTTTGAGATCACCGCTGCCCGATATAACGTCTTTCCCCTCAACGACGAAAAGACAGAGCGCCTGGAGCAGCCGCCCCTCCCGGTCGGCGCGAAGCAGAGGTACGTCGACGGCAGTTTCGTCTCCGACCCGTGCGTGATCAACAACTTCAACCGTTCATTCATGATCACGGCAGAGATCACCGCCGGGGACAAGGTGAACGGCGTGATCCTCGCCCGGGGCAACGATTTCGGCGGCTTTGGCCTCTATACCAAAAACGGAAAGCTCACTTACGTCTACAACTACCTTGGACTCAAACGGTACTACGCTCAAGCCCAAATAGCGCTGCCGGAGAGCAACAAACCCTACCAGGTCCGCATGGAGTTTACCTACACAGGCGGCAACCTCATGGGCCTGGGCGGCACGGTGAAGTTCTTCCTAAACACCGAGAAGGGGTCCGCGGCCAACGACCTCGACCTCGGGCTCGTCGCGTCCCCGGACATCGGTGAGGACCCGCTCGACGAGACACGGGAGAATGAGCCGGGCCATATCGTTGAGACCAATCCGATCATCTTCAACGTGGACGCCTTCCTGATGGTCGGCAAGAAGACTGGCGGCCCGTTGTGCCCCGACTTCGCAGGTGGCGGGGACAACCGCTTCACCGGCAAGGTGCACTGGGTCGAGATCGAGCTGACGGGCGAGCCCGCCGAGGTGAGCCCCGAACACAAATTGCACGCGCTGGAGGCGATCCAGTGACACGTCCACCCGGCCAAAGGTTACGCGGTTCTCCGGCTTGCGCCCGCGATCGGGCAGGCAGCTCGCTGGCGTCAGGCGAGCAAGCCGAGGGCCACGTTCAAGTGTCGGGTTCCACGTTCAGGTTGTGCCCCCTCGCACGATGAACGCGTAGGGCCACGTAGTGTCATTCCGGATCCTCTCCTGTAGACGTCCGGGGACACGTCGTGTCACTCAATCCGATGCCGGGACGCCGCGGCAACGACAGGCGTCCCGGGCTTCGCGCCTGCCTGGCTCGGCGCGTCCCAGCATCCCCAATCCCTGGCGGGATTTCTGACGCACGGAGCTAGAGCGACAAACGGGTTGAAACTGCCTGAAAAGCGCAGAATTTCGAACCGCCAAGACGCCAAAAAGACGCCAAGTAAAGATAAAGATAGAAAAAAAAAATTCTTGGCGTCTTGGCGTCTTGGCGTCTTGGCGTCTTGGCGGTCCATTTCTCGCTTGATCAACGTGATCGGCGTTCTAGTCACGCGTCACGGGACGCTCATCTCGAACGCCACGCCGTAGTTCGGCTGAGCCTTGCGCGTGACCGAGCCGACGAACGGATCCGAGTCGCGCAGCTGACCCCAGCGCGTCGTGCCGCCCGGCATCGACGTGCCGTCCGTCGTCGCCGCGTAGCCGACCATCACGCCGGAGGCGGGGAGGTTCTGCGCCGTGATCTTCACCGAGTCGCCGTCGATCTCGACGCCCTGGATCGCAATCCGGGTGTTGCCGCTCCAGAGCTCGAAGCCGCGGCCTTGCGCCCACTCGGTGAACGCCGTCTGGTGCGGCGACGGCAGCGCGTCGTCCCAGACGAGCGGCGGCACCGGGACGTGGAAGTGCACGGTGACGACGTTGCCGCTGCGCTCGACGCGCGTCGGCTGGAGCGGCTGCCAGTCCTTCCCGAGGACGACCTTCTCGAAGTAGACCTGGCCGTATTTCTCGCCGAGCTGCTGATACCCGTTCGCGTTCAGGTGGATGTGATCGGCCGCGTACGGATACTGGTACTTCGGACCCGAGCAGATGATGTCGCCCGCGTGGGTCACGCCAACACGCCACTGCGCCTGGGTCGACGCCGCCCGCGAGCCCGCCTCGAGGTGCACCGAGTGCTGCTGGGACACCAGCATCGGGATGCTCCGCGTCTGCCCGGTGAGCGGCGGGATGTCCGCGTTGTAGTCGGACCACAGCTTGTACAGGTCGTCCTCGTAGGTCGAGCTGCCGGCGTCGGACTCGCCGTGCGTGATGATGATGGCGCCGACGCCGAAGGTCTTGCCCGCCTTGCTGGCGAGGCGCGCGATCGCCTCCGCCTCGAACAGCGTCGCCGCGTAGGCGCGGCCCATGGTCGTGTCGCCGCTGACCACCTCGGTCGCGCCCTTCCGGAGGACGGTCATCGGCTGCCCGCTCTCGCCGACGACGGTGTGCACCGTGACGTGGTCGCCGCCCGCCGCCGCCTGCGCGAGCGACGAGATCTGATCGGCCATCGCCGTGTGCGGCGTCTCGCCGTAGAGGTTCTTCGGATAGGCGCTCGGGTAGGTCGTCGCGAAGGTGCGGATGGGCTCGACGAGCGGCACCAGGGACAGGGCGCCGCTCTCCGGATCGAACGGCGGCACGCTCGCGTCCCCGAGGGACAGCTTGAGGTTCTTGAAGCGCTGCTGCGTCCCGATGGGCGGCGTCCCCTCCGCGCCGACCGACAGGCTCTGCCCCGTGCCGACGATGCCGGTCCAGTCCCACGCCGGCGCCGGCGTCACGCCGCCGCCCGAGCCGCCGGTGCCCGCCGCGTCGCCCCCGGTCCCCGCGCCGCCCCCGCCGTCCGCCGCGCCGCCGGCGCCGCCGGAGCCGCCGGACGCGCTGGAGCTGGTGCCGCCGCCGCTGCTCGTCGCGCTCTGGCCGCCGGAGCCTCCGTCCCCCCCCGCGCCGGAGGAGGAATCGCTCGATGAGTCGCACCCGATCCCCATCAGCAGGAGGACGAGGATACCCGATGAGCCAAGGCCCAGGAACAAAGGTTTTCGCATGATGGCTCCTTGTCGCCGCACGAGCTGGTCTGCGCAGTCCCCGCGTCCGGGAGGGTGGCTCACCGATCCTCGCGATCGAGGCGGGACGGCGGTGCTGCGAAGGAAATCCGCGCTGGCGTCAGGCACGGTTGTCCAGGTCCGCGGCGCGGGATGCGGGCTGTGGTGCGCGGTAGGCACGTAGAGAACCAAACCGGTTCAGCGTTGTCAAGTTTTCTGTGGAGCGGCCTGCGACCCGGCAGGACCTCGGCGGGCGCGCGCCGATCGAAAAGCGCGCCAGGCTCGGCGCGGCGCTGGCGAAGAGCCGCCGGTGGCGGTGCGGCGCCTCCGCTCGGCGATGGACGTGCCCGCGGCTGTCGTCGCCGACGACCCCGAACCTCCGGGTCCATCCCGGCAGCAGCATGGTGGAGTCGTCCATGTCGCCGAAGCCGCCGTGGAGCGGCAAGAGCGCCGGACCGTCTTTCTGGCCGACTGTCACGGTGAGAGCGTACCAGCGAGCGTGACATGTCACGGTTCGAGCGTGACATGTCACGCCCTCGATCGTGACATGTCACGCCGTCGATCGTGACAACTCCCGGTCGCTCGCCCTGCCGCCCGGTCCAGCACCCCGGCCCGGCACGCGCGATCAGCCGCAATTTCGGCCTGACGGCGCCGCCACGGCGCGCAGGCGCGGCGCTCGGCCATGTCACGGAGCACGCGCACGAGGCGGCATGCGCCTTGCCTGACCGCGCGCAGCCTCGGTGCACCCCCGAGCTCTGACCCGATCACACCCTCCTATTTCCTTGAATCAACGCTGAACACTCCACCCTTCTTGAAAGTACCATGACGAATTCACATGAAGGTAGCTCGCCGCGGCGCGCGCCGGTCCTTGTCATGATGTCCGCTGCCTTCGCGCTGCTGTCTGGCTGCATTTCGGCCGTCGACGCGGAGGACGCCGAGCCCGTCCAGGAGGTCAGATCCGGTCTGACCCTGACCGGCCAGACATTCCGGATGGTGAGCTTCTCCAGCGCGACGCCGTCGGAGAGGTGCCGCGTTCCGCCGGTCGATCCGAACGCGACGCCCAAGGTGCCCATCTTCCCTGCGAACACGCAGATCACCATCAAGCGCCGCGGCCTCCTGATGGGCATCTGCACGGTCGAGTCGACCACGAGCAGCGATCCCACCGTGTTCGAGATGAACGAGAGCGCGTACGCCAATCGGGTCGCCTGGGCGCTGTACGACGACCCGACGCCGCCGTACACGACGCTGCCGGAGGTGGAGGTGTCGAACGAGTACGCGCCGGGGACCGCGCCCGCGCTCGCCGCGCCCGCCACCAGCATGGCCGACGCGCAGTCGACCTCGTGGACCAACCACGGAGTCATGGAATACACCTACCGGAGCCCGAGCGCGGGCGCCGTGTACGCGGTCGCCCACCCCACGGAGCGGGGTGCATTCGACCAGGTGAAGCTCATCCATGAGTCCGACACCACCCGGAACGGCGTGTGGGCGGTCGCGATCAACGGGAACCCGCAGTCAGGGATGACGCCGAGCTATCATATCACCTCGACCCAGATCAGCCCGCTCAGCTTCCCCGGGATGAACACGTTCACCACGAACCCGCTCCCCTATTCCGCGTCCTTCCACGCCAGCTCGGACTCGAGCTGCGTCAACACGCACGTCCGGGTCGGCGGCCGCGTAGATGCCGTCTTTCGCCAGGGGATGGCGGAGATCGTGCGCGACGAGCTCGCCAGCGTCGCGTCGGGCCTGACCGTCAAGTGGTCGACGGGATGCGACGCAGGGATCGGCGTGGATAACTTCGTCAACAAGATGGCGCGACGTTCTCGTGGGGTGCAGATCGAGCAGCGCTTCAGCTCGATCGGCGGCGTCCCGGCCCGCCGGGACGCGGTGGCGCTCGCGGTCAAGTCCGTGTACGACTGCCTGCTCGACGCGCCCGACGTCCTGTCCGAGTCGCCCGGCAACCCCGCCAGCCCGACGACGTTCCTCGCGGACAGCGTGGACGCGTCGTACGCCGGCGGCAGCGTCTGCCCGCGCTTCATCGCCGAGGTCGACATCGTGAACACGGCGAGCGGGCACACGCACTCGATCCGACCCACCGTGTGCGCGGCCGGCGATCAGGTGCACGTCGACTACTACTGGTACAACGCACCCGAGCTCGCGTACGAGCGGCTCGGCGGAGGCGACATCACCTACGACGCCGCCTGCACGCCGACGTACGCGGTCGACAACGTGGACTTCCAGTTCGATTACATCGATCCCGGCAACCTGGCGATCGGCAGCTCGGGCAAGACGCGCATCCGCGCGGTCGCGCGGGCCAAGAGCGCGGGCGGCGCGCTGAAGGCCGTCAGGTTCGAGATCAACTGACCCACGTTCCCCCCGCGCGCCCCGCCGCCGCCGATGTGCTCGCGGCAGGCCCGTCCCCGTTGCTCCGTGTGTCATCATCGACGCTCGTCATGGGAGCGGAGAGCCGCGATCCCGTCGAGGCGGTCCGCGCAAGGGTCGCGCGCGACGAGCGCGCCACGCTCCTCGGCCAGGCGCGGCGCCGGGGACGGGCCTTCCTCCAGCCATGCGCGGGCGAGCGCGAGCGTGCGAGCGCTCGCGGAGACGTTCTCCAAGAAGCCTCTCCTGAACGCGGGATCGCCGATTTTGTCGGCGCGGGCGAGCAGGTCGGCGCGCGCCTCGCGGAGGACCTCGCGGGCCGCCTCGACGTCGCCGCTCGCGTGGAGCGCCTCGGCATAGATCGCGGGGATCGCCTCCTGGCGAGGCGCGTAGACCGCGCCGGCGCGCCGGTTCCAGGCGAGCGCCTCCCGGGCGAGCGCGACGGCCTCGTCGGCCCGCCCCTGCCGGATCCGGATCTCGGCCTCCAGCGACAGGTGCGTGGCTCGGACCATCGGCACCAGCGCGTCCAGGTCCCCCACGGCGCGGAGCTCCTCCTCCGCCTCGGGGAGCTCGTCCCGGAGGAAGCACACCTCGGCGCGGAGCAGGCGTAGCGTCCCGAGCCGGCTGTGCGCCAGCTGCATCGTCGCTGTCCGCCGGAGCGCCGCGTCGGTCAGCTCGAGCGCCTCGGTGAGCCTCCGCCGCTCGAGGAGCAAGGCGATCCGGAACAGCAGCGCGTTGCCGGAGGCGAAGCCGGGCGCGCCCTCGGCGGCGATCACGCGCGCGATGTGCTGATCGGCGAGATCGAGGGCGCCGAGCGACAGGCAGTCCTGGGCGATGAGCGTCGACGTCAACAGGGAGTACAGGTGGTGGCCGAGGGCGTCGAGGCGCCGCACGACGGCGAGGTGTGCGTCGAGCGCTCCCCACGGGTCTCGCGCTGCCTGGCACAGCCAGACGCCCCGGGCCATCAGGACGCAGGCCTCGGCGTAGGGATCGCCCTCGAGGGCCGGCGCGAGATCGCGCTCGATCCGGCGCAGGGTGCGCTCTGCCAGCGCTGGCGCCCCTTCCCACAAGAGGACGAGGAGGATCCGGCAAGCGAGCTCCGCGCCCTGGACGTCGACGGGGAGATCCGCCGGATCCAGCCGAGGCAGCAGCGCCTCGACACCCCGTCGATCATCGAAGTTCGCGACGCAGCTCAGCGCGCCGCTCAGGGCGCGCCAGGAGCTGTGGCTGCCGGGCGTGGAGGCCTCAATCGCCCGGAGCGCGGCCGCGTGGGCCTCCTCCTGGGCGTCGCTCCAGATGAGGGCTTCCATCCGGTGGACATGGAGCGCGGCCAGCGCCTCGCCCGCGGCCCCACAGGCGATCCCCTCCTGCGCTCGCGCGAGCACCGCCGGGAGATCGGCGCCGCGCAGCGCCAGCTCGGCCGCGCGCAGGTACATCTCGGCCGCGCGCGAGCCGTCGCCTCCCCGCGCGAAGTGCTCGGCCAGCACCATCGGGTCCTGCTCGCCGGCCTCGCGCAGCCACGCGCCGGCGAGCCGGTGGCCGAGCGCCCGGTCGCCCTCCGTGAGCATCGCGTAGGCCCCTTCCCGCAAGAGCGCGTGGCGGAAGCCGACCTCCTCCTCGCCCGCGAAGCGGGAGCTCGGCCGGCGCTCCAGGATCTCTCGCTCGAACAGCTCGGCCCACGCGCCGCGCTCGCTGGTCCCCGGCGCCGGGTCGCCGAGCAGCGCGCCCACGCCCCGCGCCCAGCAGACGTCCCCGAAGACGCTCGCCGCGCGGAGCAGGCGCCGCGCGTCGGGGCCGAGCGCCGCGAGGCGCGCCTCCACCATGCCCAGCACCGTCTCCGGCAAGGCGCCGCCGCGCCCCTCGGCCACGGCCCGGATGAGCTCCTCCAGGTAGAAAGCATTCCCCCCGGCCCGCTGCACGAGCGCGGCGACCTCGCCGGGCGCGATCGACGCCCCCAGCGCGCTCCGCACCAGCTGCTCGGCCGCCCGGGCCGGCAGCTCGCGCAGCCGGAGCTCCGTGAGCCCCCGCTCCGCCCAGAGCCGGGGAAACCGCGCGTTCACCTCGGGCCGGGCGAAGGCGAGCACCGCGTAAGGCCGGTCGCCGAGATCGCGCAGCGCCCGATCGAAGATCCTCGCCGAGGGCGCGTCCCCCCAGTGGAGATCCTCGAGCACCACGAGCATGGGGCGCGCGGCGGTCACGGCCCGCGCGTAGTCGAGGTACGCCGCCTGGATCGCGTCGGCCATCAGCGCCGGGCTCTGTCGCGCGGCGCGCAGCGCCGGCAGGTCATCGTCCGGGAGGGCGATGCCGAGCAGCTCGGCCAGAAACCCGGCCACCCGGGGCCGCTCCTCCCCCGGGAACAGGGGCCCGAGGGCGCGCGCGAGCTGCTCGCGCCGCGCCTCCAGGGCCTCGCCCGCCGCGACCCCGAGCGCGCCCCGCAGCGCCCCGGCGAGCATCGCGAACGCCGAGCCCGCGCCGATGGCGTCCCCGCGGGCGACGCCGAGCTCCAGGTCGGGGTGGCGCTGCCGCAGCGCCTGCACGAGCTCGTGACGCAGGCGCGATTTGCCCATCCCCGCCGCCGCGGTCACCAGCGCCGCCGCGGCCCGCCGCTCGGTGAAGCTCTCCTCGACGAGCTCGAGCAGGCTGCGCAGCTCCCGCTCGCGGCCGACATAGGGGCTCGGCTTGCCCAGGAGCGTGCGCGCCCCCTCGCCGATCTCGCGCTCCTCCTCGATCCAGCAGCGCCCGTCCCGCTCCACGACGTGGAAGCGCACGTCGAGCAGCGCCCGCGTCAGCGCGTCGACGCGGACGCCCTCGCGCGGGCCGTCCGCGCCGGCGGGCGCGGCGGCCTCCTCCAGCAGCGCGGCCGCCCGCTCCAGCACGTCGCCGAGCGGCAGCCGCCCCGTGGGCTCGCCCCGCCCCGTCACCAGCACGACCGCCGCGCCGGGGAGCAGCTCGCGGATGCGCAGCGCGCAGCGCGCCACGAGCGCCGCCTGGTCGGTCGCGCTGCTGCCCGCGCCCGTCACCACCACCACGACCGCCCCGCTGGCCAGCTCCTCCACCTGCGCGCCCAGGGGCAGGGCCTCGCGTCGCACCGCGGCGGGCGTGCTCGGCGACGGCGTGCCGAGCTCCAGGGACTTCGTCGTTTCCAGGAGAGAGGAGCCCGCCGAGCGGACCGCGACGATCGAGATCAGCCGCCGCTCACCCGCGGTGATGACCTCGCCGTGAGGGCTGCCCAGGGCGGCGCCGCTCCCTTCGAGGGCGCCGAGCGATTCCAGGCAGCGCGCCGCAGCCGCGCCGTCTTCCGGACGCGCCGAGGGGTCCTTGGCCAGCATGCGCGCGAGCAGCGCGTCGAGCGCCTCGGGCACCTCGGGCCGCAGCTCCCTCGCCCGCGGCGGGTCCTCCAGCAGCACCTTCCAGAGGAGCGCCAGCGCGTGCTGCGCGCGGAAGGCCCGCTGTCCGGTCAGGCACTCGAAGAGCACGCAGCCGAGCGAGAAGACGTCGGCGCGCGCGTCGAGCACCTCGCGCTCGTCCCTCACCTGCTCCGGCGCCATGTACCCGGGCGTGCCCATCACCGCGGCCGTCTGGGTGAGCGGCGCCGTGGCGTCCGGCAGGCGCGCGATGCCGAAGTCGAGCAGCTTGACCTTCTCGGGCGCGCCGTCGACGAGGAAGAGATTGCTGGGCTTGATGTCGCGGTGCAGGATCCCGCGCGCGTGCGCCGCGCCTAGCGCGTCGGCCACCGCGCGCACCAGGGCGACGCACTCCCCCACGTGCAGCTGCTGCCGCGACAGCCGGTCCGCGAGGCTCTCGCCGGAGAGCCACTCCATCGCGAGGTACGGCTCCCCCGCCACCGCCACCCCGTGCGTCGCGTACCGCACGATGTGCGGGTGCTGCATCCGCGAGAGCGCCAGCGCCTCCCGGGCGAAGCGCGCCTGGGAGCGCGGGTCCACGTTGCGCAGCAGCTTGACCGCCACGACCGCGCCGCTCGCCCGATCGAGGGCGCGGTAGACGGTGCCCATCCCTCCGGACCCGGCGACCTCCGCTAGCTCGAAGCGGCCGTCGAGCAACGTGCCAGACAGCATGCGCGCGCAGGATGCACCCTCGCGCGATCCCGTGGCAAGGCGCACACCCCGGCGGCGGCCCTCACCCCGGCGGCGGCCCCCACCCCGCCGGCGGTCCCCACCCGGCCGGCGGCCCCCACCCCGCCGGTGGCGCCGCCGGCGGTGCCACCGGGCCGAGCACCTCCATCCAGGCCGTGCTCTCCACCCACGCCGCCAGGTAGGGCGCGCTCGCCCCGCGCCGCTGGAGCAGCACCAGGAACGGCGCCGTCACCTCGAAGGACCGCGGCGGCGGCGGCCCGTACGAGCCCACGACCGCCTCGGCCGTCGCGCCGGCGCCGCCCTCGTTCAGGTGGAACTGCACTCGCTGCTTCGCCTCGTGAAAGCGCTTTCCTCCCAGCGCCTCGCCGAGCAGCGGTCGACCGATGAGGTCGCCGAAGGTCGCCGCCAGATCGAGCTTCAGCCGCGGGACCGAGAACGCCTCGTCCTGCGCCAGCTGCCGCTCGGCCCCGCGGAGCCGTTCGAGCCTGCCGAGCGCGCCGGCCACCGTCGCCGCCAGCGTCTCCGCCGGCGCGATCTGCGCGACGACGACGCGGCTGTCCGGATCGTCGGCGACGAGCTCGATCACGAAATCCTGCGGCGCCGCCCAGTCGTGCACGACGACCTGCGACCTGCGCGCCGGATCCGGGCCGAACGGGCTGCCGTCCAGCCCGAAGGCGCGGACCCGCGAGCCCTTGAACGTCCCTTCCCGCACCGCGAACGTCGTCCCGAACTTCAGGACCTTGCTCAGGTAGCCATACGCCAGCAGCGCGTCGGCCGGCATCTCTTCGGGCAGGTACTGCGGCTCGGCGTCGGGGAACTTCGAGAAGAGCTCGGCCCGCAGCGCCTCCACGATCCCCTCCCCGCCGAACCCGGCGCCCGACACGCTCCACGCCGGGTCCACCACCTCGGTCTCGAGCGTCGTCGCGTTCAGCGCGTCGGCCAGGGCCGGCTGCGGATCCATGCGGATCGGGCCGAACCTCGCCCGCAGCTGCTCCCAGGCGAGCGCGAACGCGGCGCAGAACACGAGATCTTCCCCGGGGGACGAGAGCGGCGTCGACAGGCTCGCGCAGACGGACGGCATGAGACCTCTGGATCAGGGGCGGCGGGTGAAGGGCTGCATCGAGCCGGCCGGGCCGGCGATCGTGACGCCCGGGATCGAGGGGTGGTCGTACATCTTGTCGCCGACGCAGCCGATCGTGTTCGCGCCGGTCGCGTTCGCGACCGACTGCGCGATCGAGCCGCCCGGCTGGCCGGGCGGGTCGGTGCCGCCGTGGCAGACCGTCATGTGGATGTTGCTGCCCGTGAAGCCCGCGCCCCGGATGCTGTTCCCCAGCTGCTGGCCGCTCATCGTCGACCCCGTGAACCGCCCGCTCGGATCCGCGTAGTGGAGCATGCCGGGCGACCCGTGCCCGTAGACGTAGAGATCGCGCTCGTTGGCGAGCGCCCGCGGGTTCCCGAGCTCGCTGTAGTGCACGATCCGCTGCCCCGTGGCCCGCGAGCGCGCGTGCGCGCCGTTCACGCAGGTCGGGTCGTCGCTCATCAGCAGGACGACGAGGCCGAGCGGATCGACCCAGAGCGTGACGTTGGGCACGAACGCCAGCTCGAACATGGAGGCGTCGATCCAGAGCGGATCGGGCGTGGTGAAGGTCCCGAGCTCCGGGGCGTAGTACCGGGCGCGGTGGTAGGTGAGCCCGGTGAGCTCGTCGTGGCGCTGCCCGGCGAACCGGAGCGCGGTGAACGGCCCCTCCCGCCGGGTGACCGCGCCGAGCGCGCCCAGATCCTGGCCCGTCGCGGCGCCGCTCGGGTCGACCATCAGCCAGGGCGTCGCGGCCGCGTCGGTGACGATGCTCCGCCACGCCCCCGCGGCGCTGCCCTCGAGCAGCGGGGTGATCTCGTCGTCGTCGAACACCCGCCGCACCGACGCGCCCGTGCTGCTCACCTCCTCGACCTGGGTCTGGTCGTCCCAGCCGAACCAGGTGCTCACCCCGTCGCTCCGCACCTCGCCGAGCCGCCGGTTGAACGCGTCGACGTGGTACTGGACGACGAGCCCGTCGCTCCGCGTCGCGCGGGCGAGCGCGTCGAGCCCGTCGTACTCGTACGTCCAGCCCAGGGCGCCGTCGGGCTCGCGCGACGCGAGCCGCCCCTCCGCGTCCCACGTGTACGCCGCGGCGGCCGTGCGGAGCACGCGCCCGGCCGGCCCCACGCGATCCTCGCCCGAGCGCAGCGGCGTCCCGTTCGGATCGAAGCGCAGCTGCTCCTCCGCCCCGAGCCCGCGCACCGCCAGCGGCCGCCCGAGGACGTCGAGCTCGTAGGCGCGCGCGCCCGCGGCGCTGTCGATGATCTGCGCGACCGGGCCGGCCTTGCTCCAGACGTAGCGGCGCGCGCGGACGGGCTTCCCCGCGGCGTCCTCCAGCGCCGTGGCGACCGGGCGCCCCAGCGGATCGCGCTCCGTGCGGACGGCGTACCCGTCCTCGCGGACGCGCGCCGTCTCCTGCCCGCGGGCGTCGACCTCGCGCAGGATCCGCTCGACGCCGGCCGCCGACTCGACCGTGACGGAGGCGATGGCGCTGCTCGGCCCGCGGCCCAGCTGGACCTGCCAGCCCGTCGAGTAGCGCTTCGCGGTGGCCCAGCCCTTCTCGTCGAACGCCCGGTCCACCCGGTACCGGAACCCCCCGACCCGCTGCTCCTCGCTCACGATGCGCCCCGCGGCGTCGCGCTCGAGGAGCACCTCGGTCGCGCCGCGCGTGCCGCGGCGGACGAGGCCGCGGTCGTCGTAGTCGAGCGTGGTCGCGACGTCGCCGTCCTCCCGCCGGATCACGTCGCCGCAGGCGTCGTAGGCGATCTTCCGGACCGTGGATCCGGCCACCTCGGCGCGCACGACGCGGCCGCGCACGTCGTGCTCGTAGGTCGTCTCCACCCCCGAGAACGCCCTCGTCCGGATCACGCGGCCGCAGCCGTCCCGCTCGATGGTGAGCGTCTCGCCGGCCGGGTTCCTGACCCAGGCGAGCCGCCCCCGCGCGTCGTAGCCGAGCCGGTACCGGGCGCCGTCCGCCTGCGCCTCCTCCACCACGAGGTGCCCGACGTAGCGCGCGGACGACACCCCGCCGCCCGGATGGCGCACCGACACGGGGCGGCGCGCGTCGTTGAACGCCCGCTCGACGACCACGCCGCCCGGCGCCCGGACCCGCACCGGGAGGCCCCGGCTGTCGTAATCGAGCTCGTAGACCGCGCCTCCGGGCATCTCGACGCGGACCAGCTGACCGAAGAGGTCGTGGGTGTACCGCGACGTCCCGCCGCCCGGCAGCGTCCGCGCGGCCAGGTTCCCGTGCGCGTCGTGCTCGAAGGCCTCGACGGTGCCGTCGGGCGCGACGATGGCGATCACCCGCCCGCGCTTGTCGTACTCGTACCGAGTCTTCGCCCCGAGCGGGTCTGTGCGCTCGAGCACCTGCCCGTGATCGCCGACGGCGAGGGAGTACCGGGCGCCCGCGGGATCGCGCACCTCGACGATGGCGCCGTCCTCGCGGCGCTTCAGGCTGAACGAGCGGCCCATCGCGTCCGTGAACGACGCGAGCCGGCCCCGCGCGTCGTAGGTGCTCCGCTCGGTCCCGTCCGAGGTGGTGGAGGAGACGACCTGACCGACGGTGTTGTACGACAGGTTCTTCTGCTGGCCTGCCGGATCCTGGTACCGCTCCACGAGGCCGAGCGCGTTTCCCTTGTAGCGGAACCTGTACCCGAGTCCGTCGATGACGGTGGTCTCGTGAGGTCCGGGCCCGTACTCGAAGCGCATGTGGAAGAGGCCTTTGGGCCGCGCCGCCATCGCGGCTTCCGGCGCGCCGATCTCCTGGAGGACGTCGGCGCCCTCGAGGTCGCCCCAGGTCTCCACGCAGCGCCGCTCCCCCGAGACGTCGGCGTACACGAAGTGATACCGGAGGCCGCCCGGCTGCTGCTCCAGGACGAGGTAGTGCTCGTCGTCGTACGAATACCGCGTCTCCACGCCGCCCGCGTCGACGGCGCGGACGAGGTCTCCTCTCGTGTCGAGCTCGTAGGTCACGAGTCGCTTCGTGTGCTCCACGCCGTCCGCGCCGGTCGCGGCGACCCACCAGCTCTTGAACTGGCCCTCTCGGGCGAGCCACGCGCGGCGCCCGACCGAATCGAGGATCTCGACGACCTCGCGCTCGTCCCAGGCGATCTCCGCGAGATTGCCGGCGCGATCGCGCAGCTGCGCGAGCCGGAAGGTGCCGGGCGCGGGCCCGCGCCGGAGGACGCGGAGGATGCCGTCGTCGAGGTCGACGACGAGCGCGTCGCCCTCCCAGAACACGCGCCGTCCGAAGGGGAGCAGCACCTCGACGTCGCCGGCCGGGACGGCGAGGCTCGTCGACCGGAGCGTCTCGTCGACGAGGAGGAGCCGGTCCCCGCGGATCTCGGCCTGCCAGCCCAGGGAGTGGGACCAGCCGCGGCCGATCCCGCACTCCCGCAGGACCGACGAGGTGCGGTACGTGCGGACCCAGCGGACCGGCAGCGGCCCTGGCAGGAGGAAATCGGTCTCCGGCGGCGTGAACATCGCGCCGGTCACGATATCGACGGGGTGCCCGGCGTCGGCCTGGCCGTCGGCGCCGGGCGCCGCGGGCGGGCTGGGCGGCCCCGCGCCCTGGTTGCTCCCGCCGCCGCCGCCGCCGGCGTTGCTCCCGCCCTGCGGCCCGGCCCCGCCTGGCCCGCCGGCGCCCCCGCCGCCGCCGCCCCCTCCCCCGCCGCCGCCGCCCGCGCCGCTCGCGCTCGCGCCGGCGCCGACGGTGATGCTCTTGTTCATCTGCCCCATGCTGCCGGTGATGCCGGCCATACCGAGCTCGATGAGCACGTTGGGCGCGCCGAGCCAGGGGAAGCAGGGCCCGGCGGTGTTGAGGCTGACGACCTCCTTCAGCGTGCCGGGCTCGTTGCCGTGGCACGCCTTCATGCAGCCGCCCACGGTGAGGATCTTCGCGCCCTCGATCTTGGTGCGCATGCACGGATCGATGATCCCCTCGGCCACCGTGCCCATCGTGGGATAGGGAATGGGCAGCGGGCTCGGGGCGGCAGGGGTGAGGCACACGCTCACGGCCATTCCGGTCATCTGGTGACCGGATTTCTCCGTGATGGTGTCCATATGGAGCGCGGTGACCTTGCCCATGGCCGCGCGAGGATCGCACGCGGTGACCGGCCCTTCAAGGGGGAGTGGGGACGACCACTTCGATGGATGGCTCATTGGTTGATACCGCGTCGCCTTTCCAGGAAGAAGACCGCATGCGCAAGGGGTCTTCTGTCACCTGGGGCGAGCGTGGCGATTTACCCTTGACATCCTCGAATCCTTTTGCTGCCGCGTCCCCCGATTGACTAAAAAAAATTTGCTGGCCAGGGGCTGTCGAGAGCTGACTGGCTGAAGAGAATTCTGGCCGAAGCAGCCGTTCGCGCGCTGCCACGGCGCCAGAGCGCCGGTCACGTCGATCAAACGAGAAATAAACCGCCAAGCCACCAAGGACGCCAAGACAGGATTCTCTTCTTGGCGTCCTTGGCGTCTTGGCGGTTCGAAGCTCTGCTCTTTTCAGGCAGTTTCACCCTGTTTTTTGCTCTAGACTCCACACGCCGGATTGCCGATCTGCGGAGGAGCGATCTCCCCTGACGTATGAGGCGCCGAGGTCGGTCCCGAATACCTGAGCGGCTCGGCTTCGGAGCGGCACGTCCTGCACATAAGCCGCGAGGCATGGGAAGTGCTTTGCGGTGATCGCGATACGCCTCGTGGGCAGGTGGCCAGAGAGGGGCGTCGAGGAGTGCAAGATGATCTCATTTACTGGCAAAGCGGTTCGTTTCGCGATGATCTTGGCGGCACTGACGCCGGGGTGCAGCATCGACGCGGTCGATACGGACGACGCCGATCCGGACCAGGCCGCCGTCGACGAGACCTACGCCGAAACGCCCGCATCGGCGGCCGATGCGCGCGATCGAGACGAGAGGGGAGCCTTGGTTGCCTCTGGTCAGGGCGAGTTGTCGTCGAGCAAAGGCTATGTAGGACAATCGTCGGTGCAGCAGGCGCGGCCCGGCCAGCAGGCACCGAGAAAGCCGATCGCGGTCATCCCGGGGGCCGCGCCTCCTCGTAAGGCAGCGGGGCTCATGGGGACAGTCGGGCTCGGGGGGTTCACCCCCGGCTGTCCGCCTTGTCCGTGATATCCACCGGCGCGCTTGGCGTCAGGCCCAGCCTCGCGGGGGCTCGGCGCATCGAGGGTGCGCTCACTCTCCAAAGTGAACTGCACTTGTTGAAAGAGTGACGCCGCGAGCGTCGAACGGGGCCCCGCGGGGAGCATCACGGCATGACCTCGCTCCCATGTCGAGCCGAGGAAAGCCGGAAAGGCGGTACGGCAGATGAGATTCGACGGCATTTGCATAAGCACCCCCCAGCGACGGAGCGCCGAGCATCCGGAGGCCGCCAGGACCATCCTACGGCGCAACATTCCGGATCTCTGTGGGAATAGCGTCCCCATGTCCACGGTCGACCACATGGTGAAGGCGAGGGAGGGCGTACACGACCGCGTCCTCGCGCACATCCTTGGTCGGGCGTCGGCTTGGGCATACTCCGACCTCGACTCGTACGCCAGGATGATGTACTGCAGTTACTACATCGCGAACGAGTTCGTCTCCTTCAGCACAACCAACCCTGCGCTCCTCGTGGACACGACGATGTACCTCACCCAGAGCGCGGACAGAAGACTGGCGGTCCTGTGCTTCCGCGGAACGGAGCTTCAGAAATTCTCCACATGGATGACGGACGCGAGCGCCGCCGCTGACCTGTTTCTCTCCGCGGGGCACGTCCACGGAGGCTTCCTGCGCGCTACCCTGTCGTTATGGACGGCTGTCGAAACGCTGCTCTACAGCGCCCAAAAAGGCTATTCCATCTGCGATGCGGGAATACGGTTGAAGGCTGGGTACCGGCATTGCCTCGATGAGTCCGAGCGATGCGGCCGAGATGTCCAGCCCGCCGAGGGTGGGAGATCTCTGGACGACACAGACCGCCTCCCGCCGGCGCCCACGCCGGGAGATCCGGACGTGCTGGAGGCGCTCTATATCACGGGCCATAGCCTGGGTGGCGCGTTGGCCGTCCTCGCTGCGGCCATCCTTCACCTCGACCCTGGGCTCGAGTATCTCCGGCAGAAGCTGCGCGGCGTCTACACATTTGGCCAGCCCATGGTCGGCTATGAAGACTTCGCCAAATTTTGCGGCAAACAGTTCGGAAACAAGACGTTTCGGCATGTTTATGGCAAGGATATCGTACCGCGCCAGCCGCCGCGCTCGACGGGACGCTTCATGCACTTCGGCGAAGAGTATGGTTCGAGCGAGGAGGGATGGGAGCCTCGGGCCAAGGCCGTGAGCCAGGCGCTCACGTTCGCGGGCAGCTCGCTGGTCGGTATTCTCGCCCTGGTGACGCGGCAGCTGAGGGGCATCCCCTTCCCTAGCTGGTTACTTCTGCCTTTCTCCTGGAGCGATCACGAGCCGATCAACTACCTGCGCACCTCGCAGATCGTCGGCCCCGGCGCCGAATTTCTCTGAGCGCGCCTCCCGGGTGACTCGATGATTCAAGAGGATAGGCGTCGGAAACGCGTCCCGTCACTGCGGTCGCGACGAGCACTGCGTCTACGATTCGTTGATCGCCCGCCAGCCACACGAGCGCAGGAGGCTCATCTGGACGCCCCGGAGCGACCTCTCGCGGCGGAGCTGGAGATCAGGCTCTCCCGGATGCGGCGATGGCGCGGGTCGGTCGTCCAGCGTGGGTGAAACACGAGGTGGAACCTGAACGGCTCGACCTCGAACGGGAGCGGTCGGGTCGTGAGCGGGAGCCCCGAGGCGCGGACGACGCGCGCAGGCAGGGTGGCGACGAGATCGGTCTCCGCTGCCAGCGAGAGCGCGAGCAGCAGCGACGGCACGCGCGCCCGCACGTCCCGCGATCGTTCGAGCCGCGCGATCGCCCGCTGCACCGACGAGAGCCCCGGCAGCGAGTTGCCCACGGCGACGTGCCCGCACGCGAGGTACCGCTCGATCGTCGCGCGCCCGCGCGCGAGCGGGTGCCCACGCCTCGTCACGATCACGTGCTCGTCGTCGACGATGGAGCGGAACACGAACTGCTCCACCCCGTCGACGTCCACCCGCGGGATGAGCGCCAGGTCGACCTCCCCGCGCTCGAGCGCGCCGATCGTCTCCAGCGAGGGCTGGACGATGCGCAGCGTCGTCATTGGTCGCGCCTCGTCCTGCTGCGCGAGCCACGGCCTCAGCACGACCAGGGTGCCATAGTCGGATGTCGCCACGCGCAGCGGAAACGGCTGGTCCTCGCGCTTCTGGCGGACCATGGGATCGAAGACCGCGCGCAGCGCCCACAGGGCGCGCTCCACGTCGGGCTGGAGCGCGAGCGCCATGGGCGTCGGATCGAGGGCGCGGCCGGTGGACACGAACAAGGGATCGCCGAAGACCTCCCGGAGCCGCGCGAGCGAGCGGCTCATGCTCGGCTGCGTCATGCCGAGGCGCCGGGCCGCCCGGGTCACGCTCCGCGTCTCGAGGAGGTGGTAAAGCGCGCGCAGCGCGTTGAAGTCGACGTCCTCGATCCGCATCGCCGGATCATATCCGGCACGACATATCCGTCATCACGCCGAAGCATGACTCGCGTGCGACCCCGCGCCGTACAACCGAGGCATGCGTGATGTTCCGCTCGATGAAGCTCCTTCGCTGACGCCGCCCGAGCCACCGCTCGTGCATCGCCGGCCCCCCACGTCCATCCGCCCGTGGCTCCGCCGGATCGGCGTCGGCCTCGGCGCCCTCGCCGCGCTCGGGGCGGCGTTCGTGATCTGGGCCGGCCTCGGCAGCCCCTCGAAGCTCCCGCGGGTAGAGCTCGCCGTGCCCCCGCAGCGCGCCTCCGCGTGGGAGGACGTGTTCGCGCGCGGCCAGCGCGTGCGCCTGTGCACCCTGGAGACGGGCGAGGTCGGCGGAGCGCGCTCGATGCTGCTCCGCAGCGACCACGTCGATTTCGATCGCGCCCGCGAGCACGAGCCGCTGCCCATCTACGCGCACCTCGTCCGCCATCCCGCGCGTGGCGACGCGCTGATCGACGCCGGCCTCTCCGCCGCGTTCGAGCGGGATCCGTTCGGCGACATCCGCGCGCCGGTGAGCTGGTTTCACCGGGCGATGGGCACGCGGTTCACGCTCCCGGCGGGGCGCTCGCTCGGCGCTCAGCTCGCGCGCTTCGGCTCGCGCCCGCGTCAGGTCTACCTCACGCACGTTCACGGCGATCACACCTCCGGCCTCGGCGAGCTCCCGCGCGACGTGGAGATCGTGACCGGCGAGCACGAGGCCGACGATCTCGCGGGGCACCTGGGCTACGGGCACTTCGCCGAGGGAGCGAGGCTATCGGAGCTCTCGTTCGCGCGCGGCGTCCCCATGCCGCCGTTCGACGTGGCCATCGACGTGTGGGGCGACGGCGCGCTCTGGGCGCTCCCGACGCCCGGCCACTCGCGCGGTCACCTCTCGTTCGTGGTCAACGCCGAGTCCGGCCCGGTGCTGCTCGTCGGCGATGCGTCGCATTACGCCTGGGCCTTCGAGCACGGCATCGGCCCGCGCGGCCCCTCGGCGAGCGACGAGGCCGCGGGGCAGCGGAGCCTGGATCGCCTGCGCGAGCTCGCCCGCGCCCACCCGAGGCTGCGCGTCGTCTACGGGCATGACGCGCCCCACGTGATCTGCGAGATCTCCCCCGCGCCGTGACGCTCCCAGCGGGGGGAGGTCCGTGCAGTCGGGCCTCGCGGCGTTCGGCAAGCACGAGGCGATCGCTGTGGCAGGTACGCTGGCCGCCTTCCTGGGGCGGCCAGCCCCGTGGTCGACCTGGCCGCGCCGCTCGGGACGGGTCGCCCCGTCGCGCTCAAGGTCTGATCGGCGTCATCCAGAATCGTGCTGAGGCGATCAACGACCGGTTCACCTCGCCGCTCTCGTCCAGCGCATCGAGACAGGCGATAACGGCATCTCGCCCGAAACAGCCAGCGAGATACCAGGGAAGCTGCTCCACCGAAGGGTTCCACCGTGGCAGCACGCGCCGCAGCAGCTCGGCGAGCGGGCCCGAGCAGGGCGGGCGAAGCTTCAGGAGCAGCGCTCCCGCGTACTGCTGCGCGAGAAAGGCCTCCGCAGGAGGGTCCGCGAACGGGGCGAGCAGCACGTCGGCGCGGTCGTCGGGTGGAATCCGGGCGAGTTGCCGCTCGAGCTGCAGCAGCTCCTGCGGGTTCATCCTTGGCCAGCGCTCGGTCGCGCGGCGAAGCCGGTCGAGAAGGGCGGCCTTTCGGTCCGCCGTGCTCAGGAGCCGAGGCCCCTCTCCTCTCCGATCGCGCCGCATCAGGTAACACCCCACGCAGCCATCCGAGGTCGCAACGCGCTCCCGCTCGCCGGCCCAACGGTGCCGGCCCGATCGTCATCGTTCGGAGAACGGCGACGCCCGGTCACCCGATCTCCGGTGCCGCACCGAATGTGGCGAACGGGAGCATCATCGCGCATGCGACCAGAAGCAATCGCCGCTGCGACGCGGCAGTCGTGCGAAATTCAGCAACAACTCGGGCCAGCATCATCGCGCGATCCCGCTGCGGCCGCAAGGACGCCGCGCTGCGAGCCGCATCGAGGGGCCCTCGCTGGGACCGCCGCGCGGACGGAGCTCCAACCGTCGCCCCCGGCCGCAGCGGCGAGCCCGCGGCCGGCATGTCCGCCATCGCGGCGCGCTCCGCAGCGCGCCGCGATGGCGCCGAGGTAGCCCAGGCGCGCCGGGTTCGTTCGATCTGCACGACCCGTGGCAGGTGTGGTGCGAGCTTCTCTCGGTCCTCCCGGCTCGGAGGGCGCAGTCGCCGCTGTGGCCCCCGCCGGCGGCGGCAACCCGCGCTGCACCTCCCGAATGGGGCTTCCATGTTCCTCGATTCCTGTGCAAGCATGCGAGATGCTGGCGGCGTTGGGTGTCGCATGGCCGCCTGCGGAATTCTCTTGGTTGCGAGTAACGTGTGACCTGACCGCGAAAGGTGTTCCAATGAATCAAGGATCGTCTTCGGGGCGTCTGTCCAGGAGCCGCATCGGGCGCTCCCTGTCTGCCCTTCTCTGTGTGCCCGTGGTGGCGCTCGTGCTCGCCGGCTGCGGCGGCGCGGAGCCCTCGCCTTCATCCGAGGCCGACGAATCCACTCCGAATGGAGACGGCGATATGAGCTGGGAGGAGTTCAAGGCGAACGTCCACCGCGACCCGGAGCGCGGGCTCTACATCATCGACGACAAGCGGGGGCTCAACGATGCGGAGCTGCGTGTCGTCTACGAGAGCTATCTCCAGACCGGAGCGCTCGTCGTGAACCGCTAGGGCGACAAACGGGTCGAAACCGCCGGAAAGCGCAGAATTTCGAACCGCCAAGACGCCAAGACGCCAAGACGCCAAGACGCCAAGACGAGAATCCTATCGTGGCGTCCTTGGCGCCTTGGCGGTTTATTTCTCGCTTGATCGACGTGATCGGTGCTCCAGAGAGCTCACGAGGCCGAGCGCGTCTCCTTCGCCTTCCGCCGGCCCTCTGGCATGAGCACGGCGACCGCCGTATCGATGAACGCTCGCAGCTTCGCCTGCGCCTGCGCGCGGGCGGGAAAGTAGAGGAAGAACCCGGGCCCCGTCGCCGCATGGCCCTCGAGCGCCGTCGCGAGCGCCCCGCTCGCCAGATCCTCCGCGACGGCCAGATCGAACATGTACGCGAGCCCGAGCCCCTCGCGCGCCAGGGACACCGCCAGACAGGCATCGTTCACCGTGAGCGTGCCAGGAGCGTCCACGGCGACCTCGCGGCGATCGCGCACGAACTCCCAGCGATAGAGCGCGGAGCTCTGGAATCGGTAGCGGATGCACGTGTGCGCGAGCAGCTCCTCCGGTTCCTCGGGGCGGCCGTGGGCCGCGAAGTACGCCGGCGCGCCGACCACGAGCCAGCGGAAATCACGCGTGAGGCGCACGGCGGTCATGTCCTGGGCGACGGAGTCGCCGAGCCGCACGCCGGCGTCGAAGCCGGTCTCGGCGAGATCCACCAAGGCGTCGTTCACCGAGACCTCGACGGCCACGTCGGGGTGCGCGCGGCGGAAGCGCGGGAGCACCGGCTCGATCACGCAGGGCACGGCCGTCCGAGGGACGGTGAGGCGGAGCAGACCCGCAGGCCGGCCGCGGAGCTCGTCGAGCGCCTCGAGCGCGGCGCTGATCTCACCGGCCGCGGGCGCGAGCCGCTCGTGAAGCCGCTGGCCGGCCTCGGTGAGCCCCACGCGGCGCGTCGTCCGCGAGAAGAGCGGGAGGCCAACGCGGCGCTCGAGCGCGCGGATGGTCTGGCTCACGGCGCCCGTGGTCACGCCGAGCTCCGCGGCGGCGGCGCGGAAGCTCCGGTGCTTCGCCACGGAGAGGAAGACGGTCAGACCCTCGAAGCGGTCCGTCGCGCGGTTCATCGCTGGATTGTATAGCAGCGCTCATCGGTCCGTTTCGCGCCGTGGGGCTACCGGTCGCGCCCGGACGGGCGCATCTAGCCTGCACGCGGCGGGGCACGCCGCCCTGCGCGAGGAGAGGACGATCATGCACGAAGAGCGCGAGCCCACGGGCTCTCACGACGAGGAGGCAGCATGGCCATCACCCTGGTGAACCCCGACGGGTTGCCGAAGATCGAGGCGTACCGACAGGTGTCGATCGCCACCGGGTCGAAGCTGGTGTTCGTCGCAGGCCAGGTCGCCTGGGATGCCAACGGGAAAACGGTCGGCGCCGGCGACTTCGCCGCTCAGGTCGAGCAGTGCTACCTCAACGTCGCCACCGCCCTGGCCGGGGTTGGCGCCTCCTTCAACCACGTGGCGAAGCTGACCATCTACGCCGTCGGCTGGACTCCCGACAAGATGCCCCTGCTGCTGGAGGGGATCGCTCGGGCGGCCGCGAAGCTGGGAGTCACCCCGGTCCCGCCGGGCACGCTGCTGGGCATCAGCGCGCTCTCCGACCCCGACCACCTGGTCGAGGTCGAGGTCACCGCGGTCATCGACTGAGCGCAGGACGGCGCGGCGACCCGGACGGCGCGGTGCAGCCGTGCGAACCGGCCCTCGGCCGCTGCTCAGATGCCCGAGGCCGACGACGCGAGGCAGGCGTCGAGCTCCGGGGTGTCCCGCCAGCCGCACTGGCCGGACGCGTCGCGCTCGCAGACGCCGTGCTCGCCGTAGCACGCGTACTCCTCGCGCCACTCGCACGTCGTGAGCACCTCCTCGTCCGCGCAGACCTGCCCGCTGCAGCCGGTGACCACGCAGAGCCCCAGGCCGCCGCCAGGCGGCGCCTCCAGCACGCCCCCGCCGCCGAGGCACGCGGTGAGCTCCGGCGTCTGTCGCCAGCCGCACTGGCCGGACGCGTCGCGCTCACAGATGCCGTAGTCGCCGTAGCACGCGTACTCCTCGCGCCACTCGCACGTGGTGTACACGATCTGGTCCGCGCAGACCTGCCCGCTACAGCCGGTCGGCCTGCAGCGGCCGGGCTTGATGCCCCCGGCCGCCGCAGAGACGAGCCCGGCGGGCGCGCCGTCCACGTCGTCGACCTCGGGGACAGGATGGCCGCAGCCGCCCTCATCCGCCCCGGCGAGCAGCGGGGCGCACAGGAGGAGCACCGTGAAGGCAAACCGATGACGCGTGGTGAAAGAATTCATCAAAGACCTCCTTAACAAAACAAAAACAAAGTACGGAGTACCCGGAAGGGCAAGCTCCTGTCTTTAGATCACGCGGCGGCCCCACGCAACCGCAGCGTTGATCGCGCGATCCGGTGTCCCGGGCTCAGCGGCCGCGAGGGCGGCAGGGCTGCGGGCGCGCCGGGGGCAAGGGCTCGCGGCGTCGACCTCGTCGGCCATTGCGGCGTCCCGGGCCACGAGGGCTCCTCGGCGGAATTGGGGAGGCTCCCGCGCGACACGCCGATTGAGCCTTAGATCAGATCTCGCTTGATCGTCTCCCGCCATTCACGGCTGGCGAAGCGGGTGTCGTTCTCGAAGGCGTCGAGCGCGCCGCTGAACTAGAGATGGTCGCGGTCGGCGTCGAGCCTGGCGCCCCACCACAGGTTGTCGGTGAGCATGTCCGAACCGCCCTCTCCGGAGCTGGTGCCTGCACCCGCGTTGCTCGTCGAGCCGCCCGCGCTCGTCGTGCTGCCGACCACCGAGCCTCCGGTGGTGGCCGCGCCGCCAGCGCCGCTGTTCGCGCCGCCACCTTCGCCCGGCGCGCCGCCGCTCCCGGCCGCAGCACCGCCGCCCCCGCCCGCTCCGGAGGTCGGAGGGGCCATATCAAGCCCGAGGTCGCGCCCCTTCGCGCTGGGTGGAGGTCGCCGGCCGCGCAGGTGGTCAGCCCCTCGGACGTCTGCTGGATGAGCAGGCTCTCGCGACGTCGCTCGCCTTGCCGGGGTCGAGGCGCTCCGGCGACTCTCGACGTTGTGGTAGATTCGCCGCCCGGAGGTCTTCCAATGGCACGATCCCCAGGCATTCTCACGTCCATCGTCGCTGCGGCCGCGATGGTTTCCTGCGGGGGCGAGGCGCCGCCGCCCGCGCTGGCGCCGGCGGCTTCCGCTCCCGCCGCGCCGGTCGCGGCGAGCAGCGCCGAGGCCCCGCCTGCGGCTCCGGCGGCTCCCGCGGCGCCCGAGCCGCCCAGGCCCGCCGCGCCGAGCCCGGTCGTGACATATACCGGCTTCGCCAAGCCGGAGAGCGTGCTCTACGACGCCGACAACGACCGCTACCTCGTTTCGAACATCAACGGCAATCCGGACGCCAGGGACAACAACGGCTTCATCTCCGTCCTCTCGCCCGACGGTCAGGTGACGAACCTGAAGTGGATCGAGGGCGGCAAGAACAAGGTCAAGCTCGACGCGCCGACGGGCTCGGCGATCGCGAAGGGCGTGCTCTACGTGGCCGACTTCACGACCGTCCGGATGTTCGACCTCAAGACCGGGGCGCCGAAGGGTGAGATCGCCATCCCAGGCACGACGCTGCTGAACGACGTCGCGGCGGCTCCGGACGGCAAGGTCTACGTGTCCGACTCCGGCTTCAAGATCGGCGCGACCGGCAACCTCGAGGCGACCTCGAGCGACGCCATGTACGTCATCGAGCAGGGCAAGGCGAAGGCGCTGGCGAAGACCACCGACCTGCGCATGCCGAACGGCCTCGCGTGGACCGACAAGGGGCTCGTGGTCTGCGCGAGCGGCGCTCCCGAGGTCTTCCGCCTCGACGAGAAGGGCGCCAAGCGGGACGTGACCACCACGGCGCCCGGCGGCCGCCTCGACGGCGTGATCTCCGTCGGAGACTCGCTCCTCGTGACAAGCCATGACGCGTCGGCGGTGCTGCGCGGGAAGCTCGGCGGGACCTTCGAGGTCGCGATTCCCGAGCAGAAGACGCCCGCCGATATCGGGTACGACACGAAGCGCGGACGCGTCCTCGTGCCCCACGTGCTGGTGGACACGGTCGACGTCTACGAGCTGAGGTAATCGGCGGCCGAACGATCCCAGGCCAGGGCGCGAGGCTCAGCCTGGGCTACGCCTGCACAGCCTTCTCGCTCGGGAGCCATGCCCGCTCGGTCAGCGCTTCATCATCAGCGACAGGGCTGGAATCAGCGACAGGGCTGGAGGGCGCCAGCGCCGAGGCCGCCGGTTCACGAGGCCATGTCGGCTTCAGACGCGCTTTCCAGGACGGCGGCTGGGAGCCTGGACGGCTCCTCCTTCTGGCGCAAGAGAAAGCTCGCACGCAGGTCATGAGAGATGTTTTATCCATAAAATGCCCCCTCACCATTCAATTCGCTCCGGCGCCTCGGAGGCGCATCGCCGAGATGGTTTTCTCCAGCATCTGCGGCCCTGCGAGCGAGGTGAGCCGCGAGAGGATGAGGCCGCCAACGGAGCAACAGCCGGCCGTCACGACCCGAGCATCGCGCGAAGGCGGAAGGAGGTGCGCCGTGAAAACGGGCGAAAACGCTGACTGGCCACGTTCCCTTGGCCCTGCCGCCGCGTTGTTTACGAGCTACCTCCTCCTGGCGGTGTTGGGTCTCCGGTGGGCGACGGTCCGCGGCGCCGCCTCCCCGGTGTTTCCCGCCGCGGGGGTCGCGCTCGCCGGGCTCGTCCTCGGGGGCACGAGGCTGTGGCCGGCGGTGTTCGCCGGGACGATGGCCGCGTTCCTCCTGGAAGCGCCGTCCCTCCCGCTGTGGGTGAAGGCCGCCCTTGCGTCCGGGAACACGCTGACAGCCCTGGGCGGCGCGTGGACGCTGCGTCGCGCTCGCCTGCGGCCGGCGCTCACGCGCCTGCCCGACGTGCTCGTCGTCAGCGCCGCCGCCCTGGGCAGCTCGACCGTCTCCGCCACTGTAGGGACCTTCGCGCTGGCCGGCGCGTTCGACCAGGGCTGCAGGCAGGCTCTCGTGACATGGCTCAACTGGTGGGCCGGCGACGTGACGGGGGTGATCGTGGTGGCGCCCCTCGTGCTGAGCTGGGCGCATGGCGAGCCGGCCGGCCGGGACCGGGGGCGGTGGCTGCACCTCGCGCTGTGCACGGCCGCTGCCTGGGTCCTGGCCTGGCTGAGCTTCGGGCCTGAGTCCTCCCGTATGGTCCGCCCATGGCTGACCTTTCCCGCCCTGACCTGGGCGGCATTGACGTGGGGTGTTCGAGGCGCGACGGCGGCGATGCTCCCAGTCGCGGCCGTCGCGATCCAGGCCACGACCAAGGGGCACGGGCCGTTCGGCACCCCCGGGGCGCTGCAGTTCGCGCTGCTCCAGGAGTTCATCGGCGCAACCACCGTGACCACGCTGGTGCTGGCCGTCGTCGCCGACGAGAGACGCAACAGCGAGTCGTTGCGCAAGAACGAGGAGCGGCTGCGGCGAGCTAGCCGCGCCGGGCGGATCGGCCTGTGGGAATTCAACATCGATAGCGGAGCGGCGGCCTGGACGCCCGAGGCCTGGGCGCTCCTCAAGGGGGGCCGTCCGGGGAGCGGCCGGGTCGACTACACGCGCTGGCTTGAGAGCATCCATCCCGAGGACCGCGCAGCCGTCGTCCGCACCGCCGACCAGGCGATAGAGCAGGCTCGATCCAGGCCGTCCGAAGCCCAATACCAGGATGAGTACCGCGTCCTGCACGCCGACGGCACCGTCCTGTGGGTGGCGTCGACCGGCGCCTTCGAGCGCGCGGGGAACGAGCTCGTGATGCTCGGGGTCGTCCGGGATATCACCGAGCGCAAGCGCGCCGAGGAGGCGCTGCGGGAGAACGAGGCGCGGCTGCGGCTGGCGCTGCGCGCCGGGCAGACCGGCGTGTGGGATTGGGATGTCGTCACCGGCCGCGTCGTCTGGTCCGACGAGGTGTGCGCCATCTTCGGGATCCGGCCTGGCACGTTCGAGGGGACGCTCGAGGCGTTCGAGCGCAGGATTTACCACGACGACCGGATACGGGTCCGGGCCGTGGCGGAAGCGGCCATCAAGGGGCGGGCGGGCTATACGATCGAGTTCCGCATCGTCCGCCCCGACGGGCAGATCCGCTGGGTCACGGACCTCGGCACCGTCGAGCACGACGAGGCAGGACGGCCTCGTTCCATGATCGGCATGGTCACCGACATCACGGAGAAGCGGGCGGCCGCGGACGCGTTACGCGAGAGCGAGGAGCGATTCCGCAACATCGCCGACAACTCCGCCGTGATGATATGGGTGACCCGGCCCGACGCCTGTTGCACCTACCTCAACAAGGTCTGGTCCGATTTCACGGGGCACGCTCAGGCCGCCGGCCTCGGGTTCGGCTGGCTCGACATGCTTCATCCGGAGGACGCCGAGCGCTCGGCGAGCATCTTCCGCGCCGCCAACGCGAGGCGGGAGCCGTTCCGCCTCGATTACCGCCTCCGCCGCCGCGACGGGCAGTACCGGTGGTGCATCGACGCGGCGGCCCCGCGGTTCAGCCCGAGCGGCGAGTTTCTCGGTTATGTCGGCTCGATTATCGATATCACCGACCGCAAGCAGGCCGAGGAGGAGCGGGTGCGCCTGCTCGAGGTCGAGCAAGCCGCGCGCAGCGAGGCCGAGCGTGCGAACCGGCTGAAGGACGAGTTCCTCTCGACGATCAGCCACGAGCTGCGCACGCCGCTCACCGCCATCCTCGGCTGGTCGCACCTCCTGCGACGTCGGGTGAGCTGCGAGGACGAGGACCTTTGCAAGGGACTCGCGGTCATCGACCGCAACGCCCGCGCGCAGGCGCAGCTCATCGAGGACCTGCTCGACATGGGGCGCATCACGTCTGGCAAGATCCGTCTGGACATGCAGCCTCTGGACCTGCACGACGTCGTCGGCGCGGCCGTTTCGTCCGTCGCGCCCTCGGCGGAGGCGAAAGGGATCCGGCTCGAAAAAATCTCGGGTCCCGCCGTGGGCGTGACGCGCGGCGATCCGAGCCGGCTGCAACAGGTGGTGTGGAACCTCCTGAGCAATTCCATCAAGTTCACCCCGGAGGGCGGGAGCGTGCAGGTGAAGGTCTCCCGCGCCGGCAATCACGTCGGGATCACCGTCTCGGACACCGGAGAAGGCATCAAGCCCGAGTTCCTCCCCTACGTCTTCGAGCGTTTCCGCCAGGCCGACGCCTCGACGACCCGGCGGCACGGCGGGCTGGGCCTGGGGCTCGCCATCGTGAAGCACCTGGTCGAGCTCCACGGCGGCACCGTGCGGGCGACGAGCGCCGGCGTGGGAAAGGGCACGACCTTCACCGTGGAGCTCCCGCTCGGCGTCGCCCACGCCCCGGCGGAAGGCGCCACGGACGGGCGGGAGGTCGATGCCCGGGCGAGCGGCGATGACATCTGCGAGCTCTCCGACCTGAGCGGCATCTCGGTGCTCTTCGTGGACGACGCCCCGGATACCCGCGACATGGTCAGGACCTTCGTCGAAGAACGCAAGGCGCGCGTCAGGCTCGCGGGGTCAGGGGAAGAGGCGCTGAGGCTGCTCGAGCTGGAGAGGCCGGACGTGCTCGTGAGCGATATCGGGATGCGCGGGATGGATGGCTACGAGCTCATCCGCCGGGTTCGGTCGCTGCCGCAGGAGCGCGGCGGGGACGTTCCGGCGTTGGCGCTCACCGCGTACGCGGGAAACGAGGACCGAACCAAAGCGCTGCTCGCCGGGTTCCAGACGCACCTCGCGAAACCGATCCAGCCGACGGAGCTCATGGCTGCCATCGGGGTATTGGCAGCGCGCGCGCGAGAAAGGCGCGGCCGCAGGCAGGCAACGGGGGACCGCCCTTTCCATAGGAGAGCGCGACGAGGCTGATCACGACCTGTTGCTGCGCTACTTCGCAGAGAGAGACCTCACGAACTGCCGTGGAGGTCTCAGGCGCCGTTGGGGCTGCCTCATCCCATCTAGGACACCGATCACATTGATCGAGCGAGAAATGAACCGCCAAGGCGCCAAGGACGCCAAGGACGCCGAGAAGAAGACAATATCTTGGCGCCCTTGGCGCCGGCACGCGCCCCCCTCCCCCGCCCGCTCTCGTTCCGCGAGGCCGACCTCAGCCGCGTGGAACGCACGAGATGACCTCGAAGTGCCCGCACGCGGTGAGGTCCGTGCTGCCGGAGCCGACGGAGAGATCCCACGAGAGGCCCGAGGGGGTGCCGACGAACGGCTCGACCGTGATCTTGCCCTCGACCTCGTTGATCCCGAACAGCGCGCGCGCGGTGCCCTGAGGCATCTCGACGCCGACGATGAAGGTGCCCGGTCGGCCGTCCCATCCCCCGATCCCCATGACGAGGATGTCCTGCACGTCGGGTGGCGGCGCGCAGGCCGAGACGGCGTCCGGCCAGATCTCGACGAAGAGCTGTAGCCCGCCCTCCTCGCAGCTCGTCCGCGAGAAGGTCTGGCCGGGTGGAACCATCCAGCTGGGCCCGGCGTCGCCGGGCCCGGCGTCTTGGGCAGCGCCGGCGCCGCTCGAGCTGCTGCCCGAGCCGCCGCTGCCCCCGGAGCCCTCGGAGCCGCCAGCCTCCGGGGCAGTGGTCACGAATCCGCCGCACCCAGCGAGCGCGGCAACGAGCAGACAAGCGCGGAGACGCACCGCCACAGCGTACCGACCAGGACGCGCGATCACAAGCGCGCGACGCAGCTTCGCGGCCACGCCCTCATGACAGGCGAGGAACCGCGCCGCGAAGCGGCCGCCGAGCAGGTCGTGATGCGGCGTGACGCGCGCGTCGAACGCGCGCTCGCCGCGCTCGCACGCCGGGATAACACCCTCCGCTTCCTCCACCAGCGAACTGCACGGTCGCGCACCCTCCGGACGATCCCCGCGAGCGCCTCCGCGGAAGTGGCAAGGGTCTCTCGAAAGACCATCTGCCCGACCGCGCGCATCCGGTCGCACCGCAGCCCCCTCGGCCGCGATGTCACCGCTCCGTCCCCAAGCGCCGATTGACACGGGCGAAGGTTCTCGTGTCTGCTATCCGTAGCGCGTCATCCTGGCGCGGGAAACCTTCGCCGCCGGCGCTTCGCACGGTGCCGCCCGGGGTCTTGCCGCTGGCATGAAGCTCGCCAGGAGCGCCGCGGGTCCGCACGGTGGGCCGCTCGATGGGGTGACGCAGGTGGTGAGATGCTGCTGTGGTGGACTGGAAAGCTGAACGAAGGGAGCCTCCCGCGGCGGACGCCGCGGCCCATCGGGATGCTCGTCCTCGGCTCGGCCTGCTTCGTCGCGCTGGCGAGCGCGGCGCTCGTCGCGACCACGAAGGCCCTGCTCCCATCGCACGACGCCACAGACATGGCCGTGACCGCGGCCGAAGAGGAGCCGGACGCCAACGCGGCCTCTCCAGAGGCGGCGGCGTCGACCGACAGGGCGCGACACGGTCGGAAGGCCTATGCGCAACGCCGCGCCCCTGGCCGCGGCGGGGGCACCGGCGTTCGATGACGCTCCCCTCGGAGGCCGGCGCGCCGCCCTCGACACGGGTGCCGACGATCACGGTGAGGACCGTCGTCGACTTGCTGCGTTACGCGCAGCAGAGAAATCTGCCGTGCGGCGAGCTCGCCGCGCTCGTCGAGCCGCTCGCCGATCGCCTCGAAGAGCGGGTGCCGTCGGAGCGGTTCATCGAGGCGCTGGAGGTGGCGGTGCGCGCCACGGGGGACGAGGACTTCATACTCCACTTCACGGAGGGCATGCCGCTCGAGCGCCTCGATCTGCTCGCCTATCTCATCGCGAGCAGCCCTGACGTCGCCACGGCTCTCGCCGACGGAGCGCGCTTCATCCGCCTCCTGAACGAGGGGGTGGAAGCGAGGCTCGTGCCGGACAGCGCCGAGCCGCGCTTCGTCGTGAGCACCGACCCCCTGGGGCTGCCCCGCGATCGGCCCGGCATCATCCAACAACACGTGTTCGTGATGGCGACGTCGCTCCGCGTCGCGCGCGCGTTCTCGGGCGTCGATGTCGCGCCGCGTACTGTCCACCTCGCCACGTCGCGGCCGAGGGACACGACGGAGCTCGAGCGCTTCTTTCGCGCGGAGATCCGTTTCGACGCCGCGGTGACGGAGATGACGTTGAGCCCCGGGACGCTCGCGCTTCCGCTGCGCAAGGCCGACCAAGGCCTGCACGCGGTGCTCGTGCGGCTCGCGGAGGACGTCATCGGGCGGCTTCCCCGAGCGCTGGGCACGTGGGCAGACCAGGTGCGGCACGCGCTGCTCGAGTCCGCCGGCGCGGATGCAATGGAGCTCCCCATCCGCCATCATCGTTCTGCGCCCATTTGAGGTACTTCCGAGAGCGATTTACGGCTCCGTCGATCTTTCCGAATAGATTGCTCGCCGGCTCAACTCGGAGCCGCCGCATCGCGACCATGGTACGGTAGATCTCATTGGTCTCGCTCAGGCTCCAGCTTCGCTCGAATGTACCGTCGGATTTCTGGCGCTCCAGGATGTAGTTTGCGCCTCTGTGCAGGATCTCCGTCGAGGCCAGGGCGGTGGATGCCAGCGCCATCATCGCGCCTGCGGTCATGGCGATCGCGAAACATCATCCGCTTGCGGCGCGTGGTGAAGTGCCCGGAGCCCGAAAAGCGGCTATCTAGATCCCTAAGTTCCAGAGGATTCGCCGGCGTGGGCAACACCGCTCGGACAAGGGCCGCGTCGAACGGATCCAGCTGCTTCGTTCGGCGCTCGGTTTCCAGATATTGGACAATGCGCGTCTGAGCTTCGGGGTAAGCTTTCTCAAGTCGGAGGAGGCGGAGCATCAGCGCCGATGGCAATGGATTCCTGCAGGCAAACGTTTTTGCCTCTGGTAATGGTCGCAAGAATGCGCGCCTTTTCGCCAAGCACGGCGGAAGAAAGCTCGATCTCGCCGGTATAATAGCCGCTCCGCCGCGCGAAGAGCGAGCCGCGGAACTCATGAACCCCGAGCTCTTCCGCGACCAAGCCGACCATCTCCTGCGGGCTGCCGGAGATCAGCATCGGTTCGCACCCGCGGTCCTTCAGCATCTTCACGAGCTCCTATGCAAATGGAAACATCCTGCCTCGCTCGTGCTCCCAGATGTCCCGCGCCGTCCGCTCGACCTCCGAGCATGGGCAATCCTTCAAGGCCGATGCGAACAGCCCATACGCGGTCACCGACGTCGTCGCGAAGTCGACCTCTCTGGCTCGATAGCGGCGGAGAATGTCGAAGACCGCCTCACCCTTGTCGCTTCTGCAAAGCCCCCCCTTCATTAGGGCTCGCACGAGCTCAACCCCGAGCGTGCCTGGGTAAAGCGTGCCGTCTACGTCTAAAATTGCCAACCTGGCACTGTCTTGATCACTGGACTTGTCAAGGAACCGTTTGTCGTACGATATTCGACTGTCAAGGGCATTTCATGGCAAGAGTCCGCATCGCGCAGCGCGGTTGGATTTGTTCAGGCTGAGCGTGGACTTGTCGCTTGTTATGCTGATCTGCGGTATAGAAAAAAAATCCGCGCGCGCCGTGCGGTCAGCATCGCCTCAGTTCACTTCGACGTGAGACCAGGGGAAGGTGCCGACCAGACGCAGGTAGTATCCGCCGTCGCAGGCAGCGGGATAGCTCGAGGACGGAACCCACGTGTTCGAGAGGTTGACTCCGTTGAGCTCGACGGTCGCCATGTTCCAGGAGTTCAGGTTCGAGCTCGCCGCGTCGAAGAACACACACGTATTGATAGGACCGTTGTTCACGTAAGGGACGGTCACGTGCGCCGCCGACCCGCAGTCCGCGGGCACGCAGGTCGAGCAGGGGCCGCAGTCCACCTCGCACGACTGGCAACTCTCGAGCGCGGAGCAAACGCCGTCGCCGCAGCTCCCGGGCTCGGCCACCAGGGGCGCCGCCGCGGCGAGATCCGGGAGCGGGCCGATCTCGCGGCTCAGCTCGTACTGCTGCGGCTTCCCGGTATTCACGAGCAGCTCGCGCAACTCTTGCGGCGTGAGCGGCCCTGACGCCTGCTGCGCGACGCTCTGCACCACGGCCACCGCGCCGCTCACGACCGCGGAGGCGCTCGACGTCCCGGAGAACGTCGCGGTATAACGGTCCCGCTCGCCCAGCGTTCCGCTGTAGAGCTCACCGGCACCTCCCGTCGTGGTCACGTACTCTCCCCAGGCATGGACATCCACGCGGCCGCCGGAGTTGCTGTAACACGTCGGCCTGCGCGAGGTCGACAGGCTCGCGCCCACCATCAACGCGCCGGAGTCCCGGACGGTCCGGTCGAAGACACCTCCGTACGACGGATGATCCAGATCCACCGAGCCGTTGCCGGCCGCCTCGACCACGATGATCCCGTTGGCCGTGGCCGTCTGGATCGCGTCGAACTCGGCCGAGAAGAACTCCATGGGAACGTAGTCGCACTGGCTGGAGTTGCAGGTGCACGTGGCCGTGGCCGGGCCGCGAGCGTGCACCTCGATGAGCACGATGTCGCCGGCGTCCAGCTGCTCGGCGGCCAGCGCGATCGCGGGGCCGACGCCGATGCTCACCCAGCTCGCGTAGCCGACGCCCGAGAGCGGCGCGACGCCGGTCACGCCGAAGCCGTTCTCCTGCCCGACCATGACGCCTGCCACGGCGGTGCCGTGATCGGCGTTCCCCGAGCTCGGCGCGGGCGCGTAGAAGAAGGGCGCCGGGAGATCCTCGTGGTCGGGGACCCAGTATTGCTCGACGTCGATGATCCGGACGTTCTCGCCACGGCCGCCCGGGAACGAACGGGCCTCGGCCACCCCCATGCCGTTCGCGTCGCTGCTCACGTAGCCTTGCAGGGACGTGAAATCGGGCGTGTTCGCGTCCAGGGCCACGAGGCCGGCGCTCGCCTCCGGGGCCGCGGCCGCGAGCTCGGGCTTCGGCTGCACGTAGGCGATCTCCACGCTCGGGTGGGCGTTCAGCGCCTCCACCAGCTCGACCAGCGCGCTCCGTGTACCTCCTGACCAGGGGGCGTCGAAGTAGAGCCCGAGATCCGAGAGCTGGATCGCGCTCCGTCGCTCGCCGCTACTCTTGAGCGACGAGAGCCGCGCCTCCGGAAGCGGGAACAAGGGCTTGAGGTCGAGCGAACGCTTCGAGAGCAGCGCGGTGATGCTGTCCAGATCACGCTGCAGCTGCTCGGGATCGAGGCCGCTTGCAGCGCTCGCGAGATCGCCGATACGATCGCTGCTCAGCAGCGAGCCGCGCAGCCGAACGCCTGTCCCTTCGTGGAACTTGATCACGACGCGAACGTCGGAGACGTCGCTCGGAATCCACGAGGACGCCAGCGACTTGTCCTGGATCCTCCGCAGCGCTCGAGCGGGCGCGCTGGCCGGCTCGCTGGCGACCACGGGCGCCGACACCTGGGCGACCGGCTCGGCGTCGCCGCAGCCCAGGACGCTGGCCGAGAGCCCCAGCAGGGCGGCAGGCAAGGCCCGACGCTCAGCGACATGACGCAATACGATGTTGGAGAGCTTGGTCTGGTTGACTGGCATGGGAGCATCAAAAGCAAGGGTGAACGACTTCCTGTTCGAGAACGAACAGACGACCGCCGCTGCTGTCCTCGGCCGCGCTGCGTCTCGGGCTCGACGGGGCTTCGAGCACCGAAACAGCAGTGTCCGGGCGCGCGCGTTCATCACGGATGAACGGCGCAGCGCCCCGCTGGACGCCGCCGAGGCGCTCACAGCGTTGCGTGCAGATGTGTCATCGCGACCGAGCGCCGTCAAGCGACCCCAGTTTGCGCTTAATGCTTCTTGACACTGGGCAGACCCCCTCATCGGATGCGCGTTTTTGGTCGTCCGGCGCCTGAGGGGGAACGCGGGCACGGACCCCCGCTCTCCGTCGACGCCCGCCGGAGCGTTCGAAGCGCGCGCCGCGGCGGACGTGCGAGGATCGCGGCGCGCGTGCCAGCGAGGCGCGGCTACGCGAGCTGCGGCGCCGTGGGCGGTCCGAACCAGGTGGTGAGGGCGTCACGAAGGCCCTGGTCCGTGCCTTCTCCGACCCACGCGACGTGGCCGTCAGGGCGAATCAAGACCGCGGTGGGAGCGGCGACCGCGCCGAGCACCGGGAGCTCCCACGCGCCGGCGTATCGCGCGTCGACCCGCCGGACCCGATCCACCCACGGCGTGATGTCGAAGGCGCCGGGCTCGCCGAGGTTGAGGAACACCGGTCGGGCATCGTGCAGCAGGGCGAACACGCGCCGCGGGCCGTCCGTGGTGACCACGTCGAGATCGGGCATGCGACGCCCGAGCAACGGGTGTCCCTTGCCGAGATCGTAGCTGATGTCCAGACCAGACATCATCGCGACGTATTGCTGGCGAGGCGCGTCCCTCTCCATCAGCTCGGACATCATCCCGCGCAAGGCCTCGATGCGATCGTCGCTGCGATCGAGCGCGGTGAGCGCCATGGTGTTGCGCAGCACGCGGGCGCCGACCGGGTGCCGCTCGGCATGGTACGTGTCCAGGAGGCTCTCCGGCGATGTCCCGTGGACCACCTGGGCGAGCTTCCATCCCAGGTTCACCGCGTCCTGCACACCGATGTTGAGTCCCTGTCCGCCCATCGGAGAATGCACGTGCGCCGCGTCGCCCGCCAAGAGCACGCGTCTGTCTCGGTAGGACGCCGCCTGCCGAGCCATATCGGTAAACCGGGAGATATAGGTGGCGCCGCGAAGACCATAGTCCGTCCCGTAGACGGCGATGAGCGCCTCGCGGACGTCGCGCAGGGTCGGCTTGTCGCCCCGGGCGAGGGGCGGCTCGCTCAACACCATGCGCACGCGCTTGCCGTCCTCGAGCTTGCCTATCGCATTGATGCCTTTTTCACCGCGGCGGATGCCCCACTCGGGCTCTTCGGCCATCTCGACCTCGGCGATCAAGTAGCCGGTCGACGGATCCCACCCTGGGAAGTCGATACCCGCTTTCTTGCGGATCAGGCTGCGACCGCCGTCGCACCCGACGAGATACTTCGCTCGCAGCGATCGGCCGTCGGACAGCGCGACGTCGACGCCGGTGTCGTCCTGCGCGAAACCCGTGACCTCACTTGGGCGATAGATCGGCACCCCCAGCTCGGAGACCCAGTCGGCCAGGATGCGCTCGGTGCGGTACTGCCAGAGCCCGAGATAGTAGTTGTGGCGAGCCGGGATGTCGCTGATGTCGAGAGCGCCCCGCGCGAAGGGCGCGCTCCGAAACACCTGCCCTTGCGAGATGAAGCGATCGGCGATCCCTCGCTGGTCGAGCACCTCGAGCGTGCGTACGTACAGCCCGCCTGCGCGCAAGCCCTCGAGGTCCTGGCTCTCACGCCGCTCGACGATGGCGACGTCGACCCTCGCCAGCGCCAGCTCGCCCGCCAGCATCAGCCCTGTCGGACCTCCTCCGGCGATCACAACCGCGTGCTCTGTCATGGCCACACCGCGCCCGGATTCGTCGTGCATGTCGATCCTCCTGTGCATGCCATCTCTGGCTTGCGGCTGGCGACCGTACGGCACGGCCTGGGGCTTGCCGCAAGCCCCCGTCTCTGGCATACGTTGGTCGTGGAGAGAGGCGGGGGTTGCTCTCCTCGGAACGCTTTGTGTGCCGCCTCACAAAACGACGGCGCGCACGTTCAGCGAGACCTCGGTCTCCGAGGCCCGGCTTACGCCCAGAGCCCTCTCTTTCGCCGGGGCGCAGCGCTCGCGCACATGCTCACCGGCGCGGACGCGATGGAGATCCCGGTCGTGGCGAAGCGGTTCGCCGTGACCCCGCGGACCCTGCAGCGGCGCCTGCGCGACGAGGGCGCATCGTTCCGGGCCCTGCTCGATGACGTGCGACGGGAGCTCTCGATGCGCTACCTGCGCGATCCGCGGCGGTCCGCGAGCGAAGCGGCGTACCTGCTCGGCTTCCGCGGAGTCAGCGCCTTCTACCGTGGCTTCGAGCGCTGGACCGGCCTCACGCCCGCGGAGCTCCGGCGTCAGGCGCGCTGAGCCCACCGCCTGTCGTCATCCGCCAGTCTTCTGTCGCCTCGGGGCAATGCGGGCCGCGCTCCCCGGAAATATCCTTGGTGCATGGCGTGAGCAGCAGGAGTGAGCCGCCAGCCGGCGATCGGGCATCGCGTCCGGGCCCCTTCCTTCCAGGAGATTCCATGAAAGCTATTCGTTATCTGGTAGCGTCGCTACCGGTGCTGTCCCTCGCGTGCAGCGACACCCCGCCGGAGAACGGCGATACGGCCGCGCTGCCCTGCGATGTCGCCGAGATCCTGGCGACGAAGTGCCAGACATGTCACGGGGCATCCCCGAAGTTCGGCGCCCCGTTCCCGCTCGTCGACCGGAACGACCTGGTCGCGCCCGCGGTGAGCGATCCCGAGAAGACGGTCTACGAGCTCGTCGCCGCGCGCGTCCGCGACGCCGCGCGCCCCATGCCCCCGCCCCCGAACGAGCGGCTGAACGACGCGGAGCTCGCGACCATCGATCGATGGATCGCGGCGGGCACGCCGGCCGGCAAAGACGAGTGCGCCGACCCGGGCGCGGGAGATGGGCGGGATCTCGGTCTTCAGCGTCATGCCGCACATGCACACGATCGGCAAGCACCTGTCGAGCTACATGCTCCCTGGAGACGGGGGCGCGCCGGTCGACCTGGGGCTCGCCGATCCGTGGAACTTCGATGGCCAGATCTGGTACGACAAGGAGGGTACCCTTCGGGGCGGCGACGTCGTGACGACGCGCTGCGCGTGGGACAACCCAGGCAGCAGCGTGGTGGAGTTCGGCGAGCGGACGTCGGACGAGATGTGCTTCAATTTCATGATGTATTATCCGCATCAAGAGCTGGGGCACCGGGATACGCCGGCCGAATCCTCGACGTGCGCTCCGACGAAGTGATGGAGATCCCATCGACCGGGGAGCGTGGCAGGCGGAGCTGGATGGGTCGCTGAATCTCGGCAGAGAGCGGTGTTGCTCGTCGGCGAGCGGTCAGGCGCGCGCGCTCACGAGCCAGCAGGCCGCGGTGAAGCGGGCCGCGCCATCGCGCACATACGGTTCGAAGGCGGCGCGAACCGCCTCGGCCGTCCGGGCGCGCGTCGGCGCGTCCGCGTCCCGCAGCGCAAGACCCACCGGTCCGAGCTTGGTGACGTAGGCGAGCAGGTCCTTCTCCGCGACGCCGGAGGAAACGTCGATCGGGCGAATATCGACGTCCGCCCAGCCGCTCGCGTCCAGGATCCGCCGCACCCGATCGCTGTCCGCGAACGCGAACTGGCCAGGCGCGTCGGGGCCCGGGGCGGGCAGCTGGGGCAGCAGCGGCGCGGCGGCGCGGGCGGCCTCGGTCATGAACGGGTTCTCGGCGGGGCTGCGCCAGGCCACGAACGAGAGCTTGGCCTTGCGCCGCGCGGCGCGCCGGATGTTGGCGAACGCCGCCGCGGGGTCCTCGAAGAACATCACGCCGAAGCGCGAGATCACCGCGTCGAAGGAGTCGGGCTCGAAACGATGGGTCTGCGCGTCCGCATGGACGAAGGCGGCGGACGCCAGGCCCTCGGCGGCGGCGCGCGCCCTGGCGGCCGCCACGAGCGGGCCGGAGATATCCACGCCGAGACAGAGGCCCGCCGGCCCGAGGCGCCGCGCCATCGCGAGGGCCGTGGCACCGGCGCCGCAGCCGATGTCGAGCACGCGCCCGCCCTCGCCGGGGAAGGCTTCTTCCAGGAGCGGCGCCCCGAACGGCGCCAGCATGCCGTCGAGCACGTCCTGCATCTCCACCCAGATAGGCCCGCCTGCCTCGTTCCACAGCGCGGCCTGTTCGCGATTCGGCTGATCGGTGTCGGACATCGGAGTCTCCTTCGGCTTGCGTCGGGCAAGCACGCGCCGTAGTCTGCAACCTCAAGTCGACTTGAGGTCAAGGGTGAAAGACCTGGACATCACCGAGGTGGCCCGGCGCTCGGGCGTGCCCGCCTCGACGCTGCGGTACTACGAGGAGAAGGGGCTCATCGCTTCGACCGGGAGGCGGGGCTTGCGGCGCCTGTTCGACCCCGGGGTGCTGGAGCGCCTGGCGCTGATCGCCCTCGGCCGGGTCGCGGGGTTCTCGCTGGACGAGATCGCGCAGATGTTCGCCCCCGATGGCCGGCTGCGCATCGAGCGCGCGCGGCTGACGGCCAAGGCCGACGAGCTGGACGGGACCATCCAGCGGCTGGTCGCCCTGCGCGACGGCCTGCGCCACGCGGCGGCGTGCTCCGCGCCGAGCCACATGGAGTGCCCGCGCTTCCGCAGCATCGTCCGGCTCGCCGGCGCCGGTCGGCTCGAGCCGCCTGCGCGGAAGGCTTCGTCGCCGGCGCGGGGGAGCCAGCGCGCGGCTCCGCGTCGCCGCTGACGGCGGAGGCCCGCGGGAGCTGAATCACTTCAGCTGGATCACTTCAGATGCGGTGTATATGCCCTCGTCCGTGGCAGCAGCGCTGGATTGCGCTGGAATGCCAGACGGGCCAGCGTCCTCTATCCAGGAAGCGCGGAGAGATCGCCCTGGCGAGGGGGATGGAGAGACGGGTTATAGAAGAAGCTCGGGTGTTAAATTCCTGCCGTGAGGCGGGGAGCGCGGGGGATGGCGCGGAGCGAAGAGTGACGGATGTTGCGGGGATAGCCGAGGTGGTAACGGTCTGACCAGGAGAGGAACGGGAGGCGCTCTATCCGGCCTGGGGAGGACCCGTCGAGAGATTGCCGTCGTCGGAGGCGGGGTCCTCATCGCGGTGCGCGCGCCCGCTCGACGCACGAATCCGGCGGTGGTGAAGGGCGTAATTCGTTTGGTAAGTCCGTCCTCCTGAAGTACGGTGCCTCACGCCAGCGGGCGAGCCGGGTGAGCGATTCCGGGCTTTGAGCTGGCGGCAAAAATTCGAGAGGTTCCGATGAAGAAACGATTGGTTGGGCTGGTGGTCTTCCTGGGGAGCGTCGTGCCCGTCAGCGCCATGGCGGGCTGGCAGTCGAGTCCGCCAGGGATGACGGAGTTCATCGCGTGCGCGGGAGGCTCGGGCTTCAGCCCGATTCAATGGAGCGAGGACTGGAACGACTTCTACCCCGTGTACTTCGACAGTCAGAGCCTCGGCACCGGCTGGTGGACCTACGCGACCAGCGGCAGCACCGTAGGGAACTGTCAAAACTGGGTTCGCGGCTCGATCGCGGGCGGCGCCGGATACGTGCAGGGGCAAGCATCCACGGCCCAGGGCCGCGACGCAAATATCAGGGCCTACTGGTACGACTTCGACTATCCCGACCTCAACGACGAGAGCGAGTGCGGCCACCAACACACGATGCTGTACGTGTGGGGCTGGCGCTACAACGGCAGCTCCTGGACCATGGAGTACGTGAGCTCCACGGCCCAGTCCTCGTTCTGGAACGAGACGACGGATCACTGTGAATTCGTCGGGGCCGGCCACCCCGATTATGACACCAATCTTGGCTTCACCCACGGCAACGGGACCGTCACCATCAACAACTCACCGTATGCCGTCCTCTACACGATGGCGGCTGCGCCCAGCCACCGGAACGCGGGCTGCGGCCAGTGGGGCTGCTGGCATCGGGTGCTCGTCAACTCGATCTTCAACTGATCGGCGAGCCGTGAGGAGCATCCCGGTCATGCCTCTCCGCGTCCTCGTGGTGCTCGCGTCCGTCGTGCTGGCCGCCTGCCGGAGCGCTCCCGAAGAACCGGAGTCGCGCCCGACGAACCGCGCCGTCGGCTCGGCAGCGGCAAAGCCCGCCGTCGAGCCGGCGGGCCTCACGCCGTGCGAGATCTCGTACGAACAGACCAAGGCGGTGCTGTCGGCGAACGCCCCTTTCGAACAAGACTCCGCGTCGCCTGCGGAGGGCACGCCGCGCATCGAGCTCGCCCCACGCGACGTCTATCTACGCGACTGCGAGAAGTACCCCCCGAAGGTCCAGGAGTGCCTGGTGTTCGAATACGCGATGCAGCACGAATCCGAATGCAGGAAGGCGCGGGCGGAGTACGACGACACTCGCACGACGTACGCCAAGCCCGAGCAGCGGTAGCGCGCAGCGCCGTCGCCTCGCCGCGCGGCGGCCGCGGCCGCCGCGCACGGCGGCGTCGATCTCCGGTACGCGCGCCTCGCGCTCGGCGCCAGACAGCGACGCCGCACAGCTGGCCCCCATCCAATCCCTCGCACTCGGCCTCCGACGCGTCGAGCATCCCCGCGTCCACGAAGGCTTCCGCGCCTCGATCGCCGATAGGGCGCGCGTGATCTCGGCATCCCGGGGGTAGGGTGCGCACGACCGCAGCGCCTCCGCGCGGCGCTCGCTCAGGACGCGGATCGCGTCGAGCACAGCGTCGTGCTCTCGCGCGCTCGCGAGGCGTGATCATCCCAGCATGGATTGCCGTTGAAGCCCACGGGCGCGTGCGAGCTCGAAAGCTCCAACGTTATCCATGCTCCCGTGGAGATAGCGCTCCCGCATCGCAGCGTCGGGGATCCGCGATGCGCGCAGCTCGATCTGACGGAGCGCCTCGCCGAGCACGCGCTTCCCGTCTTCCTCATCGCCGGCCATGAGCATCGCCTCGGCGACGGCGACGAGGAGCGGAACATCGTGCATGCCAAGTCCGCCGAATTGCTCCCTGGAGCGCAGGTGTTCGCTCGCGACCAAGGACGCCTCTTCTATGTGGCCGAGGCGCGTCAACGCGCGTATCCACGGCACCGAGTACATCGTCGTGTACAGCGGCGGAGTGCGAGCCTGCTCGATCGAGTGTCTCCCGGCCCGCTCGGCGCGTGACCATTGCCCCCTCGCCAGGGCTACCTGGGTGAACATGTGCCACGCAGACGTCTCGTAGGCCTCGCTGAGCTTGGCGTCGAACACCTGCTGGGCGAGGAGCTCGGCCTCATCCAGCGACGCGAGATCGGCGCGCTCGGCGAGCAGGAGACCGAGATAGAGCCGCGCGTTGAGCTGCTGATAGTCGTCCCGGATCCGCTCGGCGATCGCGACGCCAGCACGGATCGACGCTTCAGCTCCCTCGTAGTCGCCAAGCGCCATCTGCGATTTACCTAGGAGCACAAGGGCGAGGCTCCGATCGTGCTGCGACTCTATCTGGGTAAAAGCGCGCACGCTCTGGTCGAGGAGCGAGAACGCTCGGTAGGGATCCGGATCCATGATCAGGACGACGTACCCCCGCCACAACGAGGTCGTCGCGAGCACGCGAAGGTCCACCTCGACGAGCTGACCCTCCACGCGCGCCATGGCCGCCGCGCAGTCGTTCACCCACGCCCGCTTGCCGAGGGCGGCGCACACAAAGAGCAACATCGACAGCGCGCAGAGGTACGCCGCGCGCGCCTCAGGAGCGGGCTCGGTCGTGAGCAGCTCCCGGAACATCTCCTCGCAGCGCTCGAGCTCGTTGTTCCCTGCGAACAAGTGAACGAGCTTCTCGGCGATGCGACACCAGTAGATGCTGCCGCGCGGCAGAAGGTCGAGCGCCTCGACACCAGCGATCATGCTCTGAGGCCATTTCGCCTGGGTGTAGAGCGCGAGCGTCAGGATCCCCAGGAGCTCTCCCCGCGCCTTCCCCGCCGCGCCGCAGGCGAGCCCCGTCTCCGCGCGCGACGCCGCCGCGGCGGCGTCGTTGCACTCGAGAGAGCGCTCAGCCGCCGTCGTGTAGAACGCGACCGCGCGGACCCTATCGCCGCTCCCCTGCGCGTGGCCGGCCAGCACCATCGCGTCGGTCTCGCCCATGGCTTCGAGCCAGCGGCCCGCGTAGCGATGCCCCGTCCGCCGCTCGACGTCCGTGAGGAGCCCGTAGGCCGCGTCCCTCACGAGCGCGTGGCGGAAGACGAGCTCGGTCTCTGCAGAAAACCGGCTCTGCCAGCGACGCTCGACGAGCTCCTCCTTCACGAGGCGCTCGACCCACCGGTCGGTGTCGTTCGTCGCCGCCCACCCCTCACAGATCCGCCGCACCCCGCCGCACCAGAACGTCTCGCCGAAGATGCCGGCCGCGCGCAGCGCCCGCCTCGCCTCGGGCGCGAGGCGCGAGAGGCGCGCGTGCAGCATCGCGAGCACCGTCTCCGGCACGTCGTTGGCCTTGCCCTCCGCCGCGGCGCGTATGAGCTCCTCCAGGAACAGCGCGTTACCCTCCGAAAGCCTCACGATGCGCGCGACGAGCTCCGGTTCGATGGTACTACCGAGCACCTCCTTGACGAGCCGCTCGCTGGCCTTCCGGCTCAGCGGTCGGAGCGCGAGCGCCTGCGCACGCTCCGACAGGAACCTCGGGATCATGGCCTCGATCTCGGGCCGCCCCAGCGCGAGCACGATCAGCGGAGCGCGCTCGCGTTCGCGGAGCCCAATCGCGAGCAGATCGAACGTGAGCACGTCGGCCCATTGCAGGTCCTCGAGCACGAGGAGGACAGGATGGGCCGCGCACTCGGCTGCGAGCCAGACCAAGAAGGCATGGGTGATCTGCTCGCGCATGATCCGGGGGTCGGCGCGGGCAGCGCACAGCGGCGCGCTGTCCTCGGAGGGAAAGGGGAGCCCGCAGAGCTCCCCGAGGAACTCGCTGACCCGCCTTCGATTCTGGGGCTCGACGTGCCTGCAGAGCCGGTCCGCGAGGGCGCCGCGCGCGGCCGCCGGTTCGTCGCCGTCCCGGAGCCCGATGTGCCTGCGGAGGGCGTCACTCACGACGCTATAAGGCGAGCCGGCGGTGAGCGGATCGCCGTAACCGATGAGGATCTCGGCCTCGGCGTGCTCGGTTCGGACGCGGTGCAGGAGCTCGTGGCGCAAACGTGATTTTCCGGCGCCGGGAGGCGCACAGACGATGGCCGCTTGGGCGGCGGAGTCGTCGATGGCGCGCGACACGAGGCCCTCGAGGTGGCCGAGCTCGATCTCACGCCCGACGCAGGGGGTGGGCTTGCCCAGCAGGAGGCGCTGCGGATCGACGTCGTGGCGTTCGCCGTGCAGGATCACGTCGCCGTCGAGCGACGAGGTGACGAAACGAGCATCCAGGAGGCCGGCCGTCACGCTGTCGAGCCAGATGCCGTCCGTATCCTTCCGCGGGAGCCCGGTGCCGTCAGCGCGCTCGAGCAGGCGGGCCGCGCGGTCGGCGGCTTCGCCAACGCGCGCGGTTCCCCGCAGGGGCGCGCGGCCGGTGGCCACGGCGATCCACGCCTCGGGGCAGAGCTCGCGCAGGCAGAGCGCGCCCCTCGCCGCGATGCGCGCCTGATCCGTGGCCGCGCCTCCCCCCGAGACGGTGGCGATCACGGATCCGTCAACCAGCTCCTCGACAGCGAAACCGAAGCGGAACAGGGCACTCCGCGCCTCGCTGAACCAGCTGAGCCAGGTCGAGCGTCGAGCCGGCACGGTGTCCCCGGCGTACGTGGCCACGGCGCGCGGCGACCTCGCGAGCACCACGCAGACGAGCACCTGCTCGCTTTCCTCTTCCTGCGGGGCGTCAACACAAAGTGGCCCCGTCTCGTCGCGGCCCTCCGCCGGTGGAAGCTCGCCGAGGGAGTGGACGACCGCTGCCCCATCCTTGGGGCGCCCTGCAGGATCCTTGCACAACATGCGCCCGAGCAGCGCTGCCCAAGGCTCTGGGACGGACGGACGTATCCTGCGCACAGGTTGCGGATCGTCGAGCAGAATCCGCGCGAGCACGCCGAACACCTGCGGAGCGTCGAAGGGGACCGTCCCCGTCAAGCATTCATAAAAGATGCAGCCCAGCGCGAAGACATCGGTCGCCGGCTTTAGCTCCGCGTCGCCGGAGGCCTGTTCGGGGGCCATGTAGCAGGGAGTCCCGAGCAGCGTTCCCTCCGCGGTCAGGCGCTGCGAGGCGTCGACGCGACGGGCGATGCCGAAATCGAGCAGCACGACGTCCGCGCTCGATCCGTCGCGCAGGAACAGGTTGCTGGGCTTGAGGTCACGGTGAATGAGCCCGACCGCGTGGATGGCCGCGAGGGCCTCGGCGGCTCCCTGCACCACGCGCAGGGCATCCTCGAAGCCGAGCCGACCGCGAGCGAGCACTGATTTCAGATCCTCGCCGTCCAGCCATTGCATGGCGAGAAACGGCCTGCCATCCGGGGTCGCGCCCTGGCCGACGTACTGCACGACGCGCGGGTGATCGAGCCTGGCGAGGCTCTGGGCTTCGCTGGCGAAACGCCGAGCGTCCGTCACCGCGTCGGGCGGGCCGCTGATGAGCTTGAGAGCGACGGGCCGATCTCTCGCGCGGTCGAAGGCGCGGTAGATGATCCCCATTCCCCCCTGCGCGACAGGTCGCTCGATCACGAAGCGATCGGCGACGACGGCGCCCTGCTCTAGCCGACCTTCCATGCTGTCCCTTCCAAGCCAAGGGCATGATACGGCAGCTCTATCGTTCGCGATAGACCTTACCTATCCGCCCGCGCCCGCGTCCGCGAAGCGCTCGTTCTCGAGCCGATGGCCAATGTTTTGCCCGTGGCGCACCGCGACAATGTACCATGAACGCCGGGCGGCGCCGCTCGCCGCCGGATCAGCGGGAGCCTCGACGCTTCGGCCTGGCCTCCGGATCGAACGCGTGCCGAGCATCGTGCAGAGCACGTAGCCCACGGCATCGACGCTGAGCTTCATGAGGGGCTCTCGCCGATCTAGCTCCGGTCGTGATGGTAGAAGCCGCTGCCGTACGAGAGGTGGAATCAGGGATCTTTGGCTCGTGGAGAAGGAGATCCAAACCGTTCCAATGATGTCAAGCCCCCACTTGCGCTGCCTGCGCCAGGTTGACCACAGCTTCTTTATGCGGTCCGCCCCTCCTGGAAAACGACGCTATCCCAGCAACTTATCCACCCATCGACAGGGCGTCACCCCAGCCAGGCCTGGGCGAGCTCTAGCAGCCGCACGTGGGCGGGCACTGCCTCGAGGAAGCTGCGCCGGAGATCGGGATCCGGGATCTCGCCCGCCTGTTCGAGCAGCCTGTCGCGCGTCGATGCCAGGATCGCCCGCGCTTCGTCCTTAGCCCCGGCGGCGTGGAGCGCTTCGACGTGGACGAGCGCTTCGTCGTCCAGGCCCAAGTTCCTTCCATACGCCCGGTAGCACGTCGCGGCAGCTTCCCGCGCGAGCGCCGCGGCTTCGGCGGCTCGGCCCTGCGCGAGCCGGATCCGGGCGAGCTCCGAAAGACCCCAGATGCCGTCCATCGCGCTCGTCTTGGCCCGCTCGATTCCCTCGAGGACCTCGCGCTCCGCCGCGGTGAGATCACCAAGACCGCAGAGGACCCTCGCGAGCAGCAACTGGACCTGCGCCACGATGCCCGGCACGATCCGCGTCTTCATCACCTCGCTCAGGTCCGCGAGCGCCTCGCGATGCGCGCCGCGCGAGGCGCGAATGCGTGCACGCAGCAGGAGAGCGAACTGGCCATTCACGTCACCCCGGGGGGCGCCCCCGGGCAAGAGGGTGCGAAGCATCTCCTCGGCGCCATCATAAGCCCCAAAGAGGCCGTAGAATGTGGCCCGGTACGCGTGCGCCATCTCCGCGTGCGGGCGGTCTCCTGCTGCCTCGAAGGCAGAAGAGGCTTTCCCGTACAGCGTGTACGCCTCCCAGGACGCCTCCCAGGGGGCCAGCCACCGCAGGCCGGCATCCCACGCCGCGGCGAAGTAGCGCCAACCGGACACCGTCGGATCTCGGTCACCGAGCGCCTCGTCGAGCTGCACGAGACGCCTGAGGTACGCGTCGGCCCGGTCGACCTGCGCCATCCGCAGCAGGATGGAATAGCCATAGAAGAGCAGGCAAGCGAACGAGCCCGCGGCCTCCGCATCGGGCTCGAGGGTGAGGAGTTCCCCGCCGAGCAAGTCGAGCACCTCGACCGGACGGTCCAACATCTGCGATGTCACGAGCCGGCCGGCGGTCGCGTGACAGAAAACCCGGCTCCCCGGCCGGGCGAGGCGCGGCACCTCGTCAATGAGGGCGATGGCCTGCTCGATGTGGCCCGCCCAGATCGCCGCCTCGCTCTGCGTCACGCGCAGCGCTGCGAGCAGCTCGCCCTCGGCGCCGCAGCGCACGCCGCGCTCGGCGAGGCGGTTGGCTCCGGCGGGATCACCGCCGCGCAGCAGGCGCTCGGCGGCCTGTGCGTAGCGGACGGCGGCGCGGGCGCGTTCACCGCCGCGCTCCAGATGCTCCGCGAGGACCCCCGGATCGCCCTCGCCGGCCTCCTCCAGCCACGCCGCCGCGAGCTTGTGCCCGCGCGCGTTGTCGGCCTCGGTCAGCGTCGCGTAGGCGCCCTCGCGCAAGAGCGCGTGGCGGAACGCGAGCTCCTCCTCGCCCGGGAAACGGCTCTGGTCGCGGCGCGCGAGGAGCTCCTGATCCACGAGCGCGGCGAGTGCCGAAGCCGAGATCCCGGTGGCCGGATCGCCGCCGAGCACCCTGCGCACCCCGCCCCACCAGAACACCTCTCCGAACAGGCTGGCGGCGCGCAGCACCCGCCGCGCCGCCGGGTCGAGCGCCGCGAGCCGGGCCTGCACCATGGCCAGTACCGTGTCGGGGAGCGCCTCGCCTCGCCCCTCGGCCACGGCCCGGATCAGCTCTTCCAGGTAAAACGCGTTGCCGGCGGCGCGTTCAACGAGCTCGGCGACCTGCACCGCGCTCGCGGCGCCGCCCAGCGCATGCCGGACGAGGCGCTCGGCGGCGCGCGGCGTCAGCGCGCCGAGCCGGATCTCCTGCGCGTTGCGTTCGGCCCAGAGCCGAGGGAAGCGCTCGTGCACATCGGGGCGCGCCAGCGCGAACACGAAGAGCGGCCGATCCGCGAGCCTTCCGAGCGCCTGGTCGACGAGGCGCACCGAGGGGGCGTCGCCCCAGTGCAGGTCCTCCATCACCAGGCAGAGCGGCCGGGTCTCGACCTCGGCTGCTACGAAGTCCGCGAACGCCCGCCCGATCTGCTCGCCCATGAGGAGCGCGCTCTGACGGGCGGCGCGGAGTCGCGGACTCTCGTCGTCCGGAAAGGGAGCGCCCGCGATCTCGCCGAGGAACTCCGCGACGCGGCGCTGCTCCGGCCCGGCCACGCGCCGTGCGACGCGCGATGCGAGCAGCGCCCTCCGCTCGGGCAGCGGCGCTCCCGCCGGCGCGCCGGCCGCGCCACGAATGGCCGAGGCGAGCACGCCGAAGGGAGCTCCGTCGCCGACCACGTCGCCGCGGCCGATCCAGATCTCCAGGTCGGGCCTGAGCGCGCGGAGGCGCTGGAGCGCCTCGTCGCGCAGCCGCGATTTGCCGATGCCCGGGGGGCCGGTGACGACCACCGCGCGGGCGAGGCCCTCGGCGGCGCACTCCTCGAAGAGGTCGATGATCGTCCGGAGCTCGCGGTCGCGGCCGACGCATGGGCTCGGGCGGCCGAGCAGGGGGCGCGCGCCCTCGCCCATCTCGCGCTCTCCCAGGAGCTCCCAGCCGGAGGGGCCGCGCGCCACCTCGAAGCGCGTGTCGAGCAGCGACCGGGTGGCATCGTCGAGGTGGGCGGCGCCCGCCGCGGGCGGCCCGCCGGCGAGCAGGGTGGCGGCGCCATCGAGCAGCGTGCCTACCGGCAGCCGGCCGCTGATCTTGAGGGGGCCCGTGACGACCGCGATGCTGCCGGCCCTGGCCCCCTGCCGCTCCTGCGTCCCGGCGAGCAGCGGGCCGAGCAGGAGGGCGCAGCGCGCCGCGCGCGCCGCCTGGTCGGTCGCGCTCCCGGCCCCCTGCAGGGTCAGGAGCATCGCCCCGTTCGCCAGCGGATCGAGGCGGGCCCCGAGGTGAAGGAGCGCGGCCTGGATCCGCGCGCGCAGCTCGGCGGAGAGGGGCGCGGGCAGCGTGTCGTCGAGCGTCAGGTCCGAGCTTGCCCCCGGCATGGCGACGACCACCGAGAGCACGCGCTGCTCGCCGCCGGTGATCGGCCCGTCGGCGGCGCGCCGCGTGATCGCCTCGCTGACGGACGGCGGCGCTGCTGGGCCGGTCCCGAGCTCCCCGAGGGCGCGGAGGGCGGCCGCTGCTTCGACCGCGCCTCCGGGCCGCCCCGCTGGATCCTTGGCGAGCATGCGCGCGACGAGGGCATCGAGCGCGGGCGGCACGTCGCCCCGGAGCTCGCGGACGCGCGGCACCTCCGCGAGCAGCAGCTGCGCGAGCACCGCCATGGGGTGCCGGCCCATGAACGCGGGCCGCCCCGTGAGGCACTCGAAGAGCACGGCGCCGAGCGCAAAGACGTCGGAGCGCGCGTCCGCCTGCTCCCCCGTGGCCTGCTCCGGGGCCATGTACCCCGGCGTCCCGAGGATCGCGCCCGACTGGGTGAACACGCGCGTCGCGCCGCCGAGGCGCGCGATGCCGAAGTCGAGCAGCTTGATCGTCCGCGGGTCGCCACCGACGAGGAAGAGGTTGGCCGGCTTGATGTCGCGGTGGACGACGCCGCGCGCGTGCGCGGCGGCGAGCGCCTCGGCCGCCGCGATCACGGCCGCGACGCTCTCGTCGACGCTGAGGCCGGCGCGGCCGAGCCGCTCCCCGAGGTCCTCGCCCTCGAGCCACTCCATGGCGAGCCAGCGCTGCCCGACAGCGGTCACGCCGTGCGCGATGAAGCGGACGATACCGGGGTGCTCGAGCTCGGCGAGGATCCGGGCCTCGTGGGCGAACCGAGCGTCGCCGCGGGGGCCGGGCTCGGAGAGGAGCTTGAGCGCGACCGGAGCGTCCTGCTCACGGTCGAGGGCCCTGTACACGGTCCCCATGCCGCCGGCCCCGGCCAATCGCTCGATGACGAAGCGGTCCGCGAATACATCGCCGGGCTTCACGACGCCAGTATGCCCGAACGCTGCAGCGAGTGGGAGAGCGTCTCCTCACCGCCGGACGGCGTGCGCAGCGGAATGCGGGGCGGCGCGCCGCGGATGCCTACGGAGCCGGGGAACAGCGTGCAACGCCTATCCGGCGTCCCTACCTGGGCAAGACTTGTAGAGCGACAGCATGGCCCGCGCGTATTGGTCGGCATGCGCGGTGAAGTAGCGGAGCCGCGAGAGCTCGAAGGCGGCGCCCTCCGGATCCCCCGCGTCGAAGCGCGCGAGCGCCGGCTCGTAGCGGCTGTTCATCAGCCTCCAGTAATCAGCCGCGCCGTCGAGCGCCTCGTCATGGGCGCGAAAGCGCATGCTCACCTGCTTCCACACGTCGGGATCGCGCTGCACCCGCTCGCTCACGCGGATCACGTAGTACGGGCCCGTCCACTTGCCGAAGGCCGTGATATTGCCCAGGTTGTTGTTCCAGATCTTCTGGCCCCGGCCGTTCTCGAGGGCCACGTGCGCCCACGCGCAGGCGAGCCGCGCCCGACTCGGGCTCTCCTGGAAGACCAGGCGATGTCCCTGCTCCAGCACCGCCGCGAGCTCGGCCTCGGACAGCGGCGTGCCCTCGCGGGGCACTTCGCATGATGAAGGGGGCCTCGGCGAGCCATCCGCCTCCGCCGCCGCCCAGGAGATGGGACCTACGATGCCGTCCGGCGTGAGGCCGTGTTTTTCTTGCCACTGACGCGTGACCCTCTCGGTCTCAGGACCGAAGACCCCATCGGCCTTGATGCCTAGGATCCGCTGCCAGGTGACCACCTCCTCGCCGCGCGCCCCGCGCGAGAGGAGCTGGCGCACCACCGGGGCTGGACCGGGGCGCGCGTTGTGCGCGGCGCGTTCGGCGAGATCGAGCGCATCGGCGCCGAAGGGCGGCGCCTCCTCCGCCGGGAGATCCGGCTCCGTCCCTGCCAGCCAGGGGCGGACGTGACGGCGGAGCATCATCGGCAACGCCTTCTGCTGCTGGAGTATGTGCGCTTCCGCGTCGATCGGCCCGCTCGCGTACGAGTACACCCAGAGCTGCCCCTCGCGACGCCCCGCCGGCGCGTCGATCGGGCCCGCGTCGTCGAGGGGCCACCCGGTCACCTCGCGGAGCACCGTCACGGTGGCCAGGAACGGGCCCTGCGGCCGTTCGAGCTGCTCGACGTAGGTTTGCAGGGTGTGCGTTGCGACGACGAGGATCTCGCCGCGCCTGGCGCGCCCGAACGCGTCGCGCCACACGTCAAGCTGCTCTGCGGCCGGCGGCTTGCTCGCGTGGGTCCCATCGATGAGCACGAGCGCAGCGAGAGACCTGCTCGCCTGGCCTTCCTCGCGCAGGCGCTCCCGGACGCCGCTGCAGCCGGACGAATAGCCCACGAGGACGATGCGGCCGACGCGCGCGAGCCGGAGCCGGTCACGGACGGAGGCGACCACCGCGTCGAGGGTGTCGGCTGGCTTGCCAGTATCGTACGCGAGGACGCACGGCGCGGGGCCGAGTGCATCCCGGATCGCCCCATCCATGTGGGCGCCGACAAGGTAGCAGATGATGAGATCGCGGGGTTCCCCCGCGCCGGTCTGGATGATACGCATGGTGTTATCCTCTCCTCTTCGGCCCTGCACGGCGGGCGTCCTACCCAGTCCGGGAGCTCCAAGAGCCCTTCATCCGGGCCCTGGGATTCGCTGCCAGGGCGGGCCACCGGGTCGATTTCGACGACTCGTGGCCTGTTCGCAGCCTTCGTGCCAACGCGGGAGTCGGCGCCGGCGCGCACCATCGTCGGGCTCGCCGATGCCGTGACATCGTTACGCGAGCCTTCGTGCCCGCGTGCCCATCTGGCCGGCGTGCCCGCGTGCCCGTATGCCCATCTGGCCAGCGTGCCCGCGTGCCCGCGTGCCCATCCGCCTACGGGCACAGATCGGCCGGATGGACGCGCGGTGACCGCATGGCCCGCCGTTCGCCAGCGTGGCACGGCGCCTGCTTGAGCGGGGCTCAGCCACTGCCAGCGTGGGCATCCCGTCGGGCCTGAGCACCTCGCCCCTGCGCCACGTGGACCGCCTCGGTATCCAGGCGCTCGGCGGCACATCACAGCGGCGCCATGAATGGGTCCGTCATCCTGGTGAGCCCACCGACAGCAGCTTGCTCGTCAGATCCGAAGAAGGGAATTGACACATGGCCAAAGTGATCCTCATCCGGCTTCACCCTGTCAAACCCACGACAGGGCCCGAGTTCACACACTACCTAAAAAACCTTGTTCTCACCGTATACGACATCTCGTTCGGCGATCTGAATGGCAAACAGATCGGCACTGCGTGGTACGACGAAGATCATCCCGAACAGGGAACCATCGTCCAGCACGACGGCACGGAACATGCGGTCGCCACCGCGGTCATCAAGATCAACGAAATCGACTGGCCTGAGTACGCCACCATCGATCTCGCCCTGCGCGCCCATCGAGGCCCCGCCGCAATCGTCGACCGTAGCATCAATTACAACGTTGCCATCGCCGACGATGACCTAGCCGACAACTACACCACCTCGGGAAATGTGGCCTTTTACCTTGCACTGCCCGATCCGCAGCGCGATCCGGCCCCCAATGCAGCATACGTAGATGTGCCGCCCGATGGTTCCCCACCCAAGTTCCATGAGTTGAAGGCCGCGGTCGTGGCGGTGCTGGAAAAGGATCCTGGTGACACGACGACCCTGACGAGGTTGACTCCCGCGCAGTGCCGTCACATCGCTCGCGAGATCGCTTGGAACCGGCAACGGGACCCGCTCCCGTCTCCATCCAAACCGCTAGAGGATCTGTATACAGCAGATTCATCGGACGATGAGAGCACAAGGATAGAGAGAGACAGATTCGAGGCCGAGCTGCTCCGCTACTACGCGATGCACGACGTGGCGGCCGAGCAGTTGAGCCGATTCATCTTCTCTCTTTCAGCGGCGCTCTCCTGCGAGCAGAAGAGCGCCGACGCCGATCGCGCGGGGCTCCGCTTTCCGGTTCGTCCCGCGGTCGTCGAGAGCAGCGAAAAGATCAAGGAAGCCGACATCATCCTCATGAACAGCTGAGCCGTATCTCACCAGGAACTCACTCACAAAAAAAACAGGACCTTCCCCATGAACCCGAGCTTCGTCGTTCCCGCAGAGTACTTCTACGTCCTCGGGGCGAGCCTGCCGCCCGAGGTCACGCCCGAGCAGAGATACCAGATAGCTTGTCTCGAGCAGGAGAGACAGTCCCTCGACAAGCTGAAGAAGGCGATCGAGTCCGGCGTCATCTCCCCGAGCCCGACGCCGCAGCAGAGCTCCGGACCAGCCGTGACGCCGGAGCAGGCCGCCCGCCGGCTGCGCGCGCTCGGCGCCGTCAAGGGAGCCAGCCAGGTATGTAAGATCGGCGCCTCGGGCCCGGTTCACGACCTGGTCAGCTCCTGGCTTGAGTACAAAAATCCTACGCCCAAGGACGATCCTCAGCTCGATATCGCCCCCTTCTGGTCCGGCGTGCCGAGCGTTCCAGCCCAGAGCGCCGGGCACCTGGAGCTCGTCCTGTGCCTCATCACCCAGGACCATGCCGCCCTCATCCAAGCCATCCGAAATGGGTTTTCGCCCAGCAGCGTCGAGGACCTGGCCGGCAAGACGGAGGAGGAATGGAGAGGCATCTTCCCCGACGAGGTCTCCGACGCCGAGCTGCTCCTGCCGCCGTTCACCCGTCCCGGGACCGTCGAGGAGCGCATCGGGGCCTTCATCCGCCACCTCCGTAAGTTCTTCGACGTCACCGCGGAGGGCCCCCCATGGGAGGAGCCGACCGCGGACGGCCCCCCGAACCTCGGCCTCCCCCTCTCGGATCCTCTCTCGGCGTTCATCGCGTCCAGCGGCTTGACCTTCGGTCAGGTGTGGGACGAGGCGGCCTTCCACCAGGCGTTCGACGCATTCTTCAACTCCGGTGCGTATCCGTTCGACAGGTCCGATACGCGCGCCAGGGTCTGGCTGGAGAGGGCGCTGCGCACCATCAACGATCTCTACGTGATCGCCGGTGTGCTCGGCGCCGACCAGGAGGCCCTTCGCTTCTCGCTCATGGAGGCCCTCTACGCGCGCGGGTTCACGACGAAGCAGTCCATCCAGGCGCTCACCTTGAACGACTTCCAGCGCGCGCTCACGGGCACCGTGGCCTTCGACCATGCGGCTGCCATCCATGCAAAGGCAGGCAGTCAGACTCAGTCGGACGGGGCCTGCGAGACGACCTTCCGGCCGATCAATGCGGACGGCCTCCTCACCAACTGCGTGCCTCCGCCCCATCGCTCGCCGCTCGGCCCGGTCGCCTACCTGCACGAGCTGTTGCGGCTCTGCGAGGCGTCGACCTGCGACGAGCCGCTGCCGGAGAGCTGCGAGAAGCGCCTGGAAGCGGCGCTCGCCGCCCGCCGCGGCCCGCTGGGCGAGCTGCATGGGACCCGGGCGAACCTCGAGACGCCGCTGCCCCTCATCGACCTGGTCAACGAGTGCCTCGAGGCCGTCGCTGCGGACGCGACGTCCGCGCATGGCGTCGCCTACGACACGGCGGCGGACAAGCTCGGCGGCCACCTCCTGAGGGCCCCTGGCGCGCCCGAGGAGGACGGTGACAACGGCCCGTTCCGTCACGATCCGGCGGCGCTCTTCGCCGCCATGCCCGAGCGCTCCTCGCCGGCGACGCCGGTAAAGAAGGCCATCGCCTATGACAAGCTCAAGGGCGATTTCTCCGCTCCCGTCCTGCCCTACGCACAGCCGCTGGACATCTCCCGGTCGTACCTGCGCCAGCTCCGGACGAGCCGCTACGCCGTGATGCGGCGTTTTCGCAAAAATATCACGGAGTTCGTCCTTGATCCTGCCCCTGCCCAGGAGCCCGATGGGTTCCAGCGGCACCTCTGGCGTTATCCGGTGCGCATCGAGATCGCGCGCGAGTACCTGGGCATCACGCCCGAAGAGTACGCTCACCTGTTCACCACCGACATCACCGGCGCGCGGCTCCGAGAGCTCTACGGCTTCGGCCAGGACGCAGCACAGACGTGGATGATGACCGTCCTCAAGCTGTCCGAGTTCCTCGAGCGCACCGGCCTGAGCTACTGCGAGCTCATCGAGCTCTGGAAGTCCGAGTTCGTCCAGTTCCGGCACAAAGCCGCCGGCACAGAGGAAGGTGGAGACTTCCCCGCCTGCGAGCCCTGCTACCTGGGCAAGCACACGATCGAGCTCGTCGAACCGGAAAACCCCAAGGAGGCGCTCTGCCGGCTGGCCGTGTTCATCCGGCTCTGGCGCAAGCTGCAGCACGTGGACGGGGCGAAGTACACCTTCTCGCAGCTGCGCGACATCTGCGAGGTGCTCCCGTTGTTCGGCCTGGATGGGGCCATCAACCCCGACTTCATCCGACAGCTCGCCGCGTTCCAGATGCTGCGGGATCACTTCGCGCTCGATCTCGCGGACGCGTCGGACGATGCGCCCGGCACGGGCGCCGACAGGACGCACCTGCTCGCGCTCTGGGTCGGAGAGGGCGCGCGCATGTGGAGCTGGGCGGTCGACCACCTCCTCGACCAGCTCCGGCACTACGCGCAGGCCAGGTACAAGTGCGGCTGCCGCCCACCCGAGTTCATCAAGCTCCTTGCAGAGAACCTCGATGCCTTGGCGCGCCTCGCCGGCTTCGATCCCAGCCAGCAGAATCCCTGGCACGCTCGTCCCACCCACACGCTGCGCTTCGCCGAGGTGCTCTCCAAGATCTACGCCGCCGATTTCGGCATCGGCGAGATCCTGTTCCTGTTCACGGCGGACGCCCACCTCGCCGGGGGCGATCCATTTGCTCTGCAGCCGGAGAACGAGGCGCTCGAGTCGCCGCTCGACCTCCCGGATGACGATCACGTCCACTCTCTCTGGGCCCTGCGCAGCAAGCTGCTCGCGGTCGAGGTCTCCGACGAGGAGGTCTCCTCCTGGACATGGCCCCGTATCGACGCGTCGCTGCGAGGGGAGCTCGGCTTCGAGCCGCCGCAAGGCACGCCGGATCCGCTGCACTCTCTCGGCGAGCACTTCTTCCCGGGCGTCCTGGAGAGCTCTGGATGGCAGGTGGCGCCCCTCGCGCGGCAGTACCGCGTGGCGCTCGATCCGACGTCGGCGCCGATGTGGAACACGCCCGCGGAAGGCCCCTTCCGCTACGATCCCATCGGCAAACAGCTCTGGACGCAGGTGCCGATGACGGACGAGGCCGTGCTCGCCAAGCTCGGCCGGATCCGGCAGCTGAGCACGGGTGAGCAGCACGCCGTGCGGGATCTCTATTTCTTGCCACGGTTGGATCTCGCGCGCTTCGTCTTCCTCTTCGAGAGCTTCGCGGAGGCCGATCGGCGCCTCGTGCAGGAGCCGGACGAGGCGGCGCGATGGGCCTACTTCCAGCGGCAGTTCGCGCTGTGCCACGCGCGCTGCCGCATCATCGCGCAGCACCTCGCGGAGCATGTCGCGGAGGCGACCGGGAGCAGCAGCGGTGAGGGCTTCGGCCTCGCCTGGCGCCTGCTCAAGCACCTGCTCGCGGACGAGAACAAGGCGACGGCACCCTGGGAGTCCGACGGCGGCAAGCGCCCCGACGTCACCTGGGGCCCGCAGCCGAGCGGCGGGGCGTTCGCCGCGCTGCTCGGGCTGACGGGCACCGGATTGCGCGGCGAGCTCGGGCCCGAGAGCGGCGGCGACCCGCTCTGGGTGGAGCTGCGCGGCCCCATGGACGCGTTCGGGTCGACTCGGAACGCCTGGAACGCGCCCATACCGACCGTCTTGCCGTCGATGAACTTCACCATCACGCACGACCAGATGCGCCTGGTGGGCGCGCGGAACGGCTTTGCGCTCGCCAACGTGGACGGCGCGCGGCTCGGAGGCGCCCAGGGGTTCAGCGCGCGCTGGCGCGGTCTTCTGCTCGTCGAGGCGCCGGGGCCGCATGGATTCTGGGCCGGCGCCCCCACGCCGGACGGCGAGGAACCCGATGCCGAAGCGGCGAAATGCCATCGATGGCGCGTGACCCTCAAGCGGGGCCAGAAGACCTGGGTGCTGCTGAGCCACAGGTGGCCCGGCGAGGAGGCCCCGGCCGCGTGCGCGGCGCCGCTGCACCTCAAGCGCGGGGTGTACGAGCTCACCGTCGAGCTCGTGCAGCCTCAATCCGACTTCGATGGTCCAGAGGACGTCTGCCCGCAGACGACCGGGTTCCAGTTGAAGTACGCCGGGCCGGATACCGGCGACCAGATCATCGCCGTTCCCTTGAACCGGCTGTTTCTGGATCGGAAGGACGCCACGCTCGGCAGCCAGGCGGACGATACCGTCGCCGGACAGGCGCGGCAGCTGCTCGAGATCCTCTTCACGAGCACGATGCGGGACATCCGGCGCACGTACCAGCGCGCCTTCAAATCCCTCCTGTTCGCTCATCGATTCGGCCTGTCGGCGAAGCCGATGGCCGACTCCGGGCAGTCCGAGATCGGCTACGTCCTCGAGCACGCAGAGGACTTCGCCGGGAGCTCGTACTATTTCGACAGGTATAGCGGAAAGTACAAGACGCATCGAGCGTGGTTCGATTTCAACCTCCTGCCCCTCCGCGACAGCTATCTCTCGCCCGTGCCGGAGCAGGACCAGCGCGTCGCGCCCTCCGTCGAGCGGCAGCAGGCGCTCTTCGATGGGTGGGAGCGCGCCTTCGACTACACCGCGCTGCGGCGAGAAGCAGAGACAGCTCCGGAGCGCCCTGTCTGGCTGGTCTTCCACGAGGCGGCGGAGAACCACCCGGACGATCCCGCGCACCTGCTCCGGCATATGGGCGTGGACCTGTCCCATGCAGGACGGGTGATGCGGTACTACTCGAAGTACGACGTCTCCAGCGCAGACCTGGAGGACGAGCGCTGGGCCGTGCGGGTGTGGCAGGCGGAGCGGTGGATCCGGAGCGTCATCACCGGCTTTCTGTGCAAGGACATCCGCGACGCCCGCCCCGAGCTCTGGGCCTCGAACAACCCTGGGCTCAACGAAGCCGGCGAGCTGCAGTCGGGCAACGCGAACCTGACCAGGTTCGTTCGCGAGGGCTGCATCGAGACGGGCGAGCCGCGCCGGTACGAAGAGATCCAGCGGCTCAACGACGGCTTGCGAGAGCGCGCCCGACAGGCCCTGCTCGCCTATCTCTGCAGGATGGACCGGGTGTCGCTGCCGTGGGGCGGAGCCGCGCGGGCGCCGAAGGATCTGAGCGAGCTCCTGCTGCTCGACGTCGAGGTCGGTGTGTGCCAGAGGGCGAGCAGGATCGAGGAGGCCATCACCTCGGTGCAGCTTTTCGTCCAGCGTTCCCGGCTGGGTCTGGAGCCAGGCTGGACCGCGAGCCCGGCGTTCATGCTCCTCTGGGATCGCCGCTTCGCGACGTTCTCCACGTGGGAGGCCTGCAAGCGGCGTGAGCTGTACCGGGAAAACTGGGTCGAATGGAGCGATCTCGAGGCGGCGCGCCGCACCGAGGCGTTCCGCTTGCTCGAATCCGAGCTGCGCCGCGCGACGCTGACCGTCCCGGTCCCCGGCGGGATGCAGTACTGGAGCGGCCCGCGCCCCCCGACCCACCCCGGGCTCACGGTGCTGCAGGCGCGCGAGCCGGCCACGATGCAACGCCTCGACAAGGCGCCGGAGGGCTTCGACCTGCTCGGTACACCCGAGCGACACGCCCGCCCGTCGTGGCTCGCGGCCGTGCACGGGAGCCCCCAAGGGCAGGGCGAGAACATCGAGAACATCCCCGGGGGACAGCTGCCTGCGAACGGGAAGCTGCCGTTCTGGATCGAGGCCGCCATCCGGCTCGGCGCGCGGTTCGTGCGCGTCGCCGCGGCCGGGTTGCCCAGCGCTTCCGCGGCGTTCGCGCCGGCGAGCCGAGCCGGCAGCGCGGGGTGCTGCGTCGACTGCGGGCAACCGCACGCGCCTGTCGTCGACGAGTACTATTTCTGGCTTATCGACACGCGCTACTTCGACAAGGTCGAACAACACGCGGACGTGAAGTGGGAAAAGAAGGACAAGGAGGGCGGGGAGAAGAAGGTCAGCGACCACGAGGAGCCAGAGGAGCCAGAGGAGAGCAAGGTCAACGTGGACGGGTGGCATGAGGAGATGGCGATCCCCAAGCTCCTCCACTGGAAATCAAAGCCGATGGTGCACCTCATGTGGTGCCGCATCCACAACGGCGTGCTCCAGCAGCCCCGTCGATCGCATGAGGGCGTCCGTATTGATGATGGCAAGGAGGGTAAGCAGGCGCAGCCTCAGCTCACGTTTGCGGGGAGACAAGGGGACTCGCTTCGTTTCGAGGTGAGCGGTGGTGCCGCACCTGATGGCTACGAGGAGGAGCCCGCGCCGGGCTTCCGGTACGACCTCGCCACGGATTCGGCCGTGGTGCTTCCCCTGGTGGCGAAGGCGCCTGCGCCCACGAACCCTCTGGCCGACCTGACCGCCTATCCCTACTTCGCCTACGCCGCGCCCGGTGCCCCGTTGATGCCGCCATCGCTCTTCAGCCCGGCGCTGGCCGTGGCCGGCGCCCTCCGCGCCCATTGCCGATTCGAAGCGGCGCTGAAGTGGTACGAGGGGGTCTTCAATCCGCTCCAGGGAGACGCCGCGTGGTGCTCCCAGGGCGCCGGCGAGGGGTCGAAGACGACGCCCGCCGCTGACGCCGGGTGCTGCAAGCACAGCGGCGTCGTGGACAGCGTGGCCCGGCGCCGCGCCATCACCCTGCACTACCTCGAGACGCTGCTCGAGTGGGGCGACGCCATGATGCGCCGGAATTCGCCCGAGGCGTTCCAGCAGGCGCGGCTCATCTTCGACACGGCCGCGCGGATCCTCGGAGAGCGCCCCCTCACGGTGCTGGATGGCGACACCGCGACAGCGCCTCCGACGGTCGCCGGCTTCGTCCCGCACGTGGCCCCGCTCAACCCGCGGCTCATGATGCTGTACGAGCTCGCCGACGATCGCCTGTCCCTGATCCACGCGTGCCTTCAAGTGCGCCGGCTCCGGAACGGGCCGCCGAACAAGGACATGTCGTACTGGGGCAACAGCCCGCTGCGCAACGGCTGGCAGACCGCCGCCCAGGTGTGCCTGGACGAAGGGGACGGGTGCTCCCCCCACAGCCCCTACCGGTTCGTGTTCCTGGCGCAAAAGTCGCAGGAGCTCGCCAACGAGGTCCGCGGGCTCGGCGCTGCACTGCTCGCCGCGTTCGAGAAGGGGGACGCGGAGTACCTCGCCTCCTTGCGCGTGGATCACGAGCGCCAGCTCCTGACGCTCGCGCTCGCGATCCGGCAGGACCAGTGGCGCGAAGCCGACTGGCAAGTCCAGGCGCTGCAGAAGGCGAAGGAGATCGCGCAGACCCGAAGGAGGTACTACGCGACGCTGATCAAGAACGGCCTGAACGGCGGGGAGATGGAGTACGAGGCTCTCACCGGCACTTCGATCGACCTCCGCAACGAGGGCATTGTCTTCGAAACCATCGGTCAGATGACGAACATGATACCCGACTTGTATATCGGGTTCCCGGTGATCCTCACCCATCTGCCGATCGGGACCAAGCTCGCCGGGCTCTTCTTCGCAATAGCTCGGATCATGAACACGCAGGCAGATATCGCCAACACGACGGCCTCGCTCCGCCTGACCCAGGGCGGATGGGCGCGTCGAGAAGACGAGTGGCACCACCAGGTGGAGGTCCTCGATATCGAGATCGACCAGATCGAGCGGCAGATCCTGGCCGCCGAGCGGCGCCGGGACATCGCCCTGCGGGAGCTGAACAGCCATCAGAGGCAGATCGAGCACGCCGCCGAGGTGCACGACTTCCTGCGCGACAAGTTCACGAGCCATGAGCTTTATCTCTGGCTGCAGAAGGAGACCGCCGCCCTTCACCACCAGATGTACGAGCTCGCCCTGCACACCGCGCGGCAGGCCGAGCGGGCCTTCAACTACGAGCGAGGGCACACGGCCGTTCGCTTCGTGCCCGCCGACGCCTGGGACAACCTGCGCGAGGGCCTGCTGGCAGGGGAGCGGCTGGCGCTCTCGCTCCGCCGGATGGAGAAGGCGTACCTGGACGCGAACGCTCGCGAGTACGAGCTGACCAAGCATATCTCGCTGCGCCTGCACTTCCCCCTGCAGTTCTTGCAGCTCAAGATGACCGGCGCCTGCGAGATCGAGATCCCGGAATGGATGTTCGATCTCGATTATCCAGGCCACTACATGCGGCGCATCAAGAACGTGACGCTGACCGTCCCCTGCGTGGCCGGGCCCTATACCGGGGTGCATTGCCGGCTCACGCTCCTCAGCGCGGCGACGCGCGTGGATCCACGGCTGAGCGGTCCTGCGGCGTCGTGCTGCGAGGGGGCGAATGCGAAGAGCGCCAAGCCTGTGCGCAACGGCTATGCGGTGTTGCCGGAGGATCCGCGGATCGTCAAGCAGTACGCCGCCACGGAGGCCATCGCCACGTCGAGCGGCCAGAACGACGCGGGGATGTTCGAGCTCAGCTTCCGCGACGAGCGCTACCTGCCGTTCGAGTTCGCGGGGGCGGTGAGCCGGTGGCGGATCGAGCTTCCGCAGGAGAACAACGCCTTCGACATGGACACGCTGAGCGACCTGGTCGTGCACCTGAACTACACGGCGCGCGAGGGCGGCGACGTGCTGCGGAGGGCGGCCAACGAGGTGGCGCAGCAGCGGCTCCCGGACGCCGGCCTCCGGGTCTTCGACGTCAGGCACGAGCTCCCGGACGCCTGGTATCGCTTCCAGGGACAGAGTCCCGAGGGCGGCTCGGCAGGCTCGGCGCGGCTGCTCGACCTCCGGATGGGCCGCGACATGTTCGCGTACGTTCCCGGGAAGCGGGATGTGCGGATCACGAGGCTCGAGCTGTTCTTCGAGGCGCCCGGGGCCGAGCCGAGCGCGCATCACGTGGTCGAGCTCCTGGTCGGTCCCATGACGGGGCACAAGAACGCAGACCGGTGCAAGTGCGATGTGCACCGCATCCAGTGCATGGCGAGCGCCGCCTGGCCGGGCCTCTACCATGGAGTCCTGGAGGTTCCACTCGGGCCGCTGAGCCAGAGCGCGGAGGACATGCTGGGGAGCCTGAGCTTTCCCGCGGAGGCGGGCGCGGTCTCGCGTGTCTTCCTGCTCTGCGCCTACAGCACGAGGTGAGTGCTCGCACGGCCTGAGCGCGCTGCCGGCCGGTGGCTACGGCCGGCCGGCGGCGTGCTCGGCTCAACGTTCGATACGGAAGGTCGCTTTCTGTTCGGAGATGTCATGAACACTCGACGCCCGGGGGATGACCCCAACGCAAGAACCACTCGACCCAGCATCCATGCGCCTCGGGAGGGGATGACCGCTTCTGGGGAGCCGTCAAGCACGCCTTCGAAGGGCAACGCGGCGCAGCCTGCCTCCGCGGTGCCGACGCCCTCGCTCCCCAAGGGGGGCGGCGCCATCCGCGGCATCGGCGAGAAGTTCTCCGCCAACCCGGTGACCGGCACGGGCTCGCTGAGCGTCCCGATCGCCACGAGCCCCGGGCGCGCAGGCTTCCAGCCGGAGCTGTCGATCGCCTACGACTCCGGCGCCGGCAACGGCCCGTTCGGTCACGGCTTCCAGCTGTCCATTCCGCAGATCACGCGTAAAACGGACAAGCTCCTGCCGCGCTACGACGACGCGAACGACTCCGACGTGTTTATCCTGTCAGGGGCGGAGGATCTCGTCCCGAAGCGGCTCGCGGATGCGGGCTGGCAGCGGGAGCGATTCGAGGACGGTGAGGACATCGTCGAGCGGTACTTGCCCCGCGTCGAGGGGCTGTTCGCCCGCATCGAGAAGCGCGCCCGGAAGACGACCGGCGTCGTGTACTGGCAGGTCACCACCCGGGACAACGTCACCAGCACGTACGGGAGAACGGAGGGGGCGCGCATCGCCGACCCGAAGGAGCCGCGCCGCGTCTTCTCCTGGCTCCTCGAGGAGACGCACGACGATCGGGGCAACGTCATGACCTACGAGTACAAGGCGGAGGACCTCGTGAACGTCCGGCGCGACGTGCCTCACGAGGCCAACCGCCACAAGGGGGAGGCGTTGATCGTCAACCGCTATCTCAAGCGCATCCGGTACGGCAACACGATCCCGCACGACGCCTCGGCGATGCTCTTCGAGGTCGTCTTCGACTACGGCGAGCACGACGCCGATGTGCCGACAGTGGACGAGGCGCGCCCGTGGCCGAGCCGGCAGGACCCGTTTTCCATGTACCGCGCAGGCTTCGAGATCCGCACGTATCGACTCTGCCGGCGCGTCCTGATATTCCACCGCATGGCCGAGCTCGGCGAGACGCCGTGCCTCGTCCGGTCGACCGATTTCACCTACGCGGAGAACCCGGTGCTGACGCAGCTCGTCGCGGTCACGCACACCGGGTACATTCGCGACCCCGGCACGCTCGCTTACGCGAAGAAGTCGTACCCGCCCGTCGAGTTCGGGTACGCGTTGCCGGAGATCCAGACCGAGGTCCGGGTGCTGGAGGAGACCAGCGTCGCCGACGTGCCTGGCGGCGTGCTGGGCGGCGCCCACCAATGGGTGGATCTGGACGGCGAAGGGCTGCCGGGGGTGCTCACCCAGCAAGGGGGGGCGCTCTTCTACAAGCGGAACCTGGGCGATGGGACGCTCGCGCCCGCGCGGCTGCTGATGAGCAAGCCGTCAATGGCCCGGCTCGGAGCGGCGGGGCAGCAGATCACCGATATCGATGGCGACGGCGAGAAGGAGCTCGTCGTCTTCGATGCTCCGGTGGCTGGATACCACAGCCGGACCGAAGAGGGCGGGTGGAGGCCATTTCAAGCGTTCGCGTCACAACCCCAGATCGACTGGAACGATCCGAATCTTCGGCTCATCGATCTGAACGGCGACGGGCACGAAGACGTGCTGATCACGCGCGATGAGATGTTCCTGTGGTACCCGTCGCTGGCGAAGGGTGGGTTCGGCGGGCCCGTCAGCTTCCACAAGCCGAACGATGAAGAGAAGGGTCCGGAGCTGGTCTTCGCCGATGGCTCGATGACCCTGTTCCTCGCCGACATGAGCGGCGACGGACTCACCGATATCGTCCGCATCCGGAACGGCAGCGTCTGCTACTGGCCCAACCTCGGCCACGGCCGCTTCGGCGCCAAGGTGGAGATGGGTGGGCCGGTGCGGTTCGATAACCTGGAGCAGTTCGATCCGCGCCGCATCCGGCTCGCCGACGTCGACGGCTCGGGGACGGTAGATGTCCTGTATGTTCATCGTGACGGTGTCCGCATCTACGCCAACCAGGCCGGCAACACCTTCGCAGCGCCGGTGCACCTGCCCGCCTTCCCGGACCAGAGCGGTAGTTCCGCGATCGCGGCGCTCGATCTGCTCGGCACCGGCACCGCGTGCCTCGTGTGGTCCTCCGCGCTGCCCGGGCAGGCGCACCGGCCGATCCGGTACGTCGATCTGCTTGGCAGCAAGAAGCCTTACCTGCTCACGTCGTGCCGGAACAACCTGGGGCTCGAGACGCGCTTCGCTTATGCGCCGTCGACGAAGTTCTACCTGGAGGACGCCGCCGCGGGGCGGGCCTGGGTGACTCGGCTTCCGTTCCCGGTCCACGTGCTCACGCGCGTCGAGACCTACGACGCGGTCTCGCGCCACCGCTTCGTCAGCACGTACGCGTACCACCACGGCTACTTCGATGGCGTCGAGCGCGAGTTTCGCGGGTTTGGCATGGTCGAGCAGTGGGACACGGAGTCGTTCAGCGCGTTCAGCGGCATGGGCGAGATCTCGCGGCCGGCGAACGCGAGTGATCCCGAGTTGCACCTGCCGCCCGTGCACACCAAGACGTGGTTCCATACCGGCGCATGGGCGGCCGCGGGAAAGATCGCGCGGCAGTACGCGCACGAGAACTACGCCAGGGACGCGCAGGCGGCGCTCCTGCCGGATACGAGCCTTCCGGGCGGCCTGTCTGCAGAGGAGGAGCGTGAGGCGTGCCGCGCGCTCCAGGGCCAGATCCTGCGGCAGGAGACGTACGCGCAGGACGGCTCGGCCCAGGAGCCGCACCCGTACCTGGTGTCCGAGCGGAGCTACGCGATCCGGAGCCTTCAGCCCATGTCAGATGGGGCGCATGCAGTCTTCTTCGTGCACCCGCGCGAGGAGATCGCGTATCATTACGAGCGCAACCCGGACGATCCGCGGATCATGCACGCCTTCACGCTCGAGGTCGACGACTACGGCGCGGTGCGCCGCTCAGCGGCCGTGGGCTACCCGCGGCGTGCGGCGCACGCGCTGTGCGACGAGCAGAAGAGGGGCGCGATCACGGTGGCCGAGGCGGACGTCGTCCATCACGCGCCGGCGATGGCGTCAGGCTGGTACCGCCTCGGCGTGCCGCTCGAGACGCGCACGTACGAGCTCACGGGCCTCGTGCCGGCGCCCGACGCGGTCGTCTCGTTCGACGTGGTGCTCGCGGCGGCCGCGGGCGCGGTGACGATCTCGTATGAGGCGAAGCCCGACGGCTCGCTCCAGAAGCGCCTGCTCTCGCAGACGCGGAACCTCTACTATCAAGACGATCTCTCCGATGCGCTCCCCTTCGGGGAGATCGAGTCCCTGGCGCTGCCCTACCAGAGCTACACCAAGGCGTTCACGCCGGCGCTCCTTGGCGACGTCTTCCAGGGGCGGGCGACCGACGCCATCCTCCTGGAAGGCGGGTACGTCAAGGTCGCGGGGGACGACGCGTGGTGGGTCCCCTCGGGCCGGCAAGTCCCCTCGGAAGCGGAGTTCTACCTGCCCGTCGCCTTCTTGGACCCGTTCGGCAATCCTCCCACGACCCTCGTTTACGACGCCTATCACCTCGTTGTCACGCAGGCGATCGATCCGGTCCAGAACGTGGTCACCGCCGCCTACGACTACCGTGTCCTCGCGCCGGCCCAGGTGACCGATCCCAACGGCAACCGCGCCGCGGCGCGCTTCGACGCGCTCGGGATGGTCGTGGCCATCGCGGTGATGGGCAAGGAGGGCTCGAACGAGGGCGACACCCTGGAAGACCCGACCACCACCTTCGACTACGACCTCGACCGCTACCGGCGGACGGGCAAGCCCAGCGTCGTGCACGCCCGAGCGCGCGAGCAGCACGGTGCGGTCAACACGCGCTGGCAGGAGAGCTACCGCTATTCGGATGGCTCGGGCCACGAGGTGATGCGGAAGGTGCAGGCCGAGCCCGGCCGGGCGCCAAAGCGAGATGCGACTGGCGCCCTGCTCCACGATGCCCAGGGGAAGCTTGTCCTCGCGGACACGAGCCCGCGCTGGGTCGGGACCGGCCGCACGGTCTTCGACAACAAGGGCAACCCGGTCAGGCAATACGAGCCGTTCTTCAGCGGGACGGCGGAGTACGAGGACGAGGCCGAGCTGGTGGAATGGGGGGTGACGCCGATCCTGCGGTATGACCCGATAGGCAGGCTGATCCGGACGGACTTGCCGAACGGAACGTTCAGCAAGGTCGTCTTCGACCCCTGGAAGGAGACGCGCTTCGATCCGAACGACACCGTGCTCGAGAGCGCCTGGTACCGGGACCGGCAGGGGCTTGATCCGAAGCGCGATCCCGAGGGCCGTGCGGCCAAGCTCACCGCCGCGCACGCGAACACGCCCGCGGTCGTGCACCTCGACGCGCTCGGGCGCGCGTTCCGCACCGTCGAGGACAACGGGCCGGCGGGGCAGTATGCGACGACGGTCGCGCTCGACATCGAGGACAACCCCGTGGCCATCGTGGATGCGCGCGGCGTCGTGGCGATGCGGCACCGCTTCGGGATGGGCGGCCAGAAGCTCTGGCAGAAGAGCTGCGACGCGGGCGAGCGGTGGATGCTGGCGGATGCCGGCGGCGCGATGCTACGGGCCTGGGATGGGCGCGGGTTCACGAGGCGCGCGGTGTACGACGAGGCGCGGCGGGCGACGCATGTCTATGTGCAGCGGCAGGGCGGGGCGGAGCTCCTCGTGGAGCGCGTGGTCTACGGCGAGGCGCTCGGGGCTGCCGCGGAGATCACGAACCACCGGGGCCGGGTCTACCAGCACTACGACGGTGCGGGCCTGGTCACCAGCCCGGGATACGATTTCAAGGGCAACCTGCTGCAGAGCGAGCGGCGGCTTGCGAAGGAGTACCGGGCGCAGGTCGACTGGAAGGCGATCGAGGGCCTGGCTGTCCCCGACGTGCTCGCGAACCCCACGAAGGACCTGCTCGAGGCGGAGTCCTTCAGCGCTTCGACGACCTACGACGCGCTCAACCGGCCGACGAACTTGATCTCGCCCGATCAGAGCGTGGTCGAGCCGACGTACAATGAGGCGGGCCTGCTGGAAAAGGTTCGGGCGCGCATCCGCGGTGCGGGTAGCTGGATCAGCTTCGTCGAAGGTATCGATTATGACGCCAAAGGCCAGCGCGAGCGCATCGCGTACGGCAACGGTACGACCACGACCTACAGATATGACCCGGAGACATTCCGCCTCGTCCGGCTCAGAACGAGGCGCGCGAGTGACAGGGCGGTGCTGCAGAACCTTGGCTACACGTATGATCCGGTCGGGAACATCACGGAGATCAAGGACAGCGCGCAACAGACGGTCTTCTTCGCGAACGACGTGGTGATGCCGAGCACGGCGCACGTGTACGACGCGCTGTACCGGCTGATCTGGGCCAGCGGGCGCGAGCTGGCGGGTGGGCTCGCGGATGTGCAGCGGGACCAGAATGACATGCTGCTGATGCGTCTGCCGCACGCGAACGACATGCGGGCGGTGCGGAACTACACCGAGACGTATGCGTATGACCCGGTGGGGAACATCCTCGAGATGGCCCACGACAGCGGGGTGGCGCCGACGAGCTGGACGCGGCGGTACGACATCGATGCGGGCAGCAACCGGCTGCTCAGGACGAGTCTGCCAGGGGATCAGGCGGGGCAATTCTCGGCGAAGTATGCGTACAACGCGCACGGGAACATGATCTCGATGCCGCACCTCGGGAGCATCGGGTGGGATGACCGCGATCAGATGGTGAGCGCGGACAAGGGCGGCGGCGGGGTGATGTACTTCACGTACGACGCGGCAGGGCAGCGCGTGCGGAAGGTGTACGAGCATAACGGGGTGGTCGAGGAGCGGATCTACCTCGGCGGGTGGGAGGTGTACCGGAAGCGACAGCGGCAGGGGCAGACGTGGGAGGTGGTGCTGGAGCGGGAGACGCTCCATGTGATGGATGGCGAGCGGCGGATCGCGCTGGTCGATACGAAGGCGGTCGATACGAAGGTGAAAGCGCTCCAGCCGGGCACGGTGAGGCGGTTCCAGATGGGGAATCACCTCGGGTCGGCGGTGCTGGAGGTGGATGAGGCCGGGCGGGTAATTTCTTACGAGGAGTATCACCCGTACGGGACCACGGCTTACCACTCTGGAACGGGCGCAGCAGAGATGAGTTGGAAGCGGTATCGGTACACTGGCAAGGAGCGAGACGAGGAGACGGGGCTCTATTACCATGGGGCGCGGTACTACGCGCCGTGGCTGGGGAGGTGGACGAGCGCAGATCCGGCGGGGATGGTCGACGGGACAATTTTGTACCGCTTTGGTCGGAATAGTCCTGTCGTCCTGGTAGACCCTACCGGCAAAGATCCAGTTTTGCCGAATGATACGCGCACAGTTGAGGAGCGAAACCGCAGTTACTCGGATCCCGAAGCCGAAGCGGACGCCCGTCGGCTTGTTGGCGAACCACCTCCGCCGGAGCCAGCGCCTGAGCTGTCGCTGCCGGAGACCCCCCACCCGAAGTTGGACCCTGGGCGTAGCACATTGGACGACACAGCGTTTTGCCGCTGGTTGCGCGCCCCGACGGTAAGCGAGTTAGAACTTCGGGCTCCAGTCCCGCTTGCTCCACCACGTCTCCGATATAATTCGTCAGTTCCGATCGGTTATCCATATGGAGAACCTGCGGGACGAATCCCGGTACCCGAGCGGATAGAACCAGATAAGAGTACGCTTGTTGGCGTAAATTCGCGTGGAGAGGAGGTCAAGGGAGCACCGTACTACCTGACGCGCGACACTGTGGACGCATTTCGAGCAATGAGGACGGCTGCGCTTGCGGAAGGAATCGACTTAAAAATCGGAGACGCGTACCGCAATCAGCAGACAACTGACAGGTACGCCGCTGCGGCGCGTGAAAAATATGGCGCCACCAAAGCGAGAGACGCGGCTGCACAGAAGAAGAGTGAGCACATTACTGGGCGCGCCATTGATTTTAGTTTGGGTTCCGTTGAGCAGTCGCTTGAGAACGCCGAAAAAGGGCTTTTTGACAACCTTCCTGTGGTGCGGTGGCTTCGTGCAAACGCAGCGCATTACGGATTTAATCCGTGGGAAAAAGAGCCATGGCATTGGTCATTTAACGTGAGGAACGACTAGGAACATGTACTTTTATTCGCGATCATGTGTTAGTGGTTTCTGGAGAATTCTGTTTCTTGATTTTTGGATAGTTCTGTTCTTTGTGCTGGCATGCAATAAGGCAGAGAATGCTACTCCGAAGCAAAACAGTAGTCCGGCGCTGTCAGTGGTGCTTGCGGATGCGGGAGCGGTACCCAGTGATGATGTCCAGCTTATTTTGGCATCTCGACTTTGGTTAAACCTGTTCAAGGAGCGAGAGTCGGAGAAGCTTGTCGAACGTACTCAGTTCCCATTCTCGTACGTCAGTACCAATCTGGTGAAGCCATGTGAGGGATCGAGGGCTGACGCCAAGGCGCTCCTGGATTTTGTCAAATGTACCGCCGATGGTCAGCGCGAGCCCATCTTGAATGGGTTGATAATGGCTCTTAAGCGAACGGATGATCCTAATGCGTCGATTGGATTCAGGTTGCGGGTTGTGCGTCCGGAGGAAGTGCTTTGGTTGGCGGAGGTGATTCGACGTCCGCTGGACAACGAGAAACTTGTGAGGACCGTCCTGTATTCAGGAGGAATAGAATATGACGTCGTGTTGATGATGGCGGGATCGGGCATGGCCGCAATTGTTAATATGATGGCGTTGAATATCGAACTTCATGAATGATGGCAAAGCAGAATCGAACCCAGGTTACTACGTCCCCGGCTGCTTGCTCCAAAGCAGAATCGAACCCAGGGTACTACGTCCCCGGCTGCTTGCTCGAGACGTTGGGAGGTGAGGGAGCCCGCACCGGCGGTCGCGCACCCGGGAGGCATCGGGCTCCGAGACGTCTTTAGCGGCTCGGCTGTGCCGAGTTGGGGCCGACGGCGGCCCCTTGCCAGCGGCGTCGCCGGCCATCGTCGCCGTTGGCTGTTCCGTAGACGGTGCACCGCGCGCCGGTCGCGCTCCGCGGCCGGTTCCTCAGCGCTCCGCTTCGGGACCGTCTCTACGGCGCGGGGTCGCAGCAGGCGCCGTGGAACACACGCATCCAGTACGTGCCCTCGGGAAACCGGGCGGACCGATCGCCGCTCCTCCAGCGGCTCGGCGCGCTTCGGTACGTGATCCGAAAGGCGCGGAGCCTCGCGATGGCTGCCTTGCGGTCGCTGGGATCCCTCGCTGCGACGGTTAACAAAGCTGAATCGAGCCCAGGTTACTACCTCCCCGACTACCTCCCCGGCGACTTGGCCGAAAAAGCTGAATCGAGCCCAGGTTACTACCTCCGCGGCGACTACCTCCCCGGCGACTTGCCCGACGCGTCGGGATGCACGGAAGCCCGCACCCGCGGTCGCGCAGCCCGGCGCTGTCGAGTTCCGAGTCACCTTTCACCGCTCGGCTTCGCCGAGCCGGCACTGACAGCTGTTGACGCTCAGGCTGGCTGATAGCTCGTCGAGCAGGCTCCTTGATGGCCATCGCGAGCGTGCGCGGTCGAGGTCATGCATGGCGGAATCGAGCCCAGGTTACTACCTCCGCGGCGACTTGCCCGACGCGTCGGGATGCGCGGAAGCCCGCACCAGCGGTCGCGCAGCCCGGCGCTGTCGAGTTCCGAGTCACCTTTCACCACTCGGCTGCGCCGAGCCGGCACCGACAGCGGGCCTCTGACAGCCGCGTCGCCGGCCATCGTCGCCGTTGAGTGTTCCGTGGACAGTGCACCCCTCTCCGGTCGCGCTCCGCTGCCGGTTCCTCAGCGCTCCGCCTGGCGACCGTCTCTACGGCGTGGGGTCGCAGCAGGCGCCGTGGAACACACGCATCCAGTACGTGCCCTCGGGAAAGCGGGCGGACCGATCGCCACTTTTCCAGCGAATCAGCGCGGTCCGGTACGTACTCCGAAAGGCGCGTAGCCTCGCAATGGCTGCCTTGCGGTCATCGGGATCCCTTGCCGCGAGGGTTGGCCGGCGACGGCGGAGCGGCTCCGGTGTGGCCGCCGTCCGCCAGGGGGACATCGTCCGCGCCCCGTCGGCGCCGAGAAACGTGCGACCGCTTTCGCGGACCTTTGATCGCGCCTGCCGAACGTTGCGCGCGACGAGCACGCGAAGGCGCCGCTCGATGGTCTCCGCATCGCGCTCGCGGAGGACTGGCGGCATGGTACAGTCGATGCGCGCCCGCTCGGGCAGCCTGGCGCCGTGCCCGCGGAAGTAGACCTCGGGCATCGTCGTGACATGGCGCTCGCCGAGCCTCGTGGTGATCACGCCTGGCCACTCCTCGGGGGATCGCACGAGGCCCGCGGCGGTCGGGTTGGTGATGACGTATGCAATCTTGTCGAGCACGTCCTCGGCGCTCTCGAGCGCCACGATGCTCGCGTGCTCCGCCGACCAGAAGTTCTCGGATCGACCCAGAGAGGCATTCATGCAGCTCGCGACGAGGCGATGGAGGAGCTGCAGGAACTGTGGCAGGCGGGCCTCTGGATCGGTCAGCACGGCGTGCCAGTGGTTGGACATGACAACGAAGGCGTGGAGCTCGATACCTGTGCGTTCGGCGGCCACCGCCAGGCAGTAAAGGAATACCTGGTTCGTTTCCACGGAGGGCCGCAGCATCATCTGCCGCTGGGTGCAGCGCCTCGTCACCAGGTAGGTGGCGCCGGCAATGAGTTTCCGCGGAGCGGACATGTGGCTCCTATCGGCATAAACCGTGCCTGCCACATGATCGCGAAATAGGCGGGAAGAGTGGTGATTCACAGGCGTCCAGAGGGTGGCGGCGCCATGGCGGACGCAGCGCCGCCATCCCAGCGCGGACTCAGGAACGAACCCAGGTTATTTGGACGTGGTGCCACGGCACCGCCATCCTCGGGCTCGAATTCCCCCGGAATCGGACTCAGGTTACTTCGACGATCGGGATGACCGGCGACCCCAGCCGTGCATCGACGACCGAAGCCGTGTGGGAGGCCAGGCCCTTATTCGTTCGCGCGCGGATCGTCGTCCGCCTCGTTGCGCGCGAGCCACCGGCGGAGCTGGTTCCTGTGCACCCCGAGCGCCCGCGCCGCGCGCGTCACGTTCCCCTCCTCGCGCCGCAGCGCCTGCTCGATGATCTCGTCGGCCGGGAGCTGCGCCGGTCGCCGCGCCGCCGCGTATTTGCTCTTCCACCTCTGCGAGGGCTGCGCGGGCGCAGGAATGCGTACGGCAGCCGCTGCCGCTGCCGCGCCGGCCGCGGGCGCAGCCGCGCGCGCCGGCGCAGGCGCAGCCGCGAAAGCGCCCTCTGGCGCGGGCACGCCCTCTGGCGCGGGCACGCCCTCTGGCGCGGGCACGCCCTCTGGCGCGGGCGCGAACGGCTGCCCCGCCGCCGGCGCCAGGTGCCGCGCCTGCACCCAGGAGCTCCCCACGCTCCGCGCTTCCTGCGCCGCGGTCTGGATCTCCGCGCAGAGCTCCCGCACGTTGCCGGGCCACCTCCGTGCGAGGCACGCCTCGACCAGGGACGCATGCGCTCGCAGCGGCGCGACGCCCTCGGCGTACGCGCCCTCCTCCTCCGCCTCCTTCAGCGCCGCTTCGATGAGCCAGGGGATATCCTCCTGCCTCTCGCGCAGCCCGGGGACGCTGACCGCAGGGCGCGCGATCCGGAAGAACAGGTCCTCGCGCAGCTTCCCTGCCGCCACCAGCGCCCGCAGGTCCCTGTGGGTCGCCGACACCAGCGCGAAGTCCACCGCCACCGGCTTCGAGGCCCCGAGGGGGAGCACCTCCTTCGCCTCCAGCGCCCGTAGCAGCTTCGCTTGCACCCCGAGGGCCAGCTCGGCCACCTCGTCGAGGAAGAGCACCCCTCCGTGCGCAGCCTGGATGTACCCCACGGCGTCCGCCGCGGCGCCCGAGTACGCCCCCTTGCGCGCGCCGAAGAGCAGCCGCTCGGCCAGCCCCTCGGGGATCGTCGCGCAGTTCACCGCGACGAACGGCGCGTCGCGGCGCCGGCCGAGCGCGTGAAAGGCCCGGGCCGCGTGCTCCTTCCCGCTCCCGCTCTCGCCGGTCACGTGCAGCGTGCGTCCGGAGCGCGCGGCCCGGCCGATCGCCTGCCAGACGGCGAGCAGGGTCGGGCCGAGCACGGTGCCCTTCACGTTCGAGACGCCCACCCGGAACGGCTCCACGTCGGCTGCCAGCAGGAACACCGACGTGCCCGTGCGGAGGACCCGGAGCGCCGCACCTGCGCGCACGCCGCGGAGTGGCTCGCCGTCCACCGAGGTGCCATTGCGGCTGCCGAGATCCTCGACCTCCCACCGGCCATGGTCGTAGCGCACGCGCGCGTGATGTCGCGACATCTGCGGGTCGTCCAGCGGCACCCCCGCGACCTCGCCGCGCCCGAGCTCGAGCGAGCCATGACCGGGCTGGAGGGGGAGGACATCGCAGCAGGGGTGGTCCACCGAGAAGACGAGCACGAGCCCCGGCGTCGGCCCTCCGCGGCTCGCGCGCCGCGAGGAGGCGCCGGTCGACCCGTCCTTGGTCGTCTTGAGCGCAGGGGGCGTCACCTCGCGCGCGATCCTAACGGAGCCCCGGCCGCTGTTCCAGGCGCCCCGAGGGCGCGAGGCGGCGCCGACGCCCCGGTCTGGAGCTCATGCCGTGACCGGCCCCATGCCCTCCGCTTCGGCGAGCTGGAGCAGCGGCGCGCTCAACGGCCCACGCCTCAGGAACGACGCGCGCAGATCCTCGTCCTTGATGTCGGCCGCGATCGCCAGGATCTCGGCGCGGGCCTCGGCGAGCAGCGCCCGCGCTGCATCGCGCTCGCCCAGGGCGAGCCGGGCCTCGGCCTCGACCGCGCGCACCCTGAGCCGCGCGGTCGCGGAGATCCTGGCATCGGGACCGCCCGCCTCGTGCGCGACCTTCAGCGCGCCAGCCGCGTTCCCCGCGGCGAGCTTCACTTCGGCCAGCGCTGCGTACACTTCGCCGAGCATCACCGCCGGTGGAGCCGTGCTCTGGAGCTCCTGTTCGGCTGCGGCGTACGCCCCCTGCAGTCTCAGCACGTACGCCCGCGCGCACCGCGCCCACCCCTCCGCCAGGGGATCGCGCGTCGCCTGGGCTTCGATGAAAGCCCTTTCGGCCTCGCGCGATGCCTCGTCCAGCGCCCCGCGGCGCGCGAGCAGGATGGCAAGGAGCGCCCGCGCTGCGAGCCCGCTGAAAAACCCGGGAGCAGCGCCGCCCGCTTCGCTCCGGAGCTCCGCCTCGGACCGCTCGAAGGCCCCGAGGTACCACAGGGCAGAGCCCAGGCTTAAATGAGCCATCCCGGCTTGCAGGCGATCACCAGCCATCTGAAGAAGGTGGCTCGCGCGCTCCGCGTCGTGCAGCGCCTGCTCCAAACGGAGCACGACAGTCTGCCAGACGCTCGCGCGGTAGAAGAAGAAGAGGCCAAGCGAGCTCGGATCGACGCTCTCTCCAAGCGTCTCGACGATGGCCTCTGCACGCGCGTAATAAGGCTGCGCCTGCTGCACCTGGCCGATCATACCGAAGGTCATCCAGATAGAGCACAGGAGCGTGAGGAGCGAGCCTGCGTTCTCGGGCGAAGCCGTCACCCCCTCGACCGCGGACATCCCGAACGGGATGAGCTCTGCAGCTCCGCGCTGCAGGAGGAGCACGAATTTGATCCGCGCCGACGTGCACCACATGCCGCTGCCCCGCGGCGCGGCCTCGAGGACCTGATCGATCCAGCGCTCGGCCTCGGCGAGGCGGCCAGCAAACCAGGTCGCGCGGGCGAGGGCGGCGAGGGCGTTGAGCGCCCGCGGGCGCTCCTCCTCATCGGACTCGAGGGCGAGCGCGCGCTCGGCGTGGAGGATGGCACCGTGGGGATCGTTGCCCGCGAGGGCCCGATCCACCGTGCGGCAATACCACTCGGCGGCGCGGGCAGGCTGCTCGCCGCGCTCGTAGTGGGTCGCGAGGATCAGCGGATCGGCCTCACCGGCCTCCTCGAGCCATGCGGCAGCCAGGCGGTGGGCGAGGGCGCGGTTCGCGTCGGTGAGCGCCGCGTAGGCGCCGTCGCGCAGGAGCGCGTGGCGGAAGGCGAGCTCTTCCTCGGCCGGGAAGCGGCTGTCCTTGCGGCGGACGAGGATCTCGCGCGCCACCAGCGCGTCGAGGCGCTCCGCGATGGATGTCGCTCGCTCGCCGCCGCCGAGCAGGGCCAGCACGCCGCCCTTCCAGAAGACCTCGCCGAAGGCGCTCGCCGCGCGCAGCAGCCGGCGCTCCTCGGCAGGGAGATCCGCGAGGCGCGCCTGGACCATCGCAGCGACCGTCTCGGGCAGCGCGTCGCCGTGGCCTCTGGCCGCGGCGCGGATCAGCTCCTCCAGGGAGAAGGCGTGGCCGTCGGCGCGGTCGACGAGGCGCTGCACGAGGGCGTCGTCCGCGCCGGGCAGGGCGTGGCGGACGAGCTGCGCGGCGGCGCGACGGGTGAGGGGGTGGAGGCGTATCCCCTCGACACGGCGGCCGTCCCAGAGATCGGGGAAGCGCTCGTGAAGCTCGGGACGGGCGAGGGCCAGGACCATCAAGGGACGATCCTGAAGGCGAGCGATCGCAGCGTCGACGAGCTGGAGGCTGGGCCCGTCCCCCCAGTGCAGGTCCTCGAAGACGAGCAGGACGGGGCGCGCGGAGGTCTCGGCGGCGATCAGATCCAGGAACGCGCGGCGGACCTGCTCGGCCATGATGGCCGGCTCGCGGCGGGCGGCGGCGAGCGCCGGGTGGGCCGCTGCGGGGAACGGCGCGGCCGCGATCTCGCCGAGAAACGCGGCGACGCGGGCGCGATCCGCCTCGGGGACATGGCGGGCGACGAGATCTCGAAGCCGCCGCTGCCGGTGTTCGATCAGGTCGCCGGCGCCGGCTCCGGCGGCGCGCTGCAGCAGGTCGCCGAGCAGGACGAACGGCGAGCCGGCGCCGAGCTCGTCGGCGCTCGCCACCCAGACCTCGACGTCGCCGCGCTGGCGCACGAAGCGCAGCAGCTCTTGCCGCAGGCGGGACTTGCCGGTGCCGGCCGAGGCGGTGACGAGCACCGCGCGCGCCACGGGCTCTGCGATGCACTCGTCGAGCAGGTCCATCAGCATGCGCAGCTCGCGATCCCGGCCCACGCAGGGCGCCGTCCGGCCGAGCAGGAGGCGGATCTCCGCCTCATCGACGGCGCGCTCGGCGATGAGCCGGTGGCCAGCGCCCGCGGGCGCGATCTCGAAGCGCGCGTCGAGCAGGCTGGCCGTGACGTCGTCGATCGGGACGGCATCGGCCAGCGCCTCGTCGGCGTCGAGCAGCGCGGCGGCGCGCTCGAGCGCCGGGCCGAGGGGCAGCGCGCGGTGCAGCTCGGTCATGCCGCAGGCGAGGGCCATGGCGGCGCCCGGCAGGCGCTTCCTGGCCAGCAGGGCGGCCCGGGCGGCGCGCGTCGCCTGATCGCGCGGCACGCCGGGATCGATCCAGCTCGCGACCAGGCCCCCGTCGGCCAGGCGATCCGTGCGGCCGCCGCGCGGGCCCACGAGGGCGCGCAGCGCCTCGAGAGCGTCGCGTTCGGGCGGGATCAGGGGCGGAAGCTCGCCGGCCGCCAGCGTGGCGCCCAGGTCGATCTCGGCGCCCAGGGATGTCCCGGCGTCCGCGACCTGCTCCGGAGCGGGGCGGAGCAGCAGCACGCAAGCGAGGCGTTGCTCGTCGCCGGTGATGGCCCCTGCGATCGGCGCCCCTCCTGGCGCTGCGTTGCCCTCGATCTCGGAGATCAGCGCGGACAGCGCGGCGGCGACCGTGGCGGCGCCGGGTCGCTCGTGGGGCTGTTTCGACAGCAGGCGCGCCACCAGGTCGACGAGCGCGCGCGGCAGATCGCCCCGCACGGCGTCCAGGCGGGGCGGCTCCTCGAGCAGCACCTTGGCGAGCACGGCCATGACGCTCGCCCCTGTGAACGCAGGGCGGCCGGCCAGACACTCGAACAGCACGGCGCCCAGCGCGAACAGATCCACGGCGGGCGCAATCTCGCGCTCGCCACGCGCCTGCTCCGGCGCCATGTAAGCGGGCGTGCCGACGAGCGCGCCGGTCGCGGTCAGGCGCGGCGCGATGCGCGGCACGCGAGCGATGCCGAAGTCCACGAGCTTGACCTGCGCCACCTCGCCGCCCGGCAGGAACAGGTTGCTGGGCTTGAGGTCGCGGTGCACGACGCCGCGCGCGTGCAGGAAGCTCAGGGCGTCGGCCACGCGCGCGCCGAGCAACACGGCCCCGGCCGCCGTCAGCGAGGCGCGCTCGAGGTGGTGGGCTAGATCCTCGCCGTCGAGCCATTCCATCGCCAGAAAAGGGCGGCCGTCGGGCGCGAGCCCGTGGGCGACGAAGCGGACAACGGCGGGGTGGCCGAGCGCGGCGAGGGCGTCGGCCTCGGCGAGCACGCGGGCGCGGACCTGCGCGTCGTCGACCAGGGCAAGCTTGAGCGCGACAGGAGCGCCGCTCAGGCGATCCACGGCGCGGTAGACGGTGCCCATGCCGCCGGCGCCGACAGGGCGCTCCAGGACGAACCGATCGGCGAGCAACGCGGCCGCGTCCATGTTGTTGCGCAGCCCACATAACCGAGGCCGCAAGCGGCAGCAAGAAGGGCCTCCCCCGGCGCGGGCGCCATGGAGAGCGCGCCGAGCCGCTCCGGTGGACCGACCGCCCGGCGTCGTGGTTGGTCATGCCGGCAAGACGCCAGACGGCGCGGGTCCGTATACGTCCAAGATCTGCGGATGACCTGGAGAATCACATCATGATCAGCGATCACATCGAATCGATCATGGCGCTTCCGTCGGTGTCCGCGGATCCGAGGATGGCTGTATGGGAGCGGGCATCGGCGCCGCCGAGCGGCGCCTCGGCGTCGCCCTGCCGGGAGCGCTGCGGGACGACTGCGCCACGGCTGGCCGCCATCGCGGCATGATGGATGCCGGCTTTCACATGCTGCCGCCCGACAAGCTCAGGCTGGCGGGCGACTGCCTGGTGTTACTCCGAGCGACCGAAGGTGCTCCGGACATGGAACGCGACCCTGCGCATGCGGTGCTCGAGGACATCGGGCCAACGTCCACCGGCACCGCGCGCGGCTGGGACTTACCCGGGACGCCTCGCCGAAGCAGCGGAGATCAGCGCGGGCTTCCTGCAGCGCGTCGAGAGGGGCACGACGAACGTCGGGGGCGTGGTCCTGGTCCGGCTCGCCGACGCGCTCGCCGTCGAGCCCGGCGTCCTGATGCGCCGCGCCACCCTGCCCGAGGTAACGCGCGGGAGACCGCCGCGCAGCCCGCGGGCGAAGCGACAGCCGTCGAGGTAGGCCGGCAGCCGCCAGCTACTGACACCCTCCCCGCAATTCCAGCGTCTGTGCAGAATTACGCGAACGCTCGGTGTTGATTGTTGATTCGGCGCGGGCGTAACCTGCCCTCACCGGAGGCCGACCGGCCGCCGCCGACCATGGCCACCCAACCATGAGGCCGTCCAGCGGCCCATGGAGAGCATCGGGAAGAGGAGCGAGGTAGATGACAATCTTCGCGTCAGCGCCTGAAGCAGACGAGCCCCGGCTCGCCGGCCTCGCTGCGGAATGGCGCGCCATCGTGGCAAGGGAGCAGGAGAACCGCGTGGCGCAGCTTGCCGCGTGGGAGGCGAGGCTCGCCGAGATGCGCGCCGAGCAAGAGGCGCTCCGGAGGGGTGGCCACTGGGTAGGCGGACCGGACGATCTCCTGAGCATCCTCAGGCAGAGCCGGCAGGAGCTGTATCACTCTGCGCTGCTGGCATGGCTGCTCGATCCCCAGGGTCGACATGGCTTCGGCTCCGGCTTCCTCGAGGCGTTGCTCCGCCGCTGCACGGCCGATCCGCCGAGGGCCGAGCTGAACCGCGCCCGGCCCGCGCTCGAGGTGAGCCTGGGCACCGCCCGCGCCGATGTCGTCGTCGCTGGGCCTGGGCTCTGCCTCGTGATCGAGAACAAGGTCGATGCCCGTGAACAGCCCGAGCAATGCGATCGCCTTTACGAGAGTTTCTGTCGAGAGCCAGGTGCGCTGTTCATCTTCCTGTCGCCATCCGGACGAGCGCCCGTGACAGCCACGGGCGGCGCGCGGGAGGCGTTCACGCCGATGAGCTACGCCGATATCGCGGCGATGCTCCGCGACGCGCTCGCCTCGGCGCCGGGCAAGGGCGCGACGGCGCATGGGCGCGAGGCCGCCTCCAACTATCTCGCCACCCTGGAGAGGGAGTTCCGATGAACCGCATCGACGATCCGCGTGCCGTATTCTACCTCCGGAATCAGGCGCTCATCGAGGAGTGGGCCGCCCTCGGCGAGTCCGTCGCCGACCTCGCGCACGCGTTTTTAAGCTCGTGCGCAGATGGGATCGCCGAGCTTGCCTCCGAGCTCTCTCCAGACGTTGACGTTTACAAATTTCTGGAGGAAGACGAAGACTGGCCGAAGATCCTGCTGGTCTTGCCAGGATGGTTCCCGTCGAGCCAGGGCGCGCTCGTCCCCGGCGTCGATGTCGCCCCCAGGGTCGGGGTCGGCCTGGAATGGAACAAATCGAGACGTCTGAACTTCACCACCTCTCCTGCTTGCGCGTTCACAGGCGTATGGGTGGATGTCGACATCGCCGGCGGCAAGGAGCTGTCGAGGAAGCTTCGTGCGGCCTTCGGAGAGGCCGGCATCCTCAAGCCGCACAAGCTCACCTCCAGCGCTTGGTGGCCCGCATACCGCTACGAGACCGCGACAGGGGATTACTGGAACGATCTCACCCCCTACCGCGAACAGCTCATCAAGTCGGTGCGGTCCCACTGGATGGAGTTCGCGCCGCGGATCCGGGACGTGCTGGCGGCCTGAGCGCCTGGCGCGAGGAACGGGCTAAAGCCGGATCCGCCGGAAGAGCACGGCACGTAGCAAGAAGAGAGACCACAAGGGCGCAAGAGGCGCAACGGGACAGAGCTGGATCTGTATTCTTCTCTTCCCCTTGCGTCCTTGCGGTCGTCTTCCCATGAATCGGATTGTGGGCCGGGCATCCTCGCTCGCCTCCCCTCCCTCGGAGAGCGATACCTGATCGCGCAGCGCCGACGCGAGCTCGCCTCACGCACCTCGTCGAGATAGAGCGAGAGGAGGACGCCACGAGGTGCACCGGCGGCGAGCCGGGCAGCGCGCTCGAGCGTGTAGAGGATCTCCACGCTGACCGGCCGCTCGTGACGCGCGAGCACCGCCCGAAGGTGCTCTCGTTGCTCCTCCGGCGAGGACAGCTCGTCGAATCCCGAGGGGTCGCAAAGGTCCTCCCCGCTCCGGAGCAACGCCCGGTCAGCAGGGCGCGCTCGTCTTCCGTCAGCGACGGTCCATGCTCCTCCGCCCAGTCCGCGACCCATCTCAGCGCGCCCGAGGTGTCATCGCCGAGCTGCCGCACCATGGGAAACACCTCCGACGAGCGCGGCTCGGCGAGCTTCGCCGCGATGCGCAGGAGCGCGCCCGCCGCCGTGGTGGGCTCCGCCGCCCCGCGAGCCAGCAGCACGCGAATCAACGAAAGCACCGCATATCATGAGGGGACCTCTCAGGGGTGGCCCCGCGAGGCGCGGTCGGGCTTGTGGGGCGCCCGCGACGGACGATCGCGTCGAGGTGAGGCTCTGGAGCGTTCGACGGGCATGCTGGTTCCGCGCGATGAGCGGGCGTACGCTCGCGCGATGGTCTCCGCCGTGAACCTGTGGAGGCGCCAGCAAATCGAGCCAAATCTACGCATCGTCGACGTGCGCGATGCGCTGGAGCTCGCCGCCGATTCGAGCATCGGCGCGCGGAACCTGCCGCATGATCACGCGATCTTCGTGCAGGTGGCGTGAGCTCCCGAACCCGCAACCCCTTGCGGCTCCGCGCAAGCGGAAGGCGCGCCAGCGCGCCAGAGCGCAACGGTTTGCGCTCTGGCGTCGGGAGACGAGCGGCGTTGGGTCCGCGAGATCGTCGAATCGACGTGGATGCGCCACTCGACGGTGAAATTAATTGGGTGGGAGGCATGCCCCACGTCGGGCACCGCGAAGTTCGTGAAGGCCGAGATGCATGCCGACGGCGACGGCGGGAGCGCGAGTCCGTGGGGGACCGCTGCGCTACACCTCCCCAGCGAACCAGCCACGGTGCACTTCTCGGTGCCCGCCGATCCGGCCGCGCGCAACCGCGGCCGGATCGAATACCTCGGCGTCCATGAGTTTGGACATGTGCTCGGCTTTGTCCACGAGCAAGCTCGTCCGGACAACCCCGACAACCGCGAGTCCGACCCCGAGTACTGCCGCACCGTCGGTGAGACGTACGGCAATGGTACGTACGAAAGCGGCTACGACCGCGACTCGATCATGCATTACTGCAACAAGGGTGGGAACATGGCGGGCTACATCTCGCCGACGGACATCTCCGGCGTTCAGAATCGCTACGACAAGCCGTCCGCGAGCCTACGAGCATGGGACGGGCGGTGCCTCGACGTGCAGTGGAACAACGGGGGCGATTGGACGCCTGTCTGGACCTGGGACTGCGGTTCGGCCTTCGGGGGCACCGAAGCGCAGGTCTTCGGCTACCGCCCGAGCACCGGCGTCTTCAGGAAGCTGAACAGCGACAAGGTCCTCGACGTCTGGTACGGGAGCACGGCGGACGGCGCGCAGGTTCAGATCTACACACCCAACGGGAGCGGCGCGCAGGTCTTCCGGATGCCGAACACGGCCATCAAGGGGATCGGCGGGTTCTGCGCTGACATCCAGTGGGGATCGACCGCGAACCAGACGCCGCTCTGGATGTGGGAGTGCAACGGTGGGCACGCGCAGAAGTTCGAGTTCTATTCTGACGGGACGATCCATGCGACCGATCCGGCCTACGGCGGCAATCGCTGCCTCGAGGTGCGTGACTCGGTACGTGCGAACGGCGCGACCGTGCAGATCAACACGTGCAACGGCGGCGCGAACCAGCGGTGGAACACCACGTCCGGCTTCGGGCGGATCATCGCATACGCGGGGGTCGACGGCTACACCGGTCCGCTTTCGGACAATTACTGCCTTGACGTGGATGTGCCTGATATCGAGAGCTTCGACGCCAGCCTGGGCAGAAGGCTACAGATCTGGAAGTGCAACTCGCTCGCCAATCAGCGCTTCAGCCTGTATGGCGAGATCCGCGGCGTCGGCGACAAGTGCATGGAGGTCTCGGGCGGTGCGCGGCAGAGCGGGACCTTGATTCAGATGCGAACGTGCAACGGACTGCCGGAGCAGAAGTGGGAATACTACCCCTGATTGTTCCGCCTCGCGTGAAGACGCTGGTGCGATATTGTCGCAGCATCGTCGAGCCGAGCAGGCGTACGCCGGAGATCCGGCGTACGCGCGACGCGGGGTTCGGCGCGCCGGCCCTCGCGCGCAACGCACGGCGGATCGCGCCGGACCATCAGAGGCGCGCCTCGAGAGAGAGCGAGACGGCGAGGAGCAGGCGGCCGTAGCTGCTGGCGTCGGCGGCGGGGCCCGAGCTGCCGGCGTTGCGCTCGGGGTACGGGATATCGACGCTGGGCAACGCGGCGCCGGCGAGGCCGCCGAGGCGAAAGCCCGCATGATCATGGACGAACCAGCGCACGGCCGCCTCGAGGTGCGGGAGGGCCGCCCACGCGCTGCCGGAGCCGCCGTCGAACACCGGCGACGCGAGGCGCGTCTGGTAATGGAGCCGCAGCGCGGACGCGCCAGCCCCGAGCGTCGCGAGGCCGTGGCCGCTCGCGAAGGAGAGCGCGCCGCCCGCCGTGGCGCCGACGAGCGCGACGCCGTGCTCGATCCCCCCGCCAGGGACGCCCCAGGAGGTGCCGCCGAGCGTCGTGGCCCCGCCCGCCGCGACGTACCAGCCGCGGAAGATCGCGGATCCGCCGATCGAGAGCGCCGGCGTCGCGGGGACGTCGCCGAAGGCGAAGAGCAGCGTGGGGCCGACCGAGGCGACGAGGCGCGCGCGCGGCCTCGCGCCGGCGCCGGCGTGCCGGGAGGGCGCGGGGGAGCTCGCAGCGGGCGCGCGGACATCCGAGGGCGCCGGGGAGGTGGTCCCGGTCGCCGCGGAGGCCGCCGGGCGCGCGGAGCGGCCGCTCGTGGGGCTGGCCGTCGAGGGCAGGTCGCCCTGGCGGCCGGCGCCGGCGCCGCCGGTCGGAGGAGCGTCGCGGTCGTCGCGGTGCAGGAGGCGGGCGCGGAGCAGCTCGACGGCGGCCAGGGCGAGGACCTCGGGGCCATCGCCGCGGCGCACGGCGACCTCGAGCTCGCCGCCCCCGTGCCGCGCGGCCAGGGCGATCGTCGCGCGCCTCCGGGCGACGACGACGCGCGCGTCGGCGCCCTCGGATGCGTCGGGGCCGGGGCCGCCCGCGGCGATGCGCACGCCGAGCGCGCGGAGCTCGTCGCGGATCCGCTGGAACGTCGCGTCCGCCGGGTCGCCGGAGAGGGCCACCGTGGCCCGCGCGGGCGCGCTCTCGCTGGCGGGGGCTCCCGCAGGCCCCGGCGGCGGCGCGGCGCGCGCGGCGCCGACGAGGCCCGGCAGCGCGCCGAGGAGGCCCGGCAGCGCGCCGAGCATCGCCGCGAGGCGGCGGCCGGCGCGGGCGGCGGCCCGGCGCGCGGGGACGAGCTCAGCGCGCATCCGCGAGCGAGCGCGCGAGGGGCGCGTAGGCGCCGCTTGGGTACTCGGCGAGGTAACGGAGCGCCGCGCGGCGCGCGACCTCCCGATCCCGCCGCTGCTGGAGCTCCAGGCTTCGTCCGAGCGCCTGCTCGCGCAGGGCGCCGCCCGGCGACTCGCGGAGGTAGGTGTCGAACCAGGCGAGCGCGTCCCCGGGATCGCCGAGCTGATCGGCGGCGAGCTTGCCGAGGAGGAACGCCGAGTCGCCGCGCGCGCCGTGACGCTTGCGCAGGGCGAGGAGCGCGGCGCGCGCGGCGTGCGGGCGCCCCGCGTAGCGGGCCGCGTCGGCGAGCAGCCGGAGCTCGTCGGACGCGGCCCGCGCGAGCACCGCGTCGAGCCCCAGCCGCTCGACGGCCGCGAGCGCCTCCTCGTGGCGCCCCGCGCTCGCCAGGGCCTGCCAGCGCGGCGCGGCGTCCGTCGCGCCGACGGCCGGCGCGCGCGCGTCGCGATCCCCGGGCGGCGCCGCGATCGCCGCGGGCGCGCCCGACGAGGACGCGGCGGCGCCGCTCGGCGCGGGCTCGCCCGGCGCGGGGTCGCTCGCCGTGACCTCGCCCGGCGCCGTGAGATCGAGCCGATCGCCCGCCGAGAGCCGCGCCGTCCCGAGCTCGGGGCCCGTCACCTCGACGCTCCCCTCGGCGAGCGCGAGCGTGAAGCGCCGCGCCTCCGGAGCCCAGCGCGCCTCGAAGCGCGTCCCGGTCACGCGCACCGCGTAGGGCCCGGCGTGGACGACCCAGCGCGTGTCGGCCCGGTGGACGACGTGGAAGTCCACGCCGCCCCGCTCCACGCGCAGCTCCGCGCCGCGCGCGTCGGTCGCGAGGACCTGGAGCGCGGACGCCGCGTCGAGCCGCACGGAGGTCCCCTCGGCGAAGGTGAAGGCGAGGGGCGCGTCGCGCGCCTCGACCCGCGCGCCCGCGCCGGGCGCCGGCTCGCCCGCGGGGGCGGCGCTCGGCGCGGCGAGTTCGGGGCCGCGCCCGGGCGCCCAGGCCGCGCGGAAGACCGCGGCGCCGCCCGCCGCGAGCAGCAGCGCTGCGGCCGCGGCGGCCCAGACGGCGGGGCGCGCCCGGCGCGGCCGGGCCTCGGCCTCGGCCGCGAAGAGCCGCGCGCGGGCCGCGGCGAGCGTCTCGGCCGGCGCGGCGCGCCGATCGGAGGCGCGGGCCACCTCGGCGCCGAGGGTCTCGATGCGTCGTGTCACGGGGTCCATCGCGTGCCCTCCTCGATCCAGGTCGCGAGCACCGGGTCGCGCTGGGCAGCGCTCACGAAGCGCGCCTCGGCCCGGGCGATCCGCCGCTTGATCGTCGCCAGCGACACGCCGCTGGCGGCCGCCGCCTCGGTGAGCTCCATCCCCTCGATGTAGCGCAGCGCGAAGGCCACGCGCTCCTCGAGCGGGAAGGACTCGAGCAGCCGGTAGGTCCGGTCGTGGGCCTCCCGGAGCTCCGCGTCGGCGCCGCGCGCCGGGGGCTCGGGGAGGTCCTCGGGCGAGAAGAAGCTCAGCCAGCTCCGGGCCCTGTGCTGGCGGATGCTCTTGCACGCGGTGTGGACCGCGACCGACCTCATCCACGACGTCAGCGCCGCCGCGTCGCTCACCTGGTGGACGCTCGCGTAGGCCGACACGAAGGCGTCGTGGACCACGTCCGCGAAGGTCGTGTGCCGCTCGCTCCCGAGGACGCGGCGCGCGATGCGCTCGACCAGGGCGCCGTAGCGCTCGAAGAGGACCGCCTTGGCCCAGGGGTCCCCGCGCTGGAGCCGGCGGAGCAGCTCGGCGTCGTCGCGCTCCACCGGCAGCGCGACGAGCCGTCCGCCGCTCGGCAAGGGCCCGGCGCGGCTCACGGCGTGCGGGAGCGGCGAGCGAGATCCGCTAGGCATGGCGGTCTCCGCGACGGGAGGCAGCGAGATCGCCGCGCCGGGGCTCGGCGCTGCGGGACGGGGCGGCTTCGATGCGGTCGGGCACAGCTCTGCATCAAAGGACCGGCAGGAGCCCGAGACGGCTCACGATCCTTTTCGTGCGCTCCGGTGAGCCGTCCCGAGGCGGAGGCGGTCCCTTGGGGGCGACCGGGACGAGATGTCCCGCCTTGCTTGCCATGCGCTTCCCGTGCTCTGTCCCCTGGTTCATCGCCGCCGCCGCCCTCGCGGGCGCCGCCGGCGCCACGCCGCGCCCGCTCCCGGGAGACTGGCGCCACGTCGCCGAGGCGCAGGAGCAGCTCGCCATCGCCGATTACGCGGCGGCGGAGGCCGCCCTCGCGCAGGTCCCCGCGCAGAGCGAGGCGGCGCGCGACGCCCGGCTCCTGCGCGGCCAGCTCGACGCGGCGCTCGCCCCGCGCCTCGATCTCGAGACCCGCGCCTTCTTCGACACGCAGCCGCTCGATCGCTGGTCGCAGAGCGCCGGGCTGTCGTTCTGGCCGATCGCGAGCCTGGAGCTGCGGCTCCGCGCGATCGGCCTCTGGTACCCGCGCGCCCCGGGCGCGACGACCGCCGCCGCGACGGCCGGCGCCGAGCCCGCTCCCGCGCCGGCTCGCGGCGGCGGCGGGGCCCCCGGCTCGGGCGGCGGCGCAGGCCCCGCCGTGGATCCCGCCGCCCCGCGCGGGGCGACGGAGCTCCCCGGCCGTGCGACGCCGGCCTGTGCGGTGGGCGGGCTCGTGGGGCTCCTCTTCCGCCCGGCCCGGGCCGACCTCGACGTCAGCGCGACGGGGATCGCGCGGGTCTGGGAGGACGGCAGCGCGCAGGTGTCGGGGAGCGGCGAGATCGAGGGGCGGTGGCTCTCGCCGCTGCGGCTCCGCGCGTCGGCGCGCCGCGAGGAGCTCCTCGACGCCCACGCGGCGGTCCGCGAGCACGCCTTCGTCAACGCGGCGGGCGGCGCGCTCGCCGTCGCCGACTGGAACGGCTGGAGCGGAGAGCTCCGCGGCGAGGGGCGCTGGTACTCCGACAGCAACCGCGGCCTCACGGCCTACGGCTGGGCCGTGGCGCCGCTGCTGCGCGGCGCGCTGAGCCTGAAGGCCGGGTGGGGGGCGGCCTGGGCCGACACCTCGCGCTCGCGCTGGTCCCTCGCGGCGCGGGCCTACTCGCCGTACTTCACCCCCCTCGGCGTCCGCCGCCACGGGCCCATCGTCGTCGCGGCGCTCTCGCTCGGCAAGCTCCGCGTCGACGCGAGCGGAGACGTCGCCGTGCAGGGCAGCGAGCTCGATCCGACCGCGCTCGCCTGGGGCGTCACGTCGCGCGTCGACACCACCCACGTCGACGTCCGGGCGGGGGCCTCGCTCGACCTCGGCGGCGTCCGCCTGGGCGTCACCTACCACCACAACCACCAGCTCTACTACCGGTTCCATGACGCGGCGTTTCGTCTCGAGCTCCCGCTTTGAGCCGGAGCTCTTCCGGTGGTCGTCGGCCGCGCCCGTGCGGCTCGTCGATCGCATGATCGTCTGGGCGATCGTGGCCTTCGGGCTCGCGGCGGTCGCCGGCTTCGCGAGCTTCTGGTTCCAGGAGCGCCACGTCGCCCACCTCGCGGCCTTCGTCGCGCTGTCGATCACGGTCTGGTACGGCATCGGCCGGATCGTCCTCGCCTGGATCGGCTACCTCGCGGTGGACCGCGTCGAGCACCGCCCGGCGCCCGAGGGGCTCTCCGTCGCGGTCTTCACCACGGCCGCGCCGGGCGAGCCGCCCGCGATGTTCGAGGCGACCCTCGCGGCGCTCGCCCGCGTCCGCTACCCGCACCGCACCTACCTCCTCGACGGCACGGGCGACCCGCGCTTCCGCGCGCTCGCCGAGCGGCACGGCGCGGTGTGGCTCGACTCGCGCGGCGTCCCGGGCGCCAAGGCCGGCAAGATCAACGCGGCCCTCGCGCGGACCACGGAGGACTTCGTCCTGGTCCTCGATCCGGACCACCTGCCGTTCCCGGAGTTCCTCGACCGCGTGCTCGGGCACTTCGACGACCCGCGCGTGGGCTTCGTGCAGGTCTCGCAGGGCTACTACAACCAGGCCGACTCCCCGATCGCCCGCGGCGCGGCCGAGCAGACCTACGGGTTCTACGGGCCGATGCAGCTCGGGCTCCACGGGCTCGGCTGCGCGGTCGCCATCGGCGCGAACTGCACCTTCCGCCGCGCCGCGCTCGGATCCATCGGCGGGCACGCCGTGGGGCTCGCGGAGGACCTCATGACCTCGATCCGGCTGCACGCGGCCGGATGGACGTCGGTCTACGTCCCGGAGATCGTCAGCCGCGGGCTCGTGCCCGACGACCTCGGCGGGTACTTCGGCCAGCAGCTCAAGTGGGCGACCGGCGCCGTCGACGCGCTCTTCGCCGAGGTCGTGCCGCGCTTCTTCCGGCTGAGCGCGCGCCAGCGGCTCTCCTACGTGGCCATCGGCACGTACTACCTCACCGGCCCCGCCACGCTGACGTACCTCGCGCTGCCGCTCCTCGCGCTCTGGGGAGATCTCTGGCCCATGCGCGTGGATCCCGCGGGGTTCGTCGCCGCGGGCGCCCCCATCGTCGCGGCGGCGGTCGCGCTCCACGTCTACGGGCAGCGGTGGTTCTGCGACCGCGCCACGGAGCGCGGCCTCCACTGGCGCGCCCTCCTCCTCAAGCTCGCCGCGTTTCCCATCTACACGCTCGGGGTGGTCCTGGCGGTCGCGAAGCGCCTCGTCCGCTACGTGCCCACGCCCAAGCGCGGGCTCGGCGGCCGGCTCCTGCCGCTCGCGTGGCCGCACCTCCTCGTCGTCCTCGCGTTCCTCGTCACGACGGGCGCGAGCCTCTGGCTCCGGGCCTCCGCGCACCGGCTCGCCGAGCGCTGGAGCGACGCGGAGTCCTACTGGGCGATGCTCCTCTTCGGCGCGCTCGGGGCCGCGTCGATGCTCGGGGCGATCGCCTGGGCAGCGCGCCCGCCGCGCCGCGCGCCGGGCGCCGACCCCTGGGAGCGCCTCCCCGCGCCCGACGCCACGACCACGACGATCACCACGGCGGCCACGACCGCCACCGGAGGATGACCATGGAGCGCTCACACCGCGTCGCATTGACAGCCGCCGCCGCCGCCGGAGCCGCCCTCGCGGTGCTCTTCTCGACCTACGGGCGCGCGCCCGCCGAGACCTACCTCTCGTCGCTCTTCGGCACGGCGAGCGCGGCCGTGGCCACGGCGGATCTCTCCTGGACCGCCGCCCCCGAGCGCGACGCGCGGCTCGCCCGCGTGTCCGCGGAGCTCGCGTCGCGGAGGCTGGACGACCTCCGCGCCCCGACGCGCCTGCTCTACGGCGCGCACGACGGCGGGCTGCCGCGCGAGGTCGGCGGGTACCTCGCGCTCGAGGAGGCGGTGGGCCAGACGCTCCTCCTCACGCAGATCTACGCGGCCTGGGGCGACGGCGCGGACCAGGGCTTCCCGGGCCGGGCCGCGCGGGCCATCTGGGCCGTGGGCTCGGTGCCGGTCATCACGTGGGAGCCCTGGCTCAGCGCGTTCCAGGGCGCGCGCTGGTCGCTCCGCCCGGCCGCGACGCGGGACCAGGGCGGCCTCACCGACATCGCCGACGGCAAGTACGACGCCTACGTCGACGGCTGGGCGCGGGCCGCGGCCGAGTACGGGCGCCCGATCCTCCTCCGCTTCGCGCACGAGATGAACGACGGCTACCGCTACCCCTGGGGGCCGGTGAACAACCCGAGCCCGCAGGAGTTCATCCGCGCGTGGCGGCACGTCGTCGGGCGCTTCCGCGCCGCGGGGGCGGCGAACGTCCTCTGGGTCTGGGCGCCGAGCGTCTCGTACGAGAACTACTGGGAGTACTACCCGGGCCATGAGTGGATCGACTGGGTCGCGACCGGCGTCCTCAACTACGGGACCGCCGTCCGCTGGTCCAAGTGGACCTCGTTCCAGGAGCTCTTCGCGCGCCACTACGAGCGCCTCGCGCCGCTCGGCAAGCCGATGATGATCGCCGAGCTCGGCACGCTCGCCGCCGGCGGGGACCGCGCGCGCTGGTACGAGGAGGCCCTGACCGGCTTCGCCGAGCGCCACCCCGCGGTGAAGGCGCTCTTGTTCTTCCACGTCGCGAGCGACGCGACCGTGACCCACGAGCCGCTCTCGTGGGCCTTCGCCGACGACCCCGCGGTCGCCGGCGCGGTGCGCCGCGCGCTCGCGGCACAGACCAGCCATGCACAGGAGGTTCAGCGATGAAGACCGTATTGCTCGCCGGCGGCCTCGGGACCCGGCTCAGCGAAGAGACCGTCGACAGGCCGAAGCCGATGGTCGAGATCGGGGGCCAGCCCATCCTCTGGCACATCATGCAGATGTACGCCGCGCACGGCTTCGACGACTTCGTCGTGGCCTGCGGCTACAAGGGCGACGTCATCAAGGACTGGTTCGCGGGGCTCCGGACGCGCCGCGCGGATTTCACGGTGAACCTCCGGAGCGGCGAGGTCGACGCGCTCGGCGTCCACTGCCCGAGCTGGCGCGTGACGCTCATCGACACGGGGCTCCACACGCAGACGGGCGGGCGCATCCGCCGTCTGAGCCGCGTGCTCGGGCCGGAGCCGTTCATGGTCACCTACGGCGACGGGGTCGGGGACATCGACATCGCGAAGCTCGTCGCCTTCCACCGCTCCCACGGCAAGCTCGCGACGGTCACGGCGGTCCGCCCGCCGGCCCGGTTCGGCGTCCTGGATCTCCGGGGCAGCGAGGTCACGACGTTCGCCGAAAAGCCGCAGGCCGAGGCGGGGTGGATCAACGGGGGGTTCTTCGTCTTCGAGCCCGGCGCCCTCGAGTACCTCGACTGCGACGACGCGACGCCGCTCGAGCGCGAGCCGCTCGAGCGGCTCGCCCTCGACGGGCAGCTCATGGCTTACCAGCACGAGGGCTTCTGGCAGCCGATGGACACCCTGCGCGACAAGCGCCTCCTCGAGCGGCTCTGGGACGAGGGGCGCGCGCCCTGGAGGACCTGGTCATGAGCGGGCACCTCGACTTCTACGCGGGCCGCCGCGTGTTCGTCACCGGGCACACGGGGTTCAAGGGCTCGTGGCTCACCGCCTGGCTGCGCCTGCTCGGCGCGGAGGTCACCGGGTACTCCCTGCCGCCGGAGGGCGCGCCGAGCCTCTTCGCCGACGCGCGGATCGACGACGGGGTCACCTCGATCTTCGGCGACATCTGCGACGAGGGGCATCTCGCGCGGGCCATGACCGAGGCTCGGCCGGAGATCGTGCTGCACCTCGCGGCGCAGGCGCTCGTCCGGAGGTCGTACGCGCGGCCGCTGGAGACCTTCTCGACGAACGTCCTCGGGACGGCGCGCGTGCTCGAGGCGGCGCGGCGCCTGCCGTCGGTGCGGGTGGTCCTCGTGGTGACGACCGACAAGTGTTACGAGAACCACGAGTGGGACTGGGGCTATCGCGAGACCGACGCCCTCGGCGGCCACGACACGTACAGCGCGAGCAAGGCTTGCGCCGAGCTCGTCGCCGCGGCCTACCGGCGGTCGTTCTACGGGCGCGAGGTGGCGCTCGCGACCGCGCGCGCCGGGAACGTCATCGGCGGGGGAGACTGGGCCGAGGACCGCATCGTGCCGGACATCGTCCGGAGCGTCGCCGCGGGCGAGGCCGTGCGCATCCGGCACCCGCGCGCCGTGCGCCCCTGGCAGCACGTCCTCGATCCGCTCTCGGGCTACCTCCTGCTCGCGCGCCGGCTCTGGGACGATCCGGTGCGGTACAGCGGCGCCTGGAACTTCGGCCCGGACGACGCCGAGCCGCGGACGGTGCACCGCCTCGCCGAGGCGATCGTCCGCGAGCTCGGGCGGGGCTCGCTCCAGCTCGCCGAGGCCTCGGACGGCGAGCGGCTCCACGAGGCGGGCATGCTGCGGCTCGACTGCAGCAAGGCGCGGTCCCGGCTCGGCTGGCGCCCGCTCCTCGACACCGATCGCGCCATCCAGCTCACGGGCGCGTGGTACGCGCGGTACCTGGAGGATCGCGGGCGCGCGCGACCTCTCGTCGAGGAGCAGCTCCGGCTCGCCGCGGGGGTCGCGTGAGGCTCGGCAAGGCGGTTGTCACGGGCGCGACCGGGTTCATCGGCTCGGCGCTCGTCCGGCGGCTCCTCGCGGGCGGGTGCGACGTCGTCGCGACGGCGCCCGCGCGGCCTTCGGGGTGGGCGCGCCTCTCGCGCCTCACGCCGGGCCAGCGCCTCCGGCAGCTCCCGCTCGAGCGCCTGACGCGGGACGCGCTCCTCGATGCGGTCGGCGATGAGCCGCCGGACGCGGTCTTCCACCTGGCGTCGGCCGGGGTGAACCCGAGGGAGCGCGCGCCGTGCGGGCTCCTCGAGGGCAACGTCGGGGCCCTCGTCGCGACGCTGGAGGCCGCCGCGCGCTGGGGCGGGGCGCGGGTCGTCTTCACGGGATCGTGCTCGGAGTACAGCGCGGTCGTCGACGGGCAGCTCGTCGACGAGGGCGCGCCGCGCGCGCCCGCCGACCTCTACGGCGCCGCCAAGGCCGCCGCCCACGATTACGGGCGCGCCGTGGCGCGGGCCCTCTCGGTGCCGCTCGTCACGCTCCGCCTCTTCGGCGTCTACGGCCCCGGCGAGGCGCCCCATCGCCTCATCCCGTACCTCGCGGACCGGCTCCGCGCGCGGGAGCGCGTCGACCTCACCCCCGGCACGCAGCTCCGCGATCTCACCTTCGTGGACGACGTCGTGGAGGCGCTGCTGCTCGGCGCGACGACGGCGGGGCTCGAGCTCGGCGCGGCCTACAACGTCTGCTCGGGGCGCCCCACGAGCGTGCGCGAGGTCTGCCTCGAGGTCGCGCGGCAGCTCGGCGCGCCGGAGTCCCTCCTCGATTTCGGCGCCCGTCCGCCGCGCGCCGACGAGCCCCGGTGGCTCGTCGGCGATCCTCGCCGCTTTTGCGCCGCCACGAGCTGGCGCCCCCGCATGCCGCTCTCCTCCGGCGTCGCCGCCGCGATCGCCGCCTCGTGAGGGCGGTGGTCCGAACGGTCCCTGAAGGCGGGCAGGCAGGAAGAGAGGATCAACCCCCCTCCTGCGTTCCCGCCCTCATGCCACAGCGCCGGAGAGGCGCCTCTTCGCCGGGCGCAAACACGCTCTCCGCAGGCCCGGTCCGCTCGCGGCGTTCGCCCGACAGAGCCGAGCTCCGTGCGTCAAGAAGTTCACCAGTCTCATCGACTCTGCTGTTACGGCCACTGAACCGGCCATCCGGATCGCGAAGTTCTTGTTGCGCGAAAGCTCGAGTGGGGTTCAGACATTTTTCACCGATAGAACCCAATCCAGCTGTTGGCGAAGTTGAGCCACGCTCCTCGCTTGCTCGCGGGCATTTTCCAACGCTTGCGTCCAAGCGCGCGACATCGTTTCCACTTTCGAGCAGAACAGGATGAAGCTGCCGGCTCGCGAGATTCACCTTACCCGTGCAGTTAATCCGCCCAATGCCCTGGCGACAATCAGCAGGCGAAGCCCGTAGGATTCATCGCCTTGTTGCGACGCATCCGTCGACTTTCAGGAGAGCACCTCGGTGGCAGTCTTTGCCCCAAGGACATTCTCGATCCAGCGGTCGAGGATCGCAATGTCCGTGCATGCCCGGATGCGCGCGCTCTCGTCCTCGGTGAGCACGATCTCTGCACGCGCGAGCAAACGCACCAGCGTGTCCCTCTTGCCCTTGAGCTCGCCCTCACGCATGCCCTTGAGCTCGCCCTCACGCATGCCCTCGAGCTTGCCCTCACGCATGCCCTCGAGCTTGCCGCGATCGATGAGCCTCTGCACGAACGGGGGAAAAGTCGCCTCGCCTTCGATCTGCCGTTCCATGACCAACGCCTCCAGTGCCTGCCGCATCGGCTCACGCAACCCGTTCCAGATGAGCTGAAAGTAGACCATCGCGTGCTCCTGGTCGAGCCAGCCGAGGGCAACGAGCGCCGCCTGGACCACGGTGAGCCCGTTCGGCCCGTTGCCGTGCGCCACCGCCGAGAGCACGGCGAGCTCTGTCTCTGCTTCCGCCTCGGCTGGGTCGGTGATCTCGGGGACGACGGCCGGACCGAGCACCAGCGGCGCGACGTTGCCGATGCCCAGGCCGAGATCGATGTTCTCGGCCGCCCAGGCAGCCACGCCGGCGTCCGGCGCGACAACGAGGACGACCGTACGGCAGCGCTTCTTGGCGCGCACGACCGCGACGTACGTCGGCCACGAGAACTTCTTGTCCGGGTCCACGTCGCGCTGGACCTCGAGGACGATCGCCAGCACGCGCGCGCCGCTCGCGTCCCGAAGCTCGAGCACCAGATCAGCTCGAAACTCCACCGGAATGAGCTGGTCGAGCGACGACTCGACCACCCCGACCGAAGCGTACGGCGGCACCTCGACGTGGAAGAGCGTCGCGAGCAAGCGGGGCGCGAGCGCCGGGTGCTCGCGGAACATCTCGACGAGGGCGTTGTGCTCGAGCGTCGGCATGACGCTCGGCCTCGAGCACCCCCCATGCCGACAGAAAACGACGGGAAAACGCGAGGAGAGCGCCAGCTCCGGGGTGGCGGCGCCATGGCGGAGGCGGCGGCGACCACTCCCCACGCCACGGCCCTTCAATCACCGGTCCCAGCCCGCGGAGCACTGGCGCTGGCCCAACTCAGGAAGCCGGCGACGCGACTTGCATTTGCGGGTCCGCGGCCGCTAGCTTGGTGGAGCCGCACGCCTCGACCAGGGCAGGGCGCCAACCCGGGTTGGTCGCCCGCGGCGCCAACCTGGGTCGGTCGCCCCCGGCTTCGTACCCAGGAATTGCCTCTCTTTCGAGCATGGCACCGGGTTTGCTCGGGGGCGTTCGCCCGACCGGTCGGGCGAGGAGGTTTTGGACGATGCGCAAGCTGTGGGCGGCTACGGTGATGGCGGCGGCGGCGCTGACGACAGCGCCTCGACCCGTCGAGGCGTGCGGCGGATTCTTTTGCGGACGACAGCCGGTGGACCAGACCGCGGAGCGGATCTTGTTCGCGACGAACCCGGACGGCTCGGTCACGATGGTGACGCAGATCCAGTATGCGGGCGCGGCGCCGGACTTCGCCTGGGTGATCCCGCTCGCCGAGGTGCCGGCGGTGGACAGCCTTGCCGTGTTCCCGCAGCTTGCGCTCACCGCCCTCGACGCAGCGACGGGCCCGCAGTTCCAGTGGCCCGACGACCCGAGCTGCTACCCCGCGTTCCCCGACGCGGCCAGCGGGGGCCCGGTGAACGGCGGCGGCGCCGGCGACGGCGACGTCACGGTGCACATCCGGGAAGAGGTCGGGCCGTACGACGTGGCCGTGATCGAGTCGACCGATCCCGCGGCGCTCGTCGACTGGCTTCGCGACAACAACTTCCGCGTCAACGACGCGATGGCGCCGTACATCGGCATCTATACGAGCGAGGGGATGAAGTTCCTTGCGCTGCGGCTCCAGCCGGACGCCGAGGTCAGCGACATCCAGCCGTTCCGCTTCACGCTTCCGTCGGGGTCGCCGTCGATCCCGATCCGGCTGACGGCGATCGCGGCCGAGCCGGAGATGGGCATCACCGTGATGGTCCTCGGCGACCGGCGCTATGGGCCGGCCAACTGGCCGGACATCGATATCGACGACAACCAGATCGTCTGGAGCCCGGACGAGTGGCCGACGCAAACGAACTGGACGGCGCTCGTCGCGCGCGGCGTCGACGAGGCCGGCGGTCGCGGCTTCGTCACGGAGATGAGCGGATCGACGACCAACATCGCCGAGCAGGTACGCAACACCATGAGCTCGGACGAGGCGCAGGTGGCCGCGCGCGACGCGCTGCTGCCGCTCCTGGAGAGCAACGCGACCATCACCCGGCTCTATACCCGCCTGTCGCCCGAGGAGATGACCGTCGATCCGATCTTTCGGCGCACCGACGGTCCTGAGGTATCCAACGTCCGCTTGCTCCCGCGCTACGTCGAGGGCCGCGACCTGTGCGGGGGCGCTCCGGGCGCCGAGTCTGCCGCCACGTCGGCGTGCGACTTCGCGGCGTGCGGCGCAGGCGGCCTGTGCCGCGTCGTCGAGGTCTCAGGCGGCGCCCGGCCCGTGGCCGGCTGTGCGTGCGTGCCCGGCACGACCGCGCGCACCACGTTCGATCCGTCGGGCCGGCCGACGGTGACCTGCCAGGACCTCCGCATGTCGTTCCTCAACCCGGGTGACCGGGCGCTTCCCGACGCGCCGCCGCTCGCGGATCCTTGTGCGACGTTCGATTGCGGCCCGCACGGCGAGTGCGTGCCCATGAACATGACGCCGACCTGCCGCTGCTCGACGGGTTATGTGGCCGTGGGCGCCATCGCCGGTGACGGCAGCCGGGAGACGACCTGCGTGCTTCCCGACGAGCCCGTCCCCGCGTCCTTCTACGACCGGCGAATCCCGAACCTGCCCGATTCGCTGCCGGGTGGCCGACCGGCCGATGTGCCGCCGCCCATCGTCGAAGCCGCCACTGGCGGCTGCAGCGCCGGCGGCCATGCTGGCGGTGCCGGCGCCCTCGGCGGCGCGCTGCTCGGGCTGCTGTTGGCCGTGCGCCGCCGCCGGCGCTCCTAGAGCGCCGATCTCGTCGTTCGAACGAGCAATGAACCGCCAAGGCGCCAAGACGCCAAGGACGCCAAGGCGCCAAGACGCCAAGATATTGTCTTTTTCTTGGCGTCCCTGGCGCCTTGGCGGTTCGAAATTCTGCTCGTTTCAGGCGGGTTCAACCCGTTTGTCGCTCTAGCCCAGGAGTCCACGCCGTGACCTGCTCGACCTCCGCCGCCGCGTTCGTCGTACTCCTCGCGCTCGCTCCTGGCTGCGCCGGCGGGGACGAGCCGCGGGCGCAGGGCATCGCCGAGCTCGGCACCGGCGAGTGGCGGTTCGAGCCGCTGGCCGACGGCCAGGAGGTCGAGCTCGCCCACGGCGCGCAGGGCGGCTGGCACCTGTGGACCAGCATCCGGACGCTCGGCTTGGAGCCCGAGGGCGCCCTGCTCGAGGTCACGACGACGGTGATCGACGACCCCTCCTCGGCGACGACCAGCCGGGGGAGGATCGCGCTCATGGAGCTCGAGGACGGCCGGTGCGAGTTCATCGGATGGCCTGCCGTGCTCGGCGAACCAGCTTGTGCCATCGGCCATACGCTCCGGGTCACGGGGGTGGTGACCGACGCGCGAGGCACGGTTGCGACCGGCGAGCGGCTGGTGCGCCCCCGATGGGACAGCGACGAAGCATGTGCTGGCCGGCCGTAGGGCCGGCGGGCTGTGGCGTGAACGCGGCCCAGCTTCGCGCCCGGCAGGGCCATGCAGAGACTGCCGCCGCGCGGCGTGCCGGCGCACGTCGTCGCCGCAGCGCGGTCAGCGCTTCCCCGTCGCCTCGCGGCTCAGCGAGCGGGACGAATCGACCCGCTCGGCGCACTGCCCCCACGGGGCGCAGCTCAGGCCCGCGGCGCACGCGCCGCACGTCCCGCCGCACCCATCGTCACCGCACGACGCGCCCGTGCAGTCCGGCTGACAGGCGTGGTCCGAGGTGCCGAGGTAGAGGTCGTCGATGGTCACCTCGGTGCCGTCGTGGGCGCTCGCGCCGTCGTTCCCGAGGTCGATCTCGAACTTGTAGGTGTCGGCGCTCGGAGGCGTGAAGCTCGGCGGGCTGCAGGTCGACCACGCCGTGCCGACGTCGCAATCGAAGGCGGCGATCGTCGTCCAGGGATCATGCGCCAGCGCGATCTTGATGGGCACGACGCGGGGCGCGCTCGCCTTGAGGGCCACCCGCCACGCGTACTCCGTGCCGGCGGCCAGCGGGAAGCCCTCCTGCCGGACCTGGACGTGCCACGGCTGCGCGCCGCCGGCATCGACGCGCACCCATTGCGCGTAGCCGTGCTCGCCGCCCTCGTCGATGATCTCGGTGAGGCCGCCGCCCCCTTCGAAGAAGATGTCGCTGCGGTGGTACGTGAAGTCCTCGTTGAACCCGCAGTTCTTGAGGACGTTGTCGGGCGCGCCGTCGCCGTCGCCGTCCTGGCAGGCGGCCGATGGCAGCCTGGGGTACCCCGAGGCGCGGTGATACCAGCGGACGTAGTCGACCTCGAGCTTGGCCAGGTCGCCCTGGGTCGCCCAGTCGACGTCGATGCACGACGCCGCGGTCTCGTCGCATCGCCCGTCCACGCACGCGGCGCCGTTCGCGCACGCCGCGGCGGAGGAGCACGCGCGGTCCTTCCAGCCGAGGCAGCCGAGCTCGCCGCCCACGGCGAGGTTCATGATGAGGTACATGGGCTGGCGGTACTCGGTCGCGCCCTCTCCGATGCTGAACACGCCGACCGGCGCCCCGCCGTTCTGCGGCAGGTCGTCGATGTAGATCGCGAAGCGGTCCTCGTCCCAGAGGAAGCCCCAGGTGTGCCACGCGTGGTAATCGATGGTCACGCCGTCCCAGGTCGACCGCGCGCCGCCGGCGTCGCACTTCGCGTCGCCGCCGTTGGGCACGCGCTGCAGGCGTTCGGCTCCCAGCCGCCGGGGCGCGCCGCGCTCTCCCCCGCCTCCGGCCGCTCGCGCCAGAGCGCGTTGAAGCCCATCGCCCCATTGCCGGGATACAGGGCGGGGTCCTCCTTGATCTGGGTGTACTCCATCACGTCGATCTCGCCGTCCATCGGCCAGCCGACGCCGTCCCCCACCCCGCCGTCCTCGAGGGCGCCGTTCGCGCCGAGCAGCCAGGACGTGTACGCCATTCCGTTCGCAGGCGGGTTGGCGATGCCGGTGTGCGGCGCGCGCTCGTCGTCCGTGAGATTTCCCGTCGCGGTCTTCGTTGCTCATGGGCCAACCCTAGAACGCCGATCACGTTGATGAAGCGAGAAATGAACCGCCAAGACGCCAAGACGCCAAGTTTTTTCTCTCTCTTTACTTGGCGTCTTTTTGGCGTCTTGGCGCCTTGGCGGTTCGAATTTCTGCGCTTTTCAGGCAGTTTCAACCCGTTTGTCGCTCTAGACAAGGGAGCGAATGCGCTCCAGCCTCGAAGGAGGCGCCCCGGAGCTCGTCGCCTCGCCCCTCCACTGAACCGGTTCAGAAGCGCCTGCGGCTGCGGGACAAGCCTGCGGCTGCGGGACAAGCCTGCGGCTGCGGGACAAGCCTGCGGCTTCGGGACAAGCCTGCGGCCGCAGGCTTGTCCCGCGGCCGCGGGACAAGCCCGCGGCCGCGGGACGATCCCGCTTGCCAGGCGCCCATGAAGCGTGTATGTGCACCGATCGGGTCCTTGGGGGGACATCGAGGGGGTAGCCGCGACCGCTGGACGGCGGTGCGTCGGGTCACCCTCGCCGTGATCTTGCGATATCTCCACGACGCTCCGCGCAGCGTCACGCGCCGAAGAGGCACCATGCGGAACTTGATGATCCCCATGCTCGTCGTCGCCCTGGTGGGGTGCTCCGGCGAGGAGCCCGGGGCGAAGAACATCCTCCAGCTGGGAGGGATCGTCGACCGGACCGGCGATATCGCCAACCCGAACTGGTACGCGGCCATCGCCATGGCGCAGGACCAGATGAACGGCGCGCTCGACCGCGCGGGCTACAAGGGCCTGGCCTTCGACATCGCGCTGAGGGATTCCAAGAACACGAGATCGCTGGCCGTGTCGCTGGCGCAGGAGCTCGTGGCGGGCGGGGCGAAGGCGCTCGTGCTCGACTCCAGCCCGAACACCGAGGGCGTGGCGGGCCTGATCTACGATCCCGATCCCGCGCGGCGGCTGGGCGTGCCCACGGTCTCGATGGCGGCCTCGTCGCCGTTCTTGAACGACCCGGGCGACGAGAGCGCGGACCCGCTCGTGCGGGCGGCGCGCCGCGACGAGGAGGGATGGGTGTTCCGCACCTCGATGAGCGCCTTACCCCAGACGCAAGTGCTCATGAACATCCTCATGAAGAAGGGCATCGCCGACAGGAAACGGCTCAAGATCTCCGTCCTCGGCCCGAAGAACGCCTTCGGCGTCGGCTACGTGTCCGCCCTCGCCACCGCCGCCGAGGCGGCGCGCCCGGCGGACATGCCGGCGCCGGTCGTCGAGGGGATCTTCTACGTGCCGAGCGGCCCCGGAGGCGTGCCCACGGACTACAACTTTGCCGACGAGCTCAGCCGCCTCGTCGATGACGTCACGGAGCTGACCGACGACGAGGGCAACACGATCGGCGAGGACGCGCGCCGGAGCCCGCCCGACGCCATCATCGACGCGTCCAACTCCGGCCACAACATCAACGTGACGAAGAACTACAGCGCCCCGATTCCGCTGCTGCACCACGACACGTTCCGGCGCGCGCAGGTCATCGAGGGGCTCGGGGGCGCCGCCGACGGGCAGGAGGGCACGTCGCCCGTCCTGTTCGAGCCGGGGCCGTCGGGCGAGGCGTTCGTCCAGGCGCTCGGGGCGGTCGGCGCGTTCGAGCTCGGGGCCTTCGACGCGGTCGCCTACGACGCCGCGGCCGTGCTCATGCTGGCGTCGCTGGTCGCGTCGGCGAAGCTCGACGACCCGACCGCGGTGGCTCCGGCGCAGATACGCGACGCGCTGAGCGAGATCAACGCGCCGTCCGGGGCCGCCGTCCGCCCCGGCGAGGACGGGTTCGCGGAGGCGATCTCGCGGATCGCGCAGGGCGAGCCCATCAATTACGAGGGCGCTTCCGGAAGCTGCGATTTCGATCGCCAGGGCGATGTGTTGATGAAGGTCGCGCACTGGACGACCGAGCGGCGGTCGTTCCGGGATCTCGCCATCTTCGACTGCGTGCAGCCCACGTGTCCGGCCGTCCCGAACCGGTGACACGAGCTCGCGGTGGAACCCATGACACGTCGCGCGTATCCGGTTCGAGTCGCCCTCTCGGTGGCCGCGCTCGCGGGCGGGGCGGCGAGCGGCGCGAGCGCGCAGCAGGCCGGCGGCGCGCCTTCGCGGGTCGCGGCGAGCCCGATCCAGGGGACGGACGCCCTGGCGCAGATGTCGCTGGAGGAGCTGCTCGACGTCCAGGTCGTCACCGCGAGCGGCGGTGAGGCGGAGGACCGCTCGGTCGCCGCCGCGAACCTGGTGGTCATCGGCAAGGAAGAGATCAGGACGCGCGGGTGGCGCTCGCTCGCCGAGGTGCTCGCGAACACCCCGGGGCTGTACGTCGTCGAGGACCTGGTGCTCCCCTCGGTCGGCGTGCGGGGCGTGACCGGCGGGCTCCGGGCGGGCTCGCGGATCGTCAAGGTGATGATCAACGGGCACTCGGTGATCTTCCAGCCCGATCTGACGGCGCTCCTCGGGCCGGAGTACATTCCGATGGAGTGCGTCGAGCGCGTCGAGATCGCCAAGGGGCCTCTGTCGTCCCTGTACGGGGCCAACGCCTTTCTCGCGACCGTGAACGTCATCACGCGAGACGCCCGCAGCGGCGCGTCGGGGGCGGAGCTGTCGGCGCGCGGCAGCTGGATCTCGGAGCAGCCTGGTTACGGCGGGACGCTCCTCGCGCAGCAGGCGACGGACAGCGTCGGCGTCCTCGCCGCGTACAGCTTCGACCGCGCGGATCGCTCGGGGCTCCGGATCGAGCGCACGTTCCCCGGGCAGCGCCCGGAGCTCCCGGCGTATGCGCCGCTCTTCGCCGACGAGAGCCGGAACGACATCGCCGCGCCTTCGAGCTTCTACGCCCAGCTGAGCGTCGAGGCCGGCGCGCTGGGCAGCCTGAAGGTCCAGGGGGGCGTGCAGCGGCTCGACGCGATGGGTGAGTTCCAGCTCAACTCCGCGCTCACCCACGCCTCGCGGCATTCGCTCCAGAACGCGTGGGCGAGCGTCCATCACGACAAGGCGTGGACGCCGCGCGTCGCGACGCAGCTCTCGGCCGGCGTCTCGCGCGGCGCGCCGACCCGGGACGAGGAGCTCTTCCTCACGGGCGTCCGCGCGACCTCGTTCCGCCGCAACTTCGCGTCGACCACGCTCCAGATGGGGGCGCGCGTCGACGCGTCGCCGTCGGAGGCGATCACCCTGAGCGGCGGGGCGGACGCCATCGTCGACCTCGCGGACGTGCTGTATTACACGGAGATCTACCGGGCGGAGGTCGGCGGCCACTCGAGCGGCGACGAGGTGGACCTGATCTCCGGCGCGGATCTGCGCTCGGCGATGCTCTCGACGAGCGGCGCGTTCGCGCAGATCCAGGTGAGCCGGCCTCCGTGGCTGGAGGGGCTCCACCTCTCGGGGAACGTCCGGCTCGACAAGCCCAACCACTGGGATGCGCAGGCGTCCTGGCGGGCCTCCGCGGCGTACCGCTGGCACGACAGCCTCGCGATCAAGCTCATCGTGGGTCGCTCCTACCAGGCGCCGTCGGCCGTGCTCCTCTACGGCTTGACCGGCTTCGGGCGGAGCAACAACGTCATCGGGAGCGAGACGCTGCCTTACGCGCCGCCGCTCTTGCCGCAGAAGGTCCGGTCCGCCGAGGTCGTGGTGAGCGGCGGGCTCTCGATGTTCCTGTTCGAGGCGGCCGCCTACGTCCAGGAGATCGCGGATCGGATCGAGTTCACGTCGCACGGCGCGAACTTCGTGGGCCGCAACCAGGGCGACGAGGTGCATGTCGGCGGCGAGCTGAGCCTGCGGCTGGCGCACGAGCGGATCGCTCCTTACGTGAGCGTCGCGGCGAACGGCCGCGTCGCCCACGCCGAGCAGGATGCGGAGCTGGTCTACGAGACGGAGGCGGAGCTACCGTTGTATCCGTTCGTCTTTGCGCTGGGCGGCGTCGACCTCCGGCTCCCCGAGATCTACGCCAACGTCAACGTCCACGCGAGGCTCGTGAGCGCGCGGGGCGCGGCCCAGGGCAACGTCCTGCTCAACGACAGCGAGCCGTACGCGCTGCCGGGCTATGCCACGTTCGACGTCACGCTCTCGAGCGTGCGCGCGGATCTGCTCGGCGATGGCTCCGAGACGGCGGCGAGCGTGTCGATCAAGAACCTCCTCGACCACCGGCGCTCGGAGCCGGGATTCGGGGGCTTCGACGTCCCTGTCGTGGGGCGAAGCGTGGCCGTCAACGTGACGCAGGCGTTTTAGCGGGCGGATGGAGATCCAGAGATGACGGCTGTTCAGCGCGCGTGAACGTTCAGCAAGAAATCAGCGCCGCTCCCCGCAGGCGCGCGGCGCGATTCACCTTGGCCTCAGCTACGTCACATCCTAGACTTCATCGCCAGTTGCTGGAGCCGATGAACCATCGACGACCGCGATGGCCGCGCTTGCTGAGCGCGCTCTCGACCTTCGAACGCCGGGCGCGGCTCCTCTGGCCGAGCACCCTGGTGCTGGCCTTCATCGCTGGAATGGCGTCCTCGACGTGCGGCGGCGCGGAGCATGCCCCCGTGACCCCGGCCCGGCCCCTGCCGGACAGCGGTGTCGCGAGCGACACCCCGGATGCGGGGCGGCCCGGGGTCGCCGACGGTGGGCCCCGCACGGGCGCGATCGCGCGCGACGCCGGATGGCCGGGCCATGACGGCAGCCTCCGCGCCGCCTACCGCATCCTGCGCCGCCGGAACGTCGCTCCCGCGATGGGCAACTCGGTCGGCGTCACCCACGATGGGCGCAGGCTCTGGCTCCTCTCGAGCAACGAGGTCCAGCACGTGCTCTACGAGCTCGATGAGGCGACGAGCACGCCGCTCCGCTCCCACCCGCTGCCGACGCTGATCGGGACGCGCGGCACGTCCGCGCACGGCATCGCCTGGGTCGACGGCACGATCTGGATCGCGATCGCCGGCAACACGAACGAGCTCGTGCAGGTCCACCCGGACACCGGCCGCGTCCTGCGCAAGCTCTCGGCGCCCACCGAGCTCGGCCCCACCGGGCTGTCCTTCGATGGCCAGCACCTGTGGCTGTCGAGCACCATCGGGCACGTCTATCGCATATCGACGCAGAACGGCGGCATCGAGGAGCGGTTCCTCGCCGGGAGCACCGAGGTGCGCAGCCAGGGCGTGGCCCACCGCGCCGGGGAGATCTGGGTGGCCGGGCTCTTCGAGCAGATGGTCGTCTACTCGTCGCGCGACGGCGCGCTGCTCGGCGCCGTGACGACCGAAAACGGTGCACATCTCCCCCGGGAAGACCTCGGACAGCTGTGCTTCGTGGGGGACGAGCTCGTGGTCCTGAGTCAGCGCGGGCTGACCTTTTACCGCCCCGAGCGCGTGGCCGAATAGGCTCGTCGGTGGATATGATCGAAGCTGAAAACGACCTTCCGCCGGCTGCGCGACGACCGCCTGTGCCCGGAGCGGCTCCACCGCGCCGCGTCCATCGCCATCAGGCTGAGATCCTCGTGGACGGGACGGAGGGCCTGGTGGGGCTCTTGGCGAAGAGCGACACGAGCGTAGAGATTGGCCGCCTGGCTCAGGCGCCCGGAATGTGAGCGCCCCAGGCTCCCCGGACGAATCAGCAGGCCGACCTCGTCGCTCCCCGCCGTCTGGAAGACCGGGAGGCCGATCCGGAGCAGCGTGGCCACGGCCCGCCGACGCCCTGTGCTAGACTCGAAGCATGGCCGAACCTCTGGAGCCTCCCGCCAACGAGCGGGACGACAGCCCCTACGACGAGAACGGGGTGGACCGCTCTCTCGTCCGCTGGATGCTCAGCCTGTCTCCCACGGAGCGGCTGGCGCAAGTCCAGAGCTCGATCGACCTGATCCTGAGCGTGCGCGAGCCATCCGATGGCGCTCGCTGACATCCTGCACGCGCTGGTACACCATCGTGTCGAATTCATCGTTGTGGGAGGCATGGCTGCACCGTTGCAGGGCGCCCCGGTGAATACCCTCGACATCGATATCGTGTACGCGCGCTCCGAGGAAAATATCGACGGGGCACAACCTGCTACAAACGAAGCACGGCCTGCTCGACGTACTGGCGACGATCGAGGAGTCGACGTCCTATGACGATCTTTTGCCCGACTCGGCGGTGCTCGAAGTAGCCGGCGTGCTCGTCCGCGTTCTGTCGCTGGAACGGCTGATCGAGGTCAAGGCGAAGCTGACGAGGCCCAAGGATCGGGCGATGCTCCTTGTGCTCCAGGCGACGCTCGACGAGAAGCGTCGAGCGCCCTGACCGCACACCGGGCCGCACGAGCAGCCCTCCCCGCCCCTCTCCTACTGCCTCACCGGCAGCTCCACCGCGAACGTCGCCCCCTCCCCCGGCGCGCTCTCCACCGTCACCACCCCGCCGTGCGCCTCGACCACGCTCTTCACGATGGCGAGCCCGAGCCCCGTCCCGTTCCGGCTCTCGTCGGTCGTGAAGAACCGGTCGAAGATCCGCGCCCGATGCTGCGCCGGCACCCCCGGCCCCCGGTCGCGCACCGAGATCCTCGCCGTCTTCCCGCCCTCCCCGCCCTCCACGGTCACCACCACCGCCTCCCCCGGCGGCGAGAACCTCACCGCGTTGTCCACCAGGTTGAGCAGCGCCGTCTCCAGGTCCGTCTGCCGCGCCCGCAGCAGCCGCTTCGGCATCTCGTACCGCAGCGCCACCGGCCGCTCGCGGGTCGCGCACCGCTCCACCACGCGCGCCGCGAGCGCCTCCAGGTCGAGCACCGTCATCGCCTCGCTCGACGCCTCGATGCGGCTCAGCTCCAGGAGCCGCGACACAAGCCGGTCGAGCCGCGCCACGTCGAGCTCGATGTTGCGCAGGAAGCGCCGCCGCGCCTCGGGATCGTCCGCCGCCCCCTCGTCGAGCAGCTCGGCCGCCCCCCGGATCGACGTGAGCGGCGACTTGAACTCGTGCGCCACGTCGGCCGCGAAATCCGAGATGTACCGCAGGCGCGCCCCCAGCCGCTCGTTCATCGCCGCGAACGACGCGCCGAGCTCGCGGATCTCGCCGCTCCCCGAGACGGGCACCTCGATGTCGCGCTCGCCGGCGGCGATGCGCTTGGCCGCGCGCGAGAGCTTGCCGAGCGGCCTCGAGATCGACCACGCGAGCGCCAGCGTGACGAGGCCCGTGAACAGGCTCGCGATCAAGAGGACCTGGATCAGGCCCGACCGGATCCGGTGCAGCTCGACCAGCACCGGCTGCGTCGAGCGCACCACGTAGACGGCGCCCAGCACCTCGCCGCCCCGCCGGATCGGCTCGGCCAGGAACAGCAAGACCGCCGGTCGCCGCTCCCGGACGCGCGTCCTCGCGGCGCGGCGCCCGGCGAGCGCGTCGCGCACCTCCGGGCGATCCGGCACCTCGGGCCAGCGCTCGCGCGCGCCCTCGCCGAAAGGCCGCACCCCGTCGGGGAGATCGGCCACGTCCGCGCTCGGATCACGCCGGGACCGCGCCCCGAGCAGCCCGGGCACCGCCGGCTCCGGGCCCTCGGGCGGGCCGTTCTCGTGCGAGTCGACCACCACCGCGCCCGCCCCGTCGAGGATCCGCACGCGCGTGCGCGTGTGCCGCGCGGCCTGGGTCAGCACGTCGCCGTGCTCCGGCGCGTCGAGCGCTAGCCCCCGGTCGAGATCCGACGCGAGCATCGCCGCCACGAGCGCCGCCTGGTTCGCCATGTCGCGCTCCAGCGAGCCGAGCAGCTGCCGCTCGTAGATGCGCGCGAACTCGATCCCCGCCGCCGGCACGAGCAGCACCACCAGGTTCACGACGACCAGCCGGACGCGGATCCGGCCGAGCTCCCGGCGCAGGCGCTCGATCATCGCACGGCCCCGCATCGCACGGCCCCGCATCGGTCGGCCCGGCATCGCGCGGCCCGGCTACGCCCCCTGCACCTTGTAGCCGACGCCGTGGACGGTCGCGATCGGATCGCCGCCAACTGCGCGAAACTTCGCGCGAATTCGGCGAACGTGGGTGTCGATGGTGCGCTCCGTGATCAGGTTGTCGTACCGGTAGGCGCGCTGCATGAGCTGGCCGCGCGAGAGCACGACGCCCGGCCGCTCGAGCAGGGCGCCGAGCACGCCGAGCTCGGTCGCGGTGAGCGTCACGGGCTGCCCGAGGTAGCGGGCCTCGTGGCGGTCGGTGTCCACCTCGATCGGCCCGTGACGGAGGACCGCCGGCCGCGCCTCCGCCGGCGCGGGCGGCGGCGCCTCGGCCCGCCGGAGCAGCGCGCGCACGCGCGCGACGAGCTCGCGCGGCGAGAACGGCTTCGTGAGGTAGTCGTCGCCGCCGAGCTCCAGGCCGACGATCCGGTCGACCTCGTCGCCGCGCGCCGACAGGAAGAGGATCGGCGTCCGGCTGCCGGCGCGCAGCCGCCGGCACACCTCCAGGCCGTCGAGCTCGGGGAGCATCACGTCGAGCACGACGAGGTCCACCTGCCCCGCCCCCGCCGCCTCGACCGCGGCGCGCCCGTCGGCCACCGCGGTGACCGTGTAGCCCTCCTTCTGCAGGGCGTAGAGCAGGACCTCGCGGATGCGCGCCTCATCGTCGACGACCAGGATGTGCTTGCTCACGTCGCGATCGGTCCCTCTGATCCGGCGCCGCCGTGCGCGTCGATGGCCGCGCCGAGGCCCTCCACGCGCGCCCAGACCTCGGACACGATACCACCGACGCCCTCGACCGAGGATCCGGCGAAGCGCGCCAGGACGAGCTGCGTGCGCAGCGCCTGGACGAGATCCGCGAGCTCCTCGAGGGCGCGGGCGTCGCGGTCGCGCATCGCCCGCAGGCGGCGGATGTTCTCGAGGTGCAGGTGCGCCGTCGCCAGCGCGCGCCCCCCCGCGCCGCCGCGCTCGATCTCGGCGACGCGCGCCGCCGCGGCGGCCTCGTCGAAGCCGCTCTGCTGGAGCAGCGCGTCCAGCTCGGCGTGGCGGGCGGCGGCGCGCGTCACCTCGGCCTCGATGCGCGCGGCGGCCTCGCGCGACAGGAGCGCCTCGAACGACGTGCCGGCGCAGGCGCTGACCCCCTCGCGCAGCGCGCCCTGGACGCGCGCCGCGGCGGCCGCCGTGCCCGGGCCGCCGCCGGGCTCCGCGCGGCGCGCCGTGAGCGCGACCGGCGCCCAGATCGGCCAGAGCGGCACGCAGAGCGCGGCGGACAGGGCGGCGCGGCGGCGCCCCTCGGGCGACGCGCGGAACACCGCCACGGCGCACGCGAGGCCCGCGATCAGGTACAGGACCGTGAGGTCGCGGAGGCTCATCGCGCGCCCTCCACCAGGTCGCCGGGAGCAGCGTCGCCCTCGGTCCCGTCGGTTCCGTACGGGATCGGCATCTGCTCGTCGTAGATCCCGAGCGCGGAGCGGCAGCTCTTGACGAGCGCGTCGGAGAAGCTCCCCTCGCGGGCGCGCAGGAACGGGACGGTCTTCTCGCTCGGCCGCCCGAGGTACGGCCGGAGGATCCACGCGGCCTGGCCGCCCACCGCGAAGAACACGGCCATGAAGGCGACGGCGGTGAGCGCGCGGCCCTGGCCCGCGCCGATGCCGCGCACGAGCACGCCGAGCGCGGCGAGGCCCGCGACGGCGTAGGCGAGCCAGGCGGCGACCGAGGAGGCGTGGTAGCCGAGCCCGAGGTCGATGAGCAGCCACAGCACGGGCGCGAACGCGAGCAGCACGAGCGAGGAGCGGCCCGCCGACGCGAGGACGAGGGCGACGACGGACCGCATCGGCCAGGGTCGGCCGAGGACCGCCGCGAGCGCGTGGAACGCCGGGGCGCTCAGCGCGAGCGTGATCAGCATCGCGAGCGGCACCTTGACGGCCGCGTAGAGGATCTGCTCGTCGCCGCGGAAGCTCCCGATCACGCCGCCGAACACGGCGGAGCCGAGGGCGATGGCGCCGAGCGACGCGAGCGCGATGGCGCGGGTGTCCCTGTCTTCACGGCAGCTCGCGGCGACCTCGGCGGGCGCCCGGAGCAGGCGGCTCACGACGGCGGCGCTCACAGGGCACCTCCTTTCAGGATCGGGAGCGTCCCCCACCAGACGCGCAGGGCGAGCGCGACCGCGAACGCCGCGAACCCGAGGAGCGCCGCGGCGTGGCCGGACCAGGCGAGCGGGCCCTGATCGCGCCGGAGCGCGGCGGCGAGATCGCGCAGCAGGACGCGCACGCCGATGACGCCGCCGACCGCGAGGCCGAGCAGCCCCATGATCGCCGCCGTCTCGTGCGACCCGCTCGTGACGACGAAGAGCGCGGCGGCGGGCGCGAGGCCGCCGAGCACGAGGCCGGTCGACGCGGCGGCGCGCGACGTGGCCGACAGGGCGCGCGCGGGGTCGAGCTGCGCGTCGAAGAGGGTGAGGACGATCGTCAGGGCGGGCACGCCGAGGCAAGCGACGGCGACCATGGCCGCGGGGACGCCGGCGGCGTGGTGGACGAGCGACACGCCGCCCTGCCGCGCGCCGAGCGCGAGGCCGTACAGCGAGGCGAGGCCGACGCCGACGCCGAACCTGGACAGGTCCTGGCGGAGATCGGCGGTCGACCGCTCGGCGAGGAGAGAGGCCGTCCAGCTGGGGTGTCCGGCGCGCGCCGCGGGCTCGGCGGCCGCGCCGGCCGCGCGCTCGGCCGCCGCGCCGGCCGCGGGCGGCGCTGGCGTGTCGACCCGGGACGCCGCGGGCTCGGGAGCGCCGGCTTCCGTACCGGGCTCCGTCGACGATGGGGGGATGAGGAGACAGGGGGCTTGCGCCTGCACAGGACCTCCGTTGTGGTGAGCGCCGCGCGGCACGCTCGACCGAGCCTCCTTGGGCGACCGTCCGGGCGCGATCGCCCAAGGAGGCTCGGCCTGCTCGGTGCCGCCGCACGCCTCGCTGGGAGTACCCCCCGCGCGAGGCGCGCCCGCGCCCCCGACAAGGAACGAACGCGGAGAGGTTGTGGCGAAGTTGTGGCAGCCCGCCCGCTGCGGCCGGAGACACCCGCGCGCAGGGACCTCGCCGGTCCTCTGCCAGGCGCCTGCCGCAGCCGGCCTGCGAGCCGGCGGCGGCGTCACGCATCCTCCGCTGCGTGGGTATGTTATCTCTACACGTCGCCTTTTCAGGGTATTTTTTACGGAGAGATGAGGCACATGAATCAGCATGTCCGGTACGCTCTTTCGGCCCTGGTCGCCGCGGCGGCGGCGAGCGCGGCGGGGCCTGCCCGCGCGGAGGTGAGCATCTACGGGGACGTCTTGCCCGCGAACCCGACCGACCCGTGGGACCTCGGGGCGAGCCCGCTGCGGGTCGCCGACGCTCATCCGGACTCGCCGCCGGACGATCCCAGTTACGGGGAGGTGCTCGTCGCCGATCGGGGGACGATGATCAGCGCTGGCGCCCTCGTGGGCGGGATCAATGGCATCGGTAGCGTCTCCGTCGAGGGGTACGGCTCGCGGTGGACGAACCATGGCACCCTCGAGGTCGGCGCGGGCAGCTTCGGCTGGGGCATTCTCCGCGTGCAGCGCGGTGCTCTGGTGACCACCGACGCTCTCGTGGTCAGCAGCGGTGAGAGCTACCGCGCTTACGGCGTCGTGTTCGTCCAGGGCTACGACGCGACGCTGACGAGCCTGACGAGCACGTACATCGGCAACCGGTGGGGTGGCGAGCTGGAGCTCAGGCAGGGAGCGCGCTTCTTCTCGAACAACGTGTACTTCGGCGTGGACCCGTCCGCGAACGAGGGCAGCAGGCCGGTTCGAGCGGCGGTCGTCGGCTCGTTGACGAGGTGGGTGAGCACGGGGGACTTCATCGTCGGCACCGGCAGGGCCGGGCAGCTCACCATCTACCGGGGCGAGCTCTCCACCGTGAACGCGCGGGTCCTGGGCACCCCGCGCGAGAACAGCCATGTGAGCGTGAGCGGCTGGGGCGGCACCTGGACCAACGGAGGGCTCCTGGAGGTGGGCGACGGCGATGGATATGGTCGGATCGACGTGGGCGCGTACGGGACCCTGGCGACCGACAACACCGAGATCCGCTCGCAGCTCGGCGAGGGCTAGATCCACCTGACTGACGTTTACGCATCCTTCATCAACCGCGGCGATGTCACGATCTTCGCGTCCACGCCCTCGCCGGAGCATCCGTCGCTCCTCATCGACGGGGGTGGCGCCGCCGTCATCGGCGGCCTCCTCCGGACGGCGCCGCTCAGCCTCGGAGGGACCCTGGAGGTCGGCGCGGGCGACGAGCCGGTGTCGTTCCAGGCCGGAGATACCGTCGCGCTGCTCGGCTGGGGCGGCGCCCTCACCGGGGCGTTCTCCGCGGTGAACATCGCCTTGCCGCTCGCCCCCGGGCTCGCCTGGGACACCTCCGCGCTGTACACGACCGGCGAGATCACCGTCGTGCCTGTCTGACCGGATCCGAGCACCGCGCCCGCCGCGCGGCTCGAGAGCTCCACGATCCACCGCTCGGTCGGCCCCTCCTCGGTCTCCGGCGCTGGCGGCTCGGCGTCTCGGCGCGCCGCCAGCGCCGGCGGATCACACGAGGCCGGAGAGCGGGCCGGAATCGCGCTTGCGGTTCCCGATGCTGTTGGTCTCCAGGCCCATGAGCTGGGCGATGGAGACCAGGAGCTTGGCGTGGTCCTCCCCGTCGTAATCGAGGTAACGCCCGGTCTGCAGGGCCCCGCGCGCGCCCCCCGCCATCACGAAAGGAACACGCTCCATGCGGTGCGCCGTGCTGCCGAGCTCCCTACCCACCACGACGAGCGTGTTGTCGAGCAGCGTGCCGTCGCCCTCGCTCACGGCGTCGAGCCTCCCGAGCAGGTACGCGATCTGCTCCGAGTACCAGGCGTCGATCTGCTGGAGCTCCTGGCGCCGATCCCGCCCGTCGTGGGACATGGTGTGGTGATCGCTGGTGTGCCCGAGCCACGAGTGCAGGATATGGCTGAAGGCGTAGCTGAGCTGGAGGCTCATGACGCGCGTGAGGTCGCAGGAGAACGCGGCCACCGCGATGTCCATCATGTCCCTGACCTCCGTCGGATACTCCGAGCCGCGGCCGCTGGTCCCCTCCGGCGCCTCCGGGACCGTGCAGCTCAGCGCCGGGTCGGCAGGCTCCGCCGCCTGGTTCAGCCTGCGCTCGATGGCCAGCAGTCCCTCGAGGTGCGCGTCGAGCTTGTGGAAGTCCTCCTTGCCCACCCGCCTGCGGATCCTGGTGAGATCGTCCTTGAGCCGGTCGACGATCGCCTTGCGCTCCGTCCGCTCCTGCTCCGCCCCCTGATCGCTCGCGGGCGCCTCGCCGGCCGACGTCACCCCGGCGAACAGCCGATTGAACGCGGCCTTGGGGTTCGTCTCGGGGTGAATCGGAGAGTTCTCGCCGGCGTAGATCATCCGGTTCAGGCTGCTCGGATTCAGGCACTGGACACCGAGCTCGACGGTGCGGTACGGCGTCTCCTGCACGGGGTCGTCCGGAGCGCGCTCGTACGGCATGCCGCTGCCGTGGGCGGCGGCGATGATCTGGTCGATGGACGCGCCGCTCCCCCAGCCCGTGCGGTTTCCGTTGCCGCCGTCGAAGTTCGCTCCGGAGGACGGACCGTTCAGCGTCGATGCGGTCCAGAGCCCCGCCATGCCGAAGGCGTGGGCCTCGCCGGCCCCGCCGGCCGTCATCTTGAGCCCCCACGGGATCACCAGCTTCGACTTCCAGGGCTCGAGCGGCGCGTGAATGGCGTGCAGCGAGAAGCTGCGCTCCGAGCCCTGCGGCCTCCAGTCGATCACGGTGTTCCAGTCCCGCGCCGGCGCGCCGTCGGGCTGGAAGATGAGCAGGAGGCGCTTGGGGCGCACCTTCTCCTGCCCGGAGGCGTTCATCAGCGGAAGCAGCGATCCCATCGCCGCCGCCCCGGCGCTGAGGCCGAGGGTCTGAAGCATGCGGCGGCGTGAAACTCCAAGTTGCGTTCGACGGTTCATCACGGTCACTCCTCGCTGGCGGTGAGCCGCACGTGGCGGAAGGCGTCGCTCAGCGCCACCTGAGACAACAGGGTCCGAATGTTCCCGCCCGACGCCTTGAACTCCTCGTGGATGGTCTGGATCGAGCAAGCGTCGTCCGTGCTCTCGATCCGGCCCAGGGCGAAGCGAAACCACTGGTTCGCGACGCAGTCGGCCACCTCCGAGCTCCCCGCGAGCTTCTTCGCGAGCTCCACGCCGCCGTAGTACGGACCCGCGAGGTCCTCGCGCGCGCTCGTGATCTCGCCCGCCGCGTTCACCTCGCCGAGGCCGTCCGTGGCGCGGTACTTGCCGATGGCGTCGTAATGCTCGAAGCCGAGGCCGATCGGATCGATGAACTGGTGGCAGCCCGCGCAGCCGGGGTCCGCCACGTGCTGGGCGAAGCGCTCGCGCGTGGAGGTCACGTCGTCCACCGGCGGGGGGACGTTGTTGACGTTCGCCGGCGGGGGCTGGAGCGGCTGGCACATGAGATTCTCGCGGACGACGATGCCGCGGTGGATGGGGGAGGTCTGGTTGTGGTGAGACCAGCGCGCGAGGAACGCCGCCTGCGTCAGGATCCCGGCGCGGCGGCTCGGATCGAGCGACACCTGGTCTCCCGGCGTGAACCCGTCCGGCGGCTCGATCTCGTAAATGTCGAACAGGGGGCCCTCCGGGAACGTGTAGTCCGCGCTGAGCAGCGTGCTGAGCAGGCCGTCGCCCTGCCGCACGACGTGATCCGTGAAGCGGGCGCTCTCGTTCAGCATGGCGTTCGCCATCTCCTCGTTGAACGCCGGGAACAGCTCGTGGTCCTTCTGCGCCTTGGGCAGCTCCGAGAGCCCGAGCCACTGGCTGTGGAACAGCGCGATCGTGGCGCCCGCCCTCGGGTCCTTCAGCATGCGGTCGACCTGCCCTTCGAGCACGCCGCGCTCGAGCAGGCTGGTGTCGGCGGCGAGCTCGACCAGCTCGTCGTCGGGGATCGAGTTCCACAAGAAGAACGAGAGCCGCGAGGCGAGGCCATAGCCATCCATCGGCTCGGCGGTCGCGGAGGGGACGCCGGACTCGCCGACATCGGCGTGGTACAGGAACGACGGCGACTGCAGCAGTCCCTCGATCACCAGGCGAAAGCCCCGCGACGCCCCGCCCGACCGCCGGCCGAGCTCGTACAGCGAGACGAGCCCCTGGATCTCGTCCGCTTCCAGCGGGCGGCGGTACGCGCGCTGCCCGAGCCGCTCGACGAGCTCGGTCGCGCACGAGGTCCCATCGTCGTCCGTGAGGCTGCACGGCGCGATCTGGTCCATGCGCCCCTCGGCCTCCGAGGCCACCCGCGCCGCGAGCTCCGCCGCCTGCTGGACGAGGAGATCCGTGATCGGAGCGATGGCGTTGCTGTGAAACGGCCCCATGCGCTCGTCCGGCGCGAGCGCGTCGGCGGGGCGCCCCTCGACGCCGAGCAAATCGCGAATGGCGTTGTTGAGCTGTTCGCGCGTGAGGCGGCGGAGCCTGGTCAGGCCCACGTGAAGAACACCGTTGTTCGCCTCGCAGGCGTCGGCGACCGCGGAGGGGTCGTTCGGCAGCAGCGGGACCTCGGACTCCCGGCCGCCGTCCCCGCCGCCGATCCGCCCCTCACACCCAGGAAGCAGCATCGCACCGCATAGGCTCACGATTCCGGCCCATGGTCTCCGTCTCGGTAGGCTTACCACCAAGTTCATATGGACTCCTTGTGCGGCACAAGACATTGATGCAAAGCGCGAGATCGCGCTGACCATCACGACGAGTGTTCGGAGGCGGCGTCGGGATGACTGCGGCTCGCCGCGCGGTCGTTACAAACAGATGTCTAACTGAACCGGTTCACACGATCAAATACATTTAGCGAGCGCCGCCGCCTGCGGCATGAAACATTGACGCAAGGCGCAAGCCCTCGCTGCCCATCACGACGTGTGAGCCGCACGACATCTGATCGGAGGCGACGTCGGGATGGCTGCGGGGCCGCCGCGCGGTCGTTGCGAACAGAGGTTTAACTGAACCGGTTCACACGATCAAATAAATTTGAATATCAGGGCAGTAGTAGAAATACAGGAGCAGCACACTCGAGTTCTCGAGGCGCTCGGGCGCGCTCGCGACAACGAGGGTGACCGCCGCCCCGCAGGCACCGGCGGCCGTGTCGGGAGGATCGATTGGCGGCGTCGTGGAGGCCGTGAGTGCGTCAGCGCAAATGCCGAGTCGATCCGCTGGCTCGATGGCGTCGAGAAGATCGCGAGAGGCGAGGCCGCTCTATGTACATGGACGGGGCTCGGGGGAAGGCCGAGCTCCAGGCGCGGCGAGCGCCGCGCCGCGCGCCTCAGGCGTGGCTGGCCACGGTAAGGCGCTCGCGCTCCGCCCACATGCCGATGATCCGCCGTGGCTGCCCGTCGGCGCGGCGGTTCGCGAACCCCCGAATCTGAACGATGGCCCGCGCGCGCGGATCGACCTCGATCGTGAAGCGCCGCGCCGGCGCTCCCTCCCCGGCCTGACGGCGCAAGGACCAGATGCTCGACGCGCCGCGCACGCAGCGATCCTCGTAGCTCGCGACGCAGTGCCTGAGCGCGCGCCCCTCGGCCACGAGCTCGCCGCTGCCCAGGAGCTCCACGATCCACCACTCGGCCGGCCCCTCCTCGGCCTCCGGCCTTGGCGGCTCGGCGTAGCGGAAGCTCCGTAGCCTCGCCGCCGGCCAGGTCCGGCCGGTGCCGCGGCGACACCGCAGCTCGGTGTGCCAGGCGTCGACGATGCGCAGGAGCGACTGAGGCGTCCGCCCGGCCAGCGAGAAGTCGGGATCCGGAGGCGGCTTCGTCAAGAGCCCCGCGTCGGTCGCGATCTCGGTCGGTCGGACGCACCGCGCGTAAAGGAAGTCGATGATGGTCGTGACGCGGATTGGGCCGAGGGCGTCCCAGTGGCGAGCAAAGAAGCGCAAGGCCTGCCGCCACAGGTCTCCGTGGCCGAGATCGGCGGCGAGGTCGGTCGTCAGTTCAGCACGCTCACGCACGCCGCGCGAGGCCTCGCTCGCCCGGGGCGAGGGGCAGCTCATACGGCGTATCGCTCAGGAGAAGCTGAAGACAAACACAGGGGCACTATGCGGGACGCCGGCGCGAGCGTCAAGCAGCCACGGCCAGCGGTCGTTCCTCGTTCTGGTGAACGGAACAGGCGCCGCGGCGACGGTGTCAGGGCGGCGTCTCGGCGGGCACCCCGACGACGGACACGTGCGCGGCGGGGTCGCCCGCCGGCGGGGCCGGCCCAAACGGCCCTGCGGCGTAGCCCTCCGAGCAGCTGCTAGAGGCCGAGGCCGCAGCCGCCGAGGCGAGCGGCGCTACAGCGCCGAGGTCACCGTGGCCCGCAGGCGATGCTCGTACGCCCCGCCTCGCTGCTCGACCCCTCGAAATTTTGGATTTCCTTCTCCCCGAGGTGTGGGAATACCTTGCGTCCCAGCCCCGCGCCGCCCGGGGTGGTTCACGCCGGCGGTCCCAACAACGAGAGATTTCGCATGACCGACCTGTCCTCTTTCCCCGTCACGCGCAAGTGGCCCGCGCTGCATCCCGACCGCCTCCAGCTCTACTCGTTGCCCACGCCCAACGGCGTGAAGGTGTCGATCGCGCTGGAGGAGATTGGCCTGCCCTACGAGGCCCACCGCGTCGCCTTCGACACCAACGACCAGCTCTCGCCCGAGTTCCTCTCGCTCAACCCGAACAACAAGATCCCGGCGATCCTCGACCCGCAGGGCCCGGGCGGCGAGCCGCTCGCGCTGTTCGAGTCCGGAGCGATCCTGCTCTATCTGGCGGAGAAGAGCGGGCAGCTGCTGCCGCAGGACGCGGCGCGCCGCTACGAGACGATCCAGTGGGTGATGTTCCAGATGGGCGGCGTCGGCCCCATGTTCGGCCAGGTCGGCTTCTTCCACAAGTTCGCCGGCAAGGACTACGAGGACAAGCGGCCGCGCGACCGCTACGTCGCGGAGGCGAAGCGGCTGCTGGGCGTCCTCGACGGCCACCTGCGCGGGCGCGCGTGGATGATGGGCGATGACTACACCATTGCCGACATCGCGATCTTCCCGTGGGTGCGCAACCTCGTGGGCTTCTACGGCGCGGGGGAGCTGGTGGGGTTCGACGACTTCAAGGAGGTGAAGCGCGCGCTCGACGCCTTCGTCGCGCGGCCGGCGGTGGTGCGCGGGCTCGACATTCCGGCACGCAACGCCTGACCGCCAGCAGGTCCGGCAGACGGCCACGCCGAGCGTCAGGGCCGCGAAGGCGATCGCCCGCTGATCAGGCGGCGCGCTCCTGGCCGCCCTCGGCCGTGACGCCTCCCACGAGCGCCAGGCACAATGTTCCCGCCGGCGCGCTGGCACGGACGATGCTCGAAGCGGACGTGGTCCCGGCCGCGCCGTCCGCGCGCGGCGGGTGACCGACGGGACACGCGTGCTCCACGAACCAGAGGGGTGCCCATGGTCGATCCGCTCGGAGAGTCCCCGAAGCCCCTGCGCTTCGCGCCGGTCGACATCGACGCCGTGCGGGAGAAGCGCGGCTGGTTCCTCGCGATCGGCGTGGCCTCGATGGTGCTCGGGGTGCTCGCGCTCATCCTGCCCTTCGTTGCCTCTCTGTTCACCGTCATCGGCCTCGGCTGGTTGATCGTGCTCGCCGGCGTGGCCGAGGGCTTTCACGCCATCCAGAGCCGCGGCTGGGCCGGTGCCGTGTGGGAGCTCGTGAGCGCCCTGGTGCAGGTGGCGTTCGGGTTTCTCCTTGTGGCCTTCCCGATGACCGGCAAACTCGCGCTGATGGTGATCGCATCGGCGTACTTCGTCGCCGAGGGCGCGCTCAAGCTCGTCCGCGCCTATCAGCACCGCGGGCTGCGGGGCTCGGGATGGCTCGTGTTCGACGGCATCCTGGCGCTGGCGCTCGGGATGCTGATCCTCACGGGCGGCGTCACCGCCGCCGCGACGGTGCTCGGCTTGCTCGTCGGAATCAGCCTCCTGACCGGCGGCATATCGATGATCCTGATCGCGCTGGGCGCCGCTCGCGTGCTCCACACGCGAGCGTGAAGGAGGCGACCTCCGCGCCACGCAGATCGGCACACCCCTTGCTCGGGGTGGGAGGCGCGAAGGCCAGGTTGGCAACCCGGACACACTCTTTGGTCATGTCGCAAGCAAGGAAGCTCATCAAGGCCCTCGCGGCAGGACGCTACGACGCCCGTCTGCGAGGAATACGGAAGGTGTGCGCCGTGCAGCTCAGCGACGACGAGCGCGTCGTCCTGGAGATCGCCGACGGGTCATTCGGAATCGCGCCGGAAGGCGCGAGCGAGGACTGCCAGCTCTCCTGCTCGCTCGACGACTTCCTGCGGATCTTCCGCGGCGAACAGAACCTGATCACGGCGATCATGCAGGGCCGCGTCGGCGTGCGAGGAGACCTGGGCGTCGCCCAGATGTTTCAGAGCGTCCTCTCCCCGGGGGACGAACAGACGCCAGAAGCGACGCGCTGAGCCACCGTCGTCGGAGGGAGCCCATGGAACGGCAAGTGAGCATTCTGGACGGCGGCACGTTCGTCGTCAGCGATCTGCGCGGCAACATCGAACACTCCGTCAGCCGGCCGCTCGGCCTCTTTCACCTCGATACGCGCTTTCTCTCCGAATGGATCCTGACGATCGACGGCATCGTCCCGGCCGCGCTGTCCACCGACGACGTCCAGTACTTCCAGGCCCAGTTCTTCCTCGTCCCGAGGCCCGCCGCGATGTACGTCGAATCGACCCTCTCGATCGTCCGGAGCCGGTTCGCGGGCGATGGCTTCCACGAGGACCTCCTGCTCATGAACCACGGCAAGGATCCCGTCGACCTCGAGGTGCGCATCCAGGCCGCCGCCGATTTCGCCGACCTGTTCGAGGTCAAGGACATGCTCCCGAAGAAGGGCGAGCGCTATCACCGTATCGAAGACAATCGGCTCGTCCTCGGCTATCGACGCGAGCGCTTCGTGCGCGAGACATGGATCTCCGCCTCGCAGCCCGCGCAGATCGATCCGAGCGGCTTGAACTTTCGGGTGAGCATCGAGCCGCACGGCCGCTGGAGCACGTGCCTCGACGTCGTGGCGGCGATCGACGGCCTCGAGGAGCGGCACACCCGGGTGAAGTACGCCCATGGCGAGAGCCACGCGCGCCCGAACATCGGCATCAGCCTCGAGAGCTGGATCGACCACGCGCCGCGACTCCTCACCTCGAGCGAGCCGCTCGCCCGGGCGTACGAGCGGAGCCTCATCGACCTCGCCGCGCTGCGCTTCTTCTCCAAGCTGATGCCGGACGCCGCCATTCCGGCCGCCGGTCTGCCGTGGTTCATGGCGGCCTTCGGCCGCGACAGCATCATCACGAGCCTGCAAGCGCTGCCGTTCGTCCCCGAGCTCTCGCGCTCCACGCTCCGCTATCTCGCGCGCCGCCAGGGCAGCCGCCGGGACGACTTCCGCGACGAGGAGCCGGGAAAGATCCTCCACGAGGTTCGCTGGGGCGAGCTGACCGCCTTCGAAGAGCGGCCGCACTCTCCCTACTTCGGCGCCGCCGACTCGACGCCGCTCTTCCTGATCCTGCTGGACGAGTACGAGCGCTGGACCGGCGACGCGGAGCTCGTCCTGTCGATGGAGCACACCGCGCGCGCCGCTCTTCGCTGGATCGACCAGTGGGGCGACCGGGACGGCGACGGGTATGTCGAGTACGACACGCGCAACCCCCAGACCGGCCTGGAGAACCAGTGCTGGAAAGACTCGTGGAACTCCATCGTCTTTCATGACGGATCGCTCGCGCCGCGGCCCCTCGCGTGCTGTGAGATCCAGGGCTACGTCTACGACGCGAAGGTGCGCAGCGCCCGGCTCGCGCGCGAGCTCTGGCGGGATCCCGAGCTGGCGGCGCGCCTGGAGCGAGACGCGGCTGAGCTGAAACGTCGATTCAATCAGGACTTCTGGCTCGACGATCGCGGGTTCTTCGCGCTCGCCCTCGATGGCCGGAAGCGCCGGGTCGACTCCTTGACCTCGAACATCGGCCACTTGCTCTGGAGCGGTATCGTCGACACCTCCAAGGCCGAACGCGTGGTGGAGCACCTCCTCGGACCCCATCTGTTCAGCGGCTGGGGGGTGCGTACCCTCGCCGACGACGAGGGCGGGTACAATCCCATCGGATACCACGTGGGTACGGTCTGGCCGCACGACAACTCTCTGATCGCGCTCGGGCTCCGGCGTTACGGCTTCAGCGTGGAGGCCGGGCGCATCGCGACGGGCAACCTGGCAGCGGCTCCCTTCTTCCACGACCGGTTGCCGGAGGCGTTTGCCGGGTATCCGCGAGAGCTCACCAAGTTCCCGGTCGAGTATCCGACCGCGTGCAGCCCCCAGGCCTGGGCCGCCGGGGCTCCCTTGCTCTTTCTGCGCGCCGTGCTCGGGCTGGAGCCGATGGGCAATCGCCTGCTCGTCGATCCGGCGGTCCCTGCCGAGCTCGGGGAGATTCGACTGCTCGACATCCCCGGGCGCTGGGGCAGGAGCGACGCCTTCGGTCGAGCGCGCCCGGAGCCGGGGCTCCGGGCGGCGTGAATCGCCATGATGACGGTTAGCTCGCAGCCGTCATCATGGTTTCGCAGGATCCGCGCAGGTGGCGTCAGGCTGCGCTGCGCGCCTCGCCGGGGCGCTCCGGCGGCGCCATGAACTCGGGACCCACCGGGTCGCGCACGGCTCCGGTGAGCAAGACGTCGATGTGGGCGCGGGCCTCGTCGTCGAGGCTCCATCCCATGACGTCGTTGAGCGGCGCGAGCTCCTCCGGCTGTCGAGCTCCCCAGAGAGCCACCGTGACCCCCGGGTGGTCCAGCACCCAGCGCACCGCGAGCGCGAGCACGCCCCGACCGTAGCGGTCGCGCGCGAAGCGATCGAGGACCCTGACCGCGTCGAGGTACTGCGCGAAGCGTGGAGGTTGAAACTTCGGATCGGTCCTCCTGAGGTCGTCCCCCTTGAACGCTGTCTTCTCGTCGATCGCGCCGCTCAGGAGCCCGCGGCAGAGCGCGCCGTAGGTGAGCGTGGCGACCCCGTTGTCGCGGCACCAAGGCAGGGTGTCCCCCTCCGCCTGCCTCTCGAAGAGGTTCAGCGGCGGCTGCGCCGAGGCGATCGGCGCGACGGAGCGGAACCGCTGCATCGCGTCGATCCCGTAATTGGAGACGCCGATCGCGCGGATCTTGCCTTCACGCTGGAGATCGAGGAGAGCCTGGGCCGTCTCTTCGTAGGGCGTTTGTGGATCCGGCCAGTGGACCTGATACAGATCGATGTAGTCGGTGCGCAGACGCGTGAGCGAGAGCTCGATCTCCTCCAGGATCTGCTTGCGCGTCCCGTTCCGGAAGAGCGCGTCGCCGCGTCGCTCGAGGCCCACCTTGGTCGCGAGGATCACCCGCTCGCGCTGGCCCCGCTCGGCGATGGCCCGTCCGACGACCTCCTCGGAGTGCCCGAACCCGTAGGCCGGCGCGGTGTCGATCAGGTTGATCCCGAGGTCGAGCGCCGCGTGGATCGTGCGGACCGACGCGTCGTCGTCGGCGCCACCCCATTGATATCCGCCCATGGCCCAGGTCCCGAGACCGACCCGGCTCGCTGGAATCGACACGTCACGAATGTTCGCTAGCTCCATGTAGAACCTCCTCCGTTTCTTCCGCTCGCCGCCGGCGCAAGACCACCCGCGCGGGAGCCCGGTCGAGCCACTCCAGGCATATCGGCAGGACGACGAGGTCGTACGAGCCGGGCTCGACGCGCGATCAATGCATCCGCCATACCCGCCGGCGAGCCGGCGGGCTCAAGCCGCCATGAGGTTCACGGGCGACATCGGCTCCTGTCCGGACAGGACTCGAACGACCTCGCTCGCCGCAAATCGTCGGACGAACTCGATCGACTCTTCCGAGTAGTAGGCAGCGTGGGGCGAGATGACGACATTCTCGAGCGAGAAGAGCGGGCTCGTCGGCCTCCAGTCCCGGCGCTTCGCCGGCTCCTCGGCGATGTCGTCGAGCCCGGCCCCCGCGATCCATCCCTCCTCGAGCGCCCGGTACAGAGCGCCGTCGTCGATGATCGGACCACGGGCGGTGTTGACGAGGATGGCCGTCGGCTTCATGCGCCGGAGCTCGCGCTCCCCGAACAGACCGCGGGTCCCGCGGGTCAGCGGCGCCTGGATGACGAGGTAGTCGGAGCGCTCCAGGAGCTCGTCGAAGGACACGGGGGCAGCGCCGGCGGCGCGGATCTCGTCCGTGTCGAGGAAGGGGTCGTGCGCCGTGACGTGTACACCGAAGCTCGCCATCCTCGCGGCGATGTTCCGGGCGATCGCGCCGAACGACAGGAGCCCCAGGGTCGCGCCCCGCAGCCGGTGGATCGGCCGGCCATCCTGCCAGGACCAGGATCCACCGCGCGTGGCACGATCGTACGCGGGCAGCTTGCGGGCGAGCGTGAGCAAGAGCGCCACGGCGTGGTCGGCGACCTCGTCGGCGCACCAGTCGTTCGGCGCGTTGGTCACGCGGATCCCACGGCGGGTCGCCGCCGCGACGTCGACGGTGTCGACCCCGGTGCCGTACCGAGCGATGACCTGGCAGCGCCGGAGCCCCGAGATGGCTCGCCCCTTGACCTCGGCATACTGCGTGAGCACGCCGACGGCGTCGCGCGCGACGGCCACGACGTCCTCTTCGGTCTTGCACTGCGCGGCGACCACCTCGAAGCCGGCCGGCTCCACGAGAGAGCGCTCGATGTCGACGTCGCCGAAATCGTGGTCCAGCACGACGACCTGCCCCGTCCGTTCCATGCTCATGGTCCTTACCTCCCCTTCCCGTGCGGTTCAGTGTGAGTGACGGGGCAGCCCGCGAAGCTGGACGAGGTGCTGGTACCGAACGGCCGGTTCGAAGCACGCGCCGGTGGACAGGGGACCGACAGCGCTCCGGTAGATCTCCTGCCATGGCGTCTGGCTCTCGACCTCCGGCACCTTCAGGGACCTGCGGCGCTGCTCGATCTCGTCGTCGGAGAGCAACACGTCCACGCGGCGCCGGCGCAGATCGACCTGGATGCGATCCCCCGTCCGGATCAGCGCGAGGCCGCCGCCCACCGCGGACTCGGGCGACGCGTTCAGGATCGAGGGGCTGTCCGAGGTGCCGCTCTGGCGGCCATCGCCGAGCGTCGGCAGCGACGCCCCCTCTCGAACCAGCGCGTCGGGCGGCTGCATGTTCACGACCTCCGCGGAGCCCGGATAGCCGACGGGCCCCGTGTTGCGCATGACGAGGATGCAGCTCTCGTCGATCCCGAGCGACGGATCGTTGATGCGAGCGTGGTAATCCTCCGGCCCCTCGAAGACGACGGCCCGCGCCACGAAGACATCGGGATGCGCGGGGTCCGACAGGTAGCGGTTGCGGAAGCTCTCTCCGATCACGCTGCTCTTCATGACGGCCGAGTCGAAGAGGTTCCCGCTCATGACGAGCAGGCCGGCGGCGCGGCGCAGAGGCTCTTCGTACGGTCGGATCACGTCGCGGTTGGCGACGACGGCGCTCGCCACGTTCTCACCCGCGGTTCGTCCGGACACCGTGAGAGCATCCCCGTGGAGGCGGCCTGCGCGGAGCAGCTCGTTCATGACGGCGGGCGCCCCCCCGGCGCGATAGAAGTCCTCTCCCAGGAAGCGCCCGGCGGGCTGGCAGTCGACGAGCAAGTGGACGTCTTGCCCGACCCTCTGCCAATCGTCGTTGGTCAAGTCGACCCCGACGTGGCGCGCGATGGCGTTCATATGGATGGGGCAGTTGGTCGACGCGCCGATCGCCGAGGCGACGGCGATCGCGTTCTCGAACGCCGCCTTGGTCATGATCGCGCTCGGCGTCAGGTCCTCGTGCACCATCTCCACGATCCGGCGCCCGGTCGCGTAGGCCATCTGCGCCCGCTCCCGATAGGGCGCCGGGATCGCCGCGCATCCGGGCAGCGACATCCCGACGGCCTCGGCGAGGACGTTCATCGACAAGGCCGTTCCCATGGTGTTGCAGTGCCCCGCGCTGGGCGCCGCCGCGGCGACCATGTCCATGAACTCCGCGTAGTCGATGCTGCCGGCCGCCAGGAGCCGGCGTGCCTCCCAGATCACGAGCCCCGAGCCGGCGAGCCTTCCCCGGTAATATCCGTTCAACATCGGCCCGCCCGAGAGCACGATCGCGGGCAGGTCGACCGTCGCCGCCGCCATCAGGCAGGACGGCGTGGTCTTGTCGCAGCCCGTCGTGAGGACGACGCCGTCGATCGCGTATCCGAAGAGCACCTCCACCAACCCGAGGTACGCGAGGTTCCGGTCGAGGGCTGCGGTGGGCCTCTTGCCTGTCTCCTGGAGGGGGTGCGCCGGGAATTCCAGCGGGATCCCGCCGGCGTCACGCACGCCCTCCTTGACCCGGACGGCGAGGCTCAGATGATGCCGGTTGCATGGCACGAGGTCGCTCCCCGTCTGGACGATCCCGATGACGGGGCGGCCGGATTGGAGCTCTCCACGGGTCAGCCCGAAGTTCAGGTAGCGCTCGAGGTACAGCGCCGTCATCTCCGGATTGGTCGCGTCGTCCCACCACGCCTGGCTCCGCAGCTTTCGCTTCTGGTTCATCGCTCACCTTCCTGGACGAGGGGGCGCCGCGGCCTACCCAGCAGCCCGAAGCCCTCCGTCGCGCGTCGCCGTTCCGGCGTCCGCGATGTGGATCACCGTCTTCACGCCACCCCCCGCCGCTCGCAGCGAGGCCGGCGCCTCGTCGAGCGCGATCCGCCGCGCGATCAATCGGCGCGCGGCGTCGGGAAACAGGATCAGGAACTGCTCGAGCATCCGGACGGCTGCCTCGAAGGACTTGCGGCCGGCGTTCACGGTCCCGAACATCAGCTGGTTCTGGAGGACGAAATCGCGCATCAGACCCGACGCGTCGAGGTCGATCGCAGGCCCCGGCGCAGGGATGCCGGTGAGGATGAACGCGCCGTTCGCCGCCAGCGCGGGGAGGGTCTTGAACGCGAACTCCGGCACGCCGACCGCCTCGATGATCACGTCGAACCGCCCGAGGCGCCTCACCAGCCCCGGGATGTCGGTGGACTCGCTCGATACGTAGTCGGCGCCGATGCTGCGCACCAAGAGCGCCCGATCGCCGTCCTTCGGCTCCCTCGAATACACGACCGCCCGAGCTCCGTTCGCGATCAGCCCCATGGCCGTGAGCACGCCGATCGGTCCGGCGCCGAGGACCAGGCCCCGCGCCCCGTCGTCGTCCCATGGCAGGCGCGTCAGGGTGGCGTCGAGCTGGGCGAACGCTTTGGCCACGACGCTCAGCGGCTCGACGAGGACGCCGAGCTCGCCGACCGCCGGAGGGACGGGGACGAGGTAGCGCTCCTCCTCGACGAAGAGCTCGGTCATGAAGCCGTTCGCTCCGCAGATGCCGCGCTCGATGAACTCGCCCGTCGCGCAGAAGTCCTGGTGCCCGACGCGGCAGGCGGGGCACTCGACTCTGGTACAGGGCCGGCGCACGGTCGGCACCACGAGATCTCCGGGACGAAGGCGAGCCACGCCCTCACCTGTCTGCACGACCTCGGCGAGAGCCTCGTGTCCCAGCACGAGCCGGTCTGTCCCTGCCGGGGCGGACCCGTACGTGAACGAGGCGATCTCTCGGTCGGTTCCGCACACGCCGACGGCGAGGGTTCGGAGCAGCGCGTGCCCGTTCGCCAGCCGCCGAGCATCCGGTCGGTCTTCCTCTTCCACGAGACGCACAACCCTCTCGGCCATCAAGGCAGCGACCGACTTCACGCGTCCCCTCTTCCTGCGAGCACCTGCCCGCTCGTCGTCGTGCGTGCCAGGCAGGGCACGCCGGCGATGGGTCCCATGGGGCGTTCGTCCGGATGCGGCAAGCCCGTGGCGAGCACCGGCCGGCAACCTACCGCTTCGGAGAAGGCGGTCGCTCCCGGACGGGCGCGGAGGCGATGAGCTTTCCCGTTCGATCGCGCTTGACCGGATTTGACGACGCCGGATTCGACGACGCCGGATTTGACGACGCCGGATTTGACGACGGAGGACCGGACGCATCCCTCCTTCGTGCTCGCAGCTGAGCGCGACGCCCGTGTCTACCGGCGGGCGAGTCGAATTGGAACCTACGCGGCGGATGGCAAGGACACTTCCTTCCCGGCTCTCCTTGCGTCGATGATGTGCGCTGTGTTGACGACCCCAACGTGAGAGAACGCCTGTGGGAAATTGCCGAGCTGGCGGCGCAGCGCGGGGCTGTACTCCTCGGCGAGCAGGCCGACATCATTGCCGAGGGAGACCAGGCGATCGAGGAGCGCCTCCGCCTCGTCGAGGCGACCGACCATCGCGTAGTTGTCGGCGAGCCAGAAGCTGCAGATGAGGAAGGTCCCTTCGTCCCCGGGCAGGCCGTCCACCCCCGTCTCGGTCGCGTAGCGCAGGACGAGGCCATCCCGGGTGAGGCCCTTCTCGATCGCCGCGACGGTGGACAGCATGCGGGGATCATCGGCGGCCAGGAAGCCCATGTGCGGGATCAGGAGCACGCTGGCGTCGAGGGCGTCCGAGCCGTACGATTGCGTGAAAGCGCCGACGCGCGTGTTGAATCCGCGCGCGAGCAGGTCGCCGCGGATGTCCTCGCGCAACGCGCGCCAGCGCTGGAGCCGCTTCTCCAGTCGATGCTGTCCGCCTACGCCGAACTCCTCGATCATGCGTACGGCGCGATCCACCGCCACCCAGGTCATCAGCTTCGAGTGCGTGAAGTGCAGCTGCTTCCCCCCGCGTATCTCCCAGATGCCTTCGTCCGGCCGCTGCCAGGACTTCTCGACGAAGTCCACGATCTCGACGATAGGGTCCCACGTGTGCGGCAGATCCGGCAGGCCGTGTGCGTGGGCATCGTAGAGCGTGTTGAGCACCTCGCCATAGACGTCGAGTTGAAACTGATCGTATGCACCGTTGCCGATCCGCACCGGTCTCGATTCCTCGTATCCCGGGAGCCACGGCAGCTCGATCTCGGTGAGCCGATGCTCCCCGGCCACGCCGTACATGATCTGCAGCTGCGCAGGAGCACCGGCGACCGCGCGCATGAGCCAGTCGCGCCAGGCCTGAGCTTCCTCGAGGTACCCGCCGCGCATCAGGGCGTCGAGCGTGAGCGTGGAGTCGCGCAACCAACAGTAGCGATAGTCCCAGTTGCGAACGCCGCCGAGCTCCTCCGGCAAGGACGTGGTCGGCGCCGCCACGATCCCGCCCGTAGGCGCGTAGGTGAGCGCCTTCAGCGTGAGGAGCGACCGCACGACGGCATCACGCCAGCGGCCCTGGTAGCGACAACGGCCCGCCCACGCTCGCCAGTGACGCTCGGTTCGCGCGAGCTCCTGCTCCGCGTCGACGGGGTGGGCCGGCGCGTGTTCATGCGACGGGTAGAACGTGAGGGTGAACGGCAGGCGCTGGCCCGCGCGGACGACGAAGCTCGTCTCCAATCGGGCGGCGTTCCAGTCGGGGTCGAGCGACGCTGGGCTGCTGAACGCTAGCGCGGCGGGTCCGGACGTGAGCGTCGCTCGGCCTCCGTCACACTGGATCCACGGGATCACGCGGCCGTAGCCGAACCGCGCCCGCAGATCGGAGTGCATCGGGACTTCGCCCTCGATCCCTTCGACGATCCGGATGACGTCGTGCTCGAGGACGCCATAGGCTCCGTCGACGAGTCGGGTGGCCTCGTGCACGGCGACGCCCGGGGGCATGAAGTCGATCAGGCGCGCGCGGCCGCTCTCACAGGTGAACTCGGTCTCAAGGACCAGCGTGTCCCGCCGATAGCGCCGCTCCGAGCTTCGTATCGCCGTGGCTGGCCGGATGGCCCAGTAGCCGTGTTCGTCGCGTCCGAGCAGCCTCGCGAAGCACGCGTCCGAGTCGATGCGTGGCAGGCAGAGCCAGTCGAGCGAGCCGTTACATGACACCAGACCGACCGTGGTCGTGTCACCGATGAGACCGTAGTGTTCGAGCGGAGCTGGCATCGCCACAGTATGCGTGTTCATGCCTGGACCGCAATCCTGGTGCTGATCGTTCGCCGCCCAGACTGCCTGATCCGCTCCGGGTCCGCAGCGCCGTGCCCCACCACGTTCGCTCGCTCATCTCTTCATCTCTAGCGTGCACGCGAGGCACAAAAGCGCCCGAGTCGAGGCTACCGCGGAACCGGCGGGGCCACGACGTCGTTGATGCTCTCCACGTTGCCGCCCGCGGGATAGCCGTACGACGCGAAGAAGTCCGTCCCCCAGACGGTGACGCCGAAGGCGCCCGCGCTGCTCGCCTCGTGCTGGCTCGTCTCGCACGCGCGGCGCGCGCCCACGAAGCCGCGGCTCAGATCGACGTGCGCCACCTCGAACGCCCCCGCCGCCCCGACCGGGCGCCACCCGGTCACCGTGCCGAGACAGCTCAGCTCCACGTCCGCGAAGCCGTTCGGGCCCTTGACGCGGGTGATCACCAGGCTGGTCGTGGCGTAGGTCGGATCGGTGAAGAACACGTACCGCTCGAGGAACTGCTCGGGCGGCAGCTGGATCACCCACTCCTCGTCCCCGAGCATGCACCGGTGGCCGGCGATCGGGATCTCCGCCACGCAGCCGGGGCGCGTCCTGGCGGGGGCGCCGGGCATGTACTGCGTGAGCATGAAGGGGTGATCGCCGTCCTGCGACCGCACCGAGAACAGCGAGGCCGCCTCGAACTCGGCGACCTCGCCCGCCTTCAGGGCGGCCGGCGCGCCCGGAGGCGGCGCCGGATCCCACGCGAGCGCCGTGTCGTCGGCCACGCCGAGCAGGCGGTAGACGACGCTCTCCGGCTCCTGCGAGGCCAGCCGCGAGACCACGCCGGCGCCGACGTACTCGCTGCCGAGGGCGCCTATCGGCGGGATCTGCTGGTGGGCGGCGTCCTGGCCGCCGGCGGCAGGGGACGTGTCGGTGGCCACCTGAAGGTACGTGTTGCCGGTCCACACGCCGATGGGCTTGCTCGACTGGAGCACGGCGCCGCTCGGATCGACGCCCATCCATTGCACGACCTCGCCGGCGCCGAGCGTCACCTGCGTGGCGGCGTTGGCCGGCGCGCCCGGGGCCCCGTCGCCGCCGGGGAGGCTCGACCGGGGCACGAGATCCACCGCGGTGTCGTCCTCGGCGGCGACGATCATCATCCACGACACGCCGGGGCCGCGGGCGTGCGGCGCCAGGGCGTAGTAGTTGGTGCCCCACGTGCTGCGCGGGAGCAGGAGCGAGGCGCTCGGGAGAAAGCTGATCGCCCCGCCGTACGGCAGGATGTCATACGCCGACACGGGCGTATCCGACACGATCCGAAACGCGGCGCCGGTACCGCTGTTGTGCACCGCGACATCGCCCAGCACCGCGGGAGGCCGCGGGCACTCGAGCGAGCCGAAGGTGGTCGACGCCCCTGGCCGGTGAGACAGGAACAGCACCGCCACCTCCCCCGGCGGGATACCGCCCTCGGGCAGGCGCGTGTACGTGGTGCTCGGGCCGATGCCGCTCGGGAGGTAGGTGAAGTCGGCGGCGTCGAGCGCCTGGCCGCCGTGGGCGACGCGGATCCTGGCGTGGCGGCTGGAGGCATTCGCGAGGAAGACCGCATGGCACGCGCCGCTGTAGGTGGAGACGTCGAGCTCGTTCTGGAAGAACGGCGGCGACGGCGCGAGATAATCGCAGCCGATGGATCCGCCCGCCTTCTCCGCGGCCTCGCAGGCGGGGATGCACTGCCCCTGAAAACACCCCAGCTCGGGCGGGCACACCTTGACGACGTTCCCCGCGGCGTCCACGACATCTCGCATGTCCGCGGAGCATCCGCTCCCGGTCCAGTCGCCGCCAACGCCGCTGCCGATCCACGGATCGCTGCTGGCCCCCGCGCCGCCGTCACCGGAGCCGCCCGCGCCCGGCGGCGCCGGTCGGTCGAGAGGTCGGTCCTCCGTGGGCGTGCAGGCAGCGGCGACGAGGGACGGGGCCACGATCCAGAGAAGATAAGTAGAGGAAAACCTCATCTCCCGAAGTCATCGTGTCGCCGGAGAGCTGTCAAGCGCGGTCCGGCCGCCGGCGGGCGGAGCGTTCCGCAGCTGCGCGAAGTTCCTCGGCAAAATCATCGTCGCGCTCCGCGGCGGAGCAACAAGCCGACGCCGCGGCGCCCGCGCGGCGCCGCCAGCAGGCGACGCGCGGGCGCTCGAGGCCCGCGTCAGTTCGACCGGGTCGGCGCGTACTTGTAGAACTTCTGCGCCCACTCGATGGTCCAGATCGCCGGCTCGACGTACACGTTCTTGTCGACGCCCACGATCATCTCCCGCTTGATCTTCGACATCGCCGCCATGAAGACCCGGCGGTCGTTCTCCATGCGCGGCCGCATCACGGTCGAGGGCGGGTACAGCTCCTTGACCTGCGCCACGACCTGGTCGTCGTTGATCCACCCGTCGACCCCGTGCTCGCCCTTCGGGAGGCGCGCGCCGCCCTCGTCGAGCCAGTCGCGCAGATCGTTGTCGCCGCGGTTCATGCCGTCCGCGTGGCAGCCGATGCACGCGCTGCCGGTGTTCAGGCGGCGGTCCGTGCTGGCGAAGCCGACCCGGCTCGTGATCACCGCGTCCGCGTCCTCGCGGGTGATGCGCGGATCACGCACGATGTTGACGAACGCGTCGACGCGGCGCTGGTTGAAGCCGCCCCACAGCGAGTACCCCTGCAGGCCGTTCGGCAGATCCCAGATGACCTCCTCCGCCGACTGCTGCAGCCCCTCGGTCCCGGTGTAGTAACGGCAGTTCAGGAACTGCGAGCCGCCGTAGTTCGGCTGGCCATCGCACCCGGCCGGCTCCGTGCCGTACGGCTGAGCCAGGGTCGCGACGAAGCTGAGGGTGGCCGCGGTCACGCCGCCGCCGGTCCCGGCGATGAACTTCGGGATCGGGTGCGCCCAGAAGGGGAACCGGATCTGGCCCTGATCGTACGCCTGCTCGATCGTCTGCACGTTGCCTTCGAGCTGCCCGGTGAAGACGTCCCACGTCTTCCAGTAGTACCCGCCCGTCTTCGTCCTGGCCCGCCAGTACATGCGCGAGTCGATGGTGATCGCCTGCTTGGTGACCATGTACTCGTAGGACTTCATCCCATCGTCCTTGACGACGCCGAGCTCGCTCTCGAGATCCTGGGCGTACCAGGGGATGGCCATGATCGCGTTGTACACGTCGGGGCGGGTCAGCGTGTAGACGAGCTGGCTCGCCTCGATGTAGTCCGTCTTGAAGCCGTCGACGTAGGGCGGCAGCACCTCGTTGTCCGTGGCGCCCTCCACGTTGCCGGCGAGGACGCGCCCCCAGACCAGCTTGGCGAAGCTCGGGTCCACCTGGACCTCCGCGGTGTACCGGTACTTCTCCTTCGTGGTGACGTCGCTGCCGACCGGCTCGCCCAGGTAGTTGACGCTGGTCCGCCCGAAGAAGACGTCGTCGTCGGACCCGCCGAAGTGGAGCTTCGTGACGCCCTTGTTGTAGCCCCAGTAGTTGCGGGTATCGAAGCGGTAGACGATGCCCTTGCCGTTGACGTCGACCGGGTTGACGATCTCGGGCGCCCACCGCGCGGTCGAGTTCAGGGCCTTCGAGATCCCGACGCGAGCCACGTTGAGCTCGTCCGCGCTGACGCCCGCGTTGTGGATCTCGTGCAGCGAGGTGTACTTGATGAACTCGGCGTCGCCCGCGGGGACGCTCGCCCTGTCCGCCGCGATCCACTCCTTGACCTGCGCCTCGGTGACCTTCTCGCCCGCCGGCACGGTGCGCGGGGTCTCCGGCAGGGTCGGGGCGACCGCGGCCGCCCACGCCTCGACGGCGGCGAGCATCTGCGCGTTCGCGTCCTTGCAGCTCGTGCCGAAGCAGTTGTGCCGGTCGATGCCCATGCGGACCACGAGCTTCGAGTCCACCGGCTTCTTGAAGTTCACGCGGGTGAGCGCGTACTCGTGGGCCAGCGCCGGGTCGACGTCGGAGTGGATGGGCGCCTGCGCCCGGCTCGTCGTGCTGTGGCAACCCGAGCAGTTCTGGGTCAGCAGCGGGTAAACCGTCGTCTTGAAGGCCTCCAGCGACCTGGCCTTGTCGAAGCCCGCCTCATCGCCGATGCAGACCGCCTCGACGTTCACGCCACCCCGGCCGTCCGGGAGCTCGCTGTACCCCAGCTGACAGCCTGCCACGGGCTCCGGGCTCGAGCCGGTGCCGGTGGACGGCACGCCGGAGCCGCTGGAGCCTCCGGAGCCGCTGGACCACCCGCCGGAGCCGCTGGACCCGCTGGCGTTGTTGCCTCCACCGGAAGAGCCGGCGCCCGGCCCCGCTCCCGTGGTGGCGTCGTCGTCGGCGCCTGCCCCATCTCCGATCATCGCGGTGCAGCCGGTGGCGAGCGCGCCCGCGACCACAGCTGCCGAACTCAATGCGAGCCAATAAGCGATCTTGCGCATCGGCGGACCTCTCGAGCGACTGTCGTCGCGGTTCTCGATTCGCGGGTGAGGTCGTCATCCCCGAGGACGACCTGGATTTGCTTTAAAAGGAAATTTATTCAGTGCCAGCGGCGGCCTGCCCGACCGTCGCGGTACGGGCAAGTAATTCCCGCCGGCCTGGTCAATGATCATGCGTATGGCGAGAACTCGACCATCCCATTTCAAAAAGTGATCGACCTCGCCAAGGCGCGCTGCGGCGTGCGCGTCAATCCACCTGGCCACCGAATTTACAGGCTCACGCGGCGAGCGCTCCGAAGCGGGCCGGAGCGCGCCGTTTTCCCTGCAAATCGACAGTACATCTGCAACCCTGGTGCGCCCTCGGCGGCTGGACGTGCCGGTCCGTCCGCGTCACATGGCCATCCAGGGCGCTGGCGAGCCAGCCCGGCGCATCGGGGAGCGGACGGGGAGCGAGCAGCAGCGCGCCGGCGACGAGTCGGGCCGCGGCGCCATGTCTCGTCGCATTGCGCGTATCGAGCCGGCGATCTGATACGTTCGACGAATGAACCTGCGTCGCACGCTCCCATCTTTCTGTGTGTTGGCCCTGCTCGCCGCGTGCACGAGTGAACAGCGCTCTGACGTGGGCGCTGGCGGAGGCGCCGGGACCTCCGAGAGCACCGGGAGCACGAGCGCAGCGATCGGGACCAGCGCAGGCAGCGGCGGCGCTGGCGGCAGCGGCGGCAGCGGCAGCAGCGGCGGCAGTGGCGGCAGCGGCGACGTGCCGCCCCGGGAACCCGAGGAGATCCCGGTGCTGGAGAACGTCGTGTTCTACGACGGCTACGCCGCGACGGTCGACGAGCCGGTCCCGGACGGCGTGATCCGCCACAACAACTCGCTGGTTGCGACCCGGTTGACCGACGAGCTGCGCGCCAAGGTCCAGACCACCCTGAAGGTCCGCGTCGTCGTGGGAGCGCGGTGCGACAACTACGACCGGCTCGGCTCGGTCAACCTGGCGCTGGTCCCCAAGGGCGCCAAGACCTACGTCTCCGGCGAGGTCGACCGGATCGAGGTCGCACGGTTCGTCACGCCGTTCATGGACATGAACAAGCAGCCGACGACGGTCCCCTACGAATGGGAGGCCAGCAACCTCGTGCCGATCTTGAAGGACCCCGACCTCCTGGCCGATCACGATTTCTGGTTCGAATTGAGCATCTTCGGCGTGCCTTACGCCGCGAACGAGGAGGTCGCCGGCTGCGCTGGTCGCAATGACACGCAGCTCGGTTCTCTGCTGTTGTACACCGACAGCGCGCAGGAGGCCCAGGACTTCAGCGTCCTGCTGCCGCTGGCGATCGGCGAGGACTTCAACAATTACGCCACGGGCGCCAGCGACAAGGTCGGCACGACCCGCAAGACCGTCAGCTTCGAATTGCCGGCAGACACACAGAACGCGCAGCTCGTGTTGATCACGTCGAACCACGGCGCCAACCAGGGCGGCGAGGAGTATATTCGCCGCGAGCATCACGTGTACGTCGACGGCGAGCTGGCCTTGCAGTACAAGCCCGGGCGCACGTCGTGCGAGCCGTTTCGCAAGTACAACACCCAGAGCAACGGCATCTACGGGCGGTCCCCGCGGTCGGACGCAGAGTGGCAGTCGTTCAGCAACTGGTGCCCCGGCGACGTGATCGACACCCGGATCGTCCCGTGGGGGGCGGCGAGCGCCGGCATGCACGAGTTCGTGATCGACGTCCCTGACGCGACCTTCGTCGACGGGCAGGGCAATTTCCCGTTCTCGCTCTACGTACAAGCTCAGTGAAGGGGCCCCTTTGACTTTCTCGACCGCTCGTGCGGCGACGCTGTCGTCGTGCTCGAGGTCGAAGGTTTTATCCCTCGAAGCGGACAAGCCGCATCCATCGGATGCGGACGATCCGCTGAAAGGCATCACACCCACGACAGCAAAAGGATGGAGAACATGCGAACACGATCATTAGCAACAGCGTCCCTCGCGTGCGTCGCCCTCGCCAGTGCGAGCTGCGCGATGGACGCGTCGAGCGGAGATGAGCGGGACAGCACCGAGGAGACCGGTGACGCGACGTTGGCCTCGACGGTGTCGGGCTGGACGGGTGGTCGTCGGGGAGCTGCGGAATCAGTGGATGCACCACCATCGTCTCGCCCACGTGCGCGAACGGGAGCTTCGCGACCCGCCGGGAGAGCAATTCGTCTCGCTCCCAATTCCGGATTTACTGTACGCCCGGTCCATCGTCCACGACGAACCACGTCTGGACGACCGATTGCCCCAGCGACAAGGTCGCGACGGGGGTCCAGTGCGTCACGACCAGCGCCGGGTCATTCTGCTCGACGGCGACGCTCCGGTGCAGCACGCCCGGGGGGGAGTGGGGCACCGGCTCGCCGTCGTCCCAGAGCCCGACCACGATAGGGACGAATCGATACCAGTGTCCCGACACGGATGTCACGGGGTATGGCTACGTGGACCGCATCAACTACACGGGTGGGGTTTGCGGCACGCTGTGGGGGCCGCTCCCCTGATGCGACCTCCGGCCGTTCCCGTCGAGCAGGTCCCGGCCACGTTCACGGCTGACCGGCGCGCCCGCCGGTGAACGTTGCAGGGGCGCAGCGCGACCATCCCGCGGCTGACGGCGCCCTCGGTCATGGAGCGGCCCCAAGTAGCGGTGTCATGTCCGGGTCCGCCTTCCGCATCGCGCGCTGGTACGCGGGGCGCGCGCCGATCCGCTGCAGATAAGCCAGGATGTTCGGCCACGGCGAGAGATCGTACGGCTTGAACAGCCGCATCGTGGTCAGCGAAAACACCGTCATGATGTCCGCCGCCGTCAGCTCCGGGCCGGCGAGATAAGGCGCTTCACCCAGGCGCCTCTCCACCGTGGAGAAGACCAGGTCGAACTGCTCCTTCGCCGCCTGCAGCACCGCATTGCTCTCGGACGGGTCGACGCGCTCCAGGGACCTCACCCGCAGGACGACCGGCTGCAAGGTCCCGTTGGCGAAGTGGAGCCAATAGAGATAGTCGGCGAACCCGGGCTCGCCGCGCTTCACGGCGAGCCGTCCCTCGCCATGGGTCGCGATCAGATATTCGATGATCGCCCCGGATTCGCCGAGCACCAGCGGCCCGTCGGTGATGATCGGCGCCGTCCCCATCGGGTGCAGCGCCTTGTACTCCGGCGGCGCCAGCCTGTTGTCTTTCCGGCGCTCATACCGCTTCAGCTCATAGTCGAGCCCGAGCTCCTCGCAGAGCCAGACGATCCGCTCCGACTGGGAACGCCCGAGGTGATGCACGGTCAGCGTGTCGTTCGTCATGGGCTCAATGTACGACCGCGCGCCGCGACGTGCTTGCCAGGAGCTCTTTGCTTCTTGCTCGATCCTCTCGCCGGAGACAGAAAAGCGTGATGGTGCTACGCTCTCCGCATGAACCTCGCGGATCTCGCCGAGCTCGCCGCGCGCCAGCTCCCTCGCCCGGACGGCCGCGCTAGCCAGTACGTGCGACCGCTGAAGAACCTCGGCGTCCTCCGGCACCACCGGCCGACATCGTTCGAAGCCGCGATCTACGAGCCGGTCATCGGCCTCGTCCTCCAGGGGCGAAAAGAAATGGTGCTAGGAGCCGATTCGTTTCGGATGAGCGTTGGCGAGTGTATGGTCATCAGCCACGACCTTCCGGTGATCGCGCGCGTCACGAAGACCCCGTACCTCGCGCTGCTCTTCGATGTCGAGCTGGATACGCTGCGCGACCTCTACGAGGCGATGGCCGGCTCGCTTCCCTCCGCCGCGCAGCCTCGCTCGCTCGCGGTCCACACCTGCGACGCCAAGCTCGTCGACGCGCTCCATCGCTATCTCGATCTCGCGCTCGCGGGCGCGCGGACGGATGCGGCGGTGCTCGGGCCGCTCGTCTCGCGCGAGATCCACTACCGGCTCGCGACGGCGCCGTTCGGCGGCATGTTGCGCGACCTGATCCGCCATGACAGCCACGCCAGCGCGATCGCGCGCGCGATCGCGCAGCTGCGGCGCGACTTTCGGTCGCCCGTCGAGATCCCCGAGCTCGCGCGCAGCGTCGGGATGAGCGTGTCTTCGTTTCACAAGCACTTCAAGGCGATCACGGCGTCGTCACCGCTCCAGTATCGAAAGGGCCTGCAGCTCCTCGAGGCCCGCCGCCTGTTGCGCGCCGGCACGATCTCGGTCTCCGCGGCGGCGTTCGACGTCGGCTACGAGAGCGCTGCGCAGTTCAGCCGCGATTACACGCGCAAGTTCGGCGCATCGCCGAAGCACGACATCGCCCGGGACGACCACCGCGGCGCAGAGAACGGTGCTCGCCTGAAGCCGCTCGCGCCGAGTAAGGAGTAGCTCCCAAGCTCGAAGATGTGGAGCTCGCCCGCGACCAAGCGGAGCCGGACGCCCATGACGTAGACCGTCCTGTCGCCGATCTTGAGATGGTTGAAGAGCGCGTGGAGCACGCGGTCGATGGCCAGCTTGTACAGCTTTCACGCTGGTCGCCTCTGTGCCGCTGGGAGGCGACCGACATCTACTTGCCGCGCTAGACGTCGAGCACAAGAGAGGCTCGATGATGGGTTCGCGACTACGAAAATGGTTTGGCCTCGGGCTCCTCGCGGTGCTTCTCGTCCTGGGCACACACCTCGTCTGGCGGCGCGTAGGAGCTGGAGCCCGGTCAGTAGCCACGGTGACGTATGCCTGGGTGCAGTGGCTGGGGCCTCAGGGGCCGAACGTCAGCGTCGACCTCTACGCGCCGGCGGTGGCGGGCAAGCGCGGCCCGCTGGTCGTTTTTTTGCAGGGGAACGAGCCCTCGCAGCCCGACGAGCGACTCGCCTTCGCTGCGGATGTCGGCGGCTTCCTGCAGCGAAACGGGGTCGCCGCCGCCGCCGTCTCGTTCAACATCCACAAGGGCTACACGCTGCGCGCGTGCGCGGCGGACGTCGCCCGGGTCTTGCAGGAGGTGACCGGCGCGCGCAACCCGACGCGCCTCATCCTCGTCGGTCGCGGCCTCGGCGCGTGGATGGCGTCCATCCTCGCGCTCGATCGGCGGCTCCTCGAGGGGGCCGGCATGGCTCCCGAACGCATCGATGGTGTCATCGTCTTGCGTGGCACCTACGACCTCGGCGAGGCGGCGCTCGCGGGGGACCCCGACGCGGCGTTCTTCGCGGACTCGGTCGAAGATCGCAGGGAGTCCTCGCCCATCGCGTACGCGCGGTCCGATGCGCCGCCGTTCTTGATGCTGTTCGGCGAGGAGGACGACGTCGGCTGGGCGCGTAAGGCTCGCCCCTTCGCGCGCGCGCTCCTGAATGCGGGCGCGCGCGACATCGACTTCTTCATCGTGCCCCAGCGCGACGCGCACAGCATCTTGGACTGGGGCGGAAGGGGAAACATTGTCGGCGATCTGGTGCTCACCTTCGTCGCCTCGGGCCTCGACGCGCTCCCCATCGACAACCCCTTCGGCGTGCTCCACCGCTGGGGTGCACGGCCGCCGCTCGACGCGTCGGAGTTCCGCAAGGATCCTCGGGCCATCACCACCTACCCGGTCGACGACGCGCTGCGGGAGACGATGATGACCCTCGTCGGCGAGCCGGGTTTCGAGCGCTCCCCCTTGCCCGGCAAGACCTATCAGGCCATCGATCTGCTCGGCTACCTGGCCGAGCGGCCGAAATCCGAGGTCGGCGAAGGGGACTGGCTGGTGGTCTCGAACCTTCGGGGCGAGCAACAGTACTTCCCGCGCGAGGTGCTGGAGAGGACTCAGCCGGTCATCGTGGTCGGGCTCGACGACGAGGACAATCTCTACCGCCTCGTCGACTTCTACCGGATGAAGCGCGCCTACTCGTGGATCAAGAGCGACGAGCGATTGCCGATGATGATCCGGCCGCTCGGCGCGTTCCTGCACTTCCGGATGCCGCTGCCGTCGGACCTGCGGAACAGGACGATCGCGGCATTTGGGCTCGACGCCTCGAGCTTTCACTGGGTAAGGGACGATCCGCTCGCGCCGTTGCGCTCGCTCACCGGCGGGCTGCGCGAGGCGTTGCTCGGCGAACAAGGGTGCATCACGTGCCACAAATTCCGTGGCGTCGGCGCACGGGCGCACCACGCGCTGGCGCTCGACGGCACGCCGTACGGAGCGTTCGGGCTGCCGTTCGAGGACTATCCGATCGACGTGTTGCGCCGCTTCTTGTTCGAGCAGGACGCAGTGGCAGAGAGCTTCGGGGTCATGCCGCTCCGGGTGGAGAAGACCGTCGCCGTGCAGCTCCTCGACCTGGTGAGCCGCGAGAAGAACGAGAAGCAGTAGCGGCCCGCGACCTCAGGGTTCGACTTGTTCGTAGAGCGCCGCCGCCCACTCGGCGTGCGCACGCGCCGAGGGGTGCAGGCCGTCGCTGGCGAGCATCTGCGCCTCCGCCTGCTTGTGCATGAGCGGATACAGGTCGACGTAACGCGCGCCGGCGGCTCGTGCCTCGTCGCGCAGAACGGCGTTGAAGGCGACGATGGCCGCGCCGATCTGCCGCGGATCTCCGAACGAAGCGGCGACCGGAGAGAGCGACCAATCCGGCTGCGGGAGCGCCACGATCCGACTCGGCGCGACGCCAGCGTCAATGATCGCTCGGAAGAGCGCCCGCACTTGCGTTCGGTAGACGTCCGCGCTCCAGCCACGTATGTAGTCGTTGGCGCCCACCGCGAGCGTCACCAACGTGGGGCGAAATGGCGCCACCTCCGGGAGCTCCTGCTCTTTCACGTCTTCGGTGGTGTAGCCGTTGACCGCCACGTTCTTGAGCGTCACCCGGCGGCCTTGCGCGCGCCAAAGTGAAGCGAGGCGCGAGGGGAACGCGTCGGCCGGCTGGTTCCCGGTCCCCGCCGTGAATGAGTCGCCGAGCGCCAGATAGCGGATCTCCCCGACCCCGCGCGTCGGTGCGGCATCCTCGCTGGCACCGGCGGACGCGCTCCGTGGACAGCCACCGAGCAGAGGCAAGACGAGCAGGAGAAGCCCACCGATCAGGAGCAAGACGAGCAGGGGAAACGAGCGGATCGAGCGCATCACGAAGGATAGCACTTCATCGCCGAGTTGGATCTCCTTCGGGTCGCTCCCCGCGGGCTGTCCGAGCTGCTACCCGGAGCGCTCGAGGTCACCGCAGATATCCTGGATTGCCTGCGCAAGCAGGGGTTCACGCCTCCCAACTTGGCGTCTTCGTGTCTTGGCGTCTTGGCGTCTTGGCGTCTTGGCGTCTTGGCGGTTCGAATTTCTGCGCTTTCCAGGCCGTTTCAACCCGTTTGTCGCTCTGGCCCCGGGCGGGACGCGTGACGACCGAATCAGCCACTCGGGCTCGGACCTGTACGGCGCGCACCACGGCGGGCGGTACCTGCGTCCCCCCAGGGTTGCGGCGCAGGTCGACGACCCGGATCTGGACGCCTCCTGGCCTGTCCGGAAGGTGAGCGACCCCTGGAAAGAAGCCGATCGACCTGCGCAAACGCGGCGCCGACCCGCTCCGGGGAGCCTCGAGGCTTCCCGGAGCGGGTCGGCGACCCGTCGAGCGACCCCTGGAGCCTTCTCCGGCGGGTCGTCGACCTGTTCAGGGATACCTCCCGGCCTGCCGGACGGGTCGCCGACCCGCCGAGGGATACCTCCCGGCCTGCCGGACCGGGCGGCTCAGAAGCGACCGACGAGGCCGACGCCGGCGCTGCTCGGACCGAACGCCATGGGCGCCGGGAGCACGATGGGCTTGCTGACGTCGTCGCGGACCAGCACCGTTCGCGGCACGAAGAGGCCGGGCAGGAGCAGGGCGGCGCCCGTGATCTGGACGAGCCCGTCGAGGACGAGGCCCATGGTCTCGAGATCGTCCTGGTGGGTCGTGGCCAGGGTGAGGAACGGGCCCACGCACGGCACGAACAGCGTCGCATACCCCGAGGAGCCGCGGTAGACCGCGTCGCCGCCGCCGATCGCGGTGAACAGGTAGACCGTCCCGAAGACGATCGCGCCGCTGATCACGAGCCCCTTGCGCACGCGCGTCTCCGGGTGATAGCCGGGCGGCACCGGCTCACCCTCCCTCCAGGGGAGCACCTTCGGGCCCGCGGCCGGAGCGGCGGGGCCGCCGTAGAAGCCGGGCGGCGGAGGAGCCTGCGGCGCAGGCGGGGGCTGCTCCTGCGCGAGCGGCGGAGCGGGCGGAGGCCCGTCGTCGGCCCGCGCCTGCACGGAGGCGGAGACGACCATCCCGGCCGCGACAGCGAGCGACCATCGTTTCAGCGACCGTCGATTCGACCCCTCACCTCGTCCTCGCTCGCGCTCTCTCATGCTCCGTCACCTCGCGCCAGGAGTGCCCGACCTGCGATCGTACACGAGGAGGGGTGGGCCGCGGCGTCGACCTTCGCGCGGGATCCGCGTCGCGCGGGGTACACCGAACCGCAGGTGTACGCGCCCGCGTACACGCGCTCGCCATGACCCGTACCGCGCCGCTGGACAAGCAAGCGAACGTTCGCTAGATTGCTCCGCGATGTCTGTCCTGCCCGCGCGCGCCCTCCGCCCCTGCCTAGGCCTACGGCCTCGGGGGCTCTGCGCGCGCTGCTGACGACGTCCTTCTTCGCAGCTTGGCCCCCTCCGTTCCTTGTCCCGGTGGGGGTCCTCGCATCGTCGTCGCGACGACTCCCACCTTCAGCTTTCAGGGAGTCCTGTCATGTCCACGATGCCCGTCCACAAGTACAAGCCGTTTCAGCCCATCCATCTGCCCGATCGGCGCTGGCCCAGCCGCGTGATCGAGAGGGCGCCGCGCTGGTGCAGCGTGGACCTCCGCGACGGCAACCAGGCCCTCGTCGAGCCGATGGGCCCGGAGCGCAAGCTCCGCATGTGGCACGAGCTCCTGCGCATGGGATTCAAGGAGATCGAGGTGGGCTTCCCCAGCGCGTCGCAGCCCGACTTCGACTTCGTGCGCCGGATCATCGACGAGGGGCTCATCCCGGACGACGTGACCATCCAGGTGCTGACGCAGGCGCGCGCCGAGCTGATCGAGCGGACCTTCGAGGCGATCCGCGGGGCGCGCCGCGCCGTCGTGCACCTCTACAACTCCACCTCGACGCTCCAGCGACGCGTGGTGTTCGGCCTGGACCGCGCGGGCATCGCCGACATCGCCGTGCGCGGGGCGAGGCTCGTGAAGGAGCTCGCGGCGCGCATGCCCGAGACCGAGGTCGTGCTCGAGTACTCGCCCGAGAGCTTCACGGGCACCGAGCTCGATTTCGCGAAGGAGATCTGCGAGGCCGTGATGGACGTGTGGCAGCCCAGCCCGTCGCGGAAGATCATCCTGAACCTGCCGGCCACCGTGGAGATGGCGACGCCCAACGTCTACGCGGATCAGATCGAGTGGATGCACCGGAACCTGAAGCAGCGCGACTGCGTCGTGCTGAGCGTGCACCCGCACAACGACCGCGGGACCGCGGTGGCCGCGGCGGAGCTCGCCGTGATGGCGGGCGCCGACCGCGTCGAGGGCACCCTGTTCGGCAACGGCGAGCGCACGGGGAACGTCGATCTCATCACGCTGGCGCTCAACCTGTTCTCCCAGGGCGTCGATCCGGAGCTCGAGATCCACGACGTCCAGGCGATCAAGGAGACGGCGGAGCACTGCAATCGGCTGCCGGTCCACCCGCGCCACCCCTATGTCGGAGAGCTCGTGTACACCGCCTTCTCCGGCTCGCACCAGGACGCGATCAAGAAGGGGTTCAAGGCGCTGCGCGAGCGCGGGAGCGCGGCGTGGGAGGTGCCGTATCTGCCCATCGACCCGCAGGACGTCGGGCGCAGCTACGAGGCGGTGATCCGCGTGAACAGCCAGTCGGGCAAGAGCGGCGTGGCCTACGTGCTCGAGCACGACTACGGCTACGCGGTGCCGAAGGGGCTCGCGATCGAGGTGAGCCAGGCCGTGCAGCGCAGGGCGGAGCGGACCGAGGGCGAGGTGCAGAAGGCCGAGATCCTGGCGATCTTCGAGCGCGAGTACGTGAACCGCGGCGGGCCGCTGCGCGTCGTGGAGCACCGGCGGAGCGGCCAGGGCGCCGGCGAACGACACGAGTTCCACGTGCAGATCCGCGGCGTACCCCAGGTGCTGAGCGCCGCGGGCCAGAGCCCCGCCCACGCCTTCGCCAGCGCGCTGTCGCGCCACGCCGGGATCGCGATCGCGGTCGACGAGCACGCGGAGCACGCGATCGCGAGGGGCGCAGGCGCCGAGTCCGCGGCGTACGTGGCGATCTCGGTCGGGCGCAAGCGCAGCTTCGGGGCGGGGACGCACCCGAGCGCCGTCATGGCGTCGCTCGCCGCGGTCGCCTCCGCGTGGAACCGCGCGCGGCCGGCGGAGCCGGCGCGGCTCGCGGCGGCGGCGGACTGAGCGGGCGCAGCCCGCGACTGGCCGTGAGGCGGAGCGCGATGGACGGCCGCGCTCCGCCGGGCGACCGGGCGAGGTGCCGTGGCGGACATGAGGCGAGCCGCCGGGTGGTGCGGTACTTACCGCAGGCAGACCGCAGAGGGACGAAGCGCCAAGACGCCAAGACGCCAAGACGCCAAGAACGCCAAATTATTGAGATTTCTTGGCGCCTTGGCGCCTTGGCGCCTTGGCGTTTCCCCCAATACCGCACTTTCGGCCAAAGTACCGCACCACCAGCCGCCGGGTCGGCGCTCACCGCGCCGGGCGGTCGTCGCTCTGGAGCAGCGCGGCGGCGTGGCGCTCGATCTCGGCCGCCGTGAGCGCCCTCGCGTAGAGCGCCGCGTAATACAGGGCGCCCAAGAAGGTCCGCCCGCCGAGCTCGCGGTTGCCGAGGACGAGGTGGCGTCCGTCGGGGAAATCGAGCGCGGTGCCCAGCGGGGGCACGCTCACGTGCATCCCGCAATAGCCGCTGACCGATTGGATCCGTCGGGCCGGTATGCCGTTGATGTAGAGCCGGACCCGATCCGCCGCGGGCTCCTGCACGGTCGAATCGAACACGCCGTGCACCACGGCGCGCTCGAGGAGCTCTGCGTTCCACGCGCCGCCGCAGAAGTCGCCGTTCCACCAGAGCACGAGCTGGCCCGGCGTCTCGGAGCGGATCGTGAAGCGGCCACCCTCGGAGCCCGTGCCGATATGCACGATGCGCGAGCCCCCCTCGACGACCTCCGCGACGCGGAGCACGGCCTCGATCGTTCCGGCGACGGTCCCCTGAAGCGCGCTCTGGATCTTGGTGCCATCGATCAGGGCGGAAGCCCGGCCGTCGGCGCCGGCCGTCGTCCAGGAGAGCCCGCGGTGCGCCGCGCCGTCGGCGGCGAAGCTCATCTCCGGCCCGTAGGCGAGCGCGAGCGGCATCGGCGCCTCCGCCGCGTCCTCGACCTGCGTGGGCGCGCTCCCGGTCGCCGCCTCGTCGAGGAAATACCGCGCCACGAGGCCGTCGTCGGTGAGGCAGGACGAACCGAGCGCGCAATCGAGCCCTCCGGCACCTGCGCCGGCCGAGCCGCCCTCCCCGCTGCCAGCCGCGCTGGAGCCGGCGGTCCCCCCGCCCGCTGCGCTGCCCAGCTCGCCCCCGGCGCCCGAGCCGGCGCCGCCGCCGCCGTCTGCGCTGCTCCCGCCGCCGCCGGCGCCCGCGCCGGAGGCGGGGAGCTCGCCGAGCCGCAGCTCGGGGGCACACGCGACGAGGAACGGGAGCAAGGCAATCCGTAGGCGCAATCTCATGTGCGCAGGGTACCGCTACGCACACCGCGAGGAAGGCGTGCCGGCGATGACCCGGTAGGCAGCAGGTCACGGTGGTCCGAGCCTGAGGCCAGCGCACGCGCCCGCCGCCGCCCGGGGCCGCCGCGCCTCGCCGGGGCAGCGCGCCCGCGCGCGGATCACGCCGTCTCGGGCAACGGCGCGAGCTCGGCGAGGAGCCGCTCCAGCATCGCCTGGGCCACCGGCTTCGTCAGGTGCGCGTCGAACCCCGCGGCGCGGGCGAGCTTCCGGTCGTCGTCCTGGCCATAGCCGGTGAGCGCGACCAGGAGCGTCTTTCTCATGGCGGTCTCGGCGCGCAGGAGCCGCGCCACGCCATAGCCGTTCATCGCGCCCGGGAGGCCGATGTCGCAGAGGATCACGTCGGGCGGCGCGACGCGCGCGGCGGCCACGCCGTCGTCGCCGCTGTGCGCCACGGAGACGGCGTGGCCGCGGCGCTCGAGCAGCATGCGCAGGCTGTCGGCCGCATCGACGTTGTCCTCGATGATCAGGATGCGCCGCGAGCTCGCGCTCGCCGCCGCGCGCCGCGCGTCCGCTGCGCGCCGCGCGTCCGCCGCGCGCGGGGTCGCCGCGGAGAGCGGCAGCGCGATCGTGATCGCCGCGCCCCGGCCGAGGCCGGCGCTCGCCGCGCGCACGCTGCCGCCGTGGAGCTCGACCACCCCCTTGACCAGCGCGAGCCCGAGCCCGAGGCCCCCGCGGCTGCGGGCGACGCTCTGATCCGCCTGGGAGAACGGCTCGAAGACCCGCTCCAGGACGGCCGGATCCATGCCGATGCCGGTGTCCGCGACCTCGACGGAGACGACGCCGCGCGCCCGATCCGGCGCGATCGAGAGCCGGACCGAGCCGCCGCCGTCCGTGAACTTGCTCGCGTTCTGGAGCAGGTTCCCGATCGCCTGGGCGAGCCGGGTCGGGTCGGCCTGCACCCACACCGGCGCGGGCGGCAGCGCGAGCTCGAAGCGCACGCCGCGCGCGTCGAGCAGCGATCGGTAGTCGTGCGCCGTGGCGCGGGCGAGCTCGACCAGCTCGACGCGCTCGATCGACAGCGTGACCTTGCCCCGAGAGATGCGCGAGATGTCGAGCAGATCGTCGACCAGCCGGGCCATGTGCCCGATCTGCCGATCCATGATCGTGCGCGCGCGCTCGATGACCGGCGCCGCCGGGCCCGCCGCCTTGATCAGCTCGACGGCGTTCACGATGGGCGCGAGCGGGTTGCGCAGCTCGTGGGCGAGCATCGCCAGGAAATCGTCCTTGCGCCGATCCGCCTCCCGCAGCGCCTCCTGGGTCTGCCGGAGCTCGCCCACGAGGGCCGTGAGCTCCCGCTCGCGGGCGCGCAGCGCCTCCTCGGACGCCCGGCGGTGCGCGATCTCCTGCTCGGCGACCTCGTGCCAGCGCACCCGCTCGATCGCGAGCGCGCATTGCTGGGCGATGGAGAGGATGAACGCGCGATCGTCGTCGTCGAACGCGCGCGAGGCGGGAAAGCAGAACCCGAGCGAGCCGACCGTCCTCGACTCGGAGACGAGCGGGAACGCCACCACGGCGCCCCCGTGCTCCACGCCGTGGACGCGGGCGAGGACCGGATAGCGCGCGTTCCGCTCCTCGCGCGTCGGCACGACGACGGGCGCGCCGGTGCGCGCCGCCTCGGCGACCGGCACCGGAGAGTCGACCGGATACTCGGCCCAGGCCGCCTCGGTGTCGGCAGGAACCCCCTTGAAGCCGAGGTTGCGGAGCGCGGCGCCGTCGGCCGACAGGAGCGCGACGACGCCCACCTCGGCGTCGAGCGCGGGCATGCCTTGATCGATGATGGTGCTCGCGATCTCGGCCAGGGTGCGGGCCCCGGCGAGCGCCGCGGTGATGCGCTGCAAGCGCAGGAGCCGCTCGACCACCCGCTCGTGACGGGACGCGGCCGCCTCGGAGACGGACCCTGCGGAGGTGGGCTGCCCATCGAAGAATTGCATGGAGGCTCCGACGGCCGACGAGCCTAGCGCAGGCCGGCCCGCAAGCATGTCGCCCCGCTCGAGGCCGCGCATGAAAAAAGGACCCGCGGCGCGCCGCCCCCGGCCTCGCGCGCCGCGCGGCCCGCCCGGCGAGCGCGCGCCGGCGCGACGCGGAATCCGGGGCAAGAGGATTTCTCCACGGCACGAACGGCAGGTCGAGCTCCAGCGCCGCGACGGGGCTCGCTAGAGCGTCAGCAAATAGGACGCCACCACGGCCGCCCGCTCGCTCGCTCGCTCGCCGAGGAACGCGCCGACCTCCTCGGCGAGGCCGGCGCGCGACCCGTGCTCGCCGAGCGCCCGGAGGCGAGCCTTCATCACCGCGCCCACCGACGCGTCGGTCGCGCCCTGCCGGGCCTCCGCCGCGCGGATCGATTCCATCCACGCGCGCAAAATTGCGCGCGCCGCCTCCGGCCGCGCCTCCGGGCCCCCGGACGCGTGCACGGCCACCACGCGGTCGAAGGCGGGCTGCAGGAGGCTCCACCGCGCGGCGGCCGGCCCGCCGCGCGGGACGGGCGCGAGGGCCTGCGCCTCGAGCCACGCGCGCAGGTCCGCGTGGCGGTCGATCCAGCCGAGGTTCCGCTCGAGCGCGCGCGCGGCCAGCGCGCCCACGGACGCCTCGTCGACGCGCGGCGCGAGCGCGGGGTGCGTCTCGCCGGCGCTCGCTGCGGGCGCGTCGGGCGGGCCGAGCTGCGCGGGCGTCGCGGACAGCAGCCGGAGCAGGAGCTGCACCCGCCGCGCCTCGTCCACGCCGCCCTGGCGCAGCGCCACGCGCAGCCGGCAGAGGGCCTCGGCGCCCGGGCGGATGCGGTCGCCGTCGAGCGCGGGGGCGACGAGCGCGTCGAAGCGCCGGGACGCCTCGTCCGGCGGGAGCCACAGCCCGAGCTCCTCGATCGCGCGGCACCGCGCCGCCTCGAAGCGCAGGGTCGCGAGCTCGCCGTCGAGGTCGCGCACGCGCGCGAGCGCGTCGGCCGCCGGGACCTCCCCGCCCGCGGGCTCGGCGTCGAGCCAGCCCGCGAAGATCCGGAGGCGGTCCCGCCGGGGCGGCGGGAGGTCGACCGGCGCGACCGGCCGCGCTGGGACCTCGAGGTCGTGGAGCGCCCCGCGCGCCACCTCGGCCAGGTCCCGCGCCGCCCCGGCGATCCCGCGCGTGAGCGGGAGCTCGCCCCGCGCCGCGAGGACGCGGTCCACGAGGGCCCGGGCCTCGGATCCGACGCCGAAGCGCGCGCCGTAGGTCCCCACGTCGGCGAGCCGGCGGATCGCGAGCTCCAGCGAGGCTCGGTCCGCCGGGCCGTCCAGGCGCCGCTCGATGTCGGGCAGCCAGGCGCGCAGCAGCGACGGCCCCGCGCCGCCCTGCGCGCGCGCCGGGTCGCCCCGCGCCGCCTCCTGGAACAGCGCGGCCGCGGCGCCGTGCAGGAGGAGCTGCTCGCGGGCGTCGCCGCCGTCGCGGAGCCGATCGAGGACGAAGCGGCGGCCCTCCGGGTGGTGGCGGACGAGCCACGGCGCAGGGAGGTTCGCCAGGGCGAGGTACCTGACGAGCGATCGCGGCGGCGCCGGCCCGGGCTCCTCCGGGCCGAGCTGGTACGCGGTGATGCGCTGCTCGCCCCGCGTGGCGAGCGGCAGGAGGACGCAGGGGTCGCGCGCGGTGCGGAGCCGGGCGACGAGGAGGCGCGAGAACACGAGGGGATCGCCGCGGAGCGCGGCCGCGCTCTCGTCCTGCAGCGCCGCGTCGCAGCGGGGGTCGAGGGGGGAGTCGCTCACGTCGGGGAAGAGCCCCGGGAGGGCCTCGAGGATCCGGGCGCGGACGAGCGGAGAGGACGCCCGCGCTGCCCGCTCCCGCTCGCGCCGCATCAGCGCGAGCATCTCGTCCGCCGCCGGCCGTCCCACCCGCGGCGTGGGCCCGGCGAGGCAGCGGGGCGCGCCGGCGGTCGAGCTGGCCGCGCACGAGCACAGCGAGAGAGCGAGGGCGGCGAGCGGGGCGAGGCGTCTCACGCCGACCGTTGTACCAGCAGCGAGGCTGCCCTGCGCCGTGCGCTCGTCCTGGCGGGCATCGCCCGCGGAGGAGCTCGAACATCGAGGCGTTCTTCACCGCCACCTGCGGGTCTGCCGCTGCGCGAAGCTGGCTGGTAGCAGCCGCATGTTGGGCGGCTGCGTTTTCGTGCATTCAACCGACGCGACCAACCCCTCCGTGCAGCCGGGTATCCATGTTGTTCGAGGTGTGCCAGTTCTCGAACGGTCCATCGGGCACGAGGAGCTCGCGCTCGTCTGCGAACTTGATTCGAAGGTTGCTGTTCCTGTCGTAGCGCGCGGAGTCGACGCGCACGCCGATCAACGACGACAGGACGTCGCGCACCCATGCGGGGTGCGGCGGCGCAAACGCCTCGACCGCGCCAGCAGCAGAGAGGGAGAAGGGGCCTTCGAGGCGCAGGCAGCTCTCCGCACTGTCGTCGAATTTGAGGTCGAAGTGGACATCCCCTTCGACGTCGCGAAGCGCGTGTCCGGCCAGGGGGAGCGTGTAACACATTCTCGGCATCGATCCCCCTGTTGCCCGACGGCTGGACGCTTACGGCCGCTCGATCGCTTCCCGTGGCCGTGCGCGCTCAGGAGCCGGTCGTCGCGAGCAGCTCCCTGGCGTCGCTGACGGAGGCAGCGCGGCGGATCCAGCGGTCCAGCTCGGCGATGTCCGTGCTCGCGAGGACGCGCTCCCGGACCTCGGCAGGGACCTCCAGCCCACGGGATTCGAGGAAGGCGAGCACGGCCTGCGCCTTGGCTTCGAGGAGCCCCTCCTGCCGGCCCTTCTCCACGCCCTTCGCCACGTAGCTGCGCGCGAATTCACTCTGAAACTCGTATCCGCTCTTCATCATCGCCTCCAACGTCCGCCTCGCCGCTGCGCTCAGCGAGGATAGCACCAGGTCCCCGTAGACGGCGCGGCGCTCCTCATCCAGCCCGGCTGCCGCCGCCAGGAACGCCACGCCGATCGCCTCCCCCGCCTCGCCTTGCCCGTGCGCCATGGCCGAGAGCACCACCACCTCGGGCGCCGCCTTCGCCTGCTCGGCGTCGGTGATGACCGGGACGCCCGCGGGTCCGAGCACCAGCGGCGTCAGGATCCAGCCGGGGTGGCCCGTGTCGATCGGCTGCGAGCACCACCGCGCCATCGTCGGGTCGATCGTCACGGCCAGCAGCCGGGTAGGGCAGCGGTGCCGGGCCCTCGTCTGGACGACGTACACGGGCCAGACGTAAGGCTTGTCCGGATCCACACCGAGCTGGACCTCGACAACGATCGCCATCGCGGGCCGCTGCTGCTCGCCGACCTGCAGCACGACGATGACATCCGCCCGGCGGTCCGAGGGGACGATCTCCGCGAGATCGGAGGATTCGACGCGCGCCTCCGTGAAGGTCGGGACCGGCTGGCCGAGCGCGTCCTGCAGCATCTCGGCGGCCAGCGTCGGCCGGTTCTTGAACAGCTCCACCAAAGCTTCATGGGTCACTGAGGGCATCGGTCGTCTCTCGAGGTGATTGCAGCCATGCTGACTCCTCGGGCGGCGCGCCAAGCTCCTGCGAGGGATCCGCAGGGGCCGGAGCAGCCGCGTCCACCTCTTCAATTCCGGGCACCGCTCTCGAGTTGTCACGCCGCGGCGGGCGTCGCGCGGCGGACGCGCAACGTCACACCCGACGCGATGTAACCGAACCCGTGCTGGAGGTTGGCCGGGCCTGACTCCGGGGTTCACCCCGCAGACTTCGACGATGGACGTTCCGCCATGGAATGATCACGGGCCTGAGCAAGGGCGGCTGGCTCCGCTACCAGTAGCGCGGCTCCTGCTTCTTGCCGCGGACATGGACCTGGAGCGTCAGCATCCATGCGGTCGGCGCCGCGACGAGCACGTGCGGCGCCGCCGGCGGGGGCGGGAGGCCCTTGTCGAAATTGGAGACGTACACGTACTGGGCGTCGTAATAACGCAGGCCCAGGAGGTTCGTGCCGTTCAGCGCGAGCTCCATGCCGCGCCAGCCGACCGCGGCGACGGCATCGAGGCTGACCGCGTCCTTGCCGTCTCGCCCGCCCGGGAGGGTGCGCCCCGCCACGCCCTCGACGCCGGCGCCCACGCGGACCGTCAGCTCCTTGCCGAAGAGCCGGCCGACGGTCCCCGAGGCGAACACGTCGTCGCGCAGGACGAACGCCGGAGCATAGGGCACCGGGTCGCCCTTCGCGAAGCGCGCGTCGGAACCGGTGAAGCGGGCGTGGGTGTACGTTCCGCTCAGGCTCGCGCCGAACGGGCCCGAGCGCGCGCTCATCACGAGCTGCGCGCCGGCGCGCACGGACGAGGGAGCCTCGACGTTCTGCCGCGAGGTCGCGTCGAACACCCGGTCGTTGCCGAGCCACGAGCCGAACCCCACGGCCGAGCCCTGGAACGACCTCCCCTCCTTGAGCCGGACCCCCGCCTCGACGCTCCTGACCTTGGTGAACGGCACCCGATCGCCCTCGGCGAGATCCCGCGCCTGCGGGGAGCGGAACCCCTCGCCGTAGCTCGCCACGGCGTGCACGCCCCCCGTGACCGCGACGTCCGCCATGACCTTGCTGGACACGACGAACCCCTGCGCCGTCCGCTCGAGCCCGGCGTTGCTCGTGCGATCCCGCACGCTGTACGAGAGCGAGTCGAGGCGCGTGCCGCCGCGGACGACCACGCGGCGGATCGGGTAAAGCGAGAGATCGGCGTAGGCGGCGACGTTCGTGGCGTCGACCGTGGCGTCGACGAGCGCGGCGTTCTTCGTGCCGTCCTCGAACAGGCGCGTGTCGGTCTGGTCGACCGCGTCGACGCGCGAGTAGACGCCCATCTCGACGGAGTCGCGCTTCGAGGTGATGTCGACGGCGTGGCGATAATGCACCGTGAGGCCGACGGTCCAGGCGTCGTTCACCATCTCGCTGTCGTCGCTCTCGACGATCGGCTCGCCGGCGAGCTGATCGAGCGCGAACCCGGTGAGGTTCTGGTGAAACGTCGTCTTGGTCTTGCCCGCGAACGCGCCAATGCCGAGGACGCCGTCGCCGGGGCTCCACACGACCTCGGAGCCGATGAGCGCCTGCGACGTCCGGTCGCGGCCGAGCGGGCGCTGCGCCGCGTAAGGGTAACCGCCGCGCTCGACGATGGCCTGGGGCAGGTAGCCGGGGAAGTCGAAGCGCGCCGAGCCGATCGCCACGGTCGCGCGGTAGTCGACTCGGTCGTTGCCTCCGCCGAGCTGCCCCACGAAGGAGCTGCGCTCGCCCCCGCGCGCGCCGCCCGGCCCGTCGGTCGCGTCTGTCTCGAAGGCAGCGAACGTGTCCATCATCTCGTCGTGCTCGGGCGCGAACGCGATGAGCACGCGCCTCGTCCCGAACGAGCCGACTCCCCCCTTGAGCCAGAAGCCCGGCGCCGCGAGGCCGAGGTCCATGCGGAGCGAGCCGGCGACGCCGAAGTCGCCTTGCCTCGGATCGTAGGGGCCGCTGGCGATCCGGACCGACCGGACCACCTCCGGCATGATGAGGCGCATGTCGGCATATCCGGGAGAACGGATGTGCGAGACCTGGTTCATGGGGATGTTGCCCGCGAAGATCTCGACGTCCTGGCCCGACGTGCCGTCGAAGCCGCGCAGCGACAGGTGCGGCGCGCGCCCGGGCAGGCCGCGGTCGCTCACGAAGACGCCCGGGGCGACGTTCAGCACGTCGGCGCCCGAGCCGTGCGGCGCCGCCGCGATGACCTGCGCGTCCACCTCGACGTCCGAGGCGCTCCGGGCCGGCGGCTTCGCCCGCACCCGCACCTCGATGGGCTTGTCCGGCGGGGCGCACGCGTCGATCTCGGCCTGCGTCTTCGCTCCGCGGACGCAGCGCTCGTAGTCGTCGGCGCGGGCCGCGGCCGGCCACAGCGAGGCGGCCAGCACCGGAATGACGAGGGCCGGAAGCCCCCTCGACCGCAAGCACCCAGGTAGCCATCCCATCGACCCCGGTCCCCGGCGACGCCTCATGAGGCGATGATACCGAGAACGCGGCTGGAGCTTGGGAAGGGTGCGCCCGCCGTGGCCTCGCGCCTCATGCGCTGTCGCGGAAAAATTCGGGCACCGCGGCGTCAGGCGCGGGCGCTGAACGGGCAGCCGTTCGACCGCAGGGCGGCTGCCATGGGCTCGGCCGCCACCGGCTCCGGCGCTTCCGCCCGCCCCGCGGGCGTCGCGCGCGCCGTCCTCACCGGATCACGGCGCTTCAGGATCATGCGCATTCCGTTCACCGGCTGCAGCGAGATGAACCCGCGGCAACGCGGGTCGAAGCCGGGGACCAGCCGGAGGCGATACCGCTGGAGCGCCATCGCGACCATGATCTTGCCCTCGAGCTGCCCCATGAACTCGCCCAGGCAGATCCGCTGGCCGGCGCCGAAGGGGATGAAGGCGAGCTTGTCGTCCGCGCTCCGCCGGTGGTTCGCGAAGCGCTCGGGCTTGAACTGCAGCGGATCGCTCCAGAACTCCGGGTGCCGGTGCGTGACCCACGGGACGATGGCCACCGTCGACCCCGCGGCGACCTGGTAACCGCCGAGGACGTCGTCCTCCAGCGGGCTGCGGAGGATGAACGGCACCGAGGGCAGGAGCCGGAGGCACTCGTTGAAGACCATGGCGAGGTAAGGCATCGACTCGAAGTCCTTGGCCGTCGGGGCCCGGCCGCCGAGGACGCGGTCGATCTCGTCGGTGAGCCGGGCGCAGACGTCGGGGTGCCGCGCGATCTGGTAGAGCGCCCAGGAGGCGGTGACGCTCGAGGTCTCGTGCCCGACCATCAGGATGGTCTTGATCTCGTCCCGCAGCTGCGCGCGGTCCATCTTGGCGCCGGTCTCGGGGTCGACCGAGTTCATGAGGCGCACGAGCACGTTGTCCGCGTCGCCCGCGCCGCGCTGGTAACCGTCGATGATGCCGTCGATCACGCCGTGCACGCGGTCCATGGCCCGGCGGAAGCGCACGTGGCTGGGCAGCGGCCAGGACAGGGGCGGGTTGACGAGGGAGTACATCCGCTTGAGCGCGATCGACAGCGCGTACTTGAACGCCTCGCGGACGGTGTCCGTGTGGGCCTGCAGCGCGGCGCCGAAGAACGCCTCGCCCGCGATACCGAACGTCACGTCCATCATGTCGTCGTTGATGTCGCGCTCGAACTCCCCCGGCTGGGCGTCCCAGCGCCGCAGCGCCGCTTCCATGTGGTCGACGATGATGGGCACGAACTTGAGCGTGTTCGCGTGGTTGAACTGGGGCTGCACGTGCCGGCGCTGGCGCCGCCAGAGCTCGCCCTCGCTGTTCACGAGGCCCCAGCCGAGGACGTGGGCGAGCTCGTGATACCGCTTGCCCTTGGGGTAGTTCCGGATGTTCGCGCGAAGGACATGCGCGATGTCGTTCGGGTGAAACGCCATGACGAAGTCCTCGGCCCCGGGCGCCCGCAGGCGCACGACGTCGCCGTACCTCGCGAAGAGGTCCTCGTAATGGCGCATGTCGCCGGTCCTGAAATTCGCCAGGTACCGCAGGCTGGCGAGCGGGCCGGGGCCCGGGGGCTGCCGATCGAGATTGGCACTCATGACTCCTCCTCCTCCGCAAGCTGAAAGGAAGCCGACGCGGGCCGGCGCGCGCTCGCGCGGGCCGAGCCCAGGCCGGCGCCGGCCGGCGCGGCCGTCAGATGCACAGCGAGCCCCCGCCGTCGACCGTGAGGGTCGCGCCGTTGATCATCCGCGCCCCGTCCGACAGGAGCAGCAGGACGGCGTCGGCGACGTCCTCCTCGGTGCAGAGGCGGCCGCCCGGCGTGCGGGACTCCCAGTACGGGAGGATCCGCTCGTGATCCGGGTAGTTGCTCGTGACGTGGCCGTAGATCGGCCCGGCGGAGACGCAGTTGACCTGCACGTGGCGCGGGGCGAGCTCGACGGCGAGGGCGCGCGTGAGCGACTCCACCGCGGCCTTCACGGCGCCCATGGCGCCGAAATGCTCGAGGTACCGCGACGATCCGTTCGACGACAGCGCGACGATCCGGCCGCCGCCGTGGCGCTCCATCAGGCGCGCCGCGCGCAGGGCGCACTGGTGGTAGCCGATGACGTTCGTGCGGAACGCGAGCTCCCAGTGCTCCGGGGTCGTCTGCTCGAGGGGGCCGAACCGGCCGTTCGACGCGTTGCTGACGAAATGGTGCAGCTCGCCGACGTCGCGCGCGATCGCCTCGAAGAGCTTGTCGACGTGCGCGGGGTTGGCGACCGAGCCCCAGACGTGCACCGCGTCGCCGCCGGCGCCGCGGATCTCGTCGGCGACCGCGTCGCCGTCGTCGCGCGAGTGGAAGCTGTTGACGACGACGCGCGCGCCGGCGCGCCCGAGCTTCGTCGCGATGGCGCGTCCGAGGCCGCGGCTCGATCCGGTCACGAGGATCGTCTTGCCCGCGAGCGCGGCCTCGGGCGCCGGGGCCGCGCGCCGCGCGGCGGGAGCCGCCGGCGCGCGCGCCGCGACGGCCGGCGCGGGCGGCGCCCCGCCGAGGAGGCGCGCGAGGTCACCGACCGTGCGGGCCTGGTCGAGCGCCCCCGCGAGGCCGTCCGGCAGGGCGCCGCGCCGCCGAAGGAGCGCGCGGACCTCGTCGCGCCGGCGGCGGTCGATCCCGAGGTCCTCCTCGAGCCGCGCGTCGGCGACGAGCAGCTCGACCGGGTGGCGCGTGGCGTCCGCGAGCGCCTCGACCACGGCGTGGAGCGCCTCGCCCGCGGCGGCGCTCGCCGCGCCGTTGCTCGCGGTGGGGCCGCTGGCCGGCGCCGCGTGGCCGTTGGCCCGCCCGGCGGGCTCCGCGAGACCGCCGACCTGTCCGGCGGGCTCCGCATGGCCGTTGGCCCACCCGGCGGGCTCCGCGAGGCCGCCGACCTGTCCGGCGGGCTCCGCGTGGCCGTTGGCCCACCCGGCGGGCTCCGCGAGGCCGCCGACCTGTCCGGCGGGCTCCGCGTGGCCGTTCGCGTGCCATCCGCCCCCCGCGACGTCGGCCCACGGCGCCGCGTCGGAGCGCGCCGCGAGCGTGCGCGAGAGGAAGTCGCTCACGCGGGCCACCGTGCGCAGCTCGTCCGGCGCCGCCTTGAGCGCGTCCGAGAGGCCGAAATCCGCGCGCAGCGTCGCGAGGATCTCGCCGCGCTTCACGGAGTCGATGCCGAGGTCCTGCTCCAGGTCGGCGTCGGGGACGACGACCTCGTCGGGGTAGCGCGTCATGCGCACGAAGACGGAGCGGACGTGTTCGAGGAGATCTTGAGCCTGCATGTTCGAAACCTCGTGTTTTTGAGAGCCATTCATCCCAGAGCGGTGGCCGGAGGGACCGGCACGGCCGCGACGAGCGCGAACGCGCCGGTCAGCGCGGCCCGGCCGAAGAACTGCCCGCCGCGCGCGGTCAGCGCGAAGGCGCGGACCGAGGGCGGCGCGACGGGCACGCCTCCCGGCGGGAACGCGACGTCGATGTCCCGGAAGGAGAACCGGGCCGGCAGATCGAGCGCCCCCGTCTTGTAGAGCGCCTCCTTCGCGCTCCAGAGCAGCGTCTCGAGCGCGGCGCGCGCGACGCCCGCCGCCGCGCCGCGCGCGAGCCCCTCGCGCTCGCGCGGCGTGAAGTGCTCGTCGGCGAAGGCCGGCGCGCGCGCCTCGACCCGCTCGACGTCCACGCCGACCGCGCGCGCCGGGGTGACCGCCGCCGCGGCGAGGTCGCCCGCGTGCGAGAGCGACAGCGCGAGCGCGCCGTCCTCGAAGCGCGGGGGACCACCGCCGGGCCCCGTGATCGCGCAGGCGAGGTAGTCCTCCCGCGGGTGCGCCGCGAGCGCGGCCGCGTCGAGCGAGACCAGCGGCGCGCCGCGGCCGGCGGCGAGCTCCAGCCGCAGCCACTTCGCCGCGACGCGCGCGCACGCGGACTGCGCCCGGCGGGCGGCGATGCGCAGGCCAGCGCACGCGCGGCGCTCGCCGGCCGTCAGGTAGGGCTCGAGGCGCGCCGCAGAGGCCTCGTCCGCCCGGACGACCGCGATCGCGAGCGGCGGCGTCACGGCGCCCCCAGCGGCAGCGACGCCGGCGCGGCCGGGCGCGCCTCGGCGGCCACGCGGCCCACGGCGAGCCCCACGAGCCCCTCGACGTCGAGGAGCACCCCGCCCGCCGGGTCGAGCGCCTGCGCCCACGCGCCCAGGACGCGGTCGCCCGCGGCGGCCGGGGCCGCGGCGACGAGCCGGACCGGGCCGCCCGCGTCGCGGATCGCGAGGTCGTTCGCGGCCGCGCCGAAGCGGATGCGGTCGACGCCGCCGGCGGCGCACACCGGGAACGCGCCCGACTCGTCGCGGCGCAGGGTGCCGAGCGTCAGGAGGGCGTCGAGCAGCAGGAACGGCGTGGCGGCCGCGCGCAGCCGCGAAAGGGCGCGGTCCTTCGGGGCGCGGAACCGGGCCGACGTGAGCGCGGCCCCGAGCGCGAAGGTGCCGAGGTGGTCGAACCAGCCCGCGTGCCGGAGCGGCGCGCCGGGGCTCGCGTACGGGTCGCGGAACGCCGGCCCCTCGACGCGCCCGGCGTGGCGCGGGGCGAGGGCGTCGCGGCGAGCGTCGATCGCGCCGAGCTCGACGACGCAGGTCGCGAAGGGCACGCCGGCGCGGAGGACCACGCCCGACCGGTGGACGAAGTCGCCGCGCACCTCGACGGCGCACGCGACGCCGCCGCCGGCGAGCCGCTCGCTCCGGGTCGTCACCGTGCGCACCTCGCGCGCCGCGTCGTCGGGCAGGCGCAGGAACTCGAGGAAGCGCACGTCGCGGACCTCGCGGACGAGCGCGCCGCCGCCCGCCGTCGCGAGCGCGTGCCGGACGGCCAGCTCGACGAGGAAGGCGCCGGCCGCGACCGCCCCGGAGCGCGCCCGGTGGTCGGAGAGCCACGGATCGACGCGCGGATCGAGCGTCCAGGCGCGCTCCGGCGGGCTGTCCGGCGCGCTTGCCGCCGCGGCGCGCGGGCCGGGCGCCGCGGCGCTCGAGCCGGGCGCCGCGATGCGCGGGGTGAAGCGCTCGATCTCGCTGTCCGTGAGCAGCACCTGGGCCGCGCCGACGGGGCGCTCGGCCACGAGGTCGAGGAAGATCTGCCGCCCCTCCTCCGGCTCGATGCCCCGGAGACCGCGCGCCGCGCCGAGCGCGCTGTACTCCGACCCGGCGGTCATGCCGACGCCGTTCCAGCCGAGCCACGCGACGCTGGACCACGGGCCGGCGTCCGCCTCGGCCGCGAGGCACGCGGCGGCGCGGTTCATCGCCTCGTTGGCCGCGCCGTAGTCGGGCTGCCCGTCGTTGCCGAGCACGCTGAACGCCGACGTGACGAGGTGGACGTGCGGGCGCGCGGCGGGCAGGTGGCGCGCGAGGGCGCGGCGGAGGTGGCAGAGGCCCGCGAGCTTCGTGTCGACGATCCGCTCGAAGAGCTCGAGCGACTTCGACGTGAGCCGGCTCGACACCTGGATGCCCGCGCCGTGCACGATCAGGTCGACCCGGCCGTACGCCGCCGCGACGGCGGCCACGGCGCGATCGACGTCCGCGGCGCTCGTGACGTCGGCGGCGTGGTAATCGACGCTCCCGCCCCGCGCGCGCAGGTGGGTCAGGACGCGGTGCGCCTCGCGCGCCGCCCGGATGCGGGCGTAGCGCTCGCGCAGCGCGGCCATCCGGACGCCGCGGCCCTCGCGCAGCGCCTCGGCGTAGAAGTCCCGCTCGTACGCGTCGAGCTCCGCGTCGGTCATCGCGAGCGTCTGCGGGGGGGCGTCCTCCAGCCGCGAGCGGCCGAGGAGCACGGCGCGGCAGCCGAAGCGGTCGAGCAGGCCCTCGACGAACTGCGCCGTGATGCCGCGCGCGCCGCCCGTCACGATCGCGACCGCGTCGGGGCCGAGCGGCGAGGCCGCGCGCGCAGGCGGCCCCGAGGGGCGGGCGAGCTGCACCACGTGCCGCACGCCGCCGAGGTCGACCACCTCCTCGGGCGCGGCCGGCCGGGCGCGCCGCCACTCCTCGAACAGCGCGCCGAGGGCCGCCGCGGGGTCCTGCGCGTCGGTGTGGACGACGCGCACGTCGCCGCCCGGCAGCTCGCGCGCGAGCGACTTCACGAAGCCGCCGACGGCGCCGCTCGCCGGCGCGAGCCGCCCGGCGGGGTCGATCGCGCCGACGACGACGGCGGCGAACGCCACGTCGCCGCGCGCCACGGCGTCGTAGTAGCGGCGCGCCGCGCCGAACAGCGCGCGGAGCGCCGGCCGGTAGGAGCCGGGCGCGCCGTCGAGGAACGCGCGCGCGTCCTCGGCGCGGGCGAGCACGACCACCGCGTCGACGTCGTCGGGCGCGAGGGCCTGGAACGACGCGCTCAGCCGCTGCTCGTCGCGGGCGTCGATCGACGGCCCGCCGCCGGCCTCGGGCGCCGCGGGCTCGCGCGGGGCCCCGGGGGCTGCGTCGGGCGCCGCCTCGCCGGCGAGGTCGAGGACGCGCGCGCGCTCCTCGGCGGAGCGCGCGGCGCGCCGCACGCCCGCGGCCAGCGCCGCGTCGGCGCAGACGTAGAGGACGCGCGACGGGACGCGCGCCGCCGGCCCTGTCGCCGGCACGCGCGCGATCTCGGGGACGTAGCAGTGGATCGGCGTGCCCGTCGCGAAGCCCGAGGCCGCGGGCGCCGGCGCGACGTGGGACGCCGGCGCGACGCGAGGCGCCGGCGCGACGTGGGACGACGTCTCGACGCGCGCGACCTCGGGGGGCGCGACCTGGACGGCGCGGGCGTCCGAGGGCCAGCGCACGACGGCGGCGCCGCGCGCGCGCGCGTCGCGGATCGCCTCGAGGAGCTCGACGACGCCCTCGGCCCCGCGCAGCCGCGCGCGCGGGCGGCGCGGCCCGCCGACCACGAGCTCGCGGCCGGCGGGGCCGCCCTCCGCCGCGCCGGCGACCCCCGCCGCGGCGCCGGCCACGACGCTGAGGCGCGCGAGCACCGGAAAGGCGTGGCGCGCGGCGGTGTCCTCGGTGCACAGCGCGACGAGCAGCGCCCCCTCGCCCACCGGCCGCGGATCGCGGGCCGCGGACGCGCCGGCCGCGACGTCGTCGCTGAACGCGTTCACGGCGCCCGCCAGCACGATCTCGCAGTCCTCGTCGAGCACGAGCTCGGCGGCCGCGAGCGCGTCGAGCAGCGAGGTCGCGGAGGTGTCGACGACGAAGTTCGGCCCGCGCAGGCCGAAGACGTTGGCGACGCGCCCGGAGATGATGTTGGGCATGTTGCCCGGCTGCGTGTACGGCCCCGTCGCGGGCGAGCCCGCGCGCAGCGCGTCGACGGTCGCGGAGGCCAGCGCGGGGCTCACGCCGCGCGCGCGGAGCGCCCGCGCCACGCGGTCGGCGAAGATCCGCTCGTTCGCGCGCGCGCCGCGGCGCGTCTTGCCCTCGTGGCCGACCACGACGCCGATGCGCTCGCCGAGCTCGCGCGCCGGCAGCGCCGCGAGCGCCTTCTCCGCGGCCATCGCCGCGAGCAGCTGCGTCGGGTCCATCGCCTCGAGGGCGTCCGGGAGGACCGGCGCGCGGGCCGGCAGCCGGAGCGCGCGCTCGTCGAACGCGAGCGCGTCCGAGGGCGCGTCCGCGGGCGCGCCGCCCTCGCCGGGGAACACGGCCCCCAGCCCGACGACGCACAGCGCGCGGGCCTCGCCGCGCGGCCGCGGTCGCTCGGCGTGGCGCCCGGGGCGGTGCTCCTCGACGACGAGGTGGGCGTTGGTGCCGCCGAAGCCGAAGCTGTCGAGCCCGGCGCGCAGGGGCGCGTCGCCGCCCGAGGTCCACGGGGCGGCCGCCGTCGGGATGACGAACGGCGAGCGCGCGAGGTCGATGCGCCCGCTCGGCGCCCGGAACCCGTGCTGCGCGAAGATCGTGCGCTCGCGGATCGCGAGCACGACCTTGATGAGCGACGCGACGCCCGCGGTCCAGCCCGTGTGGCCGAGCAGCGACTTGACGCTGCCGAGGGCGATGCGCGGCGCGCCCTCCTCGCCGGCGAACACCTCGGCGAGCGCCTTGTGCTCGGTGGCGTCGCCGACCGGCGTCGCGGTCGCGTGCGCCTCGACGTACTGCACGGATCGCGGCGCCACGCCGGCGCGCGCGTAGGCGCGCCGCATGGCCAGGCTCTGCCCGCGGCTCTGCGGCACCGTGACCGACGGGCTCGGGCCGTCGCTCGACACGCCGCTGCCGAGGAGCACGGCGTCGACGCGATCGCCCCGGGCGCGGGCGTCGTCGAGCCGCTCGAGCACGACGACGGCGGCGCCCTCGCCGAACACGACCCCGTCGGCCGACGCGTCGAACGGCCGGCTGCCGGTCGCGGAGAGCCCGCCGAACTGCGAGAACTGGCACGCGTTGGTCGGGCCGGGCTGGTAGGCGCCGCCGGCGATCACGACGTCGGCGAGGCCGCGGCGCAGCATCGCGGCGCCCAGGTGGACCGCGTGCATCGACGACGCGCAGGCCGCGTCGACGACCACGGTGCGCACGCCCTCGCGCACGACGTCGCGCACGACGCGCGCGAGCGGCTCGAGGTGGCCGCGGCACGCCGCGCGCCGCTCCGCGTCGAGCCCGAGCTCGCCCGCGAGGGCCTCCGCGGCGGCCGCGCGGTCCGCCGGGTCCGCGTCGACGCCGGCGAGCGCCCGCTCGACGCCGAGCAGCAGCGTCGCCTCGTCGTGCTCGATCGACCCGTCCGCCGTGGACCCGAGGAGGCACGAGATCCGGAGCGGCGCGCCGTCGCGGAGCACCGCCGCCTGCGCCTTGGCCTCGGCGAGCGCGCACGCCAGCATGCGGGCGGTCTTGGGCAGCCGCTCGAGGGTGCGCGCGTCGTACCCGGTGCGCTCGGCGTACGGCCCGAGCGCGTCGACGGTGCCGACCAGCAGGCTGTAGGTCTTGTCGGCGGCGCGGCCGGGGCTCAGGAAGTCGGTCGCGAGCTCGGGGTGCCGCGCGCCGGTGTCGGCGATGCCGCACGTGCCCGCGAGCAGCTGCGCCAGGTAGGCGTCGACGCCGCCGGACCCCGGCAGCACCGCGCCCATGCCGACGATCGCGATCGGCGCGGAGCCCGCCGGCGAGGCGTCGTCGCCGCGCGGGCTCGCCTCGGGCGCCGCGGGGCTGGTGGGCGGCGCGGCGGGGCCCTCGAGCGGCGCGGCGCTCGCGGGCACCGCAGCAATCGAGGGCGCGGCGCTCGCGGGCGGTCGGCGAACGCCCTGCTCTCCCTCGGGGAGCGCCGCGACCTCGGTCAGCGCATGTCCGGCGGCGCGCAGCGCCTCGACCGCGCGCCGGTGCTCGGCCACGACGTCCTCTCCGGCGCGGAACGTCGCGATCGCGCGCAGGTCGGGCCCCGGCGGCGCGCTCCGCCGCACGAGGGCGGTCAGGGTGCTGCCGCCGCCGCACTCGACGAAGGTGCGGCAGCCCGCCGCGTGGAGGTCGCGCACCGCCGCTCCGAAGTCGAGCGGCGTCACGAGGTGCATGGGGAGCAGGCGCGCGGGCGCGAGCGGGCCCTCGCCGTAGTGGACGCGATCGATCGGCGAGTACGTGGCCAGCGCCGGCCGCGCCGCGCCGGCGCGCCAGACCGCGCGCGCGAACGGGCCGACCGCCGTCGCGAGCAGGGGCGAATGGAAGGCGTAGCGGCTCGCCAGCGAGGTCGCCCGGACGCCGGCGCCCGCGAGCCGCCGCTCGAGCGCCGCGATGCCGTCCGCCGTGCCCGAGGCGACCGCCTGGTCGGCCGCGTTGATCACCGAGACGAACACGTCGTCCCGGCCGAGCGCCTGCACCTCGTCGCGCAGCCGCTCGGCGCCGGTGTGCGCCGCGAGCATGCGGCCGGGCGGCGCGCCGCGGAGGGCGAGCACCCGCCGGCCCACGATCTCCGCGGCCGCCTCGAGCGAGAACGCCCCTCCGGCGGCCAGCGCGGCGATCTCCCCGAGGCTGTGCCCCGCCACGACGTCCGGCTCGAGCCCGGCGGCCCGGAGCAGCGCGACGGCGACGTAGTCCTGGACGAGGATGCCGAGCTGATCGAGATCGGCGCACGCCTCGAGGGCGGCGCGCGCCTCGGCCTCGCCGGCGGTCACGAGCGCCGCGAGCGACGCGCCGAGCAGCGCGCGCGCCGCGGGCTCGGCCGCGGCGACGGCCGCGCGCGCGGCGTCGAACCGCGCGTGGAGCGCGCGCAGGAGCCGGAGGTCGAACGAGCCCTGGCCGGGCAGGAGCAGCGCGACCTTCGCGGCGCCTCCGCCGCCCTCCCGCGCGGGCGCCCCTTCCTCCGCGGGCTCCCCTCCCCGCGCGGCCCCCTCCGCCGCCCCCGCCGCGGCCCACCGCGTGTGGTGCGGGCGCGACGCGTGCAGCGGGCCGCGCGCGACCTCGACGGCGTGCCGGAGGAGGCGCTCGGGGAAGAGCTCGCGCAGCGCGGACCCGCCGCGCAGGGCCAGCTCCACGAAGCGCTGGTGCGGCACCTGCTCGTCGATGGCCCCGACGTGCAGGGTCACCGATCGGGGGAGCGGCGCGAGCTCGTCGCTCGTCGCCCCGACCGCGACGATCCGCTGGTAGCCGCACGCCACCGGCTCGCCGTCGAAGCGGACCGTGCGGAAGTAGCCGTACGCGCTCGAGCGCGTCACGGCCCCGAGGGTCATGAAGATCGCGACGCGCTCGCCCACCCGGACCGGCGAGAGGTTCCGGCTGTAGCCCTCGGTGGTGAGCAGCCGGATCGCGGCGCGATCGTCCTCGTGCGGGAGCGTGCCGTCCGCGGCCTCGGCGAAGTAGAGCGTCTCGCGCGCGATGCACTGGAAGCGGAAGTTCGTGAGGAAGTGATGGCTCCCGTAAGCCATGCTGTCCTCGAACTTCACGCAGTACGGAACGACGAAGAACTCGCCCATGATCCTCTCCACGCAGCCCGCCCGCGCGCGCGACGACGCACGCCTGGCAGCGCGTGCCAGCCGATGCTCCGTGCGTCCCTCACCGCGCCGCGGCCCGGGCTGTCGAAATATGTGTACCTACACGTAAATGAGCGGCGCGAGCCCACGGCCTCCGGCCGCGCCCCGCGCCGCGGGTGCGCAGCGCGGCGCCGTCGCGGCCCGCGCAGCGATCCATCGAGCCAGCGATCGACGGATCGGTCCGAGCGCGCCGGGGCCTTCTGGACCCGGCGACGAGCCAGCGATCGACGATCGAGCGGACAATGCCGCCCTGCATCGTGGGGATAGGTGTACTTGCACCTGTACAGATGTCAAGCAGTTCAGGACGTCCCAGATGGCGGGTCAACGCAAAATGGTGTAGATACACTTGTGGCTGATTTTGCCCGTGCCTCCGAGATCATCGCGAGCCAGTGCGCCCTCGTGCGCGTGCGCCGCGCGTCGCGCGCGCTGACGCGGCTCTACGACGAGGCCCTGCGGCCTCTGGGGCTCCAGGCGACGCAGCTCACGATGCTGGTCGCGGTCGCGACGTGCGGCGAGGGGGGCGTGAAGCTCGGCGCGCTCGCCGACGGGCTCGTCATGGATCGCACGACGCTCACGAGGAACCTCGCGCCGCTGGAGAGGGCGGGCCTGCTCCGGGTCGCGCGCGCGCCCGACGACGCGCGCGTCCGCCTCATCTTCCTGACGCGCCAGGGCGAGCGGGCCATCGAGGCGGCGTTCCCGCTGTGGGAGCGGACGCAGAAGCACGTCCGCGAGCGGCTCGGCCCCGGCAAGGCCGACGCGCTCCGCGAGGAGCTCGGCCGCGTCGTGGCCCTGGCCGCGCGGCCCGAGAAGGCGCCGGCGCCGGAGCGGCCGGCGCGGCCGGCCAGGCGCAGGGCGAGCTGACGGCCGCCGAGGCGCGACGATCCCGGCATGGATCGGCGGGGCGCAGCGAGAGGAGCGCTCAGCGCGCCCTGAAGGCCTGGAAGAAGACGTCGGCCTGCGAGTGCTTCCGACCCGAGATGGGGTTCTCGGGGTGGCGGGGCTCCCTGATGAGGTTGCGCAGGTCGCCCCAGGCCGAGCGGAGCTTCCTCCGCTCCGACGTGACGTCGAGATACTCGCCGAGGCAGTAGCAGGGCCGGACGACCCGATCGAAGTTCGTCGTCAGGAAGCTGTCATCGACGGGCGGCTCGAGCGGGATGTTCGTCGGCGCGAGGCGGAAGGAGGTGTCCGTGACGTGCTGCCTGTCGCCGTCGCCGAACGATTCCCCGCGCTCGAACGAGCTGGCCATCTCCACGTCGACGGACCTGTCGCGGTTCTGCGTGTAATAAACGATGTGCACGTCGCTCGGCTGCTTGCCGACGGTCACGGCCGGGAGAACATGATGGATGTTCTCCCCGGCCGTCGAGGTGACGGGGATCGGCAGCGTCCACGTCCGCCCGCGGTCGTCCGAGCGCACGAGGAAGATGTTCGAGCCCGAGTCCGCCTCGCCGACCCTCTCGCTGGTGGAGGCCGACCAGGCCAGGTAGACGACCCCGCCGCGCGCCGCGAGCGTCGGCTGGACGATGAGGCGAGAGGCGTGCACATACGTGGGCAACCCTTGCCGGCCCGTACGGCGCGGTCCGTCGGTGATGGCCAGGCGGACCCCACCGCCATCGCCGCAGTCGATGAGCTCGCCGGGCTGGACCACGGGCAGGAGGGTCGGGTCCGGGGCTCCCGGGAGGTTGAACTCCACGAACTCGAACGTCTCGCCGGCGTCACGCGACACCAGCATCCGTATGAAATCGGCGTCCGAGCCGCTGAACTGAAGGAACGGCAGGTAGAGCGTGCCGTCGTCGGGATCCACGAAGGGGTTCGTGAATTGGATCTGGTCCTGCAGGGGTGCGGGCTCCGTCTCGACCTCGGGAGCGAAGACGACCTTCGATGTCCAGGTCACGCCGCCGTCGGTCGAGCGCGCGAAGCGGAGCTCGGACCGGACGGGCGCCTCCGGGGGCTGGAAACTGGTCCAGGTCACGTAGAGGTTGTCGCGGCGCCGGCGCACCGGATCGGGCCCCACGGCGAGCCAGCTCTTGTCGGCTCCGTTGTCCTGGGCCACGAACACCGCCTCGCTCCACGTGCGGCCGCCGTCGGTCGACCTGTTCGCCTGCACGCCCCCCTGGCCCAGCGCGTCCTGGGCGAGCCCGACGAAATGGAATACCCCACGGCGATCCGAGCGCACGACGGGATCGCCGAGCGTCCTCGCGTTCCCGGGCAGCGTGGGGATGAAGCCGCTCGTCCAGGTCATCCCGCCGTCGTTCGAGGTCGAGAAGCCGGAGAAGAACACGGTCTCGAACACGACGGCGCCGTCGACCACGACGGGATCCACGCCGGCGGACGTGTTGTAGGCAACGACGATGTTGCGGTCATGGGAGGCGATCGAGGTCTCGCTCTGGGTCACGGTGACGAAGGGGCGTGTTGGAGGGTCGGTCCGAAGCACATGAATCTCGTCGAGCGCCGGGTCGTTGACCTGAACGTTCTCTCCGATCGGCCGGATCGGCAGCGTATATTCCGGCCGGAGGTGCTCGGCCGCTCGCTCGGCGTCCAACGCCCGCTCGCGGCCGGCGAGCGTCGCGGGCGCGGCGAGGCTCGCGGCGCGGGTCGACAGCGCGACGCCGTTCTTCGTCACGCTTCCGAGCGCGAGCTCGTGCCCTTTCGCGAGCGGCGCCGCGTCGAGCTCCGGCTCTTGCGAGCACGCCGGGAGCACGAGCAGGGCCGCGAGGAGCGGTGCGAGATGAACGATGTTCGATCGTGAGGAACGCATGATAACCTCCTTGGACTGGGCCACTCCGTCGCGCACACGCTCGCGCTCATCGCCTGCGTCGAAGCGGCAACCCCGAGCTGGCGCTGACGAGAGCGCTCCGCGGTAACCTGCGCTCGGCGCGACCCCCTCGCCCGACCGAGCGTCCACGAGATCGCGAGATCGTGAGATCGTGAGATCGTGAGATCGCGGAGAGTTCTTGCATACTACTTGGCTGCCGAGAGCCGTGCAACTCACAAAACACGTGATCTCCACGTTTGATTCGGACGCTCTCTGGAGCGTCGCCGCCCAGAGATGAACCGACTCAGGAGCTCGTTTCACGAGATCATCGGTGCCACGGCGCCGGGCATCTCCAACGCCGAGGCGACCACAACGCCGAGGCGACACCGCGGCGCCGCAGGCCTCGGGCCCACGGGCGTGACGAGCACGCCCGGCACGCTACGTTCAAGACGAAGGTGATGTTCGTCGCGGCGCCGCGGTGTCGCCATCCGCGCGGGCTGACGCGCGCCGCGCCGGAGCGGGCGGACGCCGCCATCGGCGCCCCCGGCACATCCGGCGCCCGCGCGCATTGACGTGCAGCGCCGCGGGTTCGAGAGTCGTTGGGCGCGGGCCTCGCCGCGGCGCGCACCAACGAGAGAAGGAGGACACGATGGACTTCGAGGTGGCACCGCTCCCCTACCCCAAGGACGCGCTGGAGCCCGCCATGAGCCGGGAGACGCTCGAGTTTCATTACGAGAAGCACCACAAGGGCTACATGTCGAAGCTCAAGAGCCTGATCGACGGCAAGCCCGAGGCGAGCGCGAGCCTGGTCGATCTCGTGCGCACGAGCTCGGGCGCGGTGTTCAACAACGCAGCTCAGGTGTGGAATCACACCTTCTTCTGGGAGGGCATGAAGCCGAACGGCGGCGGCCCTCCGCCCTCGGGAGACGTGGGCGATCTCATCGCGGGCCTCGGCGGCTGGGAGAGGTTTCGCGGCGACTTCATCGCCTCCGGCGTCGCGCGCTTCGGCTCGGGGTATGCGTGGCTCGTGCTCGACGGCGGCAAGGGCAGGATCCTCGACACGCCGAACGCCGAGACCCCGCTGACGACGGGCGCGACGCCGCTCCTCACGTGCGATGTCTGGGAGCACGCCTATTACCTCGATCACCGCAACAACCGCCAACGCTTCCTGGAGGTCTTCCTCGACAAGCTCGTGAGCTGGGACGCCGTCGCCAGGAGCCTGCGCGCAGCGTCGTAGCGCCCCGTCGAGCGAGCCCACAGGGCGGAAGGACCCCGCCTCCCGGAGATCCCACGCCGCGGGGGGCCGCGCGCCGCACGGTCGGGCTCGTCAGCGCGGCCGTTTGGTGTACGCTGCGGCCTGAGCGAGGCCCACCCCATGAACGCGAGCGATCGACGCGCGCCCGAGCCGAGCGACGGCGAGGGCATCACGGTCCTCCTCCACGCCGCCCAGGAGGGCCGGAAAGACGCCGCGGACGCCCTCCTCCGCGCCGTCTACGCCGAGCTCAAGGCCATCGCCCTGGCCCGCGTCCGCCACCTCCGCGCCGGGCAGACGCTCGGCCCCACCGCGCTCGTCCACGAGGCGTACGAGAAGCTCTTCCGGGACGGCGAGGCCCGCTTCCAGAGCCGCGCCCATTTCTTCGGCGCCGCCTCCCAGGCCATGCGCGACCTGCTCGTCGATTACGCGCGCCACAAGGCTGCCCGGAAGCGGGGCGGCGACCAGGAGCGCGCCCCCGAGGAGGCGATCGACGCGCTTCCCCTCAAGCTCGACCTCCCGTTCGAGGACATCCTCGCCCTCGACGAGGCCCTGCGCAGGATGAGCCAGGAGCACCCGCGCAAGGCCGAGATCGTGATGCTGCGCTATTTCGGGGGCCTGACCGAGGGCGAGATCGCCGAGCTCACCGGCGTGACGACGCGCACGGTCGAGCGCGAGTGGCGGTTCGCGAAGGCGTGGCTCTACCGGGCGCTGCACGGCGGAGATGAGCCCGCGCCTTGATCCGAGCGAGGTAGAGGCGCTCTTCGAGGCAGCGATCGACCAGAGCCACGGCCTCCGCCGCGCGTTCCTGGAGGCGCGGTGCGCGGGTCGCCCGGAGCTCTTCCGGGAGGTGTGGAGCCTGCTCCGGCACGACGGCGCGCAGCCGGACGGGTTCCTTCAGAGCGCCGCCGCGTCCCTGCCGCCGCCCGAGGAGCCGCTGAGCCCCGGCGCGCGCATCGGGCGGTTCACGGTGCTCGCCCGGGCCGGCCAGGGCGGCATGGGCGTCGTCTACGCGGCGTACGACGCGGAGCTCGACCGCCGCGTCGCCCTGAAGCTCATCGCGCCGGGGCGGTTCGATCCGGAGGATCGGGCCCGCCTCGTGCGCGAGGCGCAGGTGATGGCAAGGCTCTCGCACCCGAACGTCGTCCCCATCTACGAGATCGGCGAGCACGGAGGGGGTGTGTTCGTCGCGATGGAGTTCGTCGACGGCCGGACGCTCCGCGACCTCGGCCGCCAGGAGCCGCGTTCGTGGGAGGCCGTGCTCGCCGCGGGGATCCAGGCGGGCCGAGGGCTCGCGGCGGCGCACCAGGAGGGGCTCGTCCACCGCGACGTCAAGCCGGACAACATCCTCATCGGCAAGGACGGCCGGGCGCGCATGGCCGATTTCGGGCTCGCGCGCCTCTCGCTCGAGGAGGACCGGCCCCGCTCCGGCGCCGGTGAGGGCGCCGATGTGCCCGTGAGCGGCCCGCTCCATGCGCCGCTCACGGCCGGGGGCGCGCTCCTGGGGACGCCGGCCTACATGGCCCCCGAGCAGGCCGAGCGGCTGCCGGCGACCGTGAAGAGCGATCAGTGGAGCTTCTGCGCGACGCTCTACGAGGCGCTTTATGGCGAGCTGCCCTTCGAGGGCGGGGACCATCGCGCGCGGCTCGACCTGGCGCGGCGAGATCTCCTGAGGCCCGCGCCGGCCGGAGCGAGGGTGCCCGCGTGGGTCCGGAGCGCGCTCGCGCGGGGGCTCCGCGCGCGACCCGAGGAGCGGTGGCCGAGGCTCGATGATCTGCTGGACGCGCTCGCCGAGCAGCTCGCGAGGAGCTCCGACATCGATCTCACCGTATCCAGGCGAGAGCGGACCCGGTTCGGCCTCACGATCGGCGCCGTCGGCGTCGTCATGACGACGATCGGCGTGGGGCGGCTCGTCCCGGTGGAGCGCCCGGTCGACCTCTTCGCGATGGGCTGCGTCACGACCGTCGCGGCGCTCTCGCTGCTCCGGGCGTTCCGCCGCCCGCTCTCGAAGAACGCGGTGAACCGGCGGATCGGGCACGTGGTGAAGGTGCTGTTCGGCGCGATGCTCCTGCACCGGGCGATCGCCGTGATCACGGACGAGCCCGTGGAGCGCGCGCTCGCGACCGATCTCGTGCTGTTCGCGACGGTCCACGCGACCGCCGCGCCGGGGCTGCCGAGGGCGAGCTGGCTCTCGGCGGCGCTCTGCGCGGCGTGCGCGGTGGCGGTCGGGGCGGCTCCGGAGCACGCGGCGGAGATCTACGTCGTCGGCGCGCTGGGCTCGCTGGCGAACGCGCTCGTGGCGTGGCACCTCGACTGAGCGCGACGGTCTCCGAAGCCTGTTTGCGACGGGGAAGGTCGAGTTACTCCGTCACGACGGTGATGGGATTGAAGTAGACCCTGACCCCCGTCTTCGTCCCGGCCTCGTCGCCCCTCGTGTCGCCGACGTAATCCAGCTTGTTGACGAGGCTCTCCGGCGCGAACGCGTAGATGTCGTGGGCGTGGTCCGTGTCCGTGTACGTATGGCTGAAGTCGACCGGGCTGACCACCTCCACGATCGGGCGGCTCGCCGTGTACAGGCGATACCAGCCGGTCCCCGCGGCGCGCGTCCAGTTGCTCTTCGTCTCCAGCGCGTCCATGTAGACCGCCGCCCAGAGCTCGTTGCCGTTGAAGACGCTCAGCTCGACCTGGAGCGACACGCTCGGCCCGTGGCCGTCGTACTCGCGATCGCCGCCGACGTGCGGAGGGACATAGAACCCCGTGGACAGGCCGACGAGCGTGCTCGCCGACAGGGGCGCGTCCGCGCCGGCGCTCGCCGTCAGCTGCTCCGCGCCGTCCTCGATCGCCAGCGGGGACGCGGCGGCTGCGAGCTCGCCGGCGGCGCTGCCGGTCTCCGCGCCGTCCGGCGCCGGGGCGTCCTCGGCCAGCGGATCGACCTGCGTCTCGCCGGCCGTGGCCACGCAGCCGGGGGCGGCGATGAGGAGGACGAGGGCGAGGGGCGAGGCGCTGCGGAAGAATGCAATGTGGTTCATGGTGGCTCCCAAGGCTTTCATTCAGGGGTTGAGCTCAGGCGAGCGGCCCCGGAGCGCCTTCGCCCCGGCGTTCGCTCGCCTCACCACCTCATCCGGAGGCCGGGAGAAAAACCCGACAGAGGATCGAACGATTTTTTCCGGAAGCGCCCAGGCCCGGATCCAGGGCGAGCCCGCGCTCCCGCCGGGGCCGGCCCGCGGGGTCCCCGGCGGGGGATCCTGGAACCCCTCGCCGGCGTCCGGGCAGGGTGCGGCCCTCCGGGACGGAGCCGCCGGGGCGCCGCGCGGCCGGCGCATCGAATCGTGACGAGCGCGCCCGCGCGTTACGTCAGGAACTGATCGGCGATATGGCGAGAACGTATCTCCCGAGATCGTCAATGGATCTATCGAAGGAGGGCGAGCTGGGATACACAGGAATGGGCGCGTCGATCCGAGGGAGCCTGTGGCGATGGATGCGCCGCGCTACAGCACAGCCCTGTGGGTGAGTCTTCCCCAGCGAGCGAGGTCTATGAACACGCAACCGACCGCGCAGCCTTCTTTCGAGTTGTTCTTCGAGGCCTGCGAGCACCCCTTCTGCGTCGTGACCGCCGAGGGCCGCCTGGTGAAGTGGAACGCGGCGTGCGCGCGGGCGCTCGGCCGGTCCGCCCTGGATCTCACCGGCAAGCCGCTCGACGAGATCGTGATCGAGACCGACCGCGCGCGGGTGCGCTCCACGCTCGGCGGCCTCTTCCCCGGCCCCTCGACGGCGGATCTCGAGTGCCGCGTGCTCCGCGGCGACGGCTCGACGCGCCTGCTCGCCCTCCGCGCCTCGACGTACGATCGAGGCGACCTGGCGTACGGCGTCTTCGAGGACATCACCGGGAGGCCGCCGCCCCGCGCGGCCGGGCCCCTCCTCGCGGAGGAGGTCTATCAGCAGATCCTCGACGCCATCGAGGACATGGTCCTCGTCAAGGGCCCGAGATCGAAGGTGCTCTGGGCCAACAAGGCGTTTCGCGATCTCTACGGCATGACCAACACCGAGCTCCACGGCATCGTCGACTCGCCGCGCGCCGAGCCCGACTTCACGCAGCAGTACGTGAAGGACGACCTGTACGTGTTCGAGACCGGCAACCGGCTGGTCATCGACGAGGAGCCGGCCACGCGCCACGACGGCGCGATCCGGACGCTGACCACGGTCAAATCCGCCCTGCGGGGCGAAGGAGGCCAGGTGATCGGCACGGTCGGCGTCTCGAGGGACATCACGGACCGGCGGCGCGTCGAGCGGGACCGGCAGCTGCACGAGCTGGCGCTGAAGGAGCAGCGGCACCTCATCGAGCGCCAGCGGCGGACCATCCACGCGCTGGTGACGCCGATCATCGAGATCTGGGACGGGGTGCTCACGATGCCGATCATCGGCGTGGTCGACAGCGTGCGCGCGGCCGAGATGATGACCGCGCTCCTCGAGGCCGTCAGCGTGAGCAGGGCGCGGTTCGCCATCGTGGACCTCACCGGGGTCGACGTCGTGGACACGGCGACCGCGAACCACCTGCTCAAGCTGGTGCGGGCCGCGCGCCTGCTCGGGACCACGTGCGCGCTCTCCGGCATCTCGCCCGCGGTGAGCAGGACGCTGGTGGGCCTCGGCGTCGAGCTCGGCGAGCTGCGCACGTTCAGCGCGCTGCGCGCCGCGCTCCGCCACGCGCTCGGCCAGCTCGGCGTCTCGGTCGTCCAGGCGCGCCTGAGCCGCGACGGAAAGCGCGCCTGAGCCGTGACCGGGAGTAAGCGCGCGGCCGCGGGCGACCCGGGAGCGACGGAGCGTCGTGTCTCCTGAAGCACACATCGGTTGACCCCGCCGGGCGCGGCCTCGCGGTTGCGGCCTCCGGCGCTCGGTTGAGGTAAGCTGCGCGGAAGGCGCGGCTGCTTCCTGGCGGCGCGCGAGGCAGAATCCGCCCTCTCGCCCGGGCAAGAACACCTCTTCATGGCCGATTTGAACGATCCCGCGCGCCTCGCCGAGCTGCACCAGGTGCTGCTGCGCGACGACGCGGACGCCATCCTCGACACCTGCGTCGAGCGGGCAGCCGGGCTCGCTCAGGCGCCGATGGCGCTGGTGAGCTTGATCGTCCGCCACATCCAGCTGTTCCGCGCGCACCGCGGCCTGCCGCCGGAGCTGTGCGTGAGCTGCGCCACCTCGCGGAGCAACTCGTTCTGTCAGCTCGTGGTTCGCCACGAGGCGCCGCTCGTGGTCGAGGACGCGTCGCGGGACGAGCGCGTGCCCAAGGAGCTCGTCGAGCGTTACGGCATCCGCGCGTACGCGGGGGTGCCCATCCGGGTGCGCCGGCACGTGGTCGGCTCGCTCTGCGTGCTCGACGTCGTCCCTCGCAGGTTCGGGCCGCGCGTGGTCGAGGGCCTCGAGCAGCTCGCCGCCGAGGTCGGCGCGCGGCTCGAGGCGCTGGAGAGCGACGCGCCGCCGCCGAGCCGCACCGCGCGGGAGCGCCTCGCGCGGTTCGAGCAGAGCGCGCGCCTGCTGGAGCACGCGCTCGCGGCCATCGCTCCGGTGCTCGCCGACGCGCAGAGCGCCGCGGCGACGCTGCCGGAGGCGACGCCGGCAGCGCTGAGCCCGGAAGACCTGAGCGCGGCGGTCGATTGCTATCGGGACATGTTCGCGATGGCGACGGAGCTGGCCGAGGACGCGGCGCTGCTCTCGCGCTCGTACCCGGCCGAGACGGTCTCCGAGGTCGCCCTGGCGGCGCGGTCCCTCGCCCGGGACATGGTCGAGATCGGCCCGCTCGTCCGCCTCGCCGAGGGCGTGCTGCAAGGCACGCTCGACGGGGGAGCCGCCGTGAAGGCGGCGCACGTCGTGCGGGACGCGTTCGCGGCGCACGAGACCGCGTCCGCCGCGGTTCGCCGGATCATCGCCACGGTCGAGCGCGCCCGGGCAGCGGAGGTGCGGTGAAGGGCAGAGCGTACCAGCTGCTCCGTTCGTGCCTCGGCGACACGGAGCCTCCGACCGCGCGCAGCACGTTCATCTATGCGCGGATCATCATGCGCGCGCGCGTGGTGCCCGAGGAGATCACGCCGGCGCTCGACGACCCGGACATCGAGCGGCGGCTGGAGAACGCGCTTCAGGAGATCCTCCGCCGCGCGTAGGGCCGCGGGCGCTCGCGCCGCGAGGGGTCGGGCGGCGCAGAGGGGCGCGCCGCGAGGGCGGATCGAGGAGGGCGGAGGAGCGAGGCGCGGCGGGCGCGCGCTGGCGACGTCGAGCTGCCGCGCCGGCCGGTGCGGGCCGGCGATGGCGCGCGCTTCGTGGGGCCGGTGTGGTCGATGGGACCGGTGGGGCCGAGTCGATGGATCTCCTACTTTCGCCTTCACCCTCTGGAGCGGGCCTGCTATGCAGCGAAGCCATCTTCTTCGCTGATGCCCCTGCTTGACGCCCCTTGCTCGACGCCGGGCGCATCGGTCGAGAGCCTTCCTTGGAGAGGACAATGAGTTACGACGGGACGACTGGATGGTTCGCTGGGCCGCGGTGGACGCGCGGCTTCCTGCATCTTGCGCTGCCGGCGATGATGCTGCTCGGCTGTGAGGGTTCGTCGGGGAACTCGGCGTCGGGAGGTGGCGACTCGACGGAATCGACGTCGACGTCCTCGGGGGGCGGCGGCGACGCGTCGACGTCGACGTCGGCGTCCACGTCGGCCTCCTCGGGGGGCGGCACGGGCGGCGCTGGCGGCGCCGGCGGGACGGACGGCACCGGCGGCGGCGGTATGGGCGGCGCCGGCGGCACGGACGGCGCTGGCGGCATGGGCGGCGCCGGCGGAGGGGATTCGTCTACCGTGGCGGCCACGTCGGCCTCCTCAGGCGGCGGCGCCAGCGGCAGTGGCGGCACCGGCGGTGGCGATTCGTCTACCGTGACCTCCGCCTCGGCGGCCTCGGGCGGCGGCATGGGCGGCGCCGGCGGCGGCGACGCGTCCACATCCAGCGTGACCTCCACCTCGGCGGCCTCCGGCGGCGGCGTGGGCGGCGCCGGCGGCGGCGATTCGTCCACGTCCGCCGTGACCTCCACCTCGGCGGCCTCGGGCGGCGGCATGAGCGGCGCCGGCGGCGCCGGCGGCGGCGATTCGTCCACGTCCGCCGTGACCTCCACCTCGGCGGCCTCCGGCGGCGGTATGGGCGGCGCCGGCGGCGCCGGCGGCGGCGACGCGTCCACGTCCAGCGTGACCTCCACCTCGATCGTCACCTCGACGACCTCGACCGGAACGGGCCCGGCCACGGGAACGCCGGTCGAGCGGCACGGCCGCCTGAGGGTGATGGGCAACCGCGTCGTCGACGAGCACGGGGAAGCGCTCCAGCTCAAGGGCATGAGCATGTTCTGGAGCATCTGGGAGGGAGAGAAGTTCTACAACGCCTCCGCCGTCAACACGCTCGTGGACGACTGGGATGCGACCATCGTCCGCGCCGCGATGGCCGCCAACATGTCGGGGCTGGGCTACGTCAACAACCCGGAGGCGGAGAAGAACAAGGTCCGGGCGATCGTCAACGCCGCCATCGACAGAGGCATCTACGTGATCATCGACTGGCACGATCACGACGCGAGCCGGGCGCCGAACAGGGACGCAGCGAAGCGCTTCTTCGGCGAGATGGCCAGGGAGTACGGCGACGAGCCCGCCGTGATCTTCGAGGTCTTCAACGAGCCGGACGGCGAGAGCTGGTCAGAGGTGAAGTCGTACGCCGAGGAGGTGATCCGGCTGATCCGCGACGCCGGCTCCGACAACCTCGTCATCGTCGGGACGCCGACCTGGTCCCAGGACGTGGACGTGGCCGCCAGGAACCCGATCACGAGCGACGACAATGTCGCCTACACGCTGCACTTCTATGCCGCCACGCACAAGGATTCGCTGCGCACCAAGGCGACGAACGCGCTGGCCGCGGGCCTTCCCCTCTTCGTGACCGAGTGGGGCACCTGCAACGCCAGCGGGAGCGGCTCGCTGGATCTCGTCGAGGCGCAGCGGTGGCTCGACTTCCTGAACAGCAACCAGATCAGCTGGCTCAACTGGTCGATCGTCGACAAGGCGGAGGCCTGCGCCGCGCTGCGGCCCGGGGCGAGCACGGGCGGGCCATGGTCGGATGGGCAGCTGACCGAGTCGGGGCGGTGGGTGAAGGCGAAGATCCAGGCACCTTGACCTGAACCGCGGCGCGGAGCTCCATCCCGGGATCGAGCTCCGCTTCGCGACGCTGCGGATCCTGCTCGCCGGTGGCCGTCGGCCGGTCGGCGCGGCGCCGCTGCGGCGACGTCCGCGTGGGCGTGGGTGCGGTCGCTGGGGCTACCGCGCCCTCGAGAACGAGGCGCTCCACGTCGGCGCCACATCGGCGATGATCTCCCTGAAGCGCGGGGGGATGTCCGAGAGCTCGGTCATCTGCTGGATCGTGAGGACCTCGTCGCTCCCGAGCCCGACGGGGCAGCGCAGGGCCCATTCGATCGCCTCTTCCTTGGAGCTCACCTCGATCAGGTAGAAGCCGCCGACCAGCTCCTTCGTCTCGACGAAGGGCCCATCGAGGACGGTGCGCTTCCCCCGAGAGATCCCGACGCGGGCGCGGGCACCGCCGGGATTGAGGCCCTCGGAGGCGATCAGCACGCCGGCCTTCATCATCTCCTCGTTGTATTTCATGTATGCGGCGAAGAGCTCCTCGTCCGGAGGCCCATCCGCCTCCGCCTTGGCCTCGTTGGTCCCCGGTGCTGCGGTGATGATGAATCGCATCGTCGTGTCTCCTTCGATGGGACGCAGGCGACCGGTCGCTCTCGACCGGCTGAGCCCAGCCACTGCAGTCACGACGAACGAGGGGAGGCGCGATCGACAGAGGGGGTGATTTTTTGTACGGCCTCGTGGAGTTGCGGTACGCGCGAATTTTACAAAATCACTGTCGTTGTCGCCACGTCCGCCACCTCAACCACGGTCGTCTCAACCCGGGTCGGGTCCGGCTACCTCCGGCTGCTACCTCAACCTGGGTCCGGTCCGGCCACCTCAACCTGGGTCCGGTCCGGCCGCCTCAACCTGGGTCCGGTCCGGCCACCTCAACCTGGGTCGGCTCCGGCCGCCTCAACCTGGGTCCGGTCCGGCCGCCTCAACCTGGGTCCGGTCCGGCCACCTCAACCTGGGTCCGGTCCGGCCACCTCAACCTGGGTCCGGTCCGGCCACCTCAACCTGGGTCCGGTCCGGCCACCTCAACCTGGGTCCGGTCCGGCCACCTCAACCTGGGTCCGGTCCGGCCACCTCAACCTGGGTCCGGTCCGGCCACCTCAACCTGGGTCCGGTCCGGCCACCTCAACCTGGGTCCGGTCCGGCCACCTCAACCTGGGTCCGGTTCGGCCACCTCAACCTGGGTCCGGTCCGGCCACCTCAACCTGGGTCCGGTCCGGCCACCTCAACCTGGGTCCGGTCCGGCCACCTCAACCTGGGTCGGGTCCGGCCACCTCAACCTGGGTCCGGTCCGGCCACCTCAACCTGGGTCCGGTCCGGCCACCTCAACCTGGGTCCGGTCCGGCCACCTCAACCTGGGTCCGGTCCGGCCACCTCAACCTGGGTCCGGTCCGGCCGCCTCAACCTGGGTCCGGTCCGGCCACCTCAACCTGGGTCGGGTCCGGCCACCTCAACCCGGGTCGGCTCCGGCCATCTCAACCCGGGTCGGCTCCGGGCGGCCGGCGGCTCCGGGCGGCCGGCGATCCCCTACAACCCATCCACGAGCGTCTCGCCCCCCGTGATCTCCAGCACCGAGCCGGTCACCTGCGGATTGGTCATCAGGAACACCGCCGCGTGCCCGATGTCCTCCACCGTCCCCATCCGCCGGACCGGCATGGCCGCCCTCACCTTCCGCCGGAGCTCCTCGCGCGCCCCCTCGTCGAGGAATCCCCACATCTCGCTGTCGGTATACCCCGGACGGATCACGTTGACCCGCAGCGGACCCAGCTCGATCGCCAGCCCGCGAGCGAGCGTCTCGAGCGCCGCGAACGTCGCCGAGACCATCGTCGCCCCCGCGCGGGGACGGACCGCAGCGCCGCCCGTCAGGAACGTGATCGACCCCCCGGCCCGCATCCTCGGCGCCGCGTATCGGGCGCAGGCCCAGCTCCCGAAGAACTTCGCGCTCATGTACCGCTGCGCGCCCGCCACATCCTGCTCCAGAAACGCCCCCCACGAGCCAGGCGCCGGCGCGGCGGTGACCAGGAGATGATCGAGCTCTCCAACCCGCTCGAACATCGCCTTCACCGAGCCCTCGTCCGTGATATCCACCGTCTCGCGCGCGACGCGAGCGTCCCCCGCATCGCCGGCCTCGCGCTCCGCCCTCGGTCGCCGCCCCGCAGCGATCACCTCCGCTCCCGCCCGCACCGCGGCCCTCGCCGCGCCGAGCCCCATTCCGCTCGTTCCGCCGACGATGACGACTCGCCGGCCCGCCATCGCTCCCTGATGTCCGTCTGCACCCATGATTCTCCTCAGATCGCGACGAAGCCACCGTCGACGGTGAGCGTGTGGCCGGTCATGTACGGGTTGGTCATCAAGAACTCGATGGCGTGGGCGATGTCCTCCGGCTGACCGAAGCGCCGGACCAGCAGGTCCTTCTCGGCCCAGGCCTTCATCTGCTCGCGCCGCCCGGCGTGGATCGCCGTGTCGACCACCCCCGACATCAGGACGTTCACGCGGATCGGCGCGAGCTCCAGCGCCAGCGCCTTTCCGAAGCTCAGGATCGCCCCGCTCGCGGCGGCCAGGACCGAGAACCCCTCGCGCGGCGGCTTCACCGCGGAAGCCCCGGCCACGAGCGTGACCGAGCCGCGCTCGCGGAGGCGCGGCGCAGCAGCGCGCATGACGTTCACGAACCCGCGCAGCTTGTCGAAGCTGCGCTCGACCTGCTCGCCGGTCAGCGCGCCGATCGGCGCCCGGCTCGCGAGCTCGTCCGCAACCGCGGTGAGCACGAGGTGATCGATCGCCTCGATCGACCCCATCGCGCGATCCACCGCGCCAGCATCCAGCATGTCCATCGCGACCGCCCGCCTCGTCCCCCCGACGACGCTCTCGGCCGCCTCATCGAGCCTCGACTGCGATCGGCTGAGCATGATCACGTTGGCGCCCCGCGACGCCGCCGCCCGGGCCGCGGCGAGCCCGATACCCGAGCTCGCGCCGACGACGACCACGGTCTGATTCGCCAGCTCGCTCATCGGCTCTCCCTCCTGATCTCCAGCACCGCCTTGCCCAGCACCCGCCGATCGAGCAGCGCCTGGGCCGCCTCCGGGGCGCGCTCCCAGCCGCCGCGAAACCCGATCTGCGGATCGAGCGCTCTCCGCTCGATGAGCGAGGCCAGATACGCGATGTCGGGCCCGAAGCCGGAGCCGACGACGAAGACCTCGACGCGCCTGTCCCCCGCGCGCCGCCGCTCCCGCTCGAAGTCGATGGTGCTGGGCTCGCGCGACGCCATGCCGATGCTCTGCACCGAGCCGCCGCGCTCGACGAGGCTCAGCGCCTGGGCGAGCTGCGCGCCGCCGACGTTCTCGAGGACGCCGAAGACGGGCTCCGTCACCTCCTCCAAGCCGACCACGACCTCCGCGGCGCCGAGCGCGCGCAGCCCCTCGGCGCGCGCGGCGCTCCCCACCGCGGCCACCACGTGCGCGCCGGCGCGGTGCGCGAGCTGGACGGCGTAGCGCCCCACGCCCCCCGAGGCGCCCGTGACGAGCACCCGGCGCCCCACGACCGGCCCGAGCGCGCGCAGCGCGCGGAGCGCCGTGACGCCAGCCACCGGGACCGCGCTGGCCGAGCCGAGGTCGACCGCATCCGGCACCACGCCGAGCTCGGACGTGTCCACCGCGCGGAGCTCGGCCCACGCGCCGCTCCGACCGAACGACGCGACGCGCGCCCCCTCCCTCGGCCCCGACCCGTCGGCGGCGGCCCGCACGACGACGCCCGCGGCGTCCCACCCCGGCACCTCGCCGGGGCTGCGCATCTCGCCGAGGAACGCGACCTCGCCGAAGTTCAGCGATATCGCGTGGACCTCCACGAGCGCCTGCGAGGGCGCCGGATCCGGCGGCGGGACGTCCGCGAAGCGAAGGCCACGTGGCTGGGCAGGGTCATAGACGAGTGCACGCATGGTGGTTTCATGCCTCCTGCCCGGCATCGTGGAGCCACCGCGGCGGTCGTTCCATGCTACTTTGTCGCCAATGCATGACCGTTCGTCCGGCGGACAGGCGCTCTCCCCCGACGCGCTGAGCGAGGTCCTCCAGGACCTCCGGCTCTCGGACGGCTCTTACGGCCGCTGCGAGCTGACGCGCCCCTGGGGCATCGATCTCCCACCGGTGGCGCAGGCGCGGTTCCACTTCGTGGTCTCGGGCGACTGCTGGCTGCGCGCGCCGAAGCGCGGCTGGCTCCAGCTCCACGCCGGCGACGTCGCCCTCCTGCCGCACGGGACGGGCCACGCGCTCGCCGACAGGGCGCGCGGGCGCGTGACGCCGCTCGAGGAGATGCCGCTCGAGGAGATCGGCGATCGGGCCTATGAGATGCGCGCCGGCGGCGCCGGCGCGCGGGCGGTCCTCGTGTGCTGCAGCGTGACCTTCGCCCAGCCCGCCGTGCACCCGCTCCTCGAGCTGATGCCCCCGCTGCTCCTCGTGCGGGGCGGCGGCGCGGAGGACGCGGTGCTGCCCGTGCTCCTCGACGCCATGGCCGACGAGGTGCTCAAGCGGCGCGTCGGCGCGGCCACGGTGATGACGCGCCTCGCCGACGTGGTGATCACGAGGGTCGTCCGCGCGTGGGTCGAGTCCCGCAAAGAGGACACGGACGGCTGGCTCGCCGCGATACGCGATCCCCAGATCGGCCGCGCGCTCGCCGCGATCCACCAGCGCCCGGGCGAGCCGTGGTCGGTCGAGTCGCTCGCGGACGTCGCGCGGATGTCGCGCTCCATCTTCTCGGAGCGCTTCTCGTCGCTGGTCGGCGTGCCGCCGGCGCGCTACCTCGCGCGCTTTCGGATGCACGTCGCGAGCGGCTGGCTGCGCGACGACCGCGTGACCGTCGCCGAGGCGGCCGTGCGCCTCGGCTACGACTCCGAGGCGGCCTTCAGCCGCGCCTTCAAGCGGTTCTCGGGCGTGCCGCCGAGCTCCGTGCGCCGGCAGGGTCGCGACGAGGGCTCCAGGGCCCCGCGCGCCAGGGCTCCCTGATACAACTGGCACGAACGACACGACGGCCCGCCCGGCAGCGGGCATGAGGAGAGTCAGGATGTCTCTTGAACGGTGGTTGATCGCTCTGTTCCTCGTGGTCCTCCCCTCGTGCGCCCCCGGCGCCGAGGCGCCCCCGCCGCGGCCAGGGCCGGAGCCGCCCACGGACGTGCGGCTCTACGCGCTCGACTGCGGTCGGGCCGAGATCGCGGACATGAGCGCCTTCGGCGACGAGGCGCGGCCCAGGGAGCTCGTCGCCTCGTGCTACGTCATCCGGCACCCGCGCGGCACCTTGCTGTGGGACACCGGGATCAGCGACGCGTTCGCCGGGACGAAGGGCGGCGTCGTGCACGAGCGCACCGGGATCCGGTTCCGCGTCGACACACCGCTGCGCGAGCACCTGAAGGCGCTGAGCCTCTCGCCCGCCGACGTGCAGTACGTGGCCTTCTCGCACCTGCACATCGATCACGCGGGCAACGCCAACCTGTTCCCCTCGTCGACGTGGCTCCTGAACCGCCGCGAGCTCGAGTGGGCGACCGCGACCCCGCCGCCGCCGACCATCGAGCCGGAGCTCTTCTCGGCCTACCGCACCGCGAAGCTGCAGCTCCTCGACGGCGAGGCGGACGTCTTCGGCGACGGCGCCGTGAGGATCGTGCCGACGCCCGGGCACACGCCGGGCCACCAGAGCCTCGTCCTCCGGCTCCGGCGCGCGGGGACGCTCGTCATCTCGGGGGATGTCTGCCATACCCACGGGAACTGGCAGCACCGCCGGGTTCCCCCCTTCAACACCGATCGCGAGGAGTCCGTCCGCTCGATGGATCGCCTCGACGCGCTGATCCGCGCCACCCACGCTCGATTCGTGGTGCAGCACGAACCTGACGACCTCGCGGCGCTCCCTCGATTCCCTGCCTTCCTCGATTGACCACCGCGCCTCCTCCGAGGGAAGCGCCCACGCAGGCGCCTGTCCCGAGCGCTCGCCCGTCGGCACCGGGGAGATGAGGCGCTCGGGGTCTCCCCCTCAGATCAGCGTCGTCAACGCGCCTCGCAGGAAGTCGCGCGCGACCACGACGTCGTGGACCTCGTCCGGCCCGTCGGCGATGCGCGCGGACCGGGCGAAGCGGTACCAGAGCGAGAACGGCATGTCCTCGCTGTAGCCGAGCGCGCCGTGCATCTGGATCGCGTCGTCGAGCACCTGGCAGAGCAGGCGCGCGACGTGGTTCTTCGCCATCGAGGAGTAGGGGCGCGCCTCCTTCTCCTTGCCTTGCTCGAGCATCGCCGCGCAGTGCAGCGTCATCAGGTTGCCGGCGTGGATGCCGGACGCCGCGTCGGCGATCTTCTTCTGGGTCATCTGGTGATGAGCGAGCGTCTTGCCGAAGCTCTCCCGCGTGAGCACGTATTCGCGGCACATGGCGAGCGCGCGATCGGCCCAGCCGAGCCAGCGCATGCAGTGGGTGAGGCGCGCCGGGACGAGGCGCCGCTGCGCGAGGAGGAAGCCCTCGCCGACGCCGCCGAGGACCGCGTCGTCGCCGACGCGCACGGCGTGGAACCGCAGCTCGGCCTCGCGGTGCGCGAGCATCGGCGGGCTCATCACCGGGATGTCGCGCACGTGCTCGACGCCCTCGGCGTGGCGATCGACGACGAACATCGTCGCGCCGGTGCGGGGATCGTCGGACGTCCGCGCCATCACGATGAGGAACGCCGCGTCGCCGCCGCCGGTCGTGTACCACTTGTGGCCGTCGATCACCCAGCCGCCGTCGACCCGGGCCGCCTTCGTGCGCAGGTTCGACGGATCGGCGCCGGCGCCGGGCGCGGGCTCGGTCATCGAGAAGGCGCTCGCGATCTCGGCCCGCGCGAGCGGCGCGAGGTATTTCGCGCGGATCTCGGGCGACGCCGCCTTGAGCAGGAGGTCCATGTTCCCCTGATCCGGCGCGTCGCAGTTGAAGCACGCCGCGCCGAGCGGGGAGCGGCCCATCTCGCGAAAGAGCGCGCACATGCCCATGATACCGAGCCCCAGCCCGCCGTGCTCCGCGGGCAGGTGCGGCACGAAGAGCCCCTCGGCGCGCGCGCGCGCGCGGAGCGCCGTCAGCGTCTCCTTCCGCCCTGCGCGATCCTCCTCGAGGATCGCGGTCTCGTTCGGGATGACGTGCGCCTCGACGAACGCGCGCACGCGGCCGCGGAGCTCGGCCAGCTCGGGGGGCAGATCGAAGGAGATCGTCACGGCGGCAGTATAGGAAGCCAGGGGTCCGCGTGATAGGGTCGGAGGCGCGATGGCTCTCACTCCGCCGAGCAACACGCGCGCGCCGCGCGAGGCGCACCGGATCGACGAAGCGGCCCTCGGTCGCTGGCTCGCCGAGCACGTCGAAGGCTGCGCGGGAGGCGCCGTGACCGTCGCCCAGTTCAAGGGCGGCCAGTCGAACCCGACCTACTGGGTCGGCGTCGCCGGCGGGGCCGGCGGAGATCTCGAGCTCGTCGTGCGAAAGAAGCCGCCCGGCCAGCTCCTTCCCTCCGCGCACGCCGTCGAGCGCGAGTACCGGGTGATGCGCGCTCTCCGCGACACGGGCGTGCCCGTTCCGGAGGCGCTCGCCCTCTGCGAGGACGGCTCGGTGATCGGCACGCCGTTCTTCGTCATGCGGTACGCCGCCGGACGGATCTTCTGGGATCCGACGCTGCCCGAGGTCGGGACCGCCGGAGAGCGCCGCGCCATCTACGCGGACTACATCCGTGTCCTCGCGGCGCTCCACCGCGTCGACCACGCCGCCGTGGGGCTCGCGGACTACGGCAAGGTGGGCGGCTTCGTCGCGCGGCAGGTCGATCGCTGGTCCAGGCAATACGAGGCCTCGCGCACGGGCGAGGTGCCGGCCATGGAGGCGCTCATGCGCTGGCTGGCCGCGAACGTGCCGGCGAGCGACGAGACGACGCTCGTCCACGGCGACTATCGAATCGACAACATCGTCTTCTCCTCCGGTTCTCCGCCCGAGGCGATCGCGACGCTCGACTGGGAGCTCTCGACGCTCGGACATCCGGTGAGCGACCTCGCGTACGCCTGCATGGGTTACCGCATCAATCTCCCAGGTCGCGGCGGTCTCGCCGGGGTCGACGTCGGATCGCTCGGGATCCCGACCGAGGACGAGATGGTCGCCTCGTACTGCGCGCTCTCCGGTCGCGACCGCATCGAGGCGTGGCCGTACTTCATGGCCTTCGGCGTCTTCCGCCTCGCCGCGATCGCCCAGGGCGTCTACAGGCGGAGCCTTCAGGGCAACGCGAGCTCCGAGGACGCCGGCCGGTACGGCGCGGCCGTGACGGTGCTCTCCGAGCTCGCCTGCGGGATCGCGGGGATCTCGCCGCGTTAGGCGTTGTCGGACGGACATCGAGAGCGACGGCCCTGAGGCGGGCGGCGCGGTACTCACTGCAGGCAGACCGCAGAGGGGCGAACCGCCAAGGCGCCAAGAACGCCAAATTATTGATATTTCTTGGCGCCTTGGCGCCTTGGCGCCTTGGCGCCTTGGCGCCTTGGCGGTTCCCAGAGTACCGCACTTTCGGACAAAGGACCGCACTCCCCTGAGACGCCTGGACGCGCCCGGCGCGCACTGCGCAGGTGCGTGAATTCACATTCGACGTGAAAACCGGTTGACATCGAAGGCGCTCTTTCGTCTTTTGCCGCCGCTCGACGCGCGAAGCGTCCGCGCCTGTCCGGGTCGCGTCATCCCGGTGTCTTGCTGTTCAACGTTCGCGGGGGTCTGGAGATCTGGTCGATGCGTCGTGTCCGTTACCCGCTTGCCTGGATTGCTAGTTCGGTCTTCCTGTCGCTTGCCGGGTGTGCAGCCGGCCCCGTCGGCTCCACGGAGGCTCTCGCCGGCGTCGGCGGCGATCGGGGCGGCGAAGCCGGAGGCTCACCGGGCTCGGTGAGCTGCGAGGGGCTCGCTGCCAAGCTTCAGGCGGCGCTCGACGCGGCGCTCGACGCGCAGGGGCTCCCCGGAGCCGCCGCGGCCGTGGATGTCGGAGGCTGCGCCTTTCGCGGCGCGGCGGGCATGGCGGACATCGAGACGAGGACGCCGATGAGGCCAGGGGATCTCTTTCGCGCCGGGAGCATCACCAAGACGTTCATCTCGACGCTCGTCTTGATGCTCCGCGCCGAGGGCGAGCTATCGCTCGATGATGACGTATCGCGGTACGTGGAGGGTGTCCCAGGCGGCGATCGGATCACGATACGCCAGGTCCTGAACCACACCAGCGGGCTGTTCAACTACACGGAGACCCATGACTTCCTGAGCGCCGTCGAGGCCGACCCGACCCGCGTGTGGCGCCCCGAGGAGCTCATCGCGTTCTCCGCCGCAGAGCCGCCGTGCTTCGAGCCGGGGCAAGATTTCGAATACTCCAACACGAACTACATCGTCGCTGGCCTCGTCGTCGAGGCGGCGTCCGGGAAGCCCGTCGCCGAGCTGCTGCGCGCCCGCATCCTCGAGCCCGCAGGCCTCGCCAACACCTACCTCGACGGCGCCGAGCCCGCCGTGCCGGGCCTCGTGCACGGCTACGGGTCGTACGGCGGCGAGCTCGTCGATACGACCTCCGCCGTGGATCCGTCGTCCGCATGGACGTCCGGTGGCCTGGTGTCGAACACGGATGACCTCACCGCGTTCTATGTCCGGCTCCTCGAGGGCGGGCTGCTCGGCCCGGCCGAGCTCGCGGAGATGACCACCGGGGTCGGCGCCGCGTCGGCGGACCTGCTGGAATATGGCCTCGGGCTGGCCCAGCGCTCATCGCCGGTCGGTGCGACCTACGGACACGGCGGCAGCATGTGGGGCTTCGTGTCTGCGTCGTATTACGCGGCCCGCCGCGATGCGGCCATCACCGTGCTGGTCAACCACGAGGACGGCGACGCCGAGAGGATCCTCGACGATCTGTCGCGCGTCCTGGAGATGCCCTGATCCGATCGATCGCGCTCTGCGACGATGCCATTGTTCACCGGGAGTTCCGCGCGGCCCTCTCCCGCCAGATTCCCCTCGCTGTCCACGTCGGTGGCGGTCGTCGGTCAAAGAGGATATGATGCGCGAGCCCCGCGCGCGGCGCTCCGCCGCGAGTCGCCTCGAGGAAGCTGGGCGCCGCGACCTCACCCATTCCTGGCGCGGCGTTGACCACCCGGCGGGCGGCGCGATGGACCGCTGCGCCGGGCTGGTTTCTCGGATCATTCCAGGCGTGGCTGTACACATCCTGCACGCCGCGCCGCGGATCACCGAAGATCCTCGTCACAGGGCCAGCGGCTTCAGGGTCAACCTGATGGTGACAGCGCCGCTGTCACCCAATGTTCCGGCCAAAGAGGCGTACCGCTTGCATCGCCAGGCTCGGTGGCACCCCTGTCGGGCGCGCCATGTAGAAGGAGTCGACGATGAAGCATGTAGAACTGATCGCCATCCTCGCGGCGACCGCGGCGGTGATCGGAAGCGCGCAGCTCGCCGCGGCTGACACCACCACGCCCGTCGAGGATCTCGCGCTGGTCGAGGAGGTGCCTGCCCCCGTTCCCGCCGAGGCGATGGACGGCCGCCAATCTCACTACGGTCACCGTCATCATGGTCACCATCATCACGGCCACCACCATCACGGTCACCATCATCATGGTCACCATCATCACGGCCATCATCACCACGGCCACCATCACCACGGCCACCGTCACCACGGGCGTTCGCTCACCGGAGCGGCTCCGTACGCGGCGCTTCCGGCTCCTGTCGTGGTCCTCGCCGACCATCGCTGACCGGTCTCCCGCGGGCTGACGGCTCAGGGCGCGGGACCCGGGTGCCGCGCCGTCCTCCGGTCGCCGCGGCCGAGCTCACCGGAGGGCAAGTGCGGCGACCAGAATCGGGTGTGAGGGGAAGCCATGGGAACAGAGACGATTGGCCGGGGGCGGGCTCTCGTCCTCCTGGCCGCGGCCGCGGGGCACCTCGGCCTGGTGATCTTCGTGGGAGCGTTTCAAGTCGACCTCCGGGACCGGGGTCCTCTGGCGGACGCGATCGCCTGCTACAGCACGCTCTCCGGCGCCGACAGCGGATATGCCTTCTTCGCTCCCGGGGTCGGCTCGCCCCCCACGGCCACCTTCGAGGTCGTGGATGCGACGGGGGCGGTGACCACCGATCATCTCATGTCTGGGTCGAACGCCGAAGCGAGCCTGCGAGCCGGGAACATCATCGGAAGATTCTGGCTGGAGCAGGATCAGGCGCTGAAGCGCGCGATCGCCGCGTCCTGGGCCGGGAAGATGTTCGCCAGGCACCCTGGAGCCGCCAGCGTGGTCGTACGCGTGCAGGAATGTGAGGTGGCGCCGATGCGCGAGCATCGCCGGCAGGACGAGCTCAGGTGTGATTTGCACTACCAGGCCAAGCTCGTTCCTCAGGCCACGCTTCGTAGCGCCCAGGTGGCAGACCGGGAGGCGCCATGAACGGCCACGCAGCTCGTCGGTTCGCCGCCCGCGCGGCGCTCGCGCGCGCGTGGCCGGCGCTCGAGCGCTTCGCCTTCGCTCCAGCTTCCGCGATGCCGCTCGCGGCGCTGCGGATCGGGCTCGCCTCGGTCCTCCTTCTGCAGGCCGCGATGGTCGGTCCTGCGCTCCTCGAGCTGTACGGGCGCTCTGGCATCCTCCAGGGGCCGCTCAACGACGCCCTCGCCAGGACCGACCTGATCCGCGTCGGCTGGCTCATCGATCGTCTGGCCCCGCTGGGCATCCGCGCGTCATCCGTCGTCACCGTCACCGGCGCGCTCTACGCGCTCGCCCTCCTCGCTCTCCTCGTCGGGTGGCGGGCGAGGGCGGCGGCGGCGCTGGCCTGGCTCACCCATCTGGCGCTGATGATGACGGCGGAAAGCACGAACTACGGGGCGGACAACTACGCCAACATCTTTCTCTTCTATCTCGTCTGGATGCCCTCGGGAGCAGCGCTGTCGCTGGACCGCCGGCTCGCTCGGGCGCCCGCCGCCCCGCCGGCGACCACGCGGCTCTCGCTGCGCGTCGTCCAGATGCACCTCTGCATCTCCTATCTGGCCAGCGGGCTCTGGAAGGCCTCCGGCGAGCAGTGGTGGAACGGGGAGGCGATCTGGCGCTCGGTCATGCTGCCCGCGTACCGCCAGTACGATTTCTCCTGGCTCGCCGACCACACCTGGATCCCGATGATCGCCGGTTGGCTCGTGGTCCTGATAGAGGTGGGCTATGCGTTCTTCATCTGGCCGCGGCGCAGCCGCCGGGTGTGGGTGGCGGCCATCCTGGCGCTCCACGTCGGCATCGCCGTCTTCATGGGGCTCGTGGTGTTCGGCGCCCTCATGGCGGCGCTCACGCTCGCGGCCTTCGGGGTGAGCGCGGACTGCGCAGCACCGCGGAGATGCCCGCAAGCCGCCCGCGAGCGTCCCGCTCTGGAGAGCCCGTTACCTCATCCGGATTCATGACCGGCGCCGTCGCGCTCCTTCTTCGTCGACACGACGAGATGGCGCTCACGGCGGAGCCTGAAGGTGCTTGATGGCGTGCTCGGCCTCCATCATGTACCGGCGGTGCTCCGCCTCGCTGGGCTCGAGCCCCAGCTCGCCGTAGAGATGCGCCATGGCCAGCGCCTGGAGCGCCGCGGGGTGCTCCAGCTCGCCGGCGCTCTCGTAGAGCTCCACGGCTCTCCTGTCGTCCCTCGGCACGCCCGCGCCTGCGCGGTATGCGTTGGCGAGCAGGAACATCGCGTCCGGCGACCCTCCCTGCGCCGCGACCTCGAACCAGCGCGCGGCCTCGGCCGGGTCCGCCCTCACCCCCTCGCCGTTCTGGCTCATCACCCCCAGGAAGTACGCGGCGCTCGGGTGGCGCGAGGGGGCCGCTTTCAAGAGCCAGCCCCGGGCGCGCGCTGCGTCCTTCGGGATCGCCGGAAGGCCCTTCAAATAGATCCTCCCGAGCGCGATCTGCGCCTCGACGTCTCCCCGCTCGGCCGCCTCCGAAAGCGAGGTCATCCCGGCGAGCACCTCCGCCGGATCCGAGAGCGTGAGCAGCCGGAGGCCGAGCGCTCGCGCGCCCATTCCGCCCGGGATCGGAGCCCTGGCGGCCGATGAAGACGAGGGCGATGCCGCGAGCGCGGGGCGGCCTGGCTCGGGACGATCGCCGCCGCGCAAGCCCATCAGGGAGAGAGCGGCGGCGCCCCCCAGCAAGGTCGCGCCGGCGGCCAGGGCGGCGAGCCGCGCACGGGGTCGAGCGCTCACCGGCTCAGGTCGATGGAGTACACCGACAGCATCTTGCCGCTGCCGTCGTCCTGCTCCACGAGCGAGATGTTGTCCAGCCCGGCGGCCTCCGCCTTGGAAAGGGCGTTCTGCGTCGAGGTGAAGGTCACGAGGCCCATGGTCGAGACCTCGGCGAAATGCCAGCTGCGGTCCGAGCCGTGCTCGGCGCGCGTGAGGTCCTCGATCTCCTTGATATAGGCGATGAGCACGTCGCGGTTCGTGTCCGGCGCGGCGAAGATCGTCTTCGAGCCGTCGAGGCCGGGGAAGCCGCCGCCGCCGCTCGCGCGGTAGTTGTTCGTCGCCACGATGAACTCCGCGGCCGGATCCATGGGCTCGCCGTTCCACGTGAGGTTCTTGATCCGGCCGCTCGCCTTCGTCCCCATGGGCGGGAGCGGCTGCGTGACGTCGATCTCGTACGATATCCTCCTGTCCGTGAACATATCGAAGTTGTAGCCGGGCATGGACGTGTTGATGAGCGGCTGCGGGTCCGTCTCGCTGGGGTCGATCTGGTTGAAGCGCGTCGCCGCCCTCTCCAGCCAGTCGAGGATGTCCGCGCCGGTCACCTTCACCGCCTGGAGCGTGTTCGCGTAGAGGTAGAGGTCGGCCGCGTTGTTGATCGCGATGCTCCCCGCCGGCACGTCGGTGTAATCGTTGCCGCCCTGGAAGCCGGACTTGAACGGCGCGCTCACCGAGAGGACGGGCAGCGACGCGAACTGCGGCAGGTTCTCCTGGATGTAACGTGCGACGTAGTCCGCCTGGGCCTGGTTGACGATCTGGATCGCGCTGACGTCCCCCACGTCGGCGAACATCGACGACATCTCGAAATCGGTCGTCCCGATGGGCGTCTTGACGTAAGCGATGGTCGCCTGGTGCTCGGCGTCGAGGAGCTGCGCGAGGGCGGGGTCGGCCGCGACGAAGATCTTCGTCTTGTCCGGCTGCGCGTCGCAGAGGGTCGCGAACGCGCAGGGCGCCCCCGTGCGCCACCGCTCCATCGCGTCGCACGCGGCGGGGAGCCCGCCCTGGCAGGTCGTGGAGATCGGCCGAGCCTCGACGACCGTCTTCGCCGTGTCGACCGTCCAGCGCGCGCCGTCGTGGGTGAGCCCCATCTTGATGACCCCGAGGTGCTGGCCCCAGAAGTTCGCCATGACCGCGGGAACGCCGGCGACCGTGCCCGCGTCCTTGTCGACCTGCGGCAGGTCGAACTGCGCCACGGTGCTGCTCGCGTTCGGGAAGATCTGGTGCGAGTGGCCCATGAGCATCGCGTCGATGCCGGGCACCTGCGCGACGTACCACGCCTGGTTCTCGAGGGTGGGCGTATAGGGCGAGTCATCGAGGCCGCCGTGGACGATGGCGACGACGATCTCGGCCCCCCGCGCGCGCAGATCGTCGACCAGCGGGGTCGCGACCTCCTGCACGCCCTTCGCGAAGACCTTGCCGTCGAGCCATTTCTTGTCCCAGCTCAGGATCGTCGGCGGCGTGATGTCGATGAAGCCGACGTGGAGCGTGCTCTCGATGGTGTCGCCGTCCGGCGTCGTCGCCGTGATGGTCTTCGCGACGAGGACGGACGCCGGGAAGAGCGTCTCGTTCGTCTTCAGGCTGAAGATGTTCGAGCTCACCTGGGGGAAGTCGGGGCCCATGCAGCCCGCCGAGCCCGCGAGGTCGAGCCCCTCGACGTCGAACGGGGTGTGGGTCACCTGCGAGAGGAAGGCGAGGCCGTAGTTGAACTCGTGATTGCCGATCCCGCCGACGTCGAACCCCAGGTGGTTCATGGCCTTGTAGATGGCCAGCGTCTCGCCGCACGCGATCGGCTCGACGAGCGCCTGGTAGTCGGCGAGCACGGTGCCCTGGATGGTGTCGCCGTTGTCGACAAGGAGGTTGTTCGGTATCTCGGCGCGCGCCTCGTTGATGAGGGTCGCGGTGCGATCGAGGCCGATGGATGGCTCCGCGACCAGCTTGAAGTAATCGAAGCCGAGGAGGTTGGTGTGGAGATCGGTGGTCTCGAGCAGCGCGAAGTCGGCCGTGGTCCCGCTCGGCGTCGCGGGCGCTCCCCCCGCGCCCCCTGGACCGGCGGCGCTCGTCGCGGGCGCTCCCCCCGCGCCCCCTGGACCGGTGGCGCTCGTCGCGGGCGCTCCCCCCTCGCCGCCTGAGCCCGCGGCGCTGGAGGAGGGCGAGCTCGGGCCGCCCTCGTCATCGCCGCACGCGAAGAGCGCGGCCATGGCCAGGAGCGCTGAGGAAATCGCCGCATGCCGTCCGAATCGACCTTTCATCGTGAGCACCTCGTCGAGCGCTGCTGCGGCCGATGCCTCTTCGCGCGGTTACAGCCAAATCGGATCTCAGTGGCCATGTTGTCGCACCGCCGGGCGCTCGGATCAAGGGCTCGGTGCGCTTCACCGGCCCACGCCAGCTCGCCTGGACCCGCTCGGCGCGCCCGTGATACCACCGCGGGACGACCCGGGCGCCGCACCCGCTCTCGGCCCTCACGGCGAGGGAGGGAGTCGCCGGCGAGGGTACGCCGACATCGTGCCATGAGCGAACATCAGGTCCTGAAGACGCACCCGGACACCCTCGTCACCGTCCCGTCGCTGGCGGCGGATCTCGCCGCGCTCGGCGTCCAGCCCGGCATGACGTTGCTGGTCCACTCGTCGCTGAGCAAGCTCGGCTGGGTCTGCGGCGGGCCGGTCGCGGTGATCCTTGCGCTGGAAGAGGTCTTGACGCCCGAGGGCACGCTGGTGATGCCGACCCAGTCGAGCGGCCTGTCCGATCCGGCGCTCTGGCAGGATCCGCCCGTGCCCGAGGCGTGGTGGGAGCCGATACGGAACACCATGCCGGCCTACGATCCGGACCTGACGCCGACGCGGCAGATGGGTGCCATTCCCGAGGCGTTCCGCAAGCAGCGCGGCGTCCGCCGCAGCGCGCACCCGCTCGCGTCGTTCGCCGCCTGGGGCCGGCACGCCGAGACGGTCACGGCGAACCACGGCCTCGCGTACGATCTCGGCGAAGGCTCGCCGCTGGCCCGCATCTACGAGCTCGACGGCTGGGTGCTGCTGCTCGGCGTCGGCCATGGCAACAACACCTCGATCCACCTCGCCGAGTACCGCACCGACTTCCCGGGCAAGCGGATCGAGGCGCGCCACGCGCCCGTCCTGGTCGATGGCGCGCGAGCGTGGGTCGCCTTCGACGACGTCGCGACCGACAGCGGCGATTTCGATCGCCTGGGCGAGGATTTCGCGAGGGATACCGGCCTCGTGCGCCGCGGCCGCGCGGGCGCCGCCACCGCCCTGCTGATGCCGCAGAGGCCGCTCGTGGACTACGCGGTCGGATGGCTGCCGCGGAATCGCGGATAGAACCGGCAGGGCGCGCTCTCGACGACGATCGCCCCTCGGCGCCAGGGACACGGCGGTCCGGCGGGTGATCGACCCAACGGACGAGCTCGTGCCAGCGCCGGTGCGCTGCGCGGCCCCGGTGATGGAGCGCGCTGGCGCTGGACAGGGTGGTAGGCTATGGGCCAGCGATGAGCGAGCAGCGGGAGCAGACGTCGGCCGTGGAGGGGAGCGCCGCGCGCGGACCGGCGGGAACGAAGGAAGCGTCGGCGTTCCGCGATTACAGCGCCGAGGTGCGGCCGGGCGTGAAGGAGCTTTACCGGCTGAACCATGAGGGGCAGACCCTCGCCTTCGTGCAGGAGAAGAAGCGGCAGTACCTCGGCCTCGACCGGCGCCGGATGGGCATGTGGGAGGTGCTCGAGCTGCTCGATCAGCTGGTCGACGACAGCGATCCGGACACGGAGCTGTCGCAGATCGCGCATGCGCTCCAGTCCGCGGAGGCGGCCCGGCGCGACGGGCAGCCGCGGTGGTTCGTGCTGACCGCGCTGATCCACGACGCCGGGAAGATCCTGTGCACGTGGGGCGAGCCGCAGTGGGCCGTGGTGGGCGACACCTTTCCGGTGGGCTGCGCACCCTCGGACCGGATCGTCTTTCCCGAGCTCTTCGCGCGGAACCCGGACATGGCGAACCCGGCGTACCGGACGCCGTGCGGGATTTACGAGGAGGGCGCGGGGCTCGCCCGGGTGCACATGTCGTGGGGGCACGACGAGTATCTATATCACGTGGTGAAGGACCACCTGCCGCTCGAGGCGCTCTCGATGATCCGGTATCACTCGTTCTACGCGGCGCACCGCGAGGGCGCGTACGGGCACCTGATGAACGAGCAAGATCGGCGGATGATGGAGTGGGTGCGGCGGTTCAACCCGTACGATCTGTACTCGAAGGCCGAGGCCCCGCCCGACGTGGAGCGGCTGAAGCCGTTCTACAAGGACCTGATCGCGGAGTTCCTGCCGGCCGAGCTGCGCTGGTGAGGGGCGGCGGCGGGCGCGGCCTCCGATCCGTCGCCCGGACGGCGGAGGCGCGCGGGGTCGTCGAGGGGCTGGTCGGCCTTCAGGGGTCCGGCAGCAGGGGGAGCTCCTCGTTGGGCACGCCGATGGACCAGTGCCCCTGGGTGATCTTCCATTGCCCGCTCTCTTTGCGGAAGACGAGGCTCAACCGGCTCGGGACGTCGCCGCCCAGGAATGCGAACGTCGGGTCATCCGTCACCCAGGCGACCTGGCCGTGCTGGTCCAGCTGGAGGAGCTTCCCGGTGGCCTCGACCGGCAGCCCCCCGTTGTTCGGGTATCCGAGGCCGTCGAGGAAGAAGAACATGTCCTCCCACCATTGCACGATGGCCGCGTGGCCGGCATAGACCTCCCCCGGCGCCGTGCCGAGGAACAGCGCGTCCGGATCGTTCGAGATGATACCCTCGATGAAATCGATGTCACCCGTGCTGGACGCCTCGTAGAATTGCTCGACCAGGCTGGCGATCTGGGTATGCTCCGGGAAGGTGAGGCAGGTGGGCACGGCTTCGGCGGTGCTCATCGTGCCTCCGAGCGCCAGCAAGGCCGTCGACGTTGCGATCACCTGGCAGAGCTTTTTCATCGGGCCGTTCTTCATCTTCGTCCTCCTTCGTTGGGTTCACCACGAGGGTGCGGCATGGGTCATTGTCGCCGCCCTTTTCGGGGCTCGCAGACGCTCTTCCGTCGCCGTAGCGCGGACGGGCCGAGCTGCTCGGCCTCGCGCGGAGGGCCATTGCAGGCCATGTGCCACGCGCGGTATCCGCTCGATCTTTCGATCCGCGGCGTGCCAGGCGCCGGAATCAGGGCGCTCGCGATGGATTACGGCGCATTTCTCCGGGACATGTCACGGCTCGCAGCGTGACATGGCATGATTTCAGCGTGACATGTCACGGCTCGCAGCGTGACATGGCATGATTTCAGCGTGACATGTCCCCCGCGCGCATCGCGCCTCGGTCGCGCGCTGCACCCGTCGCGCGCCATGAGCGAGATCTCTCCGAGAGGCTCGCCGGCTTGTCCACGCCGGAAGCACGCCTGAGGCGCCCCCGCGGGGGGGCAGCCCAACGTACGTACGATATCAACCTGGTGAGACAATGTAGTCAACAGCGTGAGACAATGTAGCTAACAGCACCACAGTCCGCCTTGTCGGCTACAAGATCACCGGCATACCGGACGAACGGCACCCCGTCCGCCATCCGTACACGAATTCTCGGTTATGGCGCGATTTTCGAGCATTCGGTCTCGGTTGACGTCGCGCGCCCGGCGTAAGTACCGTCTCTGCATGCGTTCCGGTGGGCACCTGCTGTTCGTTCTTCTAACGTTTGGTGCTTCAGCGGGATTGGCCGGCTCGGCCGGCGCGGAGGGACGACATCCGGCGCAGACACGAGCTGATGAATCGACGTTGAAGGACCTTGTTGGCCGTGCTCGGAGAGCGCGCCAAGCAGGAAAGTGGATCGAGGCCTACAACACCTACAAGGCGGCTCTTGACGCCGCAGAGGTGTTGCCCAGCACAAGCCAAGAGCGCGCGGAGCTCGCCGGCGAGCTCGGTCTCTGTGCGCTCGCGCTCCGCAAGTACCGTGACGCGGCGGAGCACCTGACCTGGAGCCTCGAGCAGGGCCAACCGCTCACGAACGAGGTTCGGCTACGATTCGAAACCGGACAGGCGAAGGCGGCATTTTACCTCGTTCGGGTCCTGCTCTCCGTCGAGCCGCCGGACGCAGAGGTGTTCATCGATGGCAAAGCCATCGGTCGGCCCGCGCGGACCTACAAGCTGTTCCTCGATCCCGGCCGCCACATGGTGCGGGGGCAGGCGCCTGGCCGTGAAGACGCGCTGCATGTGATCAGCGCTGACGCGGGCTCGGAGCTCGAGATCTCGATGCAGCTTCCGCGCACCGCGGTGAGCAGCGCCGAGGAAGCGGCGGCGATGCCGAAGGCCGTGAGCGCTTCGCCCGCGGCGCGCCCCCAGGCCCGTAGCCCCTGGGCGTCCTGGCCGGGGGCGCTGCGCGTCGCGGGAATCACGGTCGCGACGGCCGGCGTCTCGGTGGGCGCCGTACTCATGATGCGGGCGGACAAGATCGACGCCGACCTGAGCGCCCGGCGTGACCGGCTCCTGAGCGAGCCGTGGTCGAGCTCGTCGATGTGCTGGCAAGCGCCTCAGAGCTCGCCGTGTGGCGAGCTGGCGCGCCTGCACGACGCACGCAACCTGTCCGGCCGCTCGGGTATGGCCATGGCCATCACCGGCGGCGCGGTCGGTGCGGTGACCGCCGCGTCCCTCTTCACGGATCTCTCCTTCCTAGGATTCTCGCCGGAGCACGATCGGGTGGATGTCTCGCCCGTGGTGAACTGGAACGAGATCGGCGCGCGGATCAAGGGGTCGTGGTGAGCACACGGGGAGCCGGCGGGATGGGGTCGCTGACAGGCCGAGGAGCTGTGACGTCGGTCATCGCTGTCGCAGTCTACCCGTTGGGAGCTGGCACGCTGACAGCTTGCACTTCCTACTCCGATGATTGCTGGGAAATGCTGGCGTGTCCTCCCGCTCCGGCGCCTCCGCCCGACCCGTGCGAGGGAGAGCCCGGCACGGCGCCGGCGCTCGACGAATGCGGGGTGTTCGTCAGCGAGCACGGGGACGACGCGCACCCTGGCACGAAGGGCGCACCGGTGAGGACCTTGCAACACGCCGTCGGGGAGACACGTTGCTGGCCGGGCAGATGGCACGCCAGGCTCTGAGTGCGCGCGGCACATCGGGCGACCCGGCGACTGGCCCGCGTGCACCTCACCCCGATCATCGCGGGCAGTCGAGATCGCTCACCGCGAGGTCGTAGTTCACGACGGTCTGCTCGGGGTCGATGAGGAACTCGGCGTCGCGCGGGAGGTGGCGCGTCTTGCGGATGTCGTCGCCGGCGTACGCGCGGATGTCGTCGCGCGAGTTCCAGTAGCTGATCACCATGAAGTGCGTCTCCGCGCCCACGGTCTCGCGCATCAGCTGATAGCCGAGGTTCCCCGGGATGGCGCGGAACTTGGGGAGCGCGCTGGAGATATAGGCGGTATAGGCCTCGGCCTTGTCGCTCGGCGTGCGGCCGTGCCACACGCGGGCGACGCGCGCCGCGCACGGCGCCGGCGCGGCGGCGGGCGTCGCGCGGTCTCCCGGCGGCGCCGTGGGGGGTGTGGAGGGCGGCGCCGTGGGGGGTGCGGCGGGCGGCGCCGGGGGGGCCGCCACGGCGGGATCCGGGGAGGCGGGCGGCGTCTGATCCATGCTGGACGCGCAGCCGAGCAGGGCGCATGCCGCGAGCAGCGCGGCCAGCGCGAGAGGGGCGCGGCGGGCGGCGCGGTCCGAGGCGTATCGCCGTCGAGCGGGGATGGTCATGGGGCCGAGTATGCACGAGGCCGCCGCGACCGGGTGATCCCTCATGGACACGCGGCGCCCGGGGCGGTGGCCGCGTTCGAGGAGGAGGGCGGGGAGAAGGGCTATCCCGCTAGCCCTCCCCATCTGCCGCGGTCGCCGTCCGCCGCAGGGGCGCGAGCCTGGACGGTCGCGCCAGCAGCCCCCCGACCGTCTGGTCCGCGACCAGCTCCGCGATCTGCTCCGGCCGGTAGCCCAGCGCCGCAGGGTCGCTGGCGGCGAGCGGATGGATGCGCCCCGCGCCGCCGGGGCGGTACCAGTTCTGCACGCTCTCGTCCTGCGCCAGCACCGTCAGCGCGCACAGGTACGCGTCCACCTCGCGGAACGTCCCCTCCCCCACCCCGCGCCCGATCATCGCCGCCACGGCCTCGGTCAGCGCGCGCCGCTCGGCCCAGTAGGTCGCGAACGCCTCGGGATCCCGCTCGCTGAAGCGGTGGATCTCGGTGATCTCCAGCGGGAAGCCGCACACGGTCTCCACGTCGAACCGCACGAAGCGCCAGAGCTGCACGTCGGCGGCGCCGCCGCTCGCCTCGAGCCTGCGCGCGTACGAGAGCGGCAGGCGGTTCACCTGCTGCAGGATCTCCGCGACGATCAGCTCCTTGCGCCGGAACCAGTAGTACAGCGACGACTGACGGAGCCCCGCCGCCTGGGCGATCTCGAGCATCGAGACCTCGACGACCCCGCGCCCGGCGAACAGCCGGCCCGCCGCCTCAAGGATCTGCTCGCGCGGCGCGAGATCGCTGCGCTGCGGCGCCTTGCGCGGCCGGCCCATGCGGCGCGGGCTTCCTTCGGCCTTCTGCCCGCCTTCATCGCCCTGCCGGCCGTCGGCGCTCTGCGCGGGGGGCATCTCCGTCGTCTTCATCGTCTCCCGGGGTGGCCGTCGCCGTTGCGCCGTCAGTCCGCGCGTGCGTCCCTGCGCCATCCGGTTTTCCAGCGCGGTGGTCGCCCGTCAACACGGGAAGAATACAAACCGCCAAGGCGCCAAGGACGCCAAGGGGAGAATTTTCGGGCTTGCTTGTGCGGGCCTGCCCGCCGCCTCACCCGGGTTGAGGACCCGCGCCGGCCTCACCCGGGTTGAGGAGCCGAGCCGCGCCGACCTCGCGCCGACCTCACCCGGGTTGGGGCCCCGCCCGCCTCACCCGGGTTGGGCCCCGCCCGGGGTCCCCGCGCCTCACCCAGGTTGGGTCCCCGCGCCTCACCCAGGTTGGGGCCCCACCCGCCTCACCCAGGTTGGGTCCCCGCGCCTCACCCGGGTTGGGGCCCCACCCGCCTCACCCAGGTTGGGCCCCCCGCCCGGGGTCCCCGCCCACCTCACCCAGGTTGGGTCCCGCCGCGCCGCCGCCGCGAAAAATCGCTCGCTCCCTCCATTTTACCCCCGCGAAACAGGCCGGAAACCCCGCCCCCGGATAGTCGCTCCGTAGTTTCGATTCTATATCGAAAGTGAGGCGGGCGATGTCTGAAACGGCCACAACGTACGCCGCGCGCGCACACGCGCGCGCCCAGGAAGGCAGCGTCGTCGAGACGCAACCCACCGTGCCGAGCACGTCGATCAGCGACCCGCCCCCGGGCGTGGAAGCGCGCGACGTCCTCTGGGACGAAACCCTCGGCGCCGGCGGCTACGCCGCGCGCACCCTCCCCGTCGGCAGCCGGCTCCGGATCGTCGACCTCGAGGGCGACACCTGCGTCGCCCTCATGCTCCACCGCGCGGACCGCCCCATCGAGCGGCTCTGCCTCGCCGACACCGTGAAGCTCCAGTGGCAGGCCTATCCCGGCCCCGGCTACCTGCTCCTCTCGGACATGGGGCGCGTCCTCGCCTCCCTCCTCGAGGACACCGCCGGCCGCCACGACACCTTCTGCGGCACCTCGCTCCCCGCCGAGATCGCCTCCCACCACGGCAGCGACGCCCACGGCGGCGCCCTCCGCTCCGGCCGCGAGCGGCTCCTCCTCGCCCTCGCCAAGCACGGCCTCACCGAGCGCGACCTGCCCACCCCCATCAACCTCTTCAAGGGCGTCCGCATCGAGGCCGACGGCGCCATCACCCTCCTCCCCGACTCGTCCCGGCCCGGCGCCCACGTGCTCCTCCGCGCCGAGCAGGACGTCCTCGTCAGCGTCGCCGCCGTGCCGCACCGCCTCGACCCCCGCCCGGCCTACCGCGCCGGCAAGGTCCGCCTCACCGCCTGGCGCGGCCGCCCCGCCCCGGACGACGACCCCGTGCGCAACGCCACCCCCGAGGCGCGCCGCGCCTTCGAGAACACCGCCGAGGAGCTCGCGGTCGCCCTCCGGGCAGGAGGCGCGCGATGATCCCCGCCGCCCCCGGAAAGCCGGTCGCCGCCCTGCGCGACCCCGCCCTCGCCGGCCTCCCCGGCGCCCTCGTCTCCGACGAGATCGTCCCGGCCCGCGCCCCGTGGGCCAAGATCGTCCGCGCCGGCGAGATCCTCCGCGTCATCGACCTCGAGGGCAACCAGGCCGTCGACTTCCTCGCCTACGTCCTCGCCGACACCGCCGAGCGCTACAGCGCCGCCGACACCATCGTCGCCCAGCGCAACATCTTCCTCACCACCGGCGCCCAGCTCCGCTCCAACCGCGGCCGCGTGATGATGACCATCACCGACGACAGCTGCGGCCGGCACGACACCTCCGGCGGCGCCTGCTCGTGCGAGTCCAACACCGTCCGCTACGGCCACCACACCAAGCACCAGCACGCCTGCGTCGAGAACTTCCTCATGGCCGCCGCGCCGTACGGCCTCGGCAAGCGCGACCTCGTCGGCAACATCAACTGGTTCATGAACGTCCCCGTCGAGGCCGACGGCACCCTCGGCATCGTCGACGGCCTGTCCGCGCCCGGCAAGCACGTCGACCTCCGCGCCGAGCTCGATCTGCTGCTCCTCGTCTCGAACTGCCCGCAGATCAACAACCCCTGCAACGCCTTCAACCCGACCCCGATCCGCATGGCGGTGGTGCGGCCATGAGCGCCCCCCCGCCCTTCCGCCGCGTCCTCGTCGCCAACCGCGGCGAGATCGCGTGCCGCATCCTCCGCACCCTCCGGCGCCTCGGCGTCGCGTCGGTCGCCGTGTTCTCCGACGCCGACCGCGCCGCGCTCCACGTGCGCCTCGCCGATCACGCCGTCCGCCTCGGCGGCCAGACGCCCGCCGAGAGCTACCTGCGCATCGACGCCGTCGTCGACGCCGCCCGCCGTGCCGGCGCCGACGCGATCCACCCGGGTTACGGATTCCTCAGCGAATCCGAGGACTTCGCTCGCGCGGTGGAGGCGGCGGGCCTCGTCTTCATCGGGCCGACGCCGGCCCAGATCGAGGAGTTCGGGAGCAAGCACCGGGCGCGGCAGCTCGCCGTCGAGGCCGGCGTGCCGCTCCTGCCGGGCACCGGCGTGCTCCGGGACGCGGACCACGCCGCCGCCGAGGCCGCGGCCATCGGCTACCCCGTGCTGCTCAAGGCGAGCGCCGGCGGCGGCGGCATCGGGATGGCCCGGTGCGACGCGCCGGCGGAGCTCCCCGCCGCGTTCGAGCGGGTCCAGCGCCTCGCCCGCGCGAACTTCGGCTCGGGCGACGTGTTCCTCGAGCGCTTCCTCGCCGCGCCCCGGCACGTCGAGGTCCAGATCGCCGGCGACGGCCGCGGCAACGTCCTCGTCCTCGGCGACCGCGACTGCTCGGTGCAGCGCCGCAACCAGAAGGTCCTCGAGGAGGCGCCCGCGCCCGACCTGCCGCCCCGGCTGCGCTCGGCGCTCGCCGAGTCCGCCCGCGCGCTCGCCGCGAAGGTCGCCTACCGCAACGTGGGTACGGTCGAGTTCCTCGTCGATCCCGCCCGCGCGGAGCACTACTTCCTCGAGGTCAACACGCGCCTCCAGGTCGAGCACGGCGTGACCGAGCTCTGCACCGGCGTCGACCTCGTGGCGTGGATGCTGCGCATCGCCGCGGGCGACACGGCGTTCTTCGAGGGCGGCGATCCGCCGCTCTCCGGCCACGCGATCGAGGCCCGGCTCTACGCCGAGGACCCGGCGCGGGGGTTCCTGCCGAGCGCGGGGCTGCTCACCGAGGTGCGCATCCCCGAGGGCGCGGGCGTGCGGGTCGACGGGTGGGTCGAGACGGGCACCGAGGTCTCGGCGCTCTACGATCCGCTCCTCGCCAAGGTCCTCGTGCGCGGCGCGGACCGGGCCGCGGCCGTCGCGGCGCTGCGCGCGGCCGTCGGGGAGACCCGGATCGGCGGGATCGAGACGAACCGCGAGTGGGTCGCGGCCGCGCTCGATCACCCCGACTTCCGCGAGGTCCGGCACCACACCGGCACGTTCGCGTCGCTGCCGTTCCGCCCGCCCACGGTCGAGGTGACCGCGGCGCCGGGCGCGGTGACCGTGCAGGACTGGCCCGGGCGGCTCGGCCTGTGGTCGGTCGGCGTGCCGCCGAGCGGGCCGATGGACGACCTGTCCTTCCGCCTCGGCAACCGCGTCGTGGGCAACCCGGCCGGCGCCGCGGGGCTCGAGTGCGAGGTGCACGGGCCCACGCTGGTGTTCCACCGGCGCGCGGTCCTGTGCGTCGCGGGCGCCGCCATGCGCGTGCTGGTCGACGGGGCCGAGGTGGCGCCGTGGACGCCGGTCGAGGTCGCGCCGGGCGCCACCGTGGCGTGCGGGCCGGTGCGGGGGCCGGGCGCGCGCGCCTACCTGCTCGTCCGCGGCGGCATCGACGTGCCGGCGCACCTCGGCAGCCGCGCCACGTTCACCCTCGGCGGCTTCGGCGGCCACGCCGGCAGGCCGCTCCGCCCCGGCGACGTGCTGCGCCTCGGCGAGGAGGTCGACCCCGCCCTCGATCCCGGCGCGCTGCCGGCCGAGGCCCGGCCGGAGATCGGCAAGTCCTGGGAGCTCGCCGTGCTCGACGGGCCGCACGGGGCGCCGGATTTCCTCACGGCCGAGGGGATCGCGCAGTTCTACGAGGCCGAGTGGGAGGTCCACTACCACTCGGCCCGCACCGGCGTCCGGCTGGTCGGGCCCGCGCCGCAATGGGCGCGCACCGACGGCGGCGAGGCGGGGCTGCACCCCTCGAACCTGCACGACAACGCCTACGCGATCGGCGCGGTCGACCTCACCGGCGACATGCCCGTCATCCTCGGCCCCGACGGCCCGAGCCTGGGCGGATTCGTATGCCCGCTCACAGTCGCGGCGGCCGAGCGGTGGAAGCTCGGCCAGCTGAGCGCCGGGGACAAGGTGCGGTTCCGGTCGATCCTGCCCGCGGAGGCCGACGCGCTGGCGCGGTGGAGCGACGAGCTCGTGGCGCGGCGCGGCCTCGCGACGAACAGCGCCACCGCGCACGCAGCCAACGGCGCTGCCGCGCACGCGACCAACGGCGCCACCGCGCACGCAGCCAACGGCGCTGCCGCGCACGCGCCGCGCGCGGCCGGCGTCGGGTCGAGCGGACCGCGGCGGCCGCGCGGCGAGCCGGTGCTGGGCCGCGTGGCGGAGCGCGACGGCCGGCCCGCGGTGGTCTTCCGCCAGAGCGGCGACCGGTACGTGCTCGTCGAGTTCGGGCCGCCGGCGCTCGACATCGACCTGCGCGTGCGCGCGCACCTGCTCATGACGCGGCTCGAGGAGATGCGCGTGCCCGGCGTGGTCGACCTGACGCCCGGGATCCGCTCGCTCCAGGTGCACGTCGACGGCGCGCGGCTCACCGTGCCGAGGGCCCTCGACCTGCTCCGCGAGGCCGAGGCCGACCTGCCCGCCCCGGAGGAAGTCCGGATCCCGAGCCGCGTCGTCCACATGCCGCTCAGCTGGGACGACCCGGCGACGCGCGAGGCGATCGAGCGCTACATGCGCACGGTCCGCGACGACGCGCCGTGGTGCCCCAGCAACCTGGAGTTCATCCGCCGGGTCAACGGGCTGCCGGACATCGCCGCGGTCCAGGAGATCTTCCTCGCGGCGAGCTACCTCGTGCTCGGCCTCGGCGACGTGTACCTCGGCGCGCCTGTCGCGACGCCGGTCGATCCGCGGCACCGGATGGTCACGACCAAGTACAACCCGGCGCGCACGTGGACGCCCGAGAACGCCGTCGGCATCGGCGGCGCCTACCTGTGCATCTACGGCATGGAGGGGCCGGGCGGGTACCAGTTCCTCGGCCGCACGGTGCCGGTCTGGAGCCGCCACCGGCCGTTCCGGCAGACGACGCGCGAGAGGCCGTGGCTCCTGCGGTTCTTCGACCAGCTCCGCTTCCACCTCGTGTCGCCGGAGGAGCTGCTCGAGCTCCGCGCCGACATGGTGGCCGGGCGCGGCGAGGTGCGCATCGAGGAGGCCACGTTCGACCTGGGCGAGCACCACCGCTTCCTCGAAGGCAACGCCGAGAGCATCCGCGCGGCCAGGGCGCGGCAGCGGGCGGCGTTCGACGCCGAGCGCGGCCGCTGGGAGGCGGACGGCGAGTTCGACCGCGTGCGCCGCGCGGGCGCCCGGCTCGAGGGCGCCTCGTCCGCCGCCGAGGACGCGCTGCCGGCCGGGGTGCTTCCGGTGACGGCGCCGCTCACCGCGTGCGTGTGGAAGGTCGACGTGGCGCCGGGGCAGCGCGTCGAGGCGGGCCAGCGCGTGGCCGTGCTCGAGGCGATGAAGATGGAGTTCGCCGTGGTGGCCGACGTGGCCGGCGCGGTCGACTGGATCGGCTGCCGCCCGGGCCAGATGGTCAGCGCGGGCCAGCCGCTCGTGGGGGTGTCGGCCGATGCGTGACGCGAGCTCGAGAGGGGCGCCGGACCGCCGCAGCGCGGCCGGCGCGGACCCCGCAACGTACGGCGCGCACGGCGCCGGCCCCGCGGCGCACGGCGCGCGCGGCGCCGGCCCCCCGGCGCAAGGCAGCAGCGACGCCGAGGACCTCGCCCGCCTGGGCTACCGCCAGGAGCTCCGGCGCGACCTCGGCAGCCTGTCGGCCTTCGCGGCCGGCTTCTCGTACGTCTCGATCCTCACGACCGTCTTCCAGCTCTTCGTGATCGGGTACGCTTTCGGCGGGACGCGGTTCTTCTGGACGTGGCCGGTGGTCTTCCTCGGCCAGCTCGCGGTGGCGCTCAACCTCGCCGAGGTGGGCTCGCACTACCCGGTGGCCGGCTCGGTCTATCAGTGGGGGCGCCGCGTGTCGCCCGGCGCTCCGGGGTGGCTCGCGGGCTGGCTGAAGCTCGTCGGCGACATCGTGAGCGTCGCGGCGGCGGCCATCGCGCTGCAGGCGATCTTGCCGAGCGTCTGGGGCGGGTTCCAGCTCCTCGGGGGCGATCCGTCGCTCACGTCGCGCGACGGCGCCGCGAACGCCGTGCTGCTCGGCGCGGGGCTCGTCGCGCTGACGACGGCGATCAACCTGGCCGGGGTGAAGGCGATGGCCTGGGTCAACGACGTCGGCGTGATGGCGGAGCTCGGCGGCGTCGTGCTGCTGATCGGCGCGCTGTTCCTGCACGCGGTGCGGGGTCCGGCGGTGGTGCTCGAGCCGATCTACGGGCCGTCGCCGCCCCTGGGCACGGGGGCGGCGGGCCTGCTCGCGGCGGCGCTCATGCCTGCGTACGTGCTGTACGGCTTCGACTCGGCCGGATCGCTGGCGGAGGAGACGCAGAGCCCGCGGCGGATCATCCCGCGGGCGATCCTGAAGGCCCTCGTGGCCTCCGGGGTGGGCGGCGCGCTGCTCCTGCTCGCGGCGCTGATGGCGGCGCCGAGCCTGACCGACGGACGCCTCGCGACCGACGGGCTGGCCTACGTGGTCGTGGGCGCCCTCGGCCCGACGCTGGGCAAGGTGTTCCTGGTCGACGTGGCGCTGGCGGTGTGCGTCTGCACGCTGGCGATCCAGACCGGCGCCTCGCGCCTCTCGTTCTCGATGGCGCGGGACGGCGCCCTGCCGTGCGCGGCGGCGCTCGCCCGCGTATCGCCGCGCACGAAGACGCCCGTGGCCCCGGCGATCGCGGTCGGCGCGCTCGCGTGCGGCATGCTCGTCGTGAACTACGGCGAGGCGCAGCTGTTCGTGCTCATCACGGAGACGGCCGTGCTGCTCGTGAACCTCTCGTACCTGCTCGTGACGGCGGGGATGCTCCTCCGCCGGCTGCGCGGGTGGCCGGGCCGCTCCGGGGCCCCGGCCGGGGTGTTCTCGCTCGGGCGGGCCGGGCTCGCGCTGAACGTCGCGGCCGTGGCGTGGGGGGTCGCGCTCATCGTCAACATCGCGTGGCCGCGCCGGGCCGGGGAGTCGACGTGGATGGAGTACTTCCCGGTGATCGGGGTCGCGGGCACGATCGTCGCCGGGCTCGCGCTGTTCGTGGCGACGCAGAGGCCGAGCGGAGGGCGGGTCACCCTCGGCCAGCCGCGCGAGAGCTCGGCATCGCTGACCTCCTGAGGCGGGCTGCTCCGGCGGCGAGGCCGAGCGGCCCTGAGCCGAGCGGCCCTGAGCCGAGCGGCCCTGAGCCGAGCGGCCCTGAGCCGAGCGGCCCTGAGCCGAGCGGCCCTACACGGAGGACCGCCGAGGAGCCGAGGCCACGAACGAGTTAGTTAGCCTTACTAAGTTCCGATCTTGCGTCGGGTACGACGCACGGAGGGCGGGCGCAGATGCCACGGCCGATGGGCGTCGGCAGGGTCTCCGGCTGGATCGGGCTGGGATTGCCCGCCGGGATCGAGGATGCCCGCGCGCTGTGCGTCGCCTCCCCGCTCCGGCTCGCCCCCGCCCCAGCGTGGCGCGCGCGCCGTGAGCCGGCCGCCCCCGGAGCGCCGCGCGTCTCGGGAAAATTCGGACGGCTCCCTCAGGCGCGCGGCGAGGCCGTGCTAGGGTCGGGTTCCGTGGTCACCGACACCGACGCGTCCCCCCTCACGCCCCCACGACCCGCTCCGGAGGCTCGAGCGACGGGGACCGGCCACCCCGACCTTGATGGAGGCAGCGGCATGACGAAGCTCGGCGTCTTCGTGGTCGACGATCACCCGATCGTGCGCGACGGGCTGAAGGCGTTGATCAACGCACAACCAGACATGACGGTCGTCGGCGAGGCGGCGGACGGCCTCAGCGCGGTCGAGGCCGTCACGCAGCTCGGGCCGGACATCGTCCTGATGGACGTCACCATGCCCAAGCTCGGCGGAGCCCAGGCGACCGAGCGCATCAAGCAGGCGCGCCCGGAGGTCCAGGTGGTGGCCCTGACGGGCTACGAGGACAAGGCCAATGTCCAGCCGCTCCTGAGGGCCGGGGCGTCGGGGTACGTCCTCAAGGGCGCGCGGGGCGTGGAGCTGGTCCGGGCCATCCACGCCGTGGCCGCCGGGGGCGTGTACCTCGACCCGTCGATGACGGCCCACGTCGTGTCGAGCGTCGTCGGCCGCACCTTCGGAGACCACGGATCGAGCTCGGAGCTGAGCGAGCGCGAGGCCGAGGTGATCCGGCTCATCGCCGAGGGGCACGCCATCAAGGAGATCGCGGCCCGCCTCGATCTGAGCGCGCGCACGGTCGAGACCTACAAGGTCCGGGCCATGGAGAAGCTCGGCCTCACGAGCCGCGCGGACACCGTGCGCTACGCCCTCCAGCAGGGCTGGCTCAAGAGCGAGTAGCGCCCGCACGCCGCGCCCTCATCGATCTGGCTCGCGCGGCGGCGCGGAGCGTCGCGGGTGGATCTCCAGGAGCGTGTCCATCTCGCCGCTGTTGAAGAGGCCAAGGACGAGCCATCGGCCGAGGGTGCGGATGCCCTCGTTCGGGCTCGCCCCGGCGATGAGCAAGAGCCGCGCGCGCAGGTGGTCGCGCAGCAGCAGGCGCTTGCTGAGATCGAACTGCGCCATGCGCCATCTGGGCATCATCCGATCGATGGGCGGGATCGACTCAGCGAATGTGCCGCGAATGGGGAACAGCCCATCTTTGCCCGTGGTGAGCCAATCGCGCGCCCTCTGCCGGCCAAGCGCGTAATCGTGCTGCCGGAGGCTCTCATCGATGAAGCCGGCAAAGCTGAACAGCCGACCGCCGGCCAGCTGCGCCACCTCCGCTGTGATGGTGTAGATGGTCATCTCGTCCTTGCCTTCGAGGCCCGCGGCTCGCTCGAGGAGCAGGATGGCCATCAGCCACACCTCTGCGGCCTCTGCGCCCAGCCGCGCCGCATAGTCGACCGGCGTGCCGTCAGGACCGGGCAGCGTCGCAAAGAGGCCGCCGAGACGCCGCAGATCCTCCCGCCACGGGCTCGCCGCCCGCAGCGCCGCGATGTCGCCAGAAGGCGCGCCGGGGTAGAAGTGCGCGAGCAGCAGCATCAACGGGTCGCGGAGCATCGCGGCGAACGATGGGTTGGCCAGCAGCATCTCGGCGAGCGCGCCGGCCCGACGCTTGAGCAGCCAGATGCGTCCGTTGACCTGCTGGATCCGTACCCAGTCCTGAGAGAGAGCCTGCATGATCCACAGGATGGGCAAGGCGACCAACATTCTGCCTATCGTGGGCTTGTCGGCTTGGATGTCCTGCAACATCGCCACGCCCGTCTTCGGCTCCGGCGAGATGTAGAGATAGAAGCGGCTGCCGACGTTCTCGTGCGCGTCGATCTCGTTGACGAGCGCCTTCGCGAGGCCGAGCGGCTCGTTCTGGAACATGCCGCCGTCGACGAAGGTGAAGAGGCGCGCGCCCGCCGGGAAATTCTGCGGCGCGGCGCCAGGATAGTCCTCCTTGGTGCGCCAGATGCGCCGCGGCCTGAACGCGATGGGAAACGAACCGCAGGCGATCGCCGCCTCGCGCACCGCCGTCCACTCGGCGCTGCCGGGCTGCCTGAGGTGCCACACGAACTCGTCCTGGAAGCGCGTGTAGGTGAACTCGCCCTGACCGTTCGGGTTGCGCGTGGGCACGCTGTAGTCGACGCCGTTGACGTTCGCCATGGCGAGGCCGAGCCGCACGCCCGCCTCGGGCGTGGCGGGGTGGCGCGCGCCGGCCGGAGCATCCACGAGGTGCCTGACGGCGATCCTGTCGATGATGGACGAGGAGAGGATCGAGAGGCGCGGCGGATCGGTCTCCGGCGTCCCGCTGAGGAAGTCCAGGATATCGGCCTCCTTCACCCACGGCAGGTAAAATGGATTGTCGGTGGCGCTCCGCATGCGATCGGCGCCCGCCAGCATCACCTGCGCGGCGACCGAGGCGGTCATCCCGCCCGCGGACGCGCCCGTGAGCACGTCGATCTCGATGCGCTCCGCGGGGTTCCTCCTCGTATCCGGGTTCTCGTTGTGCTCGCCGATGGCCTTGATGACCTCGTACAGGACACCGGCTTCGTACGCGCCGAGCGAAACCGCTCCGCTGATGGTGATGGAGAGTCGTTTGGGCGTGTCCATGAGATGATATAGCATGTTCCGACGACAGCGGGCCACGGAGCGCGCCTCGGCGATATGGGCGACTTCAGCGCTTCGGGCCGATCCGGGAATCCTCTACATAGAGATGTGGCGAGTGCAGGAGGGGCGGCGCCCAGGCCCGAGGGCCGCTCCGGTTCAGTCGACCGATCTCAGATCGATGTACCGGCGCGAGCGCCCGTCCCACTCGAACCGATAGCGTCCGGCCCCCTCGCAGCGCCGCTCCGCGGCCACCTTGGTGGACAGCCGGTACTCGAACATGCGCTCGCCGTCGGTCATGTCCGAGTCGAACCGGACGCGGACCTCGGGCGCGGCGGCCGAGCCGGAGACCTGGAGGTGGTGGATGAGAGCGCTCTCCGCGGGCGCGGCAGAGAGGCTGAACGCCTCCCAGGGACCGCCGCCCCACTTGAGCTCGTACTGGACCCGCGCGCCGGTGGTGTTGATGATGCAGACTTGGGCGAGCTGCGCCACGTCTGGCGCCTCGACGCCCGCCGGGTCCGGCTCCACGGCGGCGTTCGCCCGCGGCGACAAGGGCGACACCAGCATCACGAGGATCCACGACGCTTTCCCAGGATGCGAAGATCGCATGGCTAGCTTCCCCTTTTCAGAAAAGGCCCATCGCGGGCCTCGCGGCACATTTCGCGCCTGCCCCCGAGATCATGGACCTACGGTGATCGTCTGCGCCGGGTCCGTGGTGTTCGCGATCTCGTAGGTGGCCCGGAAGGTCGCCTTCGTCACGCTCGTCGGGCACCCGAGGCCGCCGGTGACCCGGATCGGAACGCTGCTTTCGCCCGAAAACTCGAGCCTGGGCCGGTTCGATGGCGTGGCGCCGACGAACCTGCCGACGACGCTGGCGGGCCCGTCGGGCGCGACCGTGATGCGGCAGGAGGCGAGGCCGCTCGTGGTGGTGACCATGCCGGCCTTCGGGATGGTGAACGTCGCGACCGTGCCAGCCTGATCGTACTGCAATACGACGCGCCACGGCCCGTTGTCCGTGTTCGTCGTCGAGGTGGCCTTGGTCAGCGGGACGCTGGTGGCGCAACCTCCGCCATCGCTCGTGTACGTGGGCGGGCTGAGGGTGACGGCGACCGGGCCCGCGGGGCGATGGTTCTCCGGCTGATCGGGAACCCGGCCTTCGCTCGTGGATTCCTTGCAGCGGGCCGTGACGATCCCGACCGCGATGTCTGCGGTCGTGCCGGCTGCCAGCGAGGCGGCGAATCCATGCCCGGCGGGCGTCACGGTGGTCGAGCCCGGAGCGCGGGCGTGGCTCCGCGGGCTCGTCCCCAGACAGACGGCTGCCACCGCGGCGAAGAACGCCGCGGCGGCAGCGCGGCGAGGACCTCGACGTCCGGCGGACCGAAGCACGATAGGACTCGTCATCTTGCCCCTCCTCGCGAGCCCTCTGCAGCGACCGTGGCCCCTGCAGAGAGGCAACCAGCGCCGACGCCGTCGGTGCGATGGATGAGACCTCCCCGCCAAGGGATCTCCCCTGGATGATCGATCTCTAGTGCGAGCTCGGACGCCGTCAATGCGACCTGCCCGCGGATGCGCCGGAGCCGAGGACGGATTCGCGGGTGGATTTCCCGCGGCTTGCGCCGTTACCATGATGGCCCCATGTCGCAAGAGCCGCCGCCCGGATCGCCCGAGCCCCCGCTCGCGCAGCCGTTCTCCCTCACGGACGGCGTCATCGCCGCCCTGGTGGCCACCGGCTACGGCGTTCCGGTGCTCTCGGCGCTGCTCTTCGGCGCGGTGGCGCTGGCGCGGCTCGATGCGGCGCCCTTCCTCGCCCTGGCGCTCGGGCTGGCGGGGTGGATCGGCCTGACGGTATGGACTTACCGCGCGATCCGGCGCCGCGGGCGCGCCCCCTTCCAGATCGCAGCCGAGGTGCTCGCGCTCGCCCTCCTGCCCGCCTGGGGCCTGGCGTATAGCCACACGGCCCCCGACACGTGCGCTGTCCAGGCGTGCGACGCCAGCACCACGGCGTTTCGGCCGCTCGCCGAGCCCGAGGTCTTCGGCCTGCTCGCGCTGCACGCCCTCACCGCCCTCGCCTACGCCGTGTCACGGCGCCGGCCAGGGGCGCTCCCCGGCCCTGCGGAGCTCGTCGTTCATGCAGCCCTGATCCTCGGGATCGCGCTCCACGCCCTGCTTTCGGTGCACTTCGGCCCCTGGGTCTTCGCCGGCCTGCTCGTGCCGCCGCTCTTCCTGCCCTGCGTCGCCCCGGCGATCACGGTCGTCTTCTACGCCGTCGAGCTGCGCGCGCGCCTCGTGCGGCGCGGCGTCGAGGCCAGCGCGCCCGCCCCGCTCGCCGGCGCGGATGCCGCTTATCGCGCGGGGCCGCCCCAGGTCCCGCTTCCGCCGCCGCCCTCGATCCACCGGCCGACGCTGTGGCGCGCCCTCGCGGCGTCTCCCGTGCTCCTCGGGGTGCACGCCGTCGCTCACGCCGCGTGGCTGGGACATCCGACGGCCGCGCTCCAGGTCTTCACCCGCACGTGCGGATACACCCTGTCGCAGCTCCCGATCGTCGAGCTGCCCGGCGACTGCCACTACCTCTGCACCGTGGCAGCGCGCGGCCATGCCTGGCTGGTGCGCCCGATCCGGCTCGGGCGGCGGGGCGGCACGCCGATCCTCGTCAATCGCCAGCTCGCCGTCGCGAACGCCTTCGAGGAGCTGCTGCACGAGCGCTGGCCGCGCTTCGGGCGCGCGGCGCGCCGGCTCTACGACCGGCTCGGGCTGCCCGTGAGCCGGTACATCGGCGCTGCCTGGGTCGCCGATCTCGTCTACCTCGCGATGAAGCCGCTGGAGTGGGCGTTCTACCTGGCGCTGCTGCTGCTCGACCCGCGCGCCCCAGAGGCGCGGATCGACCGCATGTACCGGTGATCGCCGGGCCGCTGCTACCGCCGGCGCCTCGCTCGGCGGCGTGCTCCTCGGCTGCGTCGAGGGCACGGGGAAGCGCGAGTCGCCGCTCGACGACAACGGGTGTCCGGCCGACGGGCGCCCGCTCGACGACAAGACGCCGGCGGGCAGCTGGTACGGATCGCGTGAGCGCGGCGCGCGCCCGTCACTCGACGCGCGCCGTCGATCTTGAACGAGCCGCCCGCGCCTCGCCATGGGAGAGCACGAGATCGACCGGCCCGATCAGATCGCTGAGCCGTCCGCCTCCCGTGACACTTGGCACATTCCGTCACAATCCATGATGGGTTGCGCCACCACGCTCGTGGGCCAGGCGAGAGATCCAGCGGTTTCGCTCAACGCCGCACCGGCACACTGGTTGCCTCTCCGCGACGACATGAAACGCACCTCGTCCATGGTCGCCCTCGCATTCATGTCGTTCGTCCCCCTCTGTATGACCTTCGCGTGCGGCCCCGCCGAGACGTCGCAATCCGGCGCCACGAGCAACAGCGACGATCCGCCGAGCCCGGAGGAGACGTCCACCTGCGAGCCCCGACAGGCCGGGATATCGGCTGATTTCGAGCTCACGGTCGAGGATTGGCCGGACGACGCGGACGATTCCTTCGATGTTATCATCGCCGCGCCATGCCAGGTGGAGGCGGCCAGCTCGACAGCGCGCCACCTTGCCTGCACGGACGAAGACGGGGCGGTGCACCCCATAACGCTCACCATCCTCAATTCCCACATCCTCGGCGCAGTCCCCGAGAGCGGCCCCGTGTTCCTGCAGGCGGCGCACGAATCGGATTACGCCCCTTCCTTCGACTACTACTGGTTCGAGGTGCGCGCCGGCTCCGATGTCACGGGCGCGCTGCTCGCGGGAGGCGTTCAAGCTCCCTACCCGAGGCCTTCTGGGCCCAGCGAACATCTGCCCGCCGAACCCTATTTCGCGCCCATCGGGATGGCGATAAGCGCCGAGGAGGGGTGCCCCCAAATCCAGGATGAATGCGTGGTCTTCCAAAGGGCGCGGATCAGCCTCTGGATCGACGACGTACCGGCCGGCTCGATCCTCGACGGTCACGAAGAGGATATCGGCGCGGGCGTGGGATATCGCGTGGTCGTGGGCGCGAGCGAAGAGCACCACTCGACAGGCACGCCCGAATGCACGGGTGACGATCCGAACTATCGTGACGATCTGCGTATCTTGATTGGAGCAAACGCGCCCGAGGGAGCCATCGGCACCTCGCAGGCTGCGGACTGAAGGGCCGCCCCTTCGACGCGTGAACCGCGCCGCTCTGCCGCCCCCCCGGTTCGACGGGTCCGCCGTGGCGAGCTCGCCAATCCCCCTGGGGCATGGGCTCGCCGTGCTACGATCCCCCTCGTGCCGAAGGAGAAGGCCAGGCCGGGCGAGACGCTGATCGCGCGCAACAAGCGCGCGGGGTTCGATTACGACCTCGGCGACCGGTTCGAGGCGGGGATCGTCCTCAAGGGGAGCGAGGTGAAGATGCTTCGCGCCGGCAAGGCCGACCTGTCCGAGTCGTTCTGCACGGTCGTCCGGGGCGAGGCGTTCTTGCAGGGCGTGAGCATCGCCGCGATGGCCGGCGCCGCCTTCGGCCACCTGCCGAAGGGCGCGCGCAAGCTCCTCCTCCACCGGCGCGAGATCGAGCGCATCGACCTCTCGATCGCCCGCGAGGGGATGACCGCCGTCGCTACCCGGCTCTACTTCAAGGGCGGTCGGGCCAAGGTCGAGATCGCGCTGGCGAGGGGGAAGAAGATCTACGACAAGCGCGAGGCCATCAGGACGCAAGACGCCGAGCGCGAGGCGCGAGCCGTGGTGATCCACGGACAGCGACGGTACGGGCGCGCGTGACGCCGGGCGCGCTCTCTGGTGCCGGCGGCGCTCCGCGCGGCGTCAGCGGGAGTCGTGCATGGGCGCGCCGAACGGAGCGCCGGTCAGGCCGCCGTCGACCACGATCTCGGCCCCGGTGACGTTGGAGGACTCGTCGCTCGCCAGGAACAGCACCACCGCGGCGACCTCGCTCGCCTCGCCCATCCGGCGCAGCGGGATCGCCGTGGCGAGGCGCTCCTCGAGCGCGGACGCCGCCGCGGCGTCGGGCGCGAGCTCCGACCAGATCGGCGTGCGGTGGGCGCCGGGCGTCACCTGGTTGACGCGGACGCCGCGCGGCGCGAGCTCCGAGGCCAGCACGCGCGTCATCGCGCGAACGGCGCCCTTCGTCGCGGCGTAGGCCGACCGCCCCGGCATGCCCATCACGGCGTGCACCGAGCCGTTCAGGATGATCGACGCCCTCTCCTTCAGGTGCGGCGCGGCCGCCTGGACCGTGAAGAACGTGCCCGTGAGGTTCGTCCGGACGATGCTCTCGAACGCTTCGACGCTCGTCCCGCCGAGCGGGGTCGCGCCGCTGATGCCGGCGTTGGCGAACACGATATCGAGCTTGCCGAACGCCTCCACCGCGCGCGCGACCGCCCGCTCGATCGACGGGATGTCCTGCAGATCGGCCTGGATCGCCAGGAGGTTCCCGCCGAGCTCGGCCGCCGCGGCGTCGAGCGTCTTCTGGCTGCGGCCGGTGATCGTCACCTTCGCCCCCTCGGCGATGAACGCGCGCGCCGTCGCCAGGCCGATGCCGCTGTTGCCGCCGGTGATGAATGCCGTCTTTCCCTTCAGTCGCATGGTGCTCTCCCGATCAGCCGATGTCCGATGCTCTCGACCCCGCCGAGCGCGGCTCTCCGCGCCGCCACCTGGGAGGGGTCGCCGGCTCACACCGCCGCTCCGCGCCCGAGGCGCGCGGCCGGCCCGCGGTGAGGCAGGCCCGCCGGCGGTGTTGCCGGCCCACAGAGGAGAACGTAGCCTTCGGTTCCATGTCCGACATGTCGAAGATGCCACGTTTCAGGACATTCGCGTCGGCGCGGATCGGTGAGCCATGAGGACCCTCGGATTGATCGTCTACCCCGGCTTCTCCGCGATGAGCCTCGCGGTCACGAGCGTGTTCGAGACGACGAACCGTCACGTGGGGGCGCCGGAGTACGAGCTCTCGCTGCTCTCGGAGCGCGGCGGGCCGGTCGCGACGTCGCTCGGGTACGAGATCCAGACGAGGCCCTTCGGGCGCCGCGCGTTCGACACGCTGCTCGTCGCGGGCGACAACGACGGCTCGCCGGGCTCGCCGGGCGTGGTGCGCTACCTCCGGGCCGCCGCGCGGCGCGCGCGCAGGATCGCCGGCATGTGCACCGGCGCCTTCGTCCTGGCCGAGGCCGGGCTCCTGGCCGGCCGGCGCGCGACAACGCACTGGTACTTCGCGCGCCGCCTGCAGCAGGAGCACCCGAGCGTCGCCGTGGATGACGACCGCATCTTCGTCGTCGACGGTCCCATCTGGACCTCGGCCGGCATGAGCGCCGGGCTCGATCTCGCGCTGGCGCTGGTGGAGGCGGACCTTGGCGCCGAGGTCGCCCGGATGGTGGCGAGGAAGCTCGTCGTCTATCACCGGCGCGCCGGCGGGCAGTCGCAGTTCTCGGCCTTGCTGGATCTCGACGCGAGGTCGGATCGCGTCCAGACCGCGCTGGCCTACGCAAGGGAGCACCTGAGCGCCGATCTGTCCGTCGAGCGGCTGGCGCGCGCCGCGCACCTGAGCCCTCGCCAGTTCAGCCGCGTGTTCCGCGACGAGACCGGGCAGTCGCCGGCGAAGGCCGTCGAGCGGCTGCGCGTGGAGGCCGCCCGGCTGATGATGGAGGCCGGCCGGTTCTCGGTCGATGAGGTCGCGCGCGAGAACGGCTTTGGCAACCGCGAGCGCATGCGGCGCTCGTTCGTCCGGGCCTTCGGGCAGCCGCCGCAAACGCTCCGCCGCGCGGCCTGGCCAGCGGCCCCTCCGCCCGCCTCCCGGCGAGCCGAGCCCGCCGCCGCCAGGCGGTAGCCACGCCGCGCCGGCGGCCCGCAGCCCACCTCGTTTTCCTTTTGCCTGACGAGCGCGCGCCAACCGAGAATACGTGCATGCTCAACCAGGCTTATCGCGCATCGACGAACCGCAACCACGCCTGCCGTGGGAGCTTCACGCACACGAGCCGCGCACCAGCGGGTGTTCGAACCGCCCTTTGGGCATGGCTCGAGGGGCGGCCCGTGAAGGGCGCGGCGCTCGCGGTCGCCGGGCTCCTCGCGGCGTGCGGCCAGCCGTCGGAGGAGCGCGCGCCGTCGTCGTCGTCCGGCGGCGGCGGCGCCGGGGCGAGCGCGGGCACCGCCGGCGCGGGGTCGACCGAGGGCACCGGCGCCGCTGGCGGCGCCGGAGGAGCCACGGGCGGCGCAGGGGGCACGGGGGGCGCCGACGCGTCGACGGGCGCCGCCGGCGGCGACCCCGTCGGCTGCACGCCGGGCACGACGAGCACGGCCTGGGCGACGGGCTGCCAGACGGCGCCGGCGAGCTGCGCGGAGGGCGTCTGGACGGCGCCGCGCGGCGGCGGCGAGACCGGCGCGCCGCTGCGCCACGAGTCCGAGCACTTCGCCTTCTACTGGCCCGAAGGCACCGAGATCACCCTGAGCCAGGCGCAGGCGGCGGCGGACACGCTCGAGAGCATCTGGGATGCGTACTTCGGCAGCCCCGTCTTCTTCCCAGAGCCGTACTGCGGCTCTGCGGAGAAGTGGAAGGCCGCGGTCCACTTCGACAACGACTTTCCGCTCTGGGGCGGCGGGTGGACCCGTGACCGCATCGGCTACATGGGCATGTGGGTCGGCCCCGGCGCCGCCCGCGACCCGTGGGGCCTCGCCCACGAGTTCATGCACGGCGTGCAGTCGACGACGCAGGCGTTCCCGGATTGCGGCGGCACCGGCTGCTGGATCTTCGAGAGCCACGCGAACTGGATGCCGCACCAGATCTGGCGCGACAACGTGCATTGCTCGGAGATGCTGCCGAACATGCCGCACCTCTACTACGGCAACACGCGGGACCGTTACTGCAACTGGCAGTTCTTCGAGTTCCTGAAGGACAAGCACTGTTACAGCGCCGTGAACGACATGTGGGCCCACGACGCGCCGAGCGGCCAGCGCGATCCGTGGCAGAAGCTCATGCTGAGCCGGGGCTGGGACGTCGAGCAGCTCAACGACCTGTTCGGCGAGTGGGCGATGCACAACGTCACCTGGGACTACAAGGACCCGCCGCCCGCCGAGGGAGGCGATCCATCGAGCGTGTACCGCCGGGCTTACGGCCCGATCGAGGCAGATCGCACGTCGGGCGGCCGCACCGAGCGGCGGCTCCGGCTCACCCGGCTCGAGGCGCTCGACGCGGACTGGGCGCAGCATCGCCGCTTCGCCTCGCCGTACCACTGGGCGCCGCAGCGCTGGGGGTACAACGTCGTGCGCCTGCACCCGCAATCGGGCGCGACCAGCGTGCGCGTCGCGTTCCGGGGCGTGACGCAGGACGGCGCCGACTCCGGCTGGCGCTGGGGCCTCGTGGCGACGGACCCGGAGCTGACCACGTCGCGCTACAGCCCGCTGCAGCGAGGGAGCGATGGCGAGCTCGACTTCTGCGTCGACCCCGGCGAGAACGTCTACCTCGTCGTCGTCGCGACGCCGACCGAGTACCAGAAGCTCGTCTGGACGAACCCCTCCGACGGCCCCGCGTACCCGTCGATCTACCGCTATCCGTACATGGTGCAGCTCGACGGGGCGTGGCCGGCCGGGTTCCAGGACGGCCAGATCGAGGCGTGTCCGCAGGGCACGGCGAGGCACGCGAACGGCGGCGGCTGCGCGCCCGCGGGCACGCCGTCGAGCGTCTACGTCGGTCCTTACGCCACGATCCTCGGCGGCGAGGTGACCGGCGACGTCCGCGTCGAGGATCATGCGACCATCGTGCGCGGCGAGGTCTCCGGCGGCCGGATCGGCGCGCTCAGCCTGGTCGGGCAAGGCGGCTCGGGCACCCAGGCGCGCGCGTTCGACGTGAGCGGCTCGGCGGTCGTGCAGACAACGTTCTATCCGCTCGGCTGGTTCGGGAACGGCCAGTCCGTCTCCGGGACCGCGCAGCTGCTCGGGGACGTCGAGTTCGTCGCCTCGTCCAAGTCGAGCAACACGTTTTACGGGTTCGTCCCCGACGACTGGCGAGGCGTCTCGACGGCGGCGGAGGTGACGGTCGCCCCGCCGTACGCCTGGCGTCCCTGAGGCCGCGATCCCGGCTTCCGGCCGCCGCGCCCGCGCGGCGTCGCGCGGCGCGCTCAGCCCTTCCAGGCGACGCGCTTCCCCGCGGCGGACGCCTCGGCGATCGTGCTCACCAGCCGGTGGAGCTTCAAGGCGTCGCGGAACGTCGGCGCGACCGACGTGCCCTCCGCGAGATCCTTCGCGAAGGCCGCATAGAGGAGCGCTATCTGGTACGCGTCGTCGGACAGGCCTGCTCGGGGGATCTCGGACAGGCGCTCGGGCGTCGGGATCGGCTGGAGCGGCTGTCCGTCGCCGCGGGCGCCGGACAGGCTCAGATCGTGGGACAGGACGAGATCGCCCTCGGTGCCCGTGAAGGTGCAGCTCATGATGGGGCCATTGCGCTTGCCGGTCTCGAAGTGGGCGGACACGACCGCTCCGCCCACGAGCGTCCCTGAGATGAGCGTCTGGTCCAGCGCCGTCACCGGCACGACCTCGCCCGTCTCGATCACCGTGGCCTCGTCGAGCTGGCGGGCGACGAGGCTCGACAGGCTCTCGAGCTCGCCGACCGCGGAGAGCACCGTGTCGAGGAAGTGCGCGGCGACGATCGTGAGCACGTCGGCGCCGTTCTTCGCGTCGGCCGCATAGGCGTCGGAGCGCGTCCGCCGCGCGCCGGCCATCGGCAGCGCGACGTGCATCGTCACCGAGCGCAGCCTGCCCACGTAGCCTTCGGCGATCAGCTCGCGCAGGTGGCGCACGCTCGGCGCGAGGCGCCGCTGGAGCCCGATCGCCGTGCGGACGCCGGCGGCCTCGGCGGCCCCGGCGAGCTCGGTGGCCTCGGCGAGCGAGACCCCGAGCGGCCACTCGCAGAGCACGTCCTTCTTCGCGGCGACGGCGGCGCGGACGGGCCGCGCGTGCTCGGGCGCGCGGACGGAGACCACGACGAGATCGACGTCGGGGTGCTCGATCAGCGGCTCGGCGCGGTCGAACGCGAGGCGCGCCCCGAAGCGGCGCGCGGCCTCGTCGGCGCTCGCCTGCCTCGTGGTGCTCACCGCCGCGAGCTCGTACGCGTCGCCGAGCGACGCGAGCGCCGGCAGGTGCGTCGCCACCGCCCAGCCCCGGTCCGGGCTCGCCCCGATGATCCCGACGCGAATCTTCTTCGATCCTCTCGTTCCGCTCATGGTCTCTCCTCGGCGCGACAGGCCTCCGGCCTAACCGGAGGGTTGCTCCGGTTAACATACGGAGGGATCCTCCGGTTTGCAATGTCCCCCGCGCCGTCGACCCCGAGGCCCCCGTCCGCCGGCGCGAGCGAGCCGCCGCGCCCCCTCCGCGCGGACGCGCGGCGCAACCGCGAGCGGCTCCTCGTCGCCGCCGACGAGGTGTTCTCGGAGCGCGGCGCCGACGCGTCGATGGAGGACATCGCCCGGCGCGCCAACGTCGGGATCGGCACGCTCTACCGACATTTCCCCACGCGCGAGGCGCTGCTCGTCGCGACGGTCGAGGATCAGCTGCACGCGCTCGCGCGGAAGACCTTGTCGCTCGCCGAGTCGGCGTCGCCGGGCGACGCGTTCGCGGAGTTCATGGCGGCGTTCGTCGAGCACGCGAGCACCTACCGCGGCCTGGCGACCGCGCTCGGCGTCGCGTTCCACAGCGGCTCGCCGGCGTGCTGCGCGGCGTCGGAGGCGGCCACCCGCCTGCTCTCGCTCGCCCAGGCGGCCGGCGAGGTGCGGCGCGACATCGAGCTGGAGGACATCGTGAGCCTGGTGACGGCCATCGCGCTCGCCGCGCAGCAGCCCCCCGAGGGCCCGGCGCGCGCGCAGCGCCTCCTGGCGACGTTCCTCGCGGGGCTCCGGGCGCCCGCCTCGCCGCGGCAGGCGACCGCGCCGCAGCAGGCGCCCGCGCCGCAGCAGGCGCCTGCTTCGTCCCGGCGACCGCCTGCCCCGTCCAGGCGAGCGCCCTCCCCGCCGAAGCGGGCGCGGTGAACCTTCATCCTGCGGCGAGCCTCGAACGACAGAAGGACCGCGATGGCCTCGCCCCTTTCGTAAAGCCCCGGCGATCCAATTCGCCAGGACGCCCGAGCATGTCGAGGGCCGGAGGGCGTCACGACTCGCCGCCCGCGCAGCCCACGTGGAGCAGGGCTGTCGAGGCGTCCATGGCAATCCCGCGCGGCGCGGGACAGGCAGCCTGCAATGCCTTTCCCGGGTCGCGAGATCGAGCGTGACCACCGCGCCCCCGCCGCCTCGTGTGCAGAGCACGCGTCGAGGCCGTGACCAGCACCATGGTATATATCCTCCATGATGAACAACGGGATGGTCGGACGCAGGACTTGGTTGAAGGGGCTCGGAGCGCTCGCGCTCGCCGGCGCGGCGGGGACACCTCGCTGGGCGAGAGCAGCAGACGCGACGCTGAGATTCGGGACCCTGTACCCGAAGGCGAGCCCGTGGGGGCAGGCCACCGAGGTCTGGACAAAGGCGGTCGACGCGAACTCGAACGGCGCGCTCGCTCTGAACTTCTTTTACGGCGGCAGCAAGGGCGACGAGGCCGCCATGGTCGACCAGATGAAGAGCGGACTCCTCGACGGCGTCGTCGTCTCGAGCGTCGGCCTCGCCAGGCTCTACAAGCCGACGCTCGCCCTGCAGATGCCGGGCCTGTTCACCACCTGGGCGAAGCTCGACGCCGCCCGCAACGCCATGGCGCCCGAGCTCGAGGCAGGGCTCCGCAATGCCGGGGCCACCGTCCTCGGCTGGTACGACGTCGGCCTGGTCTCCGCCTTCTCGCGCGGCTTCCCGCTGCGAATCCCCGCCAACTTCAAGGGCAGAAAGCCGTGGCAGTGGCGCGACGATCCCATCGTGAAGGCCTTCTACCAGAGCATCGGCGGCGTCACGACGGTGCCGCTGAATGTCCCCGAGGTCCTCCTCAAGCTCGACACCACCCAGGTCAACGCGCTGCTCCAGTCGCCGCTCGCCGCCGAGCAATTCCAGTGGGCGGGCAAGCTCGACAGCATCACCGACCTCGTCATGGGGCCCAGCGTCGGGGCCGTCGTCGTCTCGAAAAAGAGGCTCGACGCGCTGAGCGCCGACCTGCGGCAGATCGTCCTGGACACCGGCAAGGTCGCCGCCTCAGCCCTCAAGAGCCGCATCCGCACCGAGGACGCCGCCGCGCTCACACGGCTCAAGGGCAAGATGACGGTCGTCGCCCCCTCTTCCGACGAGCGCAGCTGGTGGGACGCACGGTTCAAGGAGACGCGCCAGCTCCTGGCCAAGGGCACCTTCGCCCCCGAGCTCGTCGCCCGGCTCGAGGCGATGGCCTGATCACCGCCCCGTCGCGCGGTGATCAGGCGGCCGATATGGGGTCGCCCGCTCTCGTCGTGCAGCGCGTCCGCCCCCCGAACAACATGAAGGGTTGGCAGGTGTCCGTTCGGTAGAGCCCATCCCGGCGGGATTCCTGACGCGCGGAACCGGCGGCGGGCCTCGCGGGCGCAGAGCGGCGCCGCCCTCCGCCGGCCGGGCTCACGGCGCGTCGAAGCGGTACGCGGTCGCCTGCGCCGATGCGCGCTGGCCGAACTCGTCGCAGAAGGCCGTCAGGGCGCGGTAGCCGCTCGTGGGCAGCACCTTCCGGAACTCGAGGTGCGTGACGAGGCAGAACAGGCAGACCTCCAGGAAGCTGAGGTCGCGGTCCCGGGGCAGCACGGCGCGCGCCGCCTCGATGTTGTCGTCGAGCCAGGCGAGCATGTTGAGCAGGCTCCTGTGCAGCTTCGCGAGCTGCGCGTCGTCCTTCGGCGTCCCCGCGAGCTGGCCCATGATCAGCGTGACCTCGGTCGCCATGGCCTGCGAGGCGAGCTCCTGCGCGTTCGCGGCCAGCGCCTCGGTGAGGTGCTCGGGCCAGACCACGCGCCGCTGCGCCGGCGCCCGGCGCGCGAGCTCGCGGCAGATGTTGAGCGAGCCGAGCCACGTCGTCGCCCCCGTCCGCAGGATCGGCAGGCGCAGCGCAGGGTTGCCCGCGTAGTCCGCGGCGTCCAGCGAGCGCAGGTCGGCGACGACCTCGAAGGCGTAGGCGACCCCGAGCTCCGCGGCGAAGACGCGCGTCACGCGCGTGAAATGGGAGCTCGATCGGCCGACGAGCGTGGGGACAGCGCCAGGATCGGGTGCGGGCTCGGTCACCCGCACGGACTACCACGAGCGCCACCGCGAGGGCCAGACCGCCGCGAGGATCGCCGGGGCGGCGGGTCATCGGTCGTACAGCCACACTGCACACGTCGTTCAGACGATGACCGCCGTGCAATCCGACCTCACGAGAAGGCAGCGCTGGTTCAAGAATCGATGACGGATCGAGGTAGGGCCGATCGCGGCGCAGGGCGGAGGAGGCACGTCCGACAGCCGCCGTCCCGGACCCGGCCTGAGAGCGGCCATCCGGAGAAAAAGATGGGCGGGACGCCAGGAACGCCAGGAGAGCAGGAGATTTTTCCGGCGTCCCCGCCAGCTCGCCTCGTCCGCACAACCGGGCTCCGCTCGTCGATAGCGCATGAAGCGGGGACGCGCGGCGAGACTCGATAGATATTTTCAACATCTCATCTTCCTGCGGAAACCTCTCCGGATGAGCGACAACAACCCCCATGTGCGCATCACGCCAGGAGGCCGCGAAAGACATCGATATCCAGCGCCGTGATTGCATTGCAGTGATGTCATCACACGAAACGATCCGCCCGCCTGCCATCACGCATTGCATCGCGCGCGCTTGCGTGCTTTCTAGTCTGTTCATGACGCGCTCGCGCGGCGGACGTCGCGCGGCCATCACCTTGAAGAGGTTACCTTGCTTTACTACAACACTTCGCTTCGACTGGTCTTGTGCCTGGCCATCGGCCTCTCGGCGGCGGCCTGCAACGGTATCAACATCGATCCCGGGGACCTGGGCATCGGCGCCGGCGGCTCGGACGACGACGGCGACGCCGCCAGCACGACCGGCGGCGACAGCAGCTCGAGCCAGGGCGGAGGCAGCGCCACCGCGGGCACCGGCGGCGCGGGCGGCGGCTCCACCACCGCCGGCACCGGCGGCGAGGGCGCCGCGGGCGGCGGCTCCGCCACCGGGGGCACCGGCGGCGAGGGCGGCGCCACCGCCACCACCGGCGCCGGCGGCGAGGGCGGCAGCGCCACCACCGCCGGCACCGGCGGCGAGGGCGGCGCCACCGCCACCACCGGCGCTGGCGGCGAGGGCGGCGCCGGCGGCGGCTCCACCACCGCGGGCACCGGCGGCGCGGGCGGCGGCTCCACCACCGCGGGCACCGGCGGCGCTCCTCCGCTCGATCCCGCCTGCGGCCCGGACACCGCGACCTTCGCGGACGTGGCGCCCATCCTGGAGAGGAGCTGCTCGAACCAGTACTGCCACGGCAATCCCGGGGCGCCGGCCGGCGGGCTCGACCTCCGCACGAGCGGGGCGGTCGGCGCGATGGTCAATCAGGACGCCGGCTCCTGCTCCCGCGAACAGGCGCTCGTCGTGCCGTTCATGCCGAGCAGCAGCTATCTCATCAACAAGCTGAAGAACGTCGGCCTGTGCGACCCTGACGAGATCAGCATGCCTCCGGGCTCGTCGCTGCCCGACGCCGAGATCAAGACGATCAACGACTGGATCTGCGCGGGCGCTCCCGACCGCTGAGCATCGCCCGCCCCGGCGGACCTCGCAGCACCCCCCGCCGGCGCCGCGCGCATCGGTCGCCGGCGCCCTCCCCGCCTCCCCGCAGATCGTCCCGTCCGGGGCTGACGAGCAGCAATTCAGACCGAGTTCCGCCGCGCACCCCCCGCGCGGCGAGCCGGCGCCCGCCTCCTGGCGAGCGCGCGCGAGGCGGCCCCGCCGCCCGCGCGCGCCGCTGCGGTCGGACGCGCCGCTCCGGAGATGGACGGAGTCCTCTGCCCAGCGACACCGCACGAGGGCGATCACCCACATCGCGACGATGACGCGCCAGCGCGGACGTCCTCCGCCTCCGGGGCGCGGCGTAGCGATCCGTGCTCTTCACTACTTTGCAGTTGTCAGTCGCTCCGCGTTCTGTAGCATCCAAAGCTGAGCGCCTTTCCTTCGCTTGCCGCTTGGACGCGCACCAGCACCACCCCCCATCCACGAGGATTCATGAATGCCAGGAGCATCGGGCTCTCGAGGGGCGGCTTTTGCCGTTCGCTCTCGAGGGCCGTCTTCGCAACGACGCTGTTCGCCGGCCTGTCCATCGGTCCGGAGGCCATCGCCACGCCGTCTTACCGGCTGTTCGAGAGCGGGCAAGTCCGTCCACTCGCCCTCTCGCCGAGCGGCAAGCTGCTCTTCGCCGTCAACACCCCGGACAACCGCCTGGAGGTCTTCGCCGTCAACGCGGGCGGACTTGCCCACCGCGCCTCCATCCCCGTCGGGCTCGAGCCCGTCGCGGTCGCGGCGCGGAGCGACAAGGAGGTCTGGGTCGTCAACCACCTGTCCGACAGCGTGAGCGTGGTCCACCTCGGCCCGCTCGGGTACGGCGGCGTCGTCGCGCGCACCCTGCTCGTCGGCGACGAGCCGCGCGACATCGTCTTCGCCGGGTCGAGCAAGCGGCGCGCCTTCATCACCACGGCCCACCGCGGCCAGAACATCCCCCACGATCCGCAGCTCACCACGCCCGGGGTCGGCCGCGCCGACGTGTGGGTCTTCGACGCCGCGAGCCTCGGCGCCTCGCTCGGCGGCGACCCGCTCACCATCGTCACCCTGTTCAGCGACACGCCCCGCGCGCTGGCGGCGACGCCCGACGGATCCCGCGTCTATGCGGCCGCGTTCCACTCCGGCAACCGCACCACCATCGTCCACGACTCCCTCGTTCCCAACGGGGGCGAGGAGGCCGGCGGGCTGCCCGGGCCCACGACGAACTTCGAGGGCGTCCCGAGGCCCGAGGTGGGGCTCATCGTCAAGTTCGACGGCGAGCACTGGGTCGACGAGCTGAGCCGCCCCTGGGACGACAAGCTGCGGTTCTCGCTGCCGGACAAGGACGTGTTCGTCATCGACGCCACGGCCAATCCGCCGGCGCAGCTCGCGGGGCCGGGCGGCTCCTACGCCGGCGTCGGCACCGTCCTCTTCAACATGGCCGTGAACCCGGTGAGCGGGAAGGTGTATGTCAGCAACACCGAGGCGCGCAACGACCTCCGCTTCGAGGGGCCGGGCATCTTCGCGGGCAGCAGCCTGCGGGGTCACCTGCACGAGAGCCGGATCACGGTGCTGAGCGGCGGCGGCGCCGCCCCGCGGCACCTCAACAAGCACATCGATTACGACGCCTGCTGCGCCCCGCTGCCCAACGACGAGAACGAGAAGAGCCTCGCGCAGCCGCTCGGCATGGCGGTGAGCGGCGACGGCGAGACGCTGTACGTCGCCGCGTTCGGCTCCTCGAAGATCGGCGTCTACGACACCGCCGCGCTCGAGGCCGACACCTTCGTGCCGAGCACGGCCGATCAGATCCCGCTCACCGGCGGCGGCCCGACCGGGATGGCGCTCGACGAGGCCCGCGGGCGCATGTACGTGATGACCCGCTTCGACAACGCGATCTCCGTGATCGACACCGGCGCGCGCCAGGAGATCGCGCACCTCCCGCTGTACAACCCCGAGCCGCCGAGCGTCGTCGCGGGGCGGCCGTTCCTCTACGACGCCCGGATGAGCTCGAGCCACGGGGACTCGTCCTGCGGGAGCTGTCATGTCTTCGGGGATCTCGACAGCCTCGCCTGGGACCTCGGCAACCCGGACGGCTCGGTGGTCAACAACCCGGCGCTCGCCGTCCCGCCCATCCCCGGCGCCGGGTTCGGCGACGACGGGTTCTTCGGCGAGGACCCCGATTTCCACCCGATGAAGGGGCCGATGACGACCCAGAGCCTGCGCGGCATGGCGAACCACGGCCCCATGCACTGGCGCGGCGACCGCACCGGCGGCAACGCCGAGCCCACGTCGCAGCCGGACGAGGGCGGGTTCGACGAGGACGCCGCGTTCAAGCGGTTCAACCCCGCGTTCATGGATCTGCTCGGGCGGCACGCCGAGCTCGGCGACCCGGAGATGCAGGCGTTCACCGACTTCATCCTCCAGGTCACCTACCCGCCCAACCCGATCCGCAACCTGGACAACTCGCTCACCCCCGCCCAGGAGAGCGGGCGCAATGCCTTCTTGAACACCGTCGTCGCGCCGACGGGCACGTGCGAGGGCTGTCATCGCCTCGACCCCGGCGCCAACCCATTGGAGGACGAGTTCGCCGGCTTCTTCGGGACCGACGGACGCGCGGGGACCTCACCGGATCCCCAGTTCTTCAAGGTCCCGCACCTCCGCAACCTCTACCAGAAGGTCGGCATGTTCGGCGCCGGCTTCAACCACGTCTTGCTCGGCCCCGATCCGTTCCTCGGCGATCAGATCCGCGGCTTCGGCTTCAACCACGACGGCGCCTTCCCGGATCTGTTCCGCTTCAACAGCGGGTTCGACCTGTTCGAGGGCAATCCCGTCGGCCTGCCGGCGACCCCCGAGAACGCCCAGCTCAAGCGGGACATCGAGCAGTTCATGCTGGCCTTCGACACGAACCTCGCGCCGATCGTCGGGCAGCAGACGACGCTCACCGCGGGCGCCCACGCCGCGGTCGCGGGCCGCGTCGATCTCCTCCTGGAGCGCGCGGACGCCGGCGAGTGCGATCTCATCGCGAAGGGCCGGATCGCGCACCAGGAGTTCGGGTTCCTCTACCTCGGCGGCGGCCACTTCGCCGCGGACCGGCAATCGATCGGCGCCATCCCCGATCTGCTGCTGCGCTTGCTGGTCGCCTTGCCCGGCAGCGCGCTGACCTATACCTGCGCGCCCCCCGGATCCGGCGAGCGCATGGGGGTCGATCGCGATCTCGACGGTCACCTCGACGGCGACGAGATCTCGGCGGGCAGCGACCCGGCCGATCCCCAGAGCACGCCCTGAGGCGGCCCGCCTCCCCCTGAGCGCGACCGGCGCAGCCCGGCGCGCACCGGCGCGGCAGCGGCGGTATCCAGGAAGGCGGCGCGAGGCATCGTCGCAGGGAAGGCTGCGGGCGGCCCGAAGAAGAAGAGAAAAAAAACGCCAAGGCGCCAAGGCGCCAAGGCGCCAAGAGAGAGAATCTCTTGCGACCCCGAAGAGGAAGAGAGAGGACGCAAAGACGCCAGGAGAGAGAGAATCTCTTCACCGTTATGGAGCGGGCCACCCTCGATTTCTGCACATCTTTTTCTCTCTTTCTTGGCGCCTTGGCGCCTTGGCGCCTTGGCGTTTTTTCTCTTCTTCCTAGCGACCCAGCCGGCTGCCCCTTCGCGCCTCGCTGGCATCCCTTCGAAAGATTTGCGACATCGTCGTAGGGCAGAGCGGTGCCTCGCGAGGCACCGCGCGTGCGGCGCCGGCGCTCAGCGCGATTGCAGGAAGTACCTGCGCGCCGCCTCGCAGAGCTCCGGCCAGCGCTGGGCGAGCGCGGGATCGGCGGCGAGGCGGCTCGCCCAGAAGGCGTCGAGCGCGGCGCGGGCGGCGGGGGTCGGCACCCCGTACCGCGCGTGCGTGCTCTCCACGTAGGCGGGGTACAGCTCGCACGCGACGACGAGGCCGGCGTACTGGTTGAGCGTGAGCGGGGGCGGCGACCGCATGCTGAGCGGATCCCCGGCGCTCGCCGGAGCCGGCGAGGAGGGCGGCGGGACGCTCTGCCCGGAGGCCGGGGAGGCGCTCGGCGCGGCCGCGGGCGGGATGCTCGGCGCAGGGACCGGAGGGGCGCTCGGGCCGGCCGCGACGAGGGGGCGCTCGTGGTGGGACGACGGCGCCGCGGAGCCGTGGTGCGCCGCCGGCGGAGGCTCGCGCGACGGCGTCCCGTCGCTCGCGGCGGGCTGAAAAGGGAGGGCCGCGTCGAAGCGCGCGACCGCCGGCCGCTGGCGCTCGTCGGAGGCCACCGGGGTGAAGGGCAGCGCCGGGCCGACGAGCCTCACCGCCTCGGGGAGCGTCTTGCCGAGGGGCCTGGGCTCCGCGCCCGCTGACGGCGGCTCGGTCCGAGATGCCGGCGGCTCCGCCCGGGAAGACGGCGGCTCCGTCCGGGAAGAGGGCGGCTCCGCCCGGGGGCCGGACGCCGGGACCAGCGCGGGCGCAGGCGCTGGCACCGCCATCGGCGCAGGCGCTGGCACCGCCATCGGCGCAGGCGCTGGCACCGCCATCGGCGCAGGCGCTGGCACCGCCATCGGCGCAGGCGCTGGCACCGCCATCGACGCAGGCGCTGGCACCGCCATCGGCGCAGGCGCTGGCACCGCCATCGACGCAGGCGCAGGCACCGCCATCGACGCAGGCGCCGCCACGAAGGGCAAGCCGCTGACCGGCGACGAGAGCGGCCCCGACGCCTCGACCAGCGCCGGCGCGCCGGTCGTCGCAGCGGCGGCCTCCGCCTCGCGCCGCGCCGCGGAGAGCTTCGCCTCCGCCAGCCGATCGTCGAGCGCGCGGCGCGCGTCCTGGATCGCGACCAGCGCCTCGGCGCTCTCGCCCTCCAGGCCGAGGACCCGGCCGATCGCCAGGATCATCTCCCGCGCGGCGCGCAGCGCCGGCTCGTCCACCGCGCGGCCGGGCAGGTGCCGCGTCGCGAAGCCCGCGAGCTCGTCGTCCTCGCAGCGGGCCAGGTCCGCGAGCCGGGCCGCCACGCGGCGCCGCTCCGGATCGGCGCTGCTGCCCCGCAGCGGGCGCATCGCCGCGTCGAGCTTCGCGAGCGCCTCGGCGAGCGGGCTCCTCTCGGGCACGGTCCCATCCATCACGGGCCCAGGGCGCGCGCCGCTCACGGGGACAGCACGATGACCGTGGTGACGCTCGGCACGATCGCCATGCCCACCGCGTTCGTGCTGTTCTGCAGCGAGAGGCTCGTCAGGCGCGTCATCGGCGCGCAGCCGACGATCACCGTGAAGGCCGCCGTGATGTTGCGCGACGGGCCCATCACCATCCCGGACGCGACGCCGAGCGCGACGCCCGGGTTGTCCCCCATCGTGAGCGGCGCGACGGTCAGCATGTTGTGCGCCGGCGCGCACGTGACGAGCACGTTCGGCACGAACAGCACGCTCATCGGGTGCAGCGAGATGTTCGGGTACGGGATCGGCACCGGGGCCGGCGTCGGGGTCAGGCACACGTCGGGGAACGCCAGACACATCCCCCCTGCGGTCGTCTTCGCGAGCATCGCTTCACCCCTCGTCCTTGCCTGCGTCCGCGGCGCCCCGCGGCCCGGGCCTTCAGCCGATCTTCACCTGCTCGCCGTCGAGCTTCGCGAGCGTCCGCGCGGCGACGATCGTGTTCTCCCCGCGGACGGCCGCGAGCCCCTCCGCCCGCAGATCGAAGACGCCCGCGCGCACCTGCTCGAGCGCCTCGACGAAGCGGAACGCCTGCTTCGCGCGCTGCACGAGGCGGTCGGCGCGCGCCTCCAGGCGCTCGGCGACGACGACCGCCTTCTGGAGGTGCGCCTCGAACGACCGGCCGACGAGCCCGAGCTCCTCGATCGCGGCCGCCGCCGCCTGCGCGCGGACCTGGAGCTTGCCCGCGAACAGCCCCACCTCCCGGGCGGCGGCGATCTCGATCTGGTCGCCCGCGCCGAGGCCGAGGCGCCCCGTGGCCTGCACCTTCAGGTCGCCCTCCGCCACGACCCGCGTCGTCGCGCCGGCCTCGCCCTCGAGCACCGCGAGGACGAACACCTGATCGCCGTCCGCCGCGCAGAGCACGCGATCCCCCGCGTCGGGCGCCACGAGGCAGCTCTTCGCCCGCCGCGCGAGGGTCGGACCGCCGCCGAGCTCGACCACGAGCCCCGACGCCGTGCCCCGGACGACGCCCGTCTCGAGCGACGGCGCGCGCCGCGGCGTCGCCTCGACCGGCGGCAGCTCCACCGCGGCCAGGAGGTCGTCCTGCGCGCTGTCGTCGTGTGCCACCGTCAGGGGCTCGCGGGCCGCCGTGCTCTGCATCTCGGATCTCCTCGGCCTGGCTCCGCCCGTTCGGGACGTGCGCGCCGCCGTGCTAGTTTCGGGGAGTTTTCGGAGGGAATCAACGGCATCTGGCGCTCAGGCTTCAGGCGCGCTCGGCGTCGCGCTCGCCGCCGCGCTTCGGCTTCCAGTCCTCGAGCGCGGCGAGCTTCTCGTCGTCGCCGAGCCACCCGGCCCCGGCCGGCAGCCGCGCGCCGTCGCGGCGGGCGCGGTGCAGCCGCGCGCGGAACATCCCCGCCTGCGTGAAGTCGGCGCCGGACAGGTCGCAGTGCGAGAGGTCCGCGTACGCGAGCTTCGCGCCGAGGAAGCGCGCGCCGGGGCACGCGGCGAAGGCGAGGTACGCCTCGACGAGCTCCGCGCCCGAGAAATCGGCCTCCGCGAGCGCGGCCCGCTCGAAGATCGCGTTCTTCAGCCTCGCCCGCGGGAACCGCGCCCGCGCGGCCTTCGCCTCGCCGAAGAGCGCCTGCGTCAGGACCGCGTCGCTGAAGTCGCACCCCGACACGTCGGCCCCGGTGAAGTTGCACTGCGTCGCGTCGCAGCCCGCGAAGCTCGAGCCCGCGACGCTGCCGCGCATGAACTGCGTGCGGAAGAGCTTCGTCCCCTGGAACGGCCGCGCGCCGAGCTCGGACTCGAGCAGCGTCGTGAGCGTCAGGTTCGCGCCGTCGAGCAGCGCCGTGCGCAGGTCGAGCTTGTACATCGTCGCCTTCTCGAGGTTCGCGCGGGAGAAGCTCGCGCCGGCGGCCGTGACCTCGATGAGGTTCGCCCGGTCGAGGTTCGCCCCGTCGAACGAGGCGCGATCGAGCGCGCATTTCGACCAGGTCGCGACCTGCGCCTCCGCGCCGGACAGCCCCGCGCCCTCGAACGTCGACTCGATGAAGCTCGCGGCGATGAGCCTCGCCCCGGGCAGCGCCGCGCCGTCGAGGCGGCACTGGAAGAGGCTGGTCAGGTGCAGGTCCGCGCCCGTCAGGTCCGCGCCCGAGAGATCGCACCCGGTGAACGTCGACTCCTTGATGCGCGCGCCCCGCATCGCGCGCGGCAGGCGCGCGCGGTCGAACACCGCGCCCGAGAGATCCGCGCCCGTCAGGTCGAGCCCGGAGAGGTCCTCCGCCTCGATCGGCTCGCCGTGACGGACCTTGTCGAGCAGCTCGTCGCGGTTCATGTCGCGCCTCCAGCGGCAGGCGCGCCCTGCCGGTCGAACCGGGTGAAGTCGACCGCCGCCTCGGCGAAGGTCGTCCGGGCGTCCCCGCGCGCGCGGCTGAAATCGGCGCGGCAGAGCTGGGCGCCGGTGAAATCCGCCCCGGCGAGGCGCGATTTCGAGAGGATCGCCTCGGTCAGGTTGCACCCGCGGAGCGAGGCGCGGTCCAGGATCGTCCGGATCAGGAGGGCGCCCTTCAGGACGGCGCGGTCGAAGATCGCGCCCGTCGCGTCCGCCTCGGAGAGGTCGGCCATCGCCATCTGGGCGCGATCGAAGCGCGCGCCGCGCAGGTCCGTCGTCCGGAAGCAGGTCTTCTCGAGCACGGCGTCGCGGAAGTCGGCCTCCTGCAGGCCGGTCTTGTAGATGGCGACCCCCTCGGAGAACCGCGCCCCCGTGAAGCGCGCCCCCGCCCCCGAGCAGCTCATCAGCGTTGCCTTGTGCAGCCGCGCGCCCGTGAGATCCGCGCCCTCGAGCGAGCACTCGAGCAGCATCGCCCGCTCGAGGTTCGCCCCGGCGAGGCTCGCCCCGGCGAAGCTCGCCTGGAGGAACGTGCAGACCGAGAGATCGGCGCCGGAGAGATCCACGCCCGCCCAGCTCACCTGCAGGACGTCGGCGCGCTCGAGCCGCGCGCGCTCGAGCCGCGCCCCGGCGAGCTTCGCGCCCATCAGGACGGCCTCGGTCAGGTCGGCGTCCGCGAGCACGGCGCGCTCGAGGTTCGCCTTGCCCAGGTTCGCGCCCCGGAGCCGCGCGCCCGCGAGGTTCGCGCCCGTGAGGTCGGCCTTCGCGAGCACCGCGCCCTCGAGCACCGCGCCGGAGAGGTCGCAGCCGCGCAGGTCCGCCCCCTCGAGGAACGCGCGCGCGAGGCTCATCCCCCGCAGGTCGACCCCGCGCAGGTCGGCGCCGGTGAGATCGCGATCGTCGAGCGGCTCCCGCGCCTCGCGCGCCGCCTCGATGACCACGCGCGCCATCTGGGCGGCCTCGGCGGTCATCGGAAGCGCGGGCGGCGTCAGGTGCGCCGCGCCGCGGTAGCCCTCGCGCGCCGTCTGCTCCAGGCGGACCAGCTGCTCGTGGAACGCCGGATCCGCGAGCATCGCCTCGAGCTCGAGGTTGGGCACGCCGCCGCGGCGCCCCGCCTCGGCCAGCTCGGCGTACTGCTCGAGCTGCGCCTTGGCCGAGAACTTCGGCGGGCCGCCGGGCGGCTCCTCCTCGGTCTCGGCGCGCCGGAGCGTCTCCTCCGGCACCTCCATGTCCACGGCCCGCGCCTTCATCCGCTCCTCGGCCTCGGCCTTGAGGCGGCCCGCCCTCGCCTCCTCGTCCTCGAGCTTCCGCGCCGCGGCGTCCAGGTACACGACCAGCGCGTCGAGATCGTCGACGGGCGGCGGCCCCTCGTCCTCGGGCAGCGGCGTGTCGAGGCCGTAGCGCGCCGGGTCGATGCCGTCGGCCAGGAGCTCCTCGCGGCGGCGCTCGCGCTCCCGCTCCGCGCCGCGCCGCTGGTTCTTCGCGGCGAGGTTCTCGCCCTTGGTCCACTGCATCAGGTCGAGCCCGGCGATGTTCGCCGCGACGCCCGACTCGCGCGGCGGCATGAGATCGCTGTCGCTGAGCGCCGCGATGGCCCCCCGGTCCTTGTCGAGCCGCCGGGCGAGCGCCTCGCGGTAGTGCTCGATCGGCCGGGGGCGGCCGATCTCCTCGCAGGCGACGACGAGGTCGGCGATCTCCGCCGCGTCGTCGTCGGCCACCGGCATCGAGCCGTGGAAGATCACGACGCCGAGGTTGGCCGAGGGGAAGAGCCACACCGTGTCGCAGCGGACGGGGAGCTCCAGGAACGCCTCGCCGGCCGCGTCGCGGCGGGTGACGAGCACGCGCGCGCACAGGCCGGGGAGCGCGCCCTCGATGCGGGGGCGCGACGGGTGCATGTTCTCCACGAGGAACGCCTCGTCGCCCCGGAAGGGCTCGGCGCTCCACTGATCGCTCGGCGCGACGTTGAAGAACGTCGGATCCACGTCGGGCGGCAGCCCGGGCGCCCACGCCTCGGCGTAGTCCGCGCCGTACGTCCCCGCGCGGGCGCGGCGCTGGGCGAAGGTCACGTCCATCGGGAGGAAGCAGGCCGGGCCCGGCCGGTCGGACGGCGAGCGGATCAGCGCGCCGTAGTGCTCCACGTTCGGGAGCGGCCGGACGCGCTGCCCGCCGCGCTCGACCTCGTCGATCCCCTTGCCGTAGGGGTTCGCCGGGTCCTTCGGCCCGCCGAGGGCGTGCGCCCAGTCGATGGGCATCTCGGCGAACGGCTCCGGCTCGGTGAAGCCGCGGCCGGTCCAGTGCCGGTCGCCCAGCACGGCCAGGCGCTTGTCGATGGAGCCGAGCCGCGCGCGGACGAACGACGCGGCGGCGCGGCGGCCCTCCGGGGCGTGGCACCGGCCCGCGACGAGCAGCTCGCCGCGCGCCTTCGCGATGCCGTCGTCGAGCGCGATGCCGCCGAGCTCCGCGGTCGCGGCCTGCCAGAAGCTCATCTCGTCGACGAGCGCGCGCGGCGCGTCGAGGGGGAACGCGATCATGGCGCCCACGTGGAACCTGAGGCGCCGCGCGATCTCCACGACGCGCGTGAGCGCCGGGACCTTGAGGGGTTTAACGACTCGCATCCGCGCTCACAGCTTCGTCACGGCGATCTGGTGCGCGAGGACCGCCCCGATGACCGCGCCGATGGCCTGCTGCTTGAGGTAGGCGCCGGTCTGCTTCATCAGCGCCCCGTACGTGTACTTCTTGGCCCCCGCGTTCTCGATCTTCACGAGCGCGAAGTCGAGCTTCAGCCCGTAGGCCGCCTGGTAGATCACGGCGTGGTCCGTCTTGAGGACGCCGCTCGCGCCCTTGTAGACGTAGAGCTCGTGCTTGTTCGGCGTGAGGTCGAACGTCAGCCCGAGCACCTCCCACTTCAGGTCGGTGGCGGTGATCTTCGCCTTGGGCGCCTTGATCACGAAGCTCGTGTCGCTCTTCAGGTCGACGTTGCCGGCGAAGTGGCCGTTCCAGGTGGTGGCGACCTCCGTCTTCCAGCTCTTGTAATCGTCGAAGTTCTCGGCCGTGACCTTGTGCATCCACGGCCCGGTCACCGTCGACGAGCCCTCCGGCTCGATCGTCTGCGTGAACTTGCCGTGGACGTCGTGCTTCATCCCGCCGCTCGTGATGGTCAGCTCCATCCCGTCGGTGATCGTCTGCTTCATGCCCCCGGCTTCGACGGTGTCCACGCGGCCCGTCTTGATCGTGGTCGTGCGCGTCGCGTAGTACGTCTCCGTCGCCGCGCCGGTGACCTGGAGCGTGTACGTCGCCCCGACGCCCGCCCAGAGGTCGCCCACCACCATGCTGAACTTCTGTCCGCAGACGTTCTCCCAGGAGTTGCCGCCGATCCAGGACCCGCCGTCGCCCGCCGTCGTCTCGAGGTAGCTGAACGTGACGTTGACGAGGCTGCTGCCCGCGATCGCCGGGTCCGCGTTCTCGGGGGACAGGAACGTGCCGACCTGCGTCTCGCCGTCGCCCGTGTAGACCGACGAGTGACCGCCGCTCGGCGTGCCCATGTAGATGCCGGTGCGGTTGTTCGGCGTGTGGAGGAAGATGAACTCCTTGCCCTGCTCGTCCTCGAGCACGAGCTGGTTGCCGCTGCCGGTCCGGATGATGTTCTGGCTGAGGTTGCGCTCCGCGACGACGCTCGGCCGGTGCGCGTTCGGCACGACCCCGGCGATGAACGGCCGGTCCGGGTCGCCCCCGAGGAAGGCGATCATCACCTCGGTGCCCTTGCGCAGCGGGAAGTGGAAGCCCTCCGTGGTCCCGCCGTGGGGCTGCATCATGCGCACCCGCGTCGAGACGCGCGCGTCGGGCAGCCCGCTCGTGTCGAACTCGAAGCGCACGAGGTAACGGCCGTCGGCGTCGATCTGGGCGTACAGGCTGTCGGCGGGGCCGCAGACCACGGCGTTCTCGAACCCGTAGATGCGCGGCCACGGCGTCGTCTGCGGCGCGCGGAACTGCACGTCGGCCGGGATCGCGAGCAGCTTCACGCTGTAGATGTCCTTGTCCGAGAGCCGCGTCAGCTTCGTGATCTCGGGCGTGATCCCGGCGATCGACGCGGTGTGGTGCACCTCCAGCGCGAGCCACTCCTCGCCGACGTCGCCCGGCTGGTCCTCCAGCGAGAACCGGTACCCGGCGCGCGGGCCGAGCACGTCGCCGCCGCCGCGCAGGGTCACCTCGCGGCAGCCGATCGACTGCGCGCGCACCAGCGCGAGGCGCTCGGCGTCGCTCTGCATGAAGACGCGGTAGCCGTACTCGCGGATCGCGCCCAGCCCGTTCTGGGTGATGCTGCTCTCGCCCTTCACCGACGCGGACGGGTTCGAGTAGTTGTAATCGGCGATGGTGACCGTCTTCGGGAGCCACTGCACGTCCTGCTCGAGGTGGTGCAGGCCCGGCGGCGCGGTCACGTCGTCGCCGAAGAGCGGGACGTAGCGCACCGCGCCGCCGCCCGGGAAGTCGTCGTGCAGCCCGCGATCGTCCACGATGACGAGCACCTCGCCGGGCCCGTCCTCGGGGTGCTCGAAGTAGTAGTAGAGCCCCTCGCGCTCGAGCCACCGGTGGAAGAACGCGAGGTGCGTCTCGCGGTACTGCGCGACGAACTCCTCGACCGGGTAGTCGGCCTCGTCGATCGAGAAGCGGAACTCGCTGGCGGCGAGCCCGCCGCTCTGGAGCGTGGCCGAGAGGAACTCCTTGACGGCCTGGTTGGTGAAGACGTTGCTGCGCCAGAAGTGGCGCAGGAGCCAGACCTTCGGCACGAGCAGCGCCTGGTACAGCGCCCGATCCGCGTTCTGGTGCAGGAGGCGCACGCTCGCGATGACCCCGTGCAGCACGAACGGGTCGTTCCCCTCGCCGCGGTTCGCGCGCACGGTCGCCCGCTCGCCCACCGCCTTGCGGACGTCGGTGTTCGCGGGGACGGAGAAGAAGAGCTCGAACTCGTACGGCTGCGAGACGTGCTCGGTGCCCCGGAAGCCGATGAAAGCGACGCTGGCGAGCGCCGAGCACGAGAGCGTGAAACCATCGTGACGCATCAGGAGTCTCCCCGTCCCTGACCTGGGTGTTGAGGGCGGAATCTCGGCGCATCCCGTTGCGGCGTCAACGCTCGCCTGCTTCCGGGCAGCGCCTCGAATCTGCGGATCCAGCGGTGGGATGAGCGCGCACGTGTGCGCGTACGGCGCCGGATGGCGCAGCGTCGAGGGCGCGCGCGCACCGCGTGCTCGAGCCGCGTCGCCGCGCGGAGACGCGATTGTGCAGCGTCACCGCGCGGCGGCCGTGAGCGCGGCCACGACGCTGCGCGCGAAGCTCCGGAGGCGCGCGACGTCCTCGGGGCGAGGGGCGAAGGAGCGCGCGTCGCAGTAGAGCCGGCGGGCGAGCTCGACCTGGAGCGCGTGCACCCCGTCGCCGGGGCGAGCGTGCCGCTCGATCGCGTGGCCGCCGGGGAACGGGTCGTCCAGCGCGAGCGAGAGGCCGTGCGCGCGCGCGACGTCGGCGGCCGCGTCGCGCGCCCACGCGGCCGCGCTCTCGCCGCCCCGGGTCCCGAGCACGACGTCGGCGGCGCGCGGGAACAGGACGTCGGGGTAGCTGTGCGCCGAGACGAGGATCGCGACCCCGTGGCGCGCGCGCGCGGCGGCGAGGCGGGCGGCGACCTCCGCGTGGTACGGCTCGAACACCTCGCGCACGCGGCGCTCGACCTCGGCGCGGGGCGGCGGGCTGTCGAGCCAATGCTCGCCGCTCGCCGAGCGCCGCCGCACCTCCCGCAGCCCGTAGGGGAGCTTGTCCTCGTAGGGCGTGGGCACGCGCGGGGCCGTGTTGAGATCGATGACGAAGCGGCTCGCCGTCGCGACGACGAGCGCGGCGCCCTCGAGCGCGACGTCGCCGAACAGCGCGTCCGCCGCGATGTCCGCGTCGGCCACGAGGGCGCGCTCCGGCACGCGGGTGAAGCGCGCCGCGAGCTCGTCCACGACGAGGCCCGCGTGCGGGACCTCGACGACCACCGGCCCCGGCGCGGCGGGCTCGTGGACGCGGAAGGGAGGCGGCGGCGCGGACATGATCCTCTCCGCGGGTGTACGCGCGGGACGCGCGGGAGGAAACGGGCTCCCGCGCCCTCGCCGGGATCGCCGGTCGTCCGCGCCCTCCGGCGTTCGTTCGGCGTTCGCTCGGCGTTCGTTCGGCGTTCGCTCGGCGCTCGTTCGGCGTTCGTTCGGCGTTCGTTCGCGCGCGCGTGAAGGCGAGGAGGCGCCGCCGCGGCGGCGCAGAGTTTTTCGCACGGGCGCCCCGCTTTGCGCTCTCATGGCGGGCCATGGAACCCCGGATCTGGCTGCTCGTGAGCAACCACCACCTCGACGCCTGGCTGTCGTCGCTCCTGGTGGACGGCGTCGCGACGGCCGGCCTGCTCGTCCTCGCCGCCTACGCCCTCCGGCTGTCGCTCCGCCAGCGCCGCGCCGCCGCGCAGGCCGAGGCCTCGTTCGACCCCGGCGTGGCGCTCGCGCCCGGCGAGGCCGTCGTGAAGGGCACCGTCGAGCGGGCGCAAGGGGCGGACGTGGCCGTGCGCGTCGAGGTCGAGCAGGAGGGGTCCGAGACCGAGAGCTCCGGCGTCTGGAGCCACGAGTGGTCCGAGACCGACCGCAAGGTCCGGGTGCAGCCCTTTTACCTTCGCCACGCCTCCGGCGCGCGCATCCGCGTGGAGCCGGGCGAGGACGTGATGCTCGTCGACGCGCTCGACGGCATCATCCTGGTCGATCGCAAGAAGCGCGTCCGCGTGGCCGAGCTCGTGCCCGGCGAGGAGGTCTTCGCGGTCGGCGAGCTCCGGCGGGCGCCGGATCCAGAGGCGCCGACCCAGGGATACCGCGGCGTGGCGCAGGGATTCCTGCTCGTGCCCCGGCGGTGGCAGCGCATGCTCCTCTCGTCCGAGCCGCTCGGGCAGCGGTTCGCGCGCAGGGCGGCGTTCCACCTGCGGTGGGGCGCCTTCGCCGCGGTCGCGTCGATCGCGTTCAACGCCGCGTTCGCGGGCTTCCACGCGCGCCGCTGGCTGGGCGAGACGGTCGATGTCCGCGTGACCGAGCTGCTAGAGGTCGAGAGGGGCGACACCGACTACCACGAGGTGACGGTGCAGGGCGAAGGCGGCGCCGCGTTCGTGGACGAGGTGTCCTTCGCCGTCTTCGCCCGGCTCCGGAAGGGCGACGCGCTGAGGGCGCGCCATGTCCCGTCGTGGCCGTTGGCCAGCGCGATCGGCCCCGGCGTGACGGCCCACTCCGCCGCCTGGGTCGCGCTGCCGCTCCTCGGCGTCCTCGCGTTCGCCTACCTCATCCGCGCGCACAGCGCGCGGCCCTGGTACGAGAGGAAGGTGGTCGATCAGGGGACCGGCAAGCTGCCCGACGTCGGGCCAGGCGGGCAGGAGCCCGTCGCGCAGAGGGCCCCGAAGCGCCCGGAAGGCCGCCGCCGGAAGACCTCGTCCGGATGACGGCCCCGCGGGCCGCCCGCGCCGGCGAGCGGGCGCCCGGCGCCCGCCGTCAGCCTTCCGCCCTCTCCGACCGTCCGTCGAGGGCCGGCCGCCGCCGCGCCCCGCCCCCGAGGTACGCGCCGAGCCGCCGCGCCCCCGCCGCCCAGGCGCTCGCCGCGAGGGCCAGGGCGAGCGGATCGCTCGAGACGCGGACCCGCGGGTTGCCGTTGTACGCGTAGAGCGCGACGCCCACGCTCGCGAGGATGGCCCACGCGAGCCAGCGCGCCCGGGCGCCGTCGCCCTCGCGCCGCGCCGCGCCGCGCCGCCAGCGCGCGATCGCATGGACGAGCGCCGGCAGCAGCACGAGGGGCGCGAAGAGCCGCGACGACGCGTCGAGCAGCCCCTCGTGCTCCATCGATCCAGGCCAGAACGGCTGGTTCGGCCAGGCGCGGCGGGGCGCCAGGCCGAGGCCTTCGGCCACGCCCGTCCACGCCCGCAGGAGCCGGCTCGGGTGCTCGGCGATCTCGGCGAGCCCCGCCCGGTAGTACGCGCCCTCGTCGAGCAGCGGCGGCGGGAGCTCGCAGCGGCGCTCGAAATGCGCGCGGTTGTAATGGGTGCTCACCTCGACGATCTCGCCGCCGGCGCTGGAGCGCACGGACCGGCACTCCGAGTGCGCGAGGAAGAAGTTCACGCCGCCGTTCGTCGCGACGAGCGCCGGCCGCCCGAGGAGCCAGCTCGTGTGGGCCGAGACGGGCGCGATCACGAGCGCCGCCGCGAGCAGGGTGGCGCCCGCGACGCGCCGTTCGTGGCGCTCCGCGCGACGCGCCGCGCGGAGCGCCACGAACGGCAGGAAGGCGAGCAGGCTCGGGCGGACGAGCACGGCGAGCCCGAGGACCCCGCCCGCGGCGAGCCCGAGCGCCGCGCGCCCGCGCTCGAGCGCGCGGAGCTCGAGCCACGCGAAGAGCATCAGCAGGAAGGCGAAGGTCGTCTCGGTGAGGACGAAGCCCGTGTAGAAGACCAGCGGGAAATACAGCGCGGTCGCGAGCCCCGCGAGCGCCGCGACGGCGAGCGAGCGATCGAGGCGGTACGCGAACAGGGCGGCGAGCGCCGCGGTGAGCGCGCCGAGCGCCGCGTGGCACGCGCCCACGAGCCAGAGCTCCCCGGGCGCCGCGGCGTGCAGCAGCGCGAGGAGCGCGGGGTAGCCCGGGGGCGTGAACGTGTCCCACGCCGTCCGCGCGCCCCGGGCGAGCGAGGCGCCCCGCTCCAGGTAGATCGCCATGTCGCCGAAGAGGTAGAGGCGCGGCGGGTGCTCCTCGAGCGCGAAGCGGAGGCGGGGCGCGAGCGCCGCGAGCCCGGCCAGCGCGGCGACCGCGGACGGCGCGCGGGGCGAGCGCAGCGCCGGGGCGGCGCGCGCCGCGGCGCCGCGGAGCCACGCGAAGGGGCGCCGCATCGGGCCGTCAGGCGAAGCCGAGGCGGCGGAGCGCCACCCGGCGCACCTCGGGGATGCGGAACCGGTAGATGAACGCGTCGGCGAAGTAGTGCGCCATGACGAGCGCGTTGACGAGGATCAGCGCCTCGTCGGTCCAGCGCGGCGGGAGCACCGCGAGCGCCGCGAAGGGCGAGAGCGCGAGCCCCACGACGAACAGCGGCGCCATGGCCAGCAGCATGAGCGGCCACACCCAGCCCGCCGAGGGGCCCTTCGCCGCGTCGCCCTCCCGCGGGCGCATCATCCGCGCGCAGAGGAAGGTGTACTCGAGCCCGTGGATCGCGCCCCACACGATGCTCCCCCAGAGCGGCGCGACGATGGCGAGCGTCACGGCGGCGCCGTGGGTCGCGACGTGCAGCGCCTTCGGCCCGCTGCGCGGGCGGCTCCGGGCGAGCTCGACGAGGAGCGCGGCCACGAACGCGAGCCACGCCGCGGCGAGCGCGTACGCGGCCGCGCGCGGCAGGAGCGCCGGCTCGCCCGGGATCGCCTGGAGGAGCGGGAACGAGCGGCCCGGCCCGGAGGGCACGAACAGCCAGGCCACCATCACGAGGAGCAGGCCGATCGACACCCAGTGCTGCTGGAGCCGGCGCTCGCGCGCCGAGGGCGGCGGGCGCGAGAGCTGCGCGCCCCGCAGGTTGTAGAGCGACCAGATCCCCTTCGCCTGCGACAGCCGGTGGTGGGTGCCGAAGATCGCGGCCACCGCGAGCGCGAAGTCGCTCCAGTCCGGGACCGCCGCCTTCACGCCGCGGAAGAGCGCCCACGAGAGCCCGAACGTGAGCAGCGAGCCCGCGACCACGAGCCGCGCCTGCCTCGGGGTCGCGCGCAGCACGTCGCTGCGGGCCGCGAGCAGCACGAACGTGAGGATCACGTGCGTCGTGTTCCCGAGCACGAACTGCGACCACCAGAGCGCGGCGGACGCGCCGCCGCCGCCCCGCGCCGCCCAGAGCGCGCCCACGAGGAGCCACGGCCCGACGAGGATCCCGAGGTCCAGCGCCGCGCCGTGGATCCAGCCACGCCCTGCGGTGGTGTTGTCTGGCAGCGCGGTCATACCCCGGGGCTCGCTCATGGGGTCGACGAACCAGCGGATAAGGTACACGCCGCGGATCAGGCCAGCAAGGCCCCTCCCGGCCGGGGCGTCGGCGCGTGGTCAACGCCGCACGTCGTCACGTCGTCACGTCGTCACGCCGTCACGCCGTCACGTCGTCACGTCGTCACGTCGTCACGTCGTCACGTCGTCACGTCGTCACGTCGTCACGTCGTCACGTCGTCACGTCGTTACGCCGTTACGCCGTTACGCCGTCACGGCGCGACGCGCGGTCACCCTCCCGCGTTCGGGAGCTTACTAGGCGTCATGAGGGTGAAGGCCGCGCCCCAGGGATCGGTGACGACCGACTGCCGGCCATAGGGCGTATCGAAGGGCGGCACATGCACCTTGCCGCCCAGCTCCGCGACCTTCGCGATCGCGGCGTCGACGTCGTCGACCGCGAAATACGTCATCCAGTGCGGCGGGAGATCGGCCGGCCACTGCGCGTCCATCTGGAGCACGCCGCCCGCCGTCTTCTGGCCCTTGTGGAGCGTGATGTAGTCGACCCCGGGCGCGTCGAGCTTCTGCGCCTCGAGGTCGAAGACGCGACAGTAGAAGTCCGCCGCCTTCTTGTGATCGCGGGTGTTCACCTCGTGCCAGATCATCGAGCCGGGCTCGTGGATGGCCTGCGCGCCGGTGTGCCTCTTCGGCTCCCAGACGCCGAAGACGGCGCCGGTCGGGTCGGACGCGACGAGCATGCGGCCGTGATCCGCCACGGCCATCGGCCCCATCATGACCTGCCCGCCGTTCGCGCGGATGCGCTCGGCGATCGGATCGGCGTCCTCGCCGTCGAAGTAGACGCTCCACAGCGACGGGAACGCGGCGCCCTCGGGCCGCTTGCCGATGCCGGCCGCGCGGCGCCCGCCCAGGCTGCACGTCGTGTAGTAATGAAACTCCGGCGGGCCGACCTCGAAGGTCCACCCGAAGAGGGTGCCATAGAACCTCATCGCGCCGTCGAGATCGGGCGTCATCAGATCGACCCACGACAGGGTACCCGGGGTATGCCGCTCAATCGTGCTCATGCGAAATCCTCCGCGCAGTGGCCTGAACGGCGGCGACCCTATCACGGCGCGCCGGCCATCGACGGTGCTCCTCGGCGCGCGTCGCCCGCGCCGCGCGCGCGCCGTCGCGGGCGTCCGGTGAGCCGATCCGCCGATCGGGGCGCATTGCGGAGCGCCGCTGCTTTCTCACCCCGCCGCGCGCGGGGGCCTCGTATAAGGGACCTGCACCATGAAGATCTCCGAGTACACCGCCTTCGATGCCCTGGGCCTCGCGGAGCTGGTCCGCCGGCGCGAGGTCACCCCGTCCGAGCTCATCGACGCGGCCTCGAGCGCCATCGAGCAGGTCAACCCCGCGCTCAACGCGGTGATCGCCTCGCTGCGGGACGACGCCGAGCGGTCGATCCGGGCGGGGCTCCCGGAGGGGCCGTTCACCGGGGTGCCGTACCTGGTGAAGGACCTCGGTATCCTGGTCGCGGGCACGCCGACCGGCATGGGCTCTCGCCTGTTCCAGGGCCTCGTCTCGCCCACGGACGACGAGCTCATGGCGCGCTTCCGACGCGCGGGGCTCGTGTCGCTCGGCAAGACGAACACCCCGGAGCTCGGCCTCAACGTGGTCACCGAGCCGGCCGCGCACGGGCCGACGCGCAACCCGTGGCGCCCGGATCGCACGCCCGGGGGCTCCAGCGGCGGGGCGGCCGCCGCGGTGGCGGCGCGGATGGTGCCCATGGCCCACGGCAACGACGTCGCCGGATCGATCCGCATCCCGTCGTCGTGCTGCAACCTCTTCGGGCTGAAGCCCACCCGCGGCCGCGTCCCGACCGGGCCGATCGAGGGCGAGGTCCTGATGGGCTTCGCCACCGACCACGTGCTGACGCGCTCGGTGCGCGACAGCGCGGCGCTCCTCGACGCGATCGCCGGCCCGGATCCGGGCGCGCCCTACTTCGCGCCGCCGGCGCAGCGGTCGTTCCTGGAGGAGGCGCGCACGCCGCCGGGGCGGCTGCGGATCGCGTTCACCGACGCCTCCTGGAGCGGGGTGCCGGTGCACGACGAGTGCAAGCTGGCCGTGCGCCGGGCCGCGGCGCTGTGCGAGCAGCTGGGGCACGAGGTCGTGCCGGCGCGGCCGGAGATCGTGTGGGAGAAGGTGCGGATCGCCTTCAGGATGCTGCTGACGTACCACGCCCACATGTTCGATCGCGTCTGCCCGCTGTTCGGGCTCGCGCCGTGCCGCGACACGCTCGAGGCGACCACGCTGGCCATGGCCGAGGCCGGCCGGCGGATGAGCGCGGTGGACCTGCACGACGTGCTCGTGGCGCGCGACCAGCTCGCGCGGCAGCTCGGGCAGTTCTTCACGCAGTTCGACGCCCTGCTCACGCCGACGCTGGCCACGGTCCCGATCCCGCCCGGCACGCTCGACGCGAACGATCCGACCGTGGGCGCCGAGGCCTGGCTCGACCGGATCTTCGAGTTCGCGGCGTTCACGCCCCTGTTCAACGTGAACGGGAGCCCGGCCATGTCGGTGCCGCTCCACGTGACCGCCGACGGCCTGCCGGTCGGCGTGCAGTTCGCCGGCCGCTATGCGGACGACGCGACGTTGCTGCGGCTCGCCGGCCAGCTCGAGCAGGCGGCGCCGTGGGACAGGCGCCGGCCGGCGATCTGCGCGAGGTGAGCGCCGGGCCGCGCGTCCGGCGCGGCGGGAGAACGCCGAGGAGCGCCTGCAGGGGGCGAGGGCCGCGACGGCGGGCGGGTGAGCGGGCGTCCCCGCCCCAAGCGCGGCCGGCTCAGCTGACGTCCTGCGCGCGCCGGCGCTGTCCCGAGGCGATCAGCGGCTGCAGCACCGCGCGCGACACCGGCTTGACCAGGTGATGGTCGAATCCGGCTGCCTGCGAGCGACGACGATCTTCTTCCTGGCCGTACCCGCTCAGGGCCACGAGGAGCGCCAGCTCCAGGTCGGGCTGCCGGCGGAGCTGCCGGGCGACCTCGTACCCGTCCATCCCTGGCAGCCCGATGTCCAGCAGCACGACGTCCGGCAGGAACGCCGGGGCCGCCGCGAGCGCCTCGGGGCCGCTCCTCGCCATGGCGACCTCGTAGCCCAGAGCCTTCAGCAGCATGACGAGGGACTCGGCCACGTCGGGGTTGTCCTCGACGACCAGGATGCGCCTCGAGCGCGCGGGGCCCGGGCGCGCCTGCGGGGGCGCCGCGGCGGGCGTCTCCACGCCTACGGCGCCGGCGACGAGGACCTCCGCCGGCAGCTGCACGATGAACTCGCTCCCCTTCCCCGGCCCGTCGCTCAGGGCGCGCACGGCCCCTCCGTGCATCTCGACAAGGCGGCGCACCAGCGTGAGACCGATGCCGAGCCCCCCCTGGGACCGGTCCGGCGCGCGGTCTCCCTGGGTGAACAGGTCGAACACCTTGGGCAGGAGGTCGGGCGGGATGCCCTGTCCGGTGTCCTTGACCCGGATCTCGAGGCCACCCCCCTTCCGCTCGCCCGTGACCCAGATACGGCCTCCCGGCTCCGTGTACTTGACCGCGTTGTGCACCAGGTTCGTGATCACCTGCGTCATCCGGGTCGCGTCCACCTCGATGTGCACGGGCTTCATCGGGAGCGAGATCATCAGATCGAGGCTGCGCGCCTCGACGAGCGGGCGGACGGTATCCACGGCCTGGACCACGATCGCGGCGAGCTCCGCCGTCTCCTTGTGGAGGTGGATCATGCCGCGCGTGATGCGCGAGACGTCGAGCAGGTCGTCGACGAGCCGCGCGAGGTGCTCGACCTGGCGATCGATGATGGCGTAGGCCTTCTCCAGGCGCTCGGCGTCGCACGGCCTCTGGCGCAGCACCTCCATGAGGCTGCGGACCGGGGCGAGCGGGTTGCGCAGCTCGTGCGCCAGCATCGCCAGGAACTCGTCCTTCCGCCGGTCCGCCTCGGCGAGCTGCTCCGCTCGCTGCTGGAGGGCGTCTTCGAGCAGCCTCCGCTCGGTGATGTCGACGCACGCGCCCGTCATGGCCACCGGGCTACCGCGCGCGTCGCGCAGGATCGTCCCCTGGTCCCGCAGCCAGCGGACGGAGCCATCGGGCCCGACCACACGGAACTCGACGGTCAGCTCCGCGCCCTCGCGGAGCGCGGCCTCGAAGGCGCCTCGCACGGCCGGCTGGTCCTCGGGATGGATGAGCTGGATGAAGTCGTCGAGGGTGCGCACCGCCCTGTCCGGCGCCGCGCCCATGAGGCGCCTCAGGCTCGCGTCGAGGGTCTGCCCGTCCTCGGCGATGTTCCAGAGCCAGGTGCCCATCCTGGCGGCGTCGAGCGCGACCCGCAGCCGCTGCTCGCTCTCGCGCAGCGCCAGGTCTGCCAGGTGGCGTTCGGTCTGGTCGCGCACGACCTTCGCGAAGCCGCGCAGTCGGTTCGCCTCGTCCCTGAGCGGCGTCATGATGCCGCTGCACCAGACGCGGCTGCCGTCCTTTCGGAGATGCCAGCGTTCGTTGATCGACTTGCCCTGGGCCAGGGCCGTCCTCATCTCGCTTGCGAGCACGCCGGCCTGCACGTCCTCGGGCAGATAGATCTGCTCGAGCGGCTTTCCGAGGATCTCCTCCTCGGTATATCCGAGCACCTCGGGGGCTCCCCCGCCCCAGGCGATGACGGCGCCGGCGGGCTCGACGATGAGAATGCCGTAATCCTTCGTGTTTTCGACGAGCAGCTGGTAGAGTTCGCGCTGCCACGTCTCCTGTTGGGCAGTCTCTTCCTGGTCCATGGGCGCACGCCTCTCTTTCCAGCGAATCATCGCTTCGCGGCCGAGCGGCATGGCAGGAGGCTTCGAGCGAGGTCCTCACATCGGCGCTGCGGCGACGCGCCTGGGGAGAAGCAACACGCGAGCCACGCGGCTCCGCGACGTCGTGCGCGCAGGGACGCAGCGCTCGGGCGGCCGCGGCTCGCGGGGCGATCGGGCTGGCGCGGGGGATGAGAAGGTCGTGCCGAGCTGCCCGGCCCTCCTGCCGAATCGCGCACACGGCTGTCGCGCGGCCTCCGCGTTTCGGCTTTACGGCCACGGGCTCCTTCCGGTACAACATCGAGAGCGCCAGCCCTCCGGCTGGCGTTTTCGTTTCTGGCCCCCGTCGCGACGAGCCCTGCGCGCGCTTCGCGTGGATGCGTGATGCGTGTCGCCCGCAAGGCGGCGAGCGCTCGTATCCCCCTCTCGAACGATGTCGGCCGATGGCCACGAGGGGGCCGCGCCCTGCACCGATTCGCAGGCTCGGCTCGTCGCGCCCCACGTCGAGGAGAGTTCGATGACAGAGAGAACGGCGGACGAGAGGACGTTTGACAAGCGCGCGCCGTCAGGAGGTCTTCAGGCGGCAGCGCGCGGCGCGGCGCATCTCCACCTCATCGTCGGCCCGGTCGGCGCCGGCAAATCGACCTTCGCGCTCGAGCTCTGTCGACAGCAGCGCGCCGTGCGGATGAACCTGGACGAGTGGATGGCCACGCTCTTCAGCCCGGATCGACCGGATACGGGCGTGCTGGCGTGGTACATCGAGCGAACGGAGCGGTGTATCGATCAGATCTGGACGCTGACCGAGAGGATGCTCGATGTGGGCACGAGCGTCGTGCTCGAGATCGGCCTCATCCGACGGGACGCCAGGGAGCGGTTCTACGAGCGCGTGGACGCCGGCGGGCACGGCCTCACCATCCACGTGCTGGACGCGCCTCGCGCGCTGCGCCGCGAGCGCGTGCAGCGGCGCAACCTGGAGAAGGGAGACACCTTCTCGATGGTGGTGCCACCTGACTTCTTCGAGCTGGCCAGCGACAGGTGGGAGCCGCTGGACGACGCCGAGCGCGACGGGCGCGACGTGCGACTCGTGTCCACCGGGGGCTAGAGCGCGCGCCGCCGGAGAGCGAGCCGAGCTCTCGGCGAGGCCTGTCGTCCAGCGCCGGGATCGGCCATCCTTCGCCGATGCAGCTGTGGCTCGCCTTCACCTCCCCCTTCGCCCGCAAGGTCCGCATCGCCGCCCACGAGCTGGGCCTTGCCGGAGAGATCGCGCTGGTGGAGACCGATCCTTGGACCGATCCGCGCCTGCGCGCGGTCAACCCCCTGGCCAAGGTCCCGACCCTGATCCTCGAGGACGGCGAGATCCTCTACGAGTCGTCGGCGATCTGCGACCACCTGGACGAGCGGGCCGGCGGCGGGCGGCTCGTCCCCCGCTCGGGCCGCGAGCGTCGCCGCGCCTTGCGGCTGCAGGGCCTGACCGACGGCGCGGCCACGGCCGCCGGGCGGCTGTTCGCCGCCGAGCGGCGCGCCGCGACCCAGCCGGACCCGATGCTCCCGAGGTTCGAGCAAGCGATCGCCGCGTCGCTCGACGCGCTCGCGACCGAGCCGCTGTCGACGGGCGTGTTCACGATCGCCGAGGTCGGCGTCGCCTGCCTGCTCGGCTATCTCGACTTCCGCTGGCCCGAGCGCGACTGGCGCGCTGGGCGCCCGGCCCTGGCGGCGTGGTGGACCGCCGCGGCGGACCGCCCCTCGATCGTCGAGACGGCGCACCGCCTGCCGGCGGCCGCTCCCCGCCCCTGAGCGCGCGGCGCCATCGGCGCAGCGTCTCGTGGAACATGACGCGGCTCACCCGGCGGGGCGGCGCGCCGCGCCGCCGGGCGCCCGCGGCCGCGGGCAGATCAGTACTCGGTGTTGTTGGACGTCGAGATCTTCGAGGAGCTCACGCCCATGAAGAGCTCCTTGCCGATGTCGCTGTAGCGGGTGTTCGTCATCGTCACGGAGCTGCTGCTGCTGTCCGTCCTGAAGATCGACTCCTTCATCTTCGAGATGTCGCACCGATCGATGAAGACGTCGACCTTGAAGCTGGTGCCGCCGTTCTGCCGGATGAACTTGCCGGCGTTCTCCGCCTTGAAGTTCGAGACCTTGAACGTGCTGGCCGCGTTGATCTGGAACACCTTGTCCTCGCCGTTCTTCGCGGAGCCGCCGTTCAGGACCACGGTGCCGGACTCCTTGACCGTCATGGCGTCCTCGCCGATGTCCTCCCAGACGATGTTCTCGAGCGTGACGTTGCCGTAGGTGTGGATGCCGTCGGCGGCCGGGGCGCCGAGGACGACGTTCTTCAGCTTCGCGCCGTCCTCGAGCTTGAACACCGGCTTCTGCCCCTCCTTCTGGCTGCCGTCGCCGAGCTTGTCCTTGTCGGCGATGAACCGCTTGCCGCCGCCGTCGAACGTCTCGCCCTTCTTCACGACGATGGTCGCGCTGACCACGCCGCCGTCCCCCGTCGTCGTGGAGCCGCCCGAGTCGCCGCCGCCGGAGTCGCCGCCGCCCGAGTCGCCGCCCTCCACCGGCACGAGCTCGATGTAGTCGATCTTGAGGTCGTAGCCGGACGCGGAGGAGTTCTTGCCCTTCACCTTGAAGGCGAACTCGACGTTGCCGGACAGCGTCTTCTCCCCGAGCTTCGCGGTCGTCCAGCTGTCGCCCGTGGCGGAGGTATAGGCGTCGAAGGATTTCACCGAGGAGCCGTTCGCGGTCAGCTCGTACTTGCCATACACGTTCCGCTTGGCGTACCGGAGGACGATCTCGTACTTGCCGGACGCGACCGACGCGGAGAACTTGAAGGAATCGCCGCTCTGGTTGGCGCGGAGCTTCACGTTGTCCGCGTTGTCCTCGATCCTGTCGCCGGAGGAGATGGCCCAGGACTGATCCTCGGCCTGGATCTTGATGACGCTGAGCGCGTCGCTCATCGAGCCCATGTCCATCGCGCCCTCGTCTGCCGCGATGCAACCTACAAGACCAAGCGACAGCAGCGACCCCAAAGCACCGAGAACTCTCAAGCTCATGATATCATCCCTCATTGGTTGGCAATCCGCGCGACCGGGCTCGACTTCAAGCAATCTCAAGGTGTCTCGACCGCTCGATGGTCCAGAGCTCCGCGCCCCTCGCCTCGATGCGGCGCCCCGCCGCGCATCTCGACAGCTCGCCAGTTCACTTAAGCAACGCCCGGGCCATGAAGCGACGTTGTCCGAAACCGCATGAGATCGCGCCATTCTTGCATTTTTCCGCCGACGAGCCGCAGCTCGGCAGTTCCGGCGGAAAAGCACGCTCGACGCCGTCGCGCGGTGTAGTCAACGATGTCAACTCCAGGTTGACAGGCGAGTCCCGCCGGTGGTTCGACACCCCACATCGGCCCGGGGACGTCACCCCGATCGGGATCGCCGCCGACGCGATCCGCGGCGCGCCGCGCGCCGCCGGCGGGGTCGAGCGAGGCGGCAGGGCGACACGGTGGTAGCGCCTCGCCCGTGGCCCAGCTAGGGCGGCGCCTGAATCGAGCTGTCCACGCTGTCCCCCGCCCGCAGCGGCCGCTGGACCGGCCGCTCCTGCGCTTCTCCAGGAAAGGCGGACCTGGTAGACACGGGGCGGGTCGATTCTTTTTTTCGCCCGACCGATGAATCCGACCCCCTGCGGGCGCCAGTAGCAGCTTCGAACCTACTCCACTGTGGAGGCGACCATGTCGACGAACCGTTCCCGGAAGCTCATCCTCAATCTCCCCGTCCGTGACCTGAAGCGGTCGATCGCGTTCTTCACCAGGCTCGGCTTCTCGTTCAACCCGCAGTTCAGCGGCGACAAGGAGACCTGCATGATCGTCAGCGAGGAGGCGTTCGTGATGCTCCTGCTCGACGAGCGCTTCAGGGACTTTACCAAGAAGCAGATCTGCGACACCGCGACGTTCACCGAGGGCATCTTCGCGCTGTCGGCCGACAGCCGGGCCGAGGTCGACGAACTGGTGAACACCGCGATCTCGTCCGGCGGGTCGGAGGCGGGCGACCCGGCCGATCTCGGCTTCATGTACTACCGGCGCTTCTACGATCTCGACGGTCACCACTGGGAGGTGGTGTACATGGATCCGAACGCCGCCCCGCCGCATTAGCCGCCTGGCGCGCCGCGTGGGCGAGCGTCGACGGGCGTCGACGCTACCCACGGCGGAGGCGCACAGGAGCCCCAGCCGCCCGCGGAAGCTCGGCGTCGGCCGTCCCTGATGGGCCCTCCCGCGATCGACGCTCAGAGCGCGAGCTTCACCTCGTAGCGAGCGAGCCAGTCGTTGAGCAGGAGGACTTGCTCCATGCTCGACCGGGAGACCTCGTCGGAAGGCCCTCCGGCGCTCCCGGCGGTGGCGCGGGCGCGCGCCGCGTCGAGGAGCGGCAGCACCGGCGCGTCCTTCTGCGCGAGCAGCTGCCCGAGCTGGCCGCGGAGCGCCTGCGCATACGCCGGATCCTGCGTCGCCGGATACGGGCTCTTGCGCCGCTCCAGCACCGAGCGCGGCAGGACATCGCCGGACGCGGCGCGCAGCAGGCTCTTCTCGCGCCCGTCGAAGGTCTTCATCGACCAGGGCGCGTTGAACACATACTCGATCAGCCGGTGATCGCAGAACGGGACCCGCACCTCGAGCCCGGTCGCCATGCTCATGCGATCCTTGCGGTCGAGCAGCATCTGCAAGAAGCGCGTCAGGTGCAGGTAGCTGATCTCGCGCATGCGCCGCTCCTTGCCGTCCTCCCCCGGCAGCCGCGGGACCTCGGCGAGGGCCTCCGCGTAGCGCTCGGCGATGTAGCCCTGCAGGTCGAGCCGCCCGAGGAGCTCCGGGGCGAGCAGCGTCGCCACGGAGCTCGAGCTCCGGAGCCGCGTGCGCATGGCGCTCCAGGGGAACGTCTCGGCCGCCACCGCCTCCGGGTCGTGGAACCAGAGATACCCGCCGAAGACCTCATCGGCCGACTCGCCGGACAGGGCCACCGTGGAGCGCGCCCGGATGGCGCGGAAGAGCAGGTACAGCGAAGCATCCATGTCCCCGAACCCGGCCGGCAGGTCCCGGGCCCGGAGGACGACCGCGCGGACCGCGGGATCGGCGAGCTGGGCCGTGGAGAGCACGATGTCCGCGTGATCGGACCCCACGTGGCGCTGGACCTCGGCGACGTAGGGCGCGTCCGGCGTGCTCCGCAGCTCGTCCGCCGTGAAGTGCTCGGCCTGGCCCACGAAATCGACGGAGAAGGAGCGCACCGGCCCCGCGCCCCCTTCGCGCAGCGCCTTCTGGGCGAGCGCGGTGACGGCGCTGGAGTCCAGCCCTCCGGACAGGAGCGTGCACAGCGGCACATCGGAGATGAGCTGGCGAGCGACGATGTCCTCGAGCAGCTCGCGGACGGTGCGGATCGTCGTCGGGAGATCGTCGGTGTGCGGCCTGGATTCGAGCGCCCAGTAGCGGCGCTCGACGAGCCCTCCCCTCCGCACGCGCACGACGTGGCCGGGGCGGACCTCGCGCATGTCGCGGAACACGGCGAGGCCCGGCGTCTTCACGAAGGCGAACAGCTCGCGCAGGCCGCCCTCGTCCACGACCGGCGGGGCGAGCGGGTTCGCGAGGATCGCCTTGGGCTCCGAGCCGAAGAGCACGCCCGAGCCGGTCGGCTGATAGAACAGCGGCTTGATGCCCATGCGGTCCCGGACGAGCAGGAGCTCCTCCTCGCGGGCGTCCCAGAGCGCGAAGGCGTACATGCCGTTGAGGCGCTCCGCGAAGCCCTCGCCCCACTGGAGGTAGGCGCGGAGGACGACCTCGGTGTCGCTGCTCGTCCTGAAGCGGTGGCCGAGGGCCTCGAGCTCGCCGCGCAGCTCGCGGAAGTTGTAGACCTCGCCGGTATAGACGAGGACGGCGGCCGGCGCGCCGTCCTCCTCGGCGATCATCGGCTGGCGTCCGCCGTCGAGATCGATGATGGCGAGCCGGCGGTGCCCGAGGCCCGCGCGCGATGTGAGCCACAGCCCTTCATCGTCCGGTCCGCGGTTCTTCATCGTCCTCGTCATCTTTTGCAGGACGTCGCGCTCGCGCGTCAGGTCGCGGGCGTAATCCACCCATCCAGCAATGCCGCACATGGGACAATCGCCTCCTTCCAGCGCGGCCGCGCAGCCGGCGGCGGGCTCTCGGGCCTCACCGCGGCTCTCCCGGGCCGCTCTCCGTTCGGCGCAGGAGCGTAGACAGCGCGGCCGGATCGTGCAACCAGCCTGGCCGGCGCGGCGTTCGGCGATCGCGCGGGAGACCGCGGAGATCTCGACGGCGACGGCGAGTGGCAGGAGCGCGGCATGACAGGAGATCTCAGGCCTCCCGTGTTGTGGCCAACTCCAAAGCACCTTCGCGCGCGCGGCCTTCGCTGGCGCGGCTCGCCTGCCGCGCGGCGCGGCGTGAAGCGCCGACCTCCGGCCCCCCGGGCGCGCAGCTCCCTCGCCGCGAGCTCCGCCGGGGCGACGCCATCGAGGTCGAGCGCGTGGAGCGCCACGCTCGACGATTTCCGACCATCTCGATCGGATCCTTCGCCTACGATGGGGCAATGCGGCGCCCTTGTGGTCCTCTTCTCGTCTTCGTTCTGCTGGCCTCCTTGGCGGAGGCCTGCAGCGGCTCCGAGCCCACGCCGCCGCCCGAGCCCGTCTGCGCCGCCGGCGAGACGCAGCCGTGCTACGGAGGCCCGGCGGGGACCGCGGGGGTCGGGATCTGCCGCTCCGGGACCAGGGCGTGCCTCGCCGATGGATCGGGCTTTGAAGAGACCTGCGCGGGTGAGATCAAGCCCGGGCTCGAAATGTGCGGGACGCCCGAGGACGACGACTGCAACGGCCTCGTCGACGACGGGTGCGCCTGCGAGCCGGGCCAGGTGACGGAGTGTTATACCGGGCCGGCAGGCACGCTGGGCGTCGGCGTCTGCAAGGCGGGCAGCGCGGCGTGCTCGCCCTCCGGCCAGCTCTTCGGCGATTGCGCGGGCGAGGTCACCCCCGCGCCCCAGGACGATTGCGCGACGGTCGAGGACGAGAATTGCGACGGCGAGGTCAACGAGCCCGACTCGGGCTGCGCCTGTGAGCCGTCCACCACCGAGACCTGCTACAGCGGCCCGAGCGGCACCCAGGGCGTCGGCGCATGCAAAGGCGGCGAGCGCGCGTGCCTTCCCTCGGGGACCGGCTTCGGCCCGTGCGCGGGCGAGGTCGTGCCCTCTGCCGAGGATTGCACCACGCCCGAGGACGAGAACTGCGACGGGCAGGTCAACGAGGCGTCATCGGGGTGCTCGTGCGTGGCGGGCGCGACCGAGGCCTGCTACGGCGGTCCTCCGGGCACGGCGGGCGTCGGCATCTGCAGAGAGGGCGTCCGGACCTGCCTCCCCACGGGCGACGGCTGGGGGCCCTGCGTCGGCGAGCAGCCTCCGATGCGCGAGGATGCCGCGTCGCTCCCCGACGAGAGCTGCTCCGCCGATGCTGGCGAGACGCTCTGGAAGCTGGCCCTCCCGCGGAGCGGGTTGAAGCTCGCCGTCGACGGGGGCGGCAGCGCCGTGGTCCTCATGAACCGCCAGCGGGACGCCGTCGCCGGCTACGAGCCGGTCAACCCCGCGTCGTACCCGCAGATCCTCGTGGCGCGCTTCGGGCCGGACGGCTCCTTTCTGTGGGGGAAAGAGGCCTACGGCAACCAGATCCCCTTCGCCACGTCGTTCTCCTATCAGCTCGTCGCGGGCGCGAACGGGCACATCGCCCTCACGGTGCCCGTCTTCGACCTGTCAGCCGCCGCGTTCGGCCAGAGCCCGATCCACACCGCGGGGCGCGAGGCGTTCCGCGTCATCTACTCGGTCGATCCGAGCGGCGCGCTGCTCTACGCGGTGGACGCTCCCAGGCTCCACGAGTTCGAGGACGCGAACTCGACGCACGCGATCGCCGCCGGCGTCGACGGGAGCGTCTTCTACGCGAACGGCTTCTACTCGAATGCACACGTCGTCAAGTACGACCCTTCCGGGGCCGTCGCCTGGGACAGAGCGAACACCGGGACCCCGAGCTCGGTCGCCCTCGCGGCCGTGCCCGACGGCGGCGTCGTGCTCGCGATCACCGAGGCGTGGGAGGTTGATCTCGGGTGCGGTCCGGTGCCTCCGCTGTCGGCCGGCAACCGCGATCTCGTGCTGGCCCGCTATGACGCCGCGGGGAATTGCCAGTGGTCGACGCGGCCTGGCCCCGAGTACGAAGCCTACGCCCTGTCGGTCGAGGGGGGCTTCATCGGGGTCGTGACGCTCGACGGCTTCCTTCGGGTGTCCCTCGCCGACGGCTCGACCCTGAGCGAGGACGCGGCGCCCGCGGGGCTCACCTATACGGACCGGACGTCGGCGCCCATCGGCGGCGACGCGATCTTCGCCATGTTCGCGAACGCGGGCACCACCGATTTCGGCCTCGGGCCACAGCCTCCCTACGGCGGAAGCGCCACGGGTCATTTCTACGTGATGCGCGAGGTCGGCGCGACGCGCTGGGCGAGGTCGCCCGGGCCGGCGTTCAGCCTCTCGCGCGTCGGAGCCCGCGCCGGAGGGTTCGTCTATGCGACGCTCACCGCGACCGACCGGCTCGACCTCGACGGCGCGCTCGAGTCCATCGGTGGAACTGCCTATTTTCTGGTGCGCATGGCCTACTAAGCTCGGGGCCACCCGGCGGTGCGGCGTGCGGCTCGGCCTATCCTGCCGTTAGCTTCTGGACGGATCCAGCGCCGGGGGGAGGAGCTTCGACAGAACCAGCGTTCGGGCTGATCCGACGGCGAAGACGTCGCTGATCGGACGGCAGAGTTCGCCGCTCCCGGAGGCGAGGAGGCCGCTTCCGTGGCCATTGGGCTCGGTGCGTCGGCCAGGTCCATGCGCGAGAAATCGAGGTCTCCGTGCGGAGGCCAGAGCCGGCCGAGGTGCTGGACCTCGGGTGCGGCCGCTTCGACCGATGCACACCGCCGTGCATCCACTGGAATTCATCAGATCCAGTGGAACACGCACTCCACGGCTCAGACCGCTCGCCCCGTCGCATCCACGATCTTGCAGCATGGGAAATCTCTGTTGATATAAAATCGTAACGAGCGGCGAGTCTTGGTGATCAATCTTCGAAGTGGAGGGAATGTCTGACGGGGTAGTCCACGGCGGGCACCCGCCGTGTGCTGCTTGCGTGGAGCTTAAGGAAGGCAGGTCCTGATGTCCCCGAAGCACGAGCTTTCCTTGGACCGTCCGCGGATTCGCCGGTCGCGCGGAGGATCCCGTTCGCATGTCAATTTGGCCCACGCGCCGCGCAATGGATCTGGCTTCGAGGGCCGGGGATCCGGATCGGAGCCGGCTGCATCTGAAGATGGCTGGCAAGGCAGAGGACGCCGGACGCGCGCCCGACGCCAACGCCCAGTGCCTGACGGGCGTGACGCCCTCTTCGATGCATGGGTAAGTTGTTGAACCAGCATAACTTTTCCAGGAGGGAGGCGGATCGCTTAAGGAACCTTCTGTCACTGAGGTGAGCGTGGGGATTCGCCCTTGGCATCCTCAGCGTCGCGCTGCTTTTCCTTTCCCCTCGGCTCATCCACCGACGGCGACGATCTTTCGCAACCTATTTTACACCCGTCTCTTTGCTCGGAAGCCTCGTGCTAGGCAATGCAACCAGCTGCTGGCTGACGCCCAGCTGGCGTCTCGCCCAGCGGGCTGCGCGGGAGCATGCACCCGGCATCCGGCGGTTACCAGGAGCACCATGCGCATCAACGATCAGGCAGGCCTATCCACCGTGTCATTCGGCAAGATCTCGCAGCGCACGTTCGGTATCCTCTCGTGCGCCACGGCCTTTCTGCTGGGAGCCTGCAGCGGCGAAGATCCCGATCCCGGGGGCACCGCTGGAGCAGGGGCGGGCCCCGGCGGAGCGGGCGGCGCATCTTCCTCCGCCGTGAGCGGCGGCGGCGCGTCCACCTCCACGTCGACCGGGGCCTCCTCGTCCACCGGACCTGCCGCCGGCACCGGCGGCGGCGGCGGCGACTCGAGCGGAACGGGCAGCACGCACCCGAAGGATCACTGCCTGGACGGCTTCGATCCCCATCCCAGCGACGCGACGATCAAAGACGGCCCGGCGGAGTTCGTCAAGAACAACCAGGTCGATCTCACGGTTCAGCCGGAGGTCATCGCCTGGATGAAGGAGAACGAATGGCAGGCCGCCCACTTCGAGTGGCACAGCATCCGGCGCTGCGGTCCCGGTGGGATCGGCGGGATGAGCAGGGTCGATATCTGCAACTCGGCGGTCCCGGTCCCGGCGGACCAGGAGTGCAAGACCACGGGCGACGGCTTCCAGTTCCTCGCCATGCATCGGCACATGATCCAGTCGCTGAAGCAGCTCTGGCCGAACCACAAGGAGCAGTTCGAGGGCTTCACCAAGTTCCCGACGACGGCGGAGGAGCTGCCCCAGCAGTGGAGATCGGACTTCAGGCCCTGGAGCTCCACGACGCTCGCCAACGCGAAGATCGCCGACGAGATCGACAAGCCGGAGAACCTGAGCCGGTTCCCCGACGAAGGCGCGCTCGGCATGTGGCTCCAGTGTTTCGCAGGCCAGGCCATCCCCGGCACCAATGTACAGGCCAGCGGCCTGCACGGGGATCTGCATTTCAAATGGGTGCGCAGCAACAACACCGACCACGGCCTCGGCAACCAGTTCACGAACATCGACAACTACATGTTCTGGAAGCTGCACGGCTGGATCGACAACGTCTGGGAGAAGTACCGGGTCGCCAAGGGCATGTCGCCCACCGACGAGAAGCTGAAGGACGCCGTCGCGGCCCAGTGCTACGAGATGGACGCGATCGCTCGGGTCATCAACCCTGAGTTGAACCCGGACCCGACGGATCCCCTGCCCGAGGAGTCCGGCGTGTTCCACACCACGGTCCGTCCGATCTTCGAAAGCGCGATCCACAAGTGCAGCGGTTGCCACGCCGCGCCGTCGACCGGTCCACAAGCGGGCCTGTCGCTCGGCGGCGACATCAGCTCGGCGGACATCGTCGCGGGCCTCGTCAACAAGGCGTCCAGGGGCGGCGGGCAGTTCAAGCTCGTGGTGCCGGGAAATCCGGACCAGAGCTGGCTCTACCTCAAGGTCGCAGGGACGGCTGGGAACGCGGGATGCAGGCCCTCCGGCTCCGCCACCTGCAACCCGGGCGTCATGCCGCAGGCCGCGGACGGCAGGCCAACCGTGACGAGCGCTGAGCTCGCGGCCATCCGCCAGTGGATCCAGGACGGCGCGCCCGCGCCGACGTCGCGGTAGCTCGCCCCGATCCGCCTCGCCGTCAGGGCGCCGCCGTCAACCGAGCGGCGGCCGCCTCGGGCTCATCATGAGCTCTCGCTCAGCCGGAGCGCGGCGCCCGGGCAAACGGCGACCGCCTCCCGGACCGCCGCGTGCTCCTCCTCCGGCGGCTCGGCGTCGCGCACGATCACGATCCCGTCCTCCCGCTGATCGAAGACCCTCGGCGCCACCATCACGCACTGGCCCGCGCCGCAGCACTTTTCGCGGTCCGCGATCACCCTGAGCTTCGAACCGGTTTCCATGCGTCTCTCCGCTCCCGTCTCGTTTCGTTGGGGTCACCGGAGCCGTCCAGAGCCCGACCAGCGCGTCCACGAGCCCAGGATGACCTCTCTCGTGTCGCTCCCCTGCGCGTGCCTCACCCTCGAGCCGGCCATGCTCACCAGCGGACCAGGACCCTCTCGATCCCGCCGACGAGCAGGCCCTCGCGGCGCGGCAGATCCTCGGGCGCGACCGCGAGATCGAGCGAGGGCAAGCGGCGGAGGAGCACGCTCAGCACCGTCTGCAGCTCGGTCCGCGCGAGCGCCTGGCCCACGCAAGAATGGCCGCCCGCGCCGAACGTGAGGTGCGGGTTCGGCGCGCGGCTCAGCACCATCTCATCGGCCCGCTCGAAGACCTTCTCGTCCCGGTTCGCCGCGGCCATGTTGCAGATGATCGTCGTGCGGCCCGGCACCTTCGTGCCCGAGAGCTCGATGTCCTCCGTGATGAAGCGCGGCAGCCCGAAGCCCGCGTTGGCGTCGAAGCGCAATGCCTCTTCCACCGCGGTGCGGACGAGGGAGGGCTCGGCCACGAGCTGCTCCCAGCGCTTCCGGTCCGAGAGCAGCATGGCGATCATCTTGCCGATCATGTTCGAGGTGGTCTCGTGCCCTGCCACCAGGACGCCTTGCGCCGTGAGCAGGAGGACCTTCTCGCTGATCTGCTCTCCCTGGTCGGCGGCCCTGATCAGATCGCTGAGCAGGTCGTCCCCGGGCTGCGCGCGCTTCTTCGCGATGTGGCCCATCAGGTACTCGACGAACTCCGCCTGGGCCCTGTCGACCTCCTCCTGGGAGAACTGCGTCAGGGTGAGCATCGCGTTGGACCAGTGGGCGAGCTTGTCGCGCTCATCCACGGAGATGCCGAGGATCTCGGCGATCACCCAGACCGGCAAGGGGAAGGCGAGCTCGCTCACGAGGTCGGCGGGCGGGCCCTTCGCGACCATCTTGTCGATGAGCTGATGGGCCATCGCCTCGATGCTCTGCTGCATGGAGGAGATGCGCTTGACGGTGAACCACCGGCTGATGAAGCGCCGCCATTTCTCGTGCTGCTCGCCGCCCGAGATCTCGGCCGCGGCCTCGCTCTCGAAGGCGCTGCCCCCCTCGTTGGCCGTGATCCTCGCCGCGCCTTCCTGGCTCAAGTTGCGGGTGAACCTCGGATCCGAGAGCACCTTTCGCACGTCGTCATACCGCGTGACCAGCACCGCCTGGTCCCCGCTCGGCAGCCGGACATGGGCGACCGGACACCCCTGCCGGAGCTTCGCCCACTCCTCCGGCGGCTCCACGGCGGTCGATGCGCGGAACGGATACTCCAGGACCTGCTCGCTGCTGTCAGTGCTCATCAAGGCCTCCCGCCACGGGTTTAAGGCGGTCGACTTATCAAGTCAACCGACTTAATCCGGATTTCACCCCCAGGAGGCGCCTGATGGGCCGGGCGAGGCATCTCGCTGCCGGCGCTCCGCCCCCGCGCCGGCGCGCGGGCAGCGGTTCGCGGGCTCGGCGAGGGTCGGTCGCCCTACGCGCGATCGAACTCCATCCACAGGTAGGCTTGATTGCGCGAGAACAGCGACGTGCTCCACGCGGAGCCCCGCTCGTGGGCGCGGAGCCCCCGGATCCGCGGGAGCAGCTCCTCGAGCCCGAGGCGTCGCTCCGCCATCAGCGCCGGGTCGAGGCCGAGCAGCTCGGCGATGGCGACCCCTGGGAGCTCGCTGCAGAAATGCTCTTGCACCTCGACGGGCTGGCCGGCGGCGATGCTCTCGGCGAAGCGCCGGGCGGCGGCGCGGACCAGCGGCTCGACGCGGGGGACGACGCGGCTCGTGAACGCCCTGCTCACCAGGGCGCGAAGCTTGGTGTGCGCCGGCGGATCGAGGAGCGCCAGCGAGTCGGCCACGGGGTTGTGCCCGAGCCACGACGGCCTCGCCTCGCGGCGGTCACGGACGCACGAGCTCGAGGAACGGCGACGTCGGCGACGCGTAGCGACCCGACATCAGCTGCCAATCCGCGCTCCCCTCGATCCACGCGGTCATGCCCCCGATGAACCGCCGCAGCGCCCCGTCCACCTCGCGACCGAACGAAGGCGCGCCCGCGGCCATGCGCAAGAACTCGCCGTAGCGCGCGTTGATCATGTCGATGCACAGCCGCACGGCGTCCAGGAACCCGACCCTCTGGTTGACCATCACGACGTGAACGAGGTTGTTCGGGTTGCGGTTCCAGAGCACCTCCTTCTCGTAAGAGAAGAGATCGTTGTGCAGGCTGCTCGCCTCCTCGCACAGCTCTCTCATCCTGAGCACGTAGGGGTCGTGCCAACACCGGTCGGGAATCTCTGCGCCGCACGCCATCTCGGCGACGCGGAGGACGGTCCCGAGGCCGCTGTCCTTCACGCGCATGGCGATGTACTCCGGCACGCCGGGGACGTGCTTATAGAGGTGGTTCTGAGCCGCCTTCAACGTGCCGCCGAACAACAGCCACATGTTCCAGTCGTTGCATGCCTGCAGCTGCTCGAGAGACGCGCTTGGGTACACATGAGCACAGAGCGACGCGAATCTCGCGTCGTCGTACGGGGCGCGCCGTTCTTCGCGCAGCAGGCCGAGGCCGAGGAGGGTCTCCTTGGTCTGCGCGTCGACCCGCTCATGGTCTCGACGCAGGTGGGTCGTCTTCCCGAGGCAAGTCAAGGCGGACAACCGCGCGACGCCCGCGCCGCCGGACGCCCCAAAGGGCTCGAGTCCACGTACTGCCTGAATCATTGACGTCACTCTCCGCCGCGCCGGGGCTGGTCTGCGCGATGCGATAAAGTCGAAGGAAGGGGGCGAGGCTCCGCGTGACGACATCACGTCGTCGCCATGCAGCCTGGGCACGAGAGGGCGCCGGCTGCTCCCACGCTCGGACCGTCCGAGTCATAATCGTAGTAGCACCATTCCGACGAGCGGCACAACGGTGTTTGACGAGCGGAGCGGATGTCGTCGCGCCGTAACGTCGTAGCCACGGCCGTGTGCCATACCGCTCGAGGAGAGCCACGAGCCTCACCAGCTCAAGCAATGCTGGGGCATGGCCACGCCGTTACGGCATAATGACGCAGCATTCGTCGACGAATTTCGATTGCCTACCACGTCAGGACCGTGCTACTCGAATCGCCGCGGCCGTCACGGTCGACTCACCGCTTGGCATGGTGGTGATGAACGAGGACGCTGAGCGGTCGGTCGAGGCGCACGGCCCTCTGCCCGCGCGTCGCGAGCTCGAGTCGGCGGGTATCGAATGGTGACGGCCGCTCGGCCCGGCGTCTCCAGGTTCCGCTGGCGCTCCCCGTGGCGCGCCTCCTGAACATGCCTCCTGTTTCCGGCAATGAATCACGCAGGAGCGTAGTACACGCATGTATCGTTTCAACGATCAGGACCTCTGGTGTCCGTTCGACTCCGAGATCAGCCCACACGCCGCCGCCGTCGATCGCGGGTCGCTGGAGTGGGCACGTAAGTTCGACCTGATCAAGCGGAGCGGATCGCCGGGTATGGCGCGGCCCATCGAGTATGGCCTGCTGGCCGCTCGCGCCTACCCGAGGGCGGAGAGGGAGCGCCTCCAGATCGCGGCCGACTGGATCAGCTGGCTTTTCCTGATGGATGATGAGTGCGACGAGACCGGCGTCGGCGGCGATCCGGAGCTGCTGACGCGCGTGCACGAGCGGCTGCTCGGCGTCCTTCGAGGAGCACCGCCATCCACGAACGATCATCGACTCGCGCATTCGCTGCATGATCTGACGACGCGGATGGCCAGGTGCGACTCCTCGGCGTGGCTGGCCCGCTTCGCGCGCGCCGTCGAGGAGTACTTCGCGGCGAACCGCTGGGAGGCCAAGAACCGCCTGCTCGGCGTCGTCCCGACGGTGTCCGACTATCAGGCGATGCGGGCGCACACCGGAGCCGTGTTCGCCTGCTTCGAGCTGACCCAGATCACTGACGGTATCAGGCTCCCTGCTCACGTGCGCCAAGAGCTGGGTGTGCGGCGGCTGGCGCTGCTCGCCAACTGCGTCATCTGTTGGTGCAACGACATTCTCTCGGTGAACAAAGAGTCGAGGCAAGGGGACGTGCACAACCTGGTGATCGTTTTGCAGAACGAGCGCCGGCTGAGCAACGATGAGGCGGTGCGCGAAGCGGTGCGCGTGCACAACGAGACCGTCCGTGCGTTCGTCGAGCAGGCGACGGCGCTGGATAGCTCCGACCACGAGACGAACGCGGAGCTGGGCCGCTACGTCGATTGCCTCCGCTGCTGGATGCGTGCCAACCTGGACTGGTCGTTGACGGCTCTACGCTACCGGCGCGCCGTCGCGGCGTGAGCGATGTCTCGGGCACGAGCGCGGCGCGACGCGCGCGGGGCCGGCGGAGCGCCCGATCAGGACGGCGGCGCGCCCCCGCCCGCGCTCACGGTGGCCCGGCGCTCGAGGCGCTGGGCGCCGACTCGACATGCTCGCTGTTCTTCCGCGAGTCGCGCATATCACGCGTGTCGCGCACGTCGCGTAATTCACAATCACGCGCTCACCCGCGAGCCTGTGTCCGAGCGGGATGCTGGAGGCGAGCCGCCGGCCCCCTGCCCTACCGGCCCGCCCCGTTCGCGGGCAGCGCCGCCGGCCGCGGGTGCGCGACGAGCGGCTCCTCGCCCGGGATGCGCAGCGGGCTCGGCAGGTACGGATCCAGCTCCCCGGGCTCGAAGCGGCAGAGGCCGATCACGTGCCAGAAGGAGCCGGCGATGTCGCCGCCGAGCTTGTAACGGCCGTCAGGGCTGAACGCCGCCCAGCCCTCGGGACAGGGCAGCAAGATCGCGAGGCAGCCGCCCGTGCCCACGTCCCAGAGACGCATGGTGCCGTCGGCGGACGCCGAGGCGAGGCGGGCGCCGTCAGGGCTGAAGGCGATCCCCTGCACCGACGCCTTGTGGCCCTCCAGCGCGCGCAGGACGCGGCCCCGCTTCACGTCCCAGAGGCGCACCGTCTTGTCCGACGACCCCGACGCGAGCATCTGGCTGGCCGGGTTGAACGCGACGCCGCGCACCCCGCGCGTGTGCCCCTCGAAGCAGCACAGGGCACGACCGCTCCCGACGTCCCAGAGGCGCACCGTCCTGTCGTCCGACCCCGACGCGAGCAGGACCCCATCGGGGCTGAACGCCACCCCGCGGATCCCGTCGGTGTGCCCCTCGAACGTGCGGATCGCCCGGCTCCGGCCGACCTCCCACAGGCGCAGCGTCCTGTCGTCCGAGCCCGACGCCAGCGTCAGCCCCGCCGGGCTCCACGCCACGCTGCACACCCGGTGCGTGTGGCCCTCGAGCGCGCGGACCGCGCCGCCGCCCACGACCTCCCAGAGGCGCACCGTCCTGTCGTCCGATCCCGACGCCAGCGTCTCGCCATCCGGGCTGAACGCCACGCTGCGGATCGCCTGCGCGTGCCCCTCGAACGAGCGCAGGAGCCGGCCCCGCGCGACCTCCCAGAGCCGCACCGTCTTGTCGTCCGAGCCCGACGCCAGCGTCGCCCCATCCGGGCTGAACGCCACGCTGCGGATCCCGTGCGTGTGCCCCTTGAACGTGCGGATCGCCCGGCCGCTCCCGATCTCCCAGAGGCGCACCGTCCTGTCGTCCGAGCCCGACGCCAGCGTCTGACCATCCGGGCTGCACGCGACCCCGAGGACCCAGTCGGTGTGGCCTTCCAGGCTGCGCAGCGCGTGACCCCGCGCGACCTCCCAGAGGCGCACCGTCTTGTCGCGCGACCCGGACGCCAGCGTCTGGCCGCTCGGGCCGAACGCCACGCTGCAGACCCCGTGCGTGTGCCCCTCGAACCTGCGGATCGCCCGGCCGCTCGCGGCCTCCCAGAGGCGCACCGTCCGGTCCAGCGAGCCCGACGCCAGCGTCTGGCCGTCGGAGCTCCAGGCCACACTGAACACCCAGTCGGTGTGGCCCACGAACGTGCGCAGCGCGCGGCCGCCCCCCGCGTCCCACAGCCGCGCCGTCCGGTCCGACGACCCCGACGCGAGCGCCTGGCCGTCCGGGCTCCACGCCACGGCCAGCACCCAGTCGGCGTGGCCCTCGAAGCTGCGCAGCGCGTGGCCGCTCCGGACCCGCCACAGGCGCACCGTCTTGTCCGACGAGCCCGACGCGAGCGTCTGGCCGTCGGGGCTCCACGCCACGCTGCGCACCCCGAGCGTGTGCCCCTTGAAGGTGCGCAGCACGCGGCCGGTCCCCGCGTCCCACAGGCGCACCGTCTTGTCCGACGAGCCCGACGCGAGCAAGAGCCCGTCCGGGCCGAACGCCACGCTGCGCACGCCGTGCGTGTGCCCCTCGAAGGTGCGCAGCGCGCGGCCGGTCCTGACCTCCCAGAGGCGCGCCGTGTTGTCCGACGAGCCCGACGCGAGCAAGAGCCCATCCGGGCTGAACGCCACGCTCATCGCCGCGCCGAGGTGCCCGTGCATCGCCCGGATCGCGTGCCCGGTCACCGCGTCCCAGAGCCGGACCGAGCCGTCCTCGTGGCCCGCCGCCAGGAGATCGCCGAGCGGGCTCCACGCCACCGCGTTGCACGGCGAGACCGGCGCCCACATCGGATCGGCCTCGCGCGGCCGGGGCGGCGCCGCGCCGTACGCCGAGAGCGACGCGATGGACACCCCCCGCGCGCCGACGAGCTTCGCGCCGCGCAGCTGCGCGTCCTTGAGGTCGGCGCGCGTCAGATCCGCGCCCACCAGCCGCGCGAACGAGAGATCCGCGCCCCGGAGATCCGCGCCCGCGAGGTCGGCGCCGGTCAGATCCGCCCGCGCGAGCTGCGCCGCGCCGAGCGACGCGCCGGCGAGCCGGGCCTCGACCAGCGTCGCGCTCCAGAGGTTCGCCTGCGTGAGATCGGCCTGGCGCAGGTCGGCGCAGGCGAGGTTGCACCCGCTCAGGTCCTGCCCCGCCAGGTTGACGCCGGCCACCACGTCGAGCTCGTCGCGGACGGCGCTGCCGCCCTCTTCCCGCTCCCGGGCCCCGTCGTCCTTGGCCAGCCAGCGCGCGACGCGCAGCGCGTTGTCCTTGGCGTTCCCCTCGGCCGCCCCGCGGAGGATCCGCTGCGCCCACGCCGCCGCCCCCCCGCGCCCCGCGAGCGACACGAAGAAGTCGACCATGAGCTCGCTCATCTCGTCGGCCCCGAGCGCCGCGCTGTCGCCCGTCTCCTTCACCTCGCGCGCCGCCGCGTCGGCCACCAGCCACTCCAGCGCCGACCGGTGCACGAACGAGAACGACCCCTCCGCGTCCCGCACGAGCAGCGAGCCCGAGCCGAGCAGGTGCTCGACGATCCCCCGCTCGAGCGGCGGCGCGTCGGGCGGCTGCGCGCCACGGATCAGGCTCTCCGGCAGCTCGCCGAGCCCGACCGACCGCGCGTTCCGCTCCCAGAGCAGCCGCGCGAGGCCCGTCATCGCGGCCCGCAGCGCGTCGCGCGGGATGCCGTGCGGCGCGCCCCGCGGGTTCGCGCGCGCGTGCTCGTGATCGAGCCACTGCTCGACGAGCACCTCGTACAGCTTCGCCGCCGTGATCGTCCCGGTCCGCGCCTTCGCCTGCCGGAGCTTGTCCGGCTCGATCTTCGCGATGAACCCGAGCATGCGCGGGTTCTCGGAGAGCCCGAGCAGGTCCTTGACCTCGTGGAGCAGCTGGTAGCGCGCCTCCGCCTCGGCGGGCTCCGGGCTCAGGTTGCCCAAGAACCGCCGGATCTGCTTCTCCCCGAACCCCTGGAGCTGCACCAGGCGGTAGCCCTGCAGCTGCTCGGCCCGCCGGGCCAGCTCCCGCTTGATCGGCGGATCGGTGAGGAAGTGCTGCGTCCGGCTGGTCACCACGACCTTCGCGATCCCCTCCGCCGCCTGGACCACGGTGTCGAAGTGCTCGAGCGCGCGGTCGTAGGTGAGCCGCAGGGCGAGCTCGTCGAAGCCGTCGAAGAGGAGCGCGACCCGCCCCTCGGCCAGCATGTACCGGAAGGCCCGCAGGTCGACCGGCTCGTTCGCGAGCGCGAAGTGCTGCGCCAGGAGCGAGTCGAGCGAGCGCTGCTTCTCGATGCGGCCGAGCTCGATGAGCACGGGCACGAGCGGGTGCCGGTCCCGCGCCATCCGCCGGGCGAGCTCGCGCAGGAGGAACGTCTTGCCGGCGCCGAAGTCGCCGAGCACCAGCGCGAAGCGCCGGTGGGGCGCGTCGAGCAGCTTCCAGAGCGCGTCGAGCGCGCTCTCGGTCGCGCTCTTCTCGCGATCGCCGAGGCTCACCACGGCCGGCTGCTCGACGTAGAGCCAGGGCGGGTACGACGGGTCGGCCTCGACGCGATCGGTCTGCCACGCGAGGTAGCGGCCGAAGTCGATGAGCCCCTGGACCTCGGAGAAGCTCTTCAGCACGACGCCGCGGCGGGCCGCGCTCCGGGCGAGATCGGGCGGCGCCGGCGGGTCGGTGTGGACCAGCGTGGAGCGCAGGTACGGGTCCTGCTGCCGGTAGCGGTGCTCCACCTCGGTGACGAACCGCGTGACGAGCTCCTCGGTGATCGACCGGTCGAGCACGCCGATCACGCGCAGGTCGACGCGCCGGCCGTCCGGCGCCGCCACCTCGAGCACGCCCGCGAACGGCGGGGGCGCCCGGTGCTTGGTCACGGTCGCGCCGGGATCGCGCAGGAGCGCCACGCGCTCGACGCGGTCGAGGAAGCTGTCCCGCCGGTCGTCGAACACGCGCTCCGGCTCGCCGTGGGGGCGCTCGCCGTCCTCGGCCGGCTCGCGCAGGTCCGGCGCCGAGGCGCGCTCGATCCGCGGCTCGGGCGCGAGGTGCTGCTGGAGGAACGCGAGCAGCGCCGCCGCCGAGGCGCGGCAGGCGAACGCGCGCAGGCCGTCGTCGCCGTCGCGCTCCGCGGGGTCGCCCGCCGCCCGCATCAGGATCGAGCGCCGCGGGAAGCGCGCCGCGAGGTCGCCGAGGGCCGCGCCCCCGGCCAGGAGGCCGAGCGCGCCGGGCACGACCCGCTGGAGCCGGTCCCAGATGCCCGGGTCGTCGAGCGCCGCCGAGAAGCTGGCGATCGCGCCGACGTGCACGCGGAGCGGCGGATCGGCCGGCAGCGCGTCGGGGTAGAGCAGCCGCTCCTCCAGCACCTGCTCGCGCCCTGTCGCGGTGAGGGCGAGCGCGCCGCCCTTCATCGCGACGAGGCCGTCCTCGAGCGCCTCCTTGAGCCGCGCGGTCCACCCGGGGCAGGCGCGCCGCCGGTCCGGGTGCGCCACGGGGGTCGGCCCGCCCTCGGTCTCGTGCGCGTAGAGCGCGTGCAGCAGCCACCGCCGCGCGGCCGCCCTGGAGGGCGGGCGCGCGCGGGATAACGCCGAGAGATCGAGCTCGCGCGCGAGGTAGGCGGCGTCCATCCGCCACGCGGCCTGGAGGTTGAAGGTGCCGAGGTCGTGGCAGAGCTCCGCCTCGCCGCCCGGCGGCGCGGCCCGCTTGCCGTGGTCGAAGCTGTAGAGCTGGTCGGCGACGATCACGTCGCCCGGCGACACCTTCCGCGGATCGCCCGCGCAGACGCCGCACATCGCGAGGCACGCCGGGTCGAGCTCGGCGAGCAGGTGCTGCCCGCGGATGGCGGCGGTGCGCTGCCCCGCCTCGCCGATCCACGCGGCGGCGACCTCGAGCAGGCCGCCGCGCGCGCTCGTGAGCGTGCGCCGGTAGTAGCGGAGGCCGCCGAGGTCGCGGAGCTCGCGCCACCCCCGGTCGGCCGCGTCGCCGTCGCCGGCCGCGCCCTCGGCGAGGACCGCGTCGAGCTCGTCCTTGCGCGCCGTGACGACGAGCACGTCCACGGGCCCGACGTCCCGCTCCGCGCCCGGGCGCTCGCGCGCGCCGGACGCCGGGTCCTGCCGCGCGTCCGCGGCGTAGAGGGCCTTGGCCTCCGAGATGCGCTCCCGGCCTTTCTGGGCGTCGTGCCGGCCGATCGCCGCGAGCGCCTGGGCGGCGACGGCGGACGCCTCGAGGGCGCGGTCGCCGAGCCGCTCGGCGATGGCGCGGGCCTCGGCGAGCGGCGCCTCGGCCTCGGCGGCGCGGCCGGTGCGCGCGGCGATCCCGAAGGCGCCGATCAGCGCCCGGGCCTCGGCCTCGGCGTCCTCGGCCTGGCGCGAGAGCGCGAGCGCCTCGCGGTAGCTCGCCTCGGCGGCCGCGAGGTCGCCGCCGTCCTGGAGCAGGCCGGCCATCTCGAGCTGGGCGCGCAGGCGGATCGGCGGCGCGGCGCCCGGCCGCGCGAGCAGGGCGCCGAGGGTCGCGGCCGCGGCGACGGCGTGGCCGCGGCGGCGCTCGGCGGAGGCCTTGCGCAGGAGCTGCTCCGCCTGGGGCTCCGCCGCGCCCTGCTGCGGGGCGCGCAGCGAGCAGGCGGCGGCGCCCGGGCGGTGCGCGGCGATCTCCGGGGCGCCGGCCTCCGGGGCGCCCGGCGCGGGCTCGTCGGCGAGGCGGATCTCGGGGGTGCGGATGGCCCAGAAGTCGGGCGCTTCTTCGCGGCAGAGGGCGAGGAAGCTCGGCGGGCCGCACCAGAGCAGGGGGCAGCCGAGGCGGCTCGAGAGGGTGTCGTGCCGCTGGTGCTGGTTGAGGAGCCGGAGGCCCTCGCGCGCGGCGGCGGGCGGGGGATCGGAGCCGACGAGGATCACGGCGCCCCGCGGCTCGGGCTCTGCCTTGTAGAGGGCGGTGACGAGGTCCTTCCAGGTGGCCTCGTCGTGGCGCGGCTCGATGATCAGCGCGCGGCGCCCCTCGCGGGTGAGGAAGTCGCCGAGCGCGCGGGCCACGTCCGGGCCGGGGATCTCGACGGGGAGCAGGACGAAGCCGGCGGTGCGCTGGAGGACGCGGAGCACCTCGCGGAAGCTCCCGAGGAACGGGGCCATCGAGGCCGGCAGCGGGGGGGTGGAGGCGGTCATGATCCGGCGACGGGGCGCTCGGCCAGCTCGGGCGCGCGGCCGTGGAGGGACGGCATGGTCACGGAGGTCCTCGAAGGGACCGTCTTCGTCGACGAGATCAACAAGATGCCTACCCCCCGCGATGCCGGGCAGGGCCGCGCCGCGCCGCGCCGTGCCTCTCCCCAGGCCACACCACGCATGGTGCGGCCAAAGCGTGGGGCCCTGCAATAGGCTGTCGATGGCGCCGGCGTGGGTGGGCCGCAGGGCGCGTCGTCGCCGGCGCGCGCCGGGCCAACGTTGCCGTCCTCGGGGCCAACGTTGGCCCCGCGCGGGGCGCGTCGTCGCCAGCGCGCGCCGGGCCAACGTTGCCGTCCTCGGGGCCAACGTTGGCCCCGCGCGGGGCGCGGCGGCCGCCGGGCGGCCACCGCAGGTTCCTGCAGAGTTCGCCTGCTCGCTCGGCGCATCGAGCGACTGGCCTTCGGTCGCGCTCCTGTGGATAGCTTATCGGGAACGTGGGAATCGCGCACAAGGACACCGGGATCGGCGCCTGAGCCCAACTCGACGTCCGCGGAGACGGCGAGAGCATCCCACGGAGCCACGGGCGCCGCCCCCGCCGCGGTCGTCTTCACCGACGAGCTCCACCGCCCTGATACGCCGGACGAGGTCGCCGCCAGCGACGAGGAGCTCCGCGCCGCCGTCGAACGCGGGCCGACATGAATCCATCCGCTCGTCACCGGGGTCAGCCGGAACGAGGACCTGCCGCGATATCGCACATCGACGACGCCGTGAGAGCCTGATCTGGACGGAATAAAGCCCGATCCGGGCGGACGAGGTTTGGTAGCATTGCCATGCAATGCCCCGGGACAGATGGCCCTCCACGAAGAGCCTCAGCACCACAGCCTCGATGCAGATTTGCGTCCCGGCCGCCGGACGCGGGGGCTCGGGGGCGGGCATCGTGCTGCTCTATGCTCCCAATTACGAGCAGTTTCGCCCGGCGTACCCCCTGCCCGAGTCGGGCGCGGTCCTCGGCCGCGACCCGAGCGCGGACATCTACGTCCCGACGCGCACGGCGTCGCGCCAACATGCCCGCATCGAGCGGCGCGGGGGCGTCTGGGTCCTCTCGGATCTCGGCGGCCGCAACGGCACGCTGCACAACGGCGAGTTCGTCGCGGAGGCGGTCCTCGCGCACCTCGACGAGATCCGGATCGGCGACGCCATCTTCAAGTTCGTCGAGAGCGACGCCGAGGCGTACGCGCACTACCGCATCGACGGCGCTTTTCTCGAGGATCCGGGCGCGCCGGCGGAGGCCCGGCCGCGCTTGTCGACGGGCCGGATCGTCGGCGGCTACCAGAGCCAGCGCCTCGCCGGGCGCCTGCGCGAGATCGCGCGCAGCGAGCTGTCCGTGCTGCTCCTCGGCGAGAGCGGGACGGGAAAGGAGATCTTCGCCGGGCAGCTCCACGACTGGAGCGGCAGGCGCGGGCCGCTCCAGGCCGTCAACTGCGCGGCCATCCCCGGCGCGCTCATCGAGGGGGAGCTCTTCGGGCACCGGCGCGGCGCGTTCTCGGGCGCCGACCGCGATCGCGTCGGCCTCATCCGCGCGGCCCATCAGGGCACGCTGCTCCTCGACGAGATCGGCGATATGCCGCTGGAAGCCCAGGCGAAGCTCCTCCGGGTGATCCAGTCGAAGGAGGTCACGCCGCTCGGCGCGTCGCAGCCCGAGCAGGTCGACGTGCGGATCGTCGCCGCCACCCACCGCGATCTCGACGCGCTCCAGAAGAAGGGCGCCTTCCGCGCCGACCTGTTCGCCCGCCTGAACGAGCTCAGCATCAAGCTGCCCCCCCTGCGCGAGCGCAAGGAAGACATCTTCTCGCTGTGCGTCGCGCTCGCGAGGCGCCACGGCCGGCCCGAGGCGCGCCCCACCATGGCGTTCATGGCGGGCCTGCTCCACCACGACTTTCCCTACAACGTGCGGGAGCTCGAGGCGCTCATCAAGCGCTGGGCCGCCAGGCAGCGCGGGGCCGAGCTCGATGTCGCGGACCTGAGCGACGAGATCCGGCGCCGGATGACGACCTACGGCGCCCGGAGCTCGGCGTCGCTGCCCCCGCCCCCGGACGACGTCCGCGTCACGCTGGCGCCGGAACGCGTCACGCTGGCGCCGGAGGACGAGGCGGCGCACTCGGCCGGCGAGGGGGCGGACGCGCCGAGGGCGGCGCTGCCGCCGCGGAGCTCCCCGGACGAGAAGGCGCTGCGGGAGCTCCTGGTGCAGCAGCGGGGAAACATCGCCGCGGTGGCGCGCGAGCTCGGACGAGATCGCGCGCAGGTGCACCGGTGGATCCGGCGGTACAACATGAACATCGACGATTTTCGCTGACCGGCGCCGCGCGGCGGTCGAGGGCCGGTCACTCGAAGCGCCGGGGGCCGACCTTCGGAATCGCAGGCACCCCGGCGAGCGCCGCCGGGGGCACCCCGGCGAGCGCCGCCGGGCCCTCCTCGGAGGCGAGCGCCGCCGGGCCCTCCTCGGAGGCGAGCGCCGGCCCGATCCGGCGCTCGATGGCGGAGGGCTCAGGCGCCGGCTCAGGCGCCGGGCGCGGGGCGGAGGGCGCCTCCAGCGCGCCTCGGAGCGCGCGCTGCACACCGGCGAACGCCGCGCCGGGGGCGTCCGCCAGCCGGGGCATCGCGGCCCCGCCGAGGCCCGCGGCGAGCAGCGCGAGGGCCGAGAGCGCGCGCCGCTTCCGGTCCCGGCGCGGCGGCGCGGGCTCGCCCTGCGGTCGCTCGTCGACGCGGTACTCGTGGCTGAGCGTCGCCTCGTCGGCGAGCGCCGTCGCGCTGCCCGGCGGGAGGCTCTTCCACCGCTGCGGGCCGCCCGCGCCGATCAGGGGTCGCCGGGGCGCGCGCGCCCTCGCCGGCGGCGCGAACCGCGGGGCGACGGTGAGGCGCGCGGACGGCGCCAGGGGGACCAGCTGGCCCTCGTCCAGCGAGAGCGGGTCCTCGCCGAGCAGCGGCAGGATCGCCTCGCGCATCGCCGCGGCGCTCGGATACCGGTCGGCCGGCTGGTACTGGAGCGCGCCGTCGATGACCGCGGCGACCTCGGGCGGGACCCAGGGCGCGAAGTCCTGGACCGGCGCGGGCAGATCGGCGACCAGGGCGGTGATGAGCTCGCCGACGGCGCTGACGTCCTCGGTCGGCGTACGCCCGGCCAGCGCGCGATAGAGCACGACCCCGAGCGACCAGAGGTCGGTCCGGTGATCGATGTCCTTGATCCCGCGCGCCTGCTCGGGGGACATGTAGCGCGGCGTCCCGAGCACGTATCCGGACCGCGTGAGCCCCGTGGTGTCCCGGCGAGGATCGTGGCCTGGCCGGATCTTCGCGACGCCGAAGTCGAGCAGCTTGACGACGAGCCCGCCGCCCTCGCGGCGCGCGAGGAACAGGTTGGCCGGCTTGATGTCCCGGTGCAGGACCCCGGCGTCGTGCGCCCTCTCCAGGCCGACGCACGCCTGGGCCACGATCCGGAGGGCGAGCCCGGGGGGCAGCGGGCCGAGGCGGTCGAGGATCTGCGCGAGATCCTCGCCGCGAAGCAGCTCCATCACCAGGAACGGCGAGCCCGTCCCCTCGTCCACGCCGGCGTCGAGCACGCGGACGATGTGCTCGGTCCGGATGGCGCTCGCGGCCCTCGCCTCGCGCTCGAACCGGCCCAGGGCAGACCGGTCGCGGGCGAGCTCCGGGGAGAGGACCTTCACGGCGACGCGGCGCTGCAGCGCGACGTCATCGGCCTCGTAAACGGCCCCCATCCCCCCTTTGCCGAGCCGCGGGCCAAGGGTGTACCTGCCGTTCAACGTCGTACCGTCCACGAGAGGCAACTCCAATCCGTGTCGCTGGGCCTTGGCCCACGCCCGGCGTGCGGGCAGCACCTGCATCTCCGGTGCCGAGATGACGCGGGCAGAGCGCCCGATCATGGCGGCTCCGATGCGCGGCGCTCCAGCAGTATTCATCTTCTATATTGCGTGAGCCCTGCGGAAGGGGTGCTTTCACCCGTTGGATTCATGCTCGTCTCGCGCGTCTCCTGCTCGTCTCGCGCGTCTCCTGCTCGTCTCGCGCGTCTCCTGCGCCGCGCGCCGCGGCCCCGCCTCCGTCCTTGTCCTTCATCCTGTCCTGGCCAGCGAGAACCCCTCGTAATCCCGGGCTGCGACCTCCTCGCACCGCTTCCGGTAGGCCCCGACGCCGCCGGCATACGGCATGAGCACGCGCGGCTTGCCAGGGATATTTGCCCCGATATACCAGGAGTTGGCGAGGGGGTAAAGCGTGCCGTCCGCCACCTCCTTGACGTGCGCGACCCACCGGTCCTCCGCCTCGGCGGTGGCCTCGATGCGCTCGAAGCCGCGCGCGCGCAGGTACGAGAGGCAGTCCGCGATCCACTCCACGTGCTGCTCGATGGAGACGATCGCATTGCTGAACACCGACGGGCTGCCCGGGCCGGTGATGGTGAACAGGTTCGGGAACCCGGCGACGGCGAGGCCGAGGTACGTGCGCGGGCCGTCGGCCCACCGCTGCTTCAGCGACGCGCCGCCCCTGCCCCGGAGCTCGATGCTCGTCAGGGCGCCTGTCATGGCGTCGAAGCCGGTCGCGAACACGAGGCTGTCGAGCGCGTACTCCGCGCTGCGCGTCCGGAGCCCCCTCGGCGTGATCTCCTCGATCGGCGACGCCTTCAGGTCGACCAGGGTGACGTTGTCCCGGTTGAATGTCTCGTAATAACGGGTGTCGACGCAGAGGCGCCGGGTGCCGAGCGGATACTCCCTGGGGCACAGCGCCTCGGCGACGGCCGGGTCGCGGACCGTCGCGCGGATCTGGGATCGGACGAAGTCGGCGGCCGTCTCGTTGGCCTCCCGGGAGCGCATCACGTCCGAGAACGTGACGAGGAAGGACGTGCCGCCCTGCTCCCATCGCGCCCTGTACGCGCGCTCCCGCTCCTCGAGCGACACCTCCAGCGCGGATTTCGGGTTGACCTCCATGACCACACCGGCGCGCGTCTCGCGGGCCTTGCGCCGGTACTCGGCGTAGTTCGCCTTCATCCACGACTCGTACGTTGGGTCCAGGGGCGCGTTGCGCGCGGGCACGCTGAAGCACGGGGTCCTCTGGAACACGAAGAGCCGGGCCGCCTGCTCGGCGAGGACGGGGATGACCTGGACGCCGGACGAGCCCGTGCCGATGACGCCGACGCGCTTGCCGGTGAAGTCGACGCCTCCGCGGGGCCAGCGGCTGGTGTGGTACCGCTCGCCCTGGAAGCGCTCGATCCCGGGGAGATCGGGCGTCTTCGCGACGGACAGGCAGCCTGTCGCCATGATCAGGAACCTGGCGGACACGCTCGCGCCGTCGCCCGTCCGGATCGCCCACCGGCCCGCCCCCTCGTCGAAGGCCGCCGCGGTCACGCGCGTCCCGAGCTGGATGTCCCGGCGGAGCTCGAACCTGTCCGCGACGTGGTCGAGGTAGCGCAGGATCTCCGGCTGGGCGGCGTAGCGCTCGGTCCACCGCCACTCCTGCTGGAGCTCGGGCGAGAACGAATAGGAGTAGTCCATGCTGGGGATATCGCAGCGCGCGCCCGGGTAACGGTTCCAGAACCACGTGCCGCCCACCCCGCCGCCGGCCTCGAAGACCCGCGCCGAGAGGCCGAGCTGGCGCAGGCAATGGAGCATGTACAGCCCCGCGAACCCGGCGCCGACGACGACCGCGTCGAAGCGGCCCCCGGGCGCCGCGCCGCCTCCCGAACGATTCGACTCCATCTCGGACATGATGCTCGCCTCCCTGAAGATACGGATGTGCGCGCGGGCGCCTGCCGCCCCGGCGCGGTGGCTGCGAAGATGTGTGCGGCGCGGCGCCGGACCTCAGGCCCGGTGGACGTTCCAGGCGAGCGCCATCAAGCTCGCGACCAGCACCACGCCGAGGTGCAACAGGCCGCTCCACCCCAGCGCCGACAGGAGCGCTCCGGACGCGAGCGACGCCGCGCCGCTCGCGGCGAACACGCACAGATCGTTGACGCCCTGGGCGCGAAACCGCTCGGAGCCCGCGCGGCTGCGCGCGACCAGGGTCGTCGCGGTCACGAACACGTAACACCACCCGACGCCGACCAGCGAGAGGCCCACGAGGTGCCCTTCGAGCCCCGGAATCCAGCTGAGGATGAAGCCCACGAGCAGGAACACGAGCCCGAGGCCCTGCAGCGCCGCGATCGACATCCGCTGGAGCAGGGCGCCGACCGAGAGCGACGGCAGGTACATGCTCAAGAGGTGCGCCTCGATCACCCAGCTCGCCTCCTGGACCGATCGCCGCTCGACGCCGCACATCTGCAGCGGCGTCGGCACCATGATCAGGCTCATCACCAGGAAGGCGCCGGCGCCCATGGCGACCATCGGCCAGTACAGGGCGCGCGCGCGCGCGTCGGGCGCCGCGGGCGCCCCGGCGGCGAGCGCCTCCTGCGGCCTGTACGCCGCGAGCGAGAGCGCGGCCAGCGCCTGGAGCGCCGCCAGGATCAGCAGGGCGCGCGGCATGGCGCTGGACGTCCGCCCCTCCAGCAGGCCGAAGAGCGAGATGCCGGGGACGATGCCGGCCGCGCTGGCGAGCTGGATCATCGTCAGCAGGCGCGGCGCCCTGGCGCTCGGCTGCCCTTCGAGGATCGCGAAGCGGTACTGCTGCACGAAGGCGCCGTGCAGGCCGACGCCGAGGACCGCGGCGCAGAACAGCGCGAAGTCCGAGGTCTCCACCCCGCGCGCGGCGAGCGCGAGGCAGCCGGCGGCGAGGAGCGCCGCGGCGATGAAGCAGGGCCGGCGCCCGAAGCGCCGCATCAGCTGGCTCGCCGGCCAGGTGCCCAGCGCCGAGGAGAGCACCAGCGCGGCCACCGGCGCGGTCGCGAGCCGCATGTCCCTCGCGAGCCGCTCGCCCACCACGCTGCCGACGAACTGGATCGCGACCACGCTGGCGATCCCGAGGACCTGACACAGCAGCAGGACCGCCGTGTTGACCGACGTGGCCGGCGCGGCGGCGAGCGCGCGACGGATCAACGGGCGCGCTCCGCGCCGGGCCGCGCGGCCTGGTCTTCGGCCTGGAGCGCCGCGATGGCGTCCAGGGACAGGCCGAGTCGCTCGCTCAGGAATCGCACCATCGTCCAGTGGGGCAGCGCGCCGTCGTCGAAGGGGCCGAACTCCTCGCGGTAGAGCGGCAGCCAGCGCAGCGCCTCCTCGATCGCCTGCTCCCGGCTGGGCTGCGTCTCCTGGTAGTCCTCGTACGGCAAGCTGCGGTGATGGATGAAGAAGCGCCCCGGCAAGCGCTCCTCGCAGAGCTCACGGTACTCCCGCGTCTGCAAGATCAGGTAGTGCCAGACCTCGTCGATCGCCTGCTCCACGGGCAGGAACAGCCCGGCGAGCCGCTCCGGGTAGCGCGAGACCAGGTACAGGTACCTCAGACATTCGATGACCTGACGCTCGACGGTCGCGGGCTCCTCGCCGGTGGTCCGCGCGAAGTGCCGCACGACCCCGGAGAAGAAGGCGTCGTCGAGCAATGCCTTCACCGCCGCGGCCGTCACCCTGGGCTGATCCGTCTTCATGCGCCACCTCGCTCCGTGGTCTCGGTCTCCTGCACGAGCCAGGCGTATTTCCCGGACTTGCCGATCGCGATGTGCTCGCGGTGCTCGAGATCGACGTCGAGCCCGGCGCCCTCGCGGATCGCCTGTCGCAGCGCCCGCGCCGCGGCCGGCTCGATGGGCTTGCCGTCGAAGGTGGTGTACAGGAGCCGCGCCTCCCGCGGGCCGCTCGGGCGGAGCTGGTAGACGAAGATGGACGTCGCCGACGCGGCGATCCAGTCGTCGAGGTGGGCCTGGGAGAGGAGACCGCCGCGCTCGAGCCGCAGGAGCTCTCGCTCGCGCCCGCAGAACCGGCGGATGCGGAGCGGGTCGGGCGAGCCGTCGACCGTCTCGGCGCAGTCGCCCGAGCGATAGCGGATCAGCGGCATGTAGGGGTTGCGCACGCTCGAGACGATGAGGCTGTAGATCGCGCTGCCCTCCTCGACCGGGATCAGCTCGAGGTGCATCTTGTCGAGGTAGGGCCAGTATCGACCGTGGCGATCGCTGTAATACAGGTACCCGAGCTCGGTGCTGCCGAACAGGTCGATGATCGGGCAGTCGAAGCGCTGCTTCAGGAACCGCCGCACGCTCGCCGGCGTGTACTCGTAGGCGTGGATGATGCTGGCCGGCCGCGGGAAGCGCCGCCACGCCCCCGAGGACATGGCCTTTTGCACGAGGTGAGCGAGGTGGTAGCCGTCGCAGTCGAGGTGGTAGGAGCCTCGCGGGTGCGCCTCCTGGACGGCGGTCATCTCATCGAGCATGCGCTCCACGTCGCTGGGGTCCCAGAGCGCCGGGTCGAGCTGCAGGTTGAGGTAGAGCGTCCGCTCGTCGAGCCGGCGCTCCTCGAGGCTCGGGCGCGCCGGCGCCGGGGCGCCGCGCCTCCTCGCGTTGAGCCGCGCCACGTGCTCTGTCGCCAGCACGGTGGTGATCGAGACGCGCTGACAGCCCTGCTGCCAGGTGACGGCGACGTCGGGGTGCTCGCTCCACAGCCGGTAGTAGGATCTGAGCAGGAAGAAGGGCGGGCGGATGATCTGCATCCGCGCGTGGTTGGTCCCGGTCGAGAGCACGAGCTCCGCCTCGCCGGCCTGAAGCGCCGCGGCGAGCCTCGGGGTCATCCAGTTGTCCGGGAAGCCTCTGGCGATCTCCGGCTTCTCGAGGATCGGGAAGGATCCCTCCTCGATCGAACTGCGGTAGATGGGGATGTCCCTGATCTCTTCGATCATCTCGGCGAGCGTCTGTCGTTGGGCGTCCATCGGTCGACTCCGGAAGACGGCCGGGCGGGCCATCGAGCAGCGTTGTTCCCATGGGCCCGGGCGGTCGCGAGCGAGGCAGAAGACCGCAGAAGCGATGAGCTCCCGCCCCGCTCGCCGACCCGGGCGGCCCTGTCAGCTGATGCAGCCGGCCTTCTTCGAGATACAGCCCTTCTTCGAGATACAGCCCTTCTTCGAGATGCAGCCCTTCTTCGAGATGCAGCCGGCCTTCTTCGAGATGTAGCCGTCCTTCCTCGAGATGCAGCCGGCGTCGAGCGTCGCTTCACCGGCCGAGTTGGCCGCGACCCACTGGTTCCAGAGACGGTCCTGGGCGATCTGCCGAATCAGGTGTTCCATTCGAGCCTCCTAGTCCGCGATGATGGTTGATGCGTGAACGCGCACACGTCCGCGACCCGCGCGCTGGCGCGGTCGTGCGCTCGACGGCCCGGCAGACACAGATTGTATGCAGCCCGACCGTCCAGCTGACTATATGGTTCCAGCAAAGTGGGTCAAGGAGCGCAGCCGGGGGCGGGATCACGCCGTTCGGTCATCTGCAACTGGGTTGCTCCAGGCGCAGCGTAACTATCTCGGCGCGCGCGGGGGCGAGCGCCCCTGGACCGACACGCGGCGCGCTCGGCGTGGTCACCTGGGAGCACATCGAGATGACGGCGTAGCAGGTTGCCCCGGCTCGGCCGGGGAGCTCGCCCGTCGAAGCGTCAGAGGCTCGCGGCGTCGCGGAACGCGAGTCGGTGCTTCCACGGCGCCGCGCAGCCGTGCCGCGACCGCGCCGCCCCCCTCTCCTGCGAGGCGGGCCCGCGCCGCGACCTCATGAGCGGGCGTCACAGGGCATCGAACTGATCGGAGAAGAGCGACCGCTGCCCGAGGATGGCAAGCTCGATGAAGCCGCCAATCTCATTGGACCCCTCCTTCATCCGCGTGACGCTGATCCTCGGCGTCACCTGCACGATGCCGCGATAGCTCAGCTTCTCCGGGGCGGAGGCGAAGCTGAGGTAGAAGGGGAGCCGGAGGCTCAAGGAGAACTCCTCCTCGGCGTCCCCGACGGGCACGCTGAGCTCCGGCCCCGCCGCGAAGCGCCAGACGCCGTTGTGCCCGTCCACGATGCCTGCTTGCGCGACGACGCGAAACGCCTTGGTGTTCGTGGGGCCATCGAGCGTCGCCTCCTGGCAGCTCTCCGCGGGGTCGGCGGGGTCCCGCTCCTCCTCGTCGCGCGCCACGTCCCCGGCGGGGGAGCACCACCGCACCGTCTTCTTCGACGCTTTCCACGAAGAGCCGTACGCGACGAGCCCCTCGATGGTCGTCGCGTACCGCCCCCATGAGGGGATGGACGCCACCGAGAGGCCTCCGGACCAGGGTGTCACGGGGTCGGTCTTCTCGACGAGGCGCGGAGGCGCGCCGTCGTCGGCGGCTCGATAGGTGAACTCGGCGTGGCCCACCTGCGCCCCCGCTTTGAGCAGGAGCGGCGGATAGAGCCGCGGGACGTCGCGGGACGTGGCGTGAGATTCGTAGAAGGGTTCGTAGATCGTCTTGCGGGCGAGCGGGCACGTCTTCCCCTCGCCTACGGCGGCGGGATCGAGCTCGACCTGCGCGCAGAACGATACGTCCTCGCTCGCGGTGCCGCATGCGTCGAGGCACGACTTGAGCGCGGCGCGCTTGATGGTCGCGTGCTTCTTGCCATCGATCTTGCCGGACGCCAGGTCGCGGTCGGCCTCCGTGACCTCGATCCGCGCTTTACCGCAGAACGCGTCGGGCGAGGCCCGCTGGTCGTCCGCCTCGGTGCGCCGCTCGAGGAGCTCCCCGACGTTGTACTGGATCGCCTGCTTTCTGAAGTCGCAGAACGTCGCGTCTTCCGAGAGGATCGGGCTCGCGCGGCATCGCGGGGCACACACCGCGTAGGCCGCCGCGGCGCGGCTCTCGCGCCCGGCCTGGATCTCGGGCGGGAGCGGTCCCCTCGACGGCACGTGGATCAGCGACAGGGTGAGGCCAAACGACCACGTGGCGGGCTGCTCCACCTCTCCGTCCTTCACGCCGACGATCGTCGCGAGGCCGTCGGCGGTGGCCACCTTGGCCGTGAGCACGCCGCCGAGGTTGACGTCCGTCCAAAAGGACGGGGTCCCCACGACGCCGACGCCGACCTCGGCCGTGCCCTTGCCGTCCGTGGAGCCGGCCAGCTTCATGGGCACGAGGATCACCGTCGGCAGCGTGGTCGCCGCCGCGGCCTCCTGCGGCGGACCGGCCTCGGGCGGGGCGCCGAGCGCCTGGGCCGCGGCTGCGAGCAGCGCGGTGAGCGCGGCGAGGCCCATGGGCCCTCTCATGATGGCTCCTTGACGGTGAACACGAACTGCAGGTCGTTCATCGCGACCTCGGTGTCGTACGTATCGGAGTCGAACGGCGCCAGCGCGGGGCCGTCATAGGCTCTGAGCTGGAACGTGCCGCGGTCGTCCTGCGCGTCAAATCGGTATTCGTATCGCCCAGGAGCGATGTCGAACTCGGCCGCCGCCGTCCGGCGCACGCGGACCCGGGCGACGATCGGCTCCGCGCCTCGGCGATGAGGCGACCGGTAAATCGCGCCCTCCGTATTCAGGGTCGTGGAGTCTCCGTTCATCGTGATTCGAATTCGTCGCTTTGCCAAAGGTACGCACCTCGTGATGCGCACCTCGAGCAATGCGCATGCCGGCTCTCCTCGCGCTCGACGGCCGCGCTCCGAGCGACGGCTCCCCGCGCGAGCGCCGCGAGCCGGCGCGTCGCGCATGTGAGGTACAACACAACCGCAGGTCGAGCAGGGCGCAATGGCTGCGCTGACGCGACTCTCTTGCACGGAGCGCCGTCGTTCGAGGAGGCTGGGCGACGGGTTCGGCGGCAGAGGCTCGGGCGGAGGGGACCGACCCCGGTCCGACCTGATCAGGCTGCCGAGCGGACCCGCGGGCTCCGCTTCAGGTAGACCGATCCTCGGTCGCGTGCGTCAATGGGCGACGCGGCAGATCCGCTCCGCCGCGAACGGTGAGAGGTAGCGATGGCCAACGCAGATCGAGAGAGCGCAACGAAAGGGCGCGCGTGGACCGGAGCCGGCGGGGGCGATCTCGGCGCGCCGCCGCGGCAGTGGCGCCCCGCCGCGGGCGCCCTGGCGGGTGTGCTCGCGGCCGGCGCGCTCGGGCTGGGGGCCGCGGCCTGCTCGCGCGCCGCTCCGGACCGGTCAGGGCCGATCCCTATCGAGACAAGGCCGGTCGCCGGCGCCGCGCCGAGCGCCAGCGCAGCGCCGAGCGCCAGCGTCGCGCCGGTCGCCAGCGCCGCGCCGGCCGCGACGCCGGGGCCGGCGGCCGGCGCGAGGTGGCGGTTCGAGAGCTCCCTCGGCGTGCAGATCGAGGTCCCGGCCGACTGGGCCGTCAACGACCACGGCTGCAACATGAGCGACAGGCCCACCGTCGTCCGGGCACAGGGGCCGCAGCGCGGGTGTCTGACGCCGGAGAAGCCGACGAAGCAGGTCGCGGAGATCGGCGGCGATGCGCCGGGAGAGGTCCAGAAGGGCCCGGAGTTCTCGCGCCGCGACGTGTCCCTCGGCGGCGTGAGCGCCGAGCGCACGGAGGGGCGGGGCGCGGACGGCCGCCATTTCGGCTGGCTGAGGATCCCGTCGCGGCGGATCCTGATCTCGGTCCGGACCCACGATCCCGGGATCAGCCGCCGGATCCTCGACAGCGCTCAGCTCGTCAGCGTCGATCACAACGGCTGCCCCGACAGGCGCCCTCCCAAGGCGGCGCACCCGGGCGCGCGCTCGGCCATGGCGCCTCGCGACCCGGCGTCGATCTCCATTTGCTACTACGGCGAGCGGGGCGACGTGCTGCTGACCTCCGCGCGCCTGTCCGGGCAAGAGGCGGCCGCGCTGGCCGCCGCCCTCGGCTCGACGAGGCCCGGGCCCAACCCCGATGTCGATCCCAAGGAGTGCCTGCACCCGCCTGCGCCGCCCCCGGCAGATGCGGTGTTGCTCGTGGAGGACGCCGCCGGCAAGGGCACGATCCATGTCGCGTTCTCCGGCTGCACGGGGCGCGGACTGGACAACGGCGCGCTGCGCGCACACGTGAGCCTGCCGCTGATCCAGCGCCTCATGGCCCCGCTGGGCACAGGCTTCACGTTCAACGGTGACCTGAGCCCCTGAACGGCTCACGGCGCGGCTCTCCGGCGAGCAACCGGGCGACGAAGGACAGGGCGAGCTCGCAGTCGCCTGAACGGCCGCGACGCTCGGATTTCAACGCCAAGGCGCCAAGACGCCAAGGCGCCAGAAGACAAGATGGAAGGGACCAGCACCGCATGACCGAGGCTCGTCCTCGGTTCCCCACGGAGGGGACCACAGACAGGCACAGAGATCTTTGCCCCCTCTCGACTCTTTTTTGGCGTCTTGGCGCCTTGGCGCCTTGGCGTTGAACTCTCTCTTTCGCCAGGAACAACGGCATCGCTCGAAAGGAACGACCAGCGGCCCAGCACGCCGCTCGTGCCGACCGCGCCGTTGCCAGACCGGGAGCGTCCCCGAGCGGGCGCCGCGAGCGGCTTCCCCTCGCGCCGCGCCGCCCCTACAGCACCGCACGGCTCACGCGGCCCGACCGCACGCCGCGGCTCCGATCACCCTGCGCGCGGAGGCGCCCTCGCACGCGCGTCTCCCCCCGAGGCTCCATGGGACGAACCTTCTCCGAGCTGGACGACGACCTCACCGGCTTCCTCGCCGAGCAACGCCTCTTCTTCGTCGCCTCCGCGCCCTCGGGCAGCGGCGGGCACGTCAACCTGTCGCCGAAGGGGCACGACACCTTCCGCGTCCTCGACCCCCGGACCGTGGCCTACCTCGACCTCACCGGCAGCGGCGTCGAGACCATCGCGCACCTCCGCGACAACGGCCGCATCACGCTGATGTTCTGCGCGTTCTCCGGCCCGCCCCGCATCGTGCGCCTCCACGGCCGCGGCGAGCCGATCTTCCCCGGCGACCCGCGCTTCGGCGCGCTCGCGGCCCTCTTCCCGGAGCTCCCCGGCGTCCGGTCGGTGATCCGCGTCGCGCTCGAGCGCATCGCCACGTCGTGCGGATACGCGGTGCCGCGCATGGCCTACGAGGACGAGCGAGACACGCTGTCGAAATGGGCGGAGCGCAAGGGGAAAGAGGGCCTCTCGCGCTACCGGCGCGAGAAGAACGCGGCGAGCATCGACGGCCTGCCAGGCCTGCCCCTGCCGCCCGGAGACGAGTGATCCGGCGGCCCTCGGCGCGACCGCCGCCGAGGGCTCGTCGGCGGGAGACATGAGCCCGCACACGCGTGCATGGCGGTCCTGTGGCCAGGAGCCGCGGGACAGGAGCGCCGGGACTACGGATCTTCTGCCGGGACGGTCACGGCGATGCTCTCGGTCGGCAGCGTGAAGGGCACGGTGATGGCCGGGAGCGGCGACGTGCCGATCTCGGCGGCCTCGTCGAGCTCCAGGTACACCGTGACCTCCAGCTCGTGGGCGCCGTCGCCGGCGAGCGCGAGGCGGCCGCACGTCTCGTGCTCCGCGGAGATCGAAGGATCGACGCAGCTGGCGATCACAGGAACCGACTCGGCGAGACGGCCGTGCCACTCGACGGTGACCGACGCGCCGGCCGCGAGCTCCTGGAACGACGGCCCGCACGCGGGCCCGCCGGGCTCACCCTCGTGCAGGCCCTCGCAGGTCGGAATCGCGGCCTCGAACATGCTCTTTCCGTCGACGGACCACCCGACCGGGGCGCAGCCGCCCGGCGTCAGGTACACGGGCGTGCTCCGCTCGTTCGTCACGACGATCGAGATCGGCTCCTCGAGCGCCTCGTCGTCGAGGACGTCGTCGCAGCTCGCCTCGCCGCCGGCGCCGCCGCCGCCGGTCTCCTCGCCGCCGGCGCCGCCGCCGCCGGTCTCCTCGCCGCCGGCGCCGCCGCCGCCGGTCTCCTCACCGCCAGCGCCGCCGCCGCCGGTCTCCTCGCCGCCGGCGCCGCCGCCGCCGGTCTCCTCGCCGCCGGCGCCGCCGCCGCCGGCGCCGGGATCATCCTCCGAGCAGGCCATGAGAAATGCGCTCACGACGAACGCGAGCAGCGAGGAACCCCTCGAAATCGAGAAAGAAGGCATGGTGTTCTCCCAGGAGCCGCTGGCACTCGACGACAAAAGTGTGCCGTGGGCGAGGCAGGGCTTCCGTTGGCACTGTTCAATCACACTCCGTGCCGATCGCAAAAACAGGCCGGAATTCCTCTGCTTGGCGCACCTCAGTTGGCACATGAGCGCCATAAAGTGCCAAGTCGTAGCCAATGAGCCATGTCGTGCCACGACACAGCTTCGCCTCACCGACCGCGACCTGGGTCGGGTCGCCGCGCCGTCCGTTACGCTCGGTGGGCGTACCGCCGATGCCTCCTGCGGCGGTCCCGATCCCCTGACCCCGAAGGAGGCGGAGGTGACCCGAATGGATCGTGACATCGATCACCTGCATCACGTCGGCCACGTCGTGAGCGACATGAAGGAAGGGCTCGAGCTCTACCGCCGGCTCGGCTTCCGCCTGTCGCCGCCCGCCTACCCCATGCTGTCCCCCAGGGAGGGCGAGCCCCCCAGGCCGTTCGGCGCGGCGAATACCCACGCCAACTTCCGGCGCAACTTCGTCGAGCTCGTGAGCTGCGTCCGGGACGGCGACCCCGACGGGATCCCGAGCGATGCCAAGCTGGTCCCCATCCAGGCGCCGCCCGAGCACCTGCCGCGGCTCACCGAGGCCATCCGCAGCACCGTCGCCAGGATCGCCGCGTGCCTCGCGCGCTTCCAGGGCCTGCACATCCTCGTGTTCAAGACCCCCGACGCCGACGCCGCCGCCCGCAGGCTGAGCGCGGAGGGCATCCGCCACGGGGGTGTCAGCGCGGTCCGGCGGCCGGTGGACACCGCCGAGGGACCTCGGGTGGAGGCGCTCCGCTTCATCGAGCTCGACGGCGGCGCTCCGGAGGGCGCCGGGCCGGGCCACGCGCCCGAAGGGAGGCTCGCGATCGCGGAGAACCCCGCCGCCGAGCTGCTCGAGGCGCAGCTCCACATGGATCATCCGAACGGCGCGGTGGACCTCGTCGACGCCGTGCTCTGCGTCGACCGGGCGGCGCTGCCGGACGTCGAGCGCCGCTACGCGACGTACCTCGGCCGCCGGGCGCGCGCCGACGGACCGGCGCGCGTCTTCGATCTCGACGGCTCCCGCGTCACCCTCGTCGCCGACGCCGATCTGGAGGCGATCCTGCCGGGCGAGCGGGCCCCCGCGCTCCCGGCCTTCGTCGCCTATGCGGTCGCGGTGCGCGACGCGTCCGCGGCGCGGAGGCTCCTCGAAGAGAACGGGTTCCCGCTGAGGGTCTCGGCCTCCGGCGACCTCTTCGTTCCGGCCGCGGCGGCGCTCGGCGCCGCGATCGTGTTCCGGGACGCCGAGGGTGTAAAAGCGGGCTGAACCGTGCAACCATCGAGGGAGCGCGGCATGGCACGCATCCTCCTCGTCGACGACGATGCCTCCCTGCTCGAGGTGCTCGCGCTCGCGTTCCAGGAGGCAGGGCACGCCACGCTCTCCGCGCGCGACGGGACGGCCGCCCTCGCCCTCCTCCGCAAGGAGCGGCCCGAGGCGGTCGTCTGCGACGTGAACATGCCGGGGCTCGACGGCTTCTCCCTGTGCCGGCGCCTCCGCGAGCAGGGAGACGCCGTGCCGCTCATCCTGCTCACGTCGCGCGACAGCGAGATCGACGAGACCCTCGGCCTCGACCTCGGCGCCGACGACTACATCGCCAAGCCGTTCAGCATGCGCGTGCTCCTCGCGCGCGTCGCCGCGCTCCTGCGCCGCGACGCGCTGCGCAGGAAGGCCGAGGTCGAGCCCGAGCCCATCGAGAGCGGCCCGCTCAGGCTCTCGCCCGACCGGCTCGAGGTCCTCTTCCACGGCCGCCAGGTCGCCGTCACCGTCACCGAGTTCCGCCTCCTCGAGGCGCTGGTCCGGCGCCCCGACCTCGTGCTCTCCCGCGCCCGGCTGCTCTCGATCGTGCGCGGCGACGACACCGCGGTGGTCGATCGCATCGTCGACACCTACGTGCGGAGGCTGCGGCGGAAGCTCGAGCAGGTCGACCCCGCGTTCGATCGCATCGAGACCGTGATCGGCGCCGGCTACCGGTTCCGGGCCTCCCGTGAATGACGGGAGGGCGCGGGGCGGCCCGCTCCCCTTCTTCCGCTCGCTGCGCTTCCGGGTGACGGCGCTCGTCGTCGCCGTCCTGTTCGCGCCCACGCTCCTCGTCCTCGCCTGGCTCAGCGTCGAGCGCCGCGTGCTCTCGCACCTCGTCGCCAACGCCGACTTCTGCGCCCGCGTGGCGGCCGCCGCCCTCGACGAGCACGGCGGCGCGGCCGAGCCCCACGCAGGCGCCGCCGCGCCCCCGGACGCCCGCGCCCTGGAGGCCGTGCGGGCCGTCGCCGAGGAGCACCTGCTGCGGCTCCGCGTCCTCGACGGCGAGGGCGCCGTCGTCGCCGACTTCAACTACGACCAGGGCACCGACCTGAGCCAGCGCATCGGCGATCTGCTGCTCGGCGCCATCGAGGCCGACGCCCTCGAGACCTTCGACGCGTCCCTCGGCCCGATCGCGCAGCGCCCCGAGTTCGAGGGGGCGCAGCAAGGGACCCCGCAGAGCGCCTGCCAGCTCACGAAGAACGCCTCGCTCCTCGTGTGCCACGCGGTGCACCCGAGCCGGCACGGGTACGTCTACGCGCAGGACAGCTCGCGCCGCCCGGTCGCTCACCTGCTCTACCTGCGCAACGAGCTGCCGCGGCTCGTCGCGATCACCCTGCCGCTGTCGCTGCTGCTCGCGCTCTGGCTCACGAGCCGGTTCGTCCGCCCGCTCGAGGCGCTCCGGCGCCGCGCGCTCGCGAAGATCCACGAGCCCACCCCGAGCGCCGACCTCCCCCTCCAGGGGTCGGCCGAGATGCAGGACGTGGCCGCGGCGTTCAACGCCCTGCTCGCGGCGCTCGCGGAGCGCCGCAAGGCGAACGAGGCGTTCGTCGCGGACCTCGTGCACGAGTTCAAGAACCCCGTGGCCACCATCCGCGGCTGCGCCGACGCGCTCGCCGAGGCGCCGGCCGAGCGCGAGCGGGCCGCCCGGCTCTCGCGGCTGCTCAAGGAGTCGAGCCACCGGCTCGACACGCTCGTGAGCCAGTTCCTGGAGCTCGCCCGCGCCGAGGCGGGGATGCTCCACGAGGCGCGCGAGCGGGTCGACGTCGCGGCGCTCGCGCGGGGCCTCGTCGTGGCCATGTCCGACGACGACCGCTTCGCCAGGGTCCGCTTCACCGTCTCCGGGGTCGCGAGCGCCCGGGTCGTCGGCGTCGCCTACCGGTTCGAGTCCGTCCTCCGCAACCTGCTCGAGAACGCGGCGTCGTTCTCGGGCGACGGCGGCAAGGTGCACGTGAGCGTCGACCTGTTCGAGGGGACGCGCGTCGAGATCCGCGTCTGCGACTCCGGCCCCGGCATCTCGGCGGAGGATCTCCCGCGGGTGTTCGATCGCTTCTTCACGACGCGCGGGCGCGAGCAGGGCAGCGGGCTCGGGCTCGCGCTGGTCCGGGCCGTCGTCGAGGCGCACGGCGGGGCCGTGAGCGCCGCGTCGAACCCGGGGCGGGGCGCCACCTTCGTGGTCGAGCTGCCGCTCGCGCCGGCCGGGTGATCGCGTTCACGCCGTTTTCACGCGGGTCGACGCGACGTTTCACGGCCGCTCCGCGCGGGGTCCAGCGCCGGCGGGCACGCTCGGATCGTGCTGCCTGCCCTGCCCCTCCCCGAGACGCTGGTCCTCTTCTCCGCCACCCTCGCCCTCGCCGCGGCCTCGGTGTGGCTGCTCTCCCGCGCGCGCCCCGCCGCCCGGCGCGCCGTGTTCCTCCGCGCGGCGGTCGCCGCGATCGCCGCGCTCGCCGTGGTCCCCGCCGCCGGCATGCTGCTCTGGAGCTCCGGTCGCGGCGCCGTGGCCGCCCTCGGCGTCCGCCTCGCGTGGACGGCGCTCGTCGTGCTCTCCCCGGCGGCGCTCGGCCTCTTCGTCGCGTCGCTGCTCGCCGCCGCGCTCGCCGCGCTCCGCCCGCCCGGGGGCGAGCCCCCCGCCGCGCGGCCCGCCCCCGGGCCCGCCGTGTCCCGCAGGGCGCTCGTCCGGGCGTCGCTGTCGATCCTGCCCACCTCCGCCGCCGGCGCCGGCGTCGGCGGGCTCGCGTCCGCGCCGGACGCGCCGCGGGTGCCCCTCGTGCAGATGCGCTTCCGCGATCTGCCCCCCGACCTCGACGGGCTCAGGATCCTGCACCTCAGCGACCTTCACCTCGGGGTGGCGCGCCACGTCGAGGACCTCGAGGCCCTGCTCGCGAAGGTGGCGCCGCTCGCGCCCGACCTCATCGTGCTCACCGGCGACGTCGCCGACGACCTCGGGCAGCTCGAGGCCGCGCTGAAGACCCTGGATCGGCACCGCCCTCGACTCGGCATCTTCGCCTCGCTCGGCAACCACGAGTACCTCGGCCACATCGAGCTCACGCGGCCGATCTACGAGGCGAGCCCGGTGCAGCTGCTCGTGGACCGCGGCGTGACGCTCGAGGCCGGGAGCGCGCGGATCTACGTCGCCGGCGCGGACGATCCGCTGGTGTGGGACCGCGATTACGTGGCGGCGTTCCTGGAGCGCAGCGTCGCGCGCTGCCGCGAGGAGGCGCCGGAGGACGCTTTCCGGCTGCTCCTGTGCCACCGCCCCGAGGGGTTCGCGCCCGCGGCGCGGCGCGGCTTCCACCTCACCCTCGCCGGGCACACCCACGGCGGCCAGGTCGGCCTGTTCGGGCGGAGCGCGTTTCAAGCGCTCTTTCCGGATCTCCACCTCTGGGGCGCCTACCGGCGCGGCGAGAGCCGGCTCTACACGACCTCGGGGTTCGGCCACTGGTTCCCGTTCCGGCTCGGCTGCCCCACCGAGGCGCCGATCATCGAGCTCGTGCGGGAGCATGGGTGACGCGCCGCCCGCGCCGGCGGCCGCGCCGCGCGCGGGGGCCGCGCCGCGAAAGCGCCTTCTCCAGAGCAGGTTTCGCCACCGAGCGCGGCGATTCCCGAGCATCCGATCGGTTTGTACACCAACGAATCGCGATCTCCGGTCGAAGCGTAAATGTCAAGCTCGAACCGGGTTGCGAAGCAGGGCGCTCGCTCGTGCCACAGCAGCAGAAAGAGAGCACCGACTCCACCCGGCGCTGCGCCGCGCAACGCGCGTCAATCATCAGCGAAGCTCCCGTGGCGTCCATCGAGAACGGGACGTCGACCAGAGGTGACCGAGTGGAGGAGGATGAAGTGATTTTCGTCTAGAGGTGCGAAGGGCGCCCGGGCTACCCTGGAACAGGGTCGTCGACTTCCTGCCCGAGCGCATCCGCTCGTGTTCGTCGAGGTGTGTCGTGAGTTTGAGAACGTCTTATCTGGCTTTGGCGGTGGGATTACTGCAAGTAGCTGCCGCCTGCGGCGGGGGGGCGCCCTCCACGGGCGATCCCGGCGCAGGCGGCGCGGGGACCGGCACGAACTCGAGTGGTTCCGGCGAGGCCGGGGGCGGCGGCAGCGACTTCGGCGTGGGCGTCGGCCAGGGCGGCAGCGGCGGAGAGCAGCCGGATCCCTGCGCCGGCGACGACCCGCCCCCCGAGTGCGAGCTGCCTCAGGAGCCCGCCTGCGGCGACGGCTTGATCAACCAGGCCAGCGAGGCGTGCGACGACGGCAACAGCCTGCCCGGCGACTGCTGTTCCGGCCTGTGCGAGATCGAGCCCTACTGCGAGTGTCCCGCGCCCGGCGAGCCGTGCGTGCTGACCATCGCGTGCGGCGACGGCGTGGTCGATCCGGGCGAGTTCTGCGACGACGGCAACACCGTGGACGGCGACGGCTGTAGCGCCGATTGCTACTTCGTCGACCCCTCGTACGTCTGTCCGACGCCGGGCGAGCCGTGCACGCTGCTCTACGACTGCGGCGACGGCCGCGTGAACGGCTCGGAAGAGTGCGACGACCGCAACGAGGTGTCCGGCGACGGCTGCAGCGCCGATTGCAAGCGCGAGCTGGGCTTCGCGTGCGCGCGGCCCGGGCAGCCCTGCGAGCGCCTGCCGGTCTGCGGCAACGGGGTCAAGGAGACCGGCGAGACCTGCGACGACGGCAACACGGCGAGCGGCGACGGCTGCTCGAGCCTCTGCCGGCAGGAGTCCTTCTACAACTGTCCGACGCCGGGGGAGCCGTGCGAGCTGCTCATCCGGTGCGGCGACGGCACGGTGGACCCCGGCGAGCTCTGCGACGACGGCAACACGGCGGGCGGCGACGGCTGCAGCGCCGACTGCAAGGTGCTCGACCCGCTTTACGTGTGCCCCTCGCCGGGCGTGCCCTGCACCCTCCTTTATCGCTGCGGCGACGGCCGCGTGAACAACGGCGAGCAGTGCGAGGACGGCGACGACCCGCCCGTGTCCGGCGACGGCTGCAGCGCCACGTGCACGCGCGAGCCGGGCTATGTGTGCCCGCGGCCCGGGCAGCCCTGCGAGCGCCTGCCGGTCTGCGGCAACGGGCTCCTGGAGAGCGGCGAGCAGTGCGACGACGGCAACACCGCGGGCGGCGACGGCTGCTCGAGCCTGTGCCGGCAGGAGGCCTTCTACGCCTGTCCGACCCCCGGGCAGCCGTGCGAGCTCCTGATCTGGTGCGGCGACGGCGCGCTGAATCCGGGCGAGGTCTGCGACGACGGCAACAACGTGAGCGGCGACGGCTGCAGCGCCGACTGCAAGGCGGTGGAGCCGATCTACTCGTGCCCCACGCCGGGCGTGCCCTGCACGCTCCTCTACTGGTGCGGAGACGGCCGCGTGAACGGCTCGGAGGAGTGCGAGGACGGCGACAGCCCGCCCGCGTCCGGCGACGGCTGCAGCGCCACGTGCATGCGCGAGGAGGGGTATCAGTGCGGCCGGCCCGGCCAGCCGTGCACGCGGCTGCCGGTCTGCGGCAACGGCCTCAAGGAGACCGGCGAGGTCTGCGACGACGGCAACACCGCGAACGGCGACGGCTGCTCGAGCCTGTGCCGGCAGGAGGCGTTCTACACCTGCCCGACGCCGGGGCGGCCCTGCGAGCTCCTGATCCGCTGCGGCGACGGCACGGTGGACCCGGGCGAGATCTGCGACGACGGCAACACCGCGAGCGGCGACGGCTGCAGCGCCGACTGCAAGGCGGTGGACCCGGCGTACGTGTGCCCCGAGCCGGGTGAGCCGTGCATCCTCGTCTACCGCTGCGGCGACGGCCGCGTGAACGGCGGCGAGCAGTGCGACGACGGCGAGGATCCGCCCGTGTCCGGCGACGGCTGCACGGCCGATTGCCGGCTCGAGGAGGGCTGGATCTGCCGGCCGGGCCAGCCCTGCGCCGAGCGGACCTACTGCGGCGACGGCGCGGTGCAGCTCGGCGAGCAGTGCGACGACGGCGGCGGGGAGAGCCCCGTCGGCGGCGACGGCTGCACCGCGCAGTGCAAGATCGAGGTCGGCTGGACGTGCCCGCCGGCCGGCGGCCCCTGCACCCCGCCCCCGCCGCCCGAGTGCGGCGACGGCGTGATCGGCGGCAGCGAGCAGTGCGACGACGGGCAGGAGCCGCCGGCCGACGGCGACGGCTGCAGCGCCGACTGCCAGACCATCGAGGACGGGTGGGATTGCTCGCGCGTCGGGTTCCCCTGCAAGACGCTGTGCGGCGACGGGATCAAGGTCGGCGCCGAGCAGTGCGACGATGGCAATGCCGAGGGCGGCGACGGCTGCGACGAGACCTGCCGGATCGAGCCCGGCCGGGTGTGCGACGACCTCGAGCCCCAGGACTGCAGCGGCTACTCCGAGTGCGGCAACGGCGTCGTCGAGGGCACCGAGGTCTGCGACGACGGCAACGGCAACTGGCGCGACGGCTGCACGCCGGACTGCAAGCGCCAGCCCGACTGCAGGGCCGGCGCGTGCCTCTCGATCTGCGGCGACGGCATCCTCCTGCCCGGCGACCCCACCGAGCAGTGCGACGACGGCAACACCGAGAGCGGCGACGGCTGCTCCGCCGCGTGCGCGATCGAGGCGGGCTACGTCTGCACCGTGGCGCCCACCGAGATGCGGCTGCCGATGGTCATCCGCGACTTCATCGGCTGGTGCCCGGACGACTACAACTCCAGCACGAGCAACGCCACGTGCGACGCCAACCTGACGGACCGCTACCTCGGGCACTTCGACTTCGAGATCACCCCCAGCGGCAATCAGATCAACGGCACCGTCCAGACGACGCTCGACGCCGACGGCAAGCCCGTGAACAGGTTCGGCCCCGGCTTCGTGACGCCGAGCGACGCGAACGGCTGGACCACGGGGCAGAACAACTTCCAGTGGTGGTACCGCGACAACCCGGACTACAACCGGACCCTCGTCACCACCATCGACCTGGTCGAGGTGAGCCCTGGCAGTTTCGTGTACGAGCGGAACCCGTTCTGGCCGGTGGACCTCGACCCGCCCGGCGCCGATCCCGTGCTCGCCAGCTTCGTCGCCGACGGGCTGGAGCGGACGCGCGACGCCGGGCACAACTTCTACTTCACGAGCGAGGTCCGGTACTGGTTCCAGTTCAACCCGAACACCGCCGCGGCCGATCCGGTGCTCAGCTTCTATGGTGACGACGACGTCTGGGTGTTCATCAAGAACACGCTGACCGCGGACATCGGCGGCATCCACCAGAGCAACCGCGAGAGCGTGACCATCCTGGACAACGGCGACGCCCGCGTGACCCCGTGCTCCGAGGCCAACTGCCCGACGCCGCGCACCGCGTACGACGTCGACCTCAACCTCGAGCCGGGCAAGGTCTACGAGATCGCGGTGTTCCAGGCCGAGCGCCACGTCACCGGGTCGAACTACCAGCTCACGCTGGCGGGCTTCAGCGCCGGCACGTCGGTGTGCACGCCGCAGTGCGGGGTCGACCCGCCGGTGGTGACGCCGGGCGAGGAGTGCGACGACGGCAGCGAGAACGGGACCGGCTACGGCGAGTGCAACAACTGCCAGCTCGGCGCCTACTGCGGCGACGGCGTGAGGAACGGCCCCGAGGCCTGCGACAACGGCGTCAACAACAGCGCGTACGCCAATGCGTCGGGCGCCTGCGCGTCGGGTTGCCTCGCCCCGCCCCGCTGCGGCGACGGCCAGGTCAACGCGCCGTACGAGGCGTGCGATCTCGGCTCCGGCAACACGGCGAGCGGCTACGGCGGCTGCACGACCTCGTGCGAGATCGGGCCGTCGTGCGGCGACGGCGTCGTCAACGGCGGCGAGGGGTGCGACGACGGCGTCAACGACGGCTTCTACGACACCTGCAACCCGAACTGCACGCCGGCCCCGCGGTGCGGCGACCGCAACGTCGACGAGGAGTGGGGCGAGGAGTGCGACGACCCCGCCGACCCGAACTGCGTGAGCTGCCAGCTCGGCGAGCACTGCGGCGACGGCGTGCTTCAGTCGGAGCTCGGCGAGCAGTGCGACGACGGCATCAACGACGGCGGGTACGGCCAGTGCGCGCCCTCGTGCGTCAACGGTCCGCGCTGCGGCGACGGCATCGTCCAGCCCGACGACGAGAGCTGCGACCTCGGCGAGGGGATGAACACCGGCGCCTACGGCGGGTGCGACGCCACCTGCCACTACGGTCCGTACTGCGGCGACGGCGTGCTCAACGGCGCCGAGGCGTGCGACGACGGCGTGAACGACGGCGCCTACGGCACCTGCGCCCCGGGCTGCACGCCGGCGCCGAGGTGCGGCGACAACCGCGTCGACCGCGACTGGGGCGAGGAGTGCGACAGCACCGGCGACCCGAGCTGCGTGAACTGCCGGCTCGCCGCGCAGTGCGGCAACGGGATCGTGCAGCCGGAGCTCGGCGAGCAGTGCGACGACGGCGTGAACGACGGCGGATACGAGCAGTGCGGGCCCGCGTGCCTGTACGGGCCGCGCTGCGGCGACGGCATCGTCCAGCCCGCGGAGGAGGACTGCGATCTCGGCGATGGGCTGAACAACGGCGCTTACGGCGGGTGCACCGCGTCCTGCGACTACGCGCCGTACTGCGGCGACGGCGTGGTCAACGGCGCCGAGGCGTGCGACGACGGCGTGAACGACGGCACCTACGGCACCTGCGCCCCGGGCTGCACGCCGGCGCCGAGGTGCGGCGACGACCACGTCGACGAGGAGTGGGGCGAGGAGTGCGACAGCGCGACCGACCCGAACTGCGCGAGCTGCCGGCTCGGCGCGCACTGCGGCGACGGCGTGACGCAGCCGCAGTACGGCGAGGAGTGCGACGACGGCATCAACGACGGCGGGTATGGCGAGTGCGGCCCCTCGTGCGTCTACGGTCCGCGCTGCGGCGACGGCATCGTCCAGCCCGCGGAGGAGGACTGCGATCTCGGCGACGGGGAGAACGGCGGCGAGTACGGCGGTTGCACCATGCTCTGCCAGTACGGGCCGTACTGCGGCGACGGCGTCGTCAACGGCGCGGAGACCTGCGACGACGGCGTGAACGACGGCTTCTACGGCAGCTGCCTCCCCGACTGCACCCCGGCGGCCAAGTGCGGCGACAACAGCGTCGACGAGGAGTGGGGCGAGCAGTGCGATCCGCCGAACGAGGCCACGGGCTGCAGCAACAACTGCCGCCTCGGCGCCCAGTGCGGCGACGGGGTCGTCCAGCCCGGCGAGCAGTGCGACGACGGGGTGAACGACGGCGGTTACGGCCAGTGCGGCCCGCGCTGCCAGCTCGGCCCGCGCTGCGGCGACGGCATCCGCAACGGCGACGAGCAGTGCGACGACGGCGACGGCAACAACACCGGCGGCTACGGCAAGTGCGCGCCGGGCTGCGTCTACGGCCCGTACTGCGGCGACGGCACGCGTCAGAGCCTCTACGAGGAGTGCGACGACGGAAACAAGGTGAGCGGCGACGGCTGCAGCCTGACCTGCCAGAACGACGGCATTCCGAACTAGCCCGTCACGAGCGGGCGCGCGGGGCGCAGGCGTCGATCGACGCCTGCCCCCGCGACCCGGGCGGCCCCGTCCCGCGGGGCGCCGGAGGAGCGCAGCCGGGCGCCGCCAGGCGTTGGCCGCGCGGCGCAGCCGGGGGTAGAACCCTCGCATGCGCCCCCTGTTCGCGGACCCGAAGACCGACTTCGTCTTCAAGAAGATCTTCGGCAGCGAGGAGCAGAAGCCGCTGCTCATCGCCTTCCTGAACCACCTGCTCGAGCTCGACGAGGCGCACCGGATCGTCTCGATCGAGCTGCTCTCCCCGGAGCAGCGCCCGCATGTGAGCGAGCTCAAGAACTCCATCGTCGACGTGAAGTGCGCCGATGTTCGGGGCACCCGTTACGTGGTGGAGACGCAGGTGCTGAACGTGGAGGGGTTCGAGAAGCGCGTCGTGTACAACGTGGCCAAGGCCTACACGGGCCAGCTCGACGCCGGCCAGCGCTACCCCGAGCTGAACGACATCGTCGGCGTGACGATCTGCGATTTCGAGCTCTGGCCGAGGCGGAGCGGGGCGCACGTCCCGATGCTGAGCCGCTGGCCGATGCAGGAGCAGCACGACGGCGCCCTCGGGCTCGGGCAGCTGCAGTTCGTGTTCCTGGAGCTGCCCAAGTTCGATACGTCGCGTCCGCCCCAGAGCGTCGTGGAGCGATGGGCTTACTTCTTCCGCGAGGCGGGCAACCTGGACGTGGTCCCCGAGGTCCTGGCCGAGCGACCGTTCCTGGACGCCCTCGAGGCGGCGCGCGTGGCGCGGTTCACGGATGAAGAGTGGGACGCTTACATCCGCGCGGGTATGGCGATCCAGGACGAGCGCGGCGCGCTGTCGCTCGCGCGGAAGCAAGGTATCGAGGTGGGGATCGAGCAAGGGCGTCGCAGCGCCGTGCGCACGGTGCTCTCGGGGAGGGGCATCGCGCTCGGACCGGAGGAGGAGGCTCGCCTCCAGGGCGCGCGCGATCGGGCGACCCTGGAGCGCTGGCTGCAGCAGGCCCTCACCGCCCCGACCGCGACGGAAGCCCTGCGGTAGAGCCCCTACGGTAGCTCTAGCGCTTCCCTCATCACGCTGTCGTCGACCAGCGTGGCGAGCTCGTCCCGGGTGCGCGGGGTGCGGCCGGTCTGCGCGGCGACCCAGCCCTCTTCTTCCTCGAGCACGTCCAGGATGTCGGGCACCAGCGTGCCCAGGAACTGCTCGTCTTCCCAGACCCTCTCGAGCACGGATGGCTCGATGCCGATGGCCTCCGAGATCCTCGGCCAGACGGCCTCCGGGTTCGTGCGATAGAGCTCCTGCGATCTCGAGAGCGCTCGCACGAACTCGACGATACCGCGCCGCTTCTCGGGATCGGCCAGCTTCTCGGCGGTGCTGTGGAGATTCACGATCTCGCGGTAGAGCGAGCGATCCTGGAACACGATCGCGTCGCCGCCGATCGCCTCCGCCGCGAGCTCGGTGGAGGGTTCCCAGAGCGCGACGGCGTCCACCTCGCCGCGCTCCATCAGGGAGGGCAGCGTGTTCGCCCCGCAGGGCGCGGTCATGCAGATGCCGCCAGGAACAATCGTGTAATCGCTCGCCGTGAGGCCCACGGTGCCCAGGTACTTGTTGACGAAGTAGGCCGCGGACGTGTTCGGGATCGTCCCGATCCGCTTCCCGCGGAGATCCTCGAGCGAGCTGATCCCCGCCGCGCGGTTCGCGACGATCCGATAGAACGTCTCCGTCACCGTGAAGATGATGCGCAGGTTCGGGTGCGCCACGGACTGCCGCAGCGTCTGCGTCTCCGCGTTGGTGCCGAGATCGACGCTGGAGTCGTTGAGCAGGCCCACGATGCCGCCCGACGCGACGGTCGCCTCCCCCGGATAGAAGTCCTGCGCTGCTATGAGCACGGGGGTGAACTCGATGGACGCCGTGTCACTCGTGATCTTGAGCGATGGGAAGGACGCTGCTCCCCCCTGGCCGCCCGCGCCTGCGTTACCGCCCCCGGTCGCGCTCGTGCTCGCCTCGCCACCGCTGCCGCTGCTCGCGCCGGCATCACCGGAGCCGCCCGACCCGCCGGAGCCTCCCCCCGCGCCGCCGGAGCCGCCGGAGCCGCCCGAAGGCGCGCCCCCCGTGCCGCCAGCCACGATGCCCCCCGACGAGCTGGAGCCCCCCGACGAGCTGGAGCCTGCCGCGTCGGTGCTCTCGCCGGGAGCCGGGTTACCGTCGCAAGCGACGATTCCAAGCGCAGAGAAAATGACGAGACGGAACAGAGCTCTCATGCATCAGCCTCCTTCGATCGGCGGACCCCTCCGCGATCGTGTCCACCGGCCATGGCCTCCTGCGCTGCGGCGGACGACGCGACGCCGCGCCGTCTCACGCGGTCCGCCATCGTCGGACACGCCGCCAGCCCACCATCGATGCACGGCTGCCAGGCCGCATCCCGCGCAGACAACGCACATGGCGGCGCGCCGCACATCGCCCCGAAATGGGGCGGAATCCTGCAGATGACGGCGGTCGTCACCGAGAGAGCCGCACCGGGTATTCAGATATTAGAGGGGGGCTCAGGATGGGTCAAGGAGCATTTGTGTTTCGGGCGACATGATTACGGCCTGCTGACATGCGGCGGAGAGGCAGCCCTCATCGAAAACTCAATCGGACTCAGCAGTATGCCGGCATCCTCAGCTCGGATGCTTCTCCAGGCGGTGCAGGTGGTGCTCCTCGTCATTCAACGTCAGGACCGCCATGAACCCGTCACGAGCGAGCTCCTTCTCGAACTCCAACACATATGAGCCCGCGGAGACGGCGGCGTCGGCGGCGCGCACCGCTGTTCATGAGAACACGGCTGCGCCACGATGCGGTCCCCCCCGCAAAGTGTGATCGCTCCATCGCCCACGCTCACCACCACGGCCCGTACGAGAGCGCCCGTCGCGCCGGTCCTGCCCGAGTCGCGCCCCGAACGCCGCCCGAGCGGCGGCTCAACCAGCTCGGCCGCCGCGCCGCCGAACGGCTCGCGTGGCACGTGCTGGGGCCAGGCGCCGATGCGCCGACGATCGCCCGGATCGTGGCGCTGTCGGAGGGCAATGCGTTCTATCTGGAGGAGCTGATCCGGTGGAAGGCGGAGGGACGGGGCCACGGATTGCGGGCGAAGGTCGTGGCGATGGCGAGTCGCGGCTGAGCGCGCTCGACGATGAGGCGCGGCGACTCCTGCGCGCGGCGAGCGTGTTCGGCGAGGTGCTCTGCAAGGGGGAAACGATTCGAAGACGCACAAACAATCCCGAGTGATTCCAGCATGTTGGACGCTGTGCCCCGCAGCTGCAGCAGTGGTCAGCGCGGGGAGGCCGGGGAAGCTGTACGGGGCGATGGGCGCGCGCCCGTGCCGGTGCTGGTGGCGGTCGCGGGTCGTCGAGGGCGCGGCTTCGGATCGCTGCGCCCAGGGCACGCGCTCGGGGCTGCGGTCGTTCACTATCCAGTAGCTCGACAAGGAGGAACTCGGCGCGGCCGCCGTCGAGCACATGGCGCCGGAGCCAATCGGCGTGGTCCCTCGCCGCGGCGCGGGCGTCGGTCGGAGTGTTGCTCCACGCCTAGCCGGCGTTGAGGCCCCGGGCACGAACTCGGGGCCGCCGTCGTCTACTTGGGCACGCTCAGGGCCGTCGCAGATGTCGAGGTGAACGTCGGCCAGCTCGGTGCAGTGCATCGGACCGCGCCATGCGAAGCTGACAGAGCCCACGAGGGCGGACGACGAGCCCGCTCCCAAACGCAAGCGGGGCGCCTACCGGCCGTGGGCCGAGCTTCTGCGCCGCACACTTACGATCGATGTCCTCGCGTGTCCAGCTTGCAAAGGCAGGATGAAGCTCGTCGCCATGCTCACCGAGCCAAGGAGCATCGCCCGCTTCCTCACCGCGCTTGGCGAGCCCACCGACGTTCCAGTGCACTCCCCGCTGTGCCAACGTCGGGTGAGACAAACTGCCCCTGGAAATCTGTGGTGAGAGGGCGGAGAATGGACCTGACCCGTGCCGAAGCCTTCCCATCTCCGATCCGTCGATCCTACCCCCGCCCCAGCGGCGCAGGGCGCTGCGCCCCGCCCGAGTGGCGCCGCCGTCGAGAGCGTGGCGAAGCCGGGCAAGAGGCGGAAGTTCTCGGCGGCGGAGAAGCTGCGCATCGTTCGCGAGGCGGCTGCGTGCACCCAGCGCGGGGACATCGACGCGTTGCTGCGCCGCGAGGGCATCTACAGCTCCCTCCTGGCGGCGTGGCGCAAGCAGCTCGCCCTCCACGGCAGCGAGGCTCTCGCGGAGCGCAAGCCCGGTCACAAGCCGAAGCAGGACGCGAAGGACCGGCGCATGCCGAGCTCGAGAAGCGCTCGGCGCGCCTCGAGGAGAAGCTCGCGCTCGCTGAGAAGCTCATCGACCTCCAAAAAAAATCTCTGCCATTCTGGGCGTCAATCTCACAAACCACGGAGAGCGCTGATGGACGTCATCGAGGAGCTCGATAACCCGCACGTCCCCATCGCGCAGGCGTGTGCGGCGCTCGGCGTCAGCCGCGCCACGCTCTACCGGCAGACCCGGCCCGCGCCGGCTCCCGCGCCGCCCCGGCCCGCTCCGAGCCCACGCCGGCTCAGTGACCTCGAGCGGAAGGCCGTGCTCGACGTGCTGCACAGCGACGAGTTCGTCGACCAGCCCCCGCCGGAGGTCTACGCGACGCTGCTGTCGCGCGGCGTCTACCTCGCCTCCATCCGCACGATGTACCGGCTGCTCGCCGCCTCCGGCGAGCGCGGGGAGCGGCGCGCGCAGCGTGGGCCGATCAATCTTCCAGAGAGAGCATGGCCCAGGGCACAATTTGCCCGAGAATGGGCGAAGACATAAGCCGTGAAACATCATATGACAACAATCGTCAGCAAGCAATTCTGGAAAGCGTCTATGAAAAATTTACAGCAGAATCGGTCCTCTCGTTGGTTCATACTGGCGTTCGCGTCACTCGCGCTAGCAGGCTGTGGCGGTGGTACCAATACCACAGAGTCCTCGAGCAGCTCATCGTCTTCGAGCAGCTCTTCATCCTCCAGCTCCAGCTCTAGTTCGTCTTCGAGCAGCTCTAGTTCGTCTTCGAGCAGCTCTAGTTCGTCTTCGAGCAGCTCTAGTTCTTCTGGTTCTGCTGGAGGCGGGGATACAACGGGTACGCCTACCCCTGATTTCTCCAAGTATCCAGCCTACACTGAGAAATACACTGACAAGACTGTGATCACTTCAAATCACGCAACGGGCCATGTTGGTGATTTTTTCTTCACTCACTGGAAAGATGGCGGCTCGACGTCTTTGACTGTGGACCCGAGTGGCGAATTCAGCGTGACCTGGCAGGGCGGTGGCTACAACTATGTCGGTGGTCCAGGATGGCATTACGGAGATGAGAACAGGGTGATCGGCTACCGCTTGAATAACGACAGCGGCGCGAGCTATATCGCTTTGTACGGCTGGGGGTACGACAAGAATATGCCTACTTCAGACCCGGCACACCTGGTGGAGTATTACATTCTGCAACGATGGAGTTATGACCCCAGCCAAGGTGCTACCTCTGGCAAGACCTTCGTGAGCGATGGGGTTGAGTATTCCACTTACCGCTCAACGCGGCAGCAGCAGCCCTCCATCAATGGTCGCTCCACTTTCTACCAATACTGGAGCAAGCCTGCTCGGCCGCAGGCCCTCGGACAGGACCACAAAATCATATTCGCCGATCACGTGAAGGCATGGGCCGATACCGGCTGGATTGTTCCGAACATGAACAATCTGGATGCAAGTGACGATCCCACCTATCAGGTCATGGCCGTCGAGGTGTTCAACCCCGGTAGCAATGGAACTGCATCTGGTCGCGTTTGGGACGAGACGCCCTAATCGAAATAAATGTGGCACTCCTAAACGTTTCGTGGGTGTACGGCGCGAACACCGATATCCGTTCTGTAGACCGCATCCTCGCGAGGTGCGCGCCGTCGCCGTAGATTCGCGACACGATGCAAGAGCGAGAGCGGCCTGCGACGACGGGTGGCTGGGCGCAACAGCAACCCGGGGGAAGGCGCGGTCGACGCCGACGTCGCCGCCCGCGTGAAGGTCGCCCGCAGGCGCACGGGGTGCTGGCGATGGTGCAGGCCCGGCTCGGGAGGCTGCCGCCTGGGGCCCGGGCCGTCCTGCGCGCCGCGAGCGTGTTCGGGGAGGTCTTGCTCCACGCCTAGCCGGCGTTGAGGCCCCGGGCACGAACTCGGGGCCGCCGTCGTCTACTTGGGCACGCTCAGGGCCGTCGCAGATGTCGAGGTGAACGTCGGCCAGCTCGGTGCAGTGGCTCTCCACCTGGCCGAGCGCAGGTGCGACGCTCGCAAAGGGCGAGCGTGGCGCCGTTGCCCATCTGGCCGAGTACAGGAGGGGCGCCAGCGACGAGGCGCGCGAGTTCGGCGCGGCCCCTCTCTGGCGCTGCGGTCGTAGAGGTCGAAGCGCATGCCGGGAAGCACGGTGCGGGCGCTATAGTCAAGTGGAATAGCCGTGGCGCTGCGGATTTACGGGCGAGGGCTGTTCGCCAATCACTTGGTTGACGAACACCCGAACCACTGAACAGCTAGAAAGATGTGCCCGTCCGCCGGACGGTCAGCGTTCACCCGCGAGGTCGCGAGCGTCAGCTCGCGCCTCGTCGGCGTGCAACGCGTTGTTCGGCGGCTGCGTCGTTTCGGAGAAACCGTCCAGGCACCTTGCTCCAGGGCCACCAGCAGCGAAGGAAACGTTGAGCTCCAACCGGACACCCGATCCTGCGCCTGATGGCGACCGGATCGAGCAACCGCGAGATCGCCGAGGCCCTCGGGACCGCGGAGGGGACGGTCAAAAACCACGCGTCGAGCATCTTCGCCAAGCTCGGCGTGCGCGACCGAACCCGCGCCGTGCTGCGGGGCCTGGAGCTGGGTTACATTTGAGCTCTAGACCCTGATCAAGCGCTACGTTCACAACCAGCCTTCATTTGGGTTGGATCCTGAATTCGGGGCGGGGTGGTGAAGACCGAAGCCTGATCTACGCTGAGGCGAACGCCGGCATCGGCTCGACCTGCGACGGGGGCGGCGTCAGCGGAAGTCCGGCGGACTTGGCCACCTGTCGTTCCTGCCGCTTCGCGACGCTCTGCCGGTACTCCTTGGCCTCGGCCAGTTTGGTGATCTCGATCTCGCCGTGCAGTTTGCGCACAACCTCCGCGACCTCATCGATCTCGACGTGGAAGAACTCCTTCCTCTCATTGATCAGGTTGACCCGCCGGTAGTGGAACTCACGGTGAAGAGCGTTCTCCAAAGCGGGGGCATCCTCGGACCAGATCATGGCGTCGACATCGAACTCGAACGGCACCGAAGCGTCGCCCAGTTCGGCTCTATTCAATGTGCTCACGGATCCCGCTCACGCGTCGGCGTCAATGCTCTTGGGCTTGGCGCCGGCGGCCAGCATCTCCTCGCGCATGCGCTTGTGCCTGTAGCTGGCTAGCTTGAGGCTGAGCGCCGGAGACAGGCGATCGAGGTACCAGAATGCCTTCCACCATTTGGGCAGGACGATGATGGCCTCGTTACGGGCGACGGCGTCGAGCGTGCGGCGCGCGAGCTCTTCGGGGGAGATTGGGCGCAGGCGCTCCGACATGCGCATGATGGCCTCTTTGGAGACGTTCTCCACGTTGACACGGCCGTACACACCGCCGGTCAGGATGGGTGTGCGGATGGTGCCGGGGCACAGGACGGAGGCGCGGACGCCGTAGCGCTCTGCCTCCACGCGGAGGGCCTTGGTGACGGCGACGACGGCGTGCTTGGTGGCGGTGTAGGCGCCCTCGTTGAAGCCCGCGACGAGGCCTGCGACGGAGGCTGTATTCACAATGTGTCCTGAACCCTGCTTCACCATGATCGGGTAGACTGCCTGGATGCCGTAAACGACGCCGCGCAGGTTGACGTCGATGACGTCGTCCCAGTCCTCTTGCACGTGACTGGCCATCTCGCCCCCGACGACGATGCCGGCGTTGTTGAACAGGTAGTCGATGCGGCCTGAGCGCTGCAGCGTGTCTTTTGCGATGGCCTTGAAGGCCGGCAGGCTGCGCACGTCGAGCTCGGCGGCGGTCGCGCGACCTCCGCGGTCGGTGATGCCTTTGGCGACCTCCGCGGCGACGCTGTGCTGGCGATCCGCCAGCACGACCTCGCACCCTCGATGGGCGAGCTCTTCACCGAGCGCGCGGCCGATGCCGGAGGCGCCTCCGGTGACGATTGCGACCTTGTTTTCAAGCGTTTTCTGGTTGGTGCTCATCGGGCGCGGACGCTATCACGTTCACGCGCCGCGCACGATATGCCCTTCGAGATCGATGTGTAGACGGCAGCGCCGCGACGACTTGGCCCAGCGACCTCGAAGGCGTGCAAACCAGCCAGACAGCGCGCAAGTATTCGGAATTATACGGTTCGTATCCCACTGCGTCGGGCGCTGATCCTCCGGAGAAGCGAGTGCCACGACATGAGCGATATCATGCAGTTGCGCGCGGTCTGGCCGTTCTGGTCTCCTCGGGGGCGCTTTCGCGGTTGGGAAGCGACGCCGGTGAGCGGTGAGAGCGGTGCCGCGGCGCGGCCGCATGTTCGTACCGGGGGCGGGGTGCTCCAGGAGGCCGCCGCCGTCCAGAGCTCGTCTCTGGCGCTTCTACGGGGCCGTCCTGCGCCCGAGCGCGTCCTCGGCGTCTCAGCCATCCCCGAGCTCTCTGGCGCTTCTACGGGGCCGCCCTGCGCCCGAGCGCGTCCTCGGCGGCCGCCCTGCCCTCCCGAGCTCGCTCTCTGAGGCGCCCTCTCCTCGGCGGCCGCCCTTCGCCCGATCTCGGGGCGACGCCCGCGGGTGGAGGCGTGCCTCGCCGAGACCAACCGTTCGGTGGACGAACACCGCGGCCACCCGGACCGCCGGCGGATGGGCGCTCGGAGTGTTCGTCAACCAACTGGTTGGCGACAGCCCCGCCCAGAAATCCGCAACGCCGCGCAACGTGCTGCGAGATCAGCCGCCGAAGGGTCATCATGGTCATCAATGACATTCATGTCACTGAGGTCATCGTGGTCATTGGTGCCGCGTCGGGTGGCGCTCACCGCGAGTCTCGGCCGCGCCCAGGTCGAGCTCGCCGCGCGTGCACCTCCCGGCGCCCCTGCTCGACGCGTCCAGGAGGACCCAGGCCCGCCCGCCGTCTAGCTGGCCGCGCTCGCGCCGCCCGGCGGGCCCCGTCGGGCGCGCCCAGGTTGGGTTCCAACGGGGCGACGCCGCTCCAGCGGGCGCTCGCCTTGCGGCCAGGCCGCGCCGCTGCCTCGCCCTGCTGGCGAGGGGACCGGCCGAGGACCGCCGCCTGACCGGGCTCGCCGCGCCCGCGCAGGTCCGCTGCGTCGACCAGGGCGCCGGGGGGCGCGAGCTCGATCTGGGCTGCCTCGCGTCCGCTGTCGCATACGTATGCGACAGCGGTCTGACCGGCGCGGGCGTGGCCTCGGTGCTCCTGGGCGCGCCCGACGGGGCCCGCCGGGCGGCGCGAGCGCGGCCAGCTAGCCGTCGCGCGGCCGATGCCGCGCGCCCCGATCGGCCGGCTCTCGGCCGACGAGGTCCCGGAGCCGTTCCGCCAGCAGGTGCGGGCGGCGCAGGACGAGCCCGAGGCGCTGCGCCTCGACCACGTCGGCCTCGATGCGCGAGGGCTGCACGAGGAGCGCGCCGTCCGGCTCGGCGGCTTCGAGCAGGACGGCTTCCACGTCATCACCATCATGCCCGAGGCCCCGCCACGGCCGCGCGCCGCGCCGGAGAGCACGCGCCCCGGGGCGAGCGCCGCACGCGTGCTCCGGCCGCCGCGACCGCTCCTCGAGGCCGATCTGCTCGAGGTCGCTGCGCGGCTCGATTACCGGCCGTTCGGCACGTCAGGCTATGGGACGTTCGCGTCGCTCGATGACCTGCATCTCTGCCTGTCCGTCGTCCAGGGGCCCGAGCCCGGCCAGGCGCGATGGATGGTCCTCGATCTACCACCCGCGCCGCGCCCGGTGACCTACGCGGCGATCAGGGAGCGCAGGGGGCCGCCCGGCCTCGGGCCGATCAGCTTCTCCCGCGAGGTCTGGGCAGCGCTCCACGGCGGCGCGCTCGACGCCGGCGGCGCCCTGGTCCACCAGGGCCGCCCGCACCACCTCGCATGGTGGTTCGACGGGCAGTTCTTCACGGCGCGGCTGCTGCCGGTCGAAGGGGCCATCTAAGCCCGAGCTCCCGCCCGGACGCCGCGCTGCACGAGCGCTCCCGGCCTCGATGACACGACCTGTGTGGCCGATAGGTGCAATCCGCCCCTTCGGCCTCCACGGACCGCGCTCGTGTGCATCAATTTCCTCTTGCAAGTCTATACGGGTCCCTATAAGCATATCGCCTTCCAGATAGGAGCGACCTCCCCATGGAAAAGAACATCAAAACAATCAAACTGACACGCCAACCCACGCAAAAAGACGACGGCACAGAGACAATTGGGAATATTCCGGTCCCGGAAGGAAAGTTGATAGTAATCATCGGAACCGCGAACAACGGAATGTTCAACTTCGAAGAACTATGCTATCCAGGCACCGAGCCGGCCGACCTCCAGTATGACGTTTATTCAGCTCTCACGAACCTCGGACTTACCTTTTGGAACCCTCCCTCCTAGAAGAGTGACCACAGCACGCGGACCCGAAGGAGCGTGCCGCGGCGGCGCGCTCGACGCCGGCGGCGCCCTGAGCTCCCGCCCGGACGCGCGCTGCACGAGCGCTCCCCTGCGGCCTCGAAGGCACGACCTGTGCGGCCGATAGGCGCAATCCGCCCCTTCGGCCTCCACGGACCGACCGCGCCGGCGCTGTCCGCCGCGACCGCCATGCCGACCCTGCACAGACTCGCGCCCGCCATGCCCCAGCGTTTTCTGGGTGTTGGTCAATTTTGACCAACCGGCCCGCCGTCGTCTTGACGACCGATCCGCCGCATCAGTTCTGCAAGCCGGGTCACCTTGACGGTCGAAGCGCTCCGGAGCGCGCCCAAGAACTCGCGACGCGGAGCGGTCAGCCCCGCGAACGTTCAACGGGGGCGGGGGCACGCTCCGGCGAGCCGAGGTAGTCACGCGCGGACATCGCCGGCGCGGGGAGCGCAGCGACGATCGGGGACAGCGAGGCGACGGGCGACGGTGCCGGGAGCGCAGTGACGATCGGCGCAGAGCGGAGCGCCGGCAGGTCCTGCGCACCGTGCGCCGCCGATATTTGAGATGGGTCGCGCCAAGTGGTCCTGATCTGCTTGTCCTTCGTCGCCTCGACTTTCAAGGCGAACGCGCGGATCAGCGCTCGCTGGATGCCTACCTGCAAGATGCTCCACTCGTCGACTATCTGCTGGACATAGGCATGCGCATGCTTCCGAGTCTCGATGGTGTCGTTGCCCACCGTTTCTTTGAATTCGGCTTCCTTCGCCTCGATTGCTGCAAGCGCGTCATCGAGGCGATTCAGTTCTACCTTCACGTCCTCGACCGTGAAGAGCCCCTTTGCGACAAATTCCACGACGCGCTGTCGCGCGATCTTGATCTCCCGCCGCTGGGCGGCGAAATCCGGCTTCTCGATCTGGCGTGGCGGCCTAGTAAGGGAGGTGAGTAGCGAGCGAGCAAACGCCAGGAATTGCTCTCCCGCAGCGGCGTCCGCGTCCGGCTGGCGAAGCCATGCGGAAGACTTGCACCGCACGCCTTTCTCTTTCTGCTCCACGTGACCACGACAGACGTAATAGCCTACCGTGTGTCGGCTGCTGCGGGACACCGGAACGGCAGCAACACCACCGCCGCACTCCGCGCAGCGGCAGATGCCGCGCAGCAAGTGGTTCGCCGTCGCAGATTCGGCCTGTGGCTTTCGCCCGCGGCGGCGATCTCTCAGTGCAAGCTGGACGTTGTTGAACGTCTCATCGTCGACGATCGCCTCATGCGCGGGCACCCATTCGGCCGGCAGCTGCACCACGCCGCGCGTCGCATGAGGTCGCACGCTGGTCTTCGCAACACGCCCCGTATATGTCCGGTTGCGCAGCGCAGTAATGACCCAGGCACGCCCGAACGCCTTGATGTTGCCGTACTCCTGGCGCAGCCGCTTGGCGATCTCGAAGACGCTGTAGCCCTCCAGCGAGAGCGCGAACATGCGACGCACCACCGCGGCGTGCTCCGGAACCACGCGGAGTGGCAACGGCGTCTTCGTTCCTTTGGGCTTCGGCTGGCGTTCATAGCCGAACGGCGGCTGCCCCTCGACGAAGTACCCCTGGACGCGCAGGTGCTTGCGCCCGCCCTCGGTCCGCTCCTTGATCCGACGCCGCTCCTGTTCCGCGCCGACCGCCCAGTTGGCCAGCGTGTCCTCTGCCATCGGCGAGCGCGAATCGAAGCCCTTGTCGATGGCGACGAACACGGCGCCCTTGCGCATGATCTGCCGGACGTTCTTCACGATGAAGACCACGTCGCGGCCGAAGCGGTCGATGTCCGTCACGATCACCATGTCGCCGCGGCGGACGTCGGCCAGGAGCGCGGCGACCTTCTTTCTGTTCGCTTCGTTCTCCTCACCGCCGCTCTCGACTTCCGGAAACAAGATCGGCTCCGGCAGCGAGTGGAGCCGGCAGTAGTTGCCGATCTTCTCGGCCTGGGCGTCCAGGGAGACGCCCGCGATTTCCTGCTCCCTCGTTGACACGCGCGGGTAGCCGAGCGTCCGACGGATCGCGGTGTTGGGGGTTGCGTCTGTCATTTGTTGCACCTGTCAAAAAGGATAATCCTACTCCGGCCGACCAAGCTGAGCAAATCGCCGGTTTCAGCCGGAATTTCTGCCTCTCCTGCGTCTAACAAAAGCCTCGCAGCTCTGGCCGGGTGGCGTCGCGGCGCTCGTCGGCGGTGAAGCGCGCCGGAGCCCGGTCCTGGCTGGCCTCGAGGCCCTGGTGGAGCGGGAGCTCCTGGTGCGGCGCCCCGACAGCCGCATCCTGGGCGAGGAGGAGCTCGCCTTTCGGCATGCGCTCCTGCGCGAGGGCGCGTATGGGACGCTGACCGAGGAAGACCGGACGCTCGGGCACCGGCTCGCGGGCGAATGGCTGGAGGCGCGGGGCGAGCCGGCGGCGCGGGTGCTGGCGGAGCACTTCGACAAGGGCGGCGACGGTCCGGGCGCAGGGCGGTATTACCTGTGCGCGTCGCGCCAGGCGAGCCGGGGCGGCGACGGTCCAGGCGCGATCTCGCTCGCGCGCCGGGGGCTCGCGCTGTCGATACCAAACGAACTGCGCATGAGGCTGCTGGGCGCGATATGCGAGACGGCCGCGTGGTATACCGGGATGGCGTCCTCCATGCAGAGTGAGACCGCGGAGCTCTTGCAGAGCGCCCCGCGCGGGAGCGCGCCCTGGGCTCAGGCGGCGATGGCGCATTTCAGCATCGCGATGGGGACGGGCCAGGTCAAGGCGATCCTCGCCCTCGTGGAGGAGCTGAAGCAAGCGGACGTCGGGTCGGACGGCGCCGATCCGCTGACGATCGCGCTCACCTTGAGCGCCTACGCCATGGATCTCATGGGCCGGACGCGGGAGGCAGACGCGCTCCTCTCACGGCTCGAGGTCGTCGCGCGGGCGTTCGGAGACGAGAGCGCCCTCGTGGCGCTTGCATATCATGGCATCCTGTCGATGCGGACAGGCGTGAATGACGACCCCTTCGGTGCGCTCGAGCACGCGAGGAAGTGCAAAGCGCTCGCCCGGCAGAGCGGCCACCGGCGTTATGAGGCCATCGCGCGGCTCTTCGAGGCCATGAATACCTGGTGTCTCGGCGCCGCCGAGGAGGCCGAGCGGATCCTCCGCGCGCCGCCGACGGCCGACGGAGATCTCGGCCTCGGCTCGGCGTACCGGCCCTTCGTGATGAGCTGGCTGCTGGCGGATCGCGGCGCGCTGGCCGAGGCGCGGTCCCACGCGGAGCAGCTCCTCCCGCCGGGCGGCGCCCGTGGCCTGCCGCTCAAGGAGGCTCGGGGTCGCTGGGCGCTCGCAGAGGTGCTGCGTGGCGCGGGCGACCTCGATGCCGCGGATCGCGAGGTGCAGGCGGCGCTCGCAATGCTCGAGCAGGTCTGCCCGCTGGACGTCCCCGGCGCCCTGGCCACGCTGTCGGCGCTGCGGCTCGCGCAGGGCCGGCCGGACGACGCCGTCGCTGCAGCGGCGGAAGGCATGAGGCGCTACGCCGCCATGGGCATGTGCAGCCAGTTCTTCCGCGGATCGTATCTGCGCCTCGTGCACGTCGAGAGCCTCGAGGCCTCCGGGCGCCACGCTGAAGCGCGCGCCGCGCTCGCGGAAGCGCGCACCAGGCTCCACGCGATCGCCGCGCAGATCCGCGAGCCGGCCTATCGATCGAGCTTCCTGGAGGGTGTGCCCGAGAACCGGCGCACGCTCGCGCTCGCCAGCGAAAGGCTGGCAGATGCATCCTGAGGTGGCGCGGCGCGCCCGCCGATCGTGGTCACGCAGCGCTCCCTCCGAGTCGCCGAGCTGGCCTGGACCGGTCCGCCGCTCATCGCTCGACGCCGGCCCTGGACGCCCGCGAGCCGTCCCAGGGCTCCTCGCGAGCGATTCAGGCCGGCATCGAGCGCGACACGATGCGGAGCGGCTCAGGGGGCATCGTAAGTCCCCCATCGTCTCCAGAGGATATGGCAGGAGCGGACTTTTGAAGGACAATTTGCGAACCGTACCCGGCGCCCTGCTCCCACCGGCTGCTTGAATGCTGGCGAGCGGCGTGGCCCTTCGAGAAATCGTCCCCGTCCCCTGCTCTTTCCGGGTGCGGCCCCGGCCAGCGCGGTTCAGCCATGTCCGCGTGTTCCAGTCGGCGCGCACGCCCGCCTCGGGCGGAGGAGGCGGCAATCGTGGCGCGAATCGCGCGACCGCGCGCCGGGAACGCGCTACGAAGGCGCGCGGGCGCGCGTCGAGCCCCGAGGACGGGAGATGGTCGAGGAGACGGTATTCCAGGGCGGGGTCAACATCGTGCGCCGGCGCGGGGACCGGGTCCACCGGCCCGCGACGGCGGCGGCGCCGGCCATCCACCGGCTGCTGCGGCACCTGCGCGCGGCGGGGTTCGACGCGGCGCCGGAGCCGCTCGGGTACGACGACGACGGGAACGAGGTGCTGTCGTACCTCGACGGCGACGTGCACAACGCGCTCCCGGCCGAGCTGCGCACGCCCGAGCTCCTGTCGTCCGCCGCCGTCCTGTTGCGCCGCTTCCACGACGCGAGCGCGACGTTCGCGCCCGGACCGGACGACCGGTGGCAGCTGCCGGCCCGAGCGCCGGCCGAGGTGGTCTGTCACGGCGACGTCGCGCCCTACAACTGCGTCGTCCGCGCCGGCCGGGTGGTCGGCTTCATCGATTTCGACAACGCCCACCCGGGGCCGCGCAGTTGGGATCTGGCCTATGCGGTCTACCGGTTCGCGCCGCTGCACGCGCCGACCAACCCGGAGAGCGCCGGCAGCCCGGAGGAGCAGGCGCGGCGGGCCGCCGCGTTTTGCCGCGCTTACGGCCTCGCGCCCGGGGCGGAGCTGCTCGACACGGTGGTCGACCGCCTGGCGGCGCTCCTCGCCACCATGCGCCAGCGGGCCGAGGCCGGCGACGCCGCGTCCCGGGCGCACATCGCCGCCGGCCACCCCGCGCTCTACGAAGAGGACATCCGCTACGTGCAGGCGCAGCGCGACCGGCTGCTGCGCGTCCTCGCCGCGTCCTAGGGCTCTTCAGAGCGCGCACGGTGGTGGCCGTGAGCTGCTCTTCCCGCAGGCCGACGGCGAGCTCCAGGCGCTGCGGCCCGAGGCGCTGGCGCCGCTGCGCCTTGCGGCGCTCAGCCCGGGGCAGGGCCGCGTCGGCGCTCCCTGCTCCGCAGCGCGTAATCGATGCCGCCGCGCAGCGTGGCCTCGGTGACCAGGCCTTGCCACTCCACACCGAGATCGACGAGCGTCCGTGCGATGGCCGGTTGAATGCCCGTGAGCACGACCCTCGCCCCGAGCAGCCTCACCGCGCGAGCGGCTTGCAGGAGCACCCCCGCCACGTGGGCGTCGACCGATCGCACCCCCGTGATATCGATGATGGCGATGGTCGCCCGGTGCGCGCCGACCCCGTCGAGCAATGCCTCGATGATCCGGCTCGCCCGCTCGGGATCGAGCGTGCCGATGAGCGGCATGACGAGGACCCCGTCGGCGATCGGCATGAGCGGCGTCGCGAGCTCGCGAATCGTCGCCTGCTGCGCCGCGATGATCGCCTGCTGCGCCTCCTGACGCTCGGCCTCCGCCTGCTTGATGGCCGTGATATCGATGGCCGCGCCCCCGACCGTCCCCGCCGGGATGCCAGGACCCTGGACGGGAAACTTGACGGAGTAGAACTGCTTCATCCCTTCCGTCGGGTGAGGGACGCTCTCCTCGAACGCCGTCGCGACGCCGGTACTCCTCACCTCGTCGTCCGCGGCCTTCACCTGGGCGACGATGGCCTCCGGCAAGATGTCTTGATCTCGCTTGCCGGTGATGCTCTGTGGCCCCATGCCCATGAACCGATCGAACTGAGCGTTGGCCACGACATACCTGCTGTCGGAATCCTTGGCGAACATCATGGCAGGCATGTGCTCGAGGAACGCCTGGAGCAGCGCTTCGTTCTTTTGCAGCTCCGTCTCGCGGCGCTTTCGCTCGGTGACATCCTCGGCCGAGACCAGGACCTGCCGCACCGCGCCGTCGTCGCCGCGCGCGAAGACCAAACAGCGCAGCGCGAAGGTGCGCTCTGCGCCTCCGGCGCCCCGCGCGCGCAGCGAGCCTTCGAGGGGCTCGCCGTCCTGCGCCGCCCCGAGCCGCTCGAGGTGAGCCGGTGACGCGCCGAGATCCTCGGGGTGTATGCGAGAAAGCAGGGTCTCCCAGCCGCGCTCCACGGCCTCCTCGTCGCCGATCTCGAGCGCCTGGAGAAACGCGCGATTGCAGGCGACGATACGCCTGTCCATGACATCGAGGACACAGAGAATCGTCGGCGCCAACTCGAATATCCGCTCGACCAGCGCGCCCCCCAGCCCCCTTGCTCGCGCAGCCCTCGAGCCGCTCGAGGTCGACGTATCCGTCATGGGTCGGTTCCCTCCTCATCCACACCTAGCCCATCTTTGCTCTCCAGTGGTACGAGGATTCGGCGACTCTTGTGGCCGGAATCACATGGCGAGTGGGGTTGTCTCTGTCGATGCGGGCGCGCTCCACCGCGCATCATGGGCGCGTGCCGCGCGGTCCCCTCACCCTCACCTCCTCGCCCGCGGCAGCTTGAAGCCCGCCACGATGAGCCAGACGAACCCGGGGAAGCGCGTGAGCGGGATCAGGAACAAGGCCCCTGGCACGAGGAGGCTGAGGGCGCTGAGCTCGCCGATCGCGCCCAGCACCAGGCCGGACACGGCGAGCCAGCGCGGCAGGAGCCTCATGATCAGCGCCGGGACGCAGATCCCCGCGAGGAGCAGGCCGAGCGGCACCGTGTAGCCGGGGCCCCCGACGGCGAAGATCATGAAATGAAGGACGCGCACGACCGCCGCGTCGTCCGCGATGCCGGGCTGCGCGAGCGACCACTGGAAGAGCGCGGAGATCGCCATCGCCGCCGAGGCCAGGAGGCCGCCGAACCACGCGATCGACGGGCCGGCGGCGCTCGTCCCATGGAACCTCAGCCGGCTCACCATCGTGGCGGAGAGGATGCCGAGCGGTATCGCCGCGGAAAACTGCAGGAACGCGCAGGCGCGTACCTTCGCGCCGACATCGCCCCGGAAATAAGCCACCACCTCCTCGGGCGGCTGCAGCGGGGACGGGAAATGAGCGTCGCCAACAAGAAGGGTGACCGGCACGAGGCTCGCGAGGAAGAGCAGCGTGAACACCGCCGCGACCGCCCCGGGGTTCGGAGCCCGGTGGACGCTGCCGCTCGCTGCTGTCGGGTCGTTCAAGTCCGTCATCGGGTGCCTCTCGTGGGATCCAACGGGCTCGCCGGCGCTGTCCACACCGCCCCTGCAACCGCACCAGCGCAGGCGCAGGAGGGCGACCCCGGCTTGACCCCCCGGACCGATGCGATAAAGTTATCGAGGATAATCGTTCATGTCAATAATCATTTCAGAGGAGCACGAATAACCGTGCAGCGACCTTCCGACCCGCCCTCGCGCCCGGCCGCGGACGTGGCCTTCCTGCTCGCGCAGGTCGGGGCCCACGCCGCGGCGCGGTTCGCCGAGCGGCTCGCGCCGCTCCAGCTGCTCCCGCCGCACGCCGGCATCCTGCGCGCGCTCCGCCAGTCGGACGGGATCAGCCAGACGGCGCTCAGCGAGAAGCTCGGCATGTTCCCGAGCCGGCTCGTCGTCCTGCTCGACGCGCTCGAGGAGCGCGGGCTCCTGGAGCGAAGGAGCAGCCCGGAAGACCGGCGCTCGTACGCGCTCCACCTCACCAGGGCAGGACAGGAGATGGTGCAGCGGATCGGGCGCGTCGCCCAGGAGCACCGGCGGGCGCTCTGCGCGGCGCTCGACGACGCAGAGCAGGCCCAGCTCGCGGCGCTCCTCGGGCGGATCGCGGCCGAGCAGCAGCTCACGGCCGGCGTTCACCCGGGGTACCGCAAGCTCGGCAAGGGCCGCCCGTCACCCCCGGACGGGTGAGCCCAGCGCCGCGCCTGGCCATCTCCGCAAACCTCCTCCGGCAGCGTCCATGCGCGCGCGCCGCGCGACGCCGAGCGCTCCGCGAGCCACGCCGAGCGCTCCGCGAGCGGCCGCGAGCCACGCCGAGCGCTCCGCGAGCGGCCGCGAGCCACGCCGAGCGCTCCGCGAGCGGCCGCTCGAACGGAGGCGGGCGCTATGGAGGCACCGAGGACCTTCGTGTAGCCTCGCGCCCGGAGCCGAGGGGGGATGGATCAGCAGGAGCCGAGATCCAGGGTGCTCGTCGTCGATGACAACGAGCAGAACCGCGCCCTGGCGCACGCCACGCTCGAGGACGACGGCTACGTGGTCGTCCTCGCCGTCACGGGCGAGGAGGCGATCCAGCAGTTCGAGCGCCACAGGCCGGATTGCGTGCTGCTCGACGTGCGCATGCCGGGCATGGACGGCTTCGCCGTGTGCGCCCGGATCCGCAGCCTGCCCGAGGGCGCGAGCACGCCGATCGTGTTCTTGACCGCGCTCCGCGACGTCGACACGTTCGACAGCGCGCTGCGCGCCGGCGGCGACGACTTCCTGACGAAGCCGGTCCGCCCGTCGGAGCTCCTCGCGCGCGTCAAGGCCGCGCTGCGGCTGCGCCGGCTCGGCGCCGAGCTGCGCGAGCACGTCGAGCTCGTCCGGCAGCAGCGGGACGCGCTCATGCGCCTCCAGCTCCAGAAAGAGCAGCTCACCGCCTTCGTCGTGCACGATCTGAAGAACCCCGTGAGCAGCATGGACCTGCACGCGCAGTTCCTGCTCCGGGACCGCGCGCTCCCGGAGCCGGCGCGCGACTCCGCGCGGCAGATCCGCGATCAGGCGCGCTCGCTGCTGCGGCTCATCTACAACCTGCTCGACATCAGCAAGAGCGAGGAAGGGCGGCTCGCCCCCGAGCGGGCGCGCGTCGACCTCCGCGCGCTCGTCCTCGAGGCGTTCGCCGCGCTCGACCTGCGCGCGAGCGCCGGGTCGGTCGCGCTGCGCGAGGCCGTCGAGGCGCCCGCCGTCCATGCCGATCCGGACCTGCTCCGCCGCACGCTCGAGAACCTCCTCGAGAACGCCGTCCACCACGCGCCGGCCGGGACCGCGGTGACCGTCAGCGCCGTGAAGGACGGCGCGGCGGTGGAGATCCGCGTGGCGGACGCGGGGCCGGGCGTCCCCGCCGAGATGCGCGCGCGGGTGTTCGACCGCTTCGTCCAGCTCGGCGGCGGCGAGGAGGCCCTCCACCGCACCGGCCGCGGCCTCGGGCTCGCGTTCTGCAAGATGGCCGTCGAGGCGCACGGCGGGACCATCCGGATCGAGGACAACGCCCCCGGCGCCGTCTTCTGCGTGAGGCTCCCCGATGACCCATGACACGTCCTCCAGCGATCGCCTGTCTCCCCCCGGGCAGGCGCCCCAGGGGCCAGGCGCCCCGCGGCTCGACGACGGCACGTTCCGCCTGCTCATCGACGCGGCGCCCGACGCCATGGTGGTCGTCGACGAGGAGGGGCGCATCGTGTTCGTCAACGTCCAGACCGAGCGGATGTTCGGCTACGCGCGCGGCGAGCTCGTCGGGCAGCCGATCGAGCTCCTCCTCCCGGAGCGCTTCCGGGGGGCGCACGTCGCGAACCGCTCGGCGTTCACCGCCGCGCCCAAGGCGCGCCCGATGGGGTCCGGCCTGGAGCTGTTCGGCCGCCGGAGGGACGGCAGCGAGTTCCCGGTCGAGATCAGCCTCAGCCCGCTCACGACCGAGCGGGGCACCCTCGTCTCGAGCGCCATCCGCGACATCAGCGACCGCAAGCGGGTCGACCTCGCGATGCGGCGGCTGGCCGCGATCGTCGACTCGTCCGAGGACGCCGTCATCGGCGAGGATCTCGACGGGCGCGTCGTCAGCTGGAACCGGGGCGCGCACGCGATCTACGGCTACACCGCCGAGGAGATGCTCGGTCAGCCCCTCACCGTGCTCGCCCCGCCGGAGCGGGAGGACGAGGTGCTGCGGATGCTCGATCGGCTCAGGCGGGGCGAGCATATCGAGCACTTCGAGACGGTGCGCAGGCGCAAGGACGGCAGGGACATCGACGTCTCGATCACCCTCTCTCCGATCCACGACGCCCAGGGCAATGTCGTGGGCACCTCGAGGGTGGCCCGCGACATCAGCGAGCGGAAGCGCCTGGAGGCCGAGGCGAGGCGCACGAGCGATCTGCTCAGGAGCGCGGTGGAGAGCTTCCAGGGCGCGTTCGCGGTGTTCGACGCGCAGGATCGGCTCGCGCTCTGCAACAGCGTTTACCGGCACTGGCTCGGCGCGCGGGTGAGCGGCCCGATCGTCGGGCGGAGCTACGCTGAGCTCATCGACGAGGGCCTCGCCGCGGGGCTGTTCGCCCTCGGCGGCGAGCCGCCGGCCGACTTCCGCGCGCGGCTCTTCGCCTACCACGCGGCGCCGAGCGGCACGCTGGATCTCTGCACGAGCGACGGGCGCAGCCTGCGCGCGACCGAGCGCCGCACGGCCGAGGGCGGGACCGTGTGCACCCTCTGGGACATGACCGGCGACGTGCAGCGCGCCGAGGAGCTCCGCAAGGCGCGGGCCCTCGCCGAGGCGGCCAGCTCCGCGAAGAGCGAGTTCCTCGCCTCGATGAGCCACGAGCTCCGCACCCCGCTCAACGCGATCCTCGGCTTCGCGCAGCTCCTCCACCGCGATCGGAAGACGCCGCTCACCGAGCGCCAGAAGGAGCGGATAGAGCACGTGCTGAAGGGCGGCGAGCACCTGCTCAAGCTCATCGACGACATCCTGGACCTCTCGCGCATCGAGGCCGGCCGCGTGACGGTGTCGATCGAGCCGGTGAACGTCCCGGAGGTGCTGGACGAGGTGAAGACGACGCTCGACCCGATGGCGCAGCGCGCCGGCATCGAGATCGCCCTCGCGCCCTTGCCCGCGGAGCTCCCGAAGATCACGGCGGATCGCACGCGCTTCGCGCAGATCCTCATGAACTACGGCTCGAACGCGATCAAGTACGGCCGGCGGGGGGGCCGCGCCACGATCGCGGTGTCGATGCCGAAGGCCGGGGTCGTGCGGATCTGCGTGGCGGACGACGGCATCGGCATCCCGCGCGAGCAGCACGCGAAGATCTTCCAGCCCTTCCAGCGGGCCGGCCAGGAGACGGGGCCGATCGAGGGGACCGGGATCGGCCTCACGATCACGAAGCGGCTCGCGGAGCTCATGGGCGGCGGCGTCGGCTTCAGCAGCGTGCCGGGCGAAGGGTCGGAGTTCTGGATCGAGCTCCCCGCGCACGAGGAGCCGCCGGAGAGCGCCGCCGCGGCGCAGGCGGACGCGCGCGCGGAGGCGTCGCCGCTCGCCGGGCCGGGCGGCGCCCGCCATTCGGTCCTCTACGTCGAGGACAACCCGTCGAACATCGCGTTCATGGAGGAGCTGATCTCCGAGTTCGAGCGGGTCCACCTGATCACCGCGCCGAACGCCGAGATCGGCATCGAGCTCGCGCGGTCGCGGCGGCCCGACGTCGTCATCATGGACATCAACCTCCCCGGGATGAGCGGCTACGAGGCCACGCGCAAGCTCGAGGAGTGGCCGGAGACGCGCGACATCCCCGTGATCGCGCTCAGCGCGGCGGCGATGCCCCGGGACACCCGCCTCGCCGAGCAAGCCGGGTTCTACCGCTACCTGACGAAGCCGGTGCGGGTCGACGAGCTGACGGGCGTCCTCGAGGAGCTCCTCGTCCCGGGGGCGCGCTGACGCATGAGCGAGGCCGCTCTCCATCGGCGGACGCGCGGGCCCTGATCGGCAGCATGCATGCGGAGGCAGACGTCTCCGTGGCCAGCCTCTGGGAAATGGCCAGCGAGATGGGTCCGGGGGAGGTCAGCCTCGCTGATCCAGCAGAAACGTTGCTTGGTAGACGCCTGTCACCAGGCGCTCTCCGCGCACCCCTAACCAAGGAGTCACCATGAAATCACGAATCTGCTCGGCATTCGGCATCTTGATGGCGCTCTCGGCCTGCTCCGGCGACGGCGGCGAGAGCAGCGGCGGCCCCGGGGCCGCCGCGTGCGCCGCCTCGGGCACGGGCTCGCTCGCGCTCGACATCGCGTCGGCCGTGCCCGCCGACGTGCGCGTGAGCGACGCCGCGGGCGTCGTGGACGGCGGCACGGCGACCGAGAGCCGCACGCTGACGCTGCCGGCGGGCGAGTACCGCGTCAGCGCCCACCGCGTGCGCAGCCCGGGCGAGCTGGTCGGGCCCGCCTACCAGGGCGTCGTCGACGGCGAGGACACCGTGTGCGTGCGCGACGGCGAGACAACGACGGTGGCGGTGCGGTACACGCGCGAGCCGGGGAGCGAGAAGCTCTGGGTCACGAACGGCAACGGCGACGGCCAGATCCTCGCCTTCGACGCCGCGCAGCTCGCGGCGGGCGGCGAGCAGGCCCCGAGCGCGATCATCGACGCGGGCCTCACGAGCCCCACGGCCCTGAGGGTCGACGGCGCGGGGCGCCTGTGGATCGGCGATAGCTCCGGCAAGCTCGCGGCGTACGGCGCGGCGCGCCTCGGCGCGTCGACCGCCGACGAGCCCGACGCGCTGCTCGGCGGCGGCGCCGTGTGCGAGACCACGTTGCCGTGCGGCCCGCGCGCGCTCGCCTTCGACGCCGAGGGCGCGCTGTGGGTCGCGACCCTGAGCCGCATCGTGAAGCTCGCGCCCGAGGCGCTCGAGGGCTCGGGCGAGCCCGCGCCCGCCGTCACGCTCACGAGCCCCGACGCGAGCCGCCCCGAGTCGCTCGCCTTCGACGCCGACGGCAACCTCTGGGTCGGGGACGGCGAGACGAACGGCGTCGCCAAGTTCGCGGCCGAGCGGCTCGAGGCCGACATCGCCGACGAGCCCGCCGACGTCGTCCTCCTCGGCCAGAGCGGGCCGCCCGTGGTCGCCAACCTGCGCGGCCCGCAGGGGCTCGCCTTCGACCCGGACGGCAACCTGTGGGTCGGCTACTTCGCCGGCAACCAGCTCGTGCGGTACACCCCGGAGGAGCGCGCCGCGAGCGGCACGCTCACGCCCGAGGTCCTCTTCGACATCGACGTGCTCGCGCTCGTGACGGATCTCGCCGTCGACGAGTCCGGCAACCTGTGGATGCCGGGGAGCGCGGGCTCGCTGTACCGCATCGACGCCGCGGAGCTCGCCAAGGAGGAGCCGGCGCTGGTCGCGCTGACGAGCGAGGTCATCGGGAACGTGGAGAAGCTCACGCTCAACACCGTCGCGGGGCCGACCTACATCGCTCCTTGAGCTCCTCCTCGCGCCGCACACACCGCTGCTTTATCCCACGCAGAGCCCGCTCGTCGGCCGATATCGGATCTTCGGCGAGGCCGATTTCGCTCGACGAAAGCGCTGCCTTTCGGCGTAGCGTGGCAGTATGACCCTGCGACGCGATCATGCCCTCTCCTGCACAACGCTCCTGCTCATGGCGTGTGGACTGGCCGGGTGCGGCAAGGCCTCCACGCGGCCCGCGGCCGCGCCGCACACCGCGGACGCGGACGCGGACGCGGACGCGGCCGCGCCGCTGACGCTCCGGCGCTCGGCGGACGACATCATCCTCGCGGCGAAGCTGCCGCCCGAGACCGCGCCGCGCGCGTCGCTCGAGATCCACCGCCTCGACGCTTACGCCGTATGCAACGCGGCGCAGGCGCGCCTCTCCGTCAACGTGAACGTGAACGCGAGCGCCGGCGGCAGCGCCGGGCCGAGCGCGCTCACCGTGTCGAGCCTCGTGATCGGCGGCCTCGGGCTCGCGGGCGGGATCACCACCACGGTGCTGGCCGCGGGCCTGGAGGCGCCGGCGAGCCCGGCGGGCACGCCGTCGCTCCCGGACGCCGAGCCCCCGGACGTGGAGGGCAAGACCGGCGTCATCGTGGCGGGCGTCCTCACCGGCGTCGTCGTCGTGGGCGCAGTGGTCGGCACGCTCCTGCTCGTCGGAGGCGACGACGACGACGACGATCGCAAGGGCAAGCTCGACCTCGGCGCCGGCGGCCCCGGCCTGCGCGGGCTCCGCGACGCCATCCGCGACTTCGAGGTCGCGTGCCCGGACGAGCCGGCGGAGGACGCCCTCGCGGCGTGCATCGACAAGGCGCGCGCCCTCCGCAAGACCTGCGCGGCCCAGTGACCCCGCGAGGAGGGCTCGGCCGTCATCGGCTCCGGCGGGGCGGCCGCCGCTTCGTGCGCGGGCGCGGCGCGGCCTCGGGCGCCGGGCGCGGCGGCGCCTCGCAGGGCGCCGCCGCGAGGCCGTCGAGGACGAGCCGCGCGCCGTAGCGGAACCGCGCGTCGAGATCGGCGTCGGTCATGTGCGGGAACGCCGTCGCCAGGTGCGGATACGCCCCGCGCGCCATCGCCTCCCGGAGGTGCGCCGGGTCGGCCTTGCCGCCGCCCGCCCCGCCGGCCGGGGTCATGGCCTGCTCCTCGAGCGTGAAGCCGATCACGTAATAGACCAGCGTCCACGCCCCCCACGCGGCGGCGCGCGGCGACATCCCGGCGTCGCTCAGCGTCCCGAGCAGCATGTCCGAGAACCGCAGCGTGTTCTCCTGCGTGACGTAGGTCCCCGCGAACACCCGCGCCCCGTCCCGGTGCGCGAGCAGCGCCCGGCGCAGCCGCTCCACCATCTCCGCCGCCCGATCCCGCCACGTCGCCCCCTCCGGCGCGCGGGTCGCGCAGTCGGCCAGCATGGCCTCCGCCATCGCGTCGAGCAGCTCCTGCTTGTTCTTGACGTGCCAGTACAGCGTCGCCGCCTGCACGTTCAGCTCCTGGCCGAGCCGGCGCATCGTCAGCGCGTCGAGCCCGACCTCGCCGAGCAGCCGCAGCGCCGTCGAAACCACCTGCTCGCGTGTTAGCCCCATGACCGCGCCTCGCTCTCCCCTTCCCGGCTCCCCGGGCCCGGATGCCGGGCCGCCGCCTTGACTCTAACACCGTTCGAGTCACTCTAACAACGTTCGAGTCGTTGTTGGACGTGGAGGCTTCGATGGCGATGGATGCTGAGGTGGTCGTCGTGGGTGGAGGTCCGGTCGGCCTGATGCTGGCCTGCGAGCTCGCGCTGGCGCGGGTCCGGGTGCGCGTGCTGGAGCAGCGGCCCGCGCGGATGCAGCAGTCGCGCGCGCTCACGCTGCACCCGAGGACGCTCGAGATCCTCGACCAGCGCGGGATCGTGGACCGCTTCCTGCGCCGCGGCGCCCCGCTGCCGGCCGCGCACTTCGCGCTGCTCGAGCCGCGGCTCGATCTCTCGCGCCTCGATACGCGGCACCCGTACACGCTGTTCCTGCCGCAGGTCCAGACGGAGGAGCTCCTGGAGGAGCGGGCCCGCGAGCTGGGGGTCGAGGTCCTGCGCGGACATGCGGTCGTCGAGGTGTCGCAGGACGAGGAGGGCGTCGCGCTGCGGGTAGAGGGCCCCGAGGGGCGCTACGGCGCGCGCGCCGGCTACGTCGCGGGCTGCGACGGGGGCGGGAGCGTCGTGCGGCGGGCGATCGGCGTCGGCTTCCCGGGCAGCGACACGACGATGACGGCCTTCCTCGGAGACGTCGAGATCGCGGAGCCCCCCGCCAGGCCCGTCATCCGCACGGGCCCGCGCGGCGCCGTGCTCCTGGCGCCCCTCGGCGACGGGCTCCATCGCTTCGTCGTGCTCGATCCGCTGCGGGCTCACGCGGACAGGTCGGAGCCGCTCTCGCTGGACGAGCTGCGGAGCTCGGTGCAGCGGATCCTCGGGACCGACTTCGGCATGCGCGACGCGCGCTGGCTGTCCCGGTTCGGCAACGCGACGCGGCTTGCCGAGCGCTACCGCGTCGGGCGCGCGTTCCTCGCGGGCGACGCCGCGCACATCCATTTTCCGATGGGCGGCCAGGGGCTCAACGTCGGCCTGCAGGACGCGATGAACCTCGGCTGGAAGCTCGCCGCCGCGGTGAGGGGCTGGGCGCCGCCTCACCTGCTCGACAGCTACCATGACGAGCGCCACCCCGTCGGCCGGGCGCTGGTGCGCAACACGGAGGCGCAGACCCGGCTCATGGACCTGTCGGAGCCCGGCCTGGCCCTCCGCGAGCTCCTGAGCGACCTGCTCGCGATCGACGCCGTGAACCGGCGCATCGCCGGGCAGATCAGCGCGCTCGACGTCGCGTATCCCCCGGCCGAGGGCGCGCCGGCGCACGCCGCGGCCGGCAGGCGTGCGCCCGACCGCGCCCTCGAGACGGAGCGCGGCCCGGCGCGCCTCCACGCGCTGCTCCACGCGGGCCGGTTCGTGCTGCTCGACCTCGCCGGCGACGCCGATCTCCGGGCCGCGGGCGGCCCCTACCGCGATCGCGTCGACGTCGTCCGGGCGACGATCGTCGATCCGCCGGGCGACCTCGCCGGCGTGGACGCCCTCCTGGTGAGGCCGGACGGCCACGTCGCCTGGGCGAGCGACGGCGCGGGGCGCGCGACGCGCCTCGGCGACCTCGAGAGCGCGCTCGCGCGCTGGTGCGGCCACGTGTGACGCGCCTGACACCCCCCAGGCGCGAAGTTGAATAGACTCAAGAACACAGGCCATCGATGAGGCGGACGAGCGCCAGCCCGACGGCTCCGGCGCTCGATCTGCGCTGCCGCACGCGCCGAGGAGCGAATGAAGCGCATACATCTGTTCGAGCTCGAAGACTTCAGCTGGTTTCCAGGGTGGATGCGGTCCTGCATGACACGCCTGATCGTGACCGTGCACAGGGCGCTCGGCTCGAGCGACGAGCTGGCGGAGCTCGTCGCCAGGGCGCTCCGGGAGTCGCGCTCCTCCAGCATCGTCGACCTCTGCTCCGGGAGCGGGGGCCCGATGCTCGACGTCCTGGAGCGCCTGAACGAGAAGCCCGGGTTCGAGGGCGTCACGCTGACGCTCACCGATCTGTACCCCAACACGGAGGCGGCGAGGAGCATCAACGCCCGGGGAGGGAGCAACGTCTCGTACCGGACGACCCCGCTCGACGCCACCGAGGTGAGCCCCGAGGCGGCGGGGCTCAGGACCATGGTGAGCAGCTTTCATCACATGACGCCGGAGAACGCGAGGAAGATCCTGGAGTCGGCCCAGAAGAGCAGACAGCCCATCTGCATCTTCGAGATCAGCGACAACAGCTTTCCGGCGTTCCTCTGGTGGACCGCCCTGCCGGTCAACTTCCTGATGTGCCTGCTCATCACGCCCCTGGCGAGGCCCGTGACCGCGCGGCAGCTCGCCTTCACCTACCTCCTGCCGGTCATCCCGCTGTGCTTCGCCTGGGACGGGGCGGTCTCGAACGCGAGGACCTACACGCTCGGGGATCTCGACGAGCTGCTCCGAGGGCTCGGAGACGAGGGCTATCGGTGGGAGAAGGGGGTGATCGGCGACAGGATGAAGAAGATCTACCTGCTCGGCATTCCCACCCAGCGCGCCGGCGACGGCGATTGAGCCGCTCCGACGCGGACGAACCGGTATGTACCGGTCGTACCGCCGCCGGCGTCCTCCGGCGGTCGCGGCCAGCGGCGCCGCGTCGCTGTCGTGCGATCCGGAGGCCGCGTTAAGGCGAGGCCCTTGCGCGCGTTCCGGATTGCCCCCTACTCTCCGCGTCCGGTCATCGATGTAACGTGAGATGCGTAACCGCGAGTTGCCTGTGCGGTTGCGGAGGGGAGCACGATGACCGAAGCGAATGGATCGCTTGGTTCGCTGGACGATTTCATCGCCCACTCTACGGAGATGCTGTTCGTCGCGCGGGAGGACGGCGCGCTGTTGCGATGGAGCGACGCGCTGGGCCATGCCGTCGGACCTGCGCTCGCGCAAGGGACCACGTTGACCGAGCTCTTTCACCCGGAGGACCGATGCACGCTCACGACGACGTGGGAGCAGGTCCGCGGGAGCACCGCCCCCGTCGAGGTCCACGGCCGGATCCTGAGCGCGGAGCGCAGCTACAGGCCGCTGTCGTGCGTCGTTCGCGGCTCACGCACGGTCGGGCTGGTCTACGGCTCTTTCCGCGACGCGCCTCCCGGCGATGGGCTCCAGGGCGAGCTGGCCCGGCTGAGGGATCGGGAACGGATCCTCAACGCGCTGCTCAACGCCCTGCCGATAGCGGTGTGGGCCATCGACGCCGATGGCACGTACACCTACCACGAAGGCAGGGGGCTCGCGGCCGCCGGTCATGTGCCCGGACAGCACGTCGGACAGAACATCTTCGAGCTCTACGGCGACACGGCTGCCAGCGTCGCGCGGGCGCTGGCCGGCGAGGCGGTGCACGGGCTGGCGGAGACCCACGGCTGCTTGTGGGAGAGCTGGATGGTCCCGCTCTCCGAGGCCGCGGGGCACGTCCGCTCCGTCGTCGGGTTCTCGCTCGACGTGACGGATGGCAAGCGCGCGCAGCAGGACCTCCAGGCGAAGCTCGACGTGATCGAGGCGCAGCAGCGGGTCATCCGGGAGCTCGGGGCGCCGATCATCGAGGTGTGGGACGGCGTGCTGGCGCTGCCCATGATCGGCGTCGTCGACAGCGCGCGGACGGCCGAGGCGATGGAGAGCCTGCTCGAGGCGATCTCCAGCCGCGCGGCCCGCTTCGCGGTCCTGGATCTCACCGGCGTGCAGGTGGTGGACACGAAGGTGGCCGATCACCTGATCAAGCTCGTGAAGGCCATTCAGCTGCTCGGCGCCGAGGGGATCATCTGCGGCATTCGCCCGAACGTGGCGCAGACGATGGTGACGCTGGGGCTCGATCTCAGCGCCATCGTGACCAAGGCCAACCTGCGGGCCGGCCTCACGCACTGCATGCAGCGGCTGAGCGCGCGCGGCGGCGCCTCGCGATCGAGCGCGTGACCGGCGCGCGGCGCCCGCGCGCCGGAGCGGCCGGCGGTCGGCGGTCGGCGGGGCATCGGTCAGCGCGTCTCCAACCCGCGCGCGGCGCCGGCGGGCAGCCTTTCCCCGTGCCGCTCGAGCTCCCGGAGGTAGCGCGCCCGCTCCTCGGCGAAGGCGCGCGCCACGCTGGGGCGCGCCTGGAGGCGCGCCTGGTACGCGACGAGCGCCGGCCAGGCCTTCAGGTCGATGGGCGTGACCACGGACCAGTTGAGCACCACGAAGAGGTACGCGTCGGCGACCGAGAAGCGATCGAGCAGGAACTCCCGCCCTTCGAGCCGCCGGGCCACCCAGCCGAGGCGCGCGTCCGCCTTGGAGAGCGCGTACTGCTTCACCTCGGCCGGCGCCGCCTTGTCGAGGAGCGGCACGTAGACCGCCTTGTGCAGCTCGGTGCCGATGAAGCAGAGCCACTGCTGGAGGCGCGCCCGGCCGAGCGGATCCCGCGGCGCGAGCTCCGCTCCCGGGAACCGGTCCGCGACGAGCTGCAGGACCGCCGCGTTCTCGGTGAGGAGCTCGCCGCCCTCGATCTCGAGCGCGGGCACGAGCCCGAGCGGGTGGACGGCGCGGAAGTCGGCGCCGTCGTCGGTGCGCTTCGTCTTCGGGTCGACCTCGACGTAGGTCGCCTCGGCGCCGGCCTCGTAGAGCGCGATGCGCGTGGCGAGAGAGCATGCGAGCGGTGAGAAATAAAGCTTCATGAAGACCCTCCTGACGGCGAGGAAGGTGCGCCCCGCGAGGCTGTGCGTCCAACGCATTGTCGTGATAGGATCGATGCGTGGAACGCATAACCCCTCTCCCCGCGCCCCCGGCGCTCGGCCCGCGGCCTCAGCTCGAGATCCGCGATCTGGAGCTCGTCCTCGCGCTCTCGGCCGCCGGGAGCACGGCGGGCGCGGCGTCGGCGATGCACATCACGCAGTCCGCCGTGAGCCGGGCGCTCGCCCAGGCGGAGGATCGGGTCGGCGCGCGCCTCTTCGAGCGCACCGCGCGCGGGGTCACGCCGACCGCCGCGGGCGAGCGGCTCATCGCGGGCGCCGGGCTCGTCCTCGCGCAGCTGCGGGAGCTCGAGCGCGAGGTCGCGGCGCCGGCCGCCGCGACGACGCGCGTCCGCCTCGTGTGCGAGTGCTACACGGCGTACCGCTGGCTGCCCTCGGCGATGGCGAGCCTCCGGCGCAGGCTGCCCCGCCTGGAGGTGGAGCTCGCGGTGGAGCACACCCACGATCCGGTCGGCGCGCTCGTCCGGGACGAGATCGACGTCGCGCTGCTCACCACCTCCTCCTTGCCGAGCGCCCGCGAGGGGGGCGGCGCGCTCGTGGAGCGGCCGCTCTTCTCGGACGAGGTCGTGTTCTTGGTCTCGAGGTCGCACCCGCTCGCCGGGCGGGGCTCGCTCACGCGTGACCACCTCCGAAAGGGCCCGCTCATCACGTCGCACACGCCGCCCGCCGAGGCGCGCCGGTTCATGAGCGCCGTGTTCGGCCGCCAGAAGCCCAGGCTCGAGTTCCTGCGCTTTCCGCTGACGGAGGCCATCATCGACGCCGCGCGCGCCGGCATGGGGATCGCCGTCATGTCCGAGTGGATCGCGCACGGCTACCTCGCGGACGGCGATCTCCTGGTGAAGCGGCTGTCGTCCGGCCCGCTGCGCCGGCCGTGGCGGATCGCCTGCCGGCGCGCGTCAGAGGACGCCGCCGAGCGCCTGGTCGCCGCGCTCGAGAGCTCGGTGCCGCGGCTCGCCGCGCGCGCGGGGTGAGGGCGGGCGGCGCGGGCGGGCCCGCTTCAGGCCGCTCGAGAAAATAAATCGCTCGCCGTGTCGATCTCGCGCCCCCTCGTTCGTCGTGTCGATGGGACGGGGGTTATGCCCGGCCGAGGCCCGTACGGAGCCCGGCTTCGAGAAGGAGGCACGACGATGCGGTTCATGATGCTGATGATCCCGAAGGGGTACGAGAGCGCGGCGCCGGGCACGACGCCGGACGCCAAGGCGGTGGCCGCGATGATGAAGTACAACGAATCCTTGCAGAAGGCCGGCGTGCTGCTCGCGCTCGACGGCCTCCACCCGCCCTCGATGGGCGCGCGCATCACGTTCCCTGGAGGGAAGCCCCAGGTGGTCGATGGGCCCTTCGCCGAGGCGAAGGAGGTGCTCGGCGGCTACTGGATGATCCAGGTGAAGTCGAGGGAAGAGGCGATCGCGTGGGCCTCGCGCTGCCCCGGCTCGGACGACGCGATCGTCGAGGTGCGCCAGGTCCAGGAGTTCTCGGACTTCCCCCCCGACGTCCAGGAGGCCGCGGCCGGGCTCCTCGAGATGCAGGTGCAGACTGTGAGGTCGTGACGCCGCGGCCTCGGCGCACCGGCGGGGCGCTCGCCGGACGGCGCGCGCGGCGCGCGGCCAGGGTCAGTCGAGGCCGGCGTTCTCCGGCGCGCCCAGCATCAGATTCAGGTTCTGCACCGCCGCGCCGGAGGCGCCTTTGCCGAGGTTGTCGAGGCGCGCGACGACCAGGATCTGGTCCGGCTTGCCGAACACGAAGATCTCGAGGCGGTTCGTGTCGTTGCACTCGAGGGCGCCCAGGTAACCGTCGTCGAGCGCGCCCTGGCCGCCGAGCGGCATCACCCGGAGGAACGGCTCGCCGGCGTAATACGACGCGTAGAGCTCGTGCACCGACGCGGGCGTCGCCGGTCGGCTCAGGGCGTCCACGAACAGCGGCACCGAGACGAGCATGCCCTTGTAGAAATCGCCGACCACCGGCTGGAACAGCGGCGCCCGCTCGAGCCCGGCGATCGCGCGCATCTCCGGCAGGTGCTTGTGCTGCAGGGTGAGCCCGTACGGCCGGGCGGAGCGGAGCTGCTCGCGGCGAGCCTGGTCGGCCTGCTCGTAGGCCTGGATCAGCTTGCGCCCGCCGCCGCTGTAGCCCGTGAGCGAGTGGGCGACCAAGCGGGCGTCCCTGGGCAGGAGCCCCTGGTCGACCAGCGGAACCACGAGGGCGAGGAAGCCGGTCGCGTGGCACCCGGGGACGGCGACGCGCCGCGCGCTCCGGACGGCCTCGCGCTGGCCGGGGCGGAGCTCGGGGAAGCCGTACACCCAGCCGTCGGCGGTGCGGTGCGCGGTGCTCGGATCGATGACGCGCGTGCGCGGGTTCTCGACCATCCCGATCGACTCGCGGGCGGCGTCGTCGGGCAGGCACGTGATGAGCAGATCCGCCTCGTTGATCAGCGCGCGGCGGGCCGCCGGGTCCTTGCGCCGCTCCGGGTCGATCTCGAGCAGCTGGAGATCGCGGCGGCCTTGCAGCCGCTCGCGGATCTGGAGCCCCGTGGTCCCTTCCTGTCCATCGATGAAGACCCGATGCATGATGGCCCTGTCCATACGCCGAGCGCGCCCTGGGGACCAGTGGCTCGCGCGGCGCCGCGGCTCACCGCGCGCGCCGAGCTGCGCTATCCGCCCGCGCGCCCGTCAGGTAGGATGAGCTGCGCGGGCATGGTCCACGAACCTTCCACCATCGAGACTGGAAGCTCGAGCACCATCCTCCCCGGGCAGCGCGACCACGAGATGCCGGCGCTGATGATCGCGTGGGCCGCCGCCGAGCCCGAGCGCGTCGGCGAGGTGGCGCTCTTCGAGCCGGACGGGGGCGCGCTGATCCTGGGCCGCGGCGAGCCCGCGGGCGAAGCGGGCGGCGCGCGGGTGACGTTTCACCGCCAGCGCCCCGGCGCCCTCGAGCGGACAGCGCCGCTCGGCAGCCCCGGCCTGTCGCGCGAGCAGCTGCGCGTCCGGCTGGAGGGGAGCGGCCTGCGGATCGAGCGCGTCGGCAAGTGCGCCATGGAGATCCGCGGCGAGCGCGTCGATCGGTGCGTCCTCGAGCCCGGCGACGCGCTGCTGCTCAAGGGCCAGCTCCTGCTCTTCTGCACGAGGCGCCCGCGCAGGATCGAGCCGCTCCACAGCGCCTCTCCCGACGACGCGCCTGCCTTCGGCGCGCCGGATCGCCACGGGATCGTGGGCGAGAGCCCCGCCATCTGGCGCCTTCGCGATCGGCTCTCCTGGATCGCCAAGGCCGACGAGCACACCCTGGTGCTCGGCGGGAGCGGCTCGGGCAAGGAGCTCTGCGCGCGCGCCGTCCACGCCCTCTCGGGCCGCGCGCGCGGGCCGTTCGTCGCGAGGAACGCGGCGACCATCCCGCAAGGCCTCGTCGACGCGGAGCTGTTCGGGAACGTGAAGGGATATCCCAACCCGGGGATGCCGGAGCGGCCGGGCCTCATCGGCGCGGCGGACGGGGGCACGCTCTTCCTCGACGAGATCGGCGAGCTGCCCCATCCGCTCCAGGCGAACCTCCTCCGCGTGCTCGACGAAGGGGGTGAGTACCACGCGCTGGGCGCGTCCACCGCGCGGCGATCGCGCTTCCGCCTGCTCGGGGCGACCAACCGGGATCCCGCCGCGTTGAAGCACGACCTCGCCGCCCGCCTGGTGCTGCGCCTCGAGGTCCCCAGCCTCGACGAGCGGCGCGACGACATCCCCTTGCTCGCGCGCCACGTGCTCCAGCGCGCCGCCGCGAAGAGCCCCGAGGCCATGCGGCGATTCCTCGCCTCTCCCGGCGCCGGTGAGCCCCGGGTCAAGGCGAGCCTCATCGAGCACCTCCTGCGGACCAGGTACACGACCAACCTTCGAGAGCTGGGCGCGCTGCTGTGGCGCGCGATGTCGGCGAGCGCGGGCGACTCGATAGAATGGATCGGCGGCTCGCTGGCGCCCTCCCCGACCGGCCCGCCGCCGCCGCTGGACGAGCCTTCATTGGACGCCGAGGAGGCGACAGAGGAGGTGCGGGAGCCGTCCGAGTCCGAGATCCGAGCGCGCCTCGCGGAGCACCGCGGCAACATCGTGCGCACGGCGCAGGCGCTGGGGCTGTCGAGCCGCTATGTGCTGTACCGGTTGATGCGGAAGCACGGAATCGAGGGGTGATGGCCGGCCGGGCCTCGCGAGGTGGTGATGCTGCCCGACAACGACGATCCTCCCGACGACGCCACCGGAGTCCTCGACGACACCGCGACGTTCGGTAGCGCGGTCGTGGCGAGCGGAGGGCGCGCCGACCGCGGGGGCGTGCTGGTCGGGCTGCCCGCGCGCTACGAGGACCTCGGCCCCATCGCGGGCGGCTCGTTCGGCGAGGTGAGGCGCGTGCGCGACACGCTGCTCGATCGCGTCATCGCCATGAAGCTCCTGCGCGCCGAGCACGCGGCGCAGCCGCACCTGCGGCGCCGCTTCCTCGCCGAGGCGCGCATCACCGCGGCGCTGCAGCACCCGGGCATCGTCGCGCTCTACGATCGCGGTGAGCTCCCGGATCACCGGCTCTGGTTCACGATGAAGGAGGTCCGCGGCCGCACGCTGCGCGCCGTCATCGACGAGCTCCACGCCTGCTCGGGCCCCGAGGGCTTCGGCGCCACCCCCGGGGGCTGGACGTTCCGCCGCCTCGTGGACGCGTTCGCGCGCATCGCGCAGGCGATCGCGTACGCCCACAGCCGGGGCGTCGTGCACCGCGACCTCAAGCCCGAGAACCTGATGGCCGGCGAGTTCGGCGAGGTGCTGGTGATGGACTGGGGCCTCGCGCGCCGGATCGGCGCCGCCGACCCGCTCGAAGAAGGGATGAGCGGCCCTCCGGGACAGGCCCTCTCCGGAGAGCTCACCCGCCACGGCGACGTCCTCGGCACGCCCGCGTACATGCCGCCGGAGCAGGCCAGCGGAGACACGGCCCTCCACGGCCCGGCGAGCGACGTCTATTCGCTCGGCGCCGTGCTGTACCGCCTGCTCGCGGGGAAGCCGCCTTACGGCGGACACACGGGCGTGGAGGTGATCCGGGCGCTCCTCGCGGGCCCGCCGCAGCCCGTGAGCGAGGCGGCGCGCGGCGGACCGCCGGCGCCGGCCGAGCTGTGCGCCGTCGTGGAGCGCGCGATGCGCCGCGAGATCGCCGAGCGCTACGAGAGCGCCGAGGCGCTCGCCGCCGACGTGGTGGCCTGGCTCGACGGCGTGCGCCGCCGCGAGCAGGCGCTCGCGGCGCTCGATCACGCGCGATCGTTCGAGCCCGAGATCGCGGACCTGCGCGCGAGCGCGGCCGCTGCCGAGGTGAAGGCCCGCGCGATCGAGGCCGGCCTGCGGCCCTTCGACCCGATCGACGACAAGCGGCCGGCGTGGGAGCAGCGAGACGAGGCCGCCCGGCTGGGCCGCGCCGCGGCGCTCGCGGAGACGCGGTGGCTGGAGGCGGTGCACGGCGCGCTGAGCCTGGATCCGGACCTGCCCGAGGCGCACGCGATGCTCGCGGACCACCACCGGGAACGGCTGATCGAGGCGGAGCTCAGCCGCCGCGGCGAGGACGCCGCGCGCGCCGAGGAGATGCTGCGCATCCACGATCGGGGGCGGCACGCGGCGTTCCTGCGAGGGGACGGGGCGCTCACGCTGGTGACGGACCCGCCGGGGGCGCAGGTGATCGCCGAGCGCCTCGCCTCGCAGGATCGGCGGCTCGTGCCGGCGCGCGAGCGGGCGCTGGGGCCGACGCCGCTCATCGAGGTGCCATTGCCGCAGGGCGGCTATCTGTTGAGGCTCCGCGCGCCGGGGCGGGCGGAGGTGCGGTATCCGGTGTTGCTCGAGCGGGACGGGCGCTGGGACGGAAGGGCGCCGGGGGACGACCGGCCGTATCCCATCCTGTTGCCCGAGGAGGGGGAGCTGGGACCGGACGACGTCTACGTGCCGGCGGGGTGGAGCTGGCTCGGCGGCGACACGGCAGCGCCGGACAGCCTGCCGCGGCGGCGGGTGTGGCTGGACGCGTTCGTGATACGGCGGTTTCCCGTCACGACGCAGGAATACATCGAGTTCTTGAACGACCTCGTCGCTGGCGGGCGCGAGGCGGAGGCGGTCGCGGCCTGCCCGAGGGCTCAGCTCTCCCTCGCGGAGGGGGGCGAGGCGCTGGCCTTCCAGCGCGACGCCTCGGGTCTCTTCGGTTTGCCGCCGGATCGCGAAGGGCTGCGCTGGCGGCTCGACTGGCCGATCGTCCTCGTCGACTGGCACGGAGCCCTGGCCTACGCAGCATGGCTCGCCGCGCGGACCGGTCGACCGTGGCGGCTGCCCGACGAGCTGGAGCGGGAGAAGGCGGCGCGGGGCGCGGATGGCCGGCTCTTTCCATGGGGCGATCACCCCGAGCCGACGTTCGCCCAGGTCGTCGATTCGAGCCCAGACGAACCGAGCCGCGAGGGCGTGCACGGACGTCCCCTGGACGAGAGCCCCTACGGGGTACGGGGTCTCGCAGGGAACACGCGCGACTGGTGCGCCAACGTGTGGAGGCACGAAGGGCCGCTCGTGGAGGACGGACGGCTGCGCGTGACCGCGGCGCTGCCGGATGACCCTGACTTTCGTGTCATCAAGGGCGGCGGCTGGTCCAGCGTGATGAACAACAGCCGCGCGGCGGCCCGCTTCGGCGGACGGCCGGCGATCCGCCGGCCGGTGGTGGGCTTTCGCCTGGCGAGGTCCATGTCCGCCCCTCCGGCGGATCCCGCGTGACCCGCGCGCGCGGAGAGCGGCCCCGGGAGCCCCCGGTCAAGCGAGCTCCACGACCCAGGTGATGGGCCAACCCGCTTGCTTGGTCTCGCAGGTCACATAGCCCGAGCTAGGCGCTGCCAGGTACTTTTTCACCTGAGCGCTGCTCTGCCTGTCGCTCCTGATCAGGACCTGTTCTCCCGTGCGGAGATCGGCCAGGCGCGAGATCGTCTGACCATCCAATCGCTCGAGATGAAAGCGCTCGTCCCCCCTCGCAGCATCCTCGTACCAGCAACCATTGTCTTTCGTGGCGTTCAGGTATTTCCTTCCGTTGCCCTCCTGGCGATAGATGTAGCAAGCGCCGCTGCCATCCTCGAACGCGCCGAAGGCGTGCACCAGGCAGCTCGCGGCGTCCTTTGACCACCTGGCATACCCGCTTCCATCGGGGCTGGCGAGATAACCGGCGCCCTCCACGCGGAGGCGATACAAGACGTTCGGGCGGATATTCCTGTCGACCTTCAGCGCGCTGCCGCTGGCTCTGTAGTACCTCGAGCTCGGGGACACGATCCCCGTGTTCCTGAGGGGCGCGTCGGCGCCGAGCTTGGCGAACACGTAAGCCATGGTGCTTGGCCGCACCCAGTCCAGGCTTCCAGCCCACGCGTCGCCGTTCAACGCGAGGTCCGCTCTGAAGCCGCTGCCGTGCGCGTCGAGCCGGTTGGCGGAGTTGGGCTGCGTCACCCATTCGCTCGCCGGGGGATTCAGCGCGCAATAGAAGCTCGCCTCCTTGCGCTGGAAATTGAGGTCCGCGGCGTGCGAAGGCCAATCACGCGGGGTCTTGGACACGATCACGGTCGGAAACTGATCCGACTGGAAGGCGGAGCCATGGATTCTCCAGTACTCTTTCCCCTTTTCAAAGCCGAATTTCTCGCCCTTGATGCCGCTCACGACGATGACGTCACCCAGCAGCTTGTCTTGCTCCGTCCGGAATTGATAGTACACGAACGCCTTGTCGGACGGGTCGAGCTGTCCCCCCGGCCGCGAGGCGTCGGGCACCGGGCTCGGCGGCTTGCCGTCGTCCCGTCCGGAATGAAACACCCGCTGGTTGCCGATTCCCCTCTTGTCCAGCAGCATCGGGTGCTGCGGGAACGAGAGCGCCTTGAGCAGCATCCTGGCCCGGAAGAGCAGCTCGATGTGCGAGATCGTGCTCTCCGTGCAGGTCCCGTCCGACTCCATTCTCCACTGCTCCAGCGCCACGGTGAGCGCCCAGGTGAAGGCGCCGTACCAGTATCCGCCCAGCATGGCCTGGTACGACAGCTCGTCAGGCCCGGAGGCGCAGAACACGCGGTTCCCGATCTCCACCGGCGTCGCCACATACCCCTTCTCGGGGCGCTTGCCGGCCGGAGGGAGGGTGGGCACCCGCTGCCTGCTGCTCGAGTCGCCCGTGCCCGCGAAGCAGCAGTCGAGCACGACGGTGAGGTTGTCGGTCGGGCTCGTGTGGTCGCTCCGGTCGTGGTCCGCCGCGCCGAAGATCTTGCCGAGCCCCGCCAGCTCGACGGCGTTTCCGAGATCGGCGCCGACGTCGCTGGGACAGAGGGCGAGCTTCCCGTCCCTCCGCGCCCCGTGGCCGGAGTACGCGAAGAAGCCGGGCAACGCGACCTCCGGGAGCAGCGGAGCGTCGAGGGGCTGGAGGGGAATGTACATCAGGCTCTTGGCCAGCCAGCCGGCGCACGCCGTGAGCGCCCACGACGTGGCCTCTCCGAGGAACACGGTCGAGCGCCCACCCGACAGCCAGCGCCCGAAGCGGGCCTCGAACTGCTCCTTCGTCTCCTTGTGGTCCGGCTTCGGGCGCTCGCCCGACAGCCACGTCTTGACGCGTGCCTCGACCTGCTCCTCGGTCTCGCTCGAGTGCAGCTCCGGGGCGAGCTCCAGCTCGGCCCACACGAGGTCGTGCTCCTCGAGCGCGGGGCTCGTGAGCACCACGATGTTCTCCGGCTTGTAACCCAGCCTCCGGCAGACCTTCCAGTAGGCGAGCACATCGTTGCGGCCCGCCGGGAGGTTCTTGTGACCCGCCGGGTCGTATGCCCTGTAATCCTCGACGCCGATGAGCAGCGCGCGGCCGCCGAGCTCGCGGGGCTTCGCGGCATTCGGGGGTTCGGACCGAACGGGGGACGCTTTCTCCATCATGATCATCTCCGTGGTGGCGAGCTGGCTCTGTCGAGCCGGTGCCCGGCGCAGGGCCAGAAGGACCGTCCGGCCGAGGGAAGGACCGGACATCATCGGATGGCCCTCTTCGAGGAGCAAGCATGAGCACGCGGCGTGCCGCCTGATGGCGCTCTCCTCTCGGCCCGCCCCGCGGCCGTGGGACAGCGGCGAGTGTGCGGCCGGTGTGCTCCCCCATGTGCGGTCTCGACCGCGCACACCTCGCGGGCCCGCCGCGCCCGGCGCGCGGGGCTCGCCGGCCGGCGCAGGGCCCCGAAAATCCGGCTCGAGCCGCGCTGGCACCGCGCCTGCAATGCGTCCTCGCCGGGAGTCGACGCCGCGGTGAGCGCGGCTCGACGATCCGAGGACGGCTCACATCACGAGGAGATCACCATGGGACAGGGCGCCAACATGACCATCAACAACTTCTCTCCTTACGACCTCCAGGTGGCGGTGGTGCGCAAGCACTGCATCTACCCCCAGAGCCCGAACGGCGACGGCTCGCCCGGGATCGACGCCTTCAACCGGCGCCTCGCGCCCCGCGGCGGGACCTTCAGCGGGTACATCGAGGACAAGAACACCTCGACCGGCGGCGACCTGTGCGCCACCGACACGGGGTACTTCGAGCTGTCCTTCACGGTCATGAGGGGCGACACGCCGGATCCGCGGTACCGGCCCTCCGCCGTGACGGTCATGATCCCGCACCAGCACTTCCAGAAGGGCGACCCGAACAGCGACGGCGCGGTCAAGGTCGACCTGGCCGTCCTGGATGGGAAGCAGGACGTGATCACGATCGGCCTCAAGGACAACGTCTGAGGCTCCCGCCGAGCCGAGAGCGGAAGAGCGAGCGCGGAGGACGGGGGCCGGCGAGCGCGACGGCTCCCCGTCCTCCGCGCGTCCAGCAGCCTCGCACGGAGGATGACCCGATGAGATACGCCGACACCGAAGCATGCCAGTCGGGCGGGCACTGCCGGCTCTGTCGCGACCGGGACCGAGGGCGCAAGTTCCGCCTGGCGGTCCTCGAGGACTTCGAGGTCCCCGGGGGCGCGGTCGACTTCGAGTGCCCCTACGGCATCCCGTGGGACACAGACGTCGAGGCGAGCCGGTTCGCCCGGGCGATCACCCGCGCGCGGGCCGCGGCCCACGGGGCCCTGTCCGTGCTGAAGACGTCACTCAAGGTCGGCATCTTGCCGCGTCCGGAGGTCGAGGCGAGGCTGGATGTCTGCCGGAAATGCCCCGGCGACCTCGCGATCAGGCGCGAGGGCGGAGACGATGTGTACAGCTGCGGCAAGCTGCTCGAGATCCACCGCGAGCAGGGCCGCTCGACGTGCGGGTGCATCCTGAGGGCGAAGGCGATCGACGCCGAGGAGGACTGTCCCAACGGGTGGTGGCCGCGCGCCGGGTAGCGGCGCGGGTGGAGTGCTAGCATCGCCGCATGGCCGATGACCTCAGCAGGGACGTGCAGCTCCTCGATCGCGATCTCGTCGGCGTGCGGCGCGACCTGCACCGGCACCCCGAGCTCGGCTACACCGAGGTGCGCACGTCGCAGATCGTCGCGGAGCGCCTGCGCAAGCTCGGCCTGTCGGTGCGCACGGGCGTGGCCGGGACGGGCGTCATCGCCGACCTCGAGGGCGAGCGCTCCGGCAAGACCCTGCTCCTGCGCGCCGACATGGACGCGCTCCCGGTCGAGGAGCAGTCGGGCCACGACTTCCCGTCCGAGACGAGGGGCGTGATGCACGCGTGCGGCCACGACGCCCACGTGAGCGCGCTCCTCGGCGCGGCCACGCTGCTCTCGGCGCGCAGGGGCCGCATCGCCGGCAGGGTCCGCTTCGTGTTCCAGCCCGCGGAGGAGCTCTCGGGCGGCGCGCTGCAGATGATCGAGGCGGGGGCGCTCGATGGCGTCGATCAGGCGCTCGGCGCGCACGTGATCTCGCCCTTCCCGTTCGGCGTGGTGGCGACGCGGCCCGGGCCGTTCTTCGCGGGGATCGACACGTTCGAGATCGCCGTCGTCGGGAAGGCGGGCCACGGCGGGCTGCCGCACATGTCGGTGGATCCGATCTACACCGCGGCGCAGGTCGTGACCGCGCTCCAGTCGATCGTCGCGCGCGAGACGAAGCCGGGCGAGCCGCTCGTCGTGAGCATCTCGGCCATCTCCGGCGGGAACGCGTCCAACGTCGTCGTGGAGCGCGTGGCGCTCCAGGGGACCGTGCGCTGGTTCTCGCAGCCGAGCCGGGAGCACGCGCTCGATCGCATCCAGGGGATCGCCTCGGGCGTGTGCTCGGCGCTGCGCGCCTCGTGCGAGTTCCGGGTGCTGTCGAGCTCGCCGGTGACGGCCAACGCCGCGGCGCCGGTGGATCTGGTCGCGGCCGCGGCGCGGGCGACGCAGCGCGCCGAGGTGATGGATCCCGGCCCGCTCACGGTCAGCGAGGACTTCTCGGAGTTCACGAGCCGCGTCCCCGGCTGCCTCTTCACCGTGGGCGCGGGCGGGCCGAACGCGGCGCCGCACCACCATCATGCGTTCGATCTCGACGAGCGAGCGATCGGGCTCATCGCGGAAATTTTCACCCGTGCCACAATTTCCGCGCTCAGGCCGGAGTGACGCGGCCGGCGAGGCTGCCCGGCTAAGGCCGCCCGGCTCAACCTGGGTGAGGCGCACCGCCCGGCTCAACCTGGGTGAGGCGCACCGCCCGGCTCAACCTGGGTCGATCCAAGGCGCAGGGTCGATCCAAGGCGCAACCCGGGTGAGCCGACGCCCGGCTCAACCCGGGTGAGGCGCACCGCCCGGCTCAACCTGGGTCAGGGCGCCCGGCTCAACCCGGATGAGGCGCACCGCCAGGCTCAACCTGGGTCGGTCCAGGGCGCAACCCGGGTGAGGCGCACCGCCAGGCTCAACCTGGGTCAGGGCGCCCGGCTCAACCCGGATGAGGCGCACCGCCAGGCTCAACCTGGGTCGGTCCAGGGCGCAACCCGGGTGAGGCGCACCGCCCGCACCGCCAGGCTCAACCTGGGTCGGTCCAGGGCGCAACCCGGGTGAGCCGACGCCCGGCTCAACCTGGGTCGGTCGAGGGTGCAACCCGGGTGCGCCGACGCCCGGCTCAACCCGGGTGAGGCGCACCGGCCCGGCTAAGGCCGCCCGGCTCAACCCGGGTGAGGCGCACCGCCCGGCTCAACCCGGGTGGGTCAAGGGGCGGAAATTTTTACCCGCGCCACACTTCCGCGCTCAGGCCGGAGTGACGCGGCCGGCGAGGCCGCCATGCTGGCGGCCGCGATGACGAGAACGCTGCGGACCCTCCTCACCTCCCACCGCTTCACCCTGCTCCTGCTCGCGTCGATCGCCGCCGGCGCCGGGCTCGGCCTCGCGCTCGGCGAGCGGGCAGCGGCGCTCAAGCCGCTCGGCGACCTCTTCCTCAACCTGCTGTTCACCCTCGTGGTGCCGCTGATCTTCTTCTCCATCTCCTCCGCGGTGGCGGGCATGAGCAGCCTGCGGCGCCTCGGGCGCATCGTGACCGCCATGCTCGGCGTCTTCGTCGCGACCGGCCTTGTCGCGTCGGCGGTGATGCTCGCCGCGGTCGAGCTCTACCCGCCGGCCAAAGGGCTGCAGATCACGCTGCCCGGCAGGCCCGAGGTCGCGCCGGTCAGCCTGGGCGACCAGCTCGTGGGCGCCGTCAGCGTCCCGGACTTCGGCGACCTGCTCTCCCGCAGGAACGTCCTGCCGCTGATCGTGATGGCCTTCCTGGTCGGCCTCGGGACCACGGCCGCCGGCGAGCGCGGCCAGCCGGTCGCCCGGCTGCTCGCCTCGGCGAACGAGGTGATGCTCAAGCTGGTCGACCTCGTGATGTACTACGCGCCGATCGGCCTCGGCGCCTACTTCGCCCACCTCGTCGGCTCCTTCGGCCCGACGCTGCTGCAGTCGTACGCCCGCGCGATCGGGCTCTTCTATCCGCTCGCCGTCGCGTACTTCTTCCTCGCCTTCACGCTGTACGCGTGGCTCGCCGGCCGGGCGCGCGCAGTGCGCGCGTTCTGGAAGAACATCCCGGCGCCGGCGCTCACCGCGCTCGCGACCTCGAGCAGCATGGCGACCATCCCGTCGAACCTCGAGGCGGCGCGGCGCTCCGGGGTGCCCGACGACATCGCGGAGGTGGTCATCCCGATCGGCGCGACCATCCACATGGAGGGCTCGTGCCTCTCGGCCGTGCTCAAGACGGCGCTGCTGTTCGGCGTCTTCGGCCGCGAGCTCGGCGGCGCGGACACCTACCTCGCCGTGATGGCCGTGGCGATCCTGAGCGGCACCGTGATGAGCGGCATCCCCGGCGGGGGATTCATCGGAGAGCTGGTGATCGTCTCGCTCTTCGGGTTCCCGATGGAAGCGCTGCCCATCATCTCCACCGTCGGCGCGCTCGTGGATCCGCCGGCCACGCTGGTCAACGCCGTCGGCGACAACGTGAGCAGCATGGTGGTGGCCCGCCTCCTCGACGGTCCGGGCTGGCACGAGCGGCAGGCGGACGCCGCGCCGCCGGGGGCCGGCGCCTCACCAGCCGCCTGACGTGTCGTCGTCGCCCAGCGCGCCGCCGATCAGGCCGGCTGCGCCGCCTGCCGCAGCGCCGCCAGCGCCTCCCAGGAGACCCCCGACGAGCGCGCCCTCGGCGGCGCCGCCGACGAGCTTGCCCTCCGCGGGCTCCGTGGCGTCCTGCCCCGCGGCAGGCGCCGGCTCCTCCTGCCGGGTCGCTGCCTTCGCCGGCGGGTTCTTCTTCTGCTTCTTCATGATGCGCCCTCCATGCATGCGCTCTCCGTGATGCGCTCTTCAGCTCTTCAGCTCTTCAGCCCTTCAGCTCTTCAGCTCTTCATCATGAGAGCAACACCCGCACCAACAGCTCAGCGCTCACCGGACCTGGAAAGCCCAGCTCAGCCCGGCCGGTTGCGCATGAAGTCCGCCACCTCGCCGAAGCGTTGATCGAGGAAGGCATGCAGCGGCGCCGGCACGCCGAGCTCGGTCATGGCCGCGCGCATGCAGCGCAGCCAGGCGTCGCGCATCGCCACATCGACCGGCACGCGGGCGTGGCGCATCCGCAGCCGCGGGTGGCCGTGCGCCGCGATGTAGTCCTGCGGGCCGCCCAGCCAGCCGATCAGGAAGAGCGCGAAGCGGTCGCGGCTCTCCCGCGCGACCTGGCCGCGATCGTCGCATACGTGGAGGCGCGCGAGCGCCGGCTCGTCGCGGGCCATGAGGTCGTAGAAGCGCTCGACCAGCCGGCGCACCGCGGGCTCGCCGCCCAGCAAATCGAAAGGGGTCTCGGACGGAGCGTCCATCGGCACGGCGTCTAGCGGATCCGCCGCGGCGACGCCAACGCGGGCCGGGCCGCTCGCTCGGCACCGTCGTCCGCTCGGCCCCGCGCTCGACGCGCCGGCGGCGCGCCGGCGCCGGACGACGCGCGGGGGCCACTTTATGAAATCGTGGGCAGCGACATCGGCTGCCCGAGCATCGGAGCGCGGGTGTCGAGCTCTCCCGGCACAGGCGCCGAGCGGGCTCGACACCCGCGCTCGACGCGATGCTCTCGTGGCGTGGGGCCTTCCGCCCGAAGCCGCCGCGGGGAGGCGGCGGCCACCGAAGGGGTTGCGATGAACCGGGAGATTCTCGCTCCAGGGATGGTGTTCCAGGGCCGCTACGAGCTCCTCTCGTCGCTCCAGGAGAGCAGCCTCGGCACCCTCTACACAGGGCGACACATCGACACGGGGCAGCCGATCGCCCTCAGGCTCATGGGCCTCGACCGGGACGGAGACCCCGCGGATGCGGCGCCCGCCGACCGCGCGCGGTCGCTGCAAACGATGCGCCGCTGCGCGCGGCTCCAGCATCCCAACGTCGTCCGGCTCATCGACTGGGGGCTGACGGACGAGGGGCTGCTCTATACGGTCTGCGAGCTCGTGCCCGGACAGAGCCTGGCCCAGCTGCTGTCGGAGCAGGGCGCCCTCGATCCGCAGGCGGCGCGGCACCTGATGCGGCAGGTCCTCGACGCGCTCGCCTGCGCGCACCGGCAGGGCATCGTTCACGGGGCGCTCGGGCCGACCCGCGTCATGGTCGTGGCCTCGGCGGCGCGGCGGGACGCGAAGGTCCTCGATTTCGGCCTCGCCGCGGTGGCCGCGGGCCTGCGGAGCGGGCGCGGCGGAGGGCCCGCCTCGGGCACCGAGGCCCTGGGCTCGCTGGCGGTTGCGACGCCCGAGCAGCTCCGGGGGCTCCCGCCGACGGCGCGCTCGGATCTGCACGCCTGGGGGCTCCTGTTCCTCGAGTGCCTCACGGGCAGGCGCGTGGGCCGGGCCAGCTCGCCGGACGGAGAGGATCTCCCGGGCGATGTCCGCGCGCCGATCCGGCTCCCTCCCGCGCTCCTCGGACACCCGCTCGGCGCGATCGTGCGGCGGGCGACGCTCGAGGAGGCCGGCGAACGGGCCGTCACGGCCGATGACCTCCTGCGCGAGCTCGACGCCTGCGCGCCGGGCGGGCTCCGCCGCTCGGACCTCGGCGAGCCCGGCGCGCCGCTCGGCGCGGAGATCACCGCGGGCCCGAGCTCGGGGGCTCCGGCGCCGGGGCAACCAGAGCGGTCCGTCGAGGGCGCGCGCCCCGAGGACGTGGTGACGCCCGAGATGTCCGGGGCCACGCCTCCCCCCGAGGAGGCTCCGACGACGCCGGCGGGCTCGATCGCGGGCTACGCGCCCCCGGACGTCGGCGACACCATCAAGCACTACGAGATCATCCGCAAGCTGGGCCAGGGCGGCATGGGCGTCGTGTTCCTGGCCCGCGACACGAAGCTCGGCCGCCTGGTCGCGATCAAGCTCCTCCGCGAGCACAGCAGGCAAGGGATCGGGCGCTTCCTCGCCGAGGCGCGGGCAACGGCGCGCTGCAGGCACGAGAACATCGTGGTCATCCACGAGGTGGACGAGATCCACGGACACCCCTACCTCGTGCTCGAGTACGTCAAGGGCCGCACGCTGCGCGAATGGATGGCGCACCGCGAGCACCCCAGCGCCCCCGGCTCGCCCGTCGCGCACACGCCGCCCGGCCCCCTGTCGCCCAGCCTGGCCGTCGAGCTCATGATCCCGGTGGTCCGCGCGCTTGTCTGCGCGCACGAGCTCGGGATCGTGCACCGGGATCTCAAGCCGGAGAACATCCTCCTGGATGACACCGGTTCCATCAAGGTGCTCGATTTCGGCATCGCCAAGCAGATCGAGGCCGAGCGGATCTCGATGTTCACGGGCGTGCGGATGGTGCTCGCGGGAGGCGCTCGGCCGGGCGTGCCCAGCACCATCCTGGGCACGCCCCGGTACATGTCGCCCGAGCAGCTGCGGGGCGCGGACATCGACGCTCGCTCCGATCTCTGGGCCGTGGGCGTCATCCTCCACGAGCTGGTCACCGGGGCGCACCCGCTCGATCCGTTCTCGGCCGCGCGGCTCGTGGAGATCGTGAACCTCGATCTCCCGATGCCCGCCGCCAGCGAGCGGCGCCCGGACGTGGGCGCGCTCGGCGCCCTCATCGACCGCTGCCTCAAGAAGCGCACCGCCGAGCGCGTCGGCTCGGCCAAGGAGCTCCTCGCCGAGCTCGAGGACCTCCTGCCCGGCCGGAGGTCGCTCGACCTGAGCGAGGACGAGAGCCCGTTCGCCGGCCTCGCCGCGTTCCAGGAGGCGGACGCCCCGCGCTTCTTCGGCCGCGAGCGCGAGGTCGCCGCCCTGGTGACGCGGCTGCGCAACCAGCAGCTCGTCGTCGTCGCCGGGCCCTCGGGGGCGGGCAAGTCGTCGTTCGTGCGCGCCGGCGTGATCCCGGCGCTGAAGCGCTCGGGGGACCACCGCTGGGAGGCGTTCATCCTGCGCCCGGGGCACCGCCCGCTGTCCGCGCTCGTCGACGTGCTCGCGCAGGTCGCCGAGGCGGAGCCCGCCGGGACGGGCTCGCCCGCGCTCCCCGATCACGACGAGCTCGTCGCCACGCTGTACGCGCAGCCGGGCAGCCTCGGCGCCCGGCTGCGCGCGCGCTGCCGCCGGGAGGGGAAGCGGCGCCGCATCCTGCTCTTCGTCGATCAGTTCGAGGAGCTCTACACGCTCGGCGCGGCCGCCGAGGCGCGGGCGGCGTTCATCGCGTGCCTCTCGGGCGTGGCCGACGACGCCTCGTCGCCGCTGCGCGTCCTGCTCGCCATCCGCTCGGACTTCCTCGATCGCATCGCCGACGACCACCACTTCATGACCGAGGTGACCCGCGGGCTCTCGTTCCTGCCATCGATGGGGCGCGACGGCCTGCGCGAGGCCTTGACGCGGCCCACCGAGGCGGCCGGTCATCGGTTCGAGACCGAGGCCTTGGTCGAGCACATGCTGAGCACGCTCGAGAGCACCCGGAGCCCCTTGCCGCTCCTGCAATTCACGGCCGCGAAGCTCTGGGAGGCGCGCGATCGCGAGCGCCGGATCTTGACGCGGGACAGCTACGAGCAGCTCGGCGGCGTGGCCGGCGCCCTGTCCGCGCACGCGGACGCGGTGCTCTCGGCGCTGCCGCCGCACGAGCAGCGGCTGGCCCGGGCGGTGCTCCTGCGCCTGGTGACGCCCGAGCGCACGCGCGCCGTCGTGCGCATGGAGGAGCTGCGCGAGCTGGCGCGGGACGGCCAGGGCGACGCCGCCCAGGCGGCGATCGCGCAGGTCGTCCAGCACCTCGCCGGCGCGCGCCTCCTGCTCATCGAGACCGGCGGCGAGCGCGAGGGCACGACCGTGGAGCTGGTGCACGAGTCGCTCATCGACCGGTGGGCGAGGCTCGGGCAGTGGCTCGCCGAGAGCGAGCAGGACGCGGAGTTTCTGGCCCGGCTCCGCGCCGCGGCCGAGCCGTGGGAGGCGAGCGGTCAGGCGGAGGGGCTGCTCTGGCGCGACCGCGCGGCGGAGGACGCCCGCGCCTGGTACGAGCGCCGCCGCGCCGAGCACGGGGCCGAGTGGCGCGCCGGGCTCGGCAGGCGCGAGGAGCGCTACCTGCTGGCCGTCGTGGCCCACTGCGAGCGCGCGCGCCGCCTGCGCCGGCGGCTCACCACGGGGGTCATCGCCGCGCTCACGGCGTTCGCGATCACGGTGTCGTACCTGGCGGTCCGCGCCGAGCAGCAGGCCGAGCGCGCCGATCGGGAGGCGCTGCGCGCGCGCAACGCCACCCGCGTGGCCGCGGCGCGCGAGCTGCAGGCCGACCCCACGAGCGTGCTCGCGCTCCTGCGCGAGGTCGAGCCGCGCGACGAGCCGCGCGGGTGGGCCGCCCTCGCGCGCTGGGCGCTCTACAGCAGGATCTCGCGCGCGGTGCTCGTCCACCCGGACGGGGTGCTGGACGCGGACTATAGCCCTGACGGCAGGCGCATCGTCACCGCGTCGGCCGACAGGGCCGCGCGGGTGTGGAGCGCCGACGGCACCGGCGAGCCCATCGTCCTTCGCGGCCACACGGATCAGCTCTACTCGGCGGCGTTCAGCCCCGACGGCAAGCGCGTCGTCACCGGGTCGCAGGACCGGACCGCGCGGGTGTGGAGCGCCGACGGCGCCGGCGAGCCCCTCGTCCTCCGCGGCCACGAGGACTGGGTCCATTCGGCGGCGTTCAGCCCCGACGGCAAGCGCATCGTCACCGCGTCGGCCGACAGGACCGCGCGGGTGTGGAGCGCCGACGGCGCCGGCGCGCCCATCGTCCTCCGCGGCCACGAGGATCAGCTCTACGCGGCGGCGTTCAGCCCGGATGGCAAGCGCATCGTCACCGGGGCGCAGGACCGGACCGCGCGGGTGTGGAACGCCGACGGCACCGGCGAGCCCATCGTCCTCCGCGGCCACGACGATCGGGTCTACGCGGTGGCGTTCAGCCCCGACGGCAAGCGCGTCGCCACCGCGTCCTGGGACAAGACGGTGCGCGTGTGGAACGCCGATGGCACCGGCGAGCCCCTCGTCCTCCGCGGCCACGCGGACAGGGTCTACGCGGTGGCGTTCAGCCCCGATGGCAAGCGCATCGCCACCGGGTCGCAGGACGAGACCGCGCGGGTGTGGAACGCCGACGGCACGGGGGAGCCGTTCGTCCTTCGCGGTCACGACGATCAGGTCTATTCGGTGGCGTTCAGCCCCGACGGCAAGCGCCTCGTCACCGCGTCTCACGACAAGACCGCGCGGGTGTGGAACGCCGACGGCACCGGCGAGCCCCTCGTCCTCCGCGGCCACACCGATCGAATCTACGGCGTGGCGTTCAGCCCTGATGGCCGGCGCGTCGCCTCCGCGTCGCTGGACAGGACGGCGCGGGTGTGGAGCGCCGACGGCACCGGCGAGCCGCTCGTCCTCCGCGGTCACGACGACGAGGTCAACGCGGTGGCGTTCAGCCCCGATGGCCAGCGCATCGCCACCGGGTCCGCCGACAAGACCGTGAGGGTGTGGAGCGCCGACGGCACCGGCGCGCCCCTCGTCCTCCGCGGTCACAAGGATCAGGTCTACGCGGTGGCGTTCAGCCCCGATGGCAAGCGCATCGCCACCGCGTCCTGGGACCGGACGGTGCGGGTGTGGAACGCCGACGGCACCGGCGCGCCCCTCGTCCTCCGCGGTCACGAGGATCGGATCTACGCGGTGGCGTTCAGCCCCGACGGCAAGCGCATCGTCTCCGGATCGTCGGACAACACCGCCCGGGTGTGGAGCGCCGACGGCGCGGGTGAGCCGACCGTCTTGCGGGGTCACGACGGCGGGATCAACGCGGTGGCGTTCAGCCCGGATGGCCAGCGCATCGCCACCGCGTCCTGGGACCGGACGGCACGGGTGTGGAGCGCCGATGGCGCGGGCGAGCCCCTCGTCCTCCGCGGCCACGAGCACTGGGTGCTGGGGGTGGCGTTCAGCCCCGACGGCCAGCGCATCGCCACCGGATCGCAGGACAACACCGTGCGGGTGTGGAACGCCGACGGCACGGGCGAGCCGCTGGTCCTCCGCGCCTCCGATGCGCCGATCAACGCCGTTGCGTTCAGCCCGGATGGCCAGCGCATCGTCGCCGCGGCGGACGACATGGCGGTGCGGGTGTGGACCGATCTCGAGGAGCTCCGCGGGGTCGACGACCCGAAGCTGTGGGCCGCGACCACCTACTGCATGCCTGTCGACCGGAGGATGGAGCTCTTGCGGGTGCCCGAGGCCGCCGCCAGGGCGAATCGGGAGGCGTGCGTGCGCCACGTCGAGGAGGCGCGCGCGGCTGCCGGGGGGACCTAGAACGCCGGTTACATTGATCAAGCGAGAGATAAAACGCCAAGACGCCAAGAACGCCAAGAACGCCAAGAAGAGAATCCTATCTTGGTGTCTTCGTGTCTTGGCGTCTTGGCGTCTTGGCGTCTTGGCGTCTTGGCGTCTTGGCCGTTCGAAGTTCTGCGCTTTTCAGGCCGTTTCAACTCGTTTGTCGCTCTATAGCTAGACCGACAGGTGGATCGAAGCCGCGGTCAGCCTCGCGACAGGCGCACCTCGACCTCGCGCTCCACGTAGGACCACTCCTCGGTCTCGCGCAGCCTGCCCACGAGCTCGTCGAACGCCCCGGCGTCGCCCCCGGCGAACTCGAACCAGGTCAGGAAGTCGAACGGCCCGCCGAGATCCCGGCTGTGATAGAGCCGCCTGGCGACGGCCGGCAGGTATTCCAGGCCGATCTGGATATGGCGCGAGCTCGCCTCGAAGACGGCCCGCCGCTCGTCCTGCGCGAGCGCCCACCACGCCTTCGATTTCCGGAGCGGGATCAGCGCCGCCCGCGTGCTCGACGCCCGGCCGAGGTCTTCCTGGACGGCGGCGAGGCGCCGCCGCTCCGCGAGCTCCACGTAGCGCTCGTTGCTCCTCACGCCGCTCAGCACCCACGCCGCCTCCTGCGGAGCGACGAAGCTGCTCCCCTCCAGGCGCTCCAGCCGCGGCGCCGCGGGCATCCCCTCCCCCCGCACCGGGACCACACGCTCCACCCGCCACTCCCCGGCGGAACCCGCGACGAAGCTGACCCGCACCGGACTACCATCCATGGTGGCCGACGATGCGCGGACCGGCGTTTCGCCGCGGTTTCCGCGGGGTGATCTTCCGTCGCTCGGAGATCAGCTCTCGGAGCTCAGCTGAGGACCAGATACGAGTCGCCGAACTCGTGGCAGAGATACCCCGCCTGCTCGGCGTACGCGTTGGCGCGGTGGAGCAGCGGTGCCGGCGCGAACGCCTCGAGCAGCCTGAAATGGCTCTCGGTCGGGTCGTGCACGCCGGTCAGCAGCCCGTCGACCACCCTCGGCCGGAATCCCGGGTGGAGGACCAGATCGGTGACGCCCGGCCCGGCCCGGAGCTCGCCGCCGTTCTGGGCGGCGCACCCCTCCAGGGCGCGGGTCACCGTCGTGCCCACCGCGACGACCCGGCGCCCGCTCGCCTTGGCCTCGCGCACCGCCGCCACCGTCTCTTCCGGGATCTCGAAGCGCTCCGGCAAGGGGAGCAGCGCGTCGAGCGCCGGCTCGCCGGTCGACGAGATCCCGGCGGCGTGCGTCAGCGAGGCGACGCGCACGCCGCGGCGGATCAGCTCGAGCAGCAGCCCCCACACGAGCGGCCGCCCGGCCGAGGGGAGCTCGGCGCAGAGCGGCCGGCTCGCGTAGCGCGTCTGCGTGTGCCAGATCTCGAGCGGGGCCGCGACGTACGCATACTGGATCGGGCGCCCGCGCCGGTAGAGCGCCGACCACAGCGGCGCGCCCCGCTCGCGGAAGGCGATCTCGACGAGGCGCGGCGAGGCCGGCGACACGCGCTCGACCGTGGCCGACAGGTCATCGCCGAACGTCACCGCCTCGCCCGGGCCGAGGGCGGGCGGCGCCGGGCGATCCTCGGTGCGCGTGCGCCAGTCCCCGGCGCCGAACAAGAGGGCCGCGTAGCGCCCCTCGGACAGCTCGCCGATGAGGCGCACCTCCACCGCCGCGCCCTGCCCGGTCGCGCCGTGGAGCGAGGCCGGCAGCGTGGCGCCGTCGTTGACGACCAGGAGATCGCCCGGCTCGAGGAGCGCGGGCAGATCCGCGATGCGCCCGTCGCGCAGGCGCCCGAGGCGCGGATCCACGTGGAGGAGCCGCTCCTCGAGGGGGCTCTCGCGAGGCCAGGCCGCGGGGCTCATGGCGCCTCCGGGAGGCGCGCCGCCTCGACGCGCGCGCCGCTCGGCACCTCGCCGGCGCGGCCGATGAGGCCGACGATGCGCCTCGCCACGTCCGCGGGGTCGGCCAGCGCGCTCGGATCGGCTTCGGGGACGGCCTCGGCGTGCATCCGCGTGTTCATCTCGCCGGGGTCCACCGCGTAGAACGCGACGCCCGTGCCCTCGAGCTCGGCGGCCCAGGTGCGGCTGAGGTGATCCAGCGCCGCCTTCGAGGCGCCGTACGCGCCCCAGCGCGGATAGGCGTTCACGGCCGCGTCCGAGCTGATGTGGACGACCACCCCGCGCCGCCGCAGCGCCATCGCGCCGGCGACCACCTTGGTGAGGCGGAACGGGCCGACCACGTTGACCTCGAGCACGCGGCCGAGATCCTCGCACTCGGTGTCGAGCAGGATCGGCAGCGGCGTCCGGCCGAGCGTGCTCGCGTTGTGGATGAGCAGATCGATGGGCCCGACCAGCGCCGCCGCCGCGCCGGCGATCGCGTGGGTCTGGCCCTTGTCGCCGATGTCCGCCGCGAGCGCGTGCGCCACCCCGCCCTGCGCCGCGATCTCGGCCGCCACGGCCTCGAGCGGCGCGCGCTCGCGCGCGACCAGGACCACCTTCGCGCCCCTCCTGGCGAGCTCCCGCGCGAGCGCGGCGCCGAGCCCGCGGCTCGCCCCGGTGACCAGCGCCGCGCGCGGCGCGAACGGCTCGCCGTGCGCGGCGTGGGCGCCCCGCGCGGCGTGGGAGAGCAGCGGCAGCTGGGCGATGCCTCCGGCCTGGATCAGCGACTCGCCTCCGGTCGATTCGTCGTTCATGGTGCTTCCTCCTCGACGGGAGCCTAATCCGCGCTGGCTCACGCGTTGGAATCGCCTCCAGTATCTTGGAATCGTGCTAATCTCCGGTCATGGATGACGACGCGGAGCTCGCGGGGCGGCTGGCGAAGAACATCAAGCAGCTGCGCGAGGCGCGCGGGCTCACGCAGCAGCAGCTGGCCAAGCTGGCCGGCGTGCCCCGGGCGACCTGGGCGCACCTCGAGTCCGGCGCGGCGAACCCGACGCTCGGCGTGCTGCACCGCGCCGCCGCCGCGCTCCAGGTCTCGATCGAGGAGATGCTCTCCGCGCCCCGCGCCACGTGCCAGCTCTACGCGCGCGACACGCTGCCCACGCGCTCTCCCGGCCAGGCGTTCGTCCGCAAGCTCCTGCCGGATCCGATCCCGGGCATGGAGATGGATCGCATCGAGATCCCCCCGGGCGGGCGGATGACGGGCGTCCCGCACACCCCGGGCACCCGCGAGTACCTGACGTGCGAGTCGGGGGAGCTCCAGCTCGTGGTCAGCGGCGAGCGGTTCACGCTCGGCTCGGGCGACGTCGCGGTGTTCCGCGGGGATCAGCGGCACTCGTACAATAACCCTGGCAAGCAGCTGGCGGTCGGGTACTCGGTCGTGGTGCTCGCGCGGGTGCTCTGACGGGCGGGCGGCTGGGGGCGCTCGGGACGAGCAAGCTCGCGTCGAGAGTAGCAGGTCACATCGACAAGGCGCCCGGGTACGGGAGCCGCGGAGATCCGCGGAGGCCGAGCCACGTCGCCACGCTCCGCTGCGTACTACAGTTGCACTTGGCGACGGAGCGCTCGGCCTTGACCTCGATGATTCCGGGAATTTCGAGGAACGAATCTGGTTGGCCGCTCGGCGGGACCGCCCCGATCGACCCATGTGCAACTGTAGTATTCGAACCTATCCCAGTAGGGAGCACCTGGGATCTTGTGAGACTTTGCTCAGGAGCATGCGAAGGTCCTGGCGAGAAGGATTGGCATTGGCGTGTGGCGCGGCAGCCGCGGCAGACGAAGCACGGCGAGCGAGCTCCTGATCGAGGTCGAATGAGCCCGAAGGGCGCCTGACCGCCCGATTCGATCCGCCCAGGGATGGGTCCCTTCGGAGGCCCGCTAAAGCGACCCTGAACCGTCCAGGTGCTCAACGGTCAAGGGCCGCGCACGACACGCACGACGCGCGCGCTCATCCTGTCATGGTCTGGCACATCTCGGCGCCCGGCATGACGCGCTGATCGGTCAGGTCCCGCGCGGCGCAGCGCGTTCGGCGCCGAGCGCACCTCGGAGCTCGTTGGCCCCACGCTTGTATCCGGCTCGACGCCCATGTTCATCTGGCGGCGCGTCCCGACGGCGGTCCCCTTCCTTTGCGTGGCGCTCGCCGTCCGGACCGGGGCGGCGCAGGAACACCCCATCGAGCTCACGTGGCAGGCGCCCGACACGTGCCCTTCGAGCGCGGCCGTGCTCCAGGAGGTCGATCGCCTCCTTGGCGGGAGGCCGCGGGCGAACGGGGGGCAGCGGCTCGTGGCCAGAGCGCAGGTCACCCGCGCCAGCGATGGCCGCTTTGCGCTCACGCTGCGCACGGAGACCCCGGACGGCGCGGGCGAGCGCGCGCTCAGCGCGCCGACGTGCGAGGCGCTAGCTGGCGCGGCCGCGCTCGTCATCGCGCTCGGCGTCGACCCGGCGGCGGCGACGACCGGACCGGCCGAGGCCCCCACGGCGGGCCCGCCATCTCCATCGCCCGCCGAGCCGGCCGCCGCGCCGCCCGCGCCCGCCGCGCCGCCCGCGCCCGCCGCGCCGCCAGGGCCTGTCTTGCCCAGACCGGTCGCATCCGCCCGCGCCGGCGCCGCTGCCCGTCCGGCGCTGCCTCTCACCTCGCCCGCGCCCTTCGGCCTCGGAGCCGGCGTCGGTCTCGGCCTCGGCGTGGGCGCCCTCGACGGGCCTGTCCCGGTGATCCGCGCCTGGGCGACGCTCCTCGTCGCCCGCCTTCGCTTCGACGCGGCGCTCTCGTACGTGCCGACGACGTCCATCGCGGTGCCGGAGCGCCCTGCGGCAGGCGGCCATTTCACCTTGCTGGCAGGCGCGGCCTCCGCGTGCATCACGCTGCGCTCCTGGACGGCGGCCACGACGGCGGCCTGCGCTGGCCTGGAGCTCGGGCAGATCTCCGCGGAAGGCTACGGCGTCTCCCGGCCCCGCGAGGGCCGCGCCCTCTGGATCGCGCCACAAGCGAAGCTCGACCTCACCCTGCCGCTCGCGCCGCCGCTCGCGTTGCGCCTCGACGCGGGCGTCGAGGTGCCCGTCGGCCGGCGCCCCTTCGTCCTGGAGAACGTCGGCGTCGTCCACGAGCCGTCCCCCCTCGCGGGCCGCGCGGGCGTCGGCGCCGAGGTCCATTTTTGATCATGGATCCGGGCGCGCGAGATCACTCAACGCTCATGGCCTCCTCCAGCGCGGCGTACGCGCGCCCGCCTCCGCTCGCCGGCCCTCTCGCCGGCCCCCCGGCCGGCCGCGGCGCCGGCGGCCGCGCGGTCGCGGAGGGCCGCGCGGTCGCGGAGGGCCGCGCGGCCGCGGAGGGCACGGCGCGCGCTCCTGATCCGGTGCACCCGCCGTGCTTCGAGGCGCTCTACGACGAGCACTTCGCCTTCGTGTGGCGCAGCCTGCGGCGCCTCGGGGTGACCGACGCCGCCCTCGACGACGCCGTGCAGGACGTGTTCCTCGTCGTTCATCGGCGGCTGGCCGACTTCGAGGGGCGCTCGTCGATGAAGACCTGGCTCTTCGGCATCGTGCTCCGCGTCGCGCGCACCTATCGCCGCGCCGCGCTCCGCGGAGGCCCGCGCGCGGCCGAAGCGCCCGCGGACCCGGAGGCGGTCGCCGGCCCGGAGACGGATCAGCCGGATGCGCGGACCGAGCAGGCCGAGGCCGTGCGCATCCTCCACGCGCTGCTCGACGACCTCGACGAGGAGAAGCGCGAGGTGTTCGTGCTCGCCGAGCTGGAGCAGATGACGGCGCCCGCGATCGCGGAGGTCGCAGGCATCAACGTGAACACGGTGTACTCGCGCCTGCGCGCCGCGCGGCACGACTTCGAGCAAGCCGTCCTGCGGCACCGGGCGCGGAGCACGTGGAGGTGCACGTGAAGCCGCTCAGCCGCGACGCCCGCCGGATCATGGACGCGGCGCGCGCCGCCGAGGAGCCATCGAGCGCCGATCGCGCGCGCATCCGCGAGAAGCTCCTCCGACGCGCGGGCGCCCTGGCCGCCGCGCAGGCGGCAGCCGCGGCGACGACCTCCACGGCCTCGGCCGCGCTCCCGGCGGCGCCGTCTGCCGTCGCGGGAGGCGCGGGGGCGGGAGGCGCGGCGACCAGCGGCGCCGGAGGCATGGCGGCGGCCGGCGCGGGAAGCACGGCGGCGGCCGGCGCGGGAGGCCTGGCGGTCACCGGCGCGGGCGCGGCGGTCCCGCCCGCGGCCGGCGCGCTCGGCGGGCTACTTGCGAAGATCGGCGCGGCGGCCGCGTTGCTCGGGGCGCTCGGCGGCGGCGCCACGGTCGCGCTGCGCGAGCCTCCAGCCGCGCAGGCCGCACGGCACGCGGCGGTCGCCGTCACGCGCATCACCGAGGCCGGGATCAACGCACCGCCCCCTGCGCTCGTCACGGCAGCTCCACGCTCCAGCACCGCGGCAGCGGCTCCTCCGGCGCTGCCGCGGCTCCCCGCCGTGCATCCGGCCGCGAAAACGCCTGCTCGCGGCGAGCCTCCGCCGGTCACCCCGGCGCCCGCGCGGCGCGAGCTTCCAGCGCTCCCGGTCGGGTCGGACGCGCGAGCGCCTTCTGCGGGCAGCGCCTCCGCGTCCCCGGCGGGCAGCACCTTGCCCGGCGAGCTCGCCCTGCTGCGGAGCGCGCAAGGCGCCCTCCGCGCGGGCGACGCGGGCCGGGCGCTCGCGCTGCTCGAGGAGCACACGGCGGAGTACCGCGAGGGCGCGCTGCGAGAAGAGCGCAGGGCCGCGCGCGTCTTCGCGCTCTGTGCGCTCGGCCGGATCGACGAGTCGCGGGCCGAGGCCGTGCGCTTCCTCCGCGACGCGCCCCGCTCGCCCTTGGCCGAGCGCGTGCGGGCGGCGTGCACCCGCACCGCCGCGCCCTGACCCGATCGCGGCGAACACGCAGCTCGGCCGCGAGCGGCGCGGCTGCTCCCCGCAGACGAGCGCTGACGGCATGCGGAGAGCGCATCGAGGCATCCGGCGTCCCCGGAGTTCGCCTCGGAGTTCGATGGACTCCACCCCGAACGGTCCTCTTCATCGTTTCGCATCCAGCGCCCTGGTCCTCCGGCGGACATCCGGCAACGCGCCACTGCAGCCGTCCTGCGCGACGACGGGTGGAGCGACGATTCGAAGATGGATCGACCGCGTCCGAGTCACCCACCCAAGGAAGGCCGGCGCAGAGAGCGGCCGGTCGAATGCGAGCTCATTCAAGGAGACAATGACCATGCAGATCTCCAGCAAACATCGTATCGCCATGGCGCTCGCGCTGCTTGCTCTGCCGGTGCTCACGGGCGCCAAGGGGAACGGCTGCAACGATCCCGTGGTGATCGGCGGCGACGGCCCCGCGTGCCCGGAGCTCGAGCGCCTCGCGACCCCCGAGGAGCTCGCCCTCACGCCGATGGACGACCGAGGGGCCGAGGTGCTCGCCAGGGAAGCGACGAAGTCGTTCATCGCGCCCCTCGACGTCTACGAGCGGGTGAAGCGCGATCTCGCCGCCATTCATGCCATGGAGCCGGATACCGCCGGCATCTCCGGCGCGCATCGCTCGTTGGTCGAGCTGGGGATCAACTGGACCGAAGCCGGCAAGGCAGCGATCGACGCCGGCACCTACCGTGCGTGGGACTGCCTCAACGAGTATTACGGAGCGACCTTGATCAGGAACTTCGATCAGGTGCCGGTCACCGTCCTCCGCTTCGACGGCAACTTCGATCTTGAGATGCTCGCGCGGGAGTACGCGAAGCTCCCGGAGGTCGAGTCCACGGACGTGGCTGCGCCGTCCGGAGGCTCCTCCGACGCATGCCTGAGCATCGACGGCGAGGAGTACAGGTACGTCCTGGATCTCGCCAGCGGCGACGACTGCATCGCGGGTTGCTCCGACCACGTGTACTTCGGCTTCTCGACGACCCCGGACGGGACGGTGACGCCCCTCGGCACGCATGCGAGCTCGGATCCCGCCGTGCCCGCCTGGTTCACGGAGCTCGAGGATTGCCTCAGCAGGCTGTGATGAGCCGCGGCGTGTTGCGCTCTTTCGCCTCTCGAGCGGCCCTGGCCATCCGCAGCGATGGCCACAACACGGACAGGGCGACGACCGCCACGAGCTGCACCACGGCATCTCTCCGTACCGCCCGAGGTCGCGTGGCCTGAACACGTCGTCGATGGCGTCGAACTGCGCATGAATGGCGAGGTTCTCCGGGTCGAGCCGCCGGGCTCTGCCGGATTCGCCCACCGCGAAGAGCGCGTCGTCCGGCTGCTCAAGCACGTAGAGCGACGCGCCGAGCTCGACATGGTGGGTGACTCGTCTGACGCACGGAACCAGGGACTCCGAAAGGCTCGCCAATTTCGCGACGCAGCGCGGTTGCCTCGCGATGGGTCCCCTGCGTTGCCCCCGCGACGCATCCGTTTCAAATTTCCGCGGTCCCGGACCATGAAACCGCTTCGCTTCGAAACGATCGGTCGGCCCTTGAGGCGCAGCGAAGAACGAACGCTGTTGATGATAGAAAAATCCAGCATCGACGGTCTTCCCCTTGTGTTTCCAAACGCCGAATCCTGGATGCCAAGCTCCCAAGATGCGATAGGCTACGCCCCGGCGCTGAGCTCTTTGCGGGCGAGGCTCGCCGCACCGGCATCGCGACGCCGGCCTACCAATTCCGCCATTCTCTTCAGATCGCGCCCCGACGCGACGAGGTAACGACCATGACCGAGATGAACCGCACAATCCGAGGCACATCTAGATTCCTGCTCCTGCCATTTCTCTTCATCATCGCTGCGTCCGGTTGTGGCGAGTCCGCTCCGTCCGGCGAGAACGACAACACCGGAGGGGCCGGTCCGGGGACCGGAGGCGCCACGACAGGCAGCACGAGCGCGGGGACCGGAGGCGCCACGACAGGCAGCACGAGCGCGGGGACCGGAGGCGCCACGACAGGCAGCACGAGCGCGGGGACCGGAGGCGACGCGACAGGCAGCACGACCGCTGGAACTGGAGGCGGCGCCACGGGAGGGCCCGGATCGGGTGGCAGCGGAGCAGGCACCGGTGGCGCACCGAGCTCGAATCCGACGTTTCACATCTTCATGCTCATGGGCCAGTCGAATATGGCTGGTGTCGCAGACAAGCAGGACAGTGACCAAAATTCTGACGAGCGGCTCAAGGTCCTCGGCGGATGCAATCAGCCCGCCGGACAGTGGAACCTGGCCAATCCGCCGCTCAGTGATTGCCCTGGTGAGAAAGGATGGAACCTGTCGACCGCCGTCGACCCGGGCATCTGGTTCGGCAAGACCCTGCTCGGAAAGCTGGCCGAGGGGGATACGATCGGGTTGGTCGCCACTGCTGAGAGCGGTGAGTCGATCAACACGTTCATCTCTGGTGGCTCACACCACCAGATGATCTTGAACAAGATCGCCAAAGCGAAGACGGCTGAGAATGCGCGCTTCGCGGGCATCATCTTCCACCAGGGCGAGTCCGACAGCGGCCAGAGCTCATGGCCCGGCAAGGTCGTTCAGCTCTATAACGAGGTGAAAGAAGCCTGGGGGGTCGACTACGACGTTCCCTTCATTCTTGGAGAGCTCCCCGCGGGCGGATGCTGCAGCGGCCACAACAACCTCGTGCACCAAGCGGCCGACATGTTGCCTGAGGGATACTGGATCACTCAGCAGGGGACCAACGTCATGGACCAGTACCACTTCGATCATGCGTCCGTTGTTCTCATGGGCACGCGCTATGGCGAGAAGATGATCGAAGCTTTGGGGTGGTAACAAAGCGGCTCGCGGCGGGTGTCCGCGCGACCGAGGCCGCTCGAATCCCCTGGATTCGAGCGGCCTTGCTCCGGGCAAGGGCGTCGTGAGCCGGGGTTGGTCTGGCGGGGAGATCCGAGGGGAGGACGGCGTCCAGGTCGAGACGCTTCGCTTCCCGAGTCACTGAATCGAGCAACCGAATCGGAGCTCAGGACGGGCGGACCAAGGGGCAGGAGGCGCCGCCCGCGGGCGCGCTCAAGGCGCCGTCGCGCAGCCGCGACCGCGGAAGACGACCAGACCGTCGAGCTGGACGCCGACGACGTCAGGGCACCCGTTGCAGTCAAAATCGGTGATGCCGACGCCGAAACCGTCGATGTCCTCGAAGGTGCCGGGGAATGGAGCCGGCTGACCTTCGAAGGTGCCCGCCGGGGTCTGGAGGAACGACCACATCTCGGCGGTGTTTCGGCTGACCGCGACGAGATCGTTCCGCCCATCGAGGTTCAGATCGGCGATCTGCAGGCCTCCGGAGACGAAAGACTGGTGGTCATCGATGGTGAGCAGCGGCTGCGGCGCCGTCAGGCTGCCGAGCTCGTCTTGCAGCAGGATCCAGACCCGCATCGGCCCGTCGGTGTACTCGTGCGTGACGGCGGCGACGTCCTGGCGTCCGTCGTTGTTCACGTCGCCCACCGCGACCGAGACGAACGAGACGCCCGCGCTCGGCGGCGTGGTCTCGAAGAAGACCTGCTGCCCGGTCGTGTCGAACCCGAGCTCGACGTCGTGCGGAAAGACGGCGATGCCCGCGCCCACGCCGTCCATCGCGATCACCGCGTCGGGGTGCCCGTCCCCGGTCACGTCGCCGGTGACGATGCCGGACAGGAACACGCCGGCCGGCAGATCGTGGGCCAGCTCGAAGCCGCCGTCGCCGTCGCCCCGGTAGACGAGGATCTTGCTGTCGTACCCGAGCCCGACGATGTCGAGGACGCCATCCCCGTCGTGATCCACGGCGCTCGGAGAGAACGTGGTTGGCCCAGCGATCGTCCTCGGGGGCTCGAAGGCGCCGCCGCCCTGGTTGTGGAGGAAGACGAGCCCTTCCTGCTGAGCGACGACGATGTCGAGCGCGCCGTCGTGGTCCGCGTCGAGCAGCAACGTGTCCTCGACCGAGCTGGCCGCCGTGGAAGGGGCGTAGATGACTTCGCCGTTCAGGTCCCGTACCCGCGGATGCGTCTGCAAGTACAGCGCTTCGCGATCCGTGCTCACGAAGTCGAAGCGCCTGTCGCCGTCGATGTCGCCCAGCGACAGCTGACCCATGTACACGCCCGGGGACTCCGCGGGGTAGAGGATGCCGGGCTTCAGGTAGTAGCCGCTGCCGTCGCCCGGCTCCTCGCCGGGGAACGGGCCCGCGCATCGGTCGCCCGCGCCGCCGCCGATCGACGCATCGACGGGGCGCTCGGGCGTCGCCGGCCGGTCGACGGGCCTGTCGGCCGGGTCGACGTCAGCCGCCGCTTCGTCCTGCGGCGGATCGGACGAGCCGTCCTGGGGAGATGGATCGGGAAGGACAACCGAGCTCCCGCACCCCGAGCTGAAGCCGAAAACAAAGCAACAAGCCACCAACATCCGTCCGCTGCTGTGTCGCGCAAACCTCATAGGCCACCTCCGCAAGACAAGCACAACCCACGAACCCGAACGTCTCCGGGACGCGCCCGCCGCCCACGTCCTCGGCGGCTCGGCGAGCACGATGCCATCAACGGGCTACGGCGTTCATTCGACCAGGAAAATCGCGGCGAGTCATCAGGGGCGCGGCGGCGCGTTCTTGCTTGGCGCATCGCGTCGCCGCGCCGGTCACGACGGCTGACGGCGCTCCCCACCGGCGCGCCGTCCGGCGAGGATCCGTCGGCAGTCGCCGCAGCGGTGCTGTTCCTGCTCGCTCTCTCGTTATCCGAGGACGTGTTGAGCGGTACGACCGAGCACGGGAACGGCGCGCTCACGCGAAGCCAGACGGAGGACGGGAGATCCTAGAACGCCGATCACGTTGATCGAGCGAGGGATGAACCGCCAAGACGCCAAGACGCCAAGACGCCAAGACGCCAAGACGCCAAGATTTTTCTCTCCCTTTACTTGGCGTCTTTTGGCGTCTTGGCGTCTCGGCGGTTCGAATCTCTGCGCTTTTCAGGCAGTTTCAACCCGTTTGTCGCTCTAGTCTCCCCTTCGACAAGGCGGCTCACGGCGTGGAGGGTGCCGGAACCGGCTCCGGCGGCCCGCGGTTCGGGTCGGGAGGAGGCCCCTGGACATGCCGGCCGCAGCTGCGGCCCGGGAACCCTTCCGAGGCTCCGAAGCGGTCGCACGTGGGAGCGCCCATCGCCTTCGTGCACTCGGCGTCAGATACGCACGACCTGCAACGGCCTTCCAAGCAGAGATACGCTCCGCACGGGTTGAGCGTGGGGAGCGCCTCGCAGGTCCGCCCGTACACCGACCTCGACGCCGAGGTCGCCGCGCAGCGACCCCGATCGCAAAAACCATCACCGCACTCGCCGTCCTTCGTACAAGCTCGATCCGGCACGTCCTGAGGCGGCCGCCGGGGCTCCTCTTCGACGACCGCCGCCGCGGGCGTGGCGGGCGGAGCCCCGGGCGGCGGAGGGCCCGGCGATGCGGCCCCCGCGGAGGCCGCCAGGGGCGGGTATGCGCGCCCCACCGGATGCCCGGCGGGGCTCTCAGGCTTCGCTTGCTCCGCCGCGCACGCGGTCAAGCCCGCGAAGACCAGCCAGGGAGCGTGCCAGAACAACGGGCGTCGATGTCGCGCGCGCGAAGCCTCATCCATCGCAGCTAGTTGCACGCCACAGCATTACCACCATCACCTCCAAGATAGAAGAGGCGATCCCACGGGCTAGCGCTCGGCGCGGATGTACGAAGCGTCCGGAGCTGCTCTGCGTCGTGAGGGCGCGCCTCGGCGCAGGGTCTACGGAAACTCGCGCACCTTGACCGCGCGTGTCGTGCCCGGGTAGGCGTCGTTGTAGTGCTCCACCCCATAGAGCAGGATCTCGCCGTCGGGATCCACATAGATCCCGGCCCCTGCATCGAAGGCGCAGTAGCGCTTGTTGCCCGTAGCCGAGCTGCTGCAGGACATGTGTCGGCTGGCCACCTCGGTGAAGCTGGGCACGAAGGTCGCGCTGAGGTCCACGCGCCACAGGTCGACCCAGTCCTCGTCGAACCATTTGTTCCTGTGCGTGCCAGCGACGAAGAGCTGCCCGTCGCACTGGGTCACGAGCTGCAGGCCCTGGTATTCCGCGCCGCCGAAGGGCGTCGAGACGCTCACCTGAGATACCCAGGTGGAGCTCGAGCTGCCGAAATAGGGCATTGCCGCCTCCGAGGACACGAACACCTCGACGTCGTCCGAGTCGTGGCCAAAGACGAGCGCGAGGTAGTGGCCAGAGGAGAGCAGCGTAAGGCTCACCGCGCCCGCGTTGACCGTCTGACCTCGCATCCTCGGGACCAGCGGGCTCCACTGGGGGTTCAAGGGGTTCGACATCCTTGCGATACGAAAGCCCGCCGTCGCCCGATCGTCGTTGTTTTCGAAAGGCACGATGGCGTAGTCGCCGTTCACCTGAAGGCCGCCCGAGTGATCGTACGGCATCCCTGAGTCGTCGGACTGGTAGTGCACGATCGCGTCGCTGCAGGACGGGAGCCGGGAGGGAGAAGCATTCCGACCCAAGAGCCACGGGTTGTTGCTCAGCGATCCGAGGCGCACGACCTCGAAGCCCGGGCTCGCGCCCCCCTGAACCGAGGTCGTCACCAGGAGATAGTTGTAGTCACGCGCGAGCCGCTGGATGCCCTGGTGGTGAATGAGCCCGGCGCCCGTCGTGGGCGCATATGTGCTGCAGGCGTCACTGCCGCTGCGGTAGGCCATGACATAGCTCGGGTTGTAGAGCGCGTTGATGCTGCTGGCGGCATCGTTCACGCAGCGGTTCGTATAGGGGTTCGCGTGGTCCGTGTGGGCCCAGCCCCAATGGGAGCTCAGCCCCTGGTAGGCCACGCCCGCTTCGTCGAGCGCTGGCTCGGCTGTGCTCTCATCCGTCCCACCACAGGCGACGAGCGACAGTGCGCCTGCTGCTGCTGCTGCTGCGAGCGGCCAGATCCTGGATTGTAGATTGCGTCCATCGTTCTTCATGGCGTCCTCGGAAAGAGAGGTGTGCTGGGCCTGTTTGCAGCGCTCATGCCAGGGTGGCAGCGCGCGGCGTCCGCCAGCGTTTGCCAAGAGGCGTCGAGCCCGATCACCGCCGGCGAGCAAGCCGACGGCGCGCCCCCGCCGAGCTCCGGCGCTCCTCGGCTGCGCGCAGCGGGCCACCCCCGCGCGGATTGAGCAACAACAGCGCAACGCGCTTGCGACCATCCGCCGGCCATCGCGGCTCGGCTGAATGCATGGGGTCGATGGTCAGGCCGAATGCCCGCCCCGGTCGCCCGCTGAGCCCGGCAGCCGCTCAGCGCCGCCGGCCCGGCTGAGCGCGGGAGGGCTGGGCGAGCAAGCGGCGGAGGGGGCCAAGCACCTGCCCGCCGCGCCGACAAAGCCGTCGCCGACCCAGATCGAGCCCGAGGCGATCCTCGGCGGTTCGCTTCCCGGCTCGACTCCCCGCAGCAGCGATAGCACTGTTTCACTTCTCGAACGCCGCCGTTCCAGCTCGCTGCCTGGCGTCGCCCACCGTGTCGCCGCATACTCTGGACATGATCCTGGCGCGGTTGCGGGCCGGGTCGGATGCGCCTGTCTCCGGACCTCGGGCTGCGGCGGGCCCAGCTCGTGCCCCGCCGGTGCAGAGGGCATCGCGGCGGATGGAACCCGGCCTCGATGATCCGCCGCGGCGCTCCGGGCGCGTCCTCCCAGCGCGTGGGTCGCGCGCCGGCGCTGCGGCTCCTTTGCAGCCCGGCGCGGCCTGAAGCAGCGGCTGCGGTGTTCGAGGATCCGTTCGCCCGCCGCATCGGCAATTTCCACATCTTCGAGTGGATGCCGTCGATTGCCGTGAAGGGAGACGACGTCGCGAGCGGCACGCGCCTCGCCGAGCTCTGGAACCCACGAGCGAATTCCAGAGCCCGGCTGAAGGCGAGGCCTGTTCTGCTGACCGGGCGACTAGGCTCAGATTGCCAATTCCATCTCAACCAGAGATATCCACGAAAACAAAACGCTCGTTTAGACATTGACAGCGTTTCCGCTTTTGAGAATGATAACTCCGCGCCGGTTGATGAAGCACGGGACGGGCTCTCCACTGCGGAGCCCACAGGGCGTCTTGCGGCGTGACCAAGACGCACCAATGAATCCCTGCGCCCGACCACGCGCTTGGCTTGGAAACGTTAACCATCATAAAAACACATTGGCAAACAAATGAAACACACCTTTCACATGAAGCTCATGCGCGCCCTGTTCTGCGGCCTTGTCGCCGGAGGCATCTCGCTGAGCGCACCCGCTCAAGCTCAGGCGGTGGAGTTCGGAGTCTACGAAGGTGAAGGTTGCCCCGTAGGATACACGCCGCTGACCCCGGCCGACGCCTTCTGGACGTTCTTCGGCCGCTGCGAAGAGCTCCCCTATTCAGGAGTCTTTCGTCTCGCGGACGGGGCTTCGATAGATGGCCCGTGGAACAACTGCCAGCAGCACGCTGACGATACCCGCGAGCTGGACTACACGCTCTGCAAACCCAACTACGAGCTCTTCGACATCGGCGGGACCACCTTTGCGGTGGTGAGAGGCGGAGACCAGTGCCTGGAGGGCTTCGAGCACGTGGATTTCGCGACCGCCTCCTCCTACTCGGCTGAGATATGCCCTTACGTCGGGTACTGGGGGATCGCGAGGATCGGTGGAGGGGGATCCATCGACGGTCCAGGTTACGGTTGCAGCGTCCGCGCGACCGACTCTCGCCAGCTCGGTGATGCCATCTGCGTGGAAAGCGAGTGAACATCCCGAACCAGAGGTAGCTCGCGCAATCCCTACCAACGTGAGCAGCGGGATGACACCGACGGCGTTCAGTCTCGCGCCAAAAGAATAGCATGGGCGCCATGGCAATGGAGCTCGCCTCGCCGGCTTCGGGACGCTCTCGTGTCCGTTCTCGTCGTTCAATCGGCGGAGCGCAGGGACGCCGCCAATGTCCGAGGTTGACACGCTGAGCGCAGAGGCCGGTGAGACGCTCGTACATGGGCCGTGGGCTCTGGCGAACGCCGGCCACGATCGTCAACCTCCACCTCACCGTCGATGGCAAGGAGAGCTTGGCCTTCAGGAATCGTGGCGGAAGCTCGCGCCGTCAGCGCTGCCGTCGCCCGATCCTCGCCGCGCACGCGAGCAGCGCGAGCGCCGCGCCCGCGAGCGCCCCTTCGCCGCCCGGGCCGCGCTCGCCGGCGGCGCGGCAGCTGCAGCCGCGCACCGCCGCGTCCTCGTCGCCGTCGCCGGCGCCACCGCCGCTGCCCGACTCCATCCCTGAATCGCAGGTTCCCCCGGGATAGACGTCCTCCTCCGTCCACGCCGGCTCGGACGGCCAGGAGAAGCTCGGCTCCGCCGTGTCCCGGTCCTCCCGGTAGAAGCAAGGCCTGCACGCGTGCACGGCCTCGCCGGCGACGTTCCCGGCCGCATCCACCGCCGTGGCCCGGAAGCAGAACGCCGTCGCCGCCTCGGCGCCGGCGAGCACGTCCACGGTCTCATGGAGGGCCATGGTCATCGACGCTGCGCTCATGAGCCGGCTCATCGAGAGCACAGGCTCCGTGAACGTGACGTCCCGGAACACCTCGATGTTGGTGATCACGGGGGCCTCGCCGGCCCCCGCGGGCTCTCCCTCGGCCGTGATCCACCACGCGAGATGGCTGTGCGACACGCAGCTCCCGGCGCCCGGCATTGAGTCGGGATAATCGTGGATGTCGAACGAGATCCCGCTCGGCGTCGGGGGCGCGTCCGTGTCGGCGGCGCCGGCCGTGAGCTCGATCCGCACCGGCTCGCACGCCTCGGTCGGCTCGCAGAAATCGCCCTCGATCACGATCGCCTGCCCCTCGCTGGGCGGCGGCTCGATCCGCGCGACGCGGTCGTACCCCGCCGCGGGCACGTCCGGCGCGGCCACGAGGCGCGCGGGCGCGCCGTCGACCGTCACCGACGCGGCGTCCAGCGAGAGGGCGTGGCCGGCGAAGAAGAGCGCGGCATTCCCCGGATAGGTCGCGCCGCTCTCCGGAAAGACGTCCGACAGACCCGGAAGCGAAGCCCCGCACGCGTCGGCGCTCGACTCCATCCCCAGGGTACAGGCCAGCGCCGCGAAGATCCCAGCAGTCCAAGAACAGTGTCTCATCATGGACGTCAGCGTATCGAGCCCGGGGATGGAGGAGGACGGAGGAGCACGAGCCGGGCGAAGCCGCATCGCTCTCGATACGGGCCCCGTCCAGTCTTCAGGCGTAGCTCATCGCGTCGATCGAGCCTCGTGGGCCAGCGCAGCACAGCCGCCATGCCGGAATCGTGCGCGGCTCGGCCGACGTGGGGGCGCGGCCCTGTGGAGGAGATATGGCGGAGCCGTGGCGCTCAAGGAATTCTCGTGGAGGCGGCCCACCGCGGATTGCCCGCGCGCGCGGCGCCGTTGTGCCGGGCGAATGGCCGCCGCACGAACCAGCCAGTTCCGTCTCCTGCTCTGCGCCCAGCTCGCGCTGGTCGCCGCCGCCTCCGCGGGCGCCTACCTGGGCCTGCTCCCCACGTCGCTCCCGTCGGTGCCGCACGCCGACCTGGCGGCGCACGCGCTGGGCTTCGGCCTGCTCGCCGTCAGCGTCGACGGGGCGCTCCGCTATCGCCCCGTCCGCCGCGACCTCCCGTTCCCTCGCCTCGGCCCGGCGCTGGTGCTCGCCGGCGCCGGCCTGGAAGAGCTCGCGCAGGGGTTGTCGCCGCGCCGGACCTCGTCGCTCGCGGATTTCGCGGCGGATGCGGCGGGCGTGCTGCTGCTGTCGTGGATGGCGAGGCGCATGAGCGTCGCACCAGAAGAGGGCGGCGCCGTCCGATGACGAGAGCTCCGGAAGGCGGTCGTCTCCGCATGGCTGTCGCCCGACGCCGCAGCGGCAGCCTGTCCGCGCGTCGCCTCCGCGCTGGAAGCGCTCCCTTGAAGCGCCGGCCTACCCGGCCGCCGGCAGCGCCTCCGCCCGGTGCCTGACGTAGTGCTCGACGGCCTCGGGCAGCGTCGGCAGCGTCGCGCGGCGGCGGCTGTGGAGCCCCCCCTGGCGGGGCAGGTTCGCCCGGAGCCCGAGGGTGTGCGCCGGACAGGCGTGCACCGCGCGCGAGGGCAGGCCGACCGCGTCGCACATCATCTTCGCCCAGGAGGCGAAGCTCAGGACACCGTCGTTCGCCAGGTGCCATACGCCCTCGGCCTGGTCGATCGCGAGGTCCAGGCACGTGTGCGCCAGGTGCGGCAGGTAGGTGGGCGACACGAAGAGGTCGTCCGCGGCGCGGAAGGGCTCCCCGCGCTGCACGACCGACAGCGCGAGCGCGGCGAAGCTGCGCGCCTCGAACGGCCCGAACAGGCTGCCCGTGCGGACGACCAGCGCGCCCGGCAGCGCGTCGAGCACGCCCCGCTCCCCCAGCGCCTGCGCCTCGCCGAACGCGTTGATGGGCGCGACCGGATCATCCTCGACGTACGGATCGGGCTTGCTCCCGTCGAACACGAAGGCCGACGAGAACACGAGGAGCCGCGCCCCGTGGCGCTGGCACGCCCCCGCCAGGAGGATCGGCCCCACCACGTTGGCGCGGCGGCACGCCTCGATCTCGTCCTCGGCGTCGTGCACGCGCGTGTAGCCCGCCGCGTTGATCACGAGCCACGGGCGGACCTCGGCGAGCGCGCGCTCCAGGGCCGACGCGTCGGCGATGTCGAGCTCGCCGCGCGTCATGGCCCGGACGTGGATGCCGCGCTCCTCGCACGCGCGCGCCAGCGCCGCGCCGAGCGACCCGCCCGCGCCCGTGATCAGGATCGGGCGCTCGCGCGGCCGGCAGAGGCTCCGCGTCGTCGACCGCGGCGCCCCGTAGAGCAGCCGCTCGTCGCGCCGCCACCAGCCCGGCGCCCCGGCCAGCGGGTGCTCGGTCCGGCCGGTGGACGCGAGCTCCCGCGCGACCGCCGCGAGCGCCGTGGGCCGCGGCGCGGGCCCGCGCACGTCGAAGACCCCCGGCTCGTAGTGGCCGCGCGGCTGGGTGACCAGGCTGTCCCAGTCGTACGCCCCGAAGGCGGACCACAGCGTCACCGCCCGCACGTCGGCGCCCTCCGCCCGGGCCGCGCGCGCGCCCTCCCAGGCCTCGACCAGCCAGCGGATCTGCTCCTCCGGCGTGCACCCGAGGTGGACCTCGGTGATCGCGATCGGCGCCCCGTACCGCTGCCACACCTCGCGCAGCACCTCGTGGTGGCCGGAGATCCCCTCTTCCTGGACGCGCACCGCCTCCACGTCGGCGTACGCGTCGCGCCCGTTGCCGCCGTGCGTCCACGCGGGGTAGAGCTCGAGGCGGTCGTCGAGGAACCGGTCGCTCGTGAGGTAGTAGTTCACGCCGATCACGTCCGGCGGGCACGGCGCCGCCGCGAGCCGCGCGAGCTCCTCGTCGGTCGCGCCGCAGCCGCGGAGGTGCGGGTAGAGCGGGTGCGCGGCGTCCACGCGCCCGTGCAGCAGATCGAGGCTCAGCCAGCGCCGGTGGTTCTCGAACTCGGCCTGATAGGCGAGCCGGGGCGCGCTGGCGACCGCCCCGAAGTCCTCCGTCTGCACGAGGCGCGCGTCCGGGCGCGCCCGCCGGATCGCGCGCATCGCGGCCACGGTGGCGCGCGTCTCCACGAGCAGCGCGCGCAGGAAGGAGGCGGAGTCCCGCCGGTGCGGGTACCAGTGCCCGTAGAGCGCGCTGAAGCGCGCGGTCGTGAGCGGCTCGTTGACCGGCGTGTAGTCGCGCACCCACGGGTAGCGCTCGGCCACGGCGGCGGCGAACTCCGCGAGGCCGCTCGCGAAACCGTCGTCCATCAGGCTGGTGCACGGCGGCCCGCTGCCGTGGTGGACGAGCCCGACGATCACCTCGATGCCGAGCTCCCGCAGCCGGTGGAGCCGCTCGTCTGCCCAGGAGAAATCGGCGCGCTGCAGGCCGTCCGGCGCCGTGCGCTCCCACAGGACGGGGTACCGCACCGCCTTGACGCCGAGCTCCGCGAGCAGGTCGAGGTCGGCGATGCGGGCGTGGTGGCCCGTGCGCTCCACCTGGTCGAGGTACCGGTCGCCGACGCGGTTGACCGTGCACTCGACGCCGGCCCAGAGCGCGATCCCGGAGCGCTCGCTCATGAGACGGGCCCTCCCACCAGCACCGTCGCGCGTCGGCCAGACGCGCCCGGCGCGCGCGCATAGGCCTCCACGACCGCCTGCCCCGCCCGCGCCGCGCACCCGCGCTTCACCAGGGCCACGATCGAGCCGCCGAAGCCCCCGCCGGTCAGCCGGGCGCCGAAGACGTCCGGCTGCGCCCGCGCGCTCTCCACCAGCGCGTCGACCGCCGGCACCGACACCTCGAAGTCGTCGCGCATCGACCGGTGCGACGCGTCGAAGAGCTCGCCCAGGCGGCCGAGATCGCCGGCGCGGAGCGCGGCCACGGCGGCGAGCACCCGGGCGTTCTCGGTCACGACGTGGCGCGCGCGCCGGTCGAGCGGCGGAGGCAGCGACGCAATGCGCTGCTCGGCGGCCGCGTCCACGTCCCGGAGCTCTGGGACGCCGAGCAGCGCGGCCGCGCGCTCGCACTCCGCGCGCCGCGTCTTGTAATCGCCGCTCGCGTGCTGGTGCGCCACCCCCGAGTCCACCACGAGCAGCTCGGCCTCGGAGGGCAGCGGGACGCGCTCGAACGCGAGCGTCCTCGTGTCGATGAACAGCGCCGTGTGCTCGTCGGCGAGGCTCGCGGCCATCTGATCCATCGTCCCGACCGGCGCGCCCACGAAGTCGTGCTCCGCGGCGTGCGCGATGCGGGCGATCTCCACGTCGTCGATCGACAGCCCGAGCATCGCCCGCAGGGCGCGGGCGAGCGCCACGAGCAGCGAGGCGCTCGACGACAGGCCGCTGCCGAGCGGCACCGACGACTCGATCCTCGCGTCGAAGCCCGGGATCGACGCGCCGCGGCCGCGGAGGACCGCGGTGATGCCCTGCACGTAGTCGAGCCACAGGCCGCGGCGCGACTCCTCGCCGGCGCGGAACGAGAGCTGGGCGCCGCCATCCACGTTCGCCGTCGAGACCTGGATGAGCCCGTCGTCCCGCGGCGCGATCTCGACACGCGTCTTCTGCGGGATCGCCGTCGGCAGCACGTACCCGCCGTTGTAATCGGTGTGCTCGCCGATCAGGTTCACGCGCCCCGGCGCCTCGGCCAGGAGCTTCGCCGGACGGCCGAAGACGGCCTCGAAGCCCTGTCCGCGCGCCGTCATCGCTGCGCACCCATGTCCGCGAGCCCGGGCATATCCGCCAGCGCCGGCATGTCCGCCAGCCCCCCGTCGCTCAGCGTCGAGGGCGTCTCGTTCGGGCCGACGAACGGGATCCCCTGCGTCGCGGCCGCCATCTTGTGCAGCGGGAACTTCGGCGTGCGGTCGGCGTAGAGCAGGCCGTTCGCCTCTTGGTACGTGTCGGCGAACTGCGTGTAGCAGAAGCCGGCGAGCAGCTCGAGGGCGTTTACCACCTTCATGAGCTTCGTATAGCGCTCGGCGAACTCCTCCGGAGTCCTGCACGCGGAGTACCCCCACGTGCCGTTGTCTCCGCTGCCGGGCGCGACCGCGATCCCGCCGAACTCCGACAGCACGATCGCGGTCTCGTGGTTGACCGACGGGTCGAGCACGAGGGCGCGGCCCCCGGGCCTCTCCCGCTTCAGCAGCTTGGGCACGACGTCGTGCGCGAAGTAGCGGCGGGCGATGCGCTCGGGCGACGGATCGTAGTCGTGGATGCCGATGATGTCGGTCGCCACGCTCTCCCACCCGTCGTTGCCGATGACCGGCCTCGTGTAGTCCATCGACCGCGTGAGGTGGTAGAGCGCCTGCACGTAGTGCCGCTCGTTCGGGTTGTCCGGCAGGTTCGGGACGCCCCACGACTCGTTGAACGGCACCCAGGCGACGATGCACGGGTGGCTGATGTCCCGCCGGATCGCCTCCAGCCACTGCCGCGCGAGCCGATCGATCGACCTGCGCGTGTGCCGGTAGGCGCTCGGCATCTCCTCCCAGACGAGCAGGCCGAGCCTGTCCGCCCAGTAGAGGTACCGCGGATCCTCGATCTTCTGGTGCTTCCGGGCGCCGTTGAAGCCCATCTGCTTCGTGAGCTCGACGTCGCGGCGCAGCGCCTCGTCGTCGGGGGCGGTGATCCCGGTCCCCTCCCAGTAGCCCTGGTCGAGCACCATCCGCAGGACGTACGCCCGCCCGTTCAGGAGGAAGCGGTCGCCGCGGACGGCGACCGAGCGCAGCGCCGTGTAGCTCTTCACGCGGTCGATCGTCATCCCGGACTGGTCGTAGAGGACGATGTCGGCGTCGATCAGCGTCGGGCGCTCGGGGCACCAGAGGAGCTCGTTGCGGAAGTCGTCGATGCCGGGGTCGGACAGCGTGATGCGCCGGTGGACCTCCCCGGCCACCACCGTGTACTGGTCGTTCGCGATCGTCATGTCGCCGACGCGCAGCCGCACCCCGACGCGCGCGCCCTCCGCCGGCGCGTTGGCCACGCGCACCTCGACCGCGATCTCCCAGCGCTCGAGGTTCGGGGTCCACCGGAGGTACTCGACGCGCATGCGCGGCACGCGCTCGAGCCACACGGCCTGCCAGATCCCCGTGGTCCGCGGGTACCAGATGGAGTGAGGCTCGAGCTTCCAGTCCTGCTTGCCGCGGGGCTTCGCGAGGTCGCTCGGATCGTCGTGGGCCTGCACCACGATCGTGACGCTCTCGCGACCCCTCGCGTGCTCGGTGATGTCGATCTCGAACGGCGTGTAGCCGCCCTCGTGCTCGCCGACGAAGCTGCCGTCGATCCACACCTTGGCCAGGTAGTCCACCGCGCCGAAGTGCAGGACGAGCCGCTCGGACGCGTCGAGCTCCGGCACCTGCACCCGCCGTCGATACCAGCAGGCCTTGAAGAAGCCGGTCTCGCCGACCCCGCTCCGGGGCGTCTCCGGGGCGAACGGCACCTCGATCGTCCTGTCGAAGCGCGCGTCGGCCGGGGAGCTCCACTCCGCCCGGGGGTCGAGGGCGAACTCCCACGCCCCGTTCAGCGAGGTCCATCCTTCTCGCCGGAGCAGAGGGCGCGGGTAACCGCGGGCGCCGCCGCTGTCGGCCGGCGGCGGCACCGAACCTGGGATACCGATCTGTGCGAGGTGCTGTCGAGGCATGGTCTGTTCAGGCAGCGACGGTCACCGCAGCTCCATCGAGCGTGGCTTCGCGGATGTGGTCGAAGGTGGCGAGCGCCTGACCCACGACCTGGTCCATGTTGTAGTACCGGTACGTCGCGAGCCTCCCGACGAAGCGCACGTTCGGCGTCGCGTCGGCGAGGGCCTTGTACTTCCGGTACAGCTCCGCGTTCTCGGGCCGCGGCACCGGAAAGTAGGGGTCGCCCTCGGCCTTCGGGAACTCGTACACGATGCTCGTCTTCGGGTGCTTCTGTCCCGTGAGGTACTTGAACTCCGTGATGCGGGTGTACGCGTGCTCGTTCGGATAATTGACGACCGCGCCCGGCTGGAACACTTCCTTGTCATGAGTCTCGAATTTGAATTCCAGGGAGCGGTAGGGAAGCTTCCCGTAGCGGAAGTCGAAGAAGGCGTCTACCGGTCCGGTATAGATCATCTCCCGGAAGCTCACCTCGTTCATGATATCGCGGTAATCGGTGTTCAGGAGAACCCGGATCTTCTTGTGATCCAGCATGTTCTCGAACATCCGCGTATAGCCGCGCAGCGGCATCGCCTGGAACTCGTCCGTGAAGTACCGGGAGTCGCGGTTCGTGCGCGCCGGCACGCGCGAGGCGACCGAGGCGTCGAGCTCCGACGGGTCGAGCCCCCACTGCTTGCGCGTGTAGTTGCGGAAGAACTTCTCGTAGAGCTCCCGGCCCACCTTGCTGACGACCGCGTCCTCGGAGGTGCGGCAGTGCTGGATCGGCTCGGCGACGCGGGCGAAGAACGCCTCGACCTCGGCGGGCGAGTAGCTGGTCCCGTAGAGGGCGTTGACCGTATCCACGTTGATCGGGAACGGGACGAGCTTGTCGTCGACGTGCGCGAGCACGCGGTGCTCGTACGGGCGCCACTCGGTGAACTGCGACAGGTAGCGGAAGATGCGCGGCGACGCGGTGTGGAAGATGTGGGGGCCGTACTTGTGGATGAGGACCCCGGCGTCGTCGTGGTAGTCGTACGCGTTGCCGCCGATGTGCGGCCGCTTGTCGCACAGGAGGACCGACTTGTTCATCTGCGAGGCAAGGCGCTCCGCGAGCACGCTGCCAGCAAACCCAGCGCCTACGATCAGAGTGTCGAACACGGTACGTTCCCTTCCGTCCGGACGGCCGCCGAACGCTTGGATTGGAGTGCGTCGTTGATGAGCTTCGACATCGAGCGCCATGTCTTGTCCCATGACGTCGCGCTCACCATCTCGTCCGCGATCGCGATGTGCTGCTCTCGCGGCCCCGCGAGCGCCGCGAGGGCCGCGGCCGCGAACGTGGAGGCGTCGGCGATGTGCACGGCCTTCCTCTCGCCATAAGGCGTGACCACGTCACGGATGGCGGTGGAGACGACCGGCTTGCCCGCGGCGAGGTACTCGAGCGTCTTCGTCGGGCTGATGAACCGGGTCGACTCGTTGAGCGCGAACGGCATGATAGCGACGTCCCAGCCGCCGAGGTAGGCTGGAAGATCCTGATATGACTTCTGGCCGAGCCAGTGGATGTTCGGCCGGCGCGGCAGCGTGGCGGGGTCGATCTTCACGACCGGCCCGAGCATCACGAGCTGGAAGTCGGGCCGCTCCTCGGCCACGCGGGCGACGAGATCGACGTCGAGCCGCTCGTCGATGACGCCGAAGAACCCGAGGCGCGGCCTCGGGATGTCGCGCTGGTCGTCCGGGTCCGAGGCCGCTTCGCGCGCCTTCGCGAAGTGGGCCGCGTCGACGCTGCTCGGGAACGCGTGCACCGACGGGTGCTGGGCGCGCTTCGCCTCGTAGAGGCTCTGGCCGCCCGTGAACACGAGATCGGCGCGCGCGAAGAGCTCGCGCTCCCGCTCCCGGAGCAGCGGCGGGGCGCCCTGGAAGGCCGAGAGCTCATCCATGCAGTCGTAGACGACGAGCGACGGCTCCACGTCGGCGGCGATCGGCAGCGCCATCGGCGTGTAGAACCACAGGACCGGCTGCCGGATGTCCTGCTCCCGCACGAGGGAGTTGAGCAGGCGGCGCTGCTGCGCGAGGGCCTCCTCCTGCTCGGTGCCGTGGCGGAGGTGGGGGACGACGACGGTGAGATTGGCCTCGATGTGTCTCGCCTCGAGCCTCGGAGGCCCATCCTCGAACACGGGCTCTTCGACGAAATAAACCCGCCTCTCCTGCGCGAAGCGGCTCATCAGGTGGTTCGGCCGCTGGAAGACGAAGTTCCAGCGCAGGTGCGACAAACAGACGAGATCGGGCCCGATCTGCTTCATCTTGTCTCCGATTTCTGTGAAATAGGAACTTACCGCGCCGGCTTTTTAGCAAGTTACGGGCCGACGACGGGATGAGGCCATCCACGGAGACATCGAGATCAGGCGGGGTCGCCGCCGTGAAATGCGCGGCAATCCGCTACATGACCTGATCAGCGCGCTGAGCATCGAGGTACGCTCGACGGCGCGGCGCTCGCTGGACGCAAGAACGGGCGAACTTGCCACAGCTGGGGCAAAATGCGCCGCATTCGGGCCTTTCCTGCTGACCCTTCATAAAAGATGCAACTGAGACGCGCCTGGAGGCGCGCTTCCGGACGCGAGCAGTGAGGTTTTGATGCACGATGCTTGCCAGGCCATCTCGGCAGGAGCGCTGTCCGCGCGTTCCGGCTCCACGCGGAGCCACGCGGCGATGCGGGCGGGGCCCTGTTCCGGCGCGCCATGAGCGCGCGCGGCTCGGCGGTCGCGAGGCTGGGAGTGCCCCATCGGCGCCGTGGAGCTAAGGAGAGCTCCGGTTACGAGCTAGGGCGTTCCCTGAACAAACACCTCGTTGCCGCGACGTTTCGCGGGAGCACCGCGCACGCCGAGGTGTCGGTGCTTCCAGCCGGCAGGCGAGAGAAAAGCAATCGACTCGCCGGAATGGCCTTCGCTCCTGGCCTGCTGGCGCGCCGTGCTGCCAGAATGGCCGCCTGCCGAGGTTCGGGGAGCTCGTCGGCTTCGAACAGGAAGGCGGGAATAGAAATTCGATATTCTTCTCTCCTTCAGGGAGCTCGCTCTGGGCCGATGCGGCCATGACCGACGCTGCGCGGGCCCGCCGGAACATCGAGCCACGGGCAGCGGAGCACATTGCGCCTGATGCCGTGCGCTTGCCGCGAAAACGACCTCCCGGACACGACCGCGTGCGGCCCGGCGGGCGCCGCCGCGTCGCGAGGCCATCGGGCCTGGCGCGCGCGTTGCTGACCAGCTGGGCGCCGCCAGCGAGGGCGGGCAGGAGGACAACATGACACGTGGACTCGGCGGAACGGCTCCGGCCAACGTTCAAAACTACCTGAAAGGCGCTCACTACCCGACGGGCAAGGGCGATCTCGTCGCCACGGCGCGCAGCAACGGAGCGCCGGAGGAGATCATCGAGGTGCTCGAGAGCCTCCCGCAGGACGAGTTCGGCGGGCCGCAGGAGGTCATGAAGGCCTACGGCCAGCTGGACGAGGACGAGAGGAAGCCGAGCTGAGCTCACGCTCGCCCGGCGCCGCGCGCCTCCGTGGGCTCCGCGGCGCGCGGGGCGAGCCTCGGGTTCAGCTGGACATCGAGCGACGCGCCTACCGTTCGTCGGGCGCCATCCACTTGACCTCGACGCTCGGGCGCCAGGCGGCGAGCAACCCCAGGAGCGCCTCGGCGTCGCTCTCGACCTGGAGCATCGCGCGGTGGCCCGGCTTCATGAACTGCTCGGCCACCACGTGATCCAGAAAGGCGATCAGCGGGCGGTAATACCCGGCGACGTCGAGCAGCCCGACGGGCTTCTCCTGAGAGCCGAGCTGCGTCCAGGTCCACACCTCGAACAGCTCCTCCAGCGTCCCGATGCCCCCCGGCAGCGCGACGAAGGCGTCGGACAGCGCCGCCATCTTCGCCTTGCGCTCGTGCATCGTCTCGACCACGTGGAGCTCCGTCAGGCCCCGGTGCTCGATCTCTCGCTGGTTGAGGAAGTGGGGGATGACGCCGATCACCTCGCCGCCGCGCGCGAGCACCGCGTCGGCGACCGCGCCCATGAGCCCCACGCGGCCGCCCCCGTACACGAGCCCGATCCCCCGCGCGGCCAGGAGCTCCCCGACCTGGACGGCCGCCGCGCGGTAGGCCGGCGACGCGCCGGGGCTCGACCCGCAATACACGCAGATCCTTGAGAGTTTCCTCATCGCCCGAGCCTACGCCGGCGGGCGGGCTCGTTCCAGCGGCGCGCCCGCGGCGGGCGGGCCGCGCCGCCGCCCGGGCGCCGTGAGCCCCAGGCGCCGTGCGGCCCTTCGCCGCGCGGGCGGCCTGGCACCGCGCGGGCTGCGCGGCGCCGGGGCCGGCCGCTCACTCCTTGTCGAGCTTGCCGACGAGGCTCAGCGTGAAGAACGCGCCCATGTACTTGAAGTGCGGGCGCACCTGCATGTCGACCTTGTACCAGCCGGCGTTCCCCGGCACCTCGGTCACGATGATCTTCGCCTTGCGGAGCGGCCTGCGCCCGCGGGTCGCCGCGGAGACGACGTCCTGATCGGCGACGTACTGGCCGATCCAGTCGTTCAGCTCCTTCTCGAGGTCCGCGCGCTCCTTCCACGTCCCGATCTGCTCGCGCTGCAGCACCTTCAGGTAGTGCGCGATGCGGCACATGATGAACATGTACGGCAGCTGCGTCCCGAGCCGGTAGTTCATCTCGGCGGCCCGGCCCTCCTCGCTCTGCCCGTAGAACTTGGGCTTCTGCGCGGAGTTCGCCGAGAAGAAGCAGGCGTTGTCCGAGTCCTTGCGGAACGTGAGCCCGATGAAGCCCTCCTCGGACAGCTCGAACTCGCGCCGCTCGGTGAGCATGATCTCGGTCGGGATCTTCGTCTGGATCTCGCCCATCGCCTCGTACTGGTGGAGCGGCAGGTTCTCCACCGCGCCGCCCGCCTGCGGGCCGATGATGTTGGGACACCAGCGGTACTTGGCGAAGCTGTCGGCGAGCCGGGTGGCGAAGGCGTACGTCGCGTTGCCCCAGCAGTACGCGTCGTGCTTGCCGATCACGTCCTCTTCGTAGTTGAACGCCTTCACCGGGACGGTGTTGGCGCCGAACGGCAGGCGGAGCAGGAAGCGCGGCATCACGAGCCCGACGTAGCGCGAGTCCTCGGTCTCGCGGAACGCGTTCCACTTCGTGTACTGCGGCCCCTCGAAGAGCGCCTTCAGGTCCTTCAGGTTGGGCAGCCCCATGAAGTCCTTGAGGCCGAAGAACTGCGGGCCGGCCGCCGCGATGAAGGGCGCGTGCGACATCGTCGCGACGGCGGCGCACTTCTGGAGCAGCGCGATGTCCTGGGGGCCCGGGCCGAACTCGTAGTTCGCGATGATCGCGCCGACCGGCTTGCCGCCGAACTGGCCGAACTCCGCCGAGTAGACGAGCTTGTACAGGCCGCTCTTCGGCACCTCGGGGGCGTCCTCGAAATCGGCGAGGAGGTCCTCCTTGGAGCAGTTGAGCATCTCGACCTTGATGTTCTCGCGGAAATCGCAGCGGTCGATGACGAACTTGAGGCCGCGCCAGGCGGACTCGAGCTTCTGGAAGCTCGGGTGGTGGAGGATCTCGTCGATCTGCCGCGACAGCTTGACGTCGATCTCCGCGATCAGCGCGTCGACGAAGGCCTTGTCGACCTTCTCACCCTCGCGCCGCGGGGCGACGAGCTCCGAGATGAAGGCCTGCACGCCCCGCTTGGCGATCTCGTACCCCTCGTCGCCGGGCGTCATCTTCGTCTCGGCGAGGATCTCGTCGAGCAGGGACCCTCCCTCCAGGGTCTGGACGCCTGCGCTCCCCGCGGCCTGTGTCTCTGTCGCCATCGCTCACTCCCCTTCCTTGTCGAGCCCGAGCTCGCTCACGATCTTGTTGCGCTGAGCCGGGTCGCTCAGGATCTGCTGAATCTTGTTGCGGAACGCCTTCTCGTTCCCGAGCGGCCCCTTGAGGGCCGTCAGCGCGGCGCGCAGGTCGAGCAGCTTCTTGAGCTCCGGCACCTGGTTCGCGATCGCCTCGGGCTCCATGTCGCTGAGCCGGCGGAACTTGAGGTTGACCGTGAGCTCGCTGTTCTCCTGCTCGGAGAGGACGTCCTTGACGTTGAAGGTGAGCGCGAGCTTCTGCTCGCTCATGACCTTCTGGAAGTTGTCCTTGTCCACGTTGATCGGCTTGCGGTCCTCGAGGGGCCGCGGATCCGGCCGCTGCGTGTAGTCGCCGAGCATCAGGAGCTTCAGCGGCAGCTCGACGTCCTCCTTCGCGTTCCCCGTGGCCGGCTTGTACGTGATGTTCACGCGCTCCTTCGGCGCGACCGATCCCTCTTTCATCGCAGGCTCCTTTCCCCGTCAGCAGCGGGCGGAGCGCCCGCAGGCCGTACGAGCATAGACCAAAACCCCGGCCCCCCGGGCAAGCTTCTCGGCGCGACGCGCATCCGCCCTGTCCGCCCTGTCCGTCGTGTTCTTCGCACCCCCGTCAGGCCCCCTCAGGCCCCCAGCGAAAGTTTCAGGGCGAGCGCAGCGTCGAGCTGGCAGACGCGCTCGAAGCAGAGCGCCTCCTTCGCCTTGGCCTCGGGGGTGGCGTCGTAGCCCTGGTTCAGGGCCCGGTAGCATGTATGGAGCGCGGCGTAGAGCTCCGCGCAGAGATCCGGCTGCCAGGTGGTGAGTCGGTGGTGCTCGACGATCTGCTCCAGCGCCTCGAGCTGCGCGCGCGCCACGAGGAACTGGGACAGATCGATGTTGATCTGCGCCATGGCGAGCCGCACGCGGAAGCGGTCCAGCGCCGACGGAGCGGCGGCCGCGGCCTTCTCGAGGAGGACCATCGCGTCGACGGGCTGCTCGTTCGCGACGAGCCCGCGGGCCTCGGAGAGCGGTTTGTCGAGGTAACTCCTCGGTTTCGCCGCGGCCCCGGCGCCGTTTCCGCCCGAGCCGCCGAGGGCGGCCGCCACCTCGTTCGCGAGCCAGGCCTGCGTCTCGGCGTCCGCGAACGGCGTGCCGTCCCTGAACTTGAGGTTCGCGAGGAGCGGCGCGCGGAGCGCGAGGGCGCCCACCTCGATGAGCAAGGCGCGCCGGGCCTCGGCGTAGTCGTCGCCGAGCTGCTCGAGCGCGTTCGCCGCGTACCGGTGCGGATCGAGCCAGAGGGGGTAGTTCTGCGCGTACTCGTCGGCGATCGGCAAGAGGTCGGCGAACGCCCCCTGGCTCGTCAGCGCCGGGAGCGTGCGCAGCACGTGCTCGGGCGGCGGCGGGATCGCGGTGGTGCCGTTCTCGGACGCGGCCCCCGGATCGTCGAGGAGGTCGACCCAGAGCCCGACGCGGAGGATGCGGTACGCGGCCGCGCGCTTCGGATCGGCCGCGCGGAGCGCGTCGCCCGCGCGGGCGATCAGCGGCGCGCAGCGGCCGAGGGCGGTGAGCGCGGACTCCTCGTCGACGATCGCCTCGACGCTGAGCGCCGGGTCGGCCGTGCCGACGACCTGCGGCGGGGACGGCGGCGGGGTGACGACCACCGCGGTGGCGGCCGGCGCCTGGACCAGCGCCGTCTCGGCGGCCTTCGGCGGCGGCGGGGGCGGCGGCGGCGGGGGCGGCGGCGGCGGGGGCGGCGGCGGCGCCTCGGCGGGGAGGCTTGCGACGACGCTGCGGATCGCGCTCCGGAGCTGGCCGAAGCCGGCGTAGGCGTCGCCGAGCCGGCTGCTGAGGTCGGCGTCGAGGGCGCGGCTCACCTGGTCGATGGCGTTCACCACGTCGCGCTCCGCGGCGGAGGGCGTGACGCCGGTGAGCGTCGAGGCCGCGAGATCGCCGAACCAGGCGCACAGGTTGCCGCGCGCCTTGGGCCGCCGGATCGCGGGGTACATCGTGTCCCAGAACGCGTTGTTCAGCTCCTGCACGAGCACGAGCCCGTCGAGCAGACCGGGGAGCTTGTCGAGCTGCGCCTTCGCCGCCGCGTAGTAGAGCGCGACGCGGAAGTCCTTCGACTTCTCGCTCAGGAGCTCGTCGGCGCCGGTCGCGATGCGCGACCAGTCGACCTTGCCGCCCGCGAGCGACTGCAGCTTATCGACCTCGTTCTTGAGGGCTTCGAACGCCTCGTCGTAGGTGACGTCGGCGCCGACGCCGCCGTCGATGGGAGCGAACAGCGTCTCGACCCGCGCTTTGGATTGCTGGATGGCGTCTTCAGCGGCCATGGGGCGCGAAGGATATCAAGACGTCCCGGGCGCGGACGGCGAATCGGAAGGGGGTGATGGCGGCGCGCCGGGGCGACGGCGCCTGCGGGTCGGCGGTCGTGAGCTCGGCCACGGGCTCAGCCGAGGGCCTCCAGGAAGCTGTCGAGCGACAGATCGGTCCTGGCGACGAGGGCGTCGAGCTCCGGCCCGAGCGCGTGTCGTGAAACGTGCTCTTCGACCGGCGGGGGTCCGCAGAGGTCGGCGATGTGCTCGGCCTGGGTGGTGGGGGCGATCATCTCGCGGAACGAGCCCACGTGGGGGGGTCCGAGGTGGAGGAGCAGGGTGCGCTGGGGGGTCCAGAACGCGTTCATCAGCGTGCGTCCCCATTTCGACAGGCGGAGGGTCATGTCGATCCACACGGCGGCGGCGTAGGCGTCGCCGGCGCCGAGGGGCAGCCGGAGCGCGAGCCCTGTCCTGGGCAGCTCCTGGCCGCGGAATGGCATCACCGAGTCGAGGATGTTCTGCAGCACCCAGAAGCGGCTCGCGTCGGTGCCGAAGCCGGCGTCCCAGAGCGCCTTCATCGGCTGGGTCTTCAGCCAGGCGCGGTAGGCGGCGTGCGACGCGTCGGGGTCGTCGAGCGACGGCGGCGCGATCTGGGAGACGCGGTGGAGGAAGGCGTCGACGGGCATGGTCCGGCCGTTCGTCGCCGCGTCGTGGGCGGCGGCGAGGAGCGGGAACAGGGTGATGGGGAGCGACGGCCCGGCGGCGAGGAGCTGGTCGTAGTCGTACGAGCCGAACACGACGATCGGGTAGAGCCGGCCGGCGTTGTCGCCGCTGGCGGCCCATGCGCCCACGAGCCCGCGGGCGGGCGGCTCGTCGCCCCTCGGATCGCCGTGGAAGACGAAGAGGCCCAGCGCCTGCTGGTAGTACGGCTCGAAATGGGGCCCCATGGCGCGGCGGGCGAAATCGATGGACGCGCCCAGCCATCGGTCGAAGGCGGCGAGCTCTTCTCCTCCTGCGTTCAGCCGGATGAAGTCGCCCGTGGCGGGCAGCTTGCCGAAGCAGCCGATCTGCGGCGGAGCGGCAGGGCCCTTCTTGCGGCGCCAGAACATGACGGCGTGGGAGTGAACCACGAACTGCTCACCGAGCGCTACCACCTTCCCGGTTGCCTCTGGTCGCAGCGGGAGCGTGCGGGGAGGGGGCCGCGCGCGCGGGGGCGGCGGGGGCCCCTCCCGCGAACTCGCGCCTTGTGGTGGCTATTGCCACACGTACGGACCAGCCGAGATCATGAGCGACTCGCTTCGGCGCGGCCCGGCGCTCGGATTCGCGGGGCCCTACCCCGCCGCCCCCGCGCGCGCGGCCCCCTCCCCGCACGCTCCGTTCCAGCCGGCAGGACCAGAACGATCGCGCCAAGACTCCACGCCGGCAATCACGAACCGCCCGCCGATCGCGGCACACCCGCCGCGATCGCGCCCCCCTCTTTTCTTCCCCGTCACAAAGAGCTGGCGGGGGAGGGGGTGTCGTGCGGGGGGCCGGCGGGGTAGGGCCCCGCGAATCCGAGCGCCGGCCCGCGTCGCAGTGTCCACCTCCTAGCCCGGCTCCCCCGTTCCCTCGGCAATAGCCACCACAAGGCGCGAGTTCGCGGGAGGGGCCCCCGCCGGCCCCCCGCACGACACCCCCTCCCCCGCCGGCTCCGTTGCTGTTCGGCTCACCCTTTGCCGAAGCGATCACCGATGCTGGGCGGGCAGTTGGTCGCCCGGAAGAAGCTCGCCGGGAACGGATGGTTCCCGCGGGTTGGCCGCACCTCCATGGTGACGGTCACAGGCGGTGCGGTCATCTGCCAGGTCACGGTGAAGAGCGCGTCGTTGTCTTTCTGGGCGGTCGTGGTCCCGGCCTCGAACAGCCGGAAGATCCCCCACGGCCCTTCGCGCACGAGCTCTTCGTCGAGCCCGCCGGCCCCGCGCACCTGGATCCTCGCGCCCTTCGCGCCTTCCCCGGGCCAGTTGAAGGTGTGCCAGAACTCCTTCTCGTTGCGATAGAGCCTCTTCTGGCCGTCGACCTCGAAGATCACCTCGCTCACGATCGGGCTGACCGTCTTCATGTTGATGTGGAAGACGACCTTTGGCCCCTCGCCGCCTCCCCCGAAGAGCGCGTCGGAGATCTCGTCCGACCGCCTCAGGCAGTTGTACAGGTTCGCGTTGAACGGCGTGAACGGCCTGGCCGCCTGCGGCTGCCCCGACAGGTGGGACTTCGGGAAGTACTCGTGCCCGACCTGGTAGTGGAAGCCCTTGAGGTAGGTCTCGTAGAAGCCCCAGAGCACGCCGTCCTTGGGCTTGAAGAAGGCCATGGCGTCCTCGAGCGAGGCGTCGCGTGAGGAGGCGAGGTTGAACGGGTAGCGGTCCTTGATCTTGTCGCGGTAGTGCGGCCAGACCTCGACCTCCCAGATGCCGCTCGCCGCGCCGCCGGCGCGCCGCACGACCGCCTTGTACGCCTGCCGGAGGGGGTTCATGAGGAGCGGCTCCATCAGCCGCTGCCCGGTCGGGTCCATCGAGAGCAGCAGCCCCTGGGTCTCTTTCACCGCGTCCTGGAACGCCTCCGTGGCCCTCGAGGTGTCCGTGTCCGGCGGCCCGTCCTCGACGACGCTCATCTCCCCTGCGAGCCGCTCGAGGTGGCCGATGTACTGGTTCAGCTTGGGCGCTGGCGGCGGGGGCTGCCCTTCGGCCGCCGGCGCTGGCACGCCGAAGCCCGCCATCGATTCGAACTTCTTGGGCACCGGGTCGTAGTGCTCGTTCCCGCCCGAGCCCGGGAGGAGCGAGTCGATCCGCGCGCCCGTCCGCCGGTCGACCCGCTGCACGATCATGTCCTTGGCCTTGTCGATGAGGCCGCCGTCCGCGGTGATCACGCTCGGCTTCTCGACCGGGAACTGCGTCTCCTCGTGGAGCCGCTGGAGCAGCCGCCGGTAGGGCCAGTCGGGCGTCGAGAGGACCCGGAACTCGTGGATCGCGTCGCGGTTCGTCGCCGGGATGTCGACCTGGATGTCGCGGAAGAACGCCTCCCACTGCGCGATGTACGCGTTGTCGTAGTCCTGCCGGACGCGGTCGAGCTCCTTCTGGATCTGGTCCCCGCTCCGCTTCTCGTCGTTGGACAGCGGGAGCACCCAGAGCTCGCGCTCGAGCTTCTTCCGGCCCTCCTTCAGCGACTCGATCACCTGCGCGTGCCCCTTGGCGGTGTACGGCCCCTCCACCTTGAACCAGGTCCCGCCCCGGTTCTTCTGCGCGCTGTGGATGACGGTCAGCACCTCGGACCGGTCCGCGAACATCTCGTCGAGGGACACCGGCGGGTACTTGAGGTTCTCCGGCGTGTTCGGCCCCGACTCGTCGTACTTCTGGTCGATCAGGCTCGTCACGAACTGGTCGTAGTAGCGCTTCGTCGGGTCGACCCGCAGGAGGTCGGCCCGCGCCCTGGCGATGAGGGGCTCGTTCAGCTCCTCGGCCTCGAGCTTCTTGCGCCTCACGAGGTCGATGTAATAGGCGACGTGCGGCGTGAGCCGCGCCTTGAGGTCGCTCTCGGGCAGATCGGTGAAGGGCTTCAGGATGTCGGCCCAGACCTGGACGAGCCGGCCGGTCTGCCACCGCGCCGCCTGCTCATCCATGTGGTCCTGGTAGCCCTTGCCGAGCAGGAGGTAGCTGCGCAGCGCGTTGTAGCCGTCCAGGAACTCCCCGTCGCGCACCCGCTCGAGCTTCGCCTCGAGCTGCGCCTTCGCCGGGCCGACGAACCCCTGCTTCAGGCTCTTGATGTACTGCCCCATCGTCGGCGGGAACAGCTTGTCCCCCTGGAACATGAACCAGCCGTGGTCGAGCGGCGTGTTCTCGACGTACTGATCGAGCTTCTCCACCTGCCCCTGCAGCCGGTCCAGCTTGTCGATGTTCGCGGGCACGTTCGGCGGGGCGCCGCTCCGCCCCGACCAGTCCACGAACGCGATCTCGTCCGAGATGCGCCTCGTCTCGGCGACGAGCGCCTTGTTGTTGAAGTACGAGATCACCGCCGGGAGCAGGAACAGGAGGGCGACCAGCGCCGCCGCCGCCGCCACCAGGATCCGCTGCATCCGGCGCCGCCGGAGCTCGGCCTCGCTGCGCGCCGCGAGATCCTGATCGGGGAAGACGATGTTCGTGAAGACGTCGTGCAGGAAGAAGCTCTTCGACTCCTTCGGGAGCGCGGCCTCCTCCTCGCCCTCGCCGAGCGCCGCGCGCAGCCCGAACGCCCGCCCCATCGCCCCGACCACGCGGTCGAGCGGCCGCCCCTCCTGGACGCCGCTCGTGAAGTAGAACCCGCGCAGGATCGGCGCCGGCGCCGCGCCGGCCCCGGGCGCGAACGCCGCCGCGACGAAGTCCGAGAGGTTGCGCTTCACCGCCGCGAACTCGAGCGGGAACTGGTAGGCCTTCTCCTTCGCGTCGCGGCTCCGCTCGCCGATGAGCCGCTTCGTCAGGCGGGAGTGGAGCCGCTCGACGAGCACGTCGAACTCGCGATCGAAGATCTTGCCGGGCTCGGACTTGTTCTCGTCGAGCCGCACGGTGGCGCCCCACGGCTGGGCGCGCTCGCTCTTCTTCAGGTCGCCGAAATACTCGGTGAAGCCCGCCACGAGGTCGGTCTTCGTGAAGAGCACGTAGACCGGCAGGATCATGTGCAGCGTCCGCTGCATCTCGTCGATGCGCGCGCGGATCTTCTTGCCGGTCTGGTCGATCTGGTCGTCGCTCGCGTCGAGCAGCTCGCTCATGCTCACCGCGACGATGACGCCGTTCAGCGGCTTGTGCTCGCGGTACTGGAGCAGGAGCTCGAGGAACGCCATCCACTCGTCGTGGTCGTCGCTCTCGGTCGTGTACCGGCCGGCGGTGTCGAGGAGGATCGCCTCGTTCGTGAACCACCACTCGCAGTTCCGGGTGCCGCCGACGCCGCGCACGCCGGTGCGCTCGGGGTCGATGTACGGGAACACGAGCCCCGAGTGCCGGAGCGCGGTGGTCTTGCCGGCGCCGGGCGGGCCGACCATCACGTACCAGGGCAGGACGTACAGCGCGTCGGCGCCCCGCCGGCCCCCGCCGAGCTTCGAGGCCTTGAGGGCGGCGATGCCCTCCTGCATCTGCCGGCTCAGCTCCTGGATCTCCGCGCGCCGCTCCGGCTTCGCGTTGATCACCTGCTCCTGCGCCTGCTGCGCGATCGCCTTCTCGAGCGCCCGCGCGGCGCGCGCCGCCCGGATGCGCCGGTAGATCGCGAGCCCCGCGAGCAGCACGAGGACGGCCACGGTCGCCGCGATCGGGATCTCGATCGGCAGCACCTCGGCCCCCTCCCCTCCCGCGGGGCGCAGCATGAACCACACTCCCCACACGGCGGCGAGGAACAGGGCGCTCAGGATCCACAGCCACATCGGAAGTCTCCCTCGGGAACAGCAGAGGACGGGCGGAGTCGCCTAGGTCCCTGTGGTGATCAGCTTCTTGATCTGGTCGGCCACGCCCTCCGCGTCCGAGGCCACGACGAGCCGGAGCACGATGACCACGAGGACGGCCAGCACGAGCAGGCCGAGCGCGATCGCCAGGTAGGGCAGCTCGCGGCGCACCGCGCTGGCGCCCCCGTCCTTTCGCTCCGCGTTCGGCGCGAGGACGTCCCCGCCCCCCTCGGCGACGGCGACGTAGTTGCCCACACCCTCGATGACCGCACCGAGGCCCTCCTGCTGCCGGAGACGATATTTCCCCTGGAAGCCGAGGGCCAAGCACAGGAAGTAGATTTGCGCGACGTGGTTTCTGCCGCGCTGGCCGTAGAGGTTGTCGAGGTTCGTGAAGAACCCGTCGCCGGCCGTGTTCAGCTGGAAGAACTGGAACTGCAGCGGGTTCTGGAGCCACTGCGTCCTGCCCGGCCAGTTCGAGTTGAAGATCACCTCGTCGGCGAAGGCCGCGAGCGCGAACTTCGCGTCGATCATGTCCTGCTCGGGGATGCGGGCCTCCCGCCCGTTCTGCATCATCGTGTCGAACAGGCCGAGGACGCGCCGCTGGAGGATGTCCGGCGCCGGCAGGTCGCGCGAGTTCCTGAGCTGCAGGATCAGCGACAGCACGTCGGAGCAAACAAAGTACATCGTCTGCGAGAGGCTCATGGGCTCCTCACCCGGATAGGGCGGCCAGGCACGATCACTTCCCCGCCGGGACCGCGATCAGCCGGAGGTCGACCTTCTGCGGTTCGATCGGCTGGTAGATGGCGATCGTGCCAGAGCCGAGGATGTCGTTCCAGTAATCGCCGGACTGGTTGACGCGGAGGTAGACGAGCCCCGGCTTGATCGGGATCGCGCCCGGGGGCCGGTACTCGATGGCGACGTTCACGCCGGGCGTCGCGGAGTGCAGGATGTGCCCGATCTGCGTCCACGAGCCGATCTTGAGCAGGCGCGGCAGCCGCTCGCGCAGCGTGCCCTCGTCCGCGCCCTTCGCCTCGAGGAACATCTCGTGGTTGCGCGGCAGCTTCGGGTCCTCGAACCTGCCGAGGTACATGCCGTCCTCGCGCTTCTCGAGCGGCACGATGACGAACTGGTCCGTGGCGATCCCGCTGATGAGCGTGACCGCCCGGTCGAACATCGGGTCGAAGACGCCCTCGAGCTCGAGGTAGTTGAACTTGGGGATCGTCGTCGGATCGCTGTCCGCCGCCGAGAACGTGCAGAGCTCGCCGATGAGCGAGCCGATGACGATGAAGCACTGCTCCGGGTGCGCGCCGCCGTGGTCGACGAGGTGCGACACGACCGGGATGTACGAGTTCACGGTGTGGAGCAGCCAGAACTTCGTGAGGTCGGAGGCCTGGAAGTCGACCGAGGCGGCGGTGCGCATGCGCCGCCCCTCGACGAGCGACTTCTGCTTGCCGACCAGCGCCGACAGCACCCGCCGGAGGCCGGACATGATGTGGTCGGACGAGTTGATGCGGAGGACCGACGGGATGAAGCTCTTCCGGAGGACGATCGCGCCGGAGCGGTCCCGGACGAGCTGCGCGATGCGCACGGTCTGGTAGGCGTCGCGCGGCTCGGTGCCGAAGATGAGCCGCAGGTTGGTGCGGGCCCAGGTGACCGACGTGTCGTTGCGCCCGGAGTTCACGTCCGCGACCGTCGCCTGGGACGCGACGAACCGCTGGGCCGGCCCCGCCTTCGCCGGGTCGAGGCTGATGTTCGCCGCGGTCTCGCGCAGGTTCGGGATGCCGAGGTAGACGTCGAGCGCCTCCAGCGCGGCCGGGAACACGCCCTCGAGCGGCCGCGCCTCGACCTGGTCCTCGCCGCGATCGCCGATGAAGAACGGCGTCCCGTCGGGGAAGATGCCGTGGCATTTGACCACCTTGAACTGCCCGGCCGACAGCGCGCGCTCGTCGAACTGCGCGGACGTGATGCCCCAGTCGTAGCCCACGACGGCGTGGAGGCGCGCGTGGAGCAGCTTCTCGTGGTACAGGTCCGACTGCTGCAGATGCTGAGGGGTCATGAAGAGCCCCTCGGTCCAGACAGGCTTACGCGGGTGGGTCATGTCGCCCGTCCAGTCTTATCAGATGTGCCGCGCAGCGCGGCGCGAAAGCTGGCCGCGCGCTGGCCGCCGCGACGCCGCGCCGCGCGGGTCGCGCCGCGGCGCCGGGCCGCGCCGCTCGCTGCTCCTGCGACCCATCGAGCACGGCGTTCAGGACGACCGGGGCGCGCCATGGCCGCTACTTCCTCGGAGCGGCCGCCGCCTCCGGCGCGGCCGCCTTCTTCGGCAGGTTGAGCCGCCGGACGGCGGTCGCGTTGGGGAACATCGACTCGTCCATTTCGACCCCGTTGTCGATCTTGGTCGAGTCGATGAAGAACGCGACACGCGGGTCGGCCACGGGCGGCCCCGCGTCGCTCTCGCGCCCGCCGCACTGGGCCTCGCCGGGCGGCAGCGGGAACTCGTAGAACGTCTTCCAGCTGCTCCCCTTCGGGCTGTGGAACAGGGCGGCCCCGACGAGGTGGCTCGCGTCCGGCAGGCGCTCGAACTTCACCTCGACGAGGTCGTTCGGGAAGACCTCGACCTCGTCGACCTTGGCGAGGTCGTCCTCGAGCGTCTCCTTGTCCCGGAGCAGGATCTGATCGTACGTCGCGTTCTCCATGCGCGCGCTGCTCTTCAGCTGATAGAGCCGCACGACGACGGGCCGCGGGTTGCCGTTCTCGTTGGGGTTGATGTTGTCGGACGCGTAGATCGACAGCGTCACGATCTGGACGTCGCAGGGCTCGGGGGCCGCGGGCGGCGGCGCGGCGGACGTGCAGCCCGCGACCGCGGCGGACAGGCCGGCGGAGGCGGCGGCGGCGAGGAGGAGCGCGACGGCTCCCGCGGCGACCTTTCCCGTGCGCCGGGTGGAGCGGAGCCAGGGTGTCCGGCCGGCCCCTGCCCGGCGCGCCGGCCGCTCCCCCGCACCTGGAGGGGATGGCTGGCGCGGACCCACGATCTCCATCGGCGCCTGCCTGACCTTGTCGAGCGCGACCATGCCCCAGCGTTGTATGCGGAGTCGCGGCGGCCGTGCAAGTTTCGGCGCGGTCCTGCGGGATTGCCGCGCTATCGAACCGCGGATATCGACGGCTTCATGGCCCGCACCGCGCCTGTGCCGAACATCCCCGCGATCCCCGGGATGAACCCGGGCGTCTTCATCCTGGGAGGCGGCGGCGGGGGCGGAGGCAGCGGTGGGCGGGGCGGCGGCGGGGGCGCCGGTGGTCAGGGCGCAGGCGGTGGGAACGGTGGAACCAGCGCGGGCGGCGGGGGCAAGAGCGCGCCGGATCCGAACCGGTACCCGGAGTGCGGGACGGTCTCGCATCCCATCGATGTCGTCACGGGCCGCGTCTTCACGCACGCGGTCCCGATCTGCGCGCTGCCGCGTCCGCTGCCGCTCGTGTGGGAGCGGTCGTACAGCGCCGCGATGGCGGATCGCGACGCGGGGCTGGGGTACGGCTGGGGCCACAGCCTCGGCTGGGAGCTCGAGGTGCGGAGCCGTCGGGTCATGGTGTGGACCGGGCTGGGCACGGCGGTGGAGCTCGCGAAGCCCGCGGACGGCGAGGAGGTGCGCGGCAAGTGGGGATATTCGCTGCGGCGAGATGCGGAGGGCTGGCTGCTCGACGCGGGCGACGGGGTGAAGCGGCGGTTCTCGCGCATCGAGGACGGCGGCCGGCGCGCGCGGCTCATGGCCGTGGAGGACCGCAACGGCAATCGGATCGCGCTGAGCTATGACGAGACGGATGGCCGGCTCGTCGAGGTGATCGACAGCGCGGGGCGGTGGATCCGGCTGCGGGACAGGACGTCGGGCGAGTCGAGCGAGCGGCGGGTCACGACCACGATCGAGGCGCAGCTCGACCCGGAGCGCGGCGAGTGGCTCGCGCTCGCCACGCTGACGCGCGACGGCCGCGGCGATCTGATGGCCGCGACCGACGCGGATGGTCACGCGTGGCGGTATGCCTACGACGAGGAGCACCTGCTCGTCGAGGACACCGACCGCAACGGGCTGACGTGGCACTTCGCCTATGACGGCCAGCGCCGCGGCATCGAGGCGTGGGGCGCCTACCGTGGCAAGGCCGACCCGAGCCTGGCCGGCGAGCCGCCGGAGGTCCTTCACGATGGCGAGACGCGGTGGAAGGGGATCCACCACTGCAAGGTCAACTACTGGGACATCGGCTTCACCGAGGTGGTGGACTTCAGCCAGACGCGGCGCTTCCACGGCAACGAGCACGGCACGCTTGACAAGCAGGTGATCGGCGGCGCGGTCGTGACCGCGGCCTACCGCGACGACGGCTGGATGACCTCGCGCACGAACGAGCGTGGCGGGACGGAGCTGTGCGAGCGCAACGCGCTGGGGAGCATCGTCCGGTACACGGATCCGCTCGGACACGCCACGATGATCGAGCGCGACGCGAACGATCTGCCGGTCGAGATCGTCGACGCGAGGGGCGGCGTGCACCGCTTCGCGCGGGACGCGCGAGGCAACGTCACGCTGTACGTCGATCCCACCGGCGCGGCGACCTCACGCCGCTATGACGCGCGCGGGCTGGTCACGGAGGAGATCTCGCCGAACGGCGACCGCACGAGGCTCGCGTACGACGCGCACGGCAACTGCGTCGAGGTGACGCTCGGCAGCGGCGCCGCGTGGCGCTTCCGGTACGACCGGCTCGGGCGCCGCGTCGCGGAGGTCGACCCGTTCGGCGCGGAGACGCGCTACCGCTGGTCGGCGCGGGGCGATCTGCTGGCGGCGATCGACCCGACGGGCGCAGAGACGCGCTACGCCTACGACGGCGAGCAGCACGTGATCGAGATCGTCGATGCGAACGGCGGCGTCACGTCGCTCGTCTGGGGCGGCTACCACAAGCTCTGCGTGCGCCGCGACGCGAACGGCCACGAGGTGCGGCTCGGATACAACCCCGAAGGCGAGCTCGTCGAGGTGCGCAACGAGCGTGGCGAGGTGCACACGCTCCGGCGCGACGGCACCGGCAAGGTACGCGAGGAGATCACGTTCGACGGGCGGGCGATCCGGTATGGCTACGACGCAGCGGGCGACCTCATCTCGCGGGTCTACGGCGAGCGGGACAGGGTGCACCTCGAATACGACCTCGCCGGCAAGCTCACCCGCCGGGAGTACTGGGACGGCTCGGGCGAGCACCTCGAATACGATGAGCTCGGCGACCTGGTTGGTGTGACGTGGCCGGGAGGGGAGATCCGGCTCGACCGCGACGCGGCTGGACGCGTGGTGCGCGAGCGCCAAGTCGTCGACGGCGTGGAGCACCGGGTCGAGAGCGCCTATGACCAGGTGGGCGAGCGCGTCCTGCGCACGACCTCGCTCGGGCACACCGAGGCGGTCGAGCGGGGGTTGTTCGGCGCGCGGCGCCGGACGGTGCTCGACGGCCTGGTGGTCGTCGAGCACACGAGCGACGCGCTCGGGCGGGAGGTGGCACGCGCGCTGCCCGGCGGGGGGCGGGTCGAGAGCGCGTACGACCGGATGGGGCGGATCGAGCGGCGGCGCGCGGTGAGCCTCCCTCGCGAGGTGCGCGTGGGGCCGGGCGAACCCGCGTGGGTTGGGCCGCGGCCGGAGAGCGTCACCGTCGACATGGCGTATCGTTACGATCCTGTCGGCGAGCTGGTCGCCTCCTGGGATCAGTGGCGCGGGTCGACGTCGTACCGCTACGACCCTGTCGGCCAGCTCCTCGCCCGGGCGCCGGAGCAGGCGCGCGCCGAGGTGTTCCGGTATGACCCGGCGGGAAATGGCTACGAGGGCGGCTCTGACGCGCTGGCGCGAGCGTATGGGCCGGGCAGCCAGCTCGTCCGCAAGGGCAGCACGCACTACCGGTGGGACGCCGAGGGGCGGCTCGCCGAGAGGTGGGTGGAGGACCCGGCGACCGGTGCGCGGCGCGCCTGGAAGTACGAGTGGAACGTGGCGGGCCTGCTGGAGAGCGTCACCACGCCAGAGGGCGAGCGGGTCGAGCTCCGGTATGATCCGTTCGGCCGGCGCGTGGAGAAGCGCGTGGGCAAGGCGCCGGCGTCGTTCCTGCACGCCTTTAGGCCGCGCTCGGTGACGCGGTTCGTGTGGGACGGCGACGTGCTCGTCCACGAGATCACCCGGCGGGCGCGAGCCGAGGGGGATCCGGTGGAGGAAGTCAAAACCTACTGCTTCGAGGACGGCGGGTTCGCTCCGGTCGCCCATCGCGATGACGGCGGGTGGTTCCACTACGTGAACGACCCGATCGGGACCCCAGAGCGGCTCGTCGACGACCGCGGCGAGGTGGCCTGCGAGCTCCGGCGCGAGGCGTGGGGGCGGACGGAGCTGGCGCCGGGGGCGAGGACCACGACGGCGATCAGGTTCCCGGGGCAGTACGAAGATCCGGAGACGGGGCTTTGCTACAACCGGTTCAGGTACTACGACCCGGACGCGGGGAGGTTTACCAGCGCGGATCCTATAGGACTCGACGGCGGGATTCACGCGTTCCTCTATGCGACGAATCCTATTGTTTGGTTCGATCCGCTGGGCCTGATCTTTGCGCGACGCTATAGCCGTGCTGAGATACGGCGAATCCTTGCAGAAAGCGAGGGTCGCAGCCCGGGAGTCGGCAAACCTCCAGGCCATGCGCAGGGCCTACATGGAAGCATTAGCGATGCTGGCCTACAAGCTCGCGCCAATGCGGACGTTGCGAATCGGTCAAGCTACCGCACCTGTGCGCAACAAGCGCGAGCGACATTCGACGCCCTCAATTCACCGCAGGGGCAAGCGGCGCTGGCGCAGCTGGACTCCAACCCCGGCTTGACAGCGGTCAACATAACCGCTTCGACTCAGTCAAAGGCGCGAGTCGCATCGCCAGGTGGCCCTGGGCCACGCCAGCAACCATCCGCAGAGACGTTCGTGAGGGTATACCGGCTCCCCGGCGTGGGAGATCGAATACATATACAGACATCCTACCCCAAGTAATCAGACCCATGACGACGAGCGCGCTCTATATACTGAATACCGAATTCGAGGCAATCAAAAGAAATCTCGCGACCCGTGTTCATCCACGACGTTGGCGGGCCATTCACATCTCCGTGCATGACCGAGTGGTGACCGAGGCAAATTTTGATGCTCGCGCTGTCGCTTGCGAGTACGCGGAGCTGCTGCAGTTGCAGACAGAGCAGCTCTCGTACTTTTGCCAGACATGTCGCAGCGTTGCAGAGGACGTCTGTGTGATTGTGGCGGAGTTTGAGGTCGTCATGTCTGGCCGCCAGATGCCTCGTGATGTGGCCACCGGACTGGCGACGGCATGGCTTGGTCAGTTTGGCGAGGGGACGGTTTTCTTGGTCAATGGAGACGTCTCGACATCGACGCCGCATGACAAATACTTCGAGCGTCTCAATCGCAGCCTGTTTTTTACCGATCGTGAGGCTGGCGTGCTCGCGGTGTCGCCCGCGCGCTGTGGCATCTTCTGGTCTGCCGAGGATTCATGAATCAACATCCACCTCGCGAAGGCGTACCTCGCCGAGATCGGAGCCGACTGAGCGCCAGGACGAGGCCATGCCCCCGAGCGCCATCGCCCCGGCGCCTGCCGAGGTTGCCGGCGCCCGGCCTACGAGGACCTGGAGACGGGGCTTTCTTCGCTCGTTGCTCGGCCTAGCGACGGTCCACCACCCGAGCGCAGGCGACCTCTCGCCCCGACAGCGCCGGGCGCCGTACGGCGATCGTCGCTCGCCGCCCCACGCGGGCCGCCGCCCCCGGGCCGCGCTTGTGTCGCCAGGGCCCGCCAGGCGATGATGCCGAGTCCATGCCGGAGGTTGCCGAAATCATGCTCCGGGGTTGAGCGCGCAGGCTTCCATGCTGGACCTTCCACCATGGAATGATAGCGACGCCATCATTCCATGGTGGCGAGGCCACCATCGACCTTGACCGAGCCAGGAGGACTCCATGGCCCCCCGAACGACGACGAAGAAGAAGAGCGCCGAGGAACCCAAGACGCCAAGCCGCAGCAAGGCGCCGAGGCCGCCGAGCACCCGCGAGGTCGCGGACATGCTGGGCGTGAAGCTCTCGCCGCCCCTCAAGCCGGAGCAGATCGCGCGGCTGCGCAAGGCGCTGCCCGGCTACGCCGGCATCCTGGACGACGTGGCGGCGCTGCTCGAGGACGACGCGGAGGCGCTTAACCTCCCGGACGTCACCCCTGAGGCGCTGCTCGAGGCGCAGGCCGAGCAGAAGTACCTCGCCGCGCGGGAGGCCGTCGCGCACGCCGTCTACCGGAGCCTGTTCGAGCAGCGGCTCCAGGTCGACGATCGCGCGATGAAGATGCTCGAGAAGATCGCCCGGCGGGTGAACGCCCTCAAGGAGGACGACCGGGATCTGCCGGCGCGCTGGAAGCTGCTGCTCGACTTCCTCGGGACGTTCCGCCAAGGCGGCGCGCGGAAGGCGGTGCCCGCGGAGCCGGCCGCCGTCCCCGTCGAGTAGCGCCGCCGAGGGGAGCCGCGGGCGGGGCGCTCGAGCGGCCCGCGTGGCGCGCTCCCCGCCTCGCTCCCTCTCCCCACCCTGCCATTCCCTCCCCGCGATCCCCCCTTCACGCGGCCTGCCGCCCATTCGATCGGGCGCCGTTCATTTTCTTGAGCCGATCCGCCCCCTGAATCCGATGATCCTGCAGGGGCGCCTCCACGCGGCGCCCGCGAGAGTCCGTGCCCACAGCGCTGAACATCCAACCACAATGGAACCGCAGGGCGCGCCGCGCGCTGCACCCCATTGACCCGCCGCGAGCGCGCTGGCTAGAAGGCCCTCTGCCATGAGCCGGCCGGAGGGCATCCGCTCGGACGCGCCGCCGTCGTCCGCCGGCGACCGGACCTACGCGACCGGCGACCGATGCGAGAAGTACCGCATCGTGAGGCTGCTCGGCGAGGGCGGCATGGGTCAGGTCTACGTCGCGGAGGACGACTACCTGGGGCGGCGCGTCGCGCTCAAGGTCGTGCGGCGGAAGTTCATGCAGGGCGGCGGCTTCGCGCAGGGCCAGCGCAAGGAGGCGCGCGTCCTGGCGGAGCTCGACCACCCGAACATCGTCAAGGTCTACGACGCGGGCATCACGCGCGGCGGCGTGATGTACATCGTGATGGAGCTCATCGACGGGATCTCGCTCCGCGAGCTGATCCGCCGTCTCGGGGCGCTCGATCTCCCGAGCGCGCTCTCGATCGCCGCGCAGATCGCGGACGCCGTCCGCGTGGCCCACCGCGCGGGCATCGTCCACCGCGACCTCAAGCCCGAGAACGCCCTGGTCACGCGCGCCGGGATGGTGAAGGTCGTCGACTTCGGCATCGCCAAGCGGATCCGGCGGCGCGCGGAAGGGCAAGCGTCGAGCGATCCGTTCGCGAACATCGGGACCGTGCACTACATGGCGCCCGAGCAGGCGCTCGGGGACGGCGCGACCAAGGCGTCGGACGTCTACGCCATCGGCATGATCTTGTACGAGATGATCGCCGGCAGGCACACGTTCGCGGCGGCGTCGCACGAGCTGCCGACCCGGGGCGAGGTGATGCTCCACCAGGTCCACGCCGTCCCGAGGCCGCTCCTGGAGGCCGTTCCGGGGTTCGACGCCCCCGAGATCAGCGCCCTCGTCGACAGGATGCTGTCGAAGATCCCGCGCGATCGCCCGCGCGCGGCGGAGGTGCAGCGCGCGCTGGCGCGGGAGGTCCGCCGGCGCCGGGAGGAGCACCCGTACGAGGAGGCGCGCTTCTCGCTCGCGCCGGAGCACCGGCGCGACGCGCCGATCGCGCCGCAGCCCCGGAGCGGCTGGGCGAGCCCGGCGGCGCTCGGGTCGGGCGGCGGCGCGGAGAGCGGCGAGCGCGCCGCGTGGCCGGGCTCCGACGAGGCGCCGCCCGGGCCCCAGCTCGCGACGGCGCCGCTCGACGCGGCGTTCCGGCCGCCGGAGGCGGCGCTGCCGTTCCGGTCTGCGGGCGCGGCTCCGCCCGTCCTGCGGGGCCGCGGCTGGACGATGCGGATGCACGGCGCGCCGGGTGGGCCCGGCGGGACGCCGCCCGGTGGGGCCACGACGGCCGGCGCGCCGGCGCCGCCGCAGGCGACCGGTCTCGTCACGCAACGTCGCCGCCAGCTCGAAGCCGGCCTTGCGCATCGCCTCGACGAGCGAGCGCGCCGAGGGACGCACCTCTTGCGCGCTGTCGATCATCGCCCCGAAGACGCGCCGCCAGGCATAGGTCGTGAACCGCCCTCCCAGACGAGCGTCGTACGACCGGACAGCCAGCACGAGCGCCTCGTAACCGGCAGAGCGAAGCTCGTCGCGCATCCCCGGAAACCGCCGGAGCGCGAGCGCCCAGGCGAGGCGGTTCACCATCGGGATCGCGCCCTCGACGAGCCTGCGCTGGCGCGGCGTCAGCGGAGCAGAAGAGGCCCCGGCGCCCTCGGCGCTCGCCGCCCCCTCCGTGTGCGCCGCCCGGGCGGGACACGCCGCGCTCGGCTGCCCGAGCCCGTCCCTCATGCAGCTTCCCTACTCATGCAGCTCCCCTACCCGAGCGCGCCCCCTTCCCCCCCGCAGCCTCGGCGCGCCCGTCCTCCGCGGCGGGCAGCGCCGCGCCGCCCGCCGCGGGCACCGCCGCGCCGCCCGCCGCCGAGCCGCGGCCGGCGGGCGATGGACGCGCGCCGCTCCGCTCGACGCGCGCAGCCCGGCGCAGCCTGTCGACCATCGGCCGGACCTCGGGGTGCGTCGTCAGCACCACGAACAAGAGGTCGTCCATGGCCGCGATCGCCTCCTCTGGGAGCAGGCCGCGGTACGGCGACAGCGCGCGCTCGATGTGCCGCACGACCACCGGATCGTCGAGCAGCGCCTCGTCGTCCTCGGCCTCGAGGCCGACGTCCTCCTCGAGCTCATCGTCCATCGAGACGCCTCCCGAGCTGGCAGCGATCCGCGGCGCGCACCTCAGTCCGAGAACGAGACGGTGAAGTTCTTCTCGGCGTCGACCCCGATCTGGAGCCGCTTGGGGAGCGGCCCCTCCGCCATCTTCTCGAGGACGGCGACCGAGAGCTGCGGCAGGAGCGACGCCCGGAGGATGTGATCGATGTTGCGCGCGCCCGTGTCGACCTCGGTGCAGCGCGCCGCGATCGTCTCGACGAGCGCGTCCGAGTACGACGCCTCGATCCGCTGGCTCTTGCGCAGGCGGTCGACGAGCGCGTCGAGCTTGAGCCGCGTGATCTCGCCGAGCGCGTCGGGCGAGATCGGCAGGTACGGCACCGTCGTCATGCGGGCGAGCAGCGCCGGCTTGAAGTGCGCCGAGAGCGTCGGCTTGATCGCCTCGACGATCTCCTTGATGAACTCGCCGTCGGCGTCGAGCCGCCGCGTCGGGTCCTCCTCGCGCGCCGCGACCGTCATGTTCGTGATCTTGTCGGTCGCGAGGTTGCTCGTCAGGATGATGACCGTGTTCTTGAAGTCGACGAGCCGCCCCTCGCCGTCGCTCAGCATGCCCTTGTCGAACACCTGGTAGAACAGGTTCATCACGTCCGGATCGGCCTTCTCGACCTCGTCGAGGAGCACGACCGTGTAGGGCCGCTGGCGCACGGCCTCGGTGAGCATGCCGCCCTCGCCGTAGCCGACGTAGCCGGGCGGCGAGCCGATGAGCCGGGAGACCGTGTGCTTCTCCTGGAACTCGGACATGTTGATGACGGTCATCATCCGCTCGCCGCCGAACATGAGGTCGGCGATCCCGAGCGCGGTCTCCGTCTTGCCGACGCCGCTCGGCCCGACGAGCAGGAACACGCCCTGCGGCGTGCTCAGCGGCTTCAGGCCCGCGCGCGCGCTCCGGAGCTCCTTCGAGATGGTCACGATCCCGTGCGTCTGCCCCTTGATCCGCCGGGTCAGCCGATCCTCCATCTCGAGGAGCGCCTTCACGTCGTCCTGGACCATCTTGCCGACGGGGATGCCCGTCCACGCCGCCACGACGCTCGCCACCATGGCCTCGTCGACGTCCGGCCGGATCAGCGGCACCTCGCCCTGGCTCTGCTTGAGCTCGTCGAGGGCCTTCACCACGTCGCGGCGCGCGGCGTCGCGGTCCTCGTTCGTCTTCGCCTCGTCCATCTTCTTGCGGGCGTCGATGACCCGCTGCGTGCCGGCGGTCTCCTTCGCGTAGGCGGCGCGCACCGTCTCGAGCTCGGCCTTCGCCTTGGCGAGCCTGTCCTTGAGCTCGGCGACCCGCTCGCCGTCGATGTGCACGCCCTTGTCCCGATCGCGCTCGAGCGCCTTGAGCTCGGTCTCGGTGTTCACGATGAGGATCTCGGCGTCCTCCACCGCGGCGGGGCGCTGCTGCAGCGCGACCTTCACCCGCGCCGCGCACGTGTCGAGCAGGTCGACGGCCTTGTCCGGCAGCTGCCTGCCGGTCAGGTAGCGCGCCGAGAGCCGCACGGCGGCGGTCACCGCCTCGTCCTGGATGATGACGTTGTGGGCCTGCTCGAACTTCGGCCGGAGCCCGCGGAGCATCACGACGGCGGCCGGCTCGCTCGGCTCGTCGACCTTGACGGGCTGGAAGCGCCGCTCCAGCGCCGCGTCCTTCTCGAAGTATTTCTTGTACTCGCTCCACGTCGTGGCGGCGATCGTCCGGAGCTCGCCGCGGGCGAGCGCCGGCTTGAGCAGGTTGGCCGCGTCGCCGCCGCCCTGCTGGCCGCCCGCGCCGATGAGCGTGTGCGCCTCGTCGATGAAGAGGATGATCGGCTTCGGCGACCCCTTCACCTCGGCGATCACCTGCTTCATCCGGTTCTCGAACTCGCCCTTCACGCCGGCGCCCGCCTGGAGCAGCCCCATGTCGAGCCCGAGGATGTCGACCCCTTGCAGGAGCGGCGGCACCTTCGGGTTCTCCGGCGTGCTCTCGACGATGAGCAGCGCGAGCCCCTCGACGAGCGCCGTCTTCCCGACGCCCGCGTCGCCGACGATGATCGGGTTGTTCTTGCGCCGCCGCGCGAGGATATCGATGACCTGCCGGATCTCGCGCTCGCGGCCGAAGATCGGATCGATCTGCCCCGCGCGCGCCTTGCCGGTGTAGTCGACGCAGTACTTCGCCAGGGCCGAGTCCGGCCCGGCGCTCGCCATCCCGGCCGGCAGCTTCCCCGCCCCGGGCGCGCCCGCGCCCGCGGACGCGGCGGCGGCCTCGGCCTCTTCCTTCGAGCCGGAGACGATCTTTGGCAGGTTGGTCTTGAGATCGTCTTTCGAGATCCCCTCGAGGTAAGCGCCGATGCCGCTCACCGAGTACCGGGTCGGCTGCTGGACGAGGCGCTGGAAGAGCACGCCGCTCCGCACCCGCTGGTAGGCGTACTCCATGGATCCGACGAGATAGGCGTCCTGCATCCACTCGAGCATCGTCGGAGAGAGCACGGGCCTCCCGGCGTTGCCCTTCCTCAGCTCTTCCAGGCTGCGCTGGAGCGCGGCGCGGAGGTGCGACGGGTCGAGATCATAGTGGGATACGAGAAACGCGATGTCGGAGTTCGCGTCGTCGAGCAGCGCGAGGAGCAGGTGCTCGAGCGTGACCTCGTAGTGGCGCGCGTTGACACACTGGCCAATCGCCGCCTCGAGGGCAGAGGTGCAGTTCTTGGTTAATCGCTTGACGATGGCCTTGGTGTCGACGAGCTGCATGCGCGGCATGCTAACCGAGGCGCGCCCTCGACCGAAAGCGCCGTCGTCAGCCGCGCCCCTTGGGCTTCTTCTCTGCGGCCTCCGGGGCGCGGCCCTGGCCCCCGCCGGCCTCTCCGCGCTCCCGCGCGGGCGGCTTGGCCCCGCCGCGGGGCGCCGGCGCCGCGGCGTCTTGGGCCTTGTCGTCCTTCGCCTGCGCGACGAGCGCCTCGCTCGATGTGACGCGGTCCACCATGTCGGGGCGTATCCGCAGCTTCAGCAGGGCGCCGACGCGGAGCTTCTGGTCCGGATCAATCCCGTTATCGCGCGCGACGTCCTCGACGTCGATGACGAACTGCCGCGCCACGCCGATCAGCGTGTCGCCGGGCCCGACGCGGTAGAGCATCACCTCGCGCGCGGGTCGGGCCCCGCGCGCGGCCCGCGATCGCGCCGGGGCGTACGCCGCGTCGTCGTCGGACGGATCCTCCGCGCCGTCTCCGAGCGAGGCCACGGGGTCGCGCATCGAGCGCCGCTTGCCGGCCGCGGGCCGGTCGTCGTCGTCCGCCGGGTCCGCCGCCCGCCTCCGCGCGGGCTTCGGGAGGAGCGAGAGCAGGCTCTCGTCGTCGCGGCTCCCGCGCCGCGGCATGAAGTCGCGCCCGCCGAGCAGGTCGACCGGATCGAGGATCGACGCGTCGTCCGTGGCGAGCTGCTCCGCGGAGAGCATCGCGGGCAGGGCCGCCTGCGCCCTCGCCAGCGTATCCGACGGGATCATCACGATGAAGTCCCCGCGGCCGGGCGGCACGCGGTCCCCCAGGATGTCGGGGTTCAGCGTCCGGAGCGTCGACGTCGCGACGCCCGCGGCCTTCGCCAGCGTCTTCAGCGGCGTCCCCGGGGGCGCCGCGATCTCGGCGGCGTCGAGCGGCCGGCTCACCTCGACCTGATCGAACCCGAACCGCTCCAGGTTGTTGGCGACGATCGCCGCCGCCCCGATCTTCGGCACGTAGGCGGCCGTCTCCGAGGGGATCGCCTCCTGCCGCGCCAGCTCGTTGAAGTCGGACGTGCCGTACCGATCGATGCGGTCGAGCAGCTGCTCATAGCCCATGTTGTAGGCCGCGAGCGCGAGATCCCAGCTGCCGAAGCGCATGTAGAGATCGCGCAGGTGGTGGGCGGCGGCCTGCGTGGCGAGGCGCGGGTTCTTCCGCTGGTCGAGGTGCCGCGTCTGCTGCAGCCCGTAGACCGCGCCGGTGGCGGGCATGAACTGCCAGAGCCCGACGGCGCCGGCCGGCGATTTCGCCCTCGGATCGAAGCCGCTCTCGATCATGGACACCCAGATGAGATCTTCCGGCAGCCGCCGGTCGCGGAGCTCGGCCTGGATCATCTCCTGGTAGCGCCCGCTCCGCTTCAGCCACGTCTCGAACATCTGCCGCCCGCGGTCGGTGCGCGTGAAGAAGCGGACGTACTTGAGGGTGCGGCGCGACACGGCGAGCCGGAGGTCCGGCAGCTGCAGCTTCGAGAGCGCCTCGGCGCCGGCCGAGTCGAGCTCGTCCACGTCGTCGGCGTAGCTGCCCTCGGCGGAGAACGCGCGGGGCGGCCGCGAGAAGCTCGGCCGATCCAGCTCGCAGGCGGCGCCCTCCCGCGCGTCGCGCCCCGCGGCGTCGCGCAGCCGGAGCAGCTCCCGCGACTCGCTCCCCGGCGGCAGCGCCGGCGCGGCCCCCGCGCGCGCCGGCGGCGCGAACGGCGCCGGCGCGAGGGCGACCGGCGCGGCGGCGAGCGCCGCGACCGGCGCCCCGGCCCGCGCTCCGCCCAGCTGGTAGGTCGACACCGCCGACTGGACCGACGAGATCGCCGACTGGGGCGCCGCCATCCCGACCCCGTAGCCGAACGCCAGGGCCGAGACCATGGGAGGGATCTTATGGACGAGGCTCATGTGTGGTTTAAGGTCGCACCATGTAGGCAAGCTGGTCAAGAAAGCCACCGGCCTGCTTTCGCGGTGTGCTGCGGGCTGGTGGGCGGACAGCGCATCGGCAGGCTGCGCGGTGCGGAGGGGCGTCAGGCACTCCCGTGCGGCGGAGCGGGTCTGCTAGTCTGCCCCCATGCCGGCGGCGCTCTCGGCCCGCGTGTCCGACACCCAGGCCAACCAAAGCTTCGAAGCTTCGTTCGAGCGCTTCCCTGTCCGGATCGGCAGGAACCAGCTGAACGATCTTCACATCGACCGGCCGTACATCTCCCAGTTCCATGCGGCGGTGGACGTCCGTGATCGCCGGATCCTCGTCCGGGACCTCGGGTCGACGAACGGGACGATGTTCGCCGGGCACCGGCTGGCGCGCGACACCTCGGTGGACGTGACCGGCCAGCCGGAGATCACGATCGGCCCGATCCAGATCCGGCTCGCGATCATCGAGGCGCCGCTCAAGTCGGAGAGCCCGAGCGACGGCACGCTGCTCGGCACGGGCGGCGAGAACCTCTCGGCGCTGCTCCACCCGCAGAAGCGCGCCGCGCCCGGCGGCGAGGACCCGTACCTGCGTCAGGTGGTCCCGTACCTGGAGGCGTACCGGACCGCGTGGGGCGCGGTCTACCGGATGATCTGGGATCACCTGGCGCGCCTCCCGCCCGACGCGCGCCAGAGCTACCTGCGCCGGCTGGGCGAGGAGCACCCGAGCGTCCTCGCGGAGCGGGACTTCCAGAAGATCTCCCAGTACTACGGCGTGGACTACCGGACGCTCGGCGAGCTGGCGCCGGCGAACGCCGCGTTCGCTGCGCTCTCCGAGCTGGCTGGCGCGCTCGCGCCCGGCGCGAAGCCGCCGGACGACGTGGCGAGCATCGTCAACTTCGCGCGGCGGCTCCGCGACACGATGGAGGTCTTCCTGAAGTGCTTCGTGAGCTTGCGCGACGGCTACCAGGAGTTCGAGGCCGAGGTGCTGGCCCGCGATCGCTCTGCGGAGACGGACAAGGTCGCGAACGCGAAGGACGCGAAGGAGCTCGGCGCGGTCCTGCTCACGCCGGTCGGGGGCCCGGACGCCGCGCGGCACCTCCACGAGATCTTCGTCGACGTCATGAGCCACCAGATCGCGCTCCTGAACGGCGTGATGGGCGGCGTGAGGTCGCTGCTCGTGAAGCTCGCGCCGAAGACGCTCGAGGAGAAGCTCGAGCGCGAGGGCAAGAGAGGCGGGCTGTTCTCCAGCAAGTACGAGGAGCTCTGGAAGCTCTACGAGCGCCGCCACGGCGACTATTCGGGGGAGGACAAGGAGACGTTTAGGGAAATATTTGGCGAGCAGTTCTCTCGGGCGTACGCTGCGACCGCCGGAGAGGACTATGGGTCATCCGGCGAGTCGGGAGGCAGGAGCATCGTCCGCTTCCCCGGCTCTGGGAATCCGAACAAACGGTAGCGCCCCAAAGCGGCGGGGCTTCGCGCGGCGCGCCGCGCCTCGAGCTCGCCGCCCTTCGCCGGTGGCGTGGCCGAACGCGAGGCGCCGTTCATGCGAATCAGGGAGAAAGTCGTAGCAGCAGGTTGTCTGGCGGTCGCCGCGTGCCTCCTCGCCCCGGGCGAGGCGGCTGCGGAGGCGAAACGCGACGAGGGCTGGGCCACGGTCTCGGACGTGAGCCTCGTGCTGGGATCCTCGGTCGTCTTCCTGATGCCGCGCGTTTACTACAGCGATCCCGAGGCCACGGTCGGCTGGAAGGGGCGCTGGCATTTCTCGGTCCTGGCGCCCGCGATGACGATGACCGCGCTGACGCTGCTCGTGGATCTGCCGATCAAGGGCGCCATCGAGTCGACGCGCCCCGGATGCGGGATCGAGGAGACGAAGACGGCCCTGCCCGACTCGGGCTGCGAGTCCTTCGGCGGCCCTTCTACGCACGCGTTTGCCTCGTGGGGTGCGACCGGCGCGGGCACGGGCATCTTCCTGGTCGACACGTTCCGTTACTCGTCTGGCCGCTTCAACGCCGGCGGTTTCATCGGCAATGTCGCCTTCCCGCTCACCGCCTCGGTCGTCACAACGATCGCCCGCGGCGTCGCCCCTGGCGACACGCGGCCGCACGAGAACGCCGGTCAGATCGCGATCGGCGGCGTCACCGGCTTCCTGAGCGGCCTCGCCATCGGCACCGCATACGCGATGTTCCAGCGTCCGAACTGCGGTTACGGCAACGCGCTGTTCTGCTGGTAGCCGCTACCCTCGCCGGCGAGCTCCCCTCGCCGGCGCCCCTCCCTCGCCACCGACGGCCCCCTCCCTCACCGACGAACACCCCCTCTTCCGGCTCCGCGCGGCTCACCGCACCGCCGCAACCGCGCCCTTTCGTCGTCCGCTGGGGCGGCCCTGGGTCCGGAGGGGGAGCGCGGGGGGGCGGGCGGGGACGGGCCGATGTCTGAGCAGGACGCTCGGCTCGTCCGCGCCCCGCGCGGGCGAGCCGCGCGTCCTGCGAGTTCGGCGGGCCCCCGCCCGCCCCCCCGCGCTCCCCCTCCGGACCCAGGGCCGCCGCTGCAGTTCTAGTCCTGTCCGACGACGCGCTCCCAGAGCGGATCGTTCGACGAGAAGAGCGTGTCCCGCTCCACCCGGAGGAACCGCTGGAATTCGACGCGGCGGAGCTCGCGGTCGCTGTCGCGGTTGCCGTCGTCGTACTTGACGATCTTCACGCGCACCTGCTCGAGCAGCTGGATGCCGTTCGGTTTGTAGGACACGTCGGTGCGCAGCACGTACCGCGCGTAGAGCCCGCGTTCGGTGACCGAGGGCACCACCGCGGTCCGCTCCAGGTCGACGGAGGCCGCCTCGATCAGCCGTCCTCGTCGCGCCAGGTAGAAGTGGGCCCGTTGCCGGCAGTCGTCGGGATCCGGGCAGCTCTTCGTCTCGGCGACGACGAGGTTGTCGTTGCCGAGGCGCACCGGGGACAGCTTGGTCCCCTTCGCGGGCGCGCGGAAGCTGCCGACGCCGTAGACGTCCGCCCGGTCGCCCGCGGCGCGCACGAGCGCCACGAGGCCGCCCTCGTCGCCGTTCTCGAACTTGAGGACGCGCACCCAGATGGCGCGCAGCCCTTCCGGCCCGGAGCGGATCTCGACCTCGTCCGGATCGATCTTCCGCGGCCAGCCCGATTTGGAGACGCCGCCGCGCAGCGTCTCGTTGGCGAACACGTAGTGCCCGGTGCAGTCGACGTCGGTCGGCCCGAGCCCGCGCTCCTCGCTGTAGCTGGGCACGACGACCCCCAGCCACTGGTCGGGATCGAGGGTGCGGACGGCCGCCTTGTTGCCCGCCGCGCGCCGCGCGGGCGGGAGCTGGGTCGTGCATACCGGAATCGGGTTCTGCTTGCGTGTCTGCAGCTCGCCGTGCGGCTGCTCGGGGTACGCTCCGCAGCCCGCGAGGGCGGCGGCCGCGAGCCCCAGGCCGAGGACGGAGCCGAAGCGAACGATGCTCACGCGTCCTTCGTATCATGCAAGGCGTTGCCGAGGCGAGTTCGCGACCGAACGCCCTGGCCGGCCCGTTGGCCGGCCAGCCCCGTTGGCCGGCCACCCCCGTTGGCCGGCCAGCCCCGTTGGCCGGCCAGGCCACCTTGTTCTCCATGTCGGCGGTCGTGCCCACCCCCGGATCGAGCCGTCGCGCCGCGCATCGTCGCCGCGCCTACAGCGCCTGCAACGAGCTCGACACACGAGCGCCGCCGGTTCGCAGCGGTGGTCCAGCGGACGGAATATTGCGGCCATCGGAAGCCATCGGAAACAGAGGAGGCTGCGAGCGCCTGCTGCCCCGGGACACAAAAGTCTTGACGCTCCCATATAGGGAGTTACCTTCTGGGCTCCCTGCGATGTTCAGGGAGAGAGATACGATGAGAGTCGTATCTCTGGGTATCCAGACTCCTAGTCCCGATGGGACGAACCGTCTGCCAGCGCGCAATGGGGCGTAGACTGAGCCCAGGCGGCGAGACCTTGAAGGAAGAGGTACTTGATCATGGCGTTGCAAGCTCATCTCACGTTGAAGGGTGTTACCCAGGGCCCGATCGACGGTTCGGTCACCCAGAAGGGTCGCGAGAAGTCCATCGCTGTCATCTCGGTGCAGCATCAGATCGTGAGCCCGCGTGACCCGGCGACCGGGATGCCCAGCGGGAAGCGCCAGCACAAGCCCTTCGTGATCACGAAGGAGCTCGACAAGGCGACCCCCCTTCTCTACAACGCCCTGGTCAACAACGAGAGCATCTCGGAGTGGACGCTCAAGTTCTACACGCCGGGCACCGCCGCGGCGAAGAACGTCGGCAAGGAGCAGAACCACTACACGGTCAAGCTCACGAACGCGACCGTCGCGAGCATCGACTTCCACATGGAGAACACCCGCCGCCCCGATCAGCGGGACATCCCGGAGTACGAGAAGATCGCCTTCACGTACCAGAAGATCGAGTGGTCTTACGACGACGGCGACGGCGCGCGCCAGGCGGACGACGACTGGGAGGCGCCGAACCAGTAGCCCCTAGCCCCTAGGCTTCGGGTCTCGTCGCGCCGGGCGGCCTTCGGGTCGCCCGGTCGCGTTTGTCGTCCTGGATCCGAGCCGTCCGGAAGGTCGCTCGATTTCAGGCGTGGCGATACCTCGTCCTAGGATCAGAATGTCGGCATGCCCCTCAACGCCTACCTCAGACTCGTCGGCGAAAAACAAGGGGAAGTCAGGGGTTCCGTCACCCAGAAGGGGCGAGAAGGTAGCATCCTGGTCACCGAGGTGTTCCACTCGCTGGTGGGACCGCGCGATCCGGTGACCGGACGCCCGACGGGCAAGCGGATGCACAAGCCCTTCATCGTCACGAAGGATCTCGACCGGTCCACCCCGGTCCTCTTCAGCATGCTCAGCCACAACGAGAGCATCCCCCGCTGGGAGCTCCAGTTCTACCGATCGGTCGCGATCGGCGTCGAGAAGCCGGTCTTCACGGTCCAGCTCACGAACGCGAACATCTCGAGCATCCAGTTCCACATGCTCAACGTGCGGCACCCGTCGCTGGCGCGCGTGCCCGAGCAGGAGGAGGTCGCCTTCACGTACCAGAAGGTCCTCTGGATCTGGAACGACGGCGGCATCTCGGCGGCGGACGACTGGCTCACGCCGCGCTGAAACGCCGGGCTTCCGCTCGAGGCGCGAGCTGATCTACGATCCGCGCCGTGGCCGGCGCATCGCTCCTCACCCGCATCATGCACGCGGCCGACCCGCACTCGACGGAGCGGCACACCTACCGGGATCACGACCTCGAGTCGGCCATCCTGACGCACCTCGGGCACATGCTGAACACCCGCCAGGGCAGCTCGCTGACGTGCCCGGACTACGGCCTCATGGAGGTGTCCGAGGTGCTGCACGAGTTCCCGGAGGCGATCGGCCTGGTGCAGCGCTCGCTCAAGAACTGCATCCAGACCTACGAGCCGCGGCTGAAGAACGTGCAGGTCCGGCACATGCGCAGCGACTCGGTGCTGCAGTCGATGGTCCTCGAGTTCGAGATCACCGCGCAGATCCAGTTCCCCGACGGCCGGCGCCAGGCGCTCCGGCTCGGCGCCGCGGTGGACCAGAGCGGCAACGTCCGGATGACGTAGCTTCTGTCCGGCGGCCGAGCTCACGGCCGTTGACACGCTTCGGCCCTGGCGGTCGACTGGCGGTGACCAGAGGATGTTCAACAAGTACTACCAGGACGAGCTCACCTACCTGCGGGATCTGGGGCGCGAGTTCGCCGCCGCCTACCCCGGGATCGCGCCCATGCTCGCGGAGCGCGGCGGCGACCCCGACGTCGAGCGCCTGCTCGAGGGCGTCGCCTTCCTGACGGGCAAGATCCGCCAGAAGCTCGACGACGAGCTCCCCGAGGTGATCCACTCGGTCGCCTCGCTGCTCTTTCCGCACTACCTCCGTCAGATCCCGGCGACGTCGATCATCGAGTTCACGCCGCTCCCGAACGTCGTGCGCGAGAAGCTCGTCGTGGCCCGGCACGCCGAGGTCGGGTCGGTGCCGGTCGACGGCGTCTCGTGCCGGTTCCGCACGACGCAGGACGTCGAGCTCGTCCCCCTCGCGGTGGAGGACGTGCGCGTCGACACGGGCGCGCAGCTCGCGCAGACGCTCCGCATCGAGCTCCGCCTGACCGGGGGAGCCGCCCTCGCCGGCCTGTCGCTCTCCTCGCTCCGCTTCTACATCCACGGCGAGCGCCGGCTCCAGGACGACCTCCGCCTCTGGGTCGGCGCGCACGTCGACACCGTCGCGCTCGCCGCCGTGGACGCCGCAGGGCGCGACACGACGGTCGCGTCGCTCCCGGCGCGCGCCGTGCGGCTCACCGGCTTCAGCGACGAAGAGGCGCTCATCCCGTACCCGAAGACGGTCTACCCCGGCTTCCGGCTCCTCCAGGAGTTCTTCACGCTCCCGCAGAAGTTCGCGTTCTTCGAGGTGACCGGCCTCCAGGCGCTCTCGGCGGAGCGGATCTCCGACCGGTTCGCGATCCTGCTGCAATTCCGGGACGGCCTCCCGCCGGGGACGCGGGTCGGCCGGGAGAACCTCCGGCTCTTCTGCTCGCCGGTCGTGAACCTGTTCGAGCACACGAGCGACCCGATCAAGCCCGAGGCCACCAAGCACGAGTACCTCTGCCGCCCGGCGGGCGCGACGCCCGCGGCCTTCGAGATCCACAGCATCGACAAGGTCGTCGGGATCGCCCGGCGCACGAGCCAGCGCGTCGAGATCCCCTCGTTCTTCAGCTTCCAGCACGAGCTCGATCCCGAGGCCGCCGCGCGGACGATCTTCTACCAGACGCACCTCCGCCCGGCCGCGATCGGCGACGGCATCGACATGTACCTCTCGTTCGGCTCGCCGCAGGACGCGGGGGCGCTCCCCGAGTTCGACGTCATCAGCATCGAGGCGACGAGCACGAACCGCCGCCTGCCGGCGCAGCTGAAGCTCGGCGATCTGCGGGTGCCGACGGCGACCTCCCCCGCGGTGGCGAGCTTCACCAACCTCACCGGCGTCACCGCGCCGCTCCCGCCGCCGATCGGGCGCGAGCTGCAGTGGCGCGTGCTGGCCCACATGGCGATGAGCTACCGCTCGATCACGGAGATCGAGGTGCTCCGGGCGACCGTCGATCTCTACAACTTCCAGGCGATCGTCGATCGCCAGGCGGCGCGCGCGAACCAGCTCCGCCTGGCCGCGATCAAGTCGATCCGGGTGCGGCCGACCGACCGGCTGTACCGGGGCGCGCCCGTGCGCGGCGTCGCGGTCGACATCGAGCTCGACGAGGGCGGGTTCGTCGGCGAGGGGGAGATGTACCTGTTCGCGAGCATCCTGAACGAGATGCTCGGGTCCTACGTCTCGCTGAACTCGTTCACGCAGCTGACGGTCACCGGCACGAACACACGCGTGGTGCACAAATGGGAGCCGAAGAGCGGCAGCCTGACGCTGATATGAGGGCGGCTGCGCCGAAGGGCGCCGCGACCGCCGACCCCGCAGCGCTGGAGGCGCTCCGGCGCTTCGCGGAGACCGCGCCGCGCTTCTCGTATTACCGCCTCGTCTACCTGCTCGAGCGGCTCCACCCCACCGCGCCGCCGGTCGGCCAGCTCGGGCCCGTGCAGGACGAGCGCATCCGGCTGCGCGGCGACCCGTCGCTCATCTTCGCCTCGAGCGACGTGAGCGAGCTCGCGCCGGTCAAGGGTCCGGACGGGGTCCAGCGGGCGCGCGTCTCGACCACGTTCCTCGGCCTGTACGGCTCGGTGTCGCCGCTGCCGGCGTACTTCATCGAGCAGATCGCGCTGGCCGACTACCAGGGCGGGCCGCAGCCGGTCCGCGAGCTCCTCGACGTCTTCCACCACCGGCTCCTGTCGCTGCTCTACCGCGCGTGGACCAAGTACCGGCTGCCCGTCACGTACCGCAAGCAGGGCGCCGACCCGTTCTCGCGCCGGATGCTCTGCGCGGTCGGGCTCGACGGGTTCCGCGACTACGAGACGCCGCTCGATCGCTTCTTCTTCCTCCGCTACGCGCCGATCCTCGCCTCGAAGTCGCGCTCGGCGCGGAACCTCGAGACGGTGCTGTCCGAGATGCTCGGGCGCATCGGCGTGAAGATCGAGCAGTTCGTCGGCCACTGGACGAAGATCGAGAAGCCGTTCAGGAACAAGCTCGGCGTGATGAACCACCAGCTCGGCGAGAGCCTGACGCTGGGCCGCTACGTGTTCGACGGCTCCGGCCGCTACAAGGTCGTGCTCGGCCCGGTCGGCTATGACGAGTACCTCTCGTTCTTGCCCGGCGGCCAGCGTCAGGAGCTCGTCCGCGGCATCATCGAGACGTTCACGCCGGGCATCCACGACGTGATGCTCGAGATCCACGTGGACACGGAGGAGGCGCCGCGGTTCCAGCTCGGCTCGCCGCGCGCCTCGACGCTCAAGCGCACCGCGTGGATCGGCGGATCCGCGGCGGAGCGGCTCGTGATCACGATCCCCCTCGACGACAAGCACCTCGCGGGCGGCGACGAGGAGGACGACGAGGATCGGGGCGAGCCCCCGCCGATGTGAGCGAGCGGCGCCGCGGCGGGCGGCGGGGGCCGCGGCGGGCGGCGGGGATCGAGGCGGGCGGCGGGGATCGAGGCGGGCGGCGGGGATCGAGGCGAACGGCTGCAGCCTCGGCGCCGCGGGGGTCGCCCCGCGCGCGCAGCCGGCGCCGCTCGCGGCGCGCCGGGCGCTCAGTAGACGGTGAGGCTCTGCAGCGCGGCCGTGATCTCGTCGGCGTTCGCGTCGATGTTCTCGTGGTGCACGATCTGCACGAGCAGGATGCGGCGCGGGCTCCGGACGAGGATCTCGTGGGCGAAGGCCTCGGACACGGGCTTCGAGGGGATCTTCGCCTTGACGAGATAGCTGCGCCCCTGCGTGTTCGCGGTCGCGACGGGGGCGCGGCCGGAGAGGATCTCCGCGCCCTGCTCCTCGAGGTCGGCCTCGTAGCGCTTGAGCACGTCGGGCCACGGGTCCTCGGGGCTGTCGATGCGCTCGTAGATCGAGAACAGGAACTGGCGCGGGGACTGGTACGTGATGAAGCGGCGCTCGGGGGTGTAGTCGGCGCCGCCGACGTTCCAGTCCATCGGGCGGCTCATGCGGACGTCGCCGTTCATGAGGCCCACGCCGATCCGGCGCGGCACCCGGTCGGTGGCCGGGGCGTCGAGCGGAGGGAAGTACACCTCGAAGCTCTGGTCCTTGCTGAGCAGCCCGCTGGCGCCGTGGAGATAGAAGACTTCGTCCTGCTTTGGGGCGGCGGGCGACCCGCCGCAGCCGGCGAGCAGCGCGATCGCGGCCGCGGCGGCGCAGGCCGCTCCGGCGCGCCCCGCTGCGGCCGCGAGCCGGGCGCGGGGGGCGGGGGCGTGCGCGAGCATCGGCATTCCGAGGTGCCTCATCGGGCGAACTTTAGGCCAGCGGGGGCGCGCCAGCCAAATGTTCGCAGAGGAGTTTGCCCTCGGGGCGTCCGGCATTGAATGATTGCCCGGCCCGGGCAGCGCTGCGCCCGCCGATCGAGGCGGGGCCCCAGGTGCCGCGAGAGAGCCATGTCGAACGAAAGCAAACCGAGCCGCAAGGGCGCGCCCGCCGGAGCACCGGCGGCGAGCGCGCCGAGCCCCCCCTGCAGCATGAGCCCCGAGAGCGGGCGTCCGGCGCCGCGCCGCGCGCCAGGGCGCCTCGCGGCCGCGTTCGCGCTTGCGCTGGGGGTCCCGGCGTGCAGCGGCATCGACGCCGGCGTGGAGTACCCGAACGACCTTCCCGAGATCGACAGGTACCTCTTGACGCCCGAGAACGGCCAGGAGCCGCCGGTCACGCTGGGGAGGTTCAAGGTGGGCCCCGAGGCGTGCCAGGGCGTCGACACGCACCCGGTCACGCAGAAGCTCTCGCCCGATGACCTCACGCGCTTCCTGTCGGCGCAGGGCGCCGGGAGCATCGCCCCGAAGCAGGCGAGGTCGAACCTGTACTGGTTCGACTTCCCTTCGAGCGACAAGTCGTTCGTCCGGCTGCGCCTCGCGGTGCTCGAAGATTCGAAGCACGCGACGCAGGATCTCCACGACGCCGTGCTGCAGCACGGGCCTGGCTGGTGGGGCGTCCGCCGCTCGAACCTCGCCGTGCTGGCGCCGAAGGCGAGCCTGCGGGAGGCGATGGCGTTCGCGATCAAGTACAAGCTCGTCTGCTGGGGGATGTTCACGTACGCGGGCAACGACGACGCGTACGTGGTCCCCGGGCCCTACGCCGAGCTGTGAGGCGAGGCGGGGACGCGGGCCGCCGCTGCCGCCTCGGCCGGCGACCTCTGCGGATCTGGCCCATCTGCCGGGAGACCGCGTAGACTGCGCCCATGCGCCGTTACGTCTTGCTCGCCGCCGCCGTCGCTCCGATCCTCGTGGCCGCAGCCGTCACCGTGCCCGGCTGCGGCGAGGAGTTCGAGAACATCTGCGCGTTCCTCAGGGATCCGAACAGCTGCTACGCGACCTTTCACGACGACATCAACGACAGGTGCGGCGCTTCGGGCGCAGGGAAAGGGCCGAAAGGCAGCTTCGCGACACGTGAGACCCTCGATGTGTGCTTCCTCGTGGGCGGCGGGCAGGTCGTCTTCGATCCGCCTCTCGACATGGCGGCGTTCCCCCCGACGAGCGTCTCGTTCAAGCGCATTGACGCGCAGGCGCAGGAGTGCGGCACGTTCACGTACGCGGGGGACTTCACCTACTCCGTGACGATCAATCCTTGCGGTGAGCCCGAGAATACCGGGGGCGCGGGGGGCGCAGACGCCATGCTCCCGCAGTGCGACGATGGCAGCGACAGCGAGGGCGGCGGCGGAGGAAGCGGCGATGGCAGCAGCACGGAGGTTGTCAGCGTGAACGGGGGGACAGTCGCCGTCACGACACCGGAGGGCCGGGACATCCTCGATGTGAGCTGCGCAGACGGGACATCGCACCACTTCAACCGGATCGACGCCGCCGAGGACGAGTGCGACGGCTACGACCAACTGCTGCCGAGGGCTGTGCTCGAATCGAGCCCTGGCCTTCAGCCTCCGCCGACGGCGGACCTGACGGACGCGGCGGAGGTCGAGAAATACGCCGGATTCATCAGCTTCCGCGTCCACTACCCGCCCATCGATCCGTCGACCGACAGTGAGGGGATCGTGAAGGAGACCCCCGCCGCGGTGGTCGAGTACTTCCATTGCGTGATCCCGCCGGCTGCGCCGCTCTGCTCCAACGGCGAGAAGGACAACCTGGAAACCGACATCGACTGCGGCGGCACGCTCTGCGGTAAGGCCTGCGGAGATGGCCTGTCCTGCGTCGCCAACAGCGACTGCACGTCCGAGAGATGTGAAGTCGACGCCGCAACCGGCTTCAAGAAATGCCAGGCGGCGGAGGGCGGCGAAGGCGGGGCCGGCGGCACGGGCAGCACCGATGGCACCGGCGGGGCAGGCGGCACCGACGGCACGGGCGGACAGTAAGCGCCGTGGGGGGCTGGGCCTGCCACGCAGCGCCCAGTCCCTCTCCGCTCACGCCACCAGCACCTTCACCACGAAGGTCGTGCTCCCGAGCCGCAGCCGGTCGTTGTCGCGCAGCTGCCGGCGCTCGCCCTGCCCGAGGCGCTGCTCGTTGACGAACGTGCCGTTGCGCGAGCCGTCGTCCTCGATGAAGGCCTGGCCCGTCGTCGGGTCGGCGTGGAGCGACGCGTGCCGCGACGAGGCGCTCGCATCGGGGAGCCCGATCTCCGTCGCCGGATCCGCCCCGGCGCGCCCCACCTGGGTGCGGCCGCTGTAGATCGGCCAGAAGCTGCCCCCAGGGTCGTTCTGGAACGTCACGAGGAAGCCGACGAGCACGCGTGACGGCTGCCCCGGGACCGGCTGCACCGCGGCCGGAACCGCGCCCTGAACGATCGGCGGCGCCACGATCGCCGGCGCCCTGCCCTGCGCCGCCGCAGGCACCCCGCCCTGCACCATCGGCGGGGGCGCCACCGCCCCGCCCTGCACCATCGGCGGCGGCACGACCGCCCCACCCTGCTGCAGCGGCGGGGGCGCCACCGCCCCGCCCTGCACCATCGGCGGGGGCGCCACCGCCCCGCCCTGCACCATCGGCGGCGGCGCGACCATCCCCGGCACCCCCGTCGGCACGACCATCGGCGGCGGCGCGACCACCTGCGGGGGCACGCCGAAGACCGGCGCCGGCGCCCCGGCCGGCTGCCCCATCGCGCCGCCCATCGACGCCCCGGGCACGATGCCCGGGATCGGCGACGCCAGCGGCGGCTGGGCGGGCGTGACCCCCGGCGGGTTCACCGGAGGCGACGCCGGCTGCGACGTGAGCCCCGCCGAGGGGGCCGCGCGCGCCCAGGGAGAGACCGGGAAGGGAGAGTCCGCGCCCCCCGAGAAGGCGACGCCTCCCGGAGACGCCGCGAGACCGCCGCCCATCCCGACCTGAGGAGGAGGAGGATAGGCCCCTTGCGCCCCCGCCACCGCGCCGTACCCCTGCGGCACCGCGCCACCGTAGCCAGCGGCGACCGGCTGCCCCGGATAGCCCGGCGGGCCGGGCGGAGCGTAGGCGCCCGCGCCCGCCTGCACCGGCGGCGGAGGAGCGACCGGGCCGGAGGCTGACGGCGCTGCCCCCGCCACGCTCGCGCCGCACATCGTGCAGGCAGCGTCGGTTTCCTTGAGCATCCACGCGCAGTTCGGGCACGGCCTCATGCGACCACGAGGCTACCGATTCGCTTGACATCCGTCGAGACGAAAGCCGGCGGCAACCGCGCGCACGCCCGCGGCTCCCAGCGCGCCGCGCGACGAGCCGCTCGCCCCCCTTGACGAAAAGCTGACGAAAAAGGCGCCGCGCGTTCCAGCCACGCGGCGCCTCGCAGACCGACCGCTGCGCGATCGACCCCGGATCAGTTGCTCGCGATCGAGCTCTTCTCCGACTTCTCCAGCTCCTTCTTCTCGCCGTCCTTCGACTCCTCGGTCGCGGGCGCCGGCTCGGGCAGCCGCTCGAGCGCGGCCTCCAGGACCTGCTCCATCCGGCTCACGAAGAAGAACTGCAGCTCGTCCACGACCTCCTTCGGGACCTCCTCGAGATCCGCCCGGTTGCGCTCGGGGACGATGATGCGCTTGATGCCGGCGCGGTGCGCCGCCAGCACCTTCTCCTTCAGGCCGCCGATCGGGAGCACCCGACCGCGCAGCGTGATCTCGCCCGTCATCGCGACGTCGTGGCGGACCTTGATCCCGGTGAGGAGCGAGACGAGCGCCGTGAACATCGTCACGCCCGCGCTCGGCCCGTCCTTGGGCATCGCGCCGGCGGGGATGTGGATGTGCAGATCGCTCTTCTCCAGGAAGTCCTTCGCGATGCCGTACCTCGCCGCGTTGCTGCGCACGAAGGACAGCGCCGCCTGCGCGGACTCCTTCATCACGTCGCCGAGCTGGCCGGTCAGCTGGAGCTTGCCCGTGCCGTACATCCGCGTCGCCTCGATGAAGAGGATCTCGCCGCCGACGCTCGTCCACGCGAGGCCCGTCGCGACGCCGCTCTCGGCGGTGCGCTCGGCGACCTCGCTCGTGTACTTCGCCGGGCCGAGGAACTCGTGCAGATCGTCCTCGTTGTCGACGCGCCGCTTCTGCGTGTCGCCCTCCGCGACCTTCACCGCCACGCCGCGGATGACGCCCGCGATCTGCCGCTCGAGCGAGCGGACGCCGGCCTCGCGCGTGTAGTGATCGATGATCTCCTCCAGCGCCTTGTCGGTGACCTCGAGCTGGTCGGTCGTCAGCCCGTGCTCGGACAGCTGCTTCGGGAGCAGGTGCTGCCGCGCGATCGCGAGCTTCTCCTTCCGCGTGTAGCCCGGGATCTCCAGGATCTCCATGCGGTCGCGGAGGGGCGGCGGGATCGGATCGGCCACGTTCGCGGTCGCGACGAACATCACGTGCGACAGATCGTACGGGATCTCCAGGTAGTGATCCGCGAACGTGTTGTTCTGCTCCGGGTCGAGCACCTCGAGCAGCGCCGCCGAGGGGTCGCCCCGGAAGTCGTGCCCGATCTTGTCGACCTCATCCATCATGAAGACCGGGTTGATCGTCCCCGACTTCTTCATGCCCTGGATGATCTGGCCGGGCAGCGCGCCGACGTAGGTGCGCCGGTGGCCGCGGATCGCCGCCTCGTCGTGCACGCCGCCGAGCGAGACGCGGTGGAACTTGCGGCCGAGGGCGCGCGCGATGCTCCGGCCGAGCGACGTCTTGCCGACGCCGGGCGGCCCGAGCAGGCAGAGGATCGGGCCCTTCTTGTCCTGCTTCAGCTTGCGCACCGCGAGGTACTCGAGGATGCGCTTCTTGACCTTCTCCAGGCCGTAGTGATCCTCGTCGAGGACCTTGCGGACGCTCCCGATGTCGAGGTTGTCCTGCGTCGACTGCGTCCACGGCACGTCGAGGATCCAGTCGAGGTACGTCCGCACCACGGTGTACTCGGCCGACCCGACCTGCATCGTCCGCAGCCGCTTCAGCTGCTTCTTCGCGACGGTCTCCGCCTCGGTCGGCAGGTTCGCCTTCGCGATGCGATCCTCCAGCCCGTCGAGATCGCCCTGATCGCCGTCGTCCTCGCCGAGCTCCTCCTTGATGGCCTTGAGCTGCTGGCGGAGCACGTACTCGCGCTGGTTCTTGCCCATCTCCTCCTTGATCTGGGAGTTGATGCGCTCGCGCATCTTCAGGATCTCGAGCTGCCGCGTCAGCAGCCGGAGCACCTTGCGGATGCGCTCCTTCACGTCGATCGTCTCGATGAGCTGCGCCTTCTCCTCCACCGGCGCGTCGAGGTTCGCCGCGACGAGGTCGGCGAGCGCGCCCGGCGCCTGGATCGAGTCGATGAGCGAGCCCGCCTCGCGCGGGAGCTCGGGCATCAGCTGGATGACCTGCTTCGCGATGTCGCGCAGGCTCATCGCGAGCGCCTCCGCCTCGACGTCCTCCGTCGCCGGCTCGTCCATGCGGCGGATCTTGGCGCGCAGGTACGGCGTGTGCGCCGTGACGGTGTCGAGCCGGATCCGCGTGAGGCCCTGCAGGATCAGCGAGTAGTTGCCGGAGCTGTGCTTGAGCGCCTTCAGCACGCGGGCGGCGCAGCCCATCGGGTAGAGATCCTCGGCGCCGGGATCGTCGGTCGACGGATCGCGCTGGGCGAAGATCGCGATGACCGGGCCGGGAAGGTTGTCGACATCCTCGACCAGCGCGACCGACTTCTCGCGGCCGACATCGAAGGGCGCAACGGCGCCCGGGAACAGGACCGCATTGCGGATCGGCAGAACCGGCAGCTCGTCGCCGAAGACGACCTCTTCCTCGGAGCGCGGCGGCATCGGCGGGTTCTTTTTCTCGGACATGGCGATCTCCTCTAGGCACCCGACCGGGGGAGGTAAACCCCTTCATCAACCTGAGGCCGGGCCGCGCGGTCGACGCGCGCCCCGGTCATCCTGGCTTGCATCCAGACGGATGCGAATGGTGCGACGCGGAGCCCTGCTGGCAGCTCTGGTGGAAGACAGCCCGCGAGGCTACGGGAACTCACCATAGACACGGCGCATGCCGCGTGCCACAGCCCTGGCCATTTTTTTGAATGAGGATATTCTGCGGGTCAGCTCCGACCTGCAGCGCTCGCCTGTTGGGCGACGCGGCGAGGCGGCGCAGGGTCCGCCGCGGCGCCCACCGCGGTGGACGTGAGGCGCATCGTCTCCCCACCTCCCCGTGCTCCGTGCCGCCGCGGCGCGGGGCGGGCCGCGGTGGCGCCCGGCACGGAGCGACACCGGAGCCCTCGCTGAACGATGATCGATCCCCTGCTCGGCCTCGGCGCGCTCGCGCTCGCGATGCTCAGCCTGCCAGCGGCGCCGTCCCTCGATCCAGGGCCCAGCCCAGCATGCCCGGCGGACATGCGCCTCGTCACCGGCACCCACCATGACGAGGTGCAGCATGTCTGCGTCGAGCCGGTCAAGAGCGGCAAGGCGACCCACTGCTTCGCCTACTGGGAGGGCATCACCGCGGAAGAGGGGCCGACGACCGAGATCGCGGTGTGCATGGATCAGTTCGAGGCGCCGAACCAGCGGGGGGCGAAGCCGCTCGTGATGCAGTCGTTCGAGATGGCGACCGCGTGGTGCGCGGCGCGCGGCAAGCGCGTGTGCGCCGAGCAGGAGTGGGAGCTCGCGTGCGAGGGCCCCGAGCGGCGCCCCCTCGTCTACGGCTGGCGCGTGGACAGGGCGGTGTGCAACAGCGGCAAGGCGTGGCGGCCGGTCGACGAGCGGAAGCTCGGCACCTCCGGCGCGACGGCGCAGCGCGAGGTGGAGCGGCTCTGGCAGGGCGCCCCGAGCGGATCCCACGCCGGGTGCGCCTCGACCTTCGGCATCTTCGACATGATGGGCAACGTCGAGGAGTGGGTCGCCTCGCGCCGCGGCCGGCGGTGGCCGGGCGCGCTCATGGGCGGCTTCTGGGCCAAGCCGTGGACGGGCTGCCGCGGGACGAACGACGCGCACGACCCGAAGTTCGTGTTCTACGAGACCGGCTTCCGCTGCTGCGCCGATCCGCGCGGCGCGCCGGCGCGCGGGGAGGCCGCCGGGGCGCAGGGCGGGCGGCCGGCGGCGCAGCCCTGAGCCCGGGCCGCCGCGGCGGAGCTCGCCGCGATGGAAGAAGGCGACGTGCCGGGCGCCGCTCCTGCTAGAAGCTACGGCGTGCGCGCGCTCTTCTTCGGTACCCCCGCCATCGCCGTGCCCTCGCTCGAGGCGCTCGCGTCGATCGCGGACGTCGTCGGCGTCGTCTGCCAGCCCGACCGGCCAGCGGGCCGCGGGCTCGCGCTGAAGGCGCCGCCGGTCAAGGTGAAGGCCGGCGAGCTCGGCCTCCCGGTGGTGCAGCCCGAGAAGATCCGCACGCCCGAGTTCGCCGCGTGGGTGAAGGACGCCGCGGCGGACGTCGCGCTCGTGATCGCCTACGGGCGCATCCTGCCGAAGGCGGTGCTCGAGGCGCCGCGGCGCGGCTGCATGAACCTGCACGCGTCGATCCTGCCGCGCTACCGCGGCGCCGCGCCGATCACCTGGGCGATCGCCGGCGGCGAGGCGGAGACGGGCGTCGCGCTGATGCAGATGGACGAGGGCATGGACACGGGGCCGGTCTACACGACGCACCGGATCCCGATCGGCCCGGACACGACCGCCGACGAGCTCGCGGTCGAGCTCGGGGCGCTCGCGGCGCGCGTCGTGCGCGAGGACCTCCGCCGCGCGGTGGACGGCGAGCTCGAGGCGACGCCGCAGGACCACGCGGCGGCGACGCACGCGCCGCTCCTCAAGAAAGAGGACGGGCGCATCCGGTGGGACCGGAGCGCCCGGCAGGTCCACGACCACATCCGGGGGATGACCTCGTGGCCGGGCGCCTCCACGACGATCGAGGGCAAGGCGCTCAAGGTGCTGGCCGCGCGCGTCGAGCGCGAGACCGACCCCGACGGGGCGCCGCCGGGGACCGTGGTGATGGCCGGCCGCGACGTCGTGATCGTCGCCTGCGGCGACGGCGCGATCCAGATCCTGCGGGCGCAGGCCGAGGGGCGGAAGCCGCTCGCGGCGGCGGAGCTCGTCGCTGGGCGGACGCTGCAGACGGGGATGGTGCTCGGCCGCTGAGCGGCGCGCCGCTCACCTCGGCGCGCTACGGCCCTGCCGGATGCCAGATCGTCTTCATCTCGACGAACCGCTCGATCCAGCGCGGGGACGTCGCCGCCCGGTCGTCGAACCACTCCGCCTCGCCGAGCGAGCGGGAGCGCACCCGCTTGACGCTGGCGGCGGCCGCCTCCTCGAGGCGCTTCGCCAGGGCCGCGTCGACGCCGTGCAGATCGAGCGCGGCGACCTCCATGTGCGCGGCGAGGTGCGGCAGCACCTCGGCGGGCTGGCCGGTGAGGAGGTTGACGACGCCGCCGGGGAGGTCGCTCGTGGCGAGCGCCTCGCCGAAGACGAGGGCGGTGCGCGGATCCGCCTCGCCGGCGAGCACGACGCAGGTGTTGCCGGCGGTGATCACCGGCAGGAGGGCGCCCGCGAGGCCGAGGAGCGCCGGGCGAGGCGGCGCGGCGATGACGACGACCCCCATCGGCTCGGGCACCGTGAACGTGAAGTGCGGGCCGGACACGGGGTTCAGGCTCGAGAAGAGGCTCTGGTACTTGTCGGCCCAGCCCGCGTAGGCGACCGCGCGATCGATCGACGCGACGACCTCGCGCTCCGCGGCGCCGGCGTCGAGCCCGCCGCGCTCGAGCGAGGCCGCGAGCTCCGCGCGCCGCGCCTCGAGCATCTCGGCGAGGCGGTAGAGGATCTGCCCGCGGTTGTAGGCCGAGCGCGACGCCCAGCCGCCGAGCGCGCCGGCCGCCGCGAGCGCCGCGTCGCGCCCGTCCTTGCGCGAGGCGCGCGGGATGTTCTCGACCGCGCCCGCGCCGCCGTGATCCCGCACCTGCGTGTACCTCCCGGACTCCGAGCGCACGAACGCGCCGCCCACGAACATCTTGTACGCCTTGCGCACGCCCACGCGCGCGCCCGCCTCGCCGTTGCCGAGCGCCATCAGTCCACCTCGAGGTAGGCGAGCAGCCCCTGGCGCCCGCCCTCGCGGCCGAAGCCGCTCTCCTTGTAGCCGCCGAACGGGGAGCTGGGATCGAACTTGTTGAAGGTGTTCGCCCAGACGACGCCGGCGCGGAGGCGCTCTGCGACCCAGAAGCTCTTCGAGCCCTTGCTGGTCCAGACGCCGGCCGACAGCCCGTACATCGTGTTGTTCGCCTTCTCGATCGCCTCCTCGGGCGTGCGGAAGGTCAGGACCGAGAGCACCGGGCCGAAGATCTCCTCGCGCGCGATCCGGTGCGACTGCGCGACGCCGGTGAAGAGGGTCGGCGCGAACCAGTAGCCGCGCTGCGGGAGCGCGCAGCTCACCGAGAAGCGCGCGGCCCCCTCGCGCTCGCCCGCGGCCACGAGCTCCTGGATCTTCTCGAGCTGCGCCCGCGAGTTGATGGCGCCCACGTCCGTGTTCTTGTCGAGCGGATCGCCGACGCGCAGGGTCGCCATGCGCTCGCGCAGCTTGGCGAGGAGGGCGTCGTGCGCGCTCTCCTCGACGAGGAGGCGCGAGCCCGCGCAGCAGACGTGGCCCTGGTTGAAGAAGATGCCGCCGATGATCCCCTCGACCGCCTGATCGAGCGGCGCGTCCTCGAAGACGATGTTCGCGGCCTTGCCGCCGAGCTCCAGCGTGAGCCGCTTGCCGGTGCCGGCGAGCGCGCGCTGGATGCGCTTGCCGACCTCGGTCGAGCCGGTGAAGGCGACCTTGTCGACGCCGGGGTGCCCGACGACCGCGGCGCCCGTCGCGCCCGCGCCCGTGACCACGTTGACGACGCCGGGCGGCAGGTCCGCCTCCTCGATGATCTTCGCGAGGAGCAGCGACGTGAGCGGCGTCGTCTCGGCGGGCTTGAGGACGCACGTGTTGCCCGCCGCGAGCGCGGGCGCGAGCTTCCACGCCGCCATGAGGAGCGGGAAGTTCCACGGGATCACCTGGCCCGCGACGCCGAGCGGCCGCGGAGCGCGCCCGGGGAAGGCGTGCTCGAGCTTGTCGGCCCAGCCCGCGTAGTAGAAGAAGTGCGCGGCCGCGAGCGGGACGTCGACGTCGCGGGACTCCTTGATGGGCTTGCCGCCGTCGAGCGACTCGACGACCGCGAGCTCGCGCGACTTCTCCTGGAGGGCGCGGGCGATGCGGTAGATGTACTTGCCGCGATCGAGCGGGCGCAGGCGCGACCAGTGCTTCTCGTACGCGGCCCGGGCCGCCTGCACGGCGAGGTCGACGTCCCGCTCGGAGGCCTCGGCGAACTCGCAGAGCTTCTCCTCGGTCGACGGGCTGATGCTGTCGAGGTAGCGGCCGGACTCCGGGGCGCGCCACGCGCCGCCGATGAAGAGGTCGTACCGCGGCGCGATCTTCACGTGGTCGCGCCCCTCGGGCGCGGGCGCGTAGCGCCACGCGTCGCCGAACACGACGGCCGCGGCCGCCTCGCGGCCGGCGCGCGCGGCGCTCGGTTCCCGGGGCGAGCCCCCGTCGCCGCCTGCCGCGGCGGTGCTCTTGTCGCTCATGCCGCGCACTCTACGCCGGCGGCCGCGCGTTGAACATCGGACCGCGCCGCGCCGCTCGGACCGGCGACGCTGCGCGACGTCACGCCGCGCGGTCAGTCCTTGCTGAAATAGTCGCCGCCCTGGTAGGCGCCGGTCCGCTCCTTCTCGAGCTGCATGAGCACGTCGTTGAGGAGCGTCGACGCGCCGAAGCGGAACAGGTCGCTCGTGAGCCAGGCATCGCCGAGGGTCTCCTTGACGAGCACGAGGTAGTGGAGCGCCTGCTTCGCCGTCCGGATGCCGCCGGCCGGCTTCATCCCGATGCGCTGGCCGGTCGCGTGCGCGTGATCGCGGATCGCCTCCAGCATCACCAGCGTCACCGCGGGCGTCGCCGCCGGGGTGATCTTCCCGGTCGAGGTCTTGATGAAGTCGGCGCCGGCGAGCATCGCGATGCGGCTCGCCTTGCGGACGCGGTCGTAGCTCCCGAGCTCGCCGGTCTCCAGGATCACCTTGAGGTGCGCGCGCCCGCACGCCTCCTTGGTGGCGGCGATCTCGTCGTACACGGCGCGGTACTCGCCGGCGAGCATGGCGCCGCGATCGATCACCATGTCGATCTCGTCGGCGCCGAGCTCGACCGCCTGGCGTACGTCGGCGAGCTTGACCTCGAGCGCGGACAGCCCGCTCGGGAAGGCGGTCGCCACACTCGCCACCTTGACGGTCGAGCCCGCGACCGCTCGCTTGGCGACGGGCACGAGCTTGGGATAGACGCACACCGCCGCACACGGAGGGATGTCCGCGCGCTCGTGGGGGCGAAGCGCCTTCTGGCAGAGCTGCTCAACTTTTCCGGGCGAGTCTTTTCCCTCGAGGGTGGTGAGGTCCATCATGGAGATGGCGAGCTTGAGGCCGGCGATCTTGGCCGGGCCCTTGATGCTCCGTTTGCCGAGCCCGGCTGCACGCTCTTCCACCATGACCTTATCCACGGTAGGCGAGGAGAAATCGGGGTAGGTGATTCCCCTGCCCTGGCCCACCGCGCCGGGGGCGGCGCCGCTGCCGTTTCCGAAGATCGCCATCGGCCTGGTCTCCTGTCGGCGCAACGTACCAGAAGCGTCGGATCGATCCTACCGAGTGCGTGCTAACGTGGCGCTCTGATGAAGAGACGCTTCCCGACTGCCCTCGTTTTTGTCGTTGTTGCTGTCGTCTTTGCCTTTGTCTCGCTGCTCGCGTGTGGCGCGGCCGAGCGACCCGACGGTGGACAGGGGCTCCTCCCGGTCGGCGCGCCGGCGCCCGACGTGTTCGCCGCCGATCAGAACGGCGCGATCCAGCGGCTGTCCGACCAGCGGGGTCGCGCCGTGGTCGTGTACTTCTATCCGAAGGACGGGACCCCGGGCTGCACGGAGGAGGCGTGCGCGTTCCGCGACGCGTGGGATCGCTTCAAGCAAGCGAACGTGCAGGTCTTCGGCGTCTCCGCCGACACCCGCGAGTCGCACGAGGCGTTCGCGACCGAGCACAGGCTGCCGTTCCCCATCCTGGTCGACACCGATCACACGTGGGCCAACGCGTTCGGCGTGCCGATGCGGCTCGGGACGATGGCGCGCGTGACGTTCCTGATCGATCCCGACGGCAAGGTGGCGAAGGTCTACCCCGACGTGGATCCCGGCGTGCACGCCGACGACGTGCTGAAGGACGCCGCGCAGCTCACGGGCGCCGCGCTCCCGGCGGCGCCTGCAGCGTCGGGGAGCGCCGCGCCGGCCGCTCCCGACGCCGCGGCGCCGGGCGGCGCAGGCGCGCCGGGCGCCGCGCCTGCGGGCGCGGCGGCGACGGGTTCGGCCGTGCCGGTGGCGACGGGGGCGATGCTCCCCCCGGCGGCTCCTGCGACGCCGCCGGCGAAGAGGTGACCGTGCCGGGGCGCGCGTCGCGCGCGGGGGTTGACGTGACCGCCGGCACGCGAGACCACGCGCGTGATGCGTAGGACGTCCGACCCCTGGAAGGTCAACGGGCTGGAGCTGTGCGTTCATCGCTTCCGCGATGACGGCGCGCGGCCGACCGGCCTCACGCTGCTGCTGCTCCACGGCTTCCTCGACGCGGGGAGCACGTGGGATCTCGTGGCCGAGCCGCTCGCGCGGGCGGGGCACGACGTGGTCGCGCCCGACCAGCGCGGCTTCGGCCGGAGCGCCCGCGTCGGCGCGGGCAGCTACTACTACTTCCCCGACTACATCGCCGACGTCGCGGCGCTCGTCGACGCGCTCGCGCCGGCGCGGCTCGGCGTGGTGGGCCACTCGATGGGCGGCGCGGTCGCGGTGTACTACGCGGGCGCGTGCCCAGGCCGCGTCGAGCGCCTGGCGCTGCTCGAGGGCATGGGGCCGCCGGCGCACGGGCCCGAGATCGCCGTCGCGCGCATGGAGGCGTGGCTGCGCGAGACGAGGGGGCTCGATCGCGCGCCGCGGCGGCTCGCGTCGATGCAGGACGCGATCGCGCGGCTCGCGGCGAACCACCCGGGCGTGCCGCGCGACGTGCTGGCGACGCGCGCGCCGCTGCTCACGCGCGAGGAGCCGGACGGCGGGCTCGCGTGGGCGTACGATCCGATGCACCGCACCACGTCGCCGCTCTGGTTCCAGGCGGAGGCGTTCAAGGCGTTCCTGGCGCGCATCGCGTGCCCGACGCTGGTCGTGAGCGGCGGGCCGACCGGGTGGCACCCGCCGGACGAGGCGGCGCGGGTGGCGAGCCTCGCGCGCGCCGAGCACGTCGAGCTGCCGGACGCCGGGCACATGATGCACTGGTCGGCGGCGGCGGCGCTGGCGGAGCGGCTGGGCGAGTTCTTCGCGAGAGGGAGCGCCGCGGACGCGGCGGGCGCGGCGGGCGCGGCGGGCGCGGCGGGCGCGGTGGGCGCGGTGGGCCAGGGGAGCGGAGCTGCAGGGTAGCGGCGGCGGCGAAGCAGCGGAGGCGGCGAGGCCGGCCGGGCGCGCGAATAAAAGAGCTTGACTCGGCGGGGCGAGTGGGTAATCTGCGCGCCTCCTCGACGAGAGGCGTGCCACCTTAGCTCAGTGGTAGAGCAACGGTTTCGTAAACCGTAGGTCTCGGGTTCAAATCCCGAAGGTGGCTCAAAGAGAATGCCGGCGTGTTCGCTCGCCTGTGGGTGAGCAGGTGACGCGCTGCTGTGGGGTTGAATGCGCGTCGCGCGGCGACCCCTCCTGCATGGGAGGTCGAGGAGCAGGGAGCAACGGTTTACGAAACCGAAGCTCTACGGAGCCGCGCTCTGGAGCGCGGCCGCTGCTGGTCGTGTAGCCGGCGCCGCCTTATCGTTGCGCTCATGTCGAGCGCTGCCCCTGGACGCCGCCTCGCGACGGTGGAGGACCTCCTCGCCATCCCCGAGGCGGAGCGCTTCCACGAGATCGTCGACGGCGCGCTCGTGCAGAAAGCGATGCCGAGCCCCCGCCACGGCGCGGCGCAGGCGGAGCTCACCACGGAGATCGCCGGGGCTTACGGGCCGCGCGCCCGGGGGCGTGGGCCCGGGGGCTGGGTCTTCGCGACCGAGGTCGAGATCTTCTTCGAGGAGCCGCATGTGTATCGCCCCGATGTGTCCGGATGGCGGCGCGAGCGGCTCCCTCGGCTGCCAGACCAGAGCCCGATCGCGCTCCGGCCGGACTGGGTCTGCGAGATCCTTTCGCCGTCGAACGAGCAGAACGATCTCTTCAAGAAGCTGCGCACGTACCAGCGATGCCAGGTGCCGCATTATTGGATCCTGGATCCGGAGGCCGAGGTGCTGGCGGTCTATCGCTGGACGGAGGAGGGCTACCTCCTCGTGCTGACGGCGGAAGGGAAGGAGAGCATCCGGGCCGAGCCGTTCGACGCGGTCGAGTTCTCGGTACACAGCCTCCTCGCCGGGGATGAGGACGAGCGAGAGGCGTGACACGGAGGATGCTGCTCGTTGCGGAGGGGCTGCGGTACCTGAGCTATCACGTGCTCTGAAGGACGAGCAGAAGCCGGCCCGCGGCTCTCTACATGGGGACATGGGCGTGCTGGTGAATCGCACGATGGCCATGTGCGTGTCGGTCCCGTGGCGTGCAGCGCTTCCGGGCGAAACACGTAGTCTGGCATCGCCTGTTCGAGTGTCGCCCCGAGCTCGCTCTGTTTGTGGAGGTGGCCGGGGTGCGAGTACGCGAGGGGCCGCCGATGGTGGAGCCCGGACATCGCGTTCGACCGGAGCGGTAATGGCCGGCGAAACCACAGGCTGATCGCACGTAGCCTCATCCTCTTGCGCTCCCGGCCACCACAACGGCAAGGAGCGCCACAAGACCAAGTACCAGCCCCAGGACCGCGAGCAGTCTCCATCTCATCCGAGAAGACGCCGCGCTCGTCACCATCACGCCAGCGCCAGCCCTCGCCCGCTCCCAGGGCTCCGTCCTCGCCAATGGCTGTCGTCCTGCCATCCCAGCCAAGGCCGCCCGGTCCCACTTCTCCGTGCTCGCCAGCGCGCCCTCCCCCAGCCCAACCGCGATCGCCTCTGCCCACTTCTCCGTGCTCGCCAGCGTGCTCGTCCCCGCCACGCTCCCCGCCGCTGCCATCGCGTCCTGTCTCTCAGCCTCGTCTCCCGCGGCTCTGCCCTCCACCTGCACCGCCGGCAACGGCGACCGCTCCCCTGCCGCCTCGCCTCCGGTTTCGCTCCCCTTCCCTGCGCTCGCCCTCCCCGCGCTCGCCGCACCGAGGCCCCACGCCGGCTCCACCCTGAACCGCTGCGCCATCGCCAGCCTGCTCCGCGCATCCGCGCCCGCCGCCGCACCTCCCACCGCTGCTCCCCCAACCGGCAGCGCTGCCACCGGCTGCACCGCCTTCGCTCCCTCCTCCTCCCTACGCATCGCCCCGCGCTCCCGGATCGCCCGCTCCCGCGCCGCATCCCCCGCCTCGCTCAGGAGCTGCCGCGCGCTCGCGTCCTCCAGCGCCCTCTCGTCCGGCACCACCGTCCGCGCCACCTCGCGCAGCGCCGCCGCGAGCTCCGCCGCCCGCGCAAACCGCTCGTCCGGCCGCTTCGCCAGGCACGTGGCCACCGCCCGCCACAGCGCCTCCGGGCACGCCGGCAGCACCTCCGGCAAGGGCGTCGCCGGAAGGTGCACGTGCGCCGCCAGGATCTCGGTCTCCCCGATCCCCGACGCCTCGTCGAGCACCGCATAGGGGTGCGCGCCCGCCAGCACCTCGTACAGCACCACGCCGAGCGCATACAGATCCGCGCGCCCGTCCACGGCGCGCCCCGCGATCTGCTCGGGCGCCATGTAGCGCAGCGTCCCGACCAGGCTCCCCTGCCCCGTCAGCCCCGGGCCGCGCGCGTCCTTCGCCACGCCGAAGTCGAGCAGCCGCGCGCGCACGCCGCCGCTCACCAGGATGTTCTCGGGCTTCACGTCGCGATGCACGAGCTCGGCCTCGTGCGCCGTCGAGAGCGCGTCCGCGATCTGGATCGCGTAGTGGAGCGCGCGCACCACGTCGAGCCGCGCGCCGCCGGCGAGCATCTCCCGCAGCGAGGCGCCGAAGACCCGCTCCATCACCATGAAGAGCCGCCCGTCCGCCGCCCTGCCGGCGTCGTACAGCCGCACGAGGTTCGGGTGCGCGACCCGCGCGACGAGCTTCGTCTCCCGCAGAAATCGCTCCGCGAAGCGCGCCTCCCCCGCGAGCTCGCGGTGGATGATCTTGATCGCCACCGGCCGCTCCAGCGCGGTATCGAGCGCGGCCCAGACCTCGCCCATCCCTCCGCGCCCGAGGAGGCGGTCGATCAGGAAGCGCCCCTGGAAGAGCGCCCCGGGGCCCGGCAGATCATCGGCGCTCGCCACCTCGCGCCCCCCCACCCCGCAGCACGCCGCACCGCAACCCCCCGGCCATCCTCGGTTCTCTACCCTTGTTGAGCTTCCCGGGGAAAGGTAGCTTCGAGGGGCACCGCGCGCCCCGGCGCACGCAGCGCCGGCGAGCAGCGCGCCCCTCCCGCGTCATGTCGAGCCCGCGCCACGAACCCGACGACGGCGATCCGATCCTCGAGGCCCGCGTCGCGCGCGCCGTCGCGCCCTACGCCGATCTCCTGCCCGCAGAGGATGTCGAGGCGCTGCGCGCGTTGACCGCGCGGTTCCTCGCGACGCACCCCGTCGCCGCCCCGCTCGTCGAGCGGCTGCGCCCGCGCACGCCGCCCGCGTCGAGCGGCGAGGTCGACCGGCGCGAGCCCGCGGCGCTGGCCGAAGCGGCACAGCGGCTCGCGGCGAAGGCGAGCGCGGCCCGGGGGCCAGGGCGAGGGCGCCCCCGGTGAGCCACGGCGAGCGGAGGCCGGGGCCGCTGAGCCCCGACCAGCAGGCGCTCGTCGCGCAGGCCGTGCCGCTCGCCGAGAGGCTCTGCGACCATTTCCTCCGGCGCACGCGCGCGCGCTACATGGCCGACGATCTCCGCTCCGCCGCGTTCCAGGCGCTCCACGAGGCCGCGATCGCCTACGACCCCGCCCGCGGCGTCCCCTTCCCGGCCTACGCGTGGCGGCGCGTCGACGGCGCGCTCTCGGATACGCTGCGGCAGGAGGCGAAGCACTGGCGCGCCGCCCGCGACGACGCGTACGACGCCGCCGAGGCGGTGCACGACACGAGCGACCTCCTCGCCGACGGCGACGCCGAGACGACCGCGCAGGTCGACGGGATGGCCGACGAGGTCGCCGCCGCCGCGGTGCTCGGCCTGGCGGGCCGCGCGCTGCGGGCGGCGGGCGAGGAGGGCGAGCGGCTCCGGGCCACGTACGGCCGCGCGATCCGCGCGGTGGAGGCCGCGCTGTCGCGGCTCACGGAGGAAGAGCGGCGCGTCCTCCTGCTCCACCACGTCGAGGAGCGGACGTGGCAAGCGATCGGCGACGCGCTCGGTTGCTCGGAGAGCACCGCGAAGCGGCGCGGCACCGCGGCCCGGAAGCGCTTCGCCGCCGCGCTGCGCGCGGACCGGGAACGCGCGCAGGAGGGCGCGTCCGCGCCGGAGCGGGCCGGGCTCTCCGGCGCGACATCCGGATGAGCTCCTGAGGTCCCGGGGGGGCTCGGGGCCTCGCCGACGCCAGCGTGCTTGCAATGGCTGTCCGGGAAGACCGGATCCTCATCACGAACGATACGGATTTCGGGGACCGCGTGTTCCGCTCCCGCCAACCGCATCGCGGCGTCGTCTTGCTTCGGCTGGCGGACGAGCGCAGCGCCAGCAAGATCGCCGCCCTGCAGCGCCTCTTGGGGCACCATGCCGCCGATCTGGCCGGCGTGTTCGTCGTGGTGGGCGAGGCAACGATCCGCATCGTCCGCCCGTGAACCCGATCAGGCGACCCCGCCTGCACGCGAACGCATCGCGAGCCGGAAGCCCGGAAACGCTGCGCTGCCGTCCTGCGCTCGAATCGGCTCGCACGCAGGACGGCACCGTCGCCTCGCTCAGGCAGGGCTCTCCGTCACGAGATCCGGGACGGGCGTCAGCTCCGGATCCTCCCCGCCGCCGCTCCCGCCACCGCCGCTGCCGCCCTTCCCGGGCCCCTCGCTCGCCTTGGGCGCCTCCTTCCGCGATCGGCCCGAGTTCGGCCGGCCCACCGCGAACAGCGACGGGAACCGCTCCTGCACGCGCGGGTTCTTCCGCCACAGCCACAGCGCGGCCGCCCGCACCTCGTCGTAGCGCCGGCAGAGCAGCGTCCAGACGCGCACGTACCGGTCGTAAGCCTCCCGCGCCTTCGGCGTCAGCGCGGCCGAGAGCTTCTGGATCATCGCCCCGGCCAGCTCCCGCGCACGCGCCGCGTCGCCGGCCCGGTAGTGCTTCCGGTCCGCCTTCACCACGTCGGCGCGCAGCTCGTAGAGCCGCGCGTAGCCGAGCAGGTCGTTCGCGAGGTCGCGGTGGCCCGTGCCCGGCCGCAGCCGGTCGAGCTCCGGCTTGATCGCGGGATCGTCCGCGAGCTGGTACTCGCACAGCGCCTGCATACGCCCCTCGACCTCCATCGCCTCGGTGATGAGCGCCTCCGGCAGCCGCGCGTCCGTCTCGAGCGCGCCGGCGGCACGGGCCTCCGCGAGCGCATGGAGCGCGGCGAAACACGCGAGCTCCAGCTCGTCGACGTGCGTGACGTCGAACTCCTCCCGGGGCAACCGCGCGAAGCGCGCGCGCACGTCGGGCGAGGACACGAACCCGACGACGCCGAGGGCCGCATACGTGGCCGCCTCGACATCCATCCTCACGGTCATGAGCTCGGCCTCGGCGAGGCGGTCGAGCTCCTGGGCGAGCGCCTCGAGCGCCTCCTCGCCAGCCGCGGGATTGTACATGGGCGGAGCGTACGACGGCTCCCGAGAGGCGGCAGCGGTCGCGGAGCGCTTCTTCGACTTCGTCACAGCAGGCATATCTCTCCTCCTGAAATCTCCTCGGAAAGGGAGGCTGTTGGTTGCGTTCGACCCGAGCCGTCGCCGCACCGCGCAGGCAGCGCGAGCGAACGATGGACCAGGGCCACCGGGACCGAGCGCGTCGCGCGGAGGGGATCCGTCGCCCGGCGTCCTTCCCGTCGAGGAGATCAATCGGGAGCGCGACCCCGATCGGGTCACGAAAATCGACCAGGGTCGGTCGATTTCTTTGCTTCTTCTTGCTTCGCCGTCCGGCACGAGCCCTGCCTGCGCAAATCCGTCGACACGAGAAAAAAAAATGCCGGCAGGGCTCTCGACAGCCTCGGGGTTGAATTTCAACTCAACCGGCGGCTCCCGACAGCCTCCGCCCAGAGTTTCAACTCTCCCCGGAGCCTCTCGACAGCCTCGGGGTTGAGTTTCAACTCAACCGGCGGCTCCCGACAGCCTCCGCCCAGAGTTTCAACTCTCCCCGGAGCCTCTCGACAGGTGGTGGCCCGGATAGCCTCGCGAATCTCGCATCTGGGCCACTCAAAACCGGCGTTTGGGCCACCCGATGCGGCCACGTGTTCTGGCCCACGTCGAGCCCGACGGGTCGGCCACGCTCGGCGCCATGGCTCAAGTGAGCCGTCAGGCCGACGCGCCGCGCCGCGCCTCGGTCAGCTCGAAGGCGCCGGACATGAGGCGCCCGCCGTTCTCCAGGACCACCCGCAGACGCATGCCGTGACGCCATGGCGGGCGCCGCGCCGCATGTCGACGGTCTGCGGCCATCGCGCGAAAACGCCGTCGAACAGGCTGTAAACGCGTACGCGGGCTAGGACATCCACTGTCCGACCGGGCTCATCAAGAGCGAGCGGACGATCTCTCAAGTGGTACAGTGTCGGGTCCAAGCGCGGTCCAGACCATCGGTACGAGCCGCCGCGCGATCCGTTCGTGACCAAGAGGCCGATCATCGGCGTGCCGAGCGATGAGCTCATGTCGACATCGTACGTCGAGCGGTTCAACCTGACCACGCGCCACACGGTCGGCCGCACGCGCCGGCTGTGCCTGGCGTTCTCGAAGACGCTCCGCGGGCACCGTGCCGCGATCGGTCTCGGGCTCGCCGCCTACAACTTCGCGCGCGTGCACGGCACGCTCGGCACCACCCCGGCCGTCGCGGCGGGCCTGGCGGAGCGCCCGTGGACCCTCGCGGAGCTCGTCACGGCGGCCCTCGCGGAGGAGGAGACGGCGCCGCCCCTCCCGCAGCCGCTCAAGCTCCAGTCTCGACCCGGCGAAGCGCCTGCGCCCGCTCGCGAGCTCCCGGGCGGTAGGGGATGGCTCCGCCTCGTTTCGGGCGGCCCCTCGCCGTCAGCGCCCGCTGCCCCGTCGACTCCGCCCGCGGCGCCCGCCCAGGTGGCTCCTCCGCCGGCCCTCGCGCCCGCCACATCGGCCGCTGTCGAGCCAGCTGCACCCGCGCCGGAGCCTTCCCGTCAACTCGACCTGTTCGCATGGCGGCCGAAGCCGCGGACGCCCGTGCAGTTGAGCCTGTTCGGCGGCCTGCCGGACGGCGCGGAGTAGGACGCCGGCCGCCTGGCGCCCGGGCGATCGGCTCGCCCCATACGTCCATTCCCGTCACGATTCGGCGCTTCATCGCCGATTATTCCAGGCTGGAATACGCAGTGAATGGTCGAGGTGGCGGGCGCGCTCATGTCACGCGAGCGCTCACGGCCGCGTGGTCCGCGGCTCGCATTCGCGGAGGGCCATGAGGATCGCGACGATCATCGCCGCCGTGTTCATGTCGTCCTGCGTGGTCCAGCCAGTGGACGAGATCGCGGAACCAGAAGAGGCAGAAGAGCCGACACATGAAGACACTGGTGCGGCAGCCGAGCCGCGCCTCAAGCAGGCGTGCTTGCTCGCCGGCAAGCGACAGAGTTCTCGTGAGATGTTTTGTCGTTTCGCGTGCCCCAGGAGGCTCAAGCGGCAGTGCTGAGCCGCCGCGAATCAGGGCGGGCGGGAATGGACGAACTTCTGCACCAACAACTTCCGCTGACGCCAGCGCTGCCCTATCTACCGGGCATGCACGACGGAAACGTGGTAGCCTCCAGGCATCTGGACTTCACGCCGAATGATGGGAGCTTCACGCGCAAGGTTCGCATCCTGCTCAGCAGGCCACACAGTCCCGTTCATCGAGAGAACGAATGGATCGTTGACATCGAGATCGATGAGTCGTTCAAGGCTCCGGTTCTCGACTACGCGATTGGCTCCGATCCGTTCCAGGCGCTGTTCCTGGCGATGTGCAAGGTGGGCGACCTACTCAAGCCGTGGCGCGACGCGGGTGAGCTCAAATGGGGCGACAGCGCCGACCTTGGTCTGCCGTCACTGATCCACCCGACGGTGTAACCCTGCTTGCCCGTTCAGCAATCCGCCCCCCCTGAACGCCGACCGGGCGGGGGCGCGGGTTCCTCCGGCTCGTCTGGAGCGCGCCGGCTGTGTCTGCGGGGCCGCCTGAGCCACCGCCACCGAAACCATCGCCACAGCCCCGGCGGATGGTGCAGCTGTCGCTTTTCGGTGACCCGCCGGACCCCTAGCGCGCCCCTCTTCGCTTGCTAGTGCGGGATGGGGTGAGCAGCGCCGCAAGCCTCGTCGGCAAACAACTTCGCGCGGCGCTGATTGCGCGTTAACCGCAGTGGCCACGGCGACCTTCTCTTCAAGGGCTCGCACCTTCTCCTCAAGAAGGCGAATGAGGCCGCCTGGATCCAGTAATCGGTCCAGATCCGCAAGATCGATAATAACCATCGGCTTCTTCGCGCGAGCGTTGAACAGCAGAATTGTTAGTGTCGCATCGCTCACGGCACGAGTCGTGCCCCCCGTGGCACCAGCCAGGCTTACCAAGACCCCGAGAGCTGTAGTACTTGGCAGATGCGTACCCAGGATGCCGCACATGCGCTCAACGTCCGGGTCGCCGGCCTTCCCTCTCCGCGCTTTGGCTTCTACGAAGATTCCACGCGTCGTATCCGACAGATGAAGCGTTCTGCAAATCGCGACCCATGCAAGATCAGACCCACTCACCAGAAGATCAATCTGGGGCGCCGCAGATTGATAGCTCTTGATCGAGTCTATCCCGGCGAGCCCTTTGAACGCTAAAAAAGCAAAGATCCTCCAGACGATAGCCAAGTTCTTGACGCTGCTCCTTGGTCAGTTTTCGCGCTGCGTCACGCTTTATTGTTTTGATGTAGGACGCGAGACGCGGGTCCGGAGTGTAAAGGCTTGGAATCATGCCCTTCGCAACAGGGTCTTGAATGCTGCTAGCGATGATGTTCCACGCTTCGACAATGCGCTTCTGAGAGGCGGCTTTAGATGCGACCATTATGCGCCCTCGGTGACACGCCCGCGAATCGGCCTGCACACGAGCTCGTACCCGAGATCGTCTTCGCAAACAACGGTGCGTTCGCACTCTGGACATCGCCATGGCAGACGGACGAACCCGCGAATATATGGGACGCTGGTGACGGGGAATTCAGCGGTGCAGTTGCCAACGTGGTAGACATTCCACGCAAGCCTTGCGAGCTTGAGAGCGTTGAGCACAAGGAAGACGGCTTGCGCCTGGGTGTACCCGATTCCAGCCCTCGAACCGAGAGAATGGGCCATCCATTCATGCCGTTGGGAAAGGGCGACCTGTAGCTCCCGCCATTGCTGATCGCTCAGCGACGGCACGTCAGTGCGAGCTAGAAGGGTCTTCGTCACCGAAGATGCCTCAGTAAGAAGTCGATGCTAATTCTGCCACCGCCCTTCTCGATCCAGCTACGCACGTGCGAAAAACAGTCGGGGCCATTGCAGCCTCTGTGTGACCCGAAATATACATGCATTCGATGATCGGCGCCATTGCCTTCTAGCGAAAACTCGTAAGATTTGGTCCCGCAGTCGTACAAAAAAAAAACGTCTTGAGGAGCCTGTTCTCTACGACTTTTAGCCAGGCTCCGTCTGCCTTCATCTCATCGATTGCGGACTCAGCGAGTTTTTTGAGGGAACCATCGGCGATGTTGCGGTACGTGAGGCAGGCGCACTCGAAGGCGAAGTCCTCGACGTCGCCGGAGGGCAGACCGCGGCGGCGCAGGTACGCCTCGACACGGGCGACCCCGTGCATGAGGGCGCGCCCGATGGCGTCCTTGGTGTGGCGATCGAGGTGCGGCGGGGCGGTGGTCGGACGGGTCCCGGGGTTCCTCGGTGGGCGCTTGGGCGCACCGGTCCCTTGGCCCGCGGACGGCGGGCGGGGTACGGTCGGCATGTCGGGCTCCTGTTGCGGCAGGCGTTCGGCCACGCGGCCCGGGGTGGTGGAACACCCGCGGGCCGCACTTGCTTGCAAGCCTACGGACCGACTAACGAGCCACAACAGATATCAGCATTTGGGCCACTACATTGTTGGGTCTGGGCCACTATGCGTGATGAGATGTGGTATCTGGGCCATTACCTCTCGACAGCCTCGGGGTTGAGTTTCAACTCAACCGGCGGCTCCCGACAGCCTCCGCCCAGAGCTTCAGCTCTCCCCGAAGCCTCCCTGGTCGCTGCGCGGAATCCTGCAAGGCATCGCGTTCTCGTGGCTATGGGATCTCGCGCTCGAGCCCGTGATGATTCAACGTATCGTGCGGAAAGAAGTCGAAGTCGATGGATTCACGATGCCGAGGCGCAACGCAGGCGCCGTGCCGCCGGCTCGCGATCCATGGACGGGTCAGGGGCTCTTGAAGAGCTCGACCGCAGGGAGAGCGTCGCCCATCTCGTCTGGGCCATCACCGCGGTTCGCCGTGTCGCCCAGGCCGAGCTCGCCGGAGTCGTTGAGCCCCCAGCACTTGATGCGGCCGTCGGTCAGCAGCGCGCAGGTGTGTTTCGCGCCAGCGGTGATGGCCTCCACCGTCGCTCCCTCGCCGAGATCGACCGGGGGTAGCGCGCCGCCCATCTCGTCTGGGGCATCACCGCGGTGCTCCTTGTCGCCGAGGCCGAGCTGGCCGGAGTCATTGAACCCCCAGCACTTGACGCGACCGCTGTCGAGCAGCGCGCAGGTATGATCCCCGCCCGCGGCGAGCGCTGTGGCTGCCGCGCCCACGTCCACCTCGCCAAGATTGTCACCCATGTGGCGCATATCAGAGCCACGACTGGACGTGTCACCTATACCAAGCTGGCCATAGTTGTTGCGCCCCCAGCATTTGACGCGACCACCGATGAGCAGCGCGCAGGTATGACGAAGACCTGCTGAAATTCCCAGGACCGGCTCACCTCCTAGATCAACGACAGGCAGGCTGGCACCCATCTCATTCAGGTCGTCCCCGCGAGGATTAGTGTCACCGAGCCCGAGCTGACCAGCATCATTAGCACCCCAGCATTTGACACTGCGATCGCTCAATCGTGCGCAGGTATGTGACTCCCCCAAGGCGAGCGAGCTGGCCACCATACCATCACCCAAGCTCACGGAGGAGCCGTCGCCGTAGCGCCGGTGTTCTCGATCACCGAGCCCGAGCTGTCCAGACCCATTATCGCCCCAGCATAGCATCACATCACCACTCACGAGGGCACACGTGTGCTCCGCTCCTGCGGCCAACTCAGTCGCTGGTCCATCCAGACCCACAAACGGAAGGCGATCACCCATCTCGTGGGCGTACTCGCCGACATTGTCTTGATGCACGGGCGAGGAGCCGACGAAAAGACGTCCCCAGCACTTGACCGCACCGCTGGTCATCCGTGCACAGGTGTGCAAGCCGCCCATGGCGAGCGATGCGACGTTGGCGCCCGCTCCAAGGTCCGCAACCGGCAACGCAGCGCCCATTTGGCCGGGCGAGCGGCCTCGGCTCGTCCTATCGCCAAGCCCGAGCTGGCCGTTGCCATTCAGGCCCCAGCACTTGATTCGCCCGGTGTTCAACACCGCGCATGTATGAGAATGCCCCGACTCGATCTTGACGACCCTCTCCGTCACGCAGCTCGCCGCGCACCCGTCCCCGTCGATGGTGCCGCCGTCGTCACACTCCTCTCCCTCTCCCGCGGACACCCAGCCGTCGCCGCACGCGCAGTCGTCGCCCTCCTCGTTCGCTTCGCCATCGCAATCCTCGTCGTCGCCGCTGCTGTCACAAACCTCGGGCTGCGGCGTCACTTCGCCATCGCAGCCTCCCACCGGACTGCCCAGTTCATCGCACCGCTGGCGCCCCACCTGGCAGACCCCGACGCCCTCTGTCTCCTCAGGGCCCGTGTAGCAAGACGCGAAATCGGTCAGGGTATGCACCGGCGTCATCCCGAAACAGCCATCCGTGGTGCAGATATTCCGATCGTCAGGCACATCCGCGGGCGACGGCACCTGCTTGGCGGAGCCCGCGCCGTCGCACACGAGCTGCGCGCAGTCTCCGGCTGTCTGCTCGGGCAGCGGCGTGCCCTCGGCGCCCATGATACACATCTCATCGCCTGGAAGGCCGTCCCGGATGCCGGCCACCTGATTGCAGCTCGCCGCTGCAACGAGCGCCAAGGTCGCTCCCGCTATCCGCCCTCGCGTCGTTCCCATCACCACCCTCCCTGAACGATCACGCTGCCCGGAAGCAGCGCGATCTCGGCGCGCCACCGGACCGCCCTCGATCCTGCGCGCTCATCACGCTGCGCATGCGACGGCGCCGTCACGAACAGCGCTACGCCTCCCGCCGCCACGAGCCCGCCCGCGACCAGCGCCACCGTCGACCCGTTTCCGAGGCCCACCGCCTGCCGGCGCAGATCGAGCCCCGCCGGGTCGCAACGATCCTGCGCGTTACAATGGCCGTCGCTGCTCTCCTGGTCTCTGGCGATCGCCAGCCCGCCGAGCACCGCCCCCGCGGCGAGGCCTGCGCCGCCGAGGCCCATCGCGACGATCGCCGCCGGGCGCTGCCACGGCCGTTCGGCGTCGGGCCCAGCGATCGCCATCGATTCGAGCGGCGGTACGCGCACGGCGACCCGGTCGCCGTCCGCCGCGATCTCGATTCGCTGCTTCCTCGTCTTGTGTCCTCTCCCGCTGACGACGATCTCGTGCCGGCCGACGTCGAGCGGCAGCGGCACGGACCACTGCGCCTCGCGGACAGGCAAACCATCGCGCGTGATCGTCAGCCCGGGGATGGACCGCACGGACGCGGGAACCTCGATCGTCAGCGTCGCCAGCTTCGGCTTCAGCGCGGCTGCCTTGATGGCGGCCTTCATCTGGCGGTCAAGGTCCCCGACCTTGGTTGCAGCCCCCTCGACCAGCACATACTGGGACCAGGCGCTCGCGAGCTTGCCCCAGCCTTCGTAACATGCGCCGAGCGTGAGCTTCGCGCCGAGCGCGTTAGGCACGAGGCGAACCACCTCTTCGAGCCGGGGGCATGCGCTCTCATAGCGCGTCGCATCCATCTCGTCGTTCGCCTGCTCGTAGAGCGCCTGGACGGCGGGTGAGATCTGTGGAGCGACCGGCTGCGCTCGCACCGTGGCTGGCGCCAGCAGGCACAGAGAAAGGACGAACGCGCGCGGCCATCGCGCGCGGCACGCAGGGCTGATCATGAGCTGCTCCCTCGAGGTGGGTCAGTCCAAAGGTTCGCGCTTCCGCGGCAGCGGGACGCTCGCCATTCCCGGGGCTTGAGGCGTCTCCGGGGCGGGAATGGTGAATCTGCCTGGGACTGGCGCCGGGCTCGCCGGCTCCGGCTTCGGACGGCTCGCGGAGGTGCCACCGTGGCGCCTGTTCGACGTGGGTGCCGCAGCGGACGATGCCGTCGCAGCCGTCACCGGCGGTGGGGACGATGACGACGGCGCCGCGCGGTCATCGGCTGGTGAGGACACGACCTCGGCGACCCCCGAACGCAACGGCGGCTCGCTGACCGGCGGCGCACCTTCTGGCAAGCTCGTCGAGGCGCCGGCGGCTGGCGCTTCGGCGCCGTCCGGCGCGGCGCGCAGAGCGAGCCACGAAACACAGGCCGCGAGCGAGCCCACGCCCAGCGCCGCGCCCGCGATCGCATGCGCCCGGTGCCTAGCCGCCGGCCGGCCCTTCACGCCTGTATGGCCCCAGGCGGAGCCCGTTGCGACGAGCGCCGGCGGCGCGCTCGCTGGCACGGCTTGCGGCGGGCTCGCCGGATTGGGAGTCTGCGGCGGGCTCGCCGGCACGGCGGCAGGCGGCGGGCTCACCGGCGGCACGAGCGCGGGCTGCACTGCGACGTCCGACCGAGAAGCCCGGCCTCCCCGCGCCCCGCCGAGGAGCGCGGCCAGCGCGGAAGAGAGCTCCTCGATGCGCTGGTATCGACGCTCTGGGTGCTTCTGGAGACAGCGCGCGATGATGGCGTCGAGCTCCGCGGGCAAGCCGGGGCGCAGCTCGCTCGGCGGGGCGGCATCCTCCTGGAGCACGCGGCCGACGAGCTCGGGCAGCGTGTCCGCCCGGAAGGGCAGCGTGCCCGTGACCAGCTCGTACAGGACCACCCCCATCGCCCAGATATCGCTCCGCGCGTCGACCTCCTTCGTGCGCACCATCTGCTCGGGCGACATGTAGAACGGCGAGCCGAGCAGGGCGCCGGTCGCCGTGAGCTCCATGTTGTCCGAGGCGATCTGCTTCGAGATGCCGAAATCGAGGACCTTCACGCACGGTGAGCCGTCGGGCCGCTGGGTGAGGAACAGGTTGGCCGGCTTGATGTCACGGTGGACGATGCCGAGCGCGTGCGCCTCGGCGAGCGCCATCGAGGCCTGGAGCGCATAGGTCGCGGCCTCCTCGACCGGCCGCGGGCCGCGCGTCTGCACGATCTGCTTCAGATCCGCGCCCGCGAGGAGCTCGAGCACCATGAACAGCTCGCCGGTCGGCAGCCGCCCGATATCGTGGACACGCACCGCGTGCTCGCCCCTGACGCGAGCCGCGGCGCGCGCCTCACGGAGGAATCGCTCCTCAGCGTGCGCGTCTCGGCGCGTCTGGGGCAGCAGGAGCTTGATCGCGCGGAGCTCGTCGAGATCGATGTGGCGTGCCGCCACGACGACCCCCATTCCCCCCTTGCCGAGGACGCTCTCCACACGGTATTTGCCGAGCAGCAGGGCCCCCGGACAAATCAGCGCTTCCATGACGCCACGCGCTCCCCCCTCGGACTGCGGGCGAGGAAGACGCCGCAGCACGACGCGACGGCGCTACGTTATCAGGGCAAGGATAGATGTCCAGCCATGCCCCCTTTCTCAAATCGAGTATTCCGAGAACGAATGACCGCATCCGTCTTCTCCAAAAGCGCTCGACTCCAGCGCCGGCCTGGACGAAGCCGCTCCGCAGCCGCTCTGGGCGAGAGGGATCATGGCCTGTGGGTGCCGGCGCCGGCGCTCTCGTCCTCCACCTGGCGCGCCTCCCTGAGCGGCTGGCGGCTGCCCGGCCGCCCCGTTGCGAGCGTCGCGCCCTGGCCGACCTCGGGCGGCGCCGCCGCGTGCGCCGTCCGCAGCGACGGTGAGCCGGCCGCCCGCGGCGCAACTCGCCCCCTCCGGCAGCCGCCCTACATCGTCAGCACCAGCTTGCCCACCGTCTTGCCCGACTCGATCGCCCGGTGCGCGTCCGCGGCCCGCGCCAGCGGGAACTGCGTCACCGGCGGCGCCGCGACGCGCCCCTCCTCCACCCAGCCCACGAGCCGGTCCATCGCCTCGCGCAGGAGCTCCGTCTTCTGGAACAGGTACGAGAGGTTGAACGCCAGCACGCTCTTGTTCTCGTTGCAGAGATCGAGCGGGTTGAAGCGCGGCATCCGGACGAAGTCGAGCGCGAGCTTCGGGTAGTTCGGGCGGCCGCCCTGCCGCGGGAGCATCGTGTGGAAGCCGTACACGACGAGCTTCCCCGCCGGCGCCACGTGCCGGTAGCTCTGCCGCAGCGTCTCGACCCCGTTCGCGTCGAGGACCACATCGTAGCCCTCGGGCGCGAGCCGCTCCGCCGCCGCCCAGAGCGGCTCGCTGCTCTTGTCGATCACCGCGTCGGCGCCGAGGCGCCTCGCCGCCTCGACCTTGTGCGCCGCGCCCACCACGCCGACCACCCGGCAGCCGGCGACCTTGCCGAGCTGCACCAGCGCGCTGCCCACGCCGCCGGCGGCCGAGTGCACCAGCAGGGCCATGCCCGGCCGCAGCCGCACCAGCTCGAACAGCGCGTAATACGCCGTCATGAACACCGCCGGAAAGCCCGCCGCCTGCTCCGGCGTGAGCCGCGACGGGAGCGGGAAGACCTGGTGGCGCGGGACCACGACGCGCGAGGCGTAGCCGCCGAAGCGGACCACGCCGAAGACCCGCGCCCCCGGCGCGAGATCCGAGACACCCTCGCCGAGCGCGGCGACGGTGCCCGCGACCTCGAAGCCGGGCGTGATGGGCCAGCCGACGTACTTCTTCGCCGACTCGTAAAGCCCCATGCGGACCACGCAATCCGCGTAGTTGACGCCCGCCGCCTGCACGTCGACGAGCACCTCGCCGCGCCCGGGGACCGGGTCGGGGTGCTCCTCGACGCGGAGCTTGTCGTGGCTGCCGGGCTCGTGGACGACGATCTTGCGCATGGGCACCTGCCGGGCCGTCGCGGTCTCACCGCGGATCGAGACGGCGGCCCCGTGGTACACCGATCGGATCCGGAAAGGATCCGGAAAGGATCCGCGCCGAGATCACCCGCCGCGCCGCCGGCCGAGCGCCCCTCGACCGCGTCACCACGAGTGCGGTAGCCTCGCGATAACGTCATCGATGGGATCGCCCGAGCGCCTCCTCGATCTCCTCTTCCCGGACCTCCCCGACGGGGACGCGCCCGGCGTCTACGCGCTCGTCGACGGCGCCTCGGATCGGCGGATCCATGGGCTCGTCACGCGGTCCCGCCTCGAGCGGTGCTGCCTCTTCGAGGGGAACCTCCCGCGCGAGCTCGCCGAGGCCGCCCCTTACCTGGCGCGCCTCGATCGCGCGGCGCCGCTGGCGCGCGATCTCGTGCGGCTCGGGTGGGGCGAGGGCTGGGGGGTGTTCGTCGTCTCCCGCGCCGGCCTCGAGGCGCTGCGCCGTCACCTCCGCCGCTTCCTCCGCGTCGTGGATCATCGCGGGCGGCGGCTCGTGTTCCGCTTCCACGATCCGCGCGTCCTGCGCGTCTACCTGCCCACCTGCACGCGCGGCGAGGCCGCGGCCTTCTTCGGGCCTGCGCTCGGCTTCGTGATGGAGGGCGAGGCGCGCCGCTTCGCCCTCGAGGTCCGCCTGGAGGAGGGCGCGCTGCGCTGCGACCGCCTCGATCTGGAGGCCGATCCAGGCGCGGCCGCCGAGCGGTCGACCGTCGCGCTCGCGCCGGACGAGCCGCCGCGCGCGCCGGGGAAGGTCCCGCAGATCCGCGCGGCGCAGATGGCGGCCTTCCAGCGGCACGCGGAGCAGGGCTTCGTCGAGCGGGCGGCGTCCTTCCTCCGCGAGCGGACGCCCGAGGCCATCGCCGGGCTCGACGGCGAGACGCTGCGCCGCCGCATCGAGGCGGGCCTGCTGCGCGCCCGCCGCCGCGGCATCCAGCGCGGCGACAGCCAGATGATGTTCGTCTCGCTCATGTTCCTCGTCGCGCCCGGCTTCGACCGGCACGCGGCGGTGGAGCGCGTCCTCCGCGACCCCGACATCCCGCCGGACGAGGCGATCCTGCGGCTCGGGCTGAACCTGAGCGAGGAGGACTGGCGGGAGGCCCGCGCGCTCCGCGACGAGCGCGCCTGGGACGCCGCGCTCGACGCCTGACGCCGCACGCCGGCCCACGAGAGCAGGAACGGACCGCCATGACCCAGATGTTCTATTCGCTCCTGAACGCCATCAACCCGTGGGGCGCCTCGTCGTCGACCACGCAGCCCTGCTACGACAAGGACACCTGGACCGAGATCGAGTACCTCCACGCCGACGGGACTCCCGTCCTGGATGCCAAGCAGTTCCTCAAGACGGCGGGCGGGATCGTCTTCAGCGAGCACGACGTCGAGGGCCAGCCGATCCGGGTGAATATCCCGAAGGGCAGCAGCAAGCTGGTGCTCCAGGGCGGCAAAGACCCCGTCTTCGCGGTCCTGCCGGCGCACCAGAGCAAAGCGCCGGCGCAAGAGCCGCTCCCCGAGGATTTCGTCGCGAGCGCCATCGAGGCAGGCGCGTTCGGCAAGATCGTGGAGCCGTGGGGGGCGACCGCGATCACCGACGAGGGCGCGTTCCGGTCGGCGCCGACCTTCGGGAAGATCGCCTGCAACGCCGTCCTGGCGGAGTCACCGCGCCTCGCGGCGCCCGGCGACGCGGAGGACCTCGCCGCGCTGCTCTTCAAGCTGATCCTCCGCAGGAAACCGGACGTCGGCGAGTGGGCCGAGGCCTTCTTCAACCGCGCCGGCGCCATCGACGATACGGACGGCCCCGCCGCCGCGGCCGTGCTGCACGAGCTCCACGTCAACCCGAAGCTGGACCTCATGGAGATGGTCGCCCGCCTGAACTCGCTGGGCAAGGGCAACGCGGTGAAATGGCTCGGCTGGTTCCACGAGCACTTCTCGCAGTTCAAGGCAGAGATCACCGGCAGCCTGACGAACATCCTCGGTCGACTCGAGGCCGATTGCCGTCTGCTCGCGACGCCGGACCCCCGGATCCACGGGACCGTCCGGTGCTGCGCGGCGCACCTGACCACGCGCCTCGAGGAGCTGCGCGGCAACGATGTCGTGCGCAAGATGGCCTGGCAGACCCTCGGGGATATGGAGCAGCTCCTCGAGTGGCTCACGCAGGACGTTTACGTGCTCCGCGTGCCCGTCGTGATGGAGGGAAAGACCACCTTGCAGCAGCCGCGGGTGGCCTTCCGCCAGCGGCAGGCGCCCGCGATCCCGCTTCACTGGCTCGCGATCGAGCACCTGGACGCAGACAACCAGCCCGTGGCAGGCGCCAAGTTCGTCGTCCTCGATACGAGCGAGACCACCGTCGCGAAGGGCACGCTCGACGAGGGGGGCTTCACTCTCCTCACCGACTTGCCGGGCGGCGGGCTCACGGTGGCCGTGCACGACGACCCGGACGAGTACGAGATCGACCCCTCGCACGCGTGCAAGGAATCGGCGCCGGTGCTCCTCCCGGCCGACCTCCTCGACACCCTGATCGCAGGGAAGAACCTCAGGCAGGTAAAGAAGCTAAACCTGTTCCGGTGGACCCCCTGCTCGATCCCCACGGCGGAGGCCACCGGCGACACCCTGACCTTCGGCGGCATCGCGCGCGGCGTCGTCGCGAAGCACTCCCCCTTCCTCGCGGCGCCGGGCGACGATCTCGAGCTCGCCGAGCTGCTCCAGCCTCTCCTGCTGGTGCGATCGCCCGGCCCCGAGCTCTGGCGCCGCGTGGCGCTCAACCGCGCAGGCGCGATCCGCGAGCAGTGGGGCAAGGTCCTGCAGGCCATCCTGCTCCGGCTCGGCGATGGGTCGCCTCCCGCCGCGCTCGCCGACCTCTACGGTGTGCTCAACGCGCTCGGGAAAGGCAACGCGCATCGCTTGCTCAAGCGGATCCGCGACGACATCGAGAACCGCCTCGTCGACGACATCCAGGCCAACCTGAAGGCCATTCTGGGCGACCTGCAAGGCGAGCTCACCAAGCTGGTGAACGCCGACAAGGAGCACGTGAACGGCCTGATCCGCGCCTATGCGACGACCGTCTGCGGCGGCATCGAGCGGCTCCTCGAGGGCTCCACGATCTGCGACGCCATCGCGCCGGCGCTGACGCCGCTCACCGGACACCTGGGTACGCTCCTCGACGGGCCCAAGCCGAGCGCTACCGGCTGCACCCTGGACCGGGTCCAGGTCGTCGCCCGGACCAAGGGCCCGGTCCCTGCGCTGCCCGGCGCGCCCGTGGTGCCCGTGCGGTGGGCGCTGATCGGCTTCACGTACCCTCGCAAGAAGAGCGGCGGCCCCGCGCAGTTCGTCGTCGAGGACGGCGATCAGCCGATCGCCGAGGGGACCCTCAACCCCTCCGGGGTCGCCTTCCTCGCCGATCTCCCCGACTCGATGAGCCTGACCTGGCGCTACGCCGGCGGGCCCGATTTCGTTCTCGATCCCGAGCACACGCTCCAGCCGGCCCCGCAGCCTCCGTTGACCGACGGCTTCGTGCAGCGGGCGCTGGACGCAGACTGCCTCGCGCACGTCGATCTCGCCTGGTCTCCAACCGCCGTCACCGACGAGCAGGACTTCGGCAGCGCGCCCACGCTGGGCAAGATCGCGCGGGCCCTGATCGCCGCGGAGACGAAGGTCCAGGCGGCCGCGCTCGAGGACGAGCTCGTGGATACGCTGCTTTACCCGCTGATCATGAGCGACGCGCCCACGGACGAGCTCCTGACGGCGATCGCGCTCAACCGCGCCGGCGCGCTCTCCGCGGACGGCGCCGTGGTCGCCGCGGTCCTCTGCTGGCTCCATGCGGCGCGGGGCGGCGCGCCGCAGCTCGGCACGCTCGTGAAGATGCTGCACACGGCGGGTCACGGGGACGCGATCGCGTGGCTCGGCGAGCTCGCGGCGCGGCTCGACGCCCTCGCCAACGACGTACGCAATCACCTGCACAAAGCGCTGAACCACCTCGCCAACGCGCTGAAGCCGATCGCCGAGGCGGAGGAGGGCAAGATCACCGGCGCGAGCCGCGGCTACGTCAGCGCCGTGCTCGCGAGCGTCAAATCGACGCGCGGCCGGCTGGGAAAGAACCCTTTCCAGAAGCTCTTCGCCGCCTGGAAGAACGCTCTCGAGGCGCTCGTCAAGGCGCCGCCGGAGAGGCACCCGCTCAAGCTCGTTCAGGCGAACTTCGTGCAGGAGGCCGAGAGCCCGCTGCACGTCCGGAGGCCCGGCGACATCGCGGTCCCGTCCTGGATCGAGCTCCAGCTCCGCTACGCCGACGGCACCGGCGTCGGCGGCGCGCACTACCACCTCGACCAGCGAGCCGGAGGCGCCGCGTTCAGCGAGGGCGACCTCTCCGACGCGGGCTTCGCGTTCGTCCTCGTGCCGCCCGGCTCCGCGCTCACCTACCGCTTCGGGGCCGACCCGAACGCCTTCGAGATCCCGGAAGAGCGCCGCTCCACGCAGACCGATAGGGGCCCCCTCGAGGACGCCTACGTGGCCAACCTCCTGATCAGCGGCGAGAAGCCGCGGGTGCGCAACCTCGTCTGGGGGACGGACAGCGAGCTCGAGCACTTCGACGATGCACCGAGCCTGGGCGGCATCGCCCGCAACGCGGTGGTCGCCTGCACGCCTTACCTGACCGACGATCCGGACCGGGACGAGGAGGAGATGGTCGACGTGCTCCACGGATGGATGATGGGCAACGGCATCGCCCCCGCGCTCCGCCCGCTCACCACCCGCGCGGTCATGAACCGCCTCGGTTGCGCGCTCGGCGAGGACGGCCGGGTCATCCAGGCGATCTTCGTCCAGCTCGCCGGTCCCCTCGCGGGCGGCGCCCACGCCGCGCGCCAGAGCGCGCTCGTCGAGCTCCTCGGCTCCGTGGGCCGCGGCGACGCCCTCGGATGGCTCAAGGCGCTCCACGCGGACATGCCCGATCACATCGCCGCCATCCAGCAGAACCTCAAGGACATCCTCAACGCCATCCGCCGCGATCTCGCGCCGCTCTCCTCAGCCCACCTCGACCTGGTCGACCACCAGAGCCGCCGTTACGTGGCGCACGCGTGGACGCGGGCCGGCGAGGCCCTGGGCCGCGTGAACGCCGAGGTCGACGCGGTGCTGAACCCGCTGGTCGCGCTCCTCGGCCAGGCCGTCAACGCGGTGGTCGCGCCGGTCCGCCACGACGCCCTCCTGGAGCAGCGCAACCGGCTCGATCTCCCCCAGCGAGCGCTCGCGGACCGCGACGACGCCTTCGCGCGCGCCGCCTTCGTGGAGGTGGCTCCGACCGTTCCGGTCATCACCACCACGGGCGGCGCCCCCCCGCCGGCGACCGTCACCTTCAACGTGGACCACGTGTGCCGGGGCGAGTGGAGCATCCCGCCCAAGGGCGTGCACCACGCGCCGAGCGCCTCACCCGCCAACTACAAGGTGACGCTGACCCATGTGCGCAGGACGACCGGCATCTACAAAGCGAACATCGCCTACACCTCCAAGGCCAACATCACGACCAACAAAACCTCGTCGATGTGGCCCGATCACTGGACGCTCGGCGACATCCAGCGCGCCGTGAGCTGCGCCCTCCCGGCCCATCCGGCGGGCAGTGGCCTTCAGAGCGGCGAGTGCATCATCGACGGCGTCACCGTGACCGTGGAGGGCTATCCGTCGAACATGAAGCCGCCCACGTACAACACGGTCTGGCCCGTCTACTGAGCCGCCGCGCCCGCCGTATCGCGGCGCCGCTTCACGCACTCCTCGCAGAAGGGCACCCCGGTGCGCGCCGCCTCCTGCCGCGCCAGGGCGAGCGCGAGCGCGTCCACGTCCGGCGGGAAGGTCCCGGGCTCCGCGGCCGCCGGCTCCGGCTCGGGCTCGGGGCGAGCCTGGCGGACCGGCGCCGAGACGGGCTCTTCCTCGGCGCCGGGCTCGCCGTCGAGCGCGAACGACCGCCATCGCACCTCCTCCTCGAGCACCAGCCGCCCCGCCGCGACGTGGCCGACGATCAGCTCGACGAGCTGCCCGTCCTCGATCTGGCGCAGGTGCCAGCCCGGCTCGACGGCGAGCAGCCGCCGCAGCGCCGCGAGCGCCCCCGGCCCATCGGCCAGACGCGCCACGATCGCCCGCAGCGCGGCTGGATCGCGAGGCGCCGCCGGTCCCTCGCGCGGGCCTGCGTCCCACCACCATCGAAGGTGCACCGGCGGCCAGGAGCTCGGGACGCGGGCGCTCACCGGAGCCCCCGGATCAACGACGAGAGCGACACCACCCGCAGAGGGTATCAGCTCGCGTCGCCTCGACGGTCGAGAAAGGCTCCGGCGCGCGCCCCCAGGTCCTTCCGTCCCCCCTCCGCCGGCCCGTCGCTCGCGCCGCCTCGGCGCGGATCACTCGCCCGGGAATGGCGTGCCTGCCGAGACCCGCGCCAGCGATGGACAGAGCGGGTATTCCCGCCGGGTCGAGAGCCCCCGCGCCTCGGCCAGGCGGAGCAACGCCAGCCCCTCGATCGAGACGTACCGCTGCGAGACCACGCCGGGCGCCTCCTCCTGGCCTCGCTCGATCGCCGCCTCGGCCTCCGCCATGCGCGCGGCCAGCAGCGCGTCGAACGCCTCGTCGAACAGCGCTTGATCGCGGGTCCACAAGGCCCGGCAGCAATCGAGCCGGGGGTCGGCCCGGCCCTCCAGGAACGCCTCGAACCGCTCGAGAAGGGGCGCGACGCCCTCGTCGCGCGCCGGATCCGCCACCCACGCGTGGATCACCCGCGCGTAGCAGTGATCGTCCTCGTACTCGTGGCCTCGCCGGAACTCCTCAGGGGAGAGCGCCGCGATGCGGCGGGCGAGCGCGAAGTCGCCCGCCGCGATGGAGTCCAGGAGCGGCGCGACGCGCCCGGACACCCGGTGGTGACCCGAGAAGCCCTCATCGCGGCAACGCTGGAGGTAAGCCTCCCGGACGGCCCCGCTGCGGATCAGGTTCTGATGGAAGCGCTCGCCGTCGGCCTTCACGAGCAGCACCATGATCGCCAGCGCCCGGAGCTTCCCCGAGAGCTCGACGCCGAGCCGATCGAGCTGCGCGATGGGGTACCCCGGATCGGTCGCGGCAGCCATCCAGAAGGCGATGTCGTACGCGAGCGCTTCGCCGTGCTCCGCAAGCTTCATTCTTCCCTCGCGAGCCCGTCACCGCTCGGGGTATGCGTCGAGCTCGACCCACCGCGTCCCGGTGAACCCGGCAGCGGTGATGGCGTCGGCCAGGTCGCGCCGCACGAGGACCACCCGCGGAAAGCCGCGCGGGCGGAAGAGGACGCGCCCGGGGTCGACCTTCGCGTCGTCGAGCACGAGGCGCTTCACGTCGTCGATCATGGTCTTGACGATGCGGGAGCGGCGCGGCTCGCACCGGTCGAGATCGAGGCAGTCGACCGGCTCGACCGGATGCACGATGTGATACCGGCCCGCGACCTTGCCCTTGTGGTCGACGATCGCCACCGGCAGGTACTCGACGCCGCGGGTCGCCTTGGAGGCGATGAGCTGCCGCAACGGCTCCGAGGCGACGATCAACATGTCCGGATTGTTCAGGCTGTCGGTGAGCAGCATGTCGTCCGGGAAATTCGGGTCCATCGCGTAGGTCGCGTCGGCCGGGAAGCCGGCGGCGCGCGGGACGCCGTCGAGCAGCTGGAAGACCTTCTCGACCCCCGAGAGCTTGTACAGCATGCAGGCCCCGTCGACCCGCTCCCTGCCCCAGATCACGTAGTTCGTTTGGCTCACTGAGCACCCCACATCGCGAAGGCCAACCTCTCCATCCATTCCGAGGACTTCGTCGCAAATGTCTTGGGGAAGCCTCGCTCCGTCAGGAACGGCGTGCTGGCCATGGAGAAGGGCTCGTACCAGCGCGGGTTGGCGTCGTTCACGGCGTCCTGCCACGCGGCGTGCGTCCCGCGCTGCCGGGCTCCCCGCTCCGTCAGCAGGTCGTCGTACTTCGCCGACAGGTCGTCGAGCGCGCCCTTGATGTCCTCCGGGTCGATCTCGTGCACCTCCCTGGCCTTCTCGACCTGGTTCGCGAGATACCGGATGTCCTCGTCGACCTCGAACCGGTAGCCGAGCTTGACGTTGTGGTCGATGTCGTGCTGCGGGATGTTCATGAAGGGCGGCGGCAGCGGCTGCGCCTGCACGCCGCGCGGCTGGCCGGGCTGGACGTTGCAGTAGTGCAGGACGGTGTGACCCCAGAGCGGCATCGGCCGGATGTTCGGCGCCTGGTTGACACACCACTTGGTCTCCCGGATCAGCGGGAAGACCTCGGCCTTCCCGATGAGGAAGTCCCGGACCGAGGAGGTGCAGAGGATATGGTGAGCCTCCGGCTTCTTCTCGATCGTGCGGACCTCCCCCGTCTTCATGTACTGCCGGCGCAGGAACACGTAATGCGCCCACCCCGGGGCCTTGTCCCTGGAGTTCTTGATGTAATCGGTGGACCGCGGACACCCGCAGGGGGCCTTGCGGAGCGCGCAGAACTCGTCCGCCTGCGATGGGGTCATGTGCTGCTCGGAGCTCTGGTCGGCCATCGGTCCTCCTCGCGAATCAGCGTTTGGCGGTCTCCAGGACGACGGCTGCGCGCCCTCGCCCGTCGGAAGTCGACGTGATCACCGCGGACGGCGAGGGCGCATAGCCCCGCGTCATGGCGCTCGCCGCGGCGCACAGGGCGACGCCGCCGCTCGCGGCGCCGGTATCGCCGAAGGACGAGGCCGGGTGCCACAGGGCGCGCGGCGGGAACCCGCGGCGCCGGGCGCGGACGCGGATCACGGCGTTGCCCCACTCCACCGCGCGGTAGCTCTCCCCGTTCAGATCGGTGATGAGCCACGCGGGCGAGCCGCCGGGGAAGCCGCCCTCGTCCAGGCCGAGGAGCAGGCCGGCGAGGACGGCGCCGGTCGGATTCGCCCGCGAGAGCAGCGTCCGCTCGTCCTCGGCGAGCCGGACCTCCCGGGCCGCGGCGAGCTTCCGCGCGCCGCGCGCGCTCGCGGCGCGCTCCGTCTCCAGCGCCACCACCGCGGCCGCCTCGCCCGGCCGGAGGCCCACCGGCATCCCCGGCACCTTGAGGCGCCGGGCGTGCTCCAGCCACGAGAGCGTCTCCTCCTCCAGCAGCGAATCCACGCCGGCGACGAGCGCCACGCGGACGCGCCCCTCGGCGAGGTCGCTCATCGCGCGGGCCATGACGTGCGCCACGCCGCTGTGACCGGCGCTCGACGCCTCGCGGAGCTCCAGATCCGCGGGCCAGCCGGCGAGCCGCGCGGCGCTCCGCACGAGCTGCGCCGCGCCCGCGGTCGAGCCCGCCGGCTTCGGCCCGGGAGCCTCGGGCGGCGCCCCCTGCCCCGGCGCCGCCCGGCGCGGATCCGGGAGCGACAGATACACGCCCGCGAGCGAGGTCGCGCCGGCGACGTCGGGCGCCTGGCGCAGGAGATCGACCAAGGCGCCCTCGAGGAGGCGCAGCAGCCGCGCCGTCCCCTCGAACCCCCGCGTCAGATCGCGCACCGGGCACGCGAGGAGGCCGGACACCGTCCCGTCCTCCGGCGACCGGACACCATAGTCGAGCTCCTCGGTGACGACGAGGCCCGCGCGCGCCGCCGCGCACGCGGTCACGACGTCGTGACCCAGGGAGGAGACCATTCCCATCCCGGTCACCACGATCTGGTCACGCTTCGCCATGCGCCTCGTCAACCCGGCTCGCCCGCCACGTGAGCGGTGGGCAGGGGGGCCCGCCGACCGCCTCCGGCCGCGTGGGTCAGAGCTCCTTCTCGCACACGGCGCACACGCGCTTCGGAGACTGCCCGCCGGCGAGGATCACCACCACGGGCCCCTGCATCACCGGGAACGGCGGCGTGTTCTTGTCGTTGTGGAGCATCAGATCGAACGCGCGCGCCACGCCCTTCCCTTCGAACTTCACGTCGAAGGAATAGTTCACGAACTCGGCCTTTCCCTTCGTCTTGCTCGACGCGACCCCGCCGCCCGCGGTGCCCGCCTCGTCGCCGGTGCTCGTGCTGAAGTTCGAATCCTCCACGCACACGGGGTTGCCGTCGCACTTCACCTTCTTGGTGCCCTTGGCCGTATCGCTCGATTTCGCGATGTTCGGGTACGGGATCGGGACGGGGCCACCGGGGCTCGGGGTCTTGCAGACGTCGGGGAAAGACGGGGAGACGCCCCCGCTGTCCGCGTGGACCACCGACATCATGTTCACTCCCACGGTCACGCCCATCGGATCCTCCGGGTGGCTCGTCGCGCGGCGCCCGCCGTCACCGGGCCATCATACTGCGGCTCCGGGGCGCCAGGGAACCGGCGCTCGCACGGGGGCGACGCGCTCCTCGAGGGCGATCGTCCTGACGTCGTGCGGGCCGTCGCGCAGGGCGACGTGGGCCCGAAAGAGGAGGTGGACGCGGTCCGCGTCGGCGTCGACGATGACCGTGTCGAGGCGGAGCTCGGGCGCGGCGTCGCCGTGCGCGAGCTCGATACGGCAGCTCGGCGGGCGCGCGCCGGGCAGGCGGAACGAGAGACGGCCGCGCGGGGATGCGTTCTCGACCAGCACGGGCTCGTCTCCGGCGAGGTAACCCGGGGCGACGAGGCCGGCCGAGGCCGCGTTGAAGAAGCCGCGGTCGAAGTCCTTCGGCAGGAGCGGCATCCGGTCCCGCGCCCACGCCTCGTCGTAGGTGCCGCCGAGCGCCGCCCGCGGCTGCCAGTCGGGGGAGACGAAGCCGACCCCGGCGGGCGCGACAACCTGGCCCCAGCGCTGGATCGGGCTCGCGGGGTCCTCGATGTTGGGGAGCGGGACGCCTTCCTCGAACTGGCTCGCCGGCGATCGGAAGCCGATCCCCACCGGGTTCCGAGGCTCGAAGGCGTGGTGGGCGGGGTCGGGGTGGCTCCTGTCCCAGCCGCCGAACGCGCGCTCGTAGGACAGGGGAATGCGCGTGAAGGGCATCGGGCGGCCCGCGACGACGGTGCCGGCGTGATGGACCCAGAAGCGGTCGCCGACCACCCGGAGGACCTTGCCGACAGGGCCGACGCGGAAGGTGACCTGGAGCTCGCTCACGGGGCGGACAGGGTCCTGCGCGTGGCCGACGAGCACGACGTCGGTGGCGCGCTTGACGAACGCGTAGGCGGGCTCGATCCGGTAGCTCGAGACCGGCGCCTTCGGGTCCCAGACCTCGCCCGCGAGGCTCGGCGCGGGCTGCTGCTCGGCGAAGACGAGGCCCCGGCCGCGGTCGATCGCGTAGGTGGCCTGGACCAGGGTGACGAGCAGGGGGCGGCCCTCCTCGTCGGAGACGAAGAGCATTTCGAGCGCGAGCGGGGTCGCGTTCTCGATCGCGGGGTGGGCCATCCGTGCGCCGAGGGTTTCAGATCCGGCCGCGCGTCCGCAAGCCCATCGAGCCCGCCGGAGCCCGGGCGCCCGGCGCGGCTGAAGCCCCGGCAGCGGCCGTCCAGCGCGCTCGCCGCGGGGCGGCTTCGCGCGATGTCGCGAGGGGCCCCGAGGGCCTGCCTCACGTCCTTGCCGGGCCCCTCACCTCCACCACGCCCCGCCGCGCCCCCCGCAAGGCCAGCTCCACCGCCGCCGCCGCCCGCGCCGGCTGGCTCCCCCGCTGGAGCACGTCCTCGAGCCACGGGAGCGCCATCGGCTTCCCCAGCAGGTGCCGCGTCCCCCGCTTCAGCTCCTTGCCATGGCTCCCCCACCACGCCGCGATCTTCTCCCGGTCGGGCCACGGCAAGCTCTCGTCCGGATCCATCGCCACGTCCTCGTCCTCCGGATCGTCGCTCGGCCCGCTCCGGAACCCCGCCGGCGGCGCCCCCCGCAGCTTCGCCTCCTCGAGCCCGACCCCGGTGATCATCGTGAACGCCCCGCCCGCCACCCGCGCGAGGTCCGGCGCCCCCATGCACTCGAGGATCCACGGCATCAGCGCGGGATCCCCGAGCGCCGCCGCCCCGGCGAGCGCCGCGCGCCGGCCCCGCGGCGGCCCGGCGATCGCGCGCAGCCACGTGGGCGCCATCGCCGGATCCATCCGCCGCATCGCCGTCGCACAGGCCCGCTCCGCGAACGGCCCGCCGCGATCCGCGATCGCCCCCAGCACCCTCAGCGCCGCCGCGTCGCCGAGCAACGCCGCCGACCACGCCGCGGCGAAGCGGCACGCCTCGTCCTCGCTGCCGAGCGCGCCCCGCACCTCGTCCAGGAGATCCGCCCGCCCGAGCTCCCCCACCGCGCGCAGCGCCCTCGCCTTCAGGCGCGGATCGCTCGACGTCACCGCGTACCCCAGCGCCGCCCCCGGATCCTGCCGCTGGACCGCGCACGCCGCGATCCCGATCGCGCGCAGCTCCGGCCCGACCCGGTACGAGAGCAGCCCCGGGAGGATCGCCCGCACCTTCGAGAACGGCACCCAGCCCAGCGCCGACACGAGCGCCCGCGCGAGCGCCGGCGCGCCCCCGCCCGCGTCGAGGACCTGGGCGATGCCCTTGAGATCCCGCCGCTCGACCGCGAGGACCATCGGCGCAAACAGGCTCCCCGGCTCCTCCTCGTCGATGGCGGCCCTGCTGATCTCCCACCCCGCGTCGCCGGCGAGCCGCAGGCCATCGACGTGCGCCTCCAGGCGCTCGTCGAGATCGCGGAGGCTCTCGAGATCGTACAGCGGATCCAGCACCGCCGCGTCCCGAGACGACCACAAGAACGCGGCCTCGGAGGCGTGCTGCTCGAAGACGTCGGCCTCTATCGTCGAGATCAATTGATCTGCACCGAGCCGCCCTGGATCCGGTTCACCCCGGAGGAGCGCGCGAGCAAGTACGCGCCGCGAATCAGGATCTTGCCAGCCCGCGTCAGCGTGATGCTGGCCTTCCCGCACTGGAGCACGATCTCCTTCTCCGCGGTGAGCACCAGCCGCTCGCCGTCCGCCGTCGCGTCGGCGCGCCTCGCGGCGCTCGCGCCCCGCCCCGCCTCGTGCATCCGCCCCATCACCACCGGCCTGTCGCGCCGCCCCCCCTCGAACAGGAGCGCGACCTCCCGCCCCTCGTCCTCCGGCCCGAGCGGCGTCATCGCCCGCGCAGGGACGCCGCCGCCCGCGGCGCCGCGCAGGACGGCCGCCTCGACCAGCGGATCGCCGTTCGGGCCGAACCCCACGATCCGCCCCACGACGACCCCGTCGATCGGCCCGGCCTCCGCGGCCTCCGCGGCGACGCGCTCCTCGTGCGCCGCGACAACGAGCTCGAGCAGCCCCTCCGCGCCCTCGATCGCCCCCGCCTCGCCCGCCGCGCCGTCCACCGCCTCCCCGCCGGCGGCCGCCTGCGCGCCTTCCCCCTCCTCGATCAGGATCACCTCGCCGCCCAGCTCCGAAGCCGGCGCCCGCCCATCGTCCCTCATCGCCCTGCTCCTCTGCCCTCGCTCGCCGCCGAAGCGCCCGCGATCCGCCTCAGTCCGCGTCAGTTCACCCCCACGTTGCTCCCCTTGATCTTCACGTTCCCCGAAGCCTCGACGTTCACCGCCCCCTCGCTCTTCACGTCGAGCTTCTTCCCCTCGACCCGGATCGGGCCGTCGCCCTTCACCGTGATCTTCTTCCCCTGCACGGTCACGTTCCCGTTCTTCTCGATCGTGATCGTCGCGTCTCCGCACTGGATCGAGAGCTTCTCGCCGATGATCATCGTCTTCTTCTCCTTCACCTCCTCCTTCGCGCTCTTGCCGATGGTCACCGTCATGTCCTTGCCCACCGTCAAGGTGTAGCCCTCGTCCACGCTCGTCGACTTGCCCTTGGAGACGCTCTCGGAGCTCGATCCCCCCACCGACTCGCTCTTGTCCTCGCCGATCGACGCGCTCTGGCCCTTGCCCACCTCGATCGACTGGCGCCCCGAGACCGACTCGGTGTGATCCCCGCTCACGCTGACGCCCCTGTTGCCCCCGACCGAGAGGCTCTCGTTCTCGCCGATCGCCTCCGTGTGGCTCTTCGCGACGTCGATGCGCTTGTTGCCGCCGATCTCCTCGCTCTGATCGTTGCCCACCGCCTTGCTGCGGTCGTGGACGACCTCGAGCACCTCGTCGTTGCCGATCCACTGCTTCTTGTCGTGCTCGATCGCGATGTTCCAGTCCTTCTGGCCGTGCAGGAAGATCTCCTCGGAGCCCTTCTGGTCCTCGAACCGGAGCTCGTTGAACCCGCCGCCCCCCGTCGAGCTGTTCGACTTGAGGGTGCTCTTCGTCTTCTCCGCGGGGAGCGCGTACGGCGGGACGTTGGTGCCGTGATAGACGCTCCCCACCACGAGCGGCCGGTCCGGATCGCCCTCCAGGAAGTCGACCACCACCTCGTGGCCGATCCGCGGCAGGAACACCGCGCCCCACGCGGCGCCGGCCCAGATCTGGCTCACGCGGATCCAGCACGAGCTGTTGCCGTCCTTCTTGCCCTCCCGATCCCAGTGGAACTGGACCTTGATGCGGCCGTGCTCGTCCGTATAGACCTCCTCGCCCGCAGGACCGACCACGATCGCCGTCTGGATCCCCCGGATCGTCGGCCGCGGCGTCACCGACGGAGGCCGGAACGGGACGTCGGAGGGCACGACCTCGAACCGGTTGCCGTAGGATGGGATGTCGCCGTCGGTGACGGCGTCCACCACCGGCTCGTGGCCGTGGTGGTGCACGGAGACGAGCAGATACTCGCGGTTGAAGGCGTCGCGGCCGTGCTCCGCCAGCGTGAAGGTCTGGCCGGGGACGAAGCGCGGACAGGCGCTCTCGCCGCCGCCCGTCCTGCGCGAGGTCTGGAGCTGCTCGAGCCGGACCTTGGCGATGCTCGAGCCCGCGCCGGGCGCGTCGTAGTCGCCCGGATAATCGTAGATCTCGAGATCGTCGTCCGCGTCCGCCTGCGCGTCGCTCTCGAGGGACAGGTTGGGCTTCTTGAAGTTGTAGTCGCGCAGCGTCACCTTGCCCGACCGCACCCGCTCGGCGTACCGGAAGCGGGAGACGTGCTCGCCCTGGAACAGCGCGCCGAGCTGCGGGCGGAACACGATGGTGCTCTCCCCCGCGATCGGCGCATGCGCAGAGGGGCTGTCGGCGAACACGAGCACGTGGCCGCCCTCGTCGTGCTCGAAGTAATAACAGATGCCTTCCTCCTCGAGCAGGCGCGACACGAAGGAGAGGTCGCTCTCCCGGTACTGCACGCAGTATTCGCGCGCGCGATAGGACCCGCTCAGCAGGAAGCGGAAGTCCTTGGCCGCGATCCCGGCCGCGCGCAGCACCTTCTCGACGATCTCCGGGGTGGAGAGCGCCTGGAAGATCCGGCTGTTCCTGCGGTGCGCGAGGCGCGCGACGTCGGGCACGACGGTGGCGTGATAGGCCGTGAGCCGCTTGCCCTCCTCGCCCTGCTCGAAGCTCGCGACAACGCCGTGGAGGTGCCGGCGCTGCTCCCCGACGTGCCAGGTGAGCAGCGCCGCCTTGCCCACGACGTCCGTGAACGCGATGTCCTTCTCCGGCGAGGCGACGAGGACATCGAAGTGGAAGAGCTCGGAGATGCCCTCGCGCCCCTCGAACCGCGTCACACGGAGCTCGGGCTCCAGTCCGTCGACCTGAAACGAGTGCATGGGCTCTCCCTCGATCAAGCGCGCGCGGACGAGCCGCGGGCAGCATTCCGTCGGATGTCATCCTACGTGCGACGCCCGCTCGACCGCAATGACGACGGCCCTCGACGCCGGCGAGACGCCGGGAAGCTCGAGGGCGCGGCGGTCGAGCCGCGCGCCGGGGCGGCGCCGCCCGCGATTTCCGGTCGTGCTAGAACGACGATCACGTTGATCGGGCGAGAAATGAACCGCCAAGGCGCCAAGGACGCCAAGACGCCAAGATATTTTCTTCTTCTTGGCGCCTTGGCGTCTTGGCGCCTTGGCGGTTCGAAATTCTGCTCGTTTCAGGCGGGTTCAACCCGTTGGTTGCCCTAGTACTACAGCCGCGGTTAGGGAGCCCGGGCGCGGGCGCGCGGCCGGTTGCGGCGGCGCCGGTAGCAACAGGCGCGAGCCTGGGCGCGCTTTCGGCGCCGCCACCTCGACCATGCCCAGCGGAACTCGGGCGAATGGGCGGGCAGCGGAAGCACCAGCTCCATCAGGCGGCGGACTTCGGGAATGCTCCAGGGCGCCAGCGTCGACGGACCGTCGCTTTCTGCGGGCGCCGTGGGCTTTTTTTCCCCGACGTGTCAAGCGCCGTCTTCTGCATGCGCTCGACGTTCTTCCCCGGCCTCGGGCGCGCCGTTTTGGGCACGAGCTCGGGGTTCATGGCCGGGGCATACGGGAAGGCGCCCTCCGCGGGAAGCTTCGCGCGCACGGAAGCCAACCACGCCAGGGCCATCATACCGAGCGTGATGTACCGATGCCAGCTTGGCCACGAGCGGACCTCGTAGTGGTCGAGGCCGACGTCATCCTTCGCCTCCTCGAAGCACTGCTCGATCGTGTAGCGCGTGGAAGCCACGTGCGCGAGCGTTGCCAACGGCGTGGCGGCTCCGGCGTTGGACAGGTAGTAGGCCACTTCCGACGGCTTCGAGACAGAGCGGCGGGCCAGGAGCCAGAGCTCGTCGGCGGGCAAGCGCCGACGGCTGTCGACGACGCGCGCGCGGGCCCAGTCGTACTCGATGGGCCCCTTCTCGCCTTGATGGACGGCGAGGCGATGCCATTGCTTCGGCGACCACTGCGCCGCCACCTTGGCCACGGTGGAGGCGTGCGGCGCGCCCGGTGCAAGACGAGTGCGCGTGCGGCGCGGACCACGAGGGTGTTCGCGCTCGGTAGGGGGCTCCGCGACCGCGGGTCGCCGGGGCCACACCGGCGTGCTCGAGATGACGGCGAGAACATACCGATGGCCCTGCGCGGCGATGCCGTCGCGAAGCACGGGATCGTCTCCGTAGACTTCATCGCCGGTGACCCACGCCATCGGTACACCACGCTGCCAGGCGCCATGGAGCATCTGCATCGCCAGCTGCGGCTTGGTCTGGAACGCGACATCTTCCGGAACGTGAGCGTCCTGCCTCCGCTCCGGATCGCTGCACCACGATTCTGGCAAGTAAAGACGACGATCAAGGATCACATGCCCACGTGGGCTGGTGTAGCTGAGGAACACACCGATCTGGCAGTTCTCGATCTTGCCTGCCGTCCCGCTGTATTGCCGCGCCACGCCGACGGACTTGGTGCCTTTCTTGAGGAAGCCCGTTTCGTCCAGTACACCGATGCCCTGCGGGTCGCCGAACTGCTCGATCGTGAAGTCCATCAGCAGATCGCGTGCCGCATCCGCGCTCCAGTCCGCACTGTACAGCAGCCGCTGCACGCGATCGGGCGTCGGATCTCCGATGGCCTCGGCCAGCTGCCAACCGTTCCGCCTTGCCGCCGGCCCCATCAGCGAGCGCACGTACTTGATCGCCTGCTCGCGCGGCTCGCTGCGCGCGAACAGCGTCGCGAATCGCGCGTGAAATGCCTCGAAATCTGCTGCCAGCGCGTCCCACGCGGCCGCTGCTGGCAGCTCGCTTGCCCGCGGATCCATGGGCCGATCCTGGATCCAACCCGAGCGATGTCGAGGTGCGGCTGTAGTACTAGACGGGAGCCAGATCGGCGTCGGCCATCGCGGCAAGGAACTGGGCGCCGAGCCCCTCGGGCAACTCGCTCGCGTCCCCGAGGCTGGGCGGACGCGCGGGGGGCGGCGACGCCGGGACGTGCGCCACGGCGGGAGGCGCCGGCGAAAGGGGCGCGGGCGGGGCCGGAGGCGCGCTCGACGACGCGGGGCGACGCGCAGGCTCGGCAGCGGCGGCGGCCGGCGCTCGCCGGGCGTCGAACGGCGTCGCCGCGGAGGCGACGGCCCTGGCCGCATCCTCGAGGCTGAGCGCGCTCGTCCCCCCGAGCAGCTCGTGGGCGCCGCCGTGCGCCGCGGGCGAGGACGCAGCCGCGCGCGCTGGCTCGGCAGGCGCGCGGCGCGCGTCGAACGGCGTCGCCGCCGCGGCGATGGCCCTGGCGGCGTCCTCGATGCTGAGGTCGCTCGTGCCCTCCAGCGGGTTGCCCCTGGCGCCGCGCTGCGCGGCCGCGTCCGGAGGCGCCCCGCGCGCGGCGGACGCGCCGCCGGCGCCGAACGGATCGACCCACGCGACCGGCTGCCCCGGGAGCTCCACGCCCGCGAGCACGCGCAGCGACGCGAGATCCGCCTCCTCCACGGGCACATGGCCGCGCCACACCACCGAGCAGCACCGCCGATCCACGTCGACGTGCACCGCGTCGGCGCGGAGCGGGATCGGCTCGCCGGCGCGCGGCGCCGCCTGCTGCTCGCGGTACAGCCGCGCGACGCCGCGCGCCTCGGGCAGCTGCGTCCGGAGCTTCGGCCGCTGCGCGAACACGCCGCCGAGCACGATCCACGCGTCGTCGCGCAGCGCGGGGACGCGCTGATCCACGGGCGCCGCCTGGAAATAGCTCGGGTCGAGCCCCTCGGGGACGTCGATCGGCGAGCCCTGGAGGCGGCGCGCGTCGGCCGCGCCGAGCAGCCGGCTGCGCAGGGGCGAGCTGCGGGCGAGCGGCCCCATGCCGTCGATGCGGACGTGGGAGCGGGCCGCCCCGACGCGCGCGGCGCCGTCGAGCTGGGCTTGCTTGTCGATGCAGACCTGGCCGCCCTGCACGACCGTGAGCCGGACCATGGCGTGCGGCGACGAGTAGCCCGGCGGCAGCTCGGCGTGGCCGGTCACCACGACGCCGCACCCATCGAGGAACGGCGCGAGATCGCCCGCGGCCTTCAGCCGCTGGCCGGAGGGATCGGGCTGCTCCTCCGGCGCGATCGGGTCCGGCGCGACGACCGACATCCGCCCCTCCGGGACGAGCGCGAAGGTCGCCTTCGCGACCACCGTGACATGGAGCCGGCCGCGCAGGAGCCAGGTGACCGTCGCAGCGGCGGCAGGGCCGAGCGGGGCGACAGCGACCCGCGGGCCGGGCGCGATCATCGGGGCGCGCGTCATGGCGGCGCGAGTGTACCGCGGAAGCCGGCCCAGGCGGCGCCGGGCGCGCCTCCCCCGGCGCGCGCCCGGGAAACGTCCGGCACAGGCTTCCCAGGACTGGCCCATCTGGCTCCAGCAGCCGCCCGATGGCTGTTGCGACTGGCCCCGCCTTGGACAGCTCGCGGAGGGCAACCCGGCGGTCCTGACGCTCGCGCGGACGCTCGTACCGCTGCTGCTGGCCTCCACGTTCAACGACTTCGTGGGGAAGGCGAGGCAGCTCCGCGGGAATGCTCCGCTCCTGTCCTGGACGAGCTCGCTCCACCCTTGCGGATAGCAGTGCCCCGCGGCAAGCATGTGCGCGGGAGGACCCGCGCATGACCACGATCTCCTTCGACTTGCCCGACGACGCCATGCTCGCCATGCACGTGCCGCCTTCCGAGGTCACCCGCGAGCTGCGCATGGCGGCGGCAGTCAAGCTCTACGAGCTGGGCCGCCTCTCCTCGGGCGCGGCGGCCCGCCTGGCAGGCGTGCCCCGCGTCGCGTTCCTCGCGAAGCTGGCCGATTACGGCGTCGACACCTTCGGCATGACCGAGGAGGAACTGCTCGCGGACGTCGGCAATGCGTGACGTCCTCTGCAACACCTCACCGCTCCTGTACCTTCATCAGCTCGACCGGATCGACCTACTTCCGGGCCTGTACCAACGCATCACCATCCCCGAGGCCGTGGCCCATGAGCTCCGTGAGGGCGCGCGGCTCGGCCATGCGGTGCCGCAGGTCGAGAACCTCCCGTGGCTCGCCGTGGAGCGGGTGGAGCACGCCGCCCTCCTGCGACTCGCCGCCGATCTGGATGCCGGCGAGCGCGAGGTGCTGGCCCTCGCCGCCGGGCGCCCGGCGAGCCTTCTGCTGCTGGACGATGGCCATGCCCGCCGCTACGCCAAGATGCTCGGGCTGACGTTCACCGGCACGCTTGGCGTCCTGCTGCGGGCCAAGCAGCGCGGCCTCTCGAGCGCGTGAGCCCCTGCCTCGAGCAGCTCCATGCGCTCGGCTTCCGGATCGCTCCGGCACTGCGTGCGAGCATGCTGCAGCTGGCTGGCGAAGCCGTGAGCTGATCCCCTGCGCAAGCCGAGCTCTTGAGCGCGTGCCCAGCGATCGCGGCCGGGCGACCCCACGCTCCGCCACCGGATGTGCTAGACCGCCGCCCGAATGCGCATCGCGCTCGTCTATCCGCCGACCTGCGACCCCACGGCGCCGTACCTCGCGGTGCCGATGCTGACCGGCTTCCTCCGCGCGAACGGCGTGGAGGTGCTGCCCGTCGACGCGAACGTCGAGGCGTTCGACGCGCTCCTCACGCAGGAGCGCATGGCGGGGCTCCTCGACCGGCTCGAGGCGCGCCTCGGCGAGCTCGACCGGCGCGCGGCGCTCCCGCACGCCGAGCAGCTCGAGTACCTGGCCCTCGCCCGCGCGCGCGGCGACGCGCACGCCGCCCCGGGCGCCGTGGACGCCGCCAAGGCCACGCTCCGCTCCGCCGATGGCTTCTACGACCCGGACGCCTACGCCCGCGCGGTCGCGACGATCGAGGCGGCGCTCGGCGTCGTGTCCGCCACGCACCACCCGCTCAAGCTCGATTTCACGGCGTACCGGACGCCGTTCGGCCTGACGTCGATGGACGAGATCGCCCGGTCGAGCCGCCCGGAGCACGATCCGTTCGACGGCTGGGTGCAGCAGGCGCTCGTGCCCCGGCTCCGCGAGGCGCGCCCCGACATCGTCGGCCTGTCCGTGTGCTTTCCGGGCCAGCTCCAGCCCGCGTACGCGTTCGCGCGCAAGATCAAGGAGGCGCTGCCCGGCGCGCACGTCACGTGCGGCGGCCCCGGCGTCACGCAGCTGCTCCTGCGGCTCTCGGGCGAGCGGCTCGCGCGCGCGCTCGGCCCGTTCGACTCGGCGTGCCTCTTCGAGGGCGAGCGCACCCTGCTCGCGCTCGCGCGCGCGCTCGACGAGGGCCGGCCGCTGCGGGACGCGCCGAACGTCGTCGTGCGCGACCGGCTGATGGGCGCGCGCTGGACGCCAGGCCACGGCATGGAGGACCTGAAGGCGCTCCCGGCGCCCGACTTCGACGGGCTCCCGCTCGAGGCGTACCTCGCGCCGACGCTCGTGCTCCCGTACGACCCGACGCGGGGCTGCTACTGGGGCAAGTGCACCTTCTGCCATTACGGGCTCGCGGAGGTCGGCACCGCGGCGTACCGCGAGCGCGCCGTCGAGACCATCGTGGCGCACCTCGGGGCGCTCGCCGCGCGGCACGGCACGCGCCACTTCTACCTGTCGCAGGACTCGGTCGCGCCGAAGACGCTCGTCAAGATGTCGCAGGCGATCCTCGACGCCGGCCTCGACGTGCGGTGGGCGACCGACCTCAAGCCGGAGAAATACCTCACGCGGGAGCGCGCCGACGTGCTGCGCCGCGCCGGCGCGGTCGCGTGCGCGCTCGGCGTCGAGTCCGCGTCGCCGCGGGTCCTCGGCCTCATCGACAAGGGCGCGCCGGTCGAGGTCGTCTCCGACGTCATCGACAACCTCGCCTCCGCGGGCGTGGCCGCCGAGGCGATGTGCTTCACGGACTTCCCCACCGAGACGCACGCCGAGGCCGTGGCGACGCTCGACTTCCTCGGCGCGCGGCGCGAGGCGCTCGCGGTGTACATCGTCGGCGAGTTCGGGCTGACGCACGGCTCGCTGGTCGCGCAGTCGCCGGAGCGCTTCGGGATCGACGAGGTGTTCGAGCTTCAGGGCGACGAGCTCGGGCTCGGCCTGTTCTTCGTCCCGCGGGAGACGTGGAAGACCGACGCCGAGCGCGCCGACGTCGACGACCGGCTCGCCGGCCTGTCGCGCGGCTGGACGCTGCGCAGCTATCCGTGGGCCGGCGCCGTGTCGACGGCGCACACGATCCTGCACTACGACAGCTTCGGGCCCGGCGTCTTCCGGGAGCGCGCGGCGCGGCGCGCCGAGGCCGGCGTGCCCGGCGCGACGGCCATCGAGCGCGGGCTGCGCTTCGATCCGCGCGCCGCCGAGCAGGCGGAGGCGCGCGAGGCCGAGATCTGGGCGACGCTCGTGCACGAGGAGCGGCGCGTGGGGCGCGACGCCTACGAGCGGCTCGCGCGGTCCCTGCCGCCGCTCCGGCCGAAGCCGGTGCGCGTCAGGTTCGTCGCGGGCGCCGCGCCGGCCGTGACGTCGGGGCGCCGGCCGTCGCACGCGACCAGCGCGGCGCGCTGAGCGCCGCGGAGGCGGAATCGCCGGGCGCGGCCCCGCCCCATTGCGGGTAGCCGTGGCCCATTGCGGCGGGCCGCGCCCCATTGCGCGCACCGCGCCCCATTGCGCGCACCGCGCTCCGCGCCGGCCCCGCCAATCGCATGAACCATTGCAGGACAAAGTCGCCCTCATCGCCGGTGGCGACGCGGGGATTCGCGGCGCCGGCTACTCGGCGGGGAAGATCCACATGGTGGAGATGAGCCCGCCCGTGATCTCATAGGCGGCGATGATGTCCACCGTCTTCTCGCCGAGCCCCCAGATGCGCTCGTGATCCACGACCTTGTTTCCGACGCACATGCGCGCCAAAAGCGCCGCGCGCAGCCCGGGGATGTTGAACCGCTTCGTCGCGTAGAACTCGGAGAACTGCGCCTTGCCCGTGAGCGACGGCTCGGACGACGGCATTCGAAACACCTTGATCGAGTCGCTGTAGCTCGCGACGAACCCCTCGAGGTCGTGCGCGTTGTAGGCATCGAACTGGCGTTGAACGATCTCGACAGGTGTCACCATGATGTTTCCTCCTTGCCCAATTCACGCGCGGGGACGGCGAGACGGCGAAATGGCGAAATAGCAAAATGGCCAAATGAGACAGACGTCGAGCAGACACGGGAGACGCGGCCGAGAGGCGCTTGACGGCCTTGTGAGGAATGGTACCATCGCACGCGCTGCCCCCGTAGGTCGACCGACAAACCCGAGGAAATTTCGACCCATGTCTCGGAGCCGAGTGTTCCGGTTCTCTCGCTGGGACGTCGCCAGCGTAGCGGTCATCCCCTTCCAGGTGGCCGTATACATCGTCCTCGCCTACGCGTACAAGGGGCTGCCGCCGCTCGCGCTGGTCGCCATGGTGCCGGTCCTCTTCGCGCTCTCCTTACAGAACGCAGGAGCGAACCACAACCACTACCACACGCCATTTTTTCGAGCGAGCTGGCTCAACACGCTGGCGACCATGGGCTTCTCGATGACGGGCACCCCGAAGACGCCCTACAACATCGGGCACGGGCTCCACCACGCGACGGCGCAGTCCTGGAACGACGAGTCGATCCTCGAGATCCTCGGGCTCAAGCGGCCCCTTCACCGGCATCTCCTCGCGTTCGTGATGTACGTCGTCGAGTCGGTCGGCCTCAAGCACCTGGTGCTGCTCGTCCTCCTCAAGCGATGGCCGCTCGAGCGGGTGGCGCGGCTCGCCGTGCCCAAGGATCCCGCGATGGGGCTCCGCCTGCTCACCCAGCTTCAACAGGGCGACACGCTCCTCAAGGCCAAGCTCGATATCGCCGCCTGGATCGCGTTCCGCGCGACGCTCTGCGCGATCGACTGGAGGTTCTTCTTCTTCTACTTCGTCCCGGTCACCTACCTCATCGACACGCTGCGCGCGGCCGAGAACTACCTCCAGCACTGGGGCGCGACCGACCCCATGGATCCGAAGCGCGACTCGGTCAGCTGCTACGCGCGGCTGTACAACCTGCTGACGTTCAACCTCGGCTACCACCAGGAGCACCACCTCCGCCCTGGCGTCCACTGGCTGAAGCTCTCGCGCACCACCGCGGAGCTGCCCGCCGATCGCAGGATCGTGCCGCTCACGCACTACATCAATCTGCCGGTGTTTTATTCGAAGACGGCGGCCGAGCTCGCGAGGAAGCGCGCCGGCGCTGGGAGCGGGAAAAGCGACCTCAGCTCGGCCGAAGGAATCGGCGCAGGTGCCGCCCAGCCTGGCGCAGCATCGAGTAATGGTCCCCTGGAACCGTCTCGATCGTGACGGTCCCACGGATCCAGTCGGTCCACACGCTGTCGGACGCCCCGCTGCCAGACGCAGAGCCCTGGGCGCGGAGCAGGACGACATCCCCCGCGAGACGGAGGCGAGGGCGATACGCGCGCAGCGCGCGCTGATTCGCCTCGAAGACCGCGACGCGGGCGCGCAGGAGCTCGTCCGTCGTGCCTTGCGGAAGGATGCCTTCGCGGCGCGCGGCCGCGATCGCGAGCGCGTCCCGATCCTCGCGCGCGGCGAGGCGGGTGAGCTCGTCGCGCGAGAGCGGCAGGCTTCGCCCGCTCGATAGCGCGAGATCGGCGAGGTACTCCCCGAGCGCCCAGCGCTCGCGCGTCGCCGCCGCGTACTCCTCGGGCAGGGGCGGGTCGAGGAGCACGACGACGCAGGGCCCATGGCCCGACGCCTCGAGCTGGCAGGCCATCTCGAACGCGATCACGCCGCCCATCGACCAGCCGGCGATCGTCAGGGGACCGGTCCGCTGCGCCCCGCGCATGGACGCGATGTACTGCGACGCCATCGCCTCCACGGTCTCGTTCGGCCGCTCGGAGCCGTCGAGCCCCCTCGCCTGGAACGCGAGCACGGCCTGTCCGTCGGGCATCTCGCGCGCGAGCGCCACATACTCGGATACGCCGCCGCCGATCGCGTGGACGAGGAAGAGCGGCGGCGACGCGCCGGGCCGAAGCACGACGGGGTTCGCCGCAGAGGCGTCGAGCGGCGCGGCGGCCCGCGAAAGCAAGCCGGCAGGCGTCTGGGCCTCGAAGAGATCCTTCAGGGACAGCGCCCTTCCGAGCTGCCTGCCGATGCGCTCGACGAGCTGCGTCGCGAGCAGCGAATGGCCTCCCAGCTCGAAGAAGTTGTCGTTCATGCCGACACGCTCGACCTTCAGGACCTCCCGCCAGACCTGCACGAGCGCCTCCTCGGTCGGATCGGCCGGAGCCACGTAACGATCCGCGGCCCCGCCCAGCTCCGGCGCGGGGAGCGCCTTGCGGTTCACCTTCCCGTTCGGGGTGAGCGGCAGGCTCTCGAGCGCGACGAAGGCGGTCGGGATCATGTACTCCGGCAGCGACCGCGCGAGGTGGCTCCGCAGCGCGGCGGAGAGGGGCGTATCGCCGTCCTCGGCGACCACGTAGGCGACGAGGCGCCTGTCGCCCGGCGCGTCCTCCCGAACGACGGCCACGGCCCGGCGGACCCGAGGGTGCGACGCCAGCGCGGTCTCGATCTCGCCAAGCTCGATCCGGAAGCCTCTGACCTTCACCTGGTCGTCGATCCGCCCGAGGAACTCGAGCTCGCCGTCCGCCCGCCATCGCACGAGATCGCCCGTGCGGTACAGCCGCGCTCCGGGATGAGCGGAATACGGGTCGGGGACGAAGCGCTCCGCGGTCAGATCGGCTCTCCCCAGATAGCCACGCGCGAGCCCGACGCCGCCGATGTGGAGCTCGCCGGGGACGCCCACGGGGCATGGACGGCCGTGGCCATCGAGCACGCGCACGGTCGTGTTCGCGATCGGCCGGCCGATCGACGGCGTGTCCGACGAGAGGCGGAGAGACGTCGACCAGATCGTCGTCTCCGTGGGACCATACATGTTCCACGCCGACTCCGCCCGGGCGCGGAGCTCCTTCGACAGCGCCGCCGAGAGCGCCTCACCCCCGCACAGCGCCTTGAAGCGCAGCGTCGATGGCCATCCGGCCTCGATCATCAGCCAGTAGGTCGCCGGCGTCGCCTGGACGACGGTCACGCCGCTCGACCGGGCCAGCTCCACGAGGCGGCGCCCGTCCGACGCGGTATCGCGGTCGGCCAGCACGATCGTCGCGCCCCGCGCGAGCGGCAGGAAGAGCTCGAGCGCCGCGATATCGAACGAGATGGATGTCACCGCCAGCAGCACGTCGCGCGCGTCGAGCCCTGGGCTCGCGGCCATCGAGGTCAGGAAGTTGACCACCGCCTGGTGCGTGATCTGCACCCCCTTGGGGCGCCCTGTCGAGCCGGACGTGAAGATCACATAGGCCAGATGCGCCGACCGGACCGCCGGCTTCCCTGCGGGCTTCGCGTCGAGGCGGTCGACGTCGAGCCGCAGCACGTGCGCCACCTGGCCCTGGAATGCCCGCGCGTGGCGCTCCTCGGTCACCACGACCTGGCAACGGGAGTCCTCCAGCATGTGCGCGAGTCGCTCGCGCGGATACGACGGATCCATCGGCACGTAGGCGCCGCCCGCCTTCAGCGTCCCGAGCAGCGCCGCGAGCATGTCGATCGACCGGTCCATGCAGACGGCCACGCACACGTCGGGCCCCACCCCGAGCTCCCGCAGCCGCGCCGCCACGCGGCTCGCCCGCGCGTCGAGCTGCCGGTAGCTCAACGACTCGCCTCGACACGTGACCGCGACGGCGTCGGGCGCGCGGCGCGCTTGCGCCTCGAAGAGGTCGTGAATGCACGCGTCCGCGTCGAACGGCGCCTCGGTCGCGTTCCATCCGGCGAGCAGGCGCCGCTCCTCGTCCGCGTCGAGCAGCGGGAGCGTCGCGACAGGGCGCTCCGCGGCCAGGACCGCGCCGCGGAGGAGCACCTCGAAGTGCGCGGCCATCCGCTCGACCGTCTCGCGCTCGAACAGGGTCGTATTGAGCTCCCAGGTCGCGACGTACCCCTGCGCGGTGGGGGCCACGTGGAGCGACAGATCGAATTTCGCGATCTGGTCCTCGATGTCGAGCCGGCTCACCAGGAGGTCCGCGAGCTCGAGGGCGGGAGCGGGCGCGTTCTGCAGGGCGAACATCACCTGGAAGACCGGCGAGCGGCTCAGGTCGCGCGGGGCGTTCAGCGCCTCGACCACCCGCTCGAACGGCAGGTCCTGGTGGGCATAGGCGCCGAGGGTGGCTTGCTTGACCCGCCCGAGCAGGTCGACGAACGTCGGCTCTCCGGACAGGTCGGTCCGCAGCGCCAGCGTGTTGACGAACAGGCCGATGAGCGGCTCGGTCTCCGCGCGCGTGCGGTTGGCGATCGGGGTGCCGACAACGATGTCGCGCTGGTTGCAATACCGGCTCAACAGCACGCTGAAGCCCGCCAGCAGCGTCATGAACGGCGTCGCGCCGAGCCTGTGGCTGAGCGCGTCGACGCGCTCGGACAGCTCCCTGCCCAGCGCGCGGCGGACCGTGGCCCCGGCATACGTCTGCACCGCCGGGCGAGGTCGGTCCGTCGGCAGCTCCAGGGCCGCGGGGGCCCCCGCGAGGTGGTCCTTCCAGTACGCCGTCTGCGCCTCGAGCTCGGCGCCGGACAGCCACGCTCGCTGCCATGCCGCATAATCGGCGTATTGGATCGCCAGCGGCGCGAGCGGCGACTCGCGGCCGTGGGCGAAGGCGTCATACAGCGCCGTCACCTCGCGGACCAGCACGCCCAGCGACCAGCCGTCGCTGACGATGTGATGCAGCGTCAACAGCAGCACGTGCTCCTGCTCGGACAGGCTCAACAGGCGCGCCCGCAGCAGCGGACCCCGCTTCAGGTCGAACGGCGTCCTGGCCTCGCGCTCCGCCTCGGCGCGCACCCGGGCCTGGCCGTCCGCCTGGCCGCGCAGGTCCTCGCATACAAGGGCCCCGAGCGGCTCCGCGTGCACCACCGAGAGCACGTTGCCCTCGGCGCCCTGCGCGAACGTGGTGCGCAGCGACTCGTGGCGGCGCGTCACCTCCTGCACGCTCCTGGCCAGCGCCTCGACGTCCAGGCGCCCCTCGATCCGCAGCGCCATCGGGATCGTGTACGCCACGCTCTCCGGCTCGAGCTGGTCCAGGAACCACAGCCGCTCCTGCGCGAACGACGTGGGCCGCGGACCGGCGCCCCGTGCCGCGGCCACGATCGCCGGCCCCGACGCCCGCGCTCCCTCGCTGCCCAGCCGCGCCGCGAGCAGCTCCACCGTGGGCGCCTCGAACAGCGCCCGCAGCGGCACCTCGACGCCGAGCTCTCGCCGGATCCGCGAGACCACCTGCGTGGCCAGCAGCGAGTGCCCTCCGAGCTCGAAGAAGTTGTCGGTCACCCCCACGCGCTCGGCCCGCAGCACCTCGCGCCAGATCCCCGCCAGCCGCTCCTCGCCCGCCGTCCGCGGCGCCACGTGCTCGTTGCCCAGCGCCCCGTCCGGCTCCGGCAGCGACCGCCGGTCCACCTTGCCGCTCGGCGTCAGCGGCAGCGACTCCAGCACCACGAACGCGCTCGGCACCATGTACTCGGGCAGGCGCTGGCTCAGCGCCGCGCGCAGCGCCCTCGCGTCGAGCGCCGCGCCGGGCCTGGGGACGACATAGCCGATCAGCCGCTTCAGCCCTGGCCGGTCCTCTCGCACCACCGCGGACGCGGCGGCGACGGACTCGATGGCCATGAGCGCCTGCTCGATCTCGGCGAGCTCGATGCGGAACCCGCGCACCTTGACCTGGTAGTCGGAGCGGCCGAGATACTCGATGTTCCCGTCGGGCAGGTACCGCGCGACGTCTCCGGTCCGGTACATCCGCGCGCCCGGCGTGTCGCTGAACGGATTCGGCACGAAGCGCTCGGCGGTCAGGTCGCCGCGCCGCCAGTAGCACCGCGCCAGGTTCACGCCCGCGATGTACAGGTCGCCGCGCACCCCCACGGGCACGGGCTCGAGCCGGGCGTCGAGCACGTACATCTGGGTGTTGAACATGGGCTTCCCGATCGGCGGCAGCCTCGGCCACAGCGAGGGATCGCCCGTGAGGCGATACGCGGTGACGAAGTGGCTCTCCGTCGGGCCATACTGGTTGTGCAGCAGCGAGCCCGGCAGCTGCCGGTGCAGATCGACGACCTCGGGCGTGATCTGGAGCTGCTCGCCCCCGCAGACGATCTCGCGCAGCGCCGTGCGCGCGGCCTTCTCGCGGGCGGCCTCGGCGATGCCCTGGAGCGCCACGAACGGGATGAAGAGGCGCGCGACGCGGTCGCGGAGGATCACCTCGAGCAGGCGCGCCGGGTCGCGGCGCGTCTCCTCGCTCACGAGGACGAGCGTCCCGCCCGACGCCCACGTGGAGAACAGCTCGTCGTAGCAGACATCGAAGCTCAGCGGCGAGAACTGGAGCGTCCGCTCGCCGACGCCCATCGTCGACTCGGTGAGCTGCCACTGGATGAGGTTGGTGAGCATCAGGTGGGGGAGCGCCGCGCCCTTGGGGCGGCCGGTCGAGCCCGACGTGTAGATGACGTAGCAGACGCCCGAGAGGCCGACGTCCACCGCGAGATCCGCGTCGGGCTCCGCCCACGCGGCCGCGCAGTCGTCCATGCAGACGACGCGCGAGCCGCTGCCCTCGACGAGGTGGCGGAGGTGGGTCTGCGTCACGACCACCGGGGCGCGCGCGTCCTCGGCCATGAAGCGGAGCCGCTCGCTCGGGTAGCTCGCATCCATGGGGACGCAGGCCGCGCCGGCCTTGAGGATCCCGAGGACCGCGACCGGGACGTCGAGCGAGCGCTCGAGGCACATGCCGACGAGCGAGTGCGGCTCGACGCCGAGCTTCTGGAGATGGCGGGCAAAGCGGTTCGACCGGCGATGGAGCTCCGCGTACGTCATCGATCGACCGTCGAAGAGCACGGCGAGCACGTCGGGGGACCGGCGCGCCGTCTCCTCGAAGAGCGCGTGCACCGGCGCGGGCCGGAGGTCGGCGCGGGTCGCGTTCCAGCCCTTGACGATGCTCCGCCGCTCCTCGGCCGAGAGGAGCGGGACCTCGTACACCGACCTGTCCGGGCGCGACAGCGCGCCCTCGAGGACGTTGATGAAGTGGCTCGCCAGACGCTCGATGGACGGCGGATCGAAGAGATCCGAGTTGAACTCCCACCGGGCGACGTAGCCCTCCTTCGTGGGCGCGACGTCGAGCATGAGATCGAACTTCGACGTGCCCGGATCGAGGTCGAGCAGGCCGAGCGCGAGGCCCGCGAGCTCGAGGGCGGGAGCGGGCGCGTTCTGCAGGGCGAACATCACCTGGAAGACCGGCGAGCGGCTCAGGTCGCGCGGGGCGTTCAGCGCCTCGACCACCCGCTCGAACGGCAGGTCCTGGTGGGCATAGGCGCCGAGGGTGGCTTGCTTGACCCGCCCGAGCAGGTCGACGAACGTCGGCTCTCCGGACAGGTCGGTCCGCAGCGCCAGCGTGTTGACGAACAGGCCGATGAGCGGCTCGGTCTCCGCGCGCGTGCGGTTGGCGATCGGGGTGCCGACAACGATGTCGCGCTGGTTGCAATACCGGCTCAAGAGCACGTTGAAGCCCGCCAGCAGCGTCATGAACGGCGTCGCGCCGAGCCTGTGGCTCAGCGCGTCGACGCGCTCGGACAGCTCCTTGCCCAGCGCGCGGCGGACCGTGGCCCCGGCATACGTCTGCACCGCTGGGCGAGGTCGGTCCGTCGGCAGCTCCAGGGCCGCGGGGGCCCCCGCGAGGTGCTCCTTCCAGTACGCCGTCTGCGCCTCGAGCTCGGCGCCGGACAGCCACGCTCGCTGCCATGCCGCATAATCGGCGTATTGGATCGCCAGCGGCGCGAGCGGCGACTCGCGGCCGTGGGCGAAGGCGTCATAGAGCGCCGTCACCTCGCGGACCAGCACGCCCAGCGACCAGCCGTCGCTGACGATGTGATGCAGCGTCAACAGCAGCACGTGCTCCTGCTCGGACAGGCTCAACAGATGCGCCCGCAGCAGCGGACCCCGCTTCAGGTCGAACGGCGTCCTGGCCTCGCGCTCCGCCTCGGCGCGCACCCGGGCCTGTCCGTCCGCCTGCCCGCGCAGGTCCTCGCGCACGAGACCCACGAGCGGCTCCGCGTGCACCACCGAGAGCACGTTGCCCTCGGCGCCCTGCGCGAACGTGGTGCGCAGCGACTCGTGGCGGCGCGTCACCTCCTGCACGCTCCTGGCCAGCGCCTCGACGTCCAGGCGCCCCTCGATCCGCAGCGCCATCGGGATCGTGTACGCCACGCTCTCCGGCTCGAGCTGGTCCAGGAACCACAGCCGCTCCTGCGCGAACGACGTGGGCCGCGGACCGGCGCCCCGTGCCGCGGCCACGATCGCCGGCCCCGACGCCCGCGCTCCCTCGCTGCCCAGCCGCGCCGCGAGCAGCTCCACCGTGGGCGCCTCGAACAGCGCCCGCAGCGGCACCTCGACGCCGAGCTCTCGCCGAATCCGCGAGACCACCTGCGTGGCCAGCAGCGAGTGCCCTCCGAGCTCGAAGAAGTTGTCGGTCACCCCCACGCGCTCGGCCCGCAGCACCTCGCGCCAGATCCCCGCCAGCCGCTCCTCGCCCGCCGTCCGCGGCGCCACGTGCTCGTTGCCCAGCGCCCCGTCCGGCTCCGGCAGCGACCGCCGGTCCACCTTGCCGCTCGGCGTCAGCGGCAGCGACTCCAGCACCACGAACGCGCTCGGCACCATGTACTCGGGCAGGCGCGCGCGGAGCTGCTCGCGCAGCGACCCCGCGGGCGGGTCCCCCGTCACGTACGCGACGAGGCGCTTCGTGCCCGGGGCGTCCCCGCGCGCCACCACGACAGCGTCGCGGACGCCCGCGCATCGCCGCAGCGCGCCCTCGATCTCGCCGAGCTCGATGCGGAACCCGCGCACCTTGACCTGGTGATCGGTGCGGCCGAGGAACTCGATGTTCCCGTCGGGCAGGTATCGCGCGACGTCTCCGGTCCGGTACATCCGCGCGCCGGGCGCCTCGCTGAACGGGTCCGGCAGGAAGCGCGCGGCCGTCTCCTTCGCGCGGTTCAGGTAGCCGCGCGCGAGCCCCGCTCCCGACAGGTACACCTCGCCGACCACGCCGATCGGAACCGGATCGAGCTCGGCGTCGAGCACGTAGGCCCGCGTGTTCTCGATCGGGCGGCCGATCGTCGGCCGCCAGCCGCCTCGCGTGGTCTCGACGTAGGTGGAATACGTGGTGTCCTCGGACGGGCCGTACAGGTTGTAGACCTTCTCCACGTGCGGCAGCGCGTAGAGCGCCGCGACCGTCTCCGCGGGCAGCGGCTCGCCGGCGAGGTTGACCGTGCGCACCGACCGCGGGATCCCGTCGCACCGCAGGAGCTCCGCCGCGGCCGACGGCACGGTGTTCACGAGCGTGACCTCGTCCCGCGCCGGCAGCGTCGGCAGCGCGAGCGCGTTCTCCGCCATCAGCACCTTGCCCCCGGCGGCGAGCGTCACGAACAGCTCGAAGATCGACAGATCGAAGCACACCGAGGTGGCCGCGAGCACGCCCTCGAGCTCGCCGGGGCCGAACACGCGCATCGCCCACGACGCGAACGCCACGGCGCTGCGGTGCTCGATGTCGACGCCCTTGGGGCGCCCCGTGGAGCCGGACGTGTAGATGATGTACGCGCGGTGGCTCGACGCGAGCTCGCTCGCGCGCGGCGGCGCGGGCGCGCTCACATCCGTGACGAACATCGCGCGCGCCCGGTACGCCTCGCCGAGGTGGTCGAGGAGCGACGGCTGCGTCAGCACCACCGGCGCGTCGGTGTCCTCGAGCACGAACCCCACGCGCTCGCGCGGGTAGGCCGGGTCGATCGGCGCGTACGCCGCCCCCGACTTCAGCACGCCCAGGAGCGCGACGACGAGGTCCGCGCCGCGCTCCAGCATCACCGCCACGACCTGCTCCGGCTTCACCCCGCGCGCGACGAGCCGCTGCGCCACCCCGTTCGCCCGGGCGTCGAGCTCGCGGTACGAGAGCCGCGTCGTCCCCGACACGAGCGCCGTGGCGTCGGGGGTGCGCCTCGCCTGCGCCTCGAACAGGCCGTGCAGCGTGCCCTCGGCGCGCGGCGCCTCGGTCGCGTTCCACGCCTCCAGCACCTTTCGCCGCTCGGCCTCGGGCATGAGCGGCAGCCGGCGCACGCGCTCGTGCGGGGCCGCGAGCGCGGCCCGGAGCAGCACCTCGAAGTGCGCGGCCATCCGCTCGATCGTGCCGCGATCGAACAGGTCGGTGTTGTACTCGAAGCTCGCGGACATCCGCCCCTCGGCGTGCGCCACGCTGAGCGTCAGATCGAACTGCGCCGACCTGCGCGGCAGCGGGACGGGCCAGAGCTCCATTCCGCCGAACGGCACGGGCCGCTCGCCCGCGCCGAGCACGAGCATCGTCGTATCGGCCTCGTGCTCGAGGTACGCCTTCTCGAGCACGAACATCACCTGGAACAGCGGGGATCGGCTCGCGTCCCGCGCGCCTTGCGCCCGCTGCACCTGGAGGGCGAAGGGGAACCTCTGGTGCTCGAGCGCGCCGAGCGCCGTGCGGCGCACGCGCTGGACGAGCTCGCGCACGCTCGGGTCGCCGCTCGTGTCGGCGAGCATCGGCAGCGGGTTGACGAAGTAGCCGATCACGCGCTCGTACGACGCATCCGGCCGCCCGGCGACCGGCGAGCCGATGAGGAACGACGACTGGCCGCTGTAGCGCGAGAGGAGGATCTCGAACGCGGCCAGGAGCACCACGTAGGGGGTCACGCCCTCGCGCCGCGCGAACTCCGCGACGGCCGCGACGAGCCCCGGGTCGAGCGGCGCTCGGAGCGCCGCGCCTCGGTAGGTCTGCACCGCCGGCCGCGGCCGATCCGTCGGAAGCTCGAGGGGGCTCGCCCCGGTGACCTGCGCCTGCCAGTACGCCCAGTCGGCCTCGCCCGCGGTCGCGAGGTAGCGCCGCTGCCAGGCCACGAAGTCGCCGTAGCTCGCCCTGGGCGCGGCGAGGCTCGCCGCGCTCCGGCCCGCGCGCGCGGCGGGGTACACGGCGCGAAGCTCGCTCATCAGGAGGACGATCGACCAGAGGTCGGTGGCGATGTGGTGCGCCGCGAGGACGAGGGTGCTGCCGCCCTGGGATCGGACGAAGAGGTGCGCCCTCAGCGGCGGCCCGGCCGCGAGATCGAACGGCCGGTCCGCCGCCTCGCTCAGCCGCTCCGCGAGCGCCTCGTCGGTCCACGCGGACGCGTCGACGACCTCGATCTTGAACCCGCTCGCGAGCTCGGGGCGAGCTCGCTGCACGACGCGGTCGCCGACCTGCGCGTAGGTGGTGTGGAGCGCCGCGTGGCGCGCGACGAGCGTGCGGAGGGCGTCCTCGAGGGCGCGCGGAGAGAGCTCTCCCTCGACGCGCAGCGCCGTCGCGAGGTTGTAGGCGGAGCTGTCCGGCGCGAGCTGCTGCAGGAACCACATCGCCTCTTGCCCGGCCGAGAGCGGGGCCCCGTCCTCCCCCGCCCGCCCGGCCGCCGCCTCCGGAGCGGGGGCCGAGGCGGCCGCCGCGTCGTCCGGGGGCGCGGACGAGAACAGCGAGAGGATCTTCGCGGCGAGGTCCTTCGCGGACCCGTCGCCGAGCAGCGCCGTGACGGGCAAGGCGACCGCGAGGTGCTCCGAGACCCGGTAGCTCAGCTCGACGGCCATGAGCGAGTCGAGCCCCAGCCCGCTCAGCGGAGCCGCCATGTCGACGCGCTCGAGCGGGAGGCGCAGCGCGCGCGAGAGCTCCGCGCGAACGAGGCCCTCGATGAGCGATAGCCGCTCCGGCGGCGCCGCCGCGCGCACGTCCGCCGCCGCGACGAGCGCGCCGGGGGGCGACGCGCCGGCGTCGGCGGTCGCGCTGACGACATCGAGCGAGCCTCCCAGGAACTGGCTGCGGCACGCGTGCCGCTGGATCTTGCCGCTCGACGTCTTCGGGATCGATCCGGCCGCGAGCAGGGCGATCGCGTGGACGTGCACGTCGAAGTCGGAGGCGATCGCCCGCCGGACGGCGGCGAAGACCTCGTCGGGGCTCGCGCCTGCGAGCGCGCGGTGGTCGGCCTCGACGGCGACGACGAGGCGCTCCTCCCCGTCGATCTCGATCGAGAAGGCCGCCGAGCACCCGCGCCGGAGCGCGGCGTGGGACTCCTCGGCGCTGCGCTCGAAATCTTGCGGGTAGTAGTTGCGCCCGCGGAGGATGATGAGGTCCTTGAGCCGGCCGCAGAGGGTGAGCTCGCCGCCCCTGAGGAAGCCCAGGTCTCCGGTGCGCAGGAACCGGAGATCGCCGAGCGAGGGCTCCGCGTCGCCCGAGAGACGGGCGCCGAAGGTCGAGGCGCTCTTCTCCGGATCTCCCCAGTAGCCGACGGCCACGTGCGGCCCAGAGACCCAGATCTCGCCCACGCGACCGTCCGGACAAGGGCGGTGCGCGACCGGATCGACGACCAGGACGCGCGTGCCCGCGGGGGCTCGTCCCGCGCCGACGAGCGAGCGCGCGCCTTCGGCGGCCGACTCGACGGCGCGGCCCTCCTCCAGCGCTCGAGCGTCGACGCGGATCACGCCCGGCGCGCTCGCCGGCGGCTTGCCGGTCACGAGCAGCGAGGCCTCGGCAAGCCCGAAGCACGGAAGGAACGCCCGGGCGGCGAAGCCGCACCCCTCGAACGTCCTCGCGAAAAGCGCGAGGGTCTCCGCCCGGACGGGCTCGGCGCCGCTGAACGCGACCTTCCAGCTGCGGAGATCGAGGCGCTCGCGCTCCTCGGGCGAGCTCTTTCGGACGCACAGATCATAGGCGAAGTTGGGCCCCCCGCTCGCCGTCCCCCTGTAGCGGGAGATGGCCTCGAGCCAGCGGAGCGGCCGCTCGAGGAAGTGGAGCGGCGACATCAGAATGCAGTGGAATCCTGCATAGATGGGCTGGAGCACGTTCCCGATCAGGCCCATGTCGTGATAGAGCGGCAGCCAGCCCACGCCGATGGATTGCGGCGACAGGCCGAAGGCCTCCTGGATCATCCGCTCGTTCGCGAGCAGGTTGCGATGCGTGAGCATCACGCCTTTCGGGTCGCCGGTGGACCCCGACGTGTACTGGAGAAACGCGAGCGTCTCTGGCGACGTGTCCGGCCTCTTCCATGCAGCTTCGAGCTCGAGATCGAGCGCGTCGGTCGCGAGCCAGGTCTTTTGCCCCAGATCCGGCGCGAGGGCGGCGAGGGCGCCGGTCATGCCCAGGATCGCGCTCGTGGTGAGCACGACGTCGGCCTGCGCGTCGCTCACGATCGCCTGGAGGCGCGGCAGCGTCCGTTGCAATCGCGCCGGGTTGGGCGGATACGCGGGGACGGCGACGAACCCGCCAGCCAGGCAGCCGAAGAAGGCGGAGATGTAGTCGAGCCCAGGAGGGTAGAGGAGGACGACTCGGGCCCCGGGTCGCAGCCTGGACTGGAGCAGCGATGCGATCGCCCGGGCGCGCCGGCGAAGCTCGCCGTACGTGAGGTGCTCCTCCGTCCGTTCGCCGTCTACAAGAAAGGTGAAGGCCTTGCTCGCAATGGACTCCGCCGCGCGACGCTCGAGCAGCTCCACGAGGTCGGGAGCGTTCTGCGATTCATGCATGGGCGGCGCACTATTATCACCCTCGAATACGAATCGCTAGTAGGATGCCGCCCGGGTTGCTCCCTGATTCCTCGCTCCAGGGCAAGCGCTCCTCGGGCCACGCCGTCGGCCGCCGGAGCGCCGCCTCACTCGCGAGGACCACGGCGCGACCAGGGGAACGTTGCAGCCGCACGCGGCGCAGGTGCCCGGCGCGCAGGCGCCGGGGAAATTTCTGTCCGGTCGGCACTCAGGAAGGCCTATGAAACCCATTGCTGGATTCGACAACTTCGAAAAGCTTGACATCCGGATCGGGCGCATCATCGCGGTAGAAGACGCCGCGACCAAGAAGCCGACCTATCGACTGCGCATCGATTTCGGTCCGGAGATCGGCGTCAAGGTCTCCTGCGGCGCATTCCGCAATTACGAAAAACACGATCTCGTCGGGCGACAGATCGTCGGTGTTATCAACTTCGGGCAGAAGAAGATGGGGCCCGAGATCTCCGAGGTGCTCGTCCTGGGCGTCCCCGGGGAAGGCGGCGCGACCATCTTCCTGACGCCGCAGTCCGAGGTAGAGCTCGGCGTCGCGGTCTTCTGAGCTGCCGGAGCCCTCCTCGCTGACTCTTCATCTTGAGGGAAGCACTCGATGAGCAACCGATCCGAGTTCAAACGACCCGACGACCCCGCGCCCCGCGGCGCCTCGAGCTGGCCCGATTCATCGTATACCGAGGTGTGGAGCCGGAACCTCGATTCGCCCGTCATCTGCGTGTCCGCCACGCCCAACGCCTCGCTCGTCGCGGCGGCGTGCACCGACCGGACCGTCGCCCTCTTCTCGGACACAGGAGAGCCGAGGTGGAAGCGCTCGCTGGACAACGAGGCGTGGGCGGTCGCGATCTCCGCCGACGGCGCGCGGATCGCCGTCGGCACGGCGGCCAAACACCCCGCGTCGGGCACGGTGTTCGTGCTCGATCGCGCGGGGCAGGAGCTCTTTCGCCACGCGATCGACGCCCCGGTGTGGAGCGTCAGCCTGTCCGACGACGGCGAGCGCCTCGTGGTCGGGAGCTGGGACGGCTGCGCCTATCTGTTCCAGGAGGCGAACGGGAGCTTCGGCGAGGTCGCCCGGGTCAAGCTCGGGGAGGCCGGCGTCTACGGCGTGTCCATCTCGGGCGACGGACAGCGAATCCTGGCCGCTGCCTACGATCGCTCGGTGACGGTGTTCGACGGCAACATGAGCGCCGTGGAGAGCTACGGCTGTCCGACGGGCACGTACCACGCCGCGCTCTCGCGCGACGCCGCGTGGGGCGTGGTCGGCCTGCGCGAGGGGCGGGCGATGATGCTCCGCCTCGGCCACCCGCGCGCTGTCACGCGCACCGAGGTGGTCTCGCAGCGCCCGATCTGCGGCGCCGCCGTCTCCTCGAAGGGCACGGCCGCGCTCGGGAGCTTCGACGGCAGGGCGTACATCACGAGCCGCGAGGGGCGCCTCTTGTGGTCGCTCTACACCGACGGCGAGGTCTGGTCGACGTCGCTCTCCTCCGATGCGTCGCTCGTGGTCGTGGGGTCCGGCGACGGCACGCTGCGCGTGGTGAAGAACCACGCGAACGACGCGGCGGTCGACGAGCTCCTGGCGCTCGAGGGCCGCGTGGAGCGGGCCGGAGGAGGGGGCGAATCGCTCTCGTGCGCTGCCACGGCGATCGCCGCTTTCCGGAAGTACGGGCTCGTCGATTACGCGGTCCGCAGGCTCAAGGACTGGGCGCCGCTCCTCGGAGACAAGGCGTCGGCCGACCTCGCGCTCCAGGTCCTCCGCGAGGATACGGCGGCGTACCCGACCCACCGGCGGAGCCACTTCCTGCTCGCCTCGATCTACCAGGAGCAGCAGGACTGGAGGCGCGCCGCCCTTCACTACATCTGGGCAGGGCAGGACGACCAGCTCAGGCTGCAGAGCCTGACCAGGGCGGGCGAGGCGTTCTCGAAGGCCGGGCTCGAAGCTGCCGCGAAGTCGTCGTTCCGCAGGGCCCGTGAGCAGCAGATCACCGAGGAGGCGAGGCGGACGCTCTACAGCCTGGCGCGAGCGCACGAGGACAACGGGCAGCCGGCCGAAGCGCGCAAGTACTACGAGGTCCTCTTCACCTTCGATCCGGGGTACCGCGACGTCTTCGCGAGGCTCGAGCGGCTCGACGGCGCCCCGCCGGCGCCGGGCCCGAGGGGGGCGCCGTCCAACGCGGACTGGTACGACGGCTTGCTGCTGGGGTTGCTCGGTCCCGACGTTCCGCGCATGGTGGACGTGGACCCGTCGCTCCAGCCGATCCTCCGCGCGCGATCGAAGGAGCTCGCGGTGACGGCCAAGGAGCGCCGGCGCATCTTGAACGTCATCACCGAGCACGCGCTCGAGAACGTCGACCCGAGCCGGCGCGCGGGGCTCGAGTACGACGTCGCCGCGTACATGCGCTACGACCGCTCCGTCCCCGAGGACGAGGCGAAGAAGTCGCTCGAGCTCGTCCACGTCCTCGACAACATCGGCCGCTACGGCCCGTTCAAGCGCAGCCTCGACATCGGCGCGGCGACCGGTCGCTATCCGACGATCCTGGCCGGCATGGGCATCGAGGCGTTCGGGCTCGACGTCGAGCCGGAGGCCGTGGAGTACGCGCGGCGGAAGCGGGGAAACGCGCGCAACCCGGACTATCGCGTGGGCGACGCCCGGTCGCTCCCCTTCGACAAAGCCCATTTCGATCTCATCACGTGCATGATGGGGACCGCCGCGCACTTCCCCGCCGCAGAGCTGGAGACCGTCCTCGCGGAGGTCCACCGGTGCTTGCGGCCGGGCGGGGTCTTCATCCTGTCGACCTGGGACATCGAGTGCCCGCATCTCAGCTTTCTCTCCATCTACTCGCACGCGCAGATGGAGGAGATGCGGCGCAACTCGCCCACGAGGCGGGAGATCGCCGGCCTCGTCCGCAAGCAGGGGCTCGCGGTGGAGGAGGTGCGGCCCATCGGGCTCATGCCCGAGGCCCTCACCTACGAGCTCGACCTCCAGCGGTTCGGCCCGAACCACATCCGGCAGCTCGTGGACGTCGAGCTCGCATTCCGGGCCGTGTTCCCCGAGTCGCACGGCCAGATGGTCATGGTCGTGTCTCGAAAGCCGCTCGGCGACGCTGACTGGGAGTCCAGGAGGCAGCCGTAGGCGCGCGGCGCCGCTCGCGCAGCGCCGCCACCAGCGCTACACCGACGCCGCCCCGCCCCCGCCGGCCGCCTGCGCGCGCGCCCGCTTGCGGATCGTGATCTCCGGCGACTCCGCCACGGCCATCCCCACGAGGCGCATGCCCTCCAGGAAGTGCCTTACCCCGGTCCGGACGAGCTCGTGGCTCGCCTCCCCGACCTCGGGGTAGCCTCGCCCCTCCGCGTCGGGCTGCACCTTGCCCCAGTTCGCGAACAGCCGCCCCCACGGGCTCTCCAGCACGGGCGCCATCTTCTCCTTCGCGTAGCGCGGGTACCAGAACATGTCGTGGTACGTGACCGACGCCACGTACGCCCACGGCGCGAGCCAGGTCTTGAGCGACCACTCCACCGGCTTCTTCAGGGGGCCCCAGTAGATGCGGTGCTGGTTGCGCGAGGCGAACGTCATCTCCTTGAACGGCCCGTCGAAGTTCCAGTTCTCGTTCGCCGCGTCCAGGTCGCCCACGAGCTCGATGTCGCGCACGTCGCCCGTCCCGAGGCCGAGGTCGTGCGCGAGGCGCACGAACTTGCAGTCGCGCATCGGGTCGAACCCCATCAGCTTCGCCGCCACCGCGTCGATCGCCACCTGGTCCGCCGACGCGAGCAGCACGTTCTTCACGTGCGGCACCATACAGCGCGGCCCGGGGCCGTCGCCCGCGAAGGTGCCGTCCATCACCGCGAAGACCCCGCGGTGGATCTTCTTCTGGATCATCAGGAGATCCACGAGCGTCTCGTGGATCACCGGGTGCGTCCAGTGACGGTGCTCGTTCAGCAGGCCGCCGAAGGCGTTCTTCATCGCGCCCGTGGTCGTCGTGAAGATGTGCGTCTTCACCGTGGGCAGGTGGATGATGTTCTCCCCGATGAAGCGCTTCGGGATCGAGAACCCCTTCGGGTACACCTCGTTCAGACAGAGGAACTTCTTCCGGAGATCCCCGACCGCGTCCCCGATCGGGATCCACTCCTCGCCCTCGTAGAGGTGGACGTTGCGCAGGCCTTGCGCCTGCACCACGTCGATCTGCTTGTTCTCGCGCTCGCCGAGGTGGGCGTCGATGACGACCGTGCGGTTGTGGCACGCGTGGATCAGGTCCTTCGAGTACCCGTCCTTCGTCATCGCCCGGATGACGCCCTCCAGCTGCCAGGGCGTCGTGGACGAGCTCGGGTAGAAGAAGTGCCAGGAGATGTTCACCTTGAGCGCCGTATCGGCGTCCTTGGCGACCACGTCCTGGTAACCGGCCAGGTTCATCAGCCGGTGGTAGTCCGAGAGCACCGTCGCAGGGGACGTGCGGATCACAGCAACCTTCGATTTCGGCATGGCCGGGTCGTTATAGCTCGTCCCGAGTCGCCCGATCCGGGAAGTTGCGGGGGATCCGCGTGGAGCCTCCGTGCAGCGCGGCCGACGCGGAGCAGCGCGGCCGACGCGGAGCAGCGCGGCGCGCCCGGGATCCGCGCCCGCACAGGTGCACCCTGTCACGATCGGGGCATCATGCCCCACGGAAGAGGCGGCTCCGCGGGCTCCCGGACGGAAGCGGCTGCGCCGAGCTCGGCGCCGCGCCGCCGCGCGCCGGCAGAAGACGGGGGAAGACGCTCGCGGCCGGTCGCCGCTGCCCGTCGGCACGGGGGCTGCAATCAGCTGCAAACAGAATCGCGTTGAGGTCGTCCCCACGAAGACAACGGATCGACCCCTGAGACCCCTTGGAGGACATCATGCTCGGCTGGACTGTCACCTTCTTCATCATCGCGATCATCGCTGCGATCTTCGGGTTCGGCGGTATCGCCGCGAGCGCCGCGTCCATCGCGAAGATCCTGTTCGTCGCGTTCCTGGTGCTCGCCATCATCTCGCTCGCGCTGGGGCGCCGCGTCCCGACGTGACCCAAGGAAAGGTGGAGCCATGAAGAACGCGTCGCAACAACCGAACCGGCGGCCCGGCGTGCCGCAGCCGATCATGAGCCCTCCCGGCGAGACGCCGGAGAACCCGGGCTCCCCCGGCCGCACGTCGCCGGACCGCGAGATCCAGCTCCCGGGCACGGAGCGGCCCGGCGGTGATCCGGCGCCCGCGAAGCACCAGCCCGAGGTGCCGGCGCCCGCGCACACGCACGAGATCCCCGACCCGTCGCCGTACGAGGTCCCGCGCCACGACTTCCCCCGCGCGTAGGGCGGGCCGTCGCAGGCCGGAGCACCTCGCCGGCGCGCCGCGGGCGGGCCACGCGCCCCCGCTGTCCAGAAGACGGCGGGGGCGCGCGCGTCGCTCGCCAGCGGCTGGACGGCCGTCGCGACTTCGGGGAGATCTGCATGAGGCCGTCGGGTCTCCCCGGATTTGTCGGTTCGTCGGCCTCCCGGCGCTGCGGTCCCGCTCTCTATCCCTAGCTGATCCCTATGCCCGAAGCTCCCGCCCACCCTCCCGCGCCCAGCGCGCCCGTCCCGCACCGGCAGGGCCGCTTCCGCCGGGCGCTCGCCCGCGCGGCCGCCGTGACGGCCAGCGTGATCGGCCTGGGAGGCGTCTTCGTCGCGGCGGTGGGGGTCGGCGCGGTCGTCCACCTGAACACCGCCTCGACGCGCAACCTGACCAGGCAGCTCGTCAACGACATCCTGCGCTCCAGCCTGGAAGGACAGATCGAGATCGCCAAGATCGAGCGCCTCGGCCTCTTCACGACCGACGTCTCCACGGTGACGGTGCGCCACCCCAGCGGGACGGAGCTCCTGCGCGTCAGCGGCGTCCACGCCGAGTTCAACGCGCTCTCGATCGTGAGAGAGCTCCTGCTCGGCGACGGCGACCTCGCCATCACGATCCCGCTCGTCCGCGTCGCCGACGCGGACGTCCTGCTCGAGCAGGACGCGGAGGGCGCGCTCACGCTCGCCGAGGCGTTCACGCCGAAGCCGTCCGACGAGCCGCCCGCCGAGGGCGGGCGGCCGCTCCGGCTCGAGCTCTCGCGCGTCGTCCTCGATCGCGCCGCGGTCCACGGCACGGTCGCCCCGGGGAGCCCGATCGACGCGACGTTCGAGGACTTCGCCGGCGGCATCGTCGTCGCGGACCGGAGCCGGTACGCGCTCGAGCGCGTGCGCATCACCGAGCGGCGGCTCCTGCCGGTCCCGGTCGAGGTGACCCGCGTCTCCGGGGACGTCGGCGTCCCCACCGACGCGCCGATGGAGCTCACCGCGAAGCTCGAGGGGAGCGTCGGCGCGATCCCGCTCACGGCCGAGGGGACCCTGAAGGACGAGCGCGTCTCGGCGCGGGTCGCGTCGCCGCGCGTGACCCCCGAGGCCGTCCTCGCGATCGACCCCAGCGCGCCGCTCGCGCGGCCGGTCTCGGTCCTGGTCACGGCCGACGGGCCGCTCTCGGACGTCGCCGTCACGGCGCGCGTCGCGGTCCTCGATCCGCTGGTCACCGACGACGCCGTGACCGGCGAGATCACCGCCCGCGCCCGCCTGGACGCGCTCGATCCGAAGCGCATCACGGCCGAGATCCGGATCGCCGAGCTCGACCCGCGCGCCTTCGCCGGGGCGGCCCCGGCCGCGCGGGTGAGCGCGGAGGCGCGCGGGGAGATCCACCTCGACGAGGAGGGCGGGCCGCGCGTCGTCGCCGAGGCGAAGACGGCGCCGTTCCTCGTCGTGGGGCAGCGCGTGCCGGCGACCGAGGCCCGCGCGACCTTCGAGCGCGGGGCGCTGCGCGCCGCCGCGACGATCCACGAGCCCGGCGCGCCCATCGAGGCCAGCGTCGCCCTCTCCAAGGAAGGGGAGATCCAGTTCGAGGCGCAGAGCGAGATCCCGTCCCTCGGCGCCGTCCAGCACGTCCCGAGCGGCATCGACGGCAGCGCCGCGCTCCACGTCGAGGGCGCGCTCAAGGGCGACCAGCTCGACGCCAGGGCGACCGTGCGCGTCGCCGGGCTCCGCGTCGGGTCGGATCTGCGGCTCGGGCGCGGCGAGGTCCGGGCCAAGGCCAAGGGGCCCCTCGACAAGCTCACGATCGACGGCTCGTTCCGGGGCGCGGATCTCCGCGCGCAGCAGTACGCGTTCGGCAGCGTCGCGGCGAGCGCCGCGGGGCCCGTCACCGCGCCGCGCGTCCGCGTGTCGCTGGCCAGCGCCGAGCGCCGGCTCGCGGCCTCGGCCGATCTCGACATCGCGCGGAGCGAGGCGCGGCGGATCCGCGTGGAGGTGGCGCGCGGGGAGGACGAGATGACCGCGCAGGCGGCGCGCGTCGCGTGGGGCCGCGGGATCGCCCTCCGCGGCCTCGAGCTGCGCGGCGACGGCGTCGGCGAGCTCCAGGGGAACCTGTCGCTCGACGGGAACGAGGTCGAGGGCGACCTCCGCGGCACCGCGATCCACCTCGAGCGCATCGCCGAGATCGCCGGGGTGCCGCTCGGGGTCGGCGGCCTCGCCAACCTCGACGTGTCGATGCACGGCCGGGGGAAGCGCCGCGCCGGGCACGTGATGGTCGAGCTCGAGGACGGCTCCCTCCCGGGCGTGGCGCCGCGGCTGTCGATGAACATGACCGCGCGCGTCGAGGGCGAGGCGCTGAAGGCCGACGGCCTGGTCCGGCTGATCGCGCCGCCCGAGCCCCCGCCGGCCCGATCCCGGGAGGCCCTGCGCCAGGGCGCGACGCCGGGCGAGCCGTCCGCCACGGTCGGCGACCTGGCGAGGCGCCCGAGGACGCCGCCGCCGCCGGTGTGCCAGGGCGCGGTCGCGCGGGTCTTGATCGACGGGGAGGCGGCGGCGCTGCGCGGGCCGCTCCTCTCGGGGCGCACCTGGGAGACGGTCACCGGCTCGGCGCGCATGGACGCCGACGCGTGGCAGCTCGGGTGCCTGGCCCAGGCGTCGCCGGTCCCGCTCGGCCTGAGCGAGCTCGCGGGCCGGCTCACCGCGCGCCTCGCGGTGGCGCGCGAGGCGGGAGAGCGGCTCCCGTCGCTGCGGAGCCTCCTGATCCGCACCGAGGGCCTGCGCGCGGCGGGGCCCATCGACGAGAAGACGGGCGCGCCGGCGTGGGTGTCGAGGAAGCTCGACGCGCGGGTCGCCGGCGATCTCGACGCGAAGACGGGCGACGCCCACGTCACGCTGTCGGTGTTCGATCGCCAGCTCGTGGCGGAGCTCTCGGCCGCGTTCGACGCGGATCTCCCGGCGCTGCTGGCGGATCCGGCCGCGGCGCTCCCGCGGATGCCGGTCGCGGCGCACCTCAGCGTGCCGCGCCGCCGGCTCAACGATCTCGCCGAGCTGGCCGCCTTCGGGAAGAGGACCCCGGTGCTCTCCGGCTCCGCCGGGCTCGACGTGTATTTCGCGGGGACGATGGCCGATCCGCGGCTCGTGGCCCGCGCGACGGCGACGAACGTGGGCGGCAACGGCGGCCGCTCGCCGCTCGGCAAGCTCCGGCTCGACACGCTGCTCGTCTACGACGGCCGCGACGCCGCGCTCGACGCCTACGCGTTCCGCGGCTCGCGCACGTACATGACGGCGAAGGCGAAGGTCGGCGCGAACGCCGCCGCGCTCCTCGGCGGCGCGGGGGGCGGTCCGCTCCTCAGCGAGGGCAGCCTCGAGGCGAAGATCGCGGATCTGCCGCTCGCGGAGATCCCGGTCCTTTCCGACATGCAGATCGGCGGTCAGGCGCGCGGCGAGGTCGCCGTGCGCGGCCTGTTCGGGGCCGCCCCCGAGGTCGAGGCGCGCCTCCAGTTCCCGGGCCTGACGCTCGGCCCCGACGTGCGCTACGAGACCGCCGAGGTGTCGCTCGACATCGCGCCGCCGGGCGACGGCGGGCGCACGGCGGCGGTGGCCAACGTGCGGCTCGTGGGCCGCGACGGCGGCCGGCTCGAGGCGAAGGCGGAGGCGCCCATGGTGTGGGAGGCGAACGCCATCCCGACGGTCACGGACGACCAGAACGCCGAGGTGTCGCTCGCGGTCGATCGCTTCCGCCTGGCGGCGCTGGAGCCGTTCGTCCAGGGCTCGGTGAACCGGCTCGACGGCACGCTCGACGGCGAGGTGCGGCTCGGGCTCGGCGCGCAGGCGGGCTTCTCCGGCCAGATGCGGCTCACCGATGGCCTGGTCCACGTGGCCACGATCGGCCAGCCGTTCGAGAACGCCTCGTTCCGCGTCACGGCGAGCCCCTCGGGCGAGCTGCGCATCGACGACATCCGCGCCGAGGCCGGCAGCGGCCAGGTCCGCGGCAAGGCGGCCCTCCAGATGGCGGGGTTCGCGTTCCGGAGCGCCCGCGCCGAGCTGGAGATCCCGGAGGGCCGGGATCTCCCGATCGCGCTGGAGGGCGTCCCCATGGGCGACGTGCGCGGCCGGCTGGTGCTCGCGGCGGAGAACCGGAACGACCAGATCGCCGTCCGCGTCGACGTGCCCACGCTCAACCTGACGCTGCCGCCCACGATCGGGCGGAGCGTGCAGCCGCTCGACGAGAACGAGGACATCGCGACGTCGGCGCCGCTCAGCCGGGAAGAGTACGAAGCGCGGCGGGCGCCGGCCGAGCCGACCGAGGAGGCGAAGAAGAGCGCGGGCGGCACGTCGCTCCTCATGGATGTCCGCCTCGGCAGGATCGGCGTCGAGGGCGACATGGTGCAGGCCTCGCTGTCCGGGGATCCGGCGCACCCGATCCGCATCAAGGTCGGGCAGGAGACCCAGATCGAGGGCAACGTGAACATCGTCTCGGGCAAGCTCGAGGTGATCGGCAAGGAGTTCGAGATCGAGCCGGGCGTCGTCGCGCTGCAGGGGGATCCCTCGAATCCGTACCTGAACGTGACGGCGTTCCACGACACGCCGGAGGGGACCCGCATCTACATCGACTACGAGGGGAAGCTCAACCCGATCACCGAGGAGAAGATCACCTTCCGTTCGGAGCCTCCGCGCCCGGAGAACGAGGTGATCGCCGAGCTCTTGCTCGGCAAGGAGTACGCGGAAGGGACGCTGGCGGGCGGCACCTCCACCGAGGAGCCGAGCTCCGGCGGCGGCAGCAACGCGGCCGGCGGCGTGGCGGCCGGCGTGGGCACGGGGCTCGCGTCGGCGCAGATCAACATGATCCTGCGGAGCATCGGCCCGCTCCAGAACTTCGAGACGCAGCTGGACACGACCGACGAGGGCGCGCTGAAGACCACCGTGGGCTACCAGCTCGGGCAGCGGGTGACGGCGAGCGCGAGCTACGAGGCGGGGTCCACGGGGCAGGGGGCCGGCTCCCCGAGCAGCCCCACCGCCGCCCAGGCCCGCACCGAGGTGAGCCTCGAGTGGCGGTTCCGCCGGGACTGGTCGGTGCGGGCCGGGATGGCGACGGGCGAGAACCCGGCGACGACGCTGGACTTGCTCTGGAAGCACCGGTACTGAGCGCGCTCCGGCGCGGGCGCGCTCTTCCGGAGGACGGCGCGCCCCCTGCGCGCCGGCTCACCGCTCGACGCAGATGCCTCCGCAGTCCGCGCCGATCGCCGGATCGCAGTCGTCGTCCGGATCGTCGATGCACACGAGCCCCTCGGGGCATGGGCGCGCCGTGATGCCGCCGCACGCCTCCGGCTTGGGCTCGGGCTCCACGCAGATGCCGCCGCAGTCCGCCCCGCCGTGCTTCGGGTCGCAGTCGTCCGACGGGTCGTCGACGCACACGAGGCCCTCGGGGCACTCCAGCCCCGCGAAGCCCCCGCACGCAGGCGCCGGCGGCGGCTCGACGCACACGCCAGGGCAGTCGGCCCCGCCGTGCTCCGGGTCGCAGCCGTCCGACGGATCGTCGATGCACAGGCGGCCGTCGGGGCAGTCCAGCCCCGCGAATCCTCCGCACGCCGGCGCCGGCTTCGGCTCCACGCAGATGCCGCCGCAGTCCGCCCCGCCGTGCTCCGGGTCGCAGTCGTCCGACGGGTCGTCGATGCACACGAGGCCATCGGGGCACTCCAGCCCCGCGAATCCTCCGCACGCCGGCGCCGGCTTCGGCTCCACGCAGATGCCGCCGCAGTCCGCCCCGCCGTGCTCCGGGTCGCAGTCGTCGGCCGGATCATCGATGCACGCGAGCCCATCAGGACAGCTCGTCCCGAGGAGCCCGCCGCACGTCTGGGCTCCGGACGGGTCCTGTGTTTCTCCGGTCCCGCCGCCGTCTTCCTCTTTGTCGCAGGCCACGAGCCCGATCACGATCAGCAGGAGAGCCAGTCCTTTGTTGCGCATCAGAACCTCCGCGTTGTGCTTGTCCGAAAGCGGGCGCGGCCGCCAGAGCGGCGGCCGCGCCGCGGCCGTGAAGCAGCTTCGGTGCCACTGGAGATCGCAGGATTTCACGCGGAGCGCACGGATCCGGGCGCGATCACCGAGATCCGGATGTCTTGCTGTGTCTCGATTGTGCCAACGGCTTGACGGGAGGGTCTCCGGGCCTCCAGGGGGGAGGCCCTCGCCTTCGTGCGCCCGGGCGGCGCGCGCGGTAGGCGCGCCGCCCGGGCGCGGGCCGCGGAGCGCGGCCGCTGCCGCGGTCAGAGCGACGCGTCGAGCCGCTCGAGCACCGCGCGGATGACCGGCGTGTACCCGAAGTCGCCGCTCGGGCTGTTGGGGTCGCTCATCTGCGCCGGGCAGATCGAGCCCGTGATCCCTTGCTGCCCGAGGCTCCGGAGCAGGTCCAGCTCGCGGATGCTGGGGTAGGCCTTGGCCTTGTACTGGACCGTCGTCCGCGGGAGCGGCTCCGCCGGGTCGTTCATGCCTTCCGGCGCGCACAGCGGGTTGTCGATCGGCTGGCCCGCGATCTGTCGGCAATCGCAGCTCGCAGCGCTCCCCTCGCAGGTGCGCTCCTCGACGTCGAAGATGCAAGCGAACTGGAGGTCGCCGGAGCTGCCTGCCGGGATCGTGTACTCGCGGCCGTTGATCGCGTTCCACCCCGTGGCGTTCGGCGGGACGATCGGATCGCCGGTGATCGGGTTCGCGCCCGCGCGCGGGTTCCTCGACTCGACCATGAACGGGTCCGTGGGCGGGACGTGGCTCGCCGGATCGCCGAGGATGATGTTCCAGCCGCTGGCGGAGCCGCCGGTCACCGGGACCTCGAGCTCGGCGGCGCTCTTGAGCCCGCCGACCGGATTGCCGTCGGCGTCGAGGCCTTGATGGAGATCGGGGGCGCCGCTTGCGTCTTGGCGCGCGAGGTCCTGCCACGGCACCCCGAGGATGCCGGTGAAGATGACGTGCTGGGGCCCCCGGGTCAGCGTGCTGCTGTCCTCGGGATCCGTGAAGAGCGGGTTCGGCACGAGGTCTCCGTTCCGCGATGCGATGACCCCGGACGTGAGCGCATTGAAGTACCGCTCCATCGGGTAGAGGAAGTCGAACCCGAAGCGGCGCTTCTGGTCCCAGCACCGGAGGTTCACCGGGTCCTCGTCCGCGGAGAGCCTCGCGGGGAAGCCATCGGGGCCCGTGCAGGCCGGGTCCGCGGGGCAGCCCGCCTGGTTCTGGGAGCAGGACCTGCAGCACTCGTTGTTCGGGTCGGTGGCGCACTCGCTCCGCGGCCGCCACATCCTGAAGCCGTTCCTGGTCTCGGCGACGAGGTAGTTCCTGCCTTCGTCCCTGATCGAGCAGTCGTTCTCGTCGGAGAGCATCACGATGAGCACGAGCGAGTCCGGCCGGAGAAAGTCCCTCCGTTGCTGCAGGAGCGTATTGTCGACCAGCTTCGGCACGGCGATGTCGCCCTCGATGTCGATCCTCTCGTACGGCTCGGGATCGACGAGGAAGCGGTACATGCTCTCCAGCGGCGCCTCGAAGCCGCACCCGGCCTGCCCGACGCCCTCCACGATGTCGCCGAGCTTGTTGTAGAGCGCCGTGAAGTCGGAGTCCCCTGCCGGGTCGTGGCTTCCGGCCGGATCCCACACGAGGAAGCCCTTGTCCTGGTAGGTCGGCAGATCGTTCGTCGTGCTCTGCTCATTGGAGCGCGCGAGGAGGTGGGCCATGTCGTTGTTAGAAGCGGACACCGTCGCGGGGCAGGCGCCCGATCCGTGGCCGCCGAGGCTGCTGCTGATGACGCCGATGTGCATGTCGTGCACCGGGTTGCGCACGCGCGCGGTGCCGGCGGGGCACGAGTCGAACCCGGTCGAGGGCTGCTCCGACGGGCCCACCGGCTCGCCGTTCGGGAACACGCAGACCGGGTTGATGATGTTGTACACGAGGTCGGCGGTCGCCAGGCGCAGGATCTGCTGTTTGTCCGCCATGGATCCGGAGTTGTCGACCACGAAGAGGATGTCGACCTTGTCCGGCGTGAAGTCCGGCCAATCCCAGCCTCCCGCGCCTGTGCCGGAGGTGGCGCCCGAGACGGTGGTTGGGGGCAAGAAGCCCCCGACGCCACCTCCGCCGTCGCCGCCGCCGCCGCCGACTCCCGAGCTCGACGAGGTGGTGTTTGCCCCGCCGAGCGAGATATCCACTTGACATGCGGCGAGCGACCCGGCGCTCAGGAAGACAAAAGGCAATACGGTCTTCAATAGCCTCGATGACATGGCTCCTCCATGAGCGGCGCCTGGGGCCGCCGCCGAAAGCCTGCTGTGACAGAGCGTGAAGGGGCGCTCGCGCCGCTCCCCATTTCAAAAAAAGCACCTCCGCTCAACAAACCTCCAGCGCCCCCTCCCCTCCCCCACCTGCGCCCAAGACGCCCCCCCCCGAGGACCGCTCCCTCACCATCCAAGGATCCAAACGGCAGAGAGACTAAGCCCACAGCCCCCCGTGCTCTCCATGCCTCCGCGGATGCCCCCCACTCGCTCCGCCGCGCCCCCCCGCTCGATTCCTCCTGAATCACGGTCGCCAGAGAGGGGCTCTATCGCACAGGAGACGGGCCCAGATCGGCGTTTTCGGCGCGCAGGCGTACTCTTGTACGCCGAGCACCGAAAACGTCGAGATGGGCCCGTATCCGAAGCGAGAGAGCCCCTCTCTAGTGGGTGAAGGAGTGGAGGCGAGAGACGTGGGGGCTGGAGGGGTAGGCGCGGAGGAATGCCGATGCGCGCTGCGCCGCGGCCGCGCGCTGGCCGCTGTGCCAGAGGGCCTCGATGGTGAGCGCCTCCCGCTCCTGGGCCAGCGCGCCGCCCGGGAAGCGGAGCCGCGCCTGCTCGGCGATCGCCAGCGCGCCGGCGGCGTCGCCGCGCCGGAGCGCCGCGCGCGCGTCGGCGAGGAGCGTGAGCTCCTCGCGCAGCCGGCTCTCTCGCGAGGCCGCCGGGCTGGGCGCGCCGTCCGCGAGGGCGGCAGTTGCGGCTTCCGGCTCGGGCGCTGCCTCGGCGACCTCTGCCTCGTCTGCGGGCGGCGCGTCCGGCTTCGCGGGTGCGGCGGCGCGGGGCCTGGCCGGCGCGATCGACCTGGCCGGCAGCGGCGCCGCCACCGGCTGCGCCGCCTCGGCCGGCGCGGGCGCTTTGGCCATCGGAGGGGCTTCGGCCGCCTGCGCCGCCTCGGCTGGCGCAGGCGCTTCGGCCGGCGCGGGCGGCTCGGCTGGCTGCGCCGCCTCGGCGTAGGCCGCCGGCTCCTGCGCCGGCGGCGCCGCCGGCGCGGAGACGGCCGGCGCGACCTCGACGATCTGAGCCGGCGGCGCCGCGCTCGGCGGGGCGACGACGGCGTAGCTGGCGAGGAACAGGCCCCCGCACGCGGCGCCGAGGAGCATCGACTTCACGATGCCCGCGACGCCCGCTGCGCTCGCGGCGGCGGCCGCTGCGGCCGCGCCGGCGGTGCCGGCAGCGCCCACCGCGCCCGCTGCGCCGGCGCCTGCGGCCGACGCCACCTTGGTCGCGGACGCGGCGGCGGCGGCGACCTTCCCTGCCGACGCGGCTGCGGCGACCTTCCCCGCCGACGCGGCGGCCGCGACCTTCCCTGCCGACGCGGCCGCGGCGACATTGCCCCCGCCGCCTGCGGCAGCGCTCGCCGCGCCGCCCGCGTTCGCGGAGAGCGCCCCGCCGCCGGCGCCCTGGAGCCCGCCGAGCGAGGCGGCTCCGGCGAGGCCGAGCTGCGCCGCCATCGCGGCCCACACCCGCTCCTGCGCGCCGTCGGGCGGGTCGACCGGAGGCGCTGCGCGGAGGAGATCGCGCTCCGTGTCGAGCGCGCTCACCTCGGCGTCGAGCCAGCGCACGGGATCGCTCATCGCTCACCTCCCGCGCGCTTCCAGAGGGATCGCCGCTCGACCCCCGGCAGGGGCAGGACGATCGAGGAGCTCCCGGCCGGCGCCGGCCCTCGATCCAGGGCCGGGAGCCCGGCGTCGACGGCCGCCGCCTTCAGCACGGGCTGCGACTTCGTGGGCGTTGCCCCGCCCACGTGGAACTGGTCGCGCGCGTTCAGGCGCGCGACGGCGCGGCGGAACGCGTCGCGCGCGAGGCGGAGGCGCGAGTAGACGGTCCCCAGCGGGACGTCGAGCAGCTCGGCGACCTCGTCGCCGTTCATCCCGTCGAGCTCGAAGAGCGTGAACACGGCGCGTTGCTCGAGGGGCAGCTCGTCGAGGATGGTCTCCAGCAGCGCGATCGCCTGGCGCCGCTCCGCCTCCGCGCCCACGTCGGCCCGGTCGTCGGCGCAGTCGAGCAGCGGCTCGTCGTCGTGAGCGCGCCGCCTCATGTGCGCGAGCTTGCGCCGGTCGCGGGCGACGTGAAAGCAAATACTGTAAAGCCAAGTTGTAATTTTTGACCGATTCTCGAATTCGGGCAACCGCCGATGGACGACCAGGAAGACGTCCTGGACCGCGTCGGCGGCGTCGCTTTCGGGCACGCCGAGCCGTCGCAGCGACCGCCACACGAACCGGAAATGCTGCGCATAGACCTCTCCGAAGGTCATTCTGTCCTGCCGCTCTTCGCCATGCTCGCCCCGTCAGTGGAGGGTCTCCTGCCTCGCCATCAGAAAATCGACACGCGGGCGCTCAGGCCGACGAGCAGCCCCACCGGGGACGGGTCGAGCGCGGTGTCCTCGGTCACGGGGGTGCCGGCCTCGGCGCCGGAGCGGCGCTCGACCGTGACGCGCGCCCGCACGACCGGCGCGAGGAGCGTGGCGCGCGCGGCCCAGCCGAGCGCGCGCGTGCCGAAGAGGGGCCCTTCCGCGACGGCCGAGCCGCCGACCGCGAACCAGGGTGCGGAGGCCTCGCGGTCCGGGTCGAACCCCTTGCCCGCGCCGTGGACGGCGCCGAGCAGCGACACCGCGCAGGCCGAGAGCCGGATGCCGTCGAGCTCGCCGAGGAGCGTCGCGCAGCCGCGCGCGGTCGCGGCGACGAGCCCGACCGAGACGACGCCCGGGGTGAACTCGATGTCCTGGCGCGGCAGCCACACCGCGCCGAGCCCTGCGGACCAGGCGCTGCGGCGCAGGTAGACGTCGGCCATCGCGGCCGGCCGGAACGGATCGAGCATGCCGACGGTCCCCGCGGCGCCGATCTCCAGCGAGACGTCCCCGCGCGGCGCTTGAGGTGGGGGGCGCGGAGGCGCGAGCGGGACCGGGGCCGGCGCGGGGGCCGGCGCGGGCGCGGCTGGGGGCGGCGCGGGTGGGGGCGCCGGCTGGCTGTCGAGCAGGATGGCGACGGTCAGCGCCACCGCCTCGACGAGCTCGTCGCAGGTCGCGCCCGCCTCGGACGAGAGCTCCCGGGCGCGGCCTCCCGCCTGGAGGACGGCGGTGTAGGTGGAATCGGCGCGGTGGAAGTGGACCTCGAACTCGGGTGCACCGCCGGCGATCGCCGGCGCGGCGTCGGGGACGCCGGCGCCGCTCGGGCCGCCGGCGTCTGCCGGAGCGCCGCCCGGATTTGCCGGGGCTCCGCCCGGACCTGCCGGAGCGCCGCCCGGACCTGCCGGCGCTCCGCCCGGACTTGCCGGAGCGCCGCCCGGACCTGCCGGCGCTCCGCCCGGACTTGCCGGAGCGCCGCCCGGACTTGCCGGCGTTCCGCCCGGACCTGCCGGCGCTCCGCCCGGACCTGCCGGCGCTCCGCCCGGACCTGCCGGCACGCCGTCCGGACCTGCTGCGGCATCGCCGGCACCCGCGGGAGCGCCGCCCGGATCTGCCGGCGCTCCGTCCGGGCTCGCAGGCTCGACGGCGCGCCGGTTCATCACGCGTTCGATCGCGGCGGCGAGCGACGCCGCATCGGGGCAGTCGGCCGCCGAGGGCGCCCGGTGGACGGCGAGCCGAGGGAGCGGCGGGGCGGCCGCGGCGACGCGCGGCGAGCCGAGGGAGAAGGCGCACAGGGCCAGAACGACGCACAGCGCGCCCCGACGCGAGGGACGAGGGCAGGTCACGGGGCCTCCCATTACCGCAAGGAACGGCGTAAGCGGAATTAGGACGCGCCGGCCGCGACCATCTTGGGCCGTCGCGTCGCGATCTCGAACGAGGCGCGGCCCGCCCGATCCGCCCCGGCCAGGCCGGCGCGGCGGCGCAGGAATTCGGCGTCGCTCACGGCGGCGCTCGCCTCATGACGCGGGCGTCGTCGCCTCCTCCTGCGCTCGAGGGCGCGCCGTCGCGAGCGACGATCCCAGGGCGACGCGGGTCGCGAGCACCGCGCGCGCGGCGGCGGGTCGCGAGCACCACGCGCGGCGGCGGGTCGCGAGCACCGCGCGCGCGGCGGCGGGTCGCGAGCACCGCGCGCGCGGCGGCGGGTCGCGAGCACCGCGCGCGCAGGATCGGATAGAGTGGCGCCCCATGAACTCCTACGATCTGGTGACGTGCACGAGCTGTTACGGCGAAGGCGAGATCAACACGGACTCCGGCCCCTTTCTGTGCAAGGACTGCCACGGCAACGGCCGCATCTTTCCGACCGGAGAGCAGATCGAGGAGCGCATCCGCGAGATCGAGGTCGACCTGGAGCGTCACCCGCTCGAGGCGCGGCCGGAGACCCGGTGGCTCGTCTTCGAGCTGCGGCGCACGCGCAAGCTGCTCTGGCAGATCCGGTCGCTCTGCGAGGAGACGGAGGGCGACGTGGAGAGCGGGCTCCTTATCAAGGTCCGCGATCTGGCCGACGCGGCCGTCGCCCCGAGGAGCCCCGCGCTGCCGCGCGAGATGCTCCCCGAGGACGGCTGACGAGAGGTCCCGCCGGACGAGCGAGCCCTCGCGCGAGGCGCCCTCGCGCACCTGTTCGATCGCGGCGCGCGGTGTCCCGATGCCTGCCCTCTACCCTGCCCTCCTCGGCCCCGCGTGGGCTGCGCTCGCGCCGGCGGTCCAGGAGCTGCACGCGGGCGGCGCGCGCGCCCGCGGCCGCTTTCGCGTGCGCCGCGGCCGCGGGCTCGCGGCGCGCCTGCTCGCCGCCCTGCTGCGCATGCCGGAAGCTTCGGAGGACGTGGCCGTGACGCTCGCGGTCGAGCCATCGGGCGGCGGCGAGCGGTGGGTCCGCACCTTCGGCGGCCGCCTGCTCTGCTCGTCGCAGTGGCGCTCGGGGGATCTGCTGGTGGAGGCGCTCGGCCTGGTCCAGTGCTGGTTCCGGCTGCGCGCCGAGGGGGGAACGCTCGTGTTCGAGCAGGCGCGGTCGACGATCGGGCTCCGCGGCTTCGGGCTGCCGCTGCCGCGGTGGCTCGCCCCGCGGGTCGAGGGGCGGGCCGAGCCCTCGCGCGATGGGGTCCGCGTCGACGTCCGGATCTTCGCGCCGGTCGCCGGGCTGCTCGTCGCGTACGAGGGCCGCGTGGCGGGCGAGGCGCGAGGCGCGGCGCCCTCCGCGCGCGCCGGCGCTCCGCCGCAGGGACCGGAAGCTCCGCCGCAGGGACCGGAAGCGCCGCCGCAGGGACCGGAAGCGCCGCCGCAGGGACCGGAAGCGCCGCCGCCGCAGGGGTCCGTCGCGTGATCGAGGCGCTCGTGCTCCTCGCCGTGCAGGGCGCGCTCGGCGCGTTCGACACGCTCTACTACCACGAGTGGCGCGCGCGCCTGCCCGGCGGCGTGCCCGGCACCGCGCCCGAGCTCGTGCTCCACGGCGCCCGCGATCTCGTGTACGCGGTGCTCTTCGCCACCTTGCCCTTCGTGCGCTGGGAGGGGCTCGCCGCGTGGGCGCTCGCGGCGCTCCTCCTCGCGGAGATCGCGATCACGCTCCGCGATTTCATCGTCGAGGACACGGTCCGGCGGCCGCTCGGCGGCGTCTACCCGGGAGAGCGGGCGATGCACGCCGTGATGGGCATCGTCTACGGCGCCGCCCTCGCGCACCTGCTCCCCGAGCTCCGGGGCTGGGCGCTCGCGCCCACCGGCTTCTCCCGCTGGGACGCGCCGCTCGCCCTCCGCGTGATCCTGCCGCTCATGGCCGCCGGCGTGCTGCTCTCGGGGCTGCGCGACCTCGGCGCCGTCTACGGGCCTCGCTGGCTCCGCTTCCCCTGGGACCGCGCGTGATCCGGCGCCCGCGCCGCGCGCCGCCCCGTCAGCCCTTCACCGCGCCCGCCGTGAGCCCCGCGAGGATCCGCCGCTGGAAGACCAGCGTCAGCACGACCAGCGGCACGGTCACGACGATCGACGCCGCCATGGTCTGCCCCCAGGGGATCTCGTAGAGCCCGCTGGTCGTCGTCGAGAACGCCTGGATCGCGTAGGTCACCGTGCGCTTGTCCGGCGTCTGGGTGAACGAGAGCGCGAACAGGAACTCGTTCCAGGCGGCGATGAAGGCGAGGATGCCGGTCGTCGCCATCCCCGGGACCGAGAGCGGCAGCATGATCCTGGTGAACACCTGCCACGGCGTCGCACCGTCGACGTACGCCGCCTCCTCGATCTCGCGCGGGATCGCCTTCAAGAAGCCGGTCAGCACCCACACCGTGAAGGGGAGCGTGAAGATGAGGTACGTCAGGATCAGCGCCGGCAGCTGGTTGTAGAGCTTGAAGAAGTTGATCATCTCGAACAGGGCGCCGAGGACGGCGATCTGCGGGAAGATGGTCATCGCCAGGACGACGTAGAGCACGGCGCTGCGCCCGCGGAACCGGAACCTCCCGAGCGCGTAGGCGGCCAGCGAGCCCACGGCGAGCGAGAGCGCCGTGACCGAGACGGCGACGATCACGCTGTTCAGGAGCGCCGTCTGGAACTCGCCGTTCTCCAGCACGAGGCGGTAGTTCTCGAGCGTCGGGCGGCCGGGCCAGTAGCGGACCGGGGTCGTGAAGAGCTCGTCGTCGGGCTTGATGGAGGAGATGAACGCCCAGACGAACGGGAACACGGTGAACGTGACGACCGCGGCGACGAGCAGGTAGAACACGGCCCGCAAGGCGCGCTGCGCCGGCGAATGCCGCCCACCCGGGTCCAGCGAAGAACCGCTCATCTCACGCCTCCTCGGTGCGGAACACCGCGAGATAGATCAGGATGAACACGGCGATGATCAGGAAGAGGGCGACGGAGATCGCCGAGCCGTAGCCGATGTTCGAGACGCTGACCAGCGTCTGCTGGGCGTACGTCGCCATGGTCTGCATGTCCGGCCGGTTGCCGAACATGACGAAGAAGACGTCGAACACCCGGAGCGCGTCGAGCGTCCGGAAGATGAGCGCCACCAGCATCGAGGGCTTGAGGAGCGGCAGGGTGATCCGGGTGAACTGCTGGAGCGCCGTCGCGCCGTCGACCCGCGCGGCCTCGTAGAGATCGCTCGGGATGAGCTGCAGCCCGGCGAGCAGGAGGAGCGCCATGAACGGCGTCGTCTTCCAGATGTCGATGATCGCGACCGCCCAGAAGGACACGTCGGGATCGGCGACGAAGGCGACGTTGCGAGGGAGGACGCCGAGCCGGTTGACGAGGAGATCGTTGAAGACGCCGTAGACGTCGTTGTACATCCACTTCCACATCTGGGCGGAGATGACGGTCGGTATCGCCCAGGGGATGAGCATCGCCGCGCGCACCGCCGAGCGCCCCTTGAACTGGGAGTTGACGAGGAGCGCGATGCCGAGCCCGAGGGCGAGCTCGCTCAGCACGGTGACCACCGTGAAGAGGACCGTGAGCAGGACCGCGTCGTGGAAGTAGCTGTCCTGCACGAGATCGACGTAGTTCTGCGCCCCGACGAGCCTGGCCGGCTCCCCCGTGCCGAGGCGCGCGTTCGTGAAGCTCAGGTAGAACGTCTCGGCGAGGGGGTAGAGGGCGACGAAGGCGACGACCGCGAGCGTCGGCAGGAGGAACAGCCAGGCGCGCCGCTGCCGCCGCTTCTCGAAGGATGCGCCGTCCGCGCGGGGCGCCGCGCTCGTGGCCTGTCTGTGCTCCGGCGTGCTCATGGGTGCTCCGTTCTCGCGAGGTGGTGTGGCCGGGAGATCTCGTGCGCGCCGCGCGGCGTCGAAGCTCGAGCGGCGCGATGGAGCCGAGTCAGCGGAGCGCGCGCGTGAGGCGCTGCTCCACCTGCCCGAGCACCTCCTTCGGCTCCTTGCCCTGGAGCACCTGGCTCACGCCCTGGAAGAACGCGATCGACGCCTCGTTGTACCGGGCGCCGGTGGTGTTCGAGGGTCGCGGCACGAGCGCGATGTCCTTCGCGTTCGCCAGGAAGGGCAGCGACTTCACCACGTCCGGGTCCTGCTGCACCGACGGGATCGTCGGGATGAACGAGCCCGCGGTCGCGCGGAACTTCTGCGCCTCGGGGCTCGTCATGTAGCGGACGAACTCGATGGCCGCGTCCTTGCTCGGCGAGAACTTCGAGACGGCGAGCTGCCATCCGCCGACGGTGCCCGAGCTCTTCTGGCCGGGCTCGTGCGGCAGCGGGCCCGCCTCGAATTTGCCCTTGATCGGCGACTTCTCGGCGTTGCCCGCCGCGTACGCATAGGGCCAGTTGCGCATGAACGCGGCGTTCCCGCCCTGGAACGTGTTGCGGGCGTCCTCCTCCTCGTAGCTCGTCACCCCGGCGGACGAGATCGAGCCCACCCAGCCTCTCGCGCGCGCGAGCGCCTTCTGGGCGCCCGGGTTGTTCACGGTGATCTTGCCGTCCTCGATGATCGCGCCGCCGCCGTGCGAGGCGATCCACTCCAGCGCGTTACAGGTCAGCCCCTCGTACGCCTTGCCCTGCCAGACGAAGCCGAGGAAGTTCGGGTTGCTCGCGCGCTCGCCTTCCTGGATCTTCTTCGCCATCTGCTCGAGCTCGTCCCACGTCTCCGGCGCCTTCTTGTAGCCGTATTTCTCCAGCAGATCGGTGCGGGAGTAGAGCAGCCCGAAGTCGGTGAACCACGGCATCGCCACGAGCTTGCCGCCCACCGTGTTGTTCCGCACGATGCTCTCGATGTGCTGCTTGGCGGCCTCGCCGAGCTTCTCGTTCAGGTCGACGAGGTTCTGCGCGAAGGCGCCGGGCCAGATGACGTCGAGCATCATGACGTCGACGTCCCCGGACTGCGCCTGGAAGAGGCGCTGGTAGACAGCGTAGGTCTCGGTCGCGTCCTTGGGCCTCGGGATGATGGTCACCTCGATGCCGGTGTCCTGCTGGAACTGCTTGACCATCACCCTGTCGAGCTCGGCGCCCACCCCCAGCGGCTCGCTGTAATACTTGAGCTTGCTGCCCGCGTATTTCTTCGCCTCGGCGGCGTTCGGCACCGTGGGGGGCTGCGCCTTGATCGCCTTCTCGCCCGGCGCCTCCGCGACCGCGGCCGCGGTCGTCGCGGCGGCGGCGGGAGGGCGGCTCTCGCCGGCAGGTGGGCTCTTGTCGCCGCGGCAGGCGCACAGTCCGACGACGACGAGGAGGAGCGCTGTGGCTCGCCACGCGCGGAGGTCATGCTGCCGAGTGGGGTCCATCGCAGGATCCTTTCTGAGCTCAGTCGTGAAGAATTTCCACTTGCCTGGGGGCTCGGAGCTATCGAGACGCGCCGCTCCCCAGCGCCGCGAAGATGAAGCTCGCGGGATCATCGAACAATTGCGCGCTCCGGGGCAAGGGATCGCTCGCGGCATCGCTCCGGCGGCGCCGCGGGCGAGCGCCCTCGGATCACAGAGCGGACGGAGCACGGCGCTCTGCTGTCGGCTGGCCGCGCGGCCGCGACACGGCGTTTGGCGAGCGCGACAGTAGGTGACGAGACGTGTGGCGACACGCGGGCGCGCGACGCACCGGCGAGGCGCGGAGGCGTCTGCGCGAGGCGAGGCGCGCATGATCTTCGCGCGGCGAGGCGCGCATCGTTTGCGCGAAGCGAGAGGCGAAGAGCTTCGCGAGGCGGCGAGCGCGCATGCTTTGCGCGGGGCGAGCCGCGCGACCGAAAGCGCCATTTCAGCGGCCGAACGCCGCGCCCGCGCGCCCCCGGCGCAGGCTGCTTTGCGCTTGCGGAGCCTTTCCGGAGGCGGTAGAGCCGATGCTGCGCGGCCGGCGCTCGCGATCCGGCATGGCACCGCGGGCTCTCGGCCTGCTGGTTCCAGGCCGGTCCTGCCGGGCAGGACGAGCCCGAACCGACCTGCGCACGGCTGTGCATGACCCCCCTCACGCTCTCTTCTCCGGCCGACGCCTCCCGCCTGGCGGCGCGGCTCGTCGCCCGCACCGTCCGGCTCGATGCTGACACGCTCGCGAGGATGCCCGGCGGCATCTCGTCGCTCGCGGGGGACGGCGTGCGCGTCTGGCTGCACCCCACCGCGCAGCTGATCGCGCACGGGGTCGCCGCCCGCCTGGAGCTGCCGCACGGCATCGAGGGCGGCGTCGCGTGGATCCAGGAGGCGCTCGCGTCGATCGCCGCCTCCGACGCCGTGGGCCGGCCGGGCTGCGGCCCGGTGGCGCTCGGCGCCCTGCCGTTCGACCGGACCGAGCCGGCCGCGCTCGTCGTGCCGTCCCAGGTCGTCGGCGTGGCGCCCGACGGGACCGCGTGGGTCACCACCGTCGGCGAGGGGGCCGCCCCCGCGCCGCACCTGGAGCGCGCCGAGAGCCACCGGCGCTCGCCCGACAGCTTCACGCTCAAATCGGCGGTCCCGCACGACGAGTGGTGCGGGCGCATCGCGCGCGCGGTGGCCGACATCCAGCACGGGGACCTCTCGAAGGTCGTGGTGGCGCGCGCGGTCGACGTCGAGGCGAACCGGCCCATCGTCGTCGAGGAGGTCCTGCGCCGCCTGACCGCGCTCTACCCCTCGTGCGCGATCTTCCACGTCGACGGCTTCCTCGGCGCGAGCCCGGAGCTCCTGCTCTCGCGCCGCGCGCGCGCCGTCTCCTCGCACCCGCTCGCCGGCACGTACGCGGTCTCGGCCGACGTCGACGCCGATCGCCGGTTCTCCGAGGTCCTCCGGAAGTCGGCCAAGGACCAGCGCGAGCACCGCTTCGTGGTGGAGGCCGTGGCCGCGGCGCTCGCGCCGGAGTGCGCGTCGCTCGATGTCCCGAGCGAGCCGTCGATCCTGAGCCTCCGCAACGTGATGCACCTCGGCACGCCGATCCACGGCCACCTCAAGGAGACGGCGCCGGACGCGCTCACGCTCGCCGCGCGGCTGCACCCGACGCCCGCCGTGTGCGGCACCCCGCGCGCCGCGGCCGAGGCCTGGCTCAGCGCGCACGAGGGCATCCGGCGCGGGCTCTACGCGGGGCTCGTGGGCTGGGTCGACGCCCGCGGCGACGGCGACTGGTTCATCGGCATCCGGAGCGCGACCGTCGACGGCGCGCGCGCGCGCATGGTCGCGGGCGTCGGGGTCGTCGCCGGCTCGAGCCCGGAGGCCGAGCTGGTCGAGACGCAGCTCAAGCTCCAGGCCATGCTCGCCGCCATCATCCGCCCGTGACGCCAGGGCCGCCGCCCGGGCGCCTCACCCGCGCCGCGCTCCGCGCCGGCGGCGCCGCGCTGGCGGCCCCCGCGCGGGCCCGGAGGGGAGCTTCGCCGTGAAGACACTCCTCATCGACAACTACGACTCGTACACCCACATCCTCGGGCAGTACCTCTGGGAGGTGAACGGCGAGGAGCCGATCGTCGTCAGGAACGACAGCCTCTCGCTCGCCGAGATCAGGGACCTGGCGGTCGACGCCATCGTCATCTCCCCCGGCCCCGGCCGCCCCGAGCGCCGGGCCGATTTCGGCGTCTGCATCGATGTGATCGAGGCGCTCGCCGACACGCCGATCCTCGGCGTCTGCCTCGGTCATCAAGGGCTCGCGGCGCGCTTCGGCGGGCGCGTCCAGCACGCCCCGCGGGTGATGCACGGCAAGGTCACCGAGGTCGAGCACGACGGCGCCGGGCTGTTCGAGGGCGTGCCCAGCCCGTTCAAGGTGGTTCGCTATCACTCGCTGATCGTCGGCGACGACGCGCTCCCGCCGGAGATCGAGGTGACCGCCCGGACGCGCGGCGACGGGCTCATCATGGCCCTCAAGATCAAGGGCCGGCCGCTCTACGGCGTGCAGTTCCACCCCGAGTCGATCGGCACGGAGCACGGCAAGAAAATTCTAAGCAATTTCAGAGACATAGCCGCAAAGACAGCGCGTGGCCGGGGGGCGACGGCGGCGCGCGCCATGGCGCCCTCCGCGGCGGCGGGCGCGCGGGAGCGCGGCCGCGTGCGGCACGTCCGGCTCCCCTGGGTCGACCCCGAGCGGGCCTTCGCCGGGCTCTTCGCCGCGGCCCCGTACGCGTTCTGGCTCGACTCGAGCGCGCCCGGCCGCGACGGGCGCTTCTCGTTCATGGGGAGCGCGACCGAGGCGCTCGAGAGCCGCGGCGCCGCCGTGACGCGATGGAGCGCCGGCGGCCCGGGGGGCCTCCTCGCCCCGGCGATGTCCGAGGGGAGCCCGTTCGCGGCGCTCCGGCGGGAGCTCGCGTCGGTGCCGCTCGAGCCGAGCGGGCTGCCCTTCCATTTCACCGGCGGCCTCGTGGGCTACCTCGGCTACGAGCTCAAGGAGCACCTCGGCTTCGGCGCGTCCGCCCACCCGCGCCGCGCCCTCCCGGACAGCGCGATGATGATCGCGCGGCGGCTCCTCGCCTTCGACCACGTCGAGCGCGCGGTGTACGCGTGCGCGATCGCCGCGCCTTCCGCGGACGACCCCGCGGCGCCCTCGCCGCCTTCGCCCGACGCCTGGCTCGACGAGATCGCCGCGCGCCTCCAGGGCCTCCCGGCCCTCCCGGAGCCGGTCCTCCCGCCCGTCCCGGAGGGCTTCGCCGATCGCGTCGCGCACGCGCCGCGCCTCTCGCGCAGGGAGCACCTCGACGCGGTCGAGGCGATCCTCGGCGAGATCCACGAGGGCGAGACGTACGAGGTGTGCCTCACGAACGAGTTCCACGTGCGGACCTCGGTCGACCCGTTCGCCCTCTACCGCGTCCTGCGCCGCACGAACCCCGCGCCGTTCTCGGCCTACCTCCGGCTGCCGGACGGCGCCGTGCTGTCGTCCTCGCCGGAGCGGTTCCTCTCGGTGGACCGGGAGCGGCGCGTGCGCAGCGAGCCCATCAAGGGGACGCGGCCCAAGGGCGCCACCGAGGAGCAGACCCTCGCCCTGCGCCGCGATCTCGCGACCAGCGACAAGGACCGCTCCGAGCTCCTCATGATCATCGACCTCGTCCGCAACGACCTCAGCCGGGTCTGCGCCATGGGCTCGATCGAGGTCGAGGAGCTCCTGCGGATCACGGAGCACGCGACCCTGCTCCAGCTCTCCTCGGTGATCACGGGCGCGCTGCGCGAGGGCCGGGGCGCCCTCGACGCGCTCGAGGCGTGCTTCCCCGGCGGCTCGATCACCGGAGCGCCGAAGCACCGGACGATCGCGATCATCGACGCGCTGGAGCGGCGCACGCGGGGCGTGTACACGGGCGCGATCGGGTACCTCGCCTACGAGGGCCCCATGGACGTGAACGTCGCCATCCGGACCCTCGTCGCCGACGGCGAGGGGGTCAGCTTCGGCAGCGGCGGCGCGGTGGTCGCGGAGTCGAGCGCGGAGGCCGAGTACGAGGAGGTCCTCGTCAAGAGCTTCCCCCTGCTCCGCGCCGTCTACCTCGCCGAGCGCGTCGCGGACGCCGGCCGAACGTCCGCCCCGTGCGCGCGCGCGGCGGGCGCGGCGCGCGCGGCACGCGGATGACGTGCCCGACGGACACGTGCGCGCGGCGAAGAAGCGTGGTGCGGCGCGTATGCCGCACCGCGTATACTCGCCGCGCAGAAGGAGACGTGCCTTGAAACGAGACAGCAATATTACGCGGAGGGGGGTCGCGGTGCGGCGGGTGGTCGAGGACCTCGCCGTCGACGGCGCCATCCAGCCGATTGTCGAGGCGCTCGACAGCCACCTCGGCGTGGTCCTGGCGTCGAGCTACGAGGTTCCCGGCCGGTACACGCGCTGGGACATCGGCTTCATCGATCCCCCGCTCGTGCTCGTCTCCCGGGGCCGCGACTTCAGGTTCACGGCGCTGAACGAGCGCGGGCGCGTGCTCCTGCCGGCCATCGACGAGTCCCTCCGCGATTACGATCCGATCGCGGCGGTCGAGCGCCGCGCGGACGAGGTGGTCGGCGCGGTCCGTTCGCCGGGCGAGCGCGTGCCGGAGGAGCTGCGCAGCCGGCAGCCGTCCATCTTCTCGGTGCTGCGGCGGATGATCGAGCTCTTCGGGGTCCCGGGCGATCCGCTCTTCGGGCTCTACGGCGCGTTCGCGTACGATCTCGCCTTCCAGTTCGAGCCCATCCGGCTCCGCCTCGAGCGCCCGGCGGATCAGCGGGATCTCGTGCTCTACCTCCCCGACGAGATCGTCGCCGTCGACCACCGGCGCGAGCGGGCGACGCGCACGCGTTACGATCTCAAGTTCGGCGATCGCTCGACCGACGGGCTGCCGCGCGAGGGCGCGGCGCGGCCGTACGTGGGCGCCCACAGCGCGCCGCCGAACGAGTACGCGCCGGGCGAGTACGCCGAGCTCGTGCGGGTCGCGCGGGAGTCGTTCAAGCGGGGCGATCTCTTCGAGGTCGTCCCGGGCCAGACGCTCTACGAGCCGTGCCCGGTCGCGCCGACCGAGCTGTTCCAGCGCCTGCGCGAGCGCAACCCGGCGCCTTACGGCTTCCTGATGAACCTCGGCGAGTCCGAGTACCTGGTCGGCGCCTCGCCGGAGATGTACGTCCGCGTCGAGGGCGACCGCGTCGAGACGTGCCCCATCTCGGGCACCATCCCGCGCGGCAGCGACCCGATCGCCGACGCGGCGCAGATCGCGCGCCTGCTCGCCTCCGCGAAGGACGAGTCGGAGCTCACGATGTGCACGGACGTCGATCGCAACGACAAGTCGCGCATCTGCGTGCCGGGGAGCGTGCGCGTGATCGGCCGCCGGCAGATCGAGATGTACTCGCGGCTGATCCACACGGTCGATCACGTCGAGGGGCGGCTGCGCGACGGGTTCGACGCGCTCGACGCGTTCCTGGCGCACACGTGGGCGGTGACGGTCACCGGGGCGCCGAAGGCCTGGGCCATGCAGTTCATCGAGGATCACGAGCGCTCGCCGCGCGCGTGGTACGGGGCCGCGGTCGGGCTCATCGGCTTCGACGGCGGCATGAACACGGGGCTGACGCTGCGCACGATCCGGATCAAGGACGGCGTGGCGCAGGTCCGGGCGGGCGCGACGCTGCTCTACGACTCCGATCCCGACGAGGAGGAGCGCGAGACCCTCGTGAAGGCGTCGGCGCTGCTCGACGCGATCCGGAGGCCGCGCGGGGTGCCCGCGGCGGCGCCGGCGGCCATCAACCCGGTGCCGGGGGGCGGCCTCAAGGTGCTGCTCGTCGATCACCAGGACTCGTTCGTGCACACGCTGGCCAACTACCTGCGGCAGACGGGCGCCGAGGTGGTGACGCTGCGCGCCGGCTTCCCGCACGAGGAGCTCGACGCGTACGCGCCCGATCTGGTGGTGCTGTCGCCGGGCCCTGGCACGCCGAGCGATTTCAACCTCTCGGGGACGCTCTCGGCGCTGCTCGAGCGGCGGCTGCCGGTCTTCGGCGTCTGCCTGGGCCTGCAGGGGATGGTCGAGCATTTCGGGGGCAAGCTCGGGGTGCTCGACTACCCGATGCACGGCAAGGCCTCGAAGGTGCGCGTGCTGGGCGGTCGCATCTTCGAGGGGCTGCCGCGGGAGTTCCACGCGGGGCGCTACCATTCGCTCTATGCGCTGCGCGACGCGCTTCCCGCCTCCCTGAAGATCACGGCGGAGACCGAGGACGGCGTCGTCATGGCGATCGAGCACGCGGAGCTGCCGATGGCGGCGGTGCAGTTCCACCCCGAGTCGATCCTCTCGCAGGACGACAACGTGGGGCTGCGGCTCGTGCGGAACGCGGTGGCCGAGCTGCGCCGGGGGCGCGCGAAGTGAAGCGGTAAAGCGGTGAGGCCGGCGCCGGGGGATTCTGGGTCGCCCGGCCCCTGGAGTAGGGAGTGCGCCGCGCGGCGCACCCCCTTTCCGGCTATCGGTGCCGCCGCACGACCGAGGGCGCAGAGCGTCTGAACCGGTTCAGACCACAAAATGAAAAAAGCGCCGCCGGGGCCTTGGGGGGGGAAAGGCCACGCCAGCGACGCTGGCCTGCTCTAGAGCATCGGGCGTGCCATGGCGTGATTCCGTCGTCGTCGGGCATTTCGCATGGATGTCCTGGGCGGTCGTTTCGCTTCTGCAATTGCAGCGCTGCACACCTGCAAATGCGGGGGCAGCGCCGGGGCAATGCGCGACGCCCGGGAACGATCAGGTCGGCACGTGCGGGCGCTCGTTTCGCTGCACAAAAACGCCTTTGCTGTAGGCCATGAAGAACCCGAGCCGCAGGGCGTTGCGCTCCGTGGGGATGCCAGGGCTCGCGCTGATGCACGCCAGGCGTCGACCCCGCTCGCGCAGCCGCTCCAGACGGCGGACGATGAGCAGCTGCTGGATGCCGCGCTCGCGGAACCGGGGGAGCACCGAGGCGCCGAAGAGCGCGGCGCCGTCGCCGGCGACCTCCACGCTGCCGCCGCCGGCGGGCTCGCCGTTCACGAGCGCCAGGTACGAATCGCAACCGGGTTGCGCGACCACGCGGCGGGTGATCTCGAAGAGCGCCGGCGCGAGCGGCTCGTCCTCGGCCCGGAAGCCGCTCGTCGACACCTCGATGAACACCCGGACCTGCGCCTCGTCGCCCGGATCGACGCGCACGATCTCGAGCCCCGCGGGGCCGCCGTGCGGCGCGAGCGCGCGGAGATCCTCGTCCGGCGCGATCTCGCGCGCGAGCACGTTCTCGAACTCGCGCAGCACGAACCCGCGCTCGGCGAGGCCGCGCACCAGCGACTCGTGCGCGAAGGGGCAGACCTGTATCTGCGGCTCCATCCCCCGCATCGCGTAGAACGCCACGAGGCGATCGAGCTCCTCGCCGGAGACGGGGCCGTCGAGCCCGAGCCCCGCAGCGAAGTTGCCCCAGGAGCCGTCGCCGTCGAAGGCCATCCATCCGCCCGCGATGGGCTCGGCGCAGGCGACGACGGAGGATGTCCCGAGCGCCAGCCGGCGCTCCTCGATCCGGGCGATCTCGGCGTACGGAAGCTGCGGCATGGACGTGCACCTCATCGGAGAATCGGAGAAGGGTTCGCGTGACACGGCGCCCGCTATCCTAGTGCCTCGCCGCCCAGGCGGCCCGCCCCATCCGGCGCTCCGCCGCCGCGCGATCTCCGCTCGCGCGTCCGCGGGCGTTGCGACTATGCTGCGCCGCCATGAGTAGGATCTTCCGTTCACTTCCCCCGGCCGGCACCCACCTCGGCATCGCGTTCTCGGGCGGGCTCGACACGCGGTGCGCGGTGGCGTGGCTCTCGCGCAACGGGCTCAAGGTGCACGCGTACACCGCCGACCTGGCGCAGCCGGACGAGGACTCCCCCGGCGACATCCCGCCGATCGCCCTGCAGCACGGCGCCGTCTCCGCCAAGCTGGTGGACTGTCGCGACGCGCTGGTCCGCGAGGGCATCCTCGCCATCCAGTGCGGCGCGTTCCACCTCTCGACGGGCGGCAAGAAGTACTTCAACACCACGCCGCTCGGCCGCGCGGTGACCACGACCGCGATCGTGCGCGCCATGCGCGACGACGACGTCCACGTCTTCGGCGACGGCAGCACGCACAAGGGCAACGACATCCAGCGGTTCTATCGCTACGGCATCTTCGTCGACCCCTCGCTCAAGATCTACAAGCCCTGGCTGGACCCGAAGTTCGTGGGAGAGCTCGGCGGGCGCAAGGAGATGAGCGAGTACCTCGAGCGCCACGGGCTGCCCTACCGCATGGGGACGGAGAAGGCGTACAGCACCGACGCCAACGTGCTCGGCGCGACGCACGAGGCGAAGGATCTCGAGCACCTGAACACCGGGATCAAGATCGTCCAGCCGATCATGGGCGTCGCCTCGTTCCGGCCGGAGGTCGCCATCGAGGCCGAGACGGTCACCCTCGGGTTCGAGCGCGGCGTCCCGGTGACCATCAACGGCAAGCGCTTCGGCTCCCTGTTCGAGCTGTTCGTCGAGTGCAACCGGATCGGCGGGCGCCACGGGCTCGGCATGAGCGACCAGATCGAGAACCGGGTGATCGACGCGAAGAGCCGCGGCATCTACGAGGCGCCGGGGATGGCCCTGATCCATGCCGTCTACGAGCGGCTCCTGTCCGCCATCCACAACGAGAACACCCTCGACGTGTACTTCACCCAGGGCCGCCGCCTCGGGCGCCTGCTCTACGAGGGCAAGTGGTACGACCCCGAGGCCATGATGCTGAAGGACGCGCTCTCGCGCTGGATCGCGCCCGGCGTGACCGGCGAGGTGACGCTCGAGCTGCGCCGCGGCGACGACTACAGCATCCTGAACACCCGCGCCGACTACATGGCCTACGCGCCGCACAAGCTCTCGATGGAGAAGGTCGAAGAGGCCTATTTCACCCCCGAGGACCGCATCGGCGCGCTCGAGCTCCAGAACCTCTCGGTGACGGACAACCGCCAGCTCCTCATCCACCTCATCGAGAGCACGCAGGCCCTCGGCCCGGCCGGCGCCCCCGCCATCGGCGAGCTGCTCGGCGGCGACAAGCCGAAGGAGTGACCGCGCACGGAGGCGCGCGCCTCCTCTGCGCCGGCGCGCGCCTCCTCTGCGCCGGCGCGCGCCTCCTGGCCGCCGGAGCTGCCCGGCTGCTCACCTGTGGCTGCTCACCTGTAAACCTGTAAAGAAGTGCCCGGGGGAGCCCCTCCCGTACCTGGCGAGGTTGCGTTCGGCCCGCGCCTGGGTCACCAAGAACGGGCGAACACCGGCCCGCCCCGAGCGGCGCCGGCCCAGGGAGGTGGTCATGAAGACGCTCATCATCCAGGCGCTCGCCGCGGGGCTCGCGGTCGTCATCGGCGCCAAGCTCATGCCCGGCGTGCGTATTCGCAGGACCCAGACGGCGCTCGTCGTCGCCGCGGTGTTCACGTTGCTGAACCTCCTCCTCGGATGGCTCGTGAAGTTCCTGGTCGCCGTGGCGCTCCTGCCCGCCGCGATCCTCACGCTCGGCCTGGCCTACCTCTTCTTCGGCCTCGTCGTGAACTCGGTGCTGCTCTGGGCGACGGACAAGCTCATCGACGATTTCGAGATCCGCGGGCTCGGGCCGCTCTTCGGCACCGCCGCCCTCGTCTCGATCGCCGGGTGGCTCTTGCCGCGCATCCTGTGAGCCGCGGCTGAGCGCGACGCGCTCCAGCCTGCCTGCTCACGTCACGCCGACCGGGGACAAGATCTCGTCGCCAGGCTTCCGTCTGGGCAGGATCTTTCACGTCGCGCGGCTTCCACGAGCGCCGTGGTTCGGCCACGTGAACGCGCCCACGCTGCGTCAGCCGTTTTCCGCCGTGAAGATTGAGGCCGATATTGGAGTTTATGGCTCCTCCAGGCATGGGGGTTTGTTATGAACCAGCACACCTCCAGCGAAGTAATTGTGGTGTGTGCCCACCGTCAGGTTGTACGTCGCCTCTCTCTCCGACTCGACGTAAAGCGAGCTCACCACCCCGGCTTGCGCCATCGGCACCCCGCCCTCGGTGGACGGTTCGAGCACCAGCAGTTCGTCCGAGACGCCCAGCTCGCCGGCAGACACCCAGCGACCATTGGCATAGAACGGGTGATTGGACGTAGCGCGAAGCGCACCGTTGATACGAATGATCGAATCACCACCATCCTGCCGCTCATGAGCAAAGGTCCGAAGAACCGGCGCTGAAACAACCACGCCGGCTTCGACGTCATAAGCCAGGACCCAATCACCGATTCGAATCCGCTCAATCGGGCGCCGTGTCCCATCAGCCATGGCGATCGGCGTCCCTGCCACGAAGCACTCGTCGACGCGACCGTCACAATCATCATCTATACGATTACAAAGAACCTCCGAAGTAGGCTCATGAGAAGGCTCGCAGCGCAAATCTCCCCCGGAGCACACGGTAAATCCATCGGCACAAAGCCCGCCCAAGCCCGTGTCGCACGGACCTAGGTATATTCCATCATCGACCTGCCCATCACAATCATCGTCGACATTGTTGCACGCCTCGGGCAACGGAGTCTGCTGGCCAGCGCATGTCCCCCACGCTCCGTCCGAGCAGCCCCGTACGCCTGCGTGGCAAGGGCCTGTCCCCGACGTCCCCGAAGGGCCGGTGTAACAAGGCTCCGAGTGTTGATCGATGAGGCCATCACAGTCGTCGTCGATCGCGTTGCACGCCTCAGCTGCGGGGACCACTTCGCCCTGACAGGCGCCCCAGACGCCGCTGCTGCAAATCTGCTGACCTTTGCGGCACGAGCCAACCCCGTCCGTCCCCGGTGGCCCGGTGTAGCAGTCCTGCGCGAGCTCCTCATCCGTGGAGTCGTCACAATCGTCGTCGAGCCCATTGCACGCCTCGGGCAGAGGCGAGATCTCGCCCTCACAAGGTCCCCAAGCAGAGCCATCGGTGGTGCACGTTCGTGTGCCATGACGACAGGCGCCGACCCCCTCTGTGCCGTCCTGGCGGGTATAGCAAGGCTCGACAGACTCCGGAGTACACACGAACACGGCGCCGCCGCCCGAGGCGGCGCCGTGGCTGCCTGCCACACCACCATGTTCGGCGCTGGTCGACCCCGCAACGCCGCCGGCGCCCGCCGCGGCCCCGCTGCCATCGGCGCCGAGCTGATAGTCCTCATCGATTCCGAGGACGGTCAGGCATCCCCCGCTCAGCGCCGCCAGGACCAGCCCGCCCAGACCCGACGCTTGCTCCCCCTTCATCACCACACCCCTTTCAGGCCGACCGCCGCGCCCCCTGGTCCTGCGTCCAGCGTTGCATGTACCGTCTGCCTTGCACGGCCCCTGTCCGCAGGCGTCGGCGACTCGGTGAACCACAGGACCAGCGCCGCCGCCGCCCCAGCCGCGCCGACGCCGAAGCCGATGGTGCTGAGCAGGCCAGGCAGCCTCGCTGCGTCCGCCGCGGCCTTGCCTTCGGCATCGCATACCCTCCCTCGGCAGTGCTCCTCAATCGTGGGCTTCTTCGTCAATGTGACGATGCCAGTCACTCCGCCCAGCGCCAGCCCGGCCACGCCGACGCTGCCGGCGACAAGCGCGCCGACGCGGCGCCCGCTCAACGTTCGCCCGGCCAGCGGCGCCTGCGCTGAGCTGCCCTGCGGCGCGCTGGGAGCCGCGGGGCGCTCGGTCTTGCTGTCCGCGCGCTTCTCCGCGCGGCGCAGATCGATCTCCAGCGTCTTCTTCTCCCCTGCAGCGAGCGAGATCCGCTCCTCCACCACCGGCCCGTCGTCGATCCGGAAGGTCACCACGTGCTCGCCGGGATCCATCGGCAGCGCGACACCGAGCGCGGCGGGGTCCACATCCGCGCCGTCCCGTGTGACGCGCACGCCCGCGGGCGCTGGAGGCGGCAGTGCCAGGGTCAACTCCGGGATCTGCGACGCGAGCTCCGCCCTGCGAGCCTTGGCCGCGTCGATCCGCCTGTCGTGACGGAGCCGTTGCGCCGGCTGCAGCTGGTCGGTCGCGAGGAGATAGTCGCTGTAGAGCGTCGCCGCCGTCGCGAGCTTACCAGCCTTGTCCTGGCAGTCGGCGAGCGCGAACAGCGTTCCGGGACGCGGGTCGATGCGGTGACTCTCGGCGAGCGCCGGGCAAGCTGCGTCGTAATTGCCTGCCTCCAGATCGGCTACCCCCTTGATGAAGAGCGCCTCGGCCACCGCGAGATCCTGGGCGGAAGCCTTCCCCTCGGCCAGCATGGCAAACGCTGATACCGCGGCGGCCAGCACAACACGCCTCACGAGCATGGACACACCTGTCTTCGGGTTGAAGGATCCGGGTCTCTTCGTCGGCCCGCCGCGGGACGTCGTGCGGCAGACCGCGCTCGCTCAATCTCGAACGTGCCGTATGCGCTGCTGCTGCTTCCCCGTCTGCGTCTGACCGGGGCGCGCCGATGACGGCGACGCGGGCGCGGCGGAAGGCCGCATGGCCGTGGGCTGCGGCGCCGCGCTCGCCGCCGCCTGCGCAGCAGGATGGGCCGGCCTCGGGGCCTGCGCGCTCGCCTCGCCGACCTGACCGGACGATGCGACCTCGGCGGGCTGCGGCGCGGGTGAAGACGGCGGCGCAGAGCGACCGATCCCTTCCCTGACCGGCTCCTGAGCGCCCGACGCCGCGGCCCCCTCGGCAGACGCGCTGGTTGGCGCCGCCGCTGTCGGACGGAGCCGCCCGCCGAACAGGAGGCTCGCTCCCCCGATGGCCGCCACGACCAGCGTGGCGCCCAGACCGATGCCGATCATGCTGCCCGCCCCGCGCGGCCGCGGTCGCTCCGGCGCCTGCGTGCCCGAGATCCCGGGCGCGGTCGTCCCCGGCGAGCTCGGCACTTCCGATCTCGACACCATCGCCCCGGTCGGCTTCGGCCCGGATCGCTCCAGCCCGGGCCGCGGCGCGCCCAGCGCCTCCGCGAGCTCCGCGACCATGAGCGTCGCCGAGGAGAATCGGTTCGCCGGCGTGAACGCCACCGCTCTCGCAAACCACGCGTCGAACGCCGGCGGCAGCGCCACGCCAGCGCGCCTCGCCCGCTCGCAGGCGCGCTCTTGCGGGCCGTTCATCGCTGCGCTGGCGAACGCGAACACGTTCCCGCCGCTGCCCTCCGCTTCATCGGCCCAGTAGGCGCGACCGACGAGCAGCGTGTAAGCGATCATCGCCAGCGCGAAGAGGTCGGTGGATGGGGACACCTTGTTCCCCGTCCGAAACTGCTCCGGCGCCATGTAGAGCGGCGTGCCGATGCTCCGGGTCGCGTTCACGTGCGTGCCGCTCTCCGCGACCACCTTGGCGATGCCGAAATCGAGCACCTTGATCCGCGGCGCCCCGTCCTCGCGGAACGTCAGGAACAGATTCTCGGGCTTCAGATCGCGGTGCACGATCATCGCCCGGTGCGTCTTGTCCAGCGCCAGCGCCGCCTGATGCAGGTACGTCACCACCTCCGCGGCGGCGAAGCGCTTCCGCTCCCGCAAGAGCTTGCCGAGCTCGTCGCCGCGCAGCAGCTCCATGACCAGGAACGGCATCTGCGTGGCCCGGTCCACGCCGGCATCGCAGACGTCGACGATGAACTCGCTCTCGATGTCCGCCGCGACGCGCGCCTCCTGCCGGAACCGCTCCTTCAGCTCATCGCTTTGCAGGAAGTGCGGCAGCATCACCTTGAGGGCGCGGCGACGGTTCGTTTCGAGGTGAACCGCCTCATAGACCGCGCCCATGCCACCTGCGGCAATGCACCGGACGATCTTGTAACGTTCGGCGAATACTGACCCATCAGCGAGTGAAATCGTGGACATCGGTGCTCCCTGACGGTCGAAATGCCATTCGGCATCCGCCCACGCTGCGCTGAGTGCCCGTCGCCTGGGGCTCTGCGAGAGTGGACGCTATCTCCCCTGAGCCGTGCATTCTTGGCCAAGTTCTCGAAGCGTTGGTGATCGGCTAGAGCGTCATCCGTCGCGTGGGGCAGCTCTCCGTGGGCTCGCTGCGCTGCGCGTGCGTGCAGGGAGGCGCGCCATTCCTCCGCGTGCGGACCGGCGCGGACGGACACCCCGGCCGGAGCGATGTGCCGAGACCTCCTCCATGAAGCGAGACGGATCGGCCTCGCCACGTATGATGAGGCCAGCGTGGACCGCGTTGCACGGCGACAGCGGCCGGCTCGGCTCGGCGCGATCTTCAGAGCGTACGGAATTCGGCCGCTCCTATCTCCTCGCGTCTAGGAGCGACGGCCGCGGGCGTTCAGATGTTGACCCGAGACCGGATGTTGCTCACGTCGTACCCCAGCCTGGCGAACTCGCCCTTCGCCTCGAGCAGGAGCATCCGGAGCTCCTCCGGCACGTCGCCGTCCTCGTTCTTCAGGAGGTATCCGTACCTGATCTCGGCGAGCACGTGGGTCAGGAACAGGAGCTGACTGGCCTCGATGGGCGTGGGCGCGATGTCCGGGTCCCCCTCGGGCCCGAAGCTCCCGTTGCGCAGCGCGAGCGCGCTGTAGGCGACCTCGCCGCCGTCGTCGGGCTGCGCGTCGTTCACCCACGTGTGCCAGAACGTCGTGTGAAACAGGACGTAACGGCATAGCTGCTTGAGCCTGTCCAGGTCCTCCGCGCTGGCCTGCTCGGAGGTGGTGACCGGCCGCACCGCCTTCGTGACACCGTCGATCTGGGCGCGCGGGATGGACGGGTTGTCGAGCTCGTTGCGGTCGTACGGCTCGAACCCGCCGCGCGCCGACGCCGGCGACGCTGGCGACGACGGCGGGCCGCTCCGGGGCACGGCGGCCGCGGCGACCGCTCGCTCGGCCGGCCTCCAGGCCACGCTGTGCGCCACGAGGTCGTCCGACATCGCGAGCACCTCGGTCCAGTCCTTGCGGATGCCCTCCAGGTGCTTCTCGAAGAAGACGTCCACATAGCGGGTCAGGACGCTCCAGTACAGGTTGGCGACCCGCGCGTAGGTGTGAAAGTCGCCGAGCGGCGCCCGGGGCTTCCAGCCCGCCCAGTCCAGGCGGCTCATCCGGTCCATGCACACGTCGAGCACCCCCCGCAGCGACAGGGGGCCTGCCAGCGGGATGTAGCCCGACTCGGACACGAGCAGGACGTCCGCCCGCTGGTTGATGTTGATGACCTCCTTCAGGTGGGGAAAGAGGAGGAGCTGGAGAGGGCTCTTGTTCAGGTTCCGGAACGCGGCGATGGCGTACTGCTCCATCTGCAGGTGCGCCTTGACGAAGTGCTCGATGAGCTCCGCCGCGAAGAAGGTGTTCGTCCGGAAGACGCGCTTCGCCTGGAGCCACCGCTCGCCGTCGGCCGGCGTGAACGCGAGCGCCTCCTCGAGCTCCGGGCCCGCCTGGCCCGGCCCCTCGACGCGGCGCTGCAGCGTGATCTGGACGAGCCGCAGCGCGCCGCCCGAGAGCTCGAGGTGCGCCTCGGCGTTGTGGAGGTCGTGGTCCGGGTTCTTCGCGTAAGCGTCCCAGTCGAAGCGGACCCGGTAGCGATTGACCGCGGCGGTGCTCCGCTCGAGCAGGCAGGGATTCATGCCGTTCAGGAGCCGATCGACGAAGAAATCGTCGGCCCGCGTCGCGCCGAGCCTCTGCTGCTCGAGGCGGATCGTGAGGTTCGGGGGATAGTCCGCCTGCACCCCGGCGACCGTGAGCAGCGAGGGCGAGATCGCGCTCAGCGCGACGTGCTTGGTCTTGATCGCCTGGTAACGCTCGGTCACCTCGTACGCGTGCGTCCGCCGCCCCAGCGCGAGGTCCTCGGGGCTGCCGTTCAGCTCGTGCAGGAGCACCCTCGGGAACGGCTTCGCCGCGTCGTACGGCCAGTAGGGCACGTCGTGGACCCCGAAGTCGTATCGCTGCTCCCTGACCTGGTCGCGCCCCTTGATCATGTGGACGAGGACCTCCGACAGGACGATCCGGTTGTCCTCGCCGAAGGTCGGCCGGGTCGCGATGATCCGGAGCTCGAGGTCCGGCGCGTCGTGGGCGCCGGCGTCCAGAGGATCGTAGTAGATCTCGAAGCAGCCGTCCTTGTCGGTCATCCCGCGGCCGAGGAACTCGCCCCGCGCGCCGATGTCGCGGTCCCGGAGCTCCACGGTGATGTGGCGCAGCGGCTTCCTGGTGTCGCTGAAGACGAGCTTGCCCACCGCGACGTGGAGCGCCGGGCGGCGCTCTCGCTCCTTCCAGCTCAGGACCTTCCTTGCGAGCCTGGAGTCGAGCAGGACGACCTTCGCCAGGTTCTCCAGCTCATCGAGCAGCAGATCGGTTGATTTTGCCATGGGCCAGGTGAGACTCCTTCTCATCGGACGAGGTCACGAGCGGCGTCGGCTCGCCTGGGGCCCTCGGGGGCCCTCACGCGAGCTTCACCCTGAGCCGCGACGGGAAGTTGCCGTCTCGCTGCAAGGGCTCGAGCACCGAGAGCTTCCCGAGGCGCAGGACGGCGAGCACGGCGAGCGGGATCTGCGCCATCGAGAAGTACTTGCCGAGGCAGCTATGGAGGCCGCTCTCGAAGAACAGGTAATGGCGCGCGGGACGCCCGACGCGGTACGCCTCCGGCTGATCGAGCTCGGCCTCGTCCTGCATGGCCGAGCCGTTCGATGAGTACACGACGGTGCCCGCCTTGATCCGCGTCTCGCGGTCCGTGCCCCGCGCGAGCGTGTAGTCGGCGGCGCAGAGGCGGACCAGGCCGGCGACCGGCGATCGGAAGCGGAGCGCCTCCCAGACATGGCCGGCGACGGCCGCCTCGTTCCCTTGCTGGGCGGCGTCCGTCGCGGCCGCGAGGGCGTCCGGCCGTGCGAGCAGCTGCAGGATCGCGGTCACGCAGGCGATGGAGGTGAGGTCGACCGCGCCGACCATCAGCCCGAGCAGGCAGCTCCGGATCTCCGCCTCGCTCATGCGCGTCGCGGGCGTGGCCCGCATGCCGAGCATCCGCGCGAGCGCGGTCGGGGCGCCCGACGCGTGGCCGGTGAGCCGGCCTCGCTGCTTCAGCAGCAACCGGTGGAGCGCCGCGGTCGCCTCGTCGTGCGCGGCGGCCGCGGCGGCATCGACGCTCGGGTCGTTCGCGGGGTTCGCGAAGATGTCGTGGAACAGGGCGCGGGTCCACCTCATGATGTCCGCCGGCGCGATCCGGGAGACGCCGAGGTAGCGCCGCATCGTCACGGCCGGCAGGAGGCGCGTGTACTGCCCGACCAGGTCGAGCTCGCCGCCCGACGCGAGCGGCTCGAGCAGCGCGGCCGCCTCGTCCTCGACGATCTGCCGGAAGCGCGCCACGTCGTCGCGGGGGAACGCGAGGCGGAGCAGCGACTTCTGCCGATCGTGCTCGGGCGAGGCGTTCATCCCGAGCACGAAGGGCCCGATGTCCCTCGCGATCTTGCCCTTGAGCGGATCGGCCGTGAACACATCCGCGTTGTCATAGATCTCGCGGACATCGCGGTACCGCGTGACGATGAGGAAGAGGGGCGACGCGAAGATGGGCGCGTCCCTCCGGAGCTCCCGGAAGAACTCGTTGGGAGACGTCGATATCCACTGCGAGACCATCCCTGCCTTCTTGCGCGCAGCCGCCACCGGATCCTGGACCTCGGCGTCGACGTCCCTCAGCTGCTGCAGAAACCCCGGCTCCACCGTCATGTCGCTCCCTCCCGTGACACAGCAGAATCCGAGCGTGCGAGGCCCCGCCCCGCGCGGGCGCGCCGCTCAACACAACGCGGCTGCGGCGCCGGCGCGCGCGCCTCCCCGGGTCACCACGACGCGGGCCCGCGCGCGGCGCAGGACGGCCGGACGCGCCTCGCGACAGCCCCCCGAAACGATGAGCCCATGCCCCCAACCCCCCGGCGGCTCTTCGATCCGCCAGAGCAGAGTGCACATCACGGGATACGACAAAATGCAAGTCGGATCCGAGCGAACGCCGGTGCAGCCGCCAGGGTCGCGCTGCCACGCCATCTGACGATGGTGAGGTATTCGCCCCGCGAGGCGCGAGCGCGCTTCCGTCATAAATGGAATATTCGACTGTTATTAAAATAATTCGCAGCGCGGGGCGCTCTCTTGCCGCGCTCTCTCGATCTCTCGAGGACAGCGGCGCGAAGCGCGCGGCCCCGTTCCCCCCGGCGTGGCCGCGCGCCGAGGCCTTACCAGCGCTGGTGCACCACGGGCCGCAGCCGGCGATCGTAGATCGCGCGGATCTTCGCCATCGTCTCCTGCGGCAGGGCGGGCAGGTCCGCCGCGCTCGCGTTCTGGTCCACCTGATCAGGCCGCTTCGCGCCGGGGATCACGCACGTCACCGCGTCCTGCATGAGGATCCAGCGCATCGTCCACGCGCCCATGCTCACGCCGGCGGGCACGAGGGGGCGGAGCTCCTCGACCACCTCGAGGCCCAGGTTGAAGTCGACCCCCGAGAACGTCTCGCCCTTGTCGAACGCGGCGCCCTCGCGGTTGAAGTTGCGGTGATCGTCGGCCGCGAACGTCGTCCGGGCGCTCATCTTCCCGGTGAGCAGCCCCGAGGAGAGCGGCAGCCGCGCCAGGATCCCGACCTGCCGGCGCTTCGCCTCGGGGAAGAAGAGCTCGGCCGGTCGCTGCCGGAGCACGTTGTAGATGATCTGCACCGACTGGACGCCGGGGTACTCGATCGCCTTGAGCGCCTCTTCCACCCGCTCGACGCTGACCCCGTAGAAGCGGACCTTGCCGGCCTTCACCAGCCGATCGAGGACGTCGAACACCTCGGGCCGATAGTAGACGTCCGTCGGCGGGCAGTGCAGCTGGACGAGGTCGAGCGCGTCCGTCTCGAGGTTCTTCAAGCTGCGCTCGATGAAGGCCGTGAGGTTCGCCTCGTTGTAGCCGTCCGCCGTGTGCGGGCTCAGCCGCCGGCCCGCCTTCGTCGCGATGACGATCTCCTCGCGCCGCTCCCGCCGGAGGCGCGCGAGCAGCCGCTCGCTCCGGCCGTCGCCGTACACGTCCGCGGTGTCGAAGAAGTTCACGCCGCGATCGGCGGCCCGGTGCAGCGCCGCGAGCGAATCCTTGTCGTCGACGTCGCCCCAGGTGCCCCCGATCGCCCAGGCGCCGAAGCTCACCGAGGAGACGCGGAGACCCGTTCTGCCAAGAGGTCTGTAGTCCATGGCGGCGCATACAACCAGATTTCATCGACCACGGCGAGCGCGCCGTTCCGCCGGCTCGCGCCCGCGCTCGCGCCCCGCGCCGCGGTCAGGCGGGCTCGACCCCGCGGCGGCGGTGCGCTCGCTTGCTGCGCTCGACGAGCGCGACGAGCTCCTCGCGCGTGACGCCGAGCCGCGCCGCGGTCCGGTGCGCGAGCGACGTCCGGGCGACCCCGTCCACGAACTGGTACGTCGGCCACTGCTGCGCGTCGAGCTCGACCTGCAGGAACACGAGCCTCTCGACCGGCCGCTCCCGCTCGAGCCGCGCCGCGAGCTCCAGGAAATGCGTGGTGATGAACGCCTGAGGGCGGAGCTCCGCGAGGAGCGAGATCACGAGCTGGAAGATCTCCTCTCCCTCCGACGGGTTCGTGCCGGAGCAGAGCTCGTCGAGCACCACCATGTCGCCGACCTGCATCGCCTCGAAGAGCGACCGGATGCGCATGAGCTCCATGCCGAGGCGGCCCTCGCTCTGGTCGGCCTGCGCCTGCTCGATGAGCGACACGAACAGCCCGTGGCACGGCGACAGGCGGGCCTCCGCCGCCGGCACGAAGAAGCCCGCCTGCCCGAGCATCTGGGTGAGCGAGAGCGCCTCGAGCAACCGCGTCTTTCCCCCCGAGTTCGGCCCGGTCACGATGACGGTCGCGTCGTGGCGCTCGGCCGCGATGTCGCACGCGACGACGCTCGCCGAGCTCGCGAGCAGGAGCGGGTTGAACAGCCCCTTGAGCGCGCGCCCGGGGGCATCGTCGCGGGCGCCGCCTGGCCGGGCGAGCTCGGGGCCGCCTGGCCAGGCGAGCTCGGGGCCGCTTGGCCAGGCGAGCTCGGGCAGGCAGACGGCGAGCCCGGCCGCGCGGGCGCGCTCGCGCAGCGCGAGGCCGGCGAGGTAGAACTCGAGATCTCCGAGCAGCTGCACGAGCGCGACAAGATCGTCCTCGATGCCCTCGAACACGCCGTTGAGGTGGCGGGTGAGCAGCTCGTCGTCGCTGAACCGGTATCCCCGCCACAGCATCACGAGCTTCGTGAACACGCGCCCGAGCGGCGACTGGTAGAAGCGGTTCTCGCTGTTCTCGCGGATCGACAGGGCGCGGAGGTCGCGGACGTGGCCGTCGGCGCCGACGCGGATCCGGACCTCCAGCGTCGCGAGCTCCTCGTCGTACGCGATCAGGTCCGAGAGGCGGCGGTACGCCTCGGTCTCGCGCACGGCCGCGCCGAACGCGGGGAGCCGCGCGAGCCCGGAGCGGGCGCCCGCGAACCCGTCGGCGAGCGCGTCGAACGCCTCCTTCGCCGCGACGAGGATGTCCAGCCGGCGCCGGCTGCCCTCCCGGCGGGAGATCGAGATCGTCTCCAGCTGGGCCACCCAGCGCCGCAGCGCCGCGTAGGCGCGGGCGAGGTCGCGGCGCTGCGCCTCCGAGCCGGCGAGCTCGCGGAAGATCTCGCGCCGGAGCTCGACCGTGTCGCGATCGCTCGGCGGCTGGGAGAGGGCGCGGCCGAGCAGCGCCGGGCTCGGGATGCGCGTGCGCCCCTCGCTCGTGAAGTGGAGGCAGCCCACGATGAGCTCTTGCAGGAAGACGTGCTGCGCGAAGCGGGCCGGGTCCCAGGTCGAGGCGGGCAGCGACGCCGACTCGACGTGCCGGTCGAACGCCCCGGCGGGCGCGCCGCCCGCGAACGCGAACGTCAGCGACTCCTTGACGGCCCGCGCGTCGACCCGGAGCGCCGGCCGGTGCGAGAGGAGGTCGGGCGCGGAGCGTTGCCCGGGCAGGGCGTCCGGCAGGACGGGTTCCGGCGACGCCGCGCTCACGACCTCGAGCCTACGATGGGTCGCGCCGGAGCGCTCGCCCGGTGTCCGGCGCCGCCGCTCTGCGGTGGCCAGGGAGGGTCTCGGCATGGTGGTCCCGACACGCGCGCGGCGCGGTTGTTCCCGAGCGGTCGAGATCGACCGCGTTCATGGCACGACGCCTGCCTGGGTGTGCGGCCGGAGAGGCACCATGAGCTATCGCTGCACGATGAGCAGAATACGCTGGTTCTCCGGCACAACCGTCCTCGCGCTCGCCCTCGTCGGCGCGGCCTGCAGGAGCGAGAGCGAGAGGGCGGAGGGAGCGGTCCGCGAGCCGGCCGATCGGACCACGGGCGACAGGACCGCGCCGCCGCCCGAAGGCCAGAACCAGAAGCCTGGACAGGAGGCGCGCGGGCAGGCCGAGCGCGTGGGTGACAAGGCCGAGCAGCTCGCCCGGGAGGGCCAGCAGCTAGGCCGGGAGGCGCGCGAGCAGGCCGAGCGCGTGGGCGAGAAGGCCGAGCAGCTGGCCGAGCGAGGGCGCGAGGTGGGCCGCGAGGCCAACGAGCAGATGAACCGGGTCGGCGAGCAGACGGGCGCCCTCAAGGACGACCGGGGCTCGGGCGCGCGCGAGCAAGCCGCGCCGCCTGCGGCTCCCAAGGACCAGGGTGCGCCGCACGGCCGAGAGGCGCAGGGCCAGACGCAGGGCCGAGAGGCGCAGGGCCAGACGCAAGGCCGAGAGGCGCAGGGCCAGACGCAGGGCCGAGAGGCGCAGGGTCAGACCGGCGGCGCGAAGGACAAGGGTCAGGCCGGAGGCGCCGTCGCGAGCGCACGCGACACGTGGACCGAGGCAGCGAAGGACAACGACTATCAGGTCAGCTTCAACCGCGACGGCTCGGTCGTCGCCACCAAGGAGGCGAAGGGCTCGGGCCAGCGGCCAGCCGACGAGGCGCTCCGCAACGCGGTGGGCGGCAAGCTCGCGGGCAGCGACCACGAAGCGGTGAAGAAGCTGAACGTGACGGTGCGCAACGGGGTGGTCACGCTGCAAGGAAACGTCGCCAGCGTGAAGGAGGCGACCGAGGCAGTGAAGGAGGCCATGGAGGCCGACGGCGTCACCAAGGTGATCGCCCAGATCCGCCACGGGTCATCGCCCTGATCTCGTCTACCGAGCTGCCACCACGTTCGTCCGACGAGGACCTGCCAGGTCGCCGAGAGCTCTTGTTCCTCCCTGGCGTCCTTGGCGGTTCAAACCGACCTCGACTCCTCTGTCGAGACCGATACTCCCGGCCGTGGACGGCCGGCTGGGGCTCGGTCGTCTAGTTCGTGGGCCGCAGCTTGACGGAGCGCTCGACCGACTCGGCCGGGGTGAGCGTCAGCATGATCGTCTCGTCGAAGCTGCCGGACCTGGACACGACCACGACCTGCGTGCCCACGGGCAGCTCGGTCTTGAGCGGCGTCTTGCCGAGCGTCTTCCCCTTCCAGCTCACCGTGGCGTCGGGCGGGTCGCTCGCGATCACCACGCTCACCTTGGGGCCTTCGTCCGGCTTCTTCTCGACGGGCTCCGCGGCCTCCGCGCCGCGCGCGGCGGCTGCCGCGGCGGCGACGGCCACCGGAGGCTCGATCGCGGGCGCGCGCTTGCTCGCCACGTGCAACGCGCCCGCGGCCACCGCGACCAGCGCGGCGAGGCCGGACGCCCCGAGCAGGTAGCCGCGCCTCGAGGGCGACGAGGGCACCGACGTGGTCGCGCGCAGGCTCACCGAGTCGCTCACCGGGGTCCTGGGCCTCTCGACGGGCGCAGCCCGCTCGACGCCCGAGCCCCGCTCGACGCCCGAGCCCCGCTCGATGCCCGAGCTGCTGGGCTCGCCGACATAGGGGAGCCTGCTGCCCGAGCGGGAGCTCGAGGGGCCCGCCGAGAGGCCGATGCCGCTCATCGTCACCTGGCTGGAGCCCTCGCTGATCATCATCGAGCTCGTCACCCGCTCGATCTGCGCCTTGATCTGCTGGCGTATGCTGGCCCTGCTCTCCGCGAAGATGCCCCGCATGCAGGCGCCGAGGAACTCGCTGCGGACGTCCTCGCCCGACCACTGCAGGTAGCTCTCGAGCACGTCGCACATCTCCTGCGCGGTCGCGAAGCGCTTCGACGGATCGCGCTCCAGGGCCTTCGCGGCGATCTGGTCGAGCGCGATCGGGATCCCCGGGACGACGGTCGAGAGGCGCGGGATCTTCCCCAGGAGGAGCTGGTGCATCACGGTGATCTGATCGCCCTCGAACAGCCGCCGCCCGGCGAGGAGCTCCCAGAACACGACGCCCACCGCGAAGATGTCCGCCCGGCGATCCACCGTCTTGCCCGCCGTGACCTGCTCGGGCGCCATATAGGTGAGCTTGCCCTTGAAGGTCCCGCTCTCCGTGTTCGAGGAGTTGACGGCGGCCTTGGCCACGCCGAAGTCGACGAGCTTCACCGCGCCGTCGTACGTGATGAAGATGTTGTGCGGAGAGACGTCGCGATGCACGATCCCGAGCGGCCTGCCATCGAATTCGCAGAGCTCGTGCGCGTAATGCAGGCCGCGCAGCACCTCGGCGACGATCCGGATCCAGGTGCCGCGCACCAGCCCGCCGGTGCCGGACGCCCGATCCATCGCCGCCTTCATGACGCGCTTCAGCGGCTGGCCCTCCAGGTACTCCATCACGATGAAGTACCCTTCCTGGTCGCTGCCGACCTCGTAGGTTTGAACGACATTCGGGTGGTTCATGCGGGCCGAGAGCTTGGCCTCGTCCATGAACATGAGGACCTGACGATCCTCCTCATCCGCGAAGCTGCGCAGACGCTTGACGACGACCAGCTTGTTCACGGAGGCCGGCCCGTGAGCCATGGCGAGGAAGACGTCCGCCATCCCCCCGCGGCCGAGCTTCGCAATGGGACGATATCGGCCGAGCCCAAGCTGGGTCGGCGTGTCTCTGAGGATCGACGCTCCGTGTTCTCCGATCACACCCACCTCAGTATGCAAAATTCATTAATTGTGCGTCCAAGTCAATACGAAGAGTTTGCGGTCTCGTCATCCAGGCAACCTGGCAACCTGCCCCGGTGAAGTGAAAAACCTGGAACCGTGTGGGCGAGAGAGACGTTGAACGACATCCGAGCACATGCGCTCACGCGCGCTTTGCACACCCGTGCCCCCGCGCTCGCGGCTAGAGCGAAACGCATTACCCCGTGTCACCGCGTGTTACCGCGCGTCATCGCGTGATGACCGCGTGTTCGCCGCTTGCTCCCCGTTCGATCGCTGCTCGTTGGCCGCTTTTGCGGCCCCTTCGCGCTTCTTTCGACGGACGCTCGCCGGTAGGGAGCCGGTGCAGCCGAGCCGTGACGTGGCTTTCCTGCCGGCGACGGCGCCAGGTGGACCGCGCTGCCGACGCGGGGTTCGCCGCAGGCGGTGATTCAAACGTAACAAAGACAACGCCGCGTGCAACGCGCCACGGCGCGCTCGGATGAAAAACCCGGCGGCCCGCTTGCCGAGCGCGACAGTACGCCCGGCGCACCGGCCGCCGTGCGGCGCTACCGCCGGGCTGCGACGACGCCGGCGAGTTCGAAATCGAGCGGGATGCCGCCGGGCTCTCGGTACGCCTCCAGCCGGGCCGCGAACTCGTCGCAGAGCGGCAGGAGCACCTCCGGAGGGAACTCCCGCAGCGCGGCGTGGGTCACGAACCCGCTCTCCTGCAGCCAGCTCGCCGCCTGCGCCCCCGAGCCGAACCACAGCCGGAACCGGTGGGTCCACGCCTCCACGGTGCAGAGCCCGCCGCGCTCGAGCACCTCGCCGACCTGCCCGGGGCTCTCCGGGACCGGCAGCTCCACCCGACCGAGGTTGAGCTCGTCGGCCATCCGGCGATACACCGCGTACGCCTGCGGCGTGCTGCTCGACAGGTTCGTGAGGATCCCCGCGCGACCGCCGGACCGGAGCATGCGCCCGAGGCACGGCAGCGCCGACCGCCAGTCCAGGTAAGCGAGACAGAAGCGGAGGCTGACGATATCGAAGCTGGACGCCTCCGCGCAGCGGATGAAGCGCTCGGCCTCGGCGCGCGTCGTCGAGAGCTCGAGCCCCGCGGCCGCGGCCCTGGCGCGGGCGGCCCGGAGCATCTGCTCGGAGCAGTCGACGCCGACGACCTCGCCGGGCACAACCCGCCTGAGCATCTCCACGGTCTCGATCCCCGTGCCGCACCCGAGGTCGGCGCACCGCGCTCCGGGAACGAGCTCGAGCCCTGCCGTGAGCCGATCCTGGGGCTCCCTCACGTGGCGCCCCCACCGGTCGTCGTACCGCTCCGCGATCCGGTCGTACACCGACCGCACCAGCTGATTCGCGCTGTGCACCCCCGCCGCGCTCCTTCCCTGCTCAGGCGGCCGAGGCGCGCGGAATCTGACGGACCTGACGGACCTGACGGACCTGACGGACCCGACGGGCCCCGACGGACCCGCCGGATCAGACCGACGCACCCCTCTCCGCCGGCCCGGAGGCGAAGCGAGAACGGTGCCAGGCCCAGCAGGGCGCCGGGCCGGCGATTTATGTACAGCAGATCAGATCACAGCTTCCAGAGCGCGCAGCTCAGATCACAGCTTCCAGAGCGCGCAGCCCCAGTGGACGCCGGTCCCGAGCGCGAGGACCATGGCGAGCTGCCCCTTCTTCAGCCTGCCGGCGCGCATCTCCTCGTCGACGAGGATGGGCACGGTAGCGCCGCTCGTGTTGCCGAACCGGTCGATGTTGCTCGGGAGCTTCTCGACCGGCACGCCGAGATCCTTGCGGATGTGCTCGTTGATGCGGCCGTTCGCCTGGTGCGCCAGGAACACGTCGATCTGCTCGAGCGTGACCCCCTGCGAGGCGCAGAGCTCCCGCGCGGTCGCCGGGAGCTTCGTCACCGCGAACTTGAAGAGCTCGCGGCCATCCATGCGGGGGATGTGGGCGTCGTCCTCGAACGAGCTCTGCTTCCAGTAGGGCCGCGAGCGGAAGCCGCCGCCGGGCACGAAGAGGAGCTCGGCGAAGCGCCCGTCAGAGCAGATCTTGTTGCCGCGCAGGCCCGCGTCGCGGTCGGTCGCGCGGAGGACGAGCGCGCCCGACCCGTCCCCGAACAGGACCGCGAGGTTCCGGTGGTGATCGGCGCGCGCCCGCGCCTCCGGCGTCGCGGACCGGCCGTTCTTCGGGTCGAGCGCCCCCCAGTCCTCCCAGGGCATGAAGCCGGCGTGCGCTTCGGCGCCCACGAACAGGATGGTCTTCGCGGCCCCGGTCTGGATGAGCCCGTCGATCGTCTGAAGACCGAAGAGCATCGCGGCACACTGCTGCCGGATATCGAGCGCAGGGACGCCGGGGATGCCCAGCTTCGCGCCGAGCAGCGCGCCGGAGCCGGGAAACACGTAGTCCGGCGTCATCGTGGCAAAGAGGATGTAATCGATCTCCGACGGCGAGATCCGCGCGGACTCGATGGCGCGCTTCGCCGCCTCACACGCCAGGTCGCTCACGCCCACGCCGTCCGGCGCGTAGTGCCGCTGACGGATGCCGGAGCGCTGATAAATCCACTCGTCGGAGGTCGTGATCACCCGCGCGAGGTCGTCGTTGGTGACGGGTTCGCCGGGCACATAGTGCCCCGTCCCGATGATCTCAAATCCCATCTTTGCCACACAGCTGCCTTACTCGAACCGCACGCCCGCGGCGACCGGGAACCGCACGAGGCCGCGCCCGAAAGCACGACGCCGCGGCGCAGTGCGCCGCACGCCGCCGCGGCCGCGTTCATGACGCCGCCGGAGCGGTGCGCCCTGCTTGACGGCCGTCGGCGCTCCGGATAGGCTGCCGCCTTCCCGGGCGCGCTGGGTGCACCGCTCGCCGGGGCCGCCCGGCGCCGGCGGCCGCGCGCAGCCTCAACGCCGGCGCGCGGCCCAGCTGCAGATCGGGCAGCCGGACATGTCGTGGCGCAGGGCCGGGCAGTGCTCGCGGCCGAAGTAGATGATCTGCAGGTGGAGCTTGTTCCACCGCTCGGGCGGGAACGTGCGCTTCATGTCGCGCTCCGTCTCGACGACGTTCTTTCCGGACGACAGCCCCCAGCGGAACGCGAGCCGGTGAATGTGGGTGTCGACCGGGAAGGCGGGGTGGCCGAAGGCCTGCGCCATGACCACCGAGGCGGTCTTGTGACCGACCCCCGGCAGGGCCTCCAGGGCCTCGAACGAGGCCGGGACGAGGCCGCCGTGCTCGACCGCGATCCGCTCGCTCAGCGCCTTCAGGTGCTTCGCCTTCGTGGGCGCGAACCCGATCCTCCGGATGAGCCCGGCGATCTCCTCGGTCGGCACCGCGGCCATCTCCGCGGGCGTCCGGGCGCGCGCGAGGAGCGCCGGCATCACCGCGTTGACCATCTTGTCCGTGGTCTGCGCGCTGAGCATCACCGCGACGAGCAGCGAATACGGGTCCTCGTGGACCAGCGGAATGGCCGGCTGCGGGTACAGTCGATCGAGGATCTCGCCGATCCTCGCGGCTTTCTCGGCGCGCTTCACGGGCGGCGTCAGGGCAGATCGAGATCGTAGAACGAGAGGAGATCGCCGAACTCCTCCTCGGAGAGGACCTCGAGCGAGAAGGGCGGCATCTGCCCGCCGTAGCCGATGAAGCCGCCGTGCCGGACCTTCTCGACGAAGACCAGCCGCCGCTCGCGCTCGGTGTACTCGCTGAGCGGGTGCTCCTCGAGGGTCTGGTCGGGCAGCGCCGGAGCCCGCTCGACGAGCCGCCCTTCCCCCGAGCCAGCGCGCCCGTGGCACGAGGCGCAGGCGCGATCGTGGACGACGGCGCCCTTCGCCGGATCGCCGGGCGACGGATCGCTCAACGCGTAGACCGGCGTGAACGGGACGGCCTCGGCCGCGTCGCCGTCGCTGGGCAGCGACTCCAGGTAGGCGTACATGGCCTGTGCGGCGGGGTCTCCCGCGGTCCAGGGCAGGTCCTTGGTCATGAAGAAATAGAGGCAATGATTGATCGCGCCGAGGAGATCGACCTCCTTCCCGCCCCAGTAATGCGGGCGATCCACGGCGCCGGCGAGCGGGGCGCCGGGGAGCATGGCGTCCCCCGCCTCGCCGGCGATCGCTTCATGGCACGTGGAGCACGAATAACGATTGAAGCGCGTCTCCGCGATCGAGGGGTCCCGGAAGAGCGCCGCGCCGTGCTCCACGGCCGTCGCGTCGACGATCTTCGTCTCCGGATCGCCCGTACAACCGCCGAGGAGCGCCGCGCAGGCGAGCGCGGCCGGCACGCCGGAGCGCGCCCTCACGGCGCCTCCGCCGCGACGCGCGCGAACGCGTCGGGAAAGAGGCCCACCTCGGCGTCGCTGCGCGTCTCCAGCGTCTCTGGGTCGAGCCGGAGCACCCTGCCGGGCGTCTCGGTCTGATCGCCCTCGCAGACGAGGAAGAGCCCGTCTCCACCGTCGTAGTCCACGATGTGCGGCTTCTCGCAGACGCCGGAGAGATCGCGGTAGGCGAGCTCGGCGTTGCCGTTGGCCACGTCGATGAGCGCGATCGCGTCGGGCGCCTGGGTCGGCACGTAGATGCGGCTCGCGTCGGGGGTCCACGCGACGAAGTACGGCGCGCCGAACAGCGTCACGATCGAGTGAGGCTCCCTGAACGACTCCGACGCGACATCGAAGAAGCGCACATCTCGGCTGAGCGTGTTGCTCACGGCGATGGTCTTCTGATCCGGCGACATGACCGCGGCATAGGGGCCGTAGGACGGGACCCACAGCGACGGGCTCGGCCCCACGGGAACGCGCTTCACCTCGGCGCCGGGGTCCGTCAGATCGACGACCGCGAGGGCGTCCTCGCCCTCGCAGGCGACGTAGGCGCGGGCGCCGTCCGGGCGCGAGAGGGCGATCCCGTGCGCCGCGATGCAGGTCGGGATGAGCACCGGCTGGGCCGAGCCCGAGGGCGAGACGCCGTCGGGATCGATCACGGCGACGGACGAGCGCGCCGCCTCGAGGTCTTGAGGGTTGTCGATCGCGCGCTTGAGATCGTAATGAGAGACGACCACGCGGCTGCCATCCTCGGAGATCACGATGTCGCCCGGGTTGGGCTCGACGCGCACCTGCCCGAGGACGCGCAGGTCGTCGAGCGCGAGCTTCTGGACATAGCCGGCCATCGCGCTCGATCCGTGGACCGCGTGCGGGCCGATCGTGCCGGCGAGGACAGGGTACGACAGCGCGACATAGAGCGCGTTGCCCGGGGCGTCGACGGCGACATGATGAGGCCCGTCGACCGTCACCGGATCGCGGCCCACCGGGTAGACGCCGAACCGCTCCCCCGTCGCCAGCGAGATGAGGGAGAGCGTGTCGGAGCGGCTATCGGTCACCACGCCCATTCCCCCCTCCGGAACCTCGATCTTCGGGCGCCGGTCCGGATAGGCGTCCCCCTCATAAGCACCGTAATGAGTCTCGATGATGGGCTCGGGCTCGCCGCAGCCCGCCAGCGCCGCCACCGATAGCGCGCAGCCCAGAAATCGCGAAAGGACCATGAATGACCTCGAGAGGAGCGCCCGGGGCCCGGACGCGCCGCATCCTAGCAGCCGCCGGCGCGCTCGCCGTGGCTCCGCCCTACCATGGTTCAGCCCGCCCGTGCGCATCATCGTGACGCCGCGCGGCGCCCGCGAGCACGACGTGGGATGGTTAACCCGCATTCCGGAAACTCTCGTTTTATTTCCAACTTGCGACGCTGACGACGATCGACATGTACGCTACCGCCCGAATGAACATTTCTTGATCGGGCGCTGCTGTCTTGTCATGTAAGGAAGCGATGAGCCAGACACGAGCAGAGAGCACGGGAACGGCGGCCCCCGTCCGATCGTTCGGCGCGCGCGCGCGCGCGCGCCGAGGCCGCCCCGCGGCGGTCTTCTTCCTCGCGCTCTCGGCCTGCGCGGCGGAGGAGGTCGTCGATCCCTTGCCCCTGCCTGCGCCGACGCCGCTGCCGGCGCTCGCCGACGCGCCGCCGCTGACGACCGAGCGCACCCTCGTGCCGCGCGCCGCGGTGGTCGATCCGCCGGCGAGGAACCCCGCGGTCCCGGCGGAGATCGAGCAGATGCTCGCGGAGGGCTTCGGCGAGATCGAGATCGGGCCGGGACTGCCGCTCGCGCCGGCGACGCTCGACGGCGCGCCCCCGCCGCCGCGCGGCCCGCGGCCGAAGCTCCTCACGCGGTTCGTGCACCTCGCCGACACCCAGCTCGCCGACGACGAGTCGCCCGCGCGGCTCGCGATCTTCGACTCGCCCGCCATCGGCTCGGCCTTCCGCCCGCAGGAAGGGCACGAGTGCCGGATCCTCAACGCCGCCGTCCGCACCATCAACGCGTTCCACCGGAGCACGCCGGTCGACTTCGTCCTGCTCGGCGGCGACAACGCCGACAGCGCGCAGACGAACGAGATCGCGTGGTTCACCGCCATCCTCGACGGCGCCGAGCGCGTCGAGTGCGACTCGGGCGACGACGACGATCCCGTCCAGGGACCGGACAACGACCCCAAGGATCCGTTCTTCGCCGAGGGGCTGCTCGTGCCGTGGCGCTGGGTGACCGGCAACCACGATGTCCTGCACCAGGGGAACTTCCCGGTGGACACCCGCGCCGAGATCGCGACGGGGAGCATCGCGAACGGCGGGACGCGCGACTGGTCGCTCCCCGGCGGTCCGGTGATCACCGGCGAGGTCGTCCCCGACCCGAGGAGGGCGCTCCTGAGCCGGACCGCGCTGATGGATCAGGTGGCGGCGGCGGGCGACGGGCACGGGATCGGGCCCGACGAGCAGGCGCACGGGAAGGCGTTCTACGAGTTCGACGTGAAGGACACGCCCGTCCGCGTGGTCGTGCTCGACACGGCCGCCGAGACCGGCGGCCCGAACGGCGTGATCCTCGAGGACGACGTCGACCGGTTCATCCGCCCGGCGCTCGACCGCGCGCAGCGCGATCGCCGGTGGGTCATCCTCGCGTCCCACCACGCGTCGCGCCTGCTCGGGGACGGCTCCTTCGCCCCGACGGGCACCCCCGCCGTGCCCGGCGCGCTCAGCGCCGAGGCGTGGCAGTCGCTCGTCGGCAGCTACGACAACGTGCTCCTCCACCTCGCGGGCCACACGCACGTGCACCGGGTGACCCCGGTGACCCCGAGCGGCGGGCACGCCTACTGGGAGCTCGAGACCTCCGCGCTCTCCGACTACCCCCACCAGGTCCGCGTCGTCGAGATCTGGGACGAGGACAACGGCTCCGTCGCCATCCGCGGCGTCGCCCTCGACTACGCCGTCGACGGCGACCCGGTCGCCGCCGAGGGGCGCCGCCGGGCCGTCGTGGACGTCACCTCCGGCTTCGGCCGCGACGGCAGCGGCGAGCCCTCGTGGCGCAACGTCGAGCTCTCGATCGAGCGGCCGGACTGAAGGCGCCGCGCGGGCGGCCGGGGCCGCCGCTCATCCGCCGTCGCGGAGCGGCACGGTCTCCCGGAGCTCGATCGACAGCGGAGGCTCGCCCCCCGTGCGGATGGCAGCGGCCATCGTGTGCCGCGCCGAGGGCTGGTACAGCGCGAACTGCCAGGCCGAGCGATCGTCGCCGAGCCGCGGATCGAACGAGACGCCGATCGCCGGCCCGTCGTCCAGGTGGAACGAGAACTGGTCGAGCGGGATCGCGAGCCCCATCCCGCGCGCCTTGATGTACGACTCCTTCAGCGTCCAGTACTCGAAGAAGCGCGCGCGCTGCCTCTCCGGCGGCAGCGCGCGCAGCGCGCGCACCTCGGCGGGCGAGAAGAAGCGGTCGGCGATGTCCACCGCGCTGCTCGAGCGCTCGGTGTCCTCGACGTCGACCCCCACGTCGCGGTCCAGCGCGACCAGGCAGGCGATGAGCCCCCGCGTGTTCGACAGGTTGAACCGGAGCGGCGGCACGCCCGGCGGCCCCGCGATCTGCGGCCGGCCAAATTCGTTCCGGACGAACGTCCACGCCTCGGGCGCGACGTCCGCGTACTTCGAGAGGACCGTGCGCACGAGCGCGCGGGTGAGCAGGTACTCGTGCCGGTTCTCGGCGAAGAGGAAGCGCGCCTGCTGGGCCGCCTCGTCCGGCGCCATCAGCCGGTGGTACGCCGCGAGCAGCGCCTCGTCGCGGACCGGGTCGGAGAAGACGTACCAGAGGTGCGCGGCGCCGGGACCGATCTCGAGCATCTACGTCGTCCCCGGCAGCGGCGCCGCGACCGCGGGCCCCGGCAGGATCTCCCGAAGGCAGCTGTCGGCGGTGAGCCCGATGGGCCGCTGACGCGGGTAGCCGAACGAAACCTCCTCGAAACGAACACCATCGATCCAGTCGGTTCGGGGGATGTGGAGGTGCCCTGAGACGACCACCCGCGCGCGGAAGCGCGTGTGCCAGTCGTGCGTGCGCCGCGTCCCGCACCAGATCGAGAAGCGCGGGATGTGCCGCAGGCGCACGAGCTCTTCCCGCAGCGGGAAGTGGTTGATGAGCACCGTGGGGTGCCCCTCGATCGAGGCGAGTCGGGCCTCGGTCTCGGCGAGGCGGGCCCGGCACCACTCAGGCCGGCTCGCGTACGGGGCCGGGTCGAGCAGCTCCTCGTCCGTGCAGAGGACGCCGCTCTCCATCGCCCACGCCACCGCGTCGGGCTCGGCCACGCCGGCCGGCCGGAAGCTGTAGTCGTAGAGCAGGAACATCGGCGCCAGCACGTGCGGTCCGCCCTCGCCCTCCCAAAGCACGTAGGGATCCTCGGGCGTAATCACCCCGCGGCTCCGGCATAGCTCGACCAGCCGATCGTAGCGGGCGCGGCCGCGCGGCCCGCCCCGCTCACTCGGCATCGTATAGAGCTCGTGGTTGCCCGGCGTCCACAGGAGCTGCTTGAACCGGGGGCCCAGGGTGTCGAGCACGTAGAGCAGGTGCTGCTCCGTCTCCCCGAGGTCGCCAGCGAGGATGAGCCAGTCGTTCGGCCGCGGCGCCATGCGCTCGATGGCCCACCGGTTCTCCGCATAGCCGACGTGGAGATCACTGAGTGCGAAGAGCTTCATCCTAATGACACGTCACCGGCGGCCGGGCCAGCAGGCCGGCCAGCCCCACCTTCACCACGGGCGGCGACGGGCGTCCACTGCCGAGCGCCGCCCCCCCCGGCCCTCCGGCGCGGGGAGAGGGGGCCCGCTCCCCCCGGGTTTTGCGCCCAGTTCCGCGGCAACTGGCGCGCCGCATTAACTAGGGCTCCAATCCTTGTGCCACTTGTGCTACGCGCGTGTGAAGTCAGCACCATGCCTCTGCCCCAACGACAAGGTCTTTACGATCCGGCTTTCGAACACGACGCATGCGGTCTCGGATTCGTCGCCACGCTCCGCCGTGAAGCGACGCACGAGGTCGTTTGCCAAGCGCTCGAGATCCTCGAAAATCTAACCCATCGCGGCGCCGCGGGCTGCGACCCCTGCACCGGCGACGGCGCGGGCGTCCTCCTCCAGATCCCGCACGAGCTGTACGCCGCATCCCTAGCTTCCCTGGGCATCGCGCTGCCTCCTCCCGGCGACTACGCGGTCGCGACGGCGTTCTTCTCGCAGAGCCCGTCCCGGCGCCGCCAGTGCGAGGCGATCCTCGAGGCGGCGGTCGTGCACCACGGCCAGCGCGTCCTCGGCTGGCGCGACGTCCCCATCGACGACGGGGCGATCGGCCCGGTCGCGCGCGACTCGCGCCCGGCGATCCGCCAGCTGTTCATCGGGAGGGTCGCGCCTCGCCAGTCCTTCGAGCAGGTCCTCTATGCGATCCGCAAGCGCGCCGGCCGCACCGCCCACTCCGATGACTTCTACCTCACCTCCTGTTCGTCGCGGACGGTCGTCTACAAGGGCCTGATGCTCGCGGAGCAGGTCGCGGCGTTCTACCCGGATCTGTCCGACAAGCGCACCGTGTCGCGGCTCGCGATGGTGCACTCGCGCTTCTCGACGAACACCTTCCCCACGTGGGAGCGCGCGCACCCGTACCGGGTCATCGCGCACAACGGCGAGATCAACACGCTCCGCGGCAACACCGCGTGGATGTCGGCGCGCGAGGCGCTGCTCAAGAGCGATGTGTTCGCGAACGCGATCGAGGACTTCAAGCCGATCATCCGCCCGGGCGGGTCCGACTCCGCCGCGCTCGACAACGTGGTCGACTTCCTGCTCGCGAGCGGCCGGTCGCTGCCGCACGTGATGATGATGCTCGTGCCCGAGGCCTGGGCGCTCGACCCGGACATGTCGGCCGAGAAGAAGGCGTTCTACGAGTACCACGGCTGCCTCATCGAGCCCTGGGACGGCCCCGCCGCGCTGTGCTTCACGGACGGACGGCTGATCGGCGCGACGCTCGACCGCAACGGGCTGCGCCCGGCGAAGTACGTCGTGACGAGCGACGGGCTCGTCGTGCTCGCGAGCGAGTTCGGCGTGCTCGACATCGAGCCGGCGCGCGTCATCCAGAAGGGGCGCCTCCAGCCGGGCAAGATGTTCCTCGTCGACACGAGCGAGGGCCGCGTCGTCAGCGACGACGAGATCAAGCGCCGCGTCGCGACCCAGAAGCCGTACGCGGCGTGGGTCGCCGAGAACAAGATCGACCTGCGCGCCCTCGAGGACGTGCCGAGCCTCTACACCATCCCGCACTCGGATCTCCGGACCCTGCAGCAGGCGTTCGGCTACACCGACGAGGACCTGCGGATGATCCTCGCCTCGATGGCGACCCTCGGCGAGGAGCCGGTGGGCTCGATGGGCATCGACATCCCGCTCGCCGTCCTCTCCGAGAAGCCCCAGCTGCTCTTCCGCTACTTCAAGCAGCTGTTCGCGCAGGTCACGAACCCGCCGGTCGACCCGCTCCGCGAGGAGATCGTGATGTCGCTCGTGAGCTGCGTCGGCGGCGAGGGCAACCTCCTCGAGGAGACGCCCCGCCAGTGTCGGATGCTCGAGCTGCCGCACCCGATCCTCACGCAGGACGACCTGTCGAAGCTGCGCAAGAACGTCTTCCCCGACTTCCGCGCGGCCACGCTGCCCATGTACTTCGCGGTCGACGGCGACCCGGAGGACAACCTGCGCAGCGCGCTCGCGAAGCTCTGCAAGGACGCGAGCCGCGCGATCGCCGACGGCGCGAGCATCCTCATCCTCAGCGACCGCGGCATCGACGAGACGCTCGCCCCCATCCCGAGCCTGCTCGCCATGGGCGCCGTGCACCACCACCTCATCAACGAGGGGACGCGCACGCGCGCCGGCATCATCGTCGAGACCGGCGAGGCGCGTGAGGTCGGCCACATGGCGCTGCTCATCGGCTACGGCGCCGGCGCGGTGAACCCGTACCTCGCGTTCGAGTCGATCGCGTCGATGTGCCGCGACAAGACCCTCGGCCCCGACCTGTCGCCGTCCGCCGCGAGCTCGCGGTACGTGAAGGCGCTCAAGAAGGGCATCCTGAAGATCATGTCGAAGATGGGGATCAGCGCGCTCTCCAGCTACCAGGGCGCGCAGATCTTCGAGGCGATCGGCATCGACCAGATCGTCATCGACGCGTACTTCACCGGCACGGCGTCGCGCGTCCGCGGCGTCGGGCTGCGCGAGATCGCGGAGGAGGCGCTCGCGCGCCACCAGACGGCGTACGGCGAGCGGGCGCGCGCGCACCTCGACGTCGGCGGCCACCACCACTTCCGCGTGTTCGGCGAGCGGCACCTCTGGACGCCGCAGTCGGTCTCGACGCTCCAGCGGGCGGTCCGCCTCGACGACGCGAAGAGCTACGCCGAGTACGCGGCGATCATCAACGAGCAGCAGGAGCACCCGATGTCGCTCCGCGGGCTGTGGGACTTCAAGCCCGCGGGCCCGCCGGTGCCGATCGAGGAGGTCGAGCCCGCCGCCTCGCTCGTCAAGCGCTTCGCCACGGGCGCCATGTCCTTCGGGAGCATCTCGAAGGAGGCGCACGAGACCCTCGCCGTCGCGATGAACCGCATCGGCGCGCGGTCGAACACCGGCGAGGGCGGCGAGGACCCGGCGCGCTTCGTCCGGCTGTCGAACGGCGACTCGAAGCGGAGCTCGGTGAAGCAGGTCGCGTCGGGGCGGTTCGGCGTCACGGCCGAGTACCTCGTCAACGCCGACGAGCTGCAGATCAAGATGGCGCAGGGGGCCAAGCCCGGCGAGGGCGGCCAGCTCCCGGGCCACAAGGTCGACGCGGTGATCGCGAAGGTGCGCCACTCGACCCCCGGCGTGACGCTGATCTCGCCGCCGCCGCACCACGACATCTACTCGATCGAGGACCTCGCGCAGCTCATCTTCGACCTGAAGAACATCAACTCGAAGGCGCGCATCAGCGTGAAGCTCGTCGCCGAGGCGGGCGTCGGCACCATCGCCGCGGGCGTGGTGAAGGCCCACGCCGACGTGGTGCTCATCAGCGGCGACTCGGGCGGCACCGGCGCCTCCCCGCTCACGTCGATCCACCACGCGGGCGTGCCGTGGGAGCTCGGGCTCGCCGAGGCGCACCAGGTGCTCGTGATGAACGGCCTCCGCGGCCGCGCCATCGTGCAGACCGACGGCAAGCTGATGACCGGCCGGGACGTGGCGTTCGCCGCCCTGCTCGGCGCCGAGGAGTTCGGCTTCTCCACGGCGCCGCTCGTCGCGGCGGGCTGCATCATGATGCGCAAGTGTCACCTCAACACCTGCCCCGTCGGCATCGCCACGCAGGACCCGGAGCTCCGCAAGAAGTTCACGGGCTCGCCGGAGCACGTCATCAACTTCTTCTTCTACGTGGCGGAGGAGCTCCGGCAGATCATGGCGAGCCTGGGCTTCCGGACCCTGACCGAGATGGTCGGGCGCTCCGACTGCATCGTGCAGCGGCGCACCGGGCTCCACCCGAAGGCGAGGAAGATCGACTGCTCCGAGGTGCTCTACCGCCCGAAGGAGGCCCTCACGAGCCCGAACCACTGCGTCGAGCCGCAGGACCACAAGCTCGACCGGGTGCTCGATCTCAAGCTGATCGAGCAGGCGCGCGCCACGATCGAGGGCGGGCCGCCCGTCGTCATCGAGACCCGCGTGAGGAACTCCGACCGGACGATCGGCGCCATGCTGAGCGGCGAGATCGCGCGCCGCCACGGCAGCGCCGGGCTGCCCGAGGACAGCATCGTGGTGAAGTGCACCGGCAGCTCCGGCCAGAGCTTCGGCGCCTTCGCCTCGCAGGGCATGACGCTCGAGCTCGAGGGCGACGCGAACGACTACGTCGGCAAGGGCCTGTCCGGCGGCGTGGTGGCGGTGCGCCCGCCGCGCGAGGCGCCGTTCAAGCCGGACGATCAGGTCATCGTCGGCAACGTCGTGCTCTACGGCGCGACGAGCGGCCGCGCGTTCTTCAACGGCCGCGCCGGCGAGCGCTTCGCGGTCCGGAACAGCGGGGCCACCACCGTCGTCGAGGGCGTGGGCGACCACGGCTGCGAGTACATGACCGGCGGCACCGTGATCATCCTCGGCACCACCGGCCGCAACTTCGGCGCCGGCATGAGCGGCGGGCTCGCCTACGTCTTCGACGAGGACGCCCTCTTCGAGGCGCGCTGCAACAAGGAGATGGTGCAGCTCGAGACGCTCACCGCGGCCGACGCCGAGTCGGTGCGGGCGCTGCTCGAGGAGCACGTGCAGCGGACGGGCAGCCGGAAGGCGACCGAGCTGCTCGACTCCTGGCAGGCCGTCCTGCCGAAGTTCGTGAAGGTCGTCCCGAGCGAGTACCGGCGCGCCCTCGAGGCCGCGGCGTCGCCCGCGACGAACGGGGCCGACGCGTCGAGCGGAATCGTGTCCCTCCTTTCACCCTCCACCCCCTACGTTTCCACTGGACGTTACATCCCCGCCAACGCGGGTCCCGCGAGCACGGGAGAGAGGTCGGCCGCCCATGGGTAAGGTACGAGGCTTCCTCGAGATCCAGCGGGTCGACATCAAGAAGCGGCCCGTCTCCGAGCGTTTGAATGACTGGCAGGAGTTCGAGCTCCCGATCCCGGATCCCGAGCTGCGCGATCAGGCGGCGCGGTGCATGGACTGCGGCATCCCGTTCTGTCACGACGGTTGTCCGCTCGGGAACCTGATCCCCGACTGGAACGATCACATGTTCCGCGAGCGCCTCCCCGAGGCGATCGCGGCGCTCGACGCGACGAACAACTTCCCCGAGTTCACCGGGCGCGTGTGCCCGGCGCCCTGCGAGGCGGCGTGCGTGCTGAACATCGAGGGCAAGCCGGTCACGATCAAGAACGTCGAGCGCGGCGTCGCCGATCGCGCCTTCGAGCGGAACCTGGTCGCGCCGGTCATCGCGAAGCAGCGCACGGGCAAGAAGGTCGCGGTGGTCGGGTCGGGTCCGGCCGGCCTCGCGGCCGCGCAGCAGCTCGCGCGCAAGGGGCACGACGTGACGATCTTCGAGCGCGACGACCGCATCGGCGGCCTGCTCCGTTACGGCATCCCCGACTTCAAGATGGAGAAGCACCTCATCGACCGCCGCATGGAGCAGATGCAGGCCGAGGGGGTGACGTTCCGCACGGGCGTCCATTGCGGCGTCGACATCACCGGCGACGCGCTGCGCGAGCAGTACGACGCCATCGTGCTGTGCGGCGGGGCGCGCCGGCCGCGCGACCTGCCGGTCCCGGGCCGGGAGCTCAAGGGCGTCCACTTCGCCATGGATTTCCTGACGCAGCAGAACCAGCGGGTCGCCGGCGACGTGATCCCCGACGGCGAGGCGATCCTCGCGACGGGCAAGCGCGTGGTCGTCATCGGCGGCGGCGACACCGGGTCGGACTGCCTCGGCACGAGCCACCGCCACCGCGCGGCGCACGTGACGCAGCTCGAGCTCCTCCCCCGCCCGCCCGAGCAGCGCTCGCTGACGAACCCGTGGCCCGCGTGGCCGCTCATCCTGCGCACGTCGTCCTCGCACGAGGAGGGCGGCGAGCGCGACTGGTCGGTCTCGACCACGGCGTTCCTCGGCGACGAGCGCGGGCACGTCCGCGCCCTCCAGGCGACGCGGGTGAGCCTGGAAGGCGGGAAGTTCGTGCCGGTCCCGGGGAGCGAGTTCGAGATCCCGTGCGAGCTCGTCCTGCTCGCGATGGGCTTCGTCGGCTCGGAGCGCGAGGGGCTGCTCGAGCAGCTCGGCGTCGCGATGGACCAGCGCGGTAACGTGAAGGCCCCGGGCGGGCGCACGAGCGTGGAGGGCGTCTTCGCCGCCGGCGACATGTCGCGCGGCCAGAGCCTCGTCGTGTGGGCGATCGCGGAGGGCCGCAAGGCCGCCGAGGCGGTCGACGCGTACCTGATGCAGCCGGCGAAGCGCCGGCTGGCGCTCGCGGCGGGTTAGAGCTCGCCGTGCGAGCGCTCGTCTGGGACGGCACGGCGGCGCGCGTCGTCGATCGCGACCCGCCCTCGATCACGGCCGGCATGGCCGTGGTCGAGGTGCGGTGCGCGGGGATCTGCAACACGGATCTCGAAATCACCAAGGGTTACATGGGCTTCCGCGGCACGCTCGGCCACGAGTTCGTCGGGCGGGTCGCGGAGGGGCCTGCCGACTGGCTCGGCCGCCGCGTGGTCGGGGAGATCAACTTCGCCTGCGGCCGCTGCAGCACGTGCGCGCGCGGGCTGGGGCGGCACTGCCCGGCGCGCACGGTGATGGGCATCGCCGGCGCCGACGGCGCGCTGGCGGAGCGCGTCGCGGTGCCCGTGGCGAACCTCCACGCCGTGGACGACCGGGTGGACGACGAGCAGGCGGTGTTCACGGAGCCGCTCGCGGCGGCGTTCGAGATCCTGGAGCAGGTGCGCGTGGCGCCGGGCACCTCGGCGCTCGTGTTCGGCGACGGGAAGCTCGGCCTGCTGATCGCCCAGGTGCTGCACCAGGCCGGCGCCCGCGTCCTCGCGGTCGGCAAGCACGAGGAGAAGCTCGCCCTGCTGCGCGCGCAGGGCATCGCGACCGAGCTCGTCAAGCCGGGCGACGCCGGCGCCGGCGCCGCGTCTCCTCAGGCCGCGTGGGCCGGCGAGCCGGCCGAGCTCGTGGTCGAGGCCACCGGCAGCGCCGAGGGGTTCATGCGGGCGGTCCGCGCGACCCGGCCGCGGGGCACGCTCGTGCTGAAGAGCACGGTCGCCGGGCTCTCGAACGTCCACCTCGCGGAGCTCGTCATCCACGAGATCACCGTGGTCGGCTCGCGCTGCGGGCTGTTCGAGCCAGCGCTGCGCGCCCTCGAGGCCCGGACCGTCGACGTGCGCTCGCTCGTGTCGGCCCGCATCCCGCTGGAGCGCGCCGAGGAGGCGCTGCGGGCCGCGGCAGCGCCGGGCGCCCTCAAGGTGCTCGTGACTCGCTGAGCTCGATCACGTTGATCAAGCGAGAAATGAACCGCCAAGCGAGAAATGAACCGCCAAGACGCAAAGGACGCCAAGACAGGAATCTCTTCTTGGCGCCTTGGCGGCTCGAGATTCTGCGTTTTTCAGGCAGTTTCAACCCGTTTGTCGCTCTAGTCGACACGCGCACCCACGCAGCCTCACGTTTGCCTATCAAGTAGGACATTCGCCTACATATCTGCTCGATCTGGTACATCGCTCGCCTGCCCTTGCCGGTGGAGCCGACTGTGCCTGCCGAACGGATGTCCGGCGCGCCGAGGGTGCTTGTCTGCACGGCAGGCGGGTCGGGACTCGCTCGATCGGCTGCAATGCCCTCCAAGGCGCGCTCGACCGTCCTGCGTGCAGCTCGCATCCAGGCAGGCGCCGCTGCAATTCGAGCGCTTCCCATCCCCGAGGTACCGCTGCGGCCGCAGATCGCCCGGGAACGACGCGCCAGGAACACCCCGGACCAGGGCCGGAGAACCTCGAACTCTTCGTGACGAAATTCCAAGAGCATCCGTAATAGCTCTCGCGAATGGCTCCTGCTCGGCCCTGCCGGCCGCGCTGCGGGCTCCCCGGAGCACGACGCCTGAGAAATCCCGACGGCTGACTGGAATAGATCCTCGTAGAAGTCGCAGGTTGCGGCACGGATCAGGAGCAGCGATGAGCGCAAAGGAAAGCCCACACCACCACGACCGCCCAGCGAACGAGTCGCACGAGGGCCGGCAAGCCAGGGAGAGCTGGGAGGAGGAGAAGCTGCGGGAGCTCGGCCTCGACGGCATCGAGGAGGATGCGTCGACGTTCTGCCTTCATTGCCGCCGCGAGATGCTGGAGCGGCTCGCGCGAGCCCAGGCGCGCGGCTCCGTGCTGTTCGATATGGTCCGACGCCACGGGCTGAGCCCTCTGCCGCCTCGCGGCGTCCAGCCCAGGGGCGGGGGCTGCGCCGGCTTCCTCTCGGAGCTCGCGTGCGCGCTCGGGGCCATCGCGCCTTGCGGTCGCCGCGCCGTGTGGATCGTCCTCGCGGGCCTCGCGATCGGCGCGCTGGCGCTCTGGGCGGCGCTCGCCGGCCTGGGGCATTGAAGCGAGGAGCCGCCCGCGCTGGCGGGCGCGCTCGATGAGGAAGCGCTCAGCCGGTCCGGCGGAACAGCCCGGAGATGAACCGAGACGGCGGCGGCACCTGGCGCGGCCGCCACGCCGACGCGGCCACGATCGACACCCCGTTGCGCATGAGCAGGAGCGCCGGCTCGTCCGCCCGGACGTCGAACCCCGTGTTCAGGCGGAGCCCTCCGCGGACCAGCGACTCGTGCGGCGAGACCCGCAGCGGCTCGAAGCCGTTCATGCGGAGGCGGCGCTGCCAGGCGCCCCGGCGCTCGTGCCGCTCGACCCGCGCGGCCCCCTCCCCCACGACCACGTTCATCACCTCCTGCCCGAAGAACACCTGCTCGATGGTCTCGCGCGCGGCGATGTGCGGCGGGAGCAGCGCTTCGAGCGCCTGGAATACCGCATAGTAATGGGCGATCGCCTCGGACAGGCGCGGGAGGAACGGGAGCGCGTTGTGCTCCACGTCCGGCTCGACGAGCGTCAGCACGCGCGGCGACAGCGCGCGGATCCGCGTGAGAATGGTGTCGCGGTTGGCGGTGGGGTGCACCGAGGCGTCGGGCACGTGGTGCAATGCGAACGCCGCGTTGACGGCGATGGGCGCCGTGGAGCGGGACGCAATACGGCTCCAGTCGACGCGCTCCACCGAGGACGCGACGCCGTGGAACTCGAAGGGGACGTTCAGCCGCTCCGCCCAGCCCCCGATGAACGCGCCCGCCCAGCGCAGCCGCTGCTCGGGATCCGGGCCCCGGCACGGCAGGTCGATCCCGGTCAGCCGGACCCGCGGCGGGCCGCCGGGCCGCGTCGCCAGCCGGTGTAGCAGGAACGGCCACTGCGTACCGCCCCCGACGCCGATGTCGATGACGTGGACCTCGCTCTCGTCCCGGAACGCCTCGACGATCGCCGCGTTCGCGCTGAGGTATCCGAAACGGATGAGCGGCGTCGCGTGCACGAGCAGCTGAAAGGCGGCGAGCATGTCCCGCGGCCCGGCGCTGCGCAGGTAGAGGTTGCCGTCGCCGGAGCGATCTCCGTCCAGGCGGGCGAGCAACGCCCGGCCGAACACGCCTGAAATGCGCTCCGAGGCGTCCCCCGTATCGGGCTCCGCCCGGAGGATGCCCTCCACGAGGGCCCGGGCGCGCTCGACGTCCCCCGCGTCGATCGCCTCGCCCGCCGCGAGGAGGCGGCTCAGGAACGGGCGGCGCCGGGAGTGGGTCTGCCGGGTCCCCGAGCTCGGCTGCTGCCCGGGCCCCGGGCTGGACGCGGTCGAGCTGGTCGGCCCCTCGATGTGCGCTCGTAGGCTGACAGACGCCTCTTCGGCCGATACGTGTCTACGGATCGCGTTCATGGTGTCCAGGGCTGTTCAACCAGGCAGCCCGCCGTCCTGGCTGGGCTCTCCGCGATCGGCCGATTTCAAGCGCGAACGCATGACGTCGATCACCTCGCGGGAGCCGGGGGTTTCAATGTTCGCTGATGTCGCTGCGGGAGAGCCCGACGGCGAGCCGGGAGCAGGCGTTCGGCGAGCGCGCGCCCGCGGCAATGCCGCGAAGCGCAGCGCCCGCCCACGACGCGACGGGACCTGAGCTCGCACGAGGGCCCGACAGACAACTCTCTGTACATCGATGAAGCCGCTCGTCCGGTCAAGTCCAAGATCATGATTGTGCATCGCGCTCCCTTCCTCGCGCCGTCCGAACCTGCCTTCTGGCGGCAGACGTAGGCTTTCGTAGGCACCGCACGAGGCGACCGCGGCCGCCCCGCAGGAGGGAGTCCCCGCCCGCGGCGGGCGCGAGCGGACGGCGCCGCGCACGGCCCCGACGGCGCGAGCCGCGCGGCACGGGCGCAGCGCGATGACGACGCGCTCGGGACACGGCGCACCTTACCGCTGCTTTCTTTAGAGCGCATCGCGCCCTCCGACCTGGCGCGTCGCGCACGCCAGACTCGTTGACTTGACCGTGGTCGTGACAGCACCTCGCTGGGAGACGGGGCTTACACACCACATTACAACCTGCATAACCAGGCCTGTAAAGTCCCTATACAAGCTCGCTCGGTCGATCGAGCCCGCGTTGCGTCGCCGGATGGAGGCAACCCTGCGACGACCGGACGCCTCGACGGCCGGGCTTGCTCCGCGCGGACGAGCGGCGCCGCGGCCCCGCAATCGCCCCGGGGACCAGAGCGCTTGGTGGAGGCAATGTAAGGAACGACCGCCCTGTCGGCCTCAGCAGCCTACGCCCGGAGCGACGCCGTCATCGAGCGGGAGCGCGGCGGGAAAGCGTTTCCCAGCGATGCAGTTGCTGGCATTGACGTGCTCCTGTACTTGTGCATACGACGTCAGCGAGCGGCTCAGTCGCTATCGGACAGATCGCTCCCGTCCGCGAAGTGGGAGCGATCCACGCCATTCTTCTCGAGCCAGCGTCGAATTCGATTCCTGTGCACGCCGAGCCTGCTCGCCGCGCGCGACACATTGCCTCGCTCGAGGCGAAGCGCCTCGGCGATCTCATCTTCGGGCGGCGCTTGGCTCGCGCGGGAGGGGCCCGGCCTTACGTCGCTCCCAGTTTGTCGGGCGTGCGGATCCGTGGTCTCCGGGCCGAGGCCGACGCCAGCGAGCGGGTCCAGATCCTTCGCCTCGACCGCGCGCCGCCCCTCGTCGAGCGCGCGCGTCACGGCGCGCCGCGCCTCGCCGACGAACTCGCGCAGGTTCCCTGGCCAGCGGCGCATCGCGCACGCGATGATCAAGGAATGGTGAATCGTCGGCGGCGCCTTGCCGACGGCGCCGACCGCCTTCGCGCATTGCGTGAGCAGCCAGGGGATCTCCTCGAGGCGCTCCCGGAGCGGCGGGAGCCGGACCTCGGGCCGGCCGATGCGGTAGTAGAGATCGTCGCGGAAGCGGCCCTGGGCGACCCGCGCGCGCAGGTCGTGCGTGGCCGCGCAGATCCGGATCTGCACCGGGCGGGGCGCGACCGCGCCGAGCTCGAGCACCTGCCGGGTATCGATGGTCCGCAGCAGCTTCGCCTGGACCGCCGCGTCGAGCTCGGCCACCTCGTCGAGGAAGAGCGTGCCCCCGTGGGCGGCCTGCACGTAGCCCTCGGTGTCGTGCGTCGCGCCGGAGTAGGCGCCGCGCCGGGCGCCGAAGAGCAGCCGCTCGGCCAGGCCCTCCGGGATGGCCGCGCAGTTGACGGCCACGAACGGGCCGCGCGCCTGCGGCCCGGCCTCGTGGTAGGCGCGCGCCGCGAGCTCCTTGCCCGTGCCGCTCTCGCCCGTCACGAGGAGGCTGTCGCCCGCGGCCGCGGCGCGGACGATGGTGTCGTAGACCAGCTGCAGCCTGGGCCCGAGGACGCTCTCCTTCTCGATGCGCACGCCCCCGCGCGAGAAGCTCCGGATGTCCGCGAGCGCGAGGAACACCGACGTCCCCGCGCCGACGACCTGGATCGCGTCCCTCCGGACCTCGCCGCGGATGGGCTCGCCGTTCACCGACGTCCCGTTGGTGCTGCCGAGGTCCTCCACGGTCCAGGTGGTCCCGTCGTACGCGATGCGCGCGTGTCGCCGCGACATGAGCGAGTCGTCCACGAGGGGCACGCCGGCGACGCCCCCGCGACCCAGCACCACGGCGCCGCGGTCGAGCGGGATCGGCGCGCATCGCGGCTGATCCCCCGAGAAGATCAGCACGATGCCGGGAACGGGCTCGGCGACCGAGGGTTCGGGCGGGACCGAGACGCGGACGGTGGAGTGGTCCATCAGGATCTATCTTACCTGTTCAAGAACCTGGCCGGCCAGTGGCCGGCCATCCCATCGATCGCTTCGGGCTACCAGGGCAGAACTCCTTAGAAATCAAGCTCATCCCGTTCGCCAGGCTCGGCACGAGTTGTGCTTGTCTGGTCGGTATGGTGGCCTCTGCAAGAGCTCGCATCCATCGGGACCGGGGGTCTGCCCTCGAGGTGAACATGGGTTCCGGTCGCAACATCGACGAAGCGGGCCGCCGCACCCCCCGGCGCCTGCACACAGCCCGCACCCTGCCGAGCTTCCCGACCCACCCCGGCCTCCAGAGCATCACCGGCCTCCGCGGCGCGCTCGAGTTCCTGGAGTGGCCGGCCTCCGAGTGGACGCTCAAGGACCTCCAGGACTGGTTCGTGGACCACCTCGTGACCCCGGGTCTGATGAAGCGCCCCCAGATCGTGCGCGAGCCCGGCGCGACGCCCGTCATGCTCGACCCCCGCGCCGACGGCGGCAGCAACCTGGAGGAGCTGATCCACAAGGCCCGCGGGCGCGTCATCACGGCGCTGCGGGGCCTCATCGCTCCCGTCACCGACGATCGGTTCCTCAACGCGGCGATCTACGGGGGCAGGGTCCGCCGGGCCGCGGTCGGGGGCCGTCCCGTCTGGGTCGCCTCGCCGCGCGAGATCGACTTCCTCGGCGACATTGTGCTCAGTTTGCTCGCTGCCGACATCCTGCTCGACCGCGAGTTCTATCGCGCACACCTCTGCATCTGTGAAGTGTGCGGGAGGGTGTCATTCAAGGACAACCCGGACGCGCGAGGCGTATGCAGCGAGCACCGGAGCAGCGTGTCCGGGTTCACGCCGCGGGTGCGCTGAGCGCCTGCGGCGGAGCCGCGACGCTCGAGACGGTGAAGGCCGGCTGAAGAGCCGGCCTTCGTCATTTCTCCCGCCACGGATCCGGTCCGCCCGTCACGCGACGAGGGGCCGGCTCGGACGGCGCGACGTCAGTTCGCGTCGAACGAGACCCAGGCGCCCGTCGCCCAGGTGTCATCCGCCTTGAAGGCGCCGATGTAGCTCGCCTCCGCGTCGAAGAAGCCGTCGTCGGGCGGCGTGGCCGCGTTCTCGGTGAGCGTGGCCGCCGGCCGGAAGTCGGGCGTCTTGGCGAAGCAGTCGGCGAGCCCCGGGTCCTCGACGCTGTTGGTCGCCTCGCCCTCGAACCACGCGATCTCGTCCGCCCCCGCGTCGTCGTCGTCATCGAGCTTCGACTCGGTGGCCTCGTTCGCGTCGGTCTCCTCGTAGGCGATGTTCGCCTCGACGTTGCCGGAGAAGATCGAGCTCGCGAGCTCGACCTCGGTGAGCTCGTCGCGGAGGTCCACCCCCGCCTCGAAGCCGGTCACGATGGTGTTGAAGATATGGGCCTTCGTCGAGTGGCGGAGCAGCATGCCGTACTGCTGCTTGTCGACGTCCTTGTTCTTGCCGCACAGGGTCGCGTTGTAGATCGTCGGCTCGCTGACCGGCGTGTTGGTCGACGAGTCGGCGTCGTTGTCGCCCTCGAATCCGTTGGTGTCGTCGGCCACCGAGGGATCCTGCTGGACGGCGATGAACTGGAGCTTGCCGACGTAGCCGAGGTCCCAGTCGATGCCGTCGTCGCCGTTCTGCGCGCAGAGGAGGTGCTTCGCGTTGACCGTGCCGCCGAAGAACTCGAAGCAATCGTCGAGCGTGTGGTGCACCATCACGTGATCGATCGTCGTCTTGGAGCCAACCCCGGCGAGGGTGAGGCCGTTCACCTCGTTGTCCTGAGAGAGCAGGATCCCGCTGAACTCGATGCGCACGTACTCGAGGACGCCGCTGTTGTCCTCCGGCTTGTCGCCGCCGTACTCCGTGCCTTCGCCGGTGATGCCCTCGACGGTGGCCTTGCCGCCCTCGACGTTGATCGGCGCCTCGCCGAGCAGGATGACGCCGCCCCAGTCGCCCGCGGCGCGGTCGCCCTTCTCGCCCTGGCTCGTGAACACGATGGGCTCGTCGGCCGTGCCCCTGGCGTCGATCTTCGCGCCGGGCTTCACGACGAGCGTCGCGAGGCTCACCTTCTCGCCCATGATCGTCGTCCCGGGCTCGATGGTCAGGGTGGCGCCGGACTCGACGAAGATGATCCCCTTCATCAAGTAGCACTTGTCGGCGGTCCACGTCGCGTCGGCGTCGATCGCCTCGGAGACCTCCACCGGGTCGGAGCAATCGGCAGCGCCGCCACCACCGTTGCCGCCGCCGCCGGAGCCGCCACTACCGCCGTCGCCGCCGCCGGAGCCGCTCGTGGCCGAGGTGCCGCTCGGGGTCGGGGAGACCGAGTCGTCATCGCCGCAGGCGGCGAGAGCCGCGACGGAGAGCGCCGAGGCGCAAGCCAAGGCAATTCCGAATGTACGCATGTTATTTACCTCCTGGCGAGCCACCATGAATCATGCGCGCGAAATCGCGACGATCGCCGCGTGACGATTCAATGGCACGCGCCCAATCACGCGCTCAATAGGTGTACGAGGCGCTCAACGTCACAGTCGTCCCGGTGCTGTATTGATTGACGATGTTGTCCTCGTCGTTCTCGCTCCCCTGCGTGACCCGCACCGGAGCGTCGATGAGGTTCTCGCCGGCGAGCTTCAGCTCGACGTGCTCGCCGAGGCGCTGGGCGACGGTCAGGTCGATCTGGTGCCGCGGCTGCTCGTACTCGTCCGGCAGCCTGCTCCCAACCCTCCTGAGCCGGGCGCCGAACACGTTGTAGAGGAGCCGAGCGCTCGTGCCGGTCGACTCGCCGGTGTAGTCGAGCCCCAGGTTCACGACGAAGGGGGATTGCCCCTGGAGAGGGTGCGTCGGGCTGCTCTGGATGGTGATCCCTCCCGCGCTGATCTCGGGATCGATCGTCACCTCCGACGTCACGAACGTGAGGTTGCCGAGCGCGGTGACCTCCCTGAGGAGCGGGGAGATGAAGCCGAGGCCCTTCCTGAGCTCGAGCTCGACGCCCGCGACATAGCCGGAGTCTCCGTTGACGTAGGTGAGCCTGCCCCTGCCGCCGTTCGGGATGATGACCTCCTCGATCGGCTCCTGAAAGTGCTTGTAAAAGACGCTGACCGCCGCCACCTCTCCGGCCGTCGGGAAGATCTCGAAGCGAAGATCGCCGTTCACGACGCTCGTCCGCCGGAGCTCGGGATTGCCCTGCACCTCTCTGCCGCTGTAGCCTTCCTGATACAGGGTGGGGCTGAGCTCGCGGAGCTGGGGCCGAGCCAGCGTCTTGGCCACGCCGAGCCTGACGTTCGAATTCGAGGTCGCCTTGACGACGATGTTGGCCGCGGGCAGGAGATCGACCTTGCCGCTCTCGACGTTGATCTCGGGGCTCGACGGGGAGTACCTGTCGAACGCCCTCAGCGACAGCGAGGAGGCCTCGATCCGGGCGCCGAGCACCGCGCGGAGCCATCGCGTCACGGCGGCGTCGGTCATCACGTAACCCGCGTAGAGGTCGTCGTTCGCCGTATAGGAGTCGGTCTCGCGCGTGATCTCCTCGAGCTCGAGCACCGAGCCGATGTTCTCGTCCGAGAACAGCTGAGCCGGCTCCTGGCGCAGGAGCGTCGGATCCGCGCCGGGGCGCTGCTTGAACCGGAACCGGCGCGCGTTGAACTCGCGCTCTCGGAAGTTGAGCAGAGCGCCCGCCTTCAGCCGGGTCGGGGTGTCGCCGCGGACGAGAGGCTGGGTATAGGAGAGCTGCCCGCCGTAGCTCGTGTCCTCCATGTCGCTGAAGAAGTGCGCGCCGCTCAGCGTGCCCTCGTCCCACGAGAAGGCGCCGCTCGCGTCATCCCGGATGTAGACGGTCTCCCGCGTGTCGGGCTCGTCCGAGGTCGCGAGGGAGACCGACGCTTTCCAGTCGACGGTCCCGCCGTCGAGCGCCCCGAAGCGGTGCTCCCCCTGGAGCTGGCCCAGGGTGAGCGATCGCGAGATGAACCGCAGCATCGTGTCGCGAAACGCGCTGTCCCCGCTGCTCGGGTCCCCGTCGGCCTGGCTGGCCAGGTCGTCCGACGAACGGCTATGGAGCCCGGTGAGCGTCACCTTGTGGTCCTGATCCGGGTTGTAGGTGACGCTCCCGAAGCTGCCCCAGGACACCTGATCACGGATGCTCCCCGTCGTGATCTCGCTGACGCGGACGAGCTCGCCGGTCTGAGGGGCGGGGTCGAAGACGCCGAGGGTCTCGTTCGCGCGCGGAGAGAACTTCCGGCCGTAGCTCAGGGTGGCGATGTAGCCGAGGCGCTGCTCGCCGCCGAGCTTCAGGGTGTCGCCGACGACCACGCTGCCGCTCCCGTTCGGCGGGGTGAACGACCGCGTCGTCGCCATGGACGAGTTGATCGCCCTTCCATAGGCCGTCATCTCGTCCCTGGAGATGGTGCCGCCGCCCGGCTTGGGGCCGAGGCGCACCACCTTGTAGTCGGGGATCTCGCCCGGCAGGGCGCGGGCGCCGCCGTCGATCCCGAGCCAGTCGGTCCCGGATCCGTCGTAGCTCAGGCGATCCCGGAACGTCGACCGGGTGTTCAGCCCGAGCGACAGCGAGGCCTGGAAGAGGAACTTGGTCGGGAGCTCCCGCGTGTTGATCTGGACCGAGCCGCCCGCGAAGTCGCCGGGGATATCGGGGGTGAACGTCTTGACGACGGTGATGTCGCTGAGGACCAGCGACGGGAAGAGATCCAGCGGGACGGCCTGCCGGTCGGGCTCGGGGCTCGGCAGCGGGGCGCCGTTCAGGAGCGCGTTCGTGTAGCGCTCGCCGAGGCCGCGAACGTACACGTACCTGCTGTCCACCACGGTCGCGCCGACGATGCGCTTCGCGGCCTCGGCGGCGTTGCGATCGGGCGTCTTCGCGATCTCCTTCGCGCCCACGGCGTCGCCCACGTGGGCCGCGTTCTTGCGGATGAGCAGCTGCGCCGCGACGCTCGCCCGCTCCGGCTCGAACTCGACCTCGACGACGTCCTCGACCTGCTGATCCGGATCGAGGCCGACGTCGACCTGGATCACCTGCCCGGCGGTCACCCGCACGTCCTGCACGCGCTGGGGCTTGTACGCCTCGTACCAGACGCGCAGTTGGTAGCTCCCCGGCGGCAGCTCCAGGCGGTAGCGCCCGTCGAGATCGGCGATGACCTTGAGCTTCGTCCCGACGACCGACACCTGCGCGTCGAAGACGGGCTCCTTCGTGGCGGAATCGGTGACGACGCCCCACACGACGCCCTTGCCCGCCGGCGGCGGGCGCGACGGGCTCGGCTCGTCGAGCCCCGCGGCGTCCTGCGCCGCCGGGTCGCCGGCCGGGGTCCCCGCGCCGTCCGGCGGCGGCGCGGCCGCTCCCGGATCGCCCTGGGCGAGGGCCGTGGCCCCCCAGCAAAGCGGCGCCACGAGCGCTGCGACTACCCCCGAGATCCTCCTGCGAATCATGCACCTGTCCCTTCGCGCCCCGAGCTCGGGCGCGCCTTCCGATCCGATGTCTGGGCGCACCTGCGCCCGCCGATGAGGAGGGCGGAGCGCCAGCTCCCCGCCGCCCTCTCCTGTGCACCGCGCCGCGAGCGCGCCGCCGGGCGCCGGCCCCCGCGAGCGCCTCCTCGGCGCCTCCTCGGGGCCGCGCGCCGCGCCGGCTCAGCGCCCGGTCTTCTCTGTCAGGACGGCGATCGTCTTTGCCCCGCCCATGCGCGCGGCGTCCATGGCCTCCACCGCGACCGCGTAGGCGGCCTCGTCCTCTGCGTCGAAGTACAGCACGTCGTCCGAGCGCGCCGCGAAGATGCGGGCGAGCCGCTCCTTCAGCTCGCCGCGCTGCACCTCGGTCTGGTTGATGCGGATGACCCCGCGCTGATCCACCGTGAGCACCACGGGCTTGGTGGCGTCGTCGGGGGGTGGCGCGAGCTTCGCGGTGTCGTCCTTCTTGGGCAGGTTGAGCCAGAACTGCTTCGCGAGCAGCGGCGTCACGACCATGAAGATGATGAGGAGCACGAGCACCACGTCGACGAGCGGCGTCACGTTCATGCTCGGCGTGACGCCGCCCTTCCTGCCGCCGCCCTGCGGAACGCTCATCCCCACGGCGCTATCCCTCCTCCGGCTCCGGGGAGGCCCCGCCGCCCCGCTGGCTCACCTGCAGCGAGATGCCGGCGAAGCCGACCTCCTGGCACAGGGCGAAGGCCTCCCGCACGCGGCCGTACTGCACGGAGGAGTCGCCCTTGATGACCACCCGGCGCTCCGGCTCCACGGCGCGGATGGCCCGCAGCCTCTCGCCGAGCGAAGGGAGGTCGGCGACGGCCTCCTTCTCCAGGAACACGGTGCCGGCGCCGGTGATCGTGACGTAGATGGGATCGAGCTTCGATTTCGACTTCGGATCCGGCTGGAATACCGCCGGGAGCTCGACCCGCTCGCCGTGCTCCATCTGGGGGGCGATGACCATGAAGATGATGAGGAGCACGAGCACCACGTCGACGAGCGGCGTGACGTTGATCTCCGGCTCAGGCTGCTGCCGACTCGAGCGGCTGCTCTCCACTTGAACGCCCATGCTCGTTCTCCATCTCGTCGATGAGCTCACCCGCGCTGCGCTCGAGCGCGAGCTCCACCGCGGCGATGCGGGTGGTGAGGTAGTTGAAGCAAAGCACCGCCGGGATGGCGACGCCGAGCCCGAGGGCGGTGACGATGAGCGCCTCGGCGATGCCGGCGCTCACGGCGCCGAGGCCGCCCGAGCCGGTCGACGCGATGGTCTGGAAGGCGGTGATGATGCCGATGACCGTGCCGAGCAGCCCGACGAAGGGGGCCACCGAGCCGACCGTGGCGAGCACCGAGAGGCCGCGGCGCAGATCGGCCGAGATCGCCTCGCGGCGCCGCGACACCTCGCGGCGCGCGAGCTCCACCGGGGGCACGCCGCCCTCGCCGGCGTCGAGGGCGCGCTGGAACCGGCGCACCGCCGCCGCGACGATCCGGGCGAGCGCCGATCGCTCGTACTGGCCGGCGATCTGCACGAGCCGCGTGGTGTCCCACGCCTCCATCACCGGCCGCGCCTCGCTCGCGAAGCGCCGGGTCTCGGACGCCTGACGGGCGAGGGCGATGAGCCGCTCGACCACGACGGCCACGCTCGCCAGCGCCATGAGCACGAGGGCGAACGCGACGAGCTTGCTCAGGAGCCCCATGCTCGCCCAGATGTGCCCGAGATCAAACTGCATCATGACTCCACTCCTTCGTTCCTCTCGCGAGAGGCCGCCTCCGCGGCCGTGCGCTGGAAATCATCGCTTCGCCTTGAAGCGGAACGGGATCGTCCTCCAGACGGACACCGGTCTCCCCTCGGAGATCGCCGGCTTGTAGCGACACGTCTTCATCGCCGCGAGGACCGCGTCATTGAAGAGGGGATGGCCGCGGACGATCGAGACATTCGTGACCTCGCCCGTCTCGGTGACCACGAACCGGACGGCCACGGTCGCTTCCACCCCCGCGCTCAGCGCGGCCTCCGGCGGGACGGGCGGCGGGCAGGAGAGCGCGACCGGCGGCGTCGCGTTCTCGGGCAGGTGAATCGGCCCCTTCGGCGGCGGCGGAGGCGGCGGTGGTGGTGGCGGCGGCGGGGGCGCCGCCACGGCGGCCGTCCCCGTGCCGCCGGGGACCCCGCCGGGCACGCCGCCCGGCGCACCGCCCGGCTCTCCGTAGGTGTCGTCGCTCGGCTTGGCCTCGCTCGGGTCGGCCTCGGGCGGCGCCTCCTTCGGCACCGCGGTCGGCGCGACCAGCGCCGGGCGCCGGGGCGCCGAGGGGCGGGGCGCCGGGGCCTCTGCGGCCGGCGGCGGGGGCGCCGGCGCCGGCGCGGGCGGCGGCGCCTCGGGGACCCGGGCGGCGAGCTTGACGTCGACGACCTCCTCCTCGGGCGGAGGAGGTTGAATCGCGCCGCTCAGGCGGGCGGCGAGGAGCGCAATGCCCGCGAAGAGCAGGAGCCCAGCCGCATACCCGATCGCGAGCCGCTTCGCTCGCTCAGGATCAGCCTCCCCCGCATTCCACGTCTCCAGGTGCATCGAGGCTCCAGGCGCCAGCCAGCGAAAAGACAAGAGCTCCACCTGAGCTCAGGGAAGGGCAACCAGCTTCAATGGGTTGGCCCATGCTGTGAACCAACACCCACACGGTAGGCAGCGTTCGTTACGCCAGAATGACGCGGCGGCAACGATTGCCGGGAATTTCCCGACAGGACGATCAGGCGCTGCGGCTCTCGGGCACGTCGGGCGACGCGGCGAATCGATAGCCGATGCCGCGGACGGTCTGGATGTAATCGCCGGCGCGGCGCAGCTTGTCGCGCAGCCGCTTGACGTGGGTGTCCACGGTCCTCGTCGTGATGCTCACGTCGATGCCCCAGACGCCGTCGAGGAGCGCGGTGCGCGTCTGCACGCGCTCGCGCGCCTCGTAGAGCGCGACGAGGAGCTTGAACTCGAGGAGCGTCAGCTCGACCTCCTCGCGATCGACCCACACGCGGTGAGCGCCCTCGTCGATCCGGAGACACCCGAACTCGATGCTCCTCTCCCCGTCCCCGGACGACTTCGCGCGGCGGAGCACGGCCTGCACGCGCAGCACGAGCTCTCGCACGCTGAACGGCTTGACGACGTAGTCGACGGCGCCGAGCTCGAAGCCGACGATGCGATCGACCTCGTCCCCGCGCGCCGAGACGATCATCACGGGGATTCGCTGGGTGCCGTCGCTCTGCTGGAGAGCGCGGCACACCTCGGTGCCCGAGATGTCGGGCAACATGAGATCGAGCAAGACGAGATCGGGCCGCTGGTCCATGGCCAGCCGGACCCCCTCACCGCCCTGTCCCGCGAGGAGCACCTCATGCCCGGCTTGCCTGAGGTTGTAATCGAGCACCTTCTGGAGCGCCGGCTCGTCCTCGATGACCAAAATCCGCGCCATGCTGAAGAGCGCGTGTACCCGAGCGATGTGACGGCCCGATGACCGGATGGCAACAGCGCGGTGCGGCTGCGCCTGCGCCGAGAATGCGCTGCGAGCTTTCGTGAAGGTGGGGCCCGTCCGGCCATGCGCGCGGGCGATGTCGCGCGGCGTGCGCGGAGCACGGCGACGCGCGCGCAGGCGGATGGAGGACGGTGGACGATGGCGGCCGCGGATGGCGCTTCCTGGAGGGGACGAGCGCAGGCGCAGCGATGGCGCGCACGGGCGCGCGGCGAAAGGTCGCACCGGCGGGGCGAGATGCGCTAGCCTCGCGGAGATGTTGCGGACTTTGCGACTCATCGCTGCCGACGTGCGCAAGAAGGCGACATGGTGCTACGGCGACGATCCATGGCCGACGATCCTGAAGACGCTGGCGACGGACGGCACGGCGGCGATGGTCCTCTACCGGTTCACGCAGGCCGCGCGCGCCCACCGGATGCCGGTGGTCGAGATGGTGCTCAACAAGGCGACGAACCTCGCCGGCGGCTGCGTCATCGGGCGCGGAGCGGACTTCGGGCCGGGGTTCGTGCTGATCCACTCGAACGGCGTCGTCATCAACGGCAACGTCCGCGGCGGCTCGAACGTGCTCATCGAGCACCAGGTGACGATCGGCGCCGATCGGCGGCAGACGCCGGTGCTCGGGAGCGATCTCTTCATCGGGGCTGGGGCGAAGATCGTCGGCGGCGTCACGGTCGGCGACGGCGCCAGGATCGGCGCCAACGCGGTGGTCGTGCACGACGTCGCGCCGAACACGACGGTCGTCGGCATCCCCGCGAAGCCCGTGCAGCGGCGCGAGGACCGACCCGCCCAGGCCGCGCCGCGGCAAGGCGCAGCCGACGAGACGAACGGCTCGCAGAGCTGACAGCGCAACCGCGAAGCCGCGATCAAGAGCGGACGAACGGCTCGCAGAGCTGACAGCGCAACCGCGAAGCCGCGATCAAGAGCGGCGGTCCTCCGCACAGGAGACGGGCCCAGATCGGCGTTTTCGGCGCGCAGGCGCACTCCAGTGCGCCGAGCACCGAAAACGTCGAGGTGGGCCCGTATCCGAAGCGGAGGGCCGCCGCTCTAGCGGAGGACGCCGCTCTAGCGGGGGGCTCGCGCTAGGAGCTCTTGCCGGAGCTGCGCGATCTCGTCCCGGAGCGGACCGATGAAATCGGCGCTGAGCGTCCGGTTCCGCCCCTCCAGCGCGCGCGCCGTGTGCCACTTGCTGAGCGCGAGCCGCGCGCCGGCGCGGATGAAGCTCCGCCCGGTGGCCCCGCGCCAGCCGAGGGTGCACCGGAGCCGGCCGATCGGCGAGCAGACGAGCTCGAGCTCATCCTGCGTGAGCATGCCGAGCGCGACCTCGTCGCGCAGATGATCTCGGATCACCCAGCCCTTGCGGATGACGAGCGCGACGATGATCCCGAAGAACGACGCGACGAAGCACAGCCACAGCAGCAGCCACGGCATGAAGAGATCCCCCATCGCGCGCCCCAGCGCGGTCGGGAGGAAGTTCCACACCGCGTGCAGCGCGACGCCGAGCAGGTAGCCGCCGATCGGCGCCGCGACGCGCACCCAGGTCTTCGACGATTCCCGGGCGAGGCCGAAGCCGATCCCGGTCATCGACGTGAACAGCGGGTGGAGCCAGGGCGTGAACACGCCGCGCAGGACGAAGGTGCCGGCGAGCACGTCGCTGCCCTGCATCGAGGCGCGCGCGTAATAGAGCACGTTCTCCACCGCGGCGAAGCCGAGCGCGCAGAACGTTGCGTAGATGATGCCGTCGACGATGCCGTCGAACTCCCGGCGCAGGAAGTAGAAGAAGCCGAACACGCCGAGCCCCTTGAAGAGCTCCTCCGCGAACGGGGCGCTGATCGACGCGCTGACGAGCTCGCCCACCGGCTCGCCGAAGCTGCTGGCGACGCCGACGTGGACGCCGGTGTTGATCAGGATCGAGAAGCCGGTCGCCGCGAGCGCGCCCCACAGGAACGCCATCAGCAGGCACCACCACGGCTCCGGGTCGTACCGATCGATCACCATCGGGACGAAGAGGTACAGGACGAGCGGCGGGAACGCGAAGAGCGCTCCGACGAGCATGGCGCTCAGCATGCTCGCCCCGGACTCGAGCACGCCGAAGAGCGTGAAGATCACGTTGAGGACCGCGCCCGCGATGATGCCGTTGGCCCACAACCACAGCCCGGCGATGCGCCGCCGCCGGTCCGGGTCAGGCCTTCGCGCCCCCCGGGTGACCGCGGGGTAGCCAGCGTGGGGATGCGCAGGCAGCACGGCGCCGTGCGGCGTGGGAGCGCCGTGCTGCGGCGCCGGGCCCTGCGCTGGCATCGGCGCGCGGCCCGGCGGCCAGTAGCCCTGCGGCGCCGGCCCGTGCCCCTGCGGCACCGGCCCATAGCCCTGCGGCGCCGGCCCGTGCCCCTGCGGCGCTGGCCCATAACCCTGCGGCGCCGGTCCATAGCCCTGCGGCGCTGGCCCATAGCCCTGCGGCGCCGGCCCGTGCCCCTGCGGCGCCGGCCCGTAGCCCTGCGGCCCTTGCGGCGGCTGCCCCGCGGAGGGCTGCCCCGCGCCGTTCGCCGGGTACGCTGGGCGAACCTGCCCGCCGCCAGGCTGGGCGCGCTCGCTCGGGCGCTCCGCCGGCCGGGATTGCTGCGGCTGGCCGGGGAAATCGGGACGGTGTCCGTGGGCGTTGTTCATGGATCGAGCGCTCTCGCGAGACCCCCGTGGCAGCGGGCGACACTTCAGCCGAGACGACCCCCAACCGCACGCATGGAGCCGCTAGAAGCGGCGATCCGCGGTGGGCAACGGCAGTCTCGGAGCTGCCGCCCACACCCGCCGGATCGAAGCATCACACGATATTTCTACCACGACGGGGACGCGCCGGGCATACCTCCCGGCGGATCCTGGCGCGGCGCACGTTCGGCGAGGAACGCGCGCGTGACGCTCCGCTTCCTCGAGCTGTCTGCGGCGGTGACGCGGCGACGGCTGCCCCGCGCCGGGAAACGCGGCGGGAGAGCGTCAGGGGCGGACGACGCGGGTGCCGGGAGGGGGCGAGAACTCGAACTCGTTCTTCGCGACAGGCTGGTTCACCACCGGCGACGAGAAATCGAACCGGTTCCGGTTGCCCTGCGCGTCGAGGATCAGCACGCGGCGGACCTGGTTGGTCTGCCCGTCCACGTAGAGGAGCATCTTCTGATAGGCAGGGGTCGCCTCCTTCGGCGTCCCCTCGAGGACATAGCCGCCCTCGAACTTCATCTGCGCCGGGTCGAGCAGGCGCAGCGAGAAATCCTTCGTGAGCTGCCCCTTGCCCATCAGGAACGCGAGCGCCGCCGGGTACTGGGAGCCCTTCACCGGCGTCTCGAACATCTGCTGGTTGTCCTTCTCGTACACCTTGATCGTCTCGCCGTCGGAGACGACGCGGTTGCCGTTCGGCGCGTCGTAGACCCAGCTCATCTTGCCGGGCTTCTCGAAGGTCACCTTGCCGGTGGAGACCTTCTTCACGTCCTGGACCTTGATCGTGTACGTCTGCGTGAAGCTCGCCTTGAAGGTCTTCGTGGAGTCGTAGAACTGCTGGACGCGCCTGCCGAGCTCTTCGGCGGTGGGGCCCGCGGCCTGAGACTCGCCGGCGGTCGCGAGCACGGCCGTGGCAGGCGCCGCCAGCCCGATGAGGCACGCGGCGACCAGGCGGTAAAGTGAGGTTCGCGTCATCCTTCCCGATCTCCTTTGATGTCCAGAGGCGTGTCGCCTCCGCGCTTCGTGAGACAGGGGCACCGGTGATGCACCGCCGGTTCCCCCGGCGACCGCCGCCCTCGCTGAAGCCGGGGCGCGCCGCAAGTTTTCATTTTGGACGCGGCGCGGGCGCGTCCGATGCAGGCTCCATAGCACACCGTGTGTAGGCCCGGACCGCCCCGGGTCCCGCCCGGTGGACCCGCGTCGAGCCCAGCCGCCCGCCCGGCGGAGCCACGCTCAACCGAGGCGCGCCCGCCGCGGGCGGGCCCGGGACGGCGCGGGCGCGCCGGACGCCGCCAGCGCGGCCGCGAAGCCGGCGGCGCTGAGGTGGGTCATCGCGATGGCGAGCGCGTCGGCCGCGTCCGGCCGCGGGGGCGCGGCGAGGCGCAGGACCGCGGTCATCACCTGCGCCACTTGCGCCTTCTCGGCCGCGCCGCGGCCGACGATCGTCCGCTTCACCAGCGCCGGCGGGTACTCCGAGATCGGCACGCCGGCGCGCGCCAGCCGGAGCAGCACGACCCCGCGCGCGTGCCCGAGCTTCGCCGCGCTCTGCGCGTCCTTCGCGAAGAACAGGCTCTCCACCGCCGCCGCATCGGGCGCGTGCGAGGCGATCACCTTCCCGAGCTCGTCGTCGATCTCCACCAGCCGTCCGGCGAACGTCCCGCTCGTGTCGATGTCGATGACGCCGTGCGCCACGTGCTCGACCCGCGTGCCCTGCCGCACGAGCAGGCCCCAGCCGAGGTGGCGCGACCCGGGATCGATGCCGAGGACCCGCATCGGCTCAGCACGCCCCGTGCGACGGCGCCGCGACGTGGGTCGGGAAGCCCGGCGCGCGCTCGCCCCGCTCGGCCGGCGTGAGCGCGCGCCGCGGGAAGATCTTGTGCGGGTTCAGCAGGCCCTTCGGGTCGAACACCGCCTTGATCCTGCGCTCGATCGCGATGAGCTCCGGCGACTGCTCGAGCGCGAGGAACTCGGCCTTCGACGTCCCGATGCCGTGCTCGCCGCTCAGCGTGCCCCGCATGCCGATCACCGCGCGGAACAGGCGCGACAGCGCCGTCTCCACCTGGGGGACGAGCTCCGGGTCGTTCCAGAGCAGGTTGACGTGGAGGTTGCCGTCCCCGGCGTGGCCGTACGTGAGCATGCGGACGCCGGTCGCCGCCGAGATCTCCGCGACCTCGTCGAGCAGCGCCGGGATCTTGTCGCGCGGGACCACGACGTCCTCCGAGATCTTGTGGCGCGCCATGGCGCGCGTCGTGGGCGAGAGCTGGCGGCGCGCCTCCCAGAGCCGGTCGCGCTGCGCCTTGTCCTGCGCGACGAGCACGTCGAGCGCCCCGGCGTCCATGCAGACCTGCCCCACCCGCTCGGTCTGGACCTCGCAGTCCGCGGGCTCGCCGTCGACCTCGATGATCAGCATCGCGCCCGCGCGCTCGTCGACCCCGACGCCGCGCGCCCGGACCGCGTCGAGCGTCGGGCGGTCGAGCAGCTCGAGGCAGCGCGGCACGACGCCGGCGGCGACGAGGGCGCTCACGGCGCGCCCGCTCGCGCGCACGTCCGGGAACAGACAGAGCAGCGTCATGACCGACGGCGGCTTCGCGATGAGCCGGAGCGTCGCCTCCGTCGTGATCGCCAGCGTGCCCTCGCTGCCGACGAGCAGCGCCGTGACGTCGTAGCCCGTCACGCCCTTCACCGTGCGCCGGCCGGTGCGGAGGCGCGTGCCGTCGACGAGGATCGCCTCGAGCCCGAGCACGTACTCGCGCGTGACGCCGTACTTGAAGGCGCGCGGGCCGCCGGCGTTCTCGGCGATGTTGCCGCCGAGGGCGCACATCTTGAGCGAGTTCGGATCGGGCGGGTAGAAGAGCCCCTCGGCCTCCACGGCCGCGTGCAGGTCGGCGAGGATGACGCCCGGCTCGACGACCGCGACCTGCTCCTCGCGGCTGATCTCCTTGATGGAGTTCATGCCGATCGTGGCGATGACGATGCCGCCGGCCACGGGCACCGCGCCGCCCGACTTGCCGCTGCCGGCGGCGCGCGGCACGACCGGCACCTCCGCCTCGCTCGCCGCCCGCACCGCCTTCTCGATGTCGGCCGCCGAGGACGCGAGCACGACCGCATCCGGGCTCACCGGCGGCTGATCCGACTCGTCCCCCGCGTAGGCGGCGCATCCGTCGGCCGACGTGATGACCTTCGAAGGGCCGAGCGCGCGCTCGAGGAGCCGGCGCGCCTTGTCGATGGCCGCCGCCGACGGGCGGGGGAACGTGGGGTGAAGTCGCATCTCGCCTATTTACCGCGGATCGCGCGGGGATGCTGCGGGATCCGCGCGGGCGGGCCCGGGGCTCGGCCGGCCGCGAAAAATGTGGACAGGCGCGCGCGCCGTGGGGCCGGAGCAGCGCGCCGCGCGGTCAGAGCAGATCGAGGAAGGCGAGCAGCGCCTCGATCGCCCCGGCGTCCAGCGCGGCGAGGCCGGCGCCCGCGGGGGCGCCGTCGTGGAAGAAGGCGCCGGGCGCGGCCGCAGCGCCGCCTGGCGCGCCGGCGGCGCCGTCGAAGCGCGCCCGCTCGAGCACCTCCCGCAGGCTCTTCGCCGAGCCGTTCGTGAAGTACGGCCGCTTCTTGTAGAGCCGCCGGAGCGACGGCACCCGCGCGCCGTCCTCGTGCACGTACGGCACCACGCCCGTCTTCTCGTACCCGGCCCGGCCCCACACGATCGCCCCCTCGGGCGCGAGCACGAGCCCCTCCCAGCGCTCGAACGGCACCGCGGAGCCAGGATCGTCGCTGCGGAGCACGGGCGCGTGGCAGCGCGCGCAGCGGTCCCGGAACACGCGGGCGCCGTCGCGCTCGAGCGGGGTGAAGCTCGATCGGCCGAGGGCGGCGGGGTTCGCGCGGTGCGAGAACGCCATGAGGAAGCTCATGAGCGCGCGGCGGAGCGCCTCGGGCGGCAGCCCGGCGCGCGCGGCGTCGGCCAGGCCGAGATCGGCGAGCCACGGGGCGTCGGCGGCGGACAGGGAGAACCACGGGTCGTGGCCGCTCAGCGCGCCGGCGACGCGGAACTCGTTGTCCGCCACCGCGGTGAGATCCGGATCGAGGGCGCGGGAGAAGTGGGGGCGGTTGTTGAACAGGCCGAGCAGCGGCTTGGTCGTGGCGCGCACGTCGCCGCGGCCCGTGTGGTGCGTGCGGCCGTCGACGTAGCCCTCGAAGTGGCACGTCTCGCAGGTGAACCGGCTGAGCGGGCCGTCGGTCCTGTTCCAGGGCGCCATCAGCGAGGTGAAGAAGAGCGCCTCCCCGAGCCGGAGCTCCTCGGAGCGCGCGCCCTCGCCGCCGCCCTGGACCGGCCGCTTCGCGACCGCGGCGCCCTCGCCGCCCGCGTCGAGCAGCCACGCGTCGAGCAGGGGGTTCGCGTAGGCGAGGGCGCCGCCGCCGAGCGCGACCATGGCGGCGACGCCGGGGGCGAGCGGGCGCGTGGAGACCTCCGGCGCGGCCGAGAGGCCGGCGTCCGTGGCGCGGAAGAGGAGCTCGGCCCGGCGATCGCCGCCGTAGCCGGTCGCGACCACGCGCACGCCGGCCGCGCCCGGGAGCGCCGAGAGCGCGATCGCCTTCGGGGTGAGGACGCCGAGCTCCGAGACGTTCACGGCCGAGAGCCGCGCCGCCTCGGGCCGGGCGCCGGTCGCGACGCGGTAGAGGAAGACGAACGAGTCGATGTAGCCGAACGAGCCGCCGGTCCGGTCGAGCGGGCGATCCTCGACCCCGCCCGCGGCGAGCAGGAGCCCGCCTCCGGCGCCGTCCGTCTCGAGCGCGTCGAAGCTCCAGATCGGGCCGTCGTGGCGGATGCGCGCCGCGCCGCCCGGGAGCGGGCGGCCGTCCGCGCCGACCGGGAGCACGACGAGCGTGTGGTCGAGGAGGCAGTCGACGATCAGGTGGCGCGCGAGGCGCACGACGCGGAACGGGCCGGCGCCGATCGGCTCGTCCCAGCGCTCGACCTCGATGCGCCCGTCCGCGCGGGCAGGACCCGGGCGCAGCGTGACGAGCGCGCCGGCGCGCTCGTCGAGCGCGTAAAGGACGCCCTCGGGGCCGGCCGCGACGTCGCGGACGCCGCGGAGGCCCGCGAGCTCGATGCGCCCCGCGGGCTCGAGCGAGGCGCCGCGCACGACGTAGCGGAAGAGCGCCGGCGACGCCTCGCCGCTCGCGAAGACCTCGCCGGTGGGCATGACCGCGACCCCGGTCGGCGAGGCCGGCGCGGGCGCGCGGGAGAGCTCGCGCAGCGACGCGTCGAGCAGGACGAGCGCGTCGCGGCCGCGGAGCGGCGAGAGCAGCGCGGGCGCGCCCGGCGCGGCGGGGCGACCCAGCGGATCCACGGGGCGGAGCGCGATCGGATCGGGCCCGAGCAGCCGGTCGGAGCTGGGCAGGCGGGAGAAGTCGGCCGCGGCGCGGCGGGTCGCCTCGAAGCGCCGCAGCGGCTCGAGCGGATCGGGGGCGCCGCCGGGCGCCGGCGCCGCCGGGCGACCGTCGCAGGCCGCGGCGGCGAGGCCGAGCGAGAGCGCAAGCGCGAGGCGGCGGAGCGCGGCCATGCGCCGATGCCACGGGGCAGCGGGCCGAGCCCCCGCGACGATCACCAGCCGCCGGTGCTCGCCGGCTTGGCGCTCTCGGCTGGCGCCGCCTTCGCGGGCTCGGCCGCCTTGGGCGCGGGCTTCGCCGCCTCGGCCGTGGTCGCGCCCTTCGGCGGCTCGGGCGTCACCTGCTGGGGCTTGTCCTCGCAGCCGACGAGACACACGGCGCCGAGCGCCACAACCACGGTCAAGACATTCTTCATAGGGCTCCTCCTGAATGAGCGGCGCAAGCGAAGCACATCCGCTGGGCGCTCGGAAGGGGGCGCTCCGCCGGCAGCGAGCGGACGCGGCACGACGGTTGCTGCGGCGATGGCGAGTTGCCGTGATGGTGGCGCGAGGGGCGCGCATGGACGCGCGCGCCGGGATGGGATGCGCTCGCGCAGGCGGGCGCGGGCTGGAGGCGGACCACGGCGCGAGGCGCCGGCGTTCCGGCGCCCGCGCCGCGATCTGGCCCGCTCACGTCCCGGGGACGATCTTCACCAGGCTGTTGCGGTTCGCGACGAAGTAGAGCTCGCCGGCGTTGTCCTCGACGATCGCGGTGAGCCCCTCGAAGGTCGGCAGCCCGCCCTGGCGCACGAACGCCGGCGCGTTCGGCGTGTTCGGATCGGGGTTCTTGAGGATGATCGTGAGGGGCGAGGTCTTGTCCTCGCACTGGACGAGCGCGCCCATGCGCCCTCCGGTGTAGTCGCCGAACAGGTACACGCCCCTGAGCTGAGGCACCTCGGTGCCCCGGTACACGAAGCCGCCGATGACCGACTTGTAATCGCGGAACGGCCCCGTCGCGCTCGACCTCCGGTCGATGTCGACGATGGGCCGCGTGTGCGTCGAGCCCTCGCGCAGGGTGCGCCCGCGGCAGGTATCCTCGTGGTCGCCCTCGAACTTCGCCCAGCCGAAGTTCAGCCCCGACACACCGGCCGGGACGTAGTCGACCTCCTCGTACGAATCCTGGCCGACGTCGCCGATGAAAAGGTCGCCCGTCGCGCGATCGAAGCCGAAGCGATACGGATTGCGCAGGCCATAATGCCACGTCCGCGCGCCGTCGCCCGGGAAGGGATTGCCGGCCGCGGCGTACGGCTCGGCAGCGTTCGGATCGAGGCGCAGGATCTTGCCGAACGGCGAGCTCGGATCCTGCGGTGCCCCCTGCTTGTCGTTGTTGCAGGACCCGCCTCCGTCGCCCGTGCCGACGTAGAGCATGCCGTCTGGCCCGAAGACGACATGGCCGCCGTTGTGGTTCACCTGCGACTGATCGAGCCGCAGGATCGTCTTCGTGGGCGTCTTGTCGGCCACATAAGGATCGCTCGCGGAGCGCTTGAACTCGAGCACCGTGTCACGGTTCATGTTCGAGCCCGTGGTCGGCGTCATCATGATGTAGAACTTGCCGCTCGTCTCGTAATCGGGCGGGAACGCGATGCTGATGAGCCCGCGCTCGTCATCGAAGGGACCGCTGCTGAGCTGGATCTCACTGCTCACGTCGAGGAAGACCGCCGGGCGCAGCGCGCCGCCCGTGAACACGCGGATCTGGCCGGTCTGCTGCACGAGGTACCAGTCGCTCGATCCCTTCGGCTGCGCGGCATAAGTCAGCTTGTCCACGCCGGTGACGACGGGAGCGAGCGCCAGCTTCCCGACATCGGGAGCCGCGCTGGCGTCGCACGCCGTCGGCTCGCCGGCGCCCGAGCCGCCCGTTCCCGTGGTGGCCCCGCTCGCCGACGTGCCGCCGCCGGCGCCGCCGGAGCCGCTCGCCGTCCCGCTCCCAGCCCCGGCTCCCGTCCCGCTCCCAGCCCCAGCCCCCGTCGTCCCGGAGGAGGAGCCCTGGCCCCCCGTGGTGGTGGAGGTCGCGTCGCCGGAGCTCGTCTCCCCGTCATCGCTGCATGCGCCGGTGCCCAGCGCGAGACACGCGCCGCCACCCAGCGTCAAAGCCATCCACAAAGCCAAGGTCGTACGCTGTTTTTTCATGCGGCGCATTCTACATGAGAGGCGCCGTGGCGCACTCATGATCTTCGGCCCGGGCGAAAGAGAGTGGCCTGCAGTCACAGAGGCCGTGGCCCACAGCCCCGAAAGCACAGATAGGCCCGCTCGGCGGGTCGCTCTCGGGACGGAGTGACAGATTCTCGCGCCGATCGAACGGTGTCGAACGGCATGGTCTCGCTCGTGGAGTTCGTCGGCCGTTCAGGCGAAATGCGCCTGACACAGCGAGTCGTTCCCGCGGTGCGCCGGACATCTCTCCAAGGCAGACATTTGAAGCAGAGCGGTACGCGCGAATCCGTTTCTGGTCGAGGTCAGGTCAGGACTATATTCCCGCCCACCTTCCTTCTGATCATCGCGTGCACGGCGCCCGCCGGCGACGCTCACCGGCCGTCATCGCGGATTCAAAGAGAGGGCGCCCGGACCGGCATACGCCATTGCCTCGAGCGCCGGAGATCGCATTGCAGCCCGCGAGCGCCGTCGCCGCGGCGCATCTGGCCACTCCTGCCCGTCGCGCGCGCCGCTCAGAACGAGCCCGCGAGCCACGCGCTGCCGGGACCCAGGCCGACGCGCGCGCGAAGCGGAGCGCCGCCCGCCCGCGCGCGGCCGCCCGCGGACGCCGGCGCGGCGTCGGGCGCGGTGATCCAGAGGACCGCACCGCCGGCCGCGAGGACCGCCCCCGCGATGAACACCACCGTCCCGATGTTCCCCTTCTTCACCGCGTCGTCGCGAAGATCGAGGCCCGTCTGATCGACGCAGCGGCCCTCCTCGTCGCAGTGGCCGCCCTCGATGGACTCGTCGAAGGTCGACTTGGCCATGAAGCCGAGCGCCGTGCCGACGCCGAGCCCGACCGCGCCGAGCCCGACCCCCACCATGCCGATCGGCCTGCGGATGCTCCCGCCCTGCGGCGGAGGCGGGGCGTCCGCCGGCGGACGGGCCGGCGGCGGCGCGACCGGCGCGCTCGGCGCGGCGCTCGAGCGCGCGGCGGGCTCCGGCTCCGGCGCACGCTCGAGCGCGGGCACGGTGACGCTCACCACGCCCGGCTTGTCCATCGCGACCTTCGTCTCCCAGGGCTCGTGCCCGGGCGCAGCGGCGGCGACCCGATGCTCGCCGGGGTCGAGCGGCACCGCCGTCCCCCAGAGCGCCCGCCCCACGGCGACGCCGTCGCGCGAGAGCGAGAGCCCGGAGATCGCCGCCTCCTGAGGGACCACGATCTGCAGGCGCGAGAGCCGCGGCTCGAGCGCGGCGGCCCGGGCGCGCGCCACCCGCTCGCGCTCCGCCTGGCCGGCCGACTGCGAGGCGGCCGCGACGTCGCGGAAGCCGATCCACGCCGTCGCGGTCCGGCCGATGCGCTCGTAGCAGTCGGAGAGGTTGAACAGGGTGCCGATGCCGGGATCGATCTGGTGGCTCTCGGCGAACTTCGGGCAGGCCTCGGCGTGCTTGCCCGCCGCCATCAGCGCGCGCCCCTCGTCGAACAGCGCGACCGCGGCGGCGCGCTCCTCCCGGGTGGGCTCCGCGGCGCGCGCGGCCGGCGCGAGCGCCGCGAGCGCGGCGAGCGCCGGCAGGGCCGCGAGCGCTCGGCGGCGGGCGCCCCCGGTCCGCGGCGCGCTGGCGGCCGCCGCGCAGCAGCCGGCCTCGGGACAGGTGCTCGGGTGACGACGGTGGCAGAGCAACACGGGACCTCTCCTGGGCTCACGGGATGTCATCGCGGATCGGAAAACAGGTCTTGCGACCGGGACGGCGCAGGCCGAGGCGGCGGCGAGGGCCGCCCGGGCGGCCGCGCCGGCCTCGCCGACGCGGTCGGCTGCGGCGCCGCGGACCCGCTCGCCGCCGGCTGCGCCGTCCCGATCGCGCTGACGGTCACGGCCGCGCTCGCCCCCGGCTGCGCCGCAGCGCCGCCGTCGGGGAGCTCGGCGAGGCCGGGGAGCTCGGCGCGCCCGCCGGCCGCGGGACCCGTCGCGGGCGCCGCCGTGTCGCGCGGCGGCGATGCCTCCGGCGCCGACGAGGACGGCGGCACGCCGGGAGCCGCGCCGGGCGCGGAGGGGCGGAGCGCGAACCACGCGAGCCCCGCGGCGCCCACGAGCGCCGCGGCGATGGCCGCCACGACCCCGAGGGCGCGCGCCCCGGCGCGGCCGCTGCCCGAGGAGGCGCGCGTGCCGCCCCAGGAGCGATCGGTGGCCGCGCCGTCCGCGCCGTCCGCCAGCAGCTCCGTGGACGCCCCCCACGCCGAGCCGGCCGGCACACCCCGGCCGCCGGAGCTGCCGCCGGGCGGCGGCGCGCTGCTGGGACCGGGCGCCGTGGAGAGCGGGCGCCGCGGCGACGCGAGATCGCGGCCTCCCTCGGCGCCCCCCGCCCCGAGCGCGTCGAGCCGGACCCGCAGCACGCGCGCGGCGCGCTCGGCCAGGTGCTGCGCCTGCGGCGAGGCGAACGGGGCGAGCTCGGCGGCGAACTCCGCGATGTTGCCGAACCGATCGGCGGGGTTCCGCAGGAGGCAGCGCTGCACCGCCCGATCGAGGCGCTCGGGCGCGTCGGCGCGCAGCCCCTGGAGCCGCGGCGGCCCCTCCAGGATGCGGTCGTAGATCTCCAGCACGGAGTCGCCCCGGAAGGGCACGGCGCCCGTGAGCAGCTGGTAGAGGATCGCCCCCATCGACCAGACGTCGGCGCGCGCGTCGACGCTCTTCGAAGAGACCATCTGCTCGGGCGCCATGTAGAGCGGCGAGCCCAGCATCGCCGAGCTCTCGGTCATGTCGCGCGCCTTGGGCGCGGCGCTCTCCGCCGCGAGGGCCATCTTGGAGATGCCGAAATCGATGACCTTGAGGAGCGGGCTGCCGTCGGCCCGCCGGCTCAGGAACAGGTTGCCCGGCTTCAGATCCCGATGGATGATGCCGAGCGCGTGCGCCTCCGCGAGCGCCTCGCACGCCTGCAGCAGGTAATCGCACGCGAGCTCGACCGGGAGCGGGCCGCGCTCGCGCAGGAGGGCCTTGAGGTCGGTCCCCTCGAGGTACTCCATCACGAGGTAAGGCTCGCCCCGCGCGAGCGTCCCGACGTCGTACACGCGCGTCACGTGCTCGCTCCGGATGCGCGCCGCGGCCTGCCCCTCGCGCACGAAGCGGGCCACGAGATCGGCGCGCTCGCGGGCCTGGGGCAGCAGGAATTTGATGGCCACCCGCTCGCCGAGCAGGCGGTGGCGGGCCGCGACAACGACGCCCATCCCGCCCTCCCCGAGGACGCGCTCGACCTCGTATTTCTCCGCGAGGACGTCCCCCACGTTGACCGGTGCGACCATGCACGCCCTCGCTCTGGATCTCCGCTAGTACCAAAACGCCGAGTGCGCGACAACGCGAGCTTTCCCGGAAAGGAGCGCCGCCGCGCCCTCATCGCCGCCGAGGGCGCGCGCGCCTCGTGGACTCGCCTCGCCGCCGCCCGGCCTCGCCGCCGCCGCGCGCGGCGAGAACGGCCCGACACGGCGCGCCCTCACGCCCGATAACGGCCGTTCGGGTTCGCCAGGCGCGCTGGCTGCCTGTATATGCATGCCGCAGCTTCACCATGATCAACGAGCCGACCGACCCCTTCGCCCTCGCGCGCGAGCTCCTCGAGCAGCGGCAATCCACCGAACCGACCGACGCGACCGCCATGACGCTGGCCACCGCCGACGCGTCCGGGCGCCCGTCGGCGCGGATGGTGCTGCTGAAGGGCATCGACGATCGCGGGTTCGTGTTCTTCACCAACTACGAGAGCCGCAAGTCGATGGAGATCGCGGCGAACCCGTTCGCCGCGCTGTGCATCCACTGGGCCAAGGCGGCCGAGCAGATCCGCGTCGAGGGCCGCATCGAGCGGGTCAGCGACGCGGAGTCCGACGCCTATTTCGAGACCCGCGCGCGGGGCAGCCAGATCGGCGCCTGGGCGTCGCGGCAGAGCGCGCCGCTGCCCTCGCGCGAGGCGCTCCTCGAGCGGGTCCGCGAGATCGAGGCCCGCTTCGAGGGGCGGCCGGTGCCCCGGCCGGCGTTCTGGGGCGGCTACCGCGTGGTGCCGGAGCGCATCGAGTTCTGGCGCGGCCAGGAGAGCCGCCTGCACGACCGCGTGGTCTACCTCCGCGACGGCGACGGCTGGCGCGTCGAGCGGCTCTACCCCTGACCGCGCTACGTCCCGGCGCGGCGGAGGCGGCTCGCCTTGCGCTCCCGGAGCCGCTCGATGACCGCGACGAGCTTCGGGTCGTCGCGGCGCCGCACGTCGAGCCGCATCCCCTTCAGCGCGTTGCACCGGCCGCACGCGAGCGCCAGGTTGTCGAGCGCGTCCGTCCCGCCGTGCGCGCGCGGGACGATGTGCTCGATCGTCGCGCGCTGGATCGGCTCGCCGTCGAGGCCGACGACGACGTGCGACAGGCAGTGGATGCACTTGCCCACCCACGCCGCCTGGCCGCGGATCTCCGTGCGCTCGAACGTCGCGTCGGTCGCCACGATGTCGAGGATCAGCCGTCGCCGCGCGGCCTTCACGGCGATCGAGCGTATCGTGGATTGCGCGCTCCGTCACGCCCCGTGACGCGCGCGCGGGAGGAGCCATGAAGTCGAAGACCGAATATTTCTACTTCGAGACGAAGGCCAAGCGCGAGCTCATCAACGTCACCGATCGCGTCGCGGCCGTCGTCGCCGCGAGCGGAATCCGGGAGGGCATGGTCCTCGTGAGCGCCATGCACATCACCGCCGGCGTGTTCGTGAACGACCACGAGCCGGGCCTCTGGGAGGACATCTGGGCCTGGCTCCAGCAGCTCGCCCCCGAGGGGCCCGATTACCACCACCACCGCACCGGCGAGGACAACGGCGACGCCCACCTCAAATCGATCCTCGTGCATCACCAGGTGATCGTGCCCATCACCGCCGGGAAGCTCGATCTCGGGCCCTGGCAGCAGATCTTCTACGCCGAGTTCGACGGCCAGCGGCGCAAGCGCGTCGTCGTCAAGGCGATGGGGGACTGACGCGCCAGGCGCGCCGGGCAGGCGGCGAGATCGGGCTATCCGGCGCTCTGACCATCGGCCTGCGCCGCGGGCGCCGACACTTCGGGCCGGCCGGCGCAGTACGCCCGCGCACCGCGCTGCATGAGCGAGGCGATCGCGCCGAGCGCGTCCGTCCAGGCCTGCCGGTGCTCGGGGGTCCAGTCGGCGGCGGCGACCTCGGCCATTGCGGAGATCAGGGCGTCGGCGACCCAGGGATACATCGCGTCCGTGACGCCGTAGTCGACGTGCTTGGCCCCCATCGCCATGAGCTTCTCCTCGAGCCAGGGCGCGTCCTCCAGCCGGTCGATGACCGCGACGAGCGCCTCCGCGAGCATCTTCTCCTGGTGCTCCCGGCTGTTGCGCCCGAAGAGCGGCTTCACCTGCGGATACCGCGAGAACAGGATGCCGTAGAAACGGTGTGTGAGGTTGGGCTCCCTCTCGAGCACGAGCCCGAAGCTCTCCCGCAGCAGACCCACGTTCAATCCCATGACAAACCTCCGAGCCCGGGCGCCGTGCCCGCGCGCCAATCGTCTTCGCCGTCGAGCTCCCCCGCCGGCGCACAGGGAATCGCACCGGCCGTGCCAGGGGCGTTTCTCCGGCAAATCGAGCCGATCCCGCCGGCTCGGCGCGCGCCGCGGCCGGCGGCGGTTTCCTCCAGGAAACCCGAGGGCGTGACCGCGCGCCGCGGTTCCGCCCGCAAGCGGCCCGGCGCCGCTTGCCCCGCCGGGCCCCACGGTGTTTCCTGCGGTGGTCTCCGACAGGAAACCGCCGCCGGACCCGTCTCCTCGAGGAACCCGCGTGACCCTGCTCGACGCCGTGCTCAGCCTGTCCGAAGCGCCCGCCCGCGACGAGGCGCTGCAGCGGATCCTGCGCGCGCTCGCGCAGGTGACGGCGGCGGACGCGCTGTCGGTGCTCGCGGCCGCCGAGGACGGGTCGGTCGGCGTCGCCGCGCAGATCGGGCTGTCGCCGGCCGCGGTGGGGCTCAGCTTCCGGCCCGCCGAGCACCCTCGGCTCAGCAGGGCGACGCTCGCGGCCGGGCCGATCCGGTTCCTCGACCCGAGCGAGCCCGACCCCTACAGCGGCTGGCTGCTCGGCAGCGCTGGCGAGATCCACCCGATCCACGCCTGCATGGCCGTCCCGCTCCGCGTGCAGGGCCGCCTCGCCGGGCTGCTCACGCTCGACGCCCTCGATCCCCACGGCCTCGGCGGCCTGCGCGACGAGGACGCGCGCGTGTTCGCGGCGCTCTGCGCCGGCGCGCTGCGGCTCGACGCCGGCCCCGCGCAGGCCCTCGCCGCCGGCGCGCGCGGCGCGCGCCGCGCGCCCGGCGGCGCGGCGCTGCCCGGCCGGTCGGCCGCGATGCAGCGGATCGAGCGGGAGATCGCGACGCTCGCCCCGCTGTCCGTGCCGGTGCTCGTCACGGGCGAGACGGGGGTGGGGAAGGAGCGCGTCGCCCGCGCGCTGCACGAGCGATCGCCCCGGGCGAGCCGCCCCCTCGTGATCGTCAACTGCGCGGCGATCCCGGCGCAGCTCGTCGAATCGGAGCTCTTCGGCCACCGGAAAGGCGCCTTCACCGGCGCCACCGCGGCGCGCGCCGGCAGGTTCGAGGCGGCGCGCGGCGGGACGATCTTCCTCGACGAGATCGGCGAGCTCCCGCTCGCGGCGCAGGCGCAGCTCCTGCGCGCGCTGCAGGAGGGGGAGATCCAGCCCGTGGGCGAGGATCGGCCGCGCCGGGTCGAGGCGCGGGTCGTCGCCGCCACGAACCGCGATCTCCGGCGGGAGGTCGCGGAGGGGCGCTTCCGCGCCGATCTGTTCCACCGGCTCTGGGTCTACCCGATCTGCGTGCCGCCCCTGCGCGAGCGGCGCGAGGACATCCCGGCGCTCTGCGAGCGCTTCGCCGCGGAGATCGCGGCCGAGCTCGGCGCCGAGCGCGTGGATTTCACCGAGCCGGCGCTGCTCGCGCTCACGCAGGGCGTCTTCCCGGGCAACGTCCGCGAGCTGAAGAACACCGTGGAGCGCGCGGCGCTGCGCCGGGCGATCGCGGAGGGCAAGGGCGCCGCGGGCCGGCGGCTCGTGCTGCGGCGCGAGGACGTCGACGCCGCCGAGGCCGCCGCGTTCGGCGCGCCGGAGCGGCCCGGCGCGCTGCTGGTCGAGCCCGCCGGAGCGCGGCCGCGGCTCGGGGGCGCGGCGCGCGACGAGGTCGTGGAGCCGCTGGCCGAGACGCTGGAGAGGGCGCGCCGCGAGGCGTTCGCGCGCGCCTTCCGGGCGGCCGGCGGCAACGCGGCGACGGCGGGCCGGCTGCTCGGGCTGAGCCGCTCGTTCGCCTACAAGGAGGCGGTGCGCCTCGGGCTCGTCCCCGCGCCCGGGCCGCGCAAGCGCTGAAGGGCGCGCGGGGGCGGCGCGATCTTCAGCGCTTGCGCGGCCCGCCCCGGCGCCGCGCGAGCGCCGAGGCGCGCGAGGCCGGCGCCGCCGCCCGGGCGGGCGACGCTCAGCGCCCCTGCTCCGGGGCGCCGATCCCCTCCAGCGGCACGCGCGCGAGCGCGGTGTAGCGCGCGCCCTTCGGGGTCATCTCGCTCTGGTAGACGACGATCTCCTCGATGCGCGTCTCGCCGAAATCGACGTTGCCGATCGCCTGAGCGCACGCGTCGAGCGCCGGATCGCCGCGCGGGTCGCGCGAGCGGGCGAGGGTGAGGTGCGGCTCGAACGGCCGGTCCTCCGGCACGTAGCCCGTCGAGAGCGAGAGCGTCTGCTCGAGGTCGCGGTGGATCGCGGTGAGGGCGCCGACCGCGCCGCCCACGCCGAGCCAGAGCACGCGCGGGCGGCGCCGCGTGCCGAACGCGCCGCCCTTCTCGATGCGCAGCGTGAGCGGCCTGTGGAAAGCGGCGACGCTCCCGGCCGCCGCGATGACGAGCGGCAGGCGCTCCTCTCCGATCTCGCCCATGAAGGCGAGCGTGATATGCAGCCCCGCAGGCTCCACCCACTTGGCGGACGGAGCCCGGGGCGAGATCTCCCTGAGGAGCTCTCCGACCTTGGCGAGGAGCTCGGCTCCCGGATCGACGGCGACGAAGACGCGCACAGCTCACCTACGCTCGATTACCACCCACAGACTTCACCCTTGTTCTGCTCCTTGAGCCACCTCCGGAGCGGCTCGAAGTACTCCAGCATCGCGCTCGGATCGGCCTCGGTCTCGCCCGTCATCACCTGCATCGCCTCCTGCCACGGCCGGCCCGCGCCGAGCGACAGCATCGCGCGCAGCTTCTCGCCCGCGGCCGCGCTGCCGTAAATCGAGCACGCGTGGAGCGGCCCATCGTGCCCGGCCGCCTTGCAGAGCGCGCGGTGGAACTGGAACTGGTAGATGTGCGCGAGGAAGTACCGCGTGTACGGGACGTTCGCGGGGACGTGGAACTTCGCGCCGGGGTCGAAGTCGGCCTCGCTGCGGGGCACGGGCGGCGCGACGCCCTGGTACTTGAGCCGGAGCGCCCACCACGCCTTGTTGTAGTCGGCGGGCTTCGTCTTGCCCGAGAAGACGTCCCACCGCCACTGATCGATGAGCTTGCCGAACGGGAGGAACGCGACCTTGTCGAGCGCCGTCTTCAAGAGGAAATTGATGAGCCCCTTCTCGTTCTCCGGCACCCGGTCGACGAGCCCCAGCGTCTTCAGGTAGCTCGGCGTCACGGAGAGGGCCAGCGTGTCCCCGATCCCCTCGTGGAAGCCGTCGTTGGCGCCCTCCTGGAACAGAATCGGCAGCTTGTAGTACTGATGATAGTAAAAGATGTGCCCGAGCTCGTGGTGGATCGTGATGAGATCCTCCTCGTTCGGCCGGATGCACATCTTGATGCGGAGGTCGTTCCGGTGGCCGACGTCCCAGGCGCTCGCGTGGCAGACGACCTCGCGGTCGGTGGGCTTCTTGAAGAGCGACCGCTCCCAGAACGTCGCCGGCAGCGGGTCGAACCCGAGCGAGGTGAAGAACCGCTCGCCGAGCGCGACCATCTGCTTCTCGTCGAGCTTCTTCGCCTCGAGCTTGCGCGTCACGTCGAGCGACGGCTGGCCCTTGTACGGCTCCATGAGCTCGTAGACGTTCGACCACAGCTGGGCCCACATGTTGCCGAGCAGGTGCGCCGGAATCGGGGCCTTCTCGCCGATCCGGTCCTTGCCGTACGTCGCGCGCAGCCTCGCGCGCACGTAGCAGTGCAGCTCGTCGTAAAGCGGCTTCAGCTGGCCCCAGAGCCGCTCGGTCTCGGCCTCGAACGCCTCGGGCGGCATGTCGTACCCGGCCCGCCAGAGCGCGCCGAGGTCCGCGAAGCCGATCTCGGCAGCACCCTTGTTGCCGAGGGTGACGTACCGCTCGAACTTCGGCCGGAGCGGCGGCGCGATCGCGTGCCAGCCCGTCCACGCCTCGAGCAGCTCATCCCATTTGCGGCTGGTCTTCACGATCTCGGTGAGATCGTCCAGCGCGAGGCATTTCTGCGCCGGCGGAGCCCCCGCCGCCGCGGCGGCGCCCGCCGGGGCGGGCCGCGCCGCCTTGCCCTTCGGGCAGTACTTGCCCTTGCCGTACAGGCTCGTCATCTCGACCGCGAGCGCGGCGAGCTCCGCGCGCTCCGCCGGGTCGCTCGGGGCCGGCAGGGTGGTCGAGATCTTGAGGAGCTTCAGCTGGCGGGCGAGATCCGCGGGCAGCGCGAGCCCGTCGAAGCGCCTCGCGGCCTTCATCGTGCGGTTCAGGTACTCCATGCTCGCCTCGTCGGCGGCGGCGGAGAGCGCGTCGGTGTCGTCCGTGATGAACGTCTGGTTCACCCACGACGCACGCCCGGACTGGAGCCGCAGCCGGCGCAGCTCCCGGTCGACGCCGGCCAGGAAAGCCTGCGCCTCGGCCACGCTGGGCGGCGCCTCCTGCGGGGAGGCCGCCGGGGGCCGAGGGGCCGCAGGCGCCGCCGGGGGAGCGGGCGCCTCCCCGCCGGGGAGCGGCGCCGGAGATGCGGCGCCGCCGCAGGCCGACCCCACCGCGAGCGCGACGAGCGTCAGGGATCGCAGGATCGCCGTCCGGGCGAGGGCGTAGCGGACCACGCGCCCTTCATACACGCCGGACCGTGCCGAGGGAACCAGGAGCGACGTGCGATCGTCGCGGTTCGGCCCCGCGGCTCCCGTCCCTGCGATTCCCCGCGACCAGGACGAACCGCGCTCGCCGTGACGGCTGCCAAGCGGCCGTGAACTGCCGTTACAATGCGGACCCACCATGAGGAATGCACTCCCGCCCCGGCCCTCGCTCCCGGCGGTCCTCGGCCTCGCCGCCTCCGCCGCCCCGCCCGCTCGCGGATCCAGCGCGCAACCGGCGCGCGAACGCGCGGCGCGGCGCCCCGCCGCGCCGATCCGCGCGGAGGCGGCGGGGGGCGCGGCGCGCTGCGACCTGGAGGGCCGATGCGGGCGGACACCCCACCGCGAGGCGCAGGCCACGACCGTGTGCGCACCGGGCGGCGGCCATGAGTGAGCTCGAAAATTTCTCGTTCGTCCTCCCCGGCGAGCTCGCCGGCATGGCGTACCCCAACGCGCCGCACGCGGTCGAGGAGCTCGCGGAGCTCGGCTTCCGCAGCATGGTGTCGCTCTCGCGGCGGGCGCCTTCGCCGCACGCGCTCGGGTCGCTCGTCCACCTGCACTGCCCGCTCGCGGACTTCACGCGCATCCCGAGCGTGGACCTCCTGCGCGCCGTGACGTTCCTCGCCCGGGCGCCGCGGCCCGCCGTCGTGCACGGGGAGGGCGGCATCGGGCGCACCGGCGTGGTGCTCGCCTGCCGCCTCGTGTCGCTGGGCCGGTCGTCGACCGAGGCCATCCACGAGGTGCGGCGCGCGCGGCCCGGCTCGATCGACGACCCCGAGCTCGAGGCGTCCGTCGAGCAGTTCGAGTTCTTCTACCGGAGCGAGCCCGCGCAGTCGACGCCGACCCCCTTCAACTTCGCGCCGGCGTCGCCGCTCGACCGGGTCGTGCACGCCGCGGAGCGCCCCGGCTTCGGGATGGCGCTCTGGTCGTCCTCCGGGATCCGCTCGTCCGTGCTCCCGCCGCCGGGCGCCGCGCACCAGCCCGATCCGAGCGACGGACCGGTCGAGGCGTGGCTCGGCTTCATGGCGCGGCAGGGCATGCGCGAGGTGCTCTGCCTGCTCGACGAGGGCGAGCTGGCGCTCCACCGGGTGCCGCTCCTCGGCCGCTTCCAGCGCGAGTTCCTCCGGGTGACGCACGTGCCGCTCGAGGGGGGCGCGATCCCCTCGCCCGACGCGCTGGAGAGCGCGCTCGCCGCGCTCCGCCGCGCGGAGGCCGGCGGGGCGCCCATCGTGGTGCACTGCGCGTCCGGCGCGGGCCGCGCGGGCGTCGTGCTGGCGGCGTGGCTGCGCGCCCGGCACGGCCTCGCCCCGGAGGCGGCGATCGGGCTGGTCCGGGATCACGCGCGGCACTTCGGCGCGCGCCGCGAGCCGCTGAAGGCAGGGCCGGCGGTGCGGGAGCTGCTCGCGAGCGTGCCGGCGCGCGGCTGAGCGCGCTCTCGGACGTCGGCCGCGCGCCGGCGAGCGCGCGCTCCTGGACGTCGGCCGCGCGCCGGCGAGCGCGCGCTCCTGGACGCCGGCCGCGCGCCGGACGTCAGCCGCCGGCGACGGGCCCGGCCTCCCGGTGCCGCTGCTCGCGGTACAGGCGCTGGACGAACGCGCCGGCCGGCTCGCCGCGGAGCGCCTCGACGAGCGTGCGGAGGTCGGACGGCAGCTCGCCTGGCGGCGGGAGCGGCACCGGGTGGTGCTCGGGCGCGAGCAGCGGCGCGGCGAGCGCGGCGAACGTGAGATCGGCGGCCGAGAAGCGGTCGCCGACGAGGAACGGGCGCCCGTCGCGCAAGCGCTCGTTCACCGCGTCGAAGACCGCGCGGAGCTTGCCTCGGGAGCGCTCGGCCGAGGCGGCGTCGATGCGCATGACGCGCTTCATGACCGCCCGCGCGATCGGGTAGTAAGCGCGGAAGACGCCGCGCCCGAACCACCAGGGCGGCGCCGCGCCGGCGCCCTCGATCCCGCGGAACGACCCGCCCATCAGGGCGAACGCGCCCTCCTCGTCGGGCAGGAGGTGAAAGTACGCGACGCGGCGGCTCGCGGGGCCGAGGTCGAGGTCGAAGCGCTCCTCGAGCGCCTCGACCTCGGCGCAGGCCGCGTCGGGCTCGCGAAAGAAGAGCGCGCGCTCCGGCGGGACGAGCGTGTCGGCGTAGCGCAGGATGTCGGTCGAGTCGCGGAGCACGCCCGCCGGCGAGACGAGCACCGGGACGGAGCGGCGCCCGCCGGCCCGCAGCGCCGGGAGCGCGTGGGCGAGCGGGAGGTAGGCGTCCTCCCGGTACGGCACGCCGGCGCGATCGAGCGCCCACCGCGCCTTCTCGCAGTAGTGGCTCCAGGGAATGGTGATGAGGCGAAGGGGCCCGCCCACGCCGGGATCAGACATGGGGACCTCCCAGGGCTCGGGCCCGCGCTCGCCTCAGCGCCGGATCTCGAAGAGGTGGACGCCGTACGCGGGGAGCTCGACGCCGAGGCCGCGGGAGAGATCGACGAGCTCGTCGCCGTCGCGCGGGTGCTCGTTGCCGGTCAAGAGGTCGACGAGCAGGACCTTGCGGCCGGCGACGCCGGCGACGTCGAGCGGGATGCGGCACCCGCCGCGCGAGGGGGCGAAGTTGACCACCGCCACGAGCGGCGCGGCGCTGCGGGGCGCGCCGCAGGCCGGGAGCGGCTCCCACCGGTAGGCGACGAACGCGTCGGCGCCCGGGCCGCGCGGGGTGAGCGTGGCGAAGCTCCCGGTGCGCAGGATGGGGCGGCGCACCGCGCCGAGCAGCCGCTCGTGGAAGGCGAGGCACGCCTGATCCACCGGCTCCTCGGGGGCGCGGGCGAGGTGCAGCGAGGCGCGCACCGTCCGCCCCTCGAGCTGGCCGTGGTGGATGAAACGCATGCCGGGCACCGTCGCCGCGATGAACTCCGCGGCCCGGCGCCGGTCCGGCGGGAGCACGGCCGCGATGCGCGGCTCGTCGTGGTGCTCGATGAAGCGGACGCTCCGGCGCTGGTAGTCGGACGTGGCCGCGAGGTGGCCGCGGACCGAGGACGCCGAGGCGTGGCTCAGCCGATCGTAAAGGCTCTTGTCGAAGGTGAAGTCGAACCCGAGCATCTGCAGGCGCCACTCGAGATCCCAGAACGCCTCGCCGATGAAGATGAAGCTCGGGTGATCGCGGCGGACGGCGTCGATGGCCTCGGCCCAGAACTCGCCGGTGGCCTCGGCCTTTCGCTCCGTGGGCGGCCGCTTGGACCAGGTGTGCCGGAAGACGTCGTCGAGCACGAGCATGGCCATGTCGCAGCGGACGCCGTCGCAGCGCGACGCGACGCTGCGGAGCGCCTCGGTGGACGCGGCGCGCGTCGCCGCGAGGCGGTAGTCGAGCTGGGCCGTGTCGGGCCACGGCGGGATGTAGGGGTCGCGCCCGCTGAGCGGGGCGCCGTCGTCGCCGGCGATGAAGCACTCGGGCTTCTCCTTCACCCAGTGGTGGTCGCGCGCGACGTGGTTGGGGACGTAGTCGAGGATGATCCCGATGCCGCGCGCGGCGAGGCGCCGGCGCAGGTCCGCGAGCGCGGCGTCGCCGCCGAACGCGGGGTTCACCTCGTACCGCGAGACGGCGAACGGGGAGCCGACCACGTCGGCCTCGGTCCAGTCCGGCAGCACGCGGTCGTACTCGGCGCGCAGGTCGGGGTGCGCGAGCGAGAGGCGCTGGCCCTCCTGGCCGAGCGTCCACACGCCCATCAGGTACACGTAGTCGACGCCGAGCGCGGCGAGCCGGTCGAGCGCCGCGTCGGGCACGCTGGCGAGCGTCACCCTGGCCTTGGCGGCGCGCGAGAGCTCGTGGAGCCAGACGCGCACGAAGATCGCGTACAGCAGAGGGTGCTGGTGGGCGGGGACTAGGGAGCTCATCGATTGGGTTGGGGACGGCGGGCCCGCGGGGAGGTCGTGGGCAGCCGGCGTCGGCGGGGGATTGTCTGCGGGCTCGGGTGGTCCCTGCAAGGGCGATCACGCGTCGCGGGCGCCGCGGGCCGAGGCGTCGCGCGCCGTCCAGCACAGAGGCGCCTCGCGAGGACCCGTCCGCCCGGGCTGCGGGCGCGAGCGACCGGCGCGCCGCGCGACGACCGCGGCGCGCGCTAGCCGCGGCGCGCGCGGCGCCTTCGAGCGACCGCGGCCGCCGCGCCGAGGGCGACGAGCGGCAGGGCGAGCGGCGTCGCGGCCTCCTCGGGCGAGAGCCGGCAGCCGCAGCCGCCCTGCTTCGGCGCGACCGGCGGCGGCGCCTCGTCGGGCGGGAGCTCGGCGTCCGAGGGGGCCTCGGCCTCCGCGGGCGCGGATGCGGGCTCGGCCTCGGAATCCTGCGCCTTCTCGGCCTCGCCGCCCTTCTCGGCGTCGGCGCCGTCCGCCTTGTCGTCCTTCTTCTTTTTCTTCTCGCCGGTGAAGACGATCGCGCGGCGATCGATGATCTCGTTCTCGCCCTGCAGGGTGATCTTCTGCTTCTGACCGACCTGCACGCCGTCGCTGGCGCGCTTGATCACGAGCTCGTACTCGCCGGCCTCGAAGCCGCGATCGCGCCGGAGGACGAAGTCGAACTTGGTGATCGAGAAGACCTTGCCGCTGCCGTCGGAGAAGCCGACGTCCATGCTCTCGTTGATCGACTGCTGGTTCTGGAGCGGGATGCGGTTCAGGATCGGCTTCTCGGGCGACTGGTCGGTGAGCGCTCGCTCGTAGTGCACCGTCGGCGTGAACGAGAACAGCATCGGGATGTGCGAGAGGTGCGGCGTCCCTCCGTAGTTGATCGTCATCTTGAGCTTCCAGCGGCCGTCGTCTTCCTTGGGGGAGCGATCGGCGATGGTGGCGGTGCCCGCCGCGTGCGCCGCGGTCGCGGGCAGCCACGCCCCGATCAGGGCGAGCGCGGCGGCGACGACGCGCGCGAGCAGGAGCCGGCGGCCGCCTCCGGCGAGGCGGTGCGCCGCGCCGGGGCGGGCGTGGGCGGGGCGGGCGTGAGGACGCTCGGCGCGCTGACGTCGCGCGCCGAGCGGAGACGGGTGACCAGGTCGAGGTCGGGCGGTTCGCATGCGCAGCACGCTACCAGGGATTTCATGGAAACGAGGCGCGGACGAGAGGGCCGGAGGCGCGGGTGAGGGGGGCCGGCGGCGCGGGCGCGGGGTCGCGCGGCGCCCGCCGACGCGGGGCGCCGCCGGGGCGCGAGCTCAGTCCGGGAACCAGAGCAGCGCGTCGGAGGTGGGCTTGTAACACGCCTGGCGGCCCGCCTCCTCGTTGTCGGTGCAGCTCGCGTTCTCGAGGCAGTCGATGATCTCGTAGCGGCCGGAGGCGTTGTAGATCGTGGTGAACATCGCGCGCTGGGCCGCCTCCAGCTTGCTGAACGAGGCCTTGCAGTCGGCGACCGGGATCTTCTCGCACCGGGACATGCGCGCGCAGCGGGCTTCGACGACGGGCTTCGCCGTCGGCTCGTCGGGGTTGATCTTGACGGCCACCTCGTCGTTGCACTCGAGGATGATCTGGCTCCGGTCGGGCGAGCTCTCGGTGGCGGCCTCCATGCGCCGCGAGAAGCAGCTCGTCATCGCGCGGAGATAGGTGGGCGAGGAGGTCGGGTAGGCGGCCTTGCACGCGTTGAGGTGCTCCCAGGACGCGCCGGCGCGCTGGAGCTTGGCGAGCGCGGCGCACCACTCGGCCTGGGCGGCGATGACGCCGTCGCGGTCGGGAAAATTGGTGGGCCGCTCGGAGCAAGAGGCCAGCTGGCCGAGCATCGACGCAGCCACCGCGATCGGCAGGGCCAAGGATCGAAGGGCGGGCATGGGCCGACCCTAGCACGGAGGTCCGGCGGAGCGGAGTTTCCGGGACGCGCCGCTCGTCAGGGCCGGTCCGGCAAGAGCTCGCAGCGGAGCCGCGCGCCGCCGCGGAGCGCCGCGGCCCCGCCGGGGCCGAACACCGCGCCGAGGTCCTGCGCGCCCCGCGCGGCGGCGCGGATCTCGATCGCCTCGACGCACAGCGCGCCGCGGCCGCCGGCGAGCAGCGCGGCCGCGGGGGCGTCCTCCTCGAGCAGCGGCGCCCCGCTCCTCGACGCCACCCGCAGCGTGACGGGCAGCTCGGCCACAAACCGGTGCGACGGCCGAGCGCCGCCGCAGCCGTCGGCGCCGATCTCGGCGAGGGACGCGAGGGATCCGAGCGGCTCGAGGGGGCCGACCTGACCCCGGGCGACGTCGAGCGGCCCGGCGACGACCTCCCCCGAGGCGACGGCGTAGCCGACGAGGGCGAAGCCGGGGGCGTCGACCCGCCGGCCGAGGGTGAGCCGGGCGCCCGCGACGTCGGGGACAGGCGCGAGCCCGGCGACGGAGAGGGTGCCCCGGCGGGTGGCGAGGAGGAGGCTGCGCTTGCCGGCGTCGAAGGCGAGCAGGTCGCCGCCCGGCAGCTCGGCGGCGGCGGCGATCGCGCCGGCGTGGTCGAACGGCAGCAGCACGGGCGGCGCGGCGCCCGCGGGGACGCGGAGGCCGCGCCGCCCGTGCGGCTCGTTCGCGTCGAAGAGCAGCAGGAGATCCGCGGGCGCGCCGGCGCCGGGCGCGAGCAGCACGGGGACGGCGTCGCCGGTCGCCGCGGAGAGCGAGCGGTCGCGGAGGGAGAGGCGGCGCGGCGCGGCGCCGCCGGCGAACGGCGGGACCACGCTGGCGGTGAAGACGCCGTCGCGGAGCGCGCCCAGCGGGGAGGACGGGGCCGTCCACAGCGAGACGAGCGGGGGCGCGCCGCCGAGGAGCCGGGCCGCCGCGGGGGCGCCCGGCGCCGCGCGCGCGATCCGGCCGGCGCGGCCCGCAGGGGGGCGCTCGGGGGGGCGCGGCGCCGGGAGGGCGGCGGGGGGCGGGAAGGTCGGGGGGTCGTCGTCGAGACGGCAGGAGACGAGCGGCGGCGGCGCGGCCCGAGGGGCGGGGCTCGCCGCGGGGGCGTACGGCGGCGGCGCGCCGCGCGGGGGCGGCGGGGGGCCGCCCCAGCCGAGGCGGACGAGGCCGTGCTCGCCCATCGCGCAGCCGATCGGAGAGCAGGCGAAGGGGGCGCCCTCGTCGAGCGGTGGCTCGATCTGGCGAGCGGGCGGGCCCTCCACGGGGCGCCACGAGCGGCCGCCGTCGGTCGACTCGAAGTAGGCCGGCGGGTCGTCGCCGGTGGCGGCGAGCGCGAACCGGCCGCCGGCGACGACGTGCGCGACGGCGGCCGGGAGGGGGTAGACGGTGACGCCGCCGCGCGCGTCGATGCGCAGGCCGGCGACGCGGCCGCCGCGGCGGCTCGAGAGCAGGCGCGCGGCGGGCGCGTCCTCTTCCGGGAGCCCCGGGAGCGGCGCGGGGGGCGGCGAGGCGCCGTCGGCGGCGTCGGGCAGGTGGAGCCAGCCGCGCACGGCGCCGTCGTCGTCCTCCCAGAAGTCGGTGTCGACGAGGCGCGGCGAGGCGGGGCCGGCGAGCGCCGGGAAGGCGCCGCCGGCGAGCGCCGGGTCGCGCTCGCGCACGCGGATCACGCGGACGCCCTCGGGCGGGATCGCGGGACGGCGCTCGCGGTCGCGCGCGACGGGAAGCGAGGCGCGCGGCGCTTGCCCCTCGGCGACCTGCGGTCGCGGCGCTCCCGCCTCGGAGGTCCGCGCCTCCAGCACGAGCGCGGTCACGGTCCCGCGGTCGCCGACGATCCACCGGTAGAGGCGCGCGGCGTCATCGCCCTCCAGCCGACGCTCGACCCAGCGGCCGCCGCCGGTGCGCACGCACACGCGCGCGGCGCGGTCCTCGGCGGGATCGCCGTTCGATGGGCGCGCCCTCCCGGAGCGCGGCCCGCCCGGCAGCGGCAGCGCGGAAGGCCAGGGCGGCCGCTCGCCGTCCGGCGAGGCGGCGCCGTCCGGGAGCTCCTCGAAGTCGTGGAGCCCCGGAGGGACGCTGCCGCAGCGGCCGGAGAAGGCGAGGCGGCCGCGATCGTCGCCGACGAACGCCCCCAGCCAGGCCGCGATCGGGTCGGGGTCGCGACCGCGGGGCGGAAACGTGGCCTCGAGCCGCGGCGCGGAGAGCGTCGTCTCGAGCCGGAGCACCTGGGCGGCCTCGTGCGAGCACGCGAGCAGGACGTCCTCGCCCGCCCGGAACGGCTGGCAGCGCGCGTAGCGCGGGTCGAGGCCCTCGAGCTCCGCGTCGGCGATGGGCTGGGCCGTCGCCGCGGCGAGCACGGCGAGGCCGCCGTCGCGGGCGACGAGCAGCCTGCCGCCGGGGAGGAGGGCGCCGGTCGCCGCGGCCAGCGCGAGCGCCTCCGGGGCGAGCCCGCGGCTCGAGGAGGCGCCGGGCAGCGGGTCCCGCGCCGGCGGGAGGTGGAGCGAGCGGCTCGGGCCGTCGCGCGGCGGCGCGGGCGCGGCGGGCACGAGGCCGGCGGCGGTCACGCGGAGCGCGGGGCCGCCCGAGGGGCCGAGCAGCGCGACCTCCCCGCCGCCCTCCTGGAGGAGCGTCGTGGCGAGCCCGTGGGTCTCGAGCACGTCGATCCAGGTGGCGCCGCCGTCGAGCGTGACCGAGGCGCGGCCGAGCAGGTCGAGGCGCGCGGCGCGCCGCGCGTCGACGGCCACCGCGTCGACCACGCCCGCGGCGCCGAAGCGGCGGAGGGCGAGCGTGGACGGGTCGATCTCGAGGAGCCCGCGATCGCTGCGCAGGAGGATCGCGTCGAGGTACGGCCGCGCGCCGCCGGGGGCGCCGACGTCGGCGATGGGCGCGAGCGCGCCGAGGAAGTCGCTGGCGCGGTAGGCGCGGCCGTCCGACCAGAGGACGAACCCGCCCCCGAGGCGCGCCGGGATCGATCGGAACCCGCGGAGCGGCTCGGACGCCAGCGCGGCGGCGAGCACGACGCCGCCCTCGAGGCGCACGCGGACCCCTTCGTGGAGCGCCGGTTGCGGGCCGGGCGCGGGCGCGCCATCGCCGGGCGCGGCGGCGGCGTCGAAGAGGACCCCGACGCCCTCGGTGAGCACGTAGCGCGCCGGAGAGAGCGGCGGCGCGGCGGCGAGCGCGTCGGCCGAGGGCCCGGCGGGCCGCGGAGGGCGCTCCGGGGCGGCGCTGCAGGCAGCGGCGAGGGCGAGCCCGAGGAGGACGCCTGCGCGGGAGGGCATCGCGGCGGCGGCGACTGTAAACGATCCGAGCGCGCACCGCAGGGCGCTCTCCCGGTGGGGCCGCCCGGGCGCGGCGAGCGCCGCCTGGACCGGCGCGAGGCGGCCCGCTCCGCCGCCGCGCACCGCGGCCGGGCGGATCGCGAGCGCGCGCGCCCGGCTCAGCGCGCCCTCACGACCGCCGTGCACTGCACCGGCTGCCGCACCTCCTGGCCTTGCTGGACGAGCACGAGCGTGCCCCCGCCGGCGCCCTGCGCCGGGTCGCCGCGCCGCGCGGGCGCGGGGCTCGGCCCGCCGCGCGCGCTTCGCGGGGCCGCGGGCGGCGGCCCCGCGAAGCGCGCGACGAGCTTCTTCACGACGCCGGGCGGCTCGTAGGAGCCGAGGTCGGCCTCGTAGCGCTCGTCCCGCACGTTGAGCTCGACGGCGTCGAGGCACGCGCGTTCGTTCGACCACCGGATCACCGCGACGCCGGCCGTCCCGGCCTCGGCGACCCCCGGCAGCGCGCCGGGCGCGAGGCCGATCTCCGTATCGAACGGCAGGACCACGCGCGCCTCCCCGCGGCGCGGCGCGCACGACGGGGCGCCGCCCGGGGCGAGCTCGCCGAGGGGCGCGAGCGCCTCCTCGGGGCCCAGCTCGCCGAGCTCGGGATCGACCGGCGAGAGCACCGCGCCGCCGTCGCCGGCGACGGCCACGACGACGGGCTCGCCTCCGCGCTCGCCCGCGCCGAAGCCGAAGCGCGCCTGCTGCGCCGCCGCCCGCGCGGTGCGCTGCACGTGGAGCTCCCGGAGCGCCCCGCCGAGAGGCCGCCCGCTCGCCGGCGCGCCGCGCCCCGCCCCGCGCAGGTCGACCGCGCGCAGGTCGACCGCGCTCACCGCGAGGCCGTCGTACCGGGGGCTCAGGAACACCGCGCGATCGCCGAGATCGACGCCGACCGAGGGCTGGGGGGCGCAGCCGCCGACCGGACGCGTCACGCGCGCGGCGTCCAGCAGGCCGGCGAGGCACGCCTCCTTCGGGCCGACGGCGACGGGGGCCACGCGGCCGTCGCGATCGATCGCGAGCCCGACCTGCGCCTCGTAGGGCCGGTACGCGAGCTGGGACAGCTCGGCGACCGCGAGCGGCACGGTCGCGCGGCGGATCTCGGCGCGCGGATCGAGCGGGGCGATCCAGGCGAGCTCCGCGCCGGCGAAGGCCGCCGGCAGCGCGCCGCCGGACGGCGGCAGCGTCAGCACCCCGAGCGTGCCGAGCCGCAGCGGGCTCGCGGCGCGCAGGGGCGGCGCGGCCACCGCGCCGAACCCGTGCGACTCCGGCACGCGCGCGGCGGCGATCGGGCCCGCGAAGCGGCACGCGAGCCGCGCGACCGGCGGCGGGGCCGGCGGCCGCGCCGGTCCGCCGCGCTCGCGCCGCGGGCGCCCGGGGGACGGCTCCGCCACGGCCGCGCCGGGCGGCGACGCGCCGACGCCGCCCGCGGCCGACGCCCACCCGATCCGGAGGAACGGGCCGAGGCGGCACCCCACCGCCGAGCAACCCGAGAGCCGCGCCGCGCCGCCCGGCGGCGACGCGACCGGCGCCCACCGCCTCCCGCGATCGATCGTCTCGAAGAGCTCGCCGTCCTCCGTCTCGACGAGCGCGAACGGGCCCGACGTCTCGATCGAGCTCGCGCGCGCCGGCAGCGGGTGGCGGCGCAGCCGGCCGGCGGCGTCGATCGTGACCGGCGCGAGCCCGACCGCGCCCTGCGCCGGGAGCCAGCCCTCGACGGCGCCGTCCGCGAGCACGGCGAGCGCGCGCGAGAGCACCTCGGGCCGCCCGTCGCCGTACGAGGGCAGGTGGAGCGGCGGCTCGCTGCGCGCGATCCGCACGACGCGCAGCGCGCCGCGCACCTCGACGCGCTCGCCGTCCGGCAGGAACGCGCCGGCGCGCGCGACCAGGGCGACCGCGCCCCCGCCGCCGCGCGGGATCCAGGCGATGACGTCGGTCGCGTCCGCGGGATCGAGGCGGTGCTCGACCCAGTCGCCCGGCCCGCGCCGCACGCAGAACACCGGGCTCTCGGGCGCCGAGCCGCCGGCGAACGCCGCGCGCGAGATCGCGCGGAGATCGAGCCGCGGCCTCGGCAGCCCCTCGCACGGCCCGAGGTAACCGAGCGCCTCGCCGTCCACGCCGGCGAAGCGACCGGCCTCCCCCTCCGGCGCGGGCCGGAGCTCGAACGCGCGCTCCAGCCGGAGCGCGCGCGGCGCCCGCGCGTCGCTCGCGACGTCGACGACGCTCGCGCGATCCGGGCCGGCGCAGACGGCGAGCAGCGCGTCGCTCGCGCGGAACGGCGCGCACGCGCCGCTGCCGGGCGGGAGCGGCGCGACGGAGGAGGCGCGACCGGTCGCGAGATCGATGCGGCCGACGGAGCCGTCCGCCGCGATCACGGCGCCGCCGTCGGCGAGCGGCAGGCCCGAGGCGACGGCGGCCGCGAGCTGATCGAAGGGGGCGCCGGGGAGCCACCCGGAGTCGGCGTAGGCCGGCGGCCGCGCGCGCGCGGCGCGGGGCGCGCCGACGCGGCCGCCCGGATCGACGGCGCGCTCGAGGCCGCCGAGGAGCGAGGCGACGATCTCCTCGCCGCGGACCTCGAGCGCGATCGCGCCGTCGAGCTCCGGGGTGACGTCGCGGTAGGAAGCGCCCGCGTCCAGCGTGAGGAGCGCGCGCCCGAAGACGGTCAGGCCGAGCGCGCGGCGCTCGCCGGCCGCCGCGGCCGCGACGAGGGACGGCAGGCCGAGCGGCCGCAGCGCGCCGCTCGCGCCCTGCACGGCGAAGCTCCCGGCCGACGTGATCAGGCCGATGCCGTCGAGCCACGGGAACACGCCGGCGACGCTGCCCGGCAAGGCCGCGACCTTGCGGAGCTCCCCGGAGAAGGTGGCCGCCGTGTAGATGTCCCCGCCGCTCCAGAACACGTAGCGCGGCCCGGCCTGCGCCCAGGCGGGGAACGCCGCGCCGCCGGCGAGCTCCACGCCGCTGGCGCCGAGCGGCTCGATCCGCTCGAGGCCGTGCAGCTCGACGCGCTGGCCGCTCACGACCGCCCGGTCGATCGCCTCGCCGCCCACGACCACGCGCTCGACGAGGCCCTGCGCCGCCTGCGCGACGTACCGGGCAGGGCCGAGCGCGACGGCGGCCGGGGCGCGGCGAGGCGGCTCGGGCGCGCCGGGCGGCGCGGGCGCCGGCTCGACCGCCCCGCAGGCCGCGAGCGCCGGCGCGGCGAGGAGCGACAGCCGGCCGAGGGCGCGGGAGAGCGCGCCCGGGGAGCGCGAGGCGGGCCGAGGCGGGCGGGGCGCGCCGAGGAGCGATGCCGCGTTGTCGAGGCTCAGGCGCCTCACTCGTCGCCCGACCGGGCGCCCGCAGCGCACGAGAGCCGCTGCGTCATCGAGGCGGTCCGGAGCACACCTTCGCCGCCTCCCGCCCCGCCCCCCTGCCCCCGCGGCGCCGTCCACCGCGCGATCAGCGCCGCGTCCACCGCCGCCTCGCCGCGCCGCCTCGAGTCGGCGACCGCGAGGTGGAGCGCCTCGAGACAGACGCGCTCGCGCCCCCAGCGCACCTGCGCGATGCCCTGGTCGCCCAGCGCGATCGCGGGGAGCGCCCTCCGATCGAGGCGCAGCGCGCTCTCCGGATCGAGCGCCACGAGCGCGCGCCACGCGCCCCGCAGGTCGCGGCAGCGCGCGTCGCTGGCGGCGGTCAGCGTCGACCAGGGCGCGAGCGCGACCACCTCGCCCGCCGTCCCGGAAATGCGGTCGAGCGCCGCGGCCCCGGCGGTCTCGGGGGCGGGACCGTCGAGCACCAGCACGCCGACCTCGCCGTCGTCCCGCCGGGCGAGCGCCATCGGACGGCCCCGCAGCTCCTCGCGGTCGAGCCCCACCATGCGCGCGGGCTGCCGGGGCTCCGGCCCGTGCTCCTCGATGGCCGCGCGGCGCCGGTGCTCGCCGAGCACGAGGGCGCGGCCCGAGGCGAGCAGGAGGCCGGGGGCCTGGCCCGCGGACCCGTCCGCAGGGCTCCGGCGCGGCTCGAGCGCCGGGAGCGCCCGCGCGCCGTCGGGGCCGAGCAGCAGCTCGCCCGCCTCGGCGACGACGAGCAGCGCGGCCTCGCCGCCCGGGGCGAGCAGGGGCACCGCGGCGGCCCGTTGCGCGCCGCGCCTGCCGCTCGTCGCGAGCTCGGTCGCGTTCAGCCGCAGCACCTCGCCGCGCAGATCGAACGGCGGGCGGTACAGCGCGCTGTGCGTCCGGAGCGCCGCGGCGTTGGGCCCGCCTCTCCCCGGCGCGGCGCCGCCCTTCCCCGGCGCCGCGCCCTCCTGCGGCGCGTCCTCGGGCGGCGGCGCGTCCGCGGGTCGCGGCGCGCCCGCGGGCGGCGGCGCGGCGCGGTCGGCCTCCGGCGCGTCGGCGACGATCTCGAGCGTGTCGCCGTACGGCGTCGCCACGGTCCATCGCTCCGCGCCCTCGGCGGGCTCGGCGCGCGGGAGCGGCGCCGGCAGGCCGATCGGCGCACAGGACAGCGCCGGCAGCCCCGCCGCCGTCTCCTGCAGCGGGCCGCCGCCCGGGCAAGCCGCCGCGCCCGCGCCCGCCGCCCCGCATCCGGGCCCAGGCGCGTCGGCGACGGCCGGCGGCGGCTCGCCCGCGCCCCAGCCGAGCCGCACCACGCCGACCAGCGCGCAGCCGAGCGCGGAGCACGCGCCCTGGAACGACGACGGCGTCACCGGCGAGCGCCCCGCGGCGCGCCACGTCCGGCCGTGATCGAGCGTCTCGTACAGCTCAGCGCCGCGCGTGACCAGCACGCCGTGATCGCCGGTCACGACCATCCCCGCCGGCTCCGGCGGCAAGTCGTGCGGCGAGATCGCCCCGTCCGCCGCGATCGTCACGCCCAGGCTCGCCTGCCCCACGGGATCGGGCCACTCGATCGACGACAGCCACCCGTCGACCCCGCCGTCCTCGCGCGCGCGGAAGCGCCGGTCGACGAGCACCCGCGCCCCGTCGCGCGGGGGCGGCGTCCAGTGCCAGCCGGGGGGATGCCCCTCTGGCCGCACGATCCGCACGCCCCCCGCGTCGCGGCCCAGCGGCGCGCCGACCGGCGCCGGCAGCGCGGCGCGCTCGCCCTGCAGCAGCGCGACCGCGCTCCCGTCCCGGCGCGGCGCCCAGCCGACCAGCGCCTCCGCCTCGCCGATCTCGATCGCGTGCTCCACCCAGGCGCCCGGGCCGCGCCGCACGCAGATCCTCGGGTGGATCACGACCTCGCCGTAGCGGCGATCGCGCTCCTCGTCGCTCACGAGCCGCGGAGACGCCGCGCAGCCGCCGACGTAGCCGACCGCGCCGCCGTCGTCGGCCACGAAGAACCCCTCGTCGCTGAAGGCGCGCTCGACCCGCGGCGCCTCGCCTCGCTCCGAGCGCAGCACGAAGCTGCCGTAGCCCTCGTAGTCTTCCCACGCGCACAGGAAGAGCAGCCCGTCCTCCGCGCGCATCGGCGCGCAGTCCAGCCCGTCCGGGAACCAGGCGGCGAGCCGCTCGCGCGTCGCGCCCGTGCGCGCGTCGATCCGCGCGACCCCGCCCTCGAACACCCCGACCGCGGTCCCGTCGGGCAGGATCGCGCCGGCGGACACGGCCCCCTCGAGCGGCGCGAGCTGCGCGCGCTCCTCGACCATGGCCAGCTCGTCGCGCTCGCCGGCCCGGCCGCCCGCGAAGAGCAGCTGGAACGAGCCGCCCGCCGGCGTCGCGCGGAGATCGCCGTCGGGGCGGCCGAGCGAGCCGTCCGGCAGCACGGCCACGCGCCCGAGCGCCGTGCCGAGCCAGAGCGCGTCCGGCGCGACGCCGAGGCCGCGCGCGGCGAGCCCGAGCCGCCGTCCGGCGTCGATCCACGTCCTGCCGCCGTCCGCGGTCGTCGCCGCGCGGCCGAAGACGTCGAGGCGCGCCGCGCGCGCCGCGTCCAGCGCGGCGAGATCGTGGATCGCCGGCGCCTCGAGCGCCCGGCCGCGATCCTCGCCCGGCAGGAGCGCCCGCGGCCCCTGCTCCGTGAAGATCACGACGCCGCCCAGGCCGTTCCGGGCGCCCCGCACGGCGCGGGCGCCGCCGCCGAGCGCCACCTCCGCGAGCGGCCCCGTGAAGCCGCGCGACCGGAACGCCCTGCGCCGCGTCCAGTGCAGGTAGCCCCCGCCGAGGTGGGGCGCGATCGCGAGCGACCCGACGACGGGATCGCCGGACGCCCACAGATCGGGCTCCCACGCCGCCGCGACCACGCGCCCGTCCCCGCCGAGCTCGAGCCGCGCGCCCGCGGCGACGACGCGATCCACGACGGCCGCGTCCGGCGCGCCGTGCGTCACGCGGAACACGTCCGCGAGCCCCTGGATGTAGCGCGCCCCCGCCGGCGCGGCGCCGGCCGCGTCCGTCGCGCCCCTCGCGTCCGTCGCGTCCCTCGCGCCCATTGCGCCCCACGCGCCCGGCGCGCCCGACAAGCTCGACACACCCGCGGCCTGCGCGGCGCGCGCGGACCGAGCGGCCCCCGCGGCGCCGCGCGCGGGCGCCGGCTCGGGCGTGCGCGCGCAGGCGGCCGCGAGGAGCGCCGTGAGCAGACCGAGCGAGCGCGCCAGCATCGGGGAAGGCACGACGGTATCCGCTGTACCGCCCCCGTCCAGGGCCGATTCACCTCCTCCCAGCCGACTGCCGCCCTCTCCCATCGCGCCGCCGTCGTAAGCTGCGGCCGCGGCGCCCTGCGCCGGCCCCGAACGCCCGTGCCCACCCCTCGCCGACCCCGAAGACCCACCCGTGAAGAGCTCCTCGCCGCCGCCGGCAAGACGGTGCCCGACGTCATCGCCCCCGACCTCCAGGTCCTTTTCTGCGGCATCAACCCGGGCCTCTACACGGCCGCCGTCGGGCACAACTTCGCCCGCCCCGGCAACCGGTTCTGGCCGGCGCTGCACGCCGGCGGGTTCACCGATCGCGTGCTCTCTCCGTTCGAGGAGCGCGAGCTGCTGACGCTCGGTTACGGGATCACCAACGTGGTCGAGCGGGCGACCGCGTCGGCCGACGAGCTCTCCGCGGACGAGCTCGCCGCCGGCGGGCGACGGCTCGCGGCCAAGGTGCGGCGCTACCGCCCCCGCTTCCTGGCCGTGCTCGGGATCGGCGCCTACCGCAGCGCGTTCGGCAGGCCCCACGCCGCGCCCGGCCCGCAGCCGGAGACGCTCGACGCGACGAGGCTCTGGGTGCTGCCGAACCCGAGCGGGCTCAACGCCAGCTATCAGCCGGAAAAGCTCGCAGCGATGTTTCGCGCCCTGCGCGACGCGGTCACGTCTGCCCCCGTCTCGCCATGAGCCGCCGATCGCGCCGACTCCGATCTCCCGAAAGGTGGTGCCCCGTCGGCCTCTCCCGAGAGGTGGTGCCCCGTTTGCCGCCGCCCGCGCGACACCGGTGCTCCGCCAACTCGGCTCCTTTCTCCTCAGGCCAGCTCGGCGATCGCGGGCCCCCGGCGCGGTCTCCCGCGGGCGCGCGCGCCGCGCCTCCCGCGCTCGCGCCTACTCGGGCAGCGCGCTCTCCTCTTCCTGAGGCACCTTCGCGCGCGCGCTGCGGGCCTCCTCCCGCAGGGCCGCGAGGCCGGGCGGCCCCTCGGGCGAGCGCGCGCTGCGGTTGCTCACCGCGGCCAGCCAGGCCATCGGCGAGTCGGGCGTCCTTTGCGTGATGAGGAGGACTCCGCGGGTCGCGTAGCGCGAACAGCCGTCCTCGCACACGGGCAGCACGAGGCGCAGCCCGCCGCCGCCGCCTTGGCTCACGAGCGGCGCGACGCGCATCTCCGCCGGAGGCGGCGCGAAGGCCGCCACCATCGTGCGCTCCACCAGCGCCACGAACGTCGCTCGAGACGTCGCGGGCGGCTCGGGCGCCGGCATCGCCGCGCGCGTCGACGCGTCGGGCCGGCTCGGCGGCAGCGCGAAGAGCCCCGCCCCGTCGGCCGCGTTCGCCGGAGACGGCGGCAGCAGCGCGCCCGCGAGCGCGCCCGCGAGCGCGCAGGCGAACGAAGCCGGGTTGAGTCCGAATCGCATGGCTGCTCCCTCGACGACGCATCCAGCAGGCATCATGCCAGCCGCGCGCCGCCGGCTGCCGCGGGGCGGCGCCGCTCGGCGCTGTCCGCTCCGCTCGCCGCGCGTGACGGATCGCCACAACGTGGTGCAAACGTGGTGCGACCGGCGCGAGGGCCGATGGGACCGATGGACGCGACGCGCCCACCCCGCGCGGCGCGCCGCTGACCCCACGTTCGACCGTCGGCCGCGGCCGTACGAGCGCCGCTTTCGCTTGCCAGACGGTCCGCTCGCCGTTAACCGTCATCGTTATGCCCGACCGAAGGCCAGGGCTGAGCCCTTACGAGATGAAGGCCCCTCTCCAGCCTGGCGCCCCCCTCCCCTCGACGCCCTCCGAGCCCGTCGCGAGCATTCTGCTCGTCGACGATCATCGCCCGAACCTGCTCGCGCTCGAGGCCGTGCTCGATCCGCTGCGCCAGCGGCTCGTCACCGCGCAATCCGGCGAAGAGGCGCTGGAGCACCTCACCCGCGAGGAGTTCGCGCTGATCCTGATGGACGTGAAGATGCGCGGTATCGACGGCTTCGAGACGGCCGCGCGCGTGAGGGGGCTCGACCAGGCGAGGCACACGCCGATTATCTTCATCTCGGGGCTGCCGGAGGACGAGGATCGACTGTATCGCGGCTACCGCGAGGGCGCGGTCGATTATGTCGTCAAGCCGTTCAATCCCGACATCCTCCGCGCCAAGGTGGCGGTCTTCGTCGAGCTGCACCGCAGGGCCGAGCAGATCAAGCGGCAGGAGGCGGCGCTCCGCCAGCTGGAGCGCCAGGCGAGCGACGAGGTGTTCCGGCGCATCATGGACACCACCATGATGGGCCTGCTCTTCAGCGACTACGAAGGGCGGGTGCTCGAGGCGAACGACTGCTTCCTCTCGATGGTCGGCTACACCCGCGAGGACATCAAGGCGGGTTTGCTCACCTGGCAGCAGCTCTCCCCGCCGGAGTACGAGCACGTGCACCACGACGCGGTGAACGAGCTGAGCCTCCACGGGGCCACGAAGCAGTTCGAGAAGGAGTACATCCGCAAGGACGGCAGGCGCGTGGCGGTCCTCGTCGGCTCCGCCCGCATCGAGACGCAGAAGCGCAACCTCACCTACGTGCTCGACATCAGCGAGCGCAAGCGCGCCGAGGCCAACGTCAGCCTCCTCGCGGGCGCGGGCGAGATCCTCTCGTCCTCGCTCGATTTCCGCGAGACGCTCGGGCAGCTCGCCCGGCTCGTCGTCCCGCTCCTCGCCGACTGGTGCGCGGTGGACATCCAGGCGCAGGACAGCGCCATCCAGCGCGTCGCCGTCCAGCACACCGACCCCGAGAAGGTGACGCTCGTCCGGCAGATCGAGGAGAAGTACCCTGTCGATCCCGCGGCGAGCCGCGGGGTGCCGAAGGTGCTCCGGACCGGCGAGACCGAGTGGTCCTCCGACATCTCGGACGCGCTGCTCGTCGAGAACGCGCGGGACGAGGAGCACCTCCGGATGGCGCGCGAGCTCGGCCTCCGATCGTACCTGGTCGTGCCGCTGGCGGCGCGCGGGCGGGTCCTCGGCGCGATCACGCTCGCGCACGCGGAGTCGGGCCGGCGCTACACGAAGGCGGACGTGCAGTTCGCCGAGGAGCTCGCCCGGCGCGCCGCCCTCAGCGTCGACAACGCGCTGCTCTTCGAGCGCGAGGTCACGGTGCGCAAGGAGGTCGAGACGCTCGCGGAGGAGCTGAAGCACAGCGAGGCGCAGTTCCGGCTGCTCGCCGAGACGATGCCGCAGCTCGTGTGGACCAACCGCCCGGACGGCCACCACGAGTACTTCAACCAGCGCTGGTACGACTACACCGGCCTGACCGCCGAGGACACGGGCGGCGAGGGCTGGAGCCGGATCATCCACCCCGAGGAGCACGAGCGGGCGATCGAGACGTGGCGGCAGGCGCTGCGCACGGGCGAGCCGTACGAGAGCCAGTGCCGGCTCCGGCGCGCCGACGGGGCCTACCGGTGGTTCATCGGCCGGGCGGTCGCGGCGCGCGACGGGTCGGGCCGCATCGTCCGCTGGTTCGGCACGTACACGGACATCGACGATCAGAAGCGCGCCGAGGAGGAGCGGCAGCGGCTCGTGCAGGCGCTGGAGCGGAGCAACAAGGAGCTCGATCAGTTCGCGTACGTCACGAGCCACGACCTCAAGGCGCCGCTCCGGGGCATCGCCAACCTCTCGCAGTGGATCGAGGAGGACCTGAACGACAAGATGACCGCGGAGAGCCGGAAGCAGCTCGATCTGCTCCGCGGGCGCGTCCACCGGCTCGAGAACCTCATCGACGGCATCCTGAGCTACTCGCGGGCGGGCCGCGTCCGGGAGAAGCCCGAGGCGATCGACGTCGGCAAGCTCCTCCGGGAGATCGTCGAGCTGCTCGCGCCCCCGCCGGAGACGCGCGTGGAGATCGCGCCGGACATGCCCGTCCTGGTCACCGAGCGCGCGCCGCTCCAGCAGACGTTCCTGAACCTCATCAGCAACGCGCTGAAGCACGCGGGGCGCGCCGATCCGGAGGTCCGGATCAGCGCGCGGGACGCCGGCCCGTTCTGGGAGTTCTCGGTCTCGGACAACGGGTCGGGCATCGCGCCCGAGTACCACGACCGGATCTGGGGCATCTTCCAGACGCTGAAGGCGCGCGACAAGGTCGAGGGCACGGGCATCGGCCTGTCGGTCGTGCAGAAGATCGTCCAGAGCAAGGGCGCGCGCGCGTGGGTCGAGTCCGCGGTCGGCGCCGGCGCCACCTTCCGGTTCACCTGGCCGAAGCTCGAGGCCAGGGAGCCCTCCTCGCCCAGCTGACGCGGCCGGGGTCCCGCGCGCCGCGCGTGACGCGGCGTTGCGCGTTGCCTCGGCGGCAGGGCGGCGCGCCTCCGGGCCGCGCGCCGTGGCTTCCGGCTCGGCACGGAGTTTGAAGTACCCACCGCGGTACAACAGGCGGCTCGAGGCGGCGCGCGCCGGGGGTGGCGGGACGAGGAGGCGCTTCTTCTCCGGCGCCGTGTCGATCCTGTCGGGCCGCGAACCTCGAAAGGAGGGTCTCCATGCCGTCGATAGTCCATCTGCCCAGGCTGTGCCTGGGCGCGCTTGCGATCTCGCTGTTGTCCGCGTGCGCCGCGGCCCCGCCTCCGGAGCAGGCGCGGGCCGAGCCGAGGTTGCCCAGCCCTGGCCCCGATGGGGTTTACAAGGTCGAGTGGCCCGACATGAGGGAGGGTGAGGACCGGTTCATCCGGCTCACGCTCGGGGCCGACATCGCCGATGTCTGCCGGCTGCCCAAGGCGAACTTCGCCTTCGACTCGGCCGAGCCGCTGCCACAGGATCACCTGGAGCTCCGGGCGATCGTCGACTGCCTGCTCACCTCCAACCTCAAGGACGCGAGGATAGAGCTCGTCGGCCGGGCGGATCCGCGAGGTACGCAGGCCTACAATCAGGACCTCTCGCTCCGCCGCGCCACGCGGGTGAAGGAGATCCTCATGAAGGAGGGCATCCCCGCGGATCGCATCTCGGTGCGCGCGACGGGCGCGTCCGAGGCGGTCGGCAATCAGCCGATGTACTCCTACGGCTACGATCGCCGCGTCGACGTCGTTCTCATCGGCATCACCCACGCCCCCCAGTGAGCGGGGCGCGCCCGCTCGGCCGGCGTGGTTCAGAGCGGCGCTTTTCAGAGCGACGCTTTGATGCGTGGCGAGCGCGCCTGCGCCGAAAACGCCGATCTGGGCCCGTATCCGCGGCGGGCGAGCCTCGCTCGGCCGGCGTCGTCCTCGCTCGGCCGGCGGTTCAGAGCGGCCGCGGCAGCATCTGCCTCCCTCAAACGATTTCCTGATACCGCATCTTCCGTTTGCGACGGCGCGGCGCGCTGCGCGTGGGGCTTCCAGGCTGCTCGGCCTGGGGTGTGCGTGCGCGCGAGGCGCGTCACGACAGATGTGGCATTTCGTCACGGAGCGGTCACGGTGAGGGGGTGCGGCTGCTGGGGGCAAGCGGGCCGTGCAGCGTGGTTTGCTGGTTGGTCCGGGGCCTGCAATGCATCCCATCACGAACCGGCGGACGTCATGTCCGTCACAAGGAGACAAGAGCCATGACGAGACTGAATGACGCGGTGGGCACTGCGAAGGGTGTGTACGAGTCGGCGGCTGCCGGCGCGGGTGTCGCCGCGACGACGGCGAAGACGACGGCGTTCGACGTCGCGAAGGCGGTCGCCGGGGTCGCCGCGACGATCGGGGCGCTCGGCTTCGACGACGTGCTCGGCTGGATCGGCCTTGCGCGCAAGCGGAGCCCGCTCGCGACGCTCGCGTTCTTCGGCGCCGGCGTCGCGGTGGGCGCGGGCGTGGCCATGCTGCTGTCGCCGACGTCCGGCGAGGCGCTGCGCCGTGAGATCCTGAACCGCCTCGACGGCCTGAAGCGCCAGGCGACCCGCGGGGTCGAGCAGGCCGAGCGCAAGGTGCACGACAAGGTCGGCGGCGCGGTCGACGCGGTGAAGGGCGCGGTCTCCTCCGAGACCGGGAACTCGCATTACGGCATGGAGGGCGGGCGAGTCCAGGGCGGCGAGAGCGGTCACCACCTGAGCTGAGGCGCTGGCCGTGTGGCTCGAAGCCATCATCACGCGGGAGGATCTCGCCCAGATCTTGGGCGAGTTCCTTCCTGTGAAGATCCATCTGGACGACGATGAGAAGACCGACCGCTGGCTCTACCTCGGCAAGGCGACCGAGATCTCCTTGGTCGAGGACATGGGCTTGCGCGTCACCTGTCCCGCGGAGCTGAAGTGGTCCATCGCCGGCGTGACCCCCACCATCAAGCTCGACGAGCTCCGGGTGCTGATCACCCCTGAGATCATCGAGAGGAACAAGGGGAACGTCCTCGCGTTCAACGTCGAGCTCGAGGAGGCCGACATCCGCGGCATCCCCTCGATCATCGACCATACCATCATGAGGGCCGTCAACTCGGCGCTTGCGAACAAGAAGCCCGAGTGGAACTTCACGAAGACGCTCACGCACACCGTAGGTCTCCCCTCCAACCTCGAGCCGATCGAGGGGCTGCACATCGGGGTCGCCTGGGGCAAGCGGCGTATCAGTCAGGACGCGCTCGTGCTCGTGGTCTCCTTCAAGCTCAATTTCGTTCGAAACGATTGAGGCTCCGCCTCAGGGACCGACCCCGACGCCCCGCCCCCCATCCCCGGAGGGCGGGGCGTCTCACTCCATCCGATCGACCGCAGGCCCGCGGAGGGTGTGTTCGAGGGGCGGCCCGGCGCGGGGGATGGGCCGATGTCTGAGCCAGGAACGTCATCGCTCCGGCGCGTGCGCCGGAGTGATCACGTTCCTGGCGAGTCCGGCGGGGCCCCCGCGCCGGGCCGCCCCTCGAACACACCCTCCGCGGGCCGTTCAGCCCGGCAAAGCCCTCTCGGACCGCCCGCCTACCCTGCCTGCGCCGCCAGCCGGATCCTCCCGAGCCTCCCCCCGCGCCCCCGCGTGAGCGCCCCCGCGATATCCGAGTGCTTGACGAGCCCCAGGTAGCTCTCCCCGTCGAACACCGCGACCACCGGCGTGTTCTTCTCGACCATCTTCCGCCCCACCTCGTCGAGCGACACGTCCGCCGCCACCCGCGGCACGTCGCAGCGCATGATCCAGGCGATGAACGACCCCTCCTCCCCGGCCGCCAGCGCGCGCATCACATCCGTGCGCGTCACGATCCCGATCACGCGGTCCTCGTAGACCACCGGGAAGTCGGGCTCCTGGCTCGCGAGGATGCGTCGCGCCGCATCGCCCACGAGCTCGCCCGGCCACAGCTGGACCGCCCGGCCCTCGAGCCGACCCGCGCTGGACGACGCGAGCGGCGCCCTCACCGCCTGCGCCGCGCTCCACTCCCGCCGCGCCCCCAGGAAGAGCAGCGCCGACAGCACCGCGATGAAGATCTGACCGCCGAACAGGGCGATGAAGAACAGCACCGCCGCCATCGCCTGCCCGATCGTCGCCGCCATCGACGTGGCGAGCCACGACCCGGTGAGCGGCGACAGCGCCTCGCGCAGCACCCGCCCCCCCTCGGTCGGCAGCGCCGGCAAGAGCCCCAGCAGCGCGATCCCGAGGTTCGCGCTCGCGATCCACACGATCGCCGTGTCGCGCGACGGCGCCGCCGCGGCCTGAAGCACCGACGCCCACCCGAGCTCCCCCGCCCCGTGCTGCGCCCCCGCGGCCAAGAAGAAGATCACCGCCAGCGCGAAGTTCGCCGCCAGGCCGAGCGCCCCGCTCTGCGCCCACCCCGCGTCGGGCCGCGACCGCCTCGCGATCGCGCCGATCGGCGAGAGCTGCACCTCGCTCAGGCGCAGGCCGAGCTGGCGCGCCACGAGCCCGTGCACCAGCCCCTGCAGCGCCACGCACCCGAGCAGCGCCGCCCCCAGCGCGCAGCCGAAGAGCGCGCCGCTCCCGCCGTGCCGCGCCCCCCACTGGAGCGCCCCGATCGGGATGAGCAGGCCGAACGCCGCGTGCGCAACGACATCAATTCCGCCAACCCGCGTGATCCTCATGACCCAATTCATGGCGTGTTGCTCCTGGATTCCCGCGCAGACAGCTGCACAGGTCGGGAGGGGCAGTTACGTTCTGCCATGCCCCCATTCCCCCCAGGGGCGTGGCGAAACCTCGTCGCGCGGTCGACGGCTGACGGGCCATGTTCCGGATCTTTCTAGATTCATTGCAAAGCACATGCCGTTTTCCTGCGCCTGCCGGCGCGCGGCACGCACCCGGCGCGCAGCGGGCGGGTCACGGCGCGCGGCGGCGGCGCAGACAGGCGTGAGGGCCTGTTCCGCGCTTCGATCGTGTCAACGGGTCGACGCGGGCGCGGCGGGACGCTCACCCGGCCGTGACGCGCCGGAAGAGCGCGCCGGCGTCAACCGCCCCCCGCCTCGACGTCGCGGTGTGGCGTTCCGCTACGTAGCGAGCGTGCACCGTCACGGCGCCACATCGGTCGCCCCGTTGCCCGCTCCAGCCCGCCGCGCGCGACCCGAAGCCGGGCCACGCCGCTCGGCCGCCTCCGCCACCGGAGCCGTCCGCGAGAAGCGCTCCTGCGGCAGGTACATCCCCTCCTCGAGCTCCTGGACCCACCGGAGCATCTCCTCGCGAACCCAGCACCTCAGATCGAACAGCTGCCCAGCATCACGCGCAGAAACAAGAAAACGCACCTCGATCGTGCGCTCAGTCACGTTCGTGACCTGGACGGCCTTCACCCGCTTGTCCCAGAGCTCGCTGTTCGGGAGGATGGACTCGAAGTGCTGCCGCACGGCGTCCACCGGCGTGCGGTAATCCACGTAGATCTCGACGGTGCCCAGCTTCTCCGAGCCGTGCTTCGTCCAGTTCTGGAACGACTGGTCGAGGAGCCGCGCGGTCGGGACGATGAGCCGCCGCTCGTCCCAGATCTTCAGGACCACGTGGGTCAGCCGGATCTCCTCGATCGTCCCGAACTCACCGTCCACCACGACCTTGTCGCCGAGGTCGATGGGCCGGGTGAACAGGATGTGGAGGCCCGAGAGGATCGCGCCGACCGGCTTCTGCGCCGCCAGGCCGAGCACGACGCCCGCGATGCCGGCCGAGGCCAGGAGCGACACCCCAACGTTCCTCACCGCCTCGAAATTCAGGAGCACGAGCGCGCCCGCCACGATCACGATGACCACCCGCGCGACCCGCTCGAGCACGCGCGCCTGCGTGCGGAGCCCGCGGGACGACTCGCTCCCCTCCTCGAGGTGCCGCAGGGCGCGCGCGTCCAGCACCTCCGTGAGGATCCCGACGAGGCGCATGAGCAACCACGCGACCCCGCCGATGAACAGCGCCGAGAGCAGCGATCGCAGGTCGGCCACGAGCTCCTGGCCGAGGCGCGTCATCTTCGCCAGTCCGGCCGTCAGGACGATCCCGAGACAGAGCGTCACGGGGCCAATTGCCGCGTCGAGCGTCTTTTCGTCCCACGGCGTCGCCGTCCGCCGCACGATGACCGAGCCGGCGCGCCGGAAGAGGCTCACCGCAAGCCGGGCGAGCGCGAAACCGACCGGAATGCTCGCCGCGACGATCACCCACTGCCACACGCCGTCCGTCGGGATCCCGAGCCGTGCGCCGAGCGATTCAAAGTTCGAGTTCTGCATGGGTTGCTCCTTCGACCAGCGCCGCGCGCGTCATGATCAGGTCCCCCGCGGGTACGGAACACCTCGCCTCGCCCCGCAGGCGCGATGCGAAAGGCCGTGACGCAGCGGGGCGCGCCGGGCTCATCCATCTTGCGTGCGGCGTCGCACGGCACAGGGCATGCCGCCGAGGCCGCTCCCGCATTTTCCGCGGGATGTCCGGCACGCTCTGCGCGCGCGCCGCGACATCGCAATGCAGGGTGGAGGCAGCCTTGCCACGCTGCGACAAATCGCTACACCGCCCCTCCACCTCGCCTTGTGCGTTCCGTTCAAGCGACCTGCGCCTGCGCGGCATGCGGTGTGCACATGAACTGGCAAGAGAATCGAGATCGGCTGAAGAAACGCGGCAAAGGACTCGTTTATGTCAGAGCGCAGAAGCCAGGTCGATGATTTCGCGCGGCTCACCGAGGAGACGGAGCGGCTCGCGAGGCATGTCGAGGATCTCCGCCTCCGGATCGCGGCGACGACCGCGAAGCGGCGCGCGTCATCCGGCACGCTCCCTGCGCTGAACGCGGCCGCCGCCGAGGGATCCCACGGCTCGCCCTCGGAGCGGCCGCCGCACGGCCCGCCCTCGGAGCGGCCGCCGCACGGCCCGCCCTCGGAGCGGCCGCCGCACGGCTCGCTCTCGGAGCGGGTGCACAGATCGCTCTCGGAGCGGCCCTACGACGCCTCGGAGCGCGTCCACGACGCCTTGGAGCGGGCCCACGACGCCTCGGAGCGGCCCTACGACGCCTCGGAGCGGGCCCATGACGCCTCGGAGCGGCCCTACGACGCCTCGGAGCGGGCCCACGACGCCTCGGAGCGGCCGCACGGCTCGGTCTCGGAGCGGCCGCGGCCCCGTCACTCTCCGTTCCCCGAGCGCACCTCGTGCCTCGCAAATGTGTCGCGATGGCTGCCACCGCTGAGGCCGGCGCGAGAGCTCACGGAATCCGGCATTCACGAGAGGGTGGGAGAGGCAGGGCGCTACTGCATCGTCACCCCACGGAAAAAGCCCGACGCTCTCCTCCCGAGGCGCCGCCCCCCCAAGGCCGACGTGGCCTGAGGCAGCCCTCGGCCAGCGCGCAACCCCCGCGCCGGCCGGCAACACCTGCACCGGGGCCGGGCGCGTCTCCCCGGCGCGCCCTTCCCGCCGCCGTCGCGCGGCCCCTCGCCGCCGCCGTCGCGCGGCCCCTCGCCGCCGCCGCGGACCGACCGCGCGGCCCGCCACGGGATCCTACGAGCAGCAACGAAATCGGCGCGACGAGCGCGCGGCGGACGCGGCGCGGCGCTTGCCCGGCCGCGCGCCTGCGTAGTATACGAACGCATGCTGCTGCGCGGTGGGCGCAGACGCGCATGGCCGCCGTGCCTCGAAGCCTGAACTCGATGGGACCCGACGGAATCTTCGCGGTCGGGCAGCGACAGCCCCGCCTCCGGGCGGCGTGCGGCGTCCCGCGAGAGCCTCGAGGCGGCCGACGATTCCACCACCCAGGCGAGAGGGCCAGTCCTCGGCACGGCCTCTCGCCGCCTCGCGGTGGTGCCGCGGCGCCCGAGGGTCGCGCCGGGGCGCCTTGTCCAACCGCTTCCGGCGCTCCGGGGTCCCTCCGCGTCTGGGGCGCGCTCTCATTTCCCTTCACAGATCGGCCCTGCCCGGAAGGCGGGGCCAGGAGAACAGCGGCATGGAGCAGCGTAGCGACCTCGACAAGGCCCGAAAAGCGAAGGCTGGCAATGGCAAGAGCAAGAAGGGCGCGTCCGGCGAGGGGCTGCATGGCGCCCAGCGCGCGAGGAAGGCCCCCGCCGCGGTGAGCTCCCGCGCCGCGGCGCCCGTCGAGCGCGACGGGCTCGATGGGCGGACGCTGCTGACGTCGCTGATGAGCCTCAAGAAGGGCGATTTCTCGGTGCGGCTGCCCGTCGACTGGCTCGGGCTCGACGGCAAGATCGCCGATACGTTCAACGATGTCGTCGAGCTCAACGAGAGGATGGCGAAGGAGCTCCACCGCCTGAGCCGCGTGGTGGGCAAGGAGGGCAAGCTCTCGCAGCGCGCCTTCATCGGCGAGGTGAGCGGCGCGTGGGCCGACGAGGTCCAGTGCATCAACGCGCTGATCGGCGATCTCGTCCACCCCACCGCCGAGACGGCGCGCGTCATCGGCGCCGTCGCCAAGGGCGATCTCTCGCAGGTGATGGCCCTCGAGGTCGACGGCAGGCCGCTCGACGGCGAGTTCCTCAGGACGGCCAAGACCGTCAACACGATGGTCGAGCAGCTGGGCTCCTTCGCCTCCGAGGTCACCCGCGTCGCGCGCGAGGTCGGCACCGAGGGCAAGCTCGGCGGGCAGGCCGACGTCCGCGGCGTCGCAGGCACCTGGAAGGACCTCACCGACTCCGTCAACTCCATGGCGTCGAACCTGACGGCCCAGGTGCGCAACATCGCGACCGTCACCACCGCCGTCGCCAACGGCGATCTCTCCAAGAAGATCACCGTCGACGTCAAGGGCGAGATCCTCGAGCTCAAGGACACCATCAACACGATGGTCGATCAGCTCCGCTCCTTCGCCTCCGAGGTGACGCGCGTCGCGCGCGAGGTCGGCACCGAGGGCAAGCTCGGCGGACAGGCCGACGTCCGCGGCGTCGCAGGCACCTGGAAGGACCTCACCGACTCCGTCAACTCCATGGCCGGCAACCTCACCGCCCAGGTGCGCAACATCGCCGCCGTCACCACCGCCGTCGCCAACGGCGATCTCTCCAAGAAGATCACCGTCGACGTCAAGGGCGAGATCCTCGAGCTCAAGAACACCATCAACACGATGGTCGATCAGCTCAACTCCTTCGCCTCCGAGGTCACCCGCGTCGCCCGCGAGGTCGGCACCGAGGGCAAGCTCGGCGGGCAGGCCGACGTCCGCGGCGTCGCAGGCACCTGGAAGGACCTCACCGACTCCGTCAACTCCATGGCCGGCAACCTCACCGCCCAGGTGCGCAACATCGCCGCCGTCACCACCGCCGTCGCCAAGGGCGATCTCTCGAAGAAGATCACCGTCGACGTCAAGGGCGAGATCCTCGAGCTCAAGGACACCATCAACACGATGGTCGATCAGCTGAGCTCTCTCGCGGCCGAGGTGACGCGCGTCGCGCGCGAGGTCGGCACCGAGGGCAAGCTCGGCGGACAGGCCGACGTCCGCGGCGTCGCAGGCACCTGGAAGGACCTCACCGACTCCGTCAACTCCATGGCCGGCAACCTCACCGCCCAGGTGCGCAACATCGCGACCGTCACCACGGCCGTCGCCAACGGCGATCTCTCCAAGAAGATCACCGTCGACGTCAAGGGCGAGATCCTCGAGCTCAAGAACACCATCAACACGATGGTCGATCAGCTCAACTCCTTCGCCTCCGAGGTCACCCGCGTCGCCCGCGAGGTCGGCACCGAGGGCAAGCTCGGCGGACAGGCCGACGTCCGCGGCGTCGCAGGCACCTGGAAGGACCTCACCGACTCCGTCAACTCCATGGCCGGCAACCTCACCGCCCAGGTGCGCAACATCGCCGCCGTCACCACCGCCGTCGCCACGGGCGATCTCTCGAAGAAGATCACCGTCGACGTCAAGGGCGAGATCCTGGAGCTCAAGAACACCATCAACACGATGGTCGACCAGCTGAGCGCCTTCGCGGCGCAGGTGACGCGCGTCGCGCGCGAGGTCGGCACCGAGGGCAAGCTCGGCGGGCAGGCCGAGGTGACCGGCGTCGCCGGCACCTGGAAGGACCTCACCGACTCCGTCAACTCCATGGCCGGCAACCTCACCGCCCAGGTGCGCAACATCGCCGCCGTCACCACCGCCGTCGCCAACGGCGATCTCTCGAAGAAGATCACCGTCGACGTCCGCGGCGAGATCCTGGAGCTCAAGGACACCATCAACACGATGGTCGATCAGCTCCGCTCCTTCGCCTCCGAGGTGACGCGCGTCGCGCGCGAGGTCGGCACCGAGGGCAAGCTCGGCGGACAGGCCGACGTCCGCGGCGTCGCAGGCACCTGGAAGGACCTCACCGACTCCGTCAACTCCATGGCCGGCAACCTCACCGCCCAGGTGCGCAACATCGCCGCCGTCACCACCGCCGTCGCCAACGGCGATCTCTCCAAGAAGATCACCGTCGACGTCAAGGGCGAGATCCTCGAGCTCAAGAACACCATCAACACGATGGTCGATCAGCTCAACTCCTTCGCCTCCGAGGTCACCCGCGTCGCCCGCGAGGTCGGCACCGAGGGCAAGCTCGGCGGGCAGGCCGACGTCCGCGGCGTCGCAGGCACCTGGAAGGACCTCACCGACAACGTGAACTCGATGGCCGGCAACCTGACGAACCAGGTGCGCGGCATCGCCAAGGTCGTGACCGCGGTCGCCAACGGCGATCTCAAGCGCAAGCTGATCGTCGACGCCAAGGGCGAGATCGCCGCGCTCGCGGACACGATCAACGGCATGATCGAGACGCTCGCGACGTTCGCGGATCAGGTGACCACGGTGGCCCGCGAGGTCGGGGTCGAGGGCAAGCTCGGCGGACAGGCGAGCGTGCCCGGCGCGGCCGGCACCTGGAAGGACCTCACCGACAACGTGAACCAGCTCGCGGCGAACCTCACCACGCAGGTCCGCGCGATCGCCGAGGTCGCCACCGCCGTGACCAAGGGCGACCTCACCCGGTCGATCAAGGTCGAGGCGCAGGGCGAGGTCGCGGCGCTGAAGGACAACATCAATGAGATGATCCGGAACCTCAAGGACACGACGCTGAAGAACAGCGAGCAGGACTGGCTCAAGACCAACCTCGCCAAGTTCTCGCGCATGCTCCAGGGGCAGAAGGATCTCCTCACCGTCGGCCGCCTCATCCTGTCCGAGCTCGCCCCCGTGGTCACGGCGCAGCAGGGCGTCTTCTACATCATGGACTCCTCCCGGGAGGAGCCCGTCCTGAAGCTGCTCGCGAGCTACGCGTTCAAGGAGCGCAAGCACGTCGACAACCAGTTCAAGCTCGGCGAGGGGCTCGTCGGGCAGTGCGCGCTCGAGAAGGAGAAGATCCTCCTCGTCAACGCGCCGCCCGACTACATCACGATCACGAGCGGCCTCGGCGAGGCGCCCCCGGTCAACATCATCGTGATGCCCGTGCTCTTCGAGGGGCAGGTGAAGGCCGTCATCGAGCTCGCGTCGCTCGAGCGCTTCAGCCCGACCCACCAGGCGTTCCTCGATCAGCTCACCGAGTCGATCGGCATCGTGCTCAACACGATCGAGGCGAACATGCGCACCGAGGACCTGCTCAAGCAGTCCCAGTCGCTGGCGCGCGAGCTCCAGAGCCAGCAGGAGGAGCTCCAGGAGACGAACGCCGCGCTCGGCGAGAAGGCGCGCCTCCTGGCCGAGCAGAACGTCGAGGTCGAGCGGAAGAACCACGAGGTCGAGCAGGCCCGCCAGGCGCTCGAGGAGAAGGCGCGGCAGCTCGCCCTCACGTCGAAATACAAGTCGGAGTTCATGGCCAACATGTCCCATGAGCTCAGGACCCCGCTGAACAGCCTGCTCATCCTCTCGGACCAGCTCTCCAGGAACAACGACCAGAACCTCACCCCGCGGCAGGTCGAGTTCGCGAAGACCATCCACGCGTCGGGGACCGACCTCCTGGCGCTCATCAACGACATCCTGGATCTCTCGAAGATCGAGTCGGGCACCGTCGTCGTCGACGTGGGCGAGATCAGCTTCAAGGACCTCTCGGACTACGTACAACGTACGTTCCGGCACGTCGCCGAGTCCAAGAAGCTCGATTTCGAGCTCTCCTTCTCGCCGGCGCTGCCCTCCTCGATGCTCACCGACGCGAAGCGGCTGCAGCAGGTGCTGAAGAACCTGCTCTCCAACGCCTTCAAGTTCACCGAGCGCGGCAAGGTGATCCTGGAGGTGACAGTGGCGCGCGACGGCTGGAACCGTGAGAACGATGTGCTCAGCCGCGCCGACTCGGTGATCGCCCTCTCCGTCCACGACACGGGCATCGGGATCGCGCCGGACAAACAGCAGATCATCTTCGAGGCGTTCCAGCAGGCCGACGGGAGCACGAGCCGCAAGTACGGCGGCACCGGGCTCGGGCTCGCGATCAGCCGGGAGATCGCGCGGATGCTCGGCGGCGACCTCGCGCTGGTCAGCGCGCCGGGCAGCGGCAGCACGTTCACGCTCTACCTGCCGCGCACGTTCCGGCCCGTGCGGGCGGCGCGGCGGCAGCCGACGCACGTCCTCGACGCGCCGCCCACCCTCGACGAGACCGTCCACAGCAGCCGGCCGTCGGATCGCCTGGCGCCGGCCGTGGACACGCAGGTCATCGACGACAGCGAGCACGTCCGCCCCGGCGACCGCGCGCTCGTGATCGTGGAGAACGACACCGTGTTCGCCCGCTTCCTCGTGGACATCGCGCGGGAGCACGGCTTCAAGGCGGTCGTCGCCGTCCGCGGCGCGACGGGGCTCGCCCTGGTGCGCGAGCTCAAGCCCTCGGCGCTCACGCTGGACATCAACCTGCCCGACATGGACGGCTGGCGGGTGCTCGACTGCCTGAAGCGCGATCTGTCGTCGCGGCACATCCCGGTCCAGGTGATCACGACGGAGACGGAGGAGGAGCGGAGCCGCGCGCGGCGGATGGGCGCGGTGGGGCTCCTCAACAAGCCGCTCAGCAGCAGGACGGCGCTCGACGAGGCGTTCGCGCGGCTCGACGGGCTGGTCGGCTCGCCGCGGCGCCGGCTGCTCGTGGTCGAGCCGGACAGGGCCTCGGGCGATCCCGTGGTCGGTCTGCTCGGGGACGAGGGGATCACGATCGCCAGCGTGGCGACGGGCCAGGAGGCGCTCGCCGCGCTCGAGCGCGAGCCGTACGACGCGATCGTGCTCGGGCTGCGCCTGCCCGACATGCCCGGCCTCGAGCTCATCGAGCACCTCGATCGCGCCGGGCGCTTCGCCGATCTGACGGCCATCGTGTACACGCCGGCCGATATCGCCGGGGACGACGAGGTGCAGATCGGCCGCCTGGCGCAGCGGCTGCCCGTGAAGCACGTCCAGTCGAGGGAGCGCCTGCTCGACGAGGTCACGCTCGCGCTGCACCGCCGGATCTCGGATCTGCCCGAGCCGAAGCGGCTCATCGTCGAGCAGCTCCACGAGTCGGCCGCCGCGCTCTCCGGCAAGTGCGCGCTGATCGTCGACGACGATTTCCGCAACATCTATGCGCTGAAGACCGTCCTCGAGAGCCACGGGATGACGACGCTCGCCGCCGACACGGGCAAGGCCGCCATCGAGCGCCTGGAGAGGACGAGCGGCATCGACGTCGTGCTCATGGACATCATGATGCCGGAGATGGACGGATACGACACGATGCGCGCGATCCGGAAGCGGCCCGCCTTCCAGACGCTGCCGATCATCGCCGTCACGGCCAGGGCGATGAAGGGCGATCGCGAAAAGTGCCTGGAGGCCGGCGCGACCGACTACATCTCCAAGCCGGTCGACACGGAGCAGCTGCTCGCGCTGCTCCGCATCTGGCTGCACCGCTGAGACCGCTGTCACCCCCGTTCACCGCCGCGCCGCGCGGGCCACGCGCGGCGGTTCGTCTTGGCTGCAACGACGCCCCAGTGTGGCGTGTTTGCGCAGGCTCAGCCGTCGACCGTCCACAGTAGAAGGCGCTGGACAGCGTGCATTTGCCGCATTCTTCGTTGGCACGGGGACTGCTGCGCGGTGTGGGATTCCAGAATACAGAGAGGGGACGCGCCCGGGCGAGGACGTTCTTCGGGAAAGGAGCTGTAGGTGAGGGCAAAGCTGGTGACCGGTCTTGTGAGGACACGGGTCGACGCCGAGAGAGCGGTTGAGCGCGTCATGAGCTGTGGATACAAGCGCGACGCCATCAGCCTTGTCATGAGCGACGCCGCGCGCGGTGAGCGCGTCGAGAGCGGAACCGGCTCGAGGGCGGTGGCGGGCGTCGGCGGGGCGGTGGGGGCGGCCTTCGCGGCGTTCGCGGCGGCCGGTGCGACCATGGCGTTTTCCGGGCTCGGGCTCGTGGTGGCGGGCCCCCTGGAGGCGGCGCTCGCGGGCGCGGGCAGCGCGGCCGGCGGGCTCGTCGGCGCGCTCGTCGGCGCCGGTGTCCCCGAGCACCGCGCGCGCGACTACGAGAGCGGCCTGCGGCAAGGCGCGATCCTCGTGGGCGTTCACGCGACCTCGCAGCGAGACGCGGAGATCCTGGAGCTGATCCTCGAGTATTCGGGCGCCGAGAACGTCCGGAGCGAGAGCGCGGAGCGGCGTCCTTATGACAGCTTCATCTAGGCAGGTCGGGCGGGTGCTCCCGTGATGCCTGGGCGCTCGGCGCGTGGCAACTTGCCTCGCTGAGGCGCGCTGCCGCCGACGCGCCCGTTCGGGATTTCAGGCGCTCCCCGAGAGAGGCGCCTGGCACGGGCGATGCTCCAGGATTTGGCTCGTGACGAAGCGTGGCTTGGTGGGCGGCGGATGGCCGGAGCAGGCGACAGGAGAGCGCATGTCGAACAACTTGACCCAGGGTTTCGAGCACACCTTAGGGGAGCGCTTCGAGGTCGGCACGGTGGTGGGCGACAAGTACCAGCTCCTCCGCAAGGCGGGAGAGGGGGCGATGGGCTCTGTCTGGGTCGCTGCGAACACGGCGCTCGAGGCCAACGTGGCCATCAAGGTGCTGCGCCCGGAGATGCGGTCTCCGGCGATCGCGGAGCGCCTGCTGCGCGAGGCGCGGGCCGCGGCGAAGCTCGCTCATCCGGGCATCGTGCGCGTCTTCGATCTCGGCAAGACCGCGGGCGGCACGCCGTACATCGTGATGGAGCTCCTGGAGGGCGAGGCCCTCCGCGACCTGCTCTGCCGCGAGCAGCGGCTACCGCCCGAGGCGGCGATCGCGATCCTGCTGCCGGTCGCGAGCGCGATGCACGCCGCCCACGAGCGCGGCGTGGTCCACCGGGATCTCAAGCCCGACAACGTGATGCTCGCGGATCAGGGCGACGGCAGGATCCAGCCGAAGGTGGTCGATTTCGGGATCGCGAAGGTGACGTGGACCGAGCCCGAGTCCGGCTCGACGGGCGCGGCCGTGATCGGGACGCCGCAGTACATGCCGCCCGAGCAGGCGCTGGGGCAGGGCCAGCTCGATCATCGCGCCGACATCTGGGCGTTCTGCACGATGCTGTACGAGGCGATCGCGGGCGAGACGCCCTATGCCGGGGAGCAGGGGTTCGGGACGTTGCGGGCGGTCATCCAGGATCCGGTGGAGTCGCTGGTCGAGCGGTGCGGCACGGATCCGGCGTTGTGGTCGATCCTCGATCGCGGTTTGCGCAAGGACCCGGCGGAGCGCTGGGGGAGCATGCGGGAGCTCGGCGTCGCGCTCGCGGCGTGGCTCCTCTCGCGGGGCGTCGCCGAGGACGTGTGTGGCGCGTCGCTCCGCGCGCAGTGGCTGGACGAGCGGACGAGCCAGATCCCCGCGCCGTCGCCGCGTCCGATGGTGGTGAGCGCTGCGCCGACGCTGCACTCGCGCCGCGCCGACGACTCGCTGGAGCTCCAGCTGCCCATGGCGTCCGCGCTGCGGGCGTCTGCCGAGGCGAGCCGCCGGGGGCCGGTCGTGGTGGGGCGCAGGGCGCTGGAGGAGAGCGGCGAGCGCGCGTGGTCCGAGACGACGGCGATGGTGAATCCGCCGGGGGTGGCGTCCCCTTCGCTGCGGCCCTCGCTGCGGGATCGCTTCCCGTTCCGCCGCGTCGCGGCGGCGGGGTTCGTCCTGATGGCCGGGGCGGCGGCGTGGAGCGTGGCGCCGGTCGCGACGGATCCTGCGGTCGCGCTGACGCCGGCGCCGGCGTCTCCGGCCGCGGCCAAGGCGACGGTCGCCGAGCAGCCGCCTCCGGCGCTCCCTGCGGCCGAGCCGAGCTCCCTGACGGCCAGCATGGCGCGCGGCGTCGTGGCGCCCCCGGCCGAGCCTGTGGCCCCTCGCCCGCCGCGGGCGCCGAAGGCCGCTCCGGCTGCGCCCCCGCCCCCCGCCCCTGCCGCCACGGCCGCCAAGCCGCCGGCCGCCACGGCGAGCGCGCCGCTCCCGGATCTGCCTGCGTCCGACGCGGGCGTGGAGGCGCCGCTGCTCCTCGCGCAGGCGTCGCCCACCGCGCCGCAGCCCGAGCGCGTCGCCTGCCCCGTGGACGGGGGGCAGGCGGGCGGCGAAGCGGCCTGCCCGCCGCCGGCGCCCGAGGGCTCGACGACCACGGTCGAGGTCCACGAAGACGCTGCGGCGGCCAAGCAGGAGCACGACACGCCCCGGTCGGCGGTCGAGGAAGCGCCGACGGCGCCGGCCGCGGATGCCGGGGTGGCGGAGCCGTCCCCGGGCGCGCCGTCAGCGCCGTAGCGCAATCGACTCACGCATCATCGCCGCCCGCGCAGGCACGCGGCGAGCTCCGGTGTCCGACGCCAGCCGCACTGGCCTCGCGCGTCGCGCTCGCAGACGCCGTACGACCGGTAGCAGGCATAGGCCTCGTTCCACTCGCACGTCGTCGTGGTCGGCTGCGCCGCGCAGACCTGCCCGCTGCAGCCGGTCACGAGGCAGGCGCCGGTCGCGGTGGCCTCGGCGCTGCCCTCCCCCAGCGCCTCGTCGCCGCCCTCCGCCGCGCCCGGCTCCACGGCGTCCGCGTCCCCGCCAGGGGGGCCCAGATCGGCGCAGCCGATCAGCGCGAGCAGCACGCCGGCGACGCCCGCCGGAACAACGCCCTTCCAGGGCTGCATGATACGACGTTTCATCCTGATCTCCCCTCCTGCTCCCGGCGGCCGGCGGCGCTTGGCCCATCCTCTCGACCCCGCACCTGCTGGGGCCGAGGAGATGGGGTGCCAAGCGGTGCGCGCCGCAGGAGGTCATGGAGCGGCTGGTGGAGCGCTCCGGAGATGATCGAGATGGGCCGGGAGGCGCTCGACCCGATGGACAGCGGTCGTTCTGCCGGCTTGGCGGCCGTGCAGCTCGCTGGCTCCACCCACCGGGAAGCCAGCCAGGGATCCGGAGAGAGGGTTCAACGCAAAGGCGCAAAATGAAATATTGTGTTTTTTCGTCTTTGCACCTTTGCGCCTTTGCGTTGAGATTTCTCTTCGCTCGCGAGGCACATCCCTGGCGGGACTGTTCCGCGGCGCCGAACCGTCGCGTTCCGTCGGATCCTCCGGGATTTTGGGGAGCGTGACGGCGGATCGCACTCCCTCGGGATGCATGGCCCCGACCCGGGCCCAGCTGTCAAGCCCCGGGCCTGGGGAGCTGTCGGCAATCAGCAGGCCTGTGCCGGGGAGGCAAGCGCGAGGGCGTGCGCGGGCGATCAATCTCTCGCACCACGAAGCTCCTCGTCAGCCCGTCCGCGCCGGCCTCGGAGCCCACGGCGAGGACCCGGCCCCCGGGCAGCGCGAACGCCGCGACGTCCGCGACCGCAGCCGGCAGGGCGGGCGCCCGCGACCTCCGCGGCGGCGCACGCGCCGGCGCACCCAGGCGCGAGCCGCCGGGTCGGCGCCGCGGCGCCGCCCTGCACCCCGCCCACCAGCACGATCTCCCCGGGCCCCGTCACCGCGGCGCCCGCGCCCTGCGAGGCGTCGAGATCGACGAGCAACGCGATCACGAGCTCGATCTGCTCGTCGATCGCCCGACGATCGACCTGATCGGCCTCATTCGTGCGCCGGGCGGAAGCGCCCGCTCACCGTTGCTTCACATGCGCGGATCCCCCGCCTCAGGCCTCGCCGCTGCGTGGCGCCGCCGAGCGTGACGCAGATGCGGGCGCTCTGGGCGGGCTCGCGGCGCTCCGCCGCGCTCGCATGACTCACGCCGCCTCCCCCGCCTCCACCGGCAGCGCGATCCGCGCCGTCGTTCCTTCGCCCACCCGGCTCTCGATCTCCAGCCGGCCGCCGTGCGCCTCCACGATCCGGCGGGCCAGCATCAGGCCGAGGCCGACGCCGCCGGTCGCGCGGGTGCGGCTCTGGTCGCCGCGGAAGAAGGGGCGGAACAGGTGGGGCAGGTCCTCCTCGGGGATGCCGACGCCGCGATCCTCCACCTCAATCACGGCGGCGCCGCCGTCGAGGCGGGCGCGCAGCGTCACGGGTGCGTCGGCGTCGGAGTACTTCTGCGCGTTGTCGAGCAGGTTGTCGATCGCCCGCCGGAGCAGGGAGCGGTCGGCCGTGAATGACACGGGCCCGTCGAGATCCACCGCGAGGGCGAGCTGCCGCTCAGGAGAGCGCGCGCGGAAGCGGGTCGCCGCGCCCTCGACGAGATCGCCGAGATCCGCCGGCGCGCGCTCGAGTCGCGGGAGGCCGCCGGGGTTGACGGCGAGATCGAGCCGCGCGGCGGTGAGCACGTCGTTGACCAGCCGCTCGAGCTCGCCGAGGTCCTCCGCGAGCTCGCCGAGGTAGCGGCGGACGCGCTGGGGATCGCCCTCGCTCGCGAGATCCAGCACGACCCGGATCCGCGACAGGGGGGTGCGCAGCTCGTGGGAGACGTTGGCGAGCAGCTCCTTCTCGGCGCGGCGCAGCGCGACCAGGCGATCGGCCATCTCGTCGAAGGAGCGGGCGAGATCGCCGATCTCGTCCTGCCGCGCGATCGCTGAGCGCACCTCTAGCTGGCCCGCGCCAAAGGCCTGGGCCACTCCGCGCAGGCGCTCGATGGGGCGCGCCACGGACCGGGCGAGCGGGATGGAGGCGGCCGCGAGCACCAGCAGGACCGCGAGGAGCGCGACCACCGCGGGCGTGATGGGCGAAGCGGGAATGGCGCGATGGGCGATCGCGTGGCCGACGCGGCGGCCGTCGGTGAAGAGGCCGACGGCGTGCGTGTGCGGGGGACCGATGGGCGTGGCTACCCCGGGCTCGAGGCGCGCGGCCTGCTCGGCAGGGAGCGGGGGCAACGGGGGATGGACGCCGGTGGCGAGGAGCGCGCCGCGCGCGTCGTAGAAGGACAGCTGGATGTTGGCGCGGCCTTCGAGGGCGGCGAGCTCGCGCTCGAGGCGCGCCGGATCGCCCGTGGAGAGGGCCATGTGATCCACCACCCAGGCGGTCGTGCCGTCGACGCGCTGATCCATGGCGGGGCGCACCATCGACTCCAGCACCAGGAAGACCGAGGCGCCGGCGAGGAAGATGAGAAGCAGGCCGTGGAGGTAGACCCGGACCAGGAAGCGGCGCAGCGCGCGGCCGGTGCGGCTCACAGGTCCGCCTCGTCGTCGGCGAGCAGGTAGCCGGCGCCGCGCACGGTCTTGAGCAGGCGCGGGCGCTTCGGGTCCTCCTCGAGCTTCTGCCGGAGGCGCGAGATGCGGACATCGATGGAGCGATCGAAGGCCTCCTCCGCGGCGCCCTTGGCCAGATCGAGCAGCTGCTCGCGGGTGAGCACCCGGCCCCGGCGCTCGGCCAGCACGCGGAGCAGCGTGAACTCGTAGGCGGTGAGCGCGAGCTCCCGGCCGCCCAGGGTGGCCCGCAAGCTGCCGGTGTGGAGCACCAGAGGGCCCACGCGCAGCACCCGCGGCCCCGAGGTGACCTGGCCGCGGGCGCGGCGGACCATGGCGCGGATACGCGCGAGCAGCTCGCGCGAGGAGAAAGGCTTGGTGAGGTAATCGTCCGCGCCCATCTCCAGGCCGAGGACGCGATCGGCCTCTTCGGCCCGGGCTGTCACCATCAGGACCGGCACGTCGGAGCCCTCGCGCAGGGCCTGGCAGACCTCGAGACCGCTCCGGCGCGGGAGCAGGAGGTCGAGGATGATCACGTCGTGGCCGCCGCGCCGGCCCTCGCGCAGGCCGGCCTCGCCGTCGGCGGCGTGGGTGATGGAGACGCCGTGCTCCTCCAGGTACTCGCGGGTGAAGCGGGCGAGGCGCTCGTCGTCCTCGACGAGGAGGGCGCGGATCGGAGGCTCCAGGGTATCCATTCGAGATCCGAAGATAACCCCGGGCGGGGCGGGGCGAGCCCGCCTGCAACACTCCGACACACTCCAGCAACGACGCCCACATGGCGGGCGGCCATCGTCGCGGGTGGGTCGGGCGGACGTGGAACGCCTTCGTGAGGAGAGCGGCCTTCCTCCTCTCGATCACCGGCGTCGCCGGCCGAGCAAAGAAGGCGCCAAGGAGAACTGACATGGTTCACGCTCGATTTCTGCGATGGGCGGCAGGGCTTCCGGCCCAGGCCGCGCCTTTCGTCCGCTCGGAGCGACTCATGTTGAGAAACATGGGAACGGACTCCGCCTCCTCGGGCCGGGGCAGCGGGGGCGCTAGAGGGCTCTCGCCCATCGCGCTCTTGCTCGTCCTCGTCCCGGCGTCGTGCACGAAGACGACCGATGATGCGCAGGCCGACACGGGCACGCACGTCGGAGAGCATGCCCAATGCGGCATACCCTACGATCCAGATCCGCGCGACGCAACGATGACCGGGGAGCCCATCCGGATCTACACGAGCGAGGGCGACCCGAACGATCCCTCGGACGACCAATACGACCTGCAGTTGCCTCAGGAGATGTTCGACTGGATCGAGGAGCAGAAATGGGATCAGGAGCACGGCGACTGGCACAACATCCGGCGCTGGGATCTGGGCTGCGTGCAGGGCCGCCCAGGAGGCATTTGCGAGGGCGCCGAGGTCATGGCAGCGCGTGGCTTGTGGCGCGCCGAGATCCAGGAAGGCGAGCCCGGCGACGGCTATGCGTTCCTCGTGATGCATCGCCACATGATCCGTGGATTCAAGGAAGCGTTCCCCAAGCACGCCGCCATCATCAGCGGCTTCGAGGAGGTGCCGCTGACCCAGGACGATCCCGAGAACCCGTTGCCGTGGGTCGACATCCGCTGGAGCGAGGACCAGCTGGCAGCGATCGCGCTCCTGCAGGACATCGAGAACAACCTCGATCTGTTCGAAAGCGAGGACGACTTGGGACAATGGATCCAGCTGGGAGAGGGCGGGTTCCCGCCGGGGGGTCCTCCCGGCTTTGGCGGCGGACCGGGCGGGAGCGACGATGGAACGGGTGGGAGTGACGGATCGGGTGGCGGCGACGGAACGAGTGGAGGCGGTGGCGGACCGGGTGGGGGCGGGGGTGGAATGGGTGGGGACGGGGGTGGAACGGACGATTCCGGCCGTCCTCCGGGTGGCATCCACGGCGGGCTGCACTCGCAGTGGGCCGTGCCAGGCTCGCCGTACAACCTGGTCGACAACAACGTCAATGTCGCCCTGGTGTCCTTCTGGCGGCTGCATGGCTGGATCGACGACATGTGGGAGCGCTATCGGGTCGCGAAGGGCATTGGAGAGGACGAGGCGAAATACAAGGCCGAGATGATCGCCCAGTGCGAGGAGATGCATGCGCTCGGCCACGCGGCGCCACCGTCCAGCGGCCCGACCACCACGGAAACGGGCGTGTTCGCGGAGAAGGTGGCGCCCATCCTGAACGCGTACTGCACCGGCTGCCACGGCGCGGTGGCTGCTTCCAGAGGGCTGGTGCTCAGCGGTGTGGCCCCCTCCAAGGTGCGCGAAGCCCTGGTCGGGGTGACGGCCACCGAGATCGATATGCCGCTGGTCGATCCAGGCTCCCCCAGCACGAGCTGGTTGATCCGCAAGCTGACCGGAGACTTTAGCAACATCGAATGCACCGAGTGCGGCACGACGATGCCCCCCGCCGGCGTGAAGCCCACGGACGAGGAGATCCAGACAATCCGCGCCTGGATCGAGGCGGGCGCCACCGCGGAGTGACGCGCGCCGGGCGGCCAGGGGCCCCCAGGCGTTCTTCTCTCAGCGGCGGCGCTGACTGACACGGGACGTCGGATGTTTCCAGGAGGAAGAGATGAGAGACGAGATGGAGCAGAGAAAAGCGCCACGCGCCGTCACGCGGCGCGATGTTCTTCATGGCCTCGGTATCGCCCTGTCGGTGATGCCCCTTGCCAGCCTCGGCGGATGCGGCGACACGAGATCGAGCGGCACCGGCGGCTCGAGCGGGACCGGCGGCTCGAGTGCGACGGGCGGCGCCGGCGGCACCGGAGCGACGGGCGGAACCACGAGCGCCGGCGACTGGGCGAGCGGCGGCACGGCATCGATGTCCGGCGACTATCCAGATCCCTTCACGGACGACCTCGGCACCACCTGTGCCATGACCTGCGCGCTCATGCTCGGGCCCTGCTATGCGGAGACAATCGAGCGAAGGGACATCAGCGAGGGGTACCCGGGCCTGCCCGTCCGGCTCGCGCTCCTCGTCGTCGACGAGTCCTGCAACCCTGTCGAGGGCGCTTCCGTCGATATCTGGCACACCCGCAATGCAGGCCTGTATTCTGGCAATGACGCGGTGGATATGTGCACGTTCGATGACGCCGATGCCGAGTCGCACCGTTACTTCCGCGGCGTGCAGACGACCGGCGCCGACGGCCGGGTCGACTTCGACACCTGCTATCCGGGGTGGTACGAGGGGCGCGCCGTCCACATCCACTTCACCCTGCGGGTCGGAGGTCAGGAGTACGTCACGTCCCAGCTCTTCTTCCCCGAGGATCTGACCGCGCAGATCTTCGCCGAGCACGCGGACTACAAGGAGTTCGGGCAGCCGGACACGAGCAACTCGACAGATCTCGTCTACGTGGGTGACGAGGCCCTGCTCTCGACCGCACTCCAGCCCGACGGCGCGCTGCTCGCGTGGAAGGTGCTCGTGCTCCGCTCGTCGCTGGAGGAGACGCTTTGCGGCGACACCAGCGGGCCGCCCATCCCGCCCGGCGCTGGGGGTGGCCCGCCCGGCGCTGGGGGTGGCCCGCCCGGTGCTGGGGGTGGCCCGCCCGGTGCTGGGGGTGGCCCGCCCGGCGGCTGAACCGCAGCTATCGAGCCCATCGCCCGGGGGCGCTCTCGCCGCGTCACGGCGCCACAGAGCGGGCGAACCACGGCTCGAAGAGGCGGGCGATGCCGCGCGGCGAGCGCAGGCGCCTGGTGCGGGGGCGACCGGCTTCGCGTCCGCGCTGGTTTCGCGCGTCAGCAATCCCTGGCGGGACGATTCCGCGGGGGCGAACCGTCGCGATCCGTCGGATGCCGTGGGATTTGGGGAGCACGTGACGACGGATCGCACCCCCTCGGAAGGCACGGGCCCAACCCGGGCCCAACCGGCGAGCGTGAGGTACGGCGGACTCGCGATGGTCGATCCCTCGCCTCGGGCTGCCGTGGTCGCCTCGCTCGCCGGCACCCTGAGCCGCGCCGTCGCCCTCGGGGATGAGGTGGCGGCCCGGGTCGTTCACGAGGCGATCGGTCGGCTGCTCGGGCTGCCGGTGGCACCAGAGGCTTGAGCAAGCTTGGACCGAACATCGAGCCCGCCGCTCGCGTCGACTCGCTGCCGAAGCCATGACCGCCGCCACCCACGCGACCTCGGCCCGGCCCACGTAGAGGTGTTCCTCACGCACCTGACGACCGACCAGCACGTCAGCGCCTCGACCCAGCACCAAGCCCTCGCCGCCATCCTCCTCCTCCTCTATACCCACGTCTTCGCGTATACCCACGTCCTCGCGCTCCCCCTCGCGCAGCACGTCGATTTCACCCGAGCGAAGCGCCCCGCATGTCGCCCCGCGGTGCTCACGCAGGCCGAGGTGAGCGCTTTCCTGGATCGCGTGACCGGCGTCCCGCTCCTTTGGCCCTTCTCCTTTACGGCGCCGGCCTCCGTCTGCTTGAATGCGCCGAGCTCCGCGTGAAGGACCTCGACCTCGAGCGCGGCGAGATCCTCGAGCTAGACAGACCTGGTCGGGCGGCTTCGGATCAGCCCGTTGAGAGGGATGCTCCGGTCGAGGACCGAGCGCGCCGCTTCCGCGCCCACCACTGGCAGGCCCTCCGGATCGAGGAGCCCGAGCTGCACGAGCACCGAGGCCTGATCCCAGTACAGGTTCTCCTGGGCCATCTTGTCGCCTTCAAACTGGACGATCACCACCAGCGCCATCCCGACGCGCTTCCCCGTTGGAGGGACTCCGGGGAGCATCCAGTCCATCGCAATCGTGTGCGTGAACTTGATCAGGAGCTCGTCGACCAACCGCCCCTGCCCGATGGTGCGCGAGACGGGGGCCATCTCCCAGTCGGGGGGTATCTGGTGCAGGAAATGCTTGCTGTAAAAGTCGCAAACCTGCGCCCGGCCATCGCCGCCGATCATCACCGGGATCTGGTTGACGCGCGGCGTGCCGGTCATCGTGTGGATCGCCGCGTCGGGGCTGTGCGCGGCGAACTCGGCGGCGATGTGCTCGTGCCAGGTTTCGCTCAGTGCCTTCTCCGCGCCCGTCATCGTTGCTGCCATGGCTCGACCTCCTCGTGCCCACATGGCGCCTCTGGAGCGGCGGAGCAAGCGGGCGCCTTGCCGGCATCGAGCCCTCGAAGAGGACGAGAGAGCGGTGGATCAGGAAGAAGGGGACGCCACATTCGCGCGCGTGCCTGTAATGCTCGCCGACGCCTGATGGTTCCGGAGAATCTGCTGCACCTCGAAACGAGCGGGCGCATGATGGCGATAATGATGGAGGCAGGGTGGCGGCGGCCGCCGCCGGCGGGAGAGGGCCTGAGTGAGAAGCCGCGACGGAAGCTGACTAGAGCGGCGAACAGGTTGAAACTCATCTAATTCCGACAGGTTACGCGGCCTCCTGGATTAGCCGTTGGGCTGCCTCGAGATTCTGGATTGCTGCTGCGCGCCGTAGGTCGAATAGGTTTCTCCTGGCACCGATGTAGCGCGCGCTGTGTCCTTTCCGCGCCGCGATATGGGCAAGCGCATGCTCCACAGCCGTCCGCTCCCGGAGCAACGCGCGTCCTGGCCCCGTCTGCTGTAACTTACGGAATTTGCCCTGAAGAGCCTCATCCTCGGCGATGGACACGGTCCGCCCTCGCCCCGAAGCGGCCTGAGTGCATCGGGTTCGGAGGGGGCACGCGCCGCATTCCTCGGGATCGAACTCGACCGTGTCGCCCGGCTCGAAAGCTTCGATCTGTCCCGCGGGACACGTGATCGTCTTGGCGCGCAGGTCGATCTTGAAGTCGCGCTTGCTGAACAGGTCGGGGCTGCGAGCCCGCTGCCCCCAAGGCTTCGAGAACACCTGTCCGCCTGCACGGATCACGTCGTCAACGACGGGACTGTTCACGTAGGCGCGATCAATGTGGAGCTCGACGAGGCGCAGCTGCTGATGCTGAACGTCCTCGGCGATCGGCGTAGCCCCCTCTTCTTCTGGCCGATTCGCCGGCGTGACCGCGCAGGCGACGATGACGGGAAGGTCAAGGTCGCGCGCGATGTGTTCCTTATAGCCATCGAACCGCTTCGAGCGGCTCTTGCGACCGTGGCGCATCTCGGCATCCTCAATGGAGACACGGCGGTCAGGTGCAACACCTTGCCGAATGCGAGCGGTCCCGTCCTCGGTTGTTTCCAGGTCCTGGTCTCGAACCTGTATGACCGCGTCCAGATAGAAGCGTAGTGGCTGTTCGACGACGTCGTCCAAGTGGCGGTCGACCCATTGCTGCAGCGACGAGACCTGGCGTTCCAGGATCTGAATCGCCGCCGACTTCTGTTTCGGGTCGCTCCAGTCGAGGTCGAGCCCGGCCTTGATGCTGGGAGCCAGAAGCAGCGGGATGCCCGCCTTGCGGCAGATCTCCTCGGCCGGACGCTCCGTGAGCTTCGACACGACGCGGACGATGCTGCGTGCTGCATGGCCGAGCAGGTTGATCGTGTCCTCAACCCGCCCGGCTCCCGCTAAAGGGCGACTGTCGATGGCCACGCGCAGCGCTTTGGACACCGCACGCCTTTCGCCCTCGGTCATCGCGCCGGACCGAACGAGCGCCACGGTCCGCTCCAGGAGCACCCGATCCATCTCGTGCGCGACCATCCGCTCCCGGAACCCCTGCAGCGCGCCCTGCGAGAACGCGGGCGTGGCCGCACCCAGGCAGCCGAGCACCATCTGCCAGCGCAGGTCGACGACGGACAGCTCCACCGCCTCGGCATCCGATGCGCCGACGTAGCCCTGCAGCAGCGTGACCATGCACATCAGCGCCGGCGGATGCGGCGGCTCACCCGCTCCCGTGTTCCGGTACATGCTCTCGAGCTGCTCCTGGAACGTCTCATCGAACAGCTCGTGCCGGTGCAGCCTGAGAAAGCCGAACAGGGCTCTCACGCGTGTCAACCGCTTCATCAGCGCCTGCTCCTGCCGCGACAGCTCCACTGGCGGCGACCATCGTTCCATCCGTGCACCTCCGGGCGCGGACGAGATCATGGCCCGACGAGACCGTCGAGCCTTCCATCGAAACGCCCGAAATTGTCACAAAATCAACCTGATCGGTCCTCTAGCCTAGCCGTATTCCTGGAGCACGTGAGGATGGCCTGGCGCAAGTGGCTCTGCCGTAGGAGTAACAAGACGCGTATGACGTGGGAGCGATACGAGCAGATGTTGGGCGCGTATCCGCTACCGCCGCCCCAGGTCCGAGTCCAGATATGGGGGCGGTAGCCTGCGAGGCTCAGCAGCGGAAGAGCCGGATGGTGGAAATCTCCATGTCCGGATCTGGTGAGGACCCCGGAGAAGCTGGGCCGGGGCTACTCGACCATCTTCCGACTCGCACATGTGTGCCCACGGCACGCCGATGCGCCCCTTAGCGCGCGCGGCGCCGCCCGGACCACGCTCTTTCGACCCAGGACCGAGCCATCACGACGCTCGCGGCCCCACCCTTTCGGTTTGCTGCGCTACACTTCCTCGCGCTGCGATCCGGCTTCTTTACCTACGCGCTGCGCGGCCAATGTCTTCGCGGTGGCGATTCCCTGCCATCGTGTCGTGCGAAGCGACGGAGACGTGTCGGGCTATCGCTGGGGCGTCGAGCGCAAGCGGGCGCTGCTCGACCGGGAGGCGAGCGCATGAGGGCGCGAGGGGGCTGTCCCCCGCAGGGGGGCGCCGTCACGAGAGCACTTCAGCGGCGGTCTTCGCCCCGAGGACGTTGTCGATCCAGCGTCGAGGGGCGCGATGACCGTGATCCGCTCTCGCTCCTATGCCGGGTTTTGGCCAGCGTCCCGCCGCCGCGCTCTCACACCGTCAGGTATGCGGGGGAGCTGGCGTCCGCGAGCCCATGGCGTCAGCGCATGGGACCACGCCCTGCGAACGGTGGGCGCCTCTTCGCTGTCGCGCGGCGTCTTCTCCGGGAGGCACGCCGAACTGTCGTCGGTACTCGCGGCTGAACTGCGAGGGGCTCTGGTAGCCGACCGCGAAGCTCACCGATGTCACGTCGATCCCTTCGGTCAGCAGTCGCGACCGTGCTTTCTGCAATCGCAGCAGCTTCTGGAACTGCAGCGGGCTCAGCGAGGTGGCCTTCCGAAAGTGCCGGTTGAAGGTCGGCTCGCTCATGTGGGCGGCACGCGCCAGCTCCGCCACACGCACCGGCTCGGCGAACCGCCCCTGGAGAAGCTCGATGGCACGGTTGAGGAGCGAAAGCCGGCTGTCGGCGACGCCGATGTCACGCAGCGCCGAGCCGTGGGGCCCCTGCATCACGCGCCAGAGGATTTCGCGCTCGATCGCCTCGCCGAGCACGGGGATGTCCTGGGGCGCGTCCGCGAGGCGCACATATCGGCGAAACGCATCGAGCAGATCATCGGACGCCTTGCTCGCCGCGAGCGCCAGCGGGGTCGATCCCTGCCGCTCTGCGGGTGCTTCGCGCAGCAGCGACGCGACGAGCGACGGCTGCACCGTCAGCCCTACCCCGAGGAACGGCTCACGAGCCGTGGCGCGCGTAATTTGCCCGGTGACGGGCGCCTTCACCGACGTGATGAAGACGTGCCCGGCGGGGCAATCGAAGGCGCGAGCACCGAGGACGCTTCGCTTCTCGCCCTGGAGCACCAAGGCGATCACGACCGCCAACGACTCGTCGTTCGCGCCGGCAGGCCCATTCACCTTCGTGCAGCGCGCCCACCGGAGGCGCGGGAGCGCATGGAGCACCTCGCCGCGCTTCGCGAGGCGGTCGACGCGTGCGCGAAGCTCGGTCAGGGCGTCCATACGCTCTGCCTGATGGGTGCACGCATGAACGAAATGGACACCTAAAGGGTCGCCGCGTCGAGGACGAAACGGTAACGCACATCGCCCTTCAACATGCGCTCGTGGGCTTCGTTGATCTCGTCCGCGGGGATGATCTCGATGTCCGCGGCGATGCCGTGCTCGCCACAGAAGTCAAGCATCTCCTGGTTCTCGCGGATGCCACCGATGGCCGAGCCCGCGATCCGCTTGTTCCCCAGGATGAGCGAGAGCCCCGAGACGGGCGCCGGCGCCGTGAGGCCGAGGACGACCAGCGTCCCGTAGGGCCTGAGCGCGCTCAGGTAGGGCGCGAACTGGTGCTGCGGCGACGCGACCGTGACGAGGAGGAGATGGAACCTGGAAGCCAGCTTCTCGATCGTCTCGGGCTCGGTCGTGAGGGCGAAGTGCTTCGCGCCGAGGCGCTGCGCGTCGGCTTCCTTGGTGCGCGACGTGCTCAGCGCCGTGACCTCGGCGCCCATCGCGGCGGCGATCTTCACCGCCAGGTGCCCGAGCCCCCCGAGGCCTACGACACCGACGCGATCCCCCTCCTTCACGTTCCACTGACGGAGGGCCGAGTACGTCGTGATCCCGGCGCAGAGCAGCGGCGCCGCGGCCGCGGGCTGGAGCGACGCCGGGATCTTCAGGACGAACGGCTCGGTCACGACGATGTGCTTCGAGTACCCGCCGTAGGTAGGCGTCGTTCGATCCATCTCGGTCCCGTTGTACGTGGACGCGGCGCCCTTCCGGCAGAACTGCTCGTGTCCCTCGCGGCAGTAGAGGCACTCGCGGCACGCGTCCACCATGCCGCCGACACCCACGATGTCACCCGCCTTCACGCGCGTGACGCCGGCGCCCACGCGAGCGACGCGTCCGACGATCTCGTGGCCAGGCACCATCGGGTAGCGCGAGCGCCCGAGCTCGTTGCGCGCCTGCATGATGTCCGAGTGGCAGAGGCCGCAATAGAGGATGTCGATCGCGACGTCGTGAAGACCGGGCTCGCGCCGTTCGAGCGTGAACGGGGCGAGCGGACGGTCGGCGGCGGTGGCGGCGTAGGCGGCAGTCTTCATCGGTGATCTCCTCGGGCGCGGGATGCCCCCCTGGACTGCACTATGCGACGCACCCGAGGTGCTTCGCGCGCCGGTTCCGAGCAATGTCTTGCCTGTTTCGCTCACGCGCGACGTCTCTGTGCACGTCGCGCTCGCCCAGCCCTACGCAGCATGAACCACGGCTACCGCGCGGAGCGCTCGACGGTGGCGACGATGCTGGGGCCGGCCTCGTGCAGAGGGCAGACCGGCGCGTCCACGGTCGCCAGCACTGCAGCCGATCCATCGAGCGCCAGCGCCACGATCGCGGAGCTTCGGCCGTCGCGCTCCGTAGCGGTCGGCCGCGAGCGACAGCGCCGCAGGCGGGCCAGCAGCGCCGCGTCGGCGACGCGCCCAACATCAAATCCGGTCGCATGTCGATGGCCATCTCGGACGGGCGGCGCGGAACGGGTACTCGTGCACGGCGACGTATTCATCGTGCCCCACGACGTACTCGTCGTGCGCGACGACGTACTCGTCGTGCGCGACGACGTACTCGTCGTGCGCGACGACGAACCTGTCGTATGCTGCGACGATCTCGTCGTACGCTGCGAGCATGCATCGTACGCTGCGATGGGGCCGGCCGGGCTCGATCGAGCGGGCTGCGCGTCCAGGACCCGGACGGGCAGGAGGTCGATCACTGCCGCCGAACCTGCCGGCGGTGTCGATCGTACCTTCCAGCGCCACCAGACAAGCCGTTTCGCTTCGAAGCGCTCGCGCGTCGCGAACGCTGCGGCGCTCAGGCCGCTCGCCTCCCACCGTGCCGCACGCTGCCACGAGCCCTTCACCGCGGGCAATGCGGCGGCGCAGGGCGCCCCGCTGGGCCACACCGGAGCCCCCCTCGGCGGCGAAACAGGCGAAAGCTAGCAAGATTGCTGCTGTTTCCGGCGACCGCTCGTCAACGGCCGGTCTTTCTGGTGGGACTGTTCCGCGGGGGCGAACCGTCGCGGTCCGTCACTTCTCTGGGGATTTGGTGAGGGCGTGACGACCGATCGCACCCGCGAGATGGGATGAGGCAGCCCACGGGGCGCCTGGACCCATGATGCCAATCCGTGAGACTTTCCGTGGGGGAGGTCACAATAGGCGACGAGCTAGACAGACCTGGTCCTGCAGCTTCGGTTGACCAATCGACGGATAGTTCGGCGGCGGCCGTGTGCCAAGACCGGGGAGGAGCCGGCCAGTGTCTTGCTCCTCGCCGCCGACGGCGAGACGATCAACGTGACGGACTCCTCGTCGACGACCAGGAGCCGCTCGACCTCGGCCCCATCGCCTACGACACCGTGCGCACCGCCTCATGGTCTCCTCGCGCGGCGGGCTGTTCGTGATCGGCCCCGACAAGTCGAAGCGCCCGACGACGAAGAAGCGGGCGACTTTGCGGTAGGGCGTGAGCGCGCCGCGTGGGCGCGAGCGATCAGCCCGTTGAAAGGGATGCTCCGGTCGAGGACCGAGCGCGCCGCTTCCGCGCCCACCACTGGCAGGCCCTCCGGATCGAGGAGCCCGAGCTGCACGAGCACCGAGGCCTGATCCCAGTACAGGTTCTCCTGCGCCATCTTGTCGCCTTCAAACTGGACGATCACCACCAGCGCCATCTCGACGCGCTTCCCCGTTGGAGGGACTCCGGGGAGCATCCAGTCCATCGCAATCGTGTGCGTGAACTTGATCAGGAGCTCGTCGACCAACCGCCCCTGCCCGATGGTGCGCGAGACGGAGGCCATCTCCCGGTCGGGGGGTATCTGGTGCAGGAAATGCTTGCTGTAAAAGTCGCAAACCTGCGCCCGGCCATCGCCGCCGATCATCACCGGGATCTAGTTGACGCGCGGCGTGCCGGTCATCGTGTGGATCGCCGCGTCGGGGCTGTGCGCGGCGAACTCGGCGGCGATGTGCTCGTGCCAGGTTTCGCTCAGTGCCTTCTCCGCGTCCGTCATCGTTGCTGCCATGGCTCGACCTCCTCGTGCCCACATGGCGCCTCTGGAGCGGCGGAGCAAGCGGGCGCCTTGCCGGCATCGAGCCCTCGAAGAGGACGAGAGAGCGGTGGATCAGGAAGAAGGGGACGCCACATTCGCGCGCGTGCCTGTAATGCTCGCCGACGCCTGATGGTTCCGGAGAATCTGCTGCACCTCGAAACGAGCGGGCGCATGATGGCGATAATGATGGAGGCAGGGTGGCGGCGGCCGCCGCCGGCGGGAGCGGGGCCTGATTGGATGGAACCCTTCGCCCGGACGATCGACGCGTCAAAGAAGTACGTCGTATCGAGCACCCTGGACCGGGCCGATTGGAACGCGTTAGGATTGTATAGATTCACAAAAAAAACACGTTCGTAGCCCTTCGAGGGCCTGAGTGAGGAGCCGCGACGGAAGCTGCCTAACTAGGCAGTCGAAGCTGACGTGACCCTCGCTTCGCTCGGGACCACGCAGCTTAACTCCAGTCGTTGGGCCGGAAGAGTGCGGGGACGCAGGCACGATCCCGAAACGGGCGGCAGCGCATCGAAGGGCCCGGCAACAGGGCGGCGAGCGACGGAGAATCCCTCGGCGCTGCGCCGCCAGGCCAGGCGCCGACCCCGATCGGTGATGCCGCGGGCCCTTCACCGCGGGCGACGCGACGGCGGAGAGCGCCCCGTCGGGCCACACCGGAGCCGCCCTCGGCGGCGAAACAGGCGGAAACCATGAAAATCTCTACTGTTCCCGGCGACCGCTCGTCATCGACCGGTTTCTCTGGCGGGATTTCTGACACGCGAGCTAAGGATAGTTCAGCTCAATGATGTTGCCGTCGGCGTCGACCGAGAGCTCGAACTCCACACCCCCGATCACGATGTTCGCCTCGTAGGAGCGCTTCCCGTCGTGCAGCTGGGGATGCGGATCGCGTAAGGTTCTATACGTCAACCAGCGCGTGCAGCGTGGCTGTACGGTGGGACGGCCACTACGAGGAGATTGATTTTCGGATCGCGTTTGGATTTCCTGACCCTGGGACATCCGGAGACATGCTCCGGTGCCAGAAATCCAATGGATGTTCACCCTCGAATCATGCCTGTCTCCAGGTACTACGCCAACGTGTAGCCGATCTTCGGCCGGGGCGTGTCCGCACATGAGGCAGGCTGTCAGCTTGGCTTGCGACGCTTCGTCGGGTCGTACTCCTCCTTGCTCTTCCACATGGACAGAGCGCTGGCAGCGCCGCGACCTGCGCGGCCGTGGAGGTCGAGGGCGCCGCCCAGACGGCGGCCCTCGGGGGCCTCGCCGCGTTCGCGCTGCCCGGCGGGCGCATCCTCGCGGTGGGCTCCGAGGCCGGCGACGACGGGCCGACGCGGAGCTTCCTGGTCCACGTCGCGGCGGCGCAGGTCGAGGAGCTGCCGCTGCGGGCGCCGCGGCGAGGCGCTGCCGTGGTGCCCGCGCCGAACGGGACGCTCGCGCTGCTCGGCGGGGTCCACGCGGACGGGACGCCGGCGCTGACGCTCGAGACGTTCTTCCCAGAGTGAGCGGGTGACAGGCGGGCTCGCCGGGCCGGCGCAGGCGCAACGGCACGCCTGATGCGAGGCTCGTCACGAGAGCGCGGTCACGCTCCGTACCGCCGAAGTCCGGCGCCATGCCCGCATACCCATCCATGGTGCGCACGGCTCGGAGCTCCCGGGATACGCGCGGGGCGGGTCGTTCACGGTGTCTTCACATATCGAAACAATTCCTTCGCTCACGTAACACAATTTTGTCACAGGATCTCCATCCACCACGCGACCACGGGAGTGAATCGATGGATATTAGATTCCTTACGACCACGGCGACGGCCGTTGTGCTGGCCACCGCGACGCTTCAGGGCTGCGGCGACTCGACCCCTGACGCCGACGGAACCACGGGGGCGACCGCCAGCACGGGGATGGGAGGTGGAGGCGCAGGGGGAGCGGGCTCGGGCGGCGAGGAGGACGACGCCAAGGAGGACCCCGACTACGATGCTGCGTTTCCGCAGGACCGCGTGCCCCGCCTCGATATCACCATCACGCGGGAGAACTGGCAGGCCATGCTCGACGACATGACCGCCCAGGTGGGCGCCTTCGGCGAGGGCGGCCTCGGCGTCCCGGGCGGGCCGGGCGGCGACGGCGGCAGCGTCCCGGGCGGGCCGGGCGGCGACGGCGGCAGCGCCCCGGGCGGCCCCGGCGCGCCGCCGCAGGAGCTCTTCGACGCGTGCGCCGGGCTCACGCTCGGCGACGCCTGCGCCGCGCAACTCGCAGGGAACGAGCTCGCGGGGACATGCGCCGAGTACAGCGACGGCAGCCTGTTCTGTGAGCCGAGCGGTGGGCCGGGAGGGCCGGGAGGGCCGGATGGCGGCAGCATCGATCTGATCGACGATACGCCCATCTACGTCGAGTGCGACGTCGCGACCGAGGACCGGGAGTGGCATCACGTCGGCATCCGCTTCAAGGGCAACTCCAGCCTGGCCATGTCCTGGTCGCAGGGCAGCTGGAAGCTCCCGCTCCGCCTCTCGTTCGATAAGTTCGAGGACGATTACCCGGAGATCAAGGACCAGCGGTTCTACGGCTTCAAGAACCTGAGCCTGGCCAACGGCACGGGGGATCAATCCCTCGTGCGCGAGAAGATCGCGACCGAGATCTTCGCCAGAGCGGGCGTCCCGTCGCCGGCGACCGCCTTCTACCGGGTCTTCATCGACCATGGAGAGGGGCCCACCTACTTCGGGCTGTACACCGGGATCGAGCTCCCGTCGGACAAGGTGTTCCTGAAGACCCAGTTCGACAACGACGAGGGCAACGTCTACAAGCCCGACGGCGCCGGCGCGACCTGGGCCACGTGGGATCCGGACACCCTCGGCAAGGAGAACAACAAGGACGAGGCCGACTTCTCGGACGCGCAGGCGCTCTTCGACGCGCTGCACGCGGACCGGACCGACGCCCCGGCGTGGCGCGCCGGGCTGGAGTCTCACCTCGACGTCGAGGGCTTTCTGCGCTGGCTCGCCGTCAACACCGTGATCGAGGACTGGGACCAGTACGGCCGCATGGCGCACAACTACTTCCTGTACGCGGACGAAGACAGAGACGGCCAGTTCCGGTGGATCCCCTGGGATCACAGCTTCGCGTTCGCGACGAGCGGGGGATTCGGCCAGGGGCTGTCCCTCTCGCTGGACGAGTTGACCGACGAATGGCCGCTGATCCGCTTCCTCCTCGACGATCCGGTCTACGCCGAGATGTACCGGGACAACCTCGCCCAGACCGTGCAGGTCGATTACGAGCCGGCCGCCGCCGAGCAGCGCTTCCGCGAGGCGCACGCGCTGATCGCACCGTACGTCGTCGGCCCGGAGGGCGAGATCGAGAAACACACCTTCGTGGAATCGGAGGCCTCGTTCAACGAGGCCCTGGACGAGCTGATCGCCCACGCCAGCACGCGCCAAGAGGACGTGACCACGTTCCTCGGGCAGTGACGCACAGGGATCGCTGACCGGCGAGCGCCGCGCGGAAGGGTCATATGAACGAGCTGTTCGAGCCTGTCATCACCGGGAGCGTCTTCGAGTGGCGCAGGGCCGTCGTGGCCCTCCTGCTCGCCTTCGGGCTCGGCCAGGTGATCGCCGCCGTGTACATGGCCACCTTTCGCGGCCTGTCGTACGCGCGGACCACCGTGCATGGGATGGCCATGGGCAGCATCATCACCTGCATGCTGATGCTCGCCATCGGCGCCAACATCGCCGCGGGGATCGGCGTCGCGGGCGGCCTGAGCGTGGTCCGCTTCCGCACCACCATGCGCGATCCGCGCGACATCATCTTCGTCTTCGCGGCGCTCGGCGTGGGCATGGCGAGCGGCCTCCAGGCCTACGGCACCGCCATCGCGGGGACGTTGATCTTCGGGGGCGGGGCCGTGCTCCTGCACGTCACGGGCTACGGCGCGCGCCGGCAGCCGGATGGACTCCTCCGCTTCGTCGCGCCCTCGGGACAGGGGGTCGAGGAGGCCATCGCCAGGATCCTCCGCGCGCACTGCCGCACCTTCTCGCTGGTGACGCTCCGCGAGGCGGCGCAGGGCACGGTCATGGAGCACGCCTACCAGGTCAGCGTCCTCGCCCCCGAGCTCCGCACCCCGCTCGTCACCAGCCTCCAGGCCCTCCCGGGGATGCGCGACGTCTCCCTGCTGCTGCAGGAGCCGACGCTGGATCTCTGAATCAGGGGCCTCGGATACCCACGCTCCCGCCGGTCCCTTCCGGCTGCTTCTTGCGCGCCGCGTGGCGCCAGAGACCCAGAACGAGCTTTGAGGGCAGTGGACCAGTGCCGTTGATTCATTGCGCTGTTCAGCGCGCGAGGATCCTTCCATGATGATCACCCACCGACTCCGCGCGGCGCTCCAGGACGCCGCCCCCTGGATCTGCCTTGTCGCCACCCTCGGCGTCACCTCGTACCTCCATTTCGGCGGCGACGATCGCGGGCCCATCGTCGGCTTCGAGCAGCCGGTGCTCCAGGCGCTCGCCCCCACCGAGATCGCGCGGGTGGCGTCGATCCACGTCGGCCTCAACGACGAGGTGGCCCCGGGGCAGATCGTGGCCACGCTGGACACCTCCGCGATCGACGCGGAGATCGCCGTCGCCCAGGCGGAGGCGGCGCAGCTCGAGGCCGAAGCGCGGGCCGAGCAGTCCCTCCTCGCCCACGAGCTCGACCTGACCGTCGAGGAGCTTCAGCGCGATCTGGCGCGGCAGCGCGAGGAGCAGCTCCAGGCGAGCGCCGAGGCCCAGGTGCTCGGCGACGAGGTCGCCAGGGTCAAGCAGCTCGTCGAGGACCGGCTGGCGGTCGTCGACGACCTCTCCAAGCTCGCCGTGCAGCAAGCCGGCGCCGCGGCCCTCGCCGCGGAGAAGCCCCGCACGCTCGGCCTCCTCTCCCGGCAGATCCAGGTCGCCAAGCAGCGCCGGCAGGAGGCGGAGGGGCAGCCGTCCGCGGCCGCGGCCAAGCTGGAGGCCGACCTGCTCGTCGCCCGGCGCAACGTCGAGATGCTCGAGCAACGCCGGGCGGGCTACGCGCTCCGCGCCACGAGCGGCGGGCGCGTCGCCGGCATCGACAAGCAGGTCGGCGACGTGGCCGCGCCCGGCGAACCGGTGGTGCGCGTGGTGAGCCCGCGCGGCGCCGTGGTCGCCTGCGTCCCGGAGCGCTCCGCCCTCGGCCTCGCCGAGGGGGACGCCGCCCGGCTCTGGGTCCGCGGCCGGCGCGGCGAGCCGCTCCCCGGCAAGATCGCCGCGCTGGGCCCGCTCGTCGCCGAGCTGCCCATGCGCTGCTGGACGTCGCCGCGGCAGCCCATGTGGGGCCGTGAGGTCACCATCGCGCTCGAGTACCCCGTGGACGTCCTCGCCGGCCAGGCGTTCGACGTGGTGTTCAAGCCCGGCCACGCCGCGCTCAGCGCCGCCCCGTCCCCCGCCGCCCCACCGTCGCCCGCCGCAGCGGTGCGCGCGCTCGCCATGCGGGTGCCGCCGGCGCTCTCGCAGCGATCGCGGTTCGAGCCCTCGGGGCTCCTCGTTCGCCCCGCCGAGGGGCGCTACCTGATCATCAGCGACGACACGGGCCATGACGGCAAGGACGACGAGGGCGCGCCGTGGCTCTTCGCGATGTCCGCGACCGGCGCCGTCGACCCGGAGCCCGTCGTGGTGCAGGGCGTCGACGAGCTCGTCGACGTCGAGGGGATCGCCGCCGGCGACGCGGGCGAGATCTACCTCCTCTCCTCGCAGAGCTACAACAAGAAGGGGCGGCGCAAGCCGGGCCGCACGGCGCTCCTCCGCCTGCGCAGCGACGGTCAGGGCTTCCGCGTGGACGGCGAGGTCCACCTCGCCGAGATGCTCGACGCGAGCGCCGAGCGCGCCGCGGCGCTCGGGCTCCCGCGCGGCACGCGCGAGCTCGACATCGAGGGCATCGCCTTCAACCAAGGCTCGCTCTACCTCGGGCTGAAGGCCCCGCTCGACGCGCAGGGCAACGCGATGATCTGGCGGGTCGCGTCGCCGGGCGCGCTCTTCCCGGAACGGCGGCCCGCGACGGGCACCGCCGGCAGGGGCAAGGGCAAAGGAAGCGAGCCCCCGGCCGACCCGAAGCTCCTCGAGGACGCCGGCCTCTCGCTCTGGGCGCGCGCGCGCGTCGACGTGGATCTCGCGGGCCGGGCCACGCCGGGCGGCATCTCCGATCTCCTGTTCCTGCCCGACGGCTCGCTCGCCATCGCGTCGACGCCCTCCACGGCGGACGGCGACGCGGGCGCGCTCTGGCGGGTCGACGGCCCGCAGCCCGGCGCCCTCGCCCCGCGCCTCGTGCAGCGCTTCCCTGGGCTGAAGCCCGAGGGGATCGCCCCCTCGCTGTCCGCGGGCAAGCTGATGGTCGTCTTCGACGCCGGCAGCAGCGCGCCGTCCTTCCAGGAGCTCTCGTGGGACCGCTGAGGGTCGAGCGCGTCCTCCTCGCCGCGCTGGGCCTCGCGCTCGCGGGCTGCTACGCGCCGAGCAGCGCGCCCGGCGTCGAGCGCGCCGTCGCCCTCTACCGCCAGGACCGCGCGCGCGGCGGCGCTCACCCCGCGCCGCGAGGAGGCCCTGCGCTCCGCCCCGCCGCGCGCGCGGCCGCGGGCGCGGCTCCCGGCACGCTGACCGTGGACCAGGCGGTGGCCATGGCCAGGGACAACAGCCCGCGCCTCGCCGAGCTCACCGCCCTCGCGGACGCGGCCGAGGCCGCGGCCGCGGCGGAGAGCCACCACGAGAACCCGGAGCTCCGCGTCTCGCAGCTGCGCCTCGACGAGGTCCTCGCCGGCGAGCCACGGCTGGCAGCCGGGGTCCGCTTCCGCCCCGCCCGCCCGGGCGAGATCGACGCCGAGGTCGCTGCGGCGCGCGCCGAGGAGGCCGCCGCGCGCGCGGAGGCCCACGCCGAGGTGCTCGCCGTCGAGGCCGACATCCGCTGGCTCTTCGACGACGCGATCCTGCTCGAGGCGGAGATCGCGGCCGCGGACGCCGTCGTCGCGGTGCGCCGGGCCATCGCCGCGAACGCCAAGACCCGGGTCCAGGCTGCCGCGGCCACGGCGCTCGACGAGGCCAAGGCTGAGCTGTCCGCGATCGAGGCGGAGCAGGATAGCGTGGACCACCGCGCGCGCCTGCGCGCCGTGCGCGGCGAGCTCCTGGAGCGCGTCGGGCTCGACCCCGCCGCGCCCGTGCGCCTCGTCGGCGATCCGCTGGCCGCGTGGCCGCCCCCCGCGCTCCCCTCGGAGGACGCGCTGATCGAGACGGCGCTCAGAAACCGCCTCGAGGTCGCCGCCGCGGCCGCGCAGATCGACGCCGCCGACGCGCAGGCGTTCATCGAGCGCCGCAAGCGCTGGCCCTGGTTCTCGTTCCTGGAGCTCGGCTACGAGTTCTCGCCTGGCACCGAGCGCGGGCTGGGCTGGACGTTCGAGGCCGGCATCGAGCTGCCCATCTTCAACTCCAACCGCTCGGCTACCCTCGCCGCCGAGACGGCGACCCGCGCGGCGCGGAGCGGCCTCGCCGCCCAGGTGAGGCTGGTGGCGCGCGAGGTGCGCGCGCGCCTCCGGGAGGTCGAGGCCGCCGCGACGCTGGTCACCGAGCTCCGCGCCCGGGCGCTCCCCGTCGCCGAGCGCGCGGCCACGGCGGCCCGGCGCGCCCTCGAGGACCGGGCCCTCCCCGCCGTGGACGCCCTCTCCACCGACGAACAGCGCCTGGAGATGGAGATCAAGCTCCTCGAGCTCCTGCGCCGCCATCGCACGGCGCTCACCGAGCTGCGCCGCGCCGTCGGCGGCCACCTCCCCGCGGCGCCGGGCGGCGCCGCACGCCGATGAAGGGTGGTTGATCGGCGGCTCACCCGCCGCGCCCGCCCCTCCTCGGCGATCGCTCCCCCGGCAGAGTCAGCTCCGCGTTCACGCCATAACAGTACTTCGAGAACGAATAGCGGATGAGTTCGAGGCGCTTGACCAGGGCGACCATCCACGCCGGCGGCCGCCGCTCGAACTTGAGTTCGAGCACGGTGACGGGCTCCGCCGTCCGCGTCTGCGCCGTATGATCGATGGGCCGCCACCTCCGCGGATCTGCCTCCAGATCGAGCGAGTCCCAGCTCTGAACCGCGATCTTGCGATCGAACGTCAGCCGCGCGTACGCCTCGACCTCGCTGATGAACGCCTCCCGCTCGTACTCGACGAGCACCGCGGGGCGCAGGTGGTGGCGGTGATACGGGGCGAGGAAGCGCAGGGCCCCTGCCCGCGCCGCGGGTGGGAGCGCGGAGAGCGCCGTGTCGTGCCCTGCGAGCACCTCGCGCCACAGCTCCGCCGGCACGGCCGCGCGCGTCTTCACGATGACGTCCAGCACCCGCCGCTTGACCTCCAGGAACACGGGGCTCGCCTTGCTCCCCGGGTAGACGCGGGCGCGCAGCTTGAAGCGATCCCCCTGCTCCCGCTCGTTGGCCCAGTAGAGGTCGAAGCGGTCGGTGTCGAAATAGAGCGACCGGATGCGGTACGTCCCGTCGGGCCCGGCGTATTTGTCGATGCGCGAGGTCGTCCGCGCCGCGGCGCGGATCGCCGGGATGAGCCGATCCGGGATCAGGTATTTGTACTCGTAGCGCTCGATGATGCTGTCCATGGCGGAAGGAGAGCGGCGCGCGCTCAACGTGCTTGATCGTAAGATCGACGGTGGGACTCGCAAGAGGAGGAGGCGAGTCCCATTGTTTTCATTTATTAACGAGGTGTTTTGGTTCGTTTGCGCGCGTTGACGCGCCCCGGGATCCCGGATTATTCAACTCGGCATGGGACTGACCCAGGACGCCTTCTTCTTCGACGCCCTCGCCGAGCACGCGCAGAAGAGCGCCACGGCGAGCAAGCTCCTCCTGCAAATGCTCGACCGGCTGGAGGACGCCCCGGTCATCGCCAAGAGAATTAAGGAGATCGAGCACGAGGGGGACCGGATCACGCACAGCTGCCTGGCTGCGCTGCACAGGACCTGGATCACCCCCCTCGATCGTGAGGAGATCCACGCGCTGATCACCCGGCTCGACGACGTGCTCGATTGCATCGAGGCCGCCAGCGAGCGTATCGTCCTCTTCGAGATCAAAAGCGCGATAGCGGAGGCGCGCCTCCTCGCGGAGTCGGTGGTGGCCGCGTGCGTCACCATGAGCGCGGCGACCAGCTCGCTCCGCAACGTGAAGAACCGCGCCCGGCTGCTCGAGTTCTGCGTCGAGATCAACCGCCACGAGAACGCCGCCGACGCGCACTACCGCGTGGCCCTGGCGGCGCTCTTCAAGCAGGGCAGCGACCCGCTGCTCGTGATGAAGTGGCGTGACATCTACGATCAGCTCGAGAACGCCACTGACCGGTGCGAGGACGTCGCCAACGTCATCGAGGGCGTGGTGCTCGAGCACGCATGACGACCTACGTCATCGCCATCATCGTCGTCGCGTTGGCCTTCGACTTTATCAACGGCTTCCACGACGCCGCCAATTCCATCGCCACCGTGGTCTCCACACGGGTGCTCTCCCCGCGGAGCGCGGTGGTCTGGGCCGCGCTCTTCAACTTCATCGCGTTCGCCCTGTTCGAGCCGACGGTCGCCCGCAACATCGCCAAGGGCGTCGAGCCGGCCTTCATCACCCCCAACGTGATCCTCGCGGCGCTCGCCGGCGCGATCCTCTGGAACCTGCTCACCTGGTGGTGGGGCCTGCCCTCGTCGTCCTCGCACGCGCTCATGGGCGGCTTCGCGGGCGCGGCCGTGCTCAACGCCGGCCGCGTCTCCGTGCTCGACGCGAAGATCTTCGGGACGACCGCGGCGTTCATCGTCGTCTCGCCGCTCGTGGGTTCCGCGCTCGGGTTCGCGCTGATGCACGCCATCCGGCGGCTCGGGCGGCGCTCGGCGCCTGGCACGGTGGACGTGCGGTTCCGGCGTCTGCAGCTGCTCTCGGCAGCAGCCTATTCGCTCGGGCACGGCGGCAACGACGCGCAGAAGACCATGGGCATCATTACCGCGCTGCTCGTCTCGACCGGCGTCCAGGAGGGCGGCGCGAAAATGCAGCCCATGCTCTGGGTGGTGCTGGTCTGCCACGCCGCCATGGGCCTGGGCACGCTGTCGGGCGGGTGGCGGATCGTGAAGACCATGGGGATGAAGATCACGAAGCTCAGGCCCGTGGGCGGCTTCGCCGCGGAGACCGCGGGCGCGGCCACGCTCTTCGGCGCGACTGCGCTGGGGGTCCCGGTGAGCACCACGCACACCATCACCGGCGCGATCGTCGGCGTCGGCGCTGTGAGCGGCCGGCTGTCGGCTGTGCGCTGGGGCGTGGCTGGCCGCATCGTCTGGGCCTGGATCTTCACCATCCCGGCCTCGGCGCTGCTCGCTGCCCTCACCTACGCCGCGGCCCGCGCGGTGACCGGAGCGCCCTGACCGAGGCCTGCAAACGCGGGGGCCGGGGCGCCGTGCTCGCCTCGAGGCGAGCTACACAATCGCTCACAATCCGTTCACACCTCCAGAACAGAGATCCCGCAGGCTCGGGGATACAGCTCTATGGAAAAGAAAGTCTCCTCGCTGTTCGCCCTCGCTCTCTTCACCATGCCGATCTCGGTCACCGCCTGCTCCAGCGAGCCTCCGGCGCAGGACCCGTCCACGGCGCAGGGAGGATATACCCAGCAGGGAGCCGCGCAGGCATACCCGCAGCAGGGGTATCCGCAGCAGGCATACCCGCAGCAGGCATACCCGCAGCAGGGGTATCCGCAGCAAGGATACCCGCAGCAAGGGACCACCACGGCGCCCACGACGACGGCGACCGCGGCAGGAACCACGACAAACCCTTTGGCGTTGCCGTGTCAGTCCGACTCGATCTGCGGGACGCACAGGTGCAACCTGACCGCGCAACGATGCTCGTTCCCGTGCGCCGGAGCGCAGGACTGCGCGGCCGGCAACAACTGCATGATGGGCCTCTGCGTGCCCGGGGCGGCCCAGTGACGCCACGCGAGGCCCGCCGGCTCGGGCCTGGAACGTCGTTATCCCCCGACCGCCGGTGGCGGTGGCTTCCTCGAAGCGCTTAGCCTTCGCCGCGATCGTGCACGGGCATCGAACGAGCCGCCGGCGCGCGCGCGATCGGGAGCCGCACGCGCGCGCGCGTCCCTTCGTTCGGGGCGCTCACGAGCTCGATCTGGCCCCCGTGGGCGTCGACGATGCGCTTCGCCAACGTAAGGCCGAGCCCCAAGCCTCCAGTCGCGCGGGTGCGGCTCCTGTCGGCGCGAAAGAACGGTCGAAATGCGCGCGAAAGGTCCGCGGCAGCGATGCCGATGCCTTCGTCGATCACCTCGATCGAGACCTCGTTCCCACCGCGCGCGACTAGCTCGATCGCGGCGGAGGTCCGCTCCGTGTACTTGTGAGCGTTCTCGAGCAGATTGTCGATGACGCGCCGAAGGAGCACGGCGTCGGCGTCGATCGAGGGCAGATCCTCGGGCACGTCGAGCCGCAGCGTCCGCTTCGGATGCGCCGCGCAAAAGCGCGACGCCGCGTGCGCGAGCAGACCGGCGACGTCCACGTGCTCGCGCCGGAGCGGGGGAATGCTGCCTGGCGAGGCGGCGTCCTCGAGGTCGAGCCGCGCGGCGGTGAGGACGTCGGTGATGAGCCGCTCGAGCTCGTCGAGGTCGCCGCAGACGTCGGCGAACAGCTCCTGCGCGACGGCGACGTCTCCCTCCGCCTCCGAGATGAGCGCGAGCGCCATCCGGATGCGCGACAGGGGCGTGCGCAGCTCGTGCGAGACGTTGGCGAGCAACTCCCTCTCGGCCCGCAACAGCTCGGTCACACGATCGGCCATCTCGTCGAAGGCGCGGGACACCTCGCCAAGCTCGTCCCGGCTCGGAAGGACGGCGCGGGCTTTCAGGTTGCCGCCGCCGAAGGCGCGCGCGGCAGCCGACAGCTGGCGCAGCGGGCGCGTGAGCGTGCGCGCCAGGAGCCACGACGAGACGCCGACCACGAAGAGGACGAAGGCGATCACGCGCAGCCCGCTGAACGGCGGCGGCGGCGGCGGGGCCATCAGCTCGACGAGCCCCTCCCGGCCGTCCGGAAAGCGGAGCGGAGACGTATAGCAGCGCGGTGTCTCGGGATCCGGCGGCCAGGCTGAGCCTGTCGGGGCGCAGCGCAGAGCCCCCGCGGGGGCGCCGCTCGCGCGGACCGCGCCGTCCGGATCGATCACGGTGATCGTGGCGTTCAGCTCTTCGCTCGCGCTCGCGAGGACGCCCTCGAGCGCGCGCGGATCGTCGATCGAGCGGGCGATGACGCTGGCGATGAATCGGAGCTGTTGCCTACCGGGGTTCTGGCCGGTCCGCCGGTTCAGCTCCATGACGGCGATGAAGCCGGCCACGACGACCGCGATCTGCGCGAGCCCCACGAGGTAGATGCGGAGCGCCAGCCGCCCGCGCAGGAGGTCCCGGATCGCCATGCTTCACGCGTCGTCGGCGAAGACGTAGCCGATGCCGCGGACGGTCTTGATGATCCGGGGGCTCCTCGGATCGTCGCCGAGCTTCCTGCGCAAGTGGGAGATGTGCACGTCGATCGACCGATCGAACGCCTCGTCGGCGCTGCCCCGCACGAGCTCGACGAGCTGCTCGCGCGTGAGCACGCGCCCTGCGCGCCCGGCCAGCGTGTAGAGCAGCTGGAACTCGTAGGTCGTGAGCGACAGCTCGGCGCCGCCGAAGATCGCCCGCCGCGCGGCCGGATCGATGGTGAGCGAGCCGGTGACGAGGCGGCGCTCCGAGGTGGGGCCCGCGAGGCCGCGGGCGCGCCGCGCCTGCGCCCGGATGCGCGCCAAAAGCTCCCGCGCCGAGAACGGCTTGGCGATGTAGTCGTCCGCGCCTCCTTCGAGGCCCAGCACGCGATCGGCCTCCTCGCCCCGCGCCGTGACCATGATGATCGGCGTATCGACGCGGGCGCGGAGCTTCTGGCAGACCTCGATGCCGTCGATCTCGGGGAGCATGAGATCGAGGAGGATGACGTCGGGGCGCTCGCGCAGGACGCAGGCGATGCCCTCGCGAGCCTCGGCCGCGACCGTGACGCACATGTTGTGCGATTGGAGGTACCGCGCCGTGAGCCGCGCGAGCTTCTCGTCGTCCTCGATGTACACGATCGACGCCGCGCACCTCTCAACTGCCATTGTCACCGCAGCGTAACATTCGCGCGCCGGGCGGGGACGCCCGTTAACCGTTGCTTAACATGGATGGAGCGGGCATGCGGCCACGAGCGTTGCACGCGCACCGAGGCTCCCTGCCCGCTCGCAGGACTCACGCAGCGTCCCCCGCCGCCGCCGGCAGCGCGATCCGCGCCGTCTTCCCCTCGCCCACGCGGCTCGCGATCTCCAGCCGGCCGTCGTGCGCCTCGACGATCCGACGCGCCAGCACCAGGCCGAGGCCCACCCCCGGTCGCGCGCTCGTCACCGGGGCCGCCCGGGGAGACATCGAGCGAGCTCGGTGCCGTCATCTGCGCCCCGTACATGGCGCCCGAGAGGCAGGCGGCCGCAGCGTCAAGGTCCGCGCCGCGGCGCCGGTTGTCGAGCTGAGCAAGCGACCCGTCCCGAACAGAGCGGTGCCACCAGTCGCTAGGTGCGGGCTTCGTTGAGGCCTGCACCCGGTACAATCGCGGCATGAACACTCCCGAACGAGCAGGTGCACTGTCCCTCGGTCTCGGCGTCATCGTCGTCGGCGGCGTGGCGATGTCCAAGCCGATAAACGTCAATTGGGGCGACGGCTGAGGTTTCCTCTCGGTAGCGCTGCTAGGCTACTCTGCACTAGTTCTAGGCTACGAGCTAGCCATCCGCGCAGCGGCAAATTCCCGAGAGGATCTGGGTTCACTGCGGTCGCTGTTCAGCATTGCCGTGTCGGGACCGCTGACGATTCCACTCATCATCGTCTGGATGCTGGCGTCACGCAGTTCACGCGGTTGGTCCATGGCAGTTGATTTGATGATGCTCGTGGTCGTTTCAACCGGCGCATCCGGCGTAGTCGGTCTGATTTATGGGGGGGCTCGCTCGGCTGGAAAACAGCCACAAACAAATGAAATCATTGACAATTCTCCCGGCCCCACCTAATCATCACAACAATCCTGGCGGGATACCTGATCCGCGGCGCTAGACCCCGAGCGCCTGCAGCAACCCGCCCTCGCGCTCGGGGAGCGCGCCGTGCGAGCGCGCGCCCGCATACCGCGGCTCCAGCAGATCGAGGCCCAGGCTCCACAGCGCGTTTCGCATCCGCGCGAGCGCCCCCTGCCTGGGCAGGTTGTTCAGGCACACCTCCTCGCTCCGCCCGAGGTCCCGCTCGAACAGCGCCGCCGCGTCCCTCACGAAGCCGGGCTGCTTGACGATGAGGTTCGCCTCGCTCACCCACCGCAGGCTCGTCGGGTTCACGTTGAAGGTCCCCACGGTCGCCCAGTCGTCGTCGATCACCGCGAACTTCGAGTGCAGCATCGACGGGAGGAACTCGTAGAGCTGGAGCCCGTTCTCCAGCCACCGCCGGTACCGAGCGAGGCTCGCGTTGCGGATCGTCGGGAGGTCGGAGTTGCGCGGCACGATGATCTTCACGTCGATCCCGCGGCGCGCGGCGTCGACGAGCTCGCGCTCGAGCCCGCGGGGCGGGCAGAAATACGCGTTCTCGATCCACACGCGCCGCCGCGCCGCGCGCACCCGCTCCAGGTGGCGCTCGTAGATGACCGCCGGCGGCGTGGGCGCGTCGGTGATGAACTCCACGTCGTCGTAGACGCCGCCGGTCCAGTAGTCGAACGAACGCCCGTCAGCCTCGTTGGCGAGCATCCAGCGGCACTCGAACGCCCGCTGCATGTCGGTCACGCAGGGCCCCATCACCCGGCTACAGACCTCGTGCCATCCGTCGCCGCCCTGATCGCGCGGCAGCCACTCGTCGGCCCACGCAGCGCCGCCGACGTACCCCGCGCCGTCGATCACCACGATGCGCGAGTGCTCCCGCGGGAACAGCACGCCCCGGCGCAGCACGGTGCTGAGCGGCCGGTACGCCCGGGCGCGGATGCCGCGAGCCCGCATGTCCTCGAAGAACTGCGCCGGCGTCGCGTGGCTGCCGAGCGCGTCGTAGAGGAGCCGCACGTCGACGCCGCGCCGCACGGCGTCGGCGAACGCGTCGGCGAAGCGATGGCCCATCAGGTCGTTGCGGTAGATGTACGTCGAGATCCAGATCCGCTCCCGGGCGCGCGCGATGTCGTCGAGGAGCGACTCGAGCACCACCGTCATCCCCGGGAGAAGGCGCGTCGCGTGGAGCGCGCGCCCCTTCTCCGGCGCCGCGTGGCTGGTCCTGGAGTTCGCCCTGGAGCCAGGAAAAGTCAGCACCGAGCAGGTCATGTCGAATCCCGAACGCGGGGCGGCTGCAGCTCGATTGCCGCAGCGGCCCGCACGCCCTCACCGCAACGGCTCAAGCAGCCCGTATGCCACCTCGCGGGGCCGCGATCGCGCCGGGATGCCCGTCGTGGGACACGCGCGACGTGGCAACTTGCCACGCAGCGCCGCGGCGCCACAGCGCCGCCGGGGCAAGCGGTCTCTCCGGCGCAGCCCCAGGCCTTCTCCGGCGCGCGCCGACGCCGGCATCAGATTTGAACGACATGTGCGCGATGGTCCCGTCCCGTCACGAGATCTCCGCTCCTCGGCCCACCCAGGCGAACGGGCGCGCTCCCGCGGCGCCCAAGGCCGCGCCCGAGCCGCCGCCCGCGCCCGCCATGCGGCGCCGGCTCAAGCTGAGCCCGATGCACGCGGTCGGCGCGCTCGCGCTCGCCTGCGTGGCGGCGAGCGCCCTGCTCATGCACGCCCGGGAGACACGCGAGGCGACCGCGCCGGGGCTCGCGCTGCGCGTCGCCTACCCCGAGCGGATGCGCTTCCGCGACAGCGAGCGGCTCACCTTCGACGTGGCGCGCACGGCGGACGCCCCTTGCCGGGCCGCCGCGCTCACGATCGACCAGGCCTACCTGGACAGCTTCGAGGAGCGCCGCGCGACGCCCGAGGAGACGGCCGTCGGGCGCTTCGAGCTGGGCGGCCTCGCGCCCGGCGAGCAACGCCGGATCGTCGTCGATCTCCGGGGCGAGCGCTCCTGGCTCGCCTCGGGCAACGCAACCCTCTCGTGCGATGGGGAGCGCGGCGCCGAGGTGCCGCTCCGCACGTTCATCTTCCCCTGACCGCCATGGAGACCGTCGCCCGCGTCGCCCTCGTCTACGTGTTCCTCGCCGTCGCGCTCCGCGTGCTCGGCAAGCGCGAGCTCAGCTCGATGTCCCCCTTCGAGCTCGTCACGCTCATGCTGATCCCGGAGATCGTCTCTCAGGCCCTCGTCCGCGAGGCGTCGCTCGCCAACGCGCTCGCGGGCGTGTCGACCCTGCTCGTGCTCGTGTTCCTGACGTCGGTCCTGACGCACCTCTCCCCGCGGGCGTCCAAGGTCATCGACGGCACGCCCACGGTCCTTGTCGCGAGGGGCCGGATCCTGGAAGACGCGTGCAATCGCGAGCGCATCCAGCCGGACGAGATCGTGTCCGAGATGCACAAGAGCGGCCTCGCGCACCTCTCCCAGGTGCGCTGGGCCATCCTGGAGGCGGACGGCGATCTCACCATCGTCCCGGAGCAGGGCCAGGCGCTGCCCGTCGCGCGGGCGAGGCCGCGGGACGTGGACGCCTGAGCGCCGGTCAGGCCGGGCGAGAGGCGAGGCGGCGCGCGCCGCGGCGGGCGATCGCCGCCGCGAGGGCGAGGGCGCCGAGCGTCATGCCCACGATCGCGCCCTGCCCCCGCGACCGCGAGGCGCGGTCGCCGTCGACGACCGGGAGCGCCGCGCCGCAGAGCACGTCGGCGTGGACGCTCACGCGGGCGCGCAGCCAGTTGTCGACCCGCTCCTGCTTCGCGGGGCTCAGCACGAGGTCCGTGTCGAGCGCCGCGCGCGGCAGGTTCGCCTCGAGGCGCGTGAGCCAGACGTCCTTCGGGTGCAGGCCGACCATCGCGACCGCGAGGTCGTCGAGCGGCCCGCACGCGAGCTCGCGCGCGTCGATCTGGCCCGCGGCGACCTCGCCGCAGCTCGGATCGGAGAGCGGGACGCCGGCCGGACACGGGTTCGCGACGGCGCGGCCCTCCGTCGCGATCTCGGCGAAGCGCACGGCGCACGCGGTCTCCTGGGTCTCGCCGTTCGCGAGCCCCTGCTGGGCGAACGCCGCCGCGATCGTGTCGACCGGGGTGGTCGAGCCGCTCGTCGTGTACTGCACGCCGAAGGGCGCCGCGGAGCTCGACACGGGCGAGAACAGCGAGCCCTGCTGCGCGTAGGGCGTGAGGAACGCGCGGCCGCCGCCATGCGCCGCGAGCGCCTTCTCGCGGAGCACGCCGTAGTTCGAGTCCTGCGAGGCGAAGTCCCACGCGAGCAGGTCGATGGGGATGGACGCGGCCGCGAACCCCTCCGGAGCGAGCCGCCCCTCGCCGATGGTGAAGAGGGTGATCGCGACGTTCGCGCCCGTCCCGGCGGCCACCATCCGGAGCGGCAGCGTGGTGTTCGCCCCCGGGATGACGACCCGCACCGGCTTCATCTCCTTCACGTCCTTGCCCGGCTGGAGCTTGAGGGCGATGAAGTCGAACTGCTCCTCGACGTAGGCGTCGATGACCGGCTGCGTCGACGCGTCGACGCCGAAGCCGTTCGTCTCCAGCCACTTGTTCAGCGCGCCGGGCGTGTCGGTCGTGAGCGTCGCGGTCTCGTACGGGCCGACGGTCCCGCGGTGGAGGACCGTGACCTGATCGTTGCCGAACCCCCCGACCGAGCCCTCGGCCGAGTCGCTGCTGGCCAGCGCGCCGCAGCCGCCCCCGCTCGAGGCGCACATGGAGTTCGGCGGCGTGATTCGGACCGACGTGGCCGCGTCGAGCGTCTCGAACCAGGCGTCCGAGCCGACCTCGATGGTCGCGCCGGGCTTGACCGGGAGCACCCAGGCGAACTCGCTCGGGTCGCCGGCGTACTGGATCTGATCCCAGAGCACCGACTGGACGGGCGACACGGAGAGGACCATCCGGTGCGCGTTGACGACCGTGGTCTGGGTCGGCGGGGCGAAGCAGCCGCCGCAGGCGAGCGCCTCGCGCGGCGAGAGGAGCGTCGCGGAAGGAACGGCGAGCGCAAGCAGCGCGAGCAAGCGAAGTTTCATCGGTACCTCCATGGGCGCGGGTCCGCGCGGGCGGGCTCCCGGAGCGCGCGGTCGGCGCGCGGCGCACCACCGCCAGGCTAACCAAGCCCGCGCGCGGCGGGCAGCTCGCGCAAGATTGGCGCGCCGTCAGCGCGCGGCGGCGCCGCGGGCCGGGCGCCGGGGACGGTAAATATGAATGATTTTCGGAACTTACAGACGTCCCGAGCGCTCGCCTGGCTGCGCGCGACCAGGGCCGCCGAGATCGCCCGTCAGCCCGCTGCCCACCACGCGTCGAGGTCGCGGAGGGCGCGCTCGGCCATCGCCTCGTAGCGGGCGCGCTTGCGCAGCTTGCCTTGCGCGGGATCGAGCGGCGCGATGTGCGCCCACGTGATGTTCGACGGCTGATACGACGGCTGCTTCCGCCCGAGGTGCGTGAGGATGCCGCCGAGCGCCGTCGTGGGCGGCGGCGGCCGGAGCGGCTCGTTCCGCAGCCGCTGCGCGAGGAGGATCGCGCACACGAACCCGGCCGCGGCGCTCTCCACGTAGCCCTCCACGCCCGAGATCTGGCCGGCCAGGTGCACGCCCGGCAGCGCGCGCAGCTCCATCGCCGGGCCGAGGAGCGCCGGCGCGTCGACGAAGGTGTTCCGGTGCACGGAGCCCATGCGGAGGAACTCGGCCTCCTCCAGGCCGGGCACCATCCGGAACACCCGGAGCTGCTCGGCGTACTTCATGCGCGTCTGGAAACCGACAAGGTTGTACGCCGTCGCCGCCTCGTCTTCCGGGCGCAGCTGGAGCACCGCGTACGGCCGCCTGCCGGTGCGCGGATCGGTGAGCCCGACCGGCTTCATCGGCCCGAACGCGAGCGTCTGCTCGCCGCGCGCGGCCATCACCTCGCACGGCAGGCACCCCTCGAAGTAGCGGACCTCCTCGAAGTCGCGGGCCTCCACCTTCTCCGACTCGACGAGGGCCCGGACGAACGCCTTGTACTGCGCCTCGTCGAAGGGGCAGTTCACGTACGCCTCGTCGCCGGCCTCGGCGTCGTCGCGGCGCTCGGCCGCGTCCTCCGCCGGCGCGGTCTGCTCGGGCCGCGCGGCGCCCTCCGGCGCCGCGGAGCGCTCGGCCCGCGCGGCGCCCTCCGGCGCGGCGCGCTCGGCCGGCGCGGCGCGCTCGCCCCGGGCTGCGCCCCCCTTGCCGTAGCGCGACTGCTTCCACACGCGCGACCAGTCGATCGAGTCGGCGCTGACGATCGGCGCGATCGCGTCGTAGTAGGCGAGGTGCTCGGCGCCCACGGCCGCGGCGAGGCTCGCCGCGAGGGCGTCGGACGTGAGCGGGCCGGTCGCGAGGATCACGGGGCGCTCTCCAGGGATCTCCGTCACCTCGCGCCGCTCCACGGCGATGCGCGGGTGAGCCTCGATCGCCCGCGTCATCGCCTCGGCGAACCGCTCGCGGTCGACCGCCAGCGCGCCCCCGGCCGGCACCGAGGTCTCGTCGGCGCACCGCAGGGCGAGCGAGCCCACGCGCCGGAGCTCTTCCTTGAGCAGCCCCACCGCGTTGCTCAGCGCCGCGCCGCGCAGCGAGTTCGAGCACACGAGCTCGGCCAGCCGATCGCTCGTCTGCGCGGGCGTGCGCTTGTGCGGCTTCATCTCGACGAGGCGCACGCGCAGCCCGCGCTCGGCGAGCTGGTACGCCGCCTCGCAACCGGCCAGGCCGCCTCCGACGACGACGACGACGTCGCGCGGGCTCTCCGCTCCGTTCATGTGCAGCTCACCAGGGTGGGGGGTCTCGCGGCCTTCTTAGCTCGCCGTGCGGCGGGCGCGCACGGCCCGCGCGGGCTTTTCGGCTTCGCCCTTCGGCGCGCCGGCCCCCTTCGGCGCGGCCTCGGGCCGGTCGGCCGGCGCGGGCTTCGGCGGCTCGGGCCGGGCGGCCGGCGCCGGCGCGTCGCTCGCGACGACCGCCGCGGCGTCGAGCGAGGCGGAGCCGTCCGCGGCGCCGTCCTCCCCCTCGCCCTCGACGATCTCCTGCTTGTACCCGCAGTCCTTGGTCGCGCACACGAGCATCGCCTTCTTGCCGGCGGTGCGGGTGACGAACTTCGCGCCGCACTGGGGACACGGGATCGGCACCGGCTTCTGCCAGAGCTTGAAGTCGCACTTCTGCTCGGCGTTCCAGTTCGAGCAGCCGTAGAAGGTGCGCCCGCCCTTCTTGCGGGGCCGGATCTCGATGAGGTCGCCGCCGCAGCTCGGGCACGCGACGCCGAGCGGCACCGGGCGCGTGTTCTTGCAGGTCGGGTACCCGGTGCACGACAGGAAGTCGCCGAAGCGCCCCGTCTTGATGATCATCGGCTTGCCGCACTTGTCGCACGAGATGTCGGTCTCGCGCACGGCGGCGCTCCCCCGCGCGTCGGACAGGTCGCGGGTGGCCTTGCACTTCGGGTAGCGCTCGCAGCTCAAGAACCAGCCGTTCTTGCCCCACTTCTTGAGCATCATCGACCCACACTCGTCGCAGACGATGTCGGTCTTCTCCGCCTCGGGCTTCCACGGCGCGAGCTTCTTCGACTTGTCGAGCTGCTCCCTGAACTTCTTGTAGAAGCTCTTGAGCAGCTGCTCGCGCTTCAGGTTGCCGGCGCCGACCGCGTCGAGCTCCTCCTCCATCTGCGCGGTGAAGTTCGGGTCCATGATGTCGAGGTTCGACCGGACGAGGCCGTCGACCACGAACTTCCCGAGGAGCGTCGGCTGGAACGCGCCGCCCTCACGCTTCTCCACGTACGCGCGCTGCTGCACCTTGCTGATGATCTCGGCGTACGTCGACGGGCGGCCGATGCCGCGCTTCTCCAGCTCGCGCACGAGCGAGCCCTCGTTGTAGCGGGGCGGCGGCTGCGTGAACTTCTGGTCGGTGACGACCCCCGGCGCCGCCACGGCGAGCGCCTCGCCCTCCTTCATGTCGGGCAGGAGCGCCTCCGAGTCCTCCTCGGCCGACGGCCCCGGCGCCGCCCGCTCCGCCTCGCCGGCGCTCGCCTCGGCGGGCGCCGCCGCGGCGCCGCCGCCGTCGGCCGCGGCGCCGGCGCTCTCCTCCTCGCCGGCGAACTCCTGCTGGCCCTCCGTCACCTGCAGCCAGCCGGCGAACTTCAGGATCCGGCCGCTCGCCCGCGCGAGGTAGCTCCGGTGCGCGGGCCCTTCGACCGTCGGCGAGACGTCGATCTCGACCGTCGTGCGATCGTAGACCGCCGGGTTCATCTGCGAGGCGACGAAGCGGTTCCAGATCAGCTTGTACAGCTTGTACTGCTCGTCCTTGAGGTGCTTCTTGATCGAGTCCGGGTGGATCTCGACGCTCGTCGGCCGGATCGCCTCGTGCGCGTCCTGCGCGTTCTTCTTCGACTTGAAGACGTTCGGGCGCTCGGGGACGAACTCCTTGCCGTACCGCTTCGCGACCACGCCGCGCACCTCGGCGATCGCGTCGTCGCTCACGCGCGTCGAGTCGGTACGCATGTACGTGATGAGGCCGACCGGGCCGCCGTCGCGCTTGAGGTCGATGCCCTCGTAGAGCGCCTGCGCGATCTGCATCGTCCGCTTGGCGCCGAAGTGCAGGTAGTTCGTCGCGTCCTGCTGGAGCTTCGAGGTCGTGTACGGCGCGGGCGGGTTGCGCTTCTGCTCGCGCCGCGCGACCTTCGCCACCCGGTAGCGGGCCGTCTCGAGGTCGGCGCGCACCTTCGCGGCGACCTCGCCGTTCGTCACCTCGAGCTTCTTGCCGTCGGCGGAGGCGAGCTTCGCGACGAACGGCGCGCGCTGCGGCGGGCTCGCCGCGGCGAGGCCGACCGCGATGTTCCAGTACTCCTCCGGGACGAACGCCTCGACCTCGCGCTCGCGATCCACGATGAGCCGCAGCGCGACCGACTGCACCCGCCCCGCCGACAGGCCGAACGCGAGCTTCGACCAGACGAGCGCCGAGACGTCGTAGCCGACGATGCGATCGAGCACGCGCCGCGCCCGCTGGGCGTCGTACAGGTTCTCGTCGAGCTTGCGGGGGTTGTGGACGCCGTGGTCGACCCCCTTCTTCGTGATCTCGTGGAACTCCACCCGCGCCACCTTGAGCTTCGGGTTCTTGATCTCCTCCGAGATGTGGAACGCGATCGCCTCGCCCTCGCGATCGGGGTCGGTCGCCAGGAGCACCTCGTCCGCCTTCTTCGCGGCGGACTTGAGCTCCTCCAGGACCTTCTCCTTGCCCTCGATGACCTCGTAGGTCTCGGCGAAGTCGTTCTGCACGTCGACGGCGTTCTGCTTCTTGGGCAGATCCTTGACGTGCCCCTTCGAGGCGAACACCTCGTACCCGTTGCCGAGATACTTCTTGATGGTCTTCGCCTTCGCCGGCGACTCCACGATGACGAGCGTCTTGGCCATCACCACCTTCTGAGCAACGAGATCGGGGCTTGTGAGAGGACTGAAGGGCGACCTTCGGTGCGAGGGAGGCCCCCCCGCGAGGAGGCGGCCACCCGGAACCGCACTGGGCAGGGTGAGCCGGCGCGCCCCTTCAACGAAGAGCCCGCCGAAACAACCCGGCGGGCCCCTCTACTACTACGGCCTGGAGCGTCAACGTCAAGAGTGCCTCCACGGCGCGCCTGGGCGGAAGCCCCGTCCTCTCGCAGACCTCATCCACGTGCGCCGGGTCGGCGTCCAGGGCGTCGAGGACGGCGCGCTCGACCGCGCTCATCGCCGGGATTTGCGCGGTTTCCTCGGGAGGAGCGCTCGCCCGCGCGGCGCCGGCCGCGCCCGGCAGCGGCAGGGCGCCGGCGGCGGGCGGGCTGTTGCGCGGCGAACGCCGCGCCCGCCGGCGGGGCGGCGGCGCCGGACCGCCGAGCACGTCGATCACGTCGGCGGCGCGCGTGACGGGGCGCGCGCCGCCCACGAGCTCCAGCGCGCAGCCGACGCCGCGCGGGCTCCACGGGGCGTGGGGGACGACGCAGAGGTGGCGGCCGAGGCGGCGAGCCGCCGCGGCGGCGGAGCGGGCGCCGCTCTCGATGCCCGCCTCGACCACGACGGTCGCGAGGGTGAGCGCGGCGAGCACGGCGTTGCGCTGGAGGAACAGCCCCGGCAGCGGCGGCGTGTCGTCGGGGACGCGCGCGAGCAGCGCGCCGCCCGCGGCGACGATGCGATCGAAGAGCGCCGCGTGCTCTCGCGGGTAGGGGCGCGCGTGGCCGCCGCCGCTGACGACCACGGTCGGCGCGCGCGCCGCGAGCGCGCCCTCGTGCGCGGCCGCGTCGACGCCGCGCGCGCCGCCCGACCAGATCGAGAAGCCCGCCTCGCCGAGCGACGCGGCGAGCTCGCGGGTGAACCGGAGCGCCTCGTCGCTCGCGGCGCGCGTCCCGACGATCGCGACGCCCGGGCGCGACGGGAGCGCGCCGCGCAGGTAGAGCGTCGGCGGCGCGGCCTCGGCCTCGGTCACGAGGGCCCAGAGCGGCGCGGGGTAGGAGGGATCTGCGGGCTGGATCTCGATCGACGCCATACGCGGCGTGTCGACCGGCGCGCGGGGCGAGTTGCGCGAAATGAGGAGCGCGGCCCCGCGCGCCCGGGCCGCCGCCGCGCTACCGCGGCGGCGCGCCGGGTGGCGCGGCGCTGGACGGCGGCGCGGCGCTGGACGGCGGCGCCGTGTCGGGCGGCGTCGCGCCGGGAGGCGCGGCGCCGGGGGGAGCGGCCGGGCGCGGGCCGCGGTAGCCCTGCACGAGCACGACGCCCGCGCCGCGACGCACCTGCGCGTGCAGGCTCCCCGTGAGCGGCGCGCCTCCGGGCGGGGTGAAGCACGCGCCGCGGCCGCCGATCACCGCGACCGGCCCGCTGTCCGCGTCCTGGCCGACGATCTCCAGCGAGGGCGGCGCGCCCCTCGAGACGAAGAGGTCGACCTCGATCACGCCGAGCCCGCCCTGCGCGATGAACACCGCGCACTCCCCCGGCGCGACGCGCACGGGGATCGCGCCGCTCTCCCCTTCCCCGATCGCGAGCGACACGACGTCGCCCATCGGCGTCATCCCCCTCGCCTCGCCGCGCGCGGTGTTGGCGAGCGCGAGCGCCGTCACGCGCGGCGCCGGCGCGCTCGCCGCGGGTCGCTGCTGCCCCGCGCGGCTCAAGAACAGGCGCGCCGCCTCGGGGTCCGGCTCGGGCGCATCGCTCGGCGGCGGCGGGTTCCGCGCCTCGCGCGTGGGCGCGGGGGCCGGCGCGGGCGGTGGGCTGGGCTGCAGGACCTCCGCGCGAGACGCCGAGGCGCCGGCGCCGCAGCCCGACGCGACGAGCGCGAGCGACGCGGCGAGCAGCGCAGCGCGCAAGCGGCGCGCCGGCCTGAACGGATGCAGTGCGAGGAGAACGAGGGCACGCCGCACGGCGCCGAGCCTATCAGAACCGCCGCGCGATGCTCGGTCCGCGCGAGCGGCCGGCCGTGGGGCGTGCTACCCCCTCGCCCGATGAAGCCAAGGGACATCGTCGTCGCGACGCACGGCCACTGCTTCGACGGCATGGCGAGCGCGGCGCTGTTCACCCGCTTGATGCAGGCGCTCCGCCCCGGCGAGCCGCTCGCGCTCCGGTACCGCTCCTGCGGGTACGGCCCGGGCATGACGATGATCCCGCCCTCGTGGCTCGACGGCGACGAGAACGCGATCCTCGACTTCCGGTACACGCCGACGAAGAAGCTGACGTGGTACTTCGACCACCACATCACCGGGTTCGGCTCGGACGACGAGCGCGACGCGGCGCTCGCCGGCGCGTCGCGCTCGCGGGCCGTCGGCGACGCGCCCCACGTCTTCTACGACGCCGCCTACGGCTCCTGCACGAAGCTCATCGCGGACGTCAGCCGCGATCACTTCGGCGTCGAGATGTCCGGCGTCGATGAGCTCATCCGCTGGGCCGACCTCATCGACACCGCGCGCTTCCCCTCGGCCGAGGCCGCCGTGAGCCGCGAGGAGCCGATCATGCAGCTCGCGTCGGTCGTCGAGCACCACGGCGACGGGCCGTTCCTCGCCTCCGTCGTGCCCCGGCTCGTCGAGCGGCCCGTGAGCGAGGTGGCCCGCGCGCCCGACATCCAGGATCTCTGGCGCCCGCTCTCCCTCTCGCGGCAGACCTTCGTCGCGCGCATCGAGCGCGGCGCGCGGAAGCTCGGCCGCGTCGTGCTGGTCGATCTCTCCGACGCGCCGCTCGAGGCGGTCGGCAAGTTCATGACGTACGCGATGTACCCGGACTGCGTGTACTCGGTCACGCTCTCCCGGCAGAAGCAGCATTACAAGCTCTCGGTCGGCTACAACCCCTGGTGCGGCGTCCCGCGCGATCGCGACATCGCCCCGATCTGCCGCCGCTACGACGGGGGCGGGCACCCGGCCGTCGGCGCGGCGTCCTTCCCGCTCTCCGCGCTCGAGCGCGCGCGCGAGGCCGCCCGCACCATCGCGGAGGAGCTCAACGAGGAGCCCGCGCGGTGACCTGGGCCGAGCAGCGCTTCCGCCGGACCGCGCGCGCGGCGGGGCAGGCGGCGCCGCGCGCGCCGCTCCTCTTCGGCCACCGGGGCGTGCGCGGCGAGGGCGCCCCCGCGGAGAACACCCTCGCCGCCTTCGAGGAGGCGGCCGCGCAGGGGGCGGACGGGATCGAGCTCGACGTGCGGGTGTGCGGCTCGGGCGAGCTCGTGGCGCTGCACGACCCGGACCTCGAGCGGGTGACCCGGGGCGCGGACCGGCGCGCGGCCGCGGCGCTCCGCTGGGACGAGCTCCGGCAGGTCGACCTCGGCGGCGACCGGGTGCCGCTCGTCTCCGAGGTGCTCGCGCTCGCGCGCGGGCGCCGGCTCGCGGTCAACATCGAGATGAAGCGGGACGTGCCCGATCGCACCGCCGTCGTGCTCGCGACCGCGCGCCTGCTGCGCGCCTGGGATCCTCGCCACGCGGTGCTCGTCTCGTCGTTCGACCCGGTCATGCTGGCCTCCTTCGGGCTCATGGCGCCGGCCGTCCCGCGCGCGCTCCTCGTGCACCGGAGCCGCTACCACGACACGGCCGTGCGCCTCGCCCCGGCGCTCGGGGCGCTCGCCGCGCACATCGAGCGGACGATCGCGTCGCCCGAGCGGATCGCGCTGCTGAAGCGGCAGGGGCGCGTGATCAACGTGTGGACGGTGAACGACCCGGGGGAAGCGCGGGATCTCGCGGCGCTCGGCGTCGACGGGCTGATCACCGACGTGCCGCGCCGGCTCCGCGACGCGCTCGCGTGACCGGCGGCGCCGGCCGGCGCGGAGGGCCGCTTTCGCTCGGCGCCTCCGGCGCAGCTACCGTCGCTGCCAGGGGTCGATGATCTCGCGCGCCCGGTGCGGGACCCGGCGCGGAGCCGAGCGCGCCGGCGGGTCCTTTCGCGCGGCGGACGCCGCCGGCTCCGCCGTGCCCGAGGGCGCCGGCGAGGGCGGCGCCGAGTCCGCGGCCTGCGCGCCGTCGGCGACGAGCAAGCGATCCATCACCGGCGTCGCGGCGCGGGCGACCTCCACCGGCGGGGCCGAGATCACCGCCGCCGGCTCGATCGGCGCGGGCTCGACCGGGGCGACCACGAGGCCAGCGCCCTCCCGGCCGACGGCGCGCAGCGCCGTGACCGCGGCCGTCCCGCTGAGCACGAAGAGCGCGCCGCACGCCAGCAGCCAGCGCCGCGTCGCGCTCCCGCGCGGCCTGCGGGCGTCGCGGATCTCCCCGGCCGCGGCGGCCGTGAGCGTGCCGGGCTGCGACGGTTCGGGCAGCGGCGTGAGCGCCTCCTCGCGCGGGCCTGCCCGATCGCCCTCGGACCAGGGCGCCGCGCCGAGGTCGCCCGCGCCCTCCAGCTCGGCGGCGCCGGCCGGGGACAGCCCGAGCAGCGTCCCCGTGCGCGACGCGACCGCCGCCGGCCGCGGCGAGGAGGGCACCGAGGGCGCGGGCAGCGGGATGCCGAGGTCGCCCGCCGCGGCCACGAAGGCGTGCGCCATCTCCTGCGCCGACTGGAACCGCTGGGACCTCTCGCGCGAGAGCGCGCGCAGGAAGAACCCGTCGAGCTCGGCGGGCAGATCGCTCGCGAGCTGCGTCGCCAGCGGGATCGGCTCGACGAGGATCCGCGACAGGACCGCGCCGAGCACGTCGCCCTCGAACGGGAGCTTGCCCGTGACCGCGCGGAAGAGGATGACCCCGAGCGACCAGAGATCGCTGCGCGCGTCGAGGTCCTTGTCGCCGCGCGCCTGCTCCGGGCTCATGTAGAACGGTGACCCCAGGAGCTCGCCGGTCTTCGTGGTCTCGCCGCTGAGGAGCTTGCCCGAGAGCTGCTTGGCGATGCCGAAGTCGAGGACCTTGACGATCTCCTCCTCGTCGTCGACCCGCGCGAGGAACAGATTGCCGGGCTTGAGATCGCGGTGGACGAGCCCGGACTCGTGCGCGCGGCGCAGCGCCTTGCCGGTCTGGAGGGCGATGCGCGCCGCGGCGGCGAGGGGGATGCGCCGGACCCGCCTCAAGCGGCGGCTGAGGTCCTCGCCCCGGAGCAGCTCCATGACGAGGTACGGGACGGTCCCCTGGATCCCGTAGTCCTGCACGCTGACCACGTGCGGGCTCTCGAGGTTCGCCGCCGTGCGCGCCTCGCGGTAGAAGCGCGCGCGGAACTCGGGCGAGGCCGCGTGCTCCGGGTCCATGAACTTGATCGCCACCGGCGCGCCCAGCTGGACGTGCCGGGCCGCCCACACGGAGCCCATCCCTCCCCGCGAGAGCGGCCCCTCCAGGCGGTACTTTTCGCCGACGATCGTTCCGGGCTCGACGTCCATCGCCGACTCCTCCCGCCGAGGCGAGGTGGATTGCGCAGATCTAGACGTTCGCGCGAGCGGCGTCCACGCCGTACGGCGAGCGCCGGACGTCAAAGGCAGCGCCGCCCGCGAGGCGCGCAGTCCCCTCAGGAATCGCCTGAGCGCGCGGACTCAGTCCTGGCAATCGACATAACGACGGACGACGCCGCCGGGGATCGGCTGGGTGAACGCCCCTGCGAGGAGGGGAGGATTCCACTTCGCCTCCTTGTATTGAAAGATGACGTCGTCCTCGGTGTTGGGCACCCGCATGCGGATCGAGCGCGGGATCTCGGCCTCGCAGGCGCCGCCGCTCGGCGGGATAGGATCGTCGATCCCCTCCGGATCGACGCGCGGCGGCGCGGTGCGGATGACCCCATGATTGCTGAGCTCGGCGCGATAGAGGTCCACCCCTCGCTGCGCGACCCGGACCTCCCGGACCCGCAGCCGCTGCTGGCTCCACGGCAGGCGCCAGTCGTCCGGGCGCGGCTCGAGGTGGATCTCCTCCAATGCGTCGCGGGTGCTCTGGATCATCACGCGGTAGAAGCCGTCGCCGTCCCAGGCGATCGAGGCGCCGTGCGGCTCGTGCACGAGCACCGGCGCCTCGCCGCGAAGGAGCGAGACGAGCGCGTGCCCCGGGATGGGCACCTGGGTGAGCCGCGCCAGATTGCACGCGCTCGCGGGCCCATGCAAAAGCTGCTTCTCGCCGACATCGAGCATCTGGAACAGGGTGCCATTCGACGTGAGCGTGTAGAGCGTCGCGCCGAAGGGGCTCACCACATCGAAGCGGACCCGATCCGGATTGACCGCCAGGATGTACACGTCGCCGCGGATCCTCCCCTGGCGCGAGAAGTGGTCGATCTTGGCGGTGCCCTGGACGCCGTTCACGCAGGCCGAGGTGGCCCTCATCCGGTCGAGCGCCGCGTCGGCGGTCGGGAACCGGGACGGCGGCGGAGCCACGGAAGCACAGCCGGTCACGAGCACGGCGAAGGTCGCGGTCCAGGCGATCGCGCGGTGGCGCATGGGCGCGGACGCTGACAAGGATCGCGGAGCCCGTCAACCGCGGAAGCGGCGCGGGAGGCGCCCTGGTGGAGGAAGAACGCCGGTCGCGGCTTGGTGAAGGGAGGGCGCCGGAGACTGGCCGGGCGCGAGGAGCGGCGGAAACAGGAGCGCGGCGCCGCGCATCCGGCCGGAGCGAGCCCCCGGCCGGACGCGCGCGGCCGGGATCAGGACGCCCGGAGCGCCTCGAGCAGGTCGACGTCGGGGATCGCGATCGGCAGGCGGGCGCGGAGGACGGCGACGTCGTTGTCCTCGCAGAGCCGGGCCACCGCGAGCCCGTCGAACAGGGAGATGGGCGCGGTCCCCGGGATCGCGGCCTCCTCGCGCGCGCCGGAGAGCATCTGACCGGCGGTCAAGATCCAGCCGGCGGTCGCGGGGCCGTAGTGGTGGAGCGAGCCGCGCAGCTCGGTGACCCGCTCGCGGCCGACCTCGCGGCCGTCCCGCCGGATGACCAGCGCCAGCTTGATCTCGTCGCCCGCCGTGCGGAGCGCCCCGGAGAAGTGGCTCTCGCCGCCCGGCGCACCGGCGCGGCGCACCGCGCGCAGCTGGCCGAGGCCGATCCGCTCGAGGGCGAGGACACAGATCTCGACGAAGGCGTGGCCCGGGAGCTCCGAGAGCTTGCGCACGAAGGCGCGCCGCGCGGCGTCGCGGTAGCGCTCCACGGCGGCGAGCGCCTCCTGCTCCAGCCGCGCCAGGTCGCCCGGGAGCAGCCAGTCGGTCAGCGCGATCCGGCCGCCGGCGAAGCGGAAGCGGGGCCGCTGCCCCGCGGCGGTGCGGCGCGCGTTGTCGGCGCGCACGGCGGCCGCGACCTGGGACTGCACGAGCTGCACGTCGCCGGCGAGCCGGCCGCGGCGCTGCGCCGTCTCGGCGATCTGCCGGAGCGAGACCGCGCCGGCGTTGCGATCGAAGGTCGAGAGGATGCCCGCCACGGCGTCGGCGAGATCGCGGCCGGCCAGGTCGTCGAGCGCGTGCCCCTCGCCGCCCGTGAGCTCGATCACCTGCGGACCGCGGTAGACGGGCTCGGCGCCGAAGCCCTCGGCGCGCTCGGGGCGATCGGCGCGCTCGGCGCGCTCGGCGCGCTCGGCGCGCTCGGGGCGGTCGGCGCGCTCGAAGCGCTCGGTCCGATCGGAGCGCGGCGGCTCGCGGCCGTTCTCGCGCCGCGCCTCGAACACCGGAGTCGCCACGTAGGAGGGCAGCCCGCCGGAGCTCGTGCTGGCCTCCGCGGTCCCGCGGCCGCGGCGGCGGCGGCGGCGGCGGCGGCGGCCCTCGCCCTGCTCGCCCGACGAGCCGGGGGTGGCGCGGTCCTCGCCGCCGAGGATCGGCTGATCGTCGTCGTCCTCCTCGTCGAAGAGCTCCGCGGCGCCGGCGACCGCCTCCGCCCGCATGGCCTCGTCCGGGCCCGGCGGCTCGGCGTCCTCGAGTTCGCCGTCGTCCTCGTCGAGGTATGCGCCCGCGGCCCGCGGGGACGAGGGCGCCGGCGGCGGGACGGGCTCGCGCGCCGCCGGGATCTCCACCCCGTTCAACCCGGCCGCGCTGACCGCGCCGCCCACGACCTCCTCGTCGTCGTCGTCCTCCTCGTCGTCGAGCGCGGGCGCCGCCTGCGCCGCCTCGCCCGCGGCCTCGATCTCGACGTCGGCCGCCTCGGCCTCCACCTCGGGCTCGGCCGCCAGAGCCCCCGAATCGCTCTCTTCCGCAGCCTCGTCGTCCGCGGCCGTCTCGAACAGGGTCGGCTGCTCCTCTTCCTTGCGCGCCTTGGCCGCCTCGGGCTTTCCGCCGCGCTTCGCCTTCTTGCCGTCGAGCCCGGACTTGATCGTCTTCTCGTCCCACTCGCGCAGCGCGAAGACGCCCGGCTTCACCCGCACCAGGGGGTTGTCCGCCGTGTCCTTCTTCAGGGTCGCCGCCAGCCGGGCGCCCATCGTGACCTCTGGGCTCTTGCCAACGTGGCTAAGGAGGTTCTTCTCGATCGCGATATCGGTGATCTCTTTATAGTGAAGCGGTCTACCTATGAGGCGAAGCACCTCGGCGGCTGCATCCGTGAACGTCATTTTGTTCGCCCTTCGGGCGCGCCGCCCGGCGGGCGCCCTCGTCGTCCCCATCGCGGCCGCCCCGTCCACAGTGGCTGACGAAGCGCGCGGGATACCCCACCGCAGCCGGGAAGCGCACATTCGCTCCCACTCGGCCACGACGCGCGGAACGGCCTGCTCGTAGCATGCTCGAGAGCAGCGGTCAACGGGCGGCGCGATCCGGCTCAAGATGAGCCGCTGGCCGACCTCTGGGGCGTTGGACCGGGGCGCGGCCGGCGCGAAGCCCGGCCCGGCCGCGCGCCAGCGAGCGTGCGGCGCTGGCGCCCGCGTTGCGCGAGCGGCGCGAGCCCCGGCCCCCGCGGCGGCCGCGCGCGGGCCCCCGCGCGAGCATCGATGTGGCCCGTGAGCGGCTATCGGCCAGTCCGGAGCATGGGAGTTGCGGGTCGGGAAATCGGTTCAGCGCTTGTCGCAGGGAGCGGGTGCCTCCCGCGCGGCCGCCGCGCGATCATGCGATGATGGAGAACGCGATTGGACGTGGCGCGCAACGCCGTCCACCGCGAACCGAGGACGGGCGCGCGCCGAGCGCGGGAGCGCCTGGCGCGCCGAGGACACGAGAGCCCTCCCGGACAGCGCGCCGCCGGCGTCGCCGCCCGCCACGCGCCGGCGCGGTGCGGCGCGGTCGCGGCGCCGGCCAACATCGCTTTTGCGCTTTGCCATCTCCCGGATAAGGGGGTTACGCTGCGTGGGTGGAGCTTTCGCGGCTTCTCGATGAGCTCACCCTGGCGGCCAACCGGGTCGGCATCGCCGTCAGGATGGAGGCGTTCGATCCGCACCTGTCGGACGCGCGCAATCCGCGGGGCGGGCTCTGCACGGTGCTCGGCCGCCGCATCATCCTGGTCGACGCCAATGCGTCGCTGCCCGATCGCATCGCCACCGTCGCGTCCGCGCTCGCGCGCGTGGATCTCGAGTCCGTGTTCCTGCCGCCGATCGTGCGCGCGACCATCGGCGCCCACGCCCGCGGCGCGCGGCCGCGGGCGGCCGCGCCGGGCGAGCCCGTGCGGCTGCCGGCGCGCCCCGGCAAGCGCGCGAAAGCCTCAACGCTGCTCCCGCTCGCTCGCACCAAGTGGCGTGACTCCTGATCGCCGCGGCGCGCCCGCCCCCGCGGGCGCGCCGCCCTCCCCCCGCCCCCTGGCCCGAGCGCCGGCGGGCGCCCCCCGCGCCGCGCGGGGCGCTACGGGGCGAGCGCCCGCTCGACCTCGACGTAGGTCGCCGCGATCGCCGCGTCGAGCTGCGCCACGTCGGTCCCGCCGGCCTGCGCCATGTCGGGGCGGCCGCCGCCGGAGCCGCCCACGATGCGGGCGATCGGCTTGATCAGCTCCCCGGCCTTGAGCCGCTCGGTCGCCGACTTGGAGAGCATCACGGCGAGCTGCGCCTTGTCGCCCACGGCCGCGCCGAGCAGCACCGCCGCGCGATCGCCGAGCTTGTCGCGCAGCTTCTCCGCCAGGTCGCGCAGCGCGCCCGGGTTGGTGCCGTCCGGCACCCGGCGCGCGAGCACCTTGATCCCGCCGATCTCCCGCGCGCCCTCCAGCATCGCGTCGATGCCGCCGCCCCCGCCGCCCTGCGCCGGGCCGGCGCCCTCCAGGATCCGCCGCTCGAGCTCCGCGACCTTCTTCTCGAGCTCCCGCTCGTGCGCCACGATCTTCCCGATCTTGTCCGCCAGGTCGCCGCCCTGCGCCTTCGCGACCTGCCGCGCCCGCGCGAGCTCGGCCTCGACGCCCCGCGCGTACGCGAGCGCGTTCAGCCCCGTCGACGCGAAGAGCCGGCGCACGCCCGCGGCCACGCCGCCCTCGCTCGTGATCTTGAACAGCCCGATGTCGCCGAGCGCGCGCGCGTGCGTGCCGCCGCAGAGCTCCACCACCTCGGGCGTCATCGTGAGCATCCGCACCGTGTCGCCGTACTTCTCCTCGAAGATCGCCATCGCGCCCCGCCGCCGCGCCTCGTCCATCGGCAGGACCTCGGTCGTCACCTTCGCGTTCGTGAGCACCTTCTCGTTCACCAGGTCCTCGATCCGCGCGATCTCCTCGCGGGTGAGGGGCCGGTTGTGCGTGAAGTCGAAGCGGAGGATGTCCGGTCCCACCCGCGAGCCCTTCTGCTGCGCGTGCTCCCCGAGCACCTTGCGCAGCGCCCAGTGCAGCACGTGCGTGGCCGAGTGGTTGCGCCGCGTCGCCGACCGCGCCGCGTGATCCACCTCCAGGTGGACGCGCTGCCCGACCTCGATCGCCCCCTCGCGGACCACGCCCTCGTGCACCACGAGCCCGCCGACCGGCTTCTGCGCGTCCTTCACCTCGACGCGCGCCCCGCCCGCCGTCACCTCGCCGCTGTCGCCGACCTGGCCCCCCGACTCGGCGTAGAACGGCGTCTCGCGCACGACGATCTCGACCGCCTCCCCCGCCTCCGCGCGCGGGACCAGCGTCCGCGCCTTGCGCGCCCGGTCGCCCTCGCCCTGCACCTCGACCCGGATGATCGCGACGACCTCGCTGTCGCCCTCCTCGTGCTCGTAGCCCGTGAAGACGACCGGCTGCGCGAGCTTCGCGCGCGCCTCGCGGTGCGCGGGATCCACGGCGGCGTTCGGATCGATCGGGCCGTCCGCCTCGGCGGCGCCGCGGATGACCGCCTCGGCCCCCTGGACGTCGACGTCGAAGTTCGACTCGGCGCAGATGACCTGCGTCAGATCCAGCGGGAATCCGTAGGTGGTGTAAAGATCGGCGGCCGCGGCGGCCGGGAGCGTCTTCTCGCCCGACGAGCGCATCTCCTCGAAGCGGTCGTCCAGGATCTTCATCCCGCGCTTCAGCGTCGAGCGGAACCGGACCTCCTCGTCCTCGGTGACGCGGGCGATGAGCTCGCGCCGGTCGCGCAGCTCCGGGTACGTCTCGCCCATCCGGCGGACCACCTCGAGCGCGACCTCGTGCAGGAACGGCCGGTCGATCCCGAGCCGGTGCCCGTGGCGGATCGCGCGGCGCATCACCCGGCGGAGCACGTACTCGCGCCGCTGCCGCTCGGGCATCACGCCCTCGGCGATCAGGAACGCGGTCGTCCGCGCGTGATCGGCGATGACCCGCATCGACACGTCGTCGTCGGCGCTGCCGCCCGTGTACGGCTTGCCGCTGAGCTCCGCGGCCTTGTCGACGAGCCCCCGGAGCAGGTCCGTGTCGTAGTTCGACGTCACCCCCTGGAGCACGCTCGCGATCCGCTCCAGGCCCATGCCGGTGTCGATGCTCGGCGCCGGCAGCGGGACGAGCGGGCCGTCCTTCTCGACGCGCTCGTACTGCATGAACACGTTGTTCCAGATCTCGGTCCAGCCGGTGCCGTCGATGCGCGGCTCCTCGCCGAAGCGCGAGACGTCGGGCTCGTTCCCGTGGAAGAAGTGGATCTCCGAGCAGGGGCCGCACGGGCCGACGTCGCCCATCGTCCAGAAGTTGTCGGCGAGGCCGAGCCGCAGGATCCGGTCGTCGCCGAAGCCGGTGACCTTGCGCCAGATCGCCGCGGCCTCGTCGTCGGCCGGAAAGCCCCCCTCGCCGTTGTAGATGGTGACCACGAGCCGCGACGGCGGGACGTCGTAGACCTTCGTCAGGAGCTCCCACGCGAAGGCGATCGCGTCTTCCTTGAAGTAGTCGCCAAAGCTGAAGTTGCCGAGCATCTCGAAGAACGTCTGATGGCGCGCGGTCACGCCGACGTTCTCGAGGTCGTTGTGCTTGCCGCTGATCCGGATGCACTTCTGGCTCGAGGTGGCGCGCTGGTAGGGGCGCTTGTCCTTGCCGGTGAAGACGTCCTTGAACGGCACCATGCCCGCGTTCACGAACATCAGCGTCGGGTCGTTCTGGGGCAGGACCGGCGCGCTCGGAACGATCTCGTGCCCGCGCTGGGCGAAGAACTCGAGGAACGTGCGTCGGATCAGGTCGGAGCTGGCAGGCGTTGCGATGGGCATAGGAGGAGGCGCGGTCTAGCACGACCGGAGAGCGGCTTCCGCCCGTTCGAGGGGGCGAGCCCGGCCGCCGCCGCGGCGGACGCGCGCGGGTCGCCGGCGCGGTTCGAGCGAGCGCCCGCGGCGCGCCGGCCGAGCGTCCGCGCGCGCCGGCTCAGCGGCCGGCGGGGACGACGCTGGTGCCCGAGGCGGCCTCGAGGGCGAGGGGCGCCCGCTGAAGCGCGCTCTCGATGGCGCCCGCGACGGCGTCGCTCTGCAGCTGCGCGAGCTCCCGCCGGCCCCGGGCGCGCCGCGCCTCGGCGACCGCCTGGGCCGAGCCGGTCATCGAGCCCTTCAGCGTCTGGCTGGGCATCTCCCGGATCACGAACTCGACCTTGGCCGAATACCCGATCCCGTCGGCGCCGTGGCGCTTGTTCAGCTGCGTGACCGAGCCGTCCAGCGTGAAGGCCGGCAGCTTGCGGCTCTTGCCTTCCGCCGCCACGTCGGTGCCGTCGGCCACGACCTCGATGTCGGCGAACTGCGCCACCCGGTTGCGCGTCTGCTGCTTGAGCACCGACCCGAGCATCGCGTCCTTCACGCCGGAGCGGTTCTCGAACTTGCCCAGGCTGACCAGGAAGCGCGCCTTCGCGGACAGCTTCGAGAGCCGCTCGATGGCGGCCTGGATCGAGCGCTTCAGGCTGGGGGCGGGCTCCTGGCTCAGCGCCGCCTTGAGCGCCGGGACCGCCGCGGGGTTGCCCAGCGCGCCGAGCGCGGTCGCCGCCGAGGAGCGCACCGCCGGGTGCGGATCCTTGAGCGCCTTCTCGAGGGCGGGCCGCGCGCCCGGGCTCTTCGAGCGGCCGAGCACCAGCGTCGCCGCGACCCGCAGCCGGTAATCCTTGCCGACCGCGATGTCGCGGAAAGCCGAGGAGTCGCCGTCCTGCGCGCTCGACAGGGAGGTCGAGCCGAAAACCATCGAAGTCGCCAAGAACATCGCAATGAAGAGACGACGCACCATCACGTCCCTCCGGAGAGCGGCGGCGGTCGCCCCTCGCTCTCCTCGGTGAACCACGGAAGTCTCGCGACGCGCCTGGCGTCCAGACGGTCTTATCCTTGGCCAGGACGGTCGCGGAATCAAGGCCTCTTCGGCCCGCGGTGCCCCATGCAGGACGCGTGACGAGCCCGGACGACGTCGTCGCTGCACGCCGGGTTACCGCCCGGAGCGCTCTTTTCCAGACACACTGCCACGGCTGAGCCTGGGTCGGCTGACCAGCTCAGAAATCGGCTGACCAGCTCAGAAAAGGATACCGAGATACCAGCGCACCGTCTGTGCGGTCTCGAGGTCGATCTTCTGGACGTTCTGCTCCCCCGGGAGCTGGCCGAGCCCGCCGAGCGGGAACAGCACGCCGTATTGCACCGCCGTGTAGAAGCCGCCCATCTTGTCGGGATCGTCGTTGAGCGTCCCGTCCTTCGACTGGAAGTACAGCTGGCCGTTCAGCTCGATGCCGAGATCCCTGGAGTTGCCGGGCGCCTGCAAGAACTCCGAGGCGCGGCTCCAGATGACCGCGGCGCCGAGGCCGGCGCGCTGGCCGTTCTTGTCGCGAGCGAAGTCCCAGTCCACGCCGGGGCGGAAGTAATACGCCCCCTGGACCCGAGACAGGATGTTCCTGAACAGGATCTGGTCGACGCGATAATCCGGGTGGAAGCGGAAGGTCGAGTAGGTGCGATCGGTCGAGTTCTGGGGATCCATGGCCCCGGTCGCCGTGCCGAGGGGCTCGAGGGAGGGCACGTCGTCGTCGCCGGTCGCGTAGCCGAAGCCGAAATGCAGCCGCAGGCGGCCCTCCATCTCGATGAGCTCGGCCTGGGTCGCGACCCCGAACTGCCGGACGCCCCAGCCCGTGTCCTCCGACGAGAGCACGTTCGCGTAATCGGACTCGTCCTGCCCGCGCAGATCGAGGGATCCGTAGATCATCGCCGCCTCGAGCTCGAAGCGGAACTTCTTGTAGAGGAACTGGAACCACACGTCGGGGGTGATCATCTCCGCACCCCGGTGCACGTACCCGCTGGCGACGTCGTCGGCGTTCTGGCCGAGCGAGGCGGACCTGCCGGCGTTGGCGCTGCCGGAATAGTCGTTCGCCAGGGTCTGCCGCCGGTAAGCGAAGTAGACGCCGCCGTTCATGACCATGTTGCCGCGGGCGAGCTCGAGCTTCTGGAGCTCCGGGTTCTTGCGGCGGACGGCGACGAACACCCACTGATCGACGTCATCGGACTGGGCGAGGTCGTAGGGCTGGCCCTCGAGCTCCTGGAGGGAGGCGCTCGTCGCGCCCTCGTTGGCCCAGTCCCACGCGCCGGCGAAGTAGATGTCGTATTTCTTGATCCCCGTGACGAACATCAGCCGATCGACGGTCGACTGGTAGTCGGAGTCGTGCCCGTCGCCGCTGTTCGCCAGCATGCCGAGGCCCCAGTGGTTCGGCATGCGGCCGAAGCGCAGGAGGCCGACGGGGGTCATGTACTCGCCCCAGATCCGCTTGACCGAGATCGAGTCCCTGGGTGAGTTGATGCCGGCGCTCGGCGCCCACTGGGTGCCGGAGAAGGCCCCGAGCGGCGAGTACCCGCCGCGGCGGACGACCTCGTAGCCGCCGCCGGCGCTCGGCTGGTTCGCGTAGCCCTCCGGGGTCGAGCCGAGCACCACGTTGTCGAGCAGATCGACCTGCGAGAGGATCCGCAGGTTGTCGCTGATGTGCAGCTCGGGGTTGAGCCGGAACCGCATGTTCGCGCCGGCCTGGGTGTCGCTCTTGCACCATTCGAAGTCGCGCGAGCCGCCGCTCGTGGACTCGCTCGGGTTGCAGAGGTTGACCGCGTGGGCCTGGTTGTAGGAGTTGTCGGCCGGCTGCGGCCAGAGCGCCCGATCGCGCGGGTCGAGGCGGCCGAGGGCGAAGCTGTTGAAGAGCTCCCACCGGAGCCGGTAGTAGCCGTGGAACTCGAACGTCGGCCGCGCGTGGGACCACCAGTCCTCGGCGTAGACCTCGCTGGGCCGGGCGCCGATCTCGCCCTGGGTCGCCTTCCGCTCCGTCCCCTCGGCGGCCGTGGCCGCCGTCGGCCCCTCCGAGGCCGCCGGCCTGGCCGGCTCGGGCGCGGCCGGAGCGGCGGTGTCGGCCGGCGGCATGAGCGGCTCGCGCGCGGCCGCCGGGGGCTCGAGCGCCTCCACGTCGCTGCCGCCGACCGGCGCCGCGCCGGGCTGCGCGGGGGCCGCGCCGGGCTGCGCTGCCCCGGGCTGCGCTGCCCCGGGCTGCGCCGGGGCCGCGGTGGCCGCGCCGGGTTGCGCTGCGCCGGGTTGCGCTGCGCCGGGCCGGGCCGCAGCGCCGGGCTGAGCCGCGCCGGGCTGGGCCGCGCCCGGGGCCGCGGCGCCGGGCTGGGCGGGTGCCGCGCCGGGCTGCGGAGCAGGGGCGCCCGCCTGTCCAGCGGGCGGCTGCGCTGGGGCCGCCGGCGGCTGGGCCGGCCGGCGCGCCGGCTGCTGGGCGGACGCGGAGGACGCGCCCAGCACGAGCGCGAGCGCGAGGCCCGACCGGAGGCGACGGCGAGGGGTGCCAGGGCTGCACGACGTTCCCGGAGACCGCAACGAGATGGGCATCTGCTTGGTTTCGTTCGCGCGTTTTGGCCCCGCGCGCAGGAAGAGGTTGAAGTTCCGAGCTCTCGGTGGCCCGGAGCCGGGGGCCGATGTCTCATGCCCGGCTTGTGTGGTCAAGGCGCCGCTCGGCCCCGACCCCTGGAACCCGGCCCCCGGGACGCCCGCGAGCGCCCCCGAGCCGGCGCCCGGATGCGCGCCAGCGACCCCCGCGCAGCAGGCGCAGCGGCGCAGCGGGCGCTGCGGCGCAGCGGCGCGGCTGGATGGTCGCCGAGGCAGCGCCGCAGGGGATCGAACCGCCAAGACGCCAAGACGCCAAGGCGCCAAGGACACAAAATTGTTGAGATTTATTGGCGTCCTTGGCGCCTTGGCGGTTCCCAAGGTGCCGCACGACCCCCGCTGCGCCCATCCCCCGGCACGGCCGCGGCCGTCCCTCCGCGCCCGCCGCGGCGGGCGGCTGCTTATTTGAGCCCTCTTGGAAATCTGCGCATGATCCGGGAAGATCCACCACGTTGCGGTGGATGCCGCCGCGCGTCTCGGCTGCCGTACTCGCCTCACCGTGCGCGCGGAGCGCCGCCGTCCCGGCGCACGTCCGCCCTGGAACGGCCGCGCGCTGCGGGATGCTCACCGACCGGAAGATGCCTGAAAGGGGATAGATGAGAACGCTGCGAGCGCTGTGTCTGCTGTCGATCGTGGGCGCTTCGGTGGGGCTCGCCTCGGGCGTGGCGCGCGCGCAGGAGGCGGTTCGCGAGGGGGAGTTCTCGGTGCAGCGGTTCGAGCCGGCGCCGGGCTCGAAGAACTACCTGAGCGTCGAGGGCGCCCGGATGGAGGCGGCGCTCGGGATCACCGCCGGCCTGATGGTCGACTACGCCCGGGAGCCGTTCGTCATCGAGAGCTGCGTCTCGACGACCGACTGCTCCTCCGCGGACGCGCGGGACCGGCGGGAGACGCCGGTCATCTCGGACATGGTGACCGGGAACCTCCTCGCCTCGATCACGCCGGTGCCGTGGCTCCAGGCCGGCCTGCGCTTCCCCGTCGCCTACGTGAGCGGCCAGGGCGTCGACGCCGCCGCCGGCGCGGCGGCCGCCGAGGGGCTGGAGGCGTTCGGCGCGGGCGACCCGACGCTCGAGGCCAAGGTGCGGTTCCTCGGCGGCCCGCGGGATCCGCTGGTGCTGGGCGCCGCGGCCGACGTGAGCTTCCCGCTCGGGCACGCGACCAGCGAGGGGAGCTACCTCGGCAGCTCGTCGCCGGTGACCGCGGGGCTGCGCCTCATCGTGGACGGCAGCGCGGGGCCGCTGTCGTTCGGGCTCAACCTGCGCGGCAAGCTGCTCCCCGAGACGGCGCGGATCGCCACCACCGACGTCGGCCCGGTCGAGTTCCGGTACGGCGGGGGCGTCGGCTACCAGATCACCCCCCTGCTGCGCGTGCTCGCCGAGGGGTACGGCGCCACTCAATTCCGCGCGCGCGGCGGGACGAACTCGCTCGAGATCGACGGCGCGCTCCAGATCGCGCCGCGCGATCTCGGCCTCGTGTTCACGGTCGGCGGCGGCGCGGGCGTCGTCGAGGGCATCGGCGTGCCCGCGGCGCGCGCCATCGCGGGGATCCTCTTCGTGCACGAGCCCGGCGACGGGGACGCCGACGGGGTCGGCGACGCGGCGGACCAGTGCCCGGTGCAGCCCGAGGACCGGGACGGGATCGCCGACGGGGACGGCTGCCCCGAGGACGACGGCGACGCGGACGGCATCCCCGACGAGAGCGACCGCTGCCCGGCGAAGGCGGAGGTCATCAACGGGCTCGACGACAAGGACGGCTGCCCCGACGAGCTGGCGGATCGCGACAAGGATCGGGTGCCCGACGCGCAGGACAAGTGCCCGGACCAGCCGGGCCGGGTGCTCCTGCCCGAGCACTACGGCTGCCCTGACAAGGACGAGGACGGCGTGCCGGATCCGGTCGACAAGTGCATCGACGCGCCCGAGGACACCGACGGGTTCGAGGACGAGGACGGCTGCCCCGACCCGGACAACGACCGCGACGGCGTGCTCGACCAGCAGGACGAGTGCATCGACCAGCCCGAGGTGAAGAACGGCTTCAAGGACGAGGACGGCTGCCCCGACGAGCTCCCCGACACCGACGCGGACGGCATCCCGGACGACAAGGACCGGTGCCCGAAGCAGCCGGAGAACCTGAACGGCGTCGAGGACCTGGACGGCTGCCCAGACCGCGGCGCGAGCCTCGTGGAGGTCGGCGAGGAGGACATCAAGATCCTCCAGCGGGTCGAGTTCGCGCTCAACAACGACAAGATCCAGGGCGCGCAGAGCTTCGCGGTGCTCGACGCCGTGGTGTCGGCGCTGAAGCTCCACCCGGAAATTTTCAAGGTGGAGGTCGCGGGCCACACGGACGACGCGGGCCCGGCGGACATGAACCGCGCGCTGTCGCAGCGGCGCGCCGAGGCGGTGGTCGCTTACCTCACGGGCAAGGGCATCGACCCGAAGCAGCTCGTGGCGCGGGGCTACGGCCCGGACAAGCCGATCGACGACAACAAGACCGCCAAGGGGCGGCAGAAGAACCGGCGCGTCGAGTTCGTCATCCTGCACTCGGTGAAGAAGCCGCTGCAGGCACCCGGGGATCCGGCGGCGCCCGCGCCGGCGCCGGCCGGGTCGCCCGCCTCGACGACGGCGGTGCCGGGGGCCGCGCCGGCGGCGTCGCCTGCGGCAGCGCCGTCTCCGGCGGCGCCGCCTGCCGCGCCGGCAGCGCCGCCTGCGGCAGCGCCGCCGCGGGCGACGCCGTCGCCGGCTGCTCCGCGGTAGGCGCCGCCTCCGCTGCGGAAGCCCTGATCCGTCCTGCCCTGCGATCCACGGCCGCGGGGCAGACCGGCGCTCGCGCCGGGGCGCGCCGTCCTCTCCTCTGGATCTCTCGCCCGAGCTGAGCGAGGCTCCCGCCCGCAGCATCCCGCTCCGCGGGACGGAGCCATGGAGAAAGCGCTCATGAACCGGACACTCATTGCACTACCCCTCGTGCTGTCGTCGCTGTTCGCCGCGGGCTGCGGCCACTCCGAGCAGGAGTGGAAGGCGCAGCTCGCCAAGTACAACGACCTCCAGAACCGGAGCCAGAAGAGGGAGGCGGAGCTCGAGAAGGAGCTCGCCGACGCGAAGCAGCGCGTCGAGGAGCTCGAGAAGAAGCTCGCGGACCAGGGCGCCGACATCTCGAAGATGAGCTCGACGCTGGAGGACCGCGAGAAGGCGCTGGCGGAGTACCAGGCGCGCGCGAAGCAGCTGGAGGCGATTCAGGCGCGGTTCGACCTGCTCCGGAAGAAGCTCGAGGAGCTGGTGAAGCTCGGCCTGGAGGTCCGGGTCCGCAGGAACCGGATGGTCATCTCGCTGCCCGGGGACGTGCTCTTCGACTCGGGCAAGGACACCCTCAGCAAGGAGGGCCAGGACATCCTGAAGAAGATCGCGGACGTGATCCGGGGCGACAGGTCGCTGGTGGACCGCGACTACCAGGTCGCCGGGCACACGGACAGCCAGCCGTACAAGAACGGCCCGTTCTTCGACAACTGGGGGCTCTCGCTGATGCGGGCGCGGTCGGTGCTGCTGTTCCTGATCGGCAAGGAGGGCCGGCTGCCGACGCGGCACTGGAGCGCGGCCGGGTTCGCGGACACCGACCCCGTGGCCGACAACGGCACGCCGGCCGGCAAGCAGAAGAACCGCCGGTGCGACCTGGTGGTGCTGCCGGACGTGGACGAAATGCTCGACCTGACGAAGCTCGCCACGAAGTGAGGGCGGGCGGAGCGCGGGGCTCGAAGGGCGAGCCCCGTGCGCGGCGCGGGGGCGGCGCGGCGGCGGTCGCGGTTGGGGGACTGTGTAAGGCGGGTCACGTCACCCTGAAAAAGTTGGGCGATTTCGAGATCCTGGCTCCTGGGTCGACCACGACGCGTTGAGGTGGCGGGCGTCCGGGGACGTCGGCGACCTCAACGCGTCGAGGTGGCGGGCGTCCGGGGACGCCGGCGACCTCAACGCGTCGAGGTGGCGGGCGTCCGGGGACGTCGGCGACCTCGACGCGTTCAGGGACCGGGGCGTCCGGGGACGCTGGCGACCTCCATCTCGTTGAGGGCGACCGAGCGTCCCGATAGCCAGCGCACCACCACAGCGGCGCTTACGCCCAGCACCACCATGTCGTTTCACGATCGCCGGACAACACCATCGCGACGAGCTCCATCCAGGTTCGCGGACGGCGAGCGAACGCCGCCTCCAGGGCACGCTGGCCACCGCGCGCGCGGCTCTCTAGACTCGCCGCTGCGATGCCCCGCTGGTTCAACACGGCAGGCCCCTGCAACCCGGCCGATCACTACATGCTCCCACCGGAGGAGCGCCTGCCCGGCGTACGCGACCTCATCGAGCGCAAGGCCTACTTCGTTCTGCATGCCCCGCGGCAGATCGGAAAGACGACCTCGCTGCTGACGCTCGCCCAGGCGCTCACTCGCGAAGGGCGCTATGTGGCGGTCCTCGTCTCAATGGAGGTCGGCGCCCCGTTCCCCGGCGACCCCGGTGCGGCAGAGCTCGCCGTGCTCGCGGCGTGGCGCCGCATCGCGGGCTGGCAGCTCCCGTCCGATTTGCAGCCGCCCCCCTTCCCGGACGCACCACCTGGCGAGCGTATCGGCGCCGCGCTCGGGGTCTGGGCTCAGGCGGCGCCGCGACCGCTCGTCGTTTTCCTCGACGAGATCGACGCCTTGCGGGACATCACGCTCATATCCGTGCTGCGCCAGATCAGGAGCGGCTATCCAGGTCGCCCGCACGGCTTCCCGCACGCGCTCGCCCTCATCGGCTTGCGCGACGTGCGCGATTACAAGGTCGCGTCCGGCGGCAGCGACCGACTCGGCACGTCGAGCCCGTTCAACATCAAGGTCGAGTCGCTCACGCTGCGCAATTTCACCCGCGACGAGATCGCCGCCCTCTATGCCCAGCACACGGCCGAGACGGGCCAGAGCTTTCAATCGAACGCCGTGGATCGGGCCTTCGAGCTCACCCAGGGTCAGCCGTGGCTCGTCAACGCGCTCGCCCGGCAGCTCGTCGATGTCCTGGTCAAGGATCGCGCCCAGCCCATCACCGCCGCGGACGTCGATCGCGCCAAGGAGATCCTGATCGATCGCCAGGACACGCACCTCGACAGCCTGGTCGAGCGGCTGCGCGAGCCGCGCATCCGCGCCGTGATCGAACCGATGCTCGCCGGCAGCACCCTCGGAGATGTACCCGAAGATGATCGGCGATTCGCCGTGGATCTAGGCCTCGTACGCCGCACAGCGGAAGGCGGCCTCGCCATCGCCAATCCCATCTACCGCGAGATCATCGTCCGTGAGCTCGCGAGCGGCGTGCGCGACTCGCTGCCGCGCATCCCGGCGACCTGGCTCACGCAGGGCGGCCGCCTCGACGCCGATCGCCTCCTGGACGCGTTCCTCTCCTTCTGGCGCCAGCACGGCGAGCCGCTGCTCAGGGCGGCGCCTTACCACGAGATCGCTCCACACCTCGTCGTCATGGCCTTCCTCCACCGCGTCGTGAACGGCGGCGGCACGATCGAGCGCGAATATGCCATCGGTCGGGGCCGGATGGATCTCTGCGTCCGTTATGCCGGCGAGACGCTCGCGATCGAGCTCAAGGTCTGGCGCGACGGTCGCCCCGATCCCCTCGCCGAGGGGCTCGTCCAGCTGGACGAGTACCTCGCTGGGCTGGGACTTCAGCGCGGCTGGCTCATCCTCTTCGACCAGCGCGCGGGACAGCCTCCCGTCGCCGAGCGCACGCGCCGCGAGCACGCGTTGACCCCCGCCGGCCGCGAGATCCTCGTGATCAGGGCCTGAGCGCTTTAGCTCCGGCGATGTCCGAGCCCAGTCCACCGGCGCCCGCCCGAGCCCGCGCAGCGCCGCTCAGCCGCCGAGCCACTGCCGCGCGAGCTCGAGCGTGCGGGCGTTGTCCGGCACGTCGCGGAGGAAGCGCTCGCGCCAGGTCGGGTCGCTGAGCTTGTCGGCGCGCGCGAGCAGCGCAGCCCTGGCCGAGGCGATGGCGGCGGTCGCCTCGTGCTGTCGGCCGGTCGCGGCGAGCGCCTCGGCATAGGTCAGCCGGACGAGGGACTCGCCTTCTTCGAGGGTGCCGAACTCCGCCAGCTGCGCGCTCGCCTCGGCGGCAGCCCGCATCGCCTCGGCGGTGCGCCCGAGCCCGATCAGCGCTCGGGCGAGCACCGCTGAGGCTTGCACGCCGAGCGTCGGTGCGCTCTGCGAGAGCGCCACCGCGGCGCGCGCCTCGCGCTCGGCGGCGTCGGAATCGCCGGCGGCAAGGGCGACCTTTGCGAGGCAGCAGCGAGCATATAGCTCCGTGCGTACCAGACCCTCTGGCCGGCTCGACGTCGCAGCGGACTCGACGAGCGCCCGCGCCTCGGCCAGATGACCGCGCCACGCGAGGACCTGCGCGAGGGTGATCTCGGCACCGAGCTTCCGCTCCTTCAGGTGCATCCGGTCAGCTTCCACCAGCGCTGCGCGCAGCATCGATTCCGCCTTCGTGAGATCACCGAGCTCCGCATAGATAGCGCCCAAATTGGCGTGTGCGCTGCAGGCGTTGCGGCGATCGCCGGCCTCCTCGTAGGCACGGCTCGCTGCTACCATGCCGCCCACACTGGCGGCGAGATCGCCAGTGCAGATGGCATAGGCAGAGCGCGCCTCGTGAAGGTGCGCGGCCGCCTCGACGTCGAGCGCATCGGTATCTGCATAGGCACACTCGACGACATCGAGCAGAGCGCGCCCTTCCGCGTAGCGGCCCACCACCGACAGCACCGCTGCGCCGTCCGCAAGACAGATGAGCTTGACGCTCTGCGCGTCGGCCATGGCGACAGTGCCCGCCGCCATGGTCGTCCAGCGCTCGGTGTCGTCAAACCGGCCCAGCTTGTGAGACGCAAAGACCACCTGCGTGATGGCCGAGAACCAAGCAGCCGAGCCGCGCTCGAGCCGCTCGACCGCCTCGAGGCCCCGCTCCAGGGCCTTGGGGACGTCACCGCGCCACATATGTGCCTCAGCCTGGGCCCGGCGAAGCCTGCCAGCGAGTTCCGGCGCCGCCCCGCAGCCGATGCCGCGGTCGGCCCGCTCGATCACCGCGGCGAGGTCGCCGCCCCGCAGCGCCTCTTCGGCAGCGCGCAGGTACGCCTCCGCCGCCCTCGCCGGCGCGCCGCCAATCTCGAAGTGCTCCGCCAGCGCCATCGCGTCGGCGCCTCCCGCCCGGTCCAGCCAGTCGCCCGCGAGGCCGTGCCCGACGCGGCGGTCGCGCTCGGTGAGCATCTCGTACGCGGCCTCTCGCACCAGCGTGTGCCGGAACTCGTATTCCGCCTCGCCCGCGATGCGCGCCTCGGGCCGCCGCCGGATGAGCTCCCGACGCGCGAGCTCGGCGAGCTGCCGCGTCACCGGCGCACCGCCCACGAGGGCCCGCGCCCCGCCCTCCCAGAACGTCTCGCCGAAGACGCTCGCCGCCCGCAGCACGCGCCGCTCCTCGACGCCCAGCGCCTCCAGCCGCGCCTGCACCAGCGCCAGCGCCGTCTCGGGCATCCCCGCGCTCCGGCCCTCGGCCACCGCACGGATCTGCTCCTCCAGCACGAACGCGTTGCCCTCGGCACGCGCAAGGAGCCGCTCGACCTGATCCACATCGATGGAGTCTCCGAGCACCTCCCGCACCAGCCGCTCGCTCGCGCGCCGGGGCAGCGGCGCGAGGCGCAGCCGGAGCCCGTGACGCTCGCTCCAAAGCGCGGGAAAGAGCTCGTCGACCTCCGGGCGGGCGAGCGCCAGCACGAAGAACGGCAGGTCCCTGGCGTGCTGGAGCGCGGCGTCGATCAGGGTCACCGTGGGCAGGTCGCCCCAGTGCAGGTCCTCCAGCACGAGGATCACCGGCCTCCGCTGGCATTCGGCCCAGACGAGCTCCTCGAACGCCTCGCGGAGGCGGTCGCCCATCAGCATCGAGTTCTGCCGCGCCGTATGGAGCTGCACGTCGCCCTCGTCAGGGAACCTCGCCCCCACGAGCTCGCCGAGGAACGCGGCGACGTGCGGGGCCTTGGCCCCGAGCCCGCCGAGCCGCTCGACCCGGGCGAGCACCTTGCGCCGCCGCACCTCCAGCGGCTCGCCGTCGAGGATGCCCATGGCGCGGCGCAGCGCCTGGGCCAGCAGGCCGAACGCCGACCCGGCGGCCATCGGATCGGCCCGGCCAATCCACACCTCGGCGGCCTCGCTCCGCTCGCGGAGGAACTCCCAGGCGAGGCGCGACTTGCCGAGACCCGGAACGCCCACGACCACCACGGCGCTCGCGGAGGGCTCGTCCACGCAATGGCGCCACTCGGCCGCGAGCTGCGCGAGCTCGCGCTCGCGCCCCAGGCAGGGCGTCGGCTTGCCGAGCAGCCGCGGGACGGTGTCCGGCTCCTCCTTGGGGCCGCGGAGCCAGGCGCCCTCGTCCACCTGCGCCATGTCGAAGGACCTGGCGAGCAGGCCCGCGGTCGCGCCGTCGAGCCGGATGCCCGGCTCCGGCAGCCGAGAGCGCTGCGGGAAGAGCTGCACGACGCGGTCGATCAGCGCGCCGACCGGCAGGCGCCCGGCGACCTCGGCCATCCCGGTGGCGACGGACACCGGCACGCCCCCGAGCTCCGCTCGCAGGGCGAGCGCGCAATGGGCCGCGCGCGCGGCGAGATCCGTCGGGGCCTCGGCGCCGGACAGCGCAATGAGCAGCCACTGCGATTGCAGGAGCTCGAGGCGCCCGCCGTGGCGCGCCGCGATGTGCCGCAGCGCCTCGGTGCGAGCGGCGCATTCGGCCTCGGACAGCGTCGCGTCCACCTCCGCGCTGCCGTCGGCTGCAAGGATGACGCACATGACCCGGCGCTCCGCCGTCGTGATCTCCACGCTCGGCGCGGGCAGCTCCGCGGTCTCGAGCGCTCCGGCAGGGAGCCCCGCGTGCGCCAGGGTCGCGAGTTCTTCGGCGACCGCGGCGCCGTCGCGCGGCCGCTCCCCCGCCGGCTTCGACAGCATCCGGGCCACGAGGCGCTCGAGCGGCTCCGGGATGCCGTCGCGCAGCTCGCCGAGCCGCGGCGGCTCTTCCAGGACGACCTTCATGATCAGCGAGAGCGCGTTCTCGCCCAGAAAAGGCGGGCGCCCCGCGAGGCACTCGAACAGGAGGCAGCCGAGCGCAAACACATCGGCGCGGGCGTCGACCGGCGACTCGCCGCGCGCTTGCTCGGGGGCCATGTACCCGGGCGTCCCCAGGATCGCGCCGGGCGCCGTCAGGCTCCGCGCGAGCCGGATGTCGCGGGCGATGCCGAAGTCGAGCAGGGCGGCGCGCTCGATGGCGCCGCCCACGAGCATCAGGTTGCTCGGCTTCAGGTCGCGGTGAACGATGCCGAGCCGGTGGACCGCGCCGAGCGTCGTCGCCACGTGCGCCGCCAGGGTCACGCTCTCGGCGATCGACAGCGGTCCTCGAGCGAGCCGCTCCTCCAGGGTGATGCCGTCGAGCCACTCCATGGCCAGGTACGGCCGTCCTGCGCCGGTCACCCCGTGCGCCACGTACTGCACGACCCCAGGCAGCCGGAGCGTCACGAGCGCCTCCGCCTCCCGCGAGAGCCGGCTCAGGTCGCGCACGCTCGCGCTCTGCAGCACCTTGAGCGCGACCGCCTGCCCGGACAGCCGATCTCGCGCGCGGTAGACGTCGCCCATCCCGCCGGAGCCGGCGAGCCGCTCGATCTCGAACCGATCCTCGACCACGTCCCCTGCGCGCATGGCCGTTCTTATGTACTGCGGGTGAGCCCCCGTGTGTGTGTTCTCTCGGGGGCGGCACTGCAGGTCCGCGCAGGCAGGACGTAACCCATTGAACACAATGCCAGGAGCTCGCGGTCACCTGCGCCGGCCGGTGTACGGGAAGGAGCGCATTACTGAGCCTGCTCGGTAACACTGGGTCACCGAGAGGTGCAGGTGGCCGGCGCGCTGCTGCACCGTCGGCGCCGAGGCGCCGCCCTCGAAGCACTCCGTGATGAAGGAGCGCCGCAGGCGCCCCCATCGTCAACCAGGCCCGCGGCAGGTCTTCAAGACCGCTCCTACGGCGAGCAAGCCGTCGGGCTGGAGAGCGTGGCCCCCGCATGCGCTTGCACCAGCTCCTTCACCTCGGAGGCCGGCACCATGAACGACTTGTATTCGTACGGAGGGTCGAAGGCGTCGCCGCTGCCCTCTTGATTTCCGGAGCAGCCCTCGAACAGGTTGCCCGTCGCCTCTTGCACGGAGCCGTCTCCCGCCTGCTTGCCCAGGTCAATCGGCTGGCTCTGGTCGATGAAATGGTTGTTCTCGGTCAGCACGCTGCACTTGAAGCCGTTCGACACGCCGAGCTTCGAAGGGCCTACCGAGGGATCCGCCGTGTAGAGGTTGTTGACGACGTGGATCCTCCCGTACCGGCAGCGGGGTTGGCGCTCCGAGGCCGCCTTCCACCAATTGAACATGAAGGTGATGTTGAGCTTGCCCTCGCTCGCGGGCTCGTTGTCCGAGGACGCGATCAGGTTCGACAGGTTGTGATCACCTCGCTTGCTGTAGCCGAAGACGCTCCACGTGAACGTCACGTTGTCGGCCCCCTTGACGACGTCGGCATTGCCATCTTGCCCGTCCCAGAACTCGGCGTGGTCGACCCAGATGTTCTTGGAGCTGCCCTCGATGCTGATGTTGTCCCAGGCCTGGTCGCCGTTGGAGCCCGGCCCACGGACGACGATGTTGCGCAGGATGACGTTGCTCGCGTCCTTGATATGGATAGCCGCTTTGAGCTGCGTGCCCGCGCGGAGGCCGACGATGGTTTTATTCGATTTGATCTCCAGTCGATCCCCGGAGGTCCCCGACCAACCACCGCCCACCGTGCCGTCGATGTGAATCACCCGCGCCTCACCGTCCTTGGCGTACTCCAGGAGATCGGCGAAGTTATTGACGACGATGGGCTCGGCGTCACCTCCGCCCGTGACATCGAAGGCGCCACCATCGCGACCCGAGCGCGTGGCCCAGCCGATGGGCTTGCATTGGTCCGCACCCGCACCACCATCGCCGCCGCGAGCGGCGCTCTGCCTTCAGTCACATGTGTACTTCCACATGCAGACCCCCTGCTCGTCCGTGTCGCCGGACCCGTGGTACTGGTGCCAGCACTCCATTCCATTCGGACACGTGGTGTTCTCGTCGCAGGGCAATGAGCAGATCGAGTTGCAGACGGGCGTGGCGGTTCCGCTCTGCGGCTGCGGGCAGTCCGCCGCCACCTCGCACTCGTAGACGCAGAGCGCCGCCACGTCGCACCACGTCGAGCCGTCGTCCTGTCTCTCGCTCACGCTCGACACCATGCATACGCGCTCTTCACCGCCCGGCAGGGGATCCGGGCAACGGGTGGGGAGGAAGTACTCGCCCCCGGGGGCAACGCAGGCAGCCCACGGCCCTTCGGTCGCCCCCTCGACGGAGGTCGTCAGGCGAACTTCCACGATCGGATCGACGTGGCTGTCGAAGCACGCCGCCTGCGCGGTCGCGAAGGCCATCGACAAGCCAAGAGCCCAGAGCTTCGTCACCGTGATCTCCATGCAGTCCTCCGCGCCAGGCGCCGGAGCGCCCGGCCTCAAGTTGTCCTGCGCTGAGGTCACGGCAGCGGCCCTTTTCGGCTCACGGCAACACGACCTCCACCCCGAGAGACGCGCCCAGGAACGGGCGACCCCACGTATCGGCCGCGCGCCCCGCGGCGTCGATCGCGACGCGCGGCACCGCGATGCCGGCAAGGAAGTGCTCGCTGATCCGCAGGCGTGGAATCGGCGCGAACGAGATCCCCGCGCGCAGGTACGGCGCGACCGCGAGCGCGTCCTCCGACCTGCCGGCGTACTCGGGCGAGCGGCCTTCGCCCTCGACGTGCAGCCAGGCGGCTGCGAGCCCCGCGCCGACCGAAGGCAGCCACGCGGCGTCGATGGGGCCGAGCGGGACGCGCACCCCCAGGGCGGCGAGCGCCACCCGCGCGCGCCGCGTGCCCTCTTTGCCCTCGCGATCCGCGCTGGAGAGCGGGATCTGGACGAAGGAGGAGAGCCCCAGTCGAGACCCGATCATCGCGTACCCCGACACGTCCACCATGGGGGAGGCCGGCAGTCCCCCCGCGCTCCACAGCAGCCCGGGCGCCGCCCCGACACCGAACGTCGCCGGTGCGCTCCGGGTCGCGCCCGGCCCGGGCGGCGGAGGTGCCGGCGCGCGGGAAGCGCCGCCGACCCGCGGGCGCGCGGCGGCGACGGGCGCCGGCCGGGCCGGCGGTCGCGGCGCGGCGGCGACGGGCGCCGGCCCGGCCGGCGGCGGTCGCGGCGCGTCGACGGCGATGCGCGCCTCCGGATCGGCGGCGAGCTCGCCCCGCGACGGCTCGGGCGAGCGCTCCTCCAGGAGGCTCGCTCGCAGCAGCTCCACCGCGCGGATCGCGACCGTGGGGGGATCGTCGGCCAGCACGGTGCGCTGGACCGACTTGCCCGTCGCGCCATGGACGATCGAGACATCGACGCCCCCCGGCACCTCCGTCACGCGGATCTCCGCCGCGGCCCCGGCCTCGGGCGCGCCCGCCTCGATGGGCCCGCGCGAGGGCGGAGCGGCGCCGCCCCGCACGACCACCACCGTGAACCCGAGCGCGGCGAGCTCGGCGTAGACGCGGGCCATGATGGGGTCCGTCCGGCGATCGGCGATCAGGACGACCTTCGGTCGCGGAGGCTCCGGCGGCGGCTCCGGCGGTGCCGCGCGCGCCTCGGAGGCAGCGAGGAGGCAGAGCCCGAGCGTCCAGGCGCCGCCGCGCGCCGCGGGAGCCGGCCTTCGCGATCGCACTCACTCCTCCTCGAGGAGACGCTCCGCGCGCGCGGCGTGGGGCCCCGCCGGATAGCGCGCCAGGTAGCGGCGCGCGGCGTCGCGAGCCCCGCCGGCCGAGCCCATCAACTCCCGGCATTCGATGACCCTCCCGAGCGCTTCCTGGGCAAAGGAGCCGCCGGGTTGCTCTTCGAGGTACACGCCGAACCAGCGCTCGGCCTCGGCGTACGATCGCCGCTGGTCGAACGCCATCCGGCCGAGATGGAAGGCGGCCTTCGCCGCCTCGACCGAGCCCGCGAATCGGCTCCGCGTCGCGGTGAGCGCCGCCGCGGCGCGCGCCGGCTTCCCGGAGAAGCGCGCGGCGTCGGCGAGCATCAGCAGATCCGCCGCGCTCGCGCGGGCGACGAGCCCGTCGAAGCCCTCGGCCTCGGCCGCCGTCATCGCCTCCCGGTACCTGTCGGCGGCCGCGAGATCGCGCCAGCCCGGCCGGCGCGGGGGCGCGTCCGCGGCCTTCGCGGCCGTCGCACCGTCGCCGGCCGCGTCGCCGGTCGGCGCGGGGGCCGGCCCGGAGGCCGCCGGAGCGATGGGCGCGGCGATGGGCGCGGAGATGGGCGCGGAAGACGGCGGAGGCAGGGCGGCGGCGCGCGGTTCCCCGCGCGTGAGCTCGAAGCGCTGCTCCTTGCAGAAGACCTCGAGCGTCTCGCCCGCGGCGACGGCGCGCCGCCCCCCCACGAGCGGCCCCGATACGGCCACCGAACCTTCCCGCAGCACCAGCTTGAGCTCCTCGCTCGCCGGGGACCAACTGAGCTCGAAGCGCGTGCCGGTCACCAGCACGTCGAACGGGCCGACATTGAAATTCCAGGCGCTCGTCGCGGTGTGGGTCACCGTCGCCGTGAGCCGGCCGCCCTCCAGCAGCACCCGCGCCCCACGAGCGTCGGCGGCCACCACGCGCACCCGGGCGCTCGCGTCCAGCTCGAGCGACGTGCCGTCCGAAAAGCGGACGGGCAGCGGAGCATCCTCGGCGGCGGCGATCCACGCCCCGACCTGCCCCGGCGCCGGGCCGACCGCGAACGAGAGCGACCTCGACGGCGGGAGCAGGACGAGGAGCAGCACCGCACAGGCGCCTGCCAGCGCGACCAGGGCCGCGGGCGCGATCCACCGAGGGCGCGAGGGGCCGAGGCGGGCAGCCCCGGGACGGGGGGACCCGCCGGCCGCGCTCTCCAGGAATCGCTCGCGCGCGCCGCGGAGATCCTGCGCGGCGAGCTCGTCGTCCTGGGCGCGGCCGAGCGCACGAAGGCGATCGAGCGGGGGACGTTCGTTCATGACGAGCCTCGTTTCAGCCACTCTTCGAGGGCGGGTTGGTCCCGCGCCGCCGCGAGGAAGTTGGCCTCCGCGCGGGCCAGCCTTCGCTTGATGGTCGCGAGCGAGACGCCGCACGCGGCGGCGACCTCCTGGAGATCCATCCCCTCGATGCGCCGCAAGGCGAACGCGATGCGCTCTTCGGCCGGGAGCCGCTCCAGCGCTCGATAGGTCGCGCGCAACGCCTCGTGCGCTTCGCCTTCGTACGGGCGCTCCACGAGGGGCGGGAGCTCTTCGGGGGCGAAGAAGAGGAGCCATTTGCGGCGCGCGCGCCGCTGGATGCAGGTCCGCGCCGTGAACACGGCGACCGACGTGACCCACGCCTTCAGCGCGGCCGGGTCGCGCAGGGTGTCGAGGGAGGACAGCGCGCGGACGAAGGCGTCGTGATGGGCGTCGGAGAGGTCGCGGCTGCCGCCGAGCAGCCGGCCGAGGATGCGGAGCACGTGCCCCGAGAAGCGCTCGTGGAAGGCGGAGAGCGCCGCTGGGTGCCTCGCGCGGAGACCCTCCACGAGCGCCTCGTCGCTCGCATAGGCGACCACGCCGAGCCGTCGAGGCGGGGCGAGTGCTCGGGCGTGCATCACCATGATCGTAGGCTCCGCTGGAAATGACCGAACGCGTCATGCCGCCTCGTGAGCCGAGCGGCCCCCTGAAGTCACGGAAGCGCCGCGAGACGGCTCACCTCGAGGAAATCCGCCGGAGTCGCCGGGCGCCGAGCGCGCCGGCCACGCCGGTCCGCGGTCAGTCGCCGAGCCACCGCCGCGCGAGCTCGAGCGTGCGGGCGTTGTCCGGAACGTCGCGGAGGAAGCGCTCGCGCCAGGTCGGGTCGCTGAGCTTGTCGGCGCGCGCGAGCAGCGCAGCCCTGGCCGACGCGATCGCGGCGGCCGCCTCGCGCTGTCTGCCGCTCGTGGCGAGCGCCTCGGCGTGGGTCAGGCGGACGAGCGGCTCGCCCTCTTCCAGGGTGCCGAACTCCGCGAGCTGCGCGCTCGCCTCGGCCGCGGCCTGCGTCGCCTCGGCGGTGCGCCCGAGCCCGAGCAGCGCGCGGGCGAGCACGGCGGAGGCCTGGACTGCGAACGTCGGCGCGCCCGGCGCGAGCGCCACCGCGGCGCGCGCCTCGCGCTCGGCGACGTCGAGATCGCCGCTGGCGAGGGCGATCTTCGCCAGGTAGCAACGGGCGATCAGCTCGGTGCGCACCATCCCCGCTCGCCGGCTCGACGCCGCGGCGGACTCGGCGAGCGCCCGCGCCTCGGACAGCTGACCGCGGCACCCGAGGACCTGCGCGAGGTTCATCTCGACGGCGAACCTCATGTCATGAAGGTGCATCCGGTCGGCCTCCGCCAGCGCCGTGCGCAGCATCGACTCTGCCCGCTCGAAGTCGCCGAGCTCCGCGTAGCCGACCCCGAGGTTCGCGCGCATGTTGCAGGCGTCGCGATGATCGCCGGCTCGCTCGAACGCGAGCGCCGCAGCCTCCATGCCGCTCACGCCGGCGCCCAGATCACCAGCGCACATCGCGTGGTAGGCCCGCGCTTCGTGGAGGTGCGCGCCCAGCTCGATGTCGTGGTTCTCCGGGCGCGCCAGAGCGCGCTCGACGGCCTCGATCAGGGTGCCCCCCGCGGCATAACGCCCCCCCAGGACCAGCACGGCCGCGCCGTCGGCGAGACAGATGAGCTTGACGCGCCGGGCGTCGCCTGCGGCCGGGGTCTCCGCCGCCGCGGCCGTCCATCGCTCGATCTCGTCGAGTCGGCCCAGCTTGGAAGCGGCGATGACCACCTGGCTGATGGCCGAAAACCATGCGGTCGTGCCGCGCTCGATCTGCTGGCTCGCCTCGAGGGCTCGCGCCACGGCGAGGTCGAGATCGCCGCGCCACACATGGGCTTCGGCCTGGACTCGGCGGAGCCTGCCCGCGGTATCTCCGGCGGCGCCGCAGCCGATGCCGCGCTCGGCCCGCGCCAGCGCCGTGGCGAGATCGCTGCCCCGGAGCGCCTCCTCGGCGGCGCGCAGGTACGCGTCGGCCGCCTGCGCCGGCGCGCCGCCAATCTCGAAGTGCTCCGCCAGCGCCATCGCGTCGGCGCCTCCCGCCCGGTCCAGCCAGTCGCCCGCGAGCGCGTGCCCGACGCGGCGGTCGCGCTCGGTGAGCATGCCGTAGGCGGCCTCCCGCACCAGCGCATGGCGAAAGCCGTACTCCACCTCGCCCGCGATGCGCCCCTCGCGGCGCCGCACGACGAGCTCCCGCCGCGCGAGCTCGCCGAGCCGCGGCCCCACCGGCGCGCCGCCCACGAGGGCCGACACCGCGCCCTCCCAGAACGTCTCGCCGAAGACGCTCGCCGCCCGCAGCACGCGCCGCTCCTCGACGTCCAGCGCCTCCAGCCGCGCCTGCACCAGCGCCAGCGCCGTCTCGGGCACCCCCGCGCTACGGCCCTCGGCCACCGCGCGGATCTGCTCCTCCAGCACGAACGCGTTGCCCTCGGCGCGCGCGAGCAGCGCCTCCACCTGCTCGGCCTCCACCGCGTCGCCCAGCACTTCCCGGACGAGCCGCTCGCTCGCGCGCCGCGGAAGCGGCGCGAGGCGGAGCCGCAGGCCGCCGCGCTCGCTCCATAGCGACGGGAAGAGCCCGTCGACCTCCGGACGGGCGAGCGCCAGCACGAAGAACGGCAGGTCCCTGGCGTGCCGGAGCGCCGCGTCGACCAAGGTCACCGTGGGCAGGTCGCCCCAGTGCAGGTCCTCCAGCACCAGCAGCACCGGCCGCCGCTGGCACTCGGCCCGCACGAAGTCCTCGAACGCCTCGCGGAGGCGGTCGCTCATCAGCATCGGGTTCTGCCGCGCCGCGCGCAGCTGCACGTCGCCCGCATCGGGAAACGTCGCCCCCACGAGCTCGCCGAGGAAGGCCGCGACCTGCGGACCCTCGTCCTCGAGCCTCTCGAGCCGCTCGACCCGGGCGAGCACCTTGCGCCGCCGCTCCTCCAGCGGCTCGCCGTCGAGGATGCCCATGGCGCGGCGCAGCGCCCGGGCCAGCAGGCCGAACGCCGACCCGGCGGCCACGGGGTCGGCCCTGCCGATCCAGACCTCCGCGGCCTCGCCCCGCTCCTCGAGGGCGCGGAGGAACTCCCACCCCAGGCGCGACTTGCCGAGCCCGGGAGCGCCCACGACCACCACGGCGTTCGCGGAGGGCTCGTCCACGCAATGGCGCCACTCGGTCACGAGCTGCAACAGCTCGCGCTCCCGCCCAACGCAGGGGGTCGGCTTGCCGAGCAGCCGGGGGACGGCGTCCGGCTCCTCCTTCGGGCCGCGCAGCCAGCACCCTCCCGGCCCCTGTACCGTCTCGAAGCGGCTCGCGAGCAGGCTGGCCGTCGCGCCGTCGAGCCGGATCTCCGGCGGCGGCGGGCCATCGCGCCCGGCGATCAGCTGCGCGACCCGATCGACCAGCTCACCGACCGGCAGCTTCCCCTCGACCTCCGCGAGCCCTGTCGCGACGGACATGGGCACACCGCCGAGCGTCGCCCGCAGCGCGAGGGCGCAGTGGGCCGCCCGCGTGGCGAGATCGGTCGGCGACTCGGCGCCGGACAGCGCGACCAGCAGCCAGCGCGATTGCAGCCGATCGAGGCGGCCGCCGTGGCGCGCCGCGATGTCCCGCAGCGCCTGGGCCCGCGTGTCACCGTCGGTTTCCGAGGGCGGGGCGTCGTCCTCGTCTCCGCCGTCTTCGGCCAGGAGGACGCACATGACCCGGCGCTCCGCGGTCGTGATCGCCTCGCTCGGCGCGGGTATTGCCGCGATCGCGGTCGATCCGGCGGACAGCCCTGCGCTCGCCGCAACCGCGAGCTCCTCGGCCGCGGCGGCGCCGTCGCGCGGCCGCTCCCCTGCCGCCTTCGCCAGCATCCGGCTCACCAGGCGCTCGAGCGGCTCCGGAATGTCGCCGCGCAGCTCCCTGAGCCGCGGCGGCTCTTCCAGCACGACCTTCACGAGGAGCGCGAGCGCGCTGTCGCCCAGAAAAGGCGGGCGCCCCGCGAGGCACTGGAACAGCACGCATCCGAGCGCGAACACGTCGGCCCGGGCGTCGATCACCGAGTCGCCCCGCGCCTGCTCGGGGGCCATGTACCCGGGCGTGCCGAGCACCGCGCCCGGCGACGTGAGCGTCTGTGTGAGCCGGAGCTGGCGCGCGAGGCCGAAGTCGAGCAGCGTGACGCGCTCGACGGCGCCGTCCACCAGCATCAGGTTGCTCGGCTTCAGGTCGCGGTGAACGATGCCTAGCCGGTGGACCGCGCCGAGCGTCGCCGCCACCCGCGCCGCCACGGTCACGCTCTCGACCATCGACAGCGGTCCTTCGCCGAGCCGCTCCTCCAGGGTCACGCCGTCGAGCCACTCCATGGCCAGGTACGGTTGCCCTTCGCCGGTCACCCCGTGCGCGACGTACTGCACCACGCCGGGCAGCCGGAGCCTCACGAGCGCCTCCGCCTCCCGCGCGAACCGGCGCAGATCGTTGGCGCTCGCGCCCTGCAGCACCTTGAGCGCGACCGCTTGCCCTGACGTCCGGTCGCGCGCGCGGAACACGTCCCCCATCCCGCCGGAGCCCGCGGAGCGCTCGATCTCGAACCGCCCCTCCACCACGTCCGAAGCGCGCATCATCTCAAGTACTTCGCATCAGCCGCCCGCCATCTGGTTCTCGCGCGTCGCGGCGCCCTCCGCGCCCGCCGCCGGTCACCATCCAGCGTGGCAATCCCATCGCCTGAAAGTTGTCCCCCGCGACAAGCTCTCTCCTCCCCTGCACCCTCGTAGGCCCGAGGGGAGGGAGCTCGCCGCGCGGGGCGGGCTCGGGCCGATGTTTGAGCCCAATTGACGTCCAGTGTCCGGCGCGCGCAGCGCGTCGGGCACTGGACGTCTCCGGCGAGTTCGGCCCGTGCCCGCCCCGCGCGGCGAGCCCCCTCCACGAGGGCCGGGCGATTCGGTCTGGGCTACTCCGTGGCCGTGGCCGCCGCCTCCCCCGCCCCGGCCGCCGCCCCCGCCGGCTCCACCTCGCAGCGCACCACCTCGACCTCGCCGTCCGCGAGCTCCGGCCGCTCCACGAGCTCGTGCGCGCCCGCGCGCACCGCCGCGAGCACGTCCCCGAGCGCCGGCCTCAGCCGCGCCAGCGTCGCGGCGTTCGCCCCGAGCGCGAGGTGCGTCACCACGCGCCCCACGCTCGCGCCGAGCTCGCTCTTGCGCTTGTTGACCGCCGCCATCGCCGCCGCCGCCAGATCCAGGAGCCCGGCGTCCGCCGGCGCCGCGATATCGGCGAAATCCGCCGCCGACGGCCACTTCGCCCGGTGGATCGACCCCTCGCCCGTCTCCTCCGCGTACACCCAGCGCCAGACCTCGTCGGTGATGTACGGCAAGACCGGCGCGAACAGCCGCAGCAGCACCGACAGCCCGAGCCGCAGCGCCGCAACCGCAGAGCCGCGCGCCGCCTCCCCGGCGCCGCCCTCGCCGCGCGCCCGCGCCTTCGCGAGCTCCAGGTACGCGTCGGTGAACCAGCGCCAGAAGAAATCCTCCGTCCGCTCGAGCGCCGCCGCGAACTCGTGCTCGTCGAACGAGCGCGTCGCGTCCTCCACCACCGCCGCGAGCTTGTGCAAGAGCGCCCGGTCGAGCTCCTCCGAGACCGGGTGGACCTCCGCCGACTGGCTGAGCACGTACTTGCTCGCATTCCAGATCTTCGTGACGAGCCGCTTGCCGATCTTCAGCACCTTCTCGTCGAACGCCGTGTCCGTGCCGAGCCGCGCGCTCGCCGACCAGTAGCGGACCGCGTCCGAAGAATACGCGTCGAGCAGGTGCATCGGCGTGACGACGTTGCCCTTGCTCTTCGACATCTTCTTGCGATCCGGATCGAGGATCCACCCGGAGATCGCGATATGGTGCCAGGGGACCGACGACTCGTGGAGCATCGCCTTCGCGATCGTGTAGAACGCCCACGTCCTGATGATGTCGTGGGCCTGCGGCCGCAGATCGGCCGGGAAGAGCCGCGCGTGGCGCTCCGGATCATCACCCCAGTGAGAGCTGATCTGCGGCGTGAGCGAGCTCGTGAACCACGTGTCGAAGACGTCGGACTCGGCGGTGAAGCCGCCCGGCTGGTCCCGCTGGGACGCCTCGTACCCGGGCGGCACGTCGACGGTCGGATCGACCGGGAGCGCCTCGCGCGCCGCGAGCAGCGGCCGGCTGTGGTCCGGGTTGCCCTCGGCGTCGAGCGGATACCAGACCGGGAACTGCACGCCGAAATAGCGCTGGCGGCTGATGCACCAGTCGCCCTGGAGCCCCTCGGTCCAGTTGCGGTAGCGGAGGCGCATGAAGTCCGGGTGCCACTTGATCTTCTCGCCGTATTCGAGGAGCTCGGCCTTCTTGTCGGAGAGCCGGACGAACCACTGCCGCGTGGGCACGAACTCGAGCGGCTGGTCGCCCCGCTCGTAGAACTTCACCGCGCGCTCGATCGGCCTCGGCTCGCCCCGGAGCGCCGGCGCTCCGCCGGGCGCCGCCGCGTGCTCGGCGCGGCGGAGGAGCTCGACCACCGCCGCGCGCGCCTGCTTCACGCCCCTGCCCTGGAGCGGCGCGTAGGCGGCGTTCGCCGCGGCCGGGTCGCGGCTCGCCCACTCGCCCTCGCCGAACGTCACCGGCAGGACCCGGCCGTTCTTGCCGAGCATCTGCCGGAGGGGGAGCTTCTGCTCCCGCCACCAGATGACGTCCGTCGCGTCGCCGAAGGTACAGACCATCAGGATGCCCGTGCCCTTCTCGCGATCCACGAGCGTGCTCGGGAAGATGGGCACCGGGGCGCGGAAGATCGGGGTGAGCGCCGTCTTGCCGAAGAGGTGCTGATACCGCGGGTCCTCCGGGTGGGCCGTGACGCCGACGCAGGCCGCGAGCAGCTCCGGGCGCGTCGTGGCGATGACGAGCTCCTCGCCCGTCCCCTCCACCGCGAACGCGATGTCGTGGAACGCGCCGGACTGCGGGCGATCCTCGACCTCCGCCTGGGCGACGGCGGTCTGGAAATCGACGTCCCACATCGTGGGCGCGAAGACCGAGTAGAGGTGGCCCTTCTCGTGCAGATCCAGGAACGACAGCTGCGCCGTCCTGCGGCAGTGATCATCGATGGTGGCGTACTCGTGCCGCCAGTCGACCGAGAGGCCCACCCGGCGGAAGAGCGCCTTGAAGACCTGCTCGTCCTCGCGGGTGACCTTGTGGCAGAGCTCGATGAAGTTGGGCCGCGACACGATGCGCGGCGGCTCCTTCTTGATCGACTCCGGCGACGCCTGCGGCAAGGTCAGGCCGCGCTCGTACGGCGTGCGCACGTCGGTGCGGACGTGGAAATAGTTCTGCACGCGCCGCTCGGTGGGCAGGCCGTTGTCGTCCCAGCCCATCGGGTAGAAGATGTTGAAGCCGCGCATCCGGCGCTGGCGGACGACGACGTCCGTGTGCGTGTAGCTGAAGACGTGGCCGATGTGCAGCGAGCCCGAGGCGGTCGGCGGCGGGGTGTCGACCACGAACGTCTCCTCGCGGGGACGCGACGGGTCGTATCGGTACGTCCCGTCGGCCTCCCACACGTCGGCCAGGCGCTGCTCGGCGACAGGCGAGTCGAAGTGCTTCGGGAGCGTCGCGGGATCGATGGTGCGGAACGTCTTCTTGGTCGTCACGTGGTCACCTGCAGAACGGACCCCGCAGGAACCGCCCGCGGGGGCGGCATCCTACGTCGTACCCAGGGTACCGCTCAAGGCGCGCCGCGCCCGCGGGGCGGCGATCCGCGATCGCATCCGCGCATCCGCCAGAGCCCGGCGGCTCCAGCGCGGCGCCGCGGAGAGGCCGGCCCCTGGGTCGTGGCGGGCGCCGGCGGGGCCGTCGCGGAGATCGCGGAGAGGCCGGCGCCTCGCTCGCGGCGAGGCCGGCGGCTCAGTCGTAGCGCTCGACGTGGACGTGCTTGCGGGGCGCGCCGAGCTCGCCGCGCGCGAGCTCGCGAACGGACGAGACCATCCGATCGAGGCCGCAGATGAAGACGTGCGGGGCCGGATCGCCGCTCTTCTCCGCGAGCTCCCGGTAGAGCTCGGGCACGTGCGCCTGCACGTAGCCGCGGCGGCCGGTCCACGACGGGCCGCCGCGCGAGAGCGTGATCTCGTAGCGGATCCGGTCGGATCCGCGCGCGAGCGCCTCGAGCTCGTCGCGGTAGATGACGTCCTCCTCGAAGCGCGCGCCGAACAGGATCCACAGGTGGGGCGCGGCCAGCCCCGCGCGCAGGGAAGCGCGCAGCATGCTCCGGAGCGGCGTGATGCCCGTGCCGGTGGCGACGAACAGGGAAGGCGCGGAATCCCCGGGATCGCGGGTGAAGAGCCCGTGCGGGCCGATGGCGCGGAGCGCGGCGCCGGGCTCGAGCCGGTGCAGGTACTCCGAGCCGGCCCCGCCCTGGACGAGCGTGACCGCGAGATCGAAGCGGGGCGAGCCGTCGGGGGCGGACGCGATCGAATAGGCGCGCTTCACCTCGCCGCCCGGAAGCGGGAGGACGAGGTTGACCCACTGGCCTGCCTCGAACTGAAACGACCTCCCGTCGGCGCGCTCGAACGAGAGCTCGCGCACGAATGGACTGAGAGGCCGGGCGGCGACGAGGCGGGCTTCGAACGGTTCGGCGTGGATCATGGTCGGCCCCGCGGGCTCGGCGGCGAGGCCGCGGGGGTGGCGAGGTCTTACCGCAGCCTGCGCCTCGGCCCAATCCCGATCGCAGCCGGGAGGGCGCCGCCGGAGCGCGCGCCATCGAGGGAATTTCTGCCCTCCGGCCCCGCGCCGCCGGAGCGCGCGGCCGGGCCGCCGCCCGGACCCGCGCTCCGGCGGGGGAGCCGCCGCGGGCTCTACCGCACGCCCATGCGGCGGCGCTGCGGGATGTTCACCGCCGGCCGGGAGCGATCCAGGTTGGGGAGCGCGCGCGGCGGGCGTGGATCCCGGCGCGCGGGCTTCGGCGCCGGGGGCTGCCCTCGCTGCGCCGGGCGCTGGTCGGGCGACTTGGCCGAGCCCAGCGCGAGATCGGAGACGGGGAGATGCGCGCGTCGCTGCATAGAATCCTCCATGGAATCGGTCATCACCACATCGGGAAGAGCACCCAGGCTGAACGAAACCTTCGAAGAACCGGCTCTCATACACCCTCCATTCATCGTACGACCCCGACTTCCGGACAGACCGATACCGCGAGGGACGCTGGCTCTCTGGGCCTCTCCCCGGTCGCTCGACCGGCGCTCTCTCGACGCACCTCCGCCGCGCGTCGGGGCGGGATGGTCCGCCTCGCCGCACGCTCCCTGCCGAGACGACTCAACGCCTCGACGTCAGGAGAGATGGCGAGTCGGCCCATCGCGCCACGAACCCAGCGGCTCGGCGCTCCGAGCGGGCGGCCAGCGAGCGAGGGATCATCGCCAGGAGATCACGAATCTCCTGGTCAATCGACCTCCAGCGCCTCGGGCTCGTTCGCTCGTCGGCCCCGCTCCGTCTCCACGAGCGCACGACGCGAGCTCGCGCGGGGTTCCGCGGGTCGCCGTCGTGGCGGCTCATGCGCGGCAACACGGGGCGCCGTGCCTACCTTGGGCAACGGGCGCTCAACCCTGAGGGCCGCGCGACGGAGCGTGGTGTCAGCGAGAGATGCGCATGGTGGACGCGGGCTGCGCGTCGAGAGGGACACTAGCACTCGACCTGGAGATCGCCCAGCACTTTTTGTGGAGGAGGGCTGTCGTCCTGCCAGCGTCACGCTGGCCGCCGGCTCGCGGCCCTGCGCCGGGGACATCCTCGATCGATGGATATCGCTCAGCTGGAGACACCGGCGCTCGTGCTCGATCGCGCGCGCCTCGACCGGAACCTCGGGCGGATGCGCGAGCACCTCGCGCGCCTCGGCGTGAGGCTGAGACCGCACGTGAAGACCGCGAAATCGATGGACGTCGTCCTCCGCGCGCTCGACGGGCAGCCCGGCGGGATCACCGCCTCCACGCTCGCGGAGGCGGAGCGGTTCTTCCGCCACGGCGTCACGGACATCCTCTATGCGGTCGGCGTCGCCCCGGGCGTGATCGACACCAACCAGGAGCACGGCATCCTCGCCGGCCGGCGCGGCGGGCGCGTCGACGTGGGCCGCTTCCCGGTCGGCGCGCCGCTGCGGATCTTGCCCAACCACGCCTGCGCGACCGCGGCGCAGCACGCGCGGTACCACGTCGTGGCCGGGGGGACGGCGATCGAGGCGGTCTGGGAGCGCTTCGTCGGGTGGTGATCGCGCCCGGGGCTCAGAACGCGACGCGCAGCCCCGCGCTCAGGGGGCCCGCCCCGGGCGACGCAGCCACGGCGCCCGGACCGACGAGGAGCCGCGCGGCGGCGGGCGCGCCCGACGCGGCCTCTCTCCGGACCCGCCTCCTGCCGACCGCGTAGAGCGGCAGGCCGACCGCGACCCCGACCACCCCGCCGATCGCGGTGGCGATCGCCACCTTGGACGTCTCGCTGCGCGCCGCGCTGCTGTCGTCGTGGCTCGCGAAGACCAGCACCGCGCCGCTGAGGATGGCGGCGCCGCCGAGGGTCGCGAGGACGAGCCCCGAGATCGTCATGACCGGGCTGTTCCACTCCGTCGTCCCCTCCTCGAAGTCGCGGAACGCCTCCCTCGCCGCCGCGAGCTCCAGCTCGATCCGGCGCTGCGCGGCGCGCCGCTCGTCCTCGGAGCCGAGCTCGTGGACGCGGCGCGCCTGGCCCTCCAGCGCCGCGATCCGCGCCTCGTGCGCAGCGGCGGTCGCCTCCCAGGTGGCCCCGGGCGGGACACCGGGCACGGCCGGCGCGGCGGGCGGCGCGGTCGCCGCGGGCGGTGGTGTCGAGACGCTCGCCGCGCCTCCCGCGGGCCCCTCCGCCGCCGCGGAAGGCGCGGACGCCGCGGCGGCCACGGCCAGCGCCCACGCGACGAGGCGACGTGGCGCCTCGCGACGACGACGGCGTGCCGAGGCCGCGCGCGGATGCGCGAAGCGGAGGTGGGCCCGCTCCGTCGACGCAGCGTCGGCCCTCGATGTATCGCCCTGCCCCTTGGTCAAGTCGCTTCCTTCTTTCAAGCGGGTCGAGCCGGCTCGAGGCCGGGCCAGCGCGATGATGCGCCGGTTGCATCGGGGCGAAACGTTTCAGCAGGAAACAGACACGCCGGCGGTCCACCCGGCGCCTCGCCGCTCACCCCTCCCGCGGCCGGCCGCGGCGCCGCCTCCCCTCCCCCGCCGGCCGCGCGTCGGCGGCCACGCGGAGCAGCTCCTGGAAATGCCGCTCCACCGGGCCGAGGTCGATGCCGTCCATGAAGGACGTGAACGCGAAATAGGGCAGCAGCGTCTGCCAGGCGCGCAGCCAGCCCGGGAGGTAGCGCGGCCGCTCCAGCACGCCGGCGGCGCGCAGCTCCGCCAGCACCGCGATGTCGTCGAGCGCGATCCGCCCGCACACGAGCAGCTCCACCTCGTCGCGCAGCCCGCCGCGCAGGACCGCGGCCAGGAAGGCGTAGACCTCGAGCAGGCCGGCCAGGTAGCAGGCGTCCTTGGTGAACGGCGCGCCGCCCTCGACGAGCCCGCCGCGGCAGACGCGCTGGGCGTCGAAGTACGCGTCGCGGCGCTCGGCGCCGCGCTCGCGCAGGTATCGATAAAGATCGAGGAAGCTCGCGCCCTGCTCGGCCATGTCCACGAGGCGCACCCGCTCGGCGAGCCGGGTGAGGCGGCCGATGGAGAGCGAGCGGCTGTAGAGCTCGGCGAAGATGGCGAGCCCCTCCTGCGTGCGCGTGCTGCGAGGGCCGCCCGAGCGCAGGAACGCGCACCGCGGCTGCGCCGCGCCGTTGTGCGCGGTGAGCGCGTGCGTCTCGACCTCGTGGTGCCACAGCCCCTCGGCCTCCCAGGCCGCGAAGGTGGCCTCCGGCCGGATGCGGACCCGGCTCATGCCGGCGACCACCTTGGCCGTGACGCGCGGGTCGAGGGTGATCTCGATGTCGAGCCGCGGCGCCCGCGCGGCCACGCGGGCGGCGAGCATCTCCCGGAGCGCGCCGGCGTCGAGCGGCTCCTCCTCCGGATCGCTGGCCTCGTCCCAGCCGTGGACGCGCAGGCGCTCGGCGAGGTGCTCGGCGAGATCGATGTTCCTGAGCGAGCCGCCGAAGAACCGCGAGCGCGCGCCGCCGTAGAGCGCCTGCGACCGCGCGGAGAACGCGCGGGTGCCGGCGGCCTCGAGCAGCTCCGCGGCCTGGATCTGCGCGCGGACGTTGTCCCGCAGCCAGCCGAGCGCCGGCGCGTCCCCGTCGATGGCCCCGAGGAGCTCGCGCAGCTCGGCGACGCGCCGCGCGAGCCCATCGCGATCGACGCGGTACTCGACCTCGGGGAGGCGGTCCTCGCCGGAGGCGAAGAAGCGCTCCTCCACCTCGCGCGGCCAGGCGATGTCCTCGAGCAGCTTGAGGGCCTTGCCCGCCGAGAGGCGGCCGCCGACCCGATCGAGCTGCTCGAGCACGGCGCGATCGATGCTCATCGATCGCAGGATCGCCCAAACCGCGCGCCGCTGGAAGCATGCATTCCCGCGACGCGACGGCGATTGCCACCTTGCTCGTCGTTTTGGAGCGCCGTCTGCGGGCTCCGGCGATCTGGCGCTGTTCCCGGCAGGGAGGGTGTTGCGGGGCTGGCTCGAGGGCGTTTGATGACCCACACTCGAGACACCGATGCTCCGCGCCGAGCGCGGTTGGTTATGGACCTGCCGGAGAGCCGATGATACTGTCCGGCCGATGTCGGAGAGTGTAGCCCAACTCGAAGAACACCGCGCGGCGCTCACCGGGCACTGCTACCGGATGCTGGGTTCGGTGGTCGACGCCGACGACGCCGTCCAGGAGACGATGGTGCGCGCCTGGCGGAGCCTCGATAAGTTCGACGGGCGCTCGTCGCTGCGCACCTGGCTGTACCGCATCGCGACGAACGTCTGCCTCGATCTGAAGGCCGACCGCGCGCGCCGGGCGCGCCCCATCGAGGAGGGTCCGGTCGGCACCGTGGACGACACGCTGGACACGCGCCCGCGCACGCACTGGCTGGAGCCCGTCCCCGACGTGAACGCCCTGCCGGCGGACATCGACGCCGCGGAGCGGGCGGTGCTCCGCCAGAGCATCCGCCTCGCGTTCGTCGCGGCGCTCCAGCACCTGCCGCCGAAGCAGCGCGCCGCGCTGCTGCTCACCGAGGTGCTCGGCTGGTCCGCCGCGGAGGTCGCCGACAGCCTCAACACCTCGGTCGCCGCGATCAACAGCGCGCTCCAGCGCGCGCGGGCGACGCTCGCGAGCCGCGACCTCGGCGACGCGCGCGTCTCGCTGCCGGAGTCGCAGTCCGCGCTGGTCGACCGCTATGTGACCGCCTTCGAGCGGTACGACGTGGACGCGCTCACGGCGCTGCTGCACCAGGACGCGACCCTGTCGATGCCGCCCTACACCCTCTGGCTCCGCGGCCCCGAGGCGATCCGCGCCTGGCTCCTGGGCCGGGGGTCGGGCTGCCGCGGGTCGCGGCTCGTGCCGACGGCGGCCTGCGGCTCGCCCGCGTTCGCCCAGTACCGCCCCGCGCCGGAGGGCGGCCACCGGGCGTGGGCGCTCATCGTGCTCGACGTCGCGGGCGACCGCATCGCCAGCATGACGTCCTTCCTCGACACCGAGACGCTCTTCCCGCGGTTCGGCCTGCCGCTCGATCTGCCGGCCTAGCCGCGGGCGCCCTCCCGGCGTAGCCGCCGGCGCCGGGCCAGGGACGGCCCGGCGATCTTTTTTTTCGGCGACCGATGATTCCTGTCCGGCGCGGGGGTCTACGGGGTGAATCCAGCACGGAGGACCCCATGACCGCGAGCGCTGCCAGCATCGATCATCGTGACCAGGATCTCATCACCCGGCCCCAGGCCGAGGCGCCGGCCCGGGCCGCAGCGCCCGGCGCTGCGCCGTCCAGGCGAGCCGTGTGGGCGGGCCGCGCCCTGAGCGGGCTGGCCACGCTGTTCCTGACGTTCGACGCCGCGGTGAAGGTGCTGAAGCTGTTCCCCGCCGACGCATCGACCGACCAGCTCGGGTTCCCGGCGCACCTCGTCCCCACCCTCGGCTACATCCAGATCGCGTGCCTCGTGCTCTACCTGATCCCGCGCACCGCGGTGCTCGGCGCGATCCTGTGGACCGGCTACCTGGGCGGCGCGATCGCGATCCACGTGCGGGTCGAGAACCCGCTCTTCAGCCACACGCTGTTTCCGATCTACGTCGCCGCGTTCCTCTGGGCGGGGCTCTGGCTGCGCGACCGCCGCGTGCGCGCGCTGACCGCGAGCCCGTCGTCGCGCGACCGATGAGCTTCACGTTTCACGAGAGTCCAACACGGTAGTCACAGGAAAAGAGAAGAGAGCCATGACCACGAAAAACCCCCGCAAGATCTTCGTCAACCTGGCCGTCCGCGACCTGAAGCGATCGATGGAGTTCTTCAGCAAGCTCGGGTTCGAGTTCAACCCGCAGTTCACGGACGAGAACGCCGCCTGTATGATCGTCAGCGAGGAGGCGTATGTCATGCTCCTCGTGGAGTCGTTCTTCAAGACGTTCACGAAGAAGGAGATCTGCGGCACGAGCACGCACACGGAAGGGATGTTCGCGCTCTCGTGCAGCAGCCGGGCCGAGGTCGACGACATGGTGAAGAAGGCGATCGCGGCGGGCGGGTCGCACGCGATGGACGCGCAGGACCACGGCTTCATGTACGGCTGGAGCTTCTACGATCTGGATGGCCATCACTGGGAGGTCGTGTGGATGGATCCCAAGGCGACCCAGCCGTAACCCGCCGCAGCGGGCGCGCTGCCCGGAGAGGGGCCCCATGAAGGCGGGGAGGCGGGAAGCTCATCGAGCGCCTCTCCCCGCCGCCCCGCCTTCATGGTCCCGCCGGGCCGCGGCCAGCCCGCCCCTCGATAGCCGGGTCGGGAGCAAGGAGGCCACCGATGATCAAGGTCTACAACTTCGCGCGCGGGGCCCGCGGCCTGCGCGTGATGTGGCAGTGCGAGGAGATGGGCTTGCCCTACCAGGTCGAGATTGTCTCGTATCCGCAGAGCGAGGCCTACCTCGCGCGGCATCCGCTCGGCACGGTGCCGTTCCTCGAGGACGAGGGCGGCGTGGCGATCCACGAGTCCGTCGCGATGATGCTTTACCTGGCGCAGAAATACGGGCCCACGCCGCTCCTGCCCGACAGGGACGATCCGGCGCTCGCGCGCGTGCTGCAGATGACGGTGTTCGGCGAAGCCGCGATCGGGGCGGGCGTCAACGCCCTGCTGACGGCGCATTTCGGCGCCCCGGAGGCGGACAAGCGCAACTGGTCGGTCCGCGCGCACGAGGCGGGCGTCGAGCGGGCCCTGCGCTTCGCGGCCGACCTGCTCGGCGACAGGCCTTTTCTCGCCGGGGAGCGCCTCACGCTCGCCGACATCTCGGTGAGCACCGCGATCGGCATCTACCGCGGCGCGCTCGGCAAGGCGCTGCCGGACGAGCTCGTCGCCTACCAGGAGCGGATCGCCGCGCGGCCGGCGCTCGAGCGCGCGCGCGCGAGGTGCCGCGGTCAGGACAGCCCGGCGCGCGCCTGAGCGAGGCGCCGGCTCGCCGCGCCCGTCCTACCTGTCCTGGCGCTCCGCGCCCTCCCCCTTGCTCGCCTGCTCCTTCAGCTCCTCCAGCAGGACGTCGAGGCGCTCGTAGCTGCCCTCCCAGAAGCGGCGGTAGTTGTCGAGCCAGCCGCTGGCGTCCGCGAGCGGCTTGGCCTCGATCCGGCACGGCCGCCGCTGCGCGTCCCGGCCGCGCGAGATCAGGCCCGCGCGCTCCAGCACCTTGAGGTGCTTCGAGATCGCCGGCTGGCTCATCGCGAACGGCTTCGCCAGCTCGGTCACCGACACCTCGCCGGACGCGAGGCGCGCGAGGATCGCTCGCCGTGTAGGATCGGCGAGCGCAGCGAACGTTGCGTCGAGGCGCTCGGACGGCGTCATATATAACTCCTTGGTATAAAAACCATATAGTTATACAACGTGGCGCCGACGTGGTCAAGCCGCCGTGCGGCGACGGCTCGGCCGTCCCCTCGCGTTGCGTGCGCCGCGCGCCACGCGCGCAGCGCGGCTACGCGCGCCGAGCGGCGAGCACGTCCTGCAGGGCGGCGCCGCCCACGGGCTTGGTGAGGTGCAGGTCGAAGCCGGCTCGACCGGACCTGGCCTGGTCCTCGGGTCCGCCGTAGCCCGAGAGCGCCACCAGGTAGAGCGCCTCGCCGCCGGGCGCGGCCCGGGCCCGGCGGGCGACCTCGTAACCGTCGATGCCGGGCAGCCCGATGTCCACGAAGGCCACCTCGGGGCGCAGCTCCAGGAGCTTCGTCACGCCCTCCAGCCCGTCCACCGCCATCGTCACCTCGTGCCCCAGCGCCTCGATATACGCCCGCATCACCCGGCGCACGTCCTCCGCGTCCTCCACGACGAGCACCCGGCGCCGCTCGGCCGACGGCGCTTCGGCCCGCAGGGCCGGAGGTGACGGCGGCCCGCCGCGCGGCACGAGCGGCGCGACGGGCGGCCCGGCGCTCAGGGCGGGCAGCGGCGCCGCGCCCGGGCCGAGCGACAGGCGCACGGTGAACTCGCTGCCCTGGCCAGGTCCGGCGCTCGCCGCGACCACGCTGCCGCCGTGCAGCTCCACCAGCCGCCGCACCAGCGTGAGCCCGAGCCCCAGCCCGCCCGTGCTCCGGTCGATCGTCTGGTCGACCTGCGTGAAGAGGTCGAAGACCTTCTCGAGCATCGCCGCCGGGATGCCGCGGCCCGTGTCGCGCACCCGGAGCACGGCCTCGGGCGCGCCGCGCGCCGCCTCGCGGGTGAGGCTCACCGAGATCGAGCCGCCCGGCGGGGTGTACTTCGCGGCGTTGGTCAGGAGGTTCGTCACCACCTGCTCCAGCCGCGTCGCGTCGGCCCGCAGGCCGAAGTCCCCGGGCCCCACCGACAGCGCGAGCGCGTGGCTCCGCGACTCGACGGCCGGCCTCACGGCGGCCGCGGCGCTCTGCACCACCGCCGCGAGATCGACGTCCTCCAGGCGCAGCTCCACCGTGCCCCGCGTGATGCGCGACACATCGAGGAGATCGTCCACCAGCCGCACGAGGTGGCCCATCTGCCGCCGCGCGATCTCCCGGTAGCGCGCCGACTCGGGCGCGTCGCCGTCCACGTCGTCGAGCAGCGTCAGCGACAGGCTGATCGAGGCCATCGGGTTCCGGAGCTCGTGCGCGAGCATCGCGAGGAACTCGTCCTTGCGCTGATCCGCGCGCTTGAGCGCCTCGACGAGCGCCTCCACGCGCCGGCGGGCGCTCACCTGGTCGGTCACGTCGAACGCGAACACGAAGACGCCCTCGACCGCCCCGCCGCGATCGCGCATCGGCTGGTAGACGAAGTTGAAGAAGACCTCCTCGATCGCGCCGTCGCCCCGGCGGTCGAGCCGCACCGGGAGCTCCTCGCCGACGATGGGCTCCCCGGCGCGGAGCACGGTGTCCAGGAGCTCCCAGATGCCCTGTCCGTCGAGCTCGGGCAGGGCGGCCCGGATGGGCTTGCCCACGAGCGAGCGACCGCCGACGAGCCGCTCGTAGAGCGGGTTGACCACCTCGAAGACGTGCTCCGACCCGCGGAGGATGGCGATCGGCCCCGGGGCCTGCATGAACAGGTCGTTCAGGTACTGGCGCTGCCCCTCGGCCTCGCGCCGGCGGCGCGCGAGCTCCACGTGGATGCGGACCCGCGCGAGGAGCTCCTTCGCGGAGAACGGCTTCACGAGGAAGTCGTCGGCGCCGGCCTCGAGGCTGTCGACGCGCGCCTCCTCGCCCGCGCGCGCGGAGAGCATCACCACGGCCACGCCGCGGGTGCGCTCGTCGGCGCGCAGCGCCCTGAGCAGGCCGAAGCCGTCGAGCCGCGGCATCATCACGTCGGTGAGCACGAGATCCGGCGGGTGGGCGCGGGCGCGCTCCAGGGCGGCTCGACCGTCGGCCACGGCCTCCGCCGCCCACCCCTCGGCCACGAGCAGCCGCAGCGCGTACTCGCGCATGTCCGCGTTGTCGTCGGCGACGAGGACGCGCCCCGGCAGCCTCGCGGCCGGCCCCTCGCCCGCCGGCAAGGGCGCGGGCGCCTGCTCGCCGCGGAGCCACTGCGCCGCCTCGTCGAGGAAGGGCGCGGCGCCGCGCTCCCCCGCGGCCGGCGGAGAGGCCCGCGCGACGCGGTCCTCGGGCAGGTGCGCCTCGCCGAGCGGGATGGACACCGTGAAGCGGCTGCCCTCGCCCAGGCGGCTCTCCACGGCCACGGCGCCGCCGTGGAGCTTCGCCAGCTCCTGCACCAGGGCGAGGCCGATGCCGCTGCCCTCGTAGCTGCGGCCCCTGGCCCCCTCGACGCGGTGGAACCGCTCGAACACGTGCGGCAGCTCCGCCTCCGGGATGCCGGTGCCGGTGTCCGCGACCGACAGGACGGCCCACCCGCCGGCCGCCTCCAGCGAGACCCGGACGCCCCCCGCGAAGGTGAACTTGAAGGCGTTCGAGATGAGGTTGAGGACGATCTTCTCCCAGAGCTCCCGGTCGACGTAGGCCGGCTCGGAGAGGGGCGGGCAGTCCACGGTGAGGGAGAGGCCGGCCCGCTCCAGGAGCGAGCGGAACGAGCTCGCGAGATCCGCGGTGAAGGAGCCGAGATCGGTCGGCTGGTAGCTGGCCTGGATGCGGCCCGCCTCGATGCGCGAGAAGTCGAGCAGCGTGTTGACGAGACGGAGGAGCCGGAGGCTGTTGCGGTGGACGATCGCGAGGCGCTCGCGCTGCCGGGGCGGCAAAGGCTGCTCGGCGTCCGAGAGGCCGTCCTCCGCGGGCCCCAGGATCAGCGTCAGCGGCGTGCGGAACTCGTGGCTGACGTTGCTGAAGAAGGCCGTCTTCGCGCGGTCCAGCTCGGCGAGCGCCTCCAGCCTGCGCTGCTCCTCCTCGCTGGCCCGGGCGCTCTGGATGGCCGTCGCGCAGTGACCGGCCACGAGCCGCAGGAAGGCGCGGTAGTCGTCGTCCAGCAAGAGCCGGGGGCTGACGCCGGCCACGAGGAACCCGGCCGGCCGTCCGCCGGCGCCGGCGCGCGGGAGCGGCAGCACCACCGCCCGGCGCGCGGCGTCCGGCCACGGCCCTCCCGGGAGAGGGCCGACGCCCGCGGGCAGCTCCGCCAGATCCACCTCCGCGTCCTCGCGCAGCGCGCGATGCAGCGGCCACACCCCGCCGCCGGCCGCGGCGTCGAGGCTCGCCGCCGGCGGCGCCGCGGCGTGGCCCGGGTCGAGCCCGGCGGTCGCCGCGAGGCGGGCCTGCGCGCCGCCCTCGTCGGTGAGATAGAGCAGGGCGAACGGCAGGTCGCGCCCGGCCTCCGCGACCGCGCCCATCATGACGCGACAGGCGTCCTCGACGTTCTTGGCGTCGGCCACCCTCGCGCCTAGCGCCGCGAGGAGCTGGAGCCGGCGCTGCCCGAGGATGTGCCCCGTGCTCTCGGAGCACGCCACGAAGACGCCCGCGACAGCGCCCCTCTCGTCCCGGATGGGGCTGTAGCCGTAGTTGAAATAGCACTCTTCCAGGAAGCCATTCCGATCGAGGATGAGCAGGCCGTCTCGGAGGTACGTGGCGCCTCCAGCGAAGACCTTCTCGATCATCGGCTCGATGACGTCCCAGATCTCCTTCCAGCACGCGCGCCCCGCTTGCCCCATGGCGGCCGGGTGCTTCTTGGAGCCGAGGATGGGCCGGTAGCCGTCGTTGTAGAACTGGATGAGCTCGCGGCCCCACCAGAGGAACATGGGGTGCTCGGACGAGAGCAGGATGGACAGCGCGGTGCGCAGCGACTGGGGCCACGCCTCGACGGGGCCGAGCGCCGTCCGCGACCAGTCGATCGAGCGAATGAGCGCCCCCATCTCCCCGCCGCCCGAGAGCGCTGCGCCGGCCGGATCCAGCGTGTCTCCGGCGCCCGCCGCCTCGATCCGGCTCATGCCGGCCTCCGCTCCCGTCTGCGATCGAGGTGGCTCGCGCGCTGTCCCGTCATGGCGACCGTTCGCTTGTACCACACCCCCCGGGGTCCGGCGGTCCTCCGGCGCCGCAGCGATGGACGCGAATCCCGCCCGCTTTGACGGATGAGTTCGTCAGAGGCTCTGTACACCGCGCGACGCGATCCTTGGAATGGACGACCCGATTGTTCCACTTCTGCACCGGTGAATTGAGGATCCGTGCATGGACGCCACGGTCGCGGGCGGCCACCGTCAGCGCTGGAGGTCACGCATGCACGTCAAAGAGCCCCAGCAGATGAACGCGATCTTCGCCGAGGCCTTCAACTCCGGCGATCTCGACCGGATCATGGCGCTCTACGAGCCCGGCGCCGTGCTGGCGCCGGCGCCGGGAAAGCGCGCCGTCGGCGCGCCCGCCATCCGGGAGGCGATAGCCGCCCTCCTCGCGCTGCGAGGCCGCATGGCGTCGAAGAACAACTACTGCATGCAGGCCGGGGACATCGCCCTGCTGCAGGGCGAATGGAGCCTGTCGTTCGTCGGCCCCGACGGAAAGGAGGTCACCGAGGCGGCGCGCTCGGCGGAGGTGGTGCGCCGGCAGCCGGACGGGACCTGGCGTTACCTCATCGATCATCCGGCCGGCGACGACTCGCCCCGATAGCGGCGCCGTCCGGCGCCGCGCCCGCGTCACTCCTTGAAGCTGGCGGAGGAGAGGCCGTGCTTGCGGAGGAGATCGTAGAAGTCCGTCCGGTTCCTGCCGGAGAGCTTCGCGGCGGCGCTGACGTTGCCGTTGGCGCGGCGGAGCACCTCGACCAGGTAGGCGCGCTCGAACGTCTCGCGCGCCTCCTTGAGCGACGGGAGCTCCGCGCCGGGGTCGCCGAACGCCGCCGACAGGATCTCGCCCACGGCGCGCGAGGTCGCGGGCGGCTCGGCGTCCTCGGGCTCCGCGGCGCTCGACCAGCCGTCGAGCTTGCGCGCGGGAGGGACGAGGAGCGTGCTGAGGTCCTGCGGCTGCAGGCGCTCGCCGCGACAGAGCAGGACGGCGCCTTCCATGACGTTGGCGAGCTCGCGGACGTTGCCGGGCCAGGGGTGCGCGAGGAGCACGCGCAGGGCCTCGGGGGAGAGCTTGGGCTCGGAGAGGCCGTGGCGGGCGGCGGCGCGGGAGAGGAAGACCTCGCAGAGCAGGGGGATGTCCTCCACCCGCTCGCGGAGCGGGGGCAGGACGATGGGGACGACGTGCAGGCGATAGAAGAGATCCTCGCGGAAGCGGCCGTCGCGCACCTCGGTGAGGAGATCGCGGTTGGTCGCGGCGACGACGCGGACGTCGACCTCCTCCTCGTTCAGCGAGCCGACGCGGGTGATGCGGCGCTCCTGGAGCACGCGGAGGAGCTTCACCTGGACCGCGGGAGGGGCGTCGCCGATCTCGTCGAGGAGGAGGGTGCCGCCGTTCGCGGAGGCGAACAGGCCCTCCTTGTCGCGCGTGGCGCCGGTGAACGCGCCGCGCACGTAGCCGAACAGCTCGCTCTCCAGGAGCTCTGCCGGCAGGGCGCTGCAGTTCACGGCGACGAACGGCTTGCCGCGGCGCTGGGAGAGGCCGTGGAGCGAGCGCGCCGCGAGCTCCTTGCCGGTGCCCGACTCGCCGAGCAGGAGGACGGTGGCGTCGGTGGGGGCGACGCGGGAGATGATCTCGCGGACGGCGGCGATGCGGTCGCTCGTCCCGAGCAGCCGCAGCTCGTCGCTCTGGGCGCCGATGATGCGGCGCAGGCCGGCGACCTCGCGGCGGAGCGAGCTGCTCTCGACGGCGTGCGCGAGCTTCTGGAGCAGATCGAGATCGTGGAACGGCTTCGTGAGGAAGCCGTACGCGCCCCGCCGCATCGCCTCGACGGCGATCTCGATGGTGCCGTGCGCCGTGAGGATGACCACGGGCACGTCGGGGGAGCGCTTCTGCACCTCGCTGAGCACGTCGAGCCCGTCGCAGTCGTCGAGGCGGAGGTCGACGATCATGGCGTCGACGGGCTCGCGGGAGAGGACGGCGATGCCCCCGCTGCCGGTCAGCTCCGTGGTGACCCGGTAGCCGTGGTGCTCGAGGCGAAAGGCGAGCAGCTCGCAGAGGTGCGGCTCGTCATCGACGATGACCACGTGGGGCTTTCTGGCAGGGCTCATGGAACCGCGGGAGCAGGGTGTAGCGCAGCGGGGGCTTGCTCGGAAGAGCGCTCGGTCGAGAGCGGCAGCCACAGGCGGAAGGTGGCCCCCGAGGCGCGGTCGCCCTGGGCTGCGCCGGCGGCGGCGCCGCTCGCGGCGTGATCGTCGAGCTCCAGGTCGCCGCCGTGGGCGCGGGCGATCTTGCGGGAGAGGGCCAGGCCGAGGCCTATGCCGACGCGCTTCGGCGAGTTCGCGACCGGCTGCGTCTTGAACTCCTCGAAGAGCGACTGCCGGATCTCCCCGGGGACGCCGGGGCCCTGATCGGTGACGCTGATCATCACCCGGCGGCCGGCCCGGCCGCCCCTCGAGTCCTCGATCAGCTCGCGCCGCACGAGCACCTGCTGGCCGGGCTTGGAGACGGAGGTCGCGTTGCGCACCAGGTTCGCGACGGCGCGCTCGACCAGGGCCACATCCAGGCTGCACGGGGGGACGTCGCCCGGCGTCTCGACCTCGATGGTGACGCCGCGCTCGCGCGCCTCGGCCTCCTCGTCGCGCACGGCGCTGCGGATCAGATCGTCGATGGAGGAGCCGTCCTGGAGGCGGATGGGGGAGCCGGCGCTGAGGCGGGAGAGGTCGAGCAGGGTGGTCACCATGCGGATCTCGCGCTCGCAGGCGACGCGGGCGATGTGGAGGATGCGGGTCTGACGCTCGCTCAGCGCGCCCCCGCCGACGCCGTCCTCGAGCAGGGAGATCGCCTCGCGGATCTTCGTGAGCGGGGTTCGCAGCTCGTGGGAGACGGAGGCGAGGAAGCCCTGCTTGAGCGTCTCGATCTCGGCGAGGCGCCTGCGCATCGTCTCGATCTCCAGGGCGAGGTCGCGCACCTCGGCGGGGCCGCGCACCTCGGCGGCCGCGTCGAACTGGCCCTTGCCGAGGCGCTGCGCCTGCGTGGCGATGGCCGCGAGCGGCTCGGTGACGGTGCGCGCGATCCGGTGCGCGAGGAGCGCGGCGATGACGCAGGCGGCGATGGCGATGGTGAGGCCGTTCGACAGCGCCGAGGCGCTGGCGCCGCGGGCGTCCTCCTCCTTGGAGCGCACGCGGGCCTGGAGCTCGCCGATGCGCATGACCCACGCGTCGGTGAGCTGCTCGTCGAGGCGCACGCGCTCGTGCTGGACGTCGGGGTCGGTGAGGTGGCCGCACGTGCCCCCGTCGAGGGCGCGCTGCGCGAGCTGGAGGTGGCCGTCGATCGACGGGAGCATCGGGTCCGAGGGGAGCAACGCGGGGTCGCCGACCTCCGTCTTCAGGGCGGCGATGCGCGTGCGGAGGATCGGGGCCACCTCGTCCCACGGCGCGCCGCGCGAGCACGCCTCCTGGCCGCGCCGCATGGCGAGCCCCATCGCCCAGGCGGCGTGGTGGAGCGCCGCCTCGCGGCGGAGCTCCTCGGTCTCGTCGCTCAAGAGGTTCTGCAGCGACGAGGTGATCTGGGCGAGCGACCCGAGGACCATGCCCAGGGCGACCAGCATCACGAGCACCGGGGCGGTGTGAGATAGGACGAGTCGGGTCAGGAGGCGCATGCGAGACCCGGACTATGGTCTCGCGCGTCATCAAACGCACGAGCCGCGGACATTCCACACTTTTTCGAACACGCGAGACGTCAGGCGAATCCCTGTGGGGGACCGCCGACACCGTCGGCGGGGCCCCTCAAGCGGGTGTCGGCGGATCCAGACGCTTTCCGGCGGGCCGGCGCGCCGGGACGCGGGAACCGGGCGAGGCGCGGGCCTGGCACATCGCGTGAATTGCGGCGCGTCGCATGACCCCCTCGTCTATTCGGACAACGATGGCCCAGCCGAACTTCTGGCGTTCGATGTGGGCAGACACGGTGACCTCCTGGAAGGAGATGGTCGCTCCCAGGAGCCTCGCGGACAACCTGCTGAGCGGGCTGACCGTGGCCTTCGTGGCGCTGCCGCTGAACCTCGCGCTCGCGCTGGCGTGCGGATTACCCGCGAGCGCCGGGCTCATCACGGGCGCGGTGACCGGCGTGATCGCGGCGCTCTTCGGCGGATCGCGGCTGCAGGTCACGGGGCCCGAGGTGGCGCTGGTGCCGTTGACCTTCGAGATCCTGCAGCGGCATGGGCCGCACGGGCTCTTATGCGCGACGTTCCTGTGCGGCGTCCTCCAGGTGCTCATGGGGGTCGCGCGGGTGGGTCGGCTCATCCACATGATCCCCGTCTCGGTCATCGGCGGCTTCATGGCCGCGGTCGGGCTCCTCGTCTTCAACTCGCAGCTCCCGCGGCTGCTCGGCCTGCCGGCGGAGATGCGGCTCGTGTCCTCGCTGCCGGGGAGCGGCTGGCTCGCGCGCGTCGATCCCTTCGCCGTCGGCATCGGCGCGCTGGTCATCGCGGCGACGGTGCTCCTGCCGAAGCTGCACCGGCGGCTCCCCGGCGGGCTCATCGGGCTCGGCGCGGCGGTGCTCGCGGTGAGCGCGCTCGGCGTCGGCACGGCCTCGGTCGGGCCGATCACGGCGTCGCTCCCCGCGCCCTCGCTGCCGGCGTTCGACCGCCTGGAGCTCATCGCGATCTTGCCCGAGGCGATCGCGCTGTCGCTGCTCGCGTCGATCGACTCGCTGCTGTCGGCGGTGGCGATCGACGCGCAGAGCAACGCGAAGCGCCACTCGAGCGAGCAGGAGCTGATGGCGCAGGGGGTGGCCAACATGGTGAGCTCGATGATCGGCGGCATGCCGGTGGCGGGCGCGATCGTGCGGTCGTCGGCGGCGCTCCAGTGCGGGGCGACGACGCGGCTCGCGGCGCTCACGCAGTCGGTGACGCTGCTCGGGCTCCTTTACCTGGCGCGGCCGTTCGTGGAGCGGCTGCCGCTCGCGGGGCTCGCCGGCATCCTGCTCGTGGTCGGCTACCGGCTGATCAACTGGCAGCAGGTGCGGCTCATGTGGCGGGTCTCGCGGTTCGAGGCGTTCGTGTTCGTGGCGACGGCCGGGTCGATCGTCGCGACCGACTTCGTCGGCGGGGTGCTGATGGGCCTCGTGCTGTCGCTGGTGCATTTCGCCCACATGCAGCGGCGGGTGGACGTGTCGCTGGTGACGGCGACCGACGACGAGCCGGCGGAGATCCCGCGGCTGCTCGAGCTGCCGGCGCGCCGCTCGCTCGGGCCGACGCCGCCCGTCGCGGTGGTGCGGGTGGAGGGGCCGATCTTCTTCGCGTCGCACACGGAGATCAGGTCGCTCGCCGAGGGGGGGCCGCTGCCGCGGCACCTCGTGTTCGATCTCGCGGGGGTGCCGCTCATCGACTGCACGGGCATCGAGGCGTTCCGGGCCCTGCTCTCGCGGCTGCGCGAGCAGGGGACGCGGGTGCTCCTGTCGCGGGCCTCGGAGCGCGTGGCGGAGCGGCTGCAGGAGGCGGGGCTGCTCCAGGCGTTCACGGGCGGCCGGGTGTTCTCGACCGTGGCCGAGGCGCTGGAGTCGCTCGACGAGCCCGCGGACAGGGCGAGCGTGTTCGCGGCGCGAAGGCAGCAGCCGGCGTCGCCGCTGATCCGGCCGGAGGCGCCGGCGGGCGCGTCCTGAGCGCGCGGCGGCGGGGCGCGCGGGCGGCTCGGGGCCGCGCGCCCGATCTTACCCGATGGGCCGAGCCACGGACGAAGGCGAGAGGCGCTCCGCGCGTCGGAGCAAGGAGTGGAGTATGTCCTCGGGGAGCCCGAGCACGGTGATGAACGCGGGAGCGGAAGGCCGCCCCGCCGCGGGGGATCTGGTGGCCGCGGCGGCGCCGTCGCCGCCGGCCGGGAGCGGATCGATGTCGAGCGAGCCGGCCGCGGGCGCGGCCCTGGAGGGCGGCGGCGGCGGCGGCGAGGAGATCCGGCCGGCGGCGGCGCGGGCGCTGGCGCAGGCCGTGGCGGACGGGGGTCGCGCGCTGGGCGAGTCGATGGTGATGTGCAGCGTGCTGCTGACGGCGGCGATCGGTTGTCTGGCGTGGTCGGTGCCGAGCGCGGGCGCGAGCGCCGGGCTCGCCATCCTGAGCCTGGTGCTCATCAGCGTGGAGCACACGAACGCCCGGGCGAGGTTCCGGCGGGCGGTGGCGCAGGCCGGCGCGGCGCACGGCCTCACGCCGCCGGAGGCGGAGCGCGCGGCCCGGGCGCTCCTGGAGGCGGGCGAGAGCGCAGAGGAGCGCGACTCGCCCTCCCCGCGCGCCTCGAGGTAGGCAGCGGCTCGCCCCTCCGCGCGCACCCATCGACTCCCGCGCGCACCCATCGACCGCCCCCACCCGGTTGCACCACCGCCGCCCCTCGCGCCGCGAGGGCGCCGCAAGAGATCCCCCCCACGATCGAGCTCAATTGCCGGGCGCGCCGCGCCCGGCGTTCCTCCTTGACAAGCACGGAGCGGCGATGTACTTAACCCAAAGGTTAATTAACCGATTGGTTAGATACGTGGGCCGGAGGATCCGCTGAGCGTACCGCTCACGCACGGACAGCGAAGGAGGAAAAGGATCATGGTCGCAACCAGCGCAGCAAACAGGGACAGCTTCCAGGTCACGACGCCGTCGGACCAGGAGATCCGGATGACGCGCCTGTTCAATGCGCCGAGGCACCTCGTGTTCGAGGCGATGACGAAGCCGGAGCACGTGCGGCGGTGGTGGGGCTGCCTGAGCGAGGGTTACTCGGTGTCCGTCTGCGAGATCGACCTTCGCCCGGGCGGCGCGTGGCGCTTCGTCAACCGCTTTCCCGAGGGCGAGGCCGCCTTCCACGGCGAGTACAAGGAGATCACGCCGCCGAGCCGGCTCGTATACACCGAGATCTTCGAGCAGTTTCCGGACACCGTCTCGCTGGTGACGTCGGTCTTCACCGACGAGGGCGGCAAGACGCGCGTCACGACCACGACGAGCTATCCGTCGAAGGAAGTGCGCGACATCGTCCTCTCGACCGGAATGGAGAAGGGCGCGGCCCTCAGCTACGACCGCCTCGAGGATCTGGTCGCGCAGCTCCAGCGATGAACCTGCCGGCGGGCCGGCGCGGGCGCTCGGCTGGCCCTCGCGGCGGCTCGCGTGGGTCGCAGGGTGGCGGACGCCGGGGCGTCGGCGCTATCTTCGGCGAGCCGCTCCGGCGCCGACCCATGCGCGATTTCCTGCTCGAAGCCCTCCACCCGCCCGCCGCCCACAGCATCTCCGCCGCGTACGGACGCCCGACCGGTCTGTCGAGCGCGGAGCATCGAGGACACCTCGATGTGTCCGTGGTCGAGCGCGGCGGGCGGAGGGACTTCATGCCGCACTTCCGCGTCCGGAGGTGGTGCACGCCCGAACACCTGGAGGGCCTGGCGCCGCCCTTCTGGCGTCCTCAGCCTGTCGCGTGCAGGGACCTCCGGTGCTTGGCCGAGGCGCAGCCGGCGACAGCGGCGAGCGCGCGATGAGGGTCACGTTCTCGAACCTGGGCACCATCAAGAAGACCGAGCTGGATCTGCGCCCGCTCACCGTCATCATCGGGCCCAACAACTCGAACAAGACCTATGTGGCTTACTCCCTCTACGGGCTCTGGCAGGCCCAGAGGGAGGGCATTCGCGACATCGACTTTGACGAGCTTGCGTCGTTGAAGAGTTCAGCGACCGAATCGTCCTTCGTGATCGGCGCTGGCTTGATTCAGCGGATGAACGGGCACCTGCAGAAGGTGGCCGCGTCGTTCCGCGACAATCTGAGCGGCTTCTTCCAGGACTCAAGCGGCAAGCTGTTCTCCAGGAGCCGGATCGAGGCCGAGATCACACAAATCGAGCTCGATGCCGCCATCGAGAAGGCGATCGCGCTGAGCGATCTCGATGTATCGAAGCGTGGAGAGCTGATCGTCATCGGCGTACCGCCGCGGAAGGGGCGAAAAGGGAAGCCTGACCACGACGGCGACACATCCGAAGCTGGATTTTACGCCGATGTAACTCTATCCAATGCAATAGCGTTCCTGTTTCAGCAGCCGCTCCTGCTTCCCGCGGAGCGCAACGCCTTCATCATGACCTACAGGATGCTCCAGAACCGACGCTACAACGTCCTCCGGGACGCGCAGCGCTCGCTCCTCGGCAAGCGCCGCGTCTCGAAGCGTCAGCTCGACCTGCTGCGCGAGCAGGGAGACATCCGCTATCCGAAGCCCGTCGAGGACTTCCTGGATTTCTTGACGGACATCGAGCTCTCCGGAGGGGAAGACCACGGTGACCTGGCAGCGAAGGCGCCCTTCCGGGCGCTCGCCGCGGACATCGAGGAGAGCATCCAGAACAGGAACAAGATCAGATTCCAGAGGACCGCTCTCGGAGGGCGCGAGATCCGGATCGACGTGAAGAAGGGTCTCAGCATCGACCTCTACAACGCTTCCTCGTCCATCAAGCAGCTCACGCCGCTCCTGCTCTACCTGCGCTACCGGGCCAGGCCGAACGACTTTCTCATCATCGACGAGCCCGAGATGAACCTGCACCCGGAGTCGCAGGCCAAGCTGCTCGAGATCCTCGGCATCCTCGTGAACCTCGGCGTGCACGTGCTGCTCACGACCCACAGCCCGTATTTCATGTCGCACCTGAACAACCTCGCCGCCGGCGATACCTCCGATCCGGAGATCCTGAAGCGTCAGGCGGCGTCGCTCTACCTCGGCGATCCGCGCGCCTTCGTCCCCATGGACAAGGTGAGCGCCTACGAGATGCGGGACAACGAGCTGCGCTCGCTCAAGGACGAGGACTACGGGATCCGCTGGGACACGCTGAGCGACGTCTCCTCGGCCCTCCAGCAGAAGTACTTCGAGATCAGCGAGACGGGGCGCGCCGGGCGTGGCGAGAGGTAAGACGCCCCGCGCGCTCCTGGCCCGGAAACAGGACGAGCTCGACTGGAAGCAGTTCGGGTTCCTGGAGAACCTGCTCATCTTCTGCGCGAAGGAGCGACGCAGCGTCCCCCCCGAGAGCAGGGTGAAATTCGGCATCAGCTCCAAGATCAAGGACGAAGGGGTATGCGTCCTCTTCGGCATCGATCGCGAGCGCGATCCGCTGATCCGCGGGCGCGGCGTCGCGAGGCCGGATTACCTCGTCCTGTACGCCTCCAGCGAGCGCTGCCTCTTCACGATCATCGAGATGAAAGGCACGGACCGGCACAAGCTGGAGCACGGGATCGACCAGATCAAGGCGCTCCGCGACCGGCTCCGCGAGGAGATCGACGCGCACCTCCCCGGCGCGTGCAGGAGCATGATCAAGTTCCAGGGGATCCTGCTCACGCCCTTCAACGCGGACATCCCGCGCGCGAAGATCGAGAGGGAGGCGGCCAGCGGCTTCACGATCTTGCCGCTTCAGGTTGGCCAGAAAGCAGAGCTCTATCGCTACGTGCGCGCGGAGCTCCGATCGACCGACCGTTACGTGCACGAGAAGCTCCCGCGCGAAGCCGACGAGCTCAATCCCATCGAGAAGATCCTCGTCCATGCCGCCCTGCCGGAGCGGATCCAGGACGCGCTTCCGGCAGAGAAGCACGGGAGCGGCATTCGCGTGCACTACGCGCACGAGGACGGGCACGACGAGGACTACGCCGCGCTGATCACCGACCGGGCCCGCGCGCAGATCGCGACCCCGGCGCGGTGCGCGGGCTTTCGGACGAAGATCGAGGGCGAGCTGCGCCGCCTCGGGCTGCGGTATGCGCGGCTCCAGTTCACCACGATCCCGTAGCGCCGAGCGCCGCGTCCTCGGCCCGGGCTACCCGCCCCCGCCGCCCTCCAGCGCCACCACGAGGTCGCCGGGCGGCGCCGCGAGGCGTAGCCACGCCTCGCCGCCCACGCGCAGCGCGGCGAGCACGCCGTCCGCGCGGCCGCGGAACGCGCCCAGCGAGCGGGCCGGGGCGCCCGCGTCGACCGCGAGCACGGCCACCTCGCCGCCCTCGCGCGCCACCACGACGAGCACGCCCGACTCGGTCGCGCCCAGCCACGCCGGCCGGCCGCCGAGCGCGACCTGCCGGGGGGCGCCGCGCGCCGGCACCTCGTGCAGGAGCCCGCGGGGGACGTCGCAACCCCAGAACGAGCGCAGCCGCAGCGCGGCCGGCAGCGGGCCGCCGAACGCCTCGCAGGCGTCGCAGGCGTCGTGGCCGGGGTCGAGCGGCAACAGGTCGGCGTCGTCCGGGACGAGGCGCGCGAGCGCCGCGTCGCGCGCCGCGACGAAGCGCGGCAGCGCGCGGCGCAGGCGCAGCGCCGGCAGGCCGAAGAGCGGGCGCCGGTCAGGCCGGACCTCGCCGCCCTCCGTCACGAGCCGGCGCCTGCCGCTCGGGTCGAGCAGGAGCACCCCGCCGGCCCGGATCGCGATCGGCGTGCCTGGCCTGAAGACCGGGCAGACCTCGCGCACACGCTCGCCCTTCTGCAGGCGCACGAGCGCGCAGCCCTGGACGGCGAAGACACGCGCGCCATCCGAGCAGAGGCGGCGGACGGTCGACGACGTCGCGGCGACGAGCGTCGTTCCCGGAGGAGCGCGCTCCCCTGCGGAGGCCGGGGCCGCGGGCGCATGGCCGCGCTCGGGCGCCGACGGCCGCAGGCCCGCGCCGCGCGCGGCGAGCCAGGCGCGGAGCGCGGCGGGCGCCTCCACGTGCGCGGGCCGATCCCACGCGAGCTGAATCGAGAGGTCGGCCCCCACGCGGAGCGTGGCCGACGGCCGCCCATGCCGCTCGAGCTCCAGCGTCACCGGCGCCTGCGCGGGCTCTTCGGGCCCCCCGCCCTCGCCGCGCGGGCCCCCCTCCCCTCGGAGGCGAAGCAGCGGGCGGAGGGCCTCGATCCCCGAGCGAGGGACGCGAGCGCGACGGCGATCGTCCGCGACGAGCCACCCCGCCGTCGCGCCGTCGAGCGCGCGGTCCACGTCCGCCTGTTGCGGAGGCGGTGATGGGGCGATGGGCCACACGGGCATGGAGTTGAAGCCCGCGCGATGGTCCGGGCGCGCGCGCGACGCCCGCCCGGATCATCGCCGCGCGTCAGACCGCATCTGCTTCCGACGTCCGGCGGATCCATTCGACGGCGGCGTCGCGCGTCTCGAACACCCCGAAGTGCGCGCCGCGGCGCTCCTCGGCCAGCGCCTCACCGAAACGGCTGCTGAAACCAGGCCCCCCCGGCGGACACACCACCGCGAGCCGGACCCAGTAATTCCTGAGCTTCTGCAGGATCTCGCCGGCCTCTCGCGAGCTCAGGTCGAAGAAGGCGGCCGGGAGGTTCGCCGCGTAGAGGAGGGCGCACCGCACGCCGTCCGAGAAGCAGGCCTCGAGCAGGCGATTGACGTCGCCGGAGCTCGACAGGAAGCCCTGGTCCGGCGCGCCTTCCATGAACCTCACCCCGCCCTCGTCGGTCAACGTCAGTTCCATCGCTGCCTCGCATGCGGCCCGGCGCCGCGCGCCGGCGGCTCGACGACCGCTCGGCCCGCCCAGGGTAACCCCGGCAGCTCGTCGCTGTACAGGCGCCGTGCGCCGGGCCGGCCGCGGGGCGAGCCGCGGCGACGAAGGCTCGCCGCGGCGCCGGGAGGGGCCATGCCTCCAGGTCGATCGAGATCAGCACGAACATCCGAGGCCCTCCTCGCGCCGCCGCGGCGGCCGCGCGAGGGGCCTAGCGCCGCGCGAAAGCAGAGGCCACATCGGGCTGACGTCGAGAGAAAGGTCGCGCTCGCCGGCCCGCGGCAGGCCGAGCGCGACCGGCCCTGCGCCCCCGCAGGGACGCTATCTGCCGAAGAACGGCCCCGGCCAGGGAGGACAGTTCGCCAGGCACCTCCAGTAGCGCTGGTAGCACGCGTACGGCGGAGCAAACCGGTACGCCAGGCAGAAACGAAGCGAGGTCTGGCACCTCTGCCTGCAGTACCACGAGAAGGGCTGCCTGGAGCTGCCGCTGGTCTCGGAGTCCATCTCCTCAGCAGCCAGAGGCTGAACACCCCCAGCGGCTCCGCCCGGCGCCGCTTCCTCCGCGCTGGCCGCGCGCGCTGCGCCAGCGAAGGCCGCCAGCGCGCCGAATGCGAGGATTGCCTGAATTCTTGTCGTCGACCTCATGGTCGCCCCCTCCGCGTTGAATCCGCTGCAGGCGATGAACGATCGGAGTCGCGCACCGCCTTATGCCCGCACGACATCTTGTGCGGGCCTCATCGGATGTCCACCCGGCCGGGCGAGACGGCGCGCTGTCGCTCTTCTTCGCGTCAGAGCGGGCTGTCCATGCTCGCTCGTCGAGGGGCGTCGACGTCGACGGGCGGAGGGCCGCGGGGCCTCACCCGGCGCGCCTCACCTCGTCGGAGAACCTCACCGCCTCGCGGAGGACGTGATCGGCGAGCGAGGGATCGATGATGCTCTTGATCTGCCCCGTCTCGATGCCCTGCTCCGCGGCCGTCTTGAAGTCGATGACCTCGTCGGCCATCGTCGCGAGGTGCCCGGTGCCGACCCGGTGCGCGTGCGCCTGATACAGCTGCTCCGCGCGCGCCTTCGCGTCCGCGACGAGCGCGCGCTCCTGCGGGTCGAGCAGGTGCGCGACGAACTCGAGGTGATCGGCCATGATCGTCGTCCAGAACGCCGCGACCTCGTCGCTCTGGAGCGCGGCGCTGCCGTTCGCGAGCAGGTCGAGCCGGCCGGCGAAGCGCTCGGCCTCGCGCGCGATGTGGTCGAAGAAGAGCGGCCAGACGAGGCTCTTGAGCGTGCCGTCCTCCTGCGCGCGCTGCATGCGGCGCTTGTACTCGACGAACTGGAGGACGCTCGCGCGCGTCGAGGACAGGAGCGGATAGAGCCCGTCGTCGCGATAGCCATGGTCGCGGGCCGATAGAAAATGCCCCGCGAAGACCATCTGGAACTGCCGCGCCTCGCTCCGGGGCCCGCGGAGGCGGTCTCCTGGCATCAGCAGCGAGATGAACATCCCGTGCTCCATCAGCTGGTCCGTCCAGAAGAGGACCTCCGAGACGGCGTGCGCGGCGTAGCCGGCGTTCGCGCCCGGCAGGTAGATCGGCTTCCTCGCGCGATGATCGACGTAGACGCCGGGCGTGAAGGCGGCCCCTTCCGGGAGCGAGATCGGCCCGACCGACTCGCTGTCTGCGCCCTTGCCCGCCCCGAGCGCGAGGCCCGGTGTGGCGAGCAGCGATATGCCGGCGGTGGCGGCAGCCCTGCCCGCGAATTGCCGGCGTCCAAGTTTCCCTTGCAAAGCACGCTTCTCCATCGACGCTCCTCCAGGTTCAATCGGCGGTGAGAATCCGAGCGCGAGGGTGCATGTCCCGCGCCCGAGCCGAGGAGCGGTCCCGGCGAGCGATCCTCCGATGAGCGCCGCCCGCGCCGCGTCGACGCGCGGCGACGGGATTCGCCACGCCCGGGCGCCTCGCATCGAGCGAAGCCGCCGAGGGGTGCGCCGGGGCGCACGGCCGCGGAATCCGCCCGTGATGCGAGGCCAGCGAGCGACAACCTGCGAAGGTCGAGCACACGCCCCCTCACCCGCGGGCCGCGTGCGACTGCCGAGCACACGGCGTTCTCCCCTCCTACCGTCCGCGGAAGAGCCCGGGGCGCTCCGAGGACGTACCGCCGCGCGCCGCTCCCCATCGCACGGCGCGGGCGGAGCCGACAACGTCGCCCACGCAAGCGCCGGGGGCCGGGTCGCGGGCGCGACAGGCGCCGCCGACACACGCGCGCCAGGCGCCGCCGACGCACGCCGCCGCGTCGTCGACACCCACGACACCTACATTCTCCCACCTTCGCCCCTGTGTCGGTTCTAAAATTTCTTCGCTATCGTCGCCCGGGATGTCGAGACCCCGCCCTCGGCTCCGACCTCCCCATGAACGCGCCCCGATCCCCGGGGCGCCCGCGATACGAAGGAGTCGACGATGAAATACATCCTGATGATGCACACCCCTCACGGCGGGCCCTACCAGGTCGCCAGCTGGCCTCAGAAGGACTTCCAGGCGCACATCGCCTTCATGAAGCGCTTTCACCAGCAGCTCAGCGCGTCGGGCGAGCTCGCGGCGGCCGAGGGACTGGCGGGGCCGGAGCAGGCCAAGCTCGTGCGCGCCGGCAAGGACGGCAAGCCCGTCACCGACGGTGTGTTCCCGGAGACCAAGGAGTTCCTCGCCGGGTACTGGATCGTGGACGTCGACAGCCCCGAGCGCGCCTACGAGCTCGCCGCGCAGGCGTCCGCCGCGCCGGGCCCCGGCGGCGCGCCGCTCAACCTGGCGATCGAGGTGCGTGAGGTGATGAGCGCGCCGCCCCCCCAAGAGCTGCCTTGACCTCTCGGTCACGGGACGCCCGCGCCGAGCGCCTGCTGCGCGACCTCGCGCCGCAGGTGCTCGGCGCCGTCCTCCGTCGATTCCGCGACTTCGGCGCCGCGGAGGACGCGGTCCAGGAGGCGCTCGTCGCGGCGGCCACGCAGTGGCCTCGCGACGGCGTGCCCGACGAGCCGCGCGCCTGGCTGATCCAGGTGGCGTCGCGGCGCATCACCGATCACGTCCGGAGCGAGGCCGCCCGCCGCCGCCGCGAGGCGTTCGTGGTGAGCCTCGTGCCGCCGGAGCAGCAGATCGCGCTCGCGGCCGACAGCGACGAGGCGGTGGAGCAGGACGACACGCTCACCCTGCTCTTCATGTGCTGCCACCCCGCCCTGTCGACGCCCTCCGCGATCGCGCTGACCCTGCGCGCCGTCGGCGGCCTGACCACGGCCGAGATCGCGAGGGCGTTCCTGGTCCCCGAGGCGACCATGGCGCAGCGGATCAGCCGCGCGAAGCAGACCATCAAGGCGTCCGGCGTGCCGTTCCAGATGCCCACGGCGCCCACGTCGGAGGAGCGCTCGGCGCGGCTCGGCGCCGTGCTGCACGTGCTCTATCTCGTCTTCAACGAGGGCTACACGACGAGCTCCGGCCCCGCGCTGCACCGCGACGATCTGTCGAGCGAGGCGATCCGCCTGACGCGCGCCGTGCACGCGCTCCTGCCGGACGACGGCGAGGTCGCGGGGCTGCTCGCGCTGATGCTCCTGACCGACGCGCGGCGCGCGGCGCGGACCGGGCCGGCCGGCGAGCTGATCCCGCTCGCCGATCAGGATCGGAGCCTGTGGGATCAAGGCGCGATCGCCGAGGGCGTCGCGCTCGTGACCGCGGCGCTGTCCAGGGGCTCGATCGGCGTGTACCAGCTGCAAGCCGCGATCGCGGCCGTGCACGACGAGGCGGCGCGCGCCGAGGACACGGACTGGCCGCAGATCGCGGCGCTGTACGAGCTGCTCCTCGGGATGTCCGACAACCCCATGGTCGCGCTCAGCCACGCGATCGCGACGGCCATGACGCGCGGCCCCGAGGCGGGCCTCGAGCTGCTGAGGTCGCTCGACGCCGACCCCCGCCTCGCGGGCCATCACCGCCTCGATGCCGCCCGCGCGCACCTCCTGGAGCGGGCCGGGGATCGCGAGGCGGCGATCGCGCACTACCGGAGAGCCGCCGGCCGCACGACGAACCTCCCCGAGCAGAACTACCTCCTGTCGCAGGCGGCTCGGCTGAGCGACGCCGGTAGGCGGAAGTAGCGAGTCGCTGGGCCTCCGCGCGGGCTCCGGCGGGCGTGAGGGCAAACCCGATGCACGGTGTGCATGAGGCCCATGTCGACTATCCATTGGGACCGCGCCGACCGGGAAACTAGAGTCCGACGCTGACCAGCTCTCGTGTCTTACGAAGCCTGAGCGCGTCAGTATCCATCAGATGTCAGATTCGTGCTCGAGGCCGGATCAAGCGTTGAACCACCCGTTCGAGATCGCTAGCTGATCCCGCGCCGCATCGCCCCTGGCGCGGGCTCGCAGGGCGGCTCGAATCGCTTCCTTGCGCCTCGGGACGACGCGCGTTGCAGAGGAGCGCCCCCGCGGCACGCCGCGGAGGCGGCCTCGCAGCGCATTCGATGTCCTTGCATTGCAACTCGGGAGTTTGCCATGAAGATTTTCCGATTGATCGCTTGTACGGGTCTCGTCTTCGCGGGGACCGGCGTGGCGTGCTCCACGCCCGTCGAGGACGAGGCCACGGGGGAGATCCGCTCCGAGGTCATCTATGGTGTCGACAACCGGCAGGAGCCGTTCGCGTACTCGGATCCCGTGTGGGCGCAGCGCGTGCTGGACTTCACCGTGGCCCTGGTCCCCACCTCGGCGGTCGACGACTCGGACCCGAACGACATCCAGATCGCCGGGCCCAACTGGATCGGGCGCGACGACGTGTGCCCCGACGAGCGCTTCGCCACGCAGCCGGCGCTCGCCGACTGCAGCGGCACGCTGATCGACGACGACCTGGTCCTGACGGCCGGGCATTGCATCAACAACTGCGCCGACAGCCGCTTCATCTTCGATTACGCGATGAACCCCTCCACCGGCCAGCTCAACCAGATCACCAGCGACGACCTCTACAGCTGCGTGGACGTCCTCACGTGGTACCGGGACCCGAGCGGAGCGGACTACACGGTCGTGCGCCTGGACCGGCCGGTCGCGGGGCGGCAGCCCGCGGACGTGCGCGTGTCGAGCGCGCCGCTGGACGAGGACATCGACCTCATCGTGCACGGCTTCCCCCGCGGGTTGCCGCTCAAGCTGGCCGACGGCGCCAACATCCGCGAGGCGAGCGACCCCGAGTTCTTCGTCGCGAACCTGGACACGTTCGTGGGCAACTCGGGCTCGGGCGTGTTCGATCTCGACACGCACGAGCTCGTGGGCATCCTGGTGCGCGGCGCGCCGGATTTCGAGCCCGACCAGAACGGCGCCGACTGCGTGCGCCCGAAGCAGTGCGCAGACGACGGGTGCCGCGGCGAGGACGTGACCTACGCCTTCCACGCGGTCCAGGCCATGTGCGAGATGACGGCGTCCGACGTGTGCACCTGCGGCGACGGCGCCTGCGGCCCGCTCGAGAGCCCGGCCTCGTGCGCGACCGACTGCTCCTGCGGCGACGGCATCTGCAGCACCGGCGAGAGCACCTCGTCCTGCCCGGCCGACTGCCGGCTGGAGGTGCTGTACGACGAGCACACGCCGCAGCCGAACTGGGTGACGCCGGGCATCCAGGTGCGCAATACCGGGACCGACAGCTTCCTCCTCTGGAATACGACGGTGCGGTATTATTTCACCAAGGAGCCGACTGGCACGCTCGCGGCGGAGTGCTGGGGCTGCTCGACCACGCCGGCGATGACCTTCCATGAGGTGCCCGGCGGCGGGTGCGCGAACGCGACCCACTATGTCGACGTGGTGATCCCGGAGGTCACGCTGGCGCCCTCGGGCACCACCGAGCAGTTCCGCGTCGCGTTCCACGCGTCCAGCTGGCAGGCGTTCAACCAGTCGAACGACTACTCCTACGCCGGGGCCAGCTGGAACTGGGCGCCCAACCCGAAGATCACGATGTACCGGCTCGGCGTCAGGGTCTTCGGCGACGAGCCCTGTCCGGGCGTCTTCATTCCGCCTCCGAACTGAGCCGGCGTGTCGCTCGCGCGCGCCGGGTTGCGCTCTCTCCTGCCGCGCGCCGCGCCGGGTGATAGCCTCGCTCCGCCGTGCCGCCTTGCTCGCCGCGGCCCACCATGTCGACGGCCGTCGCCGGCCGGGTGATCTCCTATGCCGCCTCGCGCGGCCTCCGCCCCAGTGATCTCCTCGCTGTCGCCGGCATCTCGGCCGAGTCCCTGACCGACGCGGACGCTCGCATGCCGACGGCGTCCCTCGACGCCCTGTGGGCCCACGTCGCGCGCGCGCTCGACGATCCCGGGGCGCCGATCCACCTCGCCGCGCGGACGCGCCTGGAGGAGATGCACGTCATGGGCTTTGCGGTCATGACGAGCACGAGCGCCCGAGACGCGCTCGCCCGAGTCGACCGTTACATGGTCCTCCTGATGGATGCAGCGCGCTGGACGACCGACACCGCGACGCCGTCGCGCGCCTGCTCGCGTCGGGCGAGCCCTCGGCGAGCGTCGTCGCGCGGCAGTTCGGGACGAGCGAGCGCACCCTCCGGCGGCACCTCGAGGACGAGGGGACGACGCTCCGGCAGATCGTCGCCGAGGTGCGCCGTCATACCGCGGAGGAGCTGCTCCGCGAGAGCGACACGTCGACGTCGGAGATCGCCTTTCTGCTGGGATTCTCGGAGGTCACCGCCTTCGCGCGGGCCTTCAAGCGCTGGTCCGGCAGGACGCCTGGCCAGTTCCGCGACGAGGCGCGGGGCGGCCGGGCGCCCCACGGCGAAGCCGCCGCTCTGCTCAAGACGAACGGCGGCTGACGGGCGGGGGCATCTCCGCGCCGCCGCTGACACCGTCGCGATCAATAAGTTTGCCTAACTAATTGGCGCACCGGGGCCGAGCGCGCTGCCTCGCCCCGACCCGGCGCTCCGGGCCGCGGGCGCCCAGCGCTGTCGCCCAGCGCTTCCCGCGTCAGTACGATATCTCGGCGGCGGCGATCTTCTCTCTCGCTGTCTCCCACGACAGCGGCAGATCGCCCGCGCCGATGGTCCAGTGCGTCACGACGCCGTGGACGCTGACCTCGCCCCCGAGGCCCATCGCCGCCACGTGCGCGTCCGACATCACGAATTTCCCCATCGCGTCCTCGTCCTCCCAGACCGTGACCGTGCGCGCATAGCCGCACTTCGCCGACGTCCCCACCGCGAAGCCGACGAGCCCCTCCTGCGCGGGCAGCTGCGCGATGATGGGCGCCGTCACCTCGCCGAACCGCTGCTGCGAGGCCGCGTCCGCCTTGAGCCAGAGCAGGGTCGACGAGGCGACATAGGCGTCCTGCGCGGCGCCCGTGAGGCTCCCGTCCTTGAACCCCGGCCCGCCGAACGGCTCCGAGCTCTGCAGGTCGTCGTCCGTGCACGTGAACGCCGAGGCGGCGGTCTGCGCGCCCGAGCCGTCGTCCGGTTCGCGCGGTGCGTCCTCCCCGCCGTCGGCGCTGCAGGCCGGGACCAGCGCGGCGACGAGCGCGACCAGCACGGCGCGAGAGCGGGCATCGGCGTGCGCCCCGGGAAGCGCGGTGGGGTGGAAGGCGAACCAGCCTCCGGCGGCCAGGAGCCCGGCCAGCAGGGCGCCTGCACGAAGGCTGCGGGCCTGCGGGAGGCGCGAGGTGCGATGGGCAGCGATCGGCATGCCCGGAGGTTAAGCGCCGCAGGGGCCGCCGGCCTTTGCCCTTCCGGCCAAGCTGTTGGCCCGCCCGGCCACACCGCCGCTCCGGCGCCGCGCGCCGATCCGCCGCGCGCTCCGGGGCCCGGGCCGGAGCCCGGGATCGACGCTCCGAGACGTGGGCGGGCCGTCAGGCCCCGCGGCTCAAAAGCCGTCTTCCACGCGGATCGCGATCTTTCCCACGGTGCGCGCCGACTCGATGGCGCGGTGGGCCTGCGGGAGATCGCGCACCGGGTAAGTCGCGGCGATGACGGGCCGGACGTGGCCTCGCGCCGCCAGCGCCGCGACCTCGGCCAGCGCGCGGCCCTGGGCGTGCGGGTCGAGCCGCCAGATCGAGGCGGCCCCCATCACGTGATAGACGAGCGACGCGGCCTTCATGAACAGCCGATCCGCGACCGGCGCCGGCGTCGGCACGATGCTCACCACCGTGCCCATCGGCGCCACCGCGTCGAGCGCCTGATCCAGCGCGCTGCCGCCGGCATTGTCGAACGCCGCCGCGACGCCCGCTCCTCCGGTCAGATCCCGGCAGGCTTGCCCGACGTCCTGCGTGGCGTGATCGAGCACGACCTCGGCGCCGAGCGCGCGGCACAGCGCCGTCGACTCGGGCCGGCTGGCGGTCGCCACGGCGCGCAGCCCCAGGTGCCGCGCGAGCTGGAGCATCAGGTGCCCCACCCCGCCGGCGCCCGCGGTGATCAGCACCGTGGCGCCGGCCGCGGGCTGCGCGCGGGCGAGGCACTCCCAGGCCGTGACGCCGGCCAGCGACAGGCACGCGGCCTCTTCGTGGGACAGGGCCGCCGGCTTGCGGGCGATGGCGCGGCTGTCGATCACGGCCAGCTCGGCGTTCGCACCCTGCCCGAACAGGCTGGGCGAGCCGAACACCTCGTCGCCGACCGCGAGCTCCTCGACGCCGGGGCCGACCGCGTCGACGACCCCGGAGACGTCGTAGCCGAGCACCAGCGGGAACTGCCGCGCGATGCGGCGCGGCCCGGGCGCCGGCGAGCGCGCCCGGATGTCCGCCGGGTTCACCGACGACGCGATCACCCGCACCCGCACCTCATGCGGCCCCGGCGCCGGCTCGGGCAGCTCCAGCGGTACGAGCTGCGAGGCGTCGCCATGGCGATGGATTCCGATTGCCTTCATGCGCTTCGCTCCTCACGATCGGCGCCGACGTGCAGCGGCGCCGGCGCAGCGTGGCCACCGGCGGCCGGCATGTATTGAACGATGTCGACATCGACGCTCGCCACCGCCGCTCGCGAACGCCGCGCGTCGTCGCTCCGCGCGCACGCCGCGCCCGGCGCCGGCCAGCCCGGGATCACCGGGCTCGTCGACGTCGCGGGGAGCGTCGCTTCGTGGGGGCCGCCGGCGCCGCGCGCGCTGCCGTCGCTGCATGCGGTCCTGAGCGTCGGCCTTGTCGGCGAGATCCGGAGCGAGCGCGACGACCGGGCCGGCGGCGCCGTGTGGCTGTCCGGGGTCGCGACGCGGCCCTTCGCCTACCGGCTGCCGGCCGAGCTGCACACCGTGATCGTCCTGATCGAGCCGTGGGTGATCCCGGCGTGGTTCGGCCTCGACGCCGGGAGCCTCGTCGACCGCCGCATCGACCTCTGCGACGCCATCGGCGCGGCGCCCGTGGCGCGGCTGCTCTCGGCGGTGCGGCGCGAAGGCACGCCGCACGGCCGGCTGCTCTCGGTGCGGCGCTGGGCGGCCGCGCTGCCGCAGCGCGCGGCGGCGCCCGCGCCCGCGCTGCGCGACGCGCGGCTCGCCGACAGGGACGCGGCTGGCCTCGCCCGCGCGCTGGGCGTCTCGCTGCGCCAGTCGGAGCGGCTGCTGCAGCGCCACCACGGGGTGACGCTGCGCGAGATGAAGGGCATCCGGCGCTTCCAGCGCGCGCTGGAGCATTTCGACGAGGGCCTGTCCTGGGCCGCGCTGAGCGCCGACGCCGGGTTCGCCGATCAGAGCCACCTCTGCCGCGCCGTGAGGCGGTACGCCGGCATGACGCCCGCGGCGCTGCGGGGCGCGGCCGGGGCCAGCCTGATTGCGCCGCTGTACCGGCCGCTGGTTTGCCGCGACCGGTTCGTCGCGATCTGACGCGGTTAAGGAAGGGACGGCTTCGCTGGAGAGGCTGTCTCTGCAAATCTCCTCCGCCGCCGAACGCCGCCGAAAACCGTGTGCCGGAGCTGTAGAGATGAAGCCTGTCGACACCGAGTGATCTGCCAGGAAATGTGCCATCGAGTTGAGATTATTTTGTCGGGGAGTGAAGCGACTGCCATCGCGAGCCGAACGCGGACGTGACATCATCCCGCCCATGCAAACCATCACGGATAGGCTCATTCGAAGCGTTCGAGTTCTCATCCTCGCAGCCGTGCCGCTCGCCACACTGAACTGCTCCGGCAGCGACACCGGTCCGTCGGGGGATGGCGGGGGCGCCGCGACGAGCACTGGAACCGAGAGCTCCACGAGCAGCGCGAGCAGCGCGAGCTCGTCCAGCTCCGCGAGCTCCACGGCGGCGACGACCGGGAGCGGCGGCGCCGGCGGCGCGGGCGAAGGCGGCGGCGGCGTGGGTGGCGCGGGCGAAGGCGGCGGCGGCGCGTCGTCCGGTGAATTCACGCTCACGAGCCCCAATCACGCGGAAGGCGCTGAGTTCGCCGACAAGTACACCTGCGCGGCCGCCGGGTTCAACGGCAGCCTCCTGCCGGAGCTCCACTGGACCCCAGGGCCCGCGGGCACGAAGAGCTACGCCATCACCTTCATCGACGTCACCCTGACGACCAAGACGCCGCCCAACATGAACGGCTATCACTGGGTCATCTACAACATTCCCGCCGACGTCACCTCGCTGCCGGAGGAGTTCAAGGACGCGGCGTCGATCGGCGCCAAGCAGAACAGCAACTACCTCGGGCCTTGCCCGAATTTCGGCGGCGGGAGCGCCAACACCGACACCTACGAGTTCACGATCTACGCGCTCGGCGAGGAGTCGGTCACGATCACGGGCACCGGCACGGCCGCGGTCAAGGACGCGGAGACCAAGCTCGAGGCGAGCAACCTGGCGAAGGCGAAGCTCACCGGCACGTCCAACGCCTCCCCGCCTTGATGAGCGGTAGCGGGCCCCGGCGCTCATCGGGGCCCGGGCCCTCGCGATCACCGCACGGCACGCCCCGCGCTCCCCTGCAACCCGTGTTCAGACGAAGCGCATCGATGAGTTAGAGTGCCTAACCATCGCGCGGGACGGCGGGCGTCAAGGACCCGCCCAGCGCGGCGCGAGCCGGGGGGCGCATTACCGCGACTCAGATCGAATTGCCACGCTCCGGTTGCGCGCTGCGCCGCCGCGCAGGTCAACGCGGCGCGCGCGACGCGCGTGACGAGCGCGACGCGCGCGGCGACGAGGCGAGGCTCCGCATGCAGAACTTGAGGGCTTCGCGCAGCGTGGCATGCGTGCCGAGGGCGCGCAGGTCGATGTCGAGAGAGGTCATGGTCCGCGCCACCGCCGGTCGAATCCCGGTCACGAACGCGCGGACGCCGAGGAGCTCGGCGGCGCGCACGATGCGCACGAGATGGTCGGCCACGGCCTCGTCGATGGCCTCGACGCCGGTCGTGTCGAGGATGGCGAAGTGGACGCCGCCGCGCACGACCGCGTTCAGCAGGCTGTTCATGAGCTCGTCCGCGCGCTCGCGGTCCAGAGCGCCGATGAGCGGCACGGCCAAGACACCGTCCCACACCTGGAGGATGGGGGCGGAGAGGGCGTGGATGACCTCGCGCTGCTGCTCGATGAGGGCGCGCTGCTCCAGCATCCGCTCCTCCTGCTCCCGCTCCCGCGCGGCGTAGAGCTCGCCGAGCTGGGCGTGCGCCGCGCTGAGCTCGGCGTGCGCCGCGCTGAGCTCGGCCGTGCGGATTGTCACCTTGTCCTCGAGCTTGGCGAAGAGGCGCGCGTTCTCCAGCGAGACGGCGATCTGGGACGAGAGCAGGCCGATGAGCTCGACGCGATCGCGCGTGAAGGCGGCGCTGGCGAGCGCGTTCTCCAGGTAGACGATGCCGATGACGCGCCCCTGATGGACGATCGGCGAGGCGAGCAGCGACCTCGCCTGAGAGGCCCGGACATACGGGTCGTAGGAGAAGGATGGATGGCCCGGGGCGTCGTCGATCACGACGCTCTCCTCGGTCCGCGCGACATAGGTGATCACGCTGGCGGCCAGATCGGATCGGGAATCCAGCGGGGCCGAGGCGACCCGCTCGAAGCGGTCGCCCACGACGTCGCCGAGGGCCTCGATGGTGAGGCGCCCCTCGTCCTTCAGGATCAGGAAGCCGCGGCGCGCGCCGGCGTTCTCGATCATGATGCGCATCAGCGCCTCGAGCAGCCGGGGCAGGACGATCTCCCCGGAGAGGGCCTGAGAGGCCTTGAGCACGCTGCGCAGGTCGAGGTCCTCCCGGACGCGCACCGGGGCGCCGGCGAGGGCGGGCAGCTCGCGCTTCAGGAGATCGGGATGGTCGCGCTCGAGGCGCGCCATGGCGCTCGCGGCGCCCCAGCGCGCATACTGGGCGTGCGCCTCGATCATGTAGGCGCGCGCGAGCGTGGTCCTCCCGAGCTTCACGTAGGAGCGCGCGCAGAGCTCGTTGCCGAGGGCGAGGTCGTGCAGGTAGCCGCCCTCGCCGGCCGCGCGGATGCCCTCGTCGTAGAGGTCGGCCGCGAGGTGCCTGTCGCCGCCCACGCGCGCGAGCTCGGCCGCGAGCAAGAGGTGGCGGTGCTTCATGTTGTCGGGAGCGTGGCTCGCCCAGAAAGCCACCTTCTCGCCGAAGGCGCGGGCCTTCTCGAGGTACCTCTCCCGGGTCTCCGGATCCGCGCCCTCGGCGGCGAGGATCAGGGCGACGCCGCCGTAGAAGTGGAACGGCGGGTTGCCCTGCCAGCCGGCGATCCCGATGATGGTGGGGTTCGCCTCGAACGCGAGCGCGGCCGCCCCCGCGTGGTCGCCCTGGAACAGCCGGAGGACGAGGCGGTAGAAGAGGGCGAAGAAGAGGGAAGCCTGGTTGTTGATCGCGGCGGCGGCCGCGATGATCTCGTCGATCTGGATCCACTCGCCGGCCAGGTCGCTCGGGCCCGGATCCGGGCTCATGAGGTTCTCGCAGAGCTGGCCGATGGCGCTGACCATCCAGGTGATGAAATTCCACCTGTCGAACTTCCGGAGGGGGAGCAGCGACCGCGACTCGGCCTTGATCTCGGCGAGGGGCGGGCCGAGGAGCAGGGTGCTCGTGTTCGCGTTGACCATGCAGTAGAACGCCCAGACGTACTGCCCTGTCTCCAGGCCGGAATGGATGCCGGTGTGCAGGATCTCTCGCCCCTTGGCGTAGCTCGTCCGCCAGTGCATGACGAACGCGCCCCACATGCAGGCGAAGATCGGCTCGTTCCGCTTGTCCGAATAGCGCCGGAGGATCTCGCCTGCGGCCTCGCCGAAGGCGTAGCCGAGCGGGATACGGCCGCTGACGCACAGGATCTGGCCGAAGACGACGTAGGCGAAGACCGAGCTCTGCGAGACGCCGTATTGCACGGTGTCCCGCAGGATCCTCATCACGCAGAACCCGAAGTTGTTGCTGGCGAGGAAGTAGCAGGACGAGATCATCTCCTCCAGCACGCTGTGCAGGGCGGCGATCTCGGGGTCGGCGAGCCTCGGCAGATCGATGAGCGACTCCATCGATCGGCCGTCGAGGAACTTGAGCGTCGCCTCCACGTCGCCGGCGACCGCCTCGTTCGACGGGAAGGGAGGGAGATCGATCCCGAAGAGCCGCAGGGCCACGAGCCCCTCGGTCAGGGCGGCGTGCAGATCGCCCTTGAGGACGTGCACCTTCACCTTGAGCCCGTACGCCCGCGTCTTGTCGAGCCGGCTCGACGCATGCGCCACGGCCCGCTCCAGCGTGACGAGGGCCTCGTCGGGGCGGCCGGCGAGCACCTGCATGAGCCCTACCTTCGTGGTGAGCGCGAAGCTGAGCTCGTACTCCGTCGCCCACGGATCGTCGGGGAGCCGCGCGATCCCCTCGGCCAGGTACTTGAGCGCGGCCTCGAAGGCCGCGCTCTCCTCGGCCCGCTCGGCCGCGGAGAGGTTCATCCGCGCGAGCTCGAGCCGCGCCGCGGGATCGCCGATCAGATCGCCCGCGCGGTTCAGGTGGTTCACGACGTCGAAGAGCCCGCGCGCGTCGGCCCCGAGCTCCGCTTTCAAGAGCGTCCCGATGCGGTGGTGGAGCCCCGGCCGCTCCTCGACCGGGATCATCGAGTAGGAGGCCTCCTGGATCTTGTCGTGGACGAAGCGGTGGCTCGCGCCGTCGCTCGTGACGAGCTCCTCCTTGAGCGCCGGCTCGACGCGCGCGTAGAACTCGTCGATGGAGCACCCGCTGATCGTGGAGAGCGTGCCCAGATCGAAGCGGTTGCCGATGGCCGCCGCGAGCCGGAGCGCCTCCTGCGTGGGCGCGGGCAGGCGGCGGATGTTGCTCGCCATGAGGTCGACGACGTTGTCGGTGTACTCGAGGGCGCCTATCGCCGCGAGGTCCCACGACCAGCGGCCGGCCTGGTCGAACGACAGCGCGCCGCTGTCGTGGATCGACTTGAGGAAGCGCTTGATGAAGAACGGGTTTCCGCCGGTCTTCTTCAGCACGAGCGCGGCGAGCTGCTCGCCGTCGGAGCGCCCGAGGCTGTCGTTGATGAGCGCCGTGACGTGCGGGAGCGCGAGCGGGGCGAGCACGATGGGCTCGATCTCGAGTCCGCCCTTCCGGAGGTCCTCCATGGCGCGGATGAACGGGTGGGCGGCGCTCACCTCGTTGTCGCGGTAGGCGCCGCAGAAGAAGAAGGCCCCGAGCCCCTCGCCCTCGAGCAGCGCGTTGACGAGGCTCAGGCTCGCCGCGTCGATCCACTGGAGATCGTCGAGGAAGAGGACGACGGGGCGCCCCTGCCCCGTGAAGACCGAGACGAAGCGCTGGAAGGTGAGGTTCAGGCGGTTCTGCGCCTCGACGGGGCCCAGGGAGGGCACGGGGGGCTGCGCGCCGATGAGGTACTCCAGCGCGGGGAGGACCTCGCAGATGACCTGCGCGTTGTTCCCGAGCCCCTGGACCATCGCCGCTCGCCAGCGCGCGATGCGCTCCTCGCTCTCGGACAGGATCTGCCGGAGCAGCGCGTCGAACGCCTGGAGCACCGGGCCGAGGGGCCGGTCCCGGTTGTACTGGTCGTATTTGCCGCTGATGTAATAGCCCTTCTCGCGCGCGAGGGGCTTCAGGATCTCCTGCACGAGGGACGACTTGCCGATGCCCGAGTAGCCCGACACGAGGACGACCTTGCGCGCGCCGCCGAGGACCCCGAGGAAGGCCTCGGTGAGGCGCTGGATGCTCTCCTCGCGGCCATAGAGCCGCTGGTGGATCTGCAGCAGGTACGCGGCGTCGCGCTGGCCGAGGTCGAAGCGATCGAGGCTGCCCTGGGCGAGGCGCCGCCGGCACTCGTGGAGATCGGCGAGGAGGCCGAGCGCGGATTGATATCGGTCCTCCGCGTTCTTGGCGAGCAGCTTCATGACCACATCGCCGAACGCGGCGGGCACGCCGGCGCTCCGCGCCGAGGGGTGCTCGGGGATGAGGGCGATGTGGGCGTGGATGAGCTCGAGCGGATCGATCGCCTCGAAGGGCAGGCTCCCGGTGAGCATCCGGTAGAAGAGCACGCCGAGCGAGTACAGGTCCGAGCGGTGGTCGACGCTGCGGTTCATCCGGCCCGTCTGCTCGGGCGAGGTGTAGGGGAGCACGTCGGACAGGACGGCATCGCTGTAGAGCAACGCGCCCTCCTGGGTGACCGCGGCGTCGACCCCGTAGTTCAGGATCCGCGCCTCTCCATCGCTGGTGACGACGAAGCTCTTCGGCCGGACGGCGCCGTGCACGACCCCGTGCCCGTGCAGCACCCGCACCGCCTCGGTCATGGAGATGGCGAGATCGATACACACGCCGAGCTCGAGCCTGCCGCGCGCGGCAAGGAAGCTCCCGAGCTCCTCTCCGGCGGTGTCCTCGAGCACCACGACGAGGTTCCCCTCGACCTCCTCCACGCCGTGGACCTTGACGACACGCTCGGACTCGATGAGCGCGATGTGCTTGTACTCGTGCTTGAGCCGGGCGCGGTCGACGACGCGCGACTCGGCCGCGCCGAGCACCTTGAGCACCACGGGGGCGCCGTCGCTCGCACGGACAGCGCGGTAGCGGGCGGTGTCGCCCATCGGATCGAAATGGATGACGGAGTGGTAGCTGGGTAGGCTGAGCATCGCTGGATTCGAGAGAACGTCGCGAAGGCGGGGTGACGCGCGAGCGCGGTAGCGCACGTTCCTCGACCGTACAGGCTCACGGCGGAGCAGAGCAACGGCCTTGTGACGCGGGGAGCCGACGGTACCAGGCAGACGGAGCGGGAGGCATGAAGGGACTCGGACGCGCCGGGTGGTGGCGACGTGGACGATCTGCCGCGTGGCCGGGCCGGCCTAGTGACCGCCCTTCTTCGGCACGATCTGCGGCTTCACCGCGGACTGAGGCGCGCGGTGGACCATCGTGTAGGCGTACTCGACGCCCACGCCGTAGGCGCCGGCCTGCTGCTTGAGCAGGGCCATGAGGTTATTGTAATGCTCGCGCCGCGCCCAGTCGCGCTGCCACTCGAGCAGCGCGGGGATCGTCGTGACGCGCACCGCCCCGGCCTGGACCATGCGGGACAGGGCTGCTTCCTGGGCCGCGGGCGACGTGGCGCCGCAGCAGTCCTCGACGACGTAGACGTTGTAGCCGGCGCCCAGCATCTCGATGGTCGGCCAGGTCACGCAGACCTCGGTCCACAGCCCGGTCATGAGGATGTTCTTCTTGCCCGTCGCCTCGACGGCGGCCCGGAACGCGGGGTCGTCCCACGAGTTCATCGAGGTGCGCTCGATGACGGCTTGACCGGGGAACACGTCGAGGAGCTGCGGCCACACGTAGCCGCTGAACGACTCCGTCTCCACCGACGTGAGGATCGCGGGCACATTGAACTCCTTCGCCGCCTTCGCGAGCAGGGTGACGTTGTTGATCAGCGTCGCGCGGTCGATGCTGGCGACGCCGAACGTCATCTGCGGCTGATGGTCGATGAAGACGACAGCGGTGTCCTGCGGCGTATACAGCTTGTGATACGGGTTCATGTCTTGCCTATCGCTCCTGCCATGGACGAGCTCGTCGACGAGCTCGCCGACCGCGAGCAATCTGCCCCCCTCGGGCCGATGCGCACGGAACATTACGCGCCCATGGTGAAGCCGTCTTGAACAAAAGCGCCAGAGTTCGATCGGCCGGCGCGCTCGAAATGGCCGGTGGTCGCGCGACGAAGAGGACAGGATTGTTCTAGCCGTGCGCTCGCAGGGGTGACACGGGCTCGACGTGCCCGAGGCTCGTATCCTGCGTGGGTGAGGCCGTTCTCGCTGCCCTGGCGGGGCATCGAGCGCCTCCGGCGGCTCACTCCACGGGGAGCTGCTCCGCGACCCAGTCCTGCCAGCCTGGCGGCATGCGCGCGGCCTCGAGGTACCGGCGGAGCTGGAGGGCATCGTCGAAGGCCGACATTCCCCACAGGCGGAACGCGTCGACATAACCCATGTCGTCCTCGAAGGAGTCGGCGAAGTCGGCGAGCGACAGGCCGAGCTGCCAGGGCGCCTTCACGTGCCCGGCGCAGAGCAGGCGGGCGAGCGACAGGAGCCCGCGGCGGGGCTCGATCGTGCCTGCGTCCCCGGTCTCGAGCGCCTGCGCGCACGCTCGCCAGGACTCCGGCACGCCCGGAGGCGACCATCCGCTGCCCCTCCGGAGCTCGGCGACCTGCCGCGACCAGAACCAGAGCTCACGGGTGTTGTAGCGGGCCGCGTCCTCGGGGGCCGGGTAACGCTCCCACGGCCAGCTCACCCCTCTCTGCTGGCCAAGCCAGGTGGCGAAGGCGACGTCGGACGCGATGAGGCCCTGTTCCAGGAGCGCCGAGCGGCGCTGGGCCGCCGCGCTCGGATCGTCCTCGTCGCTGTCGTCGTCATCGCCCTGTTCCGTGGGATACAGGACGTCGTGAACGACGTCTGCCCAGCTGACGGGAGCGGGCGAGTGGCGACGCAGGTAGGCGACGCGGGTCTCGGGATCCGGGGCGAGCTGCTCGAGGAAGACGCTCCACATCCCCATCCAGTCTTCCCCGGCGCCCATGCGCCAGCCGAGGGTGTGGCGCTCGTAGTCGGGGAAGCGCTCCCACGGCGGCGCGAGATCGCCGCGCGCGTCGAGGTGCTCGCAGAGGCGGGAGCGACAGCTCTCTTTCCAGCTCATGACGGGGAGCATACGGCACGCGGCGCGCGCCGTCGCGGCGAGCGTCGAGCCCCCGCGGCTCCAGCCTGGAAGTGCTCCTCGAACCCAGGTTCCGCCGGCCGGCACCGGCGGATCCCTCCCGGTCGCCCCGGCGTACACTGTCGGCAGGGCGCCCCGGCGTACAATGCTGGACCGGAGCGCCTCGGGGTAGGCTACGCTCGGATCCTATCTATGGTTCATCAACCCGCACACCGCATCTGCCTCACGTCGTGGGAGCTGCTTCAGGTCTTCCACGGGTCGGTCATCCCTCGCCAGGGAGAGCTGCTGCTCATCGAGAAGGACGGACGCGAGTCGAAGTACCGGGTGGAACGCGTCATGTACAAGCTGACCAGCAACGACGAGCTCATGGCCACGGTCTTCGTGGAGCCAGGATGATGGCTTGCGGAAACCATCGGAGATGGGCGATCGTCGGTCCCTGACTCCTCGTCTGGACGACGAGAGAGGCGGCGGACGAGGAATCACGGCATCTTCGGCGCGACGTCCGGGCGCCAGGGTGGACGGGAGCTGCGGAGATCAAGGTTCTCCATCATCCACAGGGAGCGCCAGCACCCCGGACGCGGATCACCTGCGTACCGCCCGCGAGCAGGTCGTGCTTGCCCTGGCGGAGCGGGCTCGAGCGGATGGTCAGGGCGAGCTTCGTCCAGACGGCGAGCGCGAGCAGCGGCCCGATGAACGGGATCGCGCCGACGATCGTGAACGCCTCGCGGATCAAGGCCTGCTTCAGCGACGGTCGGCCGCCGTCCGGGCCGAGGACCCGCAGGCCCAGCGCGAGCTTGCCGGGCGTGGCGCCCACCGCAGCGTCGAGCAGGGTGAAGTACGCGAGGACGAGCGCGGAACCGAGGAACACCCAGCCGAAGCCGAAGCCGACCAGCTGGCCGAGACCGACGTCGAGGGCGGCGAGGACGAGGGCGTCGATCCCGCGCGCGGCGATGCGGGAGGAGAGCTCGGCGGGGACGGGAAAAGCGACGGACGAGACAGCGGACATGGTGGCCTCCGGGAAAGAGCGGGCAGCAAAGCCGCCCGGAAGAAGAGACCCGGCCACCGGGCGAAACTCATCGGTCCGCTCCAGAAAAAGCGACGCAGCCGCCGATGCCGACCCGCCCGGGGCCGCTCCGCGCGCGGGCCGCCCGCGGCGGCCCCATGACCCAGCGCGCCCTGCGAAACGACGCACCATCGCTCAAAAAAATCCGCCATCACGAGAATCGACCGACGTCGTCAGCGCGAGACGCGCCGCTTTACCCTTCGGCCCATCGAGCCCCTCTGAGCCACGCCCGCCGGCGCGATACCCCTTCGATCAGGGCGTCATCCAGTTCCGTGAGACGCACAGCATGGACAGCAACTTGAGCGTGTCGCCGTAATAGTCCTCGGTGGGAGCGGTGGAGACGATCTGGCTCCACAGGCTGTCCAGCCACGCCTGACCGCCGGCGTCCACGGTGGCTGCGACCGCGAACGGCGCCATGAACACCATGTCGTTGTAGGTCTCGATCGCGCGGCCGTCGAGGGTGTAGCCGGCGCGGATGTTGCGCGGATTGCCCCCGGTCTTGCCGCGGATCCAGCGGCTGATCCTGCTCGCCGCATCGCGCGAGCGCATGTCGCCGCTGATGGCGGCGTCGATGCCGAGTCGCCACGGCACGCGGGCGGCGTTCCAGGAGTAGCTGCCGTCGTGCGGCGCCTCGAGGAAGTTGGCGGCGGCGGGGCGAGGCGTCGTGTGCGTGTTGACGATGAAGTCGGGCAGCAGGCCGGTCGAGCTCGCGTACCGGTTCTGCATCGTCTCGATCAGCGTGTGGTGCGCGCTCAGCACCTGCGACCAGTCGGTGCCGGCGCGGCCGATGAAGCCGCGGAAGTGGCCGAGCATCCAGTCGGAGCTGCGCGTGGCGTAGTAATAGGTCGTGTCCTCCGGATACTTGATCCAGTCGCCGAGGTTGACCAGCCGCGTGGTCGGGTTGACGTTGCTCGCCGCGATCGCGTTGAGCACGCGGGTTGCCTCGGACGCGTAGTCGATCGCGCCGCTGGAGCCCCATTGTGCGTGCGCGAGCAAGAGCGCGTAAGCGATGTCGAGATCGCCGTCCGTGGCCGAGTCGTGATCGAGGATGTCGCGGCAGCTGGAGTCCTGCGCCCACGCCATCAGGTCGGGGTTGTTCTGGCTGGGATGGCGGCGGTTGTAGCGGTGCAGGCCGTCGAAGATCGTACGAGCCTGGGCGTCTTGCCCGGCCATCATCACCGAGATCAGCATGCCGTACCCCTGGCCCTCGGACACGACGTGGGCGCCGTCACCCGTGCTCGCCCGGATGCGGACCTCGTCCGGCTGACAACCGGGCTCGACATAGCGGCTCTTCCACTGCCAGTAGAAACCTGACGTCGCGCTGTCGGCCGCCGCCTGGCCGGCCGAGACGCGCAAGGTAGACGCATCGTAGGGCTGATGGTGGCTACCGAACGGGTGGTTCTGTGCGTGCGCGCTGCCGGCGACGCCGAGCAAGCCCAGCGTCAGCGCTTGCAGGACCCGCTTCGACGCTCCGGATCGTCGTGACGAGGAGACCATCGAGGATGACATGACCATGGAAGCAGCCTCCAATCGGCAAGGCGTTGTCCAATACGGCAAGGTGCGCGGCGATGAATGGAATGGAACGGCCCGCGCGGGGCCATCCCGATTCATCATCGATGTTCCGCGACGAACGCAGGATCGCGCTGCCAGGATGAATGTCGCCGAGGGCGCTCATCCTTCAGAAAATCTGCCCGTCTTCGGGTGACGCGGCGCGCAGTCCGACGTCCGCCCGGCGCGCAGCGCCGCTTCCGTGTCGATGGCCAATCCGAGGGTGGCGCTGTTGCCGCAGGCGTTGCGGGCGAGGGAGGGACAGGCGGGCTGACTCGTCCTCTCGCCGCCGTTCACCGAAGCCCCTACTCCACGATCGCGAGCGCCTTCCGCGGGCACGCCCGCACCGCGCGCTCGATCTTCGGGCGCAGCGCCGGGTCCACCTCGTCCACGAGGACGTGGAGCCGATCCTCCTCGTCCACGCGGAAGGCCTCCGGCGCGGCCCGCATGCACGCCTGGTTGGCCTCGCAGAGATCCCGGTCGACGAGGATCCGGCTCATCGGGCCACCTCGACCCGCGCTGCGGGCGTCACCGCCACGCGCAGCGACGAGAGCTTGCGGAGGGTCGGATGCCCCGCGTACGTGGGCTCGCCGATGACCCGCATGTCCGCGTAGCGGCGGAGCAGCGTCCCGATGGCGATCTCCCCCTCGAGCCGCGCGAGCGACGCGCCGAGGCAGTAGTGCGGCCCGAGGCCGAAGCTCAGGATCTCCTCCTGCTGCCGCCGCGGGTCATAGCGGTCCGCGTCCGGGACGGCGCGAGGATCGCGCAGCGCCGCCGACAGGAACGCGACGATGGTCGACCCCCTGGCCATGTGCACCCCGCCGATCTCGACGTCCTCCGTGCAATACCGCACGATCCCTCCCTTGCCGAAGTTGTCGAAGCGCAGGATCTCCTCCATCGCGCCGCGCAGGAGCGCGGGCTCGGCCCGCACCGCCGCCGCGCGCTCGGGCACGCAGAGCAGCGACATGACGCCGAAGCAGATGAAATGCACCGTGGTCTCCGAGCCGGCGGCGATGATCGCGGCGACGAGCCCGAGCATCTCGTCCTCGCTCAGCTTGTCCCCCTCGGCCTCGGCGCGGATGAGCGTGCTCAGCAGATCGTCGCCCAGGTTGTCGCGCCGCTCGGCGATGAGCGCGCGGAGGAGCGCCACGCCCGCGGGCACCGGGGCGATGACCGCCGCGTAGGTCTCGGGGGTGAGGCGGGGGTCGACGGTCTTGATCAGCGCCTCGCCGAAGTCGCGAAAGGTCTTCTCGTGCTCGCCCGGGATGTCGAGCATCGAGGAGACGACGCGCAGGGGGATGAAGTCGGCGAACTCCGCGATCTCGATCTCGTCCTTGCCCTCGAACGGCGCGAGCGCCTCGTCGACGGTGCGCTGGATCATCGGGCGCAGGCGGTCGCACGCGCGCGGGGTGAAGGCCGGGCTCACCGCCCGGCGGACGCGCGCGTGGTCCTTGGGCGCGAGGCGGAACAGCGATCGCTCGAACGGCGCGCGGATCTCCGCCGGCATCGCCGCCTCGCGCGCGGGCAGCCCTGCCGCCACGGGGTCGGTCGCGAGGCGCGGATCGCGCAGCACGGTCGCCACATCGTCGAAGCGGCTGACCACATAGGACTGCGCGTCCGGCCAGAAATACACCGGCGCGGACTCGCGCAGCTCCGTGAACGCGGGGTAAGGGTTCGCGTCGAACCCCGGCGCGTCCGGCTTGAGGTGGAGCACCGGACATCCCTTCGCGGCTTGATTCGGCGTCATCATCGTCGCTCCTTCGCCTGCAGAGACGGGTCCCCCCTCCGGTCCTCGCGGGCGCCCCTCGCGGCCAGCGAGACCGGCGAGCGCGCCCGCCATCGCGGCGACCAGCATACCCACGAATCGGGGGGCGGAAGCAGCACGAAGACCCGCGAGCAGCGCTCCTACGCGGCACGACACCGGTCCTCGCGCAGGAGATTTCGCAGGCCCGCTTCCGCCCTCATCAGAAAGCGCTGTTCTCTGCGGAGCCCGGCTGGATCGGCCCGGGCCTATCGACGCCTGCGAGGCCGTCGGCGCTGCGTCACCAGCTCTCCCACTGCTGGTTGTTGCCGCCGTTGCAGGCGTACTGCTTCACGGCCGCGCCGTCGGCCGTCGAGCCGCTGACCACGTCGAGGCACTTGCCGCTGTGCCGCGCGACGACGCGGTAGTAGCCGCCGCCGGCGTCCTGGAACTGGAACTGCTGGTTGTTGCCGCCGTTGCAGGCGTACTGCTTCACGGCCGCGCCGTCGGCCGTCGAGCCGCTGACCACGTCGAGGCACTTGCCGCTGTGCCGCGCGACGACGCGGTAATGGCCGCTGCCGGCGCTCTGGAGCAGCCACTCCTGGTTGCTGCCGCCGTTGCAGGTCCACTGCTGCACGACCGCGCCGTCGGCCGTCGAGGCGTTGTTCACGTCGAGGCATTTGCCGCTGTGCCGCGCGGCGAACCGGTCGTACGAGGCGCCCGAGCCCTGGACGACGCCGGTGGCGGCGTCGATCGTCACCTGGTCCGAGGTGCTCATCGTCATGCTGGTGTTGCTGGGGAACTGGAGCGGCAGCCAGACGTACTGCGAGTCGTTGACCGGCCCGCCCCACGCCCCGGCCCATCGGTCGCCCATGTACAGATACGAGGTGGTGGACGAGCCCTGGATCGGCAGCACGAACGCCGTCTGCGAGCCGTAGGCGGTCGAGTCGCCGATGTTCTGCAGCGCGCTCCAGGCGCCGCCGATGCTGGTGGCGGTGGCGTACTTCTGCTGGTTGGGATCCCAGCCGGTCGCGCCCGAGGTCAGCAGGAAATACACGCCGTTGCGCTTGAACATGGCCGGCGCCTCGCGCCACGAGCCGGGCCAGAGGATCTGGACGAGGCTGCTCACGTTCAGGTAATCGGACGTCAGGCGATAGATGTGCAGATCGGCGTTCTCGCGCGCGGCCGAGATCATGTACGCGGCGCCGTCGTCGTCCTTGAACAGCGTGATGTCGCGCGACATGTGCCCGAGCGGGCGGAAGCTGCCGCGGTAGGCGTAGCTGCCGTCCACCGTGCTGGAGGTGGCCACGGCCGCGCGGGCCTCGCCGTAGTCCGTGGCGTTCTCCTTGTGCATCCACATGACATACTGGCCGGTCGAGCTGTTGTAGATCACCTTGGGACGCTCGATGTTGGCCGAGCGCAGCTCGGCGTGCGAGCCCGGCGCCAGCACGTGGTTGCGAAACTCCCAGCTCTTCAGATCGGTCGAGCGGTAGACGTCGACGTACTTGGTGGCGCGGTTCTCGCCGAACCAGTAGTAATAGCCTCCGACCTTGATCACGCCCCCGCCGTGCGCGTGGACCACGTTGCCGGAGGTGTCCCGGAACTGCGTGCCATTGGTGATCGTCTGGGGCGCGGCGTGGGCCGTGCCGGCGAGCCCTGGCTGCGCCAGCGCCGCCAGGCCGATCGCAAGCGCGAAGCGGACCGAACCGACGTCACGAAGCTTCCTGGACACTGCGAGCCTCCTTCCCTGCCTGTCCTTCAAAAATCCACCGCTGTCCCGGACAGAGCCGCAGGATCCAGGAAGTCAGATATGCTCCGGAAGTCAAGCTCCTCGTGGCGATTGTTGGATCGAGGAGCCGCGGCGCAGACACGCTGGTTGAAAGATCGAGCGTTGTGCGATCCGCCGTGATGGGAAAGAGACGTTGTGGAGGCAGCTTTACGGGAGCCAGCTGGACGCGTGCTCGCGCGCGAACTCCTGGAAGGAGCGCGGCCGGGCGCCGGTCACGTCGAAGACCGCATCGCTCGCCTTCGTCCCCCGGCCTTCCTGGTGGAAGCGGAGCATCTCCGTGATCCCGTCGACGTGGTCCCGGGATACGGCGTACGGCAGGATCGTCGCGCGGAACGCGTCCGCCGAGATCGACTCGAAGGCGACCTTCCGGCCGGTGCGCGCGGAGATCTCGGCGACCATCGCCGAATACGAGAGCGGCTCGGGCCCGCACAGCGTGAGCGCCTCGCCCTCGAAGCGATCCGACGACAGGCACTCGGCCGCCACGCGCGCGATGTCGCGGGCGTCGATGACGTTCTCCTCGAAGTCGTCGCAGGGCAGGCGGAGGACACCCTCCGTCCGGATCGCGTGACCGTAGTAGTGGATGAAGTTCTGCATGAAGCCGCCGGGCCGGAGGAGCGTGGATGGGATGCCGGAGGCCTCGACGCCGCGCTCGATCGCGCGATGAATGCGCGCGTAGAAGAACGCTTCGCTCTCCGCGCTCATGATCGAGAGCTTGACGAGCCGGCGGGCCCCGGCGCGCCGCGCCGCCTCGACGACGCGGAGCTCGGCGGTGACCTGATCGAGCATGTCTCCCGTCGCGAGGAAGACCGCTTTCGCCCCGGCGAGGCTCGCGTCGAGGCCTTCGCCCGTCTCGAGATCGACGCGCGCGAGCTCGCCGGCGTGGTGGGCCGGCTTCCTCGATCGATAGACGCCGCGCGTGGGCAGCCCTCTGCGGTGAAGCTCCGCCAGGACCGCGCTCCCTACGACTCCGCTGGAACCAAAGATGACGTGCATGCGGGGAGCGTGGCTCGCGACCGGGTCAGCGAATAGGAAGCATTTGACCCCTCTCGGCCGGCGGGATGGGGCGCGCGCCCTGCTGCCTGGCGAGGAGCTCGCGCGGCGACAGCCCCGAGTGCTTCCGGCACTCGAGGATCCAGTGCGACTGATCGGCGTACCCTGCTTCGTAGGCGAGATCGGCTCCGGCCCGCCCGCTTCGCGCGGCGATGCCGAGCGCGCGCTGGAACCGCTGGACGCGGAGGAAGTCGCGGGGGGTCAAGCCGACCTCGCGGCGGAACAGCTCGATGAACCTGCGGTGGCTCAGCCCGGAGGCCGCGACCTCGGCTGCGATCGCGCCCTCGGCGGAGCCGAGCTCCGCGCGCCGGACGGTCGCGGTCACGGCGGCGTGCGAGGCGCGGTGGGCGCGGGCGCGCTCGAGGAGATAGGCGCTCAGGAGCGTCAGTCGTTGCGTGTCCGACGCGGCGCCGTCGATGCGCTCGGCGAGGTCGCGCGCGGAGGGGCCGAGGAGGTCGTCGAGCGGGTGGTGCTGGTCGGTGAGGGCGTCCATGGGGATGGCGAAGAGCGGCCAGGCGCCGCCGGGGTGAAAGTGGGCGCCCACGAGGCGCGCCTGAGGAGCCGTGGGCACGTCGAACGCGGACCGACGCGGGCCGGACACGAGGGCGGTGCGGCATGCCCCGCCGCGGCCGGTCAGCTCCGTCCAGGCGAGTCGTTTGCCGTTGAGGGGGATGTTACTGAGCACCGTTGCTGATGCCGATGGTGCGCTTGTCGATCCAGCTCTTTGATGGCGGGGCGGCTGGCCCCCCGCAGCGCGCCATCGCCGAGGCGGATCCTGCTCGACGGCGGCGTTGTCCGGGGACGGCCAGCTGTCAGGGCGTTTCCCGGTCATGCATTGCGCCGGGTCCGAGAGAATTCTCAGCGCAGCTCCTGGTAAAACGACAGCGACGGCGAAGGGCGGCTCCCATGCCAGCGAAGGCATGATGCATTCCCTTCACCCCGCGAAAATTACCAGCACGACTCCCCACACGTCCGCGCAACCAACGGGGTAGGTCAGCGGCTGGAGCGGAGCATCGGCGCGGCGCCGGTCACAAAATAGGCGACGGGAGGAGCTCGTTTTAGCCGCGTGCCCCCTCCCGTCGTGCTCCGAATCGCTTGAAAGAGCGGAGCCCCCAACACATCGTCCATCTGGACCTCGATGTCAAAGGCTGGATCGCCTCACCGCCCACCGTAGACCGCGCACGGCCAGCCCGCTGCCCGCGTTGCGGCGCCGCGGCTTGCCCGCTGGGGGGCGCGTTGGGGCTGTGGGGCCACGGAACGCGGTCGCGGCAGGTGCGCGGGCCGCTGGCTGCGGGCGAGCGCGGCGGGCTCGTCACGATCGAGGCGCGCCGCTATCGATGCCGTCGCTGCGGCGCCGCGATCACGGTCGTGCCGCGGGGCGTCGCACCGCGACGGCACTTCGCCGCGACGGCGATCGGTCTGGCCCTTCTGCTCGTCGGCACCGCCGGTGCAGCGCTCATCGAGGTGCGGCGGCGGGTCAGCCCCTGGTCTGCCAGCTTCGATGCCGACAGCTGGGCGACCGTGCGGCGCTGGCTACGCGCCATCGACCAGAAGCGCCTGTTTGCGTCGGTCCGCGCCAGCCCCCCCGCTTCTTCCCTGCGGCAGCGGGCCGAGCGGGCCGCGATGACGCTCCTGGCGATGGCGCCTTGTGCGGCCGAGGCCCCCGAGGCCGCCGTCATGGCCGGCGCCGCGCGGGCTGCGTGATGGCGAGCGGCGTGCTGGCCGGGCTGATGTCGGGCCCCACCCGGTTGGATCCTCGGTCGGCGCAGCGCCTTGCGCTTGGATGGCTGTGCGGCCGGTGCGGTGTCACCGGCGCGGAAAGGACACGACGTGCAAGACCTCCTCCAGCCGAAGGACCACGCCGAAGCGGTGGCCCTCTACCGCAGTGAGATCATCGGCTCGCTCATGCACCGCGAGCTCGACCGTGGAGAGCTCGCCGAAGCGCTCGCCGACCTGAGCAAGCAGCGGTTTCGCCCCCCGCGCGCCCATTCTCCGCGCTCCTACTCGGTCCCCACACTCGAGCGCTGGTACTACGCGTACAAGACCGAAGGGCTCGAAGGGCTGCGCCCCAAGCCCCGCAAGGACAAGGGGCGGGCGCGAGAGCTGACGGCCGAGCAACGGCAGATGCTGCTCGACATTCGAGAAGAGCACCCGAGCGCCTCGGTCTCGCTCATCCTCGACACCCTGGTCGCGGCGGGCCGCATCGACAAGGGTGCCATCTCCGCCACCACGGTGCGACGCCTGTACGCCGAACACCACCTCGACCGCGTCGCGCTGCGCGATCGCACAGGCGGCAAGGTGCGGCTGCGCTGGCAGGCCGAGCACCCCGGCGCTCTGTGGCACGGCGACGTATGTCACGCGTCACCGATCCTCGTTAACGGCAGCCCGGCGCCGGTGCGCATCCACGCGCTGCTCGACGACGCCTCCCGGTACATCCTCGCGATCGAGGCGATGAGCGCCGAGCGGGAGGTCGACATGCTGGCGCTCTTCATCCGGGCGCTGCGCAAGCACGGCGCACCCGACGCCCTCTACCTGGACAACGGCTCGACCTACCGCGGGCACACCTTGCACCTTGCGTGCGAGCGACTCGGCACCACCCTGATCCACGCCCGCCCCTACGACGCCCCTGCACGCGGCAAGATGGAGCGCTTCTGGAGGACGTTGCGAGAGAGGTGCGTGGACTTCACCGGCGCGCTCGGCTCGCTGCACGACCTCAACGTCCGGCTCTACGCGTGGGTCGACGAGCACTACCACCGCACACCGCACGCGGCGCTCTTCGGCAAATCCCCCGCGCAGGCCTACGAGGAGTATCCCCACGTCACCGACGACCTCGACGAGCGGAAGCTCCGCGACGCGCTCACGACCCAGGCCCGCCGGCGCGTCCGGCGTGACAGCACGCTCTCGATGGATGGGGAGGACTGGGAGACCGATCTCGGCTTCCTCGCCGGCCGCCTCGTCACGGTGTCGCGGTGTCTGGTGACGCCGAACGAGCCGCCCTGGATCGAGCACGAGGGCAAGCGCTTCGCCCTGCACCGGGTCGACCCGGTGAAGAACGCCCATCGCCCGCGGTCGGCCTGCAACCTCGATGTCGCTCACGAGGCGCGCGTGCCCTTCGACCCGCCGAAGACGCTCCTGGACAAGGCGCTCGGCCGAGCGCCTCGAGGCGATGAGGAGGGATGACCATGGATTTTTGTAGCCACTTCAGCTTCACCGCAGAGCCATTTACCAAGGAGATCGAAGACGGCGAGCTTTGGCTCCCCCCGTCCAAGCAGATGGTACTCGAGATGCTCATCGAGGCGGTGCACGCCAGAAAGAGCGTGCTCCTCGCCGGTGACCCAGGCGTCGGCAAGACGTGTCTGCTCCGCGCGCTCCGTCATGCCCTCTCGCCGCAGACGTTTCGCTTGACCTACTGCGCCAACGTGACGCTTGGACGCCGGGACTTCTATCGCCAGCTCTGCCTGGCGCTCGGCCTCGCTCGCTGCAGCACCGCGGGAGACGTCTTCTACGCGGTCAGCACGCACGTCGAGGAACTCGCGAAGGAGCGCGTATTCCCGGTCTTCGTCCTCGATGAGGCCCACCTGCTTCATCAGGACACGCTCGACCATCTTCACATACTCCTTAATTACGCCTGGGATAGCCGCGCGCTGCTATCGCTCGTGCTGCTTGGCTTGCCCGAACTCGGCGAGCGGCTGCGCGTGCGGCGCAATCGCTCCCTGTATTCGCGCCTCCACTACCGATTGACCATCGATCCGCTCACGCCGGACGATACGGCCGACTATCTGCGTGTGCGTCTCGGCCGAGTCGGCTGCACGAAAGAGCTCTTCACCTCGGATGCGATCGCGATGTTGCACGAAGCAGCCGCCGGCAGTCTGCGCGACACCGACCGACTCGCCACGGCCGCGCTCCGCGCCGCTGCGCGCAAGAAGCGCAAGCTCGTCGAGCGCGATGTCCTGAGCCGCATCCTGCAGCTGGACGCCGAGGAGGCCGGATGAACCCCGCCTCGCTGGCGGAAGGGGACACGCGGCGGGCCGACGACGAGGGCAGCGCAGCCGCCGCCCTCGTCGTTGCCCTCGCGCTCGCCCGCGACGCGCTCATCGCGAGCTACCCGGACGACCCCGATCCGCTGTGTCCTCGCCTTTACGCCGTCGACGTCGTGCTCCACTACATCGACCGGCTCAGCGACGCCCTCGCGCGCCACGGCGCCGTCCTCGACGGCGATGACCGCCTCCCCACCCCCATCGACTGAGATCGTCGGCGCCCCGCGATCGCCGAAGTGCCCGGGCGCCTCGCTGCCATCGCGGCAAGCGGAGATCCAGGTCAATGATGGCCATCACGGAGCCGGATCTTCCGGCCATCAAACAGGCTGCTCGGTAACAGGGGGATGACGATCTCGAGCGTGGCGGTGGGCAGCACGCGATCGACGAGGTGCTCTGGATGGTAGCCGTCGTAGATCCAGAGGCTGCGGATGAACGGACGCAGCGGTGGGGGCGGGGGAATCGCGCGGTAGAAGGAGTGGCTGTCGGTCAAGGCGGTTCCAAGCGGGCGGCGTGCCTGGGTACCAGGGTAGAGGAGCGCCGCTGCGTCGGGGAGCGCCGTGAGGACCGGGCGCGCGCGCGGGCGGCGTGATGCGCGGCCGGGGGGTCGGTGGCGAGGTGGACGAGGAAGCACATCCTGTGCCTGACGGCGGACCGGGCCGCGGCGGACCCCAACCCGGGTCGGGTCGGCGGACCTCAACCTGGGTTGGGTCGGCCGGCCGGACCTCAACCTGGGTCGGGTCGGCGGACCTCAACCTGGTCAGATCGGCGCGGACCCCAACCTGGGTCGGATCGGCGGACCTCAACCTGGGTCGGATCGGCGGACCTCAACCTGGGTCAGGCCGGTGCACCTCAACCTGGGTCAGGCCGGCGGACCACAACCTGGGTCAGAGCGGCGCACCTCAACCTGGGTCGGATCGGCGGACCTCAACCTGGGTCAGGCCGGTGCACCTCAACCTGGGTCAGGCCGGCGGACCACAACCTGGGTCAGACCGGCGCACCTCAACCTGGGTCGGGTCGGGCGGGTCGGCGGGGTCGGGTCGGGCGGGTCGGCGGGGTCGGGTCGGCCGGACCCCAACCTGGGTCGGGTCAGCGGTGGCCCCAACCTGGGTCGGGTCGGCGGTGGCCCCAACCTGGGTCGGGTCAGCGGACCCCAACCTGGGTCGGGTCGGCGGACCCCAACCTGGGTCAGGCCGGCGCACCTCAACCTGGGTCGGGTCGGCGGACCCCAACCTGGGTCAGACCGGCGCACCTCAACCTGGGTCGGGTCGGGGCGCTCTCTCGTAAGTTATCGAACTCCATTCACAATCCCCAACCCGGCGCCCCGCCCGCTCCCCTGGTCGCCCCTCTCTCGTAAGTTATCGAACTCCATTCACAATCCCCAACCCGGCGCCCCGCCCCGCTCGGCCTGGAAGATGCGACAAACCTCCATTGTTCCCGGAGGGTACGCGTGTCGCCACGGTCTCGAGGAGGTGACGATGACGGAGAGCGGAAGGCGCGAGAGCCAGGCCATTCGCGCCCACGTGGCCCAGACATCCCCGGCCCTTCAGGCCTTCTTCCAGGCCGAGCTCGCGCGGGCCAAGGAGGTGCTGGCGGGCTCCGCCGACGACCCCAGCGCCCTCGGCGTGAACGCGGCGGCTCGCGTCGCGCACCATCTGGAGCGGCTCGCCGTGGCCGACGCGCCTGCCTGCGCTGCCGGCTGCTCGTGGTGCTGCCGGGGGCGCGCGGTCGAAGTCCTGGCTCCCGAGGCGATCGCGATCGCCGCCTTCCTGGCCGAGACGCGAGCCGCCGACGAGCTGACCCGCCTGCGCGCCCAGCTCGCCCACGCCTCGCAGGCGACGCGCTCGCTCGACGAGGCGCAACGCTGGCGTGACCAGACGCCTTGCTTCTTCCTGGCTCCCGGAACCGCGGAGTGCTCGATCTACCCCGTGCGCCCGCTGGTCTGCCGCCTTCACAACTCGGTCGATCGGGATCAGTGCCGGCGCGCATCCGAGGACGCAACACAGAACACGCCCGTTCCCAGGCACGCCGCCTACGAGATCCTCTATGGCCTCGCCCAGTCCGCGATCATCGTCGCGACCCTGGAAGCAGGCCTCGACGCGCGCTCTCTCGAGCTCACGACCGCCGTGGACGTCGCTCTCCGCGAGCCGGAGGCGAGCACGCGATGGGCGCGCGGCGAGAACCTCTTCGAGCCCGCGGCGACGCGAAACCAGCCGGCGCTCGCGTCGCCCACGGCGCCTCGGGCCGCCCAGCCGGGGCTCGTGCCCTGCGAGCGCCTCGTCGCAAACGCGGACAACATCGCGAGAAACGCCCGCAAGCGCGAGCGGAGGGCCCGCCGCAAGGGCAAATGACCCTCGTCCCCGGCGCCTGATCGCGCCTGTCGCCCAGCGCCCGCAGCCGCTCCATCGCCCAGCGCCCATGCCAGATCATCTGGCGATGGCCCCCGCGTGTGGCACCTTCGACCGAGATAACGCAGCACGGCGCTCGCAAGCACCACAACGCATGCGCCGGAGCACGCGGCACAAAACCTGCTCCACCTCGTGAACCCTGCTCGCCATCGCTTCGTTCTCAGCCTTGGGCTGATCGCGGTCCTCTCGCTGGCCGCGTGGGTCGCGTGGGTGGCCCGGCGCTCGGGTGCTGCGGGCGCCTCTGCCCAACCTCGGTCGAGCTCGCCGGCCGGCTCATCCGGCGCTCCGGCGCCCGAGCCGCCCCCCCTCCGCGCGCTCCAGCGCAAACCCGCGTCCGCGCCGGCACCGAGCCAGCCAGCGCCCAGCGGGCCTCTCATCGCGCCGCCGGCGCCGTCCGCGCCGGATCCGCAAAGCCCCGGCATGGCGGAGCGCCCGCCTCCCCGCGCCGAGCCGGAGCCGTTCGAGCCTCCCCTCGCCGACTCCCCCGCCACCGCGCGCACCGCCCCCCGCCGCGCGCGCCGGGTCGACCAGTCCGCGTTCCGGCAACGATTGCAGCCTGGGCTGTGCCCGGACCCGCGCGAGGCGTCCCAGATCCGAGAGACGTTGACCTCGCGCTTCCGCCACGAGGACTGGGGCCGCGCCGGACGGCTGTATGTCGATCCCAGGCTGCCGGAAGGCGCCCACTTCCCCCTCCTGCATCACCTCCGGCAGGCGGAGCGCGAGGTGCTCGCGCAGCTGGGCCTCGAGCCCCAACCTCCGGACGTCTTCGCCTACCTCGACAAGGAGCTGCTCGTCGCCGCCGCATGCACCAACCGCAACGTGGTTGCCTATTATGACGGCGCGTTGCACGTGGTCATGGATCACGAGGACGTGCAGGCCAGCGTCGTTCATGAATACACGCATCACGCGCTGATGAGCCACGGGCTCCTCGGGCCGGCCTGGGCCCAGGAAGGCATCGCGATGCTCGTCGCGCGCGAAGCCTGGTGGCTCGATCCGGCCCGGCTCGACCAGGTGAGGGATGCGCCCATGCCCCTCGAGGTGATGGAGCGATCGATCCCGTACACGCTCCTCCCGGAGGAGGCGGTCCTGTTCTATGTGCAAGCGGCGAGCATGGTGGCCTGCCTCGTGCGCGGCAACGACGCGGGGTTGCGCGGGCTCGTGGACGCCCTGGGCACGGCCGCAGAATCATCCCGAGGCGAGGGGTCGTACGATCCATCGCAGCTCCTCGACCCCTCCGCATGGCGAGCGTGCATCGAGGGGTTGATGAAGCCAGCGCGCGGCGCGCGCTAGTGGACCGTTCGACGGATGCGCTCAGCGCGGGCGGCGCTTCGCGCGACCGAGCAGCAATCCCAGCGCCGCGAGGAGGAACCCCGCCTGGGCGCCAGAGTCGCTCGCGTCGTTGCCCAGGGCGCAGCTGCAGCCGGAGTTCGAGCCTTCTCCTGCCGTCGAGCTGCCGGTCCCCGAGCTGGTCTCTTGTCCGTTCGCCCCCCCGGACCCGGCGTCCATCGCGCCGCCGCTGCCCACGCTGCCGCCCGCGCTGCCGCCCGCGCCACCTTCCATGGCCCCGCCCGCGCCTCCGGCTCCGGCCGCGCCGCCCGCGCCTCCGGCTCCGGCCGCGCCGCCCGCGCCGCCCGCGCCTCCGGCGCCGCCGCCACCGGGAACGGCATCGGGACAAGCCGCCGTCTCTGGATCCTGACCACCGGCCTTGTCGAGGCCGAAATAGGCGGCGACGGCGGGTCCGTCGAACGGCACGGCGTGCCCGACGCCGGCCATCGAAAAGGCCTCGTAGACCGTGTAGCCGCAAGCGCTCTTCCAGAACTGGCGCGTGGTTCCGTTCCTCGGAGTGTCGGTCCCATCCGGGGTTTCGCTCAGCCCCAACAGGTTCGTCCACTCTTTGACGTCTTCCGCCATGTTCTTGTAGCTGAGGATCGTGTCCTCGGTGCCATGCCAATGCTGCAGGCGCGGGCGATGGCCGGTGTAGCCGGGATAGTAGGAACGCACGAGATCTCCCCACTCCTGCCCGGTCTTCGTGACGTTGCCGCCCCCGCAGGGCCCGCTCCACTGGGCAGTGCTCCCGGTCCCGGTGACGTCGTTGTAGCCCTCGGCCCAGCAGCCACAGGGAACGCCCATGAGCGACACGCCGGCCATGAACACGTCGGGGTACACACCCAGCAGCGCCTCGGTCATGATGCCGCCCGACGACCCGCCGACCGCGTACACGCGGCCCGCGTCGCCGGCGTACTTCTCGAGCGTGTATTTCACCATCTGGACGATGGCTCCCGTGTCGCCGCCACCGCCGTGGTTGAGCGATCTCGTCGATCCCGCGTCCCAGCAGTTCTGCCCGGTGGCCTCCGGGAAGACCATGATGAAGCCGTTGGTGTTCGCTATGGAAACCAGGCTCGACATCTCGCCGAACGTCCCCGGGCCAGTTCCCTGGCAATGATGGGGAGCAACGACGATGGGAGGCTTGGTCGCCAGCTCGTCAGGCACGTAAATGTACATGTTGACGTAGCTGGGGAGGCCGTCCGCCCCCCATTCGCTCTGGTCGACCTTTTGCAGCGATGCCCCGCGCGCAGGCAGCGAAACGAGCAGCGCCAACGAGAGCGAAGCAAACCCGAGGACGTGACTTCGGAATTGGTCCATAAGGCAGATGATGCTACACCGACACAGATCTGGTATGCAAGCCAGTCCAGGCTCGATTGAAAACCGCTCTAGAACTGACTCAGGAAAGTCCAGACCTCCTGAGGCATCCACGACATGTCCTGCCCGGCGTCGTTCGGTGACGGAGTGTGACCGCCGTCGTAATCACACCAGCGGGTGGGGTGACCCGCGGAGCAGCCCTCGTAATCGGAGCAGGCGTGGCCACCTCGGGGCGCCTTGGCCAAGGTCTCCACCGTGCATCCATTTTGCATGGCGAAAAAATCGCTGTTGGAGGTCTGTCCGGCGCCGCCGCTCTCCTGCTGACCGAGCGAGGACATGAAGGCGACCGGCTGACAGCTCGCGGGCCGGGCGAGGCCGCCGCCGGAGTGGACCACGGCGGCGCGGTAGACGCCCGGACGCGCGCAGGCCAGCGTCCACGCCATGGCGCCGCCCTGGCTGAAGCCCTCGAGCTCGATGCGCGACGTATCGATGCAGAGATCGTCTGTGACCTGCTTGAGGATGTCGTCGACGAAGGTCACATCGTCGTCGGCTGACCAGAACCCGCCGACAGCGTCGGGCGCGATGAAGATGGTGCTCCCTTCGGAGAGCGACCAGAGCCCGAAGTACGAGGGCGCAACCTGGCCGCTGTTGCCCGTGGCCCCGTGGAAGGAGAGGATGAGCCGGTACGGGTGGCTGCTATCGTAATCGTCGGGAACGTGCATGGTGTACTTGCGGCTCTTCCCGCCGCTCTGCACGGCGCCAGCGCCGTTCTGAAGCGTGCGCATCTTGCCGCAGCCGGCGGACTTCACCGCGTCACCTTCGCCACCACCTCCGCTGCCGCCGGCTCCGGCTCCGGCTGCGCCACCGCCGCCCGTTCCACCCGCGCCCGCGCCGCCCGCGCCCGCGGTCGTTCCGACGCTACCGGCAGCATCGCTGCTGCTCGTGACACCGGAAGCAGCGCCGCCGCCGGAGCCACTCGCGGAGGCTTCACCCGCGGCCGATCCGCCGGCGTCGCCGTCGTCGCTACAGCCGAGGCTGAGAGCGGCGCAGAGGCCCAAGCCACCCCAGATCGGTCGCAGCCAACGCGAGTGACGATGAATACGATCGGAGCTCGAAGAGCCAACACTGGACGGCATGGTCAGTCCCAGTTCTTGCGCTGGGGGTTCACCCAGGGCGAGGTGCACATCACGCAATCATCGCCGTAGAAATAGTGCTTCCCACCGGTGTCGTTGTAGATCCAGTAACGGAGCCAAGCCACGATCGCCGGTCGTTGGACGCCTCCCTCGTCGCGCGTGATGTACCCATGGTCCGCGTCCATCACCGTCGCCAGGAAGGTCTGGGTCTGGGACATGTCGTAGGTCTTTTGCTGCATGGGCAGCCCGACCGTGTCCCGCGTTCCGCTGGTCTGCAGCATGGGCCCGTGCAGGGCCGCCGACGCGATGTGGCCGTGGATCGAGACGACGGTGGCCACGGCCTCATGACCGCCGAGCTCCACGGCGGCGGTGCCGCCGACCGAGTAGCCCATGGAGACGGCGCGCTCCACGTCGATCTTGCCCTGGTAGACGCTGCCCGCCTTGCTGTTTTGCTCGATGATCCAGTCGAGCCCCTCCTGCATGGCCGCGCGGTTGCCCGGGGCGTTGGGACCGCCCGTGAGGAGATTGGCGCCCACCACCACGAAGCCGTGAGAAGCGAAATTCGTCAGGAGAGCCGTGTAGCTGGTCACCTGGGTATTGATCCCGGGTCCGAAGATGATCGGCGCGTGCAAGAACCCCTCCTCACCCAGGCGTTCGGGCCTGAAGATCGTGTGGTTCCCGCCGGGCCCCGAGTTCCTCTCCACCGTCGTCGCGAACGGACCCTCGGCAGAATAATCCGTGATCGGCGGGAGCGGCGAACCTCCGCCCCCACCCGCTGCATCGCCGCCCCCGGCTGCATCGCCGCCGTCCCCCGCTCCGCCCGCGCCTGCCCCGCCCATTCCGCCATCGCTGACGTCGGCACCGCCGCTGCCGCTGGCAGCGCCACCTGATCCAGCGGTCACGCTCGTCGACGCCCCGCTGGTGGCTGACACGCCCGAGCTGCCCGCACCGGCAGCCTGTGCCGCGTCGCCGTTATCTTCGCTGCACGAAAGAAGCGCGACACCAGCGAGCAAGCAGAAGGCTTTGAAGGGCCTGACGGCTTTCTTTTCGTTGTACACGAGCCTCCCTGATCACGTCACGACAGCGCGAAACGCTCGCTCCGAGCCGACGATGACGAAATTTGCAGACAGGTTGTTGCCAGACGTTCCGCCTCGGAGTGCGCCCTGATGTCGTCCCAGGCCGAGCCCGACTGCTGCTCGTTTCCCCGTGCGTGCGCCTCGTCTGGAGCCACGGCGGGACCTTCAACGTGAACACGCACGAAGACGCAGGGCCCGTGCGCATGACGGCCTGTCCAGGGCAAGGCGCAAGAAGTTCCGCAGCGCCGAATGTGAACGTTCACATAGTCGGCGTCAACCACAAACTGGCGCGCCGCGGATCGTCGGCGCGCGCGAGGTCCGCTTCTGGCGGGGAACGGTGCTGGTGGTGGATCGCGACGGTCCGGCGCCGCGGATCGGTCCCGCCAGGGATCGCCGACGCGCGGAACGAGCGCGGCCGCGGGGGGGACGCCGGGGCGCGGAGCGGGGCGGAGGCCCCACGAGCGCCGCCCCGGGCGCGCCCGGCGCCGATCAGAAGAAGCTGTAGAGAGACAGCTTGAAGCGCTCGTTGGTCGCGGTCACGTCGTCGGCGAACGTCTGCTCCGAGCGCTGGAACGAGAGGCCAGCGCGGAGGGCCGGCATGATGTCGACGAACAGGTTGCCATCGATGTAGCGCGACTCGCGGAAGGCGGTGCGAAGGTCCCTGTAGCCGTGCTCCGCCGTGATCCGATCCGACCAGCCCTGGGTGTAGTTGACGGAGAGGGAGACGCGGCCCGAGGGCGGCAGATAGTACTGGAGACCGACCATCATCCCGCGCCAGCCGATCGTCTTCAGGTTGTTGTTCGCGTCGTACACCGCGAGGCCGTTGTCGATGTCCGGCGTGTAGACCGCGCCGTCCGGGAGCGGCGGGTTCGGCACGTTGCTCGCGACGCCCACGATGTCCGCGATGCCCGTTCCGGAGAAGAACGAGCCGGTCAACGTCAGCGCATTGCCCGGGTCGTCGAGCGCGCTCGCCGGGATGATCGGGATCAGCGCATCGACCGAGATCGCGTAGCCGTTGGCCGACCTCGAGTGGAGCGGGGTGGCGGTGTGCTCGGCCACCTTCAAGTGGCGGAACGTGCCGGAGACGCCGAGGCTCAGCGGGTCGATCAGCATCCCGCCGGCGCCCAGCGTGTGAATCCCCTTCCAGCCGTTGACGCCGAAGCGCATCCCCGCCTGGATGTCGGGGATCTCGGAGTCGCGCTGCGGCGGCTTCACGGCGGCCGCCGCGAGCTCGAAGTTGAGCGGCTCCGACTTGAAGGTGTGGCCGACGCGCAGCTGCGGCATCCTGCCGAAGACCTGATTCATCACCGGGAAGAACGACGTGGTGGCCGGGAAGAAGAACGGCTGCCACCCGAACAGGTGATAGGTCTGGCCAATCACCACGTCGACGTAATCCGACTCCACCTTGATGTACGCCTGGCGCAGGCGGAAGGTGCCGCTGCTCACCAGCGCGGCCTCCGAGACGTTGGGCGGCTGGCTGCCGAAGAAGTCGAGCTCCAGGGCGGCGGTGGTCTTGATCCCCTCGTACTCGGGCGCGCTCACCTTGACGCCGAGCCGGGAGTTCCGCGTCGTGAAATGCGTGCGGGCGTGCCTGCCCGCATAGGTGTCCTCGCGCTGGATCACCGTCGCCCCCACCGACTCGCCGAAGCTCTGGGTGGAGTCGTGCATGATGTCGAACTCCGCCATCCCGTAGATCGTCGCCTTCCACTTGGAGGTCACGGGAACGGGCGCCGCGGCGGGCGGCTTGGCCAGATCCGCGGGGGGAGCCGGCGGCGGGGCCGCGGCCGCAGGCCCGGTGCCCGCCATCGGCGGAGGCGTGGCCGGCGCCTGCGTGCCGGTCGGCAGCTGCGTCATGCCGGCGTCCGGCGGCTGGGGGGCCTGCGTCGCCGCCGGCGGCTGCGCCGGAGCGGCCGCCGCGGGCGCCGCCGGCGGAGGCGCCGGCTGCGCCGCCGCGGGCGCCGCCGCCGGAGCAGGCGCAGCCGGAGGCGGCGCCGCGCCCCGCGGCGGCGCCGGCGGGGGAGCCTGGCCGCGCGCGGCCGCCGCCACGAAGAGAATCGACGCACCGAATAGGTTCGCAACCTTCGATTGGTTCATGTCCGAAGCCTCTGGTTATCGATGGCGCCGGGAATTCTCAGCGGCACCGCAAGTAGTTGATTTTATTGATGTTTTTCACTACACTGGACAGATCACGGCCCAGGCGTCGCGTCGATCCGCCCGGCGGCGCGGGCCGGGCTCGACGCGCCGAGCGGCGCTCTCGTTTCCTGTGCTCGCGTCAGCCCGAGCGGGCCGCCTCGCGGAACGCGCGGGCGCGGGCGACGAGCTCGTCGCGCCGCCCCTCGCGCAGGAGCTTGAGATCCACGAGGTTGCTGCCGACGCCGACGGCCACCGCGCCCGCGGCGAGGAAGGTGCCCAGGTTCTGCAGCGTCGCGCCGCCGGTGGGCATGAGCGGGATGTGCGGCAGCGGCGCCTTGAGCGCCTTGAGGTACGAGGCGCCGCCGAGGGCGTCGCAGGGGAACACCTTCACGACGTCTCCGCCCGCCCGGTGCGCCGCCACGACCTCGGTCGGCGTGAGCGCGCCGGGGGCGCTGACGACGTCCATCGCGAGGCACGCCTTCACCGTCGCCTCGTCGAGCGCGGGGCTGACGACGAAGCGCGCCCCGGCCTCGACGCACGCCTCGGCGGTGCGGGCGTCGAGCACGGTGCCCGCGCCGACCAGGGCCCGATCCCCGTGGCGCGCCGCGACCTCGCGCACGACCTCGACCGCGCCCGGCACGGTCATCGTGATCTCGAGGACGTCGATCCCGCCCTCGAGGAGCGCCTCGACCGCCTGGAGCGCCTCGTCGGCCGAGCCGGCGCGCACGACAGGCACGACGCGCGTGCGACCGATCCACCCGAGCACGTCTTGCTTGTTCATCGATCCACCCGGGCCGTGCCCATCTTCATCGCCTTGAGGACCTCGTCGAGGGTCGCCATCGTGGTGTCGCCGGGCGTCGTCATCGCGAGCGCCCCGTGCGCCGCGCCGCAGTCGACCGCCCACTGCGGCCCCTTGCCCATGAGGAAGCCGTAGATCAGGCCCGAAGCGAACGAGTCGCCGCCGCCCACGCGGTCGTAGATCTCCAGGTCCTTCCGCTCCGGGGCCTGGTAGAGCCGGCCGCCCTGGTACAGCACCGCGCTCCAGTCGTTGCGCGTCGCGGAGGTCGCCACGCGCAGGGTCGTCGCCACCGCCTGGATGTTCGGGAACGCCTCGATGACGCGCTGGATCATCGCCTCGAACGCGCCGACGTGGAGGTTCTTGTGCCCCTCGTCGAGGTCCTCGACCTCGAAGCCGAGGGCCGCGGTGAAGTCCTCCTCGTTGCCCAGCATCACGTCGACGTACGGCGCGAGCGCGCGGTTGACCTCGCGCGCGCGGGCCTGGCCGCCGATCGACTTCCAGAGCGAGGGGCGGTAGTTCAGATCGTAGGAGACGACGACCCCGTGCCGCCTGGCCGACTCCATGGCCTCCTTGGCCACGCCCGGCGTGGTCTCGGAGAGCGCGGCGAAGATGCCGCCGGTGTGGAACCACCGCGCGCCCTCCCGGCCGAAGATCGCGTCCCAGTCGATGTCGCCGGCCTTCAGCTGCGACGCGGCCGTGTGGCCGCGGTCCGAGACGCCGACCGCCCCGCGGATGCCGAAGCCACGCTCGGTGAAGTTCAGGCCGTTGCGCACGGTCCGCCCCACGCCGTCGTGGGGCACCCAGCGCAGGTGCGAGAGGTCCACGCCGCCCTGCAGCATGAGGTCCTCGATGAGCCGCCCGACGGGGTTGTCCGCGAGGGCGGTCACGATGGCCGACCTGAGCCGGAAGCAGCGGCGGAGGCCGCGGGCGACGTTGTACTCGCCGCCGCCCTCCCAGGCGTTGAAGCCGCGGGCGGTCGAGATCCGACCGTCGCCGGGATCGAGGCGGAGCATGACCTCGCCGAGGGAGACGAGGTCCCAGCGGCAGGCGGCAGGATCGCGGAGCGTGAAGGACATGGTTTACCGGCAGGGGAGCTGGCCGCGTGACGGAACGGCCGAGCCGAGGAGGTTGGCGAACGGGGCCGAGGGAGCCGCGGAGGGGCGATGAGGCTCGCCGGGGGCGGTGCTCACGGGTTGCCTCCCGGCGCTCGCGTCGACTGTACCTCGGCGGCGGACGGGCCAATATACCCCTTGGCGCCGGCGCCCCTGGACTCGACGATGGGCCGCCCGTCGCGGTCGAGCTTGACGAGCTCGGCCTTGGTCCCCTGGGCCGTCGGCCAGAGGTACCAGCGCGCGTCCATCCAGCCCACGTGCGCCGCGGGGCCCTCGACCGGCGCGCCCGTGGCGCCGAGCTGGGCGGGCCGCGTCGCGCGGTAGTCGGCCACGGAGGCGTACGGCGGGCGGTTGAGGGCGAGCTGCAGGCCCGCGATGCTGGCGAGCATCGCCAGGCCGCCGGCGACGATCGCCGCCTGCGGCACGCGCCGCTTGGGCGTGACCGGCTCGACGCGCGGCAGGAGGAGGTGCAGCACGAGCAGCCCGACGAGGTACAGGCTCCCCGCGAGCAGGAACGGCAGGGCGTACGAGCCGGTGAGCGTGAGCGACCGGCCCACGAAGATCTGGAAGATCGCCCCGCCGACGACGCCGAACGCGGTCTTGATGCCGACCACCGTCGCCATCGCCGGCCGAGGCAGGGTGTCCGAGACCAGCGTGTAGAGGTTGCTGCTCCAGCCCTGGTGCGCCGCCGCGGCGAGCGAGAGGAGCGCGACCGCGACGTACACCGACGGGATGCCGGCGACGCTCGGGACGTCGACGAGCTGCCCGACGGCCATGACGGGCACCGCGGCGAGCGCGCAGGCGAGCATCGCGAGCTTCCGCGCCGCGCCGACCGAGCGGCCGCTCGCGATGAGCTTCGACGAGAGCCACCCGCCGCCGATCGCGCCGACGTCGGCCACGATGAACACGACCGGGATCGCGTAGGCCATGAACGTCGGCGTCAGCTTGAACTCGCCGACGAGGAACTTCGGCAGCCAGGTGAGGTAGAACCACCACGGCGCGTCGGTGAAGAACTTCGCCATCGCGACCGCGTAGACCGGCCGCATCCCGAACACCTCGCTGACGCCGAGGGACTCGGTCGACTCCTTCGCGTCGGAGCGGATGTGCGCGAGCTCCTCGGGCGACACCTTCGGGTGCTCCTCCGGCCGCCGGTACAGCCGCGTCCAGAAGAAGATCCACACGACGCCGATCCCGCCGAGGACGAGGAAGCAGGCGCGCCAGCCGTACGCCTCCGCGATGCGCACCGCGAGGAGCGGGGCGAGGATGGCGCCCACGTTCGAGCCGCAGTTGAACAGGCCGGTCGCGAGCGCACGCTCCTTCTTGGGGAACCACTCGGCCACGGTGCGGACGGCGGAGGGGAAGTTGCCCGCCTCGCCCACCCCGAGCAGGAAGCGGATCGCGGCGAAGCCGCCGAGGCTGCCGACGAAGGCGTGGGCCGCGGAGGCGACGTTCCAGAGCAGGAACGTCGCGCTGAGCCCCTTGCGGGTGCCGACGCGGTCGATCCAGCGACCGACGAACACCATGCCGAAGCCGTAGGCGAGCAGGAAGCTCACGTTGATGAGCGCGAGGTCCGTCGGCCCGAGGCGCAGCTCGTTCTCGAAGAACGGGACCAGCAGCGAGAAGAGCTGCCGATCGAGGTAGTTGATCGTCGTCGCGAAGAAGAGGAGCGCGCAGACGGTCCAGCGGGTGCGCGTCATCACGCCACCGCTCGCCGGGACCACGGGAGACGCGGCCGTCGTCATTGGTTCACCCCCGAAGCGAGAAAGCCACCGTCGACTGCGATGCTCGTGCCGGTGATGAAGCTCACCGCGTCAGAGCAGAGGAAGAGGGCCGCGCCGATCAGCTCCTGGGTCTCGCCGAAGCGGCCGAGCGGCGTGCGGGCGAGCAGCTCCCGCCCGCGCGGGGTGCCGTCGAGGAGGGCGCGGTTGAGATCGGTCACGAAGACGCCCGGCACGATGGCGTTCGTGCGGATACCGTGCTTCGCCCACTCGGCCCCGAGGCTCCGGGTCAGCGCCATGACGGCCGCCTTCGACGCGCCGTAGGCCGCCACCTCGTGGAAGGCGACGAAGCTCGACAGCGAGGCGATGTTGACGATGCGGCCGCGGCCGCTCTCGCGCAGCGAGCCATGGAACGACTGGCAGGCGCGGAGCATGCCTGTCACGTTCGTGTCGAGCAGGCTGTTCCACTCGGCGTCTCCGACCTCGGCCGTGGGCGTGCGGAAGGTCCTGCCGGCGCAGTTGACGAGGATGTCGACGCCGCCGAGCGCCTCGATCACGCCGTCGCGCAGGGCGTCGAGGGACGCCCGGTCGCTCACGTCGCACGTGGCCTCGAGCGAGCGGACGCCCCGCTCGCAGATCTCGCCATAGACCGCGCGGGCCCGATCCGCCCGGGTGCCCGAGGCGACGGTGTGGACGCCCGCCTCGGCGAGGCCGAGGGCGATCGCGCGGCCGATGCCGGAGGTGCCGCCGACAACGACGGCCCTGCGGCCCGCGATATCGAAGAGCTTGGTCATGCTCCCAGCCATTCCCCGGCGATGCCGCCCAGGAGCGCGCGCGCGTCGCGCTCGATCTGCGCGTCGGTCGGCGGGACGGGCATCGCCGCATAGCGTCGCGCCAGCGCGTTGGCGATGGACCGCCGCGAGTGGCGCCACTTGTAGATCAGCTGATCCAGGACGCGCGCGTCGGAGTGCTGCGGCACGAAGGTCGGCCCCAGCATCTCCAGGCGCATCGAGGTCGTCTCCTCGATGAGGCTCGGGTTGTTCATGAACCACCAGCACCCGAACGGGAGGACGTTCGCGAACTTGCGCGCCACGACGCAGAGGCTGTGCGTGTTCTCGCGCGCGAGCGTCGTGACGAGGAAGCGGACGTCGGGGTTGTCGCCGGCGAGCCGCTCGAGCGGGGTGAGGTCGACGGCGCTCACGCCGTCGCCGGCGACGCCGAGGCGGGGGTTCACCGCGCGCCGGACGCCGATCATCATCGCGAACGGCAGCCCGTGCGCGCGGCACGCGTCCAGCACGGCCCGGGGCGGGGCCGCGACCTCGTTGACCGAGATCGCGAGGTAGCGCGGCCGCATGCGGGCGATCCACCGGTCGAGCTCGGCCGCGAGGTCGTTCGCGGTGACGAGGCGATCGATGCGCAGCGCCGTGTAGAACCGCGGATCGGGCGCGACGCCCGCCTCCCAGATCGCGCGCTCCGCGGGGTCGGTCGGGTCGTTCGTCATCGCGAGCGCGCTCACCCCCGCGAGGCGCAGCACGTCCTCCAGGTGATCCTCGGCCTTGCGCCCGGCGAAGAAGGCGCGCGCGTCGCGCAGGTCGGGCGCGGCGGGGTCGAGGCCGAACGCGTCGAGCACGGTGGCGACCCCCGCGGTCGCCTCGGACAGCGGCGAGCGGCGGACGAAGAGCGCCTCCCACACGAGGTCGGCCTGCGCCCGCTTGTCGCGCGCGTAGAACGCCTCGGGCGTGACCTTCGGCTCGGCGCGCAGGGTCTCGGCGACGAGGTAGTGGTACGTCAGGAGCTCGTCGACGCCCCAGAGGTTCAGCGCCTGGAACTGGGGGGCGAACAGGTGAGTGTGGAGATCGATGATGGGCGCGGCGTCGATCGCCTTGGCAACGCGCTCGGCGAGGGTCATCTCGGCACCTGGGGAATACGGGCGTCCTTGGGATCGGCCCAGCGCTCGTTCGGCACGGTCGCGCACCAGGCCGGGCGCAGGGGATCTTTGTCGTAGGGATAGGGGCCCAGGCGGCGGTACTCCTCGGCGTAGCGGGCGACCTTCTCGCGATCGAGGCGGACGCCCAGGCCGGGGCCGTCGGGCACGCGGATGCGGCCGTCCTGGTAGGGGAGCGGGCCTCCCTGGATCACGTCGTCTTTCAGGTGGTGGTAGTGCGCGTCGGCCGCGAACGAGAGGTTCGGGATGACCGCGCCGAGGTGCAGCATCGTCGCGAGCTGCACGCCGAGCTCGCCCGAGGAGTGGACGGCGACGCCGAGGCCGAACGTCTCGCAGATGCCGGCCGCCTTCACGCAGGGCCGGATGCCGCCCCAGAACGTCGTGTCGAGCAGGATGACGTCCACCGCCGTGTCCAGCACGTTCGCGGCGAGCTGCTCGAAGTTGACGACGACGGTGTTCGTCGCGAGCGGCATCCGCACCTTCTCCCGGGTGCGCCGCATCGCGTGCAGGCCGAAGACGGGATCTTCCAGGTAGTCGTTGTTCAGATCCTCGATCGCCTGACCGAAGCGGATGCCCTGCTCGGTCGACCAGACGGCGTTCGGGTCGAAGCGGACGCGGTCGTCGGGGAAGGCGTCGGCCACGGCGCGGTAGCACTCGAGCTCGTAATCCGGGTGGAACACGCCGCCCTTGAGCTTGTGCGAGGTGAACCCGTGCTTCTTCTTCAGTGCCCTCGCCTCCTCGACCAGCTGCTTCGGCGTGCGGACCTCGCCCGAGCCGTCGGCGTTCGCGTAGCGGAAGAAGAGGTAGGACGCAAAGGGCACCTCGTCCTGCAGCTTGCCGCCGAGGAGGTCGTAGACGGGCACGCCGTAGGCCTGTCCGAGCAGGTCGAGGCAGGCGAACTCCAGCGCGGCGAGGATCTGGGTGCGGTTGTTGTAGAGAGAGGCCGTCGGGTTCGCGATCTTGAACCGCATCTCCTCGAGGCGGGCCGGATCGTGGCCCACGAGGTAACCCTTCATGGCGCGGAACACGGCCTCGGCCGACTCTCCGCCGCCGCCCATCTCGCCGAGGCCGACGAGCCCATTATCCGCCTCGACCTCGACGATCGTGCGCACGAAGCGGCCCCAGTGGCAGCCGTTCGCGTGGCGCAGGGGCGCCTCGAGCGGCACGGTGACGGTGGTGGCGCGAATATCGACGATTCTCATGCAGGACGGGGCTCCCGGGGCCCCAGCTTTCCAATGGGTTGGACTACGACTCCTCGAGGATCAGTGAGACCTGCATGGTGCAGAATCGCCCCATCCGCTGAAGCGTACAGAGACCAGATCGGCAGCCATGGCGCGGAAAGTTGCAGCGAGCCCCGTGATTCACAAAGGCCTGCTGCGCGGCGCCGGTGAATTCCCTGACCCCAGAGATCTGATCACGCTTTTATCCGAAACGTGCGAGCTCCGCTACCTCGCTGACGACGTCGCGCGGGGAGAGAAGTCTGGAGCGGCGCTGAAGGGGAACCGGTTAAGCACACCGAGAGAAGAATTTTCCAGGCTCTCGCGACTCCAGCTCTCCGCTACAGCCGCGCGAGGCGCGCGATGTCGTCTTCGAGCCTGTTCGCCGTCCTGTACGGCTGCCAGCCGAGCTCGTCCCGCGCGCGCTCGTTCGACATCCGGTGATCGAGCGCGAGCAGCATGGCGAAGAACGGCCCCCACAGCGCGCCGGCCTGCTCGCGCGAGGCGCTCGCGACAGGCACCTTCAAGGCCTGTCCGACCCACCGCGCCACATCGCCCGTCGCCACGTTCGCCCCGGCCCCGTTGTAGATCCGGCCCGGCGGCGCCTTCTCCAGCGCGAGGACGTAGAGCTCGGCCAGATCGTCGACATGCACGCACGTTACCTGGTTCTCGCCCGCGCCGATGTGATGGGCGACGCCCTGCTGGCGCGCGGCCGCAACGAGCCTCGACGCGACGCCGTGAGGCGTGTCGCTGTGCGTGAGGATCGACGGGCGGACGACCGCGCTCCGGATCCCCCGCTGCGCCGCGGCCAGGTAGTCGCCCTCGGACTCCCGCCGCACCGCCCCGGGGTGGCCGGGCTCCGACGGGTGATCCTCCCCCGCGGGCACAGGCCCCGTGTTGCCCACGACCCCGGTTGCGGTCGTTCCGATCAGGCGCTTGCCCGTCCCGGCCAGCGCCTCGGTGAGGGCCTGCGCCACGCGCCGCTCCTGCGCCACCGCCGCCCGGAGATCGCCCCCGCGCATCTCGAAGGCGATGTGCACGGCGGCGTCCGCCGAGCGGGCCGCCTCGGCCAGCACCTCCACGTCGTCGAGCGACGCCCGGAGCGGCTCGGCCGGGACCCCCATGTCCCGCAGCCGCCGCGCGCTCGCCTCATCGCGCACCGCCGCTATGACCGCGTGCCCCTTCGCATGCAGCCGCCGCGCGACCCGTGACCCGATGTACCCCGTGGCCCCGGTGATCAGTATCCGCATGATGACCTCCCGCTTCCTCCGGAATCCCTCAGCGGCGCGGCTCACCGCCGCTCGCTGTCGAGGTGCCGCATCTGCTCCGCGCCGTAACGGTCGCCGGAGAACGACGCGAGCGCCTCGAGCGCCCCGACGTCCTCCCCCGACAGCGGCCGTTCGAGGGCGCCGAGCGCGTCGTCGAGCTGCGCGCGGGTCTTCGCCCCGATCACGGGGACGAACGACGGCTGCCGCGCGAGCACCCACGCGATCGCGAGCTGCCCCGGCGTCATGCCCCGCTCCGCGGCGAACCGCTGGAGCGCGGCCACGGCGCCCTCGTTCTTCTCGCGGTCCTCGCCGGTGAAGCGCGGCAGGTGGGCGCGGAAGTCGCCCGGCCCCTTCGGCTTGCTGCCGGCGAGGAGACCCCGCGAGAGGACGCCGTAGAGCGTCGCGCTGACGCCGAGCTCGGCGAGGACCGGGAAGATCTCCGCCTCGGGGCCGCGGCTCGCGAGCGAGTACTCGATCTGCAGATCGACGATCGGGTGGACGCGGTGGGCGCGGCGGATCGTCTCGACGCCGACCTCGGAGAGCCCGATGTGGCGGACGTATCCCGCCTTCACCAGATCCGCGATGGCCCCGATGGTGTCCTCGATCGGGACCGCCGGATCGAGCCGGGCAGGACGGTAGATGTCGATGACGTCGACGCCGAGCCGCTTGAGGCTGTAGGCGGCGAAGCTCTTCACCGCGGCGGGGCGCGCGTCGAACCCGAGCCAGCCGCCGTCCGGCCCCCGGAGCGCGCCGAACTTCACCGAGATCTGGACCCGCTCCCGCCGGCCCGCGACGGCGCGCCCCACGAGGAGCTCGTTGTGGCCCATGCCGTAGAAGTCGCCCGTGTCGAGCAGGGTGACCCCGCGATCGATCGCCGCCTGGATCGTCCTCACGCCCTCGGCCTCGTCGGCCGCGCCGTACATGCCCGACATCCCCATGCAGCCGAGCCCCAGCGGGAAGACCTCGGGCCCCGTGGCCCCCAGCCTCACCGCGCGCCGCCCGCTCGTCGATTCTCGCGTCTTCATCGTTCGTTCCTCCGTTTGCGCTGAGGTTAGGGATCCCGACGATGAAGTCGAGTGAATAGGATCTATATGAACCATAAACAGAACTTATGGAAGAAGCGCGACCTCGACCAGCTCTGGGCCCTCGGCCGCCTCGCGTGGCGTCAAGCCCTCTCGTAAATATGTGGCGTGGGTTAGAAAGACGAAGTACGTCCACGCCGTCATGGCGTGCTCCAATACCTCTTCGTCACTCGGCGCATGATCCGGGCCGATTCTGTCCTTGCGGAGCCATCCACGATGGCTGATAACGAGAGGCTGGCCGGGGGGAGATCGGCTTTTTTGCATGGCGTTCACGCTCCCTTGCATCGACTCCTCGGACTGGAAGACATTCGAGCTCCTCCAGCTCGTCATCGACACCGTCCCGGACCCGATCTTCGTCAAGGATCGGCGACACCGCTGGATCGCTTGCAATCCGGGCTTCTGCACGCTCATCGGGCAGAGCTACGGCGACCTGATCGGCCGGAGCGACCCGGATTACTGGCCAAAGGAGCAGGCCGACCTCTTCTGGAGCTACGACGATCTCGTCTTCAACTCCGGTGAGCCGAGCGAGAACGAGGAGCAAGCCACGGGCGCGGACGGGGTGACGCGCACGATCTGGACCCGCAAGTTCCCGATGAAGAACGCGCGGGGCGAGGTGGTCGGCCTCTGCGGGCTCATCACGGACATCACCGATCTGAAGCGGCGGCACATGGAGGCCGAGCGGATGGCGGCGGAGAACCGCGAGCAGCGCGCGATCATCGACGCGCAGGCGGCGCTGCTCGATCGCATGGCGATGCCGGTCATCCAGATCTGGCAGGGGATCCTGCTGATGCCGCTGGTCGGGGAGATCAACGACCGGCGCGCGGCCCAGGCGCTGGAGAGCATGCTCGTCGCCATCGGGCAGCGAGGCGCGGAGTTCGTGATCCTCGACATCACCGGCGTGCCGGTGATCGACACCGCCGTGGCGCGCCACCTGGTTCGCGCCGTGCAGGCGGCGGAGCTGCTCGGCTGCCGGAGCGTGATGGTCGGCGTCGGCCCGGAGATCGCGATGACGCTGGTGGGGCTCGACATCGACTTCAGCCGGATCACCACGCAGGGCACGCTCCAGGGCGGGCTCGCCTACGCGATGAGCCGCCTCGGCGCCCAGCGCGCGGCGAGCGCGCCCGCCCGCTGATCCCCGGCCGGGGCGGGCGCGCGCCCCGGCGCCGCCGGCGCGGCGTCAGCTCATCGCGCCCGGGCCTCCGCCTGGATGCGGCGGACCCCTTCCTCCATGGTGACCTCGTCGGCCGTGGCCGTCTCCCAGTGGGTGACCGCATAGTTCGGCTGGACCAGCTCGTTCACGGCGTCCATCGCCGCCAGGTGGGCAGGGCTCATGACGAACTCGTACATCGCCTCTGTCGACGACCAGACGGCCAGCGTGCGCCCGGAGCCGCACGACGGCGACTGCGCCAGCTGGATCGCCACGAGGCCGGGCTGAGACGCGAGCTGCTGCTGGACGGCCCCGAAATACTGCACGTATTTCTCCATCACGGCGTCGCCCGGCCTCGGGATCCCGTAGGTCGCGCTGACCGTGTACGACGAGCCCTCCGGAGGGGGCGCGAGCTTCCCGGTCGCGGGATCGACGCCGGGCCCGCTCAGCTGGTCCGCCTCCAGATCGGCCTCGAGCACGCCGCCCGTGCACGCGTCGGGGGACGCGCCGGGGGGCGCCGTGCCGGCGTCGGAGCCACACCCCGGGAGGAGCGCCGCGAGCGCCGCGAGGACGGCGGCGGCGAAGGCGCGCGAGGGGCGCGCGAGGGTCTCGTTCAACGTGCGTGTCGTCGTCGTCATGGTCACGGTCCTTTCTGATTCGGGCGCTGGGGAGGGCTCAGTCGGCGCGCGAGACGACCCCGAAGACGAGCTCGGGGAACGTCCGCGCGAGGCGGCTCGAGTGGAAGTTCGTCCTGCGACCCATGCTCCGCACCTGCACCGGGGTGCCGGGCGGCGGGGCGTCGCCGACCGTGACAGCCCACGTGAGGGCCTCGCCGGTGCGCACGGCGAAATAGGTGTACGAGCCGGCCGGGAGGCGCTCCTCGACCCGCCCGACGACGAGCGCGCGATCGGTGGCGGTCCGGGAGAGCTGGCCGAGCGGGCTCGCGGCCGCCGCCGCGAGGGGCCCCGCCGTGGCAGGCCTGTCGTCCAGCGCCCACGCGAGCGCGAGGAAGAGCGCCGCGAAGACCACGAGGCCGAGGAGCGGCTTCACGAGCCGGCGAAAGGCGGATCGCGGCGCAGAGCTCCGCGCCAGAGGGGCAGAGGAGACGAGCAACATCGGTGACTCCTTGTGGGCGCGCCCGGGCGACCCCCCGCGGGGGCCGCCGTTGCGCGCCGAACGAACCTCCGTTCCCGGACGCTCGCGGAACGTTCAATCGACGCACGTTTTCATCGCGACGCCTCCAGCGAGCCGAGAGCCGGATAACGCGATGCGTTAATCCAGGACCATCACCGCTGCCGCCGTTTACGGCATGTCCAGCGCGAGGACGGCGCGCGAATCGATGGTGGTCCCCTCCGGCGCAGGCCGCCGTTCGCACGCGGATTGCAATGCGCCTCGTCGGCCCCGAGGGTGGTGCCGATCGCCGGAGGAGGGGGAGACCACATGAAGAGCGCGGCGGTGGACGAGGAGCGCGGCGTGGAGGGGGGCTCGGCGCCAGGTGGGCAGGAGTCCCGGCCCGGCAGCGGAGACGCGGGGGAACCCGGGAGGGCGGCGATCCTCCCGGGGAGCGGCGGCGGGCAGGAGCGCGCTCCGGGCGCCGGGATGGCGCGCCCGCTGAACAAGAGGCTGAACCTCGTGCTCGAGGGCGGCGGCGTGAAGGGGATCGCGCTGGTCGGCGCCCTGAAGGCGCTCGAGGCGAGGATCGCGGAGTACAACCTGGACAACACGCGCGGCCTGCAGCTGTCGCTCGGGGAGTCCCAGTACGCGGGGACGTCGGCCGGCGCGGTCGTGTCGGCGTTGCTCGCGGCCGGCTACACGCCCGCGGAGCTCGAGACCATCATCGCCAGCACGGAGTTCTCGCGCTTCGCCGATCACGGCGCGCTCGCCCGGATCCCGGTCGTCGGCCAGCCTCTCAGCGTGGCCCTCGGGGTGCTGTGGAAGCTCGGGATGTTCCAGGGAGACTACTTCCTCGATTTTCTGCGATCCAAGCTGCGCGACAAGGGGGTGAGGACGTTCGGCGACCTGCTCGCGGATCACAAGGAGCCCGAGGGGTCGCTCCGGCGATACAAGCTCTACGTCACGGCGTCGGACATCACGCGCGGGCGCATGCTCTTCCTGCCCTCGGACGTGAACTGGCGGCAGTATGGAGTCAGCCCGGACGAGATGGATGTGGCGCTCGCCGTGCGGATGAGCATGAGCGTGCCGTTCGTGTTCCGGCCGGTGACGACGACCGGGGAGAACGGGGTCGTCAGCTACCTCGTCGACGGCGGGCTCCTCAGCAACTTCCCCCTGGAGATCTTCGATCCCAGCATCACGCGGGACGAGCCGCTCCCGCTGGAGCGGCCCGCGACCATCGGCATCCGCATCCTGCGCGACCGGTATCACAGCATCCGGTTCCCCGCGAAGGCCCTGCGGGCGCTCTACGCGCTCGCGTCCACGGCCGTCGAGGCGCACGACTACCGCATCTCGCGCAACGCCGTCGACGAGCTCAAGTGGGCGAGGGCCATCGAGGTCAACACGGAGGCGGTCCCGGTCTTCAAGTGGGACATTTCCCAGCTCGAGAAGGAGCTCCTCTTCAACGAGGGCTACCGGGTGACGTACCGAACGGTCACCGCGGAGTACCTCGAGCGGCTGCTCGACGTCGACGAGCTCCTGCGCGAGACGTACCGCGCGGCGCTGGGAGGCGCAGGGCGCGCAGAGCAGCCAGTCGATCTGCTGCAGCACCTCCGGAGGCCCTAGACTGGGACGCTGATCACGTTGTTCGAGCGAGGAATGAAACGCCAAGACGCGAAGGACGCCAAGACGCCAAGACGCCAAGACGCCAAGATATTATATTGTCTTCTTCTTGGCGTCCTTGGCGCCTTGGCGCCTTGGCGTCCTTGGCGTCTTGGCGTCCTTCGCGTCTTGGCGTCCTTCGCGTCTCGTAAGAGCGGGTGGAGGCCGGAACAGGCATCGCGCAAGGAACAGCACGGCATCTGGTACGGGGCTGTCCGCCCGGGCTACCGGAGCACGAAGTTGTTCAGCGCGGCGACCACCACCCCGACGATGCTCTCCCCGGCGATGAGCCCCGACGCCACCGGCACGACGTACGCCTCGGCCTTGCCCTTGCGCGCGCCGACGATCGCCGCGATCGCGGCCCCGAGGAACATCGAGAGCGGCTGATAAAAGGGCAGGATCAGCCCGAGCCCGACGCCGGTGGCCGACGGGAGATATCGCCTGTACGCCTTGTACCGCTCGCCCGAGAGCGCCCTGTCCGCGAGCACGAGGACGATGCCGGCGACGATGCCCCACGCGATGCACGTCCGCGCCATCGGATGCAGGTTCCCGACCCCGAGCTTGAAGACCTGCGCCACCGCCCTCCACTGCTGCGCCGCCGGCGCGGGGAACGGAGCCTCACCGCCGCTCCCGCCCGTCAGCGCCGACGCGTCCGGGATGAGGACATGAAACCCCACCACCGTGGCGATGGTCCCGGGGATGATCCCGAGGAGCTGGGCGATGAACTGGCGCCTCGGGTCGGCGCCGAGCAGGTAACCCGACTTGAGATCCGTCATCAGGTCGGCGCTCGCCGCCGCGGCGCCCGACGTGATGCCCGCCGTCATCAGGTTCGCCGTCGCGTTCTGCGGGATGAGCACGCCGTAGAGGAGCTGCATGATCTTGCCCATCGCCCCCGTCGGCGTGACGTCGCTCTCGCCGGTCGCCCGGCACGCGACGAGCGACAGCACGAACGTGAGCAGCACCGCGAGCACGCCGAAGTGCGGCGGAACCTCGAAGAAGCGCCACGCGATCGCGACCACCCCGGCGCCCGCGAAGAGACCGCCGCACCAGAACCACGAGCCCGGCACCTCGATCCGCGCGACGCGCTCGGCCAGGCCCTCCTGCCGCTCGCCCCCGCCGCGCGGCGGCGCGCCCGACGGCCCCCTGCCCCGCAGGCCCGCGAACGCGCGCGCGATCGTGCGCCACTGCATCGCCAGCGAGAGCAGGCCCACAGAGACCAGCATGGGCGCGCCCGCCCACAGCCCGATCTCGCGCCAGGCCGCCTGCGGGCGCGTCACGGCCGGGACCGTGGCGCCCGCAGGGTTGGTCCACATCGACTCCATGCCCCAGGGCCCGAGGAACAGCGCAAGGACGAGCCCGCCCGCGACCATCGAGGCCGTGACCCGCAACCCGACGAGCGCCCCGGCGGCGATGAGCGCCGGCCCGCAGTCGAGCTTGATGTTCCAGTCGGAGAGCGGGTACGTCTTGCCGGCGGCCGCGATCCCGGGCAGCCCATCGAACGCCTTGACGACGCCGGGCAGCAGCGCGGCGCGCACGGCCCTCCCCGCGGCGTCGGTCGCGCGCGCCACGTTCAGGCTGGTGAACAGCGGGACGACGCCGCCCGCGAGCGCGGCGAAGAGCAGCCCCTTCGCCTTGCCCGCCGCCTCTTCCCCCTTGCTGTACAGGCTCTGGAGCGTCACGGCCGCGGCCGTGCCCGACGGGAAGCGCAGCCGCTCCTGGTTGATCAGGCCGCGCTTCATCGGGATCGCGAGGACGGCGCCGAGCACGGCGAGGAAGAACGTCCACGCGGCGAGCACCGGCCACGGCAGGTGCTCGCCCCCGGGGCGCTCGGGCGAGGCCGAGAGCATGAGCAGCGCGGGGATCGCCGAGACCATCGTGCTGCCCGTCGAGAAGCCGGCCGCGGAGGCCGTCGACTGCATGCAGTTGTTCTCGAGGAGCGTCATCGGCGTGCGCGCCAGGCCGAGCCGCACGAGGGAGCCCCAGATCGCGAACGACAGGAGGCACGCGGTGATCGCGACGCCGATGTGCCAGCCGATCTTGAGCCCGAGGTAGAGGTTCGTGAACGCGAGGACGAAGCCGAGCGACGCGCCCATGACGATCGCGCGCGCGGTGAGCTGCGGCGCCTCGCCGCCGCGGTAGGCGCGCTCGTACCAGGCCTCCTCGCTGAGCTCGCTGACCTCCTCGGGCGACAGGTCGAGCGGCCTGTGGCGCTCCATCTCCTCGGGCGTCTCAGGGGCCTTTTGCAAGAGCGGCATGCGATGTCTCCTCGGCGCGGGCCCCGCGGGCGCGCTCGGGTGAGCGCCGCTGTCGATCGCGCCGCCCCCTCGGCCTGCGAGCCGCGTTGATAAGGATACCTGACGAAGTCGTGCGCGCGCGTCGCGCCGGCTCCGTAACACGATCGCGCCGCCGCTCCGCCTTGCCAGGCCCTCGGGGGACGGTGCATCCTGCCCCCTCATGCTGCCCGGCAGGCTGCTCGACGGTCGCTTCGAGCTGGCGGAGGTCGCCGGCTCCGGAGGGATGGGCACCGTCTACCGCGCGATCGATCGCGCGAGCGGCGAGGTCGTGGCCGTCAAGCTGCTGCGCCGGCTCGACGCGCGCGCGGAGGCGCGCTTCCTCCGCGAGGCCGCGGCGCTGTCCCGGCTCTCGCACCCGCACATCGTGCGGTACGCGACGCACGGGGTGGCGCCGACCGGGGAGCCGTACCTCGCGATGGAGTGGCTCTCCGGCGAGAGCCTCGCGGATCGGCTGTCGCGGCAGGAGCTGCGCGTCGACGAGAGCGTCGCCCTCGCGCGGAGGGTGGCGGACGCGCTCGGCGCGGCGCACGCGAGCGGGATCGTCCACCGCGACATCAAGCCGAGCAACCTCTTCCTCGTGGACGGCGCGCTCGATCGGGTCAAGCTGCTCGACTTCGGCATCGCGCTGCTCTCGGACGCCACGTCGCGCCTGACCGGGACGTCGGCGGTGGTGGGCACGCTGGGCTACATGGCCCCGGAGCAGGCGCGGGGCGATCGGGCGGCGCTCGACGGGCGCGCCGACGTCTTCTCCCTCGGCTGCGTGCTGTTCGAGTGCCTCACCGGGCAGCGGGCGTTCCGCGGGCAGCACCTCGCGCTCGTGTGGAAGCTGCTCCTCGAGGACCCGCCGCGGGCGCGGGAGCTGCGGCCCGAGGTGCCCGAGGCGCTCGACGCGCTCCTCGCGCGGATGCTGGCCAAGGACCCGTCGGGGCGACCCGAGGACGGCGCGGCCGTGGTGCGCTGCCTCGACGCGCTCGGCGCCCTGGAAGCGAGCGGCCCCTCGTCGGCCCTGCCCCCCGCCGCGGCGATCTCCGCGAGGGAGCGGCAGCTGGCCTCGGTCGTGGCGGTCCGGTCCGCGCAGCCCTCGTGCTCGGCGACGACCGAGTCCCTGGACGCGCACGCGCCGCCGCCGGGCGCGCTCGTGGCGGTGCGCCGCGCGGCCCTGCCGCTCGGCGCGCAGGTCGAGGAGCTCGGCGACGGGATCGTGGCGGCCGTCGCGGCGGGCGCGGGCGGCGCGATCGACCAGGCGGCGCTCGCGGCGCGCTGCGCGCTGCAGATCCGCGCGCAGCTCCCCGGCGCGGCGGTCGCGCTGGCGACGGGGCGGGGCGAGCCCGCGGGGCGATCGCCGTTCGGCGAGGTGGTGGACCAGGCGGTCGCGCTGCTGGACGAGGCCGCCGCGCCCGCCCGCGGGGACGGCCGGCGCGAGGGCGTCTTCATCGACGCGCTGACGCGGGCCCTGCTCGACCCGCGCTTCGAGGTCGCGGCGGAGGGCGGGCTCGCGCGGCTCGAGGCGGAGCGCGAGATCGGCGAGGGGGCGCGCGAGCTCCTCGGCGGGCCGAGCCCCTACGTCGGGCGCGAGCGGGAGCTGCAGCAGCTGCTCGAGCTCGTCGACGACAGCTTCACCGAGCGGCGCGCCGCGGCGGCGCTGGTGACCGCGGCGGCCGGCATGGGCAAATCGCGCCTGCGCCACGAGGCCGTCGAGGCGCTGCGCCGGCGTCACCCCGGCGCGGCGCTGAGCGTCGCCCGCGGCGACGCCCTCGGCGGGGGCGCCGCGCTCGCGCTGCTCGCCGGGGCGCTGCGGAGCGCGCTCGGGATCGCCCCCGGCGAGGCCCCGGAGGCGCAGCGGGCGAAGCTCGCGCAGGCGCTCGGGCCGCCGCTCGAGGGCGAGGAGGGCCGCGCGGAGGCCGCGTTCCTGGGCGAGCTGCTCGGCATCGCCCCGCCGGACGAGGCGCCGCCGGCGCTGCAGGCCGCGCGGCGCGACCCGGCGCTGATGGCCGACGAGATCCAGCGCGCGTACGTCGACTACGCGCGGGCGGTGACGGGCGCGCGCCCCATGCTCGTGGTGCTCGAGGACCTTCACGCGGGAGACGCGCCCTCGGTGAGGATCTTCGACCGGGCGCTGCGCGAGCTCGGCGATCGGCCCTACGCGGTGCTCGCCTTCGCCCGGCCCGAGGTGCACGCGCTCTTCCCCCAGCTCTGGGCCGAGCGGGGGCTCTCGGAGCTCCGGCTGCGCGAGCTGCCCGCCCGGGCGGCCGAGCAGCTGGCGCGGAGCGCGCTCGGCGCGTCGCTCGCGCCGGGGGAGGTCGCCGCGCTCGCGCAGCGGGCCGCGGGCAACGCCTTCTGCCTCGAGGAGCTCATCCGCGCCGCGGCGGAGGGGCGCGGCGGGGCGCCGCCGGAGACGGCGCTGGGCCTCGTGGAGGCGCGCATCGCGGCGCTCGGGCCCGAGGCGCGGCGGCTCCTGCGGGCGGCGAGCGTCTTCGGGGAGGTCTGCTGGGCGGGGGGCGTGCGCGCGCTGCTCGGCGCGCCGCCGGCGGGGGCGGGCGAGCGCGACGCGTGGGCCGAGCTGCTCGATCGGGAGATCCTCGAGCGCCGGCCGAGCTCGCGGTTCGCGGGCGAGGAGGAGCTCGCCTTCCGCAATGCGCTCCTGCGGGAGGCGGCGTACGCGACGCTCACCGATCGCGATAGGGCGCTCGGCCACAGGCTCGCCGGCGCGTGGCTGCGCGAGGCCGGCGAGCAGGATCCGGCGGTGCTCGCCGAGCACCTCGCGCGAAGCGGCGAGGGCGGACCGCGGAGCCTGAATCGCTCGCTGGGATGGAGCGACGGCCGCGGCATGGGCGTCGCGTGAGCGCCTGCGTGGGGCTGGGCCGAGCCGCCCGCCGGCCCGGCGAGGCGGCGCCGCGACGGCTCACCCGGGCGCCGCGTCCCCCCGGGCGCGCGCGATGGTGTGGATGAGCTCGCGCGCGTCGAACGGCTTGCGCAGGCACGTGTACCCGCCCTGGCTCATGATCGCGCTGACCATCTCCGGGACCGAGTGGCCGGTCATGGCGATCACCGTGACGCGCTTCTTCAGCCCGCGCATCTGCGCGCACGTCGCGACGCCGTCCTGATCGGGCATGACGAGATCGAGCACGCAGACGTCGACGCGCCGCTCGAGGACGTGCTGGACCGCGGTCCGCCCGTCGTGGACGGCGTGGGCCGACAGCCCCGCCGCCCGGAGCACCGCGACGATCGAGTCGGCGACCTTCGGGATGTCGTCCACCACGAGGACGGCCGGCGCGTCGACCGCGCGAGCGACGACGCGCGCCAGGTGATCCATCGAGAACGGCTTGTAGATCACCGTATAGACGCCCTCGGTGATCGCCTCCTCGATGAGCTTCTCGAGCGCGAACGCGGTCATCAGCACGACGGTGAGCTCCGGCTGGAGCCGCTTGAGCTCCCGGAACGTCTCGACGCCGTTGAGCCCGGGCATGCGGACGTCGCTGAGGACGAGCGTGAACGCCTGCCGCCCCGCGAGCTCGAGCGCGTGGGCGCCGTCCCTCGCCTCCACCACCTCGTAGCCCTCGAGCTCGAGGTTGGCGGCGAGCGTCATGCGCATCCCCTCCTCGTCGTCGACCACGAGCACGCGTTTGACTGGCTGCACGGACTCCTGCATGGCTCGACCCCCCCTGTCATGCGCCCTGAGCTCCGGACGACGCGGCGCCGGGCTCCGCCGCCCTCGTGGCCTCGCGCGCCGGCACCCGGACGACGAAGGTCGCGCCGCCGCCGGGCTCGCTCTTCGCCTCGAGCGTGCCGCCGTGCCGGCGGGCGATCCCGGCGCTGATCGCCAGGCCGAGGCCGGTCCCCTTCAGCTTGGTGCTGAAGAGCGGCTCGAACATGTGCGCGAGCGTGTCCGCGGCGATGCCCGTCCCGTTGTCCGCGACCGAGAGCGTCAGCCCGTCGCTCCCCCACGCCGCGGCGATCCGCACGCGCCCCTCGCGATCGGCCGGGATCGCCTCGGCCGCGTTCTGGATCAGGTTCACGAGCACCTGCCGGAACTGGTCCCGGTCGAGCTCCATGACGGGGAACGCGGCGGGCACGTCGTTCTCGACGCGCACGTGCGGCGGGAGCTCCACGACCGAGATGGCGTCGTCCACGAGCGGCCCGAGCGCGCACGCCGAGAGCAGGGGCCGCCGCTCGCGCGCGAAATCGAGCAGGTTGCTGATGATCCGGCTGCACGCCGCGAGCTCCTTGTCGATGATCGAGAGGAACTGCGCGACGCGGGGCTCTCTGCCGAGGTCGGTCGCGGCGAGACGCTTCCCGAGGTAATGGCTCGCGTTCCGGACGGCGCCGAGCGGGTTCCGGAGGTCGTGCCCGACGCTCGCCGCCAGCTGCCCCACCGCCGCGAGCTTCTCCATGCGCAGCCTGGCCTCCTGGGCGGCCTGGAGGCTGGCCGCCATGTCGTTGAACGCGGCGCTCATGTGCCCGAACTCGTGCGCGTCGAGCTCGGGGAGGCGCAGCTCGAGATCGCCCTGCGCGATCCGCCGCGAGCCTTCGACCAGCGTGCTGAAGCCGCGATCCATCGCGCGGAGGAGCCGCCCGAGCAGCGCGACGAGGACGATCAGCGCTCCGCCGATCGCCGCCGCCCCGAGCGCCGCCACCCTCGTGCGGAGGCGGTGCTCGTCGGCGAGGATCCTGGCGACGTCCCGCTCCGCGTCGTGGACCGCCGCGCTGACGTTCGGGAGGAACCGCTGCTTGTACTCGTGATCGGAGAGCCGCACGAACATCGCGTGCCGCTCGCCCGCGCGCTCGTCCGCGACGCGGGCGAGCGCCGCGGTGGACGCGACGATGTGCTCGAGGCTCTCGCGCATGAAGCGGACGTGACCGAGCTCCTCCGTCGATTCCTCGTCGCTCTCCCGGATCTCCTCGTCGGCGATCATGCGCCGCTTGAGCGCCTCGATGGCGGCCAGGTCGCGCGCCGCGTCCTCGGCCGCCGTCGCGAGCTCCGCGCTGACGCTGCCGCTGAGCGCGGCCTTGGCCGCCTCGTTCATGTAGCGGCTGGCGTTGCTCGCGAGCGTGACGTGCAGCCGCAGGTCCTCGTAGGACGCCTCGGCCCGGCGCTGGAAGATCTGCATCTCCGCGATGGTGAAGTAGAAGGCTCCCCCGGCGACGAGGACAGCCGCCAGGGCGACGCCGAAGATGGAGGCCAGTCTGGCGCGAATGCTCATGGGGAGCGGCTCCTGCTTCCGCGGTTCAGGGGCTCATCGCCGTCGCCCGCGAGCTCGATTTCCCTCGTGACGAGGAGGAGGAGCCCGACGTCGGGCGCCTCCCCCGCGAGCCCGAGCTCGAGCGCGGCGCCGAGCTCCAGCCCGCGCGCCGGGCGCCAGAGCACGCCGGACGCGACGGCGAGCGACGCGACCTCGTCGAGCTCGGCGGCGAGCTCCACGGTCGGCGCCACGGCGCCGGCCGGCAGGACCAGGGCCAGCGTGACGCCGGGGCTGAGCTCGGCGGCGTCGCCCCGCGCCGCCGGCAGCCGGAGCTCCGCCGAGGCGGAGAGGCCCACGTGGACGCCGCCCATCGCCTTGTCGAGGCTCACGAACGGCTCCAGCGCGTAGCCCGGCGCGCCGAGCTCGCGCGCGCCGGCGGGCAGCGCGGCCTCGAGCCCCGCGGACAGCGCGAGCCCGAGCGCCTGGTCGCTGACGAGGTTGAGCAGGACCTCCGCCCCGGCGGCGCCGAGCCCAGCGGCGACGCCGCCCTCGTGGCGGACGAGCTCCAGGGGGAGCTCGCCCCCGACCTGGAGGCGATCGGTGATGCCGAGCTCCAGCCGCAGCGGGACGCCGAAGCGGACCCGGCGCCCGTCGCGCTCCCACGCCGGCGCGAGCGTGACCTGCAGCTCGAGCGCCTCCTGCGGGAACGCCGTCTCGCCGAGGAACAGCTCCTCGACCGCCGGTTGCGCGGGCTCGCCCGCGGCCTCGTCGCGCTCCTGCTCCGGGGGCGCGGCCGCCGTCGACGCGGCCGGCGTGGCGGCCATCGACGCGGCCAGGAGCAGCCCCAGCGCGAGCCGGGGGCGCGCGCGCCGCGGCGCGATCGCGCCCGCCGGCCTCCGGATCGCCGGCGCGCGCCGGCCAAGCGACAGGTCCGCGATCACGGCGCAGGCTCCGGCCCGGCGCCGCCGGCCTCCGGCGGGGCGGCGAGCGGCAGCGCGATGACCGCGGACGTGCCCGACGACCGCGGCTCGAGGGCGAGCGTGCCGCGATAGCGCCGGGCGACCCGCCTCGCGATGTTCAGCCCGAGGCCGAAGTGACCGGGCTTCGTGGTGTAGAACGGGCGCAGGAGCGCCTCGCTGTCCACCTCGCCGGGCAGCGCCCCGAGGTCGGCGACCTCGATGAGGTACCGCGCGCCGCTCGCGGCGCCCTGCACCGTGACCGCGCCGTCCTCCGGCGTCGACTCCGCGGCGTTCTCGATCAGGCACCGCACCGCGACGGCGAGCTCGATCGGGTCCGCCTCGACGTCGCCGTCCTCGGCCGAGACCTCGACGCGGGCCCCGGACGCGCCGATGCGCGCGCACGCCGCCGCGCGCCGCACGCAATCGGCCGCGCTCACGCGCGCGCTGCGGCGGGTGAAGAGCCGCGCGGCGTCGACGGACTCGTCGAGCCGCGCGCTCGCGGCGATCACCTCCTCGTCGATGATCCCGAAGAACTCCGCGATCCTCGGATCCGCCAGGTAGGCCGCCTCGCCCGCGACCTTCCGTTTGATGTAGAACGACGCGTTGCGGACGATGGCGAAGCGGTTGCGCAGGTCGTGGCGCAGGACGGAGAGGACCTCGTCCGCGACCGCGGCCTGCTCTGCTGCGCCCAGGGGATCCCAGCTGATCATGCGGCTCCTCGTCCCTCCGCCCTCGCCTGCACCGCCGCGCGCGACCTCATCGACAGGAGCGTCCCGGGGCGCCGGGCGCCGCGGGGTCGGCCCTCGTGAGCTCCGGCCCCTGCTGCGGCCCGCGCGCCGTGGACCCGACCGCCGCGCGGGCGCCGAGCCTGGAGGTCGGCGGCGCCGGCGCGGAGTCCGGGAGCGAGCCGGCCTCGTCCGGATCGCACGAGACCAGCTCGCCCCCGGCGGCCGCCCCCGTGGGGCCCGACGATCCGAGGGAGTCGGTCATCGAGTGGACCGACCGCTTCATCTCGGCGAGGCGCGAGAGCTGCAGCACGATCCCGATGAGCCGCTCCGGGTCGAACGGCTTCAGGATGACATAGTTGTGGCTGCTGTTCATCGATCGGATGTACTCGTCGGCCCCGGTGATGAGGAGACAGCTCGTGTACACGGGCATGCTCGACACCCGCCGGAGCAGCTCGTCTCCCTTCATTCCAGGCATCAGGAAGTCGGAGCAGACGAGGTGGAACCGCCTGGCGTCGAGCAGCTTCAGCGCGTGCTCCGCCGACGTGCAGGTCACGACGTCCACGTCCGCCGACAGGACCGCCACGATGCTGCGCAGCGCCCTGTCGTCGTCGTCGACGACGAGCACTCGATACCTTCGCCGCGGGGCAGGATGGACGTCGCTGTCCTCCTGACCCTGCGAGAGTGTGCGATGAGCTCTTAGAGACATGGGCACAACTACCGTCTCCTCTGGCTATCGCGCGGCCGAGCCTCGTACCGCTGCGTCGCGGGCGTACGAGAGCGCGCTTGGGTGATTCTTGCTGTCCGTGCGACGCCCCCCTTCGGCCAGCGTCACCTTCTTTGTAAAGCTACGTGACGAATTCTGCGTCAGTCAACGGCATAATGCTGCTGTCTACAGCTCAACGGAGGGAGATTCGATTTCCGTTCTGATTGCCAGGCGGTTTGGTCGGTCTGGCCTCCGCGCACCGCCGTGCGTCGGGAACGAACCCCCGCGCTCGCGATGTCTCGCGATGTCTGTTCTGTCTGTCCACCCTCGGATTCACCTCTGTTCATCACGGGTCGCCGCGCTGCGCCCAGGCTGCTCCCGTTCGAGGGACGGCCGCGGAGCGCCCGAGCTCGCGCGGGATCGATTTCGACGCTGTTTCAAAAATCCCGGGGCGAGGCAGCGGCGCGCGCCTGGATCGGGGGCTCCGAGGAAAAAAGCGCCGATCCATGATTGATTGGAGGGCGTCCCGGACACAGGGACGCTGGAGGAAAGAATGTTCATGCACCTGGACTTACGATCTGCCGCTCCGCGGAGGGTGGCCCGCGCGTCGTGGGTCGCGCTGCTCGCCCTGGCCTGTTGTACGGATCCGGAGGGCTCCGCGGGGGAGTCCGGCGCCGGAACGGGTGGCGCGGGCGGAGGCGCGTCGACGGCGGCGAGCAGCTCGAGCGCGGGCGCCGGGAGCACGGCGGCGTCGACGGGAGCCGCGGGCGGCGCCGGCGCCGGCGGCGACGCGCCCGCCGGCGCGGGGGGCTCGGGCGGCGAGCCCGGCGGCGGCGGCGGCGGCGCCGGGTCAGGCGGGATGGAGCCGCTGCCGGACATCACGATCTGGCTCGCGGGCGATTCCACGGTCGCGAACGGGCAGACCCCCTGCCCGGCGGGCTGGGGCCGCGAGCTCGCGGCGCTCTTCGACGAGCGGGTCACCGTGGTGAACAGCGCCGCCGGCGGACGCAGCGTGCGCACGTGGCTCTACCACGTGCAGAGCACCATGGATGACACGGGGGAGTGCGCGCTCGAGCGCGACTCGAGCGGCGAGCCCGTGCTGCAGGACAGGTGGGCTCAGATGCTCGACGGCATGAAGCCGGGCGACTACCTGTTCATCCAGTTCGGCATCAACGACGGATCGCGCACGTGCGATCGGCACGTGGGGATCGACGCCTTCAAGAGCAGCTACGGGATGATGGCCCGCGCCGCCGAGGAGCGGGGCGCCCAGCCCGTGTTCGTGACCCCCGTGAGCGCGATCGCGTGCAATGGGAGCACGGCCCGGGGGACGCGCGGGGAGTTCGTGACGGCGACCCACGAGGCGGGCGAAGAGCACGCTGTGCCGGTGATCGATCTCCACGAGCACAGCGTCGCGCTGTACAACGCCCTCGGCTTCTGCCCGGTCCCCGGCGGGGACGTGAGCGCGACGACCGGAGGGCCCGTCGGCGAGTTCTTCTGCGATGATCACACGCACTTCTCGCGCTCCGGCGCGGAGCAGATCGCCAGGGTCGTCGCCGACGCCATCCGCGATCAGGAGCTCGGCCTGGCCGCGTACCTCGAGTGACGCCGCGCCGCCGCGCGGCCCTCAGAAGCCGATGTCCTCCCGGATGGCGACCACCATCTTGCAGTGATTCACGAGATCGTCCGTGGTCTCGACCTCGCTCGTGTAATTGAGGCCGTACGGCCAGAAATGCTGGCTGTCCGCGTGCACGAGGTCGCTCGCGTTGCCCGTGATGGCCCGGAGCTGGCTCGTCGCCGCCTCGCCCGTGAAGATGCCGTCCCTCACCATCGCCCCGAACTCGAAGCTGCCGACCCCGAGCGTGTGGGAGATCTCGTGCATGGCCGTGATGTAGTTCATGGAGCTGACCGCGCCGAACCGGATTGAGCCGTTGACGTTGCCGTCGGCCGTCGCGACCGACGGCACGTAGGACACCGACAGGCGCTTCTCGATGCTCGTATGGCAGTTGTAGTACGACAGCGCTTCATCCATGGCGCTCGTGATCATGTCGTATGCGGACTGCTGCTCTGCCGACGGCGCGGGATCCATCGCGAGCGCGTAGGTGATCCCGCCCATCCCCACGCAGCCGGTCCCCGCGCCGCCCTCTCCCCCGCCCGCGCCGCCGGCGCCGCCCGTGCCCGCGCCGCCCGTGCCCGCGCCGGCGCCGCCCGTGCCCGCGCCACCGCCCTCCTCATCGCCGCCTCCCGCGCCGCCGTCCCCGCCGGCGCCGCTGCTGGTCGAGGTCTGCCCGCCGGACGACGCCGCGCCGCCGCTCCCGCTGGCGACGGCGCTGTCGCCGGTGGCCCCAGGGCCGTCCCCCGATCCCGAGCACGCGACCGGAAAAGACGCCGCGAACGCGAGAAAAACGATGTTCGTCGCCAGTTGCCTCAGCATGTCTCGCACTCCTCCAAAGAACCCAGCACCGTCGCTCACAGGCCATGAGGCGCTCGCGGCGCACACCGCCACTGGCCGCCGGCGAGGCCCGCGCCATCGCCCTCTCACCGGCGGCGTCAGGGGTCAATTCGCTGCAGATCGCAGCGAGCGAATCGGCAGCTCTGGCAGAACATTCTAGCGACTTCGGACGGCTCCGGACGAGCTCCGCCGCCGCCCGGCGCGGGGAGCGGCGCGCGCTCCGGCCCGCCTCTCCGCCTCTCCCCGCCGCGGCGCCGGACGGGCGCGAGCGCGTTCCAGAGTTTGTTCATGAGGCGCGCCGGAACCTTACGGCCATCGACGGACGTCCAAGGCTCCACACCTTATATGAGCTGCTACCGTGAGCAGCGAGGTCGGCCGTGGGAAAGCTGGAATGACGATGTCGACAGCCACCCTGCGCGAGCGCTCCATCGACCAGGCGAGCCGCTCGGCGCCATGCCCCGCTCTTCCCGGAGCGCGCCCGCTCGCCCGGTCTCGCCGCGCCGCCCGGCGGAGGGAGCGGCGATGAGCCCGACCGCCATCGCGCCGGGCGCCGTGTTCCAGGAGCGCTACGAGATCGTCTCCGCGCTGCGGGAGAGCGGCTTCGCCGACGTCTACAAGGGGCGCCAGCTCGCCACCGGACAGATGGTGGCCATCAAGGTCATGCGGCCGGCCCGGGGCGGCAAGCCCGCCGACGTCGCCCGGCGCTGCGCCCGCTTCCACCAGGAGACGCGGTTCTGCGCGCAGCTCCACCACCCCAACATCGTCCGGCTCATCGACGCCGGGCAGACGGGCGAGGGCACGCTCTACACCATCTTCGAGTTCGTGCCCGGCAAGAACCTGGCAGAGGTGCTGGCCGAGGAGGCCGCCCTCGATCCGCGCGAGGCGCGGCACCTGATGCTCCAGGTCCTCGACGCCCTCGGCTGCGCCCACGGGCAGGGCGTCGTCCACCGCGACCTCAAGCCCAGCAACATCATGATCGTCTCCACCGGCGCGCGGCGCAACGCGCTGGTGCTCGACTTCGGCATCGGCGCGCTCATCGCCGGGGCCGAGGAGGGCGTCGACGCGAAGCTCACCCCGAGCAACGAGATCCTCTGTACGCCCGCCTATGCGGCCCCGGAGCAGCTCCTCGGACAGCCGGTCAGCGTGCGATCGGACCTGTACGCCTGGGGGCTCGTCTTCCTGGAGTGCCTCACCGGGCAGCCGTCGATCGCCGGCAGGTCGCTCCAGGAGGTGCTCTTCCGACAGGCCAGCTCCGAGCCGATCCCCCTCCCCGCGGCGCTCCTCGGGCACCCGCTCGGCACCCTCCTCAGGCGCGCGACCCTCAAGAACGTGGCCGAGCGCGCCGTCACCGCCTCCGGCCTGCTGCGCGAGCTCGAGGGCTGCGACGTGGAGGGGCTGAGCCGCGAGGACCTCGTCGCGCCCGCGCGATCGCTCGACCCGGCGCCGGACCCGCCGGACGAGGGCCGGTGGGGCTACGGCGCGAGCGAGACGGCGCCGCTCGACCAGCCCCGGCGCGAGGGCCGGTCGACGCCGAGCGGCCGCGCGGCGGCGGACACGCTGCCCTCGCCGGCGACGCTGCCGCTCGGAGACACGCCCGCTCCCGGGGAGGCGGAGCGCGCCGGCGGCGCGGGCGGCGGCATCGACGGCGAGCGGCGGCCCCTCACCGTCGTCTGCTGCGCGTTCACGACCTCGGGCCCGGGCCTGAAGAGCACCGACGTCGAGGAGATCGACGATCTGCTCGGCGATCTCCAGGACGTCTGCGCCGAGATCGCCCGCCGCCACCGCGGGCGCTTCGCCGGCGCGCTGGGCGATCAGATCCTGCTGCATTTCGGCTATCCGTCCGCGCAGGAGGACGACGCCCGGCGCGCCGCGCGCGCGGCGCTGGAGCTCGTGGAGGACGTCCGCGCGCGCAGCGCGCGCCTGGAAGCGGCGCGGGGCATCTCGCTCGAGGTCCGGATCGGGCTCCACACCGGCCTCGTGATCGCCGGCCAGTCCCAGCGCTACGCGCAGCACCTCGGGACGACGCCGCAGGTCGCGGCGCGGCTGAGCGCGCTCGCGGCCCCCGGCACGGTCGCGGTGAGCGGCGACGCCTTCAGGCTGCTCCGGAGCCGGTTCACGTTCGAGCAGGTGGCGTCGCGCGACCTCTCGTTCGCGGACCGGCCGATCGCGGTCTACCGCATGGGGCGCGAGATCCCTCGCTCGACGCAGGACCAGGACACCGCGGGCCGGGACACGGAGCCGCTGATCGGCCGGAGCCAGGAGCTCGAGCTCCTGCTCCAGCGCTGGAGCCAGGTCCGGCAGGGCATCGGGCAGAGCGTCCTCGTCACCGGCGGGCCCGGGATCGGCAAGTCCCGCCTCACGTGGGAGCTCGCGCGTCGGCTCCAGGGCGACTGGCACAGCTGCCTGGAGTGCCGCTGCGCGCCCGACCGGCGCAACAGCGCGCTCCACCCGCTCATCGAGCTGCTCGAGCGGCTGATCGACCCCGGCCGGGACGACGCGCCGGGGCGCCGGCTCGCCCGGCTCGAGGCGCTCCTGTCCCGCCGCGGCTTCGATCTGGAGGAGATGGTGCCGCTGTTCGCGGCGCTCCTCTCGATCCCCCTCGACGGGCGCTACGCCGCCCGTCAGGACTCGCCGCCGCGCCAGAAGGAGAGGACGCTCAACGCGCTCGTGACCATGCTCTTCGACATGGCCGAGGAGCGGCCCGTCCTGTTCATGGTCGAGGACCTGCAATGGGCCGATCCGACGAGCCTGGAGTGGCTCGGCATGCTGATCGTCGACGTGCCCTCGGCGCGGCTCATGGTGCTCCTCACCGCGCGGCCGGAGTTCTCGCCGCCCTGGTCGACGTCGGGCATGCTCCAGATCCAGCTCGGCCGCCTGGATCGCGAGCACGTCGAGCACATGGTCGCGCGGCTCGCCGGCGGCCGCGCGCTGCCCGAGGCCCTGCTGGAGCAGGTGGTCGACCGGACCGACGGCGTCCCCCTGTTCGTCGAGGAGCTGACGCGGATGGTGCTCGAGTCCGGGGCCCTCGTGGACGAGGGAGACCATTACACGCTCTCCGAGCCGATCTCGGAGCTCGCGATCCCCTCGACGCTGCGAGGCCTGTTGATGGCGCGCCTCGACCGGCTCGGCCGGGCCAAGGAGACGGCCCGCGTCGCCGCGGTGCTCGGCCGGGAGTTCAGCCTGGAGGTGCTCAGCGCCGTGGCCACGCTCGAGGGGGAGCTCGTCCAGGAGGATCTCGATCGGCTGATGGCCGCGGACCTCATCCACCGGAAGCGCCGGCTGAACAACCCGACTTACCTGTTCAAGCACGTGCTCATCCGGGACGCGGCCTACGAGTCGCTCTCGAAGCGAAGCAGGCGGAGGCTGCACGCCCGCGTGGCCAGGACGCTCGAGGAGCGCTTCCCCGAGATGGTCGCGGCGCGGCCCGATCTGCTCGCGTACCACCACGCGGCCGCCGAGCAGAAGCGGCAGGCGATCGCCTACGCGGAGATCGCGGCGGAGCGCGCGCTGAAGCGGCCGGCGAACGCGGACGACACCGAGGCGGTCGTCCACGTGACGCAGGCGCTCGGCTGGCTCTCGGCCATCCTGGACGACCGGGAGCGCGCGCTGGCCGAGCTGCGGCTGAACAGCCTGCTCATCCTGGCGCTCCTGGAGCGCCGCGGGTACATGCCCCGGGAGCTCACGGCGGCGGTCCAGCGCTGCGAGCAGCTGAGCGACGGGTTCGGGGACAGCCCGATGACCGCGCCGACGCTGTGGGCGATGTTCATGTATCACCACATGCGGAGCCATCGCCGCGAGGCGCGGGCCCTGGCGGAGCGGATCCACGGCATGGCCGGGCGGTCGCAGGACACCGGACAGCTGGTCTCGTCCATGGTGCAGCTGGGGAATTGCTTGTTCCTCGAGGGAAGGCTCGCGGAGGCTCGCCCGCACCTCGCGCGCGGCATCGAGCTCTACGACGCTTCCCATCGGGAGCAAGTCTTCCTGTATGGCATCGATCCCAAGGCCAATGGCCAGTACACGCTCGCGCTGCTGCTTCACCTGATGGGGTGCCCGACGCAGGCGGTCGCCCAGGGAGAGGCCGCGGTGGCGTGGGCGCGCGAGCTCGATCACCCGAACACCCTCGGGATGGCGCTGCTCCACCTGGCCGGCGTCTATCACTACGGCCGCGAGCGGGAGAAGGTCGCCGCGGTGACCGACTCCCTCATGCAGCTGATGGAGCGACATCCGCTCTGGTTCAAGGAGCTCTGCTGGGCCATGCGCTCCTGGGCGGAGCGCGATCTCGAGAAGCTGAGGCGGGACGTCGAGGCGATCCGGGACACCGGCCAGAAGATGGGCTTGCCGTACTGGCTCTCGCTGGTCGCGGAGCTCGAGGCCGAGCGCGGGCAGCACGAGGCCGCGGTCGAGCAGCTCGCGGGCTGCTTGCGGCTCGCCGCGGAGCTCGGCGACGTCTACTACGTCTCGGAGCTCTACCGCCTGAAGGCGCTGTCTCTCCACGCCTCGGGCGCCCCCGCGGAACCGGAGAGCGAGCGCTGCCTGCATCAATCGATCGCGATCGCGCGCGAGCAGGGCGCGCAGATGATCGAGCTGCGCTCGACCGTGGCGCTCTGTCGAATCCTCGTGGGGCAGGCCCGGCGCGACGAGGCGCGCTCGCTGCTCCGGGAGAGCGGAGGATGGCCGATCGAGTGCGCAGATCTGCCCGATTTCGTCGAGGCGCAGGCGCTGTCCCAGGCGCTGATCGGCTGAGCTGCCGCGGCGCCTCCTCGAGCGCTCCGGACGCCCGCGGAGGGCTCGACGGCGCGCGGCCGCGGCTCCATACGTCTACCGTGCGAGATGATCGGCACCTGCAATGGAGATTGCCATGTATTCCCGTGCGTCATCCAAATACCGATCTGGTACACCGGAGACCGACAGCACACCTGCGCAGCTCGACGGCGGGTCGGCCGAGGCGCGCCCTCCGCGCGAGCGAGGGGAGGTGGAGGACGAGCTCTCGGCGCTGGAGCCGGCGTGGCTGCGCGCCGTGGCGCTCAGCTGGGAAGACCCGGCGCAGCTCGCCCGGCTGAAGAGCGATCCGCGGGAGTTCTTGATGGCCTGCTGCGGCCATGCGCTGCCGCCGGGGATCGAGCTCACCGTCCGCGAGGCGGGGGAGCCCGGATCGCCGAGCGGCGAGGGGTGGCGCTTCTGCGAGCAGCGCAAGGGCTGGGATCCGTCGGCGAACGCCATCGCGCTCTACGTCCCGCCGAGGCCGGAGCTCGACGATCGTCCCGTCGCGCTGGCCCAGCTCGCGAGCGACGCGGCGCTCTCGATCCTCCTCTGCTGAGTCATTCGTCGATCCCGTAGAATCGCGCGGCGTTGTCCCAGAGGATCCTGCGGAGAGCGTCGCCGGACAGCCTGCCGCGGAGCGCGAGCGCTCGCTCCACCATGCCTGCGTCGTGGTCGATGTGGGGGAAGTCCGTCCCGAAGAGCGCGCTGCTCTCCCCGATCCACGGGATCGCGTGCTCCAGGAGCGGCTCGTCCGGCTCGATCTCGATGAAGCACTGGCGGCGAAAATACGCGGACGGCTCGCGGAGGACGTTCGGCGCGACCTCCTCGGCCAGGCCGCGGTACTCGATCTCGTCGAGGCGAAAGAGCCAGTGCGGCAGCCATCCGCAGCCGGCCTCGAGGAAGGCCACCCGGAGGCCGGGGTGGCGCTCGAGCACGCCGCCCTCGATCAGCGCGAGCAGCGCCATCATCTGCTCCATCGGGTGCGAGCACGCGTGCAGGGCGAAGCGGCTCTGGAAGCGATCGGCGCCGGCCGCCGGCAGGGAGGCGTGCGCGCCCTCGTGGACGGCCACAGCGATCGAGCGCCGCTCGCACTCGGCCCAGAACGCCTCGTAGGCGGGGTCGCCCAGCGTCCGGCCCGCGACGGGGTTCGGCCGGAGCACGACGGCGCGGAAGCCGAGCGCGGCCGCCCGCGCGAGCTCGGACACCATCTGCGCGGGATCGTGCGGGCTCATCAGCGCCACGCCGCGGAGGCGCCGGGGCTCGTGGTCGCAGAAGCTGCGCAGCCAGGTATTGTACGCCCTCGCGTAGGCGCTCGCCAGCGCCGGCTCCAGCGGGGCCATGCCGAGGAGCATCAGCGCGACCGTCGGGTACAGGAAGGCCACGTCGATGCCCTCGCGGTCCATGTCCGCGATCTGCGCCTGGGGCAGCTCGAGCGGGCCGAGGGCCGCGAGATGCGCGGAGCGCCGGCGGCCGGCCGAGGCGACCGCGCGCCACGTCCGCGCGCTCATCCGGTGATAGAGCGGCCGTCCATCCACCATCGGCTGCGGCGGGAGCGACAGCAGGCCCTCTGGTCCGGGGTACGCCACGCGGTCGGCCAGGGGCTCGCCCGCGCCGGTATACGCGAGGTACGGCGCGTGGGCGCGGAGCTCCGGCTCGAGGTGGGCCTGCCATAGATCGAGCGGCTCGATCACGTGACGATCCGCGTCGAGGATGCGATAGCCGTCGCGCATAGGACGTCTCCTCGGCCGGCTGTGACCTGGAGCGACAAACGGGTTGAAACTGCCTGAAAGCGCAGAAATTTGAAACGCCAAGGCGCCAAGACGCCAAAAGACGCCAAGTAAAGAGAGAGAGAGAAAAAAAAATCTTGGCGTCTTGGCGTCTTGGCGTCTTGGCGTCTTGGCGGTTCATTTCTCGCTTGATCTACGTGATCGGCATTCTAGAGGTAGAGAGGCACCGGGTTCAGGTCCCCTTCCCGATTCGCCCGGTCGAGCCACCCGAGGCGGACCGGGACGTCGTAGAGCCGCCCCGGCCCAAAGCGGGGCCAGAAGTGCCGCAGCCCGGGCACCGCCACCTTCACGACGCACAGGCCGGCGTCGGGCCGCGTCTGGTCGAGCACCACGGTCTCCAGGCCGACGCGCGCAGCCCGCTCCACGCAGTCGATCACGTCGTCGCGCAGGTCGTCGCGCCGGACGCCGGGATAGTCGCCGCGCGCCCGCGCCGGGACCGCGTCGTCGGGGAACAGGTACGGCTCGCCGGCGACGGAGGCGCGATCCCAGCCGCGGGCCGGGCCGAGGCCGCGCGGGTCGAAGAGCTGGTTGAGCTCGGTCAGCGCCCGCTGCACCCCGAGGCGGGCCTCGAGGTGGCACCCGAAGCCGAGCGTGAGCCGGGCGGCGTCCGGCGCCCGCGCCGCCGCGACGAACGCCGGGATGCCGAGATCGCTCGTGACGTCCAGCACCCAGAGGCGCTGGCCGAGATCGCCATAGTGCGCTTCGAGCGCGTCGAAGTAGGGCTCTCCGAAGCTCCGCAGATCGACCGCGGGCCGGCGCGCGCGGTTGTACCACCAGAGCGAGACCGCATCCCGCTCGACGAGCTCGAGGAAGCCTTGCAGGATCGCCTCCTCGACGCAGTTGCCGGCCGCGTGCCCGTTCGGGTTGAACGCGCAGAACCGCTCGCCAGAGGCCGCCGGCAGGTGGAGATAGCAGGCCGCGGCCGGGAGGTAGCGCCGCCGGTCGTGGGTCAACGACCACGCAGGGGCCCAGTCGATGGCCACGCCCGGGTCGTACGGCAGGGAGACCGCCCGCCGGGGGTCGCGCGGGGCGCCGCCGGCGTCGGCCGCGCGGCGCTGCGCCTCGCTGAAGTGCTGCAGGGCGTCCGGCGGGATGCCGTCGCCGCCGAGCTCGTCGAGCCGCGCGCGGCGGAGAGGCGCGTCGCCGTCGTGGATCGCGCAGCAGCGCTCGATCGCCTCGCACAGCGCGCTCGCCCGGGCCTGCGCGGGGGTGCGGCCCTTGCCGCCGCTCGCGCCGTGGAAATCGCCGAACGAGGGCGCATCGCCCGCGGGGCAAGCGCGATAGACGGCGATGTACACCGGCCGGAGCGGGTGATCGCGGCCCTCCAGGGGGCCGACGCTCGCGACGAGCCCGGTCGACGGGCTCACCTGCCGGCGGAGGCGCGCGAAGGTCTCGTCGGGCGGGACGGCGCGGTGGCCGCCGTCGTCGGTGAAGCGCTTCGGGCGAGGCTCCAGCGAGACCGGCGCGAGCGCGCGCGCCCGCGCGACCCCCGGGTCGCCGCAGGCCGGGCACTGGGGCCGCCGCTCCACCGGGTGCTCGGCGAGCCGCAGGCACGCGAGGTCGAGGCCGTAGAGGCGATCGTCGAGCGGGCCGGCGCCCCCGGCGGCGATCCAGCGCGCGAGCAGCACGGCGGCGAGCCCGAGCGCCGCGCGCCGGCCCGCCGGCAGGGCGACGCGCGGCGGGAGGAGCGGCCCGCCGCCGCGCCGCCGCTCCAGGTACGCCTCGACCGGGCGGTTGTGCCGCACCCGGTGCGCGAGGCATGCCCAGCACGGCCCCGCGCCGGGGCGGAACATCGGGCCGATCCACGGCTCGACCCCGCCGGGCTTGACCGGCATCCAGCGGAGCCCGTCCCGGAGCGCGCGCCGGTTCCACGGGTCGAGGTCCGCGTCCAGGTAATCGCCGGTCGCGAGGGCGACGATCGAGGCCTCCGGCTGCACCACGAGGCCCGCGTCGGCGAGGGCGCCCGCGAGCGCCCGCGGGTCCTCGCCCCCCGCCGCCCGCACGGCGACGGGCGTCGACGCGAGCCGCTCCGCGGCGCGCGCGGCGTCCACCCCGAGCGCCTGCCAGAAGCCCGCGGTCTCCGGGTTCTCCGGCGCCGGCGCGGCCTCGGCGACGTAGCCGCGCTCCTCGAGCCGCCGGAGGGCGTAGCGGACCTCGGCGGCGGAGACCTCGCCGTCGAGCGCGGAGACGAGCTCCTCCTCGGTGCGGCGGCCGTCGAGGAGCGGCCCGAGGAGCCGGTAGACGCGGCCGCGGAGCAGGAAGCGCTCGCGCTCGGCGATCAGGAACAGGGTCTCCTTGTCACCGGCGGGCTCGACCCGCAGGTGGTGCTTGAATTGCAAGATGCGCGGCATGAACACCGGACCCTGGTGAACCATCTGGTGCGCCGCGGCCCGCGGGAGACGCCCGTGCCGGTGCGCAATTCAGCATCAGCGAGCGCCTGCCCGCGCGGCGGGCGGGCTCGCCCGGTGCGCGTCGCGGACGCGCGGCGCCCCGGGCCCGGGACGGAAACTTGTGAGAGGGGGGTTAAACGAGTGTCAGTGATTCGCGAGGACAGCGGCATGGAAACGACGCCGCTGTCGAGCAGCTTCATCGATGCGATCCAGCGTGTCCGGCAGGACGACCGGCGCGTGGCCCTGCTCGTGTATCACCGTGACGGCGCCGAGCGCGTCGTGCTGAGGCCGAGCGCGCCGGTCGTCGTCGGCCGCGCGCCGCCGTCGCAGGTGCAGATCCGCGACGTCAGCCTCTCGCGCGAGCACGCCCGCTTCACCCTGTCGGGCGACAAGGTCCTCATCGAGGACCTGCGGTCGACCAACGGCACCTGGCTCGGCGGCGCGCGCGTCGCGCGCGGCGAGGCGAAGCCGGGCGACGAGGTCATCCTCGGCAAGGTGGTGATCGCCGTCCGCTCGATCACGGCGGCGGAGGGCGAGCTGCCGGGCCTGATGAGCCACGAGCAGCTCTGCGTCGCCCTCGAGGAGGAGGTGCGGCGCGCGCGGTACTTCGGGCGGAGCTTCGCCATCGTCATGGCCCGGCCCGCGCGCCAGCAGGGCGCCCACGTGAGCCAGCTGTTCCCGCGCGTGCGGGCGCTGCTGCGCCCGGTGGACCGGATCGCGCTCTACAGCTCGGACGTGGTGGCGGCGCTGCTCCTCGAGGCCGGGGCCGACACGGCGCTCGAGCTGGCGCGCGCGCTCGCCGCGCCGGCCGGGGGCGGGGCGCCCGCCGTGCTCTCGGGCTTCGCGACGTTCCCCGACGCGGGGACCGTGGCGGAGGACCTGCTCTACCGGTGCTGGGACGCCGTGCGCAGCGCGACGGAGGACCAGCCGGTGCGGTCGGCGCCGGGCGGGGCGTGGAAGAGCCACCTGGGCTGCGGGCACACCGAGCCCGTCGCCGTGAGCCCGGCGATGCTCCGCGTGTTCGAGATCGCCAAGCGGGTCGCGCGGTCGTCGATCCCGGTCCTCTTGCTGGGCGAGACGGGGACGGGCAAGGAGGTCGTGGCGCGCGCGATCCACGATCACGGCGCGCGGAGCGGCAAGCCGATGGTGTGCGTCAACTGCGGGGCGATCCCGCAGCAGCTCGTCGAGAGCACGCTCTTCGGCCACGAGCGCGGCGCGTTCACGGGCGCGTGGCAGCAGCAGCGGGGGGTGTTCGAGGCGGCGGACGGGGGGACGGTCTTCCTCGACGAGATCGGCGAGCTGCCGGCCTCGGCGCAGGCCGCGCTCCTGCGCGTGCTGGAGACCCGGCAGGTGACCCGGGTCGGCTCGAACAAGCCGATCGACGTCGACGCGCGCGTCATCGCGGCGACCCACCGCGACATCGAGGCGATGTGCGCGTCCGGCGCGTTCCGCAGCGACCTGCTCTACCGGCTGAACGCGATGACGGTGACGATCCCGCCGCTCCGGGCGCGCCCGGAGGACATCGAGCCGCTCGCGCGCCGCTTCCTCGAGCAGGCGAACCAGGCGAACGGCCGCTCGATCCGCGGCTTCGACGCCGGGTCGCTGGCGCGGCTCCGGGCGTACGCGTGGCCGGGGAACGCGCGGGAGCTGCGGAACGCGATCGAGCGGGCCGTGGTCATCGCCGAGGGCGAGTGGATGGCGGAGGAGGATCTGCCCGAGCGCGCGCGGGCGGCGCCCCCGGCGGCGCCCGCCGTAGACCGCGATCCGCCGGGCGACGGCGTCGAGCTCACCGCCGCGGCTGCGGGCGCCGACTTCCTGAAGGCGCGCCTCCAGCGCTGCGAGGCCGAGATGATCGTCCAGGCGCTCCGCAAGGCGGGCGGGAACCAGACCGAGGCGGCGCGCGCGCTCGGCATGCCGCTGCGCACGCTCGTCTACAAGCTGAAGGCGCTCGGGATCAAGCGGCTCGGGTACGCGCCGCCCGGGGATCCGTAGCGCGGGTGCGGAGCGGTCGGCCGGGAGGGCCGGCCGCTCCGCGCCGCCGTTCGCCTAGGGATCGCGCGCGACGCCGGGCTGGCTTGCGGGCTCGGGCTCCAGGGGGAGGTCGACGATGAACGTCGCGCCTCGGCCGGGCGCGCTCTCCACGCCGATGCGACCGCCGTGGGCGTGCGCGATCTCGCGCGCGATGTAGAGCCCGAGCCCGAGGCCGCCGAAGTGCTCGACGTCGCCCGCGCGCTCGAAGCAGGCGAAGATCCGCTCGTGGTCCTCCTCCGCGATGCCCATGCCTCGATCGCAGACGAGGAGCCGCGCCCCGCCGGGAGAGGCGTTGATCTCCAGGGAGACCGGCCGGCCCTCGCCGAACACGACGGCGTTCTTGACCAGGTGGAACACGAGGCGCGCGATCTGCCCGCGATCCCAGCGGCCGACCACGCCCTCCGGGGCGTCGATCGAGATCGCGGCGGACGGGGCGCAGAGCTCGACCGGGAGCCTGGCGACCACCTCCCGGGCGAGCGCCCCGAGATCGACGCTCTCGCGCTCGGGCGCGAGCTGGCCCGCCCGGAGCGAGATCGCCTGGAGCATGTCGTCGCAGAGCCGGGCGAGCCGGTTGACCTGCCGGCCGACGACCTCGAGCGAGGCGACCCACGTCGACGCGTCCTCCGCCTGCCGCTCGCTCATGCGCTTCATCCGCTGCACCTGGAGCGCGAGCGAGGTCAGCGGCGTCTTGAGCTCGTGCGACGCGAGCGTGAGGAACTCGTCCCGGAGGTAGTCCGCGCGGTCGCGCTCCGAGGCGCGAGCGGGCCGGCCTGCGTCGAGGGTTCCAGTGCGCTGCGGGTTCAAAGCGGACATGGTGCGAATCCCGTTCGAGAGTGGATGACCGTTCGTGGTCGCCCAAAGCATCGGCGATGCCACGCGGCGGCGCCCGCGCCGGAGCGTGGTTCACCCCGGATCTCGCAGGGGAATCCGGGCTGCCAGGGGCGGGTGTGCCCCCGCGCGCGACGAGCGTTTGCTCGGGTGCGCAAGCGGCGGATACGGACGCCGCGTCCGCGCGCCGCAAGGCCAGGCGCGCGCGCTCGGCCAGCGGCGCGCCGCGGCGAGCGCCGGCGAGGCCGGCGCGCTCGGCCGGCGTGGATGGGGAGGAGGTCGGCGCCGCCGAGGGCGGCGGAGCGTCGAGAGAGGGCCCGGGCGAGCGTGGCGCAGCCGTGGAGCGCGGCGCGCCGGATTCGAGGCGGGCGGGTCGCGCGTTCATGACCTCACGCGCCGGCCCGGGGCTCGTCCTGTCGCTGGATGAGGCAATGTTCCTCGTGCCGCTTCACCCGGTCCATCAGCTCACGGTCTCCGCTCAGGGCCGCCATGGCCGACAGCCAGTCGAAGACCGTGGAGACGATGAGATCGGCGGTGAAGCACTTCTTGATGAGGATCGCCAGGACGTCCTTGTAGTTCGTCCGGTCGATGATCGACGCCATGGCGAACAAGGCGTCCTTCTCGCCGGGCGCGAGGGGATTCCTCCGCGCGACGCTCTCCGGCGGGATGGAGCGCTGCCGGCTCGCCGGGACGCGCATTACGCTGTCGATGCTGTCGACCGCCACGAAGTCGAGGATGAGGTGAACGCAGTCTTCTCCGGAGAACGACGCCGCGCTATGGGGCCTCGTCGCGTCGAGGAACCAGACCTCGCCGCACCTCATCCGGTAGACGATGTCGTCCTCCGCGCTGTAGCAGTCGCCGTCGGTCGCGAGCGGGACGTGAAGCCGCGTGAGGGGCTCCCTGAGCTCCAGGGAATCGCGGTGCGGGACGATGACGCTGCCCGGGGCCAGCCTCGCCAGCCGGGCGAAGCGCAGACGGTCCAGGTCGAACGTCCGTTGCAGCAGATCGGAGATGTACGGCAGCGCCTTGCCGTGGGCGGTCTGCTTCGCCGGCCGAGGGCGATCCTCCGGTCGAGCGTCGTCCGCGTCGCCCGATCCGTTCCACAGCATGCAGCTGCGCCACCCGCCGCAGATGAGCTCGCCGCAGGCACCTTTGCGGCGAAGGCGCAGGGCGCGCGCCAGATCGGGCTGGAGGCGCCCGGCGTCGAGGGCAAGGGTGGTGATGCGATGGGTGTCCATGGCGCGCGTCCGTGCTCGCGCGGCGATTTGCATGCTCCGTTCCACCGTCAACGGGGCCGGACCGGCGGTGCGATCGACGACCTGCAGCGCCGCTCTGGCGTTCGAGGTCAGGAGGGCGCCGGGGCGGCGCTCGCAGGCGGCTCCTTTGCCCCGCGTTGCATGATCAGGCGCTCGCTGCTCGTCGGACACCGACCCTTGCGCGATCGAGCAAGGAATGACGCGCAAGGTGGGCCGCCGGCGACGCTCGGCGGAAGTAGGTCGCCGCCGGCAGGAGCGTGGATCACGTCGGGCGGGCGAAGGCAGGAACCAGAGATCCGGAACCCCAGAGGAGCCGGGCCCATCCTCCGGGATTCGCGGATGAGGGACCGCACCCGGCGCAGACCGGGGTGGCCACCCTGGTTGCGGTGCCGTGGCCGCCTTCCCGGTCGGGTCGCGCGGAGGTCAACCCGCGGAGGTCAACCCGGGTCGGGTCGCGCGGGGGGTCAACCCGGGTCGGGTCGCGCGCGCAGGAGGTCAACCCGGGTCGGGTCGCGCGCGCGGGGGGTCAACCCGGGTCGGGTCGCGCGCGCAGGAGGTCAACCCGGGTCGGGTCGCGCGCGCAGGAGGTCAACCCGGGTCGGGTCGCGCGCGCAGGAGGTCAACCCGGGTCGGGTCGCGCGCGCGGGGGGTCAACCCGGGTCGGGTCGCCTCACAGGTCGAGCGGCTTCCAGACCTCGTAATCGAACCGCTCGTAGGGGGGTGTCACCCTCTGGCGCCGCTCGTCGTATCGCTCGACGCACCAGGCCTGCGGATCGACACGCCTGCCGTGCGCCTCGATCCAGCGCGCGAGCCCCCTGTAGGTCGCCTCAATGGCATCCGCGGCTCCCTCGACCCGAGCCGTCGCGTACGTGCGCGCCGGGAGCACCAGCGGCCGCAGGCCCTCGGGAAGCGCCCCCTCCGCGTTCACCTCCGTGCACACCCAGTAGGAATAGACACCGTCGCTGCCCGCCCGCCGGTGATCGCTCTCAGGAAAAACCCCGTAAAATACGCTCCGGTCCACCAGGTGAAGGACCGAATCGACGCGCTCGACGAGCTCGATCCATGCAAGGGGCACGCGGTGGCTGAGCTCACTGCGCCGGCCGACCACCTTGATCCCGGCCAACCCGAGCTCGCCCCGGGTCACGAGGGAAACGTTCATGCGCTCTTCTCCTTGAAAGTCGTCGGAAGCGACGCTCGAACCCTGCACCTTGAACCAGGTTGAAGCTCAAGGAAAAATCCACCGCATGCTCCCCATTTCCCAGTTCGCGGACCGCAGCGGCCTCTCGCCGAGCGCGCTTCGCTTCTACGAGCGCAAGGGCCTCCTGCTGCCAGCCGGACGGCGCGCGAACGGCTACCGCGTCTATGCGCCCGCGCAGGTCGACGAGGCACGCGTCATCAGCAGCCTGCGGGCGGCGGGGATCCCGATCGCGGCGATCCGCGAGTTCCTCCGCCTGAACGGCCGGGCGCGGGAGGCGATGCTCACGGCGTGGCAGCAGGAGATGACGGCCCGCCTGCTGTCGCTCGAGATCGCAGATCAGTACCTGCGCGGCGTGACATCATCGCAGCTCCCGATGCACCTGGAGCACTGGAAGGAGCCCTCGGTGCTGATCTGGTTCCCGGCGACGGCGCCGGAGGGCCCGCTGCCCTTCCGCGCTGCCGTGACGGCGCGCAAGCGGGAGCTGGCGCGCCGACGCGCTCCGGTGCTGACCAGCGGGTACGTCCGCACGCTGGACCTCAGAGACGGCCACCTTCATGGAGAGGTCGGGTTCCGGATCCGGCCTGGCCGACGGCTGCCGCAAGGGGCCCGGCGCCAGGACGTGCCGCCGACGGTGTTCGCTACCCTGGAGTGCACCGCTCGCGACGACAAGGCAGCGCACCGGGTGTTCCGCTTGCTGCACGGGCTCGGCTTCCGGCCCGGAGAGCTCTGCCTGGAGCGGTACCTGCCCGGCGCTCCGGACCGCTACTTGCTCATGATGGCCGTCCGACGCATCCAGCCTTCCGCAGCGCCGGCGGGCGGCCGCGAGCGGGACGCTCGAAGCGGCCGCAAAACCGCGGAGGGGCCTGCGCGTAGCAGCGGATGATCCCGCCCGACGGAGCGTGCACGGGAGCGCATCCCGCGAGCTCGGGGCGCGTCCCGCGCTTCCGTCCTGACCGGGATGCGCCTCGACGATCGACGCACCGACAAGCCCGCGCCGCAGGGTTCGCGGCGCCATTCCCAGGAGCTTTCCCATGTTTCGCAGCACAATGAGCATCACGGCCCTGAGCTTGGGGTTCTGCGCCGCGAGCGTGTCCGGCGACGCCATGGCGCACGGCCACGGCGTCCACCGGCACGGCCAGGTCTTCGTGATGACCAACGCCGCCGACAGCAATGCGGTGGAGTGACCCGAACCAGGTTGGAGCGACCCGAACCAGGTTGGAGCGGAGCGACCCGAACCAGGTTGGGGGATGACCCGAGCCAGGTTCGGGGGACCCGGCCAACGCTGGGGTCGCGGCCCTCCACGGCGGTGCCCACCCTTGACGGCGCGGTGCCCGCCCAGCGTGGGGCGATCGTGGTGCCCCCCACAACGCGGTGTCCACCCAGGTTGGGATGGTCACAGGTCGGGGTGACCCAGGTTGGGAAAACACCCCATAGATGGCAGCACAGGTGGCGGACAACCTGGCGGCCGCCACCCCTCGGCGTGCGACAAGCCCTTGCATTCATTCATAAAAATCCACGGCACGGTGTTTGTTATGTGCCCCGGCCATGAGCCAGCCCCGCCAGATCATCCCCGGCACCACGTACCTGATCACCCGCCGCATCCTGCGCCGGCATCACCTCCTGCGCCCGGACGCGGCCATCACCCAGCTCTTGATCTACGCCCTCGCGGTCTCGAGCCGCCGCTACGGCATCGAGGTCCATGCGCTCTGCGCGATGTCAACGCATTTGCACCTCGTCGTGACCGACGTGAACGGCCTGTTGCCGCGCTTCCTACAGTTTTTCCATCGCATCGCCGCGCTCGGAACGAAGGTGCTCCGCACGTGGGAAGGGCCGGTGTGGGACCACGAGCCCACGAGCGCGGTGCGGCTGCTGACCCGCGCAGCGTTGGTGGAAAAAATCGCATACGTCCTCGCAAACCCAGTGGCCGCAGGCCTCGTCCGACATGCGAACGAGTGGCCCGGCGCCAAGGTGGAGGTGGGTGAGCTCGGTGGCGGCGCGCTGCACGCGATGCGGCCTTCGGTATATCTCGACCCGGAAAACCCCCAGTGGCCAAATGAAGCGGAGCTCCCGCTCACGCTGCCCCCAGCCATAGACCAGGACAACGCAGAAGGGTTTCGCCGCGAGGTCGCCGCCGAGCTCGAACGCCTGGAAGCGCAGGCACATGCCGAAGCGCAGCGGCAGGGACGCAGTTATATGGGAGCTGAGCGAGTCAGCGAGGTCTCCCCTTACGAGCGGCCCACGAGCTCGCAGGCACTGCGCGATCGCAATCCGACGTTCGCGGTAGGCCGCAACCAGGGTGATGCCTGGCGAATCGCTGGGGCCGCTGTGCGGGCGTTTCGTGCGTCGTACAGAGCGGCGCTCGAACGCTGGCGTACCGGTATACGCAGCGTCGTCTTCCCGGCGGGAACGTGGTGGATGCGCACGTTCCACGGCGCCAGCGTAACCGATACCGTGCTCGTGGTGTAATCACTGCGCGGGTGCGCTACAGAGCCAGGGATGCAAGGACGCGTGACGGCTGCGATGCGCCGTCATGGGAGCGTTTGTTGGGAGCGTTTGTTGAAAGGGCGGGAGGCACCTCTTCGCGACGCGCCGGACGCGTAGAAAACTACGTCATGGGTGAATTGCGGTAGGTGCTGCTTGCCGGAGCGGTGCTGTTCCGTCCCGTGCGTGACGCCCCCCAACCGGGGTCAACCTGGGTGGGTCGTCCAACGGGCTGCCTACGCCTTCAGCGGGTGACGGCGAACCCCAGGTCCGCGATGCTCGCGCCGACCACGCCGTCCCAGCTCAGCCGCGGGTCCAGTCGCAGCTCGCCGGGCGCGAGCGAGGCGGCCAGTGCCAGCAAATCGCCGACCTCGACCGCTTCGAGCTCGGCGCCGGTGTCGCCCGCGAAGGGCGGGCACAGCACGCGCCCGGCCGGCGCGAGCGCGAGCGCGGTGCGCAGCGGCTCGCCTAGCACCGTGCGCAGGTCGGCGAGATCGCGGCCGATGGCGGCAGGCGCGGTGGGCGCCGGCCATAGCCAGACCGCGAGGCCGGGCAGGTCGGCGACGCAGGCAGCCGCCGCGCGCTCGGGAGGGAGGGCGAGACCGCGGGCGCCGAGGCGCGAGGATGCGATGGCGGCCACGATGAGCCCGGGCCGGGCGAGGGTAAGCGCCGCGAGGCGACCCAGGTTACGGTGCGCCGCGGTCCGGCGGGCGGCAACCACGGTGAGGTCGTCGGGCTGGTCGTAGACGAGCTCGACCTCGCGCTGAACCGCCACGCGCGGCGAGGTCTGCGCCGCTGCGGCGAGCGCCCGCTCGCGCATCCCGCCGTCCGCCGCGGGCTGGCCGTCTCCCGGCCGCAGCGCGGTCTCCTCGATCTCCAGCCGCTCGCGGAGGAGCTGCGCCACCCGCGACGGCAGCCCCAGCGAGCCGAGCGCCCAGGCGGCGGAGAACCAGTCGACCGGGGTTGCGGGATCCCCGGCCGCCAGCGCCTCGGCGGAGGCGCGATCCCAAGCGGCGAGCGCCTCCCCGAGCGGATGGCCGAGCTCCCGGAACAGGGCCCCCGCCTCCTCGAGCGCCGCCGCGGCGCCGGGATCGCCGAGGTCTCGCCGCGCGCGCCCGATCGCCCGCGCCGCGTAGGCGACCCAGGTCCGCAGCGGCGGCGCGGCGCCCGCCGCGACGTCGCGGGCGGAGATCGCGAGCGCCAGGGCGTCGTCGGCGCGTCCGAGCTCGAGCGCCAGCTCCGAGAGGAACGTCAGCGCGCGCGCGCGCCCGAACGCATCGCCGAGGCGCGCGGACAGCCACTCCTGCCGCTGGAGCGCCGCGCGCGCGCGCTCGATGGCGCCAAGGCCGAGCGCCGCCGCGCCGAGCTGGCCGCAGGCGATCGCCTCGCCCACGGCGTCGCCCCGGCGGCGGTGCAGCTCGGCGGCGTGCTCCAGCAGCGCCTCGGCCGCGCCGTGGGCGCCGAGGGTCACATAGAGCGTGCCCAGCGAGTTCAGGATCTGCGCCCGCTCGCCGAGGAACGGCTCCGATCGGCGCAGCGCCGACAGCAGCGTGCGCTGCGCTGCCGCCGCGTCGCCGACGATCCGCTCGGCCGTGCCGCGGTAGTGGGCGGCCACGACCGCGGCGCGGCGGCCGGCGTCGCCTGCGCCGGCGACGGCGTCGAGCTCCGCGACGGCGGAGGCGCACGCCGACCGCGCGTCGCGGCGCAGCCGCGCCAGCACCGCCTCGCACCGGGCGAGGTCCCCGGCCTCGGCCGCCCCTTCCCGGTCGAACGCCGCGGCGGCTCCGTCGAGGAGCTGGACCGCGGCGTCCAGCGCACCCTCGCGCAGCGCGAGCGCGCCCCGCCCGAAGCCGAGCGCCGCCGTGAGGAGCGGCCCTCCAGGGAGCGGAGCGGCCAGCGCCGCCGCAGGATCGCCGGCCTCCTTGAGGAGCGCCTCGATGCGGTCGAGCTCGGCCCGCACCTCGGCGGCCGGCGCGCTCCGGAGCAGCCGCGACAGGGGCGAGACGCTGTCGAGCGGGTCAAGCGGGAGCACGGCCGTCCTCCGGCTCTTCCGCGCCCGCGCGCTCCGCCGCGGCGCCCGCTCCGTCCGCCGGCGCGGCGTCCTCCGCGCTCCTCCCAGTCCCGCGCGCGAGTTCGTGAAGCGCCGCCTTCACCGCCTCGATCGAGAGCTCCGGTCGCGCGGCGCGGATCCGCGCGACGTGCGCGGTCACGTGCGGCGCCGCGAACGAGGTCCCGGTCCAGCGCCGCTCGCCGCCGCCGGGCGCGGGCGCGAGCACCTCGTCGCCGGGCGCGAGGATCTCGTGGTCGAGCGTGAGCTCGCTCCGGAGCGCCTCCGGGTCCTGGAAGGCCCCTCGACCGACGCCGATCAGCGACTTGAAGCGCCCCGGGTAGGTACGGAAGGCCGCCGCGTTCGGGCCGGCGGCCACGAGCACGACCTCTGCCGTGTAGGCCGCGTCGGCGACCTCGTAGAGCTCGACGAGGGACCGGTAGTCGCCGGGCCGGAGCGGCGCGCTCTTCGGGATATCGATGCCGAGGCTCAGGTTGACCACGCAGAAGCGCTCTCGGACGCAGAAGCGCAGCGCCGCGATGAGCCCGTCGCGCGAGCATCGCCCGTCCTCGCCGAGCGCGCGGACGCTCGTGATCTCGGCTCCGGGCGCCATGCGATGGACGATGCCCGCGCACGCTGTCCCGTGTCCGCTGACGTCTCCCGGCGCGCACGGCGCGACCTCGTGCGTTCCGCCGCGGCGGATCAGCGCGACGTGACGCAGCGCCGCCGCGCGCAGCGCGGGGTGCGAGTGGTCGACACCGGAGTCGACCAGCGCCACGCGCACGCCGGCGCCGCGTCGCGCGTTCCGGCGCGCGGCGTCGCGGAGATCGCCGCCCGGTCCTGCCGGAGGGGTCGCCGTCACGCCGCGCCCCCCTCCCCCTCGGCGAGCGGCCCTTGCGCGCCGCCGGCGCCGCGCGCGTAGGCGTCGATCCGCGCGAGGAGGTCGAGGGCGAGGCGGGCCTCGGCCTCGCCGTGCTCGGCGAGCCTCCCTACCACCGCCGCGAGTTCCAGGCGGCGGCGGTACTCGGGCGTGAGGCGGAGCGCATGGATGTGCCGCTCCAGCGCGGCGCGGAGCGAGGTTGGTGGCGGGGCCGCTCCTTCTTGGAGCGGCGGGCCCGCGCCCCTCGCCTCAACCTGGGTCGTCCCCCTCGCCTCAACCTGGGTCGCCCCCGCCGCCTCAACCTGGGTCGCCCCCGCCGCCTCAACCTGGGTCGCCCCCGCCGCCGCCGCCTCAACCTGGGTCGCCCCCCTCGCCTCAACCTGGGTCGCCCCCCTCGCCTCAACCTGGGTCGCCCCCCTCGCCTCAACCTGGGTCGCCCCCGCCCCCGCCGCCTGGCCTGGCGCCTGCGCGAGCAGGTCTGGCATCGCGCGGGCAAAGAGCTCGAAGACGACCCGTTCGGTGCGGAACGACTCCACGGTGAGGGCGAGGACCTCGGCGAGCCGCTCGGCCATATCGAGCTCCCGCCCTCCGAGGGGCGCGTCGTGCGAGAAGAGCGCGGCGCCGCCCACGGTCGCCGCGCCGACGCGGATCGGCACGAAGATCGCGGCCGCCGGCGCCGCGGCCAGGAGCGGCCGGAGCGGCGCGATCATCGGATCGCCGTCCGAGAGCGCCACCGCGTGCCCGCCGCCGCCGCCGAGCAGGTAGGCGAACGGGGTGCCGATCGGCGGCAGCTCCGCGCCTTTCGTGCGGTAGCCGGAGGCGTCGGCGACGACGGGCACGGTGAGCCGCCCGAGCGCCTCCATCTCGAGCGCGACGAGCGCCTCCGAGCACGGCACCGCGAGGCAGGCGAAGCGCAGGTGTTCCCCGAGCCCGCGCACGCGCGCCTCGACCGCGCCGAGGAGCGCCGTCGACTCGACGGTCGAGAGCAGGTCGCGGAGGCGCGCGGTGAAGGGGGCGAGCGGCGAGCGCAGCGCGTGCGGGTGGGGCGGGAGCACCCGCGCCGGGGCGGGCGGGGTGCCCGGCGCGGAGCGGTCGGCGAGCGGCATGGGGCGGGGATGCTACCGCTGGAGGGCCGCCGAGCGAACCGCGACGACGCCGTCCCGCGGCCCGCCCCGCCACCGCCGCGGCGCCGCGCCGCGCCGCGCCCCCCGCCCGCCCCGGCGCCACCGCCGCCGCGCCGGCGGTCGCCAGGGCTCGCGGGACGCCGCGCCGTCCCGCGGCGCCTCGGGACGCCTCCCCTTGCGAGGTTCCGGTTGACGTGCCCCGCTCCTCTCCTAGCATGGCAACGACATGCGGCGATTCGGCTGCCCGGCGCACCGTCCGAAGCGATCGTCCGCGCACGCGGCGGACGGCTCGCGGCCCACGGCCCTTGGGCCCCTCGATCCGGCGCGGGTGCGATGAGCTCGTCTGCCCGCGAGCAGCGGCTTCGACTCGCCGTCGTCCTCTGGGGTGTCCTCGGCGTCGTCGCCGTCCTGGTCGAAGCCATCTACCGACTCGGGGCCATGGCGGCTCGCATCCTGACAGCCCACGATCTCACGACAGGCCAGCTCGTCCTGCTTGCGGCCTGGACGGTCGTGATCGCCTATTTCGAGGGGTATCGCGGCTTTCAGCAGCGCTTCTCGCCGCGGGTGGTGGCGCGCGCGCTCTACCTCGCGGAGCACCGCCGGCCGCTCCACGTGGCGCTGGCGCCGCTCTACTGCATGGCGCTCTTCCACACGACGCGCCGCCGGCTCATCGCCACGTGGGTGCTCATCGCCGGCATCGTGGCCCTCATCCTGCTCGTCCGGCAGATGTCCCCGCCGTACCGCGCGATCGTCGACGCGGGCGTCGCGTTCGCGCTCGCCTGGGGGACCGCGTCCATGCTCGTCTACCTCGCGCTCGGGCTCGCAGGCCGCCCGCCCGGCATCTCGGCGGACATACCGGAGGACGCGCTCCGCGCCGGCGGCGACGCGGAGCAGCTCGCTCGCCAGGCCGTACGGGCGAGCGGCCCCTTCAACCCGTGAGCCGCGCCCGCGATCGGGCGTACCCTGTGAGCAGGATATCCGGACAAGCGGCCACGCGGCGCGACATCCCAGCCAGACAGGCGAGCTCCCCTGTGATTCGTGCTCGGCGCGGCGCGCGATACGCCCTGAGCTGAACCGCGTTGCGGCCTCACCTGTGGCCTTCTGGTCATCGCCTGTGGCGTCGCGATCCCCGGCGACAGGCACTTTGTAAAAACTCCTCCGCTCGAGCGTGTGGCGCGATGCCTCGCGGCGCGCCGCGCGCGTCGTGGGACAGCGCGCTTCGCGCCGCGCCTCCGCGCCTCGGGCCGCGCTTGGCCCGGACCGTGCTCCAGCCCGGAGGCGCTCGTGGAGAGCGCTTCAACCGACGATCGACCGCGCTCCGTGGAGCGCGCACCGGGGCACCGTGCAGGACTCGAGCAGCAGCCAGGAACCGGCCGACAAGAGAGCAGAGATAGCCGACGAGCTCATCGTGCCTGTCGTCGCGCAGGAGCTCGAGGTGAAGAAGCGCACCGTCGAATCTGGGCGTGTCCGCATCACCAAACAGGTTCACGAGCGGGTGGAGGCCGTCGAGGAGCCGCTCGTGAGCGAGCGTGTGGTCGTGGAGCGCGTCGCCATCGATCGGGTGGTGACGGAGCCGCCCGCGACCCGGCAGGAGGGCGACACCCTGATCGTGCCGGTCGTCGAGGAGGTGCTCTTCGTCGAGAAGCGCCTGGTGCTGAAGGAAGAGCTCCGCATCACCCGCGTCCGCTCGGTCGAGATGAGCCCGCCAGAGCGCGTCACGCTCCGGAGCGAGGACGTGCGGGTCGAGCGCCTGCCCCCGCGCGACCGCGACGGGAAATAAGCCTCTCCGAGGCAGCTCCGGCGTCCCGGCCCCGGATCACGGCCCCACCCTCGCGCGCGGCGCGGGGGGACAACGGTCCAGGTGGACCACGACAACCATGGAGGTCACGTCATGAATCACAGCGAACGTTCCATGTCCCCGTCCCAGCGTTCTCAGCAGCTGAGCAAGCCCCAGCAGACCACCAAGACCTCGGCCGCGAAGACGGACGAGCTCCGGGCCGACGTCCTGAAGGAGCAGATCGCCGTCCCCGTGATCGAGGAGGAGCTGCAGGTCGGCAAGCGCGAGGTGAGCCGCGGCGGCGTGCGCGTATCGAGCCGCATGGTCGAGCAGCCGGTCCAGGAGTCGGTGCGGCTGCGCGAGGAGCACGTCCACGTCGAGCGGCACCCGGTGGATCGGCCGGTTCAGCCCGCGGCGCTCGACACCTTCCAGTCCGGCACCGTGGAGCTCGTCGAGACCGACGAGGAGGCGGTCGTCGCGAAGAAGGCGCGCGTCATCGAGGAGGTCGTCGTCAGCAAGGCCGTGACCCAGAGGACCGAGCAGATCCGGGACACCCTGCGTCACACCGAGGTCCACGTCGAGCCGGTCAGCGCCGCGGAGCGGAGCAACGGCGCGAGGGCGTACGAGCAGTACGACAGCGACTTCCGGCAGCACTACCAGGCCGGTCCGTACTCCAAGCACGGCTATGCCTACGAGCAGGTCGCGCCCGCGTACCTGTTCGGCTACCAGCTCGGGACGTCCCAGAACTTCAAGGGAAACGACTGGACGACCATCGAGACCGAAGCGGGCAAGGCGTGGGAGGAGCGCAACCCCGGGACCTGGGAGCACATGAAGTCCGCGGTCCGGCACGCCTGGGACAAGGTGACGGGCAAGGCGTAGGCCCCTCGTTCACCTCCCGCCGCCCGCTCGCGCGCCTCTCCGGCGATCACCTGTAGAAGCCGACGTCGTCGATGTAGACGTCGAAATCCTCGTCCTGCATGAACCGGAACTCGATCGCGTAGATCCCTTCGACATCGACGGCCTCGGCGTCGGGCTGGGCGCCCGAGCCCTCGCGCGTGAGCTCCTCGAAGGGGATCATGACCTGGGCCCACTCCGTGCCGAGGTGCGCGATGGAGTGCCAGTGATCGAAGCACCGATTGGCCTCGTCCTCCCCCGATTCATCGCAGATCCCGCCCGCGGGCTCCGAGAGCTCGTCCGAGACGTTGACCCGCATGGTCGTCGCCGCGCTCGCGTCGCCGAGCTTGGCCCAGAACACGACACCGGTGAACGCCGACGCGTCGTAGGGGAACAGCGCCATGTCGGGGCCGTTCAGCGCGAAGCCGACGCCGGCGCCCCACTCCGTGAAGCCGGACCCGAACGTGTGCATCGCCATCGTGCTCTGGCCGCGCGGCGGCGTGAGCTCCTCCGGGATGAACCCGACGGGCATCTCCTCCGTGTAGATCGGGGGAGTCTGCGTGCCCGTTCCATCGTTGTAGCTGTACCAAAAACCGACCCTGCCACCCGCCTCCTCGATGGCGCCGTCGCCGTCTTCCATGTCATCGATCAGCTCGATGTCCGCGGCGCCCCCGCCCGCCCCCGCGCCGGCCGCGCCCCCCGCGGCCGAGGCCGACGACGGGCCGCCTGCCGCGCCGCCCGCTCCTTCCACCAGGTGGTAGCTGTCGTCCAGCCCCGCGAGCGCGGTGCACCCGCCGGCCAGGAGCGCCCACGCCGCCGGCATCCCTGTTGCGCGCCTCTTCGCCATAACTCCTCCTACCACCGCCGCGCGGGCGCGGTCCACCGCCGCGCGGGATCGCCGGCGGCGCGGCGTCAGGCGACGCGCGTCGTGCGAGCGGGAGAGAGGAATGGGCTGCGCCACGCGTTCACAGCAGCCAAAGCCTTTTAACATAGTGAAAAGCAGAGCTCTGCGATCGCGGCTCGCCGCCCGTCCGCAGGTCACCGCGGACTATGTTGAAAGGCTTTTCGAACAGTCCACCAGGGCAACAAACGGGTTGACCCCGCCTGAAACGAGCAGAATTTTTAACCGCCAAGACGCCAAGACGCCAAGACGCCAAGACGCCAAGACGCCAAGACGCCAAGAAGAAGACAATATCTTGGCGTTCTTGGCGCCTTGGCGGTTCGTTTCTCGCTCGTTCAATGCGATTGATGTTCTAGCGCGACGCGACCCAGCGCGCGATCTGGTCGCGGAGGATCGGCAGGGTGACGGCGCCCGAGCCGAGCAGCGCGTCGTGGAACCCCTTGATGTCGAACCGGGGCCCGAGCTTCTGCTCGGCGTCCTTGCGCAACCGCTGGATCTCGAGCTGGCCGACCTTGTACGCGAGCGCCTGCCCGGGCCAGCCGATATAGCGATCGACCTCGTTCGCGACGACCTTCTCGTCGAGGATCGTGTTCTCCATCATGTAGCTCACGGCACGCGCGCGGCTCCAGCCCTTCGCGTGAATGCCCGTGTCGACCACGAGCCGGCACGCGCGCCAGGCGTCGGCGCTCAGCATCCCGAGCCGATCGAGGTCGCTGGAGTAGAGCCCCATCTCGTCGGCCAGCCGCTCGCTGTAGAGCCCCCAGCCCTCCGTGAACGCCATGACGTTCGCGTGCTTGCGAAACGCGGGCACCTCGCCGAGCTCCTGCGCAAGGGCGACCTGGATGTGGTGGCCAGGGATCGCCTCGTGGAACGCGACGACCTCGGACTCGAAGCGACGGCGCGTCTCGGGGGCATACGTGTTGACGTAGTACGTCCCAGGGCGGCTCCCGTCCTGCGCAGGCTGGCGGAAGAAGGCGGGCGGGTTGTGCTTCTCTTCGTGCGCCTCCATGCGCCTCACGGCGATCGGGGTCCGGGGCAGGGCGCCGATCCAGGCGGGGATCGCGGCCCTGGCCCGCGCGACCGCCGACGACGCCGCCGCCTCGACCCCGTCGCGCGTGGAGAAGGTGAGCGCCTCGTCCTCGCGGAGCCGGCGCTGGATCTCCGCCAGATCGGTGCTGCCGAGCGCCTTCGCGCCGAGCGCCCGCATCTCGTCCCGGATGCGCGCGATCTGCTCGAGGCCGATCGCGTGGACCTCGTCGGCCGAGAGCGCGAGCGAGGTGCTCACCTGGATGAGGCGCGCGTAGCACGCCTCGCCGCCGGGCAGGTGGGACAATCCCGCGCGCGCGTCGTCCCGAGCGCGCGGCAGGATCTCGCGGGCGAGCGCCTCGCGGTAGCGCGACAGGGCCGGCCGGGCGCCGCCCTCGACGGCCTGCTCCACCGCCGCCGCGAACGCCTTCCGCTCCGCTTCGGGCCAGTCGGGGTGAGCGGCGTCGCGGGGGCTCATGAGCGCCCACTCGCCCGAGGGCTTCGCGAGCAGCTCGTCGAGCTGGGCGATCACGCGCTCCACCGTGGCGCGCGGCGCCACCCTGCCTTGCTGGAGCGCCCGCCGGAGCCGGTCGGCGCGAGCGTCCATGTGCGCGCCGATCTTGCGCCACCGCGCGACGAGGGCGCGGCCCTCCTCCACCGTGCTCACCGTCTGGAGCCGCGCGAGCTGGAAGAGCTCGACCTGAGGTCCCCGGAGCTGGTCGACCGTCCACGCCGAGAGATCGCAATCGCGCTGCGCGAGGTCGCCCTCGATCTCATGAACCAGCATGCCGTGCGTGACGCGATCCGGGAGCGCGAGGGACGCGGCGTCGATCGCCCGCGCCCGCCCGAGCAGCGCCTCGAGGCGCGCGACCTCGCGCGCGCGGCCGGCCTCGGTGACGTCGGGGAGGCGATCGTCGTGGCCGCGGAAGCCGAGGAACGTCGCCTCGACGGGCTCGGCCGCGAGCCGCCCGTCCCAGTACTCGCCGGCGAGCGCCGCGAGCTGCGCCGCCGCGGTGGCGCCTTGGGCGGGTCGTGGCGCCGCAGGCGACCGGGGCTCACTGCAGGCGAGCGGGGTCAGGGCGAAGAGCGCCAGTGCAAGCAACACGGTCCGTGATGAAGAGAGCACAGTTCCTCCAGCATGGATGTAACGATGTGGCAGCAATGTAGCACTCACCCCCAAAGGCCGGGCCACGAGGCGCGGTCCTCCACGAAACCCGCTGGTGAAACTCATCCGGTGAACATGGGGCAAGTCGCGAGGCTCGGCTTATCCAGCGTCGCCGCTCGGCGATCGCCTCATGGATGCCGGCAATCTCGGTCGCCCTTCACCCCGGATCGCCCCCGCCAGCGTCGTTTTCCTGCGATGTTCGATCGCGCGTCGTGAGGCTTGACCAGCCAAAACGTAATCCATATTACAATCAACACGAGTGCATGTCAATTTCCGGAGATCGGGTTGAACGGTTAGGGTATTCGGACGGATCGTCCGGCTGGGAGGCCGCTGGGCCGCTCGTGTGGAGTAGAAGGATCCCGAATGACCCTAGATCTCGATGGGCCCTGCCCGCGTGTCGGCGTCGACCCGCTGGCGCTCCTCTGCGCGCTTCCGATAGCCGCCGCCGTGTTCGATGCGAAGGGAGCGCTCCGGTGCGCCAATCCCCGCCTGGAGCAGATCCTCGCGGAGGGAGCGCTCCCCGCCTGGCCGGTGTCGCCCGCGCGCGCGCCGGCCGCCCTGCCCGCGTCGCCCGAGGGGCTCTGCGGCGAGGCGCAAGAGGTGCTCGCGGGCATCCGCGCGGTCCTCGAAGGCGAGCGCGAGCAGGCCGGCATCGAGCTGCGCGGCGGCGCGCCCGGCGCGCCGTCCTGCGAGCTCTCGGTCACGCCGCTCCGCGTGGATGGCGCGCGCGGCGCGCTCGTCTGCGTCCACAGCCCCGCCGCGCCGCGAAGCAAGCCAGAAGCCGTGCCCATCGAGAGCTTCCTCGACACCATCATCGATCACGTGCCGGTCTCGGTCTTCATCAAGGAGGTGACGGAATTCCGCCTCGTCCGGATGAACGGCCACTACGAAAAGGTCTTCGGCGTCCCCCGGAGCGACGCTCTCGGCAAGAACGTCTTCGAGCTCTTCCCGCATCGACTGGAGGAGGCCGAGCGGCTCGACCGCATGGATCGGACCGTGCTCGAGAAGGGCGAGATCGTGGACATCCCCGAGGCGCATATCGTCGTGCCGGGCTCGGGGGACCGGTGGCTCCACATGGTGAAGGTGCCCCTCAAAGACGAGCAAGGCGTCTGCCGCTATCTCCTGGCCATGATCGAGGACATCACGGAGAAGAAGCGCGCCGACGAGGCGAGGCAGAAAGAGCTCGCGTGGCTCGCGACGCAGCGGCAGCTCCTCGACGTCATCCAGGAGCTGTCCACGCCGGTCATCCCGGTCCACGAGGGCATCCTCGTGGTGCCCCTCGTGGGGACCATCGACTCCGCCCGCGGCGCCCAGCTCCTGGAGGCGCTCCTCCAGGGCATCGAGCGCCACCGGGCGGAGACGGTGCTCATCGACATCACGGGCGTGCCGGTCCTCGACGCCGATGTGGCTGCGCGCCTCCTCCAGGCCACGCGGGCAGCCGCGCTCCTGGGCGCCACGTGCGTCCTCGTCGGGGCGTCGCCCGACGTCGCCCGGACGCTGGTCGCGCAGGGGATCGATCTGGGCAACCTCCTGACGCAGCGCGATCTCCAGGCCGGCATCCGTCATGCCCTCGAGCGTCAGGGCAAGGCGATCGTCAAACAACGAGTCTCTCGAACCAACCCGCGAGGGTGATGGAAGGTTCAGGGAGCTCGGTCCCCACGCTGGAGAGCGACGGAATACCCGCGCTGCAGCGCCTCGTCAGCCCGAATCCGGCCGCGCGGGAGCAGGAGACCGCTTGAGCGCCTCGGCCAGGAGCGATCGGTAGAGCGGCGAGCGCTCGCGGAGGTCCTCGTGCGTGCCCACCGCCGCGACGCGGCCCTCGTCGAGCAGCACGTTGAACGTCGACCGGAGCAGGTGCGGCGCGTGGGTCACCACGATCGCGGTCCGCCCCGCGGCGACCTCGCACACCGTGCGCAGCAGCGCCTCGGCGGTCGCGCCCGGCAGGCCCGCCTCCGGCTCGTCCAGCACGAAGACGCGCGGCTCGCGCAGCAGCACCCGCGCGAGCAGCAACCGCCGCGCCTCGCCGCCCGACAGGCTCGGCGGCGACGCGCGCACCTCGGTCGCGAGCCCACGCGCCGGCCGCGCCCCCGCCGGCCGTGCGGCCTCCCCCGCCGGCCGTGCCGCCTCCCCCGCCGGCCGTGCCGCCTCTCCCGCCGGCCGTGCCGCCTCCCCCGCCGGCCCTTCCGCCTCCCCCGCCAGCGCGTCGAGCTCCACCCGTCGGAGCGCCTCGCGCATGCGCTCCTCCGAGGGCGCGGGCGCGAGGCCGAGCGCGAGGTTGTCCGCGACGCTCCGCTCGAACAGCCGCGCCGACTGGCCCACCACGCCGAAGAGCCGCGGGAGCTCCTCGGGCGGGATCTGCCGGAGATCCACGCCGCCCACCGCGATCGCGCCCGACGACGGCTCGTCGAGGCGCAAGAGCAGGCGCAGGAGCATCGATTTGCCGCTGCCGGAGCGGCCGCACACGCCGACCACCGCGCCCGCGGGGATGGAGAACGACACGTCCTCGAGGACCGGGCGGCTCGCGCCCGGCGGGGTGAAGGTGACCCGCTCGAGCGCGATCGAGAGAGGCCCCGCGGCCTCGCCGTCCAGGCGGGCCGCGGAGCCATCGGCACGGCGCGGGCCGCCGGCAGGGCGCGGCGGGTGCTCCGGCAGGCGCAGCAGATCAAGGGTCGCGCGCAGCAGCGGGGCGCGCTCGATGAAGCCGGCGCGCAGCGCGTCGAGCGCCTCCAGGCGCGCCATCAGGAGCGGCACCACGAGCAGGAGCTCGCCGACCTCGCCCGCGCCCGCGTCCCCGCGGGACGCCGCGATCGCCGCCACGATGACGAGCGGCGCGAGCGCGGCGAGCACGCCCTTGATCTGGCCGGAGACCGCGAGCGCCTGGCCGAAGCGGCGGCGCGCGTCCGCGACCCGGTACGCCGCCCCGGCGAGCTCGCCCTCCGCCTGGGCGCGGGCGCCGAGCAAGCGCAGGTCCTCGGCGCCCGCGAGCGCCTCGCCGAGGGCGCCGAAGACGGCCGTGTCGGCGTGCTGCATCTCCCGCATCGCGCGCGCCACGCGGCCCGAGGCCCGGTCCGCGGCGACGCGCGAGGCCGCGAAGAGCGCCGCGCCGCCCGCGAGGACGGTCGCCATGCCGCTCGAGACGAGCGACGCGGCGAGCACCGCGAGCGTCGCGAGCGCCTGGGGCAGGCCGGTGGCGAAGGCGATCGCGAAGTCGGCGACGAGGCCGGCGTCGCGCGCGATCGCGAGCCGCACGACCTCGGCGCCCCGCGCGGGCGCCGCGGGCGCCGCGGGCCGAGCGGGCGTCGAGGGCCGCGCGCCGGCTCCGGCTCCGACGCCGCCCGGCGGCCGGGGCGCTGCGGGCGCCGCGGGCCCCGCCGCGTGGGCGTCGAGGAGCGCGCGTCCCGCGGCGTCGACGTCCCGGGGCGAGGCGGACAGCGCCGCGCGGAAGAGCGCGACGCGCAGGGCGGCGGTGAGGTCGCCGGCGAGCTCGGAGCTCTTCCGGCCCGACAGCACCGCCGCCGAGGCGGAGGCGAGCGTGGCGCCCAGCGCGGCGAGGACCGCCGCGGACGGCGGCGCGCCGTCGAGCAGCCGGGCGAGCGCGCCGCCGGGGCCGCTCGATGGCGTCGCCGCGCGCCCGGCCACGGCGCCGAGGGCGGCGCCGGCCGCGGCCGGCAGCAGGCCGGACAGGGCGCCCGCGAGCGAGGAGAGCGCCACGACGACGGCGAGGCGCACCCCGGGCGCGCGGCGCAGGCCTCCGGAGAGGGCTGCGCGGGGCTCTGTCGGCGCCCCCGCCGGCTCCTGCGCCGCCGCCCCCGCCGGCCCCGGCGTAGGCGCCCCCGCCGGCTCCTGCGCCTGCACCTCCGCCGCCCCCTGCGACATGTGCGCCCCGCGCCCCTCGCGCAGCGAGCGAAGACCGATCCGCAGGATCGCGAGGAGCGCGCGCATCGACGTGCGAGGCTACGCTACACCGCGGACGCCGTTGCGCGCGACGCGCATCCGATCGACCCTCTCCGCGTGCGCACCGCGCTCGTGGTCCTGCTCCCGCTGCTCGCGGCCTGCGAGCGCCCCGAGCCCGCGCCCCCGGCCGAGGCCGACGCCGGGGCGCACACCCCCTGGACGCGCAGCGCCGCGCCGTCCCTGAGCGAGCGCGGCGCCCACCCCCGGACCGGCGGCGTGCCGGTGGCGAGCTCCGTCGAGCCGGACGCGCTCGAGGAGATCCTGGCCGCCGCGCGGCAGGCCGCGCCGAGGCCGGGCGACGGCGCGAGCCTCGCGAAGATCGGCACGAGCACCGGCCTGCCTGCGCCGTCCGCGCCCCCGCCGGACCCGGCGCCCTCCCCTGCCCCCGCCCCGCGGTCGCGCGTCGAGATCGGCGCGCCCATGATGCAGGCCAACATGTCGAGCCCGGCCATCGAGAAGGCGGCGCGCGCGCAGCTCTACTGGGACCTCGTGCAGCGCTGCCGCGGCCCGGACGGCAAGCTGCTGCCGCCCGACGCCGTCCGGGTGGAGTTCAACGTCGACGCCGAGGGCTACATCGTGGTGCCGACGATCATCGGGAGCGCCTCCGATCCCCGCTACGACGAGGCGGCCACGTGCATGCGGCGGGAGCTGTCCGGGGCGACGTTCCGCGCGCCGGCGGGCGCGCGCGGGCTGCCGACCCGGGTCGACGCCACCGTGCCGTCGGTCGACTGATGACCGGGCGAGCGCGGATGACCCTTCGCTCGTCCAGCAGGGGAGAGACGCGTTCGGGGAAGCGTTCCTCGGGGATCGTCACAACGTGGGCGTCGCCCCTCCATCGATGCGAAAGGTCGTGCCCGTCATGAAGTCCGTCAGCGGGCTCGCGAGGAAGCACACCGCTGCAGCGATGTCGGCCGGCATGCCGAGGCGATCCACCGTCTGATGAACCGCGTTCTTCAGCACCCACGCACGTCCTTCGGCGGGATCGGTCACGCCTTGCCTTACGGCGACCTCGCGGAACCACGCGTCGAGGGCGGGCGTGTAGATGAGCCCGGGCATGATGCCGTTCGACGTCACGCCGGTGCCGGCCAGGGCCTTCGACAGGCTCAGCGTGAAGTTGTTGAGCGCCGCCTTCGATGCGCCGTAGGGACCGAGCTGCGCGTGCGGTGAGATCGCGTTGCGCGACGAGATCTGGATGACGCGGCCCCACCGGCGCTCCCGCATCCCCGGCACGAACGCCTGCACGAGCCGCACGGCAGGGATCGTGTTGCTCCTGTACTCGTCGAGCCACTCCTCGAGCGGCGCATCGAACCACGACGCGCGGCCCACGTTCGTCGAGCCGCCCGCGTTGTTGACCAGGATGTCGATGCCGCGATAGGCGCGCTCCGCGGCGTCGATGACGCCGCTCAGACCATCGGCGGTCGACAGGTCGCCGATGGCGACGGCCGCGCGCCCTCCCGCCGTGGTGATCTCGTTCGCCACGGCCCGCGCGCGTTCGGCGTTGCGACCGTGCACGACGACCTCGACGCCCTCGCGCGCCAAGAGCCGCGCCGTCTCCGCGCCGATGCCCGAGCTCGATCCGGTGACGAGCGCGCGCTTGCCTTTCAGATGAAGCTCCATGGAGTCCTCCCCTCACGCCCTCTTCAGTTGCGGTGCAGCTTCAGCATCTCTCGGCCCACGTCGGTGTCGGCGAAGTCGGGCAAGCCGTCGGCGTCGGTGCTCGCGCTGAGGGCCCGGTGAGCGTCGTCGCTGGCGCCGAGCTCCCGCAGCGTCACCCTGGCGAGCACGTACGCGTCGCTCCCCAGCAGCAAGCGCCGCGGCTGCCTGTCCATCGACGCGAGCTCGAGCAGCGCCTTCGCGGCCTTCTCGGGCACGCCGCGAGCCGCGCCGGGGTTGCCCCGGAGCCGCCTGTTGGTGGCGCCCACGGTAGCGTCGTAGTCGGGCTGCGACGTGTAGACCTTCATCGAGCTGCCAGCCCAGTCGGTGGCGAAGCCGCCCGGCTCGACGATGGTGACCTGGATGCCGAGCGGCGCGACCTCGTTGAGGACGACCTCGCTGAAGCCCGCGACCGCGAACTTCGCCGCCTGGTACGCGCTCAGGCCCGGCGTGCCGCCGCGCCGCCCGCCGATGGAGCTGATCTGCAGGATGCGCCCGCTGCGCTGCTTGCGCATCACGGGCAGCACCGCGCGCGTGACGTGCACGACGCCATAGAAGTTGGCGTCGATCTGCGCGCGGAAATCGTCGAGCGGGATATCTTCAGCCGAGTCGACGTTCGCGTAGCCCGCGTTGTTGACGAGCACGTCGATGCGACCGAAGGCGCCGACCGCTTCCTCGACCGCGCGCGCGGCCTGCTCGGGCTGCGTGACGTCGAGCGCCACCGCCTTCACGCGGTCGCCGTGTTGCTTCACGAGGTCATCGAGATCGGCGGGCCTGCGCGCCGAGGCGACGACGCGGTGCCCGGCGGCGAGCGCGGCGAGGGCGAGGGCGCGGCCGAGCCCGCGCGAGCTTCCGGTGATGAACCATACTTGCGAGTTGCTCTGTGTCATGCCCCAAGCATCGTGCTCAGGGCGGCAGCCTTCAAATCCGATCGCGCCACAGATTCATCGAATCGCGCCAGCGCTTCGGGGTCTTCCCCTCCCAGGCCCGGAACGCCCGCGTGAAGGAGTTGACCTCGTCGAAGCCGAGCAGGAAGGCGACCTCGTTGACGTCGACGTCGTCGGCGCGCAGGAGGCGCAGCGCGGTGTGGTGCCGGACCTCGTCGAGCACGTGCTGATAGCTGACCCCGAGCTCGCCCAGGCGCCGCTGCAACGTGCGCGTGCTGAGCGAGAGCTCGCGCGCCACCTTCGCGATGCTCGGCCGCTCGCCCGACATGCGGCGAGCGACCGCCGCGCGCACCTGCTCGATGAACGAGCCATGTTCGAGGGGCGCGAGCTTCTGGTCGAGGCTGGGGACGAGCACCTGCAGCAGGTCGGCGTTGTGCGTGACGAACGGCGTCGTCAGGAGGCGCTCCTCGAGGACGAGCGCGTCGCGCTTCGCGCGGAACCGCAGCGGGCAGCCGAAGAAGCGGAGCAGCATCGGCTCGTCGCTGCGCGCGCGAGAGAGCTCGATCCGCTTCGGCGCGAACGCGAGCCCGCTGCCTCGCTGCAAGAGCACGAGGAGCGAGGCGAGCGACGCATCGACCAGGCGCGGGGGCGCGGGGCCGGGCGCGTGCAGGTAGGTCGTGTGGATCGCGACCTCATTCCCCTTGGTTTCGATGGCCATGTCCTTCGGCCCGCAAAGACGCTTGTAGCGGGCGAGCTTGGTCAAGGCGGTGCCGAGGTCGGGAGAGTGCAGCGCCGCGAGCGACGAGATGTCGTACTCGTGTACCTGCGTCTCCGCCGCCAGACGAAGCCCGACGTCGTGCGGCGACGACGCGCCGAGCGCTTCCCAGAAGGTGAAAAACTGCTCGGTGCTCAGCTCGCCGCTGGACGGCGCCCGCGCGGCGGCGGTCGCATGGGCCACGTTCGCTCCGAGACGCGCGAGCCGAGCGCGCACCCCGGACGAGAGGTGGATGACGTCACCGTTCATCGCGAAGAACATACCGGCGTCGAGCCGCAACGACCACTCCGATCGCGCCAACTGAGCCTGAGCGCGGAGCCGGGCGGACGTCAGGCGAAGCAGAGCAACGCAGGCTGGCGCTGCTTCCATGCACGGTCCGCGGCAGGGGGGTCAACGCCGCCGGCACACTCGGAGTGTCGCTCGTCTACTATTGAAAGCCCATCGAGACGGCCGCGGAGCCTGGCTCGCCCGCGTTCGCGTCAAGATCGCCGGCTCCTCCGCCCTCCCCAGGCGCACCCAAGCTGACCACAGAATCAGGGTCGATGTTGGGCCCCAGATCGGCGGTATGTGCGACCGCAAGCGAGTATCCACCGTGTCCACCGCCGCCACGGCCGCCATTGCCGCCTTTCCCGCCATCGCCGCCGCGGCAGCCTGGCTGCGATCCAGCTCTGTTTTCCCCGCCAGTACCGCCGTACCCGCCCACACCGCCATACTGGCCGTTCCCGCCGCGTCCACCGTCGCCGCCTCGGCCCGTGACGATGCTCGTCCTGGTCACGCTAACCCTGGCGTGATGCGCCAGAATCCCGATGCTGGAGCCGCCTGCACTGCCGCCTTTGCCTGGCTTGCCGCCGCAGCCGCCAGCACCGCCGGAACCCCCGGAAGCGCCGCCCTGCGCCAACCCTCCACCACAAAACATGGCTCCGCCGCGTGAGCCGCCTCCACCACCGCCTCCGTGGCCGTGCTGCCCAGCCTGGCCATCCTCGCCCGCCATGCCTTCCAGCCCCGCGTCGGTGAGCCGGCCTTGCTCCGACGCGCCGTTACCCCGTGCACCGTCGACGCCGTGCTGTCCCTCGGCTCCTGCGCGGCACTGGGAAGCGTCAGACTGGCCCGATCCGCCTAGGCCCAAACCGCCAGGATTCGGGTTCGGTGTCTCAGTGCCATCCTCCCCGTCGCCGCCATCGCCCTTCGTGCCGACGCCGCCCATCCCGCCGGTGGAAACACCGTCGTTGCACGATGTGGTAACCCGCGCCCCACCCGGCACCCTGTCTGCCGAGCACGCCATCGCTCCTGGGTTCCCCGTCACACCACCTTCAGCTGGTTCCGCGCCGCCGTCCGCGCCGGAGGCTCCGTATGCGCCGCTCCCAGCGATGATTTCGCTTGATCGCACCGCCACGGTCACACCCGACAAGGCACGCATGGCGATTGCAGAACCACCGGGCACGGTGGCATCCTGCGCTATCAGGCGCATCCTCGTGAGCGTGGTAGTCGCGACGGCCTCGGGTGCGGGCTCCGCCGTCTGGTCCACGACGGTGAGCGGAATCAGGTTCGGGCCTGGCGCAATCGTGGTGAGCTCGCCCAGCGGATGTAGAGGCCAATGTCCACGGGGATCGCGGCAGTCGAGTCCTCCCCACACCTCCATGCCTGCCGGCACACGCACTTCTGTGTCGAAGACGTCGGCGCAGGCATACACCCGCATCCCCTGAGCGCGCGCGAGATCAAACGCACGAGCGAAGGTCTTCACCGGATCGTCTCGCGTGCCCGCGTGATCGTCACGACCATCCTTCCGCAGATACACGCCATCGCAGTCGACCGGACGGTCAGGGTTGCCGTGGTCGGCATTACAAGCCACAACCTGCGTGCACGTGAGTGTTTCCTCGCAGGGCTCCCATGTACCCGGGTCGGCGTCGCATCCAGTCGCCGCGATTCCGGAAAGCCACGAGGCTACGAGTAGCAGAGGCCACGCATCGGACACGCGATGCCGCCGGTTGGGCCTCGATGCTGTGCTCATCATCGAATCTCCTCGCATTGCTCGCGCCTACTCCGACGCCCAGGCGTCGGGGTCATTCGGATCCTCTGCCACGAAGGGCAGGAACTCGGCCGCCACGCCGTCATCACCTGTGCTCTCCGCCGCGTCTGGGTCACCGCCGGGCCCGCCCTTGCCCGCAGTCCCGAGCACGAACGTCGCCTCGACGTCATCCCGTGTCACCTCCGCGGTCTCCAGGTACGCGATGCCGATCGAATGGCCCCCGAGACCGCCGCCTCCGCCGCCTCCGGGCCCTCCGTTACCGCCGTCGCCTCCGCTGCACCCTGCGAGCGTGCCAGGCACCGCTCTGCCGCCATCGCCGCCAGGAGCTCCGCTACCTCCCGGCAAGCCTGCCCCTCCCGCGCCACCCCGACCGCCACGGCCCGTTTGGATCGTCGACCCGCGGACTGTGACCTTCGACCCCCTCGTAGCGATGCCGATGCTCGCCCCCCCGGCGAACCCCCCTTTTCCCGGCTTGCCGCCACAGCCCCCCGACCCGCCCGAGCCGCCGAACGCCCCCCCGGCCGGGCCTGCACCACAGGCGGCCTGACCGCCGCTCGAGCCGCCGCCACCGCCGCCCCCCTGACCAGGGCGCCCGACCAGCCCATCCTGGCCTTTGCCCAGGGTGCGACCCCATGCGACGACGCCCGGACGCCTCGCTCCTTGGCCCTGTACACCAGCGGCACCGTCGTGGCCGCGCTGGCCATCGCTGCACGCCATGCTCCCCTGCTGACCGATGCCTCCGGCACCGGCGCCCGCCGGATTCGGGTCTGGGGCAGGCTCCCCATTCCCGCCGCCGGAACCCCGATCCGCCAGCCCTAGGCCGCCCTCACCGCTGGCCGAGTTTCCGTCGTCGCACACGGTCGTGGCGGCCGGCGTCCCAGCCGAGGCGTCCACGGTGCAAGCGTCGGCTCCCGGGTGCCCCGGCGCTCCATCGGCCGCCGCCGTGCCCTCAGCCGCGGCTCCGGGCTCACCGTCCGCTCCGTCGCCCGCAACGATATTGCTGTCAATCACCTCGAGCTCGCTGCCGGTTCGAAGGTAGATCGCGATCGAGCTGCCGCCCGGCCTCCCACCACGTCCGGTGATGACTTCGCTCGCCACGAGCTTGAGCTGAACCCCTTCAAGCGTATCTATCCCGATGGAGCCTCTTTCGTCATCATCTGCGTCATTGCCATCGGGAGCCACGATTCGCAGGTTCGCGAACGTAGCAATCGCTTGTCCTCCGAGCCACACCACTTGAGAAACGGGCCGGTCCGGGGCGACGACCGTCTTCGCGCTAGGCCCGGGATGACGCCAGCCGTTCGTGCAGTCGAATCCGCCCCAGATACCTGTACTGTGGAGCCCGATCGTTTCATCGAAGGTTTCGGCACATGCGTAGACGCGGTGGCTGCCCATATCTGCAAGCTCGAGGGCCTTGGATAAAGACTTCACCGGCTCCGCGCGGCTGCCGGGGTTCGCGTCGTCACCGAGACTTGCGCTAACAAAAATGCCGCACCCGTCTTCCGGAAGCCTCAGCGTGGGGTCGTTGTCGCAGATGGGATCCTCTTTGCCGGAGGAACACCCGCACGCGACAAGAGCGATTCCGCACCCGAGCGCGATGCGCATCCAGGTACCCAACCCGCGCCGGCCTTCCGAGGAGGTATTCATGAACCCGATCTCCACGTTCCTCACCACGCGCCGACCATCATCAGCCCCGCCTGCTGCCCGCTCGCCGTGGGCACGACACGCACCCCATCGCCAGGCGGCGAGGTTTGGCCCACGAACAGAGACGCGAGCGTCAACGCACCGATCGCGCCGCCGGTCGCAAGGCTCGCCCATCCGACTTGCTGCAAGAGATCCCGTTGTTCCTGCAGATCTCGCAGCTCCGAGCACGCACGCGGTGCATTCGGGCGAGCACATCGGTCCGCCTCCCTGTCTGCGCTGCGCAGCGCGGTAGCTCGATCGTGGAGCTCGTCTTCGGTGTAAGCACTCCAGGTCAGGAACCCGCCGCCCGCTGCGATGGTTGCCCCCGCCAGGATCGCGCCAACGATGCGCAGCTTCGACGCCGTGGCGGACGGCGCCGTCGACGAGGCCTGTGCTCCTCGCGCGGACCGCTTCACATCCCGAGCCCGCGTCGCGGTGTGCTTGACGGTGGCTGCCGGCGTCGCGGCGCGCGGCACCTGCATCGAGATGGTCGTCGCCTTCCCGGCCAGCGCGTCGAATGACTGGAACGCTTCCTCGTGGCCCGCCAACCGGGCCCGCACCATGTGTTGCCCGGGCTCCAGGAACAGCCGGTAGGTCCGCGCGGGCGCACTGACGGGCTTGCCGTCGATGAGCACCTCTGCGTCGGGCGGCTCGACCGAGAGGTACAGCGTCCCTACGTGCGGCGCTGCCTTGCGCTGCCCGGCCTCGAGCCGTAGCTGCAGTTGAAGCGGGAGCGCGTCGCGCTGCTCGAGACTCCGGGCCAGGTGCTCGGCCGCATCGCGGTACTTGCGCAGCTCGAGCTCGCACAGGCCGAGCTCTCCGGCGACCTCCGCGCGTTCTTTCTCCGTGCTCGACGCCGGGTCTGCTGCCTCGAAGGCTGCTTTGTAGGCCGCATGAGCCTCCGTCCACCGTCCTGCGTCGCGAGCTCTTTTCGCACGGCGAACATGGTCCTTCACCGTCGAACCGTCGCCCTCTTCCAGCGTTGAATAGATGTCCTCCGCACGCGCCGAGCTCGTATAGCCAGTTGCGGCGCCGAACATCAGGCAGAGAAGCAACGAAGGCGCAACGGATCGCATGACGGGACCGTAGTTGCGCCGAGCGCGCGGCGTCAACCGCGACCATTTCGTCGATCGAGGACCTTTTCCGCGGCAAACATCAGCTCCGCGGCGTAAAGGGTCGGCCGGCCCTCGGGGCAGGCCGTCGCAGGTAAAGACTACATCAGACCACATTCCCTTACCAAAGTTGCCTCTCCATGCATTTTCCTGAACCCTTCCGGGAAGCTCAGGGGTGCTACCAACCGTGGGCAGGCCAGCCAGAACGACCCCCAGCCTCGAGCTCTTCCAGCGCCTCGCGAAGCGCGTCGGCGTCCCCGCGCGAAGCGCTGAGGATATCGCGCAGGATGCGCTTTTGCGGGGATGGGAGGCACGAGAGCGGATCGAGCCGGGCGGGGATCCGGCACGCTACTCCGTCACGATCGCCCTGAACCAGGCGCGGAAGCACACCCGGGATGCACGCCGCCGGGGAGAGGTACTGACGTCGTTCGACGACCGCGATTTCCGGGACGAGTGCCCCAGCCCAGAAGACCTGATCCGCAAGCGGCAGCGGGAGGCGCTCACGCGGTACCTGATCGGTCAGGTCGATCCCAAGTACCGCGACCTCTTGATCAAGCACGAGCTCGAGGAGCAGCCGCTCGCCGAGATCGCCGCAGAGCTGGGGCTCAAGCTGGACACGGTGAAGACCCAGCACCGCCGGGCACGCGAGCACCTGGACGAAGCGAAGCGGCGCTGGATGGCGCAGCAACGCTCCCGGGGCTGGGACGAGGAAGCGTGCGTCCCGGTGGCGTTTGGCCTGTTCCGTCGCTCGTGGTCGACGACCGCGCTGCAGGTGCAGAAGGTCGGGGCGAAGGTCCTCGCGCAGGCTGCGCTCGTCGTGCTGACGGGCGCCGTCGTCGCGACGGCTCCACGCTCGTCGAGCTCGGCCAGCACGACGCCGCGGTTACGGCCGGCAGCGGTCCACGCCGGTGCGGCCACGCCCCCGGAGCAGCACACCGCGCAGCCCCTCGGCGAGCCAGACGCACCCCGTGCGGTCGCCACGGCCTCGCCCCCGGAGCAGGGCATCCCAGCACCTGGCGAGCATCGACCGGCCGCGACGAACGGCAAGCCCGCTTCGCCGGCCACAACAGCTGCTCGTTCCTCGCCTCCCGTCCGCGCCGTACGCTCGGTCGCGAGCGAGCGCGAGAAGGACCTGATCCTCCAGGCGCGCAAGGCCATCGAAGCCCACAACGCCAGGGCTGACGTCGAGGCGCGACGCCTGCTCGAACTGCACGCCATGGAGTTCCCTCGGGGTCAGCTGGCCCGGGAGCGCGAGGCGCTGCTGCTGCAACTTCGCTGAATCGTCGGCGGCCCTAGCGACAGATAGGGAGCGGTGGAGACGGCGGCGTTCTTGAGCGACGCCAGACCGAGATCCGCCCTGCGCCGGGCCAGGAGAATGAGCAGGTCCATGAGATGCAAGGAAGCCGTGGCGGAGCATAGGCGCACGTCACGTCGAGTCGAGATGGGTGCGCCCCCGGCAGTGCACGTTCCGTTCGAGGCCATCATGCGGCACTCGAGGATGATCCATGCCGTATTGCGCCAGTTCGGCGTACCCGCTCGCGACCAGCTGGACCTCATGCAGGAGATCTTCCTGTCGGCCTGGCGCAGCGTGGAAGGCGGAGGATTTCGGCCCCATCCGGAGGTACCGCTGAAGAAGGCTCTACAGAGCTGGCTCTTCGCTGTTACTTGGCACCACATCTTCCATCACCGGGAGCGCCTATACCGGTGGTACAGGGAGCTTGCGGCGTTCGCGGCTCCAGCGATTGCGAGCGATGCACCGTCGCCCTTCGGCCAGGTGGAGGCTCGGTTGGCGCTTCGTTGCCTGGAGCGGCTCAAGCCCGAGCTCCGTGCCGTGCTCGCGGGCACCGCCGTGGGATATACCGCTGAAGAGATCGCAGCAGAGCTCGGTGCCCATCCAGGCACCACGAACAAGCGGCTGCACCGCGGCAGAGGGCAGTTGCGGAAGGTGCTCGGCTTGACGAGGCGCTGAATGACAGCCCCGCGCCCGGAGCCCCCGCGGAGGACGGACTGGCCGCTCTCTCGTCAAGACAGGCGAGCTACCGTCCGCCCGTCATGACCCGTGACCCGGCCGCCTCCACCTTCGCGAGCCGCTTCTCGCACCTCTCGATCGCCTCGACGATCTTCGCCTTGCGCTCGCGCTCCGTTCGCCAGCGCCGCGGCTCCGGCAGACCGAGCCACCGGGCGAGGCGCTCCAGCGCAGCGACATCGGCGCGGAAGAGACGCTCACGGCGCAGGCGGATCACGATGGCGGCAGGGTAGATCCTCCGTGCCGCTGCGTCCGCATTTCGCTCGGCGAGCATCCCACGTACACCGCCGCCTGCATGTTCTCGCCGCTCCGGGCCGAGCCGACCGCGCGGCACGCTTCGGGTGGGTAAGGGCGGCGTAGCTCGCCACGGCCGGGCGTGCGAGCCGGCCGAGGAGGACCTGCGCGCGTTCGCCGATGCCACGCGGGCGCTCGATGGCCTCGCAGAGCAACCGCCGCGTCGAGGCGGTGCACCTCGCCTCGTGGGGTAGCGAGGAGGTCAGCGTCGGCTTGCCCCCAACCACGACGTACGCCGACTGGCTGGACGCCGGCTCCCGCGTCTCCCGCGTCGACGTGCCCAACGTGGAGCCGCTCGACGTCCTGCTCCTGGACTGCTCCTTCACGCTCGAGTTCCTGGCCGCCGGCACCAGCGACCAGGCGCGCGTCCGCCTCGTCGCCGCGGCGCCGAACGGGTCGACGGTGGTCCCCGTCGGCGCGCACGTCGCGTCCGAGCTGCGGAACTCACGGGCCCCCGTGGCGATCTCCGGGTTCCTCGTGGCGGCCCAGGCCGGCACCTACCGGATCAAGCTCCAGGGCAAGACTCGGAACGGCGACCCTGGGCAGCTCGGCATCTACGACGGCTTCGTCCTCCGCGTCCTGCACCTGAAGAGGTAACCATGTCGAGGGTCCTGAACTGGATCGACACGCTGTTCTTCGGCGTCCGCCGCATCTTCGCCACGGGCGTCGAGCTGCCCGAGCGCCCCGCGCTAAACTTCGTCGGGGCGGTGGTCACCGACAACCCGGCCGAAAACCGGACCGACGTGTTTATCCCGGGCGTGTGGCTCATCAGCCCGGTGGTCACGGGCACCTATACGGCCCGGCCTGGGGAGCTCGTGCGGGTCAATGCGCACGACGGGGTGACGATCCGGCTTCCCCCGGCCGCGGGGAACGCCGGCGCCGAGATCGTCGTCAAGGAGGTCGCCGGGGAGGAGGAGGCGATCGAGATCGTCGCGAGCACCGGCCAGCAGGTCGCGCGGGACGGGTACCCCTACGTCACCTTCCGGCTGGTCAGCGACGGCGCGATGTGGGTCGTCATCTGACGGGCGCGGCAGCAAGGGACCAGGACGACGAGCCGCCCGAGCCCAACCAGGAGGAGGAGCAGCCGGCGGAGCCGCCCGAGGAGCCAGCGGCCGCCGTGCTGCCGGTGAGGCGGAGCTGGCCGGAACCGTAGCCTTGCGAGTGCACAACTTGACTGCACACACGGTTCGGTGTGAACATAACGCGGCTTCACTGGTAAGCCGTATCGGAGCACGCGATTTGTCGCAACGAGCCGTATCAGCCGCAGGAGAACGATGCCTAGCAAACGAAATGGAGCCTATATCCTAAGCGAATTGCCAGCGAGTTGAACTGGACAAACGGGATTGTCGGCGTTGGCGGGATCATATTATCTACAATCCCCCTAGTGGGCCTTTCCGGCAACATAGCGATCGCAACTGTGGCGCTCGGCATCGCGACCGCAACCGGCGCCTTTGGGCTCGTCATATGGAAGGCGCTGCCACCGAAGCAACTTGACCCGACAACATTAATAGGCAAGAAGATCAGCGTATCGGATCTAGAAAATATCGATCCTCCACTGCGAGCTGTCGGGATCGTGGGCCCAGGAAACGCTGGGAAGAGCACCCTGGTAAGCAGGATCGCCGCAGAAACACCACCAAACGAATTAACAGAAAAGGCAACGGCCCAAGTTACAATATTACAAACCAATCCACCCGTCAATATCGCACTAATTGATGGTCGCGGAAATATGTATGCAGATCAATTCACCGCTGCCGCACCAGCGGAATTCTTATGCATCCTACTCGACCACAGCGCATCGGACTCAGACCCAAAGCCAGACGACAGCCGAATAAGAGATCACATTCAATTCTCCGAGCAGCTACGAGGCTATTTAGGTCATCGAAAAAGCAAAGTTCACCACGTTCATCTACTCATGAACAAGCAAGCGCGATTTATGGGAACAAACTCCTGGCGCAGCGCAAGCCATCGATATACTAATACAGGAAACCGAAAAATGGAAACATTCCAACCTTGCAGTTTCGGTTACATCAAGAAGGCACTCAAACAAACATGCCGATGACATCGTAGGCCTGATCCAGCAAATCAAGAATCATGTATTAGGCAACAAAAGCCACCGATCCTAACGCAGCCGAGACACATTATGCGAAAACTTGCCCTACAATCCCCCGTGGAGTTTGTGCTCGTAGGTCCACAGGACGGTCGCAACGTTGTATTTGTGCGAAGCAAAAATTCTCAAATTGATCTCATTGCATTTGCTATATCCGGATCCGAGTCGAGCGCGATCGGAAGCAGTGGATTAATCGACAACATCTCGCTCATTCGATCAATACTGAGATTCGAAAATCACAGACTAGCAAAAATGCATAAGATAAGCACCGAACCGATATCGCCGCCGTATGAGCACATGTTGCCTGACAAGCGAAAATCAGGTACACCCTCAGTTGGATCGGTGAGTGCTCGAACTCGGACCACGTGCTAATCAAGAGTGAACTACAGCAATTCATCGCCGACATTCAGACCGGCCTTATGAATAATGATGTCTCACGAGTTGAGGCAAGCGTTGCTCCGGTAATACTCCAATGTGTGCGTGTAGATATTCGGCGAAGTCGCACGCGCCGGGCACTAGGTTTTTTTTCTAGGTTTATATGCGGCATATATTGCAATCTGGCTGTCACACAATATAATAATCCCTGCGATCGTAAATTATATGAAGACCCTAAGTTAGTTCCGGCGCTGACGACGGCGGCCCTGCGGATCCAGCGGTCCGGCGCGGCGAGGTCGGTGCTGGCGAGGACGCGTTCCCGCGCTGCCGCGGACTGCGGAGAGCTGAACCGGGGCGAGTAGAGCGCGATCCTACCCCTCCGCCTCACCATCCATGGCCGGCGCTGCCCCGTGAGCAGGAGCGGGCGGCGTGCTCGCCTCCAGCAGGAGTGCCCATTCTGGGAACACGGTTTCTCCATGTTCAGGCAACGTCACACGACCTCTCATGGTGTACCATTCGACGTACTTGGAGAGCGCGAAGATACCGAGGATGAGCGCTCCTAGCCCATCGGTTCCCCACACCGGCGGCAGTTTCCACGGTTTCTCTGGATCCAAGATGTCGATCTGGACCTCCCAACCGTCATCCGGTCGTTGTTGAGGCCGGCCGACGCGAAGAGAAATTTCGCGCTCACGCTCCGCTCCGGCCGGCTGAAAGACGATTTTCCGTTCGCCGATGATGTCCATGCTGGCATCATAGCACCCGATCTCCCCCCAGCCCGTCAACCGGGTCGTCAGGGACAACGCGCGTGGCATGCAGCGTTTCCAGAAGCTTTCGCCACATGGCAACGGATCTTCCATCTGGCTGGAACCTGCATACAAAATCTGTCGATGACCGCATAATAGGCCATACAGGCGTCCTCGCATCTACCGCGCGAAGCCGCATCCGGTGTTACATCCGTCGCCGCTGGTGTTTCCAAGAGATCTAGGCTTTCCAAGCCGTCCAAGTCCTGCTGGCTGTTCCGCACACCGCCGGCCATGGCCGCGATCCAGGCCTCGGTATCGGCGTCCGTCTCCCGTGTCGCTTCCGGACTCAGGGCGCACGATGCAGCGCAGAGCCCACACAAGAGGGAGAGCAGCATTGCTGAGGCGAGATGATGTGTTCGCATGTGCGCTGCTCAAGCGAGTCGCAGGCCACCACGGAGGTGATCACCGAGGGAACGACCTCGGCGCGGTCGTCCTCCATCCGCCGGCTGCGTACGTCCGCAGCAGATCGATCGGCGATTCCGGCCGTGGTTACAGGCAGCCCGCCGGGTTCGCCACGCCATGTGACCTCCGTGTGCCCCGACTCCAGGGCACGCGGCTCCACGAGAGGGCACTCGGGTATACGAGAGGAATCGAGCCCTCGATGGTCTCTGACACCGCTCCGACGCGTCCGACGCGGCGTCCGCCGTATCTCTGGCGCATGGGGCCCTCAGATTCAGCTCCGCGTTCGATTCCCGGCGCCTCCACCACAGCGACACGACGAGAGCCGCGTTTTCTGTTTTTGTGTGCCCTGCGTGTGACCTGATAGATCTCGCCGCCGCCGGATTTAGGGCGAGTCGCCCGGCCGATCAGAGATCGCGCGGTTAGCGCCCGCGATCGGCATAATGAAGGCCCGCTCGCCCGCTCGACCCCCTCGAAGCCCGCGGAAATCCGCCCGCTCGCCTCATCCTGCTCCCTCACCCCGCGCGACGACCCCCTCCCCGGGGCCCGGTCGCCTCGGCAACCCCTCCCGCGGAACCAGCGACGCACCCGGACCTCCCCGGCTGCACCTGGATTTTCCGCGCAGCCCCGGATCCCGTTGACGCTCGCCCGGCCGACCGTCGATCATGCATGGCGTTTGTTTCGGAGGGAGGACGTCATGATCGAGCCCCAAGAGATCACGAGTTTCGCCATCTACCCGTCGATCGGCGTGGCGCGCGTCGGCAACAGCCCGGACGCGTACTATTTCGGCCCCGAGCAGCCCGGCGCCGAGCGCGACAAGGGCGGCTATCGCGACGCGAGCGGCCGCATCAAGCGGCAAGCGGCGCGCTTCCGCGTCTACGGGCTCAACGCGGACGGCCTGGTCGTCAAGGAGATCACGGCCGACGACGCGCGCATCACCTGGAAGGTCGAGGTCGCGAACAAGAAGGCGGCGTGGTACGATTTCGATCAGGCGCTCGACATCCCCGAGTCGCAGACCATCGCGAGCACGCTCCGCAACGCGAACGTCAAGGTCCCCGAGCGCGCCAGCCTCGCGATCACGCCGGCGCCCGTCTCGATCTCCGGCAGCAACGTCAACGCCCAGGGCGACGACGCCTCCCTCGAGTTCCACGGGCGCTTCGTCAACAAGTCGGTCTATCTCGGCGAGCTGCGCACCGACGAGAAGGGGCGCCTCCTGTTCCTCGGCGGCCGCGGCGAGGCCGCGAGCATCGACGGCCAGCCCGCGACTACGTTCGCCAACAACACCGGCTGGCACGATGACACCTCCGACGGGCCGGTCGACGCGACGATCGAATACGGCGGGAAGACGTACGAGGCGAAGGGCGCCTGGGTCATCGTCGGCCCCCCCGATTACGCGCCAGGCGTGCAGGGCATCGTCACCGGCTGGGATCTCCTGTTCCAGGTCGCGACCGAGATGGATCCGAAGCGCATGCCCCAGCGCCCGAAGTTCTCCGAGCACATCTACCCCTTGCTCCGGCGCCTGACGCAAACCCAGTGGGTGAACGCGGGCTTCGCGCGCGATTTCGGCGCCGGCACGCCGAACGACTTCACCGATCCCGCCCTCGTCGCGCGCCTGAACGACCCGTCGGACGCGTCGCGCTCGCTCCGCAGCCGCATCTTCGACCAGTTCAGGGACGCCTCGTACGCGCACCCGCAGCCGGCGGCCATCCCGGCCTATTACGGCGATTCGATGACGGGCGACGTCACCAAGGCCGGACCGCGCGAGTGGATGGCCGTCCTGCCCACGCAGTACACGTGGCTCGAGCAATGGGCCGAGGGCCAGTTCGAGGCGGACGGGCCGCCCGCGGCCCCTCGCCCCTGGGATAGCCTGAGCGCGGCCGAGCAAGTCCAGGGCATCGACCGCGCCGTGCTCGACGAGGTGCTCGGCGGACCGTTCCACCCCGGCGCGGAGTTCACGTGGCCGATGCGCAACAAGATCCTCTACGAGGAGCCGTTCCGCATCAAGCGCCGCGCCGCCCCCGCGCCCGACTGGGGCCCGCAGCTCATCTCCTCGATCGCGCTCGGGCCAGGGGGGCCGCTCGACGGGTCGACGCCGGGCGACATCACCCGCTGGATGGCGACGCCCTGGCAGACGGACACCTCGTCGTGCCTGTCGGCCTACGTGCCCTACGTCGACGATTACCTGCCGACGTTCTGGCCCGCGCGCGTGCCGAACGACGTCCTCGACGAGCACCAGTACGAGACGCTGATGAACTCCAAGTCCGAGAGCGAGAAGCAGCGCGTCTTCGCCTTCGAGCGGCGGGTCAAGTGGCTGCGCGGGATCCGTTATCCGATGAAGCCCACGTTTCCGCCGAAGATCTACCCCTCGAAGGAGGCCATCAACAAGTTCATCCGCGAATGGGCGCTCGTCGGCATCGTCGAGGCAAAGCCCGGCCCGGGCGGCCTCTTCCCCGGCGAGATCTGGGTGGAGACGGGCCGGCAGATCGAGCACGATCAGCCGAGGGCGACGGCGCTCGCGCCCATCTGGTCCTCCGAGGATTAGCGCGCTTGATCGAGGCGGACGTCGTCGTCATCGGCGCGGGGCCGGCGGGGTGCGCGTCGGCCATCGCGCTCGCCGGCGCCGGCCTCCGCGTGGCCGTCTTCGGGCGCGCGCCGGCCGGCGAGCGCGTCGGCGAGAGCCTGTCGCCCGGGGCGCCGGCGCTGCTCGAGCTGCTCGGCGCGCGCGAGGCTTTCCTCGGCGACGGGCACCTGCCCTGCCACGCGAACGCCTCCGCGTGGGGCAGCGCCGAGCTGGCGTGGCACGATTTCCTCCGCGATCCGCGCGGGCACGGCTTTCATATCGACCGCGCGCGCTTCGAGGCCATGCTGCGCGCGCGGGCCGCCGAGGCGGGCGCGCGCATCGTCGAGGGGGACGCGCCGCGCGGATTGCGGCGCGAGGAGGGCGCCTGGCGCGCGGAGGCGAGCGCCGCGAGCCCGGCCGTCCGCGCGCGCTACGTCATCGACGCGTCGGGGCGGGCGGCGTCGTTCGCGCGCAGCCAGGGCGAGGCGCGCGTGATCGCGTGGGAGCAGGTGGCGCTCGTCGCCTTCGCGCGCGCGTCCCGGCCCATCGACGAGGCGTTCACGCTCATCGAGGCCGTGCGCGATGGCTTCTGGTACTCGGCGCCCATCCCCGGCGGGCGCTTCGTCCTCGCGCTGTTCACGGACGCGGCGCTGCACGACGCGCCGAGGGCGCGCACCGCCGATGGCACGGGCGCGCTCCTCGACGCCTCGACGCACACGCGGCGCCGCCTCGAGGCCCACGGCGCGACGCTCGAAGGCGCCCCGCGCTTCGTCGACGCGAGCAGCGCCCGGCTCGCGACCCCGTTCGGACCAGGCTGGGTGGCGGCCGGTGACGCCGCGCTCACCTACGATCCCATCTCGGCGCACGGCCTGACGCTCGCCCTGCGCACGGGCATCGACGCCGCCCGCGCGCTCGTGGCGGACGCGCGCGGCGACGCGGCGGCCCTGCCCGCGTACGGCGCCCGCCTCGCGCGCGCCTTCGACGACTACCGGCGCGAAGCGCTGCGGGTCTACCGCAGCGAGCAGCGCTGGCCCGAGGCGCCCTACTGGCACGCACGCCACGCGCGCTGAGGGCCGGCCGTAAAGGCGCGCAGGCGGAACGAGCCCGATCGCCGGGCGAGGCAACGAGGGAGCGCGGCTTCACGGATGGGCGTCTCGAGATAGATAACGGCGAAGTCGGACCTGCGTACAGTCACAGCGGAACACCGACGAACCGCTCGCCTGGAGCGCGGCGGCCGGCGCGCCCCTCCTGCCGGAGGCACAGGCACTGGAGGCATGCCCCTCTTGACACGAGACGGCATTTTCGCTGACCTCGAGATAGAGCGCAGCAATGGGGGTAGTGATAGAGACGACGAGGCCCGGATGAGCAGTCGCCTCCGAAGCATTTTCATCGGCTACAGCCACACGGACATCAAATGGAAGGATCGGCTCATCGCCCATCTCAGGGTTCCCGAGCACGATGGGTTATACGAAATCTGGGATGACACCCGGATCGGCGCAGGAAGCGACTGGCTCCAGGAGATACGAGAAGCCATTGAAAGAGCCTCCGTGGCGGCGCTTCTCGTATCGGCCAACTCGCTCGCATCAAAAATCGGCAGAAGCGAAGAGGTCTCCCGGCTCCTGCAGCGACGGGCGACGGACGGGATTCGCATATTCCCAATCATCATCGATCCATGCGACTACGACGCAGTGAGCTGGCTCCGCGGCATGGAGGTGCGCCCCCAGACCGGGAAGGCCATATCAACGCTCAGGAGACCTCAAGCAGAGGCGCAGCTGCTCGCAATAGCCAGGGAAATTCGCTCTGCCATTTTCACGACATCAACCAGCAACGCTGAGTCTCCCCAAGGCGCGACGGTGGCGCCGGCAGGCCTCGCGACAAACGCCACGAGCGTCGAGAATCCTGAGCCAACACATGGTCGAAGCGCAGCATCGAACCAAGAAGAAAGGGTGTTCGTCAGCTATGCAAATGCCGATCAGCCGACGGTGGCTCGATTGGTCGAAGCCTTGGAGCGACACGGCGTAGACACGTGGATCGCGTTCCGCGACGTTCTCCCGGGCGCCGCTCACGATCGCGCGATCGAAGAAGCGCTCGGAGGGGCTTCACATGTCGTCCTGGCCGTCACGCCCTCAAGCGCGGACTCCGACTGCGTACGCGCGCAGATCGTCACCGCCTTGGAGGCGGGAAAGCGCGTGATTCCGGTGCTCCTCACCAAGACTGAATTGCCGATGCGCTGGCGAGCCCTCCAGACCTTCGACGCGACAGGTTCGACATGGATGGACTCCGAGATCCGGCGCCTTACTGCAACTTTGCCGCTGAACGACGCCACAAGACTGCGACAGTACATCGAGACGCCCGGCAGCTTCACGCGGCTGCTCGATCTGATGCGACGGCGACACGCAGGCTGGCTGAATCCAGAGTCGTTCAGGACATACTGGGAGGAGCCTAACATCTCCACATGCTCGAACATTTGCAGCAGTGGGACGGATTACGATATACACTACCTATGCTCGCCATACGAGTCGCCCATACTCGATACCGGCAAACCAACATATGAGCCGAGTCGCGTCCTCGTTGACGTGTTGAGGCTCTGCGACCTTTGGTCAGTAACCACGCTCTCCGTCACTTGCTGGGCGGGGCAGCGTTCGCATTACGGCGAGCAGGCCAACGCGACACGCGAAAAACTGGCGCAAATCTGGCAGAGCGAGGCCATGCGACGGGCGAGCGCGCGAAAGGAGCAACCGCGGTTCACGCTGAAACCCAAGCTCACGATCGCCAGCTACACCAGGCTGCTCGAGCGTGTTTTGGATGTACACGGCTTGAAATAACGAACGTGTGAGGCAGAGGTGGGTCCCTGAACGATGCTTTGCTCAGTCGAGCCGCGACACGCTGAGCGGCCGCATCAGCGCCCGCTTCTTGTCCTGGTGCTCGTGCATCCGCTTCAGCACGTCGACCACGAAGGCCACCGTCGCGACGATGTTCTCGCCCTGGTTGAGCATCACGCACTCGGCCCGCGAGCTCATCGCCGCGTCCGTCACCTCCCCGCGCGTCGGCACCCCGGTCTTGTTCAGGCTCTCCAGCACCTGCGTCGCCCAGATCGCCGGGACCAGCGCGGCCTCGCAGAGCCACAGGAGCTCCTCCTGGACCTCCGCCAGCCGCACGAACCCCATCTCGACGGCCATGTCGCCGCGCGCCAGCATCACCCCCACGCGCTCGCTGCGCATCGCCGCCAGCAGCAGCCGCGGGAACTGCCGGAACGCAGGCGTCGTCTCGATCTTGAGCACGATCCCGAGGTGCGCCGCCCCGCGCGCGGCGAGATCCTCCTGGACGCGCTCCACATCGGAAGGAGCCCGAACAAATGAGAGCCCCACCATGTCCGCGTGGCGCGCGATGAAGTCGAGATCCTCGAGATCCTTCGGCGTGAGCGACGCGATCCCGAGCTCCGTGTCCGGAAAGTTCAGGCCCTTTCCCGGCTTCAGCTTCACCGAACCCTCGCGCGCGAAATCCACCTCCACGAGCGCGGCCCCCTCGGTCACCAGCTTGATCGTGCCGCCCAGCCGCCCATCGTCGTAGAACACCCGGTGCCCGGGCCGGAGGTCGTCGACGACCTCCGGGATGGTGCAGCCGACGGCCAGCGCCTCCTCGGCCTCGGCCTCGGCCGCGGCCGCCGCGGCGCGCGCCCGCTTCACGTCCTTGCAGAGCCAGAACCTCGGCCGCTCCCCCGATTCAGGCACGGTGACGCGCGCCGAGCCCCCGCCGATCTTGCCCACGCGCGGGTTGGGCCCGGCGATGTCGCAGAGCACCTTGCACGCGACCCCGGTCTCCTGCCCCGCCCTCCGCAGCCGCTCGATGAGCTCCGCCCACGCATCCGCGTCCCCCTTCGAGCAGTTGATCCGCGCGATGTCCATGCCGCCCTGGAGCAGCCGCTTCAGCTCGCCCTTCCGCGCGTCCTCGGGCAGCGTGACCATCACCCGCGTCGGGCGCCCCTCCCTCCCCTCGCCGAGCAGCGCCCGCGCGTGCTCCTCGAGCAGCGCGCCCCCCGACTCGAACGTCGTCGGGCTCTCGCCGGGCGCCCGCACCTCGCGCCGCGCGAGCGCGTCGAGCGCGCCGAGCACCGCGTCCAGGGACGCCAGCGCGCAGCTCTCCAGCCGGCCGAGGGAGCTCAGCCCGAGCGAGGCGAGCCGCCGCTGCAGCCCGCGGATGTCCTGCTGCCGGACCGCGAGGTAGTGGAGCAGGTTCGTCGCCCCCGCCCGGTGCGTCGGGTGCACCGCCTCGAGCAGATGCCGATAACGCTGCTCGTGCTCGCCGGCGCTCGCGCGCAGCGCCTCCACGGCGGCCAGGGCCTGCTCCACTACCTGCGGGTCGGGATAAGCCATATCGCGATCTCCGGTGTCGACCGCGCGGATGCTCGCATCCGCTGCAGCGCGCCGCAACGCCCGGCGCTCCGGCGAGTCCACCACCGCCCAGGAGGCCAGTCCAGCGCCACCACCCCTCGCAGCGCCGGCGACGGCGGGGCGTCTCCGTTCCTCCGCGGCGCCGTCACAGAGGGCCTCGCCGGCGGACGGCGCCGCGGCGGGCCAGCCCGCGCCGCTACCTGGGCGCGCGGTACCGCGCCACGACCACCGTGATGTCGTCGTCGGGGCTCGGACACCAGCCCTCGACGTCCTTCAGGATCCGGTCGCGGATCGCCTCGACGGGCGCGGCCTGGACGGCCTCGATGGTGGCGCAGAGCCGCTCGAGGCCGAACTGCTCGCGGTGCGCGTTGCGCGCCTCCGTCACGCCGTCGCTGTAGAGCACGAGGACGTCCCCGTCCTCCAGGAAGAACTCGGCGTCCCGCGTCACCGTGTCGATGACGGGCAACACCCCGATCCACACGCCCGAGCTCGCGATGCACACGCACCGCCGCGTCCGCGCGGAGCACACGATGATGTCGTCGTGCGCCCCCGCGAACGTCACCCGCCCGCTCCGCTCGTACCGGAGGAGCAAGAGCGTCGCGTGCTCGTCCCGCTTCAGCCGGCCGCGGACGTTCTTGAACACCGCCTTGTTGAGCGCCGCGAGGAGCTCGCTCGGGCTCGCGCCCGGCTCCCGGCTCGTCAGCGCCGAGACCATGCTCTGGATCATCAACATCACGAGCCCCGCCGCGAGCCCGTGCCCCGCGACGTCGCCGATCCCGAGCCACCCGCCCCCGGGCGTCGCGATGACATCGTAGTAGTCGCCCCCCACCTCGGTGGCCGGCGTCATGGCCGCGCACAGCTCCAGCCCCTCGATCTCGAGCCGCTCAGGCACCAGCGTCGTCTGGAGCCGCGCCGCGAGCGCGGTCTCCTGCCGCTCGCTCTCCTGCTCCAGCCGCTCGCGCAGCTCCACCTGGCGGACCATCTCCCGGTGCAGCGTCACCGTCTTCACCGCGGAGCCGACCTGGAGCCGCACCGCGTCGTACACCATCTCGTTCACGCCGCTGTTGAGCGCGACGATGCCGAAGTAATCGGAGTCGCCAAACATGATCGGCATCACGACGGTGCTCGTGCGCTCGCGCGAGCTCAGGAACCCGGGCGGAGCGAGGGCGTGCACCGGGAAGCTCTCCTCGGGCGGCTCCACCTCGCGGCCGTCCTCCATCAGGAAGAGCGTCTTCAGCGTGGCGCGCTGGGCGTCGTCGTAGAGCGAGACGGCGGCGCGCGTGAAATGCAGCCTGGGCATCTCCAGGGCCAGCATGCGCTTGAAGAGAGGCAGGCTCAGGGACGTCGAGAACCACCGCGCGCTCCAGCTCAGGCTGATCGAGGCGACCTCGACGTCGAGGCGATGGCGCCCCTCGGCGCGCACGGACGCGCTCCCGATGAGGATGCGGCACGCGTGCCAGAGCTGCTCCAGGGTCTCGTTCGCGGCGGCCCCGGCCGGGTCCATCGCGGGCCGGCGGAGCCGGTCGCGCAGCAGCGTGATCACGCCCTGGAACAGGTCGAGGAACACCCCCTCGCGCGCCGCCGCGTCGAGGAGCCGCTCCAGCGCGTGCAAGAAGCGCCCCTCGCCCCCCTCGAGCTCCTCCTCCAGCGCCGACAGGAGCTCGCCGGACCAGCCGTGGAGCGCGGCGGCCGAGACGCCCACGGCGCGCTCGAGCACGCCCTCCAGCTCGTCGCGGCGGCCGCCGAGCGAGAGCGCCCCGAGGCGCGGCGGCGGGTGCGTGAGCGGCCGCATCGAGACGGCCTGGTAGGCGCAGCCGCAGGACTCGCGCCGCGTGAGCTCGATCTGCTGCATGCTGCGCTCGGGGACGCGCTCGCCGTCGAGCATGCGCAGGACCGTCTCCACCGCGAGCTCCCCGAGGCGCTTGATCGGCTGGCGGACCGTGGTGAGCGACGGCTTCGCGTAGCGCGCCACGCCGACGTCGTCGAAGCCGCACACGAGGACGTCCCTCGGGACATTGCGGCCCTGCGCCATCAAGAGCTCGATCGCCCCGAGGGCCATGTTGTCGTTGGCGGCGACGACCGCGTCGAAATCGACCCCGCGGGCCAGGATCTCGGACATCGCGGCCCGGCCGGTGTCGATCGTGAAATAGCCGCTCGCGACGAGGCGCTCGTCGTAGGGCACCGCGCGCGCGGCGAGCGCCTTCTGGAACGCCTCGGCGCGGAGCCTCGCCTCCTCGTTGCTGACCGGACCGCCGATGTAGGCGACGCGCCGGCACCCGTGGTCGTCGAGCAGGTGACCGGCCGTCATCTCGATCCCGAGGGCGTTGTCGACGAGGATGCTGGGCACGCCCGGAATCGGGATCCCGACGCTGCACACGGGCAGCGGCTCGTAATACTCGCAGAAGCGCTGTACCCCCTCGACGCCGATGTAATTGGAGAGCGTCGCCGAGGCGACCACGATCCCGTCGACGGCCGCCGGGCCGACGAGGTGGTAGATGCTGCTCTGGGCGAGCTCGGCGGGGCTGTGGCCGGTCAGCACCTCGCCGACGGCGATCACGAGATTGACGCCGTGCGCCTCGGCCGCGCGCTCGATCGCGACCCGGATCGAGGACTGGTACTCGCCGCGCACATAATCCATCATGAGGGCGATCGTCCGGCGCTTCATCATGTCCTCTGGCCCTCGGCTCAGGCGTCCGCGATCGACACCAGCTCCGGGGACATGCGCTCGATCGCCGCCAGGCTCCGCCTTTGCCACCCGAGCCGCGCGTCGGTGACGAACACGACCTTGCTCTTCACCCCCTGCCCCGCGAGGCCGCAGATGAAGCTGATGAACGACTTCAGGCAGCTCGAGTTCAGGAAATAAAGGGCCCTCACGTCGAACTCGACCGTGGGGATGGAGAGGCGCACGACCTCCGCCTGGAGCGCCTTGAGGCATATGCCGAGCGGCGGCGCCGCCGCCATGTCGCCTGTCCCGCTGAGCTTGACGCTGAGCGTTTCGCCCCTCAGGCTCGGCTCGATCCCGAAGCTGTCCGTGGTGACAGGCTCAACCCGCAAGCTGCTCATCTACCCTCCATCTCCCGGCCGGCGCGCGCGATGCGCGGCCGAAACACCGCGGAGGCCACCCGTTCACGCGGAGAGAACGTGATGCACAAGCACGGTGAAGCGCCCTGGCTCGGTCCGGAAGCTGACACGACCCGGCCAGCGTACGTCGTTCTCCCACGGCAGCCAATCCCCCTCGGCCGCCGCGCGGTCGTGTAAGGACGCCCCCGGCCGCGAGCGCTCCGGGCGCCGGCTCGCGCCGCTCACCGCCGCCGCTGCGCCAGGGCGATCAGGGCTGCCGGGGCGCTCGGTACCTCGCCACGACGAGCGTGATGTCGTCGTCCGGGCTCGGGCACCAGCCCTCGACCTCTTTCAAGATCCGATCGCGGATGGTCGAGACGGACGCGGACTGGGCGGACTCGACGGCGGTGCAGAGCCGGTCGAGGCCGAACTGCTCATGGTGGGCGTCGCGCGCCTCGGTCACTCCATCGCTGTAGAGCACGAGCACGTCGCCGTCCTCCAGGAAGAACTCGGCGTCTCGGGTCATGGCGTCGATGGAGGGCAGCGCGCCGATCCAGACCCCCGAGCTCTGGATGCACACGCAGCGGCGGGTGCGCGCCCGGCACACGATGATGTCGTCGTGCGCCCCCGCGAACGTCACCCGGCCGCTCCGCTCGTACCGGAGGAGCACCAGCGTCGCGTGCTCGTCCCGCAGGAGCCGGCCGCGGACGTTCTCGTACACCGCCGCGTTGATCGCCGAGATGAGCCGGGCCGGGCTCGCCCCCGGGTCCCTGCGCGTCAGCGCCGAGACCATGCTCTGGATCATCAGCATCACGAGCCCCGCCGCGAGCCCGTGCCCCGCGACGTCGCCGATCCCGAGCCAGCCGCCCCCGTCGGTCGCGAGCACGTCGTAGTAGTCGCCGCCGACCGCGGCGGCGGGCTTCATGACGGCGCTGAGCTCGAGCCCCTCGACCGAGAGCCGATCCGGGACCAGCGTGGTCTGGATCCGCGCCGCGACGACGCTCTCCTGGCGGATCTTCTCCTGCTCCAGCCGCTCGCGCAGTTCCACCTGCCGGATCATCTCCCGGTGCAGCGCCGCGGCCTTGACCGCCGAGCCGAGCTGGAGGCGGAGCGCGTCATAGACCAGCTCGTGCGCGCCGCTGTTGAGCACGGCGACGCCGAACTTCTCCAGGTCGCCGAAGGCGACCGGGATGGCGATCACCGTCTTGCGCTCTCCGCCGCTCAGGAACCCCTCGGGCGCGAGCAGCCGGGCCGGGAAGCTCGCGGGCGGCGGCTCCACCTCGCGGCCGCCCTCCATGAGGAAGAGCGTCTTCATGGTGGTCTCCTGCGGGTCCTGCGCGCCGGGCGTGCTGTGCGTGTTGTCGTAGAGCGACACCGCGACGCGCGAGAACCCGAGGGCGGGCAGCTCCGACGCCATCACGCGCTTCAGGATCGGCAGGCTCAGGCAGGTCGAGAAGCTCCGCGCGCTCCAGCTGAGGTACATCGACGCGAGCTCGACGTTGAGCCGCCGCTCCCCCTCGACGCGCACCGACGCGCTCCCGATGACGATGCGCGAGGCGTGCCAGAGCCGCTCGAGCGTGTCGTGGAGGGCCCCGTCGCCGCCCTCGACCGGCAGGCGGAGCCGCTCGCGGAGCAGCGCGATCGCGCCCTGGAAGTGATCGAGGATGGCGCCCGCGCGCCCCGCCGCGTCGAGCAGCGCCTCGAGCGCGCGCAGGAAGCGGCCCTCGTTCCCCGCGAGCTCGTCCTCCAGCGCCGACAGGAGCTCGCCGGGCCAGCCGTCGAGCGAGCCCGTCGGGATCGACACGCTCCGCCGGAGCGCGCGCTCCAGCGACGCCCGCTGTCCGGCGAGCAGCGACGCCGGGTCCCGCGTCGAGCTGCCCGGCGGCGGGAGCGAGGCGCTCGCCTGGACCCCGCAGCCGCAGGACTCGCGGCACGTGAGCTCGACGTCCAGGAGCGCCACCTCCTGGACCTCGTCGCCGTCGAGCATGCGCACCAGGTTCTCGACCGCGAGGGCCCCGAGCCGCTTCATGGGCTGGCGGACGGTGGTCAGCGACGGCTTGGAGAAGCGCGCGATGACCGCGTCGTCGAAGCCGGAAACGAGGATGTCCTGCGGGACGCGGATCCCGAGCTCCTTGAGCAGCTCCATCGCCCCGAGGGCCATCTTGTCGTTGGCGGCCACCACGGCGTCCAGGTCGACCCCGCGGGAGAGGAGCTCGCGCATCGCCGTCCTGCCGCTGTCGATCGTGAACGCGCCGAGCGCGAAGAGGCGGTCGTCGAGCGGCACGGAGCGCGCCGCGAGCGCGCTCCAGTACGCCTCGGCCCGCGCCTTCGCCTCCTCGTTGTTCTCCGGCCCGCCGATGTACGCGACGCGCCGGCGCCCGTGGGTGTCGACCATGTGCGCGACCGCGAGCTCGATGCCGAAGGCGTTTTCGACGATGAGGCTCGGGATGCCCTCTATCGCCATACCGATGCTGAAGACCGGCAGCGGCGCGTACGACCGGCAGAACCGCTGCATCCCCTCGATGCCGATATGATGGCACAGGGTGGCCGACGCGATGATGACGCCGTCGACCGTCTCCGGGCCGATGAGGTGATAGATGCTGTTCTGGGCCGCGGCCGTCGCCCCGGGCAGCGCGAGCGTCTCGCCGAAGGCGACCAGGAGATCGACGTCGTGCGCCTCCGCGGCGCGCTCGACCCCGAACCGCACCTCGGACTGGTAGTCTCCGCCCACGTAGTCCATCAGGAGGGCGATCGTCCGGCGCTTCTTGCTCATGGCCTGCCGCTCTCGGTCAGACATCGGAGATGGTGACCAGCTCCGGAGACATGCGCTCGAGCGCCGTCAGGCTCCGCCGCTGCCACCCGAGCCGCGCGTCCGTGACGAACGCCACCTTGCACTTGAGCCCCTGGCCCGCGACGCTGGAGATGAAGCTGATGAGCGCCTTGAGGCAGCTCGAGTTCAGGAAATAAAGGGCCCTCACGTCGAACTCGACGGCGCCCACGCGCAGGCGCAGCGCCTCGGCCTGGATCTCCTTGAGGAAGAAGCCGAGCGGCGCGACCGCCGCCATGTCGCCCGTGCCGGTGAGCCGCACGCTGAGGGTGTCCTCCCTCAGGGCCGGCTCCGCCCCGAAGCTGTCCGTGACGACGGGCTCAACCCTTAAGGTGCTCATCGACCTTCCACCTCCCGACCGGCGCCTGCGCGATGATCGTCAGCTCGTTGCCCTCGATCTTGTAGTCCACGTCCAGCCCGCCCTCGGCGCGCACCCGCGCGAGGCCGAGCCCCGACACCCCTTCTACCATCGCCGTTTCACAGATGAGCTCATCATAGTGCTTCACCGGATCGGTGGCTGTCTTCAGCTCGAACAGCCGCCTCTCCACCTCGCGCAGCCGCTCCGGAGAGGCCTCGTTGCGCGCGCATATCTTCATGATGCACGAGGTCTCGCTCTCCTCCAGCGCGAGCTCGAGGCTGACCCGCGGGCCGGAGGAGTACTTGATGATGTTCTCCGCGAGCTCGTGCGCGGCCATGTAGAACCGCGAGCTCACGTTCGCGTCGTCGAGCACCATGCTGCAGAAGCTGGACACCAGGCGAAGCACGCTGCCCGCCATGCGCTCGGTCGGATAGAACGTGATGCACAGGAACAGTGACCCGCTGCTGCTCGGTTCGGACACTGGCACGATTGACGCAGCCTACGTGGTTCCCGGACCGGAGCCAATCCCTTCCGTCTCCGCGTGGGGTAGCTCTCATGTAGGAAAGCCGGCGGACTGGAGCGACAGCGCCCGGGGCGCGCTGTACCTCGCCACGACGACCGTGATGTCGTCATCGGGGCTCGGGCACCAGCCGTCGACCTCCCTCAGGATCCGGTCGCGGATCGCGTCGGACGACGCCTCCTGCGAAGACTCGATGGTGGTGCACAGCCGCTCGAGGCCGAACTGCTCCCGGTGGACGTTTCTCGCCTCCGTCACGCCGTCGCTGTACAGCACGAGGACGTCGCCGTCCTCCAGCACGAACTCGGCGTCTCGCGTCATCGCGTCAATGGCGGGCAGCGCGCCGACCCAGACGCCCGAGCTCTGGATGCACACGCAGCGGCGGGTGCGCGCCCGGCACACGATGATGTCGTCGTGCGCCCCGGCGAACGTCACCCGGCCGCTCCGCTCGTACCGGAGGAGCAAGAGCGTCGCGTGCTCGTCCCGCTTCAGCCGGCTGCGGACGTTCTCGTACACCGCCGCGTTGACCGCGGAGAGGATGTCGCTCGGGCTGGCGTTCGGGTCGGTGCGCGTCAGGGCCGAGATCATGCTCTGGATCATCAGCATCACGAGCCCCGCCGCGAGCCCGTGCCCCGCGACGTCGCCGATCCCGAGCCAGCCGCCCTCGGGCGTCGGGATGATATCGTAGTAGTCGCCGCCGACCGTGGTGGCAGGCTTCATGACGGCGGAGAGCTCGAGTCCCTCGATCGAGGGCTGCGCCGGCACCAGCGTGGTCTGGATGCGCGCCGCGACGGCGCTCTCCTGGCGGACCTTCTCCTGCTCCAGCCGCTCGCGCAGCTCCACCTGCCGCACGACCTCCCAGTGCAGCGCCGCGGCCTTGACCGCGGAGCCGAGCTGGAGGCGGAGCGCGTCATAGACCAGCTCGTTCGCGCCGCTGTTGAGCACCGCCACGCCGAACTTCTCCGCGTCGCCGAACGCCACCGGCAGCGCGATCACGCTCCGCCGCTCCCCGCCCCCGAGGAACCCCTCGGGCGCGAGGCGGCGGGCCGGGAAGCTCGCGGGCGGCGGCTCGATCTCGCGGCCGTCCTCCATCAGGAAGAGCGGCACCATGGTGGTGCGGTGCGGGTCGTCGTAGAGCGACACCGCGACCCGCGAGAACTGCATCCGCGGCAGCTCCGACGCCATCATGCGCCGCAGCACGGGCAGGCTCAGGCAGGTCGCGAAGCTCCGCGAGCTCCAGCTGAGGTAGAGCGACGCGAGCTCCACGTTCAGGCGCAGCTGCCCCTCGGCGCGCACGGACGCGCTCGCGACGAGCACGCGCGCGGCGTGCCAGATCTGCTCGAGCATCTCCTCCAGCGCCTCGTCGCGCCGGCCTCCGGGCCGGCGGCTGAACCGCTCGCGGAGCAGCGTGATCACGCCCTGGAAATGCTCGAGGTTCGCGCCCTCGCGCCCCGCCGCGTCGAGCAGCACCTCGAGGGCGCGCAGGAAGCGGCCCTCGTTGCCGGCGAGCTCCTCGTCGAGCGCCGACAGGAGCTCGCCGGCCCAGCCGTGGAGCGAGCCCGCCGGGACCGCGACGCTCTTCTCGAGGACGCGCGAGAGCTCGTCCCGCTCGCCGGCGGGCGGGAGCGGGGCGCGGGACACCTTGCTCAGGGGCGCGCCCGCCGCGTCCGCCGGGCTGCCGCAGCCGCAGGACTCGCGGAGCGTGAGCTCGACCGGGAAGAGGTCGCAGCCCGGGGCGGGCTCGCCGTCGATCATGCGCATCAGCGTGTCGACGGCGCGCGCCCCGAGCCGCTTGATCGGCTGGCGGATCGTGGACATCGACGGCTTCGTGAAGCGCGCGATGACCGCGTCGTCGAAGCCGCACACGAGGACGTCCCCCGGCACGCCGAGGCCGCGCGCCCGGAGGGCGGCGATCGCGCCGAGGGCCATGGCGTCGTTGGCGGCGATCACGGCGTCGAGCTCCACCCCGCGATCCAGGATCTGGCGCATGGCGTCGCGGCCGGAGTCGATGGTGAACGCGCCGCACGCGAAGAGGCGCTCGTCGGCGGGCAGCGATCGGCCGGCGAGCGCCCGCCAGTAGGCGCCGGTGCGCATCTCCGCTTCCTCGTTGCTCGCCGGCCCGCCGATGTACGCGACGCGCCGGCGCCCGTGCTCCTCGACCATGTGCCCGACCGCCATCTCGATCCCGAGGGCGTTGTCGACGACGAGGCTCGGGACGCCGTCGATCGCCACCCCGATGCTGCAGACGGGCAGCGGCGCGTAGGACCGGCAGAACCGCTGGATCCCCTCGATGCCGACGTGATGGCACAGCGTGGTCGACGCGACGATGATGCCGTCGACCGTCTCCGGGCCGATGAGGTGATAGATGCTGTTCTGGGCCGCGCCGGACGCCCCGGGGAAGGCGAGCGTCTCGCCGAAGGCGATCACGAGATTGACCTCGTGCGCCTCGGCGGCGCGCTCGACCCCGAAGCGCACCTCGGACTGGTACTCGCCTCGTACGTAATCCATCAGGAGGGCGATCGTCCGGCGCTTCTTGCTCATGCCTCTGGCTCTCGGCTCAGGTGTCGGCGATGGAGACGAGCTCCGGGGACATGCGCTCGAGCGCGGTCAGGCTGCGCCGCTGCCACCCGAGCTTCGCGTCCGTGAGGAACTGTATCTTGCACTTGAGCCCCTGGCCCGCGAGGCCGCAGATGAAGCTGATGAACGCCTTGAGACAGCTCGAGTTCAGGAAGTAGAGGGCCCTCACGTCGAACTCGACGGCGCTCACGGACAGGCGCGCCACCTCCGCCTGGAGGTTCCTGAAATACGAGCCGAGCGGCGCGGCGGCCGCCATGTCGCCCGTGCCGGTGAGCCTCACGCTGAGGGTGTCCTCCCTCAGGCTCGGCTCGATCCCGAAGCTGTCCGTGACGACGGACTCAACCTTTAGGCTGCTCATCTGCCCTCCATCTCCCGACCGGCGCATGCGCAGTGATCGTCAGCTCGCTGCCCTCGATCTTGTAGTCCACGTCGAGCCCGCCCTCGGCGCGCACCCGCGCGAGGCCGAGCCCCGATACCCCCTCGAGCGCCGCCGTCTCGGAGATGAGCTCGTCGTAGTGCTTCACCGGATCGCTCGCGGTCTTCAGATCGAGGAGCCGCCGCTCCACCTCGCGCAGCCGCTCCGGAGAGGCCTCGTTGCGCGCGCGGATCTTCAGGATAGATGCGCTGTCGTCCCCCTCCATCGCGAGCTCCAGGCTCACCCGGGGGCCGGTCGAATACTTGGTGATATTCTCGGCGAGCTCGTGCGCGGCCATGTAAAACCGCGAGCTCACGTTGGCGTCGTCCAGCACCATGGCGCAGAAACTCGACACCAGCCGCAGCACCGCGGTCGCCATCCGCTCGCTCGGGAAGAAGGTGATGCAGAGGAAAAGCGAGGCATTCGGGCTCGGTTCGGACGCGGGCACGATGGGGGCAGCGTACGGCGTTCGCGGACGGGAGCCAATCCCTTCTGCTCCCCCGCGGCCGCGGAGGTGAGCGCGCCCCCTACAATGTCACGTCCGATGGGTTGTCGCGGCGCGCGTCGCGTGTCGCGTGTCGCGCGGCGCGCGCGATAGGGCCCTTCGACCACGCGTCGTCGCCCGTCCGCGCGGGCGCATCGGCTCACGAGATCTCCCGAGCGCGCGGCGCCGGAGGCCGCGCGACGCGCGGCGGCGATCATTCGTGGCGCGCCACGAGCCGCTTGCCCTCGGCGCGCAGGTTCGACACCGACTCGCCGACCCGCTGGGCCAGGGGCAGCCCCCGGGGCACCACGACGCCGACCGGACCGCCCACGCGGCCGAACGACCAGGAGAGCGCCGAGCCCTCGGCGTCCCACGCCGCGAGCCGCTCGCGGCCCTCCGACGGCATGGCGCCGACGATCTCGCGCCGCTCCAGGTCGAGCACCGCGATCCGGTCCGCCGACGAGAGCAGCATCGTCCTGCCGTCGGGCGCGGCGGAGAGGTCCTCCCACTCCGCCCCGCTCACGCCCTCGAGCACCCGCTCCGCGAGGCCGGCGCGGCGGACCAGGACGACGCCGGTCGCGTCCGCGAAGGCCACGTCGCCCGGCAAGGGGCCGTCGGCGATCGCGGTCGCCCGCGGCGTCGCGTACCCGAGCACCCGCACCTCGCCCCGCGCCTCGTCGATGCGCGCGACGGCGCCCGAGCTGAACGCGAGCCACAGCCCCGGGCCGACGCCGCCGCGCGCGGGGCTCGGGCGCGCCTCGTAGACGTAGCCGTCGGTCACCGCGATCGTGCGCGACGACAGGTCGCGCAGCGACGTCGCGACGAGGTTGCCGTCGAGCTCCTGCGTGAACAGCGTCCGGCAGGCGGCGTCGACGCCGAGCACGAGCGCGGGCGCCCTCGGCACCGCCTCCACGATCGCCCCGGTCGACGCGTCGAACAGCGTCCACACCCCCTCGTCCTTGCGGTACGCGAGCAGGCGGCCGTCGTCGCAGGCGCGCAGGAGGTGCCCCCGCTGCGCGCCCGTGCGGCGCCGCGATCCCTCGTCGTAGAGGCGCACCTCGCCGCCGATCTGGAAGGCCACCGCGCTCCCGCGCCGCAGCACCGCGGCGGCCGAGCCGCTCGCCTCGCCGAACTCCCGCTCCCCGGCCGGGTCGAGCCCCTCGAACCGGAGGAGGCGCTCCGCGGCGGGCGGGCCCGGGCTGAACAGGATGAGATCGCGCGTGAGCACGCGGCGGTCCGGCAGCCGCCAGCCGCCGACGAGCCCGTGCGGGCCGACGTCGCGCTCGGCGACGTCGGCCGCCTCGCCGCGCGCGCGCAGCGGCCGCGGCGCGCCCTGGCCCGGGGGCGCCTCGCACGGCGAGCCCTCGGGCGGCGGGTCGCCCGGGGCGCGCCCGCCCTTGCGGAGGTAGTGCCAGACGCTGCCGCCGCTGCCGCAGACGCCCAGATCGAGCCCGCCCGCGTCCCAGCGCGCCGACGCGGGCGCCGGGTCGGTGTCGAGCTCGAGGAGCGGCGCGTCGGGCCGGTCGAAGGCGTAGATCGACGTCCTGCTCTGCTGCACGAGCGCGATCGCGGGGTCCCGCGGGCTGAAGCGCCCGAGCACCGCGGGCGCGCCCAGGGTGATCTCGGCGCCGGCGCCGCCCTCCGGCCCCCAGAGCAGCGCCCGGCGCCCGAGCACCGCCGCCACGCGGGCGCCGTCGGGCGAGATGCCGAGCACGTTGCCGCGGAACGGGTGCCGGTCGACCGCGCCGGCGCCGCCGCCGCGCCGCATGTCCCAGCGCGCGATCCCGCCGTCGGTCGAGCAGGCGAGGACGGGCGCCGCCTCGGCCGCGTGCACGGCGCTGCTGCACCGCACCGGCGCGACCGCGGCCAGCGCGACGGTGCCGCCCTCCCGCAGCCGGAAGACCCGGACCTCGCCCGTGACCGAGCGCGTCGCCACCGCCGTGTCGAACGCGAACGGCACGCGCTCGACGTGCGGGGCGTCGTGCGGCCTGAGCGCGAGCACGCGCGGCGATTTGACGCGCTCGACGCTCTCCGGGTCGACGTCGAGCGCGACGTCGTCGATGACGTCCGGGTCGGGCGGGCGCAGGTCGGCGACGATGAGGGCGCCGCCGGGGCCGCCGGCGACGACCCAGCGGTCGTCCCACGGCAGCGCCGGCCCCACCACGCTGTCGACCGTCAGGAAGTGCGCGCGCGGCAGGCCCATGGCCGCGGTCGCGAGGTCGAGCGGCAGCGCCGCGTCGTCGGCGCGCCGGGAGAGCGCCGCGGCGATCCACGCGGCGCGGTGGTACGGGTCCTCGGTGCGGCGCGCCTTGCCGATGAGCTCGGCGAGGTCGGCGCGCTCCTCGGCCGCGCGGCGCGCCGCCTCGGCGCTCGCCTGGCGCGCCGAGACCCACCGCTCCGCCACGAACGCCGACGCGACCGCGAGCCCCAGCGCCGCGGCCGCGCCGAGCTTCCTGGCGCGCTGGCCGCGGGCGCGCCGGAGGCTCTCGCGCACGAGCGCCTGCTCCCGCCGCGGCAGCCGCGCCGCGAGGGCGGCGTCCGCGCTCACCTGGTCGAGCAGGTCGCGCCGCAGCAGGAAATCGGGGTTCTCGCCGGAGCGATCCCACACCTCGGCGGCCTCGCGGAGCCGCTCGAGCAGGATGAGCCGCTCCATGTGCAGCGCGCGGATGGACGCGAGGTGCGGCCAGCCCGCGACGAGCGCCACGTGGGCGAGCTCCACCGACCGGTCGCGGCGGGCGAGGAGGCGCGCGCGCTCGAGGGCGCCGAGGACCCGGTCGACCTCGGCGGGCGGGGCGCCCACGGCCTCGACGAGCTCCGCCTCGACCCAGCGGACGCGCGACCCGTCCACGGCGCCGAGGCGGAGCAGCGCCTCGTCGGCGATCGCGCGGTCCTCCGGGGCGAGGGCCGCGGCGGCGGCGTCGGCGTGGCGCGCGAGGGCGCCGCGCACGCCGCCGAGCGCCTGCCACGCCTCGCCGGTCAGGGCGCCGCGCTCGTCGCGCGCGGCGGTCGTCCACCAGTCGGCGAGGGCGAGCGCCACGAACGAGAGCGCGGCGCCGCCGCCCCGGAGCTCGCGCTGCACCTCGGCCTCGACCTGGGCGAGGCCGCGCACCTCGGCGCCGGCGAGCTTCGCGGGGCCGGCGACGAGGTCCTTCACGGCGGCGGCGGCGGGCAGCCCCACGTAGCGCAGCGCCGCCCGGAGGCCCTCGCCGGCCGGCGACGCGAGGAGCGCGGCGGCGGGCTCGTCGGCCTCGTCGAGCACGCCGATGAGCCGCAGCCCGCGCCGCGCGTCGCCGGTCGCGATCGCGCCCACGAGGGCGGCGAGCCGCCCGTCGCCGAGGGGCGCGATCGGGTCGACCACGAGCGCGACCCCGACGGCCGACGCCATGCAGAACCGGGTGAGGGCGTCGAGGTCGGCGGTCTCGAGCTCGGGCGAGACGGCGGCGAGCGCGCGGGCGAGGGCGCCGTCCGGGTCGCCGTCGGGGCTGAGGCGCGCCTCGATCCAGTCGTCCTTGTGGTCGGCGTGGCGGCGGGCGAGGTGGGGCACGAGGCCGGCGGAGGCGAGCGACGTCTTGCCGGAGCCGCGCGGCCCCTGGAGGACGAGGCACGGCTCGAACTCGAGCTCGCGCCCGAGGCGCGCGATGTCGTCGTCGCGCCCGAACAGGAGCCCCTCGTCGGTGGCCGAGAGGGGGGCGAGCCCCCGGTACGGGCGGTCCGGGACGCCGTGGGGGCGCTCCCAGACCTCGTCGAGCAGCCGCTTCAGCCGCCCCGGCGCGACGCGCCGGTGCGCGGGATCGACGGAGAGCAGGCGCTGGAGGAGCGCGACGAGGCCGCGCGGCAGCCGCGCGGGGTCGCCCGCGAGGTCGCGCATGGCGCCGCGCAGGGTCGCGCTGCGGAGCTCGGTCCACCAGGCGGAGACGCTCGACGGGTCGGAGCAGTCGGCCGGCTCGTCGGGCACGTCGTGGGGGAGGCGCCCGGTGGTGAGCTGCGCGATGCAGACGGCGAGCGCGTAGGCGTCGGTGGCGGCGGAGGGCTCGGCCATCTCGAGCACCTCGGGGGCCATGAAGCCCGGCGTGCCGATGACGTTGCGCGCGGCGGCGGGGCTGTCCGCGCCGGCGAAGGCGCGGCGGGTCGAGGCGTAGACGTCGCGCTCGGCGAGGAAGGCGGCGGTGCCGAGGTCGCCGCCGCCGGCGCCGTCGCGGCCGCCGGCGCCGTCGCGGCCGCCGGCGCCGTCGCGGCCGCTGCCGCCGCCGACGCTGACGGCCGGGGGCGCGCCGGGGGCGCGGGAGACGGGGCCGCCCGGCGAGGGGCCGGCGCGCCGCGAGATGCCGAAGTCGAGGACCTTGAGGGCGCCGTCCTGGGTGAGGAACAGGTTGGCGGGCTTGAGGTCGAGGTGGACGACGCCGCGGGCGTGGATGACGTCGAGCGCGCCGGCGACGTCGCGGGCCCAGGCGACGACGCGGCGCCAGGGGATGCGGCGGCGGTAGCGGATCAGGTCGGCGAGGTTCCTGCCCTCGAGGAGCTCCATCGAGACGAACGGCGTCCTCGGGGCGCCGTGGAGGATGCCGGCCGCGTAGATCGTGACGAGCGACGGGTGGCGGAACGAGGCGAGGAGCTTGGCCTCGTCGGCCCAGTCGGCGGCGTCGGCGAAGTCCGAGACGAGGAGCTTGAGGGCGACCTCGCGGAACGGGGCGCCGTCGGGCAGGAGCTCCTCGGCGCGCCACACGTCGCCGAAGCCGCCGCGCCCGAGCCGGACGCGGAGCCGGTAGCGGCGGTCGAGCACGTCGCCGGGGATGTGCGCGAGGCCGCCCGGCGGCAGCGGCACGGCGCCGGGGTCGCTGGAGGAGCTGCCCTCGTCGACGAGCGTGCGGTCCATCGCGGGACGACGGTATCACCGGCGGCGGGAGAGGTGGACGGTCCCGCTCCCCGCGCCGCGCGCTGCCGCGGCGGTTCGCCCGGGTGCGCGTCGGGACCACCCCCGGCCAGGCGAGCCCCGGCCAGGCGAGCGCCTCATCCCGGGGAGCGTCGCCGCGCCGGCCGCTTTCCCTTGGCCTGCGCGAGCTCCGCGCGCAGCGCCTCCACCTCGGCCTCCAGCTTCTTGTTCGCCTCGCGCGCCTTGGCCTCGGACTCGCGCGCCTTGGCCTCGGACTCGCGCGCCTTGGCCTCCGCCTCGCGCGCCTTGGCCTCGGACTCGCGCGTCTTGGCCTCCGCCTCGCGCGCCTTGGCCTCCGCCTCGTCCGGGGTCGGCAGCAGATCACGCCCCTCCCGGTCGCGCGCGAGCCGGAGCATCGGGCCGATCGACGGATCCTCCACGACCGTCCAGAAGAGGCCCAGCGCCTCGCACGCGCGGAGCTCCGGGTCGTCGGGCGATCGCTCCACGAGATCGCCGTCGAGCGCGTCCCAGACGCGGATCGGCCGCGCCCTGTCGTCGGGATCGAAGCGCACGACCTCGCCGATGCCCGCGGCGCGGTAGCGCTCGAGCTTCTCGTCCCAGTCGGGCTCGCCCTCGTCCGACTCGCTCACGATCTCGACCCCGAGGTCCGGCGCCCCGTGCAGCCAGGTCTTCCAGGTGCGGAAGGTCCGGTGAGGCATGCCCAGACGGACGAAGGCGTCGGGGGCGAGGCTCTTCCTCGGCGTCGTCGGGTCCCAGTAGACGAACTGTTCGGAGCCGAGGGTCGCCACGCGCGCGAGCTCGCGCTTGAGGATCAGGTACAGCGCGGTGCGGATCTCCAGGTGGCGGTTCGTCTCAGGCACCTCTTCGGACTCCGGGAAGTGCACCGGCTCGGGCGGGCGGCTGTAGACGTGGGCCCGCATCCGTTGGCGGGGCGCAGCGGGCGAGCGGACCGAGGGCGCGATGGATGACATGACCTGGCGCCGAAGATACCACGCTCATCGCGGCGCGGCAGCGACCGGCCGAGATGGCATCTCGGGAGCGCCGGGAACAAGCCCCCGCTGCGCGCGACGCCGAGGAGGTCGCGGAAGGGCGCTGTGCTCGCGGTGATTACCGCTTCCTCTCGGGATCCGCGGCAGTGGCGTAGGCGACGCCGGGCGGCGCGCTGCCGGCGATACCGCGGCTCCGGCGGCGCGGCGCCCGGAGGCGCCGCGCCCGCCTTTGCCGCGCGTCAGCCGGTCACGATCCGCTCACAGGCTCATGCACAGCGTGAGCTGGCCCGGAGTCTCGATCAGCACGTCGGAGCAGCCGGCGCCCCCCAACATGGGGCCGAGCGTGAACGGGCCCGGCCCATTGCAATCACCAGAGTCCATGCCCCAGTCCTGGAGCTCGGTCGACTGGTCGCGGTGCGCGATGCAGCAGTTGCCCGACGGCTGGCTCTTGTACGTCTTGCCCGCGAATCCGGACGCGATGCTGACCAGCACGCTCTGCGGAGCCAGCGTGTAGCCGGGCTGGCACGCGCCGCTGGAGCCATCCAGGTAATAGCAGCGCCCGTCGAGCTCGACCTCGGTCGCCGGATCGCACACGCCGGTGTCGCAGGGCGCGCAGGGGCCGCCGCAGTCGATGCCGGTCTCGCCCTGGTTCTGGATACCGTCGTTGCACGTGGGGCCGGAGCCGCCCTCGCCCTCGCACACGACCGAGATCGTCTGGCTCGGCGCAAAGCAGGTATTGCCGGCCACGCCGCCCCAGTTCTCGTTCCCGATGCACGGCCGCGCGGTGTACCCGCTGGTGCAGGCGCACTCCACGCCGTCCGCCGTGATCTCGACCACGCCCTCGGGGCCGCAGTTGGTCCCGACGGCCCAGGTCCGGCCGTCGCACTCGATCGGCCCCGTCGGCGTCCCGTTGTGGAGCGCCTGGCAGAGCGTGTTCGCCACCGCGCCCGTGCAGGTCACCCCCGCCGGGTCCTGGCTGCCCCGGATCGTGACGGCCGAGTACGCGCCCGTGAGCGACGCGCGGAACGCGTCCCAGGCGCCGCACTGCTCGGAGGACGGCGAGCCCTGCGAGAACTCCTCCGAGAACTCGGCCGTGGCGCCGGTGCAGGGCGCGCACGGGCCGCCGCAGTCGACGCCGGTCTCGCCCTGGTTCTGGATGCCGTCGTCGCACGTCGGGCCGGTGCCGCCCTCGCCGCCGCACACGACCGAGATCGTCTGGCTCGGCGCCCAGCAGGTGTCGCCGGCCACGCCGCCCCAGTTCTCGTTGCCGATGCACGGCCGCGCGATGTACCCGCTGCTGCACATGCACGTGTCGCCGTTCGCGGAGATCTCGACCACGCCGGCCGGGCCGCAGTCCGTGCCGACGGCCCAGGTCCGGCCGTCGCACTCGATCAGCCCCGTCGGCGTCCCGTTGTGGAGCGCCTGGCAGAGCGTGTTCGCCGCCGCGCCCGTGCAGGTCACCCCCGCCGGGTCCTGGCTGCCGCGGATCGTGACGAACGAGTACTCGCCCGTGAGCGACGCGCGGAACGCGTCCCAGGCGCCGCACTGCTCGGACGACGTCGCGCCCTGCGAGAACTCCTCCGAGAACTCGACCGTGGCGCCGGTGCAGGGCGCGCACGGGCCGCCGCAGTCGACGCCGGTCTCACCCTGGTTCTGGATGCCGTCATCGCACGTCTCGGCGCCCCCCGGGTAATCGAACTCGAGGACCAGGCCGTCGGTGAGCTGCGGGCTCTCGCACGAGTACACGAGGCTGCTCGTATCGCCCGAGATCCCGGCGGTCGCGCTCGCGCCGTGATCGACAGAGGGGTTCCCGACCGAGGTGTCGGCGTAGCAGAAGCGGATATCGTTCGAGCCCTCGAACAGCACCGCGCGGATGTCGTAGTACTCGCCGCCGGTGATGTGCGGGACGTACCATTGCACGGCGAAGCGGCGCGACGGGGCCGTGCCCAGCGTCTGGAACCAGACGCCGCTGCCGTAGGGCGGGTAGAGATCGTCCCAGAACGGCGCGATGGTCTGCGGCTCGAGGGTACAGCTGTTGCCGTAGTACGTCGTCCCCGGGAAGCCGAGCTTGCCGTTCGACACGATGTCCACCACCGTCTGCGGGACCCCGTAGAAATTGAACTCGAAGGGGAGCGCGACGCTGGTGAGGCAGTCGTCCTCGTTGCAGGCGGGGGTCCCGGTGAGCGCGACCTCATCGCAGGACGGGACCTCCTCGACGCGCGAGCAGCCGACGTACCCGAAGGCATCGGCGCCGAAGACCTGGCAGTCCGGCGTGCCGCAGTCCGCGGCCGAGACGTGGATGGGGAAGGTCAGCGAGGAGCTCCCGCCCAGGGCGTCCGTCGCCCTCACCCGCACGGTGACGTCGCCCGGGCCCTGCGGGGTGAAGGTCGCGGTGCTGCCGTCGCCCGCGAGCGAGCCGGCGCCGGCGGCGAGCTCCCACGCGTAGGAGATCTCGTCGCCGTCGGGATCCTCCGCGAACGCGGTGATCGTGGCCGTCTCGCACTGCGTGATGAACTTGCTCGGCGCGATGTCGAGGTCCTGGAACGCCGGCGGATCGTTGAGCGCGACGACCGGATCGAGCCCGCCGTTGCTCGCGCCGAGGCACTGGGAGACGAGGAAGAGCTCGGTCGTGGCCTCGGAGATGACCGTCGCGATCCCCTCGGCGGGCGCGCACGCCAGCGAGGGTCCGGCGTCGCCGATCGGGGTCGCGCAGACGCGGTAATCGCCGGGCGGCACCACGAACAGGCCGTCGGCGCCGGCGTGGGTCCCCGCGCCCGGGGGGAGCGCGCCGCCGGGGAGGGCTTCCTCTTCGAGGGGGCTCGTGGTCTCCGCGATGGCGGGATCGCTGCACGGGCTGGTCGCGCTCACGACCTTGTAGTGGATGGCGGTGACGTCGTGTCGCGCGCCGCCGACGGTGAGCGCCGCCTGGATGGATCCGCTCTCGGCCGATTCTCTCGCTGTGGAACCCCCCTTGTCCGCGTCGCACGCGGAAGCTCCTAGTGCCAGCGCAATGACCATCGATCCGCACGCGCCTGCGCGTGCATCAAACCGTTGTGCCATGGCCTCTCCTTGTCCAAGGATGATCGACTTAAGACGAGCACCGCAGCCCCTCGGGGCTGCGGTGCTCGGGGCGGCTTCGTCGCTGCCGGGACGCCCGGCGCCAGGTGCAAGCACCGTGTGTGCCACGAAACGTTCCGGGAATGTCCGGCCTGGTCTGCGGGTTGGCGGCGCGGCGCGCGCGTTCTTGCGTCAGGGTTTTGCCGGATCCCGCAAAACGCTGCGCGGATGACCGGATCGGGGGCTGGCGCGGCGACGAGCGGACGCCGGAGTTGATCCATGGGCGGCGCCGTTCCCTGCTCGCGCAGGGGATGACGCGCTCACCGGAACGACCACGGCGCGCCGACGTTCCGCGACGCGATGCGGCAGTCGCTGGGCCCGCCCCACGCCCGATCCGGATCGCCCTGCTCCCCGACGCGTCGAGGTCACGTCCGAGGTCAAGTCACCGGAACTACGAGTCTTTCATCGGTATACGCAAGCTGCCACACAACCGTGCCGAGCCGGACGGGACGGAGGGACGAGCTTGCGGCCCCCGGTGAGGCCGTCACCTTCGGCGCTCGGGCGGGGTCCGCCGCCGGCTCTGCCAGCGCCGCCCCGGGCGCTTGCGTCGCCTCCCCCGGCGCCGCGGGCGCCGCCTTCTTGAACGTCTTCATCGTGCCGGCCCTCGGCGATCGCGTCGAGGCGATCCTTCGACTCGTTCCACTGCACCTTGTAAGGCGCCGTGCAGCGTCAGGCTGACCGGGCGCCTCCCGCCGGAGGGCGACGTCCCGAGGAGCATCAGCGAGCCCTCGTCCTCGCTCGCGAACGCGGACATGTCGTCCGAGGGCCGCTATACGCTGGCCTGATCCCTCCCAGCCCGGGCATGGTCCCTCTTCTCGTCCCACGCCAGAATACCGGCGATCGGCAGGAGCACCGAGAACGTGGTGCCCTTCCGCCAACCACTCTCGACGCGAATGCTACCGCCATTCACATCAACAATCTTCTTGACGGTCGCGAGCCCCAGCCCCGTGCCCGTGTTGGGCTTCGTGGAATAGAACGCATCGAAGACCTTGTCCAGATTCTCTTGCTTGATACCAATCCCGTTGTCCCTGACCCGCAGCAGGAATCGCTGGTCGACAATCCCGGTCTCAACATGGATCGCCCCGAGCTCTCCGGTAGCACCTTTCTCGAGGATCGCATCCCGCGCATTGTTCAGCAGGTTTTGCACGATGGAGTAACACGGCACCGAGTCCCCCAGGATGTTGGAGCTCTTCGCCATCGCCGCGGTGATGGTGATGCCGTGCCCCTTCATCTCTTCCTCGAGCGCAGCGATCGAGCTCGCGATCAACTCGCTGAGATTGACCATGCCTGAAGACGTCTTTCTCTCCTCCATGATCAGCGAGTAATTCAGAATCCTGTTGGTGATACCGAGCGCCCTGCTGCTGGCCTCGATGGCGACCCGAAGCGCCTTCTCGACAGATCGTTGACTATCGACGATCTGCTGGATCGAGTGCAGGATAGGCTCCAGCTCCTCATCCGTCAGGCGCGTCGCGAGCGCGTCATAGATCGTGCCTAGCTCCCTCATGGCCGCTGCGACGATGCCGACCCCGGCGCCGTCCGCTTCGCCTCCGAGCACCTTCTCGAGGACCAGCCTCGCGCCGGCCAGCGCGTTGCGTACCTCGTGCGCGAAGCCTGCCGCCATTCGCCGCTCGGTCGACTCACGCTCGATGCGGATCAGCTGGGCCTGCGCCTCGCGCAGCTCGGCCGTGCGCTCCTTCACTTTGTCCTCGAGGTGGCCGTAGAGACGACTGTTCTCGATCGAAATTGCCACCTGGGCGGAGAGCAAGCGGAGGACTTCCATGCGAGACGGTGTGAAGGTCCCCTCCGTCAGGTTGTTCTCGAGGTACAGGATCCCGACCAGCTTGCCCTGATTGGTCATGGGCATGCAGAGCACAGACCTCGGCTGCCGCCGCGCGACATAGGAGTCGGAGGTGAACATCCCTTGCTTGGCCGCGTTGGCGAGCACGACGTGTTTTCTGGTCCTTTGCACGTACTGGACAATCTCCCGCGAGAGCTCCTCTGTGCGGGCGACCGGCACGGATTGCAGGATGATAACATCCCCCCCATCCATCGTAGCGCTGGCCTCGATCAGGAGATCCCCATCCTGCTCCAGGATCAGGTAGCCTCTCTGGGCGCCCGCGTGCTGGAGCACGATGCGCATGAGCTTCTCGAGGAGCTTCGACAGGACGATCTCCTCGGAGACAGCCTGCGATGCTTTCATCACGATCGCGATGTCCAGGCCATGCAAATTACCGCTGATGGCCGATGCGTCCACCGCGGGCAGCTCGATGCCTTGCGGCTTCCTCGACGCTGCGATGTCTGTGTCCAACAGCTCCCGATACTTCTCCTTGAGCTGATCAACCTTGGCGAAAGCACCCCAGCGCGCATAGGCATGGTAGGCGTCGCTCAAGTAGACGTGCGCCACGCGCTTTCTTCCCATCGAGAAGTAGAACTTCGCCGCGAGCTCGAGGGCGAGGGCCTCATGGTTCAAGAACCGCCCCTTCTGAGCGTTGCTGATGCTGAGATCGTAGAGCTCTGCGGCCTTGGTGGACTCGCCCAGAACCCGCGCCTTCTCGGCTTCGATGAGCTGATAACAATGGAGATAGTTCTCCGGGCAGCTGTCCGCCACGAGCTTTATCCTGGCCGAGTTGCGCTCAACGAGCGCGAGATACTGCTTCTTGTGCTCCGTCGACACGCCAGCGTACACCGCCAGCAGCGCTAGAGAAGAGTAGAAGTAATGGGTCATGCTGCTGAAGAAGCCGATGAACGCCCCGAGCGTCTCCTCGGCGACCTCCACGGCGCGGACGGCCTCATCGTACCTCTCGAACGTGAGATCGACGATCTGGCGGAGCATCGCGTGCCAGCATACGCCGATGAGGCATTGCGCGTCGCGCAACCGCTGAACGGCGTCGGATTCGTTGAACCCATCTGAGTCGAGCGAAGCCGCCCCGGCGGTGAGGCCGCGCAGGCATTGCATGACCTGGCGCAGGCATTGAACCGAGATCAGCATGTTTGAGTCACCGGCCCGCTCCACGAAGTCCATACAGCTCTCCGAGTCGGCGTAGGCCTCTTCCAGAGCATCGCCCTTCATGAGCTTGGCCCAGAACATATAGAACACAGCCCAAAGACCATAAACGAGATCGCCCCCCTCAAGGCAGCACTCGTAGGTCGTTCGATAGTGAGGAATATTCGTATCGAGGTGATTGATGTACGGGTTGATGCTATGAGCGAAGATGTTGTGAATCTTCGGCTTCATCGCTGGGTTCGGGTACCTCTCGTGGAGAGCCAGCGCCAGCTGCCCGAACTCGTACGCCTGCCTGTACTCGCCTTTTGCGCTCAGCAGCATGCCGTACATCATGTAACCGAACGCTGAGGCATCAGAGTTCCCGTGGTCCAGCGAGGTGCGAACCACGAGATGTATGCAGAGCGTGACAATATCGAAGTCGCCGACGAGGTATGCTGCTGCGAACAACGTGATGCTCAGGTTCATCACGAGCAGCTTCTCGGGGTCCGTCAACCGCGGCAAGCCTTCGATCTCGCGGACGGTCCTCGCCTTCAGCTTGGTCGCGATCTCTTGGCTCTCTTCTACAGTCTTCGCCGCCCTGGCCTCAGGAGTTCCGGGCAATTCGCAGCCCAGGAGCCGAAGGGCCTCCAGCCCGGCGGTGACCGCCTTGATCTTCGTCTCGTACGGCCCCTGGGTCAGGTACAGCGTCATCTTGGTCTCATAGACGATACCCTTGTCCATGCGGGTGCGCGCGTGGGCCATGGCCTCGGTCAGCATCTCATCCGCCCGGCTGAAGGCGCCCAGTAGAAACTCGCATTCAGCGTGGTTCCGGTGTAGATCCAGTGTGAGCTGATAGTGTGCGGACCAGCGATCTTCCGGCAAGAGCTGCAGGGCGATCGAAAAATGCCTGTTCGCCGCGCTGAGCGCCGTCGCCGCCCGCGCTTTCATCCCTGCTTTATAGTTGAGCTCGGCGAGCTTGAGCCTCTCAGCCGCGCTGGCGACGAGGTCTCGCCCCACGTTGAGGTGAGCTACGATGTCGAAGATGTCCCGGTCCAGGTGCTCCTCGCTCGTGCTCGCGAGGAGAAGCCTGCCGATCTTCGCGTGCTCTACCTTCCTCTGAGGCTCCGGGATGAGGGCATACGTGGCCTGTTGGACGCGGTCGTGCAAGAAACGGTACCGGAGACGGGCTTGCTCGCCGCGCCCATTCGTCGCCATCATGTCGCTTATCAACTCGCGCACAGCGACCGCGCTGCCGGCCGGCTCTGCCTCGGCGTGGTCTCCCTGAAAGACCTTGTACGACTCGGAGAGCGGTATGACGAGACCCTCCCGTACGGCCGGCCAGATGCCGACAGCGGTCTCTCGCTCGGTCTTCTCATGAACGATCGAGAGCATGCTCAGATCGAAGGCGTTCCCTATACAAGCGGCGAGCTTCAAGATCTCCCGCGTGGCGTCGCTCAAGCACCGCAGCTTTGCGGTCATCAGATCGATGACATTATCGGTGACGCCGATGCCGTCGAGCTTCGCCATGTCCCAAGTCCATGCGCCGGTCACGGGGTTGAACTTCAACAAGCCGTCCTTGTGCAAGGAGCCCACGAGCTGTACCAGGAAGAACGGGTTCCCCCCCGTTTTTCTCAGAAGGAGCTCTGCCAGGGGAGACGTGGCGTCGCGATCGCAGTGAAGCGTATCGGCGAGTAGATCCATGATGCTGCCGAGCGCCAATGGCTCGAGGTGGATTTCATGGATCCTCCTGCCAGCCTTCCTGATCTCGCTGATTGTGATCATGCTCGCGTGGGAGGCGTCCACCTCATTGTCACGATAGGCCGCTATTACGAGCAGGTGCTTGCTCCTCGGACCGGTGACGAGGAGCTCGAGGAGCCTCAGCGAGGGAGTATCCGCCCACTGGAGATCGTCCAAGAACAAGACGAGCGGGTGCTGCTCTGTCGCGAGCACGCCGAGGAGGTCCTCGAAGACGAAGTTGAATCGGCTCTGGGCCTCCGCAGGCGGAAGGCTCGGAACCGCTGGCTGCGGGCCCAGGAGGAGCTCGAGCGCCGGGATCACCTCGATCATCACCTGGCCGTTCTGGCCCACGGCCTTCCGTACCCCCTCCTTCCAGATCGCGACCTGGCTCGCCGGCTCCTTGAGCAGCTCGTGGATCAACCCGTTCAAGGCCTTCGCCATGGCGGAGTAGGGGACGTCGCGGTTGTACTGTTCGAATTTACCGAAGGCCAAGTAGCCTCTGCGGTTGATGATCGGCCCCTGGACCTCGTGAATGAGGGACGACTTGCCGATGCCAGAGTAGCCGCTGACCAGGAGCAGCGCCGCGCGCCCCTCGCAGACGAGCGAAAAGGCGTCGAGCAACATCGCAATTTCGCGCTCACGTCCATAGAGCTTCTGCGAGATCTCGAATCTATGGGATATATCCTGCCTCCCAAGCTTGAACGCCGAGACGGTTCCACGCGCCCTTAGCTGATGCAAACACTCCTCCAGGTCGGCCTTCAGGCCGAGGGCGCTCTGGTAGCGCTCCTCGGGCGTTTTGGCCATGAGCTTGGTGATGATGTCGGATAACGCCTGGGGGATGCCGTGCTCGACGAGGGGTCGCGGCTCGCTCGCGATGTGGCAGTGCAGAAGCTCGATGGCATCGGCGGACGAGAACGGAGGGGCGCCGCTCAAGAGCTCGTACAGGGTGGCGCCAAGAGAGTACATGTCCGTTCGATAGTCCAGAGCCCGATTGATGCGTCCAGTCTGCTCTGGCGACATGTACGCGAGCGTCCCATCGAGGCCGTCGGGGCGCCTCAGCTCTTGGACCTCGCGCGAGAGGCGGGTGGCAATACCGAAATCAATCAGCTTGACTTCCCCGGTATGCGGGTTGATCAGGATGTTGCTAGGGCTGATGTCCTTATGAATAATGTTCTGTCGATGCACCGCCGCCAGCGCGCCAGCGATGACGATGGCGACTCGTAGAAACTCTTCGTGGCCGACGCCCTTGCCGGCCCAATGCTCCTTCAGCGCGATGCCGCCGAAGTCCTCGTACACCATCAAGGTGCGGTGGGCGAGCCGTTCCAGCGCGTATGCGCGTACGACATGATCGACCTTATTTTCAGCCAGGTCCTTGAGAATATCGTATTCATTCTTGAGGCGAGCGACGTCTTGGAGGGACGGATACTCCATCGCTGGGTACTTGAGGACAACAGGAGATCCATCCGTAACACGGCGACCGCGCGAGACGCGTGTCTGCCTGCTACGGTAGATGTCATGATGGATTTCGTAGTCTTTCAAGTTCAGCATTGCGACCTCGGTTTGCGTATCCTGGACTGAGCCCACGGCTACGATCCCAGAACGTGATTCTCGGGAGCGCGCTTCGCTATGCCGCTGCCGAGGAGCGCGGCTCTCCGGCCGTGCCCACGGTCAGCCTGACCATGAGGCCCGATCTCGCCCCCAGCTCGTTAACAATGCACTCCGACGCCATTGTCGCCGCCTGCGGCGTTCTCGCGGTCAGATCAGCGAATGAATCTCGAGCCCTACCGAGAGTCGTCACAAAGGAGACGATTCCATCGGTGGACCCCGCGGCCATCAAGAATCCCTAGGATATTCAACAACGACCATGCGCGACTTCTGAATGGATGCGTGACGCGTTGGTCACCGCACGATGTTCTTCGAGGGCTGAAGCCTACGGATGATCTTCCGGTTTTGTATGACCAGCGACTGGAGCTGAACGGCCAAGCGGACTACGTCGACGAGCCTGTTCAGGTTCCCGCCTTTGATCACATATGCAAAAGGGCGGTGATCATTGATGATGTCCATGGGATCCTTCGCTCCCTGGTACGCGGAGTAGAAGATCACAGGGATGTCCGCACACTTCTGGCGAATCTGGTCGCAGGTAACGAAGCCGTCCTGCTCGGGCATCCTCACGTCGATGATGACGGCGCAGATGTCCTCGTGCACGGCCGCCACGCCGTCTTTGCCCGTGGCGCAGACGGTCACCTCGTATTGATCTCCTAAGACGAACGCGAGCGACTCTCGGCTCGCCTTGTCATCGTCGATGACCAACACAGGGTGCCGCTCGCGCGATGCGCTGTTGCGTTGAGACCTGTTCGACAGTGCGGTCTCTAGAGAAGACGAACGGGAACTCATCGGTATCCCCCCACCGAGTAGTGAGACCCCTTACTTGGGCTCGTGATGACACCAGTGGACCGCTCGACGCGTCCAAAGTCAAGCCCAAGCAACAGAGAAGGCACGCTCGATCCCATCACCCGATGACGAGCTCGGTCGACGGCCTCTGCTGCTCGCACTTGTGCGCATGTCGGGCTATCGTGGAGCTCGATCGGCTGCAGCGATAACGCCCACCGGTCGGCTGAGACAGAGCACCATGAGGCTCCGTCGCGGGGAGGAAATGTGGCGTGTGCCACGTCGACCCTGCTGGTTCCCGCGCCTGCCGAGGGTAGTCGACCGACCGGAGGCGCTCTGCTGTCACCTGGCGAGGGTGGTCCGTGCTCGCACATGTTTGGCGCGTGGCCCCGCTGTGCGGGCGCCTTCCGTGGTCTGGACGTGCGTTGCGTGCGGTGCCTGCGCGGCGGTGTCGGCGACGGCGCAGGAGCGCTCCGCAAGGGGCTCGATTCCGGGGAAGGCAGGGCATGCAGAGGCCGCCTGCCACGGGACGACGCTCGCCGCGCTGAGCGAGGGCGGCAAGCAGCGGTGGACGTGCGACGTGAGCTCGGGCTTACCGCTGAGCTCGCAGCCACCAGAACGCGCAGGCGAGCGCGATGAAGACGACATGGCCGCGGAGCGCCCTCGTAGCGCGTGGCGGAGCGACGGGAGCTCTCAACCCCTCACCCGCCCGCCGCGTCCACCATCGCCCGCAGGAGCGGCGGCATCCTCCGCGCATCGCACGGCGCCTTCACCGCCTTTCCCGCCACGACCGCGCTCAGCTGGCACATGCCCTGTCGCGGCAGGTGATCCATCCAGTAGAGATCGTACCGGTCCTCGTGCGACAGCCGCCGCACCATCGGCTCGAGCGGCAGCATCAGCCCCTCGCGGAAGCGGGCCAGATAGACCACGTTCGACAGCCGCACCGGCGAGTTCAGCCCGATCCGCCGCCGCGTCCCCGACGCGAACGGGCCGGTGTGATCGATGAACTCCACGGTCTGGAGATCGCCGTAGAGATCCGGCTCCGTCTTCTCGACCGTCACCAGGGTCCACGCGCAGAGCGGCCGCTGCGCTCGCAGGAGCGCGCGCGTCATCTGCTCGAAGTCGGGCAGATCCGCGGCCGCCCGCGCCTCGGTGTAGTGGCCGTGCGCGAACTGGTTGCGCTCGGCCTGCATCAGGTTCGAGAGCGTCTCGAACGTCTGGTTGTGCGACAGCTTGACGTCGAGCACCTCCCTCGCCATCGAGCCGATCGGATCGTCGCGATCCCCGAACGCCCGCGCGGCCGTGCGCGCGAGCTCGCGCCACGCGCCGAGCGCGAGGCCGTCGCGCGTGCGCGTGCGGCCGTAGAAATCGAGCACCGCGCCCCACCCGGGCGGAGTCCCGCCCGCGCCGGGCCCCCCGGCCGCGCCGCCGCGCCCCGACCCGGGCGGCGCGCTGCCGCCGCTGAAGAAGGCCGAGACGAGCACCGTCGCGATGAAGCGCCACGTGCCCTCGAGCACGTCGAACAGCATCTTGACCCGCTCGATCGCGCTCGACGCCCCGATCGCCGCCCGCACCCGCCCCGCGATCGGATACGGCAGGCCGCCGCTCAGCGCCGAGAGCACCCCGTGCGGATCGCTGCACTCGCGCGCGATCTCCGCCGCCCGCGCGCCCGCGTCGGCGCCGTGCAGGAGCTCCCACGACAGGGTCCGCGCGTGCTCGACCCGGCCGTCCAGGATCGGCGGCCGAGCGTGCCAGTCGCACTGCACCGCGCTCGCCATCTCCGCCGGATCCGCCTTCCGGGGCACGCACGCGGCCACCACGCCGGGCGCGAGCGGCGCGATCAGCGCGCCGGGCCCGGCGTGGCTCGCGACGACCGCCGCGAGCTCCTGCGCGAGCGCCCCGATGACGTGCGGGCCGACGCCGGCGAGCGCGCTCTGCTCCTCGATGCCGAACAGGACCGTCGCCCGGCGCCCGCTCCGCGACGCCTCCAGCACCTCGAGCGGCGCGGCGAAGCGCGCGCTCGCCGCGGCGTCGCGGAGCTCCGTCACGGGGGTGGACGCCCCCGGGGCGCTCCGCGCGCGCTCCGCCGCGAGCGAGGCGACGGCGTGCAGGCCGAGCTCGACCTCGCGGCCGGCGACGTCCGCCTCCCCGGCGATGGTGAAGGTGCCGCACGCGAACGCCCCGAGCCCGGCGGCCTCCACGGCCTCGAGGGCGCGCCGGGCCGCGGCGGCCGCCTCCGCCGCGCCGCCCCGCACGAGCACGGCCGCCGTGCCGTCCGCGTCGCCGGCCGGCAGGTCCGGCCAGAGCCGGTGCATCGCGACAAGGGCGGCCGCGGCGCGCGAGGGCGCACCGGGCTCGTCGATCGGCCGCAGCAGGACGAGCGCGCCCTGGCCCTTCCGCGCGAGGAGCGACGCGCACTCCTGCTCCAGGCCGGCGCGCGCGAGCAGGCCCGTCGCCGGGTCGACCGCGCCGGCGGGGACCGACAGCGCGGCGTAGCGGCGGTCGAAGAACGTGGCGCGCATGCCGCCGACGCAGACGAAGGCGCCGTGCACGAGCGGCGACTCCTCCCCCCGCGCGAGGTGCCGGGCGCCGACCTGCACGGGGACGCTGCACTCCTCGCGGCGGCGCAGCCACCAGCGCACGCCGTCGTGGCGCAGCGTGGCCGCGAGCCGCGACGCGACGTCGGGGTAGACGAGGTCGTTGCGCTCGTCGCCGACGCGCTCGGCGCGGCCGAGCCGCAGCACGCCGACCGGCTCGAGCCGGAGCTCGTGGAGGTACCCGTCGCGCCCCTCGATCCGCAGCCGATCCGGCGCGGCCACCTCGCCGCGCCACAGCGAGAACCCGGGCGACTGCGTGAGCCAGAGGGTGGCGCCGCCCGCGGCGACCGAGCGCAGCTCGGCCCCGGGCGCGCCCTCGGGGGCGCTGCCCGCGCGAGGCGAGAGGCTCTCCGCAGGCGGGATGCTCTCGGCGGGCGGGATGCTCTCGGCGGGCGGGATGCTCTCCGCGGGCGGGACGCTCTCGCCCGCCGGGAAGCCCCCGCCGCTGTCTCGTGCGCCCGTCACGCGTGCCTGTCCATGATGATGCCCGCGGGCCGCGCCGTCCGAGCACCCGGCAGGCCCTCCGGGCGATTACCGCACCGCGCCACGGCAAATTCAACGCAAATACGCCGCAGCGCATTCCGCGAGCGCCGCCCTCCCCTCGCGCCCCACCTGCGTCGTCGTCCCCCCGCCGGCAACACGCGGCCGGCGGGGGCGCGACGACCTCCTCCGACGCGGTCTCGAGGTGGACCGCGCCGTAACGGCAAGTACCGGGCGACCCGCTCGCTCGCGGCAAGGCGGGATGGGCGCGGTCCACGGTAGTGCGGTAATTGGGCCGAACGTGCGGTGCTCTGGGAACAAGGCGCCAAGACGCCAAGGCGCCAAGACGCCAAGAAATCTCAACAATTTGGCGTTCTTGGCGTCCTTGGCGCCTTGGCGGTTCGATCTCTGCGGCAAGTACACGCCACCCGGTCCACGAAGCCGAGCACGTAGAGACCGGTGAGCACGTCGCGCTGAAACCATGGATGGCTCCCTCGTGGCACCAGGCAAGCGAAGCACGGCGCGCTTTCACCGCGAGGCGAAGGCCATGGGCGTGATTGACACCGATCCCATGGTCCGGGCGCTCGATGCAGAGAGGGATTCGGTGAGCAAGGCCCCCTATCTCGCCACGGATCTCCTGGCAGGAGGAGACATCGAGCAGCTGTTCGATAAAGGCCGGACCGGCGGCCAGCGCTGACTCGATGAGTCGCGCTCCGGTGCTCACGCATCGAGCGCGAGCACCGGAATCAGACCTGGACGCAATTGCGACACGGGTGCAGGGGCGCATAACGCCGGTGACGTTCCGTCCAGGAGCCACCGCGGTGAACGTCACCAAGGGTGGTGTCCGATCTCCAGAACGCCTCCGACGCACGGCGCTGGACGCGACCGCCGGGCGCCTGGATACTCGATCCGCGATGCGCCCGGGGGACCTCTTTGCTCATCGTTTCGAGCTCAACCGCCCTGTCGGCGAAGGCGGTATGGGCGTGGTGTGGCGCGCGCTGGATCGCTGGGCCGGCGAGCCGGTCGCATTGAAGGTCATGCGCGCGCCGGACGACCAATTCGCCGCGCGCTTCCAGCGAGAAGCGAAGATCCTCGCCGATCTCCGGCACCCCGGGATCGCGCGTTACGTGACCCACGGCGCCGCCGATGACGGGCGGTGCTATCTCGCGATGGAGTGGGTCGAGGGCGAGAGCCTCGGAAGCCGGCTCGCGCGCGGCCCGCTGGGCGTCGACGAGGGCCTCGCGCTCGTCGGTCAGGTGGCGGAGACGCTCGCCGTCGTGCACGCCGGCGGGACCGTTCACCGGGACATCAAGCCCGAGAACCTGCTCCTCGTCGGCGGAAGCCTGGCGCGCGTGAAGCTGCTCGATTTCGGGCTCGCCCGGCTGGAGAACGCCCTCTGTGAGCTGACGGGCCCCGGAGTGGTCCTCGGCACGCCGGCCTACATGGCGCCGGAGCAGGTCCGGAGCCTGCCGGACATCGACGCTCGCGCCGACGTCTACGCGCTCGGCTGCCTCCTGTTCGAGTGCCTCACCGCCCGGCCGCCGTTCGTCGCCGAGCACCTCATGGCCCTGCTGGCGAAGATCGTCTTCGAGGATCCGCCGCGCCCGGGCGAGCTGCGTCCCGGGGTGCCCGCCTGGGTGGACGCGCTCGTGGCGCTCCTCCTGGCGAAGGACCGCGCGCAGCGGCCCGGAGACGCCGCCGCCGTCATGGCCCTGCTCGGCGCGCAGACAGCCGGGGCGAGCGGCGCGGCGGCGCCCCGGACACAGGGCCTGACGCAGGGGGAGCGGCGGCTCGCCTGCGTGGTCCTCGCCAGGGTCGAGGGCAGCGATCTCGGCGCAGGGCGGGCGGCGGCGCCGGTCCGCTCGCCGCGCGATCGGGAGACGCTGGTTCGCCCGGCGGAGACGACCCTGGAGCGCCCGCCGTCGGCCTCGTTGCTCGAGGGCCTGGAGGCCACGGCGCAGGCCCACCGCGCGCGGTTCGAGGTCCTGCGGGACGGCTCGGTCGTCACCATCGTGACGGACGCCGGCGCGCCCACCGACCTGACCGCGCGGGCGGCCCGCTGCGCGCTGTCCGTCCGCGAGCTGCTCCCCGGCGCCCGCGTGGCGCTCGCGACCGGCTGGGACGAGCGCGATGGGGTGCAGCCCCTCGGGCAGGTCATCGATCGCGCGAGCGCCCAGCTCGCCGCGTCGCCCTCACCCGAGGAAGCCGCGCTCGCCGCGCCGCGCCCGGTCCTGCTCGACCGCATGACGGCCGCGCTCCTCGGCCCTCGGTTCGAGGTCCGCGCGGAGGGGCCGCGCCTCCTGCTCGGCGGCGAGCGCGAGCCGCTCGAGGACGTGCGCACGCTGCTCGGCCGCCCGACGCCTTGCGTCGGACGCGAGCGCGAGCTGCTCCTCCTCCAGGCGACCTTCGACGCGTGCGTGGCCGAGTCCGAGGCCCGCGCGGTGCTGGTCACGGCAGAGGCCGGGGTGGGCAAGTCGCGCCTGCGCCACGAGCTCGTGCGGCGCCTCGCGGGCCGCGGCGAGGCGTTCGAGCTGTGGATCGCGCGCGGCGATCCGATGCGCGCGGGCGCGCCGTTCGGCGTGCTGGGCCAGGTGGTCCGGCGGGCGGCGCGGCTGCTCGACGGCGAGCCGCTCGACGCGCGGCGGCACAAGCTCGCCGCGCGCGTGGCCGAGCACGTCGCCGAGCCGCTGCGGCGGCAGGTCGCCGAGTTCCTGGGCGAGATGGCGGGCACGCCCTTCCCGGCGGAGGCGAGCGTGCTGCTCCGGGCGGCGCGGCAGGACGCGAAGCTCATGAGCGACCAGATGCAGGCGGCGTGGGTGGAGCTCGCGCGCGCCGAGTGCCGGGCGCGGCCCGTCCTGCTCGTGCTGGAGGATCTGCACTGGGGCGATCGGCCCACGGTCGAGTACGTCGACGCGGCGCTCCGGCTGCTCGAGGGCGAGCGGCTGATGGTGCTGGCGCTCGCGCGCCCCGAGGTGCGCGAGGCCTTCCCGGATCTCTGGACCAAGCGGGCGCTGACGGAGCTGCGGCTCGTGGGGCTGCCGCGGCGGGCGTGCGAGGAGCTCGTCGGCGGGGCGCTCGAGGGGCTCGACGCCGAGGGCGTCGCGCGGATCGTCGATCGCTCGGGCGGCAACGCGTTCTTCCTCGAGGAGCTCGTGCGCGCCGCGGCGGAGGGCCACGTCGGCGGCGTCCCGGAGACGGTGCTCGCGATGATGCAGTCGCGCCTGGCGGGGCTGGCGCCGGAGGCGCGGCGGGCGCTGCGCGCGGGCAGCGTGTTCGGCGGCGTGTTCTGGCGGGGCGCGGCGCGCGCGCTGCTCGGCCCCGAGATGGACGAGGCGCAGCTCGACGATTGCCTTTCGGCGCTCGCGCGCCGCGAGCTCGTCTCGCGCCTGCACGAGTCGACGTTCCAGGGCGAGACGGCCTATGCCTTCCGGCACGCGCTCGTGCGCGAGGCAGCCTACGAGATGCTGACCGAGGAGGACCGGCGGCTCGGCCACCGCCTCGCGGGCGCGTGGCTCGCCCAGGCCGGCGAGACCGACGCGATGGTCCTGGCCACGCACTTCGAGCGCGGCGGCGAGTACGAGCGCGCGATCGGGTGCTACCGGCGGGCGGCCGAGCAGGCGCTCGGCGCGAGCGACTGCGGGGCGGCGATCGAGCGCGCCCAGCGCGCGGTCGCGTGCGGCGCGACCGGCGAGGCGTTCGGCGAGCTCGAGACCCTCCAGGCCGAGGCGCACCGCTTGCTCGGCGAGAGCGCGGCGGCCGAGCTGCACGCGACCATGGCGATGTGGGCGCTGCCCGAGGGGAGCGCGGCGTGGTGCCGCGCGGCCGGCGTGGCGCTCTGGGCCTCGAGCCTGGTGGGGCGCGGGGACGCCGTCGTCGCGCTCGCCAGGACGCTGTGCGCGCGGTGGTCGGCGGAGGGGGTGACCGGGCCCGAGCTCGTCGCCATGGCGCTGGCGGCGCAGCTCCTGCTCTACATGGCGGGCAAGACCGAGGAGACGGAGGCGCTGGCGTCGCGGATCGACGCGTCCTTCGAGCGCTTCCGGCGCGATCCGACCGTGGCCGCGGCGATCCTGCGGCTGCGCACGCTCCGCGCGATCCTGGCCGGGGACGTCGGCGCCGCCCGCGAGCTCTGCGACGCGTCGGAGCGCTGCTACGAGGCCGCGGGGGACGTGCGCGGCGCCTGCGGCGCGCGCAGCAACGCGGGTCACTACTGCAACGAGCTCGGCGCGTACGACGACGCCGCGCGCCTGCTCCGCGCCGCGGTGGCCGACACGGAGCGGCTCGGGCTGCCGTACATGGCGGCGTTCGCGAAGGAGAACCTCGGCCGCACGCTCTCCCAGCTCGGCGAGCTCGACGAGGCGCGCGCGCAGCTCGACGGCGCGCTCCGCACGTTCGTGGCGTCCGGCGATCGGCGGATGGAAGGGGGCACCTACGTGTACCTCGCGGCGGTGTCGCTGCGCGCGGGCGACCTCGCCCGCGCCGAGGCGGAGGCGCGCCGCGGCTGCGAGCTGCTCGCCGACTGCGCGCCGCTCATGCCGTGCGCCCTGGGCACGCTCGCGGGGGTGCTGCTCGCCGCGGGGCGCGCCGAGGGGGCGCTCGAGGCCGCGGACGGGGCCGCGGCGCTCGCCGCCCCGATCATCGCCGCGCAGGGCCACCTCGAGGAGGGGGAGTCGCAGATCTACCTGGTGCGCGCGGAGGCGCTCGCGGCGTGCGGCGCGCGCGGGGAGGCCCGCCGCGCGATCGCGCTCGCCCGCGGCCGCCTGCTGAAGCGCGCGGCGAGCATCGCGAACCCCGCGTGGCGGGCGAGCTTCCTGGAGAACGTGCCCGAGCACGCGCGCACGCTGGCGCTCGCCCGCGCCTGGCTCGGGGAGGCGTCGGCCAACGTCGCCTGACGGCGCGCGACGCCGAGCGCGGGTGTCCCCCGCTCGAGTCGTCGTGACAGGGCTCTATCGCGTCGCCACGAGCGATGCTTGCGAGGCGGAACAACCGCCAAGGCGCCAAGGACGCCAAGACGCCAAGACGCCAAGACGCCAAGAAGAAAATAACATCTTGGCGCCTTGGCGTCCTTGGCGCCTTGGCGGTTCATTTCTCGCTTGATCAACGTGATCGTTGTTCCAGCGCTGCACCCCCCCTCGGCTGCCTGGCTCGGCCCGGTTCTGTTCGGCGCTCTTGGGCGACAAGGGTGGAGGCTGTGCGAGCCGGCGCTTTTCTCGGGCTCTGTAGCTGCGGATGTGCTTGTCATAGGTCTCGTGAACACAACCGTTTCGTTTAGCAGGAAGGGAATATTCGCATGAGCACCGGTCGAACGTCGCGGATACTGGAGCTTCCGATGGCCTTGGCGGCGATCTTCTCTCCGTTCGTCGCCTGCTCGACGGACGCGGGACCTCCGTCCGGCACCTCGTCCGGCGCGCAAGAGAATCCTGCAGCCTGCTCGTACAGCATCACGACGAACGTTTACGAGGGGAGCCCGGAATACTGGGGGACGATCGAGATCAAGAATACCGGATCGAGCGACTGGACGAAGCCGGAGGTCGCGTTCGCGGTTCCGAACGGGGCCACGTGCGACTATGACGACCCGGGCTGGAGCCACACGCAATCCGGATCCACGTGCAACTATTCGACGACATCCAACGTGACGGTGCGTCCCGGATCGTCGGTCACACTCCATTTCTCAACGACCTCGGAAGCTTCGTTCATCCCCTCGAACATCGAGCTGAAGGATCCGAGCTGCGGTGGCACCGGCTCTGGCGGCGCCACCGGCTCCGGCGGCGCCACCGGCGCCGGCGCCGGGGGCAGCACAGGGTCCGGCTCGGGCACCGGCTCCGGCGGCGCCACCGGCTCCGGTGGCGGCACGGACGTGGTGTGGCGCATGGCCAGCCTGACGGAGTTCGAATCGTACCCCGACCCGGGCAGCGAGGAGTGCATCGAGTTCAACGGCTGCATGTGGGCAGGTCAGTTCGCGGCGCTCGAGGGGCAGCAGCCGGAGAGCTGGGTCCGGGAGCACAACATCGCGGCCGTGCACTCCAAGGACTTCGAGGCATACAAGCTGAAGACCTTGCGCCTCCGGAAGGATGGCGCAGAGATCGACGTCACGGTGTACGACATGTGCTCCGACTCCGATTGCAGCGGCTGCTGCACCCAGAACGCCCGGCCTTCGGGATTCCTGATCGATCTCGAGAAGTACACGGTGGAGCGGTTCGGGGTGCCTGCGGACGGCCAGGTCGAGTGGAGGTGCCTCGACTGCGATTGAAGCGCTGGAGGTGCCTCGAGCGCGCTCGGATCACCGCCGTCGCGCTCGGCTCCGCGCATCGGAGATCCCGCCCAGACCGTTTCGGGCGCCGTCGCCGTGCGCGGCGAGGGCGCGCTGCGGCGTGGCCGCTCAGCGCGGGCGCTCGCGGCGAGCGCGTCGGCTGCGCCGGTCGCCCTGACCGCGACGATGTCCGCCGTCGCCGCCCGCTCGCCGAGCTGCTCACGGCGTGCGGTGACGCTCGATCACCCAAGAGCCCGCCGGGCGCGGCCTCGGCCTGCTGACCGTGCCGGCCTCGCCCGCCCGGGCGGTCCCGGCGGCCTGCGCGCTGTTCGCGGGCGCGTGGAGGGCCGATTCCCCTCGACGGCCGTCTTGGATGCGCCACCTTCGCCCAGACGACCCCCGTAGCAGGGGGCCGGACGCGAAGGGGGAGATCCATGCAGCCGCAGATGACGCGCGTCTCGAGGGAAGCGCTGAAAGACCTGCCCACGCCCGTGCGCCGCCGCGTGGATGCGGCGGATGTCTGGGCCCCGGAGGGCTACGAGGTGGAGCCCGTCGTGGCGGGGCTCTCCTTCCCTTGCGCCCTCTGCTTCGACGAGGATGGCACGCTCTTCTTCGCCGAAGGCGGCAGCACCTGGCCGACCCGGCCTTACATGACACCGCGTATCTGGCGCATGGCCCCGGGACGGGCCCCAGAAGTCTTCGCGGTGGAGGACCTGGGCGGTCCCCGCGGCATGGCGGTCCGGGACGGCTATCTCTACGTCTCGCTCAAGGGCGGCTATCACATGCGGATCACGCGCCATGACCTGCGCACCAGGGAGCGTGTCGTCCTCGTGGACGGGATCCCCTCGGGCGGTTGGCACGAGCCTGGGGGGCCGGTGTTCGGGCCGCATGACGGGAGGATGTATTTTGGCCAGGGCTCCGTGGGCTTGCAGGGCGTCGTGGTGCCCGAGGGCTTCACCGTGGACCTCGCCAAACACCCCCACGCGCACGACGTGCCGGGCCAGGACGTCACGCTCACCGGCAATACCGTATGGGCGCGCGATCCACGCCTGCCCTTCCCCTACTATGCCGAAACCGGCCCCTTCCAGCCCTTCGGCACGCCCGTGGCGCGGGGCCAGGTCGTCAAGGGCCAGCTCAAGTGCAATTCGGCCGTCTGGCGCTCGAGGCCCGACGGGAGCGAGCTCGAGCTCCTCGCCTGGGGCATCCGCAACCCCTTTGGGCTTGCCTTCGGGGAAGACGGCCACCTCTACGCCACCGACAATGACTTCGAGGAGAAGGGCGAGCGCGCCATCGGCGAGGACCCGGACCGCATCTGGCGGATCAAGAACGCCCGGGTTCCGCCCGGACAGGTCGAAGAGCCCGAGTGGTTCGGCTATCCGGACCTCTGCGGCGACGGCCTCCCCGTCTGGCACGAGCTCCATCGGCCGATCCGGGGTAAAGCGGCCGAGCCGTTCCTCGAGAACCCGCCGCCTTGGGCCGGCCCCGCCGCCTTCCTCTTCCCGCCGCACACGGCGCTCGGGAAGCTCACCTTCAGCCGCTCGGACGCGTTCGGGTTCCGCGGCCATGCCTTCGTCTGCCAGTTCGGCACCTATGCGCCGCTCAACACCAACCGCGAGGCTGCACTGGGCCGGGGCTTCCAGGTCGTCCGCTGCGACTTCGCGGCTGGCGCTGTCGAGCCCTTCCTGCGAAACCGGACTCCCGGTCCCGCTTCCGGCACCCCAGGCAGCGGTGGAATCGAGCGGCCCGTGGATTGCGCGTTCAGCCCGGACGGCAAGAGCCTGTATGTGCTCGACTTCGGCAACAACACGGCGACGCGCAGCTACGTGGTCGCCTACGCCCATACGGGCGTGATCTGGCGCGTGACAAAGCGGTGAGGGAGGGAAATATGGTGGATCGAATCGAAGTGGCCGCTCCCGAGGGCGCCGAACCCGCGGCGATCGAAGGTCCCTACCTCCTGAATCTCCACGGTGAGACCTGGGATGCGCACCTCGATCGTGCGGCCAGCTGGCTCGCGAATGTCGTCACGGCGCAGACGGCCTTCCGCAAGGCCCTGGAGATCGCCGTCCCCAAGGTCGAGGAGCCCAACATCCGCCAGTTCCTCTCGGAGATCCTCGACCGCGCGCGGAGGCACGAGGAGGTGGCCCACCGCCTTCCCCGCACCATCGGCCGCGAGGCGGCGGACGGGACGCGAGGCCTCGCGGGCGTCGCGATGGAGATGGCGCGCAGGGCGCTCGACGCCGTCGAGGGGATGGCAGGGGGTGCCAAGGGCAACTGGAAGGACCTCCACCACCTTCTCATGCTCAATCTCGACGCCATGGGCGCCTTCGCCATTGCCGAGCAGCTGGGTCTCGCCCTCGCCCACCACGAGCTGCGCGACCTCGCCTTCGAGGTGGAGGCCGAGAAGTCCACCGACCAGCTCATCCTCAAGGAGCTGATGCTGGAGATGGCGGCGGTCTCGATCCTCTACGGCGAGCGGGTCTGAGGCGTGGCCGCGCTGCGCCGGCGCTCTGCCGGCCTGCGCCGGTGCTGGCGGAGGCGTCGGACATTCACCCCTTCGGCGCCACCGGCAGCCCGAGCGGCCCCGGGAGCTCCGCGTCGAGCCAGGCCTCGAACGTGCTCGAGAGCGCGCAGGTCGCCGCACCGCCGCAGAGGTCCGCGCGTTTCGCCGCGAGCTCGCTCGCGAGCGCTTCCCGCGCGGCCCCGAGCACGCGCGCGCACACGAGGTTCTTCGCCGTTTGAGCGACGTTCAAGCCGCCCCCCGTCGTCGCGACGATCGCCGCGGGCTTCTGGCTGCACGCGCGGCCGAGCGCCGCTCTCGCGCCCGCGTCGGTCGCCGAGAACGAGCCGTCCTGCTCCGAGTGGAAGTAAAACTTCGGCCCGGTCACGCGCGACGGGCAGCTCTTCGCGCCGCAGTCCGCGCCGAGCCACGCGACGAAGGGACCGTAGCTCCAGAGGTCCGGCCGCATGTCGAAGTCGAGGTGCTCGACGCCGAGCCCGCCGGACAGGCTCGGGGCCTTCGAATAGGCGGACACCGCTCCATTCGAGAAGGTCCAGACCGGGCTCGGCGCGGCCGGCTTCGCGCCCGCGGCGAGCGCGTTGAGCTCAACGGGGACGATGAGCTCGTCGTTGCCGTCGCCGTCGAAGTCATAGACCGCCAGCGAGGAGATCGCGAGTCCACCGGGCGCGACCTCGATCGTTCCGAGCGGCGCAGCGAAACGCTTTCCTTCGAGGTCGATCCGCACGATCTCCAGGTCGAAGGCGAGCGCCCGCGCCGCGCCCTCGCCGGCCCCCGCGAGGCGCGTCAGCGACAGCGCCCAGGAGCCGAGCCCCGCCGGCTGGCAGACACCGAGCTTCGGCAGGCGCGTCGCCTCGGCCGCCGAGATCTTCGCGGGCCCTTCGAGCTTCTGCGCGTCGGAGATGCGCGCTCGGCTCCGATCGAGCAGCGCCTGGCAAGCGCGCCGGTGCGACACGACGGAGCCGGCCCATTCGAGCTTCGCGTTCGTCCCGTCGATCTGGAGCTCGTAGCGCGTATCGGTCCACTCCAGCGTGACGCTGTGCTTGGCTCCGTCCCGGAGCGGTACGACGAGCCGGAGCTCGCCGCGCTCGTCGGCGAGGACCTCGCTCGACGGCCCCGCGTCGGGCTCGTCGCCGGCGTCGGCCGCCGCCGGCTCGCTCGGCCTTTCGGCTGCGGCCTCCGCGCTCGGATCGTGAATCACCGCGCGGACGGGGCGCCCTCCGGTTCCGTTCTTCTTCCGGCAAAGGAGCTCGAGCCAGCCGTCGAGGCTCTTCGCTTCGCAACCGAGGCCGACGGCAGCTGCGATCGTTTCGCTACGGCCGCCCTTGAAAGACGCCGGCGCGGTCGATGACGGAACCGCCTCGACTGGCGCCGGAGCCGCGGGCGCGGCGGCCGATGAGTCGAGCGCGGCGGCCGATGAGTCGGGCGCGGCGGCCGATGAAGCTGCCTCCGCGGCGACCGCCGCCGGTGCGCTCGAGTCGGCGCTCGGTCCCGAGCTCGCCGCCGGCAGGCCGGCCTCCTCCGATTTCTGACAGCCGACGAGAATCCCCAGCAGAAAGCAAGCGCTCAAAATTTTCATGGTCGCGACCGCCTGCATTAGCACCCTCCGTACCAGCTCGGAGGCACAGCGAACTGCCGTTGCGGGCTCAAGGAGCGGCCGCGGCGTGTGTCGGGGCGGCCACGACGGCGTGTTCCGAGCGCGCCGGGCGAACCGAGCCCGACTCCGGTCGACGCATTCGGACGGGGTTCGCGTATAGTGGATCGCCGCATGACAGGGAGGCGGCCAGCCGGCGGCATCGACGTGCTCGTCATCACGGCGCTGCAGCTCGAGCTCGACGCCGTCCTCGCGCTCGGCGAGGGCGGAGAGCGCGGGTGGCAGGAGGCCTGGGACCCGAGCGGGTTCCGCTACCATCGCCGCGAGATCCCGCGCGATCCCGCGCGCGGCGGCGCGCCCCTCCGCGTCGCGGCGGCGTGGTCCGGGCAGATGGGGGAGGCCGCCGCGGCGGTCCGGGCGACGCACATCGTGAGCCACCTCGACCCGGCGTGCGTCGCGATGTGCGGCATCTGCGCGGGCGCGCGCGGCGACGTGGCGCTGGGCGACGTGATCGTCGCGCAGCGCGTCTACAGCTACGATCACGGCAAGCTCATCGCCACACGGAACAAGCGCGGCCAGCGGTCGGAGGCCTTGATCCGGGACATCGAGACCTACAATCTAGAGAAGACGTGGGCGATGGACGCCGCCTATTTCGCCCGCGATCGCAGCCTCAGCGCGGCGCTCGCCGAGGAGCGGCCGCGATCGCTCGAGAGCCAGCAGCGCTGGCTCCTGCACCGGCTGTTCGATCACGAGCACGCCGGCGCGGCGCTGCCGACGGAGCACCCCGAGCTCGCGGCGCGGTGCCCGCGCTTCAGCGATCTCGTGCCGCTCCTCCGCAAGCAGGGGCTGCTCGACAAGAGGCCAGGAATCCTCAGGCTCACGAAGAAGGCCGGCTCCCTCGTCAGGGACGAGCGGCTGCGGCACCCGCGCGGGCTCCCGGACGATCCGCCGCTCCGCGTCCACGTCGGCCCGATCGCGACCGGCAAGACGGTGCGCGAGGACCCGGACCTGTTCTCGCGCCTCCGCCGGGAGGTCAGGAAGACGCTCGGCGCCGAGATGGAGGCCGCGGCCATCGGCTATGTCGCCGAGCACCTCGGGCGCCGCTCGATCATCGTCAAGGCGGTGTCGGACTACGGGGATCACGAGAAGGACGACGCCTATCAGGCGTTCGCGGCCCGCGCCTCGGCCACGTTCCTGCTGGCCTTTCTCCAAAAGCACCTGCCCGAGCAGAGCGCGCCCGCGGTGAGCGCCCCGCCGCGCGAGGGCGCCCGGGGCGACGACTTCCTCTCTCGCATCCAGCGGGTCTGCGAGCTCCACGCCGGGCAGAGCGCGATCGTCGAGCGCTTCGAGGCGCCGCCCCCGTTCGGGCAGTACCTCCGCGTCTCGCGCAGCGACGGCGGGATCGCCCGCACTTACCCGGTCGCCGCGCTCGATCAGCCGGTCTCGGAAGAGGCGCTCGAGGCGTTCTTGACCGACATCGACGCGAGGTACCGCCGCGACGACTCCGGGATGATATCGCACCTCATCTACCGGGGAGATCTCGCCAGCCCGGCGCTCGTCGAGAGGGCCGCCGCGCGGCGGGTCCGGCTCCAGAGCTTCGTCGAGTACCAGGGCCTCATCGATTTCAGCCGGTACCTGCGCTGGCAGACGACGCGGCTCGAGAACGACGCCGTCTACCCGCCTTCCATCTACATCGACCAGCGGATGAGGGTCCTCGATCCCGAGGAGGGCGACGAGAAGGACGCGCTCTCGGAGCTCACGGCCTGGCTCGGCTCGCCGCACGGCCGGTTCGTGGTGATCCTCGGGGACTTCGGCACGGGCAAGACGTTCCTCCTGCACGAGCTGGCGCGGCGGCTCGGCGCCTCGGGCGGCCCGGTCGTGCCGGTCCTGCTGGAGATGCGATCGCTCGAGAAGGCGCGGTCGCTCGACGAGCTCGTGGCGCAGCACCTCGCGCGCTCGAAGATGGAGGCGATCCGGCTCCAGGCGTTCAATTTCATGCTCAGTGAGGGCCGGATAGCGCTGCTCTTCGACGGCTTCGACGAGCTCGCGCCGCGGGTGAGCTACGACCGCGCGGCGGAGCACTTCGACACGCTGATCCAGGCGGCGCAGGGCAACGCGAAGGTGGTGGTGACGAGCCGCTCTCAGCATTTTCTGTCCGACCGGCAGGTCCGGATGGCGCTGGCCGAGCGGGCGGCGCTCATCCAGGGCCACCGCCTGACGAAGCTCCTGCCGTTCACGAAGGAGCAGATTCGCCTCTTCCTGAACAAGCGCCTCGGGAGCGAGGCCGCGGGGGAAGAGCGCCTCCGGCTGCTCGACGACGTGAAGGATCTCCTCGGCCTGTCGGCGAACCCGCGGATGCTGAGCTTCATCAGCGAGATCGACGGCGGCGAGCTCAAGGCGGCGCGGGAGCGGGCCGCCGGCGAGATCACCTCGGCGGGGCTCTACCGGCTGCTCATCGAGCGCTGGCTGAAGAACGAGCACGACCGGGCGCACCCGCGGGGCGCGCCGCCCGGGCTCTCGGTCGATCAGCTCCGCAAGGCGGCGACGACGCTCGCGATGCTGCTCTGGCAGCGGACGGAGCGCACGTTGAACCCGAGCGAGCTCCCCCAGCGGCTGTTCGACGAGGTCCAGGCGCTCTCCGAGCGCCGGATGGAGTCGGGCACCCTGGCCCACCAGATCGGCTCCGGCACGCTGCTCGTCCGGGACGATGACGGGAATTTTGGGTTCATCCACCAGTCTGTCCTGGAATGGCTGGTGGCGCGCGAGGCGGCGACGGAGGTGCTGAAGACGGGCGACAGCGCCGCGCTCGGCGTGCGGGAGATGAGCGATCTGATGATCGACTTCTTCGGCGACCTGGCCGGGCCGGCGGTCTCGCTGGGCTGGGCGGACGCCGCGCGGGCGCGGATCTCTCCGACGCGCGCCTCCTCGGGGCGGACCTGCGGGGCGCGCGTATGGAACGCGCGGTGCTCCGCGCCGCGAAGCTCGTCGGCGCCCAGCTCGACAGCGGGGCGCTCCAGGGGCTGGACACGGCCGGCGCAGCGCTGCCCGACGCGAGCTTTCCCAAACCAAGGGTCACCCAAAGCGCGCCGGCCTGCGTGGCGGCGGCGTGGAGCGACGACGGTCGGACGCTCGCTTCGGCCCACGAGGATGGCTCGATCAGCTTCTGGGAAAGCGGTACCTGGCTGGAGAGCGGCCGCGTCGTCACGCTGGGCCAGCAACCGAGGATGCTCAGATTCCTGCGCGGCAGCGCAGCACTCGTCGTATGGACCGGCAGATCGCTGCTCCGGTGCGACGTGATGACAGGTCTTATCGAACGCTCGCTCGCCGCGACGCGCGGAGCGCTGGCGGCCGCGATCGGTCCAGAGGCGTTGGTCGCGTTCGGGCGCTCCACCGGCGACATCGCGCTATGGAGCGGATCGGCGCGGGCGCCGCACGACGCTCTTGTCACGAGTATCAGCTTCGACGAAACGCTCAGTCGGCTGGTCTTCAGTCCCGATGGCCGCACCCTGGCCATCGGCACATTGAACGGTTTCATCTATCTCTGGAACGTAGCGACGTCCCGCCCGGCGCGCGTCTTGCGTGGGCACGAGGAGAGCATCGACGCCCTCGCGTTCAATGCTGACGGGACGCTCCTGGCTTCCGGCTCGGCAGACCGGACAGTCCGCCTATGGGATACCCGCGCGGGCAAGGAGATCAAGGTCTTTAAGGATATTTTCAGCCGGGTTGACGATATCGGGTTGAGCCCGGACGGCGAGTGGCTCGTGTGGGTCTCTAACGGCCTGATGGGGCTACGGGAGGTTGCGCGAGGCGAGCTCCAGACGTCGTTAGATTACAGCAAGCACGTCGTAAGCGCCGAGTCGGGGTACAGAGAGCATGTCGTAAGCGCCGAGTTCAACCCCGACGGCACGCTGCTCGCTTCAGCGTCGGAGGACGGCACCGTCAGGATCTGGACGGTGCCTGGCGGTGTCTGCGTCGCCGTGCTCGTGCACCTGCGGAGCGGGTGGGTCTCCTTCACCCCTGAAGGCTGCTACAAGCTCGGCGGCGACACGGCCGGTGCCTTCTGGCACGAGATCGGCAACTGCCGCTTCGAGCCCGGAGAGCTCGATCCCTTTCTCCCGTTCGCGCTCCGCATCCCGAACGAGGCTCCCCTGTTCGAGCGCGCCGCCCCCTCCCCCGCCCCGCGAGCGTGGGAGCGCCCCGCTCGCGCAGAATGAAGCGCCGTGCCAAGCCGACGGCGCCCCCTCGATGCGCGCATGAGCTTCACCATGGCGCCATTTTTCTAGGAGGGATGATCGGTTTGCAGAAATATGCTCTCGACTTGAGGCAGCCCGCGCATCTCGTGCTTGACGTCTCCGGACGTTTGCATTCCCTTCTCCCCGCGCTGGCTTCCTGCGCCCTGGCCGCGCCCATGCCGCCAGCGTCGACTCGGCTCGCGCGGATTCGAGATGACTTCGAGCAAAGCGAGCTATCCGCCCCAAGGGAGCCAGGGACGTTTCCGCGTTCGACGCGAACAACCGGGAGAAAACCGATGGCCCATCGACAGAGACCTCACGGCGCCACCTCGGAGCGCCGTGCCCCCTCGCGCTCCTTGCTCGAGCTGCCAGAGCCGAAGCGCGGTCGCCTCGCACCATTATCCTTCGTCGCCTCGGTGTTCGCGTTGATCACCGGTGCATTCGTGCGCCCCGCGCTGGCCGCAGATCCGGCGGCGGAGGGGCGATGGGTCTCCTCATGGCACGCCAGCGCGACGCCCGGCGGCACCTTCAACTCGCAGGATTGTCCCTCGGATGTCGGCCTCTCCGGCCAGACGGTCCGGAACGTCGTCCGCCTGAGCGCCGGCGGGAGCTCGGTGCGCGTGCGGATCTCCAACGCCGGCGGCAGCGAGCCGCTCAAGGTGGGCGCGGCGTCGATCGCCGCCTCGGCGGGCGGCGCGGCCACGGCCCCTGGGACGTCGAAGCCGCTGCGCTTCGCGGGTCAACCCGCGATCGTCATCGCCGCGGGCGGCGAGGCGGTGAGCGACCCCGTGCCCATGAACGCGCAGGCCCTCCAGACGCTGGCGGTGAGCATCCACCTGCCGGCCAAGACCGGGCCGGCCACGCAACACTACTTCGCGGCGCAGGACAACTTCCTCGCCGCGGGCAACCAGACGGGGCCCGGCGCCGACAAGCAGTTCACGCGGAAGATCTCGTGCTGGATGTTCCTGTCCGGCGTCGACGTCAAGGCCGCGCCGAACGTCGTCGGCACCCTGATCGCGCTCGGCGACTCGATCACGGACGGATACCTCTCGACCAAGAACAACAACCAGCGCTACCCCGATTTCCTGGCGCAGCGCCTGGCCAGCCGGAAGGGTCAGACCCTCTCCGTGGTCAACGCCGGGATCATCGGGAACGAGCTGCTCACCGTCCGCCCCCAGCTCCAGTTCGGCTACCCGGTCCCGGCCCGCCTCGCGCGCGACGCGCTGACCCAGCCGGGCGCGCGCGCCGTCATCCTGCTGGCCGGCATCAACGACATCGGCGACCGATCCGCCAAGGCCGCGGATCTGATCCCGGTTTACCAGCAGATCATCCAGGCTGCCCGCGCCGCCGGGCTGAAGATCTACGGCGGCACCCTGGTGCCGTTCGCCGGCTCGACCGGGACCTACAAGGGCGATTATGGAACCGCCAAGGGCGAGCAGGAGCGGCAGAAGCTGAACACCTGGATCCGCACGAGCGGCGCCTTCGACGGCGTGATCGACTTCGACAAGGCCGTGCGAGACCCGGCCGATCCGAGCCGCCTCCTCCCGGCCTACGACGCCGACAAGCTGCATCCGAACGACGCCGGCTATCAGGCGATGGCGAACGCTGTGAACCTCGACGCGATCGTCGCCGACGTCCTCAAGGGGACCTCGCCGTAACACCGCCCGTCCCGGCGCCGCCGGCGCCGCGGCTCCGCAGGCCGGCGAGCCGCGCCCCTCGCGGGCGGCGGCTCCCCGGCCTTCGGCTCAAGCCCTCTTCGCGGCCGTGACCGGATCCACGTACGGCGCGGCGGCGAGCTGCTCCCAGGTGTCGTGGAGCCCGTCGAGGTAGATCACCGGCACGCCGGAGAGGTCCGCGCCGTCGAGGCAGTTCAGGTTGATCGAGCAGTACTCTCCGCCGAGCTCCGGGAGATTTCCGTGCCCGAAGACGCGGAGCCCGCAGGTCTTGCAGAACCGCGCATGGCCGGCCTCGGACCGCGAGCGATCGCCGAGGACCTCCTCGCCGGCCAGCAGGCGGAAGGCGCTCGGCTTCACGACGATGCCCCACCACCGCGTCTTCGTGCAGATGGTGCAGTTGCACTGCGTCGTCCCGGCGCTCGGGTCGAAGTCGGCCTCGAAGCGAACGGCGCCGCAGGCGCAGCTCCCGCGGTAGGTGCCCATGCCGGCGGTCGTCGTGGTCTGCGCGGAAGCGGCGTTGCTCATGGCGAACTCTCCAGGGGTTGGGGGGCGGGGCGCGTCCGAGCGCCTCGCCCGCGGGATGAGAGGAAGCTACACTCGATTGCGGACAGATTCGGTCCGCAATGATGAGGAGCTCCACATGATCCAGACCTCGGCGCGGCTGCTGAAGCTGCTGTCGCTCCTGCAGTCCCGGCGCTTCTGGACGGGCGGGGAGCTGGCGCGCGAGCTCGAGATCACCGAGCGCAGCCTCCGGCGCGACGTGGACCGGCTCCGGAGCCTCGGGTACCCGGTGCACGCGGCCCCGGGCATCGGCGGCGGCTACCAGCTCGGCGCCGGCAAGGAGCTGCCGCCGCTGCCGCTCGAGGACGACGAGGCCGTCGCCGTCGCCGTGGGGCTGCGCGCCGCGGCGACCGGCCCCGCGCGGGGGCTGGAGGAGGCGGCGGTGCGCGCGCTCGCGAAGCTCGAGCAGGTGCTCCCCAAGCGGCTCCGGCGCAAGGTGAGCGCGCTGTCGGCCGTGAGCGTGCGGCTCGGCGACGGCGGGCCCACCTTCGACGCGGACGCGCTCGCCGCGATGGCGAACGCGTGCCGCGACGCCGAGGTCCTGCGCTTCGACTACAGCAGCTTCAGCGGCGCGAGGAGCTCGCGCGCCGTCGAGCCCTACCGGCTCGTGCACACGAGCCGCCGCTGGTACCTCCTCGCCTACGACCTCGACCGCGCGGAATGGCGGACGTTCCGCGTCGATCGCATCCAGGGCAGGCCGAGGACCGGGGGGCGCTTCAAGCCGCGCCCGCTGCCCGCCGAGGACGTGGCCGCGTACGTGTCGCAGTCGATCTCGACCGACGCGTACCCGATCCGCGCGCGCGTGACCGTGCACGCCCCCGCGCGCGTCGTCTCGGAGCGGCTCTCCGGCGTGGCGGGGCGCGTCGAGCCGATGGATCCGGACCGCTGCGTGGTCCACACCGGCGGCGGCAGCCTCGATGCGCTCGCGTTCCACCTCGGGTTCATGGGGTTCGAGTTCGAGGTGCACGAGCCGGAGGAGCTCATCGACATCCTCCGCCGCCTGGCCGAGCGCCTCGGCCGGGCGGCGGCGCGGGCCGGTGCCACGTCATGACGTGAAATCCCGTTCGCCCCGCGACGCGGTGCCCTGTTCACCCCCGCGACGTGAAGCCTTGGTCGCGCGCGCAGCGCGATCCCGCTCAGTCCGAGAGCGCCGCCGCCATCGTCGCGTCGAGCCCGGCCTCGCGGCCCTCGGCGAGGCGCGCCTCGTGGGCGGCGGCCCCGAGCGCCGCCCGCGCGGCCTCGGCGCACGCGGCGAGCGCCGGCCGCTCGATGGGCGGCACCGGCGTGCCGATGGCCTCGCGGAGCGCCGCCGCGCCGCCGAGCAGGCGGGCGCCGCGCTCCGGCTTCCCCGCCCGCACCGCCGCGCGCGCGAGCGCCTCGAGGACGCTCGCCGAACGCCAGAGATCGCCGAGCTCGCGGTGCAGCCGGAGGCTCGCCCGCAGCCGCCGCCCCGCCAGGGCGAGATCGCCGCGCTCGATCGCGACGAGGCCGAGGATGTTGCTCGTCCAGGCGATGCCCTCCTTGAACTTCACCTGCTGCGACAGGCGCTCGCTCTCCTCGCAGAGGCGCGCCGCCTCGTCGAGATCCCCGCGGTAGAACGCCGCGCAGCCGAGGTAGAGCAGCGCCGTCGCGGTCCCCTCGCGATCGCCGGCGCGGCGGAGCTCCGGCAGCGCGAGGCGGCACGCGCCCTCCGCGCGCGCGGTGTCGCCCGAGAGCCACGCCGCGAACCCCGAGTAGCCGAGCGCGCGCGCCGCCTCGAGCGTGTCGCCGCGGCGCGTGGCCAGCGCGAGGCTCTCGCCGTGCAGCGAGAGCGCGCGCTCGTAGTCGCCCTGCTCGCGGGCGACGCTCCCGAGGATCTGGATCACCGAGGCGAGCCCGCGCTCGTCCCCGAGCTCGCGGTAGAGCGCCGCGCCCCGCTCGAGCAGCGCGCGCGCCTCGCGGTAGTCGCACTGGAGGAGCGCGAGCGTGCCCGCGCCCCGGAGCGCCGAGGCCACGTGCTCGGGCGCGACGCCCGCCGAGCCCCCGAGCGCCCGGGCGAGCCACGCGCGGCCCTCCTGGTAGTGCCCGTGGATGTACCAGAACCGCGAGAGCGCGGCGGCGAGGCGGACCGGCGCGCCCGCGTCGCCGGCGTCGCCCGGCTGGAGCGCGAGCTCCAGGGCGAGGCGGAGGTTGTCGTGCTCGAGCTCGAGCGACGCGAGCCACGCGGCCTGCTCGGGCCCGCGGAGCGCCTCGGCGGCGCGCTCGGCGAGCTCCAGCGCGAGCTCCACGAAGCGCCGGTTGCACGCCGCGGCGGCGCCCTCCTCCGCGAGCCGATCCACGCCGTACTCGCGGAGGATCGCGAGCATCTGGAACCGGGGCTCCTCGCCCGCGACCGGGAGCAGGAGGCTCTTGTCGACCAGCGACTCGAGGATCGCGAGCGTGTCGAGCGCCGGGTCGCGGAAGGCGCACATCTGGTCCGCCATGGCCAGCGAGAAGCCGCCCGCGAACACCGCGAGGGTGCGGAAGGCGAGCTGCTCCTCCGGCTCCAGGAGGCCGTAGCTCCAGTCGATGGCGGCGCGCATGGTCTGCTGGCGCTCGGGCAGATCGCGCGCGCCGCCGGTGAGCAGGCGGAACGAGCCCGCGCCGCCCACGGCGGCCGAGGCGCGGCCGGCCGCGCCGCGGTCGCGGAGGCGCGCGAGCAGCGCGGCCGGGGTGAGGACCTTGAGGCGCGACGCGGCGAGCTCGATCGCGAGCGGCAGGCCGTCGAGGCGCGCGCAGATCTCCACGACCTCGGCGACGTTGTCGGGGCCGAGCTGGAAGCCGGGCTTGATCGCGGAGGCCCGGCGGCAGAACAGGCTCACCGCGGAGCTGGCCAGCGCGGCGTCGACCGTGACCTCGCGCGGCTCGGGCACCTCCAGCGGCGGCACGACGTAGCGCCGCTCGCCCGAGAGGTTCAGCGCGGCGCGGCTCGTCACGAGGAGCGACAGGCGCGGGCAGCTCGCGGCGAGGTGCGCGATCACCGGCGCCGCGGCCGTGAGCTGCTCGAGGTTGTCGAGCACGAGCAGGAGCCGCCGGTCGCGGAGGAAGTGGACCACGCGCTCGAGATCCGGCCGCGCGCCGCCCTCGCCCAGGCTGAGCGCCTGCGCGATGGCCGAGGGGACGAGCGCCGGCTCGCGCAGGGACGCGAGCGGGACGAAGCAGACGCCGCCGGAGAAGACGGGGACGAGGTCCTCGGCGACCTGGAGGGCGAGCCGGGTCTTGCCGGTGCCGCCGACGCCGGTGAGGGTGAGCAGGCCGGCCCTCGGATCGAGCAGGAGCGAGGCGATCTCGGCGCGCTCGCGGGCGCGGCCCACGAACGGCGTGCGCTGGACCGGCAGGTTGTGACGCGGCCGATCGGTCTCCGGCGGTGGGCTCAGCGGCGGCGAGGCGCCGAGCGGCGGCGAGATGCCGAGCGGCGGCGAGGCGCCGGGCGGCGGCGCGGGCCGGCCGGCGTCGCGGGGGAGATCGCCGGGCTCGGGGAGCGTGCCGACGGCGAGCGGCCGGGAGGGCGCCTCGACCGTCCCCGCGAGCTCCATCGTGCAGGTGCTGAGCATGTCCGTCGCCGCCGGGCCTCCGGGCGACCACGGCTCGGCCGCGCCGGGCGGCTCGGCGGGCGCGACGGCCGCCGCGAGCGCGGCGCGCAGGGCGAGGCTCTGCTCGCGGACCGAGGGGAAGCGCGCGGCCGGGTCGCGGTCGCACGACCGCAGGAACCACGCGTCGAACTCGGGCGGGAGCCAGCGCCAGCGCGTCGACGGCGGGTAGAGCCGCATGACGAGCAGCGCCACCATCAGCTCGGCCATGCTGTTCGCGGTCCAGTAGATGTCGCCGGTCAGGAGGCGCACGGCGATGAGCCCGATCGCCCACACGTCGGCCGCGGGGCCGAGCTGATCCGAGCGCCCGCGCGCCTGCTCGGGGGCCATGTAGATGGGCGTGCCGATGGCCGTGCCCGTCGCCGTGACGCCGCCCGACGCGCCGAGCACGCCGCCGAGCGCGCCGGCGTCGAGCTCCTTGACCAGCCCGAGGTCGAGGATCTTCACGCGCTCCCGGCCGTCGTCGCCGATCGCGAGGAAGAGGTTCGCGGGCTTGAGATCGCGGTGGAAGAGGCCCTGCGCGTGGGCGACCTCGAGGGCGTCGGCGACCTCGCCGAGCCAGCGCTGGACCTCGGCGGGCGAGCGCCTGCCGTGGGTGGCGACGAGGTGCTCGAGGTCGTGGCCCCGGAGCAGCTCCATCACCAGGAAGGGCGCGCCATCGAGCTCGGGGGCGACGCCGGCGTCGAGCATGCGCACGAACCCGGGCGCGTCGAGGAGCCTCATCGCCCGGATCTCGCGCTGGAAGCGGGCAGCCGCCGCGTCTCCGGCCGACTGCGCCCGGAGCAGGACCTTCACCGCGACCCGGCCGCCGCCGTCGAGGTCGTCGGCCATGTAGACGATGCCCGCGCCGCCCCGGCCGATCTCGTTCAGGAGACGGTAGCGGCCACCGAGGACGATCGGGCGATCTGGGGAGCGCATGGAGCGGCCGCAGTGGACGATCTCGCGGGCGCCGCGGCCTCAGCAGCTTACCACACGGCGCCCGCGGCCCGCCGTCGGCCGCCGCCGATCGAGGGTGAGGGGTCGCGGCCCATGAGGCGGCGCGACGGCGGCGACCGCCCGAGAGGGACCTCACGCCGATCGAGCGCGATCCGAGCAGCGATCTCCACGCCGTGGCGGCGGATCGAGCCGTCTTCAAGAGGATCGTCGAGCGCCCCACGCTGCTCGCGGCCGCGAAGCGCTCCCGCGCGCCGCGCGAAGCGGGTATGCTCGAGACAGCGTGGAGGGACGGCGCCGAGCACCCGGAAGCGCCCGCGCTCCATCCAGCGCGGCGCGCGGGCCGGGAGCTGGGGCCCGGAAGTCCGCCCTCCCGCCGCTCGCCAGGAGAGAGCGCCATGACCAGCACCGTTGACAAGAGCGACGTGTTCCTCATCCCGATGCCCGGCAAGCGCGTGGCGCGCATCCCCGTCGCGGTCCTCGAGCGCTACGTCGACGACGGGTCGCGCGTCGTGCACGACCCCGGCGAGCCGGAGGACGACGTGACCGCCCACGGGATGTCCGTCGATCCCGCGACGGGCGCGAGCGTCTGGCACACCGAATGGGAGCTCGGACCCTGCGACTACACGGACGAGAGCGGCTTCCCGCAGAGCGCCTACGCGTGGCACCGCCACCCGCTCGGGACCGAGTACACCGAGATCTACCAGAAGTGATCGCGCCCCGACCGGCCGCGCCCGCGCCCCGCCCTTCCCCGCCCCGTCCACGCCGGCCGGGAGCGCCGCTCCCCGCGGCGGGCGCCGCCGCGCTCGTCCTCGCCGCCGCCTGCATCGAGCGCGGCTACCCCCTCGCCGGGAGCGGGCAGGTCGAGCTCCGCGCCGACGTCGCCGGGCCGCTGTTCGCGGCCGACACGCTCGACGCCGCGGGCCGGCCGGTGCCGCCCCGCCAGAGCCCGTGGCACACCGACGTCTCGCTCAAGCTCACCGAGGCGAACGAGCCGGCGTACGGCGCCTACGTCGAGGTCCGCGTGGTCCCGAGCGAGGCGCTCGCGCTGCGCCCGGCGGACGGCGCGGAGGGCGACGGGGCCTCGTGCGCCGTGAAGGACGGCGCGTTCCGCTGCACCGCCGGCGCGCAGGGCTACGCCCGCTTCACCGCCGCCTCCGAGGGCGACTGGTCCGGCGAGGCGCGCCTCGTCGTCGCCTGGGCCGACCGCACCGAGGAGCTCCCGATCACGGTGCTCCCCGCGGGCCTGCCGGAGGACGCCACCAACTTCGCGCTCATCGCGGGCGGCCTCGGCGAGAGCGACCGGGTGCTCGCGACGTATGTGCCCCTCACGTGCACGATCGGCCCGCTGCCGGACGACCTCGGCGCCACCTGGCGGCCCGGCGCGATCCGCTCGCGCGAGGCGCGCGTCCGCGCGTCGCCCCCCCAGAACGCGCCGGGCGTGGTGGAGCACGCCCCGGTGATCATCGAGTCGCTGCACAGCGAGGCCGCCCTCTCGCTCGCCCCCGACTGCCGCGAGCGGACCACGCGGCTGCGCGTGCTGCTCGGCGCGACCGGGGAGAGCCCGCCGTTCACCCTGTGCTTCAGCGACCTCGGCGGCGAGGTGACGCTCGCCGTGAGCTCGGGGCAGAAGGCGCTCGAGCCGAACCCCTCCCTCACCGTCGACCCCGAGCCGCGCCTGCTCCGCGTCCGCGCCCTCCGGAGCGTCGTGACCGCAGGGACGCCGGGCGATCTGTTCGAGGTGAGCGCCTACAACGCCGAGCGCGTGCGCATCGCCGTGCCCGTCGACCTCGCCGTCGGCGACGACCAGGTGATCGCGCTCGGCGAGGCGTCCGTGACCCTGCGCGGCGAGGACAGCGAGGCGACGATCATCCAGGGCGTCGCGGTGGCGCCGGGAACGACGGCGCTCCGGGTGACGCCCCGCCTGCTCGCGAGCCCGGAGTGCTCCTCCGAGGCCGTCACCGTGGTCGAGCCGGAGCCCGAGCCCGAGCCCGACCCGGAACCCGAGCCCGAGCCCGAGCCCGAGCCCGGAGACGAGGGGTCGCCGTGAGCGCGCGCTGGACCGCGAGGTTCCTGCCCGCCGTCGCGCTCGCCGTCGCGCTCGCGGCGCCCGCCGCCGCGCCGGCGCAGGACGAGCCCGAGACGGACGCCGGCGAGGCCGAGGACGGCGCGCCCGCGGGCGAGCCGGTGAGCGCGCCGGCGTCGGCGCGGAGCGCGGCCGGCGCGCCGCCGATGGCCGTCCCCGCCGACTTCGGCGGCAGCCTGCAGGTCGTGCGCGCCCCGGCGGGCGCGGTCGGCGCCGCGACGGCGGCGGCGGGCGGGCCGGAGATCTTCCCGGACGCGCGCCGCGTCTGGATGACCGTCCGCGACACCGATCCGGTGCCGATCGAGGCCGCGCGCCGCGGCGGCCGCTGGCTGTGCAGCGGCGGCGGCTGCGCGGCGCAGACCGGCGATCCCGGGCAGAGCCCCGTCGGCGACCAGATCCTGCGCTCGATCAAGCTCCAGACCCCGACGCTGCCGCTCCCGCTCACGGTCTGGGGGCGGGTGAGCGAGGACGGCCAGCGCCTGCTCGACTTCGATCCGGTGCTCCTCGGCCGCCGCTCCTACCGGCACGTCTGCGCTTACCGGCCGGTCGCCGAGGCCGCGAGGTCCCCCTCGGGCGCGCCGGCCGCGCCGTCTCCCGATCGCGTCGACGCCTGCCGCGACGGCCGGCCCGAGCCGCCGCCGGCCGACGCGGGCGAGCTCACGCTGGGCATGCAGTGGCCGAAGCAGTCGGAGATGGCCGACTTCCACTACCTCGCCATCGTCGACAGCTGCGGCAACGCCCGGGTGCAGCCGTTCCAGCGCACGTTCACGGTGCCGGTCCTCGAGGTCGCCTCGGGCGCCTGCGGGCGCCCCGACGGCAAGGTGCTCCGCGTCTTCCCGGGCGGCGGCTGGCTCCGGGTCACCGCCTTCAACCTGCACGCGCCCGCGGCGGGCAACGTGGTCAACGCGACGTACCGGGTCACGATCCCGCCGCTCGAGAACCTGGTCGAGTCGAACCCCGCGCGGCTGCTCTTCCCCGATCCGCTCGCCGACGACCTGAAGGTCGACTGCGGCCCCACGCCGGTCGCGCCCCGCGCCGATGCCGGCAGCGCCCCGCCGCCGGGGAGCCTGCGCCCGCCCGGGCCCCGGCCGCCCGCCGCCGCCCCGCCGGAGGGCGGGGCGCCGCCGCGCGCGCCGGCCGGGCAGCTCCAGGGCGGCGCGCGCGCGCAGCCGGCGGGCGCCGGCCGTCGGCCGCCGGCGGCGCTGGCCGGCCCCGCGGCGGCGCAGGCCGGCCCCGCGGCGGCGCAGCCCCCTGCCCCGCCGGCGCCCGCCCTGCCCCCGCGCCGGGCGCCCGCCGTGGATCCGTCGCGCCCTGGGCCGCAGCCGCTCGCGCACGGCGCGGTCGTCATCTCGCCGGCGCCGCTCCGGCTGGGCAACTGCCGGATCCGGCTGACGGGCCAGACCAAGCACCGGCTCGTGGCCCCGCTCGCGCTGCACGTCTCGCTGACGCGCACCGACCAGATGCGGGGCGGCGCGCCGATCGAGCTCCTCCAGGACGGCACGTGGATCGTCACGCCGAGCAGCGCGGAGTTCCCGCTCCCGCCGCTCGCCGAGGATTTCGACGGGGACGCGCGGCTCCGGCTGGCCGTCTACAGCGATCCGCTGAGCCCGCAGGGCAAGGTGGTGCTCCTCTCCGACGCGGGCCGCGTCGCGAGCTCGCTCCGCTCGAGCGAGCCCGGCGATCCGGAGCGCGCCCGGCGGCTCGTGGGCTCGGTGGCGATCCACTCGGTCCCGCTGTGCGGCGAGGACAACTTCGAGACGCTCGAGGGCGCGGGGAGCTGCTTCCGCGCCTACCTGACGGTCCCGGCGATGCTCGCGACCCTGCAGGTCACCCGCGCGCCGTGGGTGGAGAAGCCGCTCGTCACGCGGAGCGTGCTCAGCGCGGTCGGCGTGGCGCTCGCGATCGACCGCTACGACCCGGTGGAGCGCCGGGCCTTCCCGGTCGCGGCGCAGATCGGCGGCTTCGTGCAGACGCTCGGCGAGGGGCGGGTCGGGTTGCTCGGCTACGTGGGCGTCGCGCCGACGGTCCCGATCCTCGGCTCGGGCGGCAACACCACGTCGTTCGGGTTCCTGGCGGGGCTCGGGCTGGAGTACATCACGAACGAGGCCGGCCCCGACGAGGGGCTCAAGCCGGCCGCGTTCGTCTCCGCGGTCGTGCAGGTGGGCCAGGCCGCCCCGCAGGTCTCCACGAGCGGCCGGGCGAGCTTCGGCACGTACGCGGGCGACTGAGCCGCGGCGGCCGCGCGCCCCGGCCGCGCGCTCACGGAGCGGGCATGGCGTCGTCCAGATCGTCGAGCAGGCGCCGGTCGATCGCGGGATCGAGCCGGGCCTCGTCGAGCAGGGCGCGCGCCTCCGGGAAGCGCCCCGCGAGCATGAACGCCTGGATCCAGAGCACCTTCCGCTCCACCCCGAAGGCGCTCTGCGGCAGCTCGCGCTCGTAGCGCTCGAGCTCCGCGAGCGCCCGGGCCGGATCGCGCCGCCGCACCGCCGCGCTGCACGCCTCGAACAGCTCGATGTCGAGGCTGCTGCCGGGCGCCTCGGCCTCGACGGGGGGCGCCTCGGGCGCGACGGGCGCCGGGACGCGCGCTCGCCGCTCGACCGGTGCGCGCCTCGGCGGCGGCTCCACGGGCTCCGGGGCCGGCGGCTCCACGGGCTCCGGGGCCGGCGGCTCCACGGGCTCCGGGGCCGGCGGCGCCGCGGGCTCCGGGGCCGGCGGCTCCACGCGCAGCGGCGGGTCCACCGCGGTGACGATCGCGGGCGCGAGGTGCCTCACCGCCGGCGGAGCCGGCTGGTCCAGGGTCCCGAGCGAGAGCCACAGCGCCCCCGCGGCCGCCGTGGCCGCGACCGGCGCGGCCACGAGGGACCCCACCTTCAGGGTCGGCAGCTGCTGCTGGACGAGCTTCGCGACCCCCTTGAGCCAGGCCATGGCCTCCTTCAGCGCCTTGCCGGCGCCGGCGGCGCCCTCGCCGGCGCTGCCCTCCTTGAGCGCCCGCGCCGACTCCTCCACCCCGCGCAGGAGCGAGAGCCGGACGTCGTCGGGCACGCGCGGCGCGACCCGGGCAGCGGCGAAGAGCGCCGCCAAGTCCAGGGGCAGCACGAAGCGCGGGCCCTCTTTCTTCCGCTCCTCGCGCCGGCGCTTCGCGACGACGTCGTGGAACATGGCGAGGGCGCGCGCGCGCCACTTGTACGCCGTCGACAGCGGGATGCCGCGCTGCTGCGCGAGATCCGCCATCGGGACGCCGTCGAGGTCGTGCGCGACCAGGATCGAGTGCGCGTCGACGTCGAGGTGATGCAGGAGCTCGAGCACCATGAGGCGCTCCTGATCCGAGATCATCAGCTCGTCCGCGGGCTTGGACTCGTCGACGAGGGGCGGGAACTCCTCCTCGGGCACCAGCTCCTCGTAGCGGTGCTGGGCCCGTTCCCGGTAGTGCGCGGCCGTGTGGACCGCGATCCGGTTCAGCCAGCGCTCGGGCCGGGAGACCTCGGGTTTGTAGTTGTCGAAGCTCAGGTACGCAGAGAGCAGGACGTCCTGCGCGAGGTCTCCTCGGTCGCGAAGAGGCACGCCCAGGCGCGTCAGCCAGCGCCAGATGAGCATGAATGTTTTCTCACGAAAGAGCAGCTCGAAGGCTCGCTCTTTCTCGGGTGGACCACCTTGGCCCGGGCGGCGAGGTCGTGTCATACACCCACAAAAATTCCGGGCCCAGAGAGGCGGTTGCCGGCCGGAGGCAGGCCGCGAGCGGCGGGCGCGGGGACCTCTCGGCCGCGCTCCTGCGGTCAAACGCCGGGATCTGCGTCGAATCCTCGCGCCCGCGGCGCGCTGGGACGCCCGGATCCCATCCGAATTTTGAATAACTTTCGACCGAAGAATTCTCCTGGAGAATGGCTCTTTTCGGCCCGATTCTTCGCCCTGAAAGCAGGCCTTGGGACGTAATCGCCGGCCTGCGAGCGCCGCCGAGGCCGCCCCGCGGCCGCGCTCCGGAGGGGCGCGGCGGGCGGCCACAGCCGCGCCGCCGCGCGCCGCCGCGCGATCGAGCGCCGGCATGGCCCACCGCGCTCGCGGCAGCGCCGTCGAGGCGCGGCGCGGCTCGTGGCGCGACCGGGGCGAGCGCGCTGCTTCCGTGGTGCCCTCGACGTTTTCCGGGGCGCCCTCACCGCGGTTTCATGGCGTGTCGGAGGCGCCGTCGCTTCGCTTCATCGCGGGAGCGGCCGAGGAACATTCCGGGTGCGTGCGCGGGCGACTTGAGGCACTCTGCCGCTGCCACGCCGGTCCAGCGCATGAACCTCTCCGACTTCTCCCTCGCATCCGTCGCGGCGACCTCGCGCCGCAACACCATCCGCGACCTCTGGGACAAGCTGCACGCCCTGCCGGGGGGCAAGCGCGTGTTCAGCCGGCTCATCGGCGCGATGGCGCCGTACACGGGGACGATCCGGGCGCACATCGAGGTCCTCGAGCGCGGCCGCGCCGAGGTGTCGATGCGCGACCGGCCCGGGCTGCGCAACCATCTCCGCTCGGTGCACGCCGTCGCGCTCGTCAACCTCGCCGAGCTCACCGCGAACACGGCGCTGGCCTATTCGCTGCCCGACGACGCCCGGTTCATCGTCGCGGGCCTCTCGATCGAGTACCTGAAGAAGGCCCGCGGCACGATCCGCGCCGTCTGCGAATGCCCTGTGCCGGACACGAGCGAGCGCAGGGAGTACCAGATCCCCGTGAGCCTGCGCGACGCGACGGGCGCCGAGGTCGCCCGCGCCGTCCTCCGCAGCCTCGTGGGCCCGAAGAAGCAGCCCTGAGCCGGCAGCAGCCCTGCGCCGGCAGCAGCCCTGCGCCGGCAGCAGCCCTGCTCCGGCAGCAGCCCTGCGCCGGCAGCAGCCCTGCGCCGGCAGCAGCCCGGTGCTCCTGAGCTCGCCTGTGCGCCGGAGCAGCCCCGCGTCAGGAGCACTCCGTCGCTCCAGAGCGCCCTTGTGCTCCAAAGCGCTCTGGCCTCGGAGCATTCCTGTGCTTCGGAGTCATCCTGTGCCCCGGCCCCCGTGATCTCGGGTTCCACTCACCTCGCCGGAGGCGTCTTACCCCGTACCACATCCAGCCAGTTTTCATTCGGAGGCTCGGGTCAACACGCTCGACAAGGCGCAGGCAGGGTGTTTCGATTCTGCTCATGGAGAACCGCTCAACGATGGTGGCGCTCGCCGCGACGGGGATCTGCGTGATCTTCGCGGCGTGCGGTGGGGCCGATGGCTCGGTCTCCGGCGGCGGGACCGGGGGCGCGACGGCGGGGGCCGGCGCGGGCTCGGGGACGAGCTCGGAGAACGGCTCGGGGACGGGCTCGGCGACGGGGTCGGGGACCGGTTACGGCACCGATGAACCGGGGGGGACCAACGCCGGGAGCAGCACCGGCACGGGAGAGGGCGCCGGCGGCGACGCCTCGTGCGCGGGCGAGTCGAGCACCGCGGAGCTGGTGCCGCTCGACCTCTACATCATGCTCGACGCGTCGGGCTCGATGGATGAGCCGCTCAGCAGGGACTTCACCAAGTGGGACGCCGTGACCGACGCGCTCGAGGCCTTCTTCATCGACCCGCAGTCGGCGGGGCTCGGCGTCGGGCTCCAGTACTTCCCGCTGCCCGACGACGACGTGCCCCTGAGCTGCACGAGCAACGACCAGTGCGGCGACAACGGGCCGTGCGTGCTCCGGGTCTGTCACGACGCGTTCTCCACGCGGCTCGAGGTCTGCGTCACCGACGCCGACTGCTCGGAGGGCGACACGTGCGTGAACCTCGGGATCTGCTCCCGGAGCGGCGACCTGTGCGCGGACGTGGGGGACACCTGCATCGACCCCGCGGGCAACCGCGGGGGAACGTGCCAGCGCGTGACGCGGAGCGAGTGCGCGAGCCCGGACTCGTGCGTCATCGAGGACTACGCGACGCCCGCCGTCCCCATCACGCCGCTCGACGCCACCTCGGCCGAGGAGCTCATCCGAGCGATCGCCCGGAAGGATCCCGTCGGGGGCACGCCCACCGCCGGCGCCCTGTCCGGCGCGCTCGCGCAGGCCCGCGCCCACGCCGAGCAGAACCCGACCCACCGGGTCGTCGCCGTGCTCGCCACCGACGGGATGCCCACCGAGTGCAGCCCGCAGGACGCCGACGGCCTGGCGGAGCTCGCGGCCGGGGCGCTGAGCGGCACGCCGAGCATCTCCACCTTCGTGATCGGCGTCTTCGACGGCAACGACGACGGCGCCCAGGCCACGATGGACCGCATCGCCGAGGGCGGCGGGACGTCGGCCTTCTTCATCGACACGAGCTCGGACGTGACGCAGGCCTTCCTCGACGCGCTCAGCGCGATCCGCGGCACGAGCCTGGCGTGCGAGTACCAGGTCCCGGCGCCGTCCTCCGGGCAGACGCTCGATTACGGCACGCTCAACGTCCAGCACACGCCGACGGACGGCAACACCCCGACGACCATCTTCTACGTGGCCGACGAGGCGAGCTGCGACGCGGCCGCGGGCGGCTGGTATTACGACGTCGATCCCGCGACCGGCGGCACGCCGACGAAGATCGTGATGTGTCCCGCGACCTGCACCCGGTTCCAGGAGGGCGGGCAGGTCCAGCTCCGCGTCGGCTGCAAGACCGAGATCCCGCCGGTCAACTGAGCCCCTTCGTCGCCATGCACGCCCGCGGCACGCAAGCCCGCGACGCCCGCCGCGCCGGCGGCCCCTCCGCCCTCGCGGCGCTGGGGCTCGCCGCCGCGGCCTGCCCCTCCGGGGAGGCCGTGGCGCCGGCGCCGCCGCCGCTGCCCGACATCGCGTACGCCGCGCCCGGGCCGCTCGCCGGCGCGTCCGGCGCGGGCAGCTTCCGCCTCGGCGCCGCCAGCGCCGCGACCCAGATCGAGGACCGGAACCCGACGACCGACTGGTACGTGTTCACGCTCCCCGAGGCCGAGGGCGGCCTGGGCAGGGGCGCCGAGTTCGTGGGCGACGCCTCGCGCGGCTTCTCGAAGGCGATCGAGGACGTCGCGCTGCTCCGGGAGATGGGGCTCGACTCGTACCGGTTCAGCGTGGAGTGGGCCCGGATCGAGCCGCGGCGGGACGTCATCGACGAGGACGCGCTCGCCCATTACGACCGGCTCCTCGACGCGCTCGTGGCCGCGGGGATCCGCCCGGTGATCACCCTGCACCATTTCTCGAACCCGGTCTGGGTCGACGATCCGCGGCGCACCGACTGCGCGGGCGGCCCGGGCGACGACAACCTCTGCGGGCTCGGGCACCCCGAGGGCGGGCCGCTCGTGATCGAGGAGATGGCCGAGCACGCGGCGCTGCTCGCCGCGCGCTTCGGCGACCGGGTGGACGACTGGGGGACGCTGAACGAGCCGTTCAACTACCTGCTCGCCGCCTACGGCGTGGGCGCGTTCCCCCCGGGCAAGGCGGCCCTCCTCGGCGACCTGCTCGGCGAGTTCGTGCCGGTGCTGCGCGATTACCTGCTCGCGCACGCGGCGGCGTACCGGGCGCTCAAGGAGGCGGACGCCGTCGACGCGGACGGCGACGGGAGCGCGGCGGACGTCGGGCTGTCGCTCTCGGTCGGCGAGTGGGTCCCGGCGCGCAATCACCGGGTGAGCGACGATCCCGAGGACCTCGCGGCGCGCGACCGCATGGCCTACGTCTACAACCACCTCGTGGTCGACACCGTCCTGAGCGGGCGGCTGGACGTCGATCTCGACGGGGAGCCCGATCTGGAGCTGCCCGGTCTCGGCGGGACGCTCGACTGGCTCGGGGTCCAGTACTACTTCCGCGCCGGCGTGACGGGCGACGGCGGCATCGTGCCGGTGCTGAACCTCACCCCGTGCGTCAGCGGGATCGATTTCGGCGCGTGCGTGCCGCCGGTGGACCCGACGTTCTGCGTGCCGGCGATGCGCTACGAGCACCACGCGCCCGGCCTGTACGGCGCGCTCGCGGACCTCGGCGCGCGCTACCCCGGCCTGCCGCTCGTGGTCACCGAGTCGGGGATCGCCACCCGCGTGGGCGAGCGGCGGGCCGAGGTCGTCGTGCGGGCCCTCGAGCAGATCGAGCGCGCGCGGGGCGAGGGCGTCGACGTGCGGGGCTATTACCACTGGAGCCTCTACGACAACTTCGAGTGGGCCGAGGGGTTCGGGCCGAGGTTCGGGCTCTACACGGTCGACTACGGCTCGTACGAGCGCACGCCGACCGAGGGCGCCGAGGTCCTGGGCGAGATCGCGCGGGGGCGAGCGCTCACGGGGGCGCTGCGGGCGGCGTACGGCGGCGAGGGGCCGATGACGCCCGAGCCGGAGGCGGAGGCGGCGGGGTTCGAGGGCTGCATCGGGACCTGGTGACGCAAGATGATGCTTGAAGGGCTCCCCACCCTGTCGGAGTATGTCGTTCGCATCAGCACGGTAGCTCAGAAGCGTCCTTGCGGCTCGCTGGCGCTCGTCGTCTACCACCTGCTCGGGGACCTGGTGAACGCTGCCGAGCACGCCCTGAGCCACTACTTCCCGCTCACGTTGGCCGAGCCGTTCCTTCAGAATTCGAGCCTCGGAAGCCCCTACCAGAAGTGGGCTATCTTCACGAATGAGGACTTCAGCATGCTCGACGCGTGCGCGCGTCGCGTCGTCCTCGCAGGGTGGAAAGCCTATGAAGAGGCTGTCGGCTCTATCGACGACGATTGGAGCAGGAAGGATGCTTGGCACTGGTTTCACTCGGTATACACGCAATACGCCAGCTGCGTCGTGAGCCGCGATGAGCCCTCGCTGACGCTCTCGACCGTCAGCCTCATGGGCTGGGTAGAGCCGGGAGCACATACGTTCATGAACATCGTCAATCGGCCCGAGCCGCTGGCGTCGACGCCACCGATCGTCGCCCTCACGACGCGAGACATCTCGGACCGGACCGCGATCGCGGAGCTGTGCGGGGTCGGCGCGGGGAACCTCCGGGAGCTGCGGAGGCTGAGCGACCAGTTTGCGCTGTGGCTTCGCAGGAACTGCACGATCGAGGAGCTAACCGCGCCCCACAGCGGCACTCTGACGGACACGTCCCTCGAAGGATGACGATGGCCAGGTACGCCGCCCAACAAGGACCTGCTGCGTGACGGAGTACGCAGGCTCGCGCCGCGAGCCACAGCCTTGGGGTCGAGGCCCAGGACGCTGGACGGGCACGTGAGGAGCGCGATGTTTAGTTAAGAAAACGAAGTGTCTCGACGGCGATCCCGTCCTCCCCCGTGACCATGGCGCCAGACCAATCCCAGCTGGTGCCGCCCTTGCCCGGAGGGCCGAGCTCGTAGGTGACGCCCTCGAGCGTGAGAAGGACCCGGCGCCATGACCGACCTCACACCCGCTGAGGCCCAAGCCCACCTCAAGAGCCTTGGGTCAGTCGTCGTCCCGAACGCGATCTGGGTGAGCGAGCGGCCGGTGTGGTTTGGCGGGGTTCGTCTGCGCGCGCGGAGCCTCTGTCGTTCCAATTCTCTACCACCGCGCCGGGAAGCGCTTCGGGCCTGCGGAGCTGGCGGGCGCGTCGGCCGCGCTGACGTGCGGCGCCGCCCCCGCCGCGCCTTGAGCATCGAGCGCCGGGCGCGCAGCGGGCACCGGTGCGCGCGCGCAGCCAGAAGTACCCCGCCGACGCCTGGGGGGCCGCAGCGCCTCCGCGCATGGCGCGGAGCGCGCGAGTCGGCGCAATTCCGGCCGCAATACACGTGTTGCACGAATTGTTCAATGTCGAGCGATTGCGGGCCGAACGTTGCGGTCACACGGAGTCGCGCTCGATGATGGAATGCACCCACCAGATCTGACCAATGCATCGCTGGTCATGCTAAGGGACGGATCAGCTGCCAGCGGTCAGTGAGGAGGCAATGATGATCCCACCGTCTTTTTCGATAACCGGCTTGCCGCGCTGCAGGCGGGCGCTCGGCGCGGGGCGCTGCGTCACGGCGCTCCTGCTCGCGGGGTGCACGGGCTCCTTCGCCGATCCGGAGGGCAGCGGCCCCGTGCCGGGCGGCAGCGGCTCAGCCACCGGCGGCGTGGCGCGCGGCATCGACATGTCGGGTGCCCCGCAGTACCACCGTCTCGTGCGCCTCACGAACGCGCAATGGGCGAGCAGCGTGCAGGTGGTCCTGAACCTCGCCGCTCCCCCGTCGCTGTCCGACGCGTTCGAGAAGCCCGTCGCCGGCACGACGGACTTCACGAACAACGAGCTCCTGCTGAGCGTGAACCAGCGCTCGTGGAGCGACTACCAATGGGCGGCGGAGGCGCTCGCCGAGGAGGTGACGGCTTCGGATGCGGCGCTCGCCGAGGTTCACCCGGGGACGGACGCGGCCGGCTTCATCGAGACCGTGGGGCGCCGTGCGTATCGCCGTCCGCTGACGGCCGCCGAGGTCGCCAAGTACATGGAGCTCTTCGGGACCGGCGCGGCGAGGTCCGGCACGAAGAGCAGGTTCGCCAAGGGCGCTCAGCTCGTGATCCGGACGATGCTCCAGTCGCCGCACTTCCTCTACCGCACGGAGCTCGGCGAGGATCGCGAGCCGCTCGATGGGTACGAGATCGCGGCGAAGCTCTCGCTCTGGCTGCGCAACGCCGCGCCGGACGACGCGCTGCTCGACAAGGCGCCCACGCTCACGACGCCGGAGGCGATCGCCGCGGTCGCCGAGTCCATGCTGGAGGAGCCCGCCGCGGCCAAGGGCATGCGGTACTTCCACGGCGAGCTGCTCCACTTCGATCGCTACGCCACGATCAGCAAGTTCGCCGTGCCGACCTACAAAGAATCGTTGAACGCGGAGTACGAGGAGAGCGCGTACCTGTTCTTCGAGAAGATCTTCACCGAGGGTCTCGGTGTCAAAGACATCCTCACGTCCACCAAGGGCTTCGTCGGGCGGGGGATGGCGCTCCTCTACGACCTTCAGCCGAGCGGCACAGGCTTCGTGGAGCGAGACCTCGGTCCCGATCGCGTCGGCTTCTTCTCGCAGCTCCCTTACCTGACGCTGAACGCGCTGAACGCGGAGTCGGACGCGATCCACCGCGGGGTCAGCATCAACCTCGACGTGCTGTGCACGCCCCTCGGCGCGCCGGCCCCCGACATTCCGCCGGTCCCGCCGCTCGAGCCCGGGCAGACGAACCGTGAGCGCATCACGCAGCTCACCTCCGCCTGCGGTGGCAAGTGCCACAACGAGCGCATCAATCCCGTCGGCTTCGCCTTCGAGCACTTCGACGGCATGGGGCAGTATCGGCACGAGGAGAACGGAGGCTTGCCGATCGACAGCAGCGGTGTCTACGCCTTCACCGAAGGAGCCAGGTCGTTCGCGGACGCCGGCGAGCTGATGCGCCACATGGCCGAGGGCGAGCAGGCTCACCTCTGCTACGCCAAGAAGCTCGCGAGCTTCGCGCTCCAGCGCGACATCGTCCCGTCGGACTTGCCGCTCGTCGAGACGCTCGCCGAGGTGAGCCGCGGAGCCAGCGGCTCGGTGAAAGAGATGATGATCGAGCTCGTGAAGAACGAAGCATTCCGGACGCGCGTGGGAGGCCCGCTGTGAACCCCAAGCTCGTGACGAACCTCGCTCATCCGCGCGTGGAGCGCCGGCGCGGTATCGATCGGCGCGCGTTCCTGCGCGCCGGCGGCGTTGCCATCGCCCTTCCTTTCCTCGAGGGTTTGCCGTCGCGCTCCGCCTGGGCGGCGGACAGCCCGCCCGTGTTCAGCCTCTACATCGTGGCGGCGTGCGGGGTGGTGGGCAACCGGTTCTTCCCGGACAAGACCGGCCCGCTCACGACCGAGGGGCTCGCCGCCATGACGGACAAGGCGACGCACGTGCTCGCGCCTCACGCCCCGGACCTGCTGTTCATCCGCGGCGTCGACTTCCCGATGGCGAGCCCCAGCAACTGCGGCCACGCGCAGGGCCTGTGCCAGGCGCTCACCGCGCGCCCGGCGCAGGGCGGCGGCAAGACCGCGGCCTCGACCGGCGTGTCCGCGGACGTGGTGGTCGCCAAACTGGTGAACGAGGGCGGCGCCGAGCCGCTCACGCTCTACGCCGGCAACCGCAAGAACGGGTACATCGCCGAGCGCATCTCCTTCAAGGGCGGCGGCGCCGGGCAGGTGCGCCCGGCGGACGACAACCCGTACACGCTCTACGCCAAGCTCGTCGGCCTGGCGGGCGGCGGCGGGCAGCTCGCGGAGGAGCTCATCCGCAGCCGCAAGAGCGTGAACGACTTCGTGAGCGAGGAGCTGAACAGCCTGATGCGCATGTCGGCCCTGAGCTCCGCCGACAAGCAGCGCCTCCAGCAGCATTTCGACTCCATCCGCGACACCGAGGTCACGATGGGCGAGATGGGCGGGGCCTGCAGCCAGGCGGGCCTCGCGACGTCGGCGCTCGAGGCGCTCGAGGGGGGCCTCGCCTTCAAGACGGACGGCATGATCGAGGACGTCGCGAAGCTCCACCTCGAGCTCGTGGCGCTGGCGTTCGCCTGCAACTTCAACCGCGTCGCGACGCTGCAGCACGGCGACGGCACGGATCAGACGAAGTACGCGGTGCCGGCGAACGAGGGGCTCCGCTGGCCCTTCCACCACATCAGCCACCGTGTGCAATCGGACGCGGTCTCCGGCAACAACCCGACGGCCGAGCAAGCGCACGCCGAGATCGACGTGCTCCGCATGCAGACGCTGCTCCACGGCCTCGATCAGTTCAAGGCGCGCGACCTGCTCGACAAGTCCATCGTCCTGTGGACGAACCACATCTCGGACGGCCCGTCGCACAGCTTCCGCGACGTGCCGACGATCATCGCCGGAAGCGGCGGCGGCTACCTGAAGCAGGGGCAGTTCATCGACGCCGGGAACGTCACGAACAACCGCCTCTTCAACGGCCTCATCGCCGCCGCCGTTCGGGACAAGACCGAGTGGACGGAGAACTTCGGTCAGGGTCAGGGCTCCGGGCCGATCGACGGCATGCTCGCCTGAGCGCCGTCGCCGGACGGCGCGCCTCGCTGCCGACTGCGTCGGCTCGGGGGAAGCCTGGACGGCCGATCGGTCTGGGTCATTTACGACTCGAGCCTTCACCATCTGTCAAGCGTGATCGCGGGCGGTCCCGCGCACGGCAGCTCGACCGTGAAGCTCGATCCCGCGCCCAGCGTGCTGTCGACGCGAACCGTGCCGCCGAGCGCCTCCACCATCCTTCGAACGATGTAGAGACCGAGCCCGAATCCTCCATAGTTGCGCGTCGGCACTGCGCGCTCGAAGCGCTCGAACACGCTGGCGAGTCGCGCGGGCGGGATCCCGATGCCACGGTCCTCCACCGTGAGCTGTGCCATGCCGTTCCGCCGTGCGACTGTGATGGAGATGGGCTCGCCGGCGCCGAACTTGAGGGCATTGTCGAGCAGGTTCGCTATCACCTGCTCCAGCGTGAATCGATCCCACGCCCCGACGACCGGCGCCTCGGCATGCACGCGGAGCGACGAGCGGGATTGCGCTATGCGCTCGCGGAATTGCTCGACGGCCTCGCGCACGACCGCGGCGAGGTCGACCTGCTCGAGGTGGAGAGGCATCCGACCGGCATGGATCCGGGAGGCGTCGAGCAACTCGTCGATGAGGCGCAGGAGCCGATCGATCTGCCTCGCCGTGGTCCGCAAGGCTCGCGTGATCTGCTCCTCGGCCGCGGGCTCAGGCTTCCGGCGCAAGAGCCCCTGGATGGCTAATCTCATCGTGGTGATCGGGGTTCTCAGCTCGTGGGAGGCGATGGTGATGAACTCCTCGCGGACGCGCACCCCCTCCTGGGCGTCGCGGTAGAGGCGGGCGTTGTCGACAGCCATCGCGGCTCGACGCGCCAGCTCCTCGGCAACGGCCAGATCTGAAGGCCCGTACGAGCGTGTCGGGTCCGCGGTGCCCATGGTGATGGCCCCGAGCGTCCTTCCCCGAGCGATCAGCGGCACGGCCATGGCGCTATGCGCCCCGATCTCGCGGAGAAGCCGGGCGTGCTCGTCGCCGCGGGTATGGGATCGCACGACGGCCTCCGTGAGCTCCGGCAGCAGGACCGGCACGCCGGAGGTAAGCACGCCGGTCGACAGCTGGGGTGAGGTCCAGTCGGGCGGATCCCGCTCCTGCAGCGCGCGGAGCGCCATTTCCTTTGCAGGGTCGGCGTGCTTCTCGGCCACGCGTCGGATCTGTCCGTCCTCCTCGATCACATCGATGAAGCACCACGCGGCGAGCGTGGGAACGACGAGCGACGCGAGGCTCCGCAGGGTCGTCGGGTAGTCGAGCGACGCGGCGAGCACCTCGCTCGCGCTGGCCAAGAAGCGCACGGCCTGCTCCGCGCGCGTCCGCTCGTCGACCTCCACCTTGAGCTTCTCGAAAAGGAGGCTGTTCTCGATCGCGATGGCAATCTGGGCCGACAAGACCTCCAGCACCCGCACGCGCTCCTTCGTGAAGGCGTAGGTCGTCAGGTCGTTCTCGAAGAGGAAGGTGCCGAGCAGCGACTCCTTCCGCTGGATCGGGAGCACGAGGAGCGACTTCACGTTTCCACACGCCAGGTAGGGGTCAGACGCGAACGTTCCGTCCATGGATGCGTCGTCCAGCACGAGGACCTTCCGGGTCCTGCGCACGTGCTCGATGATCTCCCGCGGGACCTGCCGCGCGCCTTCGAGCGGCGTCCGCTCGATGGATGCGGGCTTGCCCACTCGCCCACTCGCCCGGACGAAGGGAGCGCCCTCTTCCTCGAAGACGACCACGCCCCGCTCGGCGCCGGCCGCCTGGAGGCATGTCTCCATCAGCTTTCCGAGCAGACGCTCGAGCACGATCTCGCTCGTGATGGCCTCTGCCGCCTTGAGCAGGCTGAGCGCGTCGAGCATCTCCCCGCGGGAGAGCTCGTCGGCGACGCTGGATGCCGCGATCCCCCCGTCGAGGGCGAACTCGTGCGCGAGCGTGCGCGCCTTTTCTAGGGCTCCCCACCGCGCCCAGCCCTGCACAGCCGGACGCAAATACATGACGTCCGCGACGCGGCTCCGGCCAAACGCGCGGAGCAGGCGCCCGCCGAGCTCGCTCGCCAGCGCTGTATATTGCAGAAATCCCGCCCTCGCCGCCTCCTCGATGGCCCGATCGTAGAGCTCGGCGGAAGCGAGGAAACGCCCCTCCACTCGGGCAATCTCGGCGTCCACGATGAGGCGTTTGTGGCGGAAGTTCTCGGCGCAGCTCTCTTCCCACCGCCGCATCTGATGCTGCAAGCCGGCCACGCGGGTCAAGAGCTCGGTCCGCTCCGGAGCCGTGGCCCCGTGATAGAGCGAAAGCAGGGTGAGCGCGGTGAACAGCACATGCTCAGCCACGGGACCAAAACCGCCCAGAAGGTCGAGGTGGACGAGCGTCGCCTCGGACCACCTCCGAGCCTCCCCGATCTCGCCGAACAGGTACGAGGTCTCGAGGCGCAGGATGCCATACAGGCACGACACCGTCGGCTCGTTCGAGGCCGATACGAGGAACGTCGCCTCGTCGAACTCGCCGTCGTCGAAGAGGTTGCGTCCGTGCGTCATCCCCCTCAGGCAGCGAATCGCCTGCCGATAGGCGAGGTGGCAGAGAGCCATCCCCTGATTGCCGGCCCTCCGGCAGAATGACAGACCGTCGTCCAGCTCGGCCAGCACCCGGTCGAGCTCCATCCCCGCAGCAAACGAATAGACGACCATCGCCCTACTCGCATAGGCGGCCATGCGGAACTGGCCCGATTGCCGCCCCAGCGTGAAGTCGTGGTAGCTCGCGGTCGCGCAGGAGGCGAAAGGCTGCCGCCAAGGAAGGACGAACGCGTTGTGGCAGTGGGAAGCCTCGACCTGCCGCGCGGCGTCCCCGGATCTCTCGGCCAGCTCCAGGGCGACGCGGCTGAACGCCTCGGCCTCCGCGAATTCGCCGACGGCGGCCAGGAACATGGCATAGCAGCCGTACGCCGTGGAATAGGCGCGCTGGCCGCGCTCGAGCGCGAAGCGGACCCCCCTGGCCGCGACCAGCACGAAGAGATCGCGATCAGCGAACCAGGCGGGCTGCAGCATGGCCGATATGAGCCGCACCGAGGCGTCTTCCTCGGCGCCTTTCACGTGCGGAGCGCCGAGAAGCACCGCCGGAGCGCGATCCCCGAGCAGGGCCCGAATGGCCTCCCGTTCCGATTCCACGGCGCGGCCGAGATCCTCCCGCGGCAGCTCGAGGCCAAGCGCTCGCAAAGCCGCCATCCCCCACTCGAGCGCTGTCTTGTATTCGCCCGTGGTCGTCGCGCTCGCGATGCGAATCTCCTGGAGATCCACCTCTTCGAGCAGGGAGGCGGCGTGGCCGAGCCCCTCCTCGACGAGCGCCCTGCACAGCGCATGGTCGCCCGTCAGCGAGGCGCATTCGGCTGCGGCGCGGTGAAGGAAGAAGCAAAGCTCGTAGTGCGAGCGCCACGCGCCGTCCGGCAGCAATCCGAGCCCGGTCCGAAAGTACGCGAGCGCGGGCCCAAAGGCCGCAGCGCGCCGCGCCTTGATCCCGGCGCGGTGGTTCAACCTCGCGAGCTCGACCCGCTCGGCCCCGGCGAGCAGGTCTCGGCCCAGATCGAGCTGGTCGACGACCTCGAACAGCCTCTCTTCGAGCTCGTCGCCCCGAAAGAGCTCCAAGAGGCTGCGTCCGATCTGCAAGTGGACCTTCTTCTTCTGCTCCTCGGACAGGAGCGCGTAGGCGGCCTGTTGGACGCGATCGTGGACGAACCGGGCGCGGAGCGCCGCATCTTTCGATCCGTGCTCGTCTTCCGGGACGAGCAGCCCCTCGCGCAGCGCCTCGTCCAGCCAGGCGGTCGTCTCGTCGATGGACTCGCCCCAGAGGGTCGCGAGGGTCCGCAGGTCCACGTGCTTGCCGACGCACGCCGCGAGCTGGAGGAGCTGTTGCGCCTTTTCGGACAACCTGCAGATGGCCGTCGTCGTCAGCTCGATCACGTTCTCGGTGATTCCGACCCGCTCGATCCGGCGCAGGTTCCAGGTCCACGCCCCTCGCGCGCTGTCGAAGGTAAGGAGGCCGTCGCGGTGCAGCGAGCGAAGGAGCGCTCTGACGAAGAACGGATTGCCCCCGGTTTTCGCGAGGACAAGCTCTGCGAGCGGTCTCGCGCGCTCGAGCTTGCAGCGGAGGAGGTCGGCGAGGAGCGCGACGAGCGCATCGATGCCGAGCGGGCCGAGCTCCAGACGCCTGACGACGGCGCCCACCCTGCGGACCTCGTCCAGCGTCCGCGCGAGGGGGTGATCGGGGCCGACGTCGCGCGGCCGGAACGCGCCGAGCAGGAGCACGCGCCTGCTCTCGGCGTCCGTAACGAGGGCGCGCAGGACCCGGAGCGAGGCCGCGTCCGTCCATTGCAGGTCGTCGAGGAAGAACACGAGGGGCCGGAGCGCGGCAATGGCGCGCATGAAGACCTGGAGCGTGAGGTGGAAGCGGTTCTCCGTCTCCATCGGACCGAGCACGGGAACCTCGGGCAAATCTCCGATGACATCCCGGAGCTCCGGGATGAGATCTGCGAGCACGCGGCCGTTTGCTCCAACGGCGTCCCGGATGCGCCGGAGCTCCTGCGCCCGAGGCGCGTCGGGCTCGGACTCGGAGAGGATCGCGCGCGCGAGGGCGCCGAGCGCCTCCACCACCGATGCATAGGGCACGTTTGCCGCGCGCAGGTCGAATTTGCCCGAGGCGAACCGGCCGCCTCGCGCGAGCGCCGCGTCACGCAGCGCCTCGATGAGGGCGGTCTTGCCGATGCCAGCATCTCCCGCAACGAGCATGAGCTCGGTCCCGTGGGTCGAGACGCGGGCGAGGGCGTCTCGTAGCATGGCGAGCTCGCGCTCGCGGCCATACAGGTGCTTCGACAGCGGCAGCTCCCTGCCCAGGTCGAGCCGGCCCAGCTCGAACGGCTCGATCGTGCGGGACGCGAGCCATTGCCGCCGCACCTGCTGGAGGTCGGCGGAGAGGGCATCGGCGCTCTGGTATCGCTGCTCCGGCATCTTGGCGAGGAGCTTCTGCACGAGATCGGCGAGCAGCGGCGGGACGCGCGGATTCACGATCGACGCAGGCACCGGCATTCGCGCGATGTGTGCATGCGCGAGCTCCAGGGGATCCGAGGAGCGGAAGGGGGGTGCGCCCGTGAGCGCCGCATAGAACGTCGTCCCCAGAGAGTAGAGGTCCGAACGCCAATCGACGAACCGGTTCATCCGTCCCGTCTGCTCCGGCGAGATCCACGAAAGCTGACCGGTCTGCTCCAGACCGGACGCCCCGGCGACGCTCGTGAGCGCGGACGTCTCGACGAAGTGGATGAGCGTAACCCTCCCGCCCGGACCGAGCACCACGCGAGACGGCGCGATCGCTCGGTGGACGACGTTCCTGGCGTGAATGCGGGCACAGATGTCCGCCAGTTCGGAAGCGATATCGAGAAAGGCGTCGACGGGCAGGGGGCCCGCTTCGAGCCGCTGCTCGAGATCCTCTGGGCCCGCGTCCTCCAACACGAGCGCCGGCGTCTCCTCCTGATCCTCCCATCGGAGCGGACGCACGACCCCGGGAACGTCGAGCGCCAGAAGCACACGATGTTCGCCGCGCAGCAGCTCGGTCGCTCGCGGCGAACACGGGCCTGGAAGGACGCTCTTGCGCACGACCGTCCTGCCGTTCATCGTGTGCCTGGTAATCACAAAATACCGGCAGCGGTGAATCTCGGAAGATGTCCCGAAACTCCAGTCCATCACGCTGGCCCCATGGTAGTTTAGGGCGCCATGCGCGCGATGGCGAGCGCCGGTTCGGCGAGCGAGCCCGGATCGTGGTGGCCGTCTACGCGGCGCGCTCGACGGCCATCGTCTCGATGAGAGGCTTCACCAGGATCCTTGGGGGACGTCGTGAGGGCCGTGTCGCCCAACCACGTCTCGGGTTCATGAGAGAGGGAACCACAGAGGCACAGAGGGCACGGAGAGAGAATAAAAAAATCTCTTCCCCTCTGTGCCTCTGTGGTTCGAATTCTTTCCCACCGCGCCGCGGAGCGCTTCGGGCCTACGGAGCTGGCGGGAGCTTCAGGGCCCTGCCATGCGGCGCGGCCCCGCGACGCCTCAGGCGTCGAGCGCCGGGCGCGCGGCGGGCACGGGCGCGCGCGTGCGCAGCCAGAAGTACCCCGCCGACGCGGCGAAGAGCGCGGCGCAGATGAAGGAGGTCGCGTAGCTGAAGCCGAGGAAGAACTCGATCCACGACAGCTTCGCCTGGCCGAAGCTCTTGTAGAGCAAGAGCGCCACGCTCCCGAGATACCCGAACGCGTCGGCCGCGGTGATCAGGAACCCCGCCGTCGCCACCGAGCCCACCGCCGCGATCAGCCGATCGAAGAGCACGCAGTTGTACGGCACATACCCCACGTAGAGCCCGAGCCCGACGCTGATCATCCACCCCACCGGGCCGATGACGCCCGCCTGGTAGAGCGCGGTGCTCAGCCCGGCCAGCAGCGCGCCGGCGAGCATCATGCCGTGGACCGCGAGGAGCGCCTTCCGGTTGCTCCGGATCCCCATCATCACCGCCACCGAGAGGAGCGCGCCGATGGCCACCGGGATCTCGGCCGTCGTCAGGATCGCCGGCTGATCGGCGAAGTCGAGGGCGTCCCAGATCTCGCGGGCGAAGTTGTCCCGGAAGTCGCGGTAGGCGGTGAGGACGATGTACCCGAGGACCAGCGTCGCGAGCCCGCCCGCGTTCGCCAGCACGAACGCGCGCCGCGCCGCGCGGTCCATCGGCGCGCGCCGCGTCCGGAGCGCCTCGTCGGTCGCCGTGGGCGGCGGGATCTGCGCGAGCATCCACACCGAGAGCAAGAGCGGCGGAAAGAAGAGCGCGCCCGTCACCGCGGGCATCCAGACCTCCGGCACCCCCCAGCCGAGCGTGAGCTTGCCAACAGTCTTTACGAAGCCGCTGGCGACGATGAAGCTCGCGCAGAGGCCGGCGCCGAGCAGGTCGCTCACGCGGCGGCCCTCGAGGAAGCCGAAGACGAGCCCCCAGACCATGCCGAGCGGCAGCCCGTTCAGCACGAGGAAGAGCGCGGCGTACGGGGCGGGGGCGAGCCCGAACAGGACGAGCGCGGCCTCGCTCACCCCGATGCACGTGAGGATGGCCAGGGCGCGCCGCTCGGGCGGCATCTCGGAGACGACCTTGATGCCGAGGAACTTCGAGGCGCAGTACCCGAGCACCTGGGCGATGATGTAAAGGCTCTTCAGATCGAGGTCCGGGAGCAGCGGCAGCGCGACCGCTCCCTTGAAGGTCCCGACCGCGAACGGCTTGCGGAAGGCGTACATGCAGAAGTAGGTCGCGAACGCGGCGAACACGGCGAAGGCCGTGAACACCGGGGCCGGCGCCCGCTCGAGCCATCTCGTCACGCTTCTGTGGGCCTGCATGGGGAGCTCCGAGGAAGGCGCGAGGGTAATCGCGGGTGCGCGGCGCGCGCATGGATTTTTGGTGTGGCGCGCGGCCGGTTCCCTCCGGCGCGCGTCCGTGCGAGACATGGAGCCTGCGCCGCGACCCGCGGCGCGGACGGGAGGGCACGCCTTGGGAGATCGGTCAGCGCTCGCCGCGAGGAAGATGGTGGAGGACGCCGCGGCCCCTGCGCTCGGCAGGGACGAGCGGCTGCGCGGCGCGGTCGCCCTGCTCGCGCTGGGCCTCGCCGCCGGGGGCGCGAGCGAGCTCTCGTACGACCAGCTGAAGCAGCGCTTCCGGAGCGCGATGACGCGCGACCCCCTCGACGCGCTGGCGGCGATGGTCCTCGGGTGCTCGTACCTCTTCTACCAGGCCGAGCACGGCGAGAACCCGCGGTGCGCCAGCTTCCTGGACGCCCTCCTGTCCATCTCGACCTGCGTCTCCGGCGGCTACGTCGACCGGCTCGCGCACACCCCCGCGGGCAAGGCGATCGCCGCCTTCGTGATGACGACGGGCCCCGCGCTCGCGGCCTCGGCGCTCGGCGCGCCGCGCGGCGCAGACGACCAGGGCCGGGCGATCATCGAGCGGCTGGACGGGATCCTCGAGGCGCTGCGCGCGCCGCGGTGACCGGCGGCGCCGGCGGCCTCCGGGCGATCGCCGGCGGCCTCCGGGCGATCGCCGGCGGCCTCCGGGCTCGGCAGGGACGAGCAGCTCGGCACGGAACGAGCTTACGACGAGCGTACGAAGCGACCGGCCAGCCCGAGCCTTGGCATCGGGCGCCGAGCTCGACAGCACGCGACGGCACGTTCGATGTCCGGGGCAGCGGCCCGAGGTTCTCTTCCTCGTCTCTCGATCGCCCGACCCGCACAGCGCGCATCGCTGCGCCGGAGAGCATCCGTCACCTCCCTACGTATTCTCGGGAGGAGCCCTAACTCGCGATGTCGCCGCTGTGGCACAACGTCTCGATGGGACGCTTTGCCGCTCGGGCGTGAGGCACTTTGCACCTCGGCGCGCGCGCGGCGGGGCGAGATCTTCCTGAAAACGGACCGAAACACGGTCCTGCCGGTTCTGGAATACCCCTTGCGACAGGGGGCCGCGCTGGGGCCTCGGGGCCTCGGGGCTTGAGGTCACGCGGCACCGGACAGGCGCGCAGCGCAGGCGGCCCGATTGCTGCCGTCCCTCGTGCCCTCGAGCGTCGACTGGATCACCGAAGCGGGGCGACGCGGTTTCGCTGCTGTGTCGCTCGTGTCGCTAGAAAGGCGGAGGAGTCATGCCGAATCGTCAGGGATGGATCGACGAGGAACATAACGACGGGCGAGGGCGCGACGAGGAGAGGTTTGGGCGACACCAGGGGCAGCGAGGCGATGAGGGGTATCGAGGCGAGCGCGGAGCCGCCGGTGATGCTAGCTACGGGCATCGTGGCAATTACGAGCAAGTCGTCCAGCGGGACGATCAACGCCATGCCCGAGGTGGTCATGACGACTTCCGCGGCGGATGGGATCAGCGCGAGTTCGGCGGCCGCGGTCACGAGGGTGAGCGCGGCTGGGGCGGCGAGCGCGGCTACGGCGGCGAGCGCGGCTGGGAGGGCCGACAGGACCGCGGCTGGGAGGGCCGACAGGACCGCGGCTGGGAGGGCCGACAGGACCGCGGCTGGGAGGGCCGACAGGACCGCGGCTGGTCCCAGCGCGAGGATTTCGGAGGCCAGCGCCAGGCTCAGGGCAACTACCGCGATGACTTCCAGCGAGGAGGTCGCGACGATCTTGGCGCCCGGCGTGGCTACGGCGGCGGCCAGGGCGGCTTCGGTGGCGGCCAGGGCGGCTTCGGCGGCGGCCAGGGCGGTTACGGCGGCCAAGGTCACTTCGGCGGCGGCCAGAGCGGCCACGGCGGCCAAGGCGGCTTCGGCGGCGGCCAAGGCGGTTACGGCGGCGGCCAGGGCGGATTCGGCGGCGGCCAGGGCGGCTTCGGTGGCGGCCAGGGCGGCTTCGGTGGGCAGGGTGGACTCGGCGGTCACGGAGGCGGCCAGGGCGGATTCGGCGGCAGCCAGGGCTACTACGGCGGTCAGGGCCACTTCGGCGATGACCGTGACTTCGGCGGCCGGGGCTATGGCGGCCAGGGCTACTTCGGTGGCCAGGGTGGACTCGGCGGCAGCCAGGGCGGCTATGGTGGCGGCCAAGGCGGCTTCGGCGGCGGCCAGGGCAGCTTTGGTGGCCAGGGTGGATTCGGCGGCGGCCAGGGCGGCCAAGGCGGCTTCGGCGGCCAGGGTGGATTCGGTGGCCAGGGTGGATTTGGTGGCGGCCAGGGCGGCTTCGGTGGCCAGGGAGGCTTCGGCGGAGGCCAGCGCGAAGGCTACGGAGCCCGTGGCGGCCTCCGGCAGTGGGCCGACGACGAGCGCGGCTGGAGCGAGCGGTCGGGAGGCCAGCGCGGGTACGAGGGCCAGGAGCCCCGTTACCGCGGCGATCAGGGCCAGTTCGGCGGACAGGGTCACCAGTCCGGCGGACAGGGCGCAGGCGGCCGGAGCTTCCTCAGCACCGTGGGCGGAGACGTCGGGGGTTCGCGCGGTCGCGCGCCCAAGGGGTACAAGCGCTCGGATGAGCGGATCCGGGAGGACATCTGCGACCAGATCTCCGACCACCCGGATCTCGACGCGAGCGACGTCGAGGTGAAGGTGCAGAACGGCGAGGTCGTCCTCACCGGCACCGTCCGCGAGCGCCGCTTCAAGCACCAGCTCGAGACGCTGGCGGAGCGGATCTCGGGCGTGACCGACGTGCGGAACGAGATCCGGCTCTACCGCGAGCAGCAGCAGCAGGGCGAGGCGAAGGCGGGCGCAGGGCTGTCGTCGACCGAGCGCTCGACGGCGGGCACGTCCGGCGCGGCGGGCACGTCCGGCAGCGCGGCCTCGATCGGCGCCACGTCGACGTCGGAGACGAAGAACAACGAGTCGCGCCGGAACGCCTCGTAGCTCCGCTCGCCAGGAGTCCGGCCAGGGATGGCCGGACTCCCGCTCACCCGCGGCCCCACTCCGCACCTAGCGCGACAGACGGGCTGAAACTGGCTGAAAAGCGCAGAAATTCAAACCGCCAAGACGCCAAGAACGCCAAGAAGAGAATCCTATCTTGGCGTCTTTGGCGTCTTGGCGGTTTATTTCTCGCTTGCTCAACGTGAGCGGCGTCCCAGGCAGCGAAAAGGCAGCATCAGGTCCTGAGACCTCTTCCAGGTCGAGCGCCGCGCGCGGCGCGTTGGCGCTGATTACAGCGTGCAGATGAGCCGCTGGCCGCGCACGGAGTAGGCGCCGTCGCGCTGCTCGATCCAGGCGACGAGCAGCTTGGTGCCTAGCTGCGCGACGGTCGAGCCGAGGATCTGCGCGCTGCTGCCGTCCGGGAGGGAGAAGATATGCTCCTGAGGGAGCAAGGACTCACCCGTTCGCGTGAACCAGCCCAGATTCACGCTCTTTCCCGGGTGCGGCACCAGCGTCACATACACGTTTTCGCCGTCGCTCATGGGGGGACCCGGGGGGTTGAACTGGTTCACGTTCTGGAGCTTGAAGACAGGGGTGAAGCCGGGCGGGGGGACCTCGACGAGCGACGAGAAGTCCCTCACGACGCCTACCTCCGCCGAGACGGCGAGCCTCGGCGGAGGAATGATGTGCGCGATCAAGAGCGTGACCCCGTCGCCCTCGGGCAGCGAGAACGCCCCGAAGAAAGACTCCACCTCTTCAGGAGATGGGCTGAACTGGATCTGGCGCGCCACGCCGAGCTCGGCGGCGGTGGCGCCCGTCCTGAAGAACGCTTCTCCGGTCGCGCTGTCGTCCAGCAGGAGGAGATGCCGGCCGTTCGTGACCGTGTAGAAATGCACCTTGAGCGAGGCATCGGCGCGCGGGCCCTGGGCCACCAGGGTCGACGCGGGCGCGGCCGATCCGCCGACGACGAGCGATCGCGTCGAGCCGCCCGGCGCCTCGCAGGTCGCGGCGTAGAAGGTCTCACCGCCCGCCCGGGCGAACGCCATCGACGCTGCGACGTTGGGGCTCGAGCACTCCGGGGCGAGCGCGGGAAACCGCTGGAACGTCCCCTCGGACGAGACGCCGTCGGCGGTCGTGGGGAAGACGAGCTGCCCGATGTCGGACCCCACCCTGCCCAGAAGGGTCAGTTGCCCTTCAGACTCGCGGCCGGTGACGAAGGCCGCGCCGCCCGTGAGGGGGAGCTCCGTCTTGGACCCGGCAGGGTCCCGGAGCTCGTGCACCGTCCCGATCACGAGCCGGCTCGCGGTCTTGTCGATGACCGAGACGAATACGCGACCGGGGCCGCTCGCGAGCACGAGCGACGAGGTGTCGACCTCATGGCCGCCTAGGTCTTCGGACGTGAGGATGTCGAACGGATCGAGATCCAGCGCGCACTTCGCCTCGGCCGGCTCGCAGACGCCGTCCCGACAGACGCCGCCCGCGCACTCGGAGGAAACGCTGCACCCTTTGCCGCCGCTCCCCTCTTGGTCCAGCTCCGCGTCGGTGCGCACGCCCGCGATGATCTGGCAGCCGGCGACGAGCAAAGCGCATCCGGCGATGACGAGCTTCCATGGTCGCATCTGGCGCATCTCAGAAGCTGCCTCGCAACGACATCTCCGCCGCTCCCACCCCGACCGCGGGCAGAAGGCGCACCTCCAGCGCCGTCATCGGCGCGGCCTCGCTCGGCGGCGCGGTCAGGAACACGATCAGGCCCGTGATGAGCGCCGCGCCTCCCGCCGCGAACGCCACGTTGGAGATGTTGGCGGTCGTGTTGGCGGCCCGATGGAGCTTGATCCCCTCGGCGTCACACCGGGGAGGGTCGTCGTCGGTGCACCCGTGCTGGCTGCGCGCCTCGCTGATCTTCGAGAGCGTATCGACGCCGAACACGGTGCCTACCGCGATCCCGGCCAAGCTCACCCCGCCCAGCACGAGCCCCACCGTCCTCTGCGCGCTCCACGAGCCCGCCGCGGGCGCCGCGCTCGCGGCCGCAGGCGCGCGCGCGAGCCGCTCCGGCGCGGGCGCGGTGGGCGCATCTGTCGCGGGCGCGTCCTCGAGCCGAGGGACGCGCACCGTGCTCTGCCCTGCCTTCGGCTCGATGAGCACCTTCGCGCGCCATGCCTTCTTGCCAGGCGCCGCCGCCTCGATCGTATGCTCGCCCGGATCGACCGGGATCGCCGAGCCGAACAGCGCCGCATCGAGCAGCTTCGCGTTGCGCCGCACCTCGAGCCCCTCGACCCGGGCCTCCGGCGCCACCTCGATGACGAGCCTCGAGAGCTGCGGCTCGAGGAGGCCCGCCCGCCGCGCCGCCTCCTTCGAGCGCCGCGGATCGCCCGTTTTGCGCGCCATCGCCTCGGCGTCGTTGAAGGTCGCCCAGGCGCTCGCCGTCTCGCCATTGAGCTCGTAGCAATCCGCCAGGGCGAGCAGCGTCCCGGCCATCGGATCCAGCTTCTGGCTGGCGACGAGCTTCGAGCACCCGAGGGCGTACCTGCCCTGCTTGATGAGCGCGCGCCCCTCGCGGAAGAGCACCTCGGCGGCCGCCCGGTCCTCGGCGGTCGGGTCTGCGAGGGCGCGCGGCGCGAGCGATAACGATAGGACCAGCGCACTGGCAGCGATAACGCTGCGCTTCACACGCATCGGGCCTGGACCACGCACCGCCCGGATGATATCGGCACCCCGCGCCATTGTCCCAGGGTCAGCGCCGCTCATCGTACGAAAACGTCGGCTCAGGCTTCGGGATGCGAGGGCCCTCGGCCGGGGGCTTCGCCCGCAGGGGGGGCTTCGTCGCCTTTCGCGCGGCCTTCGCCGTCGCCGAAGGCGAGGCGGGCTCGGCCTGCGCCGTCGCGCTCGCGACGTGAGAGGCGCTCGCGGAGGGGGGAGCCTGGGGTTCATCGGGCGCCGACGGGGCCGCGTCCGGCGCCCCCAGGGCGGCCGCCGGCGAGCCTGTCGGCGCCGGGGGTGGCGCCCCCTCCTGCCGACCCCCGACGAGCGCCGCGAGCGCAGCGCCCGCGACGAGCGCGCTGGCGAAGAGAAGGAGCGCCCGGCGACGCGGCTTCGCCCCCAGCAGCTCGTCGGACGACGAGGTGCTGCGGGGCGGGGACAGGGTGTGCGCCGTCTCCTCCACGGAATTCAGCGGGAGCGGCGCGGTCTTCTCGGCGGCTTCGGCGCTGGCCGGCGGCGGGTGCGACTCCACGCGGCGCGCCCACGGCTCGTGCTTGGCTCCCGACGAAGACAGCCGCTGCATGATGCGCGAAACCCGCTCCGGATAGCCCCGCGCTCGCGCGGGCGCGTGAGGCGCGAGGGCGCCGGCGAACGCTGCCACGTCGCTCCAGCGCTGCTCGCGATCGTGCGTCAGACACCGCTGGATCGCGGCGTCGAGCTCCGGGGGCACGTCGCTCCGGCGCTCGCGGAGCGGCGTCGGCTGGGCCGCGAGGATGCGCCCGTAGAACTCCGCCAAGCTGTTCGCGTGAAACGGCGTCTGCCCGGCGATAAGCTCGTACAAGAGGACGCCGAGCGCCCAGAGGTCGCTGCGCGCGTCGACGTCCTTCGACGAGATCATCTGCTCGGGCGACATGTAGTAGGGGGAGCCGAGCGTCTGGTCGTCATCGGTGAGGACGAGGTCCGCGCCGCTGATCTTCGAGATGCCGAAGTCGAGGACCTTGATGCACGGCGAGCCGCTGACGTCCTGCGTGACGAAGAGGTTCGCCGGCTTCAGGTCGCGGTGGACGATCCCGGCGGCGTGGGCCTCGCCGACGGCCTCGCACGTCTGGAGGACGTACTCCACGGCGTCGTCGAGCGAGAGCGGCCCGCTCTCCCTGAGCAACGCGGCGAGATCCCGCCCTTCGAGGAACTCCATGACGATGTACGGCGCCCCGCCCTCGAGGGTGCCGACATCGAACACGCGGGCGACGTGCTGGCTGCGCAGCCGCACCGCCGCGCGCGCCTCGCGCAGGAAGCGCTCGCGCGCGCCGGCGTCGACGTCGTGGGCCGAGCGCATGAACTTGACGGCGACGCGCTGGCCGAGCTCGACGTGGATCGCCGCGACGACGACCCCCATGCCTCCCGTGCCGAGCAGACGCTCCACGCGGTACTTGCCCGCCAGGATGTCGCCGGGCTGGACCGGGACGGTGCGCATGGCTCCCCATGTGGTCTCAGCGGCTCCGGGAGGTCAAGCGCCGCATGACGGGCTCGCGCGCGCTCCGCCGGCCTGAAACTCGCAGGCAACCCCCCACCTATCCGGGGGAGATGACGCCGCGGGCAGCAGGAGCGCTCCCGATGTGGGACATGGTGTGCCATATGCTCCACGCCCGCCTCGAAGCCCGCGATCGGCTGCTCGCGCCACGACACACGCACGCGATGCGGATGTCCGACCGCGAGCACACCGATCGCGTTGTTCGAGCGAGAATGAACCGCCAAGACGCCAAGACGCCAAGACGCCAAGACGCCAAGATATTATCTTCTTCTTGGCGTTCTTGGCGTCCTTGGCGCCTTGGCGGTTCAAAATTCTGCTCGTTTCAGGCGGGTTCAACACGTTAGTTGCCCCAGGCACCAACGGTGTTGGACTGTCGGCCGCATCCGGCAGAGAGACCGAAATAGAGTAGGAGGCGTCCAAAGATCAAGCGGGCAGGTGAATCGAATCGTTCGTAACAACTGCAGAAGGAAGCCCCTCTTCGATCCGACGCAGCAAGGTAGGCCAACGTTCGTCCACTTCCGCTCGCCGCCGCGCGGATGACATCTACAGGCAACGTCCAGCGATCGACGCGCGACGCCGCCGGCGCCGACCGAGGCCTGGTCGCGGCGCGACCTCGCGCCCCGGCGCTCGGTCCGCAGGCCGATCGGACCCGCTCCCGGTCCTGTCAAGCCTTTTCGGCCGCATCCTGGGCGGCCGAATTTGGCCCCATCCCTCCCGTCCCTGTGATCCAATCGGGGCGCCGGTCGCGGGCGCCGCATCGCGCAGCGTTCCCCTGCACCTGCGCCCCGCCCGCGTCTTCCTATGGCCGAGGTGCTCGCCGCTTCGCTCGCGTTCCCCACCGTGATCTTCACGGTCCTGCTCGCGCTCGCCCTCATCTACTGGCTGTTCGTCCTCCTGGGCGCGCTCGACCTCGACCTGCTCGGCGGCGCCCACGGCGACGCGACGCCACACCTCGGCGGCCTCGAAGGCGCCGCCAAGGGCGCGCTCGAAGGCGCCGCCAAGGGCGCGCTCGAGGGCGCCGCCAAGGGCGCGCTCGAGGGCGCCGCCAAGGGCGTGGCCGGCGCGGCCGACGGGGCCGACGGCGTCGGCGCGCTGCTCGTCGCCCTGGAGCTCCACCGCGTGCCAGCGACCGTGACGCTCACGCTGATCGCGGCGTTCGGCTGGTTCACCAGCGCCCTGGCGACGATGCTCGCAGGGCCGCTCTGGCTCGGCGCCGGGCTGCCGCATTGGGCGCTCGGCCTCGCGGTGCTCGCCGGGTCGCTCGTCGTCGCCGTCCTGCTGACCTCGCTCGCGGTGCGGCCGCTCGCGCCGCTCTTCGTGACCCGGCACGCCCAGTCGAAGAAGGACCTCGTGGGCCGCGTCTGCGTCATCTCCACCGGGCGCGTCGACGAGCGCTTCGGCCAGGCCGTGATCGACGAGGGCGGCGCGAGCCACATCCTCGACGTCCGGTGCGACACGCCCGGCGCCCTCCGCCGCGGCGACCGAGCGCTGCTCGTGAGCTGGGACCCAGGCGCGGAGGTCTTCAGCGTCGAGCCGCTCGACGCCCTGCTCGGCCCACCCCCTCCCCTCGCCGATCGCCTTGCGTCCCGCGCGGAAGCCCCCCCGGACGCCGCCGAGGACGAGGCCATCGCCGCCGCGCCCACCAGGGACGAGCAGCGGCGCGGCGGCTGAACGCCGCTTTCGCGCTGTCGGTTTCGTGTACGCTCCCTCCCGAGGGGGCATCGTGCGGCCCCCGACCCGGCTCGGAGCGGGCCCGGGCGTCGCTCCTCGCTGGCGCGGGGATCAGCGCCCTCCCCTCCGCCGGAACGCGAAGGAGATGCGCGTGCCCACTGTGACCGTCCCCCTCATCGTCGCCCTCGTCGGTGTCCTCGCCTTCGTCGCCCTCGGGATGCTGGTGATGTACGCCAAGTTCTACCGCCAGGTGGATCAGGGCAAGGCGCTGATCATCAACACGCGAGGTCAGGACCCCATCGTCACCTTCACCGGGACGCTCGTGCTGCCGATCATCCACCGCGCCGAGTACATGGATATCTCGGTCAAGACGATCGAGATCGACCGGCGCGGCAAGGAGGGCCTGATCTGCAAGGACAACATCCGCGCGGACATCAAGGTCACCTTCTTCGTGCAGGTGAACAAGACGCAGGACGACGTGCGCACCGTCGCGCGGACCATCGGCTGCGCCCGCGCCTCGAACCCGGAGACGCTCGAGCAGCTGTTCGCCGCGAAGTTCTCCGAGGCGCTCAAGACCGTGGGCAAGCGCCTGAACTTCGAGGACCTCTACAAGGAGCGGCAGAAGTTCAAGGACGACATCATCGACGTCATCGGCAAGGATCTGAGCGGGTTCGTGCTCGCCGACGCGGCGATCGACTACCTGGAGCAGACGCCCATCGAGCTGCTCGACAAGGACAACATCATGGATGCCGAGGGCATCCGGAAGATCACCGAGCTCACGGTCGCGCAGAACGTGCTGACGAACGAGCTCCGCCAGAAGGAGCGGATGGAGATCGGCAGCCAGAACCTGAACTCCGACGAGGCCATCTTCCGCTTCGAGCAGCGCCGGGCCGAGGCCGAGGCGAAGAAGGCGAAGGAGATCGCGGTGGCGCAGGCGCGCGAGCAGAACGAGGCCGCCCGCATCACCAGCGACGAGCGCAAGAAGACCGTCCTCCTCCAGGAGAAGAACGACGAGGAGGCGTTCGTCGCCCGCGAGGCGAAGGAGCGCGGCGTCCAGGTCGCCCAGAAGAACAAGGAGCGCGAGGTCGCGGTCGAGAGCGAGCGCGTCGAGAAGGCGCGGCAGCTCGAGATCGTGAGCCGCGAGCGCGACGTGTCGCTCCAGCAGATCGCCCGCGAGAAGGAGATCGAGCTCCAGAAGAAGGACATCGCCGACGTGGTCCGGGCGCGGATCGCGGTCGAGAAGACGGTGGCCGAGGAGGAGGAGCGGATCAAGGACGTGCGCGCCGTGGCCGAGGCGACGCGCCTCAAGGACGTGACGCGCATCAACGCCGAGGCGGAGGCGCAGGAGCAGCTCGTCAAGCACATCAAGGGGGCCGAGGCGAGCGAGGAGGCGGCGAAGTTCCGCGCGCGCGAGAAGCTCATCACCGCGGACGCCGAGCTCGAGGCGAGCGACAAGGCGGCGCGCGCGAAGATCCGCCTGGCCGAGGGCGTGCAGGCCGAGTCGGCGGCCGAGGGGCTGGCGCGCATCCGGGTGAAGGAGGCGGACGCGCAGGCGATCGAGAAGCAGGGGTTCGCCGAGGCGCGCGTGACGCTCGAGAAGATGAACGCCGCCGCCGTGGGCGAGGAGAAGCAGGGCCTCGCGCGGGTGCTCGTGAAGGAGGCGGAGGCGCAGGCGATCGAGAAGCAGGGGCGGGCCGAGGCGCTCGTCGCGCGGGAGCGGCTGCTCGCCGAGGCCGCGGGCATCGAGCAGAAGGGGCTCGCGGCCGCGAGGACGCGCGAGGCCGAGGCGCTGGCCCTCGAGAAGACGGGCCTCGCCGAGGCGGCGGCGATCAAGCAGCGGCTCCTGGCCGAGGCGGCCGGCACGGCGGAGAAGGCCGCGGCCATGAAGGCGCTCGACGGGGTCGGGCGGGAGCACGAGGAGTTCCGCCTCCGGCTCGAGAAGGAGCGGGCGGTGGAGCTCGAGTCGCTGCGCATCCGGGCCGAGATCGCGCGGGCGCAGGCGGAGATCCTGCGGAGCGCGTTCGAGCAGGCGAAGATCAACATCGTGGGCGGCGACGGCGCGTTCTTCGACCGCTTCATCAAGGCGGTCACGCTCGGCCAGTCGGTCGACGGGATGGTCGACCAGAGCGCGACGGTGCGCGCCCTGGTCGGCGACTACCTGAACGGCAACGCGAGCCTGCCCGAGGATCTGAAGCAGCTCGTCGCGCACCCCTCGCCGCTCGCGAGGACCTCGGACGGCACGCTGTCGGGGATGCTGACGTCGCTCCTGCCGAGCGCCGACGCCGACGGGAAGAAGAAGATCGAGGCGCTGGCCCAGAAGGCGCGCGAGCTCGGGCTCGATCAGCTCACGCAGCGCCCCCCGCGCACGTGAGCGGCGATCGTCATCGGTTCTTGGTCAGGTAGATCAGCGCGGCGAGGCACATCTCGTCGAGCGTGCTCTCGCCGAGGCGGACGTCCACCGGGCCCGGGAGGTGCTGCTCCTTGAGCGCGCTCGCGAGGAACGGGTTGCTGGTCGAGTTGTCGTACGTGCAGCGCATCGTGAGCAGATCGCCCGCGTGGATGCGCGGGAGCTCCCCGATGGGCGCGTCGTAGTAGAACCCGCGCTGCCACGAGAAATCCCACCTCGGCGTGTGCACCAGGCACTGCTCCGCAGCCCCGCCGGCAGCGGCCTGCTCGCGCGCCAGCGTCACCTTCATGTCCGTGCCGACATAATGCATGTGCGTGCCGGCGCCATAGAGGTACATCTCCGTGGCAGACACCGACGCGGGCATCCTGAACTGCATGGTCTCGACGTGATCCTTCGCGCCGGCAGGGATCAGGAACTCGACGCCGTTGTCGTCGTTCGGCCCGGGCAAGAGGCCGCCCCCCTCGGACACCGGCGACTGGAAATTGCCGATCAGCGCGACGCCCATCGAGTACTCCGGCACCCCCTCGGTGAAGCGCATCTGGATGCGCGTCGTGTCCGGGTCGGCGGTCGCGCCCGCGGGGTGATAATGCACCTGCATCACCAGCCGCGCGCCGACCGGGAGCTCGGCGCCGATGTTCGGCTCGAACTCCAGCGGGACACCCCCAGGCGCCCACGCGGCCACGAGCTGGCCCGAGAAGCCGGGGCCGCCGAAGCAGTCGTATCCCCCCTCCTCGTCGGCGAGCTCGTCGGACGCGCCCTCCCGGTCGAGGAACACGAGCGCGTGGTGCACCACCTTGCTGTTGCCAGGGAGGATGTGCACCCCGTTGATGTAACGCGTCTCCGCGAGCCCGGGATCCATCACGAAACACCGGAACTGATCGGCGTCGCCGCTCGCGACGAACGGCGCCTTCGGCGCGACCTCCAGCTCGACGCCGGCCAGCCCGCCGGCGCCGGGGACGAACGGTGGCGGCGCGTCGGCAGGATCCCCCTCGGGGCTGCCCGCGGCAGCCCACGCCTCGAAGACGGCGATCTCGGCCTCGGTGAGCCGGAGATCGTCCTTCCAGCCGTACGGGGGCTGGCACTCGTCGGTCTCCTCCGCACCCCACGGCGGCATCGTGCGCTCACGCGTCGCGTGCGCGAGCAGGCTCGCCACGGTGTGCGCCTCCTCGTACGTCGTCAGGCCGAACGGGGCGATGTTCCCGGGGGAATGGCAGCTCATGCAGTGCTTCTGCAAGAGCGGCTCGACATCGCGATGGAATGTCGGCGACACCCCCGCGGAGCCCGGCGCCTCCTCGCCAGAACAACCCAGGAGCAGCGCAGGCAGCAACGCCAGCGACGTGAGCACGCCAGAATACGAATGTCGCATGGAACTCCTTCCTCGACAGCGTCCGCCGCGCAGGCGCGCCGTCGGGGTCGTGACAGCCTCATCCCGAGGCGCCCCCGCCGGATCGACAGGTGCTGCCGACCAAGAATAGTATTACAGATTACATTCCGGCGCAGCATGTCCGGAGGCGGAGAGCGACCACGGGAGGCGCAGCATAGTTCCCGACGGAACCTGAGGCCCGGAAGGAAACATGCGCGCCGCGGATCGCGCGACCGCCTCCGGTCGCGGGGCGTGGTGCATCCGTGGAAGCTGGGCGGGAGGCGCGGGAGCTCGGCATCGATGAGCTCGCCAAGCGAGGCCCGCGCGCCTGAGCGGCCCGGGAGGGCCTTGTGTCGCTTTACGCCTTGATGGCGTCGAGCTCCCCGGGATCGCTGATGCCGGGCCCGTCGATGACCTTGCCGGCGCCGTCCGTGGTGAACGACGGAGAGCTGCCGCCGAAGCCGGCCGTGACGGCATCCGACACGCCGAAGCGATCGACCGGAATCCAGTCGGGGCTCCCGGCGCCGAGCGCGTTGATCAAGGTCGTGTAGAGCTTGTTCAACGGGACGGTCCCGCCCGACGAGCCGGTGTTGCCGCTGTTGTCCTCGCCCTCCGCGCCGCTCGTGCAGCTGGCCTCGCTGTTGCCCACCGCGAGGTTCCCGCCCGCGAGGTTCACCGAGACGCCCTGCTTGAGATAACCGCCGGCGCTGCCGGCGATCACGATGGGTAGGTTGTTGTTGTTGTGCGCGTTGCCATCGGCGAGCTCCGGCAGCCACATGACCGCGGAGTTGTCGAGCATGGTGCCGCCCCCCTCCTCGATGCTGTCGATGGTCTTGACCAGCTGGGCGTAGCGGCCCGCGTACCAGCGGTCGATCTCGTGGATCTGCTCGATCACGCCGCTCACGCACTGGCCGCCGACCGCGGCGCTCCCGTTCCGGTGCGAGAGCCCGTGGTGATCGTGGGTGTGGGTGATGCCGTCCCACTTGAACGTCACATAGCCCGGCCACTGGAGCACGATGGAACGGTTGTTGTCGCACATCATCGTGAGGGCGATGAGGCGGATCATCATCTCGCTGCCCAGCGTGTACACCGTCTCGCTGTTGGGGAAGCCGCCGCCGCGGGCGGGGTAGCCCGCCGCGGTGAGGGCGGCGTCCGTGACGCCGAGCGCTTCCGCAGCCTCCGCGGTGCAAGCGGAGGGGATGACCCGCTGCTCCGTCTCGCGGAGCAGCGCGAGCCAGTCGTCGACCTTCCTCCGGTCGGCGCCGCTCATCTTGCGGGCCTTGAAGGCGTTCAGGTCGCGGCTCACCAGATCGATGATGCTCTCGCCCCGGGCCACGCGATGGTCCGCTTCGGTCTCGGAGCCGCTCGCGAAGAGCCCGGTCAAGCTGGTGTACACCGTGCGAGCGTTGGTCACCGGAGCGTACGGCGTCTTCGACGCCGAGTACGACACGATGCCCTTGACGTTCGTGAACGCGTTGCCGACGGAGAGCACGAGCGGGACCTTGTTGGTGCCCTGGTTGAAGCGCTGCGCGATCTCGTGGTCGAGCGAGTGCGACAGCGCCCAGTGCTCCCCGGCGGGATCGAGGGGCGCGCAGGTCAGCTTGCTGCCCATGCCCTGATCGTGGGGATCGAAATGCACGGTGCCGTCCACCTTGTTGTTGAAGCCGTTCAGGGGCATCGCGAGCCCGCGCGGGAAGAGCAGCTTCGCCGCGAAGGGGGCGAGCGGCGCGAGGGTCCGGGGCTTCCCGTCCGCCTGCACCGCCTCCAGCGACGCCGCGGTGACGCTCCCGGCCCCGTTCTCGATCGTCGGGAACCAGCGGTTCGTCAGGCAACCGTTGTTGGTGTAGAAGATCACGAGCCGCCGCGGCGACGGGACTTCCTGCGCTCGCGCAGAGCGGACGAGCGAATTCAAGAAGGGGACCGCGAGCGCTGCGCCACCAATTCCGCGTAGGAACAGTCTTCGGTTCACGGCTCCACCTCCGCCTGCAGTGCGCGATATCGGAACGATTGACTCTGTGTGAGGTCCGCGATCAGCTCGAGCACGGTGTAGCCGCCCTGGGTGAGCTTCCCGGTCAGCTCGTCCACCGTGCAGGAGTCCTCGTTGTTGAGCTCGCGCTGATAGGCGAACGAGACCCACTTTCTCACGTAGCACTTGTGCGCTTCCGGCGAGGTCGCGATGGCCTCGGAGAGCGCCACCGGCCCGTCGAGCTCCACGAGGCTCCCGGCCATGTCGACGCTCACCCGCGTGTCGATGGGCGCGCCCGAGAACGATTCCGTCTGCTGGTAGGCCCCCACGGCGTCGTACGCCTCGAACGCGAAGCCCGTCGGGTTGATGTACGTGTGATGGCAGAACTTGCAGGCGTCTCCCGCCGTCTGCGCGTCGACGCGAGCGCGGTTGGTCGTGAGGTTCTCGTCCGTGGGCAGCGGCGTGCCTTCCACCATCGGCGGCGGCGGCGGGATGTCCGCGCAGAGGATCTCCTTCTGCAGGAACGCGCCGCGCAGGATGGGCGACGTCCGGTCGTACCCGGAGTGCGACACGAGGAAGCCAAGGCGCGTGAAGAGGCCGGAGCGCTGCTTCGGGTCGAGATCGACCGGCACGAGCTCCGCGCCGTTGAACTGCGCAGGGTCCAGGTCATAGAGCGGCGCCAGGGAGGCGTTGACGAAGCCCACCGGCGTGGTGACGAGCTCCTGGAACGTCCCGGCCTGGTCGAAGACCACGTAGTCGATGAAGCGCTCGGTCTCCTCCGACAGCAGGGGGACCGCCGAAGCGTCGAAGTCCGGGAAGGCGGCCGGATCGCGCTGGATGTTCGACCAGCGCGTGCCTGGACCCATGTGGAGGTAGTGCTCGTGGAAGGCCTTGACCATGCCGCGGCTCTTGGGATCCGCCAGCATTCGCTGCGCCTGCGCGAGGATCTGCTCCGGCGTGAGCAGCGCGTCGGCGTCCGCCGCGGCGAACAGCTCGTCGTCCGGCATGCTCCCCCACAGCAAGTACGAGAGGCGCGACGCCACTTCGTGGCTGTTCAGCACGAAGTACTCGCCCTCGGCCTTCTCGCTGATCTCTGCTCGCACCAGGAAGGAGGGCGAGACCAGGAACGCTTCGATGATGAGCTGGGCGCCGTCGTCGAACGAGCCGGTCTCCGTGAGCGCCTGGCGGCGGGTGTAGAGGTCCTGGAAGCGCCCTCTCTCCTCGTCGGTGAGCGGGCGGCGGAAGGCGCGCCGCCCCAGCGTATCGATGATCTGGTGCGCGCACGCGGTGCCGTCGCCGTCCGGGGCGCAGGGGATGGCCTTGGCGCGCGCGCGGGGGTCCGCCATCACCGCGGCCGCCACCGTCGCTGCCGCAGTTTTGTACCCATCCCACGCGCGCTGATCGACGCTCCCGACGCCGTCCGGCGCGAGCATCGACGACGGCTGGTTGTCGATGCCGACCAGATCGCGAATCGTGTTGTCGTATTGCGCCCTCGTCAGGCGCGGCAGCGCCGAGGTCCGCGGGATACCCGGCACGCAGACCGTCGGCTCGACGTCGGGGTTGCCGCCCGTCGAGCCGCTCCCGGCGGCGCCGCCGCTGCTGCCAGGCCCGCTGCCGGGCCCATTGCTGCCTGGCCCGCTGCTCCCCTCTTCGCCGTCTGCGCCGCCGATCTTCGCGATGCATCCGAACATTGCTGCGCAACTCGTCGCGAGCAGCGCAGAAACGATGTACCGCCTCGCCCACGTGTACATGGCACTCACCTCGTCCGGGGGGCGCGTACATCGACCATCGCCCAGACATAGGATGCCTTGTTGCGGGTTGCAGATCACCATATTTCTCGTGTTTTCGTTCTAGCGCAAGTTTGCTTTCTGCCCCGAAATCCCATTGGATAAAACGTTTTGAGGCGCGGCGCCTGGACGCATTGGGGTCCGGGGAGCCCGCGGTTCGGTGGCGCGCGTGGACACCGATGTTGTGGAAGTGATCGTCCGTGCCGATGGGGTTCGACCCATCGAGTCAGGGCACGACGCGCAGCGCGCCTTGCCGCTGAAGAGAGGACCCGGCCAGCCTTGACGTCGTGGACGATCCGGCGCGATCCCGGAGAGCCGGTCGAGCTGGGCCGGCATCTGCGACGCGCCGCGCGGCCCATCGCGCGTCAATCCACGGCCGCCGGCGCGCCGCCCGAGGAACGCGGCGCGTCTCCGCGGCCGGCGGGGCGACGCTGCGCAATGCGCAATGCGCCGAGGTGCGATATCGGCCTCCATCCATCGGGGATGCAGGGAGGCGCCCACGCCACCATCGCGCCAGGTCTCGTTCCGGGCGGCCGCGAGACCTGTGGACACCGTAAGGCCTCTGAGTTCCACTCGACTTATGGCGCTCGATAGGAATTTTCTGCGTCCGAGCTTCGCCTCGCTGGTCGTCCGGATGGCGCCCCTCGTCCCCGTGCTCGCCTTGCTCGCCTCGCTCACCGCGGCCGGCTGCGCGGGAGGCTCGGAGGTCACGACAGGACCGTCCGGAGCCGGCGGCGCGGGCGGCAGCGGGGGCCTCGGCGGGGCGGGCGGCAGCGGCGGCGACGGCGGCAGCGGCGGCGCGGGCGGCAGCGGGAGCGGGAAGCTCGAGCTCTGCGTGCTCAACGACGGAGGGCCGGCCGGCGCGTGCGCGAGCCCCGAGGTCCTCGACTTCGAATCGGTGCCGGCCGGCAGGCAGCGGACGCGCCTGTTCCGCGTCGAGAACCAGACCGGCAAGGGCGTCGTCTTCACCGAGGCGGGCATCGCCAGCGCCGACTTCGCCGTGGAGCCGGTGCGCTACGAGCCCGATCCGGCGAGCCCGGGGGCGTGGACCCGCGCCGCCGAGACGCTGCCGGCCGAGAGCGCGCCGGGCGGCGCGCTCTACTTCGAGGTGACGTTCACCTCGACGGGCATCGCCGGGCCGCTGCCCGCCGATCGGGTGATCGTGGAGGCCGAGATCGGCAGCGCCCGCGCGCCCGACGTGGTGGTGCCCGTCATCGGGCGGTCGGGCAGCTGTCCGGTCGGGACGGCGGCCTGCGACGACGAGCCGGACAACGGCTGCGAGACCGACCTCCTGACCAGCGCGGCCCACTGCGGCGCGTGCAGCCAGCTGTGCGTCTCGCCGAACGGGACCACGGGCTGTATCGACGGGGTCTGCACGGTGTCGTCGTGCACCACCCCCTACGCCGACTGCGACGGCAACCCCACGAACGGCTGCGAGGCCAACCTGCTGACCGGCGTGGGGACGTGCGGGGCGTGCGGGACGAGCTGCCTCAAGGAGCACACCGAGGCGTTCTGCAACGGGGGCAACTGCAACATCGTCGGCTGCGCCCCGGACCACGCCGACTGCGATCTCGACGCGCTGACCGGCTGCGAGACCGATCTCCTGACCAGCGCGGCCCACTGCGGCGGCTGCAACGTCGCCTGCGACTTCGCGCACGCGAGCGAGGCGTGCGTGGACGGCGCGTGCGAGTTCGGGGCGTGCGACGAGGGCTACGCCGATTGCGACGGCGACCAGACGAACGGCTGCGAGGTGAACCTCGGGTCGAGCCTCGCCAACTGCGGCGCCTGCGGCGCCGCGTGCAGCTACCCGGGCGCCGCCGAGGTCTGCCTCGCGGGCGTCTGCGTGATGGGCGCCTGCGACGCCGGCTTCGCCAACTGCGACGGCCAGCCGGCGAACGGCTGCGAGGTCGATACGAACACCAGCACCGCGCACTGCGGCGGCTGCAACATCGGCTGCAACCTCGCGAACGCCGCCGAGTCGTGCCTCTCCGGCACCTGCGTGCTCGGCGCCTGCGACGCCGGGTACGAGAACTGCGACGGCGAGCCGGCGAACGGCTGCGAGGTCAACACGAACACCAGCACCGCGCACTGCGGCGCCTGCGGCGCGAGGTGCAACCTCCCGAACGCCGCCGAGTCGTGCGTCGGCGGCGAGTGCTTGCTCGGCGCCTGCGCGGCGGGGTACGCCGACTGCGACGGCGACCCGGCGAACGGCTGCGAGGTCAACACGAACAGCAGCGCCGCGAACTGCGGCGCCTGCGGCGCGACGTGCGCGCTCGCGAACGCCGCCGAGGCGTGCCTCGGCGGGACGTGCGTCATCGGCATGTGCGACCCGGGGTTCGCCAACTGCAACGCCAACGCGCTGGACGGCTGCGAGGTCAACACGGCCGGCGACCTCGCGAACTGCGGCGGCTGCAACATCGGCTGCAACCTCGCGAACGCCGCCGAGTCGTGCCTCTCCGGCACCTGCGTGCTCGGCGCCTGCGACGCCGGCTTCGCCGACTGCGACGGCGCGCCGGCGAACGGCTGCGAGGTGAACACGAACACCAGCGGCGCGCACTGCGGCGCCTGCGGCGCGGCGTGCGCGCTGGCGAACGCGTCCGAGGCGTGCGTCTCGGGGACCTGCGACCTCGTCGCCTGCAACGCGGGGTACGCGAGCTGCAACGGCATCGACGCCGACGGCTGCGAGATCCGCACGGCGACGGATCCGGCGAACTGCGGCGCCTGCGGCGCGAGCTGCGCCGCGGCGATCCCGAACGCGGCGGTCGGGTGCGGCGCCGGGGCGTGCACCTTCGAGGGCTGCCTGCCGGGCTTCTACAACGTCGATGGCTCGCTCGCGAACGGCTGCGAGTACGCGTGCGCGTTCCTGAGCGACGTGGACCTGCCGGACGACGGCTTCGTCGACGCGAACTGCGACGGGATCGACGGCGACGCGAGCCAGGCGATCTTCGTCGCCACGAACGGGAACGACGCGATCTCCACCCCGGGCACGATGGCGCAGCCGAAGCTCACGATCATGGAGGGCATCAACGCGGCGGTGCTGCAGGAGAAGACGCAGGTCTACATCTCGCAAGGGACGTACATCGGCCGGGTCACCCTCACGAGCGGCGTGTCGCTCTACGGCGGCTACGACCGGGCGCTCGGCTGGGCGCGTTCGGCCGCGTCGACCGTCGTCGTGCGCTCGGGGAGCACGGACGACGGCTACGCCGCGGCGCTCGAGGGGACGAACATCAACGCGCCCACGACGATCGATCGGCTGACGATCACGACCTCGGACCTGGGCATTTCGGCGGCCGGGATCTCGAACCACGCGATGCGGTGCGTCAACTGCACGGCGGTGACGCTGAAGAACAGCCGGCTGGAGGCGGGCGACGGGGCGCCGGGCGCGCCGGGCGCGACCGGCGGCGTCGGCGAGGCGGGCGGCAACGGGTCGACCGGCGGGGCGGGCAGCTGCGACAACGCGGGCACGCGCACCGGCGGCGCGGGGGGGACGTCGGCCTGCGGGCGCACCGGCGGCAACGGGGGCAACGGGGGCCCCGAGGGGGAGAACCCGGGCAGCGGCGGCCAGAACGGCGCGGGCGGGGCGCTCGGCGGGAACGGCGGCGCGGCGGGGGACGACTCCGCCGGGCAGCCGGGCGCGAACGGCCAGAACGGCGCGAGCGGCGGGATCGGAAACAGCGGCACCGGCGGCAGCGGCGGGACGGTCGCGAGCAATCTCTGGCGGGCGAGGACGGGGAACACCGGCGGCCGGGGCGTGCACGGCAACGGCGCGGGCGGCGGCGGAGGTGGCGGCGGGCAGGGCGGCATCATCGCGAACGACGGCGCCGGCAACGGCGGCGGCGGCGGCGGGGCCGGGGGCTGCGGCGGCTTCGGGGGCCTCGGGGGCAACGGCGGCGGCGGCTCGTTCGGCCTGTTCCTCGTGAACTCGAGCGGGTTCCAGCTGATCGCCAACCAGATCGCCAGCGGCAACGGCGGGAGCGGCGGCGCCGGCGGCGTCGGCGGCAACGGCGGCGCGGGCGGCAACGGCGGCAACGGCGGGACGGTATGCACCAGCGAGGTCGGCGCCGGCGGCACCGGCGGCCGGGGCGGCAACGGCGGCCAGGGCGGGTACGGCGGCGGCGGCGCGGGCGGCGTCTCGTACGGCGTCTACCGCGTCGGCAGCAGCTCGGTGACGTTCGGGGGCAACGTCCTCGCGCACGGCGCGGGGGGCGCCGGCGGCACCTCGATGGGGCTCGCGGGCAGCGCGGGGCTCTCGGGCAACTCCTTCTGAGAGCGACGGCGGCCTGCGGCCACCGCGGCCGGAGGGCGGCCCTGCGGAGTCGTCCGCCGGGTCGCCCAGGGCGAGGCCGCGCTCGCGCATTCGTGCGGCAGCTCGAGGGCGCGCGTCGCGCCGCCGTGAAGAACGAAATGGCGATGCCAGCGCCCTCATGAGCACGGACGCGACCCTGCTTCGAGCGCGAGCGCTGCGCGGTTGCGGGTACTTGCGGGTACTTGCGGGTACTAGAGAGCAGCGAGGAGCAGAGACGGTTTCGCTCCTTCGGTCGTTGGCGCGGTCCTCGGCGGCAGCCTCGGCCTGCTCACGGCCAACCTCGTCGGCATTGCCGTCCTCGCGCACGAGGAAGTCGAACCGGAGAGGGTTGAATCCACCCGCCTCCGGATCGAGCCTCGGATCGGCGCCGCGCCCGGCGTCGTCACCTTCGGCCTCGGCGGCACCTTCCGAGTCGAGAGCCGCTCGGGCTACCGCTGCTGCGATCCGCATCCGGGCCAGGACATCTGCCCGGCCCGCTCGCATCGAGCGCCGGCAGCGACGTTATCGAATCGATCCTGGCGACCGCCTTCGACCGACCTGAGACAGCGTCGCTTTTCCAGGGCGGTCGGATCGCATGGAACCATGTTTTGTCGACCCGGGGCAGGTCCCGCGCTTGGCGGCTTGGCGCTTCGAATCGTTGGATAACCTCCTCGCCCTCCGAGCGCTCGGAGCCGCCGGCGGGCGAGCCGCCGCTGGTCTTGCAGGGGTGGTCTGGTTCGTGTATTCCACGGCAACGCCGTGTCGCAGGCGACCCTGGATGGCCACAGGAGCACTCATGAGGAACAAGTCTCGGGCTGCGGGCGGCAGCCGCGTTCCACCCCGCCGTCATCGCCCGTCCGGCGCCGCGTGGGCGGCGTCGTGCATCCTTCTTTCGATGCAGGTCGCCTGCGGCGCCTCCATGCCGCAGCCCGCCGACACGGTGCTGCGGAACGGGTTCGTGTACACCGTCGACAGCGCTGACTCGGTGCACCAGGCGGTCGCGGTGCGCGCGGGCAGGATCGTGTATGTCGGCGCCGACAGCGGCGTACAGGGTTATGTGGGCGCTCGGACCGAGGTTATCGATCTTGCGGGGCGCATGCTGATGCCCGGGCTGGTCGACGGCCATCTGCACGTGATGTCCGGCGGGGCGCAACGTCTGATGTGCAGCCTCGACTACAAGACGCACACCATCGCGCAGCTCCAGGAGAAGATCCAGGCTTGCCTCGACAGCGAGCCAGCCAAGGGCCCCGACCAGTGGCTCGAAGTCACGAGCTGGGATCGGCAGGGCACGGTATCGGTGGACGCCGACCCGACGCGGGCTGCGCTCGACGCGCTCAGGACCCAGCGGCCGATCCTCGTGCACTCCACCGACCACCACAGCGCGCTGACCAACTCGCGCGGCATCGCGCTGGCGGGCGTCACCGCTGCCACGCCCGATCCGGTCGGCGGGAAGATCGATCGCGACGCAGGCGGCCAGCCGACGGGCATCTTCGAGGATGCCGGCATCGCGCTGGTGTCCGCGGCCATGCCGGCGCCGACGCAGGAGGACGACGTGCGCAGCGCGAAGGCGGCGCTCGACGCGATCCGCCATCAGGGCGTGACCACCTTCATGGACGCGTCCTCGGACGAGCGCGCGCTGAAGGCGTTCACGGCCGTGCAGCGCAGCGGCGAGCTGACGGCGAGGGCGCTCTTCGCCATCTTGATCGACGCTGACAAGGCGGCGAAGGATCCGGAAACAGCGATCGCCGCGGCCAAGGCACTGGCGGCCTCGTATGACCAGCCCGCCGCGGAGCCGGCCCCTGGCGTCGGCGCGCGCCACATCAAGGTCATGCTGGATGGTGTCCTGCAGGCCCCGGCCCAGACCGCGGCGATGCTCGCGCCGTACCTTGTGAACGCGGGCACGGACGGCGCGCCGAAATGGGCCCCTGGCAAGCACAGCGGCGACGTTTACTTTCCGCCGGACACGCTGAAATCGCTGCTCCTCGCGGCGGTCAAGGCCGGCTTCGATCCCCACGTCCACGCGATCGGCGATCGTGCGGTGCGGCAGACCCTCGACGCTTACGAGACCGTGCGCGCCCGGCTGCCGGGCAACGACGTTCGCGCGGCGATCGCGCATTGCGAGACGGTCGATCCGGCGGACTTCGGTCGCTTCAAGGCGCTCGGCGTGATCCCGGTGATGTCGTTCCAGTGGGCGCAGGAGGCCCCTTATTCCGTCGATGCGATGAAGCATCAGCTCGGGCCGGAGCGCTATGCCCGTTTGGAGCCCGAGGGCAGCCTGCACAACGCCGGCGCGAGGATAGCCTATGGCAGCGACTGGCCCATCGATCCGTTCGCCGAGTTCCTGGCGCTCAAGATCGGCGTCACGCGCAGGGGGGACCCCACGCATCCGGCCAGCTTCGGTCCGAAGTATGCCGGCCGGCTCAACGACGACCCGCTCCTGCCGCGCAACGTCGCGCTGCGCGCCATCACCATGAACTCGGCCTACCAGCTGCGGCTGGAGAAGGTCGTGGGCTCGATCGAGGTAGGCAAATTCGCCGACATGATCATGCTGGACCGGAACTTCCTTCAGATCCCCGAGGACGATCTTGGGAAGATTCAGGTGCTCATGACCATCGTCGGCGGAAAGGTCGTCTACACCGCCGACTCGTTGCGGCCGAAGGGCTAGAGCGACAAACCAAACGCCAAGACGCCAAGACGCCAAGACGCCAAGACGCCAAGACGCCAAGAAGAGAATCCTATCTTGGCGTCCTTGGCGTCCTTGGCGCCTTGGCGTTTTTTTTCGCTCGATCGACGTGGTCGGTGTTCCAGAGCGCCGAGCGGACGTGTCGGGGTCAGCCAGGGCTCGCTTCGCGCACCCACACCGGCACAGAAGACGTTTGGCCTCCACAAACATTCACATACCTACATACGCCGGCTTATTCCTACGCTCGGAGCCCGTCACGAAGACGCCAAGATCACGTGATTCAAAACACTGTACACGCCGATATTCTATCGCTAGAGCAGAGGCCTCCGGCTGGAGTCCAGTCGGGGCATTCGAGCCGTGCCTCCAGCGGGCATGGAGTCGCGGCCCACGTGAGAAAGGTGCCTCCTTTTCATGCAAAGAACATCGCTCCTGTGCGCACTGACCGGCCTCGCTATCGGGGCCTGCACCCTCGACACCGGGACCTCGGGGTCCGAGCATGACGGTCCGCTCGGCGAGGCGGCGCAGTCGCTCGTCACCGACTGCGATTACTTGAATCCGACGCTCTGGCCGCCGCTCCCGCTGCCGGTCGACTTCGACCGCGAGCTGCTCATCCGCGATGTCGCCGTCGTCGACGACGTCTGCCGCACCACCTGGTCTGGCTCCTGTCCCTCCGGCGGCACCCCGGCCGCATGGACCTTCGGCATGCTCATGCGCCAGATGGCCGGCACGACACCCGTCCACGAGTTCGTGGCCGAGTGGCTGCACGCCTGGGAGGTGCCGAACGTCGTCAACGGCTTCGCCTTGCCGGCGCGGCCGGGCATCCGGCCCACGCTCATCGATCCGTGGCTCGTCGCCAGCGGCTGCGCCGCGGGGGCGCCCATCGTCGGCCCGGGCGCCTGCCCGCTCGACATCACGCAGGCGCCCTTCCGCCTCCTCGCCATCCTCAACCGCGCCGATCTGCAGGACCCCTCCCCCCTCTACGGCGGCCCTCCGAGCCCCGGCGAGGTGCGCTTCGTCTTCGGCATCTTCGATCTGCCGAGCGGCAGCCCGCTGCCGGCCACGGTCATCCTCGAGTACGCGCTCCCGTCGCAGCGCGGCGGGGCTCCGGCCACGACCTTCGACTGGGCGAGCGCCTTTCACAAGCTGAGCGACCCGTCCCTCGGGCCGATCGGCTCGCCCCCGTACCTCGCCCACCTCGAGTCGTTGCTCACCGACATCACCTCGCCGGGGGCTGAGCCCGGCGCCCTCAACGGCGGCAGCGCCATCGCCCAGGTGCGCACCAACGAGATCATCTTCGGGCCCGACTGGAAGCTCCGCGAGAGCACCCTCCAGCAGATCGGCCTCGGGCCGAACGCCGCGCTGCTGCTGCCGGACACGACCAAGCAGACGCCCGACGACAGCCTGAACGCGACGGGCGCGCTCGACGGCTACCTCGACGCCAACGCGCTCTGGACCGGCTCGCCCAACCTGATCGACTTCACCCAGACGCCGGTCCCCGTCTCGCTGCTCGGCGGCGAATCGACCTCACCCCCGCCCGGGCCAGGGCCGTTCTGGGATCACACCCCGACGACGCCGCTCCAGGCCATCGAGCGCCACCATTTCGCGCTCGCCACGTGCAACGGCTGCCACAGCCCGACCGAGCTGGCGACGCCGTTCACGCACATCGACCCGCGCCCGCCGGGCGCGCAGTCCGGCCTCTCGCCGTTCCTCTCCTCACCGCCCATCCCCGCCGGCGGGCCCGTCGGCCTGCCGGCCGCGGGCACCGAGCTCACCGTGCCGGATCCCGCGGGCACGGGCGCCATGTTCTCGTACCACGAGCCGTGGCGCCGGGTCTGCGAGACGACGCGGATCCTCAACGGTGTGACCGTGCCGTTCACGCGAGCCAACGGCGCGCACTGACCTGGTGACTGACCAGCACCGGTAACCGATCAGCAGGTAGAGGAATCCCCGAGGCGCGCGGCGGGCCCAGCCGCGCGCCGCTCTCCCGGGCGCCTGCCTGAAGCTCGAGCGCTGGTGCGCTCCTTGCTGAAGCCCCGGCCTCCCCTCTGGAGGCCATCTCATGACCGATCGCAAAGACCCCGCGAAGTCATCGTCCAAGGAGCAGGCGCCGAGCGAAAAGAGCGAAAAGAGCGCAGGCAGCGCGAAGCAATCGATGGGCGGCCCGTCGGCGAAGCCGCGGGCGGCGCGGCCGAAGCGCAGCCTCCTCGAGCGCGCGGCGACCGCGCTCGGCAGCGGGACGAGCAGCGACGACGCCGGGGTGCGCAACCTCGCGACCGCCGATCGCCTCGACGCGAAGATCGACGCAACCGAGGCGCTCGTCGCCGCCATCCCTGAAAACGTGAACAAACCCGCCGAGTACGCGCTACGCGGCAAATTGTCACAACCGCCGCAAGGTGCCACGGCGAAGCCCGAGAACCTCGACGCGACCGCGAGCACGATCACCGAGAGCAACGAGTCCGAGAAGAACGGCGCCAAGGCGGCGCCGGGCGCGAACCCGAACCAGGGGCCGCTGCAGAAGCACCGTGTCGACTCGCTCGGCCGGGCGCTGACGACGAACCAGGGCGTGCCCGTCGGCGACAACCAGAACTCGCTGCGCGCGGGGCTGCGCGGCCCGACGCTGCTCGAAGACTTCATCCTGCGCGAGAAGATCACGCACTTCGACCACGAGCGCATCCCCGAGCGCGTGGTGCACGCGCGCGGCTCGGGCGCGCACGGCTACTTCGAGTGCGCCGAAGACATCACCTCGCTCACCAAGGCGGCGCCCTTCGCGAAGGTCGGCAAGCGGACGCCGGTGTTCGTGCGCTTCTCGACCGTCGCAGGCGAGCGCGGCAGCGCCGACACGGTGCGCGACGTGCGCGGCTTCGCCGTGAAGTTCTACACCGAAGAAGGCAACTGGGACCTGGTCGGCAACAACATCCCTGTCTTCTTCATCCAGGACGCGATGAAGTTCCCCGACGTGGTGCACGCCGTCAAGCCCGAGCCGCACCACCAGATGCCGCAGGCCTCGAGCGCGCACGACACCTTCTGGGACTTCATCTCGCTCATGCCCGAGTCGATTCACATGGTCCTGTGGCAGATGAGCGACCGCGCGATCCCGCGCAGCTACCGCACGATGCAGGGCTTCGGCGTGCACACCTTCCGGCTCGTCAACGCGGCCGGCGAGGCGACGCTCGTGAAGTTCCACTGGACGCCCGTGCTCGGCACGCACTCGCTCGACTGGGACGAGGCGGTGAAGATCTCGGGGGCCGACCCCGACTTCCACCGCCGCGATCTCTGGGAGGCCATCGAGGGCGGCGCGTTCCCCGAGTACCTCTTGCAGATCCAGACGTTCACCGAGGCCGAGGCCGAGCGGTGGAGCTTCGACGTGCTCGACGCGACCAAGATCGTGCCGGAGGAGCTCGCGCCCCTGCGGACCGTCGGCCGGCTCGTCCTGAACCGCAACCCCGACAACTTCTTCGCCGAGACCGAGCAGGTCGCGTTCTGCACGCAGCACATCGTCCCCGGCATCGACTTCACGAACGATCCGCTGCTGCAGGGGCGCAATTTCTCGTACCTCGACACGCAGCTCTCGCGCCTCGGCGGTCCGAACTTCCACGAGATCCCGATCAACGCGCCGGTCGCCGAGGTGCACAACAACCAGCGCGACGGGTTCCACCGCCAGGCGATCAACCGCGGCCGCGTGAACTACGAGCCCAACTCGCTCGCCGGCGGCTGCCCCTTCCAGGCCGGCGCGCGCGGCTTCGCCTCGGTCGCCGAACGGCTCTTGGCGCAGCAGGCCGCGACCGAGCCGAGCAAGCTGCGCGCGAAGCCCGAGAAGTTCGCCGACCATTACACGCAGGCGCGCCTCTTCTGGGCGAGCCAGGCGCCCATCGAGCGCGAGCACATCGCGCACGCCTTCCGCTTCGAGCTGACGCGCGTGCAGACGCAGGCCATCCGCGAGCGCATGGTCCGGATGCTGCGGAACGTCGACGAGGCGCTGGCCGCGCGCGTCGCGGCCGACCTCGGCATGCCGCTGCCCGAGCCGCTCGCGATGGTGGCGCCGCCGGTCGAGGCCCCCGAGGTCGCGGTGTCGCCGGCCCTGTCGCTCTTCGCGCGGCCCGGCGACGGCCGCATCCTCGGCCGTCGCGTCGCGATCCTCGTCGCCGACGGCGTGAGCGGCGCGGCGGCGAGCGCCCTCTACGACGCGCTGCTGCTGGAGGGCGCGGTGCCCCGCTACGTCGGCGCGCGGCTCGGCGTGGCGCGCACCGCCGAGGGCGACGAGCTGCCGGTCGAGGTCACGATCGAGGCCGCGCCGAGCGTGCTCTTCGACGCGGCGGCGCTGCCGCCCGGCGCGGGCGCGGCGGCGCTGGCGAAGGACGGGCTCGCGGTCGAGTTCGTCCAGCTCCAGTACCGCCACTGCAAGCCCCTGCTCGTGCCCGCGTCGGCCGCGTCGCTCGCCGCGGCCGCGGGGGTGAAGGCCGCCGCGGCCGGCCAGGGCGCCGACCCGGGCCTGCTCGTCCTGCCGGACGACGCGGTGGCGCAGGCGGCCCCGGCGTTCATCAAGGCGATCGCCATGCACCGCGCGTGGCAACGCCAGACCGAGCCGCCGGCGGTCTGATCCCGGCCCCGCCCCGCGCCGAGGACATCCTCGGCGCCACCGGGCCGGCCCCTGGATCCTCGGGGCTCGAGCGCCCGCTGGCAACACGCGAGATCTTCCTCGATCCACGACACCGCTGCTGAACCGCGCCAATCCGGGCGGCATCAAGCGCAGCCGTGTGATGGGCAATGCGTCTGTGCGCGCAGGAGGGCCGTGTGGGAGCAGAAGGCGCGCGGGCCCTACCGCGGTCCCCGAAGCTCGATGGCGCCCGCGAAACATCCGCCATGTCCCGAGATGTCTCGGGTTGTGCTCTGTCCTTCACCAATCGCGTGAGCGGCTGTTGTGGTCCTCGTATCTGCCTCTTGCTCTCTTGACAGGTCGAACCGGCGTGTGGTCCGATCGTCGCGGTCAAGCCATGTTTCTCGCGCTCGATGGGCCGAACGCTGCGCGTGGGTTCGCGGAAAGCCGTTCGACGTCTTGAGTCGAGGCAGCTGCTCGAGCTCGGAGCGTGGGCTCGCTCGACGGCGGCACCTTCGTGGCGCTCTCCCCCTTGTCCGTCGCATGCCACGCCTTCGGAGAATGATCTCGCCACAAGCCCGGTCCTCGCGCGGGGGGGTGTCGCGCGGGATCGGACGAACCGCGGAAGAGGAGGTCTCATGACCAGGATTGGACGACTTTGGCTGGGGGCCTTCGGGTTTGCGCTGATGACGGCGGCATGCGCGCCGGCCGACACCCCGGACGAGGGCGGGAACGCCTCACCCATCACCCGAAGGCCGGCCACCGAGAGCGAGTTCACCCCGGACGAGCTCGAGGCGACGATCGACGACCTCGTCGCCGAGCTCAACGAGAACGCGCGCGAGCCGATGCAGATGGCGGTGCTGCTGAAGGCCGTCACCGGCTTCTTCGCGCCGATCGCCAAGGGTGCGATCCGAGCCATGGGCGAGCTCGACGCCACGGGCAACGTGATGGGGTCCCCCGAGCCGCCGGGCGATCAGAAGAAAGACATGGATCTCCAGACTCGACAGATCCAACAGGTGTTGATGGATGGCGCCGAAGCCATCGGCATCACGCCGTTCGGCGACGCCAACGCGGCCGCCATCGATGAGGCCGTCGCGAGCGGGGTCCCCGTGGTGACGCTCGACAACGATCTTGCGGCCTCAAGGCGCTCGATCTACGTGGGAACCCTCAGCAAGTCTGCCGGAGCGACGGCAGCGGAGACCCTGCGCCCGATGCTGCCCTCGGGGCCGGGGACCGTGGTGATCCACGGCAACGCCGACCCGACGTGGATCGACGGAACGAATCGAACGCAGGCTGCCCGGGACGTGCTCGAGGCGGCCGGTTACAAGACCGTGGTGCGTCAGGCCACCTGGAGCGACGAGGGCGAGGCCGAGGACGTCGAATGGATGAAGACGCAGATCGAGACGGCGGACCCGCCCGCCGTCGGGTTGATCGGCCTGTTCGACATCGGCTTTCGGTGCGCGATGGCCGCGGAGGCCGCGGGCGAGCCGGATCTTCCCGTCGTCACCTTCGACTTCCATCCGAGGACGGTCGACTACATGCGCCAAGGGCGCATCAAGGCCACGCACATCCAGCGGCAGCACTACCAGGGCTATCTCGTGCCCTACATCCTCTACGGCATCAAGAACATCGGTCTCGACGCGACCAAGGGAATCCTCGCGCCGCGGATGGTCGACGACAGCCGGTTCGACCTTGGCCTCGACGTGATCCCGGCGGAGAAGGTCGACGCCTACGACGAATTCCTCGACATGATCGACGCAAGGCAGTAGCGGCGTCGTGGGTTGGAAGGCCCTTCGGCGTGACGGAGCGCTTTCGTTCAACCCGCTCGCTCTTCGTCACAAGCACTCGACGCGGACGATCGCACGTGGCGAGACTGGAACTCCCGCAGCGTCGTAGCACGTATGCGCAATGGCATCTCTACCACACCCATGGAAGCGCTCATGCGCAGTATCGCAGAGCGAAAGCCGCAACATCATCGCGACGTTGCCATCCGCATGAGGGCAGCGACCGAGCTTAGAGCCGTGTCGACGCTGGTGCAGTCAAGCTCCGCCATGGGTCGTCGTGGTCGTATCGCTCGGCTGACGTCGCATTTACCTGCAGCGCGAGGGGCCGTCGGGCGTATCGTAGAAATCAGGCGCCGCTCTTCGGAACTTTGCGCGCTGCCGCATAAGTGGTCAAGTACTCTTTCTTCAGCTCCGAAACACGCCTGTTCGGCTCTTTCGGATCGCGGCAGAGCATCTCCAGCTCCACGTCTGAGTACTCATACACGATACTTGTAAACGACAGGTCTTGGAACGGCCCCTCAAGTAGTTGAAACTTCCCTTCAAGCAGGAAGAACATCGGATTCAGATGTCGGCGTACGGTTGCCGCGAACCAGTTGGCGGCTCTCGTTGCTTCTCGAACCAGCTCGACGCAGGCGTCCTGCCAAGCTCCGTATGCCTGCGACAACGCCTCATAGCGCGCCGGATCCCATTCAGGGATCTGGTAGAACTTGGTTGCGACAAGAACGCCCTCCCCTGCCAGGTGGCTGTGCTCCGAGAACAGGTCGAAGGCCGAATACGTGAATTGGAAGAGCGCGTTCATGCTCGACTCGAGCTCCGGGATCGTGCCCGGCCACACGGCGGCGTTCAGCTTCCGGTGCAATGAAAACAACCTGTCACTCCAGTCGCCTCTCCATCTCATGTCTGGAGCGACTGCGCCTCTCGTCCAGTTTGACCAATTGTCAAGGTCAAGCAGTGTAGCAACAGTGGACACGAGATGAGAATAAAGGGCGACCGATGGGTCCGCCGGTCGCTGCGCCTCGGCACCACTCGGACCGATAGCACGACTGAGAGCAGCAATCTCTCCTACAATATCGGTCAGACATTGTTCCAGCGCGTCGCCGCTCTGGGAAGCGAGCGCCGTACCGGATCTCGGTAGAGGCGCCAGGGCGCGCAACCACTCAAAGAGGCGCCACGAACAGGTTCGGGCAATAATCGGAACAATTCGGAGGCCACGATCCAATTGCCGCTGGAGCAATTGGGGAATCTCAACGTCCTGGATAGGGGCGGACGCCAGGTATTCCGCGCTGAGCAACAACAGTGCGATATCTGCATCCGCAAGCGCACGGCTGAATTCATCTTGCGAGTTTGCTCCAGGCGGTATGTCAGCGACTGACCAAAGACGGATCGCCTCCGTCCGGCTTAATGCCGCCAAATGAGTGCATAGCGCATCCTTCAGATGGACGTCGCCTGGCGCGAAGCTGATGAGCAGTCGGGGTGGTCGGTCGGCTCGTGTCATTCTGCGCTTTCCTTTTGTGCCTGACGGCCCGCGGCTCTGCCGTCACCCGAAGAGCGGTCGGCAGTGGGAGCGGGTTGGGCGCTGCGCCCCTGCGCGTCCAGCCTCGCCTGCGGCAACGGGCCACTGCACGGCCTGGGGCTGTCAGCGACCCGACCAGCACGGGTACGGGAGCGCTGGAAGCGCCTCGGCCGCGGGGCGCAGCTGCCGCAGCAGCCCTCCTCGGCAGGGAGCGTCAAGCCGGCGCCGCCGCCAGCCCCGCCGCGCTCGCGAACGCGATCCCGCTCTGCAGATCGCGCCGGGTCACGATGCCGGCGAGCTCGATGTCGAGGCCGACGATGGCCCGGGACACCTCGGGCCGGATGCCCGTCAGGACGACCTGCGCCCCGAGCAGCCGGACCGCCCGCGCGACCTGCAGCAGCGCGCTCGCCGAGCCCGTGTCGATGTGCGGCACGCCCGTGACGTCGATGATCACCACCCGCGCCTGCCGCTCGATCACCTTGCCCAGCAGGTTCTCCATCATCTGCTGCGCCCGCGCCGTGTCCAGCACGCCCACCAGCGGTAGCACCAGGATGCCCTGGCTGATGGGCACGATGGGCGTCGACAGCTCCAGCAGCGTCTTCGCCTGCATCCGGAGCGTATCCTCGAGCCGCCTACGCTCGGTGACCACCTCCGTGAACAGCATGATCCCGCCGATCTCGCCGCTCGGCGTGTGCCACGGGAAGATCTTCCAACGCACCCAGTCGACGCGCCCGTCGCTCCGCGGGAAGGCCTCCTCATCATTGCCCTCCGAGGCCCCTGCGAGGCACCGCCGGTGGACCGCCCTCCAGTGCTCGGGGATCTCGGGGAAGATCTCATAATGGCTCCGGCCGATGATCTCTCGCTCTTTCAAGCCGTAGTCCACCAGCCATTGCCGACTGGCCAGGATGTAGCGCATGTCCCGATCGAACATGGCCACCGCGCCCGGTGTGTAGGTAACGAAGAGGCGCACATGCTCCTCGCTCCGGCGCAGCGCCTCCCGGAGGCTATCCCGCTCCTCCTCGGCCTGCTCCAGCTCCCGGATGCGCCGCCTCAGCTGCTGAATCTCCACATCGACATCTCTGTAACCCGGATCACATGTCATCCGTTCCCCCGGTTCTATTACGCCCTGTATATCAAAGAAGCATGTCGCGCGGAAAACAGAGCGGCGCGTGCGCTGCCGATGAGCGCCTTTGCACGGCCAACGCTGTCCCTGGTCGCGCGTCCCACGATAGGCCCCCGGGGAGGGAGCTCGTCGCGCGGGGTGGGCTCGGCTGATGTTTGAGCCCAATTGACGTCGTGTGTCCGGCGTGCTCCGCACGTCGGGCACACGACGTCCCAGGCGAGTTCAGCCCGAGCCCACCCCGCGCGACGAGCTCCCTACCCGGGGGCCGGGCGGCTCGGCGAGGCCTCCCCCCGACCGAGAAGCGCTTTTACGATGCGGTCCTGGAGCCGAGCAGCGCGGCGGCCCTGGCGAGCCGCCGTCGCGCGCTGCTCTCCGTCACGGGGCGAGCCGGGTCAGTTGACCTCGCTGTGGCACGTCGCGCTGCAGTCGTCGCCGCTCGCGGTGTTGCCGTCGTCGCACTCCTCGTACGGCTGCTGCCGCACGCCGTCGCCGCAGTGCGGGCCGAACACGCACCCCGGAGCGCACTCGCCGTAGCCGCCGTCGTTCTCCACGTCGTCGCACTCCTCGGGCGGCGACTGCGTCACGCCGTCGCCGCAGCGCGGGCCGTACACGCACCCCGGAGCGCACTCGCCGTAACCGCCGTCGTTCACGCCGTCGTCGCACTCCTCGCCGAGATCCTCCTGGGTGACCCCGTCGCCGCAGACCGCGCCGATCCGGCAGCCGAGGCACCCCATGCTGCCGTCGTTCACGCCGTCGTCGCACTCCTCGCCCCACTCCTCCTGCGGGACCCCGTCGCCGCACTTCGCCGCGTCGCCGCACTCCGGCGTGCAGCCGCCGTACCGGCCGTCGTTCACGCCGTCGTCGCACGTCTCGTTCGGCGTCTGGACCACCGCGTCGCCGCACCGCGGCCCGACGAGGCAGTCCGTCGAGCAACCGCCATACCGGCCGTCGTTCACGCCGTCGTCGCACGTCTCGCCGAACTGGCTGTTGATCTCCGCGTCGCCGCAGCGTGGCGCCGCCACGCACCCCGGCGCGCAGGCCCCCGAGCCATAACCGCCGAGGTTGATGCCGTCGTCGCAGATCTCGTACGGCGCCGTCCGGACACCGTCGCCGCAGTAGAGCCCGAGCTCGCACCTCGTGGAGCATTTCCCGTAGCCGGCGCCGTTCTCCGTCCCGTCGTCGCACTCCTCGTCCGGCGTGACGATCCCGTCGCCGCACACAGGCTCGCAGATGGACGGCGCCGCGTTGAAGCCGCCGAGCGTCAGCTTGTAGCTCGACCCCGTGACGTGGCGCTCCGCCTGGAACACGACGACCTCGTAGACGCCCCCCACCGTCAGGTCGAGCTCATCCATGAGCACCGTCCCGCGATCGTCCTCCACGCCGTCGATCTCGCCGGTCCCCATCGGGGTGTGGATGCCGCCGAGGTCGATGCGGAGCCGGTTGTTGATGAACACCCAGACGTCGTCGTCGCCGTAGAAATCGAGCCGCTCCCCGCCGTGGTACTCGAACCAGTAGCGGACCTCGCTCGTGAAGTAGAAGTTGTGGTTGCCCGCAGCCGCCCAGTCGTTGAACGGATCGCCCGCCGCGCGGCTCGCCTCGCGCTGCGCCACCGGCACCGACGGGTCCTGCCAGCCCCGGCCGTCGAGCGGGAAGAAGATGTGATCCTCGAAGAGGAACACGTCCGACGTCCCGACCCGCGCGAGCGTGAGCCAGTCCACGACCGTCTTCGAGAGGGTCGTGTCGTTGTACCACCGGTTGAAGTCCGTCGCGTTCGTGAGGAAGGCGTTCGGCCGCGCCGCCGCGAACTGCGGCTTGTTGTCCGCGCCGAGGAGGTTCTGCACGATGCCCGTCACGACGGCGTTCGGCGGATTGTCGCCGGGCTCGAAGTTCGGCGCGTCCTCCTTGAAGTCGCGGTACACGATCGGCACGCGGAGCTCGTCGCCGAGGGTCGTGACGTTCGTGCAGCTGTACCCCGGCTCGATGGTGCACGCGGACGAGCAGCCGTCCCCGTCCACCGTGTTGCCGTCGTCGCACGCCTCGCCGCCCAGGCGCAGCCCGTCGCCGCACGCCGACGTGCAGCCGGTGTCGCCGCAGTCCGGCTCGACCTGGCAGAACGGCGTGCAGCCGTCGCCCATCGTGTTGTTGCCGTCGTCGCACGGCTCGGAGCCCTCCCGCTCCCCGTCGTTGCAGACCGTGTCGCGGCAGATGTAGCCGCCGGGCGCGGGCTCGCACACGACGCCCGGCTCCCACTTGCACTCGGCGTCGCACCCGTCGCCGTCCAGCGTGCCGCCGTCGTCGCACTCCTCCCGCGCGACGACCCGCCCGTCGCCGCAGATCGCCGTGCAGCGGCGCCCGGCGCGCGCGCAGTCGAACCCGGGCTCGGTCTGGCACGTGGCGGAGCACCCGTCGCCCGAGACCGTGTTGCGGTCGTCGCACCCCTCGCCAACGCCGATCTGTCCGTCGCCGCAGACGACCGTGAAGACGCAGCTCACGCCGTCCGGGCACACCCAGCCGGCCTCGACCTGGCAGCTCGGCGAGCAGCCGTCGCCCGGCTCCACGTTGCCGTCGTCGCACCCCTCGCTCGGCCGCAGCAGGCCGTCGCCGCAGCGCTCGACCGGCCTGCACGGCTGCCCCGGGTTGGGGCAGGTGATGTTGCCGGGGTCCTCGAGCGCGCAGACGTCGGAGCACCCGTCCCCCGACACCGCGTTGCCGTCGTCGCAGGTCTCCCCGCCCGAGACGCGGTCGTCGCCGCACGAGTGGAGCCGGTAGCACGGCTCCCCGGCCTTCGGGCATATCCAGTCGCCCGGCTCCCGCTGGCAGTGATCGTCGCAGCCGTCGCCCGAGGCCGTGTTCCCGTCCTCGCAGCTCTCGCCGGGCTCGATCGCGCCGTTGCCGCAGGCGATCGTCGTGTGGCAGGGCTCCCCCGGCGGACACGCGCAGTACGGCTCCACCTTGCAGGCGCCGGAGCAACAGTCCCCGGGCAGGCTGTTGCCGTCGTCACATTCCTCGGTGTCCTGGTTCAACTCGCCGTCGCCGCACGCCGCGTCCACCGCGTCGCACTCCGGCGGAGGATCCGGCGACTCGCACGGATCGCCCCCGGCGCCGCCGGTCCCCCCCGGCCCGACGGAGATGAACCCGCCGAACGCCCCGGAGCTGTCGTCGGTCCCGCCGGTGCCCGTGCCCGAGGCACCGCTGCCGCCCGCGCCGCCATCGCCGCTGCCCGCGCCGCCATTGCCGCCGCCGCCGTCGTCCCCGCAGGCGACGAGCGGACCGGCAAGCAGGACCAGGAGCACGGAAGAAGTAAGTCTCTTTCCCAAGCCCATTGATGCCACCATCCCAACTCGCTGAAGAGCGTCGTGTTGTTCCGCCCGCGCCGCCAGGCGTCCCGGCCTTCGGGTGCGCCGCCAGAGGCAGCGTGGGCGCGCGCCGCACAGCGCTCGCACGCGCCTCTGCGCGCACGTCGCCCTCGTTACCGGCGCATCGCAACGCAACACCTCCCGTGGGGCAAGCGGATTTGACGCCGTGGCGGGATTGCGACGCGCCGCTCGCCGGGACGCGATGAAATCCCCGGCCGGCGGCGGGCAGAGCGGGCTTGACATCCCGGAGCGCCGCCCGGCCGTGGCATCTCGCCCCCCGGACGCGGCGAACGGCTGTACCCTGGCCGCTGGCGAGCCGAGGCCCGCGCGGATTCGACGCGGGGGCGGGCCTCGAGCCTGACCACACGGAGCATGCATGGTGTCGACAGCGGCCTTGGACGGCGCGGCGCGGGCCGCGGGGGCTCCCCCTCCGCAGGCGGCAGAGTCGCTGGATGGGGGCAATTACGAGGTCATCCGCCGGCGGCTCGTCGAGCGCGCCGAGGAGCTCGGCCGCCGCGCCGAGGCGCTCAACGCGCGGCGAAAGCAGGTGTTCGGCGGCGCCGACCTCGCGCTCCTCGAGAACGCGCGCGTCAGGACCGAGAACAACTGCCTGCCGCGCGACATCGTGAGCATCCGGGGCAAGCTGCTCGTCGGCTACCTCGTGTTCATGGGGCTCAAGGAGGTGAACGTCGGCGACGTCTTCAGCCTCCACCGCTTCGCGAAGGACGGCGGCGCCTTCGACCTGTCGCACGTGCCGCTCGACGAGGGCGACGCGTTCCTCGGCGACCCCGCCTTCGTCAAGGAGTTCAAGGACCTCCACCGCTACGTCAAGGAGCCCCGGCTGCTCCAGCTCCGGCGCAGCGACAACAGGCTGCTCGCCATCTTCCAGGTCGGCGCGACCGAGCGCGACGCGAAGGTGTTCCGCTGGAGCATCGACGCGACCGGGCGCATCCGCTACCTCGACGCCCGCGGCGACGAGGACAACGTGCGGCCGCGGGCGCACGACTTCGCGTGGACGCAGACCACCCGCGACGACCACGTGCAGGGCAAGCACCCGCACGTCGCCATCCTCGGCGAGATCTTCGTCGAGACGGTCGGCGGCGACCTCACGGTCAAGGTCGAGAACAACACGGCCACCGGGCTCGGCATCTACCGCGAGCCGGTCGACGACGCGGGCCAGGCGCTCGACGACGCCGACATCCAGTACGCCCGGCTCGGGCCGCTCATCCTGCTCAAGATCAAGCCGTTCCGGGAGCCGTCGTACCGCTACCTCGTCTACAACGGCCGCACCCGGAAGGTCGCGCGCATCGACGCGATCGGCCTCGCCTGCCTGAGCCTCCCGGAGGATCAGGGCATCGTCTTCCCGAACGGCTACTACCTCATCACCGGCGAGACGAAGCGCTTCGAGGGCAGCACCGACAGCCTCGTCTTCGAGCGGGTCATCCGCTCGCCGAACGGGGAGGACGTGCTCTACGTCTTCCACCAGGTCGTCGAGGGGCGCTACGTGCTCTTCCCGTACAACCTGATCCGCAAGGAGATCGCGACCCCGATCCAGTGCCACGGGTACAGCCTCTTCGACGACGGCAAGATGGTGATCTTCCGGGCCTCGGGCGAGGAGCCGACCCGCGTCCACCCGATGCAGATCTGGCAGACGCCGTTCATGACCGCGGAGTTCGCGGCGTCGGCGCCGACCGACGGCTCGTACCTCGCCAAGGTGGGCAACGCCGACCTCGTGCGCGGGATCTCGGACGCGCTCAGCATGCGGCGCGCGGCGCTCGAGGCGTCGCCGACCCGCCAGACGTACGAGGACCTGATCCGGACCGCCGAGCGGATGACCGACGCCTTCTACTGGCTCGGCCACGCCGAGGCGGGCGACCTCCTGTCGACCGTGAACGAGCTCCGGGCCGTCTCCGAGAGCATCGTCGACGAGTTCGAGAAGGTCGAGGCCATCAAGGCGCGCGCGGCGAGCGCGCTCGCCGAGACCGAGGCGGCGCAGCGGCAGCTGCTCGGCGGGGTGCGGCCCGAGGACGCGGCGAGCGTCGACGCGTTCCTGAAGGCGCTGACCGCGCTGCGGCGGCAGCGCGGGCACCTCATCACGCTCCGCGAGCTCAAGTACATGGACCTCGGCCGCGTGGACGCGCTCGAGGCCGAGATCGTCGCGCGGTCCGACGAGGTGAGCCGCGCGTGCGTGACGTTCCTCCTCGGCGACCAGGCGTTCCGGCCGCTGGCCGACCGGCTCGCGGGCCTCATCGCCAAGATCGAGGCGGTCGCGCGGTCGAGCGAGCTCGCGCCGTTCGCGGCGGACCTCGACGCCGTGAGCGAGGGGCTCTCGGTGCTCGCCGACATCGTGGCGGGCCTGAAGGTCGACGACCCCACGGCGCGGACCCGGATCCTGGAGGGGATCAGCGAGGTGTACGCGCAGCTCAACCGCGCGCGCGCGACGCTCGGCGCCCGCGGCAAGGACCTCCGGGGCGCGGAGGGGCGCGCCGAGTTCGGCGCGCAGTTCAAGGTGTTCGGCCAGAGCGTCGCGAGCGCGCTCGCGGTCTGCGACTCGCCCGAGCGGTGCGACGCCGAGCTCTCGAAGCTGCTCGTCCAGCTCGAGGAGCTCGAGGGCAAGTTCGGCGAGTTCGACGAGTTCCTGGGCGAGCTCGCGGCCAAGCGCGAGGAGGTGAACGACGCGATCGCCGCGCGGCGGCAGGCGCTGCTCGACGAGCGGCAGCGGCGCGTCTCGAACCTCGTCGCCGCGGCGGACCGGATCGTCCAGGGGGTGGCGCGGCGGTCGCGCACGTTCGCGACCGTGGACGAGCTCAACACGTACTTCGCGTCCGACGCCATGGTCGCGAAGATCCGCGATCTCGCGGCGAGCCTGCACGCGCTCGGCGACAGCGTGAAGGGGGACGAGGTCGAGGCGCGGCTCAAGTCGGCGCGGCAGGACGCGCTCCGCGCGCTGCGCGACCGCGAGGACCTGTTCGAGGGCGGCGGCGACGTCATCAAGCTCGGCCGCCACCGCTTCAACGTGAGCACGCAGGCCCTGGAGCTCACGCTGGTCCCGCGCGGCGACGGGCTCGCGCTGCACCTCACCGGGACCGATTTCTTCGAGCCGATCGAGGACCCGGCGCTGGAGGGCGCGCGCGACCTCTGGGGCCAGGAGCTCGTCAGCGAGAGCCCGGACGTCTACCGGGGCGAGTTCCTCGCGGGCTCGATGCTCCTCGACGCGGAGGCGGGGCGCTCCGGGCTCTCGATCGAGCGGCTGCGCGAGGCGTCGCTCGGCCCGGGCGGGCTGCTCGCGGCGGTGCGCGCGTACGCGGCCGACCGGCACGACGAGGGCTACGAGCGCGGCGTCCACGACGCGGACGCCGCGCTCGTCCTGGAGAAGCTGCTCGCGCTGCGCGCCACGGCGGGGCTGCTGCGCTTCGGCAGCGCGCCGCGGGCCCTCGCCTGCCTCACCTGGGCGGGGCTCGACCCGCGCGCCCGGGACCTCGCGCACCGGCGGGCGCGGAGCCTCGGCCGGCTCGCGGCGCAGCTCGGCGAGGGCGAGGCGCGGGCGGCGCTCGCGGCCGAGCTCGCGGCGGGCGTGGCGGCGGCGGCGGCGGCGCACCGGCTCGCGGCGGGCGTGAGCATCGCGGCGGACGTGCGCGTGGCGGCGCGGTACCTCGTGGAGGAGCTCGCGGCGGAGCGCCCCCGGTTCGTGACGAGCGACGCGGCGCTCGCGCTGCGCGACGCGCTCTTCGCGCGCCTCGACCTCGAGGGCAGCCGCGCGGCGTTCGAGGACGACCTCCGGCAGCTCGAGAAGCACCCGGCCGAGCGGCTGGAGCTCGCGCTGGCGTGGCTGCGGGGGCTCACCGCGCGGGACGCCGCGTGGTCCCGGATGGGCCACCTCGCGCTCGAGGCGGCGGTCGTCCTGGTGACGGAGCGGCACCTCGAGCGGGAGCCGAGCGGGGCCGTGACCGAGGCGCGCGTGGAGGGGCTGCTCGGCCAGCACCCGCGCATCAAGGAGCGGGCGCTCGCGCTGCGGCTCGACGAATTCCTGAGCAGGATCGAGGACTTCCTGCACGAGAGGGCGCCGCGCTACCGCGCCTACAGGAAGGTGCGGAGCGAGATCGCGGAGCGGGAGCGGAGGCGGCTGCGCCTCGGGGAGTTCGCGCCGCGGGTGCTCACGTCGTTCGTGCGCAACCGGCTCATCGACGAGGTGTACCTGCCGCTGGTCGGCGCGAACCTGGCGAAGCAGCTCGGGGCCGCGGGCGACGTGAAGCGCACCGATCTGATGGGCATGCTGCTGCTCATCTCGCCGCCGGGCTACGGCAAGACGACGTTGATGGAGTACGTCGCGAGCAAGCTCGGCCTCGTGTTCATGAAGGTGAACGGGCCGTCGCTCGGGCACGAGGTCACGTCGCTCGACCCGGCCGAGGCCCCGAACGCGACCGCGCGGCAGGAGGTCGAGAAGATCAACCTGGCGTTCGAGATGGGCAACAACGTGATGCTCTACCTCGACGACATCCAGCACACGAACGCGGAGCTCTTGCAGAAGTTCATCTCGCTCTGCGACGGGCAGCGCCGGGTCGAGGGCGTGTGGCGGGGCCGGACGAAGACGTACGACCTGCGCGGCAAGAAGTTCTGCGTGGTGATGGCGGGCAACCCGTACACGGAGTCGGGCGCGCGGTTCCAGATCCCGGACATGCTGTCGAACCGGGCCGACACCTACAACCTCGGCGACATCCTCGACGGCAAGGAGGAGCTCTTCGCGCTGAGCTACCTGGAGAACGCGCTCACGTCGAACCCGACGCTCGCGCCGCTCTCGGGGCGGGCGCCGGGGGACACGCACAAGCTCATCCGGATGGCGCGGGGCGAAGCCATCGCCGCGACGGAGCTCGAGCACGCCTACTCGGCGGCGGAGGTCGCGGAGATCGTCGCCGTGTTCGAGCGGCTCTTCCGGGTGCAGAAGGTGCTGCTGTCGGTGAACCTCGAGTACATCCGGAGCGCGTCGCAGGACGACGCCTTCCGGACCGAGCCGCCGTTCAAGCTGCAGGGCAGCTACCGCAACATGAACAAGCTGGCCGAGAAGGTCGTCTCGGCGCACACGCCCGAGGAGATCGAGCGGCTCGTCGACGATCACTACGTGAGCGAGTCGCAGACGCTGACGACGGGCGCCGAGCAGAACCTGCTCAAGCTCGCCGAGCTGCGCGGCCGGCTCTCGCCCGAGCAGGCGGCGCGGTGGGAGGAGATCAGGAAGGGGTACCAGCGCATCAAGCGCATGGGCGGCAAGGAGGACGATCCGGTCGTGCGCGTGACCGGAACGCTCTCGATGCTGGGCGAGCAGCTGGAGGGCATCCGCGGGGCGATCGGCAAGGCGGCCGCGGCGGCGCAGGCGGGGGACGGCCGGGCGCGCGAGGTGAAGCAGTGGCTCGCGCCGGAGCTCGAGCGGCTCTCCGCGGCGCTCAAGGGGGTCGCGCAGCCGAAGGTCGAGGTGACGGTCGAGACGGATCGCTCGGTGTCGGAGTTCGTGGGCCACCACCTGTCGCTGGTCGAGCGGCTGGTCTCGCCGCTCGCGAAGGCGACGACGCAGAGCGCGTTCGGCATCCGGGCGATCGAGGCGCAGATCGCGGAGCTCGGCCAGGCGCTGCGGTCGCTCGACGAGAGGGTCCGCGGGGCGGCGCGGCCGGCGACCCAGCCGCCGCCGGCGGGCGAGCGGCCTGGTGAAGCAGATCACGCGCGCGGCCGTGGAGGTGCGTGAGCGGAGCACAGCGCCCGAGCTCCGCCGATGCGCGTCCGGGGTTCCTCACCGGGCGGGCGGCCGCGCTGGGCAGAAGTCTGCAAGAGGAGTAGAGAGGCGTCCCTCGTGCGTGTTATCACCGAGCCGCGACGCGTATCGTCAGCGATGGCCTGGACTCGAAGCCCCGCGCTCCGGCGCGGGGTACGCAGGAGCTTCGGCGCATGAAGATGATGACCCTCGGACCCTTTGATGGGAACGCGTGGCTGCTCGGCCGGAAGATCGAGCGCACGGTCGCGGAGTGGAAGGAGCCTGCGCGGCTCGCGATCGTGGCCTTGCCGAGCGGCGCGAAGCACGAGGACTACCTCGCGGCGGTCGAGGACGCGACGGGCGTCCCGGTGGTCGGGGCCACCACCGGCGGGGTGTCGTTCACGGAGCGGGGCTTCAGCAGGAGCGGTGTGTCGTGCGCGGTCCTCGGGGGCGCGAACGTCGAGGTGGCGTGCGCCGCGGCGCGCGAGCTGCGCGCGGATCACGGCAAGAGCGTGCGGGCGGCGCTGAGCGACATGGACGAGGCGGTGTCGAGCAACGGCCCGCGCAGCGGCGCGCCGAGCTCGATCCTGGTGCTGGCGGACGCGTTCGCGTGCGACGGGGACGAGCTGGTGGCCGCGCTGCGGCAGGGGGTGCCGCCGCACACGCGGGTCTTCGGCGGGACGGCGGGCGACGGGTGGACGTTCGAGGGCGCGCGCGTGTTCCTGGGCCGGAAGGCGCTGACGGACGCGGCGGTGCTGGTGCGGCTGACGCACCGGCACCGGGTGAACATCGACGTGGTGCACGGGTTCCGGGCGGCCGAGGGTGGGCGGGATTTCACGATCACGGACATCGAGCGGAACGTGCTCCGGACGCTGGACGGGCAGCCGGCGGCGCGGGTGTACGAGGAGGAGCTGTCGCGGCTCGGGCTGCGCACGAGCGGCGAGGGGCTGCTCCAGACGATGGCGAAGCACGCGCTCGGGGCGAAGACGCCGTTCGGGGAGGCGCTGAAGATCCGGTCGCCGATCGCGATCCGGGGGGACGGGGCGGTGGTGCTGACCGGGGGCCTGTCGCGGGGGCAGGTGGTGCGGGTGGTGAGCGCGACGGCCGACGCGCTGCTGCAGGCGGCGAAGGGGCTGTCGACGAAGGTGCTCGGGCCGCTGCCGGCGGTGTCGGGGGCGCTGGTGTTCGACTGCGCGTCGCGGTTCCGGCTGCTGGGGGAGCGGTACCGGGACGAGGTGCGGGCGTTCCTTTCGCCGAACACGGCGCTGCATCCGATGTTCGGGGTGGCGTGCTACGGGCAGATCGCGAAGTTCGGGGGGAGCGTGGAGGGGTTCCACAACACGAGCGCGGTCATGGTGGCGTGGGGGGAGTCGGACCAGGGGACGGGGCCGGCCAGCGGGTGACCGTTCCGCGGCGTCGGCGGGGCTTGTCGAGAGAAGGGTCCTGCCGAGCTGCCCGGCCCCCGGAGAGGGAGTCCGCCGCGCGGCGCGGGGGCCCCGCCGGACTCGCCTGAGACGATGTTCCTCCGGCTCCGCCGGAGGAACATCGTCTCAGGCTCAAACATCGGCCCTCCCCGCGCCGCGCGGCGGACTCCCTCTCCGGGGGCCTACCGATGTCCATCTCGTGATAGGAGAGATATCGGCCCTCGCGCCGCGCGGCGGACTCCCTCTCCGGGGGCCTGCCGCCGTCCATCTCATGATCCGAGCGATCGGCCCTCGCGCCGCGCGGCGGAGGATGGATGGCCTCGACATTCATGAGGGTGCGATGAGGCTGCACGGCTGACCGTGGCACGCCTCGTGTCTGCACGGCGGCGAGCGTGTCACCGGACCGCCAGCCATCGTGGGACGCCCGGAGGGGAATCAGCGCCGAGAGACGCCGAGCTACGTCCAGCGCGGCGGACGCGACGTCCGCTCATGACGCGCCGGCTCCGCCGCGAGAGGGCTCATGTCGAAGCTGAAGACGCACAGACCCGTCGACGCGGAGGGGACGATCGCCGGCAAGTACAGGCTCGTCGAGAAGATCGGCGAAGGCGCCATGGGCTCCGTCTGGTCGGCCATCAACATCGCCACCGGACGGGAGGTGGCGCTCAAGCGGATGATCCGCCCGGAACCGGAGCTCCGGCTGCGGTTCGAACGGGAAGCGCGGAGCTGCGGAGCGCTCCAGCACCGGAACATCGTCGATGTCTACGACAGGATCGAGACGGCCGCCGGAGAACCGTTCCTGGTGATGCAGCTGCTCTCGGGCGAGACCCTGGCCGAGCTCCTCCTGCGCAGGCGCCGGGTCGAGCCGGAGATCGGCGCGGCCATCGGCAGAGACGTCGCGAGGGGCCTCGCGGCAGCGCACGAGCGCCACATCGTCCACCGCGACCTCAAGCCCTCGAACATCTTCTTGCACCGAGAGCCCGACGCACAGGCGTGGGTCGTCAAGGTGCTGGACTTCGGCGTCGCCAAGAACCTGTCGATCAACGACGGACTCCACACCATGCCCGGCGGAGCGGTCGGGTCCCCGCTGTACATGAGCCCGGAACAGGTCAGGGCCGACAGGGACGTCGATCACCGCACCGACCTCTGGTCGCTCGGCGTCGTGCTCTTCGAGATGCTCACCGGAGAACGACCGTTCCGGGGAGATGCCGCCGAGGTGTTCACGGCCATCCTGGGCGGAGAGATCCCTACCCTGGCGCGGACCCTGTGGCGCGTGGACCGGCGGCTCGTGGACATCGTCGCCCGCTGCATGCGCCGAGACCGCGAGGAGCGGTTCGGGACGGCGACCGAGGTGGCCGAGCGACTCGACGAGATCGCGACGCCGAGAGGTGCGCTGTCCGCCGTGCCAGGAGGCGCGCGCGAGGAGGCGGCGCCGCCCGAGGCCACAGCGCAAACGCCGCCCTCGCCGCAGGCCTCGGGCACCGACGGTACGGCGAACGCCACGGACGACGGCAAGGGCACGTCGAGCCACAAGCGGGATCCCGGCAGCTCGACGACACCGCTGATCACGAGCTCATCCCAGGTGGACCTCGACGCCGGAATCCGCCCGCCCGGGGCGCCCCCGCCGCCACGGCCAACCGAGAACCCGAGACGGAATCGCCGGATCGCCGCCGCGGCGGCCCTCGCGCTGGGCGCGACCGCCGCGGCGGCGCTGGCCCTCTCCGGGAGATCGGCGACTCGCGCCGTCACCGCGGCGCCGCACGGAAGCCTCGGCCAGCCCGCGCTGACGCCGCCGAATGACCCCCACGCCGCGACATCGAGCCCGGCGGCACCACCGCCGCTGACGCCGCCGCCGGAGTCCGGTGGAGGCACAAGGACGGCGCTCGCGGGCGAAGCAGGCCGGAAGCGAGAACCGCCGGCGCCGGCGCCGACATCCAAGCAGCATGTGCCCGCGCCGTCCGCCGGCACGCAATCGCAGAACCCGCCCTCGCAGCGCCGGCCTCCGGCCAGGTCGCCGGACGCCGACCCCTGCGCGGGAAAGACGGGATTTCTGCGGATCCTCTGTCTCGATAAGCAAGATCGAAGGCGCAGTCCCTACGATCGTTGATGATGAGAAGCGGCGATCCCCGGAGACGAGCGCGCCGCCGGGCACCCCGGTCCGCCGCACCGCAATGGCGCGGCGCCCGGCGGGAGCTGCGGGACCGCGGCGCGCCCGGGTCGCGCAGGCGCCCTCGAGCGCCCAGGTCATCGATTGCGCAGGAGGTACATCATGGCGGGTGTTGTGACGACCTGGGGCCGCCGCGCGGCCGGAGCGGCGCTGGGCGCGCTCCTCTGCGCGGCCGCCGCGGAGCCGGTCGCGCTGGCGGAGACCCCTGACGTCCGAGAGGCGCCCCGCGACGACAGCGCGCGCGCGGCGCAGATCTACAGCGCAGGGGTCGCGGCAGCCAGGGAGGAGCGCTGGCCAGAGGCGTACGCGGCCTACCTCGAGGCGTGGGCGCTCAAGCAGCATTTCCAGATCGCGGCGAACCTGGCGCAGGCGGAGCTCAAGCTCGGAAAGCACCGCGACGCCGCGGAGCACATCGCATTCTTCCTGCGCGAAGCCGAGGGCGTGAGCGAGCGCGACCGCGCGCGGGCGCGCCAGATGCTCGATGAGGCCAAGGCGAAGATCGCCACGCTCACGCTCGTCGTGAGCCGCGCGCAGGCCACCGTGCTCGTCGACGGCGTCCCCGCAGGGACATCGCCGCTCGGGCGAGAGGTGTATGTCGAGCCGGGGCAAAGGACGATCGAGGCCCGGCTCCAGGGCGAGCCCCCGGCGAAGACCTCGGTGACGCTCGCGCCGGGCGCGTCGCAGGAGGTCGAGCTCCGGTTCGAGGAGCGCGCCGCCGCGGCGCCGGCGGTTCAGCCCCGGACGCAGCCCGAGCGCCCGCCCCAGGCGCCGCGCGGCGGCGCCGCGGGGCCGAGCGTGGCGCTCGTCGCCGCGGGCGGCGCGGCCACGGGGCTCGCGCTGGGCACGGCGGTCGTCCTGAGGGTCGTCGCAGACCGGAGCGCGCGGTCCGGCAGCGACGCGGCGGTGCCCGGCGCGGACTCCTGCTATGCGCCCGGCCCCGTATCGCTCGGCGGCACGCGGTGCCGCGAGGTGCACCAGCGTCGGATCGAGGCCGCGCGCCTGTACGGCGTCTCGAACGGGATGTTCGCCGCGGCCGGCGTGCTCGGCGCGGCGGTCGTGGTCTATGCGCTGTACGGATCGTTCGGAAACGACCGACGGCCCTCGGTGGCCGTTGTTCCCATGGCGCTCGCTCCCGGAGCAGGAATTTCGCTGAACACACGTTGGTGACATCGAGGAGCGACATCATGCGATTGAGTCAGTTCGACGAGGTTCATCGGTTCCGCGCTGCCGCCGTGCTCGCCGCGGCGCTCCACGCGACCGCGTGCCACCAGGTACCGGAGTGCCTGCACTGCACGGATCCGGATCCGGCGCCGGATCCGCTCTCGGAGACGATGGACGGGTGCGGCGTGTTCGCGAACGCGAGCGCCCAGCCCGGCGGAAACGGGACGAAAGGCAGCCCGTACGCCCGGCTGCAAGAGGCGATCGACGGCGCGAACGGCAAGCGGGTATGCGCGTGCGCCGGCCAGCCGTTTCACGAGGCGGTGACGCTGCGGGCCGGGATCGAGGTGGTCGGGGGCTTCACGTGCGACGTGTGGACGAGGCCTCCCGGGGCGAGGAGCGCGGTCCAGGGGCCTCCGGGGCAGGTGGCGCTGACGCTGACGGCCGAGGCGGGCGGGGCGAAGGTGGAAGCATTCGAGTTCTCCGCGGCGTCCGCGGAGGGCCGGCTGGAGGGGTCGGCGATCGCGGTGGCGGTGGCCGACATCGCGGCGGAGCTGAGGGAGGTCCACGTGTCGGCCGGCGACGCGAAGAGGGGCAGCGACGGCGCTCCCGAGACGGAATCGGCGGTGCCGGGGGCGGACGCGCCACGCGGGAACGAGGACGGGGCGCCGACGGCTCCCTGCCTGTCGAGCGATCCGCAGGGCGGCCAGCCGGGGCTCACGATGTGCGGTGACGTGGATACCCGCGGTGGCGCGGGCGGGCCCGGAGGGACGCTGCGCGAGCAGGATCGGGGCAATCGCTCCGGAGAGCGGGGCTCGAACGGCGTCGCGACGCCCGATCCGATGACGACGACAACCGGGAACGGTGGCTCGTTCAACGAGCGCTGGGTCATCGTGTCCGCCGCCGACGGTTCCCCCGGTATCCCCGGCACCCCCGGCGCCGGCGGCGGTCGCGGGCCATTGACCCTCTCCGGGATCCAGGGTGGCGACGGCGCGGACGGCGATCCCGGCAAGCCGGGCCAGGGCGGCGGCGGGGGCGTGGGCGGCCTCAAGATGCGTCAGTGTCCGTCACCCAATGACGCGCTCCTCGCCGGCCCGAGCGGCGGCGGCGGAGGCGCCGGCGGATGCGGCGGCAAGGGCGGCGCCGGTGGAAGGGCCGGCGGATCCAGCATCGGTATCGTGAGCCTCGGGACGAAGCTCGTCCTGGTCGAGGTGACCGCCGCCGTCGGAAAAGCGGGCGACGGGGGAAGCGGGGCGGCGGGGCAAAGCGGCGGACGCGGCGGGAACGGCGCGCCTGGCAGCGTCATCGAGGGTTATGATCTCTGGTCCAGCAACGGCATGGGCGGGAATGGAGGCTCCGGCGGCGCGGGCGGCCCAGGGGGCGGCGGGCGCGGCGGATACGCGCTCGGCATCGCCTACGCGAGCTGCCCCGCCGCCTCCGGCGCCGCGACGGGGTTGGCGGTCCGCTCCCTCGGCAACCCGGGCGCCGGCGGCAAGGGCGGAGAGGACTGGCGACCGGACGTCCTCTCGTCGCCGGGCGAGCCGGGCGTCAGGGCCGAGTGCTGGTGTTCCGACACCAACGCAAGCTGCGGTGAGTGAGCGCCGGCGCGCCGCCGCGCCGCGACGATGAACGCGAGCCGCCGCCGCGACGGTCCCAGACATGGCAGCCGCGGCGCGGGCGATCGCGGAGCGCGTCGCGGCGCCCTCGGGGTCAGCCCGCCTCCTCGTCCGACCTCCCCGCCGGCGGCCGGGGCCTATTCGAACATGGGCGCGCTGTCGAACACCGTCGGCTCCGAGGTGTCCCTGGTCGCCGGCGACCTTCGCGGAGTCCGCCTCGCCGGAGCGCGGCGCGGCGCCGCGGTCCGCGCCGCCCGAGCCGCTTCCGCGGGCGCGGGCGGCGGCTCGGGCCCGCTGTGCACCTCCTGCGCGGGCGGCGGCGGCGCTGGCGGGCTCGCCATGCTCGGGGCGCGCGGCGCCTCGGAATCCGCTGTCCTGTCCTCGCGCGCGGGGCCCGACATGGCGCCGATCACCGCCGCCACCGCGGCCAGGGTCACGCCCGCGCCGAGCGCTGCCCCCCTGCCCCTCGCACGACGCGCATCCGGCGCCGCGCGCCGCGGCCCCGCCTCGCCCGCCTCCGCCGCTTCGGCGTGAGCGCCACCGCGCGTGGCCGCGGCCGTCGGCGCTTCGCTCGGGGCGGCCCGCGCCTCGCTCGGGGCGGCTCGCGTCTCGCTCGGGGCGGCCCGCGCGTCGCCTCCCGAAGCCCGCGCCTCGCCCTCCGACGCCCGCGCCTCGCCCTCCGACGCCCGCGCCTCGCCCTCGGACGCCTCCGCCGCTCCCGGCCGCTCCGCGCCCGCGCCCGCGCCCGCGCGGGCCGCCGGCGCGCGCTGCGCCGCATAGCGCTCCCGCCAGCCCACGGCCCTCCGCATCTCCGCCTCCGCGCCGTGCGGCCTCGCGCCGAGCACGGCGCGGGCGATCTCCGCCTCGTCCTCGGGCACCTCCTCGATGCGCAGGAGCCGGCCCTTGAGGTCCTCCGCCGCGAGCTCGCGCTCCGGCACGATGCGCACCGACAGCCCGCCCGGAATATCCGCCTCTCGACCCGTGGAGATCGCGGTCCACCGCAAGTTCGAGCAATAGAGCACCGCCGCGAGCCGGCAAGCGACGCTCGCGATCGATCCGAACGTCGCGCCGTCGCCGTGGACGATGACCACCCGCCTCGGCTGCGCGCCCGCGTCGGCGACCCACGCGCATGGCAGGTCGCTCCGCGGCAGGCGCGGGAGGTCGCCGAACTCCTCCACGTACCGCGACAGCACGCCGCACACGCTGTCCGGCCGCTCCAGCACCGCGCGCACGTACGCCCGATAGAACGTGTCCGCCGACGAGCCGGTCTCGCCGCCCCCCGTCGCGTGGCGGTGAAACGTGGTGACCGCCTCGAGCAGCGACGCGCGACGCACCTCGCGATCGATCGCGATGATCCCGTGGGCGAACGGCGGGTGCCCCCTGCCGGCGTGGTCCGTCGCGCCGCCGATCCGGAACGCGAAGATCAGGGCGATCGCGCCGTGGCCCGCCTCATGCTGGGTATCGTCCCGCGAGAGGTTGCCGATGGCGAACGCGTGGGTGCCGCTCGTCTGCGGCTCGATGTACTTCATCAGCCGCGCGAGGTGGCTATAGTGCGTCGGCGTCAGGGACCCTTGCGGGACCTCCGGGCCGTACATGAAGTCGATCTGGTGATCCGGGACGTTCCCGTGGAGCGCGTGGTACCACGGCGCGTCGTCCGCGGCGCGGTAGCGCGGGGGCTCGTAGCCCGCGCCGGGGTCACTTCGGCGCATGGGCCTCGACCTGGGGCGCCGCGAGCCGCGCCGTCTGCGAGACCGCCGCCGGCGGGTGGATGTCCTGCTTGATCCGCTGGAGGAGCTGACCGTCGTAGGCGTGCTTCGGCAGGATGCGCTCGACGAAGTGCGAGAACAGGTGGTGCGTGCTGTGGCCGTAGCTCGCCGACCCCACGAGCACGCGGGTGTCGACGTGGTTCTTGAACCGCTCGATCCCCTCGATGAGCGGCCGGTAGTGCTTGCGCGCCTCCGCCTCGATCTCGGCCGGCGTCCCGGCGAGGACGTCCGACTTGTTGATGAACAGGACGACCGCCTTGCACGCCGTCAGCGTCTTGGAGCCGAAGAAGTAGCGCAGCGACTGCGGCTGAAACTCGCGGATCTGATCCTCGATCCGGGCCGGATCCACCTGCCTGCCGTCCTTGGCCGCGAGATCGACGACCATGAGCAGGCCGTGGATGTCGTCCATGACGAGCTCGTGCTGGGCCTCGACGAGGTGCTCTCCGCCCCAGTCGCCGATCTCGAAGATGTGCTCGACCAGCTCGTCCTTGGTCGACACGTGGCTCACGGTCCGCTCGTAACGCTCGATCTTCGTCCCTTGCACCTTGCCGAGGTCGACGAGGGGGTTGGCCCACTTCAGGGTGAGCGACGTCTTCCCGGTCCCCTTGATTCCGAGCGTCAGGATCTTGTACCGCTTCTGCGTGATCTTGGGCCGGACGTCCAGCTCCCGCCGCAACCACTCGATCTCCCGCTGCTGCGCGTCGAGCCACTCGACCTTCTGTCGCTCCTCGCCCTGGGCGCGCTCGAGCGCCTCGCGCTCCTGATGGCGCTCCGCGCGCAGCCGTTCCAGCTGCGCGTTGGCTTGACGGAGGGCCTCTGCGTGCCGGGCGGCCTCGCGCAGCTGTCCTTTCAGCGAGGCGGTCCGCGCCGCCATCCAGGCCATGCCGGCGCCGCAGCCGAGCGTGCCGAGCCCGAAGAGGATCGAGAGATCGACGGTCATTTCCGCACACCTCGCCCCGCCGACAGGGTGAACAGGGCGGACTGAGTCACGCCACGTCCCGACGGACGGCGCCGCGAGCCGCCGCGGCGCCCATGAGCTTGAGTGCTACCACAGCGCGCCTCGACGACCAGCAGAGTCCGTGCGTCCCCTCGATCCAGCGTCGCCGCGCTCTGGACGTCGCGCCGGGGCTCGCGCGCAGCCACGTCCGGGTCGGCGGCCGGCGGCGTCGACGAGGGGCACACGCTCTCACCGTAAGCGGGACGCCAAACGCATGACGGTGGTCCGGAGTCCGCGTCTCACACCCTGCGAGCCGTTTGCACGAGCCGCGGAAACTTCGAGCGACGCTGCGGACAATTCCGACGCAGCAATCCGATCTTCGTTTCACGGATGATTCGACATTCGCTATCCTTGATTCGTCCATTGCGGCCATCGAGCCAGCATCTCTTAGGAAGCTCGCGGCTGAATGTGGGCGTGCCCGTGTCGCTCCGCGCGCGGGGCACTCGGCGCCTGGCGCAGCCGCCTGCTCTCATCATCACGAGGATGGAGGAGACTCTTATGAACATTGCCCCCTGGCAGGAGCGCTCGTCGCGGCGGCGCTCGCGGACCCGGAGCGGGAGCGACGAGCAGCGTCGGGCGAGGGATGAGCGGCTCGTCGGCCCGTCGCGCCCGAGCGAGGCTGGCGTCGCCGGCGCTCCTCGCCTGACGCCGCTCGCGCTGGCCGGGCTGCTTGCGGCGCTGGGCGCGTGCGTCGCCGGAGAGGCCGGCGACGCCGAGCTGGGCGGCGAATCGCCGATGGCGGCCGAGAGCGGCCTCTCGGCCGAGCTGAGCTACCAGCCGCTCTGGGGCGGCCGCTACTGCGCCGCCGTCAAGGTGTCGAACGGCGGCGCGAGCGCGGCCACGTCATGGAGCGTCGTCACCGACGTGAAGAACGCGACGGTGACCCGGTCCTGGGGCGCTGTGTTCTCGAGCAGCGGCACGCTGCTGACGGCGACGCCGACCCCGGGCAATGCGCGCATCGAGCCCGGCGCGTCGGTCACGTTCAACTTTTGCGCGACAGGCACGGTGCGCCCGACGATCTCGTCCGTGACCGGAGACGGAGCATCGGGGACGACCGGCAGCGGCGGCTCCGGCGGTTCTGGCGGCTCCGGCGGTTCTGGCGGCTCCGGCGGTTCTGGCGGCTCTGGCGGCGCTGGCGGCTCCGGCGGCGCTGGCGGCTCCGGCGGCGCTGGCGGCGCCGGCGGCTCTGGCGGCTCCGGCGGTGCTGGCGGCTCCGGCGGCTCCGGCGGCGGGAGCGCGCCGAGCGCCCTGCCAGCCGCCCGAGAGGCGTGTCCGACGATCGCCACCGGGACGATGACGTTCCTCGGCCGCGAAGTCCGCGTGTGGGCCGGCGCGAGGTCCGCCACCCCGGCGCCGGTGGTCATCTACTGGCACGCCACGAGCTCCCGCCCGCAAGAGGCGCTGAGCGGCCTCGGACAGGCCGCCATCGACGAGATCACGAGCCGCGGAGGCGTCGTGTTCGCGCCCAACGCGTACGATGGTCACGGCGGCGAGGACGGCACGCGGACCACGGGCAACAACGTGTGGTACGTGGGCGACCTCAACACGGCCGACGAGGCGCTCGCGTGCGCCATCCAGCAGCGCAACATCGACACGCGCCGCATCCACGCGCTCGGCTTCAGCGCGGGAGGCATGCAGACCGCGTACATGGCCTATGCGCGTTCCAGCTACGTCGCGAGCGTCGTGACGTACTCGGGAGGGACGACCGGCTTCGGCACGCTGCCCCTCCAGGACCCCAGCAGCCCGCCTGCCGTCATGGCGGTCCATGGCGCGCGGGGCTCCGATGTGGTCGTCATCGACTTCGCGCAGGCGAGCGCGGCGTTCGAGAGCGACATCAAGGCAAAGGGGGGATTCGCCATCGACTGCGACAGCGGCGGCGGGCACCGCATCCCGTCGGGCATCGCCGCCTCGAGCTGGCAGTTCTTGAAGGACCACCCGTACAAGGTGCGCCCCGAGCCGTACGCGTCGGGCGTCCCGTCGAGCTTCCCGGCCTATTGCAAGATCCCGTGAGCGCCGGCTCGGCGGACGGCGGGTCATGCGCGCCGTCGATGTCGCCCGGGCGCGGAGCCGCTCGGGTGTAGGCGTGTCGGGTACGATGGCGGTCGATGGCTCCCCCGTGAGGGCGCGCCGCTCCGCTTCGGCCCCACGAGTATCCCTGTCACGGTGCGATGCAGAGCGGCTATGCTGCTCGCCATGCACGACCCGGATCCCAGGCGCGGTGTCCTCGATCTGCGCGAGGAGCCTGACGGAATCCTCCATGTCACGGCCCATGGAGACCTCTCGGAGGAGATCGCGCGCTCGATCGCCGCAGCGTCCCGGCGCATCGCGGAGAGCGGCCGCGAGGTCCTGGTGCTCGCCGACGTGAGCCGCATGAGCGCCGTCCCGCACGACGTGCGCCAGCTGATCGCGAGCGGAGCGCTCGAGGCGCGCCACGACGCGGTCGCGGTCGTCGGAGCGAGCTTTAGCCTGCGCGTCGTCGCGATGCTCACCTTGAGGAGCCTGAGGCTCCTCAGGTTGCGATCCTATCCCGTCGACTTCTTCGCCACGGATGCCGAGGGGCGCGCGTGGCTCCTGGCTCAGCGGGAGGTGATCCGGGCCAGGCAGCCGCCGGCCGCGTGACGCTGCCTTTCAAGGCGCGCGCGCTGCCGACGCCAGCGCATCCACGCGGCAAGCCCGCGATCGCGCGGAGGGCGCCCCGGCGCTCGCCCGAGGCGCGGCATCACTGCGCCGTCGAGCCGCCGAGCGTGGAGACCGGCTCGTCGCTCTCGACCGCGGCCCCGGCCGCCGCCGGGGAGCACGTGTTCCCGTCCGCGAGCCGCGGAGCTGCGGCCCATTCGGACAGCACACGGCGGACGCGATCGAGATAACCGCTCTCGCGCACGATCTCTTGATATCCGGGCACCGCGCCCACCCACTCCCCCATACGCACGTTCGGCGCATCGGTGAGATACATCGTGGGAAGCCCCATGAGCGCGGGGCCATCCATGCCTGCGGTCGTGACGCCGAGCTGACCGATGAGGCCGTGCGCTCGCTTCAGGTGCTCGAAGAACTGAAGCTGCGCTCGACGCATGTCGAGCTGCCGAAAGGTGGGGTCCTTCCAGAAGAGGGTCATGTCGACCGCGCCCTCGGGGACCTGTCCGCCTCGAAACGCGTCGCCGGTCAACACGGGCACGAGCCCCGCGCGTCGAACGAGGTCCGTCAGCTCCAGAAGCTCGGCGAGCGTCGTATTTCGGTGCGGGTGGTGGAGCCCCTCGCGGATCCAGAGCAGCACCTTCATCCGGCGTGACGTCCCCGCGCGCGCTTCGGCGAGCCTGCGATCGACCCAGCCGGTCACCGACTCCGGAATCGGCACGTCCCCGAGGAACGCCGCGCGGAGCCTCCGCTGGGCGGAGGACGGCTCGGCCTTGAAGGCGCGCGCGACGATCTCCGTCGTCTGCTTCACCGCGCGCGGGCGCGAGCGGTATGCCTGAAGGTGATCGCTCAGGCCCGCATCGCGAAGAAACGCCTCGGCTTGCGGCGTGCCAGCTTTGCCTGGCTCGACCTGGATGGCCGCGCCCGCGAGGACCGCGGCCGCGGCGACGTACCACCCCTCGCCGAACGAGAAGCCGCTTTCGGTGTGGAACGTATACGCGTGATTTCGCTCCTCGATGATCCTGCGCGCCGCGCGGGCGGCGACCTCGGCCTTGCGCGCTGCCGCGTGCGCCGCGCGGGCGACCTTCGACCGCGGCGATCCGGCCTCGATCTCTGCAGCGCTGATCCCGGCCGCGCGGGCCGAGGCCTCTGCGCCGGTCACGATCGCTTCCGCGCGCCGCCAGCCGTCGTCGCAAGCGCCGCGCGTCGGCGCGCGCTGCGCGCTCAGCGAGAGCTGGCCCGCTCCGTGGAGCGCGTCCTCTGCTCGCGCCGCGTGGGCCCTCGCCAGCGTCGCGTGGGCGCCCATCTTCGTCGCGAGGATCCGCTCTCTTCCAGCGGCGAGCTCCGGTTCCTGGAGGGCGGCGCGCTCCTGCTCGGCGGCGGCCAGCGCGCGATCCGCCTGCTCGATCGCGCATCCTAGCAGACGTCGGTAGCGCTCGCGCTGCCCCGGCGTGTGCAGCGCGGTCGCCAGGGCGAGCGCGGCGTCGAGGCTGCTCGCGGCGTCGCGCTCGAGGCGCTGCGCGGCGAGCGCCTCGGCGACAGGCACCTTCATGCCCACCGGCTCGGGTCCCTCGGGCGCCGTCACTTACGCCTCGAGGGCCGCCACCGCGAGGCGGGGAGATCGACGTCGGACGCGCTGGAGAGGGTCAACCGTCATCACGGAATCATGAGCGAGCTCGGGCGATGCGGCGCCAGCTCGTATCAGAACCCGAGCGACCGGATCGCCTTGCGGATCGTGTCCGCGCTGGCGCGCACGCCGGCCTCCTCCTCGGGGCTCATCGGGATCGGCAGCTGGGACGCGACGCCGGAGCGGTTCACGACGCACGGCACGCTCAGGCACACATCGTCGATCCCGCGGTAGCCGCTCAGCAGGCTGCTGACGGGCAGCACGCGGTTCTCGTCGCGGAGCAGGGCTTCCAGGATCTTGGCGGTGGCCAGGCCGATGGCGTAGTTGGTCGCGCCCTTGCCGGAGATGACCTGGGCAGCGGCGTTCTTCACGTTCGAGAAGATCTCCGCCCTGTCGCTCGCGGCGAGCTTGCCGTGGCCGGGGACGGACCACGCGTCGAGCGGGATGTTCGCGACGCTCGCGCTGCTCCACAGCGGCACCTCGCTGTCCCCGTGCTCGCCGGCGATGTACGCGTGGACGTTCTGCACGGCCACGTCCAGCCGCCTGGCGATCAGGAAGCGGAAACGGCTGCTGTCGAGCACCGTGCCGCTGCCGAGGACGCGGGCGGGCGGGAGGCCGGTCAGCTTGAGCGTGACATACGTGATCACGTCGACCGGGTTGGTGACGAGCAGGTAGAGCGCGTCGGGCGCGACGGCCTGGAGCCGCGGCAGGAGCTCGCGGCAGATGGCGACGTTCGCGGTGGCGAGGTCCATCCGGCTCTGTCCGGGCTTCTGCTTCGCGCCGGCGGTGATGACGACCACGTGCGCCCCGCGGCAGACCTCCACGTCGTCGCTGCCCTCGAGCGTCGCCGCCGGGACGAACTGCAGGCCGTGATTCAGGTCGAGCACCTCGGCGTCGACCTTGGCCCGGTTCACGTCGAACAGGGCGACCTCCTTCGCCACGCCGCGGAGCAGGCACGCGTATGCGATGGTCGCGCCGACGCTGCCAGCGCCCACGACCGCGACCTTGTTGGGGGAGACGGGCTGGTTGTCAGGCATGCCGCTCGGCTACCGCGGCGGCGCGACCGGACCAAGCCAAATCCGGCTGCGCAGGCCACCGCCGGGCGCGCAGGCCGACGCAGGCAGGCCGCGCAGACAGCGGCCTTCGGTCTGGCCGGCTGCGGGGCTCAGCTCTCCGAGAGCGGCTCGGTGGAGCGCCCCTGCTGGCGCGGCGCTCCCGCGTCGGCCTTGCCGCTGGCGGCGACGGGCGCCGGGGCGGCCGGCACCGCGACGATCGCCGGCAGGACCGCCGGGGCCACCGTCGGATCGACGGCGGCGCGCGGGTCGAGGACGCGCGGATCGACGGGGGCGCGCGGGTCGAGGACGCGCGGATCGACGGCGAGGCCCGGCTGCGCCGCGGCGGGGCTGAGGGCGACGCCCTCCTCGCGGCACGCGCGGAAGAACGCCTTCATCAGCTCGGACTCCAGCAGATCGTGGCGTTCGAAGTCGGCGATCCAGAACTTGATGACGTACCGCTGGAAGAGGGGGGTGACGGCGGCGAGCCAGAGCCTGGGCGGCGGCTCGCGGAGGATGTCCGCCACCTGCGCGCAGGCGCGCTGGGCCGCGCGCTCGACGGCCTCGGGGGCGGCGCCGAGCGCGACGAGCATCTCGATATTGCGGGCGCACGTCCGGTCCGGCGCGCAGAAGTTCTGCACGCGCGCCTTGGCGATGATCGAGTTCGGCAGGATCACGATGTCTCCGGAGAACGTCCTGAGGCGGGTCGAGCGCCACCCCACGTAGACGACCTGCCCCTCGATCCCGTCGACGAGGATCCAGTCGCCGACGCCGAACGAGCGCTCGGAGTGCAGGGCGAGCCCGGCGAAGAGGTTGCCGAGGGTGTCCTGGAGCGCGAGGCCGAGGACGACGGTGATGACGGTCGAGGTCGCGAGCAGCGGCACGAGGTCGACCCCGGTGACCGCGCCGACGATCGAGAGGCCGGCGACGAGGTATAGGATCGTGAGCAGGAGGTGCCGTACGAGGGCCGGGAGCTGCATTTTCCGGCGCTCGGCGAGCCAGTAGTCGATGACCATGGTCTCGGCGATCTCGATGGCCAGGTACGACGCGAGCGCGAGCTCCAGGAGGAGCACGCCCTTGTGGATCGTGGGCAGCTCGCCGCCGCGCAGGGCGATGAACGTGTGCAGCGCGAGCAGCGCGACGAGCAGGCGCGCCGGCGGCCGCATGCGCCGGAGGAGGAGGTCGTCGAGCGACGTCTGGGTGGCGCTGGCGGCGCGCGAGAGCAGGGCGAAGAGCAGGCGGTAGGCGACGAACCCGAGCGCGAGGACGGCGATCGACATGCCGATGGCGACGGGTAGCGAGGCGGGGGATCGGAAGAGGTCGGCCCAGAGCGCGGGGAGCCGGTCGAGGTTCACCGGGGGAGTCTGCCACAGGCGGTGGGCCGGGGGGCTTGCGTCGCCGCTCCGTCGGAGCGGGGCGAGGGCGTCGTGATCGAGGCGCGCGTCTCGCGGCGCGCTGACGCGCTGACGCGCTCCGGCGCGAGCTCCTCGGAGCTGTCGGCTCCAGCGTATCGGAGGCTCCCTCGACGCTCGGAAGGCGGAGGCCTCGGCCGCGCCGGGGATCGCGGTTAGCCGGTTAGCCGGCGCCGCCCGTGTCGTTCATCCGCGCGACCAGCGCGGCCAGCGCGAGCGCGACGAGGAAGAAGCCATAGGTGGCGGAGTTCGCCCTCCTGGCCCAGCGGAGCGCGTCGGCCGCCGGCACACGGCGCCCGGCGCTTCGCGCTTCGATCCACACCGAGGCGAAGAAGAAAGGCACGCAGAGGAAGGCCCCGGCGGCGAACACTTTCCAGCCCTCCTTCACGGGGCCCAGCCAGGGAGCGGAGAGCGGTAGCATGAGCAGGTTGGCGGCCGTTCCGAGATCGCCGTGAGCCATCGACAGGATGGGCCCTACGCTCATCTCGAGGACCGTCAGGAGAGCCCACGTTATCGGGATCCCCGCGAGCGTGGACCAAGCGTTCGCCGCCAGAGAGAGCTTGATGGCCTCCCGCGTCGGCAGGCGCAGGACCCGCTGAGCCACCGCGGCCTCGACGAGCACGACGGGAACGAAGGTTATCCACGATGCGGGCCACGCGAGGACGATCATCGGGATGCCGGCGTTCGCGAGGGCGGCCTTCGGCCAGAGCAGGATCGCGGCGCCGGCCGAGATCCCGATGGCTGCAGCGAGCCGGCGGCATGCGTCGTAAGGTCTGAGGACGGCGATGGACGCGCCGAGCGCGAGGTCAGCCCGGGGCGCCGGGAGCCGGTCGAGGTTCACGCCGCGGAGTCTGCCACGAGCGGCGGACGGAGGGCTCTCGCTGAGCTCGATACCGTCGCGCGGCTGCGTGCGCGGTTGCGGGGCGGGCCGGATCAGAGTGGGGGTGCAGGGAGCGGCTGGCAGCAGAAGGTCGAGGGATGGGTGGGGGTGGCTTCCCCGAGCAGCTCTCCGCCGCTGGCCTCGCACCTACCGGGGCGATTCGTGGTCCATGTCGCGCTCATGCTCGTGAGCGCGACGCCGGCCATGACGTCGACGCACAGCCCTCCCTCGGTGCCGACGACGTGCGAGGCGAACGCGTCGGTGCACGCGTCATCGGCGTAGGCGGAGACGGAGGCGGAACAGGAGCTCTCACCCGTCGGGGTGCACGCGCACGGTGTGCATTCGCGGGTGTCCTCGAAGTCCCTGTAGAACACGTGCATGAGCGGGTAATCGTCCGGGCACACCGGCTCTCCGTCGCCCAGGTACATGATGCACTGCCGGAAGCCGGGTGGCGGGGGCTCCGGAGCTGGCCAGCACTTCTCTCCGGCAGGGCATACGGGCTCATCGGTGTCCCCGAAGACTTCCTCATCGTCGAGCGCGACCGGGTCGCCCTTGCATGCGCGAGCGAAGGTCTTCCAGGGGGAGATGAACCCGTCTCGTGCGTCTCGACGCGGCACCGGCTCAGCCTCGATCGGCTCGCATGCCGTCACCGTGACCGGCGCGATCGCGAGCGAAGCCAGCCGTTCGTCCGGGACCGCGGTCGCCGCGACGCAGGATCCGTCCCAGCCCGCAGGAGCACCGAAGGCCGTGAACGTCGGGCCCTGGCAGAGAGGAGCGTCGCTCGCCCGCAAGACGGAGGGCAGCCCGCAGGCCGGTTCGCTGCATCGGCACGCGGGACAGTCGTAGGGGACGTCCAGGTCCGCGTGGCCCTCGTAGACCGTGGCCGGAGCGCTCCCCGCCGGACATTCGGGAGCCGACAGCTCGCTGCCAACGTAAAGCAAGACCGGATCCGTGAAACCCAGCGGCGGAACAGGGGTGCACGCGCAGGGGCAAGAGAGGGTTTCCCGGCAGTCGTACGCGGAACCGCAGCCCTGCCACAGCGGCGCAGTGCATGCGGCCACGACAATGATTCCCAAGGAGCGCCGCGTCATCAGGGCAGCCTATCGCACGTGCCCTCGGGGATCCAGATGGATCACTCCAGTGGAACTGCAAGCACGGCATTGCGTCGAGACGCGACAATTTTCCATGACGAAAGGCAAACGGCGGAGGATCGCGCGGGGGCCGGGACGTTGTTGACCGAGGGCGTCGACAGAGCAACGGGAGAGGATCAGCTCATATAGGCCCCCCGGGCGGGCTCGGCCGCTCCGCGCTCCGGAGGCTTTGATGGGGCCGCCGCTTTTCCGCGGCGGCGAGCTCCTCGCACGCGAGGAACCACGTCGTGTTGGACTCGCTTCAATGGGGCCGCCGCTTTTCTGTGGCGGAGAGGGAACGTGGTGGCATACGGACACCCGTTCCTCTTCTTGCTTCAATGGGGCCGCCGCCTTTCAGCGGCGGAGAGGCGTCGCCCCCGTCCCGCCGGGCTGACGACAGCACGTCCTTCAATGGGGCCGCCGCCTTTCAGCGGCGGAGAGCATGGCGATCGGCGCGTTCATCGGGGCGCAGACGTAGCTTCAATGGGGCCGCCGCCTTTCAGCGGCGGAGAGCCCACGTGGCGACCCCTGAGCCCCCCGATCGGTGCTAGCTTCAATGGGGCCGCCGCCTTTCAGTGGCGAAGAGTCGATCGCGTCAAGGCGCAGCGCTGGAGAGCGCTCCTCCTGCATCAATGGGGCCGCCGCCTTTCAGCGGCGGAGAGGCGGCTCGATCCTCGGGAGAAGGTGCACGCATCGGGGCTTCAATGGGGCCGCCGCCTTTCAGCGGCGGAGAGATGCGGAAGAAGAGCGCACGATAGAGCCTGCGCGCAGGCTTCAATGGGCCGCCGCCTTTCAGCGGCGGAGAGCTCGAGTACAATTTCGCTCCGGCGCCGGCCGTGGTGCTTCAATGGGGCCGCGGCCTTTCAGCGGCGGAGAGGACATTGAGTTTACGTGCGAGACCACGGGCCTCGTCGGGCTTCAATGGGGCCGCCGTCTTTCAGCGGCGGAGAGCCGATCTGCTGCGGCGTGGCGACGGTGAAGTTGTAGCTTCAATGGGGCCGCCACCTTTCAGCGGCGGAGAGGAACCTCGGCGCCGGCCACACATCGCGGTAGTCCGGGTCGCTTCAATGGGGCCGCCGCCTTTCAGCGGCAGAGAGGCGCGCGCTCGGGTCGCGGTCGCCTCCGGGCATAAGACCGGGCTTCAATGGGGCCGCCGCCTTTCAGCGGCGGAGAGTCCGCGAGGAACCGGTCCCCCGGCGTGCTCCCGTCGCTTCAATGGGGCCGCCGCCTTTCAGCGGCGGAGAGGGTCATCGCCCGCGCGCTCGCCGCGGGGGCCCGTAAGCTTCAATGGGGCCGCCGCCTTTCAGCGGCGGAGAGCTCGAGATCGCGCTGCTGCCGTGCTTCACCATCACCTGGCTTCAATGGGGCCGCCGCCTTTCAGCGGCGGAGAGATCGAGTGCACTCTTCACCCGATGCGGACCCCCGCACTGGCTTCAATGGGGCCGCCGCCTTTCAGCGGCGGAGAGTAGTCGCGCTCCGCCGGCGAGGGCTTGGCGCAGTAGAAGCTTCAATGGGGCCGCCGCCTTTCAGCGGCGGAGAGCCCACATCGCGCTCCAGTGTATGGCGGTGTCGCTCGGGCTTCAATGGGGCCGCCGCCTTTCAGCGGCGGAGAGCTCGAGATCGAGGTCGTGCGCGGTGTAGGCGGCATGCTTCAATGGGGCCGCCGCCTTTCAGCGGCGGAGAGTCCCTTCGGTGCTAGCGTCCCGACCATCCGGCCGCGGGCTTCAATGGGGCCGCCGCCTTTCAGCGGCGGAGAGAACATCTGTCTCACGGGACAAGGGTCTCCTCTGGGTCGCTTCAATGGGGCCGCCGCCTTTCAGCGGCGGAGAGCACAATCATATACGTTGCGATCGACCGATCCTCGTAGCTTCAATGGGGCCGCCGCCTTTCAGCGGCGGAGAGATGCCGTCCAGGTTGACGGTTCGCCACTAACCTGTAGCTTCAATGGGGCCGCCGCCTTTCAGCGGCGGAGAGAAGACGCGCGGGCCGCGCTAGAAAACTACTATCGCGAGCTTCAATGGGGCCGCCGCCTTTCAGCGGCGGAGAGACGAGCCCCCAACGCGACCGACGCCTACCTGTTCCAGCCGCTTCAATGGGGCCGCCGCCTTTCAGCGGCGGAGAGACGAGATCGCCGATGCGGCCCCGCGGGTCCGTGAGGGGGGCTTCAATGGGGCCGCCGCCTTTCAGCGGCGGAGAGAGCCCTCGCAGGCTACGAAACATTTCGCGCACTTGTAACCCGGTTTGCGAGAGGTTCCCGCCGCTCCCTCGCTCCGGCGGCCGGACGCCGCTCCGCGCGGCCCCGGCCATCTCGAAATCCATCGTCATTTCAAACACCTACCGGCCTTGCGAGCGCCCCCCGCCGTTTCCGCGTCACTCCACCGCTCGCAGCCGGTGCTCCCGCCCTCTTCTACCACGCCCCCTCCTCCCCTCGCCCAGCCCTTCCGTTCTCCCCGGCCGCTTTGCCGCTCGCCCGAGCGCATCCCCGCCCCTGTCCCCGCCTCCCCTTCCCTCATCCCCGCCCCCCTTCTCTCGATCCCGCCCTCTCGCACTGGATCCCCGCCTCCCGCGACGTCTCCCCCCACCTTCGTCTCGTCACCCCCCACCTCCCGTCACTCGATCCCCACCTCCCCTCACTCGATCCCCGCCTCCACCGCCCCCATCCCCCGGGTACTCCTGCCCCCCGCCCAGGGGCGCCCCTCGCCCGCCCCGGGTTTCCTCTTCCCGGACCCGGGGCTCTCCTGCTCCGCCCTGGCGGACGCATCCCACGGCCCCGTAGATTCATCCTCCAGGGGAGGTCCTCATGGCCCGGTTGACGCTGCGGCAGAAGGCGGAGCGGGTGCTCAAGCTGCTGATGGCTCTTCGCACGGACAAGGTCGCTGCGGCGCTCGTCGCGCACGGCTTCACCGAGGACGACCTCGCCGAAGGGTGGCGCCTCCTCCAGGGCCTCGCGCGCCCCCGGCTCGACATCGACGTGGGCGCCAGCGCTCCCGAACCCGATCTCATGGCCGCGCTCGACGACTGGGAGAACCGGTGGTTTCCCATCGCCGCGGCGACCCTCAAGCGCCGTCACCCCGAGGTCCACGCCTGGATGTTCAGAAACCTCGGCCAGACCAAGGGCGCGGCCGTCGCCGTGTCCGTCGGCACGTTCGTCGAGCGCTGGGACCAGCTCGCCAGGCGCAAGGACAAGGGCGGACCCGAGGGAGACGGCCGCGAGGCCAGGAAGCTCCTCGCCAGGCGCGGGATCACCAGAGAGGTCGTCGACGAGGCCAGGGACCTGCTCGCCCGCGCCGCGAAGGTCGAGCCCGCCGCAGCTCGAACGCCTGCGATGTCCCCCGCGGACTCCGGAGAACAGGACGACGAACAGGCCGAGACCGATCTCTGGGCCTGGTACCTGGAATGGAGCGCCGTCCTCCGGTCGGCCATCAAGGATCGCAAGATCCTCCGCGAGCTCGGCTTCCGCCGCCCCAGCGGCCGCCCCGCCGGCGGCACCACGCCCGCCGCGAAGACCACGAGAGGCTCGAGCCAACAAGGGGATGACGACGACTCGCCCCCACGCCCCAGGCCGACACGCGCGCGAGCCTCCACCGGCCGACGCCCCCGCTGATCGCGGCGATCCCGCGCCGAGCGCTGCCCACGCCCCACGCCCTCCGGCTCTCCATCGCGCCGCCCCGGGTGCCGCGCCGGCTTAACGGGCGTACACTCCCCCCATGAACGACATTCGCGACATCAGCCACGACGAGGCCCGGGTGGCCGAGCTGGTCCGCGGGGCGCGGCGCGTCGCCGTGCTCGGCATCAAGACCGAGGCGCAGGCGGATCAGCCCGCCTTCTACGTACCGAGCTACCTGCACAGCGCGGGCGTCGAGGTGATCCCGGTCCCCGTCTACTACCCGGACGTGAAGACCATCCTCGGCCAGCAGGTCTACCGCCGCGTGGCGGACGTCCCCGGCCCGATCGACATCGTCGACGTCTTCCGGCGCGGCCAGGACGTCGCCGCGCACCTCGACGACCTGCTCGCCGCCCGGCCGCGCGCCGTCTGGCTGCAGAGCGGCATCCGGAACGACCAGGTCGCCGAGCGCCTCGTCGAGGCCGGCATCCTCGTCGTCCAGGACCGCTGCCTCATGGTCGACCACCGCCGCTTCGCCGGGCGAAGCTGAGGCTCGACGCGGACGCCCAGCGCTCGGCCGGCTCACCCGGTGGCGTTCATGCGCGGGCGATCCGAGTAGAGTTCCGCCCATGCTCCTCAAGAGTCTGCGGCTGGATCGGTTCCTCTCGTTCGGTCCGGGCACCGATCCGATCGAGCTCAGCAAGCTCAACGTCCTCATCGGAGCCAACGGGTCAGGCAAATCGAACTTCATCGAGGCCATCGACTTCCTTCGCTCCGCACCGGCGGATCTGCTCGCACCAGTACGACAGGGCGGGGGGTAAATGCGTGGATCTGGAGGGGCGAGCAGGGCGCGAAGGCCGAGATAGAGGCGATCCTCGCGTACAGGCCGGAATCGAACAAGAACCTGCGCCACCGTGTTTCGTTCACCGAGGTGGGAGCGCGCCTGGAAATCGTCGACGAGCGCATCGAAAACGAGAAGCCATCTGCCGGCCAAACCAGGCACCACTTCTACTTCGGCTACGAGCATGGGCGCCCGATGCTCAACGTAAAAACCGGCAAGCGCGAGCTCCGGCGCGAAGACATCGACCCTCGACAGTCCATCCTCTCCCAGCGCAAGGATCCCGACCAGTATCCAGAGCTCTCGTTCATCGGGGATCAATATAGCAAAATTCGGCTCTATCGTGACTGGGGTTTCGGCCGTGCGTCATCTCCTCGACGCCCGCAGCCGCCCGATCTGCCGACCGATCACCTGCGTGAAGATGCGCAGAACCTCGGATTGATCCTGAACCGGTTCCGTCGAGATGTACCGACCAAGCGGAGCCTGATCGACGCCTTGCAGCAGGTCTTTGATGGCATCGTCGACTTCTCTGTGCAGATCGAGGGAGGGACCGTCCAGATATTCCTCGAAGAAGAACGTTGGACGGTCCCCGCGACGCGCCTCTCCGATGGCACGATCCGATGGCTTGCGCTGCTCGCCATCCTGCTCGATCCAGCGCCGCCGCCGCTCGTCTGCATCGAGGAGCCGGAGCTCGGCCTTCATCCGGATCTGATGCCCTCGCTCGCGCGCCTCCTGCTCGGCGCATCGGAGCGCACACAGGTCATCGTGACGACGCACTCGGATGTCCTCGTCGATGCGCTCTCCGACACGCCGGAGACGGTGCTCGTCTGCGAGCGACACGAAGGACGGACAACCGTGCGGCGCCTCACGCGGGAGGCCCTGGCGACGTGGCTTGAGACGTACACGCTCGGTGAGCTCTGGCGCAAGGGCGAGCTCGGGGGTACACGATGGTAGCCGTGCGCGTCTACGTGGAAGGCGGCGGGGCCGCGCGACGGGCTCAGGAGCCGCTTCGCGAAGGGTTCAGCAAGCTGTTCGAGAGGGTCCTCGGTGGGCACGCCAAGCCGAAGGTCATCGCATGCGGCAGTCGCAAGGAGGCGTTCGACGATTTCAAACGCGCGGTGAAGAGCCATCCGGATGCGCTGTGCATCCTGCTCGTCGACAGCGAGGAGCCCGTGAATCCCGGCGCGTCAGCGTGGGAGCACGTCTTCAAGCGCGAGGGAGATCAGTGGCACAGGCCGGACGGCGTGCGCGATGAGCAGCTCCACGTGATGGTGCAGGCCATGGAAGCCTGGTTGGTCGCGGACCCGGAAGCGCTCGCGGCATACTACAAGCAGGGATTCCGGAGGGACGCGCTACCCCGCCAGCCGAATGTCGAGCAGGTCGCAAAGAGGGACCTCTACGACGCGCTCGATCGGGCGACCAGAGAGTCAAAGACCAAGGGGAAGTACGCGAAGTCTCATGGGTTCGAGCTGATCGGGCTGGTCGACCCCGACAAGGTGCGCGCCGCATCCGGGCATGCCGCGCGGTTCTTCGACACGCTCGTCGGTCATGCTGCGGCCGGCCCGTCGTGAGCAGGGTCCGGCCGGCACCACCCACCTGTTCATTTCGCGGCAGCCCGGCGATGCTCGGCCCCAGAACGTCGGGCGGCGGGCCCGCCGCGGCGCAGCTACAGCGGCCGGTGCTGCGTCCCCTTGCCGTACGTGATCGACAGGAGCTCCCCCGGCTCGCGGACGATGATCCGGTGCCACGCGCCTTGCGGGACCTTGCACGTCTCTCCGGCGCGCAGGCCGACGACCCGCTCGCCGCCCTGCTCCTCCAGCACGACGTCGCTCGCGCCGGACAGGAGGAACAGGATCTCGTCTCCCGCCGGGTGCATCTCCCACTGCGGCGTGTCCTCGGCCAGGGGATACCGTATCACCAGCCACCCTCCCTCGTCCGCGACCCGCCGGACGTCCGCGGCCTGCGAGTCGCCGGACATCAGCTCTTGCCAGAACGTCGGCCTCACCTCGATCGGGAGCGCATCGCCCCCGTCCGCGAGGTGCAGGTACGTGCTGCGGAGATCGAACCCGGACTGTCTCGGATTGGCCATCTTGTCCCTCGCGTCGCTCCCTGAGCGCCCGCATGGCAGCAGGCCGCTCCTCGGGTGTCAATCCGCTCTCCCGGCACCGTCTCCCAGGTTGCGCCCGCCGCACCCCTCCCAGGTTGCGCCCGCCGCACCCCTCCCAGGTTGCGCCCGCCGCACCCCTCCCAGGTTGCGCCCGCCGCACCCCTCCCAGGTTGCGCCCGCCGCACCCCTCCCAGGTTGCGCCCGCCGCACCCCTCCCAGGTTGCGCCCGCCGCACCCCTCCCAGGTTGCGCCCGCCGTACCCCTCCCAGGTTGCGCCCGCCGCTCCCAGGTTGCGCCCGCCGCACCCCTCCCAGGTTGCGGCCTCCGCCGCAAGACACTGCCGTCCAGCCCGCCACGACCTGCCCACCGGCCGCCACTGCCGGCCGCTACTGAACAAACGCTCCCACCTGGGCCAAGACGCGCTACACTCGCGCGGCGCCGACCCCTTCGACCGGCGCCGCCCCGCACCATGCCGCGCCCCGTGAACAACCCTCCCAACCCGTGGTCGTCGACGCAGGTCGAGTACCTCGAAGAGGCCCCCCCGGCGACGCTGCAGGTCTTCGAGGAGCAGGCCCGCTCCATCGTGACCGCGAACGACAGCCCCGATCTTCCTTTCCGGTTCAGCGTCAACCCCTACCGGGGCTGCATCCACGCGTGCGCCTACTGCTACGCCAGGCCCTCGCACCAGTACCTCGGGTGGGGCGCCGGTACCGACTTCGACCGCAAGATCGTGGTCAAGGCGAACGCGCCCGAGCTGCTCGAGAAGGAGCTCAACAAGCCGGGCTGGCAGGGCGACACCATCGTGTTCTCCGGCAACGTCGATTGCTACCAGCCGCTCGAGGCGAGCTACGAGCTCACCCGCCGCTGCCTCGAGGTCTGCCTCGCGTTCCGGAACCCCGTCGGGCTCATCACCAAGGGCGCGCTCGTGCGGCGCGACGCCGCCCTGCTCGGCGAGCTCGCGCGGCGCGCCCGCGCCCGCGTCCACTTCAGCATCCCCTTCGCCGACGACGCGGTGGCCCGCAAGATGGAGCCGTACGCGAGCCGCTCGTCGCTGCGCTTCGAGGCCATGCGCGCGCTCTCGGACGCGGGCGTGCCGACCGGGATCTCCCTGTCGCCCCTGATCCCCGGGCTGAACGACAGCGACGTCCCGGAGCTCCTGGAGCGCGCGCGCGACGCCGGCGCGCAGAGCGCCTTCATGATGCCGCTGCGCCTGCCCCGCGAGGTGCTCCCGGTCTTCGACGAGCGCCTCGAGGAGGCCTTCCCGGACCGCGCCGGCAAGGTCCGCCGCGGCATCCAGGAGATGCGCGGCGGCAAGATGAACGAGGCCGCCTTCGGGGCGCGCTTCCAGGGCGCAGGCGCGCGCTGGGCGGCGATCCAGCGGCTGTTCGAGGTGCACTGCCAGCGCCTCGGGCTGAACCGGGCGCGCGTGGGCGACGCGGCCGACGAGGCGGACGAGCGCTCCACCTTCCGGCGGCCGAGCCGGCAGGGGACGCTGTTCGACCTCTGAGCGAGGATCCCGTTCCCCTCTGCGGCGCGCCGCGGCGGGCTGCTTCATGAGGGTGCGGGGACGGCGAACGTCGCGGCGCCGAGAAAGGCGTCTGCCCGGAACATCACGGATGCAGAATGCCGCGCCCTCCGTCATCCCTCGCAAGCTCGCCTCAGGGCTGCGAGGGAAAGAGTCGTATCGCTCGATTCTCGACGTTGCTTCCGTACGCGATGTCTGGGCGCCACACGGCGAGCCGGCGCTTGGCATCACGAGGCGAGCGAGCTACAAAACGAGCGGTCGCGTGGGGCCCGACAGAGGTGACACATGGAGTTCGAGGCAATTCGGGTGACCAGAATCCATGAGTATCATGCTCGCGCAGAGGATGCCGGATCCGCCGCAAGGTCGCTCACGATGGAGCATGGGCTCGAACCTGTCGACGACGTCGACTACATGATCAAGGCGCACCGGCGTGTACCGCCGGAAGTAAAGGCTGCTACGGGCGTTTGGCGCCCTGCGGGAGCTTGGCGCCGTCGAGCTTGGCGCCGTCGAGCTTGGCGCCAGTGAGCTTCGCGTACTGCAGGTCCGCGTCGCGGAGGTCGGCGCCGCGGAGGTCGGCGCCGTCGAACTCGGCGCCGGTGAACTCGGCGCCGGCCAACTTCGCTTCGCGGAGGTCGGCGTTCGAGAAGACGACGCGGCCGCAGCGAGCGCCTTCGAGATCCGCCCCGCGGAGGTCGGCGCGGCGGAAGACGCAGTCGTAGAGATCGACCCCCTCGAGGCGCGCGTTCGAGAACTTCGCCTCTTCGAACGGGATCACCATGAGGTCTGCCTTTCGCAGGTCGGCTCCCGTGAGATCGATGCCCGAGAGCTGCACGAACCCGCCGCTCGACGTGCGCCAGCGCGACCGCCAGCGGTTCCAACGCTCGATGCCGTCTTTGACCTCACCTCGCAGCATCGCGCGCGACTCTTCGAAAGTAGGAAGCAGCATCTCGATGAGCTTCTTCTCGCTCAGCTTGATGACTTTGTCGCCCTTGGCGATGCGCGCGTCGATCTCGGTCTCCGCCTTCGACGGGACGTGCTTCACGTACGGAATACGCACGCCGACGAAGTGCGTCGCGTCCTTCGCCTTCTTCGCGACCGTGCCGCCGAGCTCGAGCAGCATGTCTTCGCGGAACTCGCGCGACGTGCGCACATCCAGCGCCGAGCTCTGGAACCTGCCTGCGTAGAGAATGCATATCCCGGCGAGGCGCTTCTCGAACATGCCGTGCGGCTCCTTCTCCGCCACCGGGGTGAAGCCGAGATCGAAGGGAGTGACACGCTTCTTCGTGCCTTCGATCGCGCGGATGGCGAGGTTGCCGTGCCCGTCGATGTACGCGATCTCGGCTCCGTCCTCGGAGGCGGTGAGCGGGAGGATCTCGAAGCCGTGGAACTCAATGTCTTTCGGAGCCTCGGGCTCGTCGAGCCATTTGCCCTTCTCGGCGTCGGCCGTCCTCGTACGGCCCGCGGAGTCGACGACGACCGCGCGGGCATCGTCGATGAACGCGACCTGCCCGAGGCGCTTGTCTGGATGTGAGAGGGTAGCTGTCACCTCGCCCGAACGCGGATCGATGAAGACGAGCGCGCTGTCCGACGAATGATTGCTGATGTCACGATCGATGCTGACGGCGATCCATCCGACGCGCGAGACGGCGACGCCGCCGCAGTACTCGGGCGCACCGCTCTCCAGCTCGATCGTATGGACGGGTGTCTCCGGATCGTCGAGCCGCCAGATCCGGACCGCGTCGGACACCGAAACGGCCCAGGTGTCGTCGGACCCGAACGTGCAGGCCGACACCTTGGCGTCGTGCGAGAGCGTCGCGGTGCGGACGCCGCGCGCACGGTCCCAGAGCTCGACGTTCGACGCGACGGGGAGCATCACCGTCTTTCCGTCGCGCGAGACCGCCACCACGCCCTGGGGAGAGATCGCGTCGTTCGCGAAGATCGCCTTGCCCTTGTCGGCGATCTCGCGCACCACGACGGCGTTTTCGGGCTCGACGATGAGCAGCTCTCCCTGCGGGAGGTTCGCGAGCGCCGCGGGGCCGCTCGCGCGCCGCTCGCTGACTGCGCCGTCGGTCCTTCGCCAAGACCAGATCCCCGACGAGCCGGCGACGACGACGCGCTCGCGGCTCAGCGCGATCGCGTGCGGCGCGTTGATCCCGAGCTCGCTCGAAGCCGGCTCACCGTCCGAGGTCCAGAGGCCGACGCCAGACGCCGTCGAGCCTGCGGCGAGCCACTTCCCGTCGCGCGAGAGCGCCATCGCGGGGCCTTGGCCGTACGCGTGGTGGGGAGGCGTGCGGACGCGACGGATCTCCGCGCCGCTGCGCTTCCACCAGCGAAAGTAGCGATCGTTGCCTTGCGAGACCACCGTCTTGCCGTCGGCCAGGAACGCGAGCCAGCGACAACCGGCCGGCCCCCCGTCCTGCTCGCCCGAGCCGTAATCTTCCTGGAAGCGATGCGAGCCCAGGAGGCGGACGGGCTCGAGCGATGCGCCGTCCCAGAGGCGGACGTCGCCTTGTCCGTGGCCGCCGGCGAGCAGGCTGCCCTCGGGTGAGAACGCGAGTACGAGGATCTTGGAGCTCTTTCGTTGGGCGAGCTCCTTCTTCGACGTGCGATCGAAGACGCGGACGATTCCCTTCTGTCCGCCGGTCGCGAACGTCGCTCCGTCGGGTGAGAAGGCGAACGCGAAGATCTCGCCTGCGGGCTCGCTCAGCTCGTGAAGTCGTTTGCCGGTACGCGCGTCGAAGACGTTGGCGACGGAGTCTCCGCCGTAGGTCGCGACGATCGCACCGTCGGCGCTCACGGTCGCGAAGGCGAACTCCTTCGTCGCCTTCTCTCCGAGCTTCCACGAGAGCTCGCCGTCTTGGCCGAGGCGCGCGATGGATCCACGCGCCCACAGGAGAAGGTCGCCGTCAGGCAACGCGAAGACGCCAGTGAAGCGACCGGTCACCGTCTGCTCGTCGAGGGCACGACCGTCGTCGACGGCGAAGCGATGCACCTTCGTGCGCTTCTCGCCGGTCACGAGCGCCACGAGCGTTTTGGAGTCCGGAGAAAAATCGAGACCAGTGAAGTTGCCGGGCGCGTTGAAGCGGGTGGCGCCGAAGACCTGTCGGATCATCGAATCCATCTTATTCGGATCCGTTGCCTTTCAGCGCTCCATCGGGCGTCATTTTCGGAGGTGCGAGCCGGCGCGCGCACATGTGGTGACCATCGGGGCTTGACAGGCGTTGATGTCGCCGCCGAGCCCACCGCGATCGAGGACAAGCGGCGACGATCCAGGCCAGCTGGCCCACCGGCGAATCGTGCAGCCCGGGACATCGCCATGCATCAGCTGCTGCAGCGCCGCCTGCGCACGGTGGATCTGTTAGTCGTCGGTCACCGCGGCCTCGGCGGGCGCTTCGCCGACGAGCGACGCCACATCTCCTTTGAGGTGCAGGTCGCCGAGACCTGGATCTTCGTACCACGTTTGAAACGTCGCGAGTCCTACCTCGACCAGGTTGTCACTCTCCTGATGCGTGCCCCCGTCGCGGTCGCGGATCTTGCCCGTGAGCACGTCGCCGCGCGCGACGCCGCTGGTCGTCGCGAAGCGGAAGTCGATCCCGCTCGTCGCGATCAGCGTATTGAAATGAAGCCGCGTGTCCGTCGCGCGGTTCAAATAGATCCCGACGTCCGAGCAGCGCGCGATGATGTTGTTCCGCATCGTTCCGCCGGTGCGCTCGACCTCGCAGGGCACGTTGGGGTCGTAGGCCGGGGCGCAGTACTGCGCCCCCGTGCCGCCGCCGCCGAACGACAGCCCGATGCGCGCACCGTCCGGCGAGCCGGTGGTGGTGCAGACGACGAGGTTGCGCTCGAAGAGCCCGCCCGAGCCGCCGCTCTTCATGAACGCGGCGTAGCTGACGGCGTCGCCGCCGTCTTTCTGGAAGAAGTGACGGATCGCGACGGTTCGCTACCGCAAATTCGTTCCTCCAACAAAAGACGGGTGGCACCCGTCTCCCGGTGGACGCGCCTCCCTCCGCCGCACCCCCCGGCGACCCGGCGGGGCCCGATCCTCCCGATCCCCCCCTCCCGCATCGCCCGCCTTCAGGACGACTCCGCCGAGACAGGCTTCCTACGGCTGGTCGCGAGCGGGCATGGCGACGCCATGCCCAGCAGGGGCCGCGCTGCATCTCCCTATGCATACAACGCGGCCGCCCCGGTCACGCACACTCGCCGCCTCAGGCTGAACGCCGCCTCCTGCGACCCCCGCGCCTCGCGCCACCTCCGGCGATCGCCACGGCCCTGGCAGGACCCGACACGGCGCGTCCGCCGGCCGCGCGCCGCCAAGGTGCCGCGCCCATCGCCATGGATCCGCGCCCAAGGCGATGGTGCCGCAGCGCTCGCGAGCAACGCGATGGCCACCCACACAGGCCACCCGCTACCACAGGCCCGCGTCGAGACGCCCCCGCGGCGGATGGGCCTTGCGACCACCGCACGGAATGGGGTACCAGAGAGACCGCAGTGCGTTTTCCGGGGGGGTCGCACCGGGGCGACCCCGCTCATGCCCTGTCCTGTGCAGGCGGTGATACCGTCCGACCGCTGACGAGACCTCATGACATCTCCCGCCCAGGATCGCGCCACAGCCCGCCCGGCCCCCCGCCGCAAGCTGCTCCTGAACCCACGATTTCAGCTCAAGTACACGGGGCTCCTGGTCGCGGTGGTGCTCGGCGTCATGGTGGTGCTCGGACTCGTCATCTGGCAGACCGCGAGCGTCGCCAACGAGCAGGCGCACTACGCGGCGTCCCAGGCGGAGCTCGCGCTCAAAGAGGCGGCCAACAGCGCCAAGATCCTGAAGATGAGCACCGCGGCCCTGGGCGGCGACGGCGCCGAGCTCGGGAGCACCCTCGACGAGGAGCTCGAGAAGACGAACCGCGAGTACGAGCGCAACCTGGCGGAGGTCGCCAGGCGGCGCTCCGAGGTCGAGGCGCTGCGCCAGCGCCTGCTCAACATCCTCATCGGCGGGGGCGCGTTCCTCCTCGTCGTCCTCGGCGTGCTCGGGATCTTCATCACCCAGCGCATCGTCGGGCCGGTCCACCAGATGAAGCGCCTGTGCCGCCAGGTCGGCACGACCCGGCTCACCATCGGAGAGGGGCTGCGCAAGGGCGATGAGCTCGGAGACCTGTTCGACACGTTCGTGCAGATGACCTACTCGCTCAAGGCGCTCCAGACGGGCCGGCTCGCGACGCTCGACGCGGCCATCGAGCGCGCCGAGGCCGAGAAGGCGTCGGCCGAGGTGCTCGCGGGGCTGCGCGCGCTGCGGGCGCAGCTCTGCCTCGGGCTCCCCGAGTCCGAGACGGTGCGGCGCCGCGCGCCGAAAGGTGGTGAGTCATGAGGCGAATCGCCGCAGCGGGGGCGACATGAAGCCTCCCGCGTTGGTCCAGCAGGCGGCCGGCTTGCTCCGCGCTCGCTTCGACCTGAACGAGTACAACCCGACCCCGATCGTCGACCTCGGCGCGCTCGTGGCGAACGCCGACGGCAACGTGGACGCGGAGGAGATCGACGCCCTGCGGCAGCTGATCGGGCCGATGCTCGGCACCGAGCTGAACGCCGAGCTCGTCCGCTACCTCATCGAGGCGAGCCTGAAGGTGATCGCGGCGGCGGGCGTCGAGCCGCGGGTGCGCTTGCTCGCGGAGATCCTCATGGACTGCGACGCGGTGGAGGAGGGCATCATCGTCGCGCTGGCGGTGGCCCACGCGAGCGAGGGGATCTCCGACGCGGAGCGCGCGGTGATCACGTCGCTCGCCCGCGCGGCGGAGCTGCCGGCGCGCCGGCTGGATCAGCTGAACGACCAGGTCCGGGTGGCGTTCACGGCCTGAGGCGGCCAGCGCCGGGCGAGCGGGCGCCGCGGCCCGAGCGCGGGCCTCCCCCAGCCCGAGGCGGCCTGCGCCGGACGAGGGCGGCCGTCAGCCGTCTTCCTTGGTCGCGAGCAGCCGCGACAGGCGCTCCGCCTCGATGCGCACGGCGATGACCTTCTCCCGGTCGAAGACCACCGCGCCCGGGGCCGCGCCGCGCGGCTTGCGGACGTAGCGGCGCTGGACGTAGCTCACCTCGCACACCGCCTCGCCGCGCGCGTCGCTGAAGTGCGCCGCCAGGGTCGCGGCGTCCACGAGCACGTCGGCGGGGCAGCTCGCCCCCTTCGGGAGCGGCACGACGACGTGCGAGCCCACGACGCCCTTCGCGTGCAGCCAGAGGTCGTGCGGCCGCGCATGCTTCGTCGTCAGCGCGTCGTTGTCCTCGGCGCCCCGGCCGACGAGGATCGCCGCGCCGGACGCGCTCCGGTAGGCATGGAACGGCCGCCGCGGGGCGACCCGGCCGGACCGCGGGCCGCGAACGCCGGACGCTCCCGGCTCGCCGGCCTCCGCCCCGGGGAGCTCGGCGCGCGCCACGCCGAGGGAGCGCGCGCGCTGGGCGAGCGGATCGAGCGCCTCCGGGCGCGGCTCGGCCGCCGCGACGTCCGCCTCGAGCGCGGCGATCGCGGCGAGGGCGCGCTCGGTCTCGGCGAGGCGCGCGCGCATCACGGCCTCGCCGCGCTGGTAGCGCCGCGCCTTGGCGAAGAAGGCCTCGGCCTGCGCCTTCGCGGGGCGCGCCGGGTCGAGCGCGACCTCGATCTTGCCGCCGGTCTCCCAGTCGTCGAGGAGCGCCCTCGCGGCCCCCCGCGGCACCCGCGCGCCCTGTGCGAGCAGGAGCTGCCCGGTCTTCTGGAGGTGCGCCACGCTCCCCAGCCGGCCGAGGTCGCCGCGCACCGCCTCGGCCCTGCGCTCGAGCGCCGCGCGGCGCGCCTTGACGGCGCGCGCGAGCGCCGCCTTCTCCTGCCCGGCGGCGGCGTCGTCGCTCGCCTCGACCAGCGCAGCGCCGGCGGCCAGGGGATCCGCCGGGTAGGCGATCGCGGCCGGCGGGGCGCTCCCGTGAGGCGGCCAGCGGAGGATCAGGTTGCCGGCGGCGTCGACCAGCCGCACCTCGCCGCGGCGCCCCGGGACGAGCTCCAGCCGCGCCGCCGGGACGGGCGCCGCCGGGCTCAACCTGGGTGAGGGCTCCGACGCCGGGCTCAACCTGGGTGAGGGCTCCGACGCCGGGCTCAACCTGGGTGAGGGCTCCGACGCCGGGCTCAACCTGGGTGCGGCCGCCGCCGCCGCCGGCCCCGCCTCACCCCGAAATTCATCCTCTTGGTCTTTTTCCACCAAAGGCAGATCGCCGGCGAGCACGGCGATGCCGTCCCCCCGCACCTCGATCGCCAGCACGCTGCGGCCGACCACGTGAGCCCGCATGGCGGCCAGGAGCACGTGCGACCCGCCGGCGCGGAGCCGCGGCAGCCGCGGCAAGACCCCCACCCCCGCGACGCGCGGCCCGATGCCGGCGCCGAGCACGCGCCGCGCTCCGGCGTACACGGCCAGCGCGACGAGCCCCGTCGCTGGGTTCGCGTGCGCCGCGTCGATCCGCGCCCCCACCCAGCTCGCCATCGCCTGGGCGAGCGCCTCGCCTCGCGCTGCGCTCCCTTGATCGTCTTCCATCGCGAACGCCGCTCGCTCGTACCTCTCAGCGGAACCTTTCGAAGTTCTGATCGCAGCAGTCGACGCCGAGCCCGCACCCCGAGCCGAACTGCATGCAGGTGGCCACCTCCGAGCCGTTGACGAGGCAGGAGCAGGAGACGTCGGAGCGCCCGACCGGCCTGCACTCGACGGCGAAATCCACGCCCGGACACGAACCCTTGCAGCTGCAGCCCCTTTCCCCGCCGCTGAAGCACTCGAGCCCCCCACAGCCGGAGCCGGCGCCGAACGCACACGCATCGTACTGGTCCAGGAAAGGCTGGCACCTGGGCGGGGTGACGTTGCAATCGAACACCTCGTTCATCGCGCAATCGAAGAACGGCACGAGCCGGTCGTTGCAACCGGGCGCGGTGGACAGCTGGTCGTCACAGATGTCGCCGCAGCCGCCCGGAATCTGCCCGCACGTCGACAGGAACAGCTCGCAGTAGTCGAGACACCTCGACCGCGCGTCGCCGCCGCCCACCCCGGTGGTGGTCACCGCCACGGAGCTCGTCCAGCTCGTGCTGGTGCTGGTCACGCCGATCGCGCTGGTGCTGGTCGCGCCGGCGCCTCCTGATCCGTCGGGCATCCCGTCGACGACGACGTTCCCACCGCAGGCGCCGCCCCAGGCCAGGGCCGCGAGCGCGGCGATGCGCATCCTAAGCAGCGTCATTCCCATGGCGCGAGACTAGCCCGGCGCGGGCGCGGGCGCGAGCGCGGCCTCTCGTGCGGCGCGCGCGGCTTTGCGATAGAGAGCCGCCGCGTGCTCCTCGACCTCCTGCTCGCCCCGCTGCTCGCCCAGGCCGACGCGCTGCCCCGGCCTGGACCTCCGGCGTCCTGCCCGCCCGACATGGTGCTCGTGGAGGGCACGCATCACGAGAATGTGCAGCGGATCTGCACGAGCTACCGCGGCGGCCACTGCTTCAGCTTCTTCCCCGGGCTGTTCGCCGCCGAGCCGCGCTTCACGCCGGTGCGCACGTGCATGGATCGCCACGAGTGGCCGAACCGGGCGGGCGCGCTGCCGGTCGTGATGCTCCGCTTCGTCGAGGCCGAGCGCGAGTGCGCCGCCGCCGGCAAGCGCCTCTGCACCGAGTTCGAGTGGGAGCTCGCGTGCGAGGGGCCGTCCGCGCTCCCCTTCCCTTACGGTTACGCTCAGGACCCGGCCGCCTGCAACGTGAGCAAGCCGTACCGTGGCATCAGCGAGCGGCGGCTCGCGTCGGACGACCCGGCGGTGCGGGCCGCGGAGACGCAGCGGCTCTGGCAGGGCGAGCCGTCGGGCTCGTATCCGGCGTGCGTGAGCCCGTACGGCGTGGTCGATCTGGTCGGCAACGTGGAAGAGTGGGTGTCGACGTCGCGGCCCGAGTGGCCGCACCGCTCGTCGCTGAAGGGCGGCTACTGGTCCAAGCCGTGGGCGGGGTGCCGCGGGACCAACGACTCGCATGGACCGATGTTCCGGTTTTACGAGATCGGATTTCGCTGCTGCAAGGATCCGGGGGCGGGGACGTAGCAGCGCGTGGACGCGCCCACGAGCCGCCGTCCGCGTCGCCACCCCAACCCGGGTCGGCCACCCCAACCCGGGTCGGCCACCCCAACCCGGGTCGGTCCGCCGTCCACCCCAACCCGGGTCGGCCACCCCAACCCGGGTCGGTCCGCTGCCGCTGCCGTCTGGTCGCTCAACCTGGGTCGGATCGCTCCGACGTGGGTCGCTCCGCCATGGCGCCGCCACCCGCCCGATGCGCACACCACATCTCCGATCCCTTGATCTCGGCCCCTCGAACGCCCGGCACGCGATCTGCCATGGCCGCCACGCCATGGGAGACGCCGGAGAGCGTCGCCGTCGTCCTCTCGGGCCGCAGGCGGCGCTTGCCGAAGGCCGGGAAGCGCCGCATCGCCTGGCCGGGGCGGCCGTTCAGCGGCGCGCGCTTCCGCGTCGACGCCGTCTACCAGCGCACGGTCTCCGAGCTACGGGCGCGCGGCAGCGTGCTCTGGCTGGTATTCGCCCCGCTCGCACGTAACGCGACCGCAGCGGCCCTGCGGGAGGTCGTCGCGGAGATCCACGCGGGGGCGAAGACCGCAGAGGAGCGGGCCGAGCTGTACACGGCGCTCCTGGTGATGGCGACCATCGATCCCTGGGGGCATAATCTGCTGAAGGAGCTCATCATCATGGTGGAGGACAAGGAAGAGGGCCTGCTCCGGCGCACGCCGATCATCGGGGAGATGATCATCGACGCCGAGCGACGAGGAGAACAACGAGGAGAGGAGCGCGGCGAGGAGAAGGCGATCGCGGAGCTGCTCGGCCGCCTCTTCGCTCGGCGGATCGGGCGACGACCGACGGCCGAGGAAGAGCGCTCGATCGTCGAGCGAGCCCGCGCCATCGGTCCAGGCGAGGTCGAGGATGCCTTGCTCGATCTCGATAGCGAGGCGCTGGTTCGCTGGCTCGCCGAGCCGATGCGCAACGCCTGAGCTCCCGGCGGCGGATGAAACACCGAGCGCGCGACCGCCGTTGCGCGGCTGCGCCCCGCAGCCCCCACTCCATCTCGTCCCCATCGCAGCACGGCGCCGTGCTGCGCCCGCGAGCCCACCGTCCGCGGCGTGATGGCGCACGCTTCGGTTCGTGGACATGCTGCCGCGAGATGGTGCCGCCGTCCGATCCCGTGGCCCGGTATCTGCCCACGGTCGCCCGCGCCCGCGACGAGGGCCTCGCGCTGCCGCCCGGCGCGCCGGCCGAGGAGCGCCGCGTGGCCGCGCTGGTGGTCCTCGCGTCGATCGTGCGGCGCGAGGGCTGGACCGAGGTCGTCGACCTCAGCCCGGAGGCCGCGGAGCAGCTCGAGCCGGGCGACCCGCCGCGCCCGCGATCGTTCGAGCCCCGCGCCCACCGGCGCCTCGCCGAGGATCTCGGCTTCCGGCCCTGCCCCGGGTGCGCCGGCGCCCCGGGGCGCGCCCGCTGTCCCCTCTGCGGCGGCGAGGCCCTGCGGCGCGCCTGCTCGTGCAGCGCGGGATACGTCCGCTGCCCGTCCTGCATGGGCGCCGGCCGCGTCCGGCGGGTGCGCGTCCGCTACCTGGAGGACCGCCCGCTCGAGGTGCGCGAGCTCTACGCGCCGCCCGAGATGACCTTCGTGCCGGCGCTGTTCACGCTCGAGGGCGCCCTGGAGCGCCGCCTGGGCGCCGCCGATCCCCCCGAGCCCCTGCGCTGCCACGACCTCCGCCCCCGCGCGAGGAGCACGGCCTACCGCGGCGGCGGCGACCGGGTGGTCGAGCCGGACTTCCACGGCCACGGCTTCGCCGGCACGATCGAGCGCGCGGTGTCCGGCCTCGCCGCGCTCGCCGCCGGAGGCCGCCTCGTGGCCCAGGCGGTGCGCGCCTATGCATGGCCGCTCCTGTGGCTGCGTTATGGTCCGGACGAGCCCGCGCGCGACGTGGTTGTCTATCCCGATCTCACCGGCGCGCTCCAGGCCTTCGCCGGCGTCGAGAGCGCCGCCGCCGCGATCGGCGCGTCCGAGAGCCGCTTCTCTGCGGGAGGCGCGCGGCGTTAGAGTACCGCGATGCGACGGAGCGAATGGACCTGCCTCGCGGCGTGCGCCGCGTTGAGCACGGCGCTGGGCTGCAATGCGATCTGGGGGATCTCCGAGGGTGAAATCCGCGACGATCCCGCGGCGAGCGGCCCCGGCGGCAGCGACGGCGCAGGCGGGGGCGGCGGCGCAGGCGCAGGCGGCGGCGCCGGGGGCCTCCCTTCGGAGTGCCCGTCCGAGCCGTTCACCGGGCGCGCGCCGGGCGCGTGCCAGGAGGCCGACGGCGCGCACGATTACCTCTCCGATCCGGAGAACTGCTGTGTTCCCGGCAGGAGCTGCCTCGGCGGCGCCTGCCAGGATGGCCGCTGCCAGCCGGTCGTCCTCACCTCCACCACCGAAGACCACGAGACGCTCGGCGTCGCGGTGGAGGGCGACGGCGACGACGCGCGCGTGCTGTGGGCGAGCGGCTATGGGAGCACGGTCTTCGCGACCGACAAGGCTGCCTCCGGCTCGACCGAGCCGCTGGTGGTGCTCGACTCGCTCGTGACCATGCTCGCGCGCGACGGGCGCTCGCTGTTCATCACCGACTGGAGCGCATCGGACGTGTACCGCATGCCGCTGGACGGGAACATCACGGTCCCCACGGTGGCGAGCGCCGAGGGACAGGCGCGCTACCGGGCGCCCGTGGTCGGCGGCGGCTGGGTCTACTGGATCACCGGGATACGCCAGCACCCTGACCAGGAGGCCGACGCGCCCGAGGCCCCGCAGCGCATCTGGGCGGCGCGGGTCGATGAGACGGCTCAGATAGGCCTGCCGGTGCTCGACCGGGACACGTACGTCGGAGGCCTCGCGCAGGACGACACCCATCTCTACTGGACCGAGCTGGAGCCCGGCGGCACGGAGAGCACGGTTCGACGGATGCCGCTCGGCGAGCCCAGCGAGCCCGAGATCGTGGCGTCGGTCCGCGTCGAGGACGGCGATCTGCCCGGGAACATCGCGGCGAGCGATCGTATCTACTGGATCGTCGGCTCCGCCATCCACGCCGCGAACAAGGACGGCTCTGGCGCCGGGATGCTCGCGGCGGCGGGTTACCCCACCCTGATCCTGGCAGACGCCACCTTCGTCTACTGGTACAGCAACGGCGCGAAGCAGCTCCAGCGGGTGCGCACCTCGGGCGGCGCCCCGGAGCCGCTCACCGACACCACGTACATCAATGGCTTCGCGCAGGACTGCCGCGCCATCTACTGGACGACATGGCATACCGAGGAGCTGCCGGCCTCGGTGCTCAAGCTGGCCAAGTGAAACGCCGGGGCGGCCGGCGCGCGGAGCCGGCCCTCGCGCGGCTTCTCGTCCCACTCGGGCTCGCCCTCGTCCGACTCGCTCACGACCTCGACCCCGAGGTCCGGCGCCCCGTGCATCCATGTCTTCCAGGTGCGGAAGGTCCGATGGGGCATGCCCAGACGCACGAAGGCGTCGGGGGCCAGGCGCTTCCTTGGTGTCGTCGGGTCCCCGTAGACGAACTGGTCGGAGCCGAGGGTCGCCACGTGCGCGAGCTCGCGCTTGAGGGTCAGGTACAGCGCGGTGCGGTGCTCCAGGTGGCGGTTCGTTTCAGGCACCTCTTCGGACTCCGGGAAGTACACCGGCTCCGGCGGGCGGCGATAAACGTGGGCTCGCACCCGCCGGTGAGGCGCAGCGGGCGGGCGGGCGGCCGTCTCAGGCTCGACAGCGGACATGGCCTTTCGCCGAGCGTAGCACGACCGCCGCCATGCGGAGACGGTCGCCCCCTCTCCCAGCCCAGCCCACGCGCCGCGCCGGAACCAGACCCCTGACGTCTCGCGCAGGCGCCCGATCTCGCGCAGGCGCCTGATCCGCGCGCCGAGCGGCATCGCCCCATCGCGCCGGCCGGGAGGCATGGGCTCGCGGCGCCGGCAAGGACGCAGGCCGATCCACGAGGCAGCGAGCGATGCCTGGGCAGATCCGACCGAGCTCAGCTATGTTTGAGACGGATCGCCCGCCGGCCGCGCCGGCATCCCCCCTTCTTGAGCACAGCGGAGGAATGCATTGACGTCGATGGATTTTGAAAAGCCCACCTGTGACGACTCCCTGATGCGGCAGCTCGGGTATTCGGTCTACCAGCTGCCGATCATCAGCGTTGCCGACGAGCTCGGCGTGTTCTCGCTGCTCGAGCGGGAGCCCGCGGGCATCGCGGAGATGGCCGGGAAGCTCCTGCTCAGCCTCCGCGCGACCGAGGCCCTCCTGGCCTCCCTGGCAGGCATGGGGCTCCTGGTGCGGGCGCATGGCAAGTTCCACCTCACCGAGACGTCTCGCAATTACTTGATCCCGACCAAGCCGTTCTACTGGGGCCACATGATCCGGCTCATCTGCCAGGTTCCCATCACGCATGGCACGTTGCTCGAGACGCTGCGGCGGGACGGGGCCGTCGCGTGGGGCGAGGGCGGGGGCAAGGTCATCACGGAGGAGTGGGCGCAGCTGGACCTGTCGGACGAGCGAGCGTTCGTCTTCACCCAGGCGATGCACAGCCACTCCTTCGCGACCGCGGTCGGGCTCGCGCAGCGGGCCGAGCTCTCGGGCGTGAGGCGCCTGCTCGACGTCGCCGGCGGCTCCGGCTGCTTCAGCATCGCCCTGGCGCGGCAGAACCCCGAGGTGCGGTTCACGGTCGCCGAGCTGCCGCCCGTGTGCAAGACGACGAGGAAGTACGTCGCCGAGCACGGCCTCGAGGATCGCATCGACGTGCTCGAGATCGACATGTTCCGCGACGCGTGGCCTTCGGGTCACGACGCGATCTTCTTCGCCAACATCCTCCATGACTGGGACAGCGCGCGCCGGCGGCATCTGGTCCAGCGCAGCTTCGAGGCGCTGCCGCCGGGCGGCCGCATTCTCATCTACGAGCTCCTGCTCTCGGACGGGCAGGACGGCCCGCTCACGGCGGCGCTGTCCTCCATGAACATGGTGTACATGACCCCTGGCAAGCAGTTCACGGCCGGCGAGCTCGACGAGCTCGTCCGCGGGTGCGGCTTCACGGGCGTGTCCGTCACGCCGGCGTACGCGGGCTACTCGCTCATCAGCGCCAGCAAGCCGCTCGATCGCTGAGATCCACGCCCGCAGGTGCCCGGCGCCGCGGCGACGCGAGCGGGCGGCAGGTCCGGCGCACCCGCGCCCTCTTCACGGCGCGCAGCGCGTGATCGTCACCTCGCGCAGGCGCAGCTCCACGAGCGGTTTGTCGTTCTCGTCGGTCTCCACGTGCGTCATCGCGGTGACCACCTCGACCGGCGCGCACTGGCCGAAGATCGTGTATCCGCCGTCGAGCCAGTCCGTCACCACCTCCGTGATGTAGAACTGGCTTCCGTTGGTGTTGGCCCCGGCGTTGGCATAGGCGAGCGTCCCCGGTCGATGCTTCAGCGCGGAGATCTCGTCGTCGAACTCGTATCCTGGCCAGCCCTCGCCGGTGCCGAGCGGGTCGCCGCCTTGCGCCATGAACTCCGGAATCACCCGGTGGAAGGTCAGCCCATCGTAGAACCGCCGCTTCACCCAGCCGCCGGTCGCCGGGTCTTTCCAGGGCCGGCGCCCGCGGGCGAGACCGACGAAGTTGGCGACCGCGTTCGGCGCCTCCTCCGGAAAGAGCTCGCACGTGATCTCGCCCTTGTCGGTGTCGATGATCGCTCGCAGCGGCCCCGGCCCCTCCGGGAGCTCGGCCAGCGCCTCGTCCAGGGTGAACACCCCCGCCTCGGGATCGTCGTCGCCGGGGAGCTCCTCGTCGGGCGCGTCCACGTCGGGGCCGCACGCGGCGGCGCCACCGCCGCCAGCGCTCGAGCTGCTGCCAGCGCTCGCGCTGCTCATCGAGGCGCTCGAGCCCGCGGCGCCGCCCCCGTCGCCGCCGCCGCCCTCGCCGCCGCCGTCGCCGTCGTCACAGCCGGCCGCGAACGGGAAGGCCAGGAGCATCGCGGCAGAAAGGACGCTCGCATACCCACGCAGAGAAGAATCGGTTCGGATCTGCATCCGATCGACGCTCGCACGAACCGTACGAGAAAGCACGCCCGACGCGCTCGGGGCCCTCGCGCGCCGCGAGGCGAGACAACGCTCCTCGCTGGCGGGCCCGGGGCGCGGCGGCCCGCCTGGCCCGCCACGCCGTCACTGCGCCACGACGCCGAGCTGCTGAAACAGCGTCAGGTTGTCCTCGATATGCCAGTTGTCGGTGATACGGCCGTTCTGCACGCGCAGGATGTCGGTGGCGATGAAGTCCACGGCCTGCCCGGCGCCCTTCCTGTCGCCGAACGTGCCGGTGAAGTGGCCTCGGAAGCGCAGGTGCGCCACCACGCGATCGCCGGCGACGATCAGCTGCTCCACCTCGCACCTCAGGTCGGGCACGGCGGCGCGGAAGCCCTTCGACGCGAACGCCGGGCCGGCCGGGCCCTGCGGGCGCCCCTTGGGCAGGGTGCGATCGGTGAACGTCGGCGCGATCGCCGCGTCGAGGTAGCTCGCGTCGCCGGTGCCCCAGAACGCGTAGAAGCGGCGCGCCGCGAGGATCTCCGCGTCGGCCTGCGCCTTCGGCAGGCTCGCGTCGACGACGAGCGACCGCGGCGACGGCAGGTCCTCCGCGCCGGCGCCCGGCGCATAGCAGGCGCTCGCCGCGGCGAAGAGCGAGAGGGAGAGGGCGCCGATCGACATGGGCTTTTTCATGACGTGTCTCCTCGGAACAAGCGATCTCGGACAGCCGGTCCGCGCGCGCGCGCCGACCGCCGGCGCGCGCCGCGCTGAAGGGCGCCGCGCCGGGCAAGGCGGCCCCGGGGCCCGCGGCCCCGGCCCGTGCCCGCCCCGGCGCGGCGACACGAGCCATCTTGATCCTTTCCACCGCGGAGGAGAACGGCCGCGATCGCCGAACCAGCTTTTCGGAAAAGTTGAAGATCGCCCCCGGCGCGGCTACCCTGCCCAAGCTTCGCTGCCCGTGACTCGCCGGGGGTGCGCGCGATGGTCGAGCTGGAGGACATGCAGCTGTTCGTGTGCGCCGTCGCGAGCGGCAGCCTCTCGGCCGCGGGGCGCGAGCTCGGGTTCTCGCCGGCGGTGGCCAGCAAGCGCATGACGCGGCTGGAGGCGGCGCTCGGCGCGCGCCTCCTCCAGCGCAGCTCGCGGCGCCTCACGCTCACCGCCGAGGGCGCCGCCTACCACGAGCGCTGCGTCGCCATCCTCGCCGACGTGCGCGAGGCCGAGCTCGCGGTGACCGCCGGCCAGGCCGAGGCGCGCGGCCTGCTGCGCGTGTCGGCGCCGGTGGACCTCGGCCGCCAGTGGGTGGGGCCGGCCGCGGCCGACTTCGCGGCGGCGCACCCGGCGCTCAGCGTGCGCGTCAGCCTGTCGGACCGCGTGGTGGACCTGTTCGAGGCCGGCGTGGACGTGGCCGTGCGCATCGGCGCGCTGGCCGACTCGCGCCTCGTCTCGCGCCGGCTGGCCCGGAGCCGCCGCGTGGTCTGCGGCGCGCCGGCCTACCTCGCGCGGCGCGGGCGGCCGCGCGCGCCCGCGGACCTCGACGCCCACGCGTGCATCGTGCTGCAACGGCCCGGCATGCGCGCGCTCGCGTGGACCTTCCGCACCGAAGCGGGGCTCCACACCGTCCGCCCCGCCGGCCGGCTCGTCGCCGACAGCGGCGACCTGGTGCGCGACTGGGCCGTGGCCGGCCACGGCCTCGCCTTCAAGTCGATCTGGGACGTCGCCGCCGACATCGAGGCCGGGCGCCTCGTCCCGCTGCTCACCGACGCGCCCTCGCCGGGCTCGTCCGTGAACGCCCTCTATCCGAGCCGCCGCTTCCAGCCCGCCCGGGCGCGGCTGTTCATCGATTTCCTCGCGGAGCGCTTCGCCGCCCACGAGGCCGCGGTGCTCGCCGCGGCGACGCCCCGCGCGGAGCCGCCGTCCCCCGCTCGCCGCGAGCGCCGCGCCTGAGGAGCGCCGCCGCGAACGCGGCGGGAGGAGACGCCCGCCTCAGGCGCCGTCCTGCCGGCCCGCGCCGATCGCCGCCAGGAAATGCTCCCTCTCCGCGGCCGTCGGGCGCCGGCCCGACAGGTAGCGCCGCTGGTGCGCGCGTGCCGCGCCGATCGCCGCCTGATTCAGGATCTTGATCGGCACCCTGGGCGCGTACAGGCTCGTCACCTCGAGCAGCGTCGTCGCGCCGGAGCCCGGGGAGAAGCGGTGCATCGCGAGCCCCCGTTTCCACAGCATGGTCTCCTCGAACGCGTCGACGCGGATGACGAACGCCGCCGGCGACACGCGCTGCGCCGAATACCGCGCCGTCTGGGTGAGCGGCCCGATGCCGGGGAGATTCAGGGTCATCCGGAGGACGAAGGTCGGCTCGCGGTACGATCCCGACTGCATCGCGCACTCGGTGCCGGGGAAGAGCTCGCGCGCCTGGCCGTGCTGATCCCAGAAGATGGCGGCGGCGTCGAAGGGGTCGATGTGCCCGATATCGATGGTGAACCGGACGCCCGAGAGCCCCTGCGCCTCGTCGCGGACGTCCTCTGAGTGCTCGAGCTCCGTGTCCTCCTGCTGCCACATGACCGTCTCCTCGCCCCGACGAAACGAGCCTATGAGAAGCACGGCAGCGCATCAAGGAAGCGGCGCCCGGGAGAGGCCGCGGGCCGCCGTTCGATAGCGCGATCGACAGCGCGATCGAAGCGCGCGACGGGGCTTTGGCGCGACCGCTCCGCCGGACGAGGGCCCGGCGCGATCGCTCCGCCGGACGAGGGGTCGGCGCACGGACGCGCGACTGCGGCGGAGCCCTACGGCGCGTTCAGCATGCCGGCATGGACCGCGCGCGGGGCGCGTTGCTACCCTCCCCGGCACCATGAACTACCGCAATCTCGGACGCACCGGCGTGAAGGTCAGCCCCCTCTGCCTCGGCACGATGAACTTCGGCCCGGAGACCAGCGAGCCCGACAGCTTCGCCATCATGGACCGCGCCCTGGAGCACGGGATCAACTTCTTCGACACGGCCAACGTGTACGGCCGGAAGCGCGGAGAGGGGATCACCGAGCAGATCGTCGGGCGCTGGCTCGCCCAGGGCGGCGGCCGGCGGGAGCGCATCGTCCTCGCCACGAAGGTCTACGGCATGATGGGCGAAGGGCCGAACGACAGGAGGCTCTCGGCCTATCACATCCGCCGCGCCTGCGAGGAGAGCCTGCGCCGCCTGCAGACGGACCATATCGACCTCTACCAGATGCACCACATCGACCGCGAGACGCCGTGGGACGAGATCTGGCAGGCGATGGAGCAGCTCGTCCGCGAGGGCAAGGTGCTCTACGTCGGCAGCAGCAACTTCGCCGGCTGGCACATCGCGCAGGCGAACGGCCTCGCCGCGCAGCGGCACTTCCTCGGCCTCGTCTCGGAGCAGTGCGTGTACAACCTGAACGCGCGCACCGTCGAGCTCGAGGTGCTGCCCGCGTGCCGCGCGTACGGCCTCGGCGTCCTGCCGTGGAGCCCTCTCGCCGGGGGGCTGCTCGGCGGCGCCCTCCAGAAGGCGCGCGAGGGCCGGCGCGCGTCGGCCGACGCGCAGGCGCGCATCGAGAAGAACCGCGCCAAGCTGGAGGCGTACGAGGCGCTCTGCGCCGAGCTCGGCGAGAAGCCCGCCGACGTGGCCCTGGCGTGGCTGCTGAAGAACCCTGTCGTGACGTCGCCCATCATCGGCCCGCGCACCGGCGAGCAGCTCGACGGCAGCCTGCGCGCCCTCGAGATCCAGCTGACCCCGCAGCACCTGAAGCGCCTCGACGAGGTGTTCCCCGGCCCCGGCGGCGAGGCGCCGGAGGCCTTCGCCTGGTAGCGCCGCGCCGAGCGGCGCTCCCTGGCGCCGCCCGGGCCCCCTCGCCTCCGCCTCTCGCCTCCACCGTCGCGGCATGACGGCGACGACGGCGCCGTCCGCGGGAAGCGCGCCGCGGGGCGGGTCGATTTCGATTCCCCGGCGTCGAGCGGGTGACCTACGCTCCTGGGTCCGGAGGCGCGTCGCTGGACGCGCGCGCGCGAGGAGACGACATGGGTCGATGGCGGTATGAGCAAGGGCTGCAGGAGGTCGGCGACGGCTGTTTTGCGTACCTCCAGCCGGCCGGCACCTGGGGTCTCAGCAACGCGGGGCTCGTCACCTCGGACGGCGAGTCCCTGCTCGTCGACACGCTCTTCGATCTGAAGCGCACGCGCGAGATGCTCGACGCCATGCGCGCGGCGACCCCCGCGGCGGCGCGGATCGGCACGGTCGTGAACACCCACGCGAACGGCGACCATTGCTACGGCAACGCGCTCGTCGAGGGCGCCACGATCATCGCCACGCGCGCCGGCGCCGCCGAGATGGACGAGGTCCCCGCGCCGATGCTGGCCATGCTGATGCGGCAGGCGCGCAGCGGCGCCGCCGGCGCGCTGGGCGATTACCTCGTCCATTGCTTCGGCGCCTTCGATTTCGACGGGATCGCCCCCACGGCGCCGACCCGGGTCTTCGAGGGGGAGCTGACCGTCGCGGTCGGGGCGAAGGAGGTCCGCCTCATCGAGGTGGGCCCCTCGCACACGAAGGGCGATCTGCTCGTGCACGTGCCAGAAGACCGCGCGATCTACACGGGAGACATCCTCTTCATCGACGTGACGCCGATCATGTGGGCGGGGCCGGTCGGCAACTGGATCAAGGCGTGCGACACCATCCTCGCGCTGGAGGCCGACGTCATCGTGCCAGGGCACGGCCCGATCACGGATCGCGCCGGCGTGCGCGCGGTCCGCGATTACCTCGTGTACATCCGCGACGAGGCGCGGCGCCGCTATGACGCCGGCATGCCCCCGGCGGACGCCGCCCGCGACATCGCGCTCGCCGATTACGCGAGCTGGAGCGACGCGGAGCGCATCGCGGTGAACGTGCACACGCTCTACCGCGAGTTCAGCGGAGGCCAGCTCACCCCGCCCGGGCCGGTCGAGCTCTTCGGGCTCATGGCCCAGCTGGCGCGGAGGCCGCGCTGAGACGGAGAAGAGATTTCGACGCCAAGGCGCCAAGGCGCCAAGACGCCAAGGCGAGAAGAGAGAATAGGGTAGGACGAGGTCGTCATGGGGTGTGGCGGTCGCATCACGGAATGCCCCCGTTCAATCCTCTCTTCTTGCATTTTGGCGTCTTGGCGTCTTGGCGTCTTGGCGTTGAAATCTGCACACCACGACCGACCCAGCTGACAGGGCAGAACGCCCAATCCCCCTCGTAAGATCGAAGCAAAGATAAGCCAAGCGCACACCAGCCGTCGTCCCTGGCAGCAGGCACATCTCGGCGCCTCGGCCGCGCGCGAGAGGGGCGCCGCCAGCCGCTGTGGACAGAGAGCTTCCCCCGAAAGCGACTCCGGATCAAGCGACGACGAGCGCGCGCACGGACAGCCAATGTCCTTGCCGTCGCGCCGCCGTGGCGCCCCGCGTCGAGGCGCCGATCACCCCTTCAGGCCGGTGCGGGCGACGCCCTCGATCACGTACCGCTGCGCGGCGATGAACACCGCGAGGATCGGGACGCTCGCCACCACCGCGCCCGCCGTGACCAGCGCGTAATCGGTGGCGTGGGCCGCCTGCAGCAGCGCGAGGCCGGGCGACAACGTGAGCTTCTCGGGGTTGAAGAGCACGTAGATGGGCCAGAGGAAATCGTTCCAGTTGCTCAGCAAGCTGAGCACGGCCAGCGTGGCCAGGGCCGGCTTGGACAGGGGCAGCACGATCTTCCAGAAGACCTCGAGCCGGCTGGCGCCGTCGAGCGCGGCCGCCTCCTCGAGCTCCCTCGGGAGCCCGAGGAAGAACTGGCGCAGGAAGAAGACGCCGAACGCCGAGGCGGCCGGCGGCACCACGAGCGCAGGGAGGCTGTCGAGCCAGCCGAGGGACCGGACGATCAGGTAGTTCGCGGGCAGGAACAGGATCGGCGGGATGAACAGCGTGGAGAGGATCGCGGCGAGCACGAGCCGCTTGCCGCGGAACTCCATGCGCGCGAGCGCGTACGCCGCCGGGGCCGCCGTGGCCAGCACGAGCAGCGCGTGCGCCGCGGCGGCGAGGATGCTGTTCAGGAGCCAGCGGAACACCGGCGCCCCGGCGCTCGAGCCCGCGAGCGCCTCGTAGCTCTCGAGCGTCGCCCGCGCGGGCAAGAGCGTGGGCGGCACCGCCGTGGCCTCGGACGGCGACTTGAGCGACGTGAGCGCCATCCAGATCACCGGGGCGAGGTACACCACGGCGAGGAGGAGCAGCGCGACATACGACAGGGCCCTCCCGATCCTGCGGCGGCGAACAGGGCAGCCGTCCTCGAGCAGCCGGACCTTCATCGAGCGTCCTCGCCGCTGCCCCGGCCGAAGAACAGGAGGAACATGACGAGGTTCACGAGCGCCAGGAAGAACGCCTGGACGTAGCTCATGGCCGCCGCGGCGCCGAGGCGGAAGCTCCGGAACCCCTCCTCGGCGATGTACATGATGGTGGTGCGCGTCTCGCTGCCCGGGCCGCCCCCGGTGACCAGATAGGCCTGTCCGAACATGTTGGCCGACGCGAGGACGGTCATCGTCACGACGAACACGAACACCGGCCTGAGCCCCGGTATCGTGACGTGACGAAACTGCTGCCAGCCGGTCGCGCCGTCGATGCGGGCGGCGTCGTAGAGCTCCCGGTGGATCTCCTGCAGCCCGGCCAGGTAGATCACGGCGTTGTAGCCGAGGGTCCACCACACCGTCATGCCGACCAGCGAGACCCAGACCCACGGCGCCGCCGTGGTCCAGCCGGTGCCAGTGGGCAAACCCACCATCCCCAGCAGGTGGTTGATCACGCCGACCTGCGGGTCGAGCAAGAGCCGCCACATCAGGGCCACGACCGCAACGCCGAGCACGTAGGGCGCGAAGAACATGGCCCGGAAGAACGAGCGGCCGGGAAAGCGCCGGTGGAGCGCGAGGGCGAGCAGCAGCGGGAGCGTCACCAGGACAGGCACGCTCAGCGCCGTGAACAGCGCGGTGGCGCGCAGCGAGCGCCAGAAATTGCCGCGGATCGGCGAGCCGGACCGGAACAGATCCGCGTAGTTGTCGAGGCCGACCCACGGTCGCGACGGCAGGAACGGGTCCCAGTCGTGGAGGCTGATCCACACGCCGAGGACGATCGGCGCGGCGACGAAGACGCCGAACAGCGCGAGGTACGGCGCGAGGAACAGGTAGGGAGCCCACCTCCGCGGCGCGAGGCCGCGCTCCCGCAGCCGGCCGGCGCCGGGGGCGCTCCGCGCCCCGCCGTCGGCCTCGGCCTCGCCGGCCTCCACGAGGGGCACGTCGGCCGCGGTCACAGGGCCCTCCCGAACTTCTTCAGGTTGCCCGCGAGGAGCGCGTCGGCCTCGCGGGCGGCGCGGTTCAGCGCCTCGCGGGGCGCGGCCCGCAGCAGCACGGCCTCGTTCACCGCGAGGTCGAGCGTGGACGCGCGCACCGCGTCGGCCCCGGCGATCGCCGGCGGGAAGCGGACCGCCGGGAGCTGCTCGGCGAAGATCGCCTGCTCCGTCATCGCCTGGAACGCGGCGCTCTCCCGGGCCTCGCGCCGGGCCGGCACCATGCCGGCCCTGGCCCACTCCAGCGAGTGCTCGCTCAGCCAGGCGAGGAACACCACCGCCGCCCGGAGGCGGCGCTGGGCGGCGCCGGCCCCGGGCTGGCGCGGGAGCACGAGGTGGTGCGCGTTGCCCCAGACCGCCCGCTGCGCGCCGATGACGGGCACCGGGAGGACGCCCCAGCGGAGCCCGGGGACCGCCCTGTAGTGGTTGATCATCCAGATGCCGTTCCAGAGGAAGGCGTTCCGGTCGTTCATGAAAGCGATGCTGTCGGCGTCCTGGCCGACGTCGCGCGGGCTGTAGCCTCGCCGGATCAGCTCGAGCATGAAGCCCAGCGCCTCGACGCCGGCCTCGTCATGGAACATCGCCCGGGCGCCGTCCTCCGAGAACAGCTGGCCGCCCGCCTGCCACAGGAGCGACTGGAACATCAGCCCGCCGGTGAACAGGACCGGCGACACCCACGATCCCTGGATCCCCCTCCGCTTGAGGTGCTCGAGGACGGCCAGGTAGTCGCGCCGGGTGCGAGGCAGCGCGGCGTCGCCGAGGCCGGCGCGGGCCAGCACGCCGCGGTTGTAGTAGAGGCCGAGGGGGTGCACATCGAGGGGAATGCCGTAACGGCGGCCCCGGAAGACGCCCGCGCTCCACAGCGTCTCGGAGAAGTCGCCGGCGCCGAGGCCGAGCGCGTCGGTCACCTCGTCGAGCGGAAGGATGGTGCGATGGACCGCCGCCGTGGCCAGCTGATCGGCGTGCATGACGGCCACGTCGGGGCCGTGGCCGCTGTCGACCGCGGCCGGGATCTTCTGATAGAAATCGCCCCACCGGGTCACGCTCATCCGCACGGCGATGTTGTCGTGCTCGCGGTTGAACCGCGCGATGAGCCGCTCCATCGGCGGCCGATCGCCCCCGGTGAAGCCCGTCCAGAACGCGAGATCGACGGCCGGGCCCGCGTAGCCCCGGCTGCCGTCGGCGGCGATCGCGGCCTGGGCGCGCAGGTCGACCGGCTCGCCGCGACAGCCGAGCAGCCAGAGCCCCGCTGCCGCCCCCACGCCCGCGAGGAGCGCGCGACGGCCCGGCGGCCGCTCAGGCCCTCCTCGCGTCTCCCGTGCTCGCCCCCTCTGCATTTGCCCTCCGCACGATCGCACCGCGGAGGGCTCGCTCTCGGCTTGTTGCCTGCGACCGGGCTGAGCCACAGCTCACCTCCGGTCCCCCAGCTGCCACGGCGGTTTACACCGATGTCATCGATCGTCCAGCGGATTGTTCCCGGGGAGCAGGGGCGATCACGCGTTCCTCCCATTCATCCCAGATTGCACGGCTCTCCCACTTTCGATAGGACACTTCATCCAGGTTCATCGCCGATGACATGGATGCCGCCCGACGGACCTGCCGGCGCGCCGGGGGCGCGGCGGAGCGCGCCGCCGGCCTTCGCGCCGAGCACCACGACGTCGACGATCGACTCCAGCGCGCCGTCGTCGACGGGCGCGCGCAGGCGGAACAGGCGGTTCGTCACGGTGCCGCGGATCATCTCCACCATCAGATCGAGATCGGTGCCCGGCGGCAGCTCGCCGCGCGCGACGCCGCGCGCGAGCACCTCCCGCCACGGGGCGAGGCGCTCCTCGCGCAGCGCGCGGGCGAGCGCCTCGACCTCCGGCACGTGCATCTCGGCCAGGAGCATGCGGTAGATGCCCTGCCCCTCGGGCGTCGACGCGGCGGCGACGAAGCGCCGCACGAGATCGAGCAGGTCGAGCCGCAGCGCGCCGGTGTCCGGCGGCGCCTGCTGGCCGTCGGAGAACGAGCGCAGCGTCGCCTTGACGAGCTCGGCCTTCGTCGGCCAGCGGCGGTAGACCGTCGTCTTGTTCACGCCCGCCCGCGCCGCCACGTCCTCCACCCGCAGCGCCGCGTAGCCCGCGCGCGCGATCTCCGCCGCGGCCGCCTGCATCACCGCCCGCACCACGCGCTCGCTGCGGCCCCCGTGCCGCGCGCCGTGCGTGCCGGTCCGGCGGCGCCCCGCCGCGGGGACGGACTGGGCCGGAGAAGGCTCTTTCAGCGGGGACGACGTGACGCTCCTCATCGCCAGGGCGCTCCATTCAACCACGACGGCGTGACCCGCGGAGCATGGCTCGGTCGGTCTATCGCAACAAGTAGTTGTCTTTGTCAGCCCCCGTGTTATCTCTATCGCAACCACAGGTTGCCTTAGCAACGCGGCGCCCGTTGCGCCCGCCGTCGAGGCGACGAGGAGCAGGCGGCGACATGTCCACGACGACGAGCGCTCTCCCTGGAGAGTCGGCGGCTTCCCCCGAGGCGGTCTCCGGGGCGGTGAAGACCGGCAAGCCGAGCAAGGCGGTCGGCATCACGGCGGCGGCGCTCGCGCTCGCCGTCGCGGCGGGCGCGGGCTGGTACGTCGCGCACCGCGGGCTCGAGACCACGGACGACGCGCAGATCGACGCCGAGGTGGTGTCGGTCCCCGCGCGCGCGTCGGGCGTGGTGGTGAAGGTCCACTTCGCGGAGAACCAGGCGGTGAAGGCGGGCGACGTGCTCGCCGAGCTCGACGCCGATCCGGCGCGGGCGCGGCTCGCGCAGGCCGAGGCGACCCTGTCGGCGGCCAGGGCGAGCGCCGACGCGGCCGACGCCGACGAGCGCATCGCCGAGACCAACGCGCGCAGCAACAAGTCGGTGGCCGAGGCGTCGCTGCACGGCGCGGCCAGCAGCGCGAGCGCGTCGAAGCAGCAGATCGCCGAGGGCGAGGCGCACGTCGCCTCGGCGACGGCGACCCTGGAGCAGGCCACGCTCGAGCGGGACCGCGCGAAGCGGCTCGTGGAGACCGGGGCGCTCGCGCAGGCCCAGTTCGACCAGCTGCAGGCCGCCGTCGACGTCGCCGGCGCGTCGCTGGAGCAGGCGAAGGCGCACCTCGCGGCGCTCAAGGCCACGACCACGCAGGCGTGGAGCCGGGTCGAGGAGGCGAACGCCAGGGTCCAGCAGGCGAGCAACGTCGACGCCCTCATCGCGCAGGCCCGCGCCCGCGCCCGCGTGGCGCACGCGCAGGTCGAGACCGCCCAGGCCGCGCGGGACCTGGCCGCGCTCGAGCTGTCGTACACGCGCATCGTCGCGCCGCAGGACGGGACCGTGTCGAAGAAGACGCTCTCCGTCGGGCAGATGGTCTCCCCCGGCCAGGCCGTGGGGATGCTCGTCCCCGCGCGGCAGGTCTGGGTGACCGGCAACTTCAAGGAGACGCAGCTCGCGCGCATGCACGTCGGGCAGCCCGCGCGCGTGTCCGTCGACGCCTACCCCGGCGTGACCGTCGAGGGCGAGGTCGAGAGCTTCTCCGCCGCCACCGGCGCGCGCTTCAGCCTGCTGCCGCCGGACAACGCGACCGGCAACTTCACCAAGGTCGTCCAGCGCGTGCCGGTGCGGATCCGCCTCCACGACGCGCCGCCGGACCTCGCGCTGCGCCCCGGGATGAGCGTCGAGCTGACGGTCGACGCGAGCAAATAGGAGAGGAGGAGCCATGGCAGAGGCGGCAATCGCGGCCGCGCCGGCGCACGCCGTCGCGCCCGCCAACGCGAACCGGTGGCTCGTGGCCGCGGCCGTGGCCCTCGGCGCGCTGCTCGAGATCGTCGACACGAGCATCGTCAACGTGGCGCTCACCGAGATGCAGAACTCGCTCGGCGCCACGCTCACCCAGGTGAGCTGGGTCGTCTCGAGCTACGCCATCGCCAACGTCATCATCCTGCCGCTCACCGCGTGGCTCGGGCACCGCTTCGGAAAGAAGCGTTACTTTGTCTTCTCGCTCGTCGCCTTCACCGCGGCGTCGGTGCTCTGCGGGGTCGCGAGCAGCCTGCCGATGCTCATCGTCGCCCGCGTGCTCCAGGGGCTCGGCGGCGGCGGCCTGCTCGCGAAGGCGCAGTCGATCCTGTTCGAGACGTTCCCGAAGGAAGAGCAGGCGATGGCGCAGGGCTTCTTCTCGTCCATCGTCATCGCCGGCCCGACGATCGGGCCGACGCTCGGCGGCTACATCGTCACGAACATCAACTGGCGGTGGATCTTCTTCATCAACGTCCCGCTCGGCATCGCGGCCGTGCTCATGTGCCTGGCCTTCCTGCCGCCGGACGCCGCGGGCGAGCGCGAGCGCGGCGGCGTCGACTGGATCGCCATCGCCCTGCTCGCGGCCGGCGTCGGCTCGCTGCAGACCGTGCTCGAGGAGGGCCACGCCGAGGAGTGGTTCGACTCGCCGTTCATCGTCGCGTTCTCCGCGGTCGCGGTCGTGAGCCTCGCCCTGTTCGTCCACCGCGAGCTCTCGTCGGAGCGCCCGATCGTGGACCTGCGCGTGCTCCGGCACCGCTCCCTCTGGGCGGGGAGCCTCCTCTCCGCCGTCATCGGCATGGGCCTCTACGGCGCGCTCTTCGCCGTGCCCATCTTCGCCCAGTCGCTCCTCGGCTACACGTCGCAGCAGACGGGCATGCTCCTGCTCCCGGGCGCGCTGGCCTCCGCCCTGTCGATGCCGATCGTGGCGCGGCTCGTGAACCGGTTCGACCCCCGCGCGCTGCTCGTGACCGGGGGGCTCATCCTGCTCGTCGCGCTCTTCCAGCTCCAGCAGCTGACGCCCATGACGGGCGCGGACGATCTGTTCTGGCCGCTGGTCATCCGCTCGTTCGGCACGACCCTGATGTTCCTGCCGCTCAGCATGGCCACCCTGGGGCCGCTCCCCAAGAAGGACATCGCCGCCGCGACCGGCCTCTACAGCCTGACGCGGCAGCTCGGGGGCAGCGTCGGGGTCGCGGTGCTCACCACCGTGCTCGCCGACCGGCAGGCGTTCCACCGCGCGGCCCTGGTGAGCAACATGGGGGCGAGCGACCCGACGACCCTGGAGCGCGTCGCCGCGACCACGTCGGCGTTCGTCGCGAAGGGGTTCGATCTGACCGACGCGCGCAACAAGGCGCTCCACGTTCTCGACGGAATTGTGAACCTGCAGGCCGCCGTGATGTCGTTCAACGACACGTTCTGGGTGACAGCGGTGCTCGTCATCGCCACGCTCCCGCTGGTGTTCCTGCTCGGGAAAGGCCGCGGCGGCCCCGTGTCCGCGGGGCACTGAGCCGAGCGCGCAGGAGGCCACCGCCGTCGCCCGCCGTACCGCGGATTCATCAGGGGGCGCGCCCCGCGCCCGAGCACCCGAGCACCCACCCACGGAGGGAACCGAACCATGCGTCACGCGTTGAATCTCCTCGCGCCCGAGGTCGTCGAGAACCCCCACCCCTACTACGCCGAGCTGCGCGAGAGGGCGCCGGTCTGCCAGGTCGAGCCGAACGGCTTCTGGGCCGTGAGCCGCTACGACGATGTGGTCCATGTCCTGAAGCACCCCGAGCTCTTCTCGTCCCGCACCTTCGAGGTGAGGCGCACCCTGCTCGACGAGCGGCTCCTGAGCGAGCCCATGGTCGTCGGCGACACGAACCTCCTCAGGAGCGATCCGCCGGAGCACACCCAGATGCGCAAGCTCATCAGCGGCGCGTTCACGCCGCGGGCCATCGCGCAGATCGAGGCGCGGGTCCGCGACATCGCGACCGAGCACCTCGATCGGATCCTCGCGAAGGACACCTTCGACATGATGGAGGACCTGGCCGTGCCGCTGCCGGTCACGGTCATCGCCGAGATGCTCGGGGTCGATCCGTCCCTCCGCGCCGACTTCAAGCGCTGGTCCGACGACACCATCAACCTGCCCATGGGCTCCCAGCGGCTCAGCGACGAGGAGGTCGAGCGCATCCTCCGGAGCCGCCGCGAGATGCGCGCCTACTTCCACGAGATGATCGCGGACCGGAAGCGGCGGCCGCGCGAGGATCTCATCAGCGACATCATCCGCGGCGAGGTGGACTACGGCGTGCTGACGGAGGACGACGTGCTCGGGATGGTGGCCCTCCTGCTGGTCGCGGGCAACGAGACCACCACCAACCTCATCGGCAACGGCACCCTCACGCTCCTCGAGCACCCGGACGCGCTGCGCCGCCTCCGCGCGGAGCCGGCGCTGATCCCGGGCTTCATCGAGGAGGTCCTCCGCTACCAGGGGCCGGTCCGCCTGCTCACCCGGCGGGCGACGCAGGACGTGACCCTCTCCGGGGTCACCATCCCGGAGGGCGCGATCGTCGTGCCGCTCATCGCCGCGGCGAACCGGGATCCGGCGCAGTTCCCCGATCCCGACCGGTTCGACATCACCCGGGAGCAGCGCGGCCATGTGGCCTTCGGCTCCGGCATCCACTTCTGCGTCGGCGCGCCGCTCTCCCGCGTGGAGGGCAAGATCGCCTTCGAGGAGATCCTGCGGCGGCTGCCCCCCTTCTCGCGCGAGCCGGGGCCGCTGTCGTGGAACCGATCGTTCGGCCTGCACGGGCTGCGGCGCCTGCCCCTGCGCTTCGACCGCACCGTCGCGGCCGCGTGACGCGCCGCCGGCCGGGCGCGCCGTCGGCGGCGGACACGCCGGCCTCCGCCGCGGAGACCGCGCACGCAACAAGGCACTTCACGCTCACGACGGAACAATGAACCTGCGATTCACCCGCGATGTCGTTCAACGGCACGTTCTGGGGTGACAGCGGCGCTCGCCGTGGTCACGCTCCCGCGGGTCATGGAGAAGACATCATGAGTTACGCGTTCAGCCTCATCGGTCCCGAGATCACGGAGGACCCCTATCCCCGGTACGCCGAGCTCCGCGAGAAGGCGCCGGTGTGCCAGGTCGAGCCGAACGGCTTCTGGGCCGTGAGCCGTTACGAGGACGTCGTCCATGTCCTGAAGCACCCCGAGCTCTTCTCGTCCGACACCTTCGCGGCGAGGGTCAGCACGCAGGACGAGCGGCTCCAGCGCGAGCCGCTCGTCCTCAGCGAGGTGAACGTCCTCATGAGCGATCCGCCGGTCCACACCCGGGTGCGCCAGCTCATCAGCGGCGCGTTCACGCCGCGGGCCATCGCGCGCCTCGAGCAGCGGGTGCGCGCGATCACGACCGAGTACATCGATCGGATCCTCGCGAAGGACACCTTCGACATGATGGATGATCTGGCCGTGCCGCTGCCGGTCACGGTCATCTCCGAGATGCTCGGCGTCGATCCGTCGCACCGCGCGGACTTCAAGCGCTGGTCGGACGACTCCGTGAGCGCGGCGATGGGGCCGCTCCCCGACGCGGAGGTCGAGCGCCTCCTCCGGAGCCGCCGCGAGATGCGCGCCTACTTCCACGAGATGATCGCGGCGCGGAAGCGGCAGCCGCGCGAGGACCTCATCAGCGACCTCATCCGCGGCGAGGTGGAGTACGGCGCGCTCTCGTCGGACGACGTGCTCGGCATGGTGGTCCTGCTGCTCGTCGCGGGCAACGAGACCACGACCAACCTCATCGGCAACGGCACGCTGGCGCTCCTCGAGAACCCCGGCGCCCTCCGCCGCCTCCGCGAGGAGCCGGCGCTGATCCCGGGCTTCATCGAGGAGGTCCTCCGCTACGAGGGGCCGGCGCAGATCCTGATGCGGCGGGCGACCCAGGACGTGACCCTCGCCGGCGTCGCCATCCCGAAGGACGCGATCGTCCTGCCGATCATCGCCTCCGCGAACCGGGATCCCGCGCAGTTCGCCGATCCGGACCGGTTCGACATCACCCGGGAGCAGCGCGGCAACGTGGGCTTCGGCTACGGCATCCACTTCTGCGTCGGCGCGCCGCTCTCGCGGCTCGAGGGCAAGATCGCGTTCGAGGAGATCTTCCGGCGGCTGCCGCCCTTCTCGCGCGAGCCGGGGCCGGTCGCGTGGCGAACGATGTTCAGCCTGCGCGGGCTGCGGAGCCTGCCGCTGCGCTTCGACCGGAGCGCCCGGGCCGCGTGACGCGGCCCCCGGCGCGCGGGACGCGGGGCGCCCCCGCTCACATCGAGAAGCCGTCGCCCTGCGCCTCCGCAGGGGGGGCCTGCGCCTCCGCGGGGACCTCCCCCTCCTGGAGCTCCTCCACCGCCTTCGCGTGCTCGGGGAGCTCCGGCAGCGCGGAAGGGTCGTAGTCGGGCGCGACCCAGAACACCTCGGGCGCGGGCTTGTACTCGCTCGTATAGCTGCGCTCGGAGGCCCGGCCGTCCCTGTACCGGAGGGTGACATACGATCTCACGTCGTATCCGCACGAGCCCTTCTGGTGGCGCTTCACCTTGCCCTCGGAGAGCTCGGACTTCACGTAGATGCGGCGGATGAAGTCGTCGGTGTGCTCGGCCGAGATGCGGTGATCGACCTCCGCCACCGGGTCGCCGCCCAGGATCTCGACGCGGAGCACCGTGGGCGTCGGCAGGTACGCGTGGATCATGATCGGGAACGGGAGCGTGTTCTTGATCTTCAGGTCCGACTCCGGGTACGTCACCATGGCGTCGAGCCCCATCGGGATGTAGGCGCTCGGGCGGGAGTGGCTCTGGCGGTCCGGCGTGTCGAGCGCGCCGAAGAGCGACGCGGCGTAGAGCGTGCTGGAGACCTGGCAGGTCCCCCCGCCGTAGCCGGGGACGGTCTCGTCGCCGAGGATCTCCGGGGCGATGGTGAAGCCGTTCTTGCGCGTCCGGGGGCCGACGTGGGCGTTGAACGAGAAGGTCTCGCCGGGCGCCAGGATGGTGCCGTCGATCTTCGACGCGGCGGTCTTGATGTTGACGGCGCGCCCGGCCTCCTTGCCGTGCCGCTTGAACTTCGTCTCGTACGCCGCGACGACCCGGCTGACGTCGACGCTCACCAGGTCGTCGACGGTGACCCTGGGCGCGGAGTACCGGACCGCGAGCTCGATGAGCTCCTCGTCCTCGTGCTCCCCGGCCCGCAGCGCCGCGAGGGAGGCGTCGACGTCGAGCTCCCGGCCGGCCTGCTCCGGGATCTTGCGCCGGTTCGCGAGGTCGAGCCGCGCGTCCACGGGCATCCGGTAGACCTGCGGGGCGAGCCGCTCGAGGAAGGCGCGCGCCCTCGCCTCGTCGACGGCCCACACGAGCGGCACGTCGATCTGGCCGCGGCGCGCCCGCCGCGCCTCCCGGAGCCGCCGCGCCCACGGGCCCTCGTGGCCGACGCGCTGCGCCGCCGCGAGCGTCTCGCCGACGTCGACCTCGACGCCGGCCTCGCCGAGCGTCGCGGTCAGCGCCACGTCGTCGTGGCGGAGCCGGACGACGCGGCCGCGGAGCGCGTCGCGCCTCGCCTCGAGCCAGGCCGCCGGCGAGGCGCCGTCCGGCACGAAGCGCTCGCCGATCGAGAGGCCGCGGACGACCGGGGAGGCCGGCAGCGCGTCGCGCACCGCCAGGGCGGCGCCCGCGCCCGCCGAACCGCCGAGCGCCAAGACCAGAACGAGGGCCCTCGTATCCACGGCAGCTCGCCATGGTAGCCGGATCGCGGACGGACTGGAAGATCGCTAGAGGTTCGAGCGGGAAGAGAAGAGAGAACAAACGCCAAGGCGCCAAGACGCCAAGAAATTTTTGTCTCTTCTCTCGTCTTTTTCGCCTTGGCGCCTTGGCGTCTTGGCGCCTTGGCGTTTGTTTTCTCTCCTTCCAAAGCAGGAGAAGCCGCGCCCGGTGCCAGGGCGCCCGCCGGGCAGCCTCAGCCGGCCATGAGGCGGCCTCAGCCGCCGCCGACGAAGTGCACGATCTCGATCACGTCGCCCTCGGCGAGCTCGGCGGCCGTGTGCTCGGCCCGCGGCACCACCTCGCCGTTGCGCTCCACCGCCACAGGCCCCTCGGTCAGCCCGAGCAGCTCGACGAGCCTCCGCACCGTGACCGCCGCCGGCACCTCGCGCGCTTCCCCGTTCACCGTGATGTTCATGGCTCCTTCACCTCGTGCATCGCGCCACCATCGCGCCTCGCCGCCGCGGCCCCCGGCTCGCCCGCCGCGGCAAGCGCCGCCCGGAAGCGCCGCGCGTTCTCCACGTAGCTCGCGGCGCCCAGCCTGCCGAGCTCGGCCTGGTCCGGCCGCACCTCCCCCATCACCTGCGCCGGGTTGCCGCGCACCAGCGACCGCGGCGGGATCACCTTCCCCGGCGGCACCAGCGCGCCCGCGGCGATCACCGAGCCCTCGCCGATCACCACGTTGTCGAGCAGGATGCTCCCCATCCCGATCAGGCAGCCGTCCCCGACGCGGCAGCCGTGCAGGATCGCGCCGTGCCCGATGGTCACGTCGGCGCCGACGATCGTCTCCGAGACGCCGCTCGTCAGGTGCAGGCACGCGAGGTCCTGCACGTTGGTCCGCGGGCCGATCCGGATCGCGCCGATGTCCCCGCGCAGCACCGCCCCGAACCACACGCTCGCCTCGTCGCCGAGCTCCACGTCGCCGATCACCGTCGCGTTCGGCGCGAGGAACACGTCGCGGCCGAGCCGCGGCGACGCGCCGCCGAAGTCGAGGACGAGCGCCACCTCAGCCCCCCTCGGCGGCGACCACCGGCAGCGAGCGCCGGGCCGCCCGCGCCTCGGCGCCCCCCCGCTGCCGCGGCCGGGCCGCGGCGCGCGCCGCCTCCGTGAGCTCGGCCTGCAGCGAGTGCTTGTTCGCGCGCGCGATCGAGACCTCGACCACCTCGCCGAGCAGATCGAGCTCCCCCGCGCCCTCGATGTGCGCGATCTCGTGGCGCCCCGTCCGGCCCGACCAGAGCGCGCCGCCCTGGCCGCGCGCGCCGCTCGCGCCGCGCTCCTTGTCGCGCCCCTCGACGAGCACCTCCTGCGTCGTCCCCACGAGGCCCGACAGGTGGGCGGCGAGCAGCGCCTCGCTCTCCTCGAACAGCCGCCCGAGCCGCTCGCCCTTCACGCCCTCGGGCACGTCGTCCGGCAGCTTCAGCGCGGGCGTGTGCGGGCGGCGCGAGTACTTGAAGCCGAACAGGCCCTTGAACCCCACCTCGCGCACGAGCGACAGCGTCGCCGCGAAATCGTCCTCCGTCTCGCCCGGGAAGCCGACGATGATGTCGGTCGAGAGCGTCAGCCCCGGGACCGCCTCCGCGAGCGCCCGCGTCCGCGCGACGTACTCGGCGCGCGTGTAGCGGCGGATCATCCGCCGGAGGACCCGATCGCTGCCGGACTGCACCGGCAGGTGCACGTGCCGCGGCAGCACGGCGAGCTCGGCGTGGGCGAGGATGAGCGACGGCGTGAGGTGCCGCGGGTGCGGGCTCGTGTAGCGCAGGCGCGCGAGGCCCGGGACGTCGGCCGCGACGCGCCGGAGCAGCGCCGCGAACTCGCTCTCGTCCGGGTCGCCCGCGCTCGCGCCGGGGGCCCGCGGCAGCGCACCGAGCGGGTCGCGGTAGCTGTTCACCGTCTGGCCGAGCAGGGTCACCTCGCGCGTCCCCGCGGCGACGAGCCCAGCGATCTCGGCGACGATCTCGTCGCTCGGCCGGTAGCGCTCCGGCCCGCGGGTGTGCGGGACGATGCAGAACGAGCAGCGCTCGTCGCAGCCCTTCATGATGGTCACGAACGCGGTCGGCGCGGCGCTCGCCGCGGGCGGCGGCGACGCCACGAGGAACCGGGGCGCGTCGAGGTCGAACACCGTGCGCGCGACCGGCAGCCCGCCGAGCGCGAGGTCGCCCAGCAGGCCCGGCAGCTCCGGGATGTTGTCCGGCCCGACCACGACGTCGATCGTCCGCATCTGCTTGAGGAGGCGCTCCCCTTCCTGCTGCGCCACGCACCCCGCCACGACGACCACCCGGTCCGCGCGCTCGCGCTTCCAGCGCGCGAGCCGCCCCACCTCGCTCCGCAGCTTCTGCTCGGCCTTCTCGCGCACGCTGCACGTGTTCAGCACGAGGACGTCCGCCTCGTCCGGACCGCCGGCCTCGGTGTAGCCGGCGCGGCGGAGCACGTCGTGCATCCGCTCGGAGTCGTGCACGTTCATCTGGCAGCCGAACGTCGTGATCGAATACCGGGGCATTGAAGCGATGCACCCTCTAACAGAAGGGGCCCGAGGCCGCCACCTCGGGCGCCCGCCCGGCGCGCGCTCCCGCCTCCCGCGCGGCCCTCTCGCGCCGCGCCGCCTGCCGAGCCCGCGGACGCCGCGCGCGGGCGGGACAGATCCGGCGCCGGCCCGAGGAACGCCGGCGCCGCGCGCCGAAAGGACGCAGAGCCGGCGCGGCACCATGTTAAAAACCACGCCGGGAGGAGACCCGATGGCGAAACTGGAGAACCTGGTAGAACTGCTCGATCGCTCGCTGAAGCTGCATGGGCCCCAGCCGCTCTTCGGCACGAAGACCGACGGCCGCTGGGACTGGATCACGTATGCGGAGTTCGGGCAGCTGGTCGCCAGATTTCGCGGCGGCCTGGCGTCGCTCGGCGTCCAGCGGGGGGATCGGGTGGCCCTCATCTCCAACAACCGTGTGGAGTGGGCGGTCTCGGCCTATGCCTGCTTCAGCATGGGCGTCGCCGTGGTGCCGATGTACGAGGCGCAGCTGCCGGGCGAGTGGGCGTTCATCATCAACGACTGCGAGGCCGTGGCCGCGATCGTCGCCACGCCGCAGATCTACGCCAAGTGCAAGGATCTCCCCGAGAAGGCGCCCTCGCTGAAGCACGTCGTCTGTCTGTTCGAGCCCGCGGGGCCGGCGGACGGCGTCCCCGGCGCGCGGACCACCTCGTACAAGGAGCTCCTCGCCGCGGGCGAGGAGAGCCCGGCGCCGGCCATCCAGCCGACGTCGAAGGACACGGCGTGCCTCATCTACACGTCGGGCACGACCGGCAACCCCAAGGGGGTGATCCTCTCGCACGGCAACATCGCCTCCAACGTCTGCGCCGTGCTGGATCTCATCCCGTTCGGCAGCGGCGACCGGAGCCTGTCGTTCCTCCCGTGGGCCCACTCGTTCGGCCACACGGGCGAGCTCCACGTGATGATCACGGTCGGCGCGTCGATGGCGCTGAGCGAGTCGGTCGACAAGATCGTCGCGAACCTCGCCGAGGTGCACCCCTCCGTGCTGATGAGCGTCCCGCGGATCTTCAACCGCATCTACGAGGGCGTGCAGAAGCAGATGACGGAGAAGCCCGCGGTCATCCAGAGCCTGTTCCGCGCCGGGCTGCGCGCCGCGACGAAGCAGAACAAGGGCGAGCAGCTCAACCTCGTCGAGCGGCTCACGCTGGCCGTGGCGGACCGGGTCATCTTCTCCAAGATCCGCGGCAAGTTCGGCGGCAAGCTGAAATATGCGATCAGCGGCGGCGCGGCGCTCTCCTACCAGGTGGCCGAGTTCGTCGACGCGCTCGGCATCACCGTCTACGAGGGATACGGCCTCACCGAGACGTCGCCCGTCGCCACCGTGAACTACCCGGGAGCCCGCCGCCTCGGCAGCGTGGGCAAGGCCATCCCGGGGGTGCGGGTCGTCATCGACAAATCGGAGACGCACGATCCGAAGCAGGGGGAGATCGTCATCTACGGCCCGAACGTGATGATGGGCTATTACAAGCGCGACGAGGAGAACAAGGCCGTTTTCACCGAGGACGGCGGCTTCCGCACCGGCGATCTGGGCTACCTCGACGACGACGGCTATCTCTATGTCACGGGCCGCATCAAGGAGCAGTACAAGCTCGAGAACGGCAAGTACGTCGCGCCGGCCCCGCTCGAGGAGAAGATCAAGCTGTCTCCGCTGATCAACAACGCGATGATCTACGGCGACAACCGCCCCTTCAACGTGGCGCTGGTCGTGCCCGAGCTGGCGGCGCTCACCGACTGGGCGCGGGGCCAGGGGCTCTCGTTCGAGTCGCCCGACGCGATGCTGAAGCACCCGCGGGTGGTCGCGCACGTCCAGGCGGAGGTCGACCAGTACGCCGCGGATTTCAAGTCCTTCGAGAAGATCAAGAAGGTCGCCCTCGCGGCCGAGGACTTCACCGCGGACAATGGGATGCTCACGCCGACCCTGAAGCTGAAGCGGCGCGTGGCGCTCCAGAAGTACGGGCCCGCGCTCGAGGCGCTGTACGGCGGCGCGTCGAAGACCGAGCCGCGCGAGGCCGCGCCGGCCCGCTGAGCTGCCGGCGCGCCCCGGCCGCCGCTCCCCGCGGCGCCTCGCCGCCTCCCCGCCACGCCCTCTCCCCTCCCGGCGCGCCTTGGCGTACGCTGGCGCGCGCTGGCGCGGGCAGGGCGCCGGGTCAACGGACGGGAGCGGCATGACGATGACGGGCACCCACAGGCGAACGCTGTATCCCGAGATCGAGCCGTACCGCGCCGGCAGGCTCCGCGTCTCCGATCTTCACGAGATCTATTTCGAGGAGTCGGGCAACCCGCACGGCAAGCCGGTGCTCTTCGTGCACGGCGGCCCCGGGGGCGGAACGGAGCCGAAGCAGCGGCGCTTCTTCGACCCGGCCGCCTACCGGATCGTGCTCTTCGACCAGCGGGGCTGCGGCAGGAGCACGCCGTACGCGAGCCTGGAGGACAACACCACCTGGCACCTCGTCGCGGACATGGAGGCGCTCCGCGAGCACCTCGGCATCGAGCGCTGGCTGGTGTTCGGCGGCTCGTGGGGGAGCACGCTCTCGCTGGCCTATGCCGAGAAGCACCCGGAGCGGGTGACGGAGCTCGTGCTGCGCGGCATCTTCCTCCTGCGGAAGCAGGAGCTCGACTGGTTCTATCAGCGGGGCGCGAGCGCCATCTTCCCGGACGCGTGGGAGGAGTACCTCGGGTTCATCCCCGAGGCCGAGCGGGGCGATCTGCTCACGGCCTACCACCGCCGGCTCACGAGCCAAGATCCGCAGGTGCGGCAGCAGGCGGCGCGGGCGTGGAGCGTCTGGGAGGGGCGGACGAGCTGCCTGTTCACGAACCAGGAGCTCGTCGCGAAGACGTCCGGAGAGGAGTTCGCCCTCGCGTTCGCCCGGATCGAGTGCCACTATTTCATGAACAAGGGGTTCTTCGCCTCGGACACGCAGCTGCTCGACGACGTGCACCGGATCCGCCATATCCCCACGGTCATCGTGCAGGGCCGCTACGACGTCATCTGTCCGGCGGAGAGCGCGTGGGCGCTGCACCGCGCGTTCCCGGAGGCCGATCTGCGCATCGTGGCGGACGCGGGGCACTCGGCGATGGAGCCCGGCATCCTGCACGAGCTCGTCGAGGCGACCGACCGGTTCCGCTGACCCGCGCGGGCGGCCGCCCCGCTGCTCGGGCGAGCGCGCGCCTGCGCGCTTGCGGTACGATCGCCGCATGAGCACCGGAGCGCCCTTCCTGCGAGCCGCCTTCGTCCGCGTCCCCGGCCAGCGCGATCGCATCTACGTGCATCGCCGCGACGGGACCGAGACCTCCTGGGTGTTTCCGACGTACGGGGACAACCTGCCCCACGACCTCATCCACCTCGTGGTGGAGTCCGCGTTCGGCCTGCGACACGGGTTCTGGGGCCGGGTCGACGCCGGCATGGATCCGGCGCGCATCAACGCCGAGGCGAACCGCGCCGGCGGGGCCGACAAGTACCGGGGCTTCGGCGAGGACCGGCGGGAGCTGCTCTTCGCCGAGGCGCTCGCCAACGCCGGCTGGTACGACCCGCTCGTGTCGAACGAGGCGCGGCGCGCCTCCATGCTCGAGGGCGCTGCCGGGGCCGGCATCGCGCCTCCGGTCGCGATCACCGCCGAGCGGGTGGCGTCGACGCACGCCGCGCTCGAGCAGCTCCGCGGCCGGTGGCGCGCCTTCGGCGCGCTGCCGAGGGGAACGCTGGAGCTCCACTTCTTCCCGGACGATCCCGAGCGCGGCTTCACCGAGCTGCTCGCCGCGCTCCGGCAGGCTGCGCCCGGCTAGCTCCGCGTATCAGGACGCCTTCGGACGAGCACGACGCCGACACGCCCATTCACAAAACGCGCTTTCCGAGCGCTGGTGTCGTGCCGTACCCTCTTGCGCCATGCCGCCGTGGGACACCTGCCGGAGACGGCCCGTCGAGGCGCTGATGCTCGCCGCGCTGCCGGCCGCCGTGGCCTGCGGAGGGCCGCCGGCCTCCGCGTCGAACGCAGAGGCCCGCCTCTCGCGCGGCGCGCCGCCGGTCCACGCGACGGAGCGCGGCGCGCGCGCGCCCGAGCCGCCGCCGGTCCCCGCGCAAGCGCCGGCGCAGCCCGTTGGCGCGACGGAGCCGCGGCTCCTGCGCTGCCCGGCGCGGGACGGCGCTGACCCTGGCGAAGGCTGGGTGATGGATTCGGACAGCTGGGTCATCGATCCAGAAGGAGGCCTCTGCTGCAAGCCACGCAATGCCCCGCCGAAATCGCGCCGAGGCGACCGCTACTGCTTCGAGAAGGTGGCACCAGCGTTCACGGAGCCGCTCACGATCGTGCTCCTGAGAGGAGACGCAGAGATCCACCCGACGCATGTCCCCTTCGAGCTCGGATCCGCGCGAATCACGAGCATGGATTATCTGGACTTCCTGATCAAGGAATTCCCCAAAATGCGCCCTGATGCTCGGATTTTCCTCACAGGGGCGACACGGAAAGGTGAGACCTCCTCCGACGCCGCGGATCGCCGGCTCGCCGCGGAGCGGGTGTCTGCGGTGCGCCGTGAGCTCGAGAAGCGCGGCGTGCCCGCGTCGCGGCTCGTGGAGCAGGACGAAGCCACGCTCCTGTGTACCCGGTTCGAATTCACGCCTGGGCCTCTGCGCATGTTGCTCGACTCGCCCGTCGTGCTCCTCTACTCGACCCCGCTCAAGCTCGAGACGCTGCGCGACGACAGGAGGAAGACCGAGGAGCCCCCCTGCGTGCCGGGCGCGATCGCGACGCGCTTCCTCCCGGCCGCGCAGCTCGAGGGCGACGTCCTGCGCATCGAGGCCTGTCAAGCCGGCGAGTGCGCTGCCGCTCGGCTCGCGCTCGACACCCTGAGCGCAGGCGACCAGGCCGTGCTCGCGCTCGAAGGGCGGCTCTCCGCGGCCGCTCGCCTCACGTGGGAAGCGCCGGGCGGGTTTGCCCTCACGGTGCACACCACGTTCAAGGACGACCGCCAGCTCGCCTCGGGGGAGTGGTTCTCGCTGCGCGTGCAGGTCGACGACGAGGTCGTCGCGCGGTTCGAGGAGGCGCTCCTGTACACCAAGAACGAGCAGCGTACGAGCTCGGGCCTCGAATGCCGGAAGGCGCGGGTCCCGCGCGAGATCGAGCCGCGATGATCGCACGACGGCGCGCTCTCCCGGAGGAGATCCCTTGACCGCAGCACCGCGATGCCCCGCGCGCCGGAGGCGAGCCTCGGCGGCGCTGATGGTCGCCGCGCTCTGGGCTGCGGGGGCGTGCGGGGGCCCGCGGGCCTCCATGCCGGAGGCGACCTCCGGCCGGCCCGGCGAAGGACCGCCCGCCGGTCTGCCCGGACAGCGGCCGCTGAGCCAGCGGCCAGAGCGCTCGGCGAGCGAAGCGCCCGCGCCCGCGCCCGCGCCCGAGGAACCGGCGGAGCCGGGCGTCCTGAGCTGTCCTTCGCTGCGCGGCGCTCCCATGGCGCAGGGCTGGGTGACGAGCCGTGATGGCCGCCTCTGCTGCGCGCCCCGTTATACGGGCTATACCCCTTCATGGCCCTCCAAGGTGAACATCGAGAGCTGCCTCGACGCCCTGGCGCCGGGGCTCTCGGCGCCGAAATACGTCGAGCACCCGATCGAGCGGACGGCGTTCCAGGAGGTCGTCCGCTTCGAACGCGGCTCGGACAGGATCGTTGTCGGGGAAGTGCTCGACAACGTGGTGAAGGTCCTCGCAGACTACCCTTCAGGCTCAGTGACCCTCGTCGGGACGACGCGCTGCGGTGAGATGCCGTCCGAGGCCGCGGCTGCGCAGCTCGCCCAGAGGCGGGCCGCTGCGGTGCGGCGCGAGCTCGAGCGCCGCGGGGTCAGCGCATCGCGGATCGTCGAGGGGGATCGCGGGGCGTTCGCGCGAGGCCGTCTGGATCTCAGCAACGAGCAGCGGCTCCTCCTGGTCGACTCGCCCTCTGTCATCCTGTTCTCGATCCCTGAAAAACCGAGAGCGGTGGTCCTGATCGAGGATCGCTGTCTACCCGGGGTCACGGCGAAGCTCACGCTCCCGGCGGCAGAGCTCCAGGGCAACCGGCTCACCATCGAGGCGTGCCACGCGGGCCGCTGTGCCACGGCGCGGGTCTCGCTCCGCACCCTGGCCGCGGAGGACCGCGTCGTCTTCGCGCTCGACGGACCGCTCGGCGCGGGCGCGTTCCTGGCCTTGAAGCAGCCCCGCGCCGAGCTGGAGATCCGCACCGTGGTCGAGGCCGAGGAAGCCCTCGGCCCGGGAGACTCGTTCTCCCTGCGCGTCCAGGTCGACGACCGCCTCGTCGGTCGACTCGACGAGCCCTTGACGTACGCTCGGCAGAAGCCGCACCCGGGCTCCCGCGCAACGTGTCTGCAGGCGCGAATACGGGCCGACGTGTCCGGGGATCGGCGCCAGAGCAGCGAGCCGAAGGGCCCCAAAGACGCCAGGTGAGGGAAACGGGAGGCGCCGGGTTCCTTGCCTCCATTCCTGGCCTGTTGGAGCATCCGCGTGACGTGAACGAGATCGTCTCTTGTGGGACGTGGCCTCGGCGCTCACGGGCGGTCACCCGCTTCGCGTCGCGCTGCGCGCGTGGACCCGGAGGCAGGCGGAATCGCTGATCCGGCTCCACGGCGAGGCCGTCAAGGCGCGGCGAGCAGGTGGTCGACGGCCGCGTCGAGCTCCGGATCGACGCCGTCGCGGAACGCCTGCGCGGTCAGCGCGACCTCGATGTCGGGGACGATTCCCACCCCGTGGAACACGCTCTTTTGCGCGTCCGCGTGCCGCACCTCCATCCCGGTGAACGAGAAGGCGAATTGCCCCGGGAGCTGCACGCCGGTGATGTTCCCGTCGGTCCCGGCCGTCCCCCGGCCGACCACGGTGACGCGATTCGCGTCGACGAGCGCGAGCGAGAAATGCTCGGCCGCCGACAGCGTCCCGTTGCCGACGAGCAACGCGATGGGCCCCGCGTACGCGGGCGAATCCAGCGGGGCGAACGTATCGGCGAACTCGTCGATGGACACGTCGTCCGGCCCCGTGTGCATCGCGACGCGGAAGATCGCGCCCGACCACGGCCCCGGGATCACCCGCTGCGCCACCTCGGCGAGGTCGATGCCCGGATACCCCCGCATGTCCAGGATGAGCCCGTCCGCCGTTTCCGCCTCGGTGAGGGCCGTGTAGAAATCGTTCATGTCGTAGAGGACCTCGCTCGTGAGGTTGATGTAATAAAGCTTCGGTGCGCCGAGGTCGGCGAGCCATCCGGCGGTGCGCAGCGTGGGCGTGAAGCCGACGGCAGCGAAGTCGGCGAGCGGCTGGGGCTCGAAGAGCAGGGTCCTCATGGCGCCGTCGGGGTCGCGCAGGCCGAGCTCGACGGGCTTCGTGAGCCGCTGCACCTCGTAGGAGGCCACGACGAAGCGATACGCGTCGGTCGCCCCGGACGAGCGAGCCATCTCCATGGCATACCAGTCGGCCGCCGGGCCCCCGTCGATCGAGACAAGCGTATCGCCCGGATTCACGCCCACGGCGAGGGTCTGGCGCACGACGGCCTCGCCGTCGATCCATTCGAGGTACGAAGGAAACGAGCCGGTCGCCCTTGTCACGTAATCCCGCACCAGCGTGTGGCTGTCGTCGAGGGCATTGCCGAAGCGGCGCAGGAGGTTCCGGACCACGAGGCGCTCGGGCGGATCCTGGCCGAGCATGTCGATCGTCTCCACGAGCCGCGCGTCGATCACGTCGGGCACGACCTCGAAGTACGGGAAAAATGACCGGGCCGCGCCGTGCGCCACGACGAGCGCGGCCCGGGCCGTGCCAAGGTTGACATCCGGCGGCTGCCGCTCGTCGAACGGCGAGACGCTCTTCTCCTCGGGCCGCTCCGCCGGTCCGGGCGCGATGGGCGGAGGCGCCTCGAGATCCCCCATTTCATGCGCGATGCACGCCGGCTCGCCCATCCGCCGGTCGGCCGGAATCGAATCGGGGACACGTTGCCCGTCGGGGAGGATCAGATCGGCAGCTCGATAGGCGATCCCCGAGCCTCCGATCCCTTGCCAGCGCGCCTCGGCGACGTCGGCGCGGAGCCCTTCGCCGACGATCGTCGCGCGTCCCGCGAGCCGGAGCGAGAGCGCGAGCGAGGCCGCCTCGGGCGCGAGCCGCGGGCTCGTCAACAGGGCGAGCTTTCGGTCGGCGCTGCTCGCGGCGGGGATCGGGTCGCCCTGGATCTCGGCGATCGTGTTCTTGTACAGGTTCTCCGGGCTGAACTGCTCGTCGGTCATCCCGTAATGGCGCCGCACGCGGCGCGCGAGGCGCGGCACGGGCGTGGCGAGGGCCTGGGACGCCGCGGCCTCCAGCGCCTCGCGCAGGCCCGGCGCCGGCGGCAGATCCCGCAGATCGACGACGATCGCCGACACCTCGGGCGGCACCTCGACCGTGCCCGTGCCCGGCCGGATCAGGGCGACAGCGCCGTCCTCGCCCTCCACGAGTTCAACCCGCGCGACGTCGAGCGAGGCCGCGGCCGCGTTTGCGGAGAGGGCGCAGGCGATGCCGGGCAGGGCATTGGCATAAGGCGCCAGGTCCAGCGAATCGAGCGCGTCCGCGGGGAGGAGCGCGGCGACGAGCGCCTGATCCGCGTCGGCGACCTCGGTGACGGGCCCAAAGAAGCGGACGCCCGCATGCGCCGCGGAGAGGTCGACGGGCACGGGGCGGCTGCCCTGGACGCCGGCGGCGACACGCGCGCAGAAGGCCTCGGGCGGGAGCTCCGGGGCCGGCTTCGGCGTGCAATCGAGGGAAACCCCGCCGCCGCCCCCGGCGCCGCCCGCGCCCCCGGCGCCGCCCGCGCCGCCCGCACCGCCGCTCCCGCTGCTGGAGGAGCTCGCGCTGCCCGTCGGAGGCGCGGGCGGGGCGGGATCGGAGCAGCCTGCAAGGATCAGAGATACGAAACAGAACAAGGCGGTTCGCATGCGCGATGGTAGGCGCACGTGGATCGCCGACGCAACCGTGGAGCGGTCGAGATGGGCGCGGGCATCGCGACCGCGATGGGACCGATCAAGCCCCGTCGGTGCCATGATGGCACTGACGCTCGAGGTCGACGAGGCGGAGGAGCTGCTCGGTGTCGAGGAGCAACGACGCGCGGAAAACCAACGTCAACCATGGTCGTTCGGTCGGTCGCAGAGCGTGAATCCGATGAGGAGCGTGCCGTTGTTGCGCGGGATGCCCGTCGGGAGGGTCCGGCACTGGGATTGGCAGGCCCGGGCCCCAGAAAAGGCCATTGTGAACGTCGATCGGTAGGAAACCGTCGTCGACGTTGTCGGGAAAAGCCGCCGCCGCTCGAGCCGCCGCTGCTCTACGAGGCAACCCCGGGGATTATCCCCGGGGTTGATAGGCCCGAGGCGAGCCGCCCGCGTGCATGAGCTTCGGGCGCGCCTCCCTGGCGCAGCGGCGTCGACACGGCACAGGAGGCATTCCGCCTCCGCGAGGCCGCGCCGGCCGAGCGTCAGGTGCTGCGCGAGCGCGACGGGGATGCGCGTCGGGCAAGCGGCGCGCTCATTCCAAATCGGACGGATCTCGAGGCTGCGCTGGCCGCTCCGCCAGAAACCGAGCTCGAGATCGTGACGGAGATGGCCTGTCGGCTGACCTGACCATCGCGGCGCCGGGGACGAAGATCCACTTACATCCCCCTGGTTGGTCCTGGTAGCGTCACGGGGAGGAGGTGCCGCCGTGAGCCTACGAGCGCCCCTGGCGATGATCATCGGCATAGCCGCGATGAGTTCTGTTGGTTGCGTGGTGCAGTCGGAGGAGGACTGGCAGCAGAGCGAGCCGGATGTAGACCCGGGTATGGGGACCCTGGTGGTCTCAGAGGAGCCGTCCGACCCCATTGTGGTTTCAAACGGTCCAGCGGACCCCACGGCGCGTCCATGTCAGATCGAACGACGTAATTCTAGTGGCGGGTGGGTCCGCGAGACTTGGCCCAGTGGGAGGCCGATGCAGGGAACGCTTGTCTATGGCACTGAATCAGGCTGCTCATCCAGCAGCCTGGGCTGCAAGGTGGACAACCGCACATACTGCCATGGGAATGGCACCCGCGTGATTTATCTTAGAGCACCGCCATCCCTATCCAAGCCAGGGGATCCATTGAATCCAAACAACATTCCAGGCCCCTATCACCCCCATGTTCCAGCGGCTCCAACCGCGTCTGTTCCAGGATTACCAACCACGTCTCGTCCATGGTTGCCAACCCTGCCTGATCGATGGTCGCCCAATGGCCCCCCGCGGGGGACTACAGACTGGGCTACGATATGCAAAATCATAACGTGCCGGTAGATCCATCTCCCCGCCTCGCGCAAGCGGTCGATCAGCCTCTGTCTCCCTCTTTCTCTCCATCGCCCCGGAGCCCCCGGCGACGCCGCGAGCCGGCGGCGCCGGGGTTGCGGCGAGGGCGCCTGGCTGCACACACCGGCGCCCGGGATGCTGGGCCAGAGGGCCGTGGCGCCCAGCCTCGCCACATGGATCTATGCTCGGCCGAAATCCGCGGGTATGCTCTCTCACGGCAGCTCTCACCGGACGCCTTTCTTCGAGGAGCCCCGTCATCTCCATGCACATGAAGCGCGGCCGCTGGGCCGCTTCGCTGCTCGCGCTCTCCAGCGCGCTCGTGTCCACCTCGGCGCTCGCGGCCGGCTCCGCCGTCCTCACGGGGACGGTCATCGACGCGGCGACGAACAGGCCGGCTCCGGACGTCGTGGTCACCGTCACGTCCCCCGCCCTCCAGGGGGAGCAGGTCGTGGTGACCGATGGCGCCGGCCAATACCGTATCCCGAACCTCCCGCCAGGGACATACACGCTGCGGCTCGACAAGGAGGCCTACAGGCCTTACAGCCGCGGCGGCGTCGAGCTGCGGCTCGACAGCACGATCCGGGTGAACAGCCAGCTCCTCCCGGAGGCGATCCAGGCCCAGGAGATCGTCGTCATCGGCGCCCCGCCGACGGTCGATGTCGGCTCGAGCGCGACAGGCGTCAACGTGAGCTCCGACTTCGTGAGCCGCATCCCGCTCAGCCCCCCGAGCACGAAGGGCTCGGCCACCCGGTCGTTCGAGTCCCTCGCCGAGGTCGCGCCGGGCGCCGTCGCCGACCGGTACGGCGTCTCGATCAGCGGGACGAGCTCGCCGGAGAACCAGTTCGTCATCGACGGCGTGTCGGTGAACAACCCGGGGTTCGGCATCCTCGGGACGCCGCTCTCGGTCGAGTTCGTCGACGAGGTGAACGTGATCACCGGCGGCTACATGCCGGAGTACGGCCGCTCGACCGGCGGCTACTACAACGTCGCCACCAAGTCCGGCTCGAACGAGTTCCACGGCTCGGTCTTCTTCAGCGTCACGCCCGGCATCTTCGAGGGGCCGCGGACCACCGTGGCCCAGCGCGAGAGCGCGATCACCACCGATGTCCGGCTGTCCTCGCTGCGCGACTTCGGCGCCGAGCTCGGCGGCCCGATCCTGAAGGACAGGCTGTGGTTCTACGCCGGCCTCTCGCCCTCGTTCGCGACCTACCGCCTGGAGCGCAACCTCAACATCTTCGAGCCCGCCGGCGGCCAGCCCGCCGCGCCGAGCCGCCTGCCGGGCTCGACGGACGTCTACTACGCCACGCAGCAGAGCGTCCAGTACCTCGGCAAGCTGACGCTGCTCCTCGATCCGGACAACACCCTCGCGCTCTCCGTCTACGGCACGCCGACCCTGTCGGGCGGAGACGGCACCTTCGGGCTCAACCCGCGCGACGGCAGGATCGAGATCGACAATCCGTACAACAGCGGCATCATCAACGGCCCCTACGAGGCGATCGCGCACAGGTACGTCACCACCGCGACCGACGCCTCGCTCAAGTGGTCGTCCGCGTTCAAGAACAAGAGCCACCTGCTCGACGTGACGCTCGGCGTCCACCACGAGCTCAACGCCATCCGCGCCTCGGACGGCGAGAAGATCGGGAGCGGAAAGGGGCTGTCGGAGGTCGTCCAGGTGCTCTGGCAGCGGTCCCCGCCGCGCTCCGTCGGCGAGTTCGAGCCGGGCGACGCGACGCGGCGGTGCGCGAAGGCGAGCCCCGACGACCCCGAGCCGTGCCCGGTGCCCGGCTATTACTACACGGGCGGCCCCGGCGTGCTGAGCGAGTCCGTCTTCGACCGCTACCAGGCCAAGGCCATGCTGACGAGCCTCTTCTCGGCCCTCGGCCACCACGTCGTCAAGGGCGGCGTCGACCTCGAGGTGATGCGTTATCACAGCCAGCGCGGGGAGTCGGGCGGCAAGATCCTGAGCGAGTTCCCCGACGGCTCGGTGATCTACGATTACCGCCGCCACGGGTTCCTGAACGGCCCCGACGACCCGGTCCACCTCACGAACTACGAGGCGGACTCGACGTCGCTCACGCTCGGCGGCTTCGTGCAGGACAGCTGGAGCATCGCCGACCGCGTCACCCTGAACGTCGGCGTCCGCTACGACGCGCAGCTGCTCTACGGCTACGACGGCGCGCTCGGCATGAGCCTGCCGAACCAGTGGTCGCCGCGGGCCGGCGTCATCTACGACATCACGCAGTCCGGCAGGTCCAGGCTGTACGCGAACTACGGCCGGTATTACGAGAGCGTGCCGCTCAACATCGCCGACCGCCTGCTCCCCGGCGAGCGCATGCTCTACTCGTTCCGCGACCCGGCCACGTGCGATCCCAGGCAGCCCGACCAGATCCGGGGCGCGTGCGAGGACGACGAGACGCGGCTGCCAGGCGACGGCCCCCACGCGCCGAACCAGAAGTGGGCTCTCATCGGGAGCGACAAGACGCCGGTGGATCCGGACCTCGAGCCGCAGTCGTCCGACGAGATCGTCCTCGGCGGCGAGTACGAGATCGCGCCGAAGGTGCGGGTCGGCGCCGAGTACACGAAGCGCTGGCAGAACCGGATCATCGAGGACCTGAGCCGCGACGAGGCGAAGTCCTACTTCATCGCCAACCCCGGCTACGGCGCGGCGAGGGACTTCCCGAAGGCGACGCGCGACTACGACGCGTTCACCCTGTACGCAGAGAAGGTGTTCTCCGGCGGCTGGCTCGCGCAGGCGAGCTACCGGCTCTCCTACCTTCGCGGCAACTGGTCCGGGCTGTTCAAGCCGGAGACCACGCAGATCGACCCGAACATGAACACGGATTTCGACCTGCAATCGCTGCTCCCGAACCGGGAGGGCCCCTTGCCTGGCGATCACCGGCACCAGATCAAGCTGTATGGCGCGAAGGACTTCGTCCTCAGGAACGGGCTCATCGTGAACCTCGGCGGCGCCTACCGCGCCCGCTCCGGCGCGCCGACATCGTACCTCGGGGCCCACCTCCTCTACGGCCCTGACGAGGTCTTCATCCTGCCGCGCGGGAGCGGCGATCGCCTGCCCTGGGTCCACGACGTCGACCTCCACGTCGGTGTCGGCATGCAGCTCGCGAAGGACAGCGCGCTGCTCGTCGCGGTGGACTCGTTCAACGTGTTCAACTTCCAGGCCGCCACGGCGGTGGACGAGCGGTACACGGCGGCGCAGGTGCTGCCCATCGCCGGGGGGACGAAGGCCAGCCTCGCGGGGCTGCGGAACGCCGACGGCAGCGCGTTCAGATCGACGGACAAGAACCCGAACTTCGGCAATCCGGTGGCGTACCAGGCGCCGCGCACGTTCCGGATCAGCGCCAAGGTGACCTTCTAGAACGCCGATCACGTTGATGAAGCGAGAAATGAACCGCCAAGACGCCAAGACGCCAAGACGCCAAGACGCCAAGACGCCAAGACGCCAAGATTTTTCTCTCTCTTTACTTGGCGTCTTTTTTTGGCGTCTTGGCGCCTTGGCGGTTCAAATTTCTGCGCTTTTCAGGCAGTTTCAACCCGTTTGTCGCTCTAGGACTGCGCCGCGCGCGGCAGAGACTCCATGAAACGAACCCACGGAACACAAGCCGGTCTGATGGTCGTCCTCGCGTCGCTGGTCGCCTCCTGCGAGCAGCCGAGGATCAACTGCACGACCGGGCACGGCGGCTTCGCCGCGACCTACACGCTGAAGCCCGGCTCGAAGCAGGGCGAAGGCGACTGCGACACGCTGCGGGGGGACGTCATCGGGCTCGAGAAGTACAACCCCTCTCAGGCGGGCGACAGGGAAGAGCAGGATCTCTCGAGGGCGCTGCTCGCCATCGGCACGACCGAGCTCGGCGCGCTCGCCGGCGAGGCCGAGGGCGCGGGCGTCCCGATCGACCGCGGCGCGGTCCTCTCGATGGGCGAGTTCGCCTCGGTGGAGCCGGACGACGACGACGTGTGCTCGGTCGCGTCGCTCAGCCCCGCGGAGCTGGATCTCCCGGCGCTCGGCGATCGCCCCGCGACGCGGATCCGCTACGCGTGGAGCAACGTCCGCGTCTACGTCACGGCGGCCTTCCCCGGGACGCAGATGACGGCGGATCTGACCTACACGAGGGGCGACTGCACCGCGTCCTACAGCGTCGTGGGCCTGTGGCCGTCGGTCTCGTGCGCCGGGCAGACCACGGCGACCGATCCGAGCCTCTGCGATCCGCAGGCGGACGTCGCGGCCGGCAGGCTCGTCGGGTCCGGGATCAACCCCGATCTGGAAGAGCGCGTCACGTGTGATCCCGCGTTGGCCCTCTGCGTGCTCAAGGAGCCACCGGAAGCGCTGCGGTGACCGCCGCTCCGCGCTGGCCCCGGGGCGCCTTCAGCCTTCGCCGGTGCGTGACATGGTTGTCGTCTGCGCAGATCGTCGAGATGTCCGGTTCCTACAATCGGAGGCCGCGGGCGCGTGGCATGTACATCCCATGACCCACCGCGACGCCACGATGAGCCGCTCCCGCCTCCGATCGACCCCGCTGGGCAGGACCGGGCCCAGCGTTTTTCCCGTCGGCCTCGGCTGCATGGCGATGTCCGGCGCCTACGGCCCGGCCGAAGACGCCGAGAGCGTGGCGACGATCCGCCACGCCATCGAGCGCGGGATCACCCTGATCGACACCGGAGACTTCTACGGCCACGGGCACAACGAGCTCCTCATCCGGCGCGCGATCGAGGGGGTGCGCGACGAGGTCCAGCTCTCGGTGAAGTTCGGCGCGATGCGCGGCCCGGACGGCGCCGCGCTGGGCATCGACGCCCGCCCGGCGGCCGTGAAGAACTTCGCGGCGTACAGCCTCAAGCGGCTGGGCGTGGAGGTCATCGATGTGTACCGCCCCGCGCGTCTCGACCCGCAAGTGCCCATCGAGGACACCGTCGGGGCGATCGCCGACCTCATCAAGGCCGGCTTCGTCCGGCATATCGGGCTGTCCGAGGTGGGGGTCGAGACGATCCGGCGCGCGAGCAAGGTGCACCCGATCGTGGACCTGCAGATCGAGTACGCGATCGCGACGCGCGGGCCCGAGGCGTCCATCTTCCCTGCCCTCGCGGAGCTCGGGATGAGCGCGACGCTCTACGGGGTCTTTTCGCGGGGGCTGCTCACCGGCAGCAAGCCTTCGGGAGCGGGGGACTTCCGACAGCACATGCCGCGCTTCGCGGGCGAGCAAGGGGCAAAGAACGCGAGCGTCGTCGAGAAGCTCCACGCCTTCGCCGGCGAGCGCGGGATGACGCCGGCTCAGGTCGCGCTCGCGTGGGTGCTGGCGAAGCAGCCCACGCTGGTGCCGATCGTCGGGGCCCGCACGCGAGCCCAGCTCGACGACGCCCTCGCGGCCCTCGACAAGCCGCTGTCGGCGAGCGACGTCGCGGCGCTCGAGAGCATCGTGCCAGCGGACGCGATCGGCGGCACGCGCTACCCCGCCCAGCACATGAAGGCTCTCGACAGCGAGCGGTAGCCGATCGACGCGGGCACCCGCGTCGGCTTGAACGGCCGCACGAGAGGCGTAAGAATGACGAACGTGGCAGCAGCGATGGATCTCCCCACCCTCGCGCTCCCGAGCTTCGTCGAGGATGTCCGTGCGGTCGCGCCGCCCCCCGGTCAGGCGTTCGACCTCGAGTGGCTCCCCGACGGCAGGACGATCCTCTTTTTTCGAGCGATCGAGGGCGGGCGCAAGGGGGACGTGTGGGTGGCGGGCCCCCGAATGCGCGCGGTATTCAAGAGCAAGACCGGACTCGCGCGGACGGTCATTCTCCGGTTCAAGCCAGGCTGGTCGGTTCCGCTGCTCGGCGTGGCGGCGAGCGAGCTCACGGACCGGATCGTTCCGCTGGAGGAGGTGTGGGGCCGCGCGGGGCGCGAGCTCTGCGGTGAGCTCCTCGCCGCGAGGAGCCGCGCGGACGTGATGGACCGCGTCGCCCGGGCGCTCGCGCTTCGTGCCGGCCAACCCTTCGAGACGGCATCGGGGCAGCTCGCTCGTCGTGCGGTTCGCTTGCTCGAAGGGGGCGAGATCCGGGTGGAGCGTGTTGCCGACCGGCTCGGCGTCACGGCGCGGCATCTCCGCCGCGCTTTCGCCGAGAACGTCGGCATCGGCCCGAAGGAGTTCGCGCGGACCGTCCGCCTGCAGCGCGCGGTGCGAATGGCAGCGACCTCGTGCGACTGGGCACGCATCGCCGCAGACGCGGGCTATTACGACCAAGCCCACCTCATCGCCGACTTCCGTCAGCTCGTCGGGCTCACGCCGGGCGCGTTCTTCAATCGCGCGGGCGGCCGGATGACCCAGCGCGCTCCAGAGCCCCGGAGGTCAGCCGGGGTTCGGGGCGGGGGTCGCTCGACGCGCCCCTCATCACGACGACCTTGTCCTTCAGGTCCGACCGCCTAAACGGTCTGGAGCTCGCGCGTCCCCAGCGCCGCATGCTCCGTGGCAGACGGCAGAGTCGCGCCGGCGGGTCGAGCGCGAACGGCGTCGCCGGCGAGCGCCGCCAGCGTCGCCAGATCGATGTTGCCGCCGGACACGACCGCGATCTTCCTCCGGCCTTTCACGCGACCTAGCGCAGCGCACGCGAGCGCGCCTGCGCCCTCCGCGACGACACGGTCGAACGCGGCGAGCTCGACGACGACATCGCGGATCTCGGACTCCGGCACGGTCACGACGTCGTCGAGCACCTCGGCGCAGATCCGCCGCGTCAGCTCGCCGGCCGCGCGCACGCGCACGCCGTCCGCGATCGTCGCGGGCACGCTCGCGAGCTCCGGGCGGCCGTCGAGCGCGCGGGCCATGGCGTCGACACCTTCGACCTGAACGCCGACGACGCGAACGCCTCGCTCGCGCATCGCGAGACCGACGCCGGAGGCGAGGCCGCCGCCGCCGATCGGCACGAGCACGACGTCGGGCGACGCCTCGATCTCCCAGCCGACGGTCCCCTGGCCCGCGATCACGTCGGGGTCGTCGAACGCGGGGAGGAACCGCCAGTCGTGGCGGGCCGCGAGCGACCGCGCGTGCTCGAGCGCGTCCTCGTACGAATCGCCGGACCGGATCACGCTCGCGCCGAGCATCTCGGCGCCGAGGACCTTCGTGCGCGGCGCGGTGACCGGCACGACGGCATGCGCCTCGATCCCGAGGCGACGCGCGGCCCATGCCATGCCGCGGGCATGATTGCCGGCGGACGCGGCGACGACAGGCCGTCGATCGCCGCCAGCGAGCGCGACGAGCATGGCGTTGAGCGCGCCGCGGACCTTGTACGAGCCCGTGACCTGAAGGGCCTCGAGCTTCAGCCAGCCGTCGAAGCGCTCCGAGCGCACGAGCGGCGTCGGCGCGAGCAGCGGACGGAGGCGGGCCGCTGCTGCGGCGATGTCCGTGATGGACGGCATCCGCGGCGTCATGGCCGCACCTCCACGCGCCGCGCGTCGCGCAGCTTCGCGAGCTGCCGCGCGAGCGCGTCTGTCGCGCGAGCGCCCTCGACGCGCGCGCGCACCGCCAGGGCGCCGGGCTGGACCCCCGGCGCTGCGACGATGTCGGCCGCGAGCGGCGGCCCTGCCAATCGGAGCATCGCGCGCGCAGGCGCGCTGCCCGTTCCACGTTGGATTCGATCGCTGTTCATGGGGCCTCGGACGGAGGCCCCGACGACGGCTACGAAGGCGGAGACCGGATACGAAAAAGCCCCGCTCCCTCGTGCCGAGGTGCGGGGCCTGTTCGCTGGTTGCTATCGCTCAGGAACGGGCTCGCACCTCGCATCGAATGGACATCGAAATGGCGATGGCGAGCGCCGCGACGTCTGCGCACGGAGCAGCCTGCACGAACGCCGTTCGTGCGAAGAGGCTGCGCGTGCTCGAGGACGTCATCGCCGCACAGCATGCACCACGCGCGAGGTGGTTGTCAATCGTCGTGATCCCTCGACGCGACGGCGATCGCTCGACGACCACCCGGCGGGCGTGGGCTCCGCCGTCGGAGGAGGCCTCAAAGAACGCGCTCAGGATGGCGCCCGGGGGCCTCCATCGTGCTGGCGCTGCTCACCGCGCCGACCCGCGTCGCGGTCGCCGCTGGCGCTCGCTCCCATGTCTGCGCAGTCCCATCTCCCGGTCGCGAGCGGCGGCGCCGAATTCGCGTACAAGGTCAACGAGCGGTCGGAGCAGGAGAGACTGCGCGTCGGGCCGCCACATCGCGATGTTGCGCATCTCCAAGCCGAGATCGCTGACCGGCTTCCAGATCGCGGTGCCGACCTCGAGGTAGCGCGCCGCGGGCTCCGCGCCGAAGGTCAATCCGAAGCCGCTCGCCACGAGCGTCAGCAGGGCTTCGCCGTCGAGGATCTCCGAAGCCACGTTCAGGGTCACGCCGCGCGCGCGAACGGCGGCGATGATGTCGTCATACAGACGAGGGTTGCTCTTCCGCGGATCCAGGAGCATGGGCTCGGTCGCCAGGTCCTTGACCTTGATCATGGATTGGGTCGCCAGAGGGTGCTGCTTCGGCACGATGATCCCCAGGCGATGCCGGGCGAGCACGACGCTCTGGAGCGAGGGGTCATCCGGGCCGTAGTTCCCATAGCCGAGCGAGATCTGCCCCGCGCGCAGGGCGTCCCACTGCTGGGCGCTGCTCATGGGCACGAGCTCCACATTCACTCGAGGCGCCTGCTTCCGAAACCGCGTGAGGATCGTCGATAACGGGCCTATATACGCAGAGCCGCTTTCGAAGCCGATCGTGACGGTCCCGATCTGGCCTTCGGCCGTCTCCCTCACCTCTTTGGCCGCAGCGTCCACGTCGGAGAGGATCGCCTTCGCTCTGTCCAGGAGCAGCCGCCCGGCGGTCGTGAGCTTCACGCCGCGCCCCGACGGCTCGAAGAGCTCCGCGCCGATCTCCTCTTCGAGTTGCTGCATCTGACGGCTCAACGGCGACTGAGATACGTGCAGCTTCTCCGCCGCGCGCCTGAAGTTCTCCTCCTCGGCGATCGCGACGAAATAGCGCAGGTGACGGAGTTCCATCGGTTTGCTCCTCGGTCCCAGGGCTGGCCGCAGCCGTTCATCGATGCTCAGCAGGTCTCAAAGCGAGCCCAATATCGTCCTGGACGACTCGGTTGTCAAACGGTACCAATCGCGCATGGTCATGAACGTCGCGAAGGATCGCCCGGCAGGCGCGGCCCCGCGAGCGACGGGCGCGATGCGACGGCGAGTCGTTCTGGACTGCCCAGGCGTCGCGCGCATGGCCGTTCATTCAGAAGGAAAGGAATCGCAGGCATGAATTCAATCAGCAATGGCCAGGTCGCAGAGGTGCTCGCGCGTCTTCATCAGGAAGCGGAGGCGGCCGACGCGCCGCTGGCCGCTGACGCCCCGCTCGAGGCGGCCACCCGAGAAGAGATGATCGCTCAGGTCCTCAAGGACGAAACCAACGATCTGAAAGGTACGTATCACGGGTTCGCGGAAAATTTCCTCAATGTATCCCCGGATTTTGGACGCTTCCTCTACATGTGTGCCCGCGCCTGCAAGGCCAGGTGCATCGTGGAGTTCGGCTCCTCGATGGGGATCTCCACGATCTATCTGGCTGCCGCGCTGCGCGACGTGGGCGGCGGCCGCTTGATCGGGACCGACCTTGTGCCCAGCAAGGTCGAGCGGGCGCGGGCGAACGTCGCCGCCGCCGGGCTGTCCGGTATCGTCGAGCTCCGGGTCGGTGATGCTCGAGAGACCCTCAAGTCTGGTGTCGTCGGCGAGATCGACATGGTGTTGCTCGACGGCGCCTTCACCCTTTATCTTGACGTTCTCAAGCTGCTCGAGCCGCACCTGAGGCCTGGCGCGATCATCATCGGCGAGAACGCGTTCGAGCAGGCCTCGGGCTATATCGACTACGTGCGCAACCCGCAGAACGGCTATCTCTCCCAGCCGCTCCCGTTCGAGGCGGGACGCGGCAACGAGCTCACGATCAAGACGAGTTGAGAAACGGTGCTCATGCTGGGCACCTTTCAAGACCTCTCGCACCAGAAAGAGACAGGACGTTACTCAGTCGACGAGCGCGCAGAGCTCGTTCGGTGGCAGGCCGTCGAAGCGGCGCACCGGCCGCACCCCGGCGCATTCCGCAGGAGTCGAGATTTCGCAAGAGCAGCGCACCGACTGCACGCCCGGCGCGTTCCGCAAGAAAAGTCCACCTGAGCGGTGCGCGCAGCGCGCGGACGCCGCGAATAGCGCAGAATCGACTTGAAGACGGCCGGCAAAGTGGGAATAACCGCCGGCGGCACTCGCGGGCCCGGGCCCTCGTCCGCCATCCCATCGCCCGACCCCGGCGGGATCCTGCTTCACGACCCCCTCACGAGGAGCGCTCAACATGCGTCTACGCACCGCACGTCCCACGATCTCTTTGGCCTTGTTCGCAGCGCTACCTTGGGCGCTCGCCGCCTGCGGCAGCGGAGGCGGATCGGATCCTATCGGTTCAGGAGGAAGCACTACAGTCGGCACGGGGGGCGTCGGCGGCAGCGGCACCGGAGGGGCGCCGACGGTCACTGGTGGAGCGACCTCTTCGAGCGGTGCCCCGACCGGGACGGGCGGCGACGTGGCGACGGGCGAAGCCAGCAGCGGTGGTGGGGGCCCGGTCGGAACGGGCGGAGCGCCGGGAACCGGTGGTGCCGACGGCAGTGGCGGCGGCGGCAACACGGTGAGCGCGGAGTGGGGCCGGGTGGAAGACCCTGGAGCCGGGTGCGCCGTCGGACCGATGCCGAGCGCCGCTTCGCTCACGGCCAACGCGAAGCTGCCGGACCCCTTCAAGAAGATGGACGGCACCCGCATCGCCGACAAGAGCGAGTGGGCCTGCCGGCGCGAAGAGATCCTCCAGCAAGCCTACAAGTTCATCTACGGCGACAAGCCCGTCCCGGCAGATGGGTCGGTGTCCGGTACCGTGAGCGACAGCAGGATCACGGTCGAGGTCAACGATGGCGGCGGCAGCACCTCGTTCAACCTCACCGTGAACATGAACGGGGCGACGGCGCCCGCCCCGGCCATCATCGGCTACGGCGGCCTGAGCGGCATGCCGGTTCCGAGAGGCGTCGCGACGATCACCTTCACCGCGGTCGAGTCGACGGGCGGCAGCGGCGCGAAGAACGGGCCGTTCTACAGCGTGTACGGCTCGGACCATCCCGCGGGTTACCTCGCGGCACAGGCCTGGCAGATCAGTCGCGTCCTCGATGTCTTGGAGCAGAACCCCGGCGTCATCGATCCGTACCGGGTGGGTGTGACGGGTTGCTCACGCTGGGGCAAGGGTGCCTTCGTCGCCGGCGTGCTCGACAACCGCATCGCCTTGACCATCCCGGTGGAGTCGGGTCTCGGGGGCACGGTCGGCCTGCGCCTCGTCGAGGTGCTCGATAGCTACAGCGGCTCCGAGTGGCCCTATCATGGCATCAGCTACGTCCGCTGGCTCTCGGAGGTGGCGCTCGGTCAGTTCACCACGGGCAACAACGCTGGGGCCGACAACACGAACAAGCTGCCCGTCGACATGCACGAGATGATGGGCCTCATCGCGCCACGCGGCCTCTACATCGTGGACAACCCGAGCACCATGTACAACGGGCTCGATCGGAACTCGGCGTGGGTCACCGCCAACGTCGGCAAGATGATCTTCGAGGCGCTCGGCGTCGGAGACCACATGGCCTACACGGGCGCAGGTGGGAGCCACTGCAGCTGGCGCTCGCAGTACACGGCATCCCTCAACGCCATGGTCGACAAGTTCCTGTTGGGCAACGACGCTACGGCGACGGGCAATTTCGCTACGGACCTGCCCAACCGGCCCAACCACCTGGACCACATCGACTGGACACCGCCGACGCTCACCGGCGAGCTTTGATCCAACGCAGAGGAGGTAGCACATGAATCACAGCTCGTTCCGCTCTCTCGGGGTCGCCCTGGCCCTGACGCTCAGCGCTTGCGGCTCTGACCAAAACGGTGACGCCGCGGGCGGCACCGGAGGTGGTGGAGCCTCGGTCAGCGCGGTGGGCTCGGGCGGCCAGAGCCCCACGGGAGGCGCCGGCGGCACGGCGCAAGCGACCGGCGGCGCCTCGTCGGGCAGCGCCAGCGGCGGCGCCTCATCGGGCGGCGCCAGCGGCGGCACCTCCAGCGGCGGTGGATCCGGAGCGGCCACCGGCGGCGCGTCGGGGTCGGGCGGCGCTCCGGGTGGCGACTGCACGCGCGAGCTCTTGGATGGCCTCCTGGACGACTACTTCGCCGCCCTCGCCGCCGGGGATCCTTCCAGCCTACCCCTGGCAGAAGGCGTGAAGTTCACCGAAAACGCCATGCAGGCCGAGATCGGCACGACGGATTTCTGGAGCGACGCTGGCGAGGTGAAGCATTCGCAGCGTGCCCTGGATACCGAGGCGTGCAGCGCCGCCGCTCAGGCGGTGATTCCGGAAGGCGGGATGGATCTTCCCGTCGCCCTCCGCATCAAGGTGGAGGGCTCGGAGATAACGGAGATCGAGACGATCGTCGTCCGCCCGGGCGACTACACGGCATCCTTCGCGGTCGCCTCGGATCCGGCCGCGATCATCGCCATCTCGGACGACATCGGTTGGCACGACGAGGTCCCGGTGGCCGAGCGGGCCACGCGGGAAGAGCTGACGAGCTGGATCGACAAGTACTTCCGCGCGTTCCCCTCCGGCGTCTGCGACGTCACGGGAGCCTGCAAGCGCTTGGAGAACGGGGGCGGCAACTTCTCTTGCCGCACCGGAGCCTCCTGCAGCGCCGGCGATCCTGGGTCCGGCGGCACCTTCATCCCGCGCGTCATCCTGGCCGACGAGGTGCGCGGCATCGCCGTCGGTCTCACCATGTTCGACTTCATGACGGACGGGCATCTGGACATGCATATGATCAAGATGTCCGGCGGTCAGGTGCACGCCGTCCACGCCATCCTGCGCGACACGAACGGCGTATCCGGCTGGGAGTGACGGCGACCTCCGTCGCCGCTCGCGTCGAAGCGCCGCCCGGTTGACGCTCAGTAAGGTGCAGCTATACGGTAGGACGCCTTCCGCTTGATGCTACGTCGCGGAGATCGCTGGCGTTGGTTGTGGTCCCCCTGTACGTTGGCAGCCGCGCAACTCATATATATGGAGACGCAATGAAGCTATCACGACTGCATTGGTCCGTCCGCTCCGCCGCGATCATCTCGGCGATACTGGCGATCCCGGGCTTGAGCCTCGCTTACACGATCGAATGCGTCAACAACTACGCTGTCTACAAATGCAACGATGGCACCATCATCGAGTGTGGAAGCAGCGAACCGGGCAACCCTCAAATTGATTGTGAGGCGGGCTTCGCTGCCGAGGTCGCATGCGGACCCTACGGCGGATTCGCGAGCATCGAGTACCTCGGAGGCGAAACCGCGCTCGTCGCAGAGTACAAAGGGGCATGGCCGATCCAGGGGTCTGATCGGGCGGGTGAAGTGAACAGCATCGCTCACATCAATCTGATCGCGACCTGCGAAGATGGCGCGACCTTCACCTGCGATGACGAGAATGTGACCTGCCCTGGGTCGGTCTCGGAGCTCAAGAGACACTGTGCATCCTCGGGAGGGATTTCGTCGATCTCGGTGTACCTGGCATTCTCTCCGATGTCCGATGCCCGCAGGTGACCCCGACCCGCGCAAGCCGAGATGATCAACCATCTCGCTCGATGGCCATGTCGAGGTGGTCCTCTCCGGAATCCTCGAACGCGCGGACTTCTGGCGCATAGGGCGTTCGGACGGTTTCCAGAAAATCTCGCGCATTCCGCGCCTGGTCCGGCCAGTCACTGGGCGCCTATCGCCGCCGAGGCCGCGCAAGGGCCAGGCCTGAGGACGTGGAGTGAGGGTGGATCCACAGGCGCTGCGCCGATCCGGGGCGGGCCGAGCGCTGCGAGGCGCGCTCACACCACGGCGCGCGCGAACTGTCCCGGCGTGATGCCGACGATGCGCTTGAAATGCCGGTTGAGCTGGCTCTGGTCGTAGAGGCCGACGCGCGCGGCGATCTCGGACGGCGGCACGCCCCGCGTGAGGAGCGCTCGGGCGCGACCGATGCGCAGTTGCGTCACATAGGCATACGGCGTCACGCCGAGCTGGTCGCGAAACGCCCGGATGAGCTGGAACTTGTCGAGCCCCACGTGCAGGGCGATCTCGTCGAGAGAGAGCGCTGTGACGAAGCGCTCGCGGATGAACTCGAATGCGCGGCGCAGGGGGGCGCCCCAGGCGTACGTGCGCCCGCGCTCGGCGTGACCCGGGCTGGTGAGCGCGACGACGGAGCGCAGCGACTCGGCGAGCGCGGTCTGGAGCGCGAGGGGCTCGGCGTCGCCCTCGTGGACGAGCGCGTGCAGGGTGAGGAGCGGCGCGCCCTCGGGCTCTCCGCGTTCGAGAAACAGGCTTGGCGGGGGCGCGAAGGGCCGGCCTCCGAGCGACAGGCGCGCTTCGTTGACCAGCGCGTCGTCGAAGAGCACCACCTGGAAGCGCGCCGGCCCATCGCGGCTCTCCTCGCGATGCACCTCACCCGGGAGCATGAGCGCGAGCGCGCCCGGCTTCGCCGTCCAAGCGCGCCCGCGCGCCCACCACTCGCTTTGGCCGGCCGTGAAGGAGACCGAGGCGAAGCGGTCCTTCACGGAACGGTGGCGCCGGGCATCGCTGCGGCAGCGGGCCACGGTCACGCCGGAGAGCGCCTTCGGTCGCACGATTTCGATACGCAGCGGATCGCCCGGATCGCAGGCTGGCAGAGCGCTCGGCATGCTCCGGATCCTAGTGGGCCGACGCGCGCTGCGCCAGGCCCGTTCCCGTGGATCGCGCGCTGCGCGGGTCCCGTCAATTTTGCCCAAGCCGCGCCGGCGGAGGGTGGACATCCTCCGTCCCGAGGTCGCGGGTCTCGTCATCCTCGACCCACCTGCGCGCGAAGCTGACGGACGCCGCGATCGCAGGCGATCCGCTGCGTTTCGGCTCGGGCGCTGCCCTTCTCGACGCGCGGCAGAGCGCCTCAGCGCCGCGCGCTGGCATGACATGGCCTGTCGTTCATCAGGCCCACAGATCCGGAGCGAATCCTATGGGACGGTTGCAAGACAAAGTCGCGCTCATCACGGGTGGAAACATGGGGATCGGCAAGGCCGCAGCGCTGTTGTTCGCCCAGGAAGGCGCCAAGGTGGTCATCGCCGCTCGCCGGGTGGCCGAGGGCGAGAGGACGGCCGCGGAGATCGTCGCCCGAGGGGGAGAAGCCATCTTCGTTCCGACGGACGTGTCGCGCGCGGCCGACTGCGCCGCCATGGTCGCAGCCGCCGTGAAGAGGTACGGGCGGCTCGACGTCGCGTTCAACAATGCAGGCGTGGAGCAAGTCATCAAGAGCGTGCCCGAGCTCGAGGAGGACGAGTGGGATCGCGTGATCGACATCAACCTGAAGGGCGTCTTCCTGTCGATGAAGTTCCAGATCCCGGAGATGCTCAAGGCCGGCGGGGGCGCGATCGTCAACACGTCCTCCGTCGGAGGCCTCGTGGCGACGCCTGGTCTGTCCGCGTACGTGACGTCAAAGCACGGCATCATCGGGCTGACCAAGGCCGCGGCCATCGATTTCGCCGCTCGCAACGTGCGGGTGAACGCGATTTGCCCTGGGGGCACGCACACTGCGATGTTCGACAGGTGGATACAGGATGGGGCCGTGGAGCAACACGTCCTCGCGCGCCATCCGATCGGCCGGTTCGCGGACCCGATCGAGCCGGCTCGGGTGGCCCTCTTCCTGGCGAGCGACGAAGCGTCGTTCGTGACCGGGGTCGCCCTGCCCATCGATGGCGGGCTCGTCGCGGCCTGACACGGCCGCTGGGAGGAGCTGCTGACCTCGACCGCCGTGGCCCAGATGCTCGGCATCGGGAAGACGACGCTCCGACGGATCGAGGGCACGCTCTTCGAACCCGCCCCTCGTCAGGGGAGCCGCAAGCCGCGGGTGTTCACCCCCGAGCAGGTCGAGCTGATCCGGAGGACGCTCCGGGAGAGGACCCGGCTCGGCCCGAAGCCCGTGCTCGTCGGCCTCGAGGAGGTAGCGCGGAGGGCAGCCTGCTCCATGCAGACGATCCGCAGGCGCCTCGGCATGGAGCTCCCTCCTGGTCGGAAGCTCTCCGAGGGGCCCCGCGCAAAGTGGGGCTTCACCCCGGAGGAGGCGGAGCAGATCGTGGCCGCGGTCGTGCATGGGGCCTGGGCGGGTTGAATCGTGCGGCCGTAGTGCTCAGCGTTGCCGGGCTGGAGACCTACGTGGAGAACGTCGTGCTCGAAGTCGTCGATGCCATGCGACCCCTGACGGTCGCACCTGGTGACCCGCGGTCTGCGCTATCAGCATTCTCCCGAGCAGAGACGCGTCGGTTCAACACGCCGAACCCCGCGAATATCGACTGGCTCGTGGAGAAGACGGTCGGCCTTGCAGGTTTGTCGTCGCACTGGCATTGGCAGAGCTGCACCGTGCAGCAGGCCCGCGACAATCTTGAGTACCTGATCAAGCTGCGGCACGAGGCAGCCCATGGCGTCGTACCGAGGCCCGTCGTTCAAAACAAGATGGCAGAGTGGGCTCCGCTCTTTGTCGCACGCGTTGCACGTTGCACAGACGAAGCAATCAAACAGTACGCAGGGACCGCTTTGGGCCTTGTGTTGCCTTGGTGGGTACTCGCGTTGGGCAGCACGCTTTCGATCGATTCCGCCACGTCCGGCGGAGTCGACGGCGTTCCCCGTTAACCCAGGCGCGCACGGCTTCCTCGGCGGGCTCCGTCTCTGCAAAGAAGACCCAGGCCTCGCACCAGTAGGACGGTAGCCCGGGGCGGTTGAGCACGAAGCCCGCCGGGTGATCACGTTCTGCCACCACTAAAAGGCGCGCTGCTCGACGTGCGTCGCCCTTCTATAACGCAGGGATCCCTGCCTCGACCATCCAAGTTTCCAAGAACTCACGATCGACGTGACATCCCACGCCATCGCGGAGGGACCAGAGCGCTTGGAAGAGCGGCCTCAGCCCAGGTCCCTAAGCTGCCCAGGGCCGCACGCTTCTCTTTGGCGTTGCTCCCCCGACCCGCGAGTTCGATCCCTAAGAGGAGCGCCGGCAGACGCGGGTCTCGGAAGCAGAGACCTGCCTCAACTTCGACCAGCCAGCCCGCTTCCATGTACAAGCGGCGATGATCGCTGATCGCTTTCACGGCCGTGGAGGCGTTGGGGACGAGGTCACCAGGGGCTCTCCGCCGCTCTGCCAGATCCCGCGCCAAACCCAGAAGCGAGCGGCGAACGTCGCCTTCGCGGAGGGGCGGAGACTCGGCGCGCCCGGCGTTGAGGCGCCCGAGTCCCTCGTCGATCCGAGCGCGCACCCAGGCATCGGGGCTCCCCTTCCGGTGCTCGTCGTCGGGCAGGATCGGGGCCCCCGGCCGACCCTTGTGCGCAGGTGCGGGGCTGCTGAAGGGGTGATCCGGGTCATCGAGGTCGGAGGCCGAAGAGAGTGCATCGACCAAGAGGCGACGAACGCCGCGGAGCGCTTCAAGCAGACTGCTCAGCGGTGGCACCCGGACGGGGGCGTGCTCGGCTTCGTTCCGCAGTCAGCGCCACCGTTTGAGCTGCTCGATCCGACCTCCGTCGAGCGGAAGTACATGTAAGTGGACCAGATGGTCCAGGAGCAGCGGGAATTCTAGCCTTTTTGATACCAGATCCGGTCTGGCGCTACCCACGCGGCGAACCACGGCGAGTTCGAGCGCGCTGCCCATCTCGCGAGCTGAGCGCAACAGACCAGCTTCGTACTGGTCCGCAGCGCGTGCCTGCGAAGCGGTGACTGCCTCGTCGAAGGCTCTGCACGCCTCGTTGAATCGGCGGACGATCTCGCGAACCTCGGGGAGCGCTGGACCACGGTGCGGCGTCGAGGCGGTCATCGGAGGGTAGCCGTGTTCCAGTTACTGTATAGCAGTCGCAGTCGCAAGGGCGGCCCCCTCCCCTGCGCGAACGGTGCGCGTGCGCGGGCGCAGGCGATCCTGGAACGATGCCCGGCGAGTTGGTCTCCGCCCGCGTCGCAGACCGAGGCCTGCGTTGTTCAGTTCGCGTCGGCGGCGTCGGCGGCGGCGATCGGAGGGCCGGATGGTCCGCATGGGCCTGGCCCCTCCGGCTCGACCCAAGCCTGGTTCCTTGGACCCACGGGTCCGGTTCCGGCAGCGCGTACAGATGGCACGGAAGAAGGGCTTGGTCACCGCGTGGATGGCTGGCCGCGCGCGTCGGCGCCGTGCCAAGATCCTCGAACACCTCGGCATGCCGGTGGCTCCTCCGCCGGTCAAGCGAGCGCGAGACCCCGCCTGGAGCGAGGCCCCGCCGATCGGGGCCGACATGTAGACGACGACCCGGCATGCCGCGCGTCAGGCGGAACGCTCTCGAGCAGGCCCGGGTGGCGAGAGCCACCCGAGGAGCCGTCGATGCCGGACACGGTGCGCTGCGGGGTCGTGCGCGACGGCGTTTGGACGAGCTCAGCGTGGTGTAGACAATATTACACAGCCGAGTGAACTCGTTGGATCTGTTGGTTTTTTACGCGGATCAGTGGACCCGTACTTTTTGTACGTTATGTCAACTGCCGGTCGTTGGCGCGAAATTCTTACCAGGTCGGAATGGCTTTGCGCGGGCTAACCTCTCCTAGTGGACTGTTCGACAAATTTTTCAATATAGTCGCCCCATTGAATCTTCGCATCCACGTCCGAAATCAACCTGAATCGAGCAACTCCGCCTCGCGAGTATGTTCGAAAACTTGTCGAACGCTCCACTGGCCGCTCGGCCACCTGCGCCTGCGTGGCGCGCCGATCACGTCATCTCGAAGGGACGGGTCACAAAATACTTGACATCGGCGAAACCGTTTGGATGTCCTATCCCTCGATTCCACCCTACCGTTTCGCTGGCGACCTTGGAAGATCGTGCCGCTCATCTCTCCCCATAGAACGCCCCCGCGGGGGCGAGTTGTCTCGGGGACAACTTCTGTTGCCGCCGGAGCATCTGCAGATCCCGGCGAACTCCCTCTTTCCCGCGTCCGGCGCCGCTCTCCGGGCTGGCCCGCCGCGCGCGATACTTGGATGTCCTATCACCCTACAACTACGCCAATTTAGAGAGCCTAAGCTGGCAGTACAATCGAAGGAACGAGCTCCATGACCACTTTGCCCAAAGGCCCCACCAACAACATCCTGGTGAACATTCAGGGGATGCTCGACCCGATCGGCTACACGCTGCGCATGCGGGAGCGCTACGGCGATCCGATGTCGTGCCCGAAGATGAACGGCAAACCGGTGCTGGCCACCGGCAGCGTGGAGGGGCTGCGCTCCGTGTTCGCGGTGCCGCCGGAAAACCTCGACCAGATGCTGGGCGAGAGCTTCACCGCGGCGATGGGAGAGTCGTCGCTGTTCGCGCTCTCGGGCGCGCGGCACACGGCCATGCGCAAGCTGCTCATGCCGCCGTTTCACGGGCAGCGCATGCGCCTGTATGGGAAGCAGATCTGCGACCTGGCCCTGCAGCACTCCCGGGACCTCAAGCCGGGCCAGCAGCTGGTGGCGCAGGATCTCATGCACGCGATCTCGCTGCAGACGATCGTCCACCTCGTGTTCGGAGTCACTGCACCGGCGGAAGCGGCGCGCCTCGAGAAGCTGCTCGAGGAGCTGCGCAAGAGCTTCTCCTTCGGCCTGACCATCACCCTCATAATTCCCTGGCTGCGCCGGGAGTTCCGGGGCTTCGGCCCGTGGGCGCGCAGGCAGCGCGCGACCCGCGACCTGCGCAGCTTCCTCGATCCGGAGATCGCCCGCCGCCGCGCCGAGCCCGTCGAGCGCACCGATATCCTGAGCCTGCTCCTGGAAGCCCGCCAGGAAGACGGGACGGCGCTCAACGACCAGCAGATCTTCGAGCAGCTGCACACGCTGCTCTTCGCGGGGCACAGCACGACCGCGGGCGCGCTCGCCTGGGTGCTCTATTTTCTCGGACACGCGCCCGCCGTGTTGCGCCGGCTGCAGGACGAGCTGACGGCGCTGGGCGCGGATCCGGAGCCCGAGGCGCTGGCCAAGGCGCCGTATCTGGAAGCGGTGTGTAACGAGACGCTGCGCCTGCGCCCGCCCAGCCCGGGGGTGGGGCGCAAGCTGAATGCGCCGATGCAGATCGCGGGCTACGAGCTGCCGGCCGGAGCAGGCGTGTTCGCGCAAATCATCTGGGCCCACCACAATCCCGCGGTATTTCCGGAGCCGGAGGTGTTTCGTCCCGAGCGATTCCTGGAGCGAACCTATTCCCCCTTCGAATTCCTGCCGTTTGGCGGCGGGAATCGGCGCTGCATCGGGGCCGCCTTTGCGCTGTACGAGATGAAGCTGGTCCTGGGCACGCTGCTGCGGCGCTACAGCTTCGAACTCGTGTCCAAGAAGCCGGTGCGGGTGGGGCTGCAGGGTCTGCCCGGCTCTCCGGTGCGCGTGATCGTCCGTTGATTCCTGCCGCAGCGAATTCTACTGAGTTGCGCCGACGTCCCTCTCCCCGCGGGGGAGAGGCTAGGTGAGCGGCTTTCCAGCGTGGTGTAGACAATATTCCACAGCCGAGTGAACTCGTTGGATCTGTTGGTTTTTGCAGGCGGATCCGTGGCTCGTACTTTTTGTACGTTATGTCAACTGCCGGCCGTTGGTGGAAAGTTCTTGAGGTTCGAGGAGAATTTTCTCAATGTCTCCCCGGACTTTGGACGTTTCCTCTATATGTGCGCCCGCGCATGCAAGGCCGAGTGCATCGTGGAGTTCGGCTCCTCGATGGGGATCTCCACGATCTATTTGGCGGCCGCGCTGCGCGACATGGGCGGCGGACGCTTGATCGGGACCGACCTTGTACCCAGCAAGATCGAGCGGGCGCGGGCGAACGTCGCCGCCGCCGGGCTGTCCGGCATCGTCGAGCTCCGGGTCCGTGATGCTCGAGAGACCCTCAAGTCTGGCGTCGTCGGTGATATCGACATGGTGCTGCTCGACGGCGCCTTCACCCTTTATCTTGAGGTGCTCAAGCTGCTTGAGCCACAGCTGAAGCCTGGCGCGATCATTATCGGCGAGAACGCGTTCGAGCAGGCCTCGGGATATATCGACTACGCGCGCAACCCGCAGAACGGCTATATCTCCCAGTCGCTCCCGTTCGAGGCGGGACGCGGCAACGAGCTCACGATCAAGACGAGTTGAGCACCCTGGCTCGAGGCACGCTGACCCCGGCAGGACCGCCGCACGCCCGCCGGAAAGGCGCTGCGTGCTCTCAACGGAAGACGGCTTGAGCCGCATGACATCGAGGATGTCGTGGTGTAGGCTCGCCATCGCAACGGTCTCCTCTGCCTCGCCCAGCGCGTTGACGATCGAGGGAGCCCTGCGCCGGGTTCATGGACAGCAGCGGAAGGCACAACCGCATGGGCCTGGCCCCTCCGGCTCGACCCAAGCCCGGTGCACCCATCAAGCGCACGTTATGCCTCTCCGCGGCGGTGATGCTGGAGCGACCGTCGCCCAGCCCCAGGGTTCCTCGCACCCGCAGGTCGGTGACCGAGCGCGGCGCATCGTCGGCCCGCCGCGCTGCCGGCGGTCGGCGGCGCCCGAGCCGCGGCAGATCCACGGCGAAGCGAGCCGCGCCGACCTGGCTCGTCCTCGCGGTTCTCCGCATCTGTCCTGCCCGTGCGCCCGTTCAACCCGTGCTCGCCCCTCCGGCGCTGGCGCCAGGCCGAGCGGCCGACCGATCGCCTGAACGACCCGGGCCGCCCCCTCGTCCTCAAGCGCGACGGCGTGGGTGATCCTCTCAGCAAGCGAGGCGATCACGGCGGTCCGCGGCGTCGGGCCAGCCGGCGCGAGGTCACCCGGTCCGGGGCTTTGCGGTTGGGCCCGCCTTGGAGCCATGGCCTCCGCTGGGGTGCGATCGGTCGCCACGTCTCCCGATGTCGGCACGTCTCCCGATACCGAGCCGCCTGCTACGGCCTCGGCTCGTACACCGAGGACCGTATTTCGCACTCAACAACTTCCTGATCCGCTCTCCCCTTCTCCCGTTCTCCTCGAATTCACGCACAGCGAGATGGATGAGCCCGCTCGTTCTGGTGGCCTCGCGTGCAATCCGGTCGAATCTCGTCGGTTTGGGCTCTCCGGCCGCTTGCGATGGGGGGGGTCGGTCTTTAACGTAGACCAAGGGAAGCGTTGATTCCCTGTGGAGGCTTATGGCAAGCAAGGCAGCACGGAAGACGTGGATCCTGGTCTCCGACGCAAGCCGTGCCCAGCTCTATCGTGAAGAGCCTGCGGGCAAGGGCTTTACCCTGCTCGAGTCCTACAATCATGACGAGAGCCGGGCGCGCGTGCGGGATCTGATGGCCGACGCGCACGGCCGGAAGCCGAACGGCACCCCGGGCGGGAACGGCAACATCAGCGGCGGGGGCGGCACGTACCTCGGCCGGCCCGGCGCGGCGCCCGACACCGATCCCAAGGAGGTCGAGAAGCAGAAGTTCGCGCAGGAGCTCGCGGAGGTGCTGGAGAAGGGTCTCAACGAGCACGCCTACGACGCGCTCGTGCTCATCGCGCCGCCGCACTTCCTCGGCCTGCTCCGCAGCACGGTGAGCAAGCAGGTCAGCAACCGCATCGAGACGAGCGTGGACAAGGACCTGAGCTGGCTGGACGAGCCCCGGCTCACGGAGCGCCTGCGCGAGCTGCGCGCCGTCTAGCGCTCTCTCGCTCCGTCGAGCGCTCTCTCGCTCCGTCGAGCACCAGCTCCGTCGAGCGCCCCTCCTGCCCCCGGCGGCGCCGCGCGCCCTCCCGGCGCGTCAGCGCGCCGCCTTCGGGTCGCTCGCCGCGTCGTCGCCCGGCGCGCCATCGAAGGTGTAGGCCACGCCGAGCCCGAAGACGTTCGCGCGCGTGCTGTACGCGCCGCCGTTGATCATGTTCGGGTTCTCCGGCGGATTGCCCCGCACCGGGCTCATCTGCGGCAGCCGCGCCTCCCTCGGATCGACCTGCACGTCCGCGACGAAGGCGTGCGCGTAGCTCGCGTCGAGGCGAAGCCGGCCGAGGTGCACGCCGACGCCGAGCGCCGTCGTCACCTTCGTCGCGTCGATCGTCAAGACCGACACGTACTCCGGCGGGACGGCGCTCTGCTCGAGGCTCACGCCGGCGCGCAGCGCCCAGCGCTTGCCCGCGAGGTCGAAGGCGTACTCGCCGCCGAGCCTCGCCGACAGCGAGGTCTCGAACCGCCGGGGGAGCACGACCGGGGGCACGCGGAACGCCTCGGGGAAGCCGACGACGTTCCGGAGCACCACGCCGTCGGGCTCGACCGTGACCTCGTCGTGCATGCCCCAGCCCTCGACGCCGAGCCCGAGCTCCACGCGCAGGTCGTCCACGGGCCGCGCCTCCACGCCGGCGCGGAGGATCCAGGGCAGATCGAACGACACGTCGGCGTCCTCGCCCTCCTGGACGGCGCGCTCGAAGACGGGCGCCGCGGGGAGCCGCGCCCGGAAGGTGGCCGGCGCGCGCACCCAGGCGGGCAGCTGGAAGGCCAGGCCGACGCGCCACGTCGGGGTCGGGATGAACAGCGCCCCGAGCTGGCCCGTCGGCGCCACGATGGGCCCGACGGTGAGCTCGGACTCGATGTCCCACTCCGGATCCTCGGGCGCGCAGAACATCCGCTCCGGGACGCACCCGGAGACGATCACCCGGCTGTTGAACGTGCCGACCACCGCGCCGATCCCGGCGCCGAGGCGCCACCTGGGCGACGGCGCGTACGCCGCGCCGAGCCCGAGGAACGCGAGCGCCGAGCCCTCGAGGGTGAGCAGCGCGTAGCGCTGGGGCGCCGGCGCGCCCTTCACCTGCTCCGGGTAGCTGGCGAGGGCCGCGTACGGCGCCCACATGCCGCCCCAGACGACCCAGCGCGGGTGGACCCGGAACGACGCGCCGAGCGTGGGGATCGGCAGCACCGGCGCGCTGCCGGTCACGGGCTCCATCGTCTGCACGAAGCTCGCGCCCGTCGGCTCGCCGGTGTTCGGGTCGACCTGCCGCACGATCGACTGGCGCGTGTGCTCGCTGCGCCACTCGAAGAGCCCGACGTCGAGCAAGATCTGGGTGCCGGCCTCGTAGACGCCCGCGGGGTTGTAGGCGATCGCCCCGAGATCATCGCCGCCGGCGATGTACGCCCCGCCGCGGGACGACGGGCGGACGCCGCGATCGGTGACGTACAGCCCGGCCGCGCCGGCGTCGCCCGGGAGCAGCGCCAGCGCTCCGGCGGCGGACGCCGCGGCGATCGCGGCGCGGATCGTGGGCTCGCGCGCGCGGATCACTCGCCAGGCCGCTTCCGGAGGATGGCGTAGATCTGCTCGAGCCCGCGGGTCTCGTCCGTAAGGAAGTCCCTTACCGAGCGAAGCGCCTGCCGGTAGTCCTCTGCCCCCAGCGGCTCGCCGCTCGCGGCCTCCACGCGCTGCACGTCCGCGAACGCGTCGACGAACACCTCGAGCGGCGCGCGGCCGTCGTCCATCGGCGTCACGAGCGCGGGGAGGATGTGATCCATCGCGTGGTACCGGTCGTACCGATCGTCGTTGAGCGCCTTGAGCGCCGTGAGCCCCGCGTCCGCCGCGCCCGGGCCGCCGGGGTCGCCCTCCGGGGCCAGCGCGGCCGACGCGGCCTTCAGGACCGGGAGCAGGGTGTCCTCGTCGCCGAGCAGCTGCAGGGCGTCGGCCAGCGTCGCCAGCAGCGCGCGGAGCGGGGCGCCGCCGGCGTCGGCGTCGGCGGCGTCGAACAGGTAGGTGAGGAACCGCTCGAGCTCCCGGCGCGCCGGCTCGTGGGCGCGGATCGCCTCCGAGACGTCGGCCGCGGCGGCGAACAGCGGGTGGCTCACGAGGTCGCTCACCTTCGCGCCGAGCTCCTTCTGGGCCCAGGCGCACCGCCCGGTCCTCTCGCGGTCGGGGCAGCGCGCGTTCAGCTGCTCGCGCAAGACGCGCAGGACGACGGCGCCCATCCTCGGCAGCGCGCGGTTCTTGAACCGGGTCTCCGGCCCCGACCCCTCGACGGCGAGGAGCGCGTCGACGAGCTCGTCCGTGGCCCGCTTCCATTGCCCCTTCCGCGCCGCGGCGTCGGGCGCGGCGCTCCGCTCGAAGCGCGCGTCGATGCCGTTCAGCGCGTCGGCGAGCAAGGTGAACGCGGTGAGCTGGTCCTGGGTCCGACCGTCGGACCACGCCGTGTTCTTCTTTCCCCAGCGGTCGACCATGCCCACGTTGGCCGCGTAGCGGGTGCTGAAGAAGATCCGCGCGAGCTTCTCGATCGCCTCCGCCTTCGTCCACGTCTGCGGGGGCTCGGCCTCGGCCCCGGGGCCGCGCTGCACCGTCACCGGGGCCGACGGATCGGCCAGCGTCCGGGCGAACGCCACCGACGACGCCATGACGTCCTCGGCCTGGAGCGCGTCGGCCAGGAGCGGCTCGTACGTGTTGGCCCCCGCCTCCGAGCAGTACGCGGTGTTGGTCGCCGGCGAGCCGGCCTTGATGCACTCCGGCCCGTGCTCCTTGCCCGGCCAGTGCCGGTACGCCGTGCTGAAGAGATCGATCAGGATCTCCTCCCCGGTGGTGTCCGGGGCGACCTCGGCGAACGCCGCCACGATGGGGCTCAGGTACGCGCCGAGCCCGAGCCGCTCCACCAGGAAGGTCGTCCCCGGGTGGCGGATCCGGATCAGGTTCTCCGGGGAGCTGCACTCGTTCACGCCCAGCTCGTTCTTCGGGCAGTGGATCGTGCCGGCCGGCTCGAGCGTCCCGGAGATGAAGTCGTTCGTCGTCTCGTTGGTCAGCTCGCGGAGCGGGTCGAGATCGACGAGGCCCGGGAACTCGTCCGAGTCGGCCCCGAAGTAGATGAGCCGGCTGAGCGCGGCCGGCGTGGGGTGGCTCGTCAGGCCGTCGATGTCGCTGGAGAACTCGAGCACCGAGTCCGAGACGAGGGCCGCGAGGACCGAGGGCTTGACCTTGAGCTCCGCCTTCTTGTCGTGCCCCTCGGGGAGGAGGGAGTCGAGGTAGAAGGCCGCCAGGTTGTCGATCTGGAACAGCTCGCACGGCGCGTCGCACCCGGGGCAAGACACCGAGACGCCGAACACGCTCAGCTCCGTGTCCCGCTTGTTGCACTGCCTCACGCCGGCGGTGTCGTGCATCAGGTGCATCAGCCGCTCCATGGCCGAGCGGTTGTCGCCGATCTTGGGCTTCGTCGGGTCCACCGGCGTCTTCGGATCGGACGTCGACGGCGCCCCGACCGTGAGGTTGATCGCCGGGCCGTTCAGGTGCTCCGGGTCGTACGCGTACTGATCGCGGTACCTGAGCATCGCCGCGATCGCGTCGCCCGCGTGCTGCGCGCCGCCGTGCGGGGTGAGGAGCGCGTCGCTCGCGAGCGCCTCGGCGAGCCGCGCGACGAGCCCCGGCTGCTCGACGGCCCGGTCGAGCACCGCCGCCACCTCGTCCCAGAGCGGCGCCTCGCCGTCGATCTGCGCCGCCGCCTCCTTGCCCTCGGCGGCGAGCCGGTCGTGCTCGCGGGCGAGATCGCGGATCCGCAGCGCCGCGCCGGCCATGCGGGCGAGCTCCGCCTCGTGGTTCTCGAGGAGATCGATCAGCGTGAGCAGGAGGACGTCGGAGTCCTTGTCGGCGAGCACCTGGCCGACGGCGTGCGCGAGGTCGGCGAGCGGCGAGTCCTCGCCGCGGAAGCGGCGGTAGACCAGGCAGCCGTCGCACGGCTCGCCCGCCGGCGCGATCCGGCCCTCGCGGAAGTCGTACCGGGCCTCCTCTCGGTCGCCGAAGAGCAGGTACGAGCCGGCGAGGGCGTACATGAGCCCTTCGTGCTCGGTCTTCCACGGCTCGGGGTCGTCCTTGCTCGCGTACCGGGTCCCGTCGACGAGCGGAACGATCGCGCGCAGCGCCGCGCCGAGGAGCGTCCTCGAGGTGTCGACGTACTCGTAAAGCTCCGGCGAGAGGCGCCCGAAGTCGTCCCGCGGCGGCGAGGTGACGCCGGGGATGGCGAACGGCGGGTCGATCGCGAGCGGCTCGCGGCGCTCGTCCACGAACCTGCCGGAGGCGTCGACGTCGGCGAGCCCGTCGCCGTCGGCGTCGGCGAACGGCGCGGGGACCCCGCCGCCCCGGGGGAGGACCCACCCGCGCCGGTCGCGGCGGGCGACGAAGCTCGACGGCGGCGAGGCGAACGCGTCGTCCTCGGCGAGCAGCGCCGCCTGCGCGAGCTCCAGGAGCGTGCGCGGGCGGTTCGGCTGGGCGGTGGGCGCGTCGATCGAGAGCGGCGCCCGCGCCTCCGGCGAGAGCGTGGCCAGCTCCTGCTTGCCGGCGGCGAAGAGCGCCTGGAGCGCGGGCGCCCCCGGGCCGCCGGGGCCGATCGCGTCGAGCGCCGCCACGGTCATCGGGCGCAGGCCCGGGTACGCGAGCGCCGCGCGCATCGCGCCGAGCCCCACGTCCGCCGAGCGATACCCCTGGCGCCCCCAGATTCCGGCAAGCTCGCAGATGGAGCTGCCTATTTTCCCCCTTTCGGTCAGCTCCTCGTTCAGCTGTCGACAGTCGACCGGCTTTCCTTCCGACGCTGCCTCGCGCTCTCTTTCCTGCCGCGCGAGCTCTGCTTGTCTCTTCTCTCGCTTCTTCTTCTCTTCTGGCGACTCGTTCTTGCTGGGGATCGGGGTCGGGATGAAGCCGTGGATGAGCACGTTGGCGAGCCGCCCGATCCCCTGCGTCGACGCCGGCAGGACGGCCCTGGCCTCGGGGCTCGGATCGAACGGGTTCGCGTCGTAGAGCGGCGCGATCGTCTGCGACAGGCTCAGGAAGGCGTCGTGCAGCCGGATCTTGCCGCCGCCTTCGCCGGCCGCGACGTTGTCGATCTCGACGTCCGGCACCGCGGCGTTGACGGCGCGCACGAGGTCCTTGCGCCACCGCGCCATGGCCTCGACCTTGGCCACGCCGAGCCTGCGCGCCCGCTCCGCCCGCTCGCCGGAGACGGGCGGCAGCAGCGAGACGTCGACCTCGTCCCGGTACTCGCCCGCGCCGTCGTAGTGGCAGACGCGCTGGTACGAGGCGCCCGTGTGGTCCTCGTAGAGGCTCGACGCGCCCACGCGGTCGCAGAGCACGCCGAAGACGTCGTCGCCCAGCGTCGCCTTGGGGGGCGCCCTCCGCGCCGTGTCGAGCGGCTCGTGACAGGAAGCGGCCACCGCGCCGGACGCGACGAGCGCAGCCAGCCGAAGCACACCAGCGGCCGAGGAACGCAGCGTACGCGTGCGCATTGAGGGAACCTCCCCGAGACACCGCCAGGGTAGACGATTCCGCTGAAGGCGCGTAGCGCTTCCTGTCCGCGCGGGTGAGGGCGGTGAGGACATAGTACGCGTTTTCCAGGCTCACCGCGCGGCGACGGGGACGGCGGCGGGGTGGAGGGTGATAGGCTGCGGGGCGATGGCGACCGCCCAACCCACCCCGCTCACCGCTGTCGTTCTCGCTGCCGGACAAGGGACTCGGATGAAGAGCGCCCGCCCCAAGGTGCTCCACGAGCTCTGCGGCCGGCCGATGATCCACTACGTCGTCGACGCGGCCCTGGCCGCCGGCGCCTCGGACGTCGTGGTCGTGGTCGGCCACGGCCGCGACGAGGTCTCCGCCTATCTGGACAGGGCGTTCGGCGCCCAGGGAAAGAGCGTCCGCACCGCGCTCCAGCCCGAGCAGCGCGGCACGGGCGACGCGGTGCGCTGCGCCATGCCGCACCTCAAGCCGGCCGCCGAGGCGGTGCTGATCCTGTGCGGCGACACGCCGCTGCTCGATCCGGAGCAGCTCACGCAGCTGCGCGGGGCGCTCGACGGCGCGGCCGACGCGCCGATGGCGATGCTCACGGCGCGGGTCGCCGATCCGGCGGGCTATGGCCGGATCCTGCGCGACGGCGCGGGCCGCGTGATCGGCATCCGCGAGCACAAGGACGCGAGCCCGGAGGAGCGCGCGATCGCCGAGATCAACCCCGGCGTGTACCTCGCCCGCAGCGGCTTCCTCGAGCGCGCGCTCGCCGGGCTGACGACCGACAACGCGCAGGGCGAGCTCTACCTGACCGACGTCGTCGCGCAGGCGGCGAAGGCCGGCGGCGCCGCGGTGGTCGTGGCGAAGGACGTCGGCTCGCTGGTCGGCATCAACGACCGCGCGCAGCTCGCCGCCGCCGAGGAGGTGCTCTACGGCCGCATCGCCGACCGGCTGCGGAGGAGCGGCGTCACGATCCGGACGAGCGCCCGCGTCGACGCCGGCGTGGTGGTCGAGCCGGACGCGGTGATCGAGCACGCGGCGGTGCTGCGGGGGCAGACGCGGGTCGGCGCGGGGGCGCGGGTCGACGTGGGCTCGGTGCTCACGGACGTGGTCGTCGAGGCGGGCGCCTCGGTGAAGCCGTACACCGTCGCCTCGCAGTCGTCGATCGGCGCCGGCGCGCAGATCGGGCCGTTCTCGCACCTCCGCCCGGAGAGCCGGATCGAGGCCGACGCGCACATCGGCAACTTCGTCGAGACGAAGAAGACGGTGGTCCGCAAGGGCGCGAAGGCGAACCACCTCGCCTACCTCGGCGACGGCGACATCGGCGAGGGCGCGAACGTCGGCGCCGGGACGATCTTCTGCAACTACGACGGCTTCAAGAAGCACCGGACCGAGATCGGCGCGGGCGCCTTCATCGGCAGCGACTCGCAGATCGTCGCGCCGGTGAAGATCGGCGCGGGCGCCTACGTGGCGACGGGCACGACCGTGACCCGCGACGTGCCGGAGGACGCGCTGGCGATCGGCCGGGTGAAGCAGGAGAACAAGGAGGGCTACGCCGCGAAGCTCAAGGCGCGGCTGAAGGACGCGGCGAAGAAGTAGGCCCTGGTTCGACGCGCTCGAAGGCGGGGCCGCGAGGGAGCGCCGCAAGCCTCGCCGCTCGACCCTGGCGGCCCGCGGGCGCCGGTTGACTTGGCTGCTGGCCCCGCTTGAGTAGCGACATGGGGTACCTAGAGAGGCTCCGGGGCTATCTCGAGCGCGTCGCGCGCGCGCCGGCGGGACTTCCCGCTGTCCACGTCGACCTCGCCGCGCACCGGCGCCACTTCGCCGCCGCGTGGGAAAGCGTCATCGCCTCCAGGAACGCGCGTGCCGGAGACATGCCGCCAGAATCGTGGCATCGAGACCTCTGGCGCAGGGAAGATCAGCTCCTGAACGCGATGAGAGAGCTCCTGCCGACCTTCGTGGAGGAGGTCACGGATCAGCTCATCGAGTCGCTGGTACCGGACGCATCCGCGGACGAGCTCAGAAAGCTCATCAATCTCGCCATCGGCTTCGCCGCCGGTGCCGGGGACACCTCGGGTGCGCGCGGCCTCGATGAGGAGATCGGCAGGATTGCCGAGGCTGCATGCGCGCGGCTGCAGCGCGCTCAACAGCGGTACGGATGGGAGTCTCCGGCACGTTACGCCTTCGAGATCCGGGCGATCCGCAAGCACGCCGACCGGTACACGCTGACGAGGAGCGGCGCCACGCTCCTTCAGCTCCCGGGTCTCGACGCGGTGCGCTGGCTGCTCGCGCTCGAGGCCGCGCAGTCGCTCGGGCCTGCCGACGAGTGGCGGGTCTCCCCGGAGCTCGCCGCGCAGCTGCTGAAGGAGCCTCAGCGCGAGGTGGAGGTGGAGGAGCTGCTCGATGGCTCGTGGCCCTTCTCGCTGGCCACCGTTCGCCGCCTCGGAGCGATGAGGCTGCTCCAGTTCCGGGGTCAGGATCTCGAGCGAGGGTTCATGGGCTGGTCCTACACCGTCTTCGATCGGGCTCGCCCCCTCCTGGAGGACATCGCCGAGCAGCGCGCGACCCCCTTCGCGGTGCTCGCAGACGCGGTGCTGCGGGACGAGGTCGCGCTCGCGCTCGACGGCATCCGCCCGGATCCGGAGCGGGCGCTCCGGGAGAGCGCTGCAGCCGCCACCGCGCTGCAGGCCCGGATGGTCGTGCACGAAATCCGCAACGCGCTCGTGCCCGCCCAGATCGCGCTCTCTCGCCTGGTCCGAGAGGTCGGGCAGGCGATGGACGGCGAGCCCTTCCAGCGGTATCGCGGCCGGGTGGACGCCGGCATCCACCGCGCCCTCGCGTTCGCCGACGAGATGCTCCGGGTCGCCAACCTCGGCGTGGAGCCGGCGGCGCCGTTCGACGCCTCCGCCGCCCTGCGCGACGCCGTCGCCGGCCTCGCAGGGGAGCTGAACGGCAACCTTCGCTGCGCGCCGCTCGAAGGAGCGCCGACCGTCGTCGGCCCCCGTGGTCGCTTCGTCCTCGCCATCGCGAACGTGCTGCGGAACGCCGCCCAGGCCGTTGCCGGCCGAGAGGGGATCGTCGAGGTCTCCCTCGAGCTGAAGGAGGACGCGCTCGTCCTCTGCGTGGACGACGACGGCCCCGGCGTGCCGCCCGACCAGCGCCGCGCCATCTTCGACGCCGGGGTGGCGCTGCGCGCCGGCGGCAGCGGACAGGGGCTGGCGCTGGTTCGACAGGTCATCGAGGGGGAAATGGCCGGGTCCGTCGCGTGCGGAGATAGCCCGCTCGGAGGCGCTCGCTTCGAGATCGTGATACCGCTGCGGAGAGGAAGGGCACCATGAGCGGCGACGGACGCATCCTCATCGTGGACGACGATCCGGCCTTCCTGGAGACCTACGAGGAGATCCTCGCGGCCGAGGGCTACGCCGTCGAGACCGCCACCTCGCACGCCGAGGCGCTGCGCCGGCTCGACGAGCCAGGCTGGGCCGTCGTGCTGGTGGACCAGAAGCTCCAGGGCCCGGGCGGCCCGGACACCGGCCTGGGCCTCATCGACGAAGCCCGCCGGCGCGCGCCCGGCGCCAAGGTCCTCCTGGTGACCGCCTACGCTTCGGGGGAAGCCGTCGAGCGTGCCTTCCGCGAGGGTGCCTACGACTACCTCGAGAAGACCGCCGTCTTCGAGGCGCTCTTGCGGGTCAAGGTGCGCAACGCGGCGGAGACCGTCCGGGAACGGTGGCTCGCGACCCTGGATCAGAACGAGACAGAGCGGGCGATCCGAGCGACATGGGCGAACGTTCAGAAGGAACGCGACCGCAACCGGCGGGGCATCCAGCTCGAGCGGCTCATGGCGCTGCTCCTGAAGACGCTCCCAGGATTCGAGCGGCTGGATACCCGGCTCCGCAACGAGGTCGAGGAGATCGACATCATCGTCCAGAACGGGTCGACGGACCCCTTCTGGCAGAAGGAATCGCCCTACCTCCTGGTCGAGTGCAAGAACTGGTCGAAGCACGTCGGGAGCAAGGAGCTCCGAGATCTCTGGGCCAAGATGGAAGGCCGCTTCGATCGCTGCCGGCTTGCGTTGCTCGTCGCCCCGGGCGGCATTGCGGACACCGTGCCCGAGCTGCAGCTCCGCAAGGCGGAGAAGGGCCTCCTCGTCGTGCTGATCGGTCCCGGCGACCTCGACGAGCTGGTCCAGCGACGAGATCGCAGCGAGGCGTTGCAGGAGATGCACCGTCGCGCGGTCATGGGCGCGGCCGCGCGGAAGGGCGACGAGGCGCCGTGAGCGGGGGATGAGAGAAAGCTGACCGCGGGGGGCCGCGGTCGGGTCACTCGGCGTCGCTGCTGGCGGCGGCGCTGCTGGCCGGCGCGCCGTCGCGCAGCGACGGGATGGCGTGGCCCATCCGGAGGCGCTTCGCCTCGAGGTAGGGCGCGGAGAAGGGGTTGGCCGGGACGACGGCCGGCGAGCGCGACGAGATGCGCACGCCGAGCGCGCGGAGCCCCTCCACCTTGTCCGGGTTGTTCGTGAGCAGCCGGATCGACTCGATGCCGAGGTGATCGATCATCGCGGCCGCGGGCTCGTAGCCGCGGGCGTCGTCGGGCAGCCCGAGGATGCGGTTCGCGTCGACCGTGTCGTGGCCGAACGCCTGCAGCTGGTAGGCGCGGATCTTGTTGGCGAGCCCGATGCCGCGCCCCTCCTGCCGCAGGTAGAGCACCACGCCGAGCCCCCGGCGGCCGATCTCGGCCTGGGCCGCCTCGAGCTGCTCGCGGCAGTCGCACTTCAGCGAGCCGAACACCTCGCTCGTGAGGCACTCGGAGTGCACGCGCAGCGTGACGTCCGATTTGCCGCGAACGTCGCCCATGATCAGCGCGACGTGATCGGGGGAGAGCCCCTGCTCGGGGTTCGTCGCTTTACCCCAGTGGAACACAAGCATCTGGAAGACACCGTGCTTCGTCGGCACGGGCGCCTGGGCGCGAATATCGAGCTGAGGCCGGATCGCCGTCGTCGGGACGTACATCTCGCTCTCCTGGTGAAGGAGTCCTGGTTCTCGTGTCAAGCAAGGAGCGACGCGTCAAGTCTGCTCGCTTACCCTGCCGATGTCCGGCCACCCCTGAAGGTGGCGTCAATCAAGTAGCGTAACCACCGGACAGGGACAAGGTAAGCTCTCCAAGATGTTGCTCCGTGGACATGCCGGGAGCAGCTCGCGGGCTCAGCGGTGCGCGGGCGCGGCGGCGCGCGGGCGCGGATCTAGCCGGAATTCCGCGCGAGCTGCGCGGCGAAGAGGCGCGCTACCTCCGCGAGATCGAAGGGCCACGCGTAGCGGAGGGTAACCGACGGGTGCTCCGCGCGGAGCCGCGCGATCGCCTCGGGGATCTCCACCTCGGCGTGCACGCCGCCCGGGGTCAGCATCGACGGGACCACCTGCACCTCGGTCGCGCCCACCCGGACCGCGGCCGCGACGGCCTCGGCCAGCGTCGGGGCGCAGAACTCGTTGTAGGCGACGAGGAGCTCGGCGCCGCCGAGCAGCGGGGCGAGCTCGGCGGCGAGGCGCTCGAGGCCGGCGCGGTAGGGGTCGTTCTCCGGCGTGCGCGGCCAGCCGCGGACCTTCGCCTCGAGCTCGCGCTCCTCCGGGCTCGGCGCCCCGCCCGACGCCGCGCGCCGGCCCTCCAGCGCCTTGAGGCGCATCACGAGCTCGCGCGGACAGTCCGCCGCCGGCGCCCCGTGCCCGACCAGGATGACCGCCCTCTTCATTCGATCGCTCCTCCCTCGAGGCGCCTCCGCGCCCCGCGCGCCTCAGAACCACTCCGGCCGCATCCTGGCGTACGAGTCCTCGCCCGACCGGCAGAGCGCCGCGAGCGCCGGGGCCCGCGGCAGCTCCGTCTCGAACCAGTACTGCGCCGCGCACAGCTTGCCCTCGTAGAAGCCGGCGGGCGACGCGCCCCGGGCCAGCCCCTCCCGCGCCGCCGCGGCCATCGCCAGCCACTGCCAGGCGACCACCAGGATCGAGACGAGCTCCAGGTAGTCGGCGCTGTGCCGCAGCATCCGCTCGACGTCGCCGCGCATCCCCGCCTCGGCGAGGTGCGCCGTCAGCTCGCCGAGCAGCGACATCGACGCGCCGAGCCGCTCGCCCCACGCGGGCTCGACCCCGGCCCGCCGCGCCCGATCGATCGCCTGCTCGACCTCGCCGCCGAGCGCCATGAGCGCCGCGCCGCCCCCGGCCACGACCTTGCGGCCGAGGAGGTCGAGGCCCTGGATGCCCGTCGTCCCCTCGTGGATCGAGTTGAGCTTCTGGTCCCGGAGCCACGCCTCCGGCAGGTACTCGCTCGAGTAGCCGTACCCGCCGTGGACCTGGAGCGCGAGGGCGTTCGACTCGAAGCCCTTCTCGGCGGGGAAGGTCTTGGTGATGGGGGTGAGCAGGTCGAGGAGCCGCTGCGCGCGCTCCCGCTCCGGAGCGTCCGCGGCGTGCGCCGCGAGATCGGCGTACCGCGCCGTCGTGGAGACCAGCGCGAGGCTGCCCTCCACGATGGCCTTCTGCCGGAGCAGCATCCGGCGCACGTCGGCGTGCTCGACGATCGGGATCTGCGGCGCCCTCGGATCCTTCGAGCCGAGCCGCCGGCCCTGCGGGCGGGCGAGCGCGTAGCCGAGCGATTCGTGGTAGGCCGCCGAGGCGGTCGCCGCGGCGTTGACGCCCACCATGATCCGGGCCTCGTTCATCATCTGGAACATGTAGCCGATGCCCTGGTGCGGGTTGCCCACGAGGTAGCCGTGGCAGTCGCCCCGCTCGCCGAAGCTCATCGCGAGGCTCGGGAGCCCGCGCCAGCCGATCTTGTGGATCACGCCGGCGACCTCCACGTCGTTCGGGACGAGCCGCCCGTCCTCGATCCGGCGCTTGGGCACGGCGAACAGGCTCACCCCCTTGATGCCCTCCGGCGCGCCGTCGATGCGCGCCAGCACGAGGTGGACGATGTTCTCGGCGAGGTCGTGATCGCCGCCCGAGATGAAGATCTTGGGCCCGCGGACGAGGTAGTGGCCCGCCTTGGTCCGCTCGGCGCGCGCCTTCACGTCGGCCAGGCTCGAGCCGGCCTGCGGCTCGGTGAGCGCCATCGTCCCGGTCCACTCGCCGGCGTACAGCCGGGTCATGAAGGTGGACTTCAGGGCGTCGTCGCCGAACGTCTGGATCAGGTGCGCCGCCGCGGTCGTCAGCCCGAGGTAGCCGCACGCGCTCAGGTTGGCCGCCATCAGGTAGGCGCCGGCGAGCATCGCGACCACGAGCGGCAGCTGCTGGCCCCCCACGGCGGCCGGGCGCGCCGCGGTGAGCACGCCGAGGTCGATCATCGGCCGGAAGACCTGCTTGAGGGCGGGGTGCACCGTGACGGCGCCCCCCTCGAAGCGCGGCGGCGACGCGTCCACCGGCCGGTAGGTCGGGAACAGCACCTCCCGCGCGAAGCGCCGACAGCTCTGGAGGTAGAGGTCGAACGTCTCCCGCGTGTGATCGGCGAAATAGGGGAGCTCGCAGAGGCGGGGCGCGTCGAGCACCTCGTAGAGGAGGAACTCGACGTCGCGGTCGTTGAGGAGCGGGTTCTGAGGAGCGGTCATGGGGTCTCTTGCCGGGCGTGGCGCAAACTAGGCGCGCACGCAGCGGGATGTCGAGGGGCTTGTCGCCGCCATGGGCTCCGGCGAGCGTGGGCGGACGAGCGCCGGTGGATCACGACGGCGCAGCGCGCAAAGCCGTCGGCATCGCGGCGGAGGGTGTCGTCATCCGGGGTGGAACCCGTTGTCGGCCGGCGGGAACCCATCGTCAGCAGACGTGGAGCTCGTCGTCATCCGCGTCCGCTCGGTCGACGCGGCGGATGACTACATCACTGCCTTCCTTGCGGCTCGCTTGACGCTACGCTCCCGTCGTCGCGGTTCGATGGGCAATTCAGAACGAGGCGCGTCACCCGGCGTACGGCGCCGCGGCAAAGAGCCCGGCGAAGGCCTGAACCTCGAGTCGGCATCTACCACACCCCGGACGGGTGGTTCATCTACTACTTCGGAGATGACAACGGCACTACTGGAAATCACCCGAGCTGTGACGAGCAGTGGACCGATGACGGCGTCCCCATCGGGGGCATCTGCGGCCTCGGGGGTACCCTCCCCGAGCTCCAGGCCGGGGATCAGGTCGTCTTCAAGTACGAGTGGTGCACGTCCGCGCGCGTCGCCGACGTGAACGGCTCTCTCCTCTGCCTCTATGTCGACGTGAAGGACTGGTCCTCCCCCGGTTCCGCGGACAGTCTCACTATGCCGCGCGCGCGGCCACGTAGGTCTTCAATTCGAACTCGATCGGGCTCATGTAGGCGAGCCGTGAGTGCCGGCGTTTCAGGTTGTAGAAGTTGTCGATGTAGTCTCTGACCGAGGCGGTGGCGGCTGCTCGCGTCGGGTAGCGCTCGTGCTCGACCAGCTCCGCCTTCAGCGTCGCGAAGAAGCTCTCGGCCACGGCGTTGTCCCAGCAGTCTCCAGCGCGGCTCATGCTCGGGATGAGCCCGTGGGCCCCGAGCACGAGCCGGTAGCCGTCGCTGGCGTAGGGGCTGCCGCGGTCCGAGTGGTGCACCAGCCCAGGCGCCGGCCGCCGCGTTCCCAAGGCGAACGCGAGCTCGGTGAGCGCCAGGGCGCGATCGTTGAACCCGCTCGCGGCCCAGCCGACCACGCGGCGCGAGAACAGGTCCAGGATCACGGCCAGGTACAGCCAGCCCTCGCCGGTGGGGATGTACGTCACGTCCGTCACCCAGACCTGGTTCGGCGCTCGAGCATCGAATTGCCGCTCAATCACATTCGGGGCGATCGGGCCGTTGTGCCGCGAGTCCGTGGTGCGGCGGAAGCGCCGCTTCCTCCGAGCCGCGAGCCTCTGAGCGCGCATCAGCCGCTCGACCCGTTTCTTGCCGACACGCATGCCGCGAGCACGCAGCTCCGCGTGGATGCGCGGACTGCCGTAGCGGCCACGGCTCTTGTGGTGCACGGCCCTGATCTGCGCGCTCAGTTGAGCGTCGGACTTGGCCCGCGCGGACTCCGAGCGCTAGGCCCACCCGTAGTAGCCGCTGCGCGAGACCAGCAGCACCGCGCGCAGCACCAGCACCGGGTAGTGCGCCTTCTCCGCGTCGATGAACTCGAACCTCACTCGTTTTCCTTCGCGAAGAAGGCCGCCGCTTTTTTTAGGATCTCGCGCTCCATCTCCAGCCGCTTCACGTCGCGGCGCAGCCGCTGCAGTTCCTCACGCTCCGGCGTCGTCAGCGCCCCCGGCGGGCCTTGGCCCGCGTCGGTGTCCGCGCGCTTGATCCAGTCGCGCAGCGCCGTCTCGGTCAGGTCGAGGTCCTTCGCCACCTGGCCGATGCTCCGGTCGCTCGCCTTCGCCAGCCGTACCGCCTCCGCCTTGAACTCGGGCGTGAACGCCCTCCTCTTTCTCCGTCCCATCCCTGCCTCCTGGTGCCGTCGGGGGTGTCGACGGAAGCGGGGGAGGACCAGCATCGTAGGCGCGGAATCCACGTTCAACGTTGGGCCGGCCCGCAGGCTGTGAAGTGAACGCGGCATCCTTCGATGCATGGATAAGTGCGATTGGAGCGTACTTGCGCGGCGATCGAAGGGCGTTGCCTCGAATACAACATATTGTGCGTGGACACTGGCGCAATCAGGTACACGGACCGGGGCCTATCGAACGGAAGCGCATCTGGATTCAACCGTATTGGAAGGGGCCGAAAGACATGCCGAGACTGTTCCGCGAGTCCGCGAGCATCGTTTCGAAGGCACGTCGGATGGCTCCGACGGTGATCCGTGAGCCTCGATGAATGCCTTGGGATCGCCCCGCACGAACCCTGAAGCCTGTCAAAGATCGGCCAACGACATTCCGAGGCTGACACAGCTCGTAATCAGGAGCGTCTTCGTCCATTCTGGCCGCTCAGCTCCTCGCGCATCCGCCGGCACATTAGCGGTTTCGCCGAGCCGGGACGAGCTCGAATTTCCGTGCGAATCCATAACGCTGCTCGGATTCAGCATCCTCGTGTGGCGACGGAGGAGCGGCTCGCGGCGAGCGATCAGCCGATAATGAGCTCGTCCTTGAACACCTGCAGATCCTGTGCCGCGGAGGCCATGCAGTCAAGGTAATCACTGGATTCGATGTACTCCAGCATGGTCCTGTGGCCAGCGGTCGTGGTCGCCGACGTCAGTCTCATTATCGTTCTCCAGCGCCGTTGCTGGGCCAATTCCTTCAGCGAGATCAGGCAGCTCTGCACGAGCGCCGCTTGGTCATGGGTAAGCAAGCTCGGAATGGGGGTCGGCAAGCCGTCCAGCATTCCTTGGATCGTCTCTTTGATGATCATGGCTACCTTCCTCTCAAGTTTGTTAACACCGACCCGGTTCAATCCAGGCATCGGCAGAACAGTCGCTAGCACAGGCAGACTGGAATGTGTAGCGATGCCAATCGAGTATCTGATGCCCACGAATGATCCCAATGACGCTCAAAAATTCGCGTAGCGCCCAACCCTCGCGGTCGCCCTCCACGCGAATTATACAGGTACGCCCAAGGCCACGATCAAGAGACCTGGATTGATGCCCCGCACATGAGTTCACTAGGCTGTGTAATATTGTCTACACCACGCTGGCTCCTCATCCGACGGTTTGCGATAGCTTCTGTCCGACATCGTCACAGCCTCCTTGGACCCCAGAATCACCTTGCTCGTCTGCCCCGGGTTACCCGCGCGCCAGCACGTGAACAAGGCGGCGCACGCGACGAGCGAGAGCGCTGAAGAGAAGACGAGTAGCGCGGAGCCGATTCATCATCCACCTGGCCTGTCGAGGGTAGCGCACCTACCGCTCCTGCGCCGCGCGGCGCCGCCGGTTTCGCCCGGCGCGCCCGGTTCGCGCCGCCTTGCGTGGCGCCGGCCTCGGCATTACGGGCTGCCGTTCTAGAGCGAGGCGTCGCCCTCGGCGGCGCGCCGCTCGAAGCAGGCGGCGGGGATCTCGCGCGCGCGGCGGACGAGGCGGGTCGCCCCGATGAACGCCGAGGTGACCGGGTCGTGGTAGCCGCTCGCCCCGCGCAGGGCCGGGACCGCGCGCTGGTAGCGGCGTGCGACCCGCGCCATCAGCGCCTCGCGGACGTACTTGCCCACCATCGACGCCATCGCGACGCAGAGATCCGAGGCGTCGCTGTCGCGGACGAACGCGATCTCGCCGAGGCGGGGAAGCGGTACACGCTGCGGGCGCGGCCCTCCGGGCCTCCGCCGCTTCGCCACGCGCCTGGACGACGCTCCGCAACTTCCCGCCGTCGTCGCCGGTGCCCGAGCCGTCGGCCGGCCGCGCATTCAACGACCGGCCCTAGCCCTCCGGCGCGGCCGGGTGCGCCTGGCCGGCGGGCGCGTCTCGCCCCGCGCGCCGCGCCCGGAGCCGCGCGACGCGGCCCTGCATGTCGTCGGCGAGCACGTAGAACGCCGGCACGACGAGGAGGCTCAGCGCCGTCGAGACGAGGAGCCCGCCGATGACCGCCGCGGCCATCGGGGCCCGGATCTCCGCGCCGGGCCCGAGCGCCAGCGCCGACGGGACCGCGGCCATCAGCGTCGCGATCGAGGTCATCAGGATCGGCCGTAGCCGCACCGGGCCGGCGCGGAGCATCGCCGTGCGGGCGTCCATCGCCTCCCCTGCCCGCTCGGCGCGCCCGCCTTCCCGGTACATCCCGGCGTCGCCCGCCGGCTCGCCCTCGCCGCGCGCTTGCTCGCCATGCGCGCGCCCGCCGTCGCCGCGCATCTCCTCGTGGGTCGTGCGTCCCCCTTCGCGCCTCACCTCGATCGCGTGATCCACGAGGATGATCGAGTTCTTCTTCACGATCCCCATGAGCAGGAGGATGCCGATCATGCTGAAGATGTTGAGCGTGTGCCCGGAGAGGAGCAGCGCGAAGGCCGCGCCGGCGATCGACAGCGGCAGGATCGTCAGCACCGTGACCGGGTGAAGGAACGAGTTGAACTGCGACGCCAGCACCATGTAGGCGACCAGGATCCCGAGCACGAGCGCGAAGATGAGGCCGCCCATCGACTCGCGGAACGTCACGCTCGCCCCGCCCAGCACCAGGCGGTAGCCGGCCGGCAGGTCCCGGCCGAGCTCCTCGACCCGGGCGACCGCCTCGCCCTGGGAGTGCCCGGGCGCGATGTTGCCGAAGATCGAGATGGCGCGCTCGCGGTCGCGCCGCGTGATCGCCTGCAGCGCGGGGAGCTCCTCGTAGGTGACGACCGACGTCAGCGGGACCAGCGCGCCCGACGCGCTCCTCACCTGGATGCGCGCGAGGTCCTCGGGCCGGCTCCGCTGCTCCGCGAGCAGGCGCGCGCGGACGTCGATGCGGCGCCCGTTGTCGTTGTACTTGGCGATGCGCCCCCCGCCGACCAGCGTGTTCAGCGTCGTCGCGATCGCCTCGACGGTCACGCCGAGATCCGCGGCGCGCGCCCGGTCGGGCACGATGCGCAGCTCGGGCATGCCGAGCTGGTAGTCGGTGTCGAGATCCACGACGAGGCCGCTCTGCGCGAGCTCGCCCCGGATGCGCTCGCTGTGCTTCGTGAGCTCCCCCCAGTCGGGGCCGCGGATCGAGAACTCGACCGGGAAGCCGCGCTGCGCCGTGAAGCCCGACTGCGACAGGTCCTGCACCACGGCGCGCAGGCCCGGGTAGCCGTTCAGCTCCTTGCGGAGCGCGCCCTGGAGGTCGGCCTGCGAGAGCGACCGCTCCTCGGGCGGCTTCATCGTGATGAACAGGACGCCCGTGTTCACGGCCCCGCCGCCGAAGCCGCCCACCACGGCGAAGACGCGCGACACCGCCGGGTGCTCGCCCACGAACTCCTCGGCGCGCCGGAAGAGCCGGTCGGTCTCCTCGATGTCCGAGCCGACCGCCGTCTGCAGGCGCACGAGGAGCCGCCCCTGGTCCTGCGACGGGACGAACTCCGTCGGGAGCCGCTGCATCGTGACGATCGCGCCGGCGAAGAGGAGCGCGCCGAGCAGGACGACCACGACCGGGAACCGGAGCGCCCGGGCGAGCAGCCAGCCGTACCCGCGCGAGAGCGCCTCGAAGCCGCGGTCGACGAGGCGCCCGAGGCGGCCCCGGCCCTCGCGCGAGACGTCGAGGATCTGCGCGCAGCGGGCGGGCGCGAGGGTGATCGCCTCCAGGTACGAGAGGAGCACGGCGATGCAGAGGGTCACGCCGAACTGGAGGAAGAAGCGGCCGACCACCCCCTCCATGAAGATGATCGGGATGAAGATCGCGACGACCGCCAGCGTCGCGGCGAGCGCCGCGAAGGTGATCTCGGCGGTGCCCTCGCGGGCGGCGCGGACGCGGTCCTTCCCCCCCTCGGCGTGCCGGTGGATGTTCTCGAGCACCATGATCGCGTCGTCGACGACGATGCCGACGGCGAGCGAGAGCCCGAGCAGCGTGAAGGTGTTCAGCGTGAAGCCGAGGAAATAGATCGCGGCGACCGTGCCGAGCAGCGACATCGGGATCGCCAGGACCACGTTGAGCGTGCTCGAGAGCGAGCCGAGGAACATCCAGCACACGAGGGCCGTGAGCGCGATGGCCATGCCGAGCTCGAGCTCGATCTCGTGGACCGACTCCTCGATGAACTTCGTCGAGTCGAAGTTCACGCCGACCTCCATGCCCTCGGGCAGGGTCTTCTGGACCTCGGCGAGGGCGGCGCGGACCCCCTGCGCGACCTCGACCGCGTTCGAGCCCCGCTGCTTCCGCACGCCGAGGCCCTGCGCGGGCTCGCCGTTGACGCGGGCGAGCCTGCGGACGTCCTCGAAGCCGTCCTCGATGAGCGCGACGTCCTCCAGGTACACGGTGGCGCGCGCCGACGACGGCGGGCCCGCCGGCTGGGCGGCCGCGCCGGGCGCGGCGGCGGCGCCGGGGTCGCCCTCGCGGATGACGATCTTCCTGAAGGTGGCGAGGTCGAGCGCCTCGCCCATCACCCGCACGTTCACCTCGCGCCCCGCGGTCTCGATGCGGCCGGCGGGCAGCTCGATGTGCTGGCGGCGCAGGGCCTCGGTGACCTCGGCGACGGTGAGCCCCTTGGCGGCGAGCCGGTCGGCGTCGATCCAGATGCGGACGTTGCGCTCGAGGTAGCCGCCCAGGGTCAGCTCGCCGACGCCGGGCACCGTCTGGAGCTTCTCCTTCAGCCGGTAGCGCGCGATGTCGGCGACGAGCTGGGGGGAGAAGGGGCCGGAGAGGCCGACCCACATGATCGGCTGGTCCTCCGGGTTCGTCTTGGAGACGACGGGCGGGTCGAGGTCGAGCGGCAGCCGCCGCTGCGCCTGGGAGATCTTCGTCTGCACGTCCTGGAGCGCGACGTCGACGTCGCGCGACAGGTCGAGCTCGATGGTGACCGACGCGCTGCCCTGGCGCGACGTCGACGTGATCGACCGGATCCCCTCGACCTGGACGGCCGCCTCCTCGAGCGGCTCGACCACGTCGTGCTCCATGATCTCGGGGGCGGCGCCCTCCAGGGTGGCGGAGATGGTGATGGTGGGGAAGTCGACGTCCGGGAACTGGCTGATCCCGATGCGCGACACGGCCACGAGGCCGAAGACGATGGTCGCCGCCATCAGCATCCAGGCGAAGACCGGCTTCCTGAGGCACGCTTCGGTGAGGCTCACGGCGCGCTCCGCGTCGAGCTGGCGGGGGCGGTCGCCGGCGCCGAGCCGGCAGGCGCCGGCGCCGAGCCGGCGGGCACGGCGGGCGGCGGCGAGCCGGCCGGCGACCCCGGCGCCTGGCCTTCCGGCGACCCCGGCGCTGCGCCGGCCGGCGATCCCGGCGCTGCGCCGGCCTGCGACCCCGGCGGCGCGCCGCCGCCCTTGCCGTCCCCGGCGTGGCCCGCGGCCTGGCCGCCGGGCAGGCTGCCGGGCGGCCCGACGCGGACCTGGGACCCGTCGCGCAGCGCCTCGGCGCCGCGCACCACGAGGCGCTCCCCCGCGGCGAGCCCGGACTTCACCTCGACGCGCCCGTCCGCCGTGCGCAGCCCCAGCGAGAGCACGCGCTCGCGCGCGGTGGTGCCGTCGACCACGAAGGCGAGGAACCCGCGCTCGCTCGGCCGCACGGCGGTCTGCGGGATCACGGGCGCGTCGCCGCTCGCGCCCACGGGCACGGTCACCTCGGCGAAGGTGCCGGGGCGGAGCAGGTCCTTGCCCTCGCCCTGCACCTCGCCGGTCACGGCGACCATGCGCGTCGCGGGATCCGCAGCGTCGGCGACGTGCGTCAGCTTCGCGGTGTAGGTCCGCGCGTCGCCCTTCACGGTGAAGCGCGCCTCCATGCCGGGGCGGACGCGCGGGGCGTCGGCGGCGGGGATCTGGAAGCGGAGCAGGAGCGGGTCGCGGCGGAGGAGCGTCGCGAGCACCGTGCCGACGGCGACGTGCTGGCCGGTCTGCACGGTGCGCGTCTGGATCTTCCCCGGGATGGGCGCGCGCACGTAGGCGTCGCGCAGGTTGAGGAGCGCCTGGTCGACGGCGATCTTCGCCTCGGCGACCTGCGCGGCGGTCGTCGCCGCCCTGGAGCGCCACGACGCGACGTCTTCCTTGCTGAAGACGCCCTCGGCGCCCTCGGCCTCGCGCCGCTCGAGGCCCGCGGCGGCCTCGGCCTGGGTGGCGGTCATGCGGTCGAGCGTCGCGCGCGCGGCGCGGACGGCGAGGTTGTACCGGGCGGGGTCGATCTCGACGAGCACCTGCCCTGCCTTGACCTCGTCGCCCTCCATGAACCGCACCACCTCGACGACGCCGGCGACGCGCGCGGTGAGCTGCACCTGCTCGAACGCCTCGACCGTGCCGACGGCGGGCACGGCGTACTCGACGCGCTCGGCGGCGACGGGGGCGACCTCGACCGGGAAGCTTATCCCCTGCTTCGCTGGCTTGCGCCCCTGCTCGGGCGAGGCCTCGTCGCCCTTCTTGCAGGCTGGAGAGCCGATGAAGACGAGGCCCGCCACGAGGGCGAGCGCGGCGACGCGGATCGGTTGGAGCGCCATCGAGGTGGAGGAGTAGCGCAACTCTCGGCCCCGCGCGCGTGCTTCGGCGGGGCGGCGGGCCGCGTCACGCGGGCCGCGTCACGTGGGCCGCGGGCGCGCTGCGGAGCGGCGCGGGGCCGAGGGCCGGCGCTGAGGGGCGCGGCGCTGCGGAGCGGCGTGGCGCGGCGGACGGGGCGCGGCGCTGCGGAGCGGCGTGGCGCGGTGGACGGGGCGTGGCGCTGCGGATCGGCGCGGCGCTGTGGAGCGGCGTGGAACGTCAGCCGAGGAGAGGGCTCTCTCCGGGGCCCTTCGGGGGCGTGGCCTCGGGTTTCGCCGCGTCCCGGGCGGCCTTGGCGCGGCGCGCGGCGGCGCGGCGGCGGCGCTCGTAGCTGCTCGTCACCTCGCGCAGCACCTCTGGATTCCGCTGGAACACCCGCGCAGCGGCCTTCCGCACCAGCGCCATCTTCTCCTGGAGCAGCCTGAGGAGCCCGTTGCGGATCCGGGTCGCCTCCTTGACCTCGGAATCGGCGGCCGGCGGCGCGGCCGGCGCCGCCGCGAGCGCGCGCGCGAGCTCTTTCGCCTCGGTGATGAGGGCGGCGTCGAAATCCTCGTCCACCTCCGCGAGCCGGTCCTTCAGCGAGTCTGCGAGGGCGGCATAGTCGCTCAGCGCCTGGTGCAATGCGCTGGAGCGCTGGCCGATGTCGGCGTGGAATTCCTGGATGGCCGTGAGCTGCGCGTCGGCGGGCTCCTCGACGCCGTCGTCGAGGAGGAACTCGAGGGCGGACTCGATCTCGTCGAGGACGAAGCGCGCGCGCTCGCCGTGGTCGACGACGACGGGATCGACGAGCAGGAGCAGCTTCGTTTGCGCCTCCTGGACCGCGTACACCAGAGAGACGATCTCCTCACCGGTGCTCTCGGGCAGGCGCGCCTTGACGCGCCTGAGGCCCGGCAGCGTTCCCGTGGGCTGCCAGTGCTTGTTGAAGAATCCGGCGACCTGACCTGCCTCTTTGAGGGCGATGTCGTAAGGCACCTTGAGGGGGTTCTCCGTCTGTGCAGCGGCCTTGGCCAGGTCGCGCCAGCGGTCGTAATGAGTGTTGTTCTGCTTCTTGGGCATAAGCATCAGGCTTAGCCGGATGGAGAGGGTCTGGGAAGGTGTTTGAGGGGTCGCGAACGTGCTGCTGAGCTTGCCAGGGATCCCGAGGGATTGCTGATCGTCGGTTGTTGTACCGTCCGGGCGGAACAGTCGCTTGAGGACCGCTGCTGGCATTCGTGGAGCGGCCTGCAGCGGAGTACCGCTCTCGGCAAATCCATCCAGGCGCGTGGGCGTGCGGCGCCGACGAAGGACAGGCGGATTCCCCTGCGCGAGCGCTCCAGATCGGCCTGAGCGCGCGAGCGGAGTCTCCACGCTAGCTTGGCGCCCTCCGGCAGCGCGCGGCCGTGTGGCACCGCGGAGCGCGCCGTCGCAGAGGGGGTCGACGCGTGGCTGCTTTGCAGCTCTGGATAGAGGGGGTTGCGCCGGACCTCTCCGTGCGGCGCGTCGAGCTCCGCGAGGAGGTCTCCGGCCTCTTCGCCCTTGCGATCGCCGCCTGCTCTCCGAGCCCGGCTCTCGATCTGGACGCGATGATCCTCCGGCCCGCGGCGTTCGTCCTGAGCGCCGGATGGGCCTTTGCGAGCGGCGGAGGCCGGCGCGTCTATACGGGCATTTGCGAGGCCGCCGAGCAGATCGGCGTCGAGCCTTCCGGGCTCAGCACTTATGCGGTCCGCCTCGTTTTGATAAAAAGTGAAGCCGAGCGCGGAAGGACCCAATGAACATAGTACTCGATGGGAGCGAACCAGACATTTCGAAGCTCGTCTGCCTCCGAGACAGCAACGGCCGACCAGCCTTGATCTTCGGGCTGCTGGTCACCGTCTTCTTCGAGCAGCCATGGACCCGCGCCACACGCTCGGCTGTTACCGGGGCAGCCGAAGACTACCTACGAGAGTTCCGCGATCACCTGCGTTGGGCCAAGCAGCCGAGGACCGCCCGACTCTATCCGATCGATACTGGCTCACGATCCTCAGCGATCGCTGGGTCAATGCAGCGGGCGACCTCGACGACCTGCCCGCTTCGATAGCAAGTGAGGCATACAGAGCGGAGGGAGGAGGAAGTTGATCATGGGCACCGAATACACCGAGTACTTCGCCATCCAGGCGCCATCGCTCCACGCGCTCCGGCGCGCGCTGGAGGCTCACCGCATCCGCTCCATCGTCTTCGTCGAAGAGGTCGAGGGCTCGTCCTTCTTCTACGGCGGGAACCAGCCCATCAAGCCCACCTGGCAGGAGTACGGGGCGCTCCCGCCCGTCCGCCGCTGGGCCGCCGTGCTGACGGACGACGCGACCCTCGACCGCCTCGCCGCGATCTTCCCGCGGGTGCTCCGCCTCGAGATCGACACCGACCCGGAGCTCTGGAGCCTCGATCGCGCGCTGCACGACAAGCAGCACTCCTTCCTCTTCACCGACCCCCGCTTCCCCTACTTCCGCTTCCAGGGCGACGAGGAGCTCATCCGTGCGTCCGCCTCGCCGACCGCCGAGCAGCTCGTGTTTCTCGAGGAGATGTTCGACGTCCCTCGCGACAAGATCGCACCGCACCTGCGCATGGGCGGCGCCGAGGGCTTCGCCGCGGCGACAGGCGTTCCCTACCACTACCCGCTCGCGCAGGCGCAGATCGACTGGACGGATTGCATCCCCAAGGGCCGGAACGTCATCTTCCTCGACGACTTCATCGACTGACGCACCGGACCAGGAGCGCCACGACCAAACGCTGATCGCCGGAGCCGAGCGGCGCTTCCGGAGCGGTCGCTCGCGCCGTGCGCGTCCGGCTTCCCCGCGCCGAGACAGCAACGATCTGCCGCGGGCGTTGCCTCGCGGGGAGCGCCCGCCCTACGAGCCGCCGTCCGGCTTCGCCGCGCTCAGGGGCGGCGCCGCGCGCTTCGCGCTCCCGCCCCGGGGCGCGGGGCGCGCGCTTCCGGTGGAGGTCGCCACCGGGCCTGACGTCGCCACCGGGCCGGAGCTCGCCGCTGCCGGCGGCGGCGCCGCCGGCGGCCAGCGCTTGCACTGGTACTCGCCGAGGACGATGTGCTCACGCCTGCATCTGATGGAGACCTCCTCGCCCCGCACGGAGAAACGAAAGCTCCTGCCGAGCGAGCTGCGCTCGAAGCGCAGCAAGAGCTCGTCACACGGAGCCTTCGCGCTGTCGCACGCCTGGGTCCGCGCCATCGCGTCCACCTCCGGCTCGTCCGCCGCGAAGTTGTAGACCAACGCCGCCGCCAGCCCGATGGCCGCGCACGAGAGAGAAAAAGAGAACAACTGCTCCAGTACACGTCCCATGAAGCCGAATTTATAGCTCCTGCCCCACCGAGGAAATCGATTTCACCCGCGTCCTGCCGAAATGAGCCGTGCCGGGCGACCACGCCGCAGAAGCACTCGCGATCATTTCACGAATTTTCGCTAACGATTTTTGCTTCTGCTCGTAAGCGTCATACCACGACGCTGCACGCCGTATCCACCGAGCCGCTCAGATCGATTTTTTGATGAAGCTGATGCGCTACTCGTAAGCGCGTGGCGGGTACCTGGCACATGCCGAGCCACTCAGGTCGATTTGCTGACGGATCTGGCGGGCTGCTCGTAAGCGCGTGGCGGGTACCTGGCGCACACCGAGCCACTCAGGTCGATCTGTTGACGGATCTGGCGGGCTGCTCGTAAGCGCGCGACGGGCACCTGGCGCACGCCGAGCCACTCGGTCGATTTGCTGACGGATCTGGCGGGCTGCTCGTAATACCTGGGCGCAAGGGGGGACCGGCGTGCAGCACCCCTCGAGCTCACCAGGACCCGGGCCGGGCCCCTCGGGCGGGCGCGATGGCACCGCAGCGCTCGATCTGTCGTCCTGCGGCCCGAGCTCCGCCCTGTCGCCATGGCCCTCGCCGCTCTTCACGGGAGAGCTCGGCGGGCCGGACCTGCGCGCGTGCCCTGCAGGACGGAGCTATGGCTTGAGCGTGATCCGTACCTTGTGGAACTAGGATCGAAGATCCCCACCTGCGAGATCTCGCTAATTGCAGGGAGGGCAGTCGCCGCCGCAGTCGGCGTCCTCCTCTTCCCCGTTCCGCCGGCCGTCGCTGCACGTCCGTGGCTGGCACTTCCCGGCGAAGCAAATGCCGCTCTCGCAGTTCTCGTTGGCCCGGCACTTGTACCCGTCTGCACACGGGTAGCAACCGAAGCCACAATCCACGTCGGTCTCGTTACCGTTTTGCACGCGGTCAAGACATCTGTCTACCGAGCATGTCGCGTCTGGCCCGCACACGCCCGTGAGGCAGTCGTACTTGTTCTTGCACGGCTGGGTTATCCTGCACGGATCGCAATGCCCCCCGCAATCCATGTACGTCTCCCCGAAATCAGGGTCGAGCATGCCGTTCTTGCACTCGACAGGAATACAGTTCCCGAGAAGCGAGCAGAACAGCTCCGGGTCTTCACAGTCGGCGTCATACAGACACGTAACCTCCTGTCCACTGCCATTGCAGAAGCCGGAGCCCGAGGGTGCCGGGGAAGGTTCTACAAACTTGTTGGCGGGACCTGTCGGCTCGCAGACGTCCTCGGTGCACGGGTTGCCATCGTCCCACACGTCCTCCGGGTCACGCTCGGCGACACGTTGCCCCTCATGGCAGCGCGTGATCTCACAGTCGCCTCGGTACTGGCTCCTCGATGTCTCGAACAGCTCGAGCTCGCAGGTCCCCTCGACGCAGGCGATTTCCCCGCATCTCGGGTCCACGTTATAAGGCAATTCGCAGTCCGCCGTGGTTCTGCACTCGGGCGGCGGCGTGTACGGCGGTGGCGGAGGGTCCGAGCAAGCGAGCCACGACGACGCGACGATGAGCGCCGCGAGCGCCGCGGCGAAACTTCTCAATAGCTTCATGATCCCTCGTGTCAGGTGTCTGGCCCGTCGATGTACAGCGGGCACGAGACGCAGGGGCCGCCGCAATCGAGGCCGGTCTCGTCGCCGTTCATCACTCCGTCGCTACAGCTCGCCTCGCGGCACAGGCCATCCGAGCACACGCCGCTCTGGCACGACCCGTGCGAGCTGCACCTCGTTCCCGGATCACACGCCGGGCAAGATGGCGCACCGCAATCCACGTCCGTCTCCGATCCGTTGAGCACACCGTCGCCGCAGCGCGCGTGAGCGCACGTCCCGTCGTCCGCGCAGACTTGCTCGACGCAATCGTCGTCGCTGTCGCACGGCTGCCCGGATGCGCACGGATCGCAGGGACCGCCGCAGTCGAGCGCGGTCTCTCCGGAGGACACATCCAGGATGCCGTTCTCGCACCATTCGTGGACGCACCTGCCGGACCCGGAACATGCATAGGACGGGTTTCCGCAGTCCTCGTCTCGTAGACAACCAACCCACTTGCCGTCCTTGCAATACCCCGACGTCTCCGGCGATGGCCCGGTCGGCTGAGGCAGGTGCGAGCTGGCCCCGTCGATGCAGCGATCGATCGTGCATTCGTTGCCGTCGTCGAAGACGTCGCTCCCCGAATGCTCGACCCGGATCGCCCCGACATCGTCGCATTTGACTACCCGACAGTCGCCAGGGAGCTGGTATTCGAGCTGCTCACGCAGTGCAAGCCTGCAGACACCGGCGACGCACAGCGCTTGACCGCACCTCGGATCCACGGGCCCCGGGCAGTCCCGAGACGTCTCGCAGGCCGCCGCGATGCATTCGCTGGCGGGTCGACACGCCCGCTCGCAAGGATCGCCCTCCTCCTCCACGGCCCCGGGCTCGCAGCAGCTCTCCTCCTCGGCGCTGGCACACCGGCAACGCTCGTCGATGCACTCCGTTCCGGTCTTCTCGGGCTGGCAGTCCTCCGTTGAATCGCACGTCGGCTCCCGCTCCACATCGACGTAGGCGTCACCGCTGCAGGCCGCCCAGAGGAGCCCCGAGAGGAACACCGCGCAGGAGGCGCACAGCCGCCGCTTCCACATGCGCGCCACGATACCAGGCCTGCTCGCCCTCGGGATCACGGAGATTCATGGCAGGCGCCGAATCACGCACGTGGATCGCATTACGGCTATCGCCATCAGATTCTCATCTAAAGTAAACGATCACGCAGGGGATAGGGCGAGAGCGGCCCCGCTCCCCGGAGCAAACCAGCGCGAGGCCGACCCCTACCAAGCGACGGAGAGCGCCGCGCCAGGGGCGGCCCCGACGGCCCCCACCCGGACGGTCGCCTCCGGCGCCAGCAGGAACCCCGCGGCCACGGCGCCGCCGGCCGCAAGGCCAGCCCCGATGAAGGCGCCGACGGACAGGGCCGTGAACGTCCTCGCGCGCCCGTCGGCCTCCGCGTAGGCGTCGCACGCGGCGAGCCCCGGCCGGCAACGGAAGACCTCCCAGCGCGCTCGCGCGAAGGCGGCGTCGCGCTCGCCCGCCGCGTCGTTCGCCTCCGCGACCGAGATGCCCCCGACCACGCCGAGCGCGACCGACGTGGCCGCGAGCCCGCCCACGGTCCACCACCGGAGCGCCGGATCGTGCGCGCCCCGAGGCGGCGCCGCGCCCAGCGCCGCGCCCGGCGGGGCGGCCGCCTTGCTCGTTGTGCTCGTCGATGGACGCGCTGGCTCCTCGGCCTCCGCGCGCCGGAGCACCAGCCAGACGGTCCGCTCGCCGCCCGCGTCGACCGCGGCCGGCACCTCGACCTGCAGCCCGGCGAGCTGCGCGCCCACGCGGTGCTGGCCGGGGGCGACGTACACGGGGCGCGGGAGCGGCGAGACGCCGACCTGCCGCCCGTCCACGAGCACCGCCGCGCCGGGCTCGTTGACGCGCACCTCGATCGCCCCGACGTGCCGCCGCGCCTCGGCGAAGTTCGCCCGCGCCAGCTCGTAGCTCTCCTTGAAGCCCGGCGGCACCCAGATCTTCGGCGCCTCGGGGGTGCCGACCATGTCGAAATAGATGGCGAGGAACTCCGCCGCCATCTGGAAGTCGCGCAGCCGGAACGACAACATCCCCACGCGGAACGCGTCCGAGGCGCTCCTCGTGAGCCGCCAGAGCGTCAGGTGGATGTCGCGCGCGTCCGCGATTCGCCCCTGGTCCACGAGCCGCTTCGCCTCGTCGAGCATCTCCTGCTCCGGTCCGGTCGACGGGCGCCGCCGCGGGAGCGGCTCCGCCGCCGCCGGCGCGGCGCACGAGAGCAGCAAGAGGACCGCGGTGATCGGGCTTCGAGGCGAGCGTCGCATGATCGGATGATCTCCCGGGCGCCCTCCGCGCAACGAGGCGCCCTGTGCAGTTCGCGAGGTGTTCGCAGGCGCCCTGCCCATCGACCGGCGTCGACGACCTGCACCGGGAGCCCGCGCAACGCGATCTCCCGCCCTCGCCAGGCCCCTCTTAGCAGAGATCGCCGCACGGTTGCGATCGGAGCGCGCGGCAGGATGGCCGATGTCGCGCGCGCAACACGCATTACGTCGAACGCACCCAGATTCTCCGCCTTGCGCATCAATGCTCAGAAATGGTCCCGCCGGGCAGAAGGGATGAGGGGCCATGTCGCCTGGACCGACACGCAAGTGGTGCTTTGCAACCGATGCGCGTCCTCCGGACAGCCGCCGGATCGCCCGCGCCGGCCGGGCGGCCGCACGGATGCCGGGCGCCTCGGAGCGCTGTCCGGGTGACCACGGCCCTGTCCGGGCGAACGCCGCCCCTGTCCGGGCGAACGCCGCCCCTGTCCGGGCGAACGCCGTCCCTGTCCGGGCGAACGCCGTCCCTGTCCGGGCGAACGCCGTCCCTGTCCGGGCGAACGCCGCCCCTGTCCGGGCGGCGCATCCCGTGTCCGGGCGACCGCCACCCCCTGTCCGGGTGCCGTGCACGTGTCCGGGTACCGTACACGTGGATGAGCCCCGGATCGCCGCACCGCGGGTCAGGCGAGGCGCGGCCATGCGGGTCAGAGCGGCCATGCGGTTCAGATACGACACCCGAGGACGCCGAGCCGTTCGCTCGTCGGGCTCCGATGAGGCCGCCGGGAGCCGCTCCCCGCGCCTCCGCGCTCGCCCTCGCGCCGCGCCGCATCTACCATGGGGACATGCGCCCCACGGTCCTCCTCTGGGACATCGACGGCACCCTGCTCTCCACCGGCGGCGCAGGCCGGCGCGCCATGGAGCGCGCGTTCGCCCGGTACGCCGGCCGGGGCGACGCGTGCGAGGCGTTCTCGTTCGCCGGCATGACCGACAGGGCCATCATCCGGGCGGGGCTCGAGGCGGTCGGGCGCGAGGTCACCGAGGGCGCGATCGACGCGCTCCTCGCGATCTACGTCGAGATCCTCGCGGAGGAGATGTCGCTCGCCGGCGACACCCGGGTCCACCACGGCGTCCTCGACGCGCTCGACGCCGCCGCCCGGCGGGCGAGGTGCGCCGTCGGCCTCGGCACGGGGAACGTCCGCGCGGGGGCGCAGGCGAAGCTCACGCGCGCCGGCATCTACGAGCGGTTCGCGTTCGGCGGCTTCGGCTGCGACCACGAGCGCCGCGACGAGCTCCTGCGCATCGGCGCGGCGCGCGGGGCGGCGAGGCTCGAGGCGCCGCTCGAGGCGTGCCGCGTCGTCGTCATCGGCGACACGCCGAAGGACATCGCGGCGGCCCGGGCGATCGGCGCCGAGTCGATCGCCGTCGCCACCGGCACCTACGCCCTCGCGGAGCTCGCCGCCTGCGCCCCGACCCACAGCTTCAGCGACCTCCGGGAGAAGGGCGTGATCGAAGCGCTGCTCGGCTAGCGCCCGGAAGCTGCCCGGGTAGCCAGCAGCCTCGCGTTCGCCGATGCGACTGACGATCTGCGGCATCATGCCGCGTCGGGTCCTCCATACCGCGCACCCCAGGATCGAAAGGTCCGCCAATCCCGCAACAACCGACGCCCTTCAGCAGCGGCGCCGCGCTCGCTACGGATCGAGCGGAGGCGAACGATGCAGAGGAGCGTGGAACCGATGACGGACATGGTTGGCGAGATGACGGACCGGCTGCTGGCCGACGCAGGCATCGGCGCCGGGATGCGCGTGCTCGACGTGGGCTGCGGAGCAGGGGATGTCTCGTTTCGGATCGCGCAGCTCGTCGGCGGGCAGGGGCAGGTCGTCGGCATCGACCGCGACGCGCGCCCGCTCGCGGCGGCTCGCGACAGGGCGCGCGAGCTCGGCCTGCCGAACGTGACCTTCGCCGAGGGCGACCTGGGCGCGCCCGGGCCCGAGCACGGGCTCTTCGATGCCGTCGTGGGCAGGCGCGTCCTGATGTACCAGCGCGATCCGGCGGCGGCCGTGAAGAGCCTCGCGCGCGCCCTGCGCCCGGGCGGACTGGCCGTCTTCCAGGAGCACGACGCCACGATGGTGCCGGCGAGCCTCCAGCCCCTGCCGCTCCACGAGCGCGCGCATCAATGGATATGGAGAACGGTGGAGCGCGAGGGCGCCGATATCCATATCGGCTTCCACCTCGCCGCCGTGCTCGAGCAGGCGGGCCTCGCCGTCGAGCGCGTGCGCGCGGAGGCGATCGTGCAGACGCCGCAGACGCGCTACCGCACCGTCGCGATCCTCCGGGCGATGTTGCCGCGCATCGTGCAGCAGGGCGTCGCCACCGAGGCCGAGATCGGCCTCGACACGCTCGAAGAGCGCCTCGTGGACGAGAGGACGAAGGCGAACGCAACGTACGTGAGCGACATGGTCTTCGGCGCGTGGGCCCGAAAGCCGGCCTAGAACAACGATCACGTTGATCGGGCGAGAAATGAACCGCCAAGGCGCCAAGGACGCCAAGGACGCCAAGATATTGTCTTCTTCTTGGCGTTCTTGGCGTCCTTGGCGCCTTGGCGGTTCGAAGTTCTGCTCGTTTCAGGCGGGCTGGGGAATGTCCTCGTCCGGACAGCCGAGGATCCGCCCCCTCCCGCTCAGCGCGAGCACATCTCGATCAGCATCGTCTCCAGCACCGCCTGCGCCGGGCGGCGGCTGCTCTTCAGCGCGAGGTCGGCCTCGGCGAGCAGGCGCATCCAGCCGGCGAGCGCGCCCCGCGGGAGCTGGCGGATGGTCTGCGCCACGTCGTTCACCTTGTACGGGGCCACGCCCGCGCGCTGGGCCGCCTCGGCCTGGCTCGCGCCCCCGGAGAGCGCCGACTCGAACTTCACCATCTGGCGGACCGACCACGAGACCGCCCCGAGCAGGCGCAGCCCCCCGTCGCGCGGGTCGTACGCGTCCGCGAGCGCCGCGAGCGCGCGATCGAGCCGGCGCCGCCCGAGCGCGTCGATGAGCTCCCACACCGTGCTCTGCCGGACCCGGATGACCACCTGCGCGATCGCGTCCTCGGTGATCGGCTGCTTCGGCCCGACATACAGCGAGAGCCGCTCGATGGCGTCGACCACGTAGCCGAGCTCGGGCCCGGCGAGCTCGGCCAGCTGGTCGGCCACGTCGCTCGAGATCGGGTTGCCCTTCTCGCGGGCGATCGACGCGATGAAGCCGGGCAGGGCGCGGCGGTTCAGGGGCTCGCACGCGACGAGGAAGTCGCCCTTCTTCGCCGACGTGACCAGGCGGCGCTGGCCGTGGAGCTTCGTCGCGACCAGCACGAGGACCGCGCTCGGCGACGGCGCCTTGGCGTACTCGGCGAGCGCGTCGAGCGGGCTCGCCTGCTTCGACGCGCTCCGTTTGCCGCCCGCGCCGCCCGCGCCGCCCGCGCCGCCCGCGCCGCCGCCCGCGTCGTCCCCGTCGCCGTCGTCGGCGTCGTCCTTCTTCTCCCAGCGCTCGACGCCGCGGACGAGCACGAAGCGGCGCGGGGCCATCATCGGGAGCATCCGCGCGGCGCCGAGGATCGACTCGACCGGCGCGTCGCCCGCGGTGAACTTGTCCTCGTTGAACCCGGCGATGCCCCCCTTGGCCGCCGCGTCCCGGATCGCGCTCACCACGCGATCGACCAGCCAGCGCTCCTCCCCCATCACGAGGTAGACCGGGCGAAGCGCGCCGGTGGTCGCTTCCTTCAAGGCTTGGTCGGGCGTCACGGCTCCGGCATCGGGCGTTCAGGCGGGTGCGTCAAGGGCGACGCGCGCGGCGCCGGCCCCGGCGGGCCCGGCGCCGTCACGGCAGCGAGAACGGGACGTCCACGCGCACGCTCGCGCCGGGCGGCTCGACGGCGACCGGCGGGAGCGCGGCGACCAGGCAGGCCGTGACCTCGGGGCGCGACGTCTCGCGGTCCTCGATGACGCCGCGCGCGAGCTGCCGGCCCTGGGCGTCGAACGTCAGGCTGAAGACGTACTTCACCTCGCGCGGCGCCGGCTGCGCGGCGATCGCCGGCTTGTAGCAGCGCTCGACCAGGGCCGGGCGGTGGGCGTCGAGCGCCCGCGCGGCCTGCCGCGCGACCTCGTCGCGCGGCACGCTCGGCGCCCGCGTCTGGCGAGGCCGCGCCGGCTCGCCCTCGCCGGGCGCGCGCGCGCTCTCCGCCGGCCCGGCGGGCGGCGCCGGCTCGCCCCGGTGCGAGGCCGCGCCACCGGCGGCGCGCGGATCCGGGGCGACGGCGGCCGGGCCGTGGCGCAGGCCGAGGTAGACGGCGGCGGCGATCATGGCGCTGCCGAGGAGGATCGCGGTGGGGGTCGAGAGCTGCCTGCCCATGCCGTGGCGTTCCCGCGGAGCCCGGGAGAGCGCCTTCTCCCGCGCCGGTCCGCGGCCGTCGCTGCTTAGCCGGAATGCGCGCCGGCCGCGAGACGGCTGCGCCACCCCGTTTGACAGCCGCGCTCCCGGCCGCTCTGATGCGCCCCGTGTGGTCCGTCCTGCTCGTATTCGCCGCGACGTACATCCTCATCGCGGCGCGGCGCCTGTCGATCCTGCCGATCGGGCGCCCGGCCGGCGCGCTCGCTGGCGCGTGCGCCATGGTGTTCCTGAGCGCGATCGAGCCGGGCGCCGGGCTGACGCCGCACGAGGCGTTCGCGGCGGTCGAGCCGAACACCATCGGCCTGCTGCTCGGCATGATGCTGCTCTCGGCGTCGCTCGACCAGGCCGGGGTGTTCGAGCGCGCGGCCGCGTGGGTCGCGCGGCGGAGCCTCTCGCCGGTCCGCCTGCTCTACCTCGTCACGCTCGGCGCCGGGCTCGCCTCCGCGGTGCTGCTGAACGACTCGGTCTGCGTGATGCTGGCGCCGCTCGTCGACCGGACCGCCCGGCGCGCGGGGCTCGATCGGGTGCCGTACCTCCTCGCGCTCGCGATGGGCGCCAACGCCGGCAGCGCGCTCACGCTCGCCGGCAACCCGCAGAACATGCTCGTGGGTCAGCTCTCCGGCATCTCGTACCGCGCGTACCTGCTGGAGGCCGGCCCCGCCGCGCTGATCGGGCTCGCCGTCACGGCCGCGACGCTGCACCTCCTGCTCCGGCGCCGCATCGCGGCGCCCGCCCCCGCGCCCGCGGCGTCCGCCCCCGCGCCCGCGGCGCCTGCCCCCGCGCCCGCGGCGCCTGCCCCCGCGCCCGCGGCGCCTGCCCCCGCGCCCGCGGCGCCTGCCCCCGCGCCCGCGGCGTCCGCCCCTGAGCCGGCGGCGCCCGCGCCCGGATCCGCGCCGCCCGCGCCGGCGCGGGGCGCCCGGCCGAGCGCCCTCGTGCCGCTCGCGTGCATCGCGGTCGTGTCGGTGCTCTTCGTGCTGGGCGCGAACCTCGCGTGGACGGCGATCGGCGGGGCGACCGCGGCGATCCTGCTGCACCGGCGGGACGCCAACGGCCTGTTCGACCGGGTCTCGTGGACCGTGCTCGTGTTCTTCGGCGCCCTCTTCATCGTCGTGGCGGGCCTCCAGAAGACCGGCATGCCCGAGCAGGCGCTGCGCGCGGCGGGCCCCTACCTCCCCGCGGGGCCGACGCTGGGCCTCCTCGGGCTGAGCATCGCGATGCTCGTCGGGTGCCAGATCGTCTCCAACGTCCCCTTCATCCTGCTCGCGGAGTCGTACATCCAGAGCCAGCCCGATCCGCACCTCGCCTGGATCGCGACCGCCGTCGTGTCCACCCTCGCCGGCAACCTGACGCTGCTCGGCTCGGTGGCGAACATCATCGTGGTGGAGACGGTGGGCGCCGAGCGCGAGATCGGCTTTCGCTCCTACGCCCGGGTGGGCGTCCCGGTGACGCTGGCCTCGACCGCCGCGGCGCTCCTGTGGCTCCTCCTCGTGCGGTGAGCCGGACCGCCGTCGCGCCGAGGAAGCGCCGTGTCAATCCCAGCCCGGCTGATGGCGAGGCCGCTGGAGGCGATGCCGCACCGCAGCGCGGGCGAGGCGGCGCCGCTCGGGCGGCCTGCGCCGCACGTCGAGCCAGGCGTGGATCAGCGCGATCCCCACGGCAGCACAGAACACCGGCCCCATGGCGAGCATCACGAGAGGGCGCAGGGCTTGTCGCATCATGCGTGGTTTCATGTGGCCCAGCATACGATACCCTGAGGTCAGCCAGTAGCGCATTGCGTTGGAAAACTTCAATACTGCTGGTGAGAAGACCAACATTCGGTGCAATAACACGGCAAAACGACGGAAAAATCTTGTATTGCTGGATCGTAATCAATTACACATGCGGTGACCGACCCTGGCCACCCGCGCGGGCAGCGAGCGGCTCGGCGCGGGAGGGAGGCTCCCGGAGGCGCGCCAGCGCGGCCGATCTCCTTTGCGGCGCCGGGCGAACCGCGGTCACCCATCTCCTGGAGAGGCCTGTATGGCGCACGATCTGTCGAAACGAGTAGCCCTTGTCACCGGCGCTTCCCGCGGCCTGGGGGCGGGCATTGCCCGCAGGCTCGGGGCCTCCGGGGCGCGGGTGGCGGTGAACTACTTCGCCGGCCGCGAGGGGGCGGCGCGCGTGGTCGAGGACATCCGCCGGGGCGGCGGCGAGGCCGAGGCGTTCCAGGCCGACGTGCGCGACGAGCGGGAGGTCGCCCGCCTGGTCGACGAGGTGCGGGCGCGCTTCGGCCCGATCGAGGTGCTCGTGGTCAACGCGACGGGCCCGCAGCCGCACGTCAAGATCGAGGAGCTGACGTGGCAGCACTGCCTCGATCAGCTCGAGTTCTTCGTGAAGAGCCCGGTCCTCCTCGCGCGGGCGGTGATCCCCGAGATGAAGGAGCGCCGCGAGGGCCGGATCATCCAGATCGGGTCCGAGGTCTTCGAGCAGGGCGTCCCCGCGTTCTCCAACTACGTCTCTGCCAAGGGCGCGCAGCTCGGCCTCACGCGCTCGTGGGCGGCGGAGCTCGGCCCGCACGGGATCACGGTCAACCTGGTGGCGCCCGGCTGGGTGCCGGTCGAGCGCCACCTCGGCGAGGGCGCGAACCACGCGGCCATGCAGGCCTATGCGGCGAGCAACCCGCTCCGGCGCATGGGCACGCCGGACGAGATCGGCGACGCGGTGGTCTTCCTCGCGTCCGACGCCGCCAGGTTCATCACGGGCCAGAAGCTGTCCGTGAACGGCGGCAGGACCCTGGCCTGACCGGCGGGCGCGCGAGAGGCGAGCCGGTCTAACGGGCCAGGAACACCGTCGCGACGCCCTTCTGCATCTTGCCGGAGGGATCCCTGCACTTGTCGTACGCGCCGTCGTCGAGCTCCTGCCTGCAGACGTCATCGCAGTCCCCGAGCACCTCGATGGGGGAGCAGCCGTCGACGGAGGGCCCGCACACCCGCGGGATCTGCGACGCGCCGTGCGCGACGCAGGCGTAGAGCTTCTGCGGGGTCGCGAAGATGTCCCCGAAATAGGCGCCCTCGCGCGCGGTGAACGCCTGGCGCTCCTCACGCGTGGTGGCGAGCGCCTTGTCCTTCCCCCGGACCGAGACCATGACGCTCTGGCCCAGGTAGTTGACCCGGGAGATCACGCACGCGGACACCCAGGATTTGCAGTGCTCGCCGCACTGGCCGCCCTCCTTGCCCCACTCGGGCGCGAGGCCGAACGATCCCTCGAAGGCGTAGTCGACGCCCCCGATGTTCAGGTCGATCCCCTCCCCCTCGGGCAGCGCGCAGCTCACGATGACGGACAGCAGCTTGCGGGCCCTCGGATCCGAGAGCTCCGTCATGGCAAGCTCGTTGAAGGTCAGCGCGTTGAAGGTGAGCCCGTTGAAGGTGAGCCCGTTGAAGGTCAACCCGTTGAACGTCAGCCCGTTGAGGGTCAGCCCGTTCCCCATCATCGCGGCCAGCTCGTCCGCATCGGTGGGCTCGTCGGCCGTATCCTCCGGGAGCACAGCACAGCCAAGTTGCACGAGGGATGCCGCGGCGGCGATGAAAAGCGCGAGTCGGGGCCACTTTGTCATAGTACTTAACTTTGTCTGTCCCCCGCGGATGTTCAACCTCTCTTTAGAGGACCATGCGCGCATTTTTTGGCTTCTCGATCCTGCGCTCATCACCCCAGGACCCCCTGGAAGGCGCATCGCGGCACGCCATCCACCGCAACGTCGTGCAGCTTTGAACGACGGGGCATTCACGCAGGGCGACATTTCAAGAAACTTGCCGTCACGCTAAAACCGGCGCGGTTCTCATTGCATCTGGATTGAAGCTATGAGCTCCCGACAGAACGAGCGGCGCCGCTTGACGAGGGTTGCTCCGTCGCACAGGCTTATCTGGGTGTCGGGTCGGTGCGCCCGACGCCTGATGACGCCCGTGCGCCGTGGAACGGCGTGCGCAACGACTCCGCAGCGCAGGCGGCCGCGAAACGCCTGGTCTACCTACCGAGGCAGCGGCGGCTCGTCGTCATAGACGCCCTTGATGCCACAGCGAGAGCAGGTCCATCGACGTCGCGACGGCGATGTGGATCGCGCACCCGCCCCAGATGGAGTCGCTCTTCAGGCTGACGGTCCCGAGGATGAACCCGGCGAGCACCGAGCCGAGCGCCTCGGGCAACGGCTTGCCGAAGTGGATCATCGCGTAAGGCACCATCATGGCGAAGATCGAGGCGTAGCCGAGCGCGCGGCGAACGCCGTGGATGAAGAAGCCGCGGTAGAAGAACTCGAGCGCGACGAACTGCGCGGCGTAGAGCGCCTCCCATGCCCAGAACCACGGCCAGAGGTCCTCGCCGCGCGCGAGCTTGTAATAGGGGTACTTCGCCTGGAACGCCGGCGAGAGCGACGCGACGTAGAGGATCGGCGCCATGACCGCGAAGAAGAGGGCATAGATGGACATGTGCCGGGCCGTCCCGCGGACGCGCAGGCCGAGGCTCCGGATCGGCACCCGCAGCACGAAGCGCGCGACGAGGAGGGTCGGGACCAGGTAGCCGGTGAGGCGGCCAACCGCCCAGACGATCCGCTGGTGAAAGCGGCGGTCCGGGGAGGTGTTCAGCGCGTCGTGGAGCCGCGCGGCGGCGCCATCGAGGCCCACGGCGCGCAGGCCCTCGACCATCCAGCGCGTGTCGTTCTCGTTGCCGGCGAACCGGACGAAGATGAGCACGCCGATCACCGTGAGAAACACGCCCACCATGCGGCGGGTGACCTCGCCGGCCGGCGTCTCTGCCCGGTAGAGCGCCGCCTCGGCGTCGAGCCGGTCGCGCAGGTCGATGACGTATTCTTGCCAGATCCCGCGAAAAAAACGTCGGATCACGCGCCGTGCCTTAACACCGCCGGCGCCCCCGGCACAATCCGGAAGGCCGGCGCCCGGGCCCTCGGCGCGCTCCGGGCGGGCCGCTCTGCAGCCCGTCAGTCGTCCGACGCGTCGGCGCCGCCCGATGCGTCGGCGTCGAGCGCGTCGGCCTCGAGCGCATGGGCGCCGAGCACATCGGTATCGAGCGCCTCGGCCCGGAGCACGCCGGTCGCGAGCACGTCGAGGATGTCCTGCGCGTCGGTCATCATCTCCGCCACGATCTCGGCTGCCGGCTTGACGCTGGCGATGGACAGGACGCTCTCGGAGCCGGCGGGCATATCCATCTCCTCGAGGTCGCCCTCCGTGTCGGGCGTGGGGACGATCGCGCTGAACTTGGGCATCGCATACGGAACGTCCAGGACCCCGGGAAACAGCACCGTGGCGCCGATGGTCGCGGGCGGGGGCGGCGGATCCGGGATCAGCGACTCTCTCCCGGCCCACCGCCTGACGACGCGGTTGCGCAGGACGCGCTGGCGCTGGCCCGGCCACTCCGGACCGAAGAAGGTCTGTACCGCCGTGGCCCCAGCGCCCGCCGCGACGAGGCGAGCCTTGTAGTCGGGATGGGCGTACGCCTCCGTGGAGGCGACCAGCCGCGTGCCGACGACCACGCCGTCGGCGCCGTGCCACAGCGCCCTCACGACGCCGGCCCCGTCCGCGATCCCCCCTGCCGCGAGGAGCAGCGCAGGGTTCACGCCCCTGCGGATGGCACGAACGAGGGACTTCGTCGTCGACGTGGCCTTCGCGTGCCCGCCGGCCTGACATCCCTGCGCGATGATCCCGTCCGCGCCGACCGCGACCGCATCGCGAGCCGCAGGGACCGAGCCCACCTGGACCCAGACCTTCGCTCCCGCCGCGTGGAGCGCGTCGACCCAGGCGACCTCCGGCGCGTTCCAGTGGAAGATCACGAGCCGCACCGCCTCGGCGACGCAGACGTCGATGTGGTCCCGCGTGACGAACGCGCCCGCGGGCCCTGTCGCGACGATGAAATCCACGCCGAACAGGCCGGACGTGAGCGCCTTGGTCGCCCGGATCCGCGCCTCGACCACGGCAGGCGGCTCGGTCGCCGAGCCCAGCACGCCGATCCCCCCCGCGTTCGAGACCGCCGCGACCAGCGGAGGAAGGCTGACGAACGCCATGCCGGCGCTGACGAGCGGAAACGGAACACCGTAATCCACCGTGAGCCGGGTCCTCAGCGAGAACGCCGAGGCCGCGCTCGATCCGTCCGACAGCGCCTCCCCCTCCCCGGAAGACCCGCCCCCCGCGTCGCCCCGCACGCAACCCGGGCCGATGGCCAGACCGAGCCCACTCAGCCCCAGGACGTCCAGAAATGTACGTCGATCGAGCTTGTGCACCGCGCCCTCCGTGTCCTTCGTCCTGCGCATCATCCACTCCCACCCAGAACCACCTCGACCGATGGCCGCCGGGCAGCTTAAGGCCCCTCGGAGCGCACGCCAGCGTGCCGGACATGCCGTTTTCGGTATGTGTTTTGCACTCTTACGGGCTCTCGGAGAAAGCCAGCCCATGAAAACCGTTCATCATCACATTGTGCGCCATCAGGAGCAGTTCAGCGACCACCCCTTCTTCGCTCGCCTCTCGACGGATCCGCCCCTCGAGCGGCTCGCGCCTTTCCCGGTGTGCCTGACGTTCTTCGTAATGACATTTCAGGACATCCTGCGCGTCTGCGACGAGCGCGCGGCGGATCCGGAGTACAAGCGCATGGTGCACCGCCATCGCCTCGAAGACGCGGGGCACGACCGCTGGTTCCTCGGCGATCTGGCGGCGCTCTGCGTCGCGCCCCCGACGGCGGCGGAGCTGTTCGGAGAGCCTCATCGCGCCGCGCGTGAGGCGAGCCTCGCGCTGCTCTCGGACGCGCTCTCTGCGCGCCACGACGCGTGCCTGCTCACGCTGCTCCTGACGCTCGAGTCGGCGGGACACGTCTTCTTCGAGCGCGTCGCGCGCTACTTCGCGCGCATCGGCGAGCGGCGCCGCCTGCGTTACTTCTCCCAGACGCACCTCGACGTCGAGAAGGCACACGACGTCTTCGAGGAAGACACCGACGCTCGTATCGAGGCGATCGCGCTCGACCAGGAGGCGAGGACCGAGGCGCTCCGGCTCGTCGACCGGTGCTACCGCGAGCTCACGGGCATGTTCGACACGTTCGAGGCGCAGATCGCGGCCGGCGCAGCGCGCCCCCAGGCCCGCCCGTCACGGCCCCAGCCGGCCCGAGGGGCGGCGCGCGTCGCGAGGACGCCTGCCCTGAGGCCGCTCGCGCGGCGCGCCTCGCGGGCCGATGGGGGAAGCCCGCGATGACCGGCGCGCCGTCGGGCCGTCGCCCGTCGTGAGGGGTTGATCGGAGAGAGGCTGGGAGGCGGGAGGGACCTGTCGAGGTTCTTCCCGCCTTCCCGCGAGCGCCGTCCGGCGGCTCACTGCGCCGAGGTGGGATTGACGATGATCTCGACGCGCCGGTTGTTGGCGCGGCCCTCGGCGCTCGAGTTGTCGGCCACCGGGCGATCCGGCCCGTGGCCGACGGTCGCGATCTTGTCGGCGGGCAGGCCCACGCTGACGAGGTGCGCCTTCACGGAGTCGGCGCGAGCGAGCGAGAGCTTGCGGTTCGCCTGGGCGGAGCCGGTCGAGTCGGTGTGCCCCTCGATCCGCAGGGGCGGCGACCCCTGGTCCTTCAGGGTGGTCGCGACCTGGTTGAGCTTCTCCTTGGCGATCGGCAGGAGCTCGGACTTGCCCGAGGCGAAGAGCACCGCGCCGGAGAGCGTGATGACCACGCCGCGCTTCTCCTCCTTCACGGCGGCGATCTCCTTGAGGCTCGCGAGCGCCGCGTTCGCGACGCGCTCGGCCTCCCGCCGCGCCGCCTCGGCCTCCTGGCGGGCCTTCTCGGCCTCGGTCCGCGCGCTCTCGGCCTGGAGCCGCGCGCTCTCGGCCTGGGCGCGCGCCTGGCGCTCCCGCTCGATCTGCTGCTGGCCGCTCTGCAGCGCGTCCTTGGCGGTGGCGAGCTGCTGCTGCGAGAGGTCCTTGTAATCCGACTCGGCCGCGGCCTTGTCGCGCTGCGCCTGCTGCAGCGCCGCCGCCGCCTCGGCCTCGCGCGCCTTGCGATCGGCGATGTACGCGAGGTCGCGCGCCTGCTGCGACTCGGGATCCTCGTTGAACGCCCCCTCGGCGCGGGAGAGCGCCTGCTTCGCGGTGTCGAGCTGGGCGGGCGCGAGGCTCGACGCGGGGCCCTCGGCCGCGCGCTTGTAGCTGGAGCGGGCGTCGACGAGCTCCTTCGGCGGGATCGCCGCGCTGCACCCCGTGGCCGCGATGAGCGCGGCGCACAGGGCGAGAGACCGACCCCGCAACGACAGGTCCTTCATGAAAGAAGCCATCACGTTCACCTCTCGCTTCACTGGACGCCCGCCTCCTGCAGCTTCTCGACCTGCTTCAGCGCCTCCTCCGCCTGGGCCTGCGTGGCGCGCGCCTTGGCGATCGCCAGCGCGAGCTCGGCGTCGGCCTCGGCGCGCTCGAGGAGCCGCAGGGCGGCCTCGTTCTCCTCGGCCTCTATCAGCTTCTTGGCCTTCTCGAGCTGCTCGCGGGCGAGCTTCAGGTGGAGGGTGGCCTGGGGGTCGGTCTCGGCGCCCACCTCGTCGGCCGCGCGGATGGCGGCCTGGGACTCGGCGAGCTGGTCGTTCGGCGGAGGCATGGAGCCGCCGCAGCCGGCGAGGACGAGGCCGAGCAAGGCAGCGAGCGCCGCAACCGGGCTCGCACGACGGCGTAGAGCTGGCTTGTTGATCGGGCTTCGGTTCACCCGGCCTTTGTACAACACCTGGGGTTGCCGAGAAATCAGGAAACCCCTGCACCTGCTGGCGATCGTCGCCGCAGCGCGGCCGCCGGCGCTCGGGCTAGTCGACGCGCATCGAGCTCGCGCGGACGATCCGGATCCGCGCGTCGCGCGCGTCCGGCTGGTTGACCGCGCGCGCGAAGTCGGGCGCGGCGGGGGAGGCCACCTCGACGACGGACGCGGTGGAGCCGATCCGGATCGCGCCGATCTGACGGCTCGATACGCCGCCGCGGCGGCACACGAGGGCGAGCAGGCGCCGGGGATCGGCGCCGTGGCGCTCCCCCCAGTTGACCTGGAAGGGCACGAAGGGCACGAAGGGGAGCCGCGGGGGCTGCTCGCCGCCGTCGCGCCGAGGCGCGACGTCGCCGCGGCGAGGCGCGACGTCGCCGCCGCGGGGCGCGACGTCGACGCGGCGAGGCGCGGAGCGGCCGCGCGGCGGGGCCTCGGACCACGGCGGCTCGGCGGAACGGGCGGAGCGGCCGCGCGGCGCGGCCCCGGACCAGGGCGGCGCGGCGGAGCGGCCGCGCGGCGCAGGCGGCTCGGACCGCGGCGGCGCGACGGCGGTGACCGGCTGCGGGGCGCAGGGGCCGGTGTGCTTCGCCCGCGCGAGGAGGGCCGCGACGAGCTCGGTCGCGTCCATGTCCGCGAGCAGCCGCGCCGCGAGCCCCCTGAGCCGCGCATCGGGCGCGGGGCCCGCCGCATCGCGGGGCTCGCGGGGCTCGCCCGCCCCCTCCGCCCCCTCCGCCGCCGCATCGCCGGCGCCGCCACGGCGCGCGCCGGCGAGCTCGGCGGCGAGCCGCTCGTCGGCGGCGCGCAGCACGTCCTCGGGCGACGGGGCGGGCCGGAACGCGGCCTCGACGCGCGCGCGCCGGAGCAGCCGCAGCGCGTGCTCGCGCGCAGGCGGCGCGACGAGCATGACGCTCGTCCCCTTCCGGCCCGCCCGCCCGGTGCGGCCGCTCCGGTGCGTGAAGACCTCGGGGTCGCCCGGGGGGTCGGCGTGGATGACGCGCCCGACCTCGGGCACGTCGATGCCGCGCGCGGCCACGTCGGTCGCGACGAGGGTGGTGACGGCGCCCGAGCGGAACGCGTCGAGCGTGCGCGTGCGCTCGCGCTGCTCGAGGTCGCCGCTCAGGGCGCGCGCGGGCAGGCCGAGCGCGGTGAGCTTGTCGGCGAGCTCGGCGGCGCCCTCGCGCGTGCGCACGAAGACGAGGGTGCGCTCGCCGGGCGCGAGGAGCAGCAGGTTCACGAGCGCCGCGTCGCGCTCCGCCGGCAGCACGAGGTGCGCGACGTGCGCGATGTCGCCGTTGGCCGCGCCGGGGCGCGTGCCCTCGACGCTCACCGGATCCCGCTGGAAGCGGTCGGCGAGCGCGCGGACCTCGCGCGAGAAGGTGGCCGAGACGAGGTGGGTCCGGCGGTCCTCGGGCATCCTGCCGACGATCGCCTCGAGCTCCTCGCGGAAGCCGAGATCGAGCATCTGGTCCGCCTCGTCGAGCACGAGGTCGAGGACGCCGCGCGGATCGATGGTCCCGCGCTCCAGGTGGTCGAGCAGGCGGCCGGGCGTGCCGGCGATGACGAGCGGGTCGCGGCGCAGCGAGCGCGCCTCGGCGCCGAAGCTCGTGCCGCCGGTGACGCACGCGACGCGCGCGCCGAGGGGCGACAAAAGCCACCCGAGCTCGACGGCGATCTGCGCGGCGAGCTCGCGCGTCGGCGCGATGATCACCGCGGCCGGGGCCGCCGCGGCGCGGGGCGCGGCGTCGGGCGCGGCCGCGGCGGCGCGCCCGGCGAGGGCGCCCTCGAGGCGGGGGGCGAGCGCGAGGCCGATGGCCACGGTCTTCCCGGAGCCGGTCTGCGAGGAGACGCGGAGGTCGCGTCCGGCGAGCTCAGGGTCGAGGACGGCCTGTTGAACGGGGGTGAGGGAGGTGAAGCCGCGGCCGGCGAGCGCGCCCGCGAGCGGCGCGGGCAAGGCGTCGTGCAGTGAGTCTGGATTCATGAAAGCCGCGCAACCTAGCAGAAGCTGGGCGGTTGTCGCGGCCAATCGCCTGCCGGGCGCGGAAGGGGGCGCGCGGCCCTGCCGGGCGCGGAAGGGGGCGCGCGGCCCTGCCGGGCGCGGAAGGGGGCGCGCGGCCCTGCCGGGCGCGGAAGGGGGCGCGCGGTAAGGCCGGCGGGGGCGGAGGGGGGCGCGCGGGAGGCCGCGCGGGGGCGGCGGAGGCCGTCGATGCGGCGGGGTGCGCCGCGCGATCACGCGATCACGCGATCGCGCGGCGCTCGCGGGTCACTGGGCGCCCTTGGCCTTCTCGTCGAGCCAGGCCACCGTCCACGCGAACGGGCTGTTCCAGTTGATGGTGATCTCGTTGACCGACCACGCCTCGATGTCGTCGAGGTAGCACTTCTGCGGGACGCACTTCGCGCGCTCGGGCGTCTCGTCGAGCGCCTCGCTCGCCACCGGGTCCTCCAGACCGGAGTTCGGCCCGCCGGAGACCGCGCCGGGCGGAGCCGACGGGTACTCGGGGTCGAGCTGGGCGGCCCAGAAGCGATGATGCGGGTTCTGGAGCGGGTTCTCGCCGTAGCCGGAGACATAGGACTTGTCCATCGGGTTGCGCCCGAGGAGGTAATCCGCGCCCGACGCCACGCCGTCGAAGTACTTCTGCTCGCCGGTGAAGTCGTGGGCCAGGGCCAGGACCACCATGTTGTTGAGCACGAACGAGTTGGAGCCCCAGGGATACCCGCCGTCGCCCACGTTGAAGGGCACCCGGTACCCTTCCGCCGCGATGTTCTCGAGGTACTTGTCGGCGAGGGCGACCAGCTTGGTCCGGGCCGCCTCGCGCTCCGCCGCGGCGTGCTCGGCCTCGACCACGGCGAGCGAGATGGCGCCCAGCCCGTCGACCTGGCCCCACGTCATGGCGCTGAACGTGCCGTCCACGCCGATGAGCTCCTGGCTGTAGTCCGACGCCGCGAGCTCGGTCTTGTACGCGGCCTCGCCCGTGGTGAGGAAGAGCTCGGCGGCCGCCCAGTAGAACTCGTCGCTCAGCTCGCCGTCTCCGTAGGCGCCGCCGCCCTCGACCATGCCCTCGTTCGGGATGACCCGCGGGTTCGCCTTCGCCGCGGTCCACGCGCGCGTCGCGGCCTCGAGGCACTCCGCCGAGAACGCGGGGTCGAGCTCCTTCCAGATGCGCGCGGCCTGGGCCGCGGTCGCGGCCAGGTTGAGCGTCGCCGCCGTGCTGACCGGGCGCAGGAACCGCGGCTGCGTATCCTCGTGCGGCGCCAGCGGCAGGCCGGTCCACGCCAGGTCGTGGATCTTGTGGTGCACCATGCCCGCGTTGGTCTCGCCCGCGGGCACCTGCATCTTGAGCATGAAATCGATCTCCCACCGGGCCTCGTCGAGGAGGTCGGGGATCTGGTTCGCGTTCTCGGGGATCTTCAGCTTGCCGTCGCCGAAGTCGCCCGCCGTGGACCCGAGCGCGACGAACCGCTCGTACTGGTTGAGCAGCGTCCAGGCGGAGATACCGCCGTTGACCACGTACTTGCCGTGATCGCCGGCGTCGTACCACCCGCCCGTCACATCGAGCGTGTACGAGCAGCCGATGCCGTCGCCGCAGGGCGCCTCGTCCGGCAGGTGGCCCGCCGGGCGCGCGTGATCCGCGCCGACGTACTGCGCCAGGATCTCGATGCCGGAGCGGTTGTGATAGAAGTACGCGAGCGCGTCGTACTTCATCTGAGAATAGATGGTCGGGCTCACGTCGAACGGGTGGCTCGACACCGTCCCGACGCGGAGCGTGTAGCCCTCGCCGGCGGTGGTGAAATCGCTGAAGTCGATGGTGTGCACGTGCTCGCCCGAGGCGGCGTCGTCGCCCACGACCCGGGTCGCCCCGCTGTCGACCACCGTGCCGCCGGCGTCGACGAGCTCCCACGCGTGCGGCTTGTCCGCCGCGGCGACGACCGTCGCGATCTTGGCGGCGGCCGGCAGGTACCCGACCTGATTGACGCGGATCAGCTCCGAACCGGAAGGCGGCACCGTCTCGACCGGCTCCTCGCCGCCAGCGCCGCCCGAGCCGCCAGCGCCGCCCGAGCCGCCAGCGCCGCCCGAGCCGCCCGAGGCGCCAGCGCCGCCCGAGCCGCCCGAGGGGTCCGTCGAGCCGTCGTCGCCGCAGCCAACAGCGGTGAGGCCGCCCACGAGCGCCAGGAGAAGCGACCCTCCCAAGGATAGCCATGAACGCTTCCAACCAGCCGACCTAGAAGCACAAAGCATAACGAACATCTCCGGAAGAAGTTGAGAGCCGCGCAGCAGAGCACGATGCGCACGGCACGTTACGGCGTCGACACCATCAATGGATACGGTGTGATTGTCAAGCGCAGACATGCGCCTCGGGGGCGGGACGATCACCCGACTTCGTCGACTCGAGATCGCGCGTTGCGGCGTCGCCGCGATCACGCGCCGCGGCGCCATGAGCACGCCGAAACCATGCGCCCATGGTGGATTTTTACAGGAGTTTCCCGCCTGCTCGCCGCGGGATCCGTGCTCCGCGCGCCCGGCCCTTCCACGGAATTTCTTTTTATTTTTCGTTAGTTACGGGTGAGCACCGGCCTCTACGGAGAGCGGGGGCGGCGGGCGACGTCAGTAGTGCCAGGGAAAGCGCTTGAAATCCGGACGGCGCTTTTCTAGAAAAGCATCCCGACCTTCCTGCGCTTCCTCCGTGCCGTAGGCGAGCCGCGTGGCCTCGCCGGCGAAGAGCTGCTGTCCGACGAGCCCCTCGTCAGGCAGGTTGAAACCGTACTTCAACATCCGCATCGCGGTCGGGCTCTTCGAGTTGATGAGCGCCCCCCAGCGCAGCGCCTCCTCCTCGAGCTCGGCGTGAGGGACCACGGCGTTGACCGCCCCCATCGCCGCCGCCTGCTCGGCCGTGTAGTCGAGCCCCAGAAAGAAGATCTCCCGCGCCTTCTTCTGCCCGACCTGCCGCGCGAGCAGCGCCGAGCCATAACCGCTGTCGAAGCTCGCCACGTCCGGGTCCGTCTGCTTGAACATCGCGTGCTCGCGGCTCGCCAGGGTCATGTCGCAGACCACGTGCAGGCTGTGGCCGCCGCCCGCCGCCCAGCCGGGCACCACCGCGATGACGACCTTCGGCATGAACCGGATGAGCCGCTGCACCTCCAGGATGTGGAGCCGGCCGAGCCGCGCCGGATCAGCCTGCCCGGCGCTCTCGCCCTCGTACTTGTAACCGTCCTTCCCGCGGATGCGCTGATCGCCGCCGGAGCAGAACGCCCAGCCGCCGTCCTTCGGAGATGGCCCGTTGCCGGTGATCAGCACACAACCCACGTCGGCGGTCGTGCGCGCGTGCTCGAGCGCGGTGTACAGCTCATCGACCGTGCGGGGACGAAAGGCGTTGCGCACCTCCGGCCGGTTGAACGCAATGCGCACGGTGCCCTGATCCACGGCGCGGTGATAGGTGAGGTCCTCGAACGAGAAGCCCTCGACTTCACGCCAGCGCGCCGGGTTGAAAATCGCAGAGACGGTCATGGTCCACTCCTTGTGGCGCGGACCCTACCCGCCTGACCATGATCTGGCAACCTCGCTCACACTGACAGCGGATGCCGGCCAGGGGTGCGCACGCACACCCGGCTCCGGCCGCTCCCCGCGGCTCCCGGGCGACGCCGCGGAGCCCACGAAACACTCTTGACATAAAAGTCGATCTCGTGGACAAGCAAGCTCCGAAGCATGGGTGGGGCCGACCTTCCGCCGTGTGGACGCGGCGCCTGTGCGCTCCGGCCGGACGGCGGAGGCGCTCGCCTGGATCGGGGCAGGGGAATCGTCGGAAGCGGGCGGCCGCGACAAGGAGCGCGCGCCGCGCCCGCGCAGGGGAGGACATTGGCTTGAGCCACGAAAAGTTGTTCCATGTCGCGTCAGGGCTCCTGGCCACGGCGGACGCACGCGGCCATTTCCACGATCTGAACCCCGCCTGGGAGCGGACCCTCGGCTGGTCGCTCGACGAGCTCAGGGCGAAGCCGTACATCGAGTTCGTCCACCCGGGCGACCGGGAGGCCACGCTCGCCGAGACCACCGCCCTCTTCAACGGTCGCACGACATCCCGGTTCGACAATCGCTATCTGTGCAAGGACGGGTCGTACCGATGGCTCGGCTGGGCCGCCCGCGTGGACATGGCCGAGCCCCCCGGCGAGCGCCTCATCTATGCCACGGCGCTCGACGTGACGAACGACCGGGAGCAGGCGGCTCAGTTCGCGCAGGTGGCGCACCTCGCAAAGGTGTACGAGCGGCTGTTCCAGGTCTCGGTGGGCCTGCTCGTGACCCTGGACGCCGAGGGGTACTTCCGCCACGCCAACCCGGCCTGGGAGCGCACCCTCGGGTGGTCGCCCGAGGACATGACGTCGAGGCCGTTCATCGAGTTCGTCCACCCCGACGACCGCGAGGCCACGCTCGCCGAGGCCGCCGCCCTCTTCCAGGGCCGCACGACCATCCGGTTCGACAACCGCTACGCGTGCAAGGACGGCTCCTACAAGTGGCTCGCGTGGACCGCGCACCTCGACGCGGCCGAGGAGCCGGCGAACCGCCTCGTCTATGGCACCGCCCACGACGTCACGTCGTACCGGGAGCTGCTCGGCGAGTTCGAGCGGACGCTCGCGCGGCTCCGCGACTCGATGCAGGCGATGTCGACGCCGCTCATCCCGATCACCGATCGCATCGTGGTCATGCCGCTCGTGGGCCAGATGGACACGGATCGGGTCGCGCAGGTGATGACCGTCGCGCTCGATGGAGTCCAGTCCACCCAGGCCCAGATGGTCATCCTCGACGTGACGGGGCTCAAGGAGATCGACACGCGGGTCGCCTCCGCGCTCGTCGACACCGCGAGGGCGCTGCAGCTGCTCGGCGCAAGGACCATCCTGACCGGCATCCGGCCAGCGGTGGCGCAGACGCTCGTCGGGCTCGGGCTCGACCTGGCGGGCATCACCACGAAGAGCACCCTCCAGAGCGCCATCGCGTTCGCGCTGCAAAGCGGGCAGGCCCCGGCCCGCGCCCTCCCCCTGTAACGGTCGCGCGCCGCCGCCCGCGAGCGGTCGCTCGCGCGGCTGCGGCCATGCCGCGCGAGCGACGCGGCCGCGGCCGTGCCGCGCCGGCTCGGTCCGTGCTCGGCCGATGCGCCGAGCGAGGCGGCTGGTGTATAAGGCAGCGTGGCGCGCGCTCGGTTCTCCAAAAGTCTCAAGGTGCTCGACAAACGTCCGGTCGCAGGGGCCTGCTGCGCGGCCATCGTGTGGCTCGCCGCCGCGCCGGCCTGCTCGACGAAGGTGCGGCAGTTCGGGGAGGACGGCGGCGGGGGCGGCGCCTCGGCGAGCGCCGGCGAGGGCGGCTCGACGGCGAGCGGCGGGGGCGGCGCCTCGGCGAGCGCCGGCGAGGGCGGCGGAGGGCCGTGCGAGCCCGGGACCCAAGAGGCCTGTTACGGCGGGCCGCCCGACACGCTGAACCGCGGCGCCTGCCGCGGCGGCGTGAGGACCTGCGATGACGAGGGGAGAGGATACGGCCCCTGCGCCGGCGAGGTGGTGCCGGCGCCCGAGCGCTGCGACACCGCCGAGGACGAGGACTGCGACGGTGTGGTCAACCAGGGGTGCACCTACGCCCGGTGCGCCGACGTCCCCCCCGGCGCGCCGAGCGGCGTGGTCCTCCTCGATCTGGACGGGCGCGGCCCAGAGCCGGCGTTCCCCGCTTACTGCGATCTGGCGACGGACGGCGGCGGCTGGGCGCTCGTCTACAACAGCGTCGGATCCGAGGCGGGGGCGACGCTCCGCTTCTGGAACATCCCTTTCGCCGAGCGGCTCGGGACCCGCGGAGAGCCGGCCCTCTCGCAGAACTTCTATCGGGGCTCGCTCTACTTCGTCGGTCGAGAGTACCGCGACGAGATCGAGGATATCGAGGGGACCGTCAAGGAGGTCATGCGCGCGACCGCCGAAGGCATCGACTCGGCGACCATGATGCTCCTCCGCCCCGCGCACGTGTCCGGGAACGCCGACATCTACGTCTCGCAGTTCCTCTCCGGGTGGTCGTCACAGGACCACGACGGCGACCCCGATCCGGGGAACTGCGCGCTCCAGAACGAGGGCGTCACGCAGCACTACGCGCAGTGCTGGGAATACAACCTCGGCGCGGACGGGGACGAGCCGCGCGACGACGGCGGCTGGGGCCCTCACCTCGGGACGCACATCGCGGAGCGGCTCGGGCTCGAGAGCGATGACACGCGCTTTACGCGCGTGCGGCGAATCTCTCGCTGGACGCGGTGGTGAGCCGCGGGGCGGGCGCACGTCCGCGGATTTGGTGACAATTTCCGGGCGGCTCGAGTATGCTGTCCCGGCCATGCGCTTCTATGCACTGTGTTTGCTCATGCTCTTCGCGGGCCTCTGCCTGGCGAGCTGCTGGAACAGCGGCGCCTGCGTCGAGGGAGAGGCGTGCGAGTGCTTCAACGGAGACGACTGTTACCTCGGCTGCGACGGTGACTTTTGCGACCAGCGCTGCTTCCAGATGGTTCGCTGCGGCGCCGTCTGCGAGCACGGGTGCTCGTTCGAGTGCTTCGACGTCAACGACTGCTCGGCCTCGTGCGGCGACGACTGCGACCTCAACTGCCATAACACCGCGTCGTGCGGGGCCATCTGCGACCGCGGCTGCCGCTACGAGTGCCACGACACGAGCCGGTGCGGCGTCAGCGTCGGGTCGAGCAGCGAGGTGACCTGCCGGAACGTGGGCACCTGCGAGATCGAGTGCCGGGGCTCGTGCCGTGTGTTCTGCGAGAACGTGAGCGGCGAGTGCCGCGTCAGCTGCCCCGACGACGAGGCTGCGGTCATGTGCCCGGACGGCTCGCGCGCGTGCGGCGGTTGCTGAGGAGACCGAGACCATGCAGAGAGCGATGACATCGCAGCTTCGCGCGCCGCGCCTCCTGGCCGCCGCGCTCTCGTTCGCGGCGCTGACCGTCGGATGGGCCGAGGTCGGGGAAGCGCAGATGACGATCAAGCGCCCCGGGGATCGCCCCGACTACAAGGTCGAGCTCGAGCCGCACCTGCTCATCGCGCCGTTCGAGCCGCTGGGCCCCGGCGTCGGGACGGGCATCGGCGCGGGCTTCCGCGCCACCATCGATATCGTGCCAGACGGCTTCATCAAGCGCCTCAACGACTCGGTCGGGCTCGGCTTCGGCATCGACGGCATCCACTACGGCGGCAACGGGAATTATCGCGGCGACTGCACGCGCTTCGAGAACGGGCCGGCGGGCACGCGCGTCTGCACCGAGGTCGACGCGTACGGGGACGCGTCGAACTACGTGTTCGGCTCGGTCGTGATGCAGTGGAACTTCTGGCTCCACCGGCGGTGGTCGGTCTTCGGCGAGCCGGGGCTGTCGTTCTACCTCGGCGACCTGGGGCGCGACCCGTATCCCGGCGTCTCACCGGTGGTGTACGTCGGAGGGCGCTTTCACTTCACGGACAGCGTGACGCTCACGATGCGGCTCGGGTATCCGGCGTTCTCGCTCGGCGTGTCGTTCCTCCCGTGAGCCGCGGCGGCCGGGGACGCGCGCGGCGCGCCGCCCCGCGCCGCCCGGCCGCGGCGCCGCGCGCCTCCCCCGCGGCGCCGGCCGACCTGATATCCTGCGCCCCATGCCGGAGACGCCGCGATCCGAAGAGCCGCTCGGCTCGGCCTACATCGAGGACCTCACGGTGCCGAAGGTCGGAGCGCCGGCGGCCGCGCCGCTGGAGGAGCTCTCGAGCTCGGCCCTCGCCGAGGACATCGAGGCGGCGGAGGCGGCGGCCGCCGCCGGCGACGCGGGCGGCGACGCGCTCATCGGGGGCCTGATCTCGGGGCGCTACCGCGTCGACGCGCTCATCGGGGAGGGCGGGATGGGCGCCGTCTACCGCGGCGAGCAGGTGCACCTCCGGAAGCAGGTCGCCATCAAGGTGCTCAGGCCGCTCGCCCGGCGGATGCCGGAGCTCGTGGCGCGGTTCGAGCGCGAGGCCGTCGCCGGCGCCCACATCCGGCACCCGAACGTCGTCGCGGCCATCGACTTCGGTCAGCTGGACGACGCGTCGTTCTTCCTCGTCCTCGAGTACGTCGAGGGCACACCGCTCAAGGACGTGATCGCGGAGGGGCGGCTCCAGCCCGCGCGGGCGCTCCGCATCGCGCGCCAGCTCGCGTCGGCGCTCTCGGCGACGCACGAGAAGGGCATCGTCCACCGCGACGTGAAGCCGCTGAACATCCTGCTCGACGCGCACGATCAGGTCCGGCTCATCGATTTCGGGCTGGCGAAGGTGAATGTCGATCTCCTGTCCAGCCAGACCCGGAAGACGGCGAACCCGAGCCCGGCCCTGACGAGCGCCGGCGAGGTGTTCGGCACGCTCGCGTACCTGGCGCCGGAAGCGCTGCGCGGGATGGATGCGGTGGATGCGCGCGCGGATCTGTACGCGCTCGGGCTCGTGCTCTACGAGATGCTCACCGGACAGCACCCGTTCGACACGAAGAACGTCGTGGCGCGGCTCAAGCAGCAGGGCGCCGAGGGGCCGCCGCCCCTGCGCCTGCGCGCTCCGGATCTGGCGCTGCCCTACGAGGTCGAGCAGGTCGTGGCGCGGCTCATGGAGCACAGCGCGTCGTTCCGCTACCAGACGGCGGCCGACGCCATCGCGGCGCTCGACGAGGCGCTCGCGGCGATCACGCGGGCGACGGCGCCGGCGGCGGTGGGCAGCGGCGCGCAGGCGGCGCAGGGGGTGCAGGGAGCGCAGGCGGCGCCAGGGGTGCAAGTCGCGCAGGCGGCGCCAGGGGTGCATGCCGCACAGGCGGCGCCAGGGGTGCAAGTCGCGCAGGCAGCGCAGGCGGCGCCCGGAGCGCCGGGAGCGCAGGCGGCGCAGGTCGCGCAGGGAGCGCAGGTCGCGCAGGCGGCGCAGGGAGCGCAGACCGCGCCGGGGGCCCCCAGGGCCCAGGCGCCGCCTGCCTGGAAAGGGCCCCGGAAGACCCTGCTCGCGCACGCGCACCGCCGGCCCACGCCGCCGGCGGGCTGGGTGCCCCTCGCGGCGGCGCTTTCGGCCGTGGCGGCGCTCGCGATCGGCGGCGCGATCTGGCTCGCCCTCCGGCAGCCCAGGGCGACCGCGGAGGCGCCCGCGGCCGCGCCCGTGGCGACCCCGCCCGCGCCGGCAGCGCCGCCGCCGCCGGCAGCGTCGGCGAGCGCGCCGCCCGAGGAAGACGACCGGGGCGCCGCCGCGCTGCGCGCGCAGCTCAGCCGGGCGGTGTCGACCAGGAACTGGGTGCTCGGCGCGCAGTCGATGCTGGCCCTGGCGGAGGTCGACCCGGAGCTGGTCCTGAGCCGGGGCCTGCGCGAGGAGGTCCTCTCCACGGTGGCGGGCATCGCGTTCGAGGAGGGTAACCCGGCGGCGGATCAGGTCTTCGACCTGCTCACGAACCGCCTCGGCACCGGCGGGCTGGACGTGCTGCTCGACATCGTGCGCGCCCGGGGGGGCACGAAGGCCGCCCGGCGCGCCAGCGAGATCCTGGCGCGGCCCGCGGTGATGGCGCGCGCGACCCCCGCGCTCCGCGTCACGTTCGCGTTCCGCAAGGCCACCTGCAACGGCAAGCGGGCGCTGTTCGGCCGCGCCGCGGCCGAGGGGGACGAGCGCACGCTCTTCGAGCTCCAGGTGCTGCACGGCGCGCGGTGCAGGCGAAACGACCCGTGCTGCTTCCGCGAGGACAAGGCGATCGCCGACGCCATTCAGCAGCTGAAGGCGCGCCTCGGGACATAGCGAGCCCGCGCGGCGAGCCTAGCCACCAGCGACCGGCGCGGCGAAGGCCCCGAGCAGATCGCCGGAGATCTCGCCGCACCGCGGGCCCCCTCGTCATGCCGGCTTCGGGCCGTTGCGGACCGCTGACTCGAAGCGAGCAAAGCTCGGGCTGCGCCGCAGCTCCTGCACCGAGAGCCGCTGCGCGATCTCCTCGGAGACACGGGCCGTGTAGATCTCTCCCGGCCCGTCTTTGAGCAGGTGGATCAGGTGTCTCTTGGGGTTCACGATCTCGTCAGGCTGGCTGGTGTCGACGTTCCCGAGGTCCCTCCCGAGATAATCACGGAGCGATGCCGCGCAGGCGAAGAACCAGGCTTCGAGGTGCCACTTCGCCGCGACGGTAAGGATGGGGACCGGAACGCGATTCCCCACCGCCCTCGCCTTCAAGTCCTCCTCGAACCGAGCCACGACATCCTGCGGGTCCTTCGCGTCGGCGTCGAGCAAGATGACGAACTTGTCAGGTCGGTCGATCGGCGGCTTCTCGTACCACGCGCTGAGGACGAGCCTGCATGCGTTCTCGCCGGTGATGGCCCGGTTGCGCGAGGGCGTCCGGACCGGTTCGTCGACGAGAACGCCCTGCTCGCCGAGGTGTCGCAGGAGGTGTGGCAAAGCGAGCCGCTCGGTCTCTCCTGAAGCGATGACGACGACCCGCTTGGCCATGGCTCAGGCCCCGAACCCCTTGGTCTCGTAAAACTCACCCAGTCCGAAACCGGACGCATCCAGCGCTGCGTCGATCGCCTCCGGGTGCTGCTCGCGCTCGATGGTGGTGCCGTCCGGCGTACGCCGGACGACGGCGACCTCCTCGGCCTTGGGCAAACAGTCGAGCAACAACGGAGAGTGGGTGGTGACCAGGATCTGCACGCGCTCGCTCGCGTCTCGGAGGTACTCGGCGAAGGCCCTGAGCGCCGAGGGATGTACATGGTTCTCGGGCTCCTCGATCCCCACGAGGCTCGCGTCCGCCTCGCCGAAGAGCGCGGTCATCATCGCGAGGATGCGGAGCGTGCCGCTCGACGCGCCTACCTGGTGCACGTTGTAGGAAAGACCGGGCTCGCGCTGGACGAAGTAGACGCGCCCATCGATGTCCGACACCCGGAGGTCGAGCTGCTCCGGCACGCCGAGCACCCGGCGCGTGGCCATGACGATCCGATTCAACGCCTCGCCGCCGTCCGGGCCCTTCTGCAGCGCATAGAGCCGAGCTGCGAGGTTGCGCCCGAACGTGTCGAGCCGGTCGGCATCCGACACGTTCGAGGCTCGCCGCAGGAGCGGCGGGCTCGGATCGAAGAACCCCCATCGCTGAACGAAAGCGCCGAGGCGCCTCGCCGGAAACGACTCGTCCGCGCTGGCCACCGCGAGGGCGCAGGCCGTGGGAGCGAGCGCCAGGCTGACTTTGTTGCTCTTGGCCTGGCTCGACCACCACCATGCCTTGCCGGCGTTCGCCTCGAGCAGGTGGCCTGGTGGGCCCCCATCATGGATCTGATAGAGGCGCTCCCACGTCGCAAAGCCGCCGCTCACTCGCCGGAGGCCCACGGTCCACTCGTAGCGCTTCCCCTCATCCTCGTAGTGCGTCTCGAGGGAGACCTCGCCAGCGACTTCGCCTTTCCAGGCGAGGTGCAGGATACCGCCGCGGTCTGCGACGCTGTCGGCGAAGTCCTTGGCCCTGATGCCCTCCGACAGGAAGCGGAGCGCGTCGAGGACGTTGCTCTTGCCGCTCGCGTTGGTGCCAATGAGCACGCTCAGGCCGCCAAACGAGGTGTCGACGTGCTTGAGACTGCGGTAGCGCTCTGCTCGGAGGGTCGTCAGCTTCATCGATAGCTCGTCGGCGCGCGTTGCCGGCGTACGTTATGCCGGTTTTCCCGCTCGGGCAAGGACCGCCACGGCATCGCTCCCGGGGCCGGAACCGAGGCGCCGAGGTCTGCATGCCGAGGCGGCGTGCTCGCCCACGCGCAGCGCCGAAGGTCGGGGTCGGGTCCGTCGGCGCGTACCCGCGCGCCTCGAGGCGAGGCCAAGAGGCGAGGCCAACAGATCCCAGATGGCTCGCGCACTGTGCCGACTGGCGCAGCGGCCCCCTCTCGGTCGGGGTCGAGCACGTGGCGGCGCCCAGGAACGAAAAGAGCTTGAACGAGCCGCCGGTCTCCCCTGTAACCGCGCTCGACGCCGCGTGGGACGCGGCGCAGCGCGCGCTGCACCACTTCGCCCCGGACGCGATGTGGCCCCCGCGGTCCCCAGCGGGGACCGCGGCATGGCCCCCCGGGCCGGGCCCGCGCGCGCCGGCGTAGGTCAGAGCCGGTCAGAGCAGGCCGCAGCCTGGGTAGAGCGGGAGGAGATCGACGTCGCGTAGCTCGGTCTGGATCGTCTCCGTGTAGCTCTGTCCGAGGATCGGCCCGAGCAGCGGCCCGAGCAGCGGCCCGAGCAGCGGGAGCGTGTGGCACGTCTTGTTGCCGGCACCGTCCTCCGTGCAGGCCAGGTCGCAGAGCCCGACGAAGGCGATCCCGCACGTCGGCAGATGGCCGCAGAGCCTGTTCAGCTCGAGGAGGCCGAGATCGAGCGGGCAGCTCAGCGAGATGCTCGAGAGCTCCCCCGCCAGATCGGGATCGATGCAGGCAAACCCGGCAATGGGACTCGAGGCGAAGGCGTTGCCGAACATCGTGGCGTCCCGCACGATGAAATCGAGAAAGGACTCCTCGTCCGGGGAGCAATGGAGGGCTGGATGGCCGCCCCTCAGCAGGATATCGACGTGCGCGCCGGAGCCGTTCAGGTGTTGAAAGATGCACGCGGAGACCCAGCGCTGCTCCGAGAGGTTGAGCGCACGACCTGTCCAGCCCGGCGCAAATCCAAAGGCACCGTAATACGCGTCGCCGTTCGGTGCGTAGACGACCTGATCCTCGGACAGCGCGCAGCGCACCGTATAGTCGAGCACGCTCCTCCCGCCCTCGGTGCCGAGCAGCGGCGTCGCGACCAGGACGCCGCCAGCGCCGGCGAGCGCGGCGCCGCCGAGCGCCCGGAAGGCCACGCGGTTCGCCGTCGCCCAGAAGTGGGCGGGATCCAGGCCGTTTGCGCCGATGGGCGCCACGGTCCTGGGCCTCAGCGGCGCCTCCGCCGTCTCGGCCGTTTCGACCGGGTCGACGTCGGACGGACCGATGCACCCCGCCGTGAGCACACAGGCGCCGAGGACACCAACTGCGACGAAGCGAATCGAGGACATTCCGCTCTCCTCCTGGCTGATTACAGCGGCAGACATAAGACGACAAGCGTCATTTTCTCAATCCTACACTATTTCATTTTCCAGGAAGACGCGCAATACTGAAAACCGGTATACGCTGCGTGCACGGATAGCCGCACTCGCCCGAACGCGGCGCGGGGACATGGCTTGTCGAATCAGGCCGGCAGGGTTGGACGAACGTCCGGCCGCGACGCCTCCTCCAGCCTGCGCTCCAGCTCGTCGAAGCGAGACAGCCACATGGGGCTCGCCGCGCGGAGCGCCCGCGCGCTCGCGAGCGACTCCTCCGCCTCTCCGGTGTGTCCTCGACGAAGCGCCATCCGAGCACGCCAGTAGAAGAGCTGAAGCGTGTTCTCGACGATGGGCTGGTCTCTCGCGAGCGCGATGGCCTCGTCCCACGAGAGAGAGGCGGACCCGGCCGGCCGGAGGCCGACCTCGGAGAGCACGAGCTCGAGCAAGGCGTAGTCCCGGACGTCGCCCGGCTCGAGGACGCAGGAGCGCGCGATCCACAGGACCAGCTGGCTGGCCTGCTCGTACTCGTCGAGCACGAGGTGAATCTGCGCGAGCAGGATCGCCGTGTGCGGCACGGGGCGCTCCGAGGCCTGCTCTTCCAGCCACCGGGCGCGCCGCGCGAGCGCGAGCGCCTCACGCTGCCTGTCGCTCCAGTGGAGCAGCACGGCGACGTTGTACGAAGCCATCTTCTCGAGCCACGGATTGCCGATCTCGCGCGCGAGATCGACCGCGCGGCGGAGGTCGTCGACCGCGCCCGGCAGCGACCACCTCCAGGCCCACAGCGCGATGCGGTTGATGTACGCGGCGCAGAGGTGGAATCGATCTCCGGCGGCCGAGAGCAGGGCGATGAGATCCCCGAAGGCCCGCTCGGCCTCCTCGCGGCGGCCCGCAGACGCGAGCTGGAAGGACAGCATGATGAGGGCGAGGACGCGCGCGTCGTAGTCCCCCGACGCCGCGGCGAGCTCGGCGCAGTCGGTGAGCTCCGCGATCGACGCGTCGAGCTGCCCCCGCCGCCACGAGGTCCGGCCCTCGGCGACCCGGAGGAGCAACGCGAGCTCCGGCGAGCGCTCCGCGTCGACGAGCGGCCGCGCCTCCTCCACCCGGCGCGCCGACGCCTCGAAGTCGAAATCCCAGTCGAGCACGGTCGCGTCCTCGAGCAGGAGGCTCGCCCTCTGGTGCGCGTCGCCGAGCGCCTCGGCCAGCGCGAGCGCCTCGCCGAAATCGCGGCGCGCCTCGCGGGTGCGGCACATGCGGTACCGGCTCCTGCCGCGCCCCGCGAGCGCGCGCACGCGCCGCCGCGCGTCGCCCGGCCCGGCCACCTGGAGCGCGGCGCCGTAGCGCTGGTCCGCCTCGACGACGTGGTGCCGCGCGGACGCGAGATCGCCGAGCGCGAGGTAGGCGTCGGCGGCCTCGGCGCACTCGCCGCTCGCGGCCGCGTGGCGCGCGAGCGCGCGGAGCCCGTCGACCGCGCCGGCCGCCACCTGCGCCCGCCAGTACGCGAGGGCGCTCCGGTGGATCGCGGCGCGGTGCGCCGGGTCGAGCATCTCGTAGACCGCCTCCTGGACGACCGCGTTCTGGAACGCGTGCCGGCCGTCCGCGCCGCCGCGGCCCTGGCCGTCGCGCTGCAGGATCCGCCGCTCGACGAGCGCCGCGAGGCCGAAGCCCGCGTCGACCATCGAGCCGGCGCCGCCCGCGCGCTCGAGGCCGTCCAGCACCGCCTCGAGCTCGGCGCGATCGAACGACATGCCGAGCGCCGAGCAGACCCGGGCGCACGCCGCGAGCTCCGCCGGCAGCTCGTCGAGCTGCCGCGCCGCGAGCCACTGCCACGCGGGCGCGGGCGGCAGCGCCTCGACCTCCGCGGTCGCGACGTAGAAGCCGCCGGCCGCGCGCCGGCGCACGACCCCCGCGTGCTTGAGGGAGCGGACGATCTGGCGCAGGCAGTCCGGGTTGCCCCCCGCCCAGGTGGCCAGCCGGCGGAGCGTCTCGGCGGGCGGGTACTCGGCCGGCAGGAGCAGGCGCGACGCGAGATCCATCGCCGCCTCCTCCGCGAGCGGCGCGAGCGTCACGCGGGTGTGGCGCTGGTTGCGCTGGCCCCAGCTGGGGCGGGCCTGCTCGAAGCGGGGGCGCGCGGCCACGACCGCCCAGAGCAGGACGCCCTCGCCGTCGAGCGTGGCGTACTCCAGGGCGTCGAGCAGCACGTCGTCCGCCTGGTCGGCGTCGTCGAGGATCACGGCGAGCGGGCCGCGGCGCGCGCGCCGGCGGAGCGCCTCGGCGAGCGCCAGCATCAGGCCGTGGCGGGCCGAGCCGGACAGCCGCGCGCCCGCCGGGCCGGCCCAGCCGAGCGCCCCCGCGACCGCCTCCCACGCCGCGCCCCCGAGCGGCTCGCCGAGCCGCTCCACGCAGAAGCTCCGCGGATCGGCGGGGGTGTCGTCGGGCGCGTCGAGCGCGACGCGCAGGAGCGCGCGCACCGCCTGCGCGGCGCCGCCGCGGATGGGGTGGAGCGCGCGCACGACCACCACGCGCACGTCCGGGACCGGCACGCCGGCGATGCAGGCGGCCTCGGCCGTGAGGCGCGTCTTGCCCAGGCCGGCGTCGCCGATCAGCGTGAACAGGCCGGGGCACGCCCCGTCGAAGGCCTCGGTCGCGCTGCCCGCGAGCGCCGAGAGCACGTCGTCGCGGCCGAGCAGCGGCGGCTCGCCCATGCTCTCCGGGTCGTCCGGCGGCGTGGGGGCGAGCTCCTCCTCGGGCAGCGCGCGCTGGAACTCCTCGGTCATCGCGAGGCCCCGCCACGGCTCGGGGGGGAGCCACGTCTCGGGGCGCTCGACCGGGGAGCCGTAGGCGGCGTGCAGGCCGCCGGCGACGCGGCGCAGGCGCACGCTGGCGAGGTGCAGCGCCACGCGCGCGCCGCTGCGCTCCGCGAGCTCGCGCGCCGCGGCGAGGGCGGCGCGGGCCGGGTCGTCGACGTCCCGCGCGGAGAACACGGCGAGGCAGCGCTGCCCCCGCTGCCGCGCGATGAACCCCCGGCGGCTGCCGACCGCCGCGATCACCGCCCCGGCGCCGGCCTCGGCGAGGAGCAGCGCGACCGGCTGCCGCCCCTCGGCGGCGGCCGACGCGACGCCGTCGCCCGGCCGCGACGACCGCGGCGCCGAGCGCGGCGCCGACGGCGGCGGGAGGGTGTCGGCGGAGGCGCGCGCGCGCAGGGCGTGCAGGGTGCGACGGAGCGCGGCGGCGCTGTCCGGGCGGCGGCTCGGGTCCTTGGCGAGGCAGGCGAGCGTGAGCTCCTCGAGCTCCTCGGGGACGTCCGCGAGGTCGCTCGGGCGCGGCGGGCGCAGCGCCAGGTGGCCGTGCTCGACGGCGTTCTCGTCCCCGACGAACGGCGGGCGCAGGGTGAGCAGCTCGAACAGGATGACGCCGAACGCGTAGATGTCGGCGCGCGCGTCGATCCGCGCGGCGTCGCCCCGGAGCTGCTCCGGGGCCATGTACTCCGGCGTCCCCACGACGTCGCCGGCGCGCGTGGCGCTGACCGACGAGGCCGGCGGGACGTCGTCCGCGGCGAGCTTCGCCAGGCCGAAGTCGAGCAGCACGGCGCGGCCGCTGGAGCGGAGCAGGAAGAGGTTCTCCGGCTTGAGATCGCGGTGGACGACCCCGCGCGCGTGCGCCGCCTCGAGCACCGCGAGGATCGCGTCCGCGCGCCCGGCGGCGCGGTCCGGGTCGAGCGGGGCGCGCAGCGCGGCGAGCTCCTCGGCCAGGGTCCGGCCGAAGAGCCGCTCCATCGCGAGGTAAGGCCGGCCGTCGGCGAGCTCGCCCTGGTTGTACAGCTGCGCGACGTGCGGCACCCCGACGCGCTCGAGGAGCGCGGCCTCGCGCCCGAACCGCTCGCGGACGCTCCACGTCGCCTGCCGCGCCACCTTGATGGCCGCCGGCGCGCCGTCGTCGTCCCGCTCCGCGGCCCAGACGTCCGAGAAGCCACCGCGCCCCAGCGGACCGAGCAGCGAGAATCCGTCGATCGCGGGCGCGCGGCGCTCCACGGCGTCGCGCTCGCCGGGCGGCGGCGTGAAGCCATCCCTGGCGCACGGCGCGCCATCGGCGAGCCGCCCGTGACATACGGCGCAGCGGTGCATGATCGGCTCGATCTCGAGGCAGCCGACGGTCACGTTGGACACCGGCTTGCGCCTACAGTAACGCGGGAAGTCAACGGCTGTCATGTATGAAGACCTCCCATCAAGACGATGAGCCGCCGCCCGTCGCGCCGGCCGCCGCCGCGCCCGCAGCGGGCGCGGCGGCGGCCGGCACGGCGCCGACCTGGGACCAGCGCACGCTCGATACGCGCATGCTGGAGGGCGACGCCGCGGGCCCGCCCATCGCCGCGGCGCGGGCGGGCGAGTACCTCCTCGACGGCGTCATCGCCGAGGGCGGGTTCGGCGTCGTCTACCGCGCGGTGCACGCGGCGAGCGGGGCGCCGGCGGCGGTCAAGATCATGCATGCCGAGCTCATCTCGCGCACCGACGTGGTGCTCCGGTTCCAGCGCGAGGTGGACACGATCGGGCGGATCCGGCACCCGAACGTCGTCGAGATCCTCGACGTCGGTCAGCTCGAGGACGGGCGGCCCTACTACGCGATGGAGCTGCTGCAGGGCAGGAGCCTCGAGCAGCACCTGTTCTCGCGCGGCCGGCTCCCGGCGGACGAGGCGCTCGCGATCCTCGATCCGCTGTGCAGCGCGCTCGCCGCGGTCCACGCGCTCGGGATCATCCACCGGGACGTGAAGCCCTCGAACGTGATCCTGTGCGAGCAGGGCGGGGGGCTCCGGGTGGTGCTGCTCGACTTCGGGATCGCGAAGCTGCTCGGCACGACGGATCTCTCGCTCACGTCGTCGCGGCACGTCGTGGGCACCCCGGCGTTCATGTCGCCCGAGCAGCTCCTCAACCGGCCGGTCGACATGCGGACCGACGTCTACGCGCTCGGCGCGCTGCTCTACACGATGATCGCGGGCTCCATGCCGTTCTCGGCGAGCGCGTACCCGGTGCTGCGCCACCTGCACCTGCACCAGGCGCCGCCCCGCCCGAGCCTGCACGCGCCGGTCGACCCGGCGTTCGACGACATCGTGGTGCGGGCCATGAGCAAGGACCCCGCGGGCCGCTATCCGGACGTCACGGCGTTCCTCGACGACGTGCGGGCCGCCACGGCGCGCGTCCTCCGGACCGACGCGACGGAGGCGGGGCGCGTCCGGCGCCTCGCGATCGGGATGCTCGTCGAGGTCCTGGCCGAGACCCGGGCGCTCGAGGCCCCGACCGACTCCTTCCTGACCGATTTCGAGGCGGTGCTCCCGGAGGCGATGGCCGATCTCGCGACCGCCGGGTTCTCGCCGCTCGCGGTCACGAGCACCAGCGTGCTGCTGTCGGCGGAATGGCCGCGCGACGAGCGCGGCGCCGAGGAGGCGCGCCGCCGCGCGATCGCGGCCGCGCTCGCGCTGTACGAGCGGCTCGCCGGGTCGGACCGGCGGGACCTGCGGGTCGGCGTGCGCTTCTGCCTCCACGCCGGCGACGTGGTGGTCACCGAGGACGGCTCGGTGGTGGGCGGGAACGTCCTCGAGCTCTCCTCGTGCCTCCCGGAGACGGCGGCGCCGGGCGTCTTCGCGTCGCCGGCCATGCTGGACGGCCTCGGCTTCACGTCGCACCGGGCCACGGGGGCCCCGGGCGCCGCGATCCCGATGCGCCGCGTGGTCGCTCGGCCGTCCCCGGACGGCGCCGCGGCGCCCGCGTAGCGGCGGGCGGCGCGGCGCGCGAGGCGCGGATGGGCTCAGGGCCGGGAGAGGTCAGCGGGCGGGCTTCACGAACTTGAGCGTCATCCGGTCGCTCTCGCCGATGGCGGCGTAGCGCGCGCGGTCCTTGTCGCCGAGCCGGAAGTTCGGCGGCAGCGTCCAGACCCCTTCCGGGTAGTCCTTCGTGTCCTTCGGATTGGCGTTCACCTCGGACTTGGCGCCGAGCTTGAAGCCGGCCGACTCGACCTTCTGGATCACCCACGCTTCCGGGAGGTATCCCTGCTTCGCGCTCTCGTCGGGGTTCGCGTCGGGCTTGGCGCGGTGCTGCTCGATGCCGAAGACGCCGCCCGGCTTGAGCGCCTTGAACACCTCGGCGACGTAGGCGTCGAATTTGCCGTTCCGATGCCAGTTGTGCGCCTCGCGGGCGGCGATGACGAGATCGGCCTTGCCCTCGATCCCGAGCTTCGGGTTGTCGCGGTCGATCACGACGACATCGACCTTGCCGAACAGGTCGGGCGACTTCTCGAGCATGCGCTTCACCCGCTTGCCATAGAGGGTGTTGCGCGACTCCGCAGGGCCGTTCGGGTCGAAGGCCGTGATGATGAGCTTGCCCTTCTTCGCGAGCACGGGCGCGAGCAGCTCGGTGTACCAGCCGTCCCCCGCCCCGAGCTCGACGACGGTGCTCGTCGGCTTGAGGCCGAAGAACTCCAGGGTCTCGACGGGGTGGCGGGCCGCGTCCCGCTCGGCGTTGCCCGGGGCGCGGTGCTTGCTCTTGAGCGCCGCCCGCAGCGCCGCGCCGGCGGTCGGGTGATTGGCCGCGACGAGCGCCTTCACCTCGGCCTTGAGCGCGTCGTCGAACCGCGCGGCCTCCTGGTCGGCCTTGGCCTCCATGGCCTTCGTGTCCTCGGCGAGCTTGGCCAGCTCCGCCTTCTTCTTCTCCTCTTCCGGGTCCGCCTTGGGCGGGGCCGCCGCCTCGGGCGGCGCGGCCGGCGCGGCGGCCGGCGCCTCCGTGGGGGCCGGCGGCGGGGGCGGCGGGGCGGTCTCGACGGGCGGCGGATTGGACGCGCAGGCGGCGAGCGCGCCGGTAAGCGCACCGGTGAGGACGAACAGCAAGGTCCTTGAAGTGATGTGCATGCACGGCTGCGTAGACCGAAGACAGGACGGCCGCAAGCGTGCGGAAAACCACGGGAACGGCGGCGAGGTTCCGCGTTGACCGGGGGACAGGGCCAGGGTAGCGTACGCGGTCCCGGGGGGCAGCTCGCACATTCACGCAGGTGGCCGATGCCGCTCAAGGTCCATAACACGCTCACGAGGAAGAAGGAGCCCTTCGTCTCCGCCCAGCCGAAGATCGTGCGCATCTACACATGCGGTCTCACGGTCTACGCGCCGATGCACATCGGTCACGCGCGCACCTACTGCTTCTGGGACGTCTTCCGCCGCTACCTCGAGTACCGCGGTTATCACGTGGTGAGCATCATCAACTACACGGACATCGACGACCGCATCATGCAGCGCGCGAACGAGCGCGAGGGCGCCGTCGACGTCGCCGAGCGGAACATCGCGGCCTTCCGGCGCGACTGCCGCAAGCTCCACATCAAGGACTACGCCGCCTACACCCGCGCCACCGACTTCGTCGACGAGCAGGTCGACATGGTGAAGCGGCTGATCGAGAAGGGCCACGCGTACACGGTGAACGGCGAGGTCTTCTACGAAGTCTCCACGTGCGCGTCCTACGGTGAGCTCTCGGGGCGCAAGGTGGACGAGCAGGAGGTCGGGGCGAGCGGCCGCGTCGAGGAGGACTTCTCGCGGAAGCGGCACCCGGCCGACTTCAGCCTCTGGAAGCCGACCGCCGCGGGCCAGCCGAGCTGGCCGACCGGCGAGGGCGCGTGGCCGACGGGGCGCCCCGGCTGGCACATCGAGTGCTCGGCGATGAGCACGGCGCTGCTCGGCGACCATTTCGACGTCCACGGGGGCGGGATCGACAACATGTTCCCTCACCACGAGAACGAGATCGCGCAGAGCGAGCCGCTCTGCGGCCGGCCCTGGGTGCGCTACTGGCTGCACCCCGAGCACCTCGATCTCAAGGAGGTGAAGATGTCGAAGAGCCTCGGGAACGTCATCTCCGTCGAGGAGCTCCTGTCCCGGCACGGGCACGACGAGGCGCGGTGGTTCTTCGTGACGCACCATTACCGGTGCAAGCTCCCGTTCGGCTGGGATCTCCTCCAGCAGAGCGCCCAGGGCTACGCGCGCATCAAGAAGCTCGCGACGGTCCTCGCCGAGAAGCTGCGCGGCGCGGCGGACGAGCCCCTGGCGCCGGGCACGTATGCGTCGCAGCGGCCCGAGGAGGAGCGGTTCCCGAGGATGCGCCACCAGTACGTCCACGGCCTGTTCAAGGAGCACACCGAGCGGTTCATCGAGCGCTTCATCGAGGCGATGGACGACGATCTGAACACGCCGAACGCGGTGGCGGCCTTCTTCGATTACGTGAGCGCGCTCTATTCGGCGGGGATCGAGCAGTGCGACGACCGCGCGTCGCTGCTCGCGGTCTACCGCGCCATCGCGCGTCACCTCTGGGTCTTCGGGGTGGAGATGGCCGAGCCGGCGCTGTATCCGGCGCTCGTGGCCGACTACGCGGTCGCCCCTTCCGAGGGCGCGGCGGGGCGCGGTGGCGACGCCGCCATCGACCGGCTGATCGCGATGCGCCAGGCCGCGCGCAAGGCGAAGGACTTCGCCAAGGCGGACGCCATCCGCAACCTGCTCGCCGAGGCCGGCATCGTCCTAGAAGACACCCCCTCCGGCCCCCGCTGGTCCTGAGGAGCTCTCCCGCTTCGGATACGGGCCCATCTCGACGTTTTCGGTGCTCGGCGTACAAGAGTACGCCTCCGCGCCGAAAACGCCGATCTGGGCCCGTCTCCTGTGCGGGAGAGCTCCGCTCACGGGTGTATCAGAGAACTGGGGGCAGGTTGTAGAGGGACGCGCGGCGGAAACTTGCCGGGGCGGGACGACTGGGGAGCGCGAGAGACGGCAATCGCCGGCGCCACGGGGGATTCGACCGGTACAGCGCGGCCGGTCCAGGGAACAACGGCGCAACAACCGAGTACGTCGGGTCCTCGTCAGAGCCGGGATGGCCAGCCCCTCCTTATAGAGGACATGGAACGGCCGCCCCCCTCGCCCCCTCCTTATAAAGAGATGGCGGCGCGATGCATCGAGGCGGCGGCGCGGCGCGGCATATAGAAGCGGGGGAGCGATGGATGAACGCGGCCGTGAGCGCGACGGGCGTTGTGGTGCACGTCGATATCGTGCGGCGCGACGGACGACCGCGAGGCGGCGTTCAGGACGAAGAGCGACGAGGGCGTGGCGCCGGAGAGGAGCCTTGTCGTAGGCGAGGCACACCGGAACGCGAGGAGGACGCGTTGGAAGCGTGCTTGTCAGATCTCGAGCTCACGCGGGCCTCGTAAAAATGGTGTGCCAGATGTGCCAGTGTCGGGCGCGCGCGACATGGCCAGGCACGATGGGAATCAACGCGGCAAGGGGGAAATCGCCGTCCAGGAGCGGGCACATCCATTGCCAAACAGGCGCTCCGCACCAGCGCCCAAGCCCGAACAGCACGGTCGGGTCTGACCAACGCCTGCTCGCGTCACCAGCCGTAAATCGCGCTGCGGCCGGACATCGCGCTCGTGCAGTCAACTCTTACCCAACGAGAACGCAGATGCGGAACCTCTCCTTCGGCTTCGCCCATCCTCTCGCAACCAAAACCAGCTCGGCTGCGGTCCTCGCCCTGCTCGCCTTCGGCGCCGCATGCGGAAACTATGGCGTCGATGAAGGCTCGCTCGGCGACGCAGAGCTGGCGCTCGACGAACCAAGCGGCTCCTCGATAGCCGCCGCCGTCAGCACCGGCAGCGGCACCGGGGGCGCCGGCGGAAGCGGCACCGGCAGCGGCACCGGCGGATTCGGCACCGGCAGCGGCACCGGCGGATTCGGCACCGGCAGCGGCACCGGCGGATTCGGCACCGGCAGCGGCACCGGCGGATTCGGCACCAGCTCCACCAGCTCCACCGGCGTCGGCGGGGGCACCGGCGGCGGCCCCGTCGATCCACCACCGGTCGGGCCGCCAGCCGTCGGCTTCTGGCAGTTCGACGATTGCAGCGGCGCGTCGACGGACCTGCTCGATTCGTCCGGCAACGACGTGACCGCCACCCGCTCGGCCAGCGCCGCGTGCGCTCAGGGCATCAGCGGGCTCGCCATCTCCTTCGACCGCAAGAACGATACCGTCAGCGTCGACGACGATCCCCGCTTCACGTTCGGACAGAACCTCGCGGTCGCGGCGTGGATCAACCCGACCTCGGTGTCCGAGTCGACGCTGCAGACCATCGTGCAGGAACGGGACAGCGGAGACACGAGCTTCTCGCTCGCCATCCGCAACGGGGAGGCGCGGTTCGCCGTGACCCTCACGAACGGCCGGACGGTCACCTCCCGCGCCCCCATCCAGGCCAACGCGTGGACGCACGTCGCGGGCATCTACGACGGCAGGTTCGTGCGGCTGTTCCTGAACGGCGAGCAGGTCGGCCAGATCAGCGCCATCGGCACGATCCTCGACGTCAACGCGCCCATCCATATCGGCAGCAACTCGGAGAAGAAGCAGCGCTTCACGGGCCTCATCGACGAGGTCTGGCTCTCCACCTCCCCGACGACCGGCGCCGAGATCGCCCAGCTCTCCTGCATCACGCGCCCCGCGACGATCGCCGTCACCCCGGCGAGCAGCGGGCCGGTCACCCCGAACACGCCGGTGGCATACCAGGTGGCCGTCACCAACAACGATGCCGGCGCGTGCACCCCGGCGGACTACGCGCTCCAGATCCTCGACCAGCCGCCGGGCATCAACATCGTCGGAAATACCATGTTCATCCCCGGCGTCCCGCCCGGGAGCACGGCGGAGCTCTCGGCCACCGTGACCGGCACCGAGGACGCGGACCCCGGCGTCCACGAGATCCCCTTCAACGTGATCAACTTCAGCTCGCCCGAGTTCTTCGTCGGCTCAGGGGCCCTCAATTTCGAGCTCGCCGAGCCCACGGGCTGCTTCGTCCGGACGAGCCGGGAGATCTTCGTGAAGCACCTCAGCGTGGTCGAGGATCCCATCCGCACGACGTTCGCTGGGCCGCCGGGCGACCCCCGGACGGGCGCGTGGACGTTCGCGCGCCTCATGGAGGACATGGCCCCGACGCCCGCCGACGCGCCGGCCATGGTCGAGCAGATGTTCAATACCTGGCTGACCGACCAGGTCGTGAACGGCTTCACGCTGCCAGCGCGCCCGGCCATTCAGCAGGTCGTGCTCGACGAGTGGCCGAGGAGCCCCGACGGGTCGCTCGATCTGACGCAGGCGCCGCTCTTGCTGCTCGGCATCGTCAACAGGATCGACGTGCGGAACCTCGCCGAAGGCCACGCCGGCGAGGGGCGCTTCGTGTTCGGCGTCGTCAGCCAGGGCTTCCCGCAGCAGTTCACCGTGATCCTCGAGTACAAGCTCCCCGCGTCGACCGAGGCCGACGTGCTCGACTGGGCCAACGCCTGGCACGCCCTCGGCAGCCTGCCGTTCCCGTCCGAGGAGTACAACGCCGCCCTCCAGGACATCACCACGCGGTTCGCCGGCCGGAACGCCGCGCCCGGCAGGCCGAACGGCAGCTCGCTCGGGCAGCTCCGCACGAACGAGATCGCGCTGGCAGGGCCCTGGGAGCTGCGCGAGTTCGTCCTCTCGCCCCAGACGGGCTTCCTGCGCCCGGAGACGGTCAAGCTGACGCCGGATCAGAGCTTCGACGGCTCGACCACGCTCGCGGACTTCGTGAACCAGAACGAGGCGGCGATCCTCTTGGAGCAGCACACGGTGCCCGACACGTTCCAGGGGAGCCCGTTCCTCGGCGGCTCGTCGTTCAACAACCTGAACGCGTGGGCGGCCCCGGGCATCCTCAACAACGAGGCTCGGCACAAGTTCTCGCTCAATACCTGCAACGGATGCCACGGGGCGGCGGAGACGGGGACCGTGTTCTTGCACGTGAACCCGCGGTTCCTCGGGGGTGAGACGACGCTCTCCGGCTTCATGACGGGCGTCACCGTCTCTGACCCGGTGACCGGCGAGCTGCGCGTCTTGAACGATCTCGGGCGCCGGAACCAGGATCTGAAGGCGCTCGTCTGCGAGCCCGCCCCGACCTTCGCAGGCGCGCCGACCGCGGCGCGGGGCGACGCGCGCGCCAGCGCGAGCCGCTCGGCGTTCATCCGCCGCGGCATCGGGCGCGTCCACTGACCGGCAGCCCTCCGGCGCGAGGGGCGGCGGGCGCGGCCAGCGAGCCGCGCCCGCCGGCTCCAGCGCGCGCCCCGCCTCCACCACGGCGCGCGCGCCCCACTCCGCGACGGCGCGCGCCCCGCCTCCACCACGGCGCGCGCGCCGGACACCGCCCTCGGCGCGCCGCCGCTTCAGCCGTTCAGGCCCGCGCAGGAGAGCCGCGCTCCGGCCGGGAGCTCCAGCCCGAAGCGGTCCTTCAAGACGTCGTGGAGCTCGTCGTCGCCGAGCTCGAACCGCTCGAACTGGCCGCCCCGGAGCACACCCAGCTGGCGGTTGCGCAGCGTCAAGCGAGCCTCCGGCGAGGCGAGCGCCGCGAGCACATTGCTCATGAACAGCGAGCTGGGGTGGGTGGACGTGTAATGGTTCGCCGCCTCGTAATCGACAGGGAAGTGCTCCTCGAGCGTGAATGCGTAGAGATCCTGCCACGGCGCTTGCCCCCGCGACTCCAGCACCCATTCGGGGCCCTCCCGGCGCAGGCCGACCATGTCGTGCAGCTGCGCCTGGCTCTCGCCCTCGACGAGCCGGATGGGCTGCGTGAGGCCCGGCCCGCCGAAGCCGACGTCCGCGATGAACGGCCCTTCGGGCAGCTCGATCAGGGACAGCATATGCGTCCGCGGCCCGATCTCGCTCCGCTGGAACCTCACCCGCGCGAGGAGCGTCGTGACCTTGAATCCGATCCGGCGCAGCGCCGCGACGAACAGGGTGTTCTGCTCGAAGCAGTAGCCGCCGCGGCGCGCCTTGACGAGCTTGGCCTGCACGCTGGCCAGATCGATGCGGATCGGGCGGCCGAGCAGGATATCGAGGTTCTCGAAAGGGATGGAGTAGGCGTGCGCCCTGTGCAGCGCGTCGAGCACCTCCCGCGTGGCGGCGAGCGCCCCGCGGTAGCCGATGCGGGCGAGGTAGGCGTCGAGATCGAGCGAAGCAGCGTCGTGTGCGGGCGGATGCATTGGCCCCCAAGGATACGCCCTGCACGGCCGCCGGCGCCAGACGGAAGCGCCGCCTCGCCGGCGGGGCGGCCGGCGCGACGCCGCCCTCCGCGCGCTCGAGCCCCGCACCCAGGCCGCATCGTCGCGCCGCGCGCCGCAGGCCGTCGCTGCATGAGCGGCGGAGGGCCGCAGATTTCGACACGCCGGCCCTGTCTTGACCGTCACTGCACCGGTCAGCACATTGGTCACAGTGGAGCAGATCTACCGAGCTACTGCGCGGTGCGCTCGGTCGCCCTCTGCCGTGGAGAGCGCTCGACGCCTCCCTGCGCGGAGCCGCAGCACGGAGCGCCGGGACGCGCGGCGCGCCGAGCGCCGGCGGACTCGACGGCTCGCGCGGCGCAGCCTGGCCGCCGGCTGACGGCCATGCCCGCGCCTGATCGCTACACGCTGACGGAGATCCTGCGCGAGGAGACCAGGTACGTCGTCCACCGCGGCGTGCGGAACGAGGACGGCTGTCCGGTCGTGATCAAGATACTCCGGGCAGCGCGCCCCGATCGCCGGGACGTGGCGCGCCTGCGCCACGAGCTCGAGATCGGGCGGAGGCTCAGCGGAGAGTCCACGATCAGGCCCTGTGAGCTCACGATGCACCGGGGCCGGCCGGCGCTCGTCCTGGAGGACTTCCGCGGGCGCTCGCTCGACCGGATGCTGGGCGCGCCGATGGAGATCAGACGGTTCTTGACGATCGCCGCCCGCATCTCCGCCGCGCTCGCGAACATCCACGCAAAGGGGGTTGTCCACAAGGACATCAAACCGCAAAACATCCTCCTCGATCCCGAGTCGGGAGAGGTGAAGATCGTGAGCTTCGCCCTCGCCTCCCTCCTCCCGGAGGAGCAGAGCGACGCGCGGAGCCCGGGCGTCATCGAGGGGACCCTCGGCTACATCTCGCCGGAGCAGACAGGGCGCCTGGACCGGGCGATCGATCACCGCACCGACCTCTACTCGCTCGGCGTCACGCTCTACGAGATGCTCACGGGCGTCCTGCCCTTCTCGGCCGGCGATGCCCTGGAGTGGGTCCACTGCCACGCCGCCGTGCTCCCCCTGCCCCCCTCGGAGCTCGTCCCCGGGATCCCGCCGCCCGTGTCCGAGCTCGTCATGAAGCTCCTGGCCAAGGCCGCCGAGGACCGGTACCAGAGCGCGCGCGGCGTCGCGCGCGATGTGGAGCGATGCCTCGAGCGGCTCACGACCGCCGATCACATCGACCCATTCCCGCTCGGAGAGCACGACTTCTCCGGCCTCTTCCGGATCCCGAAGAAGCTCTATGGCCGCGAGCGCGAGGCCTCCGCCCTCCTCGCCGCCTTCGCGCGCGTGGCGCTGCGCGGGGCCCCCGAGATCGTCTTCCTCGCCGGATGCGCGGGGGTCGGCAAGACGTCGCTGGTGCAGGAGCTCCACCGCAAGGCGGTCCGCGGGCGAGGCCTCTTCGCGGCGGGCAAATTCGACCAGCAGCACCGCCACGTCCCCTACGCCACGCTCGTCCAGGCGCTCCGCGAGCTCTTGCTCGGCGTCCTTGGCGCGAGCGAGGCCGCGGTCGGCGAGTGGCGGAGGCGGCTCTCCGCGGCGCTCGGCAAGAACGCGCAGCTCGTCATCGACGTCCTCCCCGAGGCGGAGCTCATCCTCGGCGAGCAGCCGCCCGTCCCCGAGCTGCCGATGACCGAGGCGGAGCGCCGGTTCGACATGGTGCTCCGGCGGCTCGTCGGCGCCTTCTGCCGCGAGGAGCACCCGCTCGTCCTCTTCATCGACGACCTCCAGTGGGCCGACCCGGAGAGCCTCTCGCTGCTCGAGCGGCTCGTCACCCACCCCGAGACGCGGCACCTCCTCGCCATCTTCGCCTACCGCGACGACGAGGTGGGGCCGCTCCACCCGCTCGCGCGCATGCTCGAGCGCGCGCGGGGCGCCGGCGCGCCGGTCCGCGAGATCGAGATCGCGCCGCTCTCCACCAGGGACGTCCAGCGGCTGGTCGCCGATACGGTCCAGACGAGCTGCGAGGACAGCGCCTCTCTCGCGCAGCTGGTTCACGAGAGGACCGCCGGCAACCCGTTCTTCGCCACGCAGTTCCTGGCCATGCTCCACAAGGAGGGCATGATCGAGGCCGATCTGCGCGCCGGCGCCTTCCGGTGGGATATCGGCGCGATCCGCGAGAAGGGCCTCGCCGACAACGTGATCGATCTCATGATCACGAAGATCAAGCGCCTCCCCGGGCCCGCCCAGAAGGCGCTCACGCTCGCCGCCTGCGTGGGGAACACCGTCGACGCCGGCACCCTCGCCGTCATCCGCGATCGGCCCGCGGACGCGGTTCACGAGGACCACCGGGAGCTCGTGCGCGAGGGGCTGCTCCTCCGGTCCGGCGACACCTACCGCTTCCTCCACGACCGCGTCCAGCAGGCGGCTTGCGCGCTCGTCCCGGAGGAGGAGCGGGCGGCGGTGCACCTCCGCATCGGCCGGCTGCTCGCCGCCCGCGCGGCGCCGGACGCCGCCGAGCCGCGCATCTTCGAGATCGCCGGCCACCTCAACCTGGGCTCGGCGCTGGTGACGGACCCCCGCGAGCGGGACCGCATCGCCAGGCTCAACCTGGCGGCGGGCCGGCGCGCCAGGGCCTCTTCCGCCTTCGCGGCGGCGGCCCGTTACCTCGCGGCGGGCATGGCGCTGCTCGCGGACGACGCCTGGGACAAGGAGTACGCGCTCGCGCTCGATCTCCACTGCGAGAGCGCGCGCTGCGCCTTCCTGAGCGGCGATTTCGCCGCCGCCGAGCGGCTCGTCGGCGCGCTCCTCGGGCGCGCCCGGAGCCGGCTCGAGCTGGCGGAGATCCACCGCATCGAGATCGATCTGCACACGACCCGGGCCGATTTCGAGCGGGCGGCGCGGAGCGCCCTCGCCTGCGCGCGGCGCTTCGACCTGGACCTCCCGCTCCACCCGCCGCGGGGCGCGGTGGAGCGCGCCGCGCGCGAGGTCTGGGGCGAGATCCGCGATCGCCGCGTCGAGGCGCTCGTCGGCTTACCGCGCATGTCCGATCCGGACACGACCGCCCTGATGACCACCCTGTCGACCGCGCTGCCGTCGGCCTATTACACGGATCCGGACCTCTACGGCCTCATCGCGTGCCACATGGTCCGGCTCACGTTGCGCGCGGGCAACTCGGGCGCTTCTCCGCCCGGCTACGTCGCGTTCGGCGGGACGATCGGCCGCGTCCTCGGGCTCTACCGGGAGAGCTACCGGTTCGGCGAGCTCGCCCGCGCGCTGCTCGAGGCCGGCGGCCAGGCCGGGAGCCGGGCGCAGATCCTCCACATGATCAGCACCTTCATCGACCCCTGGATCTGCCCCTTCCGGGACGTGGTCGGCCTGTTTCACAGGGCCTTCGACGAGGCGATCGAGGCCGGCGCGCTGATCTACGCGTCGTACTGCTGTTTTCACATCGTGGCGCTGCGCCTCGCGTCGGGCGATCCCCTCGCGGACGTCGCCGCCGAGGCCGAGCGGCGCATGGAGTTCACGCGCCAGGCCCGGTACGACACCGTCCATCACATCGTGGCCGTCCTGCACCGGCTCGTGCAGCGCCTGCGCGGTCGCGGCCCGGGCTGGGCGGCCGAGGGCGCGGGGGGCGAAGGGGCCCCGCCGCGCGAGGAGGCGGCGCCGCTCACGCGGTTCTACGAGAGCCTCTACGGGGCCCAGGCGGCGCTCCTGTTCGGGCGCTACGGCGAGGCCGTGGACGCGGCGCGCGCGGCGGGCGAGCTGCTCGGCCTGGTGACCGGCCAGATCCAGGCCGCCGATCACGTCTATATCGCCGCGCTCGCGCTGTCCTGCCACGCCCGCGCGCTGCCCGAGGAGCAGCGGCGGGAGCTCCTGCCCACCCTGCGCGCGCACGAGGCGGATCTCCGCCGCTGGGCGGAGGTCGAGCCCGCGAACCAGGAGGACCGCCGCGCGCTCGTGTCGGCCGAGATCGCGCGCGTCGCGGGCGACGAGCTCGCCGCGATGCGCCTCTACGAGCAGGCCATCCGGGCCGCGCGCGCGAACGGCCTGGTCCAGGGCGAGGCGCTCGCCCAGGAGCTCGCCGCCGCGTTCTACCGGGATCGCGGCTTCGACCTGATCGCCGACGCGTACCTGCGCGCGGCCCGCGCCTCGTACGCCCGCTGGGGCGCCGACGGCAAGGTGAAGCAGCTCGACCGGCTCTACCCGCACCTCGAGGCGCAGCCGCTCGCGTCGACGAGCACCGTCACCATGCCGGCCGAGGAGCTCGATCGGCTGGCCGTCGTGAAGGCGTCGCAGAGCATCTCCGGCGAGATCCTGATGCCCCGGCTCGAGGAGGCGCTGCTCCGGGTCGTCCTCGCGCACGCGGGCGCGCAGAAGGGCTACCTGCTGGAGGCCGGCGGCGGCGCCGCGTCGATCCGGGCGAGGGCGCGGATCGAGGGAGGCAAGGCGTTCGCGGAGGCGCTCGCCGGCGAGGCCCGCGCGCCGGCGAGCGCCTCCGCGCTGCCGCTGTCGATCGTCAACTACGTCCTCCGGACGGGCGAGCCGGTCATCCTCGACGACGCGGCGGAGTCGCGGTTCTCGGCGGACGAGTACGTCGCGCTGGCCAGGCCGAGATCCGTCCTGTGCATGCCGATCGCGCGGCGCCCGGGGACGTTCGCGATCCTCTACCTGGAGAACGCGGCGATGCGCCGCGCGTTCTCCGAGGGCACGCTCGCGGTGCTCGAGCTCCTGTCGTCGCAGGCCGCCATCTCGCTCGAGAACGCGTCGCTCTACGAGGCGCTGAAGAAGAGCCAGGAGCAGCTCCAGGCCATCGTCGACAACTCGCCGGCGATCATCTACGTCAAGGACGCCGAGGGCCGCCTGCTCCTGGTCAACCGCTGCTACGAGCGGGTGGTCCAGCGGCCGCGAGATCAGATCATCGGCCGTAAGGATCACGAGATCTTCCCGCGGGAGACCGCCGAGCGGTTCGCCGCGAACGACCGCAAGACGTTCGAGGTGGACTCTCCGCTCGAGTTCGAGGAGGTGATCCCCCAGGAGGCTGGGCTGCACACCTACCTGACCCTCAAGTTCACGCTGCGCGACGCGGCGGGGGCCGTGTATGCGGTCTGCGGCATCTCCACGGACATCACCGAGCGAAAGCGGGCGGCGATGGCCGAGCGCTTCCTGGCGGAGGCGACCCGGGGGCTCGTGGCCGGCCTCGACTACGAGGCGACGCTGGAGGCGATCGCCGAGGCCGTGGTGCCCGAGCTCGCCGAGGGCGCCGCGCTCTACGCGCTCGACGAGGCGGGCGCGCTCGAGCTCTCGGCCGTGGCCGCGGGCTCGCCGGAGCAGGCCGCGCAGCTGCGCGCGCTCGCCTCGCCCGAGGGCGCGCCCTGGGCGCCCGGCCGCGCGCTCGGCGCGGAGCGAGCCGAGCTCGGCCGCGTGGACGACCGCCTGACGCGGCGCTGGGCCCCGGGCGCGGCGCGCCCCGAGGCGCCCTCGGCGCTGTCGCCGGCGGCGTACCTCAACGCGCCGCTGGTGACGCAGGATCGCTGCCTGGGCGTGCTCTCGCTGGTGCGGACGCGGTCGGCGCCGCCCTACACCCGCGACGACGCGGCGCTCGTGGAGGAGCTCGCGCGGCGGGCCGCGATCGTGCTCGACAACGCGCGGCTCTACCGCGAGGCGCAGCGGGCGATCCAGGTCCGCGAGGAGTTCCTCTCGGTCGCCTCTCACGAGCTCCGCACGCCGCTCACGCCGCTCAAGCTGAAGCTCGGGCTCCTGCGGAAGAAGCTCGCGACCGAGCCCACGGACCCGTCGCTCGAGCGCATGGCCGCGGCGAGCCTGGGTCAGGTCGAGCGGCTCGAGCTGCTCGTCGACAGCCTGGTCGACGTCGACCGGGTCGCCCGCCGCGGGCTCGAGCTGGAGCTCGCGGAGGTCGACCTCGCCGCGCTGGCGCGCGACGTCGTGGTCGAGCTCGGCGAGGCCTCGTCGCGGGCGGGCTGTCGCGTCGAGCTCGACGCGGGGCGCCCGGTGCTCGGCCGCTTCGATCGGCTCCGCGTCGCGCAGGTGCTGAGGAGCCTGCTCACCAACGCGATCAAGTTCGGCGCCGGCCGCCCCATCGAGGTGACCGTCGAAGGGCGCGGCGGCGCGGCGCGCGTGGTCGTGTGCGATCACGGGATCGGCATCGCGCCGGAGGACCTGGAGCGCATCTTCAAGCGCTTCGAGCGGGCGGTCTCGTCGAGGTTCTACGGCGGGCTCGGGCTCGGGCTCTACATCGCGAACGAGGTCGTCCGGGCGCACGGGGGCACGATCCAGGTGGCGAGCCAGCGGGGCGAGGGCGCCTGCTTCACCGTGGATCTGCCCTGCCGGCTTGCGGCGTGATCTGCTGGAGCAGGGGGTCGAACGAGAGAGAATTCAAACGCCAAGACGCCAAGACGCCAAGACGCCAAAGAGAGAGAGAGAGAGAGAGAGAGAGAATAAAAAAACCTCTTTCTTTTCTTGGCGTCTTGGCGTCTTGGCGTCTTGGCGCTCAAATTCTCCTTCTTCATCCAACCTTCTGCCGCCCTGGCAGCAGCGCAGCTGTCCCTCAAGCCCCCTGCGCGTCGGGAAAGAGCCGCTGGAAGTTGTCCTTGTCGATCGCCTTCTCGAGCGCCGCCTGGACCGAGATGGTGTCCTTCTTGACGAGCCGCTCCAGCGCCATGTCCATCGTCTGCATGCCGGCGGAGCGGCCGGCCTGCATCAGGTTCGTGATCTGGAACGTCTTGCCCTCGCGGATCATCGCGGACAGCGCGCTGGACCCGACGAGGATCTCGTGCGCGGCGACGCGGCCCGTGCCGTCCTTCGTGCGGAGGAGCTGCTGGGCGATGATCGCGGCGAGGCTCTCGGACAGCATCCCGCGGACCTGGAGCTGCTCGTCCGCGGGGAACGCGTTGATGATGCGGTCGATCGTCGCGGCCGCGCTGTTCGTGTGGACGGTGCCGAACACGAGGACGCCGAAGCTCGCGAGCTGCAAGGCGAGCTTCATCGTCTCGTTCGTCCTGAGCTCGCCGATCAGGATCACGTCGGCGTCCTCCCGACCGGCGCTGCGGATCGCGCTCGCGAAGCTGCCAGCGTCGGGGCCGACCTCGCGGTGCGTGACCTGCGCCTTGATGGGGCTGTGCACGAACTCGACCGGATCCTCGATCGTGAGGATATGGCACGCGCGCGAGCGGTTGATGTGGTCGATCATCGCCGCCAGCGTCGTCGACTTGCCGGAGCCGGTCGGGCCCGTGATCAGGATGAGCCCGCTCTGCCGCTCCGACAGCCGGCGGACGATCTCGGGGCAGCCGAGATCGTCCAGGGAGAGGATCTTGCTCGGGATGGTGCGGAAGACGGCCGCGAGCCCGGTGGTCTTGTAGAAGTAGTTGGCGCGAAAACGGGCCTTGTCCGCGTAGGAATAGGCGAAATCCAGATCGAGCTCGTCGACGATCCGCCGCCGCTCCTCGGGGGTCGTGATCTCGAAGAGGAGCGCCTCCATCTCGGCCGCGTCGAGGGGCGTGTCGCGCAGGGCCACGAGCTCGCCGCGGGCGCGGACGAGCGGCGGATAGCCGATGCCGAGGTGCAGGTCGCTGCCCTTCCTGGACAGGAGCTCGTCGAAGAGGCGATCGATCCTGGCCACGCTAGCCTCCCTTCTTCCCGAAGAGCGCGCCCGCGCGCTCGAACAGGCCCTTGCCCGCCTCGGGGGCGCCGGGCCGCGACGCCTCGGGCGGCGGGGCCGGCGGCCTCCTGTCCGGCGCGATCGCGGGCTGCCGCTTGCCGGTGAGGACCGCCTCGAGCTCCTCCGGCGCCTCCGCCACCGCGAGCGCCGCCTCGAGCGTCGCCTTGCCCGCGCGGACGAGCTCGGCCAGCGAGTCGTCGAGGCGGATGATCCCGAGGCCCTTCCCCCGCTGCTGGAGGCTCGGGATCTGGAACGTCTTGGAGTCGCGGATGAGGTTCCAGAGCGCGACCGAGCCGGGCAGGACCTCGGCGGCGGCCACCATGCGCTTGCCGTCCGCGCTCGGCAGGAGCCGCTGGCTGACGATGAGCCGGAGGCCGCCCGCGAGGGTGACGCGGACCTGCTGCTGATCGCCGGGCGGGAACAGGTCGATCAGCCGATCGATGGTCTTCGCCGCGCTCGGGGTGTTCATCGTGCCGAGCACGAGGTGGCCCGTCTCGCTCGCCGACAGCGCCATGCGCACGGTCGCCGTGTCCCGGAGCTCGCCGACGACGATGACGTCGGGATCCTCGCGGAGCGAGGCCTTGAGGGCGTTCTCGAACGAGCGGGTGTGCGTGCCGACCTCGCGCTGGCTGATCATCGCCTTGCCGCGCGCGTGGACGAACTCGACCGGATCCTCGACCGTGATGATGTGGTGGCTGGTCTCGCGGTTCAGGATGTCGACGATCGCGGTCAGCGTCGTGGTCTTGCCGTGCCCCGTCGGCCCGGTGATCACGATGAGGCCCTGATGGTGGCGGGTGGCGAGCCCGATCGCGTCGGGCAGGCCGAGCGACGCGAGGCTCGGGATGCTGCGCGCGATCAGGCGGAAGCAGCCCTTGTAGCCCTGGCGGTGGCGCGCGATGTTCACCCGGAACCGGCCGAGCGCGCCGAGCTCGAGGGCGAAGTCGCTCGAGCCCTCCGCCGCGAGGACCGGCGCGAGGCGCGCGGGGACGCGCGGGAGCAGGAGCGACTCGACGGCCGCCGGCTCGAGCGGCTCGCCGTGCGGCACGAGCTCGCCCGCGACGCGCAGGAGCGGCGGGCGGCCGGCGACGAGGTGGAGATCGCTCGCGCCCTGATCGCGCGCCATGGCGAGCAGCCCGTCGAGGGCGCCCGCCGCGACGTCGGTGGACGAGGGCCGCGCGCGCGCGCCCGCCGCGGCCGGCCGCGCGGCGGCGCGGGGCTCGGCGGGCGGCGCCGACGCGCGGCCGCCGCGATCGGCGGCGGGCGCCTCGTCGGCGCGCGGATCGAAGGCGCGCGGGTCGAGGCGCGGCGTGGAGGGGCGGCCGGCGCGGGGCTCGGCGGGCGGAGGCGGGGAGCCGCGGAGGTCGAACGCGAGCTCGGAGGAGCTCGGGCGCTTCGCCTCCGGCTCGCGCGGCGGCGGGCGCTGCGCCTCCTCGGGCGCGAGGTGCTCCCGCATGGAGAGCTGCTGCGAGGGCCGCGCGGGAGGCCCCGCGGCCGCGGCCCCGGGCGCGGCGGAGGACGACGGCTGCATCCGCGTCATGCGGGCGTGCACGAGGTCGCCCTGGCGCGCGGCGACGACCGAGATGGCGCCGATGCCCTCGATGCGGATGTGCCACTGCGACGGCTTGGCGCCGAGCGCCTCGATGTAGCGGCCGCCGCCGAGCGCGCTGAGGAGCATGAGGATGTCCTCGGTGGTGAGGGCGCCGGGATCGACGGCCTGGAAGGCGCCCGAGATCTTGACGCTGGGCATGCGCCCCGTGGCCACGGCGAACTCCGTCACCTCGGGGCGATTCAGTTGCGAGAGCCAGGATCGAAGGGCGTTCATCGTCGTCGCTCGTCTCCGCAAGCCGACTCTATCAACGATGAGGCCCGGCGTTTCAAAATGTCGTGCGGGTATGGCGAGATCCGGAGGGCGGCGTCGCCCGCGCCGCGCTGCCGGCGCGCCGCCGCTCTCGCCCCTCCCCCGCGCCACCCCGGCGCGGCGCGACGCCGCGCGCGGCGTGCTCAGCCGAGGGGCGATGTCGGGGCTACTGGATCGCGAGCTTGAGCCGCGCGCCCTTCACGAAGTGGCCCGGCGCCTTGCCCTTCTCCCCGGGCGGCGCCTGCTCCTCCGAGTCGATGCTGAGCTGCATGTTGCCGGTCGCCTCGATCTTCTTCATGGTCACCCTGGCGATCTCGACCCATTTCGTGGGACTCGCGCCCTTGGGATCCTCGATCCGGCGGAAGAGCACCGCCTTGGTCCCCGCGGCGACCGGCGTCGCGGAGGTGGCGACGAGCGGCAGCAGCGTCGCGACCTTCCCGGCGCGGGAGACCAGCATGCCGTAGACCTCCACGGAGTAGCTGTCCCACTCGCCCGCACCGGGCGAGGCAGCGGGCTCTGCCGCAGGCGCGCTCTCCGCGCCCTGGGCCGCCGCCGGCGAGCCGCCGGGCGCGGCCGGCCGCGGCGCCCCCGCGTGCTCTGCCGAGGCCGCGGTCGGCGTGGCAGAGAGGAGCGCGGCGGCGCCCGCCGCGACGAGGGATCGCGAGCACCTGGAGAGCCAACCAAACATCGTCTTCATGCACTCCGCTCCTTCGTTCCAATGAGCCCCCGCGGCCCGCGCCACCCCGCCAGGCCGCATACACTCCAGTCACAAAACTTATCATCCTGCCCGAGACTCGCGCTCTCCGCAACTCATTTCTCGCCTCCGCCCACGGCAGGCGTTTTCGCGGGTTCGCCGGTTCGCCGGTTCGCCGGTTCGCCGGTTCGCCGGTTCGCCGGTTCGCGTCTTCGCCATCACCGCTTCATCGCCGTCACCGCATCGGCATCGGGCATCGGGCATCGGGCATCGGGCATCGATGCATTCCCGACCCCGGCGCTGGCTGCTCAGCGAGGCTGACCGGCCCTGGAGGAGCGGCGCACGCAAGAGCGCGTCGCGGCTCGCCCGAGCTCACCTGGTCATGCGGCGTGCCTGTCGTTCTGGCTCGCCCGTCGTTCTCGTTCCGGCTGCCTGGTTACCCGGCTCGACCGCTCGCCTGGGCTCTCCGGCTCGCCCAGCTGGCTCCGCCCACGGGTAGGTCAGCGCGCTTCGCGCGAGGCGCGCTCTCGAGGAGCGAGGGGCCCGCGCGAGCGACCGGCGTGCTCGGTCCAAGCTCGCCGCATCTCATTCTGACCCGTCCGACGAAACCAGCTGCGTACAGCACCGCGACCTCTCCCTCGTCAACATCGCCCCGGGACATCCCCGTTGCCTTCCAACATCGCTGACGCGGAAAATCGATGTCGGAGTAAAAGTCGCGTTACAACCAAGATATCACGCTTTCGTCAAAGCAGAACAGAAATTTTCGGACGCGAGCGATTCTGGTGCGCCCTCGTGCGTCCATGTACGCGTCCAGCTACGCTTGCGCCCGCGCTCGGCCTTCTCGCCTACTCGCCCTCTCGCCCTCTCGCCCTCTCGCCTACTCGCCCTCTCGCCTGCCCGCGGCGCGGCGGGCCCGCGCGTGCGGCGGTGTGCGGCGGACGCCGGGCGGCTGTAGGATGACCGCGGAGGAAGAGAGCCCATGCCCACCGTCGCCGATCACTACGACCAGCTCCTCGCCGCGCACTACTCCCGGATGTTCGGGGACTACGACGCCAAGGTCGCCGAGCAACGAGCGCTCTTCGAGCGCCTCGGCGTTCGCCCCGAGGGCGCTTCGGAGGCCATCGACCTCGGGTGCGGCTCGGGGTTCCAGTCCCTCGCGCTGGCGCAGCTCGGCTTCCGGGTGACGGCGGTGGACACCTCGGACAAGCTCCTCGCCGAGCTCGCCGCGCGCCGCGGGCAGCTCGCCGTCGACGTCGTTCAAGGCGATCTCCTCGACGCGCTGGAGCGCCCGGGGCGTCCCTGCGAGCTCGCCGTGTGCATGGGGGACACGCTCCCCCACCTGGGCAGCAAGGGAGACGTGGAACGGATGTTCGCCGGCTGCGCCCGGCGCCTCGCGCCCGGCGGCCGGCTCGTGCTCACGTTCCGCGATCTCACCCGCGAGCTCGAGGGCGTCGACCGGTTCATCCCCGTGCACGACTCGGCGGATGTGATCATGACCTGTTTCCTCGAATACGAACCGGAGACCGTCAAGGTGCACGATCTCGTGCACACGCGCGGCCGCGAGGACGGACGGTGGAGGCTGTCGGCGAGCTTTTATCGCAAGCTGCGGCTCTCCCCCGATTGGGCCTGCGAGAGGCTCGAAGCGGCCGGATTCCGCGTCCTCCACCGCGAGATCGCGCGCGGCCTCGTCACCCTCGTCGCGCGCTCCGGAGCCGACGTGGGCCGGGATACGAACACCGGGTCAAAACCCTGCACAGGAGGTTGATGGCCCGGTCGCGGCGGCGCTACCTTGATAGGGGAGGATGAGACCCATGTCCGAGAGAGCACAGCAGACAGGCACGAAGGACGCAGGGCAAGCTGCGGCCGTCCAGCGGCCGTCGCGGGATGAGGTCCAGGACCTGCGGCGCGAGCGAGACGAGGCACGCCAGCTCCTGATCACGCTGGTCGCGGCGCTCAAGCGCGCGACGCTCCGGCACGGGACGTACATCGACGGGCTCGGCGCCGCGATGGTCGCCGTGGACCGGTGGTCCAAGCCGCAAGGCCAATAACCCCCCGCCCGCGAGGCTCCTCTGCGCAGCGGCGGGGCCGGTACGTCACAGACGAGCGCTTCCACCCCTCTCGAAAGGCCCTGACACCCCACCTCGCCGAGCCCGGAGACCGGCGCCGCGGCGAAGGCGCCGAGAGGGCGCGCCGCCGCTCCACCGCTCATCGCCCTTCCGACGCTGTCGACTCTCCCGAGCGCCCCAGGCCGCGCTGACGACACCATCCCTGTAAAGCGCGTAATCCACGCGGGGCGACCGCGCCGAGACGGACAACGGCAATTCTATTTGACGGCGATCTCACAAAGTCACAAAGTCGCTCACCCGGATTGCCATCCGGATCGCGCGGCCAGTCCACGGCGGACGGCAGCGATCCGGCGCAGTGGAGACGCCCGGGGCGCGATCGGCGTCCCGGGCGGGCGCGCGGGCGCGCGCATACCGAGGAGAGAACAACGTTGATCATGCGGAGACTGCTCGGAGCTATCGGCTGGGCTGCGGTGGTGCTCGGAGTCGCGGGCTGCGGAGACCCGGGCGGCGAGACACCCGAGGAAGAAAGTCATGAATCTGCAGGGTCGGAGCTGAACGATCATCCAACGAGCGGCAGGACGGTAGTCGCCGACGTCGTCGCGCTCGATCAGGTCTACGTATACAACCGGTTCGGGTCCTTCAACCCGGCCGGCATGATCTACGCGCTCAAGCGGGACGTCGTGCCGATCCGGCCGCGCGAGCCGCTCGGCCCGGGCAACGCCATGCTGCGGCCGGGCAAGCGGCCGAGGCCCCTCGTGCTGCGCGTGAACGTCGGGGACGCGCTGCGCATCCGGTTCACCAACCTGCTCCGGCCGGCGGACAGGCGCCCTGGCGACTCGACGAGGACGAGGAGCGCGTCGGTGCACGTGTCCGGGCTCGAGATCAAGAACGTCGAGGCGCTCGGCGGCAACGTCGGGCAGGGGCCCGACGCGCTCGCCGAGCCCGGCGAGACGCGCGTCTACGAGCTCATCGCCGACAAGGAGGGGACATTCCTCATGCACAGCGCCGGCGCCATGGGCGGCGGCGAGGGGGACGGCGGACAGACCGTCCTCGGGCTGTTCGGCGCGGTCAACGTCGAGCCCGCGGGGGCGGTCGCGTACCGTTCGCAGGTCACCGCCGAGGAGCTCGCGGCCGCCTCGCTGCCCACGCCGAACCCCGACGGGACGCCCAGGATCGACTACGACGCGCTGGACGAGCACGGCGAGCCGATCCTCAGGATGGTAAGCGATCATGACGAGATCGTGCACGGCGATCTCAACGCGATCATCGCCGGCTACGAGGGGAGCCAGCTCGACGGCCCCGTCCCCGTGGCCAAAGGCCGCTTCCGCGAGTTCACGGTGCTGTTCCACGACGAGCTGAAGGCCGTCCAGGCGTTCGACGAGCTCGATGAAGACGAGGCCTTCCACGGCGTGCGCGACGGCTTCGGGGTCAACTACGGCTCGTCCGGGTTCGGCTCCATCCTGCTCGCCAACCGGGCGAGGCTCGGTCCCAGCAAGAGATGTGTCGAGTGCAAGTACGAGGAGTTCTTCCTGAGCTCGTGGTCCAACGGCGACCCGGCGATGATCGTCGAGCGGAACAGGCGCGGCAACGCGACGCAGGCGCTGTTCCCCGACGACCCCTCGAACGTCCATCACGCCTACCTCGGCGACCCGGTCTGGTTCAGGAACCTCCACGCCGGGCCGAAGGAGACGCACGTCTTCCACCTCCACGCGCACCAGTGGCTGAAGGTGCCGAGCAACGACGACGCGAACACCCTCGACGCGCAATCCATCAGCCCGGGATCGGCCTTCACCTACAACGTCGGCAGGGCTGGCAACCGCGTCCTGACGCCCGGCGACGCGATCTTCCACTGCCACCTGTATCCCCACTTCGCGCAGGGCATGTGGGAGCTCTTCCGCAGCCACGACGTCTTCGAGGCCGGCACGCGCGATCGCTTCCTGCCCGACGGCGAGATCAAGGACGGGACGCCCACGCCCGCCGTCGTGCCGGTCCCGGGGATCGCGATGCCGCCCATGCCGACCTACAAGCCCACCGTCGTGGAGCTGCCCGGCGGCGGCAAGGAGGTGCGGCCGCCGATGCCGGGGTATCCGTTCTACATCGCGGGGCTGGAAGGCCACAGGGCTCCTCAACCGCCGCTCGACATCGCCGTCGACGGCGGGCTCCCGCGACACGTCATCACCAGCGTGCCCCCGGGCGGCGCCGAGCTCGGGAGGCGCGGCAGGTTCGACGTGGAGATCGAGAGGGCGAACATCAAGCTGCTGCCGAGCGAGGGGACACCCGAGGAGCTATCGGCGCAGGCCTTCCACGCCGGCCGGTTCCCGGGAGCGCGGCCCATCACGACGACGGACGGCTTCCCCGCGAAGGCGTACCCGGCGTTCACGCCCGAGGGCGCGCCATCGCAGTTCGCGGTCAACGGCCAGCCGGCGGCGCCCGGCGCGCCCTACGCGAACCCGTGCCCCGTGGGGACGCCGGAGCGCAGGTACCGCAGCGCGTTCGTGCAGATCAACGGCGTGGTCAACCGGCGCGGCTGGCACGACCCGCAGATGCGCCTCCTCGTCCTCGAGGACGACATCGAGGCGACCCTGTCGGGCGCCCGGCCGCCGGAGCCGCTGTTCATCCGCGCCAACTCGGGCGAGTGCGTCGTCTCCGAGGCGACGAACCTGCTCCCCGACTTCCTGAGAGAGGATCCGTTCCAGATCTTCACGCCCACGGACATCGCAGGCCAGCACATCCACCTCGTGAAGTTCGACGTCACCTCCTCGGACGGCTCGACGAACGGCTTCAACTACGAGGACGGGACGCTCGCGCCGCAGGAGGTCGTCCAGCGCATCGACGCGGCCAACAAGCTCGGCGGCGCCCTGAGGGCCGACGGCACCGTCGAGGAGCGCGGCCGTCGCGTCAGGCTGACCGCGCGGCGACACCCACGCATCCACGACGACCGGGGCGGCGTGCAGACCACGACGCAGCGCTGGTGGGCCAACCCCGTGCCGAACGGGCGCGGTCAGGACGTCACCCTCAATACCTCCTTCTCGCACGACCATTTCAGCCCCTCCTCGCACCAGCAGCACGGCCTCTATATGGGCCTGGTCATCGAGCCGAGCGGCTCGGTCTGGCGCGACCCGGAGACCGGGGTCGCCTTCGGCGCGCGCGCCGACGGCGGGCCCACGAGCTTCCGCGCCGACATCCTCCCGCCGAGCGGCTCCGGGCTCCGGCCGTTCCGCGAGTTCAACCTCGCCTTCGCCGACTTCGCCCTGCTCTTCGACGAGTGCGGCGAGCCGGTGAACCCGCCGACCACGCAAGAGGCCCCGCTCCCGCTCGCGGTCGAGCACCGCGACGTCCTCGCCCCGGAGGCTATCGCCGCGGCCGATCCGGGCGGAGAGCTCATCAACTACCGCAACGAGCCGATCCCGCTCCGCATCGCCAGGCGCGACTGCAGGACAGGCCGCGTCGAGCAGAAGGCGGGCGAAGAGGGGGAGATGCACAACGTGTTCAGCTCCCGGGTCCACCCGGATCCGTTCACGCCGCTGCTCTCGGCGCACGAGGGCGACGACATCAAGGTTCGCCTCCTCCAGGGCGCGCAGGAGGAGCAGCACGTGTTCACGGTCCACGGCCAGCGGTGGCTCAACGAGATCGGCGACCCGGACAGCGGCTACTCGAACGGCCAGCCCATCGGCATCTCCGAGCACTTCGAGTTCGGGCTCACGCCCCCGGTGTCCGCGCGGGACGACAGCGGGCCCGGCGACTACCTCTACCAGAGCGCGCCGACCGACGACCTCTGGGACGGCATGTGGGGCATCTTGAGGGTGCGGCCGCGGACCGATCCGGCCTTGCTCCCCTTGCCCGAGCCGCCCGGGGGTACGCCGCGCGGGGCGCGGCGCTTCCCGACCTGCCCGGCGGGCGCGCCCGTGACGAGGTATGTCGTCCACGCGATCACCGCGAAGGGCAACCTGCCGGGCGATCGCGTCACCTACAACGAGGAGTTCGATCTCTACGACCCCGACGCGATCCTGTTCGCCCGCGCCGAGGATCTGCCCGACCTCCGCTCGGGGCGCCGCGCCCCGGAGCCGCTCATCCTGCGCGCCGCGGCCGGCGACTGCATCCAGGTCACGCTCGTCAACGAGCTGCCCTCCGCGCTGCCCAAGACGCCCCACTGGAACTATAACCCTCCGATCGTCGACGGCTTCAACACGAACCAGGTCAGGCCGTCCAACCACGTCTCGCTCCACCCGCAGCTCGTGGCCTACGACGTCAGGACCGACGACGGCGCCAACGTCGGGCTCAACGAGGACCAGACCGTCGCGCCCGGCGAGTCCCGCGAGTACACGTGGTACGCCGGCGAGATCTCCCAGAAGGACGGCAGGTGGGGCCCCGTCGAGCCGAGGGCCGTCGAGTACGGCGCCATCAACCTGAGGGACATGGCCGACGTGGTGAACCACGGCATGCACGGCGCCGTCGGCGCCCTCATCGTCGAGCCCCAGGGCGCCACCTGGCGCGCCGATCCGGGCACGCACGCGCAGGCGGAGGTCAGCTTCAAGGATTACTATGGATACACGCGCTCGTTCAGGGAATTCGTGGTCGTCTATCAAGACGAGGTCGGCATGCACTCGGGCGACCCGAGGTTCCAGTGCCTCGACGCGGATCTCAACTGCGGCACCGCGATCCGGAACTACGACGGCGAGGACGACGCGGAGGACACGGGCCACGAGGCCTTCAACTACCGCGCCGAGCCGTTCTGGGCGCGGATGGGGATCAAGCCCGAGCTCGCGCGCGAGGAGCTCCATGACAAGGACCTGAGCGACATCTTCAGCTCCCGCGTCCACGGCGATCCGGCGACGCCGATCTTCACGGCCGGCAGGACGCAGAAGGTGCGCGTGCGCCTCGTGCATCCGTCCGGCCACCGGCGCATGCACGCCTTCGGGCTCTGGGGCGCAGCGTGGCCTCACAACCCCTTCGCCGAGGGGGAGCGCTCCCGCCGCATCGGCGAGAACAGGGAAGTGCTCAACATCGCCATCGAGAACGCCATCGGCCCCATGACCCACCACAACCTGGTTCCGTTCTCCGCAGCCGGCGGGAGGTCCTTCGTCCCCGGCGACCGGCTCTACCTCGACCAGCCGAGCTTCAAGGTCTCGGACGGTCTCTGGGGCATCTTCAGGGTCGTGCCGTAACCGCCTTCCTCACATTGGCTACCGCCGGTCGCAGGTCCGCTCCACCTTCCGTGGCGCCGGCCGGCGATCGGCGGAGGTGACCTCCTCCACGCCGGCGCGGCGCGCGCGGAGCCCCAGGACGAGAGAGGCCCGCACACGAGCCGAGTCAAACCACCTCTCGCCAAGGCGCGCGCTTTCGTGCGCGCCGGATCCCTCACCTCCGCCCGAGATCGACGTCGAGCTCGCTCTGTCCACGGGAGAGACCGACTCGAGAGCGCGACGAAATCTATTTGACCTCGCCGCGGCACCCCCCAAATTTGTAAGCCGAAACACACCATGACAGCTTGAGTCGATGTTCGGCGGACAGCCATGCCCCGATCTTCCGTGGGGGCGCGTGGGAGGTGTCCGACACCCACGGCCAAGCGCGCAGGTGTGGCGTGCGGAGGAGAGGACACCTTGATTTCTGCCAGGCTGTTTGGAGCCCTCGCCTGGGCTTCGGTGGTGCCAGCGCTCGCGGGCTGCGCCGACGAGGACGCTTCGCCGGCCGACGAAGAGGCTGCAGATCTGCCCGCCGATCCGGGGGATAACGTCCCGCGGGCGAGCGGCAGGATCGTCGTTGCCGATGTCGTCGCGCTCGATCAGGTCTACGTGTACAACCGGTTCGGGTCCTTCAACCCGGCCGGCATGGTCTACGCGCTCGCGCGGGACGTCGTGCCCATCCGGCCGCGCGAGCCGCTCGGCCCGGGAAACGCCACGCTGCGGCCGGGCAAGCGGCCAAGGCCGCTCGTGCTGCGCGTGAACGTCGGAGACACCCTGCGGATCAGGTTCACCAACCTGCTCAGTCTGGCGAACGAACGCCCAGACGACTCCCCCAAGACGAGGAGCGCGTCCATCCACGTCACGGGGCTGCAGATCAAGAACATCGAGTCGCTCGGCGGCAACGTCGGGTTGAGCCCCGACTCCCTCGCCGAGCCCGGCGAGACGCGCTTCTACGAGCTCTTCGCCGACCGGGAGGGGCCGTTCCTGATGCACAGCGCCGGCGCCATGGTCGGCGGCGAGGGCACCGGCGGGCAGATCGTCCAGGGGCTGTTCGGCGCGGTCAACGTCGAGCCCTGGGGCTCGGTCGCGTACCGGTCGCAGGTCACGGCCGAGGAGCTCGCGGCCGCCTCGCTGCCCGCGCCGAACCCCGACGGGACACCCAGGATCGACTACGACGCCCTGGACCCGTGGGGCGAGCCGATCCTCCGGATGATCAACGATCGCGGCGAGATCGTGCACGGCGACCTCAACGCGATCATCACCGGCTACGAGGAGAGCCAGTTCGATGGGCCGGCCCCGCCGGTGCGGGGCCGCTTCCGCGAGTTCACGGCGCTGTTCCACGACGAGCTGAAGGTCGTCCAGGCGTTCCCGGAGCTCGAGGTGAACGAGGCGTTCCAGGGCGTGCGCGACGGATTCGGCATCAATTACGGCGCCTCCGGGTTCGGCGCCATCCTGCTCGCCAACCGGAGGAGGATCGGCCCGAGCAAGGAATGTATCGAGTGCATGTTCGAGGAGTTCTTCCTGAGCTCGTGGCCCAACGGCGACCCGGCGATGATCGTCGAGCGGGACAGCAACAATGACGTGGTCAAGGCGCTGTTCCCCGACGATCCCTCGAACGTCCATCACGCCTACCTCGGCGACCCGGTCTGGTTCAGGAACCTCCACGCCGGGCCGAAGGAGACGCACGTCTTCCACCTCCACGCGCACCAGTGGGTGAAGGCGCCGAGCAACGACAACGGCGCCACCGTGGACGCGCAGAGCATCGGCCCGGGCGGGGCCTACACCTACAACGTCGGCAGAGCGGGCAGCCGGGCCCTGACCGCAGGGGACGCGATCTTCCACTGCCACCTGTATCCCCACTTCGCGCAGGGCATGTGGGAGCTCTTCCGCAACCACGACGTCTTCGAGGCCGGCACGCGCGATCGCTTCCTGCCCGACGGCGAGATCAAGGACGGAACACCCACGCCCGCCGTCGTGCCGATCCCGAAGCTCGCGATGCCGCCCATGCCGACCTACGCGCCCACCGCCATCAAGCTCCCCGACGGCACGATCGCGACGCGGCCGCCCATGCCGGGGTATCCGTTCTACATCGCTGCCCTGACGGGCCACAGGGCCCCTCAGCCGCCGCTCGACCTCGTCGTCGACGGCGGGCTCCCGCGCAACATCGTCACCAGCGTGCCGCCAGGGGGCGCGGTGCTCGGCACGGAAGGCAGGTTCGACGTGGACCTCGTGGCGGCCAACCTCAAGCTGCTCCCCGAGGAAGGGACGCCCCCGGAGCTTGCGGCCAGGGCTTTCCACTCCGGCCAGTTTCCGGGCGCGCGACCCTTACAGACCGATTCATTCCCCACGAGCGCCTATCCTGCGTTCACGCCGGAGGGCGCGCTGTCGGAGTTCGCCGTCAACGGCCAGCCGGCGGCCCCGGGCGCGCCGTACACCAACCCGTGCCCCGTGGGGACACCGGAGCGCAGGTACCGCAGCGCGTTCGTCCAGATCAACGGCGTGGTCAATCGGCGCGGCTGGCACGACCCGCAGATGCGCATCCTCACCCTCGAGGACGACGTCGACGCGACCCTGCTCGGCGTCCGGCCGCCCGAGCCGCTGTTCATCCGCGCCAACTCGGGCGAGTGCGTCGTCTCCGAGGCGACGAACCTGCTCCCCAACTCCCTGGAAGAGGACCCGTTCCAGATCTTCACGCCCACCGACACCGTCGGCCAGCACATCCACCTCGTGAAGTTCGACGTCACCTCCTCGGACGGCGCCGCCAACGGCTTCAACTACGAGGACGGGACGTTCTCGTCAGAGGAGGTCGTCGAGCGCATCGACGCGGCCAACAACCTCGGCGGCGCTTTTTTGCCGGACGGCACCGTCAAAGAGCGCGGCGTCCGCGTGCCGCTGACCGCGCAGCCGCACCCGCGCATCCAGAACGGCCGGGTCGGCCTGCAGACAACGGTACAGCGCTGGTGGGCCGACCCGATCGTGAACCAGCAGAACCTGGACCGCACCCTGAACATCTCCTTCTCTCACGATCATTTCAGCCCCTCTTCGCACCAGCAGCACGGCCTGTACATGGGCCTGGTCATCGAGCCGAGCGGCGCGGTCTGGCGCGACCCGGAGACCGGGGTCGTCTTCGGCGCGCGCGCCGACGGCGGGCCCACGAGCTTCCGCGCCGACATCCTCCCGCCGAGCGGCTCCGGGCTCCCGCCGTTCCGCGAGTTCAACCTCGCGATCGCCGACTTCGCCCTCCTCTTCGACGAGTGCGGCGAGCCGGTGAACCCGCCGACCACGCAGGAGGCCCCGCTCCCGCTCGCGGTCGACCACGCCGACGTCTTCGCCCCGGAGGTGATCTCGTCGCGCGATCCCGGCGGCCAGCTCATGAACTACCGCAACGAGCCCATCCCGCTCCGCATCGCCGAGCGCGACTGCAGGACAGGACAGGTGAAGCAGAAGCCCGGGGAGGAGGGCGAGATGCACAACGTGTTCAGCTCGCGAGTCCACGGCGATCCCTTCACGCCCCTGCTCCTCGCCAACGAGGGAGACGCCGTCGAGGTTCGCCTCCTCCAGGGCGCGCAGGAGGAGCAGCACGTCTTCTCGATCCACGACCAGAAGTGGTTGAACGAGGGCGGGGATCCGGACAGCGGCTACTCGAACGCACAGCCCCTCGGGATCTCCGAGCACTTCGATTTCGGCCTCGCGGCATCGGCCCCCGTGTGCGGCGTCGGCGACTACCTCTACCAGAGCGCGCCGACCGACGACCTCTGGGACGGCCTCTGGGGCATCCTCAGGATATTGCCGCGCCGCGATCCGTGCGATCCGGGCGATCCGTGCGATCCGGGCGATTCGGGCCTGTTGCCGCTGCCCGCGTCCCCGCGCCCGACACCGCCCGCGCATCGAGGGTTCGAGACCTGCCCGGCGAGCGCGCCCGTCACGAGCTATGTCGTCCACGCGATCACCGCGAAGGGCAACCTGCCGGGTCACCGCCTCATCTACAACGAGGAGTTCGAGCTCTTCGATCCCGACGCCATCCTGTTCGTCCGCGCCGAGGATCTGCCCGATCTCCGCGCCGGGCTCCGCGCCCCGGAGCCGCTCATCCTGCGCGCCGCCGCGGGCGACTGCATCCAGGTCACGCTCGTCAACGAGCTGCCCCTCGTGCTGCCCAAGACGCCGCACTGGAACTACAGCCCCCCGATCATCGACGGCTTCAACACCAACCAGGTGCGGCCCTCGAACCACGTCTCGCTCCACCCGCAGCTCGTCGCCTACGACGTCAGGACCGACGACGGCGCCAACGTCGGGTTCAACGAGGAGCAGACGATCGCGCCCGGCGAGCTCCGCCAGTACACCTGGTATGCCGGCGAGCTCTCCCAGCTCGACGGCATGTCCGGCCCCATCGAGCCGCGCGCCGTCGAGTACGGCGCCATCAACCTCAGGGACATGGCCGACGTCGTGAACCACGGCATGCACGGCGCCGTCGGCGCCCTCATCATCGAGCCCGAGGGCGCGGTCTGGCGCAGCGATCCGGGCACCCACGCCCAGGCGGACGTCGTCTTCACCGACGAGCTTGGAGCCGTGCGCTCGTTCCGGGAGCTCGTGGTCGTCTACCAGGACGAGATCGGCATGCACTCGAACCTACGGAAGTTCCAGTGCCTCGATCAGGGCCTCAACTGCGGCACGGCCATCCGGAACCTGGACGGCGAGGACGACGCCGAGGACACGGGCCACGAGGCCTTCAACTACCGCACCGAGCCGCTCTGGGCGCGGATCGGGGTGCCGCCCGAGGTCGCGAGCGACGAGCTCAATGAACGGGACCTGCGCGACATCTTCAGCTCCAAGGTCCACGGCGACCCGGCGACGCCGATCTTCCTGGCCAGCGCCGCCCAGCAGGTGCGCGTGCGCATCGTGCAGCCGTCCGGCCACCATCGACAGCACGCCTTCAGCTTCTGGAGCACGTCGTGGCCGCACAACCCCTTTGCCAAAGGCTCGCGCTCCCGCCGCATCGGCGAGAACCCCGAAGTGCTGAACATCGCCGTGCAGAACCCGATAGGACCCATGACACATCCCAATCTCGTCCCCTTCGTCCCGGCTGGCGGAGAATTCCTCGTCCCCGGCGACCGGCTGTACAACGAACAGGCGCTCCCCATGCTCGCGAACGGGCCGTGGGGCCTCTTCCGGGTGCTGCCGTGAGGGCCTCCGTCGCGTCGCGCCGGCTCTCGCTGGCCGCAGGCCTCCTCGGCGCCGCCGCCTCGGTGGCCTCCCCTGCCGCCTGACGCGGCCCCGGCGCCCGCCGAGGCCCGCGGCGAGGGCTAGCCAAGGCGCATGCTTTCGTGCGCGCCGGATCCCTCATCTCCGCCCGAGAGCGACATCGAGCTCGCTCTGTCCGCGGGAGAGAACGACCCGAGAACGCGACGAAATCTATTTGACCTCGCGGGGGTACACTCACAGATTTGTAAACCGAATCACGCTGCAACGGCTTGGGTCGATGCTCGGTGGACAGCCACGCTCCGATCTTCATGGGGGGCGCGTGGGAGGTGTCCGAAACCCGCGGCCAGGCGTGCACGTGTGGCATGCGGAGGAGAGGACACCGTGATTTCTGCCAGGCTGTTTGGAGCCCTCGCCTGGGCTTCGGTGGTGCCCGGGCTCGCGGGTTGCGCCGGCGAGGACGCCTCGCCGGCGGACGAAGAGGCTGCAGATCTGCCCGCCGATCCGGGGGATAACGTCCCGCGGGCGAGCGGCAGGATCGTCGTTGCCGATGTCGTCGCGCTCGATCAGGTCTACGTGTACAACCGGTTCGGGTCCTTCAACCCGGCCGGCATGGTCTACGCGCTCGCGCGGGACGTCGTGCCCATCCGGCCGCGCGAGCCGCTCGGCCCGGGCAACGCCACGCTGCGGCCGGGCAAGCGGCCGAGGCCGCTCGTGCTGCGCGTGAACCTCGGCGATACCCTGCAGATCAGGTTCACCAACCTGCTCAGTCCGGCGGGCAACCGCCCGGACGACTCCCCCAAGACGAGGAGCGCGTCCATCCACGTCACGGGGCTGCAGATCAAGAACATCGAGTCGCTCGGCGGCAACGTCGGGTTGAGCCCCGACTCCCTCGCCGAGCCCGGCGAGACGCGCTTCTACGAGCTGTTCGCCGACCGGGAGGGGCCGTTCCTGATGCACAGCGCCGGCGCCATGGTCGGCGGCGAAGGCACCGGCGGGCAGATCGTCCAGGGGCTGTTCGGCGCGGTCAACGTCGAGCCCGCGGGGGCGGTCGCGTACCGGTCGCAGGTCACCGCCGAGGAGCTCGCGGCCGCCTCGCTGCCCACGCCGAACCCCGACGGGACACCCAGGATCGACTACGACGCCCTGGACCCGTGGGGCGAGCCGATCCTCCGGATGATCAACGATCGTGACGAGATCGTGCACGGCGACCTCAACGCGATCATCGCCGGCTACGAGGAGAGCCAGCTCGATCCGCCGAACCCGCCGATCCGGGGCCGCTTCCGCGAGTTCACGGCGCTGTTCCACGACGAGCTGAAGGTCGTCCAGGCGTTCAAGGAGCTCGAGGTGAACGAGGCGTTCCAGGGCGTGCGCGACGGATTCGGCTTCAATTACGGCGCCTCCGGGATGGGCGCCATCCTGCTCGCCAACCGGGCGAGGATCGGCCCCAGCAAGGAGTGTATCGAGTGCAAGTTCGAGGAGTTCTTCCTGACCTCATGGCCCAACGGCGACCCGGCGATGGTCGTCGAGCGGGACATCCACAACAACGTGATCAAAGCGCTGTTCCCTGACGACCCGTCGAACGTCCATCACGCGTACCTCGGCGACCCCGTCTGGATCAGGAACCTCCACGCCGGGCCGAAGGAGACGCACGTCTTCCACCTCCATGCGCACCAGTGGCAGAGGGCGCCGAACAACGACAACGGCACCACCGTGGACGCGCAGAGCATCGGCCCGGGCGGGGCCTACACCTACAACGTCGGCAGAGCGGGCAGCCGGGCCCTGACCGCGGGGGACGCGATCTTCCACTGCCACCTGTATCCCCACTTCGCGCAGGGCATGTGGGAGCTCTTCCGCACCCACGACGTCTTCGAGGCCGGCACGCGCGATCGGTTCCTGCCCGACGGCGAGATCAAGGAGGGGACCCCGACGCCCGCCGTCGTGCCGGTCCCGAAGCTCGGGATGCCGCCCATGCCGACCTACGCGCCCACCGTCGTAGCGCTCCCCGACGGCACGATCGCGACGCGGCCGCCCATGCCGGGGTATCCATTCTACATCGCCGCCCTGGCAGGCCGCAGGCCCTCTCATCCGCCGCTCGACCTCGTCGTCGACGGCGGGCTCCCGCGCCACATCATCACCAGCGTGCCACCGGACGGCGCGGTGCTCGGCACGGAAGGCAGGTTCGACGTGGACCTCGTGGCGGCCAACCTCAAGCTGCTCCCCGAGGAAGGGACGCCCCCGGAGCTTGCGGCCAGGGCTTTCCACTCCGGCCAGTTCCCGGGCGCCCGCCCCTTACAGACCGACTCATTCCCCTCGAGCGTCTATCCTGCGTTCACGCCGGAGGGCGCGCTGTCGGAGTTCGCCGTCAACGGCCAGCCGGCGGCCCCGGGCGCGCCGTACACCAACCCGTGCCCCGTGGGGACACCGGAGCGCAGGTACCGCAGCGCGTTCGTCCAGATCAACGGCGTGGTCAACGCGCGCGGCTGGCACGACCCGCAGATGCGCATCCTCACCCTCGAGGACGACGTCGACGCGACCCTGCTCGGCGTCCGGCCGCCGGAGCCGCTGTTCATCCGCGCCAACTCGGGCGAGTGCGTCGTCTCCGAGGCGACGAACCTGCTCCCCGACTCCCTGGAAGAGGACCCGTTCCAGATCTTCACGCCCACCGACATCGTCGGCCAGCACATCCACCTCGTGAAGTTCGACGTCACCTCCTCGGACGGCGCCGCCAACGGCTTCAACTACGAGGACGGGACGTTCTCGTCAGAGGAGGTCGTCCAGCGCATCGACGCGGCCAACAACCTCGGCGGTGCCCTCTCGGCGGACGGCACCGTCAAGGAGCGCGGCTTCCGCGTGCCGCTGACCGCGCAGCCGCACCCGCGCATCCACAACGGCCGGGTCGGCCTGCAGACAACGGTACAGCGCTGGTGGGCCGACCCGGTCGTGAACCAGCAAAACCGGGACCGCACCCTGGAAACATCATTCTCCCACGACCATTTCGGCCCCTCTTCGCACCAGCATCACGGCCTCTACATGGGCCTGGTCATCGAGCCGAGCGGCTCGGTCTGGCGCGACCCGGAGACCGGGGTCGTCTTCGGCGCGCGCGCCGACGGCGGGCCCACGAGCTTCCGCGCCGACATCCTCCCGCCGAGCGGCTCCGGGCTCCCGCCGTTCCGCGAGTTCAACCTCGCGATCGCCGACTTCGCCCTCCTCTTCGACGAGTGCGGCAACCCGGTGAACCCGCCGACGGCGCAGGAGGCCCCGCTCCCGCTCGCGGTCGATCACCGCCCCATCTTCGCCCCGGAGGTGATCTCGTCGCGCGACCCTGGCGGCCAGCTCATGAACTACCGCAACGAGCCCATCCCGCTCCGCATCGCCGAGCGCGACTGCAGGACAGGACAGGTGAAGCAGAAGCCCGGGGAGGAGGGCGAGATGCACAACGTGTTCAGCTCGCGAGTCCACGGCGATCCCTTCACGCCCCTGCTCCTCGCCAACGAGGGAGACGCCCTCCGGTTGCGCCTCATCCAGGGCGCGCAGGAGGAGCAGCACGTCTTCTCGGTCCACGGCCAGAAGTGGAACAACTCGGACGAGGATCCGGACAGCGGCTACTCGAACGCTCAGCCCATCGGGCTCTCCGAGCACTTCGATTTCGCGCTCACGCCGTCGGGCGCCGCGCCAAGCGGCGACTACCTCTACCAGGGCGCGCCCACCGACGATCTCTGGGACGGCGTCTGGGGCATCCTCAGGATAGTGCCGCCTGGCGATCCGGGCGGTCCGGGCGATCCCGGCGGTCCGGGCGGTCCGGGCGGTCCCGGCGGTCCGGGCGGTCCGGGCGGTCCGGGCGGTCCCGGCGGTCCCGGCGGTCCGGGCCTGTTGCCGCTGCCCCCGTCCCCGGGCCCGACAGCGCCCGCGCAGCGAGGCTTCGAGACCTGCCCGACGAGCGCGCCGGTGACGAGGTATGTCGTCCACGCGATCACCGCGAAGGGCAACCTGCCGGGTCATCGCCTCATCTACAACGAGGAGTTCGAGTTCTTCGATCCCGACGCCATCCTGTTCGTCCGCGCCGAGGATCTGCCCGATCTCCGCGCCGGGCTCCGCGCCCCGGAGCCGCTCATCCTGCGCGCCGCCGCGGGCGACTGCATCCAGGTCACGCTCGTCAACGAGCTGCCCTTCGTGCTGCCCAAGACGCCACACTGGAACTATAGCCCCCCGATCATCGACGGCTTCAACACCAACCAGGTGCGGCCCTCGAACCACGTCTCGCTCCACCCGCAGCTCGTCGCCTACGACGTCAGGACCGACGACGGCGCCAACGTCGGGTTCAACGAGGAGCAGACGATCGCGCCCGGCGAGCTCCGCGAGTACACCTGGTATGCCGGCGAGTTTTCCCAGCTCGACGGCATGTCGGGCCCCATCGAGCCGCGCGCCGTCGAGTACGGCGCCATCAACCTCAGGGACATGGCCGACGTCGTGAACCACGGCATGCACGGCGCCGTCGGCGCCCTCATCATCGAGCCCGAGGGCGCGGTCTGGCGCAGCGATCCGGGCACCCACGCCCAGGCGGACGTCGTCTTCACCGACGAGCTTGGAGCCGTGCGCTCGTTCCGGGAGCTCGTGGTCGTCTACCAGGACGAGATCGGCATGCACTCGAACCTACGGAAGTTCCAGTGCCTCGATCAGGGCCTCAACTGCGGCACGGCCATCCGGAACCTGGACGGCGAGGACGACGCCGAGGACACGGGCCACGAGGCCTTCAACTACCGCACCGAGCCGCTCTGGGCGCGGATCGGGGTGCCGCCCGAGGTCGCGAGCGACGAGCTCAATGAACGGGACCTGCGCGACATCTTCAGCTCCAAGGTCCACGGCGACCCGGCGACGCCGATCTTCCTGGCCAGCGCCGCCCAGCAGGTGCGCGTGCGCATCGTGCAGCCGTCCGGCCACCATCGACAGCACGCCTTCAGCTTCTGGAGCACGTCGTGGCCGCACAACCCCTTTGCCCAAGGAGCGCGCTCCCGCCGCATCGGCGAGAACCCCGAGGTGCTGAACATCGCCGTGGAGAACCCGATAGGACCCATGACACACCGCAATCTCGTCCCCTTCGCCCCGGCCGGCGGGGAATTCCTCGTCCCCGGCGACCGGATGTACAACGAACAGGCGCTCCCCACGCTCGCGAACGGGCTCTGGGGCCTCTTCCGGGTGCTGCCGTGAGGGCCTCCGTCGCGTCGCGCCGGCTCTCGCTGGCCGCAGGCCTCCTCGGCGCCGCCGCCTCGATGGCCTGCAGCCGGCGGGAGCCGCCTCCCCTGCCCCCTGCCGCAGCCCCGGCGCCCGCCGAGGCCGCCATCGGGCGCGAGCCCGGCACGGCCGTGAGCCGGGTCGAGCGAGATGGGCTGTCGATCGCCTTCGAGCTCCGGCCGATCCACGGCGCCGGAGGGCGCCTCGAGGCGCGCTCCGACGCGACCGCCGTCTTCACGATCACCGACGCCGCCACGGGCGCGCCCGCGCGCGACCTGTCGCCGCTCGCGTGGATGACGAGGCGCGCGGGGGCGCCGCCCGACGACGCCGGGTGCCAGGAGAAGATCAAGAGCTTCATGGGCGGGCTCATCGCCGTCCGCCCGGACGTGGACATGAACGCTTCCCTCCTGTGGACGCAGAACGACGACAACACGCTGTCGGTCATCAACCCGCAGATCGCGTTCACCCGGAGCAAGCTGCGCAGCCTCGTCACGCTCGCGGCCGGCTCCACCTCGCTCGCGCTCCACCCGGACGGGAGCCGCCTCTACGTGACGCTCCAGAACGGGCGCGGCCTCGCGGTCGTCGACACGAGGCGCAGCCTGGTGGCGGCCAACGTGCCCGTCGGCGCGGAGCCGACGCGCGTCGCGGTGGCGCCGGACGGGCGCACCGTGTGGGTCGGCAACGACGGCGACGGGACCGTCAGCGTCGTCGACGCGCGCGTGGCGGAGGTGCTGAAGACGCTGCAGGTCGGCGCCGGACATCACGAGTTCGCCTTCTCGGACGGCGGGCGCACCGCCTGGATCACGAGCCGCGACGCCCGCTCCGTCACGGCCGTGGACACCGGCGCGCTCGAGCCCGTCGCCGAGATCGAGATCGGCGAGGGCGCCGCCGCCGTCGCGGCGAGCGACGCCGCCGGCGCCGTCTACGTCGCGAACGAGCAGCGGGGCGAGATCGCGATCCTCGACGCCAGCCGCCGCGCCCTCTCCAGCCGCGTCGCGGTGAAGGCCGGCGTCAGCGCGGTCCAGTTCGATCCGAGCGGCCGCTTCGCCTTCGCGCTGAACCCGGCGAAGGGCGAGGTGTCGATCCTCGACGCCTCCATGGGAGCGCTCGCGCACACGCTCCCCGGGTTCGCGAGCCCGGACGCGATCACCTTCACGAAGACGTTCGCCTACGTGAGGAACCTCGGCGAGAGCCGGGTCTCGCTCATCGAGCTGTCCTCTCTGCAGCGGCCCGGCAAGCCGGCGGTCGTCGAGGTCCAGGTCGGCCAGCAGGCGCCCCGCGCGGCGAAGAGCGCGAGGAGCGACGCGCCGTTCGCCGTCCTGCCGGAGGGCAACGGCGCCGTCATCGCGAGCCCGGCCGACAAGGCCCTTTACTACTACGTCGAAGGCATGATGGCGCCGATGGGCACGCTCTCGAGCTACGGGCGAGAGCCCCGGGCGGCGGTCATCGAGGATCGCACGCTCAAGGAGGTGCAGCCCGGCGTGTACGCCACCACGGTCCGGCTCGGCGAGGCGGGCGCGTACGACGTCGAGCTCCTGCTCGGCGGCCGCCGCGTCGCCGCGTGCCTCGATGCGACGGTCGCGCCGTCGGGCGTCCCGGCCGAGGACCGCTCGCCCGGGCTCACCGTCGAGCCGCTCTTCGACGGCAGCGTCGCTCTCGAGGTCGACAAGCCCGCGACGCTGCGCTTCCGCGCGACGCCGAAGGCGCCTGCGCCTCCCCTCGAAACCAAGGAGATGAAGGTCATGATCTTCCGATTTCCGGTCGGATTCCGCGACGTCGCGCTGCCCCGCGCCGAGCCGGACGGCGCCTTCTCGGTGACGTTCACGCCCCCCGAGCCCGGCCAGTACCGCTTCATGCTCGAGGCCGAGTCGCGCAACGCCCCGCTCGGCGCGCTGCCGTACATCGATCTCCACGCCGGCTCGCCCGGCGCCGCGCCGGCGGCGGGAGGCGCGCGATGAGGCGCGCCGCGCCTATGCTCGCGGCGGCCGTCGCGCTCGCGCTCGCGCCCGCGAGCCCGGCCGCGGAGCCGGCGCCGGAGCGGCCCCGCGCCAGGGCCGCCGCCTCGCCCGCCGGCGACGACGCCGCGGCCGCGGCGTACTTCACCGACACGGAGCTCGTCGATCAGGACGGGCGCGCGCGGCGCTTCTACACCGACCTGCTGCGCGGCCGGAAGGTCCTCATCCACTTCGCCTTCACCTCGTGCAAGGGCGCGTGCCCGACGATGACGGCGAACCTCGCGCGCGTTCAGGCGCTGCTCGGCAAGCGCGCCGGCAAGGAGATCGCGATCCTCACGATCACGGTCGATCCCGTGAACGACACGCCGAAGGTGCTCAAGCAGTTCGCCGCCAAGTTCAACGCGGGCGACGGCTGGCGCTTCCTGACCGGGACGCCGGAGAACGTGGAGAAGGTCCTCGGGCGCCTCGGCGGGCTCACGAAGAAGCCGGAGGAGCACACCTCGACGCTGCTCATCGGCGACACGACGACCGGCATGTGGGTGAAGACGATCGCCACCGAGCGGCCGGAGACGATCGTGCACCTGGTCGATCACCTCAACGACAAGCCGTGAGGTGCACGTGGGCCATCTCGTGACGAAGCGGCGGCGCCGCGCGCTCGCCGCCGCGCTCTCGGCGCTCGGCCTCGCCGCCGCGCTGAAGGGCGCCGCGGCCCCCGGCGACGCGCCAGCGCCAGCGCCCGTGCCTGCCGGCGCGGACTCGTGCGCCGAGCTCAGCCCGGCGGCGCTCCGCGGCCGGCGCATCTTCCACCACGGGGCGCTCGCCTCGGGGGAGCCGGTCGAGGGCCGCCTCGGCGCGAGCGGCGCCGCGCTGCAGGGCAAGGCGGCGGCGTGCGCCGGCTGCCACGGCCGGAGCGGCGACGGCACGTCGGAGGGCGGCGTCGCGGCGCCGCCGCTCACCCCCGAGCAGCTCTTCGCGTCGGATCGCGCGGGGGGCGCCTACACCGCGGAGACGCTCGCGGCCGCCGTCCGCGACGGGAGGACGCCGGCGTCGCGCGAGCTCCACCTCGTCATGCCGCGCTACCGGCTCGACCGCGCGCACCTCGACGATCTCGTCGCGTACCTGCGCTGCGTCGGCCGCGACGCCGATCCGGGCGTCTCGCCGGAGGCGCTCCGGCTCGGCGCCGCGCTCCCGCTCACCGGGCGCTTCGCGGCGGCGGGCGCCGCGGCCCGCGACGTGCTCGCCGCGGCGTTCGCGGAGGTCAACGCGCAGGGCGGCGTGTTCCGGCGGCGGCTCGAGCTCGTGGTGGCCGACAGCGGGGACGCCCTCGACGGCGCGGCCGCGACCGAGCGCCTCCTCGACCAGCGGGTCTTCGCGCTGGTCGGCAGCGTGTGGAGCGACGGCGGCGCCGCCGCGGCGCGCCTCGCCGCCGACGAGGTGCCGCTCGTCGGCCCCCTCGGCGCGGGGCTCCCCGCCTCGGATCCGGGCGACGGCGTCGTGTTCCACCTGCAGCCCGGCCTCGACACGCTCGCGCGCGTCGCCGTCGCGCACCTCGCCGGCGCCTCTGCGCCGCCCGGCGCCGAGGCGCTGCTCGTCGTCCACCCGGCGGGCCCGCGCGGGGACGCCTTCCTCCGCGGGGCGCGCGCCGAGGCGCAGCGGCGCGGCCTCCCGGCCCCCGGTTCGCTCCCCTTCGAGCCCGGCCGCTTCGACGCCGCCGCGGCGATCGACGCCGCGGCGCGCCTGCGGCCGCGGGCCATCCTGCTCGCCGGCGAGGGCGACGAGCTCTCGCGGTGGCTCGCGGCGCCGTGGCCCTCGTCGGGCCCGCGCCCCGCCCTCTACGCGCCCGCGTCCCTGCTGCGGCGCGATCCCGGGTCGCTCCGGCGCGCCGCCGCCGCGCGGCTCCTGCTCGTCCACCCGGGCCCCCTCGACGAGGCCGAGCGGCTCGGCCAGCGCGCGCTCTCGTCGTTCCTCGATCGCCACCGCGTCCCGCCGCGGCACGCCGCCTTCCAGGCGAGCGCCTACGTCGCCGCGCGCGTCCTCGTCGAGGCGCTCAAGCGCGCCGGCGCCCACCTCACCCGGCCCGGCCTCATCGGGGCGCTCGAGGAGCTCCGGGGCTTCGATCCCGGCCCGGGCCCGGCGATCACCTTCGGCAGGAACCGGCGCGTCGGCGCGTACGGGGCGAGCCTTACCGGGCTCGATCCGGCGTCGAGCGACCTGGCGCCGGTGTCCGCGTGGGTCGAGGTGGTACCCTGACGCCGACCCTGCCTGTCGGCTAGGCGCGACGGCGGGAACGGAGTAGGGTCCGACCATGGCCGGATACCGCAGTCGTACATCCACCCAGGGACGCAACATGGCAGGGGCGCGCGCGCTGTGGCGCGCCACCGGCATGAAGGACGCGGACTTCGAGAAGCCGATCATCGCCATTGCCAACAGCTTCACGCAGTTCGTCCCGGGTCACGTCCACCTCCACGACGTGGGGCAGCGGGCGAAGAAGGTCATCGACGCCGCGGGCGGGTGGGGCGTCGAGTTCAACACCATCGCGATCGACGACGGCATCGCGATGGGCCACGCCGGCATGCTGTATTCGCTGCCGAGCCGGGAGCTCATCGCCGACAGCGTCGAGTACATGGTCAACGCGCACTGCGCCGACGCGCTGCTCTGCATCTCGAACTGCGACAAGATCACGCCCGGCATGCTGCTCGCGGCGATGCGGCTCAACATCCCGACGATCTTCGTCTCCGGCGGTCCGATGGAGGCGGGCAAGATCGTCGGGACGCACGACCGCGACGGCAAGCCGCTCGTCCGCAAGCTCGACCTCATCGATCCGATGATCGCCGCGAGCGACGACAAGGTGACCGACGCGGATCTCGCCGCGATGGAGCGGTCCGCGTGCCCGACCTGCGGCTCGTGCTCCGGCATGTTCACGGCGAACAGCATGAACTGCCTCAACGAGGCGCTCGGGCTGGCGCTGCCCGGCAACGGCACGCTGCTCGCGACGCACGCGGCGCGCTGGGAGCTCTTCGAGGCGGCGTCGAAGCGCGTCGTCGAGCTCGCGAAGCGGCACTACGTCGAGGGGGACGCCTCGGTGCTGCCGCGGAGCATCGCGACGTTCGAGGCGTTCGAGAACGCGATGGCGCTCGACATCGCGATGGGCGGCTCGACGAACACGGTGCTCCACCTCCTGGCGGTCGCCCGCGAGGCGCAGGTGGACTTCAAGATGTCGGACATCGACCGGATGTCGCGCAAGGTGCCCAACATCTGCAAGGTGGCGCCGTCGTCGCACCACCACGTCGAGGACGTGCACCGCGCGGGCGGCGTGCTGACGATCGTCGGGGAGCTCGACCGCGCGGGGCTCATCCACCGGCAGGTGGGCACGGTGCACGCGCGCACGCTGGGCGAGGCGATCGACGAGAACGACCTCCGCCGCCCCACGGCGACGGCGGCCGCGAAGAAGCGCGCGCTCGCCGCGCCGGGCGGCGTCCCGACCACGGTCGCGTTCTCGCAGGACAAGTACTTCGCCGACACCGACGACGACGCCGAGAAGGGCTGCATCCGCGACGTGGATCACGCGTACAGCCGCGAGGGCGGCCTCGCCGTGCTCTACGGCAACATCGCGGCGGACGGCTGCATCGTGAAGACCGCGGGCGTCGATCCCGAGATCTGGAAGTTCGAGGGGCCGGCGCGGGTGTTCCACTCGCAGGAGGCGGCGTGCGACGCGATCTGGAACAACCAGATCCGCTCGGGCGACGTGGTCGTCATCGTCTACGAGGGGCCGAAGGGCGGCCCCGGCATGCAGGAGATGCTCTATCCGACGTCGTTCCTGAAGGGGAAGGGCCTCGGCAAGGCGTGCGCCCTCATCACCGACGGCCGCTTCAGCGGCGGCACGTCGGGCCTGAGCATCGGGCACGTCTCGCCCGAGGCGGCCGAGGGCGGGAACATCGGGCTCATCGAGGAGGGCGACCGCATCCGGATCGACATCCCCGCCCGGACCATCGATGTCCTCGTCAGCGACGCGGATCTCGAGCGCCGCCGCCGCGCCGCCGAGGCGCGGGGCGCCGATGCGTTCAAGCCGAACCGCGACCGCAAGGTCTCCCCTGCCCTGCGGGCCTACGCGCTCATGGCCACGAGCGCCGCGAACGGCGCTGTCCGCGACGTCGGTCAGATCGAGCCCGGGCGGCGCGAAGGCGGCGTCGCGCAGCGCAAGTAGCCGCCCCGCGGCGCCCGGGTCGCTCCGCCCCGCCATCGACGCGACGACGTGGCGCGCGCGGTGGCGTATGATGCCGTACATGAGACAATTCGCGCTCCTCGTGTCCATCTCTCTCGTGGCGGGTTGCAGCGCGCAGATCCGTGACTTCGCCGAAGGCGACGACACCGGGAGCGGCGCAGGCGGGCCCGACGACATCAGCTCCGGCAGCAGCGGCACCGGCAGCAGTAGCAGCAGCAGCAGCGGTGCCGGCGGCGCGCCGGGCGCCTGCGTCGATCCGGCGGAGGATTGCCCATCTGCGCGGAGCGCCTGCATGGAAGCGGTCTGCAGCCAGGGCGCGTGCGCGGAGCGACCGCTGCCGGCGCGGACGCCCTGCGGGCCGGACGGCGCGACATGCGACGCCGCCGGGGTCTGCGTGCCGTGCGAGGGCGCGGCGTGCGGAGAGTGCGGGGAGCCGGGTTGCCCGACCACGTGCGGCTCGCCGGACGTGGTGGCCACGGCTCCGAGCTGCGCGGGCGGCGTGCCGGGCGCCGGGGACAGCTGCGGGCCCGGCGACGCGAGCTGCTGCGGCAACAGGATGGTCCCCTGCGGCACGTACCTGAGGAGCTACGACGGCATATCGAGCACGGATGACTCGTTCCCTGCGGCCGTCAGCGATTTCCGCCTGGACAAGTTCGAGATCACGGTGGGGCGATTCCGGGCCTTCGTGGAAGCCGGGCGGGGCGTGCAGGAGAACCCGCCCGCGATCGGGGCTGGCCGGCACCCTCACGTCGACGGCAGCGGATGGGTCGCGGGATGGAACCAGCGGCTCGCGGCGAACACCGCGGCGCTGAGATCGGCGCTGCAATGCAATGGTGATCGCCTCTGGACGTGGACCGACGAGCCGGGGCCGAACGAGGAGCTCCCGATCAACTGCATCACCTGGTTCGAGGCCTTCGCGTTCTGCGCGTGGGACGGCGGCCGCCTGCCTTCCGAGGCGGAGTGGAACTACGCGGCCGCCGGAGGCGACGAGCACCGGCCGTACCCGTGGGGCGCCGAGCTCGGCGCCGAGCGCGCTGCTTATAGCTGCACCGGCGACGGGAGCGCCGCGGGAGACTGCGCGCTGAGCGACATCCTGCCGGTCGGGTCGAAGACGAGCGGAGACGGCCGATGGGGGCACTCGGATCTGGCCGGCAACGTGTGGGAGTGGACGATGGACTGGTGGCGCGACGCGCTCCCCACGCCGTGCATCGACTGCGTGCATCGCGAGGACGGCGAGCGCGACGCGACGCGGGTCACGCGCGGCGGGAGCTACCGCGCGCCGGCGTCCGACCTGCGCGCGGGCAACCGCGACTTCAGCTACCCCTTCGATCGTGTCAACAACATCGGCGCCCGCTGCGCGCGGGATCTGTAGATCCACGTCGCGCCACGCGCGCTCGCCGCGCCGCGCGCTCGCCGCGCCCGTCTTGCTCGCCTCGCGCGCGCTCACCGGCGCGAGCGCGCCGCGGTCACGGGCGGCGAGCGCGGGCCGCGGCGGCCTCCTCGGGCCAGGCGTTCTCCGAGACGAGCTCCGAGAGCGGGCGGCGCGCCGCCCAGCCGCACGCCTCGAGCATGGGGCGATCGTAAAACTCCGCCACGTGGCCGACGCAGAGGATCGCGAGCGGCCTGCTGCCGGGCGGCATGCCGAGCAGCGCGGCCAGCCCGCCGGGCTCGAAGAGCGACACCCATCCCACGCCGAGCCCCTCCGCGCGCGCCGCGAGCCACAGGTTCTGGATGGCCGCGGCCACCGAGGCGACATCCATCTCGGGCAGCGTGCGGCGGCCGAAGACGTGCGCCTCGCGCCCCGCCATGAGGCCGGCGACGAGCAGCTCGCCGCACTCCAGGATGCCCTCGACCTTGAGGCGCATGAACTCGTCCTCGCGCTCCCCGAGCGCGCGCGCCGTGGCGAGGCGCTCCGCCTCGACGAGCGCGTGGATGTCGCGCCGGAGCTCCGGCGCCGTGATCCGCACGAAGCGCCAGGGCTGCATCATGCCCACGCTCGGCGCGGCGTGCGCGGCAGCGAGCAGCCTGGCGAGCGCGTCGGGGTCCACCGGCCCGGGCAGGAAGTGGCGCATGTCGCGCCGCTCGTGGATGGCGCGGTACACGGCGGAGATCTCCGGATCGTTGAAGCGGTGGCTCGACATGGTCCCTCGCGTCGCGCGCCGGGCCGCGGGACCGCGGCGATCCGGCGCTGCGAACCGCGACTGCGTAGCATCGTCTCCGCGACCGTGTCAGCGGGCGCGAGGCGCAGACCCCCTCGGCGCGCCGCGCCCGGGCGGCGGCCGATCGGCCTCGATCGCCGGGCGCGGCGCGCGATCTCGACCCGGGGGCGCGGCGTGCTAGAGCGCGCGATCGTGGAGCCATCGGCGAGGCAAGCTCCGGGGCGGGACGTCACCGTCGTGGGCGCAGGGGTGATCGGGTTGACCACGGCGGTCGTCCTCCAGCGCGACGGCCACCGCGTGCAGGTGATCGCGGCGGAGCGCGGCGAGCGCACGACGTCGGCGGCCGCGGCCGCGCTGTGGTACCCGTTCGCGGCGAACCCGCCCGAGCGCGTGAACGCGTGGTCGCGGGCGAGCCTCGATGAGCTCACGCGCATCGCCAGGGAGCGCCCGGAGGCGGGCGTGGATCTCCTGACCACGCGCGAGGCGTCGGACGACACCCAGCTGCCCTGGTGGGCCCCGTGCGTCCCGGATCTCGCGCTCGATCCCGGCCCGCACCCGCTCGGCGCGCCCCGCAGCTTCCGGTTCGCGGCGCCGCGCATCGAGCCGTCGCTCTACCTGCCCTGGCTGGAGTCGCAGCTCCACCGCCCGGTGCGCGTCGAGCGCGTGCGATCGCTCGCCGACGTCGAGGGCGACTGCGTCGTGAATTGCACCGGGCTCGGGGCGCGCGCCCTCACCGGCGACGGCGAGCTCATCGCCCTTTACGGCCAGGTAGCCCTCGTCGAGCCAGGCGAGTTACACCTAGATGTCGCATTGGGTGATGAAAGGGACGAATCCGCGCTCGTCTACGTGATCCCGCGGCGTCGCGAGATCGTGATTGGCGGCTGCGTCGTTCCGTCCTCCGACGACCGCTCGCTGACGCCCGATCCCGAGCGCACTGACGCAATGCTCCAGCGGGTGCGCGCGGCCGGTCTCCGACCGGGCCGCTTGCTCGGCGCGCGCGCCGGCCTGCGTCCGTATCGGAGCGCCGTGCGGCTCGAGCGCGAAGGCCGCGTGATCCACAATTACGGCCATGGTGGCGCGGGGTACACGCTCGCGTGGGGTTGTGCCAGCGAGGTGAGCGCGATGCTGCGGCACGGCAACGCTTCGGCGCGCGGCTGTGCCTAGAAGGAACTGGAAAAAAGAGAAAGAAAAGTAGCGCTCGCACTGTTCCGACGGTGTCGACGCGCTCAGCGCCATGCCTCCGGGCCGGCTCCGGACACGCCGCCAAGCCGCGCTCACGTGGCCGCAGGTGAAACTGCCGCGACCACCGCGCGACCACCGTGAAAAAGCACGCACAACAGAAGAGGCCGCTTCTGGAATCCAGCTAACCAGAAGCCCAACGCATCGCTCCGAAAGTCTCGTTGTGCTCTTGTTGCGAGGCTGCTAGATTGAATTCGTGCTCGTCTGCGAGCAACTCCCGCCTTCTCTCGCAGCGGAAACGCCCACGGCGCTCCCCTGTTCCTTCGAGAGGATGGCCGTGGAGGACCTCGCTCTGGAGATCGCCGGCCGCTGACGATCTCTCGGTGCGATCCCTAGAGCGCGGTCCCGGGTGGTCGAACGTTCGCTTGCACTTGATCCGGCGTCCATCGTCCGCTGTCACCAACGTGAAGATCCGAAGCTTCCCCCGGGAGTGTTGAACGCCATGAACAACGACGAGAATCGACTCAGTCGTCCATCGGGGCGGCCAGCGGTCTGGAGTTTCGCGATGAACCACGACGAGCATCGCTCCAGCCGGCCCTCGGGACGGCCCTCGGTGCGACCGTCAGGGCGCCCCTCAGGGCGGCCGTCGGGGAGACCTTCCGGACGGCCGGCGGTCTGGAGCGTGCTTCCGCTCGCGAGCGGGCTGCTGCAGACCCGGCCGATCGAGTGGCCGACGCTGGCGCTCTTCGCGGGGTCGTACGCCCTCTTCGCGGCGTCGGTCTACGCGGGCGTCACGGGCGTCGTGTCGCCCGCGCTCGCGGTGCTCGGGGCGGCGGTGGCCGCGTATGCCGCGTTCACGCCGATGCACGAGGCCGCGCACCGCTCGCTGGCGCGCTCCGCGCTGCTGAACGGCGTGGTCGGACGGCTGTCCGGGCTGCTGCTCATGGCGCCGTTCCTGGCGGTGCGCCACTTCCACCTCGAGCATCACAAGCACACGAACGACGAGGAGCGGGATCCCGACCACTGGAGCGGGCGCGGCCCGTGGTATCTCCTGCCGCTGCGCTGGGCGACGCAGGACCTCCACTACTACTATCTGTTCCTGCGCTCGTACCACGCGCAGAAGCGCAGCGAGCGCATCGAGACGATCGCGACGCTCGCGGCGATGCTCGCGGTGGTGGCGCTGGCCTTCGGGCTCGGCCACGGCGAGCTCGCGCTGCTCTACTGGATCGTGCCGGCGCGGCTCGCGATCTTCTTCCTCGCGTTCGCCTTCGACTACCTGCCTCACTACCCGCACGAGGTCACGGCGGCGCAGAACCGGTATCGCGCGACGCGCGCGATCGACAGCGCGCTCTTCAACGTGCTGCTCTTCGGGCAGACGTATCACCTGATCCACCACCTCTACCCGGCGGTGCCGTTCTTCCGGTACCGGACCGTGTGGAAGTACCAGCGCGAGGAGCTCATGAAGCTCCAGTCGGAGAGCATCGCCCCGCCGCGAGCGCCCTTGCCCTTGCTCGCGGCGGGCAGCCTCGCCGCGCCGCGGACGCCCACCATCCACGCCGCCCACCCGGCGCAGGCGGCGGCGGAGCTCGACGTCCTCTGAGCCGCGCGGCGGCGCGCGCGGGCGCACGTCGCCCCCGATGGCCTCAGGCAGCGCGAGCTCGTCGGATCATGCCGCGCGCCAGTGCGGCGGGTACGTCGCGTCGTAGCCGGGCAGCGCCTCGATGCGCGCGCTCCACGCCGCGAGCTTCGGGTAGCGCGCGGCGAGCGGCGCGACGGCGAGATCGAGCGGCGCCGCGGCGGGGCGGGTCGCCGCGCGCACGGCGAGCTGGATCGACGGGTAGACGGTGAGGTCGGCGGCCGAGAGGCGCGGGCCTGCGAGGTAGTCGCGCTGCGCGAGCGACGCCTCGATCCGCGCGAGCTCCTCGTGCAGCGCCGCGACCGCCGCGCGGACGGACGGCTCCGCGTCGGCGACGGCGGCGGCGTCGCCGGAGAAGACGGCGCGCGCGATCGCGCCGAGCGCCGGGTACAGGTAGCCCTCGTGCTCGGCGATGACGCGCGCGATCGCGCCAGCCTCCTCGGCCGACTCGCCGAAGAGCGGCGGGGACGGGTACTTCCTGTCGAGGTAGGTCATGATCGCGAGCGACTCGTGGAGGCAGAACGCCCCGTCGCGGATCGCCGGCACCTTTCCGCGCGGGCTCACCTCGAGGTACGCCGGCGCCTTGTGCTCCTCCTTCGAGAGCTGGAGGAGCTTCGACGCGTACGGCACCCCCTTCGCCGCGAGCAGCAGCAGGACGCGCCAGGCGGGCGGGCTGCCGCTCGCCCAGTACACCTCGAGCGCGCCTGCTTGCGGCGCCGGCGCTGCGGCGCTGGCGCCGGTCGCGTCGAGGTAGCTCGTGATCTTCGCGATCTTGCGCTGCTCGTTCAGCTCGAACACATCGACGCCGTCGAGCGTACCGTCCCGGCCGTCGGCCGTCTTCGTGCGCAGCGTGAACCGCATGGCGGCCCCGAGGCCGAGGGGAAACACCTTCCTGTCCAGGAACTCGACCTCGGTGAAGGAGGCGAGCAGCCCCTCGACGTAGCGCCGGACCGCGTCCCGTCCTACGAGGCGCGGCGTGGAGGGGTCGCACACGACCACATCGTCGGACAGCAGCGCCAGATACGCATCGACATCGCGGGCAACGAGCGCGTCTTGAGAAGCATGGATGATCTTCACGATCTCGTCCACAGGCACCTCCGCTACGGGCAAGCGTGGAGCAGACATCACCGATGCCCCTCTGTCAACCTGTGGGAGCGCGCTCCGGACAGGTCTTCACGAACGGCGGAATCCGTGAGCCAGGTTCTGTCGACACCGCGCGAAGAGGCGATTGACCTCCATGGCGGCGCTCGCGTCATGGCGCGTTGTTCGGCCTGATACGGCGTCTTGGATCAACGGGAGTGAAACCGCCAAGACGCCAAGAACGCCAAGAGAGAGAGAGAGAGAGAGAGAGAGAGAGAGAGAGAGAGAGAGAGCTTCTTGTCTCCTCCTCTCTAACTCTTTGCGGCCCTGGCGTGGCGATTCAACCCTTTCTCGTCGGAGCGCTCCCTCGCAGCTCGACTCATTTCCTCCCGAGCACGGCCTACAAGCCCTCCACGCGGCGGGCAGGAGCGCTCTCTGTGGCAGCAGCGCCTCCCGGAAGCGCGGCGCCTCGAACACGCCGCGGCGGCGCTCGGCGCGACCCCGGACGCGTCGACGGCCACGCTGCCGCGCCATCTCGCCGGGAGCGAGCGAGCGAGCGCTTCCATCGCCGTCGGCTCGCCCGCTCGTGACGCCTCGCCGGGCGCGGCCGCGAGCTGGTCGAGCTCGGCGAGCCGTAGGCAGCCGGGCTGCGTCGGATTCGCGCGGGCGCCGGGCCCGGCTCGCCGCGCCGAGACCGCCGCGCCGAGGATGAGCCGCGGCGGCGGCGGTCGCGCACGCCGGCCGCCCGCGAGCACGGCGCTCAGCCGCCGCGCGCCATGAAGCTCGCCACCGCGTCCGCGAACTCCGCGGGTCGCTCCACGATCCAGTCGTGGCTCCCCTGCGCGGAGACGACCAGCGTCGAGCCCGGGATCAGGCGCTGGATGGCGCGGGCCGAGCCGAGCGGCACCGTGAGGTCGCGCGCGCCCCACGCGAGCAGCGTCCGCACGCGCACGCGCGCCGCGTAACCGCTCAGATCGGCCGTCGCGGCGATCCGCAGGAGGCTCAGCGCGCTCCTCGGGTGGACGAGCAGGTTGTAGAGGAGAGCGGGCGCCCCACGCATGGAGAAGCGCGGCTCGCGCAGCGCGTCGGCCGCGCGCGCGACCACGAGCGCAAGGACCGAGCGCGGCGGGTCGACTCCGACGGAATCGGCGAGCACGAGCCCAGATAACCGCTCGGGGTACAGGGCGCCGGCGACCAGCGCCGCTGCGCCCGAGAGCGAGTGGCCGATCAGCGTGACGCGCTCGAGCTCCAGCGCTCGCAGCGTCTCGGCGACGCAGCGCGCGTACCGCTCCAGCGTCCACGGCGCGCGCAGCCGCGAGCCGCGGCCCGAGCCGGGCAGCTCCACGACGAGCACCCGGGCGCGCCGCGCGATGGCGTCCACCACGGGCCGGTAGGTCATCGCGCTGATCAGCATGCTGGGCAGAAGCACCGCCGGCATCCCGGTGCCCGTCTCGGTCACATAAACGACCTCGCCGCCGACCCGGAGCTCCCGCCCGCGGCTTTCCTCCCGCGCCGCTCGCCTCGCCGCGGAGTCCGCGGAGAGGCGCGGGCTCTCCTCTCCTCGATCCGGCCGCAGGACGGACTGCCCGGTGGCGCCCGACGAGCGTCCAGCGCACGGTGCCATCGTTCCATGTCGTCGAGCGCGCTTCCCCATGAGCGGCGAGCCGATGCCGGGCGTATGCCAGCGCAGGCGCCGCGCCGGTGCGAAATCGCGACGCGGATCGCGCGCAGCGCGCGCGAAAACCTGGAAGGTCGTTGAGCCCGCCCCGCGCCGCGCTAAGCTCGTCGACACAGCAGCAATCTCCTGGCTCGCGGGAGCCAGCAGGCGTGTCGTCACGGGCCGAGGGTCAGGCGGCGCCTGCTCGGATAGCCAGCTCTTCTGGAATGATAGAGGCGAAATGTTGAGGTTCCGCTCCACGTCCGGAGATCGGAAGACAGCTGAGCTCAGGGTCTCGGTGCTCTCGGTATCCGCTGCGATGTCCGCCCTCTCCCAGGGTGCATGGGGGACGGACGCGCCCCCCGCAGCAGAGGTCCAGTGGGCGTATGCGCTCGTCGCCGCGCTCGGATATCTGCCCGCCGCGATCGAGATCGCCGCGGCCACGCTGCGGCGGACGGGCATGTCGGTCGAGGCGTACCTGCGGAAAAATGCAACGTATCTGGATCCGGGTGGTCCCGGAGACGAGATCCTGGGCGTGGTCTTCGATGACGCGCTGGAGTCGCTCGGCGAGGAGGCGCGCGGCGTGGTGCATGCGCTCGCCGTGCTGCCCACGGCAGGGGTCCCGCTGGAAGTGGTCGCCGCCGCGGTGGGGAAGCCCGCGCCCTCCGCCGCGCGGCCGCTCCATCTGCTCGTGCATGGCCGGCTGGCGTCGCTCGAGCAGGCGACGCAGACCTACCGGGTGACGCCGCTCGTGCGCGCCGTGGCCCGCAAGGGCGTGGCCGGCGACCCGGAGCGGTGGGACGCGCTGCACCGCGGCGCGGCGGACGCGATGCAGGCGCTCCTCTTCTGGACGGCCGCGGTCGAGGGGCGGCCCGAGGCGACGATGCGCCGGCGCGTCGCCGGCGAGGTGTTCGCGGCCCTCGACATCGCCCCGTTCCGGGACGGCGCGCGCGGCGCCGACGTGCTGGCGCGGGCGCTCGTCGACGCCTGCACGGTGCTCGATCTCGGGCTCCCGGCCGAGGTCCAGCAGCGGCTGCTCGACGAGGCGGCGCGCCTCGCCGGCGACGCGCTCCCCGAGCTGCGCGAGCGCGCGCTCGCGGCGCTCGAGGGCACGCGTCGCGCGGAGCTCGCGAGCAAGCGGCGGGGCACCTTCGGGACGCTCCGGGCCACGCCGGCCGCCCGCGAGCGCGGCCGCCCCGGCCACCGCGACGTCCTCCGCAAGGCGGTGCGCGCGAACGCGCAGCGCGCAGCGGCGCGGGGCGCGCCGGTCGAGGACGACGTCCTCCGCGGCGCGAAGGAGCTCCTCGCGCGCGGCGCCCTGCGCATCCGCGAGGGCGCGCTCGAGGCCGCCGCGTCGGACTGCGGCGAGGCGCTCGCCGCGTTCGAGGGGGCCGGGGACGGGCGCGGACAGGCGACGGCGCTCCTGCTCCGCGGCGACCTGCGCCGGCGGCAGGGGGACCTCGCCGCCGCCTCGCGCGAGCTGGAGCGGGCGCTCTCGCTCTTCAGGGCGGCGTCCGACCGGACCGGCGAGGCCATGGGGCTGCTCGCGCGCGGCAACCTCCGGCTCGAGCAGGACGACGCGCAGGGCGCGGCGGGCGACTACGGCTGCGCGCTCACGCTCCTCAGGGCCTGCCGCGATCGCCCCGGCGAGGCCAACGTGCTGAAGGCGCGCGGCGATCTGTTCTTCCGGGAGGGCGATCTCGCGGGCGCGGCGCGCGACTACGACCGGGCGCTCTACATCCTCGAGGGCGTGGAGGAGCGCGTCCTCAGCCAGCTCCGCTCGCCGCCGATCAGCGCCGAAGAGCGCCGCGGGGCGAGCGCCCGCGCCGCGCGCGAGATCCTCCCCCAGGCCGAGCTCCTCCGGGCGCTCGGGTGCGAGCAGACGCACGCGCGCACGTGGCAGGCCCGCGGCGACCTGCGATTGCGGGAGCGGCAGGCGGCGCTCGCGGCGCGCGATTACGGCAATGCGATCCTCCTCTACCGGGACAGCGGCGATCGGCGCGGCGAGGCCGCCGCGCTCAAGGCCCGCGGCGACCTGCGCCGCCAGCGGGGCGCGCTCCCGGGCGCGCAGCGCGACTACGAGGATGCGCTCCGGCTCTTCGAGGCGCTCGGGGACGGCGCCGGCCAGGCGGCCGTGCTCAAGGCCCGCGCCGACCTGCGCTGCGAGCGGGGGGACACCGCCGGCGCGGCGCTCGACTACACGAGGGCGCTCGCCCTCTTCGACGCGACGGGCGACCCCGCCGGTCAGAGCAGCGTAAAGAGCGTTCTCACGAGCATCTCGCATCGCGAGGACTCGCCGCGCCCCGCCACAGCGGCTGTCCCGCGGTGAGGGCGCGGCTCCGCGCGAGCCCGCGGAGCGACCCGCGCGCCTGGGCCGCCACATCGAGGCACCTTTACGCTGCTCGACGCGGTCGAGGTCGGGACTCAGCGCTCACCGATGGATGGCGCGTGACGCCGCATCACGAGCGCTGGATTGTTCCTGCTTTGTGACTTCGTTGTTCGTCCGTCCTGCGCTAGGGTTCCGCTTGTCCGGATATTTCGCCCCGGCACCGAGGTGTCCCCGTGCGACGACGCCGCTCCTTCGTCGGTATCAGCTTCGCTTTGCTCTCGCTCCTGCCCAGGGCGGCGCTCGCCTCGCCGACGGTGACCGGCTCCACGCCGGAGCTCGGAGCATGGGAGGCGCGCCGCGGCGCCCCGCTCCGCGACGACGGGATCGCCCCGGACAGGGCGGCCGGGGACGGCGTGTTCACGGCGGCGGTCTCCTTCGCGACGCAGGGCGACGTCGAGTACAAGATCTCGCGGAACGGCGTCGATCTCGCGGACGGCGGCGCGGGCGCGGCCAGCGGCGGGAACCTGCGTTTCGCGCTGGCCGGCGGGACACCGCCCTACGCCGTCACCTTCTACTACGACACGCGCGACCTGACCGCACAAGGGTTCTTGCCGGCGACCGAATCGGCCTCGGACTCGCGCAGCGCCTCGCTGGGCGAAGGCGGCGCACCGCAGGTGTGGGTCGCCGTCGGAGACTGGCAGCATTCCGTGGGCGACACCGACTGGAACCCGTACTCGTCCATCACGGTCGCGCGCGACGACGGCCGCCTCGGCGATCGCGTCGCGGGCGATGGGGTCTATACGTACCGCTTCATGGCCCGGACGGCGCTCTCCGGCGCGTCCTTCAAGTTCGCGGCGCAGGGCCCCTGGAGCACGAGGCTCGGGGCGAACGGCTGGAGCTACGCCCCGCGGGACTCCTCGAACGGCGCGTTCAGCGCGGCGGCGGGGCAGGTCGTCACGCTGGAGCTCCACGCGCTCCACGGCCGGATGCGCGCGCAGGTGTCGAGCCCCGCGAAGCTCCTCCTGACGGAGCTCCGCGTCCACCCGACGTCCGCGGAGTTCGTCGAGATCTACAACCCGGGCAGCGCGCCGGTCGATCTGTCGGACTACTACCTCGCTGATTACCGCTTCTATTATGAGCTCGTCACGCCGAGCCCGACGCTCCCGAACACGAACGATTTCCTGGTGCGCTTCCCGGACGGCGCCCGGATCGGACCCGGCGAGATCCAGACCGTGTCGCTCGGAGGCGCGGAGTGCTACCGCACGGGGTGCAACGAGACCAGGGCGTTCGAGGGCTGGGGCTCGCACCCCACCTACGAGATCCACATCCCCGGCGGCGAAGAGGGCAAGTCTGCCGCCGCCGTGCCCGACATGCGGCTGCCGTTCCAGGGATCGGTGGGAGACACGCGAGGGCTGACGAACGATCACGAGTGCTTGATCCTCTTCTACTGGGACGGCGTGAGCGATCTCGTGAAGGACGTCGATTACGTCTTCTATGGCGGGACGGGGCCGAACTCGCCTGTCGACAAGACGGGTGAATCGATCGACGGACCGGACCCCGGGACCGCGCCGACCGCCTACCTGGACGACGCGGCGGACGCGGTCGCGCTGCACGCGCCGCTGTCGACCGCGAGCGGCAGCTGCCGGCAGGACTTCACCGAAGGCGCCCAGAGCGCGAGCGGGGGAAACGGGGTGACCGGCGCGGTCGAGACCAGCGAGCCGTCGTCGTCGACCTGGGTCGCGTGCTCCGTCTCGACGCCCGGCGCGATCGACTTCGACGGCGACGGCGTGCTCCTGGGCGACAACTGCCCCTTTTCGGAGAACCCGCGCCAGGAGGATCTCGACGGCGACGGCGCGGGCGACGCCTGCGACCCGGACGACGACGACGACGGCGCGCTGGACGGGTCGGACAACTGCCCTTCCACCGCCAACTCGACCCAGCGCGACACCGACGGCGACGGCGAGGGCGACGCCTGCGACCCGGACGACGACAACGACACGGTCCTCGACGGGGACGACAACTGTCCTTGGACGCAGAACGCCGATCAGAGGGACTCGGATGAAAACGGCGTCGGCGACGCGTGCGACGTCGACGACGACGGGGACGGCGTGTACAACGACGCGGACAACTGCCCCAAGGCGGCGAATCCCGACCAGGAGGACTCGGACGGCGACGGTGCCGGCGACGCCTGTGACGAGGATTCCGTCGACTCGGATGGAGACGGCGTGCTCGACGGCGCGGACAGCTGCCCTGTCGTCCCGAATCCGGACCAGGCCGACGCCGACGCCGACGGCGTGGGCGACGCGTGCGACAACTGCGAGGCCAGGGGGAACCCGGATCAGGCGGACGCGGACGGCGATGGCGCCGGGGACGAGTGCGACACGGACGACGACAACGACTTCGTGAGCGACAGCGATGACGCGTGCCCGACCGAGGCCGGGCCGGCCGCGAACCAGGGTTGTCCAGGGGGAGAGGGCGGCGGCGCGGCGGCGTCGAGCGCGGCGAGCTCGTCGAGCGGGGCGTCGTCGGGCAGCAGCGGCGGGTTCGACGGCGGCGGCCACGGCTGCGACTGCCGCGCCGCGGGCGCCGCGCCGGCGGGCGGCTCGCTGGCGCCGTGGCTCGCGCTCCTCGCCGGCATGCTGCGGGTCGCGTACGGCCGGCGGCGCGCGTGAGCGCGGCGCGGCGTCGTCAGCAGCCGAGCCACTGCCGCGCGAGCTCGAGCGTGCGCGCGTTGTCGGGGACGTCCCGGAGGAAGCGCTCGCGCCAGACCGGGTCGCCGAGCTTCTCCGCGCGCGCGAGGAGCGCGGTCCTGGCGGACGCGATGGCGGCCATCGCCTCGGCGTGCCGGCCGCTCGCGGCGAGCGCCTCGGCGACCGTCAGCCGGACGAGCGACTCGCCCTCTTCGACGGTGCCGAACTCCGCGAGCCGCGCGCTCGCCTCGGCGGCAGCCCGCATCGCCTCGTCGGTGCGCCCGAGCCCGAGCAGCGCGCGGGCGAGCACGGCAAGGGTGGGTACAGCGGCCATCGGCGCGGCCGGCGCGAGCGCCATCGCGGCGCGCGCCTCGCGCTCGGCGTCGTCGAGGTCGCCCATGGCCAGGGCGATCCTCGCCAGGTAACAGCGAGCCGCGAGCTCCGTGCGCCCGAGGCCCGCTCGCCGGCTCGACGTGGCCGCGGCCTCGGCGAGCGCCCGCGCGTCGGCCAGCCGGCCGCGAAGCGCGAGGACCAGCGCGAGGTTGGCCTCGGTGCCCAGCTTCAGCTCCTGAAGGTGCATCCGGTCGGCCTCCGCCAATCCTGCGCGTATCATCGACTCTGCCGTCTCGAGGTCGCCGAGCTCCGCGTAGGTGAAGCCCAGTCCTGCGCGAGCGCTGCACGCGTTCCGGCGGTCGCCGGCTTGCTCGAGCGCGAGCACCTCAGCCTCCAGGCTGGCTGCGCCGGCGCCCAGATCGCCGGTGCAGATCGCGTACGTCGAGCGCGCGCCGTGAAGATGCGCCACCGCCTCGATATCAGGCGCGTCCATGTCCGCGAGGGCGCGCTGGATCACGTCGAGCAAGGCGGCGCTCTCGTCATACCGTCCCGCCAGCGACAGCGCGCTCGCCCCCGCGGACAGGCAGCCGAGCTTCGCGCCCTGCGCGCCGTCCATCGCGGCGACGTTCACCGCCTCGGCTGCGCAGCGCCCGACCTCGTCGAGCCGCCCCAGCTTGGACAGGGCCCAACTCATCGAGGTGACGTTGGAGAACCATGCGGCCGAGCCGCGCTCGATCCGGCGCATCGCCTCGCTCCCCCGCTCCACGGCCGACGCCAGGTCCCCGCGCCACACATGGGCTTCGGCCTGGACGCCGCGGAGCCTGCCCGCGGTGTCCCCGGCGGCGCCGCAGCCGATGCCGCGCTCGGCCCGCGCCAGCGCCGTGGCCAGGTCATTGCCGCGGAGCGCCTCCTCGGCGGCGCGCAGGTACGCAGCGGCCGCCCGCGCCGGCGCGCCGCCGATCTCGAAGTGCTCCGCCAGCGCCATCGCGTCCGCGACCCCGGCCCGCTCCAGCCAGTCGCCCGCGAGCGCGTGCCCGACGCGGCGGTCGCGCTCGGTGAGCATGCCGTAGGCGGCCTCCCGCACCAGCGCATGGCGAAAGCCGTACTCCACCTCGCCCGCGATGCGCCCCTCGTGGCGCCGCAGCACCAGCTCCCGCCGCGCGAGCTCGCCGAGCCGCGGCCCCACCGGCGCGCCGCCGACGAGGGCCGAGACCCCGGCCTCCCAGAACGTCTCGCCGAAGACGCTCGCCGCCCGCAGCACGCGCCGCTCCTCGACGTCCAGCGCCTCCAGCCGCGCCTGCACCAGCGCCAGCGCCGTCTCGGGCATGTTCTCGCTCCGGCCCTCGACGACCGCGCGGATCTGCTCCTCCAGCACGAACGCGTTGCCCTCGGCGCGCGCGAGCAGCGCCTCCACCTGCTCGGTATTCACTGCGTCGCCCAGCACCTCCCGGACGAGCCGCTCGCTCGCGCGCCGGGGCAGCGGCGCGAGGCGGAGCCGCAGGCCGCCGCGCTCGCTCCACAGCGACGGGAAGAGCTCGTCGACCTCCGGACGGGCGAGCGCCAGCACGAAGAACGGCAGGTCCCTGGCGTGCCGGAGCGCCGCGTCGACCAGGGTCACCGTGGGCAGGTCGCCCCAGTGCAGGTCCTCCAGCACCAGCAGCACCGGTCGCCGCTGGCACTCGGCCCGCACGAAGTCCTCCAGCGCCTCACGGAGGCGGTCGCTCATCAGCATCGGGTTCTGCCGCGCCGCGCGGAGCTGCACGTCGCCCTCGTCGGGGAACGCCGCCCCCACGAGCTCGCCGAGGAACGCCGCGGCGTGCGCGCACTTGCTCCGGAGCGCGTCGAGTCGCTCGACCCGGGCGAGCACCTTGCGCCGCCGCTCCTCCAGCGGCTCGCCGTCGAGGATGCCCATGGCGCGGCGGAGAGCACGCGCGAGCAGGCCGAACGCGGACCCGGCGGCCACGGGGTCGGCCCTGCCGATCCACACCTCCGCGGCGTCGCCCCGCTCCTCGAGGGCGCGGAGGAACTCCCACGCGAGGCGCGACTTGCCGAGCCCGGGAGCGCCCACGACCACCACGGCGTTCGCGGAAGGCTCGTCCACGCAATGGCGCCACTCGGTCGCGAGCTGCAACAGCTCGCGCTCCCGCCCCACGCAGGGTGTCGGCTTGCCGAGCAGCCGGGGGACGGCGTCCGGCTCCTCCTTCGGGCCGCGAAGCCAGCATCCTCCGGGTCCTTGCGCCATCTCGAAGCGGCTCGCGAGCAGGCTCGCCGTCGCGCCGTCGAGCCGGATCTCCGGCGGCGGCGGGCCGTCGCGCCCGGCGATGAGCTGCGCGCCCCGATCGACCAGCTCGCCGACCGGCAGCTTCCCCTCGACCTCCGCCAGCCCCGTCGCCACCGACATGGGCACGCCGCCGAGCGCCGCCCGCAGCGCGAGGGCGCAATGGGCCGCCCGCGTGGCGAGATCCGTCGGCGACTCGGCGCCGGACAGCGCGACCAGCAGCCAGCGCGATTGCAGCCGATCGAGCCGCCCGCCGTGGCGCGCCACGATGTCGCGCAGCGCCTGGGCCCGCGCGGCCACGTCAGCCTCCGAGAGCGTGGCGTCGGTCTCGTCGCCGCCGTCTTCGGCCAGGAGGACGCACATGACCTTGCGCTCGGCCGTCGTGATCTCCTCCCCCGGCGCGAGCGGCGCTGCGACAACGCTCGCTCCGATCGAGAGCCCCTCGCCGGCCACGGCCGCGAGCTCCTCGGCGGCGGCGGCGCCGTCGCGCGGCCGCCCCCGCGGCTCCTTCGCCAGCATCCGCGCCACAAATCGCTCGAGCTGCTCCGGGACGTCGCCGCGCAGCTCCCCGAGCCGCGGCGGCTCTTCCAGGACGACCTTCACGAGGAGCGCGAGCGCGCTGTCGCCCAGAAAAGGCGGGCGCCCCGCGATGCACTGGAACAGCACGCACCCGAGCGCGAACACGTCGGCCCGGGCGTCGATCTGCGAGTCGCCGCGCGCCTGCTCGGGGGCCATGTACCCGGGCGTGCCGAGCACCGCGCCGGGCGACGTGAGGGTCTGCGCGAGCCGGAGGTGGCGCGCGATGCCGAAGTCGAGCAGCGTGACGCGCTCGACGGCGCCGTCCACCAGCATCAGGTTGCTCGGCTTCAGGTCGCGGTGAACGATGCCCAGCCGGTGGACCGCGCCGAGCGTCGTCGCCACCCGCGCCGCCAGCGTCACGCTCTCGGCGATCGAGAGCGGTCCTTGGCCGAGCCGCTCCTCCAGCGTCACGCCGTCGAGCCACTCCATGGCCAGGTACGGCCGCCCTGCGCCGGTCACCCCGTGCGCGACGTACTGCGCCACGCCGGGCAGCCGGAGCGTCACGAGCGCCTCCGCTTCCCGCGCGAACCGGCGCAGATCGTCGGCGCTCGCGCCTTGCAGCACCTTGAGCGCGACCGCTCGCCCCGACGCCCGGTCGCGCGCGCGGTACACGTCCCCCATCCCGCCGGAGCCCGCGAGGCGCTCGATCTCGAACCGCCCCTCGTCGACGTCCAGAGCGCGCATGGCGATGTCCATCGAATGCCTCATGCTGCCCCCGGAGGGGACCAACCCCCGCGCGAGGGTCCATCACGTGGTCCAGCGCCGCGGCGCCGGGCGCTGTCCGCCGGTCACGCGCCGACGCCGGCGGGCGATGAGCCTCCCGGCAAGCTCCCTCGCTGCCGCTCGATCCGCTCCCGCATCACGTTGGGGATCCTCCCGGCCGCTTCCATCGCCCGCTCGAGGGCCGCGCGCGCATCGGCGTGGCGACCGCGACGGGAGAGGGCGCGCGCCCGCGCCTCGATGACCTCGATCTGCTCCTGCCCCGCGGAGAACCGGGCGGACCGCTCCTCGAGCTCGTCCCACGCCTCGTCGCTCGCGTCCCGCGTCGCCAGGTCGATCATCGACCACTGCACCTCCTCCGCGGGAGCCATCTCCATGCCCGTGCGCCCCTCCGCGGCGGCCTTCGCCTGCTGCGCCCGGATCTCTTCGATGATCTCTCGAGCCTTGCCCTCATCGCCCCGGTAGAGCAGCAGCCTCGCCTGGAGGAGGTGCACGACCGGCCGCGCCTCCTCCCCTCGCTGCTGGCGCTCCAGCGACACGGCCCGCTCGACGTGCGGCATCGCCATCTCCAGGTTGCCCATCAGGTAGAGGTACTCGCCCAGGTTGAACTCCCCGACGAGCTCCATCGTCCCGAGGCCCAGCTCGCGCGCGGTGGCCAGGACACGGCACAGGTCCAGGATCATGCCCTCGTTGTCCCCGAGGCACGCGCGCAGGAGGGCCCGGTTGCTGATGGCCGGCCCGAGGTGCAGGAGGTCGCCGCGCGACTCGCACATCCGGATCGTCCGATCCAGCGCCACCCCCGCCTCGTCCAGCTTGCCCAGCCCCTGGTAGATGAAGCTCAGGAGGAGCAGCGACACCACGAGCGTCTCGTAGCCCTCGTCGCCCAGGGCCTCGGCCTGCGCCGCCGCGAGCTCGAGCTGCGGCGCCGCCTCCTTCTCGCGGCTCTCCCGGGCGAGCGAGCGCGCCGCGCTCATCGAGAGGCGCGCCGCGAGCGCCGGCGGCAGAGCGCTCGGCGCGATCGCCCTCGCCTGCTCCACCCGCTCCTTCGACCGCCCGTAGTCGTCCATCCAGTCGAGCGCCGTGGCCTCGTCGAGCAGGATCTCGATCTGCTCGATCGCGTCGCCCTCCTCCACCGCCATCGCGCGCGCGCGATCGAAGTCGCCGAGCGCGTCGTGGTAGCGCCCCAGCCGGTAGCGCATCAGCCCCCGGCCACGGTACGCCGCCCGCCTGCGCGCGCCGCGCTCGGGGGCCGGCTGCGCGAGCGCGCGGCTGTAGTGGATCTCCGCCTCCACATAGGCGTGCCGCGCCCGCGCCCGCTCGGCCAGCTCCAGGTAGGCCTCCTCCGCGATCGCGGCGAGCCCCGCCTCGGCCGCGTGGAAGGCGATCTTGAACCGCCCCTGCTCCACGCTCTCGTGGGCCGCCTCGCGGTGGTGCTCGTACGCCGCCAGGTGGATCCGCCGCCGCTCGGCCTCCGCCACCCCGTGCGCGATCGCCTCCCGCACGAGCGCGTGCCGGAACGCGAACCGCCCCTTCCGCCCCGCCACCAGCACGCCCGCGTCGACCAGCCGCTCGGTCCCGACGCGCGCGTCGAGCGGGAAGGCCGCGCCCTCCCCGCGCTCGTCCAGGTGGCGCAGCACGCCCGCGACCTCGTCGAGCGACACCTCGGCGCCGAGCAGCGACACGAGCCGCGCGTGCGCGCCGAGCGCCGACCCGAGCGCCGCGATCTCCGCCTCCGCCAGCGGATCGATGAGCGGCAGCACCGGCAGGCGATCGAGCTCGTCGGTCGCCAGGTACCACGCGTCGCCCCGCGGGTGACGCCGCAGGACCCCCTCGCGCTTCAGCCCGTGCACGAGCTCCACGAGGAGCAGCGGCACCCGCTGCGAGCGCTCGAGCAGGTGATCGACGGCCGACTCCGGCACGTCCCGCGCCGGCAGGAGCAGCCGCCGGCACAGCGCCCGCGCGCTCTCGGCGTCGAGCGGCCCGAGCCGCACCGCCTCGCTCCGCGCGGCGCGCTCGCCCCAGGAAGGGTGCGCCTCGGCGAACGCCGGGCGCCCCATCGCGCAGATCCACAGCGGCGCCGCGCCGTCCGCGAGCGCCGCGTACTCCAGCGCCGCGAGCGTCACATCCTGGGCGAACTGCGCGTCGTCGAGGATGACGACGACGGGCGCCGCGGCCGCGCGCCGGCGCAGGCACTCGCCCGCCGCCCGCACGCGCGCCGAGCGCAGCGCGCCGGGCGCGGCCCTGAGCGCCTCGATCTCCGGGAACACCCCGCCGCCGGTCCGCTCGTCCACCCACCCGAGCGCCATGGCGAGCCCCGAGCCGAGCTCCTCGCCGAGCGCGGGGCCGAGCCGCTCCGCGAGCGCCGCGCGGACGCCGCTCTCCGGCGGCGCCTCGGGCACGTCGAGCGCCACGCGCACGAGCTCCTGGAGCGTCGCGTCCGAGGCGCCGCTCGTCGGCTCCTGCCCGCGCAGGTCGATGAGCTGCGCGTGCGGCAGGCGCGCCCGGAGCTGCTTGCCGAGCTCGACGAAGAGCCGGCTCTTCCCGTAGCCGGGCTCCCCGATCACGGTCACGACCGTGGGCTGCCGGACGCGGAGCGCCGCCTCGGCGCTGCGCAGCAGCAGATCGAGGACGTCGCGGCGACCGATGAACGCGCCGGGCTCCGTCGGCTCGCGCGCCACGCCGACGGAGCCGAGCGTCCGCTCGCGCGCGACGTCCTCCTCCGCCGCGGCGGGCGCCTCGGGGAGCGCCGCCGCGGCCGCCGGCGTGAGGAACGGCCCCGGCGGCCCGGACGCCGCCGGCCACCGCTCGGCGCGCGAGAAGAGCGGGCTCAGGAAGCGCGTCGCCCCGCCCGGCCGGATCTGGATCGAGACGGGCGCGAGATCGACGAGGACCCGCGCGCACACCCCACCCCGCAGCAGCTCGTCGGCCGCGCGCTGCGCGTGCCGCGCCGGGTTCGCCGCGCCCTCGTGGCCGAAGACCGCCGCGTAGCGCGAGCCGGAAGCGTGCGCGAGCTCGCCCCCGAGCGCGCGGACCTTGCGCTGCACGGCGCCCCGGTCGGCGACCCCCTCGAAGAACAGCAGGCCCACCGGGCGGCGCAGGGGCCCGCCTCCGGTCCGCACCCCGTCGCGCCCGCTCGCCGCGAGATCTTCGCCGAGCGCGCGCTCCAGCGCCTCGCGGAGCTCGGTCGCGCTGGCGAACCGCCCGCTCCGATCCTTGATCAGGCAGCGGTGCACCACCTCCTCGATCGCCCGCGGCACGGCCGCGTGCGCCGACAGGCGCGGGGGCCTGCGGCTCCTGTGATCTTCGAGCACCGCCGCCCGCGGCCCCCAGAAGGGCGGCCGGCCCGCGAAGAGCTCGTACAGGATGACGCCCATCGCGTAGATGTCGGCGCGCGCGTCGAGATCCGCGCGCCCGGCGGACTGCTCCGGGGCCATGTACTCCGCCGTCCCGAGCGCGAGATCATCGTCCTGCGCGCCGTCGCGTCGCCCCACGACGCGCGCGATGCCGAGGTCGATGAGGGTCGCCTTCCCCGCGCCGTCGACGAAGATGTTCTCCGGCTTGAGGTCGCAGTGGACGTAGCCGCGCGCGTGGACGGCCTCGAGGGACGCGAGCGTCGCGAGGCCGAGCCGGGCCGCCTCCTCCACGCGCGGCGCGGGGCGGGCGGCCAGGCGGGCGGCGAGCGTCGGCGCGGCGACGAGCTCGATCACGGCGTAGGGCGAGCCGTCGTCCAGCGTGCCCCACGCGTGCACGGCCGGCACGTGGGGCGCGCCCACCGCCAGCAGCGCCTCGATCTCGCGCCGGAGGCGCGCGCCCGCCCCGCGGCGATCGGCGCGCGCGAGCTTGATGGCCACCGTCGCCCCGCCGCCCTCGCGCTCGGCCTCGAACACCGTGCCGAACCCGCCCTGCCCCAGGAGCCGGACGGTCCGGTGGCCCTCGAAGCGGGGCAGCGCGACCGGGACGACCTCGGTGATGTCCAGAACGGTCGCGTCGTCCGGCAATGACGACGGCGCCTGCGCCGTGCACTCGGGGCATACGCCCTGGTTCCGCCGCCCGCAGGACGGGCAGCGCGGGGCTCCGAGGGGCGCGCGGTCCGGCCCCTCGCCTCGTGACGCCTCCGAGCGCACGCCCACGCCTACGGGGGCAAGAACGACGTGACCACCTGGTCCGTGCGCGCTGAGTAGGGGTTCGCGGGGTTGTCGAGGCATTGGGAGTAGAACCCACCGTCGGAGCTCACACCGCTGCATACCGTATCGCAGGAGCCCACGATCGTGATAGGGCCACACGGCTGGGTGGTGCTCGCCCCGGTCCAGGGGTCGACGTCCTGGTGACCTGCCGCGCAGTCACGCTTGAGCGCCCGCGCCCGGGCGACGCCCGTGGGCGAGTAGCAGGCGCGGGCATAGGGGGTCGAGCTGAACAGGTTCCCCCAGAACGCGCCCTCCCTCACCGAGTAGCTGGAGCGCTCCGCCGCGCCCGAGGCCAGGAACGTCTGCCCGGCGCGCAGGGAGATCATCACCGAGACGCCGTACCAGTTCGTCCGCGAGACGAGGCACGCCGAGATCCAGCTCTGGAAGTAGGGATCGGTGATCGGGCCGTACACCCACCAGTCCGCGATCGCGAGGTCGCCGCGGTAGGTCTCGGAGCGGACGGTGCCGCCGCTGTCGGTCCACGAGAACGAGAGCGACTGGTCCGGCCGGAGCCCGCAGCTGACCGTGTACCGCAAGAGCTGCCTTGACAGGTCGCCGTTCGGTCCTGGATTCTGGAGGGCCGCGCGCGCGCCCGGGCTCAGGCCGGCCCAGGTGAGCGGGTTCGCGGCGAGCGCCGCGGGGGTGAGCGCGGTCGAGTTGAGGGAGTTTTTGTAGAGCGCATTGGCGAGGACGCTGTTGGTGCTGAGGATGGCGTCCTCGGCCTCTCCGACTGGTTCCTCGATCTCGGCATCGGTCTCGGCGTCGATCTCGGCCCCGATGCAGGCGGTAGTAACCAGAGGTATTGCGAGCAGCGCAACAGTCCGCGAACAGCAAAGGAACATCTTGTTCCCCCTTTCATCGACGGGTCCCGGCCGGCGGTTCAATGTCGAGTAGCGGCCAAGTTTAAGTTACCATTTAGAAACGCTCCTGAGTATACCGGTTCATCAAGGATCTTCTCGAAGGGGACGGCGGCTCGCGCGGCGGTCGGGCACGCGTCGCACGCGTCGCACGCGCCGCACGCGCCGCACGGTGGGGCAAGATGGCGAAAGAGGACGAAACGAGGCCGTTTTCGGAGTTCGAGCGGGCCAGCGCGCGCGGCGAGCTCCCGGCGGGGACCCTGGCCGGCGAATACATCCTCGAAGGATTCATCGCGCGCGGCGGATGCGGTGTCGTTTATGCAGCGAGGCACGCCCGTTCAGGCAAGCCCGCCGCGGTCAAGGTCCTCAGCGAGGCGGTAGCTCACTCGCGCCGCGTGGTCGAGCGATTCGCACGCGAAATCGAAGCCTTGCGGCTGATCTCTCACCCCAACATCGTAGAAATTTACGAAGTAGGTGAGGTGAACAACTACCAGCCGTTCTACGTGATGGAGCGCCTCGAGGGGCAGACGCTCGATGCGCTGATCCGGGCCGAAACGCGGCTCGCGCCGCGGGAGGCGCTGGAGCTGTTCGAGCCCATCTGCGCGGCGCTCGGGGCCGCGCACGCCGCCGGCATCATTCACCGCGACGTGAAGGCCAGCAACATCTTCATCTGCTCCGGCAAACCACGGACCGTGAAGCTGCTCGACTTCGGGATCGCCAAATTGATGGGTCCCGAGGAGGGCTCGACCTGGCTGACCACCGCCGGAAGAATGCCCGGGACGCCATCGATCATGGCGCCCGAGCAGATCCTGGGCGGTCCCATCGATGCGCGGGTGGATGTGTATGCGCTTGGCGTGCTTCTCCATCGCATGTTGGTCGGGAGATTACCCTTCCACACACATGACATGGACGAGATGGTACGGAAGCACCTCGAGGAGCCGCCGATGCCTCCGAGCCTGCGGGTGCCGCTTCCTCTCGAGCTCGACGCGGTGGTGCTGCGTTGTATGGAGAAGCGGCGAGAGCGGCGGTTCAGCTCGGTCGAGGAGCTGGTGCGTGCGCTCCGGGAGGCGATCGGCGAGCCCGCGTCGGGGACGAGGGGCGCGCCCGATCCGACGCAGCCGGCGGTGGGCGTGTACCTGGAGGTGAGGACGCGCGACGGCTCCGACGATCTCGACGAGGCGCTCGCGGCCGACATCGGGCAGGTGCTCGACACGGCCGAGTCGCAGCTCGAGCGCGCGGGGTTCATCCTGGCCTCGACGACGGGCAACGAGGTGCTCGGCGTGCGCCTCCTGCCGGCGGGGGCGGACGCGGAGCGCGACGAGCGGCGCGCGGCGCTCCGGGTCGCGGCGGCGCTGCACGAGGCGGTGGCCCGGCGCGCGGGGGCGGACGCGCGCGTGCACGTCAACGTGAGCGTCCACGCGGACGACGTGCAGGTGCGCCAGGCGGCGCAGCCCGAGATCCTGGGCGGCGCGCTGATGTGCGCGGGGGAATGGGCGCCGGCCGGCGAGGAGCCGGGGGTCTTCGCGACGCCGAGCGCGATCGCGGGCCTCGTCGGCGACGAGCTGCTCGCGGGCCGCGGCCCGAGAGCGTGACCCGCCGCGATCGGCGGGCGCCCCGCGCTGCCGGTCGCGTCAGCGCAGCGCGTGGGTGCGGGTCATCCGGTTCGCGAACGTCGACAGCGTGAAGGTGCCGATGCCGACGATCACCTCGAGGGCCTGCTCGGCGGTGAAGCCCGCGCCGAGGAAGGCGTCGAGATCGGCGTCCGAGACCTGGCCCCGCTCGCGCAGCGTCGCCTCGGTGAACGCCGCGAGCGCCTGGAGGCGCGCGTCGGGCGCCGGCCTCCGCTCGAACAGCGCCGCGGCGACCTCGGGCGACGCCCCCGCGCGGAGGAGCAGGCCGCGGTGCATCGCGCGGCAGAGATCGCAGCCGTTCTCGCCGGCGACGACCATCACCACGACCTCGCGCTCCACCGGCGAGAGCGTGGCCCCCTCGAACACCGAGAGGAGCTCGTCGAAGGCGCGCACGAGGAGCGGCGAGGTCGCGAAGCGCGCGGAGGGCAACGGCAGGAAGCCGAACTTCCGCGAGGTCCGCTCCAGCGCGGCGCGGGCCGCCGCGGGCGCCGAGTCGAGCGTGTGGGCGGGGAAGTGAGGGGAAGCAGCGGTCTGGCTCATGCGGGTGTCTCCTGAATTGGTTGTCAATGCAATCAATTGGCGATGAAGAGGCCGGCGCGGAGGGCGGGGCCGCGCTCAGCCCTCGGGCTCGAGGTTCGCGAGGATGCGCTGCAGCGTGCGCCGGGTCGTGAGCAGATCGTCCTCCGGGATGCCGGCGCGCAGCGCGTCCACGAGGGCCTTGGCCTCGCCCGACAGGGCCTTGCGCAGCGCCCTGCCGCGCGCGGTGAGGTAGACGAGCCGGGCGCGCCGGTCCGTCGGGTCGCGCCTCCGCTCGACCAGCCCGTCGCGCTCCATGAGCGCGAGGATCCGGCTCATCGTGGGCACGTCCCGGAAGGTGCGCTCGGCCAGGTGCGTCTGCGTCACGCCCTCCTGCTCCCACAGGCGGACGAGCACCATCCACTGCTCGGGGGTGATCTCGACGCCGTGCGCGCGGAAGCGCCGGTACATCGCGGCGCGGGAGGCGAGGTACACGCGCGCCACCCAGTAGCTGAGGGCGTTGTCGAGGATGATGCCCCCTTCGGCCGTGAACTGGTCGCGCATGATGGCCGAGCGTAGCGCAGTGGAATTGGTTGTCAATGCAAGCAACTGTCCGGCGCGCGGCGCGGATCTCGCTGGCGCAGTCGCCGCGAGGCCGCCTGCGGTCGTGACGGCGCAGGCGGCGAGCAGCCGGGGGCTCGCCTCGGCGAGGCCGGCGAGGCGGAGGAGCAGCGTTGAGAGGACGGGCGCGCCGTAGGAGAGCAGGCCGAGCTGCGGGACGCCGCCGTCACTGCCGGCGGACGCCGTCCGGCGGCACCTCGGCGCGAATCCATTGCTCGCGAGCGCCGCCGGGCGGCTCCTCGGCGCCAATCCACTGCCGGCGAGCGCCGCCCGATGGCGCTCTGAGGTGAGCCATCTTTCTCTCGATCGCCGTCCGACGGCGCTCGGCGCAAACCAACTCTCGGCAATCGCCGCCCGGTGGCACTTCGACGTAAGTCCTCTTACTCACGACCGCCGCCCGGTGGTGCTTTGGCGTAAGTCATCTTACTCACGACCGCCGCCCGGTGGTGCTTTGGCGTAAGTCATCTTACGAGCGATTGCCACCGGCCACCGTTCGGCGCCAATGAACAGCCTCGCACCCCCGGCAGGCGGCAAAAAAAAGCAAAACGGCTTACTTCAACAGGGTGGAGGACAGCAGATCGAGCAAGGTGTCTTACCTCGCGCGCTCTGGCGCGGGCGTGTTCCTCGTGCCGAGGAGGCGAGGAGCGCCTGGCTCAGGCGCCGTCGAAGGCGTCGTCGACGTCGGCCCCGCTATCTGCTCCGGCACCATGCATGACGCCAGCGCGCTCGCGTGCTCGCCGGCGTCCACCGCTCGCAGGGCTCACGTGGGGGCGGACGTCGTTCATCCTTCGCCGCTCGCCAGCACCGTCTCTCCACCTTCCTTGCCAAGCTCGATGAGCCGGCAGGGCGTCGCCTCCCGGATCCGCTCTGCCAGCGGGCGGGAGTGCGTCGTGATCCACAGCTGACTCCGGGATGCCGCGTGCACAAGGAGATCCCCGAGCGGCCCGAGCAGATCCGGATGCAGGCTCGTCTCCGGCTCGTTCAGCGCCAAGAGCAGCGGAGGCCTCGGGCTCAGCAGCGCTGCCAGGAGGCAGAGGTAGCGCGCCGTGCCGTCCGAGAACTCGCGGGCGTCGAGCAGCTACTTCTTGAAGGGCCTCGCCACCCAAGTCCACACGATCGAGAAGAAGCTGACGTAGATCGTGGCCTTGCCGAGCGGCGCCGCGTCCGTGTCGACATCCGGCACCACCTCATTGCCGAGTTCCGGTGGAATCGGCTGGTAGCCGGGGTACGTAGCCTCAATCTCCCGAGCGATCTCGCTCGCCACTAGCTCCTCATCGGGAGCGCCGCTGCGGTGGATCCCGTAGTAAGGCCCCAGAACCGATACGTGAAAGCCGAGCGCTCTTTCGTCGGTGAGCCAAATGCGGGCTGAGTACGCCGGGTCGATCCCCCCTGATAACAGATGGAGCGACTCGTTTTGTAGGCGGTACCGATCCCCCAGCCGGCGGATCATGCCATTCCAGGTTGGGTACGCTGCTCGCGCCTCGGGGCCATGTAGAGCTCGCCGCCCCACATCCTCGCCGGCTCCTCGCGGCAGCTCAGGCGCCCGGCGAGGGTCCACGCCGAGCTGCGGGACGCCGCCGTGCTTCGTCGCTGGCCCACGCGAAGAACGCGACGCCCACGGGACCGAGCCCGAGCGCGAGCAGGCCGGATGCCTGGCCGGCCTCGTCGCCGTCGTCGCTCCGAGCTCGACCAGGTGGGCGGAGATCGGGCCGAGCTCGCCGACGTCCGTCCGCCTCGGCCTCCGATGGTCCGCGCCGAGTTCGGCCGCTACGACGTGCAACCCGCTGCGCTCTGCTCGAGCTCGGCGTCGGACCGGGGCGAGGTTGACAAGCCGTAGCCGCAGGGACGCAATTCGTGTTCTGAATCGCAGTTGACATCGCGCCTCTGCACGCGCATCTGGAATGCCCTGGAGGATGGGCATGCGCCACAGGCTGAAAATGAAGGCGATCCCTGTTCTTCTTCCTCTCGGTCTCACGGTGTGGGCGTGCAACTACGACGTGGGCGAGTGCTATCTTAGGGGGACGGAAGGTACAGGGGCCGGAGAACCATACCCACGGGGGTCAGCAGCTACGGGGGACTGGTTCGGAGACGGTTGACGACGTGGGGAGCGGCGCCACTGAGGAGATGGCAGGGTGCACGCCCGACAAGACATGCACAGACATGTTCGTGGATTGCCAAGACATCGGCGGCAAGTGCATCACGGGATATCCAGGCTGCGACAAATGGCGCCACACATCGTGCAGGAGTTGCTTTGAAGCCTGCCAATCGGGCACACCATACCCGCCAGCATGCAAATGCAGGTCGTGCGGATTCAGATGACGAATGAGCCGAACCAGGGCGCAGTCTACGTTGCCATGGGCAGGGTTGCCGGAGCGGCTCTAGCCAAGGTTGCATCCCCCGTCGTGGTCGACGATGACGTGCTCCTGCTGGGGCCATCGAGACTCGATCCTGAACGTCATCGCGCTGCGCGCGTTAGATACTTGGGTGGAGAGCCGTCTACCGATCTCAATGAAGAGCTTGCGCGTTCTGATGGGCCGCCGGTCTGCGTGGCGCTTCCGCCGACACCAGGCGGCCTGATGAGCCTCTGTCGGATCTGCGCTTCCGTCGTCGAGCGAGGGCGCGCGCTGTTCGTCGTTCATCTCAGCCCAGACGCCGCCGGAGCATCTCCGCTAGGGCCCGGCCCAGACAGGGCCATATCCCTCGATGTCGCGGATGCTCTGCTACGCGAGCCGCCTATGGTCCCATGGTCGAAGCTCGAGACAGCTCTCGCGGCTACGCTCTGGAAATTGTGGTGCCGCCGCTCGCCCGTCGCCTTTTCCAGGTTCTGTGCATCTGGGAGCACGTCCCACCCACAGTTGGCCAACCTTGGGCGTTATCACGCCGGACTCTTTCCCCGGCGGGCAGGCCATGGGCTCTTACTATCGCGCTTTGACGAGCTCCTCCTGCGACAGCTATCGCAAGAGTGGCTATCGCCGGTCAGAGTTTTTGCCAACGCGATCAACACGAAATCCGAGCTCGATGCATGGTTTTCACACACGGGGGATCTGTACGTAGCCAAACGGCTCAATGATTGGTATCGCCATACGCGAGGCCGCATCATCGAACGTCGAAACGCGCATCATCCGAGACCTTCCGAGATGACGAGATGGTCCTTTCGATGGCGTGCGGGGAGCGAGGAGATCCTCGAGGCGCTGCCGAGCGTGCAGGCGGCCCCGCCCGTATCGATTGGAGGCGCGACCGCGTATGATCCTGACCACGTATGGGTATGCCAATTGGATGCACGAGGCACACCTTACCTGAGCCGATTTGACACCGCATCGTCAGGCGACAGGCTGGAATAGGGCGTATCGGAGTCCGCCCGTGACGAGGGACGCGGCCGCGCCTTTCAGGCGGCGCGAGCGGTCGCCACGAGGCCGCCGGCGGCCACGAGGGCGCAGGCGGCGAGCAGCGCGGGGCTCGCCTCGGCGTGGCCGGCGAGGCAGAGGAGCAGCGTCGAGAGGATGGGCGCGCCGTAGGACAGCACGCCGAGCTGCGGGACGTCGCCGTGCTTCGTCGCGTGGTCCCACGCGAAGAACGCGACGCCCACGGGGCCGAGCCCGAGCGCGAGCAGGCCGAGCGCCTGGCCGGCCGTGGGCACGACCGTGCGCTCGAACGCGAGGTGCCCGGCGAGGCCGAGGGCGGCCGTCGCGGCGCAGGGGCCGACGAGGGCGTCGGCGGGGACCTCGGCGAAGCGGCGCTGGAGCACCGAGTACGTCGACCAGATGAGCGCGCACCCGAGCGCGGCCGCGTAGCCGGCTGCGTGCGCGGCGCTCGGGCGGACGGCGACCCCGGCGGCGAGGACCGTCCAGACGCCCGCGAGCCCGAGCAGCGCCCCGGCCACGTGCCGGAGGCGCAGGCGGCCGCCGGGGAGCGCCGCCGAGAGCAGGACGATGAGCAGCGGCCACAGGTACGAGATGACGCTGACCTGCACGGCCGGCGCGGCGGTGAGCGCATAGAAATAGAGGGCGTGGTAGCCGAACAGGCCGCCCACGCCGACGAGCCACCACCCGAGCGGCTGGCGGAGCGCGCCGAGGCCGCCGCTGCCGCGCCGGGAGAGCCGCGCCGCGCCGAGGAGCGCCGCGATCGCGAAGGTCGACGCGAGCACCTGGAGCGACGGCAGGCCGCGCACCGAGGTCGAGAGCAGCGTGAAGCTGCCCCAGAGGGCGATGGCCACGACGCCCGTGAGGGTGGCGGCGCGCCGCGACGGGCGCGCCGCCGGCGTCGCCTCCGGCGCGGCGCGAGGCGCCGCGACGCCGCAGGACCCGTCGACGCCGCGGGGAGCCGCGTCCGGCGTGACGGGGGAGGTCGGATCCGACATGGCGCGGAGGATGGCGCGCCGGCCGGCCGCCGTCTTGGCCCAGGCTCCGGCGCCCTGTGCCAGGGCTGCGGCGCGCGCTCACGCCGCGCGCGGTCGGCGGCTACGCGCCCCCGCCGCGCGGCTCGACCGGCCGCCCGGAACGGGCCGCGCGGCGCAGGGCGGCCGGGGTCACGCCGCGGCGGCGCCGCAGGCTGCGCGTCAGGCAGCTCTGATCGGCGTAGCCGCAGCGGAGGGCGACCTCGGCGATCCCGAGATCGGTGCGGGACAGGAGCTCGGTCGCGCGCGCGAGCCGCAGGTCCGCGATGCGCGCCTGCACCGTCGTCCCGAGGACGGCGCGGAACAGGTGGTGGAGGTGCCCGGGGCTCAGCCCCGCGCGGGCGGCGATGTCGGCGACGGTGAGCGGCTCGTGCGCGTGCTCCTCGATGAAGCGCAGCGCGCGGCGCAGCTTCTCCGGCGCGTCCGGCGCGCGCGCGGGGCCGCGCTCGCCGCGCTCGGCCAGCGTCAGCACGAGCAGCCCCGCCCACTGCCGGCGCAGCGCGACGGAGCCGCCCCCGTCGAGCTCGGCCGCCGCGGCGTGGACCAGGAGCGCGGCGGCGGCGTCGAGGGCGACCGACCCGCCGGCGATCCGCTCGAACCACGGCGCCGCGCCGAGGGACGCGGCGGAGGCGAGCGGCACATCGATGACGACGAAGCGATTCCGGTCCGACGCCGCGAAGGCGTGGCGCGCGTCGCAAGGGACGAGCACGCCGGAGCGCCCCGCCACCCGGAGCTCCCGCCCGGCCATCGAGATCGACAGCGCGCCCTCCACGGGCAAGACCAGCTGGTGGTGCGCGTGCCGGTGCGCGACCACCTCGGCCGAGTAACGCTGGACGATGAGCTCGACCTCGGCCATCGCGCGCCATGATCTCACGCGCGCGGGCCGCGCGCCACGGCTCCCCGGGCGCATCGCCCCGCCGGCGCTCCCGCCGAATCCCGGGGCGGCGGCGCGACCTGCGCCGCGCCGGCCGGCGATGGAGACGACGCGCGGAAGGCAGCATGGGTGTCGTCATCGCTCCATCCAGCGGCCTCGCCTTCTCGCGGGCTGGATCGCGCAAGCATCATCGAGCGTCGCAATCGTGCGCCGCGCGCGGCGCGCCGCGGGACCGGCGGGTCCGGCGCCACGGCCCGCAATCGAGGCTTGACGGCACGGCGCGAACGGAAAATCGTGGCGTCCATGTCGGGGCAAGGGACGTGGCGGCGCGCGCCCGCGCGACGGCGGCTCCCGCAGCGCGCGGCCGCCGCTGGAGGCGTCCGCTGATGTCGTTCGCGCTCGCGGAGGGCTCCGTGTTCGCCGGGCGCTACCGCCTCGGGCGCGTCATCGGCGTCGGGGGCATGGGCGCCGTGTACGAGGCCGTGCACCTCGAGACGAACCGGCGGCGCGCGCTCAAGATCATGCACCCGACGCTCTTCGAGAGCCCGAACCTGCGCGAGCGCTTCCAGCGCGAGGCGAAGATCTGCGCGGAGATCGAGAGCGAGTTCATCGTCGAGGTGTTCGACGCGGGCATCGACGAGCAGACGCGCATGCCGTTCCTCGTGATGGAGCTGCTCCGCGGCGAGGACCTCGACCACCGCGTCGAGCGCCTCGGACGGCTGCCGCCCCTCGAGGTCGTGACGTACCTCCACCAGGCGGCGCTGGCGCTCGACAAGACCCACCGGGCCGCGATCGTCCACCGCGATCTCAAGCCCGAGAACATCTTCCTGACCCAGCGCGAGGACGGGCAGCCCCGCGTCAAGATCCTCGATTTCGGCATCGCCAAGCTCGTCGCCGAGAACGCGAGCGCCGGGCGCGCGACGCACGGCGTGGGCACGCCGATCTACATGGCGCCCGAGCAGTTCGACGGCGCCCCGCTGAGCAGCGCGACGGACGTGTACGCGCTCGGCATGGTCGCGTACACGCTCCTCGTCGGCGCCTCGTACTGGGTCAAGGAGGAGAAGGCCGGCAACCTCCTCGCGCTCCTCAACGCCGCCGCGCGCGGGCGCCCCGAGCCGGCGAGCGCGCGCGCGGCCGCGAGCGGCGCGGCGCTGCCGCCGTCGTTCGACGCGTGGTTCGAGAAGGCGACCGCCCTGCGGCCCGAGGCGCGGTTCCAGGTCGCGACGCAGGCGGTGGGCGCGCTGGCGGAGGCGCTGGAGGTCGCGCCCCCGCCGAGCGCGGCGAGGTCGCCGGCGTGGATGGCCGAGCTCGCCACGGGCGACACGGTCGCGTTCGTGCCCGCGGGCACGCCGATCCAGGCGCCGCCGGATCCGCAGGACGAGCCGGACAAGACGCCGCTGCCGCAGGGGGCCACGCGCGCCGAGGAGCCCGCCGCCGGCGCGCCGTCGCGGGCGGGGCGGGTCGCCGGCATCGCGATCGCGCTCGCCGTCGGCGGGCTCCTCGGCGCGATCGTCTACGCCACGCAGGTCGAGCGTCCGCCCGCGGCGGCGGGGAGCGACCCGGCGGGCGCGCGCGTCGCGCCGACCGCGGAGCCGCCGGCGTCGCCCGCCGCCACGCCGGGCATCACGCCGCTCGGCGCCGCCGCCGCGCCGTCGCCGGACGCCGCCGCCGCGCCGTCGCCGGACGCCGCCGCCGCGCCCTCGCCGGGCGCCGATTCTGCCGCCGCATCGCCGGCCGCCGCCGCGTCGCCGGCCGCCGCCGCATCGCCGGCTGCCGCCGCATCGCCGGCTGCCGCCGCGCAGGGCGCGCAGGCGCCCGCGGGCGGCTCGACCGTGAAGAAGAAGCGATGGACGCGCGACTGAGATGGGCTCGCCGCGCGCGACGCTCCCGAACGCCCCCGAACGCGTCACGACCGGCCGCCCCATGAGCACCGCGCGACACGCCCTCTCCGCAACATGCCTCGCGAGCGCGCTCGCCGCCGCGGGCGCCGCCTCGGCGGCCGACCCCGATCCCGCCCAGGCCTCGTTCGATCAGGGCGTCGCGCTCATGGAGGCAGGGCGCTTCGAGGAGGGCTGCCCCGCCATCGAGCAGAGCCACAAGCTCGACCCGCGGCCCGGCACGCTGTTCACGCTCGCGGAGTGCGAGGCGCTGCGGGGACGGGTCGCGACGGCGATCGCCAGGTTCGACGAGTACCTCGCGCTCTACCCCACCCTCACGCCGAAGCAGCAGCGCAGCCAGGGCGACCGCGAGCAGAGCGCGCGCAAGCAACGCGAAGCGCTCGCGCGCGAGGTGCCCGGGCTCCGGCTGGAGCTGCCGCCGGACGCGCCGCCGGGGACGGCGGTCGAGCTGGACGGTCGGCCCCTCGCCCCCGCGGCGATCGGAGCCCTGCTGCCGGTCGATCCCGGGAAGCACGTCGTCCGGGCGCAGCCGCCTGGCGGTCCCGCGTTCGAGCGCTCCGTGCTCGTCGAGAAGGGCGAGAAACGGACCGTGGCGCTCGATGTGACGGCCCCGCCGCCGCAGCCGCCACCGCCGCCGCCGCCGCAGCAGCAGCGGCCCGAGAGCGCGAGCGCGGCGGGCGCGACCGGCGCCGGCGGGGTCGGCGCGCCGCCCGACGCGACGGCGCGCGGCCCGGGCGACGGCGGGCGCCGCGTCGCGGTCTACCTCGCGGGGGGTCTGGGGCTCGCGGGGCTCGCCGTGGGCGGCGTCACCGGCGCGCTCGCGATGGAGAGGAAGGGCGTCGTCGACAGGAACTGCGCCGGCCTGGCGTGCAATCACGAGGGCAAGACGGCGGCCGACGCCATGAAGGCGCTCGGGCTCGCCAGCACGATCGCCTTCGGCGTGGGCATCGCGGGGGCCGGCGCCGCCGCGGTGCTGCTCTTGACCGAGCCGAAGGCCACGGGCGCGAGCGCGTCCGGAGGGCCGTGGGTCGCCGCGGGCGTGGCGCCGATCGGCTCGGGCGGCGCCGCGCTCGACGTGCGAGGGGCATGGTGATCGGATGGAAAGCGTGCGCGTGCGCTGGATGATCGCCGCGGGCCTTGCGCTCTCGTCGGCCTGCACGGCCCTCCTCGGAGGGGACAAGGACTATTACGAGGTCGTCGGCGCAGGCGGCGCAGGCGGCGCGGGCGGCGCAGGCGCGACCGGCGGCGGCGGCGCGGGCGACGGCGGCGCTGGCGGCGGCAGCAGCGCGGGCGGCGGCGGCGCTGGCGGCGGGGGCGGGCCGCCCGCGACATGCACCTCGGCGGACGAGTGCCCGCCGGGCGACGCTTGCCAGGTCCCCGCGTGCGACGACGGCACGTGCGGCTTCGCGCCGGCCGACGCGGGCACGCCGTGCGGCGGGACCGGGTCCTGCGAGGACGGCGCGTGCGCGTGCCCGCCCGGCGAGGCGTACTGCGCGGGGGCGTGCGTCGACACGGCGGCCGATCCGCGGCACTGCGGCGCCTGCGGCCACGACTGCCAGGGAGGCGCGTGCGAGGCGTCGGCGTGCCAGCCGTTCGCGCTCGCCGAGGGGCTCCAGCACCCGGCGGGCATCGCGCTCGACGCGGAGCGCGTGTACTGGACCAACCAGGGCGTCGAGGGCTCGGTGATGGCCGTGCCCAAGCGCGGGGGCGAGCCGGCGGCGCTGGCCACCGGCGAGGACAGCCCGTGGGGCCTCGCGGTGGGCGGGGGGTATGTCTACTGGTCGAGCTTCGTGCTCGGATACATGCGCCGGTCGCCGATCGACCGGTCCGATCCGGTGGAGATCGCGCAGCAGTCGAAGCCGGTCGCGCTCGCGCTGGACGCGGCGAGCCTCTACTGGGCCGACGCCGACCTGAAGACCATCAACCGGATGCCGCTCTCGGGCATCGGCGAGCCGGGAGGCGGCGGCGCCGCGCTGCTCGCCACCGGGCAGGACGCGCCGTTCGACATCGCGGTGGACGCGACGCACGTCTACTGGACGCTCGACGTGGATCCGGTCTCGCAGGGCATGGTGCTGCGGGTCCCGATCGCCGGGGGCGACGTGGAGCCGCTCGCCACGGGCCAGCGGCAGCCGCAGGGCATCGCGGTCGACGCGACGCACGTCTACTGGGTGAACGAGGGCGGCGCCGTCCACAAGACCGCGCGCGGGGGCGGCGGGCCGGACGTCACGCTCGTCTCGGCGGGCGTGCACGCGCGCAGCGTCGCCGTCGACGCGACGCACGTCTACTGGACGGCCCCGGACGACGGGGCGGTCCGGCGCACCCCGCTCGGCGGCGGCATCGCCGAGACGTTCGCCGAGGGGCAGACGATGCCCTGGGAGATCGCCGTCGACGAGACCAGCGTGTACTGGACGAACAACACGAATCCGGGCCGCCTGATGAAGCGCGCCAAGTGAGCCCGCCGCCGCCTTCGACGCCGCGCGCGGGCGCTCTCCGCCCGGAGCGGGGTGCGCTCCGCGCGGCGGCGATCCGCAGGGAAATCGCGGGCAGACGACGCCGCCGGCCCGCCGGAGCGCCGGAGGAGAAGGGCAGCGCGCCCCGCGGCGGCGCGCGTTTCGCTGGACGACCGGCCGCGGCTCGCCAATCTTTGACGGCATGAAACTCACCAGCGTCGCCGCAGAAACCGTGCAGATCGCGAGTCGGGGCGAGTACACCGCGCCCTCGGGCGCGACGGTCCGCATCCGCGACCGCGTGCTCGCCGCGGTGAAGGGCACCGTGCTTTACCGGCCCGGCTCACTCGACACCTGGGAGCCGAAGGAGCGCCTCGATCGGCCGGCGGCGCTCGAGGTCACGGGCGAGACCACGGGGGCGGCCGGGCGGCGGCTCGTCGAGCAGGTGGGCGAGGCCCGCGTCGCGGCCCTCAACTTCGCGTCCGGCAAGAACCCGGGGGGCGGGTTCCTGCGCGGGGCCAAGGCCCAGGAAGAGGACCTCGCCCGGTGCTCCGCGCTGTACGCGTGCCTGGTCGAGCAGCGCGAGTACTACGACCAGAACCGCGCCTCGGGGAGCTCCCTGTACACCGATCACCTCATCTACTCGCCGGATGTGCCGTTCTTCCGCGACGAGCAGCACAACCTGCTGGAGCGGCCTTTCCCGCTGTCGATCCTCACCGTGCCGGCGCCGAACGCCGGAGAGGCGCTCCAGCGCGACGACGCGGTAGAGCAGGACATCCGCGCGGCCCTGGAGCGCCGCGCGGCCATGCTGCTCGCGGCGGCGGGCGCGCACGGGCACCGGTGCCTGGTGCTCGGGGCCTGGGGCTGCGGCGTCTTCCGCAACGACCCGGGCGAGGTCGCCGACGTCTTCGCCCAGTGGCTCGAGCACCCGCGCTTCCGCGGCGCGTTCTCGCGCGTGGTGTTCGCCGTGTACGACCGGGGCGCCGATCAGCCGAACTACCGGGCCTTCCAGGCTCGGTTCGCGCGGGCGTAAGCGCGCGCCGTCGCGGGCACGACCGCGCCCGCGCGCACCGCAATGGCCCGCGCGGGCGACACCGTGGTGGGAGACATACGCCCCGACTGCGCCGAGGTCGTTTTTCCGTTTACCCTCAATGGAAAAATCGAGAACGAAAATCGCGCGATTGATGCTTTCGATTGTCGGACCGTGAGGGAGGCGCGAAAATCACGGTTCCGCCTTGAATTCCGCCCTGAAGACGATTGGCAGCACCCTCGCCGTACGCCTCGCGACGGCCGTCTTCTCCGCGTCGCTCCCGCTCCTCGGCGGGTGCGCGAAGGCCGCGCCCGCGCCGCGGGCCGTCCGGCCTGCGGCCCCGGCTCCGCTCCTCCAGCGCTTCGCCAGCGAGCCCGCGCCGGCGCCGCGCTTCCTCGATCCGGAGCGCGGGCGGAAGCTCCGCGCGGCGGCGCCCGAGGTGCAGGCGCTGGCGCAGCGCGCCGCGGAGAGGGAGCGCCTGCCCGCCCTGGCGCTCGGCGTCGTCATCGACGACGAGCTCGCGATCCAGAAGGTGATCGGCGTGCGCGACGTCGCGCTCGGCGGCGCGGTCGACGAGCACACGCGCTTCCGCATCGGCTCGATCACGAAGACGCTGACCGCCGCGGCGGTCCTGCGGCTCCGCGACGAGGGGCGGCTGTCGATCGACGCCCCGGCGGCGCGCTACCTGCCCGCGCTCGCCGGCGTCGTCTACCCGACGCGCGACTCGCGGCCGATGACGGTGCGCGACCTGCTCACGCACAGCTCCGGCCTGCCCCGGCTCGGCGTTTTCTCCCCCGCGTCGACGGCGCGCGACGTCACCGAGCGCGAGATCCTGGCCACCCTCGACGGCTTCGGGCTCGAGAGCGCGCCGGGCACCGAGACGTCCTATTCGAACCTCGGCTACTCCCTCCTCGGGCTGCTCGTCGGGCGCGTCGCCGGCGTGCCGTACCGGCGCTACATGAACGACGCGCTGCTCGCGCCGCTCGGCATGCGCGACGCCGCGTGGGACGCCGCGCAGGTGCCGCCCGGCGCGCTCGCGTCGCCGCACGTGCGCGCGGGGAGCGAGGTGACGCCGATCCAGCCGTGGCGGCTCGGGGCCTCCGAGTCGACCGCGGGCCTCTACGCCAGCCTGTCCGACATGGGCCGGTTCATCGGGCTCCAGCTCGCCGCCTGGCCCGCCCGCGACGCGCCCGAGGCCGGGGTCCTGCGGCGGAGCACGGTGCGCGAATCGCACATGATGGCGCGCAACGGCTCGGCGTTCCCGGCGGCCGGCGGCGCCGACGGCCCCGGGCTCGGCTGGCACGTGCGCGAGGACTGCGACCTCGGCCACGTGGTCTTCCACAACGGCCTCATCGACGGCTTCTCCGCGTCGGTGATCGTCCTCCCGCAGCGCGGCGTCGGCGTCGTCGCGCTCGCCAACGTGGCCGGCGCCGATCTCGAGTCGCTCAACACCAGGGTGCTCGGCAAGCTCGAGGCGACCGGCGCGATGGTCGCGCGCGTCGTCCCGCCCTCCCGGTCGGTGCGCCGCGCGGCGCAGGCGGTCGCCTCGGTCATCGGTCGCTCGCGGACGGACACGCTCGATCGCAGGCTCCGGCCCGGCTGGTTCCCCGAGGATCTCCTCGCGTCGCTGCGGCAGGAGCTGCGCGACGTCGGCGCGCGCGTGGGCGCGTGCGCGCTCGACGGCTCGGCGATGGTCGAGAGCGCCACGTCGGCGCGCTTCGGCCTGCGCTGCGAGCGCGGGGCGCTCTCGGTGGCCGTGCGCGTGGACACGTCGCCGGACCCGCTGATCACCTCGCTCAGCGTCGAGGAGCAGACGGGGGCGATCGCGTGGGAAGGCCTGCGCTCGCGCGCCCGCCCGGCGCGCTGCCGCTGAGCCCGCCGGCGGCCCGGCCATCGTGCCACACCTGTGGCAGAGCGCCCCCACACGAACTTCCGGCTGAGCCCGCGATGACGGCGTGACGACGCCGCGCGGCAGCGGCCTGTTTTCCGGGGCTGCCGCGCGGCTGGCTCGCGCCGTGCATTGCGCCGCCACCGCTCACACGCACCAACGGATTGCCGTTGTCACGAGTCTCCGGGACACCGGAGCTCGCTTCAGCGCTACCACGCCCGTCTCGGGCGGTAGCGAGGAGACTGATCACCATGCGAACTCTCGTTCAATCTCTTGCGCTCTCGACCATGCTCGCTCTCGCCGGATTCGGTTGTTCCAGCAACTCGCAGCCTGCGCAAAGCCCTGCTGGCGCGAGCTCCCCGGGCGCCGCGGAAGGAACGCAGTCGCCCTGGGGCTCGGACGCGAGCGGCGCCGGGACGAACATGGGAACGGGCGTCGGGACGAGCGGCGCCACGGGCGCGCCGGGCACCGGCAGCAGCGCGGGTCAGCCCTCGACGGGCGGCATCGGCTCGGGCACGAGCGACTTGGGCGCTGGACAGACGGGCGCGGGCACCGGCGCGACCGGCACCGGAACCAGCGGGACGCCGGGCACGGGAACCACGGGGATCCCCGGCGCGACCGGCACCACGGGTACCCCCGGCACGACCGGCACCACCGGCAGCAGCGCGACGGGCACCGGGACCCCGGGCACGGGCGCGGGCGCGGGGGTCCCCGGCGGCTTCCGCGGCGACACGAGCAGCGGCACGCAGTCGCCCACCACGGGCTCACAGCTGCCCAATCAGCAGAACAAGAAGGGTGGAACGACCGGCACGAGCCCGAGCCCGAGCCCGGGCACCGGCGGCACGAGCCCGAGCCCGGGCACCGGCGCCACGGGCACCACCCCGGGCTCCGGCACCACGCGCTGATCCGGCGGAGCTGCCGCCGTCCTCGCCCCACGGCCCGGGCCCGCTCGCGGGCTCACACCGAACGACGCGACCCCACGGTGGCCCGCGCCGGCACGCCGGGCGACACACGCGATGAACGAAGACACCGCCGAGGCGCCACGAGACCCGAGGATTCTTTTCTCGGCGTCCCTGGCGCCTTGGCGTTTTTTTCTCCCGCCCGCAGGGCCATCGCCCTGACGCCGCGACGGCGCGGAGGCCCCGCGCGTCCGCGCGCCTGCTGTCCTGCGATCACCCGGTGATCGCGACCGTTGCAACCACATCGCGCAGCATGGTATTCGGCTCGACCGACCCCGAGGATCGGCTAGTCTAGTCGCGCCCATCGCTCCGGGCGTCGAACCGTCCCCCTCACCTGCGGAGGTCCGCTTGAAGCACAACGACGTGGTGGTTTTGATCCTCGGCGGAGGCGTCGGGAGCCGCCTCTACCCGCTCACCAAGCTGCGCTCGAAGCCAGCCGTCCCGACCGGCGGCAAGTACCGACTGGTCGATATCCCGATCAGCAACTGCCTCAACTCGGGCTTCAATCGCATCCACATCCTCACGCAGTACAACTCGGTCTCTCTCCACAACCACATCACGCAGACGTATCGATTCGACGTCTTCTCCGCGGGCGCGGTGCAGATCCTCGCCGCCGAGCAGACGCCGACCCACAGCGACTGGTACCAGGGCACCGCCGACGCGGTCCGCAAGCAGCTGGTCGAGGTCAAATCGCCGAACCCGCGCGACGTCATGATCCTCTCGGGCGACCACCTCTACCGCATGGACTACGAGCCTTTCCTCGCGCGCCACCGCGAGACCCGGGCCGACGTCACGCTCGCCGTGCGGCCCGTCCCGACCGCCGAGGTGTCGCGCCTCGGCATCGTGGACACCGACGACGACGGCCGGGTGGTCAAGTTCGTCGAGAAGCCGAAGGACATGAAGCTGCTCGACGGCGTGCGGCGCCTCCCCGATCCGAAGAACCCGTGGCTCGCCTCGATGGGCGTCTACATCTTCAGCGCGAAGGCGCTCTACGAGATGCTCGAGCGCGACAACGCCTCCGACTTCGGCAACCACATCCTGCCCCGCGCGCTCGACACCCACCGGATGGTGACCTACACCTTTGACGGGTACTGGGAGGATATCGGCACGATCCGGAGCTATTACGAGGCCAGCCTCGCGCTCACCGACTCCAATCCTCCGTTCTCGTTCTACGACCCGCAGCGGCCGATCTACACCCGCCCGCAGTTCTTCCCGCCGGCCCACGTCAGCGCCGGCTCGGTCCTCGACCAGGTGCTCCTCGCCGAGGGGAGCCGGATCATCGAGTCGAAGATCTCCCGGTCGGTCGTGGGGCAGCTCTCCTCGATCGGGCCCCACGTCACGATGTCGAACACGGTGATGATGGGCGCGGACTACGAGGTCCTGTTCCAGGGCCACGCGCCCGAGAGCACGAGGGGTCTCCCGCCCATCGGCATCGGCCGGGGGTGCAGGATCGACGGGGCGATCATCGACAAGAACGCGCGCATCGGCGAGGGGGTGGTGATCCGCAACATCCCCGATCGCGAGGACAGCGACGCCGAGTACTACGCGGCCCGGGAGGGCGTCGTCGTCGTGCCGAAGAACGCCGTCGTCCCCCCGGGCACGGTCATCTGAGCAAGCCGCCGCGCGGAGCCGGCGGCGGCCTCGCCCGCGCAGGCCGGCGCCGCGGCGCCCGCGCGTCCGGGACAGGCCGCCTCGAGGCCGCCCGGATGGCGCTCTGCGCCATCCGGGCCGCGGTCGCCGCGCCCTCCGCCGGTCCGGAGCGCCGGTTTTCTTCCGCGGGCGGCGCCGCCGGCGCGCGGGTGGGCCCTCGCACGGGCGGCCTCGCCGCGCCCGCCCACTGGCCCCTCGTCGGCTGGGCCCCGGTCTGGTAAAGAGCGCCCCTATGCGAATCTGCATCCTCGGCGCTACGGGCCTCGTCGGTCGTGAAACCATCACCCTCATCGCGCGGGCCTGGCCCGGCGCCACGCTCGCCCTGTTCGCGAGCCGGGACCAGGAGCTCACGCTCGAGGGCAAGTCGTACGAGGTGCTCGGCGCGTCGCGCCTCGAGGCGCAGGACGCCCCCCGCGGGGACCTCGCGTTCGTGGCCCTGGATGACGAGCACAGCAAGCGGTACGTCCCGCGGCTCCTCGAGCTCGGCTACCGCGTCATCGACAAGAGCAACACGTACCGCACCGACCCGAAGGTGCCGCTCGTCGCCGCGGGGGTGAACTCGAGCATCATCGACGACTCGGTCCGGCTGGTGGCCAATCCGAACTGCACGACCATCCCGCTGACGCTCGCGCTCTCGCCCCTGCGCCGGGAGTTCGGGCTGAGCGCGGTCACGGTGAGCACGTACCAGGCGGTCAGCGGCGCCGGCATCGCCGCCCTCGACACGTTCCTCGCGGACGCGCGCGACGGCTACCAGGCCCTCGACCGGCTGGGCCTCCCGTTCAAGCTGTCGGGCTACGCCGGCAACACCGTCCCGCACAACGGCGGCACCGACGAGAGCGGCTTCTCCTCGGAGGAGCGGAAGCTCATCTTCGAGAGCCGCAAGATCCTGGCCATGCCCGATCTCGGCGTGTCCGCGCAGTGCTGCCGGGTCGCCGTCGCGGTGGGCCATTACGAGAACGCCTGGGTGACGTTCGAGCGCCCGGTGGACCTCGAGCGCGCCGCGAGCATCCTGAGCGATCCGGCGCAGTCGCCCTATGTGAAGTACCTCCCCGGCGCCGCGGGCGAGGGCCTGAGCGCGCTCCACTGCGTGCAGGACCGCGACCGCGCGCTGGTCGGTAGGATCCGCCCGGACGCCCGGGACCGCGACCGGAAGACCGTGTGCCTCACGGTGGTCGGGGACAACCTCCGGCTCGGCGCGGCCACGAACGCGGTCCGCATCGCGACGCGCTGGTTCAAGAGCGCCGACCAGGACCTCCAGGCCCCGTGACCGGCGCGCCCGGACGGGCGTGGACCGCCGCGGCGGCGCGGGGCTCGCCGATCTCACGAGGCCGAGCGCCCGCCACCCCGACACCGCCCCTCGCCCGTCGCGTTTCCATCCCATCTAGCCCCCTGGAGGACTCAAGACGATGACGTCCGCGCAGCCGCTCATGATCCTCGTCGCCGGGCCGTATCGCTCCGGCACCAACGACGACCCCGTCCTGATCGCCGCCAACGTCCGCGCCATGAACGACATGGCCGTGCGCCTGTTCCGCGCCGGCCACCTCCCCGTCCTGGGCGAGTGGTTCGCGCTGCCGCTCATCGAGCACGCCGGGTCGCGCCAGATCGGCGACGAGATCTTCAACGAGATCTTCCATCCCGTCGCCCGCCGGCTCGTCGCCCGCTGCGACGCTTGCCTGCGGATCGGCGGCGCATCGAAGGGCGCCGACGAGATGGTCGAGCTGTCCCGATCCCTGGGCAAGCAGGTCTTCTTCAGCCTGGACGAGGTGCCGGGCTGCGGCTAGCGGCCCCGCGCGGGCGCTTCAGGGCGCCGCCACCGGCCAGCCGGCGCCGACCGGGAGCGCCTGCACGTCGGGGAACAGCATGTAAACGCGCTTCCCGTCCCGCGTCTGCCCGTGCGGCGGCGACGGCGCGGCCGCGGCGACGCCCGCGCGCACGGCGCGCCCGAGCGCGGCCGCGCCGTCGAGCGCCGCGCTGAGCGCCGCCAGCGCCTGCGCGAGCTCGGGGAGCGACGCCTCGCCCGACGTGCCCCGCGCGACCAGCGCGTCGAGCTCGCGGCTCCGCACCCCGAAGTCCGACGGCACCGGGTGCGCGGGGTGCGCCGTGAGCGCGGCGGCGAGGAACTGGCGCTTCGCCGCGGCGCCCGCCTCGCCGAAGCCCACGGCGAGCTCGAAGAGCGCCGACGCGACGCCGAAGCCGGGCTCGAGGCCCTCGCGGCCCTGGAGCAGGAAGGCCCCTATCCCCAGATCATCGAGGTACTCGAGCCCCGTGTAGCTCGGCATCGCCGAGCGCTCCGTGTCCGGCAGGGGCGGCGCCACGCGCACCTCGCCGCTCTCGAACACGACGACGCGCGCGTACGTGAAGCCGGCGTGGGGCACCGCGAGCCGCACGCGCGCGAGCTGCGCGGCGACCTCGGCCGCCGCGCCGATCTCGAAGCGCGCGCCCGGGAGATAGCGCGCGATGCCCGCCAGCGTCATGCCCGCCGCGTCGGGCCAGGGGCAGACCGCGACGTGCCGCGGCGCGGCCTCCGCGTCGCCCGGCGCGCACACGCGCTCCAGCCCGAACGAGGTGGGCGCGACGAGCGGCGGCCGCTGGCCCTCCACCCGCCTCAGATCGCCGAACAGCCAGGCGCGGTTCTCCCCGTGGTGCTCGGGCGCGAGCATCCGCGCGCCGACGAGCAGCGCGACCGTGCCCCCCGCGCGCGCGAGCCAGGCCTCGGGCACGGAGAGGTGCTCGTAGAGGTAGGCCTCGACGATGAGCTGCCACTCGCGGGGCGGCTCGGGCGGGAGGGAAGCAGCGGTTCGGTACATGGCGGGTGCGGGGCCTCGAAGAGCGGCGTGCTCGGCTCCGGATCCACGCGCGCGGCGGGCGAGCGCACGAGACAGCGTATCCTCGCCGGGACCTCCGCGAAACACGGCAATGCGCCGCTCGGGCCGATCGGCGCGCCGTCCGCCCGGAGCCATCGTCATCGTTCATCTCCGGCGTTCCCGGCGCGCGAGGCCCAGGCGCGTCGGGCACGCGGGCGGGCGCACGGGGCGCCCGCGCGAGGTCGCCGGTCGAGGGAGGCCGGCCCGCCCGGCGCTGGCATCGCCGCTGCATCGCAGCCCGGCACGAACATCGAGCCGGCCCGCCGGAGCGGCGGGCCGGCTCGCGTGAGGGCAAAGATGCGGAAGAAAGACGTCGCCGCGGCGACCCTGCTCGGCACGGCGGCGGCCGCCGCGCTGGGCTTCGGCGTGCTCGCCGATCGCGTGGCCGAGCGCAAGACGTGGGACCTCGACAAGCGCGCGCGGAAGAAGGCGAAGAAGCGCGCCAAGCGCGCGCGGAAGAAGGCGGCGGAGCTCTCGGGCCCGCTCGGCAAGTGGTATCTCCACGTCCCGCTCTCGCTGTTCGCGGCCGGCGCGCTGCAGCGGCAGGGCAAGACGGGCGGCGCCCTGACGATCGCGGGCGCCTCGCTCGGGGCCGCGGCGCTGAGCCGCCTGCTCGACCGCGCCGCGAAGCACCGCGCCCCTCCGCCGGGGCGGCACGAGCCCTGGGAGCAGAGCTTCCCGAGCGGCCACGCGCTCGAGACGACCGCCGTGGCGATCGCGAGCGGATACGTGCTCGTGCGCGAGGACGTCGCCGGCCCGTGGATCGCCGCGCCGCTCGCGCTCGCCTCGGCGGCGTCGGGCCTCGGCCGGCTGGTGCTCGACCGGCACTGGTCGACCGACTCGCTCGGCGGGTACCTCGCCGGCATCGCCCTCGGCACGGCGTGCGCGGGCGTCTACGAGGTCACGCGCCGCGGGTGAGCCGGGGGAAGGACGGCGCGCCGCGGGAGGCGCCTTCACGGCCCGCCGCGCGGCGCGTGGCCAGCGTGTCACGCCATGGGGCGGAATGCCCGTGGCGCTTCGGCGAGGAGCGACTCGATGGGTGGCTCTCGAGACATGGTTTCCCGCCGCGTCCTCCTGCGCACCGCCGGCGGCGTCGCGGCGGCGGGCGTCGCCGCCAAGCTGAGCGCCGCGTGCGCCCGGGCCGAGAGCGGCGCGGGCGCGTCTCCGGACCCGATCACGCGAGCCGCTTCACCCAGGCGAGGGCGAAGTCGCGGAACACGGCCACGTTCCGCGCCACGTGCCGCGCGCTCGGATAGACGAGGTACGCGGTCCCCGCGCGCTGCGACCACTCGGGCAGCACGTGGACGAGGCGCCCGCTGGCCAGGTCGGGCGCGGCGAGCACGCGCGGGAGCGGCCCGATGCCGCCGCCCGCGCGGAGCACCGAGCGGATGAGCTGGAAGTTGTCGGTGGCGATGCGCCCCGTCGACAGCGCGTCGCGCACCGAGCGCGCGTCGCTGACCGGCCACTGGCCGCGCCGGGCGTTCGGGAGGAACACCACCCGCTCGTGGTCGACCAGCTCGTCGAACGCGCGGGGCAGGCCGCGGCGCGCGAGGTACGACGGCGCGGCGAAGAGCTGCACGTCGGAGTCGAACAGCTTGCGCGCGACCAGCGAGGAGTCCGGGAGCTCGCGCGTCGCGCGGATCGCGAGGTCGAACCCCTCGCGGAGCAGGTCGACCTGGCGAGAGGAGAGGTCCACCTCCACGGAGAGCAGCGGATACCGCGCGCAGAAATCGACCAGCAGATCGCCCACGAAGGACTCGCCGCCGTCCGGCGGCGCGCTGAGCCGGATGAGGCCCTGCGGCTGGCCCTGGTAGGCGTCGAGCGCCAGCGCCGCGTCGCGGAGGCCGGCGATGTGGGGCGCCACGTCGCCGAAGAAGCGGCGGCCCGCGTCGGTCAGCGCGACGGCGCGGGGCGACCTGTGGAGGAGCCGCACCTTGAGGCCATCCTCGAGCCGCGTGACCGCGCGGCTCACCGTCGACTTCGGGACCCCGAGCTGCGCGGCCGCGGCCGTGAACGAGCCGAGCTCCGCGACCTTGGCGAACGCGGCGATCTCGTCGAGCTGGGGCGCCCTCTGCGATGGCGCTCGAGCGGCCGCGCGGGGGCCGGGCATGCGGGGACCTCAAGGGGGTTGGGCGGCTCGGTCGTTCGCTCAGGCCAGGTTGCGCGAGCGCAACGCTGAGTTGAGCCGTTGCACAATAGCACCGGTCTCGGCGAGCGCTCATAGAAAGGGAGCTGGCGCTCCGCGCAGGAGAGCCCGCCTCACTCAGCGAGGATCATCATGAACATCGTCAAGCGTTACGCTCCCGCCGCCGCCCGCACCCTCCAGGGGCTCGTGTTCTTCGTCTTCGGGCTCAACGGCTTCTTGCAGTTCCTGCCGCAGCCCCCGGCGCCCGAGGCCGCCGCCAGCTTCGCGGGCGCGCTGGCCGCGACCGGCTACATGTTCCCGTTGCTCAAGGGGACCGAGATCGTCGCGGGCGCCCTGCTGCTCTCGAACCGCTACGTCCCGCTCGCGCTGGCGCTCCTTGCGCCCATCGTGGTGAACATCGTCGCGTTCCACGCCTTCCTCGCGCCGGGGAACCCGGTCGCGTGGCTCGTCCTCGCCCTCGAGATCTATCTCGCCTTCGCGTACCGCGCGGCGTTCCGCCCGATGCTCGCCGCGCGGGTCGACGCCGGCGCCGCGGCGAGCTCCGGCGTCGAGCGCGGCAAGCTCCGGCCCGCCGAGAGCGCCGCCTGAGCCGCCGCCGGCGCGCGGGCGCGCTATTCGCAGGGCAGGACGCGGAGCACCCGGATCTTCGTGCTCGCGCTGCCGGGCGCCGCGAAGGCCACGCTCCCGTCGGGGAATGCGACGAAGTCCTGGTATCGATTGCCGAGCACGTCGACCTCGATCGGCTCGCCCTCCGCCTCGCCGGTCTCGCGATCGCGCGCCTGCACGAACAGCGCGCGCCCCGGATCGTTGCGCGCGATGTCGCCGGCGCGCGAGGTGGTCTCCCAGGCCGCGAGCATGCGGGAGTCGCCGTACGCGGCCAGGTGCGGCGCCCGGTGGTTCAGGCCCGGCTCGCTGGCGATCGCGAGGTCCTTGTCCGCGGCGCCGCCCGTGAAGTGGAGCAGCCGCACGTCGGCGAGCCCGTTCGAGCCCGCCGGCTGGCCCGGGCGGATATTGCTCGCCGTGAGCCAGTAGCCGCCGCCGGACGCCGAGACGAGGTTACCCAGGTTCGAGTAGGCGAGATCGACCGGGTAGATGGTCGTGTAATCGGGGGCGAACGCGATGCGGTTGTTGTTGTCGGTCTTGCACACCGTCACGAACTTCCCCGCGCGCTCGTCCCAGAGGATGCGCTCGTAGCCGCTGTGGCTGCAGCCCCAGTCGAAGCCGCCGCTCTGCAGCTCCCCGCCCGCGTCGACCACCTTCATGCGATCGCCCTGATGGATGTTGATGCATCCTCCTTGCGAGACGCTGATCGCGGCGCCGAAGTAGCCGGCATAGCGGGAGCCGTCGAAGGCGATGCGGCCGTGGTGCGCATACCACCAGATCATGAACACGTTGGGGCCGGTGGGGCCGGTCGAGTAGGGCGGCAGCGCGGCGCTCGAGCTGGTGAGCTTGGTCGCCCAGGTCTCGCGCGCGCCGTCGAAGCGGACCATGTACATGTCGTAACAAGGCACCGGGGGAGACGGCGGCGTGCCGCACAGGTTCGTCGGCGCGCCGCAATTCAATGTCCCGCCGCCCTCGGCGTCGCGGGTGAGCAGCAGCACGCCGCCTGCGTCATCGGCGTACAGGTCGGAGAAATCGTTCGCCGGCAAGCCGAGCGAGGGGCCCACGGGCCGATCGCCGTCGTCGAGCTCCACGACGTGGACCTGGTCGTCGTCGCTCATCCATGCGAGGCGCGACCCGCCGGACGGTATCGGCGAGATGACGAGCGGCTTCAGCGCGGCCTCGTCCTCGTTGTTGATGACGGGGATCCCGACGTCGACCTCGGTGATGCGGATCCGGTCTCGGGTGACGCCGCACGCGCCGGGCCCCGGATCGCCGCCCGCGCCGCCGCCGCTCGCGCTCGACGCCCCAGCGCCGCCGCCGCTCGCGCTCGACGCCCCAGCGCCGCCGCCGCTCGCGCTCGACGCCCCGGCCCCGCCGCCGCTCGCGCTCGACGCCCCGGCCCCGCCGCCGCTCGCGCTCGACGCCCCAGCGCCGCCGCCGCTCGCGCTCGACGCCCCGGCCCCGCCGCCGCTCGCGCTCGACGCCCCAGCGCCGCCGCCGCTCGCGCTCGACGCCCCGGCCCCGCCGCCGCTCGCGCTCGACGCCCCGGCCTCGCCGCTCGCCGCCGAGCCAGACTGCCCCGTGCAACCAGCGGTCACGGCGACGAGCATCAGGGACCAGGCGACTCCCATGCATCGTGTCGACATGGCAACAAGCTACTTGCCGGATACTTTGCAGGGCAAGCATTCCATATGGAGCATAAATGTTTCGGCGACTGCCTCCTTCGCGATCGCGCCCGGGGAAGTCTCCGCGGTAACCGCCCTCCGAGCGCATGACACCACGACAGCCGCTGGCTCCCCGCCCAGCGAATCGTCAGAGGCGCCAGGCACACAGGATCACCCACGTTGTCCCCCCTCGCCCCGCGCGGCGGGGATGCTCCCAGGAGCGCGCCCCTCCCCCTCGCGGCTCGCCACCCGATGTAGGCTGCCTCTGAGCTTCGCGCGGCCCATCGCCCGCCCGCGTCATGGCCGGTCCGGCGACCCGCCGCCCTGGATACCGCGGCAGCACCTCGGACCAGAACAGGCATCCTCGTCAGACATCAACGCACACCGCGAAGCGAGATTCGTCCGGCCGCAAAGTGTCTTCGTGGTATCATCCAGGACACAACCACTGCCGGGCACGCCGCGCCGTGGGCCGTCCGCGCGTCGAACAGCGCCTGAACACGTCCGTCGAGGGGAGCGATGCTGACGATTTCCGGTTATCAAGCGATCGCCAAGATCTACGAGAGCGGCAACTCGCTCGTCTACCGAGGCCGGCGCGCCAGCGATGGGCGCCCCGTCATCCTCAAGCTGCTGCGCTCAGACTACCCCAGCCCGACGGAGCTCACGCGCTACAGGCACGAATACGCGGTGCTCAGCAACCTGGAGGCGCCGGGCGTCGTCCGGGCGCTCGACCTGTGCCGACACGAGAAGGGGCTCCTCCTCGTCCTCGAGGATTTCGGCGGCCACTCGCTGGCGCACCACCTGCAGAGCGGCCGGTTCGACATCGCGGCCTTTCTCCCTCTCGCGATCGCGATCGCGCGCGCCCTCCACGATGTCCATGAAGGTAGAATTATACATAAGGACCTCAATCCGTCCAACGTCGTTTTCAACCGCGAGACCGGAACGGTCAAGATCATCGACTTCGGCATCTCGACGCGGCTCTCGCGGGAAGAGCTGTCGATCAAGAGCCCCGCGGTGATCGAAGGGACCCTCGCCTACATTTCCCCCGAGCAGACCGGCCGCATGAACCGGTCGCTCGACCACCGCACGGATCTCTACGCGCTCGGCGCCACCTTCTATGAGCTCCTCACGGGCGCGCCGCCGTTCGGCGCGACGGACGCCATGGAGCTCGTGCACTGCCACATCGCGCGCGACCCCGTCCCGCCGCACGCGCGATGCCCGAGCGTGCCGGTGGCCCTGTCGGACATCGTGATGAAGCTCATGGCCAAGACGGCCGAGGACCGTTACCAGAGCACGGCGGGCCTCCTCCACGACCTCGCGGCGTGCCGGGGGCTCCTCGACGCCGCGGGCGAGATCGCCCCGTTCCCGCTGGGCCGCGCCGATGCCTCCGGCGACCTCCGCATCCCGCAGCAGCTCTACGGGCGCGCGAGCGAGGTGAAGGCGCTGCTCGAGGCGTTCGACCGGGTCGCGCGCGGCGGCGCCGAGCTGATGCTCATCGCCGGATACTCGGGGGTCGGCAAGTCGGCGCTGGCGCACGAGCTGTACAAGCCGATCACCGAGGTGCGCGGCTACTTCGTCGCCGGCAAGTACGACCAGCTCAAGCGGAGCACCCCCTATACCGCGATCACCAGCGCGTTCCGCGACCTCGTGCGGCAGATCGTCGCCGAGCCCGAGGCGCAGTTCGCGGAGTGGCGCTCGAAGATCAAGGCGGCGCTCGGGGCGAACGGGCAGGTCCTCGTCGACGTGATCCCGGAGATCGAGCTCATCGTGGGCGAGCAGCCGCCCGTCCCGGCGCTCGGGCCCGCCGAGTCCCAGAACCGCTTCGTGCGCGTCCTCCAGAACTTCGTCCGCGTGTTCTGCGACGCCGAGCGCCCGCTGGCCGTCTTCCTCGACGACCTGCAATGGGCCGACGCGGCGTCGCTCCGGGTCATCGAGCTCCTCATGACGGACGCCGAGCTGCGCGGCCTGCTCGTGATCGGCGCCTACCGGGACAACGAGGTCGGCGCCGCCCACCCGCTCTCGGCCGCGCTCGCGTCCCTGCGGCGCGAAGGGGCGATCGTGCGCGAGATCTCCCCGGGGCCGCTCAGCACCGAGATGGTCTGCCGGATGCTCGCGGACGCGCTGCGCGCCGAGGCCGCCGCGGTCATGCCGCTCGCCGCGCTGGTCGCGCGGAAGACCGGCGGCAACCCGTTCTTCGTCAACGAGTTCCTCCGCACGCTGCACCAGACCGGGTGCCTGCGGTACGACGCCGGCCGCGCGGCGTGGACGTGGGACGTCGAGGACATCGAGTCCAGGAACATCACGGACAACGTCGTCGAGCTGATGATCGGCAAGCTCCGCGGGCTCCCCGCGGACACGCAGCGGGCGCTCATGTCCGCGTCGTGCCTCGGCAACCGCTTCGACCTGGGCAGGCTCGCGGTCATCCTCGAGGAGACGCGCGGCGACGCCCACCGGCACCTCCTGCCCGCGCTGCACGAGGGCCTCATCGTCCCGCTGTCCCCCATGGAGCCCGCGGCCCCCGACGATCTCGCGGCGCCGCTCGTCTTCCCGGACTACAGGTTCCTCCACGATCGCGTCCAGCAGGCGGCCTACGCCATGATCGAGGAGGGCGAGCGCAGCGGCCTGCACGCCGACATCGGCCGGCTCCTCCTGCGGAGCCTGGGCGGGCGCGACCCCGAGGAGAACGTCTTCGACATCGTCCACCACCTGAACCGCGGCGCCGACCGCTTGCTCGACGCCGCCGAGCGCCGCCGCCTCGCCGAGCTGAACCTCGTCGCGGGCCGGCGCGCGCTGCTCTCCGCCGCCTTCGACGCCGCGCGCGGCTACTTCGGCGAAGGCCTCGCGCTCCTGCCCGCGGGCGCCTGGCGGAGCGATCACGCGCTGACGAGCGCGCTCCACGTCGGCGCCGCCGAGGCGGCGTGCATGAACGCCGACTTCGGCGCCATGAAGGAGCTCGTGGACGCGGCGCTCAGCGAGATCCGCGACGTCATCGACAGGAGCAAGCTCTACGAGCTCCTCATCCTGTATCACCACACCCAGGCGGAGTTCCGGAAGGCCGTGGACATCGCCGTGGAGGCGCTCGCGCAGCTCGGCGAGACGTTCCCCGCGAGCCCCGGCGTGCAGGACTTCCTCGACGCCTACACGAAGACGACGAAGCAGGTCGCCGAGGTGGGCTTCGAGCGCCTCGGCCGGCTCCCCCCGATGACGGCGGCCCCGAAGGAGGCGGCGCTCGAGATCCTCCGGCGCGCGATCCACGCGTCGTACTTCGCCGCGCCGGAGATGCTCGGGCTCTTCATCTGCCGCGCGCTCGACCTGACGATGGATCACGGCGAGTCGCCGCTCGCGTCCTATGCGCTCGCCGCGTTCAGCGTCCTCGTCAACGCCGGCGTGGGCGACATCCGGACGGGGTCCCGGTTCGGCGAGCTGGCGATCGAGGTGCACCGGCGTCGGGACGAGCTGCTCTACAAGGCGTGCGTCTACAACTTCTATTACGGCCTCTCGCGGCACTTCTACCGTCCGGCGCGCGAGAGCCAGGCGCCGCTCATCGAGGGATACCTGAGCTACGCCGAGAACGGCGACGCCGAGAGCGCCGCGTACTGCCTCATCAACGCCTTCGTCTGCGGCGCCGTCTCCGGGCAGAACCTCCTCGAGCTCGAGTCGACGTTCGAGCGGTACATCGAGGAGGTCTTCAAGTTCAAGCAAGCGCAGGTCATCAACCAGCTCAGCGTGTGGCGCCAGGTGATCCGGAACCTCACCGGCAGGTCCGAGCTCGCGGCCAAGATCAAGGGAGAGTTCTTCGACGCCGAGCAGGTGCTCCCCGGCCTGTACGCGACCGGGAACTTCAACACGGTCAATTACATCCACACGGCGCAGGCGATGCTCTATTTCATCTTTGGCGATTACGAGCTCGCCTACAAGCACGCCGCCGAGACGGAGCCGACGCTCGGCGCGAGCACGGGCAAGGTGTTCACGCCGCTGCACACCTTCTATTACTCGCTCTCCATGACCGCGCTCTACCCGGCGGCCTCGCCGGAAGACAAGGAGCGCTACCGCGCCAAGGTGTCGGAGAACCAGGCGAAGCTCAAGGCCCTGTCCGAGACCTGCGCCAGCAACTTCCTGCACAGGTACCTGCTCGTGGAGGCCGAGCTCGCGCGGCTCGACGGGCGCGCGAACGAGGCGCTGGATCTGTACGACCGGGCCATCGCGTCCGCGTCGGAGCACGATTACGTGAACGAGGCCGCGGTGGCCTGCGAGCTCGCGGGCCGGTTCTGGCTCGCGCAGGGGAAGGAGAAGCTCGCGCGCGTGTACCTCGCGGACGCGTGCTATCACTACAACCTCTGGGGCGCCGCCCGCAAGACGCAGGACCTCCAGGAGCGGTATCCGCAGCTCGCCCCGCGCGAGGCGATCTCGCAGCGATCGCCGGAGATCGCGCCCTCGCGGACGTTCGTCACGACGACCTCGCTCGGCGCGTCCCGCCTCGATCTGCGGACGGTGCTGAAGGCCGCGCAGGCGATCTCCGGGGAGATCGTGCTCGACCGGCTCCTCGCCAAGCTCATGTCGGTGGCCATGGAGAACGCCGGCGCCCAGCGCGGCTGCCTCGTGCTCCGGGACAGCGACGGCCTGCGGGTCGAGGCCGAGGTCGACTGGACGGACGGCCGCGAAGACGCGCGCTTCCCGGGGCTGCCCCTGGACGAGGCCGCGGCGCTCGATCGCCCGCTCGTCTCGGCCGGGATCGTGCAATACGTCGCGCGGACCGGCCAGAGCCTCGTCCTCGCCGACGCCTCGGTGGATCGGCAGTTCCAGCGCGACGATTACGTCGCGCAGCGCCGCCCGAGATCCGTGCTCTGCACGCCCATCATCCACCACAACGACCTGTACGGGGCCATCTATCTGGAGAACAACACGACGACCGGCACGTTCACCCAGGACAGGCTGGAGCTCCTGACGATGCTGTCCTCGCAGATGGCCATATCCATCGAGAACGCGAAGCTCTACACGGGCGTGGAGCAGAAGGTCCGCGAGCGCACGGCGGAGCTCGAGGAGGCGCACGCGACGATCGTCCGGCTGGAGCGCGAGGCGGTCGAGAACCAGATGGCGGGCGGCTTCGCGCACGAGATGCGCAACGCCCTCTCGGGCGCCGCGATGGTGCTCGGGACCGTGACCCAGGGCGGCGAGACGCTGTGCGCGAAGAACGCGGCCCGGCTCGGCGAGCTGTTCGACCTGCTCAAGGACGATATCCCCGAGGGGAAGCTCAAGGCGGTCCTCGCCCGGCTGGGCGACATCGAGGAGGCCGAGGAGACGCTCGACAGCGTGCTCTGCATGGTGGGCGACTGCACGGCGCGCGCGCTGGGCGTCACGAACAGCATCCTGGAGTACTCGAAGCTCGGCGTCGCGCTCGCCGGCAATGAGGCCGTGAGCTTCCGCCGCATCGTCGAGTCGGTCGCGGCGCGGCACCGCGAGGAGTTCGCGCGCCAGGGCGTGTCGATCGAGCTCGATCTCCGGGGCGGCTCGGCGGTCGTCGGGAACGAGTCGCATTTCGACTCGATCGTGAACAACATCGTCCTGAACGCGCGCGACGCGCTGCTCCTGGTCGGCGACGGCCGCAGCCGGCGGGTGCGGATCGCGACGGTCGACGAGGGGGAGTTCCAGGTCCTCACCGTCAGCGACAACGCGGAGGGGATCTCCGCCGACAACCTCTCGAAGATCTTCCAGCCGTTCTTCTCGACGAAGCCGACGACCGGCGTGGGCCTGGGGCTCAGCTTCGTCTCCCGCATCGTCGCGATGTACGGCGGGACGATCGACGTCGACAGCGACGCGGAGCGCGGCACGACGTTCGCCGTCCGGCTCCCGCGCGCGGTGCCCCGCGGACAGCCGCAGCCGGCCGGCACCACCATTCACCGTATCGAGCTCAACCTCGCCGGGAACTGAAGGAGGCGCCAAGATGACATCGGCGAAATTCACCAGGCGCTTTCGCGGAACCTCGGATGTTGCCCCGGAGGAGCCGCAGAAGGAGCGGCCCATCGTGGTCGTGATCGACGACGACCCGCGGATGCGTTCCGCGCTCGCGTTCACGCTGCGGCACGACTACGACGTGCGCCTGTACGCGAACGCTCAGGAGGGCATCGCCGGCGTGACGGAGATGACCAGCCTGGTCATCCTGGACATCCGCATGCCGGGGATCGACGGGCTCACCGCCTATCTGAAGATCAAGGCGCTTTACCCCAAGGTGCCGATCATCTTCTACACCGCGTTCCAGGACATCCTGGAGAAGCAAGACCTGCTCTCGACGCACAAGGCGTTCGGCTATTTCGACAAGAACGGCGACGTATCGGGGCTCAAGGCGGCGGTGGAGAAGGCGGTCCAGCACCACAGCGTGGTCTCCAGCATGGCGAGCGCGCAGAAGCTCGTGCGCGGGATCATGCCCCCGGACGACCACTGACCGGCGGATGCCTCCGGGCGGCCTCTCGGCCCGACGCTCATCGCCAGGTCAGACCGCCGAGAGCTCAGCGTGCCATGCACAGCTGTCCGAGGACGTGCGCACGGCGTAGCCCAGGCGGCCGGCCTTCACGACGATCGGTTCGCTCTCGTCCCAGCCGTAGCAGCTCTTCACCGCGGCGACCGCGATCGCGATCGACGGCGCAGCCGGCCCGGGGAACACCTCGGCCCATCCGGTCCGGCTGCTGACGAGGAACGACATCGAGGCGCTCCGAGCGAATTCAGCGAGCGATGGAGTCAGGGAGACGAGGCGTCGTTTGCTGAAATGCGGATCGGTCGCCTCGAGGATGATGTGCTCGGCGGCTCTCCCGTCCGGCGTGGAGCAGACGAGCGTACGAAAGAACTGCATTGCGCGTTCGAGGCCGGGCACCTCGATGGAGGGTCGAGCGTGCTGGTGCGGCGGCGGACCGTTCGCGTCGGCCTCCCTCTCCCAGGCGGGCCTCGGTGGAAGGAGCAACCCGAGCTCCAGATGCTCGACGCACGCCTTGAAGGTCATACCCCACCTCCCGCAGGATCGGCCGCCCGGCGCCTCGGCCTCGACCCGCTGCACCAGCTCAACCTACACGGCTCTCCGCGCGCGGGCGTGATTCTTCGCGCCCGCCGGCATGCGGGCGAGCTGGACGCTGACGTGGGTTCATGTAAGGTCGTGAGCATGCACGGAAGACGCGCATGGGTCGCGGCGCTCGCGTGTGCCCTGGCTGCCTGTTCTGAGTCGCCGCCCGACGACGGCGCGGGCGGCGGCGGCACGGGCGGCGGCGGCGCGGGTCCGGTGGGCAGCGGCGGCGCCGGGAGCGCCGCGGAGGCCAGCTCTAGCTCGGCAGGGGGCACGACCTCCAGCACCGCGACAGGCGCCGGGACCGGAGGGGGCGGAGGGGCGTCCGAGGGCGAGTGCGCGAGCGTCTCGGAGGTGCCGTCCGAGCTGGGGCTCGACCCTTTCTACAAGAAGTACATCGACGCCGCGGGGATCCCCGTCATCAGCTCCGAGAAGCCGCCGGACGCGGCGCTGCTGCGCGCTTGCTCGGTCGTCGTCCGCATGCTCGGCCTGCGCGACGACGTGCGTCAGGCGATGATCGCGAACCATACGCGTGTCGCCGTGATGGCGGAGACCGAGGTGACGACCGACATCCCCGAGCACAGCGATCTGTACGAGGCGTTCCCGGGGACGGACTGGGACACCCGGGCCCGCGGCCTCGGCGCGACCCCCGCCCGCCCGGCGAGCTCCTGCGCCGAGGAGAACGTCCTGTGTTATCCGAGCGATCCGTACACGGGCGAGGACATCCTGGTGCACGAGTTCTCGCACGCCATCGCGATCATGGGCATCGCCTTCGCCGAGCCGACGTTCAACCAGGAGCTCGCCGACGCGTTCGAGGGCGCGATCCGGGCCGGGAAGTGGGCGGACACCTACGCCGCGACGAACAAGGACGAGTACTGGGCCGAGGGGGTCCAGGACTGGTTCGATACCAACATCGAGTCGATCCCGGGGAACGGGATCCACAACGAGATCAACACCCGCGCGGAGCTGCGCGAGTACGATCGCCCGCTCCACGATCTCATCGCCAGGTACTTCGCCGACGACGACTGGCGACCGAGCTGTCCCTGAGAAACGGCGCGGGGTCACCTCGCCCATCGGCACCACGACGCTGGGCAGCTCGGATCCGGGAGGCGCGCAGGTCGGCGCACCCCTCGACTCTGGAACAACGATCACGTTGTTCAAACGAGAAATGAAACGCCAAGACGCCAAGACGCCAAGACGCCAAGACGCCAAGACGCCAAGACGCCAAGACGCCAAGACGCCAAGACGCCAAGACGCCAAGACGCCAAGACGCCAAGACGCCAAGACGCCAAGACGCCAAGATTTTTTCTCTCTCTTTACTTGGCGTCTCTTTGGCGTCTTGGCGGTTTAAATTCTGCTCTTTTCAGGCAGTCTCAACCCGTTTGTCGCTTTAGGGCAGGGTGTCCACGCGGGCGACCGAAGACGCCCGGAAGCCGGCCACCTGAGCGTCCACCTCGGCCTGCGACAGGATGACATCCTTCGCGAAGTAAACCCAGTCGACGTCCTCGGCGTAGGTCCGCGGGTCGGTCTCTCCGGCGGCGAGCTCGTCGAACCATAGGTTGAAGTCGAGGTGCTGGTTCGTCTCGGGGACATAGGCAGCGTCGTGCGCGCACAGCCGTGTGCCCTCGATGTAGTACTGGATGCCTGACGCGTCGATCTGGAGGAGGAGCCTCTTCCAGCCCGACTGGTCCCCCGCTACGTGGTTCGATTGCGTGTTCTCGAGCGATGCCGTCTCCCACGAGGTGAGCCACAGCGTGCTCGTATCGCCCTGGCCCCACCCGCCGTTGGGCATGTACTCGAAATCCTGCTCCGAATAGCCGGGATCGGTCTCGGGGTCGTTGATCCACGGGCTGATCGTGAAGAACGTCTCGACCAGCTTGTCGGCGAGGTGCCGCGCCCCGGTGAGGGGCGTGTTGCTGAACCTCACCCGGGCGGCGTACGTCCCGAGGCGGAACCTGTCCTCCGTGGACTGGAGCTCCGCGTGCGAGGTGCTCGCGCCGGATCCGCTCGTGGTCGCCTTGAGCCGCAGCAGCCTGTTCGAGGCGAGATCGGGATCGTCGATGATCGATACATTGGAGGCCAGCCACTTTGCGCCGGCGACCCCGGGCGCTCCGTCGGTCGTCCGCACCCACCACCGCTCCGTGAGGTTGCCATCGGTGATGCCGGTGTAGGTGAAGTCGTCGAACAGCTCGGCCGACACGTCGACGCCACCGCCGCTGCCGCCCTCACCGCCGCTGCCCCCTCCAGCGCCGCTGCCGCCCTCACCGCCGCTGCCCCCTCCAGCGCCGCTGCCCGCAGCGCCGCTGCCGCCCTCACCGCCGCTGCCCCCTCCAGCGCCGCTGCCGCCCTCACCGCCGCTGCCCCCTCCAGCGCCGCTGCCCGCAGCGCCGCTGCCGCCCTCACCGCCGCTGCCGCCCTCGCCGCCGCTGCCCGCAGCGCCGCTGCCGCCCTCACCGCCAGCGCCGCTGCCGCCCTCGCCGCCAGGGGCGGCGCTCTCGCTCGAGCAACCCACCAGCGCATACGCCGCGAGCAACGCTGCCCCCGCGGCGTGGATGAAGCGCGCGCCGCGGGGCGCCCGCTCCTTCAAAGCATCGATCCCCTCACCTTCGCGATCCACGCTCATCGAGGCTGTTCCTTCCGGGCCGAGCGTCCCATCGATGGGACGTAGCGCCGCGCCTCAGCGCTCCCGCAGGGACTTGCGGGTGTCGACCGAGGCGGCCGCCACGACGATGATACCCGCGATGATCTGCTGCCAGCGAGTGGGCCGAACCCGAGGACGGCGAGGCCGACCTCGAGGACCTCGAAATGGAGCACCCCGGTCACGGTGCCGCCGACGGTCCCGATGCCGCCCGGCGCCACGTCGCCCGCTGGTCGAGCCCCCGCGGCCTGGCGGGCTCGACGGCAAAGCGGGTCCCGCAGGGCGCGGCTTGCGCGTCCGCCGCGGCTTCGCAAGAACATCGGTCGATGTCGCGCGCGGCGCTGCTCCCCGCCCGGAAGGGCCCAGGCGATGAAGAGCGGATCGCGCTGCTCCGCAGCCTCGTGCGCGCAGGCGCCGAGAACCGGCCCGGCGTCTACCAGATGACCGGCGAGGACGGCGCCGTCCTCTACGTCGGCAAATCGAAGCGGGTGCGCACGCGCCTGCTCGGTTATTTCCGCTGCGAGCCGGAGGAGAAAGGCGCCCGCATCCTCCGCGAGACGAGCCACGTCGCGTGGGAGTACTGCCCGAGCGAGTTCGCCGCGCTCCTCGCCGAGCTCCGGCTCATCCGGCGGCTGTGGCCGCGCTTCAACGTGGCCATGAAGCGCGATCTCAAGCGCTACGCCTTCATCAAGGTCACGCGCGGGCCGGCGCCGAAGCTCCACGTCGTGCGCGGCCCGGCGCGCGATCCGGGCGCGCTCTACTACGGCCCGTTCACGGGCGCGGGCCGCGTCCGCGAGGCCGTGCGCGCGCTCTCCAACGCGCTCGGGCTGCGCGACTGCGCCGAGGACGTGCCGGTGCTCTTCAACGACCAGCAGACGCTCTTCTCGCTCGAGCGCCGCACGCCGGGCTGCATCCGCTACGAGATCAAGCGCTGCCTCGGCCCCTGCGTCGCGGGCTGCTCGTCGCGGGAGTACCGCGATCGCGTGGCGCTCGCCCGCGCGTTCCTCGAGGGCCGGAGCGACGGCCCGATCGGCCGCTTCCGCGAGGAGATGGAGGCCTGCCGCGAGCGCGCCGAGTTCGAGCGCGCCGCCGCGCTGCGCGACCGGATCCAGCGCCTCACGGCCCTGCGCGGCGAGCTCGGGCGGCTCCGCTTCGCCCTCGAGTCGCTCTCGTTCCTCTACACCGTCCCCGGCCACGAGGGCGACGACCGCGTCTACCTCGTCCGGCGCGGCAGCGTCCGCGCCGAGGCCCCGGCCCCGCGCTCGGACGACGATCGCCGAGCCCTCGCGCGGCTCACCGCCGACGTCTACGGCCCCCCGGAGCCCGCCGCCGCGCCGGTGCCGCTCGGCGAGATCGACGAGGTGCTGCTGCTGTCGTCGTGGTTCCAGCGCTACCCGGACGAGCTCGCGCGGACGCAGCCGGTCCCGGGGCTCACGGGGTAGCCCCGGCCGCGCGCCGGAGGTGGTTGCGCAGAGCAACCTTCCGGCGCCGACGATGGTTGCGTAGCGCAACGAACCGTGCTCAGCTCGGCGGGTGACCACGAGGGAGCTCCGCGCCGAGGTTCGCGCCTTCGTGCGCGGGTTCGGCCTGCTCGACGAGGAGCGCACGCCGTGCGGCGTCCGGGTGGCGCCGCGCGAGGCCCACGCCTTGACGATCCTCGCAGAGGCCGAGCGGGCGGGCGCGCAGCTCTCCCAGAGCGACCTGCGGAGGGCGCTCGGCATCGACAAGAGCAACGTCACGCGGCTGATCCAGCGCCTCCGCGAGGACGGCCGGGTGGCGCAGGACGTGAGCGAGGAAGACGGCCGGGTCCGCCGCCTGCGGCTCACCTCGGCCGGGCGCCGTATGGCGGGGCGCCTGGAGGAGCAGAGCCTGCTGCGGTTCCAGTCGATCCTGGACGCCATCCCCTGCGAGGAGCGCGCCGCCGTGGTGCGCGCGCTCCGCGCCCTGAACTGCGCGCTCTCGCGCGTGACCGAGGAGCAGCCCCATGCGAGCGATGCGAGCGATCCTGCCTAGCGTTGTCCTCGGCGCCGTCCTGACGCCCCCGATCGCCTCCTGCACGCCCTCTGCGGAGCCCGCGCCGGGCGCGCCGGCGGCCGGGCCTGCGCCGGGCGCGCCGCCGGCGGAGCCCGCGCCGGGCGCGCCGCCGGCGGTGCAGGTCCGCTCGTTCGGCGCGCTCCGCGCGATCATGCACGAGGGGCAGACGGGGCCCGCCGTGCGCATCGGCGACGTCGTGCCGGGCCCGCGCGCGTTCGGGATCGGGGCGCTCAGCGAGCTGCGCGGGGAGGTGACCGTCGTCGACGACGCGATCTGGACGTCGTACCCGCGCGACGACGGGACGATCGACGTGCGCCCTGCCGGGGCGGAGGAGCGGGCCGCGCTCTTCGTGGTGGCGAACGTCGCGCGGTGGCAGGAGGCGACGCTCGACGCCGACGTGCCTGACGGGCAGATCGACGCGCGCATCGAGGCCCTGCTGCGGGAGCGCGGCCTCGACGCGGAGGGCGCCGTCCCGGTCCAGGTGCGCGGGGGGCTCCGCGAGCTCAGCTGGCATGTCATCGACGGGAGAAAGCTCGCCCCCGGCGGCGGCCACGCGGACCACGTCCGGGCGTCGGTGAGCGGAACGCTGCCCGCCGCCGAGGGGACGCTGGTGGGGTTCTTCTCGAAGCGCCACCACGGCGTCTTCACGCACATGGGGTCGAACACGCATTTCCACGTCCTCGTGCCGGAGCGATCGCTGATGGGCCACGTGGACAGCGTGACGCTCGCCCGCGGCGCGCGCGTCCTCGTGCCGGCGCCTTGACGCTCGACCTCCCGCGCCGCTGCGCTGTCTGGCACGGAGGTTGATACCGCCTCTCCCCATGAGCGCCCGACACCGCTGCTCGCCGTCTCCCGTCACCTGGGCGCACGCCGCGGCGGATCGCACCTCCCCGCCCGGGCGCGAGCGCCCGCTGTCCGGGCGAGGCAGGCCGCGCGCCCTCCGCGCCCGGCTCCGGCGCGCCGGCAGGGGGCGCCGTGCGCGCCCGTGAGCTCGGCGTCGCGCCCGGGATCTTCGAACCGGGACCGCTGAACGCGATCACCGACGTGCGCGGCGTGCGCGTCGGGCACGCCACGGTCGTCGAAGGCGACGCGATCCGCACCGGCGTCACCGCCGTCCTCCCGCACGGGTCGAACCTCTACCTCGATCGCGTCCCCGCGGCGATCCACGTGGGCAACGGGTTCGGCAAGCTCGTCGGCTCAACGCAGGTCCGCGAGCTCGGCGAGCTCGAGACTCCCCTCCTCCTCACGAGCACGCTTTGCGTGTTCCGGGCGGCGGACGCGCTCCTCGAATGGATGCTGGAACAGCCCGGCATGGATCAGGTGCGCTCGCTCAACCCGGTCGTCGGCGAGACCAACGACGGCGTGCTCAACGCGATCCGGCTCCGGCCGATCTCCGCCGAGCACGTGCGCGCGGCGCTCGCCTCGGCGCGCGGCGGGCCCGTGCCAGAAGGGTGCGTCGGCGCGGGCACGGGGACGGTCGCGTTCGGATGGAAGGGCGGGATCGGCACGGCCTCGCGGGCGCTGCCGGCGTCGCTCGGCGGCGCGTCGGTCGGCGTGCTCGTCCAGTCGAACTTCGGCGGCGTGCTCCAGGTGATGGGGGCGCCCGTCGGCGAGGAGCTCGGCCGGTACGCCTTCCGCTCGGAGCTCGATCCGGACCAGGGCGGCGGCTCCATCCTCATCGTGGTCGCGACCGACGCGCCGCTGTCGGATCGCAACCTCGGTCGCCTCGCTTCCCGCGCGATCCTGGGCCTCTCGCGCACCGGCTCCTCCGCCGCGAACGGGTCCGGCGACTACGCGGTCGCGTTCTCGACGAGCGCCTCGGTCCGGCGCCCCTCCGGCGCGAAACGACTCGCGACGACGGAGCTCGCCAACGAGGAGACGTCCGCGCTGTTCCAGGCCGTGATCGAGGCAACCGAAGAGGCCATCTACGATTCGCTCTTCACGGCCGAGACCACCTCCGGGAACGGCCGTACCGTGGAGGCCATTCCGCTGGATCGCGTCCGCGATGTGCTGTCCAGGTACGGTGTCCCGCGGCGGGACGGCAGGTCCGGGCCGGCCTGACGGGAGGCGTCAGGCGGGCGGGCTCCGCGGCGCGGCGCCATTTGACCGTGGCGAAGCGCGGCGCTTTTGGCAACATCAGGATCGACGTCGGCGCCTCGGAGGCCGTCCCGGCTTTCGAAGATCTTCCTATGCCCCAGAGCTCACGTTACCTTGTGCTGGAGGTCCTGCACACCGGGGCAGACACGATCCTGTACCGAGCGCGGCGCGCGGAGGACGGCCGGCCGGTCGTGCTCAAGGTCCTGCGGCGGGACCACGCGAGCCCCCACGCCCTCGGGCGGCTCCACCACGAGCACGAGGTGGCGAAGGGGCTCGACGTGCCCGTCATCGTGAAGGCGCACGCGATCGAGGCGTTCGGCGACCAGGTGGCGCTGGTCCTCGAGGACTTCGGCGGCCGCTCGCTCGACCATCTCCAGGGCGGGCCGATGCCGCTCGAGCGCTTCTTCCCCCTCGCCCTGCGCCTCTCCGGCGCGCTCGCCGAGCTGCATCGGCACCACGTCATCCACAGGGACATCAAGCCCCAGAACCTCCTTTACAACCCCGACACCGGGGAGGTGAAGATCACCGATCTCGGGATCGCCTGCCCATCGCCCCGCGGGCCGGAGGACCTCGCCCACGACGCGCTCATCGCGGGGACGCTCGCGTACATGGCGCCGGAGCAGACCGGCCGGATGAACCGCTCCATCGACGAGCGGACCGACCTCTATTCGCTCGGCGTCACCTTCTACGAGATGCTGACCGGCGCCTTGCCCTTCCAGGCGAGCGACCCCGTCGAGTGGGTCTATGCCCACATCGCGCTGACGCCGCCCCCGCCTCACGCGATCGTCCCCTCGATCCCCCCGCAGCTGTCGGCGATCGTGCTCAAGCTCCTGGCCAAGGCCGCCGAGGAGCGTTATCAGAGCGCGCTCGGCCTGCGGCACGACCTCGACCGGTGCTTCGCCGAGCTCGGGTCGCGCGGCGCCGTCGAGGCCTTCCCGCTCGGGCAGCGCGACGCCTCGGATCGGTTCCAGATCCCGCGGCGGCTCTACGGCCGCGAGCGCGAGGTCGAGGCGCTGATCGCCGTCTTCGAGCGCGTGGTGGCGAAGGGGCAGCCGGAGCTCGTGCTCGTGTCGGGCTACTCCGGCGTCGGCAAGTCGTCGCTCGTGGCCGAGCTGCACCGGCCGGTCGTGCGCGAGCGTGGCTTCTTCCTCTCGGGCAAGTTCGAGCAGCTCAAGCGGGACGTCCCCTACCACGCCTTCCTCCAGGCGTTCCGCGGGCTCGTGCAGGAGATCCTGTGCGTGAGCGAGGAGGAGCTCGAGCGCTGGCGGCGGCGCCTGCGGGAGGCGCTCGGCGCGAGCGGCGGGCTGCTCGCCGGCGTGCTCCCCGAGCTAGAGCTGCTCCTCGGCCCGCAGCCGCCCGCGCCGGAGCTCCCCGCGGTCGAGGCCCGGCACCGGTTCCACGCGACGCTCCAGCGCTTCGTCGCGGCGTGCGTCGACGAGGAGCACCCGATGGTGCTCTTCCTCGACGATCTCCAGTGGGCCGACGCCGGGAGCCTCCAGCTGCTCGAGCAGGTCGTCACCTACGCCGGGGCCGAGCACCTGCTGCTGATCGGCGCCTTCCGGGACAACGAGATCGGCCCGGCGCACCCGCTCGCGCTCGCGCTGGCCGACGCGCAGAAGCGCGGCGCCCTCGTCACCGATATCGTCCTCGCGCCGCTCTCCGCGTCCGATGTCGCGGCGCTCGTCGCCGGCGCGCTCCACGCCCCGGCCGAGCAGGTCGAGCCGCTCGCCCAGCTCGTCCACGAGAAGACCGGCGGCAACCCGTTCTTCGCGATCCAGTTCCTGATGGAGCTGCACCAGGAGGGGCTCATCGCCTTCGACGCCGAGGCGGGCGCCTTCCGCTGGGACATCGCCGCGATCCGCGACAAGGGCTTCAGCGACAACGTCGTCGACCTGATGGTGGGCAAGCTGAAGCGGCTCTCGGCCCCGGCGCAGGACGCGCTCAAGCTCGCCGCGTGCCTCGGCAGCAGCCTGACCCTCGACACCCTCGCGGTGGTCGCGAAGCGCCCCGCGGCGGAGCTCTTCGAGGCGCTCTCGGAGGCCGCGCGGGAGGGGCTGATCCTCCGCCGGAACGGCGCGTACCGGTTCCTCCACGACCGGGTGCAGCAGGCAGCGCAGGCGCTCATCCCGGCGGCGCAGCTCGCCGAGGTGCACCTCTGCATCGGCCGGCTGCTGCTGGAGGGGCGGAGCGCGGCGGGGCGCGAGGAGACGCTCTTCGACATCGTGGGTCACCTCAACCGCGGCGCCGCGCTCATCCGATCTCCGGCGGAGCGGGCCGAGCTCGCCGCGCTGAACCTGCGCGCCGGCAGGAGGGCCAAGGCGGCGGCGGCCCACGAGACCGCCGCGTCGCTGTTCGCCGCGGGCGCGGCGCTCCTCCACGAGGAGCGCTGGGAGACGCGGTACGAGCTCGCCTACGACCTCGGCCTGGAGCGCGCGCACGCCGCGTACGTCACCGGCAGCTTCGACGAGGCCGAGCGGCTGCTCTCGGAGCTCACGGAGCGCGCGAGGAGCAGGGCCGAGCGGGCCGCGGTCGTCGAGCTCGCCGTCGCGCTGAACGCCACCCGCGGGCGACCCGCGCGCGCCGTGGAGATCGGGCTCTCGTGCCTCCACGCTTGGGACATCGAGGTGTCGCTCCCCGTCACCGACGCGCAGGCCGAAGAGGAGACCGAGGCCGTCTGGAAGCTCCTGGGCGACCGGCCCATCGAGGGCCTGCTCGATCTGCCCTCCATGACGCACCCGGAGCTCAAGATCGCGATGGGCGTCCTCCGGGGCGTCATCATCCCTGCCTTCTTCGTCGACCAGAACCTGCACTATCTGCTCGTCGTGCGCATGGTCAAGCTCAGCCTCCGCCACGGCAACGCGGAGAGCTCCGCCCACGCGTACGCCGCCTTCGCGAGGGTGCTCGCCCCGAGGTTCGGGAGATACGAAGAGGCGTATCTGTTCGGCAAGCTCGCCTACGACCTGGCGGACAGGAGCCCCGTCCTCGCCACCAAGGCTTCGGTGTTCACGCTGCTCGCGCAGCAGGTGATCTTCTGGACGCGCCACTACCGGGAGACCTTCTTGTATGCCCGCCTCGGCTTCAACGCCGCGGTCGAGTGCGGCGACTGGAACAACGCCTGTTACAACTGCATCTGGGCAGCGGCGTTCCCGCTGCTCTGCGGCGAGCCGCTGGAGGACGTCCTCCACCGGACCGAGGACCGGATGGGCTTCGTGCGCAGGGCCGGCTACACGTTCGTTCACGGCGCCCTGCTCGGCATCCGGTACTTCATCCAGGCGCTGCGCGGCAGGCCGGCCCATTTCTCGATGCTGGACGGGTCCGAGCTCGACCAGGCGGGCTTCGAGGGCTGGCTCCTCTCGGGGGCCGCGGGCAGCGCGCACAGCATCTACTTCGGCCTGAAGGCGCAGGCGCTGTTCGTCCTCGGCTCTCCGGCCGAGACGCTCGCGGCGTCGTCCCGCCTGGTCGTCGATTACGACTGGAGGAACGACGCGCACGCGCTCATCGTCGAGAGCTTCTATTACCACGCGCTCGCGCTCGCCAGGGTCTCCGAGGAGCCGCGGCCCGAGGAGCTCCCGCGAGCGCTGCTCGACTGCGAGCGGCAGCTCGGCGCGTGGGCGGGGAGCTGTCCCCCGAACTTCCTCCACAAGCACGCCCTGATCCGCGCCGAGATCGCCCGGCTCCGCGGGCAGGAAGGGGAGGCCATCCGGCTGTACGAGCACGCCATTTCCTCGGCGCGGGAGCACGGGTTCGTCCAGCACGAGGCGATCGCCTGCGAGCTCGCCGCGGCGTTCTACCGCGCGCGAGGCCTGTCCTGCCCCGCCGACGCCTACCTGCAAAAGGCCCGCGCCGCCTACTTCCGCTGGGGCGCCCACGCCAAGGTCGAGCAGCTCGACCAGCGCTATCCCTTCCTCGTCGAGCGCAAGCCGATCGCGCCCACGGTCACCTTCGCCGTGCGGGCCGAGCAGTTCGACGTCCTGTCGGTGGTCAAGGCCGCGCAGAGCATCTCCGGTGAGCTCAAGCTCCCGCGCCTGCTCGAGATGCTGCTGCGCATCGTGGTCGAGCACGCCGGCGCCGAGGAGGGCTATGTGCTGCTGGTCCGGGAAGATCGCCTGTCGACCGCCGCCGCGATCGCGGCCTCCGGCGGCGCCGCGCGGCTGCTCGACGCGGGCGAGGCGGCCGCGGCGGCGCTGCCCCGGGCCATCCTCAACTACGTTCGCCGGAGCCACGAGCGCGTGCTGCTCGACGACGCCGCCGCCAGGCACCCGTTCGCGGAAGACGAGTATTTCACCCGCAAGCAGCCGCGCTCGGTGCTCTGCCTGCCCATCGTGCGGCAGGCCCGCCTGCTCGGCCTGCTCTACCTGGAGAACAAGCTCGTCGCCGGGGCGTTCACCCCCGCTCGCCTCAGCGTGCTCGAGCTGCTCGCCTCGCAGGCGGCCATCTCGCTGGAGAACGCCATGCTCTATTCGCAGGTCGAGCAGGAGAACGCCGAGCGCCGGCGGGCCGAGCAGGCGCTCAAGGCCAACCAGGCGACCCTGCAGGCCATCGTCGACAACTCGGCCGCGGCCGTCTACCTGAAGGACCGCGAGGGCCGGTACGTGCTCGCCAACCGGCAGACGTGCAAGGCCGCGGGCCTGCCGCCCCGCGAGATCCTCGGAAAGACCGACGTCGAGCTCTTTCCTGGGCCCACCGTCGAGACCCTCCAGGGCAACGACCGGCGCGTCCTCGACGCGGGCGAGCCGCTGGAGTGCGAGGAGGAGGTGATGCTGGAGGACGGGCTGCACACCTTCCTGTCGCTCAAGTTCCCGCTCGGCGAGGGGGTCATGCCGGGCGTGATGTGCGGCATCTCCACCGACATCACCGAGCGCAAGCGGGCCGAGCAGGCGGAGCGCTTCCTGGCCGAGGCGGGCCGCAGGCTGATGGCGCTCGGCTACAGCGCCACCCTCGAGAGCGTGGCGCAGCTCGCGGTGCCCGAGCTGGCCGACCAGTGCGTCGTCGACATGCGCCTCGATCGCGACGGCCCGGGGAACACGGCCGCCGCGGGCGTGCCGGCCGCGCTGGCCGACGCCGTGAGGGACGCGGTGCGGCCCTTGACGGCGGCGCCGCCGGCCCGGCCCGAGGTGGGCGACATCGGCGCCGCGCCGCTCCTCGGACAGCTCGGCGTTCACGCCTTCATCCGCGTGCCGCTCCTCGCGCGCGACCGCTGCTTCGGGGTCATGCTCCTGCTGCTGACCGCGCCCCGGCGCCGTTACGGCCCCGCCGACCTGTGGCTGGCCGAGGAGCTTGGCGCACGCGCCGCGCTCGCGCTCGAGAACGCGCGTCTGTTCGCCGAGGCCCAGCAGGCCATCGAGCGCCGCGACGAGTTCCTCCTCGTCGCCTCGCACGAGCTCAAGACACCGCTGACCTCGCTCAAGATGCAGGCGCACCTCCTCGACCGGCTGCTGCGTCGCTACCAGCGCGCGGAGCTCGCACCGGAGCGGCTCGACGCGGCCCTGCAGGTCCTCAACCGCCAGATTGCCCGGCTCGGCCACCTCGTCAACGAGCTGCTCGACGTCACGCGCCTGAGCGCCGGGCGGCTCACCCTCGCTCGCTCCCCCGTCGATCTGGCCGCCCTGGCCCTGGAGGTCGTCGAGCGGATGAGCCAGCAGCTCGCCGACGCCCGCTGCGGCATCCGGCTCGAGCTCGACGAGCCCGTGGTCGGGCGCTGGGATCCGTCGCGCATGGAGCAGGTCCTCATCAATCTCCTCTCCAACGCGATGAAGTACGGCGCCGGCGGCCCCATTCACGTCGTCGTGCGCGGCCAGCCCGACCGGGCGCTGCTCCTGGTCCGCGATCACGGGATGGGCATCGCCGAGGCCGATCAGGCCAGGATCTTCGAGCGCTTCGAGCGCGCGGTGTCGGTCCGCAACTTCGGCGGCCTCGGCCTCGGGCTCTACATCGTCCGCTGGATCGTGACCTCGCATGGCGGCACCGTCCGGGTGGAGAGCAAGCCAGGCGCCGGCGCCACGTTCATCGTGGAGCTCCCCTTGCTCGCGGCCGACGCGGAGGCGGACACCGACGGCCAGGGCACCGCGCTCCCGCCGGCGTAGTCGTTCGCCTGGAGCCTCCGCGGGCGCTCACCTGCTGCGCTGCCGCCTTCCGTCGCGCTCGAGGGCCAGGACGGCCCCAGGAACATTCGACTCCGCCGGCCCCCTGCGACGGATCAACCCGACGTCTGTCGCCACGTTATGCCTCGATCGACCTCGGCGGGTCCACTCCGCCGTACAACGCCGGACAATTCACCCGTCCGACGCGAAAGCGCTCCCTCGCTGGCGCCTCGGCGATTCAGCAGGCATTTCCGTCCATATTTATTCCATCGATACCGAGACAGCTGCCCCAGGTGAGCGTGATAGACGGGCGCCAGCGGATCTCGCAGGCTCTTTCTGACAGCCGTATCTTCATCGCGCCGGGAGGTGTAGAACCGTTCCAGGTGACGGGGGCGTTTGTACCATCGGCCTGCGGGTGCCCGGGCTGCGGCGCATCGCGCGCGAGCGCCGATCCCGGCGATGCCCGCGACGCGGGAGGAGGCTCATGGAGGATCGCAGTACAGTCCGCGAGAACGCGGACCAGAACGTACGTCTCAGAGTGCTCGCCCCTCTGGTGCTCGCGCTGGCCGTGCTGCTTGCGGTCTATGTGGCGACCACGTACAGCGCGTTCGCCTCACGGCGCGACGAGGCGATCCGCCAGGACACCATGCACACAACGGAGCTCCTCCGGCGGGCGACCATCGACAACGTCGAGACCCTGGGCTCGCTGATGAGCGCCATCGAGCGGGATCCGGTCCTCGAAGATGCCATGCTCCGCCTGGACCGCGAGGCGCTCCTCGCGCGGGGGGCGCCGCTCCTCCAGGAGCTCAGGGAGCGCGCCGGGATCACCCACCTCTATTTTCATGCTCCCGACCGCGTGAGCTTTTTGCGGGTTCACGAGCCCTCCCGCTTCGGCGACACGATCTCTCGCGTCACGCTCCTGGAAGCGGAGCGGACGGGACAGCCGAGCGTCGGAAACGAGCAGGGGCCCCTCGGCACCTATACGCTCCGGTACGTGATTCCCTGGCGCTCCGGCGAGCGCCTCCTCGGGTACATCGAGCTCGGCAAGGAGTTCGAGCACGTCGCCGCCTCATTGCGCGAGGTCCCGGGGGTCGAGCTCTCCATCCTCGTCGACAAGAGGTACGTGCAGCGAGATCTCTGGGAGCCGACCGCCCAGAGACACAGGCTGCCGCCCTGGGACACGCTCCCCTCGATCGTCTCCGTCTTCAGCACGGTGCCGACGCTCCCCGACGAGCTCTCCGCGCTGCTGTCGCGGCAGGGCCTGGCCCTCGACGAGCCGACCGTGGCCGTCCAGGCGGACGGCCGCGTCCTCGAGTGCATGCTGCTCCCGATCGATGACGTCCGGGCCCTCCAGACAGCGAAGCTGCTCGTGATGCGCGATGTGACGGGCATCACCGCCGCCGCCCGAACGCAGCTCGCGGCGGGCTGCGCCGCGTTCGCCGGCGTGAGCGCGGTGCTGATCGCGATGTTTCATGTCCTCCTCGGCCGCATCCAGCGGGCTCTCCGCGAGCGGTCGACGCTGCTGAACAGCGCCAAGGAGCGCCTGGAGCGGGAGATCGAGGAGAGGAAGGTCGCGCAGAAGGATCTCGAGGCGGCGCTCGGCGCGTCCGCGGCCGCGTCCCAGGCCAAGACCGAGTCGCTCGCCCAGCGCGAGGAGGCGCTCCGCGAGCTGCACGCCGCCAAGCTCGACCTCGAGCAGCAGCTCCAGACCATCGAGCGCCAGCGCATCACCATCCGCGAGCTGTCGCTGCCGATCGTGGACGTCTGGGACGAGATCCTCGCGCTCTCGATCGTCGGGCCGGTGGACGCCGCGCGGGCGAGCGAGATGATGGAAGGCCTGCTCCGCCGGATCGTCGAGGCGCAGGCCCGCTGGATCATCCTCGATGTGACCGGTCTGCCGGCCATCGACGAGGAGGTCGCGGCGCGCCTGGCCCGGGTGGCCAGGGCCGTGCGGCTGCTCGGCTGCGCCTGCATCGTGACCGGCATCAGCCCGCACATCGCGCGCACGTTCGTCGCGCTCGGCGTCGAGCTGGACGACATCCGGCCATTGCGCAGCCTGAAGGAGGGCATCAAGCACTGCATGTCCGCCCGCCAGGCGGCCGCGCTCCGCTCGACCCCGGCGATCTGAGCGCCACCCGGTCGCCGAGCCGCCCGTCGCCGCACCTCACGCCGGAGGCGCCGAGAGCGCCTCGGCCAGCGCGTCGCCGAGGTGAGCGGCGTCGTTCCAGACGACGACGCGATAGCCGCTCTTCGGGTCGTGCTCGATCAGGGAGACGCCGGTGTTCGCCGGCACCTGGAGCGCCTTCAGCCCGCCGGCGTCCATCTGGAGCATCCGCCCGACAGCGGCCTTGATGGCCGCGCCGTGGGAGACGACCCCGACCGCCTCGCCGGCGTGCCGCTCCGCGATCCGGTCGAGCGCGCGCATCACGCGGTCGCCGAGCTCCGCGTACGTCTCGCCGCCCCCGCGCCGGACGTCGACGCCGCTCCGCCATGCGGCCCATTCCGCGGGGAAGCGCGCCTGCACGTCGGCGCGGCTGAGCCCCTGCCAGGCGCCGAGGCTCACCTCCCGCAGCGCGGGGTCCGCGATGGTCGGGAGGCCCAGCGCCGCGGCCAGGCGCTTCGCCGTCTCCTCGGCGCGCTCGAGGTCGGAGCAGTAGACCGCCGCGAGCCGGATCCTCGCACCGGCGAACCGCCCCGCGAGCCGCGCGGCCTGCTCGCGCCCCCGCGCGTTGAGCCCGCGCCCCGCCTGTCCCTGGAACACCTGCGCGCGGTTGTCGTCGGTCTCCCCGTGCCGGATGAGCATCAGCTTCGTGGTGGCGTGCACGATGGGCCGCACTGTAGCAGGGCGGGCGGGCCGGGCGCGATGAGACCGCGCGCCGCGCGCCGCGGCCTAGGGCGCCTCGCACCCCGCGTGCTGGAGCAGCCGCCGATCGAACGTCAGCAACGTCGTGCTGCCTTCCGCCTGCGCGAGCGACCAGATCAGATAGTCCGCGAAATCGGCAGTGCCCTTCGCGTAGCTGTCGAGCGCAGCGAGCGCCTCTCCTCGCTGGGGCACGAAGAAAGGAGGGGTGTTCAACACGCCGCGAAGGGCTTCGGCGATCTGCGAACGGTTGTAGGCGTAGGCGCTGCTCAGGACCCACGCCGTCTCCGCCAGGACGACCGCGCTCACGACGACGCTGCCGCCGTCTGCTCGGATCTTGCGGAGCCGCGCGAGCGCCGCCTTCTGCTGGCGCGGGTCGTCCCCTACCAGCACCCGGACTATCACGTTCGTGTCAGCGGCGAACACGGCGCTTCTCCTTGAAGCGTTCTGCCACCGCGCGGTCCATCTCCTCCACCGTCAGCGCCCGCTCCGGCCTCGGGAGGATCTTCGCGAGATCATCCAAGCTTTGCCCGGTCTTCCGGATCGTGATGGCGCCCGTGTCGGTGACCGTCCACTCGATTTGCTCGCCCGCCTGGAGGCCGACGCGGCGGCGGATCGCCTCCGGGATCGTGGTCTGGCCCTTGCTCGTGATCCTCGAAACCGCGATCTTCGACACGGGTCGCCTCCTTACGGTGGGTAAGGATATCGTCCCATCTCCCCTGGTCAAGCTCGGCAGAGCTCTCGCCGCGATCCCGGCTGCACCGCCGCGCAGGCACGCGGCCGGCCAGACCTACCGTGGCTCCCCGGTCGGCCGGCGGCTCGAGTGCTGCTGACCGATCCATCCGCCGACGGGCCACGTCGCTACCCCCGCGGGCGAGCGCTCGGCCGTGCGACGTGTCCTGAAGGACAGCGCGGCGCACCGGCGTGCCTTTCTGCCACGCCCGAGCCGGCGCCGAGCCATCGTGCCACAGCGAGCGGATGGCCCGTTTGTAAAACGTCCTCGCTTACCCGCGGGTATGCTGCGTGCTTCGGCCCTCGTCCGGAACGAATTCATCCAGAGACGGCTCCGGGCTGAGGGCGCCCTCGAGCGGCCGGGCCTGTCTCTCGTGGAAAGGGTCGCTCGCATGAAACGGCAACTTGCGCCTTGGCTCATCCTGTTGTTCTCCGCGTCGTGCGCCGACGAAGGCGGGGTTCAGCCCGCCGACGTCCAGGCCGGCTCCGGGGGAGGCGGCGGCGCGCCGCCGGATCAGACCGCGCAGGCGGGTGGGGGCGGCCAGGACGCGGGCGGCGGCGGCAGCGGCGGCGAAGGCGGCAGCGGGGGTTACAGCCCGGAGAACGACAACACCTTCCGGCCAGAGGAGCGGCCGTTCTCCGACGAGCTGCTCGGGCAGCTCAAGGCGAAGCCGGGCTTCACGATCAGCGTGTGGGCGAGGGAGGCCGGCAATGTGCGCATGATGGAGGTCGCCCCCGCCGGAGGGGTGTACGTCACGCGGCCCATGACCGGAGACGTGCTGCTCCTGCGCGACACCGACGACAGCGGGGCGGCGGACGAGACGACGAAGGTGTTCACGGGGGGCGCGGGCTTCGAGACGCTGCACGGCATCGCGCTCGACGCCAACGGCGAGTCGATGTTCCTGGCGACGGCGACGAGCCTTTACTCCGCCCGCATCAACGGCGACGGCCGCCTCGGCGACGCGCTGACCTTGATCACCGATCTGCCCGACGGGGGCCAGCACGGCAAGCGCACGATGCGCTTCACCCCCGACGGGTCACGGCTCCTCTTCTCGGTGGGCAGCAGCTGCAATGCGTGCGCCGAGACGAACCCCGAGCACGCCGCCCTGTTGCTCATCGACCCAGCGCTGGGCGCCCAGGCGCAGCAAGACCGCGCCATCTTCGCCAAGGGCCTGCGCAACACGATCGGCTTCGACTGGTACCCGGGGACCGACGAGCTCTGGGGCATGGATCACGGCAGCGACCAGCGCGGCAACGTGGTGCCTCCCGAGGAGCTCAATCGGCTCGTCGAGGGCAAGGACTACGGCTGGCCTTACGTCTACTCGAGCGGCCCGGGCGAGCGGGGGATCGATCCGATCATGGATGACCCGCCCGGCGCGACGAAGGAGGAATACGCCGCCGCCACCGAGCCCGCGGTGCGCATCTACGACGCGCACAGCGCGCCCATCGATTTCCGCTTCTACACGGGCGACCAGTTCCCGGCCGAGTACAAGAACGACGCGTTCGTCGCGATGCGGGGCTCGTGGAACCGTTACCCGCCGGTGGGCTACAAGGTGGTGCGCGTCCTCTTCGACGACGAGACCCGCCAGCCGACGGGCTTCGAGGACTTCATCACCGGATGGCTGATCGAGGATGGCCACGCCACCTTCGGCCGCCCCGCCGGCCTGGTTCAATTGCCGGACGGGTCGCTCCTCGTGAGCGACGATACCAGCGGCGTCATTTACCGCGTCGCGTACACCGGCGAGTGAGACGAGGCGCCTGACGCCTGTGGAGCCTGTTGCTTCAGCGCTGGGTCGCCTCCACGAGCGCGAGCTTCGCGGGGGAGCGCGCGCTCGGAAACAGCAGGTACGCGAGGACCGGAGAGAGCGCCGCCAGGGCGGCCGCCAGGCTGAAGTGCGTCGGATAGCCGAGGCGCCCCGCGGAGAAGCCGCTCGCCGCCGAGGCCACCCCCGTGGCGATCACCATCGTGCTCGCCTGGAGGGTGTAATCGGTGGCGGCGCTCTCCCGATCGGTCCAGTCCATCATGCACGTGAAGAGCGCCGCCGTGGCCATCCCCCCGGAGAAGTGCTCGAACGCGCAGAGCGCCGAGAGCAGCGGCCCCCCTGCCTCGGCGCGGGCGGCATACGCGTACCCGAGCACGCTCGCCGCCTGCAGGACGGCGAAGCCGACGAGCGACGATCGCCGCCCGAGGCGCAGCACCAGCGCCCCGCCGGCCAGCGCGCCGAGCAACCCCGCGACGAAGCCCACCGTCCCCAGGAGCCACCCGATGTCCGCGAGGGAGAGGCCGAGATCGGTGAGGAATGGCCGCAGCATGCCGACCGCGAAGGCGTCGCCGAGCTTGTACACGACGATGAGCGCGAGCACCCGCCGCGCATGAGGGCGCCTCCAGAACGAGGTGGCGATGGCCAGGGTCGAGGCGGGGCGAGCCCCCTCGCGCTCACCCCCCGCCTCGCGGGCGAGCAGCGCGGGGACGCTCAGGAGCGCGATCGACAGCGCCATGAGCGCGAAGGTGAGCCCCCAGCCCAGCCGGTCGAAGAGGACGAGCAGCGCCCCTCCGCCCACGATCATCCCGGCCCGATAGCCCGCCACCTGGATGCCGTTCGCCCAGCCTCGCTCGCCCGGAGCCAGCATGTCCACCGCCAGGCCGTCCGTGGCGATGTCCTGGGTCGCCGAGAGCAGGTTGACGATCAGCACGGCCACGAGGACAGGGGAGAGCCCCTCCCCCGGGTCGCGCAGCGAGAGCAGCGCGAGCGCCGCGATCGTGAACCCTTGCAACGGGAGGATCCACGAGCGACGTCGCCCGAGCCGGGGAAAGGAGAAGCGGTCGACGAGCGGCGCCCACAGGAACTTGAGCGCCCACGGGAGCGCGAGCAGGGAGGCGAGCCCGATGCCCTCGAGCGAGATCCCCTGCTTGCGCAGGAGGACGGGGAGCGCCTGGGTGAAGAAGCCGAACGGGAGCCCCTGGCACATGTAGAGCGACGAGAGGAGCCCGAGCCGCCGCAAGGACAGGTGAGGAAGGCGCATCAGCGGCTCGCCTTCCTGGCGGCGGAAGCCAGGCCGAGGAGCCCCGACGCCATCGCCCACGTCGCGCCGGCGGCCGAGCCCGGGGGGATGAGGTCGCGCGCCGTGGCCGCGAGCACGAAATACCCCTGAATGGCGGCCACGATGGCCGCAGCCGCGGCGTCCACGTCGCCCCGCGCGCAGGAGAACACCCGTTCCCGCGCGCCGCGCCGCACGATCGCGGCGAGCTTGCCGACCGCGCCGGCGAGCGCGCCCGCGAACGCCTTCTGCACGTCGGCGTCCCGGAGCGCCTCGCCGCTCACGCAGATCCAGCAGGCGAGCGCCCGCGGATCGGCCCCCTCGCCCACGCGCAGGTGCGCGTCGATGAACGCGCGGAGCTCGGACTCCGGATCGCCCGCCGCGGCGGCGAGCCGCCGCTCGATCCGGCCTTCGTGGTCCCGCGCGAGCAGCTCGACGGCGGCGAGCAGGATCTCTCGCTTGCTCTCGAAGTGGTAGTGGACCAGCCCCGGCGCGATGTGAGCCGCCGCCGCGACGGCCCCGATCGACGCCCCCTCGTAGCCGCGCTCGGCCATGACCTCCAGGAGCGCGCGCGCGATCTGGGTTCGACGTTCCGCGGTGTTGGACGGGCGGGGCATCGTGCCGCTCCTGCGCTCGCTGGCGCGCCAGCCGCTCGCTGGCGCGCCGGTTTATTGGTTGGTTGTACAACCAACTTATGCGGCGGCCTCAGCCGCATGTCAAGAGCGGGCTCGGGCGCTCGAGCAGGATCACGCCGGGCGAGCTCCTGGAGCGGTGGGTAAGCTACGGCGTCTCGCCATCCAGGAGCTCGCTCGATGACCTCGCGTCCCCTCTCGCTGATGATCGCAGGGCTGCTCTGCGCCGGCCTCGTCTCCGCGTCCTGCGGGTCGTCGTCGCCCCCCGGCGGCGCGGGCGGCCAGGGCGGCGCCGGCTCAGGCGCGGGCGGCCAGGGCGGCGCCGGGGCGGGCGGCCAGGGCGGAGAGGGCGGCGCCGGCGGAGAGGCCGGCGCCGGCGGAGAGGCCGGCGCTGGCGGCTCGGGCGGGAGCGAGCCGGGGGACGGCGAATCCGAGCTCCTCTCGGGGCGGGACGAGGCCAGCGCGCCTTTCAGGGCGGTGGGACGGCTGAGCGGCGGCCTCGGCTCCGGGGCCTGCACCGCCTTCCTCGTCGATCCCGCGGGGCGCCCCGAGGCGCCGGCCCACGTGCTCACGAACGCCCACTGCACCCACGAGTGGGCGTTGGAGGCCGCGGCCAACGCGGTGTTCGTGGACACCGAGGCGACCCCGGAGCTGCGGATGATCTTCAACTACTTCGGCGACACCGAGGACGCGCAGATCGAGGTGCCGGCGAAGGCGATCCGCTATGCGACGATGAAGGGCACCGACCTCGCGGTGGTCGAGCTCGACGCCACGGTGGGCGCCCTCGCGGAGCGCGGCGTGGTCGCGCTCCGCCTCGCGCCCGCGGCGCCGCCGCCGGGGGCGCGCGTGTCGGTGGTGGGCGCGCCGCAGCTCGAGGTGGAGTTCCTGCGGCGCGCCCGCTGCAGCGAGGAGGGCACCTTCGATCTCGCCGAGTACCGGTGGCACTGGTTCGGCGCGCACCGGAACCGCTGCGCCGACATCGCCAACGGCAGCTCGGGGTCGCCGGTGCTGGACGAGGCGCAGCGGGTCTATGCGGTCGTCAACACCACGACCCTGGGGAGCCCGCCGGACGGCGACTGCTTCCTCGGCAGGCCGTGCGAGATCGACGCGCCCCCCGGCGTATCGGCCGAGGGCGCGAGCTACGCCGTCGACGTGACCGGCGTGAGCGCCTGCTTCGCGGACGACGGCCGCTTCGCGCTGGATCGCGAGGGCTGCCCCCTCGACGCCGGCCGGGCGCTCGACGTGCTGACCTACCCCGCTCCCCGCGAGCGGCCGAGCGACGTGGCGACGGGCGCGACGAACACCTGGGATGTGACGCTGGGCGCGCGCGACGCGCTCGGGTTCTTCCGGTACAAGCTGGGGCGCGCCGGCGAGGTCGACTGCCGCCGGCAAGAGGGCTACTCGTCGCCCATCAAGCTCGATTCCCAGGACCTCTCGACCATCGCGCTGCCCGAGGCCGAGGCGGTCCACCTGCTCTGCGTGCTCGCCGGCCCGACGGCGGCGCCCGACGCCGCGTGGCAGCCGCTCTCGTTCCCCACGGTCGTCCTCACCACGATCGACACGACCCCGCCCTCGCGCCGGCCCGAGCTCTCGCGCGGGGGCGACGCGACCGAGGGCATGCGCGTCGAGCCGATCTTCTCGCTGCCGGAGCACGCGGACTTCGAGTACCGCTTCGGCCCCCCGGACACGACCGACTGCGATGATCCGGCCGCCGCGTGGCTCAGGTACCGGCGGATCCCCATCTTCCTCGACCCCCGCGACCTGCCGGCCCGGTTCTGCGTGCGCCCGACGGACTGGGTAGGGAACGTGGGCGAGCCGTTCGACTACCTGCTGCCCGAGTGAGCCGCTTCTCCCGGACGCCGCAGGCCGGACCTCCGCGCCGTCATCCCGGCTTCGGGAGCACGAACCCTTCCGCCGCGAGCCCCTTGAACACGGTCGGCCCCGTCCGCCGGAACCCGAGCTTCTCCAGCACCCTGACGGACGCGGCGTTCTCGAGCATCGCATGGGCGACGAGGCGCGGGAGGCCGAGCTCCTCGAACGCATACCGGACGCACGCCGCGGCCGCCTCCGTCGCGTAGCCTTTGCCCCAGTGCTTCCGGAAGAAGCGGTATCCGAGGTCCGCGAGCCCTTCGTCCTCGTGCCACCTCAGCCCGCACCAACCGAGCTTCTCCCCCGTCTTCCGGTCCGAGACGACGAACCGGCCCATGCGGAATGCCTCGAACTGGCGCGCGAGCCGCGCGATCACCGCGCGCGCCTCGTCCTCGCTGGCGAACGCAGGGTCCCCCGTGTAGCGGATCACCTCGGGATCGGCGTTCAGCTGCATCATGAACGGGACGTCGGAGGGCCGATGGGGGCGGAGGCTCAGGCGTTCTGTCGAGAGGACAGCGGGGGTCTCGTCAGGCTCGTTCCAGTCGGTGGCGACCATCCTGTCATCCTACCGTGTCCGCCACGGCGATGCACACGCCGGATCGGCCGGGCGGAGCGTCGCCTCGGCTCCGATCCGTGGCACGGCGCGGCACATGGCCCCGCGCTCGGGGCCCCGCGCGGCCGGCGCGGAGCGCGCGCTCGGCGGCAACCGCCCTCGTCGGGGTCGGGCCGCTGGCGCTCGCCGGACGCCCGGTGCGACGACGATGTCAGGCAGGGGCGCTCGCCGTCCGCGCCAGCATGCGAGTTGCCCGCGCTGTCCTCAGCGGCACAGAACTTGACTCGCAGGGAGGCCTATGGCCTCTCCCAACCCCATCGACAAGATCCTGCGTCGTGTCCTGTCGCTCTCGCTCGCGCCCCTCGTCGGCGGATGCGGGATCGACACCAGCGGCTTCGACTCCATCCCTTGCGCGAGCGACGGCCGCACCCCGTACCTGGCGGGGGTCGAGCCAGGGGCTCCTGCCGATTACGTCGAGCTACGGAGGTCTGCGAGCCCGGGGGACACGACGGCGAGCGCGATCGAGTCGGTGGGAGAGAAATGCTCCGGGGCGACGGACAGGCCCGCATGCGAGGAGAAGATCGCGGCGGCCGCGTCCAGCAAGGGGTTCCGCCTCGGAGATTGCGTGGATTCCTGCCCGGATCACCTCCTGATCGTCAACACGGGCGACGAGGTGACCGCCCTCGACACGCGGGACGCGGTGAAGGCGTGGCTCGGCCCCGTGGACACGCCCGCGGACGCGGTGCTCGCCGCGTCGCTGGCGGGCTACACCGTCCGCTGCAGCAAGCCCGACGAGGGCGGCGTCCGGCCTGCCGGGGACGCGTACGAGGTGCTCGCGACGAGGTACACGGAGATCTGTGATCCGATCGAGCGCACGCTCTACGTGCTCGCGGTGGGCGCCGGCGGCGATGTGCAGGAGCTGGAGTCCGAGGTGATCGAGTCGCAGTCCGGCGCCTGCGTCGGCCGGAGGCCGGCGGGGCTGCTGCGGGCCGCGGGCCGGGGCGCGACGCGGGTGGGGGCGTATTTCGCGAGCGTGGCGCAGCTCGAGGCGGCGAGCGTCTGGGCGTTCGAGGAGCTCGGGCGCGAGCTCGTCCATCACGGGGCGCCGCGGCCGCTCGTGGAGCGGGCGCGCATCGCCGGCCGCGACGAGGTGCGGCACGCGCGGGTGATGCGGCGCCTCGCGGCGCGCTACGGCGGACGCTGGCAGCCGCCGCGGGTGGAGCCGAGGCCGGTCCGATCGCTGGAGGAGCTCGCGATCGACAACGCGACCGAGGGGTGCGTGCGGGAGACGTACGGGGCGCTGGTCGGCATGTGGCAGGGGCGCTTCGCGCGGGACGCGCTGGTGCGGCGCGTGATGACGCGCATCGCGCGCGACGAGGCGCGGCACGCGAAGCTCTCGTGGGCGGTCGACGTCTGGGTGCGGCCGCGGCTCTCGGCCGCCGAGCGGCGGCGCGTCGAGGAGGCGCGGCGCGGGGCGCTCGCGGCGCTCGAGGAGGAGGCGCGGCGCGAGGTGGATCCGGCGCTCGTGGTGCACGCCGGGATGCCGGGCGGGGAGGCGGCGAGGAGGCTCTCGCGGAATTTCGCGGAGGCCATCGCTGCCGGCGCGAGCGCGGGGGGCTAGCGGGAAGGGGCGCCCGGTTGGCGGGGGGGTCTGCCGGGCTGCCCGGCCCGAGGAGAAGGTGTCCGCCGCGCGGCATGTCTGGCGCGGCGATCCGGATGAGATAGCCGCCAAGACGCCGAGGACGCCAGGAGAGCCAGATTCCGCTCGTCCTGGCGCCTTGACGGTTTGTACCCACTCTCGCCCGAGCACGCCGGCAGCGCACGCTCCAGGGGCCTGGTCGAGCGCCCGAGGCCAGACGCGCCGATAGCGTGTCAGGCCCGGGAAGGCCTGTCGGGCCGATCCTCCGCTTTCCAGAGGGAAAGCCGGGTGTCCCGGAGGCAGCTCGATCCACATGCCTCCGGGGCGCTGAGGCCATCTCTTCATGTTCGCGGCGATGCTCTCCTTTCGCCGTCGCGCGGGCGCGGGCTGCCGGTTTTCCAGGCGATCGCCGTGCTCTGCGTTCGTTCGAACTCCGCAGAGCGCACGGGCTTCGCGGGCGCGGCGATCGACCGGCGATTCACGGATCCGCGGCCGTGAGCGACAGGTGTCGTGATCGTCAAGCCCTCGGCAGGGGGCTTGGTGAGCCGCCCCCATCAACTTAGGATCGCTCCAGACACAGCGGGTTGGCGACTGGAGCCTTCGCTTGCGGCACCTGGCTGCGCCCGCGTCGTGGTGTGGCCCGCCGGGCGTCGTGTCGGCGCATCGCCCTGGCATTTCGTGCCGTCAATTGGTGGGACTTTCGTCGAGAGGTCGGGGCGGGGCAAGGGCAGAGATCCGCCCTGAAATCGCCATTCGTCCGATTCGCTCGCCTGTGGGCTCCACCTCATCTGAACACGACTGTCTGCGAAATCGAGCGCATCGGAGCTCGACATCGATAGAAAGGTGGACTCACATGCGAAAGTATCGAGGGAGTGCGGTTTCTGCTGGAATCGTCGCCGGGTTTGCGGGCGTGATGGCCAGCGCGAGCGTGGGCTGGGCCGGCGATTCAGAGCAGGTCACGGCTGACGCTCATCTGATCTACGCGTGCAAGCACCAGCACACGGGACAGCTCCGGACCGTGGAGAGCCCGGACCAGTGCCAAGCCTCGGAGGAGCTGGTGTCCCAGCCCCGTACGAGCAAAGGGTTCGTGGGTCAGCAGGCCTTCAAGGGCGAGCGCGGTCCGCAGGGGCCGCAAGGGCCCATGGGGCCGCAGGGGCCCAAGGGCGAGCGCGGTCCGCAGGGGCCGCAAGGGCCGCAGGGGCCCAAGGGCGAGAAGGGCGAGCCGGGCACGCCGGGGCAGGCGGGGCTCGTCGGCCCGCAGGGCTTCAAGGGCATCGACGGCGCGCGCGGTCCTCAGGGGCAAAAGGGCGAGATGGGTCCTCAGGGAGCCCAGGGCCTCAGGGGTGAGCGCGGCGAGCGCGGTCCCCAGGGGCCGCAGGGGCCGCAGGGGCCCAAGGGCGAGAAGGGCGAGCCGGGCACGCCGGGGCAGGCGGGGCTCGTCGGCCCGCAGGGCTTCAAGGGCATCGACGGCGCGCGCGGTCCTCAGGGGCAAAAGGGCGAGATGGGTCCTCAGGGAGCCCAGGGCCTCAGGGGTGAGCGCGGCGAGCGCGGTCCGCAGGGGCCGCAGGGGCCCAAGGGCGAGAAGGGCGAGCCGGGCACGCCGGGGCAGGCGGGGCTCGTCGGCCCGCAGGGCTTCAAGGGCGTCGACGGCGCGCGCGGTCCTCAGGGGCAAAAGGGCGAGATGGGTCCTCAGGGCCCCCAAGGCCCCAAGGGTGAGCGCGGCGAGCGCGGTCCTCAGGGGCCCGCGGGTGCCCCGGGCGCCATCGGCGCCCAGGGTCTCAAGGGCGCTGACGGCGCAAGGGGTCTCCAGGGGCTGAAGGGCGAAATGGGTCCCCAGGGTGTCAAGGGCGCCGACGGCGCGCGCGGTCCTCAGGGGCCCCAGGGCCCCAAGGGCGAGATGGGTCCCCAGGGGCCCGTCGGACCCAAGGGCGAGATGGGTCCCCAGGGGCCCGCCGGGCCCAAGGGCGAGATGGGTCCTCAGGGCCCCCAAGGCCCCAAGGGCGAGCGCGGCGAGCGCGGTCCCCAGGGGCCCGCGGGCGCCATCGGACCGCAGGGCGTCAAGGGCGTCGACGGCGCCAAGGGCGTCCAGGGTCCCCAGGGCTTCAAGGGCGACATCGGTCCTCAGGGCCTCAAGGGCGCCGACGGCGCGCGCGGTCCTCAAGGCCCTCAGGGCCACAAGGGCGACATCGGTCCTCAAGGCCCTCAGGGCCACAAGGGCGAGGTTGGCCCCCAGGGTCCGCAAGGGCCCAAGGGCGAGCGCGGCGAGCGCGGTCCCCAGGGGCCCGCGGGTGCCCCGGGCGCCATCGGTCCCCAGGGCCTCAAGGGCGTCGACGGCGCCAAGGGCCTCCAGGGTGCCCAGGGCCTCAAGGGCGCCGACGGCGCGCGCGGTCCGCAAGGCCCCCAGGGCCCCAAGGGCGAGGTCGGCCCCCAGGGTCCGCAGGGCCCCAAGGGCGAGCGCGGCGAGCGCGGTCCCCAGGGGCCCGCGGGTGCCCCGGGCACCATCGGTCCCCAGGGCCTCAAGGGCGCTGACGGCGCCAAGGGCCTCCAGGGTGCCCAGGGCCTCCAGGGTGCCCAGGGCCTCAAGGGCGCCGACGGCGCGCGCGGTCCGCAAGGCCCTCAGGGCCCCAAGGGCGAGGTCGGCCCCCAGGGTCCGCAAGGGCCCAAGGGCGAGCGCGGCGAGCGCGGTCCCCAGGGGCCCGCGGGTGCCCCGGGCGCCATCGGTCCCCAGGGCCTCAAGGGCGTCGACGGCGCCAAGGGCCTCCAGGGTGCCCAGGGCCTCAAGGGCGCCGACGGCGCGCGCGGTCCGCAAGGCCCCCAGGGCCCCAAGGGCGAGGTCGGCCCCCAGGGTCCGCAAGGGCCCAAGGGCGAGCGCGGCGAGCGCGGTCCCCAGGGGCCCGCGGGTGCCCCGGGCGCCATCGGTCCCCAGGGCCTCAAGGGCGTCGACGGCGCCAAGGGCCTCCAGGGTGCCCAGGGCCTCAAGGGCGCCGACGGCGCGCGCGGTCCGCAAGGCCCCCAGGGCCCCAAGGGCGAGGTCGGCCCCCAGGGTCCGCAGGGCCCCAAGGGCGAGCGCGGCGAGCGCGGTCCCCAGGGGCCCGCGGGTCCGGCGGGCACCATCGGTCCCCAGGGCCTCAAGGGCGCTGACGGCGTCAAGGGCCTCCAGGGTGCCCAGGGCCTCAAGGGCGCCGACGGCGCGCGCGGTCCCCAGGGTCCGCAGGGGCCCAAGGGCGAGCGCGGCGAGCGCGGTCCCCAGGGGCCCGCGGGTCCGGCGGGCACCATCGGTCCCCAGGGCCTCAAGGGCGTCGACGGCGCCAAGGGCCTCCAGGGTGCCCAGGGTCCGCAGGGACCGAGGGGCGAGCGCGGCCCGCAAGGGCCCGTGGGATCGCCCGGAATCGCCAAGATCCGCGTGGTCTCCGTGACGCGCGAGGCAGGGCCGACGAGCGCGTTCGTCAACGTCAAGGCGCTCTGCAACGCGGGTGAGGTCGTGCTCAGCGGCGGATTCTCGATCTCCGGCGGAGCGCAGGCGACCAGCCGGGTGGTCGAGAACTCGCCGCTCGACACCGCCGAGGAAGGCCGCGCGGGCTGGACATCGACCGCCGTGTTCGAGGGCGGCTACGGCAAGAAGGGGCAGACGCTGTCGCTGACCACCTTCGCAGTCTGCGCCGAGGTGCCCGAGCGCTGATGCCGAACGACCTCAGGGCCATGCTCACGAGATCGTGAGCCCCACCTCTCGACCAGCTGCCCCCTGTCCCTCCTCCAAACGTCCCTGAGGACACGGGGCAGCTGGCTCAACCCCTCAGCGTTGCTCTCGATACGCCGCACCGCGAGAGGCGACGGCCGCCGCCCGCGCCCCGCCCCGCCGCCCGGCATCGCGCGCCCGCGCAAGCCCAGGGCGCGCGTCCATCCCCCCTGGCATCGCCGTTTCGCACCGCCGCGCAACCGCGCACGCGTCACGCCGGTGCGCCGCGGGCCCCCACCGGAAGCGAGGCCGCAGGCCCACGAGATCTCAGCCCGCCCCCCTACGCCGCGGACAGCAGCCAGCGGCGAGGCGCCACGACCACCGGACGCCCCCCCGCGCGCCGCCGACTCCCACAATGTAGGACAATTCCCGCCATCCGACCACCACGGCTCGAACGCCAGGCTGGACCGTGGCCCGGCTTGCACGCTTTTCGCAAGGAGCTCGGACGGTGACATCGTGAACACTGGGCTCTTCCTCGACACCGAAAAAAATGCGCGACCGCGGCGCTTTCTGCCGGACTACCGGCGCGTCATGGCTGCGGTCCTCGGGGGAGAGGCAGCGGCGCGCGGCGCAACGATGGTGCCCTTTGTCACAGCTGTCGTCATGTGCCACAGCAGTCCTTTCACGTAGTCAACGCACCGGCCGGTGAAGGCATCCCCTCACTTCAACCCAGAGGTACGAGGCATGTTGGCGAGATTCACGGAGAATCCTCCTTGCCTCATAGACTCCTGTGGTAACTTCCCCCCCAGGGAACGAGGACACGAAGGAGGGGTTTCTCTCAGGTCAGACCACATGCGTCGGAGCGCACCCTAGAGGGGAACCATGACTGTAGATTACCCTATGAAGACTACCCAGCATGCACCGATGACCCGAGCGCGCCACAACCGTCTTGTGATCGCGCACGTGCTGAACTCCTTCCAGGTGGGAGGCGCGGAGCAGGTCGTGGTGGATCTGGCCGGGCTGCAGCGCGCGGCGGGGCATGACGTGATGGTCGTGGGCATCGAGACGAACCCCGACGGGCCGCGCGCGGCGCAGCTCCGGGATCGCGACGTCGCGGTGCACATGCTCCCGAAGCGCCCCGGCTTCGACCTCAAGCTCCCCGGGAAGCTCGCGGCGTTCTTCGCCAAGCATGGTGTCTCCATCGTGCACTCGCACAACCAGCTGCCGCTCATCTACGCGACGGCCGCGGGCCGGCTCCACCGCGTGCCCGTGTGCCACACGCTGCACGGCGCCATGTTCGATCAGGGCCGCAGGGCGTGGCTGCGGCACATGGCGGCCAGGCTCGCCGACGCGCACGTGGCCGTGTCGCAGCCGACGGCCGACTTCATGCTGAAGCACAACGAGGTCCCGAGCTCGAAGCTGCACGTCGTCTTGAACGGCATCGATCTCTCCCGGTTCAGGCCGGACTCCACCGCTCGGCGCCGCATCCGGACCGAGCTCGGGATCCCTCAGGACGCCTGGGTCGCCGGGGCGGTCGGGCGCCTGTCCCGCGTCAAGAACCACGCCCTCCTGCTCCGCGCCGCCGCGGCCGCGGGTGTCCTGTCGGACAACGGGCGCCTCCTCCTCGTCGGAGACGGGCCGGAGGCGGCCTCGCTGCGCTCCCTCGCCGAGGAGCTCGGCATCGGCGATCGCGTCGTGTTCGCCGGCGAGCGGCACGACGTGCCGGAGCTCCTCTCCGCGAGCGACGTCTTCGTCCTGTCGTCGACGTCCGAGGGGCTGCCGCTCTCCATGGTGGAGGCCATGGCCACCGGCCTGCCCGTGCTCTCGACCGCCGTGGGCGGCATCCCTGCCCTGATCACCGACGGCGAGACAGGCTTCCTCGTGCCGTCGGACGACGAAGGCTCGCTCGCCGCGAAGCTCGCCGAGCTCAAGGCGGATCCCGCGCGGTCCTCGGCGATGGGCAGGCGGGGGCGGAAGCTCGCGCTGGGGCGCTACTCGGCGGAGCGCATGATGGCGAGCTACATGGATATCTACGAGACGCTCCTCGCCCGGCGCGAGTCGGAGCGCCGCGCCGTGCTGCGGCCGAGCGAGCTGCTCGCCGGCCTGAGCGCATAACCCCGCGCGAGCCGCGAGAGGCGCGGCCCGCCCCCCTGCGCGGGGGCGGTAGGCCGCGACGACATCGCCCGCGAAGGCACGGGAGACGCAGAGAGTGCCCCCATTCTCTGCGCCCTCCGTGCCTTTGCGTCAGGGCGGCCCGCGCCGTCGCGGATCGGCGCGCCGCGACCTCCGGGAAGCGGAAGAAAGCTCAACGATCTCCATGCCTTACCGCCCTCATGGGGGCGCTCTCCGATCCGGGGTGACCGCCGCCCGTCCCCGCCGGCGCGAGCCTGGCTCAGGGCGCGGGCCGTGGCCGCCCGGCGCACGCCTCACGGTGCGCGGGGGATCGTCGAGATCGCGCGCGGGACCGTGGAGAGCGACGCCGGTGACGAGAGCCCCGACGTCCGGGAGGACCGCGCCTGGGTCTGGGGACGACCTGACGGCGGCCGCGCCTCCAGCGCGCCGAGGTCGCGCAGGTCCCTCGAGGGCGCGAGCCCTCCCCGCGGCGGCGGCGGCGCGACCGTGCTCCGAGGCAGCGGCGCGATCGCGCTCCGCGACGGCGGCGCAACGGTGCTCCGCGACGGCGGCGCGACCGCGATCGCAGCCTGCGCCTCGCGCACCGCCGCCAGCATCGACCGCGCGTCCGGCCAGCGATCCGCCTGCGCGAACTCGAGCGCCCGGTCCACCACGCGCACCACGGCAGGGTGCATCGACGGCTGGATCCGCGCGAGCGACGGGATCGGGCACGTCATCCGCAGAAAAAAGAGCTCGTTCACGGTCGGCGCGTCCTGCACGTACCGGTTCGTGAGCAGCGAGAACATCGTCGCCCCCAGCGCCCAGATGTCCGTCCGCGCATCGACGAGATCCCAGCGCGCGCGCGCCTGCTCGGGCGGCATGTACGCCGGCGTCCCCATCGCCCGCAGCCCCGCGAGCGACGTCTGCCCCGAGGGGACCCGCAGGCGCGCGATGCCGAAATCCAGGATCTTCACCCCTTGCTCGCGTGTGAGGAAGATGTTGTCGGGCTTCAGATCCCGGTGAACCACCCCGTTCTCGTGCGCGGCCGCGAGCACGTCGAGGATCTGCTCGCTCAGGGCGAGGACCTCGGCCGGAGGAAGCGGGCCATTCTGCGCCTTCCAGCGCTGGAGGAGGGTCTCCCCCTCCAGGAGCTCCATCACCAGGAAGGGCGACCCGTCCTCGGTCACGTCGTCCGCGAGCACCGCCGCGACGCCGGGGTGATTCACGGTGTTCACGATGGCCTTCTCGCGAAGGAACCGGGCCCGATCGACCTTGTCCTTCGCCCGCTCCGGGTGCAGCAGCTTGATCGCGACCCGCTGGCCGCCCCGGTGCGTCGCGGCATAGACAGCCGCCATCCCCCCGAGCCCGATCAGCGCGTCCAGCCGCCACGCGCCGTTGAGCACCGCTCCTACGCGTGCCTGCGCCTTCTGGACGTGCGTGACATTCTCGAAGTCCATGGCTGGTTCTCTCTGTGTGTGCCCTCGGGCAACCGACGCTTCAGCGCTCGCGACGCGAGAACGGCTCTCTTCTTTACGTTCCCGGTGTCCAGGCACCGGCGCTACGGCGGAATCGGCGCTCCACGATGGCAAGCTGGGGGTGCAACGGGTCGGAGCCGCGACCTGCCCGGCCGGCCTGCGTCACCGACACAGGAAACGCCTGGGGCGAGCGGTATCCAACAGCACGTCATTTCATGGAAAAGTTCAGCAAGACCTGCGCCACGGCGGCCCGCGACGAGGACCGCGGTGAACGGGCCGAGCGCATGGGGCGAATCGCCCCTCTGCGGCAAGATGCCACGACCATCGCGCCGCCACGGGCGCTCGCCTTCCCGCGTGGCCGGGCCGTCGACACGGCGTCAACACCGCAGTCGATGAGCCCGGTGCTCTCGTGGTGTTCGGGGACGAGCGGCGCTCGGCATCGCACGCTGCGGGGAGCGCCGCGCCTGTCCTCGCGGCGCATGCCCTCCGCCAGGGGCCTGTGCCCGAGGCCGCGGGCTCAGTAGAGGCCCCTCATCGTCGGGTCGCCCAGCTTGAAGGCCGCCAGCGCCTGGCGGATGAAGACCGGCACCGAGACGTAGCTCTCGAGCGCGGCGCAGGCGCGGTTCGAGGAGCACGTGCAGCGATAGAAATCGCTGAAATCGTCGTCGTCTGCGTCGGAGTCCTCCTCGCAGCCGGGAACGCCGTCCCTCAGGACCTCGCCGTCCGGCGCGATGGCGGCGACCGTCGGATCCCACCGCACGATCGGCTGCCCGCTCTCCGGGCTCAGCTTCACCTTGTGCCAGTCCGGCGCGCCGTCGCTGTCGAGGTCGGGACCAGGCTCCGTGACATACGCCCGGGCCAGGAGCTCATTGGCGTACTCCAGGACGCGCGCGCCGATGCCCTTCTGCACGACCTTGCCGAAGACGGTCTCGGTCCCGTACGTCTTCGCCACGAACACCTTCCCGGACGGATGGTGGAGCTCGATCCGGTTCGGGAAGCCAGGATCGGTGTCCGCCCCGATCTCCCAGATATCCATCATGTCTAACCACCTCTGCTTCTGGTTCTCGGGCAGGTAGAGGAGGGTCCAGGCGATGAGGAACTTCTGCTGCTCCCAGCCGATCTGGGGGTCGAGGATGGCGACCTTGGCCGGGGCCCGCGGGTTCCACGGCGCGCTGTCGACCGCGCCGTACGCGCTGCAGACGATGCTCCCGGCGCCGGGGAAGCAGCTCTCCGGCCCGCTCTCGCTCCACCACGACGTCCAGCCGAGGGCGCTGGCCGGATACCCGCTCGCGTCCCGGACCGGCCGTCCGCCGTCGTCCGCCTCGACGCGCACCCCCTTGATGGCGTCGTCGCCCGTGAGGTTGTTGCCCAGCCAGCGGCGGTACCCTTCCGGGAACACGTCGGCGAGCGAGACCGCGCGGTAGCGCGCGTCGAGGAAGTCGTGCCGCGAGTCGCTGATGAAGTTGTCGACCGACTCGGTCATCAGCATCGCCGCCCACGCCTTGTCGTAATAGGAGCCGGCGTTCATCGTGTACAAGGAGTCGTACTCGCCCTTGTCCTTCGCGATCGCGTTCTCGAGCGGCTTGCCGCCCAGGGCGATGTCGCCGAAATACCCCGTGGCGCCGTTCGGGACGACCACCAGCGCGTCCCCGGGCTCGCCGAAGACGTCGCTCGACGACCGGAGGACGGTATCCCCCTTCGGCAAGAAGTGCTCGCCCGGCTGTGGGCGCGCCATCTGGAGCGAGAAGTGATCGAACGCGATCCCCGCCGCGAGGATGTTCTCCTTGAAGGACTTGCCCGCGGCGTAGGCCCAGAACGAGCCGAAGTCGTAGCCGCGGTCCAGCGCGACCTCGCGGTAGATGTTCGCGATCAGCCCGAGGCCCTTCGCGCCGTCGCGCATCTTCGCGTTGTAGCGGTTCAAGGTCCGCTCCGACGCCGCGCGCACGCTGAACGCCTGCCGGCCGCGGCGGTAGTTGTCGAAGATGTGATTCACCTCCTGCTGCGTGATGAAGAAGTTGAAGAGCTCATAGGGGTCCGCGCCGCTGTCGTGCCGGTAGACGCTCAGGTTGCCGAGGTCGGCCCACCGGTCCGTCGCGAAGCCGTAGGGCACGCGGGTGCGCCCCGCCGGGTCCACCGAGGGCCCGTTCGCGCCGGCCGGCGTCTCCAGCGCGCGCCACGACACGTAATCGACCTTCTGCTGGCGGCACCGCGTGTACTTGCCGTCGACCGGCACGATCTGCCCATCGAGCACGGGGTGCCAGACGCCGTCCCGCTCCTCGTTCCAGTCCGAGGGCTTGAACGCGCTCGGGTCGACCTCGACGCAGCTGCCCGGCTGGATCAGCTCGTATTTGTTCTGCAGATCCGAGTAGTGGATGTCCTTGTCGTCGTACTCGGGCTGCAGGCCGAGGATGCCGCCGAAGTCGTCGATCTTGGCGAGCATGCCCTTGCCGCGCGGCTTGGTCGCCTTGTAGCTCGGGTCGGCGTGCACGGCGACGACGTCGCCGTAGAACATGCGGGCCGCGGCGAAATCGTAGGCGCCGAGCCCGATGAGGTCCTGCGTGGGCTCGCCGGCGTAATCCATGGTCGACGACTGCATGAACATCCAGATCAGGTTCTTCCGCTCGCCCTCGGTGACGGGGTCGTAGTAGCGCGGCCCGACGCAGGACTCGCCGTCCTCCGAGAGCGTCTCGCACAGCGTCTTCACCCGCCCGTTGCTCGTGCGCAGCTGCCAGTACTGCGGCCGGTAGCCCCAGGCGTCGGACGAGCTCACGAAGTTGTGGCGCAGGCCGACGGAGTGGCCCATCTCGTGGATGATCACCGCGTAGTGCGCCCGCTGCGCGAGGTAGCGCCGCATGGCCTCGGCGCGCCGCACCTCCTGCGCGGCGTCCCCCTCGCCGAAGCGGCCGTGCTTGCTCGCGAATTTCTCCTCCAGGATGTCCGCCAGGTTGGCCGTCGCGAGCGGCGCCGGCGCCTCGTGCATCACGCACGCGCCGCGCTCGGCGAGCGCGAGCTCCTTCAGGTTCCTGAGCTCGCGCTGCACGCTCGGGTTCGCCCCGCGGAGCGGCGAGGCGAAGCGCAACACCTCGTCGGTGAGCGGCAGCGCCTCCACGCCGGTGAGCTCCTGGATCGTCTTCGTCGTGAGCTCGGCCTCGAGCTCGGTGCCCACCGCGGACCTGCGGCGCGCCTCGTACACCGCGCGCATGCTGTCCGGCGCCGTCGCGTCGGCCGCGATCGCGCGCACCTCCTTCGAGAGCCGCCGGAGGCTCTCGCGCAGCGCCGGATCGCGCGCCAGCTGGCCCGAGGCCTCGGCGGCCTCCTCCGCGTCCACCCCGGCGGCCCCGGCGATCCGCCGCGCGATGTCCTCCCGCGTGAGCCGCGGCAGCGCCCCGCCCTTCGACGCGCCGTCGCTCGCCTGCGCCCAGTCGCGGACGTAATCGCCGTCGGTGACCTCCTTGGTCTCCAGCTCCCCCTTGATGTACCGGGCGGTGTCGACGACCCCCTGGCTCCAGATGTCGCTGACGTGCGTCCAGACATTGATGCTCGACGCGATCTTCTCGCCGGTGAGCGGGTCCTCCGAGTCGCTGTAGATGCCCCAGGCCGAGGGCGACTGCGGCGCCTCGAAGTTGTTGATCTGGTGATAGCGCAGGTCGCCGATCCGCGCGTTCAGCGCCTCGCCGCACGCCTTCATCAGCGCGGGATCGCGCCCCGCCTCCTTGCGGCGCTCGTCGCTGCACATCCTCGCGGTCACCCCCTCCGGCAGCCGGGGGCCGCCGCACGCCTCCGGGTCGGCCGCCTCGACCGGGCTATGGCACGCCGCGATCATCTCGGGCATCTTGGCGAGCGCGACGACGCCAGGCGCATAGCCGCGCCGCGCCCCGAGCTCGTCGGCGAGGGCGTCGCAGCCCTGCCCCCCGCGCGCCGGGTCGCGCCGGCAGGCGTCGACCTCGCGCGCGAGCGCGATGGCGTCGGCGCTGTCGTCCATCTGCCCGTCGTAGACCGGGAACTCCGCGCCGCAGCGCGCCGCGTCGCCCGTCGTCCGGACGCACTCGACGTGCTTGGCGGTGACGACGGCGCTGCGCAGGGCGACGTCCCACTCGTGCGCCGCTGAGGCCGTGGCGTCGAAATAGTCGGGGTTGCTGCTCGACGTCACGTACCACGGCTGCGGCACGGCCTTGCGCCGCTGGTACGGCAGGGTGCATCGCTGCTTGAAGGTGTCGCACCGCGAGCCGGGGCCCACCGTCACCCGCGCTCCGTCGACGTCCATCGTCGCCCCGGTGACGGCCTCGCACTCGTCCTCGGTCCCGTTCTTGTCGTCGTCGCGGTGCGGGTCGGCGGCGATGGGGGTTGTCTCGGGCGTGAAGCACGGGATCTCGCCCGTCATGCGCTCCGGATCGGCGTAGTAATGGCTGCGTTCCCAGAGGTTGTACCGGGTGATCATGCGGTGCCACTTGGCGTCGCTCATGCCGTAGTTGCGCGCGTAGCCGAAGCGCTCTCGCACGAAGGGGCCGAACGCCTGGAACCGGTATCCGTCCCACTCGGCGGGCTCGTAGTCCCGATCGACGACGCGGCGGAACGACTGCCGGAGCGTGACCTCGACCGGGTTGCAGGAGCCGACCGGCGCGGTGCCGCCGGGGAAGTCCGAGTCGAGCATGCAGGCCGGGAAGCTGTCGATGCCCCACCCGAGGTGGCTCAGATCGATGAGCTGGGGCATCGCGAAGGCCTTGTTGGTGACGTCGAAATATCCCTCCTCGGGGTCGAAGTGGGGCGCGTCGGGGTGGCTCGGATCGCTGACGTAGTAGGAGAGCGGCTCGTACTGAACGCCGCCGTAGACGCCGATGAGCGACAGCGTGTCGAAGTCGTAGGAGTCGACGTTCAGGTTCTTCGACCAGTCGACCCGCATGTACTCCCGCGCGTACCAGGGGCGGTCGGTCGTGTTTTCGACGACGACGTTGCTCTCCTCCCCCGTCGCCCGGTTGTATTCGCGCTGGACGTCGAAATGCGAGAGGATCTTGTACGCGACGGCCACGACGCCCTCGTCCGTGGCGGCGCCGGCGCCCTTGCCGTCGGTGTCGTTCACGCGCTCGTAGGTGAGGCGCCCGATCAACAGGTCTTCCTGGATGACCCACTTGATGCGCGCGACGTCCGCCTGCGCGTAGGACGACGAGAAGAGGCCGTCCTGCGAGGCGCCGTAGCCCACGTCGACGACCGTGGTGCGCGTCCAGAACTCCGGATCGTCCTCTTTGCTCTGCAGGTCGGCGCCGACGAAGAACGATTTCGCCAGCGCGTTCGCCTGCACCTGGCTGAGCGGCCTCCGCTCCTCGGCGCAGCCCGCGATCGAGCCCGCGGCCGCCGCGAGCAGTGCCAGTCTCACGATCCAACTCATCGCAGAGTCCTCCTCCTGCGGCTCGATGTCGAGCGCGCGTGCCCCCATGAGAACTTCGGCGTCCCCACGCGATCTGCAGTGACGGCCGCCCCGGTTGCGCGATTGGCGCCCCTGCCCGCCCTCGTCGCGTCAGCGGCACATCGCGTGCCACACACCTCGAATCGCCGCGATTTACGGCAGATCTCCGGTCCAATGATGTCCTCTCGCCCTCCGCCGCGCGACCGCGCAGCGCCGCCGGCGTTAGTGGACTGACGCCTCCGCCCGCTCGCCGACGCACGGAGACCCGTGCTCATTCAGGCCCGTTCCAGCGGAAACAAAATCCCCCCAATACCCCTCAGCGATGCTCGATGGCCGGTTGTTCCGGGCGCTCACCGCCGTCCCATCGGCACGCCCGTCCCTCCTCCGTCCCCTCCGCTCGCCTCGCCCCCCGCCGCCGCGCCCCCGCGCAAAGAAAAGATCAGCGGCCTCCCCCACCCGGCTGCGGTATTGACGACCTCACCCGATCGGGAGGAACACAGTGCCTGAGGGAGACATCCTGCTCTCGAACGCCGACGGCGCCATCCTGGCGCTCGGCCCCGCCGTGCTCGTCTGCGAGTGCCAGGGCGACGGCCTCGACCTCGCCGTGCGCCGCATCGCCGCGTTCGCGCTGACCGCCTCGCTCATCATCGTGGGCATCGTGGCCGCGCGCGCGGCGCCCTTCCCCATCCTCTTCATCGCGGGGACGTGGACCGCGGGCGCCACCGCGGCGCTGCTCGTCGTCCGCCGGCGCCGCCGGCGCCACGGCCTGTTCCGCCTCGACTTCGAGCGGGCCGAGATCGTCCAGGAAGGCCGCGGGTTCCGGCGGGTCTTTCCGATCCAGGCGATCGCCTCCGTCTCGACCCCGCCGGCCTTCGACGCCGAGGTCGACGAGCCGGGCCTCGCGCCGCGCTGGCTGCTCCTTCACCTGTCGACCGGGGAGCAGCTGCGCCTGGCCAAGGCGCCCGCGTACGCGCTCGGCCCCGCGCTCGCCTTTCTCAAGCGGGCCGGCGTCGAGGCGTGAGGGCGCGACGGGGGCCGGCGTCGGGGCGCGAGGGCGCGCCCGCCGCCGGCCTCGGCCGCCCCGTCAGGGCCTGGGCAGGCGGGGGTACGGGGGACCGAACTGCCTGATCACGGTCCGAGCGTCCGAGAGGAACGGCGTCTTCATCGTCTCGTCCTGGTAGATGGGCCTGACGATGCAGGTGGGGTTCTCCTCGCACTGCCCCGGGTCGGGCTTGGGGAACATGACGTCGGCCACGAGCCAGAACATGTCTCCTGAGTCCTCCGGGACGAACGCGACGGGCTGCTCGGGATCGTAGAAGCCCGTGGGCCCGAGATCGGCCCCGAGCTCGCCGTTGCAGAAGATCTTGATCCGCGGGTGCACGTCGGACGACGGGCTGCCGCCGAAGTAGTGCACGGCGACCCGCATCCAGCCGTCCTTGGGCGGGAAGTCGACGTTGATGTTCTCCGGCGCGCAGAAGTTCGGATCGTCAGGGTCGGTGACGCGGTGCACGCAGGAGATGTTGTCGAGGTCGAGCCGCGGGTTGTGGCAGCCCTCGCCGTAGCTGCGCCAGGCGTCCCCCACGCCGCGGGGCGCGAAGAAGCACGTGTTGTTGGTCTCCTCCGGATCGAGGTACCAGTTCACCGGCTCGGGCGGCGTCGCGTCGTCGTCGAACCAGCGGATCGACGAGCCCTCCACGATGCCCTCGAGCGTGCAGTTCCCGTAGCCGCACGCGACGTTCGAGCCGCCGATCGCCCAGGGCTGCGTGTTGTTCGGCTTGTGGAGGTAGAGGTCCAGATCGACGCTGTACGGGTCGTGCTCCCACTCGAGCTCGACGCGGAGGCCGCGGGCGCCGACGAACAGCGGGTAGGTGCAGGTCGCGGTCTCGCCGCCCGCCACGCGCTTCGTGTACGTGACGGTGTACTCGCCCGATTGCAGCGGCTTGAAATCGTCGGCCGGGTCCGCCCCGCCCACCGAGGGGCACGGGTCCACGCCCGGCGGGCAGGCCACGGTCCAGACCTCGGAGCCGGCGACCGCATCCTCGCGGAACGCGCCGGTGCCCGCCTCCAGGTCGACCTTCGCGAACGGGGGCGCCTGGATCGGGTGGCACCCCGTCACGTCGTTCATGTGGCAGTTCTCGTCCGCGTGCACGCCGCCGATGCACGGGCCCCACGTGCCCGTCTCGTCGCAGAGCTGCGTCCCGGGGAAGCACCCCGGGCTGCGCCGGAACGACGGATCGCCGCGAAAGCAAGAGTGCGCCTGGCCGGCGATGCACGCGCACGTCTCGTCGATCATCCCGTTGCAGTTGTCGTCGAGCCCGTCGTGGTCCACGCCGAGCTCATCCACACCGCACAGCTCCGTCGGGCCGCAGGCGCTCCCGCACGGGTTGACCACCACGTCGGGCGTGTCCTCGGGCGCCCCGCCGTCGATGTTGAGCATGCCGCCGAAGCCGTCGTCGGAGCCGCCCGTCTGGGCGCCGCCCGGCGCGCCGCCGGCGCCGCCCGCGCCGCCAGCGCCGCCCGCCCCGCCGGCGCTCGCGCTGCCCCCCGGCGCATCATTCAAACCGAACCGAATGCCCTCGGCGCTGCAGCCCGCCGCGACGCCGGCGCCCGACGCCGCGGCTGCGATGACGACCGGGAACACGGAGAGGACACGAAGACGAAACATGAGACCTCCACTCGGGGACCTCGGCGTGGGATCGCAGCGGGCCTGCGTCCGCTCAGCGCCACGGCGAAGAGCACCGTACCTTAGCAAAGCGGCGACGCTGCAGCCCGCCGACGCGCGCGAAGTTGCGCCCCGGGGGTGGCGGACCACGAAGCCGCGTTCTTCATCGGGTAAGAGACGGAACCATTTGCAGGCTCGACAGGTGACGCGCCGGACTCCCTAGCATGGACTCCGGCCGGCGTCGGCGATGACGAGCGGCCGCGGGCCGGCGAGGCGCGCTCTCTGGAAACGGCAGAGTCAGGCAAATCACTATCAGGCAAATCACTACAGACTCATTGCCCTGCTGCCGCGCGCGGCGACGGAGGGCGCCTCGGGACGGCGCGCGCGGGCCGGGGCGGCGCCACCGCCACCACGCGGCGCGCTCGCCGCCGCCGGCCCGCGCGCCGCCAGCCGCGGTGGCCGGAGCTGCGCGGCCGAGGCGGCCTGTTCGGCTCGGTCGCGGTGGTCCGGAGGGGGCGCGCGGCGCGCCGGCCGCTCAGGGGATCGGCGGGTAGGGTGGACCGAAGTTCGCCTCGACGTAGCTCTCGGTGGTGAGGAGCGGCGTCTTCATGTCGGCATTCCGGTAGATCGGCTGGACGATGCAGTTCGCCTGACCGCACTCGTCGGGCTCGGGGAAGAGCACGTCGGCCACGAGCCAGAACCTGTCGCCCGAGTCCGCGGGCGTGAAGGTGACGGGCCGCTCGGGGCTGAAGAACCCCGTGGGCCCGAGATCGGCGCCGAGGGTGCTGTTGCAGAAGATCTTGATCCGCGGGTGGATATCGCCCCTCACCCCGCCGTCGCCATAATAATGTACGCCGATCCGCATCCACTGGCCCTTCGGCGGGAAATCGACGTTGATGTTCTCGGGCGCGCAGAAATCGGGGTCGTCGGGGTTGGTCACGGTGGGGTCGCACCGCATGTTGTCGAGATCGAGCCGCGGGTTGTGGCAGCCGAGCTCGTTGTCGCGCCACTCCTCCCCCACGCCCCGAGGGGCGTAGAAGCAGGTGTTGTTGCTCTCCACCGGATCGAGGAACCAGTTCACCGGGTTCGGCGGCCTCGCGGTGTCGCTGAACCAGCGGATCTCCGACGAATCGGCGAAATGTTCGATGGTGCAGTTGTTCCAGCCGCAGTCCGCCGGCGAGCCCGACGTCGACCAGGGCTGCGTGTTGTTCGGCCTGTGGAGGTGCAGGTCGAGATCGACGTTGCCGAAATCGTGCTCCCACTCGAGCTCGACGCGCAGGCCGCCCGCGCCGACGAAGAGCGGGTACTGGCAGCTCTGGGTCTCGCCGCTCGCCACGCGCTTCGTGTACGTGACCGTGTACTCGCCCGATTGCAGCGGCTTGAAATCGTCCGCCGGGTTCGAGCCGCCCACGCCGGGGCACGGGTCGATGCCCTCGGGGCACTCCACCGTCCACACCTCGGAGCCCGCGACCGCATCCGCGCTGAAGATGCCGGTGCCGGGCTTGAGGTCGACGTCGGCGAACGGCGGCGCCTGGATCGGGTGGCACGCGATGGCGCTGTTCGCATAACAGCCCTCGTCGGCGTGCACGCCGCCGATGCACGGGCCCCACGTGCCGGTCTCGTCGCAGAGCTGGGAGCCGGGGAAGCAGCCCTCGGCGCTCCGGAACGACGGATCCCCGCGGAAGCAGGAGTGCGCCTGGCCGGGGACGCAGGCGCACTCCTCGTCGATCTCCCCGTCGCAGTCGTCGTCCAGGCCGAGGTTCGCGCCGGCGCACAGCTCCTTGTCGCCGCACGCGCTGCCGCACGGGTTCACCGTCACGTCGGTGGGGTCGTCCTGCCCTCCATCGGTGTTGATCAGCCCGCCCAGCCCGTCGAGGCCGCCGGCCCCGTTCCCCTCGCTCGCCGTGCCGCCGGCGCCGCCCAGGCCGCCGGCCGCCCCCACCCCGGTGTCGTCGCCTCCGCTCGGGCCGAACCCGCCGGGCTTGCCCGTCGCGCTGCAGCCGACCGCGATGCCGGCGCTCGACACCGCAGCGCCCGCGATGATGAAGAGCGACGAGGAGAAACGAAGTCGACCCATGAGACCTCCATTCGGGGGGCAATGCGGTGACCAGGCGGGTTCACTCCCCGCCCGCCACCCCCGCATTCCACGGCTCATGCGAGTGTAGCAAAATCAGCATGCGACAGCTGTACTGTAGCGCAGCCGGAGACGCGGCCCGCGGGTCGAGCGCCGCCGCAGATCCGGACGCCGTCGATTGGCTCACATGTCAGGCGAGCCGCGCGCGTTCGGCGCATCCGCGGGCGCTCGGCGAGCCGCGGGCGCATCTGCTGCCGACGCGCGGCGTCCTGTCGCGAGGAGCGCCGCGCCGGAACACCGCGTCACCGGACCCTGGAGAGCTCTGCGGCATTGCGTCGCGGCTTGCAGGGCGGCGATGCGGGACGGACGCGTGGCCGGCGTCGAGAGGCGGCGGCGAGAGGCCGCCCTACCCGACGATCGGCAGCTGCCGGCCGCCCCTGGCCCTGGCCGGCTGCGGCTGCTGCGGCTCCTGCTGCGGCTGCGCCGCGGGCGGAGCGGCCGTCTCCTCGATGTGCACGCCGGACCGGAAGCGCTGCTCGCCGCCCGCGATCTTCCGGTGCGCCAGCGTGTGCTGCATGAAGTTCAGCGGAAAGAAGCCGGCCAGCTGAATCCAGCTCGACTGCCGCGTCAGGGTGAACCGGCGCCATATCGAGGACGGCGAGTAGAATTTCGTCCACGCCGACACCCAGCCCTCCCGGAGCCGCTCCCGCGACATCTGCTTGGGCACGAAATAAGGTGAGCCGGCGTCGTGGTCGCGGCGGAGCCACCACCGCTCGTCCGTGAGGCGCCCCTCGGCCTTCAGGCGGCGGTACAGCTGCGTCGCCGGGTACGGGGTCAGGATGGCATACAGCGCCATCGTCAGCTTCATGTCGATGCCGAACTCCACGGTCCGATCGAACACCTCGGGATCGTCCGTGTCGAACCCGAAGACGAAGCTCCCCCAGACGGAGATGCCGTGATCGTGGAGCATCGCCATCGTGTCCTTGTACTGCGAGGGCCGGTTCTGCCGCTTGCCGGTGAACTTGACCGTCTCCTCGTCGATGCTCTCGAAGCCGATGAAGAGCGCCTTGCACCCGCTCTCCGCCATGAGCTTCACGTTCTCGAGGCGCTTGACCGCGGCGAGCGAGCACTGGCCTATCCAGTGCTTCTTCAGCGGCACCATCCGGGTGAACAGCTCCTTCGAGTAGGCCCGGTGGATCATCACGTTGTCGTCGGCGAACATGATGAGCTTGCCGAGCGACCGGAGCTCGCTCAGCACCTCGTCGGTCGGGCGGAACCGCATCGTGGTGCCGTTCGCCGTCGACACGCTGCAGAACTCGCACGGGTAGGGGCAGCCGCGCATCGTCTGCACGACCTGGAACGGGATGTACTTCTTGGAGGTGAACAGATCGCGCCGCGGCGGGGGCCTGCCGGCCAGACTCGGCAGCTCGGGGCGGTACATCGGTTTTAGCTCGCCGCGCTTCGCGTCCGCGAGCAGGGCGGGCCACGCGTCCTCCGCCTCGCCGACCACGACGGCGTCCGCGTGCTGCATCGCCTCGTCGGGGCAGGCCGTGGGGTGGATGCCCCCGAGCACCACCTTCACGCCGCGCCTGCGGTACGCGGCGGCGATATCGTAGCTCCGGCGCGCGGTCTTGCTGTCGACGCTGATGCCGACGAGATCGACGTCCTTGACGTCGCGCTGGAGATCGAACGGCTGCACGACGTCGTCGGTGTAGATGACCTCGTCCTCGGGGGGCGTGAGCGCCGCGAGGGTGCCGAGCCCCACCCGGGGCAGGTACGCGGAATCTTCGCTTGCCGTGGCGATGAGCTCGATCTGCATGGCAGATCGTGCTTATCACGGGGCCGCGCCCGCCCGTACCGCCGAGGCGCGCCGCACGAGGATCTCCGGCCGCGGCTGGCCCGGCGGCGTCGGCACCTCGGGGCTCGCCGGCGGTCCCTTCTCGGGGGCGGGCGGGACCTCGTGCGGCACCTCACGCTCGGGCTGCGGCGGCTCGGGGTGGTGCGGGACCTCTCGCCCCGGCTCGGTCGGGAGGATGATCTCCGGCCCGGGTTTCTCCGGCGGGGAGGGCACCTCCGGCGCCGGCCTGCCGGGGGTCTCCGGCCCGGGCTGACCCGGCTCCGCGGGCGGCCCGGGCACCGGCTGGAACGGGACCTCGGGGGTGATCGCGAAGGTCGCGGCCTGAACGCCGGGCCTGCCGGCGCTGCGGATCTCGTCGCGCGTCGTCATCCGCGGAGGGTAAGGCCGCGGCGCCCCGCCCGCATCAGGGCCTCCCTGCTTTGCGCTAGGCGCGCCGCCACCTCCGTCGCACCCTCTCGCGCGCTCCGCCACGCGGAGCCCAAGGAGACCCATCGACGCATGAGCCTGCTCTCTCACGCCGCCGTCTTCCTCGGCGCCGCCGTGGTCGCCGTGCCGCTGTTCAAGCGGATCGGCCTCGGCGCCGTGCTCGGCTACCTCGTCGCGGGCGCGCTCCTCGGCCCCTGGGGCCTGCGGCTCATCACCGACGTCGAGAACATCCTCCACTTCTCGGAGCTCGGCGTGGTGCTGCTCCTCTTCCTCATCGGCCTCGAGCTCCAGCCGTCGCGGCTCTGGGTGCTGCGCCGCGCCGTGTTCGGGCTCGGCGGCGCGCAGGTCGCCGTGACGGGCGCGCTCATCGCGCTCATCGGCGTCGCGCTCGGCCTGCGCGCCGAGACGGCGGCCATCGCCGGCGTCGGGCTCTCGCTCTCGTCCACGGCGTTCGTGCTGCAGATCCTCGCCGAGAAGGGCCAGATGCAGTCGCAGCACGGCCGCTCCGCGTTCGCCATCCTGCTGTTCCAGGACCTCGCGGTCATCCCGCTGCTCGCGGTGCTCCCCCTGCTCGGCCCCGGCGGCGAGGCCCCGGCCGAGGGGAGCGCCCTCGCCTCGTCGCTCAAGGCGGTGGCCGTGCTGCTCGCCGTGGTCGCCGGCGGCCGTTACCTCGTGCGCCCCGTCTTCCGGGCGATCGCCGCCGCCCACGCCCACGAGATCTTCACCGCCGCGGCCCTGCTCGTCGTGCTCGGCACGGCACTCCTCATGGTGCAGGTGGGCCTGTCCATGTCGCTCGGCGCCTTCATGGCGGGCGTGCTGCTCGCCGACTCGGAGTACCGCCACGAGCTCGAGGCGGACATCGAGCCGTTCAAGGGGCTGCTCATGGGCCTCTTCTTCATCGCCGTCGGCATGTCGGCGAACATCGGCCTGCTCATCGAGCGTCCGCTGCTCGTCCTCGGGCTCGTCCTCGGCATGATGGCGCTCAAGGCCGCCGTCCTCTTCGTCCTCGGCAGGGCGAGCGGGCACCCCGCGGGCTCGGCGCGCGACCTCGCGCTCGCGCTCCCGCAGGGGGGCGAGTTCGCCTTCGTCCTCTTCGGGATGGCCGCGGGGCAGGGCATCATGGACAGGCTCCTCGCCGACCTGCTCGTCGTCGTGGTCACCCTGTCGATGGCGCTCACGCCGCTCGTCATCGCGCTCGGCGACGTCCTCCTCCGGCGGTGGCTGCGGGCGGGCCCGGAGCGGGCGTTCGACGCGATCGAGGACGGCGACCCCAAGGTCATCATCGCCGGATACGGCCGCTTCGGCCAGATCGTCTCCCGCGTCCTCCGCACGAGGAGGATCCCCTTCACCGCGCTCGACGCGAGCCCGACGCAGGTCGACTTCGTCCGCAAGTACGGCAACCAGATCTACTACGGCGACGCCTCCCGGCTCGACCTGCTCCGCGCGGCGCGCGCCGACAAGGCGACGATCTTCGTGCTGGCGATCGACGACGTCGCGTCCTCGGTGAAGACGGCGGAGGTCGTGAAGCGGCACTTCCCGGAGCTCAAGATCTACGCGCGCGCCCGGAACCGCCAGCACGCGTACCAGCTCATGGATATCGGGGTCGAGGTGCTCGAGCGGGAGACGTTCCGGTCGTCGCTCGAGGTGGCGTCGCGCGTGCTCGAGGGGCTCGGGATGCGGGCGCCGGACGCGCGCGCGATCGTCGAGCGGTTCAGGGCCCACGACGAGCGGGTGCTCCTCCGCGGGCACGCGGTCCACAACGACGAGGCCAAGCTCATCGAGGCCGCGAAGCAGGCCGCGCAGGAGCTGGAGGGGCTGTTCGAGACCGACGAGATCGCGCCGTCCGGCAGGGAGGACAAGGCCGCGGCGGTGTGACGCAGGGAGCCGCGGGCGCAGGAGCGTCGCGAGGAGGACGATCCGTCGCCATGGCGACCTCCCTGCGGCCGGCGCCTCATGGCCGAGGCGAAATTAGTTAGGCTTACTAACTCGCTCTGCGCGTCTCGCGCGACGCACGCAGCCATCATCCCAGCGCGTCGGGGAACCCACCTTCACCGCCGCGCCGAGCTCGCCCGGTGCGCCGGCCGACAGCGCGCGCCGCGGCCCCGCGCCGGCCGACAGCGCGCGCCGCGGCTCCGGTCCGCTCACTCCTGCTCCTGCTTCGAGCCGATGCCGTGGCGGCGGAGGTAGGCCCGCACGTGCGCCCGCTCCATGCCCGCGCGCCGCGCCATCTCGCTCACGTTGCCCTTCGCTTCCTCGGACAGGGCGGCGAAGTAGTCGCGCTCGAACCGCGCGAGCACGTCGCGCTTCGCCTCCTGGAACTGGCGGCCCTTGAGCGAGGCGAACGAGCCGTTGAGCGCGCCGCCGCCGCCCGCGGCGGCCGGGTGGATCGACGGCGACGAGTTGCCGTGCACCGGCGTCTCGGTGAGCGCGCCGAGGTGCGCCGCGATGTCGATCTCCTCGCCCTCGGCCGCGAGCGCGAACGCGACGGCGACCGCGTTCCTGAGCTCGCGGACGTTGCCCGGCCAGTCGTGCCGCATCAGCCGCTCGAGCGTGCTGTTCGAGACGCGCTCGTAGGCGGTCTCGTCGCCGAGATCCTTCAGCATCCGGCGGACGAGCACCGGGATGTCCTCCACGCGCTGGCGGAGCGCCGGCAGCTCGATCTTGATCTGCGCGACGCGGAAATAGAGGTCGCTCCGGAAGTTGCCGCCGTTCACGGCGCGCACGAGGTCGCGGCGCGTGGCCGCGAGCACCCGCACGTCGACCTCGCGGTAGCTCGACCCGCCGACGCTCTTGATGCGGCGCTCGGCGAGCGCGCGGAGGAGCTTCGGCTGCACCTCGAGCGGCAGCTCGCCGAGCTCGTCGAGGAAGATCGTGCCGCCGTCCGCCTCGATGAACGGCGAGAGGCGCTTGTCGACCGCGCCGGTGAACGCGCCGCGCTCGTGGCCGAACAACGTCGCCTCGGCGAGGGTCGGCGGGATCGAGCCGCAGTCGACGACCACGAACGGCTTCTTCGAGCGGGCGCTCGCCTGGTGCAGCGCCTGGGCGACGAGCTCCTTGCCGGTCCCGGTCTCGCCCGTGATGAGCACCGTGAGGTCGGTCGGCGCCATCTTGGAGAGGCGCTCGAAGATGGCGCGCATCCCGGGGCTGCTCGCCACGAGCGGGCCGAACGACGGGATCGCCGAGACCGTGATGCGCTCGGGGCGCAGCGGCTCGAACTGGATCTCGGTCTCGCCGAGCCGGAGCTTCGTGCTCGTGAGCAGGTAGATGTCGCCGACCCGCACGCCGCCGACGAACGTGCCGTTCCTGCTGTCGAGGTCGCGCACGCGGACGCCCTGCTCGGTGGCCACGAACTCGGCGTGCACCGCGCTCACCTTGGCGTCGTCGAGGACCAGCTGGCAGGCCGCGTTGCGGCCCACGATGACGGGATCGGTGCCGATCTCCAGCCACCCGCCGGCGCGAGCGGCCGACGACTTGGTCGGGCGGATGCGCCCGCCGCGCACCTCGACCCTGTTCTTCGTGCCTACCGTGGCGTCGAGCAACTCAGTGCCTCTCTGTCTTGCGGCGCGAAGGGGGGCCCTCCGGCCGGGGTATCTCTGCGGCCCCCGTCCTGCTCGGCGGCGCCGGCGGCGCCGCGCCAGCCCTGCTCGGCGGCGCCGGCGGCGCCGCGCCCGCCCGGCTCGGCGGCGCCGGCGGCGCCACGACGCCCGTCCTGCTCGGCGGCGCCGGCGGCGCCACGACCGCCGTCCTGCTCGGCGGCGCCGGCGGGGCCGCGCCGCCCGCCCGGCTCGGCGGCGGCGGGGGCAGCGAGCTCCCCGCCCGGCTCGGCGGCGGCGGGGTCATCGAGCCCGTCCTGCTCGGCGGCGCCGGGGGCGGCGAGCTCTGGCCGACGTCGGCGAAGCCGCCGTTCTCGGTCATCGTCGGGGGGCCGTCGACGACCGTGGGGTTGTCTTCCAGGAACGCCTCGGGCAGCTCCGAGGGGTACCGGCTCCGCTGGGAGCGGCGCACCGCGCGCGTGATGTTCGCCGGCTGGATGGCGCGCCAGCTCGCGAGCGCCTCGGCCGCGGTGCTGAAGCGCCCCTCGCGCCGGCGATCGAGCGCCCGCTCGAGGAAGCGCTCGATGCCCACCGGCCACTTCTCGCCGGTCGCCTCGGCGAGCGACGGCGCCGGGCGGTCGAGCTTCATCGCGACGAGCACCGCGGCCGTCGCGCCCTCGAACGGCAGCCGCCCGGACAGGGCCCGGAAGGCCACCGCGCCGACCGCATAGATGTCCGCCCGCTCGTCGGCCCGCGCGGCCCCGCGCACCTGCTCCGGCGCCATGTACGCGAACGAGCCCAGCGTCGCGTCGAAGGCCGTGAGCGTCGGCTCCTCCTTCTCGCGCCGCGTGAGCTTGGAGATGCCGAAGTCGAGGATCTTCGCGCGCTCGCGCCGATCGGGCAGGCCGAGGTGCTCGAGGTAGATGTTGCCGGGCTTGAGGTCGCGGTGGATGACGCCGGCGGCGTGCGCCGCCACGAGCCCCTGGAGCACGTCGTCGATGATCGGGCCGACCTCGCTGAACGGCAGGTACTGCTCGCGCTTCAGCCGGTCGGCCAGCGACTCGCCGTCGAGCTGCTCGAACACGAGCAGGTGCGCGCCGTCCTCGGTCTCGCCGACCTCGAGCAGCTGGCAGACGTACGGGCTCTTGATCGCCGAGGCGATCTTCGCCTCGCGGTCGAAGCGCCGCACGAGGTCGGGCTTCATCGCGGCGCGCGCGAGCAGGACCTTGATGGCCACCTGCTGCAGGTCCGATTCCCGCGTCGCCGCCCAGACTTCGCCCATGCCGCCCCGCCCGAGCAGGCGGGTGACACGGTAGCCAGCAACAACGTCGCCCGGGTGGATCGCCACGTAACCTGGATCGGGACCGTACCACCGCCAATCCCAAACAGGTGAGAAAAAAGCGAGCGTCCAGGTAAACCCCGTGATTCCCGGAGCGAGCGGAACCGATCACGGAGCGAGCGGAACCGATCGCGGAGCGGCGGCCCGCGGGGCGCGCAGCGGCGGCGCGCGGCGGCCCGCGGGGCGCGCAGCGGCGGCGCGCGGCGGCCCGCGGCTCAGCGATGGCGCGCAGCGCGCCGTGGTTCGGAAGATCACGGCCGCGCGGCGCGCCCTCGGCGGGCGTGGCCGCCGCCCGCGCCGCGGCGCGGAATCCCGGGAGGAACTCGACGGGCCGCGGCACTAGCCCGATGCGACATGATTCTGTAGGCTCGCCGCGCCATGCCGCGCACAGCCGAGGATGTCGAAACCTACCTCCTGCAGCTCGATCGCCGGTTCGAGAACGACGCCGGTACCTACCTCATCTCGGGGGGCCCAGGCGCGCCGCCGATCGCGATCCGCATCGATCCGCCGATCGTGGCGGTCCGCGTCTCGATCGGCCCCGTGCCCGGGGACGACGCCCACCAGACCAAGCTCTTCCGCCGCCTGCTCGAGTACAACGCGACGGATCTGATGCATGCTTCGTACGGGATCGAGGCCGGCACCATCGTCCTCTCGGCGGCGCTGGAGCTCGAGAACCTCGACATGAACGAGCTCGAGGCGATCCTGAGCGACATCGATCTCGCGCTCGCCCGCCACGTCCCCGTGCTGCACGATCTCGCGCTGAGCTGACCTGCCGCGCCGTTCGACCCTGCGCTACCCGAGAGTTGGAGCTGATCTATGGGAATTTTCGCGCGCCTTGCGACCCTCATCAAGTCGAACCTGAACGACCTCATCAGCCGCTCGGAGGACCCCGAGAAGATGCTGAACCAGGTCGTCATCGACATGGCAAACCAGCTGATCGAGGCGAAGAAGCAGGTCGCCGTCTCGATCGCCGACGAGAAGCGGCTGGCGAAGCAGGCCGAGCAGGAGGCGGCCAACGCCGCGGAGTGGGAGCGCAGGGCGATGCTCGCCATCAAGGCCGGCGACGACGCGCTGGCCAAGGAAGCGCTGAACCGCAAGAAGGAGCACGACCAGCTCGCCGCCTCCTACAAGGACCAGTGGCAGAAGCAGAAGCAGGCGGTCGACCAGCTGAAGACCGCCCTGCGCCTCCTCAACAACAAGATCGAGGAGGCGAAGCGCAAGAAGAACGTGCTCATCGCCCGGAAGAAGCGGGCCGAGGCGCAGAAGGCGATCCAGGAGACCATGAGCGGCCTCAACAACGCCTCCGCCTTCGAGACGTTCGACCGGATGGCGAACAAGATCGACCAGATCGAGGCCGAGGCGGAGGCCGCCGGGGAGATCGCCGAGCAGTACACGGGCGACACGCTGGCGCACCGGTTCGGGCAGCTCGAGGCGACGGCGGGCGCGGACGACGAGCTGCTCGCGCTCAAGCGGAAGATGGGCGTGCTCCCGCCCGAGCCGCCGCCCGCCGCGACGCCGCCGCAGGTGCGCGTCGCCGGGACGGGCGGCGCGCCGGCCGGCATGCCCCAGGCCGAGCAGGACGAGCTCGCGGCGGCCATCGCGGAGCTCGAGGCCGAAGAGCAACGTGAACAAGCTCGGATGAAGCGCTAGAGAACGCCCGCCCATGAGCCAAGCCGCTACGGCGCTCCGCCGGCCCGAACCGAACGCCGCCCCCGCCGCTCCCATCCCCGTACACGCCGAAGAGGTCAACGCGTTCCTCGAGCGCGTCGGCGTGAGCTCGTCCGGCGGCCTCTCCGAGGCCGAGGCGCAGAAGCGCCTCGCGGAGCACGGGAAGAACCGCCTGCCCGAGACGAAGAAGAAGAGCGCGCTCGTCCGGATCCTCGAGCAGTTCGCGAACCCGCTCGTCCTCACGCTCCTCGCCGCGGCGACGATCGCCGTGGTCGTCGGCTTCACCGCCGACAAGCACGAGAGCTTCCTCCACAGGTTCGGCGACGCGATCGCCATCCTGCTCATCGTCATCCTGAACGCGTTCCTCGGTTACTACCAGGAGCGGCGCGCGGAGGCGGCCCTCGAGGCGCTCCAGAAGCTCAGCGCGCCGAGCGCGCGCGTGCGCCGCGGCGGCAAGACCGTGGTCATCGCGGCCGAGGACGTCGCGCCCGGCGACATCCTCGAGCTCGAGGCGGGCGACGCGGTCCCGGCGGACGCGCGGCTCGTGCAGACGATCAGCTTCGCGACCGAGGAGGCGGCGCTGACCGGCGAGAGCGCGGCCGCGGTCAAGGACGCCCTCGCCCCGGTCGCGCGCGACGCGCCGCTCGGGGATCGCGTGACCATGATCTTCACGGGCACGAGCGTCGTGCGCGGCAAGGGGCGCGCGGTGGTGACCGCGACCGGCGTGAGCACGGAGCTCGGCCGCATCGGCGAGATGATCCGCTCGGTCGGCGAGCAGAAGACGCCCCTCGAGGAGCGCCTCGACCGCTTCGGCTCGATCATCCTGCGGGTGTGCCTGGCGCTCTCCGCGGTGCTCCTCGGCTGGGGGTTCATCCGGGGCGGGCGGCCGTGGCACGAGCTCCTGCTCGAGGGCGTGAGCCTCGCCGTGGCCGCCATCCCCGAGGGGCTGCCCGCGATCACGACGATCACGCTCGCGCTCGGGATGCAGCGCATGGCGCGGCGCGGGGCGATCGTGCGCAAGCTGCCCGCGGTCGAGACGCTCGGCGCCGCGACGATCATCGCGTCGGACAAGACGGGCACGCTCACCCAGAACGAGATGACCGTCCGCAACGTGTACGCGGGCGGCCGCCGCTACACGGTGACCGGCGAGGGGTACAACCCGGCCGGCGCGGTGCGCGACGAGGGCGGCGCCGAGGTGATCGAGCTGTCGGCGCCCCTCAGCTACCTGCTCGCGACGGTCGCGCTCTGCAACAACGCGTCGCTGAACGAGGACCAGGCGACGGGCCGCTGGAACATCGTCGGCGACCCGACGGAGGGGGCGCTGCTCACGCTGGCCGCGAAGGGCGGCCAGTCGCGCGAGTCGGTGGCGCCGTCGCACGCGTTCGTGCACGAGCTGCCCTTCGACAGCGATCGCAAGCGGATGACGGTGATCACGCGGGACGAGCGCGGCCGCGAGATCGCGCACGTGAAGGGGAGCGTCGACGTGCTCCTGCCGCTCTGCGTGAAGTTCGCGGACGACAAGGGGGTGCGGGCGCTGACCGAGGACGACCGGCGCGCGATCACCGCCGAGGCCGATCGCATGAGCGAGGCCGCGCTGCGCGTGCTCGCGATCTGCCGCCGCGTGCGGGTCAGCCGCGACGAGGACGACGTCGAGCGCGAGCTCACGTTCCTCGGCCTGGTCGGGATGATGGACCCGCCGCGGCAGGGGGTGAAGGAGGCGGTGGCCGAGTGCCGCCGCGCCGGCATCCGCGCCGTCATGATCACCGGCGACCACCGGCTCACCGCGACGGCGATCGCCAAGGAGATCGGGCTCTGGGACGAGGGCGACGAGGCGCTCAGCGGCGCGGAGCTCGCGGCGATGGGCGACGAGGAGCTCGCGCGGCGGATCATGCACCTGCGCGTCTTCGCCCGGACGACGGCCGAGCAGAAGCTCCGGCTCGTGCGGGCGTTCAAGGCGCACGGCCACATCGTGGCGATGACGGGCGACGGCGTGAACGACGCGCCCGCGCTCCGCGAGGCGCACATCGGCGTGGCGATGGGGCGCGGCGGCACGGACGTGGCGCGGCAGGCGGCGGATCTCGTGCTCGCGGACGACAACTTCGCGACCATCGTCGAGGCGGTGCGCGAGGGCCGCGCCATCTACCGCAACATCCAGAAGTTCATCTTCTTTCTGCTCTCGTCGAACATGGGCCTGCTCGTGGCCGTGTTCGTGGTCTCGTTCTTCGGCAAGTGGCCCCCGCTGACGCCGCTCATGATCCTCTGGATCAACCTCGTGACGAACGGCCTGCCGGCGCTCGCGCTCGGCATCGATCCGCCGGATCCGCAGCTGATGACCGAGGCGCCGCGGCCGCGCGACGAGGGCCTGCTCGTCAAGCGCGACTACCTCGGGATCCTGTACGTCGGCGCGTTCATGGGGCTCGCGGCCGTGGCGCTCTACGCCACGTCGGAGCAGACGGAGGAGGCGCTGCTCCGCACGCGCGCCGTCGCCTTCTCGCTGCTCGCGCTGTCGCCGCTCTTCCACGCCTGGAGCTGCCGGAGCCCGGTGATCTCGCTCTTCGCGTCGAAGCCGCTCGTCAGCCTCCCGCTGCTCGTGGCGGTGGCGGCCAGCGCGGCGATCCACCTGATCGCGCTGCTCGTGCCCGCGCTGCGCCCGGTCTTCCGCACGTACGCGATGTCGTCGAACGAGTGGATGCTCCTGCTCGTCCTCTCGGCGCTCATCGTGCCGGCGGTCGAGATCGCGAAGCTCGTGTACCGCCGGATCCGGCCCGTCGACGCCGGCCCCGCCCGCCTCCCCGCCTCCGCCGACCCCCGCTGATCCACCGATCCGGGCCGGCGCCGCCGGCCCCTCCCCCGCCGCGCCGAGGCAGCCGCCTCGGCCGGCCGCGGCGGGCTCGGGCCTGCGCTCGCGAGGCGATCCGGAAACAAAGTGCTCGTGGTAAGAACAAGCGGGCGCGGAGAGGCGTCCAAACCCGAGCTTATGAGACGTCGAACACCCTGTTGTCGTGCCTTCCGTGCTCCGGGGGCGCCTGCCCTCGGCTCCCGCCTCGCTTCGCTCGCGCCGGCCGCCCTGGCCGCCCTGGCCGCCGCCGCGCCCGCCCCCGCCCTCGCCGCCGGCGCGCCGATCGCGGCGCCGCTGGTCGAGTCGAAGTGGCTCAAGCTCGACGGGATCCCGAAGGAGTGGCCGGTGGCGCTCACCTCCCTCGGCATCAAGGTGAAGGGCAAGCCGAGCAAGGCCGACCTCGCCGCGCAGGTGGCCATCGCCTACGACGACGCGCGGTTCTACGTGGCGGCCGACGTGACCGATGACGCGCTGCGCGGCGGCGCGGACCACGTGAAGGTCGTCCTCGGCTTCCCGGGCGGAAAGGTCCAGGAGGTGGCGCTCTACCCGGGGCAGCCGGGCAAGACCGCGGGGAGCGTGAGGGTGCCGGGCGGCAAGCTGGTGGCGGGGGCGAAGGTGGTCGAGGCGCCGCGGGCCGGCGGGTACACGCTGGAGGCGAGCGTCCCCTGGTCGGCGTTCCCCGAGGCGGCGACGACCCGGGTCGGGCTGCGGGCGGGGCTGTTCGTCCACGACGCCGACGGCGCCGGCGGGGTCGACGCCGTCGTCGGCAGCGCCGCCTCGGAGGCGTACGCGTCGCTGTCGCCGCTCGCGACCGAGCCTGAGCTCGCGGTCATCGACGGCCTGCTGAGGAGCAAGGGCATCCGCAGCGGCCCGAAGTACGACCTCGTCGCCGACGTCGCCGGCGACGCGATGCGGGAGCGGGTGACCGTTTACGAGCGGTACTTGGTCGTCCTCGGCCCCGGGTTCCGGAAGGGCGCGCAGTACTACTTCGAGGACCTCGGGGTCGACGCCGGCGAGGGGATGCTCCCGTCGCTCACGGCGCGCGACCTGACGGGCGACGGCCAGGCCGAGCTCATCCTGAGGAAGCGCTCCGGCAACGGCGCCAAGTACCGCGAGGTGATGCACGTGCTGCAGTTCGGGGCCGGCGACACGCCGAGGCCGATCTTTCAGCACGAGATCGCGATCTCGACGGAGAAGGGGTCGGTCGTCAACGAGGTCGAGTTCGTGCCGGACGGCGCGAAGATGGCGATCCGCGTGGAGCCGGGCAAGGCGACCCGGTACGACGCGAGCAACTACACGGAGGGGGTGGAGCAGACGTACGACCCGCTGCTCTTGCCGTGGGGGCCGATCAAGTCGCAGCTCTACAAGCTGACCGGCGGGGTGTTCACGAAGGCGAGCGAGCAGCGGCAGGCGGCGGCGGCCGCGGTCGCGCGCCCGGCGGCGGCGAGGGCCGAGGAGGCGCGGGGCGCGGCGAAGCCGGCCGGGCTGTCGCCGGCCGAGATGCTCGACAAGGTGTACGCGCTCTACCGGCGCGATCGCGGCGCCTCGTCGAGCAAGCCGCGGTTCGACCTCGGCGCCGACGTGGCCGGGGGCCGCGAGCCCGAGCGGGTGCTGCTGCACGATCGCGACCTCGTGGTGTTCGGCAAGGGCTTCCGGGGCGGCGCCGGGTACGCGTTCATGACGCTGGCGCAGTTCGCCTCTCCGGGCGACATCCGCTCGGTGCGCGCGCTCGATCTCACCGGCGACGGCAAGGCGGAGATCATCGTCCACGGCACCGTGCGCGCGGCGGCGCCCAAGGAGGCGGGCGCCGCGACGGTGGACCGCGACGTGGTGCTCATCTTCCGGCTGGACGGCGAGAGCATCCAGCGGGTCTTCGCGGCCGAGGTCGCGCGCAGCATCGGCGACAAGAAGATCGTCGGCGAGCTCAAGTTCGTGCGCGTGAACGACAAGTTGGGGATCGAGCTCGCCCCCGGGCGAGCCGTCGAGTGGACGGAGCAGACGTACCCGTTCAACCAGGACAAGGGCCCTGTCGGCGGCTTCGAGCCGCTGCTCCTGCCGTGGGGGGGAGCGCAGCCGGCGCGGTACGTGTGGAACGGGTCGGCGTTTACCAAGTAGGCGGGCGGCGGGCGTCGCGGCGCCTGGAAGCCGCGTGGCTCGCCGCGCGCCGCGCGCGGTGAGCTGCTTCACGAGGGCATGGAGCGCGACGTCCGCGTGGTCGAGCTCGCCGACGCGGCGGGCATGAACGTCCACCACGTCTCGCGGATGTTCAAGCGCTCGACGGCGCAGCGGTCCGAGGCCGGCGCGCCTACCCCCATCTCGGGGACAACGCAAGGCCCCTATCCCGCGGAAATTCAGCGGGAATCGCGACCTCCTTGACACGGACACAGCGCCAACTTTTCCTGATTCTCTATGCTCAGGCCAAGAGTATCCCTGGCGCGATGGGTGTGCTTCGTGTTCGGCATGCGGCGGAGCCCCTGGCGAACCCGAGCCTCTCGGGGTCGCGACCGAGGCGCTCACGGGCGACGAGCCCGATCTCGTCATCTCGAGCGTCAGCGGGCCCCCGAGCGCCCTGCCGGGCGGCTATTTCACGACGACCGTCACCGTGTGCAACCAGGGCAACTCGGCGAGCTACAGCACCCGCGTTGAGGTGAGCCTATCGGACGACGAGGTCTTCACACCGTCGGACCCGATCACCGGCTCCGCCGTGCTGGGGTACCTCGACCCGGGGCGATGCGCGGAGCTCGGCGTCGAGACCGCCGCAGCCGTGCCCGACGGCACGTACACGCTCGGCGCCGTGGTCGACGCGTTCGAGGAGGAGATCGAGCTCTCGGAGACCAACAACGCGGCTGCTGGAAGCGACATCGGCATCGGCTACGGCCCCGATCTCATCATCTCGGCCGTGAGCGGCCCGCCGAGCGCGCTCCCCGGTGGCGGCTTCGGCGTCCAGGTCACGGTGTGCAACCAGGGCACGACGCCGAATCAGACCCCGCTCGTGGATGTGCTGCTCTCGCCGGACGCCACCATCGAGCCCTCCGATCAGCTCCTCTTCGGCGGCGCCCCGGTCCCCTGGTTGAACCCTGGGTGGTGCGAGCCGGTCACCGTGCCGGTCAGCGCCCCTGTCGCCGAAGGCGTCTATTACCTCGGCGCGATCGCGCACGAGAACGGCTGGAACGAGGAGCTCATCACGTCCAACAACGCGCGGGCCGGCGGGCTCCTCGGCGTCGGCGACGCGCCGGATCTCGTCGTCTCGGCCGTGAGCGGGCCCCCGACCGTCTTCCCTGGCAGCTGGTTCGACGCGTCGGTCACCGTCTGCAACCAGGGCACGCAGCCGAGCTACGGCGACGAGCTCGACGTCTTTTTCTCGTCCGATGTCTCGTCCGATGGGCAGATCACGCCCGCCGATTTCCCGGTCATCAGCGACGCCTATGTGCCCTACCTGAGCCCCGGAGAATGCGTTTCGGTGACGATCGACGCGCACGCCTACGTACCCGACGGCACGTACACGCTGGGCGCGATCGTGGATCCCACCGATTGGGTCCCCGAGCTCATCGAGACGAACAACGCCGAGACCAGCGCCGCGATCGGCATCGGCTCCTCGCCGGACCTCATCGTCTCCTCGGTGAGCGGCCCGCCCAGCGTCCTGCCAGGCGCCGGCTTCAACGCTGCCGTCACCGTCTGCAACCAGGGCACGACCCCGAGCCACGTCAGCACCGTCTATCTCTACCTGTCCGCCGACGCCGCGATCACGGTGGAGGACACGCTCGCCGGCGGCGCCGTGGTCCCCTACCTGGGCCCTGGGCAGTGCGCCGCGGTGCCCGTCGTCGCAACGCTCTCTCTTCCCGACGGCACCTATCGCCTCGGCGCGATCGTCGATGCGTACGACGAGTGGGAAGAGCTGTTCGAGTCCAACAACGCCATGTCGGGTCCCCTGCTCGGCGTCGGCGATCGACCGGACCTCGTTGTCTCGGCGGTCGCCGGTCCGCCCAGCGCCCCGCCGGGCAGCGGCTTCGACGCCGAGGTCACCGTCTGCAACCAGGGCACGACCCCGAGCTACGGCGCCGACGTCGCTCTGCTCCTGTCGAGCGACGAGGCGATCACGCCCTCGGACATCCACGCCGGCAGCGGCTATGTGCCCGGCCTGAGCCCTGGACAGTGCGCCTCCGTCGCCGTGCCCGCGAGCGCCTATGTGCCCGACGGCGCTCATCACCTCGGCGCGATCGTGGACCCGGGCGACTCCGTCGCCGAGCTCATCGAGGCCAACAACGCCTCGGCGGGCAGCGTGATCGGCGTCGGCGTTGGGCCCGACCTCATCGTCTTCACCGTGAGCGGGCCGCCGAGCTCCGCCTTTGGCTACAACGTCGACGCGTCGGTCACCGTCTGCAACCAGGGCACGCAGCCGAGCTATGGAGGCGACATCGCGCTGTACCTCTCCTCCGACGCGACCGTCACGACGGCCGACTTCGCCGCCGGCAACGGCCCGGTGCCGTACCTGGCGCCGGGCCAGTGCGCCACCGTCACCGTGACCTCCCCGGCGAACGCTTACGTGTCCGAAGGCGCCTATCACCTGGGCGCGATCGTCGATCCGTACGGCTGGATCCCCGAGCTCATCGAGAGCAACAACGCCGCCGCGGGCTCCCTGCTCGGCGTCGGCCATCGACCGGACCTCATCGTCTCCGCGGTGGACAGATGCGACGATCACGACCGACGACGTCATCGCCGGAGGCGCCTGGCTGCCGAACCTCGATGTCGGCCAGTGCGAAAGCCTCGCCGTCCCCGCCGACGCCTATGTCCCCGTGGGCACCTACACGCTCGGCGCCATCGTGGACGCCTACGGCGGAGTTCCCGAGCTCCTCGAGGGCAACAACGCCACGGCCGGCGGCGAGCTCCTCGTGACCTCCTAGCATCGCGCGGTGGATGCGACCGGCGCATCCGCCTTGGCGGTTCATCTCTCGCTCGATCAGCGTGATCGGTGTCCTAGTCGCCCATCGAAGGGGTCGCCGGCGCTCGACAACGCGCGGGCTTGCCCGCTCGCGCGCCCGGAGCCGGGCGCGAGGGCGTACGCGATGCCCGACGCGAGCGTGGACCGCACCAGGATCCCGCCCAGATCCGCCCCGAGCTCCACGAGCGCCCGCGCCATCGCGGGCTGGATCCCCGTCAGGAGCACCTGCGCGCCGAGCAGATTCACCGCCCGCGCCGTCCGCACCAGCGCGCTGGCGACCTGCGTGTCGATGGTCGGCACGCCCGTAACGTCGAGGATCACCATCGAGGCCTTGTGGGCGACGATGCCTTCCAGCAGGGTCTCGAGCACCTGCTGCGCCCGGGGCGCGTCGATGTTGCCGATGAGCGGCATCACCACCACGCCGCGCGCGATCGGCAGCAGCGGCGTGGAGAGGGCGCGCAGCCTGGCCTCCTGCAGGCGGATGATCTCGTTCTGGAGCCGCTGAGCCTCGGCCTCGGCCGCTCGGCTTTCGGTGACCTCCACGGAGATGCCGCACACCGCATACAGCCTCCCTCGTGAATCGAGCAGCGGGAACCTCGTGGTCACGAAGTGATGGGCGCGGCCCTCGAGCAGGATCTGCTCCTCCACGACGAGCGGCGCCTCCGTCGCGATGACCTGCCGCTCCGACTGCGCGAAGCGCTCGGCGAGCTCCGAGGGCACGACGTCGCGAGCGGCGCGCCCGAGCACCGCCTCGCGGGAGAGGCCCATGAGCCGCTCGAAGTGCCTGTTGACGAGCGCGTAGCGGCCGTCCAGATCCTTGACGTAGACGGCGCTGGGCGCGTTCTCGACGATTGCGGTGACAAATGCCGCGCCGTCCTGGTACGCCTTCTCGGCGCGCATCCTGTCCGTCACGTCGAGGTTGATCCCGATCACGTAGCGCGCGCCGCCCACGTCGGCCCGCGACATCCTGGTCTCGGTCCAGACGGTGCGATCCTCGGCGCGCTCCAGGCCGGCGTCGGCCGTGTCGTAGGGGGTCGGCGCCATGATCACGCATTCGCCGCTCTGGATCACCCGGTCGAAATGGGCGGTGTATCCGCCCGCCACGGCCACCGGATCCTCGTACATGTTGTGCTTGCCGACCATGGCTTCCTTCGACGGCACGGCCAGCATCTCGCGGTTCCGGCGGTTGATGTCCGCCAGGACGCCGTCGGCGCGGTAGAGAGCCGACGGGACGGGCAGATGCTCGAAGACGCCCTGGTACAGGGCCGCCTGCGCCTCCGCGGCCTGGGCGCGCTGCTCCAACGCCTTGATCTCACGGCGGAGCCGCTCCAGCTCAGCCTGCATTCCCTCGATATCCACGCGCCCCCTGGGCCATCTCGCCTACACTGTCAGCTCGCGCAGGGCCATCGCGCTCACGTCAAGTGTAATCACGATGATATGCCGGACCATTACATCGTCTGTCCAGCATTGCCAAGCCAATAGTTTGATCCAGAGCTCGGCTGTCGCGGCTGGTGCGTGGCGACGCTCACACCTGCGTGGACTTGTGCTCTGAATCGTGTGAGGTAACCCGCGCGCGCCCGATGTAGGCACGGCGGAGGCTCGCCTGCGCCTGGCGGGCGGGGCCTCTCGCCGTGATCCGGGCATTCTGGCCAAACTGTCGCGCGGCCTCACCGATGCCTGAGGGTCATGCTTCGGGCTCCGGCAGGCAGCAGACGACGGTCGGGTGCGGTTCCCCGCCGATCGGGGTGCAGCCCGGGTACTTCGCCACCTCCCATTCCGCGCGGAAGCTTCCGAGCGCCGGCCCGGGCTCGAATTGCAGACAGGCGTCCCCCTCGCCGAGGACCACCTCCGCCCTCCCGATCAGCGCGCTGTCGCTGCAATGGCGATCCGCGTAGGCGCTCACCCGCGCCTCGCACTGGCCCGGTGTCGTGGTCACGCAGACGCACGGCTCGCAGTTTTGAGGATCGGACAAATCTCTTTTATACATGAGGAACCTCTCCGAGAACACCGGGGGCTCTCCCGGCGCGGCAGGCGGCTCGCAGTCCTGGAGCCCCGTGAACTGCGCGACAACGCAGTAGCGCCATTCCGGGGGCACATGGGCCTCTTGCTGGTTCACCATGCAATCATCGAGGTAGTCCGGGCACAGACCGCCGGTGTCCACGCGACCGCTACAGGCGACCGCGACATGGGGAGACCCCTCCGGGACCGGGGGCACATCGTCGACGCTGGGAGTGCAGAGCGATTGGGTCACCGGTCCGATCCAGATCGAGCCGACCTGCGATGACGGCACGGTGCCTGGCGATACGCAGCCTCCGCCCCATTCGGCAGGCGGATTGAACGGCGTGTTCGTCGCCTCCGGGGTCTGTTCGCAGGACGACAGGGAGTTCGCCGCGACCGTCTGCGGCAGCTCGCAGTGGGGAAAGCCGCAAACGCAGTCGCCGCAGACCTCCTCGCCGGGTCGGAGCAGCCTCAATCGCCTCGAGGTGACCGGGGCGAAGCTCTCGGGCTCGCCCGTGTCCGGGTCGTTCGCCACGAGGTCCTCGCACGACGGCTCGGACTCCTCGGGCCCCATCCAGAGGAGCAGCGGCTTGGAGAAGTCCCCCGCCGCGAGAGGCACGCATTTCCCCGCGCAGTACCCGTTGCTCGTGCCGTCGGGGTTGACGACCGGGCAGCGGTCCCACGGCTCCGGGCCGCCGCACTCGTCATCGCCGCAGCCCGCCGCACCCAGGGCGCCGCCCAGGCCGGCCAGCGCGAGCGCGCTCACGCGAGCGCAGCAGCCACCGCATTCTTCGCGATCTCATCTCGACCTCACCGCCTCCCTCGGCCCGCCCGCGACGAGCGCGCGCACGTCCTTCGCCTCCGACGGACTCCCGGCGCGACGCACCTGTCGCCCCGGCGCCCGCGCTCCGCCGGCAGCATCACCTTTCCCTGGGCAGGCAGCAGATCGTCTCCGCGTCCTTTGGTTTGACCACCGGCGTGCCCCCCTCCGGCGTGCAGCGCCCGGGCTCGTTGACGATCCACGTCGCGCTCAGGCTCCCGAGCGCGGAACTCGGCGCAGGGTCCACGCAGATCCCTGCCTGGAGAACGCCGATGCCGACGAGTATGTCGCCACACGCGCGGTCCTCGTAGGCGGACACGAACGCCTCGCACCGGCTCGTCTCGGACGACTTGCAGGTGCATGGCTTGCAGTCGGACGTGTCGTTCACCCCCGTGTAAAACACCCCCAGCTTCTCCGAGTAGGTCGGCCAGGGGCTCCCCGCCTCAGCAGGCGGCTCGCACTGAACATTGTCGCCCGGTGCGCGGACACAGTGCCGCCACCCCTCGGGCAGATGGTCCTGCTGCTGGTAGAGCATGCAGAGCTGGCCGGGCAGCGCGCACAGATCGTCCACCCGCCGGCCTTCGCAGGCGACCGCGACCTCGACCGTGAACGCATTCCGCGGCACCGGCGCCTCCTCGACAACGGGCGTGCACGGTAGGTGGCGGGTCGGACCGATGGCGAGCGAGCCGAGCTGCTCCGGCCCCACCCAGCCCGGCGACACACACGCGCCGTCCCAGCCCGGCGGGGGCGCGAAGGGCGTGCGCGTCTCCTCGGGCCCCTCCCCGCACATGTACAGCGAGCTCGCCGTCACCTCGGACGGCAGCGCGCAGGACGGCGGCGTGCACGCACACGTGGGGCACATCGCGTCCTCTTCTGGTTCTGGCACCGTTCTCCCCCTGAACACGGCGGGCTCGTGGGCCAGCCGCACCACCTCGCCCGGCGTCCCGGGGACGTCCCATACGAGATCGTCGCACGACGGCGCGAGCAGGTGGGGCCCCGTCCACACGAGCTCCGGCGCGAGGAAGTCAATAGGCGGCCTGGGCACGCACTGGCCCCAGCAGTAGCCGTTGCTCGTGTCGTCGTCGTTGAGGATCTCGCACACGACGCCCTCCGCGCAGTCGTGCTCCCCGCCGCCGCACCCGCCCACCGCTGCCAGGCCGCACGCACCGAGGAGCGACCCCGCCGCCGCCCACCGCATCACGCCCCGCATCGTTACCGCTCCTCTCTGTCTCCTCCGCCGCCTACCAGACGCCGACAACGACGACGCCCCCGCCCTGCGCCGTCGCGAGCGGCACCGGCCGCACGGCGCGCTTGCCCGGCGCCGGGGCCCACCAGAACGACGAGATCGCGACCGCGCCCGCGATGCCCGCGCCGATGAAGCTCGCCCAGGCCGCGACCTCCAGCGTGTCGCGCTCGCGGTTCTTGTCGGCCAGCACCGAGCACGCCTCCGCGTGCTCAGCGTACGCGCACGCCGCCGGCCCGCCGCGCCGGCGGATCGCCTTTGCCTGCGCCGCGGCCTCGTGCCGTCCCGGCTCGACATAGACGAAGTACATGCCCTGTCCGCGGCCGATCCGCCGGCCGTCGATGAACACCTCGGCCTCGGGCCGGCTCACCGCGATCGTCGCGGGTGACACCTCGCGCTCCGCCCGCTGGAGCCCGTCGGAGAAACGCCGCCGCGCCGCCGCCGCGAGCGCCTCCGGATCCAGCAGCGACTCCCGCAGGTGCTCCGCCGCATCCCGAAACCGCCCGAGCGCGAGCTCGCACAGGCCGAGCTCCCCCGCGAACTCCGGCCGCGGATCCGCCTTCCAAGCGTCGCGATACGACGCCTCGGCTTCCGCCCACCGCCCCGCGCGGCGCGCCCTCTCGCCTCGCGCGAACGCCTCCTCGGCCTCGGAGCGCGCCGCGGCCGCGGCGGATGGTTCAGCAGGAGGACCTTGGCCGGCCGCCACCGCCGCGCGACTCCACACGACAGAGGCTGCGGCCACGGCGAGGAGCAACCGGCCCGTGGAGCCCATCTCCCGGCCACACCACGTGTGAGGCCCCACGCGGTCAAGCCGCCTCGGCCTGGTAGAGAACGACGAAATCAGCTCAACTGTCAGGCAGTTTCGGTGGCTCCTCCGGAATGCTCCGCCTCCTCTTATACGGCATGGGCACGGCATGAGCCGAGCGCGCGCACGTGAGCGCACACGGGCCTGGCTCGGGTCAGCCCGGGATGACGTTTTTCAAATAGCGAACAGGAGCGCCATGTAACTGGGTTGGTATGGGGAAACCTTCTCGCAAGACCGACGACGCCTCTCGCACGACCGACGACGCCAAGGGAGCACCGCTCACCCTGGAGGCGATCATGGCCGAGCACCAGGACGCCATCCGTCGCTACGTGGAGCGGCGAGGTTTCCGTGGCGCGGACCAGGACGACATGGTCCAGGAGATCTTCCACGGCGCCGCGCGGTCGCTGCCCCGGTTCGATCCCCGGCTCGCCACCATGCGCACCTGGCTCCTGCGGATCGCGTTCAACCTGACCTCCAATGAACGCAAGCGCGCCCATCGCCGGCACGAGGCGCTGTGGCCGGACGAGGCGCTCGACGAGCTCTCCGGCGACGCGCCGGACTCCGAGACACGGCTCATCGAAGCGCAACGGAGCGAGATCCTCGCGGAGCTGCTCCTGGAGGTCCCTCCGATGCGCCGTGAGATCCTGGTCGCGCGCGATCTGGAGGAGGCGGCGGTCGAGGAGATCGCCGAGGAGCGCGCGATGCCGCGCGGCACCGTGTGGAACCACCTCCGGCTCGCGCGGCTCAGCCTCGACGCCGCCGCGCGGCGCTGGCGGGCGCGGAACCGCGGCCGCGGCGCGCTGCTCGCGCCGCTCGCCGTCGCGTTCGGCGCGCGCGAGGCGCGCGCTTGCTCGGGGCCTCTCCAGGGAGGCCCACCGCGGCGGCGGAGTCCGCTGCGGCGGCTGCTCGACCGGGCTCGCCGCGCTTTCCGGCGCGCGCCGCCTCGGGGGGAAGCCAGCCCGGCGGCGAGCTCGCCGCGCTCGCCGGTGGCGGCACGGGCCGTCGGACGATCGGTGGCCCGCGCCGCGGCCGGCGTCGCGGCGGGTGCGCTCGTCCTGCTCGCTCCCGCCGGGCCCGGCGAGATCCCGCTGCCGAGCGCCCACGCGGTCGCGCTGCGTTCTCCGCAGGCCGCGCGGGCCATGCCGCATCAGCGCACCAGCGCCCTCCGCTCGCCCCGGGAGGTGCCCTCGATGCAGCAGGACGCCAGCGCCCCGACCCGTACCGTCACGACGGCGAGCCACGCCCGGGCGGCCGCACGAACTCCGCCCGGGAGTCCCCGGGCGACGGCGCCCCCTCGACACCCGAGCACCGGCTGATACGGCAGGCCATGGCGGCGCTCGCCTCCGGTAGCGACGACGTCGTGCGGCTCCTGCTCGAGCGACACCGGCGCGAGTTCCCGCAGGGCGCCTATGCAGGACATCGCGAGGAGCTCCTGGGACGGCTGCCGCCGGCGGCGCGCCGCGATTGACGCGCGCCGCGGGCCTGCGCCGCGCCGCGGTCGAGGCCGGCGTCGCGCCGCGGTGAGGCGCCGCGAAGGGAGGGCACCGGCGCTCCCGGAGGTGCCCGCGCCCCGGTCAGGGCCGCAGGGCGCCCGAATCGTGCCATCCCGCCCCGAGGAGGCCGCCAGGCGTTGCCATGGCCGTCCCGGCTCTGCCAACATCAGCCCGTTTTGCTCAACCCAAGGAGGCGCCTGTGGCAGACCCCTACATCGATCCTTTCGAGACGAAGATTTACGGGAAGTTCGCGCGCGAGCAGATGGCCGCGGTCCTGATGGGCAAGCTCGCCCCGCTCGACGGCATGGTGGAGTTCGCGATCGGCAAGCAGCTCGTCGCCGATCAGGCGATGTCCGATGTCCTGGATCGCCAGCCCAAGCCCGCGCCGGAGCTCGACAGCGGCGCGGTGCTCGAGGAGGCGCGGGACGTCATCGTGCGGTTCGCCTCGTACCTCGACTCGCTCAAGGGGAGGCCGGTCGATCCCAAATTGTTCTTCCGCGGCGAGATGCCGAGCGTCCTCGCGCGCCGGCGGATCACGAAGCTCACCGCCGCGGTCGGGCACATCGCCGACGAGCTCGAGAGGCAACGCGAGAAGGTCCGGGGCGCCGAGGTGTGGCTGGCCGAGCTCAGGGAGGCGCACGAGAAGCTCGGGATCGTGGAGCGGCAGCAGCGCGCCACGCGGGTCGAGCGGGTCGAGCTCGGCCCCGAGGTGTCGACCGCGCGCGACGCCTGGCTGGGTGTCTACAACGCGAACAAGAGCCTCGTGCGCGGGCTGCTCGCCCACCTCGGCAAGCCGGAGCTCCTTCCGCTCATCTTCGACGACCTCGCCGAGGTCCACCGCACGACCGGCGTGAGCGACGCGCTCCCGCCCGGCCAGCCGGCCGCGCCGGCCGAGCCGGCGGCCGCGCCGACCGCCCAGCCGGCCGCGCCGGACGCGTGAGCCTCGCGGCCCGCTGCAAGGCTTGATGCAAGCCTTGCAGCGGGCGACTCGGTCGCCGAGTCGGCCGTTTCAAGGCTTGAGACGGCCGGCTCGGCGGCCCAGCGGGGCGGATCAAGGCTTGAGACGGCTGGCTGGGCGGCCGAGAGGGCCGTTTCAAGCCTTGAAATCGCCGTCTGGGCCGCCGAGTGGGGCATTTCAAGCCTGAAAGTGGGTGACGGGGCGCCGGGGAAGGCGATTTCAAGACGGCAAAGGGCTCTCCGCCGTGCTGATGGGGCGCCGCCGCGGTCGCCGGGGCCGCATCGCCCGTGAAATGTACAAACCGCACCCTGCCGGATAACTCGGCGTGAATGAAGGGCGAACTGCGAGCCGGAGACCTTGGAAGGCTCCTTGCGGGTCAGTTCTCCGCGGCAGCGCGACCCTTGCCAGCCCGCCGCCTCTTCGCGCCGACGTTTGAATGTCCGAGCGAGGCGTGCGCCTTTTCGGCGCTCTCCTTCTCTCTCTCCTCACGCCGCTGGCCGATGAGCCGGACAAGATCGGAGACGACCTCGAGCACTTCCGGAGGGGCATGAACGAGTCGCCCGGAAATCTGGCTAAGCGCAATGATGAACAACTCGAAGATGGGCCTGGCGGGGGATCCTTCGAGGAGGGTCAGCGCTCGGTCGACCTGCCCCGCAGCGGCAGCCTCGACGAGAAAGACGCGCATATCGTCGACGGATTTCCGTGTTTCCTCGTCGGAGGAGAGGATTTGCTCGACAATCTGAAAGGCTTCGTCCCAGAGCCCTGCCACGTTACCGAACAACAGCGCTCCACCGATCCTCGTCAATGGGTCGTTCGCGGCCGCGAGGATTCTAGCAGCCCAGGGGTACGCGGGCTCCAGCTCCCTCCGATTCTCGCGCTGCCACCGTTCGCCGTCAATTCCAGATTGAGGGCTCATCGCGCTGAGCCAGGCCATCGCTGTCACAAACGGATTAACGACATGACGGCGCCTCGCTTCGTTAAATGCCTGAACAACACCGCTCCAGTCCTTCTGCACGATCCGCACAGCAGCGACTGCAACCCACGCCCAGGGCTTCTCCGAGGCTGCGATCTGCTGGTACTCGTGAAGGAATCGAGCCTGTCCTGTTGGGTCCAGACGGCTCAATATCACTGCAAGTCGTTCGGCAAATCTCGCACTTTTGGGCCTAAACGAAAGCCACTTTCTTCTGTTCTGCCTCTAGCCGCTCGATATCTGCAAGCAACAAGCCGCGGACCGTTGCCTTGAGGGACCCACTGAGATCCGGCCAACTCAGGACTCCGTTTTGCGACAGCGAATCAATGAGATCATTCCGCAGCTTCGGATCGCGTACACGCTGCAGGATCCCCTCCATAACGTGGATATGGTCCCTCCGCTCCTCCGGCCCGAGCTCCTTCGCCTCCTCCGCAATGCGCCCGAGCAGCCCCACGAGGCCATCTCCCTCGTAGAGGTCCACCATGAAATCCACCACCGCCCGCACGCGCGCAGCGCCCGCCCCGCGGCGCCGGAGCAAGTGGTAGATGTTGTACAGCCGCTCGCTCAGCCGGTACCTGAGCCTCCGCCCCTGCCCCTCCTCGACCACGGCCCCCCGGCCCACCAGCCGGTGCAGCAGCGCGCTGGCCTGGTTGACCTCCATCCGCGCCGCCTCCGCCACCTCCCGCGCCGTCGACGGGGCCCAGAGGTCCGCCAGCATGACGTACACCTTGCGCTCCGTCGCCGGCAGGCTCTCCAGGTGGCTCTTGAAATAATCGGTGTTGTCATCGACGAGCTGCGTCAGGTTCTCCATCAGGTGGCGCAGCGACGTCTTCGCCGCGAACGACGCCAGGATCCCGAGCAGCCGCGGATTGCCCCCCGTCAGGATCTGCATCGGCCGCACCCGCCGCGCGTCCGCCTCCACGCCGCCCACCGCCTCCCAGAGCGCCCGGCACTCGGCCAGATCGAGCGGCTCCAGCGCGTACGTCGCGAACATCTCGTAGAGCGCCTGGTCCTCGTCGAGGATCGCGCCGAACCGGGACGTCGCGGTGGCGAGCAGCAGGATGCGCGGCTCGTTCTGCAGGGTGTGCCGCAAGGACCAGGCGTCCTTCTTCGACATCTGCTCGTCGAGCAGCATGTGCAGGTTCTCGATGACGAGCAGGATGCGTTTCCCCTGCTCCTCGGCGAACCCGACCAGCCGCGCCAGCGCCCGCGCGCACAACCTGTCGTCGTCCCGCTCGGCCCGGAGCTCGTCGTGGAGCGCCTGCCAACGGGCGTCCCCCGTCTGGTCGCCGAGGTGCATGATCGCCTCGAGCCAGAGCTCGCCGATCGTCGAGACCGTGTAGCTCTCCTCGCCGAACACCAGCGGATACCAGCGCGCGCCGAGCTCCGGCTCCCGCGTCACGGTGTCGGCCAGCATCCGCACCAGGGTCGTCTTGCCCATGCCGCGCGACCCGAGCACGAGCACGTGCTGGTTCGAAGGGCCCGTGCTGTCGCGGACGTACTGGAGCACGATGTCGAGATCGCGCTTCCGCACCACGAAGGACGACCGCAGCTGCTCCGGCGTGAGGAACGCCGGGTTGTGCTTCATGAGCGGCGTATTCATGGCGCGCCCCGCGCCGCAGCCGGCGTGAACTGGGACGCGAACCTCCGCTTCCACCAGTCGCGCAGCAGCAGCGACGCAAACACGAACGCGCCGGCGTCGTTGTCCACGAGGTACCCGTCATGCTTCAGCACGTCCATCACACGCCGCAGCACGTCCTGGAGCTTCTCTCCCGGCGCCCCGGGCTCCGCGGCCGCCGCGTTGTCCCTCGCGAGCGTCATCGACGCGCCCGGCGTCAAGACCCCGACGACCGCGGCCTCCGTGAGCAAATCCAGGGTGAGCGGCAGATCCTTGTCGCCGAGGACCAGCTTGAGCCGCTCCTCCATGTGGCTGAGCTCCGCATGCCCGCGCGTGCTGAGCATGCTGTGCTGGTAGACGCGCTCGACATCCTCGGGAGACACCTCTTGCTGGCCTCGGCGTTTCACATCGTTATAGACGTGGTTGAAGAACATCTGCACGTGATGCGGGATGCAGGATCCGAGCTTGTCGACCATGCTCCGCGCCGCGCCCTCGAGCAGCACCACGCTGTAGTTGTTCGCCAGCGCCTCCAGGCAGCCGATCGCCGTCTCGTCGTCCCACGGGCGCAGCTCGAACGGAGTGAACGTGTTGATCGTCGCGCTCAGACCTGCCTGACGAAGCACCGGCTCCAGACCGATCGATCCGGCGACGACCAGCCTGATCTTCGATCGATGCTTGATGGTCTGCGCGCGCAGGAACGACAGGAGCTCGTCCGTCAGCTTCCTCCGCTCCGGTGTGATGGTGTACTCATCCCCCTTGAGGAGCCGGTTCACGAGGATCGGCAGCTCGTCCATGAAGATCACGACCGGCTTGTCCTCGTCACCGACGGAGAGCGCGTCGAAGAGGCGCTCGCCCTTGGCCTGCCAGTTCTGCTTCAGGTGCTCGCGAAACGTGAGCTTGAACTCCTCGGTGCCGAGCGACTCGATCCGCTCGGCCCTGTCCCGCACGAGCTCCGTCGCCCTGTCCCAGAGCGTCTGGTGAGGCCTCGTCGCCACGCCCAGCTCGACGATCGCGTCTTCGCCGCTCTGCGACCGCTGCAGATCGAAGAACAGGCACTTGTGGTTCCCCTGCTCCAGCTCCTCGCAGAGCTTGCGCATCAAGCTCGTCTTGCCGACGCGGCGAGGCGCGGCGATGAGGACGTTCGCCCCCTCGTCCAGGAGCTCCTTGAGAGCCCAGACCTCCTGCTCCCGGTTCCAGAACCGGTCGCCGCTCACCCAGTTGCCCACCTCTCCCGGATGAGCTTCGCCTTGACCTGCATGGGGTCACCCTACCCCGCCGGCCACCGCTCGCAACAGTTTCGTTGGCAACCGATCCGCCCGTAGCCCGGCGCGCCCGCGCCGCCCCAGATCGCCCGGTCCACGAGCGGCTCCCCCCGCTCGAACCGCCGTAAATTCGCCAGGAAACGCTCGACCTGCGCCACCGGCTCCTCGCGCCGCCCGCCGGCGGTGTGCGGCGCGATGGTGCAGCCGGGGGCGCGCCACAGCGGATGCTCGGGCGGCAGCGGCTCGGGATCCGTCACGTCGAGGTACGCGCCCGCAATGCGGCGCGCCTCCAGCGCCTCGAGCAGCGCCCCCTGGTCGACCGTGGCGCCCCGGCCGATGTTGAAGAACCACGCGTCGGGGCGCACCCGGGCGAGTAGTGCGGCTGAGACCAGCCGCTGCGAGCTCTCCGCCTCGGGGCTCGAGACATCGAGCAGCGGCTCGCCGCGGGCGCCCGTCGACAGCCCGACGGTGCCGACCCGGCACCCGCCCCGCACGAGCCTCGGGGAGCGCTGCGTGCCAGTCCGGCCCGGTCTCGTCAGCAGACTTCCCGGACGACACGCAGCGTGAGGACGAAAAGGCGGGTCAGAGTCCGTTGGGGATCACGGTGAGGGTGCCGGAGCCCCGGTTGGTCAGGACGAGATCGTCGTACCCATCGCCATCCAGGTCCGCGGCGGCGATGGCGTTGGGGCCGGGCGAGGCGCCGGTCGGGACGACGGGGCCCGAGGTGAAGCCTCCGCCGCCGTTGCCGGTCATCGGGCGGACGCCGCCCGAGGAGGTGGTGACCAGGATGTAGGCGTCGAGCCTGCCATCGCCGTTGAAGTCGCTGGCCACGACCCCCAGCGCCGAGTTGGCTATCGCGCTGGCGGCGGCGGCGGACTGAACGCCGCTCGCGACCGTGCCGTCGCCGTTCCCTTTGAAGAAGAAGAGGTATCGGCCGGCCGCGCCGTTCGAGAGGATGTCGAGCTTGCCGTCGCCGTCGGCGTCGCCGAAGGCGATGCCCGCCGTCTGGCCGCTGGCGGAGTTGGTGTAGGCGACCGGCGCACCGAACGAGCCGTTGCCCTGGCTGATGAGGATCGAGAGACGCGCGGCGCCGGGGCTCGTCACCACGATATCGGAGGAGCCGTCGCCGTTCAGATCACGGCAGGCGATGCTCGACTGCACGCCGCCGGTGCCCGAGATGGAGATGAGCGCGGGAGCGGCGAAGCTGCCCCCGCCGGTGCCCATGATCACGCTCACCTGACTCAGCGTCACGCTGGTGGTGGCGATGTCGGCCGCCCCGTCGTGATCGAAGTCCCCGGTGCATAGGTGGACGGAGCCCGGGGTGCCGGTGGTGAAGGTCGTCGGCATGCCGAAGGTTCCGGGCACGCTCGGGCCCAGGTTTCGGTAGACGCTGATGCTCCCGTTGGTGGTGGGCAGGTTGGTCTGGCCGTCGACGGTGACGGCGTCGAGCCACCCGTCGCCGTCCACGTCCACCGCCACGACCGCATTGCTGGAGAGCGGGGCGCCCGTGTAGTAGTGCTCCGGCTGGACGGTCGCGTCGCCATTGCCGTGGAACACGGAGAGCGACCCGGAGGGGGTCAGCGACGATCCGGATTCGGCGTTGGCCACCAGGACGTCGAGCTCACCGTCGCCATTCACATCGGCGACCGCGGGAGCCAGCGGGTTGTGGGTCTCGGGCACGCTGATCGGCGTGCCGGGGACCTGGCCGGAGGGCGCGGGCTGGCAGCCGCCGTTCGAGCAGATTTCACCCGCCGCGCACGCGCTGTTGCAGGCGTTGCAGTGGGAGGCGTCGCTCTGGAGGTTCACCTCGCAGCCGTCGGACGTGAGCCCGTTGCAGTCCGCGAGGCTGCCTTCGCACGCCTCGCAGCTGGTCCCCTCGTAGGTGGGCAAGCACTCGCAGGTGTAGCTGTTGATACCGTCGGTGCAGGTCCCGTCGTTCTGGCACGGATTGCCGGCGCACTCGTCGATGTTCGTCTCGCAGTCGGCGCCGGTGAAGCCGGGCAAGCACGCGCAGCTGTAGCTGTCGATGCCGTCGGTGCAGGTCCCGCCGTTCTGGCACGGGCTTTGGGCGCACTCGTCGATGTCGGTGCAGGTCACGCCGTCGCCCTCGTATCCCGCGTTGCAAGCGCAGGTGAAGGAGCCCGGCGTATCGGTGCATGTGGCGTTCGCGCCGCAGTTGTCGGTGCCCAGGGCGCACTCGTTGTTCTCGACGCACGTGCCGCCGTGACAGGTGAGGCCGTCGCAGCACGGCACCGTGGCGTCGCAGGGCGCGCCCTTGGGGAGGCAGCCGTCGCCGTGGCAGGTGGGGTCGCCCAGGGCGATGTAGTCGCCGAGATGCAGCAAGTGCGCGGGGAGGCACAACAGGTTGACCTTGAGGATCGTGTAGGGGTACGTCGTGGAGCCGTTCCTGTGGCACATCAGGATCAAGCCGTTGACGTCGTAGTCGTCGCAATGGTCGGAGGTGAGCGCGCCATGGGCTTCGCCCGTGGCCTCGTCGTCGTCGCCGTCGGCCGCGGAGGGGTCGGCGCCGGCGCAGCTCGCGAGCAGCAGGGTGGCGAAAGCCGGGATCGCCAGATAGCCGAGAAGAGAGCTCTTGCGATGGCTCATCGGTTGTCCTCTGTTTTGTTGAAGCGGGGGGTGCCGCGCGATGTGGGGCCTGCGCTGGCTGAAGAATGTCAGGTCGTCCGATTCAACCAATTCAAGATCGAGGCCAGCGTGACGACGTCCTTTGCGGAGGTGATGTCGAGGCGCGCCCCTGCGCGTCTTTCGCGTTTCGCGCGCGCCGCCGCGCGAGCCGCCGGCGCCCGCGCTGAGATCGCGCTGAAATCAGGACACACGTCCTCATCGGGCCCGTTTGCCCGATACCGCGCACATCACGGTACCGGGCACGAGCAGCCCCCGGCCCCGGTCGCGCACCGCTGCTGCTGCTGCTACCGCTGCTGCCTGAATGACTCAGCTGCAGAGTGCGCCCCTCATCGCGCGGAACGACTGCGTATGCTCCGCCGTCGATGGACGAGAGTTCAGAATCACGTAGGATGCTCCAACCAGGCGAGCCACGTAAATAAAAAAGTGCGGTCACGCACGTTTTTATTGCCGTACCGTACGTGGGCAGGCGCAGGCGCTCGGGACAGACGCCGCCGCTACCCTCGAGGAGCCGAGAGCCGCAGGTAGGAGAGGGCCTGCATCGCCAAGTCGACGGCGATGCAGGCCCTCTGGTTCTCGCGCATCCCCTCTCCGTCTTTTTGCGCCTTGGCGTCTTGGCGCCTTGGCGCCTTGGCGTCTTGGCGCCTTGGCGTCTTGGCGTCTTGGCGTCTTGGCGTCTTGGCGTCAAATTCCCTCTGCTCCGCAGGATCCGCGCTATGCGCACGGATAACGTCTCGCCCGGCCGGCGCCGGTCCGGATTGCTGGCGATGTCGCTCTCCGGGCGCGCTCGCCGGGCGGCCCTTCGCGAGCGCGCCCGCGCCCCGGCCTCAGATCACCCGGTCCACGAGCGGCTCCCCCCGCTCGAACCGCCGCAAATTCGCCAGGAAATGCTCGACCTGCGCCACCGGCTCCTCGCGCCGCCCGCCGGCGGTGTGCGGCGTGATGGTGCAGCCCGGAGCGCGCCACAGCGGATGCTCCGGCGGCAGCGGCTCGGGATCCGTCACGTCGAGATACGCGCCCGCAATGCGGCGCGCCTCCAGCGCCTCGAGCAGCGCCGCCTGGTCCACCGTGGCGCCCCGGCCGACGTTGAAGAACCACGCGTCGGGGCGCATCCGCGCGAGCAGCGCGGCCGAGACCAGCCGCCGCGTGCCCTCCGCCTCGGGCAGGCTCGAGACCACGTGATCCGCCCACGCGAAGGCGTCGCCGAGCTCCTCCTTCGCGACGGCGCGGCCCGGCTCGTCGCCGCGGGGGTGGGCGCGCAGGACCCGTAGATCCACCTCGAACGGGGCGAGCAGCGCGGCGAGGCGGCGGCCGATGGCGCCGAAGCCGAGGAGGAGCACCCGCCGGCCGCGGAGCAGCGCGCTCCTCGACCGCACGGCCGCGTCGGGCCAGCCGCGCGGGCCGCGCTGGTTCTCGAGGCACTCGGGCAGCCGCCGCGAGGCCGCGAGCAGGAACGCGAGCGCGTGCTCCGCGCACGGATCGGCGTAGACGCCGCTGCTCGTCGTGAGCGCGGCGCCCCGGGCCGCGAGCGCGGCGCGCACCGACGCCACGTCGTAACGGGCATAGCCGGCGGTGCTGAGGTGCACCCAGCGGAGGCGCGGGGCCGCGCAGACGTCGTCCGGATGCGGCTGGCCGAACACGACCTCGGCGCCCAGAACCGCCGGATCCCGCGCGACCACGGCGAGGTTCTCCGCCGAGCGCGCGGCGGACAGCGCGAGCTCGTGCGGCGCGACGCCCTCGGCGAGCAGCCGCGCCGCCTCCGGCGGGAAGACCATGGTGCAGACGATCGCCCTCCGGTCCATGGCCGCCCCGCTCACCCGTGCACCGCCCGGCCGAACTCGCGCATCCACGCGTCCTCGTCCGCGGTGAGCGGGCCCTTCGCGAGCGCGTCGAGGTTCGCCTCCACCTCGGCGCGGCTCCTCGGGCCGGTCAGCGCGACGTCCACGTGCGGGCTGGAGAGCTGGAATCGATAGCAGTCGCCCGCCGTCATCGCCGGCCCCGACCAGCCGCTCGGCTTCTTCAACAGGCGACGCCACGCCGTCGCCGTGTAGGCGAGCACGCTCGGCCGCGCGTCGCGCACGTGCGGGAAGATGTCCCGCTCCGCCCCGGGGTGCGCGGCGTTGTAGCGGATCATCAGCAGGTCGAGCGGCGAGGACGCCGCGAGGCTGCCCGCCCGCGCGCGGTCGTGGATGCTCACCCCGAGGGCGCCCACCTTGCCGCTCTCGCGCAGGTGCACGAGCTCGCGCTCGGTCGCGCTCGTCCACGCGGAGCCGACGCCGAGCCAGCTGAGCAGGTAGACGTCGAGGTGATCGGTCCCGAGCTCGCGCAGGAGCTTCTCGGCCCCCCGGCGCACGCCCCAGCCGAACCAGCCGACCTGCGCATAACCGACCACCGCCACCTGGTCGCGCCGCCGCTTCAGCGCCTCGCGCAGCGGGCTGCCGAGCCCGCGCGCGCGCATCGTCCAGAGGAAGAGGTTCACGCCGCGATCCATCGCCGCGCGCACGCCGCCCTCGTCGATGCCGTAGTTCGCCGCGAGGCCGAGCCGGAAGAGGCGCTTGCCGCGGAACGCGGTCGGCGCGCGGTGGAGCCAGTCGTCCATGCGCCGGCAGCTTACACCACCTCAATCGATGTCGTCGTACGCGCGGTACAGGAGGCCCGGGACCCGCGGCGTGCGGACGTCGAAGCCGAAGCTGCGATCGACCGCCTCGAAGAGCTCGATCTTGTACGCGAGCCCCTCGGGCTCGCCGGAGCCGGGCGAGCGGCGGCGCTCCCGAGCGCGGCCCTCCGACCGGAGGAGCGGGAAGCCGCGCGTCGCCAGGGCGACGGCGAACGTCCCCGGGCCGAGACTGCCCACGTCGGCGCCCTCGCCGCGATAGGCCCGCATCCGGGGCGACTCCACCCATCCGAGCCGATCGCCCTCGCGCGAGGCGCGGATGAGGTGCTCCGTCCGGCCGCCGATCACGACCCCGAACGAGGCCTCCCGCTCGCCGATCTCGATGTCGTGCGCGGGCAGCCCGCCGCGCCAGACGAAGGCGAGCGCGTCCGCCCAGCCGGCGACCCACATGCGCAGGCCGAGATAGAAGCGCACGGCCGGCTGCCACGACCAGCAGGTCTGCACCCGCAGGCCGGGCACGCCGTGGGCCCGCGCGGCGCCGTCCGCGCGGCGCAGCGCGGCGCCCGCGACGCCGCGCCCGCGGTGCGCGGGCAGCACGTAGAGGCTCGAGACCTCGAGCAGCGGCTCGCCGCGGGCGCCCGTCGACAGCGCGACCGTGCCGACCCGGCGGCCGCCCCGCACGAGCCAGTACGGCACCGCGTAGCGCGCGCCCGCGTGCGGCGTGCCGAGCTGCGCGCCGTCGCGCGTCGCCCTCGGCTCCCACACGTCGCGCAGCTCGGCGCCGCGCGCGGCCGGATCGACGCGCTCGAAGAAGCGGTTCTCGACGAGCGACGCGAGCTCGCAATCCATCCACAGGCGCGTCTCGGCGTCCTCCATGGCGAGCGGCGCGATCGCGCCGCCCGCGACGAGCGCCGCGTGGATCGCGCGCATGCGCCGATCGACATCGCCGTCGCCGTCCCCCGAAGCGCCCATCGCGCGACGCTACCACGCCGCGCGGCCGGCACCGCGCGGCGCTCCGACGCCGACAGCTCGGCACACCGCCGCCCCGGCGCACCTCGCCCGGAGCGCAGGAATCCCACGCCGCCGCCGGGCGGCCGGAGCCGCTTCCGGCGCGCCCGGCGCGCGCCACATTCGCCGCCCACGACGGCCCCGACCTGTGCAAAACTCCCCGCGACCGATGGGCCAGGACACCTCTCTCCGGTGCGCCGGCTGCAGCTCTCCGCTCCCGGAGAACGCCCGCTTCTGCCCCTCGTGCGGCCACCTCGTCGCCGATCTCGGCCCCGGCTTCGCCGCGACGGCGTTCCCCGCCACGCAGCTCGGCGCCGGGGGCCTGCCGCCACCCTCGCTGCCGCTGCCGCCGGTGCGGCTCCTGCCCGGGACGGAGATCAGCGTCTATCGCATCGAGTCGACGCTGGGCGAGGGCGGCATGGGCGTCGTCTACCGCGCCCACGACCGGGCGCGCGAGCGCGTCGTCGCCGTCAAATGCCTGCACTCGAACCTCTCCGGCAACCCCGAGATCCGGCGGCGGTTCGCGCGGGAAGCGCGGGTGCTCCGCTCCTGGAACCACGAGAACGTCGTCGCCGTCTACGACTTCGTGGAGCGCGAGCACCTGCTCGCGATCGTGATGGAGTACGTCGAGGGGTCGACGCTGGTGCGGCACCTCGAGCGGTGGCGCGGGCGCATCCCCTTCCAGGAGATCCGCGCGCTGTTCGGCGGGGTCCTCGGCGCCATGGACGAGGGGCACCGGATGGGCATCATCCACCGCGACCTCAAGCCCGACAACATCCTGGTCACGGCCGGCAAAGACGGCCTGATGCCCAAGATCGTCGACTTCGGCATCGCCAAGATCCTCGAGGGGACGACGTACACGCTGAGCGGCGCGTTCCTCGGGACCTGCTGTTACATGTCGCCCGAGCAGGTGAAGAGCCCCCACGCGGCCGACCCGCGCTCGGACATCTACTCTCTCGGCGTGACGCTCTACAAGCTGTCGACGGGGCAGGTGCCGTTCGACAGCCCCAACCATTTCGCCGTGATGATGGCCCACGTCGCCGATCCGCCGGCGCCCCCGTCGTCGCTCCGCCCCGACATCCCGCCGGCGCTCGACCGGCTCATCCTCGACGCGCTCGCGAAGGACCCGGCCGGGCGGCCGGCGTCGTGCGCGGAGTTCCGGGCGCGGCTCGACGAGGCGCTCGCGGAGTTCTCGCCCGCCCCGTCGCGGCCCTCGTCCGACGGGCGCGAGCTCGCGCCGACGGTCCGCGAGAAGACCGGCGAGCAGATGATCCTCGTCCCCGGCGGGCCGTTCCTGAGCGGGCAGCAGCGCAGGAAGGTGCACGTCGACGCCTTCTACATGGATCGCACGCCGGTCACGAACCGGCAGTTCAAGGCGTTCGTCGACGTGACGGGGTATCGCCCCGACGACGCCGACGCGAGCCGGTTCCTCTCCCATTTCAGGCGCGGCGAGATCCCGCCGGGGCTCGAGGATCACCCCGTGGTGTACGTGTCGTGGGACGACGCGCGGGCCTACGCCAACTGGGCCGGCAAGCGGCTGCCGACCGAGGCCGAGTGGGAGAAGGCCGCGCGCGGCACCGACGGCCGGAAGTACCCCTGGGGGCGCGCCGAGCCGGGGCCGTCGCGCGCGAACTACGACAACCGCGAGGGCGGGACGGTGCCCGTGGGCTCGCTGCCGGCGGGCGCCTCGCCCTACGGCATCCTCGACCTCGCCGGCAACGTGTGGGAGTGGTGCGAGGATTACGACGACGCGCATTTCTACGCGGACGGGCCCTCGCACAACCCGCGCAACACGCGGCCTCCGGACAAGCCGCTGCTCGTGATGCGCGGGGGCTCGTGGATGTACGGCGCGCAGTCGCTCCGCACCTGGGCGCGCACGAGCTTCGAGGCGCACTACCGCTTCGCCGGCGGCGGGTTCCGCTGCGTGCGCACGGCCTCGTCGAGCTGATCGGCCCTGGCGCGGCGGCTCCGCCGCGCCGTCGACGGCGCACGAGCGCCTGGCCAACCGGCGGCGGCGCGGATAGAACGCCGGACGCAGATGAAGAAGGCGATGGCGAGCGGCGGCGTCCGCGTGCGGCTGAGCGGCATCCGGCGCGTCTTCCCGGTGCTCGACGACGCCGGCCGCGCGCTCAAGGGGAGCGCCTCCGGCCTGGTCGCGCTCGACGGGCTCGACCTCGACGTCGCGCCGGGCGCCTTCGTCGCGCTGCTCGGGCCCTCGGGGTGCGGCAAATCCACGTTGCTGCGCCTCGTCGCCGGGCTGGACCGCGCCGACGACGGCGCGGTCGTGGTGGAGGCCGAGGACGGGCCGGGCGGCGCGGGCGGCGCGCGGGCGCCCATCGCGTACGTCTTCCAGGACGCGCACCTCCTGCCCTGGCGGAGCGTCCTCGAGAACACCGCCCTGCCGCTCGAGCTCGCCGGGGCGCCGGTCGAGGAGCGCCGGGCCGCCGCGCAGGCCGCGCTGCTCCAGGTGGGCCTCGCCGACGCGGGCGCGCGGTACCCGGCCGAGCTCTCCGGCGGCATGCGCATGCGCGTGTCGCTGGCGCGCGCGATGATCACGCGGCCGCGCCTGTTGCTGCTCGACGAGCCGTTCGCCGCGCTCGACGAGCTCACCCGGAGCCGCCTCGACGATCAGCTCCGCGCCCTGTGGGCCGAGCTCGGCATGACGGTGCTCTTCGTGACCCACTCGATCACCGAGGCCGCGTACCTCGCCGAGCGCGCCGTGGTGCTGTCCCCGCGCCCGGCGCGCATCGTCGCCGATCGCACGCTGGCGCTGCCGGCGGAGCGGACCGCCGCGCTGCGCACCGAGCCGGCGTTCGCGCGCGAGGTGCGCGCGCTGCAGGAGGCGCTCGAGAGCGGCGGGGCGTGAGGCGCGGAGCGGGGGCGAAAAGCGCCCTTCGAGGCCGCGCTCCTCGCGGCGACCGTCACCCCGCCGTCACGGACGGGGAGGTCGGTTGACGCGGATGAGCTGCCCCACGAGCGAAGGCAGGGACGCTACGGCCTCGTGGATACGGGCGGTCTGCCCCTCGGTGTCCGGGTCCTCGGTGCACACCACGATGCCCGCGTGCTCGGCGCTCCGCCGGTGGAGACGAATGAAGTCGCGGCGATTGAGCGTGAGCACCGCGCGCGACGATCGCGTCGCGAACTCGAGGACCATCTCGTCAGGGATCGCTTGTCCGGCATTGCCTGCCTCCTGCGTCGTGAGCACGTCGTGCCCCAGCGCGCGGAGCCCTTGCGCGACCTGACGCGGGAAATTCTCGTTCGCATAAAAGGACGCCATGCGTCACGCGTCCTCGTTCTCTTGGATCGATCTCTCGATCTCCTCGGGGTGCGCGTCGACATAAGACCAGGCATTCACCAGGTCCGCGGCGCGGAGGGTCGGGAAGTTGTCGAGGATGCGGGCCTCGCTCCAGCCGAGGCGGCGGTATCGTTCGAGCGTCCACACGGGGATGCGGGTGCGCACGATGCAGGCGTCCCCACCGCAGACGCCCGGCCTCTTCTCAACGCCCGCGAACGCGCGCGTGATGGCTGGGAAGAGCGCGCGGGCGAGCTGGGCCTTCTCGGCGTCGCTGAGCCGCGCGAGCTCGTGCTCGAGGTCCTCGAGGGTCACCGTCATGCGCGGGAGCGTAAGAGGAACACCTTCGCGAAGGAAGCCTGCCGCAGCGCCCGCCATGAAGCCGCGCCTCGCGGCCGCTGCGGCCCGGCCTCGAGCACCTCCGACGTCATCCCGCTGCGCGAGCGACGGCTACCACAAACGAGACCACAACAGCGAGCGCGGCGCCCGAGCAGCGCGGGCGGCCCGCTAGAACGGTTCCCCGCAGAGCCCGACCCTCCCCACCGCGGCCGTCTCGCACGTCCCGCGCCGCGCGGGACGCCTGGCCTGCGCTACACTCCCGCCTGTCGACCATGGCCAACGCGATCCGCATTCACACCCAGGTCACCTCCGATACCCTCCACATCCCGGAGCTCTCGGCCCTCGTGGGCAAGAACGTCGAGGTGATCATCCTCGAGGACGAGTCGGCTTCGCGCAGGCCCACGCCGCCGGCGCGCAAGCTCGGAACGCTCCGAGGCATGTTCGACGTCCCCGAAGACTTCGACGCGCCCTTGCCGGAGGACATGCTGCGCGCTTTCGAGGGAGAGGGCGAACGTTGAAGCTGCTCCTCGACACCCACGTGTGGCTCTGGGCGGTGCTCGCCCCGAGCGCATCGCGGCGACGGCGCGCCGGGCCGTCGAGGATCCGCACAACACCCTCCTGATCTCCGCTGCCAGCGCCTGGGAGATCTCCGTCAAGCACGCCAGCGGCACGCTCCCGCTGCCCGAGGGGCCCGAGGTCCTCATCCCGCGGGCGATCGCCGCGCTCGATGCGATCGAGCTTCCCGTGACCGCCCGTCACGCGATCGCGTCCGCGGCCTTGCCGTATCATCACCGAGACCCGTTCGATCGTCTCCTCGTGGCGCAGGCGCTCTGCGAGGGCGCAGCGCTCGTCACGGTGGACGAGCTGCTCACCCGCTACGGCGCCACGTTGCTGTGGGCCGGTTCGTAACGAGGCGACATCCGCATCGCTGCCGGATCACCCCATCGGTCCCGCGCCCCCGCTGAGCCCGGCCTCTCCCTGCCCCGGCCGTCCCGCACGGCCCCCGCGGCGCGCTCCCCTGCGCCGCGGACCTCCGCCTCGCGCGACGCCCACCGTGGGCGGAGCTCCCACTCGGCGCACGAAGTCGCGCGCGAACGCGCTTCCATGGCGACTGCGCGCCCGTACAATCGCCTCATGCCCACGTGCCCCCGGCGAATACTTCCCCGCGCGCTTCCTTGGTTCCTGCTCGCTGCAGCGGCCTGCAGCAATCCCGAGATCGTCAACCACCCGGGCGAGGGCGGCGGGGGCGGGGTCGGCGCCAGCACGAGCGAAGGCACCGGGTTCGTCGGTACCTCCGTCGGCAGCGGCGGCGCGGGCGGCTCCGAGACCGGCTGTGAGGGCGTGGAGTGCCGGCCGGATCAGCGCTGTGAGGTCGAAGACGGACAGGGCACCTGCGTCAACAACACCTGCGACGACCTCACCTGCGATCCGACCGAGCAATGCCAGATGACGCCGGAAGGGGGCGCCATCTGCGTCGATATCAGCTGTCAGGACGACCTCGAGTGCCCCTTCAACCAGTACTGCAACGGCACCATCTGCGTCGCCGACGCCTGCACCGCCGGCGAGCGGACGTGCGACGGCGAACACCTCATGCTGTGCGTCTCCAACGGCAGCACCACGCGCGAGCTCTTCGCGTGCGGCGGAGAAGCCTACTACGAGAGCACCTGCACCGACGACGGCATGGGGAACGCGAACTGCCCGTGCGAGGACGACTGGGACTGCCCCACCTACGCCTCCTGCGAGGTCGGCTCCTGCTCCGGCACCGGCGCCGCGCCCACGTGCCTCCTGCCGCCGGAGCCGTTCACGAGCGTCCTTCCGCAGATCGAGTTCCAGTGGGGAGGGACGAGCCGCGCCAACTCGGACGCCATCGACAGCCCGTTCCCCGTCTCCGCGCAGAACGTCATGACGCCGCTCGTCGCCAACCTCGACGACGACAACGGAGACGGGCTCATCAATGAGCTCGACTTCCCCGAGATCATCTTCACGACGTTCTGCGGATCGACGTACGGCGACAGCGGGGTCCTCCGCGCGATCCACGGCGGCGGCCCCAACAAGGGGAAGAACTACTTCGCGGTGCTCGGCACGAATCTGTGGCAAGAGGGCGACGAATTCGACACGTCCTACCTCTGCAGTGAGGCGACGCTGCTGCCGACCGCCTCGCTGGCCGTCGGCGATCTCGACGCCGACGGCGTCCCGGAGATCGTCGCGATCACCGAGTCGCAAGGGCTCCAGATCTTCAGCAACACGGGCGAGACCAGGCTCGTCGCGAACAACCTCTGGAGCGGATACAACGAGCCGGCGCCGGCGCTCGCCAACATCGATGGAGAGGGGCTCCCGGAGATCGTGGTCGGTCCGAACGTGTTCACGCTGGCCGTCGACGAGGCGACCCGCGCGCTCTCGATCGTCGATCAATTCAAGGGCAACCTGATGCGGGGAATCCAGGGGGATCCGGCGAACCCGGCGAACCGGCTCGGGCCCATCACGTGCGTCGCGAACCTCAAGGACGACCACCGGCTGGAGATCGTCGCGGGCAGCACCGCCTACGCGCTGCCCCGCCCGCCGGACGGCGTGACGAGGAGGGCCCAGTGCGCGCCCCCCTACGACGACGCCGAGGCGACGGCGTTCTGCAACGGGGAGCTCCTCGTGGTCTGGGACGGGCAGACCGTCAACACCGCGGCCCAGATCCCGAACAACCAGCGCGACGGGTTCTGCGCCGTGGCCGACGTCCTCGGGGCCGATCAGGTCGCCGCGCCCGGCCCGAACAACCCGCTCGACCAGGTCCCCGAGGTGATCCTGTTCAACAACGGGTACTTCTTCGTGCTCAACGGGCAGGACGGCACCATCAAGCGCCGCACGGTGATGGGCACGGGCGCCACGCGCGACGGCGGGGCGCCGAACGTGGACGACTTCGACGGCGACGGCTTCCCCGAGGTCGGCACCGCGTTCGGCCTCCGCTACGTGATGCTCGACCTCCAGGAGCCCACCGCGGAGTGCCCCGCCTGGCCCAACCCGCTCAACGACGCCGGCACGGGCACGGCCAACCCCGCGCGAACGCCGAACGGGAAGCCGTGCACCACCGACGAGGACTGCGGCGCTCCGGGCGCGGCGACGTGCAACCAGCAGCGGGGCGCCTGCGTCTGCTACCACAACGGCTGGCAGCGCGAGACCGAGGACAACTCCAGCCGCGCCACCGGGTCGAGCGTGTTCGACTTCAACGGCGACGGCGCCGCCGAGGTCATCTACAACGACGAGTGCTACTTCCGCATCTACGACGGCGTGACGGCCGGCGTCCTGTTCAAGGAGCACTCGCCGAGCCGCACCCGGTCCGAGTACCCGATCGTCGCCGACGTCGACAACGACGGCAATGCGGAGATCGTGTTCGCCACCTCGAACGAGTCCACCTATTGCTCGGCGGGCACCGACTACAACAACGGCCTCGAGGTCTGGGGCGCCCAGAACGACCTCTGGGTGTCGGCCCGCCGCATCTGGAACCAGCACAGCTACCACGTGACGAACGTCCTCGAGAGCGGCGGCATCCCCGCGCGGGAGCCCGAGAGCTGGAAGACGTACGGCGGCCGCGTCTACAACACCTACCGCTCGAACCCGCGGTCCTACGGGATCGCGCCCGACCTCGCGCTGAGCGGCATCCAGATCTCGTCGCCCGACGCGGCCTGCGGCGAGCTCACCGACAACGTCGAGATCACCGTGCGCGTCGAGAACCTCGGCGACCTGCGCGTGGGCCCCGGCGTCGTCCTCAGCTTCTACGGCGAGTGGGAGACCCCGGACACGTGGGAGCCGCTCTACGACGAGAGCCTCGCCCCGCTGCAGGCGGTCCTGCAGACCAGCATCGAGCCGCACAGCTCCCTGCTGCTCACGGTGAGCTACAGCGCCACGAACAGCCCGCAGGCGGCGCTGCCCGGCCGCGTGCGCGCCGTCATCGACGAGGGCGCCGTCGAGCGCGAGTGCAACGAGGACAACAACGATGAGATCGCGGTCGTCGACGGGGGCGACGCGCTGCCGGACCTGCAGATCGAGATCGGCCGGGTGACCGACGCGAAGTGCAACTTGCAGCAGGTCGACGTCCCGACGACCGTCATCAACGCCGGCTCCGCGCCCGCGAGCGACGTGCGGGTGCGCTACTACGCCGGCGATCCCGGTCAGGGCGGGACGGTGCTCCACGAGGAGGTCGTCCCGGGGCCGATCGAGCCGGGGGGCAGCGTGGAGCTCACCGCCACCATCGACAAGTTCCCGTGGAACCTCTCGATCCTGATCTACGGCGCCGTCGACCCGGACGGCGCGATCAACGAGTGCAACGACGGGAACAACAGGGACGCCGCGTCGGACAAGGTCGTGTGTGAGCACGTCGATTGAGCCGCAGGCGCCCGGCCGCCCGGGTGTCCCGCCGGCGGCCGGGCGCGCGCCGCGCCCCTGAGGCGCCCGCGGCGGCGCACGAACCGCCCGCTCCCCCCGGGGGCGCAGTGCTATGCCTGTGCCCCTCGCCGCGCCGCCCCCGGCCGCGCGCCGCGGCGATCGACCCCAGCCCCAAAGCGCCATGCTCGGAACGTCCAACCTCGCGAAATCCTTCGGTGATCGGACCCTCTTCGAGGGCGTCTCGCTCAAGCTGAACGCGGGGTCCCGCTACGGCCTCGTGGGCGCCAACGGCTCGGGGAAGACCACCTTCCTCAAGATCGTGGCCGGCGACGAGCCCGCGACCGAGGGGAACGTCAGCCTCCCGAAGGACGCCCGCGTGGGCGTGCTCCGGCAGGATCGGTTCCTCAGCGACGACCAGATCATCCTGGATCTCGCGATGATGGGCGATCGCGTCGTCTGGGACGCGCTGGTCGAGTCGCGGCGCCTCGCGGAGGAGGGCGGCGACGCCGGCCGGGTCGCCGACCTCGAGGACCGCATCCGCGCCCACGACGGCTACACGCTGGAGGCGCGCGCGAGCGCCGTGCTCGAGGGGCTCGGCATCCCCGTGGAGGCGCACCGGAGGCCGCTCTCCACGCTGTCGGGCGGCTTCAAGCTGCGCGTGCTGCTCGCGCAGGTCCTCCTCGGCGGCTCGGACGTGCTCCTGCTCGACGAGCCCACGAACCACCTCGACATCCTGTCGATCCGGTGGCTCGAGAAGTTCCTCGCCGGCTACAAGGGCTGCGCCGTCGTCATCTCGCACGACCAGCGCTTCCTCGACAACGTGGCGACGCACATCCTCGACGTCGACTACGAGACCATCACGCTCTACACGGGCAACTACGCCGCCTTCGTCGTCGAGAAGCAGGCGATCCGCGAGCGCAAGCAGGCCGAGATCGCGCGCGCCGAGAAGATCATCGCGGACAAGCGCGCGTTCGTGGAGCGGTTCGGCGCCAAGGCGACCAAGGCGCGCCAGGCGCAGAGCCGGCTCAAGCAGATCGAGAAGATCGAGGTCGAGGAGCTGGCCGACACGTCGCGGCGCGCGCCGGTGTTCCGGTTCGCGATCCAGCGGCCGAGCGGGCGCGACGTGCTCGAGGCGCGGGGGATCTCGAAGGCGTACGGCGACAAGCAGGTGCTGCGCGACGTGTCGCTGTCGGTGCGGCGGGGCGAGCGGGTCGCGGTGATCGGGCCGAACGGGCTCGGCAAGTCGACGCTGCTCAAGATCCTCGTGGGCCGCCTCGCGGCCGACGCCGGGGGCGCGTCGTGGGGGCACGAGGCGCGCGTCGGGTACTTCGCCCAGGATCACCGCGAGCTGCTCGTCGACGGGTCGATGACGCCGCTCTCCTTCCTGTGGGCGGCGTGCCCGGACGAGTCGCCGAGCTACGTCCGCGGCCAGCTCGGCAAGGCGCTGTTCTCGGGCGACGACGTGGAGAAGAGCGTCGGCTCGCTCTCGGGCGGCGAGGCGGCGCGGCTCATCTTCTGCCGGATCATCGTCGAGCGGCCCAACGTGCTCGTGCTCGACGAGCCGACGAACCACCTCGATCTCGAGGCGATCCAGGGGCTCGTCGAGGGGCTCAAGGCGTTCGAGGGGACGGTGCTCTTCGTGTCGCACGATCGGTTCTTCGTGTCCGAGCTGGCGACGCGCATCCTCGAGGTCACGCCGAGCGGGCCGCGCGATTTCCCCGGCACGTACGAGGAGTACCTGGCCGGCTGCGGCGACGATCACCTCGACGCCGACACGGTGGTGCTCAAGGCGAAGCGCGAGCACCAGAAGGCGTCCGCGGCGCCCGCGCCGGAGGCGGGCGGCTCGTGGGAGGAGCAGAAGCGGCGGCGCAACCGGCAGAAGGAGCTGCCGGCGCGGCGCGACAAGGTGCTGGCGGCGATCGAGGCGGCGGAGGCGCGGAAGAAGGCGATCCACGACCTCTACTGCAGCGACGGGTTCTTCGAGCGCACGGGGAAGGCGGAGATCGCGGCGCTCAAGGCCGAGGAAGAGGCGCTCGGGCCGCGCATCGACGCGCTCATGGCCGAGTGGGAGCAGCTGGAGCAGGAGATCGCGGAGATGGGGGCGGTCCAGACCTGAGGGCGTCTGAGGGGCCCGGCGCCGCTCCCCCTGTCGGGGCCTAGAACACCGATCGCGTTGAGCGAGCGAGAAATGAACCGCCAAGGCGCCAAGGACGCCAAGGCGCCAAGATATTTATTGTCTTCTTCTTGGCGTCCTTGGCGTCCTTGGCGCCTTGGCGCCTTGGCGCCTTGGCGCCTTGGCGCCTTGGCGCCTTGGCGATTCGAAAATCTGCTCGTTTCGGGCGGGTTCAACCCGTTTGTTGCCCTAGCGATGTCGCTTCAACCGCTCGTCACGCGGGGATCTGCGCGACGTCCTCGCGATCCCAGTGGCGGTGCTGCGCGATCGCGCGGAGGAGCTCCTGGACGAACGGGGCGAGCCCCGCGGGGTCGCGCGAGGTGACCACGCCCTTGTCGGACAGGAGCGTCGCGCCGGCCTGCACGTCGGCCAGCGCGACCCCCTGGATGTCCGTCGCGACGAGGAGATCGACGGCGTCGCCCGTCGCCCCGATCGCCTTGCAATGCTTGAACGCCTCGTTGATGAAATGCACCGCCTCGCCGCTCGCCGCGAGGATCTCGACGCTGGCCCTCCCGCCGGGGACATAGACCGCATCGAACATGACCGACTTCGCCGTGAGCAGCGACCTGTCCGCCTCCACGGCGCTGCCGTCGTCGCCGGCGATCGGCCCGAGCCGCGTCGACACCACCTGCGCGTGCGCACCGGCCGCCTCCAGCGCCGCCTTCACCGCCGCAAGCTGGGCGACGACGAACCCGTCGGCCACGAGCAGGGCGACCAGCCGGCTCTGCACCGTGTCCTTCACCGTGTTCTCCATGCTGAGCGCCGGCGAGGCGTCCACGGAGCGCTTGCCCGCAGCCTTGCCGCCCTTCGATGGCACGTGGGGCTGGCCCGCAGGCGCGGCGACGCCGATCCCCTCGGCCACCAGACGGCCGAGCTCGGTGTCGACCTCGCCGAGCCGCGCGACCATGCGCTCGCGGATGTCCCGGGTCGCGACGTTGCCGAGCTCGAAGCGCGCCGCGCGGATGAGGTGCTTCTTCTCGGGCACCGAGAGGCTGTTCCAGAAGAGCCTCGCCTGCGTGATGTGATCCTTGAAGCTCTCGCTCCGCGCGCGCAGCTTGAGCCCGAGGACGCGCTCGGCGTAATGCACGAAGGCGCCCGTCTCCCACGACGCGGTCACCGGACAGCCGCCGGCGAGCGAGTTCGGGACGTAGTGCGCCCGGCCCTGCTTGATCCGCTGCTGCATGAAGCCGTCCCGGTTCTGGTTGTGCACCGGAGCCAGCGGGCGATTGATGGGGATCTGCGGGAAATTCGGGCCGCCGAGCCGCAAGAGCTGCGTGTCGAGGTACGAGAAGTTCCGGACCTGGAGCAGCGGATCGTCGGTGAAATCGATCCCGGGCACGACGTTGGCCGTGTGGAACGCGACCTGTTCCGTCTCGGCAAAGAAGTTGTCCGGGTTGCGGTTCAGCGTCAGCTTGCCGATGCGGTGCACCGGCACGAGCTCCTCGGGGACGATCTTCGTCGCGTCCAGCAGATCGAAATCGAAGGCGAACTCGTCCTCTTCCTCGATGATCTGCACGCCGAGCTCGTACTCGGGGTAATCCCCCCGCTCGATGGCGTCCCAGAGATCGCGGCGATGGTAGTCCGGATCCCTGCCGGCGAGCTCCTGCGCCTCGTCCCAGACCAGCGAGTGCACGCCGAGCAGCGGCTTCCAGTGCAGCTTGACGAAGCGCGCTTTGCCCTGCGCGTTGACGAAGCGGAACGTGTGGACGCCGAAGCCCTCCATCATGCGGAAGCTCCGCGGGATGGCGCGATCCGAGAGCACCCACAGGGCCATGTGGGTCGACTCCGGCATGAGCGAGATGAAGTCCCAGAACGTGTCGTGCGCGGACGAGGCCTGCGGGATCTCCCGGTCCGGCTCCGGCTTGATCGCGTGGATCACATCCGGAAACTTGATGCCGTCCTGAATGAAGAAGACCGGGATATTGTTGCCGACGAGGTCGAAATTCCCCTCCGGGGTGTAGAACTTCGTCGCGAAGCCGCGCACGTCGCGGACCGTGTCCGCCGACCCGCGCGAGCCGACCACGGTGGAGAACCGCACGAAGACCGGCGTCCTGACGCTCGGGTCCTGCAGGAACGCCGCCCTCGTGTACTCCGCCATCGACGCATAGACCTGGAAATAGCCGTGCGCCCCCGAGCCGCGCGCGTGGACGACGCGCTCGGGGATGCGCTCGTGATCGAAATGCGTAATCTTTTCGCGTAAATGGAAGTCCTCAAGGAGCGTCGGCCCCCGGGCCCCGGCCTTGAGCGAATCGTCGGTGCTGTCGATCCGGATGCCCTGGTCGGTCGAGAGCACCGTCCCCGCCAGGTCCTCTCGATGAGGCTCCAGGCTCTCGATCTTGCTGTGCGCGCTGATCCCCGGGCCCGCGCCCTTCCCGCCTTGCTCGGCCATGCGTCCTCCCCATCCTGCCTGCCGGATCCCGCCCAGCGCAGGTGGCGATTGGATGCGAGAGCCGGGCGCGCGTCGCACCGGGAGGAGGGCGCCAGGACCGGCGGCGGCGCGCGGCCAGGAGCGGCGGAGAGGCGGAGAGGCGGAGTCTCGGGCGGAAGGAGGGTGACGCCGGCGGAACCTCGTCAGGCGCCGCCGCCGCGCACCGCCGGGGCGGCGTGGCTCAGTGGCCCCGGCCCTTGCGGCTCGCCATGTCGATGCCGACGGCGAGGATGAGGATGATGCCCTTGATGATCGGCTGCCAGAAGCTCTCCGTGTTCATCAAGCTCATGCCGTTGTCGAGCGAGGCCATGACCAGCGCGCCGAGCAGCGCGCCCCAGATGGTGCCCTGACCGCCGAGGAGCGACGTGCCCCCGATCACGGCGGCCGCGATGGCGTCGAGCTCCATCATGCGGCCGGCGTCCGAGGTCGCCGAGCCGACCCGGGCGGTGAGCACGATGCCCGCGATGGCGCACATCACGCCCATCAGCGTGAACACGGCGATGAGGTGACGATCGATGTTGATGCCGGAGTAGAAGGCCGCCTCGCGGTTGCCGCCGATCGCGTAGAGGTGCCGCCCGAACGTGGTGTGCTTCGCCAGCACCGTGAACACGGTCGCGAGCAAAAGGACGACCAGCACGGGGAACGGGATGCCCTCGTAGGAGTTCATCAGCGCGGTGAACGCGACGGCGAACACGGCGAGCCCGATCCACGGATAGCGCGCCGAGCCGGTCGCGCGCACCGCCTTGTACAGCAGCACGAGGCAGAGGAGACCCGCGCCCGCCCAGCCGAGCGAGTGCGGCACGTACGCCTGACCGACGAACAGATAAGGGCGCGCCGGCGACACCGAGACGCCGCCGGTGGTGCCGAGGATGGAGCCCTGGAAGATGAGCATCCCGCCGAGCGTGACGATGAAGGGCGGAATGCGCAGCCGCGCCACGAGCGTGCCCTGCACGAAGCCGAGCAGCGCCCCGAGCGCGAGCGGCAGGAGGAAGGCGGCCGGCAGCGGCCAGCCGAGGTTCACGTAGATCATCGCCGACGCGGCGCCGAGCAGGCCGGCCATCGCGCCCACCGAGAGATCGATCTGCCCCGCGACGATGACCATCACCATGCCGATGGCCAGGATCGAGGTCACCGACATCTGGCGCGCGAGGAGCGTCAGGTTGCGCGGCGTCACGAACGTCCCGTCCGTCGTGATCGAAAAGGCGATCCAGATCGCGATGAGCGAGCCCACCATCGAGAGGGCACGCCAGGGGATACGCACGCGAAGCTTCGCCTCGCTCATTCGGTCACCTTCCTCGTAGCTGCAGCCATCACGCGCTCGGCGGTGGCGTCCGTCCGGTCGAGGCAGGCCGTCGCCCTGCCCTGAGAGAGGACCAGCACGCGGTGGCTCATGCCGAGCAGCTCCGGCAGATCGGAGGAGATGAGCACCACGGCGAGACCGTCCGACGCGAGCGCGTGGATGAGCTGGTAGATCTCCGCCTTCGCCCCGACGTCGATGCCCCGGGTCGGCTCGTCGAGCAGGAGCACGCGCGGCCCCGCCATCAGCCATTTGCCGATCACGATCTTCTGCTGATTGCCGCCCGAGAGCTGGTTGGCGAGCGCGAGCGGGCCCGGCGCCTTGGTCCTGAGCGCCTTCATCTGCTCGACCGCCGTGGCCTCCCGCGTGGTGTGGTCGAGGAAGAGGCCCTTCACGAACCGCCGCAGCGTCGCGAGCGTGATGTTGTCGAGGAGGGTCGCCTCGAGCACGAGGCCGTAGCGCTTGCGGTCCTCGCTGACGAGCGCGATGCCCGCGCCGATGGCCTCGGCGGGCGACGCGAACGGCGGCGACGCGGGCCCCCCGCGGACCGAGATCGTGCCGGTGACGCGGCTCTGGGCCGCGCCGAAGATCGTCGAGACGAGCGCGGTGCGACCGGCGCCCATGAGGCCGCCGATGCCCAGCACCTCGCCGGCGCGCACCTCGAAGCTCACGTCGCGCAGCACGTACCGCCCGGGGTGCCCCGCGTCCTCGACCGACCAGCGATCGACCGAGAGCGCGACCGGGCCCTCCGGCGGCGGCGGGCAGGGATAGAGGTTCGTCACCTCGCGCCCGACCATGTACGAGATGACCTTGTCGGGCGAGAGCGCGGTCCGCGGCTGCGTCGTGATCGATTTCCCGTCGCGGAGGACCGTGATGCGGTCGGCGATCTCGAAGACCTCCTCGAGGCGGTGGCTGATGTAGATGCAGGAGACGCCGCGCGCGCGCAGGTCGCGGAGCAGGCCGAGCAGCGTCCTCACGCCGGAGTCGGTGAGCGCCGCCGTGGGCTCGTCGAGGACGAGGATCTTCGCGTCCTTGAGCAGCGCCTTCGCGATCTCGACCATCTGCTGCTGGCCGATGCCAAGGTCCTTGATCGGGCGCTCGGGGTCGATGTCGAGCCCCACGCGCGCGAGCGCCTGCCGCGCCTCGGCCCGCACCGCGTCCCAGTCGATGAGCCCCCCGCGGACCGGCTCCCGCCCGAGCACGAGGTTCTCGGCCACGGTGAGCTCGGGGACGAGCGCGAGCTCCTGCGCGATGAGCGCGATCCGGTGCTCCTCGGCGCTGCGCATGCCGCTGAACTCGACGACGCGCCCGTTCAAGCGGATCTCTCCGCCGTAGGTGCCCGCCGGGTAGTAGCCGCACAGGATCTTGATGAGGGTGCTCTTGCCCGCGCCGTTCTCGCCGCAGAGGGCGTGAATCTCGCCTTCCTCGAGGTCGAACGACACGCCGTCGAGGGCCTTCACGCCTGGGAACTGCTTCGTTATCGATGCGAGCTCGAGGAGGGGCATTGTCCTGGGAGCGGGTGCAGAAGCGCGGCCACGTTTGCCCGGGACGCGCCCGCGATGCAAGCACTTATTTCACCCGCGCACAGGGGAGCTGCGCGGCCCGGGCGATCGCTCGGGCGACCTGGAAGCGCTGGAGGCGCTGATTGAATGACGGCCCCCGGCGCGAGGGCGCCGGGGGCGGTCGGCGCGAGGGCGCTCAGTTGTAGAAGGCGAGGTCGTCGATGTAGATGTCGAACGTGGCCGCCTCGCTGACCTGGAACTGGATCGAGTAGAGCTTCGTCGCGTCGATCTGGTCGGTGGTCGCCGGCGTGCCCCAGCCGCCCTGCTTCAGGTCCGCGAACGGAATGGTGAACTGCTGCCACTCCTCGGAGATGCCGGCGAGCGACTTTTGCCAGTTGTCGCACTCGTCCGTGCAGGAGCCGCCCGCAGGATCCGTGCTCGGGTCCGAGATCATGACCGTCGCGGCCGTGCTGGAGCCCGCGCCGACCTTGGCCCAGAAGGTGATTCCGGTGTACGCCGACGCGTCATAGGGGGTCTTGGTCCCCTCGGGGCTGTTCAGATCGAAGCCGAACCCGACGCCCCAGCCCTCGAAGCCCGACCCCCACGAGCGCGCCGCGTACGCGCTCTGCCCGCGCGCCGGCTCGATCGCCGACATCGTGAAAGGCGTCTCCCCGGTCCCCTCCGGATCGGGCGGAGGGTTCTGCGTGGCCCCCTCGGTCCCGTCATTGAAGGTGTACCAGTAACCGATCCGCCCCCCCGAAGCCCGGATGGCGTTGTCCTCGTCCTCCATGTCATCGATGATCTCGAGGGTCTGCGGGCCGCCGCCCGCGCCCGTCGTCGCGGAGGAGCTCGCGGACGCCGAGGTCGAGGAGGAGGAGGTGGTGGGATCCGTGGTCCCCGTGCTCGTGGTCGACGGGCTGACGGTGCCCGAGGTGGCGCTGCTGGTCCCGCCGCCGGCGCCGCCGTCGCCGTCATCGCCGCACGCCGCGAACGCCGCAACCGCCAGACCACAAACCGCCAAGTTCAAGCCATGCAGGAAAATTCTAGTCTTCATACGTTCGTGTCTCCGTAATCTACCTTAGGCTAATCAGGACCTGCCTTAAGACGGACATCGCGTGAGCGAATCGCGTCCTGGCGCGCGGAGTATCGCCCGGAATTTCAGGCACCGCAACCTTCTTCTCTCCACGCTGCAATCCGTTTTCTCCTCGCGCGCCGCGAAGAGGGCGCTTGCTCGGCGCTCCTGGCTCCGGCCGCTCGCAACGGCGGTGGCGTGTTCGGAGCATCGTTGAGACGTGAGCGGCTGGATCATCGCCAGTGGCCGCCTGCTTGCAACGCACCTTCGCGGGCTCTCTGGACGAGGCTCGAGGGGGGAAAGATGGCAAAAACGAAGGCTGGCCTGCGAGCGCGCGCCGCGGCGCAGCGGGGGGAGCGGAGCGCGGGCCGGGCGCCGGGCGCCGGCGAGGCCGCGCCGCCGGCGGAGCAGGAGAGGGCCGCTCCGGGAGCGCAGGTGTTCGCCGCAGGGCAGAGCGCGCCGTGCGCGCCGCTGCCGGGGAGCAGCGGAGTCGCGAGGCGGCTCTGGAGCCGCGTGGAGACGGCGGCCTACCGCGCCTACGAGCGGCTCTCCGGGCTGTCCGAGGAGCGGCCGGCCCTCGGGGTCGTGCTGGCGGCGCCGGTGCTGCGGGCGCTCGGGGTCGCCGAGCCGCGGATCGCGAGCAGCGTCACGGTGAGCAGGGTGCGCGCGGCGGTGCTGCGCGCGCTGCACGACGCGGAGGGCGCGCGGCGCGCCCTGCAGCGGATCGCGCGCGTGGAGATGGGCGTGGCCGAGGGGACCTCGACGATCTGGACGTCCGGCATGGGAGGCCGGGAAGGCGTGAGGACGGGGATCGTGTCGCTCGCCGACGCGCCGGGTGAGCGGGGCACGGAGATCCGCGCGGTCCTGCCCGGCGCGCGGCCGCGGGGGTGGCTCGCGCGGGCGGCCGGCAAGGTGCTCGCCGAGGAGCCGAGGCGGCGGCTGCGGGGCGACCTGCGGCGGATGAGGCAATGGATCGAGGTCGGCGAGATCCCGACGACGGTGGGGCAGCCGTCCGGCCGGACAGGCCGTGAAAGGACGTGACCATGCGAGCAATCTGCTGGAATGGGGTCAATGACGTCGCGGTCGCGTCGGTGCCGGAGCCGAGGATCCTCAGCCCGCACGACGCGATCGTCCGCGTGTCGCTGTCGTCGGTCTGCGGGTCGGATCTGCACCTGCTCCACGGGTACGTGCCGACGATGAAGGAGGGCGACGTCCTCGGGCACGAGTTCCTCGGCGAGGTCGTGGAGACCGGCGCGGAGGTGAAGCGGGTGCAGCGGGGCGATCGGGTGGTCGTGTCGTCCATCATCGGGTGCGGGCAGTGCGCGTATTGCCAGAGCGAGCTGTGGTCGCTCTGCGAGAACTCGAACCCTCACCACGTGGTGACGGACAGGGTGTTCGGGGACACGACGGCGGCGATCTTCGGCTACTCGCACGCCTTCGGGGGGTTCGCGGGGAGCCACGCCGAGTACGTGCGCGTGCCGTTCGCGGATCACGGCGCGTTCAAGGTGCCCGAAGGGGTGCGGGACGAGAGCGCGCTGTTCGCGTCCGACGCGCTCTCGACGGGCTACATGGCGGCCGAGCTCTGCGACATCCGCCCGGGCCACGTCGTGGCCGTGTGGGGGTGCGGCGGGGTCGGTCAAATGGCGATCCAGAGCGCGTATCTGCTCGGCGCCGAGCGCGTCATCGCGATCGACCGGGTGCCGGACCGCCTGGCGATGGCGAAGGCGCACGGGGGCGCCGAGGTGCTGAGCTACGCCGAGGTCGACGTGCAGGAGGCGCTCCGCGAGATGACGGGCGGGCGCGGCCCGGACGCGTGCATCGACGCGGTGGGCATGGAGGCCGACGGCGCGGGGCTGCAGCACGTGTACGATCGGGTGAAGCAGGCGTTCCGGCTGCAGAACGACCGGCCGCTCGTGGTGCGCGAGGCGATGCTGGCCTGCCGCAAGGGCGGCACGGTGTCGATCGTGGGCGTCTATGCCGGGTTCGCCGACAAGATCCCGCTCGGCGCGCTCATGAACAAGGCCCTGATCGTCAGGACCGGACAGCAGCACGGACAGCGGTACATCCCGAGGCTGCTCGATCTCATCCAGCGCGGCGAGCTGGATCCGTCGTACCTGCTGACGCACCGGATGTGCCTGGAGGACGGGCCGCGCGGATACCGGCTGTTCGAGAGGCGCGCGGAGGGGTGCATGCGCGCGGTGTTCACGCCCTGACGCCCGGCGCGCGGGGATGGGTTGAAACTGACTGAAAGCGCAGAAATTCGAACCGCCAAGACGCCAAGACGCCAAGACGCCAAGACGCCAAGACGCCAAGAAGAGAATCTTATCTTGGCGTCCTTGGGTCCCGGTAGGGACGGCCCGTGCTGACCTACCTTCGGTCAACCCGGGCCGCCCCCCGGACAGAACCCGGCGAGCGGATTTCCCGCACCGGGCTCCCACCTCGGGTCGACGGACTGGCTCGCGGTAGAGCTGGCCAGGGATGATGGATGCGGGGCTGCGGCAGGGGGAACCGCTGCTCGAACGCCGTTCGTTGCGGCCGGGACCAGTGCGCACGCTGGCTCCTCTGCTGAAGCTGGAGGTGCCAGCTTGCGCGCGCGCGTTCCCGGAACTGGTGCAACGCCCGGTAGTTTGTGGGCACCCCGTAGTACCGGAAGTGCCCTTCGAGCACGCTGGAGAGCCATGCGTGCTGGGCTCGCACGGGCTCATGCCGACGCTCGCGCATCTCTTCGCGCAGGCTCGCCAGCTTGGCGTTCCGTTTCTTCCGCGAGGTACGACGCTTCAGCTGGAACTCGCCTCGCCGGCTTACGCCGGCGATGTGCGTGAACCCCAGGAAGTCGAACGTCTCGGGGCGTGTGCGCCCGTCGCGCTCGGCGTCCTGCCGGGCGAATCTCCCGAACCGAAGCACCCGGGTCTTCTCCGGGTGCAGCTCCAGGCCGAACTTCGCGACACGAGAGGCCAGGGCCTCCCGCATCGCGCGCGCGTCCTGCTCGTACTGGAAGGTCACCGCGAAATCGTCGGCGTAGCGCACGATGTACACCTCACCGCGCGCATGCCGCTTCCTCCACTGGTTGGCCCACAGATCGAACGCGTAGTGAAGGTAGACGTTCGCAAGCAGCGGGCTGATGGTCCCTCCCTGCGGCGTCCCTTCCTTCACCTCGCGCAGCTCGCCTTCCTCCATGACGCCCGCGTGCAGCCACTTCATCAGCAGCCGCACCATGCGCCTGTCCCCGATCCGGTGCTCGAGGAACTTCTGCATCCATCCGTGATCGATGGTGTCGTAGAACGACCGGATGTCTGCATCGAGCACCCAGCTCGTCTTCCGGCTGATGGCCTCTGCGAGCGCGTTCAGGGCGTCGTGCGGCCCCCGGCCGGGCCGGAAGCCATACGACAGCCCCAGGAACTCTTGCTCGTAGATCGGCTCCAGCACCATCCGCACCGCCTGCTGGACGAGCTTGTCCTCCAGCGCCGGGATGCCGAGCGGTCGCATGCGACCATCGCCTTTCGGGATGTGCACGCGCCGCACCGGCTGCGGGTGGTAGCTGCCGCGGTGGATGCGATCCTGCAGGTCGAGCAGGCGGGCATCGAGATGCTCGCCGTACTCTTCCCACGTGGTCCCGTCCACTCCGGGCGCCGCGCGCCTGCGCAGGCGATGGTACGCCTCCTTCAGCAGCGGCGCCTTGATCGCGCTCAGCAGGTTGTCGAACCGCTCCCCTTTCTTCTCCTTCGCTCGCTGTCCGATCCGCATCACTTGCGTGGGCGCGTCTTGCCGGTCCTGAGCCCGGGACGCGTTTCGTGCTGCGGATTTTCCCTCGGCCTCGGGCCGTCCCTCCACCGACTCGACGGGCGTTACCCGCGTCTTCGCCGGCTTCTCCGGTACCATGCCCTCGTCCGACTCCTCGAAGTACGACACCACGGATTGCGGCTCGGCGCCTTCCCGTGGCTGTCCGCTGCCCACCACCGGCATCGCGGCTCCTTCGAGGTCTCCCGGTTTCCGTGCATGAGGCGTGTGTGCACGTGCCGAACTCCTCGACCCCGGAGGGGATGGACGGCCCAGGTCCACGTTGTTCGGGCCTCCACCATGGCCTTCCACGCAAGACAATCGTGTCGGCCCCCTCGAACTGAACCGTTTCGAGGCTCTATCGCCCGGCCCGCTCACTCGTCCCCCTACGCTTCGCCTCGCGGGTCACCCCACGCTGCGCAAGGGTGGCCTTCCCGGGGGTGGACTCCTCCCGGGGCAGGACTTGCTCGATTTGCTGGTGCTGCTCCTCGTTGCTCACCTGCTCCCTCATGCCGGTCTTGACCGGCGCATCTGTCTTGGCGGTTTATTTCTCGCTCGATCGACGCTATCGGCGTTCTAGCGGCCCTGGCCGGAGGACTGCTTCGCCAGGTTCGCCTGGATCGCCTGCGCCTTCTCCAGGTGGCTCACCACCTCGTCACGAATGCACTGGAGCTCCTGCCTCAGGGCCGGATCCTTCGCCTTCGGGATGAGGTGCTCGTCCAGCATCCGCAGGGTATAGCGGTGCGTCATCACCTGGGCGTTCATGAACGCCTGGTCGAATTTCTGGGCCGGCTGCCTGCGGAGGTAGGCCGCGAAGACCGGCGAATGCCCGACGAGCATCGCGCTCGCCCGCGTCGGCTGCACCTGGATCCGGAGACGCCGGAGCAGCGCGCTCAGGCGGCGCTCCGACTGGTTGTGGGATTCGAGCATCTCCCTGGCGAAATCCTTCACCTCGCGCGACCGGGCCTGCTTGCGGGCGATCGTCGCCAGGGCGATCTCGAGCTGGTTGCTCGCCGAGATGACCCCCGCGATGGCGCCGTCCGACACCTGGACATGCGCGCGCTGCGGAGTCGCCTGCTGCGGCCTCTGCTGCTGCGGCCTCTGCTGCTGCGAGATCTGCCCGCTCTGCTGAGCGTAACCTCCCCGCCCGGTCGCGTGCGCGGAGCCGCCGACGACGCTCGCGGCGAGCGCGGCGATCACCGCGACCCGATGCTTGAAATGATGGCGCATCATGGTGGATTCCCTTCCTTGGTTTCCACGGCGCGCCTCACGGACCAATCCATGGAACGCCCGCGGATCACTACGTCTCAAACATCAAGCAAGCGGCGGACCCGCTCTCGACGGAATCGGCGGGACGGCGCTGCTCACCCCGGGCGCGCGAAAGCGCGCCGCGAGGGCAGTGGCCGCGCACGGGCGAGCCCGCGACGCCGCGTCTCGGGCCTCCACGGCGAGGATCGCTGTTTTGCCGTCATCCATGCGAGAGAGGTCCCCTCCGCGAAAGGCGCCCTCTCCGGCGGAGGCCCGGCTCCCTCGGCCCTCGCGCTCCTCCGGGAAATCCCGAGCGCCGGGGCGAGAGGGGCTTGCGGGGGGCCGGCCCCGGTGGTCAAGTGCGGCTTGGCGCGGAGCGGTCCCGGGCCGCCCCGCGCGCCGGCGACGAGCTCGCCTGGAGGCCTCCGCGCACCCGCACATGCCCGACCGCGGCTTCATCCTCACGCCCACGTACCGGGTCGTCGCCGGATGCCCGGAAATCCATCTGTACGCGGTGATGGAGGACGGCACGCCGGCGCTCGTCGTCGAGGACAGGTTCAGGCCTTACTTCTTCGTGCGCGAGAGCGACGCCGCCGTCGCGCGGCGGCTCGCGGGGAGCCGCGTCTCCCCGGAGGCGCTGGAGACGCTCGACGGCGAGCCGGTGCTGCGCGTCGACGCCGCGCTCCCGCGGGACGTCGCGGCGCTGCGCGACAAGCTGGCCGCGGCCGGCGCCGAGGCCCTCGAGGCGGACGTGCGCTTCGCCTACCGCTTCCTCATCGATCGCGGCGTCCGCGGAGCGTTCGCGGTCTCCGGGCCGTTCGAGCTGCGCCCGGGCGTCGGGCGCGTGTACCGGAATCCCGAGCTCGTCCCCGCGACCTTCGTCCCGGAGCTGCGCGTGATGTCGCTCGACATCGAGACGAGCCTCGACGGCGAGCAGCTCTATTCGATAGCCCTCGCGGGGGCGGGCGGCGAGCTCTGCCTGCTGGTCCGGGACGAGCCCGTGCCCGGCGGCCTGCCCGCCTACGCCGAGCGCTTCCCCGACGAGCGCGCGCTCCTCGAGCGGTTCCTCGCGCACGTCGCGGAGGCGGATCCCGACGTCCTCACCGGCTGGAACATCCCGGACTTCGATCTGCCCGCGCTCCAGCGCTATTGCCGCCGCGCCGGGCTCCCGTGCGCGCTCGGCCGGGGAGACGACGAGATCGCGATCCTGCGCGATCCGGGCTTCTCGCGCGAGGCGCGCGCCGTCCTCCCGGGGCGCGTGGTGCTCGACGGCCTCGCGCTCCTCCGCAGCGCCTTCATGCGCCTCGACGATTACCGCCTCGAGACCGCCGCGCAGGCGATCCTCGGGCGCGGCAAGCTGTTCGCGTCCGAGGACCGGGGCGCGCACATCGAGGCGTCGTACCGCGACGATCCGGCGCTGCTCGCGGCGTACAACCTCGAGGACGCCCGCCTCGTCCGGGACCTCCTGGAGAAGACCGGCCTCGTCGAGCTGTCGGTGCGGCGGAGCCTGCTCACGGGCATGCAGCTCGACCGCGTGGGCGCGCAGATCGCCGCGATCGACTCGCTGTACCTGCCCGCGCTCCGCGCCCGCGGCAAGGTCGCGCCGTCGGTGTCGAGGGAGGCGCCGGACGAGGAGATCGAGATCGCCGGCGGCCTCGTGCTCGATTCGATCCCGGGGCTCTACCGCAACATCGCGGTGTACGATTACAAGAGCCTCTATCCGAGCCTGATTCGCACCTTCAACATCGATCCGCTGACGTTCGTGGCCGGGGACGGCGCGCCGCCCGAGGCGCTCATCGTGACGCCGGGCGGCGCGGCGTTCCGGCGCGGCGAGCCGGGCATCCTCCCCGAGCTGGTCGCGCGGCTCTGGGACGAGCGGGCCGAGGCGCGGCGGGCGGGCGACGAGCGGGGCGCGATGGCGATCAAGATCCTCATGAACTCGCTCTTCGGCGTGCTGGGCTCGCCGGCGTCGCGCCTGTTCTCGCCGGCGGTCGCGAACGCGATCACGAGCGCCGGCCAGCACGTCATCCGGCTGACGGCGGAGGCGGTGCGGAGGGCCGGGCACCGGGTCCTCTACGGCGACACCGACTCGCTCTTCGTCGAGTTCGGCGAGCCGGACGCCGCGCGCGCCGCCGCCCGCGCCGAGGAGCTCCGCGACGCCGTCTCGGCCTCCGTCGCCGCCGAGATCGCGAGGACCTTCGGGTGCGAGAGCCGGCTGGAGCTCGAGTTCGAGAAGGTCTATGCGCGCTTCCTCCTGCCCGAGCTGCGCGGCGCCGCGCAGGGCAGCAAGAAGCGCTACGCGGGCCTGGTCGCCGGGGAGGGCGGCAAGCTCGAGATCGTCGGGCTCGAGGCGGTCCGGCGCGACGCGAGCGCGGTGGCGCGGCGCTTCCAGCGGGAGCTGCTCGACCTCGTGTTTCATGATCGCCCGGTCGAGGGCTTCGTGCGGACCTTCGTGGCGGAGCTCCGCGCGGGGCGGTTCGACGCGGAGCTCGTCTACAAGAAGGCGCTGCGCAAGCCGCTCGGCGCGTACACGAAGACGACGCCGCCGCACGTGAAGGCGGCCCGCAAGCTGGGCGGGGACGCGGGGCGGATCGTGAGCTACGTGATCACGCGCGCGGGCCCCGAGCCGGTCGGCCAGACGACGGCGCCGCCGGACTACGATCATTATGTGTCGCAGCAGCTCAAGCCGATCGCGGACTCGGTGCTCCGGTGGCTCGGGGGCGAGGATTTCGACGCGATGATCGGGGCGCGGCGGCAGCTGTCGTTGTTTTAGCTCCGCGCGCTCGTCGACGAGCTCACCTGGCGGACAGCGCGTCGGCGACCATGGCGCGCGCCTCGTCGAGCACGCGATCGAGGTGCGCCTGGTCCTTGAAGCTCTCCGCGTAGATCTTGTAGACGTCCTCGGTCCCGGAGGGCCGCGCGGCGAACCAGCCGTTCTCGGCGACGACCTTGAGCCCGCCGATCTCGCCGCCGTTGCCGGGCGCGCGGGTGAGCTTGGCGGTGATCGGCTCGCCCGCGAGGCTCTGGGCGCGCACCGCCTCGGGGGAGAGCTTCTTGAGCACGCTCTTCTCGGCGGGCGTGGCCGGCGCGTCGATGCGGGTGTAGAGCGGCGCGCCGAAGCGCTGGGTCAGGTCGCGGTAGTGCTCGGCGGGGTCGCGGCCGGTGCGCGCGAGGATCTCGGCGGCGAGCAGGTCGAGGATGATGCCGTCCTTGTCCGTCGACCACACCTGCCCGTTGCGCCGCAGGAACGAGGCCCCCGCGCTCTCCTCGCCGCCGAAGCCGAGCGAGCCGTCGAGCAGCCCGTCGACGAACCACTTGAAGCCGACCGGCACCTCGCGCAGCGGCCGGCCGAGGTGCTTCGCCACCCGGTCGATCATGCTGCTCGAGACGAGCGTCTTGCCCACGGCCGCGTCGGGGCGCCACGCCGGGCGGTTCTGGTACAGGTAGAACACCGCCACGGCGAGGTAGTGGTTCGGGTTCATCAGCCCGGCGCTGCGGGTGACGATGCCGTGGCGATCCGAGTCGGCGTCGTTGCCGAACGCGAGGTCGTAGTCGTCCTTGAGCGCGATGAGGTTCGCCATCGCGTACGGCGACGAGCAGTCCATGCGGATCTTGCCGTCGTGATCGAGGGGCATGAAGCTGAAGGTGGGGTCGACGGCCTGGTTCACCACGGTCAGATCCAGCCCGAATTTCTCGGCGATCGGCGCCCAGTACGCGATGTTCGAGCCGCCGAGCGGATCGACGCCGAGGCGCAGCTTCGCGCCGCGCACGGCCTCGAGATCCACGACGTTGCCGAGATCGGCGACGTAGGAGCCGATGTAATCGTACGGGTGCGTCGTCGGCGCGCGCAGGGCGGCCTCGTAGGGCAAGCGCTTCACGCCCGCGTTGTCGGCGCGGAGCAGCTCGTTGGCGCGATCCTCGATCCAGCCGGTGACGGCGGTGTCGGCCGGCCCGCCGTTCGGCGGGTTGTACTTGATGCCGCCGTCGTCGGGCGGGTTGTGCGAGGGCGTGATCACCACGCCGTCCGCGAGCCCCGAGGTGCGCCCGCGGTTCTGGGTGAGGATCGCGTGCGAGATGACCGGCGTCGGCGTGACGCCGTCCCGCTCGGCGATGAGGACGTCGACGCCGTTGGCGGCGAAGACCTCGATGACGGAGCGCTGCGCCGGCTCGGAGAGCGCGTGGGTGTCCATGCCGAGGTAGAGCGGGCCGGTCGTGCCTTGCTTGGCGCGGTAGTCGCAGATGGCCTGGGCGACGGCGAGGACGTGGGCCTCGTTGAAGCTGCGGCGCGCGGCCGAGCCGCGGTGGCCGGAGGTGCCGAAGGCGACGCGCTGCTGCGGGTCGCTCGGGTCGGGGCGCTCGCTGTAGTACTGCGCGCGCAGCTTGTCCGGATCGATCAGCACGTCGGGCGGGGCTTTACGGCCCGCGAGGGGGTGGAGCGCCATGGGCCTCCGCATAGCCGAGCGCGCGGGACGAGCCAACCCTCCCACGAGGCGCGGCGGGGCGGCGCGCGCGGCGGCGGCGCGGCGGGCGAGGCAGCGGGGCGGCGCGCGTGGCAGCGGCTGGATTGCCGCCGGGGCCGCGCTCGGCGAAGCTCGCGCCGGTGACCGCGCCGCTGCGGCTCTTGCTCCTCCCGGGTCTCGACGGCACCGGCGCGCTCTTCGCGCCGTTCGTCGAGGCGCTGTCGGCCGAGGCCGCCGACATCGCGCCGGAGGTGATCTCCTACCCCGCGGACACGGCGCTCGACTACGGCGCGCTCGAGGCGCTGGTCGCGGCGCGCCTGCCCGCGGACGGGCCGTACGCGCTGCTCGGCGAGTCGTTCTCGGGGCCGCTGGCGCTCCGCCTGGCCTGCCGTCGCGCCGGCGAGCTCGTCGGCGTGGCGCTCGTGGCCACCTTCGTCACGAACCCGGTGTGGCTCGTCCCGTCGCTCGCGCGGCACCTGGTCGGCCCGTGGCTCTTCCGCCGCCGCGCGCCGGAGCTCGTCGCGCGCCGCTACCTCGTCGGCGCGCGCGCCTCCGCCGCGTGGCTGGAGCGCGTGGCCGCGAACGTGGAGACGGTCGATCCCGCGGTGATGGCGGCGCGCGTGCGCGAGGTGCTCTCGGTGGACGCGCGCGCGCTGCTCCAGCGCTGCGGCGTGCCGCTGCTGTACCTGGGCGCCTCGGGCGACGCGCTGGTGCCGCCGCGCGTGCTGCGCGAGCTCCGCCGGCTGCGGCCCGACCTCGAGTGCGCCACGGTCGACGCGCCGCACCTCGTGCTGCAGCTCGCGCCGGAGGCGTCGGCGCGGGCGATCGCGGGCTTCCTGAGGCGCGCCGCCGGGATGGCCGGGGGCGCGACGGCGTCCACGTCGCTCACGCGCGGCTGACCCCGCGGCCTACAACTGCCTGAAAAGCGCAGAATTTCGAATCGCCAAGACGCCAAGACGCCAAGACGCCAAGACGCCAAGAAGAAAAAAAATCTCATCTTGGCGTCTTGGCGTCCTTGGCGTCTTGGCGGTTTATTTCTCCCTTCATCAACGGTGCTCTAGCGAGACGCCGGTCCGCCCGTGGGCGCCGCCGCCGCGGCGAGCGCGCGGAGCCGCGCGAGCAGGGGCTCGCCGAACGCCTCGAACTCGATGATCTCGACCGGCAGGTCGGCGGCGCGCTGCTCGAACGCCTTCCGGTCCTCGCGCCGGACGAGCGCGAAGTGCGGGCCGGCCGCCCCCCGGAAGACCTGAGTGACCCAGCGGATCTGGTCGCCGAACACCCGATCTTCGAGGCTGAAGCCGACGAAGAGCAGCGTCCGGCCCGCCATCTGCGTGCGCAGCGACTCCAGCGCGGCCCGGTAGCGCACCTCGACCGAGGGGCCCTTCGGGTAGAGCGTCGTGTACCCGTCGGGCGTCAGGATGATGTCGTCCACGTGGTGGATGGCGCCGTGCAGGTGCCATACCGTGGGCCGCTGCAGCGCGCCCTGGAGGAGCTCGACCAGGCCGGCCGGGGTCTCGATGATCCACTCGCGCAGGTTGCCGGGATCGGGGCACGCCCAGCGCAGGACGGCGTCGTAGTTCGTGGTGATGACGAGCAGGCTGCCCAGCCCCCACACGAGCCGCGCGAGCTCGAGGGACGCCGGCTGCACGTCCCTCGCGTCCGGGCTGAGCTGCTCGACGAGGAAGCGGCTCCAGGTCGCCCCGAGCGCGCGCTTCGCCTCGTGCGCCGCCTCGAGCAGCCGAGGCGCGTCCAGCGAGAGGAGCGCGTTCACGAGCGCCGCGTCGTTGTGGCGCCCCTCCTCCCCGAGGCGCGCCGCGGCCGCCCTGAGCAGCGCCGGCCAGCTCGGGAACAGGGGGGCTCCATCGGAGGCCCGCCGCGCCGCCATCGCGACGCCCGCCCCCACGAACGGAACGAGCTGCTTGCGGCGGAGGGCCTCGACAAGGCTGCGCGGGAGGTCCGCCGGCGGCTCGGCTGCCGCCCCGCCGCGCGCCGCCGGCCCCGGCCGCTCGCGGGCCGGCGTCGCCGCGTCGATCCCGTAGCGGCGCCGCGCCGCCTCGGCGTAGAGCGCGTTGCGCGGCCGGCAGAGCCCGGCCTCCTCGCGGAGCACGCCGATCAGCTCGAGCCGCGCGACGTCGTCGTCGAGGCGCGTGAAGGGGACCGGCTCCTCGGCGACGATCCGGCGGAAGAGCGGCTCGAGGCCCTCGCGGTCGATGGCGTGGAAGACGTGCGGCAGGTTGTGGGTCTCCGCGCGCAGCAGGGCCGCCGCGCCCGAGGCGGTCGCGCCGCAGCGCGCCACCTCCTCGGCCAGCGCCTGCGTGAGGTACGGCTGCCCCGCCGTGAGGGCGCAGAGCTCGGCCGCGCGCGAGGCGGGGAGGCCCGGCGCCGCGGCTGCGGCGAGCAGCGCCGCCACCGCCGCCTCGGAGAGGTCGCCGAGGTAGATCTCGTCGAGCACGTTGCGGAGCGGCGAGTTGCGGTGCACCGCCATGTCGCAGAGCTCGATCCCGCCCGCGAGGACGAACGTCCAGCGGCCGAGCTCGCGGTGGACCAGCCGGAGGTTGAACGAGGCGCGCAGCGCGGAGCCGAGCCAGCGCCGGGTCTCTTCCGGAAGCACGCCGAGCTCGTCGAGGAAGAGGCCGATCCGCGGCGCCCGCGCCGCGCTGGCCGCCGCCCGGAGGAACGCCTGCAGGCCGCCCGCGCCGTCCGGGAGCGGCGGCGCGGCGGCGAGCGTGCCTCCGATCTGATCGGCGATCTGCTCCGCGAGGTGGCGCGCGCACGCCGCCGGGTCGGCGCCCGCCACGGCCTGGAAATCGACGAAGGCGATCGGCTGCCACGGCCGCGCGCGCTCGCGGGCCCGCAAGAGCACGCTCGTCTTTCCGTTCTGCCGCCCGCCGAGGACCGCGCCGACCGCGTCGCCGCGCTGAAGCCAGCCCTCGATCCGGACGAGGTCCTCCTCCCGGCCGACGAAGAGCGGGCTGTCCGGATCGAGCGGGCCGTGCAGGTGGAAGATCATCCGAGGGCCTTCCGCGCGAGGCTCGCGATGAGGGCCTCGACGTCGTGCGATCGCCGGACCATCGCCGGGTAGGCCGCCATCGCGAAGCGGTACCTGTCGCCGTCGGGCGCGACGAGGCTGTAGAGGTCGAGCATCTCCACCGCCTCCGCGACGCGCCCCTCGTCGGGGAGGCCGCGGCGCCGCGCCTCGCCCTGCAGCTCCGCGAGCGAGAACGTCGGCCCGGCCGAGAGCAGGCTGACGATGCGCTCGAACGGCGTCGTGTCGCTCCAGGCGGTCTCGATGAAGTCGCGCTGGAGCTCGCGCTGCGCCGCGATCCGCTCGACCTCCGCGGCCGCGACCCGCCGATCGAGGCTCCCGGCGACGAGGTGCTGGCAGACGATCTGCACGAGGTTCGGGTGGGAGGAGGTGACGCGCATGATCTCGGCGACGAGGAGCTCCGGATCCTGCAGATCGAAGCCGATCTGCTGCATCGGCTTGCGGACGATCGCCTCGACCGCCTTGTCGTCGAGCGGCCGCAGCAAGAGCTCCTCGCAGAAATTGAAGAACGGCGAGTAGGGATCGTGCAGCCTCTGGTAGAGCGTGCGGCTGCCCGAGAAGACGAAGCGACAGAGTCCCTCGTGCGCCACGGCGCGCAGGGCGCGGAACAGCCGCCCTTCGCGCGCGGCGTCGTACGCGAGCAGCGCGTCGATCTCGTCGAGGAGGAACACGATCGTCCGCCCGCCGGCGCGCTCGCGGTGCGCGGCGATGCGCGGCCGCACGAGCGCTGGGTCCTCCGCCGCGCCCCCGGCACCGTCGCCCTCGCGGCCGAGCATCGCCAGGAACTCGCCCCACGTGGGCCGGTCCTCGCAGCTCAGGTACAGCGACTCGTAGCGCGGATCGGCCGCGAGCGCGCGCTGCACGCGCAGCAGGATCGAGCTCTTGCCCATGCGGCGCCCGGCGACGACCGCGAAGCTGTGCGTGCCGATGCCCTGCGTGAGCGTCTTCACCTCGCGCTCGCGCCCGAAGAACATGTTCTCGGGCACCGGCCCGCGGACGACGTAGGGCGAGAGGCTGCCGGGGTCGGTGCCCTGCTCGAGGATCATCTCGACGAACCGGTGCGCCTCGTTGGCGATCGCGAGCGAGGCGAGCTGCTGGCGGTCGAGCACGACGAAGTCGTAGCGGTAAGGCGACCCGTTGATGCGGTCCCGCAGCGTGCGCGTGCCGGGCGCCCCGCCGGGGGGCGGCACAGCGACGAGGACGATGAAGTAACCGAGGAGCTGCCCTGCCTGGAGGAACTCGGCGAGCCGGTCGACGAGCGCCGGATCGTCGTCCTGCTGCAGGAAGAGGATCGGGAACCGCGTGTGGCGGATCCAGAGCAACGGCGCCTCGACGAGGAAGCCGATGACGCCCCGGCGCAGGGGGACCTCGCGCTCGACGCGGAAGCCGATCGCCTCGCAGAGGAGCTCGTCCAGGAGCCGCCGGCTCTCCCCGACGAAGCGCGCGCCACCGGCGTCCACCGCGTCGATCAACCGCTGCCAGCGCTCCTCGAGCGCGGCGAGGCGGCGGCGCACCTCCGAGGCCTCGGCCGCTGGGCGCTGCACGAAGAAGAGCGTGATGTCGCCGACGCGCAGCGCGTCGCCGCGCTCGAGCCGGACCGGCTCACCGACGCGCTGGCCGTTGACGAAGGTGCCCTGCGTGCTGCCGAGATCTTCGACGGTCACCGCTTGTCCCGCGACGCGCAGGCGGGAATGGCACGGAGAAACCGAGGGGGAGTCGACCCGGAGCTCGCACTCTGGAGCGCTGCCGATGGTGATGTCGCGGACGATCGCGTAGTAGGTGTCGCGCTCCTCGCCCGCGGTGAGCAAGAGGACGCCGACCACGACCGGCGGTTCCAGCAGAGGCGCTGCCGCGACCGGGAGCTCGGCTGGCGGCACCAGATTCATGGTCGTCGCCATCTCGAGCTCCGCGTCGCCGGACGGGGCGGGCGCCGCGGGAGGAGGCAGCAGGGGCGCGCCCAGGCTCCCCTCATACGAGGCCGCCAGACGTCGAAGCGCCTGGGCGAGCTCGTCGGCCGGAGGCCGCCGCGCGGGATCCTTCTGCAGCGCGCCGAGCACGATCGCGTCGAACTCGTGCGAGAGCGCCGCGTTCCACGTCGACGGTGGCTCCGGCTCGTCTCGCACGATCCTGACGAGCACGCTGGAGATCACGGCGCCTTCGAATGGCGGCCGCCCGCAGAGGAGCTCGTACGCCACCACGCCCAGCGCGAAGACGTCGACCGCCGGTCCGCGCGCGTCCCCCCGGATGGTCTCCGGAGCCATGTACCTCGGCGTTCCGGCGATCATGCCGGTGCTCGAAAGCGAGCTCGTCCCGATCGGCGCCGCGAGCCCGAAGTCGAGCAGCACGATCCGACCGGCCCGCGTCACCATCAGGTTGCTCGGCTTGAGATCTCCGTGGACCACGCCCTGCGCGTGCACGTACGCGAGCGCTTCGGCGATGCGCCGGATGATGTTGACGGCATCCTCCAGGAGCAGCGCCTCTCCCCTCTGGAGCGCGTCGAGCGACTCGCCCGCCACGAGCTCGGTGACCAGGTAGGGCCGCCCATCGTCGAGCACGCCGTGATCGAGCAACGCCACGATGGACTCGTGCCGCAGGCGCGCGAGCACCCCTACCTCTCTCGCGAAGCGCTCGGCCGCCGTGCCGTCGAGCACCTCATGAAAGACCTTCACGGCGACGTCGGCGCCCCCCGCCGATGGCCGCGCGCGGTACACGCCACCGAGGCCGCCCGCGCCGAGCACGTTGGAGATCACGTAACCGCCGACGCGGCTGTCCGGCACGATCGGGTCGATCACGGCCGCGGCCCTGGGTGCCGTTCGAGCGCCGGATGACCCGAGGCGGCATCCTCTCCGCCGGTCTCCGGGAAGAGGGCCATGGCACACGGCCGCGATCTCATCGCGAAGGTCCCTCCCCGTGCCGCCGGACGTCATCCATCTCCGGCGCATTCTGCCATGTCGGCGTTCCCGCCGGCGCGCCGTCCGCCGCCGGGTGGCCACGCCGGCGCGAGCCCCCGCTCCGGCTGCGCGCGCGCCGGCGCGCAGGTCCGTCAGGCCGGGGCCACCCTCGCGGCGGCGAGCCCGGTGACGGCGCTGGTGAACAACGCGGGCGTGCTCGATCGCCAGGCGCGCGCCGACGAGGTCGCGCGCGCCATCCCGCGGAGGGGGAGGAAGGCTACCCCTCCAACGCCCACGCCACGACCTCCTGGAAGACATCCAGCATCGCCGGCGCAGCGGGGCTTGCCCCGGGACGGCTCAAGCCGTGATCGCGCCCCGGATAGCGCCGCAGGGTGGCCTCGCGTCCGAGCCGCAGGAGCTCGACCGTGAGCAGATCGAAGGACTCGATCGGTACGCTCGTGTCTTCCGTACCGTGGGCCACGAAGAGCCTGGCCCGTGTCTTCAGCAAGTTCGCCACGGGTGGGGAACGGGCGAAGCTGGCCCAGCGCCGGTAGGCGTGCCCCATGAACATCGACACGGTGTCCTCGGGGCTCGCGAGGATGCGCCGGAACGCCCGCTCCATCGCCTGCACGGCCAGCTCGACGTCCTCCGGCGTTCGGCCCTCTCTCGCCAGCCGCTTGCGCAGCAGCACGACGAGATCGAAGAGCTGCGTCGGGCCGCCCCCGCACAGGAACACGGCGTGCGTCACGCGCGGATCCGCTGCCGCAGCCGCTGCGGCGACGTCCGCTCCCTCCGAGTGCCCGACGAGGACCACGCGCCCCGGATCGATCGCCTCCTCGGCGAGCGCTGCGTCAAGAAAGGTCCTCACCTCCTCGACGCGGCCCTCCAGCGTCGCGTGGCGGTGGTATTCCGGCGAAGCACCGTCGGCCGAGCCGGGACGGCTGTCGAGGAAGGATACCCCGCGCTTCTCCAGGCCGAAGACGTGAAAACGCGAGGCCGCCACGCTCGCGACGGCGCCGAGCCGACCGGCGTCGATCTCGTCGCCGGCCATGACGAAGTGCGAGCGAGCGCCGGAGCCTGACAGATAGATCAACAGGGGCTTACGCCGATCCGGATCGTCGTCCTGGTGCGCCAGGAACACGGTCTGCAAGGACCCATCGTCGCGAGGCACCACGAAGCGCCGAAAGGGCTCCGGCAGCTCGGGACGGACGGCGGCGGCGAGACTCCATGTCGGCATATTTCATGGCTCCTGCTCAGTAGAGGAACGGCTTGAGCGCGGCGCGCGTCCCCGAGGGGACGCGCTCCGAGACGAGGTACGCGACGATCGCGGAGATGCGGATCCCTTCGTTCGCCTCGATCACCCTTCGTCCGTCGGCGATGGGCTCCCCGCGCTCGTCGAGCGGAAGCCCCCTGTCGTCGCTCTTCACGACGCCGCGGTGGTGGAGCGCCACGAGCTCCCACTGGTTGTTGAAGACGGGGGAGCCCGACGATCCAACGAGGGTGTCGGCGGTGTAATGGATATATCCGCCGGTGAAGAACCCGGTCACGGCGTTGTCGTGGAGCACGACCTCTTTCCGCCTCCCGCTGGGGTGCTGGATGATGTTCACGCTCTCGCCCACCTTGATCTTGGAGGGATCGCCCGACAGGGGGATCGTGCCATAGACGGTGCCCGCCTCGGTCGTCCGCTTGGGGGCGAGCGCGACGAGGGTGAAGTCGAGCTCCTCGAAGGGGCTCGTCACGAACATGCGATCCGGCGCGAGATCCCAGTCGTCGGACGCGGTCTCGTCGCCGAGCAGGTCGACCTGGTAATTGAACTGCGCGCGGCTCATGCTCGCCGCCTCCACGTCCGGCAACACATGGTGGTTGGTCATGAGGATCCCTGGCGCCACGAGGAAGCCGGTCCCGAAGCCGGCGGCCGAAGGCCCCTCCGGCGTCGCCTTGCGGAGCTGGATCCGCGCTACCGCCCGGCTGCGCCGGTATCCTTGCTCCAGGAACCGCACCGGAAGAAAATCGCTGTTCTGCCCGATGAGGCTCTCCAACGCCATTTCGCGGCGGCGCGAGATCGAGTCGGCCTCGCCCTGTGGGATCGGCACCCTCCGGAGCCGGTGGTCCATCTGCATCCATAGATCACCTGAGTCACGTTCCAGCGTTATCATGGTGGTTACTCCAGTGTCGCTCGGTCGATCCGATCGCGCGCGCCGCCCGACGGCGGTGGACGGGGCGCGCGACGACAATGCGAGACGACGGTCGGGTTATCGCTCTGCGCCGTCAGCCGATGACCGGCAGCGAGACCCGTCCCCGTCCCGGCGCCCTCATCGTGGCCCTGGCCCCGTCGTACGTGAGGCGGGTGAGGCCCAGCCGATCGCGAGCCGGCGGCGGCAGCTCGTCGATGATGCTGTTCTGTATATGCGTGATGAGCTTCATCAGATCGCGGCAGTAGACGGAGGGGTTGTCGAACATGCGCTCGCGGCTGTACCGGTGCGGCAGGTAGCCGCCGCCGCAGACCTCGTGGATCGGGCAGCTCGCGCACGTCGAGCTCGGCTCCTCGCCGCTGAGCTGGTACGCAGCGGCGAGCTCCGTCGCGAGGGCGTCGTCCAGCTCGTGCGTCAGCACGTTGGCGCCGAGCTTGGTGAACCCCGGGCCGCACACCTTGAGCGATCCGATGGGCTCGATACCGCCGTCGGCCTCGATCACGAGGACCTCGTTCCTGCTGGTCCCGAGGGTGTCGAGCGGCGACGGCGCGCCGAGGATCTGGGCGATGATGCCCTCGAACATCCGTATGGACATCGGCTTGGGCTTCTCGTGGAACCACCGATCGAATATGCTGATCAGCCAGTCGGCATAAGGGGTCTCCCGCCCCGCGATCGGACGATGAGGCGGCCTGTCGTGCGTGGCCTCGGGGAGCAGAAAGTCGACCGTCCTGAGGTTCAACCCCTTGAAATGCTCGTAGAGCTCGACGGGATCCGACTCGATGTTGATGACGGTAAGGATCCCCGGCGCGAGCTTCGCGTGGGGGGAGCTCCTCGCGATCTCGAACCCCCGGATGACGTCCTCGTAAGAGCCGCGCCCCGCGTGATCGACGCGGTGCTGATCGTTGACGCGCGGCGGGCCATCCAGGCTTATGCCGATCGGGATGTCGAGCGCCGCCAGGGTCTCGCACCACTGCTCGGTGAGGAGCGTGCCGTTCGTCTGCATCGAGAAGTAGGGGGTCACCTCCGGCAGGAGCGTGGCCCTGGCCTCGGATACGAAGTCGACGTAGAAGCGTTCGCCGAGCAGCAGCGGCTCCCCGCCGTGGAAGATGAGCGCGAACCGGTCCATCCCGTGGCGAAGGCAATGGGACTTGATCTTCTGCAGGAGGGCCGTGATCACGCGTGGCGGCATCGCCCTGGGTTGCTGCTGGTACGTCGTATCTCCCAGGTTGTACACATAACAATAGCTGCAGTTCAGGTTGCACCGACTGGAGGCCTTGAGCACCAGCACGCGCACTTTCAGAGAGCTTGATTTGCGTTCAGAAGACACGATGGCACCTCCCCGTCGCGGCACGCGAGGACAAGCGGTGGTGTCCGCAGGCGCGGGCCGCGGACGGATGTACGGCGAGGCCCCGCCCGCCGGCCAGCCGAGGCTCCCGGGACCACGTCTGGCTGGCGCGGCGGGGCGCCGCTCTCACGCGCTCAGCGTACGACTACGCCTTGCTGAACTTGACGTATCCACCCGCCTCGAGCCACGCCTCGGGGGCGTACTTCTCGGCGCCCGTCCGGCTCTGCAGCGCGGCCGTGAAGGCGGCCAGCACGTCGTTGGTGATCGCGTCGAGATCCTTCTGGCTGAGGATCACGTCGCTGTCCTTGAGGGTGAACTTGATGTCCATGACTCAATCCTCCTCTTCATGACGACTCGACTCACGATTCGTGAGCGAGCGTCGGAGGCATGATGACTTGGTCGATTTGCGCGCGCAATGCTCGCCGGGCCAAGGGGTGACATTGCCTGCCATGGCGGCCCGCGCGCATTGCGAGCAGGTCTCTACTCGATCTCGAACGATTACCTCGCGAGCGTAGAGGCAGCCGATTTCGACCGTACGCGCAGAATCCATAGATAATAATTGAAATGTACTTACGGCCGATCCCACGGCTCGGATCGGGGATCGCGAAGGCGCCTGGAGGAGCGGGCACGGGTCATGTTCGACCGTGGAATCGAATCGACACAGCCGTCGCCAGATAGCCGATCTTGACTCGTAAAAAAATCCGTCCTTGAGCGACGCGCACGGCGCTCGCGCCGTGTCTGACACAGCCACCCAGATGAGAGGACCGCCGAGGGCACCAGGCGAAGGAGGTCCTCTCGGCGCCCTTCGCAGCTCGGCGGAACGAATCCCCCTACCCCTTCGATCCGCCGGCGGGACGGGCGCGCCGCGCCTTCGTCTCCGCCGGGCCCACGCGGCGCAGGAAGTCGACGAACGCCCGCAGCGGTGGGGGCGTCTGCCGGCGGCTCGGGTAATACAGGTAGAACCCCGGGAACGACGGCGACCAGGGCTCCAGGACGCGCGTCAGCTTCCCGGCCTCGACCAGCGGCCTCGCCTGCCCGTCGAGCACGTAAGCGATGCCCACGCCGTCCACCGCGGCGCGCAGCGCCAGGTCCACGTCGTTGACGATGAGCGGGCCCTCGACGGCGACCTCCAGGGACTGCTTCCCCTTCTCGAACTCCCACCGGTACAGGCTGCCGTCGGTCGGCCAGCGCACGTTGATGCAGCGGTGCCGGTGCAGCTCGCGCGGGGTCGCGGGGACGCCGTGGCGCGCCAGGTAGCCCGGCGACGCCACCGCCATCATCGACAGATCGCCGCTCAGCTTCACCGCCACCATGTCCCGCTCGAGGCGCTCGCCCAGGCGGACCCCCGCGTCGAAGCGGCCCGCGACGATGTCGGCGATCGCGTCCTCGACCACCACGTCGAGCACGATGTCCGGGTGCTCCTCGTGGAACCGGCCGAGCAGCGGGGCGATGCACCAGAGCGCCGCGATCCGCGCCGTGTTGATCCTGAGCACGCCCGCCGGCCTGTCCCGGAGCGCCCTCACGTCGGCGACCGCCGCCTCCAGCTCGGTCAGCGCCGGGGCCAGCCGCGAGAGCAGCCGCGCCCCCGCCTCGCTCGGCGCCACGCTGCGCGTGGTGCGGTTCAGGAGGCGCACGCCGAGCCGCTCCTCCAGCCCCCGGATGGTCTGGCTCAGGGCCGACGGCGAGACCCGCAGGTGCGCCGCCGCGCGGGCGAAGCTCCCGTGCTCCACGATGGCCGCGAACGCCGTCAGGTCGGTGAACTCTCTCCCGCGCATTATGTACCCCTGGCTAAACAGCCTCGTTCGATCATGTCGGATTCTTCGCGGGGCGCCAGGGCCTTAACGTCCGGATCGAGGCAGGGCACCGGACGCGCCTGCCGCACCTGTGGAGGCAACCATGACCAACGCTCTCTCTCTCGACACCTACCGGCTGCTGGGGCGCTCGGGCCTGCGCGTCTCCCCGCTGGCCCTCGGCGCGATGACGTTCGGCACCGACTGGGGGTGGGGCAGCGACCGCGACGAGTCGAGGCGCATCTTCGACGCCTACGTCGATCGCGGCGGGAACTTCATCGACACGGCCAACAAGTACACGAACGGCACGTCCGAACGGCTGGTCGGCGAGTTCGCCCGCGACCGGCGCGAGCGCCTGGTGCTGGCCACCAAATACACGCTCAGCACGCGGCCGGGAGATCCCAACTCGGGCGGCAACCACCGCAAGAGCATGGTGCGCTCGGTCGAGGCGAGCCTGGGGCGGCTCAGCACCGATTACATCGATATCCTGTACCTGCACGCGTGGGACGGGACGACGCCCGTGGAAGAGGTCCTGCGCGCGATGGACGATCTCGTCCGGTCGGGGAAGGTGCTCTATGTCGCCATCTCCGACGCGCCGGCCTGGCAGGTCTCCCGCATGCAGGCCATCGCGGATCTGCGCGGGTGGGCGCCGCTCGTCGCGCTGCAGATCGAGTACAGCCTGATTCAGCGCACCGTCGAGCGGGAGCTCATCCCCATGGCGCAGGAGATGGGCCTCGGGGTCGTCCCGTGGGCGCCGCTGGGCAGCGGCGTGCTGAGCGGGAAGTACACGAGGGCCGATCTCGCCGTCGGCGAGGCCACGGCGGATCCGGCCGGCACGCGAAAGAACATCGCTGTCGCGAACGCCGCGCTCACCGAGCGGGGCCTCGCCATCGCCGAGGTGGTGAAATCGGTCGCGGCCGAGAGCGGCAAGACTCCATCGCAGATCGCGATCGCCTGGACGCTGCTCAACCCGGCCGTGACCGCGCCGATCCTGGGCGCGCGGACCCTGAAGCAGCTCGAGGACAACCTGGGCGCCCTCGACGTGCGGCTGACGGACGGCCAGCGCGCCCGGCTCGACCAGGCCAGCGCCGTCGAGCTCGGGTTCCCGCACGATTTCCTGGCGCGGCCGCTGACCCGGAGCGTCGTGTCCGGCGACGTGAAGATCGCCGCGCGGCGCTGACGGCGAGCGCCCGCCCGCCGCGGGCTCAGGCGCCGCGGATCACAGCGGCCGATCCTTCGCCGCCGCCTCGAGCCAGTCCGCGCACGCGCCGTCCTCGGCGGGCGGCTGCACGCCCTTCAGGAGGTACCACGACTCCCGGTGCTGCGCGCGGGCGCCGGGCTCCACGCGCTGGAGCGGGCCGAGCGACTCCACCTCGAGCATGTCCTCGTTCGTGAAGGTCTCGAAGTTGACCCCCATGTCCGGGTACGTGGCGCCCTCGACGAACGGGAACCGCTTCAGGAACACGTTCCCGTGGTTCGCGTACGCCGCGTAGCCCTGGCTCACGAGCATCCCCACCTTCTGCGGGCCCTTGCCGGCGACCTGCCGCAGGCGGAGCACGCGCTTGCCCCAGGTCCACCGGGGATCGCTCATGTCGCCGTACGGCCACAGCACGAGCGGCCGCGCCGGCAGGACGCGCTCGGGGTGCGGGAAGAACGGCGCGTGCGGGAACAGGCACTCTCCGCCGCCCGCCATCACGGTGAGCGCCCAGGGCGTGAACTCGACCGCATAGGCGCCGTGGTTCTCGATCGCGTGATCGAGGACGAACCTGCCCGCCGCGGCGTCCGCCGTGATGCGGATCTCCTTCTGCATCCCGTACTTGTCCGGGGCGGACCGGAACACGTGCGCGCCGTTCTCCTCCCGGTGCTCGACCGGATCGTTGTCCGGCTGGAGCGTCCGCTGCTCGTCCTCCGGGCCGATCCAGAGCCGGTGGCCGCCGTAGAACCTGTACTGCGTGCCGCCCGTCGCGCCCTGATCCTCGGGGATCTCGGCCAGCTCGTTCGGACCGCCGATGACGCCATAGCGGATGATCCGCGGGCCGATGTCGAGCGTGACGACGACCTCCGTGTCGCCGCAGACGAGGCGCGCGGCGCGCTTCCAACCGCCGTAGGGGATGATCTCCATGGTGGAGGCTCGTACCGCAGAACGGGAGCGCGGTTCAACCCCGACCGCCGGGCGCGCTCCCGGACCGGCCCCGCCGGATGCCGCCGACGGTCGCGCAGCACGGCGGGCCGCCCTGGCTCGGCTCGCCGCGCTCCCGGCGGGCGGCCGCAGCGCAGCCGGCCCGCCGCTCCGTCCGTGGCGCGTCATCGAACTTCCGGCGAGGCGTGACGCGGGCCCAACAGGCGGCGCGGACAATCGCGCGCATGAAACGTCGCGATCTGCTGCGCACCTCGGCCGCCACGGCGGCCTTCGCCCTCGGCTCGGGGTTCTGGCGACACGCCTTCGCCGCGCCCGCCCACCCGGGCACGAGCCCCTACGGCCCCGTCGCATCCACCCCGGACGACAACGGGCTTCGATTGCCGGCCGGCTTCACCTCGCGCATCCTCGCGATGACCGGGCTGCCGGTCGCCGGCACCTCGCACATTTGGCACGTGGCCCCGGACGGCGGAGCCTGCTTTCCGCTCGACGGCGGGGGCTGGGCCTACACCTCGAACAGCGAGGTGCCCCTGATCGGCGGCGCCGCCATGGTGCGGTTCGACGCCGCCGGGCGCGTCGCCGGAGCGCGGACGATCCTGAGCGGGACCACCTCGAACTGCGCGGGCGGCCCGACGCCCTGGGGGACGTGGCTGTCGTGCGAGGAGTGGGACGGGGGCAACGTGTTCGAGTGCTACCTCGACGGCCGCCCGGCGGAGCGGCGCTACGATCTCGGGACGTTCGCCCACGAGGCCGTCGCCGTGGATCCCTCGGGACGCCGCCTGTACCTGACCGAGGATCGCCCGAACGGCAGGTTTTACCGCTTCACCCCCGACGCCTATCCGTCATTGACCAGCGGCCGCCTCGAGGCGGCGCGGGTCCGCTGGAGCGCGGACGGGCTGAGCGGGACGGTCAGCTGGGTTCGGGTCGAGAAATTTATCTCGGCGGCGTTGAACCCCCTCACGTCCGGACGGACCACGGCGTTCGACGGCGGCGAGGGCTGCTGGTACGACGACGGGATCATCTACTTCACGACGAAGGGCGACAACCGGGTCTGGGCCTACGCGCCGGCGAGCGCCGGCCTGGAGTGCATCTACTCGGCGGAGCTCTACCCGGAGTCGCCGCTGCGCGGCGTCGACAACCTCGTCGTCTCGCGCTCCGGCGACATCTTCGTGGCCGAGGATGGGGACAACATGCAACTGTGTCTCATCACGCCGGATCGCGTCGTCGCGCCGTTCCTGCAGGTCGAGGGGCACGCCGGCTCCGAGATCACCGGCCCGGCGTTCAGCCCGGCCGGCGACCGGCTCTACTTCAGCTCGCAGCGCGGGTTGAGCGGTCTCGGGCTCGGCATCACATTCGAGGTGAGCGGCCCGTTCCGCCGCTGAGCGCCGCCGTCGGCGGCCGCGCGGGAGAGCTCGGCCCCCGCGCGGCCGCCGGCGCGCGCTCTCCCGCGCGCTCACGTCTCGATCGCCGTCGCGCGCGCTCGCGCGCGCTCACGTGGGGCCGCCCGCGAAGCGCTCCGGAGGGGCGAAGTCGGCCGGACGGCCGCCGAGGCCGACCGCGATGGCGCGCTGCCAGTAGCGGCCGCCCAGGTCGAGCGCGAAGTCCTGCAGCGACGGCAGCGCGTGCGCGCGGCTCGAGGCGGCGGCGACGGCGCGGAGCAGCGGCACGGCGAGGAGCGAGCTCTGCCGGGGCACCCCGAGCTGCTCGGCGAGCGCCTCGCCCAGGACGGCGCGGGCGACGCAGCAGAAGACGGCCATGACCTGCTCGGCGCGCCGGCGCTCGCCGGCGCTCTTCGCGCTGCGGATGCTGTGCGTGACCAGCGCGTCGACGAGCACGCGCGAGTCGCCGTCCGGCGCGCCCTGCGTGGCGAAGATCATCTCGGCCAGGCGCCTCGCCTCGGCGCAGGACCCGGGGATGAGCTCCGGCTCGACGCCGATGACGTAGGCCACGTAGCGCCAGAGGTGGACGAGGTCCTCTCGCTGGTCGGGCGGGACGTGGTAGCCGAGCTTGTCGAGGCCGTCGAGCACCGCGACCGAGAAGAGCAGCGCTGTCGCGACCATGTCGTGCTGGTTGATCGGCTCGCCCCAGAGCGCCGTCTGCCACCGGCCGCTCGCGCGGATGAGGCGCCGCACCTGGGCGTGCATGACGCGCACCTTCACGGTGATCGCGAAGCCCTCGCCGGAGCGGCGCATGCCGTTCGCCTGGCTCACGGCGTAGACGAAGCGGCTCGTCTCGCCGAGGCGGCGCCCGGCCTGCTCGCGGAGCCTCCCGGAGAAGACGAGCGGCTTGTTCCCGCCGGGCGAGGCGTACCCGAGGATGAGCGACTGCATCGCGAGCAGGATCCCGCCGAGGACGCCCGTGCGCAGGAACGCCGCCCCGCCGCGGTTCACCGCGTCCCAGTCCACCCAGAGGGGCACGTGGTCGACCTCCGCGAAGAGCGCCCGCAGCTCGGGCGGGGCTTCGGTCGCGACGTGGTCGATGCCGCGCGCGAGGGCGGCCTCGAGGAGGCGGAAGCCCTGGCCCGCGGGCATCGACGCGAACGCCTCCACCACGGCGTCGGCCGCCGGATCGACGCGATGCAGGAAGGGGGCGAGGCGATCGAGCTGGTCGCCGAAGCGACGGCGGGCTTCCGCGGTGTCCTGGAAGCGCGCAGGGATCGTCGCGTTCTTCATGGGCATGGGCGGCGCCGAATTCCATGACACACGGCCGGCCACGCGCAAAGAGGAGGCCGCCCGTCTGGCTACCTCCTCGGGCGAAGAGGCCAGACGAGCCGAGCTCCCGGCCCTCTCTCCCGCGTCATCGTAACGCGCGCCCCCCGCCGGCCAGCCGGCGGGGGGCGATGTCCTCGGCGGCGATCGTTCCGCGACGAGCGGGCAGACGGAGCACGGGCGCTCGCCAGGCGGCGCTCAGCACTCGCACTCGTCCTCCCCTTCATAGGACTTGGCGATGAACGTGATGTCGTACGGGTACGTCGCCTCGGGCGGCCCATAGACGCGGAGGAGCAGGTCGTTCGCGGAATCCAGCCCCTCGCCATCGAGCCACACCCGCCCATGATCGCTCTGCCCAGCTCCGATGAGGTCCATCGTGGCCGCGCTGTAGATCTCCACGATCACCGTGTTCTCTGGACGGGATGGCGGAGTATACTGCTCGCAACCCGCGCCGCACAGCTCTGCCCCGGCGGCCAAGACGCGAAGCTTCCAGTAAAACTCTTCGTACCCGAGAGAGGTATCGAGCAGGTACCAGTCCTCGTCGCCCTGGCAGAGGACAAAATCGATCCTCGAGAACCACGCGTCGAGAGAGCCGTCACCGCCCGCTGTATACGCGAGCGGCGCCGCGGAGGTGGACGCGTCATTCTCCTCGTAGGCGTCGTCTACACAATTCGACGCTCCACCGCTCCCGATCTCGGCGCTGCTTCCGCCGGCCCCACCAGTGCTGCTGCCGCCGCTGCTGCTGCTGCTGCTGCTGGTGTTGCCGCTGCTGCTGCTGCTGCTACTACCAGCGCCTCCAGCGCCGAGGCCTGCGCCGTCGTCCGACCATCGCAAGCAAGACGTCGCTCCAAGCAACGAAGTGCAGAGCGCAGCGAACCCCATGAGACGAATCGAGCTACGGATGAGCGCCATACAGAACTCCACTGGGTACAGGTGAATATCGACTTCAGGGCAAGACCTCGCCCTCGAAGCGCAAGCATCGAACATCGCGCGAACCACGATCGAATCGCCCTATCGGATCACATCATTTCTCACGACTCCCTCCTTTTTCTCATGGCACCAGCGCGGCTGCGCCGTATCCTTGCCGGCGATGGATCCGCATCGCTCAATCCGCTCTCGCCGTTGCCACGGTCCGCATCGTCCTCGTTCGATGGTTCCTCGCGCCGATCGCGGGGCTCGCCTCCGCGGCGTCGCGTGGGGAGCTGCGTTTGCCGCCGTCCTGGGGTGCCGTTCGTCGTCGGCTCCGCCGGCCCGTCAGGAGGTCATCGACATCCATGTGCACCTGACGCAGGCCGACGCAGTGGCACCGCTGCTCGCTCACATGACCAAACATCACATCGATCGCGCGGTCATCCTGGCCAGCCCGGACCTGACCAGCGGCCGCGGCGGGTCCGGGCTCTCCGGCTACCGCACAGGCAACGAGATCGTCCTCGACGCCGCCGCGGCCCACCCCGGAAAGCTCATCCCGTTCGTCACCCTGGATCTGGGCCGCGACGACCCCGCGTACCTCGCCGAGCTCCGCCGCCGGGGCGCCTGCGGCGTGAAGCTTTACCAGGGGCACAACCTCTTCCACGAGCGTCCCCTCGACGACCCCTCGCACCAGGCCACATGGCAGGCGCTCGCCGATCAGGCGCTTCCGGTGCTCCTTCATGCCAACACCGTCCGTTACCGGAGCGAGCTCGAGGCGGTCCTGCGCGCCTTCCCCGACCTGCGGGTGGTGTGCGCCCATCTCTGCGGCAGCCGCACCGACCTCGCCCGCGTGGAGTCCCTGATGCAGGCGTTTCCGCGCCTCCTCGTCGACACGAGCCATGGCTCTGCCGGCCCGGCGGCCGAGGGGTTCGCGAACCTCGAGCGCGAGCGCGCCCAGCTCCTCGAGCTGTTCTCCCGCTGGCCCGAGCGCTTCCTGTTCGGGACCGATCTCGTGACGAGCGGGCTGAACCCGACGTCGACGGAGATGTGGGACCTTCAGGTGGAGTCGAACATGGGTCTCTTGAAAGAGGACCATTTTCGCTTCTTTCGTCAAACCGCCGACCAGTCGGCTCGAACCCTCGGCACCTATCAAGGCCTCCACCTGCCCCCCGAGCTCCTGGGCCCCGTCCTCGGACAGAACGCCGCGCGATGGCTCGGCGCCTGCCTGCGCTGAGCGCCATCGCGCAGATCGCCGCCCGCGGCCTCAGGGGCCGAACTTCGCGAGGAAGGCATCGAAGGCGGACCTCGAATTCACCAGCGGCCCCGTGCCGAAGTCGATCGTGCCGATGAACGGCCCGGCGGCGAACACGTTGCCGGCCCCGTCCATGGCCGTGGAATAGCCGTACTGGGGCCCCCTGTCGCCGGTGTGCTTCACCCAGCGCACGGCGCCCGTCGCGTCGAGCTTCGCGGCGAAGGCGTCGCCATAGGTGCAATCCATCAGGCCCGTGCCGAAATCGACGTCGCCGTACATCAGTCCGGTGATGGCGATATCCCCACCCGCGGTCGTCGCGACGTCCAGAGCCGTCTGTGGCCCGTCCTGCCCGAGGCGCTTGGCCCAGAGGAGCTCGCCTTCCGGGTCCAGCTTGGTCACGAAGGCGTTGCCGCCCCACGTGACAGACCCGGGTTCAAGCGGCCCGAACCCTCCCGAGCTCACCAGAGGACCTCCGCCAAAATCCACGCTCCCTTGAAACGTCCCGCTGACGACGATATCTCCAGCGCCGTCGACCGAGACGCCGTACGCCCTCTGGAGCGCTGCGTCGCCGAACCGCTTGCTCCAGAGGTGCTCTCCGCCGGCGTCGAGCTTCGCCACGAAGATATCCTCGAGGCCCGCGGTGATCAGCGGACCGCCGCCGAGGTCGATCGTCTCGGTGAAGTAGTCGCCGAAGCTGCCGGCAAGAACGACGCTGCCCGACGCATCGAGCGCGACGTTGTGGATCTCCGTGTAGCCGAATTGCTTGCTCCAGAGGCAATTCCCCGCAGGGTCGAATTTCGCCATGTAGGAGTCGGCCTGCTCGGCGCTGGTCAGCGAAGCCCCGCAGAGGCTGATCTGGTCCAAGAAGAACCCTGCCACGACGACGTTTCCGGCTGCGTCCACGGCGATGTGGTCCGCATATTGATCGGAATCAGCGCCGATTCGAGCCGACCAGACGTGATCTCCGTCTGCCGTGAAGACGGCCACGAAGGCGTCCATCGACTCCCCCTGCCCTGCGAGCGGACCACCGCCGAAGTCGACGCTGCCTCCATGGATCCATCCCGTCGTGGCGATGAGCCCCGCGGGGTTGACCGCGACGTCGCGCACGGAGGTGTAACCGGAGAATTGCTTGTCCCAGAGGAGGTCTCCTGCGCCGTCGAATTTCGCGAGGGCGAAGACCGGGCTGCCCCCGACCGAAAGCGGGCCGTCGCCGAAGTCGACGCCATCGGCGACCCCCGTCGCGAGGATGACGTGGCCCACCCCGTCCACGGCGATGCGGCCAACCGAGAGGCTGGGTTCGCCTGCGTTCGCGCCGAAGTGCCGGCTCCAGAGAGCATCGCCGGTGGGGGCGCCGCCGCTGCCGGAGCCGCCGCTGCCGCCGCTGCCGCTGACGCTGCCGCTGCCGGAGCTGACGCTGCCGCTGCCGGAGCTGACACTGCCGCTGCCGGAGCTGACGCTGCCGCTGCCTCCGGCGCCGCCTTGTCCCGTCTCGCCGCCGGCGCCGTCGCCGTGAATGGGATCGAGCGGAATCCTGTCGCACGCCGCGGCAAGCACGCTGAGCACGATGTATCCAGGTATGATGAGGTGTTTCAAGGAACCCTCTCCGATCTCGGCTGAGGAAATGCGCGTGGCCTTGTCCTAGGAATGGCCGCCTGCCGCGCCGGCGGCTCACCGCTGGATGACGACGCCGAGCGAGAACGACGCGAGCGGGCTGAAGGTCGAGGTCACCCGTCCCACGAACCGGATATCGACCGGCGGGATCGCCGCGCCGCCGAGCGCGCCCGCCGTGAGAGCGAGGGAGTCGATGAGCCGGAGACGCACCTCGCCTCGCCCGTAGACGAAGGCGGTGAACGTGGACGCGTCGCTGTCGAGGTAGGGCGGCCTCGCCTCGCCCGACGCGCTCACGTGAGCGAGGCCCAGGCCAGGGGAGAGGACGAGCCCGAAACGGCCCGTCCTCGCGACGGGCGCGAGGACGAGCTCGGCGCCGAGGAGCGTCGAGCGAAAGCCGACCTCGCCTTCCGGTGCCCGGATCGTCGGGCTGACGATCGGCAGGCCCGCGAGGAGCCCGATGCCGACCCGGGCCGAAGGCCAGATCCGGAGCGAGGCATCGAGCGCCAGCGACACGCCCGGCGCCTGCCATCCCAGGGCCATCGCGACGCCCACATCGACGAGCGCGGCCCTGGGCGCGACGGGCACCGGGAACGGCGGCGCGGGAGGCGCCCACGCGCCGAGCGGCGGGATCCGCCACGCCTCGCCGGGCCCAACCGCCACGGCCGGGGGCGCGATGGGCGCGGGCGGGAGCGGCGCCGGCGCGACGGCCGCCGGCGGCGCGTCGCTGGGCGCGCGGGCCGGCGACTGGAGCGCCCGCACGAGCTCCGCCGCGCGGAGGACCCGGGTATCGAGCGGGCCGTCGGGCGCCACGCTCGCGACGAGGTCCGCCCGCCCGCCCGACGCCGACCAGATCTCGATGGCCCCGTCGTCGCCCTCGGGGACGACGATGAGCAGCCCGCCGGGCGCGACCGCCGTCGGGCTGGCCTCGACCTGCACCCGCAAGCCCGCCGCTTCGAGCTCCTGCGCGAGCCGGTGCGCCAGCGCCCCGCGCGCGCCGGCGACGACGGTGACCGGCGACCGCTCGTCGGCGGAGCACGGCGCCACGACCGAAAGGAACGCCAGACACGCGACGAGCGCGCCGCCCGTCGAGCGCGCCGCGGCGCGCGCTCCGGACGAGCTCCGCCGGCGTCGGCCCGATCCCCGTGATCTCCGCGGGCGCAGGCTCAATCGGCTCCGCCGGCGAGCGCCGTCGCGAGCCCGGCGTGGGCGCCGTTCGGGTAGGCCGCGAGGTAGCGCGCGGCGAGCTCGCGGGCGCGCGCGTGGAGCTTCAGGTTCCTCGCGCACTCGATGGATCGGCCGAGCGCCTCCGGCGCGAGCGCGCCGCGCGGACGCTCCGCGAGGTACACGGCGAACCAGCGCTCGGCCTCCGCCGAGGCGCCGCGCCCGTCGAACGCCATGCGGCCGAGGTGGTACGCCGCCACGGCCGCGGCGTCGCTCCCGGCGAACCGCGCTCGCGCCGTCTCGTAGAACCGGGCCGCGACGTCCGGCTTGCGCGAGAGCCGCGCCGCGGATCCGAGATCGACCAGCTCCGCGCCGCCGGCGCGCTCGAGCACCGTGTCGATGCCGAGGAGCTCCACGTCCGCGAGCGCCTCGGCGAGCCTGCCCGCGGCGAGGTGCGCGCGCCAGCCCCAGGACGGGGCCGCGGCCGAGGGCGCCTCCGCGCGGGCCCGCGGCGAAGGAGGCGCCGCCGGCGCGGGCGCGGCGGCGCTCGCGCTCGAGGGGAGGGCCGGCGCGTCAGCGGGCGAGCTGGCGTTCGGATCGGGCGCCGGAGGCGGCGCCTGCGGCGCGGCGGCGCGAGGGGCCGCGCACGTCAGCCGTATCGACTCGGGCGCAGCGACGGCGCGCCCCGGCGGCTCGACGCAGGGGCCCAGGACGCGCACGCGGCCGGCGCTCATCGAGACCGCGAGCTCCTCGGCCTCCGTGTCCCACGTGACGTCGAACTCGGTGCCGATCACGTGCACCTCGAACGGCCCTCCCACCACCACCCACCGGGTGTCGTCGCGGTGCACGACGCGCACGTGCAGCGATCCGCGCTCCAGGAGGACGCCCGCGCCGAGCGGGCCGACCTCGGTCACACGGGCGCGCGTCCCCGGCGCGAGGTCCACGCGCGACCCATCCGAGAAGTCGAGGCCGACCTGCGATGCGTCCGCGGCCACCCACCGGCCCACGGCGCCCGGCGACCCGTCGACCCGGTACGTCAACGGGTCGTCCGGCCGTGACAGCCCGACGACGAGGGCGCAAGCGGCGACGCACGCCGCCGCGAGCGCGAAGCCGAGCCGCCGCGGGAAGGGAGCCGCCCTGGCGCGCAGCGAGAGCGCGGCCTCCTTGCGGTAGATCGCCTGGAGCCGATCCGTTGTCGAGGGCCGCGCCAGCCGCTCGAGCGCGGCATCCTGGTGCGCGGCGACCCGGCGCCCCAGGGCCGCGATGTCCTTGGTCCTCACGTCCATCGGTCGCCCTCCGCGAGCCAGGAGGCAAGCACTTCATCCTTCTTGCAGCGCTCGACGAACGCGATCTCCGCGCGGTGGAGCCGGCGCTTGACGGTCGCCAGCGACACGTTGCAAGCGGCGGCCACCTCGGCGAGCTCCTGGCCCTCGACGATCCGCAGCGTGAAGGCGAGCCGCTCGTCGGGGTCGAGCGTCTCCAGGGCGCGGTAGAAGGCGCGCACGCCCTGCCGGGCCTCCGGATCGACGCTGGTCGAGGTCTCCGGCAGCTCGTCGCTCGCGAAGAACGCGAGCCATCGGTGCCGCCGCTTCTTGCGGATCGCCTCGCGCGCGACGAACACGGTGACGCTGGTGATGAACGGCTTCAGCGCCTCGGGCTCGCGCACGTCGTCGATGCGGGAGAACACCCGGGCGAACACGTCCTGCACGAGATCCTCCAGGGTCCGGATGTCGCCCAGGATGCGAAACAGCATCCGCTCGACGAGGCCCGCATAAGCGTCGAGCAGGCGGCGCTCCGCCGCGGGATTCCGAGCGTGCAGGCCGCGCAGGACGTCGGACGAGGTGGGCTGCGCGTCGGCAGGGAGAGCCGGCGGACTGGGCTGTCGGACGACGCGGAGGTGCGCGGGCATCGCGGTAGCCTCTAAGATGGCCGGGCCCCCCCGCGACGGCTCAGCTCCGCGCCGCGCCCGGTTCGACCGCCGCCTTGTCTGTCTGGAGCCCTCCGCGCGAGCGGGCGCCTCCTCGGAAGGATCCTCCCATCCCGGCGATTGCCGCGCGCGCTCCGACGATGGCTGTCTCAGCCAGCGCAATGAGGGCCGTGGCGCCGCGGCGAGGCGCGAGGTCCACGCCGTGCGCCGATCCTGTAACGCTGGACTTCTATGTCTTGGTCGGTATTCTGCCGACCTGACGAGCTTCTATCCGAAGGAGCTCCGGGCGGCGCTCGGGCGGGGGAGCGCCCTTCTTCGGATGGCTGTCACGGAACGGGGGACCTTGTCGTCATGATCGATCTGTCGGGTCATACGCTGTTCGAAGCGGTGTACGAGGGCTCCGAGACCGTGCTTTACCGCGGCCGCCGGAACGAGGACGGCGCGCCGGTCGCCGTCAAGGTCCCTCGGTCCGAGTTCCCGACGGCAAGAGATCTCGCGCGGCTGCGGCGCGAGTTCGCCATCCTGCGGGACGCGGGCGAGGTGCCCGGGGTCGTCAGGGCCCATGCGATCGAGAAATGCGGCAGGGGCCTCGCGCTCGTCATGGAGGACCTCGGCCCCTCCTCGCTGCACGCCTTGCTGAAGGCGCGCAGGCTCGACGTGGGGACGGCGCTCCGTATCGCCATCGCGCTCGCGGGCACCCTCGACGCGCTCCACGGGCTCCGGATCATTCACAAGGACATCAAGCCGCACAACATCCTGATCGACGAGAAGACGCAGAGCCCGCGGCTCGTCGACTTCGGCATCGCGGCGCGCCTCGCGCGAGAGACACCGGAGACGTCCCTCCCAGAGGCCCTCGAAGGCACCTTGTCGTACATCGCCCCCGAGCAGACGGGTCGCATGAACCGGAGCGTGGATCTGCGCGCCGATCTCTACTCGTTCGGCGTCACGCTCTACGAGATGCTGACAGGGGCCCTCCCGTTTCAGGAGCTCGATCCGACCGCGCTCATTCACAGCCACATGGCGCGCGCGCCGACGCCGCCGCACGAGCGCGCGCCGGAGGTGCCCCACGCGCTGTCGGAGCTGGTCATGAAGCTCCTGGCCAAGACGCCAGAGGAACGCTACCAGAGCGCCCGCGGGGTCAAATCGGATCTCGAGGAGTGCCTCCGGCGGTGGGAGGCGGCGGGGCGGGCCGATCCGTTTCCGCTGGGTCACCACGACCGGCCCATGGATTTGCGCGTTCCGCAGCGGCTCTATGGCCGCGAGCGCGAGGTCGACGTGCTCCTGTCCGCGTTTCAGCGGGCCCGCCGGGGCGCGGCCGGGCTGGTGCTCGTCTCGGGCTACTCCGGCGTCGGCAAGACCGCGCTGGTGAACGAGATCCACAAGCCCATTGCCCGTCACGGGGGGTATTTCGCGAGAGGGAAGTTCGATCAAGTCAACCGGGATGTCCCGCTCGCCTCGGTGGCGCAGGCCTTCCGTGAGCTCATCCGGCAGATCCTGACGGAGCCGGCGGCGGCCGTCGAGGAATGGAAGCGCAAGCTGCTCGCGGTGGTCGGCGCGAACGGACGGCTCCTCGTGGAGCTGATCCCGGAGATCGAGCTGCTCCTCGGGCCTCAGCCGGACGTGCCGGCGGTCGGGCCGACGGAGTCCAGGAACCGCTTCGATCTCCTGGTGCAGCGCTTCGTGCGGGTCTTCGCCGCGCCGACGCGCCCGCTGACCCTCTTCCTCGATGATCTGCAGTGGGCCGATCCTGCGTCGCTCAGGGTCCTGGAGCGCCTCCTCACGGACGTGGAGGGCGACTGCCTCCTGATCATCGGCGCTTATCGGGACAACGAGGTCGACGCCGCCCATCCGCTGCTCGCGACGCTGGGCGCGCTCCGCGATGCGGGCGTGTCCATCGCCGAGCTCGCGCTCGAGCCCCTCGACTTGCCGACCGTCACGCAGATCGTCGCCGACGCGCTGAGCGCGCAGCCGCAGGCCGTCGCGCCGCTCGCGGCGCTGGTCTTCGAGAAGACCGAGGGCAACCCGTTCTTCCTGAGCCAGCTCCTCGGCGCGCTCCACGAGGCGGGGGCGCTGCGGTTCGAGGCGTCCTCGGATGCCTGGGAATGGGACGTGGCGCGCGTCCGGGAGGCGGTCGCGGCAGACAACGTGATCGACCTGATGCTCGACAAGCTGCACCGGCTCCCGCCGGCGACGCAGCGCGCGCTGGAGCGCGCCGCGTGCCTGGGCCACGTGTTCGATCTCACCACGCTGGCGACCATCCTCCAGAAGCCGCCCTTCATGGCGGCCGCCGACCTGTGGGACGCGCTGCGCGGCGGCCTCATCGTGCCGCTCGACAGCGATTATCGCTTGTTCGACGAGAGCGCCGGCGGCGAGCCGTCGGCGGCCCCCGGCGAGCTCGAGGTGTCGTATCGGTTCCTGCACGACCGGGTGCACCAGGCGGCCTACGCGCTCGTCGACCCGGCGCAGAAGGAGGCGCTCCACCTGCAGATCGGCCGGCTCCTGTGGGCGCGTACCGGCGAGGCGCCGCACGACGACCACCTGCTCGACGTCGTCCGCCACCTCAACCTGGGCGCGCGGCATCTGGGGAACGAGGCAGAGCGCGCGGCCGTGGCCCGGCTCAACCTGCGGGCCGGCCGGGCTGCGAAGACCAGGACGGCCTATCGTGCGGCCGCAGGCTACTTCGGCGCTGGGCTCGAGCTCCTCGGGGACGCGGGGTGGGAGCGCCACGAGGAGCTCTCGTTCGCGCTCGGCCGCGAGAGCGCGGAGTGCGTGTATCTGAGCGGCGCGCCCGAGCGGGCCGAGGCGCTCTTCACGTCGCTCTTGCCCCGAGCGAGGTCGAACGCGGAGCGGGCGCAGATCTACAGCCTCCGCGTGGTGCTCTACTCGACGCTGGGGCACTTCGCGGACGCGGTGCGCCTGGGCCGTGAGGGCCTCGGCCTGCTCGGCTTCGCGCTGCCGAGCACCGACGCGGAGCGACAGGCATGCTTCCAGGCCGAGCTCGCCGAGGTCGACGCGAACCTGGCGGGCCGGCGCATGGAAGACCTGATCGGCGCGCCGGTGATGGACGACCCGGAGCAGAAGGCGTTGCTGCAGCTCCTGTGCGACATGATCGTGCCGGTCTTCTGCGCGACGCCAGAGATGTACCCGCTGTTCGTCCTCAAGCAGGTCAGCCTCTCGCTGAAGTACGGGAACTCGGACGTGTCCGCCTTCGCGTACACCACCTACGGGTTCCTGCTCGCGGCCATGCAGGGGCGCCCCGCCGACGGCCGTACGTTCGGCCTGCTCGGCCTCGCCTTGAGCGAAAAGCTCCGGAACGCCAGCCTGGCCGCCAAGGTGCACCACGTCTTCGGCTCGTATTCGTATGTGTTCGAATCGGTGCGCGCCGGGATGCCTCATCTGGCGAAGGCGCGACAACAAGCGCTGGAGTCGGGCGACTTCGCCTATCTCGGCGGCGCATGGAGCACCGAGGTCTGCGTCCAGTTCGCCGCGGGCTATCCGCTCGAGGAGCTGCGCGAGGAGGCGGAGCGGGGCCTCGTCGTGGCGCGGCGAATCCGGGACGCCGTCTGCGCGGCCGTGCTGACGCTCGTCAAGCAGGCGATCGCGTGCCTGCAATCGCGGACGCGGGGCCGCGACAGCTTGAGCAACGATGATTTCGACGAGGACGAGTTCCTGGCGAGCCTCGACGAGGGGAACCACGGCGCGGCCTTGTTCGTGCACGCCATGCTCAAGATGCAGCTTCGCTACCTGTCGGGGGATTGCGAGGCAGCCGCGGCGACCGCTGACGACGCAGAGGCCAAGAGCGCGGGCATGTTCGGCCTGTACTGCCCCGTACGGCTCCAATTCTACATTTGCATGGCGTTGCTCGCGTTGCCGGCGGCGGCCTCGCCCGACGAGGCGGAGCGCCGCGCGCGGACGATCGCCCGCCACAAGGAGCGGATCGCAGACCGCGCCGCGAGCGGCCCCATGAACTTCCAGCACGCGCTGCTGCTCATCCAGGCCGAGGAGGCGCGCATCTCCGGAGCGCAGCTCGAGGCCATGGACCTCTACGACCGGGCGATCGGCCTGGCCCGGGAGAACGAGTTTCCTCATGACGAGGCGCTGGCGAACGAGCTGTGCGCGAAGCTGCACCTCCGCGCGGGCAGGGCGAAGGTGGCGCGCGCGTACATGGTCGACGCGTACCTCGGCTACCGGCACTGGGGAGCGACGGCCAAGGCGGACGCCCTCGCGCGCGAGCACGCCGCGCTGCTGCCTTCTTCGATGGACGGCGCGCAGCTCTCGTCGATCCCGTCGGCGTCGTCGGGCGCGGCGCACGCGGGGACGATCCTGGGCCGGACGACGGTCGGCGACCTGCGGGACGCGGCGCTGATCGTGCGCGCCGTGCAGGGCATCGCCGGCGAGACGGAGCTCGAGCGGGTGATCGAGCGCCTGGTGATGCTCGTGCTCGGGAACGCCGGCGCGCAGCGGGGGGCGCTGCTCCTGGAGCGGGACGGGCGGCTCTTCGTCGAGGCGACCTTCGGGGTCGAGCCGGAGGTGCTCGCGCTCGGGCCGAGCGAGCCGCTCGACACGCGCGCCGACCTGCCGCACAACGTGGCGCTGCTCGTCGCGCGCACCCGAGAGCCGCTGGTCCTCGATGACGCCAGCGCCGACGCCCGGTTCTCCGACGATCCCTGCGTCGTCGCGCGGGGCACGCGGTCCGTCCTCTGCCTGCCGCTGCTCCACCAGGGCCGCCTGAGCGGCGTCCTCTACCTCGAGAACAACGCCGCCAGCAGGGCGTTCAACGCGAGCCGCGTGGAGCTGCTCGGCCTCCTGTCGTCCCAGGCGGCGATCTCCATCGAGAACGCGATGCTCCTCTCGAGCATGCGGGCGGTGAAGGAGCAGGTCCAGCACGCCAACCGGCGGCTCGAGGCGGAGGTCGCGCAGCGCACCAAGGAGCTCCAGCGCTCCAACGCGCAGCTCAGCGCGAGCAACGAGCGGCTGACGATCGAGCTCGCGCAGCGCGAGCAGGCGGAGCGGGAGCGGGCGGCGCTGCAGCGGCAGATGTTCGAGGCGCAGCGGGCCATGCTGGCGGAGCTCTCCACGCCGCTCATCCCGATCACCGACCGGATCATGGTGATGCCGCTCATCGGCACCATGGACGCCGCGCGGGCGGCCCAGGTGCTGGAGGTCGCGCTCGACGGTGCGCAGCGCCACCAGGCGAGCGTCGTGATCCTGGACATCACCGGGATGAAGCACATCGACAGCCAGATCGCGGGGACTCTCCTGAGGACCGCGGGCGCGCTGCGCCTGCTCGGCACGGAGACCGTGCTCACCGGCATACGCGCCGAGGTCGCGCAGGCGATGGTGAGCCTCGACATCGAGATGAACGCGCTCGTCACCATGGGCACCCTCCAGAGCGGCATCGCCTATGCGCTCCGCCGCTCCGGGCAGCCGCCCGCGGGCAGCGCGCCGCTGCCCGCGGGGCCGGCCCGCGCTCGCCCGATGGCGAGGTGACCGCGCGCCGACGCTAGGTCGGCTTGCGGGGCGGCGCTCGCTCCGCCTGCGCTGCCAGGGCGAGGCCGCCCACCCTGCGCTGCGCCAGGCAGAACCTGAGGCCCTCCCGCAGGCTGCGCATCGGGTTCAGCTCATCGAACGAGACACCGATCGCGACGAGCGTCTCGGCGACGTGGCCGCCCAGCCCCGTGAGGACGCAGCGAGCGCCGAGGAGCTGCACCGCCTGGGCGAGCTTGACGAGGTGCTGGGCGGTCATCGAGTCGATGACCGTGACGCCGGTGAGGTCGAGGATCACCCACTCGACGTCGCTGTCGTCCGCCACCCGGGCGAGCAGCCGCTCGGTCACCTCGACGGCCCGCACCGAGTCGAAGAGCCCGACGAGCGGGAGCGTGAGGATGCCGTGCCAGATGTCGATGATCGGCACCGAGAGCTCCCGGATGGCGCACTCCTGGCGCTGGATGGTCTCCAGCTGGCTCTCGAGCTCGCGCTTGGAGGCGGCGAGCGCGGCGAGCGCCTGCGCGTTCTGCTCCGCGGTCGCGGAGAGCTCGGAGAGGAAGACCCGCAGCGCCTCCTCGACCACCCCGAAGGCGTCCTGTTCGACAGCCTCGAGCTGCTTCAGGGCGAGCTCGATCTCTCCCGTCGACGCGAGCGCTACCGCGTCGATGACGCGTTGCATACGGCGCTCCTGGAAAGAGATCATGTTCTCGGATTCTTGCATGGGTTCCTGTGCGCTCAGCAGGGGTTGTTCGGGAGACCTCGGTGCGCTGTCGCTGCGTCAAGACGCGGCCTGGACGTCGCCGGAGGCCTGCGCGCGCGGGCGCGATCGCAGCGGCCTGGCCGCGTGCGCCGGACCACGCGATGACACTTGTCCAGATATCCTATCTCGCGGCTCGCCGTGTGAATCCACCTTCGACCAACGTCAGACAAATAGCCCATCCTCATCGCGGCTGGAAGCAACCTGCTCGCCCGGCCGGCTGAGCCCGGCTCGCCGCTGTGGGCCTGCCCCCCGGCCAGGCGCCGCTGTTCGAGCTTCTCTCGGAGGCGCGAGGACGAGGGGTGGGCAGCACGCGGCGGCGAGCCGGCGTGATGACCCGATGGAGGGAAGTCGCGTCGCGCATGCGAACTTCGACCACGTCGTCGTCGCGCGCCGACACCGAAACTCTCCTCGTCATCTCTGATGTCGGCGCCGGTCCCTGGAGCGGGAATTCCGCGCGCCGCGTGGGGTCCACCCGCCTGCCCGGCGAGCTCCGCCCCTTGCCGGGCACCCCTCCCCGGCGGCTCGCGTTCACCCCGGCAGCGCGCGCTCAGTCGACCGTGCGGGCGCAGCGGAACCCGGTCGAGACGTCGCCCGCCTCGCGATCGAACGCCAGGCGGAAGGTCGACTTCGCCGTGCTCGCCGAGAAATCCCACGATCCGCCGCGGAGCACGCCCTTGCTGCCGGTCGCCGGCGCCCGCGGATCCGTCTGGGCGCCCTTCGCGTAGGCGCCTGGGTCCCAGCCGTCGGCCACCCATTCCCAGACGTTGCCCGCCATGTCGAGCGCGCCCGACGGGCTCGCCCCGGCCGTGGCCGAGCCGACCTCCCGGGTGCCTTTGCCGCTCGCGCCGCAGCCCTGCCCTGGAGATCGCGACACGACCGCGTGCGCGCACCCCGGCGGCTCGTTGCCCCACGGGTACTCGCGGCCGTCGGGGCCGCGCGCGGCGTACTCCCACTCGGCCTCGGTCGGGAGCCGCTTGCCGACGAAGGCGCAGTACGCGGCCGCCTGCGCCTGATCGACGCACGAGATCGGGTGCTGGGCCTTCGCGGGATCGGCCGCGGTGCAGAGCGCGCCGCGCTGCTCGACGTCGGCGTCGGTCGCGCGGGGCCCGTGCAGGCCGCTCGGCGTGCACCGGCCTGCCTCGACGCAACGCTGGTAGGCGGCGACCGTGACCTCGGTGCGATCGAGGTCGAACGCGCGGGTCAGCGTCACCTCGTGGGGCGGCCGCTCGGATTTGCCGCCCTTGGCGCTGCCCATCGTGAACCGGCCCGCGGGCACCCGGACCATGTCCGGCGGGGGCGACGGCTTCGCCGGCGGCGCGGTCAGGCCGCCGCGCGCGCGCGCCGGCAGCGCGTCGTCGGGGGCGCGGTGCCGGAAGAGCGCGACGGCGCCCGCGCCGAGGGCGGCGGCCAGCGCGGCCGCGGAGACGACCGCCGTCAGCAGGCCGCGGCGCCGTGCGGGGCCGGCGGCCGCGGGCGCGGCCGGAGGTGACCCTGGAGGCAGCGCCCCTGGCGGCGCGCTCGCGGTGATGCCGCGCATCGTCGTGAGGGGCGGGGCTGGCAGCGCGGGCGCGGGCATGTGTAGCGGCGGAGCGAGACCTGGCGGCGCGCCGGCGTGCGCGGACGGCGCGCCGGCGTGCGCGGGCGGCGCACCGGCCATGCCGCGCGGCGTTCCCGTCGCGCTCGTCGGGCCTGTCGGGCCCGCCGGGCCCAGCGCGGCGGCGTCCGTGGCCGCGTACGCCGTATCCGCCAGACGCGGCGCCGCCGCGCCGGGCGACGCGCCAGCCGGCGGGCCGCCCGCCGCGAGCGCGACGGACGCGGCCGTCTCGGCCATGGCGGCCTCGAGCGCTGCCCAGAGCTCGCCCGCCGTCCGGTAGCGCTCGCGCGGCTCGACCGCGAGCGCGCGGCGCACCACCGCCTCGACGGCGTCGGGCGCGCTCACGCCCGCGCCGCGCAGGCTCGGGCGGAAAGCCGGATCCGTCGCGGCGATGTAGAGCTGCGTGACGTCGCTCCCGAGGAGGGCGCGGTTGCCCGACGCGACCTCGATGAGCACCAAAGCGAGCGCGAAGACATCCGTCCACGGCCCCGTCGCGCCGAAGCGCTGGTGGAACTGCTCCGGCGCGCCGTAGTGGACGGTGAAGGCCCGGAGCGCGTTCCCCGTCTCGGCCATCGCCTGCGTCATGCTCGAGAGCTCGCCGAGCACCTTGGCGATGCCGAAGTCGAGGACCTTCAGCGTGCGCCGGCCGCCGATGTCCGCGAGGAACAGGTTCGCCGGCTTGATGTCGCGGTGGGCGACGCCCTGCGCGTGCGCGACCTCGAGCGCGTGCGCCGCGGGGGCGAGCAGGGCGATCGCCTCGGCGAGCGGGCGCGCCGCCTCGCCCCGGGCGCGCCGCGCGGCGAGGTCGCGGTCGAGCGGCGCGCCGTCGAGCCACTCGAGCACGAGGTAGGGCGTCCACTCGCCCGACGGCGAGACCGCCGCGCCCGTGTCGAGGGCCTGCACGATGCCGGCGCTCGCGCGGGAGAGGCGGTGGAGGAGCCGCCCCTCGTTGAGGAGCATGCGCTGGAACGCCTCGCGCTCGGCCGGCGCCAGGGATCCGAGCAGCTTCAGGCACTTGACCGCGACCGGCTCGTCGAACCCGAGGTGATGGCCGCGGTAGACGACCCCGAACCCGCCCTCGCCCACCACGGCGTCGAGCCGGTATTTGCCGCCGATCGTCGCGCCCACCCAGCCGAAGGGATCCGAAGGTGCCATCTCGCGGCGCGAGTCTACACCGGGCGCAGCGGCCGCACGGAAATCGTACGGCGGATCAGGCGGCGCTCACACGGTATCCGAGGAGGTAATCGGGCGTGTCCGGGCGTGCTCGGGGGATGAGCGCGCGGCGATGATGCGGAATCACGGGTGTTCGGGCGTGGCGAGCGCGGAGGCCGTCATGGCATTTCAGCGCCCGAGAGGGGGAGGCGCTCCGGAGATGGCCTGTGGTCGTCAAGCCCCCTCAGCGCGCCTGCTCCTCGGCCCATCCCGGCCTCAGCGCCCGCTCGAAGAACGCGCACAGCTCCTCGTGCCGCGCCCGCGCGTCCGCGCGGCCTATCTCGATGAGCCGCCCCGCGAACTCCCCGTCGAACAGGAGGTACGACAGGAAGTCGGCCTCGCGCTGCTCGTCCCCCTCGGCGAGGCGCCGCATCACGCGGCCGAGCACGCTCGTGGTCCGCGCGCGGAACGCCGGCGAGCGCACGAACTCCGCCGCCAGGCTGCCGATGTCCTTGGAGGCGCGGATGAGCAGCGACCGCAGCGGCCGGAGCGTGCGCCCCGGCGGGAGCCCGAGCTCCTCGTTCAGCCCGTCGATGAAGCCTTCCCCATAACGGCGCCGCCCCGCCTCGAGGATGCCGTTGATGCTCTCCAGGCGCGCCAGGTCGTTGTCGATCCGGTCGAGCATCAGCGCGTTCAGCGTCTTCCCGAGCAGGAAGAGCGGCCCCGGGAAGCCGGGCGCGTCGCGCTCGGGCGCGGCCCCGGCAGGCTCGATGTACCGCGGATTGACGACGATCACGCCGTCGGCCCCGAGGCGCCGCGCCGGCGACAGCGGGACGTTCTGGCGCAGCCCGCCGTCGCAGTAGAGCTCGCCGTCGATGCTCACGGGGCGGAACAGGATGGGCAGCGCCGACGAGGCGAGCGCGTGCTCGGCGCGGATCGCGGTGGCGCGCGGGGAGATCGTCGGGTCGTGGCTCCAGGGCGGCAGGCCGGGCTCGCCGCGGTGGACGAAGACGACGGTGCGGCCGCTCTTGACCAGCGTCGTCGACACGGTGACGGCCGACAGGAGCCCTCGCTCGAGGTGGCCGTCGATCCGCTCGAAGGGGACGGCCTCCGCGATCTGCCGCTCGAGCCCCGACGTGTCGAGGAGCGCGGCGTGGCCGCCGCTCGAGGGCGCGCTCGCGACCCCGCCGCGGAGCAGGTCGTGCCCGACCGCGAGCACGCCGCGCACGTCGAGGCGCACGAGGTCGTCGATGCGCAGGCGCGTCCACACCGCGGCGAGCCGCCGGGCGCGGGTCCGCGCCTCGTCCGCGAACGCGGCGAGCCCGCACACGTTGATGGCGCCGACCGAGGTGCCGCACAGGATATCGAGCGGCGCCTCGCGGCCGAGGTCGCGCGAGACCTCCTCGAGGATGTGCTGCACGACGCCGACCTCGTAAGCGCCACGGGCGGCGCCGCCGGCCAGGACCAGCGCGATCTTGGGGGCGCGGCCATACCGGGTCGAAACGGGCGCGACGTTGGCCATGCTCGCAGAGTACCATGATCGCCCGCGGTACACGGACCCTGAAAAGCGCGCCTCGCGCGGCGCCGTGCTACATCCACACCCACCGCGCTCGCGAACATGAAGGCGCCCGATGACGGCAATCTACATCGTCCTTGCCTACCTCCTCGGAGCGATCCCGACAGGCTACCTCTTTGCGCGGTTCGTCAAAGGGGTCGATATCCGGACCGTGGGCTCGGGGAACATCGGCGCCACGAACGTCCTGCGCGCGTTCGGCTGGCGGCCCGGGCTGGCCGTGCTGGCCGCGGACGTGGCGAAGGGCGCGCTCGCCGCCGGTCCCCTCGCGTCATGGCTCGCCGCCGCGCCGGGCGGGTGGGTCGCCGCGGCGGGCGGGCTCACCGCGGTGCTGGGCCACGATTACACGGTGTTCCTCGGGATGAGGGGCGGCAAGGGCGTCGCGACGTCCTGCGGTGTGCTGCTCGTGCTGGCGCCGCGCTCCACGCTCGCCACGCTCGCCGTCTTCGCGGTCGTCGTGCGGGCGACCCGCATGGTCTCGGCGGGCTCCCTCGCCGGCGCGCTCGCCCTGCCGGCGCTGCTCTGGCTCCTCGGCGAGCGGGGCGCCCCGGTCCTCTGCCTCTCGCTCCTCCTCTGCGCGTTCATCTGGCTGAAGCACATCCCGAACCTCCGGCGGATCCTCGCTGGCACCGAGAGCACCCTCTCCTTCGGGAAGCGGGCCGAGGGGGGCGAGAGCGCCGGCGCGCCGCGCGATGACGAGCGGCGCTGACGCCGCGCGACGATGAGCGGCGCTGACGCCGCAGCCCGGCCGGGGCCGCGGGCCTCGCCGGCTCACTTGGTGATCGTCTTCGCGTAGATCACCGCACCTTGCTTGTCGATGAACTCGAAGTACAGCGTGCTCCCCTCGAACTCCAGGTAAGCGAAGCCCTCTGTCTCGTCGGTATAGAACAGCTGCCCCGGCTCGTTCACGGCCGAGGCCTGCCGCCGGCGGATCTTCGAGCCGGCGCCGCTGACGGCGAAATAGGTCTCCGGGCAGCGCTCGTCGCGCCCCTTGTCGATGAACTGGAGGTCGTGATCGTGGCCGCACATGTACATGTCGGCCCCGCAGTAGATCGCGCGCTGCATCTCGAACATCCCGTCCAGCCCGAGCTGTTGATTGTCGACCGCGTGAGCGCCTGACGTGTAGCGGGGGTGATGGCCAAAGACGATCTTCCACACGGCGTCCGAGGCGGCGACCCGCGCGCTCATGTCGACCGCCTGCTCATCGGAGGTGAAGTCGACGGTATCGATCCCGAAGAAATGGACGTGCCCGACGCGAACATCGTAGTACGCGGCGGGCATGCGCCATTTGTCGGTCATCCGGGTGCCCGGCCCCTCTCCCACGGGCAAGAGCGAGTAATCGATCTGCGCCTGCCGCACGCCGCTGCTGCTGGGGCCGTGATCATGGTTGCCGAGGACCGCGTAGAACGGGAGCCCGTTCAGGCCCGGTCGATCATAGGGCTGCTCGAACTTCGGACCCCATTGCGCGTCGCCGGTGTCGACCACGCCGTGATCGTAGAAGTTGTCGCCGTTCATGATCACGGCGTGACAGCCGCCCACCTCGAGGCACTTGTCGCTCATGCGATCGGCGACCTGGTGCTGCGCGAGGTTACCCTCGCCGGTGTCGCCGACAGCGATGATCCTGACGTGCCGGTACGGCGCGATGATGGTGCCGAAGCTCCCCGCGCCGCCCGCGCCGCCCTCCCCCGCGCCCTCACCGTGGCTCGCGGCGCCCCCGTCGTCCGCGCCGCCGCTCGGCGCGTCACCGTGGCCCTCGCCCGCGCCGCTCGAGTGGCCGCCGGCGCCGGCCAGCGCCCCGCCGCTGGGGGCCGTCGCGCCGTCCGCTACGCCGCAGCCGGAGCCCATCGCGACGGCCGGCAACACGGCGAGGACGGCGGCAGCCAAGGACCGCGAAGCGCCGGCAAGGCGACGACCAGCACGGAGATGCGCCATCGGCGCGCATTCTACCCCCCCGGCGGCTCCCCCGACGGATCGGCTCGCCGCCACCGGCGACGTTTTGTCTTGACCCCGGCAAGGCCTCCGTCTATCGAAGTTGAACATCACTTTCAATATCAACAACGGAGCCCACGTGAGCCGAGAGATGACCCCTGCCCCGAGCCCGTCCCCATGTGCAGTGCTCGCCGCTTTCCCCGGGTCCGACGCGCCCCAGGCGGAGGTCTCGTGAGCTCGCGCGCGCCGCTCGCCGTCGATCGCCCGCGCCGGTCCGGGCCCGCGCTCCTCGCAGAGCCCGCGCGCGAGGAGGGCTGGCCTCCGCCGCCGCACGATCCTCGCGAGCGCGAGCTCGCCCTCGTCGTCGCGGGCTGGGAGGTGCGCGTCTTCGTCGGGCGGAAGTTCGAGTACTTCGTCGCGCGCGGCTTCTGGCATCTCCAGCTCTGGCACCCGGAGGCGCGCGTCTCGGTGCTCACGCCGTCGCGCCTCACGCGCGGGCTCTACGAGGCGTACCCGATCGCGAACTGGAAGGCGCAGGCGCCCGACTACGACAAGCTCGTGACGCTCCTCGGCGGGCTGTTCGCGGCGAAGCTCCCGGAGAAGTCCGCGGTGCTGCGCCTCGAGCGCGCGCTCGTCGCCGAGGTCGTCCGCGGCAGCGGCGGGGTGCCGTCGTGACGCGCCGGCCCCCGCGGGTGCGCGCGCTCGCGCGGCCTCGCGCGCCGCGGCGCGAGGAGGGCGCATGAGCTCCACGGCCGTCTCCAGGGACGCGGTGCTCTCGCTGGTCGGGCGCGCCGAGGCGCGGGTGCGCTTTCCGGATCTCGGCTTCGCCGATCCGTGGGCCGAGGCGATGCTAGCCTCGCTCGAGGTGGATCCGGCGGGCTTCGACGCCCGCGCGCTCCGGACCTCGACCGTGCGCACCATGGCCGTCGATCGGCTCGTCCGGGGCTACTTCGACCGGAACCCCTTCGGCCTCGCCATCGCGCTCAACGCCGGGCTCTGCACGCGGTTCTCGCGCGTCGACAACGGGACGCTCCGCTGGGTGGAGCTCGATCCGCCCCACCTGGCCGAGTTCAAGTGCGCGCACCGCCTCGGCCACGCGTCGGACCGCCACGCCGTCGCGCGGTGCTGCTCGATCGCGTGCACCGGCTGGATGGACTGCCTCCGCGGCGCGGGCGACGTGCCGACGCTCCTCATCGCCGAGGGCGCCCTCGCCCGCCAGCCGCCCGGGGTCGTCGACGCCTTCTTCACGCGGGCCTCCCTGCGCCTCGCGCGGGGGACGGAGCTCATCCTCGATCACGAGGCGTCGCCGTCGCTCCGGGTCCCGCCGCGGCCGCGCGCCTGTCTGGAGCTCTCCACGCCCGACGGCGCCGTCGCGCGCTACCCGCGGCTGCGCCCGTACGGCGAGGGCGACGCCTCGCCGGCGCTCGGCCGAGCGCTGCGCGACGCGAGCCGGGTGCCTCGCCTGTACCAGGACGGAGGCGCGGCGTCCGTCCTTCACCTCCGCTTCGAGTGAGCCCGCCGAGCGCAACGGCGTTGCACCTGAGCCGCGATGTCGCCCGACGAGACCTCGACCACGAACGATCCCGCGCCGCGGCGGCGCAGGACGCGCGCGGCGTCAGTACACGCGGAACTGCCCGCTCAGGGTCAACAGCGAGAGCAGGTGCAGCAGCCCCGAGTAGTAGCGCGGCCACCCGGTCTCCTGCTCGGCTGCCCACGCCGCCTCGATGTACTGGGCGCGGTCCTCGGTCGTCGCGACCAGGCCGACGACGCCGTTCATGACGACGAGCGCCGTCGGATGTCCCCACTCGACCGGTATGCCATCGAGCGTGTAGGACGCGCCGTACCAGTCGATGCCCTGCTTCGAGAAGAACGCCAGCAGCCGGTTGGCCTCCTCCACCTGCCACGGATCGACCCCGAACCAGACGTGATCGAGCCCGATGTTCAGCAGCGCGCGGTAGGACTCCGAATCGAAGTTCGCCGAGCCGGTCACCGGCGTGCCGTCGAAGTGGGCGCGCTCCGGGATGAGCCCGGTGCTCGGGTGCGCGGACCGCCTCAGGTGCTCGCGCGCGCTGTCCGCGGCCTCGGACCAGAACGAGTCGCCCGTGGCCTGCGCCCAGAGCTCGTAGTACGCCGGCATCTCGGCGGAGGGGCGGGTCGTGCCCGCCGCGTCGACGTGCGGGACGTCGACGACCAGCTTCGTCTCCGCGTCGAAGGTGTTCGTCACGCCGTCGTCGACGCCGCCGTTCAGCGTCTCCTTGTACTGCATCACCTCGAGCAGGGCGATCGCCTCCGCCCCGTAGTCGATGGACCCGGTGTCGCTCCCCCAGCGACCGTGCGCGAACAGCAGCGCCATCGCGAGCTGCTGGAGGCCGAACGGATCGGCGCAGAGCACCGGTTTGTCGCTCGTCGGCACGTCGCACCAGGACATGTAGTAGCCCTGACGGGGGCCGGACCTGCGCTCGAGCCAGGTCTTGGCGTACCTCCAGAGCCGATCGAACTCCTCCCGTTTGTCGAGCTGGACCGTGATGATCATCCCGAGGCCCATGCCCTCGGTGCGCACCTGAGTGTGGAGGACATCCCAGATGTAGGCCCGATCGGGGTCGGAGGCGTCCGTGTAGAAGATGGCCTCTTGCCACGGATCGCCGTAGAAGAGCTGCTCGAAGTGATCGTCGATCTTCGACGCGATCTCTTCGTCCGTCTTGCCGAGCACGTCGCGGAGCGCGTTGGGGTACTCCGATGGGCCGGTCAGCGGGCCGAGCTCGTCGCTGGTCATCCGGTCGTGGCCGAGCCAGTCCTCCGTGTTCCCGCACGCGGGAAGCGCGCAGAGCGCCAGCGAGGCACCTGCAATGCCCGACGCTGCGCGGACCAATCGGAGGGGGGCGGGACAGCGCATGACCCGGAGTTTAATCGTTTACATAACGCCGTACCCTGGAGGCGAGCACGCTGTTCGGATGTCGTTGCAGAAACGCCTTCGCGCGCTGCGACGCGGCGTCGAGCCGGCCGCTCTTCGCGAGCGCGTCAATCCGCAGGACCTCGGCCTCGAGCCCGAGGCGGCCGCGGGGATGCTCCCTGGAGTAGGCGTCCAGGAGCGCGAGCGCGCCCTGCGCGTTCCCGCTCGCGAGCGTCGAGCGCGCCGCGTCCAGCGCGCTGAGCTCCGCCTGGAGGGCCGCGCCCGAGGCGGACGGCTTCGGGTCGACCCGGGTGGGGGCCGCGCCCCCGCCGGCGCGCGCCGGGGCGGGGACCGCCTCCGGCCGAGCCTCCACCGCCTCCATGGCCGCCGCCGGCGCTGGCGGCGCCGGGCGCACCGCGGCCCGCTCGATCGGGCCCGCGAGCGCGCCGCCGAAGCGGTGGACCGCGACGGGCTCCGGCGCCTGCTGCCCGCGCCAGGCGAGGTAGCCGGCGGGGATGCCGGCCAGCACGCCCACCGTCGAGAGCGCGACGAGGATCTTGGTCCAGCCGAGCTTCACGGCGAGCGACGAGGACGCAGTGGCCGTCCCCGCGGCGGAGACCGCGGCGGGCGCGGCGGCGCCGGCCGACAGCGCGGCGGCGCTGGCGAGCCCCAGCGCGGCCAGCGTCTTCGCGCGCGTCTCCGGTGAAGTCTGGTACGACGCGCCGGCGCTCAGCAGCGCGCGCTCGAGCGGGCTGTCGCTCTCTTCCAGCATGCGGCGTGGTTCGCTCATCGTCTCACCTCGCTCGTCGCAACGAGCTCGAGCGCGCGGACGCGCTCGCGAAAGTCGGCCCTGGCCCTTCGTAGCCGAGAGGCCACGGTACCCTGCGGGATCCCCAGCACGCCGGCGATCTCCACCATGCTCATCTCCTCGAATTCGTACAGCACGAACACGGTCCGCAGGTCCGACTCCATCTGATCGAGTACCTGATCCAGCATCTGCCGCGCGTGCTTCTGGCTGGTAAGCTGCTCCGGTGTCGCAGCGTCCACGACCTCCGGCGGCTCGGCCGCCGGGAACTCCCGCCGGCGCGCAGCGCTGCGTCGGGCGTGGGCGGCCACATGAAGCGCGGTCTGAAGAAGAAAACTCTTCTCCGCCCCCGGCCGGACGTCGTCCAGCCGCTGGGCGGCGGCGATGAAGGTGCGCTGCACCGCATCGTCGATCTCGGCGGCGGGCGTCCCGGCGTTGCGGAGCACCCGGCCGATGAAGTCGAGATGTGCGTCCACCATCCGGCGGAGGCGCGCATCCCGCTGTCTCAAGCTCGCTGCCGAAGGTTTCACGTTCGCCGGCTCCAGGTCAGGAAAAGCAGGCGACGTCATGACCTCGACGACCATGGTTTCGCTCACCGCGAGGCGAGACATGAGACCCGTGAACATGAGCACCGAAGGGACAGCGACCGGCGGCAACCAGAGTGGAGCAGGCGCCTCGCGTCAAGAGGGGCAGCGTCCTCGACGCGCTGCTTCCGGATGCTGTCCATGTCCCATAATTCCCAGGGTGCATCGAAGTGATCACGGAAATCCCGGCTCAGAAGCTGTGCACGATCCCGACGGCCGCCATCGGCGAGATCACAGGGGTTTCGCCGACGACTTCCGTCGGCAAGGCAATGGTGAAGCGCCGACGAACGAGCGGCACGGCGGCGCCCGCCTCGATCTCGAGCGCGGTGCCCCCGCCGAGCGCCACTGCGCCGCGCGCGAGGACCCCGGCGCTCCACCACGACCGCACGGCGGACCGCGGGTGCGACAGGTCCTCACCCGTCGCCGTGAGCCAGCCGCCGGTGAACACGACACACGGATCTGCGCTGACGCTGGCGGCGATCTGCCAGCGCAGGGGGCAGGCGGTGAGCGCAGCAGCGGCCCAGTGTATCAAGGCGTTGTCGGTGCCCTGCAGGATGTCGTTTCGGGCGTACATCAGCGAGAGGCCGAGCGAAGGGCTCAGCGCGCTGCCCGTGTGCGCGGTCAACCGGGCGCCGAGCGCGCCGCCCAGGCTCGCGTAAGGTGAGACGACCTGCGTCACCAGGACCTGCGCGCCGACCCCGAACGTGAGCGGCGGCCACGGGCGCGAGGCCGCGGGCGGCGGTGGGGCCGCTTGCGGCGGAGGGGGCGCTGGCGGCGGGGGCGGCGGCAGGGGCGCAGTCTCCTCGACCACCTCGTCGAGCGCGAGCGCCGCGGTGAGCGAGAGCGCCTGGACCACGACCTCACACGAGGTGGCATCGACGGTGCGGATGTCCGTCGCGCCGCGCTCGTGGATCACGCGCAGCTCGCCGTGGACCCCGGATCCGACGCGCGTCAGCCGGACGTGGACTCCCCAGGCGTCCTCGTCGTCCTTCGCCATCCGCACGCGATCCGAGCGACCGCGGATGGCTTCGTAGAGATCCTCGACCGTCGCGCAGTCCGCCGGCGCGTCGAAGTCGACGCGAATGGGGATCGGGGTCGGCGCCGCGGTGGCCGAGGACCAGCCGAGGACGACGAGCTCGATGAACGAGATGCCGTCACCGGAAGCCACGGGCCCGAAGGTGCCACGAACTGCTCGCAAACCGCCAGAAGCTCATGCGCTCCTCGGCCAGGGCGTGAAAAAATCCACGCAAGCGCGAGTCGCGGCGCGTTCGGCGGTGGGGGGTGAGCGGGTGGGCGCTGTGAGCTATCTCATCGTCCGAACGTGAGGTCAGGCTGGATCTTCCCCGAGGCGCTCGAGCACCTCGCGCAGCGAGCCGAGCTCCGCGTCCGCGCCGGTGAAGTCCGACAGCGCGGTGAGCGGCGACGGGACGACCCAGCACGTCAGACCTGCCGCCTTGGCCGACCGGAGCCCGCGCTCGGAGTCCTCGATGACGAGCACGTCGCGCGCGGCGAGCCCCAGCCGCTCGCAAGCGACCCGGTACGGCTCGGGATCCGGCTTGGCGCGCGCGTACTGATCCCGCGTGAGCGCGAATTCGAACCACCGGAGGAGCCCCGTCGCCGCGTGCGCGCGGTGGAACGGCTCGGGCTTGCTGCTCGTGACGATGGCCATGCGGAAGCGCGCGGCGAGCGCCGAGACGACCTCGCGCGCGCCCGGCAACAGGGTGTCTCCGCGCGCGATGAGCTCGAGGTACCGGCGGTCCCTCTCGTCGGCCAGCCGCCGCAACCCCGCCTCGTCGACGCCGCGCGCGCTGCAGAGGTGCCAGGCGCCGCGCGCCTCGACGAGGAACAGCTGGCGATAGTCCTCGACGGAGAGCTCGACGCCGACCGACGCGACCGTCTCGCGCGTCGCCTGGAAGTAGAGCCCTTCCGTGTCGACGAGGACGCCGTCGTTGTCCCAGAGGATGGCCTTGAACACGCGCGGCGTTCCTAGCGCCGCCCCTCCATGCCGGCAAGCGAGGGCCGCGGAGCGGGCGCTACACCTCGAGGAGCTGCCGCTCGGCGAGGACGCGGCGGCGGGCGAGGGCGAAGACGGGCGCGATCACCGCGCCCGTGACGAGGGCGAGGATCGGCGGGATGAAGAAGAGGATCCCGCCCGGCAAGACGCTCGCGAGCGACGCGTAGCCGAGCGCGCGGACCGCGCCCGCGGGAGCGCCGGCGGCGAGCTCGGGCGTCGACGCCGCGTGGATCTCCCGCGCGTGGCGGAAGGCGAGGTACGCGACGAGGGCGTGCACGTGGCCCACGAGGACCAGGGACGCGCGCACCCAGCCGTCGAAGTCCTCGATCAGGTCGCTCCACGAGGAGAACCAGCCGCTGAGGCAGCCGTAGATCGCGAAGTGCAGCGTGAGCGGCGCGAGCACCACGGCGCCGGCGAGCGGGAGCGCGACGCTGCGGCGCTCCTCCGCGTCGATCATGCTGCGCACGCGCGCCTCGGGCGCAGCGGCCTCGATCCGCGCGCGGTCCGCGTGCACGTCGCCGCTCCGCTCGACCTCGCGGGAGAGCGCCCGCTGGAGCTTCCCGCCGGCGAGCTCCCGCCCCACGAGGTAGGCGAGCGCGGAGGTCGCCCACGCGGCGAGGAGCGTGATCGTGGCGGCGCCGTCGTCGAGGACGCCGAGCAGGGGGGGCGCGGCCGCGGCCACGACCACGAGGGCCGCGCCGGCGAGGGAGACCTGGCCGGCCAGCGACCGGGCGACGCGGCGGGCGTAGAGACGACGGAGGTGCTCCGGGATGGCGTCGACCTGCTGGCGGTGGCGCGCGAGGAGCGACTCGATATGTAAACGGGCAACGTCCTCATCGTTCCGGTACGTGGCTCTCATGACAGGTTCCCCTCGGGCCCGGTGAACGCCGGCACACCACGGCGGTTTCCCGGTGCCCTTCGCTCGGGCTGTTCAGCAAGCCCGGTGCCGGGTCGAAAACCCTCGTATTCAAGCAGATTTCGGGACAGGAGGCCACGCCGGCGCCCAGGCGGTGGGCGGCCGGTGTCCACGCCGTGGACACCTCCGGCAGCGGCACATGGCGTGGAAGAAGCGAGCGAGCCGGCTGAAGGCATCACCGTATCCCGACCGTCCCGCCCATCCGTGCGCGCGGGAGGCAGCGGCGGGACGGCGAGACGCGAGCGCTCGTGAGGTTCAAAGTTCGTGACTTCGCCGCCGGAGTTGGTGTTAGCCTCGCTCAAGGTGGAGTTTTACCAACGCATCCACCGAGGCGGTGCTCCCATGGGTGACAAATCTCCGAAGGCCAAAGAGCGACAGAAGAAGCAGGACGCGGCGGAGAAGAACCAGAAGAAAGCAGCCGCGACCGCCAAGGCGTCGCCTGCTCCGGCCGCGCCTGCCAAGAAGAGCAAGTAGTCGGGCCGAGAGGCGCCGCGCCCGGCGCGGTTCACGCCCCGTCTCGACCAGACCCCCTCTCGCCCAAGCCCACCCTCCGCCCGCCGCCGCGGGTGTTCCGGACATAGAGAGCCCACGCAGGCAGGCACCGGCCGCGCGATGCGTCGCCCTCACCCCATCTCTCGTCCAGCGCGCAAGGGGCTCGACGGTGCTCCTCCGCGCTCTCAACCGCTCTGCGCTCTCGACCTCTCCGCCCCTGCATCGCCGTGCGCCGACTCGCGCTCTCCGCTGCGGGCCCGGGCCGCCGTGCTCGCGCCGCGCCCGCGCGCCGGGCTGATTTCTTCCGCCGCGCCCTCTTCCTGGCGCGGCCCCCCCGCGCTATGACGGCCGAGCCGTGCGACCCACTCTGCTCCAGGCCGTCGCGCCGCCGCTCGCCGCGCTCGTGCTCTTGCTCGCCCTCTGGGAGGTGCTCGCCCGCGCGCTCGGCATCCCCGCCTACCTCCTGCCGCCGCCCTCGGACGTGGCGCGCGCGGGCGCGGGGGAGGCCGCCGCGCTGCTCGCGGGCGCCGCCACCACCGCGAAGGCCGCTCTCGCCGGCTTCTGCCTCAGCGCCGCGGTCGGCGTGCTCGCCGCCATCGCGCTCGCCTCATCGCGCCCGCTCGAGAGGGCGCTCTATCCCTATACCGTCTTCCTGCAGACCGTCCCGATCGTCGCCATCGCCCCGCTGCTCGTGCTCTGGTGCGGCCCCGGCCTGCGCGCGGTCGCGGTCTCGGCGTTCATCGTCTCCGTGTTCCCGGTCATCGCGAACACGCTCACCGGCCTGCGCTCCGTCGAGCCCGCGCTGCGCGATCTCTTCCGGCTCTACGGCGCCCGCCGCTCCGCCACGCTCCGCAAGCTCGAGCTGCCCTCGGCGCTCCCCCACATCGTGACCGGGCTCCGGATCGCGGCGGGCCTCGCCGTCATCGGCGCCATCGTCGGGGAGTTCGTCGCCGGCTTCTCGGAGGACGCCGCCGGCCTCGGCATCCTGGTCCTCTCCGCCTACCGTCAGCTGCGCACGGATCTGCTCTTCGCCGCCGTGCTGCTCGCCTCCGCGCTCGGCCTCGCGCTGTTCGGCGCCGTCGACCTCGCCGGCAAGCGCCTCTTGCGGCGCTGGCATCCTTCGGAGATCAATCGCTGATGCACTCCCGTGACAGCCGCCGGCTGGCGCTCCAGCGCCTCGCCTCCCTCGTCGCCGTCCCCCTCTTCGCCCCCGCCTGCTCGCGCTCGTCGTCGCCGGAAGGCGACGGGCGCTCCCCGGCGCCGTCCCCTCAGGGGAGCGCGCCGGCCGCCCCCGCCCAGAGCGCGCCGGCCGCCCCCGCCCAGGGCGCGTCGGCCGCGCCTGCCCAGGGCGCGCCGGCCGCGAAGGTGAAGCTCGCGCTCAACTGGGTCCCGGAGCCCGAGTTCGGCGGCTTCTACGCGGCGCGCGAGTCGGGCGCGTTCGCGAAGGAGGGGCTCGAGGTCGAGATCCTCGGCGGCGGCGCCGGCGTGCCGGTCGTCCAGATGGTGGCCGGCGGGCAGGTCGATTTCGGCCTCTCCGGCGCCGACGAGGTGCTCACCGCCCGCGCCCGCGGGGCGGACGTGCTCCCCCTCTTCGCCGTGTTCCAGACCTCGCCGCAGGCCATCATGACCCACGAGAGCCGCGGCGCGAAGGGCATCGCCGACATCCTCTCGTCCGGCGGCACGCTCGCGATCGAGCCGGGGCTGCCTTACGCCGCGTACCTCAAGAAGAAGTACGGGTTCAACAAGGTGAAGGTCGTGCCGTACGACGGCGGCGTCGCCCGCTTCGTCGCCGACAAGGACTTCTCGCAGCAGTGCTTCATCACCGCCGAGCCGATCGCGGCCAAGCGCAAGGGGAGCGATCCCGCCGCGTTCCTCGTGGCCAGCGAGGGGTTCAACCCCTACGTGGTGGTCGTGATCACGCGCGCGGCGCTCTGGAAGGAGAACCCGGATCGCGTCCGCGCGTTCGTCCGCGCCACGCGGGAGGGCTGGCGCTCCTACCTGCACGATCCGACGCGCGCCAACGAGGTCATGGCCAAGCTCAACACCTCGATGGACGCGGAGACCTTCGTCGCCGCGGCGGAGGCGCAGCGGCCGCTCATCGAGACCCCCGAGACCAAGGAGAAGGGCCTCGGCGTGATGACCCGCGAGCGCTGGGAGACGCTCGCGAAGCAGCTCGCGGACCTCGGCGTGCTCCAGAAGGTGCCGCCGATCGACGACCTGCTCGTCGCCGCGCTCTGATCGGAGCGGCAGGCGAGCCCCGCGCGCGGCGCGAGGCGAGATCTCGGCGCGCGACTTCGTCTAGAATGCCGTGCGCGCGCGCTGCGCCCCGCGGCGCCGCCGCGCCACAACGCAAGGGAAACACCGCCCTCCATGGCTTCCACGCATCGACCTCGGGCCAGCCGGCTCCCGTTCGCCTCGCCGCCCCTCGCGGCGGCGTACGTGCCCGCCGCCGTCGCCCTCGCCGTCGCCGTCGCCTCCGGCGCGTGCGGCAAGGAGTTCACGGCGCGCCCGCCCGACGCGTCGACGAGCTCGAGCTCCGGCGGCGGGAGCGGCGGCAGCGGCGGCAGCGGCGGCGGGTGCCCGGGCGGCGGCGAGGTGTGCGGCGACGCGTGCGTCGACACGAGGACGGACGCGGAGAACTGCGGCGCGTGCGGCGTCGCCTGCTCGGCCTTCGGGGGCACGCCGAGCTGCCGCAACGGCGTCTGCCAGTCGCCGGCGTGCGAGGAGGACCGCGGCGACTGCGACGAGGACCCCGAGAACGGCTGCGAGGAGGATCTCCTCACGAGCCTCTCGCACTGCGGCAGCTGCGACAACCCCTGCAGCGGCCAGTGCGTGCGGGGCGCCTGCGTCGTGCCCAGGCACATCTCGGCCGGCACCGACTACACCTGCGCGGTGCTCAGCGACGGCACGGTCTGGTGCTGGGGCAGGAACACCTGGGGCAACCTCGGCGACGGCACGCAGCAGCAGGATCGGCCGATCCCGAGGCAGGTCATGGGCCTCGGCGGCGACGCCGCCACGGTCGCGACGAGCATCTCGTCGGCGCGCTCGCACACCTGCGCGGTGCTGACCGACGGCGCCGTGGAGTGCTGGGGCGCAGGCAACAGCGGGCAGCTCGGCGACGGCGAGGCGATGAACGCCCTCTCCCCCGTGCGCGCGAAGGACCTCGCGGGCGCGACCCAGGTCGCCGTCGGCGGGAGCCACACCTGCGCGGTGACGACGACGCACGATCTCTGGTGCTGGGGCGAGGGCAGCTCCGGCCAGCTCGGATACGGGGACGAGGCCGATCTGTTCGTGCCCACCGTGGTCATCGACGACGTGGCCTCGGTCAGCGCCGGCCTGTCGCACACCTGCGCGGGCATGATCGAGCGGATGGGCGAGCGCCTGATGCAGTGCTGGGGCCACAACGAGAGCGGCCAGCTCGGCTCGGGCAACTTCCAGCCGTCGAGCGTCCCGATGACCCTCGGGGGCCTCACCAGCGTCGCGATCACGGCCGCGGGCGCCTTGCACACGTGCGCGGCGCCGGCGACCGGCGTCGCCTCCTGCTGGGGCGAGGGGGCGCAGTTCCGACTCGGGACAGGCTCCGTGAACGTCGAGGCGGCGCCGCGCGAGATCCCGGATCTCGTGGACGTGATCCGGCTCTCGCTCGGCGCGCGGCACTCCGGCGCGGTGCTGGCCAGCGGCGAGGTGCTCCTGTGGGGCGACAACATGAAGGGGCAGCTCGGCAACGGGACCCAGGACCCCGCCCTCACCCCGCAGCCGCTCGGGCTGGCCGACGTGGTCGAGCTGGCCCTCGGGGCGGACCACAGCTGCGCGCTCAAGCGGACGGGCGAGATGCTCTGCTGGGGAGACAACAGGAACGGCGAGCTGGGCGACGGGAGCGTCGACCCGCGGCTCGTGCCGACGGCCGTCAGGTGGCCGTCGCGTCCCTAGGCGCAGGCTCCGGCAGAATCCGGCCCCGCCATGTCACAGCCGGGACCCCCATCTCGTCTTGCCGCCGAGCCCCGGGCTGCGGGGCGGGAGGCACTCATGGACGAGAGGAAGCAAGTCGGGGCGAAGATCTCCGGTCGCGCCCGGGTCGTGGTGATCGGGGGCGGGTACGCGGGCGTGGCGGCGGCGCTGCGGATCGCCGGCAAGGCGGCGCGCCGCCGCGTGCCGGTCTCGGTCGCGCTGGTGAACCCGTCGCCGCTCTTCGTCGAGCGGATCCGGCTGCACGAGCTCGCCGCCGGCAAGGCGCCTCGCCGGCTCGAGCTCGCGCGGCTCCTCGGGGCGCGGGGGGTCGAGCTCGTGCTCGGCCGCGCCCGCAGGGTCGACCCGGCGGCGCGGGCGGTCGAGGTGGAGCTCGCCGGCGGCGGGGGCGCGGGGGCGGAGGCGCGGCGGCTCGACTACGACGCGCTCGTGTACGCGCCCGGCAGCGGGGCGGCGCAGGAGATCGCCCCCGGCGGCGCCGAGCACGCGCTCTCGGTGGCGGACGCCGCGAGCGCGCGCGCGCTCCGCGACCGCCTGCGCGCGGCGCCGCCCGGCGGCAGCGTGGTCGTCGTCGGCGGCGGGCTCACGGCGATCGAGACCGCGGCGGAGATCGCCGAGTCGTTCCCCGCGCTCCGCGTCGCGCTCGCGACGCGCGGGCGCGCCGGCGAGGGCCTGTCCGACGGCGGGCGCGCGTACGTCGGCCGGGCGCTCCGCGAGCTCGGCGTCGCGATCCGCGAGGGCGCGCGCGCGGTCGCGGTCGACGCGGGCGGCCTCGTCGTCGCCCCGGAGGCGGGCGGCGCCGGCGCGGCCGAGCGCCTGGCCGCCGACATCGTCGTCCTCGCCGCGGGCTTCCGGCCGGCGGCGCTCGCCGAGAGCTCCGGGCTCGCCACCGTGGCCGGCGGGCGGCTCGCCGTCGATCGGTGGCTGCGCGCGCCCGCGCACCCGGAGATCTGGGGCGCCGGCGACGCCGCGGCCGTGCTCGACGGCGACGGCGCGCCGCTGCGCATGGGCTGCGCCACCGCCATGCCGCAGGCGGCGTACGCGGCGGACAGCGTCGTCGCCGCGCTCGCCGGCGACGCGCCGCCGCCGCCGTTCCGCTTCGGGTTCTTCATCCAGTGCATCAGCCTGGGCCGGCGGCGCGGCCTCATCCAGCGGGTCGATCCCCGCGACCGGCCGCTCGACCGCGTGCTCACCGGCCGCCTGGGCGCGTGGGCGAAGGAGCTCGTCTGCCGCTCCACGGTCGCGGCGATCCGCTTCGAAGGGCTCCGCGCCGCCGGCCACGGCTGGGCCGCGCGGGCGCCGCGGCCGCGGAGCGCGGGATCGCTGGGCGCCGCCGCGGCCGGCGAGCGGCTCCCGTCCGGTGCCGCGACATGAGCGCCGCCGCGGGCGTGAGCGCCGAGTGCTTCACGGCGCACCGGCGCTCCCTCTTCGGCCTCGCCTACCGGATGCTCGGCAGCGCGGCCGAGGCCGAGGACGTGGTCCAGGAGGCCTACCTGCGCGCGCGGGCCGCCGAGGAGGTGCCCGAGGCGCCGGGGGCGTACCTCGCCACGATCGTGACGCGCCTCTGCCTGGACGTGCTGAAGTCGGCGCGCGCGCGGCGCGAGGCGTACGTGGGGCCGTGGCTGCCCGAGCCCGTGCCGACCGGCGACGTGCTCGACGGCGGCGCGGCCGCGGCGGCCTACCTCCCGGGCGCGCCCGCGGGCGCGGAGAGCCCCGCGGCGCGCATGGACCGGGTCGAGTCGATCTCGATGGCGTTCCTCGTGGTCCTCGAGAGCCTGTCGCCGCTCGAGCGCGCCGCGCTGATCCTGCGCGACGTGTTCGACTGGGAGTTCGACGCCGTGGCCGGGGCGCTCGGCCGTTCGCCTGCGGCCTGCCGGCAGCTCGTGCACCGGGCGCGCGAGCACGTGGCCGCGCGCCAGCCGCGGTTCCGCGCCACGGAGGCCGAGCGGCGGCGCCTGTTCGAGGCGTTCCTCGACGCGGCGGCGCGCGGCGACGCCGGCGCCCTCGCCGCGATGCTCGCCGAGGGCGCGAGCGTGACCCCGGACTCCGGCGGCAAGGCCAGCTCGGCGCGCCGGGCGCTGAGCGGCCGAGATCGCATCACGCGCTACCTCATCGGCCTGTGGCGGAAGGGCGCCGGCGCGTCGATCATCACCCGCGTCGCGTCGGTCAACGGCGCGCCTGCCCTCCTCATTTACGAGGGGGCGCGGCTCGCGACCGCCATCGGCCTCGACGCCTCGCCCGCCGGCATCGACGCGATCTGGATCATGCGCAATCCCGACAAGCTGGCCCGGCTCGGGGCGGCGCTCCCGCCGCTCCCCTCGCGCGGCCTGCCCGACGCGCGCGCGTGATCGACGCCGGCGCGTGATCGACGCCGGCGCGTGATCGACGCCGGCGCGTGATCGACGCCGGCGCGTGATCGACGCCGGCGCGCCGCGCCCGAGCCCGAGCCCGAGCCCGAGCCGTCGAGACATTGCTGCGCGCGCGATTCAACAACAATCGATAACAGGACGACATGCGCCCGTTACACACACGTGTCAGCACGTAGTGACACGTGGTTTAACCGGGGCGCAAAATCGTGAAGGCGCAAGTACTCAGATGCATTCATAGTAAAGACAGGTGTCTAACCGCGTCGCGCGGCCGCCTCGCCAATTTCAAAGAATAAAGAAAATTATCTCGACAGCCGATTGGCTCATCGGCATATACTCCAGCCATCATGGACGCGTGTTCGTCTTGGCGGGGCCGGGCCGATCGCAACTTGGCTTCTCGATAGCGTTCCTTTGCGTCCATTTCGACAACCCCGGTCCGTGAACCAAGGACCCAGGAGGGAACATGTCGCATTTTATGCAGTCAAAACTATCTCGCTCCAGCAGAACGGGGCTTGTTTGTGGCGCGCTGTCGCTCCTCGCTGCCGCGTCCGCGCTCATCGCGGATCCGGCCCGGGCGATGGAGGGATGGCACGGTCAGATCAAGACGTTCGCGACGTTCCCGGCGTCTCCCGGGTTCCCGGAGGGGATCGCGGTCGATGGCAATCGGGTCTTCGTGTCTGGCCCGGCGACGTTCGGCACCGCGGGGCGCGGGCCGTCGAAGATCTTCGTTTACGACAGAGACAGCAAGATCCTGAAGAGCAAGATCACCGTGGCGGGCGAGGTGCTCGGCGAGGAGCATGCGCTGAGCTGCGTCGCGGTCGACGGCCAGGGCCGCGTCTATGCGCTCAGCACGCAGCTCGGACTGCTGCGCTTCAGGAAGACTGGACATGGATATGTCCAGGAGAGCTACGGTGATCCGCTGCCGGATCTCATCTCGTGCGCGGCGGCCGAGCCGGGAGAGGCGTGCTCGCCGGCGCCCTTCGAGGCGACGCCGATCCCGAACGACATCGTCTTCGACGAGGCCGGTTATGCCTACGTGACCGACTCGCTCCAGGCGACGATCTTCCGCTATGCGCCCGGGGGCGGCGCGCCGGAGATCTGGTTCCAGAGCCCGGCGCTCGTCGGGGGGGGCCCCCAGCCGTTCGGCGTGAACGGGATCAGGCTCGATCCGCTGCGGGAGCATGTCTATTTCTCGGTGACCTTCTCCCTGGCGGATCCGAGCCTCGGGTCCATCTACCGGCTCCCCCTCGTCGACGCCCCCGAGGCGGCCGATCTGGAGCTGGTCCACGACTACACGTCTGGCGAGGCGCCCGACGGGTTCGCGTTCGGCAAGTCGGGGAACCTCTATGTCACGCTCGCCGCGGCCAACGCGATCTCGGTGCTCGACGAGCACGGGGTCGAGGTGTCGCGCATCGAGAGCTCGCCCTGGGACGAGATCCCCCTCGACGCGCCCGCCAACGTCGCCTTCAACGACCCGGCGCAGACGCTGCTCATCGTGAACCACGCGCTCCTCAGCGGAGACCCGGACCACTTCGGGGTGCTGAGGGTCTGGGTCGGCGACAAGGCAGATCCGCTGGAGAAGCCGTGGCTCCCCTGAGGCGAGGCGGGTAGAGGCCCGCGCGTCAGGCGAGCCCTCCGCGCCGGCGCACGATCCAGTGCGCGCCGAGGGCGGCCGCCGCCGCGAGCGTCCAGGCCCACGGGGGCAGGAGCGGCGCGACGTGGCGCTCGGCCGCCACCTGCGTCGCGGCCGGCAGCGGCAGCGAGCCGGCGTCCGGCGGCAGCACCGACGCGCCGCCGGTCGCCCTGGCGATCTCCTCCAGGCGGGCGACGTCGGGGCGCGGATCCGCCCACTCGTCGCCGCCGCGCTCGCACGCGAAATCGCGCCGCGTCGTCGCGCCCTTCGCGTCGCCCGCCCCCTCCGCCGGGACGATCTCCACCGTGGCCGCGTAGCCGCCGGGCTCGAGGCGGCCGGCCGCGAGCTCGACCGGCTCGCCGCCCTCGCCGATCCGCGCGCTCAGCGTCCGCACGACCGCGCCGCTGCCGAGGCGCGCGATCGTCACCTTGGCCTCGCCCCGCTGCCCGACCAGCGGGCGCAGGACGAGCGTCGTCTCCTCGCCCGCGAGGCAGCCGCCGCGCGGCTCGATCGCGGCGGGCTCGAAGCGCGGGTCGCGCATGAGCCAGCCGAGCAGGGCGTCCCAGAACGCGCCGTGCGCGCGGCCCGCGGAGCTCGAGGCGAACGCGCTGAAGAGCAGGCGGTGGCTGCCGTCGAGCGTCAGCGCGATCGTCCGGCCGCTCTCGTGCTCGCCCAGCGAGAGCACCGGCATCGGCGCGCCCGAGGCCGTCGTGCGGGTCGGGTGCGTCATCAGCACCGTCGCCCCGGGCAGGGGATCGCCGACCACGTTGGTCCCCGGCATCTCGGGCATCTCGTCGCCGATCAGCGCGAGCAGCGGCGCGAGCACCGGCGCCGCGCGGCCCGCCGCCGTGATGCGCGGCACGAAGGCGCCGAGGTCCACGCCGGGCGCGCGGCCGATGTCGAGATCGACCGGCAGCACGCGGGCGAGCCGCGTCCGCGCGTAGTTGCCCTGCACGAAGGCGTTCGGGCCGCCCACCATGATGAGCCCCCCGCCCTTGTCGACGTACTGGGCCAGCGCCGGCAGGTGCTTGGTCAGGCCGTACGGCGCGGCGTCGAAGTCCTGCAGGACGACCGCGTCGAAGCTCGACAGGTGCACGCTGAAGAGCTCGTCCACCGGGAAAGGGATCAGCGCGAGCTCGTCGGAGGACGCGTTCACCTCGTCGCCCGGGGTGCGCAGGATGAAGAACGCCACGACGTCGACCGAGGCGTCGGCCTTGAGCCACATCCGGAGCGCGCGCACGTCGTACGTCGGCCGGCCCGCCACGTGGAGCACCCGGATGCGATCGCGCGCGACGTCGAGCGCGATGTAGCGGACGTCGTTCTCGGGGAGCTCGTCGCCGTCCGGCGCGTCGATCGCCACCTCCAGGATGCGCGTGCCGGCGCGGTCGAGGGTCACGCCGAGCTCGACCGTGCCGACGCCCCCCTCGACGTGCGCCGTGCCCGTCGCGAGCGTCGTGGGCGCGCCCTGCTCGCGCAGCTCGCGCGCGACGACGGGCACCGCGTCGCACTCGAGGCCGCCGCTGCAGCCGATGTCGATCCGGAGCGAGAGCGGCTGGTGGGCGACGGCGGCGCCGGAGGTCCGGACCGCGCGGACGCTGGCGTCGCGCACGGACTCGGTCGCCACCGCGACCGTGTGCACCGGGACGCCGAGCCCCTCCAGCGCGGCCCGCGTCGCCGCGGCGGTGTCCTCCGGGCCGGGGCGGTCGAGGCGGCCATCCGAGACGACGACGAACGCCGACGGCCGCTCGTCGGCGGCGCGGGCGAGCGCCTCGAGCGCGGCGCTCAGGTCCGAGCGGCGCTGCGGCCGGCCTCGCGCGGGCGGCGCGGCGGGAGCGGCGGGCGGCGCCGCGCCTGGCGCCGGCGCGGCGGCGGCGCTCCCGCCCGGCGCCGGCGCGGGGGCGCCGCCGTCGCCGGCCTGCCCATCGGCCGGCAGCGGCGCGCCCTCGCCGAACAGGTAGCGGGAGAGCCGGACGTCGGCGCGCTTGCCGAGCTCCGCGAGCGCCCGCTCGGCGCTGTCGCGGCGGGTCCCCGCGAGGCCTGGCAGGTCCATGGAGCGGGAGCCGTCGACCAGCACCACGACCTTCGGGCCGACGAGGCTCCCGCGCGACGTGACCGCGACCGGGCGGAGGATGGCGGCGAGCAGGCAGAGCACGGCGAGCGCGCCCGTGAGCGCCGTGGCGAGCGCCGCGCCGCGGAGGCCGCCCGCCCCCGCGGCGGTCCGGCCGCGCGCGCGGACGAGCTCCAGCACGAGCAGCCCGAAGCTCAGCGCGGCGACGACGCAGGCGACGGCGACGACCGGCGAGGAGAGATCGCCCGAGGGCGCGAAGCTCCGCGTCACGGCCGCTCCGGGAGCGAGGGAGCGAGAGAGGGCCAGGGCGAGGGCGAAGTGGGAGGCCCGCTGGGTGCGCCGGCGGCGTGGGAACGCGACAGCGCGAGCAGCGAGTCGAGGGCGCGCGACACGGGCGGAGCCTAGTACATCGGGCCGGGGTGTCCCAGCCCGGCGCTCACATCGACGCCGGGTGCCCGAGCCCAGCGTCATCTCTGCGACCTGAGAGGCAACGTGGAACGCCTACAGCGACCTTGAAACGCCGGAGAGGCCCCGCGTAGGCTCGCAATCTGGCCGATGGTGCGCGAAGAGCTGGGCGAGGCTGGGCGACTTCGAGAAGAGAACGCGGAGCTACGCGCGCGCGTGGCGGCTCTGGAGAAGGCGCTGGCGGAGCGATCCAACGGTCGCGCGCCGGACGGAACAGCGCTGGACGGCGCGGCGTCGAACGGCGCGGCGTCGAACGGCGCGGCGTCGAACGGCGCGGCGTCGAACGGCGCGGCGTCGAACGGCGCGAGCAGCGCGGGCGATCACGACGCGCTCGACGGCCTTCCCACGGCGGTGCCGGCGGTGATCCACTGGCGCCCGGATGGCACGGTGACGCACTGGAACGACGGCGCCGAGCGCCTCTTCGGATGGAGCGCTGGCGAGGCTCGCGGCCGCAGGCTGGCCGACCTCGTGGCCGCGGATCCCGTGTCCCCGGCTGCGGCGCGGGAGTTCGATTCCTCACGGGAGGAGAGCCGGTTCGCCGCGGCCTCGAGCGAGGCCAGGACGAGAGAGGGGCACGCGCTCCTCTGCAGGTGGACTTACGCCGTGCTGCGCGACGAGCAGGACGGCGCGCGCGAGATCGCCGCCATTGTCGACGACACGCGCGACCCGCGGCGGAGGGAGCGAACGGTGCGCGCGCGCTACCAGATGCTCCTGCAGCTCGTGGACAACGCGCGCAGCTCCATCTTCGTCAAGGACCTCGCGGGGCGCTACACCTTCGTCAACCGCGCCTATGCGCAGTCCATGAAGATGCACGCCGTTGAGCTCATCGGAAAAGATGATGCGGAGACGAACGCCATGCCCCCCGGGATCGCCGAGCTGATCGCGACGAAGGAGCGAGAGGTGATGGCCGGCGGACAGCTCATGCAGTTCGAAGAGGTCATGCCGGTCGGCGGCAGTCATTATCATTATTTCACGGTCAAGTTCCCGATCCACGACGAGCGCGGCGAGCCGATCGGCCTCGGCGGCATCGTCACCGAGATCACGTCCCTCCGGCGCGCCGAGGCCGAGCGGGCCGCGCTGCAGGAGGAGATCATCGCCGCGCAGCAGGCCGCCCTGCGGGAGCTGTCGACGCCGCTCATCCCGCTCGCCGACGGGGTGGTGGCGATGCCGCTGGTCGGGACGATCGACAGCGGGCGCGCGGAGCAGATCATGGAGACGTTGCTCTCCGGCATCAGCAGCCAGGGCGCCCACACCGCGATCCTGGACATCACCGGCGTGCGCGCGGTGGACACGCACGTCGCGGACGCCCTCACGCGGACCGCGCGCGCCGCCCAGCTGCTCGGCACCCGCGTGGTGCTCACGGGCGTCCGCCCCGAGGTGGCGCAGACGCTGGTCACGCTCGGCGTGGACCTCTCCGGCATCACCACGCTGAGCACCTTGCAGAGCGGCATCGCGCACGCCCTGCGTCACGCCCGGCGGTGACGGCGAGCTCCTCGACCGAGCGGCGGTGAGCCGGGCGACGGTGAAGCGGTCGCGCCCGTCGACGAGCGCGCCGGTTCGCGGCATCGCGGGATCAACCCGGCCGGCTGAAAACGAGGAGCAAGGGAGGTCGCGACCAGCGCCGGCGCTCGTCTGCGAGGCCCAGGAGAGGTCGGGACCTATCGCGGAGGATGAAATTCAGCCTGTAGGAAGGTCCCGATCAAAAGAATTGATTTTTTTCATACAATTGGAGAGGTCGCGACCCCGCTGTGGGCTCCCGTGGAGGCGCCGTGGTGGGTCGGGACCTCGCAGGCGGCATCGGCGCGAGGGGGCGCGACGGTCCGGACCTCTCACGGATTCCGCTCGTGGCAGCAGCCGCGAATCACCGCAAAAGATCCTCAGCCAATTCCCTCCTGATCATGATTTTACCACCCTCAGCACTCGGCACTCCGAGGGAAGAGCATCTTGCGCCGCCGCTTCGGGATGAACGATCAGGCGAGCTGCACCGGCCGATCCACCCTCCTGCGCCACTCACCTCGTGCGGCCTCCGTTGCCGCTCTGGCCGCCGGCGCCATCGACATCTATGGCATCGCCGCTACTACCGGAATGTTCATGTGGTACGATGGCGAGCGTCGGAGGTAGACGATGGTGAGGACGGACCGGAGTTTTGCGAATGAGCTCGAAGTCCTTTGTGTCGCGGCAAGCCTTTCGCTGCTGGCGGCCCCTGGATGCACGATCCGGCTGGGGGAGGGCACGGGTGGCACCGGGGGCAGCGGCCACAGAGACGAGCAGACGGAGCAGGCCGGTGAGACGCCGCCCAAGACCGGCGACGTACAGCTACCACCACCGGACCAAGAAACGACGCCAGAGGAGATGCAAGCAGCAAGAGATGCGCTCTCGCAGGTAGATCCACAGGAATTGGCCCTCGCCAGCGCCAAGGCCGGCTACGCGGCCTACTTTGTCCAGGGCAGCATTGAATCCCTCGGGGTCGATCCCAACACCCTGGACGATGCCACGCTATTCCAGCTCGTTGAGCAGTACATGCCGCTGGCCATGGACGAAGCCAATCATTGGGCCTTGACAGCGAACACCTCGGCGCTGCCTATCCCTGAAGAACCCAGGTGGGATTGTCGTCGTCTTTACGGTTGCCCGCTCAGGGTCCATTGCATGCAGCCGACATGGGACGCTTTTTGCATCGCAACAGACTGCGATAACGCATAGTGCCGCCCATGCCCCGACATCTTCAATCTCAGCAATTTACTCATCAAGTCTTGGTGTGCCTATGTTTGCATAGACGGAAACAAGACAGTTGGAATCGCTGCAATGGTGACGTCCCATTGGCGCAATGAGCCCGTCGGCCCATTCTGCCTTGGACTGTAAGGTGTACCATGGGCGAAAGTTCGCAATCTGAGGTTTTTGGACGCGCTCGGGAAGAGGCTTCCAAGCTCGCCATGACGCTCGCGAGCGCCATCAACCTGATGGGTCTGCTTGCCTACCCGCGGGCGGCGGAGCGCAGTAGAGACGAGGGGTGGCCCCATCGCGAGGTGCTGGTGGACGAGCTCGAGGCTTATTTGACGTATATGGTCCACATGAGAGGCGCCAGGGATGGGTGGAATCTCCAGATGCTCGCCTCGGAGCCGCACGCACTGCGGCTGCGCAGCCTCCTCATGGATTGGAACACTTCTTCCGCTATCCCGGTAGAGATTGCGCGGGCGGCGCGCGATTGTCTCGAGGCGCTGGCCATCCCCGAGCCTCCTCCAGGTTGGGATGCGTTCGATGGCTTCGAGGACACAGCGAGGCCTGACCTTCCTGCGCGCCAACCACAAGCCGAACAGCCGGAAGGTGTCGCTCGCAGCCTCCAGCTAGTAGATAGGCTGCCTTCGATACCGCACGTCAATGCGAGCTCCGCGCTCGGTGCGGAGCTCGGCGGCGCGTTCCAGCGCGGGCGCGGTGGACCAGGCGGCTGGTGGATACTGGACGCGCCGACGATTCGCTTCCCCTCTCCTGAGCCTCTGCACAGCGAGGAGATCCTTGTTCCAGACCTCGCGGGATGGCGCCGGGAGCGGCTCTCGCACCTTCCCAGAACGGCCCACATCACCATCGCGCCGGACTGGGCATGCGAGGTGCTAAGCCCAACGACCGAAGCATGTGATCGCGAGCAAAAGATGCCAGTGTACGCGCGCGAGGGCGTGCGCTGGGTGTGGCTCCTCGACCCCGACGCTCGTGTCCTCGAGATCTACAGCCTCACCGAAGGCCGCCGCTGGCAGATATCGGCGATATACCGCGACAACGCCCTCGTGCGAGCTGAGCCATTCGACGCGATCGATCTCGATTTGGCAGCGCTCTGGATGGAGGAGTGACGTCTACCGCATGCCCCGGCGAACATCCCGGCGCGCGCCCACCAACGCAGGCTTACTCATGCCCGATCGGCCCTCCTGACGCGCTGATCACCCCCGATCGCATCGTCCAAGCTCAGCCCCGCTGCGTGAGGTACCGCAGGAGCGCGGCCTCGTCGCTCGTGATCAGCCGCTTGACGCCGTCCTGCCTCGCGTAGCGCTGGGCCTGCAGCGCGCCGACGACGGTCTGCACGAGGATGCCGATCCTGCGGAAGCCCTGGAACCAGCGCGGCCGGACGCGGGCGATGGCGGCCTCGAACTCGGGATCGTTCCGGCCGGGACCGGCGCGGATGTCGAGGAGGAGGGAGTACCGCGGGCGGTCCAGCCCATCCATGTAACGGACGACCTCCCCCATCCTGGTATCGAGCTCCTCGATCGAGGCGTACGGCTTGCTGCTGCGCACGTTCCAGACGACGCCCAGCTGCGCGTCGACCAGGATCGCGTAGTAATCGTTCTGCCAGACCAGCTGCGGCGCGGGGACGAGACGATCCGGCATACCGCCTCTCAGGGCGCCCCGGGGCGCGCGGGGCCCGAGCGAGGGCGCGAGTCGTCGACGGCGCGGCGGCGCATCAGGAACGGCGCGTGCACCTGGTCGTCCTTGTAGTTGGAGCAGAGCACGTACATCGCGATGTTCACGGCGAGCCGGAAGGCGCGCTCGCGCTGCGCCTCGCCCCCGGGCGTGACCTCGACGCTCGGACCGCCGCCGTCCGAGCGCGCCAGCGCGCCGGCGAGGTCGTGGTCGGAGAAGATCACCTGCGGCATGCCGCCGCGCACGATCGCCGAGAGCTTCTGCGGGCCCTCGACGCGGCCGACGGCGCGCGGGAGGAGATAGAAGGAGCGGAAGACGACGTTCTCCGTGCCGATCGGGATGGGCGAGCCCTCCGGCAGGACGCGGGCGAGCTCGCGCCGCGCGGCGCGGCCGAACGCGCCGCTCCCCGGGGCGAAGTCGTCGACGAAGAGCACGCCGCCGAGCGCGAGGAAGCGCCGCAGGCCGAAGACCTCGCGCTCGGTGAGCGGCGGGATGTCGCCCTCGCCGCCCCAGAGCGCGAACGGCTCGGCCAGGAGCGCCGGATCGTCGGCGCGGACCGTGGTCGGGTTGCGGCGCGCCGGCGCGCTCGTCCGGCGCTCCAGCTCGAACGACCAGCGCGCCGGCGCGGTGGCGCGCACGCCCTCCCAGCGCGCGTTGCCGGTGAGCAGCGGCCGCGGGTTCCACGCCCCCTCCTCGCCGAAGGCGCGCGCGGGGCGAGGCACCGCCGAGAGGAGCAGCGCCGCGACCAGCACCAGCGCCGCCGCGGCGAGGCGGCGGGGCGCGGAGGGGCCGGCGGCCGCGAGCCAACGTGTCAATCGAAGTCCTCGACCCGCCATACACCCGCCTCGCGCCGGAGCTTCACCTCATGCCCACCCGGGATCTGAACCGTCGCGGAGTCGCCCGCAATCCGGACCTCGAGGCCCTCGGGCTGGGCGAGCCCTTCGACCAGCGAGCGGAGGTCGCTCTCGATGGCGCTGCGCGTGGCCGGCGTGAGGACGCGCAGCAGGCCGGCGTAGCTGCGGCGCGCGAGGACGCGGCGCAGCTGCTCGAGCGCCTGCTCGGGGGTGCGGCCGCCCGCGGGCAGCGCGTCGGCGGCCGAGATCCGGAAGGCGCGCTCGCGGTCGTCGAGCTCCAGCGTCGCGATCTCGCCGTCCGGGTAGCGGACCCGGGCGCGGGTCTTGATGACCACCCCGGGCGCCGTGACGCTCCTGGCCTGGTCGGCGAGCTCGGCGCGCGCCTCGGCCACGCGCCGCCGCACCTCCTCGCGCGACATCGCGGTGCGGCTCCGCTCGCTCAGCATGCCGTAGATGGCGTCGGCGTCGCCCCGCGCCGCCGCGTCGGCGTAGGCCCGCACCGCCTCCTTCGGGTCGGGGAGCGAGGACGACGCGCAGGCGAGGCCGGCGAGCGGCACGAGGAGCGCGAGCAGCGAGGGTAGGGCGCGCGGCACGGGCCGAGCCTAGTACATCGGCGGCGGCGCGTCGCGGCGCCGTGGGGGCGCGCGGCGGCCGCGTCGCGGCGCCATGGGGGGCGAGCGGCGGCCGCGTCGCGGCGCCGTGGGGGCGCGCGGCGGCCGCCGTGGGGGCACGGCCGTGGTAAGGCGGCTCGTCCCGCGACCCTCGACGCCTGCTCCTCGACCCGAACGAAGCCATCGCCGCATGACCGATGTTGTTGGAAAACTCTGGGGGCTCTGCCACACGCTCCGCCACGACGGCATCGACCACGGGGATTACATCGAGCAGATCACGTACCTGCTCTTCCTGAAGATGGCCGCCGAGCGAGGCCTCGATCTCTCGCGCGTCGCGCCAGGGACGCCCGGCGGCGAGGTCGCGGCGATGGATTGCTCCTGGCCCGCCCTGCGCGCGACGAGCGGGCAGGCGCTGCTCGATCGCTACGCCGAGGTCCTCCGGTCCCTCGAGCGGGCCCCCGGCGTCCTCGGGGAGATCTACGCGGGCTCGCAGCCGCGCTTCAAGAACCCCGCGACCCTCAAGCGTCTCGTCGACCTCATCGACGACATCGCGTGGACCCGCCTCGGCGTGGACATCCAGGCGGCGGCGTACGAGGGCCTGCTGGAGAAGGCCGCGGCCGAGGGCAAGAAGGGCGCGGGGCAGTACTTCACGCCGCGCGTCCTCATCCAGTCGATCGTGCGGTGCATGCGGCCCGACCCGCGGGGAACGCCGGGCTTCGCCCTCTGCGACCCCGCGTGCGGCACCGGGGGATTCCTCGTCGCCGCCTGGGAATGGATCGAGGCCGAGGCGCAAGGAGCGCTCGACCGCGAGGCGGCGGACCGGATCAAGTCCACGGCGTTCTTCGGCCACGAGCTCGTCGCGCGCCCCCGCCGGCTCGCCCTCATGAACCTGTACCTCCACGGGATCGAGCCGAGGATCGCCCTCGGCGACTCGATCGACGCCCCGCCGCCCGCCGAGCGGTTCGACGTGATCCTGACGAACCCGCCCTTCGGCACGAAGGGGGCGCACCAGACGCCGGGCCGGGAAGACTTCGCGATCGCGACCACGAACAAGCAGCTCAACTTCGTCCAGCACGTGCTGACGATCCTGAAGCCGGGCGGCCGGGCGGCGATGGTCCTGCCCGACAACTGCCTGTTCGCCGACCAGGCAGGCGCCGTGTTCGAGATCCTCGCCGAGGGCTGCGACCTGCACACGGTGCTCCGCCTGCCGCGCGGGACGTTCACCCCGTACAGCCCCGGCGTGAAGGCCAACGTCGTCTTCTTCACGAAGGGCCGCGCGACCGAGAAGGTCTGGATCTACGACGCCCGGACGGGCGTTCCGTCGATCACCAAGAAGGATCGGCCGCTCTCGCCGGCGCACTTCGCCGAGTTCGAGCGGTGCTACGGCGACGACCCCGACGGGCGGGCGAGGCGCGAGGCGGGGAGCTCCAGCGAGGGCCGCTTTCGCGGCTTCGAGCTCCGCGAGATCGAGGAGCGGGAGTTCAAGCTCGACGGGTTCAAGTGGCTCAGGGAGGAGTCGCCCGACGACGCCGGCGACCTGCCGGAGCCGGAGGAGCTGGCGACCGACGCGATCCTGGAGCTCGAGGAGGCGGTCGCCGCGCTCGGCCGCGTGCTCGCGCTGCTCGAGGGCGGGGCGAAGGCGGCGGAGGCGTGAGCGGGCGCCTGCCCGAGGGGTGGGCCGAGACGACGCTCGCGTCGATCTGCGCGCACCGGACGGGGAGCTCGAAGCTCATCAAAGGGAAGCTCCACGCCGAGGGGCGGCCCGGGCGCTACCAGGCGTTCAGCGCCTCCGGTCCCGACGTGTGGAGCGACCGCTGGGAGCACGAGGGCGAGGCGATCGTCGTCTCCGCGGTGGGGACGCGCTGCGGGAAGGCGTTCAAGGCGCGCGGGCGGTGGTCGGCGATCGCGAACACGCACGTGGTCTGGCCGGATCCGCGGGTTATCGACCTCGACTACCTGTTCCTCCACCTCAACGACGAGGGCTTCTGGGTGAAGGGCGGCTCGGCGCAGCCGTTCTTGAAGGTGCGCGAGACCTTCGAGCGCCCCTTCGCGCTGCCTCCCCTCCCCGAGCAGCGCCGGATCGTCGCGAAGGTCGAGGCGCTGCTCGGCGAGGTGGACGCGGCGAAGGCCCGGCTGGCCAGGGCGTCGCTCGTCCTCCGGCGGCTCCGGCAGGCCGTGCTCGCGGCGGCGTGCTCGGGCAGGCTCACCGAGGACCTCCGCGCGCCGGGCGCCGCCGCGCCGTCGGCCGCCGAGCTCGCGGAGACGCTCCTGCGCTCGTGGCCGGCGGCGCCAGGAGCGGCGGCGCCAGGAGCGGCGGCGCCAGGAGCGGCGGCGCCAGGAGCGGCGGCGCCAGGAGCGGCGAGCGACGGCGGCCCGGCGCGGCGCCTGCCGGCGTCGTGGGCGCTCTGCCCGTTCGGCGCCCTGGTGGACAACCACGACGGCCGGCGCGTCCCCCTGAACTCCACGGTTCGCGAGGGGCGCCGGGGTCCGTATCCCTATTACGGCGCGTCGGGGATCATCGACTCGATCGATGGCTATCGGTTCGATGGAGACTACCTGCTCGTCGCCGAGGACGGCGCGAACCTCCTGTCCAGGAGCACCGCCGTGGCGTTCGCCGCGAGCGGGCGGTTCTGGGTCAACAACCACGCTCACGTCCTCCAGCCGAAGCCCGGCGTGGTCCTCGGGTACCTCGAGCTGTTCCTGAACTCGCTCGATCTCCAGCACCACGTGACCGGCTCCGCGCAGCCGAAGCTCACGCAGGCGGCGCTCCACGGGATCCCTGCGCCGCTGCCGCCGACCGAAGAGCAGGCGGAGATCGTCCGCCGCGCGCGGGCGCTCTTCGCGCTCGCCGGCGCGATCGAGGAGCGCGTGAACGCCGCCGCGGCGCGGGCCGACCGGCTCCCGCAGGCGATCCTCGCCCGGGCGTTCTCGGGAGAGCTCGTCCCCACCGAGGCGGAGCTGGCCCGGGCAGAGGGGCGGGGCTACGAGCCGGCGGAGGCGCTGCTGCGCCGCGCCCACGGAGAGCAGGGGGGAGCCGGGGCAAGCGCCAGGGTCGGCCGCGCCTCGTGCGGCCGTCGTTAGCGCCGTGTCGCCCACGTTCGCCCTGGTTCCACAGGAGGACTTGGCGGGCCGCCCGGGGGCTAGGGTGGGCGCGTAACCAGGGACGAGCTCGATGGGATGAGGAGTGCGCGAGAGGCATGATCTGCCACGGAGTCTCAGAAGTGGCCGACCTCTCGCACGTAGCAACGGTCGTCGCACCACGACCTGGGCTGCCCGCGCCGCCTTGCGGCTCAGGCACGGCGCTTGACCCTCCGTGCGCCGGTCCGTGGACCAGACCGTCCCTTCCGCGGGATCGCGCGCTCGGCGCTGCGGAGCGTCCAGCTCAGAAAGACGGGCTGCCCTGGCATCGCTACGCATGGCCTGCGGGCTCCACGTGGCTTTACAAGCTCGAAACCTTTTAGGTTCTTTCGCCGCCCACCGGCCGCAGGCGCCATCATGCGAGCGCATTCGCATCAATATTCTTGGCTGCCGGAAATCTTTTGAGCGACCCTACCCGCCACGAACGGGGACTTCGGCAGCCGCGATTGACGGCCTGACGTCGCGTTGGACAACCATCGGGCACGGCTTCGAGGTCGTTCGATGACGACCAGGTCGACCGAGGCCGCGGATGTGGCCTCACAAGCGGGGTGATTCTCATGAGGAAGATCTTCGGCCGCGTTCTGGCCAAGGAGACGAATACAGGGATCCCGAACCTCGTGGTGGCGGCGTACGACAGCGAGCGCGTCGTGGATGCGCAGCGGCACGACGTCGCGTGCGTCGACGTCGAGCGACTAGGGCGCAGGCTCGGTTCGACATTGACCGGCGCCGACGGCAGCTTCGTCTTCGAGCCTGGGTGTTGTGATCTCGCCGGTGGCGGCTCACGCCCGGATCTCACAGTCGCCGTCTTTGCGCCCGAGGACGCGCTCGGCGTCGAACGGCCGCAATCGCTCCCCGCCGCTCGTCGATTGCTGCACGTGTCGACGATCCCGAGGACGGACGCCGCCGTGGTCGAGGCGTACGTCATCCGCCTCCTGCAGGCGCAGCTCGATTTCTTCGGCATCTCGACGGACGTCGAGCGCGCCGGCCATCGGCCCCCCTCGCCGGCCCTCACCCGGGTGGTGCATTCGCTCGAGCAGGCGTGGAGCGTCCGAGATTCGGTCAGGGAGAGGCTCGCGCCGCACATGCGCCGCCGCCTCGAGCAACAGCAACAGCATCGAACGATCGCGCGTGAGAAGCTCTCCCGGTTCAGCACCGTGCCCCACGCGCTTCGCGATCATCCGCTCTTCGCCGCGAAACCGGACGACGCGGCGGCGGCCTCGGCACGGGCCGTCGAGGCGGGGGTGGCGCGCGTGCGAAGCGCGGAGGTCCAAGTAACGCTCGGCCTCTCGGCCGCCGATGCAGAGAGGCTCGGCGTCGCGCTCGCCCATGGCCAGCCTCACGGCGACGTGGATACGAGGGCAGTCCTCGCCCTCATGGAGAATCGGACCGGCGGCACCGATCTCGTTCGCAGGCGCACGTTGCTCGACGCGTGCGCGGGCCATCCGGCCACCGACGAAGGGGCCCCGGCCGTGCCCACGGCCCCCGCAAGCCCTACGACGCCGCTGGCGCTGCCTGAGAACATTGGCGATGCCGTGCGCCAGCGCGTGATCGGACAGCTCCAAGAACTTCCGCTCGAGGACGGAACGCTCCCGAAGCGGCCCGACCGCGCGAACATCGAAGCGGAGCTCCGTCGCGAGCTTCGCGCCGGTCCCGCCGATGTGACGGCGTACCACGACTTCCACTCGCTTCAGATCGCGTTCAAGCACGTGTGGACCCAGGTGTTCGACGGCTCGCTGAAGACGAAGGCGGAAGACCTCTACGAGGAGCTCGTGCGCATCTATGACGACGCCGGCGTCGAGATGCCGCCCTTCGATGCAATCCAGGACATAGCGCAGCTCCACGAATTCATCGCGGGCGTCAAACGCACCGTCACGCCATGCGGCACGATCGGCATGGACGAGTACGTCATGCGCGCGTTTCCGTTCATAGAGCCTGCGTGGGGCCACTTGTCGGCGGAGCAGAAGGCCGTCGTCACGGAGAAAGCACATATCGTGTTATCGAACTCTCCTCCCGAGGAGAAAGCCGAAGCGCGGCGCGCTGTCGAGCTGCTCCTGGCGGCTGAGGGCGGTCGTCTCGGCCGCTTGATATATGAGCTCGGGCGCGCCCTCGCCGAGCCGTACGCGTTCGATGTCTTCGCGCCCGACACATGCAACTTCGGCGTGCTCCTCACGTATCGGCAGAAGTGGGAGCCGCTGACGTACCAGGCAGGCGAGCTTGTCGCCACGGTCCCGCTCGCACCGGGCGAGAGCCGCAAGTACTCGAAGAGGCGGCACGTGAAGAAATCACGCGCCGAGAAGCAGATCGAGCGATCGTCGTCGTCGCACTCTCTGCAGACGTCCGAGGTCACACGCGCCGAGGCCGACATCCTCAAGAAGGTGCAGAGCGCGACCAACTTCAAGATGACGGCGAACGGATCCTTCAATATCGGAATCGGTTCGATGGAAGCGTCGAGCGAGTTCGGCGGACAGCAGAGCCTCGAGTCGGCGAACACGAAGAAGGACTTCCACGAGGCCACGCTGAAGGCCGCGCAGGAGTACAAGCGCGAGCGCAGCATGGAGATCGAGACCTCGGGGGTCGACGAGACGGAGGCGACGGAGTCCGGCGAGATCTCGAACCCGAACAATGAGCTCACTGTCACGTACCTCTTCTACGAGCTGCAACGACGGTATCGGATCAGCGAGCACCTCCATCGCGCGAGGGCCGTCGTCCTCGTGGCGCAGGACGTCCCCGCGCCGCATGAGATCACGGAGGCATGGCTCGTGCGCCATCAGTGGATCCTCGCACGCGTGCTCCTCGACGATTCGTTCCGGCCGGCGCTCGATTACCTCACGTCAGGCATGGCGGGCGACGAGGTCGGCGTGGAGGTCATCAAGGCGCGATGGCAGACGCAGAAGGCGCTCGTCGAGAAGCTCGAGGGCGACGTCACGAAGTTGATGGGGCAGCGGGACAAGCTGCGCGAGCTCCTCGTGAACCTGACGCAGACGAAGGCGGAGGCACAGGCTGCGAGCTTCGGGACTATTTACGATATCCTCACGCTCGGCGCTCCCGATCCGAACGAGAAGCGGGCGGAGTGGCTCGAAGCCGCTCGAGGCGCGGCCGAGGCGCGACTCAGGTACGCCGAGGACGCCGCCGCCGACGCGCAGCGCAAGCTGACCGCCGCAACAGATGCGTTCGAGAGCGCGACGCGCGAGTACGCGGCCGCCTCGCAGAACCAGTTCGCGCGCCACATCGCCATCGATCAGCTCCGCGTACACGTGAAGGAGAACATTCTCTATTACATGCAGGCTATCTGGGCCCACGAGCCCTCTGACCAGCGCTTCTTCCGGCTCTACCGCAAGAAGGTGACGGTCCCTGAGCCGGGAACGGGCTACACGGTCACGAAGGTGAACACCGCCGGCCCGTCGCTCGGCGCGCCGATCGGCGGTGCCGCGATGCAGATGCAGGTGAAATTCCAGATCGGCTGGGGCCCGATTATCCAGACGAAAGAGGTCGACCTCGTCGAGATCGCGGATCTCGACAACCCGCTCGGCTACAAGGGCAACTACATCATGTTCCCGCTGAAGAAGCCCACATTCCTCACCGACGTGATGCTCGGCTCCTACGTCGACGAGTACCTGGGCGTGCGCGATCCCGACGAGTTCGGGAATATGAGCATCGAAGAGCTCGAGAAGTACGTGCTCTGCGTCGAGCGCCGCGAAGACGTGAGCCCGGAGGAGAAGGCGCGCGTTCGTGAGATTTATGTAAAGCGCCTGACCGAGGATCGCCGCGCGTCCGACGAGATCGTGGTCCCGACGGGCCAGCTCTTCATCGAGGCGCTTCCAGGCGCGCACCCGCTCCTCGAGGATTTCAAGCTCGAGCACCGTCGTCAGGACATGCTCAAGATCCGCGCCGAGGTCCGCCACGCAGAGCTCGAGAACCTCAGGCGCGCCGCGCGCATCGGAGCAAACCAGCTCGCCGACCCCGACATCGAGAAGGCCGTCGTCGTCGATGACAAGGTGGGCGCTCTCGTGGGGGACACCTGAACATGACGCTTGTTGAGGCTGTGAGCTGACATGCCGACCCGTGCGGACATGGCCCGGCGCGACGTCCGGGCAACCACGAGCGCCCGCCCCTCGAACCAGGATCGTGGGCTCGAGATCCCGGATGAGCACGGCCTCGTCGGGTGGGCACGGCGGCGAGGCTATGCACTCGACTTCGTTCCCGACGCGCCGAGGTCGGTGCCAGGCGAGAAGGAGCTCGTGCGGTCGCCGCCGCTAGGTGGTCGCGCAGGTGCTTCCACGCCGGACACTCCGCCCGCGAGATCTCGGCGAGCGGACCGGCGCGGGCGCCAACCGACCCCGCCCCGCCCCGAGCCGCCGGTGATCAAACAAATGCTCAACGAGGACTGCTGGGCGGCCGCTCTTGCATCCTGGATGTCCGCGGCGGGGGTCAGACCACGGATGCCGTACACCCAGCTCTTGCGAACGTACCCGCTGTCGAACAATGGCTTCAAGATCCCGGACTTCATCGGCGTGGTGAAGCAATACCGGATGTCGACGACGTGGCTCGAGTACGACGAGTTCACGACGACGCGAATCGACGAGCTCGTCACGAAGCGCGGCCCGCTTTACGTCAGCTTCTATCTCATGCCGGGCATGCACGGCGACTGGTGGCACAACGTCGTGGTGTACGACGTCGACAAGGGGAATGGCGTCTACCGCATCATGAACCCCGAGACGGGGCTCGACTCGTTCTCCAAGAGGGACTTCTTTCGCTACGGACGCACGACGCGGGTGCTCGTCGGCTTCAAGTCGGTCCAGGGCGCCGGACGAGATTACTGACGCTCGCCACGGAGTGGCCGCCTGTGCATGAGGGGCCTCGCCGGGGAGGGCGGCCCCGCGCCTCGGGCGACGACAGCTATAGATTATCGCGGCAACCCACGTGAACTCGGTGAGGTTCACCGGTGAAATCCGCAGCCGATGGCGATGAAGACCACGCCGGACGCCGGTAAGTTCAGCGGTGAAATCCGCAGCCGATGCCGGTGAAGCTCACCGGTGAAGAGGCCGCTCAGCGCTTCTTCGAGCCCCGCTGCTTGCTGCGGGTGGCGTTCGGCTCCTTGGCCTCCTCGAGCCGGTAGCTCTCGGCCTCGATCTCGATCACGTCGGCGCGGCGCACGAGCCGCTCGATGAGCGTGACGACGCAGGGCCCACGCGGCGGCGGACGTCACTCCTCCTCCTCCGCTCCGTGCGCCAGCACCGTCTCTCCCCCTTTCTTGCCAAGCTCGATGAGCCGGCAGGGCGTCGCCTTCCGGATCCGCTCTGCCAGCGAGCGCGAGTGCGTCGTGATCCACAGCTGACTCCGGGATGCCGCGTGCACAAGGAGATCCCCGAGCGGCCCGAGCAGATCCGGATGCAGGCTCGTCTCCGGCTCGTTCAGCGCCATCAGCAGCGGAGGCCTCGGGCTCAGCAGCGCTGCCAGGAGGCAGAGATAGCGCGCCGTGCCGTCCGAGAACTCGCGGGCGTCGAGCGGCCGCGACATCCCCGGCAACCCGAGCTCCACGCGGAACCGCCCCCGCGTCGACGAGACCTCGAGCGACGCGCCCGGGAACGCGCTGGAGACGGCATCCCGCAGGGCGCCCCGGTCGCCGATATCGAGGATCGTCGCCAGCGCCGCGGCCAGATCGTGGCCATCGGTGCTGATCACCGGCGTCCGCACCCCCACCTGCTCGACCCGCAGCGGCGCGCCGGCGTCGGTGCGGAAGTGGTGATAGAACCGGAAGTTCATCAGCTTCTGCCGCACCGCCGAGAGCAACGGAAAGCGGTGCGGCTCCACCACCTGCGACAGCACCGACTCCGAGCCCCAGAGCGAGAACGGAAAGGTCACCCGGTGGCCGTCCGCGTCGCGCGCGAAGGCCGAGCCCGCGGCCCGCTCCAGCATCGGCAGGCGGCGGCGCTTGTCGAGCAGCCAGAGGGTCTCTTCCTTGATGTCCGGGTCCAGCTCGAACGGCCCTCCAGGCGGCGGCGTCAGCCCGCACTGGAGCTCGTAGACGAGCTGATCCAGCCGCACCCGCAGCGTCATCCGCACCGGGCCTTTGCTGCGCTGGCCGGCCCAGAGCACCGAGGGCATCCCCCCCTCCTCGGCCAGCGTGCGCGCGAAGCTCCCGCTCGCCGCGGCGCCGAGCAGCACCATGGTGCGATAGAGGTTGGTCTTGCCGACGCCGTTCGGTCCGACGATGACATTGACCTGCGCGAGGGGGAGGGTCAGCTCGCGGATCGAGCGATACCCCGCGACGTGGAGCTCCTGGACCGTCATCCCGCCCAGGATAGCCCATCGTGGTCCTCCGCCACCCGCGCCGCGATCAGAGGTCGTCGACGCGGCGTTCATGGCCGCGTGACGCTGGCGGCCGGGCTCGGGTAGGATGGTGCCATGATGGCCACGATTCGCTCCACCGTACCCTCCTGCGCCAGGATTGGCGCGCTGCTCATCCCATTTTTACTCTGTCACTGCACAGAGCCAAGCCCGGATGGAAGCGACGCCGCCAGCGCTGGTCCGGGGGGAGCCGCCTCCGGGGGAGGCGGCGGCAGCGCGACGGCCGGGAGCTCGAGCGGCGGAGGCGCATCCATCGCGACGAGCTCGTCCTCTTCCACGTCCACGTCGGCGGGTATGGGCGGCTCCGGGACGGGCGGATCGGGCGGCATGCCGGCGTTCGAGCCCAGCTTCATCCTGGGCGCGGATATCTCCAGCGTCCAGGAGGCGGTCGACAGCGGCGCGACGTACACGGACACGGACGGCAACGAAAAAGGGATGCTCGATCTGCTGAAGAACCATGGATTCAACTATATCCGGCTCCGGACGTTCGTGGACCCGAGCGCCACCTACGGATACGCTTTCGGGACCGGCGGCTCTTGCGCGAAAGAAGAGACCTACTGCGACAAGGACCACACCATCGAGTTCGGCAAGCAGATCAAGGCCGCAGGCATGGGGTTCCTGCTCGACTTCCATTACAGCGACACCTGGGCCGATCCTGGCAAGCAGATCATCCCGGAGGCCTGGCGCGACGCCCGGTCGATCGCCGAGATGACGGGCCTCTTGAAGGCCTACACGAAGGACGTCGTCGCCGCGCTCGTCAGCGCGGGCGCGCGCCCGGACATGGTGCAGATCGGCAACGAGATCACGCCGGGCATGCTCATCCATGTGCCGACCGCGGACACGGACTGCTGGGGCAACAACTCGGTCGTCAACCCGGAAGGCCTCACCGGGCGAGCGACGAACCAGAACTGGGACAACCTGGCCGCCCTGCTCAAGGCAGGGATCGACGGCGTCAAGGAGGTCGATGACACCATCAAGATCATGCTGCACGTCGAGAACACCGAGGACGTCGACGGCGTCACGTGGTGGGTCGACAGCGCAAAGACGCGAGGCGTCGCGTTCGACGTCCTCGGGCTCTCCTGCTATACGGCATTTCAGGGTCAGCCTGAGGTATGGCAGGACACTTTCAATACCCTGGCCGAGACCTTCCCGGATCTGTCGTTCGCCATCGCGGAATACAACCCCGAACGCACGAAGGCCAATCAGATCATGCGCGACCTGCCGGACGGCAGGGGGCTCGGGACGTTCTTCTGGGAGCCGACGCAGAGCGGTTCATGGGGCTCGTCCCTCTTCACGTCGCAGGGCGGTACGACCAGGGCCAACAGCGACGATTTCGCGGAGTTCGACGCGATCAAGGCGAGCTTCGGCCTGTGATCCCGGAGCGTCTCGCGGAGGGCGTCGATCTACTCGGGGGTGAACACCCGCACCTTGCTGCTTGAAGAGCGGACGCTGCAGCAGCGCGGCGCGGCGCGGCGCTGGCGGAGCCGCGACACGCCGACCGCGACCGCGAACGACGCGAGCGCTGCGAGCACGAACGTGAGCGGACGCACGTAAGGCGCCACAGCCAACGCCGCGCCCGCGCTCACGCCGAAAGCGACCAGGTACGCCGCCACGCAAAGAGGACACTTCGGCAGCACCAGCAGCAGCAGCGCGACCAGCGCCGCGCCAGAAGCCGACGCGGCGCGCCCCAGGAGCTCAGGCGCTCTTCGGATACTCATCATGGTACCGCACCCAGGACATGCTGGCCGGGGCGCGCTGCCCGCCTTCGCCACGGCCGTTCGGTACCAGGTCGAGCAGCTGGTACGTCGTGTTCGCGACCTCGATGCCTCGCCCGAACGTCGAGTACGTGTGAAAAACGGCGCCGTCCGCGTCCTTGTAGAAGACGCTGAACCCCGGCATGTCGGGCGGGCTGGCCGGCGGCAGGGTCGCGAAATTGTAGATCGCCTTGCCCGCCTCGCGCTCGTCGTCCCGGAACGAGACCTGGAAGTCGTAGTTGAAGTCGCTCTGACCCGAGGACACCCACTTGAACGTCCAGCCCATGCGGCGCTTGAACGCGTCCAGCTTGGCCAGCGGCGCCCGCGAAGCCGCGAGCAACGTCACGTCCCGCGCCTCGAGGTGCTGCACGGCGGCGCCCCAGTTGTCCGCCCAGAACGAGCAACTCTTGCAGCCCGCCTCCCACGTCGGCGCGAACATGAAGTGATAGACGATCAGCTGCGAGCGCGGGCCGAACAGCTCGGCGAGCGACTCCGTGCCGTTCGGTCCATCGAAGACGTAGCGCTTCTCGACCCGAACCCAGGGCAGCGCGCGCCGGGCCGCGGCGAGCTCGTCTTGCGCGCGCTTCAAGGCCTTCTCCTGATCGAGCAGCGCCTTGCGTTTCTCGATCCAGGCGCTGCGGTTCGTGATTTCGTGCTGAGCCATGGGAGCCTTCCTTTCGCCGAGCATCGGGCTCGCTCGGAACGTAGGCTTCGCCGCAGCGCCGCGGGAGTAACAAAACCTTCGCGATTCGCGATGCGCGCGGGGCGCCGCCGACCGGGCCGGCGGGCGGCGCCGCTCGTGCGCCCGCTACCGCGCCGGGGTGATGGTCACCTTCAGCATCTGGTTCGACGCAGGATACAGATAACCGTCATCGACGGGGCGCACCTGGTCCGTGGGATCGTCGGCGCCCATCTGCGGCCCGGCCTGGCGCGGCGCCTGGTCGGGGCCCACGCCGGGCCACTGGTTGGCCTCGGTGCCCGCGTCCCAGATCGAGACCTGGTCGGAGACATCGCCGCTCACCGGCTCGCCGCTCGCGTCGAACAGCGCGATCCCCTCCTCGCTCGGCGCGAAGAACAGATCGTTCGATTGCCCGAGCATCGACGCGAAGCTCAGCCGCTCGCCGGGCCGCGCGGTCACCGTGAAGCTGAGCTTCGCGCCGGGCAACAGCGGCCCCGGCGCCGTGGCGTCCACGGGCGTGTTGTAGACAAGCACCGACGAGATCCCGCTCTCGCCCCCGACCTCGGCCTCCAGCGACCCCGCGAGCGTGGTCGGGTTCCCGTCCTCGGCCAGCATCTCGAGGCCCTTGCCCGGGTCCGCCTCGCCCGACCTGAACAGGGGCGCTGCGGCCGCGTGCACCACCGCGACGCCCGGCGCCACCGGCGAGGTCAGCCCCGCGCGGGCCACGGCCCCCTCGTGCAGCATCGTCGGGTTCCCGTCCTCGGCCTGCGCTTCCAGCCCGTTGTCGGGGTACGCCTGCCCGACCGTGAACAGCGGGTTTTCCGCCGTGTGCACCACGAAGAGCCCCGGCGACAGCGGCACGGCCGCGGGCTCCCCGCCCTCGGGCATCAGCGTCCCCACCTCCGACATGTTGGTGATCCGGATCGTGAACTCATTGCCCGGCTCCGGCGTCACCGTCACCTGGATGACCTCCTCGACCGCCGGGTAGGTATAGCCATCCTGGACCAGCCGCACCGTGTTGTCCGGATCCGGAGCGCCCGTGTTCGCGCCGGCCTGCCGGGGCGCCTGGTTCGGCCCCGCGCCCGGCTCCTCGTTGGCCTCGCTGCCCGCGTCCCACAGCAAGACCTGGTCGGTCACGTCCCCGCTCACCGGTTTGCCCGCGTCGTCGTAGAGCGCGATCCCGGCGCCATCGGGCGCATAGAACAGATCATTCGACTGCGCGAACATCGTCGTGAACGACAGCCTGTCGCCCGGCAGGGCGCCGACGCGGAACTCGAAGCTCTCCTCGGGGAAGAGCGGCCCGGGCATGCTCTCGCCCACGGGCGTGTTGAACACGCCGGCCACCCGGTAATCCCGCGCGGGCGTCACGTTCTCGAGGGTCACCTCGAAGCTCGCGGCCGCACCCTCGCCAGCGGACCCGCCGGCGCCTCCCCCGCCCATGCCACCGGCGCCGGTGGCGTCGCCCCCCTCGCCATCGCTGCAAGCTGCGGCGAGGGTGAGGACGAGGGGCAGGGCCGACAGCGCGCGATTCCGACTCTTCATGACGATCCTCCAGAAGCAGTGAATGAGATGAAGCGACCTGGATCGCCCCCGCCGCGGCGAGCCGCGTGGCAGCGATCGTTCCTCGAGCGCGCCACGGAGACCGGAGCGGCCGCGGACGCCCGCGTGGCGTCCGCCTCGGCCCGCGATGGCCCGTGGCGCGTCGTTCGACGGTGCTACGCGGCGCGCGCAGATCGGTTTCGCGCCCCTCTCACGCGGCTGCGCGATCGTGGCCACGTGGGCCACGTGGATCGGGTTCGGGTCGGCCAAGCGGGCCAAGCGGATCGCGGCAGGAGGCACGACCGCGCGGCCGCTGCGGCTCGTCAGCGCTCGGGCGCCGCGAGCGTCGAGGCCGCCCTCGCCGATGCGCCGCCTCGGGGCGCGACGAGCGCCGTGCGCTCACCGAGCGGGCACGCCGGAACGTCCCGCTTCGCCGGATTCTTGAACGTTTTTTCTCAATTCAGGGTAGTATTCACCTGATTCTTGAGCATAATCTCTCGATTCTACCTGATACTGTCCAGATTTTAGCGACAAAATTCTTGATGAAGCCTGTATGAACCTGGAAATTTGAACGATTTTTCTAGATTTCGTGGCTGTTTGTCTTGTTTTTTGGCTAGGATGTCTCGATGCCCCTGGTCCCCCCGCCCCCCGTCGCCCCGCGCGGCTACAGCGCCGTCGAGCTGGCCCGCGCCGCCGGCGTGAGCACCGGCACGATCAAGCACTGGTTCGCGGAGGGGCTGATGGACAAGCCCGCGTTCCGCGGCCGCCGCACGACGTACGGCCGCGAGCACCTCGTGCGGGCGCTCGCGATCAAGAAGCTGCGCGAGCACAACGTGCTGCTCGCGGAGATCAAGCGGAAGCTCGCCGCGATCCCGCTCGAGGAGCTGGCGAAGGAGGTGCTGCCGCCGGAGCCGCCCGCGAGCGCGGCGCCCGGCGCGGGGGAGCGCGCCGACACGGCGGAGATCGGTCGGGCGTGGCGGCGCGTGGAGCTGATGCCGGGGCTGGAGCTGCACGTGCGCGCGGACGCAGGCGCGGTGGTGCGCCGGATGGCGGCGGAGATCCGCGAGAAGTACGGGTGTGAGCGCGAGGAAGGGTGAGCGAGGGGGCGAGTGCGCCGCCTCTATTCAGGGAAGCGCTGCGTTTCGACGGCGTTGCCGTCTTCGGCGTATACCAGGCTGCCGTCGCGGTTATCACTGATGCCGCCCTTGCCCGGCGGTCCGAGCTCGAAGGTGACGTCCTCCAGCGTGAGCTGGTCCTCGTCGAGGTAGGCGATACCGATCGAGTCGCCTCCGCGCCCGGGGCCGCCGGGGCCGCCGTATCCTCCCGTGCCGCCAGCGCCGCCGCCGCAGGTCAGCGTCCCGTCCGCCAGAGCAATGTCCGGTGCTCCTCGGCCGCCTTTGCCGCCGCGCTCGGCTAACCCGCCGGCTCCGCCCCCGCCGCCGTGGAGGGTTGTGATTACGCTGTCCCGCACCGTCACCTTGGCGTGGAGCGCGAGGATGCCGATGGTCGGGTTTCCGTTCCCGCCCCCTCGGCCGCCCCTACCTCCGCAGCCGCCAGCGCCTCCGGAGCCGCCGCCGGCGCCTCCAAGGGAGGCGACCCCACAGGCGGCTAACCCGCCTCGACGGCCGCCGCCACCGCCGCCGCCTTGGCCCGGCAGGCCTGGGCTACCGTCGCCTCCTTTGTCGCCCTCCCATCCGGCCTCGCTGATGCGTCCGATACCCCGGCCGGCGGCACCCATCGTGCCTGGCGCGCCGTCGCTCCCGTAGAGTCCTCCTATGCAGTGGCCTTTGGTGTCGCCGTCTCCTCCCCAACCGTCTGGGTCTGGGTCCCACGTCGGTGTCGGTTGCCCGTCCTCCCCGTCGTCACCGCCGTCGGGAAGCCCGTCCCCTCCCTTCCCGCCGATGCTCGGGATTCCGCCCTCGCACTGGTTCACCGGCGCAGACCCGCCAGCGACGATGGCTGCAGAGCACGCATCTCCACCGGACACGCCGTCCGCTCCGTCCGGCGCATGGAACGGCGGGGGGTAATCCCCGCCCCAATCGCCTCCCCATGCATCGGCAGTGCGAATCTCGCTTCGGATGATCTCGACGGCGGTGTCGGACCGAACGAGCATCGCGGTCGAGTGGCCCGCCAGAAGGCTCATGTCGGCGATCGTCGACACCCCGTCCGCGGCGCCCGTATCTCCGGCGCTCGCCGGTACGACGGTCACGATGGAGTACAGCTTGTCGCTCTGAAGAACCGAGCGCGTGCCGGGCGTGCGCTTCCAATCCCAGCAACTGAATCCCCCGATGAGATCCACGCCCGACGGCAGCGTGAGGGGACCAACGAAGTCGCCGGCGCAGACGAACACACGCCCTCGACCGGTTCGGGCGAGCTCGACGGCGCGCGGCAGCGTGCGCACCGGCGTACCCTTCGTGCCAGGATTTGCATCGTCCCCGCAGCCAAGGTCGTCAGCCACGAACACGCCGCAGCCATCCTCCAGCACACCGGCGGCGAGACGCTCGAGACAGACGGACTCCGGCGGAGCCTCGCCTTCAAACGGTACCATGTAACACGCCGCTGGGCGATCGTCCGCCGCAGTGCCGCAGCCGGAGGCGACAATCAGCAACACAAGCGAAAGATGGCTTGCTCTTCTGGTTTGCATGGTTCTCCCTCGACGTTGCGCAATGCGGCTCGAAACGTTCAACGGGGTGGTCCAGGATCGGAACATGGAATCAAACGTAAGGCATAGACTGGCCATGGGCTCCCGTGATGATGTGGTGACTGCGCCGCTCCTATTCAGGGAAGCGCTGCGTCTCGACGGCGATGCCGTCCTCGCCCGTGATCACCTCGCCAGTCCATTCCCAGCTCGTGCCGCCCGGGCCCGGCAGCCCCAGTTCGAAGGTGACGCCCTCCAGCGTGAGCTGATCCTCGTCGAGGTAGGCGATGCCGATCGAGTCGCCGCCGCGCCCGGGGCCGCCGTAGCCGCCGTCGCCTCCGCGGCCGCCATTGCCACCCTGGCAGGACCACATGCCGTCCCCAAAGGCGCCTCCTGGAGCGCCTCGGCCGCCCTTGCCGCCTTCCTCCGGCTGCCCGCCGTCGCCGCCTGGGCCCCCGTTGTCGCTGGTGATGATGCTGTCGCGCACCGTCACCTTGGCGTGGAGCGCCAGGATCGCGATGCTCGGCTGGCCGTTCTCGCCCCCTCGGCCGCCTCGCCCCCCGCAACCGCCCGCGCCTCCGGAGCCGCCGCCGGCGCCCCCCTTGGTGGTCACGCCGCACATCGCGAGCCCACCGCGACGCCCGCCGCCCCCGCCACCGCCCTGGCCCGGCATCCCCCGGGCGCCGTCGCCGGCCCCGTCGCCGTGCCATCCGGTCTCATCGATCCGCCCGCGGCCCTTTCCCGCTGCGCCGGCGGCGCCCCACATGCCGCTTTTTCCGGTGGCGCCGCTGTCGCAACCACCGTCTGCCCGGTTGCCACGTCCTCCATCCCCCGCGAGGTTGGGGTTCGGCTCGGGTATGGGCTCGCCGTCCTCCCCATCTCCAGCGCCGTCGGCGAGCCCGTCGCCTCCCTTGCCACCGACGCTCGGGATCCCTCCCTCGCAGGAGTTCACTGCCGGAGCCCCACCCGGGACCGTCGCTGCGGAGCACGCGTCTCCCCCATACTGCCCGTCCGGCCCCGACGCTGCCCGGCCCGGCCATTTCTCCCCATCGCGCCCCCCTCCTCCGTAGTCGGCTTCGATCCAGCTTCCGATGATCTCCACCGCGGTGCCCGACCGAACGATGATCCCGACATGCATTTCGCTGCGGAGGAACACGTGATCCATGATCGAGACCCCGTCCGCTGCCCCGGTGTCGCCGGCGCGGGCCGGCTCGACGATCAGCGCGATCTGCCCGACCGAGGGGGGAACGAGCTTGCTCATGCCCTGCGCCGGGAGTGGAGTCTTCTCCAGGCGTTCCCATTCCAACATGTCGAAGCCTCCGTAGATATCCACGCCGGAGGGGAGCGTGAGGGACTCCTCGAAGCCATCGTTGGTGGCGAACACGCGACCGCGCCCGGTGCGCGCAAGCTCGATGCCGCGCTGGAGGGAACGAACCGGCCTGTCCTTCGTGCCGGGGTTCGCGTCGTCGCCGCCGAAAAACGGATTGTGGACGAATACGCCGCAGCCGTCGACCGCCTGACCGTTCGCAAGGTGCTCCAGGCAGACGGACTCGGGGATCGGATTGCCTTCACACGTCGAGGGGCCGTCGCACGGCGGCGCACCGTTCGGGTCGTCCACCCCCGGTGCGGTCCCGCAGCCGGACGAGGCGAGCGGCAGAGCAACGACGAGGAGGATCGCGGAATTCAGGTTCATGGGCATCCCTCGAGGGCAGCGTGTCGCGCGGCGCGATTCAATGGATCGGCTCGCTTGCCGTTGGGAAGGCATACAGTTGACCTTGTGGGCCGGCTTTCCCTTTGCCCACCTCGTCCTCCGGTCCGGCGTTCCCCGCGGGGCCGCCGTCACCGGGGCGTCCGGCAATAATGGTGGTTCCGGGTCGAATGGCGAAATTGGGGACCACGTAGGCGATGCCGACGGATGCGCCGCCCAGCCCGCCGCCCGCGTCGCCTCCGCGACCGCCGGTCCCTCCGGAGCCGCCATCGCACGCTTTCCACATGCCAGTAACACCGTAACCCAAGCCCCCTTGGCCTCCCGGTTGACCCATACCGCCCGGTTGGCCCGTTCCGCCGACGCCGCCGCGGCCGCCGTCGCCAGTGAACACGTCGGTGTTCACGACAGTCAGGTCAGTGCCCTCCAGCGCGACGATGCCGATGCTCGCGCCGCCATAACCGCCGCCCTTGCCTCCCTCGCCGCCGCAGCCCCCGCTTCCCCCCGAGCCGCCGGCCGCACCACTTTGGGGGCGGCTTGTCGGACACGCAAACATGGGTCCGCGCGACTTGCTGCCGCCACCGCCACCGCCGCCATGGCCGACGCCGCCCTTCTTCCCGTCCTCGCCACGGACACCGATCCATCCATCGTCGCTGAGGAAGCCTGGACCAAAGGCGCCATCAGCACGACCACCGTCAGCGCCGTCCGCGCCTTCGCCCCCGTCCTCGCATCGCGTGAGGTTCGCGCCGAGCCCTGCGTGGCCGTCGCGCACGGAATCCTCCGCGGGCGCCGGCTGTCCCGGTGCGCCATCGCCGCCGACGTCGAGCCCGCCATCGCCGCCCTCGCCACCCGTCGACTCGATGCCGTCTTCGCACATGGTGAACACCGGAAGGGCGCCCACGGTGGCGTCCGCGGTACATGCGTTCGCGCCGTCGTTACCTACGACGCCAGCCATCGCCCGGACGCTGAACGCGTCCCCGCCCGGCTCCCCGTCCTTGCCGTCGCCCGCGAGGATCTTGCTGTCCGACACGATCGCCCTGGCCCCGGTGCTCACAATCATCGCGATCGACGACTTGCCATCGGGCGCCGAGGCGTCCGCCGCGACAATTCGCACGCCGGCGATCACCGATGTCGCGTTGTCCCCCGCGAGCGCCGTACCCTCCACCCCGAGGACCCGCACCGGGATCCCCCCTGGCGGAGCGATGATCGTCGGGTGATCCGGCCCGCCGAATGATCCCTGATACGACCAGTCCCCGTCATCACACCGACGCCCGCCCCAGAGGTCGACCCCCGAGGGCAGCGTGATCTCCTCCTCGAACAAGCCGCCGCACGCAAACACGCGCCCGGTCCGCTCCTCGCCGTCGCCTCGTCCGTGTGCCGCGAGCCCGATCGCGTGTTGCAGGGTCTTCACCGGCGCGTCCTTCGTGCCAGGGCTGCTGTCGTCACCCGACAACGGGCTGACGAACACCCCGCACATGTCGAGCGCCGGCGCAGTAGCGGGGTCTCCCTCGCACGGGTCGGGCGGAGGCTCCGGATCGGGAGGACACTCCAGCCTTTCCCAGCAGTCGTCGGAGTAGGAGCTGCATGCTGTCAGCATGCTGGCTCCCCAAACGCAGACTGCGACAGCAGCGACCGAATAAACCGCGCATCGGCGCGACAGCGACCCCATCCCCTCGGCCTCCCGTGCCCTCACCATAGCCCCTCGATTCGCGCACCGATTTCCTTCCCGGTAGCCACGGGCGAGACATGGATCCGATCCCGAGCCGGCGAGAATCCCAGGAAGGAGAAGTCCGTGAAGAAGGAAGCGGCAGTCACCGCGCCGACGACACCGCCCGCGATGACCGTGGCTACCCCCGCGCGGCCGGACAGGTTGCGCGCGTCTTGCAGGCGCGCCAGTTCGGCACACGGCGAGTTCAGCGGCGCCTTCCAACACGTCGACGAGTTCGAAGACGGCTCGCCCAGAAGCCGGTTACGCCGGGCGGTCAGGTCGTCGTCGAGCTTGTCCGCACGAATCATGAGGATGGTACCGATCGACACGCCGGCCGTCGCGGCGGCGATCCCTGTGACGCGCAGCGTCCCCGGCCAGGAAGCCCACGGGTCGGGATCCTTCGCGCGCGCAGTGGGCACCGCACGCGCGGTCTTCGGCACCGCCGGGGCCTCCTTGGCGCTGCTCACCGCCGGGCCCGGAAGCTTCATCGAGATCTCCTGCTTATCACCCGGCTCGCCGTTGAACGCGTGAAAGCCATCTTCGCGACCCGGCGCCCGGGCCCGCACCATGTGTCGTCCGGGCTCGAGGAACAGCTTGTAGGTCCGCGCGGTCCGACCGATCTTCTGGCCGTCGATGAGGATCTCGGCGTCCGGCGGGTCGACGGAGAGCACGAGCTCTACGACGTAAAACGCGGCCTTCCGCTGGCCGTTCAGAAATCGTTCTTGTAGCCGACTCGGCAGCGCCCAATCCCGCTCAAGACTCCAGGTCAGGTGTTCCGCCGCGTCACGGTACTTACGCAGCTCGAGCTCGCAGAGGCCGAGCTCACCGGCGATCTCGGCGGGATCGAACGCCCCGCGGTCGACGTCCGCGCGGTCGAGCTTCATGCCGGGCGGCACGTTTGCGGCATCGAGGGCCGCCTTGTAGGCTTCGCAGGCCTCCATCCAGTTGCCGCGGTCGCGCGCTTTCCGAGCACGGCGAACAAGGTCCTTCACCGTCAACCCGTCGCTTCTCCCCGAGGCTGGAGACCGCTGCTGAGCATCGGCCGAGCTGACCAAGCCCGTTGAAGCGCCAAGCGTAAGCAAAATGAACAACAGGTGCGCACCGCAACGCATACAATGACGGTACTTACGCCGAGCGCGCGACGTCAACCGGGAGAAAAATGCGGGGAAGCAGCGCTTTCGGAGGGAATTTGCAGGAGGATAGCGGAACGGGTCATCCATCCCGTATGTCGGCGATACTCCTGGCCGACCCAGGGGAATGTGGCACCTTATACTACATTGTCCGACTGAAGTGATCGCGGCCGTGCATTTTGCTGACCCCGAGGGGGTCGCTCAGACGTGCTACCGGCGTGGGCAACCCGTCGAGCATCTCCAGCAACTTCGAGCTCTTCCGGCGCCTCGTGTCGGCGGTGGCTACGATCCGCGCCTACCCGGTGAAGACCGCGCATGAGCCCCAAATCTCTTCACCGCTCCGGCTCGCCGCTTCCGAGATCCGATCGCCCCGCCGTCGTAGCTCTCGCGGCGCACAAAGGGTGACGGCTCGGGAGTCGCGAAGCGGATCTGTGCTGGCGGTTGATGGAGGTGGCCGGCGGCGCCGCGATGCGTCTGCGAGGGATGGCGGTGACCTCGCGATGCGTATCGGCGGCGCGCACGACGGCCGCGCCGTTCGCGGGGGCGAGACTCGTGCGGGCGCGCGGCGCGCGTACGTCGTCAGGGGTCGGCGCAGAAGCGGCGAGAGACCGTACGAGGTCGTGCATCCGGACGTTTGGCCCGCATTCGAGCGCATGCTCGCCGAGGTTCGCGACGAGGGTTGCTCGGCGCAGCTCTCAAGCTCGCGTGGCCCCGAAGCTGGCGAGGGTGGTCAAGGCGGCCCGGTGGTGATCTGGTCGCGTTCGATGCGAGAATGAAAGAGGTGCTCGACGCCGTGACCCGTGAGATCCTCGCGCTCTCCGCGCGGCCGGAGACCTCTCCGTGACCGAGCCGCGCGCCGCGGACGTGACCCGCATCGCGACCGACGTCGGGCTCGACGGCGCCGACCGCGAGCGCCGGCAGGCCCGCTGGACGCTGGCCGTGTCGGCCGCGGCCCTGGTGATCGTGCCGGCCGTTGCGATGATGCTGGGCTCCTCGCTCGGCTTCGTGCTCGTGTTCGTGCTCGGGCTGCCCGCGCTCGTCGGTGCGGCGCACGGTCTCGCGTCGCTGGCGATCAGGCAGCTCGACGCCGGGAGGCGGCTCTCGCCGGGCTCGGTCGCGGTGCGAGAGGGGACGCTCCACGTCCACGTCCCGAGCGCGTACCTTCGCCGGGAGATCCTGCTCGCCGACGGCGTGCAGGGGTTCGTCGAGGAGCCGGTTCTCGTCCTCATCGCCACGCGCAACGAGGAGACCGTGGTCGTGCGGGCCGTTGATTCCACGGCGGCCGGCCAGCTGCTCGCGGCCTGCGGTGTCACCGCGGCCGAGCGCGTGATGCACGTGTGTTAAGGGCCACCGCGATCCGCAGGAAATTGACCCTCGCGTCGTGACGTCGAAGCGGGACAGGAGCAGGCGACAAGCTCACTGGTGCGAGGGACGGGGTAGGGAACGTCCCCGAGCGACACCGTCGACACGGCGCCGTACCACCAGAGCGGATCGCGCAGCATGAGAAGCCCGTTCACGAGGAGGCCGAGCCCCATGAGCGTTGCGATGATCTTCAACGCCTGAGTGCACCCGGTGGCGCGCGGAAACCAACGCCGATGCGGTTGTAGGCATTCATGATCGCGATCGCGATGAAGAGGTCGGTGAGCTCCTTGTCGGAGAACACGCGCTTCGCGGCCTCGAAGTCGGCGTCCGGGATGCCCGTCGTCGAGACGTTCGTGACGCTCTCGGCAAGGAGCAGCGCGGCCCGTTCGCGCTCGTCGAAGAGCGAACCCGCCTCGCGCCACACCGGGACGAGCAACAGCTTGTCGACGGAGAGGCCCTCCTTCAGGAGATCGTGCGAGTGCAGGTCGATGCAGTGCGCACAGCCGTTGATCTGGGACGTCCGGACGAAGACGAGGTCGATGAGGATGTTCGGCAGCCCGCACTTCGCGAGGTAAGCCGAGACACCGTAGAAAGCCTTCACCCCGTCCGGGGCAATCGCGCGATAATCGAGTCGCTGAGTCATGCCGGGAGAGTGCTCCCCGCCCCGTCCTCTCGACAGGCCCAAGAATGCGCGATCTCAATGGACCATTCACCGGACCGCTCGACCACACGCTGCCGCTCGCCGAGCAGCTTCGCCAGCGGATCCGGGCCGCGATCGAGAGCGGGCAGCTCCAGCCCGGCGCGCGCCTTCCCTCATGGCGCGATCTCGCGGTGCAGCTCGGCGTCGCCCGCGGGACGGTGCGCGAGGCGTACGAGCGGCTCGTCGCCGACCAGCTCGTCGTCGCTTCTGGGGCCGCCGGAACGCACGTCGCCGGCACCGTGTCGCCGCGCCCATGGAGGCAGCTCGCGGCTCCACCGCCGCTCGCGGAGTTTGACTTCGGCTACTCGAGGGCGCCCCTCCCGTTCCAGGTGGGCGTTCCTGCGCAGGACGCCTTCCCGGCGAAGCTGTGGGCGCGCATCTCGACCGCGGTTGCGCGCTCCGACGCGTTCGCGCCGACGACGTACGCCGATCCATGCGGCGAACCTGCGCTCCGGATGCAGATCGCCGCGTATCTCGCCATCGCGCGCGGCCTTCACTGCGCGCCGGAGCAAGTGCTCGTCACGAACGGCTTCCGCGGCGGCCTTGCTCTTGCGCTCGCCATGCTCGGCGTGGCGGGACGCACCGCCTGGACCGAGGACCCCGGCTTCCCACGCACGCGCCTCGGCATCGCCGCAGCGGGGCTCACGCCCGTCGCGATCGCCGTCGACGGCGAGGGGATCGACGTGGAGCAAGGCATCGCACGCGCCCCCGACGCGGCGGTCGCCGTCGTCACGCCAGGCCAGCAGGCGCCGCTCGGCGTCGCGCTCTCGAGCCAGCGTCGGCAGGCGCTCCTCCGCTGGGCAAAGCGCAGCGGGGCATGGGTGATCGAGGACGATTACCTCAGCGAGCTCCAGCTCGACGGCCGTGCCGCACCTGCCCTCGCCGCGAGCGATCGCCATGGCCGCGTGCTCCACGTGGGCACCTTCAGCAAGACGCTGAGCCCCGCGCTCGGCGTCGGGTTCATCGTCGCACCGCCCGCGCTCGCAACCCGCGCCGCGCACGTCGCGCGCAGCCTCCTGCCGGCGCCGGCGCGGACGACGCAGCTCGTGATCGCCGCGCTCATGGAGGACGGTCACTACCTGCGCCATCTCCGGCGGATGAAACGCCTCTATCGCGCGCGCCGCGATGCGATCCTCGCGCGGCTCGATGGCGGTCGCACCGCAGGCATCGCCGTGCTCTGGGACCTGCCGCCGGGTGCGAACGATCGTGCTATCGCCACGGCCGCACGCGAGCGCGGGATCGCGCCTGTGCCGCTCTCACTCTTCTACACGAAGGACTCGCGGCCCGGGCTCCTCCTCGGCGTGTCGACCGTCACCGAGGAGCGCCTCGAGGCGGCCTGCGCGGCGCTCCTCAGTTCTTCAACGTGTCCTCGGGGATGAGGATCATCGCGCGCAGCTTCGGGACGCGGATACCGTTCGAGCGGCTGCTCGGCTGGCTCGCGACCGCGCTCGTCTTCGTGGGCATGGCGGCCGGTGGGGTCGCGCTGGGCGGCGGGGCGCGCTGGGTGATCGGCGTGCCCGACCTGCCGGGCGTGCTGCTCCTTGTCGGCGGCGTGATCGTCCTCGCGCTCCTCGGCGGCCTGGGCCACCTCCTAGTGCGTGCGGTCAGCCCGCGCGAGGCCGTCGTCGTCCGCGGGACCTTCTCGCGGCAGCTCGTCCCGTTCTCCGACGTCGCGCCCGTCGTCCGCGATCGCCGCGGCGTCCGCATCGCACGCCGCGGGGCGCGGGACGTCCTCCTACGCACGCCGGGCGCGGAGTGGAGGCCGCTCCGCGACACCCATCCTCCACCCGGCGCAGCCCGCCCCCTGCGGCGGCCTCGCGGCGTAGAGTGTCGCCGCTGCGTTCTACGCCCGCTCCCCGAGTGTCCTTCCACGCGCGCCTCCCAAGATGCACTCGCTGCGGTTGCGAGTCGGCCTGGGTGTGGCGGTGGGAGCCGCTGCCACGCTCCCGGCCATGCCGAGATCAGCGACATCGAGGCCGAGAGCTACCGGCTCAAGGACGTCAAGGCGCGCGCCGTCGTGCGCTCCGAGTAGCTTCACGCCAAGAACATTGACTCAATTTCACCGGTGAAGTTCACCGGCATCCGGCGCGGATTTCACCGGTGAAGTTCACCGAAGCCCCGCGGGTTGTGGCGATCACCAACACCTCGCGAGGCGTCTCGGCGTTCCGGCACGCCACGCCGAGGACGTGGCGCAAGACGCACTCCTGCGCGGGTTGGAAGCGGACCAGCGGATCGCGCCGGGCGGAGACGCGGCGGCGTACCGCGTCACGATCGCCATCAACGATGGTGCTCAGCAACAGCCTGACGAGCGGCCTGGAGGCGGCGAGCGGGAGGCCGGGTCCGGTAGGCGGCGCCGGCGCGACGGAGCGACTCACGGCGCCGGAGCGGGCGACAGTCGAGGCAGAGGCGCTGGCCGCGATCGCAGCGACGGCAGAGGCGAAGCTGGACGCGGCAGCCGGAGCAGAGGGCGAGGCGATAGACGGACGAAGGCAACAGGCTCCATGCCGCCGTTTTCTGGACCTGGAGCCCGGCTTGTGATGAAGGTGGGGGACTCCGAAGGCGGAGTTCCAGAAGGCCCGAGGGTGGCAGCCCCCGGGCCTTCGACTTTTCGGGGGGCGCTACGTCTACGCCGCGCAGGCTAGCGCGCCCTAGATCCGCGCGAGGGCCGGCGGTGAACGGTGAACGCGGGCGATCACGTGGCCGCGGTCTTCACCGACCGGACGCGGGACGCGAGGATCACCGACAGGGAGAGCGTGCTGACGCGAGGCTGTAGTCAAAGACAGCTTTATGGCAGCATCTCGTCGCATGGTCCGCCCGGTCTCATTTCGGTGGACCTTTCGTGCGCCTGCGCGCAGACCCGGCGCCCTCGTGTAATGGTCGCTTCCGGCTTGCCAAACCTGTTGAGCGTGTCGCCGGGCCGTCGGGCTCGTGAAAATCGATTCCAATGACCTCGAGGCTCTCGATGTCCGCGCGCTGTACCCGGATATCCGCCGCCCGCGCTTTCAAGTGATGGACGAGGGCGTCGAACCCACCCACTTGTTTTGCGACGACGCCCCACTTCCTTGGCTTCCGGGAGTAAACCAGGACCAGTACGCCATGCCGAGCGGATGCGTCCTTCATGTACTGACCCACGAGCTGCTTCTCGAGCGCGGCCTCCAGAACGGGAAGCGACCAGCAATTAGCGATCTTCACCTCGATACTGATCGGGCCGAGGCCATTGGCCCTTACGCGCAAATCAGGCCTGGTACCATCCGCGAGCTCATCTTCTCGCACAACCGTGTAGCGGCCACGCGCCCGTACTTCCAGCTCCTTGCGCAGGAGTCTCTGAAAGTGGGATTCGTCAAGGTCGTCTCGGCAGTAGGTAGCTCTGGGACTGTCGTCGCCTCGTTCGATATGATGGCGGATGTCAGCGAGCACATCGAGCGTGATTTCGAAGAGATCGGAGGTTGTTCGCGGGGCGAGCAGCCCGCGTTCGAGGAAGCGGCCGATGTCCTGGAGCGGCCATTGCCTTGCGGCAGCGCGCGCGGCGCATCCATCCGCGGCATGGGTGAGTGAGCTCCTGGACCAGTCGCTGCTCCAAGGTGCACTCGCTAGGCTCTCCAGGAGCCTGATCGCCTGGAGCATCCCGGTCGCTTCGACCGCGTTCTGTAGGCGCCAGCGGAGCTGCTGGGCGCCATATCGTGGATGGTTGAAATCCTTGACATCCTCGCTGGGACGAACGTGGCGGAACACGACATCGAGGAGTGCCAGTAGCTCTGCTTCTTTACCTTGGAGCAACTCCAGCAACTGCTCCGGCCTGCGCTCGGTCATGCACGCCATGACGCACGCATCCGACGCATCACCGGACGTGCCCTCGGAGACTTCGTCGCGAAGGAATGCCACGCCCTCGCCCGCGTCCAAGGCCACCCACGCCCACCACCACGCCGCAAAGCGCTGGGGAACACCCCGGCTCACCGCACACCGAGACCGGCACAGCGCGCGCAGTTCATCGGCGTGAGTGCTCAGCCCGTGCAGCGCCTGAAGCGTGTACTTCAGAACGGGCTCGTACGAGGGATCGCCCGCCCGCAGGAGCTCGAGCAAGAGGGGCGCACACGCCGCACGCACGGGCTGCGAAGCGTGAGCGAGCTTCCACAGGAGCCGTTCGCCGCGCTCGGAGACGTGGTCGAGGCGGAGCGAAGGGCCGAAGATTTCACAGATCAGCGAGGGCGACTGTTTCGCGCAGCCGTCCAGCCACGCTGGAAATTGGTTAAGCTGCCAGCCGGAATAGGTGACGGCTCTCCGCAGCAGCCCCTCGTCAAGCTGCGTCACGTCGAGCCCCTGCCGGATCCCAAGGTTCAGGCCCAAGACGCCGAGCACGCCCACGCGAGGGCGCACGTTCATTGGCATTTCGTGCAACGCTGGCGGCATCTGCCTCTGCCACACCTGTTGAAAGCCCTCCGCCGCGGCTGCCGCAAGCTCGGCATCGTATTTGCTCGTGACGGGGGCAGGAGACCACCCGTCATCACTTTCATTACATCCGACCTCGTACAGGTGCAACAGTGCACGAAACGCCTCGCTGCTGCGAATCTGCGGTAGCTTCTCCCGGAGCACGTTATGCGCCTTGTTGCGCTGCCGTTCTTCCTTGAACGGCGTTTTGCGGAGCTGCCAGCTCAGTTTCCACGCAGCTTCCAGATCTTTCCCCTGTGGCGGAGAGCCCATGGTTCTTCGGAGGTGCTTCATGAGCTCTGGCCGCTGTTTCGCCACGCCTTCAACTCGAGCTCGATCGCCCGCTTGATCTCCCTGAACGTTCAATACGGCCATCAGACCGCCAAACGCCAGAAGACGACCCTCAACGTGGTCGTGAGTGAGAGCATCCCCCTCCAGCCAGTCTGCGTCTTCCGAGGAGCGGCTGAACAACGAGTAGGGCCATACTCTATATAGGTGACGCGGCCAGCGGCCGTTCTCGCCCCGCCACCGCTCGACCAGGTCCCAGAATATCGCGCGCCGCAGGGAAGGTTTGTCGGCAAGGAGATTCGCGAGTTCCACACGCCTGAATGTGCTCAGATTGTTCGCCTGCTCCAGTAGGTGAATGGCGGCCGGAAGCAGGGCAACCGCATCTCCCCTCCGGAGCATGTCGTTGAGGAGCACCACCACGAGCGGCAGCCACTCCAGCTGCTTGGCGTCCTCGTTCCCCTTCTCGGCGGGGCGGCGTTCAAAAAGGTCGATGAGACCGGAGAGCAGGCTGGCACGCATCTCGGGAGGGCAACGGGTCCCGATATACTTGAAAAGACGACGATAGCCATCGCTAACGTCTGAGGTCGACGGTACCACCTCGACGAGGGCGATCAGCTGATTGCACGTGAGCACATCCGGGAACAAGCTCTCCACCAGCTCGCGGGCAGTATCGCGGTCTGCCGCGAAGCGAGGGATCATCGTGTCGAAGAGCGAGCTCTTTTCCTGGAGCGTTCCGGTGGCGGCTACCGCCCGGACGGCCTGGCATCGAAGGAAGGAGGGGATCGCTTCCTCCTCCGCCACACGCCGCGCCGCTTCGGCGAGAAAAGGCAGCTTCTTCCGCTCGACCATCTGGAGGAGCGCCCTTCTCAGATCGTCGGAGACGTCTGGCGAGAGCAGCTCACAGATTTCTGCCGTGAGGTCCGGCCCGGCAAACCGCTCCAGTCCGGCCCTGTCGAAGTCGTGCAGTGTGCGTTTTCGGCCAGCGAATCGACGCGCGTAGCTTCGCAGTACCTCGCGGCGTGTCTCGGGGGAGAGCTCCGAGGGGTCGCCGAGATCCATCAGGTGCTCCGGTGCGATTTTCACGGCGCGCCGACAAACCTCCACGTCGTCGAGCGCGAGCCACGCGACCACGGCTTCGAAACCTGGTCGGGCGAAGTGGCGGCCCTCGACCGTGGCGAACACCAAGCGCTCGAGCTCATGGGCTGCGAGGCCATGGTGCAGGCGGAGCCGTCCCAGGCACGACGCCGCCAGGTACTCGCGAACCGTTCGATGATGGAAGCGAACGCGACCATAGGTGGCCGGATCGAAGACCGCCAGCCGAAGCAGGGCCAGGATCTGAGCGTCGGTCCAGTCAGAGAGGAGGGCTCGAAGATCCAGAGCGCCAGCCGGAGCCTCAGCAGTCCATCCCGGGAGGGCGATGGTTTCGCTGTGCGCCATTGTCAGCGCCAGGGCGACCCGGTCGATGCCATCGCGAGCCTGGGTACGAGAGATAGCGACGCCATGGAGGAGTGGATCGCGCTTATCGTCGAGCTTCTCGCGGATGCCTTCCTCGAGCATGGTCCGAAGCGAGCCAAAGGCGCGGCGCCGTTTCCACGAGAGCGCGAGCCACTGCACGTCCAGCGGCCGGCCCGCGAGCCCCCAGAGGTCCGCTCGACCGATGGCGGTCACGAAGTCGTCGGCGTCGGTCAGCCCAGCGCTCTGCTCAGCGTAGGTTCGAATCTGATCCGGGCTCAGCGGCGCGAGCCGAAGGATCCGAAATGACGTGAGGGTCCGTTCCTCGTCATTGCGTAGCGCCCGTCCCCATCGGAGCGCGTGTCGCACAGGGCGAGCCTGGGGCAGGGGCGCAGGTGGCGGTTTCAGTGCGACAAGCCGCTCGGCGAACCGGCGGAGCACCTCCGCGTCATACTCACTCCAGTCCGAGTGACGGCACGAAACGACCACGTGACACCGGACAAGCGCGCTCGATAGCGCCTCTTCAAGCTTCGCGAGCGCGCGCCGCAGGCTCTGTCCATGGAGCTTCGCCTCGTCCACCGAATCGAGGAAGAGCCATCCCTCCGCTGAGCCTTGCCTCCAGCGCTCGAATGCCTCGCGATCGCCCTCAATGGCTGCAGCCACACCGTCCTTCGCGAGGTCTTCCACGCGGAGGAAGAACCCGTCGCGACCGTCCTTCCTGAGCCGCTCGGCCTGCGCCCGCAGCTCGCGTGTCTTGCCGGAGCCGGCCTCACCGAGGATCACAATGCAGGGGCTCGGCAGCGCCTGGGCCCACGTGAACGCGCTTCCGGGGACGTAAAGAAGTGCCGCCAACGAGGGCAACTCGTCCAGCCGCTCTGCAGGGAGCAGGAGGCGGTTCAGATCAATCCACGACGACATAGCACGTGTCGTACGGTGATCGAACTGTCGAAGCAACCACGCGCGACCCTGGCCGTGCTGCTGTGCCCGGTCGCGGGCCGTTCGACAGCCCTGCAGGGCGCAGCTTGCTTCCCAGGCTGAGCTCCCGAGGGCTGAGGCACTTCTGCAGGCCGTCGCCCTGCGCGACGGTCACTTCGGCGGCACGACCACGCGGCTGCTGCGGCTCGTCGAGCGCTCTGGCGCCGTGAGCATCGAGAGCGCCCTCGTCGATGAGCCCTCTCGGGGCGCGACGAGCGCCGTGCGCTCACCGAGCGGGCACGCCGGAGCGGCCCGATTCGCCGGATTGCTAAGCAATTTTCTGGATTTTAGGCGCAATCATCCCATTTTTTGTATCGATTTTCTTGGTTAGGTCAGAATCCAACCAGGTTCGAACGACGAAATTCTCGATGGAGCCCACATCGACCTCAAAATCCAGACAGATTTTCTAGATTTCGTGGATTATTGTCTGGTTTTCTGGCTAGGATGTCTCGATGCCCCTGGTCCCCCCGCCCCCCGTCGCCCCGCGCGGCTACAGCGCCGTCGAGCTGGCCCGCGCCGCCGGCGTGAGCACCGGCACGATCAAGCACTGGTTCGCGGAGGGGCTGATGGACAAGCCCGCGTTCCGCGGCCGCCGCACGACGTACGGCCGCGAGCACCTCGTGCGGGCGCTCGCGATCAAGAAGCTGCGCGAGCACAACGTGCTGCTCGCGGAGATCAAGCGGAAACTCGCCGCGATCCCGCTCGAGGAGCTGGCGAAGGAGGTGCTGCCGCCGGAGCCGCCCGCGAGCGCGGCGCCCGGCGCGGGGGAGCGCGCCGACACGGCGGAGATCGGTCGGGCGTGGCGGCGCGTGGAGCTGATGCCGGGGCTGGAGCTGCACGTGCGCGCGGACGCAGGCGCGGTGGTGCGCCGGATGGCGGCGGAGATCCGCGAGAAGTACGGGTGTGAGCGCGAGGAAGGGTGAGCGAGGGGGCGGGCGACGCGGAGAGAGAACGAGCCGGCCACGCTCCGCGCAGCCGGCGCTGGCTCCACCCTCCAGGAGTCCGGCCGGGGATCCGGAGAGAGAGCTCAACGCGATGGCGCGAAAAAAAACAAACGTGATGCTTTCTGCATCTCCGCGCTCTTGGCGTTCTTGCGTTGAAATCTCTCCTCGCCGAGCGCGAACACGTCGGCCGCGGCGCCCACGTGAGGCACGCCGCGCGCCTGCTCTGGTGCCATGTACCCAGGGATCCCCAGCACCGTCCCAGGCGTCGTCATCGTCGTCATGCCGTCGAGCCGCGCGCGTCCTCGCTCCCTCGTCTTCTGCGCCGCTCCGCCCTTCTCCAGGGCCTTCGTCCTTGGTGGCGTGCGTCTGGAACCCCCGCCTCCCGGACAGCAGAGCTAGTAGAAGTCCGGGTGGACGCAGACGTCGACGTCGTTGCCCGGGAAGCCGAAGTGCTGGCCGACGTTCTCCTTGCACTTCAGGGAGCCGCGGCATGTCGCGTGATTGTTGTGATCGCAATCGCCGTCCCCGAGCCCGCACGGCTCATCCACCGTGCACCGGCTCGGGGCTGGATCCCTGCTGCCGTTGAAGACCTTGGTGCCCGGCATTCGCGGCAGATCGCACACGTCGACCCAGTTGCTCTCGCCAATGGCGTGCCCGACGTCCGGGCGGCAGATCAGGTCATCCCGGCAGTCGTCGTGCGTGTCGCAGTCCCCCTCGTAGATCTGGCACCCGCCGATCGAGGCGCAGTACCCGCTCGTGCTGCTTGACTGGCGGGTGCCAGGCTCGACGCACAGGTCGTAGCTGGCGGGCAGGCCCACGAGGCCGCCGATGTTATGGCCACAGACGAGCCCGGCCTTGCAATCGGCGTCGGAGTCGCAGTCGCCCTCTCCGGCGCCGCACCTGCACTGGGGGGTGCAGAAGCCGGCGTTGGGCTCGCTCGTGTCGAACGGCCCGCATGCGAGCGTGTGCACGAGCCATTCGGCGAAGCTGGAGGTGTGGACCGCATGGCCGTTCGCGACGAGAATTCCCTCGAGGATGCTTCCGTTGTTCGGGTCTGCGCTGTACCAGATGGGGCTGCCGGAGTCGCCCGCTTCATGCGTGATGCCGTCCACCAGGATCCGAGATTCGTACGTCGGGTCCGGCGAGACGTGCCCGGTGTCCATCGAGAACGTCCAGGCCCCGTTCATCCTCGCGCTCTCCTGGAACACGTCCCTGTTCCTTCGGAGCATCTCGAAGCTCACACCGGCGATATCTACGTTGTCCACGAGGCGGGCGAACGCGATGTCGACCTTGCCGTAGTTGTTGACGTTGCCGAGGTTCGATTCGGCGATCGGATGCCAGTAGATCTTGTCGACATCCAAGGGAACTCCGTCGATGGTGACCACCGAGTAGAGGGTCGGATCCGTATCCATGACGCAGTGCTCGGTCGTAACGGCCCAGGCCGCATCGGTCCCCTCGTCGGTGGAGCCCGGGATGATCACCGCGGAGCAGATGGAGGTTCCGTTCCGCATCCAGCGAGCGACGAGGCGGGACAGCTGCCCGGAGAGGCCGCTGGTCAGGGGGGACTCGGACGTCAGCAGCTCCTCCGCGCCCAGCGCGCCGGGGCCTTCGAGCTCCCCGGTCTCGGAGGCACAGCCAGCGAGCGCCGCCGCGAGCATGGCGAACCAGAGCCTATCGATCTTCATCATTCTCAGTACCTCGCCGTCGTCCCCCGTCGGGACGGATCCGGATGGATGACCACACGCCTTCTCCTCTGCATGCGGCCGGAGCGCCTCGCCGTCGGGGCCATGGCACCGCGAGCCGCGGGGCGAACACCACCTCTTCTATGCATGGATGAGTCGTCGACATGGCGTCGCCCTTCCGAGAGAGCGCTGGAGCGCAAGGCAACGTACGTACCAGGCGCCTACATCTGCTTCTCCGCCAGCCCATGGCGCCCGGGGAGAGACCTCGCGGGCCGCCGCCGCGGTGTCAGCCGGCTCAGACGGCAGAGGAGCCACGAGATGTCACGGCGCGCCGGGGCGATATCACGTGACATGTCACGGCGCACCGGGGCGACGTCACGTGACATGTCACGGCGCACCGGAGCTCCGCCCGGCCCGCGCAGCATGGACGCTGCTCGGCGGTCACCTCGACGCGTACGGCATCGCGCGACTCCGCCGCGCTCTCCGCTGCCCCGCCCGCGCCGCCGGCCGCTCCCGCGAGGCTTGCGCGCACCGCGCAGGCTGTGGTGTGAAGGCGGCCCTTCGATGCATATATATGTTATTGAGATAGCGTCGTTTAGCTCGTTGGCATCCCCGGGGACACCACGACGGGGCGGAGCTAGATGCCGCCTCCGTCCTCGAAGACGTCGCTCCGCACCTTGGCCTGGCTGATCCGGCTGTTCGGTGGGACGCTGCGCGTGAGCCACACGTTGCCGCCGATGCTCGAGCCGTGACCGATGGTGATGCGCCCGAGGATCGTCGCGCCGGAATAGATGACCACGCTGTCCTCGACGATGGGGTGGCGATCGATGCCCTTGATGGGGTTGCCGCCCCCATCGAGCGGAAAGCTCTTGGCGCCCAGCGTGACGCCCTGGTAGAGGCGCACGCGCTCGCCGATCCGGCACGTCTCCCCGATGACGACGCCCGTCCCGTGATCGATGAAGAAGCTCGCGCCGATCTGGGCGCCGGGGTGGATGTCGATGCCGGTGTCGGCGTGGGCGATCTCGGAGAGGATGCGCGGGATGAGCGGTACGCCGAGGGTGTAGAGCAGGTGCGCGATCCGGTGGTGCAGGATCGCCGTGATGCCCGGATAGCAGAACACCGCTTCGTCGATGCTCGTCGCCGCCGGATCCCCCTCGAACGCCGCGCGCACGTCGGTCTCCAGCAACGCCCGCACGGCCGGGAGGCCAGCGACGAAATCGCGCACGATCTCGGCCGCGCGGCCCTCGCGCCGAGCGAGCTCGCGCGCGTCGAGATCCCCGGAGAAGCCGAGGCCCCTCCGGATCTGCTCGTGGAGCGCGAGCAGCGCCGCGTCGAGCGTCCGCCCGACGAAGTAGTCGGTCCCCTCGTCGGTGAGATCCGGAGGCCCGAAATGCGCCGGGAAGAACGCCGCGCGCAGGTCGCGCGCGATGCCGACGAGCACCTCGCGCGACGGCAGCGCCGGCCGTCGCCCGAGCGGGCGGCGCGCGCCGCCGGTGTCCGTGGCGGCCGCGCGCAGCTCCGCCACCACCGAGCCGAGCGCCCAGGGAGCCCCGGCCGGCGCGGAAGCGCCCCGGCCGGCTTCGCGGTCGGTCGCGCTCACGTCGCGAGCCCCCGCTCGTCGGAGTCGGAGAGCCCCTCGAAGAGCGCCGTGCTCAGGTAGCGCTCGCCCGAATCGGGGAGGACCACGACGATCGTCTTGCCCTCGTTCTCCCTGCGCCTCGCGATCCGCGCCGCGACCGCCGCCGCCGCGCCGGACGAGATCCCCGAGAGGATGCCCTCCTCGCGCGTCAGCCGCCGCGCATAGGCGACCGCCTCGTCGTTGGTCACCTGCTCGACCTGATCGACGATCGAGAGAGCGAGCACGTCGGGCACGAAGCCCGGGCCGATCCCCTGGATCTTGTGCGGCCCGGGCTTGAGCGGCTGGCCCGCGCGCGTCTGCGTGAGCACCGGGCTGTGCGTGGGCTCGACCGCGACGGAGGTGATCGCCTTGCCCTTCGTGTTCTTGATGTACCGCGAGACCCCCGTGATCGTGCCGCCAGTCCCGACGCCGGACACGAGGACGTCGATCTTCCCGTCCGTGTCCTCCCAGATCTCGGGGCCCGTCGTGCGCTCGTGGATCGCGGCGTTCGCCGGGTTCTTGAACTGATGCAAGAGCACGTACCGGTCGCGGTTCGACGCGGCGATCTCCTCCGCCCTCGCGACGGCGCCGCTCATCCCCCTCGGCCCCTCGGTGAGCACCAGGTTCGCGCCGTAGGCCGCGAGGAGCTTGCGCCGCTCGACGCTCATCGTCTCGGGCATGGTGAGCGTGAGCCGGTAGCCGCGCGCCGCCGCGACGAAGGCCAGCGCGATCCCCGTGTTGCCGCTCGTCGGCTCCACGATCTCCTTCCCCGGACCGAGGAGCCCCCGCTTCTCGGCGTCCCACACCATCGCCGCGCCGAGGCGACACTTCACCGAGTAGGCTGGGTTGCGCCCTTCGATCTTGGCGAGCACGAGCGCGCTCGCGCCGTCGAGGACGCGACGGAGGCGCACGAGCGGCGTGCGGCCGATCGACTCTGCGTTGTCTTCGAACCAGCGGCGTGTGACGTTCGACATGGAGCCTCTACGATGCGACGGCGTGCCTTCACGCGTCCCCGAGGTCGTGAGGACTTCGAGCGGGCAGCGGACGCCGCTCCTGGAACACGAACGGATACATATCTAACATAACGGACGGTCGACGCAAGCGCTTTGTCTCGCGTCGCCCGGCGGACGGCTGCCGTGTGTCGCCGCCCCGGGCTGGCGACCGGCGTCTGCGGTGCTTCGCGGCCGCTTCCGCGGTGTTTCGCAGCCGAGTCCATCGGCCGGTCTCCGCGGTGTTTCGCAGCGGAGTCCATCGACCGGTCTCCGCGGTTTCGCGGACCGAGTCCGGCGCTCGGCGCCATGGCCCCTCTCCTTATAACGTCCGGATCCAGCGACGCGCGGCTTCGGTGGGCCCTGACCTCCGCCGGAGCCGACATCGATTCCGCTTGAGCGGCCGTGTTCCACCATAACGTAGAAGCCTCTAGTTTACAGGAGGAAAGTGGACGGGATAGGGCGTGTCCTGTTGAAGAGGTCAGGGGAAATAGTACATCTAGAATGCCCTGACGGAGACGTCCCTCCCCCCACGCGTCAGAGCGCTAGGAAGAGTCTGCTATGAACGATGGAGCCCACTCGCTGAGCGAGCGCGCTGCGCGCCAGCTAGCGAATACGACCAAGTCTGCGCCGCAGTGGGTTGGAGTCACCCCACGCTGGCTCGTCCAGCTGCTGCCCTGGGTGCCGCTCGAGGCGGGCGTGTTCCGGCTCAACCGGGTGGTCGAGGACGACTTCGCCGTCGAGTGCAGCCCGGACGACGACGCGCAGCGGCCTGTCGCGCGCATCAATTACGACGAGAATCCGCGCGAGTACGTGCTCAACACGGTGAGCACGACGATCCACGTGCACACCCGGATCTCCGACCTGTTCCGCAGCCCCATGGATCAGGTGAAGGAGCAGATCTCGGTCCTCGTCGAGAAGCTCAAGGAGAAGCAGGAGGATGAGCTCATCAACAACGGCAGCTACGGCCTGCTCAACAACGTGCACGGCAGCATGCGGGTCAAGCCGCGCGGCGCCGGCCCCACGCCGGACGATCTCGACGAGCTGATCACGCGGGTGTGGAAGGAGCCTGCGTTCTTCCTGGCCCATCCGCGGGCCGTCGCGGCCTTCGGTCGCGAGTGCACGCGGCGCGGGGTTCCGCCGCCCACCGTGACCCTGTTCGGCTCGCCGTTCATCACGTGGCGCGGCATCCCGATCATCCCCACCGACAAGCTGCACCTCGCGGGCAACAAGACCGATATCCTGCTGCTCCGCACCGGCGAGAAGAAGCGCGGCGTCGTGGGCCTGTTCGAGCCGGGGATCCCCGGCGAGGTGAGCCCCAGCTTGTCCGTTCGCTTCATGGGCATCAACCAGGCCGGGGCCGCCGCGTACCTCGCGTCCCTCTATTGCTCGGCAGCCGCGCTGACCGAGGATGCTCTCGGCGTGCTCGAGGGCGTCGAGGTGGACAGCTACTATGACTACAAGTGAGCTCCACAAGGCGGATCTCCAGGGTGCTCTGCCGCAGGCGCCCGGGGCCGTGGGGAGCTCTGGGATCTCGCCCCTCGTCACGCCGCCCGCGCCGGGCGCCGCCCACGCGTCGGCGCCCGACGTCCTGGGCTTCGACGCCGCCGCGATGGCCACGGTGATCGCGCAGCTCGCGAATGAGGTGCTCGGCGCGCCGATGAGGCAGGGAGGCGCGGCATTGCCGGCGGCGCCGCTCCCCGGCGCGGCGCCGTCGCTATCACCTGCCATTCCTGCGCAGGCGCCGGGTTCCTTGCCCCTGCCTGCCGCGGGGCCTTCAACGGCGACCGCGCCGGCGTATCCAGGCTCAGCCCCCGGCTACGGCGCCGCGGTCCCCGCCCATCGCGGCGCGGCGACGCTTCCGGGCACAGAGATGCACAGGGAGTACATGCGCGTCCCGCTCCTCGGCTCCGAGCCGCTGAGCCGCGGCGCCGTCGAGGAGGTGCTCCGCATCCCGGTGCTGGGCGATCTCCCGGCGCATGACGCCAGGCCGTACTTCATGCCCAGCGCGCCGACGCCGGGCATCGAGTCGCCCGTCTCGCCCGTCGGCGCTCCCCGGATCGAAGCCCACGAGATCCGCGCGGTGGATCCAGCGCTGGCCCGCGGCCTCCGCGCCTCCGCGGGCATCTTCGACGCCCACGCGATCCGCCGCGACTTTCCCATCCTCGAGGAGCGGGTCCACAACCGGCGGCTCGTCTGGCTCGACAACGCGGCGACGACCCAGAAACCCCAGGTCGTCATCGATCGCCTCTCGCACTTCTATCAGCACGAGAACTCCAACATCCACCGCGCGGCGCACGCGCTCGCGGCCCGCGCGACGGACGCCTACGAGGCGGCGCGCGAGACGACGCGCCGCTTCCTCAACGCGCCGTCCACGCGCGACATCGTGTTCGTGCGCGGCACCACGGAAGGGATCAACCTGATCGCCCAGGCCTGGGGCAGGAGGCACGTGGGCCCGGGCGACGAGATCGTCATCACCTGGCTCGAGCACCACGCCAACATCGTGCCGTGGCAGCAGCTCTGCGCCGAGAAGGGCGCCCGGCTCCGCGTCGCTCCCGTGGACGACCGGGGGCAGGTGATCCTCGAGGAGTACGAGAGGCTGCTCGGCCCGCGGACGCGCATCGTCTCGCTCACGCAGGTCTCGAACGCGCTCGGCACCATCACGCCCGCCCGCGAGATGGTGGCGATGGCGCACCGCCACGGCGCGCGCGTGCTCGTGGACGGCGCGCAGGCGGTGTCCCACATGCGCGCGGACGTGCAGCTCCTCGACTGCGACTTCTACGTGTTCTCCGGCCACAAGGTGTTCGGTCCGACCGGCATCGGCGTCGTCTACGGCAAGGGCGACGTGCTCGACGCGATGGGGCCCTGGCAGGGCGGCGGCAACATGATCGCGGACGTCACGTTCGAGCGGACGGCCTACCAGCCGCCGCCGGCCCGCTTCGAGGCCGGCACCGGCAACATCGCGGACGCGGTCGGCCTCGGCGCAGCGCTCGAGTACGTGACGCGGATCGGGCTCGAGAACATCAGCCGCTACGAGCACGAGCTGCTTCACTACGCCACCCACGCCCTCATGACCGTCCCCGGGCTGCGGCTCATCGGCACCGCGCCCGACAAGGCGGGCGTGCTCTCCTTCGTGCTGCACGGGCAGCGCACCGAGGAGATGGGCGGGGCGCTCGATCGGGAGGGCATCGCGGTGCGCTCGGGCCATCACTGCGCGCAGCCGATCCTCCGTCGATTCGGCGTCGAGAGCACCGTGCGCGCGTCGCTCGCCCCCTACAACACCTGCGAGGACATCGACGCGCTGGTCAACGCGCTGCATCGAATCCAGACCGGGCGCCCGCGTTGATCCGCTCGTGACGGCCGCCGTCCGTTCCGGCGGATGTCGCGGCGCCCGCCGCCCTGCTGCCCCCGCCTGACCCGCACGCCGGGAGGCGAAGAACGGGCCGGAATCCGGGGGGTTGCAGGATTTCGCGGCGGCGTCGGATCTGTATCCGCCGGGTTGCCGGCAGCGGTCACGTCCGCTATAGTGGACGTATGATCCAGACGATAACTCCCGTGGAGGCGGACGCTCTGATCAAGAGCGGCGAGGTGGACGTTGTGGATGTGCGGGAGCCGCGCGAGTGGTCGTTCGGGCACGTGCCGAAGGCGCGGCTGGTGCCCCTCGATCAGCTGCGGGCCGATCCGCAGCGTGCGCTGCCGCGCGACCGGGTGGTGTTCGTCTGCGCGAAGGGCATCCGCAGCCTGACGGCGGCGAAGCTGGCGGAGCGGCTCGGGTTCAACCAGCTCTACAACCTCGATGGTGGCACGAGCGGCTGGGTGAAGGCGGGGCTGCCGCTCGAGCAGAGCTGAGCGCTCGCCCGTCCCCCGGGGTCGGTTTTCCCGGCCGTCGAGGAGCTCACGGCCGCTCGCGGCTCGCGCAACGGGCGCCGCGCCGATAGTCGGCCAGGGCCTCGAGGTACAACGCGCTGAACCGGCCCGTGGAGAACGGATTCTGGCTTGTCACGAGGTTGCAATCGCGCAGCGCATGCGCGCTCCCCGGGAAGGCGGCCTCGTGCTCGTAGCCGTGGTCCTCGAGCTGCTCGCCGATGTCCCGGACCTGGGCCTCGGCCCCCATCACGAAGGTCTCGATATACAGCTCTTCGAGCGACGAGACCGACGTCACCGTCCGGCGGCTGAGCGGATTCGGCTGCCGCATGCGGGTGAGCACCGCCGGCGCGTGGCAGATCAGCCCCACGGGCTGGTGTTTGGCGGCGAAATGCGCGAGCAGCGCGTGCAGGTCCGCGTTGTCGAGCAAGTCGACCATCACGCCCTGTCCGCCTGGAACGACGATGCCGTCGAACGCGTCGGCCGCGGCGCGCGCCTGCTTCAGGGTGAGCGGCGCGCGGACCTGCGGGGCGCGCTCGACGAACCGCTGCGCTCGCGCGCGCTGCGCTCCGTCTTCCCAGTACTTCTCGTCGAGGCTCTCCGGGTCGATCGCCGGGACGGCGCCTCCGTCGGTCGCGAAGACGACCTCGTGCCCCGCGCCGGTGAGCGCCAGGTAGGGCTCGTAAAACTCTCCGAGGAAGGTGCCGGTCGCGCGCTTCGAGCTGTCGCCGAGCGTCTGCTCTCGCGCGGCGCTGAGGACGAACAGGATCTTGCCTCTGGGCTTCTCGGCCGCCGGGCGCTCGGGAAACACGGGGTGGAGCCTCGGCGGCGCCGCGGCGCACGCGACCAGCGCCGAGCCGCCGAGCAGGATTGCGAGCCCCGCCAGCAGCGCCGCCTTTCGGGCCGCGCCCCGCGGCTCGCCGCGGCGCTCCGGGCTGCGTATTCCGACGGACGTGACGGCTCGTTCCGGAGCGACGCGACGGCCCAGTCCGGCGTGACGTGGACCGGAGCGCAGCGACGAGCGCGGTCAGGTCTTCGTCTCGGTCACCTCGGGAGCCACCGCCTTCTTCTTCCGCATCGACCCGCCGCGGAGCGTCACCAGGTGCGCGTTGTGGACGACGCGGTCACAGATCGCGTCGGCGATGCTCGCCTCTCCGATGGCTTGATGCCAACTTTTCGTCGGGATCTGCGAAGTGATCACTGTTGACGACCTGTCATATCTATCCTCGAGGACCTCGAGCAAATCGCGCCTCTCGACATCGGTCATGGGCGCAAGCAGGAAGTCGTCGAGGACCAGCACGGCGACCTTGGCGAGGCGCGCAAGGGCGTTCGCGTAGGTCCCGTCGGCACGCGCGACCGCGAGCTGCTGGAGCAGGCGCGGGGTGCGGATGACGAGGGCGCGGAAACCCTGCCTGCACGCCGCCTGCGCGAGCGCGCCGCCGAGAAAGCTCTTCCCGGCTCCGGTCGCTCCCAGCACGATCACGTTCTGCTTCGCGCGGACCCACTGGCAGGAGCCCAGCACGCGCGCGAAGGGCCTGTCCACGCCGCGCCCTGCCTCGCAGGAGAAGTCCTCCATGCACGCGCCCCCCGGCACCCGCGCATCCTTCAGCAGGCGATGGAGTCGCTTGTTCTCACGCGCCGTCCACTCGCGGTCGACGAGCAGCCCGATCACCTCCTCAGTGGAGAGCGGCTCCGTCGACGGCGCTGCCGCCCTCTCTCTCAACATCGCCGCCATCGCGTTCAGCTTCATCTCGACCAGCTTCTGAATCGTCTCTTCCAAGATCACTCCTCTCCTCCTTGTCGAAGTACTCAGCACCGCGAATGTTCTCGTGCGCCAGCGCCCCCCGGGGCGGCGGCTCGACTAGCGGCGCGCGGTCAAGGCCGTTCCTCAGGATCGCGGTCACGCTCTTGGCGGTGGGGCTGCCGATGCGGAGCGCACGCGCGCACGCAGCGTCGACACGCTCGCGACCGTACTTGTCCGCGAGCCGGATCACGCCCAGGCACGTCCGGTAGCCGGTCTCCGGGTGGGTGCGGTGGCGCATGACCGCACGCGCGAGCTCGCCGACGTTCGGGCCGATCGTCTCGGCCCACGCCACCACGCGCTCCGGCGGCCACTTGCCGTAGTCGCGATGGGCTCTGGGGCGATGCTCGTCAACGATCACGGCCGACCCCTTCCGGCCGTAGCTGCGCGCGTGCGACGCGACGCGCACGCCGTCGTGGAACAGCTCCACGACCGAGGCCGTCGCTCGGATCTCGACGCGCGCACCGACCAGCGTGTACGGCGCGCTGTAGAGCCGGTCGTCGTAGCAGACGCAGTAGTCGATGTTGACCTTGGCGTGCTTCCAGTCGGCGAGCTCGTACCGCCGTGCCGGCAGCGGCCGCATCACGGGCTTGTCGATGGTCTCGAACGCCGTGCGCCGGCAGCCGTCGAGCCGCTGGAACGGCCTCGCGTTCAGCCGCTCCAGCAGCGACGCGATCGCGTCGTTGAGCTCGGCGAGGCTGAAGAAGGTCCGGTGCCGGAGTGAAGCGAGGATCCAGCGCTGCGCGATGAGCACGCCGCCCTCGACCTTCGCCTTGTCGCGCGGCTTCCGGGGCCGAGCCGGGATGACCGTCACGCCGTAGTGGCGCGCCATCTCGAGGTAGGTCGGGTTGATGTCCGGCTCGTACCGGTCCGGCCCGGAGACCGCGCTGCGGAGCTGGTCGGGGACGAGCACCTCGGGCACGCCACCGAAGTACTCGAACATCCGCACCGTCGAGCCGACGAAGTCCGCGAGCTTCTGCGAGCGCGTCGCCTCGGCGTACGTGTAGTTGCTCGCGCCGAGCACCGCGACGAACAGCTCGACCTCGATCACCTCGCCGGTTGTCCGATCGACGATGTGCGGCTTCCTTCCCGAGTAGTCGATGAAGACCTTCTCGCCGGCGCGGTGAACCTGACGCATCACGACGCCGAGCTTCTTCTTCCAGCCTGCGTACAGGTCGCAGAACCGGCTGTACTCGTAGGGCTTCAGCGGAGCCTGCGCCGCGCTCGCTTCGCGGTACTCGAGCCAAAGCGTCTGCAGCGTGACGCACGGCTTCGACAGCTCGCGGTGCACCCAGGCGAAGTCGATCGGCACGCGCGCGGGCGGCTCGTTGCGACCGACGTCGCGGAACAGCCGCGACTCGATCTCGGCGTCGGTCATCTCTCGGGCGACCTCCCACGTCAGCCCCGCCTTCTCCGCGCGCGCCAGGTAGCCGCTGACCGTGCTCTCGCCGACGCAGGCCGCCGCCGCGATCTCCGCTCGGCTGCGCTTGCACTCGAACTTGAGCCTCAAAATCTCTCGAACCTTACGCATCGATAGCCGCTCCGACATCGCGCCCATGTACGCGATGAGGCTGCGACCGCGAGCGCCGCCTGCGGGCCGTCACCCCCGTCGGAACGGTCCGTCACATCCCTCGGAACGGCTCGTCACGTGCGTCGGAACGAGCCGTCAGGTGTGTCGGAACCCCCGTCGGGTGGCCCGGAACGCCCCGTCACGTCCCGTCGGAACGAGCCGTCACGTGCTGTCGGAATCGGCCGTCACGCCAGCCCGGAATACGCACCGGGCCGCGCGTGGGTTCCATGGAGCGCCGCTCGCCGTCTCGCGTCGTTCGTTCGATCGTCATGTCCGAAGTCATGACCAGCCGGGAGCGGCCGCGCCTTGACGTAGGTCAAGAAGCAACCGACCTCTTCGCGGCGCGCTTCAGGCGACTCAGGGCTTCGGGCGTGATGCCGAGGTACGCGGCGATGTGGTAGTCGGGCACGCGGCTCGCCACGGCCCCGTGCTCCGCGACGAAGGCACGGTAGCGATCGGCGGCCGAGTCCATCAGCAGCGACGCCTCGCGGCGCACCTTCTTCACGTACACCCGCTCGACGATCCGCCGGCTCACCCGCTCCCAGAAGAGGTCGCGCGCGCAGAACTCGCTCAGCCGCGAGTAGGGCGCGACGAAGAGCTGCATCGGGGTCAGCGCCTGGATCGTCAGCCGGGCGGGCTCCCTGGTGATCAGCGCCTCGAGCACCGACATGAAGTCGGGCGCGGAGACGAACGCCTTGTTGAACTCCTTCCCGTCGCCCCGCGTGTAGAACATCCTGGCGATGCCGGAGTTGACGAGCGCCACCGAATCGCTCGCCTCGCCCGCCCGCGCGAACACCTCGCCCTTCCGCAGGCTCTTCCCGTGGAACAGGGCCGCGAAGGCGTCGAAGCGCGGCGCCGGCCGGGGGTCGAGCGCCGCGATCATGCGCGCGAGGGCCGCTACCTGGTCCGCGCGCGAGAGCTGCGCCATGAACGGGGAGCCTAGCACGGCGCCCCGGGAGGGCCGGCGGCCGCTTCGCGCGCGGGCCCGGGTGCTGTGCCGCCGAGGCACGGCCGGCCCCTCAGCGGCTTCGCCCCCCGGGCAGGGCCGCCCCATGTCGATTCCCGGTCGGAGAGGCCGCGCGCCGCCGCGGGCGCGTGGCTGGATGTGCCGCGGAGCGCCGCTTGCCCGCAGCGGCCTGTGCGCCATCCCGTCCCACTGCCGCTGCGCTCGATCGCCGAAGGGGACTCGGCAGATCGCGCGCTGCGAGGCAAGAAGGTCAAACCCAGCGGACGGCTGCGGATCGACGCGCCGCGAAAGTCGATTCATAGAAAGAGGACCGCAAGGGCGCAGGGGACGCAAGGGGAAGAGAAGAATATAACTATATCTCTGTCCCCTTGCGCCCCCTGCGCCCTTGCGGTTTCTCCTCTTGCTGCATGCCGCGCTCCCTGTTCTCCCCGGACCGAAGCTCAACACCGGCGTCGTTCAGCAAGCAGCGGCGTCGCTGGCGGCCGGAGCCGCGAGCGACGCTCGTGCCCACGCAGACTGTGGTAGGGTAGCCAGGAGCACCATGATTCTTCCCAAGAAACGTGACCCACGGTTCATCACGATCCGCCGCGGAGGGCTCCTGGATGACGGCGCCCATCACGCGTTGGCGCTCTGGGCCGCAGATTGCGCGCAGCACGTCATCCGGCTCTTCGATGAATACAGGCCAGACGATGACCGGCCGCGTAGAGCGATCGCACTGGTGCGGGCGTGGACCCGAGGCGAGGCCACGATGAAAGAGTGTCACAAGGCGGCGTTCGCATCCAACGCCGCAGGCCGCGAGGCGCCCCCTGCCGCCCGGTTGGCCGCCCTTTCGGCGGGTCAGGCGGTGGCCGTGGCGCACGTAGCCGCCCACGAGCTAGGGGCTGCGGCGTACGCCATCAGGGCTGCCAGGGAAGCCGCACCGCCGGGCCAAGGGGACGCGGCTGCGCGAGCCGAACGCCAGTGGCAGTGGGAACAGCTGCCCGACGCAATACGAGACCTCGTTCTTGACGACCAGAAACTGCGAAACGCGCTCTGCTGGAACGTGTTCGTCGACTGAGCCGACGGCACCGCCACGAGGGGACGTGGCGTTCGAGGTCCGTTCCATCGGTGGGCCTTTCGCTCGCCGAGCTCTCTGGTGCGGTTGCCGCATCGAGCCACGGCCGATTTGCCTCCTGGGCGAGCGCTAGCCGGACACGCGCTCGACGAGGTATCCCATCTCGCTCGTCCCTTCATCCGCGTCAGCCAGCTCATGTGGTCCCGCCGCAGGAGGGCCGATCCGCTCGGAGAACCAGCGCAGCACGTCGCCAAAGGAGCCGCCGTCGAACAAAAGGTCGGAGCCCCCAGCGGTCGGATGGGAGCTGTCTGGAGCGTAGATGATCGTCGTGCTCCGAAGGATCGTCGCCATGGCGCAGGCAGCCTCGCGAAGACCAGCGCGAACGTGTGGTTCGAACACGAACGACCACCACCGGGCGGGATGCGTGAGCTCGAGGCCCGTCCGGAAGACCGTCGCGGAGAAGCCGCCAGGACCACACAGCGAGAGGTGCCCTTCCTCAAACAGCTCCTCGGCGACGTTGCTGTAACGTAGGTCTCGTTCCCAGCGCCACGGACAGGACGCGGCATCCAGCTCGGGGTGGACGCCGAGCACTGCAGCAGGACAGATGAACCGCTCATCCAGCCGTTCCGGAAGGCGGTAGAGCTCGTCCCAGGAGAGCGAGTGATCGAGCAATGCGGTAAAATCAATGCCCACGCGAAGAGCCTACCACGCCCGGATCCTCCGATCCATCCTGGTCTGTGACGAGCGCTGCCGGTGCCGGCTGACGTCGCCGAGATAGTCCGCCAGCGCGCGAGAGATCGTACTCGCGCGCGTGGTTACGGTGTGCGGGCCCTACGAGGAGCCGCGGAGCTCTCCTCGGCTCCGGGATCCGCCTCTCCCCGATCGAAAACGACGCCAATTTCAGAGAAAGCCGCCCCCCTTCTGTCGTGGGTCGCGCAGCGCTAAGTGAGGACGACAACGAACGAAACCGCAGGCACGCGTCCTTTCCAAAACAAACCACGGAGAGCTGACATGTCGTTCCGCCCCGAATGCGCCCTGGCATTGACACTCGCGACCTGGGGTTGCGCCTCACCCTCTTTCCCGGATCGATCTCCAGCAGACGGCGTCAGCGAGCACTCAATCCAGGTGGGCGAACAGACAATTCGCTATTTGAGAGCAGGGACCTCTGGATCGCCGATCATACTGCTCCACGGATGGCCGCAAAGCTCGGAGGAATGGCGCGGCATCATGCCTGAATTGGCGAAAGACCATGTCGTCGTCGCGTCGGACCTGCGCGGCATTGGCGGCACATCCGCGCCCGAAGAGGACTGGCGCAAACAAAGCCTCGCAGGAGATACGCACAAGCTGGTCGACGCATTGAACCTCGAACAGCCGCTCATCGTCGGCCACGATATCGGCGGCATGGTCGCCTATGCGTATGGGCGACAATTCGAGGAGGACGCCAGCGGCATCGCGATTCTCGATGTGCCGATCCCGGGATTGGCGCCCTGGGAAGCGCTCATGCAAACGCCGAATGTCTGGCACTTTCATTTTCACGACCAGGAGCCCCTGGCCGAGACCCTCGTCGCGGGGCAAGAGGTGGAATACTTCCGCTATTTCATCAACCACGTCGCCGCGAACCCAGGCGCGATCTCGGATGAAGCCGTCGCGGCTTACGCCGAGGCCTATTCGACCCCAGACCAGCTGCACGCGGGATTCGAGCTCTACCGGGCCTTTGACGCGGACCGCGAGTTCTTCGCCTCGCAAACTTCGGCCATTGACCTGCCGCACTTGATCGTAGGAGCGGAGCTGTCGATGGGGCAAAGCCTCCCGGTTCTGGCTGACGACCTGAAGCAGCATGGGGTCAGTAAAGTCCATCAGGTTGCGATTGGAGCATCCGGTCATTGGCTGGCCGAGGAGCAACCGGAGGCCACCGTTCAAGCCATTCTGGATTTCGCGCGAATGAGGAGCTCTTCCTGGGAAACGGGCGAGTAGGAGGAGCCCGTCTTCGTGGTAGGAGGCGGAGGGCGTCCCGCTCGGCCACACCGGAGCCGCCCTCGGCGGTGAAACAGGCGGAAGCTTTGGAAGCCGCGAATGTTTCCGGCGGCCGCTCGTCATCGGCCGCAGTGGTTGCGTGCCGAAGCGCCGCCCCGGCGTCCTCCGGCAACGCGCTGCCTGCAAGCAGCAGGCCTGTACCGGGGGAGGCAAGCGCGAAGGCGTGCGCGGGCGCTCGACCTCTCGCCGCGATGATGCCTGGCGACGCCATGGCAGAACTGCGGACGTCACAGAGAGCGGTGAGAAAAGGAGCGGCGAAGGGGCTCGTGCATGCTGGCACGGAGGCCGCCGGAGGGTGGCGCGGCGGCGGGCTTGCGCCGCTCTACCGCTGGCCTCGATTCGCGTCGGTGTCAGGCGGTGGCCTCCGCGAGATCGCGCTCGAACGCCGGCGAGGTTTCGGCTTTCGCTTGCGCCTCCAGCCAGGCGGCTTCGTCGAAGGTCTTATTCGCCATCGCGCGCTCAATCGCCTGCGTCTCTCGGAACTCTCGCGCGTCTGCCGCTAGCGTCCACGTTACCTCCAGCGACATCCGCCCGATCTCCTGGCGGATGTCGTGGAGCGGCACACGGAAGAACTCCTTGCGGGGGTTCACCTTGTTCACCTGGTTGCGGACAAAACGCTGATGGAGCGCCCGTTCGAGGGCTGGAGCATCCTGGCTAGAGATCATCGCGTGCACGTCGAACTCAAACGGCACGCTCGCATCGCCCAGCTCACGGACTCGGTCCAGGGGCTCGAGCCGCCGCGTCGGGCACACCCTCCGCGCGCCGCGCCGTGCCGCCCGCGACGTCAGTCGACTGCGATCTCGACCGCCTCGTCGTCCGGGTACGTGAACCCCTGCTCAACGGTGAACGGATCGCTCAGAGAGCACATGCCGTCTTCACACGTGGCCGTGCTGAAGAGCTCGAGGACGAACTCGAACGCTCCGGGCTGCACGGCGACGGCGCGCGGGCAGTTCTGGGCGAATGGATTGTCCGGCCGGGCCGCGCAGGCCATCGGCATCTGCTGGGGCTCGTACAGCAGACCGGTCCAATAGAAGGTCGCGCTCTGTCCGGCGGCGACCTCGATCGCGCTCCCGTCGTAGCAGTCTTGCGGCCAGTCGCCTTCCGTCTGGACCTCTTCGCAGGTCAACTGCACGCTCGGGAAATCCGCCGTGCCGAGGCGCCCGCCCTCCGGACCGACGCGAAAGCGCTCGAAGCACTCGTGGCCGCCGTGATAGATGGGCGTCGCTCGGTAGTTGGTCACCGTGAACGTCACCCGGGTCCCCGGCTCGTCGTTGTCGAACGCCGAGCAATCGACCACGTCGCTGCCGCCGCTGCCGTCCGGCCCTCCGCCGGAGCCGCCGTCCCCGCCCTGGCCGTCGCCGCAGGCGGACGCCATCAGACAAACGCACGCCGTCGCCAACCATCTCGACATGAGCGCAACCTCTCGAGGGCGCGGAAAGCAAACGCTAAACCAGTCTCGGGGATCCCGCGGATCGCGTGGTTTCGCCACGGCGCAGAAGGTCGCATGTGCCCTAATGAGCTATTCTGTGACGGAAGGCTCTCCGGACCCGGGGCTCGCCGGTCGGGTCCGCGCTGGGGCCCACGCCATCCGAGGGATTGCAATCCGTCGGGGAGCTTGCCCTGACCGATCCGTCGCCTCGGGCGGCCGTGATCGCCACGCTCGCCAGCACCCTGAGCCGCGCCGTCGCCCGCGGGGATGAGGTGGCGCGATTTCACGCCCTCGAGCGACCACCGTCGGCCCATAGCCCGCGGACGATCGTGGCGCTCGACGCGGCCCTCGGGTTTACACCACGAGCCCGACGATCAGGATCACCACCTCCGGCTCTGTCCACGAGCCGCCTTGCCAGGTGAGGGTGACCGCCCGGGTGCCCGCGGGGTCGACGCGCAGGCTGGCGAGCTTGTGGCCATCGGCGCCGAAGACGCCGGCGCCTTGCGCGTCCACGTCGAGCTTCGCCGAGTCGAAGAGGCGCGAGAGATAGCGTCCGACTTCGGCGGTCATCGGCTTCACGCCCCTGCCGCCCGCGAACGCCGCCCACTCGGTCGGGAACATTCGTTTCACGTCGAACAGGCCCATGTGCGAGGGGGTGCTTCCCGGGGGCGCCCCGGCGGCCGAGCTGGCGGAGTACTCGGTGTGGAACACGACGTCGGTGATGGTCCGGACGTCGATCTCGGTGTCCTGCAAAGAGAGGCTCCACTGGGTGTCGCCGTCGAGGCTCAAGCCCTCGAAGGGGCCATAGCGATCGCTCAGCATCGCCGGGTCCCAGCCGGTGTCGTTCACGCCGCTGCTCAGCGCGATGCCGTCGAGGCCGGTCTTCCCCTTCGGGGCCTCGAGCGCCAGCCTCGCGCCGACGCTCCGCCCCGCCCCGTGGACGCAGGGGATGCTGACCGCGAAGGCCCGCAGGCGCCGGGATGACAGGCCGCCATCCGCGTGGCGGAACCACCAGGCGGGCAGCGTGAACGGGCCGGATGCGCCTACGGTCTTCAGGTCCTTGAGCGCGACGGGCGCGAACTCGCTCATCCGGAAGTCGCGCCGCACGATCCGTTGAACCGTGGGATCCGGCAGGAGGTACTCCTGCTCGATCCGGTGGAGCCAGAGCGAGAGCTGCTCGCCGGCCGTGAGCCCCCGGTGGAGCGCGTCCCACACGTCGCCGGACGCCGGCAGCGGGCTCGACGGCGTGGCGCCGCCGCGCTCGAACACGAAGCACTGCTCGACGCGCCGGCACGCCTCTCGAGCGAGCCCGTACGCCTGCGCGTGGAGCCGCCCCAGCTGCTCCGCGTGCCACTCGTACATCTGCTCGTTCGTGAAGCGCGCCTCTGTCGCCGCGTTCATCGCGGCGAGGTGCTGGGCGCTCAGGTCGTGGACGGCGAGCTCCGCCTGCGCGACGGCTCTCCGCGACCTCGCCGCGTCGAGCTGCCGCTCGAGGTGCGCGAGCTCGGCGTCGGCCTGCGCAGCCTGGAAATCCCATTCCTCCCTCCTCCGCTGGTAGCCAGCCTGCGTCGAGACCATGTTCGAGATTCGATCGACGATCCCCGCGCCGCGCGTGAGCGCCTGAGCGAGCTTCGAGAGGACGGACGAGGCGGACGCTCCGCCGGTGTGGACCGCGGCGAGCGGGGTGCCCGCGAAGCCGGCCACGCCCATCGTGAAGTCGGGGACCGCCGCCACGCCGGAGGACGCCAGGTCGACGATCAGCCCCGCCGCGTCGAGGACCGCCGACGTCACGTTGAGGCCGAACGCCGCCTCCTCCAGCTCGCTCATGTACTCCTTGGAGAGGGCCCTGAAATGGTCGCGGCGCTGCACGACCGTCGCCTTCGCCGCCTCGAGCGCGGCGACCTCCGCTTCCGTCTGCTCGATCTGCTTGCCGCGGACCTCCCGCGTCGCGGCGAGGATCTGCCACTCATGGACCCGCCGCAGGGTGGCGAGCGCCTCGGCGTCGCGCTTCTCCAGCGCCTCCTTGAGCTGCGCGCCGATGGCCCTGACGTCCGCGACGATCCCGTGCGCGCGCTGCACCACGACCGGGAACCGGAACGCGGGCCTGTCCAGCTTTCCGCCGAGGATCGCCTCAAGGGACTGCCCCGCGCCGACGGCATCGGCGAGCGCCTGGGGATCGATCGGCGGCTCGAACAGCGGCGCCGGGAACCGGCACTGCCGGATCTTCTCGAGCGCGCCGCTCACGCGATCCCAGTAGCCGAGCAGGAGCTCGTTGGGGGGGACGCAAAAGTAGAGCGCCTGCAGCGGCGAGTCGTCCTCGCCGATCGCGTGGACCAGCGGGAGCACGACGTCGGGCGCGTCCGATCCGTCGTCCGCGTCGATGTCCACGGGCACGACGCTCTCGAGCTCGGTGAGGATGTTGCCTCCGCCGTCCCACTCGCCCTCCTTGTCCGCGAAGGAGAGCTCTTTGCGGGGCTTGCCGGGGCGGAACTGCTGGGGCCTCGGGCCGAGGAGATCCTCGGCCTTCATGTAGAGCGCGCGCGCCTGCTCGACGTTGCTCCTGCCGCCCGCGGAGAGACGCGCGTCGGCCCAGCCGATCAGGTTCTCGAGGTAGCCCATGAAGACATACCGGGCGTAGGCGGCGTGTCGGGTCCGGGCGACCTCGTGCGGATCGAACGGCGCCTCCTCGATCACGGCCCAGGGATTGTCGCCCGGGCCTGCGGCTCGGAGGATGTCGCGCACATCCTTCATCGAGCCGCTCCGCGAGAGGGCCCGGAGCGGCTTCGTCACCCAGAAGCGCGAGCAGTCGGTCGGACGGGTCGGATCCGGCTTCTCGAGCGGCATCGGGTCGAACACGAACTGGTAGAAGCGCTCCGCCTGCTCGTGCTGCCCGGAGGCGCGGAGCTGCTCCGCCACCCAGACGGGCATGTGGAAGAACAGCTCCCAGTTGTAGAGCGCATAAGGGTTGCTCTCGTCGAAGGACAGCTCCTCCGGGCTCGGCGCCGGGTCCGCGGTGAACGAGGCCTGGAACACCGTCGCGGGAGGATTCGCCTTGTAGACGACCACGTAGTTCGGCGAGGCGCCGCTCCGGAGGACGACGTCCGGGCGCTCCTGGAGAGCGGCGTCGAAGATCGACCGCACGCCCACGCGCCGGGACAGCGCGCGCAGCGCGGAGGCGAACGGGTGATGGCCCGGCACGAAGGTGGCGAAGGGGGTCTCGTCCTTCGTGAACCCCTCCTCCTCCGTCTGCGCGAGGAGGGACCGCTCCGCGTCGACGACCACCGCCGAGTAACGCGATAGGCGCGGCGGCTCGCGGGGCGCGGCGACGGCGAACGCGGTAGGAGGCGAGATGGTCCCGTACTCCTTCGAGGCCCCGTATCCTCCCCGGAACGCGACGAGCTCATCGGCCCGGCCGAAGAAGCGATTGTCGTCGTTGCGCAGGCCGACCACGTCGACTCCCAGGTTCGGCGCCGCCTCGTCGACGAGAGGTCTCATGGTGAGCCGCTCGAGGTGGACGACAAGGGGGCTCTTGTCGATGAGCAGCTCGTCCTTTGCGTCCTTCTCCAGGCAGAGCGCGCCCCACCGCTCCTCGGGCCGGAGGTGCTCGAGCATCCACTCGTGCGTGATGTTCTCGATGCCCCGTCCAATGTCGAACGTGCCGATGCGCGGGATCGGGGGTGCCGCTCCCGGCCGGGGGCGGATCGGCAGGTGCGCGCGGATCGAGAGCTGCCCGCCCGCGTCCGAGCCGGCGGTCGCCGCGCGCGGGCTCGCCGCGGAGATCAACCGTTCCTTGGGTGAAAATCGGGCTTTTTCGAAGAGGAGGAATCGGTCGCCGCTGCGCGCCTCACCCCAGGAGCCGCCTTCTCGCACCACCCACGAGTAGGACAGGAGGACATACTGCTGGGCCGGCTCGGGGTCGGGGCCGGGCCCGGTTCGTGGGGGCACGTCTTGCCTCGCCTCCCCCTGCTCGGTCCACGTGGGCCACGCGACGTAGACCCTGGCCCCGTCCGCGGCGAGCGCGATGTGGTCCGACGGGATGGGCGTGGAGACCTTCTCCCACGGGGACCAGCGGTGCCTCACGATCCTTCGATAGAAATGGCCTGGCGGCGCGCTCCGCGTGCGCGCGAGGACGTGCGCTTCCGTGAAGAAATCCCCGTCGACCGCGAGGTAGTCGAGGTTGGCGACCTCCTCGAGGCCGGCGAGGTACTTCTCGATTCCTCGCGAGACCGCCTCTTCGGTCAGCCGCCCCTGCCGGACGACGCTCTGCGCCTCCTTGAATTGATACGAGGCGGAGGACCGCAGTCCGCTCCGGAGGTAGTTCTCCGGGTAGAGAAAGACCCTGCGGTTCGCCTCCCATAGCCGGTATTCTCCCCTCCAGAGCCACTGCCGACGAGCAGCGGCGTCGAGGGACGCGCCGTGGGGGATCGTGCCGTCGAAGCAGTAGCGCACGAACGTCTGGATCGCCGTGTAGGCCTCGACGATGCGCGTCGTCGTCGCGCACGCGTCGTCTTTCACGTCGATCAGCAGCATCCGCGAGAGCTGGTTGGCCGTCGTGGGCTGCCCCGACGCAGCCATGAAGCCCACCAGGTAGTCCACGAGCGCGGCGCAGCGAGCGTTGCGGAGCTCGTTCTGCGCTCTTCCGGAGAGCACCTCCCACTCGGCCTCCGGGACGCAGCCGCGGACGGCATCCCGGACCGCGGCGGCCTGAACGCTGTCCGGCGGTTTGCCCGCCCACTCCCGCAGGACGCCCGGCGATACGCGGAGGAGCCTGCTGAGCCGCAGCCTCTCGCCCATGTCCCGCACCCACTCGGCAGACTCGAGCTCCGCGCGCGTCGGCGCCGGCGACCAGAGCGGCAGCAGGTCCTTCGCCTCGACGCCGAGGATCGCCGCCAGCGCCTCCTGGTGAGCCGCGGCAGTGGCGCTCGCCTGCCCCACCAGGGAGCCATGGCGCGCGAGCTTGGGCAGCTTGCCCGGACCGAGCGCGCGGAACAGGCGCAGCCAGTGGAGCGCTGGACGGACGACCGCGCTCCACTGGACCTTCGGGGGAGCGCCAGTCGCATACCCGGAAGCCAGCTCCGCGACGTGCGGGAGCTCGAGCACCATCGCCGCCTGTTCGGGCAACACCCCGACGCGCTCCAGGATCCTCGCGAGGCGGTGGAGCGCCGTCAGGGACGCGTCGACGCCGGCTGGCGCTGGATTCGGGGCGCCGAGCGCGCTCCCGATCGCGGCGAGCCCCTCGAACGCCGCGCCGAGCCGCGGGTCGATCCCGAGCCAGGCGACGACGATTCCCACCCACGCCCCACCCTGCCCCGCGCCGCTCAGGAGCTGCTGTCGGACGCTGTTCGGCGCCGTGGCGCCGCGGCACCACTCGGCGAGATCCTTCGCCGTCACCCCGAGTTCCTTCAACAGGGCTGCGTCGGAGAGGAGCGCCTCGAGCTGCTCGGAGCTGTCGCAAACGCGGTGAACGCCGACGGCGCGGAGCGCCTCGTACTCCTCGAGCGTCCACCCTGCGAGGCGAGCGATGGTCGCTCGCTGGTAGGCGACGGAGAGGACGCCGAGCTCGAGCTTCACGCCGCCCGCCACGCCGGCCGCCGCCAGGAGAGCGTTGAAATCGGCGTCGGAGATCTTCAACGCGGCGCACACGTGCCTGCGGTGGTCGGCGAGCAGGGGCGGAGTCTGGCTGACGACGCCGGAGAGGAAGGCGTCGAACGTCGGCTGGTCGCGGGCCGGATCCAGCCCGTCGAGGAACAGCTTCTGATAGAGGGTGCGCCTGCGCTGCGGATCCAGCGCGTGGGCGCGCGAGCCGACGTCTCGGGCCGAGAACGGGCGAAAGAGCAGCGCGTACCGATCGGCGTCGATCTCGCCCTCCCGCGCCTCGAGGACGCGGGCGGACGACGCCAGGGCGCGCAGCGCCGAGGGGTCGATCGCGCCCAGACCCGCGCCGCTCGGCGCCCGCAGCAAGCTCCCGAGATCTCTGGCCGTCCACGGCGCGTACCGCAGGAGGCGCAGGAAGCGGTGTGTCAGGTCCAGAGATCGAGGCGTGAGCCCGGACAGGCGCCTCGCGTCGCCGGAGCACCCGTCGCCGGTGAGCGTGACCGTGACCCCCTCGAGCGTCAGCTCCCGGAGATCGTCGAACTCGTCGGGAGAGAGGAACTCGTCCGTCCTGCGGCGATCCCCCTTCGGCGCCGGGACGCGCCGCATGAACTCGGTCTGCGTGGCAGAGCCTCGGGCGATGGGGGCGCCCCAGACCTTCAGCTGATGATTGAGGTTGTCCTGCTTGTCCAGGATCGCCGCGGCGGCGCCGCTGCCCAGGCCCAGCGTCTCGCGGGCGATCTCGTCGACGGGCGCGCCGAAGGCGCGGAGCAGCTCCGCCCGGGAGGTCCCTCGGGCCGCCAGGTAGGCGCGGATCTCGGCGAGCGGCAGATCCTGGGGGAGGCGCATCGACTCCGCCGCGCGCTCCGGCCGGGCGAGGAAATCGTAGACGCGAGAGATGATGTGCTCCGGATACGCGAGGACCTGGCTCGCGGTGCGGTTCGTTTGCCACTTCTTCGGATCGATGGTGACGCCCGCGAACTCCGGCGCGCCCCTGTTGGCGTCGACGACCATGGCCTCGAGCTGCTCGCACACGAGATCGAGGCGCGGGATCTCGGTGCGGGTGTTGCGGCAGTTCAGCAGGAGGTGCGGGATCTCCGGCCGCGTCGCCCTGAGCACGTCGAGGAGGGTCTTGGTCGTCGCGCCGTCCTTGAACGAGAATCGCTTCAGCCAAAGGAGCTGATCGACCAGGTACGCCGCCGGGCTGAGGACGGAGGTGCACTCTTCGCACGCGCAATAATCCTGCGAGCCGAAGAGGAGCTCGAACGTGGGGAACTCGCGCCGCAGCGCGTCCTCTTCGGCCGCGGACAGGCGCACCGAGAAGTCGGCGGTCCGCGGCCCTCGGTTGAGGGCCCGATCGTGCCGCAGGTACAGCTCGAGGGCCGACGCCTTGCGCCGCCGCGCGCGGCGCTGGACGCGCGTCGCCAGCCGCTGCGCGTCCTCCTCGCTGCGCCCGCCGCCTGCGAGGATCGCGGCCAGATCGGGAGCGGCGAGGCTGGCCACGGCGTGCGCCGAGTCGAGCCCGGCGTCGAGGAGCGCCTTGGCCGTCCTCGCGTCTCCGGTCGTGCGCAACACGCGCTGGTATCCGGCGAGCTCCCGCCTCGCGCGCCGGTGGCGATCCCGGTCCTTGAGCCCCGCGTCGATGGAGTGCCGCAAGAGGTCGAAGTCCGCTCCGAGCTCCCCGAGCGCGCGGCGCGCCTCGTCGCCGAGGGGGACCGCGGCGAGGAGCATGTCCCCTGGGAACTCGCGGTGCAGCCGCTCGGTCAGGGCGTCGAGCTCGTCCTCCTGCAGGTGCGGCGCCAGGGTGGCGCGCAACGCCTGCTCGCCGCCTCGCGCCAGCCGCCGCGGGCTCGTCCACCCCGCCTCGTGGGCCGAGGTCATCGCGCTGAACCGGTGACCGAGCCAGGGGGCCAGGCCGAGGAGCTCGCGGGCGGTCGCCCCCGCCGCGCCGCTCTGCCGATCACCGATGAGATCTCCCAGCTTGGCCGCGGGAGCGCGGCGCATGGAGTCTAGATCGACGACGCGCTCGGCCCGCTCGATCTTCGCGTACTTCAGGACCTGTTGCAGGGTGCAGCTGTCGTTCGCCGGCCCCAGCGGCTTCGTCAAGAGATGCTGCGTCTGGGCGACGCGGATGCTGCGCGCGAGCGCGTCGCGCGCCTCCGGGGCAGAGAGCGCGTCGGAGAGATCGCCGTCCCGAATGGCCTGACGGACATCGCCGAGCAGATGCTCGACGTCCTTGGAGAGCACGGCGTCGACGGCGCGGCGCGCGACGTCGTCGAAGGAAAGAGCCTTTCCGCTGGCAGCCGCGCGGGCGACCTCGCCCGCGATCCCCGCCCGCTGCACGAGCACGCTGGCGACCGAGGCCTGCAGCCCCAGCTCCCCGGCGAGCCTCTGGCCGAGGACGAGCGCAGCGGTCTCCTCCGGATCGAGCCCGAGCTGCTCGCTCAGGAGCTGGAGGTCGTCGCCGTCCATTGCCTCCGTCGCGCGCTCCTCCGCGCGGGCGTGCAGGAGGTCGAGCGCCCCAGGGAGCCCGAGCGACCCGCTCGGGGACCACTCGAACCATAGCTCCGGCAGGAGCCGGACGGGTCGAGACTCGTGCAGTGTCCCGTCGTCGTCGCCGACGACGCGCACTCGGACATGGGTGGCCTCGCACGGCGCGAGCTTCGCCTGGAAGAAGCCGTTTTCGTCCACCGCGGCGCGCCCCAGCTCGCGCTCGGCCCGCCGCCCGACGGTCGCCTCCACGATCGCCACGCGGAGGCGCGCGCCGCCGCTCGCGCGGACGATGCCGCGAACGTTCTGCGAGCCGTCCGGCGCGGGCTCGAACGGCACCGAGAACTTCGTCGCCATCCGAGCGAGGGCGCGCCTGGTCGGCTCGTCCAGCGAGCCCGTCGCCGGGAGCCCGGAGATGCTCTGGAAGCGCCGCAGCGCGGACGCGCCGTTCGCCCCGCGCGCCTCGCCCGAGGGGCCCACGCCGATCGCCCGGAGCACCGCGGCCGAGGCCTCGAGCTGACCAGCACGCGCGTTGAGGATGCCGACCAAGGAGGAACGTTCGTCTGCCATCACCGTCTCCCATCAGGGCTCATCGCCGCCGGAGCATGCGCCTCGGTTGCGTCTCCGAGCGCTCGACGTCGGCTCGTGGTCGTCACGTCCCGCCGGGGGCGCCCCCCACGTGGTAGATCTTGTTCTCTCGAATGAACGCGTCGCGACCGCTCTCGTCGAGGAACATCTCTCCCTCTTTGAGCGCTCCGGACTGGGTCGCACGGCTCGGGTCCAGGATGAAGACGCGTCCACCTTGCAAAGGGACGGTGCCGCTCCAGAGCCCCACCACGACATCTTTCACCTGCGCGATGACCCCCAGCACACCCAGCGTGCTCGACAGCCGACCCGCGACGCCGCCTACCGTGCTCCTCTGATTGCTCGATGTCCCACGCGTGCTCGACGGAGCGGCCGGCTCGGGCGCCGGCGCCTTCGCGGCCGATCTCGCCGCCACCGCTGCCGCCGTCGCCTTCCGCAGGGCCCCGAGCACGCGCCCCTGGACGCCCTTTCCGCCCTGCCTTTGCAGCTCCGCCGCCTCTCGCAGGTCCATGAGAGGTCGCGACTTCATTTCCTGGTTGACCTTCTCCAGGTTGGCCACCTCGCGCTCGCTCAACTCGCGACCGACGTATTTCGCCTCGACGCCCCCTTCGGTGACCTGCAGCCTCGAGTTCCCGTGGTACTGAGCGTTCTTGCGCCCATTGTAGTCCTGTCCCGCCCTCTCCGCGTCTTGGCTCGCCTTGAACTCGAGCTCGGTGCGCGTCCCGCTGAGGAATACGTCGGTGTCCGTAGGTCCGGCCCCCCCGGGCCCATGCTTATGGTCCGCGAAGGTACCTGACCAGACAGAATCGTATTCCACTTTCATCGCCCCATCCGCGAGCGTGCCAGCCTGCAGGCGAGAGAGACCGAGGGCCTCGCCCTGGGCCAAGTACTGCCCGTAGCGCTGGCGGGCGATCTCCCCCGCTTCCACTTGCGCCGGGTGAAGGGTGCGGTCCTCCGCCGCTCGACCGCTCGGATCGGCGTTGTTCAGCGGTCTGTTGCGCACATACCCGTAGCGCTGAGGTCCGTCGACCAGGCCTGCTGCATCTGGGCTAATCCACCGCCCGAGCCACGGCGCGTAGTAGCGCGCCCCGTGGTGGTAGAGCCCGGACTCCTCGTCTCGCTCCTTGCCGGTGTAGCGATAGCGCTTGCGCGCGTACGTCTGCGATCCCCGGGCCTGGAAGGAGGTGCTCCCGTACGGGTGGTACTCCTCGTAGGAGATCACGTTCGCCTGCCGCGAGTCGTCGAGCTCCACGCGGACGGACCCGAGGTGATCGCCGAGCTGGTAGCGAACGAGCGGTCGACTCTGGTCGTCGGCGCGGGTGTCGACGATCGCGACACGCCGGTCACCATCCGTCACATGGAGCGTCTCTCGCTCGAGCGCGACGGCGCCCCCGCCGTCGAGCTCCCGGTAGATCTCGAACCCGCCGAGGTAGATGCGCTCCTTGATCTTGTGCCCCGTGCCTTGGGCGCAGGTCAGCTTGCGGACGCGCTCGCCGCGGGCGTCGTACACGTAGTACGTGGTCTCCGGCGTGCCCGCGCGGACGACCTGCCGCGCGGTGGCCGCGAGGCGGTCCTGGTGGTCCCACGCCATCGACGGCAGGTCGCCCATCGAGGCCATGTTTCCGTGCTCGTCGTATGTGTACTGAGCCTTGGTCTGACCGACCACCGTCTCGGTCAGAGCGTTCCCAAGGCGCCCGCCGTCGATGCGGCTCGGCCGGTTGTACTGGTAAACGCGGTTGAAATCGCCCCGGTTCGCTCGGTGAACGAGCGCAAGGAGGTTCCCGACCTCGTCGTAGTCGTACGACTCCACGTAGCGCCGCATCTTCTGCCAGTCGTGCGGATGCGGCAGCCCGACGCGCCCGATGTCGTCGGGCCCGGGATCGGCGAGCTGCCCCTCGTGCTCCCGCCCCGTGGCCCGGCGAAGCTGGTAGAGCGCGTCGTACGTGTACTCAGCGCTCGCGTCGGCCGCCTCACCGTTGAAATGGATCGTCTGCTGGGCGAGATCGCGAAGGCTCGTGACGTTGCCGACGGCGTCGTACGTGTAGAGGAGCCGCTGGACCAGGTCGCCGTTCGCTCGCCTCGTGGTGATCGACGCCAGGCGGAAGGTCTTCGGATCGTACGTATAGGCGGAGACAACGCCGTTCTGGAGCCGGCACGAGAGGCGCCGGCCCTGGGCGTCGTACGTCATGGCCTCGATCTGCACGGCGGGGGCTTGGCCTCGCACCCCGACGCGCACCGAGTCGAGCAGCCCGCGGCCGTTGTACGACGGGAGGACGCGGCTCTTCGCCGGCTCCTGCCCCTCGTCGCGTGCGATGATCTCGATGACGCGGTCTCCGGCGTCGTAGCGGAAGGCTTGGGCGTGGCCGGCCTCCAGGGCAGGGTTCGTGGACCAGTCGAGCGGTCCCTTGAAATCCACGGCGAGCTCGCGGACCACGCGGAGCCGGTTCCCTTTGAAATCGTACTCGTACCGGAGCACGCCGGCGGCGTCGCGCTCCTCGTACACGCGGCCGCGGAGGTTGCGCGCGGCGGGTGGGAGCGACGTCACCTCCTCGCCGTACGTCACGCGCTGATGCTCGATCTCGACCGTCGGATGGGCGGGGTCGTGGCCTCGGACGAACCACTTCGCCGGCCGGCGCAGCGTGTCGTATTCGACGCGGAACGACCGACCCACGCGATCCCACGAGCGCAGCGGGTTCCCCGCCGCGTCGGGGAGCAGCCAGCGCTCCCCCGCGTCCATGCAGACCTGGAAGACGAGGCGACCGAGGGCGTCGTACGATCGCCGCATCACCACGCGCCCCTCGTCGTGGAGCGTCGCGAGCGACGTGGTCGTTTGCCTTCGTTTCGCGTCCACGACCGCCCGCTCCAGCCCTTCGATGTCCAGCTCGGTAAAGGTCGGGAGGAGCTCGTCGACGAGGGCGCCTTGCTCGTCCCGGTAGCGGTTGTGCGCCACCGACAGCACCGGCCGGCCCAGCACGTCGAGGATACGCCGACGCGGCGTCCCCGCGTGGACTGCCGCCTTCTCGGCGGCCCTCCCCTCCTCCGGGGATCGATCTCCAGGGGCGGCGTGGTCGGGCCAAGCGGGCCAGCGCTCGGCGCGGGGTAGGCGCGCGATCCGCCCGCCGATATAGGGATCCGCCTCGGGCGCCGTCGTCGAGGTGTCGTTCTGGTCCCAGTGCTCCTCCGCCCAGGCGCCGAATACGACCTTCTCGAACGTGTGATCGGGGAACAGCGTCCCTACGACGCGGCCGATGGGGTCGCGGAGGACCGTCGCGCCCACTCCCTCCCTCCGCGCGAACTCGAAGGCGTGCGCCGCGGAGAAGAATGGCTCGTACGTCCGGACGGCGAAGCCCTTGTTGTCCAGGATCGTCCAGCCGCTGCCGACCCAGCGCGGCGCATGATCGCCGCCTCCTGGCACGAGCGGGCCTGGCTCGACTTCCACCTTGGTCTGGACGGCGCGCTCGAATCCATCGAAGTACACGAGCGACTTCCGGATCGCCGTGCTCGCGCCCGGGGCGAGATCTGCGGCGTGCGTCTCTCGGGCGAGCACGGCGACGACGACGGGCGCGGGCGAGGCGCCCTTCGTCCGCTGGAACGCGAACGCGTCGTACACGAACCGGATCGTCGCCTCGCCGAGCAAGACCGCGGCCGCGACGTCGGTCGGAGCGGCGAAGAAGGCCTCGACGTCCGCCCGCTGCTCCGAGATGCCGGCGAGGCGATCGCCCTCGCCGTTCTTCCCGCTCCGGGCCATGGCGATGACGACGCCGAGCGCGTCGAACCGGACGGCCTCGCGGTTGCCGTTGGGGTCCGTGACCTCCTTCGGCTGGAGCACGCGATAGTCGATCTCGCTCGCGACGAACCGGTTCCCGAGGAGGTCCTCCGTCTCCGAGACGATCAGGTCGTACGCGTAGCGGACGAACGAGCGGTTGCCCCACGGGTCCTCGACGCGCCTCGGGAGCAAGAAGCCCTTCTCGGCCTCGGCGAGCTCCAGAGCCCCTGAGTGTCGTTCGGAGAGATAGACCCGACCGGATGGAGTCCAGTAGTCGTCGTCCTTGTCGTCGCCGAGCGGGTCCACGCCCGGAAACAGCCCCTGGGCGACGAGCTCGGAGCGCCGCCGATACCCGCCGTCCTGCTCCAGCGCTCGGGCGCGATCGGCGGCAGGGAGGAGCTCGCGGCCCTGCCGCCGGAAGACCTGGCTCAGCAGCTTGTCGGTGAGGGCCAGCCGATAGGTCTCGGCGACGAGCGCGCGGGGCTCGACCGCCTCGAGCGCCAGCACGCCGGTCAGATCGTCGGTTCGATAGAGCGTCCGCTCGTGCTGGACCCGCCGCCGCTCCTCCTCGCCGCCGGCAGGCGTCTCGCCATAATCGATCGGCCGCGCCTTCCCGAACGCGTCCTTCAGCTCCTTCGCCGAGAAATACAGGCCTGCGCGGCGAGCGCCGGTGAGCTCGTAGATGCGCGACTCGGCAGGGAGCGGCGCTCGGTACGCCGCGTCTTCTTTCACGGGGCCGGTGAACCGCTTGACCGTGTAGGAGACCAGGGTCGCCTCCTGGGAGGCGCGAAATCGCCCGGCGATCGACGCGTCTCGGAGCCGCCTCGGGTACCCGATGCGCGCAGACTCGAGCACGTTGCCGAAGTCGTCGACCGCGAGCGTCACGTCGTGCAGGACGCGCGGGTCGTCCGGCGCTCGCTCGTAGTAGACCTCGTACGCCTCCCCCGGCTGCACAAGGAAGACCGCTGGATGCGGGCCCACCGCGGACTGTAGCAGCCGCACCTCGGACCGGCGCTCGAGGACCGAGTACGGATGCTGCGCGCGCTCGGTGCCGTCCTCCGCGTAGATCTCCTGGCGGAGGACGTCGCCGCGGAGAGCCCGCGCGGCCTCGCGCTGCTCTCGGGGCGTGTCTCCCGGCAGGGGCGGCGCGCCTTGCAGGAAAGCTCCGGATGGGTCCTGGGACCAGAACTCCGCGCGCATCGCCTCGCGCAGATCGGGCCCGAGCCAGGCGCCGGTGTGAAACCAGGTGGTCGTCCGCGTGGGCGGCTGCCGGAGCACGCTCGCCGGGTCGAGGGGCGCGCCCGCGACGGGCGGCCGTTCGTCTCCGAACGCCTCCTCGTCCCACTGGTCCACGCGCACGAAGCCACGGAACTCGCGCTCGACCCCGTCGAAATAGCCATGGCGGTAGCGATATCGGGTCAGGAGAGAGGCGCGCGCGACATGGTCGATCCGCTCGATGCGCTCGACCACGTGCACGGGAAAGGGAAGGCGCGTCGCCCAGCGGACCCCCGCCCGCTTGTCGAGGAGGTAGAACTTCGTCGACGACGCGTACGAGATGCGCGTCTCGACACCCATGTTGTTGACGATGGACTCGAGCAGGTGAGGCTTCTTCTCCCGCTCGATCGTGCCGTCGTCGCGCCTCCACCCGAGGATCTCGGCGCAGGCCAACGGACGGCCGGGGGACGACGGGTCGGAGACGACGACGCACGCCGTCCCGCGGCCGAAGAGATCGACGACGTCGAGCGTCGACCCGGAGTCGATGACCGGAATCGACCGGAGCAATCTCTCGCTCGCGAGCGCGTTGCCCGACTGGTTGAAGTAGAGCCGCACCCCGTCTCGACCGAGGTAGAGGATGTCGCTCGTGCCCGAGCCGTCGACGTCGGCGAAGCGGACGCGACGGGGATCGAACTGGTCCGGCGTATCGAAGCGGGGGCTCCCGTCGAGCGTCACCTTGCGCCCGAATCGCCCGTAGCCGAGGTTGGGCCAATAGCAGACCTCGCCGCTCCGCACGCGCACGATGTCCAGGAGCCCGTCTCCGCTCATGTCCGCGAGGTGGATGCTCTCCGCGCCGTCGGCGAACACGACCGCCGCCCCCACCCGCTCGTCCCTCGGCTTCGGGGCGAACATCGCAGGCTCGAAGCCCTCTTTCGCGCGCGAGCGGTGCCAGACGAACGCCTCGTGCTCCGCGACGAGGACGTCGGCCAGGCCGTCGCCGTCGACGTCGACGAATCGCAGATTCGGATCGCTCCAGTCGACGTTCGGCTCGCTCCCGAGCGCGACGAAGGGCGCCCACCCGCCCTCGGGGGTGCGCTCGAAATACCCTGCGAGCGGCGGAGAGCGGCAGACGAGGTCGAGGTCTCCGTCGCCGCCGAGATCCATGAGCAGCGCGCCCCTGCCGAGCTCCGCCGACGCCGGCAACGATCGCTGGACCACGGGCGGCGCGAGCTTCCCCTCGCCTAGGTTCGCCTTGTAGAGCCAGGCGCGCTCGGCCGGGATGAGGACTCCCGGTATCCCCTCGCCATCGAGGTCGACCCACTGCGCGGCGTCGCCGTCGACGCCGCTCGTGATCCCCTCCAGGCTCTCGGCGGCGATCGCGCCGAGCTCGTCGTGGACCTCCGGCTTGATGTACCCAAGCTCGAGCGGGGGCATGGTCGCGCGTTCGTACGTGCTCGCGCCGGGCGGGCGCTCGTAGCCGACCTGCGTCACCCCCGTCAGATACGAGACGACCGGCCCCTCGTCGTAGGTGAAGTCCGTCGAGCGCACGAGGCAGGGGGTCCCCCCGAGCTCGGGAAAGCGGTGGAACACGAGCACACGCCGACAAAGGCGGTAGGTCCGCACTTCGAACGTGGCGCGATAGCTGGAGAACGGATCCGAGCGAACCCACCACGGCCTCGACTCCACCGGCGTGGGCGTGACGCCGTCGTGCTCGCCGTAGTCGAAGACCACCTCGACCCGCCAGTCGTCGGGGTCCGCGGGCGCGAGCGCCTCGCGATCGAGGAGCGGCGCGCGGTTGTTGTACTGGATCCGCTTCAGGTAGCGCTGCGCGGTCGCGAGGAGCTCGCGCGAGCCGCCCGCGACCTCGAAGCGATTGGCCTCGCTCGCCATGGCGGGATCGACGCCGGAGGCGTCCTCGCGCTTGTAGGTATAGCGGGCGATGTTGCCGCGGTCGTCGCGCGTCTCCTCGAGGAGCCACGAGAAGACACGGTCAGGCCGCTCGGGATCCGCGATCTGCGCGTCCGGGCTGCGCCCGTAGATGTTGAGCACATTGTCGCGGGTGATCACGCGCCAGTGCGAGTCTCCCGTCGCCCGCTTCGTCCACCGCTCGACGCGCGCGAACGCCCCCTCGGTGCGAGGGCGGTAGCGTTGAATCTGGTGCCCGTCGCGGTCGGGCACGACCTCGTCGGTGCGCGGCACCAGATCTTCGGAGCCCGAGAGCACGAAGACGTCCGGCTCCGCCCCATCGCCGTAGCGAGGTAGCCCCTTGTCGCTCTTGCGGGTGATAGAGGGCGTCGACAGTCGCCAGCCGATTCCGAAGGGGCCGTTGCCGGCGCCCGAGTCGTAGCCAAGCTCAATCCCGAGCTCGAACCCGGGGCGGCCTGGCGACACCGCGATCGGGACACGGAGCGAGCCTGTTCCTGTCGCTGGGTTGGTCGAGAACTTCTCCCCGATTCCGCGGAGGGCGCCGCCGCCCTTGGGCAAGGAGAGCGGGGGAACGAGGGCACCCGCCGGGCTCCGATCCTCGGGCTTGAATCCGGCTGACCCGCCCCCTGGTCGGAGAGGAGGGCTGCGATCCGCGGAGATGCTGCGGCTCGACCCGCCGGCGGAAGTACCCGCGGCCGTCTGCCGGTCTCCCGATCGGTGCTTCACGGAGAACAACGCTACCAAAGGCGGCAATGCACTTCAACGGCAAGCGAATGCGCCGCGTTGGATCGTCCTCGCGTCATGGCGTGCCCGGCGGGCTCCTGGGGCTGACGCCACCGGAACATCGTGGCAAGGCGCCGAAGTTCACCGCGCCCGGCGGTGGACGAGACGTCGAACCCTGCCGCCACGGCCCAGCCACGCCCGCGCTCGCAGCCGGGTCCCGTTCGCCTCACGTCCTTGTCTGATCAGAAAGCCCCTGGGGTGATGGACGCGGCCTGGACCGTCGTGTGCCCCGCCGGGCACGCGGTCGTGTGCCGGCTCGGCCGCCGGCGCCGGCGTGTGTTCGGACAGGGCGTCGGTCAGCCTAGGCCGACGAGCGAGCGAACTTTGGTCATCGTCGCTTCCGCCTCGCCGCGCACGCGGTCGGCGCCGATTCGAAGGATGCGGTCCAGCTCGCCTTCATCTTGAAGGAGCTCGTTCGTGCGCTCGCGGATCGGGCGAAGGCCCTCGTTCACCGCCTCCGCCACTTCGGTCTTGAGGGCGCCGTACCCCTTCCCCGCGAAATGGGCTTCGACGCTCTCGCGCGTCCCTCCCCGGAAGCCCAGGTAGATGGTGAGGAGGTTGTTCACGCCCGGTCGATTTTCATCGAATAGGATGTCGCTGCCGGAGTCGGTCTTGGCGCTCTTGAGCTTCTTCACGACATCATCCGGAGTATCGAGCATCCGGACGGCGTGTCCCCAGACGGGGTCGCTTTTGCTCATCTTCTTCGTCGGATCATCGAGCCCCATGATGCGCGCCCCCACCGCAGGGATCGCGGGTGCGGGGATCTTGAAAGTTTCGCCGAAGGTGTTGTTGAATTGTTGTGCGAGATCTCGGGTGAGCTCGACGTGCTGTTTCTGGTCGGCGCCGACGGGAACGGCATCCGCGCGGTAGAGCAGGATGTCCGCGGCCATCAGCGTCGGGTAGGTGAACAGTCCGACGCGCGCATTCTCTTTCGCGGCATCGGCCTTGGCCTTGAACTGGGTCATCCGCGAGAGCTGCCCCATGGAGGCGACGCAGTTCAGAATCCATGCGAGCTCACAGTGCGCGGCGACGTGCGACTGAACGAAGAGTGAGCACTTCGCCTGATCGAGCCCGCTCGCCAAAAGAATGGCGGCGACCTCTCTGATCTGGCGGCGGAGCTTCACCGGATCATGCGGCACGGTGATCGCGTGGAGGTCGACGATGCAGAAGATGTTCTCGCTGGTCTCCAGGCCAGTGATCCACTGCTTGATGGCGCCCAAGTAGTTGCCGATGTGGAGCTGGCCGGTGGGTTGGACTCCCGAGAATACACGCCGCTTGGTGTTCACGCCTTGATCCTCCTGCGCCTGGACGTTCGCGTTCAGCGACAGTGCGCGAGGCTGGATGCGTACCACGCGCTTTGAGCTCAGTCAAACGTCGAGACGATCTCCCTAGTCTAGAACGTCGATCAGTTCATCTTCCCGTCTCATTTCGAGTACTTCCAGCAGGGGAACGACAAACGCCTCGCTTTCGTGATCCCTTGGCTCCCGGCGGCGCCGTGGATGCGCCGCCAGGAGCGCCCCGATGACGACCGCCGCGCCCCGCTGGGCCCCGAGCCTCACGATCAGCAAACGCGAGATGATGCTGCTGAAACGGCTGGAAAAGCATCGGCGGCCTTTCGCCATCGAACGCCAACGCACTGAGCGAGGCAAAGAGAACCGTCGCGATGGCGATGAAGGTCGTCGTGCCCGAGCTACCGGACAGGCAAAGGATCAAGAATTTTACGCCAACGCCAACGCCAACGACCGCCAGCTGACACAACGTCCAAAGGACGGATCCACTGATCCGCCTACAAATCAACGGATCCAACCATTTCACTCGGCTGTGTACTATTGTCGACAACACGCTGGCTCATCACGTCGGCGAAGCGGGCGGTCCAGGCGCCCATCACGGGCGATCTTGGATGGCTTCACGACGCGGGCGGACGCGATCGATCAACGATACGGTCCCTGGCGCGGCGCCTCACCATCGAGCACCGACACGTCCACGTGCTCGTCGAGCCCCTCGAGCTCCTTCACGTGCCACTCGACCAGCATGCAGCCCGCGCAGATGTACGCCTCGAGCTTGCCGACCCTCCGGCTGTTCCAGACGCTCGGCTTCGCGATGGCGAGCTCGCCATCGCGCAGGTGTGATCCCACCCCGAGCGCGATCCCCTCGACGTCCGCCACGCCCACCACGGGCCCCGCGGTCGGCCGGAGGGCGCTCCGTTGGGCCACACCGGAGCCGCCCTCGGCGGCGAGACAGGCGGCAACTATCAAAATTGCTACTTTTTCCGGCGACCGCTCGCCATCGACCGGTTTTTCTGGCGGGACTCTTCCGCGGGGGTGAACCGTCGCGATCCGTCGCTTCCGCGGGATTTCGGGAGAGCGTGGCGACGGATCGCACCCGTTCGGAGGGCGTGGACCCAACCCGGGCCCGCGCCCAAGCCCCGGGCTTGGGGAGCTCGCCGTGACCGTTCCGTCGCGTCGCCGTCTTCTCCGAGCGCGCTCGCGTACGACAAGCCGCTGTGCGCTGCGCTCGATGGCCTCACCTTGCACGCAGCGACGCGCGCCGGTGCGCACCATGCCGCGGCGAGGGAGGCGCTGCTGCGTTACGTGCTGCGACCCCCGATCGCAAACGAGCGCGTCGAGCCGCACCAGGACGGCATGGTGCGGCTCTCGCTCACGCGCGCCTTCGCTGACGGGACTGTCGCGGTGGACATGGATCCGCTCTCGCTCTTGTGCCGCCTCGCGGCCAGCGTCCCGCCGCCGCGCTTTCACACCGTCAAGTACGCGGGGGTGCTCGCCTCGGCGCGTCCATGGCGTAAGCGCACACCGTCTGCCGCTGCGGGGCAGGGTCGCCGGACGGCGCGGCGCGCGGCGCGCTCGGTCGCGACGACGGGCTCGGCGATGGATCCACGCGCCTCATTCACGCCGCCGCGACGGGCGGCGTCAAGCCGCCCTGCGGACCGGTCCGCGCGCCGTCGCGCGCGCTCGGGGGCGCAGCCGTCGCGCGTGCCCAGGTGTAAGGCGGACCGGGGCGCCCGCGTTCGACCTCGGAACTCGCGCGATGTTCGCAGGGAGTTCGCAGGGACGATCGAGAAATGCTCGCACAATGGACGCGATTCGTGGTCACGGCGGCGCTGCTCACCGGATGCGTTGCCGTGGGCTGTGGAGGGCAGGGCGCAGCGCCGGTGAGCGGGCTCGACGCCCTGCCGGAGCGGTACATGTACGAGGGCGAAGTTGCCATCGAGCCCGTCGCGCTCGAGGAGCTGCTGGAACGGTTCGTCCGGCTCGGCTGCCAGCGGCTGCCGGAGATCCCGACGTCGGTGGGGGAGCCGGCGCCGTCGCAGCCGGCTGATCCCTCGCTTCGCTGCGTCGTCGCGCTCCGGGAGGAGTCCCGTCCCCCGCGGAGGCGCCTCATCATCTACCCGGAAGGGCCCGGCTGCTTCGGGCCGTGCTCGTTCCATATCGAAGGACACAAGCTCTACGCCATCAAGGACTTCGAGGGCTCGCGCGACGACGACGGGTTCAAGAGGATGGTCCGGGCGGATGTGCGCGAGCTCGGCAACCTCGTGAAGATCGTCGAGGGCACCTGGAGCATCCAGGCGCGCGATGCGCGGGGTGTCCTGTACTGATGCGTCCTGCATCCATGACGAGCGATCCACCGCCAGTACGCCAGGGGCTGGGCCCTTGGCGCCGTGAGCTCCACGCTCGCTTTAGGGATTGGTAAGGGGTTCGGAGGGGCCGTTTGCGGCGCCCGCGGCCCTCCCCTCAGAGACCGACCGGGCCACCCACCGTGAACGGCATCCCGAGCTGGGCCTTGCCCAACTCCTGGACCAGGAGGTCCGTCCGCCAGGCCATTGCCACGCAGCCCATGAGGTCCCGGTGGAGGCGCTCCAGCGGACTGCTGGCCGCGTAGGCATGAGCTCCGCAGAGCTTGATGATGTCGGTCGCGACTTCCTCGGTCATCCGGCGGAGCTCGTAGACGGTGTGACCAAGGGCGGCAGCGAACGCTTCCTGGCTTTCGTAGGGGCGGTCCGCGCTAGCAATCATTTCGGCCAAGACAATCCCGCTCGTGCGTACCCGGTGCGCGATCGCTCCCAGCCGCGCCTGCGCCCACGGCTCTTCGGAGCGGTATCCCGCCGTGCGGACGCCGGGCAGCGGGGTCGGCCCTACACCTACACCATAACGTGCCTGAATGTAGCGAGTCGACTCGTCAACGGCGGCCCGGGCGAGGCCAAGCCAGATGCCGAGAATGCCAAGAATCCCGCGCGCCCGTCGCTGTCGCACAACGGGGTCAAGCGCGGAACTCCGTTCGGCCAGCTCGGCCATAAAGGCGCCGGGGACCACGAGGGCGTTCGTCTTCGGAATCCGTACATCTTCACACACGATGTCGTGGCTGGCGGTGGCGCGAAGGCCCATGGCGTCCCAGTTTCGGGCGTTGCTGATGCCCGGCGTGTCGAGCGTCGGCGTGGTGAAGAAGAGCGTCGGCGACTCAAAGTCGCTTCCTTCCATGAAGCCGCGCAGGAACACGTACTTCGCGCCCTCGCTCATCGAGGCGAAGCCACCGCGGCCGTTGACCACGATGTGGTCACCTTCATTCCGGGCGGTGTAGCCCGACTTGCGCACATCCAGCGCCGTCAAGCTCGCGGAGCCGGGGCCGCAGATGAGCGCGTTATTCTCGGCGATGTCCTTCAGCACGGGGACGGCGGGACCGGTCGGGGCGAGCAGGAGCAGGTCGGCCGCGACGAAGTGCATGTTGATCGCCACCGCAGCGGAGGCATCACCGTAGGCCACCTCTTCGACGACCCGGACCATCGCTTCGGTCGACGCGTTCATGCCGCCGAACTCGTCCGGCAGGCCTATCCCGGGGATGCGAAGCGCCTGCAGTTCCGCGATGTCTTCGGCACAGAACGTCCGGGTACGGTCGTACCGCGACGCCCGCTCCACGAATCGCGTCCGCGCCAGCTCGCGCACATCTTGAATGAGTTTGGCCTCTGTCGCTGACAACATCGCGTCGTAGCACCCCGCAGCACGCAAGATGCAGCACCGTAGCACACGTCACCCGCACGTCCTTCCCGAGTTCGACACCGAGCCACCGTGGTGGTGTGCGCATAATTGTATGCGTTATGTAAAACCATGCGGGAGGATAGCCCGCGCAAGCCATTCCGACCTGCCAAGAATTTTCCGCCAACGACCGGAAGTTGACATAACATACGAAAAGCACGATCCACTGATCCGCCCACAAAAACCAACAGATCCAACGAGTTCACTCGGCTGTGCAATATTGTCTACACCACGCTGAGCTCGTCCAAACGCCGTCACGCACGACCCCCGCAGCGCACCGTGTGCCAGGTGCGGGCGAACGCTTTTTCGATGGCTGTCCCTCCGCCGCCAGTTGGTTTGGCGTTCCGTGCTCTGCCGTGCCGCACCGCGTCGAATCCTTGCCACCTGAACCGTGCGTAGCTTCCGAGTCGTCCTTCCGTTGTATCGAGGGGACGCGTGGTATCACGGCGCTGCGCCATTTGGAGTGCGGTGCGAGCACACCGCCATACCGCACCAATGGATACCGAGGTGGAGGAATCAATGCGGCAAGTCGAGCAATGAATTCCACCGGCGTCATGATCCGGTGGGTGGCGCCCCGCGTCGGGTACTTGAGCCGGTACGCGATGCGCCCGTCCGAAAGTTGCGAGATGCGATCGAGGGCGAAGCTCGGCCGGGCGCAGTAGCGGCAGAGGCGTTCGCGCCGCTCGTCATCGTTCGCTTCGATGCGAACCGCGGCCTGCACGTTGAACCCATCGAGGTCCGTCGCGAAAGGCCCGCGTCGCTTCGGCTCGAAACGCGCCTCTCCAGCGTCATCCGCTTCCAGGGCCGCTCCCTTCCGGTCGAGCTTCGCGAAAGTGCCACCACGCAGGGCGAGAGCGGCGCATGCCTCGATGGCAGTGCCCGCCGGCCGCTCGAGTACTGGCGCGCTCACACGGCGCAGGGGGAACTGTCCCGCGGGGGCGAACCGGTGCGATCCGTCGGAACGAATCTGCGGGGGCGAACCGTTGCGATCCGGTGCTTTCCCCGGAATTTTGGGAGAGCGTGACGACGGATCGCAGCCCCTCGGAAGGCATGGACCCAACCCGGGCCCAACGTATGCGTCCTGTAGACCCCATCCTCGCGAGGTGCGCGCTTTCGCCATAGATTCGCGGCGCGATGCGAGAGCGAGTGCGAGAGCAGCCGACGGAGAAGGGCGGCAGGCACCGGCAGCGAGCAGGGAAGGCTGCGGTGGACACCGGCGCCGCGGCCAGCGCGGTCGTCCGCAGGCGAGCGACGAAGCCGAAGGCGGTCGACGCTCCTGCGCAGCCGGAGTCGCCGAAAGAACGTCGGGCGCCACGCGCCGACACCGCGAGCGTCGAACAGGTCGCGCCAGCACGCCGAAGCCGGCGAGCCGCACGCCCGGCGGCCCTCACAGGGGGATCCGCGCCCGCAGCGGTGGCAAGCGAGGCTGACCAGCGCTCAGCTGGGCGCCGCGGCCGGCGCCCGAGGCCACGGACTGGCCGCGAGCCGCTGCCGAGCGTCGGCGTTCTCGAGGGTCTGCTTCCAGGACTTGGGAGCGAGCTCGATGAGCCGCTCGGGAGGCCAGGTTCGCAGCAGGATCAACACGTCGCGCAAGTAGGCCCAGGGCTCGATGCCGTGCAGCCCACAGGAGGCGATGAGCGACACGATGGTGGCGTTCCACTCGGCGCCGTCCTTGCTGCCCACGAAGAGCCAGTTCTTCCTGCCCACGGCTTCACGGCGGAGCTCGAGCTCGCTCCGGTTGTTGTCCAGGCGGAGCCGACCATCCTCGAGGAATCGAGTGAGCGCGGTCCATTGGTTGAGCGCGTAGCCGATGGCGCCGGCGATAGGGCTTCTCGGCAGGACGAGCACGTCCTCTGTCTCGAGCCAGGCGCGGAAGGCCAGGAGCACAGGCTCGGCCTCCGTCCGGCGCTGCTCTGTCCGACGGCTCGGAGGCAGTTCCTTGGTCGCCTTGTCGATCGCGTAGAGCTTGCGAATAAAGCCGATGGCGACTGTCGCGCGCTCCCGGTCGGAGGTCATCGCCTCGAAGAACTTCCGCCGGCTGTGGGCCCAGCAACCGACCTCGGTCACCTGCTCGGTGCGGAAGAGCTGCTCGTAGACGTTGGAGGCGTCGGCCTGGACATAGCCCTTGTAGCCGCGAAGGAACTCCTTGGGGCCATCCTGGTTGTGATGGGGCGTGTATCGGAACAGGACGTGATCTCGGTCCGCCACCAGGACCCAGAAGTGGCCCCGCCGGCACTTTTCCTTTGCTTGCACCAGCACGCCGGTGGCATCGATGGCGATGCAGTGCGCGTTCAGGGCGTCCTTGGCCATCGCCGCGACGAGGATCGCGAGCTTGTCGGCGCACGCTTCGACCCAGCCGCACAGCGTCGAGCGCGAGAGGTGAAGGCCCCAGCGCTCGAACATCTTCTCCAGCCGGTGCAGCGGCAAGTGATCCGCGTACTTGCTCACCAGCACGTGCGCGAGCAAACCCGGACCGGCGAGGCTGCGCGGGACAGGGCTGTCGGGGACGTCAGCGATCGTGATGCCCTGCTCGGGCTCACCCTTAACCGCGAACTTCGGCCTCACGATCTGCAACCGCACGAAGCTCGCGGGCCGCCACTCCAGCGTCTCCGACACCTCCTCGCCGATGCGGACAAGCGCGCTCGCTCGCTCATCCTGCGCCTCCGGCGGCAACAGCTCGATCCGCTCGACAGGCAGATGCTCGGGCAGACGTTGCCGTCCGTGCGGGCGGACCTGGCGCCCCTTGTCCCCGCCTCCGGAGGAGCCGTTCGGCGCCGCGCCATCGCCGCCGTCCGGCTGCGCACTGGCGCCAGCGTCCGGCTGCGCACCGGCGCCCGCGAGCATCTGCACGATCGCGTCGAAGGCGAGCTGCATCTGCCCGGCGTCGACGTGCTCGGCCTTCTGGCCGAAGATGTGCCGGCGAAGCCGCTCCAGCTCGATGCTGGCGAGCTCGTAGAGCTTGCGGTACTCGTCGCGCTCGTGGGCAGCGCGCGCGAGCTTGTCCTTGAGCTCGCGAATCTGCTCTTCGACCGGCTTGCTCACGGCGCGGTAAGTACTCGTGAGCTCCTGCTTTTTGAAGGGGGTTATCGAGGAAAACTACAGGCTCTCACGGGAATGCAGCCATGGTGCTACCCGGGAGAATGCAGTGCTCTCAGGTAGGATCAGGGGGCTGGAGGGGGTGCAGCCTCGGCGAGCCGGACCTCTCGCCGCACCTTCGAAGGCGCAAGCGCGATGCCCTCCAGGATCTTCGCGAGCTCGGCCGCGTCGATGACGACGCTGGTGGCTCCCGGCGTGACCGCGCGCGGAACTCGAAATGTTCCGCGCTCGAGCCTTTTGTAAAGGAGGCAGTACCCGCTGCGGTCCCACCAAAGGGCCTTCACGCGGTCGGCTGCCCGGTTGAAGAAGAGGAACAGCGCCCCGGAGAGGGGGTCCTGCCGCAGCACCTCGCGAACGACCGCAGCGAGGCCATCGAACGACCGGCGCAAGTCGAGCGGCTCGGTGGCGACGTAGATCGAGACACGGCCCGGGATCATCGCGCCCCCCCGAGCGCACGAACGACGCGCGCCAGCGTGGTCTCGTCGAACGACGGCGGGACGCGGACGACCGCACCGTCCGGCAAGAGGATCTCCAGCGGTGCGCCTGACGAGGGAGCCGTAGTCGCTGCCGGGGCGACCACTACGGGCAGCAGCGCGGGCAGCGTCGCCTTCTCCGAGCGCTTCCGGTACTCGCTCCTCTGCATGCCCAGCCGGCGGCTCCAGGAGTACAGCGTGCCGGCGTTGACCCCCTCCTGCTTTGCGAACACGCGGGCTGAGTGCCCGCTCTTGTGCCAGCGCGCCACGCGGTCGCGCCAGGTGCGTCTGCTCTCGTCCATCGACACCTCCGGCGCGGGTTTCTAAGCGGCGTGGAGGCTCGAAGACAGGATGGGGTCGGCAGAACGCATACGGCCCAACGGTCAAGCCCCGGGCGTGGGGAGCTCGCAGTGACCGACCCGTCGCCTCGGGCGGCCGTGGTCACCTTGCTTGCCGGCACCCTGAGCCGTGCCGTCGCCCTCGGTGATGAGGAGGCGGCCCGTGTCGTTCACGAGGCGATCGGTCGACTGCTCGGCCTTGATCCAGCAGCGGAGGGGCGACCAGACTCGTGCCGGTAGCAAGACTCACCGCCGCCGGGAGGTGACCTTCGCGGATCGGCATCGCATGGCCGAGTAGCAGGCGCCATCGCCCCACGGGCCGGTCGAGGCGCGCGAGCTCCTGGAGCAGTCAAACGGCAGGACCCCCGGAGGTTGTGGCAGTTGGTACATGAAGCCGCTATACCCGTATGTCTCGATTATATGTGATCGACGGCGTGGGAGGTTTCGGAGGCGAATTTTGTAATTCATGCCTGCCGATTCGCGGGATCCATTCGACGACTTCTTCTTCATGCATAAGTAATTACGTTGAGGAGCGTGATGTTTGCTCGCTTGCTTTACTCAGCGTTTGCGCACCGGATTTCCTTTTCTAAAATTTGCATTCAATATATCCGGATCAGATATCCTTGCCACTGGCCGACCGCGTAAGTTCTCTCGAGCTGCCTTCGATGTCAAAATTTGAAATTTGTCACCATCGTCCTGTATTAATAGGCCCATGGACGTCGCGATGAGCCGCATGGCGCCATACGCGGAAGGCGCTCTTACAAACGCAGACACCTGGATATCGGGGATGCCTCTTGGGAAGCGGACCTTGCCTTCCGACACTTTGTCGAGCAGTTCGCCGAGGCGGCCTTCGTGAGTCAATGTGGTTGGCTGATCGATTAGGACTGCACACGGGCTCCGCCCTTGGATCTCCACCTCATCATGCGCCTCTCGCGCAGCGTTCCAATAGTCTATTTTAGCAATGGCGAGTCGATGCGAGCCTCGGTTCGGATAGTGTCCCCACAGTTCGATGATGGCATCGTGAGGCAATTTGAGAATGCCGCTGCCTGCCGGAGCACTGAGACGCACTTCGAGCACGTTCACTCCGCTCGCGTCCTGTCGCGCTGAGAATCTGGCAATGAAGTTGTTGTGCACAATTGCGTGCGGGTGCTCGTTAATCAGAAACCGGAGTTCTACTGCGCTTCTGTCCCGACTTCGATGATTTGCGTCTCCGAGAATCCTCATGGCTCTAGGTCCTCTAGTTCTCGAAATGGAACAGTTTCCCATGTTTCAAATGGTGTATTCTGACGCGCCACAATTGACGCATCGATCGATTCCCAAAAATCAACAGGAGGGGTTGGGTCCAATGCAATCTGTTGTAGGTGACTCGCTAGAAAGTTGATTCGAAGCATGGCTACGGGCCCGGTCCCATCACTGTGTGGCAGCTCCGCTATATCCGAGACACCCAGGATTACTTTGTGGACGTTTGGAAGTTGGCAGACCAAACGAACGGCGCAGAAGAGGGACCACCGCACTTCGTTGATGGTTCTTCCGACGAAATTTCCCCAGATAAACAGGGTTTCAGAGGATTTGTCGAGCAAGATCGTATGTATGCGCGATCCGGTTTCCGCCTCGATTGTTAATGCCACCGTTTTCATGTCAGTAGCACCCGGAAGCGGAGCTGGCATATTCGAGTCGCTGGCGCTCTTACTGGACGCAGCGATCTCGTTCAGATGATTTAGTACAGTGCCCTTGAACAAAAAATTCGTCGTCCGTACAGACACGGTAGATGAGCTCCGCGAGCTCCCTTAGCTTCGGCGCCGCGTCCATCTCGCTTAGCTGGAAAAGCGCTTGTGCACTTGTGCCCAAAGATCTGCGTCTTTGCCGCCATTGCTCGAGTAGAGCAGCATTCCACTCGGTTGCCGAAGGTATCATCCTTCCCTGAAGCTTCTTGCGTACCTCAGCGAGGGCCGGGCGATCGGACAATTCGTTGTCGGTGGAAACATCTGGAAACAGTGCTGAGGGGTGGACTGATGCTTCAGGTGGTAGGGCGTCAGCCCAGCGCTCAACGACACGGTTCATCTCCTTGGAAAGAGTCTTCTTCAGGAGAGTATCCGAGATCCAACCGGCTGACTTGGATAGCGTAAACCCAATGGCCCAGGTAAATGGATCAAAAGGCATCGGCATCGGTCGATTCTCCGACGAAGAACGAAATGCGGTTGTTATTTGGCCCGTTTGGTTTGGAAAGGCATCCGGGACCTACGAATGACAAGAAGTTCACTCTCACCGTACAACGGGGTATTGTGCTCCGCGACCTGTCCACAAGCCGCTAGAGATATCTCTCGGTCCTCGTTACCGCTTCAGCTACCTGCATCGCCACCCCACTCTGCGAGGCCAGCGGAGATACCGTCCCGTGTCAAGAGCAGCCTGCCTCCGGCGGGGGGCCGCGGCCCGGGCAGGGGGGCCCGGCGGCAGGTCAGGGATCCCGCCCGCCGCCTGCAACCTCGCGCAGTTGCCGATGCGCTCGGCCGGAGGCCGCCGGCCGGGGTGAGAGACCGGCAGGCAGGGCAGCGACCCCGCCCGCCTGTTGACAGCCACCCCGATCCGCAGATTTCTGACCCTCACGTCGTGACGCCCGGGGGCGAGCGTGGGCGGCCGGGAAGTTCGCCCGCACGAGGGGCGGCGGTAGAGATCGCGCCCGAGCGGCGCGCCGAAAAGACGAAGGCCCTGGGTAGCGACCAGGGCCTTCCGGGGATCGGCGACAGACCGATGTTCGGCCTGTCTCGCACGACCCAGCCGCCGAGGGCAACTTCCCGGCGCGCTGGTCCGGGGACTCGTGCAAGACAGCTTCCGGCTCGCCCGCTGCGGGGTCTGCGCCGCCATGTTCTTCGTCTGCGGCCAGTGTGATCGAGGGCAGCTCTACTGCGGCAGCGGTTGCCGCGACGCGGCTCGCCGGCGGGCCCAGCGCGCGGCTCGGCTGCGGCACCAGCGCTCCCCCGAGGGGCGCCTCGATCACCGCGATCGCCAGCGTGCCTACCGCGCCCGACGGGGCCAGCGCGTGATGGATACGGGTTCCGATAACTTGCCCGCGTCCGCCAGCGTGTGCCCGCGGGCCGGCGCGCCGACGTCGAAGGACGACGTGGCCGCCGCCGGCCCGCAGGAGTCGAGGGATGGACGAGCTGGTGATGACGATCTCCGCGACGTCGCGGGAGACGCGGGTGCTGCTGACGCAGGGGCCCGACGAGGTGATGAAGGCCCGGCTGCGGTCGGTGGCCACGCCGGCGCACCGGTTCGCCGGGCCGATGTTGTGCGAGTCGATGGCGCTCTGGCACGACCAGAGGGTCCGCGCTGTCGTTTCTGCGGAGTCCGAGGACATCTTGTTCGCGCTGGGTTTGTGCGACGGCCTCGGCGTCGCGCGCGCGACGCTGCACTACGTCGTCGAGCCGCTCTTCATGGATGCCCCGCCCCGCCGCGGGCAACGGCTGCCGGGACTCGGTAACTTCCGTGGCGAGCATCGCCTTCGCAGGAGCCTCGGTCGATGACGATCGACCAGGACAAGGAGGCGGAGATCCGCCGCCTGCACTTCGCCGAGCACTGGAAGGTCGGCACCATCGCGACGCAGCTCGGCCTGCACCACGACACCGTCGAGCGCGTGCTCGGCCTCGGCAAGGGGGCGCGCTCGCGGCCCGTCGTTCGCGACGTGGAGGCCGCGGCGAGTGATGTGCCTTTGCCGCTGCGCGGCTATGAGGCCTTCGTCATCGAGACGCTGACACAGTATCCCCGTCTCCGCGCCACGCGCCTGTACGACATGCTGGTGGAGCGCGGCTACGAGGGCAGTATGCGCACAGTGCGACGGCATGTCCGGCTCGTGCGCCCGGCGCCGAAGAGCGAGGTCTTCCTCCGCATCGAGCCGCTCATCGCCGAGCAGGTGTTACCGAGCAGCCTGTTTGATGGCCGGAAGATCCGGCTCCGTGATGGCCATCATTGACCTGGATCTCCGCTTGCCGCGATGGCAGCGAGGCGCCCGGGCACTTCGGCGATCGCGGGGCGCCGACGATCTCAGTCGATGGGGGTGGGGAGGCGGTCATCGCCGTCGAGGACGGCGCCGTGGCGCGCGAGGGCGTCGCTGAGCCGGTCGATGTAGTGGAGCACGACGTCGACGGCGTAAAGGCGAGGACACAGCGGATCGGGGTCGTCCGGGTAGCTCGCGATGAGCGCGTCGCGGGCGAGCGCGAGGGCAACGACGAGGGCGGCGGCTGCGCTGCCCTCGTCGTCGGCCCGCCGCGTGTCCCCTTCCGCCAGCGAGGCGGGGTTCATCCGGCCTCCTCGGCGTCCAGCTGCAGGATGCGGCTCAGGACATCGCGCTCGACGAGCTTGCGCTTCTTGCGCGCAGCGGCGCGGAGCGCGGCCGTGGCGAGTCGGTCGGTGTCGCGCAGACTGCCGGCGGCTGCTTCGTGCAACATCGCGATCGCATCCGAGGTGAAGAGCTCTTTCGTGCAGCCGACTCGGCCGAGACGCACACGCAGATAGTCGGCCGTATCGTCCGGCGTGAGCGGATCGATGGTCAATCGGTAGTGGAGGCGCGAATACAGGGAGCGATTGCGCCGCACGCGCAGCCGCTCGCCGAGTTCGGGCAAGCCAAGCAGCACGAGCGATAGCAGCGCGCGGCTATCCCAGGCGTAATTAAGGAGTATGTGAAGATGGTCGAGCGTGTCCTGATGAAGCAGGTGGGCCTCATCGAGGACGAAGACCGGGAATACGCGCTCCTTCGCGAGTTCCTCGACGTGCGTGCTGACCGCGTAGAAGACGTCTCCCGCGGTGCTGCAGCGAGCGAGGCCGAGCGCCAGGCAGAGCTGGCGATAGAAGTCCCGGCGTCCAAGCGTCACGTTGGCGCAGTAGGTCAAGCGAAACGTCTGCGGCGAGAGGGCATGACGGAGCGCGCGGAGCAGACACGTCTTGCCGACGCCTGGGTCACCGGCGAGGAGCACGCTCTTTCTGGCGTGCACCGCCTCGATGAGCATCTCGAGTACCATCTGCTTGGACGGGGGGAGCCAAAGCTCGCCGTCTTCGATCTCCTTGGTAAATGGCTCTGCGGTGAAGCTGAAGTGGCTACAAAAATCCATGGTCATCCCTCCTCATCGCCTCGAGGCGCTCGGCCGAGCGCCTTGTCCAGGAGCGTCTTCGGCGGGTCGAAGGGCACGCGCGCCTCGTGAGCGACATCGAGGTTGCAGGCCGACCGCGGGCGATGGGCGTTCTTCACCGGGTCGACCCGGTGCAGGGCGAAGCGCTTGCCCTCGTGCTCGATCCAGGGCGGCTCGTTCGGCGTCACCAGACACCGCGACACCGTGACGAGGCGGCCGGCGAGGAAGCCGAGATCGGTCTCCCAGTCCTCCCCATCCATCGAGAGCGTGCTGTCACGCCGGACGCGCCGGCGGGCCTGGGTCGTGAGCGCGTCGCGGAGCTTCCGCTCGTCGAGGTCGTCGGTGACGTGGGGATACTCCTCGTAGGCCTGCGCGGGGGATTTGCCGAAGAGCGCCGCGTGCGGTGTGCGGTGGTAGTGCTCGTCGACCCACGCGTAGAGCCGGACGTTGAGGTCGTGCAGCGAGCCGAGCGCGCCGGTGAAGTCCACGCACCTCTCTCGCAACGTCCTCCAGAAGCGCTCCATCTTGCCGCGTGCAGGGGCGTCGTAGGGGCGGGCGTGGATCAGGGTGGTGCCGAGTCGCTCGCACGCAAGGTGCAAGGTGTGCCCGCGGTAGGTCGAGCCGTTGTCCAGGTAGAGGGCGTCGGGTGCGCCGTGCTTGCGCAGCGCCCGGATGAAGAGCGCCAGCATGTCGACCTCCCGCTCGGCGCTCATCGCCTCGATCGCGAGGATGTACCGGGAGGCGTCGTCGAGCAGCGCGTGGATGCGCACCGGCGCCGGGCTGCCGTTAACGAGGATCGGTGACGCGTGACATACGTCGCCGTGCCACAGAGCGCCGGGGTGCTCGGCCTGCCAGCGCAGCCGCACCTTGCCGCCTGTGCGATCGCGCAGCGCGACGCGGTCGAGGTGGTGTTCGGCGTACAGGCGTCGCACCGTGGTGGCGGAGATGGCACCCTTGTCGATGCGGCCCGCCGCGACCAGGGTGTCGAGGATGAGCGAGACCGAGGCGCTCGGGTGCTCTTCTCGAATGTCGAGCAGCATCTGCCGTTGCTCGGCCGTCAGCTCTCGCGCCCGCCCCTTGTCCTTGCGGGGCTTGGGGCGCAGCCCTTCGAGCCCTTCGGTCTTGTACGCGTAGTACCAGCGCTCGAGTGTGGGGACCGAGTAGGAGCGCGGAGAATGGGCGCGCGGGGGGCGAAACCGCTGCTTGCTCAGGTCGGCGAGCGCTTCGGCGAGCTCTCCACGGTCGAGCTCGCGGTGCATGAGCGAGCCGATGATCTCACTGCGGTAGAGGGCCACCGCTTCGGCGTGGTCCTTCGGCTGGAGGAGGTCTTGCACGTCGTGTCCTTTCCGCGCCGGTGACACCGCACCGGCCGCACAGCCATCCAAGCGCAAGGCGCTGCGCCGACCGAGGATCCAACCGGGTGGGGCCCGACATCAGCCCGGCCAGCACGCCGCTCGCCATCACGCAGCCCGCGCGGCGCCGGCCATGACGGCGGCCTCGGGGGCCTCGGCCGCACAAGGCGCCATCGCCAGGAGCGTCATCGCGGCCCGCTCGGCCCGCTGCCGCAGGGAAGAAGCGGGGGGGCTGGCGCGGACCGACGCAAACAGGCGCTTCTGGTCGATGGCGCGTAGCCAGCGCCGCACGGTCGCCCAGCTGTCGGCATCGAAGCTGGCAGACCAGGGGCTGACCCGCCGCCGCACCTCGATGAGCGCTGCACCGGCGGTGCCGACGAGCAGAAGGGCCAGACCGATCGCCGTCGCGGCGAAGTGCCGTCGCGGTGCGACGCCCCGCGGCACGACCGTGATCGCGGCGCCGCAGCGACGGCATCGATAGCGGCGCGCCTCGATCGTGACGAGCCCGCCGCGCTCGCCCGCAGCCAGCGGCCCGCGCACCTGCCGCGACCGCGTTCCGTGGCCCCACAGCCCCAACGCGCCCCCCAGCGGGCAAGCCGCGGCGCCGCAACGCGGGCAGCGGGCTGGCCGTGCGCGGTCTACGGTGGGCGGTGAGGCGATCCAGCCTTTGACATCGAGGTCCAGATGGACGATGTGTTGGGGGCTCCGCTCTTTCAAGCGATTCGGAGCACGACGGGAGGGGGCACGCGGCTAAAACGAGCTCCTCCCGTCGCCTATTTTGTGACCGGCGCCGCGCCGATGCTCCGCTCCAGCCGCTGACCTACCCCGTTGGTTGCGCGGACGTGTGGGGAGTCGTGCTGGTAATTTTCGCGGGGTGAAGGGAATGCATCATGCCTTCGCTGGCATGGGAGCCGCCCTTCGCCGTCGCTGTCGTTTTACCAGGAGCTGCGCTGAGAATTCTCTCGGACCCGGCGCAATGCATGACCGGGAAACGCCCTGACAGCTGGCCGTCCCCGGACAACGCCGCCGTCGAGCAGGATCCGCCTCGGCGATGGCGCGCTGCGGGGGGCCAGCCGCCCCGCCATCAAAGAGCTGGATCGACAAGCGCACCATCGGCATCAGCAACGGTGCTCAGTAACAGCAGGCCCAGATCGACTGGGCCTACCTCGGCAAACTGCGCGTCGCTGGCGGCACGCGCCAGCTCTGGGCCTTCGTCATGGTCCTGTCGTACTCGCGCGCGATCTGGGGCGAGCTCGTGCTCGACCTGTCCGCGAGCTCGCTCCGCCGCTCGCTCGTGCGCGCGTGCTGCTACTTCGGCGGCGCGACGAGGCAATGGCTCTTCGACAACCCCAAGACCGTTGTCCTCGAGCGCCACGGTGACGCCGTGCGCTTCCACCCGGACCTGCTCGCGCTCGCCGGTCAGCTCCGCGTCGCGCCGCGGCTCTGCGCCGTGCGCAAACCGCAGCAAAAGGGCAAGGTCGAGCGAGCGATCCGCTTCTTGCGTGACCGGTTCTTCGCCGCGCGCACGATTCGTGATCTCGATCGTGGCAACGCCGAGCTGCTCGTCTTCCTCGACGAGATCGCCAACGTGCGCCCTCACCCGCGATGGCCTGAGCGGCGCGTCGACCAGGTGCTCGCGGAGGAGAGGGCGCGGCTGCTCGCGCTGCCCGATCCGCTGCCGGAGACGGACCTCGTCGAGCCCGTGCCCGTCGACAAGACCGCCTTCGTGCACTTCGACGGAAACCGCTATTCGGCGCCGTCGAGCCACCACGGCAAGACGCTGACACTCGTCGCCAATGACACGACCGTGCGGCTGTCGGACGGCGGTACCGAGGTCGCGCGGCACGCGCGCTGCTGGGGACGGCGCCAGAGCATCGAGGCGCCCGAGCACCGTGCCGAGCTGCTCGACAAAAAGCGCGCTGCGCGTGAGGCCAAGGGGCGCGATCGGCTCGGCGCCGCGATCCCTGGCTTCGAGATCCTGCAAGAGCGCTGGGTGGAGGCCGGTCGCAACGTCGGCTTCATGACCGCCAAGGCCCTGCGCCTTCTCGACCTGTACGGCGTCGAGATCCTCGGCGCCGCGGCGCGCGAGGCCATCGCCCGCGGCACCCATGATCCCGGTGCCCTCGCCGTGCTCTGCGAGGAGCGCCGCCGCGCCGCCGACGGCCCTGTCCCCATCGACATCGATCTCGGAGCCCACGTCCCCGATCGCGACGTGATCCCCCACGACCTGGAGTCCTACGATGCCCAACGATGACGTCGCTGAGCTGATTCGTTCCCTCGGCGTACGCGTGTCGCGCGAGGCGCTGCTCGCGCTCGTCGCGCACGCCACCACCGCGCGCCTGTCGCCGGTGCAGACGTTCGAGGAGCTCGCCGCCATCGCCCACCGCGAGCGCGCCGAGCGCAACCTCGCCGCGCGCGCCAAGGCGGCGACCCTCGGCACCTTCAAGCCCATAGAGCGCTTCGACTGGAACCACCCGCGCACGATCCAGCGTGAGCTCGTCGAGGAGCTCATGACCCTCGACTTCGTCGCCAAGGGGCACAACGTCCTGCTCCGGGGTCCGAGCGGCGTCGGCAAGACCATGCTCGCCCAGAACCTCGGCATGCTGGCGCTCCAGCGCGGCTATACCGTGCGCTTCACGACGCTGTCGGCCGCGCTCGCGGATCTGCTCAAGCAGGAGTCGCTGCCGGCCCTGGAGCGACGGCTGCGGAAGTACACGGCCCCGTCACTGCTGATTCTGGACGAGATCGGCTACCTGCCGTGCAGCCGTCAGTCCGCCGATCTGCTCTACAACATCATCAGCCGCAGGCACGAGAGCCGCTCGCTCGTGCTGACGACGAATTTGCCATTCAAGCAGTGGAGCACGGTCTTCCCGGGCGCGGCGTGCGTCTCGGCGCTGATCGACCGCTTCGTTCAGCACTGCCACATCCTCGACATCGATGCCGACTCGTGGCGGCAGAAGGAGTCGCTGGCCATGAGCGAGGCGCGCTCCAAGCCGAGGGCGGAAGCCGCCGAGCCGGCTGCGCCGGCGGCAGCGAGGAAGCGTTGACCCGGGCGACGCCGGGTCAGATTTCCGCGGCGCCCGGGGGGCAGATTCCCGCGGGCGTCGCGGTCATTTTTCTGCGGACGCGAGGGCCACATTTCCGCGGATCGTCGTGGTTAGATTCCTGCGGATCTCCGAGGCTATCTACACCCGCCGCCTGCGTCCCGCACAGTAGCGCCCGCTCGCTCGTCGCTGGGCTGCGCCAGCACACCAGGACGCAGGTTCGGACCCGGGATCCGCCCCGCCGGTCTGGTGCCCGCCGCGGAACTCCGTGGAGCCTGGTACCCTGGCGTCACCCGCCGCGCCCGCTCCCAGCGGTCCCGCTCACGCCGGACCCACCCCAAATCCAGTATTGTCGAAATTTGTCAGGTCACACGCAGGTCACAAAAAGAGAAAAGACACGGCTCTCGCCGTGTCTTCGTGGTGGAGGCGCCGGGAATCGAAACGCCTGCCGAGGGTGGGGATCCGCAGAGATCGCGTAGGTTTCCGCATGAGTCGGGAGCGGCAACCGTGCCATCGATGGCGGCTAAGTGCGCGAAGCCTCGTGAGCCGGACGAATCACAGACGAAACCGGCGGACCCGCAGACGGTGCTGCTCGGCCAGCTCGCGGAAGGCATGAGGGCGGCGCTCGCCGAGGGCGACGTCGAGGCGGCGCGCATCGCCCACGAGACCATCGGGCGCCTGCTCGGCGCGCCCGGCGCGCACGCGGGCGGCGTCATCGACCTCGCCGTCGAGCGCACCCGGCGCGGCGGGTAGGGCCGGCTGGGACGCTGCCCGCCGCGGGCGATGTGCCGCTTGCGAGGTCGAGGCGGCGCGCATCGCCCACGAGACCATCAGGCGCCTGCTCAGTGCGCCGGGAGCTGACGCGGGCAGGTTGATCGATCGCCGTGGGAAGCGCAGCCGGCTGTTACCGAGCACGCTCTTTGATGGGCGTGCGATCCGGCTACGTGATGGCGTGCTGGGAATCCCCAACCATGTCAAGGCCCTGCGGCCGCCTCCGGCGGTGCCCCTGCGGGGCAGCCTTGACACGGCCGGGGATCCCCAGCTTGAGGCAACTACGCGTTCGGGCGGGGGATCCGCCCGAACGCGAGCCCATCATCGAAGGTGGCACCCGCCGATCCACTTCGACCAGGTGTCGCGTACTTACCCGCCCCTCCCATCAAAGAACCGGATCGCCGAGGCCCTCCTGTCCATCAAGCACCGTGCTCGGTAACACCCCCGAAAGGGGAGTAGCGGCCAAGTGCAGCATGCTAGCCGCGCATCGTCGAGAGCTCGTGATCAACGCGCGCACGTAGGTCCTCGGGCCAAGGCATCTTCTCGTATCGATCTGCGACCGAACGGCGCCACTTGGATACCCACCAGGGCCAATTGGCTTGGTGCTGAATTCCGGAAATCCACAGTCGCTCAACGAGCGATAGCAATCCAGCGCCTTCCGAGTGGTGCCCAGTTCCCAGGCGGAGGACCAGTATCGGCGGCGTATCCAGATGGCCGTCATAATTGGGCGCCAAAAGATACTGGCCACGAACGTAAATCACGTCGGGAATACACGCCGTGTCGAGCTTGGACAAGGTTCGGTATCGATTCCATATTTGCTCAAGAATAGCGTCTAGAGACATTCCCTCCCATGCATAGAGGGCCACGAATCCGCCGCCACGAAGGCTCTCTCGAAGCGCCATAATCTTGTCAAACGCCTCGGTCAGGTCCGCCCGTTTGGCGAGGGACGTCTTGACCTCGATTGTCCCGGCGATTGCCTCCTCATCGACAACCAAGCAATCCCCGATCTCCAGCAGGACGGGGAGAGTACTCGTGTTGTAGATGATGATGTCCTGCTGCCGAGAGACGCGCTCGGCCGACGCGATGAAGCCGGTTCCGCAGCGCAGCTTCCCCGGAAGAAAGCGTTGTAGGACCCCTCTTAAGAAGACTTCGTGGGCTCGCCCGACTTCACCGGCGTGCTGTACGAAAAAATTCAGGGTTCGGAATTGAGCTGTCAGCTCATCCGCGTATCGGTCCGCCAGCTGGACGATGCTGTCGAGATTGTTGGACACCACTTCGCGCGACATGGAACGCTCTTTGTTTGGTTAGTCGAGGTGGTCGGCTGCTGCCAGAGGTTGCAATGATATCTCTAAGTTGCTTGAGGGCTGGGCGGCGCGAGAGCTTCGCATCGTCGAAGTGCAACAGCGTCGCCCGTGCTAGTGTTCCGCGCAGGCTGATTGACAACGAGACGACCATCTCGTTGTCGGGAATCGGGACGGTGCGATGGGGCGTGGCCGAGCACGGGTGTCGACTTCTCTTCTCATGCTGACCACGTAAGCTGGCCGGACAAGTATATACTTACGTCCCCCGGCGGGCCAAGGAACCGGTGCGCCTTCAGGACGGGTCCCCGCCCGTCCTCTGTCCGTTCCGCAGACCAGCCCGCTGGCCGCATCACCTGGCTTGCCATCCGGGGGGACGACCCGCTCAAGATCATGCAGCGCACCGGTCACGCCGGTGTCCAGGCGGCGCAGGGCTACATCCGCGAGGCTGAGGACGTCCGCGCGGGATCTGATGACGTCTTCCCGCCGCTACCGCTCTCGCTCTGGAAGGGTCGTGTCTCGTCTGGGAATCGTCCGCAAGGCGGGCAAGCGCGAAATCATGGTGGAGGCGCAGGGAAGCGAACCCGGTGCAAGACGCGCCGGACGCGGGGCTGCGAAGGTCCCCCTCGGCGCTGGGTCCGGGGCTCCGGGGCGATGCGGAACGAGCCTCGGCGGGCGGTCAGGATGCGAGATCTGGGCCGCGCCGGCGATCGATGCGCTCCCGCAGTTGACGGAACGGGCGGCCCTCAGCCCAGCCGCTCCCGCTCCCACCGCACCTGGTCCGCGATGGCGTCGTCCGCGGCACGCACGCCCTCGACGAAGAGCTCCGCGTGGGCGGGGTTGTCCAGGTTGAGGCCGAGCCGGAGCAGCAGGGCGCGGTCGCGCTGCGGGACGGCTCGGACGATCTCGGCAGCAGAGCGACCGGTTCGGCCGGCCGATCCGCCGCACAAGCAGCGGTCGTTGTCGGTGCCTGTTCAGCCAGAGCCGCCAGGATTGCCAAGCCTGGTGTCGGTGACCAAGTCGTCGCGACAGTGCCGGGGCAGGCGCGCGCGGGCCGATCTGGTCGAGGGATGGTCCGAGCCTGTACGAGCTTGACCGGGCGGGCCGGGCTTCGCGTGCTCGCGAGGACGCGCTTCGCAGATCGGCTGGACTCTCGTACTCTCGTACGCGCGCTCCGGGGACGAGACGCTGTCGTGTGCCCCCACGTTCGGGCGCACGGGGGACGTCGTGCAACTCAGAGCGCGACCGCCGGCGCGCCGTCAACCGCGGCGGCGGCCCGCCCAGGGCGTCGCGGCGGGTCGCGCTCGCGCGTGGCGCTGGCACGCGGGCGACGTCGTGCAGCCCAGGGCACACCGCCGTCCGTGCGCTCTCACGGCTACGTGGACAGACCGCCGGTGCCAGCAGTTTGACGAACACTGGCGCCGCGGACAGCTGCGCAGTGGCCCACGCTCTGGACGGTACGACCCATGTCCGTTGTGATGCTCTCCTCTAGGTTGCGTTTGACGCCCAATCCTGTCATCGGAAGAATTGGTTGCATCGCCGCGTTCTCCGGGCGGTACCAAAGGGGGAATGAACTGATGAGAACGGAATGCCGACGGGTCGCATCGGCGGCGATGTTCGCTCTCGTGCTCGGTGTCGCTTCGACGCAGGTAGAGGCATCGGAGCTGAGCGCCGGTGTAAGCCTCGGCTGGATTCAGGCTGGCACTGCCCCACGCCTCGCGGTAGGTCCGCATGCTGGGATATCGTGGCACGTCAAGGAGAACCTCCTGTTGAAGGTTCATGATCTGTGCAGCGTCGTGCCGCCAATCCAGATAGGCGGGCCCGGTGTTTACAATCACACCTCCGTTGCCTTTGGATATAGTTGGAGGGATGGCGATATTGGCGCGGGCCCATCGGTTGCGATCTACTTCATGCCAGCCTGCGGAAACACCTTGTGTGGACTGGTTGCCGGGATGGCGGTAGGCGGACATGCGCAAGCCAGCGCGTACATTGTGGGGCCGCTAGGCATATCGGCGAGCGCTAATGTGGATTGGATCGGCGGAAGAAGTCTTGTGCTCCCAGGTTATGCATCCGTCGTTGTCGTTGCCGGCCCTGTGATGCGATGGAGTGCCAAATGAGTTCAAGAAGAAGCCTATTTTTCATTGTAGCCATCGCGATCTGGGCATTGGCAGCATGCAACTGGACGGTGGGAGACTGCTACCCTCGCGAGGAATGGACCTCGGGCGCAGGTGCGGGTCCAGGTTCGGAGCCCATCCCGGTCTTCAGCTCCAGCGCATCCGGTGACTTCGGAGATGCGCCATCAGGAGAACGGCAAGACGCCAGTGAGCAAAAGATCCAGTGCAATAAAACGGATAGCTCAGAAGAAGAGGAAGAAGAGCGCCCGAGAAACAGCTCGGAGAGTCCGGCAACCAGCACATGCTCAGGACCCGGTGACACCACAGGAGACGGCCAGACTTATGTGTTCTGTAGCGACACCTGCAGTTCGAAGTGTCCGCCGGCCGGAGTAAACGGATTTTCGCCAACGATCTTCAAATTTGTCACGACTATTGCAGACAATGGAACAGGCCCGTCGGGAGGTTGGCAGGAAGCCTCCGTTCGTCTGAAGATCAAGCGATGGGTCGAGGTTTATCCGGAGTTCTGGGAATGTCCACAGATGACGTTTGGGATGCCACTGCGAAACCGAGCTCAGGGGCAGATTTCAGCGGACGAGGCTGCGCGCGTCAGTGCCGAGGTGGCGACCAATGCTTCGCGTAAAGTAATGAGGGCAAACCCCACTATTCCGCAAGGGATCTACTGCGCTAGGTTAAAGGATGAGATGGACATCAGCCTCCGCAAGCGCGTGGATGGATCCAGAGTCACACAGCCATGAAGCACGCCGTCGAGGAATTGTTCAACGTCGTATATCGCTACTACCCTCGGCGGGTTCCGTACGAGGATCTTGGCCGCGTGCAAACAGAAGAGGATCGACGGCTGGTGGACGCCCGTCGCCGAGCCGGCGCCGATTGCGAACGGTGGCTTGGGATGTTGCGGCGCCTGAGTGAACAGTTCCCCGAGAACGGGGTCGACAATTTCTCAGTCCATCTCGCGATGGGAAGTCACGACGCCTGTTATTCCGGCTCGCTCTATCTTCCGAAGACCACCGGAGAGTACCGACATGCAATTGGATTTAGGGTGAGCTTCCTGGTCCCTTATTATATCGTCTACAGCTCGCGTCTCGTTGATGATCTCGAGGAGATCGAGAGGGAGAAAAGGCTCCGCGCGACGCCACCTCGCGCCGTCACGATCTTCGTCCATGATACGGTCTACATCCTGCCCGCCTGGGTTGGCAAGCTGATCAGGCTGGTCAAGCCCGAACTTGTTGAGCCACCTTCGATTGAAGATAAACCCACGCGGCAGGTCATCTGCTTCGATCTATCGCCCGATGAGCAGCCGTACGCTGTGGGGATCGCCCAAGAAATCGAAGCGACATGGGGATACGAGCGCATGCCGCCGGAGGTCGGCAACATGGTCGTGCCGGACGTGGCGACCAATCTACGACGTTTGGGAGAGGCTAGGCTATACGATTGCCTTTTTTCAGACGCATGGTAAGTCGGTGATGCTCTCAACCTCGGCGCTCACCGGCGCTCCAAGCGATCTGGCAGAGCATGAAGCGCAGCGGACCGGCTCGAACCGTCCAGAGCGGGCCGAACTCGCCGACGTGACCTTCGACCTTCGCGCCTGGTCCTATCGAGCCGGATCGTTCGCTGCGGTTAGCTTCAATCCAGTTATTCAGGGAAGCGCAGCGTCTCGACGGCGATGCCGTCCTCCCCCGTGATCTCTTCGCCAGACCATTCCCAGGTCGTGCCGCCTGGGCCCGGCAGCCCCAGCTCGATGGTGACGTTCTCCAGCGTGAGCTGGTCCTCGTCGAGGTAGGCGAAGCCGATCGAATCGCCGCCGCGCCCGGGGCCGCCGTAGCCGCCGTCGCCTCCGAGGCCGCCGCTGCCACCCTGGCAGGACCACGTGCCGTCCCCCACGGCGCCTCCTGGAGCGCCTCGGCCGCCACGGCCGCCTTCCTCCGGCTCCCCGCCATCGCCGCCTCGGCCCCCGTCGCGGGCGGTGATGATGCTATCGCGCACCGTTACCTTGGCGTGGAGCGCCACGATCGCGATGCTCGGTTGGCCGTTCTCGCCCCCTCGGCCGCCTCGCCCCCCGCAACCGCCCGCGCCTCCGGAGCCGCCACCGGCGCCGCCCTTGGAGGCCACATCGCACACCGCGAGCCCGCCCCTGCGGCCGCCGCCCCCGCCGCCGCCCTGGCCCGGCATCCCCCGGGCGCCGTCGCCGGCCCTGTCGGGGTGCCATCCGTTCTCATCGATCCGCCCGCGGCCCGTGCCCGGTGCGCCGGCGGCGCCCCACATACCGCTTTTCCCGGGGGCGCCGCTGCTGCAACCACCGTCTGCCCGGTTGCCACGTCCTCCTTCCCCATCGTGGTTGGGGTTCGGCTGGGGTACGGGCTCGCCGTCCTCCCCATCTCCAGCGCCGTCCGCGAGCCCGTCGCCGCCCTTGCCACCGATGCTCGGGAGCCCTCCCTCGCACGAGTTCACCGGCGGAGCCCCGCCCGGAACCGTCGCTGCGGAGCACGCGTCTCCCCCATACTGCCCGTCCGGCCCCGACGCTGCCCGGCCCGGCCATTTCTCCCCATGGTCGCCCCTCAATCCCTGCTCGGCTTCGATCCAGCTTCCGATGATCGCCACCTCAGTGCCCGACCGAACGAGCATCCCGATATGCCTTGGGCTGCGGACGAACACGTGATCGATGATCGAGACCCCGTCCGCAGCCCCCGTGTCGCCGGCTCGCGCCGGCTCGATGGTCAGCGGGATGTGCCCAACCGGAGCAGTGAGCTTGGCCATGGCGTACACCGGATTTCCAAGCTCCCGATGCCGTTCCCATTCCAAGAAGTCGAAGCCGCCATAGATATCCACCCCGGAGGGTAGCGTGATGGACTCCACGAAACCATTGCCGGTGAGGAACACGCGACCGCGCCCGGTGCGCGCCAGCTCGATGGCGCGCGGCAGGGAAGTAACCGGCCTGTCCTTCGTGCCGGGGTTCGCGTCGTCACCGCCGAGAACCGGATCGTTGACGAACACGCCGCAGCCGTCCATCGCCCGCCCCGCCGCGAGATGCTCCAGGCAGACCGAATCGGGGATCGGATCACCTGCACACGTCGATGGACCGCCGCACGGCGGCGCGCCGTCAGGGTCGTTCGCCCCCGGCGCCGTGCCGCAACCGGCTGCGGCGAGCGGCACAAGAGAGATCAAGAGGATCGCGGAATTCAGGCGCATCGGCATCCCTCGCTGGCAGCGTCTCGCGAAGCGCGCGTCAATGGGGCGGCTCGCTTGCCGCACCGAAACGATAGAGCTCCCCGGATGGGCCGTCCGCCCCTTTGCCCACGTCGTCGCCTGGGCCCGCGTTCCCTGCGAGGCCGCCTTTCCCAGCGGGTCCGGCAACAATGTTGGTTCCGGGTCGAATGGCGAAGTTGGGCACCACGTAGGCGATGCCGATGGACGCGCCTCCGAGCCCGCCGCCGGCATCGCCTCCGCGACCGCCGTTGCCTCCCCTGCCGCCCTTGCATGCACTCCACATATCCTCCCCAAAACCCAGGCCCCCTCGATCGCCCAGCTGACCAACGCCGCCCGGTTGGCCCGTTCCGCCGACCCCGCCCTGGCCGCCGTTGCCAGTGAACACGTCGGTGTCCGCGACGGTTAGGTCCGTGCCCTCCAGCGCGACGATACCGATGCTCGCGCCGCCATAGCCGCCGCCCTTGCCTGCCTTGCCGCCACAACCCCCGCTCCCCCCCGAGCCGCCGGCCGCGCCACTCTGGGGGAGACCTACGGGGCACGCATACATGGGCCCGCGCGACTTGCTGCCGCCACCGCCGCCACCCCCCTGGCCGGGGCCGCCTCGCTTCCCGTCCTCACCACGGGCACCGATCCATCCATCGTCGCTGAGGAAGCCTGGACCAAAGGCGCCACCAGCACGACCACCGTCAGCGCCGTCTGCGCCATCGCCCCCTTCGCTGCATCTCGTGAGATCTGCGCCGAGCCCTCCGCGGCCGTCGCGCTCCGAAATCTCCACGGGCGCCGGCTGTCCCGGTGCGCCATCGCCGCCGACGTCGAGTCCGCCGTCACCGCCGTAGCCGCCCGTCGACTTGCTGCCGTCTTCGCACACGGTGACCACCGGAAGGGCGCCCACGGCGGCGTCCACGGTACATGCGTTCGCGCCGTTGTTACCCACGACGCCGTCCTTCGCGCGGAAGCTCGGCGCGTCCCCGCCCGGTTCCCCGTCCTTGCCGTTGCCCGCGACGATCACGCTGCCCTGCACGATCGCGCCGGCCCCGGTGCTCAAAATCATGGCGATTGACGACTTGCCATCGGGCGCTGAGGCGTCCGCCGCAACAACTCGCATGCCGGTGATCACCGACGTCGCGTTGTCCCCCGCGAGCGCCGTACCCTCCACCCCGAGGACCCGCAGCGGGATCCCCACCGGCGGAGCGATGATCGTGGGGTGATCGGGCCCGCCGAATGGCCCCTCATACGACCAATCCCCGCCGTTACACCGACGCCCGCCCCAGAGGTCGATCCCCGAGGGCAGGGTGATCGCCTCCTCGAACGACCCGCCGCACGCGTACACGCGCCGGGTCGGCGTCTCGCCGTCGCCTCGTCCGCGCGCGGCTAGCCCGATCGCGTGTTGCAGGGTCTTCACGGGCGCATCCTTCGTGCCAGGGCTCCTGTCGTCACCCGACAACGGGCTAACGAACACCCCGCACTCGTCGAGCGCCGGCGCCGTGCCAGGCTCTCCCTCGCACGGACCGGGCGGAGGCACCGGATCGGGGGCGCAGTCCAGCCCTTCCCAGCAAGCATCGGAATAACGGCACGCCGTCGCCGCGCTCGCGCTCCACGCGCACAGCACCACGGCGAACACAGAAACTCCAGCGCTTCGGCCGCCCTGCGAATGCATCTCCACCGCCCCCCGTGACCTCACCACAGTCCCTCGATCGTTACGCCGATCTCTCGCCCGGTCGCCACGGGCGAGACGCGGATCCGCTCCTGAGCCGGCGAGAGCCCCAGGAAGGAGAAGTCGGTGAAGAAGGACGCGGCGGTCGCTGCCCCGAGGACACCCCCCGTGATGACCAGGGCCGTGCCCAAGCCGTCGGAGAGGTTGCGCTCGTCGAGAAGGCGGCGCAGGTCGCCGCACGAGGAGCGTTGCGACGCCTGCCAGCACATCGACGAGCTTGACGTCCTGCCGCGCGTGAGCCCGGCGCGTTGCTCGCTCGCGTCACCATCCAGCGTGCTGGCCCTGATCATCAGGACGGCGCCCGTCGACAGGGTGGCCATCGTGGCGGTGATTCCCGCGATCCGCAGCGTCCCCGGCCAGGAAGCCCACGGGCTGGGGGCCCGCGCCCGCACGGTGGGCGAAGATCTCCTGGTCTTCGGCGTTGCCTTCGGTGATGCCGGCGCGCCCTCCTGGGCGCTGCTCACCGCCACGCGCGGCAACGGCATCCTGATGTTGTACTCCGATCCGGCTACAGCCCCGAACTCCTGGAACCCATCCTCGCGGCCCGGCGCGCGGGCCCGCACCATGTGTTGGCCGGGCTCGAGGAACAGCAGGTAGGTCCGCGCGACCCGGCCTACCTGCTTGCCGTCAAGGAGCACCTCCGCGTCGGGCGGATCGACCGAGAGGACGAGTCTCGCGACGTGGGGTGTTGCCTCGCGCTCTCCTTTCTCGAATCGTAGTTGAAGCGCGAGCGGCAGCGCCGTGCGCTGCTCCAGGCTAAAGGCCAGGTGCTCGGCGGCATCACGGTACTTGCGCAGCGCCAGCTCACAGAGGCCAAGCTCGCCGGCGAGCTCCGCGCGCTCTCGCTCCGTGCTGGACGCTGGGTCCGCTGCCTCGAAGGCGGCCTTGTAGGCGGCGTATGCCTCGCTCCACTGCCGGGCGTTGCGTGCTCTGCGACCGCGGTGGACATGGTCCTTCACCGTTGCGCCGTCACGTGATCGTGGCGCCGGATAGGTGTCCTCAGCGCTGGCCGAGCTCGTAGCGCCGGTTGCAGCGACGAGCGTAGACAAGAGCAGAACGCATGCGGAATATCGCATCGTTGGACCTTACTGACGCTAGCCGCGCGGCGTCAACGAGAACGAATCGATGCAACGTGCCCGTGGTGGTGAGAAATTGCGCTCGGATGCAGCAATGCGGTCACCTGCTCCCGGCAGCTGAGGGCACCTGAACATATGTATTAGTGCCACCTTATCCCACCAAAGTTGCCGCTCCTTGCATTTTCCTGCACCATTTCGACCGGCTCAGGCGTGCTACCTACCGTGGGCAAGCCAGCGATCCTTCTCCGCAGCTTCGACCGCTTCCGGCGCCTGGCCAGGCGTCTCGGCGTGCCGGCGCGCGACGCCGAGGACGTGGCGCAGAACGCGTTGCTGCGGGGATTGGAAGTGAAGAGGCGGGTCGAGCTGAGCGGCGATCCGGCGCCGTACTTCGTCACGATCGCCCTCAATGAGGCACGGAGTCACAGGCGGAAGGAGCGCCGCCGCGGAGAGGTGCTGACGTCGTTCGATGAGCGCGATCTCCGAGACGAGTGCCCCACGCCGGAGGAACTGCTTCGCTTGCGGCAGCGGGAAGAGCTGACGCGGGACTTGCTCGACCGGGTCGGCCGCAAGTACCGGGATCTCTTGATCAAGCACGAGCTGGAGGGGACCCCGCTCTCCGCGATCGCCGCCGAGCTGAACATCCCGTTGGATACAGTGAGGGCGCAGCACCGCCGGGCTTGGGAGCGACTCGATGAGGCGTGGCAGCGCTGGAGGGCGCAGCAACGCGCGCACGGAAGGGAAGAGAGCGCCTGCGTCCCGCTGGTGTTCGCGCCGGACCGCCGTGCGTCGTGGAGGGCCTGGCTGCGCCGTCTGGGCGTGAGGATCGTGGTGCAGGGTGCGTTCGTCGTGTTGACCGGTGCGCTCGTCTCGGCGGTGCCGCCGCCGCCCAGCGCGGAATCGTGGCTGCACCCGGCGGCCGTCCACGCACCTGGGCGCGCGCCCGCAGCAGAGGATATCGCGGCGCATGGCTCACGTGACGGCGCGCAGACCGCCGCCGCGCCCGCCAAGCACGAGAGCTCGTCGCCGGCGGCAACCGGCAGCGCGCGCGTTGACGTCGTGGTGAGCAGCACGCCCGCTTTCTCTGTGACGACCGCGCCTCGTGTCTCGTCCGCGGGGAGCCCCGTGCGGCCAACTGTCAGCGCGCGCGAGATGCGCCTGATCAGCCAGGCCCGACGGGCCCTTGAGGCCAACGACGGAGGGGGCGATCACGAGGCGCGCCTGCTGCTCGAAGCCCATGCGCGGGAGTTCCCGCGCGGTCTGCTCGCCGCGGAGCGCGAAGCGCTCCTTAGGCAGATTCGCTAAAGCATCGGCTGGCTATCCACGGCTAGCAAGCTGCGGAATCGGCGCTGTCCTGAGACACCGATAGGCCGAGATCCGGCCCGCGTCGGGACCGATGGACAGCCATGTCCAGGAGAAAACGTCATGGAAGACATTCTAGCCACGATGGTGATCGTGTCGCCGATCGGGCTCGCAACGGTGGCGTGTGTTGCGATGGGCTTTGTGGTGACGACGAGAGAAGCGCTCGGGCGTGAACGCGGGCTGCGTGAAGCGCAAGAGAGGACGCACGAAGACACGGAAGCCGCCCTCACCGACGCCAAGGAGCAGGCAGAAAGGGAGCTGATCCGCTGCCGGCGCCTCATTGACTGTCATGTCGACGCGGTCCTCACCGCGATGAGGGACTGCCGAACACGTCCCGTCCCCTGGCCCGGCAGGGTCCTGGAGAGCGTCTGTGCGTCCGCGCCTGACTGGAGGAGCAAGCTCGGTGCGTGCACGGGGCTGGAACCAAAGGAGGTAGAACGGCTGCTGAACAGCGATCTTCCGATAACAGCGAATCTTGCGCGCCAGCTTGAGGTCTTTACTGGCACGCCTGCGCGGTATTGGGAGCAGGTTTGGCGCGCACACGATGACTACCGGACGGAGGCCGAAGATTCGTTCGTCGTTGAGCTCGGTCCGCCCGTCACCCGGCGCGAGCGATCGGGACCCGCTGGGGCATCGCCTGCATCGCCCGCACCGATCGGCCCGCCGTCGCTGAGCCTCGCCGCGACGCTGCCCTCGCAGATGCCGCTGGCAGTTCACGCTGGCCAACCCGGCGGCTCCGAGCCGCTCGTCGATCGGGGGCCGACGCATCGCGCCCTCGACGTTCCGCCGCCGGTGGTGCCGTCTCCTGAGCTCGCCTTCAGGAGCCCAAGGGTGAGGCTCCCGCCGCCTCCACGACCCCGATTTTCATCGCCACTCCCATCGCGCGAGACACCGGAGTCCGATCGCGAGCAACGCGCTGGGATGCTGACGAGCTTCCCGATACGGCAGGACGGGGCCACCACGTTGAGCACGGCAGACTGGGATGACTTGGAGCGCTCGACGCTGAACACAACATTGCCTGGCATAGGTAGCCGTGACGGAGCATAAACACTGGTCATGTTCCGCGAAAGCAAGCCATTGCGGCCTATTATGATCCATCGCCCTTTGCACGAGTCGACGCTCGCCTAGCGCTTCGACGACTAGAGCGATTCATGTCTATCCTGAACACAGTCCTTGGGAGCTTCCTTGGGCTGCACCGCTAAAAGATAGCCGCCAATCTTGGCAAGAACCCTAACACGATCAACACTCGGTTGCGGCGTGGGAGAAAGCTACGGAGGGCTCTGCGCCGGGGTGATTGCAGGGATGGCGTGTGTCGCGACGGCGCGGCCCATCGCCTGACTGGAAGCGGTGATTTCAGGTCGAAGGCTCGCCTCCGATGCGCGGGCGAGCCTTCGTGATAGGGCGGGAGATCGCCCACAAGGGGGGGCTGGAGCGATGTGTCGTCCGCCGATTGAAGACGAGCGCGCCGCCGCGCGTGCACGTTATTTGCCCGACGCTGGTCCGCGCCCTGCTGCGCTGGCTGGATGGGTTGGGCGTCCCCTTCGCGATCGGAACAGAGCCAACAAGGGCTCGACATTCGAGACCGGCGCGACGCTGCGCTCATGCGAGAGCGAGCGCAACTGGCGAATCTGGGAGGCTCTCATGTTCGATGTGCTGGTTGCCACTCTCGGGGCAATCTTGTGCTCAACAGCAATATTCTTCATCGTTTGGGAAACGACCGTGTGCCGCGCCGAGCGACGGAAGCTGGAGGAGCTTCTTGTTCAGTTCACGCAGGCACACGTGCAGTTTTCGCTGGCGCGTGCGGAGTCAGATAATACAGCAAGGCAGGCCGCAGCGAAGTGGGCGCAGCTCATTGAAGCGGTGCAAATTCGGCAACATTCCGCTGAAAAGGAGCGTCTTGAGGCGGAAGTGGCGCACGCCAAGGCAGCCGCTGAACTAGCCGACGCGATCAAGCTGTTGGTCAGTAGACAGCACGAATGCCAGGCGAGCTTCGCGGAGGCTGATCGTCCCATTGGGGAAGCGGCACCATGAGCGGAATCGACGGAGCCGTGGTCATCGTGTTGCTCGCAGTATCGCTCAGCAGTCTCCTAGTTCAACTTATCGCCGTACGCTCGGCAGGTAGGCATCAAGAGGCGTTGCTACACGTCCTTTCGTGTATCGAGCAGCAGACGGTTGCGCAGGCAGCGGAGTTGAGACGATTGCTTGAGCGGCAAGAGCATCGGCGTGTAATGAGAGACGCTCGTGAGGCCGGTATTCGGCTCAACTCGCCTGACGATGCAGATACGCGGATATGCGTGGCCCGCGTGACCGATGGGCAGGCCGAGACGATTCGGGTCAAGTCCACGCGCGGACGGTGCCGTCTAGGCCTGCTCGACGACCTCGCCACCTCGTCGGAGCTTCGATCGAGGGCGGAGATTTGGGCGCAAGCAAGGACCTGGAAGGGACGGAACAATGAACAGGAAGAGCAGGTACTTCTTGATCGGGCGAGACGATGGCGGCTTCTTTGTTATCGAGGGAACGAGGCGCAAGATTGACAAAGAGATTAGCTACCATGGCGGGAAAGAAGTCTTTCTGCCTTCCGTGCCACTCGATCATAAAAAGATGGAAGATAACGATCTAGTACTCATCAAAGGCAGCGTTATAGTTCCGGACAGGCCCGCGGGAGTAGTGCCAGAGCGACCCACGTCCGACATTCGACGCATGTGGCCCGTGTTCGGAGTGCCACGGATCCCGTTGATCCCACTGCTCAATCCATTTGTTGCGTTCGCAGCCGCGTTGATGGAGAGGACCGCAGGAATGGTCAGAGCATGCGTTGTACCTACATTGCAACGTGACCGGTACGAATTCGTTCTCTACGCAGCAACACATCCAATGGAGTCGAAAACGGCATTCATTATTATTAACGAATTGGAACGCATTCGTATACATGGATGGTCAGGCTCAGGGGACTTAATGCTCGATAGTGACACTAAGGTCCTTGAGTTCTTGAGAAGATTCGCCGCTGCCAGAGAGACGCGTGACGCAGTTCGCGAGCTCATGCTTTTGGATCCATCTTTTAGATTCGGCTAGATTCCTTCGGGGAAATATGGACGATGACGATGGATCGACAATGTCAGCAGTCCCCCCTAGACGACGACTGCCGAGAAGAACTGGAGAACGCTATCCGGGACATCGATGCTATCCGGGACATCGCCTACGCCGAGCGCAGCACCTGGGCGAGGTGCTGCGCGCCGCCCTCGAGCTGTACGCCCGGCGGGGGCGCGCCGGAAGGAAGCGACCGACCAGCCCTGGAACTTCGGATCCGGAGGTGGCGCCGATGAACATCCGCGACCCGAAGCACCGCATGAGCCTCACGTTCCCCGGCCCGCCCATCACACGGGGCGTGTCGCCGCTGGAGATCGAGTCCTACCTCAGGGCGAAGGGGTACGAGCCGGCGATCCTGGACGCCAGGTCCTGGCCCAAACATCTGCCCTACTCCTGGTACCCTCCAGCGCCGCACCCGGTGAAGCTTTCGCCCTATCCACGCCCTTCCAGGGTGCCTGGCACCCGGGAGTGCTCTCGTCCGCTGGAGGAGGTCATCGAGGCCATCGCGCGCAACGAGGAACGAACCGCGGGCGAGGTGTTGGGCGACATCAAGGCCCTCGCGAGAGAGTTCGCGAAGGTCAGGCCGAAGCGGGCGAAGAAGCCTGGCAGGTAGCTCCGTCCCCACAGAGTCGCCGCGAGCGGCCCGCCCAGCGCAACGCAGCCGCTTGCGGCACTCATCCGGGCCATCGCCGCGAACGAGGGCCGCACCCCGGGCGCGGTTCGGCCATGGGCAGGCGTCCCCGGTCTCCTGGTCGCGCTGGTTCCGTGGGTCCGACCCCCCGGCGCGACCTGGCGTAGCTGCGGCGGTGAGCCCGTGCGACGGCGGGCCCTGCGAGGAAGGCGGCCGAGGCGCACCGGGCGGTGCTTTGGGGGACAGCTTTGGGTCCTGGCGGGGGCGACGGCGGCCGAGGCGGCGCCGGCGGCTACCGTGGTCCTGGGCGGGGCGGCGGCTCGATCGGCATCGCCTCGACCTGGACGAGGACCAGCGCACGCTGGAGGGCTGGCCAGGCGTCCTACGCGAGCGCCACGGACCCGTCACGACGAAATCCTGCTGCTCTTGGCGCGGCTCGACGCGCGGGGGCGCTGCTCGCGTTCTGCGCGACGCGCCCACCGTGGCGCCCCCCTCCGTGTCGCGTCCATGCGTGGCGCCGACGGAGCGCGCAGAACTACCAAATTGACCCCTTCGCGTCTCCCCATTTTCGGCCCCTCAGCGGCGCCTTCCAGAATACCCAACCCCGCGATGCGACATGGTGTTTTTCCCCGGCGCGTCTCCGGGTAGTTCGAGTCGAACTACCTCAGGCGCAGAACTACCTTTTCGGGCTCCTTCCGGCGGTACCGGTCACGGTTGCTCGCGAACCCAATACGGATAGAGGTATCGAATGACACAAGCGGCTCTCGCGCGTGGTTCGGCACCGCTTGCTCTTCGTCAGGCGGACAGCGGCATGCGAGCGACCGAGAGGATGTTCCTGGAGCGGCCCGTCGGCGGATCGCAGCTCTCCAGCACGATCAACCCCTTCGCCACGGCGACGTTCGCGATCCCGCTGGACGGGCTCACGATCACGGCGCCGCAGCCGGAGATGCTCTCGCAGAAGAACGTCGAGGCGGTCACCGGCGTCCCGGCGCGGGTCTTCCTCGACACGCTCCGCGCCCCGGGCTTCCCCTTGCCGGTCACGAAGCTCGGCAAGCTGCGCCTGGTTCAGCGGGAGGCGTTCGTCTCCCACCTCCAGGCGCTGGCCACTGCCCCCGCTTCGCGCCGTGACGCAGCGACGGATGAGCGCACGCGCGTTGCTGCCGTGCTGGCGGCTGCCGGCCTCGAGGCCGTTCCGCGTGCATGCACACGCCGCCCCTGCGCTCCTCCTGGAGCTGCGAGCCGTGGTCGGCCGCCGCCGAAATAGAGCGGGCTCGCTCGGCGGTGGCACGCCGGACGAGCCGTTGATCGACCCCGGACCCACCGGAGACCGACCCATGACCGACGCAGCCCAGAGGCCGGCGCGCTCCAAGCGCTCGTCTGCTTTTCCTACTTCGCCCCTTCCTGCAGCAGGTTCGACCGAGCGTCGGGCGCTTGCGAGCCGCTCTGGTGGGCGCCCCTCCCCGGCAGGGGAGGCAGCTGCGCCCGTCGCGGACTCGTTGGGCTCGGCGAGCTCTACGGGGTGCGCGCAGTTGGCCTCCGATGGCCCGGGCGGGCTAGCAGGGGAAAGGCGTGCCAACGTCGCCGGCTCCCTCCGGCTGCGCACGAACACGTCGACCGCCAGCCCGCCGACGTGCCGGACCGAGGACGAGGCCAACCCGCGGCTGGAGGTGCTCGCCGAGCGCGCCGGCCGCTTGCTGGCCGCCCGAGCTCGTTGCCGACGAGGAGCGCCCCGCGAGCGACACCGCACGGAATGGACGCTGTTCCGTTGGCAGCGTGCGCCGATGTGCGATGGAGAAGATGTGATGCCGCTGATGAACCCCAACGCCGCGGCCCGGCCACGCCCGCGATCGCAGCCGGTCCCGGCGCACGTCTCGGCGGCGCCTCCCCAGGCGGTGCCGACGGGGCGCTCAGAGATACCAAATTGAGCCCTTCGCTCCCCCCGTTTTCGGCCCCTCAGCGGCGCCTCCCAGAACACCTAACCCCGCGACACGCCAGCGGTTTGGCCGACGAGCATGCAGAGGTATCTCTTGCAGAGATACCTTTGGCTCAGAGATACCTTTTCGGGCACCTTGCGGCCGCGTCGGTCACGGTGGCACACGAACCCAACACGGATGGAGGTATGGCATGACACGAGCGGCTCTCGCGCGTGTGTCGGCACCGCTTGCTCTTCGTCAGGCTGACAACGGCGTGCGCGTCATCGACGGAGAAAGCCTGGAGACGCCCGCAGGTGGGTGGTCCAGCCCGAAGGTGATCGAGCGACCAGCGACCGCGACGGCAACCGCGACGCTCGCGATCCCGCTGGACGGGCTCATGATCACGGCGCCGCAGCCGGAGATGCTCTCGCAGAAGAACGTCGAGGCGGTCACCGGCATCCCGGCGCGCGTCTTCCTCGACACGATCCGCGCACCGGGCTTTCCCCTGCTGATCACGAAACTCGGCAAGTTGCGCTTGGTCCAGCGCGAGGCGTTCGTTGCCTACCTGCGATCGCTGGCCAGTGAGCCGGTCTCGCGTCGTACCACAGAGGCGGATGAGCGCACGCGGGTTGCCGCCGTGCTGGCCTCTGCCGGCCTCGAACCTGTCCCATGTCCGCGCACCGGCCGGGCGAGCGCTCCTCCCGCAGGAGTAGGCCGTGCTAGGCTGCCGCCGAAGTAGAGCGGGCCCGCTCGGCGCTGGAACGCCGGACGGGCCCTTGATCGACCCCCGCGCCAACGGAGACCGATCCATGACCGACGTACCCCAGCGGCGAGCACGTGCCAAGCGCTCGCCTGCCCTCCCTTCATCGTCCCTTCCCGCATCCACATCGACCGACCGGCGTACGCGTGCGAGCCGCTCCGGCGGGCGCCTCTCGCTTCCGGCGGAGCCGGCCGCACCCGACGCGGCCCCGCCGGGCTCGGCCAGCTCGACGGAGCGCCCGAAGCCGACCGCCCGCACTGCTGACAGGTCAGCAGGAGAGAAGCGCGCCAACGGCGCCGGCTCCGTCCGGCTGCGCGGAAAGACGTGGACCGCACGCCTGAGCCTCGGCGAGGCCGGGCGACGCACCTTCAGTTTGCCGACGTGCCGGACCGAGCAAGAAGCCAACGCGCGGCTGGAGGCACTGGCCGAGCTCGCCGGGCGCCTGCTCGCTGCCGGGCAGATCGTGCTCGGCCTGCCGCTGCTCGAGCAGGCTGCCGCACGCGAGGGAAGTGCCTTCCGGGATGTCCGGCTAGCCATCGACCAGCTGTGCAAGGGTGAAGCACGTGCGCGTCCCTCGGGGGAAACCACCTTCGCCGAGTTCGCTGAGCGGGTTCTTTCTGGACAACTTGCCGAGCAGTATCCGGATCATGTGAAGGCGACTCGGAGTGCGTACCATTACAGGAACAGGCTAGCCCACGTGCTTGACGTGCTCGGCCCCGTTCCGCTCGTGCGCCTCACACTCGACCATGCGGACCGCGCGATGTCACTGCTGCCGGCGCACCTGGAGGCTGGCTCGCGCCGAAGTGTGGCCAAAATCATTCACCGCATACTGGCATTAGCGACGTATCCGGCGCGCCTCATCAGTAGTAATCCCTTGCCGCGCGGATGGGTCCCTAAGGCAGACGCCGACAGAGCAAAAGCATACCTGTACCCAGACGAGGATCAGCGCGTCATGGGGAGCCAGGAAATACCCCTGTGCTATCGGATTTACTACGGCTTCCTCGACCGGGAAGGAATGCGAGCCGACGAGGCCGGACAGCTGGAATGGTCGAATGTGGATCTTGAGCGCGGCGCAGTGGTTCTCGACGAGAACAAGACCGATGACCCCCGGGCGTGGGCGCTCTCGCCGGATGTCGTGCGCGCGCTGCGAGCCTGGCGCCAAATATCTCCGGACAAGCAACACGTCTTCGTAGGACCGAGGGGGCACCTCTTGCCGGGTAGCAACGCGGCGGAGCGCTTCAGAGAACACCTTCGACGCGCGGGAGTCACTCGGCCTGAGCTGTTCGAGACCACGGATTCGAGATTGAACATCCGCCTGCACGACACGCGTGCGACCTTCATCACCATCAAGCTCGCGAACGACCGCACCGAGACGTGGATCTCCGATCGGACCGGGCACAAGTCGAGCGCCCAAATCCACAACTACAAGCGCGCCGCGCGTAAAGTCGCGGAGCTCGGCCTGGGCGACTTCGCCCCGCTGGATGAGGCCATCCCCGAGCTGCGGGACAAGGGAGGCTCGGTAGCGGCAGGCGATGCCGTGCCCGCGGCACCGAAAGCACGAGCGACCTCCGCACCGCCCGTCCAGGCGCCGGCCGTGGGCGACGTTGCCGCCCCCGTGGAGGCGGACCTCGAAGCTGCCGAAGACGACCGATTGGGCCCGCGTTGGGCCACGCCGAAAGCTCGAGCGAACGAGCCTCAGCCGGAACCCATTGAGATTATTGACCTTTGCGCCGAGCGCTCCTCGGCCCCAGGAAAGATCCGTCGGATCCTCCGGGATTTTGGGAGAGCGTGACGACGGATCGCGCCCGTTCGGAGGGCGTGGACCCAACCCGGGCCCAGCGCCCAAGCCCCGGGCTTGGGGAGCTCGCCGTGACCGATCCGTCGCGTCGGGCTGCGGTGGTCGCCTCGCTCGCCAGCACCCTATGCCGCGCCGTCGCCCTCGGGGATGAGGTGGCGGCCCGGGTCGTTCACGAGGCGCTCGGTCGGCTGCTCGGGCTGCCGGTGGCACCGCGCGCCGAGGCGCGTGCGGCGCGGTCAAGAGCGGCGCGGTGACCGTCGTGCAACGCACGTCCGGCGACATGCGGCTCAATCCGCATCTGCACGTGGTCTTCCTCGACGGGGCTTATCACGAAGACGGCACCGAGCTCGTGTGGAACGAGCTCGGTCATCTCCCGACTCGCGCGGTCGGTCAGGTCCTAGAGCACGCCGTCGGGCGGATGCTCCGTTACCTCCGGCGGCACGGGCATCTCGAGCTCGAGCACGACGTCGAGGAGGACAACGAGCCCGAGGCAGCGCTCTGTGCCTCCGCCGTCTCGGGACGAGAGCCGCGCCACACGTCGTCGCCCCGCAATGGCTCCGCGGGCACTCGCCGTCTTCTCCGAGCGCGCTCGCGTACGACAAGCCGCTGTGCGCTGCGCTCGATGGCTTCACCTTGCACGCAGCGACGCGCGCCGGTGCGCACCATGCCGCGGCGAGGGAGGCGCTGCTGCGTTACGTGCTGCGACCCCCGATCGCAAAGGAGCGCGTCGAGCCGCAGCAGGACGGCCTGGTGCGGCTCTCGCTCAAGCGCGCCTTCGCTGACGGGACTGTCGCGGTGGACATGGATCCGCTCTCGCTCCTGTGCCGCCTCGCGGCCAGCGTCCCGCCGCCGCGCTTTCACACCGTCAAGTACGCGGGCGTGCTCGCCTCGGCAAGTCCATGGCGCAAGCGCATCGGACCGCGCCCTGCGAAGCCAGAAGAGCCTACGAAGGCGGACGATGACGCCGCTCCGAAACGCAAGCGTGGCGGCTATCGGGCGGTCGACAAACCGCGCCGAGCTCTTGCGCCGCACATTTGCGCTCGATGTCCTCGAGTGCCCAGCTTGCAAGGGGCGGATGAAGCTCGTCGCCATGGTCACTGAGCCCCGGAACATCGTCCGCTTCCTCTCCGCGCTCGGCGAGCCGACCGATGTTCCAGCACGCTCTCCCAACCGGGGGCCACCGTACTGGAAAAGCACCGTTCTGCGCCGCAAGGCGCTCGGTGACGCCGTGTAGCGTCTCGCGTCGCGCCTCCCGGGCCAGACCAACGCCCGGACGGCCACGTGTGCCCACGGCACGCCGATGCGCCCCCGTAGCGCGCTCGGCGCCGCCCGGACCACGCTCTTTCGACCCAGGACCGAGCCATCACGACGCTCGCGGTCCCACCCTTTCGGTTTGCTGCGCTACACTTCCTCGCGCTGCGATCCGGCTTCTTTTACCTACACGCTGACAGAACGTACAAAGTACGGATCCACTGATCCGCCTATAAAAACCAACAGATCCAACGAGTTCACTCGGCTGTGTAATATTGTCTACACCACGCTGGCCGCGCCAGCTTCGACTCGCTGCGCCGTCGCGTGCTGCTCGCGGCATGAGCGCTTCGATCACATAAAGTGCGGGAGAGCCACTAAATCGAGGCAAGGTCAGCGAGGTGCTCGATTCTGATTGCAAATGCGCACTTGGAGTGCCTAACATAAACGCTTCAGTCGCGGCTTGGACTAGAGCACCAATCAGGTTGATTTTGTGATGATTTTGGGCGCGCCGATGGAAGGCTCGACGGCCTTGCCTGGCCATGATCTCGTCCGCAGCCGGAGGTGCACGGATGGAACGATGGTCGCCGCCGGTGGAGCTGTCACGACAGGAACAAGCGCTCATGAAGCGGTTGACACGCGTGAGGGCGCTGTTCGGCTTTCTCAGGCTGCACCGGCACGAGTTGTTCGATGGGGCGTTCGAGGAACAGCTGGAGGGCATGTACCGGCAGACGGGGGCAGGCGACCCGCCGCGTCCGCCGGCGCTGATGTGGCTGGCAGATGGTGCTCGGCTGCCTCGGTGCGACCACGCCCGCGTTCTCCGCAGGGCACGCGGCAGGCGTTCCGGGAGCGGATGGTCGCGCATGAGATGGATCGGGTGCTGCTGGAGCGGACCGTGCAGCTCGTTCGGTCCGGCGCCATGACCGACGGCGAGCGGCGTGCGGTATCCAAAGCGCTGCGAGTGGCCATCGATAGCCGCCCTTTAGCGGGGGCCGGGCGGGTTGAGGACACGATCAACCTACTCGGCCATGCGGCGCGCAGCATCGTCCACGTCGTGTCGAAGATTACCGAGCGTCCGCCCGAGGAGATCTGCCGCAAGGCGGGCATCCCGCTGCTTCTGGCTCCCAGCATCAAAGCCGGGCTCGACCTGGACTGGAGCGACCGGAAACAAAAGGCGGCGGCGATTCAGATCCTGGAGAGACAGGTCTCGTCGCTGCAGCAGTGGGTGGACCGCCACCTGGACGACGTCGTCGAGCAGCCGCTTCGCACCTATCTCGATGCGGTCAACCAGGTACGAGACCAGGACCTGGAGACCGCCAAGGACGGCACCGTTCGCATTCGTCAAGCCGTTGCGCCCGACCGCCGTGTATCCATTGAGGACGCCGAGATGCGCCACGGCCGCAAGAGCCGCTCGAAGCGGTTCGACGGCTACAAGGAACATATTGCACGCGACCTCGACCTTCCCGTCATCGTCGCGTGCGCGGTCACGCCAGCGAATCGGCCCGAAGAAGAGGGGGCCGCGCCGATTGCCGAGGACGTCCAGCATCAGGGGCTACGCCTCGTTGAGCTGCACATCGACCGCTCCTACGTGAACAGTCCCATCGTTGATGACACGATCCGCGAGGGCGGCCAGGTGTTCTCGAAACCGTGGGGGCAGCGGGCTCGCAGTCCCGACTTGTTTAGCAAGCGCGACTTCAAAATCGACCTGCGCGCCAAGACAATCACGTGTCCCGCGGGACAGGTCGAAGTGTTCGAGCCCGGCGACACGGTCGAGTTTGATCCCGAGGAGTGCGGCGCGTGTCCCCTCCGAGCCAAGTGCACCCAAGCCGCCTCTGGACGAGGGCGGACCGTGTCCATCGCCGAAGACGAAGCTCTGCAGAGCAAGTTCCGGAAGCTGCAGCAGACCGCGCCAGGACGCGCCGCGCTCCGACAGCGGACCGCCGTAGAGCACGCCCTCGCCCACATCGCGGCGCGAAAAGGACATAGCGCGCGCTACATCGGCACCAGGAGAAACCTGTTCGACCTCCGGCGCGCAGCAGCAATCCAAAATCTCGAGGCGGCCCAGCGGCTGATGCAGGAGGCAGCGTAACATATTGGAATCAGACGATTCTCAACATGTTCGGCGCTCTAGGCGCTCATAGGCGTGAGCAATGGAAATGATGGACGCTCTTTCTCGATTGATTGGTAAGTCACCTCTGCTTGATGGCGCAACGCCTTCGAAGCCTTCAACACCCAATTACGGCTGGGCGCTTGTAGCACTCGTGGCGTTCATCCTGCTTCTTCACCTGATCATCATTGACCAACCCGAGTCCTATGTCTTCGACGAGGCATACTACGTACCGGCGGCCAAGTGCCTGATCGAAAGGACAGTATGCAACGAGGAACACCCTCCTCTTGCCAAAGCGCTGATTGCGCTCGGCATCCGGATGTTCGGTGACCGCGGATTCGGCTGGCGCCTGCCCTCGGTCTTCGCCGGCAGTTTCACGCTAGCGCTGGTCTACCTTCTCACGCGCAGGTTCAGTGACGGCAGTGTCGCGATTCTTGCGGCCTTTCTGCTCGGGTTTGAAAATCTCTGGTTCGTCCACTCATCGATCGCCATGCTCGACATCCCGGCATTCTTTTTCGCGATGCTGGGTGTCTACTTGTTCACGGGACAAAGGTGGTGGCTCTCCGGAGTCGCGCTCGGCATCGGCATGCTAGCCAAGGGAGTCGTAGCGATGGTCTTCATCGCTCTTGTCCTCTACGTCTTGCTCCGCCAGGAGCAATGGCTCTCCAAGGCCGCGCTTAAGGTTACCGCGCGCGCCGGATTCAGCGTCGGCATTTCGGCGGCACTGACCTTTCTCGCTGGTCTGAGCATCTACGACGTCGCTTATGAAGCATTTCCCAGTCCGCTGCATCACATAGCGAGCATGATTAAGTACCACCGGGCCATTGGTTCACCGAGATTGAGCGACAGCGTGCATCCGCTTCGTTGGTTTTCAGGATTCCCGGACTCGCCGTATTTCGTCACGTCGATTCAGGCCGAAGACGGCAGCATTCCGCGCTACATCTTACAGTACATGGGGCAGCCCAACCTGGTCATTCTACTGTTCACCTGGCTCGCCCTCCCGCTCGTCTGGCCGGAGGTTCGGAAGCGACATCCGCTGGCGCTCCTCGCCTTGCTGCTGATCGGTGTCCCGTACCTGCTATTCATCCTGGTCGCTCACATACGCGTCACCTATCCGTTCTACATGCTTTTGTTTATTCCCAGCCAATGCATTCTGTCGGCGCTGGCTCTTTCGCGGCTACCGCGCGGCGTCATGCTGACATTTTGCGCCGGCGTCTTAGCGTGGTTCTTCTATGGATTCCCACGCAATCCGCTAGCTCCTTGGGAGTAGGTCTCCGCAACCGCCGCCTATCGCTGAACGGGGACAATGTTGACAAAGCGACCATTCACCATTTGACCATGTCGTACATTTGAACGCCTGACACCTACCGGGCCCTGGCGGCCCCCTTGTCAAAAACGCCCTTTTGTTCCGACTATGAGTAGTGGAACAAGTGGTGGACTGACACAAGGAGCGCCGCTAGGGCGAGGGGATCATTGTTTTACGGTTTTTATAGTTTTTACGGTTTTTACAGTTTTCGTTTTTGTTTTAGTTACCGATTTTGTTTTTATTTTACCAGGTCCTGTTTTAGTTACCCATTTTGTTTTTGTTTCACATACAGGTTTTGTCACGATGGTCTCATTGTGCACTACGGTCGCTGTGACACTCCCGCGCCAGTGACTGTGGGTCTTGGTCACTGTATGAATGGCGAGCTTACACCCAGGCTTACAGTCGATCGCTGTTGCTGAGGTAATTACTCTTCTATAAATGGTAGCCAGAGGCCTCAGGACCTTCGTAACAGTGAACGTCGGGCAGTTCGCCGTCGCCTCGGCCCTGGCCGTCGACATCATGCTGTTTGATCCGAATCCCTTCGCGAAAAACACCATGAACGCAAGGACAGATAATACATTCGCCAATAACTTCATGGAGCCTCCTATTCGCAGTTTGCCGCAATGGGCCTGGGCTATCAAGGGGGACCCTTAAACGAGATACTCAATTCTGATTGCAATGCGTACTTTAGAGTGCTTGACATGCCCGCCTCAGCCGCCTTCTTGTCGATCCGCTACGCGGCGCTGCGTAGCGGATCGACAAGAAGGGCTCGATCGCCGGTCAAGTAGGCGCTCGTAGGCGTAATCAGTAGAAATGATGGACGCTCATTCTCGATTGATTGGTGAGGCGCCTCCGCTTGATGGCGCCCCCCTGTGTCAGGGTGGTTGACGCCTGGAGTCACCTCCAGGGAAACGACTTTCTAAGACACCGTAGGGGAGAGCAGTCATGGGTTACACGGAGGCCTCCAAGGAGCAGATGGTGAAGCGGATGCTGGGGCCGCCCGCGGTGAGTGCCTCGGCAGAGGATAGCCCGCGCAAAGCCATTCCGACCTGTCAAGAGCTTTCCGCCAACGACCGGCAGTTGACATAACGTACAAAGTACGGATCCACTGATCCGCCTACAAAAGCCAACAGATCCAACGAGTTCACTCGGCTGTGTAATATTGTCTACACCACGCTGAGCTCGTCCAAACGCCGTCACGCACGACCTGTGCCGTCCCGGGCTCTGCGCGTGAGGTTGTCCCACGCTGACGTCGTGAAATCCAGATGGCCTGGGCAAGGTCCGGCGCGCCTGGAAGGCGAGCGTCGGGCGTTATCGCACGTCGCGCCGGGGTGAGGTGGGGGTGCTCGGTGGCCGTCGTCGTCCGGCGCGATGCTCGCCGCGAGGCGATGCCGGCGGCCGAGGGCGTAGAGGCGGGATTGAAAGGCGGTCGCGTCGCGGAGCGCCGGCATCGCCTCGCGTCCGAGCCGAAGGGGTCGAGAGCGCGATGCGCCCCAGGAAGGGATCTGCTCGTTCCGCGTTCCGTTCCCGCTGTTGTGTCAAGGGGCCGGAACGGGAACGGCGAGGGTCGCGTCGGAGCGGAGCCATCGGTCCCCAAGGCGCCGGATCGCCCCGGCGGCGGAGAGGCGCTCCAGCGCATCGCCGAGCCGCTCATTGCGTACGCGGAGCGCGACGCGCAGCGCGGAGCGCGTCATCGGCGCCTGCGCCTCGCCGAGCATGCGCAGCGTAGCCGCTCCGCAGACCGCGTTCTGAAGCGTGCTTGTGGAGGGCGGCCGCGTGGGTAGAGTCGCCGTGCATGGGGAAGCGACGTTCCGGGGACGCAGGCGTCGAAGTTCCGAGCACGACGACGAGGGTGCTGGAGCTGTCAGCGCCGCATGTCGCTTGGCCAGGGGGCGAGGACGCTCCCACCAGGGCGAAGGGGCGCCCGCATTGCGGCGCCGGCCCGCACGAGCGCGCGGGAGCGCCCGAGGCTGCCGGCGTGCGGCGTTCCAAGAGCGCTGCCCAGCCGTCCGCCGGGGAGGTGGGCGGAGCGCGGCCGATCCGAGGCGCGGACAAGCCGCGCCGCAGCGAAGCGCCCCGAACGCGTGCCGCTAGGACGAGCCCGACGGTGGCGGAGCACCGTGACCCCAGCACCGCCTCGACCCGCCGGCGCACCTCGGCGCGGACAGGACGCGCGCGCAACTCGGCCGCCACGGACGCGACGCGCGTTGTGGGCTCGACGCAGGCGTGCGACGTGGGCGCGATGGAGGCGTGCGACGCGGCGCGATCAGCGAGCGCGCAAGACGAGCCGCGAGCCGGTGATCCGAGCCAGGTCCAGGTACTTGAGCCGCCCCTCGGCGATGAGGCGTTGCCGCGTCGCGACCCAGTTCTTGGGACTCAGGTCGAGGATGCGGCTGAGCGGGTAGCTCGGAGCCACGGTCAGGATCTCCTGCAAGTAGAGCTCGGGGTCGAGCCCGTGCATCGGGCAGGTCGCGATGAGCGAGGTGATGGCACACGCCCGGACCGTATGCTCGTCGCTGCCGTGGAAGAGCCAGTTGCGCCGCCCCTTGACGACGCGGCGCAGAGCCCGCTCGGAGGCATTGTTGTGGATGGGGATCTCCCCGTTGGAGAGGAACTCGCAGAGCGCCTCCCTCTGGTTGTGCAGATAGACCAGCCCTTTGCGCAACAGCGAATGCTCCGGGACGACCTGCCGCTGCGCCTCGACCCAGGCGAAGAGCTTCTCAATCAGCGGTGCGGACTCGCGCTGCCGGATCTCGAGGCGCTCGTCCGGGCTGCACAGGGCGCATTCCTCCTCGACGCGGAAGAGCGCCTGAATGGTCTGGAGCGCGAGCGCCGCCTCCTTGCCCGCCCCGGCCTTGAACGCCTTGAAGAAGCGCCTCCGCGCGTGGCTCCAGCAACCGGCCTCGCGCGCCTTGCCCGGCCCGAAGAGCACGTTGTGGTTGGCCGAGGCATCGGCGACGAGCGTGCTCCGGTAGCCGCCGAAGAGCTTGGCGACGGTGGCGCCGTCGTACGCCGGCGTGTAGCGGAACAGCACCCCGTCGCCCGGCGCCACCAGGACGAAGACATGCCCGTAGCGGTGTCGCTCTTTGGCTCGGATGGCGGTGCCGGTGGCATCCATGGCGAACCACGACCGCGAGAGCGCGTCGGTCCACATCGCGTCGGCAATGCGCATCGCGATGCCGCCGCAATCGTACTGCCAGCGTGTCATGTTGCCGCGGCCGATGCGGAAGCCGTGGCGGTCCGACTCCGTCTCTTGTCGGTAGTAGGGCGCGTAGTAGTCAAACTTCTGGACGAACAGGCGGGCGAGCAGGCTCGGATCGGCCAGGCCCCGGTCGATCGGGCCCTCCGGCAGCGGGGCGATCTTCACCGGCCCGCCGCTCTCCTCGGCCGCATCCGGCTCGGGCGTATAGCGGACGAGAGCGCCGTCGACGAAGGGGTTTTGCTTGAAGCTCGTGTCCGCAGGGACACCGAGCGCTTCGTGCTCTTGCACGATGAGCGGCTCGCCGTGCTCGTGCTCGACGACCAGCAGAGCGGCAGGCGAAGAAGCCGGCTTCTCCTGCGATCCGCTGCTCGCCGACTGGACCTCCGATTTGGCTACGTACTTGACACGGCGCCAGACGATCTCGATGGGGCCGCCACGCCGGTAGCCAATGCGCGAGCTGTCCTCGGCGCCCACGCGCTCGAAGCTCTCGGTGCCTTGGAGCAGCACCTCCGGCGGCACAATCTCGACGATCACCCTCGGGATGACACCGATGCGACGGCGCCCGTGGTTGTGGCGCTTGACGCGCTTGCGATCGCCGTCGTCGGAGCCGGAGGACGACTCCGCCGCTCCCGCGAGCTCCGGCGGGCCCGCGGGGTCCTCCGGCGGGCTGCTGCTGACCCGCATCTTCGTCGAGAGCGTGGAACGGTTCTACGAAGAGCGCGCCGCGCGCCGAGGCGCGTGCGGCGCGGTCGAGAGCGGCGCGGTGACCGTCGTGCAACGCACGTCCGGCGACATGCGGCTCAATCCGCATCTGCACGTGGTCTTCCTCGGCGGGGCTTATCACGAAGACGGCACCGAGCTCGTGTGGAACGAGCTCGGTCATCTCCCGACTCGCGCGGTCGGTCAGGTCCTAGACCACGCCGTCGGGCGGATGCTCCGTTACCTCCGGCGGCACGGGCATCTCGAGCTCGAGCACGACGTCGAGGAGGACGACGAGCCCGAGGCAGCGCTCTGTGCCTCCGCCGTCTCGGGACGAGAGCCGCGCCACACGTCGTCGCCCCGCAATGGCTCCGCGGGCACTCGCCGTCTTCTCCGAGCGCGCTCGCGTACGACAAGCCGCTGTGCGCTGCGCTCGATGGCTTCACCTTGCACGCAGCGACGCGCGCCGGTGCGCACCATGCCGCGGCGAGGGAGGCGCTGCTGCGTTACGTGCTGCGACCCCCGATCGCAAACGAGCGCGTCGAGCCGCATCAGGACGGCCTGGTGCGGCTCTCGCTCAAGCGCGCCTTCGCTGACGGGGCTGTCGCGGTGGACATGGATCCGCTCTCGCTCCTGTGCCGCCTCGCGGCCAGCGTCCCGCCGCCGCGCTTTCACACCGTCAAGTACGCGGGCGTGCTCGCCTCGGCGAGTCGCCCTCGTTGGCGCGCAAGCGCATCGGACCGCGCCCTGCGACGCCAGAAGAGCCTACGAAGGCGGACGATGACGCCGCTCCGAAACGCAAGCGTGGCGGCAATCGACCGTGGGCTGAGCTCTTGCGCCGGACATTTGCGATCGATGTCCTCGAGTGCCCAACTTGCAAGGGGCGGATGAAGCTCGTCGCCATGGTCACCGAGCCCCGGAACATCGTCCGCTTCCTCTCCGCGCTCGGCGAGCCGACCGATGTTCCAGCACGCTCTCCTCTTTCGACCCAGGACCGAGCCATCATGACGCTCGCGGTCCCACCCTTTCGCTCTGCCGCGCTACACTTCTTCGCGCTGCGATCCGGCTTCTTTTACCTACGCGCCGGCTTCTTTCACCTACGCGCTCGCGCTGCGATCCGGCTTCTTTTACCCACGCGCCGGGAGGGCGCCTGCCGGCACGGGCCCGCTGGCACCGCGCTGGCATGTGCCGCGTCCCGTGCCAGCGCTGGCGCCGCATGGAGCAGGTGATCGCGCCGCTCCCGGAGGGCGTCACCGATGAGATACCCTCCGGGCTCGGTCCGATCCTCCCCAGGGCCGTCCAGGAGGCGACATCGTGAAGGCAGCGCCGGAGCAGATCCCGCCGCCGCCGAGGGGCTCCCTCGGCGAGCTCTTCAACCCCTTCCTCCCCGAGCAGATCGAGGACCCTTACCCGATCTATGCGCGCGCGCGGCGCGAGGAGCCGGTCTTCTATAGCCCCCGGCTCGACGTGTGGATGGTCACCAGGTACGCCGACATCGTGGCTGTCCTGCGGGACACGGACCGGTTCTCGTCCTTCAACTCGCTCTACGTCAGGGCCGAGCCGATCCCCGAGGTCCGCGCGGTCCTCCGCGAGGGGTACGAGGAGTTCACCTCGCTCGTGCAGAGCGACCCGCCCGATCACACGCGCGTGCGCGCCGTCTTCGGCAAGGCCTTCACCCCGCTGCGCGTGGCGGCGCTGGAGGGGCACATCCGCGAGCTCACGCGGGAGCTGATCGACGCCTTCATCCGCGATGGGCACGCCGAGCTGGTCTCGCAGATCGCCCTGCCGCTGCCGGGGTACGTCATCTGCGATCTGCTCGGGGTGCCGCGCTCCGAGATGAAGCAGCTCAGGGCGTGGCACGAGGACAAGCAGGCGCTGATGGCGGGGAGCGCGCCGCCAGAGGCGCAGGTGGCGAGCGCCCGCGGATACGTGGCGATGCAGCGCTATTTCCAGGCCCAGATCGAGGCGCGCCGCGCCGAGCCGCGGGAGGATCTGCTCTCGCTCCTCGTCCCGGAGGAGATCGGCGGGAGCGCGGCGCTGAGCATGCAGGAGGCGGTCTGCAACGCGATGGATCTGCTGGCCGCCGGGCACGAGACGACGACGGCCCTGCTCGCGAGCGGGATCGACCTCTTGCTCGCGCACCCGGAGGTGGCAGAGGCGCTGCGCGGGGACCCGTCGCTGATCCCGGGCGCGATCGACGAGATGCTGCGCTGCGAGTCCCCGGTCCGCGGCTTCTTCCGGGCGGTGACCGCGGACGCCGAGGTGGCCGGGGTCCGTGTCCCGAAAGGCGCACGGGTGTACCTGCTGTATGCGTCGGGGAACCGGGACGAGGCGGAGTTCGCCGACGGCGAGCGCTTCGACATCCACCGCAGGGACGCGGGCAAGCACCTCGCCTTCGGCAAGGGCATCCACTTCTGCGTCGGCTCGCTGCTGGCGCGCACGGAGGCGAAGATCGCGCTCGAAGAGCTCCTCGAGCGGCTGCCCGGCCTGCGGCGCGGGAAGGGCCCCGCGCGCCGGAGCCCGTTTATCCTCATGCGCGCGTTCGACTCGCTCCCCATCGCGTGGGACGCGTAGCCCTCCCCCGCGCGTGCCGCCCACCGCGTGGCCGAAGCGCCGCGCAGGAGACCGGAGACCGAGGCCGCGCCTCGAGGCTGGGACCGCGCAGCGCGGCGCTCACCGAGGCGCGCCACGAGGCAGGGGCGCGCGGCGCCCGCCCGCCAGAGCTCGGCCGATTTGCGACGCTCGGGGTCTGTGCTGCGACGGGCTCCCCGTGTACGCTCTCCCTGGCCTCCTCATGTCGACATGCCCTACGTGCCGAACCGAGCATGCGGACGGCGTCGTCGCTTGCCCGCCGGACGCCGACACGCTCTCGCCAGACCCCGCGCTGCCGGGCGCCGATCCGGATCTCGCGCCAGGCACTCCGGTCGGCGAGTACCGCATCGAGGCGAAGATCGGGGTCGGGGGCTTCGGCACGGTCTACCGCGCCATGCACCCGGTCATCGGCAAGGCGGCGGCCATCAAGGTCCTGAGCCGCCAGTGCTCGGCGAACCCGCAGCTCGTCTCCCGCTTCGTCGCCGAGGCGCGGGCCGTGAACCAGATCCGGCACCGCAACATCATCGACATCTTCTCGTTCGGCGCCCTCGAGGACGGCCGGCACTACTACGTGATGGAGCTGCTCGAGGGGATGACCCTCGACGCCTACCTCCGCAAGCGCCGGCGCCTCCCGCCCGCCGAGGCGCTGCCCATCCTCGTCAAGATCGCGCGCGCGCTCGACGCCGCGCACGCCGCGGGCATCGCCCACCGCGACCTCAAGCCCGAGAACGTGTTCCTGGTCTTCGACGAGGACGGGGCGATCTTCCCGAAGCTGCTCGACTTCGGCATCGCCAAGCTGCTCGGCGAGCCCTCGACGACAGCGCACAAGACGCGGACGGGGCACCTGATCGGGACGCCGCTCTACATGTCCCCCGAGCAGTGCCGCGGCAGGAGCGTCGATCACCGGACGGACGTCTACTCGTTCGGGATCCTGGCGCACGAGCTGCTCGCCGGCGCGCCGCCGTTCGACGGCGAGAGCGCGTTCGACCTCCTGACCAAGCACACGTCGGAGCCGGCTCCCCCCCTGTCGAGCCTGGCCACGCACCTGTCGCCGGCGCTCGACGCGCCGCTCCTGCGGATGCTCGAGAAGGACCCCGCGAGCCGCCCGGCGTCGCTGCTCGAGGCGACCGCGGCGCTCGTGGAGGCCGCGCGGGGCGCAGGTTACGACGTGCCCACGGGCCTGCTGCGGGCGAGCGACGCCGCCGGGCGCCGCGCGCGCACCGCAGCCGCGGAGCCGCTGGCCGCCGGGCTCGCGCCGACGCAGCCGGGCCCCGTCGCGGACGCGAGCACGCACCCCAACGGGACCGAGACGGTGCTGCAGCGGTCGCTGCCGGGCAAGGTGGAGAGCACACCGGCCGCGGCGTCGCGGCGGAGGGCAGCGCTCGCCGCGGTCGCCATCCTCGGCGGCGCCGCGGCCGCCGCGCTCACGCTGCGCCTCACGGGCAGCGAGCATCTGGCCGACGCCCCGCGCGCGCCGGCGTTGGCTGCGCCGGACGAGTCGGCCGCGCTGCTCGCCCCGATCGCGCCGGCGCCCGCCGCCTCGGCCGCACCGGCGCCCGCCGCCTCGGCCGCACCGGCGCCCGCGGACGTGCCCACGGCGAGCGCCCGCGCGGCGCCGCCCGAGGTCGAGCTCCAGATCCAGGCGACGCCGAAGGAGATCGAGGTGTGGAGCGAGGGCAAGCTCGTCGGCAAGGCGCCGGGGCCGCTGCGCCTGCCGCGCGGGCGCGCCGTGAAGCTCACCTTCAAGTCGCCCGGTTACCAGGAGCAGGCGCAGGAATTCCTGGCCGAAGCGGACGGCGCGCTCACCGTGACGTTGAAGAGGGCGGCGGCGACCGCGCGGGGCACCGTGAGGAAGGGCGACCTGGAAGATCCGTTCCAGTGAGCACGCGCGCGCGATCCCGCTCCACGCGACACGTGCGGGCGGCCGCGGGCGCCGCGGCGCTGCTCGGCGCGGCGGCCGGCTCCGCCGGGTGCGAGGAGCTCGGCGAGATCACCCCGGGCATCTGCGGCAACGGCGTCATCGAGCCGTCGCGCAACGAGGACTGCGACTGCTTCGAGGCCAGCGAGGCGTGCGTCGTCGAGACGAAGAACGCGCAGGGCGCGACCTCGAGCGCCGTGTGCAACCCGCCGCGAAGCGAGAACGAGTGCCGCTTCGGGTGCGACGACGCCGGCCAGGGGTGCCCGAGCGGGTGGGGCTGCGGGATCGACCGCGTGTGCCGCGTCTCCACGGGCGAGTTCAAGCCGCTCGGCGCCGCGCTGCCGCTCGGCGCGCAGCGGCTGCTCACGGGCGATCTCGACGGCGACGGCCGCGGAGACCTCGTGGGCGTCGGCTCGACGAGCCTCGAGGCGCTCTACTTCGATGCGAACAGCACCGTGGGGACACGGGTGTCGATCCCCTCCGCAGGGGACACGCCCGCGCTCGCGCGCCTGACCGACGACGGGACGACGGACATCGCGCTCAGCGTGGGGCCCGGCGTGGCGATCCTGAGCGGCCAGCCGGGTCGCACGTTCGCGCCGGTCCCCGTGCTCGCGTCGGTGTTTCGCCTGGAGCCGCTGATCGGCGCGAAACCCGGGACGATGACCTTGCGCGGGGCGCGCCTCCTGCCGGTCGGCAGCACGCCCGAGGACGGGCAGACGTGGCTCGCCCTGGTCGCCGGGACCGACGCGGGCGGCGCGGCGCCGGAGGACGTCATCGTCGTCGTGCAGGGGGCGGCGAGCGGCGGGTTGTCGCTCCTCGCTCAGCAGCGCGGGCGGCGCGACGTCGCCGGTCCGCTCGTGAGCGCGGACCTCGACGGCGGTGGGCTCCACGAGGTGGTCGTCGCCCTCGCGGACGACTCGGCCGTGCGCGTCTACTCGCCGGACAGCGGCGCGCAGACCGCTGTCGAGCTCCCGGCCGGCGCGCGGATCGCGGGCGCGGCCTTCCTCCGGGACGTGACCGGCGACGGCATCCTCGATCTGCTCGTCGGCGCCACGTGCGCGCAGCGCGACCCGGGCCTGCCCGCGGATGCCGCCTGCTACGAGCTCGACGTCGCGGAGGGCGCGGGCGGCGGCGCGTTCGGGGACATGCAGCCTTACGGCGATCTCTCGTACCCGGCCGGCGAGGCGGGCTCCGAGCGCTCGCCCGGCCTCGGGGCCCCCATCGCCGTCGGCGATCTCAACGGCGACGGGGTGCTCGACGTCGTGGACCCCGGCGCCGTGAGGCTCGGAAAGGCCCGGACGTCTCCTCCATACCGGGTCGAGTTCGACCGGCTCGCGCCGGCGAACGGCCGGCGCTGGACCAGCGCGGTGATCGCGGACCTGACCGGCAACGGCGTGCCCGACGTGATCACCGGCTCCGCAGACGCGACGGATCTGACGTTCTTCAACGGCGTCACCGGCGCGGCGCCCTCCGACTTCAAGCTCAACGAGCTCAAGATCCCGACGCTGGGCAACGTCTCGAGCTTCGTCGTGGGCGACTTCGACGGCGATCTCCTGCCGGACCTCTCGTTCGCCGAGAGCGCCGGCAGCTCGCTGTCGAGCGCGGTCCACCCGACGCTCGCCGTCTGCTTCGGTCGGTACATGAAGGCGCCGGAGGCTCCGGTGCGGCTCGGCGCCTTCGAGGGGCTCCTCGATGTCGCGGCGGTGCGGCTGCCCGAGCCGGATGACGCCGTGGACGACGTCAGCGTGCTCTTCTCGCACGGCGGGGACATCGCGTTCAGCCTGATCGAGGGCAGCAGCTCGCGGTCGTTGCTGCCGCCGCTGCCGCTCATCCGCGCGGACGACGTGCGGCAGGCAGGCGAGCTGCGCGCCGTGAAGAGCATCGCCGGCCGCTTCAGGGGCGCTCGGGCGGAGATCGCCTCGCTGACGATCGTGCCTCCGCGCCCTGGCTCCTCCGCGGGCCTGGCCGATCTCTGGCTCCTGCCGGCGGTCGACGCGGGCGCGATCGCCATGGTCGACGGGGACGAGCAGCGCATCTCGCTTCCCGCGGAGCTCGTCCCCTCGCGGGAGCCCGCGTGGGCGCTGGATGGGGTCGCCGTCGACCTCGAAGGCGATGGATCGGACGAGATCGTCCTCTCGCTGCCGGTGGAGGTCGCGGAGGAGGACGCGGCGGCTGGGTCGGGGGCGCCCGCGCTGGAGGGCGCGGTCGTCCTCGTGCGCCTCGGCGCGAGCGGCGCGCTCGGGGTGCCGGAGGCGGCCATCGCGCCGGCGCCTGGCACGCTGTACGGGGGGCTCCGCGCGGGCGACGTGAACGGCGACGAGCGCGCGGACGTCGTGGGCATCGCTTACCGGCTGGAGCCGGGGACGCGCAGGATCGCGGCGAGCCGGCTCGCCGTCTTCTGGAACACGGGCGACGGCGCGCTGGACGCGCCGGTCGAGCTCGAGCCCACGGACGCCGGTCTGGAGGATCTGGCGAGCGAGGTCACGAGCGCCGACTTCGCCCGCATCGACGAGGGGGCGGGAAGGGTGCTCGTGGTGCTCACGCGCGGCGCGGCCTACGCGCTCGATGCGTGCGGCGATGATGCGGCGGCTTGCCAGGACCTGGGCGGGCACCTGCTCCGCAGCCGCAAGCTGGACGGCATCCCCGGCGGCTCCGCGATCGCGACGTGCGACGTCCTCGGCGACGGGGTCGACGACCTCGGGGTGCTCAGCGACGGCGCGCTCCGCGTCCACGAAGGGGTCCCGATCCGCCGATGAGGACCTCGCTTTGCGTCGTGCTCATGGCCCTCGCGGCGACCGCGCTCGCGCCGCGCGCGGCCTCGGCCGAGGAGGACATCGAGCAGGCGAAGGCCCTCTTCAACGCCGGCGCCCAGGCCTACGCCGCGACGCGGTACCGCGACGCGGTGCAGTCCTTCGAGGCGGCGTACAGGAAGGCGCCGCGCCCTGCTCTGCTCTTCTCGCTCGCTCAGGCCTACCGCCGCCTGTACGTGGTCGAGCAGAGCCCCGAGGCGCTGAGGGCGGCCATCGCGAATTACCGGCGGTACCTGGAGCAGGTCCCGCAGGGCGGGCGCCGCGCGGACGCGACCGAGGCCCTGAGCGAGCTCGGCGTGATCGCTGCGCGCCTCGAGGCGAGCGCTCCGTCGTCGCCCGCCGCGCCCGCCGCGCTGGAGGCGGCGCCGCCCGACGCCAGGCCGAGGACCCGCATCAACGTCACCTCGCCGACCGTGGGGGCCCGCGTGTCCATCGATGGCCGCGCGCCGGTCGAGGTGCCGCTGATGGCCGAGGTCCAGCCGGGCAAGCACCGGATCAAGATCACGGCCGACGGCCACATCGACGAGGAGCGCGAGGTGGTCGCGATCGAGGGGGACGTCCTCGGGATCGACAGGGAGCTGCGCGAGCGGCCGGCGCTCCTCCAGGTGAAGGCCCCCGTCGGCGCGCAGGTCACGCTGGACGGGCGCTTCGTCGGCACGACGCCGCTGCCGCTCATCCAGGTCGCTCCCGGCAAGCGCTTCTTCGTCGCCACGAAGAACGGCCACCTGCCGTTCTCGCGCGAGCTGTCGCTCCGCCGCGGCGAGCGCCGCGTCATCGAGGTCGGCCTCTCGAGCTCCCTCCAGCGGAAGATGTCCTATGGCCTCGTCGCGGTGGGGGTCCTGTCCGCCGCCGTCGGCGTGCTGATGCTGTCCTCGAGCCTCGCGGAAGAGGAGATGGCGCGCGAGATCGAGGAGAAGCGCGGGCAGCAGGGGATCTCCGAGGAGGAGCTGGGCCAGTACCGAGCTCACCTCGACACGCGCGACGAGCTCGCGAACGCCACCACGGCCCTGTTCGGCACGGCCGCGGCGTTCGCCCTCGGCGGCTTCGTGTTCTACGCCTTCGACACGCCGACCCCCCCGCCGCTGCCCGCGCGCACGGACCCCACCCCGGCGCGCACGGGCGGCCCGATGCTCGAGCTCTCCGCCGCGCCGATCCTCGGGCCGGGGCTCGGCGGAGCGGGGCTCGTCGGCCGGTTCTGGTGACGGCGCCGCAGCGCCCTGGGTGGCCGGGGGCGGCCATCGCGAACTGCTGGCGGTGAGGATAGCCCGCGCAAAGCCATTCCGACCTGTCAAAAATTTTCCGCCAACGACCGGCAGTCGCCATGACGTACAAAGTACGGGTCCACTGATCCGCCTACAAAGACCAACAGATCCAACGAGTTCACTCGGCTGTGTAGTATTGTCTACACCACGCTGAGAAGATCTCGACGTTGCTTATCCGCCCCCGGCCTGGGACTGACACGTCGCGTGCGAATGCATGCATCAGGCACGTTTTCCTGGTGCGGCTCCGCTCGCCCTCGCCGCCCTGGGCCCCGCATGTGGGCAGTCTGGGCCACGGTCCTGCACAGGGACGGCACTCATGAGGTCGTGGAGGTCGAGCCGCTGGCCGACGGCGCGGACGAGATCTGGACGAGCCCGACCACCGGGCAGAAGTATCCAACCCGCTGGCGTGTCACCGTCCCTGAGCTCAGAGCCAAGCTCACCGTGCGCATCACGGGGACTCCCGGTCAGGAACTCGCCCGCGATGGCGACGGCCGCATGGAGGCTGCCGCCGCCTTCACTGGCACCTACGAAGGAGATGAAGTCAGCGGCAAGAACTACGTAGAAATGATCGGCAACTGGCAGGGTTGATCCTGCCTCGCGGACGCCTTTACCTTCGTCGTCGCCAGGCTCGAGCATACGAAGGATTCAGATCTTGGAGCCGCCGCTGGTCAACCAGCGCATGCAGCGTGGCCATACGGTGGGACCGGTGATGCCGCGAGCCCTTCACCGCGGGCGACGCAGCGGCGGAGGGCGCCCCGTTGGGCCACATCGGAACCGCCCTCGGCCGTGAAGACACGCGGAAGCTATGGAAATCGATGCTATTTCCGGCGGCCGCTCGTCATCGATCGTTTTTTCTGGCGGGACTATTCTGCGGGGGCGAACCGTCGCGATCCGTCGCATTCCCGGGGATTTGGGGAGGGAGTGACGACGGATCGCACCCCCTCTGGAGGCATGGCCCCAACCCGGGCCCAAGGGCCAAGCCCCGGGCTTGGGAGCTCGCCGTGACCGAGCCGTCACGTCGGGCTGAGGTGGTCGCCTCGCTCGCCAGCGCCCTGGGCCGCGCCGTCGCCCTCGGGGATGAGGTAGCGGCCCGGGTCGTTCACGAGGCAATCGGTCGGCTGCTCGGGCTGCCGGTGGCACCGGAGGGGTGAGCAAGCTTGGGCCGAACGTCGAGCCCACCGCTCGCGTCGACTCGCTGCCGGAGCCATGCCGCTCGCCAGTGCCCGCAGGCTCTACGGGGATCGCCCGCGCGCTGCGGTTGCGTGCCGAAGCGCCCCGGAGGCATCCGGGAAGTGATGCCGGCAAGCAGCAGGCCTGTGCCGGGAGGCAAGCGCGGCGGCGTGCGCAGGCGACGACCCTCTCGCTGCGATGCTGCATGGCGACGCCATGGGAACTGCGGACGCCATGGGGAGCGGTGGGAAAACGAGGGGCGAACAGGCTCCTGCATGCTGGCACGGAGGCGGCACGCGCACCATGCGCCTCGGCGCCAGAGAGCGCAGATTCAAGCACGTGCCTGGCACGCTGCTCATCCATGGTCCCGATGAGAGGCATGACCATCACCTGCTCGGTGATCGGGAGCATCGGCGTGGACAGACATATCGAGCGCGAGCCGGGTGCTCGGCGAGCGCCTCCGCCGCCGCGGCAGCGCGCGTCGCGGCCCGCCGGCCCCCGGCCCGCCGCTCCGCCATGGCGCCGCCATGGGCGATAGCCCGGCGGGTTGTCGAAATTCGCGGCGAAAACGTGCCCTCACCGCGTGGCGTGCGGCGTGCGGTGTCGGCGCCGTGTGGCCGGCGCGGCTCGCACCACGGGCGTCGTCTACGAGCGCCGTCGCCCCGAGAAGACGACGCTCTACGAGATCGTGCGCGACAACGTGGAGACGCTGTACGAGGCCATCGACGACGGCGCCATCGCCGTCCGGATACCCAAGCACGCGAAGAAGGAGCTCGAAGCCTACCTCGACTGCGGGCTGCTCTGCCGCGGGTTCGCGCGCCTCCGGTGCGAGCGCTGCGAAGAGAGTCGGCTGGTGGCCTTCAGCTGTAAAGGGCGCGGTTTCTGCCCGTCGTGTCTGGGCCGACGCATGTGTTCCACGGCGGCGAACCTGATCGAGGACGTCCTGCCCGAGGTGGCGCACCGTCCGTGGGTGTTGACGTTTCCGTTTCCGTGGCGGCGCAGGCTCGCCCAGGACGGGGCGTTGTTCGGGGTGCTGACCCGCCTCTTCGTCGAGAGCGTGGAGCGGTTCTACGAAGAGCGCGGTGCGCGCCGAGGCTTCAGCGGCGCGGTCAAGAGCGGCGCGGTGACCGTCGTGCAACGCACGTCCGGCGACATGCGGCTCAATCCGCATCTGCACGTGGTCTTCCTCGACGGGGCTTATCACGAAGACGGCACCGAGCTCGTGTGGAACGAGCTCGGTCATCTCCCGACTCGCGCGGTCGGTCAGGTCCTAGAGCACGCCGTCGGGCGGATGCTCCGAACCCTCCGGCGGCACGGGCATCTCGAGATCGAGCACGACGTCGAGGAGGACGACGAGCCCGAGGCAGCACTCTGTGCCTCCGCCGTCTCGGGACGAGAGCCGCGCCACACGTCGTCGCCCCGCAATGGCTCCGCGGGCTCTCGCCGTCTTCTCCGAGCGCGCTCGCGTACGACAAGCCGCTGTGCGCTGCGCTCGATGGCTTCACCTTGCACGCAGCGACGCGCGCCGGTGCGCACCATGCCGCGGCGAGGGAGGCGCTGCTGCGCTACGTGCTGCGACCCCCGATCGCAAAGGAGCGCGTCGAGCCGCAGCAGGACGGCCTGGTGCGGCTCTCGCTCAAGCGCTCCTTCGCTGACGGGACTGTCGCGGTGGACATGGATCCGCTCTCGCTCTTGTGCCGCCTCGCAGCCAGCGTCCCGCCGCCGCGCTTTCACACCGTCAAGTACGCGGGCGTGCTCGCCTCGGCAAGTCGCCCACGTTGACGCGCAATCGCATCGGACCGCGCCCTGCGAAGCCACAAGAGCCTACGAAGGCGGACGAAGACGCCGCTTCGAAACGCAAGCGTGGCGGCTATCGGGCGGTCGACAAACCGCGCCGAGCTCTTGCGCCGCACATTTGCCATCGACGTCCTCGAGTGACCAGCTTGCAAGGGGCGGATGAAGCTCGTCGCCATGGTGACCGAGCCAAGGAACATCGCCCGCTTCCTCTCCGCGCTCGGCGAGCCGACCGACGTCCCAGCACGCTCTCCCAACCGAGGGCCGCCGTACTGGAAGAGCACCGTTCTGCGCCGCAAGGCGCCCGGTGACGCCGTATAGCGTCTCGCGACGCGCCTCCCGGGCCAGACCAACGCCCGGACGGACACGTGTGCCCACGGCACGCCGATGCGCCCCGTAGCGCGCTCGGCGCCGCCCGAACCACGCTCTTTCGGCCCAGGACCGAGCCATCACGACGCTCACGGCCCCACCCTTTCGGTTTGCAGCCCCGCAACGACCGCCCATCGGACAGCGCGACATCGACCCCCGCGTCCTCCTGGGCGAACCCCGTCACCTCACACCCGCGGTAGCTCGGCACCCCGAGCTCCTCGACCCACGCGGCGAGGATGCGCTCGAAGTGCTTCTGCCACAGCGCCAGCCCGTAGTTATGGCGCGTCGGAAAGTCGCTGATGTCGAGGGGCGTCGTCGCGAACGACGCTGCCTGAGCGACCTTCCCTTCCGCGAGGAAGCGATCCGCGATCCCGCGCTGATCGAGCACCTCGATCGTGCGTGCAGCCCTCCTGCGCGCGACCCCGCGAGCTCCTGACTCTCGCGCCGCTCGACGATGGCGACGTCCACCCGCGCCAGCGCGAGCTCCCCCGCCAGCATCAGCCCCGTCGGCCCCCCACCAGCAATGACCACTGTGTGCTTCGTCATGGCCAGGGAGTGTGCGGCATGATCCGGGGCTTCCAGCAAGCCCCCATGTCTGATATACGCTTGCAGCGGGAAGGGGAAAACATGGCCTCCCCCCGCGCGCTCCGTGCGTGCTCCCCCCCCCCGCGAACCACGGCGCAAATTCGTCGTTGCCCCGACGAAGAAGGCGCAGCGAAGATCCGCGTCCTGGACGCCCGGCGCCCTGCGCTCGGCGGCGCCGCTGCTGGTGCGCGCGCTCGAGCGGGAGACACGGGGCACCTCCGGCGAGCCGGCGGTCGAGGATGGCTCGCGCCCGCCGCTCGCGCCGGCGGCGAAGCTCGCCTTCAGCCAGGCATCGCGGGACTCGCCTTCAGCCAGGCATCGCGGGAAATGCCTACGTGAGGTTCGTGAGCGGCCCGGTGCAGTACGCCGGCGCGCCGAACCTGGTCCGGGTGTCGCCGAACAGGTTCAGGATCGAGACGAGCAGGTTGTTGTGCGGGAGGCTCGGGTACCGGACCCAGCGCCCGGTGCGCAGGCCCCCGCCGCCGCCGGCCAGCAGGAACGGCATGTTCGTCTTTCTGTGGGACGCCGGATCCGAGATCTCGGAGCCGAAGAAGACGACGCTCTCGTCGAGCAGCGAGTGCCCGCCCATGTCGACCTTCTCCATCTCCTGCAAGAGATAGAGGTGCTGCTCCGAGTACCAGGTGTAGATGAGCTCGCACTCGGCCGGCTTGTAGCCGCCCATTTCCTGGTAGAAATGGTGGTGCTCGGTCAGGTTCAGCCACGGCAACGTGTACTTCGCCTCGGTGTCGCTCCACTGCAGGGTGCCGACCGCGGTGATGTCGCAGGCGAGCGCCATCACCAGCATGTCCGTCATCAGCTTGCCCACCTTGGGGATCGCCGCGTCGGTCGAGCTGTCCACGATCGAGCCCACGTCGTCCGAGTTGAGCCCCGCGCTCGGGTTGTAGTCGGACGTGTCGACCCTCGTCGGGGGCCGGCAAGCGGCCGTCGTGACCGGCGTCGTGCTGAGGCTCTGCTCGATCTCGCGGATCTTCGTCAGGTGCTGGTCGATCTTCTGCTTGTCGGCCGCGCCGAGGCGCGCGGAGAGGGCGGCGTAGCGCCGGTCGAGGAAGTCGAGGATCGATTGCTTCCGCGCGAGGCGACGGGCGGCGTCGTCGCTGGCGCCGGGGTCCAGCGTTCCGAAGAGAGCGGTGAAGATCTCCACCGGATCGAGGCGCGGCGGGATGGGGCTGTAAGGCGCGGTCTCCTCGAAGTTGGCGATGTTCATCGGCGTCATCAGGCCGTGGGACTTGCCCGTCGCCCAGCGCACCGCGAGCTGGATGCTCGCCTCCGCCGTCCGACCGGCGGAGATCCGGGAGGCGATCACCTGATCGATGGACGGCCCCCCCGCGTAGCCGCCGTTCGACGTGAGCTCTTGCGGCGTGCCCGTGAGCCAGGCGATGATCCCGCTCTGGTGCTGCTCACCGCGCGCGCTCTGCATGTCGAGGCCGTCGACGACGAGCAGCCGGTCCTGCACCGGCGCGAGCGGCGCCAGGATCGGGCCCAGGGTGAAGCTCGTCTCGGTGCCGGTCGGACGCCAGCGATCGATCACGGTCCCGCCGGGCGTGTAGACGGCGAGGAAGCGCCGGGCGGGCGCGGGTTGCGCGCGCGCCGGGCGCTCGGTTCCCATGATCTCCAGCCACGGCAGCGCGACGGCGATGGCGCCGGCGCCTCGCAGCATGGCACGTCGGCTCAAGCGGAATTTCGACATACCCTCCCCCTCCTTTCACGCAGCCGTGTCGTGGAAAGCATCCGTCTTCGTGAGCTCGCTCAGGAGCTGCTTCACTTTGTACCTTGACGCCTTGAAGGCGGCCTTGACGGCCGTCTGGTGCGCTCGTCCTCGGCGCGCAGGGTGAGACGGTTTCACCAATGGCAGTAGCAGATCGCCATCGGACCGGCTCACCACGAGAGCAAATATTGCCGGAGCGAAGTTTTTCTGTCGCGGCGTGAGCCTGCTGCTCACCGCGACGTGGCATGCCTCCCAGCAGGCGGTATCCTTCTGCGGCGATCCCTGCGGCTGCGGCCCGATGGGGTGACGGCCGCCACCCGCCACCCTGGCGCCGCCAGGGTGAGGCGCTCCTGAAGTCCGCGGAATCACAGCATCGCGGTCGCGGCCCGCATGTCGCGTTCGGCCGCCGCCGCGCTCTTCCCCGGCGGACACCCCTCGCCCCCATCACGCCGCCGCGCCGGCCCGCCCGCCTCCGGATCGAGGACATCCGCGCGCCGTCCATCTCGGTTGACGCCAGTCATGTAAACGCTCACATTCGCCACCAGGTAGTCTCTGGCGTTGCCATGGATGGGTGCGTGGCAGCGGGCGCCGAACGGCGTGGGCACGTGGTCAGGGTCCTGGGCCGAAAGAGCGTGGTCCGGGCGGCGCCGAGCGCGCTACGGGGCGCATCGGCGTGCCGTGGGCACACGTGTCCGTCCGGGCGTTGGTCTGGCCCGGGAGGCGCGTCGCGAGACGCTATACGGCGTCACCGGGCGCCTTGCGGCGCAGAACGGTGCTCTTCCAGTACGGCGGCCCTCGGTTGGGAGAGCGTGCTGGGACGTCGGTCGGCTCGCCGAGCGCGGAGAGGAAGCGGGCGATGTTCCTTGGCTCGGTCACCATGGCGACGAGCTTCATCCGCCCCTTGCAAGCTGGTCACTCGAGGACGTCGATGGCAAATGTGCGGCGCAAGAGCTCGGCGCGGTTTGTCGACCGCCCGATAGCCGCCACGCTTGCGTTTCGAAGCGGCGTCTTCGTCCGCCTTCGTAGGCTCTTGTGGCTTCGCAGGGCGCGGTCCGATGCGATTGCGCGTCAACGTGGGCGACTTGCCGAGGCGAGCACGCCCGCGTACTTGACGGTGTGAAAGCGCGGCGGCGGGACGCTGGCTGCGAGGCGGCACAAGAGCGAGAGCGGATCCATGTCCACCGCGACAGTCCCGTCAGCGAAGGAGCGCTTGAGCGAGAGCCGCACCAGGCCGTCCTGCTGCGGCTCGACGCGCTCCTTTGCGATCGGGGGTCGCAGCACGTAGCGCAGCAGCGCCTCCCTCGCCGCGGCATGGTGCGCACCGGCGCGCGTCGCTGCGTGCAAGGTGAAGCCATCGAGCGCAGCGCACAGCGGCTTGTCGTACGCGAGCGCGCTCGGAGAAGACGGCGAGAGCCCGCGGAGCCATTGCGGGGCGACGACGTGTGGCGCGGCTCTCGTCCCGAGACGGCGGAGGCACAGAGCGCTGCCTCGGGCTCGTCGTCCTCCTCGACGTCGTGCTCGATCTCGAGATGCCCGTGCCGCCGGAGGTAACGGAGCATCCGCCCGACGGCGTGCTCTAGGACCTGACCGACCGCGCGAGTCGGGAGATGACCGAGCTCGTTCCACACGAACTCGGTGCCGTCTTCGTGATAAGCCCCGTCGAGGAAGACCACGTGCAGATGCGGATTGAGCCGCATGTCGCCGGACGTGCGTTGCACGACGGTCACCGCGCCGCTCTTGACCCCGCCGCTGAAGCCTCGGCGCGCGGCGCGCTCTTCGTAGAACCGCTCCACGCTCTCGACGAAGATGCGGGTCAGCACCCCGAACAACGCCCCGTCCTGGGCGAGCCTGCGCCGCCACGGAAACGGAAACGTCAACACCCACGGACGGTGCGCCACCGAATAGGCGTTTGCGGGACTGCGCCTGAGCAGCAGCGGCGGCGAGGTCCGGCGCAGTCCCGCAAACGCCTATTCGTGGGCCCGGGTTGGGTCGATGCCGTCCGAGGGGGTGCGATCCGTCGTCACGCTCTCCCGAAAACCCGCCGAAAGTAACGGATCGCGACGGTTCGGCGCCGCGGCGGAATCCTGGCGGGACTCTTCCGCGGCGCCGAATCTTCGCGATCCGTCGCATCTCCAGGGATTTTGGGAGGACGTGACGACGGATCGCACCCCCTCAGGAGGCATGGACCCAACCCCGGCCCAATGGTCAAGCCCCGGGCATGAGGAGCTTGCCGTGACCGATCCGTCGCCTCGGGCGGCCGTGGTCGCCTCGCTCGCCAGCGCCCTGAGCCGCGCCGTCGCCCTCGGGGATGAGGTGGCGGCCCGGGTCGTCCACGAGGCGATCGGTCGGCTGCTCGGACTGCCGGTGGCACCGGAGGGGTGAGCAAGCTTGGGCCGAACGTCGAGCCCGCCGCTCGCGTCGACTCGCTGCCGGAGCCTTGCCGCTCGCCAGTGTCCGCAGGCTCTTCTGGGATCGCCCGCGCGCGGCGGTTGCGTGCCGAAGCGCCCCGGAGGCATCCGGAAAGTGATGCCGGCAAGCACCAGGCCTGTGCCGGGAGGCAAGCGCGGCGGCGTGCGCAGGCGACGACCCTCTCGCCGCGATGCTGCATGGCGCCGCCATGGCGGAACTGCCGACGCCACGGGGAGCGGTGGGAAAACGAGTGGCGAAGCGGCTCCTGCATGCTGGCACGGAGGCGGCACGCGCACCATGCGCCTCGACGCCAGAGAGCGCAGATTCAAGCACGTGCCTGGCACGCTGCTCATCCATGGTCCCGCTGAGAGGCATGACCATCACCTGCTCGGTGATCGGGATCATCGGCGTGGACAGACACATCGAGCGCGAGCCGGGTGCTCGGCGAGCGCCTCCGCCGCCGCGGCAGCGCGCGTCGCGGCCCGCCGCCCCCCGGCCCGCCGCTCCGCCATGGGCGATAGCCCGGCGGGTTGTCGAGATTCGCGGCGAAAACGCGCCCTCACCGCGTGGCGTGCGGCGTGCGGTGTCGGCGCCGTGTGGCCAGCGCGGCTCGCACCACGGGCGTCGTCTACGAGCGCCGTCGCCCCGAGAAGACGACGCTCTACGAGATCGTGCGCGACAACGTGGAGACGCTGTACGGGCCATCGACGACGGCGCCATCGCGGTCCGGATACCCAAGCACGCGAAGAAGGAGATCGAAGTCTACCTCGACTGCGGGCTGCTCTGACGCGGGTTCGCGCGGCTCCGGTGCGAGCGCTGCGTAAAGCGCCGAACTTGGCTGGCTCCGCGGCTCTCCCGCGAGCCGTTCGACAGCCGATGCCAAAGGCCCGGATCGCCGCACGTCGTGAAGCATTCAAGACTGCAGGGGTCATGCCGATGAGCAAGCCGAAGATCGAGCTCTGGTACGGCATCGGCCTGGGCGCGATAGTGTCGTTTCCCACGGGCGTCCTGTACTCGAACCAGACGGGTGGGACCTCCTGCAACGATCCAGAGCTTGAGGGGGCGTATGTGCCGCTCGACGAGGATGCAGGCGAGGAGCTATACGCCTATTTCGCTGGCCCGAAGCACCAGGGCGCCGGTGCGATGTCCGGTCTCGATGATGAGGATGCGGCGTTCATCGAGATGGTCTTGGCAAAGCACGGCCTCTCCAGGTTCATCTCGCTCGATCGGAGCCGCCTGCGAGAGTCACACGAAGCATGGGTGTGAGCGACGGTGACCGGCGAGGACGATACGGCGTTGTTCCGCGGCCTCGGTCCGTATCCGCGCGAGGCGGTTCTTACGTGGGACAACACGGACTGATGGGCGGTCGCCGCGCCGTGTACATCGGCGGCATGCCCATCGCGACGCTGGCGCCGCTGTCGGGCCTGCAGGCGCTCGAAAGCCTCGCGGTGACGCATTTGGGCGTCTTCGACATCTCAGCCCTGTCGACCATGCCCAGCCTGGAGCACCGTTCACGTTGATCTAGACCGACGACAATGAAGTCGCCCCGGTGCCGGGCGAGCACTCCGAGGAGCTCAGCGATCTTCGGATATCGCGCGCGCCTGCTCTCACGGGCGAGCGTGACGAAGTTGCGGAGCTCCCGGCCGGGGCGGTGTGCCGGAGGCTGAGCACGTCGCCAGCACGCCGCTCGACGGCCTCGAGCGCGAGCCGGCGCGCGCCGTGTCCCTGCGTCTCTCCCGTCCCCACGCCCTCAACGGACAGGTACGACACGCCGCGCTGCCGCAACTGCGCGAGGTAGTCGTCCGACACGCGCTCGCTGAGGACGAGGTCGAGCTCGAGCTCGTCGTCACGGCCGTCACCGGTCCACCTGCGCCATCTGCTTCTCGCCGTCGCGCGCCGCGGACAGCATCTCGGGCGGCGCCGGCCGTCCCTTCCGAGCGCGCGCGCGAGCAGCTCCTCGTTCGTGTAGGGCCCGTACACCGCGGCGGTGTCGAGGAACGTCACGCCGAGCTCGATGGCGCGGTGGATGGTGGCGATGGACTCGCGCTCGTCGCGCTCCTCGGGGGTGCCGTACGCCTGGCTCATGCCCATCAGGCCGAGCCCGAGGGCCGAGACCGTGAGGCCCTGCGTGCCGAGTGTTCGTGAGGTCAGGTTCTACGGTGAGCTCAGGCGCGGTCTTCCCTGAAAAACCCGCGCAGGGATTGCGCGACGAGCTCGGGGCTCCCCCTCCGATCGGCGTTCCAGGGAGCCGCGTGACCGACGCCTTCGAGCTCCGTCCGCTGGACCCTGGGGAGGATCGTCTCCAGCGCATCAAGGGCGTTCTTCAGGTACCTCGGGCTCTTCGTGCCTCCGAGCAGGAGGATCTCGGCTTCGACGGCCTTGAACGACGCGATGCTTTCTCCCCTGTCGACGACCATCTTGAAATCGAAGCGCATCGCCGGGAGCAGCTCGCGCGCCGGCGCGTACTGCCCTGAGCCCATCCTGTCGTCCAGGCGGAGAAATCCCCTCGCCGCCAGCGTGAGCAGCGGGCGGGGGACCGCGGCGAGGAGCCCCGGGGCGAGACGCACGATGCTGCTCATCGTGACGAGCGCCGAGGCCAGCTGCCCGCGGCGGATCTCGTCGTTGAAGCGAGCGATCCCGTCGAGGGGCACTCCCTCCAGATAAAACGGGGGCTCGTAGACGGCCGCCTTGCGGACGGAGGGCAAGGCGCGCGCGGCCTCGAGCGTGATGATCGCTCCCGAGCTGAGCCCGAACACGAGCTGGGCGCCGCTTCGCGAGAGGAGGCCATCGAGGTCCTCGACCTCTCTGTCGATGGAGTGCCCGGCGTCGTACTCCCGCGGGCTCATGCCCCGCCCCCGCCGGTCAGGGAGGTAGACCGTGAAGTCGTTGGCCAAGGCCCTCGCGAGCTGGTCGTAGTTGGCGGCGGTCCCCATCGCTCCTTGCACCAGGATGACGCCGGGACCTCGGCCGATCTGGCGGTAGCCGATCGTGGTGCCGTCCCTGGAGGTCACGGCGCCCGCCGCGTAGGGTTCTTTCGAGGTCGAAGAGCGGCCCTCTCGGCCGCTTCGTGCTTTTGTCGTCATCGCGTGCTCCTTCCCGGCCCCTTGTGACACGGCGGTCGATGAATCAGGCTGCGCAGCGCCGGCGAGGACTCCTCGTCCCGCCTGCCTCCGTGCAACATCCATCATGGGCTTCTAGCTGCTCAGCTGCTTCATCTGCGCGAGCATCTGATCGACCGGCTTGCTGAGCAGCTTAAGGAGGAAGCCCGGCGCGATGCGGCTCATGAGCTTGGAGACGTTCGCGAAGCCGACGCGGATCTCCGGGCGGTCTCTCTCGAGCCCCTTCAGGGCCTCATCGACGAGCTTCGCGGCGCTCATGAGCGGCGTGCCCCGGAGCTCGTCGGCGAACGGGTGGCTCAGGGGCGTGTCCACCGCCGGAGGCGCCAGCTCGAAGACCTGGACGTTCGTCTGCTTGAGCTGGACGCGCAGCGACTGCGTGAACGAGTGGATCCCCGCCTTCGTCGCGCCGTAGATCGGGGCGATCGGGTAAGGGGTGAAGGCGAGCCCTGACGACACATTGACGATCGCCGCGCGGGTCTGGGCCTTGAGGTGCGGAAGAAACTGCATCACCATCCGGATCGAGCCGCTCAGGTTGATCTCGATCTCCTCCGTGATGCCCTGGAGATCGGCGCCGAAGGTCTGCAGGTTGACCTTGCGCATGATCCCTGCGTTGTTGATGAGGACGTTCATCGCGGGGAAGTCCTTCATCACTTGCTCGTGGAGGGCCGCGATCGCGTGCGGGTCTCGCACGTCGCTCCGGAGGGTCCGTAGCCCAGGCAGCCTCCGCCGCGCGGCGTCGAGCGCGTCTTCGTCGCGGCCTGTCACGATGACCGTGTTGCCGCGGCGGAGGAGCTGCGACGCGAGCTCGAAGCCGATGCCGCCGCTTCCACCGGTGATGAGGATGGTGTTGCCTTGGAGTTTCATGATTGGACCTCTGTCTCGAGCTCCGAGAGAGCGTTCACGCGTTCGACGCCCCCGCCGGCGCCGCGACCCACGGAAAGGAGTACGGCGGAGCAGACAGAAATGCTAATGGATAGTCGTGATGGAGAACATAAACGATGGTTATGGGCGCGATCTCGACCTGAACCTGCTCCGCGTGTTCGTGGTGGTCGCGGAGGAAGGGAGCCTCACGCGCGCTGCGTCGCGCCTCTACGTGACGCAGCCGGCCGTGAGCGCCTCGATGCGGAGGCTCGCGACCTTCGTCGGCGCCGAGCTCATCACCCGTCAGGGTCGCGGCGTGGCGCTGACGACGCGCGGCGCCGAGCTGCTCGCGGCGGCGCGCGCGCACCTGGCGCCGCTCATCGCCGCCGCGACGGCGGCGCCGCGCTTCGATCCGAAGCTCTCGACCGCCACGATCCGGTTCGGGCTCGCCGACGGGCTCGAGTCCGTGCTCCTCCCGAAGCTGATAGCCCAGCTCCGCGCCGAGGCGCCGCGCATGCAGTTCATCGTGCTGCCCGTGCAGTTTCGGACCGTGGAGGAGAGCCTGCTCTCGAGCAAGATCGACTTCGCCGTCACCGTGGCGGACGAGCTGCCGAAATTCATCCTCCGCCAGCCGCTCACCGCACACCAGAGCGGGCCGAAGGCGTTCGTTTGCCTGTACGACGCACGCTTCACCAAGCTCCCACGCCCGCTCACCGAGCGCGCCTACTTCGCCCAGGAGCATATCATCGTCTCGTACGCCGGCGACACGCGAGGCGTCGTGGAAGACGCGCTGGGCAAAGCCAGGACGGTCCGCGTCTCCGTGCACTCCTTCGGCTACATCGCGGACCTCGTCGAGGGCTCTTCCCTCGTGGCCACGGTGCCGTCGTTGCTCGCTGGCCACCTCATCCGGGCGCGGTCGCATCTGCGCGTGGTCCCCTTGCCGTTCTCTCTCGAGGGCGCGCGGCTCGAGCTCTTGTGGTTGCGCGCCACCGACGACTATCCGGCGGGGCGGTTCGTCCGCGGCGTCGTGGCGAACGTCGTCGGATCGCTGGAGGGGAAGAGCGAAAAGCCGCTCGCCCGCTCCGGCGCGGTGAGGCGCGCGCGGTGAAGGACGTGGCGAAGGCGCTCGAGCTCGACGCGCTCCGCCGGCGTGACCACATGCCCGCATCGGCGAGGCTTGTCGACCCACGGTCCGACGCTCTGCGTGATCCCTCGAGATTTTGCCGCGCCGCCTTCAGCTCGTACGTCAACGTCGGCAAGATGCTTTCGCGGTTCGAAGACGACGGTATCGCTATTCAGTCTCTTCATGCCCACGCCAAGGGCTTTATGGATCCGATGTGGGCATCGGTCTTATCACAGGTTATCGCGAGAACACAGAGGGTGAGCTGGAGATCGACAAGGTGGCGACGAGCAGCGCCAAAACCATCGCGCTGTTCGATGGGCGAGCGCGCTGCACCCTGCGCCTCTTTGATCCCCAGCGCTTTGAATTGGGTGGACGTCACTTCGAGTCCCCGAACACATTCGCGGCGCGGTCCGTCTGAGATCATAGCTCCAATCCATGGAGTCGGCGACGTCGGCGCTGGTGAGGCCGTGGCGCTGTGGAGCGACCGAAACAGCCCGTCTACTGCCGACGGAAAGTTAACCCGCTCGCTCCCGCCGGCGCGAGGCCCGGCGCAGGCGGCGGCTCTGACGGCGGGGGCTCCGGCCTGGCCGCGGGCGGCGTGGCCGCCATCGGGGCAGCCGTCGATCCGGGGCAGCCGTCCCGGGGCAGCCGTCGCGCTCCCCGACCAGCCGGAGCCATCCGCTCCCGATCGGCAAGGCCCCTGCGGGCGCAGTGGGCGTGCCAGCGGGCGGCCGGGTTCGCGACTACGGTGTCCTCGCGCACCGGGCCCCGACGTCGGTGTAAAGGTTCGATGGGTCGCTGCTGTTACGGTGGGAAGAGAGCAGGCCCGGCCCAGTATCGACCCAGCCCCCGCCCCGGAGCACCCGGCCCGAGCCACTGTCCTTATGGGCACAATCACTGCATTTGCTATGGTGGTATGGCGAAGCATACCAGTCCATGACCCACTCCCATACGTTCCCGGCCAGGTCCGCCTGCCCCCAGTTCCCATCTCCCTTCGGCGACCGCGACCCGACCGGCTGGATACCGATGAATGCACACGCGTCGGAAGAAGACCCCTCCCTTGTGCAGTCATATACAGCGAAGGCGCCATCGATCGTCATTGAGCTTGCCGGATTCGACCACGGATATTCTCGCTGCTTATTCCCTCCTGCTGCCGCCACTCCGCCTCCGTCGCCAACCGGCCCCGTCCCACGCGCAAAACGCGAACGCCAGGTACCGATTCAGGCAGTTCATCGGCAGGTGGTCGGTATCTTCGTCCGTGTCCCTCCACGTCTGGTAGTTCGGGTCGCACTCACCGCAGCCTTGAGCGCTGCGGCATCCGCTGGCAGGTTGCTGTCCCAGCTCGGCTTCCATCCGCTCCCATCAATGCGCGGGTGCTGCCCCGCTCCCGGCGCGGGCTTGCTCCCGGGATACGCCTCGACGAACTTCCTGAACCGCGCCACCGTCATCTCGAACCGATCGAGGATAAAGCCGCTCACCGTTGCCGGGAACCCTATACCTCAGGGAAGTTGTCGCCTCCTCAGGCCGGCAGTCCGGCCCAGGAGTTCGGGAGATCGTGACCAGGGCGAGGTTGGAGAACTCGCTTGATACCGCCGTGTGCGAAGGCATTTCGAGAAAGATGGTTCAGCGGATGGTCGGGCCGGGTGCCCTGACCGCCACGCAGCTCGCCAAGCAGGTCAAGCGCTCCCCACGCTCGACGCGTGCGGGGGGTATCTCTGCTTGGAAGGCCGTTGCAGGTCGTGCGTATCTGACGCCGAGTGCACGAAGGCGATGGGCGCTCCCACGTGCGACCGCTTCGGAGCCTCGGAAGGGTTCCACGCGCCTGCGCACGACGATAAGAGAATGCTTCGGCGCGGCTTCCGCTGAGCGCTGCGCATTGGTCTCATTTTCGCCGCAGTGTCTCCGAGCCTTCGAAGCAGACCGGGACGTTCCCGGCACCCGTCACTCCATCGACCCGTTCATGGCCCAGGAGCCACACTTCGGCCCGCGGGGCGAGGACCTCCGCTTCAACACCTTGATCGAGTCGTTCACCCAGGACGACCACGGCGTGACAGCTCGGATTGTCGACCGCGAGACCGGCGTTCGGACGGAGTTGCGCGCGGATGACCTCATCGCAGCCGACGGCGTGAAGAGCACCACGCGCGAGAGTCTCGGCATCGGAAGCTGCTGATCGCAGGAGCCCCGCAGGCCGTGGAGTGAAGGCTGCCGCATCGTCGATGCATGGATAAGTTGTTGATATAGCGTCATTTTTTCAGGAGGGCAGGATCGCATAGAGATCACACGTCGACCATCGCCGGGAGCCGCGTGACGAGAGCATCGATGGCGACGCGCACGCGCGAGGGCATCTGAGGTGCCTGCGGCCAGATGGCGTGCGTCTCGTAGAGGAGGCCGGGCACGTCCGTGAGGACGCACTCGAGCTCACCGCGGCGCACGCGATCGCGGATCAACCACCACGGTAGCCACGCGAGCCCCAGGCCAGCGGCAGATGCGTCGGCGACGGCCTCGAGATCGTCGTAGCGGATGCGGCTCCGGATCGGGATCCCGCGCAGGCGCCCCTCGGCATCGCGGAAGCACCAGTCCTTCACCCTGCCGCTGCAGCCATACGCGATGGTGTCGTGCGCAGCGAGCGCCTCGATGGTCTCGGGCCGGCCGCGCGCGGCGAGATAGGAAGGCGAGGCGCACACGCTCATGCGCTGTCCCACGAGCCGCCTGCCCACAAGGCCGGCTTGATCGGGCAGCGGACCGTTGCGCACCGCGAGGTCGAACCCATTCTCGACCAGATCGACCGGCTGATCGCTGAAGGACAGCTCCAGCTCGAGCCGCGCGTGCTCGGCCGCGATATCGAGCAAGATCGGCGCGACGCAGCGGCGGCCGAACAGCACCGGCACGCACACGCGCAGGCGACCGGCCGGCTCACGGCGGCCGGAGTCCAGCGCGGCCTCGGCGGCCTCCAGCTCACGCAGCGCCCGCTGGCAGCGCTCGTAATAGAGCTGGCCGTCCGCGGTCAGGCTCTGGCTGCGGGTCGTGCGGTGAAAGAGCCGCACTCCGAGGCGGCCCTCGATGCGGCCGATCGTCTTCGCCACCGCCGATCGCGTGAGGCCGAGACGCGCGGCGGCGAGGGCGAAGGTTCCGGCTTCGGCAGCTTCGACGAAGACGGCAATTCCGTTGAACCGGTCGGACATGAGGCCGGCGATTGTAGACCGAGCGGCTCCAGTGAGTGGATCAATCATCACCACCACGGACGGCGGCGCGCCTCTATGGTCTCGGCGCCGGGGGAGCGCCAAGGAGCGTGAGATGGAAAACACGATGAAACGCTGGGTGATGGACGCGGTCGGTCGCGATAGGTTGAGGCTGGCGGAGGCTCCGATCCCGGCGCCGGGGCCTGGTGAGATCCTGGTCCGGGTCTCCGCGGTGTCGCTGAATTTCCGCGACAAGCTGGTGGTCGAAAATGGCATGGGCTTGCCCCTCGCCTACCCGTTCACGCCCGCGTCCGACATGGCCGGGGTGGTGGCGGCGACGGGCGCGCAGGTCACCCGCTTCGCGAAAGGTGATCACGTGATCTCGACCTTAGTTCCAGGCTGGATCGATGGTCACGCCCCCGGGACGGCGCGCTCGCCCGCCTACGTAACGCTCGGCGGTGCGCACCCCGGTGTGCTCGCCGAGTACGTGGTCCTCCCCGAGGACTGGGCCGTCACCGCGCCGCGCAGCCTGAGCGCCGCCGCCGCTAGCACGCTCCCTTGCGCCGGTCTCACGGCGTGGTTCGCGCTGGTCGAGCACGGCGATCTCCACGCCGGTCAAACGGTGGTGGTTCAGGGCACGGGCGGCGTGGCCCTGTTCGGCCTGCAGATCGCGGCCGCCCACGGCGCGGAGGTGATCGTGACGTCGAGCAGCGACGACAAGCTCACCCGCGCCAAGGCCCTGGGTGCGCGTCACGTCGTCCACCGAGCGACGACGGACTGGGTGCAGGCCGTCTATGAGATCACCGGCGACCGCGGCGCCGATCACATCCTCGAGATCGCCGGGGGCGCGAGCCTGGGCCGCTCCGTGCAGGCAGCGGCCGTCCACGGCCGCATCTCGGTGATTGGCCTCCTGGAAGGGCTCGACTTCTCCGGCGCCTCGTCCCCTCTCCTGCTCAAGCGCCTCACGGTCCAAGGCATCGCCGCCGGCCACCGGCGCGCGCTCGAAGATCTGATCCGCGCGGTCGATCGCCTGGGCCTCGATCCGGTGATCGACTCCGTATACGCGTTCACCGATGTCCCGGCCGCGCTGGATCACCTGGATCGAGGACCCTTCGGGAAGATCGTGGTGAACGTCGGCGGGTAGGTGGACTGGGAGATCCTCGATCTCCGGGCGCGGCTCGAGCCCGCTCCCAAACGCAAGCCGAACGCCTGTCGGCCACGGGCCGAGCTGCTGCGCCGCACGTTCGCGATCGATGTCCTCGAGTGTCCAGCCTGCACGTCCTCGTCGAGCGCGACGGCGCTCGCCTCGGCCAGCTCGCGGGGGCGTACGGCGCGGCGCACCACACGGCCGAGCTCGTGGCGCCGCAGCTGCGCGACGTGGCCGCGCGCGTGGGGCCCGTCGACCACGTGGTGTGTGCGACCGGCGTCGACGCGCGGAAGGGGCAGGACGCGCACACCGACCAGGAGGTCGAGCTGGAGCTGGCCGTCGATCTGGCGGGGCCGATCCATGTGGCGCGCGCCTTCCTGCCCTGCTTGCGCCCGGGGGGCGTGATCGCCCTCTTCGGCGGCTTCGGCGACGGAACGCTCGCGCTGCCGTACGAGGTCGCCGACTTCGTGCTGGCCGCCCTGCTCGCGAGGGAGACGAGCAGGGCGCCCCGTTGGGCCACACCGGAGCCCCCCTCGGCGGCGAAACAGGCGAAAACTATCAAGATTGCTGCTGTCTCCGGCAACCGCTCGTCATCGACCGGTTTTTCTGGCGGGATTTCTGACCCGCGGCGCTAACCGCTCGTCTTCTGCGCTCCCAGCGCCAGCATCGCGTCCCAGAACATCTTCTCATAGGCCTGGAACAGCCGCGTCGTACGGCGGATCGCCCGGGCCTCCACGCCGCGATCGAGCCCGTCCTGCACGATCGCGACCGCGATGTCCTCGAACGACGGCAGGCCCGCGAACGCGTCGAGGAACGCCGTGTGCTCCGGGCCGAAGCCGTACCGGTCGCGGAGCGCCGTGGCCATCCTGCCGCAGTTGAACCCCCAGGCAGGGAAGTTGATGAGCAGGGCGCACGCGATCTCGGCCGCCGAGGCGTTGGCCGCCGCCCAGGCCATCTGGGTGGCGTAGACGAACCCCTCCGCGGTGACCTCGTAACGATCCAGGTCGTCCCTCGTCATGCCGAGCTTCTGGCCCATGGCGGCGATCCCGGCGGGCGCCGCGAGCTCGCCCTGGAGGACGCCGCTCCAGAAGTCGCGAAAGGGCGTGTCGGCGAAGCGCTGGAGCATCATCGCCATCGAGCGCAGGTCGCTGAGCGCCACGTGGTGCTGGTGGCCCGGGAACGCCTTCAGCCCCTCGAGCGTGACCTCGCCCCGCGCGATGGCGCCCGGATAGGGGTGATCCCTCAGCTGATCGTCGATGTTGCGGAGCTCTTCGCGGATGTCCTTCACCAGCGCGGTCGCGGCCTTCATGGATGACCTCCTCGGTTCGGGCCCCATCCTACTACCGCGTTGCCGCCGAGATCCCACGACTTGCGGGGCGTCACCCGCCGGCACGCCGCCCCGCTTGCGCCTCCCGCACCCGCGCGATGATCGCGCCGGCAACCTCCTGGGCCGACCAGCCCTCGGTGAGCCAGCGCTGCGGGACGGTGTGGGCGCGGTCGCCCTCGCGGATCACGAGCGCGACCGGTCTGGCCGGGGGCTGCATCTCCACGGCCTCGACGCGATCGAGCGGCACGGTGACCTCGCGCGCGGCACGGAGCGGATGCATCGACGGCAACGTGATCGACCGAGGACCAAGGAGGATCCGAAACGGCTTCAGCGCGGCGAGGCGCGCGGCGCCGGCGAGCCCCATCGCGCACAGCGCCCCTGACAGGATCGCCAGCACCGCATAGAAGACGCCGGCGCCTCCGCGCTCGAAATGGAGGATCCCGTTCAGGATCAGGCCCCTGTCGTTCGTCCAGGCCCGGTGGGCGAGGACCGCCGCGCAAGCCGCGAAGAAGAGGGCGCTCAGGAGGAGCTCCCGGTAGGGGCGACGGAGCGGGATCTCCAGGGTGCCGTCCCCCGCGCGGTCGCTCGGCGTCATCGATACTCCCCTTCGCCGGCGGAGGCCGCCTCGAGCAGCCGCGCGGCGAGCAGCTCCGCGTCGAGCGCGGCCTGGTGCTCGGTCAGGAGGAGCGCGTCGCCGTCCCGCCGGGCGGCGACCCACGGCAGCGCGCGCGCGTCGCCGATCACCTTGTCGCGACCGGCGAGGAGGATGAAGACCCCCCGCCCTTCAGGGCTCTTGGCGAGGGTCACGTCGCGGATCAGGGAGGCGGGAATGGTGACCGGAGCTCCGCCCGCGGTGAGACGAACGGCGTCTGCCGAGATCGCCTCCAGACGAACGGATTGACCGTGTCGAGGGTCGCGATAGACGGCGATGTCACGCCCGAGCGCGAGGGCGACGCCCATCGCGCCGGCGCCATAGAGAAGCCAGGCAGGCCAGGGTACCGGCGCGCCCAGCGCGGCGAGCGCAGCCCCCCACAGCCCGCCCGCCGCGACCAGCGCGGCGGCCACGATGCAAAGGGCCGCGCCGATCCGGATGCGCCGGATCGTGCCGAGCTCCTCGACCGACGTCCCGAGCGCCATGAGCGCCAACGCGGCGATGCCCGGGCCCGCCGGAGACGCGAGGAAGGAAAGGACGCCCTTGGGGCCGGCCGGCGCCATGCACGCGAGCGCCGCACAGGAGAGCCCGATGAACATCGCGCGCGCCTGGAAGCTGACAGGGGTGCGGAGCACGAGGAAGATGGCCCATGAGATCCGGGCGACTCCTGGCTGTCAAGGTCCCGCAGCCATCTCCGCTCCTCCTGGCTCGGTCTCCGCCGGTCCGCGATCCGCGGTCAGGCCGTCTCCGAAGCGCGCTCCTTCGCGCAGTAGCGCTCGACCCACGCGACGACGCGGCGGCTGTAGAACACCCGGTGGCTCGGCTTGCCCTGCTCGGCGAGGTGGTGGTCGCCGCCCGGAAAGCGGATGAGCTCGACGGGCGCCTTGCCCGATCGCATGAGCGCCGCAAAGAGCTCCTCCGACTGGCCGATGGGGCAGCGATGGTCCTCCTCGCCGCACAGGATCAGGGTGGGTGTCGCGGCCTCGCCGGCCCAGGACACCGGCGACAGCTTGCGGTAGAGCTCTCGCCTGTCGAACGGCTCTCCCCGCATGTCGTGCGGATCGACGTAGTAGCCGGTGTCGGACGTCCCGTAATGGGACTCGAGGTTCGCCACCGGCGCGCTCGAGACGGCGGCGCGGAAGCGCCTCGTCTTGCCGATCGCCCAGGCCGCCATGAAGCCGCCGTACGATTTGCCCGCGATGGCGACGCGATCGCCGTCGACCGTGCCCTCGGCGACCAGCTCGTCGATGGCGGCGAGGTGCTCCGGCAGATCGCGCTCGCCCCAGCGGCCCCGCAGGCGCTCGGCGAACTCCTTCCCATACCCGCCCGAGCCGACCGGGTTCAACGACAGCACGGCCCACCCGCGCGACACCAGCACATACCAGTACGGCCGGTACGTGAAGCCGAACTCGACATAGGCGTGCGGCCCCCCGTGCACATGGACGAGCAGCGGCGCGGGCCTGCCCTTGCGGCCCGGCGGCAGCATCAGGAGGCCGACGTTCTTCATGCCCGACGCGCCGTGGAACTCCCGCAGCGAGACGTCGGGCCACGCGCGGGCCTCCCCCCACGCCTCGTTCGCGTCGACGAGGAGCCGCGCGTCCGCGCCGTCCCAGCGCGCGCTCCCGAGCAGGCCGCAGAGGCGCATGGTGCTCCACAGGAACGCGAGGACGCCGGCGCCGGGCGCCGCGCTGATCTGCGTGATCTGCCGGTCGTCCGAGAGGATCTTGCGGAGCGCGCGCCCCTCGGCCGAGACCAGCGCCGCCTCCGAGGTGCTCTCGGTCGCGAGCACCACGGCGAGCTCCCGCCCGTCCGCGGACCACGCCGGGGGCATCACCTTGCCGAGCGGGAAGCTCGCGACCTCCATGTCCTCCGAGGTGACCATGCGCGGCTCGGCCTCGCCCCGCGCGTCGACGACCCAGACCTGCTGCCGCGAGGCGCCGTCCTCGCGCGGGCTGTAGAAGGCGAGGGCGCGGCCGTCCGGCGACCAGGAGGGCATGGCGGCGAGCGGGCAGCCGCGCGTCACCTGCCGGAGCCCCTCGCCCGACGGCTCCATCACCCAGAGGTCGCTGCGGTGGGCCTCACGGGGGCCCGTCCGCGTGCGGCAGAACGCGATGCGGCGCCCGTCGGGCGACCACGCCGGGTCGCTCTCGTTCGCGTCGCCGCGCGTGATCTGCCGCGCCTCGCCCCCCTCGGCGGGGACGAGGAAGAGGTGCGTCCGGCGGTCCAGCACGAACCCCTCGCCGTCGCTCTTGTAGAGGGCCCTCGTCACCACCCGCGGCGCCCCCGGCGGCGCGCCGGAGGCGACCTTCGCCGCGAAGGCCAGGGCCGCGCCGTCGGGCGACCAGGCGGGGAGACCGGCGCCCGAAGGGAGGTCGGTCAGCCGCCTCGCCTCGCCGCCGTCGAGGCGCATCACGTAGAGCTGCGCGGGGCCGCCGCCGCGGTCCGAGAGGAAGGCGATCCGAGACGCGTCGGGAGAGAAGCGGGGGCTCTCGTTGGTGTCCGCGCCGAACGTGATCTGCCGGGGGGCGCCTCCGCTCGCGGGGACCAGCCACAGGTTGGAGACATAGGTGTCCGCCTCGGCGTCGACCTCCTCGAGGACGTAGACGATCCATCGGCCGTCGGGCGAGAGGAGCACCTCGGAGACGAGCTTGAAGGACAGGAGGTCCTCCGGCTCGAAGCGGCGAGCGTCGGGTTGTCGCATGGGCAAAACAAGGTGGACCGACAGGCGGACGTCAAGCCTCCTCGGCGCGGCGCCGATCTCGCGAGACCACGCGCCGCGCGCGGTGGACAGGCGTGCTCTCCGCCGAACGAAGAGGAGCGCCGGCAGGCTCATGCGCGCTCCCGGCGCCGGTCTGGTCTCGCGAGGTGCCGTGTCCGCCGGATCCCGGACAAGGCTACATGGGCACATCGATCGTGCCGTGTCGGCCGTTCGCCCGCGCGAGGCGGGCCGCCGCGAAGAGGCCGCCCGGCGGCGCCTCAGGCGCGCTGCGCGAAGAAGCGGGCGTTGATCTCGCGGTAATGCCCCCACTTGGCCGGCAGCTCGTCTTCATCGAAGATGGCGCCCACCGGGCACTCGCCCTCGCACGCGCCGCAGCAGATGCACGACTCGGGATCGATGTAGAGCTGGAGGCGCGCGAGGCGCGTCTTCCGCTCTTCCTCGGGGAGCTCCGCGATGCGCGCGATCTCGCCGGCCGGGAGCGGGCCGTGGATGCACTCCACGGGGCAGACGGTGACGCACGCGGTGTCGCAGGTGGCGATGCAAGGCTCGGCGATGACGTAGGCCATGAGGGGTCCTTTCCGCGGTACGGTCGACCGCGCTCTCCTCTCCTCGCCCGGTCGTGCACGGCGCGTACCCGCGGCCGGAGCGGCCCTTTCCCGGGCCGGCGCTGGCCTTGTGCTGCCCTGGCAACGCCCCTACGGTGCCGCGCAACGCCATTTCGGTGGCGTCGCGCCCCGCCCGATGACCGCCCCCGCCGATCGCGCCCTGCTCCTGCTCGCCGACCTCGGCGAGGCCTCGGCGCGGGCGCACACCGAGGCGACGCTCGTCCCTGCGGTGAGCGCCGTGCTCGCGCGCCACCTCCCGCTCCGGCGGCTCGATCTCCGCCGCGGCGCGGCGGCGCCGGGCGCGCCGGAGGTCCGACGCGGGGCGGGCGGCGAGGCGATCGCCGTCTTCGCGCTCCGCGACGGGGAGGGCGCGGTCGGCTGCGCCACGATGGCGCTCGGCGAGGGCGCGGCGCTCGACCTCTCGCCCGCCCTGCTCGAGGCGCTGGGCCGCCTGCTCGCCGTGGCGCTCCGGCAGGTGCAGGTCCTCGGCCGCGTCGCGGCGATCGCGCGCCGCGCGCAGGGCGAGAAGCGGGCGCTCCAGGAGGAGCTCGACCGCGTCGCGCTGCCGCGGGAGGTGGTCGCGAGAGGCCCGGCGATGCGGGCGATCTTCCTGGAGATGGTGCCGCTCGTCGCGCGGCAGGACACGACCGTGCTGGTGCGCGGCGAGACCGGCACCGGCAAGGAGGTGATCGCGCGCCGCATCCACGCGCTCTCGCGCCGCGCGGAGCGGCCGTTCCTCGCGGTGAACTGCGGGGCGCTGCCCGAGGGGCTCATCGAGAGCGCGCTCTTCGGCCACGAGCGCGGCGCGTTCACGGGCGCCGCGGCGCGGCACCTCGGGATGTTCGAGCGCGCGAGCGGCGGGACGCTGCTGCTCGACGAGGTCGGCGAGCTGCCCAGGGCGGCGCAGGCGAAGCTCCTGCGCGTGCTCCAGGAGGGCGAGATCGAGCGCGTCGGCGGCGAGGGCGCGGTGCGCGTCTCGGTGCGGGTGATCGCCGCGACGCACCGGCCGCTCGAGGCGATGGTGGCGAGCGGGGCGTTCCGCGAGGACCTGTACTACCGGCTGCAGGTGTTTCCGATCGTCGTCCCCCCGCTGCGGGAGCGGCCCGAGGACCTGGAGCCCCTCACGCGGGTCATCGTGGAGAAGGTCGCGGCGAGCTTCGGCCGGCCGGCGCCGCGGGTGAGCGCGGAGGCGATGGCGCGGCTGCGGGCGCACGGCTGGCCGGGCAACGTGCGGGAGCTGGAGAACGTGATCGAGCGGTCGATGGTGATGTCGACCGGGGACGAGCTCATCCTGTCCGCGCCGCTCGCCGCGCCGCCGCGCGCGGCGGGGCGCGCGATGACGTACCGCGAGGCGGCGCAGCGCTGCATCGAGGAGGCGCTGCGCGCGTCGGGCGGGAAGATCTACGGGGAGGGCGGGGCGGCCGCGGCGCTCGGGCTGAAGCCGACCACGCTGCAAAGCAAGATGCGGAAGCTCGGGATCCGGCGGGAGGGCGGCGAGAAGGGCTGATTCGAGGCGAGCGTGGCCGGGAGTCGATGGATCGAGCCATCATCGCCGCGGCCGCGTCATCGCTCCGCGACGGCGAGCCGCTCGATCGCGCGGACGCCGCGCTGCGGGGGCCAATAGCGAGCGGCCCAGTCCAGCGTCGACTCGTCGGAGAGCACGCGGAGGCCGGCGCGCGCGAGGAGATCGTGCATGGCATCGCGGGTGAGCGGCGTGCGGACGGGCTCGCCCAGGGAGCGGAACATGCCCTCGAGCAGGCGCTCCGCCCAGGCGGGGAGCTCGACGTCGGGGAGCATCCCGTACGTGAGCGCGATGCGGCTCCCGGGCGCGGAGAGCGCCGCGACGAGGCGCAGCGTCGCCTCGATCGCCTCGCGCGTCAGGTAGACGATCACGCCCTCCCAGATCCAGAACGTGGGCTCGGCGGGGCGGAAGCCGGCCGAAAGGAGCGCGTCGTCGAGGCGATCTCGCTCGAAGTCCACCGGCACGCGCGCGAGCCCGCCGGCCTTGAGCCCCGGCGCGGCCGGAGCGGCGCCCGGCGCGCCGGCGCCGCTGCCACCCGCGTGCGCGAGCGAGGCGAGGCGCTCGACCTTGTAGCGCTGCGTGCTCGGGTGATCGACCTCGAAGACCTGGACACGCGCGAGCTCGGGCAGGCGCATCGCGCGGCTGTCCAGGCCGGCCCCGAGCACGACGAGCTGGGATGCGCCGCGGGCGACGGCCTCGCGGAGGGCGTCGTCGATCGCGCGGGTGCGGAGCGCGACGTGGTAGCTCAGGCCGAACAGGGCGAGGCCGAGGCCGCGGTGGACGGCGCGTGCGGCGGCGGGGGAGCTCGCCGCCAGCGGGACCAGGCGCGACGGGAGCGCGAGCGGCCACGGGACGAGGCCGGCCGCCAGCGGGTCGGGCGCCAGGCGGTAGGGCTCGGGCATCTCGGTGTAGAGCGCCCTCAGGGCGGCGACGACGGAGGCGGTGAGGCTTGGACGTTCTGATCGCACGAGGGACTCCGGGTTCGCGGTGGGCCGCCCGGGATCCGCGGCGGTGGCGCAGAGCGTACATGCCACCTCGCCGGCGCGCCCGTCTCCTCATCGTTCCGTTCTTGTTTAGCTCCAGGTCGCGGTCGCCGCCGTTCGCGCTCCCCGCGTCAGCGCGCTGTCGCTGCGGAGATCCGAGGCGCGGAGCGCCGCGAGCGCGGCGCCGCGCCGGATGCACCGGTTCTTGCTTATCACGCGATCGCAGGGCGGTAGAGCCGCAGTGACGTGTCGAGAAATTAACGGTTGCCCTTCGCGTGGAGTGCGGGGCTGCATCCATTCTTCAGGAGCGCTGATCATGAGAGCGAGTCTGCTTTGCGGAGCGATGGCCATCTTGCTTGCCCAGGGAATGCTGGGATGCGGCGACGACACGGATCCCGGTGGAACCGAGTCGTCGAGCTCCTCGACGAGCGGTATCGGGGGCAGCGGCGGCCAGGGGGGCAACGGCGGCGAAGGAGGCAGCGGCGGCGACGGCGGCAATGGCGGCGGCGGCGAAGGAGGCAGCGGCGGCGACGGCGGCAATGGCGGCGGTGGCGGTGGCGAAGGAGGCAATGGCGGCAACGGCGGCGGCGACGCCATCGCGTGGACCCCTTGCTCGCTCCTCACCGACGGCACCGGCGAGGACGCCGAGTGCGCCGAAATCCCCGTCCCGCTCCACTGGGACCAGCCGGAAGGCAAGACCATCACCTTCTTCGTCAAGCGCAAGCTCGCCGCGGCGCAGCCGAGCCGCGGTCAGCTCTGGCTCCTGAACGGCGGGCCGGGGTACTCGGGCGCCGATTTCGAGCCGCTCGTGCAGTTCCTCGCCGGCGTCGACCCGACGCTCGACCTGTACATGCCGGACCACCGCGGCACGGGCCGCTCGAGCCGGCTCGGCTGCGCCGACGGGGAGACGCCGGAGAGCGAGGCCGGCAGCTACCTCACCGACGCCGAGATGGCCGCCTGTCTGCCGTCGATCAAGGCCGCGCTGGGCGACGACATCCAGGGCTTCACCGTCTCGAACGCCGCGCGCGACGTCGGCGAGATCATCGCGCGAACGCGCGCCCCGGGCGGCGAGGTCATCGTCTTCGGCGGCTCCTACGGGTCGATCTGGGGTCACCGCTACCTCCAGCTCTACCCCGATCAGCCGACGGCCGTGTCGCTCACCGCGCTGGCCGTCAACTCGCACCTTTCGGACCTCGAGATCTGGCTCAACGACCTCGGCCAGCGGTACATGGCCCTCTGCGGCGCCGACGCGTTCTGCTCGGACAAGCTCGGCGCCGACCCGTGGGCGACGATGACCGAGACCCTGGACGCGTTCGACGAGGGGGCCTGTCCGGAGGTGGCCGCGCTCGGCTATGACCGGCCGCTCTTCCAGGTGTTGTTCGCGCAGTTCTTCTATCAATGGGCGGCGCGGCCGCTCATCCCGGCGCTGATCTACCGGCTCGACCGGTGCGCTCCCGCCGACGTCGCCGCGTTCACCCACCTCGCGGAGCTCCTCCTCGCGCCCCTCCCCGAGCCGCTCCCGCCGACCCAGCGGTTCTACTCCCCGGTGCTCCGCAACAACATCACGCTGTCGGAGCTCTGGGCCGACCCGCCGCCGTCCCTCGCCGAGGTGAACGCCTTCCTGGCGGAGGCCAACGTCGCCCTCGGGCTGATGGACGACGCCGCCGCCATCCGCGAGAGCTGGCCGCTCTACACCCCCGACGCGTACGCAGGGCAGTGGGCCGCGACGAGCGTGCCCCTGCTGCTCCTCCAGGGGGAGCTCGACTTCATCCCGAGCGCGATACCGGAGGCCGTCGAGAGCCACTTCACCGGCCCGAACCAGACCTTCGTGATGCTGCCGCGGGCCCCCCACACCCTCGAGAGTCCGACCGGCTCCACGGGCGGCTCGTGCGACCTGGAGATCCTGCTCCAGTTCCTCGCCGATCCCGAGGCGCCCCTCGACACGTCGTGCACCGAGGAGATCCTGCCCCTCGAGTTCAGCGTCGTTCCGGCCCTGAGCGCCGCCTACCTCGGCACGGAGGACGCCTGGGAGGGCGATCCGGGCGCCGAGCGGCGCGCGCCCCACGCGCCGCTCCCGCCCGAGCACGAGCGCGCGATCGCGCGCGTGCGCGGGGCCATCACGCCTCGACGATAGTCACATAGAAATACAATCGCACCAGATCCGGAAGAACGGCTCCCGGGGCGCGGCGAATTCTGCTAGAGCTGTGAGCCGCGTCGAGCGCTGGCAGCGCCCGACGCGAGCGGCGGATTCTTAGGACGGCGGCGAGCTTGCCGCGCTGCGGCAGCGCAGCTCCGGTGAGCGGGCCTATCACCTTTCGGGCATCGACATGACTTCTTCTTTGCATCGCAACATCGCAAGCTTCACCTGGGTTGGGATCGCCTGTCTGGCCCTGTCCGCCGCGGCGGCGGGGTGCTCGGACGGCGGGGACGACGGCTCGGACGCGGGGGGCGCCGGCGGCGCCGGCGCGGGGACCGGGGGCGCGTCGAGCGTGAGCTCGGGCCCGGGCAACCCCGTCGCCAGCAGCAGCAACAGCAGCAGCGGCAGCGGCAACAGCACCACGAGCAGCAGCAGCAGCGGCGCCACGAGCAGCAGCAGCACCGGGACGCCGAGCACGAGCACCACGTCGAGCACCGGCACCGGGACGCCGACCGGCGCGTGCCCGGCGAGCGCGACGTTCTGCTCCGACTTCGAGGGCGACGGGCTCCCGGCGGGCGCGACCTACCGCCCGTCGTACCAGGCGGCCGACGCGATGAAGAACATGGAGATCGACTCCTCGATCTTCCACGCCGGCTCCCGCGCGCTGCACGTGAAGCCCGGGGGCAGCGGCTACGACTGGAGGATGCTCTCCGTCCCGGCGCCCGGTCCGACGTTCTGGGTCCGGCTCTACGTGCGCAGCAGCGTGGATCTCGGCCAGTCCGACCACAACGCCTACTTCCAGGCCATGACGGGCACCGGCGAGCCGAACGAGGGGCACAACGTGGAGGTCGCCGAGCAGTACTGCCAGATCGTCCTGAACCTGCACGACGATGTCGTCCTGCCGACGGGCGGCGACTTCCGGTGCGGGAGCGGCGGCGCGAGCCTCCCCAAGGACCAGTGGCACTGCATGGAGGCGTACTTCGACGGCACCAAGGGCGATGTCCAGATCTACGCCAACGGCACCAAGATCATCGACAAGACCGGCTGGGACAAGCTCGACTTCAAGACGTTCAGCTTCGGCTACCTCGGCTTCCACGGCCCCGCGCGGTCGATGTGGTACGACGACGTGGCGGTCGCGCCCGAGCGGATCGGCTGCGCCGACTGACACGGCGCCGCAAGTTCGTCCCCGGGCGACGACGTACCACGGACGGGCCACCCGCTCAGGGAGCCGATGTCAAGGCCGCGAGGATGTCGTCTCGCATCTGCTCCCTGACGGCGAGGAGCCCGCTGTTCGGAAAGCTCTCTCCCTCCTGCGTCAGCGCGTTGATCGCCCGGTAGAAGGGATCTTCGCTGATCTTCGGCGCCGTGTAAGCGTCGAGCGACGCTGCCATGAGGTAGCGCGGGACGCGGGTCTCTTGCGGTGAGTCCTCGCTCGCCAGGATCCACGCGAAGGTGCTGGCCGAGCTCATGTAGGCCGCGAACGCGGAGGCGGCCTCGGCGCAGGCGTCCGTGCACCTGGCGCTCACGACGAAGCTGTCCGTGAAGAGCAGAGGGTTGTTGCCGCCGCCCAGCGGCGCCGAGGAGAGCCTGATCTCCGCGGGATCGGCGCCGGGAGGAAGGCTCTTCAGGACGGTGTGCAGCCGCTCCGAATAGCCGAACGTCGCGTCGACCTCACCCGCGGCGAATCGCTGCGCCGGAAGATCGAAATTCTCCTCCAGATCGTAAGTGCCATCGAGGCACGGGTTGCTCCCCCCGCTCTCACACGTCTTCGAGAAAGCGATGAGCTCGTCGAGGGTAGCGGCGTCGTAGGTGGTGGTGGAGATCGCCGTCGCCACCCCGTCGGGGCCGTGTGTGTCTGCCCACGCGTCCAGGTACAGGGAGGGAAGGTTCCAGCTTCCGAGCAGGTTGCCGGCCATGTCCGGCTGGCTCGTCGCGAGATCGACGAGCGCGGACGCCAGCTCGGTCGCGGTGCCAGCGCTCTCCACCGAGGCGCTCCTGGAGAAGATGAAGTGGCCACACAGCCAGTGCGGGACGCCGTAGATCTCGCCGTCATGGGTGGAGGCTTCGATGGCCGCCGGGTGCCAGCGCGCGGACGGGAGCTCCCCCCACGGGCGGATCGCGCCGGTCGCGACGAGCTCTCCGAGCTGGATCATGTCCGTCTCGACGACGTCGTACGAGCAGTCTGGGTTCTCCCCGGCGAGGCTCCTGGCGAGCGACGAGGGATCATAAAAGTCGTCCGCGAAGCACGGCGGGTTCACCACGAGATCGATGTCGTGATGCGCCTGCTCGAACTCGGCTTCGATGCGGCGGGCCATCGCCGTGAGCTGATCGCCCGCCGCGTCAGGGATATAAGGATACAGCGGGACCCGAAGCATCGTCTTCTCCTCGGCGTTGCCGCCCTGGCCGCCGCCCCCGCCCTGGCCGCCGCTTCCGCCTGCTCCAGCCGACGAGCCGTCGTCGACCTCCAGGGAGCAGCCGAGCGTCGAGAGCAAGATCAGGCCAGCGAGCCGGCTCCTGTTGCGCGCCAGCGAGGCGGACAGGCCCTTCGACGACGAGAAATACCTGCTCTCACATCTGTTTGTTTCCATGATTTCAACCTCGGCATTCGAAGCTTGTCGCGACTGCCTGGAGAATCGATCGATGCGGGTATGAACGCGATACCAGCACCACCGACCTCAGGACTCCTCCGACGAGGGAGTCCTAACGCAGCCCCTCCGTGCGCCTGACGAAGGCGCTCATCAACGCGGCGCATTCGGCCGGATGGGTCTCGAGCAGAAAATGCGGACCGTCGAGGACGTGCGCCTCCATGCGCGGGAGCGCCTTCATCCAGGAGAGGGTCTCCTCGAGGCCGAAGAAGACGTCGTGCCGCCCCCATAGCATGAGCGCCGGGGGCTGCCAGCGTTCGAGATAATCGGCGATCTCACCGAACCGCGCGAAATGGCTGCCATAGTCGAGCACCAGCGCCCGCTGCGTCTCGAGCCGGCCGGGGAGCGACATGATCCGCCAGTCCTCCTCCCACCGCCGGGCATCGATGCGCTCGGCGATGTCCCGGGGCACGCCGCCCACATACTGGTCGCGCGTCCCTTCCAAGGTCAGGTGCGCGGTCGCCTCGGCCTCCCGCTCCGGCGTGGGATCATCCCAGTAGGCTCTGGTCGCCGACCATTGCGGCCCCATCCCGCTCTCATGGGCGTTGGCATTCTGAACGATGAGGCTGCGTATCCTGCGCGGCGCGCGCGTGGCGAGGTGAAGCCCTACCGCCGCTCCGAAATCGTGGAGGTAGAGGTGGAAGGACTCGGCTCCGAGCCGCGCGAGCAATCCGTCGATCATGTCCGCGAAACGCGAGAACGAGGGCCGCTCGACCGGCTCGGAGCCTCCGAAGCCCGGAAGGTCCGGAGCGATCACGAAGCAGTCCTGCGCGAGAGTGCCGATCACGCTCCGAAACGACCCCGAGGAGCTCGGAAAACCGTGAATCAGAAGGAGCGCCGGCTTCTCCCGATCGCCCGCCAGGCGGACCGCCACCTCGGCCCCCTCAATCTCAACCCTCACCAGTTCCGGTTTACTCATTGCACCTGGCTCCTTCGATGCCTTCAGATGCCTGACGCGCCTCGCCGGCGGATCGTGACACGGCCTTCCGTTCGTACGCCGGCCGCCGCCTCGCCCCTTCAAGCGACCTACTTCACCTGCCTTGTGCTGCCTGACTATCCGTCGATTGGTCAACCGAAGCCGCCGGACCAGGTCTGTCTAGCTCGTCGCCTTTTGTGACCTCCCGCGGAAAGTCTCACGGATCGGCGCCGCGCCGCAAGGCCGAATGCTGTCCAGGCCATGGGGTAGATCCGTCCAACTCCGGGGTCAGGCGCCGCCTTTCCGGGGGATCGGGGGCGCATGGAGGGGCGCGGCGGACGAGCTCGCCGCGTCGCGCCCGGGTGACACGGCGCGGCCGCCTCATCGGAACGTCGCTGGATGCAACTCGGTCCGCTCACAACCCTCTCGTGTCCCGAACGCTCCTCGCCTCTGCGCTGCTGCTCGGCGGCTGCACGGAGGCATTCCCGGCGAAGGCCCCGCCGGCGTCGACGCATGACGTGGTGAAGGCCACCCTCGGCGCGCCCCGCGGGCCCCGTCCTCTTCACCGGCGATGTGTGCCACACCGTCTGGGGCTGGCGCAACGACGTCGAGCCCGAGACGTTCTCGCACGACCACGCCGACGACGCCAGGAGCCTCGCCCTTCTCCGCGCCCTCGCCGCCCGCCATCCGTCGATGCAGGTGCGCCTCGGCCACCAGTCGCTGTGATCGCGCCCCCAAAAGCAGGGAACAGGGCGGGGAATTACCGGGACGGCCCTTCCCCTCTCCTCTTGGCGCCTTGGCGCCTTGGCGCCTTGGCGTTTTTCTCCGCTGATCCGGGCTGACTTCCCGCGGTGGTGTCAGAACTGGGTAAAGAACTCCCCGGTCACCTTGGGTATCCAGGTCGTGGCGCCGTTGTCACCGGTCCCGCCATCGGCATGAGCGGCGATATGCCCACCGTCGAGTTTGATCTTGCATCATAGGTCTCCTGCGTAACGGCGTGGGGGGAAAGCAAGACGATTCGAGGACGTCGCTCTTGCCCTCGTAGACGCTGCCCGGCTCGCTGCTTTGCTCGATGATCCAGTCAAGCCGCTCCAGCATGGCCGCGCGGCCGCTCGGGGCGATGGGACCGCCCGTGAGGAGATCGGCTCAAGCCGCCACGAAACCGTGAGAAGCGGAGCTCGCCAGGAGAGCCGTGCAGCTGGTCACCTGCGTATTCATCCCGGGTCCAAAGATGATCGGCGCGCGCAAGGCTCCCTGGCCGGACTCCCGGTGGGTGGGACTGGACGCCGCCGCTCACCCTCTCAGAACGTGGCTCGCAGGCCTATCGCGCCTGGCCCGAACACCGGAGTCAGCGCCGCGCGCGCGCCCGCCGTCGAGCCCTGGGACGGCAGCATCAGCAGGCCGGCGACGCCGACGCCGGCGCCGACCGCGAGGGCCGCGAAGCCGGCGTTGGAGACGTTGGCCAGCGTGTTGGCCGCGCTGAGCTCGCCGCGCCGGCTCGGAGGGCAGCGGTCGTCCGGGCACGCCTCGGCGAGCGCCCCCGACTTCGAGAGCGTGAGGGCGCCCGCGACGGCCCCCACCCCCAGGCCGATCGCGCCGACGCCGAACCCCGTGGCCATCAGCACCATCCCGGCGCTCCCCGCTCGCGGTCCCCGCCCGGCCGCCGGCCCCGCCGCGCGCGGCGCGAGCGCGCCCAGCGGCGCCCCCGCGGGCCCGCGCGCGGCGGGCTGCGCGTCCTCCAGCGCCGGGACGGTGACCACGATCGCGGCGCGCTCGGGCGGCACCTCGACCTCGGTCGACCACGCCCGCTTCCCCGGCGCCGCGGCGGCGACGCGATGCCGGCCTGGATCGATGGGGAACGGCGCGTTCAGGGCGGCGCCGTTCAGCGGCTCGCCGTCGAGGGTGAGGCGCAGGCCCGCGGGCGGCTCGGCCATCCGGACCTCGATGCGCGCGAGCCGCTCCTCCAGCGCCTCGCGCTGCGCGCGCGCGAAGCGCTCGCGGTCCTGCCGGCCCTCGCGCCGCGCGATCTCCTCCACCGCGCTCAGCTCGGCCCAGGCGGCGGCGAGCTTCCCGACCTTCTCGTGGCACACGGCGACGTTGAGGAGCGTCCCGGGCTTCGGCTCGAGGCGCTGGCTCTCCTCGAACTTGCCGCAGGCCTCGGGGTAGCGCCCTTGCTTGAAGAGGTCGCGCCCCTGTCGAAAGAGCACCTCGGCCACGGGCTTGACCGCGCGCTCTGCGCGCTGCGCGGACGCCGCGCCCGATAGAGCGACGGCCCCGAGCAGCACGCCGGAGCCGAGGAACGAGAGCCCTCGCTTCATCTTCCCGGCTCACTCACGCTGATCGAGGAGCCTCTCCAGCTGGCCCTGGCTCAGCGCCCGGTCTCGCCGGGCGGCGGCGCGCCGCGGCGGCGCCGGCAGCGGCGACAGGCTCACGTCGACGTCCTGATCGCGATCCGGGCGGAGCTGCACGCTCCCGTCCAGATAGCCCGGCTTCTTGAGGACCAGCGCGACGGGCTCGCTCCCGCGCGGCAGCGCGATGGGATCGCGGGCGTTCCCGAGCCGCTCCTCGCCGAGCCAGACCTCGGCGTCCGCGGGACGGGAAGAAAGGCGCACCACGACCGCCTCCGCGGGCGCCGCGACCGCCTCCGCCGGCGCGGCGGGCGGCGGCGCGGCGGGCGGCGGCGCGGGCCTCGCGGGCTCCGGGGGCGCGCCGCCCGGCGCCGCCGCGGCGTTCGGCGCCGGCGCGGCGGCGGCCGGCGCGAGCGGCGCCGGCGAGGCGGCCGACGCGTGCGCCACGGCGCCCGGGCCGTCCAGCGGGGGGAGCCCGGAGGGACGCCCGGACGCCCACATCCACGTGGCGGCGAGGAGCCCCGCGGCGGTCGCGACCGCGAGCTTCCAGCGCCTCGCCGCCGTCCGTGCGGCCGGAGCGCTCGGCGGCGCCTCGACGGCGGCCAGCGCGCGCAGCGAGGACAGCGAGGACCGGCCGCCCGCGTCCGCTCCGCGCGCCGGAGCTTCGGCGCCGGCAGGAGGCCCTGCTGGGCGGGAGATCGCGCGTCCGGAGCCCGCCATCAGCCCGGACGCGCTCCCGGCGACCTTGATGGTCGAGGCACCGAGCGCGATCGAGGGCTCCGGCGTCGGACCCGTACCGGCGTCCGAGCGATCGTCCGGCGCCCGGCAGGCCGCCGCCGAGGGCCCGGCGTCGAAGAGAGCGCCAATCTCCAGGGTGGCCGTGTCCTCCGTCGCCGCGGGCGAAAGCCGCGGGGTCCACGTCGCGCTCACCGGCGCCATCTCCCCGGCGGCCGACGGCGCCTCCCCCGCCGCCAGCGTCGCGCTCGCCGGCGCCATCTCCCCGGCGGCCGACGGCGCCTCCCCCGCCGCCAGCGTCGCGCTCACCGGCGCCATCTCCCCGGCGGCCGACGGCGCCGCGCCCGTCGCCAGCGTCGCGCTCGCCGGCGCCACCTCCCCGGCGGCCGACGGCGCCGCGCCCGTCGCCAGCGTCGCGCTCGCCGGCGCCACCTCCCCGGCGGCCGACGGCACCTCTCCCGGCGTCCACGCCGCGCTCACCCGCCCGATATCCTCGGTCGCCGAGCTCACCTCTCCCGGAGCCCAGCTCGCGCTCGGTTGCGCCGAGGCGGGCTCCTCCGGCGCGCTGGCGCGCGTGAGCCCGATCCGGCGCGCGGCGTCCAGCAGCGCGGCGACCGCCTTGCTCGCGGTCGGGGGCCTGTCGCTCGCGCGCTTCTCGAGCATCGCGAGCACCGGCAGGTCGAGCTCGCGCGGCAGATCGGCGCAGACGCTCGACATCCGCGGCGGAGGATCCGAGACGTGCTTGTACATCAGCTCCACGGCGGACTCCCCGGCGAACAGGGGCTTTCCCGTCAGCATCTTGTGAATCATCACGCCGAGCGAATAGATGTCCGCCGGCGGCCCGATCCGCTGCCCGCGCGCTTGCTCGGGCGCCATGTACTGCGGCGTGCCCAGCACGACCCCGGCGCTCGTCTCCTCCGAGCCGTCCGCGAGCTTCGCGATCCCGAAGTCGAGCAGCTTCGGGAACCAGGTCCCGTCGCGCTCCGCCGCGAGGAAGACGTTGTCGGGCTTCAGATCCCGGTGCGTGATCCCCGCCTCGTGCACGGCGTCGAGCGCGTCGGCGATGCCTCGCAGGATGGGGACGATCGTCGGAAACGGCAGCCGCCGCCTGCTCCGGCACAGCTCGCCCAGCGTGAGGCCGTCGAGCAGCTCCATGACGAAGTAGTGCCGCTGCAGCTCCTGGAGCACGCCGAAGGAGAAGATATCGATGATGTTGCGCTGGCGGATCCGGTTCACCGCGCGCGCCTCGGCGATGAACCGGGCGACGGCCTGAGGCTGCGCGGCGAACCGCCGGTTCAGGACCTTGATGGCGACCTTCTTGCCGATCAGCGGGTGCTCGCCGGCGTAGACCTCTCCGAACGTGCCCGCGCCGAGCTTCCGCTCGATGCGGTACTCGCCGACCATGCTGTGCGGCGCGAGGAGCGGCTCGGCGGGGAGGCTCAGCCCCGTGGGCAGGAGCGGATTGCCGTCGGCCGAACACGCCGTGATGTCGTCATCGTACACCGCAGCGCACTTGGGGCACGTCGCCATACGAAGCCATGGAAGCTAGGGGTCGCGCGGTCCTGGCTGCCCACGCGGGGCAAGTCGTCATGCAAAGCCCTAGAATATCGGGGCCGCGCGGTCTTGGCTACCCCCATCCCGGGCGCCGCTCTCGCCGCGCACCATCGCGTCCATGCCGCGCCGCCGCGGCCACGCCGCGCCATCGCGTGGCCGCCGCGCCTCCCGCGCCTCCCCCGCGCCTCCCCGCGCCTCCCCGCGCCTCCCCGCGCCTCCCCGCGCCTCCTCGCGCCTCCCCGCGCCTCCTCGCCCTGAGCGCCGCGCGCCGCGGCGCCCGCGTGGATCACTGGCATACCTGCGACATGCACGAGCACGAGCTCCCGCACTTCTGATCGATGATGGTGGTCTCGTGGATGCAAGCGGCAAAGCAAATATTCGCGCCACATTTAAATTTTACGTTGCTCGCGCAACCTGAACGGCCGCACTCGAGATAACAGGGGCCGTCATGGCTGCATTGCATGTCGAGGCCTTGACACCCGCCGTCGCCGCAGACGACCTCGCACAGGTGCGGCCCTATGCAGACCACACGGATGTTGTTGCACTGGTCGTTGCACTCGAGCCGCGCCGGGCGCTCCTTGGCGTCGAGCATCCGGTCCCGGACGCACTCGCCCTCGGCGTCGCACCGGGTGATGCACTTGCCACCTTCGCAGCGCTCGCAGCCGTCGCACGGGGCCGGATCGGGCGGGCTCGCCCCGCACGCCATGCACGTCGCGCTCATCGTGTCGCAGACCGCGCGGTCGACGCAGCCGTTGAAGATCGAGCAGCTCGCGGCGCACGCCGTCCCGCTCGGATCGCAGGCGTACAGCTCGCAGCTGCTCGGCTCGGCGGAGCAGGTCCCGTCGTCCCTGCACGTGCCCGGCGGCGTGACCATGCCCTCCTCGCACGTGCCGCCGCACCGGGCGCCCACCGGCCCGCAGTCGCCGACGACGCCGCCCGCCGTCTGGTCGACGTCCATCCCGTCGATGCCCGAGACGAACTGGCAGCCCGCCGCCAGAAGGCTCACGGCCAGCGCCAGCGCGCCGCGGGCAGCGCGCGCGATCAAGTCAAGGTCGTTCATCCTGGCGCAGAGATCAGCCCAGAGGAGCCCGCCGGACAAGCTCAACCATCAGCGCCCGGGCAGCCGGGCACGATCGCAGCGTATTTTTCTTTCCAGGTCGACCCGCGGCGCGACGAGCCCAGCGCCGCCGTCGCCTCGGGCGCGGACCCGGGGCGAACGGGCCGCGACGGGCGCGGATGGGCTTGCCCCCCCGCGCGGCCGGCTCCATAGCCGACCGGCCGGCTCCATAGCCGACCGGCCGGCGCGCCGGCGCGACGCGAGCCGGGAAGCCTTGGATGAGCGCGTGCCCGTGATCTCGACATGAAGGTAGATGCGATGCCGTACTTTGGTTTCCGGAATTTCCCCGACAATACGCCGATCCCCGATGACTGCTATAGCTGCGACGGTGCGCCGGACTGGGCGGCATTGCTGGAGTGGATATGCCCCGACCTCTCGCGCGACGAGGCGGAGCGGCTCGCCGCCGTCGGCGAGGCGAGCGGAGGCCGGCCGGACGTGGCGAGCCTGAAGCGGCTCATCGAAGAGCACGCGAGGCCCGGGGCGCGGTGAGGAGCGCCCGGACGCGAGGGCGCGACGGCGCGAAGACGTTGAAGACCTGAAGGACCGATGCGAAGGCAAAGACCCGAGAGGGACGCCGCGGAGCGAACGTGATGACTTGGTGTCAGGCGTCTGACGTGCTCGTCTCGGCAGCGAGGCCGCGCCGTTTCCTCCGCGCGGCGCCGGCTGCTCCGGCCCGCGGCGCTCGCGACGCCCTGGCACGGCGCCTCGCGCGTCGCTAAGGAGGGGGCGATGGCGAAGATCATCGACCCTCGACGTCACACGTGGTGCAGCACCCCGGTGGACGACTTCGGCCTGCTGGTCGATGCCGACGAGTATTACCCCGAGTTCTACCGGGTCGCATCGAAGGCGCGGCGCTACCTGCTCCTCGCCGGGTGGCAGTTCGACAGCGACGTCGCCCTGCTCCGCGGCGGGCGGGAGGCGGAGGTGTCGAGCCCGATCACGCTGCTCAAGTTCCTGAACCACCTCTGCGAGATCAACCCCGATCTCCAGATCTTCATCCTCGCCTGGGATTTCCACCTCGTGTTCGCGCTCGAGCGCGAATGGCTCCAGCAGCTCGTCTTCGAGTGGACGAACCATCGGCTGCACTTCCTGTTCGACGCCACCCACGTCGAGCGCGCCTCGCACCACCAGAAGTTCGTGGTCGTGGACGGCGAGCTCTCCTTCCTCGGCGGCCTCGACCTGTGCGACCACCGCTGGGACGACCGCAGCCACGCGAACAAGAACCCGTTCCGCGTCAGCCGCGGAGAGCCGCACAAGCCGTTTCACGACGTGCAGGCCTACCTGCGCGGCCGCGAGCCCGCCCGGGCGCTCACCGAGATCTTCACGGATCGCTGGCGGCGCGCCGGCGGCGTGCCCATCGCGCTGCCGGACCTCGAGGGGGCCGAGCCGACGTTCCCCGACTACCGGCCCGAGGGCGGCATCCCCATCGCGGCGCGGCGCGTGACGCTGAGCCGCACCGATCCGCACGGCGCGCCCACCGGCGCCGCGAACTGCACGGAGATACGCGACATCTACCTCGACGCGATCGACGCCGCCGAGCGCTTCATCTACATCGAGACGCAGTACTTCAGCTCTCACGTCATCGCCGAGGGCATCGCGCGGCGGATGCGCGCCGAGGGCCGGCCGCCGCTCGACGTGGTGCTCATGTTGAACATGGAGGCCGAGACGATGAAGGAGCAGATCGCCGTCGGCCTGTCGCAGGCGAAGGTGCTCGGCGCGCTGCGCGCGGCTGCGGCCGAGACCGGCCACCGCCTCGGCATCTACTACACCCTGCCGGCGTGCGGCGAGGACGAGACGGCCGAGCGCGCCACGTACATCCACTCCAAGCTGATGATCGTCGACGACCGCTTCCTCACGGTGGGCTCCGCCAACCTGACGAACCGCAGCCTCTCGATCGACACCGAGATCAACGTCTCGGTCGAGACCGAGGACCCGGGCGACGCGCTGGGCCGCTCGATTCGCAGGGCGCGCGCGTCGCTCATCGGCGAGCACCTGGGCGACCTCGAGTTCGACCGGGCGGACGACCTGGTCGCGTACCTCGACGGGCTGGCGAGCCCCCCGACCGGGCCGCGCACGCCCGGGAGCTCGTGCCGGCTGCGGCTCCACCCGTCGCCGACGGCGGACGAGCGCGCCCTGCTCGAGGTGATCGATCCGCATCAGCTGCCGTTCGACCCCGCCGCGGTCGAGGACATCGACAAGCGCAACGGCTCGCTCTTCGTGGGCGGGCTCGGCGCGCTCTGGCGCCACCTCTTCAGCAGCCTCAGCGACACGGCTCGCAGCGACACGGCTCGCAGCGACACGGCTCGCAGCGACACGGGTCACGGCGGCGCGAGCGGCGATGACGGAAGCCAAGGAGACGCGAGCCGCAGCGACATCGGCCACAGCGACACGAGCCGCAGCGACGCCGGCCGCAGCGACATCAGCCGCAGCGACGCCAGCCGCAGCGACGCCACATAGCCGCGCACCCGGCGCTCCGGCCTGCGGAGGGCCGGGTGTGGCCGCGCTTCGTCGCCCGCGTCACGGCCGCGCGTCGGGCTCGCCGGCGGCGCTGCGCCGCGCCGGACCCTTGATATCGTCGCCGCCATGCGAGGTTGCGCCCTCCTCGCCGCCCCGCGGCGCCGCACCGTCCTCGCCGGCGCCGCCCTCGGCCTGCTCGGCTGCGGCGCCGAGCACGTGTCCCCCGCGCCCCATCCACCGCGGACGACCGCCGTCTTCGACCTCGCGGCCGACCTCGCGGACCCCGGCGCCTTCTACGACCTCCCCTACCCCTCCGATCTGCGCCTCACCCGCAGGGGCACGCCGGATCTGACCGGGTTCCCCTACCCGCCGGACTTTCCGATCGCCGCCGGGCTCCGCGAGATCGCCATGGACCGCCCGGGCTTCCCGGTCGTGCCCGTCGCCTATTTCCGCTTCAGCGGCCCGCTCGCGCCGCGCGACGCGGAGGAGCTCCTCGCCGCCGACGGCGGGTCGCCGGTGCTCCTCGTCGACCTCGACGCGGCCGGCAGCCCCGGCGGCCGCCTCCTCCCCGTGGTGGCCACGACGCCGGCCGCCGACGCCTACGTCCCGGAGGGGCTGCTCGCCGCCGCGCCGCGCCCGGGCATCGTCCTCCGCGCGCGCCGCCGGTACGCCTTCGCCGTCACCCGCGCCCTGCTGGACGCCGCGGGCGAGCCCGCAGGGGCCTCGGCGGCGTTCGAGGACCTGAAGGCAGGGCGCGCACCGTCCGGCGCAGCGGCGCCGGGCTTCCGCGCCGCCGCCGCCGCCTACGCGCCGCTCTGGCCGGCGCTCGAGGCGGCGGGCGTGGATCCGGACGACGTGATCGCGGCGACCGTGTTCACGACGGGCGACGTCGTGGAGGAGCTCTTCGCCCTGTCGACGGCCGTGCTCGCGCAGCACGAGGCGGAGATCCACGACCTGCGCGTCGACCCGGACGACGGAAGCCACGCCGGCTACTGCGAGCTCGTCGGACAGGTCCGGCTGCCGCAGTTCCAGCGGGGTACGCCGCCGTTCGACGCCGAGGGCCTGTTCGACATCCCGGCGGACGGGCTGCCCCGGAAGCAGCGCGACGAGGAGGTCCCGATCGCGATCACCCTGCCCGAGGGCGAGATGCCCGCGGCGGGCTACCCGCTCGTCCTCTACTTCCACGGCTCGGGCGGGCGCAGCTCGGCGATCGCGGACCGCGGCCGGTGGGCTCCCGAGGACGACCCGTCCGCGTGCCCCGAGGGCGTCACCGAGGCGTGGATGGGCGTCCAGGGCTGCCACGAGAAGGGCGCGGGGCCGGCGCACGTGCTCGCGCCTCACGGGCTCGCGATGGCCGCGAGCGCGCTGCCGGTGAACCCGGAGCGCCTGCCCGGCGCGACGGACACCGAGTATCTGAACTTCAACAACCTGGGCGCCGGCCGCGATCTCTTCCGGCAGGGCGCGATCGAGCAGCGCCTCTTCCTCGAGGCGCTGCTGAAGCTCGAGATCGAGCCCGGGACGGTCGCCTCGTGCGCCGGGGTCGCGCTGCCGCCCGGCGCGCCGTCGTTCCGCTTCGATCCGGCGCGCGTGGTCGCGCAGGGGCAGTCGATGGGTGGGATGTACGCGAACCTGGTCGGCGCCGTCGAGCCCCGGGTGCGCGCCGTCGTCCCCACGGGCGCGGGCGGACATTTCAGCCACTTCCTCGTCGTCACGCCGCTCCAGCCGAACCCCGCCGGCGCGATCGGCGCGTTGCTGCTCGGCACGAGCGCAGAGCTCACGTTCATGCACCCGGCGCTGCACCTCTTCGCGACCGCGTGGGAGGCCGTGGACCCGATCGTCGCGGCGCCGCGCCTCGCCCGGCGGCCCCTGGAAGGCCACCCGGCGCGCCCGGTGTACCAGCCGGTCGGCCTCGGAGACTCCTACTTCCCCGAGGCCACGTACGACGCGATGGCGCTCGCCTACGGCAACCGCCAGGCAGGAGAGGCCGTGTGGCCCTCGATGCAGGAGGCGCTCGCGCTCGAGGGCCGGGACGGCGTGCTGCCGTACCCCGCGTCGGACGACGTCGCGTCCGAGGACGGGGCGCGCACGACCGGCGTGGTCGTCCAGTACCGCGGCGACGGCGTCTACGATCCTCACGCCATCTACACGCAGCTCGACGGCGTGAAGCACCAATACGGCTGCTTCTTCTCGAGCCTGCTCGGGACCGGGAAGGCGAGCGTGCCGGCGCCGGCGCCGCCCGGCGCGCCCTGCCCGGATTGACCGGCCGGCGCGCGACGCCGCACGCAACACGCGCGCCGACGCGCCGCGAGCGCGGCTATCCGCTCGCGAGGACGCCTCGCGACAGCGCAGCTTGCCGGCGGCTGGTGGGATATGGTAAGCTGGTGTACTGCGAACCTGCAGACGGTTGCTTCGGGTTGTCTCTCGAGTGGGAAGCGTTGACGCGACGAGGAGTATGCAAGAGGCAGAGATCAAGATCGGGGGCATTTCGGTCCGCGACCTCGCGGAGCAGTACGGCACGCCGCTTTATGCCTACGATGCCGAGCGCATCCGGGAGAACTTCCGTCGACTCACGCGCGCGCTGCGCAGCTGTTATCCGGAGGTGTCCGTCTTCTACGCCATCAAGGCGTGCAACAACCTGGAGATAGCGAAGCTCCTGGTCGAGCAGGGCTCCGGCGTGGACGCCGCGAGCCCGAACGAGATCCGCCTGGCGCAGGCGCTCGGGCTGTCGGGCGAGCAGATCATCTACACGGGCAACAGCCTGTCGGACGACGACCTGGCCGCCGGGCTGCGCGCCGGGGTGATCTTCAACGTGGACGACCACGGCGTCCTGCGGCGCCTGTTCGCGCTCGGGCGGCCGCGCTGCATGTCGTTCCGGATCAACCCGAGCGGCGAGGACATCGCGACGCCCGATCTGAAGCCGTTCGCGGGCCCGTCGGCGAAGTTCGGGATCCACCCGCGCTACGTGGAGGAGGCCTACCGGACGGCGCTGGAGAACGGGGTCGAGCGGCTCGGGGTGCACATGATGCCGCACTCGCAGGCGAACAAGCCGGAGAGCTTCGCGCACGTGACCGCCAAGCTGCTCGATCTGATCGGGCCGGTCGCGCGCAAGCTCGGCTTCGACCTCGCGTTCCTGGACATCGGCGGCGGGCTCGGCATCCCCTACCGGAGGGAGCAGCCGGCGCTCGACGTGGAGGCCGTCGCCCGGGAGATCGCGGCGGTGGTTCAGAAGAAGTGCGCCGAGCACGGCCTGAAGGCGCCCCGCCTCGTCATGGAGCCGGGGCGCTACTTCGTCGGGGACGCGGGCTCCGTGATCGGGCGGGTGATCTCGATCAAGCAGGGATACAAGACGATCATCGGCACGGACATCTCGATGAACACGATGGCGCGGCCGGTGATGTACGGCGCTTATCACGAGGTGCGGATCAACGGCCGCCGCGGCAAGACCGCGCCGATGGCGATGACGGGGCAGGTCTGCGAGAACACGGACATGTGGATCAGCGAGCGCGAGTTCCCGGCGGACGTCGCCGAGGGGGACGTGGTCGTGTTGATGGACGCGGGGGCGTACGGGCACGTGATGAGCTACGACTACAACGGCCGGCTGCGGCCGGCCGAGGTGCTCGTCGACGGCGGGAAGAGCCGGCTCATCCGGCGGCGGGACACGTTCGAGGACATGGTCTCGCGGATGTGCCTGTCCGACGACATCCAGGAGCGGCTGCGCGCGATGGCGGTGGAGCCGGCGGGGCGCGGCTGAGCGGCCCTCGGAGCCCCCGTTCGCCATGCGGCGCGGGGGCTTTGCCGGGCTGCCCGGCCCTCGGAGCCCCTGTTCGCCGCGCGGCGCGGGGGCTCCGAGGGCCTACCGTCTTCGCGAGGGCGAGGGCCGGATTCGGCACGTCACGGGAAAGGACCGAACGGAGCCGCGCCAGGCGCGCCGAGGCCGGGCGCCGGAGGGGGGAAGTCGCCGAGCTGCGCGCCGGGGAGACCACCGCCGACCGGAGGGGGGAAGTCGCCGAGCTGCGCTCCAGGGAGACCACCGCCGACCGGAGGGGGGAAGTCGCCGAGCTGCGCGCCAGGGAGACCACCGACGGCCGGAGGGAGCCAGTCGCCAGGCTGCGGGCCAGGGAGACCACCGACGGCCGGAGGGAGCCAGTCGCCAGGCTGCGGGCCAGGGAGACCACCGACGGCCGGAGGGAGCCAGTCGCCAGGCTGCGGACCAGCGCCGATCGCGACGACCGGAGGGAGGTAGTGACCGCACTGCGACGCCGGCAAACAGATGACATTGCCGCGGCCCGTCAGGATGGCGCCGTGGCGGCACCCGTAAGCCCAGGGCGAATAATCGAACCGGGCAGGCTCGGTGACGCAGGTGTCCACCACGGCGACATACGTGGTCCCCGACGGACAACCATGGCAATGCTGAGCGGCCGCCGCCTCACCCACGCTCTCCTCGGCTGCCGCCGGCGCCTGGGCGGCGGACAGGTCCTCCCGCCCCTCCCCATCCCCCTCGTCCGTCGCCGCCATACAGCCAGCGAGCGACGCCGATAACGCGGCTGCGAGCAGCGCGACGATCTTCCTCGATTCAGCCATGTGGAATCTCCTGATTGAACGGCGAGACATGCTCGCTCGACCGCTGCCCCGAAACCGACAGAGTCGCCACGACACAGCTGACCAGCCCCAACTACTTTGGATGACACACGCAGCTCGTCAAGCGCGCTGAAACGGCCGCGGAGTCGGCAAACGACGCCTGGATTTGCGCGAATCCAGCGATAACCATCCACCGAACGGCGGTTCGATCAGCGCACGTGGCGCCCGGCGCCGCTCGCGTCCTGCCCTGCTTTCGTGTATACGTGGCCCATGCCGTTCACGTTCGTCCGCATCGATCACGTGCAGCTCGCGATGCCGCCCGGACAGGAAACGCGCGCCGTGGCGTTCTACCGGGACGTGCTCGGGATGGAGCACGTCCCCAAACCCGAGCCCCTCGCGTCCCGCGGCGGCGCCTGGTTCCGCGCGGGCTCGGTGGCGGTCCACCTCGGCGCGGAGCACGACTTCAGGCCGGCGCGCAAGGCCCACCCCGGCCTCGTCGTGAAGGGCATCGACGACGTCGCGGCGGCGCTCGAGGCCGGGGGACACGCCGTGCGCTGGAGCGACGAGCTGCCCGAGGTGCGGCGGTTTCACACGGACGATCCGTTCGGGAACCGCATCGAGATCATCGACGGCGGTTGAGGCGCCGCGGGCGGGTCCGGTCCGAGGCCCCCACGGCCAGGAGACCTCCGCTCATCAACGCGCGGACAGGCGGTTCAGGCAAGGCCGTGCACGCCGGGAAGACCGGCCCGATTCACGCCCTCACACCTCACGAGATCCTGTCACCAGCGCTTCACGGCGCGACCACCCCAGGGACGCGCGCCGCCCGCACCACCTTCCCGTCGAAGGCGACCGCCAGCGCGTGGATCGGCGCCGCCCCCGCCGCGCGCAGCTCCGCCGTGTAGTCGTTCCGCTGAATCTGCGCGACCCCCTCGTCGAGCGCCTGCTCCAGCGACTTGCCCCCTCGCGCCACCTTCAGCTCCAGCACCACGCCCGGCCCCCCCGGCCGCGCCGGAGCCGGCGGAAGTCGTCGATGCCGATGGGGACCTGGATGCTCATGGCGCCTCGGGCGGAGCGGCGTGCCCTCCGGGACGCTACTCCGCCGCCCGCCCGCGGCAAGGGCTCCGCTCCCCCCGCGCGGCGAGCCAGGCGCGCGGCTCGCGCTGGGCCCGGCCTCAGGCCGCCGACGCCCGCGATCTGCCCTTGCTCGCGTGGCGGTTGGCCGGCCGGGCGAGCCCGAGGTTCTCGCGCAGCGTGCGACCCTCGTACTCGGTGCGGAACAACCCCCGCCGCCGCAGCTCCGGGATCACCAGCTCGACGAAATCCTCCAGCCCGCCGGGGAGCCACGGCGGCATCACGTTGAACCCGTCGGCGCCGCCCTGCGTGAACCAGGCCTCCAGCTGGTCCGCGATCTGCTCCACCGAGCCCACGATCGTCCAGTGCCCGCGCGCCCCGGCCACCCAGAGGTACAGCTCCCGGATGGAGAAGTTGCGCTTGCGGGCGATGTCGAACATCAGCGCCTGCCGGCTCTTGTTGTTGTTGGTCTCCGGCAGCTCGGGCAGCGGGCCGTCCACCGGATACCCCGAGAGATCGATCCCGCCCGACAGCCCCGAGAGCAGCGACAGGCCGACCTCCGGCAAGATGAGGTCCTGCAGCTCCTGGTACTTCGCCCGGGCCTCCGACTCGGTCCGGCCGACCACGGGGAACACCCCCGGCATGATCTTCAGCTGGTCGGGGTGGCGCCCGTACTTGGCCATCCGGCCCTTGACGTCGGCGTAGAAGGCCTGCGCGTCCTCCAGCGTCTGCTGCGCCGTGAAGATCACCTCGGCCGTCTCCGCCGCGAGCTCCCTGCCCGCCTCCGAGGATCCCGCCTGCACGATCACCGGGTGCCCCTGGGGCGGGCGCGGGATGTTGAGCGGCCCGCGAACGGAGAAGAACTTCCCCTTGTGATCGAGCGTGTGCAGCTTCTCCGGGTCGTAGTAGACCCCAGACGCCTTGTCGCGGAGGAAGGCGTCGTCTTCCCAGCTGTCCCAGAGGCCGGTGACAACGTCGACGAACTCGCGTGCCCGGACGTACCGCTGCGCGTGGTCGGGGTGGGCGTCGAGCCCGAAGTTCCCCGCCGCCTCGCCGCCGCCGGTGGTGACCACGTTCCACCCGGCCCGCCCCTGGCTGAGGTGATCCAGCGAGGCGAACTTGCGGGCCAGGAGGTAGGGCTCCTCGTACGTGGTCGAGGCCGTGGCGATGAAGCCGATGCGCTCGGTGACGGCCGCGAGCGCGGAGAACAGCGTGACCGGCTCGAAGCTGGCCCCGTACGCGGTGCGGCCCTGCGCCCCCGGCCGGTTCTGCAGCGCGAGCCCGTCCGCGAGGAACACGGCGTCGAACTTGGCCCGCTCCGCCGTCTGCGTGATGCGCTTGAAATGCGCGAAGTTGATGCCTCCGTCCGCCTGCGCCTCCGGGTGCCGCCACGCTGCCACGTGGTGTCCTGCGCCGGGCAAGAAGGCGCCCAGACGGATCTTTCGTTGATGGTCGCTCATGGATGTCCTCGGTCCTCGCGTTCGCGCGTGGGCGCGCGCGTACCGCCGCACACCGCAAGCGTCGTGCCCGGAGGCCTGGCCACGGGCGCACCGGCCGGGAGCAAGGCACCTCCCCTCCCCTGCGACGAGGCAGTGCTGCGGGAGCAGCACTGGACCGCCCGCGCTGCGGAAGCGTTGCTGTCAGGGAATCACCCGGCCGCGGCCAGCCCGCCGCCCGGGCGCGTGAGCCGGCCGCCTGCCCGGCTGGCCCTGCGAAGGTGCGTTCAGGCGGGGCGCGCGGCTCCGATCGTTCCGCTCGGCGCGACGGCCGCGGGGACGGTCCGTGAATCCTCCGTCACGGAACCCGGTTCGGGTCGGCCGGGTCGCTGCGCGCGTCCCGCTCGTCACCGTCGCGGAAGCCATCGCCGTCGCGATCGATGCCGATGCGCTCGCCCGACCCGGGCGGCACGCAGGTATACGTCAGCTCGCCGCCGCGCCCCGTGGCGAGCAGGCGGAGCTCGGCGTCCGATCGCCGCGGCTCGCGCGCGCGGTCGGGGTCGAACCAGCCATTCCCGATGTACAGAAAGCCCAGCTCGGCGCCCTCGGACCAGCCCTTGACCACGAGATCGCAATCGCCGGCGTCGGCGCGCGCCACGAGCAGATCGACGCGCGGGCCGGCCGCCGCCGCGTTCGACGACGTGAGCGTGATCTGCTGGCCCACGATGGGCTTCAGGTTCGACTCCAGCGCCAGCATGTACGCTGCCACCTGGTGCTTCAGGAGGTCCCCCTCGGGGCCGACGGCGAAGCCGCCGGGGTTCTCCGGGATCTGGACGAAATCGGAGAAGGAGTTGAAGCGGAAGAGCGTATCGACGGCGCCGTCGTGGAGGAAGCCGAAGCCGCGGACCTGGTCGCCCATGTGCGCGTTGGAGCCGCCGAACGGGAAGACGAACGACTCCGCCATGCCGAACATCCCGACCTTCTGGTACTGATTGCGCAGGTGCGGGACCTTGAAGACCTGCGACTCGTTGGCGTTGGCCGAGCCGCCGTCGCTGCCGAAGAAGCCCGGCGCGAAGTCGTCGGGGTTGGCGTCGGGGTCGACGACGTGGCACCCGATGCACGAGGCGCCGAGGATGCTCGAGACGGGCCCCCCGAAGAAGGCGCGCCCCGCGAGCTGATCGGGCGTGAGCGAGTCGTCCAGCGCGCGGATGGGGTTGGGCGGATAGGTGATCTGGAGGATGAAGTCCGTGAAGTCATCCATGTCCTCTTCCGAGATCGTCTCGCCTCGCCCCAGCAGATCGACGAACGCTCCACTGAATTTCTTGAACGCCGCCCGCTCGTCGAACACCCCGCTGTCCGGCTGGGAGGTGGGCTCATCATGGCCGCCCGTGCGGTCGCCGCGCCAGTGCATCGGCCCGTGGTTCGCCATGCCGCGCAGGCTCTGGGTCGTCATCGGCCCCTTCATCGGATGGAGGCTCGGATCCAGGCCGAAGAGCTCGGTGCAGAACGGTCCCGGGTTGTCCAGCACGGTGCCGTCCGGGTTTCCGAGGTCCCACGCGAGGCTGTCGAAGTCGCCGAAGATGTGGCAGCTCGCGCAGGACGAGTCGCCGTGGCTCGAGCTCAGCGACGCGTCATAGAGGAAGCGGCGCCCCCGGACGACGCTCGGGGGCTCCGGGTTGTGCATCGGCACGTGCGCGACCTCACGGCGGGTCCGTGTATCGATGACCGAGATCGCGTTGTCGAAGCGCGTGAGCACATAGAGTCGCCGCCTGCCTTCGTCGAGGACGAGGCCGGTCGGGCCGCCTCCAGGGACGCGGATCTGGTTCGCCCTGCTGGGCACGAACGTGCCGTTCTCGAGGCTCGCGGTGTCGAAGATGCCGATCTTGTCCGAGCCGAGCGCCGCGACATACAGGGTCGCGCCGTCTCTCGTCACGGCCATCTCCACCGGCTGCGCCAGGCTCTTATCGCCCTCTTGGTTCGGCGCCGGCGCGCAGCAGCTGCTGTAATCGATGTGCTTGTTGAGGTGCCTCGGGACGACGCCGTCCGGGCCGAGGACGGTGATCCGGCTCTCGTGCAGGTGGCCTCGCACGCTGTGGCCGGCGAAGAGGCCCGGCCCCTCGAAGCGCTGCTCGTTCCGGGCGTCGGTGTTGGACACATAGATCTTCCCGTTCACCGGGTTCACGACCATGTTGAAGAGGACGGTCCCCACGCCCGTGAAGAAGCCGCCTGGCCCGTCCACCTGACGCGGCGGGTTGGCGGTCGCGTCGATGACGAAGACGTCCTTGTCGGGCAACGAGAAGCGCACCATGTCGTCCCAGGGGCGACCCAGCTCGTCGACCCAGTGGGCCCCGTCGAACTTGACGATCAGCCCGACCTCGGGCTGTGGGACGCCTTCGGAATTGGTGTTGGGCCAGGGCAATCCGCCCGCGGCCTCCCCGCCGTTCGGCACGAGGCTCTCGTCGATGGATGTCGTGCGGTTCCCCGAGTGGAAGGCGGCGGCGTAGACCCGGCTGCCGTCCGGCGTCACCGCGAGCGCGCGCGGCGTGTCGCTGAAGAGCGTCACGATGGAGAGCGGCGTGCCGCCGAGCGAGGTCCCGAGCTGTCTGGCATCGAACACCCACACGTCCGCGCGCCCCACGCCGGGCGTCGTGATCTGCGGATCGAAGGGGACGTTCTGCCCGCGGTGGGCCGTGGTGATGAAGGCCCGCGAGCGCTTCGGTCCGGCGAATACGATGTCGCGCGGCTCGTCGCCCACGAGCAGCGTGCGGACGACGCGCGCCCTTTCGGCGTCTCGAACATCGACCACGCTCACGCTGTCGGACAGGTGGTTCACCACCCAGACCTCGTCGCCCCGGGCAGCCACGGCGACAGGCTCGAGGCCCACGGGCACGGACGCCTCGAGCCGCAAACGATCGCCATGGACGCGGAAGATCTCCAGCCGGTTGTCGGGGGTGTTCGCCGCGAAGAGCAGCTTGCCGTTCGCAGAGAGAGCCAGGGGGCGGACCTGGCCCGATTCGAATGTCGTGAACGGCGTGGCGGCCGCCGCGGGGAGAGCGGCGACCAGGAGCATGGCTGTAACACTGGAGCTCACAGCCAGAAGGCAGCGCAAAGAGCGTGATGGCAGCATTGTCTCAACTTATTTGAATTGGAAATTTCTACAACGGAAAAGAGAGACCCCGAGCGGTCGCGCCGCGATTGCGTGGTCTGTCGCAGCGGTCTGGCTGCGGCTCATGCGGCGGGTCCACGCGTCATGTGTCCGCGCGAAGATGCCCGGCTCGTACGAGTCGATTGGCTCACAGGGCGGCCGGCTCGCTCGCGCGCCGTGGCCCGGTGGGGCTGGCCGGGTTCCAGGAGCATGATGCGACGAGGGCGCCGGCAAACCGTCCCGCTCCTCCGCTGGCCGCGGCGCGGGGGGCTACTGCCAGCGGAAGAGCTTGAGGGCGAGCGCGAAGCAGACGGCGCCCCAGCCGACCAGCAGCGCGAGCTCGGGCGCGAGCGCGGTGAGGGGCGCGGCCTCGAGCATCACGCCCCGGAGCGCGTCGTTCAGCGCGGTGAGGGGCAGCGCCTGGATGAACGGCTGCATCGCGTCCGGGAAGCGCTCGGTCGAGAAGAAGACGCCGGAGAAGATCCACATCGGGAACATCGCCATGTTGGTCAGGCCCGAGACGCCCTCGAGCGTCCGCGGCCGCGCCGCGACGAGCAGGCCGAGCCCGACGAACGACAGCGCGCCGATCACGATGACCAGCGCGAGCGCGGCGAGCGAGCCGGCGATCGGCACGCCGAGGAAGAGGACCGCGAACAGCAGCAAGGCGACGACCTCGATCGCCAGGAACACGAGCCGCGCCCCGAGGTGCGCGACCAGGAGCTGCCAGCGCTTCATCGGCGCCGCGACGAACAGCTTGAGGAGCTTGCCGATGCGCTGCTGCACGATCGCGAAGCCGATCGCCCACATCCCGGTCGACATCACGTTCATGCCGAGCAGCCCCGGCACGAGGAAGTCGATGTAGCGCGAGCCCTTCTCGGTCATCTCGAGCGCGGCCGGGCGGAACGCGTCCGCGCGCCCGGCCGCGCGCTGGAGCGCGTCGTCGACCTCGAGCCGGGCCGCGCGGCTCTCCGGCCGCGTCGGATCGAACCAGTACGTCGGCGGATCGGTGGCCAGCACGACCAGCGCGACCTTGCCGGTCCGGAGCTCCCGCTGCGCCTGCTCCCGCGGGACCACCCGGGGGGCGACCTGCCCCGAGGCCTCGAGCGCGGCGCGCCGCGCCTCGGCCCCGGCGCCCGCCTCGACGCTCACCGGCAGCGGCTCGGCGGCCTGGTCCCCGAACGCGACGGCCAGCGCCGACGAGAGCAGGATCGGGAACACGAGCATCCAGAAGATCGCCTCGGGCTCGCGCAGGAACTCCACCACCCGCGCCCGGATGAGGAGCACGAGCGGCGCGCCGCGCAGGGAGCGGAGCCACCGCGCCATCACGCCGCCTCCTCGCCCGCGAGCTTCCGCCCGGCGAGCGCCATGAACACGTCCTCCAGGCTCGCGTGGTGCGTGGTGAGCCGCCTCGGCGCGGCGCCGCGCGCGGCGCAGAGCGCGAGCAGCGGCGGGAGCACGCGCGCCACGTCGCGCACCGTCAGCCGGAGCGCCCCCTGCTCGAAGCGCACGGCCTCCACCCCGGGCAGCCCCTTGAGCTCGTCCTCGGCGATCTCGCCGTCCACCTCGACCTCCACGACGTGCTCGGCGCCCAGCGAGGCGACGAGCGCCGCCGGCGTGCCGAGCGAGAGCAGCCGCCCGCGGTCGACGATCGCGACCCGATCGCAGAGGCGCGCGGCTTCCTCCATGTAGTGCGTGGTCAGGAGGATCGTGCGGCCGCGCGCCTTCAGGTCCTCGACGATGTCCCAGATCTCGCGGCGCGACGCCGGGTCGAGGCCGGTGCTCGGCTCGTCGAGGAAGAGCACCTCCGGGTCGCCCGCGAGCGCGCAGGCGAGCGACAGCCGCTGCTTCTGCCCGCCCGACAGCGCGCGCACGAACGCGCCCGCCTTCTCCTGCAAGGACACGCAGCGCAGCGCCTCCTCCGGCTCGAGCCCGCGCGGGTAGAAGCTGCGGAACAGCGCGATCACCTCGCCGACCCGGAGCTTGTCCGGGAAGCGCGTCTCCTGGAGCTGGATGCCGAGGCGCCGGCGCAGCGCGATGCCGTCCCCGGCCCAGCGCTCGCCCAGCACCTCGACGTCGCCGGCGTCCGGGCGGGTCAGCCCCTCGAGGATCTCCACCGTGGTCGTCTTGCCCGCGCCGTTCGGGCCGAGCAGGCCGAAGCACTCGCCGCGCCGCACCTCGAGGTCGAGCCCGTTCACGGCCACGACATCGCCGTAACGCTTGACCAGACCGCGGCAGACCAGGGCGGGAGGGGCGGACACGGAACGCATGTATCGCAGGGGGCGCCGAAAAGGAACCGCTGCGCGGCAATCCTGCGCTGGCGGCGCGTGCGGGGCGGAGGCGCGCCCCCGGATCGCCCGCGGCGCACGGAGCGCCCGCGCGCGCACCCACAGGAGCGCCGGAAAATTCGACAGGCGACGCGACGCATTGCCTCCCCGGAGAATCGAATCTCAACAGAGCCTGCGGCAAGCGCGTCGAGCGTGGCCCTGCAAGGAACCATCCGGTCCGAGATCGTGGCTGGCCGGTCTGCAATCTCAGAGCGACGGAGTGGGGGGCGCGTGGTGAGCGATGAAGAGGGAGTGGTGCCCGTGCACTGCGGCGAGGTCATCGCGGACCGCTATCGGGTCGAGCGGCTGCTTGGGATCGGCGGGATGGGGGCGGTGGTCGCGGCGCGACACCTGCCGCTGGGCGAGCTCGTGGCGATCAAGTTCATGCGGGCGGAGCACTGCGGGAACGCGGCGCTGCTGAGGCGGTTCCAGCGCGAGGCGCGCGGGATGTTCCGGCTGAAGACCGAGCACGTGCCGCGGGTCTACGACCTGGGCGCGCTCGCGCCGAGGCGGGGGATCGCGCTGCCGGTGCCGTACATCGTGATGGAGCACCTGTCGGGCAACGATCTCCGCTCGATCGTGGAGCGCCGCGGGCGGCTGCCGGTCGACGAGGCGGCCGAGTACGTCCGTCAGGCGTGCGTCGCGCTCATGGAGGCGCACGCGCTCGGGATGGTGCACCGGGACCTGAAGCCCGCGAACCTGTTCCTGACGTACCGGACCGACGGCACGCCGCTCATCAAGGTGCTCGACTTCGGCGTCGCGAAGTTCACGTGCGCGCGGCCCGAGGAGGACGGGCTCGAGATGACGACGGCGCGGTCGGTCATGGGCTCGCGCCGTTACATGGCGCCCGAGCAGATGCTCACGCCCAAGGACGTGGACCTGCGCGCGGATCTGTGGGCGCTCGGGGTCGTGCTCTACCAGCTCGTGAGCGGCGCGCTGCCGTTCGGCGCGGAGACGCTGGAGCAGCTCGTGCTCGTCGTGTCGGAGCAGGCGCCCCGGCCGCTCCGGAGCGCGTGCGCCGATCTGCCCGAGGGGTTCGAGGCGATCGTGATGAGCTGCCTCGAGAAGAACCGGGCCCGCCGTCCGGCCTCGGCGCGCGAGCTCGCCGCCGCGCTCGCGCCGTTCGCGCTGCGCGGGCCGCCCGACGCGACGCTGCCCACGGCGGTCAACCGGAGCCAGCCGACGTTCACGTGGCTGGACGAGGGGCCGCCCACGACCGCGGTCCGGCCGCCCACGACGGCGGTCCGGCCGCCCGGGGCGCGGCGGTCCGGGGTTCGCCGCCCCAGGCGGGCATGGCTGGCGGCCGGCGCCTTCTCCGCGAGCGCCGCGCTGGCCGCGACCGTCGCGCCGCCGGGGTGGCCGCGCGGGGCGGGGGTGACCTGGGTAGACGGCGCCGGCGCGCCGCAGCTCGCCGGGGTGACGCACGGGCTCGCCGCGGAGCCGCAGGGGACCGCCGTGGCGGCCGGGCCGCTCCACGCGCCCCGCTCCACCGCCGACGGCGCGCTGCACGGCGGCGCCGGCGGCGCGTGCGGCGCGCCCGAGGTCGACGTCAGGGAGGCGCCCCCGGACGCGTGCAACGGCGCCGGCCCGGTCGCGCCGGCGAGGGGCGCGCCGCCCGCGCGGGGGGGCGTGGGAAGGCCGACGCGGGGAGGCGCGCGCGCGGCGCTCCCGGCCGGGGCGCTGGTGGGTCAGGCGACGCAGGGGCGGCCGGGGTGGCAGGAGCCGACGACGGCTGCCGTCGATACGCCCTCGGCGGCCTCGGCCGGGCGCGAGGGGGGGTCGCAGCGGCCTGCGTCGCGCGAGGTGCCGTCGCCGGCGAGCGCCCTCGAGGCGGCGGAGGTGGCGACAGCGGCAGCGCGGCCGACGGCCACCGCGCCGGCAGCTCCGATGCCGGAGCGGCCCACGCCGCCGTCCGGCCGGGGCGTGGAGGCCCCGCCGGTGCCGCCGGCGGGCACGCAGGACAGCCCCTGGTGATCGCCATGCGCCGAGGAGCTCTCTCGAAGGTCTGCTGCTCGCGCCCGCGCGAGCTCGCCTGCGCCCTCGCGCTGTCGCTGTTCCTCTCGCCGGCGAGCGGCACGGCCGCCGAGCCCGGCTTGAGGCATCCCAACCTGGGTCAGCCCGGCTTGAGGCAGAGGCACCGCAACCCCGGTCAGCCCAACCCGGGTCAGCCGGGCTCGCGGCACCTCAACCCCGGTCAGCCCAACCCGGGTCAGCCCAACCCGGGTCAGCCGGGCTCGCGGCACCTCAACCCCGGTCAGCCCAACCCGGGTCAGCCCAACCCGGGTCAGCCGGGCTCGCGGCACCTCAACCCCGGTCAGCCCAACCCCGGTCAGCCCAACCCCGGTCAGCCCAACCCCGGTCAGCCCGGCGGGGCACACAAGGAGCAGGTGCTCGCGCTGTATCAGGTCGCGAAGCAGCTGCTCGATGCGGGGCGCGTCGCCGAGGCGTGCGCCGCGCTCGAGCAGGGCAGGACCCTCGATCCGACGGCGATCAACCTCCTCCTGCGGCTCGGCGAGTGCCTCGTGCGCGCGGGCAGGACCGCGGGCGCCTGGAACGTCTTCACGGAGGCCGCGGCCGTCGCGAAGAGCGCCGGTGACCCCCGCGCCCCGCGCGCCGCCGCGCTCGCGGCCGCGCTCGAGCCGCGGCTCTCGCGCATGGCCATCGAGGTGCCCGCGGCCGGCGCCGCGCCCAATATGGAGATCCGGCGCGACGGCGTGCTGATCCCTCCGGCTCAGTGGGGGCAGGCGCTCCCGGTCGACCCCGGAACGCACACGGTCGAGGCGCGGGCCCCCGGCAGGAGGCGCTGGTCCACCGTGCACGCCGTCCCGCCGGGCGGCGCGCGCGTGGTCGTCGGCGTGCCCCCCCTCGAGCAGGAGCCGCCCCCGCGCGCGCTCGCCGCGGCCCTGCCAGGCCCCCGCCCCCAGGCGCCTCCCGCCGTCCTCGCGAGCGCCGGCCGCGGCGCCGGCGACGGCGCCGGGCGCGCGCAGCGGGCGATCGCGCTCGCGAGCGGCGGCGCCGGCCTCGTGGGGCTCGGCCTCGGCGCCGCCTTCGGCGCGGAGGCCATCGCCCGCCGGGACGCCTCGAACCGGGGCCACTGCGACGCGCGGAGCCGCTGCGACGCCGCCGGCGTCGCGCTGCGCGACAGCGCGCAGGCGGCCGGCACCGCCTCGACGATCGCCTTCTCGGCCGGCGCCGCCGCGCTGCTCGCGGCCGGCCTGCTCTTCTGGACCGCGCCGCCCCGCCCCGCCGCCCCGCCCGCGCGCCGCGCCACGGCGGCGGCCGGGGCCGGCCCCGGGGCGTTCTCGATCGTCGTGGGCGGGAGCTACTGACGTGAGCGCCCGCGGCTCGATCGCGATCGGCGGCCGGCTCTCGCTCGTGGCGCTGGCCTGCGCCGGGTGCAACGCGCTGCTCGGGCTCGAGGACGGCATCCTCGTCGAGGAGCGCTGCGAGCCGCTCTCGGCCGTCGCCTGCTACACCGGGCCTCCGGCGACCGAGGGGGTCGGCGCCTGCCAGACCGGCCTCCGGCGGTGCAACGCCGCCGGCGACGGCTACGGCCCCTGCGAGGGCGAGGTGACGCCCGCGCCGGAGCGCTGCGGCAACGCCGCCGACGACGACTGCGACGGCGCGGTCGACGAGGCGGACGGCGGCGCGGGCGACCCCGCGGCCGGCGGCGGCGAGGTCTGCGCCTGCGACCCGGGCGCCGTCGAGGCGTGCCCCTACGGCGGGCCGCCGGGGACGCTCGGCGTCGGCGCGTGCAGCGCCGGCCGGCGGACGTGCGGGGGCGACGGCCGGTGGGGCGCGTGCGCCGGCGAGATCACGCCGCGGGCCGAGGACTGCGCGACGCCGGCCGACGAGGACTGCAGCGGCGGCGGCGATTGCGGCGCGGTGCTCCCCGGCTGCCCCCTGGCCGCGCTCCTCGGCGGCGCCGGCGACCAGCGGGCGCGCGCGCTCGCCGCGGGCCGAGGGGGCTTCGCTATCCTGGGCGGCGAGCTCGAGGGCTCCCTCGATCTCGGCGCCGGGCCCATCGCGACCGGCGCCGAGCGGGACGTCTTCGTGGCGCGGATCGAGGCGGGCTGCGCGGTCGGGTGGGTGCGGCGGCTGGTCGACGAGGGGCGAGGCGCGCTGCAGGCGCTCGCGGTGGACGCCGGGGGCGAGGTCGCGGTCGTGGGCGAGCTCGAGGGGGTGATGGGCGCCGCGGGGCTCACCGCGCCGGCGCCCCGCGGGTTCGTGGTCAAGCTGGACGTCGGCGGCGGGCTGCGCTGGGGGACGTTGCTCTCCGGCAAGCCGCAGGACGTCGCGGTCTCGGCGGGGGGCGACGTCGTGGTCGCCTCGGCGCTCCTCGCGAACGACGGGAGCGACGTGGCGGTGACCCGGCTCAGCGCGGCGGGCGCGACGCTCTGGACGCGGGTGCTCGGCGGCGCCGGGACGCAGGAGCCGACGGGCGTCGCCGTGGACGGGCGCGGGGACGTGCTCCTGACCGGGACCTTCGAGGGCGACCTCGACTTCGGCGAGGGCGCGCCCCGGCTCTCGTCCGCGGGGATGACCGACGTGTTCCTGGCCAAGCTCGACGAGCGCGGCGAGCACGTCGCCTCGGCGGCCTTCGGCGACGGCCGCCGGCAGCACGGGGGCGACATCGCGATCGGGCCGGGCGGCGAGATCGCGCTGAGCGGGACGTTCGAGGGGCTCCTCGACCTGGGCAGCAGCACGCTGTTCTCGGCGGGGGTCTCGGCGTTCGTGGCCGAGCTCGGGGCCGCGCGCGAGCACCTCTTCAGCCGGGCCTACCCGGCGGGGCAGCCGCCGCGCCTCGCGCTCGATGCGGACGGCGGGCTCGTCCTCGCCGGCAGCGTCGAGGGGCCGACCGATCTCGGCGGCGGGCCGCTCGACGCCGCCGGCCGCGGCAGCGACATCGTCGTGGCGCGGCTCGACGCCGAGGGGCGCCACGTGTGGAGCAAGCGGCTCGGCCCCGGCGCCGGGCGGATCGACGGCGACCGGTCCGCGGCGGGCGTCGCGGCGTTCACGGACCGCGGCCACGTCCTGCTCGCCGGGACCGTCGAGGGGAGCGTGGACCTCGACGGCGCCGCGGCCGAGGCGCGCGCGGTCGACGTGTTGGTGGTGCGGCTCGCGCCATAGCGCTCCCGGAGCGACGACCCGGCGGACGCGTCGCGCCCGAGGGCGGCCGAGCCCGGACCCACCTTGATGTCGCCCCCACAAAACACGACAGGCGACCTGCGAGAGGCCGCCTGTCCTGCGCGGTCAGACCCGAGAGCGGGAGATCACTCGCAGACGTCAGAGCACTCGGTGAGCGCCTTGCAGTCGTCGGCGTCCGCGCAGTCCGCGAGCGCGTCGTCGTAGCACGCGCCCGTCGCCGACTCATCGGCGACGCACGCATCGCAGTTCGGGTTGTCCACGTCCAGGTTCACCTCCCCGTCTTCCCCGCAGACGTCGCTCGCCGTATCCGTGGTGTTGCAGATCTCGGCGCACCGGGTCACCACGCAACCGCAATGCCAGTAGTTGAGCTTGGTGAGCGCCTCCGTCTCGCTGGGGTGTGCTTCGGAACAGCAGTCCACGCACGCCTGGAGCTCCAGGCCGGAGCACTCGTTGCCCCCGCCCTCGCCGCCCTCGCCGCCTTCGCCGCCCCCCGACGAGGAGGTCGTGGTACCCGCGCCGCCCTCGCCGCCCTCACCGCCCGAGCCGCCCGTGCCGTTGTCGGTGCTGGTGACCGTACAGGCCGCCATCGCACACACGCTGACCAGGATCGCCGCAAAACCGAAAGCTTTCATGACTGAATCCTCCGACAAGAAGAGTTGCGCTGCTCAAGTGGAAGGGCGCGTCGGGCGACGCCGCCCGGCAGCCCTTCCCGTGCACTTCAGCGCCGCCGTTGGCGCCGGGTTCTGTTCCTACACCAGAAATTTACGTGATGGTATCCGCTGCGTGCTCACAGCTGCGCCCTGAGGGCGCCACCGAGAGGTCGTTCGCAGGGCGTGCGGCTCCGCGGGACGCGCCCGCAAAGGCGCGCGAGCGATCGACCATCAGCGAATTTTTGAAGCAGGAGCAGACCCTAGCACGGGGGCGACGCGGGGGATCAAGCGCTCTGCGTAGATAATCTGCTCTCCGAGCGCCACGGCGAGCGCAAGCGTCCTCAGCGGCTCATGCGAAGACGCGTCGGCGGCAGAGCTCGCTCGTGTGACATCGCCCTACAGGCGAGCGGACGCGTGAGTCAGCCCTGCTCGCAGCGGCGCGCCCCTCCGGACGAGCGCGCGGCTCGGTCGCGCGGAGTCCAGCGTGCCGGCGCGACGCATCGATCGATTGCTTTGCTCTCCCACGAAAGTGCTTTGAGCTCCCACGAAGCAGGGAGATCGCGGGATCGCCGCGGGGCGCGCGGCGCTACGAGCCGCCCGTCGCGCGTCGCATGGCGCAGTCGAGGTCGCATTTGCCGGGGTCGCTCGCCGCGCGCGCGCCGCCCTGGCTCGAAGCGGCGGCGCCGCCTGCGGCCGGCCCGCTGCGCTCGGCGCGCTTCGCCGGCGCCTTGCCTGCCCCGGCTGGGGCGGCGGGCCCGGCCTTCGCGCGCGCCGACCGCTCGCTCGCCTTGTCGCCCCGCTTCGGCGAGGGCGCCGGCGCGGCGGCGGCCTGGGCCTGCGCCTCCGCCTTCGGCAGGCGCGCGAGCGCCGCGCTCGCCGCCGACCGCACCCCGGGCTGCGCGGCCGCGCGGAGCGCCTCGCGCGGGGCGCCGAGCCACACGGCGCTCGCCACGACCGCGGCGCCGACAAGGCCCATGACTCCATAGCGCACGCCCGCCGCCCGCCGCGCGCCCGGCGGGCGCAGATCGATCGGGACCTCGGACGGCACGGGCGTCTGATCGGGTGGCCTGAACGCCGGCAGCTCGGGCCCGCCGAACGGAAAGAGATCCAGGTAGCTGCTGCGCTGCTGATCGTCGCCGGCGGCCAGCCCGTGGATATCCACCATCCCGGAGCCCTTCGGGCCCTGTTCGGCCTGCGCGCCGGCCGTCTTCGCGGCGGCCTCCACCGCGAGCAGCGCGCTCAGGGAGATCACCACCGAGTTCTCGTCCCGCGGCCCGGCCGCGACGCTGTTCGGCGCCGCCCCGCCGCTCGAGGATCGCTGTTCCGCCTCACCGGACATGGACTTCGTGCTTCCCATACGCTCCACCCCGCCTGCCCTCCGTGTCGCTCGAGCACAGGGCGCAGACAGCGTCCACCAATGTACTTGGACTCCTCCGCTCTTGATACAAGTTTTTTGCGGCACTGAAGAGCACACCTCATCGCAACAGCGCCGGAGCGCTCAGCGCTCGTGCGCGCGGAGGACAGAGCTCCCCACATCGGTTCGGCGCGGGCGACACCGGCGTGGCGCGGGCGTGTCCGGCGCTCCAGAGCAGCCCCCTGTCCGCGACAGCCGCCTGTCCGCCGCGCGTGGCGCCTCGGACGGCGCCGCCCGGACCGTCCGCGCCGCCACCGCCCGCGCCGTCAGCCGTCGACGATACCCGCGCGCGCGACTCGCCTTGTAATCGGGGACCCCGAATGGCCCGAGGAAAGCGCCCCTCGTCGCCCGGCCGGTCGACATTTCATCTCGACGAAACCTCGAGGAAACATGGCGCTCGGCATAAGACATTTCACCACGACGTCGTGGCGCTGGCCCCTGTCCGAGGGCCGAGCCTTGCTGCGCAGGGCGGCCCTGCGGTGTCCAGCCGGGAGTCTCGAGTTGCCGACTCCCGAGCTTCCCAACGGCTCTCGTGCAGTCGGTTCGCCGCGCCGCGTCGATGCAGGGCATCGGACGCGCACCGGCACCCAAGGAGGATGCGTTGAATATGTTCACGTCTGGGTTGGGCGTTGAGGAGCGGACGGCGGCGGGCTCCTCTCGGCGGCGGGCGCTCTGCGTCGCGGCGGCGGCCCTCGCCGGCGCGGCCCTGCTCTCCGCCTGCGGCAAGGGGGGCGAGGAGGCGCCGGCGCCGGGGGCTTCGCCCGGGGCGGCGCCCGCCTCGGACAGCGCCACCATCAAGGTCGGCGTGCTCCACTCGCTGAGCGGCACCATGTCGATCAGCGAGGTGGCCGTGAAGGACGCGACGATCCTCGCGATCGAGGAGATCAACAAGGCGGGCGGCGTGCTCGGCAAGCAGCTCACGCCGGTGATCGAGGACGGCGCCAGCGACTGGCCCACGTTCAACGAGAAGGCCAGGAAGCTCATCCAGCAGGACGGCGTGGCGGTCGTGTTCGGCGGCTGGACCAGCGCGAGCCGCAAGGCGATGCTGCCCTCGTTCGAGGAGCTGAACGGCCTGCTCTTCTACCCGGTCCAGTACGAGGGCCTGGAGCAGTCACCCAACATCTTCTACACCGGCGCCGAGCCGAGCCAGCAGATCGTCCCCGCGGTCGACTACCTGCTCGAGAAGGGCAAGAAGCGCATCTACCTGCTCGGCTCCGACTACGTCTTTCCGCGCACGGCGAACAAGATCATCAAGGCCCAGCTCGCGGCGAAGGGCGGCGAGCTCGCCGGCGAGGAATACCTGCCGCTCGGCGGGACCGAGGTCAGCACGATCATCAGCAAGATCGGCGCCGCCAAGCCGGACGCGATCTTCAACACGCTGAACGGCGACAGCAACGTGGCGTTCTTCAAGCAGTTCAAGGACGCCGGCTACACCGCCGACAAGCTGCCGGTCCTCTCGGTGAGCGTCGCCGAGGAAGAGGTGCGCGGCATCGGCGCCGACAACATCGCCGGACACCTCGTCTCGTGGAACTACTACCAGACCACGGACACCCCCGAGAACAAGAAGTTCGTCGAGGCGTACAAGGCGAAGTACGGCGCCGCGCGCGTCACGGACGACCCCATCGAGGCCGGCTACTTCGGGGTCTACCTCTGGAAGCTGGCCGTCGAGAAGGCGAAGTCGACCGAGGTCGCCAAGGTGAAGGAGGCGGCGCAGGCCGGAGGCATCGAGTACGCCGCGCCCGAGGGGCTGGTCCGGCTCGACGGCAAGAACCAGCACACCTGGAAGACGGTGCGCATCGGCGCGGTCCGGCAGGACGGCCTCATCGACGAGGTCTGGAGCTCGGGCAAGCCGATCCAGCCGGATCCGTACCTCTCCGCGTACCCCTGGGCGAAGGAGCTGGCCGCGAAGTAGCGCGGCCGGAGGCGGTCTCGCCCTCGCGGCCCCCGGGGCCGATCACGGAGGCGCAGAGAGCACGGTGGGGTTGTCGTGATTCCCGCTGTGCCTCTGCGGCTCGAACCTCTCTCGCGCGGCGTCTCAACCTGTTCGGTGCTCTAGCATGAACGAAGTTCTCCTCCACGCCTTCAACGGCTTAAGCCTGGGCTCGATCCTCCTGCTCATCTCGATGGGCCTCGCGTTCTCGTTCGGGCTGATGAACGTGATCAACATGGCTCACGGCGAGTTCATCATGGCGGGGGCCTACACGACGTACGTCGTCGGGCAGCACCTTGCGCCGCTCGTCGGGGGGACGGACGCCGGGCTCTGGTTCTTGCTCGCGCTGCCGGCCTCGTTCCTCGTCGCGGGCGCGCTCGGGCTCGCGCTCGAGCTCTCGATCGTGCGCTTCCTCTACGGCAGGCCGCTCGACACGCTGCTCGCCACGTGGGGGGTCGGCCTCGCGCTGCAGCAGGCCGCGCGCAGCCTGTTCGGCGCGTCCAACGTGCAGGTCTCGAGCCCGTCGTGGCTGAGCGGCGGCGTCGCGCTCTCGGGCGGGGTGCAGCTGCCCTACAAGCGCGTCTTCCTGATCGCCCTCGTGATCGCGTGCATCGCCGCGGTCTACACGTACCTGCACCGCTCCGCGGGCGGCAGGCGCCTCCGGGCCGTGATGCAGAACCGGGAGATGGCCTCGTGCCTCGGCGTCCGCACGCGCCGGGTCGACGCCGCGACGTTCGCGCTCGGCGCGGGGCTCGCCGGCATCGCGGGGTGCGCGCTGACGCAGCTCGGCTCGATCGGCCCGTCGCTCGGGACGAACTACATCGTCGACGCCTTCATGGTGGTCATCCTGGGCGGCCTCGGGCGGCTGCCCGGCACGGCGGTGGCGGCGCTCGTGATCGGCGTCGCGAACACGCTGCTCGAGCTGTCGACGACGGCGTCGCTCGGCAAGGCGCTCGTGTTCGCGCTGGTGATCGCCTTCTTGCAGTGGCGGCCGACAGGCCTGCTCGCCCTGCGCACCCGATAGAAGAGGATACAGACATGGCCCCTCGAGACTCCGACCTTCGCACATTCCTCTGGACCTGGGGAGCGCCCCTCGCCGTGGCGCTCCCGCTCCTCGTCGCGCCGCTCGTGCTCTCCGATTTCCGGCTGAACCTGCTCGGCAAGTTCCTCACGTTCGCCATCGTCGCCCTCGGGCTCGACCTCATCTGGGGCTACGGCGGGATGCTGAGCCTCGGACAGGGGCTGTTCTTCGGCCTCGGCGGCTACGCGATGGCGATGTACCTGAAGCTGGAGACGTCGGGCTCGCGCCTGCCCGATTTCATGAGCTGGAGCGGCCTCGAGGCGCTGCCCCTCTTCTGGGAGCCGTTCCGCTCGCCGGTCGTGGCCCTCTGCGCCGTGGTGCTCCTGCCGATGGCGGTCGCGGCCGCGGTGGGCTACCTCGTCTTCCGCAGCCGCGTCCAGGGGGTGTATTTCTCGCTGATCACCCAGGGGCTCACGCTGATCGCGTCGATCCTCTTCATCGGCCAGCAGGCGATCACGGGCGGCACGAACGGCATCACGAACCTGAAGACGATCTTCGGCTTCGCGCGCGGGGCGGCGTCGACGCAGACGGTGCTCTATTTCGTGACGCTCTTCTGCCTCGGGGCGCTGTACCTCCTTTGCCGGCGGCTCACCCAGTCGCGCTTCGGGCGCCTGCTCGTGGCGACGCGCGACGACGAGAACCGGGTGCGCTTCCTCGGCTACAACCCGGTCACCCTGAAGACGCTGGTGTTCGCGCTATCGGCGGGCATGGCGGGCGTCGCCGGCGCGCTCTTCGTCTGTCAGGTCGGCCTGATCTCGCCGTCCTCGATGGGCGTGATGCCGTCGGTCGAGATGGTGACGTGGGTGGCGGTCGGCGGTCGCGGCACGCTGCTCGGCGCGGTGGTCGGTGCGATCCTGGTGAGCCTGGGCAAGAGCGCGCTGAGCGAGTCGTACCCCGAGGTGTGGCAGCTCGGCTTCGGCGCGCTCTTCGCGGCGTCGGTGATGCTGCTCCCGACGGGCATCGCCGGCTTCCTGCGGCGCCACGCGTCGCGGCTCGTGCGGCGCGACGCCGGCGGCGCCGCGGGCCCGGCGGGCGCGCGCGGCGAGGCCGCGGTGGTCGAGCCGGTGGGCGCGGGCGAGGTGGACCCGGCGGCGCGCTCCGAGGCGCCGGCGACGTCCGGGCGCTGAGGAGGCGGAGATGAGCGGGAACGAGCGCGGAAACCAACGCGGAAACGAAGAGCGGAGCGATGGGATGAGCCGCGGCAACATCGTCGAGGTCCAGCAGGTCACGGTGAGCTTCGACGGCTTCAAGGTGCTGGACGGGCTCGACTTCTCCATCCAGCGTGGGGAGCTGAGGTTCCTCATCGGGCCGAACGGCGCCGGGAAGACGACGCTGCTCGACATCCTCACCGGCAAGACGAAGCCGTCGAGCGGTCGTGTGGTGTTCCACGGAGGTGGGGAGTCGGGTCGAGAGGCGGTCGAGGCGCACCGGCTGCCGGAGCACGCGCTGGTCCGGCTCGGGATCGGGCGGAAGTTCCAGACGCCGGCGGTGTTCGGCAGCCTCACGGTGCTCGAGAACCTCGAGGCGGCGATGGGCTTCCGGGAGAGCGCGCCGGGGCTGCTGCGCGGGCTGTCCGCGGAGCAGGAGAAGGAGATCGCCGAGACGCTCGACCGGATCGGGCTCCGGCGGCGGGCCGACGTGCGGGCCGCGGTGCTCGCGCACGGGGAGCGGCAGTGGTTGGAGATCGGCATGCTGCTCGTGCAGCAGCCGAAGCTGCTGCTGCTCGACGAGCCGGTGGCGGGGATGACCCGGCGCGAGCGTGATCGCACGGGGGAGCTCGTCCAGGAGATCGCGAAGGAGCGGTCGGTGCTGGTGGTGGAGCACGACATGGAGTTCGTGCGTCGGTACGCGAGCACGGTGACGGTGCTCCACGCCGGCAGGAGGCTGTGCGAGGGGCCGGTCGAGGAGGTCCAGCGCAACGCGCAGGTGGTCGAGGTCTACCTCGGGCGTGCGCACGACGCCGGGCGCGCGCGCGGCGGCGCCCGGGCCGCGGTCGCGGCGGAGGAGCGGTAGAGAGATGCTGGTGGTCGAGGATCTCGCGGTCTATTACGAGGAGAGCTGCATCCTGTCGCAGGTGAGCCTGGATGTCGCGCCCGGCCGGGTCTCGTGCCTGCTGGGGCGGAACGGGGTCGGCAAGACGACGCTGCTCAAGGCGATCATGGGCGTGCTGAAGCCGCGGCGCGGGAAGGTGGCGCTCGACGGGGCGGACCTCACCTCGAGGTCGCCGAGCGATCGGGCGCGCGCGGGCATCGGCTATGTGCCGCAGGGGCGCGGGATCTTCCCGTACCTGACGGTGCGGGAGAACCTGCTCATGGGCTTCGAGGCGAAGAGCGACGCGATGCCGAGCCCGGCGGCGCTCGAAGAGATGATGGCCATGTTCCCCATCCTCAAGAAGTTTCAGGCGCGGGCTGCAGGGACGCTGAGCGGCGGGCAGCAGCAGCAGCTCTCTCTCGCGCGCGTGCTGCTGAGGAAGCCGAAGCTGCTCTTGCTGGACGAGCCGACGGAGGGGATCCAGCCGTCGATCATGCAGGAGATCGGGGAGGTGATCAAGGGACTTGGGAAGAAGGGCGATATGGCGATCCTGCTCGTGGAGCAGTTCCTGGATTTCGCGCTCTCGACGGCGAGCGAGTACTTCATCATGGATAACGGCGGGATCGTGCGGCGGGGGAGCGTGGCGGAGTTCAGCGACGAGATCGCGAGGGAGTTTCTGGCGGTCTGAAGAGGCGTCAGCGAGGTTGCCCGGCCCCGTGAGGGGGGGAATGCCGGACAGCCATGGCCGGGCGCGGCGCCGAGGACGGCAGGCTCATGCGCCCCCGGGTGAGCCCGTGGCGAACGCGTCGTCGGCCCGCCGGACGGCGGCGGAGGACGGCTGGGAGGCCCGCGGGCCGCGCGCCGCGTCTACGCCAGCGCCCCTTCTGCGCTGTCCGCGGTCATGGCCTGGTCATGCCATCGCTCCAGCGTGGCCAGCTCGGAGCAGGCGTCAATCTGCGCCTCCAGCGCCGCGCTGAGCGCGAGCCCCCGCCGCGCCAGCACCCTGCGCAGCGCCGCGCGCGCTGCGGTGAGCTGGCCCTGCTCGATGAGCTGGTCCTTGACCTCCGGGCTTTCGTCGAGCAGGGCCTGGAGGATCCACTGCCTGCGCGCCTCGATCTCCGGGTCGTCGACGCGGGCGAACCGTCGCAGCAGGTCCTCACGGGTCTTCGGTGACATCGGCAGATATTCTAGCATGGAAGATCACCCATTCCACATCCCGCCGCGGTGCGACCCACCGGGCGAAGTCGTCGAGGGCCTGTCCTGAGCGAGCAGTCAGGAACGGCACGAGCTCGTCGCGCAGCGGCAGCTCGTTGGCCGCGATCCAGAGGAACTGAAACGGCGACGGCCCGACGCGGTAGCAGCCGGGGGCGCACCGCTCCAGCGCCCGGACGGTGTGCAGCCACGACGGCAGGTGGGGAGCGACGACCCAGAGCGGCTCCTCTCCCATCCAGGGCGGCTCGCGCTCCTCGATGCGCTCGATCTCGCGCGCCAGCCGGCGCAGCGTCGCGCGCTTGAGCTCGACGATGTCGACGTGGTCGCCGACCATCTTGATCTCGACGACCACCTCGTCATGGTCGCACGCCTCCGGCCATGGCGCGGCAAGGGGAACGAGCCCATCTGGCCGCACCACGCGGAGGTAGCCATCGGCCTGGACGCGCTCGAGGCGGACCTCGGGCGGCCGGTGCCATGCGGCGGAGCCGGCAGTGACGGTCGGGGTCACCTCGGCGAAGGTCAGCTTCGCGAACCCGTCCAGCTTGCCCACGGCGGCGTTGATATCAGCTCACCCGCGGCGATGCACTTTGAATAAGTGTTCTGCATGGTAGATAAAGAGAGATGGATTCGCGTGCCTGCACGCAAGTGCGTGAGAGCGGGCGACCGGGCCACGGAGCTGCGGGCGACATCGCACCGCTCCGTCGAGGAGGCCGCGGAGCGCCGCGGAGCCGCGCAACGGCCGGCCCGAGGTGGGTCGGCGCAGGCGTGCGTGCCGCGGCTCGCCGAGAAGCTCTCCCCGTCCAAGGCGAAGAAGCGGCGGGCCGACTTCGACGCGCTCGAGCCGCGAGCGCTCGTGTTCTACGCCGCGGATCTCGCGGTCGATGCGCCGTGGACCTCGGCCCAGAAAGAGCGCCGGGCGGCGCTCGCCCACGTGCCCGCCGGGCTCGCCGCGCTCGACATGGCTCGACATGGACCAAGGAAGCAGGGGACCATGGGCACCTGCCGATGAGCTTGCCCGAGCTGGCGCGAGGCCAGCGCGTCCTGCGCCGGACGGGCCCTGAGGGAGCGAAGGATAAGAGATGAGAAGCATGCGCGCTGGATGGTGGTGGGCGGCATCGGCCTTGATGGCCAGCGGTTGTACGGCGCTCCTGGGGCTCGACAAGGACTATCACCCGGTGGAAGGCGCGGGCGGCGACACCGGCTCCGGCGGCGGCAACGCAAGCTCGGGCCGCGGCGCCTCCGGCAGCGCTGGCAGCGGCGGCAGCGGAGCGTGCGCGCCCGGCGACGCGCAGTGCTCGGACAACCTGCTCCAGCGGTGCAACGACGACGGCCAGTGGGACGCCCCGGCGCCGTGTCCCTCGGAGGCGCCCGTCTGCGGCGGCGGGGCGTGCACGACGCCCCCGAGCTGCGACGGTCTGCCGTCGACGTGCGGCCCCGGCGCCGACGAGAGCTGCTGCGCCAGCGCGGTGGTGCCCGGGGGGACCTTCGACCGCAGCAACGATCCTGCTACTCCGGCGGCGGTGAGCGACCTCCGGCTCGATCGCTTCGAGGTGACGGTCGGGAGGTTCCGGAAGTTCGTGGAGGCGTACCCCGGGAGCCAGCCTGCGGCCGACGCGGGAGCGCACCCGGGCATGCCGGCGAGCGGGTGGAACCCGGCCTGGAACGGCGAGCTGCCGCCAGACGCGGCGGCGCTGCGAGCCGCGGTGATGTGCAATCCGGACAACCCGGACATGCGGACGTGGACGGAGGAGGCAGGCAACCAAGAGCACCTGCCGATGAACTGCGTGAGCTGGTATGTCGCCTTCGCGTTCTGCGCGTGGGACGGGGGCCGCCTCCCGACCGAGGCCGAGTGGAACTACGCGGCGGCCGGCGGGGGCGAGCAGCGGCAGTATCCGTGGTCGGATCCGCCGGAGTCGACGACCATCGACGCCAGCTATGCATCCTATGATTGCAGGGAGAGCGCGGCGCCCGGCTGCACGTTCCAGAGCGACTTCAGCGACATCGTGCCCGTCGGGTCCCGCTCGCCGAAGGGCGACGGGCGGTGGACGCAGGCGGATCTCGGCGGGAGCATGCGGGAGTGGATGCTGGATGGGTACGGCACGTACCCGGCGGAATGCGTCGATTGCGCCAACCTCGCGGACACCTCGAACCGGGTGGTCCGCGGCGGGAGCAGCTTCGGCGCGGCGAGCTACCTGCTGACGTCCGAGCGGGTCAGCGTCGCGCCGTCGTCCCCTTACTACAGCCTCGGCGTGCGGTGCGCGAGGAGGCCGTAGGCGCCCCGCTCAGCCGAAGAAATCGAACGGCGTCCCGGCGCCCCGCTCGCGCGCGGCGGCGTAGATGACGCGCGCGAGCGCCACGTCCTGGATCGCGAGGCCGGTCGAGTCGAACACGGTGATGGCCGCGCCTCCGCGCCCCGCCAGCTTGCCCGCGACGACCTCGCCGAGCGTCCCCTGGATGTGCTCGCGGTGCAGGGCGCCCCCGTGCAGCGGCACGTTGACCTCGCCGCTCTCGGTCGCCTGCGCCCAGTCGTCGATGATCACGCGCGCGTCCCGGAGGATCTCCGGATCGAGCTCCTGCTTGCCGGGGGCGTCGGCGCCCATCGCGTTGATGTGCGCCCCCGGGCGGACCCACGCGCGCTGCACGACCGGCGCGCGGGCGGGCGTCGACGTGCAGAGGATGTCGCAGCCGGAGGCCTCCTCCACCGAGACGGCGCGCCCGCCCGCCTCGGCCGCGAACCGCTCGCTCGCGTCGCGCGACACGTCGGCGGTGAGCACCTCCAGCTGATCGCCGTAGACGGCGCGGTGGGCGTCGAGCAGGAAGCGCGCCTGCACGCCGCAACCGATGAAGCCGAGCGACCTCGGGTTCGGCCGCGCGAGGTGCTTCGACGCGATCGCCGCGGCCGCGCCGGTCCGCACCGCCGTGAGGCGAGTCGCGTCCATCACGGCGAGGGGCGCCGCCGTGGCCGGATCGCTGAGGATGTAAAGCCCCATGACGGATGGCAGGCCGAAGCGCGCCGGGTTCTTCGGGTGCGAATTGACCCACTTCACCCCGGCCGCGCCGTCGGCGTAGGCCGGCATCGCACGGAGGTCGCCGTCGTGGGCCGGCAGCCCCAGGTACACCTTCGGCGGCATCGCGGCCTCGCCGCGGCCGTACGCGGCGAACGCAGCCTCCACGGCGGCGACGGCCGCGTCCATCGCGAGGAGGGAGACCACATCGGACTGGGAGAGGAGCAATGTTTTCTCGGGCTTCATCGGGTGCGACGGTACGCGACGCCGAAAGCGAAAGCACGCGGGCCTGCGGGGGAGGCTGGTGGGCGCGCATGCTCCGCGCGCCGCCGCCGTGCGCCATCTTTCCTCGAAAGGGACGGCTGTCCCGCTCGGATCTCACCGCCGAGAGCGGCAGTCGCGGCGCCGGCGACGCGAGCCGGGGGTTGGCAGGCGAAGCCGTTGCGCTGAAGATGGCGCAGCTGCGCCGTGGGGTGGGGTGCACCTCGCGTCTCGACGATCTCTCTTCTGGTGGAGCGGGTGGATGAACGTACGACTCGTTGCAGGTCTCTTTGTGCTCACGCTCTCGGCGACCGCCGGATGCGGCGATGATGATGGCGTAGGAGGCGATGGCGGAGCCGGCGGGACCGCCGCCACGAGCAGCGGCGCCGGCGCATCGGGCGCGACCAGCACGAGCAGCGGCGGCGGCGCCGAGCCCACCGGCACCGGCGGCTCCGGCGGCTCCGGCGGCTCCGGCGGCGCCGAGCCCACCGGCACCGGCGGCTCCGGCGGCGCCGAGCCCACCGGCACCGGCGGCTCCGGCGGCTCTGGCGGCGCCGAGCCCACCGGCACCGGCGGCTCCGGCGGAGGGACGTCGATCGTCTACGGCGCGGCGTGCACCAACGATGCGGCCTGCTCCGGTGAGTACTGCGTCACGGAGGCCGACTGGGGCTGGCCGGCCGGGTCGTGTGCGGGCCTCTGCGATCCCGTGGTGGGCACCTGCGACGAGGGCGGCGTCTGCGTCGATTTCGGCGAGGGCCTGGGCCTCTGCATCCGTCGTTGCGACACGAGCGAGGAGTGCCGCGACGGCTACAAGTGCAGCGACATCGGCGGCGAGATCACGGCGTGCATCCCGGGGTGCACCGACAACGCGCAGTGCGCGGGGCGCCGCGTGTGCGACCGGATCGACGGTACCTGCAAGATCGGCGAGAGAGATTGCTCCGACGGCGAGGACGACGAGGGCGACGACCGGGTCGACTGCGCGGACAGCGACTGCGCCGCGACCTGCGGTCCGCTCGTCGACGCAGCCTGCGCGGGCGCTGCGCCGGTGACGACGACGATCGAGGGCGACACGTCGAGGGGCACGCGCGTGCTCGAAGGCAGCTGCACGGGCGCCGGGCCGGAGGAGATCCACCTCTTCACGCCGCCCGCCGGCCAGTCGGGCACGCTCCGCGTCGTGCTCCAGTCGGAGAGCAACCACGGCCTCTATGTTCGCGCGGCGTGCGCGGACGCGTCCACCGAGCTCGCGTGCGAGGATGACCACGCCGCCTCGGACGCCGAGCCCGAGGAGGAGGAGCTCGAGATCGTCGTGCGCAAGGATCAGGCGGTGCCGATCGTCGTCGACGCCCGCACGCGCGCCGACGCGGGGCCGTACACGCTGGACCTCGTGTTCTCGCCGGCCACCTGCGGCGACGGGATCGTCAGCCCGCCCGAGCAGTGCGACGACGGCAACACCGTCGACGGCGACGGCTGCTCCGCCGCGTGCACCGTGGAGATCGACGACGTCTGCGCGGACGCGCCCGTGGCGGTCCTGGGAGACAACAGGGGCGACACGACCGGCGGCACGATGCTGTTCGAGGGCACCTGCATCGGCCCCGGTACCCCGGAGAGGATCCACACGTTCACGCCGCCGAGCGACGGCACGCTCCGGCTGCTGCTGTCGTCCGCGACCGATCAGGGCTTTTACGTGCGGACGGGCTGCTCGGGCACCCAGCTCGCGTGCGTCGACGACGTCATCGGCGGCGAGATTGAGAGGCGCTCGATCGCCGTCGAAGGCGGCGTGCCCCTGTTCATCTTCGTCGAGGCCTACCTCCGGCCGTACGTGGGGCCGTACACGCTCAACCTCACCTTCACCCCGTCCCCCTGAGCGCCCGCGCCGCCGCGCGGCGCGACGCGGCGTCCTCCGGGCCGGGCGGATGAGGTACGCTGCGCGCGTGCTTCCCGCCCCGCCTTCAGCCCAGCCACCTCGCCGCACGCGCCTGCTCGCCGCCGTGCTGCTCGCCGTGTGCGCCTGCCAGCCGGCCTCCGCACCGCCGGCCCGCACCTCCCAGGACGCTCCGCCGCCCACCGGCGCGCCCGGCGCCGCGACGCCGTCACCTCACGCCGCCGCCCCGGCCCCGCGGCCCGCGCAGGCGGCCCCGGGCGACGGCGCCGCGCAGGCGGCCGTGGACGATAGCGCGGGCGCGGCGCGCGCGGCGCTCGACGGCAGGTCCCCCGTGAAGCTCGCGCCGCCGCCGTTCGGCCAGGCGCTCTTCCGCCCCGCGCCGGCCGGAGGCTCCGCCGCCCCGCGCCTCGTGAAGGTCGCCGAGCAGAAGAACAAGATCACGGACCAGGCGGCGTGGTTCGCCACGAACGCCCTCTCGCTGCCGACGCTGCAGGTGCCGAGCGCGGCCGCGGGCGAGTCGAGCGACGTCCCCCCCCTCCCCTCGTTCGTTCCCGACAGCTACCGCGATCGACCGCTCGTCAAGGCCATCGATCACGGCGACCACCTCGCGCTGCTCTACGGCCCGAGCTTCTCCGAGGCACGCTTCGTGGCGATCCTCGACGCAGCGCACAGGATCGTCGCCTTCTTCGACTTCGAGAGCTTCCTCATGCCCCCCGAGGTCGCTCCCAACGAAGACGAGTTCGTGCGGGGCCATATCGGCTGGGCCGTGGTCAAGGACGGCGTGCTCTACGTCTCGTCGGGGCACAGGACGTACGCGGCCTCGTCGAAAGGCAAGAACGCCTTCCTGTCGGCCATCGATCTCGCCTCTGGACAGCTCCTCTGGCAGAGCGCGCCGCTCGTCTGCAACGCGGAGAACTTCGTCCTGCGCGGAGATCATCTCCTCTGCGGATACGGCTTCACGGCCGAGCCGGATTTCCTCTATGTCCTCGAGCGCGCCACCGGCAAGGTGGTCTCGAAGCTCCCGCTGAAGAGCGGGCCTGAGTTCCTCGTCGAGAAGGAAGGCAAGCTCTTCGTCCGCACCTACGACACCGATTACGTCTTCGAGATCCGCTGAAGCGGCGCCCGGCGCGCGACCGCCGACGGCCCGAGTCCGGCGCGCGACAGGCGCTCGCCCTCGTGCTCGCTCCCCTGCCGCCGCCCGACGACGCGCCGTGCGCACCTGCTCCCGATCGGGACGGCATCGGCGCCGCGGGCGGACCATCGCGTCGACCGGCGGCGACGGGAAGGCCCGCTGCCGCTGCGTGGCCCTCGCTGTTGATCGTGGCTGAGCTCGCCGCCGGTCGTGGCAGCGCCCGCCCAGCTCGGCCGCCCCGCTCTCGTGGACCGGACAGGCGCGTGGAACACCGAGGAGTGCAACGGAACGACCCGAGACGCCACGCGTGTCGCAAACTGCCCCAGGAGAGGGCGCTCCGTTGCTCCTCGCCACGCCCCCCGCACCAGCCTGGAGATCCACGACGGACGCAAGAGCTTGCGCGTGTCGCGCAGACCTTGCGCCGCCCTGACCGCGCTCGGCGCGGCTCAACCGCGGAGCTCGCCGCCCGCGGCTGCCGCGCCGCTGAGCGACCATGGCAGCGAACTTGCTACCTGCTCACTTCAAGCACACACGAGGTGTTCATGGTCGCGAGGAACAACCACTCGGAACCTGCGCCGCAGGCAAAGCAGAAGCATCCTGATGAGCTGCAGCGTGATTTGAACCCGAACCACATGGCCGGGCAGAACATCGGGGGCGGGTCCGCCACCCTGGATCCGAGCGTGAAGCTCGCGTCGGACATCAAGGAGCTGACGCTTCAGCTTCAGGACTTCACCTCGGACGAGCTGCGGGAGATCCCGGTCCTGCCCGAGGGGGCCCGCCTGCTGCAGAGCGCCATCTACGTCGACCTGGCGGCTCCGGAGCGGCGCGCTTTCCGGGCGACCGCCCAGATGCTCGCGAGGCCGGGACAGCACCTGGTGCCCAAAGCGGATACCCCGCACATGAACTGGAATCGACTGGTACGAATCGGCGATTCACAGCGGCTGCAGTGACGCGTCCCAGCGACGCAGGATGAAAGGAGCGAGCATGCAAGTGGAGCTCACCTTCCGACACATCGGCAAAAGCCCCTCGCTCGAGGAGCTGATCCGGGAGCAAGCGAACAAGATCCAGCGTTTCAACGACCACATCAACAGCTGCGCCGTGGTCGTCGAGCGCGACCACGCGAGCCAGGGCACGGGCGGCGAGTACCGCGTTCGCGTCGATCTCCACGTGGCGGGGAAGCACGAGATCGTGAGCGAGGAGCGGGCCGCCAGGAACCTGCTGCCCGCGGCGGTGCGCGACGTGTTCCAGCGCGCCGGCCGCCAGCTGAAGAAGCTCGCGAGCGAGCAGCGGAGCGAGGTGAAGGCCCACCCGGCGCAAGACACGGCGGGCGTCATCACGAAGCTGTTCAACGACTACGGGTTCATCACGACGATCGATGGTCGGGAGATCTATTTCCACGAGCGAAGCATCGTATCGGCTCCGTTCTCCGAGCTGAAGATCGGCATGGGCGTCGCCTACACGGAAGAGGACGGCGACGAGGGGCCCCAGGCGAGCACGGTCAGGATCGTGGACGCGCGCGGCGGCAACCGCGGCCGCGAGGAGATCCCTACGCTGAGCTAGCCTAGCCCCGAAGAGCGAGCGGGGCTCGCGCGCGCGGCGCCGCGAGCCCCGCGTCTCCCTCTCCCCCGCGAGCGGCTATATCGTCGTACCGCGCGGCAACGGCGGGAGAGGCGGCGGCGCCGGCGTCGAGTCCACCGAGGGCTCGGCCGGCGGCGTCGCGATCTCCTCCTTCTCTTCCTGTGCGGGGACCGCGTCCCCGTCCCGGGGAGCATCGGGCTGCGGCAGCGCTCTGGGCTGCCGCATGGCGCACTCCTCCCGCTGCCGCTCCAGCTCGTCGATCCGCTCGGAGGCCTCGTCGAGCTTGCGCTCGAGCCAGCCCACCCGCGCGGACTCGCGCCTCAGCTCCGAGAGCGCCGCCCTCAGGTCGTGCTCTCTCGAGCGGAGGGCGGCCCTCGCCCGCTCGCGCTCGCTCTCGGCCTGATCGAGCCGCGCCGACAGGCGCTCGCGATCGCTCGCGAGGCCGGCGATCTCGCGCTCCATGGCGCTCTTCGACTGCTCGTAGCGCGCGTCGGCCTCGGCCTTCGCGGCGGCCGCCGCCTGGGCCGCGCGCCTCGCCCGGAGCTCGGCGTTCTCGGCCAGGCGCTTTGCCTCGGTCATCGACTCCTTGGCGGAGTTGGCGCTCTTCGCGTCGTCGCTCGCCTTCATCGCCAGGGCGAGCGCCTCCTCGGTCGCGCGCTGCGCCTCGCTCATCTTCGCGAGCGCCTCCTGCGCCGAAGCGTTCGCGGCAGCCTCGAGGCGGCTGTGCTCCCGCGCGGCGCGCTCGGCGGCCTCGGCCGTCTTCCGCGCTCGCGTCGCGTGCATCCAGAACACGGTGGTCGTCGCGACCATGCCCATCAGGACGACCACGCCGAGGGCGAGGAGCACCCGCGTGAGGCGCTCGCGGCGCGCCTCGGCGGCGACGGCGGCGTCGAGGAAGCTGCGCTCCAGGCCGGAGAGGTCGTCGATGTCCCGGGCCCAGGCGGACAGCTCGTGCAGCGCCTTGCCGCGCGGCAAGAGCTTCGGCGCCCTGCCGCCGACGACCCACCTCGAGAGCGCCTCGTCGAGCTCCTTCTTCGCCCGGCCGAGCCGGTGAAGCGCGCTCGCCACCTCCGCCATGCGCGGCCGCGCCTCGGGATCGAACGACAGCACCCGGTGGACGAGGGCGACGAGATCGGGCGGCGTGGCGGCGCTCATCGGGGGCGGCCACGCCGCGCTCGGCGCGTCGGGCGTCCGCCCCTCGAGCAGCTCATAGAGGATGACGCCGAGGGAGTAGACATCCGCCTTGACGTCGACGCTCCCGGAGTGCCGCTCCTGCTCCGGCGCCATGTAGCTCCTCGTCCCGAGGCCCCATACGCCTTCCTGCGTGAACGGCATCGTGGGCTGTCCGGCGCCCTCGCTGTGCGGCGCGGGCTCGACGAGGACGCGAGACGGCGAGGACGAGGGGCGATCGGTCGGGATCGCGACGGGCGCGTGGACGATGGCGGGCCTGCCGGCGCTCACCGCGGGGACGCTCCGGAGGGGCTCCTCGTCGCGCGCGCCCCCCTCCGCAGCGGCGAAGGGCGCCACGACCACGGTCGCCGCAGGCTGCGCCGGCAGCTCGGTGCGCACGGCGAGCGCGGGCGCGAGAGGGCCGCTGCCGTCCAGCTCCATGACCTCGGGTAAACCGCCCCAGAGCACCTTCGCGATGCCGAAATCGAGGATCTTGACGCGGCTGCCACCGGGGGCGAGCTCATCGTCGATCACCATGATGTTCTCCGGCTTCAGGTCGCGGTGGACGACCTTGGACGCGTGGGCGGCGGCCATGGCCGACGCGATCTGGTGGCCGAGCCGCACGACCTGCCGCGGCCGGTCCGCCGGGGGCACCGCCTGCATCCAGTCGCGCAGCCCTCGTCCGTCCAGGTACTCCATCACGATGTAAGGGGAGCCGTCGTCGAGCTCGCCGGAGTCGAAGACACGGACGATGCCGGGGTGGTTGATGATGTTGACGGCGATCGCCTCCTGCCGGAAACGGGCCACGACGTCCGGCCGGCGCGCGTAGTCGCCGAGGAGCACCTTGATCGCCGCCCGCGCCCGCGTCTTCGGGTGGCGCGCCCGGAACACGCGGCCCATTCCGCCGCGCCCGATCTCGCCCTCGATGAGCCAGCCGCGCAGGACGCCGTGAGACCGAGCAGGCTCGTCCTCAGCGCGCTCGAAGGCCGGACGCATCTCCATGTCGGCCCATCCTGCACCTGCCCGCGTCCGGGCGGAAGCCCCGGCGATCCGCCGGGGCAGGTGCGGAGGGTGGGAGCGCGCGCGCCGAGCTGCCCGGTCCCCGGAGGCCTGGCCGAGCAACAGACCGTCTCGCCAGCCTTCGAGCGGCGCAGCGGGCAGCGGGAGGGCGCCGCGACGGCGTCGCACGGCGCTCCCGACCTGCCGGCGACGCGAGCCTTACTCGGTCTCCAGCGCCGCCGGATCGTCGTGGACGGGATCGACCTCGCGCAGGCACTGCCCGAGCTGGGTGGCGAGGATCTGAACGTAAGGCTCGAAGACCATGGAGAGGTGGCTCCCCGGCGTATCGTGGACCTCGATGGGCTGGGACGTGTACCTCGACCATGCCTGGACCAGATCCACCGAGTCGGGCTCGACGCCGAACACCCGCAGATCCTTCTGCATGGCGCGGAAGAGGGTGATGCGCCCCGGGTAGACCTGCGGCGTGTAGTGATGCAACGCTCGCACGTGGGTCCTCATCGCCGCTCCCAGACGGCCCGTGTCGAGCCCGGGAGAGATGACGTCGGCCCTCGATACCAGGGACCTAGCACGGCTGAGCCGCGCCTCCGGGTCGAGCCCGGACAGCTCCTCTTCCACGATGTCGACGCCGAACCCCCTGGCCAGCCCGGCGAGGAAGAACCACTCGTCCGGGACGTCGGACGGCGGAACGGCGTCGGGCGTGCCCGAATCCAGCATGGCGAGGAGGTCCACGGTGCACCCTTCCCGGAGGAGCTGGTGCGCCATCTCGAAGGCGATGACCCCTCCGAACGACCAGCCGCCCAGGAGATAGGGGCCTTCCGGCTGGACCTCGCGCATCGCCTCGATGTACTGCGCCGCCATGTCCTCGATCCGATCGACCGGCGGTCTCTCATCATCGAAGCCTTGCCCCTGGAATCCGTAGAAGGGGCGCGCCGTGCCCAGATGACGCGCGAGATCGGCAAAACACAGGACCATCCCGCCGAGGGGGTGGACGAAGAAGACAGGGCGCCCGCGCCCAGCGGGCTGGATCGAGACCAGCGGCGACCAGGGCCTGGAGCTCTCCTGCTCGCGCACCTTCAGCGCCATCGCCTCCACGGTCGCGGACTGGAAGAGCGTCGCGAGGGGGAGCGCCCGTCCGAACTGCTCCTTGATGCGCGCCATCAGACGAACCGCGAGCAGCGAGTGTCCTCCGAGGGCGAAGAAGCCGTCACGAACGCCCACGGGCCTCACGGCGAGGACCTCTTCCCAGATCTGCGCGAGCTCGAGCTCCACGGTGTCGCGCGGCGCGAGGTACGTGGCGCTTCGCTCGGACCGCGTGGACCGCGGGGGCGGGAGCGCCTTGCGGTCCACCTTGCCGCTCGGCGAGAGCGGCAGCGCGTCGAGCAGGACGAAGGCCGAGGGAACCATGTACTCCGGCAGCCTCCCCTGCACGAGCGGACGGAGCGCCTGGACCACCTCGCTCTCCTCGGCGGGGGCTCCGCCGGTCGGGTCGGTGACGACGTAGGCGACGAGGCGCTTGTCGCCGGGAGAGTCCTCGCGCGCGAGCACGATCGCCTCCTTCACCCACGCGTGCTGCAGGAGCACGCCCTCGATCTCCCCGGGCTCGATGCGATAGCCACGGATCTTGACCTGATGGTCGGCGCGACCCAGGAACTCGATCAGGCCGTCGGCGCGGAAACGACAGATGTCGCCTGTGCGGTAAAGACGCGCCCCCGGCTCCGAGCTGAAGGGATCCTGGATGAACCTCTCGGCTGTCAGGGCGTCGCCGCGGAGGTAGCCCCGGGCGAGCCCCGCGCCTGCGGCGTAGAGCTCCGCGGCGACACCGATGGGGACGGGCCTCTGCCTGGCGTCGAGCAAGTAGACCTGCGTGTTGTCGATGGGGCGGCCGATGGGCGCGGAAGCGCCGCGGAGCCCCTCTTCGTCCGCCGTCCAGCAGCAGGTGAAGGTGGTGTTCTCGGTGGGCCCGTAGCCATTGATGATCTGACATCCAGGCAGCCCTCTGAGCGCGCGCTGGACATGGAGCGCCGACAGGGCGTCGCCCCCGGCCAGCAGCCTCTTCAGGCCGCGCAGATCGTCCAGGCGCTCATCGATCATGCGGTGAAACAGCGGAGCGGTGAGCCACAGGGTGGTGACTCCATGGTGCGCGATCGTCCGCCCCAGCTCCTCGAGGTCGACGTATCCGGGCGCCGCGATGACCACCCGAGCGCCGTTGAGCAGGCCGCTCCAGAGCTCGAAGGTGGACGCATCGAAGGTGACGGGGGCCAGCTGCAACAGGACATCGGCCTCGGTGATGCGGACGAAGCTGGAGGAGGCGAGGCGCACCACGCCCCGATGCGGCACGCACACGCCCTTGGGTCGGCCCGTGGAGCCCGACGTGTACATCACGTACGCCAGGCTGTCGGGGTCCTGGTCGAGGGCAAGGTCGTCGGCGCGCTCGTCGGCCGTGGGGTCGGCGCCAGCGTCCAGGGGCAGCACCAGCGCGGAGGACGCGGGCAAGGCGCTCTTGAGCCGCGTCTGCGTGAGCAGCACGGCCAGCTCGGCGTCCTGCATCATGAAGGCGAGCCGGTCGCGGGGATACGTCGGGTCGAGCGGCACATAGGCGCCGCCCGCCTTGAGGATGCCGAGGAGCCCGACGACCATCTCAATCGACCGCTCGACGCAGATGCCGACGAGCACGTCCGGGCCGACGCCGAGCGACCGGAGGCGCCGGGCGAGCCGGTTGGCCTGCTGGTTCAGGTCCCGGTAGGTGAGCTGCTGCTGGTCGAACACCACGGCGACGGCGTCGGGCGTCCTGTTCACCTGCGCCTCGAACATCTGGTGGACGCAGAGGTGCTCGGGGTACGCCGTGTGGGTCTGGTTCCACGCCCGGAGCTGCTGCGCTTGCTCCGCTTCCGTCAGGAGCGAGAGCGCCGAGATCGGCCGGTCGGGCGCCTCGGCGATGCGCTCGAGCAGCGTCTGGAAGTGGTGGACCATGCGCGCGACGGTCGCGGCATCGAACAGGTCCATGGCATACTCGACGACGCCTTCGATCCCGTTCTTCGTCTCGCGCACCGACACCGTGAGATCGAACCTCGATGTCGCCCACTCCATGGGCAGGGGCGACAGCTTCACCTCGCCCAGCGCGAGCTCGGGCAGCGGCGCGGTCTGCAGCGCGAACATCACCTGAAACAGCGGCGACCGGCTGAGCTCCCGCGCCGGCGACAGCGCCTCGACCAGCTGCTCGAACGGCACGTCCTGGTGCGCATACGCCCCCAGCGTCACCTCCCGCACCCGCCCGAGCAGATCTTCGAAGGTCGGCTCGCCCGACAGGTCCGTGCGCAGCACCAGCGTGTTGACGAAGAAGCCGATCAGGTCCTCCAGGTCCGCATGGGTCCGGCCCGCGATCGGCGTGCCCACCACGATGTCGTCTTGCCCGGCGTAGCGCGACAGGAGGAGCTGGAAGCCTGCGAGCAAGGTCATGAACAGCGTCACCCCCTGCCGCTGGCTGAACGTCACGAGCTTCGCCGACAGCGCGCCAGGCAGCGCCACGGGGACCACCGCTCCACGGTAGGACTGCGACGGAGGCCGCGGCCGGTCCGTCGGCAGCTCCAGCGCCGGCGGCGCCCCGGCGAGCTGCTGCTTCCAGTAGTCGAGCTGCGCCTCGAGCACCTCGCCCGTTCGCCACCGCCGCTGCCACAGGGCATGATCGGCCACCTGCACGCGCAGCGCCGGCAGCGGCGAGGGCCGCCCCGCGCTGAACGCCTCGTACAGCGCCCCGAGCTCGCGCAAGAGCACCCCCATCGACCAGCCGTCGGAGACGATGTGATGCATCGTGAGCAGCAGCACATGGGCTGTGTCCGACAGCCGCAGCAGCGTGGCGCGCACCAGCGGTCCCTCGCTCAGCGAGAACGGCCTCGCGGCCTCGTGCTCTGCCCGCCTCTTCACCTCGGCCTCCTGGGTCGCGGGAGGCAGCGCCGCGAGGTCGACGACGGCGAGCGGCAAGCTCGGCTCCGCGGCGACGCGCTGCACCGGCTGGCCATCGACCATCGGGAACGTGGTCCGCAGCGCCTCGTGCCGGCGCGCGATCTCTTGCAGGCTCTGCTCGAGCGCGGCCACATGCAGCGGCCCTTCCAGGCGCAGCGCCGTCGGCAGGTTGTAGACCGAGCGGTTCGGCTCGAGCTGGTCGAGGAACCACAGCCGCTGCTGTGCAAACGACAGCGGCAGCTCTCCGGTCCGCGCCACGGGCACGATCGGCGGCGCTGGCGGCACGCCGCGCCGCTTCGCCGCCTCGACGAGCGGGCAGATCCCGGCCACGGTGGGATGCTCGAACAGCGCCCGCAGCGGCAGCTCGACGGCGAAGCGGGCGCGGAGCCGGGACATGAGCTGCGTGGCGAGCAGCGAATGCCCCCCGAGCGCGAAGAAGTCGTCGGTGATGCCCACCCGCTCGACGCGCAGCACCTCGGCGAACAGGCCAGACACCAGCTCTTCCACCGGCGTGCGCGGCGCCACGACGCTGTCCTCGCACGCCGATCCGAAGAGCGCGGGAGCCGGCAGCGCCTTGCGCTCCACCTTGCCGTTCGGCCCCAGCGGCATCGCGGGGAGCGCCACGAAGGCTGACGGGATCATGTACTCCGGCAGCTTGCTTTGCAGGTGGTCACGCAGCTCGCTCCCTGCGCTGAAGGTGCCCTCGCTCGTCACCACGTAGGCGACCAGCCTCCTGTCGCCCGGGGCGTCTTCCCGCGCCACCACGACCGCATCGACCACGGCCGGGTGCTCCCGCAGCGCCGCCTCGATCTCGCCGAGCTCGACGCGGTGGCCGCGGAGCTTGATCTGATGGTCCGTTCGGCCAACGTAGGACAGCGCACCGTCCGGCGAGAGGCGGCACAGATCACCCGTCCTGTACAGCCGCGCGCCCGGCTCACAAGAGAACGGGTCGGGGATGAACCGCTCCGCCGTGAGATCCGGCCGGTGGAGATAGCCGCGCGCCACGCCCGCGCCGCCGATGTACAGCTCGCCCGGCACGCCGATGGGCACGGGCCGCAGCTGCGCGTCCAGCACATAGAGCTGTGTGTTCGAGAGCGGCCGACCGATGGGAACGGTCGCGGCGCCCTCCGGCACGCCCTCGACGAGCTGCCACGAGGCGAACGTCGTGCTCTCCGTCGGGCCATAGACATGGATCAGCCGCTCCGGCGCGCCGTTCTTCAGCACCTCGCGGACCAACCCGGGATCCACCGCCTCACCGCCGAACAGGACCGTGCGCAGGGTCGCGAACGCCTGGGGGACGTCGCGCGCGATCTGGTTGAACAGGGCCGTCGTGAGGAACATCGTGGTGAGCCCCCTGCTTCGAATCTCCTGGCTGAGCTCCTGTGGCGACAGGGTGATCTCGCGGGGCACACCGACGACCTGCGCGCCGTTCAGCAAAGCACCCCAGATCTCGAACGTCGCCGCGTCGAAGGCGCAGTTGGACGCCTGCCCAATGCGGTCGCGCGGCTCGATCCGGATGTAATTCGCATGAAGGACCAGGCGCAGGATGGAGCGATGCTCGATGCCGATACCCTTGGGCTGGCCTGTTGAGCCCGACGTGTAGATGACATAGGCCAGGCTCCTCGCCGTGGTGTTCGGCGCTGGATTCGACGAAGGCTGGCTCGCGAGGCTCGTCCCGTCATCGTTCAGGTAGACGACCCGAGCGGCGTGCTCCGGCAGCCGATCCGAGAGCCGCCTCTGCGTGATGAGCACCGAGGCCTGCGTGTCTCGCAGCATGAAGCCGAGACGTTCCTTCGGATAGGTCGGATCGAGCGGCACGTACGCACCGCCTGCCTTGAGGATGCCGAGGAGCCCCACCACCATCTCCACCGAGCGCTCGACGCAGATGCCGACGAGCACTTCCGGCCCGACCCCCAGCGACCGCAAGTGGTGGGCGAGCTGGTTGGCCCGGCGGTTCAGCTCCAGGTACGAGAGCGCTTGCCCCTCGAACTCCACCGCCAGGGCGTCCGGTGTTCTGTCCACCTGGGCTTCGAACAGCTCGTGGACACACCTCTCCTCGGGATAGCTCGCCCTGGTGTCGTTCCACTCGACGAGCAGCCGGTGCCGCTCCGCCTCCGTCAGCAGCGAAAGCTCTGACACCCGCCGCGCCGGCGCGTCCACGATGCCCTCGAGCAGCGTCTGGAAGTGCTTGACCATCCGCTCGATAGTCGCCGCGTCGAACAGGTCCGTCGCGTACTCGACGAACCCTTGTATTCCATCCTCCCTCTCCCACAGGGAGACCGCGATATCGAACCTCGAGGTGGTCCACCCGACCGGCAGCGGCGACAGCCTGACCTCGCGCAGGGCGAGCTCGGGCAGCGGCGCGGTCTGCAGCGCGAACATCACCTGGAACAGCGGCGACCGGCCGAGCTCCCGGGTCGGCGACAGCTCCTCCACCAGCTGCTCGAAGGGCATATCCTGGTGCGCATACGCCCCCAGCGTCACCTCCCGCACCCGCCCCAGCAGCTCCTCGACCGTCGGCTCGCCCGACAGGTCCGTGCGCAGCACCAGCGTGTTGACGAAGAAGCCGATCAGGTCCTCCAGCTCCGCATGGGTCCGGCCTGCGATCGGCGTGCCCACCACGATGTCGTCCTGCCCCGCATAGCGCGACAGGAGCAGCTGAAAGCCCGCGAGCAGGGTCATGAACAGCGTCACCCCCTGCCGCTGGCTGAACGTCACGAGCTTCGCCGACAGCGCGCTCGGCAGCGCCACCGGGACCATTGCTCCACGGTACGATTGCGATACGGGCCGCGGGCGATCCATCGGTAGCTCCAGCGCCGGCGGCGCCCCGGCGAGCTGCTGCTTCCAGTAGTCGAGCTGCGCCTCGAGCACCTCGCCCGTTAGCCACTGCCGCTGCCACAGGGCATGATCGGCTACCTGCACGCGCAGCGCCGGCAGCGGCGAGGGCCGCCCCGCGCTGAACGCCTCGTACAGCGCCCCGAGCTCGCGCAAGAGCACCCCCGTCGACCAGCCGTCGGAGACGATGTGATGCATCGTGAACAGCAACACATGGGCTGTGTCCGACAGCCGCAGCAGCGTGGCGCGCACGAGCGGCCCCTCGCTCAGCGAAAAGGGCTTCTGGGCTTGCTCGTCTGCCCGCCTCTTCACCTCGGCCTCCTGGGTCGCGGGAGGCAGCGCTCCGAGCTCGACGATCGCGAGCCTCAGGCAGGGCTCGGCCGCAATGCGCTGCACCGCCTTGCCATCCAGCGCGGGGAAGGTGGTCCGCAGCGCTTCATGCCGTTGCCCGATCTCGCGGAGGCTCCGTTCGAGCGCCGCCACCTGGAGCGGCCCGTCCAGGCGCAGCGCCAGCGGGATGTTGTAGACCGAGCGGCTGGGCTCGAGCTGATCCAGAAACCACAGCCGCTGCTGCGCAAACGACAGCGGCAGCGCTCCGGTCCGCGCCACGGGCACGAGCGGCGGCGGCAGCGGCGCGCCGCGCCGCTTGGCCGCCTCGACGCGCTGCGAGAGCCCGGCCACGGTGGGCGCTTCGAACAGCGCCCGCAGCGGCAGCTCGACGGCCAGGCGCGAGCGGATCCGGGACATGAGCTGCGTGGCCAGCAGCGAGTGTCCCCCGAGCGCGAAGAAGTCGTCGGTGAGGCCCACCCGCTCGACGCGCAGCACCTCGGCGAACAGGCCAGACACCAGCTCTTCCACTGGCGTGCGCGGCGCCACGGTGTCGCCCTCGGCATTCGCTCGGGCCAGGGAGGGCGCTGGGAGCGCCTTGCGGTCCACCTTGCCACTCGGCAACAGCGGCAGCGCGTCGAGCACGACGAACGCCGAGGGGACCATGTACTCGGGCAGCCTCGCCTGCGCGAGCGCGCGGAGCGTTCGCAGCAGCAGCTGGCTTTGCCGCCCCCTCAGTGGATTGTTGGTCGTCGCCTCTGCGGCGCCTGGCAGCGCGGGGGTCGCCAGCCTCCAGGCCCTGGGCCTCGGCGCGGCCTCGGCCCGCTCGAACAGCGCATCGACATGACAAGGCCCAGCCGCCCCGGAGAAGCTGACGCGCACCGCATAGCCGAGCCGCTCGCCGAGCTCCCACAGGGCTTCCGGCTCCAGCGCATGCCGCGCCTCGCACGCGCGGGCCGCGAGCTCTCCCGTCGTCCCCTCCGCCTCGACGAGCCGCGCTCGCGCCCTGTCGTCGGCGTACACGCGCGCGTTCGGGACCCCGAGCACGACGGCCGCCTGCGGCGTTTGCTCGCGCAACCACCCCTCGATCGACCCGAGATCTTCTCCGTTCGCCCACGGCCTCGACGCCGTGACGGTCACCTCCTCCGCCTCCTGCTCGACGAACAGCAGCGCGTCATAGCGGTAGCGGGTCATCTCGTCCGCTCCGTGGCCGCGCTTGAGCCAGATCTCGACGTGACTCAGCCTCGGGAGCTGCTCGCAGAGCGCCCGGAAGAACCCCGGTGACACAAGCAGCTCCTCCTCCTTCGCCACCGCCCGCTGCACCCGCTCGCGCAGCGTCGCGACGGAGAGCTCCGGCGTGGACCGGTGCAGCTCGACCGAGGTGTGGAACGTCTCGAGCAGCGCGTGGCTGCGGACGTCGCCCACGAACACCACGCCCCCTCCCCGGACCGCGCGCACCGCTCCCTCGAGCACCTCGCGCAGGTAGCGCGCATCGGGAAAGTACTGGATGACCGAGTTGAGGATCACCACATCGAAGCTCTCCGCTTCGATGCCCGTGAAGTCGTTGGCCTCCCGCTGCTCGAGCCGCACCTGCGACAGACCTCGCCTGCCGAGCTCCGGGCCGAGCGCCTCGATGGCCGCTCCCGAGAAATCCGTGCCGAGATACGCGGCGCACCGCGGCGCGAGCGGCCACATCAACAGCCCCGACCCACAGCCGATCTCCCATACCCGGCTCGGCTCCAGCGCGCCGAGCCGCCGCACGGTCGCGTCTCGCCAGGCGCGCATCGTCTCCTCGGGGTAAGGCTTGCCGCTGTAGCTGCTGATCCAGCCGCTGATGTTGAGCGTCGGGTCGGCCTCGGGCGCGGGTTTGCCATAGACGTCGTCGTAGAGCGCCGACCACCCCTCGACCTGCTCGGCCGCCAAGAGCTCGCTCTCCTCGGAGCTGCGCGACGTGCCCAGGTCGGCGACGACATAAGCCACCAGCCTCTGGTCGCCGGGGGTGTCCTCCCGCGACAGCACCACGGCATCGCGCACCGCCCGGTGCTGCCGTAGCACCGCCTCGACCTCGCCCAGCTCGATGCGATATCCCCGGAGCTTCACCTGATGATCGGTCCGGCCGAGATACGAGAGCGTCCCGTCCGGAAGCCAGCGGCACAGGTCGCCTGTCCTGTACAGCCGCGCTCCCGGCTCCTCCGAGAACGGGTCGGGGATGAACCGCTCCGCCGTCAGCTCCGGCCGGCTCAGGTAGCCACGCGAAAGCCCCACGCCGCCGAGGTACAGCTCGCCCGCCACCCCGATCGGCACCGGCTGCAGGTGCCGATCGAGCACGTACACGCGGGTGTTCGGGAGCGGGCGACCGATGGGCGGAGGCCCTTCGGCCTCGGCGCACGCGGCGATGGTGGCGACGACGGTCGCTTCGGTCGGCCCGTAGGCGTTGTAGAACCGACGCCCTTTCGCCCAGCGGGCCACCAGATCGGCCGAGCAGCTCTCTGCGCCCACGACCAGCGTCCGCAGCGCCGGCAGCGGCTCCTCGGGCAGGACCGCGAGCGCGGAAGGGACGATCAGCGCCAGATGGATGCCGAGGTCCCGCAGCTGCCCGACGAGCTCTGGACCCGGGAGCAGCGACTCGCTCCGGGCGAGGCAGAGCGTCCCGCCGGCGCAGAGGGCCAAGAAGACCTCCCACACCGCCGCATCGAAGCTGAAGCGGCTCAATTGCAGCACGCGGGTCCCCGGCTCGACCGAGAGCGTACGGCGCTGCGCCTCGATGAGGTTGCAGAGACTCCGGTGCTCCACGAGCACGCCCCTGGGCAGACCGGTCGAACCCGACGTGTAGATGAGATACGCGGGTGACCGCGGGAGGGCGCTGCGAACCAGATCGTCGACGCCGTCCTGAGCGACGGTTTCGAGGGCCAGCGTGTCCAGGCAGAGCGAGCGCGCCCGGTGCTCCGGCAGATGGCCGAGCCGGTGCTGCTGTGTGACCAGCACCGGCGCCTGCGCGTCCGCCAGCATGAAGGCCAGACGCTCCTTCGGATAGGTCGGATCGAGCGGCACGTAGGCCCCGCCCGCCTTCAGGATGCCGAGGAGCCCCACCACCATGTCGATCGACCGCTCGACGCAGATGCCGACGACCACCTCGGGCCCGACCCCCAGCGCCCTCAGGTGACGGGCGAGCCGATTGGCACGCTGGTTCAGCTCTCGATAAGTGAGCTGCTGCTGCTCGAACACCACGGCGACGGCGTCGGGCGTCCTGTCCACCTGCGCTTCGAACAGCTCGTGGACGCAGCGGTCCTCGGGGTACGCGGTCCGGGTCTCGTTCCACGCCCAGAGCAGCTGCTGCCGCTCCGGCTCCGTCAGGAGCGACAGCTCCGACACGCGCCGGTCCGGTGCCTTCACGACGCTCTCCAGCAGCGCCTGGAAATGCCCTACCAGCCGCGCGACGGTCGCCGCGTCGAACAGGTCCGTGGCATACTCCACGTATCCCTGCAGCCCACCGTCGCTCTCCCAGAGCGATACGGTGAGGTCAAACTTCGTTGTCGTCCACTGCACCGGCATCACCGACAGCCGCACCTCGCCCAGCGCGAGCGCTGGCATCGGCGTGTTCTGCAGCACGAACATCACCTGACACAGCGGCGATCGGTCGAGCCCTCGCGCCGGCGAGAGCTCTTCCACCAGCCGTTCGAACGGCATGTCTTGATGCGCATACGCCCCCAGCGCCACCTCCCGCACCCGCCCGAGCAGCTCCTCGAACGTCGGATCCCCGGACAGGTCGGTGCGTAGGACCAGCGTATTGACGAAGAAGCCGATGAGCCCCTCGAGCTCCGCCTGGGTCCGGCCCGCGATCCCCGTGCCGACCACGATGTCGTGTTGCGCCGTCGTGCGCGACAGCAGCAGCTTGAAGGCCGCGAGCAGGGTCATGAAGAGCGTCACCCCGTGCCGTCGGCAGAGCGCCGTGAGCTCGGTCGACAGCGCGCCCGGCAGCGCCACCGGATGGATGGCTCCCCGGTACGTCTGCGAGCGTGGCCGCGGCCGATCCGTCGGGAGCTCCAGCGCGGGCGGCGCCCCGCCGAGCTGCTGCTTCCAGTAGTCGAGCTGCGCCCTGAGCACCTCGCCCGTCAGCCACTGCCGCTGCCACACGGCATGATCGGCCACCTGGAGACGGAGCGCCGGCAGCGGCGAGGGCCGCCCTTCGCTGAACGCCTCGTACAGCGCCCCGAGCTCCCGCACCAGCACGCCCAGCGACCAGCCGTCCGAGATGATGTGATGCATCGTGAACAACAGCACATGCGCCCTGTCCGACAGCCGCAGCAGCGCGGCGCGCTCGAGCGGCCCCTCGCTCAGCGAGAAGGGCTTCCCGGCTTCCTCGTCGGCTCGCCTCGTGACCTCGGCCTCCTGAGCTGCGGGGGGCAGCGCCCCGAGATCGAGGATCGCGAGCGCGAAGCAGGGCTCGGCCGCAATGCGCTGCACCGCCCTGCCATCCAGCACGGGGAACGTGGTCCGCAGCGCCTCGTGCCGCTGCCCGATCTCGCGGAGGCTCCGCTCGAGCGCGGCCACGTCGAGCGGCCCGTCCAGGCGGAGCTTCAGCGGCATGTTGTAGACGGAGCGGCTCGGCTCGAGCTGATCCAGAAACCATAACCGCTGCTGCGCGAACGACAGCGGCAGCTCGCCGGTCCGCGCGGCGGGCACGAGCGGCGGTGACGGCGGCAGGCCGCGCCGCTTGGCCGCCTCGACGCGCTGCGAGAGCCCGGCCGCGGTGGGCGCCTCGAACAGCGCACGCAGCGGCAGCTCGACGGCGAGGCGGGAGCGGAGCCGGGATATGAGCTGCGTGGCGAGCAGCGAATGCCCCCCGAGCGCGAAGAAGTCGTCGGTGGTGCCCACCCGCTCCACGCGCAGCACCTCGGCGAACAGGCCGGACACCAGCTCTTCCACCGGCGTGCGCGGCGCCACGTCGCCCTCCTCTGCGCCCGATCGCGGCGAGGCCGGCGCTGGAAGCGCGTTGCGGTCCACCTTGCCGTTGGGCAGGTGCGGCAGCGCGTCGAGCTGGACGAAGACGGCGGGGATCATGTAATCTGGGAGCTTGCTTTGCAGGTGGCCGCGCAGCTCGGCCGCCCCCGGCGCTGCGCCGTCCCGCGCCACGAGGTAGGCGCAGAGGCGCTTCTCCCCGGGCGCGTCCTCGCGTGACACCACCACGGCCTCCCGCACCGAAGCGTGCTCGCACAGCGCCGCCTCGATCTCCCCGAGCTCGATCCGGAAGCCGCGGAGCTTGATCTGATGATCGACCCGGCCGAGGTACTCTATCGTACCGTCCGGAAGCCACCGGCACATGTCACCCGTCTTGTACATCCGCGCCCCCGGCTCATCGGCGAACGGGTCGACCACGAACCGCTCCGCCGTCTGCTCGGGCCGGTGCAGATAGCCGCGCGCCACCCCTGCGCCGCCGATGTACAGCTCCCCGGAGACGCCGACAGGTACGGGCGCGAGCCGCGCGTCGAGCACATAGACGCGCGTGTTGCCGATGGGGCGACCGATGCCGGGCTCCTTGCCAGCGCCGGGGTCCACGCGCGTGAAGGTCGCGTAGGTCGTGGCCTCCGTCGGGCCATAGAGGTTGTAGAGCCGCTCGACCGCCGGCTGCGCGTACACGGCCTGCGAGAGCGCACGCTTGAGCGGCTCGCCCGCCAGGTTGACCGTGCGCACCGACGAGGGCACGGCCCCCATGCGCACGAGCTCGGCCATCGCCGACGGGACGGTGTTCAAGAGCATCACCTCGTCGCGCCTCGCCAGCGTGGGCAGCTCCAGGGCGTTGCTCGCGACGATGACCTTACCCCCTGCGCTCAGCGGGCCGAACAGCTCGAAGACCGAGAGATCGAAGCAGAGGGAGGTCGAGGCCAGCACGCCGGCGAGCTCGTTCGACGAGAAGACCGACAGCGCCCAGGACAGGAATGCCACCGCGCTGCGGTGCTCGATGGCGACGCCCTTGGGTCGCCCGGTGGAGCCCGACGTATAAAGCACGTAGGCCAGAGACCCGGGCGTGCCCCGGCGGCGCGGGTTGTCCGTGCCCTCCCGGACGATCAGCTCGCGCTGCGCGTCGAGCAGAACCCGCGAGGGCGACGACGCTGGCAGCGCGCCCGAGAGCCGCTCCTCGGTGAGGAGCAGCGCCACGCGGCTGTCTTCGAGCATGAAGGCGAGGCGCTCCCTGGGATAGGCCGGATCGAGCGGCACATACGCCCCGCCTGCCTTGAGGATGCCGAGCAGCCCGACCAGCATCTCCACCGACCGCTCGACGCAGAGGCCTACCAGCACCTCGGGCCCTACCCCCAGCGACCGGAGGTGACGCGCGACCTGGTTGGCCCGTTGGTTCAGCTCCCGGTAGGTCAGCTGTTGCTCCCCCGACGCCACCGCCACCGCCTCGGGCGTCCTGTCCACCTGCGCCTCGAACAGCTCGTGGATGCAGCGATCTCGGGGATAGGCGCTCTCGGTCGCGTTCCACTGCCAGAGCAGCTGCTGTCGCTCTGCCGCTGTCACCAGCGAGAGCTCGGAGATCCGTCGCGTCGGCGCTTCCACGATGCCCGCGAGCAGCGTCTGGAAATGCCCCACCATCCGCTCGATGGTGGCCGCGTCGAACAGATCCGTCGCATACTCGATGGAGCCCTGGATCGCGCCCCCCCTCGCCCACAGGGAGACCGTGAGATCGAACCTCGATGTCGTCCACTCGACCGGCACCGGCGACAGCTTCACCTCGCCCAGCGCGAGCTCCGGCATCGGTGCGTTCTGCAGCGCGAACATCACCTGGAAGAGCGGCGACCTTCCGAGCTCCCGCACCGGTGAGAGCGCCTCGACCAGCTGCTCGAACGGCACGTCCTGGTGCGCATACGCCCCCAGCGTCACCTCACGGATGCGCGCGAGCAGCGCCTCGAACGTCGGCTCGCCCGACAGGTCCGTGCGCAGCACCAGCGTGTTGACGAAGGCGCCGATCAGCCCCTCGGTCTCCACCTGCGTCCGGCCCGCGACCGGCGTGCCCACCACGATGTCGTCTTCCGCCGTGTAACGCGCCAGCAGAACCTTGAAGGCCGCGAGCAGGGTCATGAACAGCGTCACCCTGTGCCGCTGGCAGAGCGCCACGAGCTCTGCCGAGAGCGCGCCAGGCAGCGCCACGGGGACCACCGCTCCACGGTAGGACTGCGACGGAGGCCGCGGCCGGTCCGTCGGCAGCTCCAGCGCCGGCGGTGCCCCGGCGAGCTGCTGCTTCCAGTAGTCGAGCTGCGCCTCGAGCACCTCGCCCGTTCGCCACCGCCGCTGCCACAGGGCATGATCGGCCACCTGCACGCGCAGCGCCGGCAGCGGCGAGGGCCGCCCCGCGCTGAACGCCTCGTACAGCGCCCCGAGCTCCCGCAGCAGCACCCCCATCGACCAGCCGTCGGAGACGATGTGATGCATCGTGAGCAGCAGCACATGGGCTGTGTCCGACAGCCGCAGCAGCGTGGCGCGCACGAGCGGCCCCTCGCTCAGCGAGAACGGCCTCGCGGCCTCGTGCTCTGCCCGCGCCGGCACCTCGGCCTCCTGGGCCGCGGGAGGCAGCGCCGCGAGGTCGACGACGGCGAGCGGCAAGCTCGGCTCCGCGGCGACGCGCTGCACCGGCTGGCCATCGACCATCGGGAACGTGGTCCGCAGCGCCTCGTGCCGGCGCGCGATCTCTTGCAGGCTCTGCTCGAGCGCGGCCACATGCAGCGGCCCGTCCAGGCGCAGGGCCGTCGGCAGGTTGTAGACCGAGCGATCGGGCTCGAGCTGATCCAGAAACCACAGCCGCTGCTGCGCGAACGACAGCGGCAGCTCTCCGGTCCGCGCCACGGGCACGAGCGGCGGCGCTGGCGGCACGCCGCGCCGCTTCGCCGCCTCGATGAGCTGGGAGATCCCGGCCACGGTGGGATGCTCGAACAGCGCCCGCAGCGGCAGCTCGACGGCGAAGCAGGCGCGGAGCCGGGACATGAGCTGCGTGGCCAGGAGCGAGTGGCCTCCGAGCGCGAAGAAGTCGTCGGAGACGCCCACCCGCTCCGCGCGCAACACCTCGGCGAACAGGCCGGACACGAGCTCTTCCACCGGCGTGCGCGGCGCCACGAAGCTGTCGCCTGGCTCCGCTCGGGAAAGAGAGGGCGCTGGGAGCGCCTTGCGGTCCACCTTGCCGTTCGGCGTCAGCGGCAGCGCGTCGAGCGTGATGAACGCCGACGGGACCATGTAGTCCGGGAGCTTGCTCAGGAGATGGCCCCGGAGCTCGCTTCCCCCGGGCCGAGAGCCTTCCTGCGCCACAAGGTAGGCCACAAGGCGCTTGTCCCCGGGGGTGTCCTCGCGCAACGTGACGACGGCCTCGGCGACGTCAGGGTGCTGGCCCAGCACCGCTTCGATCTCGCCAAGCTCGATCCGGAAGCCACGGAGCTTGACCTGGGTGTCGGCGCGGCCCAGAAACTCGATGCTGCCGTCAGCGCGATACCGCGCCAGATCGCCGGTCTTGTACAGGCGCGCCCCCGGCTGCGTCGAGTGCGGATCGGCGATGAACCGCCGCCGGGTCCGCTCCGGATCGTTCCAGTACCCTCGGGCCAGGCACACACCGCCGATGTAGAGCTCGCCCGCGACGCCGATGGGAACAGGCTCTAGCCGCGCGTCCAGGATGTAGATGGAGACGTTGTCGATGGGCCGCCCGATCGACGCCGGGCCCAGCTCCAGCGCCTCCGGCAGGGCGAGGGCCGTGGCCACGTGCGTCTCGGTGGGGCCGTAGTGATTGTGCAGGGAGCAGCCACCGAGCGCGCGTAGGAACGCGACGATCGGGCGCGTCACGACGAGCTGCTCGCCGGCGCAGATGACCTCGCCGAGCGCCCGTGGCACGCCTCGCTCGGGGGCAGCGGCCTCCGCGAGCTGCTGCAGCACCACGGGGGGCAGATACGCCCGCTCGACCGACAGATCGTCGAGCCGATGGAGCAGGCGAGCCGGGTCGCGCCGCTCGTCCTCCTGGATCAAAAGGAGCGTGCCGCCTGCGCAGAGCGTCGAGAAGATGTCCTGAAAGGAGACATCGAAGCTTATGGACGCGAACTGCAGCGTGCGCGCCGCCCGGCGGCGCCCATAGCTGCGAATCTGCCAGGAGAGCAGGTTGACGAGGGGACGATGCGGCATCGCCACGCCCTTGGGCGTGCCGGTCGTACCCGACGTGTAGATCACGTAAGCGAGGTTCTCCGGGGTCGCGGTCCGACCGGGGTTGTCCTCCGGTGCCCGGTCCAGGGCGTCGCCCTCGGCATCGAGGCACAGGACGTGCGTGTCGCGAGCCAGGAGGCGCGGGGCGAGGCTCGCCTGCGTCAGGACCACGGGCGCCGCCGCATCGTCCACGATCGCTGCGATGCGCCCCGCGGGCAGGGACGGATCGACAGGCACATACGCGCCTCCGGCCTTCAGGATACCGAGCAGCCCCACCACCATCTCCACCGAGCGCTCGACGCAGATGCCGACGAGCACCTCCGGCCCGACCCCCAGCGAACGGAGGTGATGGGCGACCTGATTGGCTCGTCGGTTCAGCGCCCGATACGAGAGCTCCAGCCGGTCAGACACCACCGCCAGGGCGTCCGGCGTCCTGTCCACCTGGGCTTCGAACAGCTCGTGGACACAGAGGCATTCGGGGTACGCGGCCTTGGTCTGGTTCCACTCGAGCAGCAACTTCGTGCGCTCCGCTTCGCGGAGCAGCGGGAGCGCCGATGCCCGCTGCGCCGGCGCCCGCACCATCCCTTCGAGGAGCGCCTCGAAGTGCTCCATCATCCGCGCCATGGTCGCCGCGTCGAACAGGTCCGTCGCGTACTCCACGAACCCCTCGATCCCACGCTCGGTCTCCTGCACCGACACGGTGAGATCAAACCTCGAGGTGGTCCACCCGACCGGCAGCGGCGACAGCCTGACCTCGCGCAGGGCGAGCTCGGGCAGCGGCGCGGTCTGCAGCGCGAACATCACCTGGAACAGCGGCGACCGGCCGAGCTCCCGGGTCGGCGACAGCTCCTCCACCAGCTGCTCGAAGGGCATATCCTGGTGCGCATACGCCCCCAGCGTCACCTCCCGCACCCGCCCCAGCAGCTCCTCGACCGTCGGCTCGCCCGACAGGTCCGTGCGCAGCACCAGCGTGTTGACGAAGAAGCCGATCAGGTCCTCCAGCTCCGCATGGGTCCGGCCTGCGATCGGCGTGCCCACCACGATGTCGTCCTGCCCCGCATAGCGCGACAGGAGCAGCTGAAAGCCCGCGAGCAGGGTCATGAACAGCGTCACCCCCTGCCGCTGGCTGAACGTCACGAGCTTCGCCGACAGCGCGCTCGGCAGCGCCACCGGGACCATTGCTCCACGGTACGATTGCGATACGGGCCGCGGGCGATCCATCGGTAGCTCCAGCGCCGGCGGCGCCCCGGCGAGCTGCTGCTTCCAGTAGTCGAGCTGCGCCTCGAGCACCTCGCCCGTTAGCCACTGCCGCTGCCACAGGGCATGATCGGCTACCTGCACGCGCAGCGCCGGCAGCGGCGAGGGCCGCCCCGCGCTGAACGCCTCGTACAGCGCCCCGAGCTCGCGCAAGAGCACCCCCGTCGACCAGCCGTCGGAGACGATGTGATGCATCGTGAACAGCAACACATGGGCTGTGTCCGACAGCCGCAGCAGCGTGGCGCGCACGAGCGGCCCCTCGCTCAGCGAAAAGGGCTTCTGGGCTTGCTCGTCTGCCCGCCTCTTCACCTCGGCCTCCTGGGTCGCGGGAGGCAGCGCTCCGAGCTCGACGATCGCGAGCCTCAGGCAGGGCTCGGCCGCAATGCGCTGCACCGCCTTGCCATCCAGCGCGGGGAAGGTGGTCCGCAGCGCTTCATGCCGTTGCCCGATCTCGCGGAGGCTCCGTTCGAGCGCCGCCACCTGGAGCGGCCCGTCCAGGCGCAGCGCCAGCGGGATGTTGTAGACCGAGCGGCTGGGCTCGAGCTGATCCAGAAACCACAGCCGCTGCTGCGCAAACGACAGCGGCAGCGCTCCGGTCCGCGCCACGGGCACGAGCGGCGGCGGCAGCGGCGCGCCGCGCCGCTTGGCCGCCTCGACGCGCTGCGAGAGCCCGGCCACGGTGGGCGCTTCGAACAGCGCCCGCAGCGGCAACTCGACGGCCAGGCGCGAGCGGATCCGGGACATGAGCTGCGTGGCCAGCAGCGAGTGTCCCCCGAGCGCGAAGAAGTCGTCGGTGAGGCCCACCCGCTCGACGCGCAGCACCTCGGCGAACAGGCCAGACACCAGCTCTTCCACTGGCGTGCGCGGCGCCACGGTGTCGCCCTCGGCATTCGCTCGGGCCAGGGAGGGCGCTGGGAGCGCCTTGCGGTCCACCTTGCCACTCGGCAACAGCGGCAGCGCGTCGAGCACGACGAACGCCGAGGGGACCATGTACTCGGGCAGCCTCGCCTGCGCGAGCGCGCGGAGCGCTCGCAGCAGCAGCTGGCTTTGCCGCCCCCTCAGTGGATTGTTGGTCGTCGCCTCTGCGGCGCCTGGCAGCGCGGGGGTCGCCAGCCTCCAGGCCCTGGGCCTCGGCGCGGCCTCGGCCCGCTCGAACAGCGCATCGACATGACAAGGCCCAGCCGCCCCGGAGAAGCTGACGCGCACCGCATAGCCGAGCCGCTCGCCGAGCTCCCACAGGGCTTCCGGCTCCAGCGCATGCCGCGCCTCGCACGCGCGGGCCGCGAGCTCTCCCGTCGTCCCCTCCGCCTCGACGAGCCGCGCTCGCGCCCTGTCGTCGGCGTACACGCGCGCGTTCGGGACCCCGAGCACGACGGCCGCCTGCGGCGTTTGCTCGCGCAACCACCCCTCGATCGACCCGAGATCTTCTCCGTTCGCCCACGGCCTCGACGCCGTGACGGTCACCTCCTCCGCCTCCTGCTCGACGAACAGCAGCGCGTCATAGCGGTAGCGGGTCATCTCGTCCGCTCCGTGGCCGCGCTTGAGCCAGATCTCGACGTGACTCAGCCTCGGGAGCTGCTCGCAGAGCGCCCGGAAGAACCCCGGTGACACAAGCAGCTCCTCCTCCTTCGCCACCGCCCGCTGCACCCGCTCGCGCAGCGCCGCGACGGAGAGCTCCGGCGTGGACCGGTGCAGCTCGACCGAGGTGTGGAACGTCTCGAGCAGCGCGTGGCTGCGGACGTCGCCCACGAACACCACGCCCCCTCCCCGGACCGCGCGCACCGCTCCCTCGAGCACCTCGCGCAGGTAGCGCGCATCGGGAAAGTACTGGATGACCGAGTTGAGGATCACCACATCGAAGCTCTCCGCTTCGATGCCCGTGAAGTCGTTGGCCTCCCGCTGCTCGAGCCGCACCTGCGACAGACCTCGCCTGCCGAGCTCCGGGCCGAGCGCCTCGATGGCCGCTCCCGAGAAATCCGTGCCGAGATACGCGGCGCACCGCGGCGCGAGCGGCCACATCAACAGCCCCGACCCACAGCCGATCTCCCATACCCGGCTCGGCTCCAGCGCGCCGAGCCGCCGCACGGTCGCGTCTCGCCAGGCGCGCATCGTCTCCTCGGGGTAAGGCTTGCCGCTGTAGCTGCTGATCCAGCCGCTGATGTTGAGCGTCGGGTCGGCCTCGGGCGCGGGTTTGCCATAGACGTCGTCGTAGAGCGCCGACCACCCCTCGACCTGCTCGGCCGCCAAGAGCTCGCTCTCCTCGGAGCTGCGCGACGTGCCCAGGTCGGCGACGACATAAGCCACCAGCCTCTGGTCGCCGGGGGTGTCCTCCCGCGACAGCACCACGGCATCGCGCACCGCCCGGTGCTGCCGTAGCACCGCCTCGACCTCGCCCAGCTCGATGCGATATCCCCGGAGCTTCACCTGATGGTCGGTCCGGCCGAGATACGAGAGCGTCCCGTCCGGAAACCAGCGGCACAGGTCGCCTGTCCTGTACAGCCGCGCTCCCGGCTCCTCCGAGAACGGGTCGGGGATGAACCGCTCCGCCGTCAGCTCCGGCCGGCTCAGGTAGCCACGCGAAAGCCCCACGCCGCCGAGGTACAGCTCGCCCGCCACCCCGATCGGCACCGGCTGCAGGTGCCGATCGAGCACGTACACGCGGGTGTTGGCGAAGGGACGGCCGATGGCGGGCTTGCCGCCGTCAGGGCGGCACTCCGCCACGGTGGCGCAGACGGTCGCCTCGGTCGGGCCATAGGCGTTGTAGAAGCGGCGCCCCTCCGCCCAGCGGGCCACCAGATCGGCCGGGCAGGCCTCCCCGGCCACGATCAGCGAACGCAGCGCTGGCAGCGGCGCCTCGGGCAAGGCGGCGAGCGCCGAAGGCGGGAGCGTGACGACATGAATCGCCAGCTCTTCCAGGAGCTGGACGAGCTCCGGGCCAGGCAGGAGCGCCTCCTGCGGGGCGAGATAGAGTGTGCCTCCAGCCACGAGGGTCGCGAAGATCTCCCAGACGGAGGCGTCGAATCCGAACGAAGCGAACTGCAGGACGCGGCTGCCGCCTTGCAGCTGAAAGGCCTGCGTCTGGGCCATGACGAGGCTGACAAGCCCCCGGTGCTCGAGCAGAGCACCTTTGGGCTTGCCCGTCGATCCCGAGGTGAAGATCCCGTACGCGAGGTTGCCTAGCGCCGCCCCCGACGCGGGAGCCTCTGCGGGCTGCGAGGCGAAGATCTCCGTGTCAGCATCGAGGCACAGGAGGCGTGAGGGCTCGACCGCGAGGCGGTCACGCAGTCGCTTCTGTGTGAGCACCACCGGAGCCTGGATATCTGCCAGCATCCAGGCGAGCCGCTCCTTCGGACAACTCGGATCGAGCGGCACATAGGCCCCGCCCGCCTTCAGGATGCCCAAAAGCCCCACGATCATCGCCACGGACCGCTCGACGCAGATGCCGACGAGCACCTCGGGCCCGACCCCCAGCGCCCTCAGGTGATGGGCGAGCCGATTGGCACGCTGGTTCAGCTCTCGATAGATGAGCTGCTGCTGCTCGAACACCACGGCGATGGCGTCGGGCGTCCTGTCCGCCTGCGCGTCGAACAGCTCATGGACGCAGCGGTCTTCGGGGTACGCGGTCCGGGCCTGGGTCCACGCCGAGAGCACTTGCTGCCGCGCCGGCTCCGTCAGCAGCGACAGCTCGGATACCCGCCGCGACGGCGCGTCCACGAGGCTCTCGAGGAGCACCTCGAAACACCCCGCCATCCGCGCGATCGTCGCCGCGTCGAACAGATCCGTGTTGTACTGGAGCACGGCGGAGAGCGCGCCCTTCGCTTCCGCCATCATCAGCCTCACGTCGAACTGCGCCGTCCGCTCCGGCAGGGTGAGCGACTCCATCTCGAGATCCCCGAGACGGAACTGCGTGGGGATCTCGCTGAGCGCGATCACCTCCTCGTCGAGGCGGTGAGCCCGTTGCAGGACGAACGCGACCTGGACGAGCGGTGAGCGTGAAGGATCCCGCTCCGGCAAGAGCCGCTCGACGAGCAACGAGAAAGGGTAGTCCTGATGGTCGATCGCCCCGAGCACGGTCTCGTGGATCCGATGCAGCGCCGCGCGGAAGGCCGGGTCGTCGTTGAAGCCCGCCCGCAGGACGACCAGGTTGACGAAGTAGCCGACCACAGGCGCGAACGCGTCGCTGCTGCGCCCGGCGGCGGGGGAGGCCACGAGGATGTCGTCTTGCCCCGTGAGGCGGTGGAGCAGCACCTGGAAGGCCGCCAGGAGGACCGTGTAAACCGTCGTCCCCTCCGCGCGGGCGAGCGCCTTAATCCGCCCGCTGAGCTCCCTTCGCAGGGTGAACGGGAACGCGTCGCCTCGATAGGTCTGCACCGGTGGCCTCGGCCTGTCCGCCGGCAGATCGAGCACGGGCAGCTCCCCGCGCAGCTGGTCTTTCCAGTAGCTGAAGAGCCGATCGCCCTCGGCGCTCGCCAGCATCTCTGCTTGCCAGCGCACGAAGTCCGTGTACGTGTGGTGGAGCGGAGGCAGCGTGGCCACCGTGCCCGCGCGCTCTGCCGTGTAGAGAGCGCTGAGCTCCTCCATGATCACGCTGAGCGACCAGACGTCGACCGCGATATGGTGCAGCACGAACAGCAGCACCTGGTCCTCGGCCGAGCGGGAGAAGAGCTGCATCCGCAGCAACGGGCCGCGCTCCAGATCGAAGGGACGATACGCGCTGTCGGCCATGTGCAGCCGGAGCTCCTCCTCGCTCCATGCGGCCGCGTCCACGACCTCCACGAGCACCTCCGCGCCCGCTCGAATGCGCTGAACCACCTCACCGTCGCGCAGCGCATAGGTGGTCCGCAGCGAAGGATGGCGGAGGACGAGCCGCTCGAGCGCCCGCTGCAAGTCCGGCACGGCAAGCGGCCTCCGGAAGCGCACGGCGACGATCACGTTGTACGCAGCGCTGCTCGGCGCCGCCCGGTACAGAAACCACATCGCGCGCTGGCCGTAGGAGAGCGGCGTTCCCTCGCCTGCCGGTGCGGCGCTCGTCTCTGGAGACGGCGGGAGCTCACGAGACGTGCCGGACGCGGCCTCGGTGGACGGAGTCCCCAGCTTGTCGAGCAGGAGCTGCGCCAGCGACGCCACGTTCGGCTGGATCAGCAGTAGCGTGGCCGGGAGCTTGAGCCCCAGGCTGACCTCCAGCCGGTTGCGCATCTCCAGGCTCATCAGCGAGTCCGCGCCCAGGCTGCTGAACGCGGCCAGCCGATCGATCTTCGACGCAGGCAGGCGCAGGACATGACCCAGCTCCGCGATGAGGTGCCTCTCCAGGAGCAGCGGACGCTCCTCGGGCGAGGCGCTCGAGAGCAGCTCGCGGACAAGCGGGGCATCGCTCACCTCTCGCCTCGTCCAGCTGGCCTCGCGCAGGAGCTCCGAGAAGAGCGGCGCCCCTGCCGCGCCCGGATAGAACGTCAGCCAAGTTCGCGGGTCCCAATCGATGACACCGACCTGGGCGGCCTCCCCTGTGAGGAGCCGCCCCAGGATGTCCACCCCCTGAGCGGGCGAGAGGCTCTTTACCCCTCGGTGCGAGAGCCGCCCCCCGCGGTGCTGCTGCGCCGCCTGCCCCACGTCGGCGAAGGGCCCCCAGTTGATCGAGAGCCCCGCGAGCCCCAGCCTCTGCCGGTGATGCGCCAGCGCATCCAGGAATGCATTGGCGGCGGCGTAGTTGCCTTGGCCGGGCGAGCCCAGGAGCGAGGCCGCGGACGAGTACAGAACGAAGAGGTCCAGCTGCCTGTCCAGCGTGTGGACATGCAGGTTCCACGCGCCCAGCATCTTGGGCGCCATCACCCCATCGAAGTCCTCCCGGGACAGCTCCAGCGCTGTGCGATCTTCCAGCACGGCCGCCGCGTGCACGACGCCCCGGAGCGGCGGCAGGTCCGCCTCGATCGCACGGAGAGCCCGCTCGACGTCGGCGCGCTGCGACACGTCCGCCGAGAGGACCCGCACCGCTGCGCCCGCCTCCTCCATGCCCTGGATGGCGACCCGAGCGGCCTCGGAGGCGCCGCTACGACCGAGCAGCGCCACGTGCCGCGCGCCGCATCGCACCAGCCATGCGGCAACCGAGAGCCCCAGGCCTCCCAGCCCGCCGGTGATCAAGTAACTGCCGTCCGGTCGGATGTTCGGGCGATCGGGGCCCAGCGCCTTCGCGATCCGCGCCGCTGGCTCGCGCATGCTCACCACGATCCTGCCCGCGTGCTGCCCACGGCCCATGGGGTGGGGCTCCGATATCGCGAGGAGGAAGGGCCGATCGCCTGCTGGCTGCAGCGCCGGGCGCGCAACCGCACCATCGCTCGGCGCAGAAGGGCGCCGGACAAGGCGGGCCACGTACCGGCCCGCCTGCCGCAGCGCGATCTGGTCCTCGCCGTCGCCCGAGACGAGCTCTCGCAAGAGCGCCGGCGCCTCTTCCGCGCCTCGGCGCGGGGCCAGGTCCACCCGCGAGCACCCGAGCTCCGGGTGCTCGAGGGCGAGCGTCCTGCCGAGCCCCCACAGCGGCGCCTGCGACACCGCCACCGCGCCCTCGCCGGCCTCCACCGCCTGCGCGCCGCGCGTCACAAGCCACAGCCGCGGCAGGTCGCGGAAGCCAGCGCGCAGCAGCGCCTGCGCCAGGTACAGCGCGCTCAGGCTCGAGAGCCGCTGGTCGCCCAGCAGCGTCTCGGCGGTCGTGTCCGCCGCCGCCGTCGCGTCCAGGCTCCACAGGTGCATCACCCCGCGACAGGCCCGCTCGTCGCCGAACGCGTCGCGCAGCACGGACCCATAGGCGTCGGCATCCGAGGGGTTCACCTCGTAGAGCCCCTCTTCCAGGCGCGCATACCGCTCGCCTGCCACCACCCGCACGCACCGCTCGCCGCGCTCCTCCAGCAGCGCCGATAAGGCTGCTCCGGTTCCGCCCCGGTCCATCCACAGCAGCAAGGCGCCCGGCGCGGGCGGCGCCTTGTTCACCGGCGCTTCGACGCCAGCATCCTTCCGCTGCCACGACAGGGCATACAGCCACGCTTCGTACGGCTCGCGCCGCCCGAGCGCCGCCGCCGACAGGCGCTGGAGGCGAAACCCGCGGGCCTCGCCGAACGGCTGCCCGTCGCCGTCGAAGAAGCGCAGATCGGCGCTGAACGTCTCCACGCCCTCGTCCTCGCCCGCGCGCAGCCGCCCATGGACCCAGACCTCGTGCGTGGGCCGGCGCTCGAGCCGCACGCGCTCCAGGGACACTGGCACATACGGCCCCTCGCCGTCCGTCGCGGCCGCCGCGGCAGGCGATAGCCCGCTCAGCACCTGAAAGCAGGCATCCAGCAAGGCCGGATGCATCGTGTAGGAAGACGCCTCGGTGACCTGTTCGTCCAGCAGGCGCACCCGGCCGACCACCTCGCCCTCGCCGAGCCACAGCTGTTCGACGCCCTGGAAGCGAGCGCCGTACTGGATGCCGTGCTCTTCCATCCTCCGGTAATGATCGGCCCGCGCGACCCTCGTCGGGCACCGCGCCTGGATCGCCTGCAGCGCGTCGCGCTCCGCCGCTCGCTCCTCAGCGCGCCCGGTCGCGCGCACGCTCGCCGTGGCATGCCGCACCCACGCCTCGTTCGCCCCCTCGCGGCTCGACACCTGAAAGACAGCATGACCGAACTCTCGCTCGATCAGCTCTGCCTGAACGATCCGGGCAGTCGCGCGCGGGAAGGCGAGCATCCGCTCGAAGACCATGTCCTCGACCGCGTGCGCCCCCTGGCCATATATCTTTGCCGCGGCGGACAGCGCCATCTCCGCGTACGCCGCGCCGGGCAACACCGCCTCGCCCTCGATGCGATGGTCCGCGAGGTACGGCAGCGCCTCGAAATCGAGCGTCTGCTCCCAGAAGTGCGCGCCAGGCTGCGAGGCGATGGTCAACGAGGCGCCGAGGAGCGGATGGCCCTTCCCGCCCCCGCGCGACAGCCGAGGACGCTGCACTGACGCGTTCGCCTGCGCCTCGACCTCGAGCCAGTACCGCTCTCGCTGGAAGGGGTAGGTCGGCAGCGTGGTCACGCGCCCGCCGCCAGGATAGAGCCGCTGAAAGGCCACCGGGTAGCCGTGGACATAGAGCCTGGCCAGCGACTCGAGCAGGCTTCGCCGCTCGTCCACCCGGAAGCGCAGCGATGCGACGACCGCGCCCTCGGCCTTGAGCTCGCGGAGGTTACCGTCCACCGACGGGAGCAGGATCGGGTGCGGGCTGATCTCCACGAAAAGCGTGCATCCCTCCTCGATATGGCTCCGGATCACCTGAGAGAACAGCACCGGCTTGCGCAGGTTCTCCGCCCAGTAATCGGCCGCGAGCTCGTCGCCGCGCAGCCGCCCTGTCGTCACGGTCGACCGCATCGGGACGCTCGCCTTCCTCGGCGAGAGGCCCGAGAGCGCCGCGCACAGCTCGGCGCAGAGCGGCTGCACCTGCGGGCTGTGCGACGCCACGTTCACCTTCACCCGCTGGCAGAACACGCCGCCGCGCTCGAGGCGCGCGATCACCTCCCCAAGCGCACCGGGCTCGCCCGCGATCACCGTCGAGCGCGGCCCATTGCTCGCCGCCACGCTCACCTGATCCGCGTATCCAGCGAGCGCCGCCTCCGCGTCCGCCGCGGTGAGCTCCACGTAGGCCATGGCGCCCTTGCCCCTGAGCGCGCGCAACAGCCGACTGCGGCGGCAGATCACCGCCGCTGCGTCCTCGAGCGACAGCGCGCCTGCCACATGCGCCGCTGCCACCTCCCCCATGCTGTGGCCCACCACCGCGGCAGGCTCGACCCCCCACGACCTCCACAGCGCCGCGAGCGCCACCTCGAGGGCGAACAGAACGGGCTGGGCCACGTCGATCTCGTCGAGCCTCGAGGGCCGCGCGGCCGCCCCGAGTTCCTCGATCACCGAGAAGCGCGCCTCCGCTCGGATCACTCGGTCGCATGCCTCCATCGCCTCGCGGAAGACGGGTTCGTCTCGCAGCAAGGCCCGCCCCATTCCCTCCCACTGCAGGCCCTGACCGGGGAAGATGAACACCGCCTTCGGCGCCACGCCCGACGCCCTGCCCTGCACGAGGCCTGGCGGCGTCTCGCCGCGCACGTACGCCTCTAGCGCCGCCGCGATCTCCTCCTTCGAGCTCCCCACCACCCCGAGCCGATGCGCGTGATGGCTCCGCCGCACGCTCGCCGTATAGGCAATGTCATGAAGGCCCGAGGTGCCGTCGCCGCCCTGCGTCAGCCACTCCTGATAGCTCCGCGCGCGCGCAACGAGCGCCTCGGCGCTCTTCGCAGACAGGGGCAAGATGAGGTCGGAGGTCCCGGTCGCGGGCGCCGTCGTCGCGACCCGGGGCGCCTCTTCCACCACGACGTGCGCGTTGGTCCCGCTGATCCCGAACGAGCTCACGCCCGCGATCCGCGGGGAGCCGTTCGATCTCCAGGGCAGCTCCGCCGCGGCGACGAAGAGCGGCGTGCCGTCCAGAGAGACGCGAGGATTCAGCGTATGAAAATGGAGATGACGCGGGATGGCCTCGTGCTTCAGCGCGAGGACCGTCTTGATGAGCCCCGCGATCCCCGCGGCCGCCTCCAGGTGCCCGACGTTCGTCTTCACCGACCCCAGCGCGCATGTCGTCCCGTCCGGTCGGGGCTGGTCCAACACCGCCTTCAGCGCCTCGAGCTCGATGGGGTCCCCGAGCGGCGTCCCGGTGCCGTGGACCTCGACGTAGCTCATCTGGGACGACGAGACGCCGGCGTTCGCGAGCGCTGTCCGGAGCAGCGCCTGCTGCGAGAGCACGTTGGGCGTGGTCAGCCCCGTGGAGCGGCCATCCTGGTTGACCGCCGAGCCCCGGATCAGCGCCCAGATCCGGTCGCCGTCGCGCTGAGCGTCCGACAGCCGCTTGAGCACGACGATCCCGCAGCCCTCTCCCCGGACGAACCCGTTGGCGTCGGCGTCGAAGGTCCTGCAGCGACCGTCGTCCGAGAGGGCCTGCGTCTGGGCGAGCATGTGCATGTGCACCGGAGACAGGATGAGGTTGACGCCCCCCGCCAGCGCCAGCTCGCTCTCCCGGTTGCGCAAGCTCTGGCAGGCCAGGTGAACCGACACCAGGGAGGACGAGCAAGCGGTGTCGACGGACAGGCAGGGTCCCTGGAGCCCGAGCACGTACGACAGCCGCCCTGCAGCGATGCTGAGGGTGTTTCCGGTGGCGCAGTAGGCGTCCATCTGCTCCAGCGCGCCGGAGGTCACCCGCTGCTTGTAGTCCAGGGTGGATATCCCGATGAACACGCCCGTCTGGCTGCCCGAAAGCTGGTCGAGCCTCTGGCCGGCGTCCTCCAGCGCCTCCCAGGCCACCTCGAGGAGCAGGCGCTGCTGCGGATCCATGCTCATTGCTTCTCGGGGCGCGATGCCGAAGAACTGGGCATCGAAGCCATCGATCTCGTCGAGGAGCCCGGCCCATCGCGTCCCGAGCTTCTCGCCGGGGATCGCGGAGGATGGCCACCGGGACTCGGGGATCGCGCGCACGGCGTCGACGCCCTCCCTCAGCGCTCTCCAGAACGCATCGGGGTGGATCCCGCCCCCGGGGAACCGGCAGCCCAGGCCGATGATGGCGATCGGCTCCGTCCTTTCGCGCTGGACAGCATCGAGCTTCGACTCCATCTGCTTGAGGACACGCATCGCCTCGCGCAGACGAGCGGCGTAATCATGAATGGAAGCGCTCATCCCAGCTTTTCTGTCTTAATGCGATTCAGTGATGTATCAAACGCAGCGAGGAGCTCGTCGTCGGACAGCTGCTCCGCATCCACGACCTCGGGACCATCGACCGCCGGCTCTCCGGGGCTCTCCGGCGAGGCGCCGTGGCCTGCCCCTCCTCGGAGAGCCATCCTGTCCAGGAGGTGCTCGGCCAGCGCCGACAAGCTCGAGTAAGTAAAGAGCAACGTCGCAGAGAGCCTGAGCCCGAGGTCGAGCTCGAGCTGGTTTCGAAGCTCGAGGCTTGTCACCGAGTCCATCCCCAGGCTGCTGAACCCGGCCAGCCGTTCGATCCGCGACGGGGGGAGGTGCAGGACCCGGCCGAGCTGCTCGCAAAGGTGCTGCTCCAGGAGCGCTCGGCGCCTCTCCGGGTCCTCGCGCTCGAGCGCCTGGCGGAGCTGCGAGGCCTTCGGCGCGTCCGCTGCGCTCCGGCGCTGCTCCTTCAGGAGCTCAGCGAAGAGCGGTGAGCGCGCGGCGCTCGGGTAGAACTCTAGCCATTGGCGCAGGTTCAGGTCGAGCACCCCGACCTGCGTCTGCTTCCCCGAGAGCAGCCGCCCCAGCACCTCCAGCCCCTGCGCCGGGGAGAGGCTCTTGACACCTCGATGCGAGAGCCGCTCCCCCCGGAGCTCTTGTGCTACCGCGAGCCCCACCTCGGAGAACGGCCCCCAGTTGATCGAGAGCGCCGCGAGCCCCAGCCCTCGGCGGTGGTGTGCGAGCGCATCGAGAAATGCGTTCGCCGCCGCGTAGCTGCCCAGCCCCGGCGTGCCCAGGAGCGACGCGGCTGAGGAGTACAGCACGAAGAAAGAGAGCTGCTTGTGCAGCGTCTGGGCGTGCAGGTTCCACGCCCCCGCCACCTTCGGCGCCATCACCCTGTCGAAAGACGCCTGAGAGATCTTGAGCACCGTGCCGTCGTCCACCACGGCCGCCGCGTGCAAGATGCCCCGGAGCGGCGGCAGGTCCACTTCGATCTCCGCGAGCACCCGCGCGACATCGGCGCGCTGCGACACGTCCGCCGAGAGGACGCGCACCGCTGCGCCCGCCTCTTCCATGGCACGAATGGCCGACCGAGCGGCCTCGGAGGCGCCGCGCCGGCCGACCAGGACCACATGCCGCGCTCCCTCTCGCACCAGCCACGCGGCAACCGAGAGCCCCAGGCCTCCCAGCCCGCCCGTGATCAGGTAGGTGCCGTCCGGCTCGATGCGGAGGCGGTCTGCGCCCGCCGCTCTCGCGATCCGCGCCTCCGGATCGCGCATGTTCACCACGATCTTGCCCACGTGCTGCCCACGCGCCATGACGTGGAAGGCTTCCTCCACGCTCGACGCGGAGAAGCGCTGGTACGGTAAGGGCTTGAGCCTGCCCGCCTCGAGCTCCGCCATCACCTCGCGCAACAAGCCGCTGAAGAGCGCCGGCTTCCGCTCGGAGAGGCTCGCCAGGTCGATGGTGGTGTACGACAGGTTGCTGCGGAGATGGCGGAGGCCGAGAGGGCGGTCCCGGTGGATGTCACGCTGGCCTATGTCAAGGAAGCGCCCATCGTGCGCCAGCACGGACAGGCTCTTTGGGATCGCATCGCCCGAGAGCGAGCTCAGCACCACGTCGACGCCCTCGCCCTGCGTCGACGCCATCACCTCGTCCGCAAAGGCGAGCGAGCGGGAGTCCATCACCTGCCGGATTCCCATGCTCCGGAGCAGCTCGCGCTTGTCGGCCGAGCCCGCCGTGGCGAAGATCTCGGCGCCGACCCGCTGCGCGATCTGGACGGCGGCGAGCCCCACGCCGCCTGCCGCCGAGTGGATGAGCACCCGCTCTCCCTCGCGCAGGCGGCCGAGATGGATCAGCGCATACCACGCCGTCATGAACACGAGCGCCACGGAGCTCGCCTCCTCCACGCCGAGCGAGCGAGGCCTGGGCATGACGAGGCGCGCCGGGGCGGTCACATGAGAGCCGAGGCTCCCGGGGCCGAGCGCGATGACCTCCTGTCCGAGCGTGACGTCGGTCACGCTCTCCCCGACGCGGACGATCCGTCCGGCGCACTCGCCTCCCAGGGAGATCGGTCCATTCGCAGGTCCCGGGTAGATCCCCAGCGCCTTTCTCACATCGAGGAAGGAGAGGCTCGCCGCGTCGACCTCGATCTCCACCTCGTCGGGCCCCGGCGGGCGACGCTCCGTCTCCCGCAGCAGGAGGCGCGACAGCACCCCGGGCTCCGTCATCGCGAGGAGGAAGGGCCGATCGCCTGCTGGCTGCAGCGCCGGGCGCGCAACCGCACCATCGCTCGGCGCAGAAGGGCGCCGGACAAGGCGGGCCACGTACCGGCCCGCCTGCCGCAGCGCGATCTGGTCCTCGCCGTCGCCCGAGACGAGCTCTCGCAAGAGCGCCGGCGCCTCTTCCGCGCCTCGGCGCGGGGCCAGGTCCACCCGCGAGCACCCGAGCTCCGGGTGCTCGAGGGCGAGCGTCCTGCCGAGCCCCCACAGCGGCGCCTGCGACACCGCCACCGCGCCCTCGCCGGCCTCCACCGCCTGCGCGCCGCGCGTCACAAGCCACAGCCGCGGCAGGTCGCGGAAGCCAGCGCGCAGCAGCGCCTGCGCCAGGTACAGCGCGCTCAGGCTCGAGAGCCGCTGGTCGCCCAGCAGCGTCTCGGCGGTCGTGTCCGCCGCCGCCGTCGCGTCCAGGCTCCACAGGTGCATCACCCCGCGACAGGCCCGCTCGTCGCCGAACGCGTCGCGCAGCACGGACCCATAGGTGTCGGCATCCGAGGGGTTCACCTCGTAGAGCCCCTCTTCCAGGCGCGCATACCGCTCGCCTGCCACCACCCGCACGCACCGCTCGCCGCGCTCCTCCAGCAGCGCCGATAAGGCTGCTCCGGTTCCGCCCCGGTCCATCCACAGCAGCAAGGCGCCCGGCGCGGGCGGCGCCTTGTTCACCGGCGCTTCGACGCCAGCATCCTTCCGCTGCCACGACAGGGCATACAGCCACGCTTCGTACGGCTCGCGCCGCCCGAGCGCCGCCGCCGACAGGCGCTGGAGGCGAAACCCGCGGGCCTCGCCGAGCAGCCGTCCCTCGTCGTCCACGAGGCGCATATCGCAGCGGAACGCCCTCTCATCGGCATCTTCGCCTTGACGCAGCCGCCCATGGACCCAGACCTCGCGCCTGGGCCGGCGCTCGAGCCGCACGCGCTCCAGGGACACTGGCACATACGGTCCCTCGCCGTCCGTCGCGGCCGCCGCGGCAGGCGATAGCCCGCTCAGCACCTGAAAGCAGGCATCCAGCAGGGCCGGATGTGTCCCATCGGCGAACGCCCCGGCCGTCGATTCGTCCGGCAGGCGCACCCGGCCGAGGACCTCGCCTGCGCCCACCCACAGCTGCTCGACGCCCTGGAAATCAGCACCGTACTCGATCCCCTGCGCTCGCATCTGCTCGTAGTGCGCGGTCCCCGCGACGATCGTCGGGCATCGCGCCTGGATCGCGCGCAGCGCCTCGCCTTCCGCCCCTCGCTCTTCAGCTCGCCCGAAAGCGCGCACGCTCGCCGTGGCGTGCCGCACCCACGCGTTGCCCGCGTCGTCGCGGCTCGACACCTGGAAGATAGCGTGGCCGGGTTCTTGCTCCGTCAGCTCGACTTGAACGGTCCGCGCGGACGCGCGCGGGAAGGCGAGCATTCGCTCGAACACCACGTCCTCGACCGCATGGGCTCCCTGTCCATAGATCGTCGCCGCGGCGGACAGGGCCATCTCCACATACGCCGCCACGGACAACACGACCTCGCCGTCGATCCGGTGGTCGGCGAGGCGAGACAGCGCCTCGGCATCGAGCGTGTGCTCCCAGCAATGCACACCAGGCCGGGTGGCGATGGCCAGCGAGGCCCCGAGGAGCGGGTGGCCCTGGGCGTCCGGCCGCGACGCCCGAGGGCGCTGCGCTGCCCCGTTCGGTTGCGCAGCGGCCTCGATCCAGTATCGCTCTCGCTGGAACGGATACGCTGGCAGCGGTACGCAGCGCCCGGCCGACGGATAGAGCCGTTTCCACGTCACCGGGTAGCCATGAGCGTAGAGCGCGCCCAGCGACGAGAGCAGCACGCGCCGCTCCTCCTGCTCGCGCCGCAGCGACGGCAGCGCCGCCCCGTCGCGCTCCGCATGCCGCAGCCCCTCCTCGATGGCCGGCGAGAGCATCGGATGAGGGCTCATCTCGACGAACAGCGTGTGGCCTTGCTCGACCAGGCGTTGGATGCTCTGCGCGAACAGAACGGGGTTCCGCAGGTTTCGCACCCAGTATTCCGCCGTGAGCTCCGTTCCCTCGACCACGCTGCTCGTCACCGTCGAGTACATCGGCAATCCGGCCGGGCTCGGCGATAGCTCCGAGAGCGCTCCCAGCAGATCCTCCCGGAGCGAGTCCATCTGCGGGCTATGCGAGGCCACGTCTACCTTGATCTGCCGGCAAAATACGTTCTGCTGCGAGAGCCGCGACAGCACCTCGCCGAGCACCCCTGGATCGCCCGACAACACCGTGGACCGTGGGCTGTTGCTCGCGGCCACGGAGAGCCGGTCCTCGTGGCCACGCAGGACGCCCTCTGCCTCTGCGAGCGACAGCTCCAGGAGCGCCATCGCGCCTCGCCCGCGCAGCCGCCGCAAGAGGCGGCTGCGCCGGCAGATGATCTGCACCGCCTGACGCAGGGTCAGCGCGCCGGCCACGTGCGCCGCGGCCACCTCGCCCATGCTGTGGCCCACCACCGCGGAAGGCTCCACCCCCCACGATCGCCACAGCGCCGACAGCGCGACGCCCATCGCGAACAGGGCCGGTTGGACGATATCGATGCGATCGAGCTGAGAACGGCTCGCCTCGGCGCCGATCTCCTCCAGCAGTGAGAAGCCCGCTTCCGCGCGGACGGCCTCGTCGCACGCTTCCATCGCTCGCCGGAAGACCGGCTCCTGCTCGATCAGCCGACGGCCCATCCCCGCCCACTGCGAGCCCTGCCCGGGATAGACGAACACGACCTTGGCTTGCGCCCCTGGCCTCGCTTCGCCCTGCACCACGCCCGCGCGTGCCTCGCCGCGACCGAAGGCCTCGAGCGATGCGGCGAGCTCCTCCCGAGAGCGCCCCACCACAGCGAGGCGATGCGCGTGATGGGTGCGCCGAGCGCTCGCCGTGTAGGCGATGTCCACGAGAGGCCAAGGACCGTCCTGGCTCAAGAACGCCCGGTACGCCTCGCCAAGGGCGGAGAGCGCCGCCGGGCTCTTCGCGGAGAGAGGAAGAACAAGGCTCGGCGTCTCGACCTCGGGCGCGGTCGTCGCGCTCCGGGGCGCCTCCTCGAGCACCACGTGGGCGTTGGTCCCGCTGAACCCGAACGAGCTCACGCCCGCGATCCGCGGCGCGCCGTTCGCCGGCCACGGCACCGTCTCGGAGGCCACCTTCACCGGCAGCTGTTCCCAGGGGATATGGGGATTGGGAGCCCTGAAATGCAGCGACTTCGGGATGGATCCATGCTGGAGCGCAAGCACCACCTTGATGAGCCCCGCCGCGCCCGCCGCGGCCTGGCTGTGACCGAAGTTGGTCTTCGCCGACCCGATCACCACGGGACGGTCCTCCGCGCGCCCTTCGCGCAGCACCGCGGAGAGCGCTTGCACTTCGATCGGATCGCCGAGCGGCGTGCCGGTGCCGTGCGCCTCCACATAGCGCACCGCCGACGGTGCCACGCCCGCCTGGGCGAGCGCGCGCCGGATCACCGCCTCTTGCGAAGGACCGTTGGGCGCCGACATTCCGTTGCTCCGCCCGTCCTGGTTGACCGCTGAGCCTCGGATCGTGGCCAGGATCGGGTCACCGTCGCGCTCGGCGTCCGACAGGCGCTTGAGCACCACGACCCCGCAACCCTCACTCCATGCCACGCCGTCGGCGGAGGCGTCGAAGGTCTTGCAGCGGCCATCGGCGGCGAGGCCCCGGAGCCGGCTGAACTCCACGTGCACGGCGGGCGTCAGCATCAGCGTCACCCCCCCGGCCAGCGCCATGGAACAGTCCCCGGAGCGCAAGCTCTGGCATGCCAGATGGATGGCCACCAGGGACGACGAGCACGCCGTGTCCAGCGTCAGGCTCGGCCCCTTCAAGCCGAGCAGGTATGAGATTCGGCCTGAGGCAACGCTGGCAGCGTTGCCGGAGCCGGTGTAGCCGTCGAGGCGGTCGAGAGCGCCGGCATTCAGCAGCTCGTAGTCGTGATACATGAGGCCGACGAACACGCCGGTATCGCTGCTCAGGAGCTGCTCCGCCGTCTGCCCGGCGCGCTCGAGCGCTTCCCAGGTCACCTCCAGGAGCAGCCGGTGCTGGGGATCGATCTTGGTCGCTTCCCGCGGCGAGATGCCGAAGAAGCTCGGGTCGAACTGGTCCACGCCCTCGAGGAAGCCGCCGCATCGGGTCGTCATCTTGCCGAGCGCGGCAGGATCGGGATCGTAGTACGCGTCGATGTCCCACCGCTCCTTGGGCACTTCCCCGATCGCGTCGACCCCTTGCTCGAGGAGCCGCCAGAAGCTCTCCGGGTCGCGCACCCCGCCGGGGTATCGGCAGCCGATGCCCACGATCGCGATCGGCTCGTCGCGCGGCGCGGGGGCGGTGGGCAGCGCAGCTGCGCGCTTTGTGGCGGCAGGCTGGAGCTGGTCGAGCAGATGGCGCGCCAGCGCGGCGACAGTGGGGTAATCGAACACCAGCGTCGCCGGGAGCCGCCTGCCCAGCCGCGCTGCCAGCGCGTTGCGCAGCTGCACGGCCATGAGCGAGTCGAAGCCCAGCTCCTGGAGCGGGCGCTCGGGGCTGAAATCCGCCGCGGCGCCGAGCCCCAGCACCCTGGCCACCTCGGCGCGCACCGCCGCTTGCACCTCGGCGAGCCGAGCCTCCGGGGCGAGCGCGAGGAGCCGCTCGGCCCAGCTGCGCGCCGCCACCGCCGAAGCGCGCGAGGAGCGCGGGGGCAAGAGCGCCCGCCACAGCGGCGGTGCCGTGCTGCCCAGCGCTCCCCGCAGCGCCCGCAGCTCGAGCGGCAGGACGCAGAGCTGCGCCTCGGGACGGGAGAGCGCCTGCGCGAGCGACGCGAGCCCCTCGGCAGGCGAGAGCCAGCCGATGCCTTGCCGGATCAGCCGCGTGCGCCGCAGCGCGTCCAGCGTCTCGGCCATGCCTCCGTCGGCCCAGGGCCCCCAGTTCAAGCTGTGCGCCGGGAGGCCCTCGGCCCGCCGCTGCTGCGCCAGGGCATCGAGAAACGCGTTGCCCGCGGCATAGCTGCTCTGTCCCGCAGTGCCCAGCACCGACGCCGCCGACGAGAACAGCACGAAGAAGCGGAGCGGCAGCGCGCACGTCTCCGTGTGCAGGTTCCAGGCGCCCCGCACCTTGGGCGCGAGCACCCGCGCGAAGCGCGCCGCGTTCTGCTGCGCCAGCACCCCGTCGTCGAGCACCCCGGCGGCGTGGATGAGCCCGCGGAGCGGCAGCTCGGCCGGCACGGCGGCGAGCAGCGCCCGGACCGCCGCCGCGTCCGCCACGTCGGCCTGCGCCACGGTCACGCGCGCTCCCCTTTCGCGCAGCGCCTCGACCGCCGCGAGGCGCTCGCCTTGCGGCGCGCCGCGCCCCAACAGCACCAGATGCTGGACGTGGTGCTCCTCCCAGAGCCACCGGGCCACGCAGAGCCCCAGCGCTCCCAGCCCGCCGGTGATGAGCACCGTGCTCTCGGCCGGGATGGGAGGCAGCGTCTCCTGCCCGCGCGCCATGGGCGCCTTGACCAGGCGCGCGACATGACGTTTGCCCGCGCGCCACGCCACCTGCGTCTCGTCGTCGGCGGCGCACAGCGCTCGCCACAGCACCTCGGGCGCGTCCGCGTCGCCCGGCTCCAGGTCCAGGAGGGTGCATCCGAGCTCCGGGTGCTCTTGCATCACCACGCGGCCCAGGCCCCACAGCGGCGCCTGAGCCACATCGACCGCTTCCCCCGGACGGACCGCCTGTGCGCCCTCGGTCACCCACCACAGCCGCGGCGCCGTCGAAGCCTGTCGCGCCGCCAGCGCCTGCACCCCGTGCAAGGCCGCCACCGCGAGCGCTTCGGCTCTGTCCGGGGGCGCCTGCTCCGCCGCGCGCGCAGCGCCCCACAGGCACACGACGCCTTCGAGCCGCGCGCCCCCGGCGTCGAGCGCGTCGAGCACGGAACGGAGCGACTCCGCCGAGCGCCACACGGCCTCTCCCCCGAGATCCACGGCGACGCAGCGCGCGCCCGCCGCCTCGAGCCGCGTCCGCAACGCCTCTCCCAGCGCTGAGCCTCCCGTCACCACAAGCCACGTCCCCGAAGGCTCCTTTGCGCCCTCTGCCGTCGTCACCTGCTGCCAGGCCAGCTGATGGAGCAACGCCGCCTTCGCCTTCTCGTCGGTCCGCCGCAGCGACCCGGCCTGCGCGCGCTTGAGCCGCACCCCGGTGAGCTCCGCCAGCACCTCGCCGCGGTCGTCCGCGAGGGTGATATCGCCCGCCAGCACGTCGGAGCGCGCCCCCGGCGTGCCTGCCCTGCGGGCGTGCATCCACGCGGCCGTCGCCCCCAGACGCCATACGATGAAATCGTCCACCTCGAAGGGCAGGCACAGCTCTGCGCTGGCCTCGGGGCCCAGCGCTGCGGCCAGCGTCTGCAGCGCCACGTCCAGCAGCGCCGGGTGGACCGCGTAACCGTCCGCGCCCGCGCCGGCGTCTGCCGGCAGCCCGGTCCGCGCGAGGGCCTCCCCTTCACCGCACCAGAGCTCCAGGATCCCCTGGAAGGCAGGACCATAGGCGAGCCCTGCCTCGCGCCACGTCGCGTACAGATCGGCTGTCGAAACCTCCCTCCGGCAACGCGCCCTCACGGCCGTCCAATCGATCGCCGCCCGCTCGACCTCCTCCGAGGTCGATTGCACCTGGGCCGTCGCGTGCTCTGTCCATCCGTCACCTGGCCGCGCGGCGCTGGACTGGCTGTACACCGTCACCTCGGCGCCATCTCCCGCCGCCTCCGACACCACCACCTGCACCCGCTGCTCACCCGTCTCCGGCAGCAACAGCGGCGCTTGTAGCACCAGCCCCTCGACCCGAGTTCGCCCTGGGCCCGCGTGCGCCACCGCTGCCGCGTGCGCCAGCTCGAGCACCGCTGCGCCAGGCACCACCAGGTGATCGAAGACGCGATGATCGGACAGGTACGGCGCCGCGGTGACGCCGAGCGTCGCCTCGAAGACCGCGCTCGCCCCGGCGACGGGCACCTGTGCGCCCAGCAGCGGGTGCCCTGACGTCACCGCTCCTCGGCTGGCGCGCTCCGCCTCGATCCAGCACCGCGTTCGCTGCCAGGGATAGCTCGGCAAGGGCACGCATCGCCCGGCCGACGGATAGAGCCCCTTCCACTCCACCGGACAGCCCGCCGTGTACAGCGCGCTCAGCCCCGAGAGCAGCGTCCGCCGCTGCTCGCGATCGCGCCGCAGCGAATGGACCACCACGCCACGAGCGCCGCGCGCGTCCAGGCAGCGCTCGATGTGACCGGACAGCACCGGGTGCGGCCCGATCTCCACGAACACCTCGTACCCGTCGCGCGCCGCCGCGTCGACGGCGCGCGCGAACGCGACCGGCGCTCGCAGGTTCCTCCCCCAGTACGCCGCGTGGAGCGCCTCGCCGTCGATCGGCTCACCGCTCACGGTGCTGTAGATCGGGCGCTCCGCTCGGCGGACGTCGACCGCCCCGAGCGCGTCCACGAGCGCGCTCTCGAACGGCGCCATCTGCGGGCTGTGGAACGCATAGTTCACCCGCAGCATCCGGCAGTCCACCCCTTCCTGCCGGAGGCGCTCCACGAGCCCCGACAGCGCGGCGGGCTCGCCCGCGAGCACGACCGAGCCGGGATCGTTGACGGCTGCGATGGATAGCCGGTCCTCGTGGCCCTGGAGCGCGTTGCTCGCCGCTTCTGCGGGCAGCGCCACCGCGGCCATCGTGCCGAGCCCGGTCGCCTCGTGCATCACGCGCCCGCGGCAACAGACGAGCCGCACCGCCTCCTCCAGGCTCAACGCGCCTGCGAGGTGGGCGGCGGCCATCTCTCCGACGCTGTGTCCCAGCACCGCGTCGGGCCGCACCCCCCACGCCCCCCACAGCGCTGACAGCGCCACCTGGAGGGCGAAGAGCGCCGGCTGCGCCACGTGCGTGTCGTGCAGGCGCGAACGATCCTCGGGCGCGGCGAGCGCCTCGAGCAGCGAGAATCCGGCGTGCCGCTGGATCAGCGGCTCGCACGCATCGAGCGCCTCGCGGAAGCTCGGCTCTTGCTCGAGCAGCTCCTGCCCCATCCCCGCCCACTGCGAGCCCTGCCCCGAACAGACGAAGACCACCTTCGGCCGGACCCCGGGCTGCGCCTCGCCCTGAACCACGCCCGGGCGCGGCTCGCCGCGCCCGTAGGCGTCGAGCCCCGCTTCGAGCTCCTCGCGCGAGCGCCCCACCACCGCGAGCCGATGCGCGTGGTGGCCGCGTCGGACGCTCGCCGTATAGGCGATATCGCCGAGAGGCTCCGACGTCTTCCGGCGCAAGAATTCCCGGTATGACGCCGCCAGGACAGAGAGCGCCCGAGGGCTCTTCGCTGACAGAGGTAGAATCAGGTCGAGCGTCGGTGCACCCGGCGACGCCATCGCGCCCCGGGGCGCCTCCTCCACCACGACATGCGCGTTGGTCCCGCTGATCCCGAACGAGCTCACGCCCGCGATCCGCCGATGTCCGTTCGCGCTCCAGGGCACCGCTTCCATCGCTACCTGGACGGGCAGCCGCTCCCACGGGATGTGCGGATTGGGAGCCGAAAAGTGCAGCGACCGGGGGATGCGCTCGCGCTGCAGCGAAAGCACCGCCTTGATGAGCCCTGCCACCCCCGCCGCGGCCTCCGTGTGACCGAGGTTCGTCTTCACCGAGCCCAAAAGCACAGGCTGCTCCGGCGCCCGCCCCTCCGAGAGCACCGCCGAGAGCGCCTGCACCTCGATCGGATCGCCCAGCGGCGTTCCCGTTCCGTGCGCCTCGACGTATCCCACCGCCGAAGGCGAGACGCCTGCCTGCGCGAGCGCCCGCCGGATCACCGCCTCCTGCGAGGGCCCGCTCGGCGCGGTCAAGCCGTTGCTCCGCCCGTCCTGGTTGACCGCAGAGCCGCGGATCACCGCGAGGATCGGGTCGCCGTCCCGCGTCGCGTTCGACAGCCGCTTGAGCACCAGGACGCCGCAGCCTTCGCTGCGGACATAGCCATCCGCGTCGGCCGAGAAGGTGTGGCACCGGCCCGTGGGCGACATCGCCCGCATGCCGCTCAAGCACACCGTGGCCTCGGGAGACAGGATCAGGTTGACCCCGCCGGCGAGCGCGAGCGAGCACTCGCCGGTGCGCAGCGCCTGACAGGCCAGGTGCACCGCCACGAGCGACGACGAGCACGCCGTGTCGACTGGCATGTTGGGCCCCTTGAGCCCCAGCCAGTACGAGAGTCGAGCCACGCTCGTGCTGTGCATCGTCCCGAGGAGCACATGAGGCTCCAGGGGTTCGGCCTGCGCCTTGGCCATGGCCTGGTACTCGTTGCTGGAGAGCCCCACGTACACGCCGGTGTCGCTGCCCCAGAGCCGCTCCGGCGTCTGCCCCGCTTGCTCCAGCGCTTCCCAGCTCACCTCGAGCAACAAACGCTGCTGAGGATCAAGCCCCGACGCCTCTCGCGGCGACATGTCAAAGAAGCCTGGATCGAAGCGATCCACCTCGGGAAGGAAGCCCCCCCAGCGGGTCACCATCTTGCCCTGCGCGTCCGGGTCGGGGTCGTAGTACGCGTCGACATCCCAGCGCTCCCTGGGCACCTCCCCGATGGCGTCGACCTCTTGCTCCAGGAGTCGCCAGAAGCTGTCCAGATCGCGCACCCCGCCGGGATACCGGCAACCGATGCCCACGATCGCGATGGGCTCCTCGTGCGTCATCGGCGCGGAGATCGGCAGCGCCGCGCTCGTCGCGCCGGTCGGCTCCATCTGCTCGAGCAGGTGGCGCGCGAGCGCCGCCACCGTCGGGTGATTGAACACCAGCGTGGCTGGCAGCGCCTTGCCGAGCCGCGTCGCGAGCGCGTTGCGCATCTCGAGCGCCATGAGCGAGCTCAACCCGAGCTCCTTGAGCGCACGATCGGTCGGCACGTCACCCGGCGCTCCAAGCCCGAGCACGGTCGCCGCCTCCGCCCGCACCGTCGCGACCACCTCGGCGAGCCGGGCCTCGGGCGCGAGCGCGGAGAGCTCCGCGGCCCACCCGCCCCTCGCATCTTCGCCCGCGCGCGTCCGGGTCGGCTCCACCAGCGCTCGCCACACCGGGGGCACCGCGGTCGCCGCGAACGCCTGCCGCAGCGCTCGAAGGTTGAGCGGCAGCACGCACAGCTGCGCCTCCGCACGGCAGAGCGCCTGCCCGAGGAGCCCCACCCCTTCCGCCGACGAGAGCGTATCGATCCCGTGGCGGCGCAGGCGCATCCGCTCCGCCGCATTCAGCGTCTCGGCCATGCCTCCGTCGGCCCAGGGCCCCCAGTTCAAGCTGTGCGCCGGGAGGCCCTCGGCCCGCCGCTGCTGCGCGAGCGCGTCGAGGAACGCATTGGCGGCCGCGTAGTTGCTCTGCGCCGCAGTGCCCAGCACCGACGCCGCCGACGAGAACAAAACGAAGAAGCGGAGCGGCAGCGCGCGCGTCTCCGCGTGCAGGTTCCAGGCGCCCCGCACCTTGGGCGCGAGCACCCGCGCGAAGCGCGCCGCGTTCTGCTGCGCCAGCACCCCGTCGTCGAGCACCCCGGCGGCGTGGATGAGCCCGCGGAGCGGCAGCTCGGCCGGCACGGCGGCGAGCAGCGCCCGGACCGCCGCCGCGTCCGCCACGTCGGCCTGCGCCACGGTCACGCGCGCTCCCCTTTCGCGCAGCGCCTCGACCGCCGCGAGGCGCTCGCCTTGCGGCGCGCCGCGCCCCAACAGCACCAGATGCTGGACGTGGTGCTCCTCCCAGAGCCACCGGGCCACGCAGAGCCCCAGCGCTCCCAGCCCGCCGGTGATGAGCACCGTGCTCTCGGCCGGGATGGGAGGCAGCGTCTCCTGCCCGCGCGCCATGGGCGCCTTGACCAGGCGCGCGACATGACGTTTGCCCGCGCGCCACGCCACCTGTGCCTCGTCGTCGGCGGCGCACAGCGCTCGCCACAAGGCAGACGCCGCGTCCGCGTCGCCCGGCTCCAGGTCCAGGAGGGTGCACCCGAGCTCCGGGTGCTCTTGCATCACCACGCGGCCCAGACCCCACAGCGGCGCCTGAGCCACATCGACCGCTTCCCCCGGACGCACGGATTGCGCGCCCTCCGTCACCCACCAGAGCTGCGGCGCGCGTGGGGCCTCGCGGCTCGTGAGCGCCTGGACCAGGTGCAGGGCCGCGAGCGCGATCGCCTCCGCCCTGTCCGGAGCGGGGCTCTCCGCTCCGATCACGCGCCCCCCGCCCCACAGGCACACGACGCCCTGGAGCGGCGAGCCCGCCGCGTCCGCGGCGCGGAGCGCCGGGGCGAACGCGGAGGGCTCACGCGCCTCGTCCACGCGCAGGTCGACCCCCTCCTGTGCCGCTCCTTCGCCCAGGCCCACGGTGACGCAGCGCGCGCCCGCTGCCTCGAGCTGCTTCGCCAGGGCCTGGCCCAGCGCCGTGCCGCTCGTCAGCACAAGCCATATGCCTCCCGGCTCGATCCCCGGGCCGAGCTCCGCTGCGTGCCAGGCAAGCTGATAGAGGCATGTCGACGCCTCCGCCGTGTCGGCCCGATCCCGCGCCGCCTCGATCCAGTACCGCTGCCGTTGCCAGGGGTACGCCGGCAGGGGCACGCACCGGCCGCCGGAGGGATACAGCCGCCCCCACGCCACCGGATAGCCACCCACGTACAGCGCTCCGAGCGAAAGGAGCAGCGCGCGTCGCTCCTCCGATTCTCGCCGAAGCGAAGGGACGACCTGTCCCGCAGCGCCTCGCGCCTCGAGGCACTGCGCAAGGTGGCCGGAGAGCACCGGGTGCGGGCCGACTTCCACGAAGATCTGGTGACCGTCGCCGAGCGCCGCATCGACGGCGCTCGCGAGCTGCACCGGCGCTCGGAGGTTCTCGGCCCAGTAGGCCGCGTCGAGCCCCTCGCCCGGGACCGCCACGCCGCTCACCGTGCTGTACATCGAAATCCTGGTCGGGCGCGCCTCGATCGCCCCGATCGACGCCACGAGCCGTTCGGCCAGCGGATCCATCTGCGGGCTATGGAAGGCGTAATCGACTCGGAGCCTGTGACAGCGCACCTGCCGCTTCTCCAGCCGCTCCACCACCTCTTCGAGCGCCGCCGCCTCGCCCGACAGCACCACCGAGCCGGGATCATTGATGGCCGCGATGGACAGCCGATCTTCGTGCCCTCGGAGCTCCCGCCTCGCCTCCTCCGCGGGCAGCGCCACCGAGGCCATCTTTCCGAGGCCCGTGGCCCGCTGCATCACGTGCCCGCGGCGACACACGAGGCGCACGGCCTCGGCGAGGTCGAGCGCGCCCGCGACATGGGCTGCCGCCACCTCCCCGACGCTGTGCCCGATCACCGCGTCGGGCCGCACGCCCCACGACGCAAAGAGCGCCGACAAGGCCACCTCGACCGCGAAGAGCGTGGACTGCGCGACCGCCGTCTCCCCGAGGCGTGAGGTCGCCTCGGGGGCCGAGAGCTCGTCGAGCAGCGAGAAGCCCGCGTGTTGCCTCACGAGGGCGTCACACGCCTCCATCGCTCGTCGGAAGACCGGCTCCTCGGCGAGCAGCTTTCGCCCCATGCCGGGCCACTGCGAACCCTGGCCCGAAAAGACGAACACCACCTTGGGCCGCGCGCTGGCGCTGACCTTCCCTCGAACGATGCCGGCGTGCGGCCCGCCTCGCACGAACGCCTCGAGCGCCTCGGTCAGCGCCTCGCGCGTCCTCCCCACCACCGCGAGGCGGTGCTCATGATGGCTGCGCCGCACGCTCGCCGTGTACGCGATGTCGCAGAGGTGCGCGTCGCGCGCGCGGTCGCGCAGGAGCTCGCCATACGCGCTCGCCAGGGACACGAGCCCCGCTGCGGTCTTCGCCGAGAGGGGGAGGACCCACCCCGCGCCGCCGCTGGCCGAGGTCTCCGACCGAGGCGCGGCCGCCGGGGCCCCCTCGCGCCCCGCAGGATAGAGCTCGTCCCAGCGGATGGGCACGCCGAGCGCATAGAGCGCCCCGAGCGTGTCGAGCAGCGCCCCACGCTCGTCCTCGCCCCGCTGGAGCGACGAGAGCACCTCCCCCCGGACGCCCGCGCGACGCAGGTTCGCCTCGACGGAGTGCCTTGTGATCGCGTGTGGCCCAACGTCGAGGAAGATCCGGTGATCCCGCCGGATCAGCGCATCGACGGCGTCCGAGAAGAACGCCGGATCTCCGAAGTTCCGGACCCAGTGCGCCGCGTCGAGCGCGGCGCCGTCGAGCTCGGTCCCCGTCACCTCCGAGAAGAGGGGGACGCTCCCCCGTCGGGGTCGGATGCCCTTCAACGACTCGAACAGCTCGTCGCGCAGCGAATCGGCGAGCGGACAATGGGGTGCCACGTTGATGCTCACGTGGCGGCAGAACACGCCCTTCGCCTGGAGCTCCTGCAACAGCGCCGCGAGCACCCGAGGCTCGCCGGCCACGACCGTGCTGTCGGCGCTGTCCTGTATCGCCCGGAAGACGCGCCCCTCGAAGCCCGCGAGCGCCTCGGCCGCCTGCTCCCACGGTAGCCCCACGAGGGCCATGCCCCCCTGCCCGGCCTTCCGCGCGATGACGCGCCCATAGGCGCAGATGACCCGCATGGTGTCCTCCAGATCGAGGGCACCGGCCACGTGCGCTGCCGCGATCTCGCCGGTGCTGTGCCCGACGACAGCGGCGGGCTCGACGCCGACCGAACGCCAAAACGCCGCGACGGCGATCCCGATGGAGATGATGGCCGGGAGGCTCACCTCGATGTCCTCGAGCCGCGAGGACGCCCGACCCACGGTCAGCTCGTGGATCAACGACCATCCCAGGACCTCGCGGATGCACCGATCGCAGCGCTCGATCGTGGCCCGGAACACGGGCTCGCCTTGCAACAGCGATCGACCCATCCCGTACCACTGCGCGCCCTGGCCCGGGAACACGAACACGACCCCACGTGACGCGTCGACGGCCGCGCCGCTCGCGTGCACGGCCTGGGCGGGCCCGCCCGACAGGAACGCTGCGAGCGCAGCGTCGAGCTGCGCCTGAGAGCGGGAGACGACGGCGAGCCGCTCCTTCGCCGAGTCGAGCCGCGCCGCCGCGTCGGCAGAGAGGCGCCGGAGCGGCGTCCGCCCAGCATCCGCCGCCAGCGTCTCTCGGAGCGCCTGCACCCGAGCGCGGAGCGCCTCCGGGCTCTCCGCGCAGACGGCGAGCGCCTCGGCTCGCGGCGCAGGCCACTCCTCGAGCACCACGTGGCTGTTCGTTCCACCCAGCCCGAACGAGCTGACCCCAGCGACCAGGCGCCGCTCCGGGGCGGGCCACGGGCCGAGCGTGGTCGGCACCGCCAGGCCGAGCTCTGCGAACGGGATGTGGGGGCTCGGCGACGCGAAGTTGAGGCTCGGCGGAAGCAGCCGGTGATGAATCGCCAGGGCTACCTTCATGAACCCGACGATGCCCGCCGCGCCTTCGAGGTGCCCGACGTTCGTCTTGGCCGACCCGATCCTGAGCGGTGCCTCGCTCGGACGGCCCGCGCCGAGCACGGCGCCGAGCGCCTTCGCCTCCATGGGATCACCGAGCGGGGTGCCCGTGCCGTGCGCCTCCACGTACTGCACCGCCGCCGGGTCGAGGCCGGCGCGACGGTAGGCGGCGCGGAGCATGGCCTCTTGCGCTCTCGGGTTGGGCGCGGTGAGGCCGTTGCTCGCCCCGTCGTTGTTGACCGCGCTGCCGCGGATCACGCAATAGATGCGATCGCCGTCTGCAATGGCGCGCGAGAGGGTCTTGAGCACGGCCATGCCCCCTCCCTCCCCACGGACGTAGCCATTGGCGCGAGCATCGAAGCTATAGCAGCGCCCGTCCTCCGAGAGCGCACCGAGGCGAGCGACCGCGAGCGCGCTCTCCGGCAGGATGTTCAGGTTGACGGCGCCGGCGAGCGCCAGCGTGGACTCGCCGCGCCGCAGGCTCTCGCACGCGAGGTCCACCGTCACAAGGCCCGAGGAGCACGCGGAGTCGAGCGTGAGGCTCGGCCCCTCCAGGCCCAGCACGTAGGAGATCCGGTTGGCGATGATGCTGTGGTGAGAGCCGGTGACGGTGTAGGGACCGAGCCCCTCCGGACCGCCGCGGTAGAGCAGGGGCGCGTAATCCGACCAGATGGCGCCGGCGAACACGCCCGTCGCGCTCCCTTTCAGGGAGCCCGGGAGGATCCCCGCGTCTTCGAGCGCCTCCCAGCAGAGCTCGAGCATCAGCCGCTGCTGAGGGTCCATCGACTGCGCCTCTCGCGGAGGGATCCCGAAGAACTGGGGATCGAACGCATCAATCCTGTCGAGGAAGCCCCCGCGCCGCACCTTGTCCCGCTCTCGGGGGTCGACCCCGCGGGCCGCCAGCGCTTCATCCCACCCTCGTTCATCAGGCACCTCGGCGATGGCGTCGCCCCCGTCACGGAGCAGCTGCCAGAACGACTCGAGGTCGGGGGCCTTCGGGAGCCGGCAGGCCATTCCGACGACGGCGATGGGCTCGTGGCCATCGTGCTTCCGGGGAATCTCCGCGCCGGCCGCGCTGAGCGGAGCCGCGCCGGAAAGGGACAGGGCGAGCGCCTCGATGGTCGGGTGCTCCCACCAGAGGGTGGCGGGCAGCGGCCGCCCCAGCGCTCGAGAGAGCACGACGAGCAATCGCATGGCGGAGAGCGAGTCGAGCCCATACCGGATGAACGGCTCGCGGACGTCGATGGACGACGGGTCGAGCCCGCGGGCCTCTGCGAAGCGGGAGATCAGCCAGGCTTGAATCTGCTCTACGGTCTGTAACGTCGTGCCCGGATTGGTCTGCTCACTCATGCGCCCGATGTCTTCCGATCTGCCCCCCAGGGACAACTGCCAGCGAGCACGAGAGGTCCCTGCCGCAGCATCGCTGCAGCTGGCCACGAGGCCGGCGAGGTCGCCCCCTTAGAGGCACGCGAGCCCCTACGAGGCTGCTTGTTCGTGATGGTGATTCTCTTCAACGACGCCAAGACGGCGGCGTGGTGCGCCACGCGAACCATCTACCGGCGAAGCCGGTCAGCTTGAGAGCGTGAGCCGCTCTGAGCGGCTGGTTCGTGGGATCATTGAAGCAAGGAGGTCACGACGCGAGGCAGCACCATACGGTCTCCCTGGGAGACCATGACAACACGCCACCAGCGTTGTATGCACCTGGCTTCGTGCGGGGCCCGTGAGAGCCTGACGATATCGGACGTCGATCTGGGTGTCAACACCTTCGGTACCCACCTTATAGATTTTTCTGAATTTGACTCTTTGACCTGCTCGAGCTGCTGGAGCCACTGCCATGCTACCGTCCCACTGTCGCAAGAGTAGCTTGCGAGAGTAGCTGCATTCCCTGTTGAAACAGGCCAGCCACGGGATCGCGCCAGTCGATCGCTGGCTGCGCAATGCGCGCCTCCGATGTCGCGCGCGTTGCACCGAGCCGCCTTGAGATCGTCACCGCGCGAGACGACACCGCCGTCGCGCTCGGGTGGATCGAGCTCCAGATGGACGACCACGTCACCCGGTGCGCCTACCTGGTGTCGCACTGTGGCCGAGACACACACTGTGCTGGAGGACAGCGCGGAAACCGCGCGCGCGAGGCGGGCGCAAATGGGTCAGTCTACCCGAGGCGACCGTGGGGGCCCCCTTGCCTACATGGGACCGTTCACCGAGAAGATGGGGAAGTAGTCGTCGACGCGGCCCGCGGCATAGTCCTCCGCGAGCCGCGGGATATCGTCCCACCCCCAGACCCGCCCGGCCACGGGGGGCATCCACGCGTGCTCGATCGCGAAGCGCATCGCGGCGAGCCCCTCGGAATAGCGCGCATAATGCGTGAACACATGGATATGCCGGCTGATGCACTCCATCGAGCGCAGGATGGGGAAGGTCGTGTTGCGCTTCCACCCCGACGTGGCGATGACGCCCTGCCGCGCGAGCGCCTTCAGCGTGCTCCGGTAATGCGAGCCGATGTTGTCGATGAAGATCGAGACGCCCCGGCGCCCGGTCTGCTCGCGGAGGGCCGCGAGCAGGTCGTCCTCGAAGGTCTCGCCGCGGAAGGTGCTCCGGTCGATGGCGTCGATGCCGAGGTCGCGCAGGAGCGCGAGCCGCCCCGGCGTCGACGCGATCATCGCCACGCGGCACCCCATCGCCTTCGCCAAGAGGAGCTCCCCCAGCGACACGCCGCCGCCCCAGCCGCAGACGAAGACGTCCTCGGGCGGAACATCGCGCATCTGCGTCTGCCAGCATCCCCACGCGACCTGCCAGTTGGCCCAGGCGGTGATGTAACGCAGCGAGAACGCCGCCCACTGCTCGAGCGAGAACGGCGCGCTCCGGGGGATCGCGATGAGCTGCCGCTCGTTGAGCTTCATCGTCTTCGCCAGGACGCCCATCGTCCCCGGCGCGTCGTAGCCGAGGATCGAGGTCGGATATCCGTGTGCGTCCGGGGTCCCGTTGCAGAAGACGATGCCCACGTCGCCCTCGCGCGCCGACGTGACCGCGCCCCCGACCCTCACCACCTCGACCACGCCGGCGTTCCCGAGCACCACCTCGTCCTCGCCGCGCAGGGCGCACACGTCGACCGGCACCCGCCGGATCGCGTGATCCATGTTCCCTTCCCAGCAGCCGTAGAGCGGCCTCGCGAGCACCTCCTCGGCGCCGATGTCGGGAAAGACGAAGGTATCCCGGAGAAGCCGCCCGGGGCCGCCGGTTCCATCGCCGCGGCGCAAGACCCAGGCGTCGGTCGAGATCGCCTCCATACGTTGACCTCGTCGGGCTCGGCGAGCCCGGCCGCGCGTGTCCTATGCGTTGAGATAGTCGACGATGTCCTGGAGCGTCCGCAGCTGCGCGACCCGCTCAGGCGGGATCGCCTTCTGGTACTTGGACTCGACCGCGAGGATCAGCGTGGCCACATCGAACGAGTCGAGCCCCTGGGCCACGAGCGGCGCGTCGGCCCGGAGCGCCGACGCCGAGGCCGGCAGGTCGGTCGTCTCTATGATGCGGAGGATGTCTTCTGTCGTCACCATCGGTACATCTCCTCTATCCTCTACTCGCGGAGCTCGACGAGGCAGCTCCCCCACGAGAACCCGACGCCGAAGCCGCTCAAGACGAGCCGCCTCCGCGCTCTCTGGATCACGTGCCGCTTCAGCATCAGCGGGACCGACGACGAGACCGTGTTGCCGTACTCCTCGATCTCGAAGGGGACCCTGCCGTCCTCGAGCTGCAGCTCCTTCTTGATGAGATCGACGACCCGCTTCGAGCCCGGGTGGAGCAGGAAGAGGTCGATGTCGCCGAGCCCCCTCCCGTTCTTCTCGAGCAGCGCGCGGATGCTGCCGGGCACCTCGCGGACCGCGTTCATGAGCACCGCGGTCCCGTCCATCCTCAGCGCGCCGTCGGACACGAGGCACGACGAGGTCCCCGGCGCGGTGCCGAAGCTCGCGTCGACGAGCGCATAGCCGGCGCCGCGCCGGGAGAGGTAGGAGACCGTGGCGGCGTCGCCGAAGATGAGGGCGGTGTTCCTGTCCTCGCCGTCGACGACCTTCGAGTACGGATCACAGGTGAAGAGCAGCGCATGATCCAGCCCCAGCCGATCCATGAGCGAGCTGACGATCGCGACGCCGTGGGTGTAGCCGGCGCAGCCCTGGGAGAGATCGAAGGTCATGCACGCCCGCGAGAAGCCGAGCTTCTGGTGCACGATTGCCGCGGTGTGCGGGATGTTGAAATCGGGATTCTGGGTCACGACGCAGCTGAGCTGTACATCGGACGGCGCGATCGTCACCTGGGCGGCGAGGTCCGCGAACGCCTTGACGCAAAGATCGCTCGTCTCCTCTTCCGGCCCCTTCACCGCGCGCGCCGCGATACCGAGCTTCGTACGCAAGAACTCCGCGTCGAGGCCGAACGCGGCGAGCCGGTCCGCGTTCGAGACGCGCCGCGCAGGGATATATGTGCCAATGGCGCCGATCCGGACGTCGGCGCCAGAGGGATGGGCCGTGGCGCCTCTCAAGGAGCTCTCTCTGCCATGTTGCTTCATGAAAGCGATGGGACGGAGGGCGAAATACGCAGCCAGTTGGTCAGTAGACTCACAAATACCAAAGGGCTTACATCATGTCAAGCGGCCCGCTGCGGCGCGTGCGCCGGTGACCGGGATCGTGTAGTAAGGCCATGGAGGCCCTGCGGGTGCACCCACGCAGCGGCTCCCTCAGGCGCTTCCAGCTCGGGCAGGACGTCCATGTTGCGCGGATTGCTGCGGTGATCATGTCGAGTCTTCGACTGTCGAGGGAGCCACTCCGATGACCTTCACAGCAATCCTCCTGGCGATTCTCTCTTTCGATATGCCCTCATCGACTGGCATGCTGCGACGACTGGCAGGCTCCGCTGGCCATCGGTGCACCGGGGGCCAGCGGTCTCCGGGAGCGCCCTTGTGATGCCGGGTCGACGGCAGGTCTCGTGGGTGCCCGAAGGCGCCACGGCGCCTTCGGCGGGGCCCCACCCCGCGCGGCGAACAGCCTCCCCGGGGGGCGCGCGACTCGGCAAGACCCCCGGCGCAACCAGGGACGAGCTCGGGCGACGCGGTACCAGGTCCTACCCGCTCCGGGAGCGGACCGGAGCGCCTCCGCCCGCCGCCCCGCGCAGCGACAGGGCGCTACAGCGCGCCTGCGCGCGCCGCCGCCGCCTCGGCGGAGCGCACCGCGGCGTCGATGCCGGAGCCGTGAAACGCCGAGCCGGCGAGCAGCACGCCGCGGTCGCCGAGCGAGGGCTCGAGCTCCCGGACGCGCTCCGCGTGCGCCGCCGTGAAGACAGGCAGCGCGGCCGGCCAGCGCGAGACCCACGCGCGCGCGTGCTGCCCGTGCACGGGCAGCACGCGCGCGAGCGACGCCTCCGCGCGGGCCACCCAGGCCGCGTCCCCCATCTGCGAAAGGTCCGCCGGATCGGGCCGGTAGAAGAGGCGCAGCGTGACACGGCCAGCGGGCGCGCGGCCGGCGAACTTCGAGGTCGTGAACGTGCACGCGCGGAAGCCGTGGACCTGGTGCGCCGCGGCGACGATGAAGCCGGTGCCGTCGAGCGGATGCTCGATCGCACCCCGCGGGTACGCGAGCGAGACGGTCACGCTGGAGGTCGTCGGAGCACCCTGCAGCGCGCGCGCCGGATCGCCGAGCAACGCGGCCGCGCCGGCGGCGTGCGTGGCGATCACCACCACGTCCGCGTCGAGCGCGCCGCCCCCGGCGAGCGCGAGCCGATGACCGCCGGCGGCGCGCGTCAGCGAGGTGACCGCGGTGGAGAGGCGCACGTCGACGCGCCCGTGGATCTCGGCCGCGAGCGCATCGATCAGCTGCGCCATCCCGAGGCGGAAGGTCCGGATCCCCTTGCCGAGCTCGCCGCGCGGCACCTGGAAGCCCAGGAACGTCGCCGCCTCGCCCGGCGACAGCTCGCGCAGCCCGTAGCCGTCGAACCCGAACGACCGCTGGGTCTCCTGGCCGACGAGCTCCCCCGCGATGCCGAGCGCGCCCGCCAGCACGGGGACCGCCTCGCTCCGCGCGATGAACCCCTCCGCGCCGTGCTCCACGACGAAGCCAGAGGTCCGCTCGGTCCAGAGCTGCCCGCCGAGGCGCGGCGCCGCCTCGACCAGCGCCACCCGGTCGCCCGCCGCCGCGCGCCGGAACGCGACGATGCACCCGGCCAGGCCGCCTCCGACGATGGCAATCCGTCGCATCGGCCCTCTATACCACCACGCTGCCCACCCCGGCATCCGGCGAGCCTCCGCCGGCCGGAGGACAGGACGGCCGGACGGCGCGTCAGGAGCGCAGCCCGAGAGCCCCTCTCAGCCGAGCTGCGCCAGGAACTTCCGGAGCTGCTGCGCCTCCACCATCGTCATCACCGGGACGAGCCAGGCCTCGAGCGACGTGGTGTCGCGAAACGCCTTTCGGCTCGAGTTGTGCGCGTCCCGGATGAGCCGCTCGACCTGGAGCCCCAGGATCGCGTTCGTCACCGGCAGCAGGTAAGCCGTCCGATGCACCGTGGCGTTCTGGATGCGCATCATCTCCAGGAACTTCTCCGCGCTCTCGGGCGCGAGCACGTCGACCTGGAGCAGCTCGATGCACACCACGGCCCCGTGCCGGTTCTGGGTCACGATGCCCTGGATCCTGGCGATGCACGCGTCGACCTCGCCAGCCGGGAGCGGTGAGGCGAGCCTCACTTCGATGAGACGACCGGCTCTGTTGTCAACGGAGTACATGAGCGAAATTAAACCTACCGTAGACGTCCGAGCCAGAGCGCGTCAATCAACGGCGAATCCGTGCGGCACGGCCCCGTACGCGCGCCCACGCCAATGACGCTTTGTCGGTAGCCGCCTCGACAGGACAAAACCGCCCGAGACGGCGCTCACGCGCCGGACGAGAAGATCACCTTTCCGGGGCGGGCCTCGTCCTCGGAGGCCGCCTCTCGCTCTGCTTCGAGGGCCTTCGCCTCGGTCTCCAGATCCGGAAACCGGTACCGGATCCCGTCGCCGGCCTCGAGGTCCACGTCGCCGCCGAGCGCGACCACCTCGCGGGTGATCTCCTCCGAGCGGGGCGCCTCCCCCGCCGCGTCCTGCCAGGCCCGCTGGAGCACCGCCTCCGTGATCGGCTCCCGGCCCTGCCGCGCGCCGATGCGCGTGAGGATCGCCCGCAGCACCGCCCGCCGGGCGTTCCGCCGGGCGAGCCGCCGCCGCCTCAGCGGGCGCAGGAGCGCGCGGCCGAGCGGCAGCGCGAAGAGCGCGAGCGAGAAGACGAGCGGCACCACCCCGAGCGCCACCGCCGTCCCCGTGGCGGGCAGCTCCGCCATGGGCACCCCGCGGGCGAGGAGACCGAGGTTGTCGAACGTGAGGTGCGCCCCGAGGGCGTAGAGACTCATCATCAGGTTGAAGCCGTTGAGCGCCACGATGAGCGCGTTCACCCCCGGGCCGTTCCCGGTGAGCGGCGGCAGCTCCTCGCGCTTCGCCCAGACCGGCGCCGGCGCCCGCAACGGCGCCTCGGCCGCCGTCCGCCGGATCGCCTCGAACCGGTACACGATGCCCCCCTCCTCCGACACGTCGACCGTGCCGTCGTAGTCGAGCATCAGCCGCGCCATCAGCGGGTCCGCCTCGTCGCGCGACAGCCCGGTCACGCGCATCACGTCGGCGAGCCCGATCCGGCCCCGCTGCGCGCGGATCTCGGCCAGGATGAGCTTCTCGTTCTCCAGCGGATCGCGCGGCGCCGGCGTCGGGCCGAAGAAGAACCGGTTGACCTTCTCGTAGAACGGCGCCTCTTCCCTGCGCTGCCCGAACGCCCCGCGGCGGTCGTACGACGAGGACGAGGACCACGGCGGATCGGCGGTCCACACGAACGGAGAGAAGGGGTGGAACGTCCAGAAGATCGCGTCGAAGACCATCCGGAAGAGGACGTAGCCCGCGAACGAGCCGGAGAAGCTGCCGTGATCGCGCGAGTCGTTGCTCGAGCGGGCGAACAGCTGGGCGATCAGGATCCCGACGAAGATCACGACGTACGCGATCAGCACGATCGCGATCCACGCGCGCACGACGAAGCGGGCCACGCCGGCGGCGCCGCGGAGGACGGCCCCGAGCGCGCGCTCGAGCCGCGTGCGGGTCTCCCACGGCTTGGTGAAGCCGTGCGGGAAGCGGAAGAGCAGCTCGCCTTCGGACGTCGCCTTGAGGTGCCCCCGGTACTCGCTGACGAGCAGGTGCAGGCCGCTCTCGGCGTCGCGCAGCGGCAGGCCGCTCCTCGCCGAGGCGTCGGCGAGCGTCAGATCGCCGGTGTGCCCGCGCAGGGCGGACTCCAGGATGCCGGCGGCGCGGCGGGCCTCCATCAGCTTTGGAGATTTCAGCGTCAACGGTCGCTCGCCCTCGTTCTTCGCGGCGGCGCCGCCGCCCTCGCTCGCGGCACGGCCGCGCTCGCTGGCGCGGCGTCGCCGCGTTCCTTCCCCGGAGGTACAGCTTCCCCCGTGCTGACCTACATGGTGACGCGCAGGGCTCCGCGCAAAGGTCGCGGCGGTTTTTTTCGAGGGCCAACCGCCCTCGGTCGCGGCGGCCCTGTCCCGTCAGCCGCCCGCGGTCGCGGCGGACGCCGGCGGGTGCGATCTCGGCGTGGCGTCGACCATCCGCACCTCCAGGCCGAGGGCGTCGCGCAGCATCCCCGCCTTCGCGACGACCGTCCACTCCTCGAGCGCCCGGTCCTCCGCGCCCTGCACCTCGAGCACCAGCGTGTCGTCCTCGATGCGGCCGCTCACGTCCGCGACCTTGGCCCTGTGCTCGCGATCGAGCGCGTCGGCGATGCGGAGGATCGACGCCATCGCCTTCACCTTGGCGCGCGCGTCGCGCGAGAGCGCGCGGAAGTTGTCGTGGTCCATGCTGGGCGGCGACTTCCTGTGGTAACGCGCGATGTTCGCGACGATCGCGCGCTCCTCCGGGGTCAGCCCCATGAGGTCGCTGTGGGCGATGATGTAGTAGCTGTGCTTGTGGTGCCCCTCGTAACGGACGAAGTCGCCGATGTCGTGGAGCAGGGCCGCCGCGCGCAGGAGGATCCGGTCGCGCTGGCCGAGGCGGTGGCGCGGCGCGAGGTCGTCGAACAGCCGCTCGGCGAAGCGGGCCACGAGCGCGCCGTGCTGCTCGTCGAAGTGGTAGCGGCGGCCGAGCCGGGTGCAGGCGTCGCTGACCGCGGCGGCCTCGCCGCGGAAGTCGGGCCCGAGGAAGTGCGCGTGGGCGAGATCGACGAGCACGCCCTCCTTCAGACCGACCCCGGGCGCGACGATGAGCGGCTGCGCGAACGCCCGGGCGATGCGGCCCAGGATCGTCGCCGCGGGGACGATGGTGTCGGCGCGATCCGGGCGCAGGCCGTAGACCTGCGCGCGCTCCTCGGGCGTCTTCGACGCCAGCTCGTCGAGCAGGCGGGACATCGCGGCCACGTCGATCGCCCGCCCCTCCACGGTCGCGCCCGGCATGGGGCAGAGGTCGGCGAGCGTCTCGATGTTGCCGCCCGTGCCGACGAGCAGATCGACCCCCGAGCCCGAGCCCTCGCCGAGAAGCTCCACGATCTCGCGCGTGGATTCGACCATGACGCGGTCGACGTACTCCTCGACGAGCCGCCGGTGCCCGGCGTCGACGGGGCGGCGATCCTCGAGGAAGGTCTCGACCATCCGCACCGTCCCCACGGGGAGCGAGCGCGAGAAGACCGCCCCCTTGCCGCGCAGCAGCGTGAGCTCGGTGGAGCCGCCGCCGATGTCGACCAGGAGCGCGGTCCGCTCGCCGAGCGGGACGCGCTCGCGGACGGCGAGCTGAACCAGGCGCGCCTCCTCGACCCCCTCGATGACCTCGATGTGGACGCCGGCCTCGCGCGCGGCGCGCTCGACGAAGAGGTCGCCGTTCTGGGCCTCGCGCGCGGCGCTGGTCGCCACGGCGCGGTAGCGGTCGACCTTGGCCGCATCCATCGCCGTACGGAAGCGCCGGAGCGCCTCGCAGGCGGCGCCGATCACCCCCGGCTCGAGCCGGCCCTTCGTGAACACGTCGTGCCCGAGGCGCACGGACGCGCGGTCCGCGTGGACGTCGCGGAACGGGTGGAAGCGCGGCGCGTCGTGCGCCCCGGCCGGGCCCCCGGCGAGCGCCGGCTCCCGGCCCCCCCCGAACGCCCCGAGCGCCGGAGGATCGACGTCGACGATGCGAAGCCGGATGGCGTTGGATCCGATGTCGATCGCAGCGAGCCGCGCCATGCCGGGAGAAGTAGCGAAGCTCGGGGCTGTTGGCTACTCTCATGCCGCTCATGTGGAGGAAGCTTCAACGCGGGTCGGGGGCCCGCCATCTCGGTCCCCTTCAGCATCGGTCTTCAGAGCGCGCGCTCGCGCCCGGAGAGGCCCAAGGCGCGCGCCGTCTCCGCGGCGGCGCGCGGGAGGCGGCGCGCGTCGCGCTCGGGATCGCGGCCGCGGCGCTGGCGCTCGCCGGCTGCGGCGGCGGTGAGGCGCGCGCGCCGAACCCGCTGCGCGCCCTCGACGAGCGCCGGGCGATCGAGGTGATCCGCCGGGCGATGATGCAGGAGGGCGCGCGGCCGGTGCTCGGGCGCGAGGTCGATCTCGTCAGCGGGGGCAAGGTCCGCGTCGACGTCGGCGTGCAGAACCGCTCGTACGGCGTCGTCTACGTGACCGAGGAGGACGCCCAGTCGCTCGGCGCCGCGATCCCGCCGCCGAACGGCAGGGACGAGAAGCTGCGCATCGTCCGCGGCGGGCCGGACGGGGCCATCCGCATCGTGCTCCTCTACCAGCAGAACTACCTCTACGACGACCTCGTCGGCGAGTCGCACGAGCGCACGACGATCACGGCCGAGCGCGAGCTGACGCGCGACGTGCAGGACTTCATCACCTACGCGCGGACGCAGAAGTTCCCGTGAGCGCGGTCGATCAGGGCGAGGGTCGCCCGGCGCGCCGCCGGGGGCAGCAGAAGGCGACCGAGGGCCGCGCGCGCCGCGCGCTCGGCGGCGGGGGGACGCTCCTCCTGGCCGGGCTCGCCCTGGTCGGCGTCGGGCCGTCGGACGCCGGCATGGCGCTCACGCTGATCGCGCTCGCCGTGCTCGTCTACGGCATCCACAGCTTCGGCCGGCTGGGGCCGGAGCGGGACGAGGGGGCGCGCCTCCCGTCGCGTTGAGGCTTGCGCGATGCGGCGCCTTCGAGCAGCATCCGCCGCCATGCATCGCCCTACGCGCCAGCACCAGCACCTCACCCTCAAAGTCACCCAGAAGCAGGAGAAGAGCTCCCAGAGCTCCCGCAAGCCCGGCCGCAAGACCAAGCGCTGGAGCAAGTTCCTCGCGCAGTACGCGCCGCTCGTCGCCGGCGCCGAGGCGGCCGCCCCCGCCGAGAGCTGAGCGCAGGCCCCCGGTCGCCCGCCGACGGCGCCCCCCGGCGCCCGGCCGCCCCTCCTTCCGTTTTCAGTCTTACAGCAGCATGACCATCCGGGCGCGCGCCCCGTCCGCTCCGGGCGACGGCCGCGCCGCCGTCGTTTCGGGGAACGGCCGCGCCGACTGCGCCCCCGCGGCGGCGCCGCCCCTGCGCGACGCCACGGCCGCGACGCCTTTGCCGTGCCTCCCTCATTTTTCGTGATGGCGTCGTGCTCCTCTCGCCACGCAGCCAAGAGAACCCCCTCGCTCCGCGTCTGACTCGCGATCGCTAGGCGGCCTGTCATCCACTCCGCGCGAGACAGGCGCGCCGGCAGAGCGCGCGCGCCGCATGCGACGCGCGAAGGGCCCACTCCATCTCTCGCGCAAGGAAGGATCCATGGCCGATCGTCCTCCGTCCCGCGCTGCCCGCGCGGCCGCGTTGCTCTGGTGCTCGCTCGTCGTGGGCGGGACATCGCTCGTCTCGGGGTGCCTGACTCGACCCATCGCCCATCAGGACACGCGCACGACGGGCACCGTCGTCGAGCGGCTCCCGCAGCGCGTCGACAAGATCGATCTCCTCCTGACCATCGACAACTCGTCGTCGATGAAGGACAAGCAGGAGATCCTCGCGCTGGCCGTGCCCGATCTCGTGAGGCGGCTCGTCGACCCCCAGTGCGTCGATCCGCTGAACCCCACGAGATCGTCGCCGGCGGCGAACGGCGTCTGCCCGAGCGGCATGGAGCGAGAGTTCGAGCCCGTCCTCGACATCCACATCGGGATCATCAGCACGAGCCTCGGCGACCACGGCGCGGGGACCGTCTGCGAGGCGATGGACAAGCACTTCTCCAACAACGACAAGGGGCGCCTCATCGCCCGGAGCGACACGGAGGATGACGACTACGACGACAACGATCCGCCGACGTATCAAAACAAGGGGTTCCTCGCCTGGGATCCGGAGCAGAAGCTGACCCCGGCGGGCGAGTCGATCCTCGACGACGGCCAGGGCGGCGGCCTCGTGCCGACGCTGACGAACATGGTCAGAGGCGTGGGCGACGTCGGGTGCGGCTACGAGTCGCAGCTGGAGAGCTGGTACCGGTTCCTCGTGGATCCCGCGCCCCACGAGAGGATCACGCTGATGGGCGACAACGCGGTGCGGGAAGGGTTGGACAGGACGTTGCTGGATCAGCGCGCGGCGTTCCTCCGGCCGGACTCGCTCCTCGCGATCATCATGCTGTCGGACGAGAACGACTGTTCCATCCGCGAGGGCGGGAATGCATTCTTGGTGGCGAAGCTGAGCCGGATGCCCCGGCCGCGCCAGGAGTGCGCGACAAACCCGGACGACCCCTGCTGCAGGTCGTGCTCGGCGGAGGCGCAGAGGGGCGAGTGCCCGGCCGATGAGACCTGCGTCGAAGGCGGCAAGATCGCGCTGCTCGACGCGGAGGATGACCCGACCAACCTGCGCTGCTTCGACCAGAAGCGGCGGTTCGGGGCCAACCTGCTCTACCCGATCGACCGCTACACGAAGGCGCTCACCGACGTGAAGATCGCGGATCACGAGGGCGATCTCGTCGACAACCCGATCTTCTCGGATCTCGACCCGACCGACGAGAACAGCACGGTTCGACCGCCGGAGCACGTGTTCTTCGCGGGCCTCATCGGCGTCCCCTGGCAGGACATCGCGCGCCAGAACGACGCGGGCGCCCCCGATCTGAAGGGAGGCAAGGACAAGGACGGCAACCCCGTCGGCGGCTTCAAGAGCGCCAAGGAGCTGAGCGCCCCGAACGCCGGCTTCTCGAGCACCTGGGACATCATCCTCGGCGATCCCAAGGCGCGCCGCCCCCCCGCGGATCCCCACATGATCGAGTCGCCGGCCCCCCGCGAGGGCGGCGCGAACCCGATCACCGGGACGCCCATCGCCGGCCCGGACGCGCCGGACGACGCCAACATCATCAACGGTCACGAGTGGGAGCCCTCCACCGATCTCCAGTTCGCCTGCGTGTTCCCGCTGAAGACCCCCGTGGTGAACGGGGTGGACTGCGACGAGAAGGAGCAGCTGGATCGGAACAGCCCCCTGTGCGAGGACAACCCCGACGGCACCGACAGCAACGTCCAGGTGAAGGCGAAGGCCTATCCGGGCCTCAGGCAGCTGGAGCTCATCCGGAGCCTCGGGGACCAGGGCATCGTCGGCTCGGTGTGCCCCGCGCAGCTCGAGGACCCGTCCGAGGGCGCGCTCGACTTCGGTTACCGTCCGGCGATCGGCGCGATCGTCGATCGCCTGAAGACGAAGCTGGCCGGCCAGTGCCTGCCCCGCTCGCTCCAGCCGAACGAGGACGGACAGGTCAGCTGCCTGGTCCTCGAGGCGCGCAGCGTGGCCGACGGGCAGTGCAGCTGCGACGGGCTCGCGGCGCGGCGGAGGGTGCCCACGGAGCACCGCGCGGCGGAGCAGATGGTGCTCGACGATCCGGTCGCGACGGCGAACGGCTGGAACTGCGTCTGCGAGGTCGAGCAGCTCAGCGACCCGGACGCGCTCAAGGCCTGCCAGGAGACGGTTCCGCCGGCGCCGGTCGAGGTCGGAGGCGAGAAGGTGCACGGGTGGTGCTACGTCGACCCGCGGCTGGGCCTCGGCACGGACGAGGTCGTCGCCAAGTGCCCGGCCACCGAGCGCCGGCAGGTCCGGTTCACCGGCGACGGTGATGCCCAGGACGGCGCGACGCAGTTCGTCCTCTGCTCCGGCGACACCGCGAAGCAGTAAGCGCGGCGACGGCGCCCGCCCGCAGGGCGCGCTGGCCGCGAGCGCGGCTCCGCTCAGGTCGAGCGGGGCCGCGCGCCGGCGTCCCACACCACATCAGGACCGGCACGGCTGCTGCAGCCCGTCGCGACGACCGAGGAGACGTGCGCGCTTCGCGCACGGAACCGGGGGAGCTGCAAGCGATGATGGGACCTGACGAAGTGGACGCCCCCGTGGATTCGCCGATGTCCTTCGCGTTCGAGACCGAGGCCGAGGCCGACGCCACGTGCCTCCTGATCACCTGGTTCGCCGTCGTGGAGTCGGCGGCGCTCGGCGTGCTGCCCGTCCTCCCGGCGCTCGATCTGGCGCGGAAACGCGGCGACCTCGGCTATCTCGAGTCGTTCTTCGCGCACGGCCTCAAGCACCTCCGGGACGAGCAGGCGCACGCGAACCTCTGGTGCGAGGCGCTCCTCGATTTCACCCGCGCCTACCCCGACGTCGTCGAGCGCGCGCGCCTGCCGGGCTGGCTCATGAGATCGATGCTCCGCAGGGTCGCCGTCCCGCACGACGTGCTCGAGTTCGCCGTCGACTGCCTCGCGTTCGAGGTGGTGATGAGCGCGTTTTACGAGATCGCCGCGCCCTGCCTCTCGTATCCTCCGCTCGAGCCGGTGTTCCGGCGGCTCGCCAGCGACGAGCAGGCGCACACGGCCTACGATCGCGCCTACCTGGAAGGCTTCTTCTCCCGGGCCGGCCTGCCGTCGTACGTCCGCGCGATCTCGCGCTACTGGTGGCACACGGCCGGCGTGCTCGCGACGGTCGTACCGCTGCTCCGGGCGCTCGACCGCCACAGGCGCCTTCCCCGCGGGACGTTCCGCCAGGCGCTCGCCGCGCACCTCCGGCAATCAGGGATGCCGGGCTGCCGCCGCATCGCGCCCGCCCTGCTCGGCCAGCGAGCTGCCTAGCCGATGGGGGCCGTCATCGAGGAGGGCTGGATCCGCGGCACCTCGCCGCTCGACGGCGCGCCGCTCTCGCCTGTGCGGGCGACGGCGGCCGACGCCATCGCCGACGTTGTCCACGCCGCCCGGGGGGCGCAGGCCGCGTGGGCACGGCGGCCCGTCGCGGAGCGGGCGCGGCTCCTCGCCGAGGCGGGGCGGCGCCTCCTGGGGAGGGCCGACGAGATCGCGGCGGTGCTCCACCGTGAGCTCGGCAAGCCGATGGCCGATGCCTACGGGGTCGACCTCGGCTCGACGCCCGAGGTGTTTCGCTATTACACGACGCGCGCCGAGGCCTTGCTCGCGGCCGAGGAGGTCGCCTTCAACCCGGTCGTGTTCCCGAGGAAGCGGGCGCGCGTCGAGCGCCTGCCGTACGGCGTGATCGGCCTCATCACGCCCTGGAACTACCCGGTGTCGATCGCAATGCACAACCTCGTTCCCGCGCTCCTCGCGGGCAACGCGGCGGTGCTGAAGCCGTCCGAGCACGCGGCCCGGACCGGCGCGGCGCTCGTCGGCGCGCTGGAAGGCGCGCTGCCCGAGGGGCTGATCGGCCTCGCGCAGGGCGGCGCCGAGGCCGGCGCGGCGCTCGTCGCGGAGGTCGATCACGTGGTGTTCGTCGGCGGCGTCGCGGGGGGGCGGGCGGTGGCGCGGGCGGCCGCGGAGCGCCTCATCCCCGCGCAGATCGAGCTCGGCGGCAAGGACGCGGCCATCGTGCTGCGCGACGCGGACCTCGAGCGGGCCGCGCACGGGATCGCCTGGGCGGGCTTCGTGAACGCCGGGCAGAGCTGCGCGGCGGTCGAGCGCGTGTACGTCGAGGCCGAGGTGTTCGAGCCGTTCGTCGAGCGCCTCGTCGCGGTCGCGGGGCGGCTCCGCGCGGGCGATGACGGCGACGCGCCCGGCTCGGTGGACATCGGCCCGATCGTCACCCCGGCGCAGATGGCGCGCGTCGAGGCGCACGTGGGCGAGGCGATCGCGGCCGGCGCGCGGGTGCGCTGCGGCGGGGCGCGGCGCGGCAACTACTATCTTCCGACGGTGCTCACGGGCGTCGATCCGTCGCTCGACCTGCTGCGCGAGGAGACGTTCGGGCCGGTGATCCCCGTCATCGCCGTCCCGGACGCGGGCGCGGCGGTCCGCGCCGCGAACGAGAGCGCCTACGGCCTCACCGGGAGCGTGTGGACGCGGGACATCGCGCGGGGCGAGGCGCTCGCCCGGGAGCTCCGCGTCGGGGTCGCCACGGTCAACAACCACATGTTCACCGGCGCGGCGCCGCAGGCCGTATGGGCGGGGCGCGGGGCATCGGGCTCCGGCGTGCAGAACGGCCCCGAGGCGGTGCGGGCGATGACGCGGCCGAGGCTCGTGGCCGTCGACGAGAACACGGCGCCGCGCGAGCTGTGGTGGTTCCCGTACGACCGCGCGTTCGTCGACCTGGCGCGCGGGATGGCGCGCTCGCTCGGCGCGGGCCCGGGGCTCGCCCGGCTCTCGTCGGCTGGCCGAATGGTGCGCGGCGCGGCCAGGCGGTGGCTCGCGGCGCGCGCGGGGTCGCGCGCCGTGTAGGCGCCAGCGCCGGAATAGGGTGGCGAGCGACGGCCGTTCTGCGCCGGTGCTGCGCCGCAACGGACGTTCGCCGGATCGGCGAATGTGCGCTTCGGAAATGTCCTTGCCAAAGCGCCCGTCATCGCCCGGCGGCGCTCGCTCGACGCTGTCGCCGGCGCGCCTATGCCGGGCGGGGCTCGCGGCGCTCGCGCTCGCCGCGTGCGCCGCGCCGGCGCCGGGCCCGAGGGCCACGCCACGGGGCGCGCCCGGCGCAGCCCTTGCTCCGCAGGCGGGGCGCTCGACCTCGGCGACCCGAGGGCCGCGTCATTTCTTCGCATGGAACGGAGCTCGCTGGTTGCGTGCGCGCGCGAATGCCGCCGGCGGCCCCCCGACCGATCCCCGGCTGGTGGACATCGCGCAGCGCTGGGAGACCTATGAAACGGCGTCGGTGACGGCTGGGCAGCTCCTGGTGGTAAGCGACATCTTTCGCGACAGCGCTCACGGGGCGGCGTTCTTGCTCGGCCCGGGGCGCGAGCCGGCGAGGCGGTTGTTGCTTCCGTTCGACGACGAGGCGTCGTGGGGCCTCGTGCAGCTCGCAGGCACGGGGGCCGGCGAGGCGTACCTGTGCAGGCGCAACGCGCTGTTCCGGTGGGGCGAGGGTCGCTGGGAAGAGGAGGATATCCCGGACGCGCGCATCGAGTCCTGCGCGGCCACCTCCGACGGGGCGCTGTGGCTCGTCGCGACGAGAGAGGTCGCGCAGGTCGAGCCGTTTCGCCGCCGGCCGGAGTTGCTTCGCCGCGCGCCGGGAGCAGCGTGGAGCGCTGTGCCGCTGCCGGGCGGCGCCTGGCCGGTGCGCGTCGCAGCGTCCGGCGAGCGGCTCTGGATCGATGCGTCGGTGGGAGAGACGCAGTCGCCCTCTCGCTTCGAGGTGTACTCGAACGCGCCCGTCGAGGTCCCCTTGACGCTGCGCGAGCTGCAGATTCCGTGGTGGCTAGGTCCGGACGGGCGCGAGCACGATCCGCCGGCCGTCGGCGACTGGCCCCCGGGTCCGGCCACGAGCGCGTGCGCGTCGCCCGTCGTGTACCTCGGCAGATCGTTCACCCCGGCGCTGCGGAGCGCGCTCCGCAAGCACGCCGAGACAGAGGGCCTGCCGCTCGTCGAGGTCGAGGGGGTCGCGCTCGGCAGGACGTGCGCGTTCCAGAGGCGCCCCGGCGAGTCTGCCGGGTTGCGCTATCGCCCCACGCGCGCGCGGGTCCGGGGCGTCGCGACCCTCCCTGCGACGGTCTCCGACGGGATCCGGATCGCCGAGCTGCTGGCGCCCGACCTGCCCGACCTGCCGCCGAGGGTCGTGTGCGCTCTGCCGCGCGTTCGACGGCGGCTGAGCGCGGAGGGGAAGTGAGGCCGCCGGGCCGGTCGCGGGACGGGCGGCAGCAGCGCTACGCCTCGAACCCGCGCGCCGGCCGGTCGGGCGCGCGCCGCAGCCAGTTGTCCTCGGGGTAATGGCACGCGCCGTCCACCACGTGGAGCGCGTAGGCGTGGCGGGAGCGCCCGGACCGGTTGGCGCCGCTCCAGTGCGGTAGAAGGCCGTGCAGGAGGACCATCGTGCCCTTGGGCGCCTCGAGCGGCACATAGGGCGGCCGCGGCGCGACCGCCGGAAGGGGCGTGGCGTCCAGCGCGAGCATCGTCGTGCCGTCGCCGTCGCGCACGAAGCGCCTGCGCAAAGGGCCCCGGTGGCCGCCGGGCAAGGCCCACATGCAGCCGTTGTCCACGGTCGCGTCCTCCAGCGCGAACCAGAGGCCGACCACGCTGAGCGGGTCCGTGTAGAGGAACGTCGCGTCCTGGTGGCAGGCCACGTCGCCGCCGATGAACGGGTTCTTGAAGATGTACATCGATTGCAGCAGGAGCGGGCGCGCGAGCCCGAGCGCCGAGACCAACGACGCGAGGGCCGGCGCCCGCGAGAAGCGCGCGAAGGCCGGATCGAGATCGTGGAGCGCGTGGCCGATCTTGTTGATCGAGCAGGCCTTCGCCTGCCGCAGCGAGCCGTCGGGCAGGAACGCCTCCTCCTCGAAGAAGAACCGGATCCGATCGCCGGAGCCGAGGAAGTACGCGTCGGTGGAGCGCGCCTGATCCCGGGTCGAGAAGATGGAGATCTCCGCCGGATCGAAGCCCTCGACGAGCTCGGCCGCGCGCGCCCGAAGGACGTCGCACTGCGACGGGAGCACGAAGCCCTCGACGACGAGGAAGCCGTCACGGTCGAAGCGGGCGCGCTCGGCGGCGGTGAGGCCGGGAGGCCTGGCGGAGAACATGTCTCGAACCGTACCAGAGCGCCGGCGGGGCGCAGGCCGGCGCCCGGGCGGCAGGGGGTCGCGGGGACGGGCCCCGACGCGGTCGGCGCCCTCCCGAGGCGGAGATCGCCGGGCTCCGCCGCCGCCCGCGGAGGAGCGGCCCGGGCAGCGCGTTGCCGCTCCGGCGGCGATCGGCGATCCTCCGCGGTCGTCGCCTGGGACCTCGCCGTTGACCTCATCCCCTCTCCAGGACATCAAGGCCGTCCTCTTCGATCTCGACGGCACGCTGTTCGACCGCGAGACCGCCGTGCGCGACGTCGTGACGGGACAGCACGCGGCCTTCTCGCGCGAGCTCGCCGGGGTGCCGCAGGAGCGGTTCGTCCGGCGCGTGCTGGAGCTCGACGCGCACGGCTATGGCGACAAGGCGGAGATCTACCCGCGCGTCGTCCGGGAGCTCGGGCTGCCCGAGCCCCTCGCCGCGGCCCTCACGGCGCACTTCTGGGACGCCTACGCCCGGGTGGCTCCGGCGCTCCCCGGCGTCCACGCCACCCTCGCCGCGCTGCGCGGCCGCGGCCATCGGCTCGGGATCGTGACCAACGGCAGGGTGAGCGTGCAGGAGGGCAAGCTGCGCGCCCTCGGCGTCCTCCACGCCGTCGACGCGGTGCTCATCTCCGAGCGCGAGCAGCTCCGGAAGCCGGACCCGGCGATCTTCCGCCGGGCCGTCGAGCGGCTCGGCCTGCGCGCGCACGAGGCCTGCTATGTCGGAGACCACCCGGTCAAGGACGTGATGGGCGCCCACGACGCCGGGCTGAAGGCCGTCTGGGTGCGCACGCCGCACTTTCCGGCCCCGGAGATCGCCCACGTGGCGATCGACGAGCTCGGCGAGCTGCTCGCGCTGCTCTGAGCCGGTCGCCCCGGTCCTGACGAGGCGAGCCCCAAGACGACCGAGGCGGCGCTCCGGTCGCGGTCGGGTCGGGACACGACGGCGGTCCGGCGGGCAGAAAGCTCAAGGATCTTCCTGCGTTCCAGCCTCCCTGGGGGCTCTCCCCGAGCCCACGCGACCGCCGACGCTTCGATGCGCCAGACTTGCGGTTCAAAAGTTTGTGGATAACGATGCATTCAATTCCAATGAATGAACTGACGGATACAATCGATTTGAAGGCGATCCGCCTCCTCGCCCGCGACGCTCGCCGGTCGTGGGCGGAGCTCGGCGAGGCGGTCGGCCTGTCCGCGCCTGCCGCGGCCGAGCGGGTGCGGCGGCTCGAGGAGCGCGGCGTCATCACCGGATGGGAGGCGCGCCTCGACGCGCGGGCCGTGGGGGCCGGGCTCACGGCCTTCATCGCCGTGTCGATCGCGAACCGGCGCGATCGCGGCGAGTTCCTGCGCACCGTCGAGCGCGCGCCCGAGATCCTGGAGTGCCACCACGTCGCCGGCGAGGAGGACTACCTCCTCAAGGTCCGCTGCCGCGACACCGAGGCCCTCGAGCGCCTGCTCACGCAGGAGCTCAAGGCCCACGACGGCGTGGTGCGCACGCGCACGACCGTGGTCCTGTCCACCGCCAAGGAGACCGCGCTGCCGCCCCTGCCGCTCCTGCCCGGCGAGGCGCGCGAGGGCGGCGGCGAGCGCGCCGGCAAGGCGAAGGGCCGCGGGGCCTCCCGGAAGGGGGCGCCGTGAGCGGCGCTGACGCGAGCGCGGTGAGCGGCGCCGATGCGGGCGCCGCGGGCGGCGGCGCCGGCCTGCCGCCGTTCGGCGATCGCCCGATCGCGGAGGACGACCTCGCGGCGCTCGCGGCCGCCGTGGAGGGCGCCGCGATCCAGCAGGGCGACTTCTCGCACGCGCGCCACGTGCTCCTCGCCCTGCACTACGTGCGCGCCCACGGCCCCGAGGCGGCGCTCGCGCGCATGCGCTCGGCCCTGCAGGCCTTCAACGCGCGCCACCCGCCGCGCACCGGCTACCACGAGACGATCACGGCCGCGTGGATCGCGCTCGTCGCCCGCCACGCCGCCGAGCACGCCGGCGCCGGCGCGCCCGAGCTCGCGGAGAGCCTCCTCCGCCGCTACGGCAGCAGCAAGGCGCTCTTCGCCCACTACTCGCGGCCGCGGCTGCTCTCGGACGAGGCCCGCGCCGCGTTCGTCGTGCCCGACCTCGCGCCGCTCCCGGCGCCCGACGACGGCGCGCGCGTCCGCCTCGCGACCGAGGCCGACCTCGCGGCGATCGAGGAGATCTACGCGTTCTACGTCGAGCGCTCGACCTGCACCTTCGCCACCACCGTCCCGACCACGGCGGAGCGGCGCGCCTGGCTCGCCGCGCACGGGCCCCTCCACCCCGCCACCGTGGCCGTCGAGGGCGACGGGACCGTCGTCGGCTGGGGCTCGCTGTCCCCGTGGAACCGGCGCGAGGCCTACGCCCGAACCGTCGAGAGCTCGGTCTACGTGCGCGAGGGCCGCCACCGGCGCGGGCTCGGGCGCCGCCTCCTCGCCGACCTCGTGAGCCGGGCGATCGCGCTCGGCCACCGCACCATCATCGCGCAGATCGTCTGCGACCAGGCGCCGAGCCTCGCCCTGCACCGCGCGCTCGGGTTCGAGGACGCCGGGCGGCTCCGCGACGTCGGGTACAAGCTCGATCGCTGGCTCGACGTGGTCCTGATGCAGCGGGCGCTCCCCCACGCCGCGCCCTGACGCGCCCCCCCACCGCCGGGCGCGGCGCGGCGGCGCCCCGCTGCTACGACGCCTTGGCGCCCTGGTAAGCGCTCGGGTTCCCCGGCCCCTCGAGGTACTCGTCGTACGTGCCGTTGAAGAGCTGCGGGCCCCGGGACGACAGCTCGAGCACGCGGGTGCCGAGCTTGCCCACGAAATGCCGGTCGTGGCTCGTGACGATGACCGTCCCCTTGTACTCGATGAGCGCCTGGAGGAGCGCGTCGATGCTCTCCACGTCGAGGTGGTTCGTCGGCTCGTCGAGCACCACGACGTTGTTCTTCACCAGGATGAGCTTCGCCAGGAACAGGCGCGCCGCCTCGCCGCCGGAGAGGTTCTCCGTCTTCTTGAGCCCGGCCTCGCCGCTGAACAAGAGCTTGCCGAGCACCGAGCGGACGTGCTCCTTGGGCGCGCTCGGGTCGAACCGGTACAGCCAGTCGTAGGCCGTGAACCCCGGCTCGATCGCCTCGTGGTGGTCCTGCGCGAAGTAGCCCACGTTCGTGTCGTGGCCCCACGTGACCTTCCCGGCGTCGGGCGTGAGCTCGCCGACGAGCAGCTTGAGCAGCGTCGACTTGCCGATGCCGCTCGGGCCGATCACGGCGAGCTTGTCGCCGCGGTTCAGGTTGAAATCGAGCTTCTGGATGACGCGCAGGTCGCCGAAGCTCTTGGCGAGGCCCTCGACGCGCAGCACGTCGCGGCCGGAGGGCTTCTCGATCTCGAACTTGATGTACGGCCGGACGACGCTCGAGCGCCGCACCTGGATGCCCGCCTCGAGCTTCTCGATCTCCTTCACGCGCGACTGCGCCTGGCTCGACCGGCTCGCGCTCGCGCCGAAGCGGGCCACGAAGTCCTTGAGCTCCGCGATCTTCTTCTTCTTCTGCGCCGCGTCGGCGTCCGACTGGCGCTTGCCCGTCGTCTTCTGCTCGACGAAATCGTCGTAGTCGCCCGTGTAGAGCGTGACCGTCTGGTAGTCGACGTCGGCGACGTGCGTCGCGATCGCGTTCATGAAGTGCCGGTCGTGGCTGACGACGAGCAGCGTGCCGCGGAAGGTGTCGGTGAGGTACGCCTCGAGCCAGCGGATCGAGTCGAGGTCGAGGTGGTTCGTCGGCTCGTCGAGGAGCAGGACGTCGGCGCCCGCGAAGAGCGTCTGCGCGATGAGGACGCGGAGCTTGTACCCGCCCGCCAGCGTGCTCACCGTGCTCGTGTGCCGCGCGGTCGCGATGCCGAGCCCCTCGAGGATCTCGGCGGCGCGCGCCTCGGCGGTGTAGCCGTCCTCCTCGCCGATCGTGCCCTCGAGCTCGGCCAGCCGCATGCCGATCTCGTCGGTCATCTCGACCTCGTACAGCCGGTCGCGCTCCTGCATCGCGTCCCAGAGGGCCCGGTTCCCCATCAGGACCGTGTCGATGATGCGGCAGGACTCGTAGGCGAAATGGTCCTGCTTGAGCACGCCGACCCGGAGCTGCTTCGGGATCTCGACGGCGCCCTGATCCGACTCCTCCTCGCCGGAGATGACCTTGAGGAGCGTGGATTTCCCCGCGCCGTTCGCGCCGACGAGCACGTACCGCTTGCCGGGGTCGAAGCGCATCGAGACGTTCTCGAAGAGGATCTTGGGACCGTAGCGCTTGGTGAGCTTCTCGAGCGTGATCATGGAGAGGCCCCGGCATTAGCACGTACGGGGGCGCCTTACCGGCGAATTTCCGGCGAGGGCGCGGGCGGCCCCCCGCCCCCCGGCCGCGGGCCGCCCGCGCCCGCCGGCGCGGCGCCGCCCGGGGCGCTGGCCGCGGCCCCGGGCGTCACCCCCGTCCACCGCTTGAACGCGCGATGGAAGGCGCTCGGGCTCGAGTAACCGAGCTCGTGAGACACCGCCTTGGCCTGGACGCCGCCGAGCGCGCGCCGCGCCCGCTCCAGCCTGAGCTCCTGGAGGAGGTCGCGGTGGCTGACGCGCGCCGCGGAGAGGCGCCGCTGCAGCGTCCGCGCGCTCACCCCGAAGCTCTCGCCGACCCGGGTCAGGCTGGGGTCGCCCGTGTCGAGCGCCAGCGACAGCGCGTGCCGGAAGGCCGCCACGAAGTCGTCCCCCTGCTCGACGCGCGGGGCCGTCCCGCGCGCCCCGAGGCGGGCGAGCGCCGCCTCCGCCTGCGCGACGAGGATGCTCCGGAGCGCCGGATCCCCGCTGGCGAGCGGCATCCGGACGACCTCGCGATCGAAGACGAGCTCGTCGAAGCCGCCCCCGAACCGCACCGGCGCGCCGAGGACCTCCTCGTACGCGCTGACCGGGGCCGAGGGCGCATGCGCGAACTGAACCAGCCGGGGCGCGCTGGCCGGACCGAACAGCGCCCGGCTGCGCGCGACGATCAGCCCGAGCAGGAGCTCCGCCAGCGACGGGAGCCCGCCGGGCGCCGCGTGGCGGAACCGCAGGCGCCGCCGGTCGCATTCGGTCCAGACGCGCCCGGCGTCCGCGAGCAGCGGCAAGTACCGCGTCAGCTGCGCGAACGCCTCCTCCCCGGTCGCGCTCGCCTGCGCCAGGTCGTCGAGGAGGTCGAGGCTGCCCAGCGGGAGCTGCCGGGCCGCGCGGAGGGCCAGGAGGCCCCCGCCCGCCCGGTCCGTGAGCCCGCTCCACACCCGGCGGACCGTGGCGATGGGGACCCGGGCGCCCCGCTTCTCCAGGAGCCCGCCGGGGAGGGCCAGCGTGCGCCGGACCTCCTCCACCTCGAGCCCGCCACGCTCAGCCGCCGTCGCCAGCACCCGCAAGAACTCTGTAGATCCGGAACCATGGGCCGGCACGATGGCGCATTATGCGGGCGTGTCGCGAAATGTAAATCGCGACCGGCCATAACCCACCTGATTTGGAGCCATAGTTGCGTGGGACGACCCCAACCACCGTCCCAGGACGCTCTTCCGATGACCTGCTTCGATCCTCTCCCGCGACGTGCTCAATCGACTCACGCTGGCACAACCCCGCTCCGCCGCCTCGCGCGCACCTCCGCGACAGCGCTCCTGGCCGCCGTAGCGATGCTGCCATTCGGATGCGACTCCGCGGTCGCGCCGCCTCTCGGCGGCGACGGCGCCGCGGACGAGCTCCGCGGAGGGAGCTGGAGCGAGCCCACCGCCGAGGCGCCCGCGCCGCTCGCCGCCCTCGCGGCGGCCGGCGCCCCCGCCGTCGCGGGGTTCGCGGACCTGCATTTCCACATGATGTCCGAAGAGGCCTTCGGCGGCGGATGGCTGCACGGCAAGCACGACGGCCCCGGCGCGCTGGACGACTGCGACGGCGGGATCCCCGGGAGCGACCACGCGCGCGTCCGCCAGAACCTGAGCGAGCTCCTGAACAGGTGCCCTCAATCCACCATGCTGGATTTTTCCACCGGCGGCGCGCTGTCGGCGCTCCTCGGTCTGGGCGGCGGCGTCATCGGCTCCGAGGCGATGGGCAAGACCGAGGGGACCCAGGGCGACACCGGGCTGCACCTCGGCCGGTCGGAGTTCGGCGAGGGGTGGCCGCGCTGGGACACCATCGCTCACCAGCAGGGCCACGTGGACTGGCTGCGCAGCGCGCACGACCGCGGGCTGAGCCTCATCGTCATGTCGGCGGTGAGCTTCGACTGGCTCTGCGCGCTCCTGCCGGAGCAGAACCGCGCGCGGGGCTGCGACGAGATGGTCGACGTCGACCTCCAGATCCAGATGACGCACGCGCTCGCGGCGCGGAACTCCGGCTGGATGGAGGTCGCGCTCTCGCCGGCGCACGCTCGGCAGATCATCGGCGCGGGCAAGCTGGCGGTCGTGCTCTCGATCGAGGCGAGCCACCTGTTCGGCCGCGACGTCGACGCCGCGAGGATGCGCGCCGCGCTCGACAAGTACCACGCCATGGGGGTGAGGACGCTGCAGCCGGTGCACCAGGTCGACAACGCCTTCGGCGGCGCGGCGCTGCACAACCCGATCTTCCAGTTCGCGCAGTACACCGAGAGCTGCTTCATCGACACCGATTGCGACGCCACCCTGGCGGGCGTCACGCTCGGCATGGACGTCGACGCGAGCTGCAACAACATGCGCGGGCTGACGCCCCTCGGCGAGGCGCTCGTCGGCGAGATGATGGACCGCGGGATGCTGATCGACGTCGCGCACCTGGCCGAGCGCGGCGTGAACCGCGTCTTCGAGCTGGCGCAGGCGCGCGACTATTACCCGATGTACATCTCCCACGGGCACTTCCGCGAGATCATGGGCCCGAAGGTGGCGGAGACCGAGAAGTCCACGCCGGCGCGGGTGATCCGGATGCTCCGGCAGACGGGCGGCATCTTCGGCCTGCGCACCGCGCACGACGAGACCCGGCAGTACACCCGCACGCCGGTCGAGAACAGCTGCCAGGGGTCGTCGCGCTCCTTCGCCCAGGCCTACGAGTACGGGCGGCGCGGCCTGAAGGTCCCGATGGCGTTCGGCGCCGATCTCAACGGCTTCATCCAGCAGACCCGGCCGCGCTTCGGCGAGGACGGCGCGTGCTCGGCGGCGTTCCAGGCCGAGGCCGATTGCCAGGCGCGCGACGAGCGCGAGCACGGGCCCGCGCCCCTCGGGACGGAGTTCGACGAGAAGGGGCTGGCGCACGAGGGGCTGCTGCCCGACCTCGTGGCCGACCTGGAGCGCCTCGGCGTGGACACGTCGGGCCTGAGGTCCTCGGCCGAGTCGTTCATCCGCATGTGGGAGCGCGCGCAGGGGCCGCGGGCCGGGGCGGCCGATCCCGCGACCGATCTCGACGAGGGCGGCGTCGCGCCGTTCGTGAGCGCGGAGGAGCGGGAGGCCGCGTACCCGACGAAGTGCGGCGCCGCGTACTGCCCGGGCTTCCAGGAGCTCGGCGGCGGCTGCCGCTTCAACGAGGAGTGCGAGAGCGGCCAGTGCACGGCCGTCGCCTGCAACGCGATCCCGGGCCGCTGCGTCTGCAACGACGACGCCGATTGCGGGAGCGGGCTCTATTGCGCGACCGGGGTGCCGGGCATCGGCGGCGACAACGGGTGCGTGCCCGGCAAGGCGGATCACGCGATCTGCACGCGCGACGGCCAGTGCGCGTCGGGGCGCTGCGGCGGCTTCATCGCCGGCTCGGGCTGGTGCTACACGCCCGGGTCGAAGGCCATCGGCCAGGGGTGCCGGGTGAACGAGGAGTGCCCGAGCGACCGCTGCGGCGACCTCACCCAGACCTGCCTCTGCCGGAACGACGCGCACTGCGGCGCGAACCAGTTCTGCGGCTGGGGCGCCAACGAAGGCAAGTGCATGGACAAGCGCCCCCGCGGCGGGGCGTGCACGAAGGACAGCCATTGTCAGTCCGGGGCCTGCAGGATTACCTTCACCTGCCGCTGAGCCCGCGCGGCTCACACGAGCTGCACCAGCGCTGAGCCGACGAATCGATGTGCTGGGCGCCCGCCCGGCATGGGGAGTGCGAGCGAGAAGCTAGCGCGACGAACGGGCTGAAACTGCCTGAAAAGCACAGAAATTTGAAACGCCAAGACGCCAAGACGCCAAGACGCCAAGACGCCAAGTAAAGAGAGAGAAGAGAGAGAGAGAGAGAGAGAAAAAAAAAAAATCTTGGCGTCTTGGCGTCTTGGCGTTTCATTTCTCGCTTGATCAACGGAATCCGCGTTCTAGCGCGTGGACCTGGCCGGCACCTTTGCGAACAGCGCGCCCAGGCCTTCGGCCATCGTCGGGTGCGCCAGGATGGCGTCTCGCAGCCCCGTGTAAGGCATGCCGGCCAGCATCGCGATCTGCACCACGGCGACCACTTCCCCGGCCTCCGCGCCGAGCATGGCGAAGCCGAGGATGCGGTCGCTCCGCGCGTCGACGAGGGCCTTCATGAAGCCCTGCGCCTCGCCGATCGTCGCAGCCCGCAGCACGTCGCTCATCGGCAGCGTGGCGACGCGCGCCTCGACACCACGGCTCTCGGCCTCGCGCTCGTTCAGGCCGACACGGGCGAGCTGCGGGTCGGTGAACATGCAGAAGGGGATGAGCCTGTCGCGCGTGGTCCGGTAGCCCCCGGCCTCGTTGTCCCGGACGACGCGAAAGTCGTCGATGGCGGCGTGGGTGAACTGGGGGCTGCCGGCACACTCGCCCATCGCCCAGACACCAGGCGCGGTGGTCTCCAGCCTGTCGTTGACCTTGATGTAACCCCGAGCGTCGAGCTCGACCCCGGCGGTCTCGAGGCCAATCCCGGCCGTGTCGGGCGTGCGCCCCACCGCGACCAGGAGATCGCTCCCTTCGATGGTCCGCTCGCCGTCCGGCGTGCGCGCGCGCAGGCTGACATGATCTCCCGACCGGCCCTGCACCCGCAGCAGCTGGGTCGACTGCAGCACCTCGATCCCCTCGCCCTCGAAGATCTGGCGGAGCGCCCCGGCGACGTCGGGGTCCTCACGAGGGGCGAGCTGCGGCCCGCGGCCGATGAGGGTGACGCGGCTCCCGAAGCGGCGGTACGCCTGCGCGAACTCGAGGCCCACGTAGCCCCCGCCGAGCACGATGAGGTGCTCGGGGAGCCTGTCGAGCTCCAGCGCCTCGACGTGCGTGAGCGGCCCCGCGGCCGAAAGGCCAGGGACGTCCGGGATCGTGGCGTGCGTCCCCAGGTTGAGGAACACGCGATCGCCCCTCAGCACACGTGTCTTGCCGTCGGATCGCACCTCGACGGTCTTCGGGGCGACGAACCGCCCCGCGCCGATGATCAGGTCGGCGCCGCTCGCGCGGAAGCGCTCCAGATGACGGGCGACCTGCGCCTCGACCATGGCGCGCTTGCGCTGCCGCACGCGCGCCATGTCGACCTCGAAGGGGCCGGTGATCGTGCCGTACGCGGCCGCGTGGCGGACCAGGTCGGCGACCTTGGCGCTCCAGATCTCGTTCTTGCTCGGGAGGCAATTGGTGTTGGGGCACGAGCCGCCGATCATGCGGCGCTCCCGCTCCACGACGGCCGTACGGCCCCCGGGCGGGGCCATGTCCCACGCCACGTGTTTTCCGCCGGCGCCGCTGCCGAGAATGAGGATGTCGAACTGTTCGGGAGACACGGAACCCTCCTGGCTTTCGGGTCATTGGAGCTGACCAGGTCGCGGAGACGCGTCGGCGCGCGCGCCGAGGACGAACCGGTCGACGGCGGTCGCGAACCCCTCGTCGTCGTTCGACGCGGTGACGTGGCGCGCGCAGCGTTGCACGTCGGGGCTGGCGTTCCCCATCGCGATGCTCAGCCCCGCCAGGCCGAACATGAGCACGTCGTTCGGCATGTCACCGATGCAGGCGACCTGCGAGAGCGGGACGCCGAGCGTGCGCGACAACCACCGCAGCGCCGCCGCCTTGTTCGCGTCGGGGTGCGTCACGTCGAGATAGTAAGGCTGCGATCGCGCCGCGGATACCTGCGCTCCGAAGCGTCGACGCAGCTCGCCCTCGCAGCGCGCTACCAGGGCGAGGTCGTCGCTGACGCCGACGACCTTGACGGCGTTCTCGAGGACGCCGCCGAGATCGTCGATGACGGTGGGCGCGAACTGCACGGTGTGCTCCTCGCGCGTGACGTGCGGCGCGTCGCGGCGACGAATGAACCAGTCGCCGCCACGGTAGACCCAGACGTCCAGGCCGGCGCCCGCGAGCGCCGTCACGACCTCCTCGGCGACGGCGCCCGGCAGGCAGCGTTGCTCGAGCACCTCGCCGAGATCGGGCGTCACGAACATGCCGCCGTTGAACGCGACGATGGGCGTCGCCAGCGCGAGCGGTCCGTTCAGCATCGCCATCCCGCGCGGCGGGCGACCGCTGATGATGGCGAGCCCGACGCCGGCCGAACGCAACCGCTCGACCGACGCGCGGGCGCACTCGGTGAGGCGCTTGTCCGAGGTGACGAGGGTGCCGTCGACGTCGGCGAGGAGCAGCTTGATTGCAGGTGACGAGTCCATGATCTCACGACTCCATCCGCTCGGCGTCGCGTCCGGTGGGGTATCGACATCGCTGCCGATGTCGCCCAGGTTCAGCAACTGCGGGAGCGCTCACGGCCCTTCCGTCGGCGAGGGTCGATCCCCGACATGCTCTGCGAGGAGCGCGAGGGCCCGCTCCACGACGTGATCGACCGAGAAACCGTACTCCTTCATCACGAGGTGGCCGGGCGCCGAGGCCCCGAACCGGTCGACGGACAGCACGTCGCCGTCCGAGCCGACCCAGCGCTCCCAGCCGAACGATCGGGCGGCTTCCACGGCGAGCCTGGCCTTCACCGCGCGGGGCAGCACGCTCTCGCGGTACTCCGCGCTCTGCCGCGCGAAGAGCTCCCACGACGGCATCGACACCAGGCGCACGCGGACGCCGCGCTGGCGGAGGACCGGCTCGGCGGCGACGATGAGCGGCACCTCGGAGCCGGTCCCGATCAGGATGAGCTCGGGATCGGCCTCGCCTCGATTGAGCACGTACGCGCCCCGGCGCAGCTCCTCGGCCGGGGCCAAAACGCGGCGATCGAGGGTGGGGACGCTCTGGCGCGAGAGGATGAGCGCGATCGGCGTGTCGTGCGTCTCGATGGCCACCTGCCAGGCGCAGCGGGTCTCGTTGGCGTCGCCCGGGCGCAGCACGATCATCCCCGGGATGGCGCGCAAGCTGGCGATCTGCTCCACCGGTTCGTGCGTTGGCCCGTCCTCGCCGACGCCGATGCTGTCGTGCGTGTAGACCCAGATCGAGCGCAGCCGGGCGATGGCCGAGAGCCGGATCGGCGGACGCATGTAGTCGGCGAAGACCAGGAACGTCGCGCCGAAGGGGATGAAGCCGCCGTGGTAGACCAGGCCATTGACGATCGCGCCCATCGCGTGCTCGCGGACGCCGAAGTGGATGTTGCGCCCCGCGTAGCCCCAGCCGCCGCCGACGACGCCGTCCACGCCCTCCCGTTGCCGTGCCGATGACTCGAAGTCGCCGCCCTCCTTGAGCCAGGTGAACGTCGAGGGATCCAGGTCACCCGAGCCGCCGACGAGCTCCGGCACCGTCTTCGCCAGCGCTTGCAGCACGGCCTCGGAGGCCTTGCGGGTGGCCATCCCTTTTTCGTCGGCGGGCCACCTGGGCAGGCCTTCGTCCCAGCCGGCGGGGAGCTCTGCGCTGAAGCGTCGCTCGATCTCCTGCGCCAGCTCGGGGTGCGCCTTGGCGTAGGCGGCGAAGCGCTGGTCCCAGTCCTTGTGCAGGGCCCTGCCGCGCTCCCCGACGGAGCGGAAGAACGCGCGCGCCTCGGCCGGGATGTAGAAGGGCGGATCCTCGGGCCAGCCGAGGTTGCGCTTGGTCTTCTTCACCTCCTCCGCGCCCAGCGGGTTGCCGTGCGCGTGCCACGAGCCGGCGAGATCGGGCGAGCCGTAGGCCATCACCGTCTTGACCACGATCAGCGACGGTCGCGCCCGGGCCTCCTTCGCCGCCTCGATCGCGCGCGAGATGGCCGCCAGATCGTTGCCGTCGCCGACCTCTTGCACGTGCCAGCCATAGGCGCGGTAGCGGGCCGCCACGTCCTCCGTGAACGTGAGCGCGGTGGTGCCCGAGAGCGTGACGCGGTTCGAATCATAGAGGACGATGAGCTTGCCGAGGTCGAGGTGCCCGGCCAGCGAGGCCGCCTCGGCCTGCACGCCTTCCATGAGATCGCCGTCGCTCGCGAGCGCGTAGGTGTGGTGGTTGAACACCTCGTGCCCCGGGCGGTTGTAGCGCGCGGCCAGGTGCGCCTCGGCGATGGCCATGCCCACCGCGTTCGCGATCCCCTGGCCGAGCGGCCCTGTCGAGGCCTCGACTCCCCTCGTGAGGTGGCTCTCGGGGTGGCCGGGCGTCAGGCTCTGCCATTGACGGAAGCGCTGGAGCTGCTCGAGGGTCATCTCCTGATAGCCCACGAGGTGCATGAGGGCATACAGGAGCGCCGAGGCGTGGCCGGCCGAGAGCACGAAGCGATCGCGATCGATGAACGCCGGATCGGCCGGGTTCCTGCGAATGAAGCGCGTCGCCAGCGCGTAGGCCATGGGCGCCGCGTCGAGCGGCATGCCGGGGTGGCCGGAGTTTGCGTGCTGCACCATGTCGACCGCGAGGAAGCGGATGGTGTTGACGCAGAGTCGGTCGAGCTCTTCCTGGTTCATGCCGCCGCCCTACCGAGCCCACACCTAGGACGACGGGCACCGGGTGCAAGCCCTGTGCGCCAGGGAAGTCATCGCCTCTTCAGCCCGCCAGTCCGGCCTGTGGAGCCCAGCAGACGAGGTGCGCCTCGCGCATCGAGAGGTGGGGCGGGCTTGACGCACGGGGCGCACGACCCGCGCCAGCTTCCCCGCTTGCCGCCCCCCGGATCCTTACTGTACACCTGTGCAAGTCATGAGCGACGGCAGCACCATCGAGTGGACGGACGCCACGTGGAACCCCCTCCGCGGCTGCACGAAGATCAGCCCCGGCTGCAAGCACTGCTACGCGGAGATCTTTGCCGAACGCTTCCGGGGCGTGCCTGGCCATCCGTACGAGCAGGGCTTCGACCTGCTGCTGGTGCCCGACAAGCTCTTCGAACCGTTCCGATGGAGCCGCTCGCGCAGGATCTTCGTCAACTCCATGAGCGACCTCTTCCAGGACGAAGTCCCAGAGAAGTATGTCCGCCAGGTCTTTGATGTCATGGCCTCCGCGGACTGGCACATCTACCAGATGCTCACCAAGCGCGCGGCGCGCCTCCGCACGCTCACGTCGCAGATGCCGCCCGAGATCGTTCGCCGCAAGCATATCTGGCTCGGGGTGAGCGTGGAGGACCGGGCTTACGGCCTCCCGAGAATCGACGAGCTCCGCCGAGCTCCAGCCGAGGTACGCTTCCTCTCCGTCGAGCCGCTGCTCGAAGACCTGGGCCGGATCGATCTCGAGGGCATCGACTGGGTGATCGTGGGCGGTGAGAGCGGCCCAAGGGCTCGGCCCATGGAGGAGCGCTGGGTGATTTCGCTCCGCGACCAGTGCAGAGAGGCGGGCGTCCCGTTCTTCTTCAAGCAGTGGGGAGGGGTCCAAAAGTCACGCGCCGGCAGGGAGCTCGGAAAGCGAACGTACGACGAGTACCCCGCGATCGAACCGGCAGAGCCGCCGCCTGCGGTCGTACGCGCGCAGCGGCTTGCGATGATCCGGGACCAGTTCCAGCGTGCGGCCATGGCGGCTGAGTAGGCGCGCGCCATGGCGAAATATGGTCGGCGCGCAGCACGAACCGCGGCAGAAATCGCTCCGGTATGGCTCGGCCCGGTATGGCTCGCTCAATATTCCTCATATCCGATAATGCTCTTGGATCGAGGATCAATGCGAAGAGTCAATCCCTCGGGCTTGCGATAAAACATCACCGTGAGCACTGGCTGCCCCTCGAGCGGCTCCAGAGCTTTCAGCCGCCGTTGCAGAACAGCAGTCCATTCTTCTCCCATGGCGTTCAAGGCAATCTGCTCACGCAGAAATTCCAAATAGTCAGACGACACATTTCGCAACGCAAGACTTGGCCTGGCCAACTCTCCCGCGCGGGCATCGTCGACGACTGGCAACATCAGGATAGAGCCATACCCAATCTCTGCGCACTCCCGTACCCAACCAGGAAGCGAGGGCGCCCTCGATACGACCATCTGAACCAGCGCCCACTCGACTTCACTGTAGCTCATGGCTTAGTTGACCTTTCTTGTACCCGCCCTTTGAGTAGGACTTCCGACTCGCGTGAAAGGCGGCTGCCAGCCACACGAGGCGCGCACCCGCAAAAATCTGAGGAGCCCAGGCGTAGTCCCGTCGGCGCCCACGACGCGCTCGAGGAAGTCGTGGAGTTGCTGCTGTTGCGACACGGTCAGCGTATTGAAATCAAACTCCCGACGGTCGGACCCAGAACGGAACACAAGACACGCGTGAGGAGTAGAGGTCGAGCGGCAGGCCCGACGACGCGAGCTCGTCCCGGTGTGCCTCGAGCCAAGCGCGCCATGTCCGCTCGGTCGAAGGGTCGGAACGCTTGCGACGGTAGCCCACGGCGTCCTCGCTAGATCATGTCCGCCCGACGGGCTGCGTCAATACTTGCGGGAAAAGGCGCGCTCGACCCACGCTTCGATCTCCTCGCGCGAGCTCCCGGAGCCTGGCTGATCCATGCCTGCGACGTGGCCGCGGATGTCGGCCATCGGCTTCGAGCAATCGGTGACGCGCGAGATGCGGCCTGCCTCGAGCTCCACCTCGAGGACGTGGGCGTATTTCCATGCCGGGTGGAAGCCCATGTGAACATACAGCTCGGGCAGGAAGTCGCGCGCGAGAAGCAGGCCGCCGCTGAAGGGGACGTGGAGCTCGATGCCTTCGTAGGAGGCCGTGAATCCGAGAGGCTCCTTCGGCTCATGCGGCACCTTGCCCAACAGGGGAGGAGCTTCGCCTTCGAGCGCGACGTCCAGGCCGTCGAGGTACAGGGCATTGTCGCGAAGCTCATAGCGACAAACGAAGCCGCGCCAGCACGCAGTACTCGCCGCGCGAACGTGAAGCCCTTGGCTCGCCGGGTCGAACAGATCGCCGCCGTTCACGCCCGCCAGGCTCCAGTCAGCACCCGCGTAGGCGACGATGTCATCGATTTGCGCAGTCATTCAACACCTCTGTCAGCCTAACGATCAGCCGATTGGTCAACCGACGCCGCCGGACCAGGTCTGTCTACTCGTCGCCTTTTTTACCTCCCTCCACGGAAAGTCTCACGGATCGGCGCTGCGCCGCAAGGCCCAGCCTCTCGCACCGCGCGCTGGAGCACCGTCTCGTGCAGAGGATGCCGCCGCAGCTGACCTGCCTCCCTGTCGCGATAGGCGCGCGTCGCGGGCAAGACCCATTGCCAGGGCCTTTCCCGGCGGGCGTTCGGAACCTTGCGGTCCGGGACGTCGCGGAGGGCCACCCAGCCGGCATCAGCCCCGACATCGGCGGCGTGATGGGTGCGCACGGCGGTGAGGTGATCGCGGAGCGGGGGGACCGGACGGAGCGGCAGTCCTGCGCAGCCCGCCGGCCCTTCTGCGCGGTCCCGCCGGCCCTTCTGCGCGGTCCCGCCGGCCCTTCTGCGCAGCCCGCCGGCCCTCCTGCGCAGCCCGGCGGCCGTCCTGCGCGGTCCCGCCGGCCTTCCTGCGCGGTCCCGCCGGCCCTCCTGCGCAGCCCTGCGGCCGTCCTGCGCGGTCCCGCCGGCCTTCCTGCGCGGTCCCGCCGGCCCTCCTGCGCAGCCCTGCGGCCGTCCTGCGCGGTCCCGCCGGCCTTCCTGCGCGGTCCCGCCGGTCCTCCTGCGCAGCCCGGCGGCCGTCCTGCGCGGTCCCGCCGGCCCTCCTGCGCACCCCCGTCCGTGTCCTACGCTATACTCGCCCTCATCCTGCGCGGCCCCCCGCACCCTCCTGCGCGCCCTCGTTGCTGTCCTTCGCCACCATCGTCCGGCTCCTGCGCAGCCCTGGTGGGTCTCCTGCGCAGCCCCGGCAACGTCCCGCGCGCCCTTTGTCGTTGCTGCGCACCCCTTTCTCCCTCCTGCGCCCGCGCCCCGTTCACCAGCTCCGTAGCTCGCTGCCCGCGGCGCCGGGAAAGCCGCTCCCCTCGATGCCGCGGTACACCGCCTCTCTCAACCCTCGGCCCCAGCGCCTCCCTCGCGCCGTGACCGACTCGTGCTCTCCTCTGGCCCTCGACGGGTGTCGCCGGTATCGCCGAGCGGCCTCGCCCAGCAGTTGCCTCCGGGCGTAGCCTGCCGAACGAGCCGTTGCTGACCGACCCCGTGCGAGGGCGGAATCCCGAGCGTCGACGGCAAGGGCGGTGGCGGATTGCCCGGCGGCGTGGAGGACGGGCGCGACGGCTAGGTCAGCGGGGCGCGCCGGCGGGAGGCGGCGGCACCTCCTCGAACACCTGGTCGTCGGGCAAGGAGAGGACCTCCTTGCCGGCCGGTTCCAGCCTGTCTCTCGGCACATCGCGGAAGCGCGCGCGGAAGGCCGCCGACGGACGGAGCGTCACGGCCTGTCCGGTCGACCTGCGCCGGTACGTGGTCTCGACCCCGGCCTCGGTCGCCTCGACCAGGCTGAGGTTGAGCTTCCCGAGGCTGGCCCCCGTGGCCGCGGCGGCGCCGTCCGCGATGCAGGAGAACTGCACGTTCCGCGGGCTGTGGTGGACCACCTCGAGGTCGAAGCTCCGCGCCGGCAGCCCGAGCTTCGCGAGGGCATACCGCCCCATGCGGTAGCCGGCCACGGCCCACGGACCCGCCCCGCCGTGGATCGCCGCGACCGCGCGGAGCTCGTCGTCCGGCGTCACCGGGGCCGGCTGGCCCGGCGCGGACGCAGCGCCGCGGTCATGGCCCGCGGCAGCGTGCCCGTGAGCATGACCTGCGAGAGGCTGCCCGTGAGCATGACCCGCGGCAGCGTGCCCGTGAGCGTGACCCGCGGCAGCGTGCCCGTGAGCGTGACCCGCGGCAGCGTGCCCGTGAGCATCGCCCGAGGGGTGGTGGGCGCCGCCGCCGACGGCCGCACCACCGCAGTGGATCGAAGAAACGGCGGCGAGGAAGATCCACGCCGCGTGGCTCACCGTCTTGCGCATGCTCGCTCGAGCCCCCGTCAAGCCGGCGAAGTGTCCCCGTTCGCCGCCGACGTCAAGGGGAGCAGGCGCGCGCGCGCCGTCACCCCGCTGCCCCGCGCCGCACGATCCGCCCGATCCGGCGAGCGCGCCCGTGCCTCGGACGGTTTCGCGCCCCGCCGCGCCAGACCGGGGTAACATGCGCCCGTCATGCCTCGCGCGCCCGTCAGCCACCCCTGCCGATCGAGCCGCGCTGGCCTCGCCGGCTCCGCTGGCCTCGCCGGCTCCGCTGGCCTCGCCGGCGAGGCGACGATCCCCGTGACCAGGACAGGGGGTGGTCTCCGCCGATGACCCGAGTCGACCCTGAGGGCTCCCGACCGGAGGCGCTCGTAGGCCAGGTCCTGCGCGGCAAGTGGCGACTGGAGCGCCTGCTCGGCTTCGGCGGCATGGCCATGGTCTACGCCGGCACGCACCGCAACGGGATGCGCGGCGCGGTGAAGATCCTCCGCCGCGAGCTGTCCGAAGACCAGGAAGCGCGCTCGCGGTTCCTGCGCGAGGGCTACGTCGCGAACCGCGTGGACCACCCGGGCATCGTCCGCGTGCTCGACGACGACGTCACCGAGGACGGCTCGGTGTTCCTCGTCATGGAGCTGCTCGAAGGCGAGACCGTCGAGGCCCGCCGCGCGCGCGAGCCGAGCGGCGTGCTCGCCGTCGGCGAGGTGCTCGGCATCGCCGACGACCTGCTCGACGTGCTCGCCGTCGCGCACGAGCGCGGGATCGTCCACCGCGACCTCAAGCCCGACAACCTGTTCCTCACGCGCCAGGGACAGCTGAAGGTGCTCGACTTCGGCATCGCGCGGCTCCGCGAGCTCTCGTCCCCGTCGAACGCGTCCACGCGCGCCGGCACCCTGATGGGGACGCCGCAGTTCATGCCGCCCGAGCAGGCGCGCGGGCAGTGGGACAAGGTCGACCCGCGCACCGACCTCTGGGCCGTCGGGAGCACGATGTTCCAGCTCCTCTCGGGGCGGTACGTGCACGAGGCCGAGACGCTCCCGCTGCTCCTGCTCGCGGCCATGACCCAGCCCGCGCCGCCCGTGGGCAGCGTCCTGCCGTCCCTCCCCCCGCCGATCGCCGCCGTCATGGACGCGGCCCTCGCGTTCGATCCCGACCGGCGCTGGCCGAACGCCCGCGCGATGCAGCGCGCGCTCCGCCAGGCGCGGGGCGGCGCGGCGGTCGACCCGGCGCCCGGCTCGCACGCGGATCCGGCGCGCCTGTCCGCGCACTCGGATCCGGGGCGCGCGTACATGTTCTCGGATCCAGGGCGCCAGACGGTGCAGGCGCGCGGCCCGGGGAGCGGGCCGCGCGGCACGGAGTTCGCCGCGGCGGGCGGGCCTGGCTCGGGGCCGGGGAGCGGCGGCGCGGTCAGCGCCGGCTCGGCCGGCGGCGGGGCCAGCGCCGGCACGGTGTCGCCGGTCGTGGAGCGCTCGGCCGGCGCTGACCGCCAGGCGCCGCGCGGGGCCGCCCTGGGCGCGCTCCTGGCCGGCGCCGGCGCGCTGGCCGTGGGCGCCCTGGTCGGGCTCGTGTGGTGGCAGCGCGGGAACACCGCGCGGGACGCGGAGCACGCGTCGAGCGGCTCCGCCGTGGAGGCCGAGCCGCGCCCCGCCGCGGGCGCCGGGGCGGCGCTGGAGCCGCACGGCGGCGCGGGCTCGCCCGCGGCCGGCGCGGAGCCCGCGGCGGCCGGCGGCGACGCGGTCCCGGCGATCGCGCCGTCCGCGCCCGTGCCCACGCCGCCGCCAGCGGCCGATCCGCCGCAGGCGCCCGCGCCGAGCGCGTCGGCGGCCGGGGCGCCTTCGAGCGCGACCGCGGCCGGGGCGCCTTCGAGCGCGACCGCGGCCACCTCGCGGCCCGTCGCGGGGAAGGCGCGACCGCCCGCGACCGCTCCGGCGAAGGCGCCGCCCGCGACCGCGCCGGCCCCCGCGCCCACGCCGGCGGAGGACCCGTTCAACCGGAGACGCTGAGGTCGCACGGATGGGTAGATTGAGCTCGCGTAGACGATTCCCGGCCGAGGCGCTCGCCCTGGGAGGGGCCGCGCTCCTCGCCTGCCCCGGCGCCTCGGCGCAGGTGCGCGATCCCGCGGCGGCGGAGGCGCTGTTCGACGCCGGCAGGGCGGCGCTCCAGGCGAAGGACTACGACGCCGCGTGCCCGAAGTTCCGGGAGAGCTACGAGCTCGATCCGGCGCCCGGGGCGCTGCTCAACCTCGCCGACTGCGAGGAGAAGCGCGGCAAGATCGCGACCGCGTGGTCGATCTTCCGGCAGCTCGCGCGCGATCTGCCGGCGAACGACGACCGGCGCCCCATCGCGCAGGCGCGCGCCGCGGCGCTGGAGGGCCGCGTGCCGAGGCTCACCATCCGGCTCGCGCCCGGCGCGCCGGCCGACACGGCCGTGCAGCGCTCGGGGATCCCGGTCGGCGCGGGCTCGCTGGGCGCGCCGCTGCCCGTGGACCCGGGCGAGGTCCAGGTGACGGCGACGGCGCCGGGGCGGAACCAGAAGACGTTCACGGTGCAGCTCGCCGAGGGCGCGCAGGCCGAGCTGCTCGTGGCGCCGGAGGCGCCGGCGGCCGGCGGCGGCGGCGCGGGGCCCGCGCTCCCGCCGAAGGAGGGCCCGCAGGCGGTGGGGGGCGCGACGTGGCGGACGGCCGGCTGGATCAGCGCCGGCGTGGGCGTGGTCGGGATCGGCGTCGGCGCCGCGTTCGGCCTGCGCGCGATCGGGAAGAAGGGCGACGCCGAGCCTTACTGCAACGAGGCCAACGTCTGCGGGGAGAAGGGGATCCGGCTGCAGGAGCAGGGCGCGACCGCGGGGACGATCTCGACGGTCGCGTTCCTCGTCGGGGCGGCGGCGCTGGGCGCCGGCGCGGTGCTGATCTTCACGGCGCCCTCGTCGGCGCAGGCGCCGTCGGCCCCCAGGGCGACGGTCGGCGTGGTGCCGGGAGGCGCCGTGGCGAAGGTGGTCTTTTGACGCCAGCCGCGCAGGGGCGCCGCGCGGGAGGAGCCCCAGGGACAGGGCGCGATCGCAGGTGGCGCCGGGCCGCATCCGCTGCCGCCCTGCTCGGCGCTGCGGCCGCGGGGGGGTGCAACGCGATCATCGGGCTCGAGGTCGGCGAGCTGGACGCGTCGGCGAGCGGCGCCGGGACGGGCGGCGACGGCGCGGGCGGCACGGGCGGCGGCGGGGGCGGCGACGGCGCGGGCGGCGCGAGCACGGGCGGCGGCGAGGAGGCGTTCTGCGGCGCGGATCGCGAGGGCGCCGTCGGCGCGCCGCGGGGGCGCTGGGGAGCGACCGTCGGGCTCGATGTCACCGACGTCGCGGCGCACGGCGACGGGGTGACGGCCATCGTCAACGAGAAGGGAGCGATCTCCGTCCGGCGGTGGACCGACGGCGGCACGCCCGACGGCGGGTACGGGCTGGCGGCGAGCGATCTGCTCGGAGGCGACATCAAGGCCACGCACCTGTCCATCGGCCGGGGGCTCGCCTACGTGGCCGGGTGGTCGGACGCCGGCACCCACCTGCCCGGCGCCTCCGACGGATGCCTCATCAGCGGGACCGAGCTCTACCACCCGAGCTTCCTCGCGGCGCTCGACGAGGAGGGCCAGTGCAGGTGGGCGTGGGCGCCGGACGGCGGCATCACCTCGACCCCGCTCGGCCTCGCGGCGGCGTCCGGCGCCGTCGTGATCGCCGCCTCGGTGGATGGGCCGAGCGTGAGCCAGCGCGCGTGCGCCATCGCGACCGCCGGCGACGTGTCGTCCGTGGGGCTCGCCGCGCTCGATCTGGAGGCGGGAGGTTGCCTCTGGAGCTACACGCTCGGCCCGGCGCCGGCCGTCGGCCTGGGCGAGCTCGTCGCCGACGAGGCGCGCGGCGAGGTGCTCGCGATCGGCCACTACGAGGCGGCAGAGGGCCTCGTCATCGGGGGAACGCTGCTCCCCCCCTCGGAGGATCGCGATCTGTTCGTGGCGCGCTTCGCGCTGACCGAACGGTCGCTGAAGAGCGTCGACCCGATCATCCTCCCGGGCCGTCAGGAGGTGGAGCAGCGCGGGGCCGCGCTGCTCCCGGGCGGCGACGTCGTGATCGTCGGCCCCTACGCCGGCTCCCTCGATTTCGGCGACGGCTGCCCGCCGGCGCCCGACGAGGACGCGGCGGGCATGGAGAACTTCTTCGTCATGCGCGTCTCGGGGCACGCCGTGGTCTGGGGCCGCGGGTTCGGCGGCGCGGGAACGCAGCAGTGGGTCACCGGCGTTGCGACGGGGTCCGATGGCCTGATCTACGTGACGGGGAGTTACAAGGGGGAGATCGACCTGGGGAACGGCGGGAGCCTCTTCGCTCCGTCGTCGGACGCGAGCCCGATGGTCGGCTTTCTGCTCGTGCTCGACGATCGCGGCAACGTCGTCTCCGCCTCCGATTTCAAGGGGACGGGCAACGCCTACGTGTGGGCGGCCGCGCCGGGCCCGGAGCCCGGCGATCCCCTGCACCTCGGCGGTGAGCTGGACGGCACCCTCGAGCTCGGGCTCGGCGAGCCGCTCGACGATGAGATGGGGCGCGGGTTCGTCGCCGAGCTCTGGGGTGTGCAGTGACCGGCCTCGCGCGGCGTCCGGCGCGCTGAGCGGGCCGCGCACGGCGCCCCACACATCGCCTCAGGAGCTGCGACCGGCCCGCCGCGGCGCGCACTCCGGCCCACGGCGGACGGCGGAGATCGCGCGGCGTTCGGCCGGCGATGCGCTGGTACGCTCTCGACTCCTGCAGCCGCGCCCGGCATGAAGCCGGCGTGGCGAGGGTGATCTTTCGCCGGCCGCCGGAGGCGCCGCCACGGGAGACGGAGAGATGACGCGCGATCTCATGAACACTCGATCCTTGCTCCGCGCTGCGCTGCTCGCCGCCGCGGCCGGCGCGGGCTGCAACGCGATCATCGGGCTCGAGGTCGGCCAGCTCGATCCCTCGTCCGGCAGCGCGGGCGCCCCGTCGTCGAGCGTGTCCGCGGTCGGCACGAGCGGCAGCGGCGGCGCGGATGGCAGCGGCGGCGCGGGTGGCAGCGGCGGGGACGGCGGCAGCGGCGGAAGCGGCGGTGGCGGCGGCGAGGCGGCGCTCTGCAGCGATGATCGCGAGGGGGCGGTCCGCACGGCCGAGGGCGAGTGGGGACAGCTGCTGGGCCTGTCGGTCGCCGGCATCGCGGCGCACGACGGCGCGGTGACGGCGGTCATCAAGGAAGCGCGACGGCTCGCCAGCACGCCCGACAAAGTCGGGTTCTCGGTCGCGAGGTGGAGCCCGTCCGGGACCCTCGACAGCACGTACGGGATGAAGACCGCCGAGCTGCCCGCCAGCATCTTTCCCGAGCACCTGGCCGTCGTGTCGGACGCCGCCTACGTGACCGGCTGGTCCGAGGCCCCGTTCACCCTGTTCACCACGGACGGCGGGTGCTCCGTCGTCCTGCCGAACGATACCGGGCGCAGGCCGAGCTTCCTGGCGGCGCTCGACCCGCTGGGCAAATGCAAGTGGATCTGGAGCGTCGATGCCGAGTTCAACACCTCTCCGCTCGCCCTGGCGGCGACGCCCAAGCGGGTCGTGTTCGCCGTCTCCGTCTCGGGCGCGGCGAGCGCGAGCGCCGGCGACTGCGTCGTCGGGCGCGGCGACGACCGCGGCTCCACCGAGCTCGTGGGGTTCGACGTCGACGGCAAGTGCGTCTGGAATCGCGCGTTCGAGTCCGCCGCGTCCGTGCGCATCGAAGACCTCGTCGCCGTCCCGGAGACCGGCGAGGTGCTCGTCTTCGGCGATTACGATGCGCCGGACGGGCCGATCAAGGTCCAGACGAAGGAGCTCCCCCGCACGCCGGATCGCGACCTGTTCGTGGCGCGCGTCCGGATGGAGGACGGCGAGCTGACGGACATCCTCCCGCTCAGGGCCCCTGGAACCCAGTCGGCGGCGCGGCACGGGGCCGCGCTGCTCCCGGGCGGCGACCTCGTGATCTCCGGGACGTACACCGGGCCATCCTTCAACTTCGAGGACGACTGCCCGCGCCTGCCGGACGCGGGGACCAGCGAGAACTCCTTCGTGGCGCGCGTCTCGAAGGGCGGAGTGGTCTGGAGCCGTGGATTCGGCGATGCGGTGAAAGATCAAATGGTCGTCCACCTCGACGTGGACGACAGCGGCGCGATCTACGTGACGGGGACGCTCGAGGGCGAGATCTCGCTGGAGAACGGCGAGAAGCTCGCCGCCGGGACGGATGAGCTGGCGAGCTTTCTGATCGTGCTCGATCCGCGCGGCAACGTCCTCTCGGGCACCGCGATCGCGGGGGCCGGCACCGTGGCTGTCTGGTCGGTCGCGGCGGGCGCGGCGCCCGGCGCTCCGATCCACATCGCCGGTGAGCTGACGGACACGTTCCCTCTCATCGACGTCGACCGTCCCATCCAGGCGTCGGGAGAGGGGTTCATCGTCCGGCTGAAGGGCATGCCGTGACCGCCGCGCTCGGTATCGAGCGCGCGCCGGCAGAACAGCCCACGACATTTCCACACGACACCGCAGAGCCTGCCACGGGCGCAGCGCGGCGCGGCGCATAATTTAGCCGCAGGTTGACGCCGGTGGGAACGGGGGCTTCCATTCGAGGATGCGCTCGCTTCACCGAAGTTTCCGCCTGGCTCTGCCCGCCGCGGCCGCCGCGATGAGCTCCGTCGCGGGGTGCGGGTTCCCCGACGCCACGTTCACCGGGACCGACGACGCGATCGCCGCGAGCGCCAGCGGGGCCGGCGGGGCCGGCGTGAGCGCCACGTCATCGTCCTCGAGCGCCGCCGCCTCGTCCGCGGACGCGGCGGGCTCCGGCGGCGGCGCGGCGACCTCCGGCGCCGGCGGGGACGGCGGCGCACCGGCCTCCGGCGCCGGCGGCACGGGCGGAGACGGCTCCGGCGGCGGCGCGGCGACCTCCAGCGCGAGCTCCACCTCGGCCTCCTCCGGCTCCGGCGGCGCGGCGACCTCCAGCGCGAGCTCCACCTCGGCCTCCTCCAGCTCCGGCGGCGGCACCGTCGACTGCGACGCGGACGACGACGGCTATCGCTCGACCGAGTGCGCGGGCGGCAACGATTGCAACGACGACAACCCCCTGGTCCACCCCGGCCAGCCCAGCACGTTCTACGACACGCCGATCAGCCCGGGAGGCGGCTTCGATTACGACTGCAGCGGCGCCGAGGAGAGGGAGTTCCGCGCGGTCAATTGCAGCGGCCTCCTCACGTGTGCCGTGGCATCCAACGTGTTTCTGGCGGACGTCCCGTGCGGGGCCCGCGGCCCGTTCGGGTCCTGCAACCTCACCTGCCAGTCCACCATCGTCTTTCCTGATTACGTCAGAGCCTGCCATTGAGCCTGCGCCGGCGCGATGGCAGCCTCGAGGATGCCGTCCAGCGGAGAGCCGATCCGATGAAACGCGAACCTCGTATGATCCGATCCGCCGTGTCCTGCGCCGGCCTGCTCGCCGCCGTGGCGGGCGGCTGCAACGCGATCATCGGGCTCGAGGTCGGCCAGCTCGACCCGTCGCAGGCCGGCGCGGGCGCGGCCTCGGGCGCGACCTCCTCGGCGGGGGGCTCGGGCATGGGCGGCTCCGGCGCGGGCGGCTCCGGCGCGGGAGGCGCGGACAGCGGCGGCGGGGGCTCCGGCGCGGGAGGCGCGGACAGCGGCGGCGGGGGCTCGGGCGAGGGAGGCGCGGGCGGCGGGGGCAGCGGCGGCGGCGCTCCGATGTGCAACGAGGCCCTGGGCGCCATCATCGAGCCGTCGGCCGAATGGGGCGAGACGATCGGGTTCGACGTGGGCGACCTCGCCGCGTCGCGCGGCGCGCTGACGGCCGTCGTCACGGACGTCCTCGAGGATTCGCGCTATCACTTCGCCGTCGCGAAGTGGAGCTCCGGCGGAGCGCGCGACAGCCGTTTCGGGCTCTCGGCGAACGACGTCTGGGGCTTGCACCTGGCCGCCGGCAAGGACCTCACCTACGTCGCCGGGGAGTCCGAGGGGACCGTCAACCTGCCCACCGGGACCCTCGGCGCATGCCGCGTCGGCCCTCCGCTGCTCGACACCGCCTTGACGACGAGCTTCGTGGCAGCGCTCGGCCCGGAGGGCAAGTGCGGGTGGGTGTGGAGCGTCGACGCCGGGCACGGCACCACCGCGCGCGGCCTCGCGGCGACCTCCGAGGCGCTCGTCTTCGCCGTCGACGTGACGGACGCCGGCAGGAGCTTCGGGCCGTGCGCGCTCCGGGACATCCCGCAGGAGTCGGCGCTGCTCGCCGCGCTCTACCCGGCGGACGGCGCGTGCAGGTGGCAGCGCCGCCTCGGGCCGCGAGCGGCGGTGACGGTCAAGGCGATCGCCGCCGACACGAGGCCAGGGTCGAGGTTCGTGACCGTCGTGGGCGACTACGACTCGCTCAGCGGAGAGGTCTCGTTCGGCGGAGCCACCCCCTTCGCCTCGGAGCGCCGCGATGTCTTCATCGCACGCTACGTATCGACCGACGGCGCCCTGCAGGACGTCACGACGCTGAACCTCGACGGAGATCAGCAGGTGGCGCAGCACGGGGCCGCGGTGCTCCCGGGCGGCGACGTCGTGATCGCCGGCACGTATCGCGGGCTCATCCGCTTCGAAGAGCGCTGCCCGCCGCTGCCCGACGCGGGGGAGACGGAGAACTTCTTCATCGCGCGCGTCTCGGACGACGGCGTGGTGTGGAGCCGCGGGTTCGGCGACGCGACGGAGAGCCAGGTCGCGGCCGGCGTGGCGGTGGACCAGGCGGGATCGATCTACGTCACGGGCGAGTTCTCGGGCACGCTCCCGCTGGGGAGCGCCGGGACGCTCACGACCGCACAGAAGCGGGCGGGATTCCTGATGAGGCTGGATGCCCGAGGCAACCTCGTCTCGGCGGCGCGGTTCGAGGGAGACGGCACGGTCGCCGTGCGGGTCGTCGCCGCGAACGGCGCATCCGACGATCCCCTCTACGTCGCAGGCGCCGTGACGGGCACCCTGGAGCTCCCCGGGCTCGACAAGCCCCTCGGCAGCGACAGCGATCCGGAATCTCACGGGTTCATCGCGAGGCTCTCGGGCGTGCGCTGAGCCAGCCGAGATCGCGCCGAGCACAGCGGGGGCGGCAGAGCCGCGCTCGCGCCCCGTACGGCGCGAGCGGCAACGATGCGTAAGGAGATCCCTGCGGTCGACTTCAAGGGTGGATCCGTTTCTCGGCACGCAACCAGCGTGTTTCCAGAAGACGTCGTGAGCAGCGGACAAGACCCGTCCGGACAGCATGCCCTCTGCCGCTCCGGATCAGGCACGCTGCGTGTTCGAGAGGCTCGGGCACCGAGCCTGCGCTCGGCTCATGTCATGGCGGTCGCGACTGCGCCGTGCAATAGAGGTCGACGCCATGAAGCGCGCTCTCACGAAGGTCCGAGCTGGGTTGTGTGCTGCGCTGTTCGCCGCCGGCGCCGGCGGCTGCAACGCGCTCATCGGCCTGGAGGTCGGTGAGACCGATGCAGCAAAGATCGACGGCGCCGCGTCCTCCTCGTCCGCGGGCGGCTCCTCGGCGGCCAGCGCGGTCGGCGCGGGCGCGGGAGGGGGCGGCGGTGGGGGGGAGCTCGCCTGCAACGGGGCGACGCAGGGAGCCATCGCGGCGCCGTCGGGCCTCTGGGGCGCGACGATCGGCGTCGACGTGGCGGACATCGCGGCCCAGGACGATGCGGTGATGGCCGTCGTGAACGAGACAGACGCGCTCACCGTGGCGCGGTGGAGCTCCGCCGGTGCGCGACTGGGCGAGGTGGGCCTGTCGGCGCCCGGCGTCTGGGGGACGCACCTGGCCCTCGGGACAGACGTCGCGTTCGTCGCCGGGGAGTCGACGCAGAGCGTCGACCTCGCCGATGCGCGGTGCCATGTCGGCCCGCGCGGGGGAGCCACGGTCGCCCGGTCCAGCTTCGTGGCGGCGATCGACGCGGCGGGTCGGTGCGCCTGGGCGTGGAGCATCGACTCCGATCGCGGCACCGCCGCGCGCGGCCTCGCGGCGACCGCGGACGCGGTCGTCCTCGCCGTCGAGTCGGTGGACAAGGGCAAGAGCTTCGGCCCGTGCGACCTCAAGCACACCGTCGCGGAGGAGTCCGTGCTGATCGCCGCCTTCGATCCGGCGCAGGGCGCGTGCAAGTGGAACCGGAGCCTCGGGACGCGAGCGGGCGTGACCGTCAGGGCGCTCGTCGCCGGCGCGACGGCGGGGGCGGGCTCGGTGGCCGTGGTGGGCGACTACGACACGGCGCGCGGCGCGGTCGCGTTCGGCGAGGACACCCCCCGCGCCGCGCAGGGCCGCGGGATCTTCGTCGCGCGCTACGCGTCGAGGGACGGCGCGCCGCAGGAGGTCACGATGCTGCGCCTCGACGACGACCAGCGCGTCGCGCCGCACGGGGCGGCAGCGCTCCCGGGCGGCGACGTGGCGATCGCCGGCAGCTATACCGGGGCCCTCGATGTCGAGGATACCTGCCCGGGGATGCCCGAGGCGGGCGGCACGGACAACGTCTTCGTCGCGCGCGTCTCGGAGCACGGGGCCGTGTGGAGCCGCGGGTTCGGCGACGCGGCGACGATCCAGACGGCGGCCGGCGTGGCCGTGGACGACGCCGGCTCGATCTACGTCACGGGGCTGTTCACCGGCGAGATCGACCTCGGGGCCGCCGGGAAGCTCGCGGCCCTGCCGGGGAAGCAGGCCGGGTTCCTGATCGAGCTCGACGGCGCGGGCAACGTCGTCGCGGCGTCGAAGCTCGAAGGGGCCGGCGACGCCGACGTGCGCGTCGTCGCGGCGGGCGGGGCGCCCGGCGGTCCCCTCTACGTCGCGGGGAACGTGACCGGAACCCTCGGCCTCGGGCTCGACGAGCCGCTCGGCAGCCAGGCCGACGCGGAGCCGCGCGGGTTCATCGCGCGGCTCGCCGGCGCGCCCTGACCGGCGTCGCGCGGTCGCGCAGGAGCCCTGGATCTCGCTGCGATGCCGTGACCTCCTTCACGAACGCGAGCGGCTCCGGTTGCGCCGGGCCCGAGCGCCGTCGCACCCTCGCGCGCCATGCCCGCCGAGAGCTCGCTCCGCCGGGCGCGCCGCGCCGCGAGCGGGGCGCGCTCCTGCGCCGCGCTCGCATGCGCCGCGCTCGCGTGCGCCGCGCTCGCGTGCGCCCCGGCGCCGGCGCTCGCCCCCTCGAAGGAGCCGGCGCCGCTCCGGAGCTTGCGCATCGCGGACGGCGATCTCGACGGCGAGCCGCGGACCGTGTCCGCGGCCGAGGCGCTCCTCGATCTCGACGACGCGCGCTACGCCTTCGAGCACGCCTACGCGGGCCTCGACGGGCGCTCGCCCTCGCCCTCGCCGCGCGCGATCGCCCGGGCCGAAGGCGCGCTCCGCGGCCGCGCGGCGTGGCGCCCGGACGAGCTCGCGCAGCTCCTCCGCGGCGTGTTCGGGGCGCCCGACGGCCACCTCGCTTTCGGCCACGGCGGCCGCGCGCCGCTCCGGCTGGCCGCGGCCGCGCCGGCCGCCGCCGCGCCGCGCCTCGCGCGCGCAGCCGACGCGCGCGCAGCCGACGCGCGCGCAGCCGACGCGCGCGCAGCCGACGCGCGCGCAGCCGACGCGCGCGCCGCCCCCTGCGCGACCCCGCCGCGGCGGCTCGATCCGCCGCGCGACCTCGGCCCGCCCGTCGAGCTCACGCGGAGCCGCGACGGCGTCCCGGTGCTCGCCATCCGCACCTTCAGCAGCGCCGCCGCCCCGGCGCTCGCGGCGCTGCCCGCGCTCGCCGCCGAGCTGCGGCGAGCGCCCGCCTTCGTCGTCGACCTGCGCGGCAACGCCGGCGGCGACTACCTGTTCGCCGAGCGGTTCGCGCTCGCCCTCACCGACGCGCCGCTCTGCGCGCTCGACGAGCGCGAGGTCATCTCCGTCGCCGCCGCCGAGGGGCGCGCCAACAGCGCCCGCCGGCGGCTCGCCCGCGGCGACGTCCCGCGCGAGGCGCGGCCGCGCTTCGCCGAGCACCTCGCCGCGCTCGATCGCCTCGCCAGGGCGCTGCGGGCGCGCGCCGCGGCGCCGCGCGCCGACCTCACGACCCGCGGCGCGGAGGTGCGCGGCCGGGCGGCGGGGCCGCTCGAGGGGCGCGCCGTGTTCCTGGTCGACCGCGGCTGCGCGTCGGCGTGCGAGATGCTGCTCGCGCTGGTCCGGCAGATCCCGGGCGTCCTCGTGGCCGGGCAGAGCACCCGCGGCAGCATGAGCGTCGGCGAGATGGCGCTCTTCCGGCTCCCGCGCTCGGGCGTCACGCTCTCGCTCGGCACCCGCGCGTTCCGCGACCCGCTCGGCGACTTCGTCGAGCTGCGCGGGTTCGAGCCCGACGTCCGGCTCGACGGCGAAGGCCTCGTCGAGGGCGCGGCCGCGCTCGCGTTGCGCGGAGCGCCGTCCGGCGCTCCTCGCCGCGGCGCGCGGACATCGTGCGCGGCTCGTTGAGTTCGCGAGCCGTCCGCGTATCCTGGCCTCGCTGCACCGAAGCCAACCGCAGTTCCTTGGAGTCGCCGCGCGAGCGCGACGGGAGCCAGCATGCCTATCGGGCAAACGGAAGGGAGTATCGTGCCGTGTCGCCGCCGCGCCGCGCCGCGCGCCCCCGGCGCGCAGGCCGCCGCGGTGCTCGCCGCGCTGCTCGGGCTGACCGCGCCGGCGGCCGCGCAGGTGCCGGGCGCGCCGCAGCGGCCCGCGCTCGGCAACGCGACGCCGGGCCCTGTCGCGCCGGGGGCTCCTGCCGCGCCTGCCGCGCCTGCGAGCGCTCCTGCCGCGCCTGCCGCGCCTGCGAGCGCTCCTGCCGCGCCTGCGGGCGCTCCTGCCGCGCCTGCGAGCGCTCCTGCCGCGCCTGCGAGCGCTCCTGCCGCGCCTCCGGACGGCGCGCTGATGCTCGTCCCGCCGGGCTACTACCTGCAGCTTCCGTCGCTCCCGCCGTGGGCGAACCCGCGGACCATCCAGTACGAGGAGGGCGACCCGATCCCGCGCGGCTACGCGCTCAAGGCCAGGCCGGACCGCGCGCTCGCCGGGGCGGGGCTCCTGACGTTCGGCATTCCGTATGCGCTCTCGCTCACCGTCGCCAGCATCGCGATCCTCGCGGAGGAGGATTTCGACGAGGTCGGGCCGCTGTTCATCCCGTTCGTCGGCCCGATGGTCGGCACGGCGACCATGGACGACGTCGATGGCGCGGGCGTCTTCTGGCTCACGATGGACGCCGTGGCCCAGGTGGGCGGGCTGCTCCTGTATGCCGCCAGCTTCGCGCACGAGGAGGTCTACCTGGAGCGGCAGTTCACGGTGAGCCCGAGCAACCCCGAGCACGCTGCATCCCGGTGGCCTGCGGTCTCGATCGGCGCGTCGTCCGCGGAGCTCCGATGGCGATTCTGAGCCGGCGAGCCTGCGCCGGGCGCCCTCACCCCGAAGGGAGACGCACGTGACCGCGATCCGCACAGTCCTCTCGATGGCCTCGCTGCTCGGCGTGCTCGCGCTCGCGACCCCGGCCGCGGCGGAGGGCGACGCACCGTCAGCGCAGAGCTCGCCGCCGCCGGGCTACCCGCCGCCCGGCTACGCGCCCCCGCCCGGCTACGCGCCCCCGCCCGGCTACGCGCCCCCGCCCGGCTACGCGCCACCGCCCGGCTACGCGCCACCGCCCGGCTACGCGCCACCGCCCGGCTACGCGCCACCGCCCGGCTACGCGCCACCGCCGGACGACGCGGCGTATGCATCGCAGTTCATCTTCGGCATGCCGAGGACGCTGCCCTTCAAGGAAGGCTCGGCGCCGCCGGCGGGCTACCGCCTCGAGATCCAGAAGAGCCGCCGGCTGCTGGTCGCGGGGACCATCGTCCTCGGCACCGCGTGGGCGCTCGCCGCGCTCACCGCCGGGAGCATCCTCAGCGAGGGTGAGAGCGAGGCCGCCAGCTACGCGCCGCTGTTCGTGCCCCTGGGCGGCCCGTTCATCACGCTCGCCACGGGCGAGGACGTCGACTTCTCCGACGACGGCGGCCGGGTCGCGGGCTCCCTCGTGCTCCTCAACGGGCTCACGCAGGTGACGGGCTTCGCGCTGCTCGTCGCGGGCCTCGTCTCCAACCAGCAGGTCTGGGTGCGCCACGACATCCCGCGCCAGGCGTCGCTCCACACCCCCGAGCTCCTCGTCGGCCCGACGGGCGGGACGCTGCGCGTCCGCTTCTGAGCGGCGCGCGCCGGGAGCCCATCCCGGCTCCCGGCGCCTCCTGCGCCCTCGCTCCCGGCGCCTCCCGCGCCCTTCACGCCTCGCCGGGGCGGCCCCGCCGCTCGCCCCGGGCGGGGCGCCCCGCCCCGCCGGCGGGCGCCCCGCTCACCGCGCCAGCCGGTACGTCGCGTCGAACGGCGAGCCCCCCTGCGGCACCTCCCGGACCACGCCGCGCTCCGGGTTCGCCGCGAGGTGGCGCAGGATCCAGAACACCGTCTCGACGTCGTCCGTGCCCGCCGCGCGCGCGATCTCCTCGAGCGGGAGCGCGCGCCCGGCGCCCGCGGCCAGCGCCGCGAGCACCTTGGCCTGCAGATCCAGCACCTCCTGCGCGGCCTTCTTGCCGGCCTCGACGCCCGGCTGGTGGTACGCGTTGATGCCCACGAGCGACGCGTACAGCCCGACCGCGCGCTCGTAGAGCGCGATCAGCATGCCGACGGCCCGCGCGTCGACCGTCTCGATCGTGATCGTGATCGACTCGCGCCCGCTCTCGCTGAGCGCCTTGCGCGTCCCCTGGAGGAAGCCGGAGAGGTAGTCGCCCGTCGTCGCGCCGGGGTCGACCTCGATCGCGCCGCGCGACGGCGCGCGATCGCGCAGCACCTCGATGAACGTGACGAAGAAGTTGTCGAGCCCGTCGCGGAGCTGCTGCACGTACGCGTGCTGATCGGTCGAGCCCTTGTTGCCGTAGACGGCGATCCCCTGGCAGACCTCCTTGCCCTGGCGGTCCAGCCGCTTGCCCAGCGACTCCATCACGAGCTGCTGGAGGTAACGGGAGAAGAGCTCGAGCCGGTCCTTGTACGGGAGCAGCACCATGTCCTTCCGGCCCACGCCGCCCGTCGCCGAGTACCAGGCGAGCGCGAGCAGCGCCGCCGGGTTCCGGAGCGCCTCCTTCGAGCGCGTGACCTCGTCCATCTCGCGCGCCCCCTGCAGCATCTCCAGGATCGACAGCCCCTGCAGCGCCGCCGGCAAGAGGCCGACCGCCGAGAGCTCGCTCGTCCGCCCGCCGACCCAGTCCCACATCGGGAAGCGGGCCAGAAAGCCGTGCTTTACCGCATACTTATCGAGCTCGCTCCCCTCCCCCGTCACCGCGACCGCGTGCGCGCCGAGCGAGAGGCCGAGCCGCCGGTACGCCGCCTCGAGCTCGAGCATTCCGTTGCGCGTCTCCTTCGTCCCGCCCGATTTCGAGATGATCACCGCGAGCGTCGCGCCGAGGTCGTCCCCGATGGCGTCCAGCGTGCGATCGATCCCATCGGGATCGGTGTTATCGAAGAAATACGGCTGCATCCGGTCGGCCGGCGTCCCCAGCGCCGACGCGACGAACTGCGGCCCGAGCGCCGAGCCGCCGATCCCGACGATGAGCACCTTGCGGAAGCGGGCCGCCCGCTCCGGCCGCACCCGCGCCGCGTGGACGTCCGCGGCGAAGCTCAGGATCCGCGCGTTCGTCGCCTCGATCGCGGCGCGCAGCGCGGCCTCGGGCGCGAGCTCCGGCGCGCGCAGCCAGTAATGGCCGACCCGGCGGTTCTCGTCGGGGTTGGCGAGGCTCCCGCCCTCGAGCGCCGCCATCTCGGCGAGCGCCGCCTGGAGGCGCGGATCCATCGTGGCGAAAAAGTCCTTCTCGAAGCGGATCCGGCTCACGTCCAGCCACAGGCCAAGGCTGGGCTCGTGGAAGAGGTGGTCCCGGAAACGGTCGAAGGGGAGGACGGCGGGCGCCGGTCCTCGACCCGGGGTTGCGCGGTCTTGATCCATGGCCCCCCTTCTACCGCTTCTCCCTACCGTTTCTCCAGGCGCTCGGACCCCTTGCCCGGACGATGTTCCGCCCTATGCGCCGGAGTCATCGGAAAACGACTCTAGCGTGCCGCCCCGACACGCGTTATTTGCACGCCGAACCACGATGCAGCTTGATTTCGGAATCAATGCAGGGCTCGTCGAGGAGCTCTATGCGCAGTACCTCGAGAACCCGGAGTCGGTAGACCCCGGCTGGCGCTCGTTCTTCGAGGGCAAGAACGGCGGCGCGGCGCCGATCAGGCTGCCCGCTCCGGCGGCGCTGCCGTCCGTCCAGCCTCAGGTGCTGCGGCCCTCGGCGGCGCCGGGGAACGGGCACGGCAAGACGAACGGCGAGGCCGCGAAGACGCTCGAGGCCGCGTTCGCCCAGACGCTCAGCGAGCACCCGACCTCGCTCGAGACGTCGCGCGATCTGAAGGTGCTCGCCGAGGCGGCGCTCAAGGCGCGCGTCTACGCGCTCGTGAACGCCTACCGCGTGCGCGGCCACCTCTTCGCGCACGTCGACCCGCTCGGCCTGCCGCCCGCGACGCCGCCCGAGCTCGACCTCACGAACTTCGGGCTGCGCGTCGAGGACCTCGACCTCGCCTTCCCGACGACCGACCTCGCCGGCGTCCCGCCCGTCCTCACGCTGCGCGAGATCATCCGCCGGCTCGAGGAGACGTACTGCCGCTCGATCGGCGTCGAGTTCACGTTCATCGAGGAGCCCGAGGCGCGCCAGTGGCTCCAGCAGCAGATGGAGTCGACGCGCAACCGCCTCACGCTCGACCGCCAGAAGCAGCTCCGGATCCTGACGAAGCTCTCCGACGCCGAGATCTTCGAGCAGTTCATCCACAAGTCCTACGAGGCGGGGACGAAGCGCTTCTCGCTGGAGGGCGCCGAGAGCCTCATCCCGCTGCTCGACCTCATCATCGAGCGCGCGGGGTCGCACGAGGTCGACGAGATCGTGGTCGGCATGGCGCACCGCGGCCGGCTCAACGTCCTCGCGAACATCATGGACAAGAGCCTGCGCGAGATCTTCGCGGCCTTCGAGGACAAGGACGCGGAGCGCCACCTCGGCAGCGGCGACGTCAAGTACCACCTCGGCTACTCGACCGACCGGGCGCTCGAGAACGGGCGCAACGTCCACCTCACGCTCACGTTCAACCCGAGCCACCTCGAGTTCGTGAACCCCGTCGTGCAGGGCCGCGTCCGCGCGAAGCAGGACCGGCGGCTCGCCGACGGCGCGCCCGACGCGCGCCGCCGCGTGATGCCGCTGCTCATCCACGGCGACGCGGCGTTCATCGGGCAGGGCGTCGTCGCCGAGACGCTCAACATGATGAACCTCGCCGGCTATACGACCGGCGGCACCGTCCACGTCATCGTGAACAACCAGGTCGGCTTCACGACCGATCCGATGGAGGGGCGCTCGACCCGCTACGCGTCCGACATCACCCGGATGCTCAAGGTCCCGGTGTTCCACGTGAACGGCGAGGACCCGGAGGCGGTCGCCCACGTCGCGCAGCTCGCGATCGACTACCGCACGCGCTTCGGCTCGGACGTGGTCATCGACATGTACTGCTACCGGAAGTACGGCCACAACGAGGGCGACGAGCCGCGCTACACGCAGCCGCGGATGTACGCCGCGATCGACAAGAAGCCGACCGTGCGGCAGGTCTACGTCCGGCGCCTCATGGAGCTCGGCCAGATCACCGCGGAGAAGGCCGAGGAGATCGTGGTGCGGCGCCGCGAGGCGCTCGCCGCCGCGCTCGACGAGGTGAAGCAGAAGGGCTTCGCGCCGGTGCTCTACTCGATGGGCGGCGTGTGGACGCACTACCGCGGCGGCGCCGATCACGCGACGCCCGACGTGCCGACGAGCGTGCCCGCCGACAGGCTCATCGCGCTGTCCGAGAAGCTCCTCGAGCTGCCCGAGGGCTTCAAGGCGCACCCGAAGGTGCTGCCGACGCTCAAGCAGCGGCACGAGAAGCTCGTCGCCGGCGAGCCGTTCGACTGGGGCACGGGCGAGATGCTCGCGTACGCGTCGCTGCTCGCCGAGGGGACGCCGGTGCGGCTCTCCGGGCAGGACGTGCAGCGCGGCACCTTCAGCCACCGGCACGCGGTGCTGCGCGACGTGGAGACGAGCACGCGCTTCGCGCCGCTGTCGGGCGTGGCCAAGGCGCCGGCGCGCTTCGAGGCGTACAACAGCCCGCTCAGCGAGGCGGGCGTGCTCGGCTTCGACTTCGGCTACAGCCTCGACTACCCGGACGGGCTCGTCATCTGGGAGGCGCAGTTCGGCGACTTCCTCAACGGCGCGCAGGTCATCGTCGACCAGTTCATCACGTCGAGCGAGGACAAGTGGCACCGCCTGAGCGGCATCGTGCTCTTCCTGCCGCACGGCTACGAGGGCCAGGGCCCGGAGCACTCGAGCGCGCGCATCGAGCGCTGCCTGCAGAACAGCGCCGAGGACAACATCCAGGTGTGCAACCTGACGACGCCGGCGCAGCTGTTCCACGTGCTGCGGCGGCAGGTGCACCGGCCGTGGCGCAAGCCGCTCATCATCGCCACGCCGAAGAGCCTGCTGCGCGTGCCCGCGACGTCGAAGGGCCCGCACCGGCCCGTGTCGACGATCCAGGACCTCGCCGAGGGCCAGTTCCAGCGCGTGCTGCCCGACACGAGCGGGGTCGATCCGGCCGACGTGAAGCGGATCCTGCTCTGCTCGGGCAAGGTGTACTACGACCTCGCGCTCGCGCGGGAGACGCGCGGGCTCAAGGACGTGGCGATCCTGCGGCTGGAGCAGCTCTTCCCGCTCAACGAGGAGATCGTGAACGCGCTCGCGCCCTACAAGGACGGCACGCCGCTCGTGTGGGTGCAGGAGGAGCCGCGCAACTACGGGGCCTGGTACTACATCCTCGCGGTGCTCCGGAACAAGCTCGGCGACCGGCTGCCGCTCTCGTGCGTGAGCCGCGCGCCGAGCGCGAGCCCGGCGACCGGCTCGCGCGCGAGCCACCTCCTCGAGCAGAAGATGCTGATGGACGAGGCGTTCGTGGGGGGCACCCGTTGAGCGAAGCGGCGAGCCTGCAGGACAGGTACGCGCCGCAGAGCCGCTGCTTCGGGTGCGGGCCCGCCAACGACAAGGGGCTCCGGCTGAAGAGCCGCGTCGAGGGCGACGCGGTGGTCTGCGACTTCACGCCGGAGCCGCACCACGAGGCGTTCCCCGGGATGCTCAACGGCGGCATCATCGGGGCGCTGCTCGACTGCCACTCGAACTGGACCGCGGCACACCACCTGATGCAGGCGCGGGGGGCCGACGCGCCGCCGTGCACGGTGACGGCGGACTTCCACGTGAAGCTGAAGAAGCCGACGCCGCTCGGCCCGCTGCGCCTGAGGGCGCAGGTGGCCGAGGCCGAGGGCGACCGCGTCGTGGTCGAGGCGACCCTCGAGGCGGGCGGCCGGGTCACGGCGACGTGCCGCGGGACGTTCGTGGCCGTCAAGGAAGGGCACCCGGCCTACCACCGCTGGTAGGCCCGCCGCTTCGCGGCTGCCCGCGAGCGGGCGGCCTGGCGGCGGCGCCGCGGTGAGCGGCGGGCAGCCTCGCGCGCCGCCGCGGTGAGCGGCGGGCGGGCTCGCGCCTCGCCGCGCCGCCCGCCCGCGACCGAGAAGGCGGTGCTCGTCGCCTCCGTGGCACACGCGATGCTGGCGCCCCCGCGAGCGGCGTCCCGGGCGGCTCGCGCGGCGCGGGTCGCGCAGCGCGGATCGTGGAGCGCGGATCGGCTCCGCCGCCTCGCGGCGCCGCGAACGAGGAGGATCCGCAATGAAGGCAAACACGGGGTTCGCGATCGCCGCGGCCGCGCTCGGGGTGCTCTGCGCGCGCGAGGCCTTTGCGCAGGACTACGAGGGCGAGGTCCCGCCGAGCTACCTGAGCTCGCCGCTCCGGGCGCCGGGCAACGCGCTCGAGCTCGGGGTCAGCGCCGGGTACACGCAGGGGTTCGGCCACATCGGGAGCGAGCGGCGCCTCAGCGACGTGTCGGGCCCCGGCGCCGGCGTCGGCGTGAAGCTCGGCTACCGCGCGACGCCGAAGATCGGCCTCGGCGTGACGTCGAGCTACGAGCAGTACCTGGCCGCGGGCCCGGACCGGCGCGAGACCGACGTCCGCGGCCTGACGGCGGGCGCCGAGGCGAGGTTTCACCTCGCGCCGTTCCAGCGCATCGACCCGGTGATCGCGCTCGGCAGCGGCTACCGCGCCCTCTGGACGGCGGCGCCCGGGCGGCAGCGCGACACGATCACCCACGGCGTCGAGCTCGCGCGCCTCAGCGCGACGCTCGATGTCCGCATGTCGGACAGCGTCGCGCTCGGCCCGTCGATCGGCGGCGGGCTCAACGTGTTCCTCCTGGAGCGCGCCGGCGGCGCGAGCGCCGCCCGGGAGGTCCGGGGCAGCCGCGTGAACAGCTTCGTCTTCGCGGGGCTCGAGGGCCGCTTCGACCTCGGCGGCCAGCGCGCGCGGGAGATCGTCGAGATCGCGCGGCGCTGAGCGCTCGAGGAGCGGCGGCGCGCTCCGGCGGCGTACGTCCCGAATCGACTCATCCGCGCGCGACAGGCCATCTCCTGGCCGCGCCGCTCTCCCCGTCTCCCCAGGGCACGTGCCGGACACAACGCAGCTCCCCTTGCGGGAGAGGCTCGGGCCGAGGACACCCGCTCTCCGAGCAGCACGCCTCTGACGGGGCAAACACCGATTTCTATGGACCCTCAAAAACCGATACCGTAACGTACGAAACATCGAATTGACGACGGCGGCTCAGTCGGGGGACACGACCGCTCAGGAGCTCTTCTAGGCGGACTGGCTGCCTGCCGGCGCGGCGGCGGCCGGCGCGAGCGGCGGCGGCCGGGGTCGCCGTCGGGCGGGGCGCCGCCGCAGGGTTCTTGCTTTCAAGGGGGGACGACGCATGACCACCATTCTCCTCGTCGAAGACAACCAGATGAACCGTGACATGTTATCGCGGCGTCTGCTTCGCCGTGGATACGCCGTGGTGACCGCCGTGGACGGCGAGTCGGGGGTGGAGATGGCGCGTGCCGCGCGCCCGCAGCTGATCCTCATGGACGTCGGCCTCCCCAACATCGACGGCCTCGAGGCGACCCGCCGCCTCAAGGGGCACACGCGCACCAGGGACATCCCCATCATCGTCCTCACCGCCCACGCGATGAGCAGCGACCGAGAGCAGGCCATCGAGGCGGGGGGCGACGACTACGACATCAAGCCCGTCGAGATCGAGCGCCTCGACGCCAAGATCCAGACGCTGCTCGCCCGGGAGTCGCCGTGAAGCGCCCGGCCGATCCCCCCGCCGGGCGCGGCGCCGCGGCGGGCGACAGGCCGGGCCGACAGGAGCTCTGGAGATCGCTCATCGCGCACCTCCGCCACGAGCTCCGCACGTCGCTCACCGCGATCGTCGGCTACGGCGACCACCTCCTCGAGTGCTTGCCCCTCGACGCGCCGACGAGCACGTTCGACGCGCTGAACGGGCTCCGGGGCATCGCGGCCTTCGTGCTCGCCCAGGTCAACGAGCGCGTCTCGGAGGAAACGCTCGCCGGCCGCGACTCGCAGGCGCTCTTGCGCAGCCTGCGCGAGCTCAACGACGCCACCGAGCCGTACACGAGCAAGATCGAGCCGCTCTGCGCGGAGCTGCTCTCCCGGTTCGAGCGCGAGGAGCGGTTCGCGCTGATTCCCATCCTCTGCCGCATCCAGGCGGCGGGGGTGATGCTGCGCAACCTCATCGCGGGCTACTCGCAGAGCGGCCTCCCGAAGGCCCCGTGGCCCGGGCTGCCGCTCGGCCAGGAAGAGCCTCCCCCTCCCGCGCTGCTCTCCCCGGCCAGGACCGGGAGCATCGGCGGGCGCCTGCTCGTCGTGGACGACAACTCCGCGAACCGCGACATGCTCACCTCGTGCCTCGAGCGGCGTGGGTACGAGGTGGACCAGGCGCCCGGCGGGCGCACGGCGCTGCAGCTCATCCGCGAGAACGACTACGATCTGATCCTGCTCGATCTCGTCATGCCGGACCTGAACGGCCTCGACGTCCTGGAGAAGCTGCGGGACGAGGGGCGCCTCGGCCTCGCGCCGGTGGTCCTGCTCTCCGCGTCCGACAAGCTCGGCGACGTGGCGCGCGGCATCGAGTGCGGCGCCGAGGACTACGTGACCAAGCCGTTCAACATGGTCCTGCTCCAGGCGCGCATCCGCGCCTGCCTCGAGCTCCGGCGGCTCAGGCAGTGCGAGGAGGCCTATGTCACCCTGCTCCGGGAGCACCAGGCGCGCGCCGAGGAGGCGCAGCGCGCGGCGGCGCGGGGCGCCGCGGGCGAGCCGGGCGGGGCCTGAGCGAGCGGGCCGCTCCGGCCGCGGCGCGCCCGGGGCGCGTGCAGGGCGCTGACAGAGCGATGTGCCGTGAACACGAGGGCGGGAGTCCGCGGCGCGCCGCGGGGGCGGGGAGCGGCAGGCCATGCAGGTCATCCACACCATCGTCAGGGAGAGGCGCGAGTACAACAGCTGGGTCGCCAACGAGACCATGGAGGACTACTCCCTCCGGTACGCGCCGAGGTCGTTCCGGAAATGGTCCCCGGCGCTCCTCGCCAACACGGCGCTCGGCGGCATCTCGTTCCTGGCGCTGGAGGCCATCGGCGGCTCGCTGATCGTCAGTTACGGGTTCACGAACGCGCTCTGGGCGATCCTGGTCTCCAGCGCCGTCATCTTCCTCACGGGAGTGCCGATCACCTATTACTCGGCGACCTACAACCTGGACATGGACCTCCTGACGCGAGGCGCCGGGTTCGGCTACATCGGCTCGACGATCACGTCGGTCATCTACGCGTCGTTCACGTTCATCTTCTTCGCCCTCGAGGCCGCCATCATGGCCCAGGCCCTCGAGCTGTACTTCGGGCTTCCGCTCGTGCCGGGGTACCTCCTGTGCTCGGCGGTGATCATCCCGCTCGTGCTCTTCGGCGTGACCCTGATCAACAAGTTCCAGCTCTGGACGCAGCCGCTGTGGCTCGCGCTCATGGCGCTGCCGTTCGTGTTCGTGCTCCAGAAGGACCCGGAGGCGCTGTCCGGCTGGACCAGCTTCGCCGGCAGGGCGGAGGGCGGCGCCGGGTTCGACCCGCTCCTCTTCGGCCTCGCGGCCAACGTGAGCTTCTCCCTCATCGTGCAGATCGGCGAGCAGGTGGATTACCTGCGGTTCATGCCGGACAGGACGCGCTCGAACCGCCGCCTCTGGTGGACCGCGCTGCTGCTGGCGGGCCCCGGGTGGATCCTCCTCGGCGGCGCCAAGCAGCTGGCCGGCGGCTTCCTCGCGTCGCTCGCGGTCAGGCAGGGCGCGAGCGTGGACGCGGCGCTCCGGCCGGTGGTCATGTACCTGGCCGGCTACGAGCACGTCTTCTCGAACCGGAGCGTCGTCCTCCTCGCGGCGATGGCGTTCGTCGTCGTCTCGCAGCTCAAGATCAACGTGACGAACGCCTACGCCGGGTCGCTCGCGTGGTCCAACTTCTTCTCGCGGCTCACCCACCGCCACCCGGGCCGCGTCGTGTGGCTCGTGTTCAACGTGGCGATCGCGCTCCTGCTCATGATGTTCGGGGTCTTCCAGACCCTCGAGAAGGTGCTCGCGATCTACTCCAACGTCGCGATCGCGTGGATCGGCGCGATCGTGGCCGACCTCGTCGTCAACAAGCCCCTCGGGCTGAGCCCGCGGTACATCGAGTTCAAGCGGGCGCACCTCTACGACGTGAACCCCGTGGGGGTCGGCGCGATGGGCGCGGGCGCCGTCGCGTCCACGCTCTGCTTCGCCGGCCTGTTCGGCCCGGCCGCCGCGGCGTACTCCTCGTTCATCGCGCTCGGCCTCGCGTTCGCGCTGTCCCCCGCGATCGCCTGGCTCACCCGGGGCAAGTATTACATCGCCCGCGCGAACACCCATTTCTCGAACGACAAGGCCCATGGCGTCGCGCGGTGCTGCGTCTGCGAGCACGACTACGAGCCGCAGGACATGGCGTTCTGCCCGGTGTACGAGGGGGCGATCTGCTCGCTCTGCTGCACGCTGGACGCGCGCTGCCACGACGTCTGCAAGACGCCCCGGGCCGGGGTGGCCGCGCGCCGGGCCACGGCGCTCCGCGCCTTCGTGGCCGAGCGGCTGTCGGCGCGCCTCTCGTCGAGGCTCGCGCGCTTCGCGCTCGTGTTCGCCGCCATGGCCGGCGTCGTCGGGGCGCTCTTCTGGCTGTTCTACTGGAGCGCCGACCTGACCGCCGAGGCGCGGCTCGAGGTCCTCGCCGCGTTCATCAAGCTCTACGCGGCGGTGGTGGTCCTCATCGGCGTCGGCGCGTGGTGGCTCGTCCTCTCGTGGGAGAGCCGGGAGCTCGTCGAGGAGGAGCTGGATCGGCAGAACGAGCAGCTGCAGCAGGAGATCGCCCTGCACAAGGAGACGGAGCGGGCGCTGTCCCAGGCGATGGAGCGGGCCGAGGTCGTGAACCGCCAGCTCTCGGAGGCCAAGACGCACGCCGAGGCCATGGCGCGGGCGGCCGAGCGCGCCAACCTGGCGAAGAGCCAGTTCGTCGCCAACATGAGCCACGAGCTGCGCACGCCGCTCAACGCGATCCTGGGCTACAGCGAGATGCTCCAGGAGGACGCGAGCGAGCTCGGCCACCAGGCGTTCGTCTCGGATCTGAAGAAGATCCACCAGGCCGGCGCCCACCTCCTCGGCCTCATCAACGACGTCCTCGACCTGTCGAAGATCGAGGCGAGCAGGATGGAGCTCCACCCCGAGTCGTTCGACGTCCAGGCCCTGCTCGACGAGGTGACCTCGACGGTGCGCCCGCTGGTCGCGCAGCAGCGGAACACGCTCTCGATCCACCGCCCCGACGGCGCGATCACCCTGCACGCGGACCCGAGGAGGACGCGGCAGATCCTCTACAACCTCCTCAGCAACGCGGCGAAGTTCACCGCCGGCGGCGCCGTGCGGGTGCGCGTCTCGGTCGAGGGCGGGCCCGGCCGGCCGACGCTGCACCTGCAGGTCGAGGACGAGGGCATCGGTATGACGGAGGAGCAGCTGAAGCGGCTGTTCCAGCCGTTCGTCCAGGCCGACGCGTCGACGTCGCGCAGGTACGGCGGCACCGGGCTGGGCCTCATGATCACGAAGCGGTTGGTCGAGCTCATGGGCGGCGCCATCGAGGTGAGGAGCGATCTCGGCAAGGGCTCCACGTTCAGCGTGCGGCTGCCGCTCGCGGCGGCGCCCGGCGAGGCCGCCGCGGGCGGCGGCGCGGCGGACGGTCGCGCCGGCGTCGAGGCGTGGGCGCCGGATCACGCGGACGCGCAGCGGCTCGTCCTCGTGGTCGACGACGACGCCACGGTGCGCGACCTGCTCAAGCGGCACATCGAGGCGCTGGGCCACCACGTGGCGCTCGCGCCCGGCGGGAAGGAGGGATTGCGCCTGGCCGGCACGCTGTTTCCCGACGTGATCACGCTCGATCTCCTGATGCCCGAGATGGACGGCTGGCGGGTGCTCTCGGCGCTCAAGTCGACCCCCGCGCTCGCGTCGATCCCGGTGATCGTCATCTCGATCGTCGAGGAGCGGGGCATCGGGTACTCGCTCGGCGCCGCGGACTACATCACGAAGCCGGTGGAGCGCGAGGCCCTGGAGCGCGCCCTCGCGCGCTGCGCGCTCCGGAGCGGGCGCAGCCCGCGCGTCCTCCTGGTCGAGGACGACGCGCCGAGCCGCGAGGTGCTCGAGGGGATGCTGCGCCGGTCGGGCTGCGACGCGCTGTCGGCGGAGAACGGGCGGGTCGCGCTCGATCTCCTGGCGACCGACGCGGAGGCTCCCGACGCGGCCATCGTCGATCTGATGATGCCCGAGATGGACGGGTTCGAGCTGATCGAGCGGCTGCGCCTCCACACGCGCTGGCGCCGGATGCCGCTCATCGTGCTCACGGCCAAGGAGCTCACGGACGAGGATCGCGCGCGGCTCCGGGTGGGCACGGAGCGGGTGTTCCAGAAAGGCCAGCTCGGCCTCCAGGAGCTCCTGGAGGAGGTCCGCGTCTGCGTCGAGGCCGCGGCGCGGACCGGCGCCCCCCGCGCGCCCGCGCCGACCGGCGCGCCCGCGGCGTGAGCGCGCCGCCGCGCCCGCCGCGCCCCGCCGCGCCCGCCCGTCGCCGCTCGCGGCGGGGCGCGCCTCGCGGCCCTGGCCGCGCCGATTCCGGTCCCGCGCCGCCCGGCCTCGGCTATCCTGCCCGGCCAGCGCGGCGCCGCCGCTGCGCCTCGCTCACGATGCGGTTGTACGTCGCCCTCGCCCACTTCGAAGGCTGTCCCTTCGACTTCCTGAACAGCCCGACCGCGCTCCGCGGGGCGCTGGAGGCGGCCGTCGCCGCCGGGCCGTTCACCCTGCTGGAGGTGGTGGTCGTCCCCTTCTCGCCGCAGGGCATCACCGCGTGCGCGGTCGTCAGCGAGTCGCACGTGGCGCTGCACTCGTGGCCCGAGTCGGGGCGGCTCTTCGTCGACGTCGCCTCGTGCAGCACGCTGGAGAGCGTCCGCCGCGCCGTGGGCGCCGTCGAGGGCGCGCTGCCCGCGGGCCGGCTCGCGGTGCTCGACGAGCGGATCGTCGAGCCCGGCGGCGCCCGCGCGCCCTGACGCGGCGGCGCGCCCCCTCCCCGGGGCGCCGCCGCGCGGGGCGGCGCGTCCGTGTCAGTGGCTGCCGATGACCCGGCGGAGCGGTTTGTTGAACGCGAACATCGCGGCGCCGGCGCCGACGCCGAGGATGGTGAGGAGCAGGAAGAACATCTCCTTCGGCCAGCGCGTGTAGAAGATGCCGATGTAGCCGCTCAGCGTGTTGCCGAAGAAGCTCGAGACGAACCACATGCCCATCATCATCGACACGATCCGCACCGGCGAGACCTTTGTCACGAGCGACAGGCCGATGGGCGACAGGTAGAGCTCGCCGATCGTGAGGAGCACCGTGCAGAAGAGCGGCCAGAACAGGCTGCCCTTGCCGTCGCCGACCGCCTGCGCGCCGAGGATCATCACGATGAACGACAGCCCGAGGACGGTGCAGCCGATCGCCATCTTCGACACGCTCGTCGGCTCGGTGCCCCGCTTCGCCTGCCAGCGCCAGAAGATGTCGAGGAGCGGGGCGAACAGGATGATGCAGAGCGGGTTCCACGACTGGAACCACGTCGAGGGGATCTGGAAGCCGAGGACGACGGGCCACACGGTCTTCTCGTCGGCCCAGGTCTGCATCGTGTTGCCCTGCTGCTCGTAGACCGCCCAGAAGACGACGTTGAGGGCGCAGAGCGCCACGAGCGCGCCGACGCGCTTCCACTCGTCGCTGGAGAGCGGCTGCTTCTCCTCGCCGGTCCCTTCGGCCGCCTTGGTGAGGTTGTCCTTGGCGAGGTACTTCTGGCCCATCAGGTAGACGACGAGCCCAAGGCACATCCCGACGCCGGCGGCGGCGAAGCCGTAGTGCCAGCCGTAGACGGCGGCCAGCGTGCCGCACACGAAGTTGCAGATGAAGGCGCCGAGGTTGATGCCCATGTAGAAGATGGTGAAGGCGCCGTCGCGGCGCGGATCACCCTTCGGGTACAGGCTGCCGACCTGGGTCGAGATGTTCGGCTTGAACGCGCCGTTGCCGAGGATGAGCAGGAGCAACGCGAGGAAGAACGAGTTCTCGAAGGCCATGACGAAGTGTCCGATGGCCATCAGGGCGCCGCCGATCACCACCGTCTTGCGCTGGCCCCACACCCGGTCGGCGAGGATGCCGCCGAAGAACGGCGTGAGGTAGACGAGGCCCGTGTACAGCCCGTAGAGCACGGACGCCTGCTCGGCGGGCGCGCTCGGGAGCAGGCCCCGGATGAACTCCCAGGCGAACACCGTGGTCGGATCGCCAGCGACGAGATCGCACGGCGGCGTGTGCTGGCGGCACCCCTGGTACGCCTCTCTCGCCGTGACGAACAGGTAGTTCGCCATATACAGCTTGAGGAGGCCGCGCATGCCGTAATAGGAAAAGCGCTCCCACATCTCCGCGAAGAAGAGGATCACGAGCCCCGGCGGGTGCTTGAAGCGCCTCTCGAAAGCGGTGACGGGGAGGGCCGGCTCGGTTGCTTGCTCGCTCAATGCTGTCTCTCCACGAGCTGGGACCACGCTGCGTGGTCGTCGGGCGATGCAGGGGATGGTGGGGCCTGATGCCCCTCGGCATGCGGATGCTAGACGATCCGCGACGCCCACGTCACGCCCTTGTTGCGCACAGCGTCGAGCCGGGTGAACAGGGAGTCCACGTGGGCGGCCCCGCGGCGCGGCGGCGATACCCCTGCGTTCCAGGCCGGCGCGACGCGCCGGATGGATCGGCGCCGGCGGAGCGGCCGCCGCGCCGGTGAACCGCCGCCGCGTGGGCGAAGCGGCCGCCGCGCCGGCGCCGCCCGGCGGGGCGGCGTCGCGGCGGCTGGCTGGGCAGCGCGGGCCGGCGCGGGGCCATCCGGCGCGTTGCGCCGCGAGCGTGACGGGGGCCGCGGGCTCCGCCCTGGCCGCGCGAGGCGCTCCTCGTGGAGCAGGGGAGATCGGCAGTCGAGGCTTCCGGTGAGGCGCCGCCGGTCGCAGTGACTCGTGATGCGAACTCCAAAGCTCCGCTCCGTCCCGAGGGACAGGGCACGTTCCCAAGATCTCCTCTGGATTCTGCTCCTCCCAGCCTGCGCCGGGATCGAGCCCCCGCCAGCCGCGGTGTGCGCGCCCGGCGAGGAGCTCGTGCGGGAGCGGTGCGTCCACCCCGCCGCCCGCTACGAGCCTGAAGAGCGCATCGACCGGGACAACGTCGTCGCCTTCGGCGCGCCGCTCGCCCGGCTCCGGCTGCCGGAGCCGCCGCGCAGCGGCTTCAGGATCGTCGCGCCGCCGCGGACCCTCGCGCCCGGCGAGGAGGCGCTCTTCTGCCTCTCATGGCCGTTCCCTGCCCTCGTGAACGAGACCGTCCACGCGGCGCGCCTCTACGCGACGGCCGGGCTGCACCACAGCAACGTCATCGCCAAGCCGGTGAATCCGTCGTTCGGGCCGAACCCTTATCCGGACTGCCATCCTGGCGCCGACGACCCCTACGGCGCGCTGCCGGCGGTCATCCCGGACGTCCTCTTCGCGAGCTCGACGCAGGTCGTCGGCGAGGAGACGCTCGTCTTCCCCGAGGGGATGGGCTTCACCCTGGACACGTCCCGCGAGATCGCGACGAGCGTCCACCTGCTCAACGCCTCGGCCGAGCCCGCGGTCGTCGAGTTCGCCTACGACTTCTTCACCATGCCCCTCTCGGAGCGCGCGGAAGAGCTCGTGCCGTTCGTCATGAACGTGAACGACTTCCTCGTCCCGCCGCGCGCCGCCCGGACCGTCGGCGCCACGTGCTCGACCTTCGGCGGGAACATCGTCTCTCTGATGCCCCACACGCACCGTTACGCCGAGGCCTTCGACGTGGACGTGGTCCGCGAGGACGGCCGAGCGACGCGCGTTTACGAGGGCGGGGCGTTCGACCTGGAGGGCGATATCGAGGTGTACCGGCCCGCGATCGCGCTCGGCGAGGGCGACTCCCTCCGGTACGCGTGCAGGTTCCGGAACACGTCGGATCACGATCTCACCTTCGGCCTCGGGGACAACGAGATGTGCACGCTGTTCGGGTACATGTACCCTCCGGAGAAGCAGCTCGCGGCGGTCTCGCCGCGCGACGGAGAGCCGTGCCTCTCGTTCGGCCTCGGCGGGTTCCGGTGAGGAGCGGTCGCCGCCGGGCCGCCGCGGCTCGCCGCTGGGAGCGCCGCCCCGCCCCACAGCACCGCGTCGCCCGCGGACGAGCTGCGGCGGCGACGCCGGCCTGCCGTCGCTGAGGCGCCTCGAACCACCGTGCAGGTGTCACGGGCGCGGCGAGCTGCCGCCCCTGGACGAGTCTCCGCCACCCCTCGCGCACATCGCGTCATCGACACGAATGTGTTGCCGATTACCTTTTCTTCACAAACCATTGTACAATGTTTGCACAAAGAAGAACAAACGATAAACACCACCACGCTCGCCTGGCAATTTGGTGAGCTAAGCCACAATCACCTTCCTCCAGAAGGCCACCTCAGGAGATTCGACCGTGAAGCTAGAGCTCCTCCGTTCACCGCACGCGATGCTGGGCGCAGCGCTCCTCGTCTCGGCCCTCGGAGGGCTGGGCGCCTGTGAAGGGTCCGAGGAAAACGCCGCCTCGGGGGCTCCGGGGGGCCTCCGGGTCGCCGGGCCGTTGCGTCTACACGAGCCCCTTCAGCCAGGCCGAGGAGTGCCGCGAGTACACCGGCAGCGGCTGGACCGCCGAGACCGCGGAGGCCGACTGCAAGGCGCTCCAGGGCTCCACCTTCACCAGCAACGAGCGCTGCGCCTATCCAGAGGCGCTCGGCCGATGCGTGCTCGGCGGCGGGACCGGCGACGAATACACCCTCGTCTTCCCCGGCGGCGACACGAGCCAGTGCGCCTCGACCCAGCGCGGCTGCGAGATGTTCGGCGGCGGCCGGTTCGAGCCCGACGCCTGCGAGGGCGAGGCCGAGGGGCCCGGCGAGGGCGTGGGCACGGGCGGCGCCGTCTTTCAATGGCCCGAGCAGACCTGCGTCGACCCGAAGGCGGGCGAGCCGGCCGGGCAGAGCGACGGCAAGGTCTGCACGTTCGGCGCGATCTCGGGCTGCACCGAGCCCGGCCGCCGGTTCATCGACTATGCGTCGTGCGAGCCGGTCATCACGCAGCGCCCGTACTGGCCCGCGCCCCCCTCCGACTACGAGACCCCGAGCGACGATCCGCGCCTCTCCGACCCGGAATGGCTCGGCGAGCTCGCCTGGGTCACCGAGCAGACCGAGGCGTGCGGGTGCGTGTGCTGCCACTCGGAGGAGGCCGCGCCGGCCGCCGGGCCGTCGAACTGGTACATCGAGGCCGGTCCGGTCTGGACCGACAGCTTCAATCCGACGGGCCTCGCGCTCGCCGCGGGCTGGGTCTCCTCGGCGGCGCTCGGCGCGTATCCGCCGGACCAGAACAACGGCTTCTCCCGCGACGTCGCCGGACTGCCCACCACGGACCCGGCGCGCATGGTCGCGTTCTTCGAGGGCGAGCTCCAGCGCCGCGGCTTCACGAAGGCGGACTTCGCGGACCAGACCCCGTTCGGCGGGCCCCTCCACGAGCAGAGCCTTTACGAGCCGAGCGATTGCGCGGCGGGGGAAGGCGTGGACGCCGCGGGCAAGGTCACCTGGACCGGCGGCGGCGCCCGCTACGTCTACGTCCTGTCGACGGACGCCGGGAACCCGGGCGCTCCGCCCAACCTCGACCTGCCCGAGGGGACGATCTGGCGGCTCGACGTGCCCGCGAGCGCCGAGCCGGTGAAGAGCGGTATCGTCTACGGCGAGGTCCCGCCGAGCACGAAGCAGGGCTATCCGGCGAACGGGCGCGCCGAGGAGCTCGTCCCGGGCACGAAATACTACCTGTATGTGTGGGCAGACGTCGGCATCCCGATCACGCGATGCCTGTTCGAAGTGTCGCCCTGAGAGGGAGCTCCAGAGCGCGGCCCCCTCCCGCTCCACGCGTGGAGGGGGCGCCCGCACACCGCGAGGCCGTCAAGGCTCACCCGGCGTCAATCCCCTGCCCCACCGCCTTTGCCTCCGCTCCCCGCGTCGCCGCCGCCCTCGCCTGCGCCGCCCTCGCCGGCTCCGCCCTTGCCTCCGCTCCCCGCGTCGCCGCCGCCCTCGCCTGCGCCGCCCTCGCCGGCTCCACCCGCGCCTCCGCTCCCCGCGTCGCCGCCGCCCTCGCCGACTCCGCCCTTGCCTCCGCTCCCCGCGTCGCCGCCGCCCACGCCCACGCCCACGCCCGCGCCGACGCCCCAGCCGCAGTCCTGGGGATAGCCGCAGTAGCCGCCGCAATCGACCTGCGGCGGGACGCAGAGCTGCGGCTGCTCGCGGTTCCTCTCCAGCTCCTCCGGCAGGAACTTGAGGTGCTCGGTGATCCAGGCGTCCAGCGACTCGTATCGCTCCTCGTCGCCCGGGCGGAGCATCCCCTCGTCGGACAGCTGATCATAGATGTCCTTCAGCACCCCATTGGGATCGAGCGCCGCGAAGTCCGCGATCACGTCCTCGCACGTCGCGATCGTGTCGGCCCAGCAGGCCGCGTCGCTCTGGCATCCGCGCGCCAGCGCGTTCCCGCCGGGCAGGGGGACCAGCGGGTACCAGCTCTGGCCCAGGCTGATGTCGACCGAGTACGGCAGGTACTGGAACAGGCCGTCGGTCCGCTCCACCAGCACGACGTTGTTGCTGTTGTGGATCGCGTCGTCCCCGGTGGCGAGCACCCACGACAGGCACTGGAACCGGTGGAACGCCGGCCAGTCGATGAAGCCCGCGAGCGCAGCCTTGAAGCCCTCGCCCGGCGGCGTGTCGGCGATCGCCTCCTCGAGCTCCTTCGCGCGGGTGTTGTCGCACGTCTTCAGCTGGCAGTTCGCCGGATCGTCGAAGACGCTGCCGCCGGGCACCACGTCGATGTCGATCGGGATCCAGCCGCCCCCCGGGACGTTGCCGGCGAAGTCTCCGGCGAACTCCCACATGTTGGCGCAGCCGCCGCCGAGCTTGTCCTCGAGGCGCGCGCAGAACGCCTTCTTGTAACGCTCGACCACGATGTAAGGGATGGACACCGCCGGCCCCCAGACATTGCTCGATACCCAGGCGTAGTTGACCAGCGGGGCCGGATAATCGAGGCGGGCATAGAGCTCGAGCGTGAGGCGCTCGCGGAAGATGGTGCCGACCTGGCCGTTGTTGAAGCGCACGTGCTCGAAGCCGCCGAGCCGTTGCTTCTCGACGAACTCGTCGGCGTCGATGTTGAGGTTGGGAATGGTGCGCTTCGTCCAGGGCCGCATCGTCGACTGCCCCGCGACCCCCACCTGGACCTTGCCGTAGTCGGCCGTCTTGCCCTCGGCGCCGGCGGTCGTCACCCACAGGTGATCCACGAAGGTCGCCTCCTCCCCGCTCGGTGAGTAGATGTCCCCGAACCCCGGCCGAGCGATGGGACCCCCGATGTTGTCGAGACCCTCGTTCATGATCTCGAGCTGCTCTTGCGAGACGGCGAGCCAATAGCGGTTGCCGATGGTGCCGAAGACGTCGAGCGCGAGATCGGCCACCTCGGTGTCCGCCACCGGCGCTCCCGGGTACTCCTCCGCGGGCGCGCCGCCGGCGCCGCCGGCGCCGCCAGCGCCGCCAGCGCCGCCAGCGCCGCCGGCCCCTCCAGACCCGCCCTCCCCGATCGTGTAATAGTAGTTGTAGATGTTGTCCGGCGGATCGGCGCAACCCGCCCCGAGGACGGCAGACGGGAGGGCGACGAGGGCAAACAGGGAGAGCGCGCGCGCGCGAAATGACCGGGACCGAGCACGAGGAGACGGTAGCTGACGGGGCATAAGAAGGACCTTTCCGCTACACGCTCACTGCAAAAATCGTACCGTCTGTGACAAAATTGTGACCGCCTCTGCGGCGATGTCCCGGCGCCAGGTCGGCCATGCAGATCCGGTGAGGTCTTCGAGGAGCTCACCCCTTTCGTCCCGCGGGGGCGTGGGACGCGCGGCCTTCGCCCCTCATGACACGACGATCAGATCCTGGCACACTCCCCCGGAGGCGTCGTCCGACTGTGCCAGCCCGCGCTCGCACGGATCGAGTCCCCCAAAGGCGCTTCCAGCGCGCGGTCCTCCCGCGGCGCACAGCCCACCTCGATGGCCTGTTCCGAGGGTGGCTCGCTCGACACCCCACGAGCCATCGTGTCCGCTCGAGTGCGCCCGAGCTCTCCGCCCCGCCCCGGGCGACGGCTTCCGCCGGCCGCGCCTCCGCGCTACGTTGGCCGCCGTGGACGCACCCCGACCGTCCGGCGCTCGCCGCGCGCTGCTCTTCGGCCTCCCCGTCGCCGCGCTCGCGGCGGCGGGCTTCCTCTTCCTCGGTCGCGACGAGCGCCCCGCCCCGAAGGCGCGGCCGTCGAGCGCGGAGCCCAGCGCCGACACGAGGCCGCAGCGACGCGACGAGTCATCCGTGCCCCCGGCGCCGCCGCCGGCCGCCGCCCCCGCGAGCGCCGCAGCGCCGGAGCCCGAAGCAGCGCCGGCAGCGCCGGACCCCGAGGCCCGCGTCATCGACCGCATGCGCGCGGCGTTGGCGAGCGACCCCGAAGAGGTGCTCCGGCTCGACGACGCCGCGACGCGGGATCTCGGAGACAGCCCGCGCGCCGCCGAGCGCGGCCTGCTCCGCGTGCGGGCGCTCGTGCGCCTGGACCGCGCCGGCCAGGCCCGCAGCCTCGCGGAAGAGCTCCTCGAGCGCTATCCGGACGACCCGTCGGCCAAGAGCGCCGCCGCTTACATGGGGATTCACCCCAGACCGCGCGGCCCCTCGCGGTAAGGCGAAATACCATGGCTGCCGGACTGGCGATGATGATGTCGCCAGGGCCGCTGTGACAATCATCTTGTAGCCACGGCAGAACGTGGCGCACCGAGTCACTGAACCGATTAAGAGATCGGGCTGGCTCGCTCGCGCGTTTCTGGCGATAATCGGCTCCATGCGCAACTGGCTTCTTCTTGTTGGGGTTCTCCAGCTCACCACGGCTGGACTGGGCTGCGGCGACGGAACGGGCGACGGCGGCGAGGGCGGCGCCGGCGGCGACACGGGGGACAGCGGCCTGACCGGCAGCGGCTCCTGGGGCACCGCCGGGCCCACCACGGGCACGGGCGCCGGAGGGCCCACGGGCACGGGCGCCGGAGGGCCCACGGGCACGGGCGGCGGCGCGACCACGGGCGGGCCCGCGAGCACGGGCAGCGGCGACGCCGTGAGCAGCACCAGCAGCGGCGGAGAGACCAGCACCTGCACCGAGGAGGACGCGTGTCCGTTCGAGGCCGGGGTCGAGATCGCCTGCCGCCTCCGCTTCATGTACGGCGTGAACTACGCCTGGCGCGACTTCGGCGCCGACTTCGGCGGTCAGTCCCAGTGGAGCCAGGCGGGCGTCTCGGGCAAGAAAAGCCAGGTGCTCGCCGATCTCCAGGACATGCGCGCCAACGGCGTCGACGTGGTCCGCTGGTGGATCTACCCCCGCTTCTACGGGGACCAGATCAACTTCGACGGGCAGGGCAACCCGACCGGGCTCGGCGGCACCTCGACGCAGGACATCCTGGCGGCGCTCGAGCTCGCGGACCAGGCGCAGATCAACGTGATGTTCACCCTGTTCTCCTTTGACGGCTTCTACAAGACGACGCACAGCCCGCCGAGCGGTCTGTCGGTCTGGAGCATGGGGCCCATCGTCGCGGACGCGGGCAGGCGCGCCCGGCTCATCGAGAACGTCGTCCGGCCGGTCGCCCGGACGGTCGCGTCGAGCCCGCACAGGAGCCGCATGCTGGCGTGGGACGTCATCAACGAGCCCGAGTGGGCGATGACCGGGCCGAGCCTCTACGGCGGCGACCCGGCGTTCGAGGGGGACTCGAGCAAGTTCGATCTCGTGACGCACCAGCAGATGGAGGCGCTCGCCAAGGAGTCGGCCGCCGTGCTGCGGGAGGAGACCGGCGCGCCCGTGAGCGTCGGCAGCGCGGCGATCAAGTGGGGCCAGGCGTGGACCCACGCGGACGTCGACTTCTATCAGGTCCACATGTACGGCTGGGTCAACGATTACTTCCCGTACGACAAGCCCCTGTCCGAGTACCGCCTCACGGACAAGCCGGTGGTCATGGGCGAGTTCCCCATCAACATGGCCGAGATGGACGTGGGCTACGACAAGTTCGTGAGCGACCTCTACAACATCGGGTATGCGGGGGCGATGTCCTGGTCGGTCACCGATCGGAACTTCCCCTGGTCGTCCAACAAGACCGCGGTGAAGGCGTTCGCCGATCAGCACCCCTGCGAGACGCGGTACTGAGCGCCGGGTGAGCGCCGCTGTCCGCGGCGCCCCGCTTCGCGCGATCGAGCCGGAACCGGGTTGTCGCGCCGGCGCGGCGAGCTCGTCCAGGACGAGCTCGGCCGCGCTCGCGTGACAGCTTGCCCCAACGTGTGGCGCATTGGCGCATCGGCGCGCGGGAGCGCGCGATCGGCGGCGCGCGACGGGGCCGCCGAGGCCGTCTCTCGGGGCGCAGGGGCGCCGACTCCCTCTCCTCTGGGCACGTCGGTTGCTGGGCAAGTGGGCCCGCTGCTCACGGAGGTGTCCGCCTGTGTGAGCCACGAGGGTTGTTAACCAGCACCCAGAAGGAGAGCGACATGGCAAGAGATCGCTACGACAACCGAGACTTCCGTGACGAGGGGGCGCGCGACGACTGGCGTCACCGGGAAGAGCAGGGGCGCTTTCCGGGGAGCCATGATCAGCGCAGCTTCCGCGGCCACGAGGAGGAGCGCGACGCGTTCGAACGGGGCTCGTACAGCCGCGGCAACTACGCGAACCAGAGCGGCGGCAGCCGGCAGGGCGAGCTGGGCCAGCAGCCGCAGTACGGGCAGCCGCAGTACGGCCAGCAGGGGCGCGACGGCAGGGGGCCGTGGCAGGCGGGCGGCCAGCACGGGCAGGATTACCGCGGCGGGTACGGCGGGCGCGGGCAGGAGCGAGGCGGCTACGGCGGGCGCGGTTACCGCGAGCACGAGGAGAGCCGCGCGTACGGGCAGGACAGCCCGTCCTGGGAGCGGAGCGGCGGGCGCGGCGATCACTTCGGGGGCCGGGGCGCGGACGACGAGCGCAGGGGGTTCGGCGCGGCGCAGCGAGGGCGCGACGAGAACCGCGGCTATTACGGCCGCGACGTGAACCGCGGGTACACCGGACAGGACGAGGGCCAGGGCCGCGGTTATCACGGGCGCGACACCTACGGGCGGGACGATTACGGTCGCGAGGAGAACCAACACCGCGGCTACGGGCGCGAGGAGGAGTACGAGGGCCACGGGTACGGGCGCGGCGAGGGGCAGGGCCGCGGCTACCAGGGCCGCGACGACTACCAGGGGCGCGGTTACCAGGGCCAGGGCCGCGGTTACCAGGGTCGCGACGACTACCAGGGCCGCGGCTATCAGGGCCGCGACGATTATCAGGGTCGCGGTTACCAGGGCCGCGACGATTATCAGGGTCGCGGTTACCAGGGCCGCGACGATCACCAGGGCCGCGGCTATCAGGGTCGCGACGATTATCAGGGCCGCGGTTACCAGGGCCGCGACGATTATCAGGGCCGCGGTTACCAGGGCCGCGACGATCACCAGGGCCGCGGCTATCAGGGCCGCGACGATCACCAGGGCCGCGAGGGCCAGAGCCGCGGCTACGGGCGCGGCGAGAGCCAGCACCACGGGTATCGCGGCGGCGACGAGCGCCAGAACCCCGGCCATTTCGGCTGGGGCGACGAGCGCGGCGGGTTCGGCGCGGGCCAGCGCGGCCGCGACGAGCACCAGCGCTCCGGCGGCCGGGGCTGGGAGGCGGAGCGCGGCGCATCCTCCGGCGGTCGCCGCGATCGCGACGAGGACCGCGGTTACCAGGGCCGCGGCGACGAGCGCGAGAGCCACGGACAGGAGCGCGGCGGCCACGAGCTCTACAACCGCCCGGAGCGCCGGCCCGGGTTCGGCCGCTTCATGGGCGACGAGCTCCCGCCGGGGTACTCGACCCGGACCCACGAGCGCGACGACGTGCGCGCCTCGCAGGGCCGCGACCGCTCCTCCGCCGAGGAGAACGGCCGATCCGAGCGCGACAACCAGAACCGGACCTGGAACTGAGCGCCCCCGCGGCGCGCCGTCGCGATAGACGCATCCCCCTCCCCTGACCCCCACGGGCGACCGCAGGGCACGCGACCCGCTCAGCGCTCCTGCCCGCCCTCCCACCTTCCTGTCCGAGTCCACGCTTCAGGCGACAGCGCTGCCCCGGGCTCACCCGACATCGTCGGAGAGCACCGCGCGCTCGAGACAGCCAACACCGACTCCGTCGCTGCGCGGGGGCCGGCCTACAGCGAGGAATCCATGCCGGCGCCGCCCGGGCGCGCGGCCGGCTCCCCCGCCGGGCGAGCGCGCGCGCCGGCGGCGCGGAGGGCGTCAACCGATCTCCGCGTCTCCACGCCCGCATCGCGGAGTCTGCGCCGGATCACGGGGAGAGATTGGTGTTGTGTGCGCCACGGACCTGCAGCATCCTCCGCCGCATGAAGACATCGGCTTACTCAACCTTCCCGAAGCTCGCTTCCGCCGTGTGCATCGCCTGGTCGGCGCTGGCCGGCTGCGGGGACGACGATCCGAACGGGACGACGAGCAGCGGCGCCGGCTCATCGGCCTCGACCAGCGCCTCGAGCGCGGGCGGCGAAGGCGGCTCGGGCGAGGGCGGCGGCGGCGAGGGCGGCGCGGGCGCAGGCGCGACGGCGTCGAGCACGAGCGGCACCGGCGGCGGAGACCCGTCCGGGGACACCGTCCGCTTCATCGGGCGCTTCGACACCACGAAGCCCGAAGGCCCCCGCTTCTCCTGGGCTGGCAGCTCGATCGTCACGCGGTTCTCGGGGACGTCGATCAGCGTCCGCTTCAACGACGAGTCGACCGCGGCGCAGTCCAACTTCTTCCAGGTGGTGATCGACGGCGAGTCGAAGGGCGTCCTCAAGGTCAACGGAGACGAGGAGCTCTACACGGTCGCCGAGGGGCTGCCCGACGGCGAGCACGACCTCCTGCTCCACCGCCGGACCGAGCCGCTGGTCGGCGTGACGCAGTTCATCGAGTTCATCCCGGAGCAAGGCGAGGAGCTCCTGCCGGTCCCGCCCGCGCCCGAGCGCCGGATCGAGGTGATCGGCGACTCGATCTCCGCCGGCTACGGGATCGACGGCGCGGACGAGACGTGCCCGTTCACGAGCGACACCGAGAACAACTACCTCGCCTACAGCGCGCTGACCGGCCGGCTGCTCGAGGCCGACACCACGATCGTCGCCTGGTCCGGCCGAGGCGTGGTCCGGAACTACGACGGTGAAGTCGCGCCCACCATGCCGCAGATCTACGGCCGGACGATCGCCGACGAGGAGCAGCCCGCATGGGACTTCTCGTCCTGGGTGCCGCAGGTCGTGGTGATCAACCTCGGCACGAACGACTTCAGCATCAACGTCCCGGGCGACGCCCAGTTTCGCGCGCCGTTCACGAACGCCTATGCCGATCTCGTCGAGACGGTCAGGGAGAACTATCCGGAGGCGTTCATCTTCTGCACCATCGGGCCCATGCTCAGCGACTCGTACCCCGAGGGCGCGGAGGCGCTCACCAGGGCGCGCGACTACATCGGCCAGGTGGTGGAGGACCGGACCGCCGGCGGCGACGATCGGGTGCGCCTCCTGGAGTTCCCCCCGCACTCCAAGGAGACGGACGGGCTCGGATGCGACTACCACCCGAGCGCGAAGAAGAACCGGGACATGGCCGAGCAGCTCGCCGAGGCGATCAGCGAAGAGCTCGGCTGGTAGAGCGAGGCGCGGGGCGCCGGGACATCGATCCTCCGCTGCGCCCCGGCCTGCGCCGCGGCTCGTCGCGCGCCGCGCGCGACGAGCCGCCTGGTCCCGCGATCGGCCTTTTCTCCAAGCAGCCCACAGGCGCCCGACGCGCCGGGGCGCCGCGGCGCGCCCGCGGCGCGGCGCCGGGGCATCGTGTCACCGGCGCCTCTCGCCGGCTGTGGCACGCCGCTACACCCGCGGCACGTCCGGTACGGCGCGCGCGCGGCGGCGCGCGGGCGCCGATCCGATCGGCCCGCCAAAGCGCGCGCGGCGCTGCGTTTCAGCCCTGGTACACGCGGTGCATCTCTCGATGTCAGAACACCGGACGGGCGGCGCCGCTGAAAGCGCGTGGGAGCGCGCCGCCGATCGAGGAGATCATCCATGCAGACCAAGCGAGACGGCTCCCAGCGGGCCACCAGCAGAAGCCACGGACCGGATTTCGTGGAGGCAGCGCGCAAGAGCGCGACTCGCACGGACGACCGCGATGCGTTCATCCCCGACCCGGGCGACGGCCCGCCGCAGGTGGTGGACGAGTTCGCCGAGCAGATCGCCGAGCAGTACCTCACCTCCGCGACGTCGGGCAAGGGCGACACCACCGAGGATTACGAAGATATGGTGGATCCCGAGGAGATCGGGGGCCCCTTCATCATCACCACGGCCGAACAGGAGATGGGGTACAGCAGGGACTCGATGAACCCCGATGACGCCGAGGTCGAGCCCTTCCCCCTGGTCAACCGGTCGCCCCTCGGCGGATGAGCCGGGCGCGAGCGGCGGCTCGCGCCGGCAAGTCCGCAAGGCAACGCTTCGCCCACGCGGCAGGCCGGCCGGCGCTTCGGGACGCCGGCGGCCTGGCTGGATCTGCTTGGCATCCGCCCTCCGCGCGCCTACGACGGGCGCCGACGCACAGCTGCACAGAGGAGGATGCGACCATGGCCGAGACCAAGTTCAAGGGAAACCCCGTCCACACCGTCGGCGAGCTGCCGTCCGTAGGCGCCACCGCGCCCGATTTCACGCTCGTGAAGAGCAACCTCTCGGAGGGCAAGCTCTCGTCCTATTCCGGCAAGAAGATCCTCAACATCTTCCCGAGCGTCGACACCTCGGTCTGCGCGACGTCCGTGCGCAAGTTCCACGAGCGCGCCGCGAAGCTCCCGGGCGTGACGGTGCTCAACATCTCCGCCGACCTGCCGTTCGCGCACAACCGCTTCTGCGCGGCCGAGGGCATCGCCAACGCGGAGAGCCTCTCGACCTTCCGGGGCGATTTCGGCGAGAAATACGGGGTCAAGCTGGCGGACGGTCCGCTCGCCGGCCTGCTCGCGCGCGCGGTCCTCGTGCTCGACGAGCAGAACAAGGTCGTCCACGCGGAGCTCGTCCCGGAGATCGCGCAGGAGCCCGACTACGACGCGGCCCTCGCCAGGGTGCAGTGAGCCGGAGCGCCGGCGTCTCTCCCCTCGCGCGCGTGCGCGCCTCGTGAGCTCGCGCGCCTCGTGAGCTTGCGCGCTCGCGCGCCTCGCGAGCTCACGCGCTCGCGCGCCTCGTGAACCGGATGCGCAGCCCGTCCGGCTGCATCGCGAACGCCATCCGCTCCCGCACCGGCGCCGTGTGATCCGCGAGCTGCACCGTGAAGCTCCGGAGCACCATGCCGACCGTCACGGCGCACTCCAGGAGCGCCATCGAGCGGCCCGGGCAGATGCGCGGCCCGCCGCCGAACGCGAGCGCCATCCTCGGCTCGTGCGGCAGCGTCGCGGCCGCGCCCCCGAGCCAACGCTCGGGGCGAAATGACTCCGGATCGCCGAAATACTCGGGCTTCCGCCCCGCGGCCCGCGTGAGCGCCACGACGCCGGCGCCGGCCGGCACCGCCACGTCGCCCACCGCGGTGTCGTGGTTCGCCTCCAGGTAGAGCAGCGGCGCCGCGGAGCGCAGGCGCAGCGTCTCGTGCGTGACGGCGCCCGTGTACTCCAGGCGCTTGCTCTGCTCCAGCGTCGGGATCAGCGCGCCGCCGACGACGCGATCCGCCTCCTCGCGGGCGCGCGCCTGCACGTCGGGGCGCGAGCCCAGGTAATAGAGGATCCACGCGAGGGTGTTCGCCGTCGTGTCCTCGCCGGCGAGCAGCATCGTGAGGACGTTCGCGTAGACCTCCGCGTCCGAGAGGCGCGCCTTCGGGTCCTCGCCGTCGCGCGCCGCGATCATGAGCTCCAGGAGCGTCCGCGGGCGCGCGGGCCGGTCCGCGCCGCCCTCGTCGAGCTCGCGCCGCGCGGAGGTCACGAGATCGAGGATGAACCGCTTCACCGCGATGATGGCGCGGTCGTAGGCGCGGTCGGCGGGGAGGCCCAGGTAGCGCCAGTAGGGCAGCGGCGCGAGCATCCGCCGGTTCAGGCCGAGGAACACGCGCTGGAGGTGCTCCTGGAGCGCGTCCGGGCCGCGCGCGAGCGTGTCGAGATCGCGGCCGAAGGCGACGGAGGAGGTGACGTCGACCGAGTAGCGCATGAGATCGCCGAGCACGTCGCGCGCGGCGCGCTCGTCGGCCGCCCGCGCCCAGAGCGCGCGCAGCCTGCCGGTGATCTCGCAGATGCTCGGGAAGAAGCTCTCGACGTGCCGCGCGTGGAACGTCGGGTTGATGAGCTGCCGCTGCTTCCGCCACGCGTCCCCGTCCGCCGAGAACAGCCCGACCATCTCCGCCTCGCGCGACACGTCCTCGATGGTGCGCATCCGCCGGAACACCGCGGGGCGGCGGTGGAGCACGTCGCGCACGAGCTCGCCGTCGGCCACGGCGAGGATCGTCTTCTGGCCGAGCCGCACGACGAACAGGTCTCCATGGGCGCGCCACCATCGCTCGAAGTCGAGGTGCCAGCGGTCGGGGTGGAGCGCGAGCAGACTGCCGATCACGGGCAGCCCCCTCGGCCCCGGCAGATCCGCGAGCGTCCGCCGCGGGCGCGCCGGCTCGGCGCCGCGGCGGCTGGGGTCATCCATGGCGGGGGGCGTGGCCTTCATGCTCCCTTCATACAGATACAGAGCCGGCGCGTCCCGGCGCAAACCCGACAGGCCACGATGGGCGCGCGCAGGTCGCGCTGGAGAGCTCGGGGCGGCCGCGCGCCGGGCGCGGCCTGACACCGCGCCGAGGAGGCGGGCCGAAGGCTTCGGCGGCGGCGCGCGTCGCGTCCGGGTCGGCCGGGCGGGAGCGCGGCGCTACTTCCGCGTGTCAGAAAGCCCGCCAGAGAAAACGGTCGATAACGAGCGGCCGCCGGAAACAGTAGCAGTTTTCATAGCTTCCGCCTGTTTCACGGCCGAGGGCGGCGCCGGTGTGGCCCAACGGGGCGCCCTCCGCCGCTGCGTCGCCCGCGGTGACGGGCTCGCGGCATTGCCGGTTCCACCCTGCGGCCACGCTGCGCGCTGGTTGACATAGAAAACCCTATGCGATCTCGCTCGCGTGAGGAAATCTCAGAAAAAAAAATCAAGATGTGGCTTACCTTGTTCCTTGTTGTGAGCGAAGTCACCGCCGTGAGCTACCGTGCCCCCTTGCAATCGGGCCTGGCTGCCCGGCGCGCGGCGTCGGTCGGCGGTCAGGCGGGCACACATGTACGCCTCTAAGCCCCGCGGCGCGGCGAGCCTGGCTTGCGCCAGGTCGTCGCTCGATGGTCAGGTTGGCTCGGTGCCGGAGGTTGGTTGTGCGCCGCAGCCTCGCCACCGGCGCCGCGCTCGTTATGCGCTCGCCGGAGGCGCTCGCCGGAGGCGCTCGCCACCGCGTTGCGCGCCGTAGGCGTTGCTGGGACCCACTCAGGTCCGCGGTGCTACGCTCGGGCCATGACCCCGATCCGCGAGCGCGCTGCTGCCTTTGAGCGTGACCACGCCAGCAAGGAGATCTTCGCCGGTCCGCATCGCTGGCATTACTACAGTGGTGGGCACGGCCAGACAGTGTTGCTGCTCGCGGGCGGCGCGGGGATCGCCATCGGGTGGCTCGACCTTGCTCTGGTGCTGCGCCCGCGCTTCCGCACGATCGCCGTCGATTACCCGCGCACCGTAGCGTCGTTCGACGACCTGGCCGAGGGCGTCCTCGCGATCCTCGACGCCGAGGGGGCCGTGAAGAAGGACACGAGGGCACAATCAACTCCTACACGAGCCTGCTCGATCTGGCCCGCCGGGTCCACGAGCTCGACGTTGAATCAGCGTGGCAGGGGCCCGCGCTCATCCTCAAAGCGGACGACGACCCGCTCATCACGCAGACCCACACCCGTCGTCTTATCGGCCTGCATCCCGGTTGCAGGGTCCGCATGTTCCCCGACGGAGGTCACTCGCTGCGGATCACCCGCCCGCAGGAGTACATCGCCGTGGTGACCGAGTTTCTGGAGCAGCACTCTACGGCGATCGCACCGTGATCGCCGCGGGCAGCGCCCCGCATGCTTGCTGAGGCAAGCTGCCGGCCGCTCGAGGGCGGAAGCAGCGGCGGCCAAGCTCAACGGCGCGGAGGATCCGGCGGGAGATCCGGATCCCGTCCGCTCTGGTGCTGCCCGCCGCGCGCGACGCCCTGAAGGAGACTCCTCGCCGGGGATTGCTGACGCGCGGAACCAGGGCGGTCGCGAAGCGGACGCCGGACGTCGGGGCGGAGCTCCGAGGAAATGAGGCCAGTTCCGCCCGCGCGACGCCGCGAAGCGGCGCCGAAGTCCGGCCATCCCCTGGCCGGACTTCGGGCGGGCGGAGCTAGCGCGGCGGCGCCGGCGCGGGTAGAGACGCGGACATGGCGGAGCCGCTGGAGAGAGAACTCGCGAGGCTGTCCGGCGAGGAGATGGTGGCGGCGCTCGGCCTCGGCGGGGCGCCGGCGTGGGTGCGCCGCGCGGGAGGCGCGGCCTTCGCGGTGCCGTCGTGGCCGCTCGGGCGCGTGCTCGCGCGGTTCGATCGGCGCGTCGGCGAGGCGGGAATCCACGTGGCGGCGCGGGAGGCGCTCTCCGGCTTCGGGGCGCGGTGGACGGCGGACGCGGCGCCGCCGTCGCGCGGGGCGCTGCTCGTCGTGTCGAACCACCCCGGGGCCTACGACGCGCTCGCGCTGATGGCGGCGCTCGGCCGGGGGGATCTCATGATCGTGGCGGCCGAGCGGCGGTTTCTGCGGGCGTTGCCCCACGTGAGCGAGCGGCTGCTCTTCGTGCCGATCGACGGGGGCGGCGGCGGGCGAGAGCTCGCGGCGCGGACGGCCGGGGTGCGCCGCGCGCTGCGGCACCTGCGCGGCGGGGGCGCGCTGCTGCACTTCCCCGCGGGCCGCATCGAGGCGGATCCGGCGTTCGCGGGCGAGGGCGACGGCGAGGCGCTGCTCGGGGCGTGGCACCCGAGCGCGGGGGCGCTGCTGCGCGCGGCGGCGGCGGCGGGGGGGCGCGTCGCGGTGGCGGTCGTCTCGGGGGTGCACTCGCCGCGGGCGAAGCGGCTGGCCGTCACGCGGTGGGCCGAGCGCCGCGGGATCAGCACGCTGGCGCCGCTCCTTCAGGTGGCGCTGCCGGGCTTCGGCGACGTCGACGTGCGGGTGCGGCTCGGCGAGGCACGGGAAGCGGCGGCGGCGGTCGGCGAGGGGGACGATGACGCGGGGCTCACGCGGCGGCTCCGGGAAGAGGCGGCGGCGTTGCTCGCGAGGCCCGGCCCCCGGAGAGGGTGTTCTCGGCGCGGGGTAGGGGGTGGGGCCCCGCCGAACTCGCCTGAGATGTGAGCCATCCGGCAAGCCGGATGGCCCACATCTCAGGCTCAGACATCGGCCCATCCCCACCCCCTACCCCGCGCCGAGAACACCCTCTCCGGGGGCCTACGGGAAGGGATGGATTTGGTCGCGGAGGCTTACCGTGAGGGGGCATCGATGAGGTTGTGCTGTATTTGCTGCGGCTGACCGCGGCGGTTGAACGCGCGCAACACCACCGTCGTCAGCCGCAGGGTAAACGGCGAGAGCTCCGCGACGGACAAGGGCGACATCGGGCCTGCTGCAACGAGGCCACGGCGCACCCATTCCCGCAAACCGGCCAAAATTCTCATGCTCCGCCCCTGTTCCCGTCCTGGGTCGTGAAACTGCATGCTGATGGTTCACGGGAAGACCGATTTCCACGCTGTCAGGCAGCATCATTCCCGCGAGCCCATGTAAATTGTCGCGTCATCGCGCGCGATTCGGTCGATTTGACGATTGACTTGTGGATTGACCACGCATGATCCTCCCCACTGAGGATACCCATGCTCAGGACACTGCTCGCTACCGCATTGTCGCTCGCGCCGCTCGGGTGCAGCAGCGATTTCGAGCCGCCGCTGGTCGCGGGGAGAGCCGTGCTCACCCTCGGCGCGAAGCAGCTCTTCCTCGATACGGGCAACAACGGGGAGACCGCGGTCGCGTTCGACGAGGACAACCAGCGCAGCTGGTACACGGATTGTGGGGTGAAAGGCGATGAGCTCGAGGTGATGATCCTCAACGATCCCATCCGGGAAAAGAAGGGGTTCTGGGGAATCACCCTCCGCACATCCCGCGAGCTCGACCAGGACGCCTGGAACGTGTCCGCCAACCTGGGCGACGACGTGCTCAGCGGCGTTTGCCAGCTGAACCACAAGACCACGCGCGAGAAGGACCCTTACGAAGGGGAGCTCTCCGTGGCGGCGTGCATCGTGAAGGACCCGACCCCCGACGCGGACGGCTTGCAAGAGGGCCGCTTCGACGCCTTCGTCCGCGCCAAGCGGTGCGTCCTGCGCGATCCGAACGGCTCCGGGGAATGACGGATCAGCGGCCCGAGGCCGCCCGCGCGAGCGCCGCGCGGAACGCGGCCGCAGCGCCGTCCCAGGTGGGCAGCGCCGGCGCGCGGAGCATCGCCGCGCGGCTCATGCTCGCCCTGAGCGCCCCGTCCTCGATGAAGCGGGAGAGCGCCCGCGCGAGCCCCTCGCCGTCGTCCCAGAGCAGCGCCTCGGCGCCGTCCTGCACGACCTCGGCGATCGCGCCGGCGCGGGCGGCGAGCACCGGCACGCCGGCGCGGACCGCCTCGGTGAGCACCATGCCGTAGCCCTCCAGCCGCGAGGGCAGGACCAGCGCGTCTGTCCCCGCCAGCGCCGCGGCGAGCGCCTCGTCGTCGAGCACGCCCCGCACCGCGACGCATGACCGCAGGCGCGCGGAGCCGTCGATCGCCCGGCGCACGCGCTCGGCATAGGCCGGGTCGCGCGCCGCGTCGCCGACGAGGACGAGCGCGGCGCGCGCGCTCCCGACCCGCTCGAACGCCGCGAGCAGCTCCAGGAGCCCCTTGCGCGGGATGAAGCTCCCCACGAACGTGAGCCGCAGCGGGCCGCCGTCCCGCGCGGCGCGAGGGCGCAAGGGGAGCCGGTCCGCGCCCGGCGCCGCCACGTCCACCCGGTCGAGCCCGTGCTCGCGCCGGAGCCGCGCCGCGGTCGTCGCGCTCGTCGCGAGGTGCGCGTCGCAGAGCCGGATCACCGCGGCCTCGGCGAGCGCGAGCGCCGCGCGCCGCGGGCCGGGCGGGAGCTCCCACGCGCTCAGGTGGTGCACGAGCAGCACGCGCGCGATCCGCCGCGGCAGCGCCGCGAACGCCGGACCGAGCTCCGGAAAGCAGAGCTCGTCGCCGACCACGACGGCAGGGTCGATCCGGGCGAGGCGCCGCGCGAGCGCGAGCCCGGCCAGCGCGCGCGACCGCGGCGCCGGATCGAGGGACACCACCTCGACGGCATCGCCCCTGAGCCGCAGCCGCTCGACGATCAGCCGATCGTAGATGTACCCGCCCGTGGTCTGGTCGAGGGCGCCGTAGACGATCCAGGCGATGCGCATGCGTCACCCCAGTACCACGGAACCCGGCCAGCCCCGCGCGCACGGCCACGCGCCGCGGCCGGGCGTCACGCGCCGGGCGGGGGCCTCCGGCGCGCCCTCCACGTGGACAGCTCCCCCGCCGCGACCAGACCGGCGCCCAGCGCGAAGCACACCAGCGAGGTCGCCAGCGCGGGCAGCGGGATGTCGCGATCGCCGCCGTTGTACGCCTCGACCGTGGACGTCAGGAGCCAGTACTGGAACGCGCAGAGCATCGCCACGGCGAGCAGCCTCGCGCTCATCGCGCCCTTCGCCCCCGGGCGCAGATCATGCTTCGGTCCAGGGATCGGCATCGCTCACCTCACGTCGCGCGCCGCCGCGCGAGCCCTACCGCGAACACCTTGCCGTCCTCGATCTCCAGCGCGATGCGCCCGAGCGGCCGCAGGTCGCGCGGCGGGCCGGACGTGCCCTCGCCGGAGGCCACGTCGAAGCGGCCGTTGTGGCAGTAGCACCGGAGGTGCTCTCCCCCGCCCTCCCGCGCATAGGAGACCGGACATCCGAGGTGGGAGCACTTCTGCTCGAACGCCACGAGCTCGCCGTTCTCGCGGCGGATCAGCAGCGCCGGCGTCAGCGCGTCCGGGTATCGAAAGGCCACGGCGCTGCCGGGCGCGAGATCGTCGACCCGCGCGATCTCCGCGCGGCCGGACGGCTCCGCGGGCGGGCGGCGCGAGCGGAGGTACACCACGGCGTTGCCGGTCGCGAGCCCGCCGCTCAGCAGCACGAGGAAGCGGGCGAAATCGCGGCGGGTCACGTGGTCGTCGCCCTCGGACTCATAGGGGAAGTCCTCTCGCCACTTGGGCAGATCCTCCGCGCCCATCACAGGAACTCCGCCTCGGGCCCCGCCCCCTCGGGCGCTCGCCCGCCGCCCGCGCCCGCCGCCAGGGCGGTCGCGAGCGCCGCGGGCCCGCCGCCCTCGTCGAAGGGGGGCAGATCGACCGCCATCTCGTCCACGTCGTGCGGCACCATCACGTGCACGCGCGTCGAGATCCGCTGCTCGCCGAAGCGCCAGCGGTTGATCGGCTTGCTCGCCGGCCGCTGCCGCGCGATCTCCTCGCGCGTCCCGTAGAACAGCGCGCCCGTGGGGCAGACCGTCGCGCACATCGGCTTCTTCCCGGCGCTCGTCCGGTCGAAGCACATGTCGCACTTCTGCATTTGCTGGATCTCCATCTTGATGATCGGGACGCCGAACGGACACGCGAGCTCGCAGTTCCCGCACGAGATGCAGCGGGGCTTGAGGCTCGAGTGCACGATCCCGTTCTCGTCGACCTTGATGGCGTCGGCGGGGCACACCGACGCGCACGTCGGATCGGCGCAATGCATGCAGACCATCGGCGCGGTCTGGAGCGACACGCCCGGCGCGACCAGGTCCACGTGCACCATCGGCAGCCCGCGGTGCGTGTGGCACTCCGAGCACGCCGCGGCGCACGCCTGGCAGCCGATGCACCGCTGAAAATCGATGAAGAAATCTCGCACCACAGCGCTCATGAGGCCTCCAGCTTGAGCTCGGCGAACAGCGATCGCGCCCGATCGGCTTCGCCGCGCGTGGCGGCGCGCACCCTGCACGCCGCGACCTTGAACTCCGGCATCTTGCTCACGGGATCCAGCGCGCGGACCGTGAGCTGGTTGGCGGCGAGCTCCTCGGGCCAGTGGTACGGGATGAACACCGTGTCCGGGCGGATCGCCTCGACGATCCGGAGCGGGACCGTGACCCCGCCGCGCCGGGTCTCGACCGTGACCAGCTGCCGATCGGCGAGGCCGAGCCTCGCCGCGAGCGCGGGGTGCATCTCGCAGATCGGCCCGGGGCTCTTCTCGACGAGGAACTTGATCCGCCGCGTCTGCGTCCCGCTGAGGTAATGAAACACGCTCCGGCCCGAGGTCATGTACAGCGGAAACTCCGCGTCGGGCACCTCCGCGCTCGGCCGGTAAGGCGTCGGGATCAGCTTGAACTTGCCGTCGGGGTGGTAGCTCCTTCGGTCCTCGAAGAGCCTCGGCGTGCCCGGGTGCCCCTCGGACGGGCAGGGCCAGAACACCCCCATCTCCCGCTCCACGCGCTCGTAGGTGATGCCCGCGTAATCGGCGGTCCCTCCCGCGCTCGCGCGGCGCAGCTCGTCGAAGATGTCCTCGCTGCGCGAGAAGCGGAAGTGCTCCTCCTTCCCGAGCCGCCGCGCGAGCTCGAGGAGGATCCACGTGTCCCGCCGCGCGTTGCCGGGCGGATCCACGGCGGCGCGGATGCGCACCACGCGGGCCTCCGCCGTGGTCGAGGTGCCCTCTTCCTCCTCGTGCAGCGAGCCGGGCAGCACGACGTCGGCGTAGCGGGCCGTCTCGCTCATGAAGAAGTCGATGACGCAGAAGAACTCGAGCCGCTCGAGCGCCTCGCGGGCGAAGCCCGTGTCGGGGTGGCTGACCATCGGGTTGAAGCAGATGTTGAGCAGCCCGCGGATCTCGCCCGCGTGGATCGCCTCGACGATCTCCACCGTGGTCTTGCCCTTGCGCGGCAGCTCGGCGTCGGAGATCCCCCAGACATCGCAGATGTGCTTGCGGTGCTCCGGGTTCTCGATGTCGCGGTTGCCGGGGAGCTGATCGCACTTGTGCCCGTGCTCGCGCCCTCCCTGCCCGTTGCCCTGCCCCGTGATGGTGCCGTAGCCGCAGCCCTTGCGGCCGATCCTGCCGGTGGCGAGCACGAGGTTGATCAGGCTGAGGACGTTCTCCACGCCCTTCGTGTGCTGCTCCACGCCGCGCGCGTGCAGCAGGAAGCTCGTCTTCGCCTGCCCCCACGCCGCGGCGACCTCGCGGATGAGCGCCGCCGGGACGCCGCAGATCTCCGCGGCCCACTCGGGCGTGCAGCGCTCCACCGAGGCGCGGAGCTCGGCCCAGCCCGTGCAGCGCTGCTCGACGAACTCCCGGTCGAACCAGCCGTTCGCGACGAGCTCGTGGAGCAGCGCCTGGTTGAGCGCGCTGTCGGTCCCCGGGCGGAGCGCGACGTGGTGGTCGGCCGTGCGGGCGATGGGCGTCTCGCGCGGATCGACAACGATGAGCTTCGCTCCCCGGTCGCGCGCCTTCCAGATGTAGTGCGTGAGCGTCGGGAAGCACTCGCTCACGTTGGTGCCCGCGAGCAGCACGACGCCGGCCTCGGGGATGTCTTCCCAGGGGTTCGCGGTGCGGTCGATCCCGAACGCCTTCTTGTTCCCCGCGCCCGCGGAGACCATGCAGAACCGGCCGTTGTAGTCCAGGTTGGCGGTGCCGAGCGCGAGCCGCGCGAACTTGCCCACGAGATAGCTCTTCTCGTTGCTGAGCGAGACCCCGCTCAGCATCGCGAAGGCGTCCTTGCCCCGCTTCGCCTGGATCGCGCGCACCCTCGACGCCACGAGATCGAGCGCCTCGTCCCACCCCGCCTTCCTGAACCCGGCCCCGTCGCGGATCAGCGGATCGGTCAGGCGGTCGGGGTGGTGCGTCTGCATGTACCGCTTGACGCCCTTCGGACACAGCCGCCCCTCGTTGAACGGGAACTCCTCCCACGGCTCGATGCCGATGACCCGGCTGTCCTTGACCTGCAGCTTCACGCCGCACTGCATCCCGCAGAAGCAGCAGTGCGTCTCGACCAGCCTGTCGGGCTCGGGCTTCGGCCCCCACCCGGTCACGGGCGAGTCCGAGACGTGCGGCCCGTACTCACGGATGTAGTCGGCGATAGGCAACCTCAGGTGAGCCATGTGTCGTCTCCTCGGGTCCGCCGCTCACGAGAAGCGGCCGCCGCGCGCGCTGTGGTGCGCGCGGCCGATGAGCATCCGCCGCCCGCGCGGGGAGATCTCGCTCCACGCAGGCCCGGTCCCCGCCCGCGCCGCGTAGTCGAACCCCACCTGCTCGAGCACCTCTTTGAGATCGTCGGTCTGGAGCTTGGCCGCGAACGCCTCGCCCGTGACCGGACAGACCGCCTTCTCGCCCCGGTCGCCCGCCTCCTTGTAGAAGGTGACGCCCAGCGACGCGGGGCGCTGGAACGCGTGGAAGAGCTTGCCGAACGGCAGGTAAACGAGCGTCACGATCACCGTCAGCGCGTGGAGCTGGGCGAGCGCGCCGTAGAAATACCCGTGCAGCCACTCGTAGCTCACCCAGAGCAAGAGCCCGCTCGCGCTCACGGCGAAGAGCAGGAGGAGCGGCAGCAGGTCGCACTCGAAGCGCTGGACCGCCACCGCGCCGCCTTCCCGCATGCGGCGGAGCATGGCGAGCATCACCCCGGGGACGACCATGAGGCCGCTGACGACGAGCGCGTGAAAGACCGCCCACCCCACGACGCCGTGGACCGGGATCTCGGACACGCGGTATCCGAAGAGCACCACGCGATAGACCTCGCCCGCGCCGGCCTCGAAGTGGAGCCAGCCGAACACGAGCGGGAACGTCACGGCCGCCGCGAGCGCGCAGCCCCACGCGATGAGCATGTGCGCGATCCACCGGGTGAGGCCGCGCCGCAGGATGAAATCCTGCGCGATGATCTTCGACCACAGCGCCTTGACGATGAGCGTCGGGCGGCGGAGGCGCGGCCAGCGGCGCGGCGAGAAGAGCACCTGGAAGCCGCGGACCCAGTACTTGCGGGTCGGCGGCTTGCTGAGCCAGACGGAGTACCGGTAGACGACCCCGAAGGTCATGAAGAGGCACGCGAAGGTGTAGCCCACGAGCGCGGAGTCGAAGTCCGCGAGATCGCGGCTGCCGAGGACGATGAGCGCCGCGAGCCCGGCGGCGGCGGCGATCCCGTTTCGGACCGCGCCCCAGTGCGCGAGCGGGGCGCGCCGCGGCGCGCTCGCGGCGGCCCGGGGGCGCGCGGGCGCCGCGCAGCACGCGGGGCGCTCGGTGAGCTCCGCGCTCATGGCTGCGCTCCCGCGCCGGTCGCCGCGCTCCGCCCCGGCGGCCCGGGGAGATGCGCCGGCGCGTCCTCGGCGCCGCGCGCCTGCCGCGGCGCCCAGAGCGGGTAATCGACGCCCGCGAGGCGATTGATGAGGATCGCTTGCGCCGTGAGCAGGGCGACGCCTCCGAGGAGCACCAGAAACATCGGCGGCCGGTCCAGGAGGCCCAGCGAGACGATGAGCGTCGTGGCGCCCGCCGGCGGGTGGGGAGCTCTCGCGAGCACCATGAGGCCGGCCGTGAGCCCCAGCGAGAGCGCGGCGGCGAGGGCGCGCGGGAAGGTCACGCTGGCGGCGGTCGCCGGGCCCGCGTGCGTCAGCCCCGTGACGAGCAGGCTGAAGTAAGCGGCCGCGATACCGATGCTGTGCCCGATGAGGGTGTTGCGCGGCGCGGCCGAGGCAGCCCTGGGCGTGTAAAAGAACAGGAAGGCGGTCGGCCCGAGCGACGGAAACACGAAGGGCGCCTCCGTCACGGCGGCGAGGGCCGCCATCAGGCCGATGCTCACGAACCCGTTCACGCAGCTGAACGCGGCGAGCACCGGCACCTGCGCGTAGCGCTGGAGGAGCCGCGGCAGCCGCAGGCGCGAGAAGATCCCGCGCGCGACGTCCGACATCTCGCCGCCGAGCGGGTGGCGCGGCGAGATCGGGCCGTAGCCGCGCCCGGCGCCCCACGGCTCTTCCTGCATCCTGGATCGAGTATCCCTGTCTTCCATCATGCGCTGGAGACCTCGCATTCGCTCGCCGCCGCGTCCAGCGCTACCGGGCAGGCGCGGCACAGCGGCGCCGACCGCCTTCCGGCGACGCAGTCACTGGTGCAGCACGATTGCAGTGGAACAGGCGCCCTTGCCCGGCAGCCTCGCCGTGCATCCATGTGGCCCAGAAGACGGAACGAGCCGTGCGCCGGGTTCCAATGTCGCGACGATTCAGGAGAGCCCCGAGCGCTTCGTGAGAAACCGCGCGTGTCGTCCGGACGCGACCGGCGCGAGGCTTGATGGCGCGTTGATGAAGCGATCTTGTCGGAGGAATAAACGCGGCTCGGGGTTGTTTTTATGGCGCGCGCCGGCTGCCCTCCTCACGGGCGGCCGCCCCGATACGCGCGCCGAGCGGTCAGCCGCTCGGCACGACAGGCGATCTCGCTGCGCTGGCGGGCGCTACAGGGCGCGCTCGAAGCCCGCGTACGCCGTCGGCGACTCGCGGACGAGCACCCGCAGCGTCGCGCCCGGGTGCGGCGCCTCGTCGGCAGGCAGCTTGGCGATGTCCGCGGCGAGCAGGCCGGCCACGTGCTCGGCCACGCGCTCGGTCGTGGAGGTGCGCCCGGGGAAGCCCGGGTGCTCGTCGAGGTTCTGGTAGTCGATCGTGTCGAGCGCCCGGCGCAGCGACGCGTGCAGCGCGCCGATGTCCATGACCACGTGGTGCGGGCCGAGCGCCTTCGCGCGGATCTCGACCTCGACGGCGTACGTCGCGCCGTGCATCCGGGTCGCCGGGCCGAAGAACGGATCGGAGAAGCTGTGCGCGATCATCACGTGATCGCTGACGCCGAGGAGGAACATGTCAGGCCTCCCGCGTAGCCGATCGCGCGCCGTAGTGGAAGACCGTCTGCAGCCGCGCGCCGGGCGCGGCGGCGAGCTCGGCGTAGACCGACGGCGCGGCGTCGAACGGGACGGGCGGGTCGAGCAGCGCGTCGAGCGCGGCGTCCTCCAGGAGGGCGCGCACCAGCGCGAAGCGCCGCGCGTGATCCCAGCGGGGCGCGCGCTCGGGCGGGATGGTCGAGACCTGGCTCGCGCGGAGGCGCAGCCGGCGGCGGTGGAACTCCGCGCCGAGCGCGACCGGGCTCGTCCGCGCGCCGTAGAACGACGCGATCGTCACCGTCGCCTCGCGCGCCGCGTGCGCGATCGCGCGATCGAGCTCGCCCGGGTCGCCCGTCGCGGCGATGACGACGTCCGCGTCGCCGCGCGGCCGGTCGTCCTCCGGCCGGATCGCCGCGGCGGCGCCGAGCGCGAGGCCGGCCTGGCGGCGGCGCTCGCTCGGCTCGACCAGCCGGACCTCGGCCCCGGCGCGCCGCGCGAGCGCCACCACGAGCAGCCCGACGACGCCGCCGCCGAGCACCACCACGGCGTCCCCGAGCCCCACCCCTGCGTCCCACACGCACGTGATCGCCGTCTCGAGGTTCGCGGCCAGCACCGCGCGCTCGCCCGGGATCGAGCGGGGCAGCGCGCGCGCCGCGCCCGGCCCGAACAGGTGCAGATCGCCGTGCGGCGCGAGCGCGAAGACGCGGTCGCCCAGCCCGAGCGCCGCGCCCTCGCCGCGGGCGACGACCTCGCCCACCCACGCGTAACCGTAACGGCGCGGGTAGGTCGGCGCGCCCGGCGCGTCGAGCGACGGATCGAACGGCGTCGGCCCCTCGCCGCGGAAGAGGAGGAGCTCCGTCCCCTGGCTCACGCCCGAGGCGATCGCGCGCGCCACGACCTCGCCGGCCCGCGGCTCGCGCGGCGGGTCGCCGCCGCGCACCTCGACGAGGCCTGGCCGGACGAACCAGAGCTCCCGGGCGGGCGGCGCGGGCGGCGCGGGCAGCGCCGGGGTCTCCGGCGGCGCGGGCGGCGCCGGCGGCGCGGGCGGCGCCGGGGTCTCCGGCGGCGCGGGCAGCGCGGGGGTCTCCGGCGGCGCGGGATCGTCAGTCGGGATAGGCAACTTCCCCTCGCAAGAGCACGTTGCCCCCCAGGAGCTCGACCGCCGGCTCGCGCAGGTCGATCGCCGACGCGAGCGGCGCCTCTCCCAGGGTGCCGACCGCGGGGATCGCCGTGTCGCCGAGCAGGCGCGGCGCGATCTCGACCTCCGCGCGGTCGGCGAGCCGCCCGCGCAGGAACGAGGTGAGCACGGCGCCGCCCCCCTCGACGAGCAGCCGCCGCACGCCGCGCGCGTGGAGCTCGGCGAGGGCGTGTGGCAGCGAGACGCGGCCGTCGTCGTTCGCGGGCACGACGATCACCTCCGCGCCGCGCTCCTCGAGCCGCGCGCGCGTGCTGTCCAGCGCGCGGCCGACCGCGCCGATGACGACCACGCGCCCGCCGGCCGGCTGCCCCCTGCAGGTGCCGTTGCGGGAGCTCGCGCTCGTTCTTGAGCTTGTTCCTGCTCCTGACGACTGCAAGAGGCGCGCCCCCTCCGGCACGCCGAGGGCGCTCGCCAGCACGACGCGCATCGGCTGCGGGCCCTCGCACGCGCGCACCGTCAGCAGGGGATCGTCGATCACGACGGTGCGGATCCCGACGAGCACCGCGTCGTGCTCCGCGCGCGCCCGGTGGGCGTGCTCGATCCCCGCGGGCGTGCTGAGCGCGACGCGCTCGTTGGGGGCCGCGATGCGGCCGTCGAGCGTCTGGGCGAAGTGGAGGGTGACCAGCGGGCGCGGGAGGCTCATGGCGCGCTCGCGAGCGCACCCCCGGCGCAGCCGAACGCGCGCGCCGCGCGGGCGTCGGGGGACCGTGTCTTCGTCACGAGCCGGCAATCGAGCCTCCGGACCACGGCGCCACTCTAGAACAGAACGCCTGTTCCGGGGAGGGCGCGTCCGGCGCACCGGAGGCCCTCCTTCCGGCCATCCAGGCCTCCCCTCCGCCGACCCGGGCCATGCGCGCGGGCGCCTCCGGCATCGCTCGCTTGCCGCGCCGGTCCTGGCGCCCTAAGCGAGGCCCGATGCCCATCGGTTGGCCGGATCTCTCGGCGCGCTGCGACCGCGCGGGCATCCCGCTGCGCGGCGGATTCCACCCCTCCGAGGGCGACGGCGTCCCCGCGGCCGGAGGCCTCCCCGCGGGGACGCTCGTCCTGCTCGGCAACGCAGGCCCCTCCATGTGGCGCGCGTTCTCGCGCGCTCGCGAGGAGGCGCCCGATCTCGCGCTCGACGACTGGACCTCCGCGGTGGTCTCGGCGCTCGCCGCCGAGCTCGGCGCGTCCGCGCTGTTCCCCTTCACCGGCCCTCCGTACTGGCCTTTCCAGCGCTGGGCGCAGCGGGCCGAGCCGGTGGCTCCGTCGCCCCTCGGCATCCTCATCCACCCGCGGTTCGGCCTCTGGCACGGGTATCGCGCCGCGCTCGTCTTCGCCGAGCGGCTGTCGCTCCCGCCCCGCGAGGACCTGCCGAGCCCCTGCGCGTCCTGCGCCGACAAGCCCTGCCTGCGCGCCTGCCCCGTCTCCGCCTTCTCGCCCGGCAGCTACGACGTCGCCGCCTGCGTCGGCCACCTCGACGCCCAGCCCGCCGGGGCGTGCATGACCGCAGGGTGCCTGTCGCGCCGCGCGTGCCCGGTCGGGCAGGAGCACATCTATCCCGACGAGCAACGCCGCTTCCACATGCGCGCGTTCCTGCGCGCCGCCCCGCCCGCCGCGCGCTAGAGCGACAAGCGGGCTGAAACCGCCTGAAAAGCGCAGAAGTTTGAACCGCCAAGACGCCAAGAAGAGAATCCTATGTTGGCGTCTTGGCGTCCTTGGGTCCCGGTAGGGACGGCCCGTGCTGACCTACCTTCGGTCAACCCGGGCCGCCCCCCGGACAGAACCCGGCGAGCGGATTTCCCGCACCGGGCTCCCACCTCGGGTCGACGGACTGGCTCGCGGTAGAGCTGGCCAGGGATGATGGATGCGGGGCTGCGGCAGGGGGAACCGCTGCTCGAACGCCGTTCGTTGCGGCCGGGACCAGTGCGCACGCTGGCTCCTCTGCTGAAGCTGGAGGTGCCAGCTTGCGCGCGCGCGTTCCCGGAACTGGTGCAACGCCCGGTAGTTTGTGGGCACCCCGTAGTACCGGAAGTGCCCTTCGAGCACGCTGGAGAGCCATGCGTGCTGGGCTCGCACGGGCTCATGCCGACGCTCGCGCATCTCTTCGCGCAGGCTCGCCAGCTTGGCGTTCCGTTTCTTCCGCGAGGTACGACGCTTCAGCTGGAACTCGCCTCGCCGGCTTACGCCGGCGATGTGCGTGAACCCCAGGAAGTCGAACGTCTCGGGGCGTGTGCGCCCGTCGCGCTCGGCGTCCTGCCGGGCGAATCTTCCGAACCGAAGCACCCGGGTCTTCTCCGGGTGCAGCTCCAGGCCGAACTTCGCGACACGAGAGGCCAGGGCCTCCCGCATCGCGCGCGCGTCCTGCTCGTACTGGAAGGTCACCGCGAAATCGTCGGCGTAGCGCACGATGTACACCTCACCGCGCGCATGCCGCTTCCTCCACTGGTTGGCCCACAGATCGAACGCGTAGTGAAGGTAGACGTTCGCAAGCAGCGGGCTGATGGTCCCTCCCTGCGGCGTCCCTTCCTTCACCTCGCGCAGCTCGCCTTCCTCCATGACGCCCGCGTGCAGCCACTTCATCAGCAGCCGCACCATGCGCCTGTCCCCGATCCGGTGCTCGAGGAACTTCTGCATCCATCCGTGATCGATGGTGTCGTAGAACGACCGGATGTCTGCATCGAGCACCCAGCTCGTCTTCCGGCTGATGGCCTCTGCGAGCGCGTTCAGGGCGTCGTGCGGCCCCCGGCCGGGCCGGAAGCCATACGACAGCCCCAGGAACTCTTGCTCGTAGATCGGCTCCAGCACCATCCGCACCGCCTGCTGGACGAGCTTGTCCTCCAGCGCCGGGATGCCGAGCGGTCGCATGCGACCATCGCCTTTCGGGATGTGCACGCGCCGCACCGGCTGCGGGTGGTAGCTGCCGCGGTGGATGCGATCCTGCAGGTCGAGCAGGCGGGCATCGAGATGCTCGCCGTACTCTTCCCACGTGGTCCCGTCCACTCCGGGCGCCGCGCGCCTGCGCAGGCGATGGTACGCCTCCTTCAGCAGCGGCGCCTTGATCGCGCTCAGCAGGTTGTCGAACCGCTCCCCTTTCTTCTCCTTCGCTCGCTGTCCGATCCGCATCACTTGCGTGGGCGCGTCTTGCCGGTCCTGAGCCCGGGACGCGTTTCGTGCTGCGGATTTTCCCTCGGCCTCGGGCCGTCCCTCCACCGACTCGACGGGCGTTACCCGCGTCTTCGCCGGCTTCTCCGGTACCATGCCCTCGTCCGACTCCTCGAAGTACGACACCACGGATTGCGGCTCGGCGCCTTCCCGTGGCTGTCCGCTGCCCACCACCGGCATCGCGGCTCCTTCGAGGTCTCCCGGTTTCCGTGCATGAGGCGTGTGTGCACGTGCCGAACTCCTCGACCCCGGAGGGGATGGACGGCCCAGGTCCACGTTGTTCGGGCCTCCACCATGGCCTTCCACGCAAGACAATCGTGTCGGCCCCCTCGAACTGAACCGTTTCGAGGCTCTATCGCCCGGCCCGCTCACTCGTCCCCCTACGCTTCGCCTCGCGGGTCACCCCACGCTGCGCAAGGGTGGCCTTCCCGGGGGTGGACTCCTCCCGGGGCAGGACTTGCTCGATTTGCTGGTGCTGCTCCTCGTTGCTCACCTGCTCCCTCATGCCGGTCTTGACCGGCGCATCCGTCTTGGCGGTTCATTTCTCGCTCGATCGACAAGATCGGTGTTCTAGCCTGCTCGGCTTTCACCAGCGACCGCGTACAGCGAGCCGCTCGCGCAGCGCGCGACGGCGCGAGGGGCGCGAGGGACGAGACGCAGCGGCCCGTCGCCGCTCGACTGCGCCGCGCGCGCAGGCGTCAGCCTGGCCGGCAGCGAGGCTCACGGCATCCCCGAGCTGCGATCGTGCGCCACCACGATCGGGTCCTCGTGGAACGCGCGCAGGCGATGCCGACGAGCGCCTGGTCGAGCATGTCGACGGAGCTCGTCAGCTCAGACGCAGATATCGTAGTACAGGTCAAGGCATGCGTCGACGAACTGTTCCAATGTACACCCGCCGTTGTCATGGCAGGTCGCCGTCCCGGTACGCGGGTCAACGCAGTAGTCGAGCCACACCCAGCAGTATGCGGCTGAGGCCTGGTCGGCCGATTGCGCTTCGGCGGCAGGCACAGAGGCGGGCCCGCTCCAGCTGCCGAGCGGGTTCTCTGCGGCTTCGCTCGCGTCGAGCCGGACGATCTCCGGCTCCGCCGGCTCTCCGTCGGCCATACACCCGGCCATACCCACAGCAGCAATCATGCCACCGACCGCGAATACATGTCGCAATTTCATGACACAGCTCCTGGTTCGCAGGGCGTCGTCCAGGGCGCGGAATGCGCGCAGCGCGCCTGCGACGCAGCGAACATAGAAGAGCCTCACTCGATGTGCAAGACGAAGCATGGGAGATTCGGCCACAGTCGATTGCGACATGAATTCGTAAACGGCCACGCAACGGACTCAGCTTGAGCTCTCGCGGGCCGCATAGCGATGACAGCCTCATCAATGCATGAATGAATCGCCGACAAATACCAACGGATTCTCGCGAGGATAGCAGAACTCATAAGGAGCCTCGTCGCCGGTGGGGGAGGCGTGGCGGTCTGCCCTGGACGCCATAGGGTCGCGAGCGGCCTCTTGCAGTCGTTTGCATTATTTTACATTTCCTCCCCGGCTCCAGTCGGACCAAGGATGGTGCCGAGCTCGCCTATCCGCGGAGAACCTTGTGGAGCTCCGCGGCGGCGACCAGGTCGGCGCTCAATCGGAGTGATCCGCCCGTCGAGCGCGCCTCGAACGTCGGCACCGAGCGCAGCCTCGCCGGGGCGCGGCTGCGCGATCATGAGTTGCCGGCAAGCGTCGCTTGTTTATGGAGTGTCGGATCGCACGGATACCATTCTGTTCCGTGCGTCTTTGCGTCGCAGCGCCCCTGCGCTCTGGATCCTGTTCTTCACGCGTCCCGCCCCGAAAGGCGCTCCCGCTGGCCTCCAGGTCGCTGCCGTCGGCCCCCCGGGTGCTCCGCGCCTCTGGCGGTCCGGCGTCGCATCACCCTTGCTCGAGCGTCTGGGCCGCCGGCGGCCGAGGCGCGTGGCGCGCCCTCTCGCGGTGGGGGGAGCGGGCGGCCAGCCGCTCGAGCGCGCTGGCGGCGACCGCCTCGGACTTGAGCTGTCGTATCTCCGCGGCGGCGGCCTGCGCGCGCTCGCGCAAGGCCCCGTCCGCGAGCAGCGCCCGGAGCCGCCCCCGGATCGCCTCCGGCGTCGCCTCGGCGAGCGGCAGGCGATATGCAAACCCTCCGCGCTCCGCCTGCGCGGCGTTGATGTGCTGGTCGCCGAAGAGCGGGATGATCAGCATCGGGACCCCGTGCTCCAGCGCCCGCCCGATGGTGCCCCACCCGCCGTGCGTGATCACCGCCGCCACCCTGGGGAACACCTCCTCGTGGGGCAGATATCGCTCGATCCGGACGTGCTCTCCGAGGCCGGTGGGCACGTCCTCCGCGCTGGCGGCCGTGGCGAGGATGGGGATCCCCATCGGCGCGACCGCCTGCAGCACGCGCCGGAGCAGGCCGCCGTCCTTGCCCGTGGTCGTCGTGCTCACGAGGACCGTGCCGGGCCGCACCTCCACGGGGGCGGCGGGGCGCGGCGCCTCGGGTCCGTGCCCGCCGGGCACGTTGAACGAGACCGGCCCGGCGAAGAGCTGCCGCTCCTGGAGCGCGACGTCGCGGACGAAGCCGCGGTGGACCATCACGACATGGAGCTCCGGCGACGTCGCGGCGCGCACGAACTCCGCCATCCCGCCCGGGCGGCGCGGCGGCAGGCCGAGCGCCGCCCGCGCCCGCGAGAGCGGCAGGAGCCTGTCGGCGATGGCGTGGAGGAGCGCGGGACGCTCGGTGACGAGCCACGGGAGCGGGAGCGACCGCGCGATCAGCGGTAGCCCCGCCGCGTCGATCACCGTCGCGGCGTTCCCCGCGCTCGCCCAGGGGATGCCCGCGCGCTCGGCCGCGTAGCCCGCGCCGAAGCCGAAGATGTCATGGACGAGGCAGTCCACGCGCTCGCGCCGGAGGATGGGCGTGAGCTCCTCGGCGAGCTCCACGCTGCTCTCGATCAGGGCCTCGCGGAACCGGATCACGTTGCGGGGGATGGCCGGCACCCACCGCAGCGCGCCCTCCACGGGCCGATCGAAGAACCGCGTGATGATGTCGTGGTGACGGGCATAGGGTACGAGCTCGGCGCCCGCCGCCCTGACCGCGGCCTCCGCCGCGGCCTGCGTGTGCACGAGCACCCGATGGCCGCGCGCGGTCAGACCCCGCGCGAGCTCGAGGATGCGGAGCAGGTGCCCCGTCCCGATCGGGGTGGTCATGAGGAAGGTGAAGGGCCCGGGCACACCGCCGGATGCCGCGGGCGCGTCCGGGAGATCGGGTGAGTCGGGTGAGCCGTTCCTGGATTCGATCGGTTTCGTCATGCGTCCTCGGCGCTCCTCTGGCGTTGTTCACCTGTCGAACGTTGCATGGCGCCTCGCGGTTCGAGGCTCGGTCGAATCCACGCGCGGGCCGCGCGCCTCGCTCCAGCGGGGCGGAGCTCCACGGGTGTCGAGCGGTGGTGCGCGGCGGTCATCGCGGATCTCCGGTCGGATCGAGCGTCCGGCAGAGCACGTGGACCACGAACTCGAGGTAGGCGCGGCCCTCGGCCTGGCTGAAGCCGTTGCGCGAGATGTGCTGGTGGAACGGGCGGAACTGCAGCGCGCCGAGGAAGAGATCGGCCGCGTGCTCGGGCGGGACCGGGCGCAGGACGCCCCGCGCGACCGCGCGCGCGAACCACGCCGCGAGCTCGCTGCGCGCGCGCACCGGCGGGAAATCTTCCCGTCGCTCGTAGGCGGTATCGAGGGTGAACCCGGCCGAGCGGAGCACCGCGATGCACGGCACGATGCGCTCGAGGCACACGGAGATCTCCTCCGCGAGCTCGAGGAGCTGGGCCCGCGCCGCGCGGTCGTCGGGGCCCGATCGCGCCCGCGCCATCCACGGCTGCTCCGCCGAGGGGAGCAGCGCGGCGCGCATCAGCTGCTCCTTGGTGCCGAAGCGCTGGAACAGCACCCCGTGCGAGATGCCGAGCCGCGCCGCGATCACGGTCGTCGACACGCCGGCCCCGTGCTCGAGGAAGCAGGCGCGGGCCTCCTCGAGGATCTCCTCGTCGGTGGTTGTACGCGGGCGAACCATTCATTACTAACTTGTCACTTATTAACAAAGGATGCAAGGTGACACACCAGCGGAGCGCGCCGGGCCGGCCAGTGGAGACGCAGGCGCCTCGCTCGCCTCGCCTCGCCGTCGCCGGCGGGCGGCGGGACATCGCCCGCGGCGTGGCGTCGCTCGAGGGGTCAGCGCCCGCCACCTCGTCGGCCCCATCGGCGCGCAGCGGGGTGCTCGTCAACGAGGGTGGCGCGGGCGCTATGTCACAGCGCTCCGAGGTTCGAGAGATCGAACGCCTGCCAGTCGCCCCAGCGTCCATCCTGGAACGTTCGGCTAAACACCCGATGTCCGGTGAGCGAGGTGACGTCTTGCTTCGGTAGACCGGCGGGATTGAGGGCCTGGCTGAACGCGGATATCTGCGTCACGGGGACGGTCATGTTCACGCCTCCGACGACTTCCCGATAGGAAATACCCAGGTCCTGGATCTCCAGCGCGCTCCACGCGCTCCACCTCGTTCCGTCGTGGGTCCTGACGTGCATGCGCCTGCCCTCGGCCGCGACCGCGAACTGCCGCGGGCGCCCGCCTGTCGAGGCGTCGCCGTAGGTCTGATCAAAGGACCACAGGCGGTCGACGCCCGGGATCCCCATTCCGCCCACCCAGACCTCGGAGTTGCTCCACGTCCCGCCGATCAGAGACTGGGAGACGATGACAGTGCCATCGTAGTTCAGCAGATCGCGCTTGGTCGTCCCGTCCGGCCGCTTCGATTCGCTGGAGGAGCGGATTCGCCGATCCTCGCCGTGCAGACGCAGCGTGCTCGTGCTGACCGGCGCCCCCCACGCCTGCCAGGCTCCACCGACGAGCCGGCGTTGCCGGATGTAATCTCCGCCGGTGAGCACGACGGTCTGCGTGAGCTGCCCTCCGTTCGCCGCGTTGGGGTCGGCCTGGTCGAACGAGGCAACATGCTTGAGCCGGTAAGGCCAGTACTGCTGTCCGTAAATCATGAGCGAGCCGTCGCTGTTGCGCACCGCTGGAATCTCGACGTCGCGGCTCACGTGATCGCAGTTCAGCTCCTCCATGATGCGCGCCGCACCGCTCGAGGTCCAATCCACGAAGAGCATGATATGGTCATCGGCGGGGCCGTCCGGCGAGACGTAGGCGAAAGCATCCCCGGGCTGCGCGTCCCAGTGCCCTACCCTCTGAGAGAAGTGCTCCTGAACCAGCTCGATGACCACCTTTCCGGGCGCAGGCGCGCCCCACGCGTAGGAGACGAAGCCCGAGCAATCCGAGCGATACAGGTTCCATTCCGGGTTATCCGCGGCGCCGGTCCTCGTGCAGTCTCTCTTGCAGACCGGGTCGTACCGGCCCGCGGGAACCGAGCAGTAGGGCACGCTCGCGTGCGCCCATTTGTACGCTCGATCGAGGATGTCCTGTGTGGTGAGGCTCGACGGGGCCGCGCCGACCTCCTCGCTGGAGCTCATTTCAGCGCCGCCAGTGGGCTCGGCATCGACGCAAGCGCCGAGCATGATTGCGGACACGACGAGCGCGCGCGGCAGCATTTGCATGTTGATCTTGTTCATCTCTTCCTCCTGGCTCGATGACGCGTGACAAGCAGCGTCCGTGCGCGTGGCGGCGGTCCGCGCGCCCATCGTCCCGACGTCGATGATGCGTTGGTGCTCCCGGGCGCGCGCGTGCATGGGATCGCTGCAAGGCTCCGTGTTACGTGGCCGGTCACCACGGGCGCGCGGGCTCTCCGCAGAGCTGCGGTGTTGCGCGCGCCCGTGCTCGAAGTCCGGAGCGTCCGTGTCGCGCGGCGACGGGCCGTCGCCGCCGCAGAGGCGCCCGGTCGAGCTGTCCCTTCGAGATTCTGTACGCCGGAGGATCACGGGGTCTGACAGCCGCTCGCGCTTTTCTCGATCCGGGGGACCAGCACGCGAAGGTTCGCCCCGTCCAGCGCGGAGCTTCAGCCCGCACGTCGAGCGCCGTCGAGCGCCGCGTCGCGCAGGGAGCGCGCCGCGCCGACGGGGCCGACCCGGGCGACGCAGCGCGGAGCGTCCCCTCAGCTCAGCCGCTCGGCCAGCGCGCGGCGCACGCTGCGCACCTCGCCGCTCGCGCGCCGTCCTCGCCGACGCAGTTCGGCGCGCGGCAACCGCCTCCCTCGCTCCAGAGAGGGTCGGGAGGCTGCCGGCCCTCGTCAGGATGGCGTGAAGGTCGCCGTCGTCAGCGAGGGCTGCACTGCACGACGCAGATGGCCGAGGCGCCCTTCGCGCGCGCGCTCGACTCGCACGACCGCTTGGCTTGCTGCGAGGCCAGGAAGCGGTCCGTCCCCATGCCGTTGCCGAACACCATCTGATAGTTGCAGGCGCCCGCGAAGCCGCAGACGCGCACCGACGCGCTCGCCGTGCACCACCACGACGCCCCGCCCGCCGCGCTGCCGCTGCTCGCGCCTTGCTTCGAGGAGCCCTCGCCCGGGGAGGCAGGCGTCCGCGCTCCGGCCAGCGCGGGCTCCGGCGCGTCGCCCGCCTCGTCGGCGCCGGCGGGCGACGGGACATCGCCCGCGGCGTGGTCGCCGCTCGAGGGGTCGGCGCCCGCCACCTCGTCGGCCTCGTCGGGGCGCAGCGGGGTGTTCGTCGACGAGGGCTGCGCGGGCAAGACGCCGCCCGCGGTCGACACGGTCGAGACGCCGCCCGCGGTCGGCACGCCCGTGAGCACCGGCTCGCCCACGGCGCTCTCCGGCTCCGCGCTCGCCACCACGTACACCACGCCGCCGATCACGACGAGGGCGCCGACGCCGAGCGCGAAGAGGCCCCCGAGGACCGCGAGCACGATCACGATCGGCGACACGCCCGGCTTCGGGCGCTGCGGCGGGGGCGGCGGCGGAGGGTAGTAAGGCGGCGGCTGAGGAGGGTAATAAGGCGGCTGCTGGGGACGATGCTGAGGATGCCCGGGACCGAACATCCCGCAGTCGTAGCGCAACGGCGCCGCCCGCGCTGCGTGGGAGATGTGCGCACGCTGTCGTCGAACGGCCGGTTACGGCGTAGCCGGGCTCGCCCGCACGCCGGCCCGGCGCGCCCTCCCGGGCCCGGCGCGCGCTCGTTCTCCGACTTCCGGCTCAGCGCGCCGGCTCAGCGCGGGATGAGGTTGCAGCAGCCGCTGCCGCAGTCGTCGCCGTCGCGGTTGTTGCCGTTGTCGCACTCCTCGGGTCCCTGGACGACGCCGTCGCCGCAGTGCTCGCCGAGCTGGCAGTCCGCCCCGCACTCGCCGTAGCCGCCGTCGTTCATGGTCGACGACGTAACCTGGGTCCTGGTCGACGACGTAACCTGGGTCCGACGACGTCGACGACGTAACCTGGGTCCGATTCCCACGTAACCTGGGTCTGATTCCGGGGATGGCGGCGCCACGTCCGCCATGGCGCCGCCACCACCTGAACGCCTAAGGATCACCACTCTTCCGGCCTATCCTGCGATCCTGTGGCGGGCACGGTCTGTGCCGACGGGACCCGCATGTCCGCTCCGCGGAGACTCATTGCCGGCGCCACCTACCTGGTAACACGACGCTGCACCCAGCGGCAGATGATGCTGCGGCCGTCGGTCGAGACGAACCAGGTGTTCCTTTACTGCCTCGCAGTGGCCGCCGAACGCACCGGTATCGAACTCCACGCCTTCGTGGTCATGTCCAACCACTGGCATGCCGTGCTGACCGATCCAGAAGCCCGCCTGCCCCAGTTCCTGCAGCTCCTCCACCGCCTCGTCGCGAGCTGCATGAATGCCTCACTTGGTCGCACCGAAAACTTCTGGTCGGCGGCGCACGCGAGCATCGTGGCGGTTGAGAGTGCCGAGGACGTCCTTGACAAGATTGCCTACGTCATCACCAACCCGACCGCCGCGGGCCTCGTGCGGTCTCCCGAGGAGTGGCCGGGCGTGGTCACCACGAGGCTCGGAGAACGCCACGTAGCGACAATGCCCGAGGTCTACTTCCGCGGGCACGGCGCCAGGCTGCCCGAGCGGGCGCGCATCGACTGTACCATCCCGCCAGTCCTCCGCGATCTCGGTGCGGAGGCCATCGAGCGGCGCCTTCGCGTGCTCGTCGCGCGGAACGTTCGGCAGGCGCGATCCAAGGTCCGCGACAGCGGTCGCACGTTCCTCGGCGCCGACGGAGCGCGGACAATGTCCCCCTGGCAGACGACGGCCACACCGGAGCCGCTCCGCCGTCGCCGGCCAACCCTCGCGGCGAGGGATCCCAGCGACCGCAAGGCAGCCATCGCGAGGCTCCGCGCCTTCCGGATCACGTACCGGAGCGCGCTGACCCGCTGGAGGAGCGGCGATCGGTCCGCCCGTTTTCCCGAGGGCACGTATTGGATGCGTGTATTCCACGGCGCCTGCTGCGACCCCGCGCCATAGAGATGGTCACGAAGCGGAGCGCTGAGGAACCGGCCGCGGAGTGCGACCGGCGTGCGGTGCACCGTCGACGGAACAGTCGAAGGCGACGACGGCCGGTGACGCGGCTGTCAGACCTCGCTGTCGGCCCAGTTCGGTACAGCCGAGCCGGGGAAGAGGCTCGATAGCGCCGGGCTACGCGAGCGATAGCGTAACCTTCCTCACCTCTCGATGTCTCGCAAGCGGTTTGGGGAAGTACTAACCTGGGTTCGATTCCGCTGGGTTCGGGGTTCGATTCCGCTGGGTTCGATTCCGCTGGGTTCGATTCCGCTGGTTCGATTCCGCTGCCCACCGAGGACCGCGAGCACGATCACGATCGGCGACACGCCCGGCTTCGGACGCTGCGGCGGCGGCGGCGGAGGGTAGTAAGGCGGCGGCTGAGGAGGGTCATAAGGCGGCTGCTGGGGACGATGCTGAGGATGCCCGGGACCGAACATCCCGCAGTCGTCGCGCAACGGCGCCGTCCGCGCTGTGTGGGAGATGTGCGCACGCTGTCGTCGAACGGCCGTTCTCGATGCGTCCGAGCCCGCCCGCACGCCGGCCCGCCGCGCCCTCGCGGGCCCGGCGCGCGCTCGTTCTCCGGCTTCCGGCTCAGCGCGGGATGAGGTTGCGGCAGCCGCTGCCGCAGTCGTCGCCGTCGCGGTTGTTGCCGTCGTCGCACTCCTCGGGTCCCTGGACGACGCCGTCGCCGCAGTACTCGCCGAGCTGGCAGTCCGCCCCGCACTCGCCGTAGCCGCCGTCGTTCACGCCGTCGTCGCACTGCTCGCCCAGGCCGACCACGCCGTCGCCGCAGATCGGCTTGCATTCGCTGCGCGCCGTCGCGAAGCCCTGCAGCGTGAGCTTGAACGTCGACGCCGCGGTCTGGCGCTCTGCGTGGAACACCGCGATCTGGTAGACGCCACCGTCCGCGAGGCCGAGATCGACGTTGCGCGCCGGGATGACGTCGTCCTCGTCTCCGGCGTAGGTCACCCTGCCCGCCCCGTTGGCGCCGATGACGAGGTGCCCGGTGACGGCGCTGTGGATGCCGCCGACGTCGACCGCGAGACGATCGTTGATGAACACCCACACGTCGTCGTCGCCGGTGAAGTCGAGCACGTATTCCTGGCCCGCCGTGTACTGGAACCAGTAGCGAATCTCGCTCGTGAAGTGGAAGTTGTGGTCCGGGGTGCCGTCCTCTTTCAGCCAGCTCCCATCCCCGTAGCTCGGGAAGATATCGGCCGGCACGCGCTCGGCCGCCGGGGTGAACGGATCGTCGTCGACGGGGAAGAACAGCGGATTCCCGTCATACGTGGCATCCACGTACCTCGCCCAGTACACGCCGCCGCGCACCTCGCAGCTGTGGAAATCGGGACCGTGGATATCGCCGCACGCCGCCGTGTTCTCGGTCGACGAGGTGCAGCGCTCCCCGTCCACCTCGTTGCCCACATTGCCGCAATAATGCGCGCTCTCCGGGGACAGCAGCGTCCACTGCGCGCCGTCCTCGCCCCAGCGGTTCACGAAGCGGCCGTCCCCGGTATCCCATAGCGTGAGCGTCGTGACCGTGGTGCTGTTGGTGCCGGGCACGTCGTGGTACCAGTCGGCGAAGCTCTGCGCGCTCGTCACCTGGCTGTTCGCGACCGCCATGTATGTCGGCTTCTTCTCCGCGTCGAGCCGGTTCGCGACCATGCCGAACACCGGCACGCTCCGGCCCGGACCATCCGGCTCGAAATCGGCGTGGCTCGCCCGGAAGTCGCGGAACACCACCGGCACGGCCATGGATCCCGAAGGCTGCGGCACCGCGCACTCATAACCGGGCTCCCTCGCGCAGGCCGCGGAGCACCCGTCGCCGTCGATGTTGTTGCCGTCGTCGCAGTCCTCCGCGAGCACGAGGCCGTCTCCGCAGCGGGAGACGCAGGAGCCCGCGGAGCAATCGGGCTCGGCCTGGCACGTCGAGGAGCAGCCGTCGAACGGCATCGTGTTGCCGTCCTCGCAGCTCTCGGCCCCCTCCTGGGCATTGTCGCCGCAGGTCGTCGCCGTGCAGGCGCTCGGGGCGCCGTCGCACTTGTAGCCCACCTCGACCTTGCAGGTCGGCGAGCAGCCGTCGCCCGCGGCGGTATTGGCGTCGTCGCAGAGCTCCGGAAACACCACGGCGCCGTCGCCGCAGCGGGCGATGCGGGAGCAGGCAGCGCCGGGTATCGGGCAGGACCAGCCCAGCTCGACCGAGAGGCAATCGCCGGCACAGCCGTCCCCGCCCTGGGCGTTGCCGTCGTCGCAGGCCTCGTCCGAGGTCAGGACGCCGTCGCCGCACCGGAACGTGGCGCCGTCGTCGCCGACGCCGATGTCGCCGTCGCCGAGCTCGCCGCCGGTGCCGGGGTCATCATCCCCGGAGCCACCTCCCCCGGAGGTGCCCGTCTTGCCCTCGCTGGCCGCAGAGCAGCTCGCCGCGACGGCGAGGCAGCTCGCGATGAAGATCGTCGAACCAAAGCACGAAGCACGAGGACGCATGACCTGCTCCTTTCGGTCGCCCGCGATCGCTCCAGATGCGCGACGCGGCGGCAGTCTTTCACGCGGATGCCCTGAACTCGAGCCCCTCGTGGGGCGCGCCGCCGGCCGCGCGCTCGCGAGGCGAACGCCCCTTCTTCGATGCGCGGACAAATCCCGAGACAGCGTCGCTTTTCTACGAGGGCGGATCGTGGAGCTCGCTGTCCATCAACCTATCAACCAGCTATGCAGCGTCGCTGTATGATGGATTGGCCGTCACGAGGGGCTTGATTTTCGGATCGCGGCGCGCGTGTGAGTCTGGCCGATCCCCGCGCCGCTCCCGCCCTGCTGATAGTTGCAGGCTATCACATGCATCGGAATCTTGTCTTGGAGCGGGCGCTTGTCGGGGCCCAGACTGGTCTCCGAGGAGGAACCATGACGCTCGCCGTAGTCACCGGGATCGGCTCTGGCGCGCTCCACGCCGTCACCGGGCCCGACCATGTTCTCAGCCTGACGCCGATGGCGGCGGCGCACCGGCGCTCGGGCTTCCGCCTCGGGCTCCTCTGGGGGCTCGGGCACGGCCTCGGCACGTGGATCGTCTGCCTCGCGCTGGTCGCGCTCGCGGCCGGGACGCGGCTCGAGGCGCTCTCCGGCTGGAGCGAGCGCGCGGCGGCCCTCGCGCTCGTCGGCATGGGCCTGTGGGGCCTGCGCCGCGACCGGAAGGCGGCCGCGGCGCAGGCGCCCGACGCGCGCCGCATCGGGCGCAAGGCGGCGCTCGTCGGGCTGGTCCACGGGCTGACCGGCGCGGCCGCGCTCCTGCTCGTCCTGCCTGCGGTGTTCGCGCGCTCGGAGGCGGTCCGCGCCCTGTTCCTCCTCGGCTTCACGGCCGGCAGCTCGCTCGCCATGGCCGGCATGACCGCGCTCATGTCGTGGGCGATGGAGCGCGCCGCGCGTCGCGCTCCGGCCGGGGCGCCCTCGTCCGCCGGGGGGCTCGCGCCCGCCGAGAAGCTCCGCTTCGCCGCGTCGGCGCTGTCGGTCGGCCTCGGGGCGTGGTGGCTCCTGCGCGCGTGACGCGCGACCGGCGCCGAGCTGGCCTGTCGTCCGAGCGCTCGCCGGCGCGCGGGAGGAAGGTGGGGTCCTTTGAACCGCCAAGGCGCCAAGGCGCCAAGGCGCCAAGAAAAACACAAAAATCTTGGCGTCTTATGGCGCCTTGGCGGTTCCATCATTCCGGCAGGATGGGGGAATTCCCCCACCACCCGCCGGAGGGCTCGACGCGCCTGAGCCGGGCGGCGGCCCGCGTCCGGTCCAGCCGGAGGATGGCGTCGCGAGGTTCGATGTCTGCGGAGCTCAGGCCGGGCGCGCTTCGGGCGGGAGGCGGATCGGGGTGGCGCGCGCCCTGGAGGCGCGCCGGCGGGGACGGCGCTCAGCCGAAGACGGCGACGTTGTTCTTCACCATCAGGGCCTGGACGTAAGGCCCGAGGTACTGCTCGGGGATCTGCCAGGACTGCACGATCTGATTGAGCATCTGCTGCTCGGCGGGGGCGAGGTGCCCGTCTCCCATCGCGAGATCGGCCGCGTTGAGGATGGCGCACATCTTCTGCTGCGGTGACAGGAGGCGGGCCGACTCTTCAAGGAACTTCCCGAAGGCCACGCGCTTGACGTAGTGAAGGGCATTGTCCAGCGCCTGGCGGTCGGGGACGATCTTGAGGAGATCGCCGATCTCGCTGTCGTCGAGGTGCCCGTCGGCCGCGCTGAGATAAAGCATCGTCGCCACGAGCGCTGTCTTCGGGGTGAGCTGGATGTTCGTGCCCATGAAGTTGTCGAAGAGTCCCATGGTTTCCGTCCCCGTACCTTTCCCGGAGCCGCCCCCTCGCCCACGCGGCGCGATGCGACCCGATCCGCCACGAAAGATGGTATAGGACCAGAGGAGGAGATCAAAAGCAATGGATCACGTGCTCGCGCGCTCGGTGCAGGTGGTGCTCATCGAGGACGAGCACGGGTTCGGCACCGGCTTCTTCGTCGGGCCGGACGGACTCATCCTCACGAACCGCCATGTCGCACCTTCGGCGGGTCCGTTCCGGGTGGTGCTCGCCAGTGGCAGGAATCTCCGCGGGGTCGGACTCCATCAGTCGCTGCACCACGACCTCGCGGTTGTGAGCGTCGCGACCGATTCGCCCGAGCACTTCGATCTCGAGCGCGACGCGACGGACGACTACGGCGTCGGCACCGAGGTGTGGGCGCTCGGCCATCCGCGCGGCTGCCGCAACTCCGTCGCCCGCGGCATCGTCTCCAATCCCCACCAGACCGTCGATCGCGACGTCTTCGTCCAGACGGACGCGGGCATCAACCCGGGCAACAGCGGTGGGCCCCTGCTCGACGGCGCGGGGCGCCTCGTGGGCGTGGTGAGTGCGACGCTCTCCCACTCGCAGGGTCTGGGCTTCGCGGTGCCCTCGTACGCGGCCGCGGACTACGTACGAAACGTGCGGAGGATGCTCCGCCGCGGGGTGATCCGCCCGGCGCGCGACCTCCTTCCGCCGGGCGGCGAGGTCGGGACGGTGGATGAGCGCATCCACGGCGGCATCGACATGTTCGTGGTGCGCGGCCTCGGCGTCGTGCGCGAGGACGCCACGAAGCCGGCCGACGTCACGCTGCGCACCGACGCGGGCCTCTTGCGCGTGCAATGGACCGACGTCGCGCTCACCGTGAGCTGCGTTATCGGCGGCGTGGGGCCCGCGGAGGCAGCGAACGCCTCGCTGCTCCGGCGCGCGCTGGAGGCCAACGGCAGCGGCGAGCTGCGCAGCGCGGCGCTGTCCCTGCGCGACGGGGCGCTGCAGGCGATCGCGCGCCGTTCGGCGGGGTTGCTCGACCCGGCCGAGGTGTTCTTCACGCTCGACCAGGTGCGCGCCGCCGCCCTCGCGTGGGGGCCGCGCTGGTCGGCCCTGTGTTACGAGGCGCAGGGGCCCATGGCCGCCGCGCCTCCGGGGGCGGTCGCGAGCGTCCCCGCCGAGTGGGACCAGCCTTTACGGCTCCCCGACTTTTCCTTCGGGCGCCGCTGATTCGTCGCCGGCGGGGGCGTCGTCCTCGCCGCCCTTGCGCACCAGCTCCTCGAGCTCCTTGCGCCTGGCGCTCTTCTGCAGGGCCGGCGCGTCGGCCGCCTCGGGGAGCCCCGAGCGGATGGCGTCCCGCATCGCGTCGCGCGCGCGCGTGCCGTCGAGCGCCACGTCCGTGGCGGCCCGAGGGCGGTGATCGCCCTCGGCGGCTTCCTCCGCGGGCGGCGCGACGCCGAGCAGCGCGTCCCACCCGGCGATGCCGCGCGAGGCGCGGAGCTTCGTCTCGATCGCAGCGGAGTCCTCGCGGGCATCGAGCGCCGCGCCGAGCTTGGCCGCGAGGTCGTCCGTTGTGGCGATGGCCGGGGCATCCGCGCGCCGCGCCGACCCGAAGAGGGCGGCCGCGTCCGCGAAGGACGCCGCGGGGGGCGCGCTCACGTAGGCGCCGCCGGCCTTGCGGGCCCCCTCGAGGTCGGCCACGCCATCGAGCGAGTCGACCGCGCGCAGGCCCTCGAGGCCCAGCTCGTCGACCACGGCCCCGAGGCGCTCTCGCAGCTCCAGCGCGAGCGCGGCCGGCGTGGACGCCTCGGCGTCGAAGCGCGCCACCGTGGCATCGTCGCCCAGCGCGGAGAGCGCGGGCTTGACGGCGAGGGGTTCGACCGACGCGACCACGCGCGCGAGCGGGGCCGCGACCACGAGCGTCCACTGGGTAGCCATCCGTCAAACCGGGTAACAGCCATCGCGCTCCAGCGCAACGGGATCGTGCCGCCGAAGACCCTGGCCAGGGGCACGTAGACACACAGAGCCGCCTCGACGCGCGCGACCAGGTCGACTGCGGAGATCGAATCGATGCCTGTGTCCAGCATGTAAATGTCGGCGCGCACGCCGTCGAGAGGCCGCCCGGCGCTCTCGACGGTGGCGGGGTGTTTCGCATGTCCGTTTGCGGTTGCGACTTCCTTCGCCGCTCGGCGCGGCTCACTGCTTTCTGATGCGGTATCCCGCGCGCGGGAAGTGCAACGCGATCTCCCCCACCTCCGGGGCGTGGCGCCGGATCGTGATCTCGGAGGCGGAGAGCCGCACGACGACGCCCCGGCTCTCCTCTGGACCGTAATCGTCCGCCGCGATCGCCACCGCATCTCCCGGCCGGAGGCTCTCTCCTGACGCGATCTCCCCACCGGCGACGTCGGCCGGCTCGGACGCGCGGGCGATCGCGAGCGCCTCGGCGGCGCTCATCGGCCGAGCGTCGCCGGGGCCGAACGCCTCGATGCGCGCGAGCCACGCCGCGAGGGCCGGGCGCGCCTCGATCTCCACCGACAGCCGCTCGCTCCGCTTCATGAACCAGACCGGGTGGAAGCACGCCGCGTCCGCGATCGAGAACGCGTTGCCCAGCAGGAAGGGCCGGTCGCGGAGCTGGCCGTCCAGGCGGTCGAGCGACGGCAGCGCCTGGCTCAGGGCGTGCGGCGCCGCCGCGAAGATTGCCTCCTTGCTGAGCGCCGGCGACATCGCCGCGCGATCCGCCAGGATGCCGGGCGGCAGGGCGGGAAACAGGTCCACGACCACCGGCGGCACGATCTGCGACATGAGCCGGTGGTCCGCCCAGTCCTCGATCAGCCCGGCCAGCCCGGCCTGGCCCGGCGGAAGGCAGGCGGGCTCCGGCCTGAGCTGCTCGAGGCGCCGCGCGATGCACGCCGTGTCGCAGTAGACGTCCGCGCCGATCTGCAGGACGGGAATCCGCCGATATCCCCCGGTAAGCGGCGTCAGCTCCGGCTTCGGCGCCATCATCGGCTGCTCGACCGACCGCCACGCGATCTTCTTGTATGCCAGGATCCGGCGGATCTTCTCGGCGAAGAGCGACAGGGGATAATGGTGAAGGACGATCTCGGCCATGAAAAACCTCCGCTTGGGCGACCTCCTCTGGTCGGCGCTGATCCTAGGGAAGGCGCCGCGCGCCGTTCTTGGAGGATCTTGCGGTCATCGAGAGATGGCCGGAGGCTGATGACGCGCGCGCCATGCCCGACCACGCGCGGAACCAGCGACTGGAGCTGCTTGCGCGGCTTCCTATGCTTGTTCCCCCGCCGTGGGCCCCGCTTGTCCGGTATCATGGAGTGTTTGCGCGCCATGCGAAGCGCCGGAATGCCGTGGTGCCCAGGCCAGAGCGGACTCGGTGTGCCGGCGGGCTGGGTGCAGGAGAGGCCCTCGTGCTCTCCTGTACTGGCTGCGGCGAAGATGCGTCTTTCAGCCCTCCCCCTCCAGCGTGATGACGAGTTCGCCGCCTGCCGCCCTGACCAGCGCTCCCCGCGGGTGCTCCGCGCCCTCCCCACCTTGAACGGCGGCGACGCGGCGGTTGACGAGGAGAACGTTCCAGGCCCCCGGGGCGCCCGCGGCCTCCACCCGCACCACCGCGCCGTTCCGGGACGTGGTGAACGTCGCGACCGCGTCCCCGTCCGCAACCGGGATCACCGTGGTGACGCGGGCGCCGTCCGCCGGCTCGTACACGCGCAGGGTCACGCCGTCCGCGTGGTCGTAGTCGGGGCGGTCCTCCACCGCGCCCTCGGGGATCACCGCCCCCGGCCGGACGAGCAGCGGCACGCTGTCGAACCCGTGGCGCTCGCGCACCCAGCGGCCGCCCTCGACGCGCTCCCCGGTGAGATAGTGCGTCCACACGCCGCGCGGCACATAATAGGAGAGCTCCCCGTCGGCGGAGAACACAGGCGCCACGAGCAGGTCGTCGCCAAGCATGTACTGCCGCTCCAGGTGCGTGCAGGCCGGGTCGTCCGGGAACTCGACGACCATCGCGCGCATCATCGGCAGGCCCTCGCGGTACGCCTGCCGCGCGGCCCCGGCCAGGTAGGGCATCAGCCGCATCTTCAGCCGGCTGAAGCGCCGCAGCACCTCGACCGACTCCTCGTCGAACAGCCATGGCACCCGGTAGGAGCGGCTCCCGTGCAGCCGGCTGTGCGACGACAGCAGCCCGAACGCGATCCATCGTTTGAACAGCGCCGGGTCGGGGGTGCCCTCGAACCCGCCGATATCGTGGCTCCAGAAGCCGAAGCCCGACATCCCCAGCGACAGGCCGCCCCGCAGGCTCTCCCCCATCGCCTCGAACGTCGACTCGCAGTCGCCGCCCCAGTGCACCGGGAACTGCTGCCCGCCCGCCGTGGCCGAGCGGGCGAACACGACGGCCTCGCCCTCGCCGCGCCGCTCGCGCAAGAGCTCGAACACCGTCTTGTTGTAGAGGTGGGTATAGTAGTTGTGCGCGCGTTCCGGGTCCGACCCGTCGTGATAGACGACGTCGGTGGGGATGCGCTCGCCGAAGTCGGTCTTGAAGCAGTCCACGCCCATGTCGAGCAGCGCGTCGAGCTTTTCGGCGTACCACGCGCGGGCCTCGGGGTTGGTGAAGTCGACCACGGCCAGGCCCGGCTGCCACAGGTCCCACTGCCACACGTCGCCGTTCGGGCGCCGCAGCAGGTAGCCGCGCGCCCTGCCCTCCTCGAACAGCGGTGAGCGCTGCCCGATATAGGGGTTGATCCAGACGCAGATGCGCAGGCCGCGCGCCCTGAGGCGGCGCAGCATCGCGGGCGGGTCGGGGAACACGCGCGGATCCCATTCGAAATCGCACCACCGGAACTCGCGCATCCAGAAGCAGTCGAAATGGAACACGCTGAGCGGCAGGCCCCGCTCGGCCATCCCGTCGATGAACGAGGTGACGGTCGCCTCGTCGTAGTCGGTGGTGAACGAGGTGGACAGCCACAGCCCGTACGACCAGCCCGGCACCCGCGCGGGCCGCCCGGTGAGCGCGGTGTACTTGCGCAGGATCTCCCTCGGCGTCGGCCCGTAGATGACGAAGTAGCGCATCGACTGGCCCTCGACGCTGAACTGCGTCCGCGCCATCGCCTCGGAGGCCACCTCGAACGACACGCGCCCGGGGTGGTCGACGAACACGCCGTAACCCGCGTTGGTGAGGAAGAACGGCACATTCTTATACGCCTGCTCGCTGGACGTGCCGCCGTCGGCGTTCCAGATGTCCACGGACTGGCCGTTCTTCACCAGCGGCCCGAACCGCTCGCCGAGGCCGTACACGAAGTGGTCCACGCCGAGGTCGAGCTGCTCGCGCACGTAGTGGCGGCCGTCGTCGGTGTCGATGATCGCCATCGCCTTCTGCGCGCTGCCGGTGAGGCGGCGGCCCCCGGCCAGGAAGTCCAGCCGCCACCCCTCGCCCCGCCCGACCCGCACCGACAGCGCGCCGGAGGTCAGCGTGGCCGCGTCCTCGTCCACCGCCACCTCCCCGGTCGGCTCGGCGGCCAGCTCGAACGCCGGGCCGCGGGGCCGCTCGCCCGCGAAGTGCGCGATGGTGACGCCGATGACGTCCGGCATCGGCGATGCGCAGGAGACGGTCACCACAGGGCCCTTGAGCAGGTCGCCGCGGTGCCGGATCCGCTGGACGGGCGCGTGCACGACGAACGACGCCGGCCCGACGTCGACGTCGAGGACCTCCGCCGGGTAAACCGCGTGCACGCCCCTGCGCATCATCCAGTAACCGTCACTGAACTTCATTCCTTGATCGCTCCTGCTGTGAGTCCGCGCGTCAGCGTGCGCTGGAAGACGAGGAAGAAGACGACGGTCGGCAGCAAGCCGAGCAGCGCGGCGGCGCTGGACATGGTGGCGTCCATCAGCCGCTGCCCCTGCAGCACGCCGAGCGCGACCGAGACCGTCTGGTTGTCGTTGGAGATGAGGAAGATGAGGGGGATCAGGAACTCGTTCCAGGTCCAGATGAAGAAGAAGACGAGCATCACCGCCAGCGTGGGCCGCACGACCGGCACAACCACCCGCCACAGGATCTGCCACCGGCTCGCGCCGTCGATCCGCGCCGCGTCCAAGAGCGGCCGGGGGAACGCCGACATCACCGACGACAGCAGGTAGGTGCCGAACGCGCTCTGGATGACCGTGAACACGATGATGACGCTGATCCGGGTGTCGTAGAGCCCGAGCTGGTTGGCCAGGTAGTACAGCGGGTAGACCAGCGACTCCTGCGGCAGCGTGTTGGCCATCAGCAGCAGGACCAGCACCCACATCCGGCCCTTGATCCGGCCGATGCCGAGCGCGTAGGCGTTCAGCACCGACAGCAGGACCGCCAGCACGGCCACAGAACCGCTGATGAGCAGGCTGTTGAACAGGACATGGCCGAAGCCGACGCGCTCCCAGAAGCCCCTGATCCCCTCGAGATGAAATCCCTCCGGCGGGGCGAGCGGGCCGCGCGCGGTGTACTCCTCCGGCGTCTTCAGCGCGTTGAAGACCACCACGGCGAAGGGGATCAGCATGATCCCGGCCAGCGCCGCCAGCGCCGCCAGCGCCGCGTAGGCCGACGGACCCCGGCGGCGCCGCCGCGACCGGCTCCGCGCGGGCGCGCTCGCCGGGCTCTGGGCCAGCGCCGCGGTCACCGCTCTTCCCCCGGCTCACGGCCCTGCAGCCGCAGGAAGGCGACGGTGAGCGCGACGATGATCAGCGTCATCACGGTGGCGATCGCCGAGCCGTAGCCGACGTCGGTCTTCTCGAAGAAATTGACGTAGGAGTAGTAGGACGGCACGTTGGTCGCGCCTCCCGGGCCGCCCCTGGTGAGCACGAAGATGTGCGGGAACGCCTTGAGCGCGGCGATCGTCGTCCACAGCAGCACCACGAAGATCTCGGGCCTGATCTGCGGGATGGTGACGTGCCAGAAGCGCTGCGCCCACGAGGCCCCGTCGATCTCGGCCGCCTCGTACAGCGAGGGGTCCACGCGCTGCAGCCCGGACATGAAGATCACGAGGGGAAACCCGATCTGGATCCAGACCATGACGCCCATGACGCTCCACAGCGCGGTGGCGGGATCGCCGAGCCAGTCGTGCGCGAGCGAGCCGAGCCCGATCGCGCCCAGGAGGTCGTTGACCGCGCCGTTCTCGGGGGCGAGCAGCCAGCTCCAGACGATGCCCGCGATGACGATCGGCAGGACCTGCGGGAGGTAGATGCAGGCCCGCAGGACGCTGGCGGCGCGCGGGCCGAAGTGCCGGTCGATCAGGTCGGTCAGGGCGGAGGCCAGCACGAGCCCGATCATCGTCGGGAGGATCGCCATCCCGACGATGACCAGGGCGTTGTGCCGGAACGACGCCCAGAACTCGCCGTCCGCCGCCAGCTCCCGGTAGTTGTCGAGCCCCACCCAGCTCGGGGCACCGACGCCGGCCCACTCGGTGAAGCTGGTCCCGAGGTTCATCAGGAACGGCACCCCGATGACCCCCGTGAACAGCAGCAGTCCGGGGATCAGGTAGGGCAGGTAGGCGCGCCGGTCACGCCCGGTCAAGCTGAGTGTCGTCACTTGGGCAGGCCGCTGTCGTAGGTCTTCTGGAGGCCGCCGAGCACCGACTGCGGCGGATCTCCGTTCATGAGCTTCTGGGTATGCGAGACCCACTGGTCGTAGAAGCCCGCGACCGGCCAGTCCGGGTAGTACGCCAGGCCGCTCGACTGGGCGAGGGTGTTGAAGCCTTCGATGAGCTTCTTGGCCCTGGGCTCGGTGATGGCCGAGCTGTCGGCCGCCACCGGGACGCCGCCCGCGTTGCCGAGGATGTTCTGGATCTTCTTCTTCAGCGTGATGTCGATGAAGTCGTAGGCCAGCTGCTTGTTCTTCGATCCCGCCGGGACGACCCACAGGTTGCCGCCCGATCCGAGGGTCATCTTGGCGCCGGGCCACACGAACGTATCCCAGTCGAACTTGGCCTCCTTGGCCACGCGCCCGAACCACCAGCTCCCGGAGAACATCATCGGGACCTTGCCGCTCATGAACGCCACCCCGGCGTCCTCGGCCTTGGCGCTGACCGAGCTCTTGGCGATGTAGCCCTTCGTCACCCAGTCGGCGAACGTGGTCGCCCCGTACGTCCAGGCGGGGTCGGTGAAGTCGGTCTTGCCGGTGTAGCGCTGGAACGCGCTCACCCACGGCTGGTCGGCCTTGTCCAGCGCGAGCTGGTAGACGTACTGCTGCGCCATGTACTCGGCGCCGGCGTTGGCCAGCGGCGTGACGCCCTTGGCGACGAACGCGTCCATGGCCTTGATGAGCTCGTCGAACGTGGTCGGGACCTTGACGTCGTGTTGCTTGAACAGGTCCTTGTTGTAGTAGACCTGCGTGTACTCGGCGTAGTTGGGCACGCCGTACCACTTGTCGCCGCCCATGATGCCCTTGTCGTCGTACTTGGCGACGGCCTGCGCGCTCGGGCCGATCACCTTGTCCCAGCCGCGCCTCGTGACCTCGGCGGTGAGGTCCTGGAGCAGGCCCTGCTTGGACAAGAGCCCGGCGGTCGCGTTGCCCTTGTTGTACTCCATGACGTCGGGGGCGCTCTTGGAGTTCATGATCATGGGCGCGGTCTTCTGGATCTGTTCGAAGCCCTTCTCCTCGAGCTTGACCTTCACGCCCGGATGGGTGGCCTCGAACTCCTTGATGGCCTCGTTCCAGGCCACGCCCATGGCGCTCTCGGGAGCCTCGTAGTGCCAGATCCGCAGCTCCTTGCCGCCCGGCTCGCCGTCGTCGTTGCGACCGCACGCGGCCAGCGTCAGGGACCCTGCGGCGAGCACGGCGAGCAGCGCCGCGCCCTTGACTCTTTCGATCATGGGTTTCCTCCGGGGTGAGAGACGGACAGCCGTCCCTCCTTTTCGAAGCACGTCAACGTGCCGGGACACCAAGCCTATGTTAACGTTAATGTATCCCGGCGGGAAGCTCGGCTGGGCGACGTCGCCCACCGCGAAGCGGAGGCTCGATGCGCGCTGCCTTGATGCCCGATCCGCAAGAGTGGCTGGGCGAGGGGCCGGTGACCACGCCGGCCGCGCCCGCCCGGGCGCTGGGCGAGCCGCCGCTCATTCGATCGTGAAGGTCGACAGGCGGGCGGCTCCACGGAACACGAGGTAGACGTCGCGTCGCCCGCGAGCGCCGTCGAGCTCGGCGGTCACGGTGGCATATGCGAACACGTCGCCCGTGCTCGGCACGACCGCGGTCCCGACCAGCTCGCCGTCGACAGGATCGTCGAGCCGGATCTCGACGAGCGCGTCGCCCGCCTCGACGCGGGCGAACGCGCCGCTGAAGCGGCTGGCGTCGAAGCCGAGCCCCACGTCGGAGAAGCGGAGCCAGTCGCCCGCGGCGGCGCCTACCGCATCACCCCGCTCGACGCTCTCGTTGACCAGCTCGACGCCGGCGTAGTCGTCGAAGTCGATCGCTCGCGTCTCGCGGTTGAGGCGGCGCGCCGGGATGTGCTCGCCGCCCACGCGCACGGTCGTGCGCTGGCGGATATCGGCCGAAGAGGAGCCGACCATCAGCTCGTGGCCAGACGCCTCGAGGACCCAGCGGCTCCGGGTCACGTCCCAATGCGCGAGGTCGGAGGCGGCGACATCGAGCTGGACGGTCCGCTTCTCGCCCGGCGCGAGGTGGATCCGCTCAAACGCCCGCAGCTGCCTGACGGGCTGCAGGTCGCGCGACGACAGCTGGCGGCTGTAGAGCTGGACGACCTCCTCGCCGGCCCGCTCGCTCGTGTTCGTGACGTCGACGCGCACCGCGATCCGGTCGCCGGCCTGGGTCGGCCGGATGCTCCGCCGGAGGTTGTCGTACCTGAAGGTCGAGTACGACAGCCCGTACCCGAACGGATAGAGCGGATCGCCCTCGAAGTAGAGATAGGTCCGCCGGGCCTTGATGATGTCGTACTCGAGGATATCCGGCATGTCGTCCTCCGAGCGGTACCAGGTCTGGGTCAGTCGCCCGGCAGGGTTGTGGTCGCCGAAGAGCACGTCCGAGATGGCATGGCCGGTTTCCTGGCCCGCGTGGGTGGTCCACAGGATGGCGGGGACGTGGGATTTCTCCCACGGGATGGTCATCGGATAGCTGGTTTCGAGCACGACGATGGTGCGCGGATTGGCGGCGAGCACCGCCTGTACCAGGGCGGACTGCCCCTCGGCCAGCGCCATCGTCGTGCGGTCGTGATCTTCCCGCCCGTTGATGAACGGCATGCTGCCGACGACGACCACCGCGGCGTCGGCGCCTGTCACCGCGCTCACGGCTTCGTCGACGCCGCTCCGGATCACCTCGACCTCGAAGCGAGCCGCGTCGGCCGCCTCGGTCGCGGTGAGGGCGAGCGCGCCGTCCTCGGCGATGGTCAGGTAGACCTCGGGTCCGGCCCAGTCGAACGCCTTCTCGTATCCGGCGTAGCGAATGACGTGCGTGCCGTCGCTCTGCGGCTCGAGGACGAACTGCTGCTGGACGAACCAGTCGTACGGCTGGGCGGCGCGGTTCGCGAAGTTGGCGCCGGAGTTGAAGCGGTCGACCACCTTGCCGTTGGCGGCGCTGCGCAACGTGACGATGCCCTGCCCCCAGTCGAACATGTCGAACTGCTCGGTGGGGCCCGCGCTGGCCGCGCTGATGCGCAGGATGTCCCCGTCCTCGTCCGCGCCGGCGGTCACGTAGCGGCCGCTCGCGACGTCGCGCAGCGCGATCCGGTCCACGCCCTCGCTGGAGAGGACATCGGCGTCGCCAAGCCGCTCGCGGATGCCGTCCAGGGGCGTGACCCGATACGGGAGCGCCCCGGAGTACCAGTCCGTGTAGAGCGTGTCCGAGAGAGGCCCGACGACCGCGATCCGCCTCGTGGCCGACGGGTCCAGCGGCAGGAGGCGATCCTTGTTCTCGAGCAGCACCATGGCCTCATCGGCGGCCTGGCGGGCCAGCTGGCGGTGCGCCGGGCTGTCGATGACCTCGGGCCCGATGCCGGCGTAGGGGCCCCCTTCCGGATCGAAATCGCCGAGCCGGAGGCGGACGGAGAGGACGTGCTCGACGGAGGCGTCGATGTCCTCCTCGGTGAGGAGCCCTTGTTCGAGCGCCGAGTGGAGGATCTCGATGGTGGGCGCGCTGTTGTTGTTGTCGACGGTGAAGCTGTCCACGCCGGCGAGGAGCGTGGCCGCGAAGGCCTCCTCGTTCGTGGCGAAGTACTGCTGCGAGCCGGTCAAGTTGTAGGGGGCCCAGGCGTCGGACACGTTGTAGAGCGTCTTCTGTGTCCAGCTCCGCACGACGTCGGCGACGTCCGGGTTGACGGTGCACGGCCTGCCGTTGACCAGGTTGTAGGATGTCATGACGCCGGTCACGGCGTCGGCGGCGATGGGCATCTTGAAGGCCAGCTCGTCATATTCGTGTCTCACGCGGGGGCGCAAGCTCGACGACGTGGTGTCACGACGGATCTCGTTGTTGTTGGCGAGAAAGTGCTTGAGGACCGGCGCGGTCTTCAGATAGAGCGGGTCGTCTCCCTGGAGGCCGCGCCCGTAGGCGGTGGCCATCGCACCGGAGAGGAGCGGGTCCTCGGAGTAGCCCTCCTCGTTGCGCCCCCAGCGCGGGTCGCGCAGGAGGTTGACGACGGGCGCCCACACCTGCAGACCCCAGACGCGAGGGGCGAGCGCGTGATAGCCGCGGACTTCGTCGCCGACAGCCTCGCCGACCTGCCGGATGAGATCCGGGTTCCAGGTCGTCGCCAGGCCGATCGCCTGCGGGAACACCGTGCCGGTCGCCGTCACGACGGCGCCGCCGTTGTCGCGATCGGTCGACCAGGCCACCCCGTGCAGCGCCTCGGTGCCGGCCTTGAAGTCCGGAATGCCGAGCCGCGGAATGGCAGGCTGGAACTGGTGGAGGAGCGAGATCTTCTCGTCGAGCGTGAGCCGGCCGAGGAGGTCGTGGACGCGGACCTCGATCGGCAGACCGGGATCCTGGAACGGCAGCATGTCACCCGCGCTCGAATCCGAGGGGTGAGACGCCAGCGCGAGGGCGAGCGGAACGGAAGCGGCGATCAAGCGAAACCTGGACCGTGCGGGCATGAGCCCAGGGTAAGCCGCAAAAGGCGCCGGGGTGTCAAGCGATTTGTTAACGTTAACAATAAAAACAACCAGGACTGAACCGGTTTACTGTTCACGCGTTTACCTGCCGACCCGACCCACGTTGGCGACGCGCCGACCTGACCCCGCCCGACGTGACCCAGGTTGGGGCGACCCGGCCGACCTGACCCAGGTTGGGGGCGACCCGGGCGAGGTTGGGAAATCCACGCGGCTCTCCCGAAGCATCACACAATTCCCCACACAGAATGTTAACCGGATCACGGGCATAGCCTCGCGAGAAAAATCGACGAGGCGGACTCGGATCGCGTGAAGGACCGTCGGGCTCATCGGCATTCAGGGGGGCATGCGGTGCTCCTCGACCACGCTGGCCTGGCGCACGGCGCCGTTGCGCGCTGCGTTGCACGCCGTGGGTCGCCCGACCTCGTTGGCCCTCTTCCACCCCGTCGCCTCGGCGCTCGCGCTCTCCTCCGTAGATCGCGAGCCCGCCGTCGGGCGCTCCGCCACGGGAGCTCTTCCGGCGCGCGTTCGGTCCCGAGCGGCATCCGGTCCACGCCCGCACGGGCGCCACCTTCACGCAGAGCGCAGCGGCCGCGACGCGATCTTCGCATCGCGAGCCGCGCCCCGGATTCCTCCTCCGGATTCCCCACTTCAAACCATGGTGAGCTCCGCGTAACCCCATCGCCGCTCTGCGCGGCCAGCGCCCCGCCCTGCCCGGCGAGCGCGCGGCGTGTCCGGCCCGGTGAATCCGCGGCCCGGGCCGGCGCGGCGACGCGCGCCGGCGTCCCCCATTTTGTGAACCGAGAAAGCATCTTCGCGGCGGGGCGCGAGCCAGCGACAGAGCAGCTATCAACAGAATGTAATGCTTGCCCCGAACGCAAACAGCATCCATATTCCCGTCGCGCTCGGTTGTAACTGATCGCGAGAGCGACCGGCGCGCGAGCAGGGCATCGCAGGATCGTCAACTCCAAGGATCCAGAAGGCCGCGCTGCGTGACAGCGCGGGCGACGGCGGCACGTGGCCCGGCCAGGGCGAGCGTGCTTGACCCGCTCGTCAGGCCGGCGCGCGGCGTTCTCCCGCGCTCGCCTGGACTCCATCTCTCTTCGTCGCCGGGCGCGCGCCCGCCGGTGGGCGCGGCTCGTCATCGTGGTCATTTCAGGAGGTCTCATGCTTTTCAAGCGTTCGAGTTCGAGCATTTCGGTGCGCTCGTGGTCTGTCTCTGGCTCCGCCGGGGCATGGCGGAGGGCGCGGCACGCCGCGCTGGCCGCGCTCGCGCTCCTGCCTGCTGCGTGCTCGGACTTCGGGCCGGGAGACGGCGATCTGGACGGCTCAAGCGAGCTGTTCGACGGGGCGGAGGTCAATCTCGGCGAGGCCGCCGAGGAGCTCTCGCTGCCGTTCCCGATCGAGCGCCTGAAGTCGCTCACCGTGACGGAGGTCGACATCGTGTCCCAGTTCTCGCTGCAGGAGGTGCTGCAGCAGCTGGTCACCCAGTCGGGGGTCCCGGGCCTCACGCCCCTCACGCTGTTCCAGCGGTTCATGGACTCGTCCCGAGAAGCCCCCGGCCTCTTCCCCTCCGTCCCGCATTGCGATGACGTGGCCGCCAACCCGAACGATGTGTTTCCTGCCCCGCAGCCCGGCGACACGCCCACCACGGGGTCCATCAACGGGTGGCCGGTCCGCTGCCCCCGCACCGTGGGACAGGAGTCCGGCAGCGATCCGTTCTCCACGACGGCCGGCGACAACGCCTACATGGCGACGACGCTGGCGAACCGCTTCGATCTCGCCCCTCCGGACGGCGCCACCTGCGGAGAGTACCGGATCGTGTTCGCGCGGAAGTCGGGCCACCCCGACTTCGACCCTGCGCGGCCCGACCAGACCTCTCGGCGCAACTTCATCATCTTCGAGGGCCGGCTGCCCAACCCGAGCCCCAGCCTCGGCCGGCGAGGCTGCCTCCCCATCGTCCAGTTCTGGCTGAACCAGTCGGACCCCTCGAAGAGCGTGGCGACCCGGGCGACTGAGCTGAAGTCCTTCTACTTCAACGGCCTGCCCTCGTCCGGCGTCGGGCCCGTCATCCACATCGACAACTACGGCCACACGCCGGGCCCGAACAACGGGCAGATCCGGACCAATGAGTTCCTGCTGTTCCAGGAGGCGTTCGACGCCTGGTCGCTGCGGGAGTTCAGGCTCACGCACGGCACCAGCAGCAGCCCGTCGCTGAACGTCATCCCGTCGTTCGTGAAGGACAACCCGTCCGCGAAGCTCTTCGCGCCCGGCATCTCGGGCGATTCGCGGGTCACCAGCTTCCAGAGCACCGTCCTCCCGAACATGGTGGAGAGGCTCGCCGCGGCCGACGACATCAACCGCTTCAATTACCCCTCGGCGCTGCCCGACTCGATGAACGCGGGCGAGAGCCTGATGATCCCGCTCCAGAACAACTACCTGAACGCGATCGGCAGCGGGACATCGACCCTGAGGACCAACATCGCGAACAAGCTGACCGCCCTGGGCAGCGACCTGTCCGGCACGTCCGGCAACCTGTCGGTGGATCAGATCGTCGGGCGCGCCCAGTCCCTCGCCTGCGCGGGGTGCCATGAGCCCGTGGACGCCACCAACAGCCCCAGCAGCAGCCTCGACGTGGGCCTGTCGGCGTCGTTCCCCAAGACGCTGGTCTTCACCCACACCTCCGAGAAGACGGAGCCGGTCGACCCGAGCAACGTGAATGGTCCGCAGCGCTTCATCCTGTCACCGGCCGTCCTCGACGTGTTCCTCCCGTTCCGCGAGGGGGTGATGACCGATTTCCTCCTCAACAACACGACCCTCGGGTTCGAGAAGCCGGGCGCGTGGACCTCGACGCAGGCCGTGCTCGCGACCCACACGGGCCGGGTGACGGAGGGCATCGCGTCGCTGGAGGTCCGGACGCCGAGCTCGTTCAACGCGATCGTCAGCCCGAACTTCAGCACCTCGGGCCTCACGCCGGTGGGCAACAAGATCAAGCTCGATCTCTTCGTGTCGAAGCAGCAGCCGAACCCGAGCTGGGTCGGCAACCTGGAGGTGCTGATCTCGATCCCGTCCGCCGGCATCAACAACCAGTGGGTCGGCAACGTCGTGCTCAACGGCCTCACCCGGGGCGCGTTCAACAACATCGCGTTCCCGCAGCTCCCGGCGGCCACCGTGACGGCGCTCAACGCGGCGCCGAGCGACGTGAAGCTGCAGTTCAACTTCAACGTGACCGCCAACTCCGGCCCCTACTACATGGACAACATCCGGTTCGAGAACTGATCCGCGCCGCGCCCTCGTGAGCAGGACGCCGGCGTCTCCGCGCCGGCGTCTTGCCCATGCGAGCCGAGCGCCCGCTCACGCGCGGCCGGCGCCCTGCTGGAGCCGCTGATGAGGCCGGTGCGACCGTCGGACCGCGGGATCTCGAGAATGGGATGCCACGCTCGACGGTGCGCCAGGGTGGCGCCGTTTGTCCGCCGCCTGTCGCGATTTGTCCCTCGCGCTCATTGCGATGCTGTTATACAGATCACCGGCAGCATCGCCTTGGTTCGAAGAGCTCAGGCCCGAAGCGCTCATCCCGAGCACGGCCCGAGGCGTCGGCCCATGGCGAATCTGTTGGTCTCTTGATCTGATTCGGCGTCTTCTTAAAGAACGGAGAGGAACATGCGAGGCAAATTTGCTGCTGTGGCTGCTGCTGCGCTGTTTGCGCTTGGTTCGGTTGCCTACGAGGGGACTGCGCACGCCGCGTGCCCGGCGTTCGCGGATCAGTCGAACGCGCAGGGGTTCCCGGGAGCCTCGGTCGCCAGTGTCTCCGGCTTGGCTTATGGCACGTACTACGTGACCATCTCCATGGGCGGAGGCAACACGGGGCTGCTCAACCTCACCCGCGGCGTTTATCCCGGGTTCACGCAGGGGAGCGCGCAGGGGTTCGTCGGCTCGGGGGCGGACATCTATGTCTCCTGGATCGTCCCGCCGTCCGCCTCGGACGGCGCTTACAGGGACATCAACGTCGTGATCACCAACGTGCTCGGGCAGACGGTGTGCTCCGACTGGTTCAGGGTGACCGTCGTGTAACGAGCGGATCGACGCCCGAGCCGACGACCCGGCTCGGTCCTCCCACCCATCGGCCCCAACGGTTATCCGAGGATGACTCACGAGCGGGAGCCAAGGCGGGTCGGGGTACCCTCTAGAACGCGGATCCGTTGATCAAGCGAGAAATGAACCGCCAAGACGCCAAGACGCCAAGACGCCAAGACGCCAAGACGCCAAGACGCCAAGATTTTTTCTCTCTCTTTACTTGGCGTCTTCTTGGCGCCTTGGCGGTTCAAATTTCTGCGCTTTTCAGGCAGTTTCAACCCGTTTGTCGCTCTAGCCCGGCGCTCAGCCAAGCTTGAACCAGCCCCGCTCTAGACGCCGCGCGCGTACTGGCCTGGCGTCGTGCCGACGATGCGCCGGAAGTGCCGGTTGAGCTGGCTCTGGTCGTAGAGGCCGACCTGCGGGGCGATGTCGCGCGGCTTCACGCCGGCGACGAGCATCTCCTTCGCGCGCATGATCCGCAGCCGCGTCAGGTACGCGTACGGAGACATGCCGACCTGCGCGCGAAACGCGCGGCACAGGTGGAACTTTTCGAGGCCGGCGTGCGCAGCGAGGTCGTCGAGCGTCACCGGCTCGGCGAGCCGCTCTCGCAGGAGCTCGATCGCGCGGCGCACCGGTCGCGTATGCTCGCGCTGCGCGCCACCGATCGCCGCGAGCGCGCTGATCGCCTCGGCGACCGCGACCTCGAGCACGAGACGATCGGCGCCGGCGCGCACCGCGTGATGCAGGCGGTGGAACGCCGCGCCCCGCTCGTCACCGGCGGCGAGCTGAGTATGGACGCAGACCTTGCCGATCACGCTCTCGACCATATCCGCCGAGAACGCGACGCACTGGCCCACGCCCGGGCCGTCGCGCGAGATGTCGCGGTGCACGTCGCCGGGTTGCAGGATCTGCAACGAGCCCGGGCCGCAGCTCCACACCTTTCCGCGGCTCCACCACTCCGTGCGCCCGACCTCGATGCGAGCGATCGCGTACTGTTCCTTCATGCCGCCGTAGAGCTCGTCAGTCGACCAGCGCGTAACGCGCACGCCGGGGATGGGGACAGAGAGGAGGTCGGCACGGGTCGCCACGCCCCCATTCTATGACCGACGCGCCCCCTCGGCTTGGGCATTCTTGGCCGCTCTCGACCGGCCAAGAATCACCAAGGCAGCGCGCGCGGACATCTCTATCCGGGGGACATGCAAGACAAACCCGTCGCCCTGGTCACCGGGGCCAACAAAGGTATCGGCCACGCGATCGCGAAGGAGCTCGCGGCGCGCGGCTACACCGTGCTCGTCGGCTCGCGCGACCTCGCGCGCGGCGAGGCCGCGGCGAAGCAGATCACCGGCGATGCTCGCGCGATCGCGCTCGACGTCACGAACGCCGACTCGATCGCCGCCGCCGCAGCGCGGATCCGTCGCGAGCTCGGCCGGCTCGACGTCCTCGTCAACAACGCTGGCATCGCCAAAGGCCCAGCGCAGAGCGGGGTCACGGTCGACGAGATCGCCCAGAGCGGGAGGCCGAGCGTGGCCTCGCTCGCCGACGTCCGCGCCGTGTTCGAGACCAACGTGTTCGGGGTGATCGCCGTGACCCAGGCGATGCTGCCGCTCCTCCGCGAGGCGCCGGCCGGGCGGATCGTCAACGTGTCGAGCCGCCTCGGCTCGATGACCTGGATCAGCGATCCCGCCTCTCCGAACCGCGGCGTCGGCGGCGTCGCGTACAGCCCGTCGAAGAGCGCGCTCAACGCGGTGACGATCGCGTTCGCGCAGGAGCTCGCCGGCACCGCGATCAAGGTCAACGCGGTGTGCCCCGGCTACGTCGCGACCGATCTCAACAACTACAGCGGAACGCGCACCGTCGCCGAAGGCGCGCGCGAGCCGGTGCGGCTCGCGCTGCTCGGTCCCGACGGACCGACTGGCACCTTCTCGGACGACGCAGGCCCGGTCCCCTGGTGAGGAGACGAGCGCGCGCCGGCAAGGAGGTCCCGATGACACGACGAATCGCTCCGTAGATCGGCGCGGCGCTCCAGAAGCTCTTCGGCAGGTTCGTCCCCGGCCGGCGATGGACTAGGCTGTCTCCATGCCCGAAGGAGCACCGGAAGACTTCGCCGCGGCGTTCAACGCCGCGAACATCGACGGCTGGGTCAGCGCCATGGGCCTCCGGCTCATCCGCGCCACGAGCGACGGGGTGGAGGCCGAGCTCGACGTCGGCCCGCAGCACCGGCAGGCCTACGGCATCGTGCACGGCGGCGTCCACGCGGGGATCATCGAGACGCTGGCGTCGGTCGGCGCCGCGCTCCACGCCCTGCCGGACGGCCGCTCGGTCGTCGGCCTCGAGAACCACACGAGCTTCCTGCGCGCGGTCCGATCGGGGCGGCTCCGCGCCGCGGCGCGGCCGCTCGACCGCGGGCGGCGCACCCAGGTCTGGGAGGGCTCGGTCCACGACGAGGAGGGCCGGCTCTGCGCCACGGGGCGCGTGCGCCTGCTCGTGCTGGAGCCGGACGCCGTGCTCGCCGGACAGCGCGCCGGCGCGCCCGGCTGATCCCGCCCGACCCGAGCCGCCTTCGCGAGGTGCCCTCGATGCGCGACGCAGCCGCCCTCCGGACGATCGATCGCATTCCCCGGCTCGGCTGGATCGGCGCCCCCTCGCCGATCGCGCCGCTGCCGCGGCTCGCCGCCGCGCTCGGCCTCGATTACCTCGGCGTCAAGCGCGACGACCTCTGCGAGCCCGTCCACGGCGGGATGAAGATGCGGAAGCTCGACTACGTGCTCGCCGCCCCCCCGCTCTCGACCGCGGCGGCGTGGTCCGCGGCGGGCGGCATCGGCTCGGGCAACGTCGCGGCGCTCGCCTTCGCGGCGGAGCGACTCGGCCGGCGGGTGCACGCGCACCTGTTCTGGACCGACCTGTCGAGGAGCGTGATCGACAACCTCGCCTTCATCGCCTCGGGGCCGACCTCGATCCGGTTCTATCCCTCGCGCCTCGAGCTCGCGCTCGCGCGCCCCTCGCTGTTCCTGCCGCTCCGCGCGCGGGACGGCGACGGCGCGGCGATCGTGCCGCTCGGCGCCACCTCGGCGCTGGGCATGGTGGGCGTCGCGCGCGCCGCGCTCGAGCTGAGCGCCCAGGTCCGCGCGGGCGAGCTCCCCGAGCCCGAGCGCGTCTACGTCCCGCTCGGCTCCGGCGGCACCGCCGCCGGGCTCGCCGTCGGCCTCGCGCTCGGCGGCCTGCGGTCGCGGGTCGTCGCCGTCGCCGTGGTCGAGCGCCTCCTCGCCTCGCGCCTCCGCCTCCTCGCCCTCACGGCGGAGCTCCGCGCCCTGCTCGTCCAGAAGGGCGCCTGGCCCGTGCCCCCCGCGGCGCCCATCGACCTCGTCCACGGCTACCTCGGCCGCGGGTACGGCTCCCCGACGCCCGAGTCGCTCGCGGCGTGCGACGCGCTCGCGGCCGAGGGCATCTCGCTGGAGCCGGTCTACACCGGCAAGGCCATGGCCGCGCTCATGGAGGACGCGCGGCGCCGCCGGCTCGGCCCGGCGCTGTTCTGGCAGACCGCGCGGCGCGAGCCGCTGCCCCGCGCGCCCGGCTTCTGCGAACGGCTCCCGCCCGCGCTGTCGCGGCGCCTCGGCGCCCACTGTGGCGGCGACGCTCCCTGAATACCCCACAACCCAGCGCATCTCCGGCGGACCTACCGCCCTGTCGCACCGTCGCAATTTTATGATTCGACCTGAGATGGCTGCAGGATAGAATCGCTTTCTCCCTTGCGCCCTGGGCCGGTGTTCGGTTTGGCTACCCTGGCGCTCCTCGCGCGCAACTCACGTTCAGAAGGAGTCTTCGCATGCTTCAGCCGCTGCAATCGAATTGGTGTGCTCCGCTCGCAATGATGCTGGTCCTGGCCGGGGTCGCCTGTGGCGGCAGCGACGGCGGGTCGAGCGGCTCCGGGGACAGCTCCGGCAACGGGGCAGGCGCGGGCGCGCCCACAGGCGGCGACGACATCGGGAGCGGTGTGACGGGGGGGCCGGGCGCGGGCAACGGCAGCAGCGGCAGCGGCAGCGGGTGCGACGCGAACCTCACGGGCATCGTGCGCGACTTCCGCGCCTACGACGGCGGCGAGGGGCACCCCGATTTCGAGACGTTCACGGGCCAGGGCCTGAAGGGCATCGTCAAGCGCGAGCTGGGCGCGGATCAGAAGCCCGTCTATGCGCACGAGGGCGGCACCGAGCACACGACCGGGCCGGCCGAGTTCGATCAGTGGTACCGCGACGTCGAGGGCGTGAACATGCCGATCCAGTTCACGATCACGCCCACGGTCGACGCAAACGGCCTCGCCACCTACAACAACCGGGCCTTCTTCCCCATCGACGGGGAGGGCTTCGGGAACGAGAGGCGAGAGCACAACTTCCACTTCACGTTCGAGCTCCACATGAAGTTCGTGTACAACGGCGGCGAGCGGTTCTCGTTCTCCGGCGACGACGATCTCTGGGTGTTCATCAACAACCGGCTCGCCATCGATCTCGGCGGCCTCCACAGCCCGCAGGAGGACGAGCTCGACCTCGACGCGATGGCCGAAGAGCTCGGGATCACGCCCGGCCAGGAGTATCCGCTCGACTTCTTCCACGCCGAGCGGCACACGACCGAGTCGAACTTCAAGATCCAGTCGACGCTCGCGTTCACGAACTGCGAGCCCATCTTCGTCGACTGAGCGCGCGCGAGGCGCCCGGGGAATTGGAGCCGCAGAGACATAGAGGGCACAGAGGATCTCTTCTTTCCTCTGTGCCCTCTGTGCCTCTGCGGTTCCTTCTCTCATGAATTGAGGGACGACCCGGCGCTAAAGCCAGAACGATCCGCTCACGAACGTCGAATCCGCGAGCCGGTACGGCACCCCCATGATCTCCCTCGGCCGCGGCCCGCCGGCGAGCTCGCGCGGGAGCTCGTAGGTCTGGTCCATCAGCCGGATCTCGATCGGCCCCGCGTCCTCGACCTCCAGCGACCACTCGATGCCTCCCGGCGGCAAGCCCATGTAGGTGAACCCCCAGCGGGCGTTCCGCGCCGCATCCCCGCGGGCCGCCTCCTCCACCCGCCGCCCGTCCACCACCGCGCGGAGCACCGCCGTGGGGGACGCCACCTCGGCGAGCAGCCAGGGGGCTCCCCGGGGCGACGCGACGCGCAGCCGGAGCGATCGCACGCCGCCGCCCGTGGCGTCGCTGAGCACCGTGAGCGCGGGCGGCGGCAGGGCGAGCGGCGGCGCCTCGCTCTGATGGGCCACGCGCACGAACGGCACCGCGATCGACGGCGCCTGCTCGCGCCCGGCCGGGAAGCGCCCGGCGGTCCACGGGTCGAGGTCCCGGTCGGCCGAGAGCCAGTGGGCCCTCCCGGAGGCGGCGTCGAGCGCGTAGGCGAGGCTCGCCGGCCGGGGTTCGGCCTCGGTGAAGCCGAGCGGCGCGCAGGCCACGGCGAGCGCCGCGAGGCCCGGCAGGGCGAAGGCGAGCGCGAGCCGCCGCGAGGCGCCGCCGCCGAGCAGCTCGGCGTGCGGCAGGAAGAGCCCGAACACGAGCGCGACGGCGAGGGCCGGCGCCGCCGCCATCGGCAGCCCCAGCGCGACGAAGAGCAGGTACGGGCCCGGCACGGCCAGCGCGACCGCCGGCGCCGCGGTCGCGACGAGGAGCGCCGCGTCGCCGAGCGTGGGCGGGGCGTCGCCGCGCCGGATCGTCACGGCCACGAGGCCGACCAGGGCGAACGCGAGCGGCCAGGCGAAGTAGAAGCTCGCGCCCGGCATGAAGAGGCTCGACCCGGCGAGGAGCAGGAGCCACAGGAGCAGCGCGCCGAGGGCGAGCTCGCAGGCGCCGAGCCGCCGCCGGAAGAGCCGGTAGCCCGCCGCCGAGACCGCGAGCGCTGCGAGGGCGAGCGCCAGCCGGAACGCGGGCGCGTTGTACGGCTCGAACGGCATCGCCCGCAGCACCGGGTGGGCGCGCCGGAGGAGCCACCCGAGCCCGCCCACCGCCGCGGCGGCGCCGGCGAGCAGCGCCAGAAAAGCGAGCGATCCCGCGAAGATGCGGCCGATCGAGGCGACCCGCCGGCGCCGCGCGACCGCCGCCGCGCCCGCGAACAGGCCGGCGACCAGCGCGGCGATGGGGATCGCCCAGCCGATCGGATAGGAGACGACGCGGGCGCCCCAGGTGTTGAAGTACACCGCGTCCTCGCGGTCCGGCCGCCGCAGGTCGAGATCGCCGAAGCGGCGCGCGAGCGAGAGCGCGTAGTCCCCGGCGTGCTGCACGCTCCGGAGGTCGAGGTTGCTCACGGTATCGGACGGCGTGTGGTAGTGCGCGGCGTCGTCGCTGAAGGCGAAGTTCAGCCCGGGGATGCCGGCCCGCTTGAAGACGCTGAAGTCGGTGCTGTGGCCCAGGCGCCGCGCGACCTCGGGGAAGAGCGACGACGCGATCGGCAGCGGCGCGGCGCGGGCGAGCTCGCGGACGGGGAAGGCGTCCCCGGGCCCGGTCTCGAACATCGCGACCACGCCGCCGGCCCCGCGGGCGTCGAAGTTGAGCGCGAGGCCGATCTCGCCGCGCAGCGGGTGCTCGTCCATGAACGCCTTGCCGCCGAGGACGCCTCCCTCCTCCGCGTCCGTGAACAGGAGCAGCACGTCGTTGCGCAGCGGGGGGCCGCTCTTCAGCGCGCGCAGCGTCTCCAGCAGCGCCGCCACCCCGCTGCCGTCGTCGGCGGCCCCCGGGCTGCCGGGCACCGAGTCGTAGTGCGCGACGAGCGCGACCGCCCGGGTGCTGTCCGCGCCCGGCAGCCGCGCCACGACGTTCTCGACGTGCGCGGCGTCGTACGGCAGGCCCCACTGCCGGCTGAGGACCGAGGTGCTCTGGACCTCGGCCTGCACGCCGAGCTCCGAGAGCTGCGCGAGCAGGTAGTCGCGCGCCCGCCGGTGCCCCGCCGAGCCCGTGGGGCGCGGCTCCGCGGCGATCACCAGCAGGTGCGCCCTGGCCCGCTCGGCCGAGAACACGTCGGGCGGGGCGCTGGCGGGGACGACGCTGGGAGGGCTCAGCTGCGCGATGCGGAGCGCGACCAGCGCGAGGAGCGCGAGGGCCACGGCGAGACGGGGCGACCACGCCATGCCGCGGTCGTACCACCGATCCGCGGCGGCGCGGAGCGCGCGGCCTGCCAGCGCCCAGGCGCGAGGGGAGCGCCTCGCCGCTCAGCGGTCGCTCGGGCCGCTCCACGCCTCGGCGCGCCGGAACCGGAAGAAGTCGTCCAGCGTCCGGCCTTCGACCTCGTCGAAGCGCTCGTCGAGCGCCTCGAGGAGGTGAATGCGATCGAGGCGGAAGCTGCGGAACTCGGCGCGCAGCTCGCACCAGGCGGCGAGCGACCAGCCGGTGCCCATGAAGAAGAGCCCCAGCGGGAGCGCCGTCCGCGTCGAGCGGGCGCCGTCTTCGCGCGCGTAGCCGAGGCGGATCTTGCGGCGCTCGCTGACCGCGGCGCGCAGCTCGGCGAGGTGCGCCGTGGCGCCCTCGGGGATGTGGAAGCTCGGCGCGAACAGCGCGCTCGCCGCGACCCTCGGCCGGAGGCGCTCGGGCAGCGCCGCCTCGATCTTCTCGAGGGCGCGCCCCGCGGCGCGCACGAGCGCCGGATCGGACCAGCTCTCCACCATGCGCGCGCCGAGCACGAGCGCCTCGATCTCGTCGTCCTGGAACATGAGCGGCGGCAGATCGAAGCCGCGGGGCAGGGCGTAACCGACGCCGGCCTCGCCCTCGATCGGCACGCCCGAGGCGACGAGATCGCGGATGTCGCGGTAGATGGTCCGCTCCGAGACCTCGAGCTCCTCGGAGAGGCGCGCGGCCGTGGTGACGCGGCGGCGGCGCAGCAGCTGGACGATCTGGAACAGTCGGTCGGCTCTCCGCATGGCGGCGCGCTCCTCTCCCCCGGCGCGGGCCGGGAGGAGCGCGGGAGAGCGTAGCCCGGGGCTCCTGACAGCGGTCCGTCAGGAGCGTCGATCTTCGCCGGCCCGCCGGCGCCGGGGCTCCGCGTGAGCCCGCCGGCGCCCGGGCTCCGCGTCAGCCCAGCGGCGCCGCGGGCCTCGGGCCGCCCTGCGGCCTGCCGCCGCCGCCGGGCCGGTCGATGTCCTGGCCCTCGTCCTCGGGCCGGCGCGACAGGCGCGCGGCCGCGCGCCGGTAGAGCTCCGTGAGCGGCGCGCGGTGCGCGGCGAGGAGCACCGTCGCCCCGGCCAGCCACAGCAGCGCGAGCGGCACGAGCGCCGAGGTCGTCGTGTAGACGAGCACGGGGCGGAAGGCTCGCTCGCGCGTGACGAGCTCGCGGCTCGCCTGGACGGACCGGTCGTAGTCCGGGAGCGACAGCGCCACCGGCGTCACCCCCTCCAGCACGGCGCCGCCGGGCGCGAGGCTGCCGCCGCCCTTGGAGGGCTCGTCGCCCTTCACGGCGCGCGAGGGCGAGGCCGGCGCCATGGCCGCGTCGTACGAGTTCCACCGCTCCGCCTGGTAGCGCCCGGCCGAGACCGCGAAGAGCCCGATCAGCAGCGCGACGCCGCCCGCGCCGAGCAGCACCACCATCGCGACCGCGCGGCTCGTGCCCCGGAAGAGCCGCCCCACGAGCCACGCCGCCCCGGCGGTCGCGATCCCGACGAGGAGCGCCACGAACGTGGCCGGCGCCACGAACCACAGGCCCGCCATGATCAGCCCGCCCAGCGCGCGCAGCGCGCGCAGGCGCCCGCGGCGCGGCGCCCCGCCGGGGCGGACGGCGATCCACGCCGCCACGAAGCCGATCGCCACGGCGACGGCGTCGCCCGCGTCCGCGAACCACACCGGCCGGTCGCCGCCGAGCAGCGCCAGCGGCACCACGCGATCGGGCAGCCCGACCGTGAGCGCCACCTCGCTCGCGGTGAGCGGGTAGCGCGGCATCGGCAGCTCCAGCGATCCGCCGAGCGGGCGCACCGCAGCCTGCCCCAGCGACTGCACCTGGATCCTGTGGCTCCCCGTCTGCAGGGGCACGAGGACCTCCTCCGCGGCCGCGCCCTGGTGCATGATCCGCTGGGCCTTGCCGTCGGTGGCGAGGAAGATCGGCCGCCCGCCGGGCGCGTAGGTCAGGTAGTCGATCCCGTTGTTCTCGTAGGTCAGCGCGTCGTCGGCCACGACGTCGCCGCGCTCGGTCAGGATCAGGGTGCGGCGGTGCTCGCGCACCACGGCGGCGAGCACCTCGACGCCCGCGAGCGGCTCGACCTCGACCTCGACGCGCTGCCCCCGCTGGAGGAGCAGCAGCCGCGACGTCGCCTGCGTGCGCGGGATCGGCGACTCGGCGGCGTCGACCTGGCGCGCGTCGCCCTTCACCGTGAGCCGGTGCTCCGCGTCCGACTCGAACAGCCACCACTCGTACGCCGAGCGCGCGTCGGGCGAGAAGGCGCCGACCTTCGGGAGCGTGCCCGAGATCGTGACCTCCGCGGTGCGGCCCGAGGTGGGCAGCACGAGCTCCTGGCCCTCGACCCGGAAGCCGCTCGCGCCGGAGACGTCGAGCACCTTCTCCCCGAACGCGAGCGGCAGGCGCACCACGCCGAGATCGCTGCCCGATCGCAGGACGAGCCGGTACTCGAAGCCGATCTCGCGCCCGACCCGCACCGCGCGCGAGAGCTGGAAGACCGTGGGGCCCGCGCTCTGCGCCGCCGCGCCCCCGTCGGGGCTGAAGTGGAGCGTCGCCCCCGAGAGCCCCGAGAGCTGCGCGCCCTCCGCGACCGAGCCGCCGGTGACGTCGGCCTCGAACGTGTTGAGCGGGCCGGCCACGAGCAGCGTGAGGTCGCCCTCGAGCGACAGCGTGCCTCGGAGCACGAAGCGGCGCGCGGCGGTCCAGAGGTAGTAATGGTCGTTCTCGAAGCTGATCGGCGCGGCCTCGCGGCGCGAGGCGGGCCGCCCGTCGTCGAGCGTGGCCTCGATGCGGACGTGCGCCGGCGGCCCGAAGAGCGGCACCGCCACCGGGCCGTCCGCGAGCACGCCGCCGGAGAGCTCGAACTGGAGCGGCCCCTCGCCCACCGCGCCGGTGATGCGCAGCCGGTCGAGCGCGTAGCAGCGCTCCTGGCACTGCCCCGGCCCGCGGCGCTGGTCGACCCAGCGCGAGAGCATTTCCAGCTGACCTGCCCACGAGTCCGGCGGCGGCCCAGGCGCGTGCGCCGACGCCGCGGCGGCCTTGGCCGCGGGCGCCGCGGGCGCCGCGCCCGCAGCAGGCGCCGCCGTCGGCTCGGCCGGCGCCTGCGCCGGCGAGGTCGAGGGGACGGCGAGCAGCAACAGCACCACGAGGAACCAGATGAGCCTTGGAGGCGCGGCCATGTTCCAGCGCGCTAGCGACATAGGGAAACTCCCTTCCTTGACCTGCCGAGCGAACGCGATGGCCGCCGCAGCGTCCTCATCAAACAACCTAGTGAAAAACGACTGCAACAAAATCGACATGAGGTCTTGACAGTTAACGCGTTGCGTCGCAGTGTCGTGGCGTCGCGATTGTGCCTCCGGCGAGGCCACGGAGTGGCTCTGTTGGCGGGCATGGCCGCGCGGCGAGGCCCCCTGCTCCAGTGCACATGACATCTTGCATTCCCGCGAGAGCGGGCGATGCGCGGGGCCGGGGGGTCTGCGCTCGATGGATCATTTCTGTACGCCCGCGGCCGTCGCGGGGGGACCAACCGAGGTGGGAGGCAGATCATGAGTGAGACCCAGAGCATCACGGAGCCGAAGGTCGAGAACAGCGTGAACGGGAGCGCCGCCCCCGCGCACCAGGCGGACGCGAGCGCCGCGGCGCCGGCGACCAAACCGCCGTTCGTCGAGACGCTGCGCGAGCTGAGCACCTCCTGGGCGGGGGTGGCGATCGGGTATGGGCGGATCGCGCTCGAGCACGCCGCGCGCGCCCTGGATCGGACGGCGGGGAAGCTCGGCGAGCTTCAAGAGAAGCTCAAGAAGGGTGAAGTCGCCACGGCCGAGGGCGCTCGCTGAACCGGCGCCGGGCCAGCGCGCCGCCGAGGAGCGCTCATCAGGGCGCTTCCGGCGGCGCGGGGACCGGCGCGCCGCCGATGCCGACCGCGACAGCGTAGATCGAGCCGGCCGCGCCGCCGACGTAAAGGGTCTTCGCATTGAAGCCGGGGCCCGATCCGAACTGCGCATTGGCGACCGCGGTCGGGAAGCTCGCCAGGAGCTCCGGCTCTCCCAGGGCCGCGCCGCCCGCGTCGAGGCGCACGCGATAGAGCGCTTTGCCCTTGTTATCGATCGTGTAGAGGTGGCCGCACGTGTCGAGGACGAGCCCGTCGAGCGTGGTCGACGCGATCGTCGCCACGAGCGAGGGCGGCGCGCCGGGGGCGGCGAGGTCGATCCTGCGGATCTCGCCGGCGGAGGCGTTCGTGTAGAACACCGTGCTTCGCGCCGGGTCGAAGACGATTCCGTTCGGCTGGCTCACCTCGGGGGCGCCGTTGGCGATCTCGTCGACCGTGGCGTCCGGCTTGAGGCGGAGCACCCGGTCTGCGGCGAGGTCCGTCACCCAGACGTTGCCGTCCGCGTCCGGCGAGAGGCCGTTCGGGTCCTGGAGGTCCTCCACGTAGTCGCTGACGATGCCGGTCGCCGAGATCTGGACGACGGCGCCCTGGCTGGGCACCGCGGCGACGAGGGTCCCGTCGGGCCGGTACCGCAGCCCGAGCACGGTGCCCGGCAGAGACGCGAAGTTCGAGGTCTGGCCGGTGGCGTCGTAGCGAACGAGGTTCGGCCCTTGCTTGGCGACGAGGTATCCGTGGCCGTCGAACGCGAAGTCCTCGCTGCCGCTGAACACGTCCGTGATCAGCGCCGGCTCGAACGGCCCGGGCGCGACCGCCGCGCACTCCCCCGTGGGGCCCGCGCCCGCCCCCACGCCCCCGCCCCCGCTGCCCGCCGTCGCGCCGCCCCCGTCGCCCCCTTCGCCCCCTTCGCCGCCGCCGCTCGCGCTGCTCGACGTCACGCCCGCCCCGCCGCCCGATGTCGCGCCGGGCGTCCCGCCGATATCGCCTCCGCACGCCGAGGGCGCGCTGGCAAGGAGCAGCGCCCATCCGAGCGGCCGGTAACCTCGCTTCATCTATCTCGCTCGCCTCCTCGCAGCGCACACTACACGTCGCCTCCCGCATTGCCTACGGTCGACCCCGCTCGCGCACCGCGCCATCCAGCACGACGCACGCTCCCCCCCGCGCTTCGAGGCACGCCCGCCCCGCCCCGCGCTGCCCCAAGGAACACAGAGCGGGGGGTCACCCGCACAGGAGACGGGCCCAGATCGGCGTTTTCGGCGCGCAGGCGTACTCTCGTCTCAGGATCCTACACATCTCGCTTGATGTGTGCCGGTCGACATGATCCAAGCTGCGGATGGGTTCACCTGCAGCAGAGCGTGCGGCGGCACTCGCCGAGGAGATGGGCGACGCGCACTTCGGCGATGCGCGGCTTTCGAAGCGTCAGACCAAGCTGGTGCAGAAGCTGGCGCAGGCGCCGGACAAGAGCTTCCCCTCGCTGCTGTCCGACAGCGAGCTGGAGGCGGCGTACCGCTTCTTCGGCAACGACGCGGTCACGCCCGCGGCGATCCTGGCTCCCCATGTGCGCGCCACCCTCGCGCGCATGGAGGCCGAGCCGGTCGTGCTTGCCATCCATGACACCACGACCCTCTCCTTCCGCTCCGACGGCCAGCGGCAGGGGCTCGGCCGGCTGCGCTCCTCGGGTCAGGCGTTCTTCGCCCACTTCACCTTGGCGGTCAGCGGCGATGGAACGCGCCGCCCGCTGGGCGTGCTCGACCTGAGCACGCGCGTGCGCGATGACCACAGCACGGACAACGAGCACGACCGCTGGGGAGAGCAGGTCGAGCGGGTGGCGGCCCTGGGCTGTGCTCCGCACGCCTTGGTGCACGTCATGGACCGAAGGCGACGACTACGGCCTGTTCGCGCAGCTGCTGAGCGCAGGGCATCGGTTCGTGATCCGGCTCGCGCACAACCGCCTCGTGGACGCTGCTGCCGCCGGAGAGGAGGCCAAGCTCGATCAGGCGCTCGCACAGGTCCGAGAGGTAGCCGTGCGCGAGGTGGAGCTTTCCCCGCGTCGAGCGGGCAACCGCAGCCCTCAACAGAAACGCCTGCATCCCTCACGCGCCGGACGCTTGGCGAAGTTGGCCCTCGGAAGCACGCGCGTGACGCTACGGCGACCGAGATCCCAGCCGCGCGAGCTGCCTGCGACGCTCTCGCTCCAGGTCGTACGCGTCTGGGAGCTCGATCCGCCGCCAGGCGAGGCGCCCGTCGAGTGGGTGCTGCTCACCGACGAGCCGGTCGAGTCCGATGAGCAGCTGGTCCAGCTGGTCGACTGGTACCGGGCGCGCTGGATGGTGGAGGAGTTCTTCAAGGCCCTCAAGACCGGATGCGCCTACGAAAAGCGCCAGATCGAGGACCTGCACGGCTTGCGCAACGTGCTGGCGCTCTTCGCTCCCATCGCCTGGCAGCTCCTGCTGCTGCGCAGCGAGGCCCGGCGCGCTCCGGAGCAGCCCGCCAGCGTCGTGCTCACGCCCACCCAGCTCGACGTGCTGCGGGCCTTCGCCCGCAAGCCGCTACCCGACAACCCCACGGCCCGCGATGCCTTGCTGGCCATCGCCGCGCTCGGCGGACACCTCCGGAGAAACGGCGAGCCCGGCTGGCAGACCTTGGGGCGTGGCTACGAGCAGCTCCTCATCCTCGTCCAGGGCTGGAGCGCGGCGAAGAAGGAGGGGAAATTATGATCAATCCTGAGACTCACGTACGCCGAGCACCGAAAACGCCGAGGTGGGCCCGTCTCCGCAGCGGGTGACCCCCCGCTCTAGCGGCGGGAGGAGAGGAGGATGACGCCGACGCCGATGATCGCGGCGGCCGCCCACGTCGTCGCGGAGGCGCGCTCGCCGCCGAGCAGGACGCCGAGCGCGATGGCGACGATCGGGTTCACGTAGGCATAGCTCGTCGCGATCGCGGGGCGCGTGTTCCGGAGCAGGAACGTGTACGCGCTGAGGGCCACGATCGACCCGAACACCGCCAGGTAGCCGAGCGCGAGGAGCGACCGCGCGGACGGGGGCTCCGCGAGGCGCTCGCCCGCGAGCGCGCTGATCCCGAGCATCACCGCGCCGCCCGCCAGCATCTCCGCCGCGACCGCCATCGGCCCTCCCGGCAGCGGCAGCGTGCGGCTGTACAGCGAGCCGAGCGCCCACGCCACCGGGGCCAGCACGATGAGCAGCGCCCCGGCGTGCGCGGCGTGGAGGTCGCCGCCGAGGTGGAGCAGCGCCGCGCCCGCGAACCCGACGAGGAGCCCGATCCACTCGCCCCGGGAGACCTCCGGGGCCCCGGCGGACGCGCCTCCGCGCTGGCCGCGCGCGCCCCGCACGGTGGTGAACAGCGCCAGCCAGAGCGGCATCGTGGACACCACGACCGCCGCGACGCCCGAGCTCACCCACTGCTGCGAGACGACCACGAGCCCGTTGCCGAAGACCAGCAGCAGCACCCCGACCCGCGCCGCCGCGCCCCACTGCCGCAGGGTCGGGCGCGGGGCGCCGCGCAGCCGGAGCACCCCGTAGAGCAGCGCGCCCGCCGTCACGAAGCGCACCCCGGCCAGCAGGAACGGCGGCAGCGTCTCGAGCGCGATCGAGACCGCCAGGTACGTCGAGCCCCAGATCAGGTACAGCGCGGCGAGCGAGAGGAGCACCAGCCAGCTGCCCCGCGCCTCCGCCAGCGCCGCGCGCGCCCGATCCAGCGCCGCGCGCGCCGTCCGCCGCGCCTCGCCCGCGGCCACCGCGATCTGCGCCGGCTCGAGCGCCTCCACCACGAGGAGCCCGCGCCCCTCGCCTCCATAGCTGGCCCCCGCCTCCAGCACCACGTCGTCCGGCTCCCCCTCGCGGGTGATCCAGACCGAGCCGGCGGTGCAGCTCAGGAGCAGCGGACCGCCCCGGAGGCGGTGCGTCCACAGGCCCCCCTTCCCCAGCTCGATCCGCGACGACTCTCGGAGGCGGGATCCCGCCTCCGGAACAAGTGAGGTCAATTTCATGCCGCTGAGCTTGGGCTCGAGCGGGCGACCGGCACAGAGGCAGTCCGTCCGGCATTGAGGCCGGTACAGTTCGCGGAACGGTCGACTGTGCTGGTCCTCACGCCCGCCGGCTGTACCGGTACCGCAGCGCCCGCCCGGTTGTACACTCGTCCTCGTGCAGGCGCAGGCGCCCATCGAAGCCGGGGACGAGGCCCATCTCTACGATCGCGTGGCCGCGCACATCGCCGATCTGATCGCGCGCGGCACGCTCCGGCCCGGCGACAGGATCCCGTCGGTGCGGCGGCTCAGCCGGCAGCAGGGGGTCAGCGTCGCGACCGTGCTGCAGGCGTACCTGCAGCTCGAGAACCGCGGGCTCATCGAGGCGCGCCCGCAGTCGGGGCACTACGTCCGCGCCCGCCGGGTCTCGGCGCTCCCCGAGCCGCGGGCCGCGCGCGCCTGCACCACCGCCACGCGCGTCAGCGTGAAGAGCCTCGTCTCCAAGGTCTACCGGGCCTCCCGGGACCCGCACATCGTCCCGTTCGGCGCGGCGGTCCAGAGCCCCGACCTCCTGCCCACCGACAAGCTGAACCGGATCCTCAGCGCGATCGCGCGGGGCGCGGGCGGCGCCGGCGTCTCGTACGACCCGCCGCCCGGCCTGCCGGCGCTGCGGCGGCAGATCGCCCGGCGCTCGGTCGAGTGGGGCGTCGCGCTCTCGGCCGACGACATCGTGACCACGGTCGGCGCCATGGAGGCGCTCCACCTCTGCCTGCGCGCGGTCGCCCGCCGCGGCGACACGGTCGCGCTGGAGTCGCCGGCGTACTACGGGCTCCTCCAGCTCATCGAGAGCCTCGGCATCAAGGCGCTCGAGGTCCCGTCGCACCCCCGCACGGGCATGGACCTCGACGTCCTCGAGGAGATGCTCGGCCGCCACCGCATCAAGGCGTGCCTCGCGATCCCGAACTTCAACAACCCGCTCGGCAGCGCCATGCCCGACGAGGCGAAGGAGCGGCTCGTCGCGATGCTCGCGCGCCGCGAGGTGCCGCTCATCGAGGACGACATCTACGGCGACCTGCACTTCGGCGACGTCCGCCCCCGCCCGGCCAAGGCGTTCGATCGCAAGGGGCTCGTGATGCTGTGCTCGTCCTTCTCGAAGACGATGGCGCCGGGCTACCGGGTCGGCTGGACGGCCCCAGGCCGCTTCCTCGACGAGGTCGAGCAGCTCAAGTTCGGGCAGAGCGTGGCGTGCGCGACCCTGCCGCAGATGGCGATCGCCGAGTTCCTCGAGATCGGCGGGTACGAGCACCACCTGCGGACGCTCCGGCGCCGGCTCGCCGCGCAGGTCGCGCGGATGAGCGAGGCGATCGCCGAGCATTTTCCCCCCGGCACCCGCGTCTCGCGCCCGGCCGGCGGCTTCGTGCTCTGGGTCGAGCTCCCGCCCGGCGCGAGCGCGCTCGACGTGCACGATCGCGCGCTCGAGCACGGCATCAGCGTCGCGCCGGGGCCGATCTTCTCGGCCAAGCACCGGTTCTCGAACTACATCCGGATCAACTGCGGCTACCCGTTCACCGACCTCATCGAGCACGCGGTCCGGACGCTCGGGCGCCTCTGCGCCGAGGCGGTGGAGGGGTGATCCGCCGCGGCGGCCGGCGCGCCCGAGGCGCCCGGCGGCGCGGCGCGCTCGCCCGAGGCGGCGGCGGCGTGACGCGGCCGACGGCGCTGACGGGCGCGCTCTGGCTGCCGTACCCGCCCTGAAGTAGAACCTCGTCGCTCGCCACGAGCGCCCCGACGAGCCCACGACCTTGCGTCCCCGACATCCCGCGTCCCTTCCTTCGCCCGCGCCCCCGCCGCCGCCTGCGCTCCGTCCCTCCGGGCCCGCGCGCGCGGCCCGCCCCTCGCGCGCCGTCGCGGCCTGGGCGCTCGCGGCCTTGCTCTCGGTCGTGCCCGCCTGCCGCGCCGCGGCCACCGCGCCGCCCGGCGCGCCGGCGTCCGAGACGCTGCGCCCGCTGCCGGATCGCATCGACGGCAGCACCCTGCTCGGCAGGGACGCGCAGCGCGCCGCCGGGGCCGGCGCCGGCCCGCTCCGGGTGATCGGGGCGGACATGGCGTCCGACGGCGATCGGCTCGGCGCCTTCGTCGAGGTGCCCGCCGGGGAGTGCATGCTCGCGATGGCGCGCGTGTCGCCGACGATCGGCGACGTCGACCTGTTCGCCTTCGAGGACGACGGCAGCGCCTTCTCCACCGACGAGGCCGCGGACGCGCGCGCCTCGATCCTCGTCTGCCCGCCGCACCCGCGGCGGCTCTACGTCATGGCGCGCGTCATGTCGGGCGCCGGGGCGGTCAGCGTCGGCGTGCAGAGCGTCCCGGTCCAGGCGGCCGACGCGGTCGCCCGCGCCGTGGACGCGCGCGGCCGGGCCGGCGACGAGAGCGGGCGGCTCGAGTCGTGGCCGGGCCTCGAGGCGAAGGTCCGGGCGCACCGCGGCGCGATCGGCGCGCGCTGGGAGGACGTGCGGCGCGTCGCGCTGCCCGTCGGCTCGAGGACCGCGAGCCGCATCAGCGCCACCCTCGACGGCGGCCGCTGCCTCGACGTGCTCGTCTCGCCGAGCGACGAGGTCGCCTCGCTCGAGGTGGTCGCGGAGGACGAGACCGGCCGGATCGTCGCGCGCGCCCGCGAGCGGGGCCAGGATCGCGTGCTGCTCCTCTGCTCGACCGTCTCGATCGAGCTGTCGATCGCGGTCCGCTCGCGCGGCACCCAGGGCCTCGTGGCGGTGGTCGTCGGCCGCTCGCAGCCGGGCGCCGAGGCCGAGATCTCCGGGGCCACGCCGATCGAGCGCGTGACCGAGAGCCGCGATCTCGCCGAGGCGCGGGCGGACCACGGCCGCGCGCTCGCGGCCAGGGGCTACGGCGCGCCGCGCGTGTCGACCGGGGCCGCGCGGCTCGGCAGCCGGACGACGCTCCCGATCGAGCTGCCGGCCGGCTGCGCCCGGATCGACGTGCTCGCCGGCAGGCCGCTCGCCGACGTGCTCGCCGAGCTCTGGAGCGACGCGCACGCCCTGCTCGGCCGCGCCCGCGGCGGCGCGCGGGCGACGCTCTTCGCCTGCGGGAGCGGCGGCCCCGCCCGGATCGACGTCGAGTCGATGGCGCAGCCCGGCCCGTTCGCCGTGGAGGTCCGCAAGGAGCCCAAGGCCCCGCCGGCGCTCGTCGCGCACCCGCTCGCCGCCGCTAGGCTGCTCGGGCGCATGAGCGCCGCCGGCCTCGCCGACGCCGCGGCCGCCGCCGGGGCGCAGGCGGTCGCGCTCGACGCCTCGCGCCTCAAGATCCTCCCGCTCCAGATCCCCGCCAACTCGTGCGCCGAGGTGATCGCGGCGCTCGACGCCGGGGGCGCCGGCGTCGACCTGCGCCTCGTCGACACCTCGACCGGGGAGAGCTCGCTCGCCCGCGCGCGCCACGTCGTGTCCGACAGCCGCTGCGCCGGCGCGTCGCCGGTCCCCGCGTCGATCGAGCTCAGGCTCGCCGACGGCAAGGGGGACGCGCTCGTGCTGACCCGCACCTCGCCCCGGTCCCCGTCGCCCTGACGGCGGCGCCGCGGCGCGCGGCCCCGAGGCTTGACAGCGGAGACGCCGGAGCCCTCAGATACGGCCGAGAGGCCCTTCGATGTCCTCGGGTCGCTTCGCCATCGCCACGCACGCCCTGGCGCTGCTCGCGCAGACCGAGGAGAGCTGCGCGAGCGACGCGCTGTCGGCGAGCATCAACACGAACCCGGCGTTCCTGCGGCGCATCCTCGCGCGGCTGTCGCAGGCCGGGCTCATCGAGGCGCGGGAGGGCCGCGCCGGCGGCTACCGCCTGGCGCGGCCGGCGAAGAAGATCCGGCTGAGCGAGGTGTACGCCGCCGTGGAGCCGGAGGGCGCCATCGCGCCGAGCCCGTGCGAGCCGAACGCGAGGTGCCCGATCGGGGCGGGGATCCAGCGGGCGTTCGACGAGGTCGCCGAGGCGGCCAACGAGGGGCTGCTGCGCGGCCTCTCGCAGAAGACCGTCGCCGACATCGCGCTGCGGGCGCAGCACCTCGGCCGCCCGGCGCCGGCGCCGATCAAGGCCGGCTGATCGCGCCGGGACGGCGGCCTCCCCTCCCCTGGCGGAAACTGAAACCGTGCCTATAACAGTTCATGCGAGCGTGGCCGTCGAGGTCGGGCCGGCGTCGGGCCGGCGATGGCGGCCAGGGTCGCTCGCTTCCGGGATGATCTGAAAGGACAGCGCCATGGGCAGCAGCAACGTCATCGAAGTCAACGACCTGAATTTCGCTCAAGAGGTCCTGGAGACCGATACACCGGTGCTCGTGGACTTCTCCGCGTCCTGGTGCGGCCCCTGCAAGCGGCTCGCGCCGATCGTCGACGAGATCGCGACGGAGACGGCGGGTCAGGTCAAGGTGGTCAAGCTCGACATCGACGAGTCGCCCGCGGCCACGAAGCGCTTCGGCATCCGGGGCGTGCCGACCGTGATCGCCTTCCAGAACGGCGAGCCCCTGGGGCGGCACGTCGGCCTCGCGAACAAGAAGACGCTGCTCGCGCTCGTCGGGCGCTGAGCCCACCTGACGCGTCGGGCGCTGAGCCCCCCCGGCGCGTCGGGCGCGTCGATCCACCGCCGGCGCCTCGCCGCGGATCGCCCGCGTCGTGATGCGCCCAACACGTATCGCGGCGCGGGCGCCGGTTTCCGACATCGACCTTCATCTCGCGTGGGCTGCGCGTTTTCACCCGAGCTGCGCGCGTGGTGCGCGACGCAGCACGGCTCGTCCACTGTCTTCCACGGACGCAGCACCCCGTTGACATCACCACCCGATACGAGATCCTTTCGCCAAGGAAGCCCAGCATTCCGCGGCGGTGCTCGCGGCCGTCCGTCGAGGCCGTCCGCGGGTCGCCACGCGGGGCCCTGCCGGTGTGGGGTGTTGCTGGCACGGCGCGACTGGCCTGGCTTCCCGAAGGCCATGGCTCTGTTCGACGACGACTTCGAGACGCTCGAGCAGCTCCCCGAGATGAGAAAATCTCGAGGAAAGGGCGGCGATCCGCTCGGCCAGACCCCCACGCCGGTGAACCCCGGCCGCGCCCGGGCGGAGCTCTCGGACCTCACGAGCGACGGCCCCCGCTACGAGGTGCGCTCGCTGCTCGGCGTCGGCGGGATGGGCGAGGTCCACTTCTGCAGGGACCGCCGCATCGGCCGCGACGTGGCCATGAAGGTCATCCGCACGGAGCACCAGGGCGACACGACGCTCCGCCACCGGTTCCTCCGCGAGGCCCGGGTGCAGGGCCAGCTCGAGCACCCCTCGATCGTGCCCGTCTACGACCTCGGCGTGGACGCCAAGGGCTCGGCGTACTTCACGATGAAGCGCCTCCGGGGCCTCACGCTGGCGAGGATCCTGAACGAGCTCCGCGAGGGCGACGCGACGGCGCTGCAGAGCTTCTCGCGCCGCAAGCTGCTCACCGCGTTCTCGTCGGTCTGCATCGCCGTGGACTTCGCGCACTCGCGCGGCGTGCTCCACCGCGACCTCAAGCCGGCCAACATCATGCTCGGCGACTTCGGCGAGGTGTACCTGCTCGACTGGGGCGTCGCGAAGCTCATGGACACGCCCCACCAGACGCTCGACATGGGGGAGGATCCCATGAGCACGAGGACCATCCCGGGCGACGTGCTCGGGACCCTCGGGTACATGTCGCCGGAGCAGGCGCAGGGGTGCGTCGACACGCTCGACGCGCGCAGCGACGTGTACTCGCTCGGGGCCATCCTCTTCGAGCTCCTGACGCTGAAGCCGCTCCACCCGAAGAAGGACCGGAACGAGATGCTCGACTCGCTCCTGCACGGCGCCGACGCGCGGGCGTCGGTGCGCGCGCCCGAGCGCGAGGTGCCCCCGGAGCTCGACGCCATCTGCGTGCGGGCGACCCGGCGCGAGCCGTCGGAGCGCTACCCGACCGCGCGCGCGCTCTACGAGGCGGTCGAGCGGTTCCTCGACGGCGACAAGGACGTGGAGCTCCGCCGCGACCTCGCGGCGCGGCACGCGGGGGTGGCCGAGGAGCGGGTCGAGAAGGCGCTCGCCGGCGGCAAGGAGGCCGAGAGCGCCCGCAAGGCGCTGCTCAGCGAGGTCGGCCAGGCGCTCGCGCTCGACCCGTCGAACGAGCGCGCCCTGGAGACGCTCCGGCGCATCCTGACCGAGCCGCCGCGCGAGATGCCGCAGGAGGTGCTCGCCGAGCTGGACGCGGCCGCGGCGGCGCGGCACCGGCTGCAGCTGCACGCGGGCATCCGCGCCGAGCTGTTCGCGACCGCGATCGCGACGCTGGTGGCCGCGGTGTGGCTGGGCATCCGCGAGTGGCAGGTGTTCGGCTTCATCCTGGTCTTCACGGCCCTGGCGGCGCTCATGAAGTTCATCGCGGCGCGCCTCGTCCACCGCCGGTCCGCGGAGTGGTACGCCTACGCCGGGTTCGTCTTCAACGTGCTCAGCTTCCTGTGCATCGGGCGCGGCTTCGGGCCGCTGCTGTTCATGCCGATGCTCCTCGTGATCTTCACGTACGGCAACTCGTTCACGTACCGGACGGCCTACCGCGTGGCCGTCGTCGTGACCGGCTGCGTCGCGGTGCTTGCCGCCGCGTGGATCGAGTATTCGGGCCTCCTGCCGCGCTCGTACGAGTTCACGGACGGCGCGATGGTGATCCTGCCGCAGGCCGTCGAGCACTCGAAGATCCCGACGATCACGGCGCTGACGCTGACCACCCTGTTCATGCTGGTCGTGCCGGCGTTCATGATGGGCCAGCACCAGCACGCGCTCCGGGACGCGGAGCGGCGCGCGTTCCTGCAGGCGTGGCAGCTCCGCCAGCTCCTGCCGGAGCGGGCCCAGCCGGGGGCCGTGGCCAGCTCCACGGCGGCGCAGACCACGCAGCGCCGCCTGAGGCGCCCGCGCGCGGCGGAGTGAGCGCGGCGTCAGTCCATGGGCCAGACCGAGAGGACCCAGACCGGCGAGCCGCCGCGCGCCGACACGCGGAGGGCGGCGCTCTCCTCGATCTCGGAGCAGAAGGCCACGCCGGCGCCCTCGCCGCCCTCGCCCGCGTCGTCGCGCGCGGCGCGGTCGCCCAGCTCGACCGAGATCCGGAGCGCGCGCATCTCGCCCCGGACCAGCGCCGCCGCCGCGAAGTAGCAGCGGCCCGGCTCGACCGGGACGGGGACGAGCGTGTCGCCCTGCGCGCCGACGGCCTCGGCGATCGCCTGCGCGCGCGGCGCGGGCGCGTGGCGGCGCTTCAGCGCGGCGGCCAGGTTGCCCCGGGCGCGCGCGCCGAAGTACCCCGGCACGTGCGGCGGCATCGGCCACTGCGCGTCGGACAGCACGACCTTCACCGGGCCCGCGGCGCCGAGGAACGGCACCTCGACGACCCCGGGCTCCCCGAGGCAGAAGTCGAGCCGCGCGTCGGGCGCGTCGGACCGGTCGCGATCGAGCACCCGCCCCGTGCCCGCCTCGCGCGCCTCGGCGTCCAGATCGGTCGCGCGGCGCACCGCGGCGGTCGGGACCTCGGCCATCAGATCGACCCGGTGACAGCCCTCGGAGAGCTTGACCGAGAACTGCCCCGTCCCGAGCGCCGAGGCGCGCATGTCGAGCGGCGCGACGCGCGGCGCCCCGTCCGCGCGGGCGCGGCGCGCGGCGCGCGCGACCCGGGCGTCGAGCGGCCCCGGCTCGGCCGGCCGCCCCGGGTCGCCGCGCGGCGCCATGGGCCCGGACACCCGCTCCGGCAGGATCGACTCGAGCCGCTCCGGCGGCCCGCTCGACGCCGCGACCACGACGTCGAAGGCGCCGCGCGGCGAGAGCACCTCGAGCGCCACGCGGCGCAGCGCCTCGCGCGCGGCCCCGCACCGGAGGATCGCCGCGGCCCCGGCGACGCTGTGGATGCGGCGATCTTCCTCGGGATCCCTGCCGCGCAGCCGGTGCACGAGGCCCTCGAGGGCCGACGGCTCGCCCGAGGGAGACTCCGGCTCCAGCGTGAAATCCACGATGCGCGGCGCGAGGAACGCGACGGTGAGGCACTCCTCCGCCTTCGATCCGGCCGCGCCGCTCGCGCCGGCCGCGCCGCTCGCGCCGGCCGCGCCGCTCGCGCCGGCCGCGCCGCTCGCGCCGCTCGCGCCGGCCGCGCCGCTCGCGCCGGCCGCGCCGGCGACGGCGGCCGCGCCGGCCGGCGGCGGGTCGATCGCCACCACCCGGACGCGGCCGTGCTCGACGAAGATGGGGGAGAGCCGCGCGACGCGCGCGCCCGAGAGCGACCACATCCGCGCGACGCGCGCGGCGTCGTCGCTGAGATCCGCGCGCGCCGGCGCCGCCGCGGAGAGGCCGGCGAGCGCGGTCAGCGCCGCGAGGACCGCGCCGCGAGCGGCGCCGGCGGCCGCGCGGCGGCCCCGCTCGGCGAGGCCGCGCGCCGCCGCCGTCAGGCCGGGAGGGCTACGACGAGCTGCGCATCGCCGCGATGAGGATGCGCGCGACCTCCGGGCGGGAGAACTCCGGCGGCGGCAGCTCGCCGCGCTGGAGCAGCTCGCGCACCTTCGTCCCCGACAGGTTGACCTGCGTCGACGCGTCGCCCGGCGCCGTCTTCGCGGTGGCCATCGCTCCGACCACCGTCGAGTAGAACGCGTTCTCGAAGTTGAGCGTGGTGATGCCGAGCTCTCCGGGGCTGAAGGCATTGAAGATCTCCTGCGCGTCGTACGTGCCGTAGTAGCTCCCGACGCCGGCGTGGTCGCGCCCCACGATGAAGTGCGAGCAGCCGTAGTTCTTGCGCGCGAGCGCGTGGAAGATCGCCTCGCGCGGGCCTGCGTAGCGCATCGCCGCCGGGTAGATCGAGAGGAGCACGCGATCCTTCACATAGTACTTCGCGATGAGCTCCTCGTAGCAGCGCATCCGCACGTCCGCCGGGATGTCGTCCGACTTGGTCGCGCCGACGAGCGGGTGGATCATGAGCCCGTCACAGATCTCCAGCGCCGTCTTGGTGATGTACTCGTGCGCCCGGTGGATCGGGTTGCGCGTCTGGAAGCCGACGATGCGGCGCCACCCCTTCTCGGCGAAGTACGCCCGCGTCACCGCCGGGCCCCGGTCGTACGCCGGGAACGGCGACTCGACCGGCCGCTCCAGCACGCGGATCTCGCCGCCGACGTACACCGGGCCCGTGCTCATCAGGTACGCGACGCCCGGGTGCTTCGTCTCGGTCGTCCGGAACACCTCCTGCGCCTCGAGCTCCTTGTTCGGCCGCCACTTGTCGTTCAGCTCGATGACCGCCACGATGCGGCCGTCGCGCGCGCGGAGCGCGGCCTCGGAGCCCACGCGGAGCCCCTCCGCCGCCTGCTCCGAGACGGCGAGCGTGATCGGCATCGACCACGGCAGGCCGTTCTCGAGCCGCATCTCGCGCACCACGCGCAGGTAGTCCTTCGAGTTCATGAAGCCGCGGAGCGGCGAGAACGCGCCGATCGCGATCATCTCGACGTCGCTCTCGGTCCGCTCGTCGAGCTCGATGACCGGCAGCCCCTTCGCCCGCTCGGCGAGCGACGCCTTCTCCGCGCCCTCGGCCCACCGGTTCACGAGCTCGCCGCCGTGCGGCGCGATGAGCCCGCGCGCCCCGCCCGCCGCCGCGCCCGCGGCGGCGGCGCCGGACACCGCGACCGCCACGCCGCGGCGCGGGACGTACCCGAGCTCCTCGAGCTTGGCGAGGATCTTGGCGAGGCTCTCCTCCTTGGTCTCCTTGTCGGTGTAGACGACCACCTCGGGGCTCTCGGGCGCCTCGTACGGGTCGTCGATGCCCGTGAAGTTCTTGATCTCGCCCGCGAGCGCCTTCTTGTAGAGCCCCTTCGCGTCGCGCTCGGCCAGCACCGGGATCGCACAGGAGCAGTACACCTCGACGAAGCGCGGGATCTGCGCCCGCTGCTCGTCACGGATCGCCTTGTACGGGCTGATGGCGGCCGTCATCGCGCACGCGCCCGACCGGGCGATCAGCTTCGCCACGTATCCGATCCGCCGGATGTTCGTATCGCGGTCCTCCTTCGAGAACCCGAGGCCCTTCGAGAGGTTCGTGCGCACCTCGTCGCCGTCGAGCACCTCCACGTGCACGGAGCGGGCGCGGAGCTCGGCCGAAAGCATCGCCGCGAGCGTGCTCTTGCCTGCGCCGCTCAAACCGGTGAACCAGACAACAAAACCTGACATTTAGGCAACTCCTTCGATGATCGAGTGACAACTGCGGAATCGGCCTCTCTGGGCCTCGGGAGCGGATCCCTGCAAGCGGGTGCGGGCAGCGCGAGGACGGCGGTGCGCGCCTCGACGCGGTGAGCTCAGTCGACGACGGAGAAGGCCGACGCGACGAACGCGGCGCCGTCCCAGACGAAGAGGCGGTGCTCGGCGATGTGGGGCTTGCCCACGTCGCCGGCGCCGCCGCGCACGCTGGTGACGAGGAACGCGAGCGGGAACGCCGGCCCGGGCCCCATCACGATCGCGCCCCCCTCCTCGGCCGGCGGCTCGCCGCCGCTCATCATGGCGGCGTCGGTCGGGCTGAAGTAGGCGCCGGCGTCGAGGTGCGAGTGATAGAGCACCTTCACCGGGCGCCCCTCCGCGGCCCCCTTCTCGACGGCATCGGAGAAGCGCTTGCCGTTGAAGTCGAAGAACGTCCGCGCCGTCCGGAAGTACCGCTCCGGATCGACGGCGTGGAGCTTGTTCGCGATGTTCTCCATCCGGACGTGCTCGTCGCAGAGCAGCGGCTCGCCCGCGGGCCCCTTCAGGTACCCGCAGGCCTCCTCGTCGCGCGCGTACCCGGCGAGCGCCTCGGCCTCGACCGCCTTGAGGACATCCGCCTTGAGGACGACCCCGCCGGCTGTCCACGGGTGAGACATCACCATACGTAACGCTTCTCCCATTTCATGGGCGCAAAATAGCGGTCGCCCCGGTCCGGGACAATCGCCACAACGCACCCTCCTTGCTGTTCGCGGTGCAGGCGCTTCGCCACCTCGAAGGCCGCGAAGACGGCCGCGCCGCCCGAGTGCCCGACGTGCAGCGCCTCCTCGCGCGCGAGCCGATCGGACATGTCCCAGCCCTGCTCCGTCGTGATCCGCATCGTCTCGTGGTACGCGCCCGCGTCGTGGATCGCGGGCACGAGCGAGCTCGGGAGGTGCTTGAGCCCCTCCAGCCCGTGCAGCGCGTCGGCGGGCTCCACCGCGATGCAGCGGATCGGCCGGTGGTGCTCCCGGAGCCGGCGGCTCGTCCCGACGATGGTGCCGCTCGTGCCGACCCCGGCCACGAAGTGCGTGATCCGGTCGCCGACGGCCTCGAGGATCTCCCGCGCGGTCCCGTGGTAGTGGGCGAGCGGGTTGTCCTCGTTCGAGTACTGGTCCGGGTAGAAGTACTTCTCCGGATCCTTCTCGACCAGGGCGCGCACGTGGCGGATCGCGCCGTCGGAGCCCTCCATCGGGTCGCTGAAGATGAGCTCCGTGCCGAACGCGCGCGCGATGTCCTTGCGCGCCTTGGACACGTTCGACGGCATGACGAGCGCCACCTTGAAGCCCATCGCCGCGCCGAAGAGGGAGTAGGCGACGCCGGTGTTGCCGCTGGTCGAGTCGATCAGCGTCTTCTGGCTGGTCAGGCGGCCGTCCGCGGCCGCGCGGCTCATCATGCGCAGGGCGGCGCGGTCCTTCACCGACCCGCCCGGGTTCGCGAACTCGAGCTTGGCGTACACCTCGACCGACGGCGCGTCGCGGCCGACGCGCGAGAGGCGCACGAGCGGCGTGTCGCCGACGGCGTCGACGACCGAGGCGATCCGGCGGGAGCGGGCGAGGGAGAGCCTCATGACGGCCCGCCCTCCGCCGCGCCGCCCTGCCCCGCCCCGGCGCCGCGGCCGAGCGCGGCCCGCATCTCGGCGAGGGCCGCCCGCGCCCCGGCGAGCACCGCCCGCGCGGCGGGCGACGCGACGAGGGCCGCGGGCGCGAGCGCGTCGACGTCGATCGCGCCCTCCGCGAGCGCGCCGAAGCCGGCGCCGCGCGCGTAGCGCTCCGCCACCTCGTGCGCGAGCGGCGGCGCGCCGCCGCCGCCGCCGCCGCCGAGCACGCGCGCCGTCGCCGCCCCGAGCCTCGCCTGTCCCTCTGGACCGATCTCCGCGAGCAGCACCTGGCGGAGATAGCGCGGATCGTCCACCTCAGCCCCCGGCGATGGCGGGGACGATAGCGATCTGATCGCCGCCCTTCACGGGCGTCTTCAGCCCGTCGAGGAAGCGGATGTCCTCGTCGCCCACGAAGATGTTCACGAAGCGCCGCACGCCCTTCTCGTCGAGGAGCCGGTCGCGGATGCCCGGGTAGCTCTTCTCGAGGTTCTCGATCAGCTCGCCGACGGTGCCGCCGGCGGCTTTGACCTCGTCCTGCCCGCCGGTGAGGGTGCGGAGGGGGGTCGGGATGCGGACGGTCGCGGTGTCAGCCATGGTCATGCTCTCCAGTGTTGAGGTGGGCCGGGGATCCGCCTGCGCGGTCCCTTTCGGCGAGGTTCGGGGAGCCGCTCTCGCGGTCCCCTTCGACGTGGGTCGGGGATCCGCTCTCGCGGCCCCCTTGTGCATCACACGAGATCACGTAACGAGATGCGTCGATGGTCGCGATGTCGGCGCGCTCGCCGCACAGGGCGCACGCGGGGCGCGCGGCGATGGGGACGCTCCGCAAGGTATCCGAGAGGCCGTCGTAGGTCGCGATCCGGCCGTAGACCGACGTGTCGCCCGCGAGGATCGCGAGCGCCCGGTCCGCCGCGATCGCGCCGGCCACGCCGCACACCGGGCCCGCCACCCCCGCCGTCGCGCAGTCCGGCGCGTCCCCGGTCGGCAGGTCCTCGAACAGGCAGCGGTAGCAAGGCCGCCCCTCCGCCGCGACCGCCATCACCGTCGCGCGCCAGCGGATCGCCGCCGCGTGCACAACCGGCGTCCTGGTCAGGCGGCACACGTCGGCGATCAGGAACCGCGACGCGAAGTTGTCGGTCGCGTCGACCACGACCGAGACCCCCGGCATCAGGCCGGCCGCCGCGCTCGGCGTGAAGCGGCCGAACCGGCGATCGACCCGGAGCCCCGGGAAGCGGCCGCGCAGCGCGTCCGCGAACGCGTCGAGCTTCGGGCGGCCGACGTCGTCGGCGTCGAACAGGATCTGCCGGTGCAGGTTCGTGAGCTCGACCTCGTCGTCGTCGGCCACGCGGATCTCCCGCACGCCCCCCGCGGCGAGCGCCAGCGCGGCCGGCGCGGCGATGCCCCCCGCCCCCACGAAGAGCACGCACCCGCGGACCGTCCCGCCGCCGCCGCTCATCGGAAATACTCGTCCAGGCTGAAGTACCGCTCGCCGGTGTCGCACAGGACCGTCACGACGTTGGCGTCGGGGCCGAGCTCGCGCGCGACGTCGAGCGCCACCCGCACCGCGGCGCCCGCGCTGATGCCGACGAGCAGCCCCTCCTGCCGGGCGAGCGCCACCTTCGTGTCGTACGCGGCCCGATCGCCGACCGTGCGCACCTCGTCCACCACGCCCGGATCGTAGTTCGCCGGGACGAACCCGGCCGCGAGCCCCTGGATCTTCGTGGGCCCGCGCTCGCCGCGCGAGATCGTCGCGCACGACTCGGGCTCGACCGCGATGACGCGCGTCCCCGGGCGCAGCCGCTTGAGCACGCGCCCGACCCCGCTCACCGACCCGCCCGTCCCCACGCCGGCCACGAACGCGTCGATCGTCAGCGACTGCCGCGGGCCGGGCCGCCCCGGCGCGTCGAGGCCCGCCATCGCGTGCAGGATCTCGCGCGCGGTCGTCTCCGCGTGGACCCGCGGGTTGTCGGGGTTGTCGAACTGGCCGAGGATGACCGCCCCCGGGATCTCCGCCGCGAGCTGCTGCGCCTTGTCGATGGCGCCCTCCATCTGCAGCTCGGGCTCGGTCAGCACGACCTCCGCGCCGTACGCCTCGAGCAGCTGCCGGCGCTCCAGGCTCATGCTCGCCGGCATCGTCAGGATGCACCGGTACCCCTTGGCCGCGCACACGATCGCGAGCCCGATCCCGGTGTTCCCCGACGTCGGCTCGATGACCACGCCGCCCGCGCCCGGGCCGAGCAGCCCGCGCGCCTCGGCGCCCTCCACCATCGCGAGGCAGATCCGGTCCTTCAGCGAGCCGCCCGGGTTCTGCTGCTCGGCCTTCCCGAAGACGCGCCCCCGGGGCGTCGCCGCGTCGACGCGGCGGATCTCGAAGAGCGGCGTGTCGCCCACGAGGTCGAGCAGGCTGGCCACGACGCGCGGGTGCGAGGGCAGCGGGGGCAGCTCGGCCGCCTCCGGGGCGGGCGCGCGGGGGGCGCCGGTGGATGGGTCGGGTTGGTCGGGGCTTCTCATGCTGGTCGGCTCAGATCACGTAGGTCGACCGCTCCGGCCGCCCCTTGCGGCGCACGCCGAGCTCGACCCCGCGCTCGCAGACGTCGGCGATCGACACCGCGTCGAAGCAGCGCTCGATCGCGAGGGCCAGGTCGTGGAACACGGCCGTGGGCGGGTCGGGCGGCGAGGCATCCGCGCCGCCGCCGCCGTCGTCGTCCGGCGCGATCACCGCGACCGGCCCCTCCAGGGCCCGGACGACGTCGCCCAGGCTGATCTCGCTCGCGGGCCGCGCCAGGTGATAGCCCCCGCGCGGCCCCCGCTTCGAGCTGATGAGCCCGGCCTTCTTCAGGTCCTGGAAGATCTGCTCCAGGAACCGGGCCGGGATGACCTCCCGCTCCGAGATCTCGCGGATCTGCGTCGGCCGCCCGTCGTTGTGGAACGCGATATCGAACAATGCGCGCACACCGTAGCGACCCTTGTTCGAGAGCTTCACCGGCAGTCCTATGCATTGGTGCATCGGAGAAGTCAAGAACCGCACATTCAGCGACTTGCGCTTCTTTCCGTGCGACACGGCACCCGAACAGCGCACAGAAACCGGCCGGCGCGCCGAAATTGACAGCCGAGGTTCACCGTTTGCTGGGTCACGTCGACGCGGCTCTCGGCTTCCTGTTGAACCGGGTGGGACGGGTTCAGTAGCTTCGAGTGTATCGAGGCTGCGAGTCGCCGCGCGTGCCCGGAGGGGCGCGCGGAACCCGATCGACGCGTCCGCGTCGCACGGTTCGGGCTGCGGCGCACCAACCCAGGAGTCGGCCGGTGGCTTTCTATCAAGACCCCCCATCACTCGGGAACCAGTACGACGATGACCGCGTGCTGCGGTCCTACCTCGCGCGGGTGCTGCCGCGCGAGGTGGCCGCGTCGATCACGCCCTCGCTGCGGGAGATGGGCGAGCTCGCGGGCGGCCGCCTTTACCGCCTGCAGCTCGCCGATCGCGCGAACGAGCCGGAGCTCACGTCGTGGGACGCCTGGGGCAAGCGCATCGACCGGGTCGAGGTGACGCAGCTCTGGAAGGAGGCGGCGCGGCTCGCCTGCGAGCACGGGGTCGTGGCGACGGCGTACGAGCGGGCGCACGGCGCGTTCTCCCGCGTCCACCAGTTCGCGCTCGCGTACCTCTTCGACGCGTCGAGCGACGTGTACACGTGCCCGCTGGCGATGACCGACGGCGCCGCGCGGGCGCTGCTCGCGAGCGAGAACCGCGCCCTCATCGACCGGGCGGTGCCCCGGCTGACGAGCCGCGACCCGGCGCACGCCTGGACGTCGGGCCAGTGGATGACCGAGCGCACCGGCGGGTCGGACGTCGGCCGGAGCGAGACGGTGGCGCGGCCCGGGCCGGACGGGGCCTACCGGCTCTACGGGACGAAGTGGTTCGCCTCGGCCGCCACGTCCGAGATGGCGCTCGCGCTCGCGCGCCCCGAGGGCAACCCGGAGGGCAGCCGCGGGCTCGCGCTGTTCTACGTCGAGCTCGCGGGCGAGGAGGGGCGCCGCGAGGGCGTGCTGCTCAACCGGCTGAAGGACAAGCTCGGCACGCGCAAGGTCCCGACCGCCGAGCTCACGCTCGACGGCGTCCTGGCGACGCCGGTCGCGGGCCTCACGAACGGCGTCCGGGCGATCGCGCCAATGCTGAACGTGACGCGCACCTGGAACGCCATCGCCGCCGTCGCGGGGATGCGCCGGGGGCTCGCGCTGGCGCGCTCCTACGCCCAGAGCCGCGTCCAGTTCGGCACGACGCTGGCGGAGAAGCCGCTGCACATGGACACGCTCGCCGAGCTCCAGGCGGAGTTCGAGGGCGCCTTCCACCTGACCTTCCGCGCGATCGAGCTGCTCGGGCGCGAGGAGACGGGCTCGCTCACCGAGTCGGAGGCGAAGCTCCTGCGGCTGATGATCCCGATCGCGAAGCTCACGACCGCGAAGCAGGCGGTGTCGGTGCTGAGCGAGGTGCTCGAGGCGTTCGGCGGGGCCGGCTACATCGAGGACACGGGGCTGCCGCGCCTGCTCCGCGACGCGCAGGTGCTGCCGATCTGGGAGGGCACGACGAACGTGCTCGCCCTCGACGCGCTGCGGGTGATCCTGAAGGACGGGTCGCTCGACATCCTCGCGGCCGAGGTGGCGCGCCTCCTCACCGGCGTGGTCGAGCCGAAGCTCGCCGAGGCCGAGACGGCGGCGTCGCGCGCGGTGTCGCACGCCCGCGCGTGGATCAAGGAGATGGCCGCGACCGACCGCCCCGGCCTGGAGGCGGGCGCTCGCCGGGTCGCGATCACCCTCGGCCGGGCGCTCTCGCTCGCGCTGCTCGTGCGGCACGCGGCGTGGGCCATGGACCGCGAGCGCAGCCGGGCCGCGCTGGCCGCGGCCATCCAGTTCGAGCGCAACGGCGTCGACTGCATCCGCGACCACGACCCCGACACCGTCCAGGCCCTCGCCGAGACGGCGCGGCAGAAGCCCGCCACCTGAGCAGACCACGCCCCACATGGACCTGAACGGAGCGCCCGCCCAACCCGGGTGCGGGACCTGAACAGCACTCACCCAACCCAGCGCCCGCCCAACCCGGGTGCGGGACCTGAACAGCACTCACCCAACCCAGCGCCCGCCCAACCCGGGTGCGGGACCTGAACAGCACCCGCTCAGCACCCGCTCAACCCGGGTGCTGCGATGGCGCCGGCGGCCGAATCCGTCCCGCCTCAGAGGCCTGCGACGATTTTTCCGTGGGCTCCCTGTGTTCTAAGCACACAGAATAAATGATTGAATTCAGATAGTTGCGGACGCGTAGACGCCCGCGAGGCGGACGACTTTTGTCCTACCGGCGCGCGAAGGCACTAGACGAAACTACCTGAACGGGCATACAGTAATCCGTAGCTGCGGCGCTGAACGCGTGCCCGACGGGGGCGGCGTGCGGGCGGTCCTGCCTCTCGAGGTGGGCGCCGCCGGCGCGGCGTCCCCGGTGGGGTGAGATCCGCCTGCGCGCGCCGGCTCCGGCGCGCATGAGGGACTTCGTCCGCCTCACGGACGGATCGGGCTCGCGTAGCCCCGGGCACGCGCGCGGCGCGCGGTGCTGGAGAGCGCACACGACGAGCTGCGAAGAGGCGAGATGAAGACGCAATACACGCTGCTGTCCGGCGAGACGGTCGAGTTCGCGACGCCGACCGGCGAGCTCGGCACCTTCCTGTGCCGCGTGCTTGCGGCGGCGCGGGATCCTGCGGTGTCCGAGGCCGAGCTGACCGATCTCGTCCTCGGCGCGGAGAACCCGCTGCTCGACAAGACGGCCGTCGCGGGGCGGAGCGTCGCGACCGCCGACGTGTACCGCGATCCGGCGTTCCACGTGATGCTCGACTGCCTGGCGCGCAAGCGGCTGCCGCCCGAGTCGGCGGTGACCACGCCGAGGACGCGCTACACGATGACGGTGCCGGAGGCCGCGCAGCAGCTCGGCATCTCCGAGAGCGCGGTGCGCCAGGCGATCTACGCGGGGCGGCTGCGCGCGAACAAGGAGGGCGGCACCTACTACCTCGACCCGCACTCGGTGGCGAGCTACCGGGTGAGCAAGCGCGGGCCGCGGCGGCAGGACCAGGAGGCGAAGGGGCCGCCCGGGGGCCCGCTCGACGCGCGCATCGGCTCGGGCCCGGACGCGAGCTTCCGGGTGAAGCACAGCCGCGACGACTTCGAGCTGACGGAGAAGCGCGGGCCGGAATGGACGGGGATGATCCCGAGCGGGTGGCGGCGGATCGCCGTCCTCGGCACGTCGAGGGAGCTGTCGCGCTACTGGGAGATCGAGCCGGCCGAGGGCGAGAGCGTGCTGCACTTCGAGGGCTTCTACCTCCGCGGCGGCTTCCGCATCGTCGAGACCGTGAGCAGCACGCAGCGCGCCGTGGCGGCGTTCAAGGGGTTCCAGCCGCGATGAGCCGGGCCGCGGGCGCGCGCGGCGCCCGCCGGCTCAGAAGCGGGCCTGGGCGCTCAGGCCGCCGCCGAAGAAGTCGGGGTTCAGGAAGGTGCGCAGCGCGACGGTGCCCTCGGAGGGGTCGCGCTCCATGAAGGTGCCGTTGTTGTCGCGCACGTACTGGACCCACGCGACGGCGGAGAGGATCCGGCTGATATCCCACTTGAGGCTCACGCGGGCCTGGAAGATGGGCACGGCGGAGCGGTTGTAGGGGAGGATGGACAGGTTGCCCTGCTCGCGCAGGACCACGGTGCGCGCGATCGGCGCGCTGAACACGTCGAGCGAGGTCGTCTTGAACGTGGCGGGGAGCTGGAGCCCCGCGCCGATGCCGGGGGTGAGCCGCGCCGACGCGATGTAGTAGTCGGCCGCCAGAGCGAAGAACAGCTCGTCGCCCGTCGAGGTGCCGCGGGTCTCCGGGATGCTCTGGAACGGGATGTAGCTCGGCTGGTTGCGCAGCACGAACGGCAGATCGCGGTAGATGCCAGTGACGCTCGCGCGCGTGTACCCCGACTTGAGGACCGCCTGGAAGGCGCCGGCGCGGGCCGCCTGGCGGGTGGTCACGCCGGTGGACTCGAAGTCCTTGACGTTCTGGTAGAGGTTCGAAGCCTCGAGGCTCACGGCCCAGGTCGTCTTGCCCGGCGTGTAGGTCTCGGGCTTGAAGATGATCTGCGGGCGGTCCGGGTCGTTGCGGTAGAGCAGGAAGTCCACCGACTGCGGGATGGGCTCGCCCTTCGTGTGCGCGACGACGCGGGCCGAGGCGCCGTACGTGTAGACCGGCCTGCCCACGACGTCGGGCAGCTCGAACCTCCCCTGCTGGAAGTAGCCGGCGCCGAGGTCGGCGTGCACGTAGGGGTGGAGATCGGCGCCGCCGCCGAGGAGAAAGCCGTAGTTCGTCTGCGCGACGCTGATCTGCTCGACCTCGCTCGTGCCGGGGGTGAGCACCCGCTGGAGCTGCGTGAGGCTCGCGACCTTGAACCCGGCGAAGACGCTGAACCGCTCGGCGTCGAACTGGACCTTTGCGCCGGGCGCGGTGCCGACGATGCGCGGGAAGATCGATTGGTTGATCGACCCGTTCGTGCCGCCCCACGAGATGTCGTAGAGGTAGCCGAGGCGGAACCGGTCGGTGTCGAGGGGCCAGAGCGTGATGCCGAGGCCGGTCTTGCCGTCGGCCCTGCCGTCCGTGTGATAGAAGGCGCGGATGAACGAGCCGGCGTCGTAGAACGCCTGATTGACGTTGTTGTTGTTCCTGGACAGCGCGGCGAGGTCGACGCGGAGGACGAGCGAAGCCTCGGTGTCCAGCCCCTCGATGAACCCCGGCATCTTCTTGTAAAGCGCGAGGTGCGTCAGGTTCTCGCGCCCGCTGAAGCGGGAGTTGAGGTTGTCGAAGAAGAGCCGGTATTGCTTGCGATCGCCGATGTTCAGGTTCAGCGAGAGCGGCTGCGCCTGGCCCGTGTCGTGGAGCAGGTCGTCGTCGCCGAGCGTCCAGGTGAGGCGCGTGTCCATGGCGTCCCCCACCCGGACGGGCGGCTCCTCGGCCGCAGGCGCCACGCGGGGCTCGAGCCGCGGCAGCGCGGTCGCGGCGGATGCCTGGTCGGCCGCCGGCAGCGCGGGCGGCTGCCCGACGGGGGCCGGGGCCGCCGCAGCAGCCGCCGGGGCCGGCGCGGCGGGCTCCGGGCCCAGCGCGCCGGGGGTCTGGACCGGCGCGGCGGGCCCGGGGGTCGGCGCGGGGGGGATCTCGGCCGGCAGCGCGGGCGCCGGCGCGGGGGCGTCGGGGGTCTGGGCCGGCGCTGCGGGCGCCGGCGGGGCCTGACCGGGAAGGGGCTGAGGCTGGCCCAGCGCCGGCGGGGCGAGGGTGAGCAGCAAGGCCGCGGCGACGGTGGGGGCGAGGAGCGCGCTTCGGTGCATGGCGGGCGGTGGACTTCCTTGGGGCCTGGGGGATCCGGCGGCGCGGCGCGGCCGCGGGGGGCGTGGGGGCTAGTTGGTCTCCGCGTCGTTGTCGTTGAGGCTGCGCGGCCGCACGCAGGCCTCCGTCGAGGGCTTCGCGGCGGGCGCGCAGCCGGGCGCCTCGCACACGAGATCGTCCGGGCAGCGGGCCTCGATCGTCCAGTTCAGCGAGCCGCCCGAGAAGTTCCGGAGCGTGCCCGTCACGGCCTCCAGCGCGAGCCCCCGGTGGGACGTCGGATCGAAGGCGCTCACCGTGCCCGTCTGGATCTGGATCATGCTCGACCCGTCCGTGACCTTGTAGTTGCCGCGCGCCGAGTAGCCCGTCCACTCGCTGCACTCGGGGTCGCGCGAGCACGCGTTCGCGCAGCTCCCCTCGGCCGGGCTCTCGAAGTCGACCTGGCCGTCGCCGTTGAGATCGCAGCTCGACTGCTCCGGGGCGAAGACGTTGTTCCGCGCGGGCTTCGGGCCGAAATTCTTGCTGATGTGGACCCCCTCGACGCGCACGAGCCCGCTCTCGAGGCGCTCCATGGCCAAGGGGTCGGCGATCGTCCGCGGGTCGAGCAGCGCGGGCTCCGGGACCGGGCACGCCGCCCCCTCCTCGAAGGGCGCGATCTCGTACGAAGGGAACGAGAGCTCGGTGAAGCCGAAGAACTCGTTCACGGTGCCGGCGAGGTACTCGAGCCGATCGCAGACACGCATGTTGGCAGGGGTGTTGAAGTTGTACGCGAAGAGGTGGTTGTACCCGCCGTCCTGGCCGGCCAGATCGGTGACGTAGAAGCCGTCGCTCGCGACGCGCGTGACCACGACCCGCTGGGGCGCGGCGGTGTTGATCTGGATGCCCTCGAACGCGTAGGGCGTCGCCGAGCCGCCCCCCTGGACGTCGGCGATGCGCGGCAGGGCGTAGGCGACGGGCTTCGAGGCGCCGGCGCTGAAGGTGCCGCCCTCCTCGCTGTCGTCGTCGGCGAAGGCGCACCCGGGATCGGCGGGGAAGTCGGTCAGCACGTCGCTCGGCGCGTCGTCGTTCTCGCCGTTCGCGCACGCGGGCCGGCCGCCCCGGGGCGCGGGCACGTAGCCGACGTCCTCGGCCCAGAGCCGCGTGGGCCCGTAGACGGCCGTCACGTGGACAACGCCGGTCGCGACGCCGCCGCGCAGGCGGACGTTGCGGCCGGTCGCGAGCCCATCGTCGTCGGCCTCGACGTCGACAACGGCCCCGGGCTCCACGCTGAGCCGGACCATGCCGTCGAACGGCGCCCGGCGGCCGGCGGGGTCGCGCGCCTCGATCCGGAACGACCAGGCGTCCACCGTGTCGCCGAGGTTGGCCGGCAAGGGCGCGTCGGCGGAGGGCGGCGCCTCCCCGTTCACCTCCACGACCTGGACCCAGAAGCTCGAGACGCCCCGGAGCGGGCCGGCGTCGCCGCCGCACCCGGCGAGCGCCGCGGCGAGGAGGGCCGCCAGGAGCCGCGCCCGCGGCGTCACTGGCCCACCATCCGCAGGCGGCCGTCGGAGAAGTTGCCGAGCCGCCGGTCGACGCACGCGAGATACTTGCACTGCTCGCCGGCGGCGCTGCACGGGGCGAGCGCGCTCTCGCACTGCCGCCGCACCTCGAGGGTCGGCGCCCTGGCGCAGACCTCGCGCTGGTAGGCGGCGACGTCGTCGCGGCAGCGCGCGAGCACGCACGCGCCCTGGGCGCACGGCGCGTCGCCGGTGCTGCAGGAGGGCCCCTCGACGACCGACTCGGGGCACGCGCAGACGTAGCCCTCGCCCACGCCGGCGCAGTCGGCGTCGCGCTGGCACGACGCGAGCTCGCCGCGATCGTCGGCGCCGCACGGGCGGCCGGCGCGGATGTAGTCGATCAGCGCGTCGCGCTGCTGCACCTGGGTGTCGAACTGGGTGGTGTTGCGCTGGAGCACGCGGAACCCGCTGCCGCCCTGGGCGAGGTAGTTCGACGTCGCGAGCTCGTACGTGGCGATCGGGTCGATGGGCTGCCAGCACCGGTTCGCCTCGGCGTCGCAGCTGCCCGTGAGGCCGCCCGGGCAGTCGGCGTCGCCGCCCGGGCACGCGATGGGCGGGTCGTGGGCGCCGATGTAGACCTGGGTGGCCACGCCGGGCGCGGCGCCCTCGGAGGCGCGCGCGGTGCAGTCGATGACGACCCGCGCGCCCGCGATCTGCGCCTGCGAGACGCACCCGCGGCCGCTCGAGCGGCGCGCCACGAAGTCGAAGAGGTCCTGCACCTCGAGGCCCGAGAGCTGCATCTTCGAGATCGAGTTGTCGAAGGGGAAGATGTTGAACATCTGCTCGACCGTCACCGGGCCGGGCACGAGGTCGGCGCGGATGCCCGTGGTGTTGGTGAGCGCGAAGTCGGTCTGGATGCCGAGCCGCAGCCACATCGCCGCGGCGATCAGGTTGCCGAGCGGCGAGTCGCCGCCGCTCGTCGAGACGCGGCGCGAGCCGTCGAGCGCGTAGCCGACAAGGAGGTCGAGGTTCGCGAGCGCGTCGAGCCCCTGCGCGTACGGCTCGAGCACCGAGGCGACGATCGGGTCCGCCGGCACGCTCTCGGTGACCGGGAAGAGCTCGTACCGGTTCGAGATCACCTCGTATCCGTTCAGCGGATCGTAGTCGGCGCCGAGCTCCGAGGCGTCCTTGGAGAGCACGAGGTCGAGGCGGCCGACGAACTTCGCGAAGGCGCCGGAGTGCGCGAGGACCACGTCGCGCGGCGCGCAGTAGCGCCGGAGCTTCGCGCCCTCCTCCGGGGAGCGGTCGTCGTTGAGGAGGATGTAGTGGCTCTGCTTCTCCTCGTCGTAGTACCGCGAGCAGTCGCGGACGCGCTTCGGCGGCTGCAGCACCACGTGGTTGTGCCCGCCGAGCACGACGTCGATGCCCGTCGTCGTCTCGATCATGCGCTCGTCGACGTCGAGCCCGAGGTGGGTGACGAAGACGATGACGTCGACCGTGGGGCGGAGCAGATCGACGTAGAACTGCGCGACCTCGGTGGTGTTCAGCGGGGTGATGCCGAGCCGGTTCGGCGCCTCGAAGATCGACGTCAGGCTGGAGAGGTTGCCCATGCCGATGACGCCCACCCGGAGGCCCTCGAGGTCGAAGACCGTGAACGGCTGCAGGATCGCGCCGAGCGGGGAGGCGCCGGGCTGCGCGGGGTCCTCGAGGAGGTAGTTCGCGGCGAGGATGGGGAAGCTCGCGTTCTGCTGGAGCTGGACGCCGAGGTTCAGCGCGCCGCGGTCGAACTCGTGGTTGGCGACGATCATGGCGTCGACGCCCATCGCGGCGAGGGTGCGGATCTCCGCCTCGCCCGAGTAGAAGTTGAAGATCGGCGCCCCCTGGAAGCAGTCGCCGCCGTCGAGGTGCAGCACGCGCGACGACCGCGCGCGCTCGCGGCCGATGATATGGGACATGCGCGCGGCGCCGCCGACGTTGGCGATCGAGGTCGCCTCGCCGAGGCCGAGCCCCGCGTCCACCTGGCCGAGCTGCAGGTTGTACGGGAAGAGCCGCGAGTGGATGTCCGACGTGTGGAGCAGCGTCATGTGCACCTGCCCCACGAGCTGCGTGGGCGGCTTCTCCTGCTCGCAGCCCGCCGCGCACAGGCCGAGCGCCGCCGCGCCGGCGGCCAGCGCGCGCGTCACGCGCGAGGCGGCGGGCGCGGGCGAACGAGCCGCGGCGCCCGCCGCGCCGCGCGCCGGGGAGAGGGGCGCCTCGGAGGGCCGCGTCGTCGCCCCCGGCGCCGCGCCCATGGCTTTACGGGACGTCATGAAGCGGCTTCACGCTAGGAAGCCCACCACGCGACCTCAAGCGAAATCAAGGTGAAGGCGGCGAGGACGTCGACCTGCGATGCAGGTCACCGCGCGTCGCGCTCTCCCGTGAGCAGGTCGTAGAGATCCGGCGCGAAGGCCGCGGCGACGCAGCACTCGACCTCCTCCGCCGTGGCGCAGGCGAGCGCCTCGGCCGCGACCGCCTCGGCCTCGGCGACCGACACGCGCCGGAGCGTCTCCTTGATCTCCGGGATCGCCGCCGCCTCCATCGAGAAGTCGCGGAGGCCGAGGCCGAGCAGGAGCAGGGCGGCGAGCGGGTCGCTCGCCATGGCGCCGCAGAGCGAGACGGGGCGGCCGTACTCCTGCCCCGCCTGGATGACCTTCGTGATCAGCCGGAGGATCGACGGGTCGAAGGGCGAGGCGAGGTAAGCGAGCGAGCGGCTGGTCCGGTCGACCGCGAGCGCGTACTGGATGAGGTCGTTGGTCCCGAGGCTCAGGAACGCGGCCTCGCGCGCGAAATGGTCGACCATGATCGCCGCCGCGGGCACCTCGATCATCACGCCGAGCGGGATCTCGTCGGCGCAGGGCTCGCCGCGGGCGCGCACCTGCTCCTGCGCGCGGTGGAGCAGCTGGCGCACCTGCCGGAGCTCGGCGAGGCCGGCGACCATGGGGATCATGATCCGCACATCGCCGTAGGCGGAGGCGCGCACCATGGCGCGGAGGTGCTCGAGGAAGACGTCGGGGCGCGAGAGCGCGAGCCGGACGGCGCGGAGGCCGAGCATCGGGTTCATCTCCGGCGGCACCTGGAACGTGGAGACGAACTTGTCGCCGCCGATGTCGAAGGTGCGCAGCGTGACCGGCTTCGGGCGGAGCGCCTCGACGACGGCGCGGAAGATCTCGAACTGCTGGTCCTCCGAGGGCGGGGACGTGCGGTCGATGTAGAGGAACTCGGTCCGGTAGAGGCCGATGCCGTCGGCGCCCTGGTCGCGCGCGAGGATCGCCTCGGCCGGGAGCTCGACGTTCGCGCGGAGCGACACCTTGACCCCGTCCTTCGACTGGGCCGCGCGGTGCCGGGACTCCGAGAGCTCCTTGGCGAGCGCGACGTGGCGCTCGGCGCGGGCGCGCGCCTCCGCGAGCTCGACGGGCCCGGGGCGGACGATGACCGTGCCGCGCAGGCCGTCGATCACGACGACGTCGCCCGTGATCACGCGCTGGAGCACGTCGCTGACGCCGACCACGGCCGGGATCTCCAGCGCGCGGGCCATGATGGAGGTGTGGCTCGTGCGGGTGCCGACCTCGGTGACGAAGCCGACGACCGGCTCGTCGACCATGGCCGCGGTGTCGGCCGGCGACAGGTCGTGGGCGATGAGGATGGTCGGCCCGGAGAAGCGCGGCAGCGCGGCGCCGAACGTCGCCGGCATGGCGATCGAGTTCTGCAGCTCGATCAGGCTGCGGGTGGAGAGCGGCCCGGTGTCCCGCGACGACGGCGGCTCCTGGGGCGGGAGGGTGAAGGCGCGCAGCAGGCGCTCGCCGACGAACATGACGTCGTGGCTGCGCTCGCGCAGGTACGGGTCGTCGAGCGCGGCGAAGCGGCCGGCGATCGCCTCGCACGCGGTCACGACCGCCCACTCGGCGCAGCGCCGCTCCTCGGTGACCTGGCGCTTCACGGCGTCGGCGAGCGCCTCGTCGCCGAGCATCAGGAGGTACGCTTCGAGGATCGACGCCTCGGCGCGGTGATCGCCGATGCGCTTCGCCATGTCGCGGAGCTCGTCCTGCGCGCGCTCGACCGCGGCCTCGAACCGCTCGAGCTCTGCCTTGATCTCGCCGGAGCTGACGCGGCGGCGCGGGTGATCCGTCCGGTGCCCGCCGATCACGACGGCGGCGCCGATGGCGACCCCGGGCGATCCGGCGATGCCCCGCAGCGTCTCGGTCCGGGCGCCCGGCGGCATCGAGTCGCCGCGGGCGCCGGGCGGCATCGAGTCGCCGCGGGCGCCAGGCGCCCCCGAGTCGCTCCGCGCGCCAGGCGCCCCCGAGTCGCTCCGCGCGCCGGGCGCCCCCGGGTCGCTCCGTGGGCCGGGCGCCGTCGCATCGCCGCGGGCGGCGTCCGCCGGGACCGCGTGATCGCCCGGAGCTCCCGCGGAGAGCGCGCTCCGGCCGCGCGTCACTCGCTCTCTCCGAAGCGCGCGGCGATCAGCTCGCCGATGGCGGAGACGGCCTCGGAGGCCTGATCGCCGGTCGCGCGGACCTCGATCTGGGTCCCCATCGAGCCGCAGAGCAGGAGCACGCCCATCACGCTCTTCGCGTTGGCCGACTGCCCATCCGGCCCCGTCAGCGAGATCTCGCAGTCGTAGCGGCCCGCGAGCTGCACCAGCTTCGTCGCGGCGCGCGCGTGCAGCCCGCGCACATTGATGATGGTGAACCGCCTGGTTACCGCCTCGCTCGTCACCGCTCGCCCCCCGTCACGCTCTTGTCCGGCGCCGGGCGAGGCTCCGGCGGGGCCGCTCCCGGCTGGAGCAGCCGGAAATCGACGCTGGGCGTCCCGGCCATGCCCTCACCCGCCCCGGAGGGTACTATACTACTGCTCGCCCGGGCGACGTCCCGGTGCACGACCGTGATCGGGAGCCCGGTCTTCCGTCGCAGGCTATCGCTGAGCACGTTGGTGAGCACGACGGAGCGGTGCCGGCCCCCGGTGCACCCGATGCCGATCGTGAGGTAGCTCTTTCCCTCGTCGGCGTAGCGCGGCATGCAGAACGCGAGCAGCTGCTCGGTCCTGCTGATGAACTCGAGGGCGTCGGGGTTCTTCAGGATGTACTCCCGCACCGGCTCGTCGTTGCCCGTCAGCTCGCGCAGGCCCTGGACGAAATACGGGTTGTCGAGGAAACGGACGTCGAAGAGCAGGTCGGCGTCGAGCGGGATGCCGTACTTGTAGCCGAACGAGACGAACCGGGTGGACATCCGGGGCAGCTCGACCTTGGCCGGACGCAGCCGCTCGAGGACGGCGCGGCGCAGGTCGTGCGTGGACAGCCGCGTCGTGTCGAGCTCGATGGTCGCCCTGGCCCGCAGCGACGCGAGCCGCTCGCGCTCGAGGAGGACCCCGTCGAGCATCGCGATGGCGCCGCTGCCGCCGGTCGTCAGCGGGTGCGGGCGCCGGGTCTCGCTGAAGCGCCGGAGCAGCGTCTCGTCCGAGGCGTCGAGGAAGAGGATCACCACGTCGCGGCCGACCCGGATCGAGTCGAGCGCCGCCGTGGCGCCCGCGAGGAAGGAGCCCACCCGGACGTCGATGCCGAGCCCGATCCGGGTGATCCCGCCCGCCTCGCACGCCTCGACCGCCGACCGGACGAGCGAGGTGGGCAGGTTGTCGACGCAGAAGAAGCCGAGATCCTCCAGGGCGTGGAGCGCCGTCGACTTGCCCGCGCCCGAGAGGCCCGTGACGACGACCACGCGCGCCGTCGGGTCGGACGGCGGCTGGGCGGGCGGCTGCGGGTCGGCTCCGCCGCTCACCCTCGCCTCCTCGGCCGCGGCAGGCTCACGGACGACTCCGTGGCCACGAACCCGGGGCTCGGCCGCTCGGGCGGCTTCCCCCGCTCCACGGGCTGCCGGAAGGCGCTGCTCGGCGGGCTCTGCACCTCGACGCCGTGGCCGGGCCGCGGCGGCCGGGGCGGGACGTGCGGGGCCGGGCCGCGCGGGCCCCCCTCCTCCGCGAGCCGCACCGGCGGCGGGACCGACGACTCCTCGGCCGGGCGCTCGCGGAGCAGCTCGCCCTCGACGTTGCCGAAGAACTCGCGCGCCGCGTGGAACCCGGCGTTCTTCAGGAGCTCGTTGCGGGCGGCGACCTCGAGGATCGACGCCATGTCGCGGCCGGGGCGCACCGGGATGACGAGCTCCCGGATCTTCACCCCGAGGATGGTGTGGTACCGCTCGTCGAGGCCGAGCCGGTCGTACTCGGTGTCCTTCGACCACTCGACCAGCTTCACCACCACGTCGATCCGCTTGCGCTCGCGGATCGAGGTGACGCCGAAGAGGTCCTTCACGTTGAGGATGCCGAGGCCGCGCACCTCGAGGTGGTACCGGAGCAGCTCGGCCGGCGCGCCGAAGACCATGCCGGGCGGTCGGTAGTCGCACTCGACGGCGTCGTCGGCCACGAGCCGGTGGCCGCGCATCACGAGGTCGAGCGCGCACTCGCTCTTGCCGATCGCGCTCGAGCCCATGAGCAGGAGGCCCACGCCGAAGACGTCGACGAGCACGCCGTGCAGGCGGATGCGCGGCGCCAGCCGATCGTCGAGCAGCGCGTGCAGCGCCGTGATCGTGACGCTCGACCGCACCGCCGACACGAGGAGCGGCGTCCCGCTCTCCTCGGCGCACTGCGCGAGCTCGGGCACGGGGACGAAGCCGATGCCGGAGCCGTTCGTGTCGAACGGCTGGTCGCCCTGCGTGAGGATGACGCAGCACAGGCCGAGCTCGAAGAAGCCGCGCAGCGACAGGAGCCGGTCCTCGCGGGAGAGCTTGTGGAGGAACGAGAGCTCGGTCTGCCCGAGGATCTGCACCCGCGTCGGGACGATGCCGTGGAAGTGGCCGACGAGCGCGAGCCCCGACTTCTGGATGCGGGTGTTCATGATGGGCCGGTCGAGGCCCGCGGCGCCGGCGATCAGGGTGAGCTCGATGCCGAGCCCGTCGTCGGCCATCAGGCTCCGCACCGTGAGGGCGGGCCGCCCCGCGCCGGTCGCGGGGGGCACCCGGCCGCCGCCCCCGTCCCCTTCCTGTGTGCTGCCGCGCGCGCTGCTCATGAGACCGACCTCCCTTCCTCGGCGGCGATGAGCTCGAACGCCGCCCGCCCGGTCGAGGCGCCGAGCAGCCGCCTTCTGAACGTCTCGTCCCGCAGGAGGCGGGAGATGCGCGCCAGCGTCTTCAGGTGCTCCCCGGTGGCCCGCTTCGGCCCGATCACGGCGACGAGGATGGACACCGGCGCCCCGTCGATCGCGTCGAAGTCGATCGGCTTCGGGCAGAGCAGGACGGCGCCGATCAGCCGCTCGACGCCCTCCATGGCGCCGTGGGGGATGGCCACGCCGCTGCCGACGCCGGTGGACTGCAGGCGCTCGCGCTCGGCGAGCACCCGCTCGATGTCCTCGCTCTTGACCCCCTGCTGTCCTGTCGCGAGCAGGGCGGCGAGCCGGCGGAGCGCGTCCGCCTTCGAGCGGACGACCCCCTCCTGCTCGCTGGCGACGGATACCTGGTGCGCGGTCAAGATGTCGCAGACTTGCATGCTGATTTCGGCGCTCGGCGAGGTGAGAGGGCTCTGGGGTGGCGCACGTGGTACGGGCGGCGCGGCGCTCGGCCAGGGCCAGGCGCGCCGACGGTGCCATCGTACCCTGGGGACCTCGGGTACGCGACTCAAGGACGCTATCGCGCCCGGCGCCCCCGGAGGGAGCGATCTTCACGTCATGACCGCAGGCGAGCGCCGCGGCGCGGGCGGCAGCGCCGCCCGGGCGGGTCGCGCGCGAGCGCGCCGCACCGGACCTGCGGCGGCGAGCGCCGCCCGCCGCCGCGGCGAGCGCGGCGGCTCGGGCTCCGGCGCGCTCCGCCGCCCAAGCGGCGGGCGCGACAGCTCAGATCGGCCGCGCTCCGCCGCCCAAGCGGCGGGCGCGGCGGCTCAGGATCGGCCGCGCCCCGCGGCTGCCACCGCTTCCCGCTCCACCTCGGCGGCGTACTCGCCGGCGCTCGTGCCGCCGCGCTTGCGCGCGATGGTGTGCCCCTTTCCATCGCGGATCTGCCGTTCGAGCTTGTCGTGGACCATGTCGATCGACGCGTACATGTCCTCACCCCGCTCGGTCGCGTGGAAGGCGAGGCTGCCGGAGGAGATGCGGACGTCGGCGACGTGCATCAGGCCCTCTACGGAGAGGGTGACCTGCGCCGTCATCGCCTGCCTTAGAAATTTCTGGAGCTTGGCGACCTTCTCGTGAGCGTACTTTTTGACGGCCTCGGTACCCACCATGTGCCGGAACGTGATCGTGATGTTCATCGGGCCAGCCTTCCTTCCCTGATGCGTAGAGGAAACAATCGACTACGGCTACAGAGCTCCCCTCCATCTCCATAATAACACTGACGTAGAGCTCCGGTCTGCCCTCAACGGCGCAGCTCCTTCGTTTTGTTTGGCTCCGTTTGGTTCGGGGTCCGCGCCGCGTCTTGCCGCCTCATCCGCGCCTTGCCGCGTCTTGCCGCGCCGCGCTGCGTCCAGCGCGGCCGCCATGCGTCCTCTTCAACAAGTCTTGGCGCGGCCCGCTTGTTCCAGCGCCCGGCGCACCGTGTGCGGGGCATGGCCAGAAGCCAGCGCGATCTCGCCGATCGTGGGTGTGCGCCCAAGCTCGGCCGCGAGCTGCCTCGCGCTCGCGAGGACGGCGCGGAGCACGTCGACGTCGCCCGCGTCAAGCGGCTCGGCCACCCGGAGGCCCTCGGACTCGAGCCGGTCGATGATGTGCTCGACCTCCTCGTACGAGACCGGCCGGCGGTCGATGACGTCGGCGATGTCGTTGAGGTCCACCCGACCGGTCGACCGATGGCGAGTAAGGAGCTCCTGGATCATGTCGTCAATGACAGGCCGCACGGAGCTAGGGTGCCACCTTCGCGCAGGCCGCGCACGCGCAGCCCGCCCCGGCGCCGGCGCCCCAGCGCTGCGCCGCCCCACGCCCGAGCCCGTCGCTCCCCCCGCGCCGCGGCGACCGGGGCGCGCGCCGAGCCCTGAACGGCCGTCTCGCCGGGGCGCGGGCCGCGCCGTCCCCACGTCGCGGACACCGCGCCAGCCGTCCGTCCTCACCTCGTCTCGTCGGCGCCGGATCATCGGCGTTGGCGTCCGCACCGGCTCAACAACGTTTCCGCCGTGAACCGCGGAGATATGATAGACACAGAGGCGTCATCGTCCGGATACGTATCAGGAGATCTCTCTATGCGCTGGGCTCCTCCCGAATCGCGATCGCGTTATGCGATCCGCGACCATATCGAGGCGAACCTCGATCCGGTCAAGGATCATCAGGAGATCGCGTTTCTCTCGACCTGCTATGATTTCCCGTGGGACACGCACCGCGCCCTCGAGCTCGCGCTGCTCCGCGTCTTCGGCATCGCGAAGGGCACGCCGCTCCTGGTGCAGACGGGGGAGCTCCTGCAGCGGACGCAGAAGCGCTACGACGATACGGTCCTCATCCTCTCGGAGATGCTGGAGAACGGATACGACAGCGAGCGCGGGCGGACGGCGCTCCGGCGGATGAACCAGCAGCACAGGCGCTACACCATCCCGAACGACGAGTACCTGTATACGCTGTCGACGTTCATCTTCGAGCCCATCCGCTGGAACCAGCGCTTCGCCTGGCGGCCGCTGCTCCAGAAAGAGAAGCTCGGGGCGTACCATTACTGGAAGCAGGTCGGGGTGCTCATGAACATCCGGGACATCCCCCCGACCTACGAGGCGTTCGAGCGCTTCAATATCGAGTACGAGGCGGAGCACCTGCGGTTCTCGGAAAACAACCACAGGCTCGCCGTCGCGACGCGCGACCTCATGCTCGGCTGGGTGCTGCCGAAGGCGCTGTGGCCGCTCGGGGCGCAGGTCATCCACGCGATCATCGACGATCCGCTGCTCGACGCGGTCGGGCTGCCGCGGCCGCCGCCCGCGCTGCGCCGCGTCGTCGAAGCGGCGCTCCGCGCGCGCGGCCCGCTCCTGCGGGCGATGCCGCGCCGGCGCTCGCCGCGCCTGCTCACAAGGATGAAAAACCGCACCTATCCGGACGGTTATCGCGTCGAAGATCTCGGCGCGCGGTAATTACGCACCGGCGCACCGGCACACCGGCGCGCCAGCGGTCATCACCCCACCCCACGCCGCGCGCGGGATACCGCATGTCCGTTCAGGGCAGCTGGCGCCGCAGGAATTTGAGCGCCTCGCGCGCCGCCGGGTTCACCGGCTCGTAGACGTCGGGGCTCTTCCGGAGCGGCGCGCCGATCGGGTCGCCGGAGCGGGCGCCGAGGATGCGCTCGACGTCTTCCAGGAGCGATTGCATCGAGTCGAAGCGGTTGCCCGGCAGCTTGCGGAGCGCGGTGGCGACCAGCGCCTCGAGGCGGCGGTCGATGCCCGGGCGGATCGTGCTCAGCCGGGGGGCCGGGGTACAGGCGTGCTGGGCGACGACCACCACGTCGTCCGGCGAGGAGAAGGGCAGCTGGCCGGCGAGCATGCGGAACATCGTGACGCCGAGGGCGTAGATGTCGGTGCGGCCGTCGACGGGATCGGCGAGGGCCTGCTCCGGGGCCATGTAGGGGACGGTGCCGAGCACGAGGCCGGCCGCGGTCACGGGGCCCGATCTCAGCTTCGCGAAGCCGAAATCCATCATCTTGAGCACGCGCGGGCCGCTCGCCGAGCGGACGAGGAACATGTTGTCCGGCTTCACGTCGCGGTGGACGATCCCGACCGCGTGCGCGGCGGCGAGCGCCGACGCCGCCTGCCGTATCAGCGGCAGCGCGACGGCCTCGCTCACGGCCACCTCGCGGCGGAGCAGGGCGCCGAGCGACTCGCCGGTGAGGAGCTCGAGCACGATGAACGGGGACCCGTCCTTGCGCTCGCCCGCGTCGAGGACCCGGATGATGTTGGGGTGCCCGAGCTCGGCCGCCACCTCGAGCTCACGGAGGAACCGCTCGCGCTGCGTCCGGTCCGCGGCGAAGCTGCGGTTCAGGATCTTGACCGCGACCTGCTCCTTCGTGTGGCTGTCCACCGCGAGGTACACGCGCGACATCCCGCCGGCGCCGATGAAGCCCTGGATCACGTACCGGTCCTCGAGGACGGCGCCGAACTGCCGCGTCGGCTGCGCCGGCGGCGCGGACGACAGCGACTGGACGAGGCGGGCGCCGTCGTCCGGGCAAAAACCGTAGGAGCGGTCGGTATACGCGCGGTGGCAGCGCGGGCAAATCATGGACGCGGGTCATGATGGCGGCGGGGGCGTGGAACCTCAAGGGAACTCGCGCCGGCCGGGCAATCTCGCGACGCGACGGGGCGAGGGGCCGCTGGGGGTGAAAAGACGCGAGCGGACGGCGGCGCGCGCGGCCGCTCCGGCGAGGTAGATCGCGGCGCGCACCTCGGCTATGCGTGCGACTTTCCTCGTCTACGCGACGATTCACCCCGAGCCCGAGAAGAGACAGCCCGTGACCTCACAGAAGCACCCTGCGACCCTCATCCCCGGCGACGGCATCGGCCCCGAGATCGTGGAGGCGACGCTGCGCGCGCTCGACGCCCTCGGCGCGCCCTTTGAATGGGAGACGTGCGTGGCCGGCATGGCCGGCGTCAAGGAGTCCGGCGATCCCCTGCCCCGGGCCACGCTCGACAGCATCCACCGCACGCAGCTCGCGCTGAAGGGGCCGCTCGAGACGCCCATCGGCGGCGGATATCGCTCCTCGAACGTGCGCTTGCGGCAGGAGTTCAAGCTGTTCGCGAACGTGCGGCCGGCGCGCACGCTGATCCCGGGCGGTCGCTACGAGAACATCGACATCGTGCTCGTGCGAGAGAACCTCGAGGGCCTCTACGTGGGCTTCGAGCACTACATCCCGATCGGGAGCGACGAGCACGCGGTGGCGATCGGCTCCGGCGTGAACACGCGGGTCGGCTCGCGCCGCATCGCCGAGTTCGCCTACGATTACGCCGAGAAGCACGGCCGCAAGAAGGTCACCATCGTCCACAAGGCCAACATCATGAAGGCGCTCACGGGCATCTTCCTCGAGACGTCGCGCGAGGTGAGCAAGGGCTACGAGGGCCGCGTGGCGACCGACGAGCGCATCGTGGACGCGTGCGCGATGCAGCTCGTCCTGAACCCGTGGCAGTTCGACGTCATCGTCACGACGAACCTCTTCGGCGACATCCTCTCGGACGAGATCGCGGGCCTCGTCGGCGGCCTCGGCATGGCGCCGGGGGCCAACATCGGCCAGCACGCCGCCATCTTCGAGGCGGTGCACGGCTCGGCGCCGGACATCGCCGGCAAGGGCGTGGCGAACCCGATCGCGCTCATGCTCGCCGCCGCGATGATGCTCGACCACGTGGGCCGCCGGGATCTCGCCGACCGGCTGCGCACCGGGATCGACGGGGCGCTGAACGCGGACGGGGTGCGCACCCGCGACCTCGGCGGCAAGGCGGACACGAAGGCGCTGACCGACGCCATCGTGGCGCGCATCCAGAACGGCTGAGCGGGCGCGGCCGAGCTCGCGGGCGCGGCGGAGGCCGCCGCGGGCGCCGCGTCAGCCGCCGGCCGAGGGCGCCTTCGCGAGCGGGAGCGTGAAGTGGAACGACGTCGTCTCGTCCGGCGTGCTCCGCGCCCAGATGCGGCCGCCGTGCGCCTCGATGATGCCCTTGCAGATGTAGAGCCCGAGGCCCGTGCCGGGCAGGTTCCTCCTGGACGGGCCTGACGAGAGCCGCTGGAAGCGCTGGAAGAGCTTCGGCAGCTCGTCCGGGTGGATGCCCGGCCCGCGGTTCTCGATCGCGACCTCCACCTCGGCCTCGCCGCGCGAGAGCGTCACCCGGGTCGGCGCGCTGGGGTCGCCGTACTTGGCGGCGTTGACGAGGAGGTTTCCGACCACCTGGTCGACGCGCGCCGCGTCCGCGTGGACGAGCGGCACGTCCTCGTCGGCGGTGAGCACGACGACGCGCTCCGGCCGCTCCATGTTGGCGAGCTCGACGGCGGCGCGGAGCTGGGCGCAGAGGTCCGTCGGCTGCCGGTCGAGGGAGAAGCGCCGCCCCTCGAGCTTGGAGGCGTCGAGCAGGTCCTCGGCCATCCGCTCGATGCGCTGGACGCTGGCCAGGATCTTCTGGCTCCAGCCCCGGATGTCGGCGGCCTCGGATCGTCGCGACAGCATGCCCGCGCAGGCGCTGATCGCGGTGAGCGGCTGCTTGAGGTCATGCGCCACGATGGAGAGCCACTCCTCGCGGAGCCGCTCGCGCTCGGTGAAATGGGTGACGTCCTCGTAGCTGGCGATCGCTCCGAGGATGGTGCCCTGGTCGTCGCGGATGGGGCCGGCGCTCACCACGACGGGGATGTGGCTCCCGTCGCTCCTCCGGAACCACAGCTCCGCGCAGGTGATTCCCTGGCCGCGCGCGGCGCGGACGAGGGGCATCTCGTGGTGCAGGAGGGGCCGACCGCCCGGCGCGCACAGGAGCGTGCGCCGGGCGGACGCGGTGGTCGCGAGGGGGTGCGGACCGTCGCAGAGCTGCTCGCAGCGGCGGCTCGCGAGGAGCGAGCGGCCGCCGCGCTCGTCGAAGACGGCGATCGCGACGGGGAAGTCCTCGATGATGCTGCGCAGCCACTGCCGCTCGGCCGCGAGGTGGGCGTCCGCCTCGTGGAGCTCGGCCTGCGCGTCCCGGAGGAGCGCCTCGGCGCCCTGCTGTGCCTGCGCGCTCGTGGCGGCGGCGTCGACGAGCGCGCCCTGGAGCTGGCGCTCGGCGCGCGGCTCGCCCTCGCGCTCGGCGGAGGCGAGCGCGAGGGCGAACAGCGCTGCGAGGGCCTGGACGCGCGGGAGGAGCTCCGCTGGGGGCGCGGTGCGGCCGCCGAACGCGCAGGTGAGGACGCCGAGCAGCCGCTCTGCGGCGAGCAGGGGGGCGGCCAGCACCCAGGAGGCTTTCAGGCAGGTCCCCATCGCGCGGAGGTCGGCGAAGCGCTCGAGGGCGGCTTCATCCGCCGCAGCGTGCTCGATGCGGCGGCTCTCTACGGCGCGCAGGGCGAGGGACGGGGTGCTCGTGAGATCGTCGAGCGCCCCGGCGAGCGCGCCCGGCGGGCCGGAGGAGGCGAGCAGGCGGATCGCGCGCATGCCATCTGCGGGCGCGCGCGCGTCGTGGAGGAGCGAGAGGTCGGCGCCGAGCAGCCGGGTAGCCTGCGCGACGATGGTGTCGTGTATCTGCTGCGGCTCGCGTTTCCCGGAGAGCGCGGCGGACGCTTCGACGATCGCCTCCGCGAACTGGGCGGCGGCGGCTGCATGCTCTCCGTGGGTGCCCAGGAGCCGGTCGTGCGCCGAGATCGTCGTCACGCGTCCCTCGATCGTTGGCCTAGCACCTGCGGAGGGAGGTGCCGCTCGAGCGGACGGCATGGCGTTGCGATCGGGCGGAGCGAGCGGGCGGCGTGAGCGAGTCCGCGGCGTGAGCGAGTCGGCGGCGTGAGCGAGCGGACGTGGGCGTGCGGTTCGTGCCGCCGGCGGTCAGCGGGAGGGGTCGAACCGTCGCTTTGCCCAGCTCACGAGCGGGCTGTTGTCCCGGGTCCGCGCGGCGCCGGGCGCGCCGCGGCGTTTGCGCCAGTCGCCTTCGCGGACGCGGCGGCACCCCGCCGCCTGTTCCATCGAGAGGAGGTACGCCTGGGCTTCCCGCCCGTCGGCGAGGCGGACGGCGGCTCGACGGTGCAGGATCGGGTGTCCTCGGTGCACGTCGAGCGCGGCGAGCGCGGCGGGCGCGATGGCGTAGAGCTCGCCGGTCACGGCGACGAGCCCGCCCTCGACGAGGGCGCCGCACGTGCCCAGATCGACGAGCGCGTACTGGGGTGTCGTGGTCGCCTCTCCGAGCGGGCGGGCCGCCGCGAGCCACTCGTGCTGGTCCTCGCCCTTCATGAGGTTGTCGTAGACGAAGAGCGCGATCTCGCTGGTGGTCATCGGGCGTGGTCCTCGGGACGGGCTCGGCGGCCCGGCAGAGACCCTCGCAAAGGGAGGGGACGGGCGCAAGGTCGGCCGGTAGGGCGCGGGCGGGGAATCGGTGGGGCTGCAGCGCTATGGGAACGTTGCACCTGCCTGCCGGGACAGAGCGCGCTCAGAGGCGGCCGTTCATCGATCAGAGCGCGCCCTGCCTCGCTCGGAGAGCGCGCCCGCCCGCCGGCGCGAGCTTCTGGAGCGTTATCGATTCGCCGGTGCCCGTGCTCGATCAGGTGGAGCGCCGCGCTCCGGCGGCGCGCTCGACCGGCCGGATGGCCAATCCGCAATGCACTCCGCCGGTTCACCCCGAGCGGGCGCATCGATGCAGGGACCGAGATCACCGCTCGCTGGGAATCGTTGACTCGAAGCAGATCAAGCTGTCTGCCGGGGTCGAGCCGATCGGCCTCGAGAGCAGAGTCGGTCCGCCGAGTCGCCGAGGACGCGAAGAACGGAATGCCAATCTGGCGTCCCTGACGATCATGCAGGTCAAGCGCCGCACATGCGCGGAGGGAGGCCATGTTCATCGCCGTTGCTCATGGCAACGACGCACTGAATCGACGACGCTCCCCGGTGCGACGGCGCCAGGGCTCGGCCTATCGCGTGAACCGGTTTCGACGACGTCGGTGCTCGCCGCTGCGTCCGCTCCCCGCCGATCGCTCTGCGACCTGATCGACCGCCCCCTTCACCATCACCGTAGCGCCGGCGGGAGGGTCCGCGCGGCGGGGGCGGGTGGGCGCGGCGAGCACCGACCGAGGTGCCATAAGGTCCCAGGGGGCTCCGCGTCCCAGGCGCGCCTTGTGTGGCGCGCAACATAACGTCCCAGGTGGCATGGCCCGAAGGGAGACATGCCGGGTGGTGTTCTCAGCGCAAGCGCCCGCGTCCCCGTCTTGGCGGATGGCCGAGCGCCCACCCGCCCCCGCCGCGCGGCCCCTCCCGCCGGCGCGGGCCGCCAGCGCGGGCCTACCAGCTCACCACGAATTGCAGCGCGTCCGGCCCGCGCACCTCCACGGCGATGGTCGGCTTGGCCCCGTACCCCATGACGAGCGCCTCGAAATTCCCCAGCGGGTATTCCAGCATGCCGCGGAAGCTGCCGATATCGATCTGCACCTCGGACGGCCCCAGCTGCCGCGCCCTGGCCGACGGCCCCTTCACGAGCGCGCCGAGGCTGCCCGTGTAGCGCATCAGCGCGGCGCCCGGATCGGTCGCCAGGTGCATCGTGATCCGACCGAGCGCGCTCTCCCTGAACGCCGCGACCTGCTGCCGCGCGAGCCGGCGGTAGGCCTCGCGCGAGCTCCGGTTCGGGTGCGAGAGCCGGGCGGCAGCGTCGTAGACACGCAGGAAGTCGCGCATCGGATAGTCCGAGAACGGCAGGTAAAGCCCGCCCCGCGGCGGGCTCGACAGCGTCGTCACCACCTGCGCGAACCGTTCCCCGAGCGTCGCCGCCAGCGCGTTGAAGAACATCCCCTTCATCGCGTAGAACTCGGGGATACCCGCCACCACGGCGTCGATGTCGATGTTGCCGAGGAGCGGGTCGGACGGACGCACCTCGAAGGACGCGCCGTTCGGCCCCACGAGCGGCCCCTCTGCGGCCGGCGCGCTCGCCGGCATGACGCTTCGAGGCACGGTGCGCACGACACCGCTCCTCGGGATCGGCGTCTCGTTCACTTGCCGGCGCTGGTCGCTGCGGACCTCTTTCATAGGGAGCTCGCCGCGGAAAAACGTCAACACGGGGCCGCTTGCGGCAACCACCGCAGCGGAGGGAACACTCCCGACGCTGCAACGGCCATGCCGCCCGACCCCGGAACGAGTCACCGCATGAACGCGGGGGTTCGCGGTGGATTTCCCTTGCATGGATGAAACGCCGCTTCAGCGGTGCAACCGGGGCCGATGGCCGGGACGGTAACGACCTCCGTTCCGGCCGCGAGCGCGCGTGTGCCGAGACACATCCAAGTGTTCTGGCCGAAGGAACACCGCGTCATTGCGCCGTCGACGCGCCGGAGGACCGAGCTCGCTCGGCGAAGGCGAGCTCGGCGCACGCGCGGCGGAGCCGGTGGTTCGATCGGGCGTCGTTCTGGGCCATGGAGCGAAGCGCGGTGAGGCGTGTTCATGGGCGCGATGCCCGCGCCCCGCCACGGCCCGCGGCTCCTGACGGAACGCTGTCAGGAGGGCGCCGCGTCTCCTGACAGCACGCTGTCAGGAGGGCCGCCGTAGGTTCCCGGTGCGTGCGGGCGGAAGTCCCGCGAGGAGGACCTCATGAAGACAGGGCTGGGTGGCGTGGTCGTCTATGTGCCCGATGTGGTGGAGGCCGCGGCGTTCTACGAGCGCGCGTTCGGCTTCGAGCGCAAGTTCGTCTCTGACGGCAAGGACTACTGCGAGCTGCGCGGCGACGTGCCGCTCGGGTTCGTGCAGGAGGACTTCATCCAGAAGCACCTGCCCGAGTTCGTGAAGAACCGGTCCGGCGCACGTCCAGCCGGGTTCGAGATCATCGTGACCAGCAAGGACGTCGACGCGGCGTTCGCGCGCGCGGTCCAGGCCGGCGCCGCGCCCGTCGCGGAGCCCCACGACATGCCCTGGGGCCAGCGCGTCTCCTACGTGCGCGACCTGAACGGCGTGCTCGTGGAGATCTGTTCGCCGTGGTCCATCCCATGAGCTCGATCGCCGCGCCGCGGCGGCGCGCTCGCCGTCGCCACGGCGCCGCCTCCGGCCATCGCCGCCGTGCGATGGCCGCAGCGCACGCCGCGACGCAGCGCGCAGCGGCCGCAGAGGGTGCGCCCTGTCACCTGACGGCGTTCTCCTGAGGGTTCCTGCGGCAAGTCCTTGCCGCCCCTGACGCGGCCTGCTTAACCTCCGCGCGTGAACGCGAACGGCCGGACACGGGTGCACCTGCTCGTGGCAGCAGCGCTCGCCCTGCTTGCGGCCGGCCCCTGGGGGCTTGGCGGCGGTCCCATCGCCGAGGCGAAGGAGGCCGCGCGGGGCAAGAGCAAGAAGGCGAAGGGCTACGAGTGCCGCGTGCAGAGCCCGCAGAAGTTCCTGAAGCGGCGCACCTTCGTCCAGAAGGGCATGCTCAACCCGAAGAAGCACGCCAAGGCGATCCGCTATCTCGCCGAGCGTTACGGCCACGTCGAGACCGAGGAGACGCGGCGCTACAACTCCGAGAGCGCCCACTCCCAGGCGACGACCGTGCAGTTCATGGGCCTGCCGCTCTCCATCCACGAGAAGATCGCGCCTGCGCTCCACTGCGTCGAGAAGCGGATCCGCGCGACGTGCTCCAGCAAGTCCCGCCGCTACACGCCGCGCGCGGTCGGCGGGTTCCGCACGGCGAACAGCTACCGCGGCGCGGAGATCTCGAACCACCTCTTCGGCATCGCCGTCGACATCGATCCCGACCGGAACCCGTGCTGCGGCTGCGTGGATCCGTGGCCCACGAGCCCGCTGTGCCAGGAGAAGAACCGCACCGCCTACGAGCGCACGGCCCTCTCCCGCTGCTGGATCAAGGCGTTCGAGCGTTACGGCTTCGACTGGCTGGGCCACGACGACCTCGAGGACACGATGCACTTCGAGTTCCTCGGGAATCCCGACCGGTTCCTGAAGAAGTAGCGCCGGCGATCCCCCGCGGCCGCCCTGCGCCGGCGGTCACGCGCTGCGGCCGCCTCCGCGCCGTGAGAGCCGGCGTGCGCGTCGCTCCGCTGCGGCCTCGGCGAGGCGGCGATCTTCGTCCGTCTCCAGCCGGAGCGGCGGCACGGGGGTCGGCCGCAGCGACGCGTCGACGGCCACGAACGTGACGAAGGCAGTGACCATGGGCCAGACGTCGCCTGTGGCTGCGTCCTCCCCCTCGACGGACACCAGGATCTCGAGCGACGTGCGGAAGGTCGCGGTCACCCGCGCGGCCAGGCGCACGACCTGGCCGACCTTGCTCCCGCGGTCGAACGAGAGGTCGTCGATGCCGGCGGTGATGACCGTGCTGCCGGTGTGCCGCTGCGCGCAAATCGCGGCGCACAGGTCGATCCAGGCGAGCACCTGCCCGCCGAAGATCGATCCGAGCGCGTTCGTGTGCGTCGGCAGGACGTACTCGGTCATGGTCGTGACCGAATCGGATGCGCGCTTCTCGTGCTGTCCCTTCACCCCCGCAGCTGTATCACCGCGCCCCCCAGACCGTCCCTCCTCCCGCACCACCGCAGGCCCCCGTGGAGGGAGCTCGTCGCGCGGGGTGGCCACGGGCTGGTGTCTGAGCCCGGACGTCCTGTGCCCGTCGTGCTCCGCACGACGGGCACAGGACGTCCCAGGCGAGTTCAGCCCGTGGCCACCCCGCGCGACGAGCTCCCTCCACGGGGGCCGGGCGCCTCGCCCCCGACTAGCTCCCCGACTAGCTGGACGTCGACGCCCTCCCCGGGCTCGGGAACGACGGCTCCTCCGGCGCCCCCGCGCGCCCCGGGCTCGGCGAGGAGACCGGCTGCTTCGCGAGCCCCGGCGGCCCCGTCGGCAGCGTCGGCTCGTCCTCGAAGCGCGTCGACGTGATCTTCAGCCGCCCGAAGATCGCCTCCGCCCGCTCGTTCATCGTCACCGCCTCGCGCCGCGCCGCCATGTTCGCCACGAAGCTCCGGTCCGTCGTCAGGAACCGCGCGTAGGCCTGGAACGTGCGCGCGAGCTCCAGCTCGTTCCCCGTCTCCTCGAAGATGCTCACCGACCGCGCGAAGTACGCGCGCGCGCTCTTCGTGTTCGCGCTGCCCCAGCCGCCGGCCGCCGTGATCTCGCCGAGCGTCCGGAGCGCGATGCCGAGGTGCACCTTGCTCCGGACCGACGCGAACAGGTCCACCGCCCGGCTGATCGAGTCGCGCGCCTTCTCCAGATCCCCCCGGAGCATGTACGCCTTCCCGAGCGCGCGCCGCGCCTCCGCCAGGCCGAGCCGGTCGCCGAGCTCGTCGCAGAGCTCCTCGGCCTGCTGCAGCACCCGCACCGCCTCGTCGGGATCGCCGCTCCGGTACAGCGTCCCGCCGATGTTCGTCAGGATGAGCGCCGTCCGGTTGCGATCGCCGACCTGGCGCGCCACCTCCAGCGCCTCCTCGAAGAGCTTGAGGGCGCGGCGGTGGTCGCGCTGATCCTGGGCGATCATCCCGAGGTTGTTCAGGCTCACCACGACCCCGAGCAGGTCCGAGATCTCGCGCCGGATCGCGAGCGACCGCTCGAACGTGTTGAGCGCCTGCTTGAACTCGCCCGAGTCCTGCAGCGCGAGCCCGAGGTTGTTCAGCGACAGCGCGATCGAGCGGCGGTCGCCCATCCGCTCGCGGCGGGCGAGCGCGTCGCGCAGCCACTTGAGCGCCTCCTGGTACTCGCCCCGGAGCCAGTGCAGCTTGCCGATGTCGTCGATGGTCGAGGCGATCCCCCGCTCGTCCCGCGCGCCCTCGAAGAGGCGGAGCGCGGTCGTGAGGTGCTTGCCGGCCTCGTCGAGCGAGCCGCTGTCGCGGTAGAGCCGCCCGATGCGGTTGTGCGCGGCGCCGCCCTTGCGCCGGTTGTCGAGCCGGTAGGCGAGCGTCAGCATCTCGCGGAAGGCGGCGAGCGCGTCGTCGATCCGCCCCGCGAGCTGCAGCACGTCGCCGTAGTCGTGGAGCGCGTCGATGCGCCGCGCGACGTGCGCGTCGCCGAGCAGCGACAGCCCGCGCGCGTAGTACTCCGCGGCCTTCGCGTTCGAGTAGCGCCCGCGCGCCACGTCCCCGGCGTCGAGCAGCGACTGCCCCGCCCGCACGGCGTCGCCGATGCGCTCGCGGTGCGTCGCGAGCTCGGCGAGGAGCTCCTCGCTGGCGCGCACCGCCACCTGCTGCTCCAGCCACTCCGCGATCGCGTGGTGGTACCGCCGCTGGGCCGCGACGCTCATCCGCTTCTGGAGCGCCTCGCGCTCCTTGTCGTGCACGAACACGTACTCGTCCGAGCCCGCGAAGCTCGACTCGCTCTGCTTGCGGAGGTAGCCGCGGTCGCACAGCGAGCGGAGCGCGGCGTTGATCCGGTCGAGGTCCTTGTCGCTCTCCTCCTCGCCCCACAGCTCGGGCGCCTGACAGCCGGCCCGGCCGAGCACGAACAGCGCGCCGCTCCAGAACACCGGGCCGATCGTCGCGGCCTGCTCGAGCAGCTGCCGGCCGTCGTGATCGAGCGCGGCGAGGCGGACGTTCACGGCGTCCTCGACCGTCGTCGGGAGGCGCGCGGTCGACAGCTTCCCGAGGTGCACGCGCCAGCGCGGCCCGCCCGAGTCGGGCGCGAGCTCCTCGATCACGCCCTGGTCGTGGCAGATCTGGACCATCTGCTCGATGAGCGCCGGGTTGCCGTTCGCGAAGGAGCAGGCCGCCTCGACGAGCTCCGGCGGCGCGCCCGGCCGAGCCTGCGACTCGGCGCCCGCGGCGTCGACGACGACGACGTCCTCGCCGCCGCGCGGCGTGCAGGGCGCGAGCAGCGCCCTCGCCAGCTCCGCCGCCTCGGACTCGCCGAGCGGCGTGAGCTCGACCAGCGTATGGCGCCGCTCGCCGACCTTGCCCCAGTCGTCCTGCCGGGTGAGCAGCTCCGGGCGAGCCGCGCAGACGATCAGGATCGGGCCCGCGAGGTACTCGATGAGGTAGCGCAGCAGCGCGAGGGAGTCGTCGTGGGCCGCGTGGAGGTCCTCGAACACGAGGCACACGGGCCCCTGGGCGGCGTCCGCCTCGAGGAACGCCTTCAGCACGGCGCGGCGGATGAGGTCGGCCTGCGCCGGGTCGTCCTGCACCGCGCGGGTGAGCGGGCTGTCGCCGAACGCGAGCCCGATGAACTGGCCGAGGAAGTAGATGACGTCGCCGACCTTGCGGTCGCCCATCACGTGCGCGACCTGCGCGCGGACCTCGGCGCGGGCCGCGTCCTTGTCCATCCCGTCCGAGAGGCCGAACCGCGCGCGCAGCAGCCGCGCGAAGATGCCGTACGCGGACGCCACGTCGCCGGCGCTGCCCGTGTAGACGCGCACCGCGGCGGCGCCCTCGCGCCCCCGGTCGAGGAACTCGCGCGCGAGCCGGCTCTTGCCGATGCCCGGCGGGCCGACGAGCGTCACGGTCCGCGTGGAGCGCTCCCGCTCGACCGCGTCGAGGGCTCGGGCCAGCGCCGAAAGCTCGGCCTCGCGCCCGATCATCGGTGCGCGGGCGGGCGGCGCCGTGCCAGTTGCACTCTCCTCTCGGCTCATCTCCATGGCCTCCACGTCCCCGGGTGCCGCAGCGCGGGGCACTCCCTCCGGCTCATCTCTCTGCCTCCGCGTCCCCGGGGCGCCGCAGCGCGGGACACGATATCCCGAGCCTATACCAGGTTCGGCTTCGGTGGCGCGTGCGGTAAGCTGCAGGGCGTGGACGACGAGGTCACGGGGACGGCGCCGCGCGCCGGCGGCACGGCGCGGAGCGCCGCGGAGATCCGCGGGCGCATCGCCGCCTGCTTCAGCCTGGCCGAGCTGCGACGCTTCGCAGAAGAGCTCGGCGTGCCGGACATCCCCTGGGATCGGGGGATCCAGGGGGCGGCGCACGAGCTCGTCCGCCGGTTCGAGCAGCGGCGCGAGCTCTGGGCGCTCGTCGATCAGCTCCGCGCGGTGCGGCCGCTCGTGGAGTGGCCCGACATGCCGACGGTGCCGCCCGCCTCGTCGATCGCACAGGCGCCGGCGCACACCGACATCCCGCGACCGGCGCCGCTGCCGAACCTCGGGCCGCTGCCGGCCCCCTCGCCTCCCACCGAGGTCGCGACGCTGGCGCCGCCGCCGATCCCGCCGACCACACGGACGCCGACCGTCCCCACGCCGGAGCCCGCGATGGCGCGGCCGCGCGGCATCGCCGGGCCGGCGCGCCCGGCCGGCCCCCCGGGCGCCGCCGAGCGCGCGCCGGCCCGGGCGCCGCGCCGCATCGATTCGCGGCTCTTCCTCGCCGCGCTGGGCCTCGTGGTGGCCAGCCTGGTCGTCGCCTTCCTGATCGGCAGGGCGTCGAGCGTGCCGGACGACGAGGCGGCGCGGGCGAGCGCCGCGCCCGCGAGCGCCGCGCCGGCGACCGCCCCGCCGCCGGCGGCCCGCCCGGACGGGGTCGCGGCGCGCGCGGCCGCCGCGATCGAGCGCCGGATCGAGAGCGTGGCGCGGGCGTGCGAGATCCCGCCCGGCGCCGCGGACGACGTGATGCGCCGCGCCTTCGAGCGCTGCGGCCCCGCGCCGCTCCACGCGGCGCAGCGGGCGGCCCCGGCGCAGGGGAGCGACGCGCCGGCCGCGGAGCCCCCGGCCGCGCCGCCGGCCGCTCCGGGGGCGGCGCCTCGCGCGGCCGCCGCGGCCGTCAACGCGCCCGCCGGCGGCAACGCCGGGTGCGTGGGGGCGTGCGAGCGGCGACACCAGGCGTGCAGGGCGACGCAATGCGGCAAGGAGCCCACGCAGGGCAGCCAGTACCAGCGCTACCAGAGCTGCCTCTCGACGTGCCTGGAGCAGGCGTCCCGGTGCCGCCTCGGGTGCCTCTGAGCCCCCGCGTCGCGCCGGCGCGCGGCGCCGGCCCGCGCGATCGCGGGCCGGGCGTCAGAGCGGCGGGCGGCTGCGGCGCATCACGTTGACCGTGGCGGTCGGCTGGTGCTCGGGGCAGCCCGTGCGACCGGACCGGCTCGGATCGAAATCGATGCGCAGGCAGGTCTTGCAGACGCAGAGATAGGCGTCGTGGAACTCGCGGTAGCTCAGGATGTCGGCGGCGAAGAGGCTGAGGACGATGTCGCTGAGCAGGTCCTCTTCGCGCGGGCACGGCTCCCAGAGCGCGGCGTCTCCGGCGCGGCGCACGCGCTCGCCGTCGATCGCCGCGGCGAGGAAGCGATCGTCCGCGGCGGGCGGCATGAGGGCGCGGAGCGAGGAGAGCACCCGGAACCGCGCCGCCTCGACGAGCTCCTGGAGCTCGGGCTCGTCCTGGTCCGCCGGGGCGGGCGCGCCGAGCGCCACCTGCATGGAGAAGCCCTCGGTCACGTAGCCCGGGCGCGGCATCCACCCGGGCGCCGCGAGGTGCTTCTCGAACCATCTCGCCAGCGCCGCCGCGCTCCGGGGAGGCTTGTCGACGAACGTGAGCGCCGCGAGCAGCGCCCGCCGATCGTGATCCTTGGAGACGAGCGACGGTGCGGATGGAAGCGTGGGAATCGAGGTGTGGGAGTCCGCTTGCTGCATGAACGCCCCCCTTTTCCGCCCCAGTCTGCACGAGGATTTCGCTCGCGGTCCACACGCGGCGGCGCCCTGGTCGAAGAATGCGGAACCACCTGCAACGCAGATTGCGGAATCGCCTGTGACGCATCGCGTCAACAGCGCATTGTCGCGGCGGCGCGCCGGGAGAGACGGGTCTCAGTCCGTGATCTTGAGCGCGCCGCTGTCGTCGAGCGCGCCGCTCGCGTCGGCGCCGTCCGAGTCGGCCTCGACCTCGACGTCCTCCTGGGACGAGGGCGGTCGCAGGAACGACAGATCGAGGCCGCCCATGGGCTGCTGCGCCGCCGCGCGCGCGGCGGCGAGGGGGATGGCGCCGGCCTCGCCTGCGCGGGTCGCGGCGCGGCGCTCGGCCTTGTCCGGACGCTGGTCCTCGCGGCGCTGGTCCTCGCGGCGCGGGTCCTCGCGGCGCGGCTCCTCGCGGCGCGGCTCCTCGCGGCGCGTCTCCTCGCGGCGCGGCTCCTCGCGGCGCGCGCCTTTCGCGGGGCCGCGCCGGCTCGCTCCAGCCTCGCGCGGCCGCTCCGGCGCCGGCGCCGGCGCCGCCTGCGGGCGCGGCGATGACGGGGTCCGGAGCCCCTTGGCCGCCTTCGCCATGCGCGCGCGCGTGCGGAACGAGGGGGCGTTCTTCGCGAGCTCGATGCAGCTGCCGCGCATGGCGCTCGGGCAGGAGATGCGCACGTGCATGTGGTCGTCGTGCGGCTCGGCGCCCGTCGGCTGCATCATGGCGAGCTGCGCGCGGACGAGCAGCGCGCGGGAGACGCCGATGCGCTTGGCGTGGGCGAGCAGCGCGTGCCGCAGCGGGTCGGAGATGAAGATGTGGCTCACGCGCGCGCGAGGATCCGTGAGCAGGTGCTGCACGAGCAGCCAGTTGCGCGGCAGATCGAAGCGCGCCCCGGGCAGGTTGGTCGAGGCGAGCCGGGCGTTGAACCGCAGGAAGTACGGCGCGTGGATCTGCTTGCCGCGGCCGTCGAGCGCATAGAAGCCGAGGTCGACGTCGCGCCCGCTCTCGTGCGAGCCGTGGCGGTGGACCTCGCCGCCGCGCTGGCGCGACAGGTCGCCCACGTCGAGCACGGCGCCCGGGAAGCGCTTGGCCACGCCGCGCGCCGCGCGCTCGACCATGCCGACGAGCGCCGGCAGCCCCCAGCGGACATCGGCGTGCGCGTACGCGGGCACGACGCGGATGTCCTTGCGCGAGGTGTCGAGCCGCACGCCGCCCTCGAGGCGCCCCTCGTTCGGGTGGCCGACCGACGCGGCGGGCGTCTTCGGCGCGGCCTTGGTCTTGGCCGGCTCGGCCGATCTCGACCCGGCGTCGCCGGCGCGGGGGCGGTGGCCCTTGCCGGCGTCCGTCGTGAGCCGCGCCCGGGGGGCGGCCGCGCGCCCCCGCTTGCCCGCGGCCGGGCGCGCCTTCGCGCTCGAGCGCGACGGCGTCTCCGCGGCAGGTCGCGCCTGCGAGCGAGCCGGCGCGTCCGGCGCCGCCGCGGCCGCCGGGCCGCTGGGCAAGCTGGGCAACGAGAGCGCCAGGATCGTGAACAGCAGGGAGAGCGGTCGAGGCACACCGGTGCGTTACGGGGTTTCGGCGGGCAGGGCCAAGAAGCCGGCGCCGCCCGGCCCCGTGCCGCGCCGCGGCGTCTCGGCGCCTCGGCATACCGCCGCGGCAGCGGAGGCTTTTGCCTCGCGGCCAGTTGGGGTACCTCTCGGTCGGCCATGGACAAGGTCTACAAGAGCGCGCTGGATGCCGTGAGGGACATCCCGGGCGGCGCCACGATCCTCTCGGGCGGCTTCGGCCTCTGCGGCATCCCGGAGAACTGCATCGCCGCGCTCCGCGAGCTCGGCACGAAGGATCTCGTGGTCGTGTCCAACAACTGCGGGGTCGACAGCTTCGGCCTCGGGATCCTCCTGCAGAACCGCCAGATCCGGAAGATGATCTCGTCGTACGTCGGCGAGAACAAGGAGTTCGAGCGGCAGTACCTGAGCGGGGAGCTCGAGGTCGAGCTCACGCCGCAGGGCACGCTGGCCGAGCGCATCCGCGCCGGCGGCGCCGGGATCCCGGCGTTCTACACCCCGACCGGGGCGGGCACGGCCATCAGCGAGGGCGGGCTGCCGGTGCTCTACAACCCCGACGGCACGGTGAAGAAGTACTCCGAGAAGAAGGAGGTGCGGCAGTTCGACGGCCGCGACTACGTGCTCGAGCCGGCCATCCGCGGCGACTACGCGCTCGTGAAGGCCTGGAAGGGCGACCGGTTCGGCAACCTCGTCTACCGCCACACCGCCATGAACTTCAACCCCATGATGGCGATGGCCGCGAAGGTGACGATCGCCGAGGTCGAGGAGCTCGTCGAGGTCGGCTCGCTCGACCCGGATCACATCCACACGCCCGGGATCTTCGTGCACCGGATCTTCCAGGGCGAGCGCTTCGAGAAGCGGATCGAGCGGCGCACGGTGCGCAAGGCGTCGGCCTAGGCGCGGCGCCGGGACAGGGGACACGATGGGACTCACGCGGGAACAGATCGCGCAGCGCGCCGCGCTGGAGCTCAAGGACGGCTACTACGTCAACCTCGGCATCGGGATGCCGACGCTCGTCGCCAACTACATCCCCGCCGGGATCGAGGTGGTGCTCCAGAGCGAGAACGGGCTGCTCGGCATCGGCCCTTACCCCGCCGAGGGCGCCGAGGACCCGGACCTCATCAACGCCGGCAAGGAGACCGTGACGATGCTCCCCGGCTCGGCGATCTTCTCGAGCGCCGAGTCGTTCGCCCAGATCCGGGGCGGCCACATCGACCTCGCGATCCTCGGGGCGATGGAGGTCTCCGAGAAGGGCGATCTTGCCAACTGGATGATCCCCGGCAAGATGGTGAAGGGGATGGGCGGGGCGATGGATCTCGTGGTGAGCGCGAAGCGCGTCGTCGTGATCATGGATCACGCGGCGAAGAACGGCGCGCCGAAGATCCTGACCGAGTGCGCGCTGCCCCTCACCGGGCGCGGCGTGGTCCACCGGATCATCACCGATCTCGCCGTGCTCGACGTGACGCCCGAGGGGCTCGTGCTGCGCGAGGTCGCGCCCGGCGTGAGCGCCCGAGAGGTGCAGGAGAAGACACAACCAACGCTCCGGGTCCCCTCCGACGTGAAGGAGATGGGGCAGCAGAGCTCCTGAGGGTTCGCCGATGACCTGGCCCGAAAAGACCCTGCCGACGACCGACGCGAGCGAGAAGCGCTCGCTCGGAGCGGGCGTGTTCCGTCGCTGCGACGGCTGCTCGCACACGCACGACGCCTCCGAGCTCGCCCGCGCCTTCGAGGTGTGCTCGCAGTGCGGCCACCACCACAAGCTCGACGCCGAGGGGTGGCGGAGGCTCCTGCTCGACGACGGCGAGCTCGCCCAGTGGGACGATCACCTCGTCCCCAACGATCCGCTCGGGTTCAGCGACGGCAAGAGCTACCGGGACCGCGTCGCGGCGCTCCACAAGAAGGGCCGCGCGAAGGAGGCGATCGAGATCGGCCGGGCCCGGCTCGGCGGCCGCGACGTCGCGTACGGCGCGTTCGTGTTCGCCTTCATGGGCGGGAGCATGGGCTCCGTCGTCGGCGAGAAGATCACGCGGCTGTTCGAGCGCGCGGCGCGCGAGGAGCTCCCGGTGGTGCTCCTCCAGTCGTCGGGCGGCGCGCGGATGCAGGAGGGCATCCTCTCGCTGATGCAGATGGCGAAGAGCGTGGCCGCGCTCGAGCGCTACAGGAAGACGCGCCTCCCGTTCCTGTCGGTGCTGCTCCACCCGACCACGGGCGGCGTGGCGGCGAGCTTCGCCTTCCTCGGCGACGTGAACATCGCCGAGCCGAAGGCGCTCATCGGCTTCGCCGGCCCCCGGGTCATCGAGAACACGATCCGGCAGACCTTGCCCGAGGGCTTCCAGCGGGCCGAGTTCCTGCTCGATCACGGGATGGTCGACGCCATCGTGCCGCGCCCCGAGATGAAGGCGTACATCGGCACGCTGCTCCAGCACCTCGCGGGCAATCGCCGGGCGCGGCGATGAGCTCGGCGGCGCCGCGGCTCCCGGCGCTGCTCGCGGCGCTGGAGCAGCGCGCGCCGCGGGGCATGGTGCTCGGGCTCGACCGGGTGCGCGAGGCGCTCGCGGCGCTCGGCGATCCCCACGCCGCGCTCGCCGCGGTGCACGTCGCCGGCACCAACGGCAAGGGGAGCGTGTGCGCGATGGTCGAGTCGGTCGCGCGCGGGGCCGGGCTCCGCACCGGCCTCTACACGTCGCCGCACCTGTCCCGCTTCGCCGAGCGCATCCGCGTCGGCGGCGAGCCGATCGGCGACGCGGCGCTCGAGGGCGCGCTCTCGGCCGCGCTCGAGCGGGTCCCCTCGCCGCTCACGTTCTTCGAGGCGATGACGGTGGCCGCGTTCGTGGCCTTCCGCGACGCGGGCGTCGACCTCGCGATCCTCGAGGTCGGCCTCGGCGGTCGGCTCGACGCGACCAACGTGATCGCGGCGCCGCTCTGCGCGGCGATCACGTCGATCGCGTTCGACCACGTGGCCCTGCTCGGGCCGACGCTGGCCGACATCGCCCGGGAGAAGGCGGGCATCCTCAAGCCGGGCGCGCCCGTGGTGCTCGGCCCGCTCGACCCCGAGGCCGACGCCGCGATCGAGGCCGTGGCGCAGGCGGTCTCCGCCGGGCCGCGCCTCCGCGTGGCGCGAGCGGAGCACGGCGGGCGCGCGGGCGAGGTCGCGGTGGGGCGCGCGGGGCCTGGAGCGCGCGCGACGCGCGTCGCCGGGCCGGGGCGCCCCGCGCTCGAGGTGGAGCTCGGCCTCCGCGGGGCGCACCAGGCGGAGAACGCGGGCGTGGCGTGCGGGATCGCGTGGCAGCTCGCGGGCCGGTGGCCCGAGATCGAGCGGGCGCTCCCGGAGGGGCTCGCCGCGGCCCGCTGGCCCGGCCGGCTGGAGCGGATCGACGCGGGCGCCGCCCAGGTCCTGCTCGACTGTGCGCACAACCCGCACGGCGCGCAGGCGCTCGCCGCCTGGCTCGACGAGGAGGGCCCGGGCGCGGCGCGCACCGCGCTCGTGTTCGGGGCCATGGCCGACAAGGGGTGGGGCGAAATGCTCCAGGTGCTCGCCCCGCGCGCGCAGCGGCGGTTCTACGTGACGCCGCAGGGCCGCGCGGCCGCCCCGCTCGATGCGCTGCGCGGGGTCGCGCCTGGCGAGCCGATCGGCGACCCGCGCGCGGCGGTGGCGCGGGCGATCGAGATCGCCGGACCGGGCGGGCTCGTCGTCGTGACCGGCTCGATCTACCTGGTCGGCGAGGTGCGCTCGGCGCTGCTCGGCATCGCGCCGGACCCGGTCGTGACGCTCTGACGCGGGCGCGCGGCCGCGCGATGTGCAGGCGCGTCGCTGCCCGGCGGCGCGCCGGCCTGGCACGGGCGATGCCGGTCCCGGGGCATGGCGTTCAGGAAGCGGCGTTCTCCGGTGCTCTTCCCTGCGGCGGCCCTCGGGGCGGCCGCGCTCGCGCGGACGGCGTTCCGCGCCTTGCGGCGGCTCGATCTGCGCGGCCGGGTCGTGGTCGTCACGGGCGGCTCCCGCGGCCTCGGGCTGCTCCTGGCCGAGGAGTTCGGCCGGCACGGCGCCCGGGTGGCGATCGCCGGCCGCGACGCGGGGGCGCTCGACCGGGCCGAGCAGCGGCTGCGGGCGCTCGGCGTCGAGGTGCACGCGGTCGCGTGCGATCTCGGCGATCGCGCCGCGGCCGAGGCGTTCATCGACGGCGTGGCGAGCGCGTTCGGCCGGATCGACGTGCTCGTCAACAACGCCGGCGTGATCCAGGTCGCGCCGATGCAGGACCTCCGCGTGGAGGAGCTCGACGAGGCGATGCGCTCGAACTACTGGAGCGCGGTCTACACGACGCTCCGCGCGCTGCCGCACCTCGAGAAGCAGGGGCGCGCGGCGCGGATCGTGAACGTGGCGTCGATCGGCGGGCGCGTCGCCGTGCCGCACCTGCTCGGGTACAACGCGTCGAAGTTCGCGATGATGGGCTTCTCGGAGAGCCTCCAGGCCGAGCTCACGCGCGGCAGCGCGCGCGGCCCGCGGGTGACGACGGTGATCCCCGGGCCGATGCGCACGGGGTCGATCTACAACGCCGAGTTCGGCGGCGACCCGCAGCGCGAGTTCGGCTGGTTCGGCCTGGCCTCGTCGATCCCGCTCGCGACGGTCGACGCGCGGCGCGCGGCCCGGCGGGTGGTGGCGGCGGCGCGCGAGGGGCGCGCCGAGGTGAAGCTCGGGCTGTCCGCGCACCTGCTCAGCTGGGCGCACGGGGTCGCGCCCCAGGCGACGGTGCGGCTGATGGGCCTGGTGAACGCGCTCCTGCCGTCGCCCCGCGGCGGCGAGGGGACGACGCGGGGGCGGGATCTGCGCGCGCCGGCGCAGGGGTCGGTCCTGTTGCGCCTGAGCAACGAGGCAGCGCGGCGCAACAACGAGGCGCCTCCCGAGGCGGCGCGGTGATCCGTGGCGCCATCGGGGGTGGGGGGATCGGCCGCGCCACAAAAAGCGGAGCGATGGTAACAGCGATGGTAACGATGACGGAATGGCGCATGCGCGTGTGCGCGCGCCGCGGTCGCGGCGCCGGCAGTTGGCCATAGGCTGTCTTGGCAAAGGTTGCTAAGGGTGGTCTCCTCAGCCCGAACCACAGAGAGGGACCGTGCCGAAGCACACCAAGAAGGATCAGAGGGAGGGCGCTCCGTCGGCGACGGGCGCACCGCAGAAGGACTCGGCTGGGCGCAAGCTCTTCGGCACCGACGGGGTGCGCGGCGTGGCGAACCAGCCGCCGATGACGCCGGAGATGGCGCTGCGGCTCGGGCGCGCGATCGCCTTCGTCGCGAGCCACGGCAAGGCGCGGCAGGTGCGGGTGGTGATCGGGAAGGACACGCGGCTGTCCGGCTACATGCTGGAGACCGCGATCGCGTCCGGCGTGTGCGCCATGGGCGGCCGCGTGATGCTGAGCGGGCCGATCCCGACGCCGGCGGTCGCGCAGCTCACGCAGAGCATGCGGGCCGACGCCGGGGTGGTGATCAGCGCGAGCCATAACCCGTATCAGGACAACGGCATCAAGATCTTCGGTCCCGACGGCTACAAGCTGCCCGACGCCGCGGAGGAGGAGATCGAGCGGCTCATGGAGAGCCACGAGCTCGACGAGGCGCGGGTGGTGGGGTCGGCGATCGGCAGCGCGGTGAAGCTCGACGACGCGCGGGGGCGGTACGTCGTGTTCTGCAAGAGCACGTTCCCCACGGCGCTGTCGCTCGACGGCGTGAAGATCGTGGTCGACGCGGCGCACGGGGCGGCCTACCGCGTGGCGCCCTCGGTGTTCACCGAGCTCGGCGCGAACGTGACCGCGCTCGGCGTGAAGCCGAACGGCCGCAACATCAACCGCGAGACGGGCGCGCTGCACCCGGAGCACGTGAAGGCCGAGGTGCTCAAGCGGGGTGCGGCGATCGGCATCGCGCTCGACGGCGACGCCGACCGGGTGATCATGGTCGACGAGCGGGGCGAGGTGGTGGACGGCGACGCGATCATGGCGCTCTGCGCGCTCCGGATGCTGCGCACGGGGAAGCTGCCGCGGAACACGATCGTGACGACGGTGATGTCGAACCTGGGCCTGGAGCGCGCGCTCAAGGCGCAGAACGGGCACGTGGTGCGGACGGCGGTGGGGGACCGCTACGTGGTCGAGGCGATGCGGAACGGCGGGTACTCGTTCGGCGGGGAGCAGTCGGGGCACCTCATCTTCCTGGACCACGCGACGACGGGCGACGGGATCGTGGCGGCGCTGCAGGTGCTCGCGATCATGATGGAGGAGGACAAGCCGCTGAGCGAGCTCGCGTCGAAGGCGATGCAGCGGGTGCCTCAGGTGCTGGAGAACGCGACGTTCCCGACGCGGCTGCCGCTCGACAGCATGCAGCGGACGCGGGTCACGGTGGATCGCATCGAGAAGACGCTCGGGGACAAGGGGCGCATCCTGGTGCGGTGGAGCGGGACGGAGCCGAAGCTGCGGGTCATGGTCGAGGGCGAGGACGCGTCGACCATCGGGGCGTACGCGCTCGAGATCATCGAGGCGGCGAAGCAGGACGTCGCGGGGGCTTCGGCGTAAGCGGGGAGATCCGGGCGGCCCGGCCCGAGGGGAGGGTGTTCTCTGCGCGGCGTGGGGCCCCGCCGAACTCGCCCTGGCCGTCACGCCTCCGGCTGCGCCGGAGGCGTGACGGCCAGGGCTCAAACACGGCCCGTCCCCACGCCGCGCAGAGAACACCCTCCCCTCGGGCCTACCGCTGTCGGGAGCACGTGTCGCGGAGCCGCAGGGGCCGGCTACAGCGCGCGTCGCATGAAGAGATCCTCCAGCGTCTCGCGGCGCGGCGTCACCTCGACCACCTGCGCGCCGGCGGCGAGCGAGCGCTGGAGCACCTCGGGCACGCGCGCCTCGCCCTCCACGTCGACCACCACGACGTCGCCGCGGCGCGTGGTCGCGAAGCCCTGCGCGCCGAGGTCCTCGAGGAGCGCCGGGCTCGCGCCCGCCAGCGTGACGTCGGTGCGGAGCACGTCGCCCCGCAGGAGCTGGCGGATCGCGCCGCTCACCACCACCTGGCCCTCGCGCAGGATCGCGACGCGATCGCACATCGCCTCGACGTCGCTCAGGATGTGCGTCGAGAAGAAGATCGTCCGGCCCTGATCGCGCTCCGCGAAGATGAGATCGCGCACCTCCTTGCGGCCCACCGGATCGAGGCCGCTCATGGGCTCGTCCAGGATCAGCATCTCGGGATCGGCGACCAGCGCGGCGGCCAGCCCCGTGCGCTGCAGCATCCCCTTCGACAGCCGGCGCACCTGCCGATCCGCCGCGTACGCGATCTTCACCTGATCGAGCACCTCCATCGCCCGCCCGCGCAGCGAGGCGCCGCGCATCCCGGACAGGCGGCCGCAGAGCTCCACGAACTCGCGCGGGGTGAGGTAGGGATAGACGTACGGGTTCTCCGGCAAAAAACCGATCTTCCGGCGCGCCTCGGGCGACGGGACGCGCGCGCCGAACAGGTACGCCTCGCCGCCCGTGGGGGCGATGAGGCCCGTCAGCATCTTGATCGTCGTCGTCTTGCCAGCGCCGTTCGGCCCGAGGAAGCCGAAGATCTCGCCGCGGCGCACGCCGAAGCTCACCCCTTTGACCGCCTCGACCGCGCGCCGGCGCAGGAAGCCCACCCGGAACGTCTTCAGCAAGCCGCGGACGTCGATCAGCAGCTCGCCGACCGGCGCCTCCCCGCCAGGACGCGACGAGACGGCGCGCCCGCCGCCCTCCTCCACCATCGGCTCGACTCCGCCGCTCACGCGCCCTCCTCGCCGTCGGGGCCCTCGGACGCGCCGTCTCCCGGACGCGCCCGGCCGCGGGCGTTCGCCGCGCTGTACTCGTGCAGCTTGTACTGGATCTTGCGCGGGCTGATCCCGAGGATCGTCGCCGCCTTCGAGGTCGAGCCCTTGCACGCCTCGAGCGTGCGCAAGATCGCGTAGCGCTCCAGATCGTAGATGGTGCTCCCAGGGACGCGCGGCATCGCGTCGGACGCCTCGGCCGGCTCGGACGACATCTGCGCCGGAAGGTGCCGGAGCTCGATGCGCGCGCCGTCGCAGAGCACCGCCGCACGCTCGATCGCGTTCTCCAGCTCGCGCACGTTGCCGGGGAACGAATAGCTCGTCAGGGCCGACAACGCCTCGTCCGTGAAGCCCTCGATCCGCTTGCCGTTCTCCTGCGCATAGCGGCCCAGGAAGAACGTCGCGAGCTCGGGGATGTCGCTCCGGCGCTCGCGGAGCGGCGGGATCTCCAGGGTGACGACGTTGAGCCGGTAATAGAGATCCTCGCGGAACAGGCCCTCGGCGATCCGCTGGCGCAGGTCGCGGTTCGACGCGGCGAGGATCCGCACGTCGACCTTCAGGGTCTCGTTGCCGCCGACCCGCTCGAACGTGCGCTCCTGCAGGAAGCGCAGGAGCTTCACCTGCGTGGCCAGCGGGATCTCGCTCACCTCGTCGAGGAACAGCGTGCCGCCGTTCGCTTGCTCGAACCGGCCCTCGCGGCGGCCGACGGCGCCCGTGAAGGCGCCGCGCTCGTGGCCGAACAGCTCGCTCTCCAGGAGCGACTCGCTCAGCGCAGCGCAGTTCAGCCGGACGAGCGGCGCCTTCGCCCGCGGGCTCGCGCGGTGGATCATCTCGGCGATGAGCTCCTTGCCCGTGCCCGTCTCGCCCACGATCAGCACGCTCGCGCGGCTCGGCGCCACCTGCTCGACCAGCCGGAGGAGCTTCACCATGCTCGGGTGGCTCGCGATCACGTGGCCGAACGCGTTGCGCTCGCGCAGCCGCTCGCGCAGCCGAGAGTTCTCCTGGAGCAGCCGCGCCCGCTCCACCGCGCGCTCGACCACGACCGCGAGCACCGAGAAATCGAGCGGCTTCGTCAGGTAGTTGTACGCGCCCTTCTTCACCGCCTCGACCGCGCTCGAGATGGTGCCGAACGCCGTCATGACCACGAACGTCGCGTCCGGCAGCGCGAGCTGCGCCTTCTCCATCATCCGGATGCCGTCGAGCCCCGGCATCTTCAGGTCGGTCAGGACCACGTCCGGCGCGAACTCCTCGAGCTTGCCGAGCGCCTTGAAGCCGTCGGCCGCGGTCTCGGTCGTGTACCCCTCCTCGCGGAGGATCTCGGAGAGCGCCGCGCGCGCGTTGGCCTCGTCGTCGACGATCAGGATGCGCCCCCGGGATGCCATGGTGCTCGCTTTCCTAGCATGCGCGCCCGCAGGATTGGGCGGCTGCTCGGCCCCCTCCCGCGCGGCGCGGGGGGGCGGCGGGGCGCCGCGGTCGAGCACGTTTGCGACCGGGTCGCCGGCCCGAGAGCGCGCCGAGCGCGCCGCAGGAACGGGGCGCGACGGAGGCCCGACGGGCCGGGCCTCACCGCGTGAGACCGCACTTATCGAGCCGCGCGGCGCCGCGTGTCGAGGATCTGCCATCGACGAAAACCGCTGTTTCGTGGGCCGCCCGGAGTGGTACAACGGGCCGCGCGCGAGGTCCCCACCGTCCCGATTGGCGGGCGTTTCCTTGTTCGATCTCGCGGATGAGGCTCGATGCATACGCTTCGAAAGGTGTTTGCCGACAGGCCCCGGCGCGCTGCGCTCACGGCGCTGCCGCTCGTCGGCTCGCTCACGCTCGCGGGCGCTGCCGAGGCGCAGCAGCCGCAGCCGCCCTTCGGACCGCAGCCACCTCAGGGCCAGCCGGCGCCGCCCAGGCCGTTCGGCCCCGAGCCTCCTCCCGCGCAGCCCGGCCCCTTCGGGCCGCAGCCGGGCTTTCCCGGCGACGCGCCGCCGACCCAGTTCGGCCCCCAGCCGGCCCAGCCGGGCTTCGGCCCGCAGCCGGGCTTTCCGGGCGACGCGCCGCCGACTCAGTTCGGCCCGCAGCCGGGCTTCGGCCCGCAGCCGGGCTTTCCCGGCGACGCGCCGCCGACCCAGTTCGGGCAGCAGCCGGGGCAGCCGCCGCCGGACGCGAGCTTCTCCTTCGGCGCGCAGGCGTCCGGCGGCGAGCAGGGCGTCCAGGCGGGCGCGACGGCGCCGCGCTCCACCGCGTGGGACGAGGAGGAGCGCGCGCTCTCGCTGACCGCGCAGCCGAACCTGTGGGGGTCGACCGGCCTGCTCCGGACGTCGTACGCGGGCTCGGGCGCGCCGGGCACCTTCCGGGTGTCGTTCCTGCTCGACTGGTTCTCGACGAGCGGCTTTCTCTGCGATCCGGCCGAGTCGACGCTCGCCGGCCACCCGATCACCTGCGGCCCCGACGCGCAGGAGGACTCGGCGAGCCACGTGGGGGCGTTCTTCGCGCTGAACGCGACCCCCCTGCCCTTCCTCGAGGGCTACGCGGCGATCCGCACGTTCGCGAACGCGAACGATCAGGGCCGCCCGCGGCTGCTGCAGGTGCTCGGCGACACGACGTTCGGCGTGAAGGCGTTCACGCCCCCGAAGATCGGCAAGCCGCTGACCTTCGGCGGCGAGGCGCAGCTGCTCCTGCTCAACGGCACGGGCGACGTCGGCCTCGCCGGCGGCGGCACGAGCGCGGTCTTCCGCGGGCTCGCGACGCTCGATCTGCGCAAGCCGCAGGGCAAGGGGTTCCCGCTGCGGGTCAACCTGAACCTCGGCTACAAGATCGACAACTCCGGCGCGCTCGTTGAGGAGGTCGAGAAGGAGCGGGCCAAGGCGTTCACGGACGGGCGCGATCGGCAGCCGATCTCGCGCATCGAGCGGTTCGGGCTCGGCATCAACCGGGTCGACTTCTTCCAGACCCACCTCGGCGTCGAGGTGCCGCTGCCGAAGGTGCAGCCGTACCTCGAGTACACGCTCGACATCCCGGTGAACCGGCAAGGCTACGAGTGTCACACGAGCCGCGTGTCGCGCGGCGACGTCTGCCTCGGGCTCGACGACTTCGCGTCCCCCGATCCGCAGAGCCAGGGGGGGCCGGGCTACTCCGCGGCGCCGTCGCGGCTGTCGCTCGGCGTGCGGGTGACGCCGTTCCAGAAGGCGTTCCGCGGGCTGTCCGGGCACGCGGCGTTCGACCTCGGCCTGTCGGCGACCTCGGTGTTCATCGAGGAGGTCGCGCCGCAGGCGCCGTGGACGCTGTACCTCGGCATCGGCTACGCCTACGACACGAAGCAGAAGGAGCCGCCGCCGGCCCCTGCGCCGCAGATCATCAAGGAGCCGCCGCAGCTCGTGCCGGCGCCGCAGAGCTTCGCGCGCGGCTTCGTGCACGAGCAGAACAAGCCCGACGCGGCGGTGGCCGACGCCATCGTGACGGTCGAGGGCGTGCCCCAGCCGCCGTACGCGACCGGGCCGGACGGCCGGTTCCTCACGCGGCACCTCGAGCCGGGGACGTACACGTTCAACGTCCGGGCGAACGGCTACAAGCCGGGCACCTGCCAGGTGACGATCCCCGCCGGCGGGGCGGCACCCGGGCAGCCGGGGCCCTTCGGCCCGCAGCCGGGGCCCTTCGGTCCGCAACCCGGACAGCCTGGCGCCTTCGGTCCGCAACCCGGGCAGCCTGGCGCCTTCGGTCCGCAACCCGGGCAGCCCGGCGCCTTCGGTCCGCAGCCCGGGCAGCCCGGCGCCTTCGGTCCGCAGCCCGGGCAGCCCGGCGCCTTCGGTCCGCAGCCCGGGCAGCCCGGCGCCTTCGGTCCGCAACCCGGGCAGCCCGGCGCCTTCGGTCCGCAACCCGGGCAGCCGGGGCCCTTCGGCCCGCAGCCCGGTCCTTTCGGCCCGCCGCCAGGGCTACCGGGCGCGGCGCCGGGCGCGGCGCAGCCGCAGGGGCCGACGTTCGTGGACGTCGACTGCTCGCTCGAGGCGCTCCCCAAGACGGGCAACATCGTCGGGACGGTGAAGGACGCGGAGAGCGGGGACGCGGTCGCCGGCGCGACGATCCGGCTGGTCGACGCGGCCGGCCGCGAGCAGACGGCGACGAGCGACGCGAGCGGCGCCTTCCGCTTCCCGGATCTGCCGGCCGGCGCCGTGACGCTCAAGGTCGAGGCCCAGGGCTACATGAACCACGTGAACCAGGCCGACGTCCGCACGAGCGAGGACACGCGCGCCGCGCTCACGGTGAACAAACGGCCCAAGGTCTCGCTCGTGAAGGTGCAGGGCAACGAGATCAAGATCTCGCGGCAGATCCACTTCGAGACCGACTCGGCGAAGATCCTGGGCGACTCGAACGCGCTGATGGAGGAGATCGCGGACGTGCTCCAGCGGAACCCGAACATCCGCAAGGTCGAGATCCAGGGGCACACCGACAACACGGGCGGGCGCGAGCACAACCAGACCCTCAGCGAGTCCCGGGCGAACTCGGTGCGCGCCTGGCTGATCCGGGCCGGCGTGGACGGCTCGCGGCTGCTCGCGAAGGGCTACGGGCAGGACCGCCCGGTGGCGCCGAACGTCACGCCCGCGAACAAGGCCAAGAACCGGCGCGTGCAGTTCATCATCCTGGAGAAGTGAGCCGAGCCCGCCGCCGGGCGGATCCGGCGCGCGGCCGCGCCTCGGCGTCGCTTGTCGGCGCCGGGGCGCTGCGATAGGGCACGCGCATGATGAAGCAGGTCGTCGTGGGCGCGCTCGCCGTGTGCGCGGGTTGCGCGGCGCCCACCCCGGCGCCGGACGCCCGTCCCACCGAGAGCGCCCGGCCCTCCTCGGCCGCCGCGCCCCCGGCGGCGACGGCGACGGCAGCCGCCGGCGCGGCCGGGTCGGCGCCGGCGCCGCAGCCGGAGGACGCAGGCGCGCCGGCGCCGCCGCAGGACGGGGGCGCTCACGCGGCCGCCGACGCGGCAACGCCGGACGGGGCGCTCCCGCCGGGATCGCCGCCGGACGCCGGCGCCGATGCGACCGCCCTCGCGACGAACAAGATCCTGCCGCCGCTCGAGAGCGAGGAGCTCACGGCGCGGGCCAGGGCGCTGTTCGACGCCATCGTGAAGAACGAGCCGGCGCTGGCCGACCCCTTCTGGTTCCCCAAGGAGCCGTTCATCCCGCTCAAGGACGTGAAGGACCCCGGCAAGTACTGGGACAACCTCCACGCCGCCTACGCGAACGACGTGAAGGCGATGCACCGGAAGCGCAAGAGCTGGGAAGGCGCGCAGTTCGTCGGCTTCGAGGTCGGCTCCAGGCCGAAGTGGGTGCCTCCGGGCGACGAGGTCAACAAGATCGGCTATTACCGATCCTTCCACGGCAAGCTGAAGTACGAGCTCGACGGCAAGCCGGCGAGCGTCGATGTCCACACGATCATCTCGTGGCAAGGCCGCTGGTACATCACGCACCTCGGCGACTTCAAGAAGCGCTAGGCGCCCGCTGCCGCCGCAGCGACGCCGCTCGCCGATGACGAAGGGACCCCAGGAGGACGCGATGGGACAGGCAGAGCGCGTCGCGGGCGGGCTGAGGGCGCGGTACGACGCGGTCCGGGCGTTCACGGAGTCGCTCTGCGCGCCGCTCTGCGCCGAGGACTACGTCGTCCAGTCGATGCCGGACGCGAGCCCGGTGAAGTGGCACCTCGCGCACACGGCGTGGTTCTTCGAGACGTTCGTGCTCGGCCAGCGCGCCGGGTACACGCCCTTTCACCCGCAGTTCGGGTACCTCTTCAACTCGTACTACGTGAGCGTGGGCGAGCGGCACAGCCGGCCGCGGCGAGGGGTCCTGTCGCGCCCGACGGTGGAGGAGACCTACCGCTACCGGCGCCACGTGGACGAGGGGATGCGCGCGCTCCTCGACGAGATCGCCGCGGGCCGGCACCTCGATCTCGCCTTCACGATCGAGGCGGGGCTGCACCACGAGCAGCAGCACCAGGAGCTGATCCTGACCGATCTGAAGCACGCGATGGCGCAGAACCCGCTGCGCCCCGCGGTCTTCGGCGGCGCGCCGCCGCGCCGGAGCGGGGGCGCCGCCGGGGAGCTCCGCTTCGTCGAGCACGCCGAGGGCGTGCGGTGGATCGGCCACGGCGGAGACGGGTTCGCGTTCGACAACGAGGCGCCGCGGCACCGCGCGTTCGTGGGCGCGTTCGCGCTCGCAGACCGGCCGGTGACGTGCGGCGAGTACCTCGAGTTCATGAGGGACGGCGGGTACGCGCGGCCGGAGCTCTGGCTGTCGAGCGGCTGGGATGCGGTGGTGGCCAACCGGTGGGAGGCGCCGCTCTACTGGGAGCGGCGGGACGGAGGGGTCCAGCTGTTCACGCTCCACGGGCTCCGCGACGTGGACGCCGACGAGCCCGTCTGTCACGTGAGCCACTACGAGGCCGACGCCTACGCCCGCTGGGCAGGCGCGCGGCTCCCGACCGAGGCCGAGTGGGAGACGGCCGCGCAGGGCGCGCTCGCCGGCGCGGGGGAGATCGCCGACGGCGTCGCGCCGGGCGCGGCGGCGCCTCGGGGGAACTTCGCCGAGCGCGGGCGCTATCAGCCGGAGCCTGCGGGCGCGCCGCCGCGGCCGGGAGCCCCGCGGCAGCTGCTCGGCGACGTGTGGGAATGGACGTCGAGCGCGTACGCGCCCTACCCCGGGTTTCGCCCGTGGCCCGGCGCGCTCGGCGAGTACAACGGCAAGTTCATGAGCAGCCAGCTCGTGCTCCGCGGCGGCTCCTGCGCGACCCCGGCGACGCACATCCGCGCGACGTACCGGAACTTCTTCCCGCCGGACGCGCGCTGGCAGATGAGCGGCATCCGGCTGGCCCGCGATCTCTGACGCGGGCCGCGCCGGCGGCGCGCGCCCTTCCCTGTGGACGCTGCGCCGGCGCGCCGCCATGGTCCCGGCGTGGCGCCGCTCGTCTCCGTCTTGCTCCCGTACCGGCAGGCGGAGGCGACCATCGACGAGGCGCTGGAGAGCGTGCTCGCCGAGCGCGACGTCGACCTCGAGGTGATCGCCGTGGACGACGGCTCGACCGACGCCGGCCCGGCCGCGGTCGCGCGCGCCGCGCAGCGCGACCGCCGCGTCGTCCCGGTCGCGACGGGCGGCGTGGGGATCGCGCGGGCGCTCGCGCGCGCGACCGGGGCGGCGCGCGGCGAGCTGCTCGCGCGCATGGACGGCGACGACATCTCGGTCGGCGGGCGCCTCGCGCGGCAGGCCGAGGCGCTCCGGCGGGACCCGCGGCTCGGCGTCGTCGGGGCGCGCGTCGAGGCCTTCGCGGCCGGGCCGATCGGCGAGGGCATGCTCCGCTACGTCGACTGGCTGAACTCGATCATCACCCCCGAGGATCACGCGCGGGAGATGTTCGTGGAGTCCCCGCTGTGCCACCCGTCGGTGATGCTGCGGCGGAGCGCGCTGGAGCAGGTCGGCGGGTTCCGGGAGACCCCCTGGGCGGAGGACTACGACCTGTGGCTGCGCCTCGACGCCGCGGGCGCGCGGATGGCGAAGCTCCCGGAGCTCGGCCTGCGCTGGCGGCACCGCGAGGGCCGCGCGACGTTCGCGGATCCGCGGTACGCGATCGCGCGGTTCCTCGAGGCCAAGGCGCACTACCTCGCGAGGAAGCTGGGCTCGGCGCGCCCCGTGGCGGTGTGGGGCGCGGGCAAGACCGGCCGGCGGCTGGCGAGGGCGCTCGCCCGGAACGGCGTGAGGCCCGAGCGGTTCGTCGACATCGATCCGCGCAAGATCGGCCGGATCGCGCAGGGGGCGCCGATCGTCGATCCGTCGCGGCTTACGCGGGGCGCGCAGACCCTCGTCGTCGCCGTGGGGGCGCGGGGGGCGCGCGCGCTCATCCGCGAGCACCTCGCCGCGCGCGGCTTCGTCGAGGGCTCCGACTATGTGTGCGCGTCCTGAGCGCGCGCGCCCCGAGCGCCTATTTGCAACGGCGTGCTCCGGTGGGAGGATTCGATCCGACAGCGATGCGCGTCCCGGTGCTCACGAGCAAGCTCGACTTTCCTCCGCCCGAGCGCGCGACCCCGGAGGGGATCGTGGCCGTGGGCGGCGAGGCCTCGCCGGAGCGGCTCCTGGCCGGCTATCGCCGGGGCATCTTCCCGTGGCCCCACGAGGGGCTGCCGCTGCTCTGGTTCTCCCCGGATCCGCGCTTCGTCCTGCCGCCGCGCGAGGCGCACATCCCGCACTCGCTGCGCAAGCGGGTGCGCCGGGGCGGGATCGAGGTGCGGACCGACACGGCGTTCGCCGACGTCATGCGGGCCTGCAGCGCGACGCCGCGGCCGGGGCAGGACGGCACGTGGATCACCGAGGAGCTCATCGACGGGTACACCGCGCTGCACGCGGCCGGGGTCGCGCACAGCATCGAAGCCTGGTCGAACGGCGAGCTCGTCGGCGGCCTCTACGGCGTGTCGCTGGGGCGGATGTTCTTCGGCGAGTCGATGTTCGCGCGCGCCCCCGACGCCTCGAAGGTCGCGTTCGCGACGCTGCTCGGGAACCTCGTCGCCTGGGACTTCGCGCTGGTGGACTGCCAGGTATATACGGACCACCTGGAGCGCTTCGGCGCCGTCGAGTGGCCGCGGCGCGAGTTCCTCCGCGCGCTGAAGACGACGCTCGACGCCCCGACGAAGGTCGGGCCGTGGCGCTTCGACCTCGAGCCCGCGCAGGCGATCGAGCGGCTCATCGCGCGGTGATCGCGCCCGAGGCGCGCCGAGCGCCGCCCGGCCCCGGCGCTACGAGCGCTCGCCGCCCGCGTCTTCCTTGATCTCCCGGAGCAGCTCCTCGATCCGCCGCTCGGCGTCGGGGCCCTCGTCGTAGAAGAACCGCAGCGTCGGCACCACGCGCAGCCCCATCGTGCGGGCGACGTCCCTGCGCAGCCGGCCCGACGCCGCCTCGAGCCCCTTGAGCAGGGCGCGGCGCGACGCCGCGTCCTCCGCCCCGAACTCGTGGCGCACGTGGACCTTCGCGCTCTGCAGGTCGTCGGTGATCTCGACGCGCGACACGAGCACCCCGGCGATCCGCGGATCGCGCATCTCCCGGAGCAGGTTGGACAGGTCCTCGCGGAGCCGTTCGGCGACCCGCGTCGCCCGCTTCACCGTGCCGCTCATTCGTCGTCCTCTGCGCCCTCGAGCATGTCCGAGGCCGCTCCCAGATCCTCACCGTCGCGATCGAGCGCCTGCTCGATGCCGCCCTGCACCCCCGCTCCCCCCTCGCCGAACGGCACGATCTCGGTCGCCCGATCGGTGAGGACGGCGTGGGGCAGCGATCCGGCCATCGCGGCCACGTCCGCGAGGACCCGGTCGCACATGGCCGCCGAGTTCGAGACGACCGCGACGCCGAGCGTCGCCCGCCTCGGATCGTCGAGCACGCCGACCTCGGCGATCGACACGCGCATCCGGCTCTGCGCCCGCTCCTTCAAGGAGCGCACCACGCTGCGCTTGTCCTTGAGGGAGCGGGCCCCGACGATATCGAGACGGAGACGGAGGACGCCGACGAACATCTACAGGCTCAGAGCTTCGTCTTGACCTCTTCGATCTCGAAGCTCTCGATGATGTCCTTCTCCTTGATGTCCGAGTAGCCGTCGAGCGAGATGCCGCACTCGAACCCCTCGACCACCTCTTTCACGTCGTCCTTGAAGCGGCGCAGCCCCGAGAGGCGCCCCGTCCAGACGACGACGTTGTCCCGGATCAGGCGCGCCTCGCCGGTGCGCTTGACCGAGCCGCTGACCACCATCGAGCCGGCGACCGTGCCCGCCTTCGTGATCTTGAAGACCTGGCGGACCTCGGCGCGGCCGAGGACCTTCTCCACCTTCGTCGCGGGGAGGAGGCCCTCCATCGCGCTCCGGATGTCGTCGACGGCGTTGTAGATGATGTTGTAGAGCCGGATCTCGACGCCCTCGTTCTCGGCCAGCGCGCCCGCCTTGCCGGCAGGCCGGACGTTGAAGCCGACGATGATCGCCTTCGACGCGACCGCCAGGTTGACGTCGCCCTCGGTGATGCCGCCGACGGCGCCGTTCACGATGGTGACCTTCACCTTCTCGGTCGAGAGCTTCGCCAGCGCGTGGGTGATCGCCTCGACCGAGCCCTGCACGTCGCCCTTGATGATCAGCTTGAGCTCGAGCTGATCGGCCTCCTGCAGGTTCTTCGTGATCGACTCGAGCGAGACGCGCGAGTCCTGCGGGATCAGCGTCTTCGACGCCTTCTTGCGGCGGGTCTCGGCGATCTCCTCCGCGGTCTTCCCGTCCTTGACGGCGTGGACGGGATCGCCCGCGCTCGGCACCTCGTTCAGGCCGAGGACCTCGACGGGCGTCGCGGGGCCGGCCTCGGCGACGGTGCGCCCGAGCTCGTCGGTCATCGCCCTGACCTTGCCCCACGCGCCGCCGGCCAGGAGGATGTCGCCCGTGCGGAGCGTGCCGTCCTGGACCATGACGCGCGCGACCGGGCCGCGGCCGCGATCGAGCAGCGCCTCGATGACGGTGCCGCTGGCGCGCTTCTTCGGGTTGGCGCGGAGGTCCTGGACCTCGGCGAGGAGCAGGACCGACTCGAGGAGCTGGTCGATGCCCTGCCCCGTCTTCGCCGAGACGCTGCAGAACATCGTCTCGCCGCCCCACTCCTCGGGCTGCAGCCCGAGCGCCGCGAGGTCGCGCTTGATCTTGTCCGCGTCGGCGCCCGGCTTGTCGATCTTGTTCACCGCGACGATGATCGGCACCTTCGCGGCCTGGGCGTGCGAGATCGCCTCCTTGGTCTGGGGCATCACGCCGTCGTCGGCCGCGACCACGAGGATCACGATGTCGGTGAGCGAGGCGCCGCGGGCGCGCATCGCCGTGAACGCCTCGTGGCCCGGCGTGTCGAGGAAGGCGATCGTGCCCCGCTGCGTCTCGACGCGGTAAGCGCCGATGTGCTGGGTGATCCCGCCCGCCTCGCCCTCGGCAACGGTGGCCTTCCGGATCCTGTCGAGCAGCGACGTCTTGCCGTGGTCGACATGGCCCATGACGGTGACGATGGGCGGACGGATCTCGACGTCCTCGTCGGCGTCGACGCCGGCCTGCATGGCCGCGGTCAGCGTGTCCTGCTCGCTGACGGCCACGTCCTCGACGCTCCAGCCGAACTCGCTCGCGAGGATCTTCGCCGTGTCGGCGTCGAGCGTGCTGTTGATGTTCACGCCCGTCATGCCCATCGACAGGAGCCGCATGAGCACGTCGGTGGCCTTCAGGCTCATCTTCGCGGCGAGCTGCTGGAGGGTGACCTGCTCCTCGATCTTGATGACCTTCTTGTGCGAGGCCATCTCCTGCGTGGAGACCTGGACCGGCTTGCGCGGGAGGGCGCCGCCGCCCCCCGGGCGCTGCCGCCCGAAGGTCCCCGGGCGAGCGTTCCGGCCGCCGGGCATCGACCGGCCGCCCGGACCGAAGCTCGGGCCGCCGGGGCGCGCCTGCTGGGCGTTGGCGCGCGGATCGTAGGTCGTGCGCCGCGCCGGCGGCGTGCCGGTGCGGGCGGCGGGCATCGTGACGCCCGGACGCCCCTGCCACACCTCGATGCCGGTCTTCGGCGGCGAGGACGGCCGGCGCGGCGCCTGGTTCGCGGGCGCCGCCTCCTCGGGCTTGGCCGCGGGCGCCGACGCGGGCGGCTGCGTCGGCCGTGCCCCCGGCGCCCCCGGGCGGGCCGCGGACGCCGCCGGCTGAGCCGGGGCACCCGGTCGCTGCGCGGGGGGCGGCTGCGTCGGCCGAGACACCCCCTGCGCCGGCGCAGGCGCCGGCGTCGAGGGCGCAGCCTGCGGCCGCGCCGGAGCAGGCGCCGCGGTGGACGCGGGCGCGGCGGCAGCCGCGGGCGCCGCGGCAGCCGCAGGCGCTGCAGCCGGCGCGGGCGCCGCGGTGGCCGCAGCCGGCGCGGGCGCCGCGGGCTTCGCCGGGACCGGCGCGGGCGCAGCCGCCTGCGCCGGGGTCGGCGCGGGGGCGGCCGGCGCAGCGGGCGCCGCGGGAGCAGCCGCTTGCGCCGGCGCGGGCGCAGGCGCTGCGGGAGCGGCCGCTTGCGCCGGTGCGGGCGCGGCGGACGCGGCGGTGGTGGTGGGCGGCGCCGCTGCGGCGGGCGGAGCTGGCTTCGGCTCGGGCGAGGTCACCTTCGTCTCCTCCGCGGGCGCGGGCGCGGATGCCGCGGCAGGCGCGGATGCTGCGGGAGCGGGAGCCGCCGGAGGCGGCGGCGCCGCCGGCGACGGGGGCGCCGCCGCGACGGGCGGCGCTGCCGGGGCAGGCGCGCTGGGCGCGGGCGCAGGCTCGCGCGGGCTCGCGGCGGCGACCACCGGCTCGGGAGCCGGCGCCGGGGGCGCTGCGACGGGAGCGGCGGGCGGCGGCGGGGCGGGGCGACGGACCGGCGCTTCTTCCTGGGCGGCGCGCTCGGGCGGCGGGGAAGCTGGAGCGGACGCAGCCACAGGCCGAGCGGGCGCCGGCTCCGGAGCAGCGCGCACGGGCGCCTCCGCCGGCTCGGACCCACGGCCCGGCGAGGACGGCTCGGGCTCAGCCCCGGGCCTGGCGCGGCGCTTCACGACCGTCGGACGGATCCGTTCCTCCACCACCTCAGGCGACTTCTGCCGCTCGAGGTGCCGCTTAACCCGCTCGACGACGTCGGACTCGACGGCGCTCATGTGGTTGCGCACGTCGCCTATACCCATGGACTGGAAGAGCGCGACCAGCGTCTTCTGGTCCATGTTCAGCTGCTTGGCGACCTCGTAGACCCGGACTTTGCTCATGCACCTCGCTCCACGTTAACCAATCCGCCTCACCCATCCGCGCGGGCGACGATTTGCGGCCACTCTGTCCACCGTCGAGGCGCGTCCGGTAGAACCGGACACCGCCGCCCTGCCCCCGACCGCGCCGCCTTCCCCGGTGCCCGGCGCGGTAGCAAGAAGCCGACCGGACCCACTCTCTGACGCCAACCGCTCCTCGCGGCCAGCAAGCGCGCCCGACGGACCGCCAGGTTGCCCCCCGGCGCCCTCGGGCGCCGGCCGAGCGAAAGGCTGGGGGCGCTCGACGTCCACCCCCGCCCTCCCCGGCCCACGGCGAGGCGCCGGGCCAGCAGGGCCGGGCGCTGCGTTCCGCGGGTCGGGGCTCCCGCCCTCCTCGGATCGGGCAGCCGCGTTGCGCGAAGGCCGCCCCCGTCGGCCCGAGCCGCCACGCCCGCCCTCGGCGGCGTCCTCGCCCCGCTCGATGCGGGCGCAGGTGTCCGCGACGTGCGCCGCGCGCGCGACCGCGGCCGCGATCGAGGGCGAGGAGATCGCCATCACCGCCACGCCGCGCTCGCGCGGGCCGCCCGCCAGGGAGCCGAGCACCTGCTTGCTCCCCCAGGCCACAGCGCGCCCCTCCGCGATCGCCCGCCGCACCTCCGGCAGCTCCGCGCCCGCCGCCGCGTCGCACGCGACCAGCACGAGCGCGGCCTCGCCCCGCGCGCACGATCCCACGACCGCATCGGCGCCGACCGCCACGCTCTGGGAGCGGACGGCCGCGCGGACGAGCCCCTGGAGCCGGCGCTCCGTCGCCTCCCGGATCGCCCGAGCCAGCGAGACGGTCGTGAGCGGCTCAGGGCCCTGGGCGGCCGGATCGCCGGCGCGCTCCTCGCCCGTGCCGCCCGGGCCGGCGCTCCCCACGATCGCGTGGACCCGTCCCTTCGCCGCGCGGGCGAGGCCCCGGGCGACCGCGGCCGACAGGCAGTCGCGCTGCGGGTGGACGTGCGCCCCCCGCCCGAACCCGCCGTCGCCCGGGTCGACCGCGATCACGCCGCCGGGGCCGAGGATGAGCCGGACGAGCGCGCGGGCGCCGCGGGCGTCGTCGACGCCGACGCGCTCCCCGCAGCCGACGCACGTGCGCACCCGTCCCTTCTCGAAGGGCTCGCGCTCACCCGCGTCGTTATGTCTGCTCACCGCTGATTCCATCCTCGGCCCTCTACACCCCACCCTTTACGCGTGCCTCGCCTCGGCGGCGCGACGAACGTCCGCCCGCGCTGCATCGAGCACCTTCTGCTCGCTCTCGACGAAGTCCCGCGCGCCCTGCTTGATGGCGCGCGCCTTCTTGATCCCGAGGCCCGTGCGGATCGCCAGCCGATCCTCGTCCTCGCGCAGCACGTCCTCGACGCTGCGGTACCCGGCCTCCTCCAGCAGCACCACCGTCCGCTCGCCGACGCCGCGGATGAACATCAGCCGCTCGCGCTCGGTGAGCGGCTCGGTGCGCGAGCTGGCCGAGCGGATGCGCTCCTGGCGCAGGCGCTCCATCGTCGTGTCCGCCTGCGACTTGATGCGCTCGGCGGCCTCGGCGCCGCCGAGGCCCGGGATCGCGGCGAGCTCCTCGACCGACGCCTCGCTCACCTCCTCCAGCGCCCGGAAGCCGAGCCGGTACATGGACTTGGCGATCTGCTCGGTCACGCCGTCGATCTGCTGGAGGGCGGAGATCGCCTCCTCCTCCATCTGCTTGAACTTGGTCTCGCTGATGATGTCGAGCTTCCAGTTCGTCAGCTGCGCGGCGAGCCGCACGTTCTGGCCCTTGCGCCCGATCGCGAGCGACAGCTTCTCGTCCGGGACCACGAGCTCCATGCGCCCGTCGGCCTCGTCGACGATGACCTTGTGCACCTCGGCCGGCTGGATCGCGGCGATGACGTAGCGCGCCGGATCCCGGTCGAACGGAACGATGTCGATCTTCTCGCCGCGGAGCTCCTGGACCACGGCCTGCACGCGCGAGCCCTTCATGCCCACGCACGCGCCCACCGGGTCGACGTCCGCGTCGCGGCTCGTCACCGCGATCTTGGAGCGGGCGCCCGGCTCGCGGGCGACCGACACGATCCGCACGATGCCCTCGTAGATCTCGGGGACCTCGGCCTCGAAGAGCTTCTCGACGAGCCGGGGATCGGAGCGGGAGAGGATGACCTGCGGGCCGCGCGCCTCGCGATCGATGTCCTTCACGTACGCGACGATGCGGTCCCCGGGCCGGTACGTCTCGCGCGGCGTCTGCTCGCGGAACGTGAGCACGCCCTCGGTGCGGCCGATGTCGACGATGATGTTGTTGCCCTTCTCGAACCGCCGCACGATGCCGCGGATGAGCTCGCCCTTGCGATCCTTGTACTCGTTGAAGATGAGATCGCGCTCGGCGTCGCGCACGCGCTGGAGCAGGACCTGCTTCGCCGTCTGCGCGGCGATGCGCCCGAAGGTCGTGCGGCCGTGCTTGAGCTTCAGGATGTCGCCGTACTCCTTGTCCTGATCGCGCGCCTTCTCCGCGTCCTCGGGGCGCCAGAAGACCTGGAAGCCGAGCTCCTCGCCCAGGGTCGCGTCCAGCTTGAGCTTGTTCACGTCGGTGATGGAGATCTCGCGCTCCGGCTCCGTCACGGCCTCGACCACGGTCATGTACTGGAAGAGGTCGATCTGCCCGGTGTCCTCGTTGAAGCGCGCCTCGAGCTCACGGGTCGGGCCGAAGACGCTCTGCGCGGCCTTCAAGATCGCGGCCTCGATCGTCTCGACAAGGATCTTCTTGTCGATCCCCTTCTCCTTCGCGACCTGATCGAGGATGCTGCCGAGGCTCGTCTCCGAGGTCGGCATCGCTGCCATCGTTGCCATGACGTCCCTGTCTCCTGATCTTTCTTCTCTCTACTTGCGCTTCTCGGAGCCGCGCTCGCTCCGTTTGGAGTCCGATCGCGGAGCCGCCTCCGCGAGCCGCTTCGCCGGCCCCGACTCCTTAGCGGTCTCCTTGCCCTGCCGCTGCCCCTTCTTGGGCTTGGGCTGCGACGTGAGCTCGAAGACGAGGCGCGCCTCCACGACATCCGAAAACGGCACCTCGATCCGCTTGCCGTCGACCAGCACCGCGACCTGCCCCTCCGGAGCCTGAAGGAGCTCGCCCCGGAGCAACCGCTGGCCGTCCGGCGCGGGGCGCGACAGCTTCACCTTCGCCGTCTTGCCGAGGAAACGGACGAACTCGGCCGGGGTGCGCAGCCGCCGGTCGAGGCCAGGAGAGCTGACCTCGAGGTTGTAATGGTTGGGTATGAGATCCTCGACGTCGAGGACCGAGGAGACGTCGCGCGACACGTCCGCGCAGTCCTCCAGCGTGACGCCGCCGCCCACGTCGGCCGCCCCCTCGCGCTCGATCGTGAGCCGAAGCGTCCAGCCCGACCGCTCGGTCGTCCACTCCAGGTCGACGAGCGTGACCCCGTGCGAGGCAAGCACCGGCGCGACGGCGTCGCGGACGCGGCCGAGATCGAACGCGGCTCTGGTCGTAGGCTCCATCGGTTGCGGCATGTGAGAGACGTCACCCTCGGCGGACCCGGGACCTCCCGGCGCCGTGACCCCCGAGCGACGGTGCCCGGTGCCCCTGCGCCAAAAAAAAAGAGCCGATTCCCGAACTGGGAATCCGGCTCGCGGATCCGCCTAGTTGTCGGCGGACAACCTAGTCGAATGCGGGCCTTCATGCAAGGGGGGATACGGGCAAACCGCTCCTGCATGGCCGGGGATCTCCCCGCCGGTTCCCCCCGCGTCGGACCGCACCGCGTCACCGCCGGCGGCGAACCTCCTTACGCCAGATTCGGCAGCGCGACGATATCCACGTGCAGGACCTCCTCGAACGCCGCGATCTCCTTCAGGCAGGCCTCGCTCGGCCGGCCGGAGACCCGCATCTTCGTGCACGTGGCAGTGGCCCCCTCGAAGACGGTGTTTGAAATCTCCTCGATGTTGATCCCGTGCCGTTTCATGACGCTGAGCGTGTTCGCGAGCACGCCGACCTTGTCCAGCATCCGGACGACGACCGCGTAGCGAGCGGGCGAGGTAGCGCAGATGTTGACCACGTTGGGCAGCTCCTCCTCCGTCAGGAAGGCGCGGATGATCCGGGCCGTCTCGAGGGCGACCGCGCGCTGGGCCTGCTCGGTCTGCGCGCCGATGTGCGGCGTGCCGTAGACGAGCCCCCGCCCGAGGAGGTGCGACTCGAACGGCGCCGAGCCCTTGTCGGGCTCGCTGGCGAAGACGTCGAGGCCCACCCGCAGCCCCTTGCGCGGGACGAGCTCCTCGAGCGCCGCGTAGTCCAGGACCTCGGGGCGCGCGGCGTTCACGACGATGGCGCCGTCGGGGAGCGCCTCGAGGACGCTCCGGCCGACGATGCCGCGCGTCTGCGGGGTGGCCGTGAGGTGGATCGTGAAGATGTCCGAGCGGGCGGCCAGCTCCTCCAGGGTCCGGGCGTAGCTGACGTCGAGCTTGGCGGCGCGGCCCGGCGTCAGCGAGCGCGACCAGGCGTGCGGCTCGAGGCCGAAGGCGCGGGCGCGCTGCAGCACCTCGCGGCCGATCGCGCCGAGCCCCGCGATCCCGATCCGCCGGCCGAACAGGCCGCGGGCCGCCGAGTACTTCGTCTTCTCCCAGCGGCCGGCCCGGAGCTCGGACGTGGCGTCGACCAGACGGCGATCGAGCGCGAGGATGAACGCCATCGTCAGCTCCGCCACGGCGGTCGCGTTCTTGCCGGGACAGTTCGCCACGTAGATGCCGCGCGCGCTCGCCGCCGCGACGTCGATCGTGCCCACGCCGACCCCCGCCCGCACGATCAGGTTGAGCTGCCGCCCGGCCTCGATCGCCTTCGCCGTGACCTCCGTCGAGCGAACGACCAGAATGCCGACCCCGTCCAGGGCCGCCGGAAGGGTGTCCCGGGTGAGCTCGGGCCGGGACTCGATCTGGATCCCGAGCACCTTGAGCTCTTCGAGAGCCGAGAGATCCATCTTGTCGGCGACTAGCAGGCGCATGCGGAAGGGAACGGTAACAGAAAAGCTCTCGCTGACGATGTGCGTTCTGCTCGTCGCCTGCGCGAGCGATCATCAGGTTTCTCCCTGGGGCGCCGCGCGCAGGCCGCCCCTCGGCGCGTACGTCGCGCCCCCGGACCTCGACGCCCATCTGCGCGCCATCGACGTGGAGGCCGCCGAGCTCGGGCTGAAGCTCGAGGTCGAGCTCCGCGGCGCGCTCCCGCGGCGCGGGGGCGAGGTGGTGCTGCGCGGATACGGCGGGACCGACGCGCTCGGGCGCCGCACCTCGGCGGTGCGCGTGGCGACGCCGCGCGGCGTGGTGATGGCCGCGGGGCCCCTCGACAGCGGGCGCGTGGACCGCAGCCAGGCGACCCAGCTGATACCGTCGCTCCTCCCGGGCGCCGAGCCGGACGCGGCCGAGCAGCTCGGCGCGTTCCGCTCCGGGACCGATCTCAACCGCGACGGCGCGCCGGACGTCGTGCTCAGAAACGAAGCCGGCGGGCTGGAGATCTGGGCCGTGCAGCCGTTCGGCGCGGCCCGGTACGCCGTCGAGCTCGCGACGACGCCGCGGTTCGCGCTCGACGTCGACCACGACGGCACGCTGGAGGTCGCCGGGAGGATCGCCGTGGCCGAGGGGGATCCCATCGCGCCGGATCTCCTCGACGTCGCCGGCTTCGAGGGCGATCGCTACACGCACCGGGGCAGCGCGGCGCGGGCGTTCCACGCGGCGCGCGCCGGCGGCCCGGGCGCGGGCGGCCAGGGCAAGCCGAAGGAGCCGCCTGTGGACGACGCCGCGCGGCTCAGGGGCGCGCTGGAGCGAGCCTGGCACGCGCTGCTCGCGGGCAGGCCGGCGGCGGAGGCGCTCGCGGCGCTCGACCGGGAGCCGGTGCCGCCCGCGCTCCGGGAGGCGTTCGCGGACCACCGCGCGCGGGTGGCGAGCGTGGCCCCGGCGGCCCCGAGCGGCGCGCCGGCGCGGGACGAGCCGCGCGGGCCGTCCCGCGCCGGCGCGCCTACTCGTCCGCCGGGAGCATCGGGAACGCCTGACCGAAGGTGACGAGGATGTCGCCCGGGAGCGAATCGGGCTCCCGGTAGCCGCGCGTGAGCGGGAAGCCCCAGTCGGCGCGCATGACGACGCGGTTGAGCTGCGGGAAGAGCGCCCGGAGCCCGAAGCCCGCCGACTGCTTGAGGCGCAGCTCGTCGTAGCCGTCGAACGCGTCGCCGGCGTCGAAGAAGGCCGCGCCCGCGATCTGGCACGACCAGATCTCGACCGGGCGCGTGCGGAGCTCCAGGTTCGCGGAGAGCACGTCCTCGCCGATGAACGCCGCCGTGGGGTACCCGCGGAGGCGCGTGTCGCCGCCGAGCAGCGATCTCCGGTTGAGGTAGTTCCGGTAGCGGTCGAGCAGCCGCACGTCGAACACGAGCCGCCCGAGGCCGAAGCTCGGCGTGTGCACGCGCGCGCGCGCCTCGACGGAGGCGTCGAAGATCTGGGAGCGGTCGAACTCCGTGATCGTCTTGATCACCGCGCGCGCGAGGCCGTCGCCGAGCGCGACGGTGTACGCCGCCGCGGCGGAGACGCCGAGGAAGCTCCGGGTGGAGTTGAGCGCGGTCGTGACCGGGTAGATCAGGACCGAGAGCTCGTGCCCGAGCCGGTAGTCCTCCTGCAGCGCGAGCGTGTTGAAGTCGAGCACGCGCGAGAAGCGGGTCGAGTACGTGGAGTACTTGAACGTCGGCGCGACGCGGGTGTCGCTCACCGGCATCTCGCTGGCCTCGAACTCGGCGATCGCCGCCGGCGCGACGCCCGCGGGCGCGTCGAGGCGGTAGACCCTGCGGCTCGCCTCGATGCCCACCGAGAAGTCGTGCTTCACGGCGGAGGCGGCGCCGCCGCGCGCGCCGCGGCCGCCGAAGCTGCGCGTGACCGCGTAGCTGCCCACCAGGAGATCGCTCCGGTAACGGTGCGGGATGGCATCGTCCGCGTCCGTGGCCGCCGCGTCGAAGGTGGCGAGCTTCGTGCCGATAAAGCGGCGCGTCACCTCGTCGCGCCAGGTGATCTCGGCGTCCCAGGCCCACTCCGCCTCGGTCGCGTAGAGCGGCTGCCCGTACACGAACGTGCCGCTCGATCCCTCGAGCGCGCCGGTCTCCCGCTCGATGATCGCGTTCAGCTCGGTCCGCAGCCGCACGTGGCTGCCCCCGATGCGCGGCATCGTGTAGGCGACGCCGAGCGAGAGCGCGCCGGGATCGAGCGTGAGCTGCGCCGCGACGGCGTGGTGGATGCCGAACAGGTTCGTCTCGGCGGGCTGAAGGAAGAGGTACTCGAGCGCCCCGCCAGCGAAGCGGTAGTTCGAGTTGAGGCGCAGGCTCCAGACGTCCTTGGTGGCGACCGCGACCCGCACCCGATCCGGCGCGCTGCCCCGCACGGCGAAGATGAGGACGAGCGAGACCTGGCTCAGGCCGCGCAGGTTGCGCGCCGACTCGTCGGCGAGCGCCTGCTCGTACGGGCGCCCGACCGCGAGCAGCACCTCGCGCCGGATGACGTACGGCCGCGAGAGCACGTGGAACCAGTTCAGGAAGGACGGCGCGGGATCGCGGTCCTCGATCACCTCGAACGGGACCACGTCGATCCCCTCGACGATCTTGCCCTCCGGGGCCGGATCGAGGGTCGCGCCGAGCTGCGCCAGGGTCCGCTCGATCGTGGCGCGCTCGTAGCTCGAGTAGCCCTGGAGCTGGCCAGGCGCGGCCGGCGCGTTGGCCGGGGCAGCCGGCGCGGCCGGCGCGCTCTGCTGCGCCAGCGCCGCGCTCGCGAGGAGCGCGCCGGCGAGCGATGGCGCGCAGCGCATCAGCACGATCGATGCGCACCGCACGCGCCGCTCGCCTCAGAACGACTCGTTGGCAGGGTACGTCGCCATGACGTTGATCCTGTACTTCACGTACTGGTGCGGGATCGTCCCCCAGTCGGGCGTCGGCATCGCGCGCTTCACGCAGCGGATCAGCTCCTTCGTCTTCGCCCGGTTCACCGTCGTCGACTTGCCCGCGTAGAGGTTGGTGCGCTTGCGACGGAAGTCCATCTCGAGCACGAAGCTCACCGTGATGCTCGCCTTGCCCGACGGGGCGCACTGCACGTTGTCGCGGATCGCGCGCGCGAGCGCGTCCTCGAAGAAGGTGACGTGATCGCAGCGCTCGGGCGGCGTGGTGCCCGGGCCGGGGTTCTCGCACTTGAGCGTGGTGAACGGCGAGAGCGTGACGCCCTCCTCCTGCGCGGCGCCCGCGTCGGCGAGCGCCCCCGCGTCCCACGCGTAGGCGCCGGCGTCGGCCGTCGCGGCGTCCGCGGACGGGATCGACTCAGGCTTCGGGCGGCGCCAGAGGTAGAGCGGCACCGCCACGAGGATGAGCCCCGCGACGAGCGCGATGATGATCTGCAGCCGCACGGGGCGCTCGCTGCCGCCGCGGCCGAGGTATCGGTACGGCGAGGGCTGAGACGGCGGGCTGGACGGGAACGGAGGCCGGCTGTTCATCGGACGCGTTCAGGTTCAATCGATGAGCGTCCGCGCAGGGCGCCCGGGCTCGCCCTTCACCAGCGTCGCGCCAAGCTCGAGCGTCTCGGGGAGCATCCCCTGAACCTGCGCGACCACCTGCTCGACCACGTGGCGGGCCTCGTCGATGCTCGGCCCCACGATCGAGACCACGAACTTGAGCGGCCCCGTCCGCCCCGCCACCGCGGGCGTGAGGCTGAGCAGGAGCATCTCGGTCAGATCGATCACCCGCTGCGCCGCCTTCCGCAGGGCGAGCATCTCCAGGATGGTCGGGCGCTCGCTGACCTGGCGGTTCGGCCCGCGCAGCTCGTAGCGCGCGACCTGCATCGGCACCTCGGCCCAGTCGGCGAACAGGCCGTCCTCGTCGATCGCCTTCATCAGGTGCTCGCGCACGAGCAGGCCGGTGAGGCCGTCGCGCTTCGCGAGGTACTGCTTCGCGCGCCGGTGCTGCGGCGAGTCCGGGCCGAACGTCACGAGCTTCATCCGGCACTCGCCGACCTGCACCTCGCCGCCGTGCAGCAGCGAGACCTGCGACTTGCGCTCGTAGTTGAAGTCCGCGTAGGTGCCGTTCGTGCTGCCCTGATCCTCGATGAGCCACGAGCCCGTCTGCCACTTCAGGATCGCGTGCGCCCCCGAGACGGTCGCCTCGGGCACGCACAGGCTCTGATCGCTGCGGCGGCCGAGCGCGAGCTTCGTGTCGTGCAGCGGCAGCAGCGTGCCCACGATCTCGGGCGCGTTCGTCGCGTACGTCACGAGCAGCGACTGCGCCCCGGGGGTGAAGTTCAGCTTCAGCGCGCCGCCCGGCGGCGGGCCCGGATCGAGGCGCTCGCGCGGCAGCTGGATCGGGCTCGTCGTGAGCTGCGACGGGTTGAAGAAGCGCATGTGCCGCGCCTGCGGCCGCATCGACGGGTCCTCGTTGAGGCCGCGGAAGATCTGCCGCACCTCGTCGATCGACAGGCCCGCCGGGACGTCGAACATGATCTGCTGCTTCATCGTCTTGAGCCGCGGCTTGTAGCCGGGCTCCGGGACGCGGCAGGTCCACATCTCCCAGAGCGTCAGGGCCATCGCGTACACGTCGTCCTCGGGGCTCGCGCCGCCGTTGCGCAGCCGCTCGGGAGACATGTAGTTCGGCGTGCCGCCGTCGGGCGGCGCGCCGGGGCGGCGCGCCGAGGCGCGCGCGCGCTCCTGCGCGAAGCCGAAGTCGAGGATCACCGCGCGGCCCTCGGAGACCATCACGTTGCCCGGCTTCAGGTCGCCGTGCACGAGGCCCTGCGCGTGGATGGCCGCGAGCCCGTTGCAGACCTCGCTCGCGATCTTGCGGAACTCGTCCGCCGTGTAGCCGCCCTGGGCCTTGCGCTTGCGGATGTGCGTGTGGAGCGTCTGCCCGGGGATCTGCTCCATCACGAGGATGGGGCCCCAGGGGCTCGGCGCGAGGTCGTGCACCCGGCAGACGTTGGGGTGGCCGACCGAGCGCGCGAGGAGCAGCTCCTGGCGGAGCGCCTCGTCGTCGCCCGGCATGCGCGACTCTTCGCGGACCACCTTGAGCGCCACGGTCTGCTGCGTAGAGCGATCGAAGGCTAGGAAGACCTCGCCCATGCCGCCCTTACCAAGGCTCTGACGGATGTCGTAACGATCGTTGATGACCGTTCCGGCAGTGATGGGAGGAGGGGGTGTCTTCGTCACGGCCCGCGGTGGATGAAAGGAGCGCGAACCGGAGCGTGCCCGACACCGGCTGCGGCGCACAGCGTCGTCCATCTGAACGTGGAGCGCAACGGTCGTTCTGGGAAACAGGAAGGACGCAGCGCGGCGGCAGCCGCCGGCCCGCTGGTTTGTGCCGAGATCGGCCCTCCGGGCGCCCCGGCTGCCGGGATCTCTTGACGATGGCCGCCGATTTGTTTACGCGGCTCGGTCAGCCCGGCGCGACCGCCGCGCGCGCCGGCGCTGGCGCCGCGAGGCGCGCCGGGCCAGCGAGCCGGTGGAGCCGAGATCCGGCGCAGCGCCCCCGCTGGCCCGGAGGCCCGGGACGGACGCGATCACCGGACCGCAGCGCCGCGGCTCCTCGGAGGCATCGATGCGCTGGGACGGCTGGATGGAGCAGGGAAGAGCGCGCCTCGCCGCGGCGGCGCTCTGCGCGGCGGCGACGGCGTTCGCGCAGGGCTGCGGCGACGACGCGGACGGGAGCGCCGGCGCGGCGTCGGGCGGAGGCGGCGGCGCGGACGGCGCCGGGTGCCTCGACGCGCAATCCCACGGCGCGCTCTTCTCGCTGGTCGACCCCGCGTGGTGCGCCGTCGCCGCCTACACGACCGACGAGGAGATCGGCTTCGCCTCGGTGACGTGGGGGCGGCACGGCGGGCCGATGTTCGCGCGGAGCGGCGCCGAGGGCGCGGTGGAGATCGTGCGGCTCACGCCGCCCGAGGCAGCGGACGGGGAGCTCGCCGCGGCGCGGACGACGATCGACGCCGGCGTCCCCGACGGGGCCTTCCTCGGCGGACAGGCCGTGGACCTGCCGTTCTTCGGCTGGACGGCGATCTCGTGGACCAGCGCGTTCCCCGAGACGCTCGGCGAGCTGATCCTGATCGAGGATCGCGCGGCGGCGGAGCGCTACGAGGTCAACGGCTTCTTCGCGGCCGCCGCCGTCGAGGGGCGCCTGCTCTACACCGGGCTCTCGCCGCTCGGCGATCTCGCCGCGGGCGCGAACGCCCTTTACGCGGCCGACCGCTGCGGCGCGGAGGGGCAGGACGCGCGGCTCGCGCCCGAGGGCGACGCGAGCTGCGCCGAGCCCGCCGCCGTCGCGGCGTGGGGCGACAGCTCCGGCCCCGTCGCCGCGGACCTCCGCGGCAACGTGTTCGCCGTGCTCCCGTCCGCAGACGGAACGCAAGAGGCGCGCGGCTTCGCGGCCGGCGCGATCGCGCGAGGCGCCGGGCCCGCCGAGGGCGACGTCGTCTTCTCGCTGCCGGGCAGCGGCACGAGCCTCGCTGCCCTCGCGCCCGAGCAGGGCGCGCCGGGCGTCCTCGTCTTTCAGCCGAGCGACCCCGCGACCTACGAGGCCCTCGCGCCGGTCGCCGTCGGCTACAGCGACGACGGCGGCCGCGTGCGCGCCGACGGCTCCCCGGCCCCGCTCCTCGAGCTCGCGACGGCGGGCACGACGCTGTCGCTCGTCACCGACGACGCGAACCGCCTCTGGATCGGCGGCCCCCTGCCGAGCGGTGGGTTCCTGTTCGCGGTCGCCGTCCGCCGCTGAGCCGCCTCGGGCGGGCCCCCGCCGGCGTCGCTCACCGCGCCGCACAGCGGCCGCGCCGGCTCACCGACCGTCCGGACGGCAGCGCACCAACCTCCGCGCATTTCCTGCGTGTGTCGTGACACTGCAGATTGACACGTCAGAGTCGCCTCAGTCACACTGCTTTCGAGGCGGCTGCTGTGTGTCCAATCTTCACCTCCTCTCGCTGCCGAGGAGAAGCACGACATGCCTGATAGCCGACAGCGAGAGGTAACCGGCAGCTCGAGGACATCGAGGTCTGCCGCGCCCGATCCGCTGCTAGGGCGTGTCATCAACGGCCGCTTCAAGATCGTCAGCGTCATCGCCCGCGGCGGCATGGGCAAGGTGTACCGGGCCGAGCAGGCGCCGCTCGGCCGCATCTGCGCCCTCAAGGTGCTGAGCCCCAAGTACGAGGGCGACCACGATCCCGAGTTCCACCGGCGCTTCTTCCTCGAGGCGTCGACCGCGGCGAAGCTCTCGCACCCGAACACGGTCACCGTGTTCGACTACGGCCAAAGCGACGACGATATCTACTACATCGCGATGGAGTACATCGAGGGGAAGACCCTCCACCGCGTGCTCCGCGAGGAAGGGCCGTTCCCCGAGGCGCGCACCGCGCACATCGCGCGCCAGATCTGCCGGTCGCTCCGCGAGGCGCACGGGCTCGGCGTCGTGCACCGCGATCTCAAGCCGGGCAACGTGCTGCTCGTCGATCACGAGGACGAGCACGACCACGTGAAGGTGCTCGACTTCGGGCTGGTCAAGGACACCCAGAGCGGCGAGGACCTGACCCAACAGGGCCTGTTCATGGGCTCGCCCAAGTACATGGCGCCCGAGCAGATCACCGGCGGCGAGGTGTCCGCGCGCACCGATATCTACGCGCTCGGCGTGATGATGTACGAGATGCTGTCGGGCCAGGTGCCCTTCGACAAGGGCGCGAGCGTCGGGACGCTCATGTCGCACGTCCACGATCCGCTCCCGCCCATGCAGGCGCACAACCCGAAGCTCTCCATCTCTCAGACGATGGAGGGGATCGTCTACCGCTGCCTGGAGAAGGACCCGGCGCAGCGCTTCTCCTCGATGAACGAGCTCGTCAACGCGCTCAAGTTCACCGCGGGGGGCATCTCCACGCGCGACACCGGCGAGAACGCGCCCATGCTGTCCGGCGCGACGAGCCACCGCCCGTCGGCCCCCTCGTATCCGACGATCCCGTCGTATCCGTCGCTCCCCTCGTATCCATCGGCGCCGTCGTATCCATCGGCGCCTCCGCACCCGACGGCGCCGTCGTATCCACCGGCGCCTCCGCATCCATCGGCCCCGTCGTACTCGACGACGGGCGATATCCCGGGCCTCTCCACGCCGAACTCGTCGCCCCCCACGAGCTCGACCGTCACCTCGACCGGCCCCATCATGGCCGACAGCGCGCTGAAGCCGCCGGCGTCGCCCCTCTTCGTCGCCCCGTCGATCACCGACTCGATGGGGCCGCGCCCCGCGCCGCTCGCGGAGGGGCTCTCGTCGACCCAGCCCGGCGCGAGCCCGGGCAGGCGGGTCGTCCCCTGGGCGATCGCCGCGGCCCTCGCCGCCGTGGTCGGCGTCGCCGCCGTCGTGACGACGCGCGCGCCTGCGGCCGAGACGAGCGCGGCGGCGCGCGAGCAGCGCGCAGGGAGCGCCCCGGCGGCCGAGAGCGCCCCGGCGGCCGACGCGCCCGCGGCGAACGCGCCCGCGGCGCGCCCGCTCCAGGTCGAGAGCACGCCGCCCGGAGCGGCGGTCAGGGAAGGCAACAAGGAGCTCTGCACCGAGACGCCGTGCGAGATCATCTGGCGCGGGACCGCGGCCGCGCTCGCGTCGGAGCACGAGCTCGTGTTCGAGAAGAAGGGCTTTCGGCCCGCGATCGTGCGCGTCTCCGGCGCCGAGGAGCGGGTGCGAGCGAGGCTCGATCCGGCCCCGCTCGCGGCGCCACAGACCCCGAGCAAGCCCAGGGCGAACGTCCAGAAGGCCGAGCCGTACAAGAGCAACCCGTACTGACGAGCGCGCGCACGCGCGCCGGCCGCTCTGGTAGAATCGCCGCGCCTTCGCGGCCACAGCCGCATCCCATGACCAGGGTGGCTTCGCGCTCGCGGGAGGGGGCGCGCCGGGCGCTCCTGTCGTCGATGATGTGTTCGGTTCGTCGATGAAGTGTTCGGTGTGATGTGGGGAGCCGCGCCGTCCGCGCTCCCGAGCTCTCGCCGGGATCGCCGCCGCGACCCGGCCCTTGTCGCCGGAGGGTCGCGGTCGCGCCCCCGGCCCCGATTGAGGACAGGGCGAACTCATGTCGTCTCTCGAATCCCGCTCGCACGGCCGGAAGGGCGCCGCCCCCCAGGGCGCCGCACCGGCGCCCGCACCGGCGCCCGCCCCGACGCCCGCCCCGACGCCCGCCCCGACGCCCGCCCCGACCAACGACGCCCGCGCGGCGCGCGCCACGCGGCCGCGCAGCGGGGCGGCGCTCGCGCGGAGGCTCCTCGCCTGCGCCGTGGCCCTCGGCGCGACGACCGCGGCGCGCGGCGCGCTCGCCGACGCCCGCACCGAGGCGCGCCTCCACTTCCGGGCAGGCATGGACCTCATCGCGCAGAAGCAGTTCGACGAGGGCATCCGCCAGCTCCAGAAGGCCAACGAGATCCTCCCGCACCCGAACGTCGTGTTCAACATCGCGCGCGCGCACGCCGAGGCCGGCCACATCGAGCAGGCGATCGCCGCGTACCGCGAGTACCTCGCGAGCGATCCCGCGGACCGCGAGCAGGCGACGCGCATCGTGGAGCAGCTCGAGCAGCGCCTCGCCGCCCAGCGCGCCGCGGCGGCCCCGGAGCCGAAGCGGCCGCCCGCGCCCGAGCCGCAGCCGCCCGGCCCCGAGCAGCCCGCCCCCGGCGGCGCGCCCGCCCAGCCCACCGCCGGCCAGCCTACCGCCGGGGCCGCGGCGCCGGCCGGCGCCGCGGCGGCCCCGGCGCCCGCGCCGGCCGCGAAGGCGGCGCGGGTCGACGCCGCGGGGATCGTCGGCGCGGCCCGCACCGAGGACGTCTACCAGGAGACCGTGATCACCGCGTCGCGCGGCGCCCAGAGCCCGCTCGACTCCCCCAACTCGACGACCATCGTCACCCGCCAGGACATCCGGCTCTCCGGCATGACCCGCATCCCGGAGCTGCTCCGGCGCGTCGCCGGCATGGACGTCATGCAGATCACGGGCGGCGACGAGAACGTCTCGATGCGCGGCTTCAACAGCCGCCTCGCGAACAAGCTCCTCGTCCTCGTGAACGGGCGCACGGTCAAGAACGACGTGCTCGGCTCGACCTTCTGGGAGGCGCTCTCGATCGACGTCGATCAGATCGAGCGCATCGAGGTGGTGCGCGGCCCGGGCTCGGCGCTCTACGGCGCCGACGCCTTCGCCGGCATCGTCAACATCATCACGATCGAGCCCGGCGTCGGGAAGAGCGGCTTCCGCGCGGGCTACGGCGATCACCAGCAGGGCTATGGCTCGGTGTGGGCCTCGGCGCGCGAGGGCGACTTCGCGTACCGGCTGTCCGCGGGCTACACGCGCTACCCGCGGTGGACGCGCGAGGTCTCGGGCGACCGCATCGACCTCGAGACGAGCGGCCAGAGCCAGGACCTCGGCGCGCAGAACGTGCGCATCGATCTCCGGGCCTCGCAGCGGCTCGGGCCGCGCCGCGAGCTCACGGTGGGCGCCGGCTACTCCCGGAGCGAGCTCGACGTCTACGGCATCGGCCCGTTCAACGACTACAACCTGGAGGTCGCGAACACCGACGCCTCGGTCGCGTACCTCAGCGAGAACGTCAACGCGCGGACGTACTACTCGTACCTCGACGGCGACTCGCAGCTCAACGCCGCGTACCTCGGGCACACCCTGTACGCGGGGCGGCCGCGGCAGCACATCGTGAACGCCGAGCTCGAGTTCGTGAAGACGCTCCGGGCGCCCGCGCCCGTGGTGCACGACTTCCACATCGGCCTCGGCTACCGGCTCAAGGCGACCGACTGGAGCTACCTCGACGACGACATGCCGATCGAGCACCACGGCTCGGTGTTCCTCCAGGACTCGATGAAGCTCGGCGAGCGCGTCACGCTGGTCGCCTCGGGCAGGCTCGACTACGTGCCTTACCTCGAGCGGCTCATCCCGTCGCCGCGCGGCTCGGTCATCGTCAAGCCGACCGCCCGCCAGGCGATCCGCCTCTCCGGGTCGACCGCGTTCCGCTCGCCCACGTCGCTCGAGGCCTACGTCGATCTGCCGATCCAGCTCGCGCTGCCCGGCCTCGAGCTCCTCTCGACCACGAGGCCGCCGGTCCGGTCCGACTTCATCATCGACCCCGAGCAGATCATCACCGCCGAGGCGAGCTACCTGAACCAGCAGAGCGACTATTTCGAGTTCGAGGTCACCGCGTACTACAACCGCGTGAGCGATCTCATCGTGCTCGCCGAGCCGCAGCGCACCACGCTCTCGCAGCGCGCCCAGGGGTTCGGCGGGCTGAACCCGGAGACCGGGCGCTACACGTCCGGCTTCGGCGGCTTCGAGAACCAGTGCGACGTCTACCACGTGCTCGGCGGCGAGCTCGGCGGCCGCGTCTACCCCGTCGAGGGGCTCGACATCTTCGCCAACTACGCGCTCAACCTGTCGGAGCAGCAGCGCCCGGCCGGGTGCAACGCCCCCGAGGACGAGCGCACCAGCCGGCACAAGGTGAACGCCGGCGTCCAGGTCCGCACGCCGGTCGGCGTCGACGGCGAGGTCACGTTCCACTACCAGTCCGCGCAGGCGTGGGCCGAGCAGGTCCCGGCGGGGACGGTCATCGCCACCACCGTCTACCCGCTGGCCGCGTACACGCTGCTCAACGCGCGCCTCGGCTACCGCTTCCTGAACAACCGCGCCGAGATCTCCGCGACCGTCTTCAACGCGCTCGACGGGCTCGGCGAAGCGCCGCTGCAGATGCACCCGTTCGGCAACCGCATCGGCCGGCGCTTCATGGGATTCTTCCGGTACTCGCTCTAGGCACCTCCATGCTCGGATCCAGCCCCAGCACCGGTCTCCTCCTGCTCGGCGCGCTCCTCGCGGCCCTCCCGGGCTGCGAGGACGCGGACGTCTTCATCCCGCTGCCGGACCAGAGCGGCCCCGCCGGGGTGCTCGACGGCACGGTCACCTACGCCGGCCCCCGGCCCTGCACGAAGGACGGCCGCGTCGTCGGCGCCGCCGTCGTGCTCGGCTTCGACGCGCGCCTCCTGCCGCCGCCGGAGGGGCTCGGCACCTCGGCCGCGAGCATCGACGTCATCCCCGGCGACGAGCTGTTCGGCGGCCTGGGCGCCGCGCTCGATCGCACGAACGACGGCGCGCTCCGCTGCCCCGCGCCGGACGATCCGCCGGTGACCGTGAGCGCCACGTGGCGGCTCTCGCCGCTGCCCGCCGGCACCTACCAGGTCCGCGGCTTCTACGACCACGACGGCGACTTCGACCCGATCTTCAGCATCGCCAACCTGCCGACCCAGGGCGACGTGGCCGGCGGCGCGATCGAGAACGCGACCGAGGTGCTCGGCGGCGCCGCCCCGCGGTACCGCGAGATCACGCTCGCCGCCCCGATCCCCGCGACGGGCGCGCGCGTCAGCGGCATCGCGGTCACCCTCGGCCTCCCGCTCCCGCTGGAGCGGCCGATCTTCCACGTCGTCGAGGTGCTCAAGCCGACCTCCGGCGTCCGCGAAGGCACGGGCGAGGTGGTCATGGCCTCCGACTTCCAGCTGGAGACGTTCAGCCCCACCGACCCCGCCGGCACCGAGGCGTCGCTCCTGCGCCTGCGGCTCGCCGCGGGCGTGCCGGACAAGGAGGTGGCGAGCGCGACGAAGCCCCCGATCTCGCTTCCGGTCGGCGGCGAGCCCGCGCCGACCCTCACGTACGCGCGCCAGGACGTGAACGGCGACGGCGAGATCGACGCCGAGGACCACGTCCCCGACTCGGCGCTGATCCCGGCGCTCTTCCCGATCTCGGTGTTCGCGAAGCAGAGCGACGGCGACCCGCTCGTCAGCCAGGCCGCGCCCGCGGTGCTCCTCCAGGGGCTCACGATCTACGACGACCTCCTGACCACCGCCACGCTCGGCGCGGAGCTGAACGAGCCGCGGGACAGCGCGCTCGTCGGCGTCCGGCCCGCGGCGCTCTGCATGCGCCCGACAGAGCCCGAGCGGGGCGGCGTCCTCGTGATCAGCCACGCCAAGGACAAGGCGGGCAACGACATCATCGCCGAGCAGGACGTGCCCGAGGTCGAGGCGGCGCTCAGCCGGCAGTTCGGGCGCCCGATCGAGATCGTCTACGGCTGCCTGCCCGAGGGGCGCTACGCGCTCAACCTCGTCTACGGCACCGGCCAGGCCTGGACCGTGCCCAACGAGGCCGGCGTGTGCGCGCCGTCGGAGGCCGCGACCTCCCCCGGCATGTGCGGCGTGCGGCCGCGCCTCGCGTCGCAGGACATGACGCTCCGCATCGGTCCGCCGGACGATCCGGCGTACTGCGCCGAGCACCCCGCCCCCGCGCTCTGCGCGCCCTGAGCGCCGCCGCGCCCGCCCGGAAGAAGCGCCGATTTCCTGCGCGGAGCGCCGGTTGCCTCGCGCGCCTGGACCGATGGTAGGGTCCGGCCATGCGCTGCATTCGCTTTCCCTCGCTTGCTCTTCTGGGGGCGCTCGGGGGCGCCGCGGCGGGCGCGCTCGCTCCGTCCGACGCGTCCGGCGGCTGGCCGCCGCCCGCCTCGGCCAGCGCAGCGGACATGGCCGATCCCGCGAACTGGCCGAGCGATCCCGAGTACGGCCTCTCGGCCACGCAGAGCGGGCAGTGGAGCTTCTACTCCTTCCTCCCGGCCCCGAGCGGCCGCGTGCGCCCCCGCCCGGAGGAGTCCGCCGCCGGCATGGCGATCGATCTCGCCTGGCGGCTCACCCAGGGCGACCCGCGCGTCCGGATCGCCGTCACCGACTCCGGGATCCTCTGGGGCGACGGGGATCTCGTCGAGAAGGTGTGGATCAACCGGGGCGAGCTCGCGTCCCACATGCCGCTGCGCGCGGACGGCGCGCCGTGCGCGGGCGACGGCGAGCTCGCCGGCTTCGACTGCAACGGCGACGGGGTCCTCTCGGCCTCGGACTACAAGGACACGCCGGGCCTCACGCCCGCGGCGTCGGGGGGGCGGCCGCAGGGCGATCGGAACGGCAACGGGCGGCTCGACGCCGGCGACCTCATCCTCCACTTCTCGGACGGCGTCGACGACGATGACAACGGCTACGTCGACGACATCGCGGGCTGGGACTTCTTCAAGAACGACAACGATCCGTTCGACGACACCCGGAACGGCCACGGCACCGAGGGCGCGAAGACGTCGGCGGCGCAGACGAACAACCGGCTGGGCGGCGCGGGCGCCTGCCCGCTGTGCCGGGTCGTCCCGCTGCGCGTCGGCGACAGCCACGTCGCCGACGCGCAGGACCTCGCGAAGGCGCTCCTCTACGCGGCCGACCTCCGGGCCGACGTGGTGCAGTGCCCGGTGACCGCCGTCGACAGCACCGCCTTCCTCCAGGCGGCGCTCGACTACGCGTACGGCAAGGGGACGCTGGTCGTGGTGTCGACGGGCGACGAGGGCTCGCGCCGCCACGGCGCGCCCGCGATGAGCAACCACGCGCTGCCCGCGAGCGCCGTGCGCTACGACGGCCAGAGCGTCAGGACGTCGACAACGTTCCTCGACGCCTCCCCGTGCTCGAACTTCGGCGGCAACAACCTGCTCGCCGTGTCGAGCGACGGCTGCGCCAGCGACGCGACCGCCGCGCTCGCCGGCGTCGCGGGGCTCGTGGTCGCCGCCGCCCTGGAGCGCGGCGTCACCCTGTCGGCCGCGGAGGTGCAGGGCCTGCTCACCGTGAGCGCCGACGACGTCGACGTGCCCGAGTCGCGCGAGCCCGGGTCGCCGTACCGCTCCTCGCAGCCGGGGTTCGATCAGCGGTTCGGCCACGGCCGCGTCAACGCGAACCGCGCCGTCGAGGCGCTCCGCGACGGGCGCGTGCCGCCCGCAATCGATCTCACGTCGCCGCGGTGGTTCGAGGTCCTCTACAAGGATCAGGTGCAGGCGCCGGTGCCGATCGAGGGCACCATCTCGGCGAAGCGGGCGACGGCGTACGACTACACGATCGACTGGGCGCCCGGCGTGCAGCCGCTCGAGACCGATTTCAAGGTGATCCAGCGGGAGGTGAACGTCGCGCCGACGGTCACCGTCGGCGCCGAGGGCCCGATCGCCTCGCTCGACGTGCGCACCATCGACACGTCCCACGCCCGCGACGCCGACAGCCCCCACGGCGAGAACGACCGCGCGATCACGGTGCGCGTCTGGGCGGTCGCCCGCTACGGCGAGGCCACCGGCAACGTGCGCAGCGAGGTGCGGCGCACGTACTACGTCGCCAGCGATCCGGCGCTGGTCGACGGGTTCCCCCTCTTCATCGGCGACAGCGGCGAGGGCAGCCCGAAGCTCGCGGACCTCGACGGCGACGGGGGTCGCGAGCTCATCTACCCGACCGCCGGCGGCGAGCTGCACGTGCTGAAGACGACGCCGAAGGGCCCGGAGCCGCTGCCGGGGTTCCCGTTCCAGACGGGCCACGCCGACGGCCTGCTCGATCCCGCGCCGTCGGAGGCCACGCCCGTCTACCAGGGCGCGCCCGCGTACGGCGAGGTGGCCTGGGAGCTCGGCCGCGAGCCGATCCTGGGCGCGCCCGCGATCGCGGATCTCGACGGCGACGGCGCGCAGGAGATCGCGATCTCGACCTGGCCCGGCACGGTCTACGTCGTCGGCGCGAACGGCGAGCTCCGGCGCGGGTGGCCGGTGCGCCTGCCCGAGATCCCCTCCTGCCCGCTCGATGGCGGGGCGCAGGAGGGCGCGCCGTGCATGTCCGCGGCCGCGCGGATCGCGCGGGGGGCCCTGGCCTCGCCGGTCCTCGCCGACCTCGACGGCGACGGCCGGCTCGACGTGATCCAGGCGGCGTTCGACGGCAAGGTCTACGCGTTCGACGCGGACGGCGGCGCGCTGCGCGGCTGGCCGGTGGAGGTGCACTACGAGGGGCCGCTGGCCGCGGAGCCGGCGCGGGGCCGCCTGATCGCGACGCCGGCCGTCGCCGACTTCGACGGCGACGGGCTCCCGGAGCTGCTCGTCGGTTCGAGCGAGCGGCTCGGCGACGGCGGCGAGGCCGGGGCGGTCTACGTGCTCGACGCGCGCGGCACGGCCGCGCCCTCCGGGCCGGTGCTCGCGGGCTGGCCGGTCACGATGCCGTCGCTGCCGCTCGCGCCGCTCGTCGCGGAGGGGATCGCGGCCTCGGGCGTCGTCGGGCGGTTCGGCGGCACGCTGGCGGGCGTGGTCCAGGGCAACGGCGCGCCGCCGCTCGTGCTCCCGGCCTCGCCGGGCGCGCAGGACGGGCTCCTGTCGGCCCCCGCGGGCGCGCTGCCGCCGGCGCGGGAGGGCTCGCCGGCCGGGCTCGATCCGACGTTCGGCCCGCTCTCGCCCGCCGCGGGCGCCCGGACGATGCTGCCGCTCGGCTCGCATCCGGCGCTCGGCGACATCGATCAGGACGGCACCCCCGACGTCATCGCCGCCGGCGCCTCGGAGGCGGCCGCGCTGGCGCTCGCGGGCGCGCGCGGCGCGGAGCAGCCGGGGCCTCACCTGCTGGCGGTCTGGAGCGGCCGGTCGGGCGCGATGCTGCCGCGCGCGCCGTTCGTCCTCGAGGATCACACGCTCGGGAACAGCCAGGCGGTGGTCGATCTGAACGGCGACGGCTACCCGGAGGTGCTGACGGGCTCGAGCGGCTATTTCCTGCACGCCTTCGACGGGTGCGGCCGGGAGCCGCGCGGGTTCCCGAAGTTCACCGGCCAGACGATCGCGACGACGCCCGCGGTGGGCGACCTCGACGGGGACGGCACGCTCGAGGTCGTGGTGGGCACCCGCGACGGCTGGCTCTTCGCCTGGCACACCGAGGCGACGACGGGCGCGCTCATCGCCTGGGAGAGCGTCCACCACGACAACCGGAACACGGGGAACCTCGAGACGCCGCTCGATCAGGGGGGCGGGCCGGGCGCGGCGCGTCCGCTCACGGTGGATCTGTGCGAGGGCGCGCAGCAGGCGCCGGTCATCCTCCGGCTGAGCGGCGGCTGCGCCTGCGCGGCCGCGGGCGAGACGCGGGGCGGGGACGGGGACCGCGGCGAGCGCGCGGCGCTCGGGGCGGCGCTGCTCGGGGCGGTGGCGCTGTGGGGGAGGCGCCGGCGGGCGTAGGCCGGGCGGGGAGCTCGGCGGAGAGCGCGGTGCGCACAGCCGGGCCTGCTGCCATGAGCCTGGGAACGGCACGCCCAGGCGACGAGCGACTCGATAGGCGTGTCGCGAGCGCAACCCGCTCACGGCGCGCGCGCACCGCACGTCACGGCGCGCGCGCGCACCGCACGCCGACCCCGTAGTCGCCGCGGTAGTCCGTTGGGTGGTAGGCGACCGCTTCACGGTTGGAGGAGAGCAGGTACGGCATGAGGGGCGTGTGGAAGCCGCCTCCGGGGAGCACGCGGTTGACTGGGCCCGTCAAGTAGGCGCAATCGTCGCAGGGGCTGACGTAGCCGGCGTGGCGATCCAGGTTCCATTCCCACACGCTCCCCGAGAGATCCCACTGGCCCCAGCGCCCGACGCCGAGCGGCGTGCTCCCGACCTTCGGCACGTTCACGACGCCCGTGCAGCTGCCGCGCCTCTGATTCGGATAGTAGCAATCGTAGATCGCATATTGATTGCCGCTGCCCGGATCCGTCGAGCCCCACGGGTACATGCGATGCTCGTCCCCGCCGGCGGCCGCGTACTTCCACTCGGCTTCGGAGGGCAGGAATCCGCCGTCCCAGATGCAGAAGGCGTACGCCTCCACCCAGTTGAGGCAGGTGAGCGGCAGCTCTTCGTTGTTGCCCGGCGAGTCCGTCCAGGTCCCGTAAGAGTTGCACTTCAGGTTGCGATTCCAGCCCATGGCGGCCCCTGCGCCGCTCGGGATTCTGCTGTTCCAGCTCTCGTCCCAGCCCGGCTCGTGGCTACCCGGGCGCGCGCTGTCGGCGAGCCCCATGCCGCCGTTGAGGTGCGTGTGCTTGCCGCTGCCGCGCGCCGGCGGCGAGCCGCCGTCGATCAGGTAGTTCACATACTGACGGAAGCGCCCCACCGTGACCTCGTACTTGTCCAGGAGGAACGCGCTCACCGTCGCAGGAGCCGCCTTGCCGGTCGCGCCGTTGCCGTTGTTGCGGTACGTCCGGGAGAACGCCCCGCCCATCACCGGTAGACTCACGCAGCAGCTCTCCTCTTCGTCCGGGCCGCAGCTGGAGAGGCCGAGGCCTCCCGGCGCGCAGCTCGGCGGCTCGCCGCCTCCACATTCAGGCTCGGCGCAGCCTGCAGACCCGGACGATGCGCCGCCACCGCCGCCGCCCGGGGGAACCGCGCCGCCGCTGGCGCTGCCGGCGTTGGCGTTACCGCCGCTGGCGACGCTGGAGCTCTCGCCCCCATTGCCCGAGCCGCTCGAGGCGCCGCCGGCGCTTCCCGAGTCGACGGTGGAGCCGCCGCCCGTGCCAGACGTATCCGACGGTTCCGCGCCGCACCCTGCAATGCCGGCGCCTACACCGAACATTGCCGCCAGCGGCGCACGCAGCATCAGGGCTCTTCCAATCAGATAGCCCTTTACCGTTCGTTCTGTCCGGATACCGGCGTATCGGTGTGTGGACACAGCGTTCTCGCCTCCGCAGTGCGAGGTCTACCTGGTTCGCACCATGGTGGCACACTGCGCCGCTCCGATGTTTTCCGCAAGTCGCATGCGAATCGGAGATATCGTTTCGCGAGCTCACAACAGTTCTAGTTTCACCGCAAGCCGGCCGAGGTCACCGAAGCACGGATCGACGATCCGAATTGCGCCGCGCCCCTCCCTGGTGGCCATAGCGCGAGCCGGCGTGCCGTGGTGGAGCGCGCCGGCGGGCCGCGGCCGCTGCGTCGTGGCGCAGACCCGGGCTGCCTACCTCGAGCGCTGCGCTCCCGGCGCCCGCGCTCGGCGCGCGCGGTGGTCGGGGGGCCACGCCGCTCCTCTCGCTCGGCGAGGGGCGGCCGCCCGGCCGGCAGGGGGTCGTGTATACTCCAAGGCCGTCGCCGCGCCGCCTCGGCGAAGCACCATGCCAGCCCCCATCGACGTCTTCTTCTCCTACGCGCACAAGGACGAATCGCTGCGGGATGAGCTCGAAGCGCACCTGGCGGCGCTGGTGCGGCGCGGCGTGATCAGGAGCTGGCATCATCGGAAAATCGACGCCGGCGACGACACCCAGGCCGCGCTCGACGAGCGCCTCGAGGCCGCTCATGTGATCCTGCTCCTCGTCAGCGCCGACTTCCTGGCGTCCGATTACTGCCACGAGCTCGAGGTGAAGCGCGCGCTCGCGCGGTCGCGCGCCGGCGAAGCGAGGGTCATCCCGGTCATCCTGCGCGAGTGCGTCTGGCAGGACGCGCCCTTCGCCGAGCTCAAGGCGCTCCCGCGGAACGGAAAGGCCGTGACGAGCTGGACGGTGCGGGACGAGGCATGGAAGGACGTCATCCTGGGCCTCCGCGAGGCGCTGCCAGGCAAGCCCGCTGGCAAGCGGCCCCCGCGGGATCCGCCGGGCCCCCCCGAGGTGCCGCGGGACAACCCCTTCCAGAAGCGCGGCGCCCTCAAGGTCGACAAGCCCTCGTACGTGGAGCGCACATGCGATCGTGAGCTCGGGTCGGCGCTCGAGCGGCACCCGCTGCTCGTGATCAACGGCGCCTACGAGATGGGCAAATCCAGCCTCCTCGTGCGCACCCACCAGCAGCTGAGCCGCAGCAGGAGCGCATGCCACCTCGATCTGCAGTCGCTTCGGACCGATGACATCCACGCTTTTCACAAGCGCTTCTTCGATCTCGCCGGGCGCCAGCTCGGGAAGAAGATGGACGACTGGGTGGATCTCGCCGAAATGGCCGCCCGGCAGCCCATCGCCCTGCTGCTCGACGAGCTCGGGCACCTCACGCCGGACGTCGCCCGGCTGTTCGTCCCCTCTCTCCATCACCTGGCGACGACCCACGAAGAGAGCGTGCGCGTCGTCGTTTGCCTCCCCTGCTCCATCGATGAGTTCCTCGCCGCGCGCGGGCTCGACAACCCGAAGCACAAGGCCGGGTGGCTCGCGATCCAGGTGGAGCCGCTCTCGGACGCGGGGGTCGACAGGCTGCTCTCGCTGCTGCCACAGCCCGCGCAGAAGGTGGCGCGGGCGCACCGGAGCGAGATCATCCACCTGTCGAGCCGCCACCCGAGGGCGGTCCAGTGCGTCTGTTACGAGCTGTTCGAGGCCGCGCGCGCGGGGCTCCCCGCCGAGGCGCTCCTCTCGCGGCTCCGCGACAAGAGGCACTACGGATGACGTCCGGGATCCCTTATCGCGCGGCGGGGACGTTCAGCGGGAAGTCGTACATCGAGCGGCGGGCGGACCGCGAGCTCAGGAAAGAGATCGAGGAGAACCAGAGGTACCCCTACCTCGTGGCCCCTCGGCAGAGCGGCAAATCCAGCCTGATCGTGCGCACGATGAGCGCCCTCGATCCGGGCGTGTTCCGCTGCGCGCTCGTGGATCTGTCGCCTTTCCCCATCGACGATTACGACGCGTTCTGGCGTCGCTTCCTGAGCGCGGTGGCTCGCAGCGCGCAGCTCGCCGGCGACAACATCCAGTCGGACTATCCAGAGGACACCTTCCTCGACTGGCTCTCGACGTTCCAGGAGCGGCTCGTCGTCTTCGTCGATGAGATCGACGTCCTGATCGACGCCCGCTTCAAGGAGCAATTCTTCAGCCAGATCCGGGCCCTCTTCAACCAACGTGCCGTCGAGGAGCGGCTCAACCGCCTCCAGATCGTGCTGTCGGGGGCGGCCCACCCGTCGCGCCTCATCGAGGACGAGCTCCGCTCCCCTTTCAACGTGGGCATCGAGGTCGAGCTCGACGACCTGTCCCTGGCGCAGGTCAAGGAGCTCTCGCTTCACCTCGCCGAGTCTGGTGCTTCCGTCGACAAGTTCGTGCACGCGAGGCTCTTCAGGCACACGGCGGGCTCCGTCTATCTGTGCCAGCTCGTGCTCGAGCAGCTCTGGAGCACGGCCACGGCCGCGAAAGCGCAGCTCGGCGCGGCCGACGTCGACGCGGCGGTCGACGCCATCGTGCATGGTGCTCCCCGGAACGTGCATTTCAACAGCATGTATGACACGGTCACCAAGAACGCCCGATTGCTCTCGGATTTCCGGCGCCTCTGCACCCGGCAAGACATCGACGAGCGAGCGCGGCAGGACCTCACGCTCGTGGGTATCGGCCGCGGCATCAAGCCGTTCCGAAACGACATCTATCGGCGCGTCTTCGGAGCGGGCGGGCCGCTCGACCTGACGCCGTCCCATCCGGAACGTGACGAGGACACACCCACCTACCACGACTACTGGCCCCTGTCGCGCGCCGAGCGAGAACCCTACATGGCGCTCGACGAGGATCTGCTGACACACCACGACTACTGGCCCCTGTCGCGCGCCGAACGAGAACCCTACATGGCGCTCGACGAGGATGTGCTGGAGAGCGAGCCTGTCCCCCGCGCGGCCCCGGAGGGGCCCCTGCCGCTGCCGTTCACGCCGAGCTATCCGAACGAGGAGACCCGCTCCCTGAGCGTGCGCCTCGAAGCAGCGCGGAACCGGAAGCGATTGCTCCAGGAGGCCGGGGTGATCACCGTGGAGGTGGACCAGGAGATCCTCAGCCTGCGCCGGCAGCTCAGGGCGGGCGGGCAGCTCCGGGCCGGCGATTGGCTGGGGGATGGGCGCTACCTGCTGCTCGAGCCCATCGGGAGCGGCGGGTTCGGTGTCGTGTGGCGCGCGTTCGATCGCGACAGGAGCGAGCAGGTCGCGATCAAGGTGCTCCACGGCTGGCTAAGCGGAGACCCGATCCGGCTCGCGCGGTTCTTCCGCGGGGCGCGGCTCATGGCGGAGCTCGCGCACGAAGCGGTGGTGCGCGTCGTCGAGACGCACGGCATCGACGGCGGCTACCATTACTTCGTGATGGATTTCGTCACCGGCGGCGACCTCCGGAAGGCCGTGCTGGAGAAGCGGATCGCGGGGGAGGCGGTGCTGCCGATCCTCCTGAAGATCGGAGACGCGCTGGCCGAGGCGCACGCGAAGGGGTATGTGCACCGCGACGTCAAGCCCGCGAACATCCTCCTGGACGACGCGGGGTCGCCGCGGCTCACCGATTTCGATCTGGTGAGCGGCGCGGACACGACGGGCGGGACGCGGACCGGGGCGATGGGGACCGTCGTCTATGCGGCTCCCGAGCTGCTGCACCGGCCGCAGGACGCGGACGCGCGCGCGGACGTGTACGGGCTGGGGATGACGGCGATGTTCGGGCTTCGCGGGGAGGAGCTGCCGCTCGACGTGCTGCGCAACGCGGAGGAGCAGATCGAGCGGCTCTCGTGCCCCACGGCCGTGAAGGACGTGCTGAAGCGGGCGGTCGCGTGGAGGCCGGAGGGGCGATTCAGCGATGCGGCCGCGTTCTCGGACGCGCTCCGGCGCGCGCGGTCGGCGGCGGGGCGCGTCCGCGCGGCGCGCGCGCCGGGTGCCACGCGCGAGGCGGTATCGAGCACCGACGCCGGACGACCACGCGACGTCGAGCTCCGCCAGAAGCGACCTGGGTTGTCCCTGGGGGTCGCGGTGCTGATCTTGGGGGCGGTCCTGGCCCTCTCGGCGGTGCTGATCTCGATGGCGGTCCTCTCGCTCGGGGGGTGACCACGGCGGGAACCGGCGCCTCCACCGCGCTCGCCGGGGGCCCGGACGGCGCTCCGGAGTGCGATGGCGGCGGCTGGTCCAGCTGGACGTCGCCTGGCGGCGCGCTGACCTCGAACTCGGCCGCATCGGCCGATCAAACAGGCCAGGTGTCGGGTGGCCCTGCGATCTGGGCCACGAGCCTCATGAACCCGTCGAGATCGACCTCGGTCGCGTAGACGTAGTCGCCCGGGGGAATCGACTCGACCTGGACATCGTAGTGCCCATCCGGCAGCGCGCCTTCGAGCGTCAGCACCGAGAACGTCGCACCGATGCCGGCGATGATGAAGCAGGTGCCGTGCTCCTCGTCCTCGGACGAGCCGTAGAGCGACACCGCCTCTGCGCCATACGTCTCATTCACGCGCTCCCGTAGCCGTGCGATGGATCTACTCTGCATCTTGTTCTCCCGACGACCGGCTCACGCGCCGCCGTCGCCTGCGCTCCCGAGAGGATGTCGTGCTGCGCGAAACGCGAAACCAGAAGGACGCCCACGGTCTGGTGCGGCGTCCGGTCAGGGATCCTCCGTGGCCCGGTACTTGGCGTGCCTCCTGACGGCCAGCTCGTACGCGTCGGCGAGCAACGGCCGCACCGCCTCGAACGTCGCGTCGCTCGGGTTGAGCACGCAGACCCAGGACTGAGGTGCATGGACAGGGTGCGGCATGATCCGGTCGAGGGCGGTGAAGTCATGGCCAGCGTTCGCGAGGCTCGCGGCGCCCGCCGGGCCGGGAGAGAGCGGCGGGGAGCCGAGCAGCGCGCGGTACGTGTCCTTGCTGACCCCGATGTTCAGGCGGAACACGCCCGGGCGATCCAGGTTCGAGGCGCGGTCGAAGTCGCCGTAGTCCTTGGTGACGATGGTCGCGAACGGAAGCCTGCGCTTGGGCTCGAGGTTGCGCTCGGGATCGTAGATGAAGAACGTATCGCCCCACGCGATCTCCGGGCCGTCACCGGCCGCCGGGCGCACGACGTCGACGCCGGCGAACGTGTCGGCGATGTATCGGGCGATCGAAGCTTCGTCCATGGGTCCTCCCTCCAGGGTGTCTGGGTCCTCACGCCTCGGAGCTCCGCCGAGGGCCGACGGCGGCTAGCGCGCAGCGCCTCGACGTCGGTGCCCGGGTGCTCCGCAGCACGGCCGACAGCTTATCCGGGATGACGCGCCCGCGGTAGGGGCGGACGCCCCGGGGAGGAGCGGCTGAGCTGCCGCGGCGCGCTGACACACGCCTGCGCGGGGAGGCGCCGCCGGAGGCCGTGAAGGGCCGGGCGATGAAAGAGCGTTTTTCACGTCTCAAGCTCATCGGTCTCTCGTGTGCCACCAATGCGAGCAACCATCCTTGCATTCTTCTCTCCGGCGCCGTTCGTCCGCGATTTGAAATAGTGCAGACAGTAGCCGAAACGACTTTTCATATTCCGCGAGTGGCAGCCCCAGAACTTTCGCCGCTTGAATCTTGAGTCGCCCGGTCTTCAGAAGCACGCACGGCGTGAAGCTCGGCTTGAGCTGCGCCCGAGCAATGGCATTATCCACATCGCCCTCACGAGCTCCAGCCTGGGCAGCGAAGAACCAGAGTTTGCCTAGAACATCTCGCTGCTCCCCTTCAACGAGCCCACCGAACCAGAGACGCCCCTCCTCCTCCGTAATTAGTCCTTGCGCCAATCGATTCAAAAAATCATCATGCTTATCCATTCCACACACCTCATCATGAATCATCGCAATTTCGGAGTAAACACAATAAATGGCCGCGTCGGATCCAGCGGGTTATAGTTCGGCGCACGAGGATTGAAATCTTGCCAGATATCCACTCCGGTTCCGTTCTCACCACCAGATAGTCCACGCGGAATCGAGCTGGCTGCGGAATGCCGCTTTGCACTATTTCCAGAGAGAATGTAGTCCCAGTCCGACAGGTCACCAGCTTTACCTGATGCACGACTACCTATCACTGTTATCCGCTGACCGGTTCGATCTGCCGCGTTCTGAATCCGCTGGGCCGCAGCACGGCCAAGCACCGTTTCGGCTTGCAATCGGCCGCTCGTGCCCCCACCCGCCCGCGGCCCCGCCCCCAGCCCCTCGCCGAAGCTGGCGCCCGCGGAGGCCGCCATCATCAGCCCGTCGGCGATCCTCCCCGGGTCGTTCTGGCTCAGCCCCTCCAGCACCCAGACCTCGCCCAGGATCGCCGGCGCCGCCTTCAGCGTGAAGCTCGCCGCGTTCGCCGCCGCCAGCTGCGTCGACGTCAGCCCCACCGCGCTGCCGAACACCGACAGCTCCTCGATCGCCAGCAGCGCGTAGCCCCCCGACCACACCAGCAGCGCAGCGCCCGCGCCCAGCATCGCCCACTGCGTCACCCGGAACGTGTCCCGCTGCAGCGCCTCGTAGTACAGCCGGTCCTGCCGCGCCCGCTCGTTCAGCAGCTGCACCAGCAAGCTCTCCTGCTGCGCCCCGGCCCCCGCTCCCTGGAACCCGTCCACGTCCGACCTCACCACCCGCGGCGGCGGAGGCGGACCTATGTCGTCGCGGTCATCCGCACTCCCGTCCCTGGAGTAAGGGTTCCCGTCGTCCCCATCTCCGCTGCCCCCCGAAATGATCGTGACTCCCTTGTCGTCCCCATCCCACGGCGGCTGCCGCGGCGTCCACGGCGCGCACGTCGTGCAGTCTGGCCCCGTCGGCTCGTACCCCGTCGGATCCACGAGGTTCATCGGGTCGTTCAGCACATAGCTGTACCGGTTGTAGCTCTGCCCGAACAGCGGCGACGACACCACGGGATCCGGCGTCAGCACCCGCTTCAGCTTCGGGTCGTACACCCGGCCACGCATGTTGATCAGCCCGAGCTCGTCGTCGTGCTCGTGCCCCGTCAGCCCCAGCCGCAGCTCCGCCATCAAGCCACCCAGCGGCGCTCCCTCCCGCTCTATCCTCCTCCCGAACGGCTCGTAGTACGCATATGCCGACTTCGGCGCGGTCCCGTCCGCCTCCGTCACCAGCGTCACGCTCCCCTGCGCGTCCTGGTGCAGGTACTGCACCCGCCGCTCCCCGCTCCCCTCCTCCACCAACACCTGCGCCGCCATCAGCCCGTCGCTCCCCGGCACGAGGAACACGTGCTTCGTCCCCTCCGACCCCTGCCGCCGCTCGTACAGGCCGCCCACCGTCACCGTCGTCCCCGCCGGACCCGCCTTCCGCACCCGCGCGCCCGCCGCGTCGTAGTCGAACCGCGTCACGCCCGCCGACGTCGTGATCTCCCGCGGCAGGTCGAAGCTCGTGTACCGGATCTCCCGCTCCGGGTCCTGCTCCAGCCGACCGCGCGCGTCGTAGTAGAAGCTCCCATCGAGGTTCGACGACACCGCGTGCGGGCGCGGATCCAGATACTCGTTCTGCTCGCGCTCCTCGCCGTCGACCAGCACCCGCGTCAGGTTCCCCAGACGATCATACTGATAGTGCGTCGCCTGGTCCACGCCGCCGGCCTTCAGGCTCCACACGCGCAGCCGGTGCAGCGTATCGTACACATAACTCTCGCTCCGATCGCCCTCCGGGTCGAATCGACGCTTCACCCGGCCGTCGGAGTAATACGCGTACCGGAGCGACGACAGCGCAATCCCGTTGATCCGCTGCTCCACCGACTCCAGCCGGCCCGTGACCGGATCGTACGACCGCGTCAGCATCACGCCGCTGCCGTACTTGGCCTCCAGCAGCGCCCCGTCGTCGTTGCGCGCGTTCACCGTCCACAGCGGCGTTCCCGCCGACGCCGGATCCGCCGTCACGTCCGCGATCCGCTCGAGGTAGCCCCGGCTGTCGTACGCGTGCTTCACCGTGAACCGCGGCGCCCCCGGCACCTCGGGGTACGCCACCGTCTCCACCCGACCCTGCTCATCATAGGTCGTGCGCACCTCGAACGGCTCGCCGTCGACCTGCCACGTCAACCACTCCAGCCGCCCGTGCTTGTCATACGCGTAGCTCGTCGCGGTCCCATCCGGGCTCGCCGTGGACGCGAGTCGCCCCATCCCGTGCTCCGCCGTATCCCACGCGTACTCCGTCACCCCGTCGTCGTTCGTCACCCGCTCGACCCGGCCGATGACGTCGTGCTCGTAATTCGTCTCCTCACCTCCCTCGACCTTGAGGTAGAGGTCCCCGAGGCCGTTGTAATAGAACCGCGTCGTGCCCCTGTCCGGGTCCTCGAGCCGCGTGCGCCGCCCCCGCGCGTCATACGCGATCACCGTCGCGTTGCCGTCCGGATCGACGATGCGCTCGATCTGATCGAACGGACCGTACTCGTAACGGGTCGTCAGCGGCGTCGACCGGAAATCATCGAAGCGGTCGGGCTCCGTCGACAGCTTCGTCAGGCCCAGGTACGAGATGCTCTGCACGACGCGGCCGTCGAGGTCCCGCACCAGCTTCGTCCGGCTGCCCCGCGGGTCCGACGCCATCGTCTCGAAGAACGAATGCGTGTAGCGCGTCGTCGCCCCGTCGGGGCCCACCACCCTCAGCAGCCTCCCGAGGCTGTCATAGACCCGCTTGGTCCGCGGCGCCTCGTCGAGCGCGCGCGCCGGACGGCTCTCCGCGATCACGCGGCCGAACGCGTCGTAGGTCGTCTCGCTCGTCACCGTGGCGCCGTCGTGGCCCACATGGCCGGCGTGCCACGGCCGGCCGGAGATGTCGAGCTCGACGAACCCGCTCGCCCCGCCCCCGTCCGACGCGCGCACCGTCACGCCATCCCACCGCTGCTCGTAGCTCAACGTCTGCTCGCCGGCGCCGCCCGACCGCCGGCTCACCAGCCGCCCGAGATCGTCGTGAACCCGGCTCGTCTGCACCCCGTTCGCGTCCATCTCCGCCATCACCACGCCATACCCGGCGTGCACCGCGAACCACTGCGCGTGCCCGAGGTCGTTCCAGATCACGCTCGGCGCCGTGTGCCCCGGCGCCCCGTCGTACCCCATGTGGATGCGCCGCGCCGGCACCCCCAGCGCCGTCTGCGTCACGTGCCGCAACAGCCCCTCGGCGTCGTACTCGTAGCGCACCGTCGCCGTATCGTCCGGCTCGAGATCCGAGAGATCCGAGAGATCCATCGGCTCGACCACCACGCGCTCGATCCTCCCCTCGTCGGTGAACTCGAAGCTGGCGCGCCGCTCCGTCGCGTCCGTCCCCCCGGCCGTCGTCGACGTCACCTTCTCCCACGCCGGCAGCGACAAGAGCCACGGCTCCAGCCGGTGCTCGTACCCCCGCTCCACCACCGTCCGCGTCCCGCCCACCGTCTCGGTCGTCTCGCGCTCCACGCTACCCCAGTCGTCGAAGCGGGTCGATCCGAGCCGCGTCCGCAGCGCCGCCTGCACCGGGCCGTCGATCTCCGCGAGCCCTCCCTCGGGCCCCCAGTCGATCGCCACCTCCTCTTCCCATTCCTGGCTCATCCAGTCCCGGGGAAACACCGCGTGCGTCGCGCCGCCGTTCAGCGCGCGCGCCTCGTACTGCATCGTCCTGCGCTCGACCCGCGCCACCGCCCTGCCCGGCTGGGCCGTCGGCCCATCGGCGTCGTTCTCGAGCACCGGCGTCGCCACCGTCACCGTCTCCGCACGGCCGGCGAACGGATACCGCGTGCCGATGCGCGTCCCATGATCGAACGTCGTCACCGTCTCGCGCGGGACCTTCGGCTCCCACACGCGGACCTTCCCGAAGCCGAGGAAGCCCCGCCCCAACAGGTCCGAGCGCGGATCGTCGTACGAGAAATAACGCCACCACTGCGCGCCGTTCCCCTGGTGCACGAGGTGCTTCCGCACCACCGGGATCGCGCGCCGGTGGCACACCTGCGGATACGCGCACGCCGCCGGCTCCGCCGGGTCCGTCCGCTGCCGCGCGTACTCGATCTCCTCCCGAAGCGCGCCGCCCTCATCCAGGACCTCGTCGACCACGTCGATGACCGTGCTCTGCTGGACGAGCACGCGCAGGCTCCCGACCTTGGTGCCCCAGATGCACGGGGACGTCGGCCCCTCGATGCTGCTCGAGCAGCGCTCGGCGAGGTACATCAGGTCGAGCAGCCCGTCGCCGTTGAAGTCGCCGTGCCGCACGGCGGTGATCCGCGCCGACGGGTCCGCAACCGTCGTGGTCCTCCACCCGTCGTCCCCTTGTATCGTGGGGAGCGAGAGCACCTGAGTGATCCTGATTTCCGGTGGATCGTCGCCGGTGACGATGAAGTCGTCACGGCCATCTCCGTCGACATCGGCCACCTGAAGCGTACCGGGATTCCTGGGCACCGAGTACCCCAGATACCCGAACCGCGTGTGCTGGTGGGCGAACCCCTTCCCCGTGTTCCACTTCAGATCGAGAGCGGTGACGTTCTGCGGCAGAACCACGGCCAGGACTCGGTCCCGGAGACCATCCCCATTCAGGTCCGCCATGTGCGCGTCGAGGATCGGGTAGCGGTCCTCCATGTGGACCTCCACGGCGCTGAAGCCGCCAGCGTCATCCGGATAGTACGCCTCCGAAGCGCCCTTCAGCCACAGACCTGCGCGCCCGTCGCCCTGCACGTCGAGCGCGACCGACGCGAACTCGATCACATCGTGCGTGACAGGGATCCCCGTCTCCTCCACGGAGTCGAAGTCGCCGCTCGGCAGGTTGCGCCGCACAAGGAACTCCGGCGCGTAGACCCCATCCACCACGTTATCGAGCAGCTTCACCAGGTCGGCGAGCCCATCGCCGTCCACGTCGGCGAAGTGGAAGGGCTCCACACCGGCCTCGATCGAGCCGAGATCGGGCGACATCGGCACCGCCGTCCCGGTCGGCGCGAACCCGCTGCCCGTCCACGCGTACATCTCGAACTGGTCCCTGCGGCGGTTCCAGGTGAAGAGCTCGCTCCGACCGTCCCCTCCGGCATCCACCGCCTTCGCGTGCTTCAGCCTCGCGCCGTCGAAGGCCGGCGAGTTCCCGGTCTCTCCGGCAAGCGCCGTCTTCGTGCTCAGCGGCTCGCCCGCGGGTGGGCTGCGCAAGAGCAGGTACGGCGCCGCGGGATCCGTGGTCTCGAGCAGCACCTCGTCCTTGCCGTCGCCGTCCACGTCCAGCACGAGCGGGTGCTCTGCGCCGGTGAACCACGGGTGCTCGTCGAGCGGGACCTCCTTGAACCAGTCGCCGTAGCGGGACGACCACCTGAACTGCCGCGCGAGGAAGCAGCCGCCGAGCCCACCGCAGCGCTTCACCTCCACGAGCCGCGGGCGCCTCGTGTCCGCGTCCTCCTCGGGGCCGTCCTCGTAGGCGAGATCGTAGCGCCAGAGCAGCCCTTGTTCGCTCGGGTTCGGCCCATGGACGGCGATCCATCGCAGGACCCGCCTCCGCCCTCGAGGCACGCCGGCGGTGTACATCGTCCCCCAGCCGTATCTGTCCGTGCCGTAGCCGAACTCGATCCGATGGCCCAGGTACTCGATCCTGTCGATCAGGTGCTCGGTCTCGCCCTCCTTCGCGTCGCCTCCCGCGAAGTCCGCATAGATGTAGGAGACCGTATTGCCGTACCGGTCCTGCTCCTTCGTCATCCGGAAATCGAGCGGCCCGACCCGCTCATAGTCGCGGATGCGCCCGTCCTTCAGCCACGCTCGGAATCGCTCCAGCTGCGGGCTGCCATAGGAGATCACCCGGGTGAAGCTCTCCTCCTCGGTCCGGTATTCGGTGCCGTCCGCCCCGTAGGGGCCGAGCACGCTCACGAGCCGCTGGCCGTCCAGGCAGAAGACGTCGGTCTCGTCGCCGTCGATCCCGTCGACCACCCCGTCGACGGCGATCGTCTTGTGACAAGGCAGGATCGACGAGAGGCCGCTCAGCGAGAACCCGACCCCCAGCAAGCCGTCGCCAGCGCGGCTCGAGTACGCGATGGCGAGGCGCGGCTCGATGCCGCGCCCGGGCGGCACGTCAATCGGCAGCCGGTAGGTATACGCGCCGTCCGGCGTCACCTGCCCCGACCCTGGCAAATAGCCGACGTCCGCGCCGGCGACGATCGGTGTCTCGGGCAGCGTGAACGCCTCCGGCTGCTCGGGAGGTGCCCCCTGGTTGGAGGCCTGCCGGACCGCGCCGAGCTGGGACATGCTGTCGCCTGTGCACGACAGCATCGCCAGCAGCGAGAGCAGGGCGAGCTGCGCCCACGCAGAGAAGAGCTTCATCGAGATCTCCGTGACCGCTGACCTGAGTTGGCGACCTCACACCGGGTCGCGCGGCCGCGCTCTGCACGCCCGAGGCCAGCACGGGCGAAAGGAGGGCACAGGCTACCGGAAAGTTGGAGGTCCCAGCGTCTGCCGCTGCGAGCGAGGCGATGGTGGTCGGAGCACGCGGCTCCTCGCTGGACCATGACCGCAATCTGTTGCGGCAGGACGCAACGGATTGCATGTTGCGCGCAATATGGCGATCTGGGATTGCACGTTCCCGACGCGCGCCGCGGATGACATGGGCTTGCCCGTCCAAGTAGGTTGCCACGCTGGAGGATCTCATGGGCAAACCCAAGACATCTAAGTCCCCGAAGACACCCAGAACCGACCGCGCCGAGATCGAGCCGCTGGACGAGTCGCTCGATGAAGCGACGCCGACGGAGCTCGACGCCGAGACCACGGCGTTCCTGGGCCGCGTCCACACCTTGCTCTTCAACATCCCGAAGCACCTCGATCGGGCGAGGCGCAACGGGTACACGCAGAAAGAGCACGACCTGGGATGGGAGCTGTACACCACGGCTTCCGGCAAGAACCGCCGCTTCGAGCACTGGCTGGCGGAGAGCGATCACCGCGACGTCTCGGCCGGCGTCTCGGCCGAGCGGATGCGCCTGCTCCAGGAGATCGATGCGTTCGAGAACCTCTGGTTCCCGCGGATGCGGGCGCTCATCCCGCGGGTGATCCCGCGCCAGAGCGCAGACCGGTTCGCCGCCGCGTTCTTCAAGGACCTCGCCCAGCAGCCGCTCAGCCCCGCCGTGGTGGACTCGGTGAAGACGTTCCTGAACCGCATCGACGAGCTCGCGTCGAGCGCCGAGCCCGGCGCGCGGGCGCTCTACGAGACGCTCGGCGAGCGCGGCCTCACGCCGAAGAAGATCGATGCAATGCGCCGGCTGATCGCCGCCGCGGAGGAGCACAGGACGCCGGGCAAGGCCGAGCCGGCGCTCAGCCGAGCGGAGATCGCCAAGGCCAAGGAGGCGCAGCTCGCCGCGCTCGAGTCGCTCCGGCTCTGGTACAACGACTGGGCCACGACCTTCCGCGGCGTCTTCGGCACGCGCGCGCAGATCAGCCTCGGGCTCACGGCGCTCAAACGGAAGAAGAAGGACGCGGCGCCGGAGGACGCCCTGCCCGAGGGCGAGGAAGAGGAAGACGGCGACGCGGGGGATTTCTAGAGCAACAAACGGGTTGAACCCGCCTGAAACGAGCAGAATTTCGAACCGCCAAGGCGCCAAGGACGCCAAGAAGAAGACAATATATTGGCGCCTTGGCGTCCTCGGCGCCTTGGCGCCTTGGCGCCTTGGCGGCTCAATTCTCGCTCGATCATTCCAGCCGCGCCGGTCACGACCTTCCAATGCACCGTCGGACGAGCGCCCCAATGGGTCCCTCCCTCAGCACCCAGTGCTGTCGACCGTGATCCGGGGCGCGTTGACTCCTGTTGAATAGCGTCGCCACTGCACTCCGCAGGGGTCCGGACCGCGCTCCGCCGGGGTCCGGACCGCGCTCCACAGGCGTCCGGACTGCACTCCGCAGGGGTCCGGACCGCACTCCGCAGGGGTCCGGACCGCACTCCGCAGGGGTCCGGACCGCGCTCCGAAGGGGTCCGGACCGCGCTCCAAAGGTCTCCCAGCTGCACGATCCACGGCCCCGAACTGCACTCCGGAGGGCGGGTGACGACCACCGAGGTCGCTCGCAACCCGCTCGGCCGTCCTCGCTGCCACACACGCGCTCGCCCGCCGCGGCCGCGCCGGCTCGACGCCCCGCACCTCCCTCCGCGCCGGCGAGATACGCTGGCAGATCCATGACCCGCAACGTCCTGCTGCTGGAGCCCATCGCCACGGAGCGCGAGTACATGGCCGAGGTGCTGCGGGGCGCCGGGTGGTCCGTCCGCATGCCCCCAGGCGCGCGCCCCACCCCCGAGGACTGCGCCGCCGCCGACGCCATCGTCGCGGACCTCGACCGCGCCGCCAGCGAGGGCTGGGTCCGCGCGGCGGATCCGGCGCCGCCGCCCGCGCGGCTCATCGTCACCTCGCGGTTCCGCGTCTTCCTCGAGCGGATCCGCGGACACGCGCAGATCGCGGCGGTCGTCCACAAGCCGGTCACCGCGGAGGCGCTCCTCGGGGCGCTGGTCCCGCAGCCGAGCGACGCCCGCACCCTGAGCCGCGAGGCGCAGCAGGCCACCGCCGCCGACCCCCTCGACGACCCGGCGCGCGACGCCGAGCTCGAGCGGCGAGGCCTGCGCAGCGCGACCCCCGACCCCGAGCTCGTCGTCGTCGCCGAGCTCGTCGCGCGCGGCGTGGGCACGCCGGCCAGCGTGGTGACGATCATCGACTCGTCGAGGCAGATCTTCCTCGGCGCGACCGGCCTCCCCCGCGATCTGACCCTCGCCGGAGGGACGCTGCGCTCATGGTCGTTCTGCCAGCACGTCGCGCGCGACAACGCCCCGCTCATCGTCGAGGACGCCCGCGAACACCCCGTGCTGGCCGAGAACCCGCTCGTGGAAATGAACCTCGTCCGCGCGTACGCGGGGTTCCCCGTCGTCATCGAGGGCGTCGGCGCCGTCGGGAGCGTGTGCGCGGTGTCCGGCGAGCCCCGGCAGTTCGACGCGGGGAGCATCGCGACCCTCCAGCTCGCGGCCAGGCTGGTGAGCGAGCAGCTCGCGCGGCGCTCCGGCCTCGCCCCCCAGGCGACCGAGCCGAACGATCAGGCCACGTCGCCGCCCGCGCCGGAGAGCGCCGCGCCGGCCGCCCCGGGCGACGCGAGCCCGCCGCCCGCGCGGCTCGCCCCCGGCGATCTCGTCGACGACAAGTACTGGATCACCGCGATCCTGGGCGAGGGCGGGCAGTCGCAGGTCTACCTCGCGCGCGACAAGCTCCTCGGCCAGCTCGTCGCGCTCAAGGTGGTGACGGAGCCGGACGACGGCGCGCTGCTCCGCGAGGCCGAGGCGCTCGTGAGGCTCAGGCACCCGAGCATCGTCCAGCTGTACGGCTGGGGGAGGCTCGACGGCGCGCGCATCTACCTCATCCTCGAGTACGTCGAGGGCGAGACGATCCACCGCCACATCGTCGACCGCGCGCCGCAGGGCGGGCTCATGCCCCTCCCGCAGGTCCTCTCCGTCGTCCGCCAGATCGCGGGCGCGCTCGCGAGCATGCACGCCGAGGGGTACGTGCACGCGGACGTGAAGCCGGGGAACATCCTGCTCGACACGCGGATCGAGCGGGCCGTGCTCATCGACTTCGGGCTCGGGCTCCGCCTCGGGAGCGGGCGGCCCCACCTCGTCGGCGGGACGCGCGGCTACGCGGCGCCGGAGCAGCTCATCCCCGAGGCCGCCGATCCGCAGCCGTCGCTCGACACCTACGCCCTCGCGGCGGTCACCTACGCCATGCTCACGGGCAGGGCCCCCTTCGAGGCCGCGACCTCGTACGGCATCGTCGCCATGCAGCAGCGCGGGGAGCTCACGCCCGCCTCGAGCGCGCGGCCGGGGCTCCCGCCGAGCGTCGACGCCCTCTTCGCGCGGGCGCTCGATCCGGAGCCGTCCCGGCGCCTCGCCTCGCCGGTCGCCTTCGCCGACGCGCTCGCGGCCGCGCTCCTCCCGGGCCCCGGGGAGCGCGCGCACGCGCCGATCTCGGCGCCGCACGACGGCGCGCCGCAGAGCCGCGGCCTGGCCTTCCGGCTCTCCAGGGCCGAGGCGGCGCGGCGGCTCGGCGGCGCGGGCGAGGCGCGCGTGTGGAGCGGCCTCGCTCCGGCGGATCGCGAGGCGATCGCCGCGGCGGCCGACGACGCGGCGCTCTACCCGGCGGCGCCCCTCGTCGCGTACCTGCGCGCGCTCGGCGCCGAGGCCCCCGGGGGCGTGGAGGCGGCCGGCGCCGCGCTCGCGAGCGCGGCGCTCCCCGAGATGCTGCGCAGGCTCCAGGTCGCGCGCACCCCGGAGGCGCTGCTGGAGGTGGCCGGGCCGCTGCTCCGCCGGTTCCACGCGTGGGGGCGCGTCCAGGTCGAGCGCACCTCGACCCACAGCGCGAAGGTCGATCTCTGGCTGCCCGAGGGGCTCGCGCCGGTGATGTGCCGCTACGTGACCGGCTTCCTGCGGGCGCTGCTCGCCACGTCGGGGCGGACCACGCGCCTCCTCGAGCTGCGCTGCGGGTCCGGCTGCGCGGGGGCGTGCGCGCTGCAGGTGGGCTGGAGCTGATCGGCCGGCCGCCCGCGCCGGAGCCCGCGCGCGCCGCCCGCGCCGGAGCCCGCGCGCGCCGCCCGCGCCGGAGCCCGCGCGCGCCGCGCCGCCCGTACCGCAGCGCGCTCGCACCGGACAGCGCTCGCCCCCTCCCCGCCGGAACCTCCCCGCGGCGCCGCTGTCTGTCGCTGGCACGACGGAACGCCGGCCGGAGCGGCCGAGCGCGTCGCCCGGAGGGCGCGGCTCCACGCGCCCGCTGCCGCATTCCTGACGACATGAGCGCGCCGCCCCGCGCGGCGCACAGGGGAGATCCATGCCCAGCGCGAACCCATCGGACGCCGAGGGCGGCGCCGCCGCCACCCACGACGCGAACCCCACGGCCGCGGGACGACCCGTCGCGGCGAGCACCGGCGAGGCCGCGGAAGCCGCGGTGCGCTCCGTGGAGATCGTCATCTCCTGGGGCACGACCGTCCTCTTCGTCCAGCACCTCGCGCCGCCCCGCGCGTTCGACGTCGGCGAGGGGCGCGACGACGGCCGCCCCTGCGACTGCTTCCTCCCCGCGCGCGTGCTCGGCGCGCGCCGAGCACGCCTCCTCGAGGTCGACCCCGCAGGAACCGTCCGCTTCGTCCTGCCCGGCGCCGCGACCGGGACGCTCACCCTGGACGGCGCGCCCCTGTCCGCCGCCGACGCGCGGGCGCGGCACGCCGGCGCGGCGCGGCCGGACATCCCCGGCGCGGTGCTCGTGCCCCTGCCCGCGCACGCCCGCGCGGACGTCGAGATCGCGGGCGTGCGGATCCAGGTCGCCGCCGACGCCGCCGCGGGCGAGCGCGTGCGCCGGTCGCTCGTGAGCCGCAAGAGCCTCGCCCTCCACGCCGCCTCCGCGGCCCTGCACCTCGGCCTGCTCGGCGCGCTCGCGCGGTGGGCTCCGCCCGTCGCCGACCCGGCCTCCGGCATGAGCGCCGACCGGATCGCGCTCGTGCAGCGGTACCTCGCGTCCGCGGACGAGCGCGAGCTGCGCGCGTCGCTCGAGCAGGAGGGCGAGCCGAACGCGGACGCGAAGGAAGGCGGCGCGGGGACGAGGGCGAAGGGCGAGGAGGGATCCATGGGCGGCCCGCCCGCGCGCCCGACGGCGACCGGGAACCGGTGGGGGGTGGCCGGCCCGAGCGATCGCCCGGCGCCCCGCGCGACGCCGCAGGAGGCGCTGCGCGACGCCGCGGAGTTCGGGATGATCGGCCTGCTCAACGCCGGGGCCGGCGGCCAGCCGAGCGCCCCGCCGTCAGCGCGGGGCCAGCTCTGGGGCGAGACCATCGCGCCCACGGGCGCGGGCGAGGCCGGCTTCCCCCTCGTCGGCGTGGGAGACGCAGTCCCCGGCAGGGGGATCGGGCTCGGCGCCGTCGGGACGCTCGGGCACGGCGCCGGCGCCGGGTCGGGCCAGGGGTTCGGCAGCGGCCGCGGGCGCGCCGGCGCCGCCGCGCCGCCGGGATCGCCGCAGGGCGCGGCGGCCTACGCGCCGGAGGCCGAGGTCCCCCTCGATCCGAACGGTCGCTTCGCCACCACGTACCGGCCCGGAGGCGGCCACCTCGCCGCCTTCGAGGCCGCCGTCGCGCGCGGCGTCGTCCCCGAGGCGGAGCGCGAGCTCGTCGGCGACGTCGGCGCCCGCTACGCCCCCGAGATCCCGCTCGGCCCCGGCAAGGCGCTCGGCCTGCGCGCCGACCTGGAGCGCGCCGCGCTCGCGCCGGGCGGCGGCGACCTCCACCTGCGCCTCGCGCTCCGCTCCGCCGCGACGGCGGCGGCGGCGCGGCCGCACCTCTCGGTGCACCTCGTCCTCGACACGAGCGGCTCGATGGCCGGCGCGTCGATCGAGAGCGCCCGCCGCGCGGCGCAGGCGCTCGTCGACCGCCTCGCGCCCACCGACGACTTCTCGCTCACCACCTTCTCGAGCGACGCCGAGGTGCAGATCGAGGACGGCCCGGTCGGCCCGCGCCGCGAGGCGATCCGCCGCGTCATCGAGGAGATCCGCGCGGGCGGCGGCACGAACATCGGCGCGGGGCTCTCGCTCGGCTACGCGCAGGCGAGCCGGCGCGGCATCCCCGAGGACGCGGTGCGCGTGGTGCTGCTCGTCTCCGACGGCCGCGCGACCAGCGGCCTCACCCACGGCGAGCGGCTCGCGCGGCTCGCGCTCGACGCGTTCCAGACCGGCATCCAGACGAGCGCGCTCGGGCTCGGCGACGACTACGACGGCCAGCTCATGAGCTCGATCGCGAGCGACGGGGCCGGAGGCTACTACTACCTGCGGCACCCCGAGCAGATCGCGCCCGCGCTCTCGACCGAGCTCGACAAGCGCCTCGACCCGGTGGCGACCGCGGTCGAGGTGCGCGTGCGGCTGAAGCGCGGCGTCGACCTGCTCCGCGTCTACGGCTCGCGCCGGCTGAACGACGCCGAGTCCTCCCGCGTCCGCGCCCAGGAGATCGCGGCCGACCTCGCCGCCCTGTCGCTGGACCGGATCCCGCTCGACCGGCGCGACGACGCCGAGGGCGGCCTGCGCTTCTTCATGCCGATGTTCGCCCGCGATGACCGCCACGCGCTCCTGCTCAAGCTGAGCGCCGGGCCCGGCGCGGGCAAGCGCGCCCTGGCGACCGTCGAGCTCAAGTACAAGGACCGGCTCTCCAGGAAGAACGTGATCGAGGAGATCCCGATCGAGGTGCGCTATGCGGACAGCGACGCGGCGAGCGCGGCGTCCGTCGACGCCTCGATGACGCGGACGCTCCAGGGCTTCGCCGCGGGCGAGTCGCTGGCCGAGGCCGCCGCCCGCGTCGGGCGAGGCGACCCCAGCGGCGCGGCCGCGCTGCTCGAGGAGCGCGAGGGCATCCTGCGCGAAGCGGCGGCCCGGCTCGGCGAGCCGCTGTTCCTGGAGGACGCCGCGCGCCTCGCGCGCCTCCGCGCGCACATGGGCGCAGAGCACGGCCTCGGCGATCCGCTCGTGCTCGCCATGTTGCTGGAGACGGCGGGCCGATCCCACCTGCGCTGAGGCGCGCAATCGCAGCGCGCGCACGGGCGGAGGCGTCGCCCCGGTGGTAGGCTGAGCGCGGCCATGACAGAGAGAGTCTCCTCGACCGGTCGCGCTGCGCTGCGAGAGTCGCTGCTCCAGTTCTCCGCCTTCGCCGACGCGCTCGAATCCCGCGCCATGCGCGAGGCCATCGAGGCCTGCATCACCGTCCTGGACGCTCCGGGGCCGCTCGACAAGCGCGCCCTCGCCCCATGGCTCAAGGTCGTCCACGAGCGCGCAGCCGACGTGTTCCGGCGGGGCATCCGCGAGACCACGGGGGTGCTGCGCGAGCAGATGAGGCACGGACTGAAGCAAGCCGAAGAGGACGCGGTCTGGATGCAACAGGCCATCGACGCGCTGAGTCGAGAGCACGCCAACTGACATCCCAGGACAGGAGGAGACGGCGCCGGGAGTCCCGCGGACCGGGCGTTCGCGCAAGGGATCTGGATTCCTCGAACCACGCTGGAAGCAGCGCCGCGTGAGACGAGGGTTGTGATGGATGCGGAGACGTGAGCGAGTCGAGCGCGCCTCTTCAGGCCGCGCTGATCGGGTGTCGCCGCACCGCCGCGCCGAGCTCGGCGAACTGCTTTCTTGAGCCGGATCGAGAGGACATTCTTCACCGGATCTGCCGACGGGGCTCCGCCGGCCCGACGAAGCGGATCGCACGGGCGCGGGGAGCGCGGCCGGTGCGCCCGGGCGCCATCTTTACCTTGACGCGGCCGTAGCACGGGGAGCGCGGTCCGTGCTACGAAGCGGCCATGATCGCCTCGGCGTTTCCGCTGCTGCTCCTCGGCTTCTCCCTCGGGATGCGCCACGCCACCGACGCGGATCACGTGATCGCGGTGGCGACGATCGTGAGCCGCGTCCGGAGCCTCGGGGTGGCGCTGCTGATCGGCGCGATGTGGGGCCTGGGCCACACGCTCACGCTGATGCTGATCGGCGGCGGCATCCTCCTGTTCGGGCTCGTGGTGCCGCCGCACGTCGGCCTGGCCATGGAGCTCACGGTGGCGCTGATGCTGATCGGCCTCGGCGCGTACCACCTGCTGCGGTTCTACCGGGCGGCCCGGCAGGGCGAGCCGCAGGCGCAGGGGGCGGAGCACCACCACGACGACGGCCACCGGCACGGGGTCGGCTGGGCGGACCGCCGGTTCGGCGGGTCGCGCCTCTACGTGAGCCTCCGTCCGCTGCTCATCGGCGTGGTGCACGGGGTGGCCGGCTCGGCGGCGGTCGCGCTCCTCGTGCTGACCACGGTGCACGATCCGCGGTGGGGGCTCGGGTACATCGCGCTGTTCGGCGCGGGCACGATCGCCGGGATGATGCTGATCACCGGGATGCTGGCCGTGCCGTTCGCGTACACGAGCGCCCGCTTCGGCGGGATGCACCGCGCCCTCGGCGCGGCCGCGGCCCTGCTCAGCGTGGGCTTCGGCCTGTTCCTCGCCTACGACATCAGCGTCGGGTCCGGGCTGTTCACGGCGAACCCGCAGTGGACGCCCGGCTGACGGCGCCCGGCCCGGGTCGCGAGCGGCTCACCGGCTCACGGCCGGCCAGGCGCGCTCGGCCTCGCGCGGCGGCGCCGGCGCGAGGTGCGCGTCGATCTGGGTCATGAGCCAGTCGAGGAACTCGTCCTTCAGGATCGTCTGCGCCACGTGCAGGTCGGTCCAGACCGGCGCGCGCGCCGCCGCCCGGTCGCTCGTCTGCACCACGACCGGGATCGTGCAGAACCTCGCGTCGTCGCGCATCGCGCGGATGAGCTCCACCCCGTTCATCACCGGCATGTGGACGTCGACGATGGCCAGCGCCACGGGCTCGCGCGCGAGCAGGTCGAGGGCGGCGCGCCCGTTCTCGGCCTCGAGCACGGTGAAGCGCGGCTCGAGGATCAGCCGGTAGCACTCGCGGATGTCCGCGTCGTCGTCCACGACGAGGATGGCGACCCCCTCGACCGCGCCGAGCACGCGCTCGACGGCGGCGCGGAGCTCCGGCGCGGTGACGGGCTTCCGCACGTAGCCGGCGATCCCTCGCAGGATCGCCTCCGCCGGCTTGTTCACGACCGAGACGAGCATCACCGGCACCCGCTCGCGCGACTGCACCAGCCGGTTGAAGGCGAAGCCATCCATCTCGGGCATCAGGAAGTCGGCGAGGATGAGGTCCGGCGTCCAGGTCCGGAGGAGCTCCAGCGCCGCGCTCCCGCCGCTCACGGTCCGCACGTCGTAGGCGGCGCCCAGCGCCTCGGCCATCCACGCGAGCGTCCCCGAATCATCGTCGACCAGCAAGAGCTTGGCCATCGCATCACTCCCCTTGCGCCTCTCCCGGGGCCCCTCCGCCCCTCGCCTCGCCGACGCGCCGCAGCCGGAGCCAGAACCTCGCCCCTCCTTCGGGCCGCGCCTCGTACCCGATCGCCCCGCCCCACCGCTCCGCCGCGATCCGGGCGCCGTAGAGCCCGAGGCCGCTGCCCGCCCCCGGGTCGCGGCCGTGCGCGAACTTCTGGAACAGGTGCGGCGCGATGGCCGGCGAGACGCCGGGCCCCTCGTCCTCGACCGTCACGCGCGCCCACCCGGGCTCCTCGCGCACGACGACCCGCACCGCCCCGCGCGCGGGCGTGAAGCGGAGCGCGTTCTCGACGAGGTTGGAGACCACGCGCGCGAGCCGGCGCTCCTCGCCGACGACGCCGCACGGCGGCCCCCCGCCGGCCCCCGGGGGCCCTTCCAGGCGGACGCCCCGGCTGTACGCCATGGGCAGCAGCGCCTCGACGACCTGCGCGACGGTGCCGCGCAGATCCGCCACCTCGGCGAGATCGCCGCCGGAAGCGCCGAGCGCGGCCCCCTCGGCGGCGAAGGTGTCGAGGATCTCCCGGATGAGGTCGCGCTGCCGCAGGGCGGCCTTCAGCGCGACCTCGGCGAGCGCGGCGCTCTTCTCCGGGAGCGGCTGCTCTCGCAGCAGGGACAGGGCGCCGAGGAGGCTGTTCAGCGGGCCGGAGAGGTCGTGAACGATGCAGTGGACGAGGACGTCCTTCCGCTCGGCCTCGCGCGCCAGCGCCTCGTGCACGAGGCGCAGCTCGCGCGCCCGCTGGAGGACGCGGCGGCGCTCGTGAAACAGCGCGTCGTTCCGGGTGATCACGAGCAGCGGCGACGCGCCCACGCGGAGCGCGGTGGCCTCGAGGTGCAGCGCCTCGTCGTCCGCGGTCATCTGCGTCCAGCCGTCGGACTGGACGCTCCGCGCCCCGTCCGCGGACCAGGCCCGCTCCGCCTCGGGGAGGAACACCTCCAGGAACGGCAGCGCGAGGTCGATCCGGAGCGGCGCGTCGCGCCACGGCGGCGCGACGCCGAGCCGCAAGAACCAGGGCGGCGGCTCGCCGCGGACGACGAAGGCGCCGTCGGGCAAGCGCTCGAGCACGAGCTTGTCCAGCGCCGAGAGGAGGGAGGCGTCCATGGCCATCAGCCCCGCCACACGGGCGCTTCGCTCGCCAGCATGGCGCGCGCGAGCGCGTTGAACGCGCCTTCGACCCCGGCCCCGGTCTTGGCGCTCGCCCTCGTGACCCAGAGGCCCGCCCTCCTCAGCCTGGCCTCGGCGGCCTCGTCGATCTCCCACGCCGCCGTGAGGTCGGCCTTGTTCAGGACGGCGACCGACGGGAGCTCCCCGGCGATCGCCCGCGCGGCGGCGTGGAGGCGGAGCCCGGTCTCCACCGTGAGGCGCCGCGTGCCGTCGATGACGAGGAGCAAGCCCGCGGCGCCGCGCACATACGATATCTGGACGTCCTGGAACTCGTCCTCTCCGCTCAGGTCCCAGAGGATGAGATCGAGCTCGCGATCATCGCACCTCACGCGCCGTGTCTCGATCGTCACACCGATGGTCGTCCGGTAAGCCTCGGAGAAGATGCTGCGCACGAAGCGGGCGACGAGGCTTGTCTTGCCGACCCCCGTGGCGCCCAGCACGCAGACCTTGCGCTTCTCCCCCATGACTCATTCCTTGCTCGCCGCGCGCAGGTCCTCAAGGAAGATCACGCTGCGGGCGCGCCGCTCGTCCGCGCCGGAGGCGCACCCGGCCCGCGCCGCGCCCCCGGGGCACGGCGAAGGCAGGAGCTCGCGGCGCAGGCCGCCGCCGCTCGCCCGCAGCCGGTCGGCCGGGACGCCGCGCACGACGAGCTCGGCCGCGACGTGCTCCGCGCGGGCCAGGCTGAGCGCTCGATTCGACGCCTCCGATCCGACCGGATCCGCGTAGCCGATCACGCGGATCTCGGCCGTCATGCCGGCCTCGCCCGCGAGCGCGATCGCCCGCGCGGCCGCGGCCGCGACGTCGGAGAGGCGCGCGGCCTGGTCGGCGGAGAGCCGCGCTGCGCCGCGGCGGAAGAGGAGCTCCATCCCCTCGAGGGCTCGCTCCGCGGCGTGCGCCCGGTCGATCGACTCCTGGGACCTCAGGCCCTCGCCGTCGAACCCCGAGACGCCCGGGAGCACCGCCGCCGTCCAGCGCGCGCGCTCGATCCAGCGCTCGGGCGCGACCCCGGTGGCCACGACGGCGCCGCCGCGCAGCGACAGCGAGACCCCCGGCGGCGGCTCCAGCGCCCGCGCCACCCGGCGCTCGACGATCTGCGGGTGGAGCGAGTAGAACGGCTCGAAGCGCAGCGTGACCGGCGGGCGCGCGGGGCCGCCGCGCTCGATCACCGCCCGCGGGTCGGCGGCGAGCGGATCGCGCAGGCCCGTGAACGCCATCCGGCCCTCCCCCCGCTCCGCGGCGGTCACCAGCAGGCCGGGCTCGCGCCGCAGCGCCTCGGCGACCTCGGCGAAGCGGCGCTGGTCCTCCCACGAGGCGCGCATCCCGACGACGAGGGCGGCCGCCGCGAGCGCGACGACCAGCGAAGCGGCCGCCGCGAGCGCGGCCCGGCCCCGGCGCGGGAGCGGCTTGCGCTGCTGCTGGAGGCACGTCGAGAGCAGCTCGCGGGTGCCGGAGAACGGCGCCCGATCGCCGCGAAAATCGGCGAGCTCGTCGCCGTACGCGAGGTGCACGCGCTCGAGCGCCTCGCCAAGGACGGTCTGGTACGCCTGCGGCGCCACGCCGCGCACGATGGCCACGAGGAGGGCCGACGGGCCGTGCTCGACCCACCCGGTGAGATCGCCCACGCAGAAGCGCTGGAGCCGCGCGTCGGTCCGGAACGCGTCGTGGGCGAACGCGTCGATGGCGGTGAGCATCGCCGAGACCTGATCGGGGTCCCTGTACGGGATGTCCTCGGCGCTCACGTGCTCGAGGACGATCCCCGTCCCGCGGTGGACCAGGAAGAGCTGCTCGGTGCGGTAGACCATCGCGCGGAGCAGCACCACCTCGGCGAACGGGCGCCCCGTGCGCCGCGCCTCGAGGCGCCAGCGCAGGCTCTCCCAGGACAGGCCGAGGGCGAGCGCCTCGTTGAGGCGCTGGAGCATCGCCCGCAGGGCGCAGGCCACGGCCCTGCGGATGGCCGGCCCCATGGCGGGGGAGATCGCGTCCGCGAACGACCCGGGGTCCCGGCGCACGCGCTCGTGGATCGCGCTCGCGATGAGCGGAGCCAGCGCCCAGGAGAGCGCCTCGCCCTTCTTGCGGCTCTCGATCACGGCCTCGGGCAGCACCCCGGCGACCATCTCGGCCATCGACTGGTCCAGCCGCTCCTCGATCCGCCGGATCCGGCGCTGCTCGGGGCCCACGAGCAGGGGGCGGAGGTCTTCGAGCGTCTTGACCGGCGGGGGCGCCCCGCGACGCGCTCTCGGCTGTCTCATCGTTCGCCTCCGGCCCTCCTCGCCCGCGCCGCTCGCCGGGGCGGCGCGGGCGCCTCACGCGGCCTCGTCCGCGCGGCGCTCCGTCCTCGGGAACCGCTCCGACTCCGCGGCCTCCTCGCGCGCCGGCGCGTCCGGCGCGGCCGTGTCCGCGCCGTCGGTCCACAGGGCGGCGACCTCGCGCTCGACCAGCGCGCAGAGCTCGCTCCGCGTGCGCCGCGCCTCGTCGAGGAACGATTTGGACTGGTCGAGCAGCTGCTGCCGGAGCTCGCGCTGCGTGCGCGTCACGAGATCTTCGAGCCGCTGGACCCGCTGCTCGAGCAGATCGAGCCCCTCCCGCGACTCGCGCGCGACGTTGCCGAGCGCGCCGGCGCCGGCCGCGCGGTGGGCCTCGATCGACGCGCCGAGCGCCTCGATCTCCCTGCGCACGTGCGCCTCCAGCACGTCGAGGCGCCGTCGCGCCTCGATCCGGAGCTCCTCCGCCTGGGCGGCGACCTGAGCGTCGGTGTGCGAGAGCCGGCGAGCGAGCTCGCGGAGCTGGGCGCCGCACAGGATGTCGCGCACCTGCTCCAGGCTGTTGGTGATCGCGGACTCCGCGTGTCCGGCGCTCGCTTCGTGCTCCGCCCGCCCGCTCGTCCTCATGGTCATGATGAACATCCCCCCTCTCCGTGCGTGCCGCGCGCGCTCTCTGCCGAGGGCGACCGCGCCCGTCCTGGAGCCCTCGCGCAGCGCGGTCGCGCTCGCGATGCCCCACCGAGCTCGCTCGCTCCGGGAGTTCGCTTCGTCTGGCCACGAGGCCTGGCTCGTCACGTCACGCACCGCGCAACATGGGTCGTCGCCCCGGCTCCTGGTAGTCCTCGAGCGGGGGCGCCGGGGCGGCCGCGGCCCGGGCCGGGGGGCCGCTCGGCGGCTCCGGGGCGGCGCCGCGCGCACGGGGATGTCGGAGCCCGGTAAGATGCCCGCATGCGACCCCCGCGAACCTGCCTGGTGGCCGCGGCCTTGCTCGCGGCCTGCGGCGCGCCGGCCGGCGGCGGCGCGCCCTCCGCGGGCGCCGCGAGCGCCGTCGCCGGCGGCCCGAGCTCGCCCTCGGCCGCCGCGCCGCTCCACGCGCCCCGGAGGCCGCCGCCCGCCCCGGAGGCCGCCGCCCCCGCCGCCGCGGCCGCGCCGGCTCCGGCGGCCTGCGGCGCGCTCGGCTGCCTCGCCTTCGATACGCCGGCGCGGGCCTTCGCCCGCGTCCTGGAGAGCAGCCCGCGCGTGCTCGCGGTGGGCGAGGCGCACGCACAGCAAGGCGCCGAGGGCGTCCCCTCGGCGACCCGGCGCTTCACGGAGCTCTTCCTGCCGGAGCTCGCCGGCCGGGCCTCGGACCTCGTCGTCGAGCTCTGGGCGGTGGATCCGCGCTGCAAGAGGGAGCAGGTGGCGCGGGTCGAAGAGGAGCAGAAGGCGGTCACCCAGGGCCAGTCGGCGGGCAACCAGGGAGAGTTCCTCGCGCTCGGAAGCGAGGCGAAGCGGCTCGGCATCCGGCCCCACCTGCTCGCGCCGTCCTGCCAGGAGTACGACGCCATCGTGCGCGCGGGGCCGGACGCGGTGACGGCCATGCTCGAGATGATCGCGCGCCTGACCGCCGCCAAGGCGAAGGCGCTGCTCGGCCGCGAGGACGCCGCCGGCAAGATGGTGATCGCCTACGGCGGGGCGCTGCACAACGACGTCGCCCCGCGCCCCGGGCGCGAGCGCTGGAGCTTCGGGCCGGAGCTCTCCGCGGCGACCGGCGGGAGGTACGTGGAGCTCGATCTCATCGTGCGCGAGTTCATCAAGGACTCGGAGTCGTGGCGGGCGCTGCCGTGGTATCCCCATTTCGACAGGGAGGCGCACCCGGACAAGACGGTGCTCTTCAACCCCGCGCCCGGCGCGTACGTGCTCGTCTTCCCCCGCTCGCCCTGAGCCTTCGCGGGCGCTCCCGCACGAGCCCAAGGCGGCCATCGCGCGCGGCGCGCCGACCGAGAGAGCGCACCGAGCGCCATGACGTGGATGACGTGGATTCTCGTCGAGCGGGTGGGACCACGAGGCGCGACGCCCTCAGGGCGCCGCGGCGCGCGCCGCCCTCAGGGCGTCACGGAGAACGTGACCGGCACGCCCGTGAACGGCCCGCCGCCCTGCACGATGCGGTTGTTCTCGAACACCGCGTTGAGCACGCTGACGGTGATCGGCCCGCCGGCGGCGCGGAGCTTGTCCCAGGCCGCCGCGTCCGGCGTGTAGCTCAGCTTGGTCGTGAACACCCGGAGCAGCTCGCGCTCGGCCGCCGTGAAGACCAGGAAGTAGGCGCGCCCGTTGATGGGCGTCCCGTGCGCCTGCGCCGCGCGCACCGGCCCGAGCAGCGCGCCGAGCTCCGCCCACGGCGACGCCCCCGCCGCGCCGGGCTCCCGCGCTCCCGGCCCCGCGCCCGCGAGCCCGAGCGCCGGCGCGGCCCCCGGGGCCGTCCTCTGCGCCGTGCCCGCGACGTGGAACGTCAGCTCCGGCGCGACGTCGCCGGGGAGCGTCGCGCCGTCCTCTGGCGCGTCGAACACCGTCCCCTGCGACGGCTCGTCCTTCGGCTCCGCCCCGAGCAGCGCGTCCAGCGCCTCGTCGGTCGCGCCCCCCTCGTAGATGACGTCGGCCAGCTCCGGCACGCTCGGCGCGTCCCCGTGGTCGTGACCGCACGCCCCGGCGTACATCGCGCCCGACACGAGCGCCGCCAGCGCGGGCACGAGGAGCGCCCGTCGAAGGATGGGTGTCCGGCTCACGGCGCCTCCGCCCACGGATCCGCGTAGCGCGGGTCCGTCAAGAACTCATCGTCCGTCAAGCTCTCCAAGAAGGCGATCACGTCTGCTTTCTCCTCCGGTGTGAGATCGAACCCGGTGATGAGCTCGCTCTTGAACTTGTTCTGGCTCCCCACGCCGGCGTTGGGGCCGTCCTCGATGGTGCGCCCTCCGGCGGCGTAGTGGTCGAGCACCTCCTCGAGCGTCTCGATGCTGCCGTCGTGCATGTACGGCGCCGTGAGCGCGATGTTGCGCAGCGTGGGCGCGCGGAACCGGCCCATGTCCGCCTCGTTGCCCGAGATCTCGTAGACCCCGGCGTTGCCCTCCGGGTAAGCCCCGCTCCCGCCGATGTTGTAGAGACCCGTGTTGTGGAACATCACCTCGGTGAAGGTGGTCCCGTCGTGCTGCACCGAGTCCGACAGGTTGAAGCCGCCGTGGCAGTGGAAGCACTCGAGCTTCTCGGAGAAGAAGAGATCCATGCCGCGCAGCGCCGCCTCCGACATCCCCGAAGGGTCGCCGTCGTAGCGGTACCGATCGTAGGGCGATCGGTACGAGAGCAGCGACCGCTCGAACGCCGCGATCGCCTTCGTGATGGTGTCGAGGCGGATGGGATCCTCGTCGCCGGGGAAGGCCGCGGGGAAGAGGTCCTGGTACAGCGGCTCGTCGCGCAGCCGCTGGAACAGCTCATCTTCCATGCCCGCGAGCCCGAGCTCGACCGGCGTCTCGCCGAACATGGGGAGGAGCGCCTGCTCCTCGAGCGACTCGAGCAGCGGATTCCCCCAGGTCAGCGTCGTCAGGTAAGCGACGTTGGCCAGGCTCATCGAGCCGCGCGAGTGGAACTGGCCGGTCGAGCCCTCGGCGGTCGCGAGGCCGTCGGTGAACGCGAGCTCCTGGACATGGCACGAGCCGCAGGAGTACGTGCCGTTGCCGGACAGGCGCCTGTCGTAGAACAGCCGCCTCCCGAGCTCGACCTTGGCCGACGACATCGGGTTGTCCTCGGGGACCTTCGGCACCGGGAAGCCCGGCGGCAGCCCCCACGCGAACGCGCCCGCGTCGCCGCCCCCGGCGCCGCCCCCGCCGCTCCCCCCATCGCCCCCACCCTGGCCGCCGGCGCCCTCCCCCGAAGGCCCGCCCGCGCCCGGCGTGCCCTCGCTGTCGCCGCAGGCGCAGGCGAGGGCCGCCAGCGCGGCCAGGACAGAGGAGAGCGCGGAGCGGCGGAGAGCCGTCACCAGTGCGGACATCGTCATGGCTCCTAGTCTATCCTGAAGAACGACTGCTGCTCGGGGCGCGGCGAGCCGTCGGTGATGTCGATGCCGAGGTGGGTGAAGAGCGGCGGACAGTCCGGATCCGTCGCGTCGGACATGCACCCGGGCGTGCCGCCCGCGTTCGCCGACACGTCGGTGTCCAGGACGAGCGCCGCATAGTCGACGAGCACCTTCGTCGCGAGCGGGTCGATGTCCCGGATGACGATCTCGGCCACGTTGGGGCGATCGCACGCGGTCACCTCGCCGCCGTCGGCGACGCAGCCGGTGCTCCCGACGTGGATGATGAAGGGGTCCCCGCCCTGCTCGGGGACGCTGTCGATGCGCAGGAACTTGTACCCGGCGTTCCAGCTCCAGAACAGCCCCGAGAGGTTCAGCGGCGACGGCGCGACCGAGGCGTCGCCGTGGTTGAGCTCGAACGGCACGCCCAGCTTGAACGAAAGCCCGTCGTACTCCCCGGCCGGCACCGTCCCGCGCACGAGCCCGTTCGTCTCCTGCGTCCCGTTGGCGCAGCTGCCCGACTTGTCCTCGAAATCGAGGAGCACGACGTCCTCGAACTGCCAGCGCCCGTCCTGTTCGAGCGCGAGCGGCACCTCCTCGCCGTCCGCGCGGTGCAGGCGTACATCGTGGATGTACAGGCGGAAGTCGTTGAGCTTCACCTCCGTCGCCGTGGTGCCGACAGCGTACGTGTCGCTGCAGGAGAACACCTCGTCGCCGACGCGGCCCTCGAACGTGAGCTCGACGGCCACCGCCGCGTCGCTGCCCCCGGCGCCGCCGCCGCCGCCGCCTGCATCGCCGCTCCCCCCCTCGCCGCCAGCCCCGCCGCTCCCGGCGGCGCCGCCGCCCCCGGCGCCGTCGCCGCCGGCGCCCGTCGAGGTCGATGTCCCATCGACGGGGTTCACCCCACCTTCGCCGGCGCACGCCGCGAGCGCGAGCGCCGCCCCGACCAGCGGGAACAAGAGCTGTGATGCACGAAGACCGCGTTTCATGAGAGTCCTCCTGAGGAACGACGCGCGCAACGATAGGCCGCGTCGTCACCGACCTGAATGCGACATCTTGTCGCGATCCCGCTCGCGATCCGCCGGAGCGCACGAATCGAGCTGCCGTCGAAAAGAAAAATAGCCTCGCAGTGTCCCGGAGCCGCGCCCGGCGGCCACCGATCATGAACGCGGCGGCCACCCCGCGCCCGCGGTCCGAGGCCGAGCAAGCGCGCCGGCGCCGCCCCAGACGAGCGAACGCATCCAGACCGTAGCACGAATCCATGAATTCGTGATACGGACGGTCCCGCTGTGACCTTCTCCCTGCGCACGGCGCTCGCGCCGCTCCTTATCACCACGGCCGCCGTGCCGGCGCGCGCCGGCGACGGCGCCGCCCCTCCGCCGCCCGCCGCGGCGGCGGCCGAGGCCTCGCCGGCGGCCGGGGCCCCGGCCGCCGCGCCGGCGGGCGGCGATGGCTCGGGCGCCGCCGGCAGCGCCGAGCCCATCGCGATCGTGGTGCGGGGCGCGCCGCCGCCGCGCAGCGCCTCGGAGTCGGTGCGCGGGCAGGCGGAGATCCGGGCGGCGCCTCACCGGACGGCCAGCGACGTGCTGCAGCTCGTGCCGGGCGTGTTCACGTCCCAGCACAGCGGCGAGTGCAAGGCGCACCAGATCTTCTTCCGCGGCTTCGACGCGGTCCACGGGCAGGACCTCGAGATCTGGGTCGCCGGCGCGCCGGTCAACGAGGTCTCCAACGTCCACGGGCAGGGCTACACCGATCTCCACTTCGTCATGCCCGAGGTGATCCGCGAGCTCCGCGCGCAGCCGGGCTCGTACGACCCCCGCCAGGGCGATTTCGCGGTCGCAGGGACGATGCGCTTCGATCTCGGCTACGCCGAGCCCGGGATCACCGCGACCGCCTCCGCCGGCTCGTTCGGCGCGCGCCGGCTCTTCCTCGCGTACCACCCCGAGCGCGCGGACGAGGCCACGTTCGCCGCCTTCGAGGCCTACGAGACCGACGGGTTCGGCCCCGCCCGCGCCGCCGGCAGGGCGTCGCTCGTCGCGCAGGCCGTCTACCCGCTGCCCGGCGCGATCACCGCCCGGGTGATGGCGTCGGCGTTCGCCTCCCGCTGCGGCTCCGCCGGCGTCCTGCGCCTCTGCGACATCGAGTCGGGCAAGGTCGACCGGTTCGCCTCGTACGATCCCAGGCAGGGCGGCGACTCGTCGCGCGCGCAGGTCGTCCTCGATCTGCGCTCCTCCGGCGGCCGGGGCGAGGGCCTCTCGTTCGCGCCGTTCTTCGTCGTGCGCGCGCTCCGGCTGCGCTCGAACTTCACCGGCTACCTGGCGGATCCGGTCTCCGGCGACGCCACGCAGCAGCTCAACGAGGCGATCACGCTGGGCGCGACCGCATCGTACCGCCTCCGCGTGCCGCTGCTCTCCGAGCGCGACGCGTTCGAGGCGGGCGTCGTCGCGCGCACCGACTGGATCGAACAATCGCAGCGGCGGCTCGCGGCCGTCGACGACAGGCCGACCGCCACGCTCGTCGACGCCCGGGTGCGCGCCGCCGACGTCGCCGGCTACCTCGACGCGTCGCTGCGGCCGGCGCGGCGGATCGAGCTGCGCGGCGGGCTGCGCGTCGACGCGCTCGCGTTCCAGGTCCAGGACAACGTCGGCGAGGGCGCGCAGGCGCGCGGCGCGCAGGGCGTCCACGTCGGCGGCAAGGGCACGGTCGACGTGGTGCTGCTCCCCGGGCTGCGCGCGCTCGCCAGCGTCGGCCAGGGGTTCCGCTCGCCCCAGGCGCGCAGCCTCGGCGACGGCGAGCGGACGCCGTTCGCCCGCGTGCTCTCCGGCGAGGCGGGGCTCCGCTACGCGGACGAGCTCACGACGGCGTCGGCGGCGGTCTTCCACACGCGCCTCAGCGAGGATCTCGTCTTCGACGAGGCGACCGGCCGCAACGAGCCCGTCCCCGCGACCGCCCGCACCGGCGTGGCCGTCGACACCGTCGCGCACCCCGCGCCCTGGCTCGTGTCGAGCGTGGGGCTCACCTACACCCACGCGGCCTTCACCGCCTCCGGCGGCCGCGCCGCGTGCGGCGGGAGCTACGCCGCGGGCGACCTCCTGCCCTTCGTGCCGCAGCTCGTCGCGCGCGCCGATCTCGCGTTCACGCCGCGCCTCGGCACCCTGTTCGGCCGGAGCCTCTCGGCGCGCGCCGGCGCCGGCGCGACGCTGCTCCACGGGCGCCCCCTGCCGTGCAAGGAGATGGGCCACGACGCGCTCGTCACCGACGTCACGGCGCGCCTCCGCTACGACCGCGTCGAGCTCGGGCTCGACGTCTTCAACCTCCTCGACGCGCCCTGGTTCGACGGCGAGTTCGTCTACCCCTCGAGCTTCACCCGGGGCGCGGCGCCCGATCTCTTGCCGGCGCGGCACGTCACCGTGGGCGCGCCGCGCAGCTTCCTCGCTTCGCTCTCCCTCTACATCGGCTGAGGTGCTCGATGACATCCAGGACAGCATGGAACAGCCCCTCTCGGCGCGGCGCGCTCGGCGCCGCGGGGCTCGTCGCCGCGGCGCTCGCGGCCTTCGCCCTCGCCCCCGGGTGCGGCGAAGGCGGCGAGGGCGCGACGACCGGCAAGCGCCTCACGCTCGAGACGCGGATCGCCGCCGACGCGGCGTCGGTCGCGCCGTTCACGAACGCGCTCGGCTGGACCGTCGCGCTGTCGAAGGCGTACCTGTCGGTCGGGCCGCTCTACTACTTCGAGGGCGCCCCGTTCACGGCGCGGCTCACCGCGCCGGCGGGCGGCGGCCCCTCGCTGCTCGATCGGCTCGCCCGGTGGGCCGTTCCGGAGGCGCACGCCCACCCGGGCCATTACCAGGCCGGCGAGGCGCGGGGCCAGATGGCGCAGCCCGCCTCGGTCGACCTGCTGCAGGGGACGACCGCGCTCGCGGACGCGGACGCGGTGAGCGGCCTCGTGCGATCCGCGCGCTTCACGTTCGGCGCGCCGCCGGCGGGGCCGCTCGCCGGCGAGCTCGACGGGCACGTGGTCGTCGTCGAGGGGCGCGCCGAGAAGGGCGACCTCGCGCGCGTGTTCCGCGCGCGCGCCCGGGTCGAGGACGTCGCCAGCGACGTGACCGGCGAGCCGGCGGTGGAGGGGTGCGTCTTCGAGGAGGTCTTCCTCGACGAGGCCGGCGTCGTCACGCTCGTCGTGAAGCCGTCGGTCTGGCTCGACCAGGTCGACTTCGAGGAGGTGGCCGAGGGCGAGGGCGGCGCGCCTGCCGATCTGGAGCCGGAGGGCCAGGCCCAGCGCGGGTTCGTGCGGGGCCTCAAGAAGGGGACCGCCTACGCGCTCTCGTTCGCGCCCGGCGCCCCGCAGGAGGAGGAGCGATGAGGAGCACGGGAAGCTTGTGCGCGGCGGCGCTGTCGCTCGCCGCGGCGGCGCTCGCCGGGTGCGGCGACGACGGCGCGTCGGGGGCCGGGAGCGTGGCGTTCTCGACGTGGGGAGAAGAGTACATCGAGCAGGAGATCCCGGCCGCCGATCTCGAGGACGGCTGGAGCATCCAGTATCAGAAGTTCCTGCTCGTCCTCCGGAACGTGACCGTCGCCGATCGCGAGGGGAACGTCGGCGCGCGGATGGAGGGCTCGATCCTGGTCGACCACACGAAGCCCGGCGTGAAGCCGGTGGTGACGTTCGAGGAGCTCGAGGCGAAGCCCTGGGAGCGCGTCTCTTACGAGATCGGCCCGGCGGACGCGGACACCGCGCTCGAGGGGGCGACGGAGGACGACAAGGCGCTCATGCTGGACGCGGGCGCGTCGGTGCACATCGAGGCGGTCGCGCGGAAGGGCGACGGCGGCGACGAGAAGCGCCTCGACTGGACCTTCTCGCTCGCGACGCGCTACGCCGACTGCAAGGGCGACAGGGCCGGCAAGGAGACCGACGGCGTCCTCGTCACGAACGGCGGCACCGACACCGTGGAGCTCACGATCCACGGCGATCACTTCTTCTATGACGACCTCCAGTCCGCGACCGCGGCGCGCCGCTTCGCGCCGATCGCCGCCGCGGACGGGGATGGCGACGGCGCCGTCACCCTGGAGGAGCTCGCCGCGGTGCGCCTCGTCGAGATCGAGGAGGGCCCCTACGGCACGGGCAGCGCCGGAGACATCAACGATCTCGGCGCCTTCGTCGCGGCGCTCTCGCGCACGCTCGGGCACTTCCGCGGCGAGGGCGAGTGCGTCTCCGTCGATCCGTGACCGGGCGGGCCGGGCGCTAGGACGCCAGTCACGTTGATCGAGCGAGAAATGAAACGCCAAGGCGCCAAGGACGCCAAGGCGCCAAGATATTGTCTTCTTCTTGGCGTCTTGGCGTCTTGGCGTTTCGAAATCCTGCTCGTTTCAGGCGGGTTCAACCCGTTGTTTGCCCTAGGGCCGCCTTCGTCGATCACTCGATCCCGACCGTCGTCGAGACCTCCTGGAGCTCGTTCCCATCGAACGCCGGCACCCGCGTGGAGCTGAGCACCATCTGCACGCAGCTCCCGGCCGGGGTGATGGCGACCCGCGGCTCGATGCTGATGCGCTGCACGGCGCCCGCGGGGTTGAAGTACACCCGCGCCGACACCGCCTTCGGCCCCTCCTTGCCCTTGCAGTGGATCGGCGCGGTCGACGCCTTGCGCTGCAGCGCGGCGTGGGCCGCGGCGTAATCGAACGGCCTCGCCGCGCCCGGCTGCGCCGCGCCCGGCTGCGCCGTGGTCGCCGCCGCGGTCGCGCCGCCCTCGCGCGAGGGACGCGGAGACTTCGGCAGGAGCACCGGCACCGGGCCGTGGCGAGGGCCGGGCGCCGGCTGCTGGGCGTCCGCGGCGTCCGCCGGCGGGCGCGCCTCGTCGCGGCCGCCGGCGCTGACCACCGTGGGGCGCGCCGGCTCGGGCAGGCGCTGCGCCAGCTGGACCTCGCGCGGCGCGCGGCCGCTGGAGAACGCGATCGCCGCCGCGGCGCCGCCGAGCAGGCCGAGGGCGAGGAGCAGCATCGGCCTCCACCCGGGCAGCCTCGAGACGGCCTGCCCCGGCGCGCTGCTCGCCAGGGCCGGCGCGCTCGCCGGCGGAGAGGACGCGCCCGGCCGCGACCGATCCGCCGGCTGGGGGGCGGGCGGCGCGCCGCTGCCCGCGCCCGTCGGCGGGCGCTGCGCGCCCGAGGCCACCTCGGTCGGGCCGGTCAGCGACAGGCGCGACGCCGGCCCCGCGGGGGTGAGCGCCGCCGCGATGCCGGGCGGCGTCACCGAGATCGACGCGCCGGGCGGGCGCACGCTGCGCGCGTCGGCGAAGAGCGCCGGCCCGAGCGCGTCGAACGCCTCCTGCGCCGTCTGGAAGCGCTGCGACGGCTCGCGCGCGAGGCAGCGCGCGAACCAGGCGTCGAACGGGTACACGATGCAGCCGGCGCGCCCGAGCGCCGTCGCGCGCGTCGAGGCCGGGTCGATCGGCTCGAAGAGGATCTCGCGGAGCAGCACGGGCATCGCGGTGCCCATCGGGTCGTTCGCGGCGCGCCAGTACATGCGGCCGGTGAGCGTCGCGAAGGCGATGAGCCCGAGCGCCCAGACGTCGGTCGCCGGCGTGATCTGCCCGCGCGCGTCCGTCTGCTCGGGCGCCATCCAGAGGGGCGTGCCGAGCGACGCGGTCGCCATCGTGTTCGCCTCCGCGGCGATCTTCGCGATGCCGAAGTCGAGGACCTTGACCGACCACGGCGCCATCGCGCTGTTCGCCTTGGCGAGGAAGACGTTCTGCGGCTTCATGTCCCGGTGGACCACGCCCGCACGGTGGGCGGCGCCGAGCGCGTGGCAGAGCTGCCGGAAGATCTCGTGCACGTCCTTGGGCGCGAGCAGCCCGGAGCGCTTCATGCGCTGCGCGAGGTCCTCCCCTTCGAGCAGCTCCATCGCGAGCCACGGCACGCCGCTCGCCGCGTCCACGCCGGCGCCGATCACCTGCACGATGTGATCGCTCTCGACCAGCGCGCCCACGCGCGCCTCCTGCTCGAAGCGCTCGCGCAGCCGGGTGTCCGCGCAGAGCTGCGGGTGCATGAGCTTGAGGGCGCGCAGCTTGCCGGTGCTCGCCTGCTCGGCGATGTACACGGCGCCCATGCCCCCGGCGCTGAGAGGCCGAACGATCCGGAACTCCCCGAAGAGCATCCCGACCGCCGGCTGGAACGGCGCGATCATGGCCCGCGATGCTAGCATGGGGTGTCGAGGGGGTGTCGGCGCTCACGGGCGCGGCTCCGTGTTGCAGCGCACATGCGCGCGCCGTCAGGAGGCGCGCGGGCGCTGCGCGCGCCGTGCCGTGCGCGCCGTCAGGAGGCGCGCGGCGCGCTTCGCTACGGGTGCGCGGCGGCGCGCGGCGGGAGCGACGCGACGAGGCGATCGAGGCCGATCCGGCCGGCGACGAGCGCGCCCGTCGCGGCGGCGCGGAGCGCGCTCGTCGCCGGCTGGGGGCTGCCGGCGAAGTGGCGCATGCCGAAGCGCAGGAACGACGGCTCGCGGAGGAGGTAGCGCTCGACGCGCTCCCGCGGCGCGCCGTAGAAGGCGCGCATCGCCCGGCGCCGGAACCGGAGGTCCAGGCCGAGCAGCGAGCGCTCGACGCGCCGGCCCCAGTCGTGGAACCCGAGGTCGCGGGCCTCGAGCTTCTCGGCGAGGTACTCGCCCGCGAGGGCGCCGTACGCGATCGCCTGGGCGATCCCCTCCCCCAGCATCGGATCGATGCCGGCGGCCTCGCCGACGAGCAGGGCCGCCGGCCGCGCGATCGCGGCGCGCCGGTCGAGGCCGCGCTCGGCGAAGCGCTTGCGCCGGTAGCGGTCCGGGTCGAGGCCGAGCGCCGCGAGGCGGCTCCGGAGGACGCGCTCGGCGTCGGGCGCGGGGCGCGCCGCGCCGAGGGCGCCCTCGTGCAGCACGTACGCTCCCCGGCAGACGAGCTCGCGCCCGCCCACGATCGTGGGGAAGTCCCACAGGTAGCCGGCGAACGAGCGATCCCGCATCTCGAAGTGCAGGAGGTCGCGCGCCCGGTCCCCCGCGACGGGCTCGGTGTCGACCTCGACGGCCTGCGCGCGCAGCCGGCCGAACGGCAGCCCCATCGCGCGGCGGACGACGCTGCCGACGCCGTCCGCGCCGACGACGACGCGGCCGTCGAAGGCCCCGGCCGAGCTCTCGATCCTGGCGCCGTGGGGGCCGAGCGAGGCGCCGGTGACCCGCGCCCCCTCGACGATCCGGACGCCGCGGCCGCGCGCGGCGAGGGCGAGCGCGCGATCGAACTCGACGCGCCGGACGACGCGGCCGATGTTCCCCTCGCGGAGCACGGTCTCGCCGGTCTGGAAGGCCGCGCTGACGCCGTGCACCACGACCGAGGGCACGTCGATCGCCACGCCGATCGCCGCGAGCGCCCTGTCCGCTCGCTGGCCGAGCCCGCCCGCGCAGCACTTGTCCCGCGGGTAGCGCTCCTTCTCGAGCACCACGATCCGGTCGGTGAGGGCCGGGCGATGGTGGGCCAGGAAGAGCGCCGTGCTCAGGCCCGCCGGTCCGCCGCCGACGATCACGACTTCATGCGCCGACATGCGGCGCGCTCTAGCACGGCACCTCCCGCAGCGTGCGCGGGATGCTCGGCGGCAAGCGAGCTCGGCAGGCGGCGGGTCGTGCGGTATTTGGCCGAAAGCGCGGTACTTGGGGAACCGCCAAGGCGCCAAGGACGCCAAGAAATCTCAATAATTCGGCGTTCTTGGCGTCTTTGCGTCTTGGCGCCTTGGCGGTTCGCCCCCTGCGGTCTGCCTACGGTAAGTACCACACCACGGGCGGGTGCTCGGGCAGACGGGGTGCTCAGCGCCGCTCGTACGAGACCACCTGCGTCCGGTACGGGAAGAGGTACGCGCTCTTGCCCGCGAGGTCCGGGTGGCTCCCGGCCAGCTCGCGGACCTCGTTCAGGACCGAGTACCGCTCCTGCAAGGGGAGCGCGGAGATGTAGCTGATCGACGCGACGCGCTCGAGGAGCCCGTCGAGATCGAGCTCCTGCGTGTGGGTGAACTCGTGCTCTCCGATCGGCGCGAAGAGGCGGGTGTCGGCGAACGGCCGGCGCCACGCCCCGATCCGGTGGACCGGGGCATCCCGGCCGTAGCGATTGAGGATGAGGGAGATGCGAGCGACCCAGTCCACGCGCTCGTCCCGCAGGTTGAAGACCAGCGAGAGGCGCCGCCTCGGCCGGAGCACCCGGTGGATCTCGGCGAGCGCGAGATCGCCGTGGAACCAGTGGAACGACTGCGCGGCGACCGCGGCGTCCACCGAGGCGTCGGGCAGGGGGATCGCCTCGGCCACGCCGTCCAGCGCGACGGCCGACGGGACCATCTGGCCCAGCTTGCGGCGCATCCCCTCGACCGGCTCGAGCGCGAGGAGCCGGGCACCGGTGGGCACGAGCAGGCGCGTCAGCTTGCCGGTCCCCGCGCCGAGATCGAGCACCGTGCTCGCGGCGTCGATGCGGAGCGTGTCGAGCAGGAGCTCGATCGCGCCGCGCGGGTAATCGGGGCGCCCTTTCTCATAGGCATCCGCAGCAGTCGCGTAGCCCTGTGCAGCGAGCCGATGGAGAGTCATGGCCTGCGTCCGCTCCGCGTAAGGATGAGTTCGTGCAGCGCCGGAGGGACCACCCACCCCGACGGCCCTGTCGAGAGAGGCTACGCAACCGCGAGCCGCGTTGGAAGCGGATTGTCGCTCAAGATGCGCATTGCGTTGCCGCGAAGCAACTTGCCGATGACACGCTCGCTCAACCCGGCTTCGAGCAGCGCATCCGTCAAGAGCGGAAGGTGCGCGGCGTCGCGGAGCTCGCGAGTGGGAACGATGAAGCCGTCCCAATCGGATCCGAGCGCGGGGGTGTCCTCGCCGGCAACGTTGATGATGTGCAGGAGGTGCTCGACCACGGGAGCGAGCCCGTTGCCGCCGAGGTAGAGAGGGCAAAAGATGATCCCGGCGCACCCGCCGCGGTCGGCGAGAACGCGGAGCTGGTCGTCATCGATGTTGCGCCAGTGATCGAACGCGCCGGCGACGCCGGTGTGGCTGACCATGGGCGGCCGGCGCGCGAGCGCGCACGCATCGAGGAAGCCGGCGCGGTTGATGTGCGCGAGGTCGACGATGACGCCGAGATCCTCGGCGCGGCGCACGACCTCGCGGCCGAAGGGGGTGAGGCCGTCACCGTCCCTGCGACCGCGGCCGAAGGCGGGATAGCACGCGTCGTTGGCGCTGAAGTGGCACAGCCCGAGGTAGCGCACGCCGCGCCGCGCGAAGCGCTCGAGCGTGTCGAGCTCGCCTTCGAGCGCGTGCGCCCCCTCGATCCCGAGCAGCGCCGCGACGGCGCCGCGGGCCCGCGCCGCCTCGACGTCCTCGGCGGTGAGCGCCTTGACGAGGCGGTCCGGCTGCGCGAGGGCGGCCTGTTCGAGGAGGTCGATCTGCTCGTGGACGACGGCGGCGAGCCCGCGCCGCTGCCCGATGGGCAGCGAGACCAGGCCGAAGAACTGCGCGCCGACGCCGCCCTCGACGAGCCGCGGGACGTCGACGTGCCCGCCCAGGGCCGCGAGCGGGAGGGGCGGCTCGTGGCGCTCGTGCAGATCGTAGCCGACCCAGCGCGCCCACATGAGGCTGTCGGCGTGGAGGTCGATGGCGGGGAACTGCGCGTGCAGGGCGCGGGCTTCGGGGGTTCCGTGCATGGAGGGGAGGTTAGTCGACCCGCGGGGCTCGGTCGTGCGCGGCGGGGCGGCGGCTCCGGGGCTCAGGGGCTCGACAGCTTGAGGCCGAGGACGGACACGACGAGGAGCACGAGGAAGCCGAGCCTCGCGGGCGCGGCGGGCTCTCCGAACAGGACGATGCCGGCGATCGCCGCCCCGAACGCGCCGATGCCGACCCAGACGGCGTAGGCGGTGCCGATGGGCAGGGTCCGCGAGGCGGCCTCGAGGAGGCCGAGGCTCGCGATGATCGCGGCGATGGTGAGCGCGGTGGGCAGGGGGCGCGTGAAGCCCTGCGTGTACTTGAGCCCGATGGCCCAGCAGACTTCGAGCAGACCTGCCAGGAACAACAACAGCCAGGACATGACGACTCTCCTCGTAATGTGGCTGCGTCGTCTTATCCTGACCGGGTACGGCGCGTCTCGTCCGGGACGCTCTCGTGGGGGCGTCGCGGGGAACCTAGCAGGGGAGGCGGACTGTGCAAAGGGCCGCGGGCGACGCGGTGCGGCGCCGCCCTGCCCTGCCCGGCTGGCGGGACGCGACTCGCTAGTCGGTCTCCTCTCCTTGCAGCGCCGCCAGGCTGCCCTCGGCCTCGCTGATCAGCGCGGCGGCGAGCTCGTTGATGTACTCCTCGATCGCGGTGTATCCGGACGGCATCACGCGGCTGTGATCGCTAACGTTCGATGAGCTGAGGCCGTGCGCGCGCTCCCACGCGTCGGCCATGCCGTCGCCGTCGGCGTCGGCGGGCGCCGTGCCGGGGGTGAGCCCTTCCATCAGGTTCCTCGCGTAGCGAGCGCCCCACGCGCCGTCGCGGCGCTCGATGTTCTGGAGGACGCCCTTCGTCACGACGTCGCGCGGCAGCGCGCCGGCCTGCGCGAGGACGAGCCGGTAGGCGTCCTTCGCGCCGTGCGTCGTCACGGGGATGTACCCCGGCACGTCGCGCGAGAAGTTGAACTGCGACGTGGCGCGGTACGACTCGGGCTTGTTGAGCCGGCTGAAGCTCGGGTGGAGGTACGGCGTCTGCCAGGGGTTGTCGACCACCCCCGTGAACTTGCCGGGATCGTCGATGTAGTTGTCGGCGAGGAAGTACTTGAGCCCCGCGCCGGCGCTGCCGTCGAAATAGAAGGGGATCAGCTGATCGCTCGGCCCCTTGATGTACGCGTTGCCCACGATGTTGAACTGGCCGCTCGCCCGGTTGTGGTGCACGAACCCGTGCCGGACGTTGTAGGCCACGTTGTTGCGGATATCCGCAGGGCCGTTCGCGACCGCAGGGCACCTCGCCTTGTGATGGGCGAACAGGTTGTGATGCAGCGTGATCCGATGGCCGTCAGGGCCGTTGATGAGACCATAATTATGCGCCCCCTCTGGATGCCCCGTGGTCGATGACGACTCGATGGTGGACCACTGGACGGTGACGTCATCCGCCTCATAGAGATCCAGGGTCTCGTCGACGCCCCAGGCGATCGAGACGTGATCGAGGATCAGCTTCGAGTTCAGCGAGAACTGCGCTCCATCGAACTGCTCTCCGGCCGATCCGTCGAACACGGGGCGGACCCGCAAGAATCTTACAATGACATTGTTCACCGCGTCCGAGTACCTGGAGAGCAGGCGGCCGCGAATGGTGATGCCCGCCCCCGGCGCCGTCTGACCCGCGATCGTCACGTTTCCATTGCGGACGACGACATCGCCTTCGATCACGCCGCTCACGTCGAAGACGATGATGCGCGGCCCGCTCGCGTCGAGGGCCGCCTGGAGGCTCCCCGCCCCGCTCGATCGCAGGTTGGTGACCTTGATGACGCGCCCCCCGCGCCCGCCGGTCGCGACGGCGCCAAAGCCCTCTGCACCGGGGAACGCAGGGAGCGCGCTCGCCGGAGCCGACATCGCGGTGAGCGCAAAGGCCGCTGCGATCGCGCAGCCGAAGCGAAGAAGACCCTGTGCTCCAATGGAAGAACAAGTAGGAAGATATGTCATGACGTCTCGCTCCCCTTTCGTACGTCTTAACCGCAAGCCGTAATGTGATGACCCTACAGGACGGACTTCATCGATGGCAATCGGCAATTGCCAATCTGTGCGACAGGGCACATCAGGAGCGATTTGGCGATTTCAACTCGCCAGATGAAACGAGCTTGGCTATTCTGCATGTGAAGCGCGCGAGCGGGCTCATGACGTACCGCGACGCTCCCACCCGCGACGACACCGGACACAGCCGACAATCGCGCGCCCGGAACGGAGATCGCCAGTCTCGACAGCCATGCAGATCTCTTTGAATGCGAGCAGCGCGACGACAGCAGCACGCCAGACCATCAGAGCGCGATGCGCCAGCGGCCACACATCGATCTACGGCGACGCTCGCGCAAAAGGACGCCTGGACACGCCTCGCTGAATCAATGGATATCCGCCTCGCGCGGCGCTGCAGCCAGCCTGTCCGCCTGCCAGATCGCCGGGATGCCGGCGCTGACGCCGGCTTCTGATACCGTCGAGCGCAGAGGTGATCCCATGGCCCAGCCTTCGTACGACGCCGGTCCCCGCTCCGTTCCCCTCCTCGCCGAGACGATCGGCGAGAACCTCCGCCGCGCCGTCGAGCGCTGTGGCGACAGCCTCGCGCTCGTCGTGCGCTCGCAGGGATACCGCGCCACGTACCGGGAGCTCCACGCCACGACCGGCTCGCTGGCGCGCGCGCTCATGGCGACCGGCGTCGACCGCGGCGACCGCGTGGGGATCTGGGCGCCCAACCGGTTCGAGTGGGTCGTCGCGCAGTACGCGACAGCGCGCCTGGGCGCCGTGCTCGTCAACATCAACCCTGCCTACAAGACCGCCGAGCTCCGGTACGCGCTCACCCAGTCGGGCGTCCGCACGCTGCTGCTCTCCCGCGGCTTCCGGCAGGCCGACTATGTGTCCATGCTGGAGGAGGTGCGCGGCGGGTGCCCCGCCCTCGTCGATGCGTTCGTGCTCGACGACGACTGGCAGCGGCTGCTCGACCGCGCCGCCGAGGTGTCGCCTGCCGCGCTCTCCGAGCGCGAGGCGAGCCTCGCGCCGAGCGACGCCGTCAACATCCAGTACACGTCCGGCACCACCGGCTTCCCCAAAGGAGCCACGCTGTCGCATGCGAACATCCTGAACAACGGCTTCTTCGTGGGCGAAACGATGCGTCTGACCGAGCGGGATCGCGTGTGCATCCCGGTCCCCTTCTATCACTGCTTCGGTATGGTGCTCGGCAACCTCGCGTGCACCACGCACGGCGCGGCCATGGTGATCCCTGGGGAGGCGTTCGATCCCGTCCTGGTGATGGAGACCGTGGCGGCGGAGCGGTGCACCGCGCTCTACGGCGTGCCGACGATGTTCATCGGCGTGCTCGATCATCCGCGGTCCGGCGACTTCGACTTCTCGACGCTGCGCACCGGCATCATGGCCGGCTCGCCCTGCCCGGTCGAGGTGATGAAGAAGGTGCAGAGCCGGCTGCACATGCCCGAGGTGACCATCTGTTACGGCATGACCGAGACATCGCCGGTGTCGACGCAGACGTCCACGGGAGATCCGCTCGACAAGCGGGTCGGAACGGTGGGCCGCGTGCATCCGCACGTGGAGCTCAAGGTGATCGATCCGGCGTCGGGCGGCGTGCTGCCGCGCGGCCAGCCGGGCGAGCTCTGCACGCGCGGCTACAGCGTGATGCTCGGCTACTGGAACGACGAGGAGGCCACGCGCCAGGCCATCGACGGGCAGGGCTGGATGCACACGGGCGATCTCGCGACCATGGACGAGGAGGGGTACGTCAACATCGTGGGTCGCATCAAAGACATGATCATCCGCGGCGGCGAGAACGTCTATCCGCGCGAGATCGAGGAGTTCTTGCACACACATCCGGCCGTGAGCGAAGCGCAGGTGATCGGCGTGCCGAGCGGCCGCTACGGCGAGGAGGTGATGGCCTGGGTCAAGGCCCGGCCGGGCGCGGCGCTCGCCGCGGACGACCTGGCGGCCTTCTGCAAGGGCCGAATCGCCACGTACAAAATCCCCCGGTACTGGAAGATCGTCGACGCATTCCCGATGACGGTGACCGGCAAGGTGCAGAAGTACCGCATGCGCGAGATCGCGATCGAGGAGCTGTCGCTCGGCGACGCTGCCTCGATCGAGACGGCTTGAGGGGCGGGGCGCCGCGCGCGGGTCGCAGTCACGCCCTCGGGACGAGCGAACGGGGCTACTGCGCCTGCGCGCGGCGCCCCTCGACCGCCGCGAGGTAGTCGAGCACCGACTGCTTCATGCCGACCTCGAGCGCCCGCGCCACGAGGTGGTGCCCGATCGACACCTCCTGGATCTGCGGCGCCTCGCTCACGAGCGGCGCGAGGTTCTCCACGGTGAGGTCGTGCCCCGCGTTGATCCCGACCCCGGCCGCCGCCGCGGCCCTCACGGTCGCGACGATCTTGTCGAGCTCCGCGCGGTGATCGCCGCGATCGAACGCATTCGCATAAGGCCCGGTGTAGATCTCGATGCGATCGGCCCCCATCTCCGCGACCACCGGCACGACCGCGGGGTCCGCCTCGACGAAGAGGCTCGTCCGGATCCCCTCCTCCTTGAGGCGCTTCACCACCGGCTGCAGGATGAAGCGCCACTTCACGACGTCCCAGCCGCGGTGCGAGGTGAGCTCCCCCGGCGTGACCGGGACCAGCGTGCACTGCGTCGGCCTGAGCTCGAGCGTGAGATCCAGGAACTCCTCGCGGAGATCGCCCTCGAAGTTCGTCTCCACGGTGGTGATATGGCGAGTCACCGCCCGCGCGTCGTCCGGCGTGATGTGCCGCCGATCGGCCCGCGGGTGGATCGTGATGCCATGCGCCCCGTAGGAGACGATCTTCTGCGCGAAAGAGAGGACGTTCGGGGCGTCGTGCCCCCGCGAGTTCCGCAGGAGCGCGATCTTGTTCACGTTGACGCTGAGCTTCATGGGGGCATCCTCTCGCGGGCACGCCGCTCGCGACGCCGCTATACACGATCGACGCCGCGAGGCGAACTCGCCGCGAGCCGGCCGGGGAAACGCGGCCGGCGGGCGGCGCCGCGGACCGGACGCCGCGCCCCGCGCTCCCGCTCGCCGCGGGCCGACAGCGCCTACGCGGGCGGAACGGTCCGCACCCCCCGCACCTCGACCTCGGACGGGACGAGCGACACGACGAGGATGCCGATGGCGACGAGCACGCTGTTCCACACCGTCCACGCCGACAGCGCCGGTATCGACCAGGCGCTGACGAAGAGCCAGATCGCCAGGATCGTGTTGAGGTAGCGCGCCCGGGGCGCCCAGATCGCGAGCAAGGCGAAGAGCACGCACAGCGCGCCCACCGCCCAGGCGTTGGTGAACTGCCCCTGGCTGTGCCGCCAGAGGAACGCGGAGATGAACAACCAGATCCCGAGCGCGATGTTGATGCCGCGCACGGTCGCCGTCCGACGCTGCATGGCCTCCCCCTCCTCTCCTGCCGCCGCGCCGGCGCTCTCCGCCGCGCAGCGCCCTCGCTCCCCGCCCGCTCGCCGCACGCCGCGCGCGGGCATCACGCCCCCGAGCGGCCCCGGAAGGCCCGAGTCCGCTCACCCCCTCTGCCGAGCGCCGGCGTGCGCCTGCGCCCGGTCCACACATCAACGAGCTCGCCGAGCTCCGTGCGAATCCGGTGCCACCACCGCGGCTCGCGCGGCTCGCGGCGCTCGCGCGGTTCGCTCGGCTCGTCCGGCGGCCGCCGGGGCCGCGGCGGCCGTTCGTGAGGGCCGCCGGCCGGCGGTTCGGCTACAAGCCCGGTCGCCATGGACTTCTTCGCGACCGCCGCCAAAGGCACCGAGCCCGCCCTCCGCGACGAGCTCCGCGAGCACCGCTTCCGCGGCGTCCGCGCCGATCGCGGCGGGGTCCACTTCTCCGGCGCGGCGGACGAGGGCTTCCGCGCCTGCATCGAGCTCCGCACCGCCGTGCGCGTGCTCGCGGAGCTCGCCGCCTTCGACGCGCCCAGCGGGGACGCGCTCTACGAGGGCGTCTCCCGCGTCGACTGGGCCCCTTACCTGAGCCCGGTCCACACGCTCGCCGTCCGCGCCTCCTGCCGCTCGAGCGCGCTGACCCACACCCAGTTCATCGCCCAGCGGACCAAGGACGCCATCGTCGACCAGATCCGGCGCCGCGTCGGCGCGCGCCCGTCGGTCGACCTCGAGGACCCGGACCTCGCCCTCTTCGTCCACCTCGTCCGCGATCGCGCGACGCTCTACGCGGACCTCGGCGGCGCCGCGCTCCACCGCCGCGGCTACCGCACGCACATCGGCGGCGCGCCGCTCAAGGAGACCCTCGCCGCCGCGCTGCTCCGCCTCTCCGGCTGGGACCGCGCCCGCCCGCTCGTCGACCCGATGTGCGGCGCCGGCACCATCGCCCTCGAGGCCGCGCTCTGGGCGCGGGACATCGCCCCCGGCCTGCGCGCGCAGCGCTTCGGCTTCGAGCGGTGGGCCTGCCACGATCAGGCCGCCGCGCAGCGCACGACCGCCCTCCGCGACGCCGCCCGCGCCCGGATCCGACCCGAGGGCCCGCCGATCCTCGCCGCCGACATCGACCCCCGCGCCGCCGAGACCACCCGCGGCAACGCCCGGATGGCCGGCGTGCAGATCGAGGTGCGCTGCCAGCCCATCGCCGCGATCGCGCCGACCGCGCCGCCGGGCCACGTGCTGACCAACCCGCCGTACGGCGAGCGCCTTCCGGGCACGCTCGCCCTCTACCGCGACATGGCGGCCGCGCTCTCGCGGCTCGCGGGCCACCGCGTCGCCCTCCTCGCCGGCACCGAGGACATCGAGCGCGCGATGCGCCGCCGGCCCGAGCGGTCGCTCACCGTGTTCAACGGCCCGATCGAGTGCCGCCTGCTCACGTACGACATCCCCTGAAGCGCGGCGCCCCCCGCGCGGCGCGCGTCCGAGGGAGGCTCAGGAGAGCAGGCGCATCACGAGCGCCATGCCGGCCGCCGTGAGGATCATCCCCGCGACGAAGCCGATGATCAGCCCGCGCTTGCCGGCGAGCCAGCTCGGCTCCGGCGGCGGCGCGGGCGGCGCCTGCGGCACCAGGAAATGATCCGGCATCGTCGCGCTGCGCTCCAGGACCGCGCGATCCGCGGCGAGCGTCGACGCGAGCCCGAGCGGTAGCGACTCCGCCGCGGACGGCGCGCCGCCGCCGGAAGCGGCGGGCCCCCGGACCACCACCGGCGCGCTCCCGGCGAGCTCTGCGCTCGGCACCCCCGGCGCAGGCGGGATCGCCGCCTGCAGCTCGCCGGGCGTGACCGTGGGCAGCTGGCTGTCGGCCGGCGGATGCGACGAGACCAGCCGGAGCGTGTTGGCGACGCGCTTCGGTCTCCGATCCCACGCCGCCGCCGCGCCCGGCTCGAACTGCGGGCTCTGCGGCGTCGGCGGCACCGGCGGCGTCGGCGCCGAGTCGACCCGCACCAGGCCGACCTCGGCCCGCTTCTCCGGCGTGCCCAGCCCGAAGTCCTCGGCCGAGCGGAGCGTCGCCTTCACCTCGCGCCCCGGCGGCGTGATGTCGAGCTCGTCGCCCTCGTCATAGGACGACGCCGTGTGCACGCGGACCTTCGGCGGGCTGAGCAGCTCGTCGCGGCGGACCATCGTCAGCGTGCTGTCCTCGCCCCCGTCGTCGGGCGAGCCCGGCGCAGCCAGGCCGTTCCCCGAGAGCAGCGCCTCGCTCTCGCTGTGAGACCAGGACGGGAGCTGCAGCGAGATCTCCGGCACCGACTCCCCGGCCCAGCGCTGCGGCTCGGCGCCCAGCGACGGGTACACCCCCGGCGGATCGACCGTGGGCGGGAGCTCCAGCGCCGGCGCGTGGAGCAGCACCGGCGGCGGGGCCCCCGCCTCGGGCCCCGCCCCTCCCGAGACGAGCGTCCGGGCCGACTCGATCGAGACCTCCGGCCGCGGCTCCGGGCCCGAGACCGGCACCGACGTCGAGCTCGGCAGCGACGTGAGCGGCGGGAGCGACGACAGCGGCCCCCGCAGCTGCGGCATGTCCCGCGAGAGCATCGAGCTCGGCTGCCGGCGCGAGATCGGCCCCAGCCCCACGGCCGTGTCGGGCAGATCGGCGAGCAAGGTGTGCAGCCCGTACCCGAGCTCGCGCGCCGTCTGGTGCCTGTCCGCCGGCTGCTTGGCGAGCGCCTTCACGATCAGCGCCGCGAGCCGGGGGTCGATCCCCGGCGCGAAGCTGCTCGGCGCCGGCACCGGCGCGTGGATGTGGAGCGTCGCCGTGTGGAGCGGCGTCTCCCCCTCGAACGGCAGCCGCCCGGTGACGAGCTGGAACAGCAAGACCCCGCACGTGTACAGATCGGCCCGCTGATCGACCGACAACAGCCCGCATTGCTCCGGCGACATGTAAGCTGGCGTACCAACGAACGTGCCCGCGCGCGTCACGACCGACAGCGGGTCCGCGTTGAGCTCGGGCTCGTCGCCGGAGGAGGCGGTGTCGAGGATCTTGGCGATCCCGAAATCGAGCACCTTCACGCGCTCGCCGTGAGGGTGCGTCGGGTCCGGGACCACCATGATGTTCTCGGGCTTGAGGTCGCGGTGCACGACGCCCATCTCGTGGGCGACGGCGAGCGCCTCGCACACCTCCGAGAGGATGCGGACCGCCCTCGCCTGGCCGATCGCGCCGTGGCGCTCGAGGAGGACGTAGAGGTCGTCGCCCGAGAGCAGCTCCATGACGATGTAGCTGAGCGCGCCCTCGATCCCGTACTCGAAGATCTTGACCGAGTTCGGGTGCTTCACGCGCGCCGCCGCCTTCGCCTCGCGCTGGAAGCGCCGGACGAACGCGCGGTCCGCGGTGAACTCCGGGTTCATGATCTTGATCGCCACCCGGCGGGGCTCGGCGTCGCGCTCGGCGATGAAGACGCTGGCCATCCCGCCCTCGCCGAGGAAGCGGGTGATCGTGAACCGCCCGGCCACCTTGCGGCCGAGGAGAGCCTCATGCCTCATGCGCCCGGCACCCGCCCGCGCCCGCGGCGCTCGCTCGCCATGCGGCAGACGCCCCGTCCGTCCGCTCGCCGGCCGCCCCGCCGCCCGCGCAGGAGCGCACCGCCGGGAGGGCCGTCCGCGCGCCTGCGCGACCCGCGCGCTCGATGCGAGGGGGAGTGCACGCGGCGACCATACCAAAGAACGTGACAGGGGACGACTTGTCGGCCCCGGCGACAACCCCTTGGCGGACGCAGCCGGCGCCCGGCGCGCGATCGACCGTCCCGGCCACCGCTTCCGACCACCGTTCCCGACCGCCGCTCCCGAGCGCCGCTCCCGACCACCGTCACCCGGGAGACGGCGCCGGTCTCGGGCCCGACCGAAGGCAGTTAACTCTTTAACGCCACCCCCGATGCAAATGTGCGACAGGTGCTTAACTTATCGAAAGAGCTCGCCTTCGACCGTTGGCAGCGTTCTTGCCTGGGGGGAAATGCCTCGCGCCGCGCCGGGTGCGTCGCGAAGGGCCGGCTTGTGCGTCGATCTCGACAGGCAGCTTCCGGAGGATCGTTGATGAATCGAATTTTTAGGCGCGCGGTGCTCCTCGGCACCGTCGCGCTGACCGTCGTGGGGGCGGGCTGCGCCGAGGAGCGGCAGTCCATCAGAAAGGTCCAGAGCGATGCGCTCGCCAAGTCCTTCTTCGTCGGAGGGAGCTTGGACGACATCGCCGACGACCCCGAGTTCTACATGCGGGGCACGGTCATCGACGTCGGGTACGGCTCCGCCCAAGATGGCCTCTTCACGTCGACGTACGCTCAGCCCGTCGCCCGCATCAAGTGGGAGATCACCGAGCACCAGCTCAATGCTCGGCTCGCTTACGAGCGGATCGAGGGCTCCGACGGCAAGGGCAACACCTATAACGGGCTCACCAAGAAGACGACGAACGACGGCCAGATCGTCGCGAGCTACGCGATCGAGTCGCACTTCGACATCCGCCGCGACTACAACCCGGCGACGGGCGAGGAGTCGAACGTCATCGTCGAGAACACGACGGACAGGCTCTGGTACGATCGCGAGTACATGCGCGTCGACTGGTCGCGCAACCTCGCGACCGACGCCTACAACTTCGACACCCTGTCGCAGCTCGGCCTCTACGGAGGCGTCGAGTACGAGCCGCTCGCCTACTACGTCAACGACCCGAACGCCGCCGACGCCCCGAAGTTCGACGCCAAGAACGGCTACTTCGACGTCACGACGAAGGCGTTCGCCACGCCCGCGATGCTCGACCTCTCGAGCCTCGGCTGGGGCATCGATAAGTTCCCGGCCTGCATGCTGCCGGGCGACTTCGCCGGCGGCACCGACCCGTACGGCAACTGCAACCCGGTCGAGATCACGATCCGGCAGTCGTTCAAGAAGGTGGTCGACAACGACTACGAGCCGGTCGACTTCGACGGCGTGCGGTTCCAGGCGTTCGGCATCTTCAACTTCGACTACCGCTACGGCTACGAGCGCAACTACGGGATCCTGGACAACCAGTGGCGGCGCTTCGCGGCCCGCTACAACCTCTGGAAGCGCAGCCACCACTACGCGAACCCGGAGACGATGGAGGGCGCGATCGCCTGCGCGACCCGGGAGACCGCTCAGGGCGACCTGAACGCCGATCCGAACCGCGACGAGGACAACGACGGCACCGCCGACGAGTGCGTCGCCGCCGGCGCGGGCTCGCAGTGCGACGTGTACAAGCAGAAGTGCACGCTGCCCTACGCGGACCGCGAGGCCGTCGTCATCCCCTGGTACATCGGCGGCAACACGTCGGAGAACCTCTTCGAGGCGACCAACTGGGCCGCCGAGGAGTGGGATCTCGCGATGAAGACCTCGATCCAGACCTCGCGCCTCGTCGAGTGCAGGAAGACCGGCGGCGCCGACTGCGACGCGCGGTTCCCGATGTGGAAGGGCCAGCAGGACGACATCGACGAGGCGGTCGCGATCTCGCGCGAGCTGAACGCGTGCCGCCGCGCGAACGGCTGGGACGCGCAGCAGTGCGACCAGGCGGCCTGGGACGCGGTGACGAAGCTCTCGGAGCGGCGCGGCAACGACCAGGCGACGCTCGCGATCGGCAACGTCGTGACGCAGCCGCCGGTGATCGTGCTGTGCCACAACCCCGTCATCGCGGGCGATCACCCGGCCTGCGGCGAGGAGGGGCTCGCCCCGCGGCTCGGCGACCTCCGCTACAACAGCGTCCTCATCATCGACAAGCCGCAGACCCCGTCGCCGTGGGGCATCATGGTCGACGGCGACGACCCGATCACGGGCGAGAAGGTGGCCGCCAGCATCAACATCTGGAGCCACATCACCGACTCCGCGGCGCAGGGGCTGGTCGACCTCGTCCGCTACATCAACGGCGAGATCTCGACCGCCGAGATCACCGAGGGCAAGTACATCCGCGACTGGGCGCAGGCGAGCCGCGCCTCGGCCGGCGGGCTGGGCGCCACGATGACGAAGGACGAGGTCACCTCGCGGCTCGCGAGCGCCACGAAGCTCGACCCCGAGGCGTACAAGCAGCTCGTCGCGCAGGGCGTCTCCCCCGAGCTCGAGGCGGTCATCAAGCCGATGAAGGCCAAGGTCGCCGACATCGCGGTGCGGGGCGACGTCGCCTCCCCGCAGCAGGCGGTCGTGAGCGCCCGCATGAAGGCCGCCCGGGGCAGCCTCGCCGAGGCGGAGCTCATGAACCCGGCGATGCTCCAGCGCGCCGGCATCCCCGCCGACGTGCCCGTCGACGGCCCGTTCGCCGACGCCGCGTCGCCGTTCGCGCTGAACAACCCGCAGATGCAGTCGCAGCTCCGCCGCATGCACGACAACGCGCTCGCCGCGCGCGGCGCGTGCATCCTGCACGAGGCGCCCGAGGCCTCGGCGATGACGGGCCTGGCGGAGGCGCTGCGCGAGAAGTTCCCCGCGGGCGAGAACGAGACGGCCGCGGAGCGGCGGTCGCGCCACGAGCGGATGTTCAAGTACATCCAGCGCCGCTACCACTACGCGGTCATCGCGCACGAGATGGGGCACTCCATCGGCCTGCGGCACAACTTCGTGAGCACCTACGCCTCGCTCTTCTTCCGGCCCCAGTACTGGCAGCTCAGGACGAAGAACGGCGCGATCAAGGCGCAGTGCACCGGCGAGGCGGGGGAGAACCCGGAGCAGTGCGTCGGGCCCCGCTACTTCGACGCGATCACGGACGAAGAGCAGAAGAACATGATCTGGATGTTCCAGCACTCCACGGTCATGGACTATCCGGGCGACGTCTCGCAGGACCTGGTCGGCCTCGGCGTCTACGACTTCGCCGCCGCGCGCTTCTTCTACGGCGACACGGTGAGCGTCTACGACAACGGCGACCGCAACTACCTGGCCGGCGGCAAGGTCGGCGGCGGGCTCCTCGCCGCGACCGACACCTTCGGCGGGCTGGCCGGCATCAAGTACGGCACGTTCGCGAAGGGCAGCGCGAACGTCACGGACTTCCACTACTCCCAGCTGCAGTCGCAGTACGGCATGATCCGCGACTGCTACGAGGTGGAGACGAAGGCGCCCGCGAGCTGGAACGAGCAGGTCGACGGCAAGTGGCACCAGGTCATCGACGGCGGCATCGTCACGATCCGCACCGAGGACGGCACCGAGACGAAGCGCTGCCGCCAGCAGCCGGTCGACTACGTGAACTGGAGGAACCTGCGCAAGCCGCAGGGCGGCGAGACCAACATGATCGGCTACCGCGGCGGCCCGGCGGTCGACGAGCAGAACCGGGTCCGCGTGCCGTACGCGTTCGCGAGCGACAACTGGGCCGACACCGGCAACGTCTCGGTCTTCCGCCACGACAACGGCGCCGACCCGTACGAGCAGCTGATGTTCCTGATCACCTCCCAGGAGAACAGGCACATCTTCGACAACTTCCGGCGCGGCCGCACGACGTTCAACGTCCGCGGCGCGGCGGACCGGTCCTACAGCCGCTACAACGAGAAGCTCCTCGGCATCGCGGGCGGCATCGGGTTCTTCGGGACGATCTACCAGGATCTCGCGACGAACCAGGGCCTGTCGTTCGACTCGCTGTGGCCGCTCCTCATCGAGGGCAGCCTGGAGGAGAACGTCATCGCCGCGACGGTGGCCTTCGACCACTTCGCCCGGCAGCTGTCCCGCCCGGAGGTGGGGCCGCACTACCTGCGCAACAAGGAGGCCTTCGATCCGACCAACCCGTGGTCCGAGTGGGGCATCCTGCGGTCGAACGACGACAGCGACGACTACGGCGCGGGCGAGGACTTCAGCGGCTTCGGCGGCCAGGCCAACACCGGCATCCTGGTGCAGATCCCGAACGGCTCGACCGGCTACCTGAAGGACATCGGGTTCGGCGGTCACCCGCTCGCGAACAAGAACTCGGAGGTCAACGGCGACTTCGACACCGACTTCACGATCAACGCGGGCAGCTACTACGACAAGATCAACACGGCGATCCTGCTCTCCGAGTCGGAGGACCGGTTCGTGAGCAGCTCCCGCCGCGACTTCTACGACGCCCGCTTCCGCGCGGTCGGCATGGCCGACGTGCTGCCCGAGGGCTACCGCCGCCTGCTCGCCAACGCCCTCACCGGCGACCGCTCGCTCCTCGCGCCTCGCCTCGAGGCCGACGCGGACGGCTTCCCGGTGGTCAACGAGGACACCACGGATCCCGACCCGCTGGCGACGGAGTACCCGGCGCGCCCGATGGGCTGGGTCAGCTGGTGGCCGAACGAGGGGCCGAAGGTCTGCTTCCCGAGCGACGGGAAGAACGTCTGCTCGAACTACATCGGCGGCGACTTCAACCCGGAGACCGTCACCCGCACCATCGCGGTCGATCCGCAGGTCGGCTGGGAGGTGCAGAAGTTCCTGATCGCCTGGACGCTCGCGTACATCCCCGCGAACGGCAAGACGAACTGGATGGACATGATGCGCGTCTACCGGCTCGGCACCGACGCCGAGCCCGGGATCGAGCAGCGCATCGAGTGGCAGGACCCGACGTCCGGGCAGGTCTACTACGCCCGCACGTACGGCATGGAGTGCCTCTTCGGGACCGGCAAGGACAGGGCGACCTGCGCGAGCTCCGGCGGCAAGTGGGTGCAGAAGGGCATCGCGGCGCGCGTGCTCGAATACGCCAACTACCTCACGTCGAAGGGGTATCAGCTCGATCCGGCGTATGAAGGCACGAACGCCGGGGATCCCGCGCACGCCGCCGGGTACGGCCCGGGCTTCAACAAATACGGTCGCGCGATGGTCACCTACCACCCGGACGGCGCCGCGATCATCATCCCGGACCCGGCCATCAAGGACGTGCCTCCGGTCGGCGCGCTCAAGGACGTGCCCCCGTGCGACCAGAACCTCGACCCGAACTGCACGCAGCTCACCATCTACAAGAACCACTACGCGTACGAGCTGAAGAGCTACAAGTCGGTGCCCGATTACATGCTCCAGATGATGGCCCAGTTCGGCCTCGCCGATCCTGATCAGCTGGGCGTGTACCCCGACTGATCCGCTCCTCGCCGCGCCGGGGGCCCCGCGCCGGGCCCCGCGCTCCCCTCCTCCTCCTCCCTCCCAGCACCGGCAACCCGATCGCGCGGGCCGCGGCCCGCGGGCGCCGTGCCCCGCCCGGCGGCCGCCGGCCGTCACGCCGGGTCAGCCCCGGGTCGCCCGGCCCCGCCCCGCTCGCCGCTTGGAGGTCGCGCGGGCGCTCTGGCGGCATTACGCTCCCCGAGGCGCAGCGCGCCACGGCATGGACGCTTCCCCCGCCCTCCCCGCCATCACCCCGGCGCAGCTCTCGGACGCGCGGGCCTTCATGACCTACCTCATCGAGCACGTGGCCGAGTCCGGCCGCCGCGGGGCGCCCCATTTCGCCGTCGTGACGTCGCTCGCGCCCGACGAGGTCGAGAAGAGCGCGCGCGACCGCTGGAGCAAGGCGCTCGACGAGCTGCTCTGGGGGCGCGCCTGGCTGCTCCGGTCGGCCGAGCCGCGGGGGCGCGTCATCGGGCACATCGAGCTGCGCGGCGGCCGCGTCTGGTCCGAGAGCCACCGCGCCGTCGTCACGATGGGCATCCTCGGCCCGTACACCGGGCAGGGCCACGGCCGGCGCCTGCTCGAGGCGGCGATCGCCTGGGCCCGCGACAAGGCGGGCCTCGCGTACCTCGATCTCGGCGTCTTCGCCAACAACGAGCGCGCCATGCGGCTCTACACGCGGATGGGCTTCGTCCCGATCGGCACCCGCCCCGACGCGTTCCGGGTGGGCGGCGCCATCCTCGACGACATCCAGATGACGCTCGCGCTCCGGGCGCCCGACGCGCGTCCGGACGCGCGCGCGACCAGTCCGGCCGGGCGCTGACCCTCGCACGGGGGCGCCCGGGCCGGCGCCGGGCGCTCGGGCCGGCGCGCCGGCCCGGCGGGGCGCGGGCGGGGCGGCCGAGGCGCGCTGGAGGGTACCCACCGCGGCCCAGATGGGTCATGAGGACACCGCCGTCCGGGCGCCCGTCTGCCGATCCGGCCACTCCGGCGCGGCTCGCCCGCGGTCCTCACCGCCGTCCATCGCCCCGAAAGCCACCATGCGCCGCTCGCCGCTCCTGCCGATCTTCTTGACCGTCTTCGTCGACGTCCTCGGCCTCACGCTCGTCCTGCCGCTCCTGCCGTTCTATGCCGAGCACTTCGGCGCCAGCGAGCTCGTGGTCGGCGTGCTCGCGGCGAGCTACGCGGTCTGCCAGCTCGTCTCCGGGCCGATCCTCGGGCGGATCTCCGACCGGGTCGGCCGCAAGCCGACGCTGCTCGCGAGCCAGACCGGGACGTTCTTCGGGTTCCTCGTGATCGGCTCGGCGAGCTCGCTGTGGATGCTCTTCGTGGGGAGGATCATCGACGGCCTCACGGCCGGGAACCTGACCATCGCGCAGGCGTACATCAGCGACGTGACCCGGCCGGAGGAGCGCACCCGGGCGTTCGGCCTGATCGGCATCGCCTTCGGCTCGGGGTTCCTGCTCGGCCCGGCCATCACCGGGGAGCTCGCGAGCCGGTTCGGCTACGGCGCCCCGGCCTACGGCGCGGCGGCGCTGTCGCTGACGTCGATCCTGCTGACCGCCACGCTGCTGCCGGCGAAGCCGATCGCGCCGGCGGCCCCGCCCGAGGCGGCCGCCGCCGAGCCCGCTCGCGCGGCGTCGATCGGCCGCGGGGACGCCTTCCGCCGCTTCTTCGACCGGCCGCTCCCGCGCCGCCGGCTGCTCGAGTTCTTCGCCTTCAGCCTCTCGTTCTCGACGCTGATCGGCGGCTTCGCGCTGTTCCTCGAGCGGCGCTTCGCGTTCGGCGTCAAGGAGACGGGCTACCTCTACGCGTTCTCCGGCCTCGTCGGCGGCAGCATCCAGGGCGGCGCGATCGGCCGGCTGGCGAAGCGGTTCGGCGAGGAGCGGCTCGCGCTGATCGGCTTCGGCACGATGGTGATCGGCTACGGCCTGCTCGGCGCGGCGTCCACGCTGCCCACGCTGCTCTCGCTCGTGGCGATCGGGGCGTTCGGCTCGGCGGTGGTGCGGCCGGCCGTCACCACGCTGCTCACGAAGAGCGTCGGCCGCGACGAGCAGGGCGCGGCGCTCGGGGTGAGCCAGTCGCTGGCGAGCATCTCGCAGATCGTCGGCCCCATCGGCGCCGGCTGGCTGATCGAGCACCGGGCGCTCTCGGCGTACGGCCTCATGGCGGCGAGCTTCGCCGCCCTCGGCGTCGTCCTCGGCCTGCAGAAGCTGCCCGTCGGCGAGCCGGTCGAGTCCTGAGCGGCGCGCGCGGGGAGCGCCGCCCCGCCCGGCGCGCTCAGGCGCGCGTGCCCTTCGTGAAGGGCGCGCTCAGGCGCGCGCGCCCTTCACGAAGGGCAGGACGGCCTCGACGAGCGGCGGCGTGGCGTCGTCGAGCTTCCGGGGGTTGTACCAGGCGAACGGCTCGACGAGCCGCGACGGGCGCAGGCCGAGCTTGCCGCGCGAGCACTCCACGAGGAGCGACAGCGCCCCGTGGCGATCGTGCAGCCAGTCGATCTCCAGGCCCGCCTTGCGGATGCCCCAGGCGAAGCGGACGTAGGACATCGCGCGGTACGGCCTGCGGTCCGCGGCGCGCGCGACGCGCAGGGCGAAGGCGCGGTGCTCGGCGGCGTCGGCCACGGGCCAGAGGCTGTGCGCCGGCGGGTACAGCACGGCGCCGCCGGCGCTGTGCAGCGACAGGGCGCGGTCGATGCGGCGCGAGGACAGCGCGTGCGCGATCGCCTCGACCTCCGGCTCGCTCGCGGGGCGGCTGCCGGGCGAGACGGCGAGCCCGATGAGGCGCTGCATGATGCCGCGCTCGTACCACCCGGCGTCGAAGTTCCGGTTGAGGTCGACGCCGCGGGCGTTGCCGCGCACGTAGCGGTGGCGCCCGGCCCGGAGGTTCATCTCGACCCGGAGGAGCCCGTCGGGGTTCACGATCGGGACGGCGAAGATCGAGCGGCCGCCGAGGTCCTCGGTCGCGAGGCGCTCGAGCAGCGCGAGGTGCGCCTCGATGCCGATCCACTCGAGGGGGTGGATCCCGGACAGGATCACCGTGGTCCGCCCGCGCGGCCCGGCGCCCGCGGAGCGGCGCGGGTCGAGCGGCCCGGCGCGCCCGGCCGGCTCCGCCGCGGCGGTGTCGTTCGCCGGCGGCTCGTCCGCGCGGCCCGGCGCGCCGCTGCCGCCGTGGGCGGCGCGGGGCGGGGCGCCGTTCGCGGAGCTCCGCCCGCCGTGGGAGAGCAGCGCCGGGCGACCCACACCGGGCCAATCGCCGTCGCCGGCGGCCGGGCGGGCTGCGCCGAGGTGGACGGCGAGCAGCGGCTCGCCGCGAATCGAGCGCCCGATCACGGAGAGCTGCGCCCCCCGATCGGCGAGCCGCTCGATCGCCTCGAGGAGCTCGCCGTAGCCGCGGTAGGGACCGAGGCCGCGGCGGGCGAGCAGGCGCGAGAGGGGCGCGCGGCGATGTACGAAGAGGGCCGCCCTCAGGGCGGCCCGGCCTCGCTCTTCCGACGCCGGATCGGACTTCGGCATGCAGGGCTCACCTTTACCCTAGATGACATGAACTATAGAGCACCGGTCGCGCCTTCGCGCGATCCGGACCAGGCCGATCCCGGGATTACCGTGGCAGCGGGCGCGCGTATGGAATTCGATGTCAACGGGTGGGCGGAAGGACGTATCGAGCTGTCGCCGCCGGGCCAGGGCTGGTCGCTGCTGTCGCCGGAGCCCGAGGCGCGGATCGACGAGCACCGCTGGGCGCACCAGGCGCGCGCCTTCTTCGGCGCGGAGCTGACGCTCGTGCAGAAGAAGGCGTATCCGACGGGGGCCACGCCGATGGCCGACGCCGTGGAGGTCGACGTGGCGCGCGCCGGCGCCGCGCCGAGCCGGGTGCTCGTGCTGACGGTGCCGCTGGATCGCGCGCCCCTCCTGCGGGCGGCCGCGGCCGCGGGGGTGCGGGCGATCGGCGGGCGCGGGTTCGACGCGCTGATCGCGCGGGCGCGGCGGGCCTGGCAGGTGCGCGAGCCGCCGGTCGCCGGCGGCGACGCGCGAGCGCCGCTGGTCGTGACCGCGGTCCTCGCGGCGGTGCTGCTCGCGCCCGTGGTGCCGCCCGGCGAGGAGACGATCTTCGGGGTGAAGGGGGCTAGGGAGCGGCTGCAGCGGCTGGGGTGGTGACGCGGCGGCGCGGGGCGCTCGTTCGGTGGAGCGGGCCCCGCTTCGCTGGGGTAAATTGCTCGGAGGCTCCTCATGGAACTCGCACCCAGGCTCGTCCGCCCGGCGACGCTCGCCGATCTGGAGGCGCTTCCACCGACGTGGCGGGGCGAGATCCTCGACGACACGCTCTACGCGTTCCCCCGCCCGCGCGCGCCGCACGCGAGCGTCGAGGGCCTGATCACGACCGACCTGACGAACCCGTTCCAGCGCGGGCGCGGCGGCCCCGGCGGCTGGTGGATCCTCCCCGAGCCGAGCATCCAGCTGCCCCGCGCGCAGGAGATATCGCCCGATCTCGCGGGCTTCCGCCGCGAGCGCCTGCCGACGCTCCCCGGCGAGGGCCCGATCACCCTCGTGCCGGACTGGGTCTGCGAGATCCTCTCGCCCAGCACCGCGAGCTACGATCAGATCGTCAAGCGCCGCTTCTACATCAGGATCGGCGTCCCGCACATCTGGTACGTCGATCCCCGCGACCGGACGCTGCTCGTGGCCCAGCACGTCGACGGCAAGTGGATGGAGCTCGGCATCCACGGCGCGGACGAGAAGGTGCGCGCCGCGCCGTTCGACGCGATCGAGATCGATCTCTCCGCCTGGTGGGAGGGGTTCGAGCCCGAGAAGGGCGCGGATCCGTAGCGGTGCCGCCGGCCGGCGGCCTGGCGCCGCGCCGGGCCGGCGGTCGGCGAGGTCACGCCGCCCGTAGCGAAGCTGCCTGCTCCGCGCGCGCCTGTACTAGCGTGCGCGCCCGTGCGCTCCCGCTTCCCGCTCGTGGCCGCCCTGTTCTTCGTCTCCGGCGCGACCGGCCTCCTCTACGAGGTCGCCTTCTCCAAGCTGCTCGCCTACGTCTTCGGCGCCACCGCCTATGCCGTGAGCACGGTCCTCGCCGCCTTCATGGGCGGCCTGGCCCTCGGCGCGCACCTCGGCGGCCGCCACGCCGCGGCCGCCCGCCGCCCGCTCGTCGTCTACGGCGCGCTCGAGGCGATCGTCGGCGCCATCTGCGCCGTCTCTCCGTTCGTGTTCGAGGCGCTGACCTCGGCCTACGTCGCCGTCGCCCGCGCCGCGCCGGACTCGCTCGCCCTGCTCACGGCGGCGCGCGCCGCGCTGACCGCCCTCGTGGTCGTCGTCCCCACGGTCGCGATGGGCGCCACGCTCCCGGTGCTCTCGCGCATCCTCCGCGCCGGCGCCGCGGCGGACGGCGACGCGCCCCCCGCCGAGCACGACGCCGCGCGCCGCCTCGCCTCGCTCTACGCCATCAACACGGCGGGCGGCGCGGCCGGCGCGCTCTCCGGCGCCTACGTGGTCCTCCCGCACCTCGGGATCCGCGGGGCGCTCTGGTCCGCGGCGATCGCCAACCTCGCCCTCGGCGCCGTCGCGATCGCCGCCGGGCTCCGCGGCCCCGCGCTCGCCCCGTCCGCCGCCGCCGCGCCCTCCCCCGAGGCGCGCTCGTCGCGCGCCCCTCTCCCGCCCGCCGGCGGCCGCGCCGAGGCGTCGTTCCTGCTGCCGCTCGCGTTCGCCTCGGGCTTCCTGGTCTTCGCCGCCGAGGTGGTCGAGACGCACCTGCTCGCGCTGCTCATCGGCAACAGCGCCTACGCCTTCGGCCTGATGCTCGCCGTCTTCCTCGTCTGCCTCGCGGCCGGCGCCGCGCGCTCGCCGGCCCTCGCGCGCCGCCACGGCGAGGGCGCGCTCTGGCGAGGGCTCGTCGCCACGGCCCTCTCGCTCGCCGCCACCATCCCGCTCTGGGACCAGCTCCCCCGGCTCTTCGCCTTCGCGGGCAAGCACGTCGACGGGTGGGCCGGCCGCGAGGCGTGCCGCGCGCTCGCCGCGCTCGCGATCCTCGCGCTGCCCACGCTGTGCATGGGCACCACCTTCCCCCTCCTCCTCGCGCGCGCCGCCGCGCACGCCGACGTCGCCGCGCGCGTCGGCAGGCTGACCTCCGCGAACACCCTGGGCACGATCGCCGGCTCCATCATCACCGGCTACCTGCTCCTCCCCGCGCTCGGCTCGGAGCGCGCCCTGCTCGCGATCGCGCTCGCCTTCGCCGTCACGGCCGTCCTCGCCGCCTCGCGCGCCCGCGCGGAGCTCCCCCGCGCCCTCGCGGTGGCCGCCGCCGCGGCCGCCCTCGCCGCGCTGGCGCCCCGCTGGGACATGGCCCGCCTCACGAGCGGCGCGAACGTCTACTTCGCCATGGGGCCGCGGCCCGAGCGCATCGACTTCGTGCGCGAGGACGTCCACGGCGGCGTCACCACGGTCGCGCACCTCGCCGGCGTCACGACCATGTACACGAACGGCAAGTTCCAGGGCGACGACGGCCCCGAGATGACGGCGCAGCGGCGGTTCGCGCATTTCCCCTCGCTCTTCGTCCGCGACGCGCGCGCCGCGCTCGTCATCGGCCTCGGCACCGGCACGACGACCGGCACCATCGCGGCCTACCCCTTCGAGCGCATCGACGTCGCCGAGATCTCGCCCGCGATCGTCGAGGCCTCCCGCCGCTTCTTCGCGGGCCCGAGCCTCCGCGCCCTCGACGACCCCCGCGTCCGCCTCTCGCTCAACGACGGCAGGAACGAGCTGCTCGTCGCCGCCGAGGGCCGCTACGACCTCATCACGATCGAGCTCACCAGCGTCTGGTTCGCGGGCGCCGCGAGCCTCTACAGCCGCGAGTTCTACGAGCTCGCCCGGTCCCGGCTCACCGAGGGCGGCGTCCTCCAGCAGTGGGTGCAGCTCCACCACATCCGGCGGCGCGAGCTCGCCGTCGTGATCCGGACCATGCGCAGCGTCTTCCCGCACGTGGCGCTGTTCGTGGGCGGCGCGCAGGGCATCCTGGTCGCGAGCGCCGCGCCGCTCGTCGCCTCGGAGGCGCGCCTCGCCGCGCTCGACGTGCGCCCGGAGCTCCAGGCGACGCTCGCCGGCGCGCGGCTCGCGGACCTCTTCGACGATCTGGTGGCCTCCGGCGACGATCTCGACCGCCTCATCGCCGACGCGGCCGAGGACGGCGGGCCGATCCTGTCCACGGACGACAACCGCTACCTCGAGTACGCCACGCCGAAGGGCAACGTGCTCCCCTACGGCGCGTCGCTGGAGGCGGCGCTTGCGCTCCTAGAGCGGTACCGCACGGCGGCGCCGCGCGCGCGCCACCTCGGCCCTTGAGGGCGCTCAGCCCCCGCCCGCCGGCGCGCCGCCCTTCGCGGGCGCTTCCTTGGCCGGCGCGCTCGGCTTGAGCGGCTCGCCCTCCGGCCCCGACGCCTCGACCGGCGGCTTGACCGGCACCGGCTTGATCTCGTCGCCGGTCGCCACGAAGGCCTTGCGGGGCGGGGGCGCCTTGGGCTGCGCCGCCCGCTCCGCGCGCAGCTTGCGCTCCTCGAGGCTCAGCACCTCCAGCGCGAGGCCGCCCGCGTACGGGTCCTGCCCCTGGAAGGGGCGCCCGTTCACCTCGGCCACGTGGAACTCGACCCGGCGGTTCTCGCTGCGCCCCGCCGCGATCTCGTTCGGCCCGAGCGGGCGCGACTCGCCGAAGCCGACCGCGATCAGCCGGATGTTCTCGACCCCGCGGTCGACCAGCCAGTCGGCGACCGCGAGGGCGCGCCGCGCGCTGAGCTCCTGGTTGAGCTCCTCGCTCGACTGCGCGTCGGTATGCCCCTCGATCCGCAGCCGCGTCACCTCGGGGTGCTCCTTGAGGAACTGGAGCAGCGTCTCCAGCGTCTTCTCGCTGCCCGGCCGGATGACCGCCTTGTTCGTGTCGAAGACGATCTTCCCCTGGATGTAGACCTGGCTCTCCCCGCCCTGCTCCGACCAGGGCTTCTCGGGGTACCAGCGCGGGAGCGGGCGCTGCTCGTCGGCGCGCGGCAGGTCCCGCGGCGGCAGCCGGTTGTCCCCGCACCCCTGCCCGGCGTGCGCGGCGACCGCGAGCGCCGCCGCGACCGCGAACGGCAGGGCGGTGCGGCCTGCCTGCTTCCTCTTCGAGTCCATCTCGACCTGCAGCGTGTCAGAACCGGCGCTCGAACCGCAAGTAACCTGGCGGCGGGCGGGGGTCACCCCGGCGGGCGCCGGCGGACCGGCGCCCGAGACGGCGTGTGGTAAAGGGAGGATCGCCATGTCCGCGCCGTCGCCCACGCCCGAGGGCTCCCCCATCGACTCCAAGCTCGCCGGGCTGCGCGCCCGGCTCCGGGAGCTCGGCTCCGTCCTCGTCTGTTACTCCGGCGGGGTCGACAGCGCCTTCGTCCTCGCCGTCGCCCACCAGGAGCTCGGCCCGCGGGCCGTCGGCATGACCGCGGTCTCGCCGAGCCTCGCCCCCGCCGAGAAGGACGAGGCCACCGAGATCGCCCGCCTCATCGGCGCCGACCACCGGCTCGTCGCGTCGTCCGAGATCGACGACCCGCGCTACGTGGCGAACAACCCCGACCGCTGCTTCCACTGCAAGAGCGAGCTCTACCGGATCGCCGCGCGCAAGCGGTCCGAGTGGGGGCTCGCGGCGATCCTGAACGGCACCAACACGGACGACCTCGGCGACTACCGCCCCGGGCTGGAGGCGGCGCGCGAGGCCGGCGTGCTGAGCCCCCTCGTCGAGCTCGGCTTCAGCAAGGCCGACGTGCGCGCCGGCGCGGCGCGCGTCGGCCTGCCCATCTGGGACAAGCCGGCCGCCGCCTGCCTCTCCAGCCGCATCCCCTACGGGACCAGCGTCACGCGCGAGCGGCTCGCGCAGATCGGCGGCTTCGAGGCCGCGCTGCGCGGCCTCGGGTTCCGCCAGGTCCGCGTCCGCTACCACGACGACCTCGCGCGCATCGAGCTCGACGCCGGCGAGCTCGCGCGCGCCGCCGAGCCGTCGTTGCGCGCCGAGATCGTGGCGACCGGCAAGCGGCACGGCTTCCGCTACGTGACGCTCGATCTCGGCGGGTACCGGACCGGCAGCCACAACGAGGTCCTCGTCGGCCGCGCCCTCAAGATCGTGAGCTGACTTGCGGCCCCGCCGGAGGATCCTCGCCATGGGACGCTTCGATCACCTCGCGACCCGGCCGATCCGCGGCCCGGCCGACATCCTCCGCTGGAAGGTCGTCGACGCCGTCGCCGGCAGAAACCGTAAGGATCCCGGGGGGTTCTCGACGCCCTCGCGGCCCTACGATCGCGCGCTCGTCGCGGGCGCGGCGCCGTCGCTCACCTGGATCGGCCATGCGTCCTTCCTCGTCACGCTGGGCGGCGCGCGGCTGCTCATCGACCCGATCTACCGCGACGGCCCCGGGCCGCTGCGCCGCCTCGCGCCGCCGGGCATCCCGCTCGGCGAGCTGCCGCCCCTCGACGCGGTGCTGATCACCCACAACCACCGCGATCACCTCGACACGTGGACGCTGTCCCAGCTGGGCGGCGCGCCGGTCTACGTCGCGCCCGTCGGTCACGAGGCGGTCCTCCGCAAGGCGGGCGCCGAGCGGATCGTCGAGCTCGAGTGGTGGGGCGCGACCGAGGTCGGCGGGGTGGAGATCACGCTCGTCCCCGCGCGCCACTGGTCGATGCGCTTCCCCTGGGACCGGAACGACGCGCTCTGGGGCGGGTACCTGATGCGCGCCGCCGAGGGGACGGCGTACCACTCGGGCGACACCGCGTTCTTCGACGGCTTCGCGGAGATCGGCCGGCGCGCCGGCGCGATCGACTGGGCCATGCTGCCGATCGGCGCCTACGACCCGCGGTGGTTCATGGAGCCCCAGCACATGTGCCCGGAGGAGGCGATCGAGGCGAGCGTCCTGCTCGGCGCGCGCCGCCTCGTGGCGATGCACTGGGGCACCTACCGGCTCACGGACGAGCCCCCCGGCGAGCCGCCGGAGCGGACGCGCGCCGGCTGGCAGGCGCGCGGGCTCCCGGCCGACGCGCTCTGGATCCTCGACGTGGGAGAGACGCGGGCGCTCGTCCGCTGAGCGGGCGCGGCGGCGACCAGCGCGCGCCGTTCGGGGAGCGCCGCGCGCGCCGTTCGCCGCGCGCGCCGTTCGGGGAGCGCCTTGGCCAGCCGCCAGAGGGCGCGTCGGTCTGTCGAGCAGACCGCACGAGGCCTCTCCGGCAGGAGACCTCGAGCACGAGCCAGGACAACGAGGCACGAGCCAGAATGAGGAAGCAGAGCGAAAGACCATGAGAATTTGACCTGGATAACAGCAATGCTTCGCGCCCGTGACTTCGTGAGATTCGGCCGCAACCCTCGATTGACAGCGATACGAAACCGGCCCCAGGTAGCGACGACGCGCTGCCGGGCAAAGGCACCAGCGCACGAGCGTGCAGGAGCTGCTCAGGGGTCATGGACACGTCGTCCGCGAAGCTTCCAGCCTTCACCTACCTGACGGTCGAGAACGCGGCGCTTTACCGCGCCATCATGCGATCGTTCGTCGAGGCGCGGGAGCGCTTCGTGCTGCACCTCAGGCCGGCCGACGTCGGCCGTGCCGTCCGCGAAGGCGGCCTCGACTCGGCCTCGGTCGAAGCGGCGCTCCAGAAGCTCTGCGAGTGGGGGAACCTGCAATCCCACCTGGACACGGCGGACGTCGCGACCGTCGAGGAGTTCTACCGGCCGCGCTTTCTTTACCAGCTCACGCCGCAGGGAGAGGCCGTGGAGCGCGCGGTGGGCGCCTACGTCGAGGCGCTCGCGCAGCGCGGCGAGCTGAAGGCCGCGGCGCTCGACGACATCCGCACGCTGCTCGAGAGCGTCGCGCGGATGCTCGCCGGGCCGGAGCTCGACGACAGCGCGGTCCACCTCGCGCTCTCGACGCTGCGCGCGCGCTTCGACGAGCTCACCACGCAGGCGCAGGCGTTCATGGGCAGCCTCCAGCGCAGCATCGATCTGCACGGGGCCGACGTGGCGAGCTTCCTCGCCTACAAGCAGCGCCTCATCGACTACCTCGAGCGCTTCGTCGGCCAGCTGGTCGTCGCGACGGCGGACATCGCGGAGCTGCTCGGCCGCGTCGACGCGGCGGCCGCTCAGCGGCTCGCGGAGAGCGCCGGCAGGCGCGAGATCACCGACGCGCTCGACGGCGAGGAGGCCGACCTCCGGGCCGCGTCCGCGCGGTGGGCCGCGCGGATCGAGGGCCTGCGCGGCTGGTTCATCGGCCGCCCGGGCACGCCGTCCCAGGCGGAGGAGCTCCGGGCCCGCGCCCGCGCCGCGATCCCGGCCCTGCTCGCCGCGATCGCGAGCCTCCACGACCGCCGCTTCACCCGCAGCGACCGGGCGGCCGACCTCCGCGCCCTCGCCCGATGGTTCGCCGCGTCCCCGAGCGACGCCGACGCCCACCGGCTCTGGCGCGCCGCGTTCGCCCTCGCCTCGGCCCGGCATCTCTTCATCAACGAGGAGGCGATCGCCGAGCGCGAAGCCGCGCCGGTCCCGGCCGCGCGGTCGTGGTTCGACGCGCCGCCGCTCCGCATCTCGCCGCGCCTCCGCGCCACCGGGCGGCACGCGCGGCCCGGGCGCCAGAGCGATGTCATCGACCGCTCCCGCGAGAAGGCGCTCCTCCTCGCCCAGCAGGACGAGGAAGCGCACGCGCTCCGCGCCGCGCGCGCCCAGCTCGCGACCGGCCGGCCCACGCGCCTGTCCCAGCTCGGCGAGCTCTCGCCCCTGGCCTTCGAGATGCTCCTCGACTGGCTCGGCGAGGCGCTCGCCGCCGGCGACGGCGAGATCCTCTCCGCGGACGGCGCGATCTCCATCTCGCTCTCGCCCACGCGCGACGGCCGGACCGCGACCATCACGACGCCCGCGGGCACGTTCAGCGGTCCGGATCACGTCATCACGCTGCGCGCCGTCGCGCCGGACGAGGCCGCCCCCGCGCCGCGCCGCGCGCCGCCGCCCGCGCCGGCGCCGCCGGAGGGCCCGTGACGCGCGCCCTCGAAGCCCAGGCGCGGCACGAGCAACAGCAGGCGATGCGAGCGCTCCTGAAGAGCCCGCTCCTGCCCGCGGCCGGCGCGCACGCCGCGTCGTTCCTGCTCGTGCGGCGCCACGCCGCGGCGCTGCGCGCCTGGTTCGCGCGCTTCCCTCGCTGGTCGCTGCACGTCGAGATCGAGCAGGCGCGCCTCCGCAAGACCCCGGCCGACCTCGCCGACGGCACCCGCCCCGCGCTCGACCCCATCCACGGCGCGCCCTTCACGCGGCGCCGCTACGTGCTGCTCTGCCTCGCGCTCCTCGCGCTGGACGGCGAAGATCGCCAGACCACGCTCGGGCGGCTCGCCGGGCGCGTGATGGGCTACTTCGCCGGAGATCCGGCGCTCGCCCAGGCCGGCACCTTCGCGCTCGACGTGCAGGACCAGCGGCGCGACCTCGTCCACGTCGTGCGCCTCCTCCTGGATCTGCGCGTGCTCGCGCGCGTCACCGGAGAGGAGCAGGGGTTCATCGCGGATCAGCGCCGCGACGTCCTCTATAACGTGAACCGGCCCGCGCTGGCCGCGATGCCGAGCGTGCGCCGCGGTCCGTCGACCGTCGAGACCGACGACCTCACCGCGCGGCTCGCGTGCCTCGTCGAGGAGCTCGCCCCGGAGACCGAGGACGGAAGGAACCAGGCGCTGCGTGCCCGCCTCTTCCGCAGGCTGCTCGACGATCCGGTCGTCTATTACGACGACCTCGGCCCGGACGAGCGCGCCTACCTCACGAGCCAGCGGCCGTTCATCGTCGGCGAGATCGAGGCGGCGACCGGGCTCGTGGCCGAGGCGCGGCGCGAGGGGCTCGCCATGGTCGATCCGCACGAGGAGCTCACCGACCTCGCCATGCCGGAGGAGGGCACCGAGGGCCACCTGACGCTGCTCGTCGCGGAGTGGCTCGCCGGCCGCGCGCGGAACGACGAGCGCGTCGGCCGGGCCGCGGTCGAGCAGCACGTGGCGGGCCTCATCGCCGTGCACCGAGGGCGCTGGAAGAAGGCGGCGACCGAGCCAGGCGCGGAGGTCGAGCTCACCGACCTGGCGCTCGCCCGGCTCACGGCGCTCCGGCTCCTGCGCTGGACCCCGGCCGGCATCGAGCCGCTCCCGGCGCTCGCCCGGTACGCGGTCGCCGCGCCGGCCGGTCCGCGGGCGCAGACGACGAGCACACGCGCGGCGACGCCGCCCGCCGAGCGGGCGCGGGAGCCGATGCCCACGACGACCGAAAGCACGCCGTGATCCTGCCCTCGCCCTCGACCCGACGCTGGCAGCCGCTCCGCAGCGGGCTCCTCAACCTCTACCGCTACGACAACGAGGAGTTCCACTTCGAAGGGGGCCGGCTCCTCCTGCGAGGCAACAACGGCAGCGGCAAGTCGCGCGTGCTCGCGCTGCAGCTCCCCTTCCTGCTCGACGGCGAGGTGAGCCCGCATCGCCTGGAGCCGGACGCGGATCCGGCGAAGCGGATCGAGTGGAACCTGCTGCTCGGCCGCTACGAAGAGCGGCGCGGCTACACCTGGCTAGAGCTCGGCCGGCGCGACGACGACGGGACCGAGCATTACCTGACGCTCGGCTGCGGCCTGCACGCCGTCGAGGGGCGCGGGCTCGCCGGCAAGTGGCTGTTCGTCACCCAGAAGCGCGTCGGGCGCGACCTGTTCCTGCAGAGCGCGGGGGCCGCCATCGGCAAGGAGCGGCTCGAGGCGGAGATCGGCGACAGCGGCGACGTGTTCACGAGCGCCGCGGCCTACCGCGCCGCCGTCGATCGCCGGCTCTTCCGGTTGGGCGAGCGGTACGGCGCGCTGCTCGACCTCCTGATCCAGCTCCGGCAGCCGCAGCTCTCGCGCAAGCTCGACGAAGCGCAGCTCTCCAGGGCGCTGTCGAGCGCGCTGCCCCCCGTCCCGCCCGCGGTCGTGGCAGACCTCGCCGACTCGTTCCGGAGCCTGGAGGCGGATCGCGCGGGGCTCGACGGCTTCCTCGCGGCGAGCGCGGCGTCGGCGGCGTTCCTCGACGAGTACCGCCGCTACGTCCGGGTCGCGGCGCGGCGCCGCGCCGCCGGCGTGCGGGGCACGCACGCCGCCTACGAGGCCGCCATGCGGGAGCTGCGGGCCGCGGAGGCAGGGCTCGAGCGGGCGAAGGCCGGCGTGGAGGAGGCGGCGACGCGCGAGCAGGAGGCGTCGCTGGCGGAGCGCGGCGCGGCGCGCGAGGTCGAGACCCTGAGCCAGCGCCCCGAGATGGATCAGGCGCGCGCGCTCGACGAGGCGAGCCGCGCGGCGGACGCCGCTGCCCGCGAGGCGGAGGACGCGGAGCGCGAGCTCCGCCGCGCCACCGAGCACGCCGGGCAGCGCGCGCGCGATCTCGAGGGCGCCGAGGCCGACGCGCGCGCCGAGCGCGGCGCGCTGGTCGAGGCGCTCGCCGCCGTCGAGGGCGCGGCCTCGGCCGTCGCGCTGGCGCCGCCGGCGCTGCCTGACGGCTGGGAGGCCGACCCGGAGCGCGCGCTGCCTGGCGCGCGCGCTCGCCTCGACGCCGACGTGACCGACCGCCGCCGGGGCGTCTCGCTCGTGCGCAGGCTCGACGTCGAGCTCGCGGCGGCGCGCGCCGCGCTGGAGCGCGCGAGGGCGGAGCTCTCGGCGGCCGCCGCGCGGCTCGAACGCGCGCGGGAGCGGGCGCGCGGCGCAGAGGAGCTGCGGGAGAAAGAGGCGGACGCGCTCATCCTCGCCTGGCGCACATGGGCGGCCGGGCTCGCGGAGCTGCGCGTCTCCGGCGCGGAGGTCGAGGAGCTCTGCGACGCCCTCGCGGCGTGGTGCGAGCGCGGCGACGGCGAGAGCCCAGCGGCGCGGGTGGCGCACCGCGCGCTCGCCGACGTGCAGGGGCGGCTCGCGGCGGAGCGGGCCCTGGCCGACGGCGCCATCGCGGCGGCGGAGGCGGCGCGGCGCGCGCTCGAGGAAGAGCGGTCCGCGCTCGAGCGGGGCGCGCACCGCCCGCCGCCGCCGCCGCCTTCGCGCGCCCCGGACGCTCGCGAGGGGCGCCCTGGGGCGCCGCTGTGGCAGCTCTGCGAGTTCGCGCCCGAGCTCGGCCCGGCCGCGCGCGCGGGCCTGGAGGCGGCGCTCGAGGCGGCCGGCCTGCTCGACGCATGGGTGACGCCCGACGGGCAGCTGCTCGCGGAGGGCGTGCTCGACACGGCGCTGTCGGGCGCCGGCGTCCCTGCGCTCCCGCGCGAGCGGCATCTCTGCCGCTGGCTGCGCGCGGCGCCGGGCGACGCGGAAGGCGCAGCGGGCGCCCCGCCGGTGCCGCCGGAGGTGGTGGACCTGGTGCTCGCGCGGGTCGGCGCCGGGCGCGGATCGGGGCGGGTCTGGGTCGACGTGTCGGGCAGCTTCGCGCTGGGGCCGCTGCACGGCGCCGGGGCCAAGGCGGAGGCGGAGCACGTCGGTCAGGCCTCGCGGGAGGCGGCCCGGAGGCGGCGGCTCGCGGCGATCGAGGCCGAGCTCCGCGCGGCGGCGGCGGCTCGCGCTGCCGCGCGGGCGGCGCTCGCGGAGCTCGATCGCCGGGAGCGCGCCGCCCGGGACGAGGCGGGCCGGGCGCCGTCGGACGCCCTTTTGCGGGGCGCGCTCGCGGCGGAGCAGGCGGCGACGGCGGGCGTCGCCGACGCGCGCGCGGCGGTGACCGCGGAGGAGGAGCGCGCGCTCGCGCGACAGCGGCGCGAGGCAGAGGCGCTCGCGGAGCGCGACCGGGCCGCCCGGGACCTGCGGCTCACGGCGTGGGTCGACGCGCTGGATCGGCACGACGGCGCGCTCGCCGCGCTGGAGCGGGCCGCGGCGGCGCTCTGGCCGACCGCGCGCGCCGCGGCGTTCGCGGCGCGCCGCGCGCGTCAGGCCGAGGAGGAAGCGCGGCTCGCCGCCGAGCGCGCCGCCGACCGCGGTGACGCGCGGCGGCGCGCCGTGGCCCGCCGCCACGACGCGGAGGTGCGCCGAGACACGCTGCAGCGGACGACGGGCGCGCGGGTCGAGGAGATCCTGCGCCAGCTCGCGGAGGCGCGCGCGCGGCACGGGGCGCTGAGCACGGCGCTCGAGGGCGCGCAGAAGGCCCACGGCGACGCGCGCGTGGAGGAGGGGCGCGCGCACGAGAGGCTCAAGCCGCTCGGCGACGCCGTCGAGCGGGCGACCGTCGAGCGGGCGAAGCAGATCGAGTCGCTCGCGGTGATGGCGCGGGCGCGCTTCCTCTCGGTGCTCGATCTCGCGGACGTGGAGCTCGCGGCGGACGTGGCCGCGGGGTGGTCGCCGACGCGGGCGGTCGAGGTGGCGCGGAGGATCGAGGCGTCGAGCGGCGATGTCGAGCACGACGACAGGGCGTGGGACCGGCTGCAGAGGGGCATTTTCCGGCACGTGGAGGCGCTGCGGGACGCGCTCTTGCCGCACGGCTACGGGCCGCAGACGACGAGCGAGGACGGGCTCATCGCGGTGACGGTGCCGTTCCAGGATCGGACGTGGGCCGTGCACGACCTCCAGCGGATGCTGGCGGACGAGGTGGCGCACCGCCGCATGATGCTGGACGCCCGGGAGCGGGAGGTGCTGGAGAACCACCTCATCGGCGAGGTCGCGAGCCACCTGCACGACCTCTTGCACCGGTGCGAGGCGATGGTGCGCGACATGAACCAGGAGCTCGAGGCGCGGCCGACGAGCACGGGGATGCGGCTGCGCTTCTCGTGGACGCCGCTCGCGGAGGGGCCGCCGGGGCTCCCGGAGGCGAGGCAACGGCTGATGCGGGCGGGCGGCACCTGGTCGCTCGCCGACCGCGAGCTGCTTGCGGGGTTCTTGAAGGCGCGCATCGAGGAGGTGCGCGCCCGGGACGAGGCGGCGAGCTGGCAGGAGCAGCTCGCGACCGCGCTCGACTACCGCGCGTGGCACGCGTTCGCGGTGGAGCGCCACCAGGACGGCATCTGGAAGCGGCTGACGCGCCGCACGTACGGCACGGGCTCCGGCGGCGAGAAGGCGCTGGCGCTGACCATCCCGCAGTTCGCGGCGGCGGCCGCGCATTATCGCAGCGCGGATCCCCACGCGCCCCGGCTGATCCTGCTCGACGAGGCGTTCGTCGGCATCGACCCCGACATGCGCGCGAAGTGCATGGGGCTGCTCGCGGCGTTCGACCTGGACTTCGTGATGACGAGCGAGCGCGAGTGGGGGTGTTACGCGACGCTGCCCGGCCTGTCGATCCACCAGCTCACGGTGAAGCCCGACATCGACGCCGTCGGGGTGACCCGGTGGGTGTGGAACGGGCGGGAGCGGGTGCGCGCGAGCGGCGCGGCAGCGCCGGCGGAGCCGCCGCGCGCCACGCCGGGGCCGATGTTCCACGACGGCTCCTCGTGAGCGGCGACCGGCTGCGGAAGGTCCTCGGCGCGCCGGAGCTCGGGTGGCTCATCGAGAAGGCGCGGCGGCGGCTGGAGCGCGGCCAGCCGCTGCGGGGTGCCGTCGTGCGGCGCCGCGAGCCGGCGGCGGGGGAGCGCGCCGCGGTGGAGCGCCTGCTCGGCCGGGTCATGCGCGGGGCGATCCTGTCGGTGTCGCTGGACGAGCTCGACCAGCTCCTGCGGGACGCGGAGATCTGCGCCGGATTCGAGGCGGCGGTGGCGGCGCTCGCGGGGCCGGCGGGGGACCGCCGCGCGGAGGCGGCCCGGATCGAGGCGGCCTTCCGGACGATCTTCGAGGAGGCCGCGGCGGCGTGTGATGGCCGGCCGGAGGTGGTCGCGTGGCTCGACGATCTGCGCGCGACGGGCCTCGTACGGCGGCTCTCGTGCGGCGACGTCGAGGTGGCGCGGCGTCTCCTGCGGCAGGGGGTGGAGGTCGTCCGCCGCCTGCCGGCCGAGGGCATCCCGCTCGCCGAGCTCGCGGTGTCGGCGACCGGCGACAGCCACGCGCTCGACGCGGGCGCGCCGCTCGGCGCGCTGGTGATCCGGTTCGCGGCGGCCGTCTCCGGGTTGGCGCGGTGGGAGCGCGCGGCGGAGCGGCGGGACGTGTGGGATCAGGCGGGCGTGCTGCTGGACGAGCTGAGCGCGCCGGTGCTGGTGCTCAACCTGGGTGCGGCGCCGGACAGCCTGGCCGGCCGGGTGCTGGCGATGCACGCGGCGGCCGGGGAGCCGTGCCGGCTCGCGGTCCGGCAGCTCCGGCGCGCGCCGCCGCGCTTCGATCTGTCGGGCCGCGAGGTGTTCGTCTGCGAGAACCCTGCGATCCTCGCGGCGGCGGCCGATCATCTCGGCCCGCGCGGGGCGCCGCTCGTCTGCGTGGAGGGGCAGGTCCGGACCGCGGCGCGGCTCCTCCTGGAGCGCCTCCGCGGCGCCGGGGCGACGCTGCGGTACCACGGCGATTTCGACTGGGGCGGCGTCCGCATCGGGAACGTGGCGATCGGGCGCCACGGCGCCCTGCCATGGCGTTACGGCGCTGCGGACTACCGCGAAGCGCCGAAGGGGGCGGAGCTCGCCGGGGCGCCGGTGGCGGCGGCCTGGGACGAGGCGCTCGGCGCCGCCATGCGCGAGGACGGGCGCGCGGTGCACGAGGAGGGGGTGGTGGAGGCGCTGCTCGCGGACCTGCGGGCCGCGGGCGCGCGCTGATCAGACGCCACTGCCGTTGCCAGGAGCCAGTCTGCGGCGATCACTTCGTTGCGGTGGGACAGCGCACGCCCATCTGGACACGCCGCACGCCCATCTGGACACGCCGCACGCCCATCCGGACACGCCGCTTCCCTGTCTTCGCGCCGTGCGGCGGCGCCGCGCGTCTCGCTCGGCCGCGCGGCCTCACATCAGCGACGACCGCGCGGCCTTCGCCCGCTCGTCGCGCTCCTTCAGGTGCTCCAGGATGATCACCGCCGTCTCCTCGATGGCGCGCCCGGTGACGTCGACCACCGGCCACTCCGGGTGCGCGGCGAAGAGCCGGTTCGCGTAGTCGAGCTCCTGCCGGACGTGCTCGCGCATCGCGTAGTTGGTCTCGGCGGGCATCCCGAGCTGCCGCAGGCGCGCCTGCCGGATCTCGCACAGCTGGTCGATCCCGATGGTCAGGCCGACGACCCGGTCCTGGGGGGCGTCCATCAGCTCGGGCGGCGGCGCCACGCCCAGCACGAGGGGCAGGTTCGCGACCTTGAGGCCGCGCTGCGCGAGCAGCGTCGACAGCGGCGTCTTCGACGTGCGGGAGACGCCGACGAGGACGATGTCCGCCCTCTTGAAGTTCCGCGGCTCCTTGCCGTCGTCGCTCTTCACCGCGAACTCCACCGCCTCGATGCGCCGGAAGTACTCCTCGCTCAGCGGCAGCATCGCGCTCGGCAGGTTGATCGGCTCCCGGTCGAGGAAGGTGCCGAGCCGGACGATGAGCGAGCCGATCAGATCGATCGCCTCGATGTTCAGCTGGGCCGTGCAGGCGTGCACGAACTCGCGCAGCTCGGGGCTCACCACCGTGAACACCACGAGCGCGCCCTCCCGGGCCGCGCGCTCGAGCACCGGCCGCGCGACCTCCGGCGTGCGCACCCGGGTGTGGAGGCGGATCTGCACGCCCGCGTCCGGGTACTGGAGCAGCGCGGCGCGCACGGCCTTCTCGGCCGTCTCCCCCGTGGAGTCGCTCAGGACGTCGATGAACTTCGGCTTGTCCATGTCCGATGCCTCCGTCGCCGTGTCGGCTCAGGCGCTCGAGGCAGCGCTCGTGCCTCGGCGTTCAGCGGGACGCAGAGGATCGCCCGCGGGCGCGGCGCGGGTCAACCAAACAGCCCCTTGAGCTTGTCCATGAACGTGGACTGCTGCGGCTGCACGTTCTCGCCGAGCTCCTTCGCCAGCTGCGAGATGAGCTCCTTCTGCGAGGCGGTGAGCTGCGTCGGCACCTCGACGCTCACCTCGACGAGCTGGTCGCCGCGGCCGCCGACGACGCGGCGCGGTATGCCCTTGCCCTTGATCCGGAGCACCGATCCGGGCTGCGTGCCCGGCGGGATCCGCAGCCGGCCCTTGCCGTCGAGCGTCGGGATCTCCAGCTCGCCGCCGAGCGCCGCGCGCGCGAACGAGATCGGCACCGCGCACACCACGTCGTCGCCGATGCGGCGGAAGAGCTCGTGCGGCGCGACGCGGATGGTGAGCTCGAGGTCGCCCGGCCCGCGGTCGGGGCGGACGGCGTTGCCGCCGCGCTCCACGAGCCGGGTCGCGCCGTTCTCCACGCCCGGGGGGATGGTCACCTCGATCGTCTTCTGCTTCGCCGCGAGGCCGGCGCCGCGGCACGTCTTGCACGGGTCGATCACGATCCGCCCCGTGCCGCGGCACTTCCCGCACGGGCGCTCGATGGCGATGGGGAACATGCCCTGCTGCATCCGGACGCGGCCGCGGCCGGCGCACGCCGCGCACCGCTCGGTCGACGACCCGGGCGCGGAGCCCGACCCGGCGCAGTCGCCGCACGGCTCGACGCGATCGTAGGTGATCTGCTTCGTGCAGCCGAACGCCGCCTCCTCGAAGCTGATCCGCACCTCTTTCTGCAGGGTCCCGCGGTCGCCGACCTTGATGCCGAGGGCGCCGAGCAGGTCGCCGAAGATGGCGTCCAGGTTGAGGTCCTGCATGTCGAAGGGGACGCCCTGGAAGCCCGAGCCGGCGGCGGCGCCGACGGCGGCGGGGCCGAACCGGTCGAACGCCGCGCGCTTCTGCGGGTCGCTCAGGATCTGGTAGGCGGCGTTCAGCTCCTTGAAGCGGACGTTCGCGCCCTGGTCCCCCGGGTTCTTGTCGGGATGGTGCTGCGCGGCGAGCCGCCGGAAAGCGCTCTTGATTTCATCCTGCGTCGAGGAACGCTCGACGCCCAATACTTCGTACGGATCCCGCACGAGGTGCGAAATAGCATCGATCGCCCTCCCGGGACAGCGGCTACCGGCGCGGCTATCCCGCGCATTTCCCCTCGGGTCCGGCGAGCTCGCGCTTCATCACCTTGCCCGTCGGGTTGCGCGGCAGCGCGTCGACGAAGACGATCTCGCGCGGGACCTTCGGGCCCGCGAGCTGCGCGCGGCAGTGCGCCTTGATGTCGTCCTCGCTGGCGGACGCGCCGGGGCGCAGGGCGACGAACGCGCGCGCCCGCTCCCCCCAGGCGCGATCCGGCGCGCCCACCACGGCGGCCTCGGCGACCGCCGGGTGAGCGTGGAGCACCGCCTCCACCTCGGCGGGGTACACGTTCACGCCCCCCGAGATGATGAGGTCCCGCTTGCGGCCTTCGATGTGGTAGCAGCCGCGCGCGTCGCGGCGCGCGAGGTCGCCGACCGAGAAGTAGCCGTCCAGCGTCGACTCGCGCGTGGCGCCGGGATCTCTGTGGTAGCCGGAGACGAGCAGGGGGCTCCTCACGTAGAGCTCGCCCACCTCGCCGTCCCGGCACGGCCTCCTGTCCTCGCCCACGAGCAGCAGCTCGCTCCCGGCGACCGGGCGCCCGATGGTGCCCGGCGACGCGCGCAGATCCTCGGGGCCCGCGATCGTCACGATGCCGGTCTCGGTCGCGCCGTAGAAGTTGAAGAGCCGGTCGCCGAACACCCCCATCACCTCGGCCGAGAGCGCCGGCGGCAGCGGCGCGCCGCCCGTGAAGATCGCGGTGAGCGACGACGTGTCGTAGCCGCGGATGCGCGCCTCGCCGAGCTCGAGCACGCGGTGCAGCATCGTCGGGACGACCGCCGTTGTCGTCACGCGGTAGCGCTGGATCGCCTCGAGGAAGAGCTCTGGATGGAACTCCGGGAGGATCACGATCGTCGCGCCGAGGACGAGCGACAGGTTCACGAAGCCGAACGCCGTGAGGTGGTAGAGCGGGCACACGGCGAGGTGCACGTCGCCGGTGCGCATCGGGGTCGCGCCGATCGCCCCGAGCGCGGACAGGACGACCCCGCCGCCGAAGCCGCGCACCGCGCCCTTCGGCTTGCCGGTCGTGCCGGAGGTGTACATCACCACCGCGGCGCGCTCGCTCCGGTCCGGCGAGGCGCCGGGCTCGGCGAGGAGCTCGTCGAAGCGGGAGAAGCCCTCGGCGCGCTCGCCGACCGCGAACATGCCCTCGCGCGGGATCCCCTCGAGCCGCGGCGCGGCCTCGCGGATCACGTCGGCGATGTCGGCGTCGAACACGAGCAGCCGCGCCCCGGAGTGGCCGGCGAGGTACGCGAGCTCGGCGGGGGTCGAGCGCCACGAGGCCGTCACCACGGACGCCCCGACGCGGGCGAGCGCGATCTGGCTCATCACGAACTCGGGGCGGTTCTTGAGGACGAGCAGCACGGTCGTGCCCGGGCCGACGCCGCGCCGGTCGAGCGCGTGGCCGAGCCGCTCGATCGCCTCGTTCAGCGCGAAGAACGAGTAGACCCGATCCTCGGACGGGGCCCTCGCCTCCCCCTCCTCCGCGCGGCGCGCCAGGCTCCGCGGGTCGATCACCGCGATGCGGTGCGGGCTGTTCTCGGCGTAGAACCGGAACAGGAGCGACGGGTTCGCCTTGCCCTTCGCGAGCTCGCGCGCGAGCACCTTGAGCCCCGGCCAACGCAGCGCGGCGAGGAGCCCCGTCTGCGTTACCGCCCTCCCGGCGACGAGCGCCCCGTCCTTGAGCGCGCCGATCCTGCGCCGCCCGCTCGCCAGCGCGGCCCGAGTGTGACCGAGTTCCATGGCCGGCGACTTTACTCTGGCCCGCGTGCGCCGTGGTAGGGTGGTGCCGTGACGGAGGCAGACCGCCGCTCGGCCCAGCGCGCCGCGATCGAGCTGAGCGTGGAGTACAAGCGACTCAACACGTTCTTCGCCGACTACACCCGCAACATCTCGAAGGGCGGGACGTTCATCCGTACCGAGCGCCCGCTCGCGATCGGCACCGAGTTCGTCTTTGCCCTCTCGATCCGCAACCTGGCCGAGCCGCTCCGCCTGCGCGGCCGGGTGAAGTGGATCGTGATGCCCGCCGAGGCGACGGAGACGGCCCCGGCGGGGATGGGCATCGAGTTCCAGTACGCGAGCGACGCGGAGCGCGCCGCGACCGACGCGGTGGTCGAGCAGCTGATGATGAGCGAGCTCGGCGAGACGCTCGCGTCCAAGCTGCTCGGCCGCAGGCTCGGCGACGGCGCGCGGTAGCGCTGGCGGCGGAGCGCCGCGCGGGGGGTGCGCGCACGCTGTGCCCGTGTACACTGCCCCGCAATGTCGCTGCCGACCCTGCTCCCCCGGCGCCGTCTCGCCCGGGGTCTCGCCGCGCTCGCCCTCGCGCTCTCTCCCCTCGCCTGCGGAGCCTCCGGCACGCCGGGGGCGAAGGGGCCGCCCGGCGCCGAAGGCCGCGCCGCCCCCGTCGAGGTCCGCGACGCCGATTTCTCCGCCAGCCTCTACACGATCGTGCGCGACGGCAAGCAGAGCCCGCAGCGCACGGGCCTCCTCGTCGGCGTGGTCCGCCGGCAGCTCGCGCACGCCGCGGGGCGCTTCCACGCCGGGCAGTCGGACCGGGGCGTCGTCAGCGTCCTCGGCGCGCTGTACCTCGTCCGTCCCGGCGAGGGCAGCGCCGAGATGATCGACGCCGTGGGCGAGCGCGCCCTCGCCGGCGCGATCGAGCGGCTCAGCCCGCGCGGCGACGAGGGGCGGGTGCGGGCGCTCATGGAGCTCCGCGCCGCCGCGCTGCCGGCCGGCAGCCGGGCGCGCGCCGAGGTCGACGAGCACCTCGCCGCGCTCGATCGCTGGATGAAGGACACGCGCACCGGCGGGCCGCTCGAGCAGCTCGGCATGGAGCAGCGCGCGTCCGTCTCGCGCGCCCTCCTCGACAGCCGCCCGGAGGCGATCCAGCGCGCCGCCGCCGCCACCGCGGCGTGGATCGACCGGGCGATCGAGTTCAACATCGAGTACCGGCAAGGGGGCAAGAGGCCGGAGCGCGAGGAGGCGGTCGAGGCGGCGCGCGCGCTGGAGTCGGGCGGCGCGAGCATGGCCGCGCTGTTCCTCCGCTACGGGGACGCGAAGGGCGCGCTCGAGGCGATCGACCGAACGAGCGCGCGCCGGGTGATCCCGCCCGGCCTGTACGAGCGGCTCAAGGCCGCCGCGTCCGACAACGACGCGGTCTCGTGGCAGGCGCTCGCGGCCGCCTTCGCCCACCACGACGCGCAGGAGCGCGACGCCGAGACCGGGATGCTGCAGGACCTGCTCGACGGGGCGATCTGGGGCACGGCCCTGGAGGCCTACCGGCGCGACCCGCTGAGCTACGACAGCGCCACGCTGCTCTCCCAGGTGATGATCCGCCTCGGCATGTCGGAGGCGACGCCGCTCGTGGTGGCGAGCGCGCTCGGCGATCGGCCGAGCCCCGGCGCGCTCGGGGCCGCGCTGGGGCTCGTGCTGAGCGCGCTCTCGGAGGAGGCGTCGAACGACGACTTCGAGGCCGCCCGGCGCACCTACAACGCCGCGGGGCCGCTGCTCGTGCTCGCCGACCGGGCTGCGCGCGGCGGCGCCGCGCTCGATCCGTCGGGCGCGCGCGTGCGGTCGCTGATGGCGTCGCTCGAGCTGCGCGCCGGCAACCTCCCCGGCGCGCTGCCGCTGCTCCGCGCGGCGACGGCGGCCGAGCCGACGGTCAACGGGCTCACGCTGCTCGCGATGGCCGAGCGGCAGTCCGGCGAGCTCCAGGCCGCGCTGGAGGACGTGCGGCGAGCCCTCGGCGCGCCGGACGCGCGCACCGCGCCGCTCGAGATCATCCAGGCGCACCTGCTCGCCTTCGAGCTCCACCGCGAGGCGGGCACGCAGGAGCGGGCCAAGGAGTCGCTCGACGCGGCGCTCGCCGCCGCGCTCGACGCCCGGCAGCGCGCGCGGGATCCCGCCGCCAAGGCGCGGACGGAGCGGCTGCTCGGGCGCATCCTCGACGGCTACGGCGACGAGAAGGGCGCGACCCGGGCCTACGAGCGGGCGTTCGCCCTGGTGGCCGCCGAGCCGCCGCAGCTCGGCGCCACGATGCTCGACGCCGTGGGGCGCGCGCTCGTCGAGCGCGATCTCCCCGCCGCCCGGCGGGCGCTGAAGCGCGGCCTCGAGGCGAACCTGGACGAGGAGGATCTCGTCTACGGCGGGCTCTGGGTGCTCCTGCTGGAGCGCTCGCTCGGCGTCGCGACGGACGGCACCGCGGGCCGCGCGCTGGACACCGCGGTGAGCCGCGCGTCCTGGACGGGGAAGCTCGCGGCCTGGGCGAACGGCAGGATCAGCGACGCGGACCTCGGCAAGCTCGCCCAGAACGCAGCGCAGCGCGTGGAGGCGCAATTTTACACGGCCATGGCCAAGAAGGCGGCCGGCGACGCGGGCGCGGACGAGCGGCTCCGGGCGGTGTCGAAGAGCCCCGTGATCGACCTGCTCGAGGTGCACCTCGCGCGCGAGATGCTGGCCCCCGAGCTGCGGCTCGAGCTGCCCCGCAACGCGCGCCTGCCTTAGCAGCGGATCGAGCTGCCCGGCGACGCGCGCCTTCCTTCAAGGTGGGATGTCGTCCCCTGGCTGGTCAGGCGGCGAGGTGGTCGGATGGCCAGCGCGCGAAACCGCGCGCGGAGAGAGAAATAACTTCCACGCCCGCGCGCTCTTGTTCGATCATCGATTGATGTCCGATGACCGGTACGATCCGCTCGAGAAGCTCGCCGCCGCTCACCGGAGCCTGGAAGAGAACCTGAACGATCTCGCGCGCGCCGCGCGGGCGCTCGGCGATGCCCGCGCGCGCGCCGCCGCGCTCGAGGGTCTCTCCAGCGTGGTGGCCTACTTCGAGCGCTCGATGAGCCGGCATCATGAGGACGAGGAGCGCTCGCTGTTCCCGCGGCTCGCGGTGCTGGAGTCCATCGCGCCGACGCTCGAGCGCCTCCGGCAGGAGCACAAGGCGCAGCAGCGCGCGATCAACGAGCTGCGCGCCGCGATCGAGCGAGACGGCAGCCCCGAGGCGCTGGAGGCGCTCCCCGAGCTCATCGAGGGCCTGCGCGCCTCGTTCCATCGCCACGTGACCTGCGAGGAGCAGGAGGTGTTTCCGGCCGCTCGCCGGTTCCTGCAGGCCTCGGCCGTGCAGGGGATCATCAACGAGATGGAGACGCGCCGGGGGCGCGGCGGGCAAGGCAACCCCGCCAAGGGGATCAGCGGGCGCCCCTACCGCCCCGGCGGGATGCGCAGGGGTCCGTGACGGCGCGGGGAGCGCGAACCGGTCGGCCCGCCCTCCGAGCACCGCGCTGAAGCCGCTCTTCGCTCGCGCGCTCCAGCGCCTCGCTGAAGCACCGATCACGTCGATCGAGCGAGAAATGAACCGCCAAGACGCCAAGACGCCAAGGCGCCAAGACGCCAAGGCGCCAAGATAGGATTCTCTTCATGGCGTCTTGGCGGTTCGAAGTTCTGCGCTTTTCAGGCAGCCTCAACCCGTTTGTCGCTCCAAGCTAGAACCGCTCTTCGCGCGCGCGCTCCAGCGCCGCGCGCAGGTAGTTCTGCGCCCGCAGCGTGTGCGCCCCATCGGGGTGCTGGTCCAGGTGGATGCGGAACGCCTCCGCCGACTGCGCGAACTTCCCCAGCCGGTAGAGGGTGACGCCGCGGGCGAGGTCCCTGGGATACGCCGGGTCGAGCGCGGCGAGCTCGTCGATCTTCTTCAGGCGATAGTGCTCCTCGGCGCGCTGCGCCTCCGCTGCGCGGAGCGCCGCCGCGGGCGAGCGCGGACCCGGCTCGCCGGCCTGCGGCTCGAGGCGCGCCGCCTCCTCCGCGACGGGAGGCGCCGCGAGCTCCTGCGGGGTCCTCCCGCCGAGCGGATGAGACAGCAGGAACTTGAAGAGCGCGCGCTCCTCGTCGAGCGCCACCTCGAACGGCGCGCGCTGGAGGCCCACGATGGCGCCCCAGCGCTTCTTGAAGAGCGCCCCGAGCACGGCGCCATCCATCGCGACGCGGCGCGCCTCGTCGCCCGCGCCGGGCTCCCCCTGCCCTCGCCTCAGCCACGCGTTCCGGCGGAGCAGCCCGAGGAAGTTGCCGCCGAGCTCACGCAGCTCGTCGGACTCCTCGCCGGTCGCCTCGAAGCGGCGCACCTCGCGGACGAACGAGCTCAGCTGGTAGGCGCGCAGCCGGAGCACCGCCTCGTCCCCCTGGGCGAGCGCGGGGCCCAGGGCCTCGAGCACGCGCTTGCGCGCGGCGAGGAGCTCGGCCTCTGTGTGATCGGCGTCGGCGTCCACGACCCCGAACGCGCGGACGGCGGAGCCGAGCGCGCGCACCTCGGCGTCGAGCCCGAGCTGCTCGGCCTCGCGGGCGCGGGCGACGTCCGCGTCCCGCACCCGCGCGAGGGCCCGCGCGTCGGCGAGCGGCAGCGGCAGCTCGGCGGGCTCGACCGAGCGCGGCACCGCGAGGATCGCCGCGGAGCCCGCGATGAAGACGGCGACGAGCCCCGGCTCCCAGCCCTCGAGGTGCCGCTTCCAGCCGCGGCGCTCCGCCGCGCCGCCGCCCGCGGAGGGAGCGCCGGCCGAGCTCTGGGTCGGCGGGGCCGAGCCCGGCTCCCGGCGCTTGACAGCGACGCTCTCGGCTCGCGACATTGATCGTCTCCTCTGCGCTTCAGAATACCCCACGCGGCGACCTCCAGCGCCGCGCAGCGAACCAGCGAGGAACGTGCGAGATCACCGCAAGCACCCGCGCAAGCACATCGAGCTCTCGATCGCATTCCGGATCGGCGACGGCCCGCGCATCGATGCGACATGCCGCGACATCAGCCTCGGCGGGATGTTCATCGAGACCACCTCGCCGGCCCCCTTCGGCGCGACCATCGAGGTGCTGCTGTCCCTCGAGGGCTTGAAGCAGGCCGCCGTGATCCCGTCGGTCGTGCGATGGACCACCCCCGAGGGGATGGGGGTGCAGTTCGGGATGATGGGCGCGCGGGAGACCTACGCGCTCACGCAGCTCCTCGGCTCGCTCTGAGCTTCCGCGCGCAGGCCGCGCGGCGGCCGCGCTCAGTCCTCGATGGTGAGCGGAATGGCGAGCTGCCTCGGACCTTCCGCGAAGCGCCCCTGGTAGAGGCCCTCGGCGCACGCCTGCAGCGCAGGCCGGAGCGGCGGATCGAAGCGCATGGCGGCGACGCTGCCGTCCGGGCGCACGGAGATGCGCAGCGTCGAGACGATCGACCTGCGGACCAAGGACGAGCCGCCCGCGCTCTCGCGCGCGAAACAGCTCGACAGCAACGCCTGCACGGAGGCCGGCGTCAGCGCCGACGGGCGGGACGTCGCCTGCGCGTCGGGGACCGGCTCCGCGACGACCGGCGCCGGCTCGATCGCCGGCGCGGGAGGCGGCTCGGCGACCGCCGGGGCGGCGGGCTCGACGGGCACGGCGGGCTCGGCGGGCTCCTCGACATGAGCGACGGCTGCCGGGGCCGCCGCGGCGCCGCTCGGCGGACGCGCGTCGGCGGTCGGCCGGGGCGACGCAGGCGAAGGCGCCGGCTCCTCCGGCGGCGCGGCGGCGGGGGCGCTGTCCTGCGGCGCGGGGCGCTGGAGCAGGCGCGCTTCGCGGCCGCCGTCGAGCGAGAAGGTGCCGCGCGACGGGCCGACGAGCAGGTGCGCGGTGGTCGCGCCGCGGTACGCCGCGGGACCGACCGCGACGGTGCCGTGCTCCACGTCGACCTCCACGCGATCCTGGAGGCGCGTCACGGTGAAGAGCGTGCCGTGCACGGCGACGCGGGTGCCGTCCACATCGACGGCGAACGCCTCGACGAGCCCCTCCTCGGGCGCGCGCGTGACGACGTCGGCCCGCACCGAGCCCCGCTCGAGCGCGATCACGTGGCCGACCCCCGCCGCGCCGACGGCGCGCACCACGGCGCGGCTGTTCGGCAGGAGCGTCCAGCGCACCGAGCCGACGTCGGCGAAGGAGATCGCGTGGGCCGCGGTCTCGACGGCGTCGCCCGGCCGGAGGGCGCGGAACGCCAGATCGTCGGCCGCCCCGGCGGCCCTGGGCACGTCCGCGAGATCGCGGGTGCGCGGCGGCGCCGACGTCGCCGCGACGGGCGGGGCGGAGCGCCCTGCTGCCAGGACCGCGAGCGCGATGGCCGCCGCGGCGGCCGCGAACGCGAGCGCGCGCCCGAGCGGCGAGCGCTGCGGCGGAGCGGCGCGGCGCACCGGAGCGGGCCGCTCGATCCGCGCGAACAGCTCGCGCTCGATGGCGTCCCAGCGGGGCTCCGGGGGCTCCTCGGCGCGGAGCAGCCGCTCCATGTGCTCCCGTGCACGCTCGTACTGCTTTGCGCCGCTCACATGTCCTCCGCGTCGACAGCCGCTTGATCCGCCGCGGGATACCCGACGGCGGTGCCCCCCACAGAAACCCGGGCGCGCGCCGCCTCCGGACCTGCGCCGTCCGCCTTGTCCGCGCCTCCCTCGGCCAGCTCGGCGGCGAGCTGGGCGAGCGCGGGCTCGGCGCGCATCATCGCCTCGATCTCGCGGCGCGCATAGAACAGCCGCGTCCGCACGGTCAGGACGGGCGCGCCGACGATCTCCGCGATCTCGGTCGGCGCGATCCCCTCGAGCTCGTGGAGGACGTAGACGACCCGCTTCTTCTCGGGGAGGCGCTCCAGCACCCGCCGGAAGGCGTCGATCCTGCGGGCGCGGGCGGCGTCTTCGTCCGGGAGCATGCCGCGGTCGACCTCGAGATCGACGCTGGGCTCGCCCGCGAACACCGGCCGGGAGCGCGCCGCGCGCCGGGCCATCAGCACGGCGTTGACCGTCACCCGGTGGAGCCAGGTCGTGAACTTCGACTGCCCCCGGAAGTCCCCCAGGCTCCGGTGCACCTGGATGAACACCTCCTGGATGACGTCCTCCGCGTCGGCGGTCGGTCCGAGCATCCGGAAGACGAGCCGCGCGACGTCGCGGCGGTAACGGCGGAAGATCTCGGCAAAGGCCGTGGGGTCGCCGCTCTGGAAGCGGCGGATCCAGTCGCCCACGTCGTCGGGCTCAGTCACGGGCGGAAGCCTACCCGCCCCTTCGGCGCTCATGGAGCTCCATGGCGAGACGACCAGCTCCGGGCGGCGGGAGAGGTCGTCGCGCGCGAACGCCGCGTCGAGCGACACGCGCGCGTCTGCGCCCGCGGCCGTGGCGGACAGGTCGTCGGCGCGGCCGCCGGGCGCACCCCAGCCGAGCGGGAAGAAGAACGACCGCGAGAGGTGCGCCCAGAACGCCCCCGTCTCGACCGCCACGGTATGCACGAAGGCCTCTGATGCGCCGAGCGGCCCGATCATTCAGGCCGCCGCACGGCCCCTCGCTCGTGCGGCGCCGCCCCGCGCCCGGAAGCGCACAAAAGTTGTTCCTCCGGGCACATCGGCGCGACCTTCCAGCGCATGATCTTCATCGCCGTGTCGCTGACCGTGGCCCTCGTGGCCGCCGATCTGTTCGAGCTGGGCTCCCGCCGCCGCGATCGCGTGTAGCGACCGGCGCCAGGCCCTGACGGACAAAAAAGTGCCCGGCTTGAGCCCGCTTCGGCCTCGGGCCGACGCGCGCTCAAGCCGGGCGACGGGAAGAGCCGTGGGTGTCCGGGTCGTCCGGTCGGATCAGCCCGCGGCCTCGGCGCCCTCCGCCGCGGCGCCGCCCTTCTTCGGCAGGTCGAAGAGCGCCGACAGCTCGACCTTCTCCTGCTTCTTCTGCTCCAGGATGCGGTTGACCGCGCGCAGCAGGCGCGTCTTCGCGGGGCCGCTGATCGGCTTGCCCTGCAGAGCGGCGCTCAGCGTGCGGTCGGTCACCGGGCGGCCGCTGCGCGGCTTCTTGGCGCCGGCGGCCTCCTTCTTCTTCGCGGCGTCCTCGCTGCCGCGCGCCAGCCGCTTCGTCAGGCGGATCGCCCGATCCTCCGGCTGAAGCCGCTCGATCTTGACCGACGCCGCGAGAATGCGGCGGGGGTCGATCTTCTTTTCCTTCAAGAAATCTTCGATCTTGGTGCCCATCGTCGTCACTTGCCCCGAAAGGGCGGCGACCCTATCACGGGCGATGCCGCCGTGCATCTGCGACGTTTACCCCCCGCGTCGCCCTGGGGTAGCTTGTCGCGATGACCCTCCTGGCCGAGCTCGACGAAGCCGCGCGCGTCATTCGCCAACGAATTCCTGCGCCTCCGAGCGTCGGCGTGGTGCTGGGCTCCGGGCTCGGCGGCTGGGGCGACGAGCTCTCCGGGCTCGTGAAGGTCCCCTACGCCGAGATCCCCGGCATGCCCCGGCCCGCCGTCGAGGGGCACGCGGGCTTCCTCTGCGCCGGGCATGTCGGGGACGTGCCGGTCGCCTGCTTGCAGGGGCGCGCGCACCTCTACGAGGGGCACCCGCCGGCGAAGGCCGTGTTCGGCGTGCGCGTGCTCGCGCGGCTCGGCTGCCGCGCCGTGCTCCTGACGAACGCGGCCGGCGGGATCAACCCCGGCTTCGCCGCGGGCGACCTCATGCTGCTCACCGATCACCTGAACCTGATGGGGACGAACCCGCTCGCCGGGCCGAACGACGACGCGCTCGGCAAGCGCTTCCCCGACATGACCTACGCGCACGATCCCAGGCTGCTCGAGCTCGCGCGGGCGGCGGCGAGCGACGCGGGCGTCACGCTGCGCGAGGGGGTCTACGCCGGGCTGCTCGGGCCGACGTACGAGACGCCCGCCGAGATCCGGATGTTGCGCGCGCTCGGGGCAGACGCGGTCGGGATGAGCACGGTCCCGGAGATCATCGCGCTCCGGCACATGGGCGTGCCGGCCGCGGCCATCTCGTGCATCACGAACCTCGCCGCGGGCCTGACCCAGCGCGAGCTCGACCACAAGGAGGTCGAGGAGACCGCCCGGAGGACGCGCGCACGGTTCACGGCGCTGCTCTCGGCGTGGGTCCGCCGCGTCGGCGCCGAGGCTGCGGCCGGGAGCCCGGCGTCGTGAGCCGCGCCCCGCACGACGCCGGCGCGGCCCCCGCCGCGGTCGAGGCGGCGCCGGCGATCGACTGGGACGCGCTCGACCGGGCGGCCCTCGCCGTCCGGGAGCGGGCGCACGCGCCGTACTCGGGCTACTGGGTGGGCGCGGCGATCCTCGTGCGATCGGGCCGCGTGTTCGCCGGCTGCAACGTCGAGAACGCCTCGTACGGGCTCACCATCTGCGCGGAGCGCTCGGCCATCGTGCAGATGGTCGCGGCCGGCGAGCGCGACCCGATCGCGCTCACCGTCGCCACCAGCGGGCCCGTCCTCGGCAGCCCGTGCGGCATGTGCCGGCAGACCCTCGCCGAGTTCGCCGCCGATCTCCCGATCCGCCTCGTCGCCGCCGGCGGCGGCGCGCCGCCCCGGCTCACCTCGCTGGCGGCGCTGCTGCCCGAGGCGTTCGGGGCGGCCGCGCTCTCGCGCTGACCGCCCCCCGCGCCTCCCGGCGAGCGCCGCCGGCTCACTCGACCGACAGCGCCTCGGCCTGCTCGATCTGCGACAGCGCGGCGCCGAGCGCCTCCCGCGCGCGCTCCAGCGAGGCGCGATCCTCGCCCCACTTCGAGCGCGCCTTCTGGAGGCGGGCACGCTCGACCGCGAGCTGCTCGGCGAGCTGCTCGCCCTGGGTCCGCAGGGTGTCGCGCTCCTCGGTCCGGTGCGAGAGCTGCGCGCCGAGCTCGCTCTCCCGCTGCTCGGCCTCGGCGAGCCGGCCCTGGAGCGCCTCGACGTCGCGCGCCCGCTCGGCGAGCTCGCCCAGCAGGCGATCGCGCTCCCCGGTGCGGGCGGAGAGCTCGCCGGCGCGCTGCTCCAGGTGCTGCTCGAGATCGTGGGCGCGGGCCTCCAGGTGCGCCACCTGGTTGCGCGCCTGCCCGAGCTCGGTGGAGAGCCCGCGGGCGATCTCGTCGAGCTCGTGCTTCTGCGCCGCCCAGGCGGCCTCGCGCTCGGCGATCTCGGCCTGGTGCGCCCCGCGGAGATCGGCGAGCGCCTGCGCGTGCGCCGCCTCGATCTGCGCCTGCCGCTCGGCGGCGCGCGCCTCGAGCTCGGCCACCCGCGACGCATGCGCCTGCTCGGCGGCGCGCACGGCCTGCTCTCGCTCCTCGATGAGCTCGCGCTCCCGCGCCGCGAGCCGCGCCGCGAGCCGCGCCGCGAAGTCCTCCCGCGCCGCCTCGAGCGCCCGCGCGTGCTCGTTCGCCTGCGCCTCGAAGGCGCGGGCGTGCTCGCCCCGCAGCGCCTCCTGCGCGGCCGCGTGCTCGCGATCGCGCCGCTCCCCGTCGTCCGCGTGCTCGCGCCGGAGCGCCTCGACGGCGGCCGCGTGCTCGCCCCGCAGCGCCTCCTGCGCGGCCGCGTGCTCGCGCCGGAGCGCCTCGACGGCGGCCGCGTGCTCGCCCCGCAGCGCCTCCTGCGCGGCCGCGTGCTCGGCCTGCTGCCGCTCGAGCGCGGCGACCTGCTCGGCCCGCGACGCCTGCAGCGCGGCCGCGTGCTCCGCGCTCTGCCGCTCGACGGCGGCGGCGTGCTCGGCGCGCGCCGCGTCGAGCGCCGCGGCGTGCTCCCGGTCGCGCCGCTCCGTCTCGCCCGCGTGCTCGCGCCGGAGCGCGTCGACGGCGGCCTCGTGCTCGCGCTGCGACGTCGCCAGCGCCGCGGCGTGCTCCGCCCTGAGCCGGTCCAGCGCCGCGGCGTGCTCCGCCTTCAGGCCGTCCGTCGCCGCGGCGTGCTCCGCCTTCAGGCCATCCGTCGCCGCGGCGTGCTCCGCCTTCAGGCCATCCGTCGCCGCGGCGTGCTCCGCCTTCAGGCCATCCGTCGCCGCGGCGTGCTCCGCCTTCAGGCCGTCCACGGTGGCGGCGTGCTCCGCCCTCACCCGCTCGAGCGCCGCGGCGTGCTCGCCGGCCAGCTTGTCGATGGCCGCGGCGTGCTCGCTCGCCAGCCTGTCCGCGGCGGCGCGGTGCTCGGCGGCCTGCTGCTCCACCCGGGCGGCGTGCTCGGCGCTCAGCCGATCGACCTCCGCGCGATGCGCCGCGGCCGCCTGCTCGGAGCGATCGCGCTCCGCCTGCGCGCTCTCCTCGATCTCGCGCCGCGCCGACGCCTCGACGGCGGCGATCGCCTGCGCCCTCTCGTCCGCCGCGGAGCGCAGCGCCTCCGTGTGCGCGGCCTCCGCGGCCATCAGCGCCTGCCGGGCCGCCGAGAGCTCCGCGTCGCGGGCGGCGATCTGCGCCTGCATCTTCTCGGCGCGCGCCTTGAAGTCGTCGGCGCGCTTCGCGGCGAGCTCCTTGTCCGCGCGCAGCGACGCGACCTGCCCGTCGAGGTCCTCGCTCGCGCGCTCGAGCTCGAGGATCCTGTCGACCTGGTCGGCCTTCTCCCGCTCGAGCGACAGCGCCTGATCCCGGAGCTCCAGGAGCTCCTTGTCCTTGCGCGACATCTGGTCGCGGAGGCCGAGGATCTCCTTGTCCTTCTTGTTCAGCGCCTCGCGCAGATCGAGGAACTCGCGGCTCGACACGCCGCCTGGCCTGGAGCCGCTGCCGCCGGCCGCGAGCTTCGCCCTGACCTCCTCGAGCTCGCGCCGCAGGCGGGCGGCCTCCTGGCTGCCGTCGTTCGCCGAGGAGAGCTCGCCCTCGAGGCGGAGCGACGTGGCGCGCGCAGCGGCCACCTCCTTCGTGAGGCGGACGATCTCGTCCTTGGACCTGTCCAGCTCGGCGCGGAGGCGATCGATCTCGCCCGCGTCGACGTCGGAGCGGGACGGCGCCGGCGGCGCAGGGGTCATCCGCCCGCGCTCGGAGGTCGGAGCGCGGTAGGCGCCGCCGCGCTCGGACACGGGCGCGCGGTAGGCGCCGCCGCGCTCGGACACGGGCGCGCGGTAGGCGGCCACCGGCGACGGGCTCACCGGCGGGGGCGCCGAAGCCGGCAGCGGCGTGCTGGTCGGCGTCCGCGTCGACGGCACGGCCGACGGCGTCCGCGTCGACGGCGCGACCGACGGCGTCCGCGTCGACGGCGCGACCGACGGCGTCCGCGTCGACGGCGCGACCGAGGGCCTGACGTCGGTCCGCTCCTCCTCCTCGTCGCGGATCAACCGGGTGAACGCGCCGCCGATGAACTCCTCGATGTCCTCGTCCGACTTGCCGGAATCCGACCTCACCGCGGGCGCCTGCGGCTGCTTCGTCGGACCTGGCACCCGCAAGCGATCCTGCGCTGCCGCGGCGGGCGGCGCCGCGGCAACGGGCGGCGCCACCGCGGCGGGCGGCGCCACCGCGGCGGGCGGCGGCGGCGGCGGCGGCGCGGCGGACGGCGGCCGCGGCGCGACGGACGGCGGCCGCGCGGCGGGCGGCGGCGGCGGCGCGGCGGACGGCGGCCGCGGCGGCGCGACGCTCGCGGGCGTGCCGTTCGAGCCCACCGCCGCGGTGATGATCGTGGGATCCCCGGAGTCCTCGTCGATGTCGGCCTCGAGCACCTCGGCCTCGTCGATCATGATCGGATCGGCCTCCGCGTCGTCGCCGTCGAGCGGGACGTAGTTGCGGATGTGCTCGAGGAGCTCGCCGAACGCGATCGGCTTGTGGATGTAGTCCTCCGCGCGCGTCCTGAGCTTGCGGTGCTGCTCGAACGTCTCCTCGCTCGACTCGCTCGACATGATGACGAGCGGGACGTCCTTGAGCTGCACGTCCTTCTTGAGCTTGTTGCAGACCGAGAAGCCGTTCATGCGCGGCAGCTCGATCGACAGCAGGATGAGGTCGGGGCGATCCGCCGCGGCGGCCTGCAGGCCGACGTTGCCGTCGTCGACGACCTGAACGGTGCAGCCGAGGCGGCCGAGTTCCGTGCGGAGCTCCCCGGCGAACGCCGGATCGCTCTCAAATACGAGGACTTTCGTCATGTGCCGGGGGTGCGCGGGTTCGGAGGGGAACCCAAGATATCGGCCCCCTTCGACGAGTGTCAAACACGAGGCTGGTCGCCCCGCTCAGGCCGTCCGGCCGACGACGCACCGCGCGAGACGCGCCGTCGAGGGCGAGCCTGGACCCTCCCACCATGGCTCCTGCCGGGCCGACGCCGACAGCAGCGCACCCGCGCGCCCGCGGATCAGGTCGCGGCGAAGTGGCCGGACGGCTCGTCCCCGAAGCACAGGCCCATCTCGCGGGCCGTGACGACCGTGTCCGACTCGAGCGGCACCGTCTTCGTCTTGCCGGCGACGTCGCCGAGCGGGACCAGCTCGATCCGGTTCGCCCGCAGCGCGACCATCCCGCTCCCGCAGTCCTCGACCAGGCAGCGCGCCGCGGCCGCGCCGAAGCGGAGCGCGAGCAAGCGGTCCGCCGTCGTGGGCCCCCCGCCGCGCTGCAGGTGGCCGAGCACCATCGAGCGCGCCTCCTTGCCCGTGCGGGCGGCGAGCTCCTTGGCGACGCGCTCGGCGACGCCCCCGAGGACGGCCGTGCGGCGGAAGGCGTCGCCCGCGTCCTTGATGACCAGCTCTCCCCCTTGCGAGTACGCCCCCTCCGCCGCCACCACGATCGAGAAGCGGCGCCCGCGCGACTCCCGGAGGCGGATCTTCTCGGCGATCGGCTCGTACCGGAACGGGATCTCCGGCATCAGGATGACGTCGGCGCCCCCGGCGATCCCGGCGTTGAGCGCGATCCAGCCCGCGTGCCGCCCCATCACCTCCACGACCATGATCCGCTCGTGCGCCTCGGTCGTGGTGTGGAGCCGATCGAGCGCCTCGGTCGCGATGGACACGGCCGTGTCGAAGCCGAACGTGATGTCCGTGCAGCAGACGTCGTTGTCGATCGTCTTCGGCACGCCGATCACGAGGGGCAGCCCGCGCTGGAGGAGCTCGTGCGCGATCCGCATCGAGCCGTCGCCGCCCACCGCGATGAGCGCGTCGAACCCGAGCGCGCGGAACCGCCGCACGAGATCCTCGGACCGATCCCGCGGCACGAGCCCGTGCTCGCCCGGCGTCGGGTAGTGGAACGGATCGCCGCGGTTCGCGGTGCCCAGGATGGTGCCCCCGAGGTGCGCGATGCCCCGCACCCGCTCGCGATCCAGCCGGATGAGCCCGTCCGGAGAGTCGTCGAGCAACCCGCGGTAGCCCTGCCGGATGCCCCACACCTCCCAGCCGCGCTCGAGCGCGCCGAGCGTGGCCGCGCGGATCACAGCGTTGAGCCCGGGCGCGTCGCCGCCGCCGGTGCTGATAGCGATCTTACGTGCCGCCATGAGGCGGCCAGCATCGCGAGCCGCCCCCGGCGACGCAATAGACATCTTCCTCGCCCGCGCCTCGACAGGCGCCGACGCGCGCGACAGCCGCGCTCCGCGGCGACTGACGAACGGCGGCGCGCTGGGCGCGCGCTGCACGAGCGCGAACGCCTCCGCGAACCGTCGTTCGCACCGGCGCGCGCAGCCCTGTGGTCGGGGCCGCTCCGCGAGGGGCCTCGCGCCGCGAGGAGCGCCGCATGACGGTCGCGAGCGCCGGCGACGCGGTATAGGGGCATGCGCATGCGATCACCCCGGCTGCGCGCCCCCGTATGAACCGCGCCACCCTGATCCGAGGCATCCAGGTCATCGTCACGCTCACGCTCGCGTCGTTCGCGTACGTGCTCTACAGCGAGATCCACGACAAGCAGGCGAGCCTCGCCGCCGGGCTCGCGCACGTGCGGCCGGGCTGGCTGCTCGTCGGCGCCGTGCTGGCGCTGCAAGAGGGCGTGTTCGGAGGCCTCAGGATCTGGGTCCTCGGGCGCGTGCTCTGGCCCGGGCTCCGCGTCCGCACCGCGGTGACCTCGGAGTTCGTGCTGATGTTCTGCGCCGGCGTGACCCCGGGGCAGGCCGGCGCGGCGCCCTCGCAGGCCGCCGTGCTCGTCCACGGCGGCATGCGGCTCGTCGACGTGGCCACGGCCGAGCTGCTCACCGCCTCGTGCACGGTCTCGTTCTTCCTCCTCTCGGCCGTGGCCATCTTCGCGCTGCGGCAGAACGGGATGCTGGTCATTCAGGGGGGGGCGCAGATCGAGTGGCTGCTCTTCTTCACCGTGACCATGTTCGGCTCGGCGCTCGTCGCGCTGATCGTCGCGGCGGCGTACCCGCCGCTCCTCAAGGCGATCGTCCGCGCGCTGTCGGCGCCGCTCGGGAAGCTCCTGCGCGGCGCCCTGCTCGGCGCCCGGCGCGTGCCCCGCCTGCGGGCCCGCGCCGACGCTGCGCTCGCCGCGCCGGGCGCCACGACCGCGCGCCTCCTGCGGAGCGTGGACGAGTTCCACGAGGGCTTCCGCATCTACATGCGCCGCGGCAAGCGCGCGTACGCCGCCGCGCTGCTGCTCACGTTCGGCTTCTTCTGCTCGCGGTTCGCGGTCGCCTACTTCATCCTGCTCGGGCTCGGCATCCCGACGACGCCCTCGACCTTCGTCTCGGTGGGCCCGCCGATCGTCCAGGTCGTCCTGACCCAGACGCTGCTCAACTTCGCGCTCTACATGACCCCCACGCCCGGCGCGAGCGGCGTCGCGGAGCTCGGCTCGAACGCGCTCATGTCGCCCTGGGTCCAGGGCGCGCACGTGGTGCCGTACGTCGTCCTCTGGCGCGTGCTCACCCTGTTCCTCTGCATGTTCGTGGGGGGCGTCTATGTCTTCCGCTACCTCGGCACCGACGTGCTCGAGGAGCGCGTGAAGCAGACCGAGGCGGAGAAGCGCGCGCTCGCAGAGGCGGCGCGCGCCGAGGCCGCCTCGCCGGCGAGCGCGCCCGAGAGAGCCTCGCCGGCGAGCGCGCCCGGGGGAGGAGAGGAGGCCGCCGGCCGGCGGCGAGGCGTGGGGTGATGCGGGGTGGAGCGATGCGGGGAGGCTCGACGCGGACCGGCGCGCGCCGGCCGCGCCGCGAGATCAGCGCGCGGGGACGGGCACGGCCGCGAACTGGACGAGCTTCCCGCGCCGCACCTTGAGGAGCGCCATCGACCCCTCCTTGGCCTTGGCGACGGCCGCGCGGAGGCCGGCGACGTCCTTCACCGGGGTGCCGTTCACCTCGAGGATCACGTCGCCCACCTGGAGCTCCTGGATGTCGACGCCCGACGCGAACCCGTCGACCCGCACCCCGCCCCCGGCCGCCTCGGAGACGTGGATGCCGAGCTTCTCGGCGCTCTGCTGCCGCTCGGGCCGCGCGCCCTGGGCCGGCCGCGGGCGGCTCGCCGCGTCGCCCTCCTCGTCCTGGAGCGCGTCCAGCTTGGCCCGGAGCTCCTGCCGCTTCTGGCCGCGCACCACGGTCACCTCGATCTCCGAGCCGGGCGCGTTGCGCGCCACGTTGCGCCGCAGCTCCTCGGCGTGGAGGATCGGGACGCCGTTCACGTCGACGATCACGTCGCCCGGCTTGATGCCGGCGCGCGCCGCGGCGCCGCCCGGCTCGACCTCGGCGACGAGCGCGCCCTTCGGCGCGTCCAGCTGGAGCGCCGCGGCGAGCTCGCGCGTGACGGGCTGGAACAGGAGGCCGAGCTTGCCGCGCTCGACGAAGCCCTTCTCGCGGAGCTGCGGGAGCACGTCCTTCAGCGCGTCGACCGGGATCGCGAAGCCGATGCCGTTCGCGCCCGCCCGGATCGCGGTGTTGATGCCCACGACCTCGCCCCGCCAGTTGAACAGCGGCCCGCCGCTGTTGCCCGGGTTGATCGAGGCGTCGGTCTGGATGAAGTCGTCGTACGGCCCCGCGCCGATCGCGCGCGCCTTCGCGCTGACGATGCCGAGCGTGACCGTGTGGCCGAGCCCGAACGGGTTGCCGACGGCGAGCACGTGCTCGCCGACCCGCAGCTGCTCGCTGTTGCCGAGCGGCGCCACGGGCAAGCCGCTCGCGCCCTTCAGGCGGAGGAGCGCCAGATCGAGCTTGGGATCGCGGCCGACGACCTCGGCCTCGAACTCCCGCTCGTCGGCGAGCCGGACGCGGACGCCGGAGGCCTCGTGGATGACGTGCTCGTTCGTGATCACGTAGCCGCTCGGATCGATGATGAAGCCGGTGCCGAGCGCCGTCTGCGGCGGCCGCTGGCCCCGCGGGTTGAGCCGGCCGCCGCCCTGCGGGCCGAAGAAGAACTCGAAGGGATCGAGCCCCTCGGGGCCGCGGGACTCGTGCGTCGTCGTGATGTTGACGACCATCGGCTTGACCCGCTCGGACAGCGCCGCGACATCGAAGGTCGCCGGCACCGGCGCCGGCGGGAGCGTCACGGTCGAGACGGGCGGCGGCGCTGCAGAGGGCGGCGACGCGGCGGCGGCCTGGGTCGAGGGGGGCGTGGCGTGGGCCTGCTGGCCGCACCCACCGAACGCCAGCGCCGCCATCGAGAGCAGCGCGAGGGCCGAGGCGCGAGAGCGATAGGAAACCGCTTGAATCATGGAATCTCCGTCTTGCAGTCGAAAGGTCCCGTCCTGCGTTCGGCGAACAGGGGACCGACTGCGTTCATTCCGCCGCAGAAATAACCCCACGAGGCCCGCTGACAAGGGCGCTCGCCGCGCGCCGGGCCAGGCGGGCGCCGCGCGTCCGCCCGCCCGTCCCCGGCGGCACGCCGCCAAGGCAGCGGCGTCGGTCGAGATTTGAGCCGCGGGCTCGGCAAGGCTGCTAGGGTGCGCGCTCCTGGAGGCGAGCGAGGGCGATGGGGAGCGACGACGGCCGGCTGCGAGGGCGCAAGATCGGGTTTCTTGGCGGCGGGAACATGGCTGAGGCGCTCATCCGAGGCCTGCTCCAGGGAGGCGCCGTGGGCGCGGAGCAGATCAGGGCGAGCGATCTCAAGGGCGAGCGGCTCTCGTTCCTCCACGCGCGGTACGGCATCGAGACCACCGACGACAACGATGCGCTCTGCCAGTGGGCCGACGTCCTCGTCATCGCCGTCAAGCCGCAGATCGTCGATCGCATCCTCGCGCCCATCTCGTCGGGGCTCGGCCGCGCGGACGTCGTCATCTCGGTGGCGGCCGGCGTGCCGATCGACGCGATCGAGGCGCGCCTGCCGGAGGGCGCGCGCGTCATCCGCAGCATGCCGAACACCGCCGCGATCGCGCTGGCCGGCGCCACGGCGATCGCCGCCGGGACCCACGCCACGAGCGACGACGTCGAGATCGCGCGGACCCTGTTCCAGGCGGTCGGCCGCGTGGTCGTGCTCGACGAGTCGCTGCTCGACGCGGTGACCGGCCTGTCGGGCAGCGGCCCCGCGTACGTCATGCTGATGATCGAGGCGCTCGCCGACGGCGGCGTGAAGGTCGGCCTCGGCCGGGACGCGGCGCTGCTGCTCGCGGCGCAGACCGTGTACGGCGCCGCCAAGCTGCAGCTCGAGACCGGGGAGCACCCCGGGCGCCTGAAGGACATGGTGACGAGCCCCGGCGGCACGGCGATCGCGGGGCTCCACACGCTGGAGGCCGGCGGCCTCCGGCGCACGTTGATCGACGCGGTCGAGGCCGCGTCGAACCGCTCGGCCGAGCTGGGTGCGCAGATGGCGCAGAAGCTCCGCCGCACCTGACCGCCCCCGCGTCGGGATTCCGTCGAGACCTGCGCGGCGCTCGAAGGTCCGACCGATAGCAAATTGCCACAGCTGCCACAGCGGGGCGCGACAGCGGCCCGCTCTCGGTCGCGCTGCCGGCGACGCCGACGGCGCGCTGCCGGCCACGCCGACGGCGCGGTCGCGCGCGGCGCGGAGGTATTGGCGTTCGGACGTCCCTTGACTATGTTCGCCGCGTCGCAGCGGGACAGGCGATCGCCGGCGGTCGGGGAAAACCCGGTCGCGGGAGGAAAGTCCGAGCTCCGCAGGGCAGGGTGCCGGGTAACGCCCGGTGAGAGCGATCTCGAGGAAAGTGCCACAGAGAACAGACCGCCGCGCCGCGCGCCTCGCGAGGGCGAGGAGCCTCCTGCCCGGACGGGCTGCGCTCCGAGCCTCCGCCGGCTCGCCGCGCGGCAAGGGTGAAACGGCGGGGTAAGAGCCCACCGCGCCCTTGGCAACAAGGGCGGCACGGCAAACCCCACCTGGAGCAAGGCCGCGTAGGGAGGCGTCCGCGGCGGCGATCGCCGTCACGGCAAGGGCTGCCCGCCCCAGGCCTCCGGGTTGGCTGCTTGAGGCGCGCGGCGACGCGCGTCCTAGAGGAATGATCGCCAGCGCGAGGGGGGCGACCCCCCGCGCAACAGAACTCGGCTTACGTCCCCTGCGACCACGGAGCCCCGCCCCGGCGGGGCTCCGTGCTTTTGTGATCGCCCGCCGCTCACCTGTGGCAAGGCGCTACGCCGCCAGGGGCTGCAGGCGGTCGCGCAGCTTCTTCTTCGCGCGCGCCTCCAGCTGACGAGCCCGCTCGCGCGACACCCCGAGGCGGCGCCCGATCTCGGCGAGCGACAGCTCCTCCTCCGGGTCCGCCATCATCCGGGTCTCGACGATGTACCGCTCGCGCGGGTCGAGGTTCTCCACGGCCTGCGTCAGCCGCTCGCGGAGCAGCGCCCCCTCCTCGGCCCGGGAGAAGCGCTCCTCCTGGTCCTGATCGTCCGCCGGCAGGGTGTCGACCAGCGACCGGGCGCCGTCCTCGAACACCTTCGTGTCGAGCGAGACGTCGCGGGCCTCCAGCCGGTGGGCCATCTCCAGCACCTTCTCCGCGGGCGCGCCGAACTTCTCGGCCAGGAGCCGATCGCCCTCCTCCCCCTCGCCCACGAGCCCCGCGATGCGCGCCCGCTCCCGGCGCAGCCGGAAGAACATCTTCGAGCGCAGCGGGCCCGAGCCCACGCCGACCAGGCTCCAGGAGTGGATGACGTGGTTCAGGATGTACGCCCGGATCCAGTAGGCCGCGTAGGTCACGAAGCGGTTTCCACGGTCAGGGTCGTACTTGCGGATCGCGTGGACGATCCCGAAGTTCCCCTCGGCGATGAGGTCGGCGAGCGGGATCCCGTAACGCCGGTAGCTGATCGCAATCGAGACAACATGCCTCAGGTTCGCGAGCGCGAGCGCGGCTGCGGCCTGCTCGTCGCCGTGGTCCCGCCACCGTCGAGCGAGCTCGACCTCTTCCTCGCGCGACAGCTCCGGGATCTGCCGAACATGCGTGATGTAGCGCGAAACTGCGCTGGCCTGATCTCGGGACGTTTGCACAGGGTTTCCTTCGAGGTCCGAAGACCCCGGTTCGGTTGATGAGGCCGGCCGACGCCGGACCTCGGCTCCTGCGGTCGAGGCCGGACGAAGCCGAGCCTCGATCGCGTTGATCGCCTCGCCGGCACTTGCCGCCGAAGTGGTTGGTTCGAGATTCCGAAGAGAGCAGCCCACTCAGGCTGCGATGCAGCTGGCATGCCGCCCCGGGCGGGCAGCTTGTACACCGTGGCTGCGAAGCCATGGCGCACGCGGCTCAGGCTCGCCCGCGCGAGCGCTGAGGCAAACAGGAGGCGCTAGAGAGCCAGGAAGGTCTCGATGCTCCGGGCGGACGCGCGTCGGGGGCCCGTGTGCATCTCGCGTCGGCTGCTCCGCCAGCGGGCGGAGCGAGCCAGGACGGAAGCGAGGTTCAGAGGGAGGAGCGAGCGCGCGATCAGACGGAGAACGAGGAGCCGCAACCGCAGGTGCTCTTCACCGACGGGTTGCTGAACTTGAACCCCGAGCCGTGGAGGCCTTCCACGTAGTCGATCTCGGTCCCGTCGAGGTACTGGAAGCTCAGCGGGTCCACGTAGAGCTTGATGCCTCGGTCCTCGAACTCCTCGTCGAACTCGGTCGGCTTGTCCTCGAAATACAGGTCGTACGAGAAGCCGGCGCACCCGCCGCCCACGACGCGCAGGCGCAGCCCCTGCCCCAGCAGCTCCTCCGCGGTCGCGATCTCCATCACCTTCTCGGCTGCCTTCTGCGTGATCGTGATCATCCTGAAATCTCCTCTGCGTGCTGTGCCCGGCTGGGGACGGCAGGTCCTGCCCGAGGGGGCGCTCGCCCCGCTGGAAGGCGAACCGCGCGTGCGCCCGGCCGGCCGTGCTCTGAGATGGGGTGCTCAGGGCTAGCCAAAGATACGCACCTCCAGCGATGTCCGCCAGTGCCTCAGCCGGAACGGGGTACGCCGTCGACCTGACCCCCCGCTCGTCCAGGCGCGGCCGCCGTCCGCCCAGCGGACCCCGCCCGTCGCCTCGGCGAGGCCGCAGCGGGGAGGCCGCAGCCGAGGGCCGCTGTCCTCGCCTGCCAGCGGCGGGAGACTTGACGCCGGTTCGCGGTCCCGTCAGGCTGCCATCCGCTAATACGGATTGAGGGATAATAAGCCCAGGAGCAGAGCAGAGCCATGAACGGATGCGAACGCCCCGCGCGCCTCGAAGAGATCCTCGAGACCCGGATCCTGTGCCTCGACGGCGCGATGGGCACGATGATCCAGCGCTACCGCCTGGGCGAGGCCGACTACCGCGGCGAGCGATTCCGCGACCACGCGATCGACCTCAAGGGCAACAGCGATCTGCTCGTGCTGACGCGGCCGGACGTCATCGCCGAGATCCACGGCGCGTACCTCGACGCCGGCGCCGACATCATCGAGACGAACACCTTCACGGGCACCTCGATCGCCCAGGCCGACTACCGGCTCGAGCCGCTCGCCTACGAGATCAACCTGACCGCGGCCCAGATCGCCCGGAAGGCGGCCGACGCGTGGACGGCGCGCACGCCCGACAAGCCGCGCTTCGTCGCGGGCTCGATGGGGCCGACGCCGAAGACGCTGTCGATCTCGCCGAGCGTGAGCGATCCGTCGTTCCGCGCCGTCACCTTCGACGAGCTGCGGCGGGCGTTCGCCGAGCAGGTGCGCGGGCTCGTCGACGGGGGGGTCGACGCGCTGCTCGCGGAGACGTTCCTCGACACGCTGAACATGAAGGCGTGCCTCGTCGCGATGGAGGAGGTCTTCGCCGAGAAGGGGCGGCGGCTGCCGATCATGCTCAGCGTGACGATCACCGACCGGAGCGGCAGGACGCTCTCCGGCCAGACGATCGACGCGTTCTGGACGAGCGTGGAGCACGCGAGCCCGCTCAGCGTCGGCCTCAACTGCGCCCTCGGCGCGAGCGACATGCGGCCGTACCTCGTGGATCTCGCGAAGCTCGCCCGCGCGCGGGTGAGCTGCTACCCGAACGCGGGCCTCCCCAACGCGTTCGGCGAGTACGACGAGCAGCCGGAGACGACGTCGCGGCTGCTCGCCGAGTTCGCGGAGGGCGGGCTCGTGAACATCGTCGGCGGCTGCTGCGGGACGACGCCGGACCACATCCGCGCGATCGTCCGGGCGGTGGCGGAGCGGGCCCCGCGGAAGGCGCCCGCGGAGCGCGACGGCTTCGGGCGCTTCAGCGGCCTGGAGACGCTCGTCATCCGGCCCGACACGAACTTCTTGATGATCGGCGAGCGGACCAACGTGACCGGCTCGGCCCGGTTCATGGAGCTCATCAAGAAGGGCGACTTCACGACCGCGCTGGAGGTGGCGCTCGACCAGGTGCGCGGCGGGGCGAACATCCTCGACGTCAACATGGACGAGGGCATGCTCGACTCCGAGCAGGCGATGACGACGTTCCTGAACCTCATCGCCACCGAGCCCGAGATCGCCCGCATCCCGATCATGATCGACAGCTCGAAGTGGTCGGTCATCGAGGCGGGGCTCAAGTGCGTCCAGGGCAAGGGGATCGTCAACTCGATCAGCCTCAAGGAGGGGCCGGAGGACTTCCTCCGGAAGGCGCGCGTCATCCGCCGCTACGGGGCGGGCGTCGTGGTGATGGCCTTCGACGAGGTCGGCCAGGCCGAGACGGTGGAGCGGAAGGTCGCGATCTGCCAGCGCGCGTACAGGCTGCTCACCGAGGAGGCCGGCTTCGATCCGCAGGACATCATCTTCGACCCGAACATCCTCGCGATCGCGACCGGCATCGAGGAGCACAGCGACTTCGCCAAGAGCTTCATCGAGGCGACGCGGATCATCAAGGCGACCTGCCCGGGGGCGCGCGTCAGCGGCGGCGTGTCGAACCTGTCGTTCTCGTTCCGCGGGAACAACGTCGTCCGCGAGGCGATGCACTCGGCCTTCCTGTACCATGCCATCCGGGCGGGCATGGACATGGGCATCGTGAACGCGGGGCAGCTCGCGGTCTACGAGGACATCCCGAAGGACCTGCTCGAGCGGGTCGAGGACGTCATCTTCAACCGGCGCCCCGACGCGACCGAGCGGCTCGTCGAGTTCGCCGAGCAGGTGAAGGGCAAGGGGAAGAAGAAGGAGCTCGACCTCGCCTGGCGCGAGGCCGCGGTCGAGGAGCGGCTGTCGCACGCGCTCGTGAAGGGGCTCGTCGACTTCATCGAGGCGGACGTGGAGGAGGCGCGGAAGCTGTACAACAAGCCGCTCTCCATCATCGAGGGGCCGCTGATGGACGGGATGAAGATCGTCGGCGAGCTGTTCGGCGCCGGGAAGATGTTCCTCCCGCAGGTGGTGAAGAGCGCTCGGGTGATGAAGCGGGCGGTCGCGTACCTCCTGCCGTTCATGGAGGCCGAGAAGGCCGCGGGCGGGTCGTCGTCCCAGGGGAAGGTCGTGATGGCGACCGTGAAGGGCGACGTGCACGACATCGGCAAGAACATCGTGGGCGTGGTGCTCGGGTGCAACAACTACGAGGTGATCGACCTCGGCGTGATGGTGCCCCAGGACAGGATCCTGGAGACGGCGCTGAACGAGGAGGCCGACATGATCGGGCTGAGCGGGCTGATCACGCCGTCGCTCGACGAGATGGTCAGCGTGGCGCGCGAGATGGAGCGGCGGGGCATCCGGCTGCCGCTGCTCATCGGCGGGGCGACGACGAGCCGGCAGCACACGGCGGTCAAGATCGCGCCGGAGTTCAGCGGGACGGTGGTGCACGTGCTCGACGCGTCGCGGGCCGTGGGCGTGGTGTCGAGCCTGCTCGACCAGGCGAACCGGCGGGCGTTCGACGCGCAGAACCGGGAGGAGCAGGCCAAGCTGCGCGAGCTCTTCGCGAGGAAGCGGGCGAAGCCGCTCGTGACGCTCGCCGCGGCGGACGAGGGGCGGCTCAAGGTCGCGTGGCGGCCCGAGGACATCGCGACGCCGTCGTTCACGGGGCGGCGCGTGGTGGACGTCCCGCTCGCCGAGATCGCGCGGTACATCGACTGGACGTTCTTCTTCACCGCGTGGGAGCTCAGGGGCCCGTTCCCGCAGATCCTGGAGCACCCGCAGTACGGCGAGGCGGCCCGCGAGCTGTTCGAGCACGCGCAAAAGGTGCTGCAGCGGATCATCGACGGCGCGCTGCTCGAGGCGCGGGGCGTCTACGGGTTCTGGCCGGCGAGCGGCGAGCAGCGGGACATCGTGCTCTACGGGGACGAGGCGCGCTCGCGGGAGCTCGTCCGGTTCAACATGCTCAGGCAGCAGCAGGTGAAGGCCGCGGGCGGCGCCGAGGAGGACGGCGAGAAGGACGCGGGCGGGGTGAAGCCGTACCTGTCGCTCGCCGATTTCGTGGCGCCGCGGGAGAGCGGGCTCGCCGACCACGTCGGCGCGTTCGCGGTGACGGCGGGGATCGGGCTCGACGAGGTCGTGCGCGCATACGAGAAGGACAAGGACGACTACAGCGCGATCATCGCGAAGGCGCTCGCGGACCGGCTCGCGGAGGCGTTCGCCGAGCTGCTCCACGAGCGGGCGCGGAAGGAGTGGGGGTACGGCGCGGGCGAGGCGCTGTCCAACGAGGAGCTCATCGAGGAGAAGTACCGGGGGATCCGGCCGGCGTTCGGGTATCCGGCGTGCCCGGACCACACCGAGAAGCGCAAGCTGTTCGCGCTGCTCGACGCGCCCTCGGTCGGCATCGAGCTGACCGAGACCTGCGCCATGACGCCCGCGGCGAGCGTGAGCGGCATCTACCTGGCGCACCCCGAGGCGCGGTATTTCATGGTGGGGCGCCTCGGCAGGGATCAGGTCGAGGATTACGCGAAGCGCAAGGGGATGATGCTCGAAGAGGCGGAACGCTGGCTGTCGCCGAACCTGGGGTACGATCCGAAGGCGGGCGGCAGCGCGTGAGGCTGGCGCGCGATCTCCCTCGCCTCGTCGGGTTCGAGCCGAGAGCGCCTCATCCGCCGGGCACGGGCACGCGAGACTGGGTGCTGCTCGGCGCGCTCGTCGCGATCGGGCTGCTCGAGCTGACCGCGAAGCTGGATCGATCGTGGACGTCCGCCCCCCTGTTGGTCGGCGTCGCCCTCACGCCCACGGTGCTGTGGCGGCGATCGAGGCCGCTCTTGATGGTCTCGATCGCGTTCGGCGCCACCGCGGCCATCGCGCTGGCCCAGCTCGTGACCGGCAGCGACCTCCCCTCGCTGCACACGACGGTCTTCCTGCTGCTGCTTCCCTACTCCCTGTTCCGGTGGGGTGCGGGGCGCGACGTCGCGATGGGCTCGACCGTCATCCTGGTCGCGGTGTCGCTGGGTCTCCTCGCGGACCGGGCGAAGGCGAGCGACGTCATCGGGGGTTTCGCCGTCGTGCTCTCCGCCATGGCGCTCGGCGCGGCGGTCCGCTATCGGGCGCGCGCGCGCTCGCACGAGCTCGAACAGGTGAAGATGCGCGAGCGCGAGCAGCTCGCTCGCGACCTCCACGACACGGTCGCCCATCACGTGTCGGCCATCGCCATCCGCGCGCAGGCCGGCCTGGCCACGTCCTCCACGAACCCCGCGGCCGCGGTCGACGCGCTCCGCGTCATCGAGACCGAGGCGTCGCGCACCCTCAGCGAGATGCGCGCGATGGTCCGGTTCCTGCGGCGGGACGAGTCCGCCGACCTGGCGCCCACCCCGCGGATCGCGGATCTCGATGGCCTGGCCCGCCGGTCCGCCGAAGGCCCCGAGGTCCACGTCGATGTCTCCGGGGACCTCGACGACCTCTCACCGTCGGTCTCAGCCGCCATCTACCGCCTCGCGCAGGAGTCGATCACCAACGCTCGGCGACACGCCCGGCACGCGACGCGGATCGACGTCGGCGTCTCCGCCGACCACGACTCGGTGCGCCTGCGCGTCAGCGACGACGGCGCCCCCACGAGCGCTCGCCAGCCCGCCTCGATGGGCTACGGGCTGCTCGGCATGATCGAGCGGGCGGAGCTGCTCGGCGGCACGTGCCACGCGGGCCCGAGCCCGGAGCGCGGCTGGACGGTGACCGCCGTGCTGCCTCGGAGAGGACCGACCCCATGAGCATTCGCGTCGTCATCGCCGACGATCAAGAGATCGTCCGCACCGGGCTCACGATGATCCTCGATGCCCAACCCGACATCGAGGTCGTGGGCGCCGCCGCCGACGGGCGAGAGGCCGTGCGGCTGGCGCTCGATCTTCGCCCGGACGTGTGCCTGTTCGACATTCGCATGCCCGGCGTCGACGGCATCGAAGCCACGCGGCGGCTCGCCGGCCCGAACGTCGACCGGCCCATCGGGGTTGTCGTGATCACCACCTTCGACCACGACGACTACGTGTATGGCGCCCTCAAGGCGGGCGCCCGCGGCTTCCTGCTGAAGGACGCCGGTCCCGACCTGCTCGCCCAGGCCATCCGCGCGGCCGCGAGCGGCGACGCCTTGATCGCCCCGAGCATCACCGCGCGGCTCCTCGCCGCGTTCGCCGACTCCCGGCGCGACCCGCCGCGAGCGCAGCCGAGGGAGGCCCTCACCGACCGGGAAGAGGAGGTCCTCCTCGCCGTGGCCCGCGGGCGAACCAACGCCGAGATCGCCGACGATCTCCGCATCAGCCTCAGCACCGTCAAGAGCCACATCGCCAGCCTCATGGCCAAGCTCGGCGCGCGCAACCGGGTCGAGATCGCCATCTGGGCCTACGAGACCCGTCGCATCCGGAGCTGATCGGCCGAAAGTACGACCGCCGGATCCGACGTTCGGCCGGCTCCGATTTGGCCGCTCTGCCGATGTTCGCGACCGGAGCCATCGTTACGTTCGGGTGCATGACGGATGAGAGCGCTGTGGCGTCCTGTTCTCCCTCGTCCCTGTCGCCGCCGGGCGGCTGGCGCCTGGAAGGCCCGAAACAAGGACGGTCGAGCACGACCAGCCCCTCGGCGAAGGGAGCATGGCGGGTCCCCGCGCTGCTGATCGCCCTCAGCGCGGTCCCGGTGGCCGCCGGCGCCGTTCGCCTGATCGGGCTGGCGGGCGGCGCGGAGATCACCCCGGAAAGCGCGCGGTTCTTCGCGGCCCCCCTGCCCGCGGCGCTGCACATCGTCAGCGTCAGCGTGTGGTGCGTCCTGGGCGCGTTCCAGTTCTCCTCCGGCCTGCGCCGCCGGAGCCCCGGCTGGCACCGAGGCGCTGGACGGGTGCTGGCCCCCCTCGGGCTCGTCGCCGCGCTCTCGGGTCTGTGGCTGACCTGGACCTACCCCCCGGTCGATCACGACGGCCCGCTGCTCTTCGCCCTCCGGCAGGTGGTGGGGTCGGCGATGGCCTTGTGTATCGGCCTCGGCGTCGTGGCCATCCGCCGCCGGGACATCGCCGGGCACCGCGCCTGGATGGTGCGCGGCTACGCGCTCGGCCTCGGGGCCGGCACGCAGGTGCTGACCCACGTGCCCTGGCTGCTGTTCGGCGGCATCCGCGACGAGCTCAGCAGGGCGCTCGCCATGGGGGCCGGCTGGGCGATCAACGTCGCGGTGGCCGAATGGATCCTCCGCAAAACGGCGCGAGGCGGCGCGGCGGGAGCCGTGATAGACCGGCGCGCATGACCGAGGCCGAATGGTTCGACATGAACCGCAGCGCCTGGAACGCGCGCACCCCCGTGCACCTGGGCTCCAAGTTCTACGATATGGCCGCCTTCCGGGCCGGCGCGAGCTCGCTCAAGCCGATTGAGCTCGAGCAGGTCGGCGACGTCCGGGGAAAGACGCTCCTCCACCTGCAGTGTCACTTCGGCCAGGACACGCTCTCCTGGGCGCGGCAAGGCGCCCGCGTCACCGGGCTGGACCTCTCGGACGAGGCCGTCCGTGCGGCGCGCGCGCTGGCCAGCGAGCTGTCGATCGACGCGCGCTTCGTCGAGGCCAACGTCTACGACGCGCCCGCGGCGCTCGGCGGCGAGACGTTCGATATCGTCTTCACCTCGTACGGCGTCCTCGGGTGGCTCCCGGACATGACGCGGTGGGCGCGCACGGCCGCAGCGTGCCTGAAGCCGGGGGGCGTCCTGCACCTCGTCGAGTTCCACCCGCTCGTGTGGACCTTCGACGACGCGTTCGAGCACATCGCCTATGCGTACGACGGGAACGGGGAGCCGATCATCACGGAGCAGACGGGCACGTACGCCGACCGCGACGCGCCCGTGAAGCTCCACGAGGTCGGCTTCAACCACGGCATCGGGACGGTGGTGACAGCGCTGCTCGAGGCGGGCCTCACGCTGGAGCGGCTCCGGGAGCTCGACTGGTCGCCCTACGATATCTTCCCGGACATGGAGGAAGGGCCGCCCGGGCAGTTCCGCATGAAGAAGTTCGGGCGCCGCCTGCCGCTCGTCTTCGCGCTCGCGGCGCGGCGGGGTCGCTGAGCGCAGCGGGCCGGCGTCGACGGCCGCTCAGGCGGCGAGCGCGTTCGCCGGTACGTTCCGCCCGAGTCCGCCGTGGAGGTCCTGGACGCGGCCGAGCCACGGGAGCAGCGGGTCGTCGCTCTTGAGGAGCGGGGCGGTGCCGATCGACGCGATCCAGAGCAGGAAGCCCGCGACGATGTAGTCCGCGTAGCCGGGGTGCGGCCCCGAGAGGAACGGCGCGCCGCCCTTGAGCGTCAGCCGGACCGCGTCGAAGCCCGCGCGCGCCGCCTCGATGCGCTCCGCGCGCGCGCCGGCGAGCTCCTCCAGCGTGCAGCCGAACAGCTTCTCCCGGCTCTGCCGGAAATAGGCGCGATCCTTCTCGAGCAGGTGGTCGTGGACGTCCTTCACGTAGCTCATGAGGAGCGCCCTGCCGGCGCTCACGAACAGGCTGGCCTCGACGAAGCGGCAGAGCTCGCGCTCGGCCGGCGCGCCGAAGAGACGCGGCCTGTCGGGATAGGCCTCGTCGAGGTGGTCCGCGATCGCCCAGGAGTCGCAGAAGGTCTCGCCGCCCTCCTCGAGGATCGGCACCGTCTTGTGCGCGCCGCCCGCGATCGCGGGGATGTCCGTGAGCCCGACGGGCACGTTCTCGAACGAGAGGCCTTTGTGCGCCAGCGCGTACTTGATCCGCCAGCAGAAGGGGCTCGGCCGGAGGTCGTCGCGCGCCTGGAGATCGTAGAGCCGGATCGCTGTCATGGCGCCGGCCATCTTCCAGGCGATCCGCCCGCCGTCGCAAGCCTCGCGCACGCTCAGGGCGCCGCCGCGCCCCCCGCTGCGCCCGCGGCCGCCTTCGCGTACGAGCTGCCCGCCGGCGCCGTGAGGTGCGGATTTTTGGCGACCTCCTCCGCGGCCGCCGCGGACCAGCGCGCCATCGCGGGGAGCGACGTGATGGTCCCCGCATAGGCCCGCGCGACCTCGTCGATCTCGACATCGTACGAGAGCAGGCGCGTCACCACGGGCGCGAACATCGCGTCGGCGATCGAGAAGGCGCCGAACAGGAACGGGCCGCCCTGGCCGAACCGAGCGCGGCAGTCGCGGAAGAGCTCGAGGACGCGCGCGACGTCGCGGGCGGCGCCTTCTGAGACCGCGCGCCGCGGGTGCCGCCGCGCGATGTCCATCGGGAGCTCCCGGCGCAGGTCGGCGAAGCCGGCGTGCATCTCGCTGCTGACCGCGCGCGCGACCGCCCGGGCCTCGCGCCCCTCGGGCCACAGCCGCGCTCCGGGGAACGCCTCGGCCACGTACTCGCAGATCGCGAGCGACTCCCACACGACCAGCTCGCCGTGGCGCAGGGCGGGCACCTTGCGCGTCGGCGAGTGCTGCCCCACCCGATCGACCCAGTCGGGGAGCTCGTACGGGATGACGTGCTCCTCGAAGGGGACGCCGGCGTGGGACATCGCGAGCCACGGCCGGAGCGACCAGGACGAGAGGTTCTTGCTGCCGATGTACAGGTGAAGCGCGGGGGTGCTCATCGTTTCGTCTCCTTGTTTCGTCGGGCCTTGCGGGGCGCGGCAGGGGGGCTCCGGCGGCCGTCGCCGGGGCCGATGGCGGGCTGCGGAGGGCCGGGATCGCCGCACAGAACGGCGCGCTCCTCGGCCAGCATGCGGGCGATGGAGTCCAGCACCGCGCGGACGCGGGGCGCCTGCTGGAGGTCGCGGTGCACGGTCAGCCAGACGGCGCGGCGGGGCTCGTCCGGCAGGGCGACGCGCGCGAGATCCGGCTCGTGATCGCCGATGAAGCACGGCAGGAGCGCGACGCCGAGCCCCGCGCGGGCGGCGCCGAGCATGCACGCCGTGCTGTTGCTCCGGAGGACGCACGGGCCTCCCGCGGCCATGCGCTCGAACCAGACGTGCTCCGGCGGCATCGCGCCGGGCGCCTCGATGCCGATGCGGGCGTGCGCCGGGAGATCGGCCGCGGTGGGCGCGCCGCGGCGCTCGATGTAGGCGCGCGCGGCGTACACCGCCCAGCCGACGACGCCGGCCTTCCGGACCACGAGGCCGCCCTCGGTGGAGCGGAAGAACCGGACCGCGATGTCCGCTTCGCGCCGGGAGAGGTCGAGCGCGCGGATCGCGGTCACGAGTTCGACCGAGATCCCCGGGTGCGCCGCGTGGAGGGCGCCGAGCCGGGGCGCGATGAAGCGGCTGCCGAACGCCTCGGCGGCCGTCACGCGCACGGTGCCCGTGAGGCGCTGATCGCGCCCGAGGCTCCCGCGCTCGATGGCGAGGATCGCGTCCTCGACCCGCGCGACGTCGGGGATCAGGCCGAGGCCGTCGTCGGTGAGCGCGTATCCGGAGGGCGATCGCACGAAGAGCCGCACGCCGAGGGCGGCCTCGAGCGCCTCGACCCGGCGGCCCACGGTTGTGTGATCCACGCCGAGCGCGCGGCCGGCGCCGGCGAGGGAGCCCGCCCGCGAGAGGGCGAGGAGATACCGCAGGTCATCCCAGCTCATCACGATGCGACTCTCCCGGCCACGCCACGCCCGAGCATGCGCTCGCGGCAGCGTACCGGGGAGCCGGCAAATGTGCGCGCCGGGTGTGCAAAAATGCACAGCACGGGTGTGCGCGGGTGCGCTCCTCGTTTGGGCGGCTCTTTTGTGGTGCGGGAGGGCTTGCCGAGCGGCACGGCCCCGAGGGAGGGAGGAGGTGGCGCGCCACGGCGCGGGGGCCCCGCCGAACTCGCCTGGGACATCATCTCTCCGGCGCGATGCGCCGCAGAGATGATGTCCCAGGCTCAGACATCGGCCCATCCCCCGCGCCGTGGCGCGCCACCTCCTCCCTCCCTGGGGGCCTCACGTCATTTTTCCGTTCTCCCCCTCGGACATCGGCAGCCCGTGGAGAGGACGATCACTCCTCGGCGGCGTCTTGCGCGAACGAGTTGGGCCAGCAGCTGTAAGCGTTGTAGTGGATCCCGTTGCAGTAGAAGTGAACACCCCACAAGCAGGCGTTGATGTCATGCCAGACGCCGTTACAGCAAGCGAGACACCGGTTGCCAGAGCACGTCGAGAAGCCGTCCGTGCAGGCGGCAAAGCTCGACGTGGCAAGCTCAGCATCGCTCCCGTCGCGCGCGAGGGCTTCCATGGACCGCGCGCCCTCACAGTGGCCGCCCTCAGGCGACGCAGGCACGAAATCGGAGCCGGCGCGGTCCGAGATATCGACGGCAGGGATCAACGCCTGATCCGCCCCGTCAACGGCTCCGTCATCGGCCACAGGAGCGGCAATGCAGCCGCACAGGCTCACCACCACCGCGAGGATGCTGCAGTGACTGAATTTCATGAGACGTCCTCCTCCTTGTTCCGGCAATCGAACGCGCGCCGTCCAGCGCTCGAGCGCTGCTGACATCGACGAATCGTCGCCCCGCGTTCGCCCCCTCGAAAAACGCACCCACCTGGTAACCCGCACCACAGAAGCGCGTCAAGGGAATTCAGTCCGTCAGGTCACGTCCCACAACGCACGAATTGAGAGATCACATCTCTCCTGCGAAGTTCGCGCGACGAACCGATGAGTCTGCCACGCGAGGAGCCCTCGAGTGCGGACTGAGGCATTCCGCATCGCCCCCGCTCACCCCGCGGTAGCCCGCTGGCGCGCCACGCCGCCGCGGTACTCCATTCACGCCGCGTGCGCCGCGGCGCGCCTCTCGGCACAGCGCCCTGGGCGACAGCGAGCCTCTCGGCGCGGCGCGCCGCTCACGCGCACAGGACGCGCTCGTCGATCGGGAGCCGCGCGCTGCGCTCGGGGTGCGCGAAGCTGCCGGGCGAGCGAAGCGCGTCGCAGAGGCCCGCGTCGGCCAGCGAGACGAGCGCGTCCGGCACCGCCGGCAGCGGGCCCTCGCACGGGATGGGCTGCACCAGCGCGTACACCGTCGGACCGGGACGGAGGAGGCCCTCGTAGAGCGCGTGGCCGAAGACGAGCGCCGCGGCCTCGCCCCGCTGCACGGCGCCCCGCACCTCGCCGGCGCAGCGCCGCAGATCCGCGGCGTCTTCGAACAACGGCGCCCGGCGCGCGTCGTGGAGCAGCAAGAGCCCGCCCTCGTCGAGGAGCGCGAGCCCGTCCAGCTCGCGCGTGCGCGCCGGCGGGAGCGCCTCGGCGGACGGGTCGAGGCGCGCGGCGATCGCCCGGTGCTGGCGCGCGTGGAGCTCCGCCTTGGCGCGCGGGAATGCGGCCCATACCAGCATGTTGAGGAAGTCGTGCCAGTTCCTCGGGCGCGTGGGCACGCAGCCCTCGACGTGGATGCGCGCGTCGTAGAGCGCCGAGGGGTCGAGCGGCCCGCGCCGCCCCCGGCGCCGAGGCCTCGGCGGCTGCTCGACGAAGCGGACGGGGAAACCCTCGCCGAGCGCGCGGCCATAGTCCTCGACGGGCGGCCACTCGGCGTACCCCGAGAACGCCTCCGCCCGCGGACGGATGGGCCAGTAGAGACGGCTCTTCTCGTGGAAGAGCGGATCCCAGGGGACGGGGCTGCGCCCCGGTGCGCCGCCCTCTTGCGGCGCAGCTCGGCCGTCGGCGCTCACGCCGGACAGCGTAGGAGCAGGACGGCGAGAGCTCAAGCCGCGACGGAGCGCCGCCCCGGCGGCCCGCCCGGCGCCGTGATATCCTCGCGTCCCTGATGACGCCGGACCTCATCGTTCGCGGGTTGCGGGTGGTCACCGGGGGCGCAGTGCGGCCGGCCTCGGTGCACATCCAGGGCGGCACGATCGCCGCCGTCGCCGGGCACGACGAGGTGCCGGAGGGCTGCCCCGTCGTGGACGCGCAGGGCGCGGTGGTGATGCCCGGGCTGGTCGACGCGCACGTGCACATCAACGAGCCCGGACGCACGGAGTGGGAAGGGTTCGAGACGGCGACGCGCGCCGCGGCCGCGGGCGGCGTGACGTCGCTCGTCGACATGCCCCTCAACAGCATCCCGCCGACGACGACGGTCGCTCACCTCGAGGCAAAGGCGCGCGCGGCGGACGGACGATGCCTCGTCGACGTGGGCTTCTGGGGCGGCGCCGTCCCGGGCAACGCGGGAGAGCTGATTCCGCTGCTCGAGGCCGGCGCGCTGGGGTTCAAGTGCTTCATGGTCGACTCCGGCGTGGCGGAGTTCGGCCACGTGGCCGAGGCGGATCTGCGGGCGGCGCTGGAGGTGCTCGCGGGCACGAGGGCGCCGCTGCTCGTCCACGCCGAGCTGCCCGGCCCCATCGACGCGGCGCGCGCGGCGATCGCCGGCCTGGATCCGCGGACGTACGCCGCCTACCTGCGCTCGCGGCCGCGCGAGGCGGAGGACGAGGCGATCGCCCTGCTCGCGTCGCTCTGCCAGGCGACGGGCGCGGCGGCGCACGTGGTCCACCTGTCGTCGGCGACGGCGCTCGGCACCCTGCGGCGGGCGCGCGACGCCGGCGCCGCGCTGTCCGCCGAGACGACGCCGCACTACCTGCACTTCGCCGCCGAGGAGATCCCGGACGGCGCGACGCCCTTCAAGTGCGCTCCGCCGATCCGGGAGCGGGAGAACCGCGAGGAGCTCTGGGCCGCGCTGCAGGGCGGGCTCATCGATCTCGTCGTCTCCGACCACTCCCCGTGCACCCCGGAGCTCAAGCGGCTCGAGGCCGGCGACTTCGACGCCGCGTGGGGCGGGATCTCGAGCCTGCAGCTCGGGCTGTCGATCGTGTGGACCGACGCCCGCCGGAGGGGCGTCCCGCTCGAGCGGCTCGCGGACTGGCTGTGCCGGGGGCCGGCGCGGCTCGCCGGGCTGCGCCGCAAGGGGGAGATCCAGCGCGGGTTCGACGCGGATCTCGTGATCTGGGATCCCGAGGCGAGCTTCCGGGTCGAGCCGCCGCTCATCCAGCACCGGCACAAGGTGACGCCGTACGCGGGGGAGGAACTCCACGGGGTCGTCCAGGCCACCTACCTCCGCGGAGAGAAGGTGTTCGACCGGGGGAGCTTCTCCGGAGAGGCAAAGGGGCGATGGCTGAAGCGAGAGGGGTGACGGGGCCGGCGTTCGCGGAGGCGCTCGATCTCGCGTCGGAGCGCCTGGGCGGCGCGGTGATCTCGGCGAACGACGAGTTCTTCGCGCCGAAGGAGAACCTGCTCAAGGCGGGAAAGCCCGTGTTCCTGGAGCACGAGTACACCGATCGCGGCAAGTGGATGGATGGCTGGGAGACGCGCCGGCGCCGGACGCCCGGGTTCGACTGGTGCCTCGTCCGGCTGGGTCTGCCAGGCATCATCCGCGGGGTCGTCGTCGACACGTCGTTCTTCCGGGGCAACTACCCCGAGCACTGCTCGATCGAGGCGTGCGCGGCGCGGCCGGACACGCGCGTGGAGGAGCTGCTCAATCCGCGCACCCACTGGGTCGAGATCCTGCCGCGCTCGGCGCTCGCCGGCGACGCGCAGAACGCGTTCGCGGTGAGCTGCCCTTTCCGGTTCACGCACCTCCGCCTGAGCATCTACCCGGACGGCGGGGTGGCGCGGCTCCGGGTGCACGGCGACGCGGTCCCCGACTGGCGCCGGCTCGATCGCCCGGGCGCGGAGCTCGATCTCGCGGCCGCGGAGAACGGCGCCCGGGTGCTCTCGTGCAGCGACATGTTCTTCGGGGTGCGCCATAACCTCATCATGCCCGGCCGGGCGGCGAACATGGGAGAGGGCTGGGAGACGCGCCGCCGGAGGGGGCCCGGGTACGACTGGGCGCTCGTGGCGCTCGCGGCCCAGGGCGAGATCCGCCGGATCGAGGTCGACACGAACCATTTCAAGGGGAATTACCCCGACAGCTGCATGATCGAGGGGATCGACGCGGCGGGGCGCCCGCTGGAGGAGCTCGCCGGCGCGGGCGACTTCCGGGAGATCGTGCCGCAGACGAAGCTCCAGGCGCACACGCGGCACCTCTTCGAGGAGGAGCTCCGCGCGGCGGGGCCGTTCACGCACGTCCGGCTGAACATCTATCCTGACGGCGGCGTGAGCCGACTCCGCATCTTCGGCGAGGCGACCCGGGGCGGGGCGGCGGAGCAGCGGCTCCGGTGGCTCAACGCGCTCACGGACCGAGAGGCGGAGGCGGAGCTCCGCGCGGCGTGCGGGGCGTCCTCGTGGGCGTCGCAGATGGCGGCGGCGCGGCCGTTCCGCGACGAGGAGGCGCTGCACGCGACGGCGTCGCAGGTGTTCGCGCGGCTCGGGCCGGAGGACTGGCTCGAGGCGTTCCGCGCGCACCCCCGCATCGGGGAGACCAGGCCGCAGGCGGAGGCCGCGGAGGCGAGCGCGACGGCAAGACGATTCTCCAGCCAGGAACAGGCGGGGATGAACGCGGCGGCGGAGGAGACGCGGGAGGCGCTCGCCCGGTACAACCGGGCTTACGACGAGAAGTTCGGGTTCATCTACATCGTGTGCGCGACCGGGAAGAGCGCGGACGAGATGCTGGAGATGCTGCGCGAGCGGATCGAGCATACGCCGGAGGAGGAGCTGCATGTCGCGGCGGAGGAGCAGCGGAAGATCACGGAGATACGGCTGAAGAAGCTGCTGTGGGGCGGGTAGATCCGCGGCCTGACGTTCGTCGGACAGACGTTGTCAGAAGGGGTGTTCATCGGCACATCGCCTGTCCGGGATGCCGGTTCATCCGGGGGTCGGGCGATCAGCGCGACAGCTGACCTCGCAGGGCGCCGTCGGGGAAGTCGGCGGTGCGGACGGCGACGTAATACCGCTCCGGCGCGGTGTGCAGCGCGCTCAGGTCGTCGGGGGACGCGCCGACGCAGCCCGTGGAGCTGCCGCCCATCGGCGGCATCAGCGTGATGACGGCGCGGCCCGCGTGGCCGGCAGAGCCCTCGTGAACACGCGCCGCGATCGCGGGCGCAATCCCGGCGACCGTGAGGTCGAAGCAGACCTCGCCCCGGGCGAGATCGAGCGTGAGGCGGGCCGTGCCGCTCCCCCTCGGATCGCCGGGACCCGGCACCTCGTCCTGCCCGGTCAGCGCGGCCGTGAGCGGGCGGACGGGGCGCTCCGGCAACGCCGCACGCGCGAGCGCCGTCGCGAGGAGGACGGCGCCCAGAGCGGACATCGTGAGATGCTGCATGTCTCCCTCCTGCACATCCCAGGGATGCGCCATGCAAGGGCCCCACGAAGAGCAAAGACGACGCCGCGCGCGCGCCGCACGACGCACGCCCCGCACGTCGGGCGGCAGCGGCCGACGACGAGGGGCGCGGCGGACACCGCCACTCCACCCGTCACGCCCGGCGAGCCGAGTCGAGGACGAAAACGGAACAGGAGCGGCCCAATGCATGAACCGGAGTCGCCGCTTCTGCCGCGATTGAACCCGGATCGACGGAAGCGTAGAGTGTCCGCCACTCATGATCTCGACCCGAAAGCCGCCCCGAGCCGCCACGCCCCGGCGCGGCGAGGGCAAGCCGCCCCGGCAACGGCTCGACCTCGACGCACGCCGCGCGCAGCTGCTCGCGCTGGGGCTCGAGCTCTTCAGCCAGCGCGCCTACGACGACGTATCCATCGACGAGGTGGCGCAAGCCGCAGGCATCTCGAAAGGGCTTCTCTACCATTATTTTCCAACCAAGCGCGATTTCTACATTGCCGTCCTGCGTGAAGCGGCGCGCGAGCTCGTCGAGCGGTCGCTGGACGTCGACGACGTGCCGGTGCCGGAGCGGCTGCGCACCGGGCTGGACGCCTATCTGGCCTACGTCGAGCGACAGGGGATCTCGTACGCGGCCGTCTTCCGGGGCGGCATCGGCTCGGACGCCGAGGTGCAGGCGATCATCGAGGAGACGCGCAGCCGGTTCCTCGACAAGCTGCTCGCCGATGCGCCGGTCGCCGAGCGGCCTCCGGCGCTGCGGGTGGCGCTCCGCGGCTGGATCGGGTTCGTGGAGGCGACGAGCCTCGACTGGGTCGAGCGCCACGAGCTCGACCGGGCGTCGCTGCGCGACCTGCTCGCCGATCTGCTGCCCGAGGTGGTGAGGCTGGCCCTGCTCCACGCGGGCGGACAGGGCGCGGTCGGGGCCGAGGCCGCCGCGGAGGCGCCCGCCTGAGGGCGTCCGGTCCGCCGCGGCGGGGGGTCAGGGTTGACGGCGAGTCCGCGTTCTGCCAGGAGACGGGCGCGCGCGACGCGCGCAAAGAGCACGGCGGAGGCACCCGATGAGCACAGACAACACGAAGATCGAAGACGACTGGACCATGCCCAAGCTCATCGCGCTCGCGGCCGCGACGCTCGCCGTGGCCTTCACGGTCATCTATCTCATCTCCCCCTGACCGGCGCCCCACGGCGCCGGCCAGCGCCGCGCGAGGCGCGCGCCGGCGCTACGGCCGCCTCGCGCAGCGGACGCCGAGCGCGTCCGTGAGATCGGCGGGGTCCCAGCTCTCCCGCAAGGGCGTGGAGATGTCCTCCGCTTCGGGCTGCCACCAGCTGCCGCCGCGGATGACACGCGCAGAGCCGCCCTCGACCCTCGCGCAATCGCGGCACGGAGAGGGATACGGCCCATCGAAATCCAGGGCCCACTCCCACAGGTTCCCCGCGAGGTCGGCCTGCCCCCACCGGCCATCGCCCCTCGGCGACTTCGAGCCGACCGCCGCGCTGCCCGTGACGTCGTATACGGCGTACGTGGCGTTCGGAAACGCGTTGCCCCACGGATACGCCCGCTGCTCGCTCCCGCCGGCCGACGCATAGTTCCACTCCGCCTCTGTGGGGAGCCGCCCGCCGTCCCAGGCGCAGAACGCGAACGCAACGAACCAGCTCACGCAGCTGATCGGCCTGGCCTCGTTCTCGCCCGCGCCGTCAGTCCACGTGTGCAATCCCGGCTTGCACTTCAATTCCTCCCTCAGCGCGGCCTGGCTGGCCGGCAAACGGGAGTCCCACCCGTCGGCCCAACCGCTCCCCGGGATCCGCGGGTGAGCTCCGGCGCCGGCGGCAGGTCGGCTCTCGGGGTACGCGTCGACGAACCTGCGGAACCGTCCGACCGTGACCTCGTACCGGTCCATGCGGAGCTCGCTCACCTCCGCAGGATGGGCCGCGTCGTTGCTCCGGTCGTACGTGCCGCCCGGAATGCGCGGGCTCGCGCAGCAGGGCTGGTTCCGCTCCGGACCGCAGGCCTCGCCTGCTCCGGGCCCGCCGCCCCCGCAGCTCCGCGGGGCGACGCACGCGCCCGCGTCGCACCACCCGGCGCAGCCGCCATGCCGCCACCGACCGTCGCTGCCGCACACCTCCAGGAGCTCGCCGGTACACCGCGTCTCCTCGGGAGAGCACTCCGCGGCGATCCCGCCGCCCGTGCCCGCGCCGCCGCCGCTCGCCTCGCCGCCCGTGCCCGCGCCGCCGCCGCCGCTCGCCTCGCCGCCCGCGCCAGCGCCGCCGCCACCCGCCTCGCCTCCGCTCCCCCCTTCGCCTCCACCGCCGCTGCCCACGACGGCGGAGCCACCCGCTGAGCCTGAGGCGGCGCCATCACCGCCCGTGGCGCCTGGATCGGCGAAGCGCCGCTCCTCCGGCGTACACCCCGGCCAGAGCGCCGTCGCGACCACGAGCAGGCCAGCGCCGCGCCGGAGATCCCGCGCTTCCTTCGAGCGAGTTCGTCGAGAGCCCACCGTTCCCCTCCCAGCCAGCCCCAAACAACAGGCAGCGTCCATCGTATCACGCCCCCCCCGCCGCGCGTCGCGCCGGGACTTCGCCGCCGCGGCCCCGCGAGCGCGTCGAGGGCGAACTGGCAGCGCGCTCCAGCGCGCGGCGCCGGAGCGGCCGAGGATCCGCCGCGAGACAACGAGAGGCGCGCTCAGCTGCCGCGGTACGTGGTGTAGCCGTAAGGGCTGAGCAGCAACGGGATGTGATGGTGCTGCGCAGGGTCCCGGATCTCGAAGAGGACCGATACGGTGGGGTAAAAGCTCTCGGACCCGAGCGCCGCGAAATAGGCCCCGGTGTGGAAGGTGAGCCGGTAAGCGCCCTTGACCGGGCGCTCGCCGGGCGGGAGCAGGCCCCTCTGCCGGCCGTCGTCGTCGGTGGTGCCCCGGCCGACCTCCCGGTAGCCGCCGCCGTCGCCGACCTCCAGCACCACCAGCACGCCGCTCGCCGGGCGGCCCCGCGACGTGTCCAGCACGTGCGTCGTGATCGCGCTCATCGATTCTCCTCGCGCTCGGGCCCGCGCTGGGGCTCGGGCCCGCGGCCCATGCCCCCGCGCGATGCCGTCCGTTCCGAGGCTCCCATATCACGCGCTCCGGCGCGCCACGATGGCAGGAAAGGATCGCCCCCTCAGCTCGTCCGGCGTGAGGCCGGTCCGCTCCGCCGCCTCCTCCTCCGTCATCGCGCCCGCGCTGATCGCGCGCAGGAAGAAGCGCAGCAGTCCCTGCCCCGTCGCGGCGTCGTCGAACACCGTCCCGGCGACGGTCGCCTGGGCGGCCCGCTCGATGAAGCTCCGCAGCCGGGCGGCCGTCGCCTCGACGCCCTCCAGGAAAAAGGCGTAGGTGGCGGCGTAGCGCGCCGGGAGCTCCGCCGGGTGCAGGTCCCAGCCCTGGTAGTAGCCGCTCGCGAGCGCGCGACGGACGTGCTCGTGCTTCAGCCGCCATGCGCCCACGACGGCGCGGCGGTTCTCCTCCGCCTGCTGCGGTGTGAGCGGCGCCCCGCCGGGCCGCGCGCGGTGCGGCGCGACAGGCAGGATGTTGCTCGCGCCGTCGGACAGCCAGACCCCCGTGCCGGCCAGCGCGACCTGCATCACGTGACGCGCGAAGTCGCACGCCGGGTGCGCGAGGTGCTGGTGGGCGGCCGTGATCTCGCAGCTCGCCGTGTAATCGTAAGCACCGAAGTGCGCCCCCGCGCACCGCCCGCGGGCCGCCTCGACCATCCCGGGCAACGCGATCTCGCCCCGCGGGCCGAGGATCGACGCCGGCGTCTCGACCATCAGCTCGATCCGGATCGCGCCGGCGGGCAGCCCCAGCGCGCCCTCGAGCGCGTCGAGGGCGTCGGCCAGCGCGGAGACCTGCTCGGGCGCGACCACCTTCGGCAGCGTCACCACGAAGCCGGGCGGGAGCGCGCCGCCCGACGCGGCGACGAGCGAGGAGAGGAAGAGATCGAGCGTCCTCAGGGCCCGTTCGGCGCACTCCTCGCCGAGCGACTTGATCCTGATCCCGAGGAACGGCGGCAGGCCGCCCGCGGCCATGCCGAGGGCGACCTCGCGGCCGGCGGCGGCGGCGTGCGCGTCCTCCTCGCGACCGGGGCGCACGCCGTAGCCGTCCTCGAAGTCGATGCGCAGGTCCTCCACGGGCTCGCGGCGGAGCTTGTCGAGCACGCGCGCGTACACCGCGTGCGCGAGGCGCGCCGCCGGGGAGCACGCGCCCGCCGAGGCGCCGCCGGCCTCGATCGCGGCCGAGAGCGCGTGCGCCCCGGCGCGGTCCTCCGGGAGCCCGTCGGCCCCCGGAAGGCCGAGCGCCCGCGCGAAGGCGGCGAAGTCGGGCGCGTGCTCCTCGACGACGCGGAGCGCCACCGCCCCGAGCTTGCGGGCCGTGTCGGCCTTGAACAGGTGGGCGCCGCCGTAGACGGTATGGACCGGTTGACGCGCGCCGGCGCGGTCGAGCGCGGGACGCCCGCCGTGGAGGCGCGCGAGGGCGCCGCGCAGCGCTTCAGGGGAGAGGCTGGTCTGGAACATGGTGTGCTTTCGGCAGGTGGGGCGCACACGAGATGCCGCCCGACTCGGCACGTCAAGTAGCGCTCGCGCCCGCCGCGAGGAGGCGCCATGCTGCGGCCCGCGGCGCCCGAGCGAGCCCAAGGAACGCCCGGGCGCGCGGCGCTGGGACGGGCCCGGCGCCGCCGTTGCACGCGCAGCGCCTGGGGTGTATCCGTCGTTGGAGGGCTTGAATCGATGATGCGACGCCGAGACTTTCTTCGCGCCACCCTGGTAACTGCCGGTGCGGTGGTCGTGCCGACGGCCTGTACCGAGGAAGAGGGGGGACCCGGCGCGTGCGACGTGCACGAGAACGACGCGTTCTTTCCCCAGTCGGTGGCCTCCGGCGACCCGAGGCCCGACAGCGTCGTGCTGTGGACCCGGCTCGTCGACAGCGGCCAGAAGACGGATCTCAGCCTGGCGCTCGTCCTCGCGCTCGACGAGGCGTTCACGCAGCTCGTGACGCTCACGGCGACCTCCGCCGGCGCGGCCACCGTGGGGTCGAACAGCACGCGGCTCCCCGTGACCGCCCGCGCGGAGTTCGACCATTGCGTCAAGGTCAAGGTGACCGGCCTGAGCCCCGGGACGACGTACTATTACCGCTTCTATTACACGACCGGAGACGGCTGTGTCAGCTCACGTGTCGGGCGGACGCGGACGGCGCCGGCGCCCGATGCGGACGTGCCGGTGCGCTTCGCCTTCGTGTCGTGTCAGGACTACGTCGGTCGCTACTTCAACGCTTACGCGGCCCTGGCGAGAGAGCAGCTCGACTTCGTCGTCCACCTCGGGGACTATGTCTACGAGACGACCGGCGATCCGAGCTTCCAGACCCCCTCGGACGAGCGCAAGATCACCTTCTCCGACGCGAACGGCGCCATCGCCTTCGAGCCGGCGGAGGGCGCCCCGTACCACGCCGCCAAGTCGCTGAGCAACTACCGGGAGCTCTACAAGACATACCGGTCCGACCGGGCGCTCCAGCGGGTGCACGAGCTGTTTCCCATGATCGCTGTCTGGGACGATCACGAGTTCTCCGGCGACTGCCACGGCGCGACGGCGACCTATTTCAACGGCCGGCAGCCGGAGGAGGACGTGGAGCGGCGCAAGGCGGCGAACCAGGCCTGGTTCGAGTACATGCCGGTCGACTACGCGGCGGGCGACGACTTCCGCTACGACAAAGCGGCCGAGTACCCGGAGGACATCACCATCTACCGGGATTTCACCTTCGGGAAGCACGTCCACCTCGTGATGACGGATCTGCGCACCTACCGCGCGGATCACCTGATCCCGGAGGACGGCTTCCCGGGGAAGATCATCGCGATGGAGAGGGATTTTCCGAACAGGTTCGAAGCCGCGTTCAAGCTCGGGAGCCCCTCCATCGACATCGATACGTATCCGCAGGCCACGGACCAGCCAGGCGTCTACCCAGGCATCTACGCGGATGTGCTGAAGGAGGTCGCGCCCGTGCTCGGCTTCGATCCGAGCCTCGGATTCGCGCAGGACGAGCGGCCCCGCCTCGTCAGCGCCACCTTCATCAACGCGATCGTGGAGAAGCTGAACGGGCAACGGGAAGAGCAGGTGGAGCCCATCCCCCAAAGCGTGATCGACTTCTTGGAAGTAGGGCTCGCCTACGCCGATCTCGGGAAATACGTCGACCTCTCGCTCGAGAAGCCCGACTTCTACAGCGCGTTCGGGTCGCGTTATTTCGTGGTCAAGGACACCTTCGACGCAGCCTCGCAGATCGCGTTCGACAAAGCCGGCGAGCGCGCGGACTCCATGGTCATGGGGGAGGCGCAGCTTGCGTGGTTCTTGGACACGATCAAGGAGTCCAAGAGCACCTGGAAGGTGTGGGGGAACGAGTACGCCCTCTCCCAGCTCGCCGTCGATCTCACGATGTCCGCCACGGAGCCGCTCAACCGGCGCTTCTACCTGAGCTGCGACGGCTGGGACGGCTTCCGCGAGCAGCGGAACGCGCTTATCGGCACGATCGCGGAAGCCGGCAACGTGGTGGCGATCACCGGCGATCTCGGCGCCTTCCTCGCGGGGACGCCGGCGGTGGACAGCGCTGAACCCGACCCGCCGAAGATCGTGGAGTTCGTCGGCGCCGCGATCTCGTCGGCCACGTACCAGGCGAGGCTGCAGAAACAGGTGGCGAGCCATCCGCTGCTGAAGAACGACGAAAACGCGGTGAACATCGCCGTCAATATCGACGACCACCTCGTCCGGGAGGAGGACGAGGTGGACCAGGAGCCGAACGTCAATCCGTACCTCGCCTTCAGCAACGCCAAGAGCAACGGGTTCTGCATCGCCGAGGCGAACGCCGACGAGTTCGTCGTGAGCATGCACATGCTCCCCGCAGAGGCGCTCGCGAAGCCCCTCTACGAGGAGGCCGACGCGGCGACGCTCGACGGCCAGATCACGATCGCGCGGTTCAAGACGACCGCGGGCGGGTCGGATCTGTACGAGGAAGAGGGGGGCACCTGGAAGATGTGGAGCCCGGCCACGACGAGCCAAGGCGGCTGACCCACGGCGGGTAACCAGCGCGCGCGGCCGCGGCCGCGCGCGGCCGGTCGCCGACGGCGCCACGGCCGAGCGGCGCGGCTCAGCGCGCCAGCATCACCACGGTGCCGTCACGGCAAGCGATCGCCATCCGCTCCTCGCCCGCAGGGACGACCGCGACCGGGGCCGCGCAGACGCGCTCGGCGGCGATCGAGACGTTGCCGTCCGCCTCGACCACGCCGGCGCGGCCGCTCGCCCGCACGAAGCCGACGCGGCCGGCGCGATCGATCACGACCGGCGGGCTCGGCTTCGCGTCCACCGGCCCGAAGAAGCCGGAGAGGCCGCCGTCGGCGGGCGGGGCGGCGAGAGACCGGTCGATGGGGATCCGGAGCGCCTCGTCGCCCGAGGGGCCGACCCCGACGAGCAGGCCGGCGGTCGAGAGGACCACGGCCACGCCGCCGGCGCCGACGGCGGGCGGCCCGTCGAGCACGCCCAGGGCGCCGCCGGCGCGGACGCCGGTGGTCCCGGTCGGCAGATCCAGCGCGACCAGGCGGCGGCCGTCGACCACCGCGAGCAGCGTGCGCGCGTCGGCCAGCGCGGCGCCGCGCCGGGGCACGCCGCCGAGGGAGCCGAGCCGCCGCGGCGCGCTGGGCGGACGCCAGGTCAGCACCGTGCCCGACTCGGTGGTGACGAGCGTGCCGCCAGGGCCCGCGAGCAGGGCGCCGGTCGCGCGATCCGGGAGCTCGGCGCGGGCGCGCACGCTCCCGTCCGCGGCGAGCTCGACGAGGGAGCGCCCCGCGGCCGCCACGAGCCCGCCGTCGTCGAGCGCGAGCGGCGCCACGTCGGCGTCGCGCCCGCGGAGGCCGAGGGGGACCGCGAAGCGCACGCGCCCCGCAGGCGTGAGCCCGACGGCGAGGCCGGACGAGGTGATCAGCGCGATGGTGCCGTCGCTCGTGATCGCGGCGGGCGCGAGCGGCGCGCTGTCGCCGATGCGCACGCGCCAGCGCTCCCGGCCGTCGGCGCCGAGCTTGACGACCTCGGGGACGGTCAACGTGAGGATGAGGTCGCCCTCGGCGTCGGCGAGCGGCGCCGCGTCGATGCCGCCGCGGAGCTGCCTTCGCCACGCCTCGCGCGCGGGGTACGGCAGCCGCGCCGCGGAGCGGCCGGTGCGGCGCGCGTCGAGCCGCTCGCTCGGGGCGAAGCCGCGGGGCGAGCCGACCACGATCGTGTGCGGCCGGCTCGTGTCCACCCCGTCGGCGAAGGCGAACGGCGCCGCGGCGGGGAGCAGGGCCGCGGCCGCGGCGAGGCCCACCCTCGCGAGGCGGCGCGGCCGGCGCGGCCGGCGCTCCGTCGCGCGCGCGGCGCTCAACGGGCGCCCTTCACGGTGAACTCGACCGACACCTCGGGGATCTCGGCGCCGCCCGGCGCGACGAACGGGGGCGCGACGCTGCCGTAGGCGGTGATGACGTCCCCGCGCTGGGCGGGGTTGTCGGCGCCGTGGACGAGGCGGACCTTGCACGCGTCGGGCGAGCGCGCCGCCGCGCCGGCGGCGGTCGCGCCGGCCTCCCTGCAGCCGGACGCGCGCGGCACCGAGAGCAGGATCAGCGTCGAGTACCCCTGCCGGCGCGCCTCGAGCACCTCGCCGGTCAGCGCGATCGGCTTGCCGATGTGGGCCTTCCCGCCCGCGGCGAGCTCGGCGTAGCCGATGGGGCCGCGGGCGGCGAACTCCTTCGCGGCGGTGTCGAGCCGGTCGACCCGGCGCACCGCGATCTTGGCGATTCGCGGGGCCATGCCCTGCATCTTCGCGCGCACCTCGAACTGGGTCGCGCCCACGGACGAGACGTTCATCACGTGCGCGAAGGTGCCGTCGGGGCGGACCGCGATCGGGTGCGCGCCGGCGAAGAGCTGGGCCCCGCGGGCCGTGCGCCCGGCGAGCACGAAGCTCTCCTTGTCGACGACCACGCTCGGGCCGGGCGCCTCGATGCCGAGCGGCACGATGCCGACCGCGACGCTCACCACGCCCTGCTCGCGCGGGCCGTCGGGCGGCGTGACGGTGTACGGCACCTGCCGGCTCAGCGTCTTCGTCTCGTCCGAGGGCCCGGTGACCGCCTCGGTGACGTCGATCGACTCGATGGCGCGGCCGCTCGTGAGCGCGACCTCCTTGCCGTCGAGCATCACCTGCGTGCCCTTGCTCGCCTCGACCACGACCTGGATCGAGGGGCGCTCCCCTTGCAGGGTGCCGAGGTCGGGGCGGATCCGGTAGGCGACGTGGATGGAGACGCCGACCGTCTCGTCGCGCCCTCTGCCGGGGCGGTCGATGGCGACCTTCATGTGGTTTTCGCCGACGGAGAGCGGGCTCGCGAGCGGGATCTGCGCGACGCGGCCGGCGATGGTCGCGCGGCCCTCGCCGATGGAGACCGCCGTGCCGTCGGGACAGCTGTCGCACCGGAGCTCGATGACCTCGCGGCCGCCGGCGTCGGCGCGGGGGCGCGCGGTCACCGGGGGCGCGCTCGGCCAGAGCAGCGCGAACAGGACCGCGCCGAGCGCGAGCACGCCGCCCGCGGCGACGACCGCGATGGCCCGGCGCGACGAGCGCGCGCGCTTCTTCGGCGGCGCCGGCGCGAGCCGCTGCTTCAGGCGGTGCGGGCGCATGAGCACCGGGTTCCGCAGCTCCGGGGCGCGGAAGCGCATCGGCGCGATCGTCGCGCCGAGCTCGCCGGCCGGCTGGTAGCGTGCCTCGAGATCGGGGTCCGGCTCGGGGTCGGCCGGGGCGCCCGGCGACAGCGGCGCGATGCCGGGCCGGGCGACGCCGACCAGCGTCCGGGACGCGGCCGGCGGAGGCGCCGGACCGCGCGCCGCGGCGATGCCCGGCGCGAGCGGCACGGTGTGGTCGAGGAGCTGCCCGCCGGGCGCCCCGTGGACCGGCGCGCCCGGCGGCGGGTAGGCCGCCGCGCCCGGCGCTCCATAACCCGCCGCGCCCGGCGGCGGGTAGGCCGCCGCGCCCGGCGCTCCGTAACCCGCCGCGCCCGGCGGCGCGGGCGCATCGAAGCGCGCTCCCGGCGCGGCTGCCCCGGGAGTCCCGGCGGCGAGCGTGCCCCCGGACAGGCGCGGGTCCGCCCCCGCGGGCGCCGGGCCGAACACCGCGGCGGGCATGCCGACGATCGTGCGCGAGGCGGCGCCCGGCCCGCCGGCCATGGGGGGCAGCGCGGCCTTGCCGTGGCCCGCGCCGCCCGGAGCGACCTGGGCGGGCGACCCCTGCCGGAGCAGATCGGGCAGCGCGACGCCGACCATGGTGCGCGCGACGGGCTTCGGGCCGTGAACCCCCCCGGCTCCACCCGGCGGCGTGAGCGCGGCGCCACAGTGCGGACACGCGTTCACGGCCTCGGGGATCGGTTTCCCGCAGTGCGGGCAGTGCATGGGCGCCATGGTAGCGAGGAACCGCGGCGCGGTCAGGCTCCGGGCGATCCGGTCCGCGCGCGACGCCGTCCCCGCGGCAGAAACGGCGGCGAAAGCGCGGGAGGGATCGCCCGCGGCGCCGGCGCCGGCGCGCCGCGCAACAGTTGGCCCGCGGCCGGCAGGTACGCTAACGCGGACGTATGCTCGCGAAGCGCATCATCCCGTGCCTCGACGTCAAGGACGGCCGCGTCGTGAAGGGCGTCCGCTTTGTGGGGCTGCGGGACGCCGGCGATCCCGTCGAGGCCGCCCGTCGTTACGACGCCGAGGGCGCGGACGAGATCACCTTCCTCGACATCACCGCGTCGCACGAGAAGCGCGGCATCATCCTGGACGTCGTCGCGCGCACGGCGGACGTGCTGTTCACCCCGCTGACCGTCGGCGGGGGCGTCAAGTCCGAGCAGGACATCGAGGCGCTCCTCCACGCCGGGGCCGACAAGGTGGCGATCAACACCGCCGCCGTGAACGATCCCGACCTCGTGCGGCGCGCCGCGGACCGGTGGGGCACGCAGGCGATCGTGGTGGCGATCGACGCGCGCCGGATCCCGGATCCCTCGCGCGTGGCCTGGACGGTGGTGACCCACGGCGGCCGGCGGGATACGGGCCGCGACGCGGTCGCGTGGGCCGAGGAGATCGCGCGCGCGGGCGCCGGCGAGCTGCTCGTCACGAGCATGGACCGCGACGGCACGCGGGACGGCTACGACCTCCTGCTGACGGCGGCGATCGCGCGGGCCGTGCCGGTCCCGGTGATCGCGTCGGGCGGCGTCGGCACGCTGGACCACCTGCGCGCCGGGCTCGTCGAGGGCGGCGCCGACGCCGCCCTCGCCGCGTCGATCTTCCACGACGGCGAGTACACGATCGGCGAGGCGAAGGCGTACCTCGAGGCCGCGGGGGTGCCGGTCAGGCCGGCGCGCGCGGGCGGGTCGAGCGGCGCGGCGGCGCGGGGGCTCGCGTGAGCGGCGCCTGCGTCACGCTGGAGGAGGTGCTCGCGGCGGCGCACGCGCGGTGCGCCTCGCTGGTGCCGGAGACCTCGGGCTACCTCGCGCTGGCGGTCGGCGACGCGACGTCGCGCCTGCCCCTCCGGCTCGACGAGAGCGCGGTGCTGCTCACGACCGAGGGCACGGTCACGGTGCGCTCGCGCGGCGAGCCGGTGGCGCCCGCCGAGGCGGCGCGGCTGCTGCGCGATCTGCTCGCCCGGCTCCTCGCCGCGTCCGCCGGCAGCATGCCGAACCTCGCGGCGACGGCGCGCCCGCGCCCGGCGTCCGAGCAGGACCCGGACGCGGTGGCGCGGGAGCTCGAGGCCGCGCTGATCCCGGTGAACCGCAACGCCGCCCGGCGCGCGCTGGCGCGGCTCGCGCGCGAGACGCTGCGCGCCAAGGAGGCTGGCCGGCTGAAGCGCGCGCGGGCGGAGGTCCAGGCGAGGCGCGCGGCGCAGGAGGCGGGCGAGGTGGCGCCGCCGCCCGCGCGACCGGAGCGCGCGCCGCGCGCCGAGGCCGCGGTCGCGCCGCGCGAAGCGGCCGCCGAGGCGCCGCGCGACCACGGCGCCGCGATGCGCGCCCCGGCGGGGCCGGCGGCGCCTGCGGTCGTCGAGCTCACCCTCAGCCCGGGGCCAGTTGCGCCCGCGGTCGTCGAGCTCACCCTCAGCCCCGGCCTGGTCGCGTGCACGACCGCCGGGCTTTCGCTTTCCCCCGCGGTCGCGAGCGAGATCCCCGGGGCCGCCGCCGTCGAGCCGTCGCTAGAGCGCGCCGCAGGCGCCGACGAGCGTGCCCGGGCGCCCGAGCCTTCCACCCACGCCGCCGCGCAGACCGACGCGGTCGAGGCTCCCGCAGGCGCCGCCGCGCAAGCGGAGGCTTTTCCGGAGCCTACGCCGACCGTCGTGCAGGCGGTCGTGGAGGTCGAGGCGGACGGAGCGCCGGCCGAGATCCCGGTGATCCCGGAGCTCATCGAGCCAGCGCGGTCGATCGCGCCCGTGGCGCCGATCGCGTCGGGCTCGCCGATCGCGCCGGCGGTGGGAGCGGTGGCGCCTGCCGAGGCGCGCGCCGTCGCCGCCTCGTCGCCGGTCGTCTGCGGCGCCTCGGCGTACGGGGAGGCGTTCACGAGCCCCGAGGGGATCGAGGTGCTCCTCGTCGACTTCTCCCCTGCCCCCGCCGTCGTCGAATCGCCTCCCCGGGAGCCGACGCCGACCGAGTCGATCCTCGTCGAGCTCTCGCCGGATCCCGCCGGCGTCGTCCCCCTCTCGCAGGAGCCGACGCCCACCGTGGCCACGGCCGTCTGGGCCGAGATGGTGGCGGCCGAGGGCGCCGTGGCGGACCTCCCGGCGGAGTCGCCCGCCGACGTGACCGACGTCCCGCCGGAGGCTGTCGAGACCGCGCGCGCCCCCGCCATTCATTACAAGGTCGAGGAGGCGGCAGCTCTCCAGGTCACCCCGGCTTACGGCAGCTGGCCGCTCGTCCATCGGGAGCACCTCGGCGGCCTGCCCGTGGGTCCTCGAGCGCCGGCCGCGTCGGTCGAAGAGACGCCGGCGGCGCGGCACACGCTGCCCTGGCCGCTTCCGGCGCCGCGCCGCGACGACGCTCTACCCGCGCCGGCCTCCGCGCCCCTGGCGGCTCCTGCCCTGCCGGCCGAGGCCTCGCTCGCGGTGGAGGTCGTGGCCCCGGTGTCGGCGACCGACGCCGTGCCGCCCGCGGACGCCGCTCCGGCCGACCTGCCCGCGGACGCCGCTCCGGCCGACCTGCCCGCGGACGCCGCTCCGGCCGACCTGCCCGCGGACGCCGCTCCGGCCGACCTGCCCGCGGACGCCGCTCCGGCCGACCCGCCCGCGGACGCCGCTCCGGCGGAGGAGCCGTGCCCGGCCGGCCTTGGTCCCATCGACGCCATCGTGTGGAGCGCCTCGCGGCGATCCCCGAGCGCGCGCCCCCCGGCGGACGGCGCCGGCGCCAACGCTTCCCGGGTCGACGAGCTCGTCGCGCGCTTCGTGGCCCGGTCGGAGCACAGCGCCCAGCGCCGCGCCGCGCGCAGCATGAAGGCGCTCGCGGGCCTCGACCCTACCCTCACGCCTCCTCCGGTCACGGCGCTCTCTGCGAGCGCCGCGCTCGCGCTCCCGGGCGCGCGCTCGCCCCTGGCTGGGGCGGAGCGTCCTGTTCCGTCCGAGCGCGCCGCGCCCTCAGCCGAGCGGGTCGCGCTGGACGCCGATCGGGTCGCGCTGGACGCCGACAGCAGGCCGCCTGCGCCCGTGGTGACCCCGCGCCGGAGAGGTCTGTCCTTGTGGCTCGCGCTCGTCGCGCTCGCGCTGCTCTGCGCCGGGCTCGCCGGGACGCTGCGGCCGGAGCTCTTCGCCTCGCTGGCCGAGCCGCTCGCGCGCGGCGCCCTCCGCGTCGTGCCGCACGCGGAGGCGAGGACGCCGCCCCCTCACGATTGACGTTGCCCCGGAGGAGCGACGACACTCGTCGCCATGCAAGAGCAGAGCATGGCGATCGTGAAGTCGCTCGTGAGCGTGGCGTGGGCGGACGGCGAGTTCCACGACGCCGAGCGCGAGATGGTGGAGGGGCTGATCGCGGCGTTCGAGGCAAACGAGGAGCAGGCCAAGGAGATCCGCGCCTACGCCGCCGAGCGGAGGACCCTGGACGACGTGCCCCTCGGCGAGCTCGGCGACGATGACCGCCGCGCGCTGCTCCAGCACGCGGTGCTGCTCACCTTCGTCGACGGCGAGCAGCACGACGCGGAGAAGCAGTACATCGCCGCGCTGAGCAAGAAGCTCGGGATCCCCGATCTCGAGTCCGAGCAGATCATCAAGTCGGCCGAGGCCCGCGCCCAGCGCCTCCTCACCTTGCTCTGACGCCGCGGCTGCTTGCTGACGCGGCGGCGGCGCCGCGCGCCCTCGGCCCCTCCGCCGCCCGCGCTCCTACCGCGCGCTCGCTCCCCCGCCGGCGGGCTGACCGAGCTCGCCCGTGCTCCGGAAGCCGAACCCCGAGAGGAGGTTGACCACCCGGTCGACGACGCCCACGCCGCGCGATTGCAGCTTCGTCTTGTCGCGCACGGCGACGCCCACCCGGCGCATCCAGGCGAGCTCCTCGTCGCTCATCGGCCCGGCGTCGAGGGCGGCGAGCGCCTCGTCGAGCTGCGCCGCGTCCCTCGGCCCCGTCCAGCACGCGTTGACGTCGGGGTTCGACAGGACGAACCGGTAGCAGTCCGTGCCGGTGGGCATCCGCTCGTTGCTCGGCACGAGCGAGCGCTTGAGGAGCTGCCCCCAGGAGGTGGCCGTGTAGGTCACGATGCCGGGTCGATCGGCCGCGAGGTGCGGGAACACGTCGCGCTCCGCGCCCGGGTGCGCCGCGTTGTAGCGGATCATCAGGAGGTCGACGCGCGGATCGCGCGCGAGCAGCGGGAACGTGGGCCGGTGATGGCAGGAGATCATCAGCTTGCGCGCGCGCCCGCTCCGGACGACCTCCGCCGCCGCGTCGAGGATCGACGCGCGCGGGGGCAGGTTCCACCAGCCGAGCAGGAGGATGTCGGCATAATCGAAGCCGAGATCGCGCAGCCCCTTGTCGAGCGACTTGCCGATGCCCGACGGCCACCGGGCGTAGCTCTGGACGACCACCTTGATGCGCTCGCGATGGCGCGCGCCGATGCGCTTGAGCGCCGCGCCGAACTCGGGCGCGCGGTACGAGCCCCAGTAGAAGAAGTCGACGCCGCGCTCGAAGGCGCGCTCGACGTCGCGTCCCGGGATGCCATGGGCCGACGCGAGGCCGAGCGGCACGACGTCGAGACCGCTGCGATTGAGGCGGACGGAAGACCAGGAAGCAGGCATGAGCCGAGGATCGCCCCGGCCACAGCGTCGAGCCAGGCGATTTGCGCCTCGAGGAACGAGCGAGGCAACGCCGCTCTCCACGCCCCTGTGAGATCTCCGGGAATCCGGGGCCTCCGGATAGCGCCAGCGGAATCTGTTGACAGGGTGGTCCCCCTGCACGTACATAGCCGCCTCAGCTAGCGATTTTCATTATCATCTTCATGAAGGGGCCGTCGATCATGCCTGCGAGGAGAACTTGGTCGTCCGCACATCGGACAGCGCTCGCAACATTCGGACTTTCCTGGTGCATGCTGCTCGGTGGGGTGGCTGCATGCGGTGACGACACCGACGCTCCGGCGAATTCCGGCGGCGGCGGAACAGGCGGCGCGACCTCGACGAGCAGCGGCGGCGGCGAAGGCGGCGAAGGCGGCGGCACCGGCGGCGCTGGCGAAGGCGGCACCGGCGGCGCTGGCGAGGGCGGCACCGGCGGCGCTGGCGAAGGCGGCGGCACCGGCGGCGCTGGCGAAGGCGGCGGCGCCGGCGGCGCTGGCGAGGGCGGCGCTGGCGAAGGCGGCGGCGCTGGCGAGGGCGGCGCGGGCGAAGGCGGCGGCACCGGCGAGGAGCCCTGGGCGGACGGCTTCGCCGGGGTCGTGGCGCTCGATGAGGCCGCCGACGACCGCTTCTGGGCCGTGGCGTTCGACGCCGAGTCGAGGGCCTACGCCGCGGGGCACGTGGCCGTGGCGGGCGACACCTACATGGCGGTGGCGCGCTTCAACACCGATGGCTCGTTCGACACGACCTTCGGCACGAACGGCATCGCGAAGGTCAACGTGGTCGCGGGCAGGACCGCCGAGACCGCGCGCGGCATCGTCCTGCAGTCCGACGGGAAGGTCGTGCTCGCGGGCAACGTCGAGCACGACCCGAGCGCCACGCCGCCCGACGCGGATCTCGCGGTCGTGCGGTTCAACGCCGACGGCACGCTCGACACGACCTTCGGCACCGACGGCATCGCCATCCTCGATCTCGGCGCCGGCGAGGGCAACACGGGCGACATGCTCTGGGGCGTCGACCGCGACATCGACGATCAGCTGGTCCTCTTCGCCGGCAAGAAGGCCGAAGGCCGCTCCGATCGGGACCGCGCGATCGTGCGGCTCACCGCGGACGGGGATCTCGACACCACCTTCGCGACCGAGGGTGTTCACACGCTGGACGTCGACGGGCTGAACCTGGGCGACAACCCGCGCAACGGGCTCGTGCAGGCCGACGGCAAGATCTTCTCTTCCGGTTACACGAGCGTGGGCGGCAGGAACCAGATCGTGCTGCTGCGGCTGAACTCGGACGGGACGCCCGACACGACCTTCTCGTCGGACGGCGTCGTGAGGCTCTCGCCGTTCGCCCTCGGCATGGCCGAGGCCTACGGCGCAGTCCCCCAGTCGGACGGCAAGTACGTGACCACCGGGTACGGGCGCGCCGAGGAGAGCGGCGCCGTGGATCTCGTGTCCTTCCGCGTCACCGCCGCCGGCGGATTCGACGCCTCCTGGGGCGTGAGCGGCGGCGTCCTGCTCGACGTGGCCGGCGACAACGATCGCGGGCGCAACCTCCTCGTCCTGCCCGACGATCGCGTCTTGATGGTCGGGAGCGCCACCCCCGCCACGGGGAACGTCGACGCGATGATCGCCCTGTTCGAGAAGAACGGCGCCCCGGACACCCGCTTCGATCCGAGCGGGCATCGGCTCTACAGCTTCGAGCGTTCCGACGACTCGCTCTACGGCGTCGCCGTGTCGCCGGACGGCGCCTGGGTCGCGGCCGCCGGATACCGGTCCGACGGCGACGGCCCCGAGGACGACGACGCGACGCTGGTCCTGCTGCCGGTCCCCGCGCAGCCGGACTGACGCGGCCGACACGACACGCAGCGCGCTCCCCGCTCCGTGTTGACGGGCGGGGAGCGACCGATGATCTTCGCCCGAGACGAGCCCGAGGCCGCCGCGACGCCGCGGGCCCGGGCGCGCGCACGAATCCCTGGAAGGCTGCATGAACAGCGTGAGGCCGAGAATGAACCGCGCCGGGAACGTGAGGGCGGCCCGCCGCCTCCCCACAGCGCTCCTGCTCTCGCTCGCGGGCGTCGCCACGGCCGTCGCGTGCCGCAAGCCGCCGCCGAACGAGGTGGTCTACACGGGCCAGAGCGCGGGGCCCGGCGGCGCGCAGGCCGCGGGCAGCGGCGGGGCCGCGCCCGCGCCGTCGACCGGGAGCGGCCCCGTGAGCGCCGCGACGGGCGCCTCCACGGGCGCCACGGCGGGGAGCGCCGCGACGGGCGCCTCCACGAGCGCCACGACCGGGGGAGCGGGGGGCGGCGAGCCGGGCGGCGGCGACGTGTGCGCCCCGGTCCCCGTCGCGGAGGGCCCCTTCAGCAAGGCCAAGCTGCTCTCGGCGGCCGCCGACTGCGCGCTGAACCGCGCCTGCGAGTTCGAGGCGCTGGCGCGCGCGCTGAGCGAGAGCGCCTCGGCCCTCGCCCGCGACCCGGGCGAGCCGGCCACCGCCGCCGCGCGCGGCGCGTGGCTCGCCGCCATGACGGTCTGGCAGGAGGCGGAGGTCTTCCGCTTCGGCCCCGCGGCGAGCTCCGTGCAGCCCGGGGGGCAGGATCTCCGGGACCAGATCTATTCCTGGCCGCTCGTGAGCCGGTGCAAGATCGAGGAGCAGATCGTGAGCCGGGCCTACGCCCAGCCGGGCTTCTCCTCGTCGCTCATCAACGCCCGCGGCCTCGCGGCGTTCGAGTACCTCGTCTTCTACGGCGGCGGCGACAACGCCTGCTCGCAGTTCTCGACCATCAACGCGAGCGGCGCGTGGGCGGCGCTCGGCGCCGGGGAGCTCGCGCAGCGCAAGGCCGACTATGCCGCCGCGGTCGCCGCGGACGTGCTCACCCGCGCGGGCGCGCTCGCGCGCGCCTGGGCGCCCGAGGCGGGGAGCTTCCGGGAGAAGCTCGTCCAGGCCGGCCGCGGGAGCCCCGTCTTCCCCACCGAGCAGGACGCGCTCAACGCGGTGAGCGACGCGATGTTCTATATCGAGAAGGAGCTCAAGGACTGGAAGCTCGGGCGACCGCTCGGCTTCACCGAGGACTGCACGACGCCCACCTGCCCGGAGGCGCTGGAGTCCCGCTTTGCCCTGGTCTCGACGGCGCACCTCCGGGCGAACCTGAGGGGCTTCCGCCGCCTGTTTCAGGGCTGCGGCGAGGGCGGCGAGGGCGTCGGGTTCGACGACTGGCTGCGCGAGGTCGGCTCGGGCGATCTCGCCGATCGCATGCTGCAGGCGCTCTCCGGAGCCCAGGCGGCCGTGGACGCGCTCGACCCGCCGGTGGAGCAGGCGCTCTCGACCGACCGGGCCAAGGTCGAGGCGGTCTACTACGCGGTGAAGGCCCTGACGGACCTGCTCAAGACGGAGCTCGTCAGCGCGCTCAACCTCGAGCTGCCCCAGTCGTCGGAAGGTGACAACGACTGAGCCCCCCGACCCCGCGCGCCCCCGCGGGCTCGCGGCGGCGTGGTCGCGCGCGGCCGGGGCGCTGCTTCGCCCGATCGACATCGCCTGGCTCGCGGCGTTCCGCGCCCTGTTCGGGCTCACGATGTGCGTGAGCATGGCGCGCTTCATCGCGTACGGCTGGATCGACGAGTTCTTCGTCGAGCCGAGCTTCCATTTCAAGTACTGGGGCCTGGCCTGGGTCGAGCCGCTGCCGCCCGCCGGCATGCACGCCCTGTTCTGGGCGCTCGCGGCGCTCGCCCTGGCGATCGCCCTCGGCCTCCTGTTCCGCGTCGCGGCGCCGCTGTTCGTCGTCGGCTTCACCTACCTGCAGGTCATCGACGTCACGACGTACCTCAACCACTACTACCTCGCGAGCCTGCTCGGCCTCCTGCTCGCGGCGTCGCCCGCGCACCGCGCCTTCTCCGTCGACGCGCTGATCGCGCGGCGGAGCGAGCGCTCCATCCCGGCCGCGTGGCTCTACCTGCTCCGCTTCCAGGTCGGCGTCGTCTACACGTTCGCGGGGCTCGCCAAGGCCCACGCCGACTGGCTCGTGCACGCGCAGCCGCTCAGGATATGGCTCGGCTCGCGCACCGACATGCCGGTCCTCGGCCCGCTCTTCACGCACCCGTGGGCCGCGCCGCTCATGAGCTGGGCGGGGTTCCTGTTCGACACGAGCATCGTCTGGCTGCTCCTCGTCCGGAGGCTCCGTCCCTTCGCCTACGCCGCGGTGATCCTGTTCCACGCCGTCACGCGCGCGCTGTTCCCGATCGGGATGTTCCCGGTGATCATGGTCCTGTCCGCGCTCGTGTTCTTCTCCCCGGACTGGCCCAGGCGGCTCCTCGTCCGGGCGCGCGCGCTCCTCGGCCGCGGCGGCGCCGAGCGCGAGCCCGAGCGCGCGCGGCCCCCGCTCGCGGACGCCCCTGCCGCCTCGCCGGCGGCGGCCCCCTCGCGGCGGGCGCGCGCGCTCGGGCTCGCGCTCGGCGCCACGTATTGCGCGGTTCAGCTCGCGCTGCCGCTCCGCTTCCTGGCGTACGGCGGCGACGTGCGCTGGCACGAGCAGGGGATGCGCTTCTCCTGGCGCGTGATGGTCCGCGAGAAGAACGGGAGCATCACCTTCATCGTCCGCAACCGGCAGACCGGCCGGACGTGGCACGTGAGCCCGCGGGAGTACCTGACGCGCCTGCAGGAGCGCGAGATGGCGGGCCAGCCCGATCTCATCCTGCAGCTCTCTCGCCACATCCGCGACGACTTCGAGCGCCGCGGCCGCGGGCCCGTGGAGGTGCGCGCCGACGCCCTCGTCTCGCTCAACGGCCGCCGCATCGCGCGCCTCATCGATCCCGGCGTCGACCTCGCCTCGGTCCGCGACGGCATCGGCCCGGCGTCTTACATCCTGCCGGGCCCGACGGAGCCTCCGCCCCACATCCGGCCGCTCTGATCTGCGCTCGATCTCTCGTCCGATTCCACGTCCGATTCCACGTCCGATTCCACGTCCGATTCCACGTCCGATTTCACGTCGGGTTCCACGCCTGATCCGGCGTCACCGTGCGCGTCAGAACGACGCCTTGGCTCCGACCTGGATCCAGCGCGGCGCGTTCGGCCGGGCGCCGAAGGGCCGGCGCGACACGATGTACTCGGAGCCGAGGACGTTCCGCGCGTTCGCGTAGAGCACGAGCGGCCCGAAGACACGCACCTTGGCGCTCGCGTCGACGAGGAGCTGCTCGTCGGTGGCGAGCGCCTGGGACATGGGCTCGCCGCCGGCCTTCTCGCGCATCGCCGACACGTAGGTTGCGCCCACGACGACGCCGGCGCGCTCGTGCTCGACCCCGACCGACAGGCTCGCCTGGTGCCGCGGGACATAAGGCATCTCGTCCCCCTTCGCGACCCGGCCGAAGATCGGGTCGTCCGAGGTGAAGCTCGTGAGGAACTCGGTCTGGGTGAGCGTGTAGGCCACGGAGATCGGCAGCTTCAGCTGGCCGAGCGGGACCTCGTGCTCGGCATAGGCTTCGACGCCGTAGATCCGGGCCTCGCCCGCGTCGTACTGGCGGTCGAGATCGGCGTCGAGGCAGCCGCTCGAGAGCGTGCAGACGTCCGTGATGTTCGAGTAATCGTTGTAGTAGCCGATGATCTCCGCGCGCAGCGGTCCGTCGGCGAAGCGCGCGCCGCCCTCGTAGTTGACGCTCAGCTCGGGCTTGACGTGCTCGTCGCTCCCCGGCGCGGGCGGGCTGAAGCCGCGGTAGACGCCGGCCAGGAGCCCGAGCGCCTCGGTGAGCGCGTAGTAGGCGCCGGCGCCGGGCAGCAGCGCCTGCGCGAGCCGCGTCTGCTCGCTCCCGGCGGCGCGATCCACGAACGCGGAGCGCATCAGCTCGACCCGGACGCCCGGCGTCACCGTGAGCGATCTCCAGGTGATCGCGTCGCTCGCGTGGAGCGCGACCGCCTCGGTCCACGCCTCGTTGAACTGGGTCACGATGGTCGGGCCGCCGTCGGGCACGAGCGCGCCCCCGAGCAGGTGAAACCCGTTCTCGCTGTGGCGGCGCTCGACCCGATCGTAGTGCAGGCGCAGGCCGTATTCGACGCGGTGCGAGACGGGCCCCGTGGTCGCGTCCCAGCGGACGCGGGTCTGCACGCCGTGGGCGGTGAAGTCGCGCTCGTTGGGGCCGATGAGCAGCGTCTCGCCCGGCGTCGAGCTGTCGAGCTGCCCGGTGAGCACGGCGTAGTACACCGCGTTCTGCGGCGTGTCGGGGGCGGCGAGCACGTCGAACAGGTTGGCCCCGCGGAAGCCGTTCACCTTGCGCCACACGCGCGAGAAATCGTTCCGGTAGACGGTCGTCGTCACCGACACGCCGGGGGACGGCTCGATCACGTGGGTCAGGGCGACCGCCGTGCGGTGGTTGCGCATGCGGTCGAGCGCGGTCGCGCCGTAGCGGCGGAGCGGGTTCTCCTCGAAGTCCTCGTCGGTGATGCCGAGGTACGTCTCGTTGGAGAGCTCTTCCGAGTACGTGAGCTTGAGGCGGAGCTCGTTCTTGATGCGGGCGGTCGGGTCGACGACGTAGCTGCCCTTGAGCATCACCTCGTTGCGGTAGAACCCGGTGTCCGCGCCGTCCGGGAGCTCCTTGAACCCGTCGCTCCGGAGGTGCACGCCCTCGACGAGGACGTCCATCTGACCGTCGCTCGTCCCGAGGTAGCCGTGCGCCTTGCCGTAGCCGTACTCGCCGACGGCGAGGTCGAGCGCGCCCGAGGCCACCGACGGGGCGGAGCGGGTGATGAGATCCACCGTGCCGCCCACGGTCTGCGGGCCGTAGGCGATCGCCCCTGGCCCCTTGATCACCCGCACGTTCGACATGCGCGTGATCAGGGGGAAGTAATAGGCAGCTGGCGCGGAGTACGGCGCGGGCGAGATGGGGACGCCGTCCTCCATGAGCGTCACCTTCTTGCTGCGATCGGGGTTGACGCCGCGCACGCCGATGTTCGGTCGCAGGCCCAGCCCGTCCTCGCCCCGCACGTACACGCCCGGGACGCTCATCAGCACCGCGTGCGGGTCGTCGTGCTCGAAGCGCTCGAGCTGACGGCTCTTGATCACGTGGGCAGAGCCCGCGGTCCTCGTCACGCGCGTGCCCGCGACCGTGACCTCCACCGGCGCGTCTCGACCGGAAGCCGCCTGCTCCGGCGCGGCTGCGCCCTGGCCCTCCGCCGGCGCGTCGCGGCCGGAAGCCGCCTGCTCCGGCGCGGCTGCGCCCTGGCCCTCCGCCGGCGCTGCGGCGCCCTGGGAGGTCTCCGGCACCGGCGGCTCCGCCGTGACCGGCGGGCTCGGTTCAGGGGACTGTGCATGGGCCCGGCCCAAGGTGAGCAGAAGCGCAGGCGCGGCGAGGCCGAGCCGGCGCAGAGAGATGCAGGGCGACATGTATATGCAAAATTCTCGGGATACTGGAATCGTCGCGCCGCGCGCTCGGCAAGTCGCGCAACGCCTCGGCGCGCCTATCACGGAACTGCAGAGAAATGAAAGTCAAAATCAATTGAGCCCGGACGGCGCAGCGGCGCTGCCCATCGCAGGCGCGAGGTTTCCGCGCGATGTTGCAGCGCCGTCGCGGGTGCGTCGCCCCTTCAACGCATCTTCCCGCCGCTCGGGCCGCCCGGGAGCGGTCGTCGTCGAGGAGTGCTCATGAATTACGACATCGGCATGATCTGTCAGGCCTGCGGCTGCGTCACCATCTTCCAGGCCGGCACCAACACCCCGCGGCGATGCGCTCGCTGCCACGACGTGGACATGGATCCTCCGTCCGCGAAGCCGTCGCGCGAGCTGCCGGCGTGGTCCGGCGGGCGCAGCCGCCGGCCCGAGGCCGCGCAGCTCGACTGGATGGAGTGATCAGACCGGCGCGCCGAGCTGCCGGAGCAGCTCTCGCACGACCCCGCGCGCGCAGTGCTCCCGGTAGGCCCGCGTCGAGCGCACGTCGTCGATGGGCGAGACGTCCTGCGCCACCGCGGCGTCGATCTCCGCCGCGGTGAGCTCCGCGAGCGGGCGCGACAGGCACAGCGCGCGCACGCTCGGCAGGAGCGCCGTCGTGGGCGCGACCGACGCCATCCCCAGCCCGAGCCGCGCGAGCCGCCCGGATCGCACCTCGGCCACCCCCGCGAGCGCGACCTTCGAGATCGCCTGCGCCCGGCGCGCGCCGACCTTCCGCCAGTACCAGGGCGACCCGGGCTCCGGCAGCGCGATCTCCACGGCGACGATCACCTCGTCCGGCGCGCGCGACGTGCGCTTGTAGCCCGTCTGCAGGGCGCTCATCGGGATGCGCCGCTCGCCCCGGACGCTCTGCACCACGACGGTCGCGTCGTAGGCGGCGAGCGCGGCCACGCCGTCGGCCGCCGGCGACGCCGTGGCCAGGTTGCCGCCGAGCGTGCCGCGGGCCTGGATCTGCACCGCGCCCACGTCGCGGCTCATCCGCGCGAGGAGCGGCGCCCGCGCCGCGATCGCGTCGCTCCGGCGCATCTCCAGGTAGGTCGTCGCGGCGCCCACCCGGAGCGTGTCGCCGGCGATCGAGATGCCGCGCAGATCCGAGAGCCGGGACACGTCGACGACGAGCGGCGGCGCCGCCGGACCGCCGCCCGCCGGCGCGGGCGCGCCGAGCGGCGGCCGGAGCTCCTGCTCGACGACCCAGTCGGTGCCGCCGGCCAGGAGCGCGACCGGCGCCCCCCGCGCCGCCTGCTCCGCCACGAGCTCGCACAGGGGGCCGAGCCCCGAGACACGCCGCATCTCGAAGAGGGCGAGATCCGCGATGCTCACGGCGCCCCTCCCCCTCCCCCGCCCCGCCGCAACGCCGCCGCGGCGCGGACGCTCTCGACGATCCGCTGGTAGCCGGTGCAGCGGCAGAGGTTGCCCGCGAGCGCCTCGCGCACCTCGACTTCCGACGGATCCGGGTTCCGCGCGAGCAGCGCCTCGGCGGAGATGAGCATGCCGGGCGTGCAGATCCCGCACTGCGCGCCGCCCTCCTCGATGAAGCAGCGCTGCAGCGGCGACAGGTGCCCGGCGGCGCCGAGCCCCTCGACCGTGGTCACGTGACGCCCCTCGCACTGCCCGATCGCGACGAGGCACGCGTTCACGGGGTCGCCGTCGATCAGCACCGTGCACGCGCCGCACTCGCCCTCCGCGCACCCCTCCTTCGTGCCCGTGAGCCCGAGCGGCCCCCGGAGCGCGTCGAGCAGCCGCGAGAGCGGCGGCAGGTCGACCTCGCGCGGCGAGCCGTTGACGACGAGCGATACCTTCATGCGCGCTCCCCTCCCCCCGCGGCCGGCCGCGGCGCCGCGGCGCCGCGCGCCGCCTCGAACAGCCGCTCCGGCGTGAGCGGCAGCGCCCGCGCGGCGATCCCCGTCGCGTGCTCGACCGCCGCGGCGATCGCGGGCGCGCCGCCGTCCATCGGCATCTCGCCGATGCCCTTGGCCCCGCCGCCAGGGCCGAACGGGAACGGCGCCTCGACAAGATCGACGTGGAACGGCGGCGCGTCGAGCGACGTCGGGATGATGTAGTTGGTCATCCGCGGGTTCCGGATCTTGCCGCCCTGCCAGACGATCTCCTCCGAGAGCGCCCAGCCGATCGCCTGGAGGCTGCCGCCCTCGATCTGCCCCTTGCACATCACCGGGTGGATCGCCTTGCCCACGTCGGCCGCCGACCAGAAGTCGACGACCGTCACCTCGAAGGTGTCGAGGTCCACCTCGACCTCGGCCACGTCGCACGCCCAGCCGAAGCACGGGTACGCGTCTCCCTTGTAGGCCTCGTCGTCCCAGCGCACGTAGCCCGGCGGCTCGTACTGCTTCAGCGACGTCACCTGCCCCTCGCGGGCGAGCAGCCGATCGGCCGCCTCCTCGAAGCTCGGCGCCCCCGCGCCCGCGCGCCCCTCCTGCGCCGCGCCCTGCCGCGCCGCCTCCTGCTCCGCGCGCACGCGGCCCGCGAGCTCGCGCGCCGCGGCCTCGAGGATCGAGCCGACCACCATGACGGTGCGCGACGCCACGGTGGGGCCCGAGTCGGGCACCGTCGTCGTGCACGGCACCGCGAACTCGACCCGGTCGAGCGGCAGCCCCGCCGCGTCCGCCGCGATCTGCCGGAACACCGTCTCCGTCCCCTGGCCGATGTCCGTCGACGCCGTGCGGATGCGGAGGCGCCCGCCGGGCGCGAGATCCAGCGCGACCTTGCCCTTGTAAAAGCGCTCGCCCGACCCGGTGAACCCCGCGCCGTGCATGAACACCGAGAGCCCGATCCCGCGCGCCACGCGCCCGCGCACGACCGGGCCGGCCGCGCGCTTCTGCCGGTAGCCGCTCGCCGCGATCGCCCTCGCGATGCACTCCTCGCCCGCGACGCTCGCGTGGAGCACCTGCCCCGTCGCGGTCGAGTCGCCGGGGCGCAGCACGTTCCTCGCCTTCAGATCGAGCGGATCGCAGCCGAGCTCCCGCGCGACGCGATCGAGGTGCCGCTCGATCGCCCAGATCGTCTGCGGCGCGCCGAAGCCGCGGAAGGCGCCGTTCGGCGGCGTGCTCGTCGCGACGGCGGTCGCCTCGATCCACACGTCGTCCCAGCGATAGGCGCCCGAGGCGTGGAGGGCGCCGCGCGACAGCACCACCTGCGACAGGGTCGCGTACGCGCCGCCGTCCATGAGGATCCGGATCTTCAGCGCGCGGAGCGTCCCGTCCCGATCGCACCCGCTCGCGATCTCGCACGACGCCGGGTGGCGCTTCGTCGTCGCCTCGATGTCCTCGGTCCGGTCGTAGATCATCCGCACCGGCCGGCCGCTCTTCTTCGCGAGGAGCGCCGCGTGGAGCGCGATGATCGACGGGTACTCCTCCTTGCCGCCGAAGCCGCCCCCGGTCACCGACTGGGTGATGTGGATCCGGTCGGGCGGGAGCCCGAACGCCTTCAGGAACGCCTTGTGGACGTAGAACGGGCACTGGATCGAGCCGGTCGCGTGCGCGCCGGCCTCGTCCCACCAGGCGATGACCCCCTGCGGCTCGATATAGAGCTGCTCCTGGTGGTGCGAGGCGTACGTCCCGGTGACGACCACCTCGCAGCGCGCGAGCGCCGCGTCGATGGCGGCCTCGCCGCGCTCCCGCTCGGCGTCGGCGCACCCCTTCGTGATGAGGTACCGCTTGATGACGTTGTCGGCGCCCCAGATGATCTCCTTGCCCTCGAGCGCCTCGCGCATGTCGAGCACCGGCGGCAGCGGATCGATGTCGAGCGTCACGGCCTGGACCGCCCGCGCGAGCTTCAGCCGGTCCGCGCAGCCGAGCAGGACGATCGGCTCGTAGGCGTGGTTCACCCTCCCGGCCCCGAGGATCGGCTGATCGTCCAGGATCAGCGCGACCACGTTGACCGGGACGTCCTCGGCGAGCACCACCGTGACGTCGCTCCAGTCGAACGCGGGGTCGAGCCGCACCCCCCGCAGGATCCCGCGCGGCACGGGGCTGCGCACGGTGCGCCCGAAGATCTCGCCCGGCATCGCCGGGATGTCGTCGACGTAGCGCGACGCCCCCGTGACCTTGGGGGGGCCGTCGGCGCGGGGCACGCTGCTCCCCACCGAGCTTGCTGAGGCTGGAGGGCTCGTCGCCATTCTTCTGCTCCTCCTCACCGACGATAGCCCGGTCGCCCGGGCGGCGTCGACCCGAGCGCGGCGCGACGCCGCCCGCCCTCAGGCCAGAAAGCGAGGCGGACCCCCGAGCACGCGGATCACGTCGAGCGGGACGTTCAGGTCGTGCAGCACCCCCGGATCGTCCACCTCCTCGTCCACGCACCGGTCGCCGAGCGCCCTCAGGTGATCCCGGAGCGGCGGCGGATCCGGCTCGAGGTAGCGCTGCAGCGCCTCGGCGCGCAGCACCACCGGGTGGCCGCCGCGGCCGAGGTGCCGCGGCCGCACCGCGAGCGGCGGCGCCCCGGACGGCGCGACCGCGTCGAGCCGGGCGAGGAGCCGCGCCACCGTCGCGGCGCTCGCGGGGGGCACGTCGACGGGCGTCACGACGACGGCGTCGGCGTCGCCGATGCGCGGCGCGGCGACGGCCAGCGAGCCCGCCGGGCCGACGTCGTCCGGGGCGGTCCACGAGACCAGGTCGACGCCCGGCCGCACGTGGGCGAGCAGCGCGTGGAAGACGGAGGTGCGCACCACCACGAGCACGCGCGCGCTCTCGGCCGCGAGGCGCGCCTCCGCGTGCGCGATCGCCAGCGGCCGCTCGGCCCCTCCCTTCTCCCCCGCGGGCCAGGCGAGGAGCGCCTTCGGCCCCCCGAGCCGCTTGCCCGCGCCCGCGGCGAGCACGATCGTGATCACGGTCTTCATCCAGCCTGCTCCTCCCCTGCCGGCGCGGCCGCGGCGAGCGACGCGGACGACGCGGACGACGCGGACGACCACCGCGCGCGCTGCCGCCCCGAGCGCCACGCGATGAGCTCCGCGGCGAGCGCGACGCTGATCTCGGCCGGGGAGCGCGCCCCGATGTCGAGCCCGACCGGCATCCGGACCCGCGCGACGTCGCCCTCCGGCACCCCCTTCGCCTCGAGCCGCGCGCGCGTGCGCGCCGCCTTCGCCCGGCTCCCGACCCCGCCGACGTAGCCGAAGCCGCGCCCGAGCGCCCACGCGATCGCCGCCTGGTCGAGGCCGTGGTCGTGCGTCATCACGAGCGCCGCCGCCTCGCCGAGATCCCTGGGCAGGCCCGCCGTCACCTCGGGGTCGTCGTGATCGGCAAGCACGAGCCGCACCTGCTCGGCGAGCGCCGGCATGGGCCCCTGCTGCGCGCCGTCGTGCGGGGGCGACACGCCGGCGAGCGGCGCGGACGGCACCACGCGGGCGGGGTCGGCCGCGGCGGCGCGCGCGTCGCAGAGGGTGACCCGGAAGCCGAGCGACGCGAGGAGCGGCGCCGCGAACGCGCCCACGTGCCCGGCGCCGATCACGAGGACGTGCACCGCGGGCAGCATCGGCTCGATCAGGACGTCGACCGAGCCGCCGCAACACATGCCGAGGCTCGGGCCCAGGCGGAAGGTCTCGAGCCGCGGGGTGGTGGCGAGCTCGTCGAGCGCGCGCCCCATGATCCCGAGCGCGGCCCGCTCGACGGCGCCGCCCCCGATCGTGCCGATCGCGGTGAGATCCTCGAACAGGCAGAGCTTCTGCCCCGGCGTCGACGGCGCCGACCCGTGCCGCGCCACCACCGACGCGAGCACCACCCGCCGCCCCGCCTCGAGCGCGCCGAGCGCGGCGCGCAGCACGTCGTGCGGCAACGCCGTCCGCGGGATGACCTGGCTCAGATCCGGCATGGTGGAACTCTAGCGACCCGGGGACCGAAAACGAGAGCGCCGAGAGGCCCAGCGCCGAAAGAGCTTGCCGGAAAGCCGCGCTTGTCGCGAAAGTCGAGCGCGCGCGGCGAGCGGCGCAGGCAACCCCTGGATCCCGGCCGACGGGATCCTCAATGAAAACGTGGAGATCCGAGACCTCATGAGCTCCCCCGCCACGCCCGATCCCGACCTCCAGCGCGCCCTCTCGGACCCGGGCTTCACGCCGGGGCGCCGTCACTTCGCCGCCCTCATCGCCATGCTCGAGGCGGCCGGCGAGCCCGCCGAGCTGGCCGAGCGGGCGCTGCGGCGCGCCGGCGCGGCCGCGTTGCCGGCCGCGCTCGAGCGCGCCGCCGGCGCGGCGCCGTCGCTGCGCGCGCCGCTCACCCGGCTCGTCGGCAAGCTGATGGCCGCGGGGCCGCTCGATCCCGAGATCGCCGAGCGGGCGCGCGACCACCTGCTCGCCTGCCTCCGCGACGACGATCGCCGCACGCGCCGGATGGCGGCCGTGGCGCTCGGCAAGCCGGCCGCGGCGGACGCCGGCCGGGCGCTCGTCGAGCAGGCGCTCGCCGAGGCGGCGCGCGGCGAGCGCTCGCCCGACGTCCGCCGCGCGCTGATCGACGCGCTCGGCAAGGTCGGCGGCGGCGCCGCGCTCGACGTGCTGGCCGAGCTCGGCGGCGACGACGACGTCGCCGGCGTGCGCGCGCGCGCCGAGCTCCTGGCCAGGAGGACGCTGTCGCGCGGCGAGCCGTCGGAGATCGCCGGCGATCGCGCGCCGGAGCGCCCGATCCGCGTGGCGGTGCGCTGCCGGCGCGGGCTCGAGGCGATCCTCGCCGAGGAGCTCGCGGCGCTCGACCGGGGCGCTCCGGGCGGGGCGCTCGTGCCGGAGCTCCGGAGCGATCCGTGCGGCGGCGCGCGCGTCGAGGTGACGCTGAGCGGCCGCCTCGACGCCCTGTTCGGGGCGCGCACGATGCTGTCGTTCGCGCTGCCGCTGCCGCTGCGGAAGCTCGAGCCGGGCGCCGATCTCGCCGCGGCCGTCGCCGAGCGGCTGCTCTCGCGGGAGTCGCGCGAGATCCTGCGGCGCTTCACGATCGGCGCGATCCGCTACCGCATCGAGTGGGCCGGCGGCGGCAAGCGCCGAGCCGCGGTGTTCCGCGCCGCGGCGTCCGTCGAGGCGGAGGCCCCGGAGCTCGTGAACGATCCGACGCAGAGCACGTGGGACGTGGTCGTCTACGAGGGCGGCGGCCGCGTCCGGGTCGAGCTCGCGCCGCGCCTGCCCGACCCGCGGTTCGCGTACCGGCGGGGCGACGTGCCCGCGGCGTCGCACCCGACCATCGCGGCGGCGCTCGCGCGGATCGCGGGGGTGCGCGCCGACGACGTCGTGTGGGATCCGTTCGTCGGCTCGGGCCTGGAGCTCTGCGAGCGCGCCCTGCTCGGGCCGTACCGGCGGCTCGTGGGCTCGGATCGCGACGCGCGGGCCCTGCAGATCGCGCGGGAGAACCTCGACGCCGCGGGCGCGCGCGACGCGGAGCTCCTCCAGCGCGACGCGCACGGCGCGCCGCCCCCGGGCGACGCCCCCACGCTGATCCTGACGAACCCGCCGCTCGGCCGGCGCGTCGAGCGCACGGGGGATCTCGACGCCCTGCTCGATCGCTTCGTCGAGGGCGCCGCGCGGGCGCTCGCGCCCGGCGGCAGGCTGGTGTGGATCTCGCCGTTCCCCGAGCGGACCGAGGCGGCCGCGCGCCGCTCAGGCCTCCGGCCCGAGGCGCTGCAGCGCGTGGACATGGGCGGCTTCGACGCGCAGATCCAGAGCTTCCACAAGGCGGCCCGGCCGCAGGCGAGCCGCGGCCGAGGCGACGGCCGGCGCGGGGACCGGCTGGACCACGCCCCTCCTGGGCGCGCCGGGCGCGGCGCCCAGCAGGCCGAGCTGCGCGGCGAACAGCATCGCCCCCGCCGCCAGGAGGAGCGCCACGATCACCGCGATGATCATCCCGAGCCGCCCCGAGCGGTCGGGCGGCGCGTCGGTGGCCATGGCGTCGTCGAGGTTGCCGAAGGGCGCCGGCGCCGGCGCGGCTGAGCCCTGCTGCGCCGGCGCGGCGCTCGGCTGCGCGGCGAGGGCCTTCTGCGGCGACGCCGGCTGCGGCGACGTGATCGCGCGGGCGGCCGCGGCGCTCGTCCCGGGGAACCCGCCGGCGTCGGCGCTCCCGGACGCGGGTGCCAGGGGAGACCCCGGCGCGCGATCGAGCGGCGCGCCAGCGGGGCGGCCCTTCGCCGACGCGTCGGAGAGCGCCGCTGCGGGGGGCGCCGCCGCCGCGGCCTGAAGCGGCACGTCGGACGTGCCCTGGGGTGCTTCCCGCGTCCGCGTGGGGACGTCGTCCTCGTCGTCGTCGTCATCGACGACCGTGGGCGCATCCAGCGTGGGCTCGTCGTGGATGTCGTCGTCGAGATCGCCGAGGAAGGGCATGTCGTCGCCCTGCGGGCGCGGCCTCGCCGGCGCGCCGAGCTCGGCAGCCGGGCGCTCGCGCCCGAGGCTCGCCGGGGACGGCGCCACGAGCGCCGACGCCTCGCGGGGGCCTCCGGCCGGCGCTCCCGCGCTCGCTCCGGGCTGTCCGGCGCCGCCCACGCGGTGCGCGACGGACGCCGTTCCCCCCAAGCGCGAGGACGCCGCCGCCGGCGCCGTGGCTCCGCGGAGGTCGAGGGGCGACCCCTCGCGCATGAGCGTCATCTGCTCCTCGCCGCCGTCGTCGCCGAACGACTGGGTCAGCGGGACCGCCCCGACGCCCGGAACCCGACCTCGCGGGACGGGAGCGCGGTCTCGCGCTGCGGGAGCGGCCGGCGCCGCGGCAGGCGCTGCTGCGGGAGCCCTGGGGACCGCGGCGGCGCCCGGCCTCGGCGGCGACGCGCCCTGGTACGCCGCCGGCGGCTGGTACGCCGCCGGCGGCTGCGGCCGCTCGGGCGGGAGGGGCGGCGGCGGCTGCCCAGCGGCCGCTGCGGCCGCGCGCTGCGCGATGATCGCGTCGAGCTGGCTCGAGCTCAGCGGCGCCACCCGCATCAGCGTGCGCACCTCGTCGTCGTCCTCGTCGTTCGTCGAGTCCTCGTCGTCGAGCGGGAGCAGCGTGCGCACCGCGGGATCTGGGTGCCACTCCTCGAGGGCGCGCCGGAAGGCGGCGGCGTTCGTCGTGCGGACGGAGCGATCGCGCTGGAACGCGTCGTCGAGGACCCGCTGGAGATCGTCGTCGCCGACGTCGAAGACCGCGAGCGGCGCCGGCGACGAGCTCGCGATCCGCTGCCGCGTCTCGGCGTCGCTCCCGCCGCCGAAGGCGCTCGTCCCGGTCAGCACCTCGTAGAGCGTCGCCGCGATGGCCCACACGTCGTCGCCGGGTGAGAGCGTCCCGCCTGCGACGCGCTCGGGCGACTGGTAGGCGATGCGGCTCGGCGTCTGGCGCAGATCGGCCAGGATGGCCTTCGAGGTGCGGTCGACCGCGGTCGTGAGCACGCACTCGGGCGAGATGGCGCCGTGCGCGACGCCGAGGGCGTGCAGCGCCTCGATCCTCTTCGCGAGACGGATGGCCCAGCCAACGGCGTCGAGCTCGTTCAGCGGGCCATCGCGCAAGATCCGAGTTGCAAGCGTTTCCACTTACGAAGCCAGCGTAGTACCGGTCCGGCGAAGTTTGTACCTGGATCCGCGTGCAGCTCGCACCCGAACCGGCTCATTCGGGGGTGCGCGCCCAGCCGTGGTCCGCCCTCCCGGGCGGCGCCCCCGACGGACGGCGCCGGCGCGCGGATCCTCGGCGCGGGAGGCCGCGCTCATCACGACCGCTCGCCCCCGGCCGCGTCGGTCGGCACGATGCGGACGCGGCGCACCCTCCGGCCGGCGACGTCCATGGCCACGAGCGTGTATCCCTCGCACTCGACGCGCTCGCCGGCCTCCGGCGGGTGCTCGAGCCGGCCGAGCATATATCCGCCGACCGTCTCGACGGTCTTCACCTCCGGCAAGAGCACGATATGGGCGTCGCGCTCCAGGTCCGCGAGCAGCACGCGGCCGTCGACGTCGACGATGCCGCCGCCGCGGCGGTGGATGGGCGGCACCTCCTCGTCGTTCTCGTCGCGGATCTCGCCGACGATCTCCTCGATGAGGTCCTCCATCGTGACGAGCCCGATGAACTCGCCCGACGCCGAGGTGATGATCGCCACCGGCACCTGGCGCGCCTGCATCTCGAGGCGGAGGCGCTCGACCGAGGTGTTCTCGCGCGCGAAGATCGGCTTGCGGAGCAGCTCGGCCACGCGCGCCGCGCGGCGGCGGTGGCTCAGGACGTCGAACAGGTCGCGCAGGTGCAGGTAGCCGAGCACGTTCTTGCCCTGCTCGTCGAGCACCGGATACCGGGAGTAGCCGGCGTCCGCCACGGTCCGCACCGCCTCCTCGATCGTCATGTTCGCGCGCAGGGTCGCCGCGTCGGAGCGGAGCGACATCACGTGCCTCGCCGTCCGCCGGCGCAGGTCGAAGATGCGCACGAGCATGCTGCGCAGCGCCGGGTCGAGCCCCGCGGGGCTCTTGGTCAAGAGCAGCCGGAGCTCCTCCGAGGTGTGCGCGATCTCCTCCTCGCCCGCCGGCCGGAGCCCGAACAGGCGGACGAACCCGTTCGCCATCGAGTTGAGCGCCCAGATCACCGGCCACATCAGGACGAAGAACCCGTGCAGCGGCCGCGCCGCCCAGAGCGTGACGCTCTCCGTCCGCTGGATCGCGAGCGACTTCGGCGCGAGCTCGCCGATCACGGTGTGGAGCGCCGTGATGATGATGAACGAGATGCCCACGGCGATGGCGTGCGCGCCGATGCCCGACCAGGCGTCGAGCGGCGCGAGCAGCGGCTCGATGAGGTGGGCGATGGCCGGCTCGCCGATCCAGCCGAGCCCGAGGGACGCGAGCGTGATGCCGAGCTGGTTGGCGGAGAGGTACGCGTCGAGCCGCTGCGACATCTGGAGCGCGAGCCGGGCCCGCGCGTCCCCTTCGCGCACGAGCTGCTCCAGCCGCGTCGGCCGCATCTTGACGATGGCGAACTCGGAGGCGACGAAGAACGCGTTGAGGAGCACGAGGAGCGCGGTGCCCAGGAGATAGACGAACGTCATGCCGCCCTTCGTCCTCCCCCGGGTGCGCCTGCGCCTCCGCGCCTCCTCGGCGACGAGCCGCGCTCAGATCCTCGCACGATGGAGGATCTTGCTGCGCAGGTCCGGGTCGTCGTTGCTGAGTCCATCGACGAGAGCATCGGCCGGGGACTGCCCCTTGGCGATGAGCGCGCTGAGCCGTTCGAGGTGGACGCGCTCGTCCTTGCCGTTCTTGTTCAGGCGCGCGCGCCGCTCGAGGCCGCCCGAGGCGATCGAGACGAGGCGCTCGGCCAGCGCCGCGAGCGGCTTGCCGCGGAATGTAGCGCGGAGCGCGCGCTCGGCGATCATCGGGCGCACGGCCTCGAGCTCGTCGAACCTGAAGCTCTCCGAGAGGGCGTCGGCCTCGTCGAGCGCGCGCGCGTCGTACAGGATCCCCGCCCACAGCGCCGGGAGCGCGCAGACCAGGTTGGCCGGCTGCGAGTCCGCGCCGCGCACCTCGATCGTCCGCTTGAGCCGGACCTCCGGGAACAGGGTGTTGAGGTGCATCTCCCAGTCGGCGCGGGTGGCCCGGTGCCCCTGGAAGCCGTGCTCCAGGAAGTCGCGGAACGTCTGCCCGGTGTTCTCGATCACCTCGCCGTCGCGCTTGATGAGGAACATCGGCGCGTCCACTGCCCACGCGACGTAGTCCGAGAAGCGGCGGCCGCGCTCGAGCACGTTGCGGAGCAGCCCCTGCCGCGCGGGGTCGACGTCGAGCCATACCTTGGCGCGGTAGCTCCGCCCGCCGAACAGCGCGCCCTCGTAGAACGGTGAGTTCGCGAAGATCGCCGTCACCAGCGGGGAGAGCCGGAGCGACACGCGCAGCGCGCGCATCGCCGCCTCCTCGCTGGCGTAGTCGAAGTTCGCCTGCACGGTGGCGGTGCGCCGCATCATGTCGAGGCCGTACGCGCCGCGCGTCGGCAGGTAGCGCCGCATGATCGCGTAGCGCGCCTTGGGCACCCAGGAGAGCTCGGCCTGCGACGCGAACGGGTGGAACCCGATGCCGAGCCAGGTGAAGTTGAGCTCGGCGGAGATGTCGCGCAGCTCCGCGAGGTGCCCGCTCATCTCCAGACAGATCTGGTGGATGGTCTCGAGGGGCGCCCCGGACAGCTCGAGCTGCCCGCCCGGCTCCAGGGTCACCGAGGCGCCGGCCCGGGCGAGCGCGATCAGCGGGCCGCCGGGGGTCTCGTGCTCGGGCGTCCAGCCGTGCCGCTCGACCAGCGCCTGGAGCACGGACAGGACGCTCCGCTGGCCCTCGTACGGAATGGCGGCGCCCGTCCTGGCGTCGACCCCGAACTTCTCCGCCTCGGCGCCGATCCGGTGGAGCGACTCGGGCTTCACGGCCTCGTGGAAGGGGAACAGCAGATCGTCGAACGTCTTCAACGGTTGAGACTTCGACTCGGTCGCGTGGCTTGCATCGGCCATCATCACGTTTCCGGTTGGTTTCGTCCTCGCCTAGAGCACGCGCCTGAGCAGGGGCGCGCGCTGCGTCGTACGGAGCATCTTCGCGAGCGCGCCGAGATGCGCCAGCGTCGTCCCCGTCCCTCCCCCCAGCATTCGCGCGCCCGCCTCGATGAGCCGCACCGCGGACGCGGCCCAGGCGTCGCACGCCTCGGCGGGCGCGGCGCGTTCGGCCGCGTCCGCCTGCGCGGGCTCGACGCCGAGCAGCACGCCGACCTGGACCTCATGGGCGACGCCCTCGAGGCGCCGGAGCACGCTCAACCCGAGGTCGAACGACGCGACCTCGAAGAGCAGCGCGTCCGCGCCGCTCTCGAGCGCCCCCCGGGCGGCCTCCTCGAACCCCTCGCCGTCGGCGGTGCGCCCGGCCCCGTCGAGCTCCACGAGCGCCCACGTCGCCAGCTGCGTGGTGCTGGCGCTGACCACCGCCGCGCGGCGCGCGAGCCGCGCGACCGCGGGGGCGACGCACGCCGCCTGGACGGGATCGAAGCCGCACGCGACGAGGATCTCGCAGCCGGCGGCCGCCAGCCTTGCCGCATGGACCGCGTAATCTTCCGCAATCCGATCGGCCATGGGCGCGGCGGCAGTGTGGCCCAGGATACCGGCCACGGCCACGCGGCGTGCGGCCGCGCCCGCCGCCTCCGACGCGAGCTCGACCGCGGTTCCGGTGAGCGCGGCGGCGCGGAACGCCATGCCGATGGGCGCGAGGGCGCGCGTCGTCGTCGCGGACGTGAGGGCCCGGACCACGTCGATCCCCAGCGCGATCTCCTGCTCGTGCAGCTCCGCGATCGTCCGAGGCGACTCGCGGAGCAGCCGGCCGAGGGCGGTGTTGGAGGCGACCGACGCCCCCCGCCCGCGGAGCGACGCGAGCGGATCGCCGCCGATGATGAGCGGACGACCTACGGGAGGCCGAGAGGTGGAGGCCTCGAGCGCGTTCACGTCCTTCGCTGCTTTCCAGGGCTCCTCTACCACCGGTCTATAAGGGGAAACTAGCCCAAGACAGCCCCTCCGCGTCGCGAAATGGTGCGGACCAGCGGTCTGGGGCACAGCGATCCACGCAGCGGAGTCGGGGGCAACCTGACAGATGCTCGCCGGCGCTGGGCGCGACACCTGGGCGGAACGGGGGATCAGCGCTCATGCAGGGCTCGGTTGTGCCGCGGGCCGTCATAGGGCGGGGAGGCTCCGGCCTCCTACCCCGCGCCCCCGGCGCGCGACGAACTTCCGGTCGAAGAGCCGCACCCGCCGGACGAACAGGTCGAGCAGGAAGACGGCCATGGCGGCGTAGATGAACCGTTGCCAGAGCTCCTCGTGGAAGGTCACCTTCTCCCCGGCCGGGTCGAAGATGGCCGCCACGCCGCTCGGATCGACCGCGCCGCCGGTCGACGTCGCGGCCTTCTCGAGGGTCGCGAGCTCGGGCTCGAAGCTGGCGTACTCGCGGGGGTACGGGTTCGACACGTGGCCGTAGCTGACCGCGACGGCCCGGAGCGAGCCGTCCTCGGCCTCGCGCAGGTGTTCCGCCCGCAGCAGGAAGGAGCCGTACCGATCCAGCGCGAGGGCCGTCTCGTACCGGCCCGGCGCGGTCTGACGCATGTCGACCACCCGCGTCGTCCCGCCCGGCTCGGGCCCGATGATGCTGAGCCGGGAGGTCAGGTTGTTCTCGAACCGATCGTCGGCCCCGAACGCGTCCACGGAGGCGCGCAGCTCTCCGTCCACGATCTCGGCCTTCATGTCGAGCTCGCGCCGGTGCTTCTGGCGCATGTGCTCGTGGATGAGCTGCCCCCAGAATTTCTCGAAGCCCGGCCACCTCAGCCACTCGACGGCCCAGCGCGCCTTGACGTCGCTCGTCCAGGCCAGCGTCCATCCGAGGCCGACGCGCCAGCGGGCGAGGATCGGCTCCTCGGTGTCGCTCGTGAGCAGCTCCTGGGCGGGCGGCGGTTTCAGCTTGGTCGAGACGTAGCCGTGCAGGTTCGGCGCGGTGCGGACGTCGATGCCGCGGAGGAACGCCGCGTCGCCGACCTGCGTGACCGGGAACCACTCCTCGACGGCGGCGGCGCGCGCCACCATCTCGGTCTCCTTCGTGAAGATCCGCGGCAGGTTGTTCGGATCGGGGACCGCGTGGAAGCGCCCGCCGCCCACGTCGGCGATCATCTTGAGCAGCTGCTCGTCGAGATCGTTCCCGAGCCCCACCGTGGTCACCGTGATCGACTCGGCGATCATCGCGGACACGAGGTCCCGGATGCCGCCCGTCGACGCCTTGCCGTCGGTGAGGAGGATGACGTGCTTCTTGCGCGCCTGCGTCACGGTCATGTCCTGGTAGGCGGCGTCGAGCGCGGCGAAGATCTCGGTCCCGCCGCCCGGCTGGATGCGCGCGATCTCGCCGGCGATGCGCGAGCGGTTGCGCGCGGGCTGCATCTTCACGTACCGGGTCGGCGCCGAGTCGAACGCGATGACCTCGATCAGGTCGTCCGACGACAGCACCCCCGCGGTCGCCTTCGCCGCGGCCTTGGCCATCTCGAGGGGGAGCCCGGTCATCGACCCCGATCGATCCATGACGAGCGCCATCGCGACGCTCGGCATGTCCTTCTTCCGCTCGTTGTCCATCCGCACCGGCAGGATCCGCTCGATGGTGGTGCGGTACCAGCCGCCGAGGCCGTACCCCGACTCGCCGCCGGCGAAGAGGAACCCCCCGCCGAGATCGCGCACGTAGCTCTCGATGATCTCCTGCCCCTGCAGGCTGAGCGCTTCCTTCGGGGTATCGGACACGATCAGGAAGTCGTAGCGCTCCATCTCCTTGAGGGAGCCGGGGAAGCCGGCCGGCGGCCTCACGTCGACGTCGAGCTGCTGCGCGGTGAGCGCGCTCGAGAGCGGGCCGGCGTGCTGCGGCGTCCCCTCGATGTAGAGCACCGACGGGCGCCCGGGCACGTCGATGGTGGTCGCGTACCGGTTGTTCTCCTTGAACTTGTCGTCCGCGATCTGGTCGAGCTCGAGCGCGTAGGTCACCTGCCCCGCGATGCGCACGACGCTCTTGAACACGACGTCGTTCGGCCCTGCCTTGAGCTCGAGATCCCGGATGCCCTCGAGGCCGTTCAGCGCCTCCCCCTGGAACAGCCGCGCGCGCGCCTTGGTGGCGCGGCTGGCGTAGATGTCGGCGTGGATCTCGAACGTCTCGCCGACCTTGACCCGGTCCGGCATCCGGAGCTCACGCACCGCGACCTCGGGCGGCGCGGGTCGCCGGTACGGGATGGAGAACAGCCGCACCCCGAAGTCGCGCGCCCGGTTGGCCTCGGCGAGGATGTCGCCGTCGGTCTGGACGCCGTCCGACATCAGCACGGCGCGCTTGAGGTAGCCGGGCGGGTACAGCCCGTAGGCGAGCTGGAGCGCGGCCTGGAGGTTCGAGCCCGCGCCGAGATCGCCGCGCTGCCCTCTCTCGTCGAGGTGGCGGCCGATGGCGGGCGCGCGCCGCTCGGCGTCGCGGCCGGCCGCCTCGCCGGCGGCGCGCTCGACGAGCCGCGGCCGCCGCGCGAAGGTGATCACCTTGATGACGCCGTCCTCCGGCTTCTCGGCGAACGCCTTGTCGAGCGCCGCGCGCGCGTCGTCGAGCGACTCGTCGGTGACCGACTCCGAGACGTCGATGAGGTAGATGGTGGCGACCTTCTCGGTGGTCGCCGTCCTCGCGAGCCGCGACAGCCCGAGCGCGATCAGCGCGACGAAGGCGATCCGCAGCAGCACCGAGAGCACGCGCTGCGGGACGGGGAGGTCGGCGAGCGAGCCCGCGAGCACGCCGACGAACCAGGGCGCGAGCAGGAGCGCGCCGAGCATCTTCGGGTTGAGGAGCTCGTACTTCACCCCCTCGCGCACCCACGTGAGCGTCGGATCCGGGTGCAACAGGACGTACTTCCGGTACGCCCAGAACAGGATCCCAGCGAGGGCGGCGCAGGTGATGGCCCACGCGACGACGCGGAACTTGCGGCCACGGAACGCGCTCACACCGTCACCCTCCTGTGGTACGTGAACCACTCGATCGCGGTCACGAGGAGCACCGCCGCGAGCAGGTAGACCCAGAGCTCGCGGCGAACGCCGATCTTGAACTCGCCGACGGCGCCCGCGCCGCGCCCGTCGACCTTGAGCTCGGCGGCGGGGGCGATCGCGCTCTCCTCGGGCGCGGACAGGTTCGCGGCGAACATGCTCTCCTCCTGCGCGCCGGGGGCGCCGACGCGCAGCGTGTAGAAGCCGGCGTGCTGCCCGAGGAACACGGCGCGCCCGTCCTGGATCGGGACCGTCCGCTTCGTCCCGTCGGGCAGCTCCAGGCTGGCCGACTCCGCGGAGGAGGACGCCGGGATGCGCCAGACGGCGCCCGTGTGGAACGAGGAGATGTAGCTCGTGTCCTCCTCGACGAAGTTGTTGATCGCGTTGAGCAGGAAGAGCGGCCACGCGATGCGGAGGGGGAAATCGCTCTCGCGGACGTCGAAGCCGAGCGCGACGAACTTCACGCCGCCGCGCCGCCCCTCGATGAGCAGCGGGCCCTTGTAGCTCCGGCCGACGACCCTGTCCTCCTTGTTGCCCTTGAGCACGTGGGCGCGCGCGACGTTCACGTCGCTGAGCGCCGTGTAGCGCAGCAGCGGGTGCTTCGCGTCGAGCTCGTCGAAGCCGAGGCGGTAGTTCGGATCGTCGTCGAGGATCTCCTTGCCGACCTCGAACGGGAGGTTGGTCCCGGTCGGGTTGAGGTAGAGCAGGCTCCCGCTCCCCGGCGCGACGCTCGGCGCCACGCCGTCGAAGATGGTCACGTCGAACGAGGACGGCGCCGGGTACCGCTGCGGCTCGACGAACGTCACGTCGAGGTACTCGTCGAGGAGCAGCGCCGCCTCGAGGAACATGTTCCCCGCGGAGACGACCTGGATGCGCGCGCGGCGCCGCTCGGGCAGGAGCGCGAAGGCGCGGTTGTCCGCCGGGAGATCGTCCGAGCTGCCGTCGGCCAGCGCGAGCTTCGCCTCGAGCGTCTTCGACGCGCCGGAGAGGTTCGGATAGAAGCGCGGCAGCCGCTCCTTGGGCTGTAGCCGGATGCGCGTCAGGTCCGTGAGCTGGCCGTCGCCGAGGAGCGACAGCTCGAGATCGAGCGGCTCGTCGCTCGTGTTCGTGACCTCGAGCATCACCTCGTAGCGGCTCTTGTCGAGCGGGTAGCGCCGCACCGAGAACTCGGTGATCGCGGCGTTCCGCGAGCCCTTGCCGACGGGCAAGAACGAGAGCTTGACGTCGCCGAGGCGCACCGGCCCGCCGGCGTCGGCCGGCTCGCCCAGCGCGCCGTCGCTCACGACGATGACCTCCGGCGACGGGAGCCCGCTCAGGGTGTCGCCCGCGAAGCGGAGCGCGCGCGCGAAATCGGCCGTGGCGTCCGTCGGCTTCACCGCCGCGAGGGCGGCCTCGAGGTCGGGGATCTCGCCGGTGAGCGTGGACAGCGGCGTGACGGCCGCGTCCATCTGGGCCAGCAGCATGCGGTCGCTGCCGGACAGGCCGCGGACCATCTTCCTGACCTCCTCCTTCGCGAGCTCGATGCGCGAGGGCGCCACGTCGACGGCCTGCATGCTCGCGCTCGCGTCGATGAGGACGACGATGTTGCGCCCCTCGACGAGGTTCGCCTGCGGGCGCGGATCCCCGAGCGCGAGCAGGAGCAGCGCGAGGAGCGCGAGCTGCAAGAGCAGCGAGAGCAGCCGCTTCAGCTGCGAGAACAGGCTCGTCGCCTCCTTGTCCCGGAGGACGCGCTCCCAGATCTTCGAGAAGGGGACCGCGACCGGGCGCCGACGCAGCTTGAGGATGTAGAAGACGACGACCACCGCCCCGGCGAGGGCGCCGATCTGGAGCAGTGTCGCGAGCGGGACGCCGGTGAAGTGCAGCATCGCTACCGGAGGAAGCCGCCTCTGCGGAACACGCGCAGGATCAGCTCGTCGAAGGGGACGGACACGTCGGCGCGGAAGTAGCTCACCTGCCGCGACGTGCAGAAGCGGCGGATCTCGTCGAGGTACTGCTCGTACGCCTCGGCGTAGCGGTCGAGCACCTTCGCGGTCACCGTGACCTCGCGCTCGTCGCCGGTCTCGCAGTCGTAGACGCGCACGTCGCCGCGCAGCGCGGGCCGGGCCTCGCGCGGGTCGACGATGTGGAGCACGAACGGCTCGAACCGGTTGTACCGGAGCACGTTGATGCCGCGCTCGAAGCCCACCGGATCGTAGAGATCGCTGAGGATGACGGCGAGCCCGCGCCGCTTGTGCTGCGCCACGAACGTCTTCATCGCCTCCCCGAGGTCGGTCGCGCCGTCGGCGCGCGCCTGCCCGAGGAAGCGGAAGATCCTGAAGATGCGCGCCTTGCCGCGGGTCGACTGCATGCGCCCGCTGATCTCGTCGGTCGCGGTGACGATCGCGATGCGGTCGAGGTTGGCGAGCCCCACGTACGCGAGCGCCGCGCAGAGGCGCTTCGCGTGCCTGAGCTTCGCGCCGTCGCCGAACGCCATCGACGCCGACGTGTCGAGGATGAAGTAGATCGAGAGATCTTCCTCCTCCTCGTAGAGCCGGATGAGGAGCCGGTCGAAGCGCTGGTACGCGGCCCAGTCGAGGTACCGGAAATCGTCGCCGGGCGCGTAGTCGCGGTGGTCGGCGAACTCGACCCCGGAGCCGGTCTTCTTGGTCCGCCGCTCCGCGCGCATCGCGCCCGAGAAGACGCGGCGGCTCACCATCGCGAGGTAGTCGAGCTTGCGCTGGAACTCGTCGTCGAAGAGCTCCTCGTCGGAGGCGCCGGCGGAGACCGCGGAGAGCCGCCGCAGCGGCGCGGCGGCCCTCTTGAACGCGTCGAAGAGCCCCATGCTACCGTCGGCGGCGCCTCACTTGCTCTCCGGCAGGTGCTTGAGGATCGCCTGCAGCACCTCGTCGGTCTTCACGCCCTCGGCCTCTCCCTCGAAGTTGAGGAGCACGCGGTGGCGCAGGGCGGGGAGCGCGCACGCGCGCACGTCGTCGACCGACGCCGCGAACCGCCCCTCGAAGAGCGCCCGGATCTTCGCGGCGAGCAGGAGCGCCTGCGCCCCGCGCGGCGACGCGCCGAACTTCACGAACCGCTTCACCTCGTCGAGGCTGTCGGCCTCGGTGGGGTGGGTTGCCTGGAGGAGCCGCACCGCGTAGTCCTGCACGTGCCTGGCCACGGGCACCTCGCGGACGAGCCGCTGCATGGCGATGATCCGCTCCCTGTTGAGGACCGGCCGCGCCGCCACCGCGTCGATCCCGGTGGTCCGCTCGAGGATCGAGTTCAGCTCGTCGCGGCTGGGGAACGGCACGTGCAGCTTGAAGAAGAACCGATCGAGCTGCGCCTCGGGCAGCGGGTACGTGCCCTCGCTCTCGAGGGGGTTCTGCGTCGCCAGGACGAAGAACGGCTCCTCCAGCGTGTAGCTCTGCCGCGAGACCGTGACCCGGTGCTCCTGCATGGCCTCGAGGAGCGCGCTCTGCGTCTTCGGCGTCGCCCGGTTGATCTCGTCGGCGAGGACGATGTTCGCGAAGATCGGACCCTTGCGGAACGAGAACGACCGCTGCCCGCCCGCGCTCTCATCGATGACCGTGGTGCCGATGATGTCGGCGGGCATCATGTCGGGCGTGAACTGGATGCGCGAGAACTGGAGGTCGAGCGCCTCGGCCATGGTGCGGACGAGCATCGTCTTGCCGAGCCCCGGCACGCCCTCGAGCAGCGCGTGCGAGCCCGCGAGCATGCACGTGAGCACGCCGTCGACCACGTCGCGGTTGCCCACGATGACCTTCCCGACCTCCTCGCGCAGCTCTCCGATGCTCGCGCGGAACTCGTCCACCTCGGCCCGCGCTGCTTCCTTCGTCTTCTCGGCCATAGCTTCCTGCTTCGCGCCCGCTGTCGCGGAGCGCCTCTAGAGGCGCGGTCGCGCTCGAGCCGCCGGCTCGACTCACTCGCGCGGCCTGATGAGCTGGAAATACCGGTTCACGTAGAACCGGTATCCATCAGGGATCTGGTCCTTGTTGATCTGCTGCTCTGCGACCGTGTGATAGTCCGTGAAGACCTTCTTGTACCCGGTCCCTTTGAAGCCCCGCTCGGCGGCGCTGAGGATCACCTCGCTGTTCGAGGGCCCCTGCTGGGTGTCGAGCCCCTGCGCCTGGACGTCCTGGGTCCCCATGTTCGGGTCGGTGCGCTTGCCCGCGATCTCGCCGCCGCGGCCGGAGCCGGCGCCGTCGCCCCCGGGCTGGTTGCCGCCACTGTTGTTGCCCTGGCCGTTCCCCTGCCCGTCCTGCCCCTGACCGCCGGGCATCAGGATCTTCTTGCCGCCGGGCCCGATCACCAGCTCCTGACCCTGGCCTTGCCCGCCCTTGCCCTGGCCGCCCTGGCCCTGCTGGCCGTTTTGCCCTTCCTGCTCGCCCTCGCCCTGCCCCTGCTGGCCCTGCCCCTGCTGCTCCTCGCCGCTGCCCTGGTTGCCCCGCGCGCGCTTGCCGAAGCGGAGCATCCTCGCCATCCGCTGCTTTCCCCCCTGCCCTTGCTGGCGCACGAGCTCCCGGAGCTCCTCGAGCCGCTGGCGCAGCTCTTCCTTCTCCTGCTCGGACATCTCCTCCTGCTGCATCCGGTTGATGTCCTCGGCGGCCTGCTCGAGATCGTCCGCTGACATCCCGAGATCGCGCATCAGATCCTCGGCCGCCTTGGCGAGCTCCCGGTCGAGCCGATCCAGCTGGCGCCCGGTCCGCTCCTTCTGCTCGGCCTCGCGGTCGAGCCGCTCCAGCTCGCGCTCCTTCTTCTTGAGGAGCCGCTCTTCCTCGGATTTCTGCTGCTCGTTCGCGGAGGCCTTCTGCTTCTGCTTGAGGAGCTGCTCGCGCACCTCGGCCCGCTTCTCGTTGATGGCGGCGAGGGCCTCCTTGCGGCGCGACGCCGCGTCGGCGAGCGCCTTGCGGAGCCGCTCGATCTCGGCCTTGTCGAACTTCTGCTTCTTGTCGCGGAGCTTCTCGGCGAGCTGCTTCAGCTCCTTCTTCGCCTGCTCGAGGTCCTTCTTCTCGAGCGACTCCCCCACGCCCTTCGCGAGATCGCTCCTCTTGAGGTCGATCCCGGTCTCCTTCAGCGCCTCTTCGAGCGCCTTCAGGTCGGCCTCGGCGCCCTTGAGGAGCTCGCGCTCTAGCGCCTCCATGCGGCGGAAGGCCTCGGTCCGATCGAGGCGCTTGTTCGCGATGTCCTCGATGAGCTGGTTGAACCGCTCGACCGCGGACTTCATCTCCGGGCTCTGGTCCTGCCGATCGAGCGCCTTGGCCGCGTCCTTGAAGAGCTCGATGTCGTCGGGCGACATCGTGAGCGCGTCGATGGTCTGCGCCACGGGCGCCTGCTTCCGCGGGGTGCGCACCTCGAGGAGCGCCACCGCGAGCACGCCGAGGCCCACCGCGGCCGAGGTCCAGAGCTCGCGCGGGAACGCGAGCGGCGCGGCGCCGGCCGGGCGCAGCCTGTCCGCGTGCTCGCAGGCATCGTCGATCGCCGCCTCCATGAGGGGGGTCCGCTGCGCGGCGGGCAGCGCGTCGAAGGCGAGGGCGTTCGTGAGCCGGTCGTGGAGGCCGTGGTGCCGGTCGAGGGCGACCGTGCCGGCCCGCGGGGGCAGGCGGCGCAGCATCGCCAGCGCGAGGGTGGCCAGCACGAGCAGCCCCGCGCCGAGCAGGATCTGCCGGGCGCGCGGCTCGCTCAGGTGCGCCGGGAGCGCCTTGTGGACGGCGAGCGTCCCGGCCGTGATCGCCAGCGCGACGGTCAGCGCCGTCGGCAGCGCGCGCAGCGCGCGCCCGAACCGGAGCCTCAGCTCGACGGCGAGCGCGGCGCTGCGGATACGGTCCAGATGCTTCGTGCGAGAGTCGCTCACGGTGCTCAGCGCTCCGGGCGCCCCCCGCGGGGGCCCTCGAAGAGGAAACGTCGCAGCATTGTACCCGCTGACGGGTCAGGCGCCCGAAAGTTCCTGGGAAGCTGCGCGCGACGCGTGAGGGCACGACGCGCGGCGAACCCCGATCATTCCCGCGCGGGGCTGCTTCGGCGCGCATCGACCCCCCCGGCATCGATCGCGCTGCCGGAGGCGCGTGAGGGCCCTCCCTCCGGGTTCCGACCGGATGGATCCCCCGCGCCTCGACACAGGCGGACGGACGCGAGCGTTCTATGGAAACGAAGTGACCAGGCCTGCGTGCGATGCGGGCCCCAGGTTGGATTACTTCGCCGTCTTCTTCTTGGGCGCCGCCTTCGTGACGGCCGGCTTCTTCGCCGCGGCCGCCTTCTTCGCAGCCGGCTTCGCGGCCGTCTTCTTCGCAGCCGGCTTCGCGGCCGCCTTCTTCGCGGCCGCCTTCTTCGCAGCCGGCTTCGCGGCCGCCTTCTTCGCAGCCGGCTTCTTCGCAGCCGTCTTCTTCGCAGCCGGCTTCTTCGCAGCCGGCTTCTTCGCAGCCGTCTTCTTCGCAGCCGGCTTCTTCGCAGCCGCCCTGCTCGTCGCAGCGCCGTTCGCCGCCGACCTCTTCGCCCCCGTCGCGCGCGCTCCGGACGACGGCTCTTGCGCGCGCGACACCGGCGCCTCGCGCTCCTCGCCTGCCGCGCTCGGCTGGCCCTTGTTGCCGCCGTTCGTTTCGGGCAGCGGCTTCGCGTAGCGCGCCAGCGTCTCGCGCACCCGCGCGTCGAGGTCGGCGAAGTCGAACGGCTTGTTCAGCCAGGCGTCCGCGGCGAAGAGCGGCGACGTCATCTCGTTCAGGTTCTCGCCGATCCCGGTGAGCATGATGACGCCGGTGCTCGCGAACGGACGGCCGTCGGACGTGTCGCTCTTCAGCCGCTTGCAGATCTCCCAGCCGCTCATGCCGGGCATCATCACGTCGAGGATCACGAGATCCGGCTGGTGCTCGCGCGCGAGATCCCAGGCGGCATCGCCCTCGGAGGCCTCGATCACGGAGAAACCCAGGTTCCTCAGGTGGCGCGCAACGAGGCTCAACATCGCCGGTTCGTCTTCGGCCACCAGCACACGGGGCGGCGTCATGCTCGCGGAAGGCATCGTGGATGCGGATGAGAGTACGTGCGCGCGAACCGGTCAAGAGAGAACGAGCCCTCTCCGCCGCGACGCGCGCTCGGGGCCGTCGTCGCCGGCGGCCCCGCCCCGGCGACCTCGCCCGGCCGACCCCGAGCGCCGACGATCACGCGATCACGCGGCGCGCGCGAGGGCGATCTTTTCCGTCTGCCCCGCCGCGTAGAAGCGCCGCAGCGTGGCGAGCAGCTCGGCGTGCCGGCCGTGGCGGGCAAACTCGGCCTCCAGCCGGCCCGCGAACCGCGCCGCCAGATCGTTCGCGATCCGGTAGCGATCGCCGGTCTCGGTGCCGGGGGGATCCATGAAGGTGACGCGCTCGAACAGGTGGGCGCGGATCCGCGCGGCGCGCTCGGGCTCGAAGCGCGCCGGCCCCGGCGGCGCGCCCTCGTGGCGGCGCCGGAGCGGCGGGCCCGGGAGCTCGACCTCCTCGGCCAGGCCGCCGTGGACGAGCAGCACGTACTTGTCAACCTCGGCCTGGAGCTCGAGCTCGAGCTGGGTCGCCGGGAGCTCCCTGCGCGCCCGCTCGGCCACGTAGAGGAAGTGGCTCACCCCCTCGACGATCTGGCAGATCTCGTCGAACGTCCCCTCGCGCCCCCGCGCGATCGCGCGGCGAGGCAGGTGCAGCGCCACCTCGATGTCCCCGTCCGCGTGCCGGATCAGCAGCGCCTCGCGCGCGCCGCCGTCCGTCGGCCGGATGAAATCGTCGACGGCGGGGGCATCGTCGAGCGCGTAGGTGCGCGCCAGGCGCTGCTGGATCCGGGCGGGGAAGGTCGCGCCCCGCATCAGTTGAGCCCGCCCGTGCCACGGCTCGGCACGAGCCCGCGCGCCCCGAGCTCCTCGGCGAGGCGGCTGGAGCCGGTGCGGACCCAGCGCTCGTACAGCCGGAGCACCGAGCGCTCGTCCCGAGCGCTGGACGCGAGCGTCCCGTCGGCCACATCGTTCAAGACGCTCACGAAGCGCTCGAACTTCTCGGCCATCTCCGCGAGGACGTCAGGCCCCTGGCCGGCGCGCGCGTTGAGGCGCAACATCGCTGCCGCGTGGTGGTAGGCGGTCGACCCGACCCCGACCACGTAGCCGCGATCGATGCCCTTGAGCTCGATGTGGCCGCCGAAGAAGCCGACCACGTACAGGACGCCATCGCCGAGGTTGCGCAGCCGCCGGAAGCGCTCGGCTCCGGAGGCCTCCAGGGCATCGCGCAGGAGAAAGGTCAGGGGCTGGTTGAAGGTGGACTCGGCGTGCTCGTCCGGGTGAGCGAAGGCACAAAGCAGACCGACCAGGTAACTCGACGCCGCCTCGGTCGCAGCGACGTTCCGAACTCGGAGCGCCTCGTCCACAACCTCTTGGAAGTAGCGGGTCATGCTCGGGGACACAGAGATCGCTTGGCTCACGGGGGCACCTCACTTGCGCGGGCACCCTGGATACCGACGTAACCCGGGCCACCACGCGCTCAGGTCAACCAGACACGTCCTGTCGGCCTCCGTCGGGCTGGAGACCGTGAGGGCGTCGCGTCACTGTGCAGCCGCATTTCCGCCCTCATACGTTCACTTTAGCCGACGGTCCTCGGCGAGCCCAGCCTCACGCTGCGCGCCTTCCCCTGCAATCTCCAGGACTTACAGCCACCCGGACGCCTGGCTGCCAGCGCGCGAAATGCCGGGCGGGCCTGCGCTTGACACCCCAGAGGGGGTGGCTATCTTCCGCGCGCTCGCTAGCACTCCCCTGAGGTGAGTGCTAGCAAAGTGCCCAGACTGCAATCGTATGGGACCTTGCTGCCGTCTCAGGCCGGCTGTCGGGGTCCTGCCGTCTCGTGGGACGCGGCCGCTCGTCCCCGGAGGATTCGCAAAGATGAAGATTCGACCGCTTCAGGACCGCGTGATCGTTCAGCGCGTGAAGGAAGAAGAGAAGACCAAGGGGGGTCTCTACATCCCGGACACCGCGAAGGAGAAGCCGATCGAGGGCACGGTCATCGCCGTCGGCAACGGCAAGGTCGGCGAGGACGGTACCGTGCGGAAGCTCGACGTCAAGGAGGGCGATCGCGTCCTCTTCGGCAAGTACTCGGGCACCGAGGTGAAGATCGACGGCGAGGAGCACCTCATCCTCCGCGAGGACGACATCCTCGGCGTGATCGAGAAGTGACGCGGGCGATAGCAGGAACTTAGGAGAGACACCATGGCAGCCAAGGAAATCATCTACAACGAGTCCGCCCGCAGCATGATCCTCGCGGGCGTCAACGCCCTCGCCGACGCGGTCAAGGTCACGCTCGGCCCGAAGGGGCGCAACGTCGTCATCGAGAAGAGCTTCGGCTCGCCGACGGTCACCAAGGACGGCGTGACGGTCGCCAAGGAGATCGAGCTCGAGAACCGCTTCGAGAACATGGGCGCCCAGATGGTCCGCGAGGTCGCCTCGAAGACGAGCGACATCGCCGGCGACGGGACGACCACGGCCACGGTGCTCGCCCAGGCGATCTACCGCGAGGGCTCCAAGCTCGTCGCGGCCGGCCACAACCCGATGGAGATCAAGCGCGGCATCGACAAGGCGGTCGAGGCGATCGTCGGGCACCTCCGCGGCTCCGCCAAGCAGACCAAGGACGCGAAGGAGATCGCGCAGGTCGGCACGATCAGCGCGAACGGCGACGAGACGATCGGCAAGCTCCTCGCCGACGCCATGGAGAAGGTCGGCAAGGAGGGCGTGATCACGGTCGAGGAGGCCAAGAGCGCCGACACGACGCTCGACGTGGTCGAGGGCATGCAGTTCGACCGCGGCTACCTCTCGCCGTACTTCGTGACCGACCCCGAGGCGATGAAGGCGAACCTCGAGGACTGCTACATCCTCATCTCGGAGAAGAAGATCTCCAACATGAAGGACCTGCTCCCGGTGCTCGAGGCGATCGCCAAGAGCCAGAAGCAGCTCCTCATCATCGCCGAGGACGTCGAGGGCGAGGCGCTCGCGACCCTCGTCGTGAACAAGCTCCGCGGCACCCTGCACTGCGCGGCCGTGAAGGCGCCGGGCTTCGGCGACCGCCGCAAGGAGATGCTGAAGGACATCGCGGTCCTGACGGACGGCCAGGTGATCGCGGAGGAGCTCGGCCTCAAGCTCGAGAACGTCACGATCAGCGATCTCGGCCGCGCCAAGACGGTCATCATCGACAAGGACAACACCACGATCGTCGGCGGCCAGGGCAAGAAGGACAAGATCAAGGCCCGGCAGCAGGAGATCCGCGCCCAGATCGAGAACACGACGAGCGACTACGACCGCGAGAAGCTCCAGGAGCGGCTCGCGAAGCTCGTGGGCGGCGTCGCGGTCGTCAAGGTCGGCGCTGCGACCGAGACCGAGATGAAGGAGAAGAAGGCCCGCGTCGAGGACGCGCTCCACGCGACCCGCGCGGCCGTCGAGGAGGGCATCGTCCCGGGCGGCGGCGTGGCGCTCATCCGCGCGCAGAGCTCGCTCGAGAAGATCCAGGTCAACGACGAGCAGCGGTTCGGCGTGAACATCATCCGCCGCGCCATCGAGGAGCCCCTCCGCCAGATCGCCGCCAACGCCGGCGAGGAGGGCTCGATCGTCGTGCAGAAGGTGCGTGAGGGCAAAGACTCGTTCGGCTACAACGCGGCGTCGGGCGACTACGGCAACCTGCTCGAGATGGGCGTCATCGATCCGGTCAAGGTCGTCCGGTCGGCGCTCCAGAACGCGGCCAGCGTCGCCAGCCTGATGCTCACCACCGAGGCGCTCATCGCCGAGCGGCCGAAGGAGGAGAAGGCGGCGGCCGGTGGCGCCCACGCGGGCCACGGCCACGACTTCTGATCGGAGCGCGGGCAGCTAAGCCCGGCGGGCGAGGGCCGGCTTCCCCCTGGGGAAGTCGGCCCTTCGCCATTTCGACTTCCGGCAGGCCGCGACGCGTGATCTGATCCGCGCAGGTTCGCGATGAGCACCCTGACTACCGAGCGCCTTGAGCTGACCCCGGTCTCGCTGCCCCTGCTCGAGGCGGTCATCCGCGGAGATCGCCTCGAGGCCGAGGCGCTGTCGGGCGCGCGCTTCCCCGACGCCTGGCCCGGGCGCGCGCTCGTCGAACGCGCCTTCAGCTCGCCGCTCGACCGGCTGCGCGAGGATCCGGAGGCCTTCCTGTGGGGCACGCGGCTGATGGTGACGCGCGGGCAGGAGGGGCGCGTCGTCGTGGGCAGCGTGGTGCTGAACGGCCGGCCCGACGCGAGCGGCACCGTGGAGATCGGCTACGGCGTCGAGGGCAAGTCCCAGGGGCAGGGCTACGCGACCGAGGGGTCGCGCGCCGTCCTGCACTGGACGCTGCAGCAGGCGAGCGTGAGGCGCGTGATCGCCACCACGCCGGCCTGGCACCGCGCGTCGCTCCGCGTGATCGAGAAGCTCGGGATGTGCTCCGCGGGGACGCTCGACCATCCTCTCCTGGGCGAGCTCCTCGTCTTCGAGCGCTCCCGCGAGTAGCGGCCCCTCGCGCGCGCAGCCGGCCCGCGGAGGCGCGGCTCAGCCCCCGGCGGGGCTCACGCCGCCTCGCGGGTCGCGCCGCCGTGCCCACTCGCACATGGTCATCCCCGCGGCGATCGCCACCGGGTACGAGTGGTTGATCCCGTACATGGGGATCGCGACCACGTCCTCGCACGCGTCGAGCAACGCCCGCGGCAGCCCGTCGTCCTCGCTGCCGAAGAGGAAGACGAGCCCGCGGGGAAACGGCGCCTCCCAGAGGGTCCGCCGCGCGTGGTCGCGCTCGACGCCGATGAGCGGGCGGCCGCGCGCCGCCTCGAGGAAGGTCTCCTCGTCGGGGCACTCGACGATGGTCTCGTACTTCTGCATGCCCATCGAGGCGCGCTCGTAATAGGGCTCGGTCCCGATCAGGAAGATCTCCCGCACCAGGAAGGAGTGCGCGACGCGGATGATGGCGCCGATGTTGAACGGGTTCTTCGCGCGGCAGACGGCGATCGAGAAGTCGTTCCGCAAGGGGGCGAGCTCGTCGCGGATCTCCTGGGTGGTGAGCCCGAACGGCGGGATCTTCACGGCGCGCTGGGTCCCTTACTCGGCGGCAGCGAAGCGATCGAACAGCGGATAGATCGGGCCCTCGTGGACCCTGAGCTGCTCGGTGGCGCCCGTCTCGTGCTTGACCAGGAGCACGAGCCCGGCGCGCGGCGCGGCGTCGAACACGCCCCGGACCGCGGCGACGGACAGGCGGCGCACGGGCCGCCCCGCGATCTCGAGCACCTCGTCGCCCTTGCGGAGCCCGGCGCGCTCGGCGGGCCCCCCCTCCACGATCCGCGAGATGAACGCCGAGCCCGAGTGCAGCTCGTACCAGAAGCCGAGGCCGAGCTTGGCATGGGCCGGCTCGAAGGCCAGCGTGAGCCAGCCGCCCCCGTCGAGCTCGACCTCGATCTCCTCGGCGGCGCGCTGCGTGTCGGTCGGGCGGCCGATGTCGCGCACCCCGATCGGCTTGTCGACGAACGCGTCCGACTCCCAGACCTCCACCCGGAGCCGGTCCTCGGGCGAGATGTGGAAGTTTCCGCTGGGTCCGTCGGGCCACGTCGGATCGAGCGTATCCGCCTGCACCTTGGTCCGGAAGATCTCCTCGCCGTTGACCAGGACGCGGGCATACGGATCGGGGAGGCCGCCCGCCTCGGGATCCCAGGCTCGACCGTCCCGAGTGCGCTCCGGGACCCTCGCCCGGACGACCCGGAGCCACCGGACGTCCTCAGGCGGCGGCGGGTGCAGCTCCTGGTCTGGCGGGGGCTCGCGGAGCCGGGTCGCGAGCTCCGGATAGAGGAACGAGCAGCCCCCCGCGGCGAGCAGCGCGCCCCCCGCGGCGAGCAGCTTGGACAACGCAGACATGCAGAGCGCGCGACGCTTTCGGCGGGCCACGATGACGCCATTTTTGGCCGGAGCCGGCGTCAGCCGCAACTAAACCGTGCTATTTCGGGCGCCCATGCAGGACGACTCGCCCGTCATCGCTACCAGCGACCTCAGCGCGCACGTCGACAGCAAGGTCGTGCTCCGCGGATGGCTCTACAACAAGCGCTCGAGCGGCAAGCTCCACTTCCTCGAGCTGCGCGACGGCTTCGGCACCGTCCAGTGCGTGATGGCGAAGAGCGACGTCGGCGACGAGGTCTTCGCGGCCGCCGACAAGGTCGCCCAGGAGAGCGTGATCGAGATCGCCGGCCAGGTGAAGGCGCACCCGAAGCGCGCCGGGGTCTTCGAGGTCGTCGCGTCCGGCTTCCGCCTGCTCGGCCCCACCACGGGCGAGTACCCCATCTCGCCGAAGGAGCACGGGACCGATTTCCTCATGGATCACCGCCACCTCTGGCTGCGCTCGAGGCGGCAGCACGCGATCTTGCGCGTGCGTCACACCATCATCCAGGCCATCCGCGACTTCTTCGACGGGCGGGGGTTCACGCTGGTCGACGCGCCCATCTTCACGCCGAACGCGTGCGAGGGGACGAGCACGCTGTTCGAGACCGACTACCACGGCGACAAGGCGTACCTCACCCAGTCGGGGCAGCTCTACATGGAGGCGGCGGCCGCCGCGTTCGGGAAGGCGTACTGCTTCGGTCCCACGTTCCGCGCCGAGAAGTCGAAGACCCGCCGCCACCTGGCCGAGTTCTGGATGGTCGAGCCCGAGGTCGCGTTCATGGACCTCGAGGGCGACATGGACCTCGCGGAGGACTTCCTCTGCTTCATCGTCGAGCGCGTCCTCGAGCGGCGCCGGCCCGAGCTCGCCGTGCTCGAGCGCGACGTCACGAAGCTCGAGGCCATCAAGAAGCCGTTCCCGCGCATTCGTTATGACGAGGCTGTCGCCATCCTGAACGAGGCGCGCGCGGAGAAACGCAAGACGGCGGGAGAAGCTGGAATTCCGGATTTTCCCTGGGGCGAAGACCTCGGCGGCGAGGACGAGACAATCATTTCCAGCCGGTATGATCGCCCCGTCATGATCCACCGGTATCCGGCCGAGGTGAAAGCCTTCTACATGAAGCGCGATCCGACGGACGACCGGCTCGCCCTCTGCGTCGATGTCCTGGCGCCCGAGGGCTATGGTGAGGTGATCGGGGGCGGGCAGCGCGAGGACGATCTCGCCACGCTCGAGCGGGCAATCGAGGCGCACAAGCTGCCCCCCGAGGCGTTCAGCTGGTACCTGGACCTGCGCCGGTATGGCACCTTCCCGCATGCGGGCTTCGGGCTGGGCGTCGAGCGGAGCGTCGCCTGGATCTGCGGTCTGCCCCACGTGCGCGAGACGATCCCGTTCCCGCGGATGCTGAATCGTCTCTCGCCTTAGTGCCGCGCGTCAGAGATCCTGCCGGTTTCTCTGACCGCCGCGCTGTCGCACCTCGCGCGCACCGCGCGCCGCGCGGGGCCGCTCGTCGGGCCTCGGCCCCCGCGCGCTGCCCCGAGACCGTTGCGCAGCCGCCGCTGCGCCGCTGCACGCTGTGCAGCAACCCGCCTGTGCCGGCCGCGCGTCGCGAGGCCGGCGCGAGCTACCGGCGGGGCGGCCGAGCGCTGGAGGGCGCGCGTCACGGCGCGATGCGCCACGGCGCCGACGCGATGAGCCGACGCGCAGAAGCAGACGAGGCTAGCCGCCGCGCAGGGAGGAGGAGGAGCGGGTAGGAGCGCGCCGTGAGACGAAGAGCATGCGTGAGAGGTAACGCGACCAGCGACCGCCGCGACGAGCGGCGGGCAGTGTGGTCAAGCCGTGCCCGCGATGAGCGGCGCCGCTGGGGATCCGTTTTTGCTCCGCTTGCAGGGCGACTCTGTCGTATCAAGAAAGCATAGGGCGCAACGCGCGACCCACGCTCACTCGGCCGACCGACGGAGCCACCCCTGCTTGCAGATGAGGGAGCGCTCTACCGGCGAGCCGGACCCTGCCCCCGCCCCCCGGCCCAACTCGCGAGGACAAAGCTATGGCTCGTCTCGTCGGCTTTATCGGTAACCGTCCGGATCTCGGCGCGCGTGCGATCGAGCTTGAAGACCGTGCCCTCACGGTTCGCCGAAAGGAGGGCGTGATCCCTGGCTGGGGCGTCGGCTTCTACCAGGGAGGAGAGATTCTCCTCAAGCGCCGGCCGATCGACGATCGACCCGAGATCAGCCTGGTCGACATGACCAAGGACGTGCGCGCCGACATCCTCGTGGCGCATGTCCGGGCTGCGACGGTCGGCAGCCTGCGCACCGAGAACACGCACCCGTTCCGCTACCGGCAGTGGCTGTTCGCCCACACGGGCACGGTCGAAGGGTTCGCCCGACTGCGGAGCCAGCTGAGCGACTCGCTGCCGCAGTTTCTCCAGCGCGACGTCCGCGGCGAGACGGACAGCGAGATCCTCTTCCACCTGTTCCTGTCGTTCCTCCATGACAGCGGCCAGCTCGATCGGCCCAACGTGGACGCAGCGAGCGCGCGGGCGGCGCTCCGGTCCTCCATCGCGCTCGTCGATCGGCTCTGCGCGGAGGAGGGAGCGGGGCCGAGCGCGATGAACATCGTGGTCACGAACCCGGAGTACCTGCTCGCGGCCCACGGCGGCACGCCGATGGCGTACCGCATCTACCAGGGCAGCGACGACATGGAGCGGCTCCTGAGCGACGGCGGCCTCGGCCGGATGCGCATGCCCGACTACGCCGCGAGCCGGCTCACGCTCGTCGCGTCGGACTTCGACGACGACCAGTGCCCCGCGGGGTGGACCCACGTCGGCGAGCGTGCGATCGTGACGTTCACGCGCGCCGATGCTCCAGCGATCGAGCCGATCTGAATGCCCTCGCGGCCCGCGGGGGGCCGCTGGGCACGCAGCGCCGGCCGGCGTCCCCGACACCTCGCGAACGCCGCCTGCGCTCCCCTCGCTGCTCATCGCCGCGCTCATCGGCTCGCCCCTCCTCGGGTGCGGGCTGGGAGGATCGGCCTCGTTTCCCGCCGCCTCCGAGCTCTCCGACGAGCGTCGCCGTCCGGACGGCGTGGCGATCGATCCAGCGAGCGCCCCGCCGCAGCCGGTGAACCAGGCAGACGTGAGGGACACCGTCGTGACCCTCCGGACGCCGCTCGGCGTCGGCCCGGCGCTGGACGTGGTGGACGCGTTCTTCAAGCGGATCATCGCCGAGGACGGCGAGGCCTTGGGCGAGTTGCTGACGCGCGATGCGCTCGCGATCCACACCGGCTCCGGCGGATCGGGGCAGCCGCCGAGCGCCGGGCTCTTTTGGGAGCAGCGGTTCCGGCGGCTCGAGTACGGAAAGCTCGCCGGAGAGCCGGTCTACCGCGAATCGGAGCTCCAGATCTTCCGGGCGGAGGACGTGCTCGCGACGCCGCAGCACCCCGCGATCCAGCCGGAGACGCTCGACGACCAGGACATCGTGATCCGCGTGCCGATCACGACCGCTCGGATCGCGGCGGACCGGCTGCTCGGCGACGAGATCGTGATCTGGCTGCGGCGAGACGGCCCGCGATTCAAGATCTATCGGCTGCTCGAGGATTTCCAGTTACAGTAGGCTTTGCGCCTGTGCCACATCTCCGACAAGATCAGCGCTCGATGAGCCGCCTCAAGATCGCGTTCGTGGGCTCCGGGGGGGCGGCGCGAGGCCTGGCGCACCTCGGGGTGCTGAAGGCCTGCGAGGAGCTGGGGATTCATCCAGAGATCTACGTCGGCGCGGGAGCCGGCGCGCTGGTCAGCGCGACGTACGGGCAGGACATCCCGCTCGACGTGCTGCTCGACGCGTACCGCCTCCCGTGGCGGCGACGGCACCGCGGGCCTCGCCTCCACGTGTCGAGCTTCTTCGGAGCGCCCGCCCTGCGCGATCTGCTCGACCCGGGGTACCTCTGCTCGGGGGTGTTCTCGATCGATCGGCTCGAGCGCTACGTGCGCCGGACGCTGCCGATCAACGACTTCCGGCAGCTGCCGCACGCGGTCTTCGTGACGGCGGTCGACGTGGACAGCGCCAAGCGCGTCGTGTTCGGCCCGGGCTACGACGAGTCCACGCCGATCAGCCAGGCGGTGGCCGCGAGCTGCTGCGTCCCCGGCCTGTTCCGGCCGTACCGCATCAACGGCCGCTATCACCTGAGCGGCGAGGTGATCCGGACGCTCTCCGCCGACGTGGCCGTGAACGCCGGCGCCAACATCGTGATCATCTCGAACATCTACCGCCCCGAGGAGCGCGACGAGTCGCAGCGCTCGATCGCGAGGAGCGGCGCGCCCGGCGTCGTCCGGCAAGCGCTCAGCATCCTCCTGGCCGAGAAGGAGCGCCGCGGCGTCGAGCTCCTCTCCAAGCTCTACCCGAACGTCACCTTCCTCGACGTCGCGCCCGCGATCGGTCGATACAGCTACATGAACCGGTTCGCCGCGAAGCCGCTCGTCCTGCGCGGCTACCGCACGGCGCTCCGCGTGCTCGCCGCCGCGAAGGAGAAGGGCGTCTTCGATGCGCCCTCATCGAAGAGCGCCCTGAACTAGCGCCGCGACCGCCGCATCGCGCGACGGCGGCCGAGCGGCGCGAGCGCTACATCCCCGCGACGATGCGGTACTCGTCCTGGTGCTCCACCAGCTCGAGGCGGTTGTCGTCGACCTTGCGGCGCCACTCTTCGCCCTTGCGACCCGGGATGCGGTAGCTGGCGCTGTAGGTGTAGTCGACGTAGATGACGTCATCCTCCCTGAGGACGCGCCGGTAGCGGATCTCGTAGCGGATGGCGCGCGCGTCCTGGAACTTGCCGTTCAGGTACTCGCGCAGGCCGGCGTAATCGAGGTCGTCCGCCGCGTCGATGTTGCCGCCGTCCTCGTAGTACTTGGGCGAGGCGAGCTGGAGCAGCGCGCCCACGTTCTTGCTCTCCACCGCGTTCCGGTACTTCTCGCAGAACGTGATGATCTTGCGGTTGTCGTCGTTGTCCACGACGTCCGTGTTCGGGATGTAGTGGGTCGCGCAGCCGGCGAGGACGGTCGAGGCGACGGCGAGGAACGAAGCGACAGCTTTGGTTTGGCGGCGGAGCATACGCGGGCAGGACAACGCTCAGGGGAAGCAGCTGATTCCAGCCGGGGACCTTGCCAGATCGGGGTGCGGATCGGCAAGCGAAGCGATCAAGACGGCTGCGGATGACACGGACGGGCGTACCCGCTACCCGTGATCGTCGAGCCAGCGGAGGAGGGCGAGGTGGCCGACCGGACCGTCGTCATGGTCGACGGGGAGGTCGAGATCGACCTCGCGCAGGCGCCCGGCATCGCCGGGATCCGCCTGGACGAGGAGCGCGACGGCGCCGCAGGCGAGCGCACGGTGGTGCGCGCCGGTGAGGCCGAGGAGCTCGCGCGCGACCGGCCCCGCGTCGTCGGCCGCGACGACGACCATGCGATCGGCGTCGGAGGACGCGACGAGCTCTGCCGCGGCGCGGAGCGCCTCCAGCGCGCCGCCGAGCCCGGCGCCGACCGCGAAGCTCGGCCCGGTGAGCTGGTAAGCGATGGCGCACTCGCCCGCGATCGCGTTCGGCGACGTGGCGGGAAAGAGGCGCGGCTCGACGAAGCGGGCGCCGCGCGCGCGACGGCGGGCGTCGTAGACATCGTTGGTGTCGATCGTCGCGAGCGCGTGGCCCGCGACGATGCCGGCGCCCCGCAAGGCGCCTTCGCCGACGACGTCGGCGAGGGCCGCCACGGCGGTCAGCCCGAGGCGGCAGAGCGCGTCGAGGCGCGCGAGGCGGTCGCGCGCGATGCCGGTGGCCTCGGCGAGGCGCCCGAGATCGAACCCCGTCACTCGCGCCGACGCGCGAACGTACACGGGGCGGGCGCGCCGCGGCCGCCGCCCGCTCGCGCGCGACGTGAGCAGGAGCGCGGCGTTGGCGCCGCCGAAGGCCGCCGAGAGCTTGAGCGCCGCAGCGAGCGGTCGACGCTCGGCGCGCTCGAGCAGGAGGGCCGGAGCGTCGGGATCGAGCTCGCCTTCGGACGCCGCCGGCGGGGCGATGGACGCCGCGAGGGCGGCCGCGGCAGCGAGCGCCTCGAGCGCGCCCGCGGCCCCGAGCGTGTGTCCGATCTGGGCCTTGAACGGGTGGACCACGGGCGGGGGGGGATGGACGTCCGGCGACGCGCCCGCGCCCTCCGCGGGGCGGGGTGCCGCGAGCAGCGCGGCGATCGCGCGCGACTCCATCGCGTCGTTGTAGGGCGTCGCCGTGGCGTGGGCGCTGACGAGGTCGACGCGCGAGGCAGGCCACCCGGCGTCGGCGAGCGCCGCAGCGCCCGCGCGCATGAGCCCCGAGCCCGTCCGATCCGGGGCGGTGATGTGCACCGCGTCCGTGGAGGCGCCGAAGCCGGCGACGCGAGCCATCACCGGCGCTCCGCGGCGGCGCTCCTCGCGGACGAGGGCGACGACGGCCGCGCCCTCGCCGAGCGCCATGCCATCCCGGCCGAGGCGGAACGGGCGCGACCTGGACGCCGTGGTCGCGCGCAGCGCCTCGAAGCCGGCGGCGACGAAGGTGCTGAGGGCGTCGTATCCGCCGGCGAGCACGAGATCGCAGGCGTCGCGATCGAGCCAGCGGAGGCCGAGGCCGATGGCCAGGGTGCTCGCGGCGCACGCCGCGAGCAGGTGCGTGCGCAGCGGGGTCCGCTCCAGCCCGAACGCGGCGAGCGCGTCGTTGAACGGCGCGAAGTAGGTCGCGCCCGAGGCCAACGCGGCGAGCGAGCCGGCGTCGGCCCCCTCGGCCCGGGCAGCGAAGAACCGCTCCGCGGTGAGCATGCCGCCGCTGGAGGTGCCGAGGGCGATACCGATCCGCTCGCCGCGCCAGCCCGGGCGGACGCCTTCCAGCGCCGCGAGCGCCTGCGAGAGCGCTGTCTTCAGGAGATCCGTGGCGCGATCGCTGCCTGGAGCGACGCCGAGCGCCGCCGGCGCGCGGGCGGCGAAGGGCCGCAGGAGACCGGCGCGCGCGAGCTCTTCGTCGCGCGCGATCGCGACCGGCGCGGGCTCGCCTGCGTCGGGGACGCGGTAAGCGAGCGGGCCGAGGCCGAGCGCGGAGACCGCGCCCGAAGCGATGACGCAGGCGTCGCTCATGAGTCGTCCCCCGGCCCGATCGCGTCGGGATCGACGAAGGCGCGCGGATCCGGCGCGCGATCCCGCTCCTCGGCCTCGCAGATCACGGTCACGAGCAGCCCGGTCGAGGCCTGCGCGTAGCGGACATGGCCGCAGCCCATGCCCTCGGCGATCACGATCTCCTCGTCGAGCTGGCGCCGGCGCGCGCCCTCCGCCGCCGACCACGTCGTGCGGCGCGCGCCGATCAAGCCGCGGTCGTTGACGCGCAGATCGATCACGGCGTCGCCATCGCGCAGGACGAAGGAGGCCGTGCTCGCGGCGCGCTCGTACCAGAGCAGCGTCCCCGCTGCCGGGTGGAGCATCCACCAGCGCAGGAAATCTACCGGCAGGCCGCGGAGCGATGCTCGCGGCGTCGATGCATCGCCGCGCTTCAGCAGATCGAGCGCGGGCACGGCGAAGCGGAAGCGGTCGCCGCGCGCCCACAGATCGAGCGCGGTGGTGCCGCCTGGCCCGAGGAGGATCATCCGGAGCGCGCCTTCCGGCTCGAGGACCGCGCCCTCCGCCGCGCGCGGGCGCCCGTCGATCGACGGCGGGGCGACCGCGATCGCGCCGCGCGCCTCGAGCACGTGGCCGGTGCGCGGCTCCCGCAGCGCCAGGCGGACGCGGAGCGTGCGCGGGCCGGCACCCTCGACCTCGCGGCGAAGGTCCGCGAGGCGCTCTCGCCCCTCGCGCCACGCCGACGGATCGGTCCGTGCGGCCGGCGCGCCCGGCGGCGGCAGGGGGAGCACCCGCGCGAACTCGGCGTCGAGCGGGCCGCCGCGCCGCGCGACGCTGGCGGCGCAGGCGGGGGCGCACGCGAGCGAGAGCAGGACGCACGCGGCGCTCACGAGGCGGCGCGCAGGATGCTCGGGCGCAGGCAGCGATGTCGTCACGCGTCGCCGGGAGCGATCAGCAGGATGGCGTATCCGCGGTCGGGTGCGCCGCCCAGGATGAGCACGCTCGCGAGGGCGCCGCTCGCGAGCGCCGCGACCGCCGCAGCGGCAGCGAACCCGCCAGCGCCCTCGTGATCGCCCGCGCGCGGCGCCAGCGTGGAGCACGGCACCTCGGCCCACGGCGAGCCGCGCAGGCAGGCGACGATGCGCTCCTCCTTCCGCCCGACGAACACGGCGGCGGGCGACGGGACGCTCGGCTGCGCGCGCTGCAGGACCTCTTCGGAAGCGCCGAGGGGCGCCGGCGCCGGCGCTCCCGCGAGCATCCCCGCGCCGTCGCCGCGCCAGGAGCTCCACCAGGCCACCGTCGCCACCGGGCGCGCGCCCCGCTCCCGCACCCGCGCGGCGCTCTCGAAGAGCAGCACGGCGGCGCCTTCGCTGCGCACGCCGCCGCTGACGACCTGCGAGCAAATCGGACCGAGGCACCGCTCGACCATGGGGCTCGCCTCCTCGACGCTGCCCGCGGCGAGCGCCTCCCCTTCCCCGGCGGTGATGAGCTCGATGGCCGTGACCATGGCCGACTCCGCGGTCGCTCCGAGATCGGCCATGGCGAACACCGGCCCGCGGAGGCCCAGGTAGATGGAGGCGTGCCCGACCGGCGACGAGGGGACCAGGTTCGGGAAATCCGCGGGGCTCGCGTACTTCGCCCCCTTGTCGTAGATGCGCCTCATGTAGGCGGTCGAGGCGTCCACGCTGCCGAACGAGGCGCCGACGATGGCGCCAGGCAGGACGCGGCTCGGCGCGGCGTCGGCCGCCGGGTCGCCCGCGCCGGCGTCGCCCGGCGCCGCGCCGCCGAGGCCGGCGTCCGAGAGCGCGGTGAGGATCGCGGCCGTCGTCAGGCGACCGGCGCGATCGAGGCGCCTCGCGCGCGCGAGATCGAGGTGCGCGCCCGTGTTGAAGGCGATGGGGCCCTCGGGCGGCGCAGGGCCGGGCTCGAGGTACGCGGCGCCGCCGCGGGACGCGAGGACGCCGAGCGGGCCGATCGTCGCGGCCGCCGTCACGACGACCGAGCGCCGCACGGGCGCGCCGCCGGCGCCGAGCGGCGGCGGGAACCGCTCGGGCTGCGCGAACACGAGCACGCTGTCCGTGCCGCCGAAGCCGAAGGAGTTCGACATCGCCGCCCGGATCGGCGCCTCGCGCGCCTCCTTGAGGTGCACGAGCTGGCACTCCGGATCGACCTCCTCGAGGCCGCCGGTCGGCGGCATCACGCCGCGCGCGATGGCGAGGGCGGTGATCGCCGCCTCGACCGCGCCCGCAGCGCCGAGCGTGTGCCCGATCTGCCCCTTGGACGACGAGACGGCGATGCGGCTCACCTCGGCGCCGAGACAGGCGCGCAGGGCGGCGCTCTCCATGACGTCGTTGAGCGGCGTCGCGGTGCCGTGCGCGTTGACGTAGTCGAGATCCGAGGGCGCGAGCGCCGCGCACCGGAGCGCGTCGCGCATGACGCGCGCGGCGGTGCGCCCCTCACGCTCGGGGTTCGTGATGTGATGCGCCTCGGCGCCGGTCGCCCACCCGCGGAGCTCGACGATCGGCTCCGCTCCCCGGGCGCGCGCGGCGTCCTCCGACTCGAGCAGCAGGAACGCCGCGGCCTCGCCCAGGTTCAGCCCGGCGCGCCGCCGATCGAACGGGCGGCACGGCTCCGGATCGACGGCCGCGAGGGCGCCGAAGCCGGTGTATGTCAGCCGGCACAGGCCGTCGGCGCCCCCCGCGAGCACACGGGTGGACAGGCCGGCGCGGAGCCAGGCCGCGCCCAGCAAGATCGCGTTTGCGCCGCTCGAGCAGGCGCTGCAGACGCTCCTCACCCGGCGGAACGGGCCGACGGCGGCGCGGACGTGGTCGGCCGTCGACGAGAGCGGGTGCGAGAGCATCCGCCTCAAGGGCGCGATCGCGCTGGGATCGTGCGAGAGCCACGCGAGCAGCTCCTCCGTCTCGAACATCCCGGCGGTCGTCCCGCCGACCACCAGGTCGACCGGCATCGTCCCGGGGTCGACGCCCGCATGCGCGAGCGCCTCGCGGGCCGAGAGCACCGCCATCGCGTCGGTCCGAGACCACCCTTCCGACTCGCCCGGCGGGGCGACGTCATCCGGGGAGAGATCGCGCACTTCCGCGGCGATGCGCGCGCGCGTCCCGGGGATCTCGAACAAGCTGAGCGGCGCGAAAGCCCGCTCGCCTGCGATGAGCCGGTCCATCGTCGCCCTCGCCCCGCGCGCCAGCGGCGAGACGATCCCGATGCCCGTCACCCAGATTCGCACGCTCGAACGGCTCTCTGCGGCGCGATCACGCGGCCGCGGTCGACTTGAGGATGTGGGCCACGAGCGCGTCCACCGACGCGAAAATCGGCCTCGCCTCGTCGCCCTCCGGGATGCGGACGCCGAAGCGCTCCTCCACGCTCATGGCGAGCTGGAGCGCGTCCAGCGAATCGAGGCCCAGCCCTTCGCCGAACAGCGGCGCGGCGTCGTCGATGTCGGCCGGCGTCTTCCCCTCGAGGTTCAGCTCCTCGACCATGAGTTCTTTTAACTTCTGCCGCACGTCCTGCGCGTTCATGAGCACGTCCCTGCGGGGTAGCACAATCCCGCGCCTTTCTACCAGGGGGCAGCGCTTTTTCTGACGGTTTGGTAAAGAGCGCCCATGGCCCTCGTCGACTACGCCACCTCTGCAGGCGTCGCGCTGCTTACGCTCAATGATCCGCCCGTCAACGGGTACACCCACGAGATGATGAAGGACCTCGACGCGGCCATCCTCGAGGCCCGCTTCGACAACGATGTACATGTCATCGTCATCACCGGGCACGGCGAAAAGTTCTTCTGCGCCGGAGCGAACATCAACATGCTCCGCGAGTCGGATCCGACGTTCAAATATTACTTCTGTCTCCACGCGAACGAGACGCTGAGCCGGCTCGAGCACACGCCAAAGCTCTGCATCGCGGCGCTGAACGGACACGCTGTAGGCGGCGGGCTCGAGATCGCGATGGCCTGTGACCTCCGCATCGCGCGCAAGAACGCCGGCAAGATCGGCCTCCCGGAGGTCGCGCTCGGCGTGCTTCCCGGCACGGGCGGCACCCAGCGCCTCGCCAGGCTCATCGGTAAATCTCGAGCGATCCAGCTGATGTGCGAGGGCCAGACGTTCGATTTCGAGACGGCCCTCGCGGTTGGCCTGGTCAACGACGTCTGGGAGACGGCCTCCCACGACGAGTTCATGGACCGCGTCCTCGCGTACGGCCACACGTTCACGCTGCCGGGTCGCGCGGCCCTGGCCGTCGGACGCATCAAGCGCGCCGTGCAGACAGGCTTCGAGGTGGGACTCGAGCAGGGGCTCGCCCTCGAGCGAGAGCTCCAGGCGGAGCTGTTCGCGTCGGACGACGCTCGCGAGGGGCTCGCCGCCTACATGGAGAAGCGGAAACCGGTGTTCCAGGGCAAGTAAGCGCGGCTGACGTACAGCGCATCAATTGTATCTTAAATTACAACCAACGGCTTCCTTGGGATGGTCTGACGATTTTCGAATCGGCGGGGATTGCTGCACGTAAGTTCAGGCATGCAACAGCCTCTTGAGCACGTGCCGCTTCTGGAGCGGCCCAGCTTCGAGACCGTATACATGGTCGGCCTGTCGTTCCTCCGGCAAGCGCTCCGCTGGCTCGGGGTGGCAGAGCGCGACCTCGACGACGTCCTGCAAGACGTCATGATCGCCGCGTACCACGCGCTGGAGAGCTTCGATCCGAGGCGCAGCACAGACAGCGCGCGCGCCGGCCATCCCCCTTCCAGGCACGAGCCGAGCTCGTACCACAGGGCTCCGCAGGCCCCGAGCCCGCTCGGCGAGCCCATCCGGCGCTGGCTGTTCGGCATCGCCTGGCGACAGGTCGGCCACTACCGCGAGCGCGCCCATCGCCGGCGAGAGATCGCGGTCGGCGCGGGGGCGAGCTGGCCGTTCGATCTCGCCGACCCCGGCCTGAGCTCGGAACAGCTGCTTGCGCGCCAGCAGAGCGGCCAGCTCGTCGGCCGGTTGCTCGGAGCGCTCGACATCGAGCGGCGGGTCGTCCTGATCATGCACGACCTGCTCGACATGACGACCGCCGACATCGCGCGCGACATCGACGAGAAGGAGAACACGGTGCGCAACCGCCTCCGGCTCGCCCGCGAGGACTTCCGCGTGGCGGTGAAGCGCATGAACGCCGAGGACCGGCGCGCGCTGAGCGCTTCCTTGAGCCTCCCGGTCGCGGAGCGCTCCCGCGGCGCGGACGAAGAGTCGCTCCTCTGCGCGGCCAAGCTCGTCCCCGACGTACCGGACGCCCTCCGGCGCAGGCTCTGGATCGCGGTGACGGGCGCGATCGCCCGCGCGCACACGGCCGGCCCGAGCGCGCAAGCCTCCTCCGCGTCGCCGATGTGAGCGAGCGTCGACACGCCGACAGGGGCGCCGCCGCGAGCGGCGCGAGGATCGGCCGCGATCAGCGCTCCAGCATCCTGCCGTAGTGCTCGGAGAGCGCCGTCCCACCGAGGCGAGAGAAGAAGGATGAGTAGCAGATCCAGATCGCGAGCCCGTTCATGTCGTCGAACATCGGCGGGAGATACGGGGGCGGGCGGATGATCCCGTCGGTCACGTGCGCGTGCAGCACGGGGACGTCCTCGTGCGCGACCTTCCCCACGAACAGGAAGGGAATGAGCATCGCCCGATCGTGCTGAATGGCAGCGCGCATGAAGGCATAGTTGAGGACGATCCCCTTGCAGTAGCAGGCGTCCTTCGTGAACGGCGCCCCTCCCGCGAGCACGCCGCCGCGGAAGACGCGCCGGGCGTTCTGGAAGCACTCCTCTTCCTCGTACCCCTCGGTGCGGTACCACTCGAACACGTCGAGGAAGGACGCCCCGTCCTCCGCCTTGTCCACCGCGAGGATGCGGTCGTTCAGCTTCTTGGCGCGGCGCGGCGTGCTCCTGAAGGTGAGGATCTCGACGAGGACGGCGAGCCCTTCCTGAACCGCCGTGGTGCGCGGAGGCCCCTTCGCCAGCCAGCGCGCCACAGGCTGAGCCTGCCCGTTCAGGCTGGTCGCGACGTGCACCCACCCCTCGTGCGCCTCGAGGATGTCGACATCGCTCCTCGAGAACATCGCGCCGCTCCGGATCTTCACGTAGTCGCTGCCCGCGGCGGCATCCGCGAGGAGCGAATCGTCCACCTGCACGCGGATCGACGCGCCGCCGAAGAAGCGGTCGAAGCGGGCGTTCAGCTCGAGCGCCGCCATCTCCGCGGTGATCTCGCGCTGCTGCGACGGGCCGAGCCGCTCGCCGCCGATCGCCGTCAGGAGGTCGTAGAGCACGAACCCCATGTCCCGCACGCTCGTCTTTCCGTCGGGCAGCTTGTCCTTCGGGGAGCCGTAGAGCTCGCGGGACAGGTCGTAAAACGCCTTAGTCCCCCGCCCCATGAGCATGCTCACGACCTTCCTGTACTCGTCCGCGGTCGCGCGGAGGATCTGGCCGAGCCGATCGCGCCTGCCGAGCTCCCGCTCGGCGTCGCGGAGGATCTCCTCGAGCTCGCGCTGCTTCGCCGCCGGGTCGAACCCGAGGTCGTCCGAGTAGGTCACCCTGGGCAGCTCGCGCTGCTTCGAGCGGAGAAACTGCTCCTCGACCTCCGCTTCCCACCGGAGCGCCTGGAGGATGCGGATCGGGCGCTGCGCCTCGAGCACGCGCTGGGCCAGGTTCGCGAGGATCTCCTTGTAGGAGCGCCACGGCCCGGCCACCGGCGGCAGCGGCGCATGCGGGATCGGCCCGTCATGCAGGCTCAGCGACTCCAGCGGCGCCGACGGCGCTTCCCCGCTCGCCCCGCCGCCCTCGTCAGGGTCGCCCACCTGCCCGCCCACCGGGAGCGCCTCCGCGTCGTCGTCCGCCGCGCCGGCGCCGCCGCCGCGCGGCTCGTCCGCTGGCTCGCTCACCTTGACCTCGCGCTGCGCCTCCCCTTCCGCCGCGCGCGCCCCCCTCCTCTCCCGGGCCTCAGAGCTCTGCGCCATTGCGATCGATTGCTAACACCTGCTCACCTGTCGGAGCAAACCTCCACGGAGCAGGAGCCGCCGCGGTGAGCGCCGGCTCCGCCGGGTCCTTGTCGGCATCGCGGCCTCGGGGTACGAGCCCTGCCCGTATGAGCGATCCCGAGCACAGGAACAACGCCGAGACGACCGCCGACGAGGAGTCGAGCTCCCTCTCGGATGCCGCGCTCCTCGAGCGCACAGCGGAAGGAGCCAAGCGGCTCCGCTCGGCGATCGCAGCCGCGGTGGTCGGGCAGGACGACGTGGTCGAGGCCATGCTGATCACGCTCGCCGCGCGCGGGCACGCGCTGCTCGTCGGCGTCCCCGGGCTCGCCAAGACGCTGCTCGTGTCGTCGCTCGCCAAGGCGCTCGACCTCAGCTTCGGGCGCGTCCAGTTCACGCCGGATCTGCTGCCCGCCGACATCACGGGGACCGACGTGCTGCACGAGCAGCACGGGTCCCGGAGCCTGCGCTTCCAGCCCGGACCCATCTTCCACAACCTCGTCCTCGCGGACGAGGTGAACCGGACGCCGCCGAAGACGCAGGCGGCGCTGCTCGAGGCGATGCAGGAGCGCAAGGTGACCGTCGGGACCACCACGCACGCCCTCCCCGACCCCTTCCAGGTGTTCGCGACGCGAAACCCGATCGAGCAGGAGGGGACGTACCCGCTGCCCGAGGCGCAGCTCGACCGCTTCCTGCTCGAGATCCACGTCACGTACCCGAGCGAGGCCGAGGAGCGCGAGGTGGCGCGGAGGACGACCTCGGGGAAGCCGCCCGCGATCGAGGCGGTGCTCAAGGCGGCCGAGGTGCGGGCGATCGGCCGCCTCATCCCGAGGATCCCGGTGACCGACGAGGCCGTGGACCTCGCGGTGCGCCTCGCGAGGGCGACGCGGCCGGGCACCGACCGCGCCGCGCAGGAGGTCCGGGACTACGTGCGCTACGGCGCCGGGCCGCGCGGGAGCCAGGCGCTCGTGATCGCGGCCAAGGCGCGCGCGGCGCTCCGCGGCGAAGCCGCGGCCGACGTGGACGACGTGAGGGCGCTGCTGATCCCGGCGCTGCGGCACCGGATCGTGCTGTCGTACCGCGCCGAAGCGGACGGCGTGCGCGACGTCGACGTGCTGAGCGCCGTCGAGCGCTCGGTGCGCTGAGCGGCGCCCGGCGCGGACGCCGCTCAGCGGGAGCGAGGCGCCTGCGGCTGCGCTTCCTTCACCGGGTCGACCGCCTTCATGGCCTTCAGGTCCAGGGCGAAGCGCAGCGTCCCCGGCCCGCGCCCGTCCCAGCTCACGGCCACGACGCCGCTCTTCTTCAGGCCCGTCCAGCCGACGTCGCCGAGCAGCGATGTCACGAGCGCCGACAGCGAGGGCTCGTGCCCCACGAGCGCCAGCGGCTGAGCGCCCTGATACTGCGAGAGCAGGCGAAGAACCTCGGCGGTGTCCCGCGAGGGAGAGAGCTCGGCGACCACCGAGACCTCGTCGGTCAGCTCGGCAGCCTCGGCGATGATCTCCGCGGTCTGCACCGACCGCACGAGGGGGCTCGTCCAGATCGCCGCAGGACATCGGCCCTTCTGCTTCGCGAGCCACTTGGCGACGCGCCGGGTCACCTTGCGACCCTTGCCCGTGAGCCAGCGACCGGCGTCGCCGAGGTCAGGCGCGTCATCCACGGCCTGACCGTGGCGAATGATGAGAATCTCCATGGCGTGACCTTAGCCCGGGCGACCGCCAACAGGGGAGAGCCGTGCGCGAGGACGGGGCGAGGGCGCAGGCCCCTGCGCCCTCAGAACTCGCACTGGCTGGTCGCGTCGTTGCACTGCGAGCCCGGCGCCACGAAGGGGCAAACGCTCCCGAAGAAGCTGTTGCAGGGCAAACCGCAGGTGTACGACGTGTGCGTGTAGCAGATCTGCCCCGCGTCGCAATCCGCATCCGAGGCGCACCGGCAGTTGAAATCGTCGGGGATCCCGTTGCCGTTTTCATCAATGCCGTCGCAGCACTCCGTCACGTAAAAGTCGCTTGCGCTGCAGTCCTCGTCGGCGCAGTCGAGCGTGCCGTCGCAGTCGTTGTCGATCCCGTCGGTGCACGCGGCGGTCCCGAACTCGGGGCCGGGCGCGGCGCCGCCCGCGCAGCCCCGGCATGGACCGAAGGAGCCGCAGTCGGGATCGGCGCAGTCGACGTAGTGATCGCCGTCGTTGTCGAGATCGTCGCCGCAGATCTCGCGCGGGTTCGGGACGATCTCGACGTTGAGGACGAAGGGGCCCTCGTTCGCGCCGCCCCCGGGATCGATCGTGTAGCCGTCGAGGAAGACGAAGTACGTGCCCGGGTAGAGGATGCCGAACTCGAGCAGGGATGACTGCGATGCGCCGCCGCTGTCGTCGTCGCAGCCGATCTCGCGGCCGGTGTTGCAGATGCCGGTGCGGACGTAGAGCGCCGTGTCGAAGCTCGACCCGCGCGTGTCCAGGTGCACGCGCGACGGCGCGGTGAGCACGAAGAAGAAGACCGCCTCGCCGGCGTCGCCGCCGCACGCGCCCCGGGTCTCGCTCACGTGGCCGGTGGTGTCCCCCGTGTAGGTGCCGGTCCCGGGGATGCGCTTCGGCGAGAGGCAGTTCGCCTGCTCGAGCACGCACACCGGGCTGCTCGCGCAGTCCGGATCCCGGCAGTCGATCAGGGCGTCGCGATCGTCGTCGAGCCCGTTGTTGCACTGCTCCGGCGTCGGCTCGCAGCCCGGCGCGAAGACGCAGGCGGCGTCGGCGCAGTCGATGTGCTCGTCGCAGTCGTTGTCGACGCCGTCGCCGCAGACCTCCGGCACGCAAACCTCGCACGCGGGCGCGGAGACGCAGCTCGGGTCGGCGCAGTCGACGCGCCCGTCGCAGTCGTTGTCCAGGCCGTCCTCGCACCGCTCCAGCGAGCCGGGCGGCTGGCACACGCAAGGAAAGGAGCTGCGGCAGTCCGGATCGGCGCAGTCGACCAGGAGATCGCAGTCGTCGTCCGCGCTGTTGTCGCAGAACTCCCCGCCGGCGCTGCAGACGCACAGCGGGTCGGAGCGGCAGTCGCCGTCGTCGCAGTCGAAGATACCGTCGCAGTCGTCGTCGGCGCCGTTGCCGCACGCCCCCGTCTCCGAGGCGGAGCAGCCGCAGGAGCGGGTCCCCGAGCAGTCCGCGTCGAAGCAGTCGACGAGGGTGTCGCAGTCGTCGTCGGCGCCGTTGTCGCAGCGCTCGCCGCCGGGGCGCGGGGTGCAGCCGCAGTCCTGCCCTCCGGAGCACGCGGGGTCGAAGCAGTCGCTCACGCCGTTGCAGTCGTTGTCCGCCGCGTCCGTGCAGATCTCCGGAGCCCCGGGGAAGACGGACGCGTTGAAGTCGTTGCAGTCGCTCCCGCCGCAGATCGTCGGCCCCACGCCGTCGCCGTCATCGTCGCGGGGCTCGTGCTGACAGCGCTCGTCGACGCAGACGTCGCGGGTGCAGGCGTCGCCGTCGTCACAGGCCGCGTCGCCGCCGCACGCCGCGAAGCCCCCGGCGCCGTCGCCGCCGTTCGACGACGTGGACGCGCTCGCGCTGGTCGTACCGACGAGCCCGCCTCCGCCGATGCCTCCGCCTCCGCCGATGCCGGCATCCGACACCTCGAGGAGGCTCGTCCGGCCGCAAGCTGCCCCCACCGCGCCGAGCGCCGCCCACGCCCCGATCGCGAAGAGGAGCCGTCGAATCCCTGGGGACCGCCGATGCGCCTCCCCGACCCATGCTGAAGAGCCCGCCTTCATCTCTCACCCTCTCGCACCGGCCGCGGGGTGCTCACACGTCTTTTCAGTTTACACGCCCGAGTTTCCATGAAGGCAAATTTTGATCCCTTGACACAGGCCGCTGCCTCCACGCCCGAAGGCGATTCGCTGCGTCGATCGGCGAGGCTGGGCGTGGGGAGGCGTCCGTGCGGCCGGCGGATGGGTGGCGCGCCGATCCGGCCGGCCCGCGCCGCGGATCAGTTGCCGGTCGACGCATCCCCGTGTAACGAGGCCGGGGTGGGCGCGCAGGTCCAGATCGAGGTCGAGCGGCCGCCCCCTGGCCTCCAGCGCGGCCGTTACCCTGCGCCACAATGGGTCATCCTGGCGGTCGGCGCCGCCGTGGTGCTCGGCGCGGTGGTCCTCCTGATCTGGCGGGCGCGGCGCGCGCGCCGCTCACGGGACGGGGGCGGGCCGCGTTCGTCGAGGCGCCGGTGACAGGAATGCGGGCGACCCAGGAAGGCGCCGGTCGTCCGCTTCCGGCAGGTGAATGATCGACAGCAGGTGCGATCGCGGGTTGACACCGAGCGGACCGGACCGGTAGGCACCATAGAGGCACGCGCTCCCGGTCGGCTGATGTAGAGTGCCGCCCGAGCGCGCGAAGAGCCCGCAACAGCCGGGGCCGAGAACGCGGCCCCAGTGAGGTCCTTTGGGCCCTGAAGAACGCCGCGCAACTGCGGCCCGTGGATACATGGCACCGATCGAACGTGGCGTTGAGCTTGTGCATCGGGTGATCGCGCAACTGAAGAAGCGCCCTTCCAGCCATGCCGCCGTGGGAGCGAGCCAGGCGGCGCTCGATGCGCTCGAGTCGAAGTTGATGGTCGAGCTGCCGCCCACGCTGCGGGCGTTCCTGGAGTTCGATTTCACCCTCGATAGCCTGGGCCCGCGGTTCAAGGGGCGGCATCGCTTCGGGCAAGACCCGTCGGCGCCGCGACCGAAGCTCACCTCGGTCCGCAAGCTGGCGGAGGCGAAGACCGACCTCGGCTGGACCGAGTCGCGCCTCCGGGGCAAGGTGGTGCGGCTGCCCAACCTGCCCGGTCAGCCGTGGAACGCGCTCTACCTCGGCGAGGCCAGGCGGGACGGCGAGCTCGTCATCCTCGGCCTCGAGAACGAAGACACGAACGTCCGGGTCTTCCCGCGCTACACGGCGTTCGACCTCTACCTCGTCGAGCAGTGCGGCCTCGCCAGGCTGTCCGAGGCGCAGCGGCTCGAGGACCTCGAGTCGCACGTCGCGCTCAACCCCGAGCTCGGGACCGCCGAAGAGGACGACGAGGGCGATACGGAGTATTGATCGCGCGGCAGCGACGCCATCGAGCCGGCGCCGCTCGGCCGTGAACGACGCCCGTGACGAACGCGATGGCTGCCGGTGCGGAAGCGCTCCACTTTCGGGTGGACGACAGCGACCCTCACGACCGGCTCGACAAGCTCGTCGTCCACCTGCTGGAGCGCGCGGGCCGCGCGACCTCGCGCGCGGCGGTGCAGCGGTGGATCGCCGCCGGTCGGGTCCTCGTCGACGGGGAGCCGGCGCGCGCCTCGGTGGCGGTGCGCTCGGGCGCCCTGGTCGACATCCGGCCGGAAGAGCCGCCGCCCCCCGCCGCGGCGCCCGATCCCGGCGTGGCCATCCCGGTGGTGTACGAGGACGAGCACCTGCTCGTGATCGACAAGCCGGCAGGGCTCGTCGTGCACCCGGCGCGCGGGCACGCGTCGGGCACGCTGGTCAACGGGCTGCTCGCCCTGCCGGGGTTCGCCCTGGCGCCCGCCGATCCGCGCGATCCCATGGGCCATGTCCGCCCCGGGATCGTGCACAGGCTCGACCGGGGCACGAGCGGCCTGCTCGTCGTGGCCAAGGACGAGCCCACCCGCGAGGCGCTGAAGGCGCGGTTCGCGAAGCACGAGATCGAGCGCGAGTACGCGGCGATCGTGGCCGGCGAGGCGCGCGACGCCACCTACGACACGCCCCACGGCCGCCACCCGACCGACCGGCTCCGCTACACGTCATGGATCAGCGGCGGCCCCGGCGCGGGCGGCGCGGCGCCGCGCCGCGCGGTGACGCACGTCCGCGTGCTCGAGAGGCTCGGCGGCGCGGCGACGGTCGTCGCCTGCTCGCTCGAGACGGGCCGCACCCACCAGATCCGAGTGCACCTCGCCGAGCGCAGCAGGACGCCGGTCCTCGGCGACCCCCTCTACGGCAAGCCGCCGAAGAAGCCGGCGGTACGGGCGATCGCGGAGGAGCTCGGGCGGCAGGCCCTGCACGCGCGCGTGCTCGGGTTCATCCACCCCGCCACGCGACGGCCGGTGCGCTGGGAGAGCGCGCTGCCCGCGGACATGCGCAAGGCGCTCGATCAGCTGCGGGGGCTCGCTACCAGATCTTCGATTTGATGTGGCCCTTGGACTTGATCAGGATGTCCACCAGGGCGCGGTCGTAAAAATTCTTCTGGTAGAGATCCGGCGAGACGCGGCTCTTGTAGAGGGCGCGCCCCTCCTCGATCTCCTCGGAGAGGACCGTGAAGAGGTCATCCTGCTGGATGCCCTGCACGATCTTCTCCTCGTTGTAGAGCGAGAGATCGCTTGCGATGGCGCGCGCGAGGCGGCGCGCCGCCTCTTCCGTTTCAATCAAGGGCATCCGTCTCTCCTCCAGGTTCGCCGGCCGGGGGCACGCGCTCCCGAGCCGGCGGCGCCTAGGATGCAGCAGCCCAGGCGGCGCTGTCAAAGTAGCTCGTCGTCCGACCCACGCCCGCGCGGCGCCGCGGAGGGCGCGTCGCCCGAGGGGCGCGGCGCGCCGGCGTGAGGCGGCTCCGCGCTCTGGCGCGCCGCGGCGAGGGCGGCGAGGCCCGAGAGGAGCGGGAGCGCGACCAGCGCGTAACGCCCGGCGCCGAAGAACACGGCGTGCGTCGCCGCGGTCGCGGCGAGGACGGCGAGCGCGGCGAGCGCGAGCATCGGCGCCCGGAGGAGGGCCCGGCCCTGGAGCAGCGCGAGGCCGAGGAGCGCGAGGTAGCCCACCCACGCGTGGACGTGCAGCGCGGCCACGACCCCCAGCGCGAACAGCGCGAGCCGAGCAACCACGAGCGCGCGCTGCGCGAGCGAGGGGCCGCGGGCGCGCTCGTGCGGGTGCGGCTGCGGCAGCGGAGCGCCAGGCGCCTGCGCGGGCTTGCGCGCGGCCCACAGGAGCGCGCAGAGGAGGACGACGCGCTCGTAGACCGTCTCGACGACGCCGAGCGCGACCTTGGCTTGCTCGCTGAAGGCCGCCGGGTTCGAGGCGTGCAGGTACCACCCGGCCGCGCCGCAGTAATCGAAGGTCGCCGCGAGCTTCCGGGGCGCGAGCCCGAGCCATGCGCCCGGGTGCTCGGCGATGTAGCGGCGCGCCTCTCGGCCGAAGCAGGCGTCCTTGCCGGCCTCGTCGAAGACCTCGCGGCACGCCTCGGGCACCTGGATGGGCGCCCAGGCCCCGGTGGAGGCCGGGTCCGCGCCGATGAGGAGGTTCCAGCCGCCGTTCACGCTGACCAGCGCGCACTGGTGCATCCGCACGCAGTTGCGCGCGGTCCAGGGCGCGCACACGAGGAGCGCCGCCATGACGGCCACGAGGACGGGCGCCGCGCGTCGCGCCGCGCGCGCGGCGAAGGCCCCACGGGGCTGGGCGCCGCCGCCGGGCGGAGAGCCGAGGAGGGCGAGGCCGGCGAAGAGGGGCGCGAGCAGGAGCGACTGCGGGCGGACGAGGGTGGCGGCGCCGACGAGCAGGCCGAGGACGGCGAACGGGGCGAGCGCCGGGCGGCGCTCGCGCGCCCGCGCGGACGCCCACGCCGCGCAGGCGACGAGCGAGCCGGTGACGCCCTCGGTCATGAGGGCCGGGGTGTACGCGACGAGCCCGGGGTGGAGGGCGACGAGCGCGCCCGAGAGCGCCGGGACGGCGCGCGAGCGCGGCGCAGCGCGGGCCGCCAGGCGGTGGACCGCGAGCGCCGCGAGCGCGCCGAGCGCGGCGTTGAGCAGCATCGCGACCGCAGGGCGCGCGCCGAAGAGCGCGTACAGCGCGCCCACGGCGCCCGGATAACCGACCGGATAGTGCGCGGCGTACGTGACGACGCCGTCGGGCCACAGCCACGTGTAGCCGAGCCCCGCCGCGATCCGCTCGGCGATGCGCTGGTAGTAGGTGCCGTCGGCGGTGGGCGGGAAGCGCCCGGCCGCCCAGACGACGACGGCGATCCGCGCGGCGAGGGCGAGGGCGAAGATCGCGCCCCCGTCACGCCGGCGCGCGGCCGTCCAGGCGTCGTCGCTCATGACGAGCGCGCGGGCGACAGCGGGAAGCGCGCGAGCAAGCCGGCGGCGCGCAGCGCCGCGACGACCTCGCACGCCGGCAGGCCGACGACGTTGGAATAGGAGCCATCGATGCCCGCGACGGCGAACGCGCCGATCCCCTGGATCGCGTAGGCGCCGGCCTTGTCGAACCCCTCGCCGGTCGCCGCGTACGACGCGACCTCGTCGTCGTCGAGCGCGCGGAAGCGCACCCGCGTCACGACCGTCTCGGCGTGGAGGGCCTCGGCGCGGTCCGGGGCGGGCGCCGGCGCGAGATCGGCCTGGCCGCCGCCGGCGATCGCGAACCGGGTCCAGACCTGGTGCTCGCGGCCCGAGAGGGCGCGGAGCATGGCGCGCGCGTCGGCGTCGTCCCGCGGCTTGCCGAGGATGGAGTCGCCGAGGATGACCGAGGTGTCAGCGACGAGGATCGCGCCGGCCCCGGCCGCCTGGTGCAGGCGCCGCGCCGCCGCGAGCTTCGCCAGGGTGACCCGCTCCAGGTAAGCCGCAGCCCCCTCGCCGGGGCGGCCCGCCTCGTCGACCTCGGCCGCCGCGACGCGGAGAGGCAGGCCAAGCGTGGTCAGGATCTCTCGCCGGCGCGGCGAGCCGGAGCCGAGCAGGAGCGGATGCGCGTCGTCGATCATGGTCGTGCGGACGCCGGCGGCGCCGGCCCCGGCCGGGCGTGGTCGTAGCACGGCGCGGGCCCGACCGCGGAGCGCAGCGCGCCGCGGAGCGCCGGGTGCCCCCGGATCGCGCCGACACGATTGCTGTTTTGACTCTCACCCCGGCAGTAGTAGAGGGTCGGGCGCGATGCGCGCCAACTGGAGGGTGCCGGCACGATCTAGCCTCCCGCTGCTGGTGGCCTCCGGGGTCTTCGTGGCGGCGCTCCTTCCGGCGCCGGCGCGCGCGGACGAGTGCGCGCCGACGAACGGCCTGTCGAGCTGCATCGACGCCGACAACCTCTGGCCCCACGCGGGCGGCGGCCCCTTCTTCGCCGTGGGGAGCACGGGGACGGCTCCGAGCGCGAAGGCCTCGTTCGGCCTCGTGGCGAGCTACCTGTCGCGGCCGGTGGGCCTGCGCGTCTCCTCGCCCGACCCGGGCGGGACGGTCGTCCACGTGCTCGACAACATGCTCGACGCCACCTTCCTGTGGTCGCTCGGGCTCACCGATCGCCTCGAGGTCACGGTCGCCGCGCCGGTCACCCTGTACCAGGACGGCGCGGGCTTCTCGGATGTCCTCGGCGACGACAAGGTGCTGCAGCGCAGCGTGATGCGCGACGCGCGCCTCGGCGCAGCGCTCGCGATCGTGCCGCCGCCCCGGCGCGGCCCGCTCGACGGCTTCTCGCTCGCAGCGCGCCTGGAGCTCGGCCTGCCCACCGGCGACAGGACCGTGTTCGCCAGCGCCGGGACCGTCACGCTCGCGCCGACCGTCGCCGCGGCGTACCAGCTCGGCGAACTCCGGCTCGCGGCCGAGGTCGGGGCCCGCATCCGCGGCTCGAGCAGGCTGGTCGACGTCGAGATCGGCCCGCAGCTCCTCGGCGCCCTCGGCGCGGCGGTCGACGTGCTCCCGGACCGCTGGCTCACGGCGTCCGCGGAGGCGTTCGCGCTCTACACGCTCGCCGAGCAGCCCGCCCGAGGCGCGGCGCTGGTGCCGGCGGAGTGGCTCCTCTCGGTGACGAGCGCCCCGCTGCTCGCCGGCGACGTCTCGCTGTCCGCGGGCGGCGGAGGGGCCATCCCGTTCGCCTCCGAGAGCGCGCTCACCGCGCCGCGCTTCCGGTTCAACCTGGGGCTGCGCTACGCGCCGACGGGGCGCGACGCGGACGCCGACGGCGTCCTGGATCGCGACGACGCGTGCGCCGCCGTCGCCGAGGATCGCGACGGCTTCCAGGACGGCGACGGCTGCCCCGATCCCGACAACGACGGCGATCGGATCCCCGACGGCCGCGACCGGTGCCGGGACGAGGCCGAGACGATCGACGGCTTCCAGGACGGCGACGGCTGCCCCGACGCCGACGACGACGGCGACGGCGTCCCGGACGACACCGACGCCTGCCGGAACGCCGCCGAGGACCGCGACGGCTTCCAGGACAGCGACGGCTGCCCCGATCCCGACAACGACGGCGACGGGATCCCGGACGAGCGCGACACGTGCCCGAACGGCGCAGAGGACGCCGACGGCTTCAAGGACGACGACGGCTGCCCCGATCCCGACAACGACATCGACCAGGTCCCTGACGCCAGCGACCGGTGCCCGGGCGCGCCCGAGGATCGCGACGGCTTCCAGGACGACGACGGCTGCCCCGATCCCGACAACGACGAGGACGGCGTCGCCGACGCGGCCGACGCGTGCCCCGTGACGGCCGAGACGATCGACGGCACGAACGACGCCGACGGCTGCCCCGAGCCGGCGGCCAGGTCGCTGCCGCAGTGGTCCGGCGATCGGATCCTGCTCGACGGCCTGGTCCGCTTCCCTGCGGGGAGCGCTCGGGTACCGCCGGCCCTGGCCGCTCAGATCGGCATGATCGCCCAGCTCATGCGCGGGCGCATGCCCCTCGACGTCGTCATCGTGGAGGCCTACCCCGATCGTCAGGGCGACTCGTCGGCGCGCGCCATCGAGCTCGCCGGCGCCCGCGCGAGCGCCGTCAAAGATCTCCTCGCCAGCGCAGGTATCCCGGCGGACCGGATCACGGCCGCCGCTGGCGACACATCAGCCATGCGCGCGAAAGACGCGCCCCAGATCGAGGTGACGGCGACCCGTGCTCGGCGCTCGGAAGAAGCCCCCCGTGCCCCTGGCGCAGCCTCCTCGACGACCGGAGAGAAGAAACTGCGATGAATGTCCTCGAGGCACGCCGTGCCCGCCATTTGATCATCCGCCTCGATCGGGGCGAGGAGCTCCCAGCGGCGCTCGTGCGCGCCCTTGACGAGGCCGAGGCGCGCTCCGGCTGGATCGAGGGGACAGGCTCGCTCGAGAAGGCGGAGATCGCGCTGTTCGATCAGGCCTCCCGCGCCTACGCGAAGACGCGCGTCCTCGAGGGGCCGTGCGACGTGGTGGCGCTCTCCGGGAGCGTCGCGCTCCAGCAGGGCGAGACGTCGCTTCGCCTGTCGGCGATGCTGGCCCGCGAGTCCGGCGTCGGTCTCCAGCTCGCCGGCGGCGAGCTCGTCTGGGCGCGGGTCTACGGGCTCGAGCTCCGCGTCACGGCGTTCGACGACCTGCCCCTCGTGCGGTCGTTCGACGACCGAACGGGCCTGATGCAGCTCGTCGCCCAGTCGACCACCCTCCCGGCGATCGCGGGCGAAGCGCCCCGGATGGCGCCACCGGCGCAAGCCGCCGAGCCGACGCGCGCGGCGCCACCGGCGCAAGCCGCCGAGCCGCCCCGCGCGGCAGCCCCGGCGCAAGCCGCGGAGCCGCCTCGCGCCGCGCCGGCAGCCTCCGCTGCAGAGCCCGCCCGCGCGGTCCCGGCGGCCGCCGTCGCGGAGCCCGCGGCCGTTCCGCTGCCGCAGCGCCCGGTCCGTCCTCGCCAGGAGGAGGAAGCCTATCCGGAAATGGGCGACACGGTGACCCACTTCCACTTCGGCGAGTGCACCGTGATCAGCTCCGACGGCGAGCGGATCCGGCTTCGCCAGGAGCGCGACGGGCGCGTGCGCGAGGTCTCGCTGACGATGCTCCGCATCGAGCCTCCCACCGTGGATCCGGCGACGGGCAAGAAGCACTTCCGCCTGGCGCGGAAGAACTGAGCGCGCCGCGCGCCGCCTCGCTCGAGGGGCGGCGGGCAGCGCGCGGTCGCTCAGAAGACGCGCTGTGCGACGTTGATCGAGTCCCCTGCTTGCAGGGGCACATCGGGGATCTTGTTGTCGATGATGTCCTCGACCGAGACGGTGGCGAACACGGTCTTGCCCTGGGACTTCCTGCGGATCGTGACGCGGTCCTTGTCCGCGATGCTGTTGAACCCCCCCGCCATCGAGATGGCGCGGAGCAGGGTCATGCCCGGCTGGAGCGGCAGGGATCCGGGCTTCTGCACCTCGCCGAGCACCTCGACCCGCTTCGAGTTGTACTCCTTGATGCTCACGCTCACGCTGGGATCGGTGAGGACCTGCCCCTCCATGAGCTTCGCGCGGACGAGCTCCGCCACCTCCTGAGGCTCGAGGCCCGCGATCTTGAGGCGCTTCACATAGGGAAAGTCGACGGTCCCATCCGGCGCGACGGTGAACGTCGTGGGCAGCTTGTCTTCCCCGACGATGCGGAGCTCGAACACGTCTCCGACGCCGATGGTCGTCGCCTCCACCGGAGGCGGCAGGTTCACCGGCCCGGGCTGGCGCGACGAACAGGCGGCGATCACCAGCGCGAGGAGGGCGGCAGCCCACCGACCGGAGCGTCGCATCACATGAACCAGCGCACGCCCAGGTAGGCTTCGAACTGCTGCCATCCGAGATAGTTGTTGAGGCTGCGGCCGGTGGATTGGTTGGGAGTGGTCAGCGCGGTGCTGCTGATGTTGTTGCCATACCGCAGGGTCGAGTTGATCCCCAGAGAGTCCGCGAACCGGTACTCGCCGAACAGAGAGGCATCGATGCGGACATCGGTCCAGGGGCCGTGCGGCAGGGTGACGCTGTTGGGATCGTCCGGGATCGCGGGGAACACGTGGGCTGCCACGCCGCCGTCGACGATCAACAGGAACCGTCCGCCGAAGAAATAGGTCAGCTTGAGGTAACCGCGATCGCGCTCGAAGTAGCTCGCGACGAAGCTGTCGTGGAAATCGCGCGTGAAGCCGGCCGACAGCGAGGAGAGCGCGAGCGTCGCCGCCGCGGGATCGGTCGACGGGTTCGGCGTCAAAAACCACTTCAGCTCGAGCTGGCCGATGACGCTGTCGAAGTCGTGCACGACGTCCGCGTCGTTCTTCGGCGTGTAAAAGCTCGCGCCCCAGCCGGCCATCGCGAGGAGACCGAACGACGAGGTCACGAGACCGTTGATCCCGAGCTGCGCGCGCAGCGGATGAGAGGAGCGCTGCGCGCCCGGATTCGGGTAATCGACGAACCCCAGCGACGCATCGTAGATGAGCGCGGTGCGCGGCAAGAAGCGCCAGCGCCCGCGCGTCCGGACGATGTGCTGCATGTTCGTCAGGCTGTCGTACTCGGCGACCTCGAAGAACGTGCCCATGAAGCGATAGCCGAGCCGCCAATCGAGCAGCCCCCCGCCCGGCGTCCACACGAGCTCTGCCCCCGCGTCCGCGTGGACGCGCCGGAAGCTCTGGTTGGAGATCCCGAGGTCGGAGGAAGCGATGGTTCGGCCGAGCGACGCGTCGAGGACCGCGGACCACGGGCGCCGGGGCAGGATCGTCAGGTTGGCGTCGAGCACGCCGCCGATGTTCCGCTGCTGGCTCAGCCGCTCCTGCCCGCGCTCCGACCCGGATACCGGGAAGAACTCATCGTAGGTCGCGGCGATGCCGCCGCGAAACTCGATGTCCGGCGGCGGCGCGTCGGGCGTCACCTCCTGGCGCTGCTGGCTCAGCGTCGAGAGCGAGAACGACGGCGTGATCCGGAGCCGCAAGGAGCCCACGGGCCCGATGTCGTCCGGGGTGGCCTCGTCTTCTTCGTCCCTGCGGAAGAAGTTGGAGTCGTAGCCGAACTCCGCGGCGACCCCCGGGTGCAACTCGAGGTCGCCGGCGCGGATCCCGATGCCCTCGGTGTAGCGACGATCCTTGAGCCACGGCTGATCCTGCGCCAGGGCCAACGCCGGGGACAGAGTGAGTGTGAATACGGCAGCGACTATGTTTTCACGAAGTTTCATCGCCTATTGGGCAGTGGCAATCCGAGAGAGGCGGTCGCCTACCGAAAACAGCTACTGCACGCAGGCGGCTCGATGATGATTTGGCTGACGGGATACTCGGAAGGATCATCCTTAGGGAGGTTCGGATCGATCGTGGCCGTGACGGCGCTATCGCCGATGAAGCCCGCTTCCTGGCCGATGCACTGGTTGGCCTCAGCCGTCAGTTGCTCGGTCCGCTGCCGCAGGACCGTCAGGATCGTGAACTCGTGATTGGAGAGATCGGCGTCCCGCCGATTCACGGCGAGCTCCAGGCCCTGCCGCCGCTCGCGGGCGGAGCGGATGGCCACGTCGATCTGATTCAGCTTGTCGTTCAAGCAGAGCGTCTTCACGACGTCTCGCTGCGAACGGGCCGTCTCGAGCTGGCGGCGAACCGACGTGCGGGCCCCGTCCATCCGAGCGAGGAAGGTCTCGCTCTGCGCGAGCTGCTCCGCCGGCGACAGCGTCACCTGCCGCGCGAGGCCCGCGGACGCATCCGGCGGAGGCGCCGTCTGCGCCTGCGCAGCAGCGATGCCGTGGCCGATCACGACCGAGATCAGCGCCACTGCTGCGAAGCCGGGGATCTGTTCACGCTTCATCGAAGCCTCCGAAAGTCAGGCCCGCGCAGTATAAGTGCGGGCAGACGTGGTTGTCAAAACGCAATGAACATGCCGGACAGCCAGCAGCACGCCCCGTCGGGAGGACCCGTACGAGGTTTTCCCCATTGGATGCGCGACACCAGCACGCCATTCACCTTGAGGCGAAGGGAGAGCATTGCGCCTTGTCCACGGATTCAGGTGGCGTCGAGCCTATTGGCTCACGAAGGTGACAGGAATCACAACCGTCGCGCCGCCACCCTCGGGCGGCGCGAATTGCGCGCTCTGGACGCGCGCGACCACGCAGGAGACCACGGTCCCGGACAGGCCGGAGCCGCCGGAGGGGGTCGCCGAGAGCACCTCCCCGTTGGGGCCGATCTTCGCGGTGATCCGGACCGAGCCCTTCATGCTCGGGTCCTCCTGAAGACCTTTGTTGTAGCAACGACGGAACCCAGCGGTCATCCCTGCCACGACGGAAGGCGCGTTCGAGACGCTCCCGCCGGAGACCGCGGGGCCGCCCACCTGGGCGTTGCCCACCGGTCCCTTGACCGTCTGCGCCGAGCCGGCGGTCGCCGGACCGCTGGTCCCGGTGTTGCCGATGGTCGCGAGGCCGCCGCCGCCGGCGGCGCCAGGTCGCACGGTGCCCCCACCGGCGCCGCCCATGTTCAATCCCGCCACACCGCCCTTCCCGACGCCGGCCCCGGAGGCGGCCGCGTTTTCGAGGAGGCCGGTCGGCACATCGCCCGAGCTCAGGACGCTGGCGGTGGCGTTCCCGGTCGAGTTGAGCGCGCCGAGCATCTGCATGTCGAGCTGCGCGAGCTCGTTGGTGAGCGCCGAGGCGCGGGCGTCGCTCATCCCGCCGGAGCCCTTCCCCGGGCTCGCAGCCGCGCTCTTGTTCCCGCCGCCGCTCGCGGCCTTCGGCGCCTCGGCGGTGGGCGCCGCCGTCGCGGCCGGCGCCTCGGCGTTCTCCTTCGGCTGCTCGACCACCGGCGGCGGGGGCAGCTGCTTCACGGACTCGAGCAGCTGCGCGACGTCGACCTCGTCGTCGACGACCGGATCCATCCAGTCGGAGTAGATCGACCCCACGGCGCCGAAGTGGAACAAGAACGAGAACGCGGCGATGATCGTGGTCGTCCAGTCGATGTCGTTCGCGATGCCCGACCTCACCGAGACGGGCAGCTGCGGCTTCGGCTGCACCGGCGGCGGCGCGACGAACTGGAACAGGAACGTCGTCTCCCCCACGACGATCTTGCCGCGCGCCTCCTCGCTGAGCTGAACCTGATAGGCCTGGGCATTGCCCACGGCCACGCGCTTGGCAGACGACTTGAGCGCGGAGAGCTCCGAGACGCCGGCCTTGAAGGCGACCCGGCCGGTCATCCCGTCGAGAAAATTGAGGAAGTATTCGCCGCCCACGAGCTCGAACAGCCGAAAGCTCGGCGGGATGCTCTTGCTCGGGATGACGAACATGCTCTTTTCGCTGGGCCCGATGGTGACGTGGGTGCGCTGCTTGATGACGCGCTCCTCGATCACCTTTCCCCCCTGAACCAGGCCGATCCTGAGGACCTTCGGGCCGGTCACCGGTGCGACCGCCCGCATGACCGCGGTCATCTGCCCGGGCTGGCCGGGGCGCGACGGGGTGGGGTGCGGGTGCTGCTGGGTCATTCCAAGGGACTCCGGGAGAGGGGGGACGGCGCAGGAGACGACGCCGGTCGCGCGCGGCGGGCGGAGCCGCGCCCCCGGGCCCGGTGGGCCCCGGGCCTGGATCCGCGGAAGGAGCGCTGCGCAGCGGAGGGCACCACAGCCCGCGAGGGTACACGCACAGCTGGGGGCGGTCCAGGAGAGCGCGTCGCGCTCAGGGGGGCGCGCGGCGCGATCGCCGCGGCGACGCGGCACGCGCGCCGGCCGCTCCGGCGACGCCGTCAAGCGGCCCCAGGGCGGCGCCGACGAGCGCGTCGACGGCCTCGCGCTTTCGCGAGGCGGCGGCGCGGCCGGCGCGCCCGGCCGCCGCGGACGCGATCGTGCCGGCGGCGCCCGCGACCAGGACGACCGCGATGACCGAGGGCCCGGCGCGCGCGAGGTAGGAGAGCGTGGCCAGGAGCAGCGCGGCGAGCGCCGAGAGGCGCGTCGCCGCGCGCGGCCAGCCCGCGCCCACGTCGAGCCGCTGCTCGAGCTCGACGAGGAGGTCGTTCGCCGCCGCGATCTTCGCGCGCGGGTCCGCGGCGGACATGACCTCGAGCGCGAGCCGGCGCTCCCAGCTCTCCGGCGGCGACCGCCTCGCCAGCTCGGGCAGCCGCGCCTCGCCGGGCAGCGCGCGGAGCGAGCGCGCGAGCGCCGTCAGGTCGCCGCCCGTCGCGCGCGCGACCTGCGCCGGGTGCTTCCACGAGATCGCGGCGCAGGCGCCGCTCGCCGCGAGCGACAGCGCGATGAAGAGCGCGGCCGACACGCCGCCGCCTACCGGAAATCCGGCGGGATCTCCGGCGCGAGCACTAGAACGGCTCCTTGAAGATCGCCTGCTCGATGCGGTCCAGGAAGGGCTGGCGCAGCTCGGCGAGCGTGAGCTTCGGCTGGATCCGGCTGACGTCGACGGCCGCGATGGGCTTCTGGATGCGGCCGGTGATCGTCACCTCGGCGAGCGTGATGACCCCGCGCTGCTTGCCCTTCTCCTGCGCGCTCGCGCGCTCGCCGTGGCAGAGGATCGCGAGCAGGACCGAACCCAGCGCAAGTGCCTTGTACATGCTCATGGTCTCCCTCACGTGTCGGTCGCGGCGTCGGCGACGCCGCCGTCCGCCTCGGCGGCCGGCGGAGCCGCGGGCTGCGCCGCGGCGGCCGCGGCGTTGAGCTCGCCCTCTTTGAGCTTGGCCCGGTTCAGGAGCTCCTCCGAGTCGTCGCGCTGGCCCTTGTTGCGCAGCTCCTGGAACCTCGTCAGCGATTTGATCGCCTCCGCCACCTGCTGCTTGGGCGTCATGCCGGGGACGCTGGGGGCGAACAGGTAAAGCAGGCCGAGATCGTAGTGGACCTGGGGCAGGTTCGGGTTCCGGGCGAGCACCCAGTCGAACTCGCGCTTCGCGTCGGCGTAGCGCTCGAGCAGGCGGTAGGCGTCCCCGAGGTTCAGGTGCGCGGCGAGGTGCTCGGCGTCGAAGCGGACGGCGCCCTCGAGGAGCGGCAGCGCCTCCTGGGCGTTGCCCGCCTCGAGCAGGTAGGTCGCGAGCTGCACCCGCGCCTCGACCAGATCGGGGCGGCGCGCCACCGCCTTGCGGAACTCCTCCAGCGCCGCGGCGCGCTGGCCCTGCTCCCGGTAGATCAGGCCGCGGAGCAGCAGCGCCTCGGCGTTGTCCTTGTCGCGCGGCGGGTTCTCGCTGACGGGCTCGAACCCGTCGAGGATCGCCTGGAGCGCGTACAGCGCGAGATCGAGGCGCCGGTTCCTGTAGTGATCCCGGGCGATGATGACCATCGCCGGCCGGTAATCCGGGTTGATCTTCAGCGCCTCCTGCGCGATCCGCTGGGCCGAGCCGGTGTCCTTCTGGAGCGACTTGATCTCCGCGAGCGTCGCCGCGACGGCCGCCGACTTCGGCATCTGGCCGCGCTTCTCGTTGAGGAGCCGCTCCGCCTCGCCGAGCTGGCCCTTCCTGGCGAGGAGCATCGCGTACGCGATGATGGCCGGCTCGTAGTCCGGCACGATCGTGAACGCCTGGCGGTAGCTCGCGCCGGCGCCCTCGTCGCGGAGCCGCTCCTGGACCACGCCGAGCGAGTAGAAGGCCTGGTGCGCGCGCGGATCGGCCTGCGTCGCCTGCGTGAACTGCGCCTTCGCGTTGGCGAGGTCGCCGTTCGCGAACGCCTGCAGGCCGCCCTGGTAGAGCGTCGCCGCGCGGGCGTTCATGGCCGGGTGCGCCCCCTGGGCAGGCTGGTCGTACGGCCGCATCGAGCTCGGCACGTCGTTCATGCCGTACGGCGCTTGGACGGGCGGGGCCGCGCCAGGAGCCGCCGCGGGGCGGGTGGGCGCCTTGGGCGGCGGCGTCGCCTCCTCGCCGCAGGACGCGAGGGCGAACGGCGACACGGCCGCGAGCAGGCTGACGAGGAGGGTGGCGGAGATGCGGCGCTTCATGGAACGACCGGCAGGGGCAGGGGGAGGCCGTCGGGCGCGAGCGGCGGGGTCATGCCGGGCCGCGTCCGGAGGAAGAGGCCATCCTTGTACTCGAAGGGGCGCTTCGTCTCGGGATCGATGATCCCCTGGCTCCACTCGCGGAGCTTGGCGTCGCCGAGGATGTCCGTGAAGAACGCGAGCCGCTGGATCGCATAGTCCACCGCCGGATTCCGCACCTTCCACGCCTTCGCCCAGACGACGGACTCGACGTAGAACTTCACCATCGCCTTGTCGGCGTCGTTGAGGAGCCGCTCGCGCGCCGCGCGCCACTGCTCGCGCCGGTTCTGGCGCAGCGCGTCGGCCGTCTCCTGGAGATCCTCGCGATCGCTCGTCTCGGCGAGCTTGAGCAGCTTCTCTTCCTTGTCCGTGTAGAGCCGGAGGCCGGGCGGGCGGGCGTTGTAGAGGCCCGTGCGGCACGAGTCGTAGAGCGAGCCCTGCCGCGCGCGCGCGGCGACCGACCACTGCCGCGACTCGTACGCGGTGATGACCTCCTGGAGCTCCTTCCAGTACCGGTCGTTGGCCTTGGCGACGTCGGCCTCGAAGGCCCGCTTCACCTGGTCGATGACCCCCTCGTAGCGGTGGTGCCCCGTGTCGTAGTCGAACTCGGCCTTGATGCGATCGTCGATGGCCTTGTAAGCGCACTCGGCCGCCATGTCGGCCTGCACCGACCCGAGGGCCTTCTTGTCGCCGGTCGCCGCGTTCCGGAAGGACGAGAACGCCGTCATGGTGTTCTTGCACCACTCGAGCGCCCTCGGGTCGCCGGCGGCGCTGCGCATCTTGGACGCGTGGTACGCCGCCTGGACGACATACCCGCTCGCGGCCGGGTTGTTCTTGTTGGCCTTGTAATAGGCCTCCATCGACTGCATGGCCTTCGTGCGCGCGGCGCGGTTCGGGCCGTCGTCGGACCCCTGCTCGTCCCAGGCCTTGAGGTCCGCCGACGCGACGAGGAAGTCGATGTCGGCCTTCTGCTCGGGGGGCGGGTTCAGGCTCATGAAGGTGGCGCGCGAGGCGGTCATCTTGTCGCGCTCACCGATGTTCGCGTAGAGCAGCACCGAGTTCCGGGCCGCGTCGCGGCGCGCCGCCTGCTCGAACCGCGTGTTGCGAGCGATGGTGTCGTAGGTCTCGGCCGCGCTGCGGTAATTGAAGAAGAGGACGTAGGCGGCGGAGAGCGCGTCGTAGGCCTGCTTCAAGTACTTCACCCGCTCGGCGTAGCGCTTCGGATCGGGGTTCTTCGGAGGGTTCGCCTCCGGATCTCCCTTCTCGAGCTTCGCCAGGTTCTCCTCGTTCCCGTACTCCTTGATGAACAGGGAGTACATCGCGATGGCCTGATCGTAGTCGCCCACCTGCTTGTAGCAGTACGCGCCGTTCATCGCGGCCTCCGGCGCCTCGTCGCGGGCCGGCGCCTTCTCGAGCGCGACCTTGTAGAGCGCCGCGGCCTCGCGCCAGGCGGCCACGCGCGCCGGGCCGTCCGGCATCTTCTCGGCCTTCTCGAAGGCCCGGGCCGCGTCGAGGTAGTAGCCGCGGGAGATCGTCGGCCGGGCGATGTCGCCCTCCTTCAGCTTCTGCTCCTCGCTGACAGCGCAGCTCCGCGTGAGCGCCGCCTCGGCCAGCTTGCGGCTCTGCTCGACGTTGTTCTCGAGGTTCGACATCGTCGTGAGCCGCTCCCACGCCTTGTAGCCGAACTCCGTCTTGCCGCACTGGGCGTTGTAGATGGGCTCGAGCCGCCTGCGCGCCTCGGCGAACTGGCCGTAGAGGAAGTAGTAGTCGGCCGCCTGGAACGCGTAGAGATCGATGTTCTTCGGGGCGTCGAGCGCGGGGGGCACGCGCTGGATGTACTCGTCCCGCGCGGTCACGGCCGCCTGGACCTCCGCGGGCAGCGGCTCGGCGACCACGCGCTGCTCGTCGCCCTCGCCGACGATCTTGACCTTCTCGCGCGGCTCGAGCCCCTCGGCGCCGTTCGTCCGCTGGAAGAGCTTGTGCCGATCGAGGAGCGCCTGGTGGGCGGTGTCGACCACCATGTACGCCGCGGGCTGCAGGTACTTGTCGTCCTCGTTGGAGTCCCGCACGCTGACCGCAGAGCTCCTCGCCAGCTCGATCTCCTGCCGCGTGGGCGAGCGATCCATCGCCACCGTGATCACGACGACCATGTGGTGCGCGTCGGCCAGCCAGTACCGGCTCTCGTACGCGTCCGGGGCGTTCTCGTCCTGGGCCAGGTAGCCGGCCCACCCCTGCGCGGCGAGGCGGTACTCGCCGAGCGCCCGCTCGAAGATCGGGTCGCGCGTCTCCTTCTCGTTGACCGTCAGCGCCTGCTGCACGAGGGCGCTGCCCGCGTTCGTGTGATCGGCGGCGGCCCGGCGGAGCCCGCCGCGCACGAGCCGCTCGGCGGTCTGGATCGCCTCGGGATCGTCCTTGTTGGCCTCGACCCACGGGGTCATCCCGACGTACTGGGCGAGCTTCGTCCGCGCCTCGAGCGCCTTCGCCGAGTTCAGCGCCCGCTCGGCCGTCCCCTCGCGCGACTGCGACGTGAGCGTGTCGTAGATGTCCGCGATCTGGTTCTGGATCACGGGCGCGTCGCGGTGCATCGGCCACTTCTGGAGGATGATCTCGCTCACCTCGACCGTGTTCCGGTACTGGTTGAGCTCCTTGAACTCCAGCGCGAGCGCCTTGTAGATCTCGACCGTCCACTTCTGATCCTGCGGGATCAGCTTGGGATCCTGGACGCGCTCGATGGCGATCCGCATCTTCTGCTCGGCCATGCGCGGGTCGGTCTCGACGTCGAGGACGTCGTTCCGCGGGATGTAGGGCTCGTCAGGTCCGGGGCCGACGAAGTCCAGGTACGTGAGCGAGCCGGCGATGTAGGTGTACGCCTCCGCCCGGAAATCCGCGCCAGGGTCGCCCGTGAGCTTCTCCTGCTCGTCGGTGTAGCGGAGCAGCTCGATGAACTGGCGCACCGAGGTCTCGTAGCGCTGCTGCTTGAAGTACGTCCAGGCGAGCTTGTACATCGCGACGCCGTGGACAGGGGGCTTCTTGTACTTGATGGACTGCCGGTACGCCGACTCCGCCCTGTTGTAATTGAACGGGCCGCCGGCGCGATCGATCTCGTTGAAATGGTAGTCGCCGATCTGCCACCAGACCTCGGCGACGTAACGGGGCTCGGCGCCGAGCGCCGTCTTCTGCGGGATCGGCTGGCAATCGTCGGGGTAAGGATCGATGTAGGCCGTCTCGTCCTCGACGACGGGGGCCTTGCCCCGCGCGGCCCTCCGGGGCTGGGCCGCCCGGCCGCCCGGCGTCGAGCCGATGGGCGTCGGGTGCCGCGCCTCCCAGCCGGTCCAGTAATCGGCGTCGTGGTCCTGCGGGAGCTTGCCGACGGTGTCGCGCGTCGGGTCCTTCGGGTCGGGCGCGACGGGATACGGGTACTTGTTGTGGCACACGAGCGAGCGCCACACCTGCTGCGCCTCGGGGAACCGGACCGAATCGTTCAGCGCGTGGCCGAGGTAGTAATAGATCCCGGCGAGCTCGCGGTACTGAGGGAACTCGTTGATGACGCGCTTGTAGAGCGCGATGGCCGGGAGCAGCGCGACGCTGAGATCCTCGCTCGCGTCGGAGTCGGTGCGCGCGCGCTCCTCGTAGAGCGCGGCCAGGCGGAACATCGCGTCGGGGGTGTTCTCGGGGTGAGCGTTCGGGCCGCTGTAGCGCTGGACGAACACCTCGAGCCGGCGGATCGCCTCTTCCCGGGCGTCGCGGAGGCCCTTCCGCTCGGTCTCGATCTCGCGGTCGAGCGAGGAGAGGATGCGGCGGCGCCGGTCCTCGTAGTGGTGCTGCACGATGCGCGTGATGGCGCTCCGGTAGTCGCGGGCCGCCTTCTCGTAGGCGGCCGCTTCCTTCTCGAGCGCGGCGAGCGCGGCGAGCTGGGCCGGCGTCGGCGGAGGAGGCGGCGGCGCCTGCTTGCGCCCGACGGACATCGGCGGCGCGAACGGCTGCACTGGCGGCAGCGCCGCCGGCGCCGGCGCGGCTCCGGGCTGCGCTGCCGGCGCCGCGGCTCCAGGCGCTGCGGGCGCCGCGGCCCCCGGCGCTGCAGGGGTCGGTGCCGCCGCGGGGGCGGCGGAGGCCGCCGGCGCTGGAGCCGGCTGGCCGCCCGGCTGGGAGAGCGCGAGCGGCGCGACCGCCAGCACCAGGGCAAGGCTGGCAAACCCGAGCGCGCCGCGCGGGCGACGGCGACCGGTCCTCACGACGTCGCCGAGCGGCCCGCGCGCGCCCGCCGGTCCGAGGATCTGCGTCCCTGCGCCTGCGCGCGGTGCGTCAGAGATCTGCGGCGCGCTCGCGCCGCCCTGCTCCTTGCTCACTTCTCATCCTCCGGATCGCCGCTGTCGTCGAGGACCTCGTTGAGCTCCTCCTTGAGGACCCGATCCTCACGGGCGCGCTCGACCTGCAGGCTGCGAACGCGCGTCATCTGCTCCTCGCGGACCTCCCACGCCTCCTCGGTGATGCCGACGTCGGCGCGCAGGATGATGTTCTTCAGCCGATCGCGGACCAGGCCGAAGTTGCGCATCGCGACCTCGCCGACGACGAGGCGCGCCTCCCGGTCGAGCGCGTCGAGCTGCACCGAGTAATGCACGACGCTCGCCGTCTCGCGGCTGACGATCTGCCGCAGGCCCGAGGACTTCTGGGCGACCTCCCCCTCGATCTCGCGGAGCGCCGCCTCGACCCGCGCATCCGCGGCGTCGCCGGAGCGGAGCACCGGCGTGAGCCGCTGCGCGTACGCCGCGAGATCCGCGCCGCCGGCGCCCGCCGCGGCCAGCTCGACCTCGCGCGTCAGGGCGTCGCGGTGGGCCTTGCGCACCTGCGCGTCCTCGATGAAGCGCTGATCCCCGAAGCCGACCTGGACCCGGCCCGCGCTCACCTGCTTCCGGAGCACGTCGGCCTGCTGGCGGTAGAGCGCGAGGTCGCGCTCGTTCTGCGCGAGCTCGTGCTCGAACCGGGCGATGCTCGCGGGATCCCGGACGACCCCCGCGTGCGGCCCCTCGCGGAGCAGCCGCCGGAGCCCGTTGATCGTCGCCTGCAGCGAGTCCATCTGCAGCGTCAGCTGCTGGAGGCGCTGCGACTGGGTGTTCCACTGCTTGAGCGCCTGCGCCTCGCGGTCCTGGAAGTCGGCGTCGGTGACAGGCACCCGCGCGAGGCGCTTCTCCAGCGCACGGCGCCGCGCGCGCACGCTGCCGATCTCGCCCGAGAGCGAGCCGTCCTCCACGTCGTCCATGCCCTGGCCGAGCGCGAGGCGCGCCAGCGCGACCCGGTTGAGCAGCGCGAGCGCCTTCTCCTCGCCGGCCTTGAGCTCCGGGAACGCGCGCACCCGGTTGGGCGAGCTGAGCACCGCGTTCAGCTTCTCGATGAGCTCGTTCGACTGCTTGATCAGCTCGCGGCAGGTGTGGATGTCGTCGATGACCGCGAACGCGGCCGGGCCGTCCTCGGCCTCGCGCGCCCACTGCACCGCGAGCGGCGGGAGCGCGGCGTCCGTGTCGAGCGCCTCGAGCTGCTCCTGGCTCAGCTTGTCGTAGTAGACCGCGGGATCGCTCGTCGAGCCGAGGAAGGCGTCCACGCGCGCGCGCATCGGGTCGTAGGTGGCGCGGACACCCTCGTACACCTTCAGCGCCTTCTCGAACCGGCCGGCGCGCAGCATCAGATCGCCGCGGAGCAGCGAGCCGTCCGCGATGTTCTGGCTGTCCGGCTCGGCGATCGCGAGGATCTCGAGCGATCGCTGGGCGCGATCCACGTCGCCGAGGCGGACGTACACCCAGGCGAGCTCGTAGAGCATGGTCCCGAACTCGGGCGAGAGGCGGTCGATGTGGCCGTACGCGTGCACGGCCTGGGCCCACTGGTCGGCCTCGTAGAAGAGCCGCCCGATCGCGAGCCACGCGAGGTCGATGACGCGCCGGTGCTCCGGGGTGTCGGCCGGCAGCTGCGTCACCCTCTGGAACAGGTCGATCGCGGCGACGTAGCGGGTCTTGGGCACCGGCGGGGGCGCATCGCCCTCCTTGAGCGGCTCCGGCGGCGGCGTCGCCTCCTTCACCGCGATCAGGCCGAGCAGGTATCTCGCCTGGTGGAAGTACTCGCTCCGCGGCTCGACCGCGCCGAGCGCCGCCTTCGCGCCGGCGAAGTCCTTCTTCACGTAGAGGCCCTTGCCGCGCGCGTACGAGAGGGCGCTCCCCGCCGCGGAGGACGGGACGTTGTTCATCGACGCGAAGATGGCGTCGAGGGCGTCGTAATCCTTGATCCGGAGGCAGATGTCCACGAGCCGGCCGAGCGCCTTCGCCTGGTAGGCGGCGAAGCGCGGCTCGGCGCCGCTCGAGACGATCCGCTGGAACGCCCGGCGCGCCGAGAGGTACTGCTTCGAGCGGAAGTACGTCTCGCCGAGCAGCGCGAGCGCGTCCGGGAAGGCCGTCGGATGATCGGGGTACTTCTCGATCACCTGGTTCAGCACGTTCGCCGCGCGCTCGTAGTCCCTGGAGCCGAGGAGCAGCTGGGCATCCGCGATGCGCTGCGCCGGGGTGCGCTGCTCGCCGCGGGACTTCTGGATCGCCGCCTGGATGGCGCCCAGCCCGGATGAGACGCTGCTGATCTGCTGAGAGGCGCTCGTGTAGGCGCGCTCGGAGTCCAGGGCCCACGCGTCGGCAGGGGCCACGGTCGTGGCCGCGCCGAGCAGGAGCAGGCCTAGCAAGGCAGGGGTAACCCGCGATCCGGAGTCCCAGGTCATGGCGGCTTGTCCTAACGAGTTCGAACCTACTTGCCACCCGCGGCGGCGGCCGGCTGCCCGGAAGCGTCCGCGAGGCCGCTCACAATCTTCTCGACGAAGCGGACCGCCGGGCGCTCCTCGAGCGGGGTCGTGACGCCACCCTTCTCGAACGCGACCGCCTGGAGGTTGATCGTCTTCCCCTCGACCGCCGTGAAGGAATGGCTGGAGCGCACCTCGAAGCGGTACCCGCGGAGGTAGGAGAACACCCCGTAGCCGTTGCCCTGCAGGTTCACGAGCACCTGGAGGGTGTGATCCCCCGGCGGGACCGAGCCGTTGAAGATCGGGATCTCGGTCTGCTCCGCGAGGGCGCCCGACTGATCGGTCTTGTTGTACTGGACGGCGCCATCCAGGACGATCAGCACGCGCGTCACGCGGAACGCGCTCGACAGCTCGTTGTTGAACCGGATCGAGGCGCGCGAGCCCGCGCCGCCGCCGGAGAGGATCGTGTCGCTGAGGAGCGAGAGCCGCGTATGGCTGCGGCGGATCTGCTCCTTGAGCTCGTCGATGCGCTGCTCCAGATCGCGCAGCCGCACCGCGTAGGTCGGGCCGTCCATCGCCGGGGCGGCGGCGCCCGCGGCCGGCGTGGCGGTCGTGACGGGCGAGGTTGCCGCGGCGCCCGTCGTCGCGGGCGATGCCGTGGCGCCCGCGGCCGGGGCGCCCGCCGTGGTGGGCGATGCGGCCGGCGCAGCGGGCGAGGCAGCCGCGGCGCCCGTCGTCGCAGCGGGCGCGGGGGCGGCCTGCGCTCCCTTCGCAGGCGCCGAGGCGGCAGGCGCCACAGAGGCGGCCGGCGCCACAGAGGCGGCAGGTGCAGCGGCGTTGCCCGACGCGCCGCCCGGGCTCTGCGCGAGGGCGGGCATCGCCATCAAGAACGAGGCCCCCACCCCCACAGCCAGCATCCTGATAAGTCGCATCGAAAGGTAACCTCGTGGTTTTACCCTCGTCAGCAGAGGGGGGCGACCTCACGCCCGGTGCCGGCGAGTCTAGTGGCGGCGGGCTTCGGAGCGCAACGACCTGGACAGCCTCCGCTCTCCCGGCGCAGCACCCCGACGCTGGCGACGCGACGGCGGCGCGGACCATGCAAAGGGCAAAGGCAATGGAGAAGGACGGAACGCGCAGCGGAAATCGTGCCGGCGCCCTCACCCAGCGCACGCCCGCGGCGTCCTCAGCCGGCCGGCGATGAGCTGCCACGAGGACGCCACGCGACAGCCAACCGGCTCCCCTCCGGACGCCAGCGCCCCTCCCCTCGCCGCGGGCGAAGGGGGCTCGCTCGCTCGGGGGCGGATCCGCTAAGGTGCGCTTGTGTCAGGGGAAGGAGAGCGCCTCAGATCTTCGAGCCGCGCTGCGCGTCCGATCCGACGCCGCGGTCGTCGCCACGAACACCCCGCCGATCGGGCCGCCGAAGGAGCGCCGCAGAGGCTCGGCCGCTCCGGGAGCTAGGATGGTCCCGATTTCTCGAGAGGAGGTCACCGACGAAGCCCTGATGATGCGCTTTCAGGGCGGCGACCGCGCCGCGTTTGCCGGGCTCGTCCGGCGGCACAAGACGCCCATCTACAACTTCATCCTGCGGCAGGTCCGCGGGCCTGCGGTCGCCGAGGATCTGGTGCAGGATGTGTTCGTGAAGATCGTGCAGAGCGCGTCCGACTTCAAGCACGAGGCGAGGTTCACCACCTGGGCCTATGCCATCGCGCGCAACGTCTGCATCGATCACCTGCGCAAGATGTCGCTCCGGCGCCACCCGTCGCTCGATCAGGGCTCGGGCGACGGCGGCGACGGGCCCACGCTCGGCGAGCGGACCGCGGACCCGGCGCCCCAGGCCGCGGTGGACCGGGTCGCGATCGGGGCCGAGATGGGGCAGCTCATCGTCCGCGCGGTGGAGGGCCTCCCGCATGAGCAGCGGGAGGTCTTCCTGCTCCGGGAGATCGGGCACGTGCCCTTCAAGGACATCGCCCAGATCGTGGGGGTGCCAGAGAACACGGTGAAGAGCCGGATGCGCTATGCCCTGGAGCGGCTCCAGGAGGCCCTCTCGGAGTACGAGGATTACGCGAGGGCGCTGCGCTAGCGCGCCGGAAGAGCTGTCTATGGACTGCGAGAAGTTCGACCAGCACGTGATGGACGCGCTCTACGACGAGCTCGACGAGCTGACGCATGCGGCCATGAAGCGGCACATGGACGGCTGCGCCCGGTGCGCCTCGGCGTTCGCGGGGCTGCGCGCCGCCCGCGACGCCGGTCCGTTGCCGCTCGAGGAGCCGAGCGTGGAGCTCGAGGCGCGGATCCTCGAGGCGGTCGAGGTCGCGCAGAAGAAGACGCCGTTCCGGCGCAAGGCGCTCCGCGCGCTGGCCTGGGCCGGCAGCCACGCGATGCGGCCGCAGCTGGCGATGGCGGCGCTGTTCGTGCTCGTCATCGGATCGAGCCTGCTGCTGCTGCGGCCGAAGACCGGCGTGGCCCCCGTGCGGGTCACCGAGTGGGGCCAGCCTGCGTCGGATCAGCAGGAGACGCCCAGCGTCCCCGCGCCGACCGTCCTGGCCGCGCCGGCGGACGAGAGCGACGTCCGGCGCCTGGCCGAAGCGAAGGCGAACGAGCCGCCCAGGACGATGCTGGAGGCGGCGAAGGAGAAGGGCGCGCGCGCGGCCGCGGAGGCCGAGGACGGCGCGAGCGCGGCGCTCCGGGAGGCGCAGGCGCTGCAACGGAGGTCGGGCTGCGCGGCCGCCGTCGGCAAGCTCGACGAGGTCGGCGCGCGGTACCCGGGCACGCCGGCCGCGCACGCGGCAATGTGGGAGGCGGCGCGGTGCTATCAGTCCGCCGGGGAGGCGGAGAAGGCGCGCGAGCTCTTGCTCGCGCTCCGCTCCGCGAAGGGGTACGGCGATCGCGCCGAGCAGATGCTCGCGGGCCTCGAGGCGGGCGCCGCGCGCTCGAAGACGCAGAACGCGCTGCCGACGGCGACCACCCCCGCCGCGGCGGCGGCAGCTCGGCGCGCCGCGCCGAGCGCGAAGCCCGGGTCGCCGCGCGCCGTCGACGAGCAGGAGCCCGCGCAGGCGGCGCCTCCCGAAGCGATGGGGCGCTGACCGGCGCGGGCGCGCGCCCGCGCCGGCGTCAGTTCGATCTGACCGGCGCGTCGCGGATGTAGGCGATCGTCCTGATCGTGTCGACGATGCGCTCGCGATCGTCGGGCGTGAGATCGACGAAGCGGATGCCCATGCCCGGGTTCGGGTTGTCGTGGAGCGGGCGCACCTCGTTGATCCACTGCACCGTCCCCTCGAGCACGTACGAGCCCTCGGACCCCGGCGGCGAGAAGCGCAGCGTGAGCCGCGTGCCGATCGAGAGCGGCTGCGTCGTGCGGACGAAGATGCCCATCTCCGAGATGTTGGTGATGGACGCGTAGAGGAACGTGTCGTCCGTCTCGCAGTCCACGAGCCACGTGACCTCGAGGCGCTCGGACGAGCGTCGGTTCAGCGAGTCCGGGGGGATCTCGCACTCGGCTTCCTCGGCGGCGTGGCCGGCGTCCCCGTAGGCGCCGGTCGGCGCGGGGGAGGCCGATGAACCGCCAGGCACGTCCGGCGGATGGTTGGAATCACCACGGCCCCCGGTCATGTTTCTGCGACTAGCCGCTTTCCGCTGGCGCGTCGAGGGCGCTCGACGACGAGGACGCGCGCGTCGCCGGGCGCACAGGGGACCCGCGCGCCAGGGCATGCGTCGGGAATCCCACAACGAGCGGCTCAGCGTACGCGGATGACGCCGCCGCGGACGCGGTTCTCGTGTTCAGGCCCGCGCGTCACCTCGAAGCGCGTATCGCCGGCGAAAAAGCCGAAGTAGAGCGCGTAGTCGCCCGGGGTGAAGTTGGGCTCCAGCCGGAGCTCGTGGTCGTCCATGATGACGTCGCCCGGTTGCCACAGGCTCACCGGGTAGCGCCCCTCGATCACGGGGTGGTCGCCGTTGTAACGGCGCTGAAACCCATCGATGTGAACGAACATCTTCCAGTTGCCGGTGATCGGCCGGTGGACGCGGAAGTAGGTGCGCAAGCGGTACGTCTTCTGCGGGACCACGCTCGAGACCTTCTGGCCCTCGTCGTCGGTCAGCTCCCAGCCGAGCACCTCCAGCTGATCCTCGAACATCGCGTCGAGCGGGTTCGCGGGAGCGACGGGCTCGTCGAGCACGACACGGCTGAGCCAGCTCTCGTTCGGCCTGCCGCCGAGCTCGTTCGACGCGAGGAGGATCTGGCTCGAACGGCCGTCGAGCACGGGCAGGTTGCGCTTGTGGTGCTTGCGGAAGAGGCTGTTCAGCCTGGGCAGCTCGTCGGACTTGACGACCAGCCAGCGGCGAGCGCTGGCAGCGGCGGCTCCGTCCGCGGGGCTCTCCGCGGCGGACGCGGTGAGCCAGGCGAACGCCTGCGGGACGTCGTTGAACGACGCGACCTCGCCGCCCTGGTAGTAGGCCGCCGCGCGGCTCCGGACCCCGAGCGTCGCGAGCGGCTCGCCGGGCCTGCGCAGCGCCGCGTACGACTCGAAGACCTCCTTCGGGGAGAGCTGGGCCGCGAGCGCCGGGTAGTACCAGAAGCTCAGCGCGAAGCCGGCGAGGACGCCGGCGAGCGGCGTGCCGAGGGCGCGGGGCATGGACGCGCGCGCGACGACGAAGCGGAACGCGTCGCGCACGGCGATGAGCGCCACGGGCCCGATCGCGAGCAGCAAGGGCAGCGCCCACCACGCGTTCATCAGGTAGGCCGCGAGGTTGTTCGGCATCCGCGCCACCGTCCCCCACCCGATGCGCCTGCCGACGAAGAGCATCGCGCCGACGCCGACGAGCGCCGCCTCGAGCACGATCAGCAGGAAGAGCAGGTTGCCGCCCCAGATGCGGGCGAGCTCCTCGGCGCTGGCGCGCACGTCGCCCGCGAGGCGGCGCGCCCACGCCTTGAGGCCGCGATCGAGCTCGCGGGGCTGCTCCTCGATCCAGGTGAGCGCCACGAGGCCCGCGAACGCGATCAGGACGAGGCGCATCGCCGAGGCCGCCTCTTCCTCGAAGCTCTTCGGGAAGACGGGCTTGTCGACGGAGAAGACGCCGAGGGCCCTGTCCGGCGAGAGGACGAGGTCGCGGTAGAGGACGAAGGCGAGCACGGAGCAGCCGACGGCGAGCGCTCGCGAGGAGGGCGCGCCGCGCTCGAGGTCGCGGACGGCGAGCGCGGCGATCGCGGCGAGGAGCGCGGGGCCGCTGAACGGGAGCGCCCCGGCGTGCGGCGCGAGCAGCGCGAAGGCGCCGTAGGCGAGGGCCGACGTGACGACGAGGGCGATCCGGACGCCGGCCTCGCGATCGAGGTCGGGCGCGGCGGCCGCGTCCCCCTGCGCCGCGGCGGGGGCGCGGAAGATCCGGCCGATGGCGAACGGAAGGAACGCGCTCCACGGAAAGAGGGCGTGCCCGAGCTGGCGCAGCGTGAGATCGAAGGTGGACTCGACCGGCGGCTTCTTGAGGAGCGCGACGCCGAGGGCGCGGGGAAGGGGCGCGTCGGCGCTCGAGCTCGCGAGCACGAGGAGGCCCTTCGCTGCCGCGGCGACGCCGAGCAGGAGGGCCGCGCCGCCCACGAGGTCGCCGAGCGTGGGCCGCGGCCCCTCCGGCCCGGGCCAGGCGCCGGACGTGCGGAGCACGAGCCAGGTCAGGCCGGCGCCGAGCGCGGGGACGGCGACCCCGATCAGCAGGCCGCGGCTGAGGTACCCGGCGGCGAGGCCGAGGATCGCCACCGCGAGCCACGCGGCCGGCGCGAGCAGGGCGCCGCGTCGCGCTCGGCGCGCGCCCTCCAGCAGGGCGCCGGTCAGCCCGCAGAACGCCATCGTGAGCGCGGCCATGGTGACGATGTCGCCGAGCATGGTGCGGGCCTGCATCACGTAGAGCGGCATCGTGACCAGCGCCGCGACGGCGTACAGGCCAGCCTTGCGATCGACGAGGCGCGCGAGGAACTCGTAGAGCACGAGCGCGCCGGCGAGGCCCCACAGCGCGAGCGGGAGGCGCCCGGCCCAGTCGTGCAGGCCGAACAGCCGGAAGCCGAGCGCCATCGAGGTGAACCCGAGCTCGCCCATGCCGAGATCGGTCAGGGTCGGCAGCTGCCCGGCAGACTCGGCGAGGCCCACGCCGCGCGCGCCGAAGACGTGGATGGCGATGCGGCGGGCGAGGTCGGCCCTGTCGAGCTCGTAGGGGTCCCAGATCCCGCTCTTCCCGAGGAGTGGCAGCAGCGCGATGGCCGCGAGCGCGATGGCCGCGAGCCGGGCAGGGCCGCCGCCCGAGCCGCCGTCCGCCGCGCCGGCGTGGACCACGGGCCGCGCGCCGCCGCCCTCGGCCGGGCGGTCATCGAGCGGTCTCGCCTCGCCATCGGGCGGGGCTCCGGTCGCGTGCGGGTCGGGGGCGGCGGGCGGGGCTCCGCTGTGTGGATCCCCTCGGTGGACGCTCGACATGCGAGGCATCCCCTTACCGCCTCCGCGCGCGCGTGACCACGGATCGTAGGGAAGCGTTTGTAGCCCCCCTGGGCGTCTGCTATCGCGCGCGGCGTGGTGAAAGGCCGTCCCCAGAGCGCGCCCCAGGGCGCGAGAACGCGCCCGCAGGCGCCGAAGCCCTCGCCGGCCGCCGCCGGCCCCCGTCCTGCCAGGAACGGCGGCCGAGGCAGCCGCCCGGAAGCGCCGTCCGGCGAGGGGCCCCGGACGGGCGATGCGGCGATCCCGCGAGCGCGCCCGCCCCGACGCGAAGGCGAGGCGCGCGCCGACGACAGGTCGCGCCGCACGGGCAAGCAGGGCGGCGCCGAGCGCGCTGCCGGGCGGGGCGATGCGGACCGGGGCAGCGCCGAGCGCGCTGCCAAGGCGGAGGAAGCGGCGCGGGGCGCCAGGAAGGACCGCGGCGGCGCCGAGCGCGCTGCCGAGGAAGGGAAGGCAGCGCGGGGCGCCAGGAAGGACCGGGGCTCCGCGGTGCGCTCCTCCAGCGCAGCCCGCGGCCAGGCGGGGCGCGAGCCCCGCCCCGGCGGCGACGCGAAGGGGCGACCGCTCCCGGAACGGGCGGGCGCACGAGGCGGCGAGCAGCAACAGCGACGGAAGGGCGCCGACCCGCGGCGGACCGACGAGGCCGACGCCGATCTCTCGCTGCCGCGCCGATCCGGGCGCGTGGCCCTGGTCGGGCGGCCGAACGTGGGCAAGTCGACGCTGCTCAACGCGGCGCTCGGCCACCCGCTCGCGATCGTCTCGCCGACACCGCAGACGACGCGCGACGCGATCCTCGGGGTCGTGCACCACGGCCCGGCGGAGATCGCGCTGCTCGACACGCCCGGGCTTCACCGGCCGCGCACCGAGCTCGGGCGCGTGATGAACCAGGCGGCGCGCGAGGCCGCGCGGAGCGCCGACGTCGTCGTCTTCGTGACGGAAGCGCCGGATCCTGCGCGACTTCCGCGGCGCGTGAAGGAAGGCGAGGACGGCCCGCCGCTCGCGCCGCACCCGGGAGACCTCACCCTGCTCGCGGACCTGGGGAGCGAGGCGCCGGTGGTGTTCGTGCTCAACAAGGTCGACCGGATGAAGGACAAGGCGCGGCTCTTGCCGCTGCTCGACGCGTTCGCAAAGATCCGGGATTTTGCGGCAATCGTCCCCATCTCGGCCCTGCGCGAGGACGGCGTCCAGCGCGTGCTGGAGGAGGTGGCGAAGCTCTGCCCCGAGCGGGACTGGGGCTTCGCGCCCGACGAGCTCACCGACCGGCCCACGCGCTTCTTCGCCGCCGAGTACGTGCGCGAGCAGATCCTCCGCGCGACGAAGGCCGAGGTGCCGCACGCCAGCGCCGTGCAGATCGAGCGCTACGTCGAGCCGACGGGCGACGGCGCGCTGCACATCGACGCGACGATCCACGTGGAGCGGCCGGGGCAGAAGAAGATCTTGATCGGCGCCGGCGCGGAGCAGCTGAAGCGGATCGGCACGGAGGCCCGCCTCCGGATCGAGGAGCTCGTCGGGCGGCAGGTGAACCTCAAGCTCTGGGTGCGGGTGACGCCGGCGTGGCGCGAGTCGCTAGAGCGGCTGGAAGAGCTCGGTTACAACAAGGGAGAGACCTCGTGAGCGCGGCGAAACCAGCTGTTTCCAGGGCAGCGAAGCGCGGTCAGGGCGCCGCCGGAGGTGGTGGCGCCGCCGGAGGCGGCCGGGCGGCGAAGAAGGGCGACGCCCCCGAGAAGCGGGGCGGCGTCGCCCCCAGGAAGGGCGCGGCGGCCTCGAGCAAGAGCGCCGTCGCTCCCAGGAAGGGCGCCGCTGCACCCGCGAAGGGCGCTGCGGCGTCCGGCAAGGCCGCTGCCGCGCCCGCGAAGGGCGCTGCCGGCGCGACGAGAGGCCGCGGCTCCGGCCTGAGCAGGGGACGCGCTCCCTCCGAGCAGAGCAGCCACGATCCGACGGAGGACCGGGAGGAGCTCGCGGCGGAGCTCGCCGACGAGGCGCTCGAGGCCGCCGCGGCCGACGCGCCTGCGCCGCCCCCCTCGGCCGGGATCGTCGCGCTGGTCGGGCGGCCCAACACCGGCAAGAGCACGCTGTTCAACCGGCTGGTCGGCAAGCGCGTCGCGATCGTGCACGACGAGCCCGGGGTGACCCGCGATCGCCACTACGGCGACGTCACCTCGCGGGGGCGGCGCTTCACGCTCGTCGACACGGGCGGGTTCGACCCCGAGAGCGACGACCCCATGCGGCAGGGGATCAAGCGGCAGATCGACCTCGCCATCGCCGAGGCCGACGTGATCGTGTGCGTGCTCGACGCCATGACGCCGGTCACGCCGTCCGAGCACGCGGAGCTCGGCCTCCTGCGCCGCGCGGGCAAGCCCGTGATCTACGTCGCCAACAAGGCGGACTCGCCGCGCGCCGAGGCCGAGGCGGCGGAGCTGTACCGCCTCGGGATGGATCGGCTCATCCCGATCAGCGCCCTCCACGGCCGCGGCATCTCGGATCTGGAGATGGCCATCGAGGCCGCGCTGCCCAAGGAGCCCGCGGCGCCCGAGGAGTCGACCGAGGGGGCGCTCCGCATCGCCATCATCGGGCGCCCGAACGCGGGGAAGTCGTCGCTCGTCAACCGCATCGCGGGCGAGGAGCGCATGCTCGTCGACGCGCAGCCGGGCACGACGCGCGATCCGATCGACACCCTGGCAGAGCGCGACGGCAAGCGGTTCCTGCTCATCGACACGGCGGGCATCCGGCGCAAGTCGAAGGTGGCGAAGGAGGACAGCGCCGTCGAGGCGGTCAGCGTGATGCACGCGATCCGCGCCATGGAGCGGGCGGAGGTCGTGCTCCTGCTCTGCGACGCGGCCGAGGGCGTGGCCGAGCAGGACGCGAAGATCCTCGGCCTCGCGGTCGACCGGGGATGCGGCGTCGTGATCGGCCTGAACAAGATCGACCTCCTCGATCGCAAGGCGCTCGCGAAGGCGGAGCAGGACGCCCGCGACAAGCTCGCGTTCGTGCCGTGGGCGCCGATCGTGCAGGTGAGCGCGCGCAGCGGGCGCGGCGTGGCGAAGCTCCTCGAGACGGTGGCCCAGGTGGCCGACGCCTACCGGAAGCGCGTGCCCACCGGGGAGCTCAACCGCTTCTTCGAGCAGATCCTCCTCACGCACCCGCCGCCCACGCACGGCGGGCGCGCGCCCCGCCTGTTCTTCGTCACGCAGGCCGAGACGTCGCCGCCGCTGTTCGTCGTCGTCGCGAGCGACCCCGAGAAGCTCCACTTCAGCTACCGGCGCTACGTGTCGAACCAGCTCCGGCAGGCGTTCGGGCTCGATGGCGTGCCGGTCCGGGTGAAGTACAAGGAGCGCCGGCGCCGCGGATAGCGGTCGCCGCGGGAGCGCGCGCCGCCGACCACGGCGCGCGCCGCCGACCACGCCGCGCGCCTCGCGCCGGACCACGCGGCGGCGGGAGCGGCCGGCTACGCCGCTGCCTCGGGCAGCGGCGCCAGCACGTCGGCGATCCTCGCGAGGCCGGCCACGTCGTAGATGTCGTACGGGAACGCCGGGACGTCGACGCGGACGCTTCCGCCGGTCTGCTCGTCTTCCAGCGCCGCCTCGAGGGCGATCAGGTTCAGGTGGTCGAGCTTGCCCATGCGGGTCTCGTCCTCGGCGGCCTGGAGCAGGCGCGCCGCGGCGCCGGGCCCGAGCGCGAGGCCGCTCCCGTCGAGCGCGGCGGCGATCTCGTCGGCGCCGGGGAGGGCGCCGTACACCGGGTGGACGCGGTTCACGACGAACGCGTCGCGCCGCATGTCCTGCTCGCGCAGGCGGTCGGCGAAGAACAGCACCTCGCGCACGCAGAGCGGATCGGGCGTCGTGACGAGCACGTAGGCCACGTCGGGGCCGCGCAGCGCCGAGGCCACCGCGTCCGCCCGCTGCTTCCAGCCGCCGAAGACCGCGTTCATCTCGCTGATGAACGCCGCGATCTGCTCGAGGAAGCCGCTGCCGGTCAGCTTGCCGATGCCGCGCAGCACCGCCGCGGTCGAGCGCGCCAGCAGGTTGAGCGACAGCTTGCCGGAGCTCTGGAAGGCCTGCACGAACCAGCGCGTCGCCGCGCTGTCGATGGCGCCGACGAGCCGCTCGGGCGCGTCGAGGAAATCCAGCGCGTTCGCCGTGGGCGGCGTGTCGAGCAGGACGAGGTCGTAGCTCGGGTCGCTCCGCACGGCGTAGAGCTTCTCCATCGCCATGTACTCCTGCGTGCCCGCGAGCGACGTGGAGATGTATTTGTAGAGGACGTTGCCCAGGATCCGGTCGCGCTGCTCGGGCGACGGGGCGAGCGAGGCGACGAGGCTGTCGAACGTCGACTTCGTGTCGAGCATCATGACCGTCATCGAGCCGGGCACGTCGATGCCGGCCCTGGCGAACCGGGCGGGCTCGATCGTCTGCGCCTCCGTCTTCATCTCCTCGAGCCCGAGGCTCTGGGACAGGCGGCGCGCCGGGTCGATGGTCAGGCAGAGGACGCGCTTGCCGCGGCGGGCCGCGGCGAGGCCGAGCGCCGCGGTGGTCGTCGTCTTGCCGACGCCGCCGCAGCCGACGCAGAGGATCACCCTGCGGGAGGCGAGCAGCGGGGCCAGGCCGGCGTCGTCTGCTCGGAGAGATGCGGGGGAGGCGGGCGGGGTGTTGCGAGGGGGTGCGAGCGGGCCGGGCATGGCGCGCGACCTGAGGTCGCGGCCCCTTGTAGCACGAACCGGGGAACGCGAGCGCTCGGGCTGCGGCGCGGCGAGCGCTCCGGCTGCGGCCGGACGAGCGCTCGGCGCGCAGCCGGGCGAGCGCTCAGGCTGCGGCGCGGAGGATGCGCAGGCACCCGGCGGCGGCCCGGGCGATCGACGCGCCGCGCTCCGCCGTGCCGCCGCGGCCGCAGAGCAGCACCTCCCCGCCCGCCACGGAGAGGCTCTGGACCTCGACCTCCGCGGTGAGCGAGGCGATGCGCGAGCCGACCGCAGCGCTCTGGACGGCGTCCGGGTTGGCGAGGAGCGGGGCGTAGGCGGCGAGCTCCTCGCACGCGGGCCACGCGCCCGCCCCCGCGACGAGGCAGCCGCTGTCGTCCACGAGGACCACGACGTCCAGGTTCGCCTCGGAGCGCGTCGTCGAGAGCTGATAGTGCAGCGCGGTGATCGGGTCGTCGCTGCGGCGGCGCCGCCGTTCGGAGGCGGGAGCCCCCTCCCCCGCGGCCATCGCGCCCACCTCGGCCGAGAGCTCGCCTGGGTCGGCGGGCCGCTCCGCGCGGCCTCCCTGCTGGTCGCCGCGCAGGCCCCCCGCGCAGCCATCCGACCCGGCCTGAGGCACAAGCTGCTGGTTCGATAACGAGAGCGACACGAACACCTCCTCGACGCGAAGCATGGTCGTAGCGCACGGAGGCGGCCAACTTTGCTAAGTTCGAGCCCACGATGCGCGGCTTCATCGATCTCCACTGCCACTGGGTCGCAGGCATCGACGACGGCGCCCGCACCGTCGAGGAGAGCTTCGCCCTGCTCACCGCGCTCCGCGGCGCCGGGTTCGACACCGTCGTGGCCACGCCGCACATGCGCCCGGGGATGTTCGACAACACCCGGCAGAGCCTCCGCGCCGCCTACGACGCGACCTGCGCCGCGCTGCGCCGCGCCGACGACGCGCGCGGCCTGCCCGCGCTCGACCTCTCGTCGGAGCACTTCTTCGATGACGTCGTCTTCCAGCGCCTCCTCGACGGCAGCGCCCTCCCCTACCCCGGCGGCCGCGCGGCGCTCGTCGAGTTCCCGACCCGGAGCTTCCCCGTCCGCGTCGCGGAGCGGCTGTTCGATCTCAGCCGCCGCAAGATCCGCCCCGTCATCGCCCACCCGGAGCGCTACGAGCCCGTCTTCGACGACTGCTCCGCGCTGGATCCGCTCATCGACGCCGGCGCGGTCCTCCTCCTCGACGTCGCGGCCCTCACCGGCAAGTACGGGCGCACCCCCCGCCGCGCCGCCGAGCAGCTGCTCGAGGAGGGCTACTACTACGCCGCGTGCAGCGACGCCCACGCCGTCAGGGACGTCGCCGACGTCCGCGGCGGCATCGACGCCCTCTTCGCCAGGGTCGGCGAGGAGGAGGCGACCTTCATGCTCATCGACGGCCCGCGCGCGATCCTCGAGGGAACCGTCGAGCCCTGACGCACGAGGCCCCGCCCCTTGACGGCGCCGCGCGCCCCGCTATAAGTGAACGAACCGTTCACTATTCGCCATGGCGCAGGTACTCAAGGATGAAGTCCAGGAGAGCATCGCCGCCGCCGCGCTGACGATCTTCGCGCGGAAGGGGTACGAGAGCGCGACCATGGCCGAGATCGCCCGCGCGGCCGGCGTCTCCACGGGCAACATCTACCGCTACTACGCGAACAAGGACGCGCTGTTCTACGCGGTCGTGGACGAGGGCTTCGCCCGCGCCCTCACGCTCCTGCTCCGCCGCCGGGTGAAGGCGCTCGACGGCGTGGACGACATCCGGACGCTCGCGCCGACGGCCCCGTACCACCTGATCTCCGAGGAGCTGCTCCGCTTCTGCATCAAGAACCGGCTGCGCGTCGTGATCGTCCTCGGGCGGGCCGGCGGCTCCAGGTACGAGCGGTTCGCGGAGGAGACCGTGGCGCACCTCGTCGAGCTCGCGATCGAGCACTTCCGCTCCGCGAACCCGCGCCTCTCGGTGACCGAGGCGATGCGGTTCAACCTGGACCAGATCTACCAGAGCCTCGTCCGGACGACCGTCGGCGCCCTCGCGCGCTTCGAGGACGAGGCCGCCATCCGCGAGGCGATCCACGGCTACTCGACGTACCACCTCGCAGGGCTCAGGTGCTTCTTTGGATGAGGTCCTTGCGCTTCAAAAGTGAATGCATCGTTCATCAACGCGAGCTCGGCCCCTCGCCGCGGCGGGGGGCGCACGGAGGCCCATCATGCTGGAAAGCAGGCTCGATCTGCCCGTCGAAGCGCGCGCCGTCCTCGAAGAAGAGGAGGCGCTCCTCGGCCGCGTGCGCGCCGCCCTGGACCGGGCGCGCGAGCGCGCGGCGCGCAGGGCTGCGCCGCGCGAGCTCAGGTCCGTCGCGGCGCTCCGGGAGCTCCGCGACGAGGCCGCCGCGGCCTCGGTCGACGATCTGCCGGCGGTGCTCCTCGAGATGAGCGTGCGGCAGCGCCTCATCGAGCAAGACACCCGGGAGGCGCTGCCCGATCCGCTCTGCCCCTACCTCGCCCACCTCCGCGTCGACGAGGGCAAAGGGGCGAAGGACTACCTGCTCGGCCACGCGACGTTCCTGGATCCGTCGGCCGACGTGCGGATCCTCGACTGGCGCGTCGCGCCGGTGGCGCAGATCTTCTACCGGTACCGCGAGGGCGACGAGTACGAGGAGGTCTTCCCGGGACGCGTGGCCGAGGGCGTGGTGAAGGCGCGCCGCATCGTCGTCGTGGAGCGCGGCGTCCTCACCCGGATCGTGGGCGACGGCCTGGTCCTGACGCACGGCGGCGACGGGCGGTGGACCGTGGCGGACCGCGCCGCGCTCGCCATGCAGCCTGGAGGCGCGGGGACCGCCGCGCGCCCCGGCAGCCTCGGCGTCGGCGCCGGCGCCCGGGATCGCGCGCCGGCCGCCGAGGTCACCGCCCTGCTCGACGCCGACCAGTACGCCGCGGTGTGCGCGCCGCCGGAGCAGCCGCTGCTCGTGCTCGGCAGCGCCGGGAGCGGCAAGACGACCGTGGCGCTGCACCGCCTCGCCAGGATCGCCGCGCAGGACCCGGCGCGGCACCCGCTCGCGGCCATGAGCGTCGTCGTCCCCGAGGAGGGGCTCGCGCGGCTGTCGCGCCGCCTGCTCGCGCCGCTCGGCGCGGGCGAGGCCCAGGTGAAGACGCTCGACGCCTGGTCGTCCGCGACCGCGACCGAGGTCTTCGGCCAGCCGATCGCCCTCTGCGCCGACCCCCCGGCGCTCGTCACGAGCCTCAAGCGCCACCCGGCGCTCTACCGCGCGCTCGGCGACCGCTTCGCGAAGCTCGCGCGGGCGAGCGCGACGCTCCCGCGGCTGCGCCGCCGCCTCGCCGACGTGTTCACGGATCGAGGGTTCCTCGAGGGCGTCGTCGCCGGCTCGGGCGGGGATCTGCCGCGGAGCGCCGTCGAGGAGACCGTCCGGCACACCCTGCTGCAGATCGCCGAGCCGCTCGACCGGCAGCTCGCCTCGATCACCGTGGCCTCGATGAAGCGGGCGCTCGACGGCCGCGCCATCGCGGAGGGGACCCCGGACGAGCTGGCCGGGACGCTCGACGTCGACGATCTGCCGATCCTCCTGTTCCTGCGCGCCTCGCGCGCCGGCCTCGAGGGGGCCGGGTGGTCGCACCTCGTGCTCGACGAGGCCGAGGACTTCTCGCTGTTCGAGCTGTTCGTCCTGGGGAAGCTCCTCGGCGAGGCGCGCAGCGTCACGCTCGCCGGCGACGAGGCGCAGCAGACCTCGTCGAGCTTCGCCGGGTGGGGCGGGGCGCGCTCGGCGCTCGGCGTGGGCGACGCGGCGACCTGCCGCCTCGCGGTGTCGTACCGGTGCCCGCGGCCGGTGACGGAGCTCGCGCGGCGGCTCCTCGGCGCGCTCGCGCCCGAGGCGCCCGCGCGCGCGGCCCGGGACGGCGCGCCGATCGGGTTCTTCCGCTTCCCGAGCGAGGCGCAGGCGCACCTGTTCCTCGCCGGCGCGCTCCGCGACCTCGCGGACCGGGAGCCCCGCGCCTCCGTGGCCGTCATCGCGCGGGACGAGGCCGCCGCCCGGCAGCTCCACGCGCTCGTCGCGGAGCTGCCCGAGGCGCGGCTCGTGCTGCACGGGGAGTTCTCGTTCGAGCCCGGCATCGACGTCACCGACGTGGACAGCGCGAAGGGGCTCGAGTTCGACTACGTCGTCGTGCCCGACGCGACCGCGGCGGCGTACCCGATGACCGACGAGGCCCGCCGGCGGCTCCACGTCGCGGTGACGCGGACGTCCCACCAGCTCTGGCTCATCTCCGGTGCGGTGTGGTCGCCGCTCCTCGGCGACGCGGGGGCGAGCTGACGCTGCTCGCGGCGCTGTCCGCGCGCGGCCCGGCCGGGGCGGCGAACGACGCGGGCGCGAGCGGGCTGTCCTTCACCGCCGTGGTCCCGGCGATCGCGATCCCGAGGACGGCGGCCCCGAGCGCCCACGCCGCCTGCGCCCACCGCCGCCAGGCGGGCAGGGGCTCCGCTTCCTCGGCCGCGCCGCCCCCCGGATCGAGCGACTCGAGCGCGGCGCGCAGCTGCTGCGTGCGGAGCTGGGACGCGCCCCCGAGGAGCTGTCCGATCCAGCTCGCGACCAGCGCGTCGTTGCCCGGGTGCGCGGCCCCCGGGACCGCCTCCTCGAGCGCGCGCATGAGCTGCGCGGCCGTCGCGGTGCGCGCGGTGGGCGACTTGGCGAGCGCCTCGGCGACGAGGCGGTCGAGCGCGGGCGGGATCGGCTCGGGCGGCGGCGCCGCGCTCAGCCGCTCGGCGAACCCGCGCCGGGACGGGACGGCGCGCGACGACAGCGGCGCGGCGGGCCGCTCGCTCGCGATGTGCGTCATCGTGCTCTCGCTGTCGTCGGCCTGGAAGGGGTGCGCGCCCGACAGGAGCTCGTAGAGCAGCACCCCCACCCCGAAGAGATCGGCCCGCCGGTCGCACGGCTGCCCCCGGATGTGCTCCGGCGCCATGTACGGCGCGCTGCTCCTGAACAGGAACGCGCTCCCGTCGCCGCCCGCCGCCACGGCGAAGGCGCGCCCGCCGTCGCCCCGCAGCGACGGCGGCCGGCGCTCCGACAGCCGCTCTTCCTCGAACTTCGCGATGCCGAAGTCGACCAGGCGGACGAGCCCCTCGGACGTGATGAGGACGTTGTCCGGCGAGACGTCGTAGTGGAGCAGCTCCCGGGGGTTGCCGACCTCGTCCCGGAGCTCGTGCGCCGCGTCGAGCGCCGCGCAGATCTGGTAGGCCAGCCTGGCCGCGGCGAGCACCGGCGCCGGGCGCCCGCGCGCGGCGCGCAGCACCGACGAAAGGGGCTCGCCGCTGACCCACTCCATGACATAGAAGAGGGTGCCGTCCTCCTCGCCGAGATCCACGACGGGCACCACGTTCGGGTGCCGGATGCGCGCCGCGAGCGCGGCCTCCTCCAGGAACATCCGCACGGCGTCGGGGTCGGGCGAGAGCTCGGGGCGAAGCACCTTGATGGCAAAGAGCTTCTGAAACCCGTGCTCCCGCCTGAGCCGACCCGCCCAGACCTCCCCCATGTCGCCTGCGGCCACCCGCAGGACGAGCTCGTACCGGCCCAGGGAAAACCCCGGGAAAAAGCGGCCCCCGCCCCCCACGCGGAAGGTGTGGCCCAGAGGTGAAGAATCCGCCAGCGCTCCCTGTGTGCGACGATCACGATTGTTGCCCGGCTTGTGAGACTCCACGGCTGCCGGGAAACAAGCCTTCCGACCACGACATCCTCGCCCTGTCCCGGGGCGGGTCTGCCCAGGATCGAGCCCGGCGCGGCTGGCGCGACGAAGAGCGCGCCGGCCGGCTGGTCCAGCCCGGCCGGGCCGCCGCTGCGCGGACGTTTTCGGTCCTATCCGGGATGCGGGGGTCTTGCTTCCTGAACAACCGGACAGTAAAGCTGCCGGAAACTGTTGCCCCGCACGTCGGGGATCCGCCATGCGATCCCCGTCGGTATCCCCCTCCCTTCGGCCCCCCTCCCCGAGGTACGCATGAGTGACGAGAAGAACACCAAGCAGAAGTCTGCCGCCCTGGAGCTCGCGATCGCCAGCGTCGAGAAGGAGTACGGCAAAGGGGCGATCATGCGCCTCAAGGACGGGCAGACGCTGCACGACGAGGTCGCGGCGGTGCCGAGCGGCTCGCTCGGCCTGGACATCGCCCTCGGCATCGGCGGCTACCCGCGCGGCCGCATCGTCGAGATCTACGGGCCGGAGTCGAGCGGCAAGACGACCCTCACCCTCCACGCCATCGCGGCCATCCAGCGGGCGGGCGGGACGGCGGCGTTCATCGACGCCGAGCACGCCCTCGACGTGAACTACGCCAAGAAGCTCGGCGTGAAGACCGACGAGCTGCTCATCTCCCAGCCCGACTACGGCGAGCAGGCGCTCGAGATCGCCGACATGCTGGTCCGCTCGAACGCCGTCGACATCATCGTCGTCGACTCCGTCGCCGCGCTCGTCCCCAAGGCGGAGATCGAGGGCGACATGGGCGACAGCCACGTCGGCCTCCAGGCCCGGCTGATGAGCCAGGCGCTCCGCAAGCTGACCGGGACGACCTCCCGCTCGCAGTGCCTGCTGATGTTCATCAACCAGATCCGCATGAAGATCGGCGTCATGTTCGGCAGCCCCGAGACGACGAGCGGCGGCAACGCCCTCAAGTTCTACGCCTCGGTCCGGCTCGACATCCGCCGCATCGGCGCCATCAAGGAGGCGGCGGCGGGCGGCAAGGAGCCGGCGGTCGTGGGCAACCGGACCCGCGTCAAGGTCGTGAAGAACAAGATGGCCCCCCCGTTCCGCGAGGTGGAGTTCGACATCCTCTACGGCCAGGGCATCAGCCACAGCGGCGACGTCATCGACCTCGCGACCGAGGCGAGCATCATCGAGAAGAGCGGCTCCTGGTTCTCGTTCCAGGGCGAGCGCATCGGCCAGGGCCGGGAGAACGCCCGCGCCTACCTCGAGCAGCACCCCGCGGTGCTCGACAAGATCGAGGGGATGGTCCTCGCGAAGCACGGCATCTCCCGCGCCGGCGCGAGCGCCGCGGCGAACGGCGCCGCGGCCGCCGGCCCGAAGGGCGGAGCGGCCGCGGCCGAGCACCCCGCGCAGGCGAAGGGTCGCGGCGAGGCAGCCCCGTCCGGCCAGGACGCCCGGCGCGCCCCGGGCAAGACGAACTGACGCGGGCCGCCACCGCCATGCACCTCTACGTGATGCGGCACGGCCCGGCGGAGGACCGGGCGGCGACCGGACGGGACGCGGACCGGAGGCTCACCCCCGAGGGCCGCGAGCGCGTGGAGCGGGTCGCGATCGAGCTCCACCGCATCCGGGGCGGCGCCCCGCTCGCGCGGGTGCTCGCGAGCCCCCTCGCGCGCGCCCGCGAGACCGCGGAGATCGCGGCGCCCCTCTGCGGCGCGCCGGAGGTCGAGCTCCGGAGCGAGCTCTCGGTCGACGCCGACCTCCCGTTCGCGCTCGTCGCCGCGCTCGCCCAAGGCGGTGCCGACGCGCTCCTGGTCGGGCACCAGCCGAACGTGGAGCACCTCGTCCGGTCGCTCGTCGACACGTCCGGCCGGGGCGCGCCGGGCCTGGTCCTCCCCGGCTTCGCCACGGCCCTGATCGTCGCCCTCGAGCCCGAGCCGGCGCAGCTCGCGCCGGACCGCTGGCGCGTGGCGGGGATCCTCGACCCCCGCGCGCTCGAATAGCGAGGACGCGCCGTGTGCGCGCCGTGTCATCGGGTGGAGCCAGAGCAGACGCACGCGTCCGAGGCGGAAGGCTACGCGACGCGGGCCAGCGCGATCGCGGCGCGCCGGGTCGACCCAGGCAAGTCCATGAATTCGCGGCGGAAATCCAGATTTCGAGCGGGCGGTGTCCGAGGCGCCCGGCGCCCCCCGCACGCGGGGCCGGCCCCCTGCTTACGTAATCACAAAGTCGAATGATTTCGATGATTTCGGCCGCTCGCTTGACAAGGATCCCACCCGAGAATACGCCCAAATAAGGAGGATTGAGATGGCGGGACAGATGGTCTTCCCCTTCGCTCAACCCCCTCCAGGCCGTCTGTCGCGCAGCGGTGGGAAGGGCGTAGCACCCTCTTCCTTGTGGCCGCGCGTCTCCAGGGCCGTCGTCCGGGTGCCGGACCCCCGCCACCATCCGATCGACATCGACCTGCCGTCGGGTCAGCCGCAGATCTACGTGCACGAGGGGGCGCGCCAGGCGCTCATCCGGCGCCTGGAGCTGGCCCAGAAGCGGCCGGTCCTCCTCTCGGTGACCGACAACTACCGGCAGATGATCTCCTCCTCGCTGCGGGAGGGGATCCTTCAGGCCCGCGTCCACCACATGTTCCTGGACGCGCCGGCGGTCGTTCAGGATGCGCTCGTCCGGTACGTCGTGAACCAGGACCGGGCCGCGTCGCTCCTGGTCGGCCAGTACATCGACGAGAACGGCCATCGCATCCGGGCGAGCCGGCCTGTGAGCACGCCGCTCGCGACGCAGGGGCGGACGCACGATCTGCTGACCCTGTTCCAGAAGGTGAACCACGCCTACTTCGGCGGCGTGGTCGACGCGCTGATCACCTGGGGCAAGCGGACCAAGGCGCGGAAGCCGCGGCGCACCATCAAGCTCGGGAGCTACTCGGCGGTGGAGCGGCTGATCCGCATCCACCCGGTGCTCGACCGGCCCTGGGTCCCCCGCTACTTCATCTCCTACGTCATCTACCACGAGATGCTCCACCACGTGATGCCCGCGAGCCACGGCAACGGGCGCCGGATGCTCCATCCGCCCCAGTTCCTCGCCCGCGAGCGGCTCTTCCGCGACTACGAGCGCGCCCTCGCCTGGGAGAAGGACCACGTGGGCAGGCTCCTCCGCACCTGACGCGCCGTCTCCGGCGGACCGCGCCTCCAGCAGACCGAGCGACGAACCGTCGCCGAGCGACGAACCATTGCGCGGAGTACCGGCTGGCTCTAAACCGGCGGACCCCCGTGCGGGCCGCGCGACCGGCGCGCCGCGGGCGATCCCGTAACCTCGAAAGTGTGGAAGGCCAGCGTGCAGGAGATTCTCACCCAGGAAGCGAGCCCGAAGCGGGCCATGGAGGCGCTCGAGTGGGCCGTTCAGCGAGCAGAGCGGGCCGAGCCCGCGCAGCCCGAGGCGGCCGCCGAGCCACGCCCCTCGACCAGGGTGATCTCGGGGCGCCCCGCCGACTTCAAGGCGGCGGCGGCGATCTACCTGCCCGATGTCCGCAAGCTGCTCGACCGGGTCATGATGAGCGACGACGCCGAGGCCGGGCTCGACGCCCTGCTCGAGTCGGGCGCCCTGGCGGCGATGCTGCCCGAGGTCGAGGCGATGGTGGGGTTCGGCGACGGGGAGTGGCGCCACAAGGACGTCTGGAAGCACACGAAGCAGGTGGTGCGTCAGGCGGTGCCGCGGCTCGAGGTCCGGTGGGCGGCGCTGCTCCATGACATCGGCAAGACGAGGACGCGCACCATCTCGCCGACGGGGGAGGTCCATTTCTTCGGTCACGCCGAGGTCGGCGCGCGCATGTTCGACAAGATCGACCGGCGGCTGCCGCTGTTCGCGAAGGACGAGGCGCTGAAGGGCAGCATCCGCTTCCTGATCCTGCACCACCTGCGGGCGAGCCAGTACGATCCGTCGTGGACCGACAGCGCGGTGCGGCGCTTCGCGAAGGAGATGGGCGGCTGCCTGAACGACGTGCTCGACCTGTCGCGCGCGGACATCACGACGAAGCGGCCCGAGAAGAAGCGGAAGGGGCTGAAGCAGATCAGCGACCTGGCAGAGCGGGTGCTGCAGGTGCAGGCCGAGGACGCGGTGGTGCCGCCCCTTCCGAGCGGCATCGGCGACGCCATCATGCAGGCGTTCGGGCTGCCGCCGTCGCGGCGGGTGGGCGAGATCAAGCGGTCGCTGGAGCAGGCGGTCGAGGCGGGCGAGGTGGCGTCGCACCAGGGGGCGGAGGTGTACATCGCGTTCCTCCGGGAGAACGCGGGGCGCTTCGGGCTCTGAGGGCGCGACGCGCGGGGGCGGGGTGCCGACCCCGAACCGCGCTCGCCGAGCGGCGATCGCCCGCACAGGAGACGGGCCCAGATCGGCGTTTTCGGCGCGCAGGCGTACTCATGTCTCAGGATTGATCATAATTTCCCCTCCTTCTTCGCCGCGCTCCAGCCCTGGACGAGGATGAGGAGCTGCTCGTAGCCACGCCCCAAGGTCTGCCAGCCGGGCTCGCCGTTTCTCCGGAGGTGTCCGCCGAGCGCGGCGATGGCCAGCAAGGCATCGCGGGCCGTGGGGTTGTCGGGTAGCGGCTTGCGGGCGAAGGCCCGCAGCACGTCGAGCTGGGTGGGCGTGAGCACGACGCTGGCGGGCTGCTCCGGAGCGCGCCGGGCCTCGCTGCGCAGCAGCAGGAGCTGCCAGGCGATGGGAGCGAAGAGCGCCAGCACGTTGCGCAAGCCGTGCAGGTCCTCGATCTGGCGCTTTTCGTAGGCGCATCCGGTCTTGAGGGCCTTGAAGAACTCCTCCACCATCCAGCGCGCCCGGTACCAGTCGACCAGCTGGACCAGCTGCTCATCGGACTCGACCGGCTCGTCGGTGAGCAGCACCCACTCGACGGGCGCCTCGCCTGGCGGCGGATCGAGCTCCCAGACGCGTACGACCTGGAGCGAGAGCGTCGCAGGCAGCTCGCGCGGCTGGGATCTCGGTCGCCGTAGCGTCACGCGCGTGCTTCCGAGGGCCAACTTCGCCAAGCGTCCGGCGCGTGAGGGATGCAGGCGTTTCTGTTGAGGGCTGCGGTTGCCCGCTCGACGCGGGGAAAGCTCCACCTCGCGCACGGCTACCTCTCGGACCTGTGCGAGCGCCTGATCGAGCTTGGCCTCCTCTCCGGCGGCAGCAGCGTCCACGAGGCGGTTGTGCGCGAGCCGGATCACGAACCGATGCCCTGCGCTCAGCAGCTGCGCGAACAGGCCGTAGTCGTCGCCTTCGCGGTCCATGACGTGCACCAAGGCGTGCGGAGCACAGCCCAGGGCCGCCACCCGCTCGACCTGCTCTCCCCAGCGGTCGTGCTCGTTGTCCGTGCTGTGGTCATCGCGCACGCGCGTGCTCAGGTCGAGCACGCCCAGCGGGCGGCGCGTTCCATCGCCGCTGACCGCCAAGGTGAAGTGGGCGAAGAACGCCTGACCCGAGGAGCGCAGCCGGCCGAGCCCCTGCCGCTGGCCGTCGGAGCGGAAGGAGAGGGTCGTGGTGTCATGGATGGCAAGCACGACCGGCTCGGCCTCCATGCGCGCGAGGGTGGCGCGCACATGGGGAGCCAGGATCGCCGCGGGCGTGACCGCGTCGTTGCCGAAGAAGCGGTACGCCGCCTCCAGCTCGCTGTCGGACAGCAGCGAGGGGAAGCTCTTGTCCGGCGCCTGCGCCAGCTTCTGCACCAGCTTGGTCTGACGCTTCGAAAGCCGCGCATCGCCGAAGTGCGCGTCGCCCATCTCCTCGGCGAGTGCCGCCGCACGCTCTGCTGCAGGTGAACCCATCCGCAGCTTGGATCATGTCGACCGGCACACATCAAGCGAGATGTGTAGGATCCTGAGACTCATGTACGCCGAGAACCGAAAACGCCGAGATGGGCCCGTATCCGAAGCGGGCGACCGCCGCTCTAGCGCAGCGGGGCTTCGCAGGTGATGCAGCGGGGGGGGACGCCGTCTTTGTGGTAGAGCTCGCCGCAGCGGCCGCAGAGGCGGGCGTCGGCCTCGAAGGCGATCAGCTTGTCGGTGGCCTTGCAGTGAAGGCCGGCGACCTGGGGCGGCTCCAGCGGGCGCACCTCGCCGGCGGCGTCGTCGGGAGGGGGCAAGGCGTCCTCCTTGATGTCGGCGACGCGGGCGGGGATGCGCTTCCTCGCCTCCGAAAGGACTCGGGAGGCCGCGGCGAGATGCGCGCGCAGCGGGATGGCGAGCACGGTGCCGCCCCCCTGGACCGTGAGCGCCGACTCCGAGAGCAACAGGCCCGTGACGTCGTTCCAGCCGATGCGCTCGATCTCGGCAGGCCCGTTCTCGATCGCCACGCCGGCATCACCGACGCGGATGGGCTTCGTCGACCAGGAACCGAACAGGCCCGCCGCAGCGCCGAGGAGGAGCGCGCCGAGGAGCAGGTACGGAGCAGCAGGGTGCGAGCCCGCCTCCTCGCCACGGAACCACTGGCCGTAAACACCCGCGCCGGCAAGGACCGCCGCGACGGACATGCCGAGCAAGGTGAGGCCGAGCTCGAGCGACGCCTTCGGCTCGAACCGACGCTCGCTCCGCGGATCAGTCCGCTGCCGCAGGAGAACCTCGCCACCCTGCCCCGTGGACCCCGAGCCCTTGCGCTTGCGCTTCACCGGTCTGTCGGCTGCCATCGGCGGCCTTCCTATCGGAGGAGACGCCCGGACGCAAAGGGGCTCGGCACCCACCTGCGCTCCGCACGAGCAGCCAGCCCGACCCGAGGCTCGCGCGCGCCGCAGGGACGGAGAGGTATGCTGGGCCGCGATGAGGTCGATGTCCGACGCGGCGACCTACGTCCTGCCCGCGCTCAGCATCGGGCTCGCCGCGATCGTTTTCCTGGGACCCGGAGCGCAACGCATGGCCACCGGCGTGCGGGTGTGGGGAGCCCCCATCGCCGGAAGCGAGGCGCTCGCGCTCCGCATCGAAGGGGTGCGCCGGCTCTACGGCGCCGACGATCCGGCAGCGCTGCCGGAGATCGAGGTGAGCGCGGCGTCCGCAGGGGCGCCGCTCGAGCGATGGAGCGGCTCGACCGGGAAGGACGGGATCGGCGAGGCGCTGCTGCGCGCAGGCGGCGGGCTGAAGGCGCCGGTCGTGGTGCGGATCGCGCGGGGCGGCGACACGCTCCTGGAGCAGGAGCTGCCGCTCTTGCCCCCGCTCGCCGCGGCCGACGCGAGCGCGCTGCCCGGCGCGGCGCACGCGAGCGCGCTGCCCGGCGCGGCGCACGGGGCGCTCCGCCTCCGGGTCACGGCCGCGCGGGGCGCCATGGCAGCGCCGTTCCCGGAGCCGGTGCGCGTCACGGTCGAGACGGAGGACGGAGCGCCCGTGCCAGGGGCGCGCGTGGAGGCGAGCGCCGTCGGGGCGGATCTCGAGGGGCAGGGCAGCGGGCCGGCGCAGATCACCGCCGACGCGCGCGGCGCCGCGGAGCTCACCATCAAGCCGCTGGCGCACACCGTCGACCTCACGCTGCGCGCGGCGCGCCCGGGGAGCGCAGCGCCAGGGGCGCGGGACGCGAGCGGCTCGTGGGAAGGGAGGCTGCCCGTGATCCCGGGCGCGATCTGGCTCGACCCGGCCGGCCTCGAGGGCAAGCCGCCGGAGCTCCGGCTCACCTCGCCGGCGCCGAAGCCGCGCGCCTACGTCTCGATCGGGGGCGCGCACGGCCGCCTCCTCGGGGCGGTCGTCCCGCTCGCGGAAGGCGGCGCAGGCTTCTTCTCGGGGACGCTGGCGCTCCCGGACGGACAGCCGCCCGGCGCCGCAGGCTGGGCGGTCGTCGCGAGCGACCCGTACGAGCAGGGCGCGGGCACGGTGGCCTGGCCGCTCTCGAGAGCCGCAGGCGCGGCCGCGCCGCGGCGCGTGGCGCTGCTCGCCGACGGGGTGCCGGCGGCCGAGGCGCGCGAGCGGGCCCGCGCCTCGCGGGCGCGGCGCGCCGGCCTCGCGGTGCTCGGCGCCGCCGGGGTCGCGGAGATGCTGCTGCTCGCGCTGCGGTCCCGGACCGCGCGGCGGCGCCTGTCGGCGCACCTCGCCTCCGCGTCGGGCGGCGAGGGGGAGGACGGAACCGGCGGGGCGCCGCTGTCCAGGGAAGACCGCGGCCGGCTGCTCGCCACCGTGCGGGCGGAGCCGCTCCTGTCGGTGCTCGCGCTCGCCGCGCTCGTCGGGCTCTCCTTCGCGGCGGTCGCGGCGCTCGCCACGTTCCGCTGACCGGGCGGGCGCGAGCGCTGCCGCATGGATTTCATCCGCCGCGGGCCCCGAGCCGCTAGACTGGGCAGACCTGGCGGGACGGGGCGGGAGGACGACAGACAGGGCATGTCCGAGCAGCAGCGGTACCGGGTCATCAAGCGCCTCGCCTCCGGCGGTATGGCGGAGGTCTTCGTCGCCGAGAGCGCGGGGATCGAGGGGTTCAAGAAGCAGGTCGCGATCAAGCGCGTCTTGCCGCAGCTCAGCAAGAAGGAGCAGTTCATCGCGATGTTCCTCGACGAGGCGCGCCTCTCGGCGCACCTCTCGCACTCGAACGTCGTGTCGGTGTTCGACATCGGCGTCGGCGACGGCACCTACTTCATCGTCATGGAGTACGTGGACGGCGCCGACCTGAGGGCCCTCCTCGAGCACCAGAAGAAGGTGGGCCGGCCGATGAGCGTCGAGGTCGCCGCGTTCATGGCCGCGAAGATGTGCCAGGGCCTCGCCTACGCGCACGAGCTCGCGACCGCGGACGGGAAGCCGCTCCAGATCGTGCACCGGGACATCACCCCGGCCAACGTGCTCATCACCCGCTACGGCGAGGTGAAGATCGTGGACTTCGGGCTCGCGAAGGCGTCGAGCCAGCTCGCCGAGAGCGACGCGGGCATCATCAAGGGGAAGTTCGGCTACCTGGCGCCGGAGACGGTGCTCGAGCAGGGCGTCGACCAGCGCGTCGACATCTTCGCGCTCGGGATCATCCTCTGGGAGATGCTCGCCGGGCGCCGGCTCTTCCTCGGCGACTCCGACTACATCACGGTGCGGCTGGTGCGCGACGCGGTGATCCCCTCGCTCCAGCAGCTCAACAGCGACGTGCCGCGCGATCTGGAGCAGATCATCCGCCGCGCGCTCGCGCGCGATCCCGGGGCCCGCTACCGCACCGCGCGCGAGCTCGGGCGCGACCTCACCCGCTTCCTCTACCGCTTCGGCCGCCCGGTGAGCGAGGACGACGTCGCCGCCCTCGTCGAGCGCGCCAAGGGCGGGCCGGCGCGGGCGGTCGACGGGACGCAGAAGATCGCCGAGCTCATCGACATGATGCTCCTCGAGTTCAAGTCGCTCACGAAGGAGCCGACCTCGAGCGGCAGCGGCCTCAACCTGCTGCCCACCCTCGACGGGGCCACGAGCGTGCTCCACGGGCAGACCCACGAGAGCTCCCCGCCCCCGCGCAGCGAGGGGCCGCTCGGCGGGCTCGCCGACGAGCTCGAAGGGCCGGAGTCGCTCCACCAGGACGAGTCCTCCTCGTCGGTGGCGGCCTGGTTCCGGGGGCTCATCCCGCGCTGATCCCGCGCGGGCGTCCAGACGACGCCCGCGCGCCGCCGCTCCACCGTCCCACGATCGGTCCACTGGCCAGGAGGAGCCTCCCTCCGGCCCACAGCAAAGGCAAAGAGAAGATGAGCGTTGAGATTGGAAAGCCGTTCCCGCGCTTCGCCCTGCAGAACCAGGACGGCAAGACCGTGAAGCTCGAGGACTTCGCGGGCAAATGGCTCGTCGTCTATTTCTATCCGAAGGACGACACGCCGGGTTGCACCATCCAGGGCAAGTCGTTCACGGCCTCCAAGGAGGACTTCGACAAGGCGAACATCGCCGTGGTCGGCGTGAGCGAGGACGACGTCGCGTCGCACAAGAGCTTCTGCAACAAGTTCTCGTTCACCATCGATCTGCTCGCCGACACGAAGCACGAGCTCCTCAAGGCCGCAGGCGTCGGGCAGAGCGAGTGGAAAGGCAACCTGTACTGGGACCGGACGACGTTCGTCGTCGATCCGCAGGGCGTGCTGCGGAAGACCTACCTGCAGGTGAAGCCCGACGGGCACGAGCAGGCGCTGCTCAAGGACATCGCCGAGCTCAAGGCCCAGGGCTGAGCCGAGGGGCGCCCGCGGCGCGTCCCGGGAGTCCGGGGCTCGGGCGGGCCTCCTGTACAAAGCCTGCTCTCGCTGGATTTGCCAGCGTCGCCCCCCTACCCTGTCGCCTTCGTGGCTGCACGCCTTCCCCTCGCGCCAACTCGAGCCCTATCGTTCACGGCCTTCGCGGCGCTCGCCGCGGCGGCGCTCGCGACCGCCGCCTCCGTGGGCGCCTGCAAGGCCCCGGGGGGCGGCGGGGCCGGCGGCTCGGGCATGGGCGGCGCCGACGGCTGCCCGATGGGGCCGCGAGAGGCGATGTTCACCATCACCGTGCGCGCGCAGGGCGCCCCGGTCCCGCCGGACACCACCGTCCACGTCGCGTGGAGCGCGGCCGAGGAGCCGACCTTCGTCCTGAACGACCCGACCACCTGGAAGACGCTCGACGAGGCCAACGTGGTGTGCGCCGTCGATCGCGCGAAGCCGCCTCCCGACGCGCTGGAGGCGCTCGTCTGCGAGCTGTGGACGGCAGGGGTGACGCGGGTGGAGATCTCGGGGACAGGCTATGAGGACTTCGAGCAGACGCTCACGCCCGTCATGAGCGAGGAATGCGAGGACTTCATTCCTCAAAAGGTCGATATCGAGCTGGTCCCAACGGTGGACGGGGGCAGCGGAGACTAGCCTCGGAGACCCTGCCCCAGCCGCCGCGCCGGGGGACCGGAAGGCATCAACCTTCAGGCCCTGCTCCGCGTGGAAAACGCGTTGATGGCCTTCGCGGTGCGGCGCAGCCAGGGCGAGGCGACCATGCCAAGCCCGAGCTCCCTCAGCTGTCCAACGCGGCATGCGCCCATATTCCCTCTTTCCCCTCCTCGTGTTCGCCTCTCTCCCCGCCTGCGGCCCGGCTCCCGAGGCGAACGCCCCGGCCGCCGGCGGGCAGACATTCCCGGAAGCCGTCGCGGCGATGTGCGAGGTCGACAGGAGAGCCGGGCTCGATCCAGAGGCCGATCCGATCAGCGTAGGACAGATGCGGTCGGCGTGGATCGCGGAGCACGTGACGAACCCCGATGGGATCGAGCTCCGCACGATGCTCAGCGTGAAAGGGGCCGCTGAACAAGGCACGATGCTGCGCGAAGAGGCCAAGAAGGCAGGGCTCGCGCGCTGCGCGCTCGCGGACACGCTGGAGAAGGACGGGACAGGCGGGCTGTCGCCCTGATGCGCCAAGCGCGCAGGGCGGACCGGAGCGGCCATCCGTCGACGACCCTGCGCCGCTCCGTTATCCTCCCCTCGCCGCATTCACGGAGGGTCATCCAGCCATGCCGACGAACGGGTCCCAAAGCCTCATCGACGAGCTCTTTCGCGAGCTCGAAGCGAGCCCTCACGCCGCCGGCGTCTTCTATCCCAGGCAGGGAAGGAACATCCCGCCCGCCAGCGCCACGGACTACGATATCCCCGTCGCCCCCGGGGTGACCGTCGGGGCGCGATGGCACCTCGCCGACCCGCAGAACCCGACGGTGCTCGCCTTCCACGGAAACGGCGAGACCGTCCCCGACTACGACGACATCGCCGAGGGGTGGCGAGACATCGGGCTCAACCTCTTCATCGTCGATTATCGTGGCTACGGCTGGAGCGGAGGCCGGCCGACGCTGCGCTCGCTCCACGACGACCCCGCGAAGGTCGCCGGCTTCTTCGAGCGGGAGCTCGCCGAGAAGAGCCGCGCCGCTGGCCTCGACCGTCCGCCGGCGCCGCTGCTGTTCGGCCGCTCGCTCGGCAGCTCGCCCGCGTCGCGCATCGCCAGCGAGCGCGGCGGCGCCTACCGGGCGCTGATCCTCGAGAGCGGCTTCAGCGACGTCCGGCACCTCCTCGCCCTCTTCGGCATCGAGCTCGGCGACCTGCGCGACGAGGCGCACCGCCGCTTCTCCAACCCGGAGCTCCTGAAGCGCGTCGAGATCCCCGTCCTCTCCCTGCACGGCGCGCACGACAGCCTGCTCCCGCCGTTCCACGCCCGCGAGAACCACGCTGCCGTCCCGCACGAAGAGAAAGAGCTGCGCCTCATCGACGGCGCCGGACACAACGATATCCTCCTCTTCGCATCGGCCTACTTCGGCGCGATCCGAGACTTCCTGCGAAAGCACGGATCCCGGCGCTCCTAGGACGCCGCGATGTCGAGCGGCACGATCTCGGCCGTCACGGCGGCCCCCCGCACGATCAGCCGGGCGACCGACAGCGGCAGCTTGAAGCGGCGCGGCCCCGCGCTCCCGGGGTTGAGGAAGAGCACGCCCTCCTGCTCCCGGATCGCCGGCCGGTGCGAGTGCCCCGCCACCACCGCCGAGTACCCCGCCGCGCCAGCGCCCGGGCCGAGCTCCTTGACGTCGTGCAGCACGAACAGGGTCGCGTCCGCCACCCGCACCGTCGCCCGCTCCGGCAAGCCGTCCGCCCAGCGCCCGCGGTCGTTGTTGCCGCGCACCGCCGTCACGGGCGCGATCGCCGCGAGCGCGGCGAGCACCTCGGGGCCGCCGACGTCGCCCGCATGCAGGATCAGCTCCGAGCCCGCGAGCGCGGCCAGCGCCTCCGGACGCACCAGGCCGTGCGTGTCCGAGATGACCCCGATCCGGTGCTCCCGCAGCGCTCGTCGCTTCGTCATGAGGACCCCCGAGGAGACTCCATCCGGCCCGCGCCCTCACACCTCGAGCAAGAGGAACGACCGCCCCGTGAGCTTCCTGAGCAACGGCATGGCCACGTTGTAGACCGGCGTCCCCTTCGGCGTGCGCCCCTCGAGCGCGCCGTGATGCGCGTGACCGTGGAAGACCACGTCGGCGCCGTACAGATCGATCGGCGCGACCAGCCGGCTCGTCCCAAGGAAGGGCCTTATCTCCACGTTCTCGCCGACCGTCGTCTCCGGGATCGGCGTGTAGTGCATGATCACGATCCGCTTGTCGCTGTCGAGCTGCGACAGCGCCGCCTCGAGCTTCAGCGCCTCGGTCACGGCCTCCTGCACGAACGCCTTGAGCGGCCCCTCGCCGAACGCCTGCAGCGTCGCGCTGCCGAACCCGCCCATGAACCCCTTCACCCCCGCAACCCCGATGTCGTCGCGCAAGATGAGGTGATCCCCGTCGAGCACCTCGACGCCCGCGTCGCCCAGGACCCTCGTGACCTCGGCGCCCGCGCCGCGGTCGAGGTCGTGGTTGCCGAGCACGGCGGCGCACGGCACCGACAGCCCGGAGAGCGCGTCGGCCAGCACCTTCGCCTCCTCGGGGTGACCGCGATCGGTGAGATCGCCGCACAGGACGAGCACCTCGGCCTCCGCGTTCACCGCCCTCACCAGCTCGCGCATCCGCCCGCCGTGCTCCGGCCGGCAATGCAGGTCCGAGGCCGCCGCGACGCGCCGCTTGCCGTGATCCCCGCTCCCCCCGGCGACGGCGCTCATGATCCCGGCTTGCGGAGCCGCGCCGCCTCGACCTCCACCCCCGGACGATCCAGGCCGCCAGGGGCCCCCTCGCGGGCCGGCGCCCCCGCGCCGAGACGCCGCCGCGCCGCCGCGGACCGCCGGCGCTTCCGGCACGGCGCCCCCCGCGCCGCCTCGGGCTCGGCCGCAGGCCCGGTGGGCGCGGCGACGAGCCCGAGCTTCTCGTAGTCGTGCGCGTACTGCCGCCGGCTGACCAGGTTCCCCCGGCAGATCCGCAGCGGCGCGTCGCCGGCCCGCGACTGCTCCAGCGTGCGCCGGCAGAGCTCCTCGACGAGCCACTCGGGCACCCGGCTCCGCGCGCCGGGATAGACGAAGCGGTAGAGCGTGACGTGCGCGAACAGGACCTCCCAGTGCGGGCCGAACCGGTCGAGGAGCCGCTCCCAATCCATCTCGTCGCCGCACGCGTAGATGAGGTGGTTCACGTCCGCGCCGTCGTACCGCTCCCGCTCGTCCACGAACGCCTTCGTGAAGATGATCTCCTCGACCGGCGCGATCAAACAGGAGTGCCCCAGGATCGTCGCCGGACGCGCGTGCTCGAACCAGCCGCCGTCCACCACGGCCAGGCCGTTGCTCGACGAGAAGATGAGATCGATGAAGCGATCGCCGGCATACGCCTTCCCGATCCACCGCGGATCGAGCAGCGCCGTCTCGAAGCCGGCCCGCTCGAGCGCCCTGAACGCCGCCGGCATCTCCCGCTCGTCCAGCATCACATCGAGATCCTTCGTGTCCCGGAAGATGCCAGTGTACGCAAAGAAGGCATACGCCCCCGCCACCATGAAGGGCACCCCGGCGCACAGGAGCGACTCCAGCGCCCTTACCCTTACCTCCAGCTCGCCCGCACAGGACAGCGGGCCGGCGGCATCGTCGGCCGGCGGAGAGAGCGCCGCGCGCTCGCCGGCCCGCGTCGCCCGGGCTGACGCCGCGCGCTCCGCGTCGAGGATGGCAGGGGATCCGCTGCGGACCATCCCGATCTGCGTAATGAACAGGACGTGCGATGGCGACCCCCCTCCACCCCCACCGTGCGCCCGCGGCGGCTGCGCGATGAGCGAACGACACGGGAGCGGGAACAGAGGCGGGCTCGTCCTCGCTGACCATTGCAAGGAGAGGCAGGTCTGGCTCAAGCTCGCCTGCCGGGATCGCTCGGCGCGCTCTCGGCACGCACGAGACGGGGCGCGGCCCCCGGCGCTCGAAGAGGAGGCACATCCGTGAACACCGCGATCGCGACGATCAATCCAGCGACGGGAGAGACGCTCGAGACCTTCGAGCCCCTCTCGTCGGCGGCGCTGGAGCAGAAGGTGGCGCGCGCGCACGCCACGTTCCGCAGCTTCCGGCAGACCCCGGTCGCCGAGCGCGCCCAGAAGCTCCGCCGGGCGGCCGAGATCCTGGAGGGCGAGAAGGAGCAGCTCGGGCGGCTCATGACGCTCGAGATGGGCAAGACGATCGGCTCCGCCGTCGCCGAGGCCCAGAAGTGCGCGACCGTGTGCCGCTACTACGCCGACAACGCCGAGCGCCTGCTCGCCCCCGAGGAGGTCGCCACCGACGCCGGCAAGAGCTACGTGGCGTTCCACCCGCTCGGCCCGGTGCTCGCCATCATGCCGTGGAACTTCCCGTTCTGGCAGGTCTTCCGCTTCGCCGCGCCGGCGCTCGCCGCCGGCAACGTCGGCCTCCTCAAGCACGCCTCGAACGTCCCCCGCTGCGCGCTCGCCATCGAGGACATCCTCCGCCGCGCCGGCTTCCCGGAGGGCGCCTTCCAGGCGCTGCTCACCGGGACCGACGTGGTGCCGCGCCTGCTCGCCGACCCGCGCATCGCGGCCGCGACGCTCACCGGCAGCGAGAACGCGGGGCGCAGCGTCGGCGCCCACGCGGGCAAGCACCTGAAGAAGGTGGTGCTGGAGCTCGGCGGCAGCGATCCGTTCATCGTCCTGCCGAGCGCCGACCTCAACGCCGCCGTCGGGACCGCGATCAAGGCGCGCATCATCAACAACGGCCAGTCCTGCATCGCGGCGAAGCGCTTCATCGTGCACGAGTCGATCGTGCCGGAGTTCGAGCAGCGCTTCGTCGCGGCCATGCGGCGCCTCCGCGTGGGCGATCCGATGGACCCGTCGGTCGACGTCGGGCCGCTCGCCACGGCGCAGATCGCCGCGGAGCTCGAGGAGCAGGTGCGCGCGTCGGTCGCCGCGGGCGCGCTCCTCCTGACCGGCGGCAAGCGGCTGAAAGGGCCGGGCAACTACTTCCCGCCGACCGTGCTCACCGACGTCCGGAGCCCCTCCCCCGCCGCCGACGACGAGCTCTTCGGCCCGGTCGCCGCCGTCTTCCGCGTCGCCGACATCGACGAGGCCATCCACATGGCGAACTCCACGCGGTTCGGCCTCGGCGCGAGCGCCTGGACCCGCGACCCCCAGGAGCGCGAGCGCCTCATCGAGGAGCTCGAGGCCGGCCAGGTGTTCATCAACGGGATGGTCGTGTCCGATCCGCGGCTGCCGTTCGGCGGCGTCAAGATGTCCGGCCACGGCCGCGAGCTCTCGTCGTACGGCATGCGCGAGTTCGTGAACATCAAGACCGTCTGGATCGCCAAGGACGAACGGCCGAGAGGCCTGCCCGCCACCGAGTAGATCGTGTCGGACGATCCGGCCGTAGCCGCTCTTCTGAGCGAGTATCCTCCCGCGGCGCAGCAGCTGACCCTGCGCGTGCGCAAGCTGCTCCTCCGCATCATCCCCGGCGCGCGCGAGCACGTCTATCCAGGCTGGCGGATCATCAGCTTCCGGATGGGCGACGCGCACGGGCACCAGATCTGCTGGCTCGCCCCGCAGCGCTTCGGCGTGAACCTCGGCTTCGAGCGCGGCGCCGAGCTGCCCGATCCGAGCGGCCTGCTCACCGGCGACGCCAAGCAGGCCAGGAACGTCCATATCCGCTCGGCCAAGGACGTGGACGTCGCCAAGATCGCGGCGCTGGTCGCGGCCGCCGTCGAGCTCCACCGGGACCGCTGACGCCGCTCCCCTGCGGCGCGCGGGCGGCGGGCGCCGCCGCGCGCTCAGGGGCGCCGGTAGACGACCCGCCCGCCGGTCTTGCCGAGCGCGTACGAGAACCCGAGCTCGAGGGTGGAGCGGGTGACGATGTCCCCGAGGTCGAGCCCCTGCTCCACCATGAGCCGCGCCGCCTCGGGCGCGATCCCGACCAGCACCACCTCGGACCCGAGCATCGCGGCGGCGCGCGCCGCCTGCACGAGGTGGCTCGCCGCGCTCGCGTCGACGACCGCCATGCCGGTCACGTCGATGATCACGACCCGCGCCCCGTGATCGGAGATCTCCCTCAGCATCGCCTCGATGAAGCGGCCGGAGCGCTGCGCGTCCAGCGCGCCGACGATCGGCATGACGAGGACGCCGGGCGCGATCGGCACGACCGGGCTCGACATCACGGCGATCGTGTCGAGGAGCGCCTCCTGGCGGCTGCTCAGCGACTCGAGCTCCCGCGTCCGCTCCTTGATCCGCGAGAGCAGCCGCGCGTTCTCGAGCACGACGGCCGCCACGGCGGCCACGCGCTCGATCAGCGCGAGGTCGTTCGCCGAGCACGCGTCGGGCCGCGGGCTGCTCAGGACGAGGACCCCGAGGACCGCGTCGCGGGAGACCAGCGGCACGCCGACCAGCGTGCGCGCGCCGTTCCAGCGGGCCTCGGCGACGTCGCCGAAGCGCTGGTACTCGCTCGACGCGGTGTCGATGACGAGCGAGCTGCACGAGCTCATCACCTGGCCCACGAGGGAGTCCTCCGCGACCGACGCGCGCTCGTCGTCGACGAGGCTCTCGCGCTCGGCCATGCCGATCACCAGGAACTCGAGCGGCCGCCCGCGGCTCGCCGCGCCGAGCCTGCGGTTCGCGATCCTGCGCGCGGAGCTCATGGCGAGGTGATCCGAGAGCGCCACCGAGAACGGCGTGCGCTCGACCGTCACGACGTCGACGCCCGTGTCGACGAAGCGCGACGGCGGCAGGGCCGCGAGCGCCGCCTCGGCGCCGCGCGTGGCCATGTCGTAGAGCACCTGCACGCAGCGGTACCCCATGTCGTACTCGCGCTGCACGATCGCGGCGTGGACCACGCCGTCCTGGAGCATGGCGACCGTGGGCGTGATGAGATCGAAGGCGACGAGCTTGAGGTCCCCGGCCCTGCCGAGCGTCATCGACGCCGTGCCGAAGCTCGGGCCGTTCTCGCTGCACACCCCGAACGCGCCGGCGATCTCGAGGTTGTCGCGCAGCGCGGCGGTGGCGAGCTCGATGCCGCGCGCGGGGTCGAAGTGGTTCTCGAGGGGCGCGTCGAGGCGGATCGCCGAGCCGGCGATGGCCTCGCGGAAGCCCTCGAGGCGCTCGCCGGCGTTGGACACGGCGAAGGAGGCCGCCTGGGTGGCGATCAGGCCGCCCTGCGGCAGGAGCCGCAGCATCATCTCGCCCGCGAGCCTGCCGGCGGCCCGGTTGTCGGTCCCGATGTAGACGGGGGCCGCGCTGCCCTCCACGGTCGGCGAGTCGATCGCGACCACCGCGACGCCCGCCGCGACCGCGCGGCGGATGAACGGCTCGAGCGCGACCGGGTCGATCGGCGCGACGGCGATGCCCTTGACGCCCCGGCGGAGCCCTTCCTCGAACAGCGCCTCCTGCGACGCGGGATCGGCGCCCACCCCGCTCCTGAACTCCACCGCGCCCCGCAGGTCCCGCCCCGCGGCCAGCGCGCCGTCGCGCACGTTGTTCCAGTACGCCGTCATCGGCCTGCGGGGGGCCTTGTAGATACGCAGCGTGCGCCGCGCGCCCGCCGCGGGCTCGCGCCCCGCGTCCTCCAGGATGGCGAGGTCGATCGTGCCCCAGCGCGGGCCCGTCTGCACGCTCCGGATCCCGTCCGCGAGCGTCTCGATCAGCTCGACGAGATCGACCGACTCGGCGATGGAGCTCAGCACCTCCTCGAGCAGGCGCAGCTCCTGGGCGACCTGCGCCTTCTCCTCGAACAGGCCGCGCCGCTCGAGCGCGGCGCCCGCGCTCTCCGCGACCGACTCCAGGAGCGCGCGGTAAGGGCCCGAGAGCGGCGCGTCGTCCGGCCGCTCCAGCGCGAGGTAGGCGCCCGGCCCTCCGAACACGTGCACCGGCACGACCTGCACGTAGGCGCCCTCGGGCGGCCAGCCGGGCCGGTCCGCGACCTCGGGCAGGTGCGCCCGGTACCACGCGGCCGCGGGGACGAGGCACGGCCCGCGCGCCGCCTCGGGCGCCGCGGCCGGACCGAACGGCGCCGACGCGCTCAGCAGCCCGCCGTCCGACGGCATGCGCACCCGACCCGGCACGATGCCGTCGAGCCCCACGGTCGCCCTGTACACGAGCCGCCGTCCCGCGCGCACCAGGAGGCTGCCGCGCTGCGCGCCGGGGAGGCTGGCCATGGCGCGCTGCACCAGGTGGTGGAGCGTCGAGAAAACATCGAGTCCGGTATTCATGCAGATCCGTTCAGCCGGTCACCCGTTCGCTCGTCGCGCACGGCGCAAAGGACACGAGCATTAGCAGGCGCGAGCGGCCTCGTGCTTGTCAAGCGAAGACGATGGGACCACCGTAACGCACGAGGAGCTCGCAACCGCATGAAGCTCGCCTCTCTCCGCGGCCCCGGCCGCGACGGCACGCTCGTCGTCGTCCGCCGCGACGGCCTCGCCTATGCGCCGGCCGGCGCCGCGTTCCCCACGCTCCAGGCCGCGCTCGACGACTGGGAGCGCGCCGAGCCCGCGCTCCGCCGCATCGCCGACGACATCGAGCGCGGCGGCGCGGCCGCGGCCCCGCTCACCGTGGACGAGCTCGCCGCGCCCCTGCCCCGCGCGTACGAGTGGATCGACGGGTCGGCGTACATCCATCACATCGAGCTCGTGCGCAAGGCGCGCGGCGCCGAGCCCCCCGAGACGCTCACGACCGATCCGCTGGTGTACCAGGGTGGCTCCGGCGTCCTGCTCGGGCCGACCGACGACATCGTCCTGCGCGACGAGGCCTGGGGCCTCGATTTCGAGGCCGAGGTCTGCGCCGTCCTCGGCGACACCCCGCAGGGCACGCGCCGCGACGAGGCCCACCGGCACATCCGCCTGTTCCTCCTGGCCAACGACGTGACGCTGCGCAACCTCGTGCCCGCCGAGCTCGCGAAGGGATTCGGGTTCTTCTGCTCGAAGCCGGCCACGGCGTTCTCCCCGTTCGCGATCACGCCGGACGAGCTCGGCGACGCCTTCCGCGACGGGCGCGTCCACCTGCGGCTCCGCTCCACCTACAATGCCGAGCTCATCGGCGATCCCGAGGCCGGCCCGGAGATGCACTTCTCGTTCTTCGACCTCATCGAGCACATCGCCAGGACCCGCAGCTTCACGGCCGGGACCCTCCTCGGCAGCGGCACCGTCTCGAACCGGGATCCGGCGCGCGGCGTGTCGTGCCTGGCCGAGAAGCGCATGCTCGAGATCCTCGAGCACGGGGCGGCGAGGACGCCTTTCATGAAACCAGGAGATACGATCATGATCGAGATGCTGAGTCGCTCGGGCGAGAGCCTGTTCGGGCGCATCGCGCAGCGGGTGGTGGCCGGATGAGCGCCGCGCTTTCGGGGCTCACGCTGTACGGCTACTGGCGCAGCTCGTGCAGCTGGCGCGCGCGCATCGCCCTCGCCCACAAGGGCATCGAGCACGCGTACCGGCCGGTGAACCTCGTCCGGGACGGCGGCGAGCAGCTCCGCGACGATTACCGGGCCAAGAACCCGATGGCGCAGGTGCCGCTGCTCGAGTTCGAGCAGGGCGGCGCCGTCCGGCGCGTGTCCCAGTCGGTGGCGATCATCGAGCTGCTCGAGGAGCTGTTCCCCGCGCCGCCGCTCCTGCCCGCGGATCCGTACCTGCGCGCCAAGGCGCGGCAGCTCGCCGAGATGATCAACTCCGGCACGCAGCCGATACAGAACACCGCCACCCTGAAGTACGTGAAGGGCGAGCTCGGCGGCGACGAGCGGGCGTTCGCGCGGCGCTTCATCGCGTCGGGCCTGGCCGCGTTCCAGGCGGCCGCGAGCGAGCTCTGCGGGCGGTTCTGCGTCGGCGATCAGGTCACCGTGGCGGACGTGTTCCTCGTGCCCCAGCTTTACAACGCGCGACGCTACGAGGTCGACCTCGGGCCGCTCTCGACGCTCACGCGGATCGAGGCGGCGTGCATGGACCTGCCCGCCTTCCAGGCGGCCCACGCCGACCGCCAGGTCGACGCGGTCGCCGCGGATGCGTAGCTCGCCCCCTGCGTTTACCCCTCGCGACGGAGGACCCGGATGGCCAAGGTGGAGTCGATCGGCATCAAGCGGGTGGAGGCCCTGCACTACTACGTGCGCGACCTCGAGCGGAGCCGCAGGTTCTACACGGAGAAGCTCGACTTCCAGGAGATCGCCGCGAGCTCGCCCGAGCTGAGCGCGGCGGCGGCGCAGCGGTCGGTCGTCTTCCAGGCCGGCGAGTGCGCCATCGTCTGCTCGCAGCCGATGGGCGAGGGCGGGCGGGCGTGGCGCTACCTGCGCAAGCACCCCGACGGGGTGGGCACGATCGTGTTCGAGGTGGAGGACATCGACCGCGCCTTCCGGCTGCTCGAGGGCCGCGGGGGCACGCCGATCGACGAGATCCACCGGGTGACGGAGGGCGGCGGCAGCTTCGCGTCGTTCTCGATCACGACGCCGTTCGGGGACACCACCTTCCGCTTCGTGGAGCGGCGCGGCTACCCCGCGCTGTTCCCCGGCTGCGTGGCCTACGACGCGCCGCGCGGCGGCGCGAACCGCTTCGGGATCGCCCGGTTCGATCACATCACCTCGAACTTCCAGACGATGGCGCCCGCGCTGCTCTGGATGGAGCACGTGCTCGGCCTCGAGCCGTTCTGGAAGATCGCGTTCCACACGAACGACGTCGCGAAGGACGCGGGCCACGGCTCGGGCCTGCGCTCCGCCGTGATGTGGGACCCGGGCTCGGGCGTGAAGTTCGCCAACAACGAGCCCTACCGGCCGCACTTCAAGAGCTCGCAGATCAACGTCTTCAACGAGGAGCACCGCGGCGACGGGGTGCAGCACGTGGCGCTCGCCGTGGACGACATCCTCGCGGCCGTGCGGGCGATGCGCGCGCGCGGCGTGGAGTTCATGCCGACCCCGGCCGCCTACTACGACCTCCTGCCCGAGCGCCTGCAGCAGCTCGGCGTCGGGCAGCTCGACGAGGACGTGGCGGCGCTGCGCGAGCTCGAGGTGCTGGTCGACGGCGACGGCGCGCGGTCGTACCTGCTCCAGATCTTCCTCAAGGAGTCGTCCGGCACGCACCGCGATCCCGACGCCGGGCCGTTCTTCTTCGAGCTCATCCAGCGCAAGGGCGACCGCGGCTTCGGCGCCGGCAACTTCCGGGCGCTGTTCGAGAGCATCGAGCGGCAGCAGAAGGCCGAGGGGCGCGGCTGATGCTCGATCGCGCCGTCGCCGGGACCGTCCCCCGCAAGCACCACATCGCCCTCCGGAGCGAGGCGGGGGAGCTCCGCTACGAGGAGTGCCTGACGCGGGAGGGCTTCGACGGCCCGTACACGATCGCCTACCACGAGCGCCGGCCGCACGAGCACCGGCTCGCGCGGGCCGAGCACGGCTTCGCGCTGCCGGTCGCCGCGCCGGCGCGCCCGCTCGCGAAGCGGCATTACCGGTCGCAGGACCTGCCGCGGCGGGGCGGGCCCGCGGTCGACTGCCGCGTGCCGCTGCTCTTCAACGACGACCTGGTGATCGGGATCGCCCAGCCGGACGCCGCCGATCCGGTGTACTTCGCGAACGCCGACGCCGACGAGCTGCTCTTCGTCTTTCAGGGCGGCGGCGTCCTGCGCACGATGCTCGGCGATCTGCGCTTCGAGCAGGACGACTACGTCGTCGTCCCCAAGGGCCTCTTCCACCGCTTCATCCCGGACCCCGCGCCCCAGCGCTGGCTCTCGATCGAGGCCGCGGACGTCCACCTCCCGCGCCGGTGGCGCAACGAGGTCGGCCAGCTGCGGATGGACGCGCCCTACTCCCACCGCGACTTCCGGCGGCCCACGTTCGTGGGCCCGCTGGACGAGGGCATCCGCGCGCTGGTCGTGAAGCGCGGCGGCGCGTTCCACGGCTTCGCCTGCGAGCGCTCGCCGCTCGACGTCGTCGGCTGGGACGGGACGGTGTACCCGTTCGCGTTCCCGATCCAGAGCTTCCAGCCGCGCGTGGGGCTGGTGCACCTGCCGCCGGACTGGCACGGGACGTTCGCGGCGCGCGGCGCCCTGATCTGCAGCTTCGTGCCGCGACCGGTCGACTTCCACCCGGAGGCGGTCCCCTGTCCCTATCCCCACTCGTCCGTCGATTGCGACGAGATCCTGTTTTACTGCCGCGGCAACTTCACCTCGCGCCGCGGCGTCGGCCCCGGCAGCATCTCGCACCACCCGGCCGGCGTCCCGCACGGGCCGCACCCCGGCGCGTACGAGGCGAGCCTCGGGAGCCGCGCGACGAGCGAGCTCGCGGTCATGCTCGACACGACCCGCCCGCTCGCGGCCACCCCGGCCGCGCTCGGTGTGGAGGACCCGGGCTACCAGGACAGCTTCATCGCGGGCCCGTGAGGGGCCCGGCGATCACGGCTTCAGGAAGCAGTCGTTGTTGCACTCGTTGAAGCGCTGGGCCTCTTCGAAGTTGATCCCGTTCAGCCCGTCGCAGGAAACGCTGACGATGCACTCGGCGTTGCACGCGACCGCCTCGGGGCACGACTCGGGGCCGACCCCGAAGGGGGCCCCCTGCCCGCACCCCATGAGGTGATCGTTGGCCTGCTCGCAGATGGTGCGGAAGACGTGGACGCCGCAGTCGCGGAGGCTCCGCTCCTGGGCCTCGCAGCCGTCGAACGAGAACGCGTCGTTCTTGCACTCGAGCTCGTCCTCGAAGCAGGCCAGGTACTCGTCGAAGAAGCCGGGGCAGCTCGCCTCCACCGCGGCCTGCTTCGCGACCTCCGTCTCCTCGACGCACTGGCGGTACCGCGCCTCGCTGCAGCCGGTGCAGTCGCAGATGAGGTCGCAGGCGCGCTCCTCCTGCGAGGGGCAGCCGGCGGTGAGGAGCGCGCCGCCGGCGGCGGCCAGGGAGAGGAGCGCCCCGAGGAGGCGCGGCGGGCGAGGCATGGCGGCGAGCACGGTGGCCTAGTCTATCCTCCTATTTCGGCATTTTGCCGAGCCGATCGAGGAGGGCGCGCACGAGGAGCGGCCAGGCGACCGTCGCGTCCGCGTACACCTCGGCGAATCGGCCGCCCTCGTGCGGCGGGGTGAACTTCCCCCAGCTCACGCCCTCGGAGTAGGTGCAGCCGGAGAGGCCACCCCAGTGCACCGGCTCCGGGCAGATGCGCACGCCGTACTGGAACCGCGGGTGCTCGACCTCGATGTCGAGGCGGTCGCCCACGATGTCGTAGAACGGAGCGACCTGCTGGGCCCAGTTGCGCGGGACGCCGCCGCCGATGGTGAAGATGCCGAGGCGCTTCTTCGTGCGGACCAGGCGGGCGTAGCTCAGGAGATCGAGGAACGGGTTGTACGACGGCGGCACGGCCTCGCGCCACACGTCGAAGCCCGGCTTGTCCCCGTGCTGCGCCTTCACCTTGCGCAGCATCCACGTCGCCACGTCCAGGCCCATCTCGCTGTCGGTGAAGGCCGGCACGTAGACGGGGACGTTGCGGAGGTACGCGCTCCGGAGCACGCCGGGCGAGTCGCCCATCTCGGCCAGCGCCTTGCCGAGCTGGCGGCAGATGATCTCGCTCGACCAGGGCGACCCGCTGTCCAGCTTGTCGAGCTCCTTCCGGACGAAGACCTCGATGGCGTTGAGGTTCTTCTCCATCTCGAGCGTGTCGTAGACCCGGTTGTACCCCTTCTCGAAGTAGGTCTCGTCCGAGATGGCCGGGTTCGCCTTGTAGTGGGTCAGGCCGACCGCCTCGCTCAGCCCGTGCGCCATGAGCGCCCCGGTGCTGATGATGCAGTCGATCATGCCGGCCTCGATCATCCGGACGATGACGACGCCCATCTTGGCGACCGTCATGGCGCCGGAGAAGGTCGCCACGACGAGGCAGTCCTCGTCGCGCACCATCGTCTCGAGCACGTCGCACGCCTCGCCGAGCGCGCGGCCGCTGAAGGCGGTCCGGCTCATCGCGCGGAGCAGGTCGTCGAACGATCCGATCTTCAGCGGATCGAGGGCCTCGAGCGGAACGAGCTTGTCTTCAACTCCATCGCCGAGATGGCGGTGCGAGGTGCGCGGGTGTTTCGAAGAGGACATAGCGCGCGAACATATAGCCGCGCGGGGGGTGGGGCGTCGAGCACGAAGCTCCGCGCAGCAGCGGCGCTTCAGGGCCGGACAGGCAGGGAGCACGCGAGGCGGCGCGCTCCACGTACGGCGCCACGCGAGGTTCCTCCGGGCCTGCCAGCGCCTTCGCCGATCCCACGCTCACCGCCTTCGGCGCGCTGGGACGCGAGATCGGCGCGCACGAACGCGATCTCGCCCGCGCCGGGGCGGGCGCTCGGCTGGGCTTCCGTCCGGCGATCGGGATCGATCAGCGCGGCGACCTTCGACACGCAAGCGTCACGGCCTGACACACGAACTTCATAGACAGCCATGCTCGCGGTCGCGCCGCGGCCGTCGACGGTCGCGGCGGCGCTCGCGCGGTCCAGCACGAAGCGCGCGCCGCGCGCGCGCGCCGGGCACGCCGGCAAGCGCGTGAGCTCGGCGCGGACGTTCGGGGCGATCTCCCAGCCGTCGAGCGGCAGCAGCGGCGGGGCCTTCGCGGTCGCCGCCGGCGCGGTCTTCTCCGGCGGCGCTCCCGGCGCGGCCTTCTCCGGCGGCGCTCCCGGCGCGGCCTTCTCCGGCGGCGCTCCCGGCGCGGCCTTCTCCGGAGGCGCTCCTTGCGCGGCTCGCCGTGCCTGCGTCCTCTGCGCGGTCTTCTCCGCGGGCGGGATCGGCACCGTGCGGCCGAGGGTGAGATCGCGGAAGCCGAGCAGCAGCGGCACGCCGGCGGCCGTCGGCTGCCCGAGCGCGCGCGCGCCGCGGCTCGCGAGCGAGGCGATCGGCCGCGGGGCCTCGCCGGATCGCCAGGCGATGAGCGACGTGCCGCGGAGCCACGCGACGGGCCCGTCCGGCGCCTCGCTGAAGGCGACCTCCGCCTCGGGCATCAGCTCCTGCGGCGCCTCGACGACCTCGGGGCCGCGGCCGGGCCTCGCCCGGACCAGCAGATCGCGGCCCGAGGCGCGCACCCCGAAGACGATCCGGTCGCCCGACGCCGCGAACCGCGTGAGGATCGCGTCCCGGCCGACGCCCTCGGGCGCGAGGCCCGTCCACGAGCGAACCCGGGCCTGGAGCTCGGTGGGATCGAGCCAGCGCAGCGTCCACGAGGCGCGCGGCGTCGCGGCGGCGCCGCGCCCGGCGGCGCCGTCGGGCGCGGAGGCCTCGAGCACCGCGACGGTGGAGAGCAGGCCCCAGCGCCGGTCGCTCACCGAGGAGACGTGCCGCTGCCCCCTGGCCCCGGGCTTCGCGCCGCCCGCGAGCAGCGCGAGCGCCTCCTGCGCGCTGCTCGGCGGCGGCACGCCCGGCGGCGCGGGCGGCGGCCCCGGCTGCGTCGCGCAGGCGAGCGCGCGCTCCGGGAGCGCCGGCGGCGGGCGGAGCGGCAGGAGCGGCGCGGCGACGAGCGCCGGCCCGGCGGCGGGCGCCTCCGGCGCGGGCAGCGCCGGACCCCAGCCGACGCGGAGGTGGGCGTCGATCTTGAGGCCGACCTCGTTGACGGCCAGCACCCCGGGCTCGGCGAGCAGATCGCCGAGCTGGGCGGCCGCCTCCAGGGCGCGGGGCGGAGCCTCGACGGGCGCCCACGAGCGGCCGGCGTCGGCCGAGGCGAGCACCTTCCCCTCCCCCACGGCGAGGCCGCGTCCCCCGTGGATCAGCGCGTGCGCGGCGCCGGCCAGGCGAGCCCGCGACGCCTCGCCGCCGGGGGGAAGGACGACGGCGGTGAGCTCGCCGGCCTCATCGGCCGCCACGAACGACAGGGCGCCGTCGAGCCCCTCCTCGATCGGGCTGACCACGTGGATGTCGCCGCCCCCGTCGCGCAGCCAGCCGAGCGGGATCAGCGGCTCCTCCCGGCCGCGGGCGTCGATCACCGCGACGTGGGCGCCGGCCGCGGCGCCGTCGCTGCCGTGGCCGCCGCGCGGCGCGGGCGCCCCGCGGGGCGCGGGCTCCTCGTCGCGGGGCGCCACGTCGCTGTCCCAGAGGCCGCGCACGATCGCGATCCGGCCGTCGGCGAGCGGGCCGGCGCCGCGCCAGTGGATGTCGGTGCCCGGGCGGACCGTGACCCACGACCCGCTCGGCTGGCGCACGCACGCGCTGCCCTCCTCCTCGGCGTCGCACGGCGCGAGCAGCATGGCGCCGCCGCTCGGCGACACCCGGAGCTCCGCCTCGCCGCTCCGCAGGAGGACGGGGGGCTCGCGGCGGAGGGGGCCGCCGGCGGCCGCGACCTGGAGCACGCCGAACGGGTCGTGGCGCCTGTCCGCCCCTTCCTCCCCGAGCGCGCAGGCCACCCAGGCCGAGCGCCCCGCGCGGCCGACGCCGCAGGCGTTCAGCCAGTCGCCGCGCCCGAAGGGGGCGACCTCGTGCAGCGCGCCCGAGGCGAGGTCCACGCGGGCGAGGAGGCCGTGGCTCGCCGTGATCGCGGCGCTCGTCCACGCCGCGCCGCTCGAGATCGCGGCCTCGAGCGGGTGGCGGCCGGTCGCGCGGATCCAGCGCAGCAGCGGGGCGTCCGCGCCGGGCTCGGGCGCGGCGCCGGCGGGCTCGGGCGCGGCGCCGGCGGGCGCGAGCCGCGCCTCGCCGACCAGGATCCGCGCCTCGCGCCGCCCGGGCGGCGCGGCGGCCCCCTGCGCGACGGCGAGCAGCTCGTCGCCGCGCAGGCGCAGGCCGGAGATGGGCAGCAGGGCGGCGGGGTCGGCCTCGTCGCCGCCGGGCGGCCCCGGGGCGACCGGGCGCCACGACGCGCCGCCGTCGGCCGTCACCGCGAGCCCTGCCGCCTCGAAGAGCCCGGCCCCTTGCAGGACATCCCGGAACGCGATGGCGCGGAGTGGCAGGGCGGGCAGGCCCGGGAGCGCGCGCGGCTGCCCGGTCTCGATGTCGAGGAAGCTCGGGAGATCCGAGGCGGCGTCCCACACCGCGACGACGGAGGGCCCGCCGCCGATGCGCAGGAGCTCGGCGTCGGACCGGGCGAGGATGGCGGGCGCGCCGAGCGGATCATCGAACCGGTAGACGCCGTGGACGCCGCGCCCGACGAGGCGCGGGCCGGCGGCGGACGGCGCGACCGCGAGCTCGAGCAGGGGCTCGGGGCACGGGGCGGTCTCCGGCCGGGCTGCGCCGTCGCTCCCGACGAGGAAGCGCCGGCCGCCGAGCAGGGCCATGATGCCGCCGGCGACCCGGGGGCCGACCGCGGTCGCGCCGCTCGCGTCGACCCAGCGCGCGCGCAGGAGCGCCGCCGCCGGCGCCGGCGGCGGGTGCGCCGGGGCCGGCGCGCGGCCCTCCTGCGGCGCGGGTCGGGGCGGCGCGCCCCCGCAGCGGGCGAGCGCGAGCGCCGCGAGGAGCGCGGCCGCGCGCCGCGACCGGCGCGGGGGCGCTGCGAGGCGGGGAGCGCCCGCCGCTCTGGACTGCATCATCGCGGCGGAGCCTACCGTGATCCGCGGCCGCGGCGACGCCGCGAGCGCCGGCGCCCGGCGCCGGAGCCGGAGCCGGAGTCACTGGACGCGGGTGTCCGCGGACGCCGCGAGGGCGACCGAGGCTCAGTGGACGGTCGAGGCTGCCTGGCCTGGGGCCGTCTCGCCCTCCAGCGACTCGGCCCTTCGGGCGAGCAGGGCCATGAGCCCCTTGGCGCCGATCACGGCGTAGTCGGACACGCAGTTGTTGAAGATCGCGTGGACCCGCTCTGCCTCCTGGGAGAGCCGCGCGATGGTCTCCGCCCAGGGGTCGAGCTCCGCGGGATCGTAAACGTACCTGAACTTCTCGTTCACGCTGACCGAGGCGTCCCAGGTCTCCGCGCGCCGGCCGTGAAAGCGCACCACGGCGAGGCGGGGATCGGCGACGAGGGGTGTGGGAGGCATGCTGTTCTCCTTGCCCTGCGGCTCGTCGACGACGACGTAGAAGGCGCCGAGATCTCGCAGGAAGTCCACGACGCGCTCGATGCGTCCGGGCGCGCCCCACGACGCGTGACGGAGCTCGACGGCGAGCGGGATGCCCTCCATGCGGGCGCGGCAGTCCTCGATGACCCTCACGTTGCCGCGCGTCGCCGTGAACCACGGCGGGAACTGGAAGAGCACGTACCCGAGCTTGCGCGCCTGACGCAGCGGCTCGACGGCTTGCCGGAGGCGCTCCCAGAGCACGTCTCTCGTCTCGGCCGGCAGGTCGCCCGGATAGAGGCGGCGCCTGTCGAGGAGCGCCGGCGGCAGGGCGCGCTGGACGTCCGCGGGGAGGCGGGCGGGCTCCACCGGATGCTGGGTGAGCGGCGCGAACGCCTTCATGTTGAACACGAAGTCGGGCGCCGTCCGCTGGACCCACTGCGCCACCATCGCGGTGCCGGGGAGGGCGTAATAGGTCGAGTTGACCTCGACCACGGGGAACTGGGACGCGTAGAACTTGAGCCGTTGCTCCGGGCTCGACACGCCCTTCGGGTAGAATCGCTGGCTCTTCACCAGGGTGGGGTCGGTCCAGCCGGCGGTCCCGGCGAGCACGCGACCCGAGCGGGCGGGCACAGGCGCGCACGCCGCGAGGGCGGCGGCGCGCGCGAGCCGATCGTCGCGCTGATGCGGAGTCTCCTCTGAGGGCGACCGCGGCGGGTCGCGCAGGGCTGCTTCATGCATATCGAGGGCAACGTAAGGCCTTTTCGCGGCGACGGAAGCGCTCTCCAGGAGATTCGGTCAGCGGCGTTCATCGTAACTCCTGGAGGTCCCCTCTCCTGTCGCGCACGTACGCTCACGCTCGCTCGCCACGTTCGACGCATTCCGCTCGACATTGGAACTTTCTCACGCGTTCTGGAGCGCTCCGGGCGTCGTCGGCAGCCGATGGGGAGCCGATGTCGATCGGCGTCGGCGGTCGATCGTCACACCCCTCGTCGGGGCGTCTCAATCGCCTCTCCTCCAGGATCCGCGAACTCCTGGAGAGCCCAGATTGTGCATGCGCCACCCCGCCGCCTGCGCTATACTGAATAACGGCAGGGGCTTGGTGCATTCCTGCGCGACAGAGGTGATCGATGTACTCAGCGAACCGCCGCAGGAATATCGAGCGGGAGGAGCGCATGCTCCTCCGCGGGAAGCGGGAACAGGCAGCCGGCAAGCTCCTTCACAAGGTGCCGGATCTGACGAGCTTGAACCTGGAGATCCGCGAGGCCCGGCCCGACGCGGCGAAGAATGACACGCAGTACATCCGTCGCGTCGTCGTCGAGCACGCGCCCGCGCTGTTCGAGATGCCGTGCTCGTATTCTTCCTGCGACAACGGCGGCTACGACGTGACGCAGGAGGTGCTGAGCGCCCTCGCTTCGCGCTCCGCGCGCTTCGAGGGCGAGCGCGTGTGTCGGGGGAGTTGTGGCGGCGCGTTCTGCTCCAGGGTCCTCCGGTACGTGGCCACGGCCACGTACCGGTCGGGCCCCGAGGCGTAGGCCGAACGACCACCGCCTGGGGTGTGCCTCGGACGTCGAGAGCGGACCGAGCCCGCCGAGAATGTTCAAGCGCGTTCGACCGGCCGTGGGCTGCGGCGCCGGGCGGGACGGGACGGGCTCGGCGGTCACCCGCACAGGCGATGGTGGGCGCCGGGGGTCGCAGCCGATGGTGGGCGCCGGGGGTCGCAGCGACGGCGGCGCCCGGGTCACCAGAGCCGCCGCGCGATCCGGTCGGCGAGCGCCTGTCGGGCGACGTGCAGCCGACGGGCGGTCGTGGCCGGATTCAGCCCGTGCGACCTGGCGTGGGCGGTGATGGTCTGCGGACCTGCCGCGGCGAGGAGGAGCTCGCCTTGGCGCGCAGGCAGGTCGACGAGCGCGCGGAGCGCGGCGCGGGCCAGGAGCCTGCCTTCCGGGTCGATGTTGCCTTCGTCGACCAGCGCGCGCGGCTCGTCGACCGGGACCTCGCGGCGGACGTGGGCGCGCCCCAGGTGATGCCCCGCCTGCCGCCACGTGATGCCGTGCAGCCAACCCTGGAGCGCGCGGCGCGGATCGGCCCGCGGATCAGGGCGGTATCTGCCTTCCTGGATGGCTATCCAGGCGGCGATGAGCACGTTCTGGAGCACATCCTCAGCAATCGCGCGCGGGGACGCCGCACGCGACGAGCGTGGCTGTGATCAGGCGCCTCTCCGCGAGGAGGGCGTCGACGGGTGGCGAGACCGCGGGGCGCAGCGGCATCGAGAGCGCCGGAGCAGGCGGCGCGCCGCGCATGCGACGGCTCACCGGTATCTCCGGCGCACCGAGCCTCGGCCGACCGAGGGCCGGCAGCGGGGAGGATGTTCGCGATGGTGGGTGGGAGTTCCGGCGGCACGCCGACGCACGCCGGTGTTGCGTTCCAGGGTGACCCATCGCTGCTCATCGAACGACCCATCCATGCGCGCGAGTTCCCCGACGATCCTGCGCTTCGCTGCAAAATCGATCAGGCGCGCTCGTTTTCACGCCCGTGATTCCGACGCGGCGCTCGCGCCGGCGCGGTGACAGTCCGAGCGCGGTCTCCGGCCGAAGGGGCTAGTGCGACAAACGGCATGAAACTGCCTGAGAAGCGCAGAAATTCGAACCGCCAAGACGCCAAGACGCCAAGACGCCAAGACGCCAAGACGCCAAGAAAAAAAATCCTATCTTGGCGCACTTGGCGTCTTGGCGGTTCACGAAGCACTGCACGTTCGGCCGAAGCACCGCACTGCCGGCCGGAGAGAGACAGAGAGACAGAGAGAGGGGTCGAGGAGCTCAAAGCGCCATGGACGCCGACCAGAGAAGCAGATCGGCTGGTGCTCGCGGCGCCGTGACGGCCCTGTGCTCCCGGCCGAGGGGAGCGGGCGTGTGCTCGCCTTCACGGAGAGCCGTTCAACGCGTCCTCGATGGCGGGCAGGTAGGCGCTGCCAGGGAACGCCTCGCGGAACTGGGCGGCTCGCGCGGCGGCCTCGGCGCGCCGGCCGGTCTTGTCGAGCGCCTGAATGACCAGGGTCTCGCGTTGCTGGGCCCTCGGGCTGCGCGGGTAGCTCCGCGCATGGCGGTCGAGCGCATCGAGCGCCTCGGTCGCTCTTCCCGTTCCAAGCGCGGCGATCGCGCGCTGGATCAGGGTCAAGTCGGTGTCCATCGGCGGGACGGCCGCCTTCGCGCCGGTCGCGGCGGGCGGCGCCGGCGCCGGCGCCGCCGAGGGCAGAGCCGCCGGGGCGTCGGGGAGCGCGGCCGTCGCGCCTGAGCTGACCGGGGGCGCCGCGAGCGCATCGCTGCGAATGAGGGCGATCTCCGGCGGAGCGCTGCGCGGCAGGGCCGCGTAGAGCGCGCCGGCGCCGGCGCCGGCCCCGCCCAGGAACAGCCCCGCGCCTGCCGCGACGAGCTTCGCCCGCGCGATCTCGATGCCCGCCCGCGCGAGGCCCGCCGAGGCGCGGCGCGCTTCCCACGCGGGGACGGCCTCGGCTGCGCCGCCGTCGGGCGGGAGGGCTCGCGCAGCCTCGCCGGCCGGCGCGCCCCCGTCGCCCTCCAGCGGGGCGAGCAGCGCCTGAAGCCGCGCCCAGAGCAGCTCGCCGAGGCCATCTGGGTCGAGCCCTGCGTCGCCGAGCTCGAGCAGCAGCGGCCCGTCGGCCAGGGCGAGCGGCGCCAGCGCGGAGCGCGCGTGCACGCCGAGCGCGTCGCGCTCCCGCGCGCTCAGCCGCTTGACCGCGGCCTCGAACTCCCTGCGGGCCCGCCGCAGCCGGTCCCACGCGGTGTTCTCCGAGATCTGGAGCGCCTCGGCGATCTCGCGCATCTCGATGCCCTCGAGCTCGTACAGGATGAACACGACGCGCCGGTCGCCCTCGATGCGCTGGATCAGCGTCCGGACGAGCCGCTGCGTCTCGGCCTGCGCGAACCGCTGCTCCGCGTCGTCGCTCGGGTCCGCGACGTCGATGCGCTCGGCCTCGGAGCGCGCGAGCAGCTCCCGCCGGTTCCGGGAGAGCCGCTGGTGCCGCAGGGCGAGGTGCGACGCGATGCTCGCCACCCACGCCTTCATGGAGAAGCGAGGGTCGTAGTCCCCGAAGCGGCGGTGGACGACCAGGAACACCTCAGACGATCCTGAGAAAGGAACGATAATTTTCGGAACGCAACCCCGCGAGCCTCCATGAGGCTGAGGGGGCTTCTCGCGTCCTTCTTTATGTGGTTCCCTGCCGAGGCGCTCGCGCCGTAGCGCTGCGCGCGCGACGGCTGCGGCGCTGAATGACTGAGGTGAGGCGATGAGGCGATGGGCTCGACGGGTGACGGGCGGGATGGTGATGGGGTCGGGCGCCACGGCCGTCGTGCTGGGGACCTGGGCTGGTGGCTGCGCAACGCCCGAGGCCTGGGTTTGCCCCTGGGATCCTGAGCCTGGAATCAAGGACCATCCCTGTCTTGTGACGGAGGAGCCCGTGGACGGCGGCGGCGGCGCCGGCGCGTGCGGCGATGCCGGTCCTGACGCAGGCGACGCCTGCGCGGACGGGGATGCCGGCGCCGATTTCGACAGTGCGACCGTCCCCGGGCTCGACACCGGCACGCCGGCGGCCTGTCCGGGACAGTGCGTGCCGAGGGAGCCGTTCGGCTGGTCCGAGCCGGCGCTGCTCTGGATCGGCCCGCAGGACCGAGCACCGGACTGCCCCGCCGCGGCGCCCATCGTCGCCTACGAAGGCCGCGCGGACTTCACGGCGGCGGCGCCGCCCGCATGCCCGGCCTGCCTGTGCGACCCGCCGGACGCGTCGTGCGAGCTACCGGCGGCGTGGAGCACCTACGCCAGCTTTCCCTGCGACGTCCCCGGCGCTGCCGAGACGCCGTTCGCCGCTCCCGGAGGTTGGGACGGAGCCTGCACCTCCGCCGGCGCGATCGCCGCCGGACAGATGTGCGACGGCGCCCTGTGTGCGCAGTCGCTCGAGATCCCGGCACCCCGCGCGCTCCCGGGGAGCTGCGCGCCCAGGATCGCGGAGGGACCCGAGGCACCGGAGGAGCCTGAACGCGCCGGGAGCTTCGCGACCTTCGCCCGGGCGTGTACCGGCACCGCGTTCGCGCCGTGCGCTGATCCCGGGATGACCTGCACCCCGGCCCCGCCGGCCGGCGATGCCGCGCCGCCCGAGGGGTTCCTGACGTGCATCCACCACGAAGGAGAGCGGGACTGCCCGGCGACGTACCCGGACCGGCACGTCTTCCACACGGGCGCCGAGGACACGCGCGGCTGCGCCCCCTGCGGCTGCGCCGAACCTACCGGGGGCAGATGCAGCGTCCTGGCGTCGGCGTTCAGCGATGATGCGTGCTCGCAGCTCGCCGTCGGCGTGGTGGTGAGCTCCGAGGCGCCCTTCTGTGGCGCCATCTCCCCCGGGACGGCGCTCGGGAGCAAGTCGGCGAGCGTTGTCCGTCTCGAGCCGGGTACGTGCGAGCCGACGGGCGGCGAGCCGACTGGCGGCGTCGCGTTGCTCGGCGCAGCAACGCTCTGCTGCCGCCCTGAGCCGATCCCTGATCCGGCACCTTCCTGAGTCCGGCGGACCTGGAGTCTCACGGCGGCATTCACGCGGAGCCTCAGCCATATCCTTCCAGCACGCGTGATGCTCCACGTCCGCGCCCTCTGATCAGCGAACAACCGAGCCCGGATCAGAACGAAGCGACGAGGTGCAAGGCTCCCGCCGTGGAGGTGCCGGCCACGGACAAGTTCTCACCGCCATCGAGATGAAGCGTGGGACGCACGAGGTTGGCCACGAGCTCGCCAGTGAGCCGTGCGGCAAGGTAGGACGACAACGGCACCTCCACGCCACCGCGCAGCCCGAGCCCCGCGTAGGGCCACAACGCTTCCCCCGCGAAGTTGACCATCCCGAAGTGCCGCACACGGCCTGCCGTGACGATGCCGCAGCCGAAGAACCAGGCCACGTGCCCGCAGGGGACGACCGAGCCGCCGAGCGAGGACACGCCGTAGATCCTGCCCCGATACGGCTCGGTGGCGACCGGCAGGTCCGCGCGTCCCTCCAGCGAGAGCGAGAACGCCTTCCATCGGGCCCCCACGAACCCCGAGAACCCGACCGCCGGGGCCGGCGCAAATCCCTCGCCGATCAGCACCCCCATGCCGAGCTGAAGCCGCAGCCCGGCCAGCGCGGGGCCACGGCGCTCCACGGGCCGCGCCGGTGCGGCTGGCCGGCACGGCGGGGCCGCCGCCGCAGCCGGCGCGCGCGGCGGCCCCGCAGGCGCCGCTCGCGGGGAGGCAGCCTCCGGCGGCCCCGGCGCGGAGGCTGTCTCCGGCGGCGACGGCGCCGTCTCCCGCGCCGTTCGCACCGGGCGAAGCACGATGGCGAGGGCGGTGCCGACGTCCTCCACCAGCGCCCCGCAGGCCGCGCTCGTGAGCTCCTGAGCGCCGAGCCGCCGGCCGTCGCCGTCGTACAGCGCGATCTCCCCCAGGAACTGCCGCCCCTTGCGCGCGAGGACCACCTCGACCCGCCGGCCGCCGCCGCCGTCCACGAACGGGTCGGTCCCGCCGAGCTGTCCGGCGACGACATCCCGGAGCGCCTGCTCCTCGGGACACCCCTCCGCGCCCGGGCCGCGCGTATAGGACAGCCGCGCGCCGCCCGGCGGGACCTGACCGAGGGCCGGCGGCGCGGCCAGCACCAGGGACACGGCGAGACTCCACCCGATGGCGTTCAGACGTGGATGGCGCAAGGGACTCCGCTCGAGCGTCAGGCAAGGGCCGCAGGTCGATGGCGAGGGGCCGTGACCGGCTGCGACCTGCACGAGTGGAATTACGGACCGCGACCCGCACCCGGCAACGGATTTTTCCGGGCCGCGGCGACCCGCCACGCCCGCGCCGGCGGGCGCCGGAGGCCTCGAGGTCTGCCGGACGGGTCGATCACCCGTTCCGGGAGGCCTCCCGGCCTCTCCAGCAGGTCGACGACCTCCGGAAAGAGCCCGATCGGCCTGCGCCAGCACGACGGCGACCCGTTCCGAGAAGCCCCGGGGCATCTCCGAGCATCCCGGCGACCCGTCGCGCAACCCCCGCGGTATCGCCGAGCATCCCGGCGACCCGTCGCGCAACCCCCGCGGTATCGCCGAGCATCCCGGCGACCCGTCGCGCAACCCCCGGGGCATCTCCGAGCATCCCGGCGACCCGTCGCGCAGCCCCCGGAGGCGGCTGGCCCACGCCGGCCGCCGCCCCGCCCCGCTCCGGGAGGCCACCGGCCCTCCCCGCCCGCGTCAGGACCGCTCTCCAGCCCCTCCATCAACACCCGCCGAGCTGCGCACCCGCGCTGCCCATAGCACATTGACGACGACAGGCGCGCTGGACGTGGGACAGCGCCATGCTCATCGTGGCACGATGGACCAAACGTTCGATGCTTCGATCTACGTTCGCGCTCCCATCATCAACATTGCCAATGGCGTGACCCTCGCCAACGCGCTGGTCGCAGCCTGTCCGGAGTCGGCGCCGGAGAACGTCGCCAAGGCGTGTGCGAAGCTGAAGGCCGCCGCGGAGGCAGGCCAGAAGGCGCTCACCGCGCGCCGCCGGGTGAACGGCGCCCTGTCCGAGGACGACGTGCGAGTGCTCGATCGAGAGGCCGACGCGAGCTTCGGGGCGCTGCGCATGCGCCTCATCGCGACATCGATGCTGCCCGAAGCGCGCTTCCCGCAGGCGCGGCGCGCCGGTGAGCTGGTCAAGGAGCTCTTCGGCGATGACGGCCTCTCGTTCCTCGCCGCCGAGTACTCCGTGCAGAACACGGTGATGGCCTCCATCGTCGCGCACATCGAGGAGGCGGACCTGAAGCCGGAGATCGACGCGCTCGCCGGGCCCGAGTTCCTCGAGCAGATCGGCAATGTCCTGCCCCGCTACGACGCGATGGTGCGAGACAAGCTGCAGAAGGAGGCCGCCGCGACATCGAACCTCGCCACGCACGTGCGCGCCATCCAGACTGCCATCGTCAATTACGCGACCAAGGTCGCCGCCATGGTCGATGAGGACGAGCCCGCGACCGTCGAGGTCGTCCGGAGGGCCCTCCGCCCGCTCGACGCGCACCGCGAGGCCGGCGCGCGGCGGGCCCAGGGCGGCGCCAAGGGCGAGGCCACGAGCGGCGCCCCGGCCAGCCCGAGCGCCTCACCGGCGACCAGCGCGGGTGCCGACGAGAGGATCGCGCCGGTCTGAACGCCGATCCGGACCCATCTCCTGGAAGGGGGACCGCCGCTCGCGACGGTATCCGAAGCGGGCGACCGCCGCTCTACGGCGTCTCGGGCTCGAGATGCTTGCGCCACTCGTCCCGCGCGCTCGCGTACGCGGTCCGCGCGGCGTGCTCGCGCTCCGCGCCAGTGATGGCGGGCATCTTTCGGTGGAGCAGCTCGCTCGGGAGGGTGATCTCCACCTGAGTCCGCGCTTCGCGCAGCGTGCCGGGCCATCCGCCGGCGGCGGGGCGGCCTTCGCGATGAAGGTCTTGACGCCACCGCTTGGCCCACGCCTGGCCCAGCGTTGTCGCGCTCTGCTCGATGAACCGCCACCGCGCGGTCGTCTGCGCCGAGCTGCCAGGATCGGTCGCCGGCTCGGGCGAGGCGCTCTCAGCGCCCGGGCTCGGCGCCGCGCGTTTCACTCAACGGCCGGAGGCTGAGGCCCCGGGATGATCCCGGCGATGTCCGGATCCTCTCCTGGCGTGCCGTTGTTGTCAGGGCCCTTTTCCTTGCGGCGCGCGAGGCGGTTCGCGTCTTTCTCGCGCTGCTTTTCTTGCCGTGCGCGTTCCTTTTGCCGCTTCAATGCTCCCTGCTTCTGCATGCGGAACCAGGCCTTTCGGCGCCCTCGGGCGCGTTCTTCGGCGCCCCAGGGCGCGCTTTGAAGGCGCAGGCGCGGCGGCGCACGAGCCCCGCCGCGCCGCGCCGGGGATCAGTACCGGTCGCGACCGCCGCGGCCGCCGCGGCCACCGCCACCGCCGCCGTAGCCGCCACCACCGCCGCCGTAGCCGCCGCCACCACCGCCGCCGTAGCCGCCACCACCGCCGCCGCCGAAGCCGCGCGCCGGGCGCTCCTGCGCCTCGTTGACCTTGAGCGGCCGGCCATCCAGCAGGGCGCCGTTCAGCTGCGAGATCGCGCTGTTCGCGGCCTGGGCAGAGCCCATGGTCACGAACGCGAAGCCGCGCGGCTGCCCGGTCTCACGATCGGTCGGCATCGCGACCTCACGGACCTCGCCGGCTGCGGCGAACGCGGACTCGAGCGTCTCGCGGGTGGTGCTGAACGAAAGATTTCCTACGTAGAGACGATTTCCCATGTCATCCTGCTTTTTACGGCTTTCTGATGCGCCATGAGGCGCTCTCGGCCTGCCATCCGACGAAGCCGTAACGGATCGAACGGAGACGTGCCGCGCGGAACTCCCGCGCGGTCACACGGTGCGTCGTCCAGTCGTCCGAGCGAGCTGCAGTCTCCCTCGCGAGAGAGGGAAGAGGGAAAGCGTCGTGTCGAGGGCCAGGGACGTTCGTGAGAAGAAGCATCCTAGCCCGACGTGACGTCGTCCGCAAGCATGCCGTTCCGTCTTCGGTCGTTCGCCGTCGTTCGCCGCGTCCGCCGCGTCCGCCGCGTCCGCCGTCGCTCTTCCGTCGCTCTTCCGTCGTCCGCCGTCGTCCGCCGTCGTCCGCCGTCGTCCGCCGTCGTTCGCCGTCGTCCGCCGTCGTCCGCCGTCGTTCTTCCGTTCCGTCGCTGAGGCCGTTTCTGAAGATGTCGCGCGTCCAGCCGCTCAGCCCCGTCGGCACGAGGCGCCGACAAGCTCGCAAGCGCCGTCGCTTCGTCCGGGGTGCTCCACCACCGTTCCGCCGTCCGTCCCGACGAGTATCCGACGTCGAAAAAGGGGGTAGGATTTCCTGCGCCCCGTGCACAATGACGCCGCATGGACACGGCGACTCGCGATGAGGTGTTGGAGCGCTGGCGCGCGCGCGGCTTTCACGGCGGGCTCTGGACCGATCCGCCCGGCCGCGTGTGGGAGGACTACGTTCACCACGAGGACGAGCTCCTGATGGTCCTCGAAGGCGAGCTCGAGCTCACGCTCGCGGGAAAGAAGGTCGTGCCCCGCATCGGCGAGGAGATCGAGATCCCGGCCGGCATGGTGCACACCGTCCGCAACCGCGGGGAGACGACGGCGCGGTGGCTGTACGCCTACGGGCGGCTCGGGTGATCGCCGGCGCGGTCGGGGCCGCCCGCTGAGGCCGCGACGTCCCCGCGGGGCGCGGGCTCGGCCGCGGCGGCGCCAGCCTCGACGGGGGCGGTCGGGGCGGTGCGGCTCGCGACCCAGAGCCACAGGACGACGGCGCCGAGCGCGATGCGGTACCAGCCGAACGGCGCGAGGCCGTAGCGCTTGAGGTAGCGCAGAAAGACCGCGATCACGAGCAGGGCGACCACGAACGAGACGGCGAGCCCGACGGCGAGCGCGGCGGCGCCGCCGGGCGCGTCGAGGAGGGTGCGGCCGTTCTTGGCGAGGTCGAAGACGGTCGCGGCGCCGAGCGTCGGGATGGCGAGGAGGAACGAGAACTCGGCGGCCGCGGCGGTGCTGAGGCCCGAGAGCTGCCCGCCGACGATGGTGGCCATCGAGCGCGACGCGCCGGGCCAGAGCGAGAAGCACTGGGCGAAGCCGATCGCGAGCGCGCGCTGCAGCGTGACGTCCTCGAGGCGCGGGGCGCCCTGGTCCGGACGGCGCCGGCGGGCAGCCTCGACGCCGATCATCAGGAAGCCGCCGGCGATGAGCGCGACCGCGACGGGGCCCGGGCCGAAGAGGTACGCCTTGATGGCCTTGTGGAAGAGCAGGCCGACCAGGGCGGCCGGGAAGAAGGCGAACGCGAGGGCGAGCGCGAGGCGGAGGCTGTCCGGATCGCGCCGGAAGATGCCGCGCAGGGTGACGGCGAGCCGCTCGCGGAAGTAAACGACGACCGCGAGGACCGCGCCGAGCTGGATCACGATGTCGAGCGTCTTCGCCGCCTCGCTCTGGTGACCGAGCCACGCGCCGAGCAGGATGAGATGACCGGTGGACGAGACGGGGAGGAACTCGGTCAGGCCCTCGAGGACCCCGAGCAGGACGGCATCGAACCAGAACATTGCGCGGAGTCTAGCCGCACGCGGGCCGCGGGTGGTGATCGAGAGCGCGCATGCGGTCGCCCCGCGTGGCGGGACGGCGGCGCCGCGGGGGCGGCGCGGTGGCGGGCGCCGGGGCCGCCGCGACGGCGGCGCGCGGGCTTGACATGCGCATCAGCATCGTGCGCTGTGTGCACAAGCAAGCACCGCGATGGCGCCGGAGGAGCGGAGAGCGACGATGAAGGCATTCTACGTCACGGGATTTGGCGGCCCCGAGGTCATGAAATACGGCGATCTCCCGGAGCCGACGCCCGGCAAGGGCGACGTGCTGGTGGACGTCAAGGCATCCTCCATCAACCCGCTGGACTGGAAGCTCAGGAGCGGGATGATGAAGCTCCTCACCGGCCGAGGCCTGCCGAAGCCGCTCGGCGCGGATTTCTCGGGCGTCGTGCGGGCGGCAGGGCACGGCGTCAGCGGCTTTGCCCCCGGCGACCGGGTGGTCGGCACTGTGCTCACCATGCTCGGCAAGCCCGGCGCGCACGCCGAGCGCGTGGTCGCGCGGGCCAAGGACACGCGCAAGCTCCCCGAGAGCTGGACCTTCGAGCAAGGCGCCGCGCTCCCCGTGGCCGCCCTGACGGCGATCGCCGGCCTGCGCAAGTGCGGCGATCTCACCGGCAAGACGGTCCTCGTGAACGGCGCCACCGGCGGCGTCGGGCACCTCGCCTTGCAGATCGCGAAGGCCAAGGGCGCCAGGGTGGTCGCCGTCTGCAGCGCCAGGAATGCCGATCTCGCGCGGTCGCTGGGCGCCGACGAGGTGCTCGACTATGGCAAGGTGGACGTCGCCGCGCCCGACCGGACCTGGGATGTCTTCTTCGACGCCTTCGGCCAGGTCGGCTTCTCCCGGGCGGCGCCGGCGCTCGCTGCGAACGGCGTCTATGCCACCACGCTGGCCCGCCCGGACGCGATGATCCGGTCCGCGCTCGGCGGGATCTTCGGGGGCAAGCGGGTCGTGCTCGCCAATATGCGCAACAAGCGCGAGGATTACGCCGAGCTGGAGCGGCTGATCCAGGGTGGGGTCAAGGCCGTGGTGGAGACGTTTCCGCTGGACCGCGCCGCGGAGGCGTTCGCGGTGTGCGAGGGCGGAAAGGTGCGGGGAAAGGTGGTGCTCACGGTCCCCTGACGGGTTGACGCGAGCTGCGAGGAGTCGGTCGGCAACGGCGACGTCGCCGGCGTCCTCCCGCGGCGCCCTCAGCGCCCGCGCAAAGGCGTCGCGTCGCGGTCCGACGGCGCGCGCCGGCGTCGCCATCCTAGAACGCCGATCACGTCGATCGAGCGAGAGATGAACCGCCAAGACGCCAAGACGCCAAGACGCCAAGTAATTTAGATACTTAGGTTTTCTTGGCGTCCTTGGCGTCTTGGCGGTGAACGGAACACCGCACGTTCGCTCGGGGTACCGCGCTACGTCGAGCGGAGCGTCGCTCCAGGCTTCGCGCCGCTCGCGCGCACAACGCGCGCGGGCCTTGGTAGGGCGCGCGCCCTCGCGGCTCGGCTCAGCTCGCCGTCCTGCTGCTCGGCGCGCCGTCGCCCCTGGCCCGGGCGAGCAGCGACGCCTTGACCCAGGAGCGCACCATCGTGAGGTGGCGCGCCTCGGCGGCGCGCGCCGCCTGGAACTGCGCGAGGAGCTGCTGATCGTTGAGGCCCTGGCACATGTCGATGAGCACGTCCCACGCGTCGTTGTCCGTGAGCTCGGCGATCAACATCGCCTCCAGCGCGTCGGCCAGGTTGGTCCGCGGATCCGTGACGACCTTGATCAGGCCGCACGAGGCGACGCCGTGGACGTCGGCCAGCGGCGTCTCGGCCGTGGGATCCGCGCCCATCCTCCGGACCACGGAGCCGACCAGGAGGAAATGCTCCACCTCGTCCTGGTAGATCAGCTCGATGTCCGCGCGCGTCGGCCCGCCCTCGAACGACCCGAGCGCGTCGAACTTCGCGAGCACCCCTTTCCATAGCCGGCTCCCCGCCCGCTCGAAGGCGAGGCGCTCGCCGAGCTTGTCGAGCAGGACGAGGGGCGCCTCGCCCTTCAACAACTGCAGGGCCGACTTCACGGCGCCCTTGAGCGTGCCGGGAGGAGGCATGGTGCCGACCCGCTCCTCCCGCCGCGCGTAGTGGGCGATGACGCTGGCGATGGCCGAGTCGTCGCCCACGCTGCTCGGCGGCATGATCCTCGCCCCGACGACGACCTCCTTCGAGTCCATCGGCGACATGTCCATCCCGGTGCGGTTCATCCCCGCGGTCGTCTCGGCCTTCATGCTGACCTCACTTGGTACACCCTGGCGCCGTTGCCGTTCGCTTCCTTGGCCTGGCCCGCGAGCTCCGCGAGCTCCGTCCCGGGGACCCACACGTACCCCGCGGCCACCGCCTCGGACGGCGAGCCGCTCATGTTGATCCGCTCGCGGTAGGCGAGCGTCTGCGGGGACTCCGGCACCTGCGTGGGATCCACGATGTTCTTGCCGACGGCGCGCAGGTGCACCTCGCCCTGGAGGACGCGGCGCACGAACTCGCGGTGGCTCCTGAACTCGATGGGATCGGGCAGCTCCGCAGGCAGGAGCTCCGCCGAGTCCCGCTTCTCGATCCGCTCGAAGAGGCGGCGCACGTGGTGCAGCTGCCCGAGCTCGTAGTCGACGAACCGCTCCCAGATGGCCTTGATCCGGGGGTTCGACTCGGACTTCGCACAGCTGTAATACGTGTAGACCTCGTTCGCCTCGTGCAGGAGCCACTTCTCGAGCCAGCTCTCGTTGGGATCGATGATCGACTCGTACTGCGTGACGTGCTGCTCCTCGATGGAGGCGATCTCCGCGTAGAGCTGCCGGGCCATCGGATCGGCGAACGTCGGTCCGACGTTCATGTAGTAGTCGTGCGTCTGGTGCTCGGACGCCATGATCGTCAGCGCGTGCAGCTTGCTGAGCGGCGTCGCCGTCCTCCGATCGTAGGGGGCGCGCAGGTCGTCGTCGGGGTGACGGTGCTCGACGCTCGTGGGCCTGCCGGGGCAGATGTCCGTGTAGCACTGAAGGATGTTGTTCGCGTCCTTGCCGTGCACCCGGTCCATCAGCGCCGCGTAGCGGTACAGGTGGTCGAAGTCCTCGAGCATGCCGAACCGATAGACCTGGGCCAGGTACTCGTCGGGCTCGTTCATGGCGACCGCCGCGGTGACCTCGATGGCCACCTGCTCGAACCCGATGGTGGTCTCGAGCACGGACAGGTCCCCCGGGAGGAGCCAGTTCACCATCGTCTGCTGGTGATGCTCGACCCGGCGGATGCGGGCGAGCTCCTGCTGGAGCGCGCCGTTCATGCGAGCGCAGGCGTGCGAGAAGCGCACCGCCTCCGACTCGATGCCGTTCATCAAGATGATCCGGACGCGGGTGAACGCGTCGTCGTTCAGCTTGCTGGACGGGATGCTGACCAGCTCCCGCCAATCGAACTGCTGTTTGTCGAGCGGTGTTCCCCGCTCGTTCAACAAATCAAGTGCCACCTTGACCTCCAGTCCCCGGGGTGGTTGCAAGAGGCGCTCCACGCGGGCGTCTGCCCTGTCCAACGACAGCCGAGAGGCGCGATGAGGCACTTGGCCACAGGTGTCGCGAAATCGCCCGCGCGCTGTTTGACTCCGGTTGCCTCCGGCGCTCATGACGCGCGCGTAACGCGTATGGATGAGGCCGTGGCCGCGGCGCCGAGCACCGACGAGGCTCCAGCGCACGCAACGGACATGCCCTGCGGGCTCAGCGGCGCTCCGGGGCGCGACTGGCAGGCTCAGCGGCGACCCCGGGGCGCGCGACTGGCAAGCTCGGCGAGGCACGAGGCGAGCGCCAGTGTGAAGATTCGAACATTGTGCCATTGTTAATTATCGCGCATCGCGGCCGCAGCCGCGGAGATCCGGTTCTTCGGATTACACTCTCGACGTCCCGGCCCTTGAAAGACGCAATTTACGCAGGCCGAACGGATCTCGAGATCTGCATGTTGGCCTGTCGAGAGGGCGTGTTGCAGTGTTGACTCCGACAAACACGGTCGTGTAGCTTCCACAGCAGAGGCCGTCGGCGCGGGGGGCGCCGGGCAGGCGCTCGAACACACGCAAGCGCGCTCGCGCACCTCCGCGGCAACGCGGCACGGGGCGCGGACCCGCGATCGCCGCAGGAGGCAGCCACCGTGTCATCGACCGTAAGAGCCAATCGCACCTCTTCGCAGGATCAACACAGAGGCGCCGTGAGCTCATCATGCCGGCGAAGGCACTGCGTCCTCGTCGTCGAGGACGATGAGCTCATGCTGAGCAGCATCTCTGCGGTACTCACCGCGGAGGTCGACGTCGTGGAGTGTACGTCGGCGGAGCATGCGCTCGCGCTGCTCGAAGAGAGAGAGTTCCACCTGGTCTGCTCCGATCTGATGATGCCTGGGATGAAGGGAGACGAGCTCCTCCGGAAGGTGTCGAGCATGCCCGTTTACACGAGCTGTCTCCTGATCACCGGGGCCGAGGAGTACGCGCGTTCGAAGGAGGCGGCGTATCACCACGTCCTGCTCAAGCCGTTCCATCCGGATCGGCTGATGGCGATCGTCCTCCAGCTGGCGCGCCTGACCGAGATGAAGCGGTCGGTCCACTCGATGGCGGACTCGCTCACGCAGGCGGACCCCGGGGGCGAGCTCGTGTCCTGCGACTGGTCCGAGCCCGGGCCCGTGCCGGATTCGTCGCGGGCGCCGCGATCGACGCGGTTCGAGGCGTGCGTGGCGTGCGGCGCCGCGCCGCTCGGCGCGACGGAGCCGGAGCTGGCGAGGGCCGCCGCGCTCTCGTCGCGCGCCCGGAGGCGGCGGGCCCGGTGAGCCTGCGGGCCGCGGCGCGCGCCGCGGCCCGCGAGGGCGCGCGCGGCGAGGCGGCCCGCGAGGGCGCGCGGCGAGGCGGCGAGGCGGCGAGGCGACCAGGGCGGACGCCGCGTGGATCAGGCGCCGCTCGGGCGCTTCTGTTCCCACCACTTCGCCATGCGCACCTGCATCTCCTCGACCGAGACGTCCTCGATGACGGCGGACAGGACCCACTGGTGCCCGAACGGGTCCTCGATCCTGCCCTCGCGCCGGCCGTAGAACTGGTCGTCGATCGGATAGATGACCTTGGCCCCTGCCGCGACGGCGCGCGCGGCGACGGCGTCGGGGTCCTCGACGTTCAGCGTGATGACGATGGGCGAGCCGCCGAGCGCCTTCGGACCGCGGGCGTTCCACTGGGGTGCCTCGTCCGCGACGCTGATCACGGAGTCGCCGATGACGAGCTCGGCGCAGACGATGGCGCCGCCGAGCTTCGGGTCGGCGAGGCGCAGCTTCTCGGTCGCGCCGAACGCCTTCTTGTAGAACGCGATGGCGTCCGAGGCGCCGGCGACGACGAGGTGCGGCACGGCGGTGTGGTACGGGGGCGGGGCGATGGGGTGAGGTCGCTGGGTCATGGGCGGAGGATGTCCGCGGGGCCGGACCGGGTATTGTAAAAACGTGGCGGCCGGCTCGGCCGGCGGCGCGGCTGCGCCGCGGGCGAGCGCTCAGCCCGCGAGCGGGACGTGGTTCCGCTCGCGCCGCCGCGCGACGTACTCGGTCGGGGTGAGGCCGGCGAACGCGCGGAAGTCGTGGATGAAGTGGGCCTGGTCGTAGTAGCCGCACGCGGCGGCGACGCCCGCCCACGAGACGCGCTCGCCGCGCTCGATCGCCGAGATCGCCTGCTGGAAGCGCTGCACGCGGCAGTAGCGCTTGGGGGTGAGGCCGACCTGCTCGGTGAAGCTGCGGATGAACCGCTTCGAGCTCATCCCGAGCTTCCCGGTCACGTCGGCCACGGTGTACGCCTGGGACGGGTCGGCGAACGCGGCGAGCGCGAAGTCGACCGCGGGGTCGCGCGCGAGCGGCGCGCGCGGGCGGAGGAGCCGCGCGGCGAGCGCGGCCTCGAGGGCGCGGAGCTTGTCGTCGGGGGTCCTCGCCTCGAGGACGCGCTCGCGGACGAGGGCGGCGTCGCGGCCCCAGAGCGCGTCGAGCGAGACGTGGGCGCCGCCGAGCGCCTCCGTCTCCGGGCCGAAGAACGGGAGGGCGCCGCCCGGGGTGAACTCGGCGCCGACGACGGCGCGCTGCTCGGCCGTGTCGATCGCGAAGTGCTCGGCGTGGGCGCCGCAGACGGCGATGCCGGAGAGGCGGTGGCAGCGGCCGGGGGCAGAGGCAGCGGCGGCGGCGGGGGCGATGGCACCGGCGGGGGCGATGGCACCGGCAGGGGCGGCGTCGTACCAGCGCAGCTCGTCCTCGGCGAGGTTGATGAGGAGGCTCATGGCGCCGCTGGGGAGCACGCGCTCGACCATGTCGGGGAGCTCGGGGGCGTCGTAGTACCAGAGCTGGCGGACGAAGCGGCCGAGCGGGGGAGGCGGGGCGTACGTGACGAAGCGCATGGGCGGCCCGTGGGAGGCAGCATGCCACGAGATCGGCGGAGCATGGGCGGCGAGGACGGCGTTCCGGGCGAGCCGTGCCGCGCGCCGCAGCCCGCCGCGAGGAGCACGGCGGGTGCTCGGCGGCTGGACGGTGGCGAGGGCGATCTCTAGGATGCGGGCTCGTGACGAGGGCCGCGCGACAGGCGAAGACCAGGGCTCGGCGAGGCAAAGCCGCGCTGCCCGAGGCGCGGGCCGATGAGGAGCGCGCGGCGGCGGAGCCGCCGGGGGCGCTGATCGACAGGGTCTTCGCCGAGGTGCCGGAGAATGCTCAGGCGAGCGACGGCCTGCCCGAGGTGGTGGCGAAGAACCGGCGCGCGCGGGCGAAGCGACGGTTGATCGACGCGCTCGAGGCGCGGGGACCTTACCCGGTTCCGGAGGGGCTGCGCGGCGAGCTGCGCACGCTCGTGGAGCGGTGGGGGCAAAAGGGCTTCGAGGATGCGTTTCCGGAGGCCGATGCGTTCGAGATCCGGTGCGCGGAAGAGCGCGCCGTGCTCGATGCGGCGGCGCGCGGCGACGAGGAGGCGCGCTTCGCGGCCGCGGAGCGGGCCTACCGGCGTGAGGTCGAGGTAAGGTACGGGCAGATAGAGATCCGCGGACTGCAGCTCAGCGCGCGCGTCCGGCAGGATCTCGAGATCGCTTATGTGCCGCTGCACGTCGAGGAGCCGTCCGCGGAGCTGCGCTCCGCGAAGCCCGAAACGACGGTCGGCAAGAGGCCGAAGGGCGAAGCGACGACGATCGAAGACAAGGCGGCGAGCGCCATCTTGCGCGCCCTGGAGCGGCCTCGGGTGCTCGCGACGGATGCGTTCATGAGCCATCCACGGCTCTTGATCATCGGCGAACCGGGTAGCGGGAAATCGACGCTCCTCGCGTACATGGCCACGCGCGCCGCTCAGGGAGAGCTGGCCATCTCCACCCGGAGGCCCAACCTGGCGCCAGTTCCCTTCCTCGTGCCGGTGCGAGCGCTGCAAGAGACCGCGGCAAGCCCCGAAGGGATCGCTCGCGCCGCCGGCGCGGAGCCCTGGTTCGTGGAAGCAGCGCTCCGGCGCGGTCGAGCGCTGCTGCTCGTCGATGGCCTGGATGAGGCACGGGCGCAGCTGGCGGGGAAAGTGCTCCCAGCCCTCACGGCGACGCTCGACGCATACCCGGGTACTTCAGTGGTCGTCACGACAAGGCCGGCCGCCGCTCCCGGCAAGGATGAAACCGCGCCTAGGGGTTTCGCGCGCGCACGCCTCGTGCCGATGTCGCGCGACGAGGTCGGTATCTTCATCGATCGATGGTGTCTGGCCGCTGAGCTGAGCCTCAACAAGCCGCGCGGCCGGGCCGAGATCGACGCGCGCGAGGCCGCAGACGACCTGAAAGAGCGGGTGCGAGCGAGCCGTGCGATCGAGAAGCTCGCGCAGACTCCCCTCCTTTGCTCCGTCATCTGCGTCGTCCACCGCTTCCTGGGGCAACGGATCCCTGAGCGACGGGTCGCCCTGTACGAGGCGATCACCAACGTCCTGCTCTATGAGTGGGATCGGGCGAAGTTCGCGGAGGGCGCAGCCATAGGCAAGCTCGACGCTCACGCTAAGCGCGCCCTGCTCGCCCGGCTCGCGCTGTCGATGCACAGGGCTCGCGTGGCGGAGCTGCCCGCGGAGGAGGTCGTCGATCGACTCGCGGCGCACCTGCCGGACCTCGGCCGCCCGGAAGAGGAGGCCGCAGCGATCGTGGCGGAGATCCGCGACCGCAACGGCGTGCTCGTGGAGCGGGCACCGGGCTCCTTCGCCTTCTCGCATCTGACGTTCCAGGAATACCTCGCTGCGATGGAGCTCGTGAATGGGCACGCCTACGACCAGCTGCTGAGCAACTACAAGGATAGATGGTGGCACGAGATCATCGTCCTCTCCGCCGGCTTCCCAGGGGCACACGCGGATCGAATCATCCGCCGACTACTCGACAAGGACGGCGACGACGTCGCGGAAGGGACGATGCTCGCCGCGCAATGTACCGAGACGGCCATCGAGGTCCGGCAGTCGTTGCGGAAGGAGATCGAGAAACGTGTGGCGCAGCTGGTTCCGCCGGCTAGTCCCGAGGAATTTCGAACGATCATTCGCCTAGGCGACGTGGCCGGACCGGTGCTCCTTCGCATGCTCGACAAGGTAGACATGGAGGGCAAGGCGTCGATCATCATGGCCCTTGGCCATATCACCCACGAACCGGCGACAAGGACGATCATAAAATTTCTGAAAGATCCAAGCAAGACGAGCCGTCCATTCCCCTACATGTCATTGACGCTTCGCACCCCATACACACTCGCCGAGTGTGCGGCAGCCGCCATGGTGCTCATGAGCCAGGCCTCTGAAACGTCTTTCAACAGCTTTCTCGATGCCATGCCGGAGGTGGACCCGAGCGCCCTCGCATTTCTTCAACGCATGTCGCGAGTCATGATCGACCACCAGAACCGTGAGAAGCTCAGAGCACTCATCCAGCATTACGAGAAGATGCACGCGAAGGCTTCTTCTTCCGCCGTCCGCTCGTCCAAACGCGCCGCACGTTCTGGTTGATCGCCTCGGAGAACGCGGCCGGCGGCTCGATGAGTAGATCCTCGACCGGCATGTCCAAACTAGCCAACATACGACGCACGAAGACGAGATGGGTCTGGATGGCCCTCCCTCGATGGTAGCTGAGCCAGTAACGGTTCAGGTCGAGATCCTTGACCGTGCGCTCCGCCTGTTCGTCCCCTTTGCGGCCCTTCATCGCGCCGTCCTCCGCAAACACGAACCGGCTGCCCGGCTTGCCCTCGTCCGGCCGAACGTACCCTCCTGCCGGCCACCTGTCGTGCTTGGCGCCGTTGCACCCCATGCAGGCCAGGAAGTAGTTGTCCCACGCGTACGCCTGCGCGGGAAAGCGCGCCTTGGGCCGGAAGTGCTCGACCTGCCCCGGCGGCCTGTCCTCCCCCTTCGCCCCAGGGTGAGTCGAGCTGACGGGCGACTGGCAGTAGGCGCAGAAGCCGCGCGACATCCCGGCGATCGCCCGCCGGACCCGCCCGTCGGCGCGCCAGACCTGCGGGAATGCCGGATTCCCCTTCTTGTCCGGCGGCAGCACCTCCGGCGCGTAGCTCGCGAACCCCTTCTTCCGCTTCGCCCCGTGCTCGGCGAGCTTCTCGAAGGCCCTCGCCTTCTTCCAGAACGCCGCCGCGTCCGGGAACGCCGCGTCCACCGTCTCTTGCCAGTCAGCGGGCGGCTTTACGCCTCTTCGCCGGAGCCGGATCACGCCGTCCCCCTCCCTTCCCGGTCACCTGTGAATCCAGCCGCCTGAGCAGCGCGATCTGCGTCCGCGCGATCTCGGACAGGAGCGGCCCCTTGCCCTCCCGCTCCTCCTCCCGCGCGAGCACGCCCTGGAGCTCGTCGAGCTTCTCCAGCAGCACCTGCCGGTCGCGCGCCGTCGCCGTGCCGTCCTCGACCTTCTGCCGGAGCACGGCAGCGTCGATCTCCAGCGCCTCGTACGTCGGCGAGAGGCGCGAGGGCACGTCGAAGACGGCGCCGTCGACCATCACCGAGTCGACCTCGGCCCCGTCGAGCCGCTGCAGATCGCCCTCCGTCAACGGCCGCACCGTCGTCCCCTCGCCCGGCTTCTCGTCCAGCACCAAGATGCCGGCCTTGCGCTCCCTGTCGTCGATGGCGGCCTGCACCACCGCGGGCGAGTGCGTGGTCAGCACGAAGCGCGTGCCCGGGAACAGGCCGGTGAGCTGGTCGATGATCCGTCGCTGCCAGCGCGGGTGGAGGTTCAGATCGACCTCATCGATGGCCACCATGGCCTCGCCGGCGAGCGGATCGTCGAGCGCGGAGAAGAGCTGCGCATAGCGGATCGCGAGATCCAGCACGACGGAGAGCATCGCGCGATACCCGTCCGAGAGCTCGGTGATCGAGAGCGCGAGGCCCGAGCGACGGAACGCCGCCACGCGGCGCCCCTCCTGCTCGACGATCTCCACGCCCTCGATGCGGCTGTCGAGCCTCACGAGCCACGCGCGGAGCCGCTCCCAGACGGCCCGCGCGGCAGCGTCGTACTCGCCCCGCTCCTCCAGGAGCGCGACGTAGGCCGAGAGATCCCGGAAGAGATACTCGTCGAAGTCGACCAGCGTGCGCGTGGCCGGGCGGCGCAGCGCGTCCTCGAGATGCGCCGGGAGCGCCCGGGCCAGCGCCTGCTCCCACTCCGGACCGAGGAGCGTCGGGCCCGTCGCCGGGCGCGGCCCGTCCGGTCGACGCAGGGCGCGATACTGGCCGTAGGCAAAGACATGATGTCCTCGAGGGAGCCGCTCCCGCCCGGCATGCCCTTCGCCATCGGTCCAGCGTGCGAGCGGCTCGGCGCCGGGCCCATGGAGCGCGATCGAACCGCGGGACGCTCCGCGGCGGAGCGGAAAGCGGTCGAGCCCCTCGCCGTCGCCGGGCGCGAGCGAGGCGAGCGCCTCGACGATGCTGGTCTTGCCGGAGCCGTTCTGCCCGATGATGACTGTGACCCGCGCCCCGAGCGGCACCTCGCCGCGCGCGAAGCAGCGCACGTTCTCGAGGACGAGCCGCGAAACACCGGTTGTGCCTGACCCCGGCAGAGGCACGGGCGGCGGCTTGCTCTGCTTGCGGCGCGTCGTCACGCGCCGACTATAGCCAGAAGCATCGGAAAGGGGGCGCTTCCTCGTGCAGCTTCAATAAGCTCTAGCGCTTACCTGATCGGAAGCGGGTCGAGCGCGCAATGCCATCACGTCGGCGGGACACCTCAATAAGGCGGCAGCATCCTCCGGAACCCGTGCCCCAGCGCCAGCGCGAGGAAGATCAGGTTCCGCACCGGCAATGCCGGCCAGAAGAGGCCGAGAGGCCCCTCCCCGCCGGAACCCCGCTCCCCCGCCGCGGCGCCCCCGTCCTCGCCGCGGAACGCCCGCGCGAGCCGCGCGCCGAGGCGCCGCATCCACGTAACGGATCGCGGGAAGTCGGCGATCCCGTCGAGCCACGCTCCGGGGATGCCGCGCGCCCCCACCGTGGCGCCCGCGAGGCCGCCGACGATCGCGCCCGTGCTGTCGGCGTCGCCGCCGAGCAGGATGACGTCCTCCACCGCGCGCCGGAAATCGCCCGGGTGCGCGAGCCAGCAGAACAGGGCCGCTGGCGCCGTGTCGACGATGAACCCGCTCACGCCCTCCGTGAGCCCCACCGCCCCGGCGAAATCCTCCGCCGACGCGCGCCGGCCGAGCAGCTCCGCCGCGCAGTCGAGCCGGCGGCGGAGCTCCGGATCCTCGATTCGCTCGCGGAGCATCCCCAGCAGCTCGGCCGGATTCACCTGCTCCGGCGTGCGCACCGCGGCGTACGCGGCGGCGAGGGCGATGATCCGCGCGCCCTCCTCGGCGCGCGGGTCGGTGTGCGTGAGGCGCGTGGACGCCCGCACCATCGGCTCGATGCGCGAGGGCGTGAGGGCGAGCGCCGCGCCCAGGATCGACGCGCGCATCGCGGCGCCGTTGCCGGCCGAGAAGACGCCGCTCCGCTCCGGGGAGAACCCGAGCCAGAGCTTGAGGATCGCCCGCAACGTGGCGAATCCGACGCCCGCCGGCAGCGAGGCGAGCCAGCCGCGGAGCTGCCATCCGAGCGACCGCGCGAACCGCGCCGCGTCTCCCGGCGCGGCCAGCAAGGCCTGGGCTGTCATGCACGCGTGCTCGGCGTCGTCGCTGATCATCCCGCGGCCGAGCACGAAGCGGTGCTCGAGCGGCGACGCGCCGAAGAGGCGGGCGGCGCGGCGGCGCGAGAGGCCTTCGCGGGGAAGGCCGAGCGCGTCGCCGACCGCCGTGCCGAGGAGGACGCCGGCGAGCCGGTCCTCGCGATCGATCGAACTCGTCTCGATGGCCATGCGAGCGCTCCTTTCACGCCTCGTGCCCGGCGAGCGCCCGCAGAGCGCAGCGGAAATCCGCGCTCCCAGGCATCTCGCTCAGGGCGCCCTCCTGTCAGGATGGCAGCGCCCGTCAGAACCTCGGACATCGTGTCGCACCGCCAACGTCGCGAAGAACTCGCCCTTGAGCGTGACTTGGTCGAACATGGGCTCCTCCGTTTCTGGCAACTCGGAGGCGAGCCCCCTCGGAGGACTTCGACCAAGTTTTCTGAGGGGGCTTCGTTTGTCGCCCCTCAAAGAACGCGCTCAGGATGGCGCTCGGAGGCCGCCATCTTCTTGGCGCTGCTCAAGTAGCAAACCAACTCGAGTCCGTTCGGGTCTCCCGACGAGACCGTGCAGGAGTTGAAGGTGTCCCCCCCGCTGAAGGTGATGCTGCTGAGCCCTTCGGCTGGGTCGCCCTGGCCCCCCTGCCCAGCGCCACCGCCGCCGCCGGGGCCCGTCTCGGTGGTGGTGGTCTGCGTCGAGCCGCCGCTGCCGTCTGTCGAGCCGTCGGTGCCCGTCGAGGACTCGAGGCCGCCGCCCTCGCCGGGCTCGTCGCCGATCTGCAGATGATCCACGCAGCCGCCCACGACCATCAAGGTCGTCGCGATCGAGGTGAGAATGAAGAGGTTCGCGGCGCGCCGAGGGCGCACGGCGCGCGCGGAGAAGCGATTCAACATTGGAGATCTCCATCGAAAGGACCGCATCCTGCGATCCCTGGGTGCGTGGAGAGGTCGGCTCGTTTTTTTGAAAAAATGTGCCGATGCCGAGCGATCCGAGCCTGCCGCCCGGGGCGGGTACGGACCGCGCGGGAGCCATCGGCGCGACCCGTGCAGCGCGACCTGGGTCGGGTCGCGCCGTCGCGGCTCAAATTCGCCGCGGAGGGGGGCGCCGGGTCAACGCCGCGTCCCCACGAGCGCGCCGGGGCGAGGCGCGCCTCGATCCAGCAGGACGCCTCGCGCACCAGGAGCGCGCCGCCGTCGCCATGCCGAGGGTGGGGCCGGTGAGGTCGATCTCCTGTGCGGAGATGTGAGGGAGCATGTCAGTGGCAAAACACGATGTCGTAGTCTTCCCCGGCGCAGGCCGCCATCGACTCCTGGTCGTCACCGGACCAGGAATACGCGTCCTTGCACTGCTCTTCGAAGTACGCCGCCACGGGGTTCGTGGGGTCGTCCCGGTCGGGGCTCACGCAGGAGATCATCGCGCCGCTCGCGTCCTTGTAGTGACCCGCCTCCGGGCACCCTGCGAGCAGGCTCTTCGGGCACGACAGCGTCCGGCAGTCCGGCAGGTCGACGGGCACGATCGCCATGGGGAGATTGTGCGCGTCCACGTGGCTGATGTTGTACCAGTCGAAGTCGTTGAAATCGGTGTTGAGGGTCATCTCGGCCAGCGTGTATCGGCCCCCGCCGGGGTCCGACACGGCATACCCCCAGTAGCGCAGCGACGACAGCGGCTCCTCGCTGGTGCCCACGTCGCGGCACGCGAACTGCCCGGGGCCGAGCTCCCCGCCGTCAATGAGGCTCCCCAGGAACTGGAGCGGCTGGTCGCACTTGTTGACGAAGGCCAGGGTGGACTTCCCGTCCCCGGGGGTGCGGCAGTCGACCTCGACCGGATTGCTGGGCGGCCCGCCCGTCGACGAGCTGCTGGCCTCGCTCGACGAGGTTCCGCCGGCCGAGGTTCCGCCGGTCGAGCTGGACGCGGAGCTCACCGAGGTGGATCCGCCGTTCGCCGTGCCGGAGGAGGCGTCCTGTCCGGGGTCCGCGCAGACGGCATCCAGCAATGCAAAGGCGAGCAGCGCAGCCGTAGTCTTCCAGGGTTGCAACATGGCGGTCTTCCTCGCGATCTCGGTGGCGGGAAGAGAGCACAGAACGCCTCGTCCACCGAGAAGCGGTGAATCGTGGCCTGCGTGTAGGTGTGAGGGGTCAGAGCACGTCGTAGGTGCTCCCCCGCCGCAGCGACAGCTCCATGTGAGTCGTTGCGATGGTGCGTACCACGTCTCGCGTCGAGTCGACGTCGAAGTAGCTGTCGCCGACGCGCCGGGATCGTCGCGGACCGGTGAAACCATCGACGAGCGCACGCGTACTCCAGTCGCAGCAACTTCGGCGAGGGTGGGGTTGCCGCAACTCGAACCATCCGACCATGGAGCCAGGAACATGCATGAAATTGAGAGGGATCATCGCAACAGCATCAGCGTCGAGGCCGAGCAGCCGGTGGAGCCGCCTGGCGTTCCCGAGGGGCTGACCGGGATGATCAAGGTAACGCCCGACCGCATCTCGGCCGGCGACACCGTGTACGTCGACTGGTCCGCCCACGCGCCGTTCTCCGGCTTCCGGTTCCAGCTCAACGGCGTCGAGGTGCCGGCGCGCGGACGGCACGAGTATCGGCCGCTCGACAACACCACCTACACGCTGACCGCGACCCGGGCTCGGTCGACCATTTCGCTCGCGCGGCACGCGGTCGCGGTGGACCGCTCCGGCTGCACGATCCAGGGAAAGACCGCCTCCGGGCCCGTGATCCAGGCGATCTTGCAGCCCGGATTCTACGCGGTGCTCAACCGGTCGGCGAACGTCACGTTTTCGCGAGGTCTCCTCACGTTCGTCGTATGGCTCCACTCGCAGCGCGACGTGAGCGCAGAGATCGAGGCGGACACCGGCCTGCTCAAGATCGTGATACCGCTCCGCGTTGGGTTGGGCGAAGCGCGCGAAGGTGCCTCGGAGGGCTCACTGACCCTGACGGCGTGGATCTCGCTCTCGGTCGTCGGCGGCAAGATCTATCCAGTGCTCGCGAGGACGCAAAGCGACCTGTCGTTGCCTGCAGTGATCTGGTTCGCCGTGTTCGCGCTCGGCGTCGAGGCAACCGTCGTGATCGCGCTGCTGAACTCGATCGCGCCGGACGTGCTGGGCAGCGCTGTGGACGCGCCGCTCGGTCCGATCGCTTCGCTGTTCGCGCTGTTCGGCGATCGCGTGATCTCGGCGACGATCAACACGACGGAGGATCCCTCGGGGCCGTTCATCGACACGATCGTGTGTCCGTAGGTCGCGGTCGGCGCGCGCCGCGTCGAGCGAGCGGGAGGCGATCGTCTGGTGTCGGTGATCCTCGCGTCCCGCGTCCGGTAGGCGAAGAATCCGACCGAGGTTGTCAGAAATCGTTGGGCCGGCGCGGCCGTGCGCTTGCCACGCCAAAGCTTATCGAGCTTCGCGGGCCGGAGGCGGTCGCGGGCTAAACCGAGAAGCTGGGCGGTCCGTCGTTATCAGCCCGGCGAGATCGGCACCCCCTTCGCCGCGCTCGCCGTCGCCGCCGCCCCCCGCGCCTCGAGCAACCTCGGCCCATCGATCAGCGCCCCCACCGCGGCGAGCGCGGCGACGATGACGCCCGCCCCCGCCCACAGCGGCCCCGCGGCGAGGCCCGGCGCCGCATCCAGGAACGCGATCGCCCCGAGCAGCGCCGCCACGAACAGCGCCGCCGCCAGCGCCCGCACCGCGCGCGGGCGCTCCACGTCGTGGAGGACATAGCCCGGATCGGTGCGCAGCGGCCCCTCCTCGGGCGGGACCGCCGCGGAACGCCAGTCCGGCGGCCGGAGCCAGACGAGCAGCTTGCCGGAGAGGCGCGGCTCCGCCGCCGCCATGCGCGCGAGCTTCCGCCACGGGTCGACGTTCGCGCGCAGCGCGCTGAAGCTCGCGAGCGGCTGGACAACGCCGTACCGCGGGGGCGCCCCCTCCGCGCGGAAGGTGCCGAACAGCCGATCCCACACGATGAGCACGCCGCCGTGGTTCCTGTCGAGATACTCGGGGTCGACGCCGTGATGCACCCGGTGATGAGACGGCGTGTTGAGCACCCACTCCAGCGGACCGAGCCGGCCGACGAGCTGCGTGTGGATCCAGAACTGATACAGGACGTTCAGCGTATAGGTCGTGACGAGCATCACCGGCGGAAAGCCGAGCAAGGCGAGCGGCCAGAAGAACGGCCAGAAGAGCGCCCGCTGGAGCCAGCTCTGGCGCAGCGCGACCGAGAGGTTGTAGTCCTCGCTCTGGTGATGGACCGCGTGCGCCGCCCACAGGAAATTCACCCGGTGGCTCGCGCGGTGCGCCCAGTAATAACAGAAGTCGACCGCGACGAAGCAGGCAAGCCAGCTCGACACGGCGCCCGGAGGCAGCCGCACGAGCGCGGCATGCTCGACGAGGAAGAGATAGACGAGCACGCCGCCGCTCACGACGGAGACGAGCGCCTGCTGGCCGACCCCGCAGGAGAGGTTGGCGAGCGCGTCCGAGAAGCGGTAGTCGCGCCGCCCGCGGCGGCGGCAAAGCCACAGCTCGACGCCGATGAGCGCGAAAAAAGCCGGCACCGCAAGCAGGATCATCCTCGGCGACATGCCCCGTCCTCCGCGGAGCCACCGCAGCGCGGCTCGGCTCACGCTCGGCCATTCTACCCCGAACGCCCCAGCCACGCCCGGTGACGCATCTCACCGGCCAACCTCGGCCGCCGCAGCGCCGGCCAGGCTCCACCACCCCGCCGCGCACCGCGCCCACGACCGCGACCGCGCCAAAACGGTGCTACCGCGCGCTCGCTCTTCCCGGTTGACGCTGAACCGATTAAGTGGTCTGCCACCGGTCGCGCCGGTGCGAGGGCGACGCCCTGAGCGGAGATTTGCATCGGCGCGAGATCCGGAGAGCTCGCTGTGACCACGGCAACACGATCACCGCGACGACGGCGCGACAGCCCGGCACGTCACCACGAGCCGGCGGTGTGCGTGAGCTCGCGGCGACAGCGCTCATCCACGCTCGAAGAACGACACTCGAACCAGGTAAGGAACCTAACATGAACAAGACCTTGTTGCTCGCTCTGGGTTTGCTCTCCCTCGCCGCGTGCACGTCCGACACGACCGACCCCGCGCCCTCCGGCGGCACCGGGGGCGGCGGCGGCGACGCGACCGGCGGCGGCGGCGCCGGAGGGGACGGCGGCAACGACGCGACCGGCGGCGGCGGCAGCGACGCGACCGGCGGCGGCGGGGACGGAACCGGCGGCGGCGAGACCGTCGACTGCGCGGAGCAACCCGAAAAGTGCTACGTCCGGGCGAAAGGTAGTATGCTCACGCTCGATGGGAAGCCGTACAGGTACATGGGCACCAACTTCTGGTCGGCTCCCTTCATCCCCCTCGAGCGCCTGCGCACGGAGCTCGACATCCTCGAGGCCCACGGCGTCCTGAACCTCCGCATCATGGCACTCAGCGAGGGCGACATCCCCGAGTCGCAGCAGAACGATCAGCAGTACGGCCCGCAGCGGATCTTCCCCGCGTCGTCCGACGAGCCGTGCGCCGATCCGGAGCTCGAGGCGTTCGCCGACCACCTGGCGACGGTGCTCGACGAGATCCACGGCCGCGGCATGAAGGCGGTCATGACCCTGAACGACTTCTGGCACTGGTCCGGCGGGATGCCCCAGTACATGAAGTGGGCCCACGAGGAGCCCGAGACCTCCTGCGGCGAGGACTTCGGCGCGTACCAGGTCGGCTTGACCCACCCCGAGACGAACGCCCCCCTGCTCGCCGCCGACCACGACGTGCCGTTCGACAGCTCGATCCGGTTCCAGCCGGGCACCGGCGAGGACTGCCAGGCCGTGGCCATCAACGAGTGGGCGATCCCCCACTCGGGCACGCTCGACCCGAACACGAACCCCTGGCCCGACCAGATGGATCTCTCCAGCCTGTTCTTTTGCAACAAGAAGGCACAGGAGTTCTACTTCAGCCGGGCCAAGGTCGTCATCGAGAAGCTCAAGGACCACCCGGGGATCATGGCGTGGCAGCTCGGGAACGAGCCGCGCTCCTTCAAGGGCTGGGGCGCGCTCTTCAAGCTCTGGGTCGAGCGGAACGCGAAGTTCATCAAGGACATCGACAAGAACCACCTCGTCTCCATCGGCTCGGAGGGCGACCTCTCGTTCAACTGGGGCGACTACGCCAACAGCGACTTCCGGGACTTCCATGACGTGCCCGGCATCGACTACCTCACCTTCCACGTCTGGCCGGAGAACTGGGAGTGGTACGACCCGTCGCTGCCGGCCGACAGCACCGCCGAGAAGTCGCTCCAGGCGGCCATCACCAAGAGCAACGGGTACATCGACCTGCAGATCGAGCACGCCAAGGCGCTGAACAAGCCGATCGTCGTCGAGGAGTTCGGGCTCGCGCGGGACGACAAGTCCGAGCCGGTCGAGTCGACCGTCGAGAAGAGGAACGAGTACTACTCGACCGTCTTCGACGCCGTCGTCAACAACCCGGAGCTCGCGGGCGTCAACTTCTGGGCCTGGGCCGGCACCGGCAGGCCGTCGGACGACGGCAACGACTACTGGCTCCTCGGAAACGACTACATCGGCGACCCGCCCCACGAGCTCCAGGGGTGGTACTCGGTGTACGACGACGACACGGAAACGCTCAACACCATCATGCGCTACGCGGACACCATCAATACGATCGAGTAGCTACCGGGCCCAGCGCGGCCCCCTATCCCCTCATCTGACTCGGAGGTCACCTTGATTCGTCGCTCCACCTTTCTCATGGCCCTGATCTCGCTCGCGTTCTCGACCGGCTGCTCGAAGCCGGCCTCCGAGGGCGAGACGAACGCGGGCAAGACCGAGGACAAAGCCGCCGCGAAGACCGCGGACGCCAAGGGCGCGGAGAAGAAGAAGATCACGATCGGCTTCTCCATGGATACCCTCAAGGAAGAGCGGTGGCAGCGCGACCGCGACCTGTTCAAGGCGAAGGCCGAGCAGCTCGGGGCGCAGGTGCTCGTGCAGTCCGCGAACAGCGACGACGCCCTGCAGAACTCGCAGGCGGAGAACCTGCTCACGCAGGGCGTCGACGTGCTCGTGGTCGTGCCCCACAACGCCAAGACGACGGCCACCATCGTCGAGTCGGCGCACAAGCAGAACGTGCCCGTCATCGCGTACGACCGGCTGATCCTCGACTCCGACGTCGACCTCTACGTGTCCTTCGACAACGTCCGCGTGGGCGAGCTCCAGGCCGAGGCCCTCGTGAAGACGGCCCCGAAGGGGAACTACATCCTCATCGGCGGCTCGCCGACCGACAACAACGCCAAGCTCTTCCGCGAAGGGCAGATGAACATCCTGAAGCCGCTCATCGACAAGGGCGACATCAAGGTCGTGGCGGATCAGTGGGCCAAGGACTGGCAGCCGGTCGAGGCGCTCAAGATCACCGAGAACGCCCTCACCAAGAACAACAACAACGCCAACGCGGTCGTGGCCTCGAACGACGGGCTCGCGGGCGCGGCGGTCCAGGCGCTCGGCGAGCAGAAGCTCGCCGGCAAGGTCGTCGTCTCGGGGCAGGACGCCGAGCTCGCCGCCTGCCAGCGGATCGCGGCCGGCACCCAGAGCATGACCGTCTACAAGCCGATCAAGCTCCTCGCCGAGAAGGCCGCCGAGCTCGCCATCAAGATGGCCAAGAAGGAGCAGCTCGGCGAGAAGACGCAGACGGTCAACAACGGGAAGAAGGACGTCCCGAGCGTGCTCATCACGCCGGTCGCGGTGGACAAGAGCAACCTCGCTTCCACGGTCATCGCCGACGGGTTCCACAAGGTCGAGGACGTCTACAAGGACATCCCCAAGGACCAGTGGCCGTCGGGTAAGTAGGCGCCTTCAGGCCGGGCCGCAAGGCCCGGCGAACGCCGCGGCCGCCGCGCTCACCGGCGAACGCCGCGGCCGCCGCGCTCACCGGCGAACGCCGCGGCCGCCGGCGAACGCCGCGCTCACCGGCGGCCGCCGCGCTCCCTCCCAGGACACAATCAGGACGTCGCGCAGAGGGTCTGGCAACTCCGGATACCTCATCCTGGTCGTGCGCGCCCGCGAATCCGGAGCTTCCTGGATTGCTCGGATCTCTGCGCCCGTCATGATGCCTCGCCTCCATGGCGTCGGCCGCGAGGTGCGGAGACGCGATGTCCTCCATGAAACGACGAGCGCTCCTGAAGCATGGATTGGCCGCGACGGGCGGGCTCCTGGTGCTCCGGCGCGGCGGTCTGGCGAGGTGGTATGATGCGGCCCTACCACATCGGGCCCATCCCCGACGATCTCCCGATGCGCTGAGCTCGACCCTAGGGACGCGTCGACGCGCACGCCTCGCGCGGCGACGCAGATTCTGCGAGAGCGCCGGGCCCGCGGACCGATCGCGACGGCCGCCGCTGACCCCGCTCGACGCTGAGCCCGATCACGACCTGCGGCGCAGCGGGACCGGGCTCGTCAGGCGCGTGGCCCGGCTCTCGCAAGTCATGCAACCAACGACGACGCAACGACGACCACCACCGCGCCGAGCCCAGCCCACCGTCGCGCCCCACGCCGGAGGAGACCATGAACGCCCCGTCGGCCTTGCCTGAAGTCGATCTCTCACGCCCGGTCCGCCAGCTCGTCGAGGCGATATGGCCCGACGCGCGGGTCGAGGAGATCACCCCCCTGGGACCGGACGGCGGTCCCAGCCACGACCTGACCGAGAAGGCCGCGGGCTACGGCGTCCCCCGCCGGATCACCGTGGCGAGGCGCGACGGCTCGAAGCAGAGGCTGGTCCTGCACATGTCGACCGCGGACGCGTTCGGGCACGACAGGCGGTCGGATCGCGCGGCGGAGGCGCTGCTCGCCTTCGACACCTTCGGGTCGATCCCGGCGCACGTCGAGATCGTGGACGTCGGCTCGCTGACCCGCGACGGGCGCTTCCTGTCCCTGCGGGACGCGGGGGAGTTCTACCTCCTCACCACGTACGCGGAGGGGGAGGTCTACGCCGCGGATCTGCGCCGGATCGCGAAGGAGCGCCGCGCCCGCCCGGAGGACCTCGCGCGCTGCGAGGCGCTCGCCAGGTACCTCATCGCGCTCCACGGCGCGAAGGGCGCGCAGCCGGGCAGCTACCGCCGCGCCGTGCGCGATCTGGTGGGCCACGGCGAGGGCATCTTCGGGATCGTCGACGGCTACCCGGACGGCGTGCCCGGCGCGCCGCCGGCGCGGCTCCAGGCCATCGAGCGGCGCTGCGTGGAGTGGCGATGGAAGCTCCGCGGCCGGGACCTCCGGCTCGCGCGCACGCACGGCGACTTCCACCCCTTCAACATCGTGTTCGACGAGGCGTCGGAGCTGACGCTGCTCGACACGAGCCGCGGGTCCCAGGGCGATCCCGCGGACGACGTCACGTGCCTCGCCATCAACTACGTGTTCTTCGCGCTGGACGCGCCCGGCGCATGGCAGGGCGGCCTCCGCGCGCTGTGGCGGCGGTTCTGGGACGTCTACCTCGGCTGGAGCGGCTCCGCCGGCGTGCTCGACGTGGCGGCGCCGTTCCTCGCGTGGCGCGCGCTCGTGCTGGCCAACCCCAGCTGGTACCCCGCGGTCACGCCGCGCGCGCGGGACGCCCTGCTCGGCCTCGTGGAGCGCGCCCTCGACGCCCCGCGCTTCGATCCGGCCGACGCCGAGAGGCTGTTCGCGTGAGCGGCGGGGTGGTCTGGATCACGGGGCTGCCCGCGTCGGGCAAATCCACCCTGGCCGCGCGGGCGCACCGCGCGCTGCTCGGCGAGGGCCGGGCGAGCTGCCTGCTCGACGGCGACGAGGTGCGCGACGCGCTCGTGCCGCGGCCCGGCTACGCGCCGCGAGAGCGCGACGACTTCTACGAGACGCTCGCGCGGCTCGCGGCGCTGATCGCGCGCCAGGGGCCGATCGCGATCGTGGCGGCGACCGCGCACCGCCGCGCCTACCGCGACCGCGCCCGCGCGCTCGCGCCGCGGCTCGTCGAGGTCTACCTGGATGTCCCTCCCCGGGTCTGCCGCGAGCGCGATCCGAAGGGGCTCTACCGGGCGGCCGGCGCCGGCGAGATCGGCGCGCTCCCCGGCGCGGGCTCCGAGTACGAGGCGCCGCCCTCGCCCGAGATCGTCGCGCGCGGCGGCGAGGACGCGGCGGCGCTCGAGGCGATCCTGGAGCGCGCGAGATCGTGGTCCGCCGGCGCGAACGTGTGCACGTGGTAGGCTCCCGCGCCGTGCCCGCGCGAGAGACGCTCTTCGACGAGATCAAGCGATACGTTCGCTTCGACGAGGAGGACGCGGGCTGGCTGGCCTCGTTTCGCGCGCACGCGGAGCCGCACTTCCCCCGCATCGCGGACGAGTTCTACGATCGCATCCGCGAGCACGAGGGCGCGCACGAGGTCTTCACCGGCGAGGAGCAGGTGGAGCGGCTCAAGCGATCGTTCGTGCGCTGGATGACGCGGATCTGCACCGGGCCCTACGACGAGGCGTACTTCGACGAGGCCGCGAAGATCGGGCGGATCCACGTCCGGGTCGGCCTGCCCCAGCGGTACATGTTCACGGCGATGACGCTCGTCCGGCTCGCGCTCGACGAGATCGCCCAGGGCGCGCTCGGCGCGCGGGCGATCCCGGTCCGATCCGCGGTGAGCAAGGTGCTCGATCTCGAGCTCGCCATCATGCTGGAGACGTACCGGGACGACTTCCTCGCGCGCGCGCAGCGCGCCGAGCGCCTGGACCGCGAGCAGGTCGGCCGCACGCTCGCGCGCACGGAGCACCGGTACAAGAGCGCCGTCGAGCTCGCGCGCGTCCTCGTCGTCGGCCTCGACGCGCAGGCGGTCGTGCGGCTCTTCAACCGGGAGGCCGAGCGGATCACGGGGCTCGGGCGCGAGGACATCCTCGGCATGCCGTTCGTCGAGGCGCTGCTCCCCGAGGAGCTCCGCGCCGATCACGGCGCGCTCGTGGAGGACGTCGCCGCGGGCCGCCGCGACGGCGTCGATCTCCTGGAGAGCGGCCTCCGCACGCGCTCCGGCAAGATCCGCGACGTGCGATGGCAGCTCGCGTACGCCCCCTCCGCGGCGGACGACGAGGTGGTGCTGTTCGCGATCGGGCAGGACACGACCGACGAGAACGCGCTCGCCGCGCGCGTGCGCCAGAGCGAGAAGCTCGCCGCGGTGGGGACGCTCGCGGCCGGCCTCGCGCACGAGATCAGGAACCCGCTCAACGGCGCGCAGCTCCACGTGACCTTCCTCGAGCGCGGGCTCGCGCGCGCCGGCATGAAGGACCCGGACACCACGGAGGCGATCCAGGTCGTCCGCGACGAGATCCGCCGCCTGTCGGCGCTGGTGAGCGAGTTCCTGGACTTCGCCCGGCCGAAGCCGCTGGTCGTGAAGCCGACGTCCCTCGTCTCGCTCTGCGAGCGGGCGGCGCGCGTCGCCCTGTCCTCGGACGGCGCCGGCGCGCGCGCCGAGGTGAAGGTCGATCTGCCCTCGACCGACGTCGTGCTCGATCTCGATGCCGGAAAGATCGAGCAGGTCCTCCTGAACCTCCTCCGCAACGCGCTCGAGGCGGTGGGCGCGGCCGGCGGCGGCACGGTCACCCTCCGCGCGCGCCGGAAGCCGCGCGACGCCGTCCTCGAGGTGGAGGACGACGGCGCCGGGATCGCGAACCCGGACGCGCCGATCTTCGACCCGTTCTACTCGACGAAGCCGAACGGCACCGGGCTCGGCCTGGCCATCGCGCACCGCATCGTCACCGATCACGAGGGGGCCATCGAGTTCCAGAGCCGCCCGGGGAAGACGCTGTTTCGCGTGACGCTGCCGATCCGCCTCTCCGGCTGAGCGCTGCGCCCTCGGCGGCGCGCGGGCGGCCGGCGCCCCGGCGCTGGCACGCAACGTGGAGGATCGCCCGGCGTGGAACCGAGCAGCACCGAACAGCCGCTGATCCTCCTCGTGGACGACGACATCCGCACCGCTCGCCTGCTCGCGCGCCTGCTCGAGGACGACGGCTTCCGGGTGGAGCTGGCCACCGACGGCGCCCTCGCGCTCGCGCGGCTCGCCCGGACGCCCGTCCCCGACGTCCTGGTGACCGACTTCCGCATGCCCCACGCCGACGGCCTCGCGGTCGCGCGCTTCGCGCGGTCGCTCCGGCCCGATCTGCCGCTCTTCCTGCTCACCGGCTACACCGAGCTCGTGGCGCGGTTCGGGCGAGGGCTCGAGCCTGCGGCGGTGGTGCACACGAAGCCCGTGGACTACGCCGCCCTGAGCGCCGAGCTCCGCGCCAGCGTGGAGGCGGTGTCCGCTCGCGCCGCGCGCGCGCAGCCGATCGACCCCGGCCCGAGCCCCTCCCCCACCGCGGCCTGAGCTTCCACGGTACTTTGGCCGGACGTGCGGTGTTTTGTGAAACGCCAAGACGCCAAGAACGCCAAGACGAAAAAAAAAAAAAAAAAACAAATATTCTGCATACTTGGCGTCTTGGCGTCTTGGCGTCTTGGCGTCTTGGCGTCTTGGCGTCTTGGCGTCTTGGCGTCTTGGCGATCCACTCTTCCGCGGCGCTGCGTGCGGCGATGACCTCACCCCCTGCTGGCGAGCGCCCAGCCCGGCGAACGCCTTGCGCCCCCGTGCAACCGCTGCGACCCGTCACCCCCGCCGGAGCGCCGCCGCGCGGCCCCCGCTGCCGTGGCTCCGAGCCCGCGGCGCACCCGCGCCCCCCGGCGCATGGCGGCGGCAACGGGGCGGCGGGCGCGGCGCGGCTCGTGCACCAGGCCCGGGCATGTCCCTCACCCGCTTCGAACATGGCGCCGTGAGCGCCGAGCTCACCGAGACGGCCATCGACGTCGCGCGCCGGATGCGCGACTTCCGCGTGGGCTGCGTCGTCGTCACGCAGGGCGCGCGCGCCATTGGCATCCTCACCGATCGCGATCTCGTGATGCGGGTGATGGCCGACGCGCGCGAGCCCGAGAAGACGCTCGTGTCCGAGATCGTGACGTACGACCCCACGACGCTCCAGCAGACCGACAGCATCGAGACGGCGCTCCGCCTGATGCGCGAGCGCGGCGTCCGGCGGCTGCCGATCGTCCGTCACGACGGCAAGGTGACCGGCATCGTCACGGCCGACGACCTCACCGTGATGCTCGCCTCGGAGCTCTCGGACCTCGGCGCCGGCATCCGCGACAACGTCGACGCGAGCGAGAGCCGCTGACGGCGCCTCGTCGCTTCCGAGAGGCCGCGGGGCGCGGTATCCTCCGGCGTCTTCGGAAGGGACGACATGAACGCTGAGAAGAGACAGGGCGCGCGGGTGCTCGTCGTGGACGACGAGGCGAGCGCGCGCTCGGGGCTGGAGAAGCTCCTGCGTCAGGAGGGCTACGCCGTGGAGGCGGCGGCCGACGGCGCCCAGGCGCTCGAGGTCGCGGCGGAGCGGCCGCCGGACGTCGTGGTCACCGATCTGAAGATGCCGAAGATGGATGGGGTGACGCTGCTCGGGAAGCTCCGCGAGCAGGACCCGGCGCTGCCGGTGATCGTCGTCACCGCGTTCGGCGACGTGAGCTCGGCGGTGCAGGCGATGCGGGCCGGCGCCGAGGACTACCTGACGAAGCCGGTCGACTTCGACGCGCTCCTCGTCTCCCTCGAGCGCGCCCTCGAGCGGAGCGCGCTCCGGGTCGAGGCGGAGAACCTGCGCCGGCAGCTGCGCGAGCGCGAAGGCGAGGGCGTCGAGGGGCTCATCGGGGCGAGCCCGGCGATGCAGAAGGTCTACCGGATGGCCAGGCAGGTGGCGGGCGCGCGGGCGACGGTGCTCATCACCGGCGAGAGCGGCACGGGCAAGGGGGAGCTCGCGCGCGCCATCCACGCGAAGGGCCCGCGCGCCAAGGCGCCCTTCGTGACGCTGCACTGCGCGGCGCTCGCGGAGTCGCTGCTCGAGAGCGAGCTGTTCGGGCACGAGCGCGGCGCGTTCACCGGCGCCGAGAAGCGGCGCATCGGGCGGTTCGAGCAGGCGCACGGCGGGACGCTCTTCCTCGACGAGGTCGGCGAGATCGCGCCATCGACGCAGGTGAAGCTGCTCCGGGTGCTCCAGGAGAGGACGTTCGAGCGCGTCGGCGGCAACGATACCGTGTCGGTCGACGTGCGGCTCATCGCGGCCACGAACCGCGATCTCGCGGCGGCCGTGCAGGAGGGCCGCTTCCGGGAGGACCTCTATTACCGGCTGAACGTCGTGCACATCGACATGCCCCCGCTGCGCGTCCGCGACACCGACGTGCTGCTCCTCGCGAATCACTTCCTCCGCCGGTTCGCGGCGGAGAACCACCGCAAGATCGAGGGGTTCACCGACGAGGCGCGGGCGAAGCTCGTCGCGCACCGGTGGCCGGGGAACGTGCGCGAGCTCGAGAACGCGATCGAGCGGGCCGTCGTGCTCTGCGACGAGGCGCGCATCGACGCGGAGCACCTCCCCATCGACGCGGCGCCGGTCGCCAAGGGCGCCCTGCGGATCCCGGGCGCCACCATGGCGGAGATCGAGCGCTATGCCATCCTGTCGACGCTCGAGGCGACGAACGGCTCGACGACGCGCGCGGCCGAGCTCCTCGACATCAGCATCCGGACCATCCAGTACCGCCTGCACGAATACGGCATGACGGCGAAATCGAAGAAATCGCCGGCCGCGGAGTAGGCGCCGCGCCGCTCGCGAAGCCCGCGCGCGCCCGCGCGGCGCGCGGCCTCGTGCGTTGCGCGCCGCGCGGATCGGACGCCGCGCGGCGCCCGCGGACCCGGCGCGGGATCCTCGTCAGACCACGTCGTGCATCCAGCCGTGCCGATCGGGGGCGAGGCCGTGCTGGATGTTGAGCAGCGCCTCGCGGAAGCGCGCCGCCACCGGCCCCGTCTCGTTGTTGTGGATGGCGAACGTCCCCTCGCGGGACTTCACGGCGCCGATCGGCGTGATGACCGCGGCCGTGCCGCACGCGAACGCCTCGGTCATGCGCCCCTCGCGCACCGCCGCGCGCCACTCGTCGAAGGTGACCTTGCGCTCCTCCGCGCCATAGCCGAAATCGCGGGCGAGCTGGATGATGCTGTCGCGGGTGATGCCCGGGAGGAGCGTGCCTGTCAGCTCGGGCGTCACGAGCACGGTGCGCCCGCCCTCCTCGTAGACGAAGAAGATGTTCATTCCCCCCATCTCCTCGACATACCTGCGGTGGACCGCGTCGAGCCAGACCACCTGCGCGCAGCCCTCGGCCGCCGCGTTCATCTGCGCGAGCAGGCTCGCGGCGTAGTTGCCGGCGAACTTGGCCGCGCCCGTGCCGCCCGGCGCCGCCCGGACGAAATCCTCCGAGATCCAGACCGTCACCGGCTTCACGCCCTGGGGGAAATACGCGCCCGCGGGAGACGCGATCACCAGGTATTCGTACTCGCGCGACGACCTCACCCCGAGCGCCACCTCGGTCGCGAACATCAGCGGTCGGATATACAGGCTCTCGCCCACCGCCGCGGGGACCCACGCGCGATCCTGGCGGATCAGGGCGTCGACGGAGCCCACGAACAGCGCGGCCGGGATCTCCGGCATCGCCAGCCGCCGGGCAGAGCTGTTGAAGCGGTGCGCGTTCGCCTCCGGCCGGAACGTCTTGATGCGCCCGTCCGGCTGGCGGTAGGCCTTGAACCCCTCGAAGATGGCCTGACCGTAGTGCAGCACCATCGCCGCGGGATCCAGCGTGAGCGGCGCGTACGGCTTGAGCTGGCCGCGGAGCCAGCCGCCCCGGTCCGCCGCGTACGGGATCACGACCATGTGCTCCGTGAACACGCGCCCGAAGCCGGGGTTCTGCATGCGCTGCGCGCGCTCCGCGTCGCCGAGAGGGTGCTGCGTGGGGAGGAACTCGAGATCGACCTTCGTGGCGGGCGCGCTATCGGTGCTCATCGTGCTCGGCTTCCGCGACGGACGGCGATCGACCCGGCTCAATCCGGCGCGGCGCGCGCTCTCGTCGTGCGGCATTTTTCAGAAGAATCCTGGCAGGATGCAAGCATTTTCTCGCCGGAAAGCGGCGCCGGCGCGCGGGCCGTTCCAGGCGTGAAGTCCAGGCGCGAAGGCGGAGAGTGCGCCGGGATCTTTCTCCCCGATTTCCTGCCTCTGCGCCCCGCTGACAGGCGGTCGGCGAGCGGCGGATCACGCCCGCAAGTAAGGGTTTCTGTCGCGCTCCTCACCGATGGTCGTGGAGGGGCCGTGTCCGGTCACCACCCGGGTCGACGGATCGAGCGTGAGCAGCTTGCCCCGGATGGATCGGAAGATCTCCTTCGTGTCGCCGCCCCAGAGATCGGTCCTGCCGATGCCGCGACGGAACAGGGTGTCCCCCGTGAACGCCACCGCGCCCGCCGTCGAGAGGGCCAGGAACGACACGCTGCCGGGCGTGTGCCCCGGCGTGTGGAGCACGTGCAGCTCGAGCCCGCCGGCCTTCACGATGGCGCCGTCGTCGAGGTCGCCGTCGAGCTCGCAGCGCTCCGGCGCCGCGATGCCGAGGAACGCCGCCTGGACCGGGAGCATGTCGTAGAGGAAGCGGTCGGCCTCGTGGATGCGCGCCGCGGCGCCCGACCAGCGCTGGAGAGGGGCGGTGGCGCCGACGTGATCGATATGGGTGTGCGTGTGCACGATGGCCGCGACCGCCGCCCCGGCCTGCTCGAGGCGCGCGCGGATCTCGTCGAAATCGCCCCCCGGGTCGATGACCACCGCGGCCTTGCTGGCCGGGTCGACGACGATCGAGCAGTTGCACCCCAGCGGACCGACCGCAAACGTCTCGAGCAGCACGGGGCCAGCTTGTAGCACGCCGCGCCCCGGCCTCCACGCGCGACCTCGACCATGGACGGCGGAGCGGCGGATCGCGGCGGGCGCGGGCGCGGGCGCGCGGCCGCGCCCGCGCCGCCTGCGGCCGCTATTTCGGGGCGCTCACGATGGTGCCGCCCTCGCCGAGCCCGTTGGTCCAGTAGACGCGGTTCGCGTCGAGGGCGATGCCGAAGGGCGACGGCTCCCCGGCGACGAAGGTCCCGATGATGCCGTTCGGCAGCCGCCTCATGATGTTCGGCGACGTCGGATCGGCCCAGTAGACGCCTGTCGCGTCGGCGGCGATGCCCCTCGGGTTCCCCAGCCCGGTGGCGATCGCCTCGGGGTCTCCTCCGGTCTTGGCCACGCGCATGACGTTGCCGGTCCTGCTGGTCGTCCAGTACACGTGCGTCGCGTCGATCGCGATCTCGCGCACCTCGCCCTGATCGGTCGCCAGCTGCTTGAACGGGCCGTCGCCCGTGGAGTCCTTGGGCGCGGACATCACGCGGCCGACCTCGTCGCGGACCGTCCAGTAGACGTGGGTCTCGTCGACCGCGAGGGCGTGGGTCGTCCCGCCGCGGTTCGAGATGGTGACGAACGGGCCGTTGCCGTCCGAGTCCTTTCGCGCGCGGACCACGGAGCCGCCGCGCTCGCGGTTCGTCCAGTAGACGAACTCGTCGTCGAGCGCGACGCCGAAGGGCGCCGCCTGCCCCGCGGCGATGGCGATCGGGTCCTCCTGGCCGCCGATGCGCGCCCGCATCACCTGGCCGTCGTTCATGCCGCTCCGGCCCTGGTTGGCCCAGAAGACATAGGTGTCGTCGGCCTTGATGTCGGCCGGCTGGAGCTGCTCGGTGGCGAGGTTGATCGCGGTGGCCTCGCCGATCGAATACTGCCTGACGACGCCCTGCTCGCCGTTGGTCCAGAACAGGATGCCGCGGGAGACCGCGATGTACAGCGGATCCTGCTGGCCCGAGACGTGGCTCGTGGTGCCGGCGCAGACGCCGTCCCGGCAGGAGCCGTCGCACTCGACAGGGCAGGTGCCGCAATGGAGGGCGTCGTTCGTCACGTTGATCTCACAGCTGTTCTCCTCGTCCCCGTCGCAGTCGACGTAGACGTCCCCGCACTCCGGCGGCTCGTCGATGATGACGGGCCCGGCGCCCGCGCCCCCGGTGCCCGCGCCCGCGCCCGCCTCGCCCCCGCCGCCGTCGCCGGCTCCGGCGCCGCCGCCCCCCTCGCCCGGCGCGCCGCCCTCGCCCCCGCCCGCAGAGGTCACGCTCCCCGGCCCGGAGCCGCCGGTAGCGAAGAGGCTCGACGCTTCGGGAGCGGAGCAAGCTGCCACGGCGTATCCGGAGAAGAGCGCGAGGAGAACGGTGCGACGCATGGTGCTCTGCATGGAAACCTCCACGAATAGAGGCTACACGAGCCCGTCGAGAAAACGCATCTGTGAACTTGGCGTGTTGCTCAAACCGCCTTCGCGTTCGTCCACGCACGACGGGCGCTAATGTGGGCCGCTCGTGGCAGCACAGCGGGTCGGCCCGGCGCGCCCGCCAGAGCCGGCCCGGCCGTCCGGACGGCGCGCGGCGCGCGCTCCGGCGAGGTCGCGGGATCTGCCGAGAGGTGGTCGCGCTCCGCCGGCGACGGGCGAGAGCCGCCCGGCGCGCAACGGGGTTTGCCGCTTCAACGGGGTGCGGGCGCGACTCTGCATCTCGCGGCCAGCGTCTCTCGTCGTTCGCGAAGCCGCGGGCCACAGGCCATGAGGGGGCGTCGCGCGCTGTCCAGCCGGAGGCGCGATGAGCCCGCGCCTCCAGCGCGGGAGGCGGCGCGGCCCGGCGACTCACCATCACGGCGGAGCGGTCGAATCTCGGACGGAGGGCCGCGAGGGCGCGGCGAACCGCGCGCGGCGCGTCGGCGAGCGCGGCGGCGCCGCCGCTCCGTGGCGCGCTCTGGCGGCGCGGCTCACCCGCGCTCCGCGAGCTCCAGCCTCCGCGCCGCCTGCACCCGCAGAAGCGCGCGTTTCGCCCCCGGCACGAACCGTGACGATGGCGCTGGGCGCAGAGGGGCGCTACCCTCGGGACGCCCGGTGCGACCGCGTATGATGTCAGCCAAGGTGGAACCGCTGTTCCGCCGCGAGACGCCTTGCGGGCGCGGTGCGGCTGTGCACGCCCTGCGCCGCGGCGCTGCGGGCGCGCGGGGAGCTCGGCCGGGGGGCGCCGCCGGATGAGCGGGTCCGTGTTCCTCGCGGGAGGTCAGGCGAGCTCGGCGGCGCGCGAGCGGGCGATGGCGCTCATCGGGCGCACGCTCCTCCACCGTTACCGCCTCGAGGAGCTCGTCGCGATGGGCGGCATCGCCGCCGTCTTCAGGGCCACGAAGCTCGCCACCGGCGAGGACGTGGCCGTCAAGGTGCTCCACCCGGACGCCGAGGAGCTGCCGGAGCTCATCGAGCGCTTCGAGCGCGAGGCCATCGCCGGCCGTCACATCTTCCACCCCAACGTCGCGGCGGTCTACGAGATCAACCAGCTCGACGACGGCGCGTGGTTCATGGTGATGGAGTTCATCCGCGGCATCACGCTGCGCAAGCTCATCGACCAGGGCCCCATCCCCCCGCCGCGCGCGGCGCACATCGCGCGCCAGATCGCGACCGCCCTGAACGCGGCGCACGATTTCGGGATCGTGCACAGGGACGTGAAGCCGCTCAACATCATGGTCCTGAACGGGCCGGAGGAGCGCGTCCAGCTCATCGATTTCGGCCTCGCCAAGGTCCCGGTCGAGCAGTTCTCCATCACGCCGGACGACGGCGCGCGCCGCTCGCTCACGAACGCCGGGGTGCTGCTCGGCACGGTGGCGTACATGGCGCCCGAGGCGGCGCTCGGCATGCGGTCGGTCGACCGGCGGGCCGATCTCTACGCGCTCGGCGTCATCCTTTACGAGATGCTCGCGGGCAAGCACCCCTTCACGGCGGTGGAGCCCTCGGAGCTGTTCGCGCAGCACCGGTCGGCCCCGCCGCCGCCGATCGCCGAGCGCTCCCCCGGCATCGTCGTCCCGCCCGCGCTCGAGGCGGTCGTGATGCGCCTGCTCGCCAAGGATCCGGACCACCGCTTCCCCCACGCGCGCGCCGTGCTCGTGGCGCTCGACGCCGCCGTCCAGAAGATGAGCGCGCCGGACACCGGCCTGGCCATCGCCGCCCCGGCCAGCCTCCGGGCCGCGGCGAGCTTCATCGAGCGGCGGACCTCGCGCGCGGTGCTCGCCGGCGCGGGGCTCCTGTTCTTCGCGCTGGGGACCGTGATCGCCTGGATGCTCGTGTCGCGCTGAGCGCGCGCGCCCTGGGGTTCGCGTCGCGCTCGGCGCGCGCTTGGATGCTCGGTCGCGCTCGGCGCGCGACGGCGCCGCGCGCGGCCCGAGCGGCTCCCCGGCTTACTCGCAGACGCCCACGGGCAGGCCCGCGATCGCGGCCCTATCGACGCACCGCTCGCCCCCCGGGCACGCCTTGCCGCGCTCGCCGCGCGGGTCGCAGAGATCGCGGCACGCGCTCGAGGCCCAGTCGCACACGCTGCCGGGCGCGCAGGCAAAAGACGCGTCGCACGGCTGCCCGTCCGAGCCCGCGCCGGCGAGCCAGCACGACGTCGCGCCGTTGCCCCAGAACACGCAGGCTGCGCCGTTCTCGCAATCCTGCGCGAAGAGGTCGCAGCCGTCGCCCTCGACGCACGAGCCCCCGGTGGGCGAGCCGGCGTCGAAGGCGCACGCGCTCCCCCGCGCGCAGCCGGCGGCGTCGCTGCAGGTCGCCGCGCAGACCTGGGCCGGGCCGCACGACCGCGCGGGCGCGCACTCCGAGGCGGCGAGGCACGTCTCGCCGGGGCCGCCGCCCGTCCTTGGCTCGCGCGCGAGGCTCGTCTTGCGGGGCAGCGCGAGCGCCTCGCGATCGACGAGGACGCCCGATTTGTAGACGCGCGACACCCGCTCGAGCGCGCGGATGTCGGCGAGCGGATCGCCGTCGACCACGAGCACGTCCGCGAGCGCCCCTTCCTCGAGGCGGCCGAGATCGGGCCGGCCGAGCACGTCCGCGGCGGCGCTCGTCGCGGCGGCGAGCGCCGCGATCGGCGGCATCCCGGCCTCGACGAGGAGCGCGACCTCGCGGCGCAGGCTGAGCCCGTGGAAGACGCCCGGGTTGCCGGCGTCGGAGCCCGCGGCGATGCCGACCCCGGCCTGATAACAGGTGAGGAGGTTCGCGGCCGCGTTATCGCGCCACGCCTTCGAGAGCCCCTGGAAGCGCGCCGTCCTGAGCTCCGCGACCAGGGACGGATCGCGGAGGGCGGAGATGACGTCGGCCGGCACGTCGTCGGCGAGGGCGGCGTCGTCGAGCTCGGTGAGCGCGCCGCTGGCCGTGCGGTACAGGCCGTCCGTCACCACGAGCGTGGGGACGACGACGGCCCTGGCAGCGGCCATCCTCCGCGCGAGCTCGGGCGAGATCCGTTCCTGGTCCGGGACGTGCGCGAAGAGCGTCACGCCGGCGTCGAGCGCGGCGTCGATATCGACGGCCTCCGTCGCGTGGGCGATGACCGGGACGCCCGCGGCCGCGGCGGCCTCGGCGATCGCGGCCACGGACGGGCGCGACAGGCGCGGGAGCAGCCGCGATCCGCCCGACTCGAGCACGACCTTGATGACGTCGGGGCGCCTCGGGAGGAGCGCCTCGAAGGCCCCGGCGACGTCGCCGGGCGCGTCGATGAAGAGGCAGAGATCGCCGGGCGGGCTGCCGCGATAGCAGGGGTGTCCTCCGGTCGGCGTGAGCAGCGGCCCGGCGGCGAAGAGCTGCGGCGCGAGGAGCTCGCCGGCGTCGATGCGCGCTCGCTGCTCGAAGATGACGCGTTGGGAAGAGCCGAGATCGAGGTACGAGGTCACGCCCGCCCGGAGCATCGCCTTGGTGTGGTCCTCGAGGTGGAGATCGGCGTCGACATAAGCGTAGGGCCCGGCGACGCTGAGCGAGTGCACGTGGAGGTCGATCAGCCCGGGGAGCACCGTCTTCCCGGCGACGTCCACGACCTCGCCGCCCGCGACATCGACGTCGCGCTCGCCGAAGACGACCTGCTTCACCCTGTCGCCCTCGATCACCACCGTTGCCCTGGCCGCGCGCGAGCCGTCGAACACCGTACCTCCTTTCAGCACGGTGCAGCCCGCACACCCCACCTCGGCGAGGGCCTGCGGCGAGGAGCGCTCCTCGGCGCCGCAGCCTGCGAGCCAACTTGACGAAACCAATACAGAAGAATACAGGCCACCTATCGCCAACCCAAGCGGAGTACGACGCATGACACTCCTTTGCTGATGAGCGCTGAGCGCTCGAGAGGGAGGCGGGCCGGGTACCGGAGAGGGCGAAGAAAGGCAATTATTGAGGCCGCGTCGATGGAGCGATGGATGCGGGCGCGCAGGGGCGCCGCATTATCCAGGGTCGCTGGGCGTGCGGGGTGCGATGCGGTCAAGGCGGTTCGTCCCAGACACGCTTGGCGGCTGTCCGGCCCGAACGGATGACCGCGCCAGGTCACAGGCGAGATCGAGAAACATGCCTATCCAGGAAGCGAGAGCTGCGCGCCGGATCGGGCACGACGCGAGGCCGCAGGAGGGCGCGCTGCGCTGCTCTCGCCAGCGTGACCCGAGCCGCGGCGATCAGGACCACCCAGGAGAGCCGCTATTCGCGGAGCGCGAGAGACAGGCGAGCTCGCGAAAGCCCCTCGGCGGCCGGATCGCTCGCGCCGTCCGCGGCGCCTGCCGCGTCGGTGACAAGGCACCTGCGACGTCCGTCGCCGAGCGATGAGCCACAGGATTGACGAACCCCCTTTGCGTGCCTCACCTACTTGTGGGAGGCTCTGCGATGAGTGATTCGAATAATGGAAATGGGACACCGAAGGATCTGGACGTGTCGGTGAAGGAGCTGCGCAACGCCATCGACGATTTGTCGAGCAGGCTGGAAGCAATGGAGTTGGCGAGGCCGACGAGCTTCTACTGCGGCGGCTGCGGCGGCTGCAGCGGCTGCGGCGGCTGCGGCGGCTGTCGCTGCGGCGGCTGTCGCTGCGGTGGCTGTCGCTGCGGCGGCTGTCGCTGCAGCTAGCCCTGGAGCCGGCGAGGCCTATCGATGGATCGCCGGGGGAAGACGAGGATCGCGGGAGTTCGAGAAAGGCAACGTCCCGTCTTCCTGGGCTCATCACGCTCGAGCCAAGCACCGCAGCCGGCCCGCGATTTTTTCTCTCCTTGGCTTGTCGGGGCGCCGCTCCTTGAGCGCCAGGATTGACCCTCTTTACCGAAGGTGCTGCGCGGCGCCGGTCGATACGCCGCCGTGTCGCCCTTTCCTGGAGATCTCGCGTGGCCATTCAACCGCCCAGCGCATCAACCGCCGCCTCGTCGCCCGAGGGGACCGCCCCGCCCGCGCCGGCGGCGCGCGATAGCCTCGCGCGATCGCGTGTCCTCGTGGTCGGGCTCGAGCCTTGGGGCGCCATCGCGGCCACCGAGCTCGCGTGCGCGGGCGTGGGCGCGCTCCACGTCCTCGACGACAGGGAGGTGGCGGCGGACGATCTCGGCCCGTTCGCCCAGGCGGATCTCGGGAAGGACCGGGCGCTCTCGCTCGCCCTGGCGCTGTCGCGGATCGCGCCCGGCTGCGCGGTCACGGCCGGGGCGCTGCGCGTCGCCCCAGATCGCCAGCTCATCCAGGAGGACACCGGCTGGGATCTCCTCCTCGCGTGCGTCTCGGGCGATGATCTCCTCGTCCTTCAGAGCGTCGCCCGCTTCGCTCACGCGTCGTCCACCCTGTCGCTCAGCGCGCACCTCGACGGGCTCGAGGCGGTGATCGGCCCGGCCGTCGTGCCGGGCGAGACCGCGTGCTGGAACTGCTGCCGTCTCCGGAGGCTCGCGACCAGCGACCGGCCAGAGGCCGATGGCGCGCTCCAGGCGTCGCTCCTCGCCGAGCGCCCAGGGCGCCGCGCGCGCACCTACCTCGCGCCGACGCCGGCCCTCCTGGGTCACGCCGTCGCGCTCGCGGCCCTCGATCTGCTCGCCGAGCGAGGCGCGTCGCGGCTCGCCGGCCATTTCATGGTCCAGAACCTGGTCGACCTGGAGGCGTCGTCCCACGCCGTCCTGCGGATGCCCTGGTGCGCGGTCTGCGGCGGCGCCGCCGACGCCCTGCGCGCGGGGCGCGCGCGCAAGGGCTCGAGCGCGCGCCTCCGCGACGCGCGCGACCCCGCGGCGCTCCGGCGGATGCTCGCCGGCGTCGTCGACCCCCGGGCGGGCATCGTCCAGCACCTCCGGCTGGGCGCGATGAGCCCGGCGCTCGCCCCGGAGACGCCGATCATCGCCACCGCGCTCCTCAGCAAGTACACCGATGGCTCGGCGCACGCGCACTGCTGTGACGAGCCTCAGGTGGGCACCGGAAAGGGCACCACGGCCGTCGACGCCCTGATCAGGGCGACCGGCGAGGCGATCGAGCGCTACTCTGCCGGGCTCTTCGACAAGCAGGAGCTGCTCCGCTGCTCGGTCGCCGAGATGAAGGGCGACTTCATCGCTCCGGAGCAGCTCTGCCTCTACGCCGAGGCGCAGTACGCGAGTCCCGGGTTCCCCTACGCGCGGCTCGATCCGGCCACGCCGATCGAGTGGGTCGTCGGGCGCTGGCTGGACACCCGCGAGCCCGTGTACGTGCCGGCGCTCCCGACCTACTATGATTACTGCACAGGGCCTGACGCCTACTTCTGCCAGGTGACCTCGAACGGGCTCGCCGCCGGCCCGACGCTCGAGGGCGCGTCGATGGGGGCCGCGCTCGAGCTCATCGAGCGCGACGCCTTCATGATCTCGTGGCTCGCTCGCCGGCCAGGGCGGCGGATCTTGCCCGACGACTCCGTCGCCCCCGAGGTGCACGAGGTCGCGCGGCAGCTCGAGGAGCGCGGCGCCCGGATCGAGCTCTATCTCCTCGACGCGGGCGTCGCGGTCCCCGTGGTCATGTGCGTGGGATACGGCGACGGAAAGCGCTGGCCCGGCGCGGTGGTCTCGATCTCCGCCCACCTGAGCCCCGCCGCCGCGATCAGGAAAGCCGTCCTCGAGCAGGGGCAGATCGTCAATTACGTCTTCCGCCTGATGACCGGCGAGGAGCTCGCCATCCCCGAGCGGCCCGAGGACGTGCGCGCGCTCGAGGATCACGCGATCTACTACGTCCCCCAGAGCCGCGCCGAGGCCTTCGCCTTCCTCCGCGAGGGGGGCACGGTGACCGCCGCCGAGCTCGAGGAGCCCGAGGAGGTCACGCTGTCCGAGCTCGCCCGGCGCGTCCAGGCCGCGGGGCTGCGCGTCGCGATCGTCGATGTGACCTCGCCCGATCTCATGGCGACCCCCTTCCGCGTCGCCCGGGCCCTCGGGCCCGACTTCCAGCAGATCCACTTCGGCCACGAGCTCGCGCGGCTCGGCAACCCGCGCCTCCGATCGATGGCCCCCCGCGGGATCAACCCTGACCCTCACCCGATGGCCTGAGGGAGGACACCATGGCTAGGAGCAAAGAGGCGGACGTCGCGCGGCTCTTTCACCTCCACTCCGCCCACGTGAGGGCGCGGCCGCTGGAGCCCCCGTTCGACGCGGATCTCCGGCCGCTCGGCTTCCGCACGTACGTCGGGTCGGCGCGCACGCCGCTGCCGGGACGCGATTTCGCGATCGACGCCCCGCTCGGCGCGGCGCTGGAGCGGCGGCGGTCGATCCGCGACTTCGCCCTCCGGCCGATGCCCCTGGAGACGCTCGGGCGGCTCCTCCACGCGAGCTACGGCGTCCGCGGCCTGCGGCAGATCGAGGGGCAGTGGAGCCACGACCGCCCGGCGCCCTCGGCCGGCGGGCTGTATCCGCTCGAGATCTACGTGGCGACGCAGGCCGTGGAGGAGCTCCCGGACGGCCTGTACCACTACGACCCGCGCGCGCACGAGCTCGAGCTCCGCCGGGAAGGCCTCGCGCACAGGGCGCTCGTGGAGCTGACCCTGGATCAGGGCATGATCATGAACGCCAACGTCGTGGTCGTCATCACGGCGGTCCCGATGCGCACGATGTGGAAGTACGGCCAGCGTGGCTATCGCTTCCTGTGGCTCGACGCGGGGCACCTCGGCCAGAACCTCTACCTCGTCGCGACGGCCATGGGCCTCGGCCCGGCGGCGATCGGCGGCTTCTACGACGAGGAGCTCAAGCGCTTCCTCTCCCTCCCCGAGGAGGAGGACGCCATGTACCTCGTCTGCATCGGTCAGCCCGCGCCGGCAGGGGGCCGGACCGGGGCGCAGCGGGCCTGAACAGGGAGCGTCGGAGAGCACCATGACCAGCATTCGACTCAGCCGCTCGGCCAGCATCACGCCCACGGACGCGGGCGTCCTCCTCCGCTCCGATCTCGGCGCCTTCCAGCTCACCGGCGCGGACGTGGGCGCGTTCCTCGAGCGGATGGCGCCGCTGCTCGACGGGTCGCGCGATCGCGAGGCGCTCGTCGAGGCGCTCGCCGACTACTCGAGGCAGAGCGTGATCGCGCTCCTCGACCTGCTCGAGGCGCGCGGGCTGATCGAGCCCGCGCCCGCCGCGGCGCCGCCGGCCGATCGCGAGCGCCTCCGCGGGCAGGGCGAGTTCCTGCGCCGGTGGTCGTCGGCCCCGGAGCAGGCGGCAGCGCGGATCGCGGCCGCGCGCGTGCTCGTCGTGGGCCTCGAGCCGTGGGGCGCCGCGGCCGCCCTCGCGCTCGCGGAGGCGGGGATCTCCGCGCTCCGCCTGGTCGACGCGCGCGCGGCCGCGGTCGGCCCGGGCGACGTCGCGGTGGTCCGGGCGCGGGGCCCGGCGGCGCTCGGCATGCCCCGCCGCGGCGCCGTGGCGGCGCTGATCCGCGAGCGCGCGCCGCTCTGCCGGGTGGACGAGAGCCCCGCCGCCGCGCTCCTCTCGGACGACCTCCTCGCGCGCGTCGACCCGGCGGAGCGCCCGCACCTCCTCGTCGTGGCGGTGCGCGGCGACGACGCGGAGCTCCTGGAGCGCGTCGCGCGGCTCGCCCACCGCGCGCGGATCGTGTCCCTGTTCGCGCACCTCGCGGGCGCGACGGCCGTCCTCGGCCCCCTCGTGTTCCCGGGCGAGACGGCGTGCCGGGTGTGCGCGATGGCCGAGGGGCTGAGCCCCCTGCCCGCCGCGAGCCCCAGGGCCGAGCCCGCGCCCCACGCCGGCGCGATGGGGCAGCTGCTCGGCCAGATGGTGGCCATGGAGGCCCTCAAGGTGCTCTCGGCGTACACGCCCTCGAGGCTCGGGGGCCGGCTCCTGATCCAGGACCTCTCGACCTTCGAGGCCTCGCACCACACGCTCGTGCGGCTGCCGTGGTGCAGGGGTTGCGGCGAGGGGTGACGCCGGGGCGGAGGTGCTCTAGCCTGCGGCCGTGAAGAGGGCTCGCCCCCAAGCCGCCGCCGACGCCCCGGGCCTTTCGCCATGATCGGCCGGATCCTCGACGAGCGCTACGCGATCCTCCGGCTGCTCGGCCAGGGCGGCATGGGCGCCGTCTACGAGGCGCGGCACACCGGCACCGGCCGCCGCGTGGCGGTGAAGGTCATCCTCGGCCAGGCCGCCGACGACGAGCTCCTCCGCCGCTTCCAGCGCGAGGCGCGCGCGGTCGGCGCGGTCGAGTCGGAGCACATCGCGCAGGTGTTCGACACCGGGCGCGACCGCGAGACCGGCTCGCCGTACATCGCGATGGAGTTCCTCGACGGCGAGGACGCGCAGGGCCTCATCGAGCGGCTCGGCCCGCTGCCGGTGGATCTCGCGCTCCGCATCGGCCTGCAGGCGTGCCTCGGGCTCGAGCGCGCGCACGAGGCCGGGATCGTCCACCGCGACATCAAGCCGGCGAACCTGTTCCTCGCGCGCAAGCAGGGCGGCCAGCGCGTGGTCAAGCTGCTCGACTTCGGCGTCGCCAAGATGACCGACCAGGGCCTCGGCAACGGCGCGATGACGAAGAGCGGCGCGCTCCTCGGCTCGCCCCTCTACATGTCGCCCGAGCAGGCGCGCGGCAGCGGCGCCATCGACGCGCGCTCGGACATCTGGTCGCTCGGGATCAGCCTGTACCACGCGCTCTCCGGGCGGCGCCCGAACGACCACCTGACCGGCCTCGGCGAGCTCGTCCTGGCCATCTGCACGACCCCCGTGCGCTGGATCCAGGAGATCGCGCCGTGGGTGCCGCCGGAGGTCGCCCACGTGGTGCACCGGACGCTGGTCATCGATCCGGCGGGCCGCACCGCGAGCGTCGGCGAGCTCGCGGCGGCGCTGCGCGCGCTCCTGCCGCACGGCGAGGCGATCGTCGAGGCGATGCTCGTGCCGCTCGACGCCGCCGCGCGCGCGGCGCGGGCGCCGAGCCCGTCGTTCGGCGGCGCCGCCCCGTACGGCGCCGCCTCGGGGCCGCAGCGCATGCCGAGCGGGCCGTACGGCGCCGCCGCCCCGTTCGACGCCGCGTCGACCCCGCAGCGCATGCCGAGCGCGCCGTTCGACGCCGCGTCGACCCCGCAGCGGCTGTCGGGCGCGCCGTTCGACGCGGCCTCGGGCCCGCCGCGCGTCTCGGCCCCGCCGGCCGGGCCGCACGCGCTGGCGGGCACGGCGCCCGCCACGAGCGTGGGGCTGTCGAACCGCAGCGAGCGCCCGGCGTCGCGCGCGCCCGTCGCCCTGATCGCCGGCGGCGTGCTGGCCGCCGCGATCGCGGGCGGGGCCGTCGTCTACGTCGCCGTGCGCGCCGGGTCGCCCCCGGCCGCGCCGTCGGTCGATCCAGAGCCCCCGCGCGCCGAGGCCGAGCCGCCGCCGTCCGCGGGCGGCAAGGCCGAGCCGCCGCCGCCGTCCGCGGGCGCCGAGGCCCGGCCGGCGCCGCCCGCCGAGGCCGAGCCGCCGCGCGCCGACGCGCCGGCGCCCGGGGGCGCGCCGGCCGCGGCGGCGTCGGCGCCCGGGGCGTCGTCGACGGCCTCGGCGCCCTCGACGTCGGCGCCGGCGCCGGCGCGCGCCGCGGCGTCGACGAGCGCCGGCGTCGCCGCGCGCCCACCGGCGCCGAGGCCGTCCGCGGCCAGGCCGCCGCCGACCTCCAGGCCCCCGAGGAACGACGATGACGAGACATCGAGGAAGTAGCCGCGCCGCGTGGTGTGTCGCCGCGCTCCTGTCGCTCTCCGCGGGCCTCGCCCGCGCGGAGCCCTCGGCGGATCAAGCCGCCGCGGCCGAGGCGCTCTTCCGCGAGGGGCGCGAGCTCGTCGCGCAGGGCAAGCTCGCCGAGGCGTGCCCCAAGTTCGCGGCGAGCCAGCGGCTCGACCCGGGCTACGGCACCCAGTGGAACCTGGCGGACTGCCTCGAGCGGCTCGGCCGGACCGCGAGCGCCTGGGCCGCGTTCCGCGAGGCCGCGGACATGGCGAGCCGGGCCGGGCAGGCCGACCGCGAGGCGAAGGCCGCGCGGCGCGCGGCCGACCTGGAGAAGCGGCTCGAGCGCCTCGCCGTCTCGGTGAGCGCGCCGGCCGACGGGCTCGTCGTGCGGCGCAACGGCGCGGTCCTCGACGCGGGCGCGTGGGGCGCGCCGCTGCCGGTCGACCCGGGCAAGCACCGGGTCGAGGCGACCGCGCCCGGCAAGAAGCCGTTCTCGGTGGAGGCGCAGACCGCCGGCCCCGGCAAGATCGTCACGGTGGCGATCCCGCCGCTCGACGACGACCCCGCGGCGGCCGGGGCGGCCGCGGCGGCCCCGCCGCAGCCGGGCGGGCCGCCCGCGCCGGCGCCCGCCGCGCCGCTCCGGCCGGCCGAGGGCGGCGACGACGGCGCGAGCACGCGCCGCACCCTGGCCTTCGTGGCCGGCGGCGTCGGCGTCGCGGGCGTCGTGACCGGCTCGATCTTCGGGCTCATCGCCGGCGCGCGGTGGAGCCGGGCCCAGGACGATCACTGCCGGACCGAGACGCTCTGCGACGCGCAGGGCGTGGCGCTGGTCGACGACGCCAAGAGCGCGGCGACGCTGTCCAACGTCGGCTTCGTGGTCGGCGGGGTCGGGCTGGCGGCCGGCGTCGCGCTGTTCGTGACGTCGCTCGGCGGCGCGCGGCCCTCGGCGGCGCGGATCGTGGTCACGCCCTCCGCCTCGGCGAGCGGCGGCGGGCTCGGGATCCAGGGCCGGTTCTGACGAGCGGCGGCGCCGCGCTCAGGCGGCGAAGGTCACGGGCAGCGCGCGGAGGCCGCGGACGAGGAAGCTCTGGTGCCACTCCAGCCGAGGCTCGGCGAGGGCGAGGTCCGGCAGGCGCTGGACGATCGTGTTGAGCGCGACCTGGGCCTCGACGCGCGCCAGCTGGGCGCCCAGACAGAAATGGATGCCCGCGCCGAACGCGATGTGCCGGTTGTCCTTGCGCAGGATGTCCAGCCGGTCCGGATCCGGAAAGCGGGCCGGATCCCGGTTCGCCGCCTGAAGGAAGCCGAACGCGATCTGCCCTGCCTCGATGCGCACGCCGCGGATCTCGACGTCCTCGCGGGCGCGGCGCGACGATTGAAAGCCCGCGCCGTCGTAGCGCAGGATCTCCTCCACCGCCTTGTCGATGATCTGCGGTCTCTCCCGGAGCCTCTGCAGCTGATCGGGGTTCCGTATCAGGGCCAGGACGCCGTTGCCGATGAGGTGGGTCGTCGTCTCGTGGCCGCTCGCGAGCAGGAGCGCGCAGGTCGATATCAGCTCGGCGTCGGTCAGCGTGCTGCCCTGGTCCTCCGCGAGCAGGAGCCGGCTGAGGACGTCGTCGCCCGGGCGCGCCCGCCGCTCCTCGAGCAGGTCGCGGAGATACCCCTCGTACCCGAGGACCGCCTGATGGCCGAGCTCGATGGCCTCCTCATCCGGACACGGCGCCCCGAGCAGCGTGAAGATGGCGTCCGACCACCGCTTGAGCCGCTCGGTGTCCTCCCCCGGGATACTCAAGAGCTTCCCGATGACCATCCCGGGCAGCGGATGGGCGATGTCGCGGATGATGTCCATGCGCCGTTCGGCCCTCACCGCGTCGATCCTCTCGTTCGCGATCTCCTGGATCACCGGGCGTAACCCCTCGACCACCTGCGGCGTGAACGCCTTGGCCACGAGGCCGCGCAGCCGCGTGTGCCTGGGAGGGTCGGCCAGCACCATCCAGTGCGAGATGAACTCGTTGTACCTTTCCAGCTTCTCTCGCAACGGAGCGGGCACGACATTGATGTAATAATCGACGCGCTCCGCAGAGAATCGCGGATCCCGCGTGATGAGCTGCACGTCCTCGTACCGGGTCAGGCAATAGACGTTGAGCACAGGGTCCCAGTAGACGGGATCCTCGGCCCGCATGCGCTGCAGCGTCGGATGTGGATCGGCGAAGAATTCAGGGCTGAGAAGGTCGTATCTCGGCGCAGCGCGGTGGTCTGCCATCGCGAACCGGCTCCTTATGAATGCGGAAGGCCTATCGTTGTACCGTAGCACCAATGCGGGCAATCGGCTTGAGGAGCGAGACGTCTCCGCGCGCTGAAAAGCACAGGAACGAAGCTGGGACAGCGACCTCAGCCATGCGACCCCGCGCCTCCGCTGTTGCCTGTGTGGGGCAACACCGTGAACCGTGCTGGCATGTGCATCCGTCGCGCACGGATCGCGGCGAGGCCGGACACCCAGCGCATATGCGCACATCGAATCCGGAGAATCCCCGTCGTCCCGGATACCGTGACGGAGGGCCGCGCGTGTGCCGCAGCGCACGCCGAGATCAGCGGCTCGCGGTCTTGCCGTTGCCGTTGCCGCGGCGCGAGCGATCGAGCTCCCGCACGACGATCGCCCCGTAGTTGCGACTCGGCGCGTCAGGGTAGAAGTCGCTGACGATGTGGTCCCTGTCGGGCACGGCGAAGCTGTAGCCGCGGTACATCTCGAGGAACGGATCGATGAGGCACCCGTTCAGCTGCAAGAACGCGTAATCGCGCGCGTCCACCTCGCCGTGCCGCCTGCAGTAGGCGTCATAGCCGGGGATCTTCGCGCCGGCCACGACGTAGTCGAGCCCGAGCTCCTCGGCCAGCTGGACCGAGGTCTCGATGAGGAGCGCGTAAGTCCGGGCCCCGCGCGCCTCCCGCCGGAGCGTGCCCGATACCAGGTAGAGGGCGTTCGCGGTGGCCATGTCGATGTCCGGGTAAAGGCCGTGGTTCGTCACCTCATCCCAGCTCTTGTAGCGCTTGAGCGCGCTCCGCTCGTACCTCGTCGGGCAGCTCGTGAGCGTCCCGAGGATCTCGCCGTCCTGCTCGTAGACCCAGAACCCCTGCGGGAACTTCTCGAGCCGGACGAGCATCGTCTCGCGGGCCGCGCGCTGGTGCTCGGGCCAGTCCTCCTCGACCCGCATGATCCCATCGATGTCGTTGATGCTCGCTCGCCGCGCGTTCACCATGGCACCTCTCCTCGACGCAACGCACGCGACGCCGGCCGCCCTTGCGTCGCGCGCTGCTCCCGTCACAGCTTGCCGCTCCTCATGGCCGCGACGAGCGCCAGCCCGTCGTGGCCCGCGTCGCCCGCGACGTGGCGCGCGATGGCCTCCGCCGCGGCCTGCGCCGCCTCGAGCACCTCGCGCTCGTCCATCGTGAGCACCCGACCGTCGCGCATCACCGCGCGCCCCGCGACCATCACGGTCTTCACCTCGGTGCCGCGCGCGTTGTACACGAGGTTCGGGACGATGTTCCGCACCGGGGCCTCGAGCACCGGAGAGAGGCTCGGCTCGCGGAGATCGACGAGGATGAGGTCGGCCTGCTTGCCCACGTCGAGCGACCCGATCTCGTCCCCGAGGCCGATCGCCCGCGCGCTCTCGATGGTCGCCATGCGCAGCACCTCCCACGGCGGCATCACCTTCGGATCGCGCCTCGCGATCTTGCTGAACAGCGCCGTCAAACGCATCTCGTTGAACATCGAGCACGCGCTGTTGTCCGAGCCGAGGGCCACCATGCCGCCCGCCTCCTTGAAGGTGAGCGCCGGCGGCACGATGCCGTCGATGAGGCCGATGGCGCTGGAGCAGAGCATCATCCGGACGCCGCGGCGCGCCATGAGCTCCGCCTCCTCCCGCGTCGCCTCGGTGAGGTGGACGGCCATCAGCTGATCGTCGAGGTAGCCGAGCTCGTCGAGGTACGCCGGGGTGCGCTGGCCGTAGCGCGCGAGCATCTGCGCGATCTCCCGGTCGCCCTGGGCCACGTGCATGTGGATCATGAGGCCCTCGCGGTCGGCGGCGCGCTTGATCTTCAAGAGCTGCTCCCGGAGCACGATGTCGGGCGCGACCGGCCCGAGCAGCACGGTGATGCGCCCCTCCGCCGCGCCGTTCCACTCGCGCGCGAACGCGACGGCCTCGTCGATGTCCTTGCCGGCGTCCGGATCGAGCGGATAGAGCCCGTCGAGCTCCGCGTCCATGCCGAGCGCGCTGATCGAGGCGGCGAGACGGCCCCGGACCCCGGCGGCCGCGTACGCCTGCGGCCAGCCGGGGAACGGGGCGACGTGGTCGAGGAAGGTGGTGATCCCCGACCTGATCCCTTCGAGGAGGGTGAAGCGCGCGCGGGCCAGCGCGTCCGCGTCGCTGACGTATTTGTAATAGATCCAGTAGGCCTTCTCCAGCCAGTGGTCCACGTCCTGCGCCACGCCGCGGATCACGTTGACCGGCGAGTGCAGGTGCGCGTTGATGAACCCCGGGAGCATGGCGTGGCCGGTCGCGTCGATCCGCTCTCCGGCGCTGTACCGCGCCGAGAGCTCCGCGGTCGGCCCGACCGCCGCGATGCGCCCTCCCTTGATCGCGACCGCGCCGTCGCCGATGTATCCCACGCCGTCGCCGCGCATGGTCAAGGCGTGTGCGTGCACCACGAGGGTGTCGACCTGTTCCATTCGAGAGCTCCTTTCCGATTCCGAGGGCGCGCCGGCGCCGATGCCAATCCCCTGAAGCAGGCGAAGAGAGCGGGCGTGAGGCGCGCTCAGGCCTGGCCCAGCACCTTCCCGACCTTGCGCCACGACGGGCGCGAGCTGACGCGCTCCCACCAGGCCGATACGCCGGGGCGGCTCGTCACGAAATCGCCGCCGCCGGAGGCGATGAGATAGTTGATGTACGGCATGTGCGCGATGTCCGCCAACGAGAACGTCGCGCCTGCGAGGTACGGCTCGATCGAGAGCGTCCTCTCCATGACATCGAACGCCTTGGCCGTGTCCCGCTTCGCCTTGAGCAGCGTCGGCTCGTCGGGCGGCGGGGGGAAGTACACCGCCCCGGGGCTGTTCCACACGATTTCGTAGACTGGCCCGCTCCGGATCACGTCGTAGACAGGGCCGCTGAAATACGACTGCTCGCAGCTGATCCACTGCTCCATCCGCGCAAACGCGCGGAGGTCGCGCGGCGTGAGCGCGACCCCGGGGAGGCGCTGGTCGAGGTAGCGGATGATCGCCCTGCACTCGTACATGAGAAACCCGTCGTCCTCGAGCACGGGGATCTCCCCGTACGGGTGCCGCGCGAGGTGCTCGGGGAGGGTCTTGTCCTCGCCCTTCAGGACGTTCACCTCGACGAGCTCGGCCTCGCGCTCCTTCTCGGCGAGGACGGTCAAGACCTTCTGGGTACACGTGCTCTCACGCATTCCATAGACCCGCATGGATGCCTCCTTGCTCTTCTCGCTGTTCACACGCCGATCGACACGACGCCTCGCGCGGCTGCCTCCCCGCGCAGAGGCGCGGTTAGCTGGGCGCCGCGCCGTCCTCGGGCGGCAGGTGCTCGAGCAGGTAGCGCGTGAGCAGCTCCACCGTCGGATACTCGTACGCGAGCGTCGACGGCATCGGCTGGCCGGTGCGCGCGGACAGCTCGTGGCGCAGGTCCACCGCCATGAGGGAGTCCATCCCGAGCTCGCGGAGCGGCAGATCCATGGGAATGTCGCTCGCGTCGGGCAGGAGCAGGACCGACGCCACGTCGGCCCGCACGGCGGCCTCCACCTCGGTGAGCCGCGCCTCGACGGGCAGCGAGAGCAGCCGCTCGATCCACGATGGCGACACCTGCGTCGCCGGCGGCGCGGCGGAGTCGCCCGCCGCCGCGGCCGCGTCGCCCGTCGGCGCGGCGTCGCCCGCCATCGCGCCGTCCGGGGGCGGCGCGGCGGGGAGCCGATCGGCCGGCGCGGGGCCGCGCGGCGCGGCCCGCGGCTCGGGAGGTGGGCTGAGCCAGTAGCGCTGTCGCTGCCAGGGATAGGTCGGCAGCGGCGCGAAGCGCCCTCCCGGGTACAGCCGCCGGAAATCCACCGCGGCGCCGCAGGCGTACAGCGCCGCCACCGACTGCATCAGGCACGCGAGCCCGTCCTTCCCCCGGCGCAGCGTGGGAATCGCGTGCCCATCGATCTTCGACGCGGCGATGCACCGCTCCAGGTTGCCGGCGAGCGCGGGCTGCGGCGCCACCTCCAGGAAGGCGCGGTGCTGCTCGGCGAGCGCGGACTCGATGGCGCGGGCGAGCTGCACCGGCTCGCGCATGTTCCGCGCCCAGTACACCGCGTCGAGCTCCCCGCCGGACACCCGCGCTCCGGTCACGGTGCTGTACATCGGCACGGCGGCGCGCCCCCGCGCGATCGGGCCGAGCGCCGCGATGAGCTCGCCCGCGAGCGGCGCCATCTGGGGCGAGTGGAACGCATAGGCGACGTTCAGGGAGCGGCAATGCACGCCCTGTTGCCCGAGGCGCTCCACGAGCTCCGCGAGCGCGGGCGCCTCGCCCGACAGCACCACCGACCCGGGATCGTTGATCGCGGCGATGCAGAGCCGGTCCTCGTAGCCCTCGAGCGCGCGGGCCGCCGCCTCGGCGCTCAGCGCGACGGACGCCATCTTGCCGCCGCCGGTCGCGCGCTGCATGACCCGCCCGCGGATCACCGCGAGCCGCGCCGCCTCCTCCAGGCTCAGGACGCCGGCCACGTGCGCCGCGGCGATCTCCCCCACGCTGTGCCCGATCACCGCGTCGGGCACGACGCCCCAGGAGGCGAGGAGCGCCGCCAGCGCCATCTGGACGCCGGCGATCGCCGGCTGGGCCACCTCGGTCTCGTCGAGGCGAGAGCGCTCCTCCGGGGCGGCGAGCTCGCGCGCGAGCGAGAACGGCGCGTGCTGCTTCACGACGTCGTCGATCGCCTCGATCGCCGCCCGGAACACCGGCTCGGCCGGGAAGAGCCCGCGGCCCATGCCCACCCACTGCGATCCTTGCCCCGAGAACACGAACGCGAGCCGGGTCCGCGACGCGGGGTTGCATCGGCCCTTTGCGATCCCGGGGCGCGACGCGCCGGAGGCGAACGCGCGGAGCGCGTCGGCGAGCTCGTCGGTCGAGCGGGCCACGAGCGCGAGGCGGTGCTCGTGGTGGCTCCGCCGGACGGCCGCCGTGGAGGCGATGTCGTAAAGGCTCGCCGCGCCGTCGCGCGGCGCCTCGGTCAGGTGGCGATGGTACGCCTGCGCGAGCTCGGCGAGCGCGGCCGGGCTGCGGGCCGAGAGGGGCACCACGACGACCGGCCGCCCCTCGCCGGCGTCCGCGCCGGCGTCCGCGCCCGCGGCCGGCCGCGGCGCCTCTTCCAGCACGACGTGCGCGTTGGTGCCGCTCAGCCCGAACGAGCTCACGCCGGCGAACCGGGGCTTGTCCCCCGCCGGCCACGGCAGGTTCTCGGTGGGAATGACGAACGGCGTCCCGGCGAGCTCGATCCTCGGGTTCAGCGTCCTGTAATGCTGGTTGGCCGGGATGACCCCGTGCTCCAGCGCGAGCACCGCCTTGATCAGCCCCGCGACCCCGGCCGCGGCCTCGAGGTGCCCGATGTTCGACTTGACCGCCCCGAGCACGCAGGCCGAGCCGTCGTCCCTCGGCTGCCCGAGCACGCCGGCGAGCGCCTCCACCTCGATGGGATCGCCCAGCGACGTCCCCGTCCCGTGGGTCTCGATGTACCCGACGTCCGCGGGCGAGACCCGGGCGTTCTGCAGCGCCTGCCGGAGCATCGCCTGCTGGGCGAGGAGGTTCGGCGCGGTGAGGCCGGTGGAGCGGCCGTCCTGGTTGACGGCCGAGCCGCGGATCACGGCCAGGACGCGGTCGCCGTCCGACAGCGCGTCGGAGAGGCGCTTGAGCACCACGACCCCGCACCCCTCCCCGCGGACGAAGCCGTTCGCCCGCGCGTCGAACGTCTTGCAGCGCCCGTCGGGCGAGAGCGCCTGGAGCTGGGCGATGAGCCGCGTGATGAGGCGCGAGAGGATGAGGTTGACCCCGCCCGCGAGCGCGAGCGAGCTCTCCCCGGCGCGCAGGCTCTGGCAGGCGAGGTGCACCGCGACGAGCGACGACGAGCACGCCGTGTCCACGGCCATGCTCGGCCCCTCCAGCCCGAGCACGTACGACAGCCGCCCCGGAAGAAAGCAATGGCCGTTGCCCGTGGCGGCATAGGCGTCCTGCTCCTCCGGCGCCCCCGCGGCGCTGAGCAGCTGGTAATCGTTGGTCGTGATGCCCACGAACACGCCGGTGCGCGTCCCCGCCAGCCGATCGGCGGCGACGCCGGCGTGCTCCAGCGCCTCCCACGCCACCTCGAGGAGCAACCGCTGCTGCGGGTCCATCTTCACGGCCTCGCGGGGCGAGATCCCGAAGAACTGCGCGTCGAACCGCTCGACCTCCTTCAGGAAAGCGCCCCAGGGCGGCGCCCCGTCGGCCTGGGCGTCGAGCGCGAAGCGCTCCGGCGGCGCCTCGGCCACGGCGTCGATCCCCGCCTCGAGCAGGCGAAAGTAGCGCGCCGGGTCGTCCGCGCCGCCGGGGAAGCGGCACCCCATGCCGATGATCGCGATCGGCTCGGTCCTCTCGCGCTCATACGCCTGGAGCTTGGCCTTGAGCTCCTTGATCGCGGTCGCCGCCCTGAGCAGGCGAGAGAGATAATCGTCTTCGGATACGACAGAGGTGCTCATGTCACTCTCTCCCCGGGATCTCGTCCCGTCCGTGGTTCACACGCTCAATGACTCATCAAGGAACGCGAAGATCTCCTCTCTATCGAGCCGCGCTGGCGGCGCGGCGCCGCCCTGCGCCGCGCGCTCCGCGGCCGTCGTCGCCGGCTCGGCCGGCAGCGCCGCCTCCGCCGACGGGGCCGCCGGCGCCATTCTCTCGAGCAGGTACTGCGAGAGCGACGCCACCGTCGGATAGGCGAACAGCAGCGCGACCGAGAGCCTGACGCCGAGGCTCGCCTCGAGCCGGTTGCGCAGCTCGAGGCCCATGAGCGAGTCGACGCCCAGGCTGCTGAACGTCGCCGCGCCGTCGATCGTGGACGCGCGGAGGTGGATGACGCGCCCGAGCTCCTCCTTGAGGTGCTCTTCCAGGAGCCGCGGGCGCTCCGCGGGCTCCGCCGCGGTCAGCGCCTCGCGGAAGCGCGGCGCGCGGCCCGCGTCGGGCGCGTCGCCCCGCTCCTCCTGCCGCAGCTCCGAGAGGAAGGGCGCGCCCGCCGCGCTCGGATAGAACTCGAGCCACTGCCGCAGCGAGAGCCGGAGCACCGCGATCTGCGGCGGCGCGCCCGCGAGCAGCCGCCCGAGCACGTCGAGCCCCTGCGCCGGCGTGATGCCGCCGACGCCGCGGTGCGAGAGGCGATCCCCCAGCCCGCGCGCGACCACGCCGCCCGCCTCGGAGAACATCCCCCAGTTGACGGCCAGCGCCGGGAGGCCGAGCCCGCGGCGGTGGTGCGCGAGCGCGTCCAGGAACGCGTTGGCCGCGGCGTAGCTGCCCTGACCCGAAGGCCCGAGCAGCGACGCCGCCGACGAGTACATCACGAAGAAGTCCAGCGCGCGGCCCAGCGTCGCCTCGTGCAGGTTCCACGCGCCCTGCACCTTGGGCGCCATCACCCGCCGGAAGCGCTCCGCGTCGAGCGAGAGCGCCGTGGCGTCCTCGAGCACCATGGCCGCGTGCACGACCCCGCGGAGCGGCGGCATCTGCCCGTCGATCTCGGCGAGCACCCGCGCCACGTCGTCGCGCCGCGACACGTCGCCCCGGAGCGCCAGCACCCGCGCCCCCGCGCCCTGCATGGCGGCGATCGCCGCGCGGGCTGCCTCGGGCGCCTCGCTCCGGCCGACCAGCGCGAGGTGACGCGCGCCCTGCGCGATCAGCCACTCGGCCAGGCAGAGCCCGAGGCCGCCGAGCCCGCCGGCGATGAGGTACGTCCCGTCCGCGCGCACGATCGGCCGCGCCGGCGCGCCGTCGGCGTGACGCGCGTCACGCGCGCCGCCCTGCGCCGCGGCCGCGCACGCCGCGAACGAGCTCCTCCGGAGGCGCGCCACGTACCGCCCGTCCGCCCGCAGCGCGATCTGGTCCTCTCCGTCGCTCGCGAGCATCGCGCCGAGCAGGGCGCGCGCGGCCGGCTCGGCGGCCCAGGCCGGGTCGAGGTCCACGCGCGCGCAGCCGAGCTCCGGGTGCTCCAGGGCGAGGGTGCGGCCGAGCCCCCAGAGCGGCGCCTGCGCGACCGACAGCGGCGACGCCGCGGCGCCCGCGGGCTGCGCCCCCCGGGTGACGAGCCACGAAGGCGGCGGGTCGCGCCGCCTGCGCTGCGCGAGCGCCTGCGCCAGGTAGAGCGCGCTCAGGCCGCCGAGGCGCTGATCCGCCTCCAGCGTCGCCGCCGTCGCGGCGTCCGCCGCGGTCGCGTCCAGGCTCCACAGGTGCACCACCCCGCGGCACGCCGCCTCCCCGCCGAGCGCGTCGTTGAGCAGCGCGCGATAGCCCTCGGGATCGGCCGGATCCACCTCGTAGAGGGCCGGCTCGATCCGGCGGTAGCGCGCGCCCGGGACGACGCGCACGCACGGCTCCCCGCGCGCCTCCAGCAGCGACGCCAGGGCGGCCCCCGTGCCGCCGCGATCCGCGAAGATCACCCACGCGCCCGGCGGCGGGGCCGCGGCCCGCTCGGGCGGCTCCCGGAGCTCGCCCGCCCGCCGCCAGTCGACCGCGTACAGCCACGCCTCGGCCGGGTCGCGCCCGGCGAGCGCGCCCGGAGCGACCCGCTGCACGCGCAGCCCCCGCACCTCGGCGATCACCTGCCCGTCGTCGCCGAACACCCGCAGATCGCCCGCGGGCGGCCCGCTCTCCCCGGCCTTCGGGGGGCGCAGGCGCGCGTGCACCCACGCCTCCCGGCCCGGGCTCCGGTGGACCCGCACGAGCTCGACCCCGACCGCGACCAGGGCGCCGCCGCCCGCGCCCGCCGCGCCGTCCGAGAGGAACAGCTGCGCCAGCGCCTGGACGCAGGCGTCCAGGAAGGCGGGGTGGAGCCGGTAGGCCGAGGCCTGCGACGCCACGGGCTCCGGCGCGCGCACCCGGCCGAGCGCCTCGCCGGCGCCGAGCCACAGCCGCGCGAGGCCGCGGAAGCTCTCGCCGAACTCGATCGAGCTCGCGCTCATCCGCCGGTAGTGCTCGTCCGCCTCGAGGGCGCGCGGGCACCGCGCCCGGAGGTCGCTCACCGCCTCGAGCGGCGGCGCCTCCACGGCGGCGCCCCGGGACGCCCGCACGCTCCCGGCCGCGTGCCGCGTGAAGCCGCCGCCCTCGTCGCGGGCGAACACCTGGAACGAGGCGCGATCCGCGCCGTCCTCGACGAGCGCGACGTGCGCCGTGCGCGCGCCCGCCTCCGGGAAGGCCAGCATGCGCTCGAACGTCACGTCCTCGATCGCGTGGGCCCCTGCCCCGTGGACCTCCGCCGCCGCGGCGAGCGCCATCTCGAGGTAGGCCGTCCCGGGCAGGACGATCTCCCCCTCGACCCGGTGGTCCGCCAGGTAGGCCAGCGCCCCCTCGGGGCGCAGCGCCTGCTCCCAGAAGCGCGCGCCGGGCTGGGTGGCGACGGTGAACGGCGCGCCGAGGAGCGGGTGGCCCGCCGCCGCCGCGCCCCGCGCCGCCTGCGGTCCCCGGGGCGAGCCCGGCGGCCGCGCGCCGGGGTCGATCCAGTGCCGCTCGCGCTCGAAGGGGTACGTCGGCAGCGGGACGCAGCGCCCCCGCGCGGGGAACAGGCGCGCCCACGCCACCGGGTAGCCGCGCGCGTAGAGCGCCGCCACGGACTCCAGGAGCACGCGCCGCGACGCCTGCTCCCGGCGCAGCGACGGCACCGCGGCCCCCTCGCGGCCGCCGGCGCTCCGCGTCTCCTCGATCGCGGGGAGCAGGACCGGGTGCGGGCTCATCTCCACGAAGAGCGCGCGGCCCCCCTCGAGCAGCCGCTCCACCGCCTGGCAGAGCAGCACCGGCTCGCGCAGGTTCCGCGCCCAGTAGCCGGCGTCGAGCGCCTCGCCGTCGCACGGGCCGCCGGTCACCGTCGACCACATCGCGACGCGCGCCGGCCCCGGCGCGAGCTCGCGGAGCGCCTCGAGGAGCTCCCCGCGGAGCGGATCGACCTGGGGGCTGTGCGAGGCGACGTCGACCTTGATCCGCCGGCAGAACACGCCCCGCGCCGACAGCTCCGCGAGCACCTCGTCGAGCGCCTCGGGCGCGCCGGCCAGCACCGTGGATCGCGGGCTGTTGCTCGCCGCGATCGACAGCGCGTCCCGTCGGCGGGCGATCGCCGCCTCGGCCTGCTCGAGCGACAGCTCCACGACGGCCATCGCCCCGCGCCCGCTCACCTTGCGCAGCAGCCGGCTCCGGCGGCAGATGATCCGCGCCGCGTCGTCGAGGCGGAGCGCCCCCGCGACGTGCGCGGCCGCCACCTCGCCCATGCTGTGGCCGACCACCGCGTCGGGCTCCACGCCCCACGACCGCCACAGCGCCGCCAGCGCGACCCCCAGGGCGAACAGCGCCGGCTGGACCACGTCGATCTGCCCGAGCCGCGAGCGCCCCTCGTCCGCGCGGAGCTCGTCGAGGAGCGACCACCCGGCCTCGCGCCGGATCGCCTCGTCGCACGCCTCGAGCGCCTCGCGGAACACCGGCTCGCTCGCGAGCAGATCGCGCCCCATCCCCGGCCACTGCGAGCCCTGGCCCGGGAACACGAACACCACCCGCGGCCGCTGCTCCGCGCCCGCCTGGCCGCGGGCGACCCCCGCGCGCTCCTCGCCGCCCGCGACGGCGTCGAGCAGCTCGCAGAGCTCCTCGCGCGAGCGCGCCACGGCCGCCGCGCGGTGCTCGTGGTGGCCGCGCCGCGCCGCCGCGGTGTAGGCGACGTCCGCGAGCGACCACGCCGCCGCGCGCGCCGGGTCGGCCAGGGCCGCCCGGTACGCCCGCGCCAGCGACGCGAGCGCCCCCGGGCTGCGCGCCGACAGCGGCACGACCACCTCCGGCGCGTCGGCCGCGGCGCCGCCGCCCGCGGCCAGGTCCGCCGGCGGGCGCGGCGCCTCCTCCAGCACGGCGTGGGCGTTGGTCCCGCTCATCCCGAACGAGCTCACCCCCGCCAGCCGGCGCCCCGGCCCCGCCGGCCACGGCACCGGCTCGACCGGGATGATGAACGGCGTATTCTCCAATGAAATCCGTGGGTTGAGCGTCCTGAAGTGCAGGTTCGCCGGGATCTCTCCGTGCTGCAGCGCGAGCACCGCCTTGATGACGCCCGCGATCCCGGCCGCCGCCTCGAGGTGCCCGATGTTGGTCTTCACCGCCCCGAGGACGCAGGTCGAGCCGTCCTCGCGCGGCTTGCCGAGGACGTCGCGCAGCGCCTCCATCTCGACCGGATCGCCGAGCGGCGTCCCGGTGCCGTGCGCCTCGACGTAGCCGACCTCCGAGGCGGAGACGCCGGCGCTGTCGAGCGCCTGCCGCAGGAGCGCCTTCTGGGCGAGCACGCTCGGGGCCGTGAGCCCCGTGGAGCGGCCGTCCTGGTTGACGGCCGAGCCGCGGATCAGCGCGAGCACCGGATCGCCGTCGGCGAGCGCGTCCGAGAGCCGCTTCAGCACGACGATCCCGCACCCCTCGCCGCGCACGAAGCCGTTCGCCTGGGCGTCGAACGTCTTGCACCGCCCGTCGGCGGAGAGGGCCTGCGACGCCGCGAGCCCCTGCGTCAGCCACGGCGAGAGCATGAGGCTCACGCCGCCCGCCACGGCGAGCGAGCTCTCCCCGGCGCGCAGGCTCTGGCAGGCGAGGTGCACCGCGACGAGCGACGACGAGCACGCCGTGTCCACGGCCATGCTCGGCCCCTCCAGCCCGAGCACGTACGACAGCCGCCCGGGAGGGAAGCAGTGCGTGGTGCCGGTGATGGCGTACATGTCCGGCGCCACGCCCTCCGCCGTGCAGACCCGGTCGTAGTCCGTCATCACGACGCCCACGAACACCCCGGTCCGCGACCCCGCGAGCCGCTCCGGCGGCTGCCCCGCGCGCTCCAGCGCCTCCCAGGTCACCTCGAGCAGCAGGCGCTGCTGCGGGTCCATGCGCTTCGCCTCGCGCGGCGTGATCCCGAAGAAGCGCGCGTCGAAGAGGTCGACGCCCTCCAGGAACGCGCCCCAGCGGGCGGCGCGCTGCTCCGCCGCGCCCTCGGCGTCCGGCGGATCGAGCGGCCACCGCGACGCCGGGACCTCGGTGACCGCGTCCCGCCGCGCCTGGAGCAGCTCCCAGAGCGCCTCCGGGGTCGCGGCGCCGGGGAAGCGGCACGCCATCCCGATGATCGCGATCGGCTCGGTCCTCGCGCGCGCCTCGGCGTCGAGCTTCGCCTGCAGCTTCTTGATGGTGAGGAGCGCCTGCTTGACGACAGGCAGAGGTTCGCCGCTCATGCGATGGGCCCTCCCGAGACGGACAGGATGCTCTGGAGCAGCAGCTCCTCGGCCCTGTCGTCCGACATGCGCGCGATCTCTTCCTCCATGCCCGACCACGGATCGGCCGGGGCGGCGGCCGGCGCGCGCTCCGCCGCCTCGACGGGGCCCGGCGCGGGCCCGAGCTCGCTCAGCAGGTGCTCGCTCAGCGACGCCACGTCGCCGTAGGTGAACAGCAGCGCGGCCGAGAGCTTGAGCCCCGTGCTCGACTCCAGCCGGTTGCGGAGCTCGATGGCCATCAGCGAGTCGAGGCCGAGGCTCCGGAACGGCGCGAGCCGCTGGATGCGGGACGCGTCCTGGCGCAGGCTCCTGCCGAGCTCCTCCCGCACGTGCTGCTCCACGACGGCCGCGCGCTGCTCGGGCCGAGCGCTCTCCAGCGCCGCCCGCAGGCGCGACCGCGCCGGCTCCGCCGCCGCTTCGGCGCGGCGGTCCTCGCGCAGGAGCTCCGACAGGAGCGGCGCGCCGGCCGCGCTCGGGTAGAACTCGACCCACTGGCGCAAGTTCAGGTCGATCGCCCCGATCTGGGGCGCGTCGGCGGCGAGCGCCCGCTCCAGCGCCTCCACGGCCTGCGCGGGCGTGAAGCCGCCGATGCCCCGGTGCGACGGCCGCTGCTCCTCCGCGGCCGGACCGCGCGCCGCGAGGTCGCCCCAGTCGATGCTCAGCGCGCGGAGCCCGCTCGCCCGCCGGTGCTGGGCGAGCGCGTCGAGGAGCGCGCTCGCCGCCGCGTCGGCGGCCTGCCCGGGATAGCCGAGCAGCGACGCGCCGGACGCGTACAGGACGAAGAGGTCGAGCCCGCGCTCGCGCGTGCGTGTCATCGCGTGCAGGTTCCACGCGCCCAGCGCCCTCCGGACCAGCCCGTCGCGGAGGCGCGCCGCGTCGAGCTCCAGCGCGGCCCCGCCCTCGAGCGCCTCGGGCGCGAGGAGGACCCCCCGGAGCGGCGGCGCGCTCCGCTCGATCTCCGCGAGGACCCGGGCCACGTCCGCGGGCCGCGACACGTCGGCGCGCACGACCCGCACCGCGGCGCCCGCCGCCTCGAGCGCCTCCCTGGCGCTCTGCAAGGCCGGCGTGGGGGTGTCGTCCTCGGCGGCGAGCACGAGGTGGCGGGCCCCCTGCGCGGCCATCCAGGCGGCCGCCGACAGCGCGACCTCCCCGAGGCCCCCGGCGATCAGGTACGCGCCCTCGCCGCCGAGGCGCGCGGCGCCGCGCTGCCCCTCCGGCGCGGCGCGCGAGAGGCGCGCCACGTGGCGGCCGCTCGAGCGGAGCGCCACGTCGCCCTCGCCGTCCGGCGACGCGAGCTCCCGCAGCAGCGCGAGCGCGTCCTCCATCGCGCCCGCGCCCCCGCCGTCCGGCCGCAGATCGACGCGCGCGCACGCGAGCTCCGGGTGCTCGACCGAGAGCGTCCTTCCGAGGCCCCACAGCGGCGCCTGCGCCACCGACACGGCCGCGGCGCCCGCGCCCGCCGCCTGGGCGCCGCGCGTCACCAGCCAGAGCTTCGGCGTGTCGCGCCACCCCATGCGCACCAGCGCCTGCGCGAGGCGCAGCGCGCTCGGCGCGCCGAGCGCCTGATCCGCGGCGAGCGTCTCCGCCGTCGTCTCCTGCGCCGCCGCGGCGTCGAGGCTCCACAGGTGCAGCGCGCCGCGCGGCGAGGGCCGGCCGGCGAAGGCGTCGCGGAGCGCCGCGAGGAGCGCGCCGGGATCCGCCGGGTCGACGGCGTACCGATCCGGCTCGAGGCGCGCGTACCCGTCGCCCGCCGCGATCCGCACGCACCGCTGGCCCCGCTCGCGCAGCAGGGACGCGAGCGCGTCGGCCGTCCCGCCGCGGTCGCCGAGCAGGACCCAGGCGCCGGGGGGCAGCGCGCCGGGCGCCCCGGGCGCGTGGTCCTTCCGCCGCCACGCCACGCCGTAGAGCCACGCGTCGGCGCCGCGGCGCGGGGCGGCCGCGCGCGGGGAGAGCCGGCGGAGGCGCAGCCCCTCGGCCTCGGCCACGATCTGCCCCGCGTCGTCGAGCAGGCGCAGATCCAGGGCCACCTCCTCGGCCTCGCCGCCCTCCCCGGGGCGCAGCCGGCCGTGCGCCCAGAGCGCAGGCCCCGGCCTCCGGAAGACGCGCAGGCGCTCCAGCGCGACCAGCACCCGCAGGGCGCCGCCGGCCGGCGCCGCGTCGAGCTCGAGCAGCCCGGCCCCGGCCTGGAAGCACGCGTCGAGCAGGGCGGGGTGCGCGCGGTAGGCGCGCGCCTCTTCGCCCAGCGATGCCGGCATGCGCACGCGCCCGAGGACCTCCCCCTCGCCGAGCCAGAGCCGCTCCACGCCCCGGAAGCTCTCGCCGAACGACAGCCCCGCCGCGCCGAGCCGCTCGTAGTGCTCCGCCCCCCCGATCTCGCGCGGGCACCGCGCCTGGATCGCGCGCGGCGGCTCGCCGCCCGCCGCCGCGCCCGCGGGCCCCTCGCGCCACCGCAGCCTGCCGGCGGCGTTCCGGGTCCAGGCGCCGCCGTCGAGGCTCGACACGGCGAACGCCGCCGGACCGGCGCCGTCCTCCGTCACGACGAGCTGGGCCCTCCGCCCGCCCTCCGGCGGCAGCACGAGCATCCGCTCGAACACCACCGCCTCGAGCTCCACCTCGGCGTCGGCGCGCAGCTCGGCGGCCGCCGAGAGGGCCATCTCCAGGAAGGCGGCGCCCGGCAGCACCGCGTCCTCCTGGAGGCGATGATCCGCCAGGTAGGGCAGGAGCTCGACGCCGATCTCCTGCTCCCAGAAGTGGGTCTCCGGGTGCATCGACGAGGTGAGGCGGCGGCCGAGGAGCGGGTGGCCGCCCTCCGCGCCTCGCGGCCCGCCCGCGCGGGCCGCGGCCCGCGGCGCGACGTCGTCGATCCAGTACCGCTCGCGCTGCCACGGGTAGCTCGGCAGCCGCACCGCGCGGCCGCCCTCGGGGAACAGCCGCTTGAAGTCCACCGGCTGGCCGTGCGCGTACGCGGCCCCGAGCGCCGCGAGGATCGCCCGCCGCTCGTCGTGGCCGCGGCGCAGCGAGCCGAGGGCCACGCCCTCGTGCGCCCCGTCGCGCAGCCCCTCCTCGATCGCCGTCACGAGGATCGGGTGCGGGCTCATCTCCACGAACAGCGCGTGGCCGTCCCTGGCGAGGCGCGACACCGCCGGCGAAAACAGCACCGGATCCCGCAGGTTCCGCGCCCAGTAGGCCGCGGTGAGCTCGGGGCCCACGCCGATCTCCCCCGTCACCGTCGAGACCATCGGCAGCGCCGCGGCGGCCGGCGCCACCTCCCGCAACGCCTCGCCGAGCTCGTCGAGCAGCGGCTCCACGTGCTGGCTGTGCGAGGCCACGTCCACCTTGATCCAGCGCCAGAAGACGCCGCGCCGCTCGAGCCGGCCGAGGACGTCCTCCAGCGCGCCGCGATCTCCGGACAGCACCGTGGATCTCGGGCTGTTGCTCGCCGCCACCGAGGCGCGGTCCTCGTGGCCGCGGAGGGCGCGGGCCGCCTCGGCGAGCGGCAGCTCGACGAGCGCCATGGCGCCGCCGCCCTGCGCGCTCAGCCGCGCGAGCAGCCGGCTGCGGCGGCAGATGACGCGCGCGGCGTCCTCCAGGGACAGCGCCCCCGCCACGTGCGCCGCCGCGACCTCGCCCATGCTGTGGCCCACCACCGCGTCGGGCTCCACCCCCCACGAGCGCCACAGCGCCGCGAGGGCGACCTCCACCGCGACCAGCGCGGGCTGCACGACGTCGATCCGGTGCAGCCGCGAGCGGCCCTCGTCGGCGCCGAGCTCCTCGAGGAGCGACCAGCCGAGCTCGCGCCGGATCGCCTCGTCCCACGCCTCGAGCGTCGCCCGGAAGACCGGCTCGGCCTCCGCGAGCGCGCGCCCCATCCCGACCCACTGCGAGCCCTGCCCCGGGAACACGAAGGCCACCTTCGGCCGCCGCCCTGGGCTCCGCTCGCCGCGGGCGACCCCCTCGCGCGGCTCGCCCCGCGCGAAGGCGTCGAGCAGCTCGGCGAGCTCCTCCCGCGATCGGGCCACCAGCGCGGCGCGGCAGTCGTGGTGGCTGCGCCGCACGCTCGCCGTGTAGGCGACGTCGCGCAGGCTCGGGGCCTCGTCCGTCCGCGCCTCGCGCGCCTCGCGGAGGAGGTCGCGGTACGCCTCCGCCAGCGCGACGAGCGCCTCGGGCCGGTGCGCCGACAGCGGCACGAGCTGCGGCGGCTCCTCGCCGCCGGCCGGGGCCAGCGCTCCCCAGCGCACCGGCTGGCCGGCGGCGTAGAGCGCCCCGAGCGACTCGAGCAGCACGGCGCGCTCGTCCTCGCCCCGGCGGAGGGAAGGCAGGACGATCGCCCGCCGGCCGGCGTGCTCGGCGCACGCCTGGATCGCGCGGGTCGCCATCGGGGCGGGGCTGACCTCGAGGAAGGTCGAATATCCCTCCCGCACGAGCTCCGACACCGCGTCCGCGAAGAACACCGGATCGGCCAGGTTCCGCACCCAGTGCTCGGCGTCGAACCGGGCGCCGTCGAGGAGCGAGCCGGTCACGCCGGAGGCGATCGGCAGCGACGCCCGGCCGGGCCTCACCCCGCGCAGGCATTGGAAGAGCTCTTCCCGAATGACGTCGAGCTGCGCCGTGTGCGGCGCGACCTCGATGTGCACGCGGCGGCAGAAGACGCCCTGTCCGGAGAGCGCCGCGAGGAGCTCGGCGAGCGCCTCCGGCTCTCCGGCCACGACCGTCGACGCCGGGCTCTCGCGCACCGCGCGGCACAGGCGCCCCTCGTAGCCGGAGAGCGCCCGGCCGGCGTCCTCCCACGGCAGGGCCACGAGCCCCATGGCGCCGCGGCCGTGGAGCCGCGCGATCAGGCGGCCCTGCTGGCAGCTCACCAGGACGGCGTCCTCCAGGCTCAGCACGCCGGCGACGTGCGCCGCCGCGCTCTCCCCGATGCTGTGCCCCACCACGGCGGCGGGCTCGACCCCCCACGAGCGCCACAGCGCCGCGAGCGCGATCTCGACGGAGGCGATGGCGGGCACGGTCCTGTCGATCGCGTCGAGCCACGGCTCGCCCTGGTCCGCCGAGAGGAGCGCGCGCAGCGACCAGCCCAGGTGCTCCTGGATGATCTCGTCGCACCGCTCCAGGACCGCCCTGAACACCGGCTCGCGGTGGAGGAGCGATCGGCCCATTCCGGCCCACTGCGAGCCCTGGCCGGTGAACACGAAGACGGGCCTCGGCGGCTGCTCCGGCCGCGCGGCGCCCACCGACAGCCCGGGCCTCGCCTCGCCGGCGAGGAACCCTTCCAGCAGCCTCCGGAGCTCGCCGGGGGAGCGCGCCGTCGCCGCGAGCCGGTGCGGCTGTCCGCTCGAGCGCGCCGCCGCGCCACGGCACAGCCTCGAGAGCGGCGCGAGCTCTCCGGCCGCCGCGAGCTCGTCGAGGACCTCGCCGGCGAGCGCGCGCAGGGCGCCGTGGCTCGGGGCGGCGAGCGCGAGCAGCTCCGCCTGGGAGGGCCACGGCCCCTCGAGCACGACATGGCAGTTCGTCCCGCCGAAGCCGAACGCGCTGACCCCCGCGACGGCGGGCTTGTCCGGCTCGGGCCAGGCGCCGAGCGCGCGTTGCACGGCGAGGCCCAGATCGGCAAAGGGGATATGAGGGTTCGGCGTCTCGAAATGGAGGCTCGGCGGCAGCTCCCGGTGCTTGAGGCAGAGCGCCGCCTTGATGAGCCCGGCCACGCCCGCCGCGGCCTCGAGGTGGCCGATGTTGGTCTTGACCGATCCGAGGAGGAGCGGCCTCTCCGCCGGACGGCCCGCGCCGAGCACCGCGCCGAGCGCCTTGGCCTCGATGGGATCGCCGAGCAGGGTCCCGGTGCCGTGCGCCTCCACGTAATGGACGGCGGCGGGATCGACGCCGGCCCGCGCGTAGGCCGCCCGGAGCAGCGCCTCCTGGGCGGCGGGGTTCGGCGCGGTCAGGCCGTTGCTGGCGCCGTCGTTGTTGACGGCGCTGCCGCGGATCACGCCGTAGATGGGGTCTCCATCGCGGAGGGCGCGGCCGAGGGGCTTGAGCGCGACCACGCCGCCGCCCTCCCCGCGGACGTACCCGCTCGCGCGCGCGTCGAAGGTGAAGCACCGCCCGCCCGGCGACAGCGCGCCGAACTTGGACACGCCGATCGCGCTCTCCGGGATGAGGTTCAGGTTCACGCCGCCGGCGAGCGCGAGCGTCGATTCGCCGCGACGGAGGCTCTCGCACGCGAGGTGCACGGCCACGAGCGAGGCGGAGCACGCCGTGTCCACGGAGAGGCTCGGCCCCTCCAGGCCGAGCGCGTACGAGACGCGGTTGGCCACGATGCTGTGGTGGAAGCCGGTCGTCGAATGCTGGGTCAGCGCCTCGGGCCCGCCGCGGTGGACCAGCATTCCGTAATCCATCCATGCCACCCCGAAGAACACGCCGGTCGGGCTCCCCTTGAGCTCTCCGGCGACTATCCCCGCGTCCTCCAGCGCCTCCCAGGACAGCTCGAGCATGAGCCTTTGCTGGGGGTCCATGTGGACTGCCTCCCTCGGCGAGATCCCGAAGAACTGCGGATCGAACTGATCGATGTGGTCCAGGAACCCGCCGGCGCGGGTATTCATCTTCCCTGGCGCCGAGAGGTCGGCGTCGAACAGCGCGTCCGGGTCCCATCGCGACCGCGGCGCCTCGGCGATCGCGTCCACCCCCTCGCGGAGGAGCCGCCAGTAGGCGCTGGGGCTCGGGGCCCTGGGGAAGCGGCAGGCCAGGCCGACGATCGCGATCGGCTCCGCCTCGGCCGCCGCGGCGATCGCCGCGGGCGAGCGCGGGGCGACAGGCGGCTCTCCCCTCGGCGAGGCGAGGTGGCGCGCCAGGGCGTCCGGCGTCGCGTGCTCCCAGATCAGGAGGGGAGACAGGGGGCGGCCGAGCATCCGCGCGAGCTCGTCGATCAGGACAGCAGCCCCCTGCGAGTCGATTCCGTAGCGACTGAATTGTTCGTGAACATCGACGATCCGCGGCTCGACCCCCCGCATCGCCGCCGTGCGCTGGACGAGCCACTCCCGGATGAGCTCCGTTGTTCGGGCCACGCTGTTCGTTTGCATGTGGATGCCTCGGCTGCCGGGCAGCAGGTGAATGCATGTTCGGCGCAAGACGCCTGGAGCGGCTGCGAAGCCGAGCGCGAGCAAGGCAGACGCGCCCCCGGGCGGCGCACCCCTCAGCGCCGCCCAATGGCGTTCCCGGTTCGTTTCTCATCTGAGTTTGTCTCATAATCCAGGATTCGGCCACCTCAATATCGAACGAAGCAGTGGAATGGCGTACATAGTTAAGATTTTTTTAAAAATGGTAAGCACATAGGTGAAATGCGCCGAACAGAAGCGACTGTGGGTGTCTCTTGCCTAACCGGTTGTCGATCGAGGCCTCAGAGAGCGGGCTCACGAGGCCCGCGCCCGGCGTCGCTCGAAGGCGCAGCGCTGGAGCGCGCACGATCTCGACGCATGTTGCGTGAATTTTTCGACGCGGCTCAACAGCGGATGTCGGTCGATCTGCGGCGCAAGGGCGGATCGACGACGCAGCAATAGGTATCTAGCGAGTGCGGCGCAGCGGCCGACCGGCGGCGCAGCAATGGAGATCGACCAACTGCAGCGCGGCGCAGCAATGGGAGCGGTCGGCTGCAGCGCGGTGCGGCAGCGACGGACAGTCGGCTGCAGCGCGGTGCGGCAGCGACGGACAGGCGGCTGCAGCGCGGTGCGGCAGCGACGGACAGTCGGCTGCAGCGCGGTGCGGCAGCGACGGACAGGCGGCTGCAGCGCGGTGCGGCAATGGAGATCGACCGACGGCAGCGCGGCGCATGCCCGGCGGTGCAGCCATGGAGATCGGCCGACGGGAGCTCGGCCGACCGCGGCGCGGGACCCGCGGCCCCGCGCCGATATCCGGGCTCACCTAGAGCGACAGACGGGTTGAAACTGCCTGAAAGCGCAGAGCTTCGAACCGCCAAAACGCCAAGGACGCCAAGGACGCCAAGAGAGGATTCTCTTCTTGGCGTCCTTGGCGTCCTTGGCGTCTTGGCGGTTCATCTCTCACTCGATCAACGTGATCGGTGTCCTAGAGAACTCCGCTGCTGGCCGCGGGGCTGCCCTGGCCTGCGGGCACCTTGTTCGTGTTGCCGCCGACCCTCAGCGCATAACTGATACCGCTCGCCAGCGTGCCCAGGGTAACAATTCCGTCCAGTCTGGATTCCAGGCTCACGAGCGTTTGCGCCACGGCCGGGGTGATGCCGGTGAGCACCATGCGAGCCCCGAGCAGGCGCGCCGCTCGGGCGGCGCTGACGAGCGCATTGGCGACCTGCGTGTCCACGAGACGAACGCCGGTGATGTCGAGGATGGCGGTGTGGGCGCTCTGCCGGGAGATCCCATCGAGCAGCGTCTCGAGGATCTCGCGGGCCCGCACGCTGTCGATGGTCCCCACGAGCGGCATCGCCAGCACCCCCGGCGCGAGCGGCACGAGCGGCGTCGACAGCTCGCGGATCGCGGCCTGTTGCGCCTTGATCACCTGCTCCTTCATCGAGAGGCGCTCGTGCTCCGAACGTCTGAGGTCGGTGAGATCCGTGACGAAGGCGCCCACCCCCAGCGGCGCGCCCTTCGTATCGTAAATGGGGAATTTGATGGTGTAGAAGTAGCGGATCCCATCGTAGTGCGGCAGCGCCTGCTCGTACTCGAGGGGTTTGCCGCTGGAGAGGACCTCGACCTCTTCCGCGATCATCTTCTCGGCGATCTCCGCGGGGAAGACGTCCCGCTCGGAGCGCCCGATGATCTCCTCGGGCGTCATATTCTGATACTGCGCCGCGAGCCTGCTGATCGCCACGTAACGATGCTCGAGGTCCTTGATGAAGAAGATGTTGGGGGCGTGATGGACCAGGGCGACGACGTAGTCATAGCCATGCTGCCCGACGATCGGGGAGACGACCTGCTCCTCGGGGCCAGCCCTGAGGTCCTGGCGCGGCGACGACTCCAGCTCGGCGACGCGGGCGCGGAGCCGCGCGATCTCGGCCTTGAGCTCGTCCACGTGCGCCTCCGCCGCGCTCGCTCCCTCCCCGGAAGGCGCGGGAGATCCCGCTGCTGGTTCCGCAACATACTTCAACGGCTCATCTGACATTGGCGAGCTCTCCCGTCCGTCCAAACGTACCGTGGAGCGCTCTCCACGAGCAAGCCCTACACGGCGCCCGATTGCGCTTACCTTGACCCAGCACCTGATACACACGTTCCAGGATCGCGGTCGGGCTCGACCTCCACAGCACCCTGCCAGGCCTGCGATCTCGGCAGCAGCCACCTCGCCGACCGAACGGAGCCGGCAGCAGGACAAGGCGGGCGAGGGCGCTCGCTTCCGCCCTCTTCGCCTCGATGCGTGGAGCGCCGGCCGGGCGCCCAGGCGCGCTGGCCGGCGCCGGGAATGATTATTTATTGCTGGAGAGCATCTTGATTGCGGCGCGGCGCGCCCCAGGGGAAGCGCGCCTCACTCGTCGATCACGAACTCGACGCGGCGGTTCTTCGCGAGGCTCGCCGGGTCGTCGCCCTCCGCGAGCGGCCTGTCCGGGCCGAAACCCTCGGCGGTGAGCCGGCCGGGGCTGACGCCCTTCTGGATAAGATACTTCCGGACCGTGTCCGCGCGCTCCTGGCTCAGCTGGAGGTTCAGCTCGCGCGTGCCGGTCTCGTCGGTGTGCCCCTCGACCCGCAATCGCTCGATCTCGGGGTTCGCCTTCATGACGAGCGCCACCTGGTCGAGCGTCTTGTACGACTCCGGCTCGAGCTCCGCCGACCCGGTGCGGAAACGGATGGTATCCCGCATCACGAACTCGCCCTGTTCGTACGTGACCCGCGGATCGCCCTTGTCCGGGCAGCCATCGTCGTCCTCGACGCCGTTGATCGTCTCCTTCTCGTCCGGGCACTCGTCGTCCGTGTTCGGCACGCCGTCCTGGTCGTCGTCGGCGTCCTCCTCGGGGCAGCCGTCGCTGTCGTAATCGGCGTCGCGATCCTCGGGCACGTCGGGGCACTGATCGCGCTCGTCGTCGACCCCGTCGTGGTCGCCGTCGTGCGAGGTCGGCGTGTACTTCACGCCCGCGAACACGCGGAAGATCGGCACGCCGTAGCCGGCCAGCGCGCCGATGCCCGGACCCGCGACGATCTCCCACTCCTCGCTCGGGTTGATCTTCACGTAGCCGAGCGCCTCGAGCGGCGTCTCCTCCTCCTTCAGGTCGTCCGCGGTGAAGCCGATACCGCCGTTCGCCTCGGCGCCGATCTCGACCTTCCCGTCGATGCCGCCGAAGCGGTAGCCGAGCGCCGCCGCGTAGGTCAGCTCGCTCCCCGCCTCGACGTTCGCGTACGTCGTCCCCTCGCGGATGGCGACGCCCGCGTTCACGCCGAACCGCAGGCCGGGCGCGAACCGGTGATCGAGGATGATGCGCGGCCAGAACACCACGTTGCGCGCGCCGCCCGAGAAGTCGCCCGTGTGCGTGGGCACGCGCAGCTCGGCCACGAGGCCGAGGCCGATGGAGTCGCGGTCGTCGAGGATGCGCAGCTTCGGCACGAGCCGGATGTCGCCGAGGCCCCCGAACGACGGCGAGCCCTCCCCCGACTGCAAGAGGAAGAACGGGATGTCGAGGCCGAGCGCGAACGGCTCGGCGATGGTGACCGAGGCCATGAGATCGGCGCCCAGGCGGCCGCTCACGATCTGGGTCCGCACGTCCCCGTCGCCCGTCGCGACGATGAGCGGGTTGCGCGCGTAGTTGAGGAGCAGCCCGAACTCCCAGGGATCGGCGGGCTCGCGGACGCCGGAGCCCTCGGTGACGACGAAGGCATCGTGGGTCACGGCGGGCTTGAAGCGCTCGACGTCGATGTCGGTCTCCTGCGCCGACGCGCTCGTCGCGGCGGCGAGGATCGTGAAGGTGCTGCAGACGGCGGTGATCCGTGCGCGCATGGGTCTCCTCTTCATCGGCCAGCCCCCGGTCCGCGGCGGGGGCGTCTGCGCCAGGCGAGCGCGAGCCCGCCGGCGGCGAGCAGCGAGAGGGCGCCCCCGCCGAGGGGCGCCGGCCCCGCCGTGCAGGCGCAGGCGCCGCCCTGGACCGCGTCGCCCGGGAGCAGATCCGGCTCGCCGGGCCCGCCCGCGCCGCTCGACGCCGCGCCCTCGACGCAGCGCCCGGTCGGCGCGCAGCGCGCGTCGTCGCCGCATTCGTCGCCGCCCAGCGCGCACGGGCCGCACTGCCCGCCCACGCACACGAGGCCGTTGCAGTCGTCGTTCGACGTGCAGCTGCCCGACGGCACGGGGACGCACCGGTGGTCCGGCGAGCAGTCCTCGTCCGCGTCGCAGTCGGCGTCGTCGACGCACGACACGGGCAGCACGCAGTCGCCCTCGACGCACACCCCCGCCCCGGCGCAGTCCGCGTCGCGGGTGCAGCCGGACGACGGGACGATCACGTCGGGCACCCGGTCGCCGTCCCCGTCGCTGGCCACGCACGGGGCGAAGAGGCCGATGTCGAGATCGCCCTGCCCGAGCCCCGGGGCGTCGTTCACCGATCGGAAGTACAGGTTCACGTTGCACGTCGCGTCGACGCCCACGACGCCGAGATCGACGGACCCTTGCGCGTAGGCCCGCGTCGGATCGCCGATCAGCAGGGGATCGACGTCGGTGCCGACCTCGGCGGCCGCCTGCGTGTCGGTGATCGTGACGGGCTCGTAGCTCCCCGACGCCCCGAACTGCCAGACCCGCAAGAGCGTGCCGTCGCCGTTCACGGCGAGCACGTACTCGTAGCCGCCCATCGACGCGTCCGCCGTGAACCGCGGGTCGATCTCGGTCGCCTCGGCCGAGCCGCCGGTCCCCCGGTTCTTGTCGGCGTCGATGAACACGAAGAGCGTCGCCTGCGCGCCGACCGCGGTCGTCCCGGACACGTAAGCGCGCACCCAGAGCCGCCCGGCGTCGGCGACCGCGTAGGCGGTGCGGAAATCGATCGACCGCTCCGGATCCGCGAAGGTCGCCTCGCCGTCGCCCGCGACGTCCTCGTCGCCGTACGGCCAGCGCGGCTCCCCGGTCCTGTCGATGGCGACGATCTCGTCGAGCACCGGCGTCACCCGCCCGCCGGTCCACGTCTGAGCGGACGAGCTCTCCGGAACGAGCGCGACGGCGAGCGCCGCGCCCACAGCCAGCGGCGCGACCAGCGAGCGCCCCCTCATGCACCCCTCTCTATGATGTGCCATGGCGGGCAGCATCCTCGCATAGGTCGCCGCAACCCTTGCAAATGAAAGGCGAAATGACCGAGGCGCGGCGCCCAGGGTGCGCAGGGGTGCGCGCGCCTGGGACAGCGCCTGCGCGCTCGCCGCGGCCCGCGCGCGGCGCTCGCCCGCGCCGGCGTCGCGGCGTCGATGCGCTCACGCGCTCGTGGCGCGCGCAACCGAGCGCCCTGCTTTTTCGGCGCCGGGCCTCCCGCTGCGGTCTCCGGGGCGTCGCCGCCGCTTGGCCGCGGGCCCGGGTTCTGTAACTGTCCCGCGGTCAGTTATGCGTCGCTGCGCCGGGGCGGGCTCGGGGGTGCTGGGCTCTGGCAACCGGCCGGCGAGGGGAAGCTCCTCTTTCGATCGAGGGAGACCGGATGCACTGCACTGTCCAGAAACACCGCCCCGGAGCGTTCCGGGTGGCCTGCCTGCTGCTTGGATCGCTCGTCGCGGCGTGCTCGGGGGAGGACCCGGCGCCGCTCGAGGGGAGCGCGTTCGACGTCGAGCGGTACGATCTCCGGGGCGAGTTCGACTGGGAGCGGGGGCGCCTCGTCGCGACGCTGGGCCTCACGCTGTCGATCACCGGCGACGGCCCGCGGGTCGTCGTGCTCGACAGCGCCGTCGCCGAGGTGAAGGAGGTCCGGCGCAAGGACGGCGGCGCGCTCCCGCACGAGATCGATCCGGCGCGCGAGGCGCTCGCGGTCGATCTCTCGAGCGTGCCCGAGGCGGCGCGCGGCGAGCCGATCGCGCTCGAGATCGACTACGAGGCGCTCTCCGGCGATTCGCTCCGCGCGGTGCCGGCGCGCAAGGGCGATCCGGTCGCCGTGCGCGCCGTCTACACGGTATCGGAGCCGCTCGGCGCGTCGCGGTGGATGCCGTGCCACAACGCGCCCTCGGACCGGGCGCTGTTCTCGGTCGCCATGCGCGTCGACGGCGGCGAGTCGCTGATCGCGAACGGCGATCTCGTGGTCGACGACGACCTCGGGGCCTCGGGCCGCCTCGTCCGTTACCAGACCGCCTACCCGTTGCCGCCTTACCTCATGGCGTTCGCGATCGGCGATTTCGAGGTCGAGCGCGGGGCGAAGGGGGACCTCCCCATCGCGGTCTGGCGCCGCCGCGGGCTGCCCGGCGATCACGGCAGGATGCTGGACGAGATCGCGCGCGCGATCGGCCGCTTCGAGGAGCTGCTCGTGCCCTATCCGTTCGAGAAGTACGCGCTCGTGCTCCTGCCGGATTTCTCCGCGGGCGGGGTCGAGCACGCGAGCGTCACCTTCCAGCGCGAGGAGCGGAGCACCGAGCCCGCCCTCGCCTCGGATCTCCTGCTCACGACGCACGAGCTCGCGCACCAGTGGTTCGGCGATCTGGTGACGGTGGCGATGTGGGACGACCTCTGGATCAAGGAGGGCATGGCGACGCTGCTCGAGCAGGAGGGCGTCCGCGTCTACGCGGACGAGAGCGGCGCGGGCACGCTGAACGGCGACGAGCTCGCCCCCCGCGCGGGCGACGCCGTCCGCGATCCGTCGCTCGCGCCGGGCGAGAAGTACACGAGCGGCCCCTATGGCCGCGCGGCCTGGCTGCTCACCCAGGTCCGCAGCCTCACCGGCGAGGACGCCTTCTGGTCGGCGCTCCGCGGCGTGCTCGAGGAGCGCCGCTTCGGGACGATCGGCACGGACGAGTTCCTCGGCGCCTTCGCGCCGGCGCTCGGCCCGGAGGCGCTCGCCCGCGCGCGGCGCGCGGTCGCGGCCCGGGAGCTCCCGCGCCTCGCGGTCGAGCCCGCGCCCGCCGGCGGGGCGTTCGTGACGCTGAGCGACCCGGAGGGCGCGCTGGTCGCCCCGCTGGAGCTCGCCTGGGTCGGCGCGGGCGGCGTCACCCGCGTCCAGGCGCTCGCGCCCGGCGAGCGCGTCGAGGTCGCGCCCGCGCAGCCTTCCGAGCTCCTCGTCGTCGATCCGCTGGATCGCCACCCCGAGTGGGCCTTCCTGAGCGCCGAGCGCGATCTCGAGGCCTACGTCGCGGCGCTCGCCCCGCGCCGCGTGCCGTCGGCCCCCGAGGCGGTCTCGCGTTTCCTCGACCTCGGCGGCGCGCTCCAGCTCGCCGCGCTCCAGGGCGGCCTGCCCGCGGGGCTCGCGCCCGAGCAGCTCGAGGGCTTCCTGGAGGGCCTCGACGGCGAGGCGGCCCGCGCCGTGGCGCTCGCCGCGGCGTGCGACGCCGCGAGCGCGCCGGGCCTCGACGCCAAGGTCCGGGGCGCGTGGTCGAGCGTGCTCACCGGCCTCTTCTGCGGCGCCCCGCACACCTACGGGCTCGACTACGTCGACAGCTATGCGGCGTGCAGCGCCGTCGTCTCGCCCGAAGCGCTGTTCGCCGAGGACTGGGCCGCCTTGCGGGCCGGTCTCGCGTACGGCGGCGTCTCCGACGCGCGGCTCCAGTACCTGTCCAAGTTCAGGTTGCCGCCCGACGTGGCGCTCGGCACGTGGGGGCCGGTCGCGCTCGCGTCGAGCTCGGGGCGCGCGCGCGTCCTCGCGATCCGGCACCTCGCGACGTACCTGGAGGGGCTCGACCCGGCCGCCCTCCCCGCGTGGCGCGCCTTCTTCGCCGGCGTGCTCGGCGTGACCGACGTCTCCGATGTCCTCGCCGCGGATCTCCGCGCCGTGGAGGCCTCGGCTGCGCCCACGGCGGCTGGCAACGAGGGGGCGCTCGAGGGCCTGACTCGGGTGCTCCGCGCCCCCGCGGCCCGCTCGGTCCATCCCGGCGCCGTCTGCGCGGCGTTCGCGTTGACGGCCGGCGACGAGCAGGCGTTCCGCCGCTTCGCCGAACGCCTCGAGGGCGCGGACTTGACGGATCGCGCCGCGGCCTTGCTGCGTTCTCCCTCCGATTGCCGCTGAGGCTTCGTTCCCCGCGACACACCGCCTCGCCCGGCCCTGCTCCCGGGCGAGGCTGGCCGCCTGCGCCGCAACTGGACGCTGCTATGCTCCTCTGCCCATGTCGGAGCTCATCCAACTTCTTCGCCAGAACGCCCCGGTAGCTCGCCTCGCGGAGTACCTTGATGGCTTGACGCACGACGAGCGCCTCCGCGCCCTATCGACCACGACCCGCGCGGATCAGCGCTCGCTCTATGCCGCCGCGAGCCACTCCCCCCCGCTCACGCTCGACTTCTTCGTCCCGGACGGCACCCCGCGCCGTGTCGCGGTTCATCACAAGGGCAGGAACAGCCTTCCCCTCCCGTCGCCGTTCCGCTTCTTCGAGAAGCGTTTTGCCCTGCCGGAGGACGGCGGCGCCCGGCTCTTTGGTTACAACGAGGGACTCACGCGCTCGTGGATCGGCCCTGGCTTCTTCGTCGCGGTCCCGACCGCCGGCAATCTCGCCTGGCAGGAGCGCGGCGCGGTGGTGATCGATTACTTCCAGGTCCCGGACGGCCCCGTTCCTGACGGCTGGCCCCAGGTCGTTCCCAACGACAAGGGCCTCCAGACCTTCGTCTACAACGGAACCCGCGACTTCATGCGTCGCGTGTCCAAAGACGTATCCATCGGCGCCGCCTTCAAGGGAGAGAAGGCGCTCGACCATTACTTCACGCTCTGTCGCACCCCCTAAACCAACCTTGCTCCTCGACGGCCGCCCCCATCGATGATCTCCCGGGGGCCGTGCTCCTGGGCACTCCCTCCATGGCCCCGAGGCCGCCCGTCCCCTAGTTGGGCTGCGTCCCCCCTGCCCCCGAGAGCCGCGCCACCATCCCCTTTTTCAGGAGCCCCACCTTGTTCCGCATCGCGGTCACCTGCTGCCTCATCCCGTCCGCCTGCTCCGCGAGATCCACGATCCCCGCGGCCGCGGCCGCCTGAGCCAGCTCGCGCGCCTCGTCGGCGAGGCGCCCCATGCGCCCTTCGACCTCGTCCATGGCCGCCACCACCTCCGCGATCTGCTCGGGGCTCGTCGCGTCGCGCTGGCGCGCCGCCGCCTCCTGGACCAGCTGATTGATGTTCCGCCCCTCCTCGCCGAGCGCCGCAAAGCGCTGGAACAGCTCCCCGAGCTGCTCTGCCCGCCGCTTGATCTCCTCGCCGCGCGCCGCCAGCGCCGTCGCCGTCGCCTCATGGCGATCCCGCGCCGCCGCGATCGCCGCGATCAGCGACCCGAGCGCCACGCTCACGCGCTGCTGCGCCTCCGCGGCCTCGGTCGTCGATTTCGCGGCGCGCTCGATCCCCTTGCGCGTGTCCAGGGACAGCCGCCGCGCCGACTCCGCGAGCTCCTCGAAGCGGCAGAGCTCGCGCTCGAGCGCGCGCGCCGCCTCGGCGAGCTCGCCCCCGCCCTTGCCGTGATCGTCCTTCCCGCCCCCGCCGCGGCCGTTCTTCTCGCGCTTGTTCACGTTGTCCACTCTCGACCGCCCCGCGTGTCCGTCCGCGTGCGGCGCCCTGCATCCTGCACGATCCCCGGCCCGCGCGGCACCCCCTGCGCTCGGCCGGCGCTCGATCCGTCGTGGCGGCGTCGCGGCGGCGCTGCGCGGTGCTGCTGAACGACGCGCTCCGGGCGCGCGAGCGCCTGCGGCCGCTGCGCCGGCCCGGGCAGCGTGGTATCGGATGGCTCCCTACGCCGCCGTCCGGTATCTTCACGACCCATCCCCTCGCGACCTGTTGTGTCCATGCGAACGAAGAACAGCAGCCGTGCCAGGCGGCCATCCAGCAGAAAGAAGAAGTCTGCGACTGCGCAGGTCGCACCCAAGCTGGATGATCGTGCGCCTGGCCTCGTCGCCGACGGCGCCGCGGCGCCGGCCGCCCGCGAGCCGGTCGCCCACGCGGGCCCCACCTACGTCGTCGGGATCGGCTCCTCGGCCGGGGGCCTCGAGGCGCTCCGGGTCCTCATCGGCGGCCTGAAGGCCGCCGACCGGATGAGCCTCATCATCGTGCAGCACCTCGCGCCGCAGCATCGGAGTCGGCTCGTCGAGATCATCAGCCACTCCACCACCCTGAGCGTCAAAGAGGTCTCCGAGGGCGAGCTCATCTGCGCGAACACGGTGTACGTGACCCCGCCCAACGCGGACGTCGTGGTCGACGGCCACGTCCTCCTCCTGCGGCAGCCCGAGACCAAGGTCGGCCCGAAGCCCTCGGTCGACCTGTTCTTCAAATCGATCGCCGAGCACTACGGCGAGAACGCCATCGGCGTCATCCTCTCGGGGACGGGGTCGGACGGCGCGCAGGGCGTCCGCGCCATCAAGGCCGCCGGCGGGGTCACCATCTGCCAGACCCCCGAGTCGGCCAAGTACGACGGGATGCCGCGCGCCGCGAAGCAGACCGGCGCCGTCGATCTCGAGCTCGGCCTGGAGGAGATGGCCAATCAGCTCAGCAAGTTCAACGAGCTCGCCGGCCGCTCCGACCAGCCGGACGCGTCCCTCCGGCAGCTCAGCCTGAGCCAGCAGGACCCGTATCACAGCATCCTCAGCTTCCTGGAGAAGGCGAGCCGGGTCAACTTCGCCCAGTACAAGCAGACCACCGTCCGCCGCCGGATCGAGCGGCGCGTCATCGCCACGCGCTGCGAGTCCATCGAGGCCTACGCCGACTACCTCCGCATACGCCCCGACGAGGGCAGGCTCCTCTTCCAGGACATCCTGATCTCGGTGACCTCGTTCTTCCGCGACGAGACCTCGTTCAGGGCCCTCGCGACCTCGATCGCCGAGCGGATCGACAAGAAGCGCACCGGCGACAGCTTCCGCGCCTGGGTGGTCGGCTGCGCCACGGGCGAGGAGGCCTACTCGATCGCCATCCTCGTGTTCGAGACGCTCGCGAAGGCGAACAAGCAGCTCAACGTCCAGATCTTCGCGACGGACATCGACGAGCAGGCGATGGCCATCGCGCGCAAGGGGCTCTATCAGAAGGCCTCGGTCGCCGACATCCCCGCCAGGCTGCGGTCCAAATACTTCGACGAGCAGGACCAGTGGTTCAGGATCAAGGACTACGTCCGCGACGCCATCGTCTTCGCGCGCCACGACGTCGCCCAGGATCCGCCGTTCCTCAAGCTGGATCTCGTCTCGTGCCGCAACGTCCTCATCTATTTCAACCCCCACCTGCAGGAGCACACGCTCAAGACGTTCCATTTCGCGATGGATGACCAGGGCGTCCTGTTCCTCGGCAAGTCCGAGTCGGCGACGACCGTGAGCGACCTGTTCGAGCTCACGGACAAGAACGCGAAGATCTTCGCCCGGTCCGGCAAGAAGGGCGACCTCCCGCGGTCGTACTCGAGGCAGGAGTTCAACCGCGAGAGCGCGCTCATCACGAAGGATCGCCAGTCCACCACGGCCATGGACCTCTTCAACGCCATGGTGAACGGCTTCGCGCCGGACTCGGTCCTCGTCGACGACGACCACCGCGTGCGGCACGTCTATGGGAGCGCCAACCGGTACCTGAACTTCCCGAAGGGCGAGCCCACCGTCTCGATCCAGAAGCTGCTCCCGCCCGACGTGGCGATCGAGCTCAGCGCGCTGCTCCACCGGGCCGAGCGCTCGGGCCACGCCGCGAAGGGGGACCAGCGGCACTCGTTCGTCGTCGACCGCGAGGAGAAGAAGCTCCAGCTCACCGTCGTGCCGCTCCCGTCCGACGGCCAGACCGAGTTCATCGTCTGCTTCAGCCACGCGCACGACCCGCCCCGCCCCGCGAGGGTGCCCGCGAGCGCCCCCGGCCTCGCGCCGGAGGAGCAGATCCGGCGGCTCGAGCAGGAGCTCGCGGCGGCGCGGGAGCACCTCCAGACCATCATCGAGGAGCACGACACCGCGAGCGAGGAGCTCCAGGCGCTCAACGAGGAGCTCCAGTCGTCGAACGAGGAGCTCCAGTCCACCAACGAGGAGCTGGAGACCACGAACGAGGAGCTCCAGTCGGCCAACGAGGAGCTGACGACGCTGAACCAGGAGATCAACGTCAAATCGTCCGAGCTCATGACGCTGAACCAGCGGCTCGTCGCGATCCAGAACGCGATCGCCTATCCCCTCCTCGTCGTCGACAGGAACCTCCGCCTGACCGACTACAACCCCGCCTCCCGCCACCTGTTCCGCATCTCGGAGGTGGACCGCGGCCAGCACATCCGCGCCGCCCTCGCGCACCTCAGCGTCGAGCGCGTCCTCGATCTGCTCGGCGAGAGCGTTCGCGAGCGGCGGCCCATGAGGCTCCAGATCGAGGTCCTCGACCGCGACTTCGAGGCGCGCATCCAGCTCATCCCGGGGTCGAAGGGCGAGGTGGACGGGGCCGTCGTGAGCTTCGTCGACAACACCGAGCTCGTGCACGCGCTCACCCAGAGCAGGGTCAGCAAGGAGCGGCTCGCCGCCATCCTCGACAACACGCCGGCGCTCGTGACCATGAAGGACTCGATCGGCGCCTACGTCTACGTCAACCAGCGCTTCTGCGACGTCCTCGGGCGCTCCGAGCGGGACGTGCTGGGCAAGACGGACGAGGAGCTGTTCGGCCCGAAGGCCGGCGGCGCGCTGCGGGAGCGCGATTTCGAGGTGCTGAAGAGCCGATCGCCCATGTGGCTGGAGGAGAGCCTGCATGTGGGCGGGAAGCTCCGTTATTGGCTGTCATCGAAGTTCCCCCTGCTCGACGACCGGCGCACCGCCCAGTCCGTCTGCACCATCGCGCTCGACATCACGGAGCGGGTGCTCCAGGAGCAGCACCTCAAGGTCTTCAGGAAGGTCGTCTCCGCGTCGAACGCGGGCCTCGCGATCCTCGAGTCGGACCAGGGGCTCTACCGCGTGACCTTCGCCTCGAACGAGTTCGCCGACAAGGTCGGCAAGGGCGAGCCCGAGCTCCACGGCCTCGCGCTCGACGAGCTGCTCGATCTCGTCCTCCGCGGCGCGGAGTCGCCGCGCATCGCCGACGTCTCGGAGGCGGCCCGCCAGAAGCCGCTCGCGTCGTTCACCATCAACCTGGCCGAGCGGGCGGGGGGCGAGCTCTGGATCGAGCTCAGGACCGCCACCGTCAGCTTCGGCGACGAGGAGCCGAGCTACCTCATCCTCCTCATCTTCGACGTCACGCAGCGGGTCCAGGCGCAGCGGATCATCCTCTCCCAGCAGGAGGAGCTCTCGAGGTTCAGCAAGCTCGCGTCGCTCGGCGAGGTCGCGGCCGGGATCTCCCACGAGATCAACACGCCGCTCAACGTGATCACCACGAAGACCGATCTCCTGAAGCGGCTCGCGGAGCGGGGGCAGCTCGAGAAGGAGCGCCTCGCCCGCGCCGCGACCGAGATCGACGGCATGGTCGAGAACATCACCAACGTGATCTCCGGCCTCAAGTCCATCACCCGGATGGAGTCCGAGAAGCTCCGCCCTCACAACGTCCAGGAGCTCGTCCGGGAAGCCGTCCGCGTCAGCGGCTTCCGGCTCCAGCAGGCGAGCGTCCAGCTGAGCTTCGATCTACCGCGGCAGGACCTCGTCATCGACTGCTATCCGGTCCAGATCGTGCAAATCCTCATCAACCTCATCAACAACGCGGTCGACGCCATCTCGGCGCTCCGGGAGCGATGGATCCGGATCGAGGCGCGCCCCTCGGACGGCAGGGTCTACGTGCGCGTGATCGACAGCGGCAAGGGGATCGATCCCGCGCTCGCGGAGAAGATCATGACCCCGTTCTTCACGACGAAGAAGGAGGAGCACGGCACCGGCCTCGGCCTCAGCCTCTCGCGGAACATCGCGCAGCACCACAGAGGCGATCTGCGGCTGGTCACCGAGCACAGGAATACCTGCTTCGAGCTGGAGCTGCCGCAGAAGCAAGTTTGAGGCCGCCGGCGCGCCTTTCGCGTGCCCGGCCTGCGCCCGAGGTCGCCGCGCGCCCGCGACGGCTGCCGGGCGCCGCCGCGGCCTCGTTCCCGAGCCGGCTCGGCTTGAATCCGCGGCGCTTCCGCGGTGAATACATGGCCTTACGTAAGGCTTGGCCTTACCCCCGGCTTCCGCGCGGCGCGCCGGAGCCGGCCAGCGCCTCGAGCGCGACCCGACGCGGGATTTGGAAGCCTCGACGCCCGTCGCACGAGCTGCTAGTCCGTCATGAATGCCCGGCGTGAACGTCGACACGCAGGACCGTGCGGCGGTGGGAGCATGCTCCTGAACATCATCATCGTCGAGGACAGCGAGGAGCTGTGTGAAGGGTGGCAGGACATCCTCTCGCTCGACGGCCATCGCGTGCACTGCTTTCTCAACGGCAGGAATGCCCTCGAGAACCGGGCGCTCATCATGCAGGCCGACGTCCTGGTCACGGATTATTATTTGCCCGACATCAATGGCTTGGCGCTGGTTTCCATGGTCCGGAAGATCCGTGCGGACCTCCCGATCATCCTGCTCACCGGAACGCGCGATCCGGCCATCCGAGAGAGCCTCCGCCAGGTGGAGAACTCGACGTTCCTGAGCAAGCCGATCAGGATAGACCAGCTGGAGCGCAGCATCCGCGAGCTCATCGCCGCCTCGTCGAAGGCCCCGGCCGCCGACGGCGACAAGGCCGCCTCGTCGAGGGCCCCGGCCGCCGACGGCGACAAGACCGCCTCGTCGAGGGCCCCGGCCGCCGACGGCGACAAGACCGCCTCGTCGAAGAGCCCGGCCGTCGACGCCGAGAAGGTGGACCGGACGCCCTCCTCGCCGTACTGATCCGCGCGCTCGCGGGGCGGGCCCGCGAGGGTGAGCGCGTGAGGGCGCCCTGCCCCGCCTGTCGCACTTTCCGGAAGGGCGACGCCGTTTCGCGTGCGGCGGTTGATCGGACCGGTGTACTGTATCAAAACGGCGGACCGTACGTCGGACGCACCTCGGAGGAACCGATGCGAAGCGCGTTGCTCGTCCTCGTCGGAGTTCATGCCCTGCTCGGCTGCGGGGCGGCGTCGTGGAGAGAGCCAGCAACCGACGCGGATCCTGCGCAGACCCGGAGCGCCGCCGCCATCGCGACCCCGGAGGGCTCGATCAGAGAGGCGCGCGCCCCCCTCCCCTCGCCCGAGCCCCTCCTGCCCTCGCCCGAGCCCCTTCTGTCCTCGCCCGAGCCCCTCCTGCCCTCGCCCGAGGAGGCCTTCCTGCCCGCCCTCGAGGAGAAGGAGCGCGCGGCGCTGCGCCTGCCCGGAAGCCAGCGCGCCCGCGAGAGCGCGCCCGGCGCCCCGAAGGAGCGCGCCCCCATCCCCGCGCCCGACAAGGGGCGAACGCCCGTCCGCTCCGCCGAGAAGGAGCGCACCCCGGTCCGCTCCGCCGAGAAGGAGCGCGCCCCCATCCCCGCGCCCGACAAGGGGCGCCCTGCGCGCTCGATCGAGGCCGACTGCAAGGCGCTCGGACCCGAGGTGCAGAAGGCCTCGCGGATGATCGAGGTGCTCCGGCAATCGGACATGACCACGCCGCCCGACGTGCTCCAGAGGATCGCGGACCGGCTCGACCTGTGGGCCCGCGCGCCCGCGGTGCAGACCTCGGATCCGAAGCTCGCCAAGGAGGCCAAGGACATCCGGGGGAGCTTCGCCAAGACCAGCGCCGCCGTCCGCAAGTTCCGGGCGTCCCTCGGCGCGCGCGACCGCAAGAAGGCCGGCGTCGCGCGCGCCGGGCTGGAGCGCGAGCTCGATCAGGACGCGAAGGTCGTCCGGAGCATCGCCGCCCGCTGCAAGAGCAACCCCTATGATCCGATCAAGGGCAAAGCCCACATTCCGCCCCACGTCGTGCGGCGCGTCGTCCATGAGAACTTCGGCGCGATGCGCGCTTGCTACGACAAGGGCCTTCGCCAGAACCCCAAGCTCGAGGGTCGCATTCCGGTGCACCTCGTCGTCGACGGCGAGGGGAAGGTGACGTACGCGGGCGACGCCGACCACCCGCCGGCCGACGCGCCCCTCCTCATCGCGCTCCCCTCGCCCGGCGCGTCGCCGCCGTCGTCGTCCGCTCCGCCGCTCCGCGACCCCAAGGTCATCGGCTGCGTGCTCGACGTCTTCCGCGGCCTCCGATTCCCCTCCCCCGCAGATCGCAAGAGCGTCGCCACGGTGGTCTATCCCGTCGTCTTCGGTGTGGACGACAACCGCTCTTCGGCCACGTCCTCCAGGTGACGCAGAGCGCAATCGCCGCGGCGGCGCGCTTGGACATCTGCCGTACGAGCGGGGCCGGCGCCAAGCACGCTGGCGGCCTGACGTGCAAAGTTATTTCCTTCTCAGGAGCCAGAGGGTAAGCATTCCCCTGATGAAGCTCTCGCTCACCGAGCTCCAGGACATCCGCCGCACGCTCGCGGCCCGCATCGTCTTCGGCCTCTCCACGCCCGGCACCGAGATCGCCGCGCTCCCTGCCTACCTCGCGCCGCCGCCGGAGGGGATGACCGGCCGCGCCGTGGTGGTCGACGCCGGCGGCACGAACCTGCGCGCCGCCGTGGTGGAGCTCCAGCCGGGCGGCGTGTCGCGCATCGTGGCCGGGCCCGAGCCGGCGAAGTTCCCGGGCGGGCCGGACATCGCGGGCGACGCCTTCTTCGATGTGCAGGCGGAGCTGGTCGAGCGCCTCGGCGCGGTCCAGGGCCTGCCGGTGGGGTACTGCTTCTCGTATCCTTCGGAGACGCTGCCGTCGCTCGACGCGCGGCTGCTCCGCTGGACCAAGGGCGTGCAGGTCGCTGGGGTCGAGGGCACCTGCGTGGGCGAGCGGCTCGGCCGGGCGCTCGCCGCGCGGAAGCTCCGGCCCGGCCCGGTCCGTGTGCTGAACGACACGGTGGCGAGCCTGCTCGGGGGCGCCTTCACGCACGGCGGGGCTTCGCCCGCGGCGTTCATCGGGCTCATCGTGGGGACGGGGACCAACATGGCCACGTTCCTCCCCGCCGGCCGCATCCCGAAGCTCAAGACGGGGCACTTCGTCGCGCCGATGGCGGTCAACCTGGAGAACGGCAACTTCAACCCTCCGCACCTCCAGCCCTTCGACGCCGAGGTCGACGCGAGCTCGGAGAACCCGGGGGCCCAGCGCTTCGAGAAGGCGGTCTCCGGCGCCTACCTGCCGCGGCTCTTCGCGCGGCTGTGTCCGGACCACGCCCCGCTGGCGAGCTCGGCGGACCTGGTGCGGCTCCGCGACGAGGGCGCGGGGGACGCGCGGCGGGTCGCCGGCGAGCTGCTGCAGCGCTCGGCCGACCTCGTGGCGGCGGCGCTCGCGGCGGTCGCGGACGTGCTCGATAGCCCGCCGGGGCTCGGCATCCTCGCGGAGGGCAGCCTCTTCTGGGGCGATCCGCGCTACGCGCCGCGGGTGCAGGAGACGCTGCGCGGGCTCGTCGGCGCGCGCGTCGAGCCGCGGATCACCCAGCTCGAGCACGTCAACCTCATCGGGTCGGCCTGCGCCGCGCTGTTCGCCTGATCGGCCGCGCGGGACGCCTCCGCTCGCCGCGCCCCGGGGCGATGAGCGCGCCGGCGCCGCCAGCGCGAACCCTGACCAGGCGGCCGGGAGAAGCGGCGATTCTTCCATGATTTCCATGGCCTGCCGTACTCGACGGCGGCGGCATCCCGGGCGGCGGCGCGACGTTGCCGCGGGCGGCCTGAAGCGGCAGAATCGCACATTTCTGGCCGCATTCGCCGTTTAGGACCACCATGGCGCAGCGTTGACCCCGAGGGAGGAGCTCGGCCGGTGATGTGTGGAACAGCAGCATGCTTCGGCTTTGCGTTGTCGGAGGGGCGGGTGGGGCGCCTCCGGTCGTCGCGGGCGGGCCCCGGTAGCCGGAATGGCTATTGTCATTAGAGAGATGCTTCCGTCGAACCGCAGACTTGCGTTCCGAAGGCAGCCGCACCTGCTCGACGACAGCGGGAGCGTCGGCGTGTGGATCACGCAGCCGGCGGGCATGGTCGTGCAGCTCCTGCGGGAGACGGCGGCGACGGGCGAGTTTGCGCGGTTCGTCTCGGTTGACGCGTACCAGAAGCTCGTGGGCGTGATGCGCCCGGGGGAGCGGGCGTACTTCATCTACGACATGGCGCTCATGGTGCGCTACGAGACCGAGGCGCGCGTGATCCTGACGCAGTGGGGGCTCAGCGTGCGCGATCGGATCGAGCACATCGCGGTCCGTCCGCCGCCCGAGATGAACAAGCTGGGGCGGATGGGGATCCAGACGATCGCGGCGGCGATGAGCCTGGCGGGGGTGCAGCTCGACGTCCTGGATGACCTCGAGCCGTTCCTGCGTGAGCGGAACCTGCGCCCTCGGATCAGCCTCACCTGAGTCGGCCCTCGCCGGGGGCCGGGCGTCTTGGCTGGGCCTGCTCAGGCCTGCGCCATCTGGATGGGCGTGCGGCGCCGGCGAAGGTCAGTGCCCGCCGCCGGTCCCCTTGATCTCGAGCTGAGGACGGGAGGGGTGCGGCCAGTCGAGGTGGAAGAACTTCCCGCGCGGCTGATCCGTGCGCTCGTAGGTGTGGGCGCCGAAGTAGTCGCGCTGCGCCTGCAGGAGGTTCGCGGGCAGGTGAGCCGCGCGGTAACCGTCGTAATACGACAGGGCCGACATGAACGCCGGCGCCCAGACGCCGTTCTGCGCCGCGATCGAGACCACCTTGCGCCAGTTGGACTGACCCTGCTTGATCTGCTCGTTGAAGTACGGGTCGAGCAGCAGGTTCGTCAGCCCAGGATTGCGCGTGTACGCCTCCGTGATCTTCTGGAGGAACCGGGCGCGGATGATGCAGCCGCCGCGCCAGATGCTCGCGATCGTGCCGAAATCAAGCTTCCACTTGTACTCCGCCTGGGCCGCCGCCATGAGCTGGAAGCCCTGGGCGTAGGCGCAGATCTTCGAGCAATACAGGGCGTCGCGGATCGCGGTGATCGTCCCCTGCCGGTCCTCGACCGGGGTCGGCTTCGGCCCCGAGAGGTGCTTCGAGGCCTCGACGCGCTCGTCCTTGAGCGCCGAGAGGCAGCGGGCGAACACCGCCTCGGCGATGGCGTTCGCAGGAATGCCCATGTCGAGCGCATTGCTGCTCGTCCACTTGCCCGTGCCCTTCTGCCCCGCCGTGTCGAGGACGAAATCGACGAACGGCTTGTCCTTCTCGACAGGATCCTTCTGCTGGAGGATGTCCGCCGTGATCTGGATGAGGTACGAGTCGAGATCGCCGCTGTTCCAGTCGGCGAAGACCCGCGACATCTCGTCCTTCGACAGCCCGAGCAGCCCGTCGAGGAGCGTGTACGCCTCGCAGATGAGCTGCATGTCGATGTACTCGATGCCGTTGTGGACCATCTTCACGTAATGGCCCGCGCCGTTCGGCCCGATGTACGCCGTGCAAGGGACGCCGCCCTCCACCGGCTTGCCGGGGGCCGCGCCCTCGATCGGCTTGCCGGTCGCAGGATCCACCTTGGCGGCGATCGCGCGCCAGATCGGCTCCAGGTGCTTCCACGACTCGGGGTCGCCGCCGGGCATCAGCGAGGGGCCGAAGCGCGCCCCCACCTCGCCGCCCGAGACGCCCGAGCCGAAGAACTTGCACTGCTTCGCGTACTCCTGCTCCCGGCGGATGGTGTCGGTCCAGAGCGAGTTGCCCAGATCGACGACGATATCGTCCGGCTCGACGCCCGCCTCGATGAGCTGCTTGACCACCATGTCCACCGGCGGACCGGCCTTGACCAGGATCACCGCCTTGCGCGGCTTCTTCAGGGCGCGGACGAAGTCCTTCAGCGTCTCGCAGTAGACCAGGCCGCCGGGGGTGCTCGGGTTCCTCGCGACGAAGTCCTTCGCGACCTGCACCGTGCGGTTGTACACGGCCACCTTGAACCCGTGGTCGGCCATGTTGAGCGCGACGTTCTCGCCCATGACGGCCAGCCCGATCATGCCGATGTCGCAGCTGGATGTGGCATCATTCATCCCGGTTCTTCTCCTTCACGCGTTGCTCATGCTCCGTCAGCGACCGCTGTCTTGCGCCGATCGGACGGCTCAGCAAGGCCTCGGCCCGCGCGCCGTCAATCTCGTAGGGTCGGCTGGCAGCCACGGCCGCGCATTCTGAGCAGGCCGGCGGCGCGGCGTCCAGTGCGCTCGCGACCGGCCGCCGCGCGCGCCCCGCGCCGCCGGCGTGGAGGCGCGCTCGCGCGCCGTGGTAGGCTCTCGCCGGTGCGAACGGGCCCGGCGCTCGTAGGCCTCTTCCTCGCTGCAGCCGCGGCCTCGGCCTGCGTCCCCGCCACGTACAACGTCCGCGCGGCGCGCGCCTTCGCCAACGAGGACGCCCGCCGCGCGATCATCGACGACCGCGCGGCCGATCTGGAGCGCGCGGTCTGGCTGGCCGACGAGGTCCTCGCGAACACCCCCTACTCCCCGGGAGACGCGTGGGTCGCGGCGCTGCGCCTCGACGACGACGAGGGCGAGCGGCTCCGCGAGCGCTTCGAGGAAGCGGCGCCGTACGACGGCGAGCACGAGGTCCCGCTCGCCAAGCTCTACCGCGTGAAGATCGAGGAGGCGCTCGCCCGCGCGGCGGCGCCCCGGCCGGCGCCGCCCGCGTTCGCGCGGCTCTTCGACGCGCTCGCCGCGCTCGCGGGGCCCGATCCCGCGGCGCTCGCGGCGCCCGCGCCGGTGGCGCCGCCCCCCGGAGCGCCCGCGCCGGCGGCGCCCGCGCTCGGGGGGAGCGCCGCGAGCGCCGTAGGCCGCCTGCCGGCCGCGTGGCGGGCGCTCGCGGAGCACGCGCGGGCGCTCGCCGCCGAGGAGCGGGACGTCGAGCGGCTCGCGGCCGGAAGGCCCCTCGGCGCGCCCGACACGCCCGAGCTCGCCGCCGCGAGGGCGAGGGCCGCCGCGCGGCGGCGGGCGCTCGCCGGAGCGCAGCGGGACATCGCGGGCGCCGCCGCCGAGCTGCGCGCGGCGAGCGCGGGGCAGGAGCCCCGGGCGACCCTCGCGCGCGACGCCCTCCGCGTCACGTCGTTCCTCCTGCGGATGCACACCGAGGCGCTCGCCGTGGCGCCCTACGTGGTGAAGCAGGCCCGGCGCGTCGCGCGCGGCGAGCCCGGCTACGGGGCCACCGCGGCGCGCGCGGAGGCGCTCTCCAGGGTCCTCGAGGAGCAGCGCGAGGCGCTCTCCGCCTGCGCCGAGGCGCTCGCCGTGCCGGCGCGGACGCCGCTCGAGGGCTCGGCGGGCTTCGAGATGCAGGAGAGCCTGCTCGAGCAGGGCAGGGCGATCAGCCTCGACGCGGTCCACCTCCAGCTGAAGAGCGACGTCGAGCTCCTCTTCTTCCACCAGCTCGCGAGCCCGAGCTCCTCGGGCGGCATCAACGATTACCGGGGCAGGACGCGGCGGCTCGCCTACGACGTCGATCCGGTGTTCATGGTCGGCGGCCGGGCGCTGCTCACGTACGACTTCGAGCACGTGCGCAACGCCGCGCGCCTCAACGCCGGGTTCAAGACGGACCGGCTGTTCTCGTCGGGGGGCGACATCGCGTACGATAACTCGCTCGGGAAGCTGATCGGCCTGAACGGCTTCGCGAGCGACGTCTTCGACATCGGCGCCGACCTCGTCGGCATCAGCACGAGCCTCAAGGTCGCGCGGTTCACCGCCGGGACCGTGACCGAGCTCGCCGTCGATCCGGCGACCGGCCGCGACGCCGGCGCCGTGGCGAGCGCGCCTTTCCAGCTCCTCGTCCGCCAGATCGACGTCGGCTTCGACGTGACGAAGCTCTTCCCGGAGGCCGCGGACGATCTCTACCTCGAGGAGCTGCTCGTCGGCTTCCGGTACATGGATTACAAGCTCCCGCGCATCTTCTATGCGCTCCGCGAGCGGGAGCCGGGCACGGGCGATGTCTACGTGTTCGAGCGGCAGAGCCCTGCCCAGAGCGTGACGTCGCGCTTCTACCAGGGCGGCTTCAGCCTGCGGATGGGCAACGGCGAGTGGCCGCGGCTCGCGCCGTTCGGCGATCTCGGCCTCTACGGCGGCGCCGGGCCGGTGCGCTACGCCTTCCCGGCGGATCCGGCGGCCCCGGACGGCCCGCGCGAGGCCGACGAGGCGACGATGATCGCGCTCTCCGGCAACCTGTCCGTGGGGCTCCGGCTCCGGCTGACGTCGTACCTGAGCCGGCTCCGCCTGCTGACCGAGCTGTCCTACAACGTCGAGGCGGTCGGCCAGGGCATCGTGTCCACCATCCACGCGACGAGGCGCGGCGACGAGACGACCTACACGGTCGGGCGCAAGATCGACATCGGCGGCTTCGACCTGTTCCACGGGCCGCGGCTGCTCGCAGTGCTCGTGCTGTGAGGAGCGCCCGCTGCCAAAGAGGCAAGCCATCGGAATCGAAACCGAAGATCTGCGCACATCCAGCGCAGAGCGCGTCGACGGCGCCCCCGATCGACGCCCCCGCCCTCTCCATGGTCATGGGAAGACGGCCTCAGAGCGCTCCTCCAGCGAGGGCACAGAAAGATGGTGCGAATGGAAGATTCGCAGTCGGAACACAATCGCTCATCGCTCCTGACAGAGGCACCTGTCACCCGCCAGTTCATGACGCGCCGAGCGCATTGACGCAGACCGGACGCGCCTCCTGCGCGCGATGATCGCCGCAGGCGTCCCCGCGCCCGCAAGTTCAGGAGTGCAGCCGCACGACCTCATGGTGTAAGCTCGTTCGACGCGGTGGATCCATGTCGCTGAACTTCATCGAGGGGAGGCTGTTCGCAGGCAGGTACCGCATCGTGCGCAGCATCGCGACCGGCGCGATGGGCGCGGTCTACGAGGTCGTGCATGTCGAGACGGAGCGCCGGCGGGCGCTCAAGGTGATGCACCCGCACCTCGCCGAGAACCCCGAGTTCCACGCCCGGTTCAAGCTCGAGGCGCGCGTCGCCGCCCGCATCGCCACCGAGCACATCGTCGAGGTGTTCGACGCCGGGATCGACGCGGAGACCGGCATGCCGTTCCTCGTCATGGAGCTGCTCCGCGGCGAGGAGCTGAGCAAGCGCCTCCGCCGCGCCGGGCGCCTGTCGCCCGAGGAGGTCGTCGCCTACCTGCGCCAGACGGCGATCGCCCTCGACAAGACGCACGCCGCCGGGGTCGTCCACCGCGATCTCAAGCCGGCGAACCTGTTCCTGGCGGCGAGCGACGACGACGACAACGACCTCCGCATCAAGGTGCTCGATTTCGGCATTGCCAAGCTCGTCGCCGAGACCGCGATCGACTCGGCGACGACCGCGGCCCTCGGGACGCCGCTCTACATGGCGCCCGAGCAGTTCAGCGGCGAGTCGATCTCGAAGGGCGTCGACCTCTTCGCCTTCGGCATGATCGCGTACACGCTCCTCGTCGGCAAGGCGTACTGGATCAACGACATGCGGGAGTTCAGCAACTCGCTCGCGTTCGCGGTGATCGCGATGTACGGCCCGCAGGAGCCCGCGTGCGCCCGCGCGGCCGCCGAGGGGGTGGCGCTGCCGCCGGCCTTCGATGCGTGGTTCGCGAAGGCGACGGCGCGCGATCCCGAGGCGCGCTTTTCGACCGCGTTCGCCGCGGTCGAGGCGCTCGCCGAGGTCTTCGACATCGCGCCCGCGCCGGTGAGGTCGACGCGCCTGTCCGTGCTGGAGACGCCGCTCCCGCGCGGGGGCCAGGGGGCCGCGTCGTCGATGCCGGTGCCCGCCCAGTCCTCCAACACGGGCGTGGAGACCAGGGTCGTCGACGCGACGCCGTGGAGCCGGTCCACGATCGCGCTCGCGGCCCTCGCCCTGGTCGGCGGCGGCGCCATCGCCTTCGCCTCGCTGCGCGGGGGCGCGCCCCCTGCCCCCGGCGCGGAGCGCGCGCCGCCGGCCCTGGCGGCAGCCGCCTCGCCGACCTCCCCACCGTCCCCCCCGCCGATATCGATCGTGCCAGTGCCCGCTCCCCCCGAGGCGCCCGAGCCGCCCCGAGCGCCCGACCTCGCGGCGCCTGCGACCGCGCCGCCCGCGCCGCCCGAGGGCGACCGGGCGCCCGTCCCCGCGGCGGCGTCCGCGAGCGCGAAGGACGCGATCCCGCCCGGCGCAGCGCCGACGCATCGCGCGGCGCCGTCGCTCGGCGCAGCGCCGACGCATCGCGCGGCGCCGTCGCCCAGCGCGGCGCCGTCGTCCAGCGCGGCGCCGTCGTCCAGCGCGGGGCCCGCGCCGGCCGCGCAGCCGTCCGCCTCCTCCCCGGCCAGGCCCCGGGAATCGCTCTACTCGGCGGACTGACGCAGCGGCCTGCTCGGCGGACTGACGCAGCGGCCTGCTCGGCGGACTGACGCAGCGGCCTGCTCGGCGGACTGACGCAGCGGCCTGCTCGGCGGACTGACGCAGCGGCCTGCTCGGCGGACTGACGCAGCGGCCTGCTCGGCGGGATGGCGCGGCGGCGGAGCGCTGTTTTTCTTGCCTGGGGCGATACCAGGAATGGTATCTCATGCATCCACCGATGCGCTTCGTCTGGTCTGCGCCTGTAGTGAGCGGATTGCTGAGCATCGCGCTCGCCGCTCCGGCCAGCGCGCAGCCCGACGCCGTGGCCGTGGCCGAGTCGCTCTTCAACCGCGGCCTCGCAGAGATGCTGGCGGGCCGGTATCCGACGGGCTGCCCTGCCCTCGCCGAGAGCCATCGGCTCGATCCTCGCCCAGGGCGGCTGTTCACGCTCGCCGAGTGCGAGGCCCAGTGGGGGCGCATCGCCACCGCCGTTGCGCGTTACAATGATTTTCTGGCGCTGTATTCCCGCATGTCGGAAGCCGAGAAGCTCCAGCAGAGCGAGCGCCACAAGGTCGCGCTCGAGCAGCGCGACGCGCTCGCGCCGCTCGTGCCGCAACTCACGCTGACGCTGCCGGACGACGCGCCCGCGGGCACGGTCGTGCAGCGCGACGGCATCACCCTGGGACAGCCCTCCCTCGGCATCGCCCTGCCCGTCAACCCGGGAGAGCACGTCGTGACGACGAGGGCGCCGGGGGGACCGGCGAACGAGGTGCGGTTCACCATCGACAAGTCCGAGTCCAAGACGATCGCGCTCGAGGTGAAGCTCCCCGTCGACGATCCGCCGCCCGACAGGCCGGCGGCTCGGGCGCTCGCTCCGGCCGTTGCGCCGCCCGCGAAGCGCGCGGATGGCCCCGTGGAGGCGGCGCAGGCGCCCGGGACCAGCGGCCGCCGCGTCGTGACCTACGTGGCGGGCGGGCTCGCCGTGAGCGGGCTGATCCTCGGATCGGTCACCGGGTGGATGGCGCTCAACGAGAGCAGCCGCGCGGACGAGGACTGCGACGACGTCGGCTCCGGCGCGGCGGAATGCAGGACCCCCGTCGGGAAGGCCGCCGGCGAGCGCGCGAAGCACCTGGGAACCGTGAGCACGATCGGCTTCAGCGCCGGGGCCGTGCTGGCGGGCGCGGCGTTGCTGCTCTTCCTGACGGAGCCCTCCCCGTCCGGCCCGCAGGCAGCCGCGGGCCGCGCGCACGCCGGCGCCGCGCCCCGCACGCAGGCCGGGGCCGTGCGCTGGTCGCTCCTCGCCGGACCCGACGGCGGCGGCGTCGCGGTCGAGCGCCGGTGGTGAGCCAGCCCGCGCCCGGCCCCGCCGGCGCGTACGCCCCGTAACGCCGCGCGCCCGCGGCGCCCATCACGCTGCGCGCGCCGGCGCGTCGCGCTGCGCGCGCATGGCGGGCTCACGTCGCCTTGCATCCACGTCGCGGCGGCGGCGAAGCGCGGTGAATGCCTGTCGGGATCTCCCCGATTCGTCGACAACGCGGGCCTCGTCGTTGGACACGGTGGACACGATCGGGTGTAGTATCAATAAAAAACTACAGACCGGCGCGCCCGGGCGGAGAGGGTTGGCGATGAGGAAAGGGCAATTCATGATCACGAAGACGACGATGGCCATGGTCGGGCTCGCGGCCTCCGGGCTGCTCGCGGGCTGCACGGAGACGCTCGACTCGAAGCAGATCCGCACCGGAGGGATCTCGGCGACGCTGGAGGCGACCGCCGAGAGCGCGTCGTCGACGAGCCTGAAGGCCACCCTCAAGGCGGGCGGCGACGAGAGCAACACGTACGTCATCCTGAGCTCGGGAGACCGGATCTCGGCGACGGCGGACGGCGAGGAGGTCGAGATGTCCTCCGAGAGCGCCGGGGTCTATGTGGCCCACTTCGACGTCGGCGAGGGAGGCACCGAGTTCACGGTGCGGCTCGACCGCGAGGACGACGACGACGCGCCGAACAACGCCGGGACGCTCCCCGATCCGTTCGATCTCGAGGCGCTGCCCAAGGATCCGGTCCCGCGCGGCGAGGATCTCACGGTCACGTGGGCGCCGAGCGGGTCGGACGACGACATGGTGATCCGCGTGGACGGCGACTGCATCTTCGCGAAGACCTTCGATGTGGGGGGCGATCCGGGGACGTACACCATCGACGCTGGCGAGCTGGAGTCGACGCGGTCGCAGGAGCCCGAGAGCTGCGATGTGGACCTCGTGATCAGCCGCACGCGCGGCGGCACGACGGACAAGACCCTCGACCCGGAGAGCTCGTTCGAGCTGAGCCAGGTCCGGGAAGGCCGCTTCACCTCGGCGCCCTGAGGCGCCCGCCGATAGAAGGCGCTCCGCTGGCGCCTCGAAGGGGAGCGGCGCGGGTCAGCCGAACAGCGCGGCGTAATCGTCCTCGCGAAAGCCCACCAGCACCCGGCTCCCCTTCACCAGCACGGGCCGCTTGACGAGCTTCCCGTCCTCGGTGAGCCACCGCGCGACCTCCGCGTCGCTCGCGGCGTCCACCCGCGCCTTGCCGAGCGCGCGGTAGCTCTGCCCGCTCGTGTTGAGCCACCGGCGCACCGAGAGCCCGCTGGCCGGGACCCATCGGGCGAGCTCCTCGGCCGTCGGCGGCTCGTCGACGATGGGCCGCACGGCGACGTCGACGCCGCGCTCGCCGAGCCACTTCAACGCCTTCTTGCAGGTGCTGCAGCCGGCATAGGAGAGGATCTGAACCTTGCTCATGGGCCGGCCTTCTGCCCTCCCTGCCGAGAGAGAGCAAGCCCCGGCTCGCCCGAGCGCAGCCGCCACGGCCGAGGACGGTCGCTGGCAAAGATTCTCCATCGCAAGAGAGAAAGCCGAGCTCCCATAAGCAAAGAGGTCCATCCGGAAGCGAGCAATGGGCAGATCCACCGCGGCTCACCGGCGCGCCGATGCCGCCGCGCGGGGCGCAAGAATTGCCACATCGCGCGACGGGCCGTCTGGTATACGTGCGCGGAAAGGAGCCGCCTCCCGCGGCAGCGCCCCCTCGTGATCCGCCTCGATTCCATCAGCAAGCAGCACGGCAAGCAGATCCTCTTCCTCGAGGCCTCCGCGGCGGTGAACCGCGGCGAGAAGGTCGGCCTGGTGGGGCCGAACGGCTCCGGCAAGACGACGATCTTCCGGATGATCACCAAGGAGGAGGCGCCCGACGGCGGCCAGGTCGCCATCGATCGCGGCGTCACCATCGGCTACTTCAGCCAGGATGTCGGCGAGATGAAGGGCAGGAGCGCCGTCGCCGAGACCATGGACGGCGCCGGCCCGGTCTCCACCGTCGCCGCGGAGCTCCGCGAGCTCGAGGCCGCGCTCGCCGACCCCGAGCGCATGGACGAGATGGAAAGCCTGATCGAGCGCTTCGGGCAGGCCCAGGCCCGCTACGAGGAGCTCGGCGGCTACGCGCTCGACGCCAAGGCGCGCGAGATCCTCGCCGGCCTCGGCTTCAGCCAGGCCATGATGGACGGCGACGTGGGCGCCCTCTCGGGCGGGTGGAAGATGCGCGTCGCGCTCGCGCGCATCCTCCTCATGCGGCCCGACGCGCTCCTGCTCGACGAGCCGACCAACCACCTCGACATCGAGTCGATCATCTGGCTCGAAGGGTACCTGAAGCAGTATCCAGGGGCGCTCGTCATGACCTCGCACGACCGCGAGTTCATGAACCGCATCGTCACCAAGATCATCGAGATCGACGGCGGCGAGCTCACCAGCTACTCGGGCAATTACGAGTTCTACGAGCAGCAGCGCGCCATCAACGAGCAGCAGGCCGAGGCGCAGTACGAGCGGCAGCAGGCGATGCTCGCCAAGGAGATGCGCTTCATCGAGCGCTTCAAGGCGCAGGCCGCCAAGGCGGCGCAGGTCCAGTCGCGCGTGAAGAAGCTCGAGAAGATCGACAAGGTCGAGCCGCCGAAGCGCCGGAGGACCATCCGCTTCGATTTCAAGCCGGCCCCGCGCTCGGGCGACGACGTGGCGCGGCTCGAGGGGGTCAAGAAGGGGTTCGGAGACCGCCCCATCTACGACGGGTTCGATCTCCTGATCCGCCGGCGCGAGCGCTGGTGCGTCATGGGCGTGAACGGCGCCGGCAAGTCCACCCTCCTCAAGCTCGTCGCCGGGGCCTCCGCGCCGGACGCCGGCCAGGTGAGCGTCGGCGCGAGCGTGAAGCTCGGGTACTTCGCGCAGCACGCGATGGAGCTCCTCGACCCGACCCGCTCCGTCTGGGAATCGATCGTCGGGGCGTTCCCCCAGGCCTCCATCGGCTCGCTCCGCACGCTCGCCGGCGCATTCGGCTTCTCCGGCGACGACATCGACAAGCCCTGTCGCGTCCTGTCCGGCGGCGAGAAGGCGCGCCTCGTGCTCGCGATCATGCTCTACGATCCGCCGAATTTCCTCGTCCTCGACGAGCCGACCAACCACCTCGATATGGCCACCAAGGAGATGCTCGTCGAGGCGCTCTCCTCGTTCGAGGGCACCATGCTGTTCGTCTCGCACGATCGCCGCTTCCTCGCCGCGCTGTCCAACCGCGTCCTCGAGCTCCTGCCCGACGGGCCGCGCGTCTACGGCGGCGGATACCTGGAGTATGTCGCCCAGAGCGGACACGAGGCGCCGGGCATCCGGAGCTGACGGGGCCCTCGCGCCGCGCGCGGGGAGCGGCGGCGCGGGCTCCGCCCGGGCGCGACTCCCGCCCGCCAGCCCGACTGGGCGCGCGGCGCGCGGTGAACACATGCTCAAGGTTTCGCGCTATCGTAAGGACCCCGATGGAGCAGCTCGGTAGACCGAACCCAAAGCGGCTCTCCGACTTCATCCAGCGCCACCACGACGCGGTCCTGGAGGCATGGAAGCAGCGAGTCCAGGGGCTGAGCCCGGCCCGGCGGCTGTCGGATCCGATGCTGATCGACCATATCCCGAGCGTCCTCGCGTATATCGCCGAGGCCACGGTCAGCGAGCGCGCCGCGGCGGCGGTCGACCGGAAGCTCCGCGGCATACCCGGGTATCACGCGCTGAACCGGCTGGCACACGGGTACGACCTCTCCGACGTGGTGATGGAATATGCGGCGCTCCGCGCCGTGATCCTGGAGCTCTGGGAGCGCGACGGCGGCGGCGGCGGCGGCGGGCGCGAGCTGATCCAGCTGAACGCGGCGCTCGACGAGGCGATCGCGGACGCCGTGTCGCACTACCAGGAGGCGCGGGTGCGCCTGCTCCAGGCGCTCGACACGGTCTCGGCGGCCGCCCTCGGCAGCAGCGACCTGGACACCTTCCTGAAGGCGCTCATCCGCGCCACGCGGGAGGCGGCGGCGGCCGTGGACGTGGCGATCGTCCTGCTGGGGGACGGCGATGGCCTCGAGGTGCACGCGACGGCCGGCCTCGACGATGAGCCGCTGCTCGGCCCGCCGCTGGAGGCGACGCGGGAGTTCGCCCGCGCGGTCCTCGCGCTGCGCGGGCCCACCTCGCTCGAGGCCGCGCTCCAGACCTTGCCCGTGACGGCGCGCGAGATCCGGTCGCGGGGGCTGCGCGCCGTCTACGGCGTGCCGCTGCTCCACGAGGGGCACGCCATCGGCGTCGCGATCCTCGGCTCCCGCAACGCCGAGGAGTTCTCCGAGGAGGACATGCTGATGCTCCGCACGATGACCAGCCGGGCGACCGGGATCATCGTGCAGGCGCAGCTCGTCGCGAAGGAGCGCGCGTCGCGGCGCCAGGCGGACGACGCCCGCGCGCTGCTCGCGACCGTGATCGAGCAGATGCCGGCGGGGCTCATCATCGGCGAGCGGGAGACGGGGCGCGTCCTCCTCACGAACCGCCAGGCCACGGAGATCTTCCGGCAGTCGTTCGAGGGCATCCAGAGCATCGAGGGCTACACCGGCCGCGGCTTCCACCCGCGGTCCGGCAAGGCGTACGAGACGTGGGAGTGGCCGCTCTCGCGCACGGTCACGACGGGCGAGGTCGTGAACGACGAGGAGATCGACGTGCTCCGCGGCGACGACACCTGGGGGCGGATCCTCGTGCGCTCGTCGCCGGTGCTGGATCCGGCCGGGCGCGTCTCGGCGGGCGTCGTGACCTTCTTCGACATCACCGAGCGCACGCGCGCAGAGCAGGCGCAGCGCTTCCTCGCCGCCGCGAGCGCCGCCCTGAGCGACAGCCTCGATCTCCAGGGCACGCTGGACCGGCTCGGCCGCCTCACGGTCCCCGAGCTCGCGGACTGGTGCGTCATCCAGACGCTGCCGGAGCTCGAGGCGGCGCGGCGGCTCACGGTGACGCACACCGACCCGGAGACGGTGAGGAGGGCGCGCTCGCTCCTCCGCGAGATGGATCCGCCCCCGGGGCTGACCGCGCTGATGGAGCAGGTCCTCTGCAGCGAGCGCCCGGAGCTCGTCCGGGACCTGTCGCACCCGCTGCTCGCCTCGCTCGGCGAGCACGCGGCCTTCCGCCGGCTCGTCCGCGCGCTCGGGATCAGGTCGGCCATGGTGGTCCCGATGGTCGCGCGGGGCCGCACGTTCGGCTGCATCACCCTGGCGACCGCCGAGTCCGGGCGGATCTACGACGAGGCGGACCTGGCGGTCGCGCACGATCTGGCGCAGCGGGCGGCGCTCGCCGCGGACAACGCCCGGCTCTACGAGGCCGCGCAGCGCGCGATCGAGCTCCGGGACAACGTGCTCGCCACGGTGTCCCACGACCTCCGGAACCCCCTGAGCGCGATCATCACCGCGGCCGCCGTGATGACGAAGCGCGCGGCGGCGCGGGGGGAAAAGGGGGACGCGAAGGCGATCCAGGCGATCCAGCGCTCGGCGCACCGGATGGATCGGCTGCTCCACGACCTGCTCGATTTCGCGAGCCTGCGCGCCGGCCGGCTGGCGCTGCGCCGGCAGCCGCAGGACCCGCGGGAGATCAGCCGGGAGGCGGTCGAGACGTTCGAGTCGCAGGCCCAGGAGAAGGGGATCCACCTGGGCGTGGCGTCGGCCGAGGACGTCCCGCTCGTGGTGTGCGATCGCGATCGCGTGCTCCAGGTGCTGTCCAACCTCCTGAGCAACGCGCTGAAGGTGACGGGGGCCCAGGGGGCGGTCACGGTGCGGTGCGAGCACCGGGAGGAGCACGTCGTCTTCTCGGTGGCGGACACGGGGCCGGGGATCCCGGAGGACGAGCTGCCGTACCTGTTCGAGCGGTTCTGGCGCGGCCAGAGGAACGGCTACAAGGGCACCGGGCTCGGGCTGGCCATCGCCCGGGAGCTCGTGGTCGCGCACGGGGGGACCATCCAGGTGGACAGCCGCGTGGGCGTGGGGACGACGTTCCGGTTCACGATCCCCGTCGGGAACGCCGAGGGCTGAGCCGGCGGCGCGCGCCGGGGGCGGGCGTCTCGCGGAGGAGTGGACGATCGAGCGCGCCGGCCCCAGAGGCCTCCGGAAGGAGGAAACATGGGAGACGCGACAACGCACGACCAGCTGGGCGCCCCGCGCCCCGAGCGCGAGGTCAGCGAGGAGAAGCTGCCCCACCCGCAGGCGGACGTCCCTGGCGTCCGCGGGCCGATCACGTCGTCCGGCGAGCGAGAGGAGGCTCCTCCCGGCGAGGTCGAGACCTGGGGCAGCGAGGGCGGTGCCGGCTCGTACGAGGGGGGGCCGATCGTCTCGGACACGAAGCTCCCCGTGGGGAGATCGGGGCGCAAGCCTTCGTAGTTACAGGTGTTTTAGCGACGGCGCGGGCCGCAGAGGCCCGCGGCGGGCCGGCGGCTCACGGCTGCTGCTGCTGCGTCGGCCTGGGGGCGCACCGCTGCATGTAGGCGGGCTCGGGACAGCCCTCGTGGGTCAGGATCTCGCCCTCCTGGCACTTCACGAGCGCCGCCCGGATGTCGAGGCACTTCCCCGGTCCGGCCTCCACGCAGCGGTGCACCGAGGTGGTCCCGTTGGCGCAGCCGTCGAGCTGACCCTCGGGGCATGTCAGGAGCGGACCGACCGAGCAGTCGGTCTCCGCGCTCGGGCCGGCGGCCGTCGTCGACGTCCCCTGGGTCGCCTGCTGGCGGGGCGTGCAGGCGGCGCTCCCGGCGAGCGCGAGCCCCGTGAAGAAGAAGAGCAGGCCCCGGCGGGGCGAGCTGCTGCGCGTGTTCATGCCGTCGTTCTCCGTGGGTGAGGCCGGGGCGGGAACCCGAAGGGCAGGTCCCGCCCGGCGCGCCCGGCAGACTACTCCACGGAACGAGGTCGTCCGGGCGCTTTTGCCTCGGCAGCGGGCGGCTCCCCCGCGGACGGCGCGCGTCAACCTGGGTCGGACCGCCGGCCTCAACCTGGGTCGGACCGCCGGCCTCAACCTGGGTCGGACCGCCGGCCTCAACCTGGGTCGGACCGCCGGCCTCAACCCGGGTCGGAGCGCCGGCCTCAACCTGGGTCGGAGCGCCGGCCTCAACCTGGGTCGGACCGTCGGCCTGGGTCGGACCTCCGACCTCAACCCGGGTCGGACCTCCGACCTCAACCTGGGTCGGACCCGCGCGCCTCAACCCCGGTCAGAACGCGCCGCCGCCGTGCGCGAGCAGCGCCCAGCTGTCGCCGCCCGTCGGGCTCGCCGCGCCGCGGACGGTCAGGTCGTCGAAGAACGCAGGGCGAAAGTTGAGCCGGGCGCCCAGCTTGATGTTGCGCGTGACCAGCCGCTCCACCCCCAAGGTGACGGGCACCGACAGCGCGAACGCATCGCCGCCCTCGCCCGCCCAGCCCACGTAGCCCAGCCCCGCGACCACGAACGGCTGCACGATCGCCTCGTCGGCGCGCAGGATGTTGTAGCGCAGCCCCGCATCGAGCGACGTCATCACCAGCGACCGGTCCATCGTCGCTCGCTGGTTCACCGAGCCGATGTAGTTGCCCTCGACGGCCACGCGCGGCGACATGCTCCCGGTCACGCGCACGTTCCAGGTGGGCCCGACGCCCGCGGCGCCTCCCAGGTAGCCCAGCATGCCGAAGCCGCCCTCGACCGCGATCGTCGGCTCCGGGATGCGCCGGATGAGCGGCTGATCCGCCGGAGGGACGTTGCCCGCCGGCCGATCGCGCTGCTCCGCTCGCGCCGCGCCCTGCGCCTCCGCCGCGCCAGCGAGCGCCGTCATGGCGGCGGCAGCCATGGCCGACGCCGCGAATCGTCGCGTGCTCATTGCAGTTCTCCCCCCCGGCGGACCGTTCCGCCTCCGACGACCGCCTCGTGCACACCGCAGGCCACATCCGCCTGTGCAGCGCGGGTCCGACGTCCCCCGCCCGCGCCACACGCCCGCCCGCGCCAGCGCCCCCTCGCCGCCGCGCTCGCCCGCGAAACCGCGCCGCCGCCCGAACGTATCCCGTGAGCAGTAAGAAGCGAGGCGCGCCCGAGCCACCGTTCGCTCGGATCGGACGCCGCTCGCGGCACGGCATCGCTCGGGTCAACGGTGACATCGAGCGAACGGGCGGGCAGACGGGGCAGCCCCGATCCCCTTCCCGTCCCCCTGCCTTCCTGTTCAAGTGGAGAGCGCCACGCGAGCGGGGCCGCGAGCACCACCCCCATGAGATCCAGGAGACGAGCGTGAAGACGATCCGGACAAGGACCCTGCTCCTCATCGTGCTCGCGGCCGCCGTGCCGGGCGCGACCGCATGCCAGGGAGAGCCGAAACCCCTCGCGCCCGCCGCGACCGAGCTCAAGGCGCCGGAAGCGAAGGCGCCCGCCGCCGCGGCCTTCGCGATCGACCGGGCCGCCAGCAAGGTCGAGCTCGCGATGGATGCGCCGCGGGAGAAGATCCGCGGGCGGCTCGAGGGCGCCGCCGCGGGGACGCTGCAGGTCGATCCCACCGACGTCACGAAGACGACGGGCCTCATCACGGTCGACCTCTCCACGCTCGAGCTCTTTCAGACCGCCGTGGGCGACGACGGCAAGCCCGGCGAGGAGAAGAAGAGCGACGTGCAGAACGAGCACGCGCGCACCTGGCTCGAGATCTCGAAGGACACGCCCGACGACGTCCGCGAGAAGAACGCGAAGGCCCAGTTCGCGATCCGATCGATCTCGACCTCCGGCGAGAAGGACCTCTCGAAGCTGTCCGGCGCCGAGCGGACGGTGACCGTCACCGCGTCGGGCGACCTCCTGCTGCACCAGCGGCAGTCCCCGAAGACCGTGGAGCTCATCGCCACGTTCCGGTTCGAGGGCGACAGGCCCGCCGGCGTCACCGTGAAGACCGCGAAGCCGTTCTCGGTCGGGCTGGCCGAGCACGACGTCCGGCCGCGCGAGGCGTTCGGCAAGCTCGCCCAGAAGACCCTCGAGGTGCTGTCGCCCAAGGTCGCCAAGGAGGCGCTGGTGTCGCTCGATCTCACCGCGACCGCCGGCGCTGCGGCCCCGGCGCCGGCGGCGGCCGCGGCGCCGGCGGGCAGCGCGGCTCGGTGAGCGGCGCGCCGCCCGCCAGCGAGCCATTGCGGCGCCGCGGCGGGTCTGAGATGACACGGCGCTCCTGGCGCCGCCGGGAAACCGGATCACGCCTCGCCCGTAGAGAGCGCAGGCCCGTCGAGACGACAACCAGAGGAGCCACACGATGCTGTCGAAGAAGAGCATTTACGAGACCCTCGCCGCGCTGAGCGCCGGTGCCCTGCTGCTGGGCGGCTGCGGCGGCGCGCAGGCGCCGGTCAACGCCACCGAGGTCCCCGCCGAGCAGGAGGCGACCCCGGCCGAGCCCGCAGCGCCGGCCGAGCCCGCGCCGGCCGAGGCGACCTCCGGCGACGCCGCCGCGGGCGCGAACGTCCCCGCGGCCCCTGCCGCGCCGGAGACCGCGGCGCCCGCGCCGCCGAGCGACGCGCAGTCCGCCGTGACGTCGGCGAAGGTCGCGCCCACGGCCACCCCGGCGCCCGCCGCGCCCACGCCGCCGACGCCGACCGCCGCGCCCAAGCCCGCCGCGAAGAAGGCGGCCGCCAAGAAGCCCGGCCACGCGGGCTGCGGCCAGGGCACCTGCGCCTGATCCCGGCCGGCCCCGCCCACCCCACGCCCCCATGACCGGCAGCGCGCTCACCGGCGTCGGCCTCGGGCTCCGATGGGAGTTCCTCGACGAGGTGCTCGCGGCGCTCGACGCGGCCGACGAGGGCGCGCGCGCCGCGGCGCTGCCCGTCCCGTTCTTCGAGCTCTCCCCCGAGAACTACATGCGCCGCGGCGGCTACTACCCCGCCGCGATCGAGCGCGTCCGGGAGCACCGCGCCATCCTGACGCACGGGCTCACCCTGTCGGTCGGCGGGGTCGACCCGCTCGACGACGGCTACCTGCGCGCGCTGCGGGGGTTCGTCGATCGGCTCGATCCCCCGTTCCACAGCGACCACCTCTGCTTCTCCGGCGTCGACGGCAGGTTCCTCCACGACCTCCTGCCGCTGCCGCTCACCACCGCGGCCGCCGCCCACGCCGCGGCCCGCATCCGCGAGGCGGAGGACCGGCTCGAGCGCCCGATGGCCATCGAGAACATCACCTACTACCTGGTCCCGGGCCGCGCCTCGCTCGACGAGGCCGACTTCCTCGTCGAGGTGCTCGAGCGCGCCGGCTGCGGGCTCCTGCTCGACGTGAACAACGTCTACGTCAACGCCAGGAACCACGGCTTCGACCCGATCGCGTACCTGGAGAAAATCCCACCCACACGCGTCGTCTCGATGCACGTGGCCGGGCACGAGTGGCGCGACGACGCGGAGGTGGTCGTCGACACGCACGGCGCTCCGGTGATCGAGCCCGTGCTCGACCTGCTCGCCCGGGCGGTCGCGCGGACCGGGCCGGTGCCGGTCGTGCTGGAGCGCGACAACGACGTGCCGCCGCTCGACGCGCTGCTCGCGGAGCTCGCCGAGGTCGACGCGGCGTACCGGCGCGGGCTCGCCGCGCGGGAGGCGCGGGCGTGAGCGCGGCGCGCGAGGCGAGGGACGAGCCGCCGCCGGAGCTCGCGGGCGTGAGCGCGGCGCGCGAGGCGAGGGACGAGCCGCCGCCGGAGCTCGCGGCGCTGCAGCGGGCGCTCCAGGAGAGCGTGAGCGCGCCGGACGGCGAGGCGATCGCGGCCGACCCGCGCGCGTGGCTCGCCCGCGCCGGGATCGAGGGAGCGGACCTCGAGGCGATGGCCGCGCTCCCGCCGAAGCGGCTGCTGCTCTACCGGAGCCTCGTCCGCCGCGGGCTGACCGGCGCGATCCGCGCCGGGATCCCGCGGACCGCGGCGCGGCTCGGCGCCCGGTTCGAGGCGGACGCGGCGCGCTTCCTCGAGGCGGAGCTGCCCCGGTCGCGCTACCTCCGCGACGTCGCCTTCGCGTTCGTGGCGTTCGCGGCGCCGCGCTGGGCCGAGGACCCCGAGGTGCCCGCGTACCTCGCGGATCTCGCGCGCCACGAGCTCGCCGCCTTCGCGGCGTCGTTCGCCGAGCCGGACGGGGAAGAGGTCGGCGCGACGGGCGGCCCCGGCGCGACGGGCAGCCCCGGCGCGACGGGCGGCCCCGGCGCGACGGGCGGCCCCGGCGCGACAGGCGGCCCCGGCGCGACGGGCGGCCCCGACGCGCCGCGCGACCCCGACGCGCCGCGCGGGCCGAGCGCGCCCGGCGCGCCCGCCTCCGGCGAGGAGCTCTCGCTCGACCGCGGCGTGCGCTTCCAGCGGACCGCGGCGCTCGTGCGCCACGAGCACGCAGTCCACAGGCTGCAAGGCGCCGAGTCGGCGCGCGACGTGCCAGCCCGCGAGCCCACGCGCCTGCTCGTGTACCGCGACGCCGGGCACGACGTGCGCTTCCTCGAGCTCACGCCGCTCGCGGCCGAGATCCTCGGCCGCCTCCTCGCGGGCGCGGCGCTCGGCGACGCCGTGATCCAGGGCTGCGCCGCGCTGGGGCGCCCGGTCGACGGCCCGGTGCTGGAGAGCACCGCGGCCCTCCTGAGCGACCTCGCCGAGCGCGGGGCGCTCCTCGGACCGTCGCGGCCGCGGGCGATCGGCGCGGCGGGCGCGCCGGGCGCGGCGTCGTGCTGATCGCCGGCGCGCAGACGGTGTATGCCGCCGGAGCCGCCATGGACGAGCTCGCCTTGAACGCAGCGATGGACCGGTACGCGTGCGGCGACGCGCGCGCGTTCGCGGAGCTGCACCGCGCGCTCTCGGCGCGCCTCCTCGCCTACCTCACCCGGATGTGCGGCTCCGAGACGCTCGCCGGCGACCTGGCGCAGGAGACGTTCCTGCGGATGCACCGCGCCCGGTCGACCTTCGCGCGGGGCGGCGCCGTCACGCCGTGGGCGTACGCCATCGCGCGGAACGTGTACGTCGATCACGCGCGCGCCCAGAAGCACCGCAGCACCGAGCGGCTCCCGAGCGATCCGGGCGCGGAGCCGCCGGACGCGCGCGGCGCCGACGCCGAGGCGGTGGCGATCGCCACCGAGACGGCGCGGGCGGTCGAGCGCGTGCTCGCGCGCCTCCCGGCGTCGCAGCGCGAGGCGTTCATCCTGCTCCGGTACGAGGGGCTGAGCGTGCAGGACGCCGCGGCGATCCTGGGCACCACCGGGACCGCGGTGAAGCTCCGCGCGTTCCGCGCCTACGAGGCGCTGCGCGCCGCGCTCGAGGAGCTCAAGCGGCAGCCCGAGGCGGCGCGGGACGAAGACAGGGCCGCGGAGAAGGGCGCGGGCGACGACAGGCCCGCGGCCGCGAGGCCGGAGCGGAGCGGCCGCCGCGGCAAGGGGCAGCCGGGCGTCCGGGGAGATGGCGATGGCGAATGAGCGCGACCTGCTGAGGGGGATCGAGGACATCCCCGATCCCGCGGCCCACCTCGCCGTCCGCCCGCCGCCCGCCCCGGCGGAGGCGCCGGCCGAGCCGTCGCTGACGCGCCCGGCGCGCGAGCGCCGCGCCCTCGTCGCGAGCCTGGTCGGGCTCGCCTGGATCCTGATCTTCAGCTGGATCGAGGGCTTCCGCGACGATCTCGGGTCTCCCGAGGTCGCGGTCCCGCTCGCCATCGTGGCGATCCTCTGCGGCCTCGGCCTGCTGCTCGCGCTGAGGCCGCGCGCCCGGGGCCTGCCGGCCGGCGTGAGGGTGCTCCAGGCGCTCGTCGCCGCGGTGCCGGTCGGGTTCCTGGCGGCGGCCGTCGCGACGTCGCGCGTGGCCGACCCGCCGGTGCCTCTGGCGCTGCACCTCCGGTGCATCGCGAGCGCCGCCTGCACGGCGCTCGTGCCGTTCGCGCTGGCGGCGCTCGTGCTGCGCCGCTCGTTCCTCTCGGCGCCGGCGTGGCGCGGCGCCGCGATCGGGGCCGTGTGCGGCCTCGGGGTGGTGGTCGGCGTGGGGACGCACTGCGCGCTCGACGATCTCCTGCACGTCGCCCTCGCCCACGGCCTCCCCATCGCGGCCGGCGCGCTCCTCGGCGCCGCGGCGGGGGCGCGGCGCGGGCGAGCCTGAGGAGCGCCGTGGCGCTTGCCCCGCGGCGCCGGCCGGGGGTAACGCATGTCCGGGTGAACGTGGACCGATCGATGCAGCGCACCCTCCTCTGTCTGGCCGCCGGGCTTTGGCTCGGATGCGGCAGATCCGGCGCCGGAGCCGCGAACGACGGCGCGACGGCGGGGATCTCCGGGAGCGGCGGCGGCAGTGTTGGCCAGAGCAACGGCGCGACCAGCAGCGGCGCCGGCGGCAGCGGCGCGGGCAGCGGCGCTGCGAGCGGCGGGGCGGGCGGAGGCGGCGCGCCGCCCGCCGCCGCGCCCCTGGTCTATGTCGGGGGGCACAAGGGCATCTTCGTCTTCCGCCTGGACGAGGCCGACGGCGCGCTCTCGGCCGTGCAGGGCCCGCTCGACGCCGAGCTGAACCCGACCTTCCTCGCCGCCGACCCGGCGCGACGGCGCCTCTTCGCGGTGAACGAGCTCGGCGAGGTGGACGGCGAGATGTCGGGCGCGGTCACCGCGTTCCGGATCGACGCGGGCGACGGGACGCTCGCGTTCCTCAACCGGGTGTCCTCGCAGGGCGAGGGCCCTGCCCACCTCTCCGTCGATCGCGCCGGGCGCTTCGTCCTCGTCGCCAACTACGGCGGGGGCACGGCGGCGGTGCTCCCCATCGGCGACGACGGCGCGCTCGGGGCAGCGGTCGACCAGATCGCCTTCGACGGGCGCCTGCCGAGATCGCACCACGCCGTGACCGACCCGGACAACCGGTTCGCCTTCGTCACCAACCTCGGTCTCAACTCCATCGCCCAGCTCACGTTCGACGCGGACACGGGCCAGGTGGAGCCCAACGACCCGGCGGCCGTCGCGCTCGACGCCGGCTCGACCCCCCGGCACCTCGACTTCCACCCGAACGGCCGGTTCGCCTACGTGATCAACGAGTCCGCCGACGCGATCACCACGCTGAGCTACGACCCGTCGCGCGGGACGCTCGCCGCCGTGGCGACCGTCTCGACGCTGCCGGAAGGCGTGAGCGGCCGGGGGAACACCTGCGCCGAGATCCAGGTCGCCCCGTCGGGGAAGTTCGTATACGGGTCGAACCGCGGCCACGACAGCATCGCCGTCTTCGCGGTCGATCCCGACCAGGGGACGCTGTCTCCGGTCGGCCACACGCCGACGCAGGGCATGACCCCGCGCCACTTCCAGCTCTCGCCGTCCGGCGCGCTGATGCTCGTCGCGAACCAGGACTCGGACAACATCGTCGCGTTCCGCGTCGACGAGGCGACGGGCGCCCTCGAGCCGACCGGCCGCGTCACCGAGGTCCCCGAGCCCACCTACGTCGGGATCGTGGCCCTGCCGGGCCGGTGATGGCGAACCGCGCAGCGCGCCTCGCGCTCGTAGCTGCGGCGCTCATCGCCGCGGCGCGCCCCGCGCGCGCGTCCTCCGGGGGGCAGACGGCGGCGCTGAGCTGGGTCCGGCTCGCCGGCGCCGAGGCGTGCGTCGGGGGGCGCGCGCTCGCGCAGGCGGTCGAGGCGCGCCTCGGCCGCGCGGCGCTCGTCTCGGCCGCCCGGGCCGACCTCACGATCGAAGGGCGCATCGAGCCGGGCGGCTCCGGCGGATGGCGCGCGGTGCTCGCGGTCGCCGACGCGGACGGCGCGCTGCTCGGGACGCGCGAGATCGCCACGGCGTCGCCGCGCTGCGGGGCGATCGACGAGGAGCTCGCCCTGGCCATCGCGCTCATGATCGACCCCGGCGCGAGGCTGTCCCCCGGCGCGCCGGCTCCTCCGGCCGCGCCGGCGCCGCCGCCAGCGCCGTCGCCCGCGCCCGCGCCCTCGCAGCCGCAGGTCATCGTGCAGCGCGTCCTGATCCCGGTCCCGCCGCCGGCGCCTCCGCCGCCGGCGCCGTGGCGCGTCGAGGTCGGCGCCGGCCCGCTCTTCGGGCTCGGCCTCCTGCCCTCGCCCGGCGTCGCCGCCGCGATCCGCGCGCGCCTCACGCCGCCCCGGCTCTGGTCGTTCGAGGTCGGCGGGGCCGTCTGGTTCCCGAACGAGGCGACCACCGGCGCCTCCTCGACGCGCTTCTCCTGGGGCGAGGGGTTCGTGTCCGCGTGCCCCGTCTCGCTCGGGAGCGCCACGCGGCTCTCCGCGTGCGCCGGCGCCCGCCTCGGCGCGCTCCGCGTCAGCGGCCTCGGGTTCGGCGTCGACCGCGCCGACGAGCGCCTGACCGCGGGCGGCGCGCTCGACGTCCGTCTCACCCGGCGGCTCGTCGGCCCGGTCACCGCGGGCGGCGGCGTCGGGCTGATCGTGCCGCTCGTGCGCGACAGATTCTTCTACATCGACGCGCAGGGGCAAAACCGCGAGGTCTTCCAGATGGCGCCGCTCGCCGGGACGGCGGACGTCCTGCTCGGCGTCGATTTCCCCTGAGATCCGCTGGTTTGCCCCGATCTACGCTCGATATCGATTTTCTTTCATAAATTCTCGCTCTCGCGACCATGAAGGGCTGGGGCCCGTCTTCTCTTGCGCCCCGGGCTCTCGCGATGACCCTCGAGGAGATCTTCGAAGAGAACGCGGACTACGTGTGGCGCGTGCTGCGAAGGCTCGGCGTCGGCGAGGCGGACGTCGAGGACGTCTGCCAGGAAGTCTTCCTCATGGTCCATCGGAAGCTCGACACCTTCGACGGCAGCTCGGCGCTGCGCACGTGGCTCTACAGCATCTGCCTGCGGCTCGCGTCGGACTACCGGCGGCGGCCGCACCGGAGGCGCGAAGAGGTGGCCGACACCGTCCCCGAGCAGGTCGTGGCGGCGCCGCAGGACGAGACCCTCGATAGCCGCCGCGCGCTCGACCGGCTCGACGCGGCGCTCGATCAGCTCGACGACGACAAGCGCATGGTGTTCGTCCTGCACGACATCGAGCAGATGCCGATGGCGGAGATCGCGAGGGCGGCGGGGTGCCCGCTGCAGACGGCGTACTCGCGGCTGCGCGCGGCGCGGGCGCAGATCGAGGCGGCGATGCGCAGGCACGAGCTCGGCGCGCCGCGGGCCGGGGCCGCGCGGATGACCGAGGGGAGCAGCGTATGAGCGGCGATCCTCGCAAGCCGATCGGCCCGGGCGGCGGCTCGGACGTGCTCCGCGTGGCCCTCGAGGCGGCCCGGCGCGAGGCGCCGGACAAGGCCCAGCTCGCGCGGCTCGCGTCGCGGCTGCCGCTCCGCCTTCCGGGCGGACCGGGCGGCGGCAAGGACCCCGGCGGCCCGGCGGACGGCGGTGTCCCGGCGACCGGCGGCGGCGCGGGCGCCCCGGCGACCGGCGCTGGCGCGGGCGCCCCGGCGACGGTCGCTCCGGCAGGGATGGCCGCGGCGGGGGCTGTCGCACCGCCGTCGGTGCTCTCCGGCCTGGCGGTCGGCGTGGGGCTGGGCGTCGTGCTGGTCGGGGCGGTGTGGCTCATGCCGCCGCGCTCGCAGCCGCCGCCCCCCGCGCCGCCCGCGGCGGTCGCGGCCGCAGCGCCGGCGGGTGCCGCGGCTGCGTCCGCCGCGGCAGCGCCGGGCGTGCCCGCGGAGGCGCCCCCTGGGGCGGCGCCGCCGCGCGCGCCTGATCCTGAGCCGGCGCGCGCCCCGGCGAGCGCGCCGCTGCCCGCGGGCGCGCCCGCCTCCGCGCCCGCCTCGACGACCGGCGCGCCGGCGGCGGGCGGCCCTGCGCAGGCGGCGCTGCCCGACGCGGAGACGGAGCTCGGCCTGCTGCAGCGCGCGCAGGAGGCGCTCGCGGCGCGCCCTGCCGAGGCGCTCGCGCTCGCCGACGCCCACCTCGCGCGCTTCCCGGGCGGCGCGCTCGCCCAGGAGCGCGAGGTGATCGCGATCGGCGCCCTGCAGGCGCTCGGCCGCAGCGGCGAGGCGCTCGCCCGCGCGCACCGTTTCATCGCGGAGCACCCGAGCTCCGCCTACCGCCGCAGGCTCGAGACCCTCGTTCCGGAGCTGAGAGGCGCGCAGCGATGACACGAAGCCGCGGGCTGCCATGGCCCGAGCGAGGCCAGGCCGTTCGTCGGTGGCTCTATCGAGATCCTCCATCGACGATGATGCAGCGCCGGATGCAGCTGGGTGCGACTGCTCTGCTCGCGGCGGAGACAGCCTCATCCAGGGCGCGATCGCGATCGTGAGCATCGATGTCGCAGAGCTCGTGATCAGGCTTGAGGGGACAGGCACCTTCGACATCGCCGTCAGCGACATCGGCGCCGCGCCCCGCTGCCCCTGAGCGCTCCCGCCGCTCTCGCGCGGCGCTGCGGCTCATCTTCTCGCTGCCGCTGCCTCGAGCGGATTCACCGCTGCCGCATCGATCGGGCTCACCGCCGTATGCGAACGAAAGCTCGATCGAGAGATCATAAAAACAGACGAACGACTCCATTCATGAAGATGACGGGCCGCGCTTGCAGGCCCGGGGGAGATACGAATGCGACGCGTAGCGAACACATCCATTTCATTGTTTTTCGGGTTGATGATGCTCCAGGCCTTCGGCGCCGGATGCACCGCCCTGGTGGAGGTCGGCGATGACCGCAGCAACGGCGGCGGCGGAGGGCCCGACGGCGTCGAGAGCGGCGAGTCGTCCGCGAGCAGCGGCGGCGCCGGCAGCGGCGACTTCAGCTCCACGACCGGGGGCAGCCCCGAGCCGGCGGCGGCCGGCGCGATCGCGATCTTCGGGCGTCAGCTCCCCGAGGAACCGTCGGCCTACTGGGAGGGCGGCGTGCTGGACCCCAATCCGGATGATCTCTTCATCTTCATCGGCGCCCCGGTGCGCTCCTGCGTGAATCCAGCATATTTCATCGGCTGCGACACCTGGCACGTGGACATCCTCATTCCCCCTGCGCTGCAGGTGCCCGGCGTCATCGATCTCGACGCGCCCGGCGTGGTGCCGTTCGTCGTCGCGAACGGCCCCCACCACGTCGGCGGCATCTCGTGCGCGCCGTCGTTCAGCGGCAGCGCCTTCACCGGCACGCTGGAGATCGTGAGCATCGACGACGAGCAGGTCGTCGTCCGGCTGAGCGACAGCGATACCGAATACTTCGACGCCAACGGCGAATACACCGCAGTTCGATGCCCCTGAGCCGCGCGCGCGGAGCGCGCGCCGGTCATCCTCCTCGGAGCTGACGCCCACGCCCGCGCAGATGGCTCGCCGGCCGCGTCCAGGGAGCGGCGGTAGCGAGGCGCTCCCTGACTTCGCCGACGACCGCGGCGCGGCGGATCCAGCGGTGCTACTCCGCCGAGAGGCGCTTCTGCTTCTCTTCCAGGGAGAGGTCCTCGATCCGGTGGGCGAGGCCCCAGCGATGGCCGAACGGATCGCGGAGCCACGCCATCCTGTCCCCGAACGGCGTGTCCCGCGGCGGGCGCTCGATCGTCGCGCCCGCCGCGGCGGCCTGCGCGGCGAGCGCGTCGACGTCCTCCACGTAGACGACGACGCTCGCGCTGGTGCCCCCCAGCGTCGTTGGGCTGACGGCGCCGAGATCCGGATACTCGTCCGACAGGAAGAACCGGGCTCGGCCGATCGACAGCTCGGCGTGGCCGATCCGCCCGTCGGGCATGGCGATACGCCAATCCTCGCGCGCGCCGAAAGCGCGCTTGTAGAAATCGATCGCCTCCGCGGCGCTCCGCGCCGTCAGGTAAGGAAAGCACGTCTGACCTTCGGGGACGGGGGGCACCTGGCTCTTCGTCATCGTCGCGCTCCTTCGTGCTCGCATCGAACCACGACCGCTCCGGGGGAACGGCGGATGCCAGCTTCCTAGAGGATCGCGCCGCCGACGTATTGGAAGAAATTCACCTCTGGCTCGCTGACGGCGTCGAAGCCTGGATGGGCCCGAGCCGATGAGCGCACGCTCCCCGATCGGGCGCGCGAACGAGCCCATCGTATCTCGATGAGGGCGAACGAGGGGAGCGCCCCGCCTCGTCCACCGCACCCGCCGACCCCGTCCGATCCCCCGCCGGCGGCTCCCTTGGAGGCCACACCGCACCCGCTGAGCCCGCCTCTTCGGCCGCCTCCGCCTCCGCCTCCCTGGCCCGGCGTGCCCCTGCCACCGTCGGCCGCCTTGGCGCCTTCCCAGCCAGCCTGGCCGATGCGCCCGATGCCGCCCTCGCCCCCCGCGCCGCTGGCGTCTCGCGCGCCGTAGATCCCGTAGCTCCCATCATGGCAGCCAGCGTCGGGGTCGTTCCCGCCGCCGCCCCGCCCGGGCAGCCCGTCGCCGCCCTTGCCGCCGGCGCTCGGGATCCCGCCGTCGCAAGGGTTCACCACGGCAGGCCCGCCCGGCACCGTCTCCGCGGAGCACGCGTCGCCGCCGTACATCCCGTGCGCGACTGGCCGTTCGTCCACCAGTCGGTTGACGAACACTCCAGCCGCGTAATCGCCTGCGCACCTGTGCCGCCCGGGACGGGTCGACTCTGCCGCTGCTACCCCGAATTCGGCTTCGTGAGCTCTGAACGTTGCTCTGGGCCGTCGAGATGCCCGACGACACGGCCGTGGTGAGCCGGGCGTGACGTCAGAATACCGTCTGCATGGTCTGCACGGAAAGAGCGAACCCTCGCGGCGAGCTCCCGACGCCACCTCGCTTATTTCAGGGCTAGTCTCCCCCGCCGCCCTTTAGCTGTTCTTTGGCGCGCTCGCGGCGGTCGCTGCCGAATCCGTGGTGGAGTCCGTTCCACGTCACTTCTCCGCGCTGCAGCCAGCGCACCAGGAAGCTGTCTCCAATCACGTCAAGCGCGATATCGAGACACTGTGCCGAGTCGTCGGCCGTCACGCGCTCGTGGACGGCCTCCGACGCGCCACGCATCTCGATGTTTACACGCCAAAACGGTGCAACTCCCGGAAATGAGAACGGGCGGCCGATCCTGACGTCGAGAACCTCAGGACGGCCGCCCGTCGGGGTGAACGTCAGACGCCGGCTCGCAAAAACGTCATCATCAATCATGCGCGGCGTTTAGCACAATGCGGTCAAAGAGTCGCGAGTACTGTGCAGAACGACAGCCAGCCGCGGGCGCTGCCATTCGTGTGTCTCCAGCATTCTCGCCGGTAGGCGTCACTGACAAGATCGCGGCAAAAGCCTTCCCGCTCCTCAGCGCTCTTCTTCGTGTAGGTGATGCACTCCAAACGAATTGTCAGGCTCGATGCTGTCCGCCGGTGGAATCTCCAGCTCGCTCGCCTGCGCGAGCACAGGCGAGGCCAGGAGCGAGAAACCGACCGAGAGCACAGTGAGCAATGTGGTTGTTTGCATACGCATCGACGTTGCGATCGTTATGCCTGCAGCAGTCCGCTCCGTTGTTGCTCGGGCGGTACGGGGCAAGGTCCTGTGATGTGCTACGCGCGTGAACACCCCGGTGCTCACCCGTATCATGTTCGTTCCTGACACACGCCGCCCGCTGGGGGAATACGTGGGCGTGTCGGGATCGTCGAGGTCTTCGAGCGCGGCGCGGCCGGCGTCGAGGTGAGCATGGGCGAGCTCGGGATCGCCCCGGCGTCGACGTCCACCAGGGGTAGCAGCGGCATCCGTGCGGAAATTTACTCTAAGGTCCCCCGCGCCCCCTCTCGGACGGGCCGCTTAGCGCAAATCTCCGCACGGATGCCGCTAGATGGGGCGCCGCTCGCCGAGCTGCAGGCCAAAACCTTGGATCTGACCACACCGATTTTCGGCTGCCGACACCCAGGAAACACCGGGGGTTTTGGAGAGGGCTCGCGCGAGGTTTTTGGTCAGGGGGCTTGGAGTAAATCTCCGCACGGATGCCGCTGCTACCCCTTGACGCCGGTACGCCCGGACGCCGGAGAGATCCTCGCCGGGGTCGACGGGGGCCAGGACGTCACGGTTCAAGCCTTCACAGCTCCGCGCAGCGTCGCCATGGCTAACTCGACATCACCTCGCTTCAGGCACGCCAGCGCCTGGAGCACGGCGTTCTCGAGCGCCTGGATCCGCACCGCGTTGGGCGTCGCGTCGAGACCGGCCGGGGCGGCGTTCTGCTTCAGTAGGCGCACGCGGATCGGCCGCTCGGGTGGTTCGAGCACGACAACGTCGCGAGCGGCGGCGTCCAAGAGCATCACCCGGACGGCATGGACCGAGAGGCTTCGGAGCTCGTCACAGATCGAGATGACGGGCACGCCCGCGCGGTCCGGGTCGAGCTTGAGGAGCAGGCTGGCAAGGATGGCGTCGAGCAGGGCGGGCGGCGCCTCGTCAGGCGGCCGCGCGGCGTCGCTGGGCGTGAGCATGGAGCGGATGTTGAGCGGATGTTAGCGCTGACCTCCAGGGCCATCGAGCGCGGCCGCGGTGCCGGCATCGTGGCTCAGCACGGCGGCCGCCTCGACGCCGGCGGCGCCGCGCTGGTGCTCCAGGAGCTCGACGCCCGACCGCCTCGACGCCGGCCGCGGCGCTTCTACCTGGAGGAGATGACCCCCTCGCGAGGCAAGTCTCCCGCCTCGTCCGCGACCACAACGCGACCTGGTCCCCCCGCGAGCGCGCTCGCCCGCGACCACAACCCGTTCTGGTCCCCTCGCGAGCGCGCTCGCCCGCGACCACAACCCGTTCTGGTCCCCCCGCGAGCGCGCTCGCCCGCGACCACAACCCGTTCTGGTCCACCGAGATGTATCTCAGGAAGAATGCTCGATTTTTTTTGCGAACGTGAGCCGCGCCACCAACGGGTGCCGGGCGCGCCTCACGCCGGGTCGGCCAGCGGCTCCTCTTCCGCTTCCGGCGCTTCCTCCGGCCCCGCGGCGGGCGCTTCGGCCGCCTCGGGGCCGTCGCTGGCGCCTCCGTTCGATCCCGCCGGCCGCGACTCCCACGCCGCGAGCGGCGCAAGCAGTGCCGCGCTGACGTCCTCGCTGCCGGGCACGTCCGGATCGGCGTGCGCGGCGACCCGGGCCGCATAATCACGGAGGGCGGCGAGCGTCGCCAGGAACGCGGCGCGCACGTCGCCCGCCGGAGCGCTCTCGGGCTTCGGCGCGGTGATGTGCAGGGCTCGGCCGTAGGCCTCGTGCGCCTCCTCCATGTGAGCGAGGAACGTCTCGCCGCCGAGCTTCTTGAACGTCCTGTCGTGCCGCGCGCCGCGGATCGCGTCGAGGCGCGCCTTCGACTCCTTCCATTCGAGCTTGTACGGGAGCCGGGTGAAGGAGAGGCCATCGGGGTAAAGGAGCTTGAAGAGCGCCTTCGCCTCATCGAGGCTCGGGTTCCGCTCCGGCGGGAGCTTGCACCACCCTGCGAGCCAATCGAACGTCGCGCTCCACGCGTTGTCGATGATGCGATCGGCCTTCGGCTTGGTCTTCGTCTCCACCGGATCGCCCCCTTGTGGCCGGGTGAGCGCCTCGAGCGCGGCGACGGCGGCAGCCCTCGGGCTTGAGCGCGGCGATCGTGCTCTCGGCTGCCTGCACCCCCGACGCCTGCTTTACCCTCACAAGCCCGTGCCCCGCGGGGATCCATGCAACAGCATGGATGAAGCAAGGCACCCGCTGGCGACTCGAGCCGGGGCGGATCGGTCGAACGATTCACTTTTTCAAATAGCGTCGTGCTCTCGTCACCACGCACCGCTCAGCGACATTCCCTTCTCCGGAGGATTGGACATGCGGTACCTCGTCCAGCGCCTTGCTTCCGCAGGCGCGTTCGGTCTCCTGCTCGCCGGATGCGCACAAGGTGCCACCCTGGATATCCCCCCCGACACGCGCCTCGTCTGGGGCGATGACGCAGACGGGGCGGGAGGTGACGGAGCGGGCCCAGCGGAGGACCCGGACCTGGAGGAGGACGTGGTCGGGACAAACCACGACAGCGCGCCCACATGGGATCCCCCGCCCGTCGAGACCGTCGGCGCGTGCTCCGAGCTGACGCACCACATCTACCTCGTCTCGCCCTATCGGCAGTTCTACTCGTTCCACCCTGCCAGCATGGAGCTCCATCCCATCGGCAGGCTCAAATGCGGCGCCATAGACCCTTTGTCGATGGCCGTCGACCGGAACGGCGTGGCGTGGATCGTGGACTTGAACGGGTCGGTCGTCCGGCTGGACATCGCCACGGGGGTCTGCGAACGAACGCCCTTCAAGAAGGGACCGGATGAGCCGTTCCGCAGCTTCGGCATGGCGTTCGTCGCTGACGACGTGCCCGGCCGAGAGACCCTTTATGTGCGTGAAGCGGAGCTCTTCCCCGCGTCGGACGAGCCGGCCCCGGTCCGGATGCTCGGCGTCTTCGACACGAGCACGTACACGATCCTCCCGGTTGGCGCCGGCGCGAGCGGCAACGCGGACCTGACCGGCACGGGCGACGGCCGTCTCTTCGGCTTCGTGAAGCAGAGGCCGAGCGGAGCAGGGCGCATCAGCGAGTTCGACAAGACCACCGGCGCGGCGCTCTCCGAGACGCCGCTCGCAGGCGTCACCATCGGCTCGAGCTGGGCGTTCGCGACCTGGGGAGGCGACTTCTGGTTGTTCGTGACCAACGACATCGATATCGACTCGGCCAGCGTCTACCGCTACGATCCCGATTCCCAGGCCCCGCCCGCCCTCGTGCTGCCCCAGCTCCTGACCGCGGTCATCGGCGCGGGCGTCTCGACGTGCGCCCCGACCGACGTGCCTCTCTAGCCGACGCAGACGCGGCCTCTCGCCCGGCGCAAGGGGCGAGGAGAGCGCGCTCCCCGGACGCCGCGCTTCCCCCTCAGAACGTGGCGTCGAGCTGGAGGCGGCCGACGTGCCGGCCCTCGGAGGCGTCCTTGCCGAAGATGTAGAAATAGTCGCCCTGGAGCTTCAGGGCGTAGCCGTTCAGGTAGTAGTTGAGCCCGCCGCCCACCTGCTTTCCCTGCGTGTCGACGAGCTCGACGAGCTTGGGATCGGTGCCGCGCTCGGCGAAGATCTGGTCCCAGCGCGCGGCGATCTCGAGCCGCTGGGTCAGCAGGAAGCCCGACTGGACGAAGTAGCCGTAGCCCGATCGGGTCCACTCGCGCGCGGGCGCGCCGTCGACCTCGCCCTCGAACGAGTCCTTGGCGGCGTGGCGCACGACCGCCTCGGCCGAGAGCGAGAAGCCGGCGTACTTGAAGACGAGATCGGCCGCGCCATGCAGGTAGTCGGCCGCGCCGAGCGAGAGCGTCCCGCCATAGGTGCTGTTCTGGCGGTTCGTCTGGTGGTTGTAGCCGCCCGCGACGCCGACCGCGAGCCGGGGCCGCGCCTCGCGAGACAGGTCGCCCTCCTGGTCGTCGTCGAAGGCGCCGAACGGGCGGAACGAGAGCCGCGCGACCGCGAGCGGCCCGTGCTTCTGGCCCCCGAACCGGTTGCGCCCCTCGCCGCCGCCCACGAAGAGGTTGTAGGATAACCTGCCTTCCAGGCCGAAGAGATCGGGCGAATAGAGCATCAGGCCGACGTCGCGATCGAGGGTCAGCTCGCGGACGGCGATCTGGCGATCCACCAGCTGGAGCGTGAACTCGCGCGTGGTCCGCGCCCGGTCGAACGGGACGAAGAACTGGCCGACGCGCACGTTGAGATCGCGGATCCCCGTGTACTCGACGAAGGCGTCGAAGATCGGAGAGGCGCTGTCCTTCTCGAAGTCGTTGCCGCCGAAGGCGAGCTGCACGTTGTACTTCAGGTCGGGCGAGAGGACATGACCGCTCGTCACGAGGCGCAGCGTCTTGACGTTGATCTCGTTGGTGTCGTCCTCTCCCGTGTGCGTGATGGTCTCGCGGATCTGCACGCGGGCCCGGACCGTGGACGAGAAGGTGTCGTCCGCCGTCCTGACGGTGAAGCCCTTTCCGGGAGCGGCCGTCACCTTGACGTCGCCGCCCTTGTCCTTCGCCGCCTGCGCCTGCTTCGGCCCGGCGGCGGCCTCCTTTGCGGCCGCCGCCTGGCGCTCCGCCTCGAGGCGCTCCCGCAGCGCGCGCTGCTGCTGCTCGAGCTCCGCGACCCGGCGACTCAGCTGCTCGACCCCCTCCGCAGCCCCGCTCTCCTGCAGCGCCGGGGCCGGCGAGGGCGCCGGGGCCGCCGGCGGCGGCGGCGCCGCGGGCGCCTGCGCAGATGCCTGGAAGGGAAGCGCGGCGGCGAAGAGCGAGAGCGCTGCCGCCGCGCCGAACGTGTGCGACTTCTTTCGATGGATCGATTTCAAGCGTCTTGTCCTCGGATCAAACCCTCTGCTGCGCGTCCGGCCGGCACCGCCGCCGGCGCGAAGGCGCACCACGCCCTCGCGGACGGCGGACTCCCGGCTCCCCGCAGCCCGCGCTTCGCGCCTCACGCGCAGACGCCGGACCGCTGCCACGCGCGCCCAGCCGAGATCAGCGACGCCAGCGGAGAGCCACCGTGCAACCGTCCAATATAACGGACAACAACGACTGTCAAGACGTCCTGGACCTGTGGAGAGCGGCGCTCAAAACGCAGGAATGTGCGCTGACGCACGCACGCTCACCCGTCCGTCATACCGGACACCCAACGCCGCCGGCGGCGCTCCCCGGGGCGCGGCGGCGGAGGACCGGCGCCGGGGGCGGCGCGGACGCCGGATCGCGCGAAAGAGTTCCAACCGACCGCCGGACCACTAAGATGACCCCGACGCACGCACGAGGCGCTCCGATGGGCGCCCCGCCGCGGTGCGCAGGGATCTCATGAGCCAGAACCCGGACCCCCGCGATCCGCTCAACATCGCCGGAAGCCTGATCGCCGACAAGTACAGGATCGATCACGCCGTCGGCGAGGGCGGCTTCAGCGTCGTCTACAGGGCCGAGCACGTCATCTGGAAGCAGCCCGTCGCCCTCAAGTGCTTCACCCTCCTCGCGGACGCGCCGCCCGAGCAGCGCGAGCAGCTGCTCCAGGCGTTCATCCAGGAGGGCAAGCTCATGGCGGAGCTCTCCAGCCGCTCGGCCGCCATCGTCCAGGCGCGCGACATCGGCACGTTCAACGCGCCGGACGGGCAGTGGCTGCCCTACATGGTCCTCGAGTGGCTCGACGGCAAGCCGCTCGACCGGGTCCTCCACGAGGAGGCGACCCGCGGCGCGCCGCCGCGCGACCTGTTCGCGACCGTCGCGCTGCTCGAGTCGGCGGCGGTCGCGCTCGAGCTCGCGCACTCGCGGGGCATCGCGCACCGCGACATCAAGCCGGCGAACCTGTTCGTCATCGGCCCGCCGCGCGACGCCGCCACCTTCGTGAAGGTGCTCGATTTCGGCATCGCCAAGGTGATGGCCGAGCACGCCGCGGCGGCGACCGCGCTCGCCCACACCGGCAAGGACATCACCGCGTTCACGCCGAGCTACGGCGCCCCCGAGCAGTTCAGCCGCACCCACGGCGCGACCGGGCCCTGGACCGACGTCTTCGCGATGGCGCTCATCATGATCGAGGTGATGCTGGGCGGAGCGCCGGCGCTGCAGGGCGACGACTACCTCCAGCTCGCGGTCGCGAGCCGCGACCCGTCGCGCCGGCCCACCCCGCGGACCCTGGGGCTCACGGTCAGCGACGAGGTCGAGGCCGTCTTCGAGAAGGCGCTCTCCGTCGCGCCGGCGGATCGCTTCCCCACCATGGGCCGCTTCTGGGCGGCGCTGCACCGAGCCGTCTTCCCGGACGATCCGGCCTGGGCCCTCGCCACCGGCAACGGCCCGGCCGCGCCGACCTCCGGGGCGCAGACGGCCCGCGGCTCCGCCCCGCGGATGTCCTCCGCCCCGCGGGTGTCCTTCCCGCAGGTCGCGCCGACGCTGGCGGCGCCCCCCACGGCGCCGGGGGGCCCCGCCTCGGCCAAGCCGACGGCCGTCGCCGCGGGCGACACGAGCAGCACGGGCGGCACCGCGAACGACGCGTCGACGCAGCGGTCGGCGGCGGCGCCGAGGTCGAAGGGCGCGCTGGCGCTCGGCGGCGCCGCGCTCGCGATCGCGGCCGGCGGGGCGCTCGCCTGGGGCCTGCTCGGCCCCGAGCCGCCCGCGCCGGAGGCGCCGCCGGTCGCGCCGGTCGCCACCGCGTCCGCGGCGGCGGAGCCGACGGCGAGCGCCGCGGCCGCGGCGGCCGCGGTCCCCGCGCGGCGGACCGAGTGCCCTTCCGGCATGGTGCTCGTCCCGGGCGGCAAGTTCTTCATGGGCTCCGACGAGCCGGGCTTCAAGCTGTGGCAGCCGGCGCACAAGGTGACGCTCGACACGTTCTGCATCGACGTCTACGAGGTGACCGCGGGCGACTACAAGGCGTGCTCGGACAAGGGCGAGTGCAAGCGGCCCCCGGCCACGCCCGACTTCCCGAAGGCGGACGGGGTGTCCGCCGCCGAGCACCAGAAGGCGCTCACGACCCTCGCCGAGCTCTGCACCTTCGGCAAGCCCGAGCTCGAGAAGCACCCGATCAACTGCGTGCCGTGGAGCCTCGCCGACGCGTACTGCCAGGTCCACGGCAAGCGCCTGCCGACCGAGGCGGAGTGGGAGTACGCGGCGCGCGGCTCGGACGGGCGCAAGTTCCCCTGGGGCGACGAGCCCGGCGACAAGACCTTCATGAACGCGTGCGGCACCGAGTGCACGGCGTGGGAGAAGGCGCGCGGGCTCACGCCGAGCACGCGCATGTACGACGCCGACGACGGCTTCTTCGGCACGGCGCCGGTCGGCTCGTTCCCGAAGGGCAAGACGAGGTTCGGCGCCCACGACTTCGTCGGCAACGTCTGGGAGTGGACCGCCGACTGGTTCGAGACCTACAAGGACGAGGAGCAGGTGAACCCGCAGGGGGCGCCGGCCGGCGATCGCAAGGCGATCCGGGGCGGCGGCTACAACGGCGGCGTCCTGCTCTGGCTGAACCCGGCGTTCCGCTACCACCAGCTCGCGACCGCGAGCGCGCCGGGCATCGGCTTCCGCTGCGTCACCGACCTGTAGCCGTGCCGGTCCCCGCCTCGCAGCTCGCGAACCCCTCGATCGCCGGCCCGCTCGGCACGCTCGCGTTCTCGCAGGTCCGCCCGCTCAGCTCGTCGCTCGCGCTGCGCGCGATCCGCTGGCACCAGAGCCTCGAGCGGCTCGGGGTGGTGCTGCCGTTCGCGCTGGTGCACGACGCGGGCCTGCTCTTCTCGACGCCGCGCGAGCAGCTCGAGATCGGCCCGCGCTGCGACCCGAGGGAGCTCGCGGGCCGGCTGCGCGACGCGGAGCGCATCCTGGAGGGGTACCGGTCGATGCTGCGGGAGCTCTCCGAGAGCGAGGCGGCGCGCTGCGCGGCGCAGCTCCGGATGAACGACGATCTGGTGACGGTCGTGCTCTCGCGGCTCCTCGGCGCGGTGGCGGCGCGCACCCACGCGGCGCCGGCCTACCGCGCGATGCTCCCGGCGGACGCGGCGCTCTTCGAGGGGATCGAGCCGCAGCTCCGCGGCCTGTTCCTGTCGGCGCGGCGCGAGTTCGAGCAGCGGGCGCTGGAGGCGCTCGACGTCTCGCGGCTCTACGTGCTCACGATGTCCGACGCGCTCGACGTGGAGACGCTGCGCCTGTTCGGCATGCTGGGCTCGGAGGCGTCGGCCGGGGCGCTCGCCCAGGTCGACCTGCTCGCGGCGCTCTCGTCGCCCGAGGCGAACGACATCGTGAACTTCTCGCTGGAGATCCTGCCGAGCGTGCTCGAGACGAAGACGCGCCCGGCGGCGGGCACGACGGCGGCGCACGGCTACTCGGGGCTCGGCACGCGCGGCTCGATCGACAGCATGGTGCTGACCGAGCTCGCCTGGGACGACATGGAGCTCGCGCGCCGGATCGCCGACAACGAGGTGCTCTATTTCGCCCGCGAGCAGAGCCGGGACGAGCAGCGGCGCATCCACTACCTCCTCATCGACGCGTCGGCCTCGATGCGCGGCGATCGCCAGACGTTCGCCCGCGGGATGGCGATCGCCACGGGCAAGCGGCTGCTGCTGGAGGGCGAGGACGTGGCGTTCCGCTTCTTCGACGCGCGCCTGTACGAGCTCTACCGCGCGAAGAACGGGCAGCTCCCCACGGCGCACCTGCTGTCGTTCAAGGGGGAGCGCGGCAGGAACCCGGCGCGGGTGTTCGCCGAGCTCGCGACCGACCTCGACCTGACGCGGCACCACGACCCGAGGACGCCGGTGGTGCACCTCTTCACGCACGCGGCGCTCTACATCCCGCGGGAGATGGTGCAGGCGGTGCGCAACCACGCGCACATCTCGGCGGTGTTCATGCTGCCGTCCGGGGGGCAGCTGGATCTCGATTACCTGGATCTGCTGGACGCGCACTGGGTGGTGGACCACGCGACGGTGGCGAGCGGGGCGGCGAGGGCGAGCGCGGCCAAGGCGATCCTCGGGGAGAAAGACCGGCAGGACCGGCAGGACCGGCCCGAGGAGGGAGGTGCCGCCGCACGGCGCCTGGGGGCCCCGCCGAACTCGCACGCGCCCTGAACCTTACGCTGCGCGTAAGGCTCAGGGCGCGTGCTCAGACATCGGCCCATCCCCCAGGCGCCGTGCGGCGGCACCTCCCTCCTCGGGCCTACGGGAAACAAGGGGGGCGGGAGCGATGACCGCGGAGGGGGGCGCGCAGGGGCAGCGCGGCGAAACCTCTCGAGGGCAGGCGGGCTCGACCGAGGGGACGGGGCGCAGCGGCTCGTCAATGGTGGGCGATCAGGCCCAGCATGTCGAACGGGCTCGCGTCGTACTCCCGCTGGGTCAGGAAGTTATCGAGATCGAGCCACTCCATCAGGGGCCGGCATTCGTGCACCGTCCATGGCTTCAGGAGCGCCGCCATCTCCTCGGGCGTGCGCGGGTAGACCCGGACCCCGGCGAGGGCCGCGGCGCCGTTCAGCTGGGGCGCCGCGGACGCAACACGCGTCTCGATGAAGCTGAGGGCAAGCACGCTGCCGCGGGCGCAAAACGCGTGCAGCTTCCGCAGGAGATCGCCGAGGTGCTGATCGTCCATCATGTACGCGATACCGATGCATCCCACCGCGATGCGGCGCTCCGCGCCGAAGAACCGCGCCGCCTCCGCGAGGAGCGGAGACGGCGCCTGAAGATCGGCTTGGACGTAGCGCATGTTCGGTTTGTCCGCGAGGATCTGCTCGCCGTAGATCACGCTCACCGGATCGATGTCCGAAAACAGGATGCGCGCCTCAGGCAGGTAGTCGTTGAGGTGGCCCTGCGTCGGTAGCCCGGAGGCCAGATCGAGGACGCTCGTGATGCCCGCCTCGGACCATTGATGACCCACGAGCTGGATGAACCAGCGGTTGAGCTTCGCCCATTTCGGATAGGTCGGCAGGAGGTTCAGGATCGCCGCGGCAGCGCGGCGATCCACATCGTAGTTGTGGTGCCCTCCGAGAACGTAGTCGTAAACACGGCCGACGTGCGGCTTGGTGATGTCGATCTCCATGGTGCCCTCCCAGAGCGAGCTTGCGGCGCTCGTCAGCGGCCGCGGTACGAGCGAACAGCTTCGCGCTGCGGGAGCGGGCTGCCACGCACCTCGAGCCCCTCCCGCCGCAGCGCATAGACGATGCCACTTTGAAGGTTGGCCAAGACGACGATGCCCTCGAGGTGGGCGCCCAGCTCGCTCAGCGCGCGGGCGGTCTCGGGGCGTATGCCGACCAGCACCGGGTGGGTGCCGAGCAGGTCGAGCGCGCGCGCGGTGCGCACGAGCGCGGCGACGACCTCCGCGTCCACCGACGGCACCCCGGTCACGTCGATGATCGCGGTGCGCGTTTGCCGCTCCACCACCTCGCGGAGCAGCGACTCGGTGATCCTGCCCGCTCGCTCGCCGTCGAGCTTCCCGATGAGCGGCAGCACCAGGATGTGGTCGTGCACGGGCATGATCGGCGTCGAGAGCTCCAGGATCACGCGGCGCAGCTCGCGCTCGCGGTTCTGGATCGCGCGCTCGAGCGCGATCTGCATCTCGTCGCGCTGGACGCCGATCTCGCGCCTCTCCTGCTCCGCCACCGCGTCCGCGAGCAGCGTCAGGTAGTCGTTCACGCGCGCCACCTCCTCCAGCGCTCCGGGCGCGTCTCCGGGCAGGCGCGCCAGCACCTCGCGCAAGAGAGCGCGGCTCAGCCCGAGGAGCGCGCGCAGCCCGAGCCCCTGCTGCCCGAGCCTCTGCCCGAGCGACAGGACAGACTCCGCGTCGCCGGCGGCGAGGAAACGGAACAGCTCGTCCAGGATCTGCTGCGCGACCTGCGGCAACCGGAACGGCGGCAGGCCGCTGCGGTTGTGCACGACGTTGTCCTTGAGCGCCTTCGCCGCGCTCTTCGCCAGGGCCTGGCTGTCCGGGTCGATCCAGATCTGCATGGAAGGTCGACTCCTTGGCTATGGCCTTGGCCATGCCATGTCGGATGGACGCTCATGGAGTAGGAGAACAAGCCACCTTCGGACCTCGCACGTTCATCGGTGCGCCAGGCGAGAGTGTTCTCGCCGCGATGCCGCGATCTGTTTGCCATGCAGATGAAAGTCGTGGCTTCGCAAGGAACTCCCCCCGAGATGCGGCCTCGCGCCCCGCGCGGTGTCTCCACACTACCAGCGTCCTGGCCGCCTGTGTTCGGTGACCAACGCCGCACACGACAGCGCAATCACCGTACCAGGCAGGGCCCGCACCTCCGCCTGCGGGGACGGATCCTACGGGATCGATGGCCGGCAGCAGGCGAGGCTGCGTGCGCCGGATGCTGTTCGTCTCCTGCTCGCGCGCTCAGAACGCTCGGCACTCGAGCGCTACAGCCTGTACACCCACCAGACCCGCATCGTGCCGTCCCATGGGTCGAACGTGGCGCGGACGCGGTACGAGCCAACGGCGAGCCGCACCGTCGTGGTGTCGTCTCCGGGAAGCCGGTAGGCTTCGCCCTCTGCGGTAGCTGCGAAGCGCTGGACGGCCGCGTCGATGCGCTCACCGTCCTGCCCACGGGATCCGCTGAAGCGAGACGGTGCCCTGTGGCGTCCACTCGACTCGCCAGGTCATCGAGGAGGGGACGGCGCGCGCCCGCGGGCCCGCATGATCTCCTCGTACTCCGCCAAGGCGCCCTCGGCTTCCGCCCTCTTCCGGATCTCAGCTGTCACCACTTCCCCAGGAATCCCCGGAGCATTCGCGTCAGCCGCCACCGCGGCACGCTCCTCATCGCTGATCTCCTCGTCGTAGCGCGTCGGCGCGCGCAGCACGGCCTGCCAGACCGGATCGTTCTCGGGGATCACGGGCTTCCTGGCGGGGGCGGCGCTGTCTCGTCGCGGGCTCATGTCCGGGAGGATACTACGGGCCCCTCGCCAGATCGACGGCGCCGGGCATGGAAAATGCGCACGGCAGGCCGGAATGCTCCGCCTCAGCCGAGGTGCTCTCGCTCCCAGCGCTCCTGCTCCGCGGTGGCGGCATCAGCGGCGCGGGCGCCCTCGACGAAGCGCTTCGCGGCCTCGGGGTCGTCCAGATCCATACCGAGCCGGAGCAGCAGGGCGCGATCGCGCGGCGGGACCGAGCGGAGGATCTCAGCGGCGGAGCGGGGGCGGGTTCCTCCGGGAGGAGGTCTTCCCGCCGCTGCCGGCGGAGCGATCTCTGCCCGGAGCTCTGCCCGACAGGGGTCGGCCTCGGGTCCAAACAGCTGCAATCGCCGCTAAATTCGCCCGTAATACTCCGGCTCGTTGCCCGACTACAGATCTGCGATCTGCTGGGGATACGCAGCAAAACGGCCAGGCATCTGATGGTGGTAATGCGCGTTCCGGCGCAGCTAAGTGTCCGGAACCTCGTCATCGGGCAGAATTCGGGCAGAATTCCCCTGCCCCTCCCCTGCCCACCTCAGCTGATGCAGACCCGGAGGCAGCGGCGGCGCTGGCCCTCGTCGGGCGGCAGCTCCTAGCGACGTCGTTCGGGTGGGACGCGCTCGAGGCCGCGGCCGACGAGCTGGCCGAGAGCGGCGAAGGGGGCTCGCGATGACGGCCGCGCCCGTGGTCCAGCGCGCCGGACATAAGAGCCGGCGCCCGTCCTGGGACTGGCTGAAGCGGCCGACCTGGGAGGAGCTCGCGCAGCTGCCGCCGCGGATCGCCGCGCTGCTTTACGGCGTGGCGGTGATCCCTGGCCGCTGGGTGCTCTACCACCCCGACGCGGCGCCTCCGGCGCGCCGGCCACGCACCGCGCTCGGGAGCGGCGTGGTCAAGCCGCTCGGGGGCCCGCGATGAAGCCCCTCGTCGTCGCCGCGGCGGCGCTCGCCTTCGCCGCGTGCATGGCCCCGGACACAGCGGACTCGTGCCGCACCGCGTGCCGGAAGCTCTGCGGGTGGGGCCGCGCGGACTGCGAGAGCGAGTGCACCGCCGAGCGGGAGTGCGACGAGCTCCCGGAGGCCGAGCTGGCGGAGCTCGAGCCGGAGCCGGTCGCGCGCTGACGTCGGCACGGTCGGCCGCGGCTGAGCCGACGTGGACGCCTGCCCCTGCGTGCGGGGTCGGGCGCCCGCGTGCGTGCGTGCGGGAGATGGAGACGAGATGAAGAGGCTGATGATCTTGATGATGGTGGTCGTGACGAGCTTCGCCTCGGCGTGCTCGGTCTTGGACCCGGACGACCGCGCCGAGCTGCGCGACCTGGTGGCCTCGCTCCCCGGCCCCCAGGCGGACGCCTGGCGGCTCATGACGATGAACGCCAAGGCCATCCAGTACCTGAACGGCCGGGACGAGAACGAGCAGGTCGGGAAGTACGAGTGCCGCGCCGGCAGCGGCGGGAAGCTCGGGCCGTGGGTGCAGTTCGGGGAATCTCTCCAGGTCGACGCACTCTTGAAGTGCCTACGGACGAACCACATCGAGGCGCAGTACCTCTCGTGCGTCGATGCGTGGAAGCTCGTGATGCAGCGGCGCGCCGACGCGTCCTTCGAGCGCCTGGGCCTCAAGGGCGAGTGCCGCTACGTCTGGGATTCCCGCTACGAGCCGGCGAAGCTGCCGCAGGAGTGCGTCGACCCCGACGCGGTCACGGTCGACGACACCATCGAGGCGCTGATCAGCTCCGACACGCCGCCACCTCTCCCCGGAGGCCTTCCGCCAGGGCTGCTCCCCGTCCTCTGCCCGCTCGCCGAGCACCCGGACGCGTGGGGGTGCCCCGGCTCGCCGTCCGGGCCGCCCGGCGAGGATCCTGGCGAGACCCCCGGGGGCGACTACCCGTGAGGGCCTACGTGCTCGCTGCGGTGCTGCTGCTCGCCGCGCCGGCCTCTGCGCAGGAGCGGCGTGGTGAGCGTGAGCGCCGGTGGTCCGTCGAGGTCGGCGCGACGCACGTCATGCTCGGCGACCGGCACCCCACCGGCGGCTGGACGCCCACGATCGCCGTGCGCCGGTGGTGGACCGCGTCGGAGGGCGCCCGCATCTCGGCCGGCGTCGGCGCGGCGGCGTTCGACTTCAGCTCGACGCACTGGCTCGGTGTGCTCGTCGGCCCGGAGGTCGGCGGCGACTACCGCCTCAGCGAGAGCTGGAGCGCGGGCGGGGCCTTCGCCGTCGATGGCGGCCGCGTCTCGGTCTGCAACGACTGGCACCTGTGCCTTCGCTGGTGGGTCCTGGCCCCGCGCGCAGCGGCGGGCGTGACGTACACGGCCGCGCAGCACGTGTCGACGACCGCCGGCCTCGGCGCACGGTACGTGTCCACGCTGGCCTGGTCCGGAGTGAGCTGGGAGCCGACCATCGGCGTCCGGTTCGACTGGTAGACGCCTCCGGGTCGAGCCGCGCAGGAAGCGCGCGCTCCTCCCCGCTACCATATGTACCTGTTCGAGTACGCCTGTGCAACCAGAAAACAAACGGCGCTGACCATCAAAAAAAGTAAGCCCCGCGCTTGACTGACGTACTTGAATGAGTACAATAGTCTTCATGAAGAGCGCGGCGACGATCACCACCCAGGACCTCGACGGCGACACCCTGTACACCGTTCGCGTCGGCATGCTGACCGCCCGGGCGACCAAGTACGCCTTCAACGGCAAGGTGGGCCTCTGGAGCGTCGAGTCGCCGCGGAGCTTCACGGCGCGGATGTCGATCGACGAGATCCCCGCCGCGTTCCTCGGCCAGGGCAAGCGCCTAGCGGTGGCGCTCAAGGCGGTGGCCAAGGCGGCGGAGAAGGGGCGGATCTGAGGCCCCGGGCCGGGGGGGGGGCCGGCCTCCGGGTCGGTCCCCTGGTCGATTGAGGTTGCACAGGTGTACTCGGTCAGGTACGCATGCTAGCGAGGGAGAGCGGGCTATGACGAAGCGGCGCGAGACGTGGGCGGAGATGCAGGCGCGGCACCTGGCGGAGGAGCGGGCGCTCTTCCGGGCGGCGTTCGAGGAGACCGGCTGGAGCCTGCGCGACGCGGCGAGGGCGCTAGGCATGCCCACCCACACGAGCCTGCAGAGCGCGCTCCGGCGCCACAAGGAACTGGACGCCGAGCGAAAAAAGATGATCGGCAGCGTCGATTGAGGTTGCACAGGTGTACTCGGTCAGGTACGCATGCTAGCGAGGGAGAGCGGCGCTCTCTATGGTAGTTTCCCGCCTCATCATCGGCGCCGCGGTCGTCCTGGCCGCCGTCATCGCCCGGCGGGACGCCGCGCACCGGCCGGTCGCGGTCGCCCTCGGGGGCGTGCTTGCCGGTGACCTCGTGCGGGCGGCGCTGGAGCTCCCGGCGCAGGTCGAGCTCGGGCTCTACCTCGCTGCGCCGGCGCTGTCGGCGTGGTGCGCGCTGCGGGTGCTGGCCCTGCGGGATGGGCGGCGCACGGCCAGCGACATGGCGGTCATCTGGGCCGCGTGGTGCGCGCCCGCGATGCTCTGGCCCGACATGTTCTGGACGTGGGTGCCGAAGGCGGCGCACGCGCAGTCGCTGGTTTTGCAGGGGCTTGCCGCGCTCGCGTTCTGGCGCTCGCCGCGCCCGCGGGGCCTGCCGGAGACCTGTGCCATGGTGCTCGCCGGCGGGGACGTGCTCGCGCTCGCGGGGCCGCTGGCGCTCGGCGGGCCGTGGGCCCTCGTCGCCGCGCAGGCCGGCGTGATCGGGGCGGTGCTGGTGGTGCTGCAACTGCGCACGCTGCTCACGCCGGCGGGCGGAACCCCACAGGGCGGCGAGGGGTAGGCGACGCCGGATCGGGGTAGCTATCCCGGGGGAGCTCCACGGGCGCGCCCCGCCGCCCGAGCTCGCGCTGCAGGTCTCGCACGACGAGGGCAAGGGCGACGATCGCCGCGCTTTCCGCCGTGGCGAGCAGCAGCAGAGCGACGGCGAGCGCCGACCACACCGCGGTGGCTCAGCCGAGCAGGTAGACGCCGGCGAGGCCCGCGCTGTGGATGCCGGCCTGTGCCCGCGCGGCGCCGCGCTGGCGGTCGATCACGATCGGCGTGCCCTCTGGCGGGCTCTCGCGCCGCCGCACCTGGGCGCGGCCGCCGGTGCGCTGCGATGGCGCGTGGTCCGGCGAGGAGGGCCGCTGCGGGCGCTGCGTGGGTGGCTGCGTCGGCGGGGGCTCCTCGACCGGCTCCTCGGGCGCGCGCGCTGGGGGCGGCGGAGGGCCCTCGGTCGGGATGATCTGGCGGCTCTCTTCGGGCTTGTCATTCATGGGGGCTCCTAGCAGTCCGTCGTGACCTGCACGACGGTGTGGCTCTCGGCGGTGACCTCGACGATCGTGTGCGCGTCCGCCGCCGCGCGCACCTCGGGGCACGGGATCGCCTCGCGCTCCTGGTCGCCCGGCCCCCCCAGGCCGAGCGAGACGAGTGCGCTCCCGAGCTGCGACAGCAGGCCCAGCAGGTTCATGGCCGCGCCATCACCTGCAGGTCGAAGGTGGCGGCGGCGACCGGGTTCGCGGCCCCGCTGATGGTCATCCAGGGCGTGATCCGCCACGTCCTCGCCGCGTCAGTGTCGGTCTCCTGGTAGCGGTGCTCGACGACGAGCTCGTCGGCGGCCTGCTCCAGGATCGTCGTCGTCCAGGTCTCCGGCGTCGCCGGGTCGGCCCGCCGATCGAGCGCAGAGAGCGCGACGGCCGTCACGAGCGAGAGGTCCGGGACGGCGTCGCTCGCGGCGATGACGATGCGCAGGGCAACCGGATCGCGCGCGCCCTGGCGCGTGCAGTACTTCGGGATCGTGCCGGAGCAGCTCATGTCGGCGCGCCCCTCCTCGCAGGGACGCCGGCGCCGAGCGCGATCGCGTTGCCCGAGCCGTCGCGCAGGGTGCGCGTGCGCCAGGGCGTGGTGCCGTCATCGTCGTAGGTGATGCAGCGGCCGCCGCCGACGGCGTCGACCTCCTGGCGGTTGTCGAGCGCCTTCCGGGCGACCTCCGCATCGCCGGCCACATCCGCGAGCGCGGCTGCGGTCGCGAGGCCGGCCTGTACCTCGGCCACGGCGGAGGCTGCGAGGGTGGCGGCGTCGATGGCGTCGGCCACGAGGTCCATCTCGTCCCCGGGCGCGGCGAGGCCCCCAACGTGGAGTTCAACGCTCGCCACGAGCGCGCCGTTCGCCTCGACGAAGGCCTGGTAGCGGTCGGCGGCGCCGCCGGGCCACGTCGCCTCGTACGTGCCCGGCTCGTCGATCTCGGGCATGGGCTCGTCCAGCTCGACCACTGCACCGCGCGCGGCGTACGTGCCGTTGCTCCAGTCGTACCAGAGCCCGTCGGCGCGCCGGATGCGGACCGTGACGGTCGCTCCGGTGACCGGCGTGCCGTCGTCCGCGGTGTGCGTGTACGTGATGGGCTCCGGCGTCGATGGCCGGGGGTAGGCCGTAGCCATGGCGCGTCAGCCGCCCTCGGGCTCCGCCGGCGCCGGCCCGACGTACTCCCACTCCCGGCTCACCGCCTGCTGCAGGTCGTTCAGCGCGGCGTCATCGCTCAGGTCGAACTCGATGGTCTGCTCGGGTACGACGGGGCCGACGACGACCGTCACCCCCGGCAGCAAGTAGTTGAGCTGCAGATCCGCGGCCGACGGGCCAATCCGCCGGAAAACGTACTTCGCCATATCATGCCTCCTCGGGCTCGAAAAGCAGCGTAATGAACGAATCGACAGGGCTATTGGTCACCGTGCCGCTCAACACGACCTGGATCGCAAACTCCTCGCCCTGTTCCAGAATACCTGAGTCCCCTGTGACGTCCCCCGTGCGCGCCAGCACGCCGAGCGTGATCGTGAGCGGGGTGGTCGTCGCGACGTCGGACGCGACGCGGCAGAAGGTGATCGTGTATTGCCCGGTGCCGTCCGACGAGAACCCGGGCGTCGAGTTGGTCAGCGTCATCCGCACGCACCGGCCGCGGAACGGCATCCGCGCCCGCTTGACGTTCGTCGCCGCCACCGCGTTGACGTAGCCTGTCGGGAAGAGATACCGAGTACCACTCGTGCCGAACGCGTTGATCCCGCAGATCAGCCAACTCGGCCCAGGATCGCCGGCGGGTCCCGCGGGGCCTTGCGTTCCGTCGTCGCCCGCCGGCCCCTCGGGACCCGTGGGCCCCGTCGGACCGGTCGCGCCCTGCGCCCCCGCGGGGCCCTGGGGCCCTTCCGGCCCTCGCCTGCCCCCGATGCGTTCCGCCGTGGCCATTACTCAGACCTCAAGGCGCGCACGCTGAATGCCATGTCCGGCAGCTCTACTCCGGACCCGTTCTTTTCGATGGTCACGTAGAGATACCATCCTGTCGGCAGATCCGGAGAAGCCAAGTCGATCGCTTGCACGGAGCCATACGGTAGGGCTTCTTCGGTTGAAAATTCGGCAATCAATACAGCATCATCTGGATTCGACTGTGTGGTCCAGAACCGGATCGTCGCGTTGTTCGTCGGATCGCCATCGATGCCGAATCGCGGAATGATGGTCAGCACGAGCACTTCGTAATCCGCGGACACGGGCGGCACGATCACCGCCCAAAAGTCTGCGTCTGCCGACGCATCAGCGCCCTTGTTCACGGTCAAGCTGACCTCAGCGTTCGTCGTACCTCCACCGCCCGTGACGGTTACGACCGTGCGCTTGTTTACCGCGTCATCCTCGACGGTAACGCCGCCAGCGAACTCGATCGTCCCACGTTCGGGCTTCGTCTCGGAGCCGAAGACGATCCGCCGGAGGCCGAGCAGTTTATCGGTGATCCAAGACATATCACCACCCCCTATCGACGCGCGTGCGCTTGTACTTCACGAACCCGCCCTGATACACGTTCCCTGCGAGCGCGTCCGTACCGGACTCCGACGTGATGACGGCGTAATAGGTGCCCGTGTCGGTCTCCGTCTCGTGCGGCGACACCTCGCCGGGGCCAACCTCGAAATCGATGAACCCGTTGTAACTACCCGTGGTCGTCCCCGGATGCTCCTCGGTCCAGTTTGCGTGCGTCGCCCCGGTGAGCCTGACATTGCGCCGATACAAAGTGATGGTCGGTTTGTTCGCGGGCAGGTTCGAGTGGAGGCCTCCGGCGAACCGCGCCACGAACGACACGAGATCGCAGCCGTCCGGCACCGAAATCGGGATGAACAGCCGCACGGCCGTGTCGACCGAAGCGCGCCACACGAAGTGCCCCGTCGAGAGTTCGTAGAGCTCCCACCCAGAGCCGATGGGATACGCGACCAACGGCTCGACTTTCTCGACCGTCTCTTCGGGCCTGGAGTAAGTGAACGCGTCGACGCTGGTCGCCTCGATGTTGTTGATCTGGGCGCTCGTCGCCTCCACCGATCCAGCGCTCACCGTGCCGCCCACGGAAAGATCGTCGGTGACATCAAGGTCGTCACCGATGAACGCGTCGCCGGCGACGTGCAGCGTGCCCGTGTTGATGGTCCCTGAGCCGTCGACGCGCTCCTTCAGGTACGCGGTATTGTCGAGCAGGGCTTCGACCGGAACGAGGAGCGCGGCAGCGTCTCGCTCGTCGCCGTCGTCCGCCACCTCGATCGACGCGTGAAAGGTCGTGTTATCACCCTCGATCAGGCTCATCGCGGAATTCCTCTCACGTAGCGCGCTGTGCTCAGGCGCGAACGCACATAATTTCCGCCGACGAGCCGGCCGGCGCGCCCCCACGTACCATCAGGCATCCCAGCCGCCGGGTATGGTCCAGGCGTCTCCGGGTCGAAGCTGTCCGCGTCGAAGGCGACGATGACCCAAGGGATCGTGACGCCCTGAGCTCCGAATTCACCCGCGAGCCCGCGGAGCTGGTTCACGAGCGCGAGCGTCGAGTCGATGCCGATGAGGCCTCCACCGGGCGCGCCCTCGCCGCCCCACTGCGTCGAGCCGTCACCCCACGTACCCTCGTTCGCCGGAATCAAGCCGGTGACAGGCGCGTAGACGATGAGGAAGCACTCAAACGGGTCCCCTGAACCGCTCCAGTTCCAGGGGTGCGCAGGCGCGGTGAGCGGCGTCGACACGCCCTGCGCGCTGATCTGGAACCCGGTCCCGGTCGTGTTGTGCAGCCGGTACGACCCGTCAGCCTCGATCGTGTGCCAGACACCGGCGCCGTTCACCAGCCGCACGCGCGGGAAGCTCGGCCCGAGCACGCGCCGCACCTGCGACAGGAAGCCGAACGCGAGCCCCGCCCGCCGGTGGATCCCGCGCCAGTCCCGGAGGGCCGCCGCGTAGACGCCCGGCGTCTCCTGGAGGCCTCGCGGGATGCGGCGATCCCGCCCGATGTACGGGAGACCGTCGGTGCCCACGAATCCGCCGAGGAACGGGAGTTCGTCGATCTGGCCTGGCAGCGCCCCGAGGACGCCGTCCTGCACGCCCTCGATCAACGCGTCGATGACGGCCGCAATCGAGCCCGCCAGCGCCAGCCAGTGCGCGCGCTCTACCGCCCAGCCGGGCAGCATCGTCTCGAGCTTGTCGATCAGCGCCATGGGTACCTCACTGCTCCACGAGTGTGGCTGTCGCGGTCACGGTCGGGACGAGGACGTCGGTCGCCGCGATCACCTGATCGTCAGGCGGGTCGGACTGCACGCGGTAGATCCCCGGCGACGCGGCCTTCGCGATCGCCCGCACCTCGCTCATGATCACGTAGCGGGTCGATCCGCTCGCGAGTTTCCGTCCGCCGATCGGGAAGCGCCGGAAGAAGTCGTTGACGGCCTTGATCGCGGCAGCTTCCGCGGCGGCCTTCGTCACGTTGCTCGCGCGGAGCACGTCGATCGTGAGCGTGATCGAGAGCGGCTCCTCGTCCGCAGAGGCCACGTTCGCTGTGAACCCCATCGGCACGGCGAGCAGCTGGACCGCCTGGTTGACGAGGTAGACGTCGCTCCCCACGGTGCCGACGTCGCCAGACGCCGCGCCCGCCGGCGCGGCGAGCCGCACGTCGATGACCCCGCCGCCCATGTTGCGCACGAGGGCCCGGTTGACGTTGACTGCGATGTCCCCGATCTGGGAGACAAGCAGCCGCTCAATCGTGATGGCCTCATCCGCCGCGGGTCGCCGCGTGGACAGCGCGACGTACTGGTACGCGGCGCGCGGCCCCCCCGGCGAGAGCGGCCCCGTCGAGAGCCGGCAGCGCTCCTTCAGGTCCTCGTCTTCCTCCTCGTCCTGACCGAGGAGCATCCCTTCGCCCGCGACCAGGTAGATGCCTGCGCCCGGCGCGAGCAGCGGCGCGTTGGGATACTCCGGCACGTCGCCCAGGTCGAGATCGCTGTCCGTCCCGACCTCATCGGCGACGAAGAGCAGGTCGAGCACCGGGAAGGCGCCCGTGCCGGTCCACGCTGCGAGGGTCCCGCCATCGATGTTCGTGTACGTCTTGCCGTCGACCTCGAACCGGATGTCGCCCGGATTGATGGTCCAGAAGCCGCCCTCTCGGTTCTCGACGGTGATCGCCGGGCCGCTCGCGAACGTCGCTTCCTTGCGATAGACCTTGTACATGGCCCACGCAACGAGCGTGAGGTAGTCGCCAGAGGCCTTGTCGAGGAACCACGCCCGCAGGGCGGGCAAGACTTGGCCGTTCCACAGAGGCGCTGTCCACCGCGCGAAGACGGACATAACACCACGGATCGGCTCACCCGGCTGCCAGGCGGTCGTCGAGAGCCCGAGGGCCTTCGCGATTGCCAGGAGGTCCTCGAAGATCTCCTCGGGCGTCAGGTCGGTCAACAGGTCGTCGAGCGGCGTCGGCATCAAGCACCTCTGAGGATGACGTCCACGGTCAAGTCTTGAATCGAGATGGTCAGGGGGAAACCCTGCCCATCGACGAGCGTCACATCGGCTGCGAACGACACCCCGCCGTTGCTCTCCGCGGCGAGCGTGACGGTCGCGCTCTCGACGCGCTCGTCCTTCTCGATCTCTCCGGCGATCTCCGCGGCGAGGCGCGCGCGCCGGCCCGCCGGGGCCGCGTCGAGGAGCAGGTCGTCGATGAGCAGCCCGTAGTCCGGATCGTCGAAGTAGGTCCCGCGCCGCGTCGACAGCCGCATCTCGATCGCCTGAGCGATGATGCGTGCGGGGTCCCGCGTCCGGCGGAACGTGGGGCTGTCGATGTTGACGCTCTCGCCGTAGGCGCTCATGACGTCTTGAACACCCCCTGCATGGAGGTCCACGCGTCGCCGCCGTTCGTAAGCAGCACGAGCGCGTATGTTGCCGTCGCTGCGGGCCCCAGCTCCGCGGCCAGCTCGGCGCCGAACGCGTTCTGCGGCCCGACATACTTCAGGAGCCGCACACCAGCTGTCGCGAGCAGGCCCTGGAGCACCACGGCGATGTCGAGCTGCGCCTGCACGGTCAGGAGCTGCGCCTGCAGGTCAGCCGTGATGGCCGCCGCGGCGGCCACCTGCGCCTCGAGGCTCGGGGACTCGAGCCCGAGCGAGATCGCGTTCTGGATGTTCGACACGATGGCCTGCGCGATCTCGAGCTGCTGCGCGAGCGTGAGGCCCGCGGAGGGCGTGAAGCTCGCGAGCGCGGTCAGCTGCGCGGAGACGTTCGGCGCGGCGACCCCGCACGCGACGTCGATCGCGGCCATGGCCTCCGCGGCGGCGGGCACCACGACGGCCAGGGTGAGAGAGCCGTAGTCCGTGATCATGCGATCTTCACCTTCGCGCTGCCGGTGGTGATCGTCCCGGTGGTCTGCCCGGGGCTCCAGATGACCATCCCGCTCGCCGGAAGCCCGTTGATGGTCCCCACGAACGTCGCCGGCGGGAGCAGGACCGTCACCGTGTCGTTGACGCGCGCAGCGCCCAGCGTGGCGCCGGCGCCGGCGCGGATCTCGTTCTGCGCGTCGAGCTCGAGCTCGAGCGGCGTCACCGGCGTCTCCGCCTCCCCCGGGCGCCGTACGGGCTCGATGTAGTGGGCGACGAAGGGGGCGCCGGGGTCGCCGCCTTGGAACCCCACTAGCACGATGGTCCCAGGCCGGCAGCGCTCATCGACCCCGGGGGTCCCGTGCGCCTTGGGCACCTCGACGAGCTGCGGGGGCAGAATGTCACCCTCGTTCACGGCCTGGAGGCTCAGGCGTCCAGATACCGTGTTCTGGCTCATCACCCGATAGGGATGCACCCACGAATAAGCCATCCGCCGGTGGATGCAGCTCTCGATGAAGCGCAGGAGCCTTGCGAGTTCCGCGGCGGCGCTCATACGTTGACCTCGGCAAAGGCGGTTCGGTCCGTGACTCGGATCGTCGTGCTCCGGATGGCCAGCGTCGGGAACCCGTCGCCCGAGATGACCAACCCGGGCGTGAGCGACGCGAAGGCATCCTCGGGGCTCGTGATCACCGCGCGGCGCAGCGAAGGTCGGTAATCGACGCTGAGGCGCAGCCCAAAACGCGTCTCCGTGGGGCGCGCTCCGATGTGCGTCGAGCCGTCAAGGTCCACGTACCAGGGGCGCCCGAGCTCGTTCAGCGCGTGGATCGCAGGCCCCTCGGGGCGGACCCACGCGTACCCCACGACGGCCGAGGCGAGCGCGCCGAGGGGCGCCAGCGTCTCGCCGGCGTCGCGTGCCAGATCGCCGGCCACCCGGTCGAGCTGCACCCCGTTGTCGGCCCTATACGAGCGGCGCTTGACCGTCTCTCCCCACCGGTCCGCACCGCCGACGATGAACACATCGGCGCGGCCGGCGAAGACCTCGGCGTGTCGCACGGTCCCGGACAGCACGAGGTCGCCGATCTCCACGTTGACGCGCGCGCGCTCGGGCGGCGCCTTCCCGCCGACGAGGTCGGCGCGCACGGACCATATCCCCAGGTCGGGGAGCAGCGCCTCGGCGCGCTGGAACTCGATGCCGGCAGCCAGGAAGGCCATCAGATACCCCTCGCGCGTGCGGTCTCCAGCGCCTGGAGCTGGGATTCGAGCTGGGTTCTCTCCTGTCGCGTGGCAATCATCTCCTGGTCGATCCAGTCTTTCGCGCGCGCGACGCCGCCGATCGGCTTGCGCTTCTTCCACTCGAGGAAGCCGAAGCCCAGCGTCCACCGGCCCGGCTTGGGGTTCTCGATCGGGCCGAGCCACGCGACCTCTGCACCCTTCATCTTCAGGTGCGCGACCGCGATATCCACGAGCCTCAGCTGCCGCGGCGGCCTGCTCTCCTGCGCCGCCGCGAGCCGCGCCGCGAGCGCCTGCAGCTCGTTGAACTGCTCCGTGGTCCAGACGCGGACCTTGTAGTCGACCTGCACGAGCTCGAGCCCGCGCGTGACCGAGAACGAGCCCGCCTGCATCGGCGAGACCTGCTGGTCGATCTTCGTGCGACGGACGCCGCCGGAGAGCTCGCAGATCCCCGGCGTGTCGATCCCGTCGATCGTGATCGAATTCCAGGCGGACGGGTTCTCGATCGGGCTATCAACCAGCACTCGACGTCTCCACGCGGGGCATGCCGAGCATCACCCCGACCCGCTGCGCCATCTGCACCAACGCCTCGTCGAGGCTCTCGCGCACCTCGCTCCGCTGCATGCCAGCGCCGACGATGATGTCCCCGGTCGTCACCTGCAGAACCAGGCCAGCGGGCGCGCCGGTGCCGGCCCCGGGGGCGCCACCATGAGCCGCGCGCGGCGAAGGGACCAGGCTCTCCTCCGCGGCCTTCTGCACCTTGGGCTCGCTGTCCTTGAGCCCGAGGCGAGCGCCCTCGCCCATCTGGCGGCCAACCTCGCGCCGGAACAGCCGCGACGGGCTGTGGATCTCAGCCTTCTTCTGTGCGCCGCGCTGGGCCGCCGCGACCCCGGCCGCTCCGGCCGCCTCGATGAAGGCCTCCTTGGACTTGAACCCTCCGATGAGACCGTCGCCCATCGCGGCGCCGAGCTTCCACCCATCGCGGCGCGCTGCGTCGGTAGGCGCGTTCGGCAGCTTCGGAGCCGCAGCCGTCGGCAGCTGGTCGACGTGCTGCACGCGCGACTGCTTCCCGGCCTTCGCGCGGGCTGCGGCCTCCTCGTCGAACTGCCGGTTCATCCGGTCCGCGTCGCTCTCCCCGCGGATGCCCAGGGAGCGCAGCACGAGGTCAGTGTCCCACTCATCGACGAGCTTCACGAAATTGTAGCCCGCGGCGACGACAGCGCCGATCGCCGCAGCGAAGGCTAGCCACGGCGCGGCGGCGGTCGTGGCCACCAAGCCAGCTGCGGCCCCGCGCGCAGCCAGGAAGGTCATCGCCTTGCCCGCTGTCAGCGCCGCGCCACCAAGAGAGAGGACCCCCGTCGCCTTCGCCGCCAAGAGGCCTACGGCCGCCATCCCGGCGTAGGCCGCGACCGAGATCCCATCGATCTTGCCGAGCGTATCCCCGAGCGCCGACGTGAACGGGAAGAGCCAGATGCGCGCACGCACCCAAAGAACCTCGAGCTTCATCGCCCCGAGAATCGAGCCACGAACGAACGCGGACACGTAAGGTTCGGCCTTCTCGATGGCTTGGAACAGGGCATTGAAGCCGCGCGTCGTCGCGTCCGAGAGCGAATGTCCAGTCGTGCTCGAGAGCGAGAAGAGCTTGGTGAACTGGAGATAGGCGCGCTCCAGCGGGCGCGAATCGACCCCGCGGAAGAGCGAGCGGATCTGCACGCTCGCCTGGTACGACATCATCTGGAGCCGGGCCATGCCATGGTAGCCGATCGCGACCTTCGCGAGCCCGAGCGCGCCCGAGACGCCGGCGACGGCGCCGAGCGACACGGCCAACGCCTTCGCCTGCGACGCTGCGCTCCCGAGCCCGGCGGCTGCCTTCTGCGCGGCGGCCTCGCGCGCGCGCTTTCGCTCCTCCGCGGCGGCCCTTTTCGCCGCGGCCTCGTCCTTCTCCTTCTGGGAGAGACCGAGCTTGAGGTCCTGCAGCGCCTTCTCCTTCGCACCAGCGAGCTCTCGCTCGGCCAGGATCTGCTGCTGGTAGGCCTTCGGGTTGAAGGCCTTGGCCTGAAGTTGCGAGCGTCGTGCCGCCTTCTGCTGCGTGCTGTCGAGCGCGCGGAGTTGCGCGTCCGCCGCCTTCGTCGCCGCGGCGAGACCTTCCTGAGCCGACGCGGCTGCGGCCGCGGGCTCCGAGATCTGGTCATCAAGCTTGGCGACGAACTCCACTGCTACGCCTGCCCCTTCCGCTCAAACCCGATCAAGTTGCTGCCGACCTCAGCGATCCACAGGAGCGCCGCTCTCGCCCTGTCGTCCGCGCGCAGCCTCGGGGGGAGCAGCGCGGCGAGGAGCTCCGCGGTCGCCTCAAGACGCCCGCGTGCCTCCTCGTACAGCTTCAGCCTTTTCCCCGGATGACCTCCTCGACGCCGGTGACCAGCTCGTCTCGCGCGGTGTACATGTGCACCCAGAGGCGAGGCAGCTGTTCGACCATCTGGAGAACCCGAGGCCTGGGCGGATGCACCACCGTATCGAGCGTGGCCTGCTGACCGACCTTCTTGATGTCCTCCTGGCTCTCCAGCCCGGAGATCCGATCGCTGAAGTCCTCCCACTCTCTCGCGCTCATCGCGCGCTGGATCACGGAGCCCTCGACGGTCCGAATGCGCATCACGCGCTTCTCCCCGTGCTCCTTGCAGGCCTTGCGATAGGCCGCATCGTCCTCCGCGTCGCGCTCCGCGCGCGCCCGCGCCTCGCGCGCCTCCGCGGCCTGCTCGCGCAGCTTGTCGGCCAGCGCCTCCGGGGAGGCGGCCTCGCGCTCCTGGCGGGCGCGCGCCTCCGCGATCGCGCTCTCCTCCGCGGCCAAGGCGGCCTCGGCCTCCTCGTACGCCTTGATCTGCTCGGGGGTCCACCCCTTCATGTCCGGCTTGCTCATGACCTCTCCCGTCACGTCCGCAGCGCGAGCCGCGGCTGCTCCTTGACCTTCACCAGCGTCTTGCCGTTTCGCCTGATGGGCTCCGCCACGTGCAGCGTCAGCTTGACCTTGTTGCCGCTCGGGCCCTGCTGGGAGGCGTCCTCGACCTTGACGATGTAAATCGTGCGGAGCTCGTCGACGATCGTGCCGCTCGCTTCCTTGTAGGTGGCGCCGGCGTTGAACGGGACCTCGCCGTAGCCGTTGTCCGGCATGGCCTGCATGAACCGGTCGAACTCCGTCTTGAGCATCTCGGCGTCCGCATTGGGCTTGTATTGCCCCTGTGCGACACCGAGAGGGATCGAACCAGTGCCGTACTGGTTCTCCTTCTCCAGCTCGTCGTTGTAGTTGAACGTCGTGATGCCGAGGTACTTCTTGCCGGCGAAGTCGAACTCGGCGGACGCGTGGTTGTGGTAGTTGCCGTTGTGGTAGAGGCCCATCGTTCACCTCACGCCGCCAGAGCGACGAGCTCCGGAGTCACGAACCCGATGTCGCCCTCGAGCTGCTCGAGATACTCGAGGCCGACGATCGACACCTTGCAGGGGAGCCGCACCCCGGCCGCGAGGACCGTGGTGCGCGAGGTCCGCACGGACAGGGCCGAGAACTTCCCCTCGAGCTGCCGGCGGATGGCCGTCTCGACCTCACGGTCGATGCGCGCCGCGTTCGCCTCGGTGATCGCGCCGGGGTTCGGCTCGTCGGCGGCGTTGACCTCCACGCCGTCCATCAGCTGCTCCTCAAGGACCTGGGCGAAGATGTCGCTCGCCACGTCGAGCACCTGGCGCCGCGCGATGTACCCCTCGAGGCCGCCCTCCGCGTCAAAGGTCGAACCGCGCGTGAAGAACACGCTGTCGCCGCTGCGCTTGAAGGTCCTGAGCGTCAGGAATCGCGCGCCCTGGAGCGTCTGCGAGACCCGCGCGTCGTGCTCGATGCGCTCGCCGTTCTCATAGATCGCCACGTCGGTTGAGAGCGCCCCGGTGGCCTTCCGGCCGAGGTCCTCCTCGATCGGCCGGCGAAGGAGCTCGGGGACGGCGATCCAGGCGACGGGCCGGCGATTGCGGCGCCGGGTGATCGGGCACGTGATGCGCGCGTAGCCCGCGCCGACCGCCACGCGGGCGTTCTCGAGGCCGTCGAAGTCATCGACGAGGGCGTTCTCCCAGGCCGTCTCGGTCTCCAGGCGGCGCCGGTCGCGCGCCGACATGAGCGCCCACGCGAAGCGCGCGTTGCTCAGCTCGTCGGCGGCGAAGTCGGTGAACTCCGCGCCGATGGTGCCCGCCGCCGTCGCATCCACCGCGCCGATGACGTGGGTGAAGCGCCAGTTGACCGCGAGCGCATCCAGCTCCCCGAGGGCGTCGACGACGTCGCTCGCCGCGATCGCGGGCTCGGTGGTTCCGGACGCGAAGCTGTCGCCCGTCTGGAGCGTACCGGCGGCGAAGGCGAAGTCGAGACCGCTGTCCTCGGAGCCGTCGTTGATCTGGAGCGTGCTCGCCGTCCCGAGGCGGATCGCCTTGCTGAACGTGCGCCCGCCGTCGAGGGAGTAGCGCAGGACGATCCCGGCCGTGGCGATCGTGCCGCCGGTCAGGACCTCGAGCACGATCTCGTACGCGTCGATGGGCGTCCCGGTGATGGTCACGACGCTCGTGGAGCTCCCGACGCGGGTGGCGACGACCGGCAGGACCGCGGCTGCGGCGGGGAAGGCCTCGAAGGAGAAGTCGCCGTCCACGTCGTTGCCGGTGCCGGCGGTGAACGTCACGGTTAGGCCGGAGCTCCCGAGCGCGACGATCCCGTTGCTCGGAACCGTCGCCGGCGTGCTCCACGTCGTCCCGCCGTCGAGCGAGTAGCGCCCCTGCGCGGCGTTGAGCTCACCCGGCGTGGTGGTCTCCCACATCACGAGGTAGTGGTTGTTCGGAGTCCCGGTGATCGCGGGGTCCTCCGCGCCGTCCCAGTCGTCGAGCACCAGATCCCCGACGCTCGCGGCCACCGTGGTCGGGTCGATGCGGCGCACGATCCCGGGCGCTCCCGTCTTGCCCATCTCGTAGGCGAGCGCCTTGACGGCCGGGCCGAAGCCGAACGTCGATGTCAGCGCGTCCACGTCCGCGACGCGCGTCGGCGTGTAGGGGCCCTTCGAGCAGACGCCCACCACGCTGTGAATGCGGCTCACGGGAGCGAACACCGCTCGGTTCGAGCGGACCCGGAGCCTGGCAGAGGGAAGTGCGAGAGCCATCAGATCTCCTACGGTGACGACACCACTGGTGTGCAAACAGTCGAGTCGCAGGCCTCGAGGTCGAGGCCGACGTTGACCTTCGTGGGATCCGGGTCGCGGGCGAGCCCGAAGCGGGGGCGACGGCGCTCGAACACGGGGATGTCCAGCGTCCCGGTGACCTTGATCATCGCGCCGAAGCGGTCATCGGCCTCATCCACCTCCGGCCACTCGCCGGCCGCGTCGACGTTGATCGAGTGACTCCCGTGCGTCGCCTTGTGGATGGCGCGGATGACCTCGTCGAGGAGGTCGGAGGCGAGCGACTGCGAGACGCGCACGCGGTCGCGTTCCTCGACACCCGGCGAAGGGGTGGCGCGCACCACGATCCAGAAGCCCTGCCGCTTCGTCGCCAGGCTGCGCGAGGAGTAGCCCGCGGCGATCTGCTGGTTACCCGGCGCCCCGGCGGGACCGGCCGGGAGCATCTTGAAGGTGCGCGCCAGCCCGATCACCACGCGCGCGGGCGTATCGAGGTCGCGGTAGTCCTGCTCCGTCCCGTAGATCACGGGCACGTCGATGTTGTTGGCGTCGAAGTAGGTCGCGACCTGGTCGCGCAGCCAGTCGATCGACAGCGTCATTTCGGCGCCCTCCGCGACAGCTCATCCAGGTACTCGCGCAGCGCTTCCTCCGCGGCCTCGACCCACGTCGACGGCATCTCCTTCGCCTTGCCAGCGCCGGGGTAGACAGGCCGGAGCCCGCGGTGATGATCGAGCACCGGCTCGTCGACCGTGCTGGAGCGGATCGCGCCGGCCTTCCCCTGGAACTGCACCTCGCCGGCGGGGCGCAGCAGCGCGACGGCGCCGTCCTTCTTCCGCGCCGGCCACGGGCCACGCACACCCGGCGGGCCCTTGCCCTGCGCGTACTCCGCGAGCGCGACCTTCTGCACCGCGGCCGCGACACGCTCCATACCCTTGCCCTTCGTCCGGCCCGGCAAGAGGCGGAACCACTCGGCCAGCTCCTCGATGCGGTCCACGCCGTCGATGCCGCTCATCCGCAGCGCCCCCCCAAGCGCTCGACCTGGCGGTCCATCCACTCGTATGGAGACGCCTCGCTGTACGCCATCGGAGCGCCCTTATCGATCGCCGTCGCCCCGCGCGGAGTCGACTGCGTGCGCACGAGCTCCACGAGCCCATCCTTCGAGTTCGCGGCCTCGACGATCCAGGCCTCGGCCCGGTCGTGCGCGCGCTCCGCGGCCCCCGTCTTCGTCCCGTCTGGCTTGCTGCCCCGCTTCACGAGCAGCCGATAGGCGACGATGGCGGCCGTGGCGTCGACCAGGCCGTCGTCGTACGGCGCGACGAACGGGACCCCGTACCGCTTCGCCAGCCGCCCGTCGATGTACCCGCTGACCTTCGTGGCGGTCCGCTCCACGATGTTTGGATACCGCTGCTCCAGCCAATCGACGTCCTCCTGGAGGAGGATCCCCAGGTCCATAACGTCTTGCAATGTGGCGTAGCAGCTCATGGTCCCTTGACCCAAAAGCCCCGCCGGCAAAGCCGGTCGGGGTTCGGGCGGCGCCGCTCCTGGGGCGCCTTGGCGGGCAGCGGCTCACGCCGCGCGGATCACGTGGGCTGCACGCGGAAGATGAGCCAGGGGTGGCCGTAGGAGACGCCGTTGCGTCCCTTGAACTTCCACTCGAAGCTGTCCCGGTGCGCGAGCTGCACGTCGCTATACGCGGTGAAGGTGTTCAGCTGGTACGGCTTGCGGTTCTGGAAGATGAACGGCCCGCCACTCCCCTTCTGCCACTGGCACGCGAGGTAGTAGACGCCGAGCTCGTTGTGCTCGGGCGCGATGACCGGCTCGATCCCGTAGGTCGAGATCACGTTCTCGGTCGAGCCCTGCCCGGTGCCGTAGTACCGCGTCGAGAGGATCTCCGCGGAGCGCTTCCGCAAGTCCTCGCCGGCGAGCAGGTACTTGACCTTGAGCCGCCGCGTCTCTCCGTGCGGGCCGCGAAGGCCCTGGATGTAAGCCACCGCGCGCGCCAGGTTCGCGTGAGCGGCGTCCAGGGTCGGAGCGTTCGTGATGTCGATCGGACAGGCGCCGGGGTAGCTCCCCGACGCGGCCCCGGTGAGGAGGTTCGAGAACGTCCCCGCGCCCTCGTTGGCCATGTTGATCGGATGGGACTGCGAGAAGAAGTTGACCCCGTCGTACCCCGGCGAGGTCAGCCCGTTCGCCAGTAGCCGCGTAAACAGGCTCTTCTGCGGCCAGTACGCGGCGGAGCTGCCCATCTGGCGGGCCCAGTTGGCCGCGTAGTCGAGGGCCGGCATGCCCCGGAGCATCGGGCTGGCCATCTGGTTGTCCTCGATCTCGTTGACGCTGAGCTCGAGGTTCTTGCCGGAGTCCTCGTTCTCGATCTCGAGGAAGTTGGCCGAGATGTCGTCGTACCGCGCGTTGCCGCCCTGACCCTGCAGCTCGATTCCTGCCGTCTCGATCAGCCAGAAGAGGAGCTCGCGACGGGTGCCGGACGTCTTCACGTCCATGAAGCGGTCCCAGATGAGATCGGACGCCGTCTCATCCCAGGCGTTTTGGATGATCGTCTGGACGTTCGTCTCGAACGTCGCGATCCAAGTCGGTGTGATCTTCATGACTCAGATCCCTTTCACGCGCCGAGATTGGCGAGCACGTCGCAAAGCACACGCACGTTGGCGGCGCCCGCGGTGAAGGCGGAGGTGATGCGGTTGAACACCAGCGTGTCGGCCGCGACCATGATCAGGCGCCCATCGCTGCGGGTGTCGAGCGTGGCGCCGATCGTGCCCGTCATGCGCGTGTTGGTCGTCACCAGCGTCGCCTGTACGTCGCCGGAGGCTCCGCCGAGGATATCCCCCTCGGTGTCCCATCCGGTCACCGACGAGCTGACGCCGATGGCCGACGACGAACCGCCGGTCCAGTTGGTCGAGACCTCCCACCACGCCTCGCGCGGGTGGAGGCGGGCGCCCACGGGCACCGTGAAGATCGTCGCGCCGTCGGTCGTTGCCGACGTCACGGGGAGCGAGAGCGCCACCACCGGGTCAGCACGAAGCCATCGGCCGCTGCCGGCCGCCGGCGTCGCGATGAGGTTCTCCGTCGTGTCGGCCGCCGTCGAGCTGGCGTGGAACCGCCACAGGCTCATGTCCGAGAGCACGAGGCACAGCATCCCGGTCGCGCGGTCCGCCGCCGCGATCGCCTTGAGGGCGGTGCGGTCCGCGACCGGCGCGTGCACGGCGCTCGCGTACGCCGCGCTCATCAGCCCCTCGGCCGCCGGCGTCGCGAGCGCGATGTGGTGCTTGTGGTCCTGGCGTGCGGCCTCGTCCGCAGAGCCGGCCGACGCCGCGGTCGAGCTCGGGTCGACGGGCGCGACGTTGGACAGGCCCGGGGGCTCCGCTGTCGACATCGTGGCCGCGCCGATCTCGACCCAGACGCCCTCGCTCGTGACGTCGTAGACCGGGCCAGCTGGCGTCGTGGTCACGGCCCCCGTCGCCGTCTGATCGTCGAGCGCGTAGCACGTGCTCTCCCGGTCCGCGGCGACGACAGGGGTGTCCGTGTCGTTCGCCATCAGGAGCACCTTCCGCTCCTTGAAGAACTGGATCTCGACGTTCTTCGCTCCGTCCGCGCCACCGATATTGTCGATGGTCTCGTAGAAGCGCCCGACCGGGACCGCGATGAGATCGTCCGAGGCCGGCGCGTAGAAGCCGCGGCTCGTACCGCTGACGATGCAGACGGCGAGGCCTCCCTGGAAGGCCTTGACGTTCGCGGCGAGCGGGCGCTTGTCGCGGCTGCCGATCACCCGGATGGAGTTCGACTTCGGCTTGGTGAGTGCGGACATGGGTCACGCTCCCTTCTGCGCGGCGAGGCGCGCGCGCGTCTGGGCGGGGGTCTCGACGTTGATCGTGAAGCGGCCGTGTTCGTCCTTGCCGGGGCCCGAGGCCGACGCCTTGCGGATCCCCATGGCCTCGTCGAGCTCGTCGCGCTCGCGGCCCTCGAGGAGGGCCGGACCGGTCTTGGCCTGCGAGGCCTTCGCGTGGCGCGGGGCGGTCTTCTTCGCGGTGTCCGCGAGGAAGCTGTTGATCACCTCCGCGCTCTGCTGCGAGAGCCAGGCGCGCGTGGCCTCGGGGAGGTCGGAGCGAGTCGCGAGCAGCGACCTGGCCTTGAGGTCCGCGTTCTCTCGCGCGAGCCGGATGTTTTCGGTCGCCAGAGCCGCCGCCGCGCTCGGAGCTCCGGCCTTCGCTGCCGCCTTCTCCTCGTCCTTCTTGGGCTCCTCGTCGTCGCCCTCGTCCTCCGCCTTGGCCTTCTCCTCGTCCTTCTTGGGCTCCTCGTCGTCCTCGGCTTTCTCCTCGCCGAGCGCCACGAGCGCCGCCTTGGCCTTCTTGGCCTTCTCCTCGTCGTCGCCCTCGGCGAGCGCGCGGAGGGCCTTGACCATCTCCTCGTATTCCACTCTGCTCTCCTTGGCGGCCGCGCCGCCCGCTCCGCCTCTCGCGACCATCGCGAGGAATCCGCTCCACGTCGCCACGCCATCCGCGAGACGCTTGTCGACGGCCGTCTGGCCGCTGTACTGGCGAGCTTCCATGCCGCGCACGTGTTCGACGCTCACTCCGCGTCGCGCGGCGACATGCGCGTAAAAGAGCTCCCCGAACTCGTCCACCTGTCGCTGGATCTCGGTCGCCGCCTCCTCGCTCATCTGGACGTGAGGATTCCCGTCGGCCTTCCTCGCGCCGCTCGTGAACAGGTGGAACTTCACGCCCATCTGCGCGTCCGCCGCCGTGCAGTCCACGGTGCCGGCGATCACGCCCACCGAGCCCACGAGCGTCTCCGCCGAGAGGTGGATCGTGTCCGCAGCACACGCGAGCGCGTAGGCCGCGGAGGATGCCTGTCCGTCGGCGTATGCGTGAAGAGGCTTGCCGGACGTTGTGGCCATCGCGCGGAGCTCCGTGGCCGTCTCGAAGCACCCCGCGACATCTCCGCCGGGCGACGTGATCCGGAGAGCCACCTTCGCCGCCGGGCTCGCGAGCGCAGCGCGGACACGCTCCTTGATGGCGTCGTAGCTGTCGCAGAACCAGTCGCTGTGGTGCGTCAGCGGGCCGCGGATCGTCACCACCGCGACGGGACCATCCTGCGAGATAGCGGGAGCCTGCGCGGCGTCGAACTCCTGTCCCCAGGCCGACGCGGCGAGGGCAAGTACCCCGCGGCGCTCGAAGCGGTAGCGCTTCATTCGGCCTCCTCAACGTCCTCGATCGGGACCCCGTAGCGCCGGCTGAGTTCGACGGCGTTCACGCGCTTCTTCGCCTCCCTGAGGAGCTCATCCCAGGCCTTTGCTGCGCCAGCGGCGGTGTTCGCAGCGATGGCGTGCTGGTTCATGTCCTTGGGCGGGGTGGTGTCCCAAGACGCTTTGGGCGAGCTCTTGACCGCCGCGGCACCGAAGCGCTCATTGGCCCAGACGGGGATCGCCTGCGTGTTGAGCGTCTCCGCGAGGGCGTTCGCGTCCGACTGGATCAGGTCACTTCGTATGGTGGCGTGAATGGCGCTGTTTTGAAAGCCCGCTCCACCTTGCGTCGTGACGAGCTGCCCCGCGATCGTGACGATGATCTCCTCGTTCGCGTTCTTGATCTGGTCGGTGAAGACCTCGTACCCGCGCCCCTGGCTCTCCAGCAGCTTGAGCTCCCAGCCCTGCCGGAGGACGTACACCGCGTTGACGCTCCAGTTGACGACCTTCTGCATGAAGCTGAAGGCCTCGGCGTCTGTGGCCCCGGATGGGGCGACTGCTATCCTCGCGGCGTTCGCCAGGGTGTTCGCGAAGTTCTCACGCATGAAGAACCCGTGTTCCTTGGCGACATAGGCGCGCCCGAGCGCGGGCCAGAGCCCGTGTGTCCACGGCTGGACGGCGCCGCCTGGGCAGTGGAGTACCCAGCGCCCGTCCCCCGGGTTCACCGGCTCCACGCCGTGGATCGACTGGTAGTACCAGCGGTCCTCCGACCAGCGGTACTCGAGGAACTCCGGGTCGAGCCGCCGCAGCACCGGCAAGGAGCCGTCGATTTGGACAAACTCCCCGACGCCCACGCCGAGCACGCGGCCATCTCCGGAGAGCAGCGCGAGTTCGGCAGACGGGAAGACGGATCGGAAGTCGAGCGAGAGTGCGCTGACGAGCTGGTCGTCCGGCCCGGAAAACCGGACGGGGAGCTGCACCAGCCCCTCGGTCCGCGTCGACAGGACGCCGTAAATCATGCCGTCGCGCCGGAGCGCGCGGCACAGGGCACCGGGCAGCCGCATGCTCCCAGTGGTCGAGGCGACGATCGCCGCCTCGACGTCCCGTTGATGCCAGCGGGTCTGGACGATCGGTATCGGTGCCGCCTGGCGCTCGAACCCGTCCTGGAACGAGGTTCCGGTGGGGAGGTCGCGCGGCCCCACGTACGACTTCACGCGCGTGAGCAGCGACGTGAAGAGGTTCACGCGCGCTCCTCCGGCGGAGGGTCAGTACTGCGGGGCACGCCTCCTTATGAGCTCGGTTCGCGCTACAGGGTGTAGCAAACCGCCGTGTTATCCACGGCCGGCTCGAGCCACGCGTCCGGTGGGACGCCGTACACGTCCCGCAGGATGACACGATGCGTGTCGAGCGGCTTGCGTACTCCGGTGATCCAGTGCCCCACGGTCGAGCGCGCGACGCCGCAACGGCGGGCGATCACAACCTGATCGAGCCCGAGCCGAGCCACCAGGACCGCCCCGCGCGTCCGCCGCGGCATCACGGCGACCTCCCGCCCATAACGCCCTCGTACGGATCGAATCCGCTGATGCGCGGGTCTATGGCCCCATAGATCGGATCGATGTACTCCATGGCATGATCCTCGGTCTCCTCCTGCCGGTCTTGGCGCACAGAGGCCGGCTCGTGCACTGACAGGATGCAAGCGTCCGCTCGGTCCGTGGACCGGCCGAGCTTCTTGCGGAGCCGTTCTTTCTTCTCGACGTGGCGCCGGCCAAGCTCGTCGCGCTCCCAACCCGGCGCGGTCAGCTCCGCCGGGAGCTTCCGATCGGGAGGGATGGCGCCGCCTGCGGCGAGCCACTTCTCCGCGAACCCGAACCAGAGATGGTCTCTCATCCACTGGTACTCGCGCCTGAGCGGCGACGGCGAGCCGAAGTGCACGGGCACCACGTCGACCTCAGTGTCGAAGCGGAGGAGCTCCCGATACACCTCGGTTCCGACGGTCCCGCTTGCGTCCATCACGATCAGCGGCTTGTTCTCGCGCGACCTTCGGAGACGACGGACGGCACCCATTGCACGAACAGCGTTCGCGCGAGCCCGCTCCGCGGACGTCGGGAGCACAGGCGTCGCCCACGCCTCGAGCTCGAGGATCTTCATCCCCCGACGCGCGGCGATGACGTTCTCGTCCATGCCGCCGCCGGCGACGTCGAAGCCGAGGACGAGCCGATCGCGCGGGTCCGGCATGTCCGCCCAGCGCTTCTCGGCCGCCGTCACGTCAGCCAGCGTCATGACGCGGTAGTCGCCGCCCTCGGCGAACTGCCCCTTGACGCGCACCAGCCACACCGGGCCATTCGGCGCGTTCCAGTCGACGGCCTGCTCGTCGAGCCATTCCTGCGTTGCCAGGCCAGGGACGACCGCGCGCCCCGCTTTCACGTTCGGGCTCTGCTCGCTGTCGAGGTTGAAGCACGCCCAGAGCTCGCGCTTCGAGTGATGGCTGTCGTAGAAGTGCCCCTCGTTCCGGTCCGGCTGCGAGAGCATCAGGGCGCGCGCGTCGTCGCCCGCGAAGTTGCCCGCCGACGCCTCAAAAATGCCGTCGTCGATGCCCGAGGCCTCGTCGTAGATGTACAGCACGCGGCGCCCGGAGATGCCCGACGCGGCCTGCTTCTGGTCAGCCGTGAACCCGACGACCTCGCGCATGCCCGACCTGAGCCCGTTGCCCGGCAGGTCGGCCAGCTTCCCGTCGATCGGATACGGGCTCTGCTTCATCCGCCCGGTCACCGGGTCGCGGTGCTGGTGCGATCGGTCGAAGTGCCCGCGGAGCTCGCGCCAGAACACGTCGCGGAGCTGCTGCGCGGTCACCGCGGTGGCGCGTACGCGCGCCTCCTCGTCGGAGCAGTACCACCAGAGCGCGATCCCGGCGACCAGGTAGTCCTTGCCCATCTTGTGGCCCGAGGCGACCGACACGCGGGCGCGGCGCTGGTTAATCGCGCGCAGGATCGCCTTCTGCTCGTCCGTCAGGTACTCGACCAGCAGGACCTCTCGGAAGAAGCCCTCGGGGTCATCCCGCCATCGCCGCGACGGCCAGCGGTGCTCCACCCCCGTCGCCTCGATCTTCCGGTACAGCCGGTCGAGGAACGGCTCGCCGCGTCGCCCCTTCCGCGGTGTCGTCATTCACCCCGTGCCCTGCGAATCGCGGTCAGGGCCTGCTCTCGGCAGGTCGCGCAGCTGCTCGTGATGTCCAGGATCATGGCCTCGGCCCGCGCGACCTCCTCCACCGTCGCGGTCCCGGCGCTCGTAATCGCGGCGTTGACCGCGCGCGCCTCGCGCTCGAGCATCCTGGCCATCACCTCGCCGGCGTTCACCGCCGTGGCCCCCGAGGCGATGCGGCGCCGCAGGCGCTGGAGCTCCCCGGGGATCTGGCGGGCGCGGGCCTGGAGCGCCTCGAGGGTCGCCGGCGGCTGGTCGTCGCCCACGTCGTCGACTTCTTCGGCCGGCGGGGGCGAGACCTCCCCAGGCGCGGCCGCGCCACGCGCAGGGGGCGCCGAGGGGGCTCGGCGAGGGGCCGGGGGCGACGGGTGCTCCACCGGCGCGGTGGGTCCACGGCGGCCCGCCCCAGGCCCAGCGGCGGGCGGTGGCGAGGGCTGCCCGTCGAGCAGGTCCCAGTCGGCGGCCGGGACGCCGGTGCGCTCCTCGAGCCACGCCGGCCCGAGGTCCGCGTCTCCGCGCGGCACCTGCTTGCCGTTGATCCAGCGCGACAGCGTCGCTGGCGCCACACCGAGCACGCCCGCCGCGGCGCGGACACCCCCGTGCCTGGTCGCCCACGCCTCAAGCCCAACCGATCCCCGGGAACGCACGCAACAGGTGTTTAGCACCCCGTTCCCGTTACTGCTACCTGGACGGTAACAGATTCAGCCGCGCGATTCAGCGTGGTTTCGGCCGGGAACAGCGCAGCGCGCCGGCGACCGGCCCGCATTCCCTGGCCAGTTCCCAGATCCACCGCCCGAACCGGGCTGGATACAAGACCGACCCCCCCTGGGACTTCGACCCCTGCTAAACTGTCATGACCCCCCCCTGATGTGGGATAGGTCCCCCCCCCGGGGTCAGCCGCGAGCCGCCAGCCTCAGAGGCACCGCCCGCCGATCGACCGCTCCACCCCGGCCACAGGGTCGTAGGCGAAGCGCACCACGCAGAAGGTGCCGGGCGGGCAGTACTCCACCTGGCGCGAGCTGCCGGTGCATTCGACCTCCGCCTGATTCGGCCCCGGGTCGAACCCGATCTCCACGTACTCGCTCGACGGGTGCTCGGTCCCGTCGCACCCCTGAAACGTCCCTTCGTCGGTCTCGCAGCGGACGGGCGTGAAGTCGAGGCAAGTCCCGCCGCCACACCGCCCCTCCTTGCCGAGACGCGGCGATTCCACGTCGGTGACGATGCACCCCCACACGTCGTCGTTGATCTCGTGCAGTTCGCAGTGGCCTTCGACGCAGCGCCCCTCCAGGCACTCGTGGCAGTAGGGCGGGTAGCACCCCTCGGTGTGGTGGCGGCACGCAGCGTCGCTCCCGCACGCGGGCCCCACAGGGCCGCCGGTCGAGCTCGTCGTCGTCGTGGCGCTCGTGGAACTGCTCGCCGTCGTCGCAGAGCTCGTCGAGGCCGGGCCTCCTCCGCCCTCCGCCCCGGCGCCGCCCGAGCTGACCGAGCTCTCCGCCGAGCTGGACACCACGACGCTCGCCGCGGAGCCTCCGGCACCGCCAGCGCCCCCGGTTCCGCCGACGCCAGCCAGGTCGTCGAGCGAGTCGCACCCGGCGCCCTCGCAGAAGAGCTCTTCACCGTCGTCGGAGGCGCACGGGCCAACGATCAGCAGGATCAGCAGGAGCGCCAGCATGACGAACCTCGGAGGCGCCAGGGTACGCCCCCGGCGGGGGTGAGGGGAAGCGCGCTGCTCTACGGGCTCGCCGAGCGCCTGGGAGGGTAGCCGCGGGCGTCGGGCCATGATGCCGCCGCTGCCGGGTCCTCGCCGGCGGAGGAGGCGTCGGGCCCGGGGTCGTCTCGCCGCTCGCCGTCCCCGGCGCGCTCGGCGCTCGGGCGCTACACCCGGTACACCCACCAGATCCGCATCGTGCCGTCCCAAGGGTCGAGCGTCCCGAGGACGCGGTACTGCCCGACACGGAGGCGCATGATGATGGCGTTGTCCGCGGGGACGCGGCGCACGGCGCCCTCGCCGGTCGTGGCGAAGCGCTGCACGGCCGCGTCGACGCGCTCACCGTCGCGCCATGGGATCTGCTGAAGCGAGACGATGCCCGTCGGCATCCACTCGACCTCCCAGCTCATCGAGGCAGGCGCGCGCGCATCAACTCGTCGAACTCCGCCCCAGCGCCTTCGGCTTCTGCCCGCCGCCGGAGCTCGGCGGTGACCACCTCGTGCGGGATCCCCTGATCGCCCGCCCCAGCCTCCATCGCCGCGCGCTCCTCCTCCGTCAGCGGCTCGTCATCGATCGGCGCGCGCAGCACGGCCTGCCAGACCGGGTCGTTCTCGGGGATCACGGGCTTCCTGGCGGGGGCGGCGCTGTCTCGTCGGGGGCTCATGCCGGCAGGGTACTACGGGCCCCTCGCTGGATCGACGGCGCCGGGCATGGAAAATGCGCTGGGCAGGGCGGAATGCTCGCGCCTCAGCCGAGCCGCTCCCGCTCCCAGCGCTTCTGCTCCGCGATCGCGTCGTCGGCGGCGCGGACGCCCTCAACGAAGAGCTTCGCGGCCTCGGGGTCGTCAAGGTCGAGGCCGTGCCGCAGCATCACGGCGCGGTCGCGCGGCGGGACCGAGCGGAGGATCTCGGCGGCGGAGCGGGGACGGGGCACGGGCGCGAGCCTACCACGCCGAGCGGGTCTCGGGCCGCCGGCTCCGGCATCACCTCCTCCCGAACCTCGTGACCACCGCGTCGAGGTCGATCCAGCACATCACCTGCCGCTGCGCGCCCCAGGACCGGCCCGGCTCGATGTTGCGGGCGATGTCGAGCACGCGCCGCGGCTCCTCGCCCGCGGCGGCGACGCTCCAGACGTGCTCCTTCGCCTCGACGAGCTGGTACCCATCGGGGTCGCGCTGCCCGCCGTCGAGCGCCCAGATCACCGGCATGCCGGCGCGCAGGCCCGGCTCGATCACCACGAAGACGTGCTCGCTCGGGCCGGTGCCGACGAGGACGACGTCGCCCGGTCCCGGCAGCGCCCCGATCGCCCGCGGGCGCTGCTCGAGTGCGTCGGCGTCCGGCCGGCGGAGCGCGCGGGCCTCCGTGCCGATCCTGATCAGCCGGGTCACGGCCGTTCCGACGGCGTAGGGCGCGCCGAGCAGCGGATGCTGCACGCCGAGGGCCCGCCAGAGCCCCGCGGCGACGAGGGCGCAGCCGCTCATCCGAGCCATGTCCTCGCGGCTCCGGCCGGTCTCCCCCGGAGCGACGAGGTGGAGGTAGTCGGCGCGCCGGTCGGGGCGGCGTGGGTTCGCTCCGAGGTCGACCAGGCCGCGCGCGATCTCGGCGGCGCGCCGGCGGAGCTCCAGCGACGGCACGGTGGGCTCCGCCGGCTCGATCGGGCGTGGATCGGTCATCGCCCCACCGCCCCTTCGCCGCTCGGCGGCACGGTGCTCGGCGGGGGCTCCTCGTGCTGGACGGGCGCCAGGACCACGAATCTCGTCGGCACCTTCATCTCCAGGAGGCGGCGCAGCTGGGAGGAGACCTCGACGTGCCGCCGGCGCATGTGGTCGATCACGTCCGCCGCGGTGGCGCCCATACGAGCCAGCGCGGCGAGCAGCGGGTCGTGCAGCGCCTGCTCGGGCGTGGGCTCGTACTTTGCGATCGCGCGCGCCGCCTCGCCCCAGAGCCGCCGCGTGCGCTCCCCGTGCGGCAGCTGCTCGAGCTCCTCCCAGGTCGGCATCGCCCTGCCGTCGAACGTCGTCCCGCCGCTCGCCGCGCGGTACGCCTCGTATCCGATCTTCGCGTAGTCGGTCACCTCGTCACCGTCCCTTCCTGCGGGCCCGCCTGCTTCGCGAGCGCCGCGTCGATCGCCTCGTCGTAGACCTCGAGCGCGGACCCGAACGCCTCCCGCGCCGTCGCGACGCACGCCACGCGCTCGGCGGGCAGCAGCCCGAACTCGAGGCAGGCCCGCACCGCGAACGGGTACGAGCTCACCACCGCCGCGCTGACCGCCTCCGGCGGAGGCATGGTGATGTCCCCCGGGCCGAACAGCGGCGCGCAGCCGGCGGCGAGGAGCGCCAGCGCAGCGCCGGCCTTGGCAGCCACGGCGTGCATCACGCTGCCCTCGCCGTCTGCTTCGGCTCAAAGCGCACCACGCGCACGAGCCCGCCGTCGTCCGTGTAGATTCGCCGTCCGACGCCGCCGCCGTAGAGGCGCCCGGCCGCCAGCTCGTCGAGCCCCGTGGTGATCCACATCGGGAGCGGCGGGCTCGCCCCGCGGTGGAAGCGCGCGTGGATGAGCTTCGAGATGAGGTCCTTGAAGACCGTGTCGACGCCGTGTCGCTCCGCTCCGAGGTCGTCGAGCACGACGAGCGGCGCGTTCACCACCGAGCGAAACACCGCCTCCGGCGTGCCCTTCTCGGTACCCTCGCCGCTCAGGTCCCAACACGAGACGAACTTCGCCCCGCACGCGATCCGGACGACATCGGAATCGAGCTCGGACTCGAGCGCCATCGCGTAGAGGTGCCGCAGCAGCACGATCGCCAGCGACGTCTTGCCCGTTCCCGCCGGGCCGGCCAGCGTCAGCGTCGCGACCTCTGGCTCGCGCGTGAGCATCTTCGGCAGCACCGCGACCGCCTCGCGCCGCGCCCGCAACGGAATGCGCTGCTCCACCTCCGGCGCCTTGGGCCTCGCCCACCGGAACATGTACGGGAGCTGGGCGTCGAGCCGTTCGAGGTACCGAGCGAGGCGCCCCCGATGAGCAGCATCGATCTCCCGGACCGCGTCGACCTCGCATTCGGCGCAGAGGTAGCCGCTCCACCAGCGCTCCGCCGGAATGCGAGGTGCCCTGTCGCCGCGGTCGAACGGGAGGCGCCGCTGCAGGGCCTTGGTGATCGGCGAGAAGAAGTCCGCCGAGCCCTGACGCGCGCGCCACTCGAGAGCGTTCGCCGGGGGGCTGTGCGCCGGCGCCGGCACCGGCTGGCCGCACCGGACGCCATCACGCTCCCGCTGGCAGCCCTGCTTGCGCAGCTCCTCCGCCTGCTCGCCCATCTTCTTGAGGTAGTCCATGAACTCCCGGGAGAAGAGCTGGCCCATGGACTGCGTCTCGCCGCGCTTCCCTCTGCCGATGAGGCCCGGTGGGAAGATCGGCCCTTCGTGCTCGGCAGGGCCGAAGTCGTCGTCCTCATCGCGCTCCGCTCCGACCTCAGGACACCAGTCCTCCAGCCCCGCCGCGGGCTGGCCGTTGTCCTCGTCGTGCTCGGGTGATTCGTATTGCTCAGTCGACATCGTTTCACCTCACAACGGGCATTCGCCCTCGTACTCCTCGGGTTTCAGCTGCACGACGGCGGCTGGCATCCCGTTCCATGGCTGCTTCAAGAAAGGTTTCGGCGCGCCGCCTTGGCCGAACCGCTGGCGCTTCTCCCCGCCCTCGTTGAGCCACTTCTTGAACCCGTACGGCTCCCAGCCGCCGTAGCGCGCCGACTCGTCGGCCGTGTCGCGCCGGAAGGCAGCAACCCGCGCACGAAGCCACGCGTCGAGTTCGGGACCGCGCAGCGGCTTGCCCTCGGCGTCGAGCGCGAACGCCGTCAGCGTCGGCCCCAGGACGCTCTCGAAGCTGCCCGTCAGCACGAACGGCTGATCGGGCGCCGCGTCGCGCACCCCGGCCTCGTAGGCCGCCTTGTAGCGCTGCTTCGATGTCGGCCCCTTGGGCGGCTTCTCTGGCTCGGGACCCTGGGCACCCTTCGCCTTCCGCGGGCCCGGCTTCGCCGCGCGCGCCGCCCGGGGCTCTGGCGGGGCCAAGGCGAAGCCGGGTGGCTTGAGGGGCACCACGCGGTCGTCGGCGACCACGATCGCCCCGCCTTGGGGCGCCTGGGGCCCTCCCCGGGGCTCCGGGTCAGGTTGCGCCGACGCGGCAGGCGCTGGAGTCGCCATCCCATCCCCGCCGCTCGCGCTCGCCGGCGGAGCTGGCGTCGACGCGGGAGGGGTCTCCGGACCAGGACCACCCTCAGCGCCGGGCCCATCGCACGCGGGCGCGCACGCGCACGCGACGGCGCCGAAGGCGCCGTTGGGCAGATCTTTGGGCAGATCAGGTAGATCGGGCAGATCATAAGGATGGGTGTGCACGCCGTGCAGAGGACCCATGCACGGCGTGCAGACGTCCTGTGCACGCCGTGCAGAGGTGGTGTGCACGCCGTGCAGTGGTTCGACGTCGCCGGACCCATGCACCGCGTGCACGTCTGCACCGCGTGCAGAGGTCTCGCCCTGGTCCTGGCGCTGCGCGCGGGCGCGGCGGCGGGCGGCGGCTACGGCCTGGTGGGTCTCCTGCCGCTGGAGTTCGACCCGTGCGCACTGCTCGGTGCAGAAGTGCTCGCCCGTGACGAAGATCCGGCCGGCGCGGCCGCTGCGGCGCTCGATCCTGATCCACCCGGAGGCCTCGAGGGCTGCCAGATTGGCAATCAGCTCGCGCACCTTCTGGTGCGCCTTCGCCGCGATCTGCGGGTGTGAAGGCTCGATCAGCCCCTTGCCCTGGTGGTGGGTCAGCACGGCGCCGGTGCGGTTGTCGGCGAGCAGCACCAGCGCCATCAGCGCCGATGTCTGGTGCGCCGTCAGCGCCGGGCAGTCGCGCGCATCCCGGAGCACCCGGAGCGGCTCGAGCCGTTGGTCGGTCATCCGCGACTCGGGCCCACCCCGCCGTCGAGGCCTGCGCGCTCCGCCTGATGGATGATGAGCTCCCGGATCCGCTTCTCCTCGTCGGCGTAGACCTGGCGCGCCCGGGTGCTCAGGAGTTCGTCTCGCGCGCGGTCGGTGGCCTCGCGCGCCCGCCGATAGCTCCGCTCCGCGTCGGCCTCGCGGGCGATGGCGCGCTGGTAGACCTGCTCCGGCGAGGCCTGCCCGTCGTCCTGGCGCTCGGGCGGCACGGCGCCGAGCTCCGCGATGCTGCGAGCGAAGCGGATCAGCGGCGTCGCCAGCGCGACGACCGCGGGATCGTCGGGCGGGCACGCGGCGGCCCCACCGACGAGGGTCCAGGCGAGCTCCACGGCCGCCATCCTCATCGCTCCGTTGGCCCGGTACGTCGGCGGGCCGAAGAAGGCGGTGTTGCCTGCTCCCGTCCACCCCATGTCGCGCTCAGGCGTCGCGGGCCCGCGCTCCGCCGGCGAGCGGGCCGCGGCTGCGGCGACCACCGCTCTCACCAGCGCGCTCGTGGCGTCGATGGCCTGCCGGTACGCTGCCCCCGGATCGGATGGGTCGTAGGGGAACATGCCTTCGAGGCCATCGGGCCGGAGGCGCGTGACGGACGTGATGAACTTCTCGACGGCCGCCTCGACGCCGGTACCGAGCGACGCCTGCGAGGGCGGCCTTGTGTCGACGAGCGCGCGAGCCCCGAGCACCGCGGCGCGGGCGAGGCTGATGGCCGCGTCCCGCACCCGCACGACCCGAGGTGTGGCGTCCTCGCTGGCGGAGGGGCCGCCGACTACCGCGCCGGCGAGCTGCGTCGCCGCGACCTCGATGGCAACGGCAGCGGCCGCGGGGTCGACGCCATCGGCGAGGCGCGGGTCGGCGCCGCCGAAGAGCGCGCGGACGGGGTTGGGAGCGGGCTCCGGCGACGGCCGCGTGTCCGACCAGCTCCTGAGCCACTCCCGCGCGCGCTCGAGGTTCCTCCCGAACACGCCAGGGCGGCTCGACCAGCGCTGGTTGTAGAGCTCGACGTCGAGAGGACCATCGGCGATGAGCGCCTCGACTTCGCCGCGATGGCCGCGGTCGAGCGCGTCGTTCTTGAGCGCGTAGCGGTGGAGGAGGTAGGCGGCGACGAGGTACCTGTCCCTGATCGTGGGTTCAGCATTGGCGACGGGCGGATCCGCGGGTTCGGTCATGTCGGGTCGATCTCCAGGCCGGCCTGCGCGCCGGCGGGCGGCGGCGTCAGGGCGCCGCAGACGAAGAAAGCCAGCCGAGCCAGTCGGCTCGCGGTGGCAGAGGAGCGGGACGCGGCGAGCGCGCCTGCTTCAGGGCGTCGTCGACGCCGCGAGCCCGGCGCTCCTCTACGGTCGTCACCGGCGGAGCGGGCGGCGCGGCCTCGGCATCTGGAGCGTCGGCCGCCGGGGCGCGCCGGTCGTCCAGCCAAGTCGGGTCGACGCACAGCGACCCCGGCACATCGGAATCGCCGTTCCAGCCGCCGAGCTCGCGCCCAACCTGCTCGCGGATGTCGGCCTCGATCCGCTCAAGCTCCGCGTGCGAGTAGAGCGCCCCGCGGTCCGACCACAGGTGCCACAGCCGTCGTCGCAGGTACTCGCGCCGCTCGAGCGCGCGCCCGGCGCGGAACTCCTCGAGACAGCGGCGGCAGGACGGCGTGAGGGCCACGTCAGGCGGCGGGCGGGGGGAGCGGGTTCGCGGCCAGCTCAGCTTCGATGGCGGCTCGGGCCGGTGGAACGAACGGCTCGGTCGGCGGCTGGTTCCACGCCTTCACCGGGACCTTGAGCAGGTCCTGAAGGTCGGCCGCGAGCTGCAGCGTCGGCAGCTTATCGCCGTAGAGGACCTTCGGCAGCTCTCCGGGGTAGGCCTTCACCCGGCGGCGCAGGTCGGCCTGCGACCAGCCGAGGCGGCGGAGGGCGAGCCACGTGAGTCTGGCCCCCTCGTTAAAGCGGCGGCCCAGGGTCAGGCGGTACGATCGCATGCCACCAGAATAGAGCCAACACGCACCGACGTCAATGCCCACCGACGCCAGCGCTCACTCAGTTGACTGGCGCACCGATGCCTGCCAGCATCATCCGCGTGGCACGTGCACATGATGCGCCAGCGCGCCCGGAGACGCTCCGCACCTTGGGCGACAAGGTTCGTTGCATTTTGTTCATTCGGAATATGGGGATCAATGAACTCGACCGACTGCTAGGAAAAGGCGGATACACGACCAGGATCGTCCGCAACGAGCGGACGCCGCGGTATGACACCGCCGCTCAACTGGCTGATGCGCTACGCGTACCGTCTTGGTGGCTATTTGCCGGCGTCGACTCTCCGCAAGGACCAAAGCGCGCAGAGTGGGACGGATTAATGCTGAAGCATATTGACGACGCACAGGCAGCCTTCGCGGAGGTAAGAACGAAGATCTCCGCAGACGCTGCGGACGCTTATCTTCACTTTTACATTGGAGAGTTCACCGAGCCCGACTACGGCTCGAAAGAGCCAAAGATCATGCTCGCCACGTGCCTTTTTGCGCACGTTACCCTGCGGCAAATCGCACCCAAATGGCATGGCCTAACCATCGAGCAGTGCCTCGAGATTGCGGAGCGACACATTGAGAAAAATTCGCCTAAATTCGGCAACTTCCTTACTGCGGCCACCTTGATCGAGTTCCTCACTCCGATGCCATCGAAGCAGTCACGAACGGCGCCAGAGGCATCGAAAGCAGCAAACTTGACGCTTAGGGATTTGCCAGAATGGGACCGTGCGCTGGAGGACGCACAGAATCTTTACCCGAGCGCGTCGAAAGCCTCCTTTGCCGTCGTCGCGCGAGCCCCAGCTCCCAGCGACATGTACGTTGACGCACAGCTTGTGGGCGAACTGGCGAGAAGTTACCACGAGGCAGGAATCCGGGCCAGATCCGCCAAGAAGAAATAGCGCCAGTTGACATCGGTGCGCATTGGCGCCATAGTCCGGGCATGCCTGACGCTGCCCGCCCCCGACGCTCCGCGCCGCCACCACCACCCGCCGCGCCCGCCATGGCCGGCCCGAGCCTGACGAGGACGCGCTCTACCGGCGTGCCTTCGCGGCCTACAAGCGCAGGTGCCGCCGCGCCGGTGGCCAGCCGCTCGCCCCGTCGCGCCCTTCCTGCGGCTTCGCGCGCGCCGGCGTCTACGGGCTCCGGAACCCCTACGGGGTCCTCGCGACCTTCCGCTACCACGCCGGGCGGACCGGCTGACGCAGGTGGAGGCCGCGTCGTGAAGCGCCGCGCCTCCAGGATCGCGCGCGGGCGGCGCCCCTCGCACGTCTTCCCGCGCATCGAGGCGCGGAGCGCGTTGCCCATCGGCCGGGTCTCGCTCGACATCGCCCGGCTCGACGACGGACGCCTCGCCCTCCTCGGCGACACGGCCCGCGGCCTCCTCGGCAAGCTCGTCGCCGAGCGGCCCCGCCGGGGCGCGTGGCTGCCGGTCGAGGTCGTCGACGAGCACGGCGAGGTCCACGTGGGCTTCGACGCCGACGCGCTCATCGCGAGCGGCGTCTACCTCGCGACGGGGATCCTGATCGCCGGGGAGGGCGCCGTCGCCGCGGCCTCCGACGCAGCCGCCGCCCGCTTCCTCGACGTCCTGGCGGAGCTGGCGAGCACCGGCGTGCTGCGCCTCCTGGAGGCGGCGTGAGCCCTCGCCGCCCTGCGCAGCGCACGCGTCGCCGTCCCGCTCGTCGGGTGGCGCAGACGTGCATGCCGTGGGCGGCACAGCGGGCCCCGCAAACCGACGTGATCGCGCGGCCCGGCCCGGCGAAGGTGGGTTTCCTGCCGAGGTGGACACCGCGGTGCGTGTGGACGCTTCACGTAGTTCCGGGCCGACTCGACGGGCCGCCGCTCGCGGTGCGCCGCCGCTGCCTCGAGCAGGCCGATGTGGGGCTCGACATCGAGATCGCTCGGGGAAAGGTGGCGCACCTCTACACGGAGGACCTCGAGCGCCAAGGTGTCGCCGAGGCGAAGATCGACTGTGGCGAGTTCAGTATCGACGTAGGCCTGCTCGCCTACGATCACAAGCCCACCGCCGCCGAGCGAAACGAATTCATGCGCCGCCGCCAGATCGAGCGCGGCCTTCGGCTCAGGGTGCCGCGCAAGGTGTGGCTCGCGACGCCGGCCATGCGCGTGGGGCAGCCGCATCTCGCCGTGAGCTTCCCGTGCTCGCTGGCGACCGAGCGCGGCGTCGCCGGGGAGAGCAGATTCGCGTGCGACGTCCGCACCCCGCAATGGCGCAACCCGGAGCTTCGCCAGGGCGAGGGGTACCTTGTCGACTGGCCAACGTTCGATCTGCTCGCGTTGATAACTGAGGGGCCGCAACGGGCCTATTGGCCCTATTGGAAGATGGACGTCGTCGTCTACACGGAGCGCCCGAGCGACGAAGAACTCGAACGGCTCGGTCGCGAGCGTGCCGAGAGGGAGGCGCAGGACGCGCGCTACAAGCGCGAGGCGCAGGACTTCTTCGGCGCCTTCCGCCGGGCCGTCGACCCGGAGGCGCAGCGGCGCGCGGAAGGGCTCGAGGCGCTCCGGGCGCTCGGCCTGGACGAGAGCGCCACGGCCGCGGACGTGCAGAGCGCCTTCAGGAGGCGCGCGAAGGTCGAACACCCGGACCAGGGCGGCTCGGGCGACATGGCCGAGCTGGTGAGGATCCGTGACCGCGCACTCGGCGCGGCGAAGGGAGCTGTTGCGTGAACGGTGCTGAAGTGATCCTGCTCGAGTTCAACGGCTGGCCGGTGGGGTTCATCGGCGGCGATGGAGCGCCTCGGGTCTCGGACGTTGAGATCTGCCAGCGCTCCGGGTACGGCGACATCTACAAGCTGCGGCAGAAGATCCGGGAGTTCGCCGCCGAGGACGAGGCGCGCGCGAGTTCCGGAGGAAAGCCGAGGAAGTTCAACCCGTTGGGACTTTCTACCGATCCGGTAGAAAGTGGGGGGCGTCCCGGCACCGTCTTCTGGCTCAACCAACACGAAGCCGTCTTCTTGATGACGCAGATCAAGACGCCCGTGGCGCGGGACGTTACGCACGACGTGATCGACGTCTTCGTGATGGCGAGTCACGGCGAGCTTCCGCAGCGGCAGATCGCACCAAAGGCCGAAGATGGCCTCGAGCGCGCGAAGCTCATCGCCACGTTCATCCCGTACCTGCCGAGCCCGGAGACGCGCGCCGTTGCGGCCGCCTACGGCGTCGCGCTCACCACCGGGCACGACGTCGCGCCCATGCTGCCCGAGCTCCCGAACGAGCGATGGATGCGCCCAACGCAGATCGCGGCGCTGCTCGGCGTGAGCGTCGCCGCCGTCGGCAACGCGATCTCGCTGCTCGGTCTCCGCGGGAACAAGGAGTTCAGCAAGGAGATCCTCGATCAGAAGGCGCACGTGAAGGTCGACGCCCACGTGCCCTGCTTCCTCTACAACGAGGCCGCCGTCGAGCTCCTGCGCAAGCACTTCGAGGCGAACCCGTGGAAGCCGTCGAAGCCGAAGAAGAAGGCGCCCGCCGAGCCGGCTTCGCTCCAGACCGACCCCACCCCGGCGAACGACGCGCCGGAGAAGGAGGGGCCGACCGCCGCGTGAGCGTGCGCGGAGCGGAGTCAGCCGGCGATGCAGTGAGCGCGCGAACACAGTGAGAATTTCGGCGCGCTCGGCGTAAAGCTTGAAAGGGGGATAGCCGCTGTTGGAGGAGCCTGGTGAGCGGGTCTCCGTGGGCCGTCGTGTGCCCGCGGACCCATGAGGTCAACGACTGAACAATTCGAGGTTGCCATGATGAATGCACAGGGGTCGGTACAAGAAGTCAGCAGCAAGCCGGATCGCGGGCAGACGAACGGGGCCAGCGCGCCGCGTCCCACCGAGGAGGCCGGCGCGGCGGAGTCTCCAACCAAGGCGCGGCCTTCTCGCCCGCTGCTCCGCGCGCTCGGGGTCGAGCGCGAGATCAACGCGGCGCGCGTCGAAGACGCGACCCTCGGGGAGCTCCTCACCCAGAGCCTGTTCGGTGAGGACGACAGCGATCCCATGGACGGGATCCTCCGGTCGCTCGGGGATGACCTGTCGATGATCCGGAGCGCACTCCAGACCGAAGAGGTGCTCCCCGGCGATCCCGATGTGCAGAATTCAATGTACCGGCTGCAGAGGAGGGTCGAGGTGGCGCACCGGCTCTGGCGCCGCCTGGTGAAGGCGACCGACTACGGCGCCAGCGATCCATCCGCTGCGCCTGCGGCAGCCGCGGAGCCTGCCTCCACGCCCGCGCCGGCCGCCCAGGGTCCAGAGCCCTACACCCTGTTCAAGGCGGGCGCGATGCTCGGGCGGGCCGGGGTGGCCCTCGCAGCGTTCGCTGATCTGGCCGAACGCTGCGCGGCGTCCGCGGTGCCGCGGCGCGAAGCCTACGATGCCGGCGTCGAGGCGCGTCGCCTCCTCAAGGAGGCGTACGAGATCGCTCAGCTCGACGAGGAGCGCGTGACGGGCCTCACGCGGTCCCGCATAGATGGCCTGCTCAGGTGCCTGCTCGGCTCGGCCGAAGCCGTCGACGTCGCGGTGGAGCAGCTTGCCAAGACCAGGTTCCGGCGCCGAGAGCGCAGCGCGAGGGTCCACGATGCGATCCAGCGAGCGCAGGGTCAGCTCCGGATCGCGCATCGGTACGCGAACGAGGTGATCGACGTGCTCCAGCATGAGGTCCTGCCCAAGCCGTGGGGGATGCTCGAGGAGTGGCCGCAGATCCACGCCGAGGCCTGCCGGATCGCACCCGACGTTCCGCGGCACCTGATCGACGGCGCGGCCGGCCAGTCGGTCCCGCTCATGCACGTGACGCCGCAGCTGGTCGCCAATTTCGCCCGCGCGATCGCCGACGCGCAAGACCGCGCCGCGAAGACGGAGCAGAAGCCGTGACGATCATGGACCTGGACGAGCGCGCCCGCGAGGCGCTGGCGGCCGCGTGGGCGTCGCGCCGGTCGGGGCGCGCTCGACAGGTCCTCCTCCTCGCGCGGGCCGGGGAGGCGATCGCGGCGGACGTGCTGCGGCTGCCAGGCGCGCGGGCGGACGGTGATGTGGTGTTCGCGGTCGTGTCCGCGCCCTTCGCGGCGCAGCTGCTGGACGTGATGTACGGGTTCAGGGGCGACGAGGTGCGCGAGGCCGATCCGGAGCGCGCCCTCGTCGTCCTGGTCGCGGATGAGGAGGCCGTGGTCATGTACCTCGACCTGCACGCGGAGGTCCTCGAGCTCTTCGAGGAGGCGCAGGGGCACGCGCATGAGGAGGCGCTCGAGCGGTGGGGAGCCGGTCGACGAGCGCGCGGTGGCAAACCACTTCGACAAGGCGACGAGAGGGGCACAAGCATGAAGAAGAAGACGTTGAGCACCGTGGCGGCGCCGTCGGCGTCGCAGATCCAGGCCGCGCCGGCGCCGGAGAAGCCGGTGAAGAAGGCGAAGAAGCGCGTCAACCGCAAGAAGTTCGGGCAGGGGCAGTACGGGACGGGGACCAAGCGCACCGTGGCCGAGACGCGCGAGCAGATCGAAGCGCTGCTCGCCCGCTACGGGTGCTCGCGGTTCGGCTTCGTCAACGACGCCGCGACCAACAAGTCGACCGTGCAGTTCAGGTGCCGCTCGAGGACGATCCGCTTCGTGCTTGAACTGCCGGAGGTCGACCAGCTGGCCGAGATGCCGGAACGCACGGGGAAGCCGTCGGCGGAGCTCCTGAAGAAGCGCCACGACAAGGCGCTTCGCGGGCGCTGGCGCGCGCTTTACGCCGCCATCAAGGCGAAGCTCGTGCTCGTCGACTACAGGATCGAGACGTTCGAGGAGGCCTTCGTGGGCGAGAGCGTCGACGAGTCGAGCGGGCTCACCGTCAACGAGCTGATCCGCCAGCGGCGCGTGCTGCCGGAGCTCTCCTCGGGGCACGAGGTCGCCGCGGAGCTCCTCCCGCCGGCGCGCCGCCGCGGCATCGTGGAGGCGCGCGCGCAGTGAAGTCCGCCGCCGTCGAGGCCTTCGCGCAGGTGCTCGCCACCATGGCGGCCGAGCTCGCCGCCGACCTCCTCGAGGAGCGCCTGCGGGCCCCGAGCACCCCGCGGTACGCAGATGCCAAGTGCAACCCGCTCGGCTCGGCGCGCGCCTTCCGTGAAGCCGCCGCGGCGGGCGCCTTTAAGACGTTCCGCCGCGGCAAGCAGACCGCCGCGCTCTGGGCCGACGTCGAGGCCTGGATGGTGGCGCAGCCGCCGCCGGCGCCGCGGACGAAGCCGCTGGTGGACGGCGATCTCTCGCTACGTGACGAACTCGCGCTTGCGGCCAAGCCGGCCACGCGCAAGAGGAGGGCCTCGACATGACCGAGCCGACGCAACGGCGCGGCCGCGGGCGGCCGCGGACCGGCTCCGTGGAGCGCCACGGCGACCACTGGGACGTGCGCCCGACCCTCGCAGACGGAAGTCGCGGCGATCGCGTGTGCCAGCCGCCGGGCATGTCGGAGGCCAAGGCGCGCGAGAAGGCCCGCGCGCTGACGGAGCTCGCCCAGCGCGAGGGCGTCACGCGCGCGCCGGCTGCGGTCGCCGTCGCCCCCGCGGGCCCGACCTTCGAGGCATGGTCGGAAGCCTGGTGCGACGACCGGAAGCGGCGCGGGCTCGCATCGGTCGCGGACAACCGGGCCAACCTCCGGAACTGGGTGCTTCCTCGCCTCGACCCTCCGCTCGGCTCCCGCCCGATGGTCAGCATCGAGAGCTCCGACCTGGAGCAGTTCGTCGAAGACCTCGACGCCCGCGTCCGCGCCGGCGAACTCGCCTGGAAGACGGCCAAGAACATCTGGATGCTCGTCGCGAAGGCGTTCAAGGATGCGGTGAAGGCGAAGACGCTCGCGCTGCGGGTGCGCAAGGACAACCCCGCGCTGAACGTCGCGGGCCCCGACGAGGGCGTTCGGCGAGCGAAGAGCTACCTCTACCCCTCGGAGTTCCTCGCGCTCATGAACTGCGCCGCGGTCCCGCTCCGGTGGCGCCGCCTGGTCGCGCTCCACATCTACACGTACGCGCGCGCCGGCGAGGTCGAGGCTCTTCACGTGGAGGATGTCGACCTTCGCCATCGCGTGCTGCACGTCCACCGCGCGATCGACCGGAAGCGAGGCGGCATCAAGGAGGTGAAGACTAACCAGCCCCGACGCTTCTCCATCGAGCCCGAGCTGATGCCGCTGCTCGAGGTCCTCGTCGCCGACGCTCGCGCGGCCGGCGACGTCCGGCTCGTCGCGGTACCACCGCTGCACGCGCTCGCACCGCGCCTCCGGAAGTACCTCCAGCGCGCCGGGGTGACCCGCGCCGAGCTCTTCGCCGACGACGCCACCCGGAAGCGCCTCACATGGCACGATCTGAGGAGTACAGGTATTACCTGGGCCGCCATCCGCGGCGACGAGCCGCTGCACATCATGCACAGGGCCGGTCACGAACAGATGAGCACCACGATGGAGTACGTGCGCGAGGCCGAGTCGGTCGAGTTCCTCCGGGAGGAGGTCTTCCCGCCGCTGCCAGCAGAGCTATTTCTGCCCGGAATTCTGCCCGACAGGGGTCGGCCTCGGGTCCAAACAGCTGCAATCGCTGCTAAATTCGCCCGTAATACTCCGGCTCGTTGCCGGGCTTCCACTTGATGTTGCACCCGATGCTCGGGCGCTGATCCGAGGGGACGGGCGCCGACGCGAGCACCGCGTCGATGGCGGCGCGGAGGTCGCGGCCAGTCACCGGGACGTCGTTGCCAGGGCGGCTGTCGTCGAGCTGACCGCGGTAGACCAGCCGGCGATCGGGGCCGAAGACGTAGAAATCCGGCGTGCAGGCCGCCCGATAGGCCTTGGCCACCTGCTGCGCCTCGTCGAGGAGGTACGGGAACGTGTAGCCGAACTCGCGCGCTTCCCTCGCCATCGCCTCGGCGTTGTCCGCAGGATAAGCGACGATGTCGTTCGAATTGATGGCCACGATGGCCACATCCTCCGGGCGGTAATCGCGCCGCAGCCGGGCGAGCTCGTGGCGGACGTGCTTCACGAACGGACAATGATTGCAGATGAACATCACGAGGAGCGCCCGCTCCTTCTTGAAATCCGACAGCGCCACCTGCTTTCCGTTGAAATCCGGCAGCCTGAAGTCGGGCGCCGGGGTGCCCAGCTCAAGCATCGTGGACGGGGTGCGTGCCATGACAAAAATCTCCTCTCGCTGTGACGGCGCGCACCATACCACGCGGCAGGACGGACACGCTCGCCCCGCGCGCACGCGCCGCCGCGGCGCGCCCGAGGTCGCCGGAACGCCGCGCCGCTCGCCTGCCGTGGGGCCGGCCCGCGCCGGCTCCCCCGCCGAGCCGCGCGGACAAGGCCCGCCGGCAGCCGGCGCTCGACCTGGCCGAGGCGGGCGCGCCGGCGCCACGAACCGCCGAACAGCCGGGCACGCCAGACAGCCACGTACAGAGGGACATCATCGTCATGCCGCTGACGGATAACGCACGTTGGAGAGGCGCTGTCATGGCTCATCAGCCCACGCGCACTAGAGTCATCGCATGCGGCTCCAATCGCTGGACATCTTCCGTGGGATGACGATCGTCGCGATGCTCCTCGTCAATTTCCAGGACAGCTTCCCGGCCATCCATCCGCCCCTGGCCCACTCGAGCTGGGAAGGCTGCACCCTCGCAGACACGGTATTTCCCTGCTTCCTCTTCATCGTCGGCGTGACCCTGCACATCTCCATGTCCGGGCGCCGCGCGCGCGGCGCGACCGACGGCGAGCTCGCCCTCCAGATCGTCAGGCGCGGGGCGATCTTCGTCCTCCTCGGGCTGTTCCTGTCGGCGTTCCCGTTCTTTCCCGAAGAGCGCCTGACGGCGCTGCGCATCCCGGGCGTCCTCCAGCGCATCGGCCTCGCGTACATGCTCGCCGCGTTCCTCAGCTTGAAGACCACCGCCCGGCAGCAGGCGGGCATCATCGCCGCGGCCCTGATCGGCTACTGGCTCGTCCTGCGGCTCCATCCGCTCGACGATCCACATCGGACGCTGGCGGCCCGGGTCGACCGGTATTTCCTCGAGGGGCACCTCGCGCGCAAAGGCTGGGACGCGATGGGCATCCTCCCCACCATCCCCGCGGCGATGACGGTGATGCTGGGGGGCCTCGGCGGCCGCTGGCTCACGCGGGCCGCCGGGCCCCGCGCGCGCATCGCCGGGCTCCTCGCCGCCGGCGCCGCGGGGATCGCGCTGGGCGCCGCCTGGGAGCCGTGGTTCGCGTGGAACCGCTGCCTGTACTCGAGCTCGTTCGCGCTGTTCACCGCCGGCGTGGCCGCGGTCGTCCTCGCCGCCTGCCTGTGGATCGTGGACGTGAAGGGATGGCGGCGATGGGGCGCTCCCTTCCTGATCTTCGGCGCCAACCCCATCGCGGCGTACGTGGGCTCGACCATGATGGCGCACCTGCTCTATTTCGTGAGCACGACCGGGGACGACGGCGCCGCGACGAGCCTGAACGAGCTCCTTTACGCGCGCCTCTTCGCCCCGTGGCTCTCGCCGCTGAACGCCTCCCTCGCCTTCGCCCTCGCCGCCGTCGGCCTCTGGCTCGCGCTCCTCTATCCCCTCCACCGCCGGGGCATCTTCCTCAAGGTCTGAGGCGCCGCGGAGCGGCGGCGATCACCGCGGGAAATGGCGCTCGACCATCGAGAAGAACGCCGCCCCGCCCGGCTCGCCGCCGATGCTCCAGTACGTCACCCCGCCGAGACCGCCCCGCCTGGCGGCGGCGACCTTCTCCTCGAGCGACCCGAGGTCCTCGAAGAAGAGGTGCTCCCCGCTCGCGAGGACCCGGTTCGGCGCCCTCCCGGCCGCGAACCGCCCGGCGCCGTCCTCCGGGCACCGGCCCATGTGATCGGTGCTCGTCTCGTAACGGTCGCCCGCGAGCTCGAGGCACTTGCGGAGCGGCTCACACCCCACCACGGCGCCCTCGCCCTCCGGCGCCTCGGGCCCCAGGAGACCGTAGTTCGGCAGGCCGAGGATGAACTTCTCCCGGCGCGTGCCGCCATCGAGCGCACCGATGTACGAGACGGTCCGCGCTATCCAGCCGAGCGGCGCGACCGGGCCCGCGTGCTGGCCGCCGCCAAAGTGGTAGTCGTAGCTCATCACGTGCACGTGATCCGCCGAGGCGCTCAGCGCCTCGTAGTCGAACACGCCCGTCGCGGAGCCGACCGCCGGGACCGCGAGCGAGAGCGCCTTTCCGGCCGCGTGGAGCGCGCGCGAGAGCTCGTCGATGAACGCCGAGAACGCCGCTCGCTCGGCCGCCACGGTCTCGCCCGGCCCGAGCACGGACGCGAGGTGCTCGTAGTCGATGTCGAGCCCGTCATAGCCGTTCTCCACCGCGAGGGTCACGAGGCCCGCCACGTGCTGCGCCCGGAGCGCCGGATCGTGGATCATCGCGTGCACCGCGACCACGTCGGGCCGGTCGACCGCGGCGACGAGCGGGACGAGCCGGGTCCGCCCGCCGCCGCCGGTCGTGGCGTCGAGGACGCGGCGGTCGTGAAAGCCCGCGAACGGCGCCGACCGGCCGCGCGGATGGTTCTCGAACGTGGTCGGCGAGGCGACGCGCCACCACTTCGGGTGGACGGCGTCGAAGGCCGCGGCGCGGGCCGCGAAGGTGTCGTATCCGAGCTCCGTCGACGCGGGATCGCCGAGGAACTCGTGCAGCCACCCGCAGAAGCGGTGATCCCCCGGCGCCCCCTCGGGCGGCGCCGCGGCGCGCGGCGCGTCGGGCGCCCCCGGCGCGCCGAGCGCGGCGCTCCCCCCCTCGACGAGCAGCGGCGTGCGCTCCACCCCGCCGCCGCACGAGGCGACGGCCGCGGCGGCGCAGGCGAGCGGCAGAACCCGGTGAGTCAGCTTCATGTCGGCCGCCCGTCTAGCAGCCCGCCGGCGCAACGACAGCCGGGATCTCGCGGTTCCGCGGGGCGCCTCACGGCACGCCCGCGATGCGCCATTTGACGGCCTCTCCCTCGCCGCGCCCCTCCGGCCGCCGCTGCCGTGGTGTACTACGCTCGCTCCGCGCATGACCCAAGGCGTCCGCCCCCTGCACGAGCTCCGCGACGAGGCCCGCTCCGCGCTGGCCAGGAGCGACCTCTCTCGCGCGCGCGACGCGCTCTTCAGCGCCCTCCAGCACACCATCGCCCGCGAGGACGACTACGTCGCCATGACGGACGAGCTCCGCGACGTGCTGGTCCGGCTGGGCGACCCGAGGAGCGCCCTCACCGTCGCCTGGTACGCGGGCAGCGAGCACAGCCAGCGCCCCCTCGTCGCGCAGGTCCCGCCCATCGACCGCGCGCGCACCGTGCTCGCCTGGGCCGAGCGCGAGCACGACCCCGAGCGGCAGAAGCGGCTCTACGCCCGCGCCGCCGACGAGTACGAGGCCGCCGGCCTCGTCGCCCAGGCCGCCATCGCCCGCGAGCGCGGCCAGGACTTCGCCCGCGCCCGCGCCCTCTGGTCGCGCCTCGCCCAGCTGCTCTCCTCGTCGGGCAGCGACCTCTACGCCGCCGGCCTCGCCCGCTTCAACCTCGCCCGCACCTCGCTCCGCACCGGCGACGCCACGGCCGCGCGCGAGGCCGTCTTCGCCTCCGTCCACCTGCTCGAGGAGGCCGCCGACCGGTACGAGACCATCGGCCAGCGCGAGCGCGCCTTCGACTGCTACCAGGTCCTCATCGCCGTCGGCCGCGAGAGCCGCGCCTTCGAGCACGTCCTCGAGGGCTACGTGAACGTCATCCGCATCCTGCGCGAGGACCACCTGCGCTACTACGCGCTCCAGTCCTACGAGGAGGCGGTCGCCGCGGCCGAGAAGCAGGGGGAGATCTCCGCCGCCGCCACGCTCGCCCGCGAGATGGCCGCGTACGCGCGGAAGGAGGGGCTCACCGCCGTCGCCAACTTCGCCGTGCTCGCGCAGGCCCGCCTCTGGCAGGAGGTGTCCGCCGTCTCGCAGAAGCGCGCCGCCCCGCCAGAGATCGCCGAGAACGCGCTGCTCGCCGCCGTGATCGCGCTCGGCGAGGCGGGGCAGTACAGCAAGGTGGGCAGCGTCTACCGCGCCCTCACGCAGCTGCCGCTCGAAGAGAACCGCAAGAAGCACTACGCCCGCGCCGGCGGCCGCTACGTGAACGCGCAGGACCTGCCGATCGACGCGTCGCCGCTGCCGGCGCACCTCCGCCACGAGCTCGGCTTCCCCGACGTCTGGCACATCGATCTGGTCGAGTGGGAGCAGGCCGGCAGCGCCAGCCAGGCGTGCGGCGACATCGTCCTCGACCCCGCGCAGTGGTCCGAGGTCACCCGCCGCCGCGCCATGCTCGCCCGCCTCACCGCGCTCGCCGTCGAGGGCGCGGCGCCCGAGGCCGCCCCCGCGCAGCGATCGCCCGCGCAGCAGCTCATCAGCCTCGCCGAGCAGCTCGCGACGGTCGAGCTCTACACGATCCTCTCGCCGCTCGAGCACCTGTTCCGCCGCCCCGAGCCGAAGATCCGGGTGGCCGTGGTCCGCGCGCTCTCCCGCTTCCTCTACAAGCGCACCTTCATCACGCTCCGCGACGCGCTCGTGGACCCCGACCCCACCGTCGTCCACGAGGCCGCCCGCGCGCTCGAGGAGCTCCGCTTCGCCCACGCGTTCGACCCGCTCGCCCGCATCTACCGCGAGTCGCAGGCGGCCGCCGTCCGCGCCAGCGCCGTGCGCGCGATCGCGAAGATAGACACCCTCGAGGCCGGCGAGATGCTCCTCGGCATCCTCCAGCACGAGGGCGCCGAGGAGCGCGCCGCGGCCGTCGAGGCGCTCAAGCGCGCCCGCGGCATGAAGTTCGTGGAGCTCGCCCGCGCCTCGCTCGCCGAGCTGCCGGCGTCCGGGCAGGCCGTGGTGCGCGAGATCCTCCAGAGTCGCGGCATCAGCCCATGAGCGCACGAGCGCGCCTGTGCGCCCCTGGCCGCGCCGGGCGGCGCTGGCGTGGTCGCCTGTCCGGACGGCGACAGCCGGCTGCGCCCGCTCCCCCACCCCGGCTCACCCGCTGGAAAACGCGCTGGAAAACGCTGACGACGAGCAACCCCGCGATTGTGCGCTGCGGCAAGGGGATTCCCCTAACGACTTTGTGTCTGGCGTCGCGACTGGGGGGGTGCGCTGCGCCCTTCGGTCGGGATACCCTGCACGCGCCAATCCAACTCATCCCGAAGGATTCTCGGCGCGCGATGTCGTAAGCATGGAAGTGGACGGAGCGCTTGGGGGAGCGCTGGGAAACCGCCGTCCGGGCTCCCGGTGGTGCGCTGCTCGACAACGGTCGACTTCTCAGCGCGGCACCGGCGGCTCTTCTTGCGTGGCAGCAGCTGGGCGCCGCGGCGCGGCGCCCAGCTGCCCAGGCAGACTCCTCGCCGCCGGGGCGGACGAGCGACCGCTCCGCCGCGGGCGCTCAGCCGCTGAAGATCGACTCGAGCGCGGGCACCAGGCGGGCGTGTCGGAACTGGTAGCCGAGCTCCTCCGCGCGCCGGGGATAGACGCGCTGGCCGGTGGTGACGATCTCGGCCGCGTCGCCCATCCCGAGCTTCACCACCGCCTCGGGCACGCGGAGCCACGACGGCCGGCGGAGCACGGCGCCGATGGCCTGCGCGACCTCGTCGCCGGTCGCCGCGTGCGGCGCGGTCACGTTGAAGGGGCCGCGCACCGCGTCGCTGTCCAGGGCGAGCAGGGTCATCCCCACGACGTCGTCGCGGTGGATCCACGAGATCACCTGCTTGCCGTCGCCGATCGGCCCGCCGAGGAAGAACCGGAAGGGGGCGATCATCTTGTCGAGCGCGCCGCCGCCCTCGCCGATCACCACGCCGATCCGCAGCTGCACCGAGCGGACGCCGTGCTGCTCCTCGATGGCGCGCGCGGCCTCCTCCCAGCGGACGACGACGTCGGCGAGGAAGCCCTGCCCGGGCGGGGCGCCCTCGTCGAGCACCTTCTCGCCCGGCTGCGGGCCGTAGTAGCCGACCGCGGAGGCGCAGACGAACGCGGCCGGCTTGCGCTTGGCCTTGCCGATCGCCTCGCCCATGAGGCGCGTCGTGTCGATGCGGCTGTTCACGATCTCGCGCCGCGCGTCCTCGGACCACCGCTTGACGATCGACTCGCCCGCGAGGTGGATCACGCCGTCCACCCCGTCGACCTCCTCGAGCCACGGCCCCGCGCTGTAGGGGCTCCACGACACGACGCGCGCCCCGGGCAGCGCCGCCTGCGTCCGCCCCACGTCGCGCGTCAGCACCGTCACCCGATCCCCCCGCGCGAGCAGCTCCTTCACGAGACCGCGCCCGATAAACCCGCTGCCGCCGGTGACAAGAACCGTCTTCACGGGATCGTTCTATCACGGCTCGGACGGAGGCGGGGCTCCCTGTCGGCGCCGCGGCGGGGGGCGCCCAGGACGGGCGGCAGCTGTCCAGTCGTGACGCGGAGCGCGGGAGACGGTAAGACGCCCGGCGTGATGGATGACCTAGAGACCTTCAAGAAGCTTCCTCTCGGCGGCCTCGATCGCCGCGCGTTCGTCGGCGCGCTGGCCGAGCACGGCGCGCGCGTGGCGAGCGAGCAGCTCGCGGCGCACCGCGCCCGCATCCGCCCGGCCGGCACCAAGATCGCCCCGGACGCGGCGGTGCTGATCCTGGGCGGCTCGAACGGCATCACGCGGGCGCTCGCGCTGCAGCTGCTCTTCGGGGAGCGGGCCGCCGTCTTCGCCGTGCACTTCGACAGCGAGAAGATGCAGATCGGCCCGCACCACGTGAAGGCGATCACGGACGCGGCGGCGGCCGAGGGGCTCACGGCGCGCTTCTGGAACAACGACGCCACGAAGCCGCAGGTGATCGACGAGGTGATCGCCGCGCTGAAGGAGCGGTATCGGGCGGTGCACCTCGTGAACGGCATCGCGGCCGGCGCGATGAAGCGGTACGCGGAGCACGGGCCGACGAAGGTGAAGGACCTCGACGTCGCGTTCGATCCGGTGCTCCAGGTGCCCGATTTCTCGCGCCCCGAGAACATCCGCAAGCTCGGGCTCGTCGAGGTGGACGTCGCGAACGAGGCGGACATCGAGCGGACGAACAAGTTCATGGGCACCTCGTCGCTCCTGTGGGCCGAGCCGCTCGCCGCGGCGGGGCTGCTCGCGAAGGGCGAGAGCGTGGTGTCGTTCTGCGACTACGACTACCCGAGCGACGATCCGGTCTACGCGATGGGCCCGCTCGCCGGCGCGAAGCAGCTGCAGCGCAAGACGATGGCGGAGATGCAGGAGCGGTTCGGGGTGAAGACGGCGCGCATCTGCTACCCGGCCCTGGCGACGACGGCGCTCGGGGCGATCCCGGGAGGGCTGCTGATGTACGGGCTCAGCACGCAGATCCTGAAGGAGCGCGGGCAGTTCAAGGACGTCATCGATCTCGCGGGCGAGACGATGGAGATCTGGCGGCCGAGCTGGGACGGGAGCGATCTGCGGGTGGACGCGGCCTATCAGGCGTGTCTCCCGGAGTTCAACGAGCGCAAGGTGCAGATCGGGCCGAAGGACGTGCCCGGCGCGTTCCGGCTGCTGTTCGAGTAACGTCGAGGAGGCCGGCGCGCGGGGCCTCGGCTCCGCGCGCGTTCTCGCGCACCGGCCGCGCCGCGCGCGCGGCCTGGGGGGGCGGGTCGCCTTACCCTTCGGCCCGGGCGACCTCGGGCTCCAGCCGGGCGACCTGGACCTTGCCGGACATCTGGACGATGCCCAGCCAGGCGAACACGCGGATGACCTGGTAGGCCGGGTCGATCTCGAACCACCGCACCGCGAAGTTCGGGCTCATCGCGTACTTGTGGTGGTTGTTCTGGAAGAGCTCGCCGAGCGTCACGAGGTCGAGGGCCAGCGTGTTGCGGGAGTCGTCGTCGCTGTTGAAGTTCCGGTAGCCGTAGCGGTGGCCGCACCAGTTCACGATCGCGCCGTGCAGCGGGCCCATGGTCCAGTGGAGCGGGAGGAACAGGAACTGCCACCAGTGCGAGGCGAAGGCCACGTAGAAGAGCACGTAGCCCGTGCCCCACGCGAGCCGGCTGATCCACGAGTTGCCGATGCGATCGAGCGTGCGCCACTCGGGGTAGCCGCCGCGGAAGCGCGGCTCCACCTCGGCCGTGCCCCCGTAGATGTCGTCGTAGCGCTGCGCGGTGTCCAGCATCATCGGGACGACGCTCGAGTAGTACCGCGGCGAGTGCGGGTCCTTCGGCGTGTCGCTGTACGCGTGGTGCATGCGGTGCAAGATCGCGTAAACCCACGGAACGAGGTACGAAGAGCCCTGCGTCAGGTACGTCAGGAAGTGAAAAATCCGCTCCCACCGCTTCGACATCGTGAACATCCGGTGCGAGGCATACCGGTGCAGGAAGAAGGTCTGGAAAAAGACCGAAAGCGTAGAGTGAGCGATGAGGACGATCGCGATCTCCATGCTCGGGTCGTAGCCCGACGGTCCATGGCAGGGGGTCAGGACACGGTCACGTTTCCATAACGGGGGCCTGGATCCCGCGTGATTTCCGGCTGTTGCTCATGTCCCGGTGATCTTCCGAGTCTGGCCGTGGTAACGGCGGAGCCGTGAAGGCCGTGATCATCGGGGCGGGCCGGGGCAGCCGGCTGCGTCACCTCACCGAAGAGCTGCCGAAGACGCTGGTCCCGATCCTCGGCCGGCCGATGCTCGACAGCATCCTCGACGCGCTGGCGGCGGGCGGCTTCAAGCGGTCCGACGTCGTGTTCGTCTGCGGCTACAAGGCCGACGTGATCCGGGCCGCCTACCCGGACCTGACGTACGTCGAGAACCGCGACTGGGAGCAGAACAACATCCTGCTCTCGCTCCTCTGCGCGCGCGAGCACCTCGAGGGCGGCTTCGTCTCGACGTACGCGGACATCGTCTACCGGCCCGGGATCGTGGCGGATCTGGTGCGCTCTCCGCACGACATCGCGCTCGCCTGCGACACCGACTGGCGGCGCCGCTACGTGGGCCGCTCGCAGCACCCGGAGACCGACGCCGAGAAGCTCCGCGCCGACGCGGCCGACGCGGCCGACGCGGATCGCGTCGTGGAGATCTCGCGCCGCATCCCCTCGGAGGCCGCGACGGGCGAGTTCATCGGGGTGATGAAGCTCTCGGCGCGGGGCGCCGCGCAGTTCCTGGCCGCCTTCGACGCCGCGCGCGCCGCGTTCTCGGAGCGGCCGGAGTTCCGCGAGGGCCGCTCGTTCCGGCGCGCCTACCTCATCGATCTGCTCCAGCACATGCTCGAGTCCGGCGCGGCCCTGCACAAGATCGACACGCACGGCGGCTACATGGAGATCGACACCCTGGAAGACGCGTCGCTGGCCGACGCGTGGTGGCGCGGCGGGACCTGACGCGGGCGGCGCGCGGGCGGCGGAGCGCGCCGTCCCAGGCTAGAAGGCGTCGGCGAAGTCGGCGCCCTGCGCGAGGAGCCCGGGCAGCCCGCCGGTGTGCAGGAACAGCACCCGCTTGCCCGAGAGCTCGCCCCGCTCGGCCATGTCCCAGAGCCCGCAGAACGCCTTGCCCGTGTACACCGGGTCGAGGACGAGCCCCGACAGCCGCGCCGCCTTGGCGATCCGCGCCCGTTGCTCCGGCGTGGACACCCCGTAGGCCGGCCCCCGCGCGGAGTCGTCGATCACGAGGTGGGCGGGCGCGCCGAGGCGCGGATCGAGCGAGCGCGCGTCGTCCATGATCTCGACCGCGATGCGCGCGAACGTCGCCTTGTCCTCGCACACCGCCATCGCGCGCACCTCGCCGGCCACCTCGTAGCGGGCCGCGCCGAGCGCCGCGCCCGCCGCCGTCCCGCCCGAGCCGCACGCGTGCACGAGGACGTCGAACGGCTTGCCCCCCGCGAGGCCGAGGTCGAGCTGCTTCCGGATCTCCTCCATCGCGCGCACGTAGCCGAGCGCGCCGAGGCCGTTCGAGCCGCCCTCGGGGATGACGTACGGCCGGCCGCCCGCCGCGCGGATCTCGGCGGCCGCCTCGGCCATCACGGCGTCGCGGCCCCGGTACGCCTCGGGCGAGATCAGCCGGATCTCGGCGCCGGCGAGCCGGTCGAGCAGCGCGTTGCCCGCGAGCGGCGCCGGGGCCGACGGATCCGCGGCGCGCAGGAACAGCAAGGAGCGCAGGCCGAGCGAGGCGCAGAGCAGCGCGGTCGCGCGCGCGTGGTTCGACTGCAGCCCGCCGCAGGTGATCACGCAGTCGGCGCCCTCCTCCCGCGCGGCGGCGAGCAGGTACTCGAGCTTGCGGATCTTGTTGCCGGCCTCCGCGCCCGCGGTCATGTCGTCGCGCTTCACGTAGAGGTCGACGCCGAGCGCCTCGGCGAGCCGCTGCGGGCGCTGGATCGGGGTCGGAAGGTGGCTCAGCGCGAGTCGTTTGCGCATCGTTTCTCTCCCATGTCTGTCCTCCGGAGGGCGAGGGCCGCGGCCGGCGCCTCGGCCCGCGACCTCGGCGCGCCGCGCGCTCGCCGTGCTTCGCTCGCCGCGCAGACGCCCTCTAGCACCCTGGGCGGCCCTCGTCTGCCGTGTCGCGCGCGAGCTCGCTCGAGGTCCGGCGAGCTCCGGCCGGATCAATGGATCACGCCCAGCTTGAGCGTGAGCAGGTACTGGTCGGGGAGCGCCGCGCCGGCGGCGTCTTCGAAGGCGCCGCCGGGGAAGAGGACGCCGGCCTCGGTGCCGAGCTGGATGGTGACGAGCCTGCCCATCGCGATGCGCGCGTCGACGCCGAGGTCGAGCTCGACGCCGAGGTCGCGGCGGCGCCTGTCGCCGCCGTCGTAGTTGGCGAGGCCGCCGCCCGGCCGGGGGGTGCTGTACGGGTCGACCACGTCGGCCGTCGCCTCGGCGATGACCGCCCCCGCCTTCAGGTCGAGCCAGCGCGCCGGCCGCACCACGATCCGCGGGTTCACGTAGGCGGCGCCGAACACGCCTCCCTTGGAGGGCAGCGACCTGATCCCGGGCTCGGGCGACGCGGCGAAGAGCTCCCGCTCGGCGATCGTGGCCGAGCGCGCCGTCTTCCAGGCGAGCACCTGGTCGAACAGGATGAGCCCGACGTTGTGGCTCGGGTCGAAGGTGAACCGCCGCGACACGCCGTCGCTGGGGTCGTCGTCGCCCGACGCGTAGCCGGCCTCGAGCTCCGTGACGACGCGCCCCCACCGCTCGCCCGGCCGCCGCCCGCGGCCCGCGACGTGCACCGCCCCGAGCGTGGCCGCGCCGCCGACCGAGCGCACCGCCACGGGCGCGCGCCCCGCCGCGCCCGAGGGCGGCGCCGGCCCGCGCGGGACGAACGACGTCGCGCCGAGGATCACCGCGGCCTCGATCTCGCCGTAGACGTGGGCGCCGCCCCCCGGCACCGGCGCGTCGAACTTGCCGGCCACGTCGATCACCGCCGACGCGAGCGTCTCGGTGAACCGGGCCGGGCTCGTCTTCGCGCGGCGCTCGCGCGCCTGCCGCCGCAGGGCGCCGTAGATCCCGACCTCGCCGCGCCGCGCGCGCCAGAGCGCCGACACGACGGCCTGGAGCGCGCGATCGCCCTCCCCTTCGTCCTGCCCCTCGACGTCGTTTCCGAGCAGGTCGGCCGCGTTGTCCTCGAACACGAGGTCGCCCGCGACCGTCACGAGGAGCGGCCCGGTCCGGCCCATCGGCGTCGCCGCGAAGAGGACGCGCTCGACCAGCGTTCCGCGCTCGTAGTCGCCGAAGAGGGTCGCGCGCTCGCCGTCGTTGGCGACGAGCCCCATCCCCCAGTGCGCGCCCTGCTGGCCCAGCCGGAAGACGCCGACCGGCGACGGCAGCTCCAGGTAGAGGTAGCGCGGGTGCACCTCGTACCAGGCCAGGGCGGCGCGCGCGTCGCGCACCTCCTCGACGTGCCGCGTGGTGTCGCCGGCGATGAGCCCGCGGACGACGTCGATCTGCGCCACGATGGACGCCTTGTCCTTGTAGTGGAAGCGCGGCGAGAGGCGCAGCCAGTGAGCGATGTACTGGTTCTGCCCGAGCGTGGTCGCGCCCGGAGCCGAGAGGCGCGGCGCCCGGAGCCGGAGATCGGTCATGGCGCGGTAGCGGAGCTGGTACTCGCCCTGCAGCGAGAACGTCGACCGGGTCGGGTCCGGCGGCGGCGGCGGCGAGCGGCCGGTGTCCAGCACGAGCCGCTGCTCGAAGCGGTCGGCGTCCGCTGCGGCAGGCGGCTCCGCTGCGGCCGGCGGCGCTCCTCGCTCCGCGACCGCGCCCTCGACGGGCTGAGCGGCGCTCGGCGAGGCGAGCGCGACAGCAAACGCAAGGGGGGCGAGGGGGGCCAGGGCGAAGCGCATCGGAAGAAAAGCGACCGCGCGCCGGCGCCCGGCCGGAACGCGCCCCGGGAGGATAGGCGGATCGATCCCCGCGGGGCACTGGATTCTTCTTCCGCCGCCGGCGGGCCGCGGCAGCGCCGGCGCGCGGTCCGGGCTCCGGCGGGGTCCCCGGAGGCGCGTACCGGGCGGAAAGGCGCGAAGAGGCGTCCTGGCTCCCCGGCGCGGCCGGCCCGGCCTCCGCCCGTGGCGCTCGAGGCAGAGCACGATTCCGCGCTTTCCAGCCGGGGCGCTGCCGGGGTGTCGTCGGCGCAAGCCGGGGTGCTGCCGCGGCCTCGTCGGTCGCTGGCGGGCGGCCGAGCGGCGCCGCGGATCGCCGCGCGGGCGGCTTTTCTCGACGCATCCGCCGCTCTAGCGTGCGGTCCCGTGACCCTTTCCACGCCGCGCGCCGCCGCCGTCTCTCCTTCTCCGTTGCTCCTGGGCCGCCCGCTCTCGCTCGCGGATCTCGAGGACGTCGCGCGACGCGGGCGTCCGGTGGCGATCTGCGACGAGGCGCGCGAGCGGGCCGCGGCCTCGCGCCGCGCGATCGACGCGATCGCGGCGGCGGGCGACGCCGCGCCTGCGGTGTACGGGATCAACACCGGCTTCGGCGCGCTCGCGGAGACGCGCATCGCCGATCACGACATCCGGGCGCTCCAGCGGAACCTCGTGCGGAGCCACGCCTGCGGGGTCGGGCCCGATCTCGGCGAGGCCGAGGTGCGCGCGATGATCGTCCTGCGCGCGCAGGTGATCGCGCTGGGGCACTCGGGGGTGCGCACGGAGGTGCTCGACCTGCTCGCCGCCCTGCTCGAGCGCGGCGTGTGCCCGCGCATCCCGGCGCAGGGCTCGGTCGGCGCGTCGGGCGATCTCGCGCCGCTCGCGCACCTCGCGCTGTGCCTCATCGGCGAGGGGGAGGCGCGGTTCGAGGGGCAGCTCATGCCGAGCGCGGTGGCGCTCTCGAAGGCCGGCCTCGCGCCGATCGAGCTCGCCGCGAAGGAGGGGCTCGCGCTGATCAACGGGACGCAGTACATGACCGCGCTCGGCGCGCTCGCGCTGCGGGACGCGGCCGCGCTCTGCACGGTGGCGGACATCGCCGGCGCGGTGAGCCTGGAGGCGCTGATGGGCTCGAAGCGCCCGTTCGACGAGCGGCTCATGCGCGTGCGCCCGCACCCGGGCCAGGAGGTCACGGCCGGCAACCTGCGCGCGCTGCTCGGGGGCAGCGAGATCATGCAGAGCCACGCGGACTGCCCGCGGGTGCAGGACGCCTACTCGCTCCGGTGCATGCCCCAGGTGCACGGCGCGACGCGCGACGCGCTCGCCTGGGCCGCCCGGGTGCTGACCCGGGAGGTCAACAGCGTGACGGACAACCCGACGGTGTTCCTCGGCGAGGGGGGCGCCGAGCTGATCTCGGGCGGCAATTTCCACGGGCAGCCGGTGGCGCTGGCCCTGGATCTCGCGGCGATGGCGGCGGCCGAGCTCGCGAACATCAGCGAGCGGCGGGTGGAGCAGCTGGTGAACCCTGCGCTCTCGACCGGCCTCACGCCGTTCCTGGCGCCGCGGAGCGGGCTGCACTCGGGGTTCATGATCGCCCAGGTGGCGAGCGCCTCGCTGGTCAGCGAGAACAAGGTGCTCTGCCACCCGGCGAGCGTCGACTCGATCCCCTCGAGCGCCGGCCGCGAGGACCACGTGAGCATGGGCAGCATCAGCGCCCGCAAGCTGGCGCAGGTGATCGAGAACGTCCGCAGCTCGCTGGCGATCGAGCTCATCACGGCGGCGCAGGGGGTGGACCAGCGGCGCCCGCTCCGCCCGAGCGGGGGGGTGACCGCGGCCCACGCCGCCATCCGCCGGGCGGTGCCCGAGCTGGTCGAGGACCGGCCGCTCTACCTGGACATCGCGGCGACGGCCGAGCTCATCCGGAGCGGGGAGCTGATCGCCGCGGTGGAGGAGGCCGTGGGTGCGCTCAACTGATTTTTTCTGTTGTTATAATTACAACTGAGACGATCCTGTGGAAATCTGATGCTGCTCATCGGAATGCAAATGCTCCATCGAAGGGCGAGTTGCTGTACATTGGCGCAGTGCCCATTCCGGTCAGCACCCCGCCGTTTCCATTCGATGCCGTTCGAGATTTGCTCGGCGTGGTGCGGGCGATCTATGCGGCGGCGAAGGACGGGGGGGCGTCGCGGGAGGAGCTCGCGCGGATCGCGCGGGTGGGCCGGGAGCTGAGCCGGGCGCTGGATCTGGCGGGGTCGCCCCAGCAGGGGGTGTCGGGTCACTCGGCGGCGTGGAAGGTGACGGACAAGGCGATGCTCCAGGTGAACGACCTGGTCGATCCGCTCACGCCGGCGGCGCCGCTCCTGCTGGCGGCGCGGAGCCGCGTCACGGGGAGCCGGCTGGCGATGCGGAGCAAGCCTCAGGCGAGGTAGGGGGCGGAGGCGGAGGCAGGCGTCGGACGCGGGGGGTGGCGGCGGACGCGGGTGGTGGTGGCGTCGGACGCCGGGGCTTGAGGCGTCAGAAGCGGCGCCGGAGCGGGAAGCCCGGACGATGGGTCCGAGACGCGTACCGTGTGGGTAAAATCGTCAGCTGCGACCGAAGAACCTGCGGCCACGGGACCGCTCGGCGTCGCGCCGGATTCCCTGCATCACCACCCGGATGAGCTCACGGGTGTAAGCACGCCTGTCATGGCGCTTGTGCTCGGGCAGCTTGACGCCCAGAGCGTGAGCAAGACGTTCTACGTTCTCTACCTTCGCCTCACGCAGACAATCGATATCCAGATCCATGTAGTGGCGCTCCCATTACTCGAGTCCACTTGGTTTGTCGAGCCCAGAGGACACGAAAGGGGGTGCGCGCTGTTCTCCTTCAGACCGTGACAGGCGCCATCAGACCGTGACGGGCGCGAGGCATGTCCCGGTAAGTCGGCAAGTCGGCGCCACGTGGGACACAGAGCGCCCCGGTCCCGTTCGAGGCGGGCCAGCAGCTCAGCTCAGCTGCCGCCGCGGAAGGTCGAGCCGCAGCGGGAGGTCGAGCCGCAGTGGAGGCTCGGTGCTCGCTCGATCATGACGCGCGACGTCATGCGAGGAGCCGAGCTCACCGAAGGGAGGGTGAAGCGCTCCACAGCCCCTGAGGGTGTAAGATGCCGTGAGCGACGGCAGAGGGTGTGTCGGGTGGGTCCCGGCCGAGCGTCCCAGGCAGGAAGCTCAGGCGTCAGGGAGCGCGGCGGGGCGGCAAGGCAGCAAGGTGCCCTGCCCGTGTGCCTGGAGCGCGCGGTAACAGGCAGAGCTCGGCAGCCCCCAGGTCAGCGCGCGACCCCTGGCAGCGTCCGCCGGCCTCCGGGTGGAGATCGGAGCCGCCCGGCGGCTCTCGCCTGGAAGCGCCAAGGGCGCACGTCGCGTCGTCGCGGGTCAGATCGGCACGTCACCCGCTCGACCCACGAGGTAGCCCCGGCCGGACTCGAACCGGCACGCCCGCAAGGGACCGCGGATTTTAAATCCACCGCGTCTGCCATTTCGCCACGGGGCCAAGTTGTTGATTTTACTTCGGTTATCCGGATTCTGGTCCCACCCTCACCCTGTTCTGTGCCGTTTCCTGTGCCTTTTCCCCTGCCCCGGAGCTCGGGGATCGCCTCGGCGAGGGAAGCTAGCTCGCCAAGGCCTAGCTCTGCAAACGTCCTGGCCGCCCGGCGATACCTCTGGATCATGATCGAGCTCCGGTGCCCGGTCCGGTCGGCGACCCAGGTCTCGCTGCGGCCGTTCGCCAGCGCGACCGTGATGAAGGTCGAGCGCGTGTCGTGGGCGCGGACCTGCTGGCGCTCGTCGGAGTCCTCGAAGAGCTCCGGGCGGTCGATGCCGGCGAGCTGGAGATGAGCGCGGAAGCGCTCGGCCGCATGCTCGACACTGAAGAGATCGCCGTCCTCGTTAACGAAGAGCGGCGCAGAGGGAGCCGGGTTGCCGCGGAGCGCGAGCCATGCGCGCAACGCCTGCGGCACGCCGGGCGACAGCGCCCATGCGCGCGGGTCGTTCGTCTTGTTCTTCTCGAGGCGCAGCGCGCCGCGATCCAGGTCGACGTCCTGCACCTGCAGGCGTGCCGCCTCGCTGATGCGGGGGCCCTCGCGGTTCAGAAAGCCCCAGAGGACGCGCCAGCACAGCGGGATCGCCGTGCAAGCCAGCAAGCGCGCGTCCTCGTCGGGGTAGAGGCACGCCTTCGCCTTCGTGGGGCCGAGCTTCGGGAGGAAGCCGCGGGGGAGCGGGTTCGTCGCGAGGAGACGGCAAGGGAAGACGGCCATCGCCATGAGCCGGTGCAGGAGCTGCGCGATGTGACGGCGCGATGCGGGGGACATCGGCGGGAGCGCGCGCATGATGCGCTCGGCGTCGTCGAGCGTGAAGGATGCGACGGGGACGCGGCCGGCGATCGGGTAGATGTGGCGGTCGAAACGATAGACGTCTTGCTCGACGCTGCGCTTCGGCTTGACGTGGTCGGGGTACATGCGCGCGAGCTCGCCCGAGGTCCAGAGCTCGCCGAACTGCTGGAGAGTGACCTGCTTCGGCACCGAGTCGCCACCGGGGACGACCTTCGCTTGTGCGCCGCCTCTGCAGACGACCTCGACCGCCGCGATGACGTCCCGGAGCGCTCTCCCCTCGCCCACCGCAGCACGCTCCAGCAGCGCGACGATCGCGTCGCGTGTGACGTTCCGCGAGGCGCGCAGGCGCACGGCCAGGTCGGCGACGAGCTCCTTGCGCTGCTCGGCTTGCTGCTCGGTCAGCTTGGGGTCGAGCGGGAAGCTCTCGCGGTCGTTGTCGCCGACGAGGACGCGAACGTAGAGCCGACCGGCGTCGTTGCGGAAGAGCGATCCCGTGGGCCTGCGGGGCATGGCGGCTCTCTTCTACCGCGATTTGCGGCCGCGCTCACGCCTGCGGCAGCCCGCCGGCGTAGGGGCCGGTGCGAGGCCGGCCTCACGGAGCACCGCCGCTGCGCCGCCGCCGTGCTCGGCGTCGTCCGCCGCGCTCCGGAAGTGCCCGGGGGGCGGCCTCGTGCTTCGTCTCGAGCCGGGTCGAGCCGGGCGATGAACGCCGCTCGCCCGACAAGACGCAGCTTTCCGAGGCGCATCACTGGGAGCGGGAAGGTCGGCACGAGGACCGTCGTCGACCCCGGAGCCTGCGGCGTCGCCGACACACGCCTTTTACGATGTTGGCAGTTGGGGCGGGTTCGCTACGAGGGGCTCGCTGACGAGCCGACGGCCGATGCGCACGGAGCTGCGGCGAAGCCGCCGGGAGTTCTCGAGGCGGAAGACCCGCCGTCCCGTTAAAGACGGGCAACCGAGGACGGTTCATGGACCGGCTGCTGGTGATGACGAGCAGCCCCTTGAACTACTTCTCGTTTACGATGTCAGCCCGCAACGTCTGGTATGCTCGTAATATGCCCTCCCACCGCCGCGACCGCTCCGCCGCCGAGATCCTCCGCTCCGTCCCGCCGCGCGACCGCGCCAAGATGCTCCGGTTTGGCCTAAACCTGGACGACCCTGCGGACGCGGAGCTCTTCGTCTCGGGTGTCCGCGCCGCGGACGACGCGATCGCGGCGCAGGAGCGCTGGGAGCGGGAGAACGCGCGACGTTGAGGTGGTCCATTCCGCGCTGCGGTCTGCGTTTTCCAAACTTGGCGCCATCGATCCAACAGGCGTCCCGTCGTGGCCCTGACCCATGAGCCTCGACGAGACAGCACCGCCGTCGCCGTCCGCCAGCTGGTTATCGCCGCAGACGATCCGGTCTGGCAGGCGTTTCTTCGCGCACCCGTGGTCGAGAGCGAAAAGATCACCGACGGCCCCTGGATCTCGCACGAGGAGGTCATCGCGGAGGTAAGCGCGTGCCGGGCTTGGGAGGACGCGTCGGCACGAGGTCTCGCGCCGGGACCGTGACATTCGCAGCCGCCACGGGGCATCAAACCCTGCTACGCTGCCGGCGTGCCCAGGCGCACGACAGCTGAGATCGCCTCTATCAACATCGCTGCCCTTGCCAGCGCCGCACGACGCGGCGAGGTCGACACCGATGTCGAGATCGACATCGCCGACGCGCGCCTCGTGCTGGCCGGAACGGTCGCCCTGCCACTCGAGACGACCCGCCTGGCCCCGGGCCGCCTCCGGCTCTGGGCGCGTTGCCCCGGGTGCTCCGCACGGGCGGCCGTGCTCTACCTCGACGCGCCAGGCCTGCGCTGCCGTCGCTGTGCAGGGCTCGTCTACCGTTCGCCACGGCATCGTCCCGAGGAGCGTGTCCTCAAGCAGGCGCTGGCACGCCGGACCAGGGTGCGGGCCGCTCTCGGCGCTGGACCAGACCCGCGGGAGCCGATCCCGCAACGACCACCGGGCGTGCGCTTCTCGACCTGGGTGCGCCGTCTCGACAAGCTCCACGAAGCCGACGCCGCGGTGCAAGCCGCGCTCGGCGCGCTCGTCGATCGGATCGGCGCCCGCCCGGGAGCGCTCGCGCGGAAGGCCGGCCTCGCCGCGCCGCCGGTCGCGCCCACGCCTGAGGCGCCTTCGAAGAAGGGGCGGCGACCTCGCGAAACCACGCCCTGAGAGGCCTCCGGGGACCTCGAGCGTGGAGGTGGTCCACCTCGGCCTGGACCGCGCGCTCAGCTGACGCGCAATCTCGCGAGCCACAGGCGGCCCTGCGCAAAGCGCTCGGCACCGGGAGCTGGGAGGGGAGGCCGACGCTGTCGTAACTGCCCCCCGATCAGCCACACGCGCCCGCGCCGAGCCGATGGTAGCAGCAAGCGGACTCGCTCTACTTCGGCGGCAGCCTGCCACCCCTCGCGCCTTCGGAAGGACCGCTCGCTCGGCCGGCCCGCGGCTGCCGGACCGGTTCAAGGCCGACAGCGGCCAGCACCGCGGCAACCCCCGTCCGCTCGTCCTCTGCCGTGGCTCGGCGCGGTGCCGGGTCACTGGCCAGCGCTTGGAGGTAGGCGATGAAGGCCTCGCGCTGGACCAGGCGCAGCTTGCCGAGCTTCGTGACCGGCAGGGGAAAGCCCGGCGCGCGGATGGTGTCGAGGAAGACGCGCGCCGGGATGCCGGTGACCGGCTCGACGTTCTTCTGCGAGAGCATCTCCGGCTGCGGCGCCGTGATCGTGAGCCCGTCCAGTGGGATCGCGAGCGTCGCGGTGGCCGTGGCGGACGAGCTCATAGCCCTGGAGTTCTGCGATCCGCCGACGGGCGTCTCCAGGATCGTCCTCTCGATCGCGCGCATACTGTTGTCAGCCCCACGAAGAGCAAGCTGTGACGATACACGCGCGAGAGCCACCGATGCCATGCCGTACCTCCATCCGTGTAGGGTTCGTAGGCAACCGTGACCGACGCTGCCAGAAGAGGCCCGAAAAGGTATCTCGGAGCCGAAGGTATCTCCACGCGAATTACCCTTGTATGCTCGTGAGGAAAATCGTTGCCATCACGCCGGGTTAGCTACCCTGGGAAGCGCTGCAGAGGGGCCAAGAGAGAGGGGGTCCGAAGGGGTCAATTTGGTATCTCGGAGTGACCCCGCGGTGCCGCGTGGAGGCAGGCCGGGGTTTGCGCCGAGACCGGCAGCGATCGCGGGGGTGGCCGGACCGTGGCGGTAGGGTTCATCGGCGGCATCGGACTTTCTACACTGCACATCGGAGCACGACGGGGCGCGGACCTGCGTCGATTCCGTGCGGTATCGCTCGTGGGGCGCACGATCGGAGATCAGCTCGATGCCACGCCAGCCGCAGATCGGCCGAACGCGCCCGTCTCGACCGAGCTCTGCAGGGCTACCTTCTGGCGCAGTTCCTGCTACCACTCCGCCGCCGGCTCAATCCGGGTGATGTCGCCTGGAACCACCAGCTGCTCATCGCCGCCAGGAACGCCGTAAGCAAGTACCGGCCCGATCCGAGGACAATCTCTGGGACGCGCTCCGAAACCAGTCGCACCGGGTCGCTTGGCGACGGACCGCCCAGCACGCCGTCACCGGCGAAGTGACGAACGGTAGCCAGCGCGCATGCTCGAACACGACGATCCGCAGTGTGCGCTAGCTCGGGTCCTCCCCCTCGACGACGTCGTCGGCCCGTTCGCTGTCGGGGTCGCACTTGGTGATGAGGTGGTGGGCGAACGCGGACGCGAACTCGCGGAGCTTGGTGGCCTGCCGCGCGGCGACATCATCGCCGTGGGGCTGCGCGAGGTGGCTGCTCTGCTCAGCGGCTCGGGGCTTCTGCCTCTCGCTGGGTCGCGCGCGGGGGTACGCGGGTCGTCCCCTCCGGCGCTTGTTCGGCTCGGAGGCGTTCGGCTCTTCAGGTCGCGGCATCCGGCGCGGCGGCCGCTCGCCCGCGAGGATCTTCCGGGCCCTCTCCTCCTGCTCCACGAGCGTCGCGGCGTACGCCACGAAGCGCAGCGCATCGAACGGGACGCCGGCCTTGTCGAGCTTTTCGCCCAGATGGGGCGGGAGCCGGGCGATCCGCCGGTAGTGGCTCCGGCGCGCCTGCAACACCTCTGCGCGCACGTCAAGCGGCGCCCGGTAGAAGGCAACGCACCAGGCATACGTGATGCATTCCGGCAACAGCAGCCGCAACTGGTGCTTCTCGTCGTAGCCGCAGGCCGTCGTGCTGCCGGGCGCCGCGGGCCTCCTGCGGCGCTGGAAGCGCCCCGCGTTGCCGGCTGGCGTGTGCTGCACGATGTGCGCGGCCTCGGCTTGCAGGCGCGCGCGCTCGCGCTCGAGCTCCGCCTCTCGACGCTCTAACGCCCGCTCCCTTCGCAAGAGCTCCGCGCGCGCCTGCTCGAACTGATGGCGCTCGAGGGCGATCTGCATCTCGCGCGTCTGGTGGTCGGTGTGGTCCTGAGTGAGCAGCGCAACGGCCGCCGGGGCGGCAGCAGCGAGGAACTCGAGCAGCGGCGGCGGCTGCGGGGGCTTCGGGGGAGGGGCGTCCATCCGCACATAGTACTGACGGAGGCGGTCGGGTCGAATCTGCCCTCTATTTACGGCGACGTAAATCAATAGCCTTCGTCTCCGGATGCCGAATCATTTCGCGTAGTTAGATCCTCGCACCCCAGCCGCTCTGTGGCATGGAGCACCAACAGCGAAGCCGAACGATCTCCATGGCTTAAAGCGCGGTCCGATGCCAGAGGGCGCAGCTCGGCGCGGGGCTGCGCGCGAGCAGCAAGCATCGCGCCGATCGGCCAAACAAGGCTCACTTGGTCGGCTCGTTTCTTGCTGCCAGGTTGCGCCGCGAGAGCAGGTTTCCGACCAGGACCCGCCCATCGGGTCAGCTGTAGCCGACCTCACCAAGATCGGCGAACGGCGGCGCGCAGTGGAGCACAGCGTCGGCGATGGGGACCGCCACGGAGATGGCAATGCGCGTGTCGGCGAGCTCTCGTCCACTTCGCCGATCTCTGGCACATTGCCGGCGACGAGGGCCGTGCTCGCGGGGAACGCTTGTTCGCGCATGAGCGCCGTCGTGCAGCTCTGAGCGTGCGGCCGTCAGTGCGCCGTCACCACGCGGCCTGTGCACGCCGCCGTGTCCCCCCGTGTGATCAGCCGATTGACGGTCATCGCTCCCCCCTGCCAGCCCAGCGCGCGTGTCCCCCCGCTCGCGCGTCACCTGCCCCGTCGCAGCCCCCAAGTGTCGTCGGGGCGGCCACCCGGGTCACCGGTACCGGTGCTCGGGTGTCGCCGGAACGACCGCTCGGATCGCGTCGGAACGGCTGTTCGGATCACGTCGGAGCACACGGCGACGGCGCACGATGGCGCCCCTCAGGCCGTTGCTAAGGGTTGGGGCTCTCCTCAAGCGCCAGCGAGGAGATGCCGCCCCGTTGCTGAAGGGCATCGGCCCTCCGCTGACCTCGCCACCTCCGGCCTCGCCGCCGCCTACGACGCTTCGCAACAGTGCGTCGATCGAGTCGCCTTATCGACTCGTACCGAAGGCTTGACAGGTCGGGTTGGCCGTCGGCTACGCTACCTCCCCACGATGCGCAGGAGGGGCACGAGGGGTGGGATTGGATCTATCGGCCGTCGACGCAGGAACGCCGATCCGTGGACCCGGAGCCTGATGACGCCCAGCTGGTCGCGAGCGAGGAAGGCCTTGACCGCATCATCAAGCGTGCGCGCTTGCTGCGGATCGACGGGCTGGCCGAGCGCACGCGCCCCCTCGAGCTCGAGGGGCCCTCATGAGACCGACAACGCAGGGCGCGCTGGCCCCGGCGGTGGCGAGCCGCGGGGTCCAGGGCCGCCGTCTCCAGCCAGGTCGATCACCCGGCCAGACGCTCCGGAACAATCGAGGCAGAATTCCCGGAATCAACCATCGGAGTGGGGTGCGCAAGATGCGGCGACTGGAGGATATTTCGACCGGATCCCGGTCGCGCGGTGTGCGATACCATCGGCACGAATCTTGTGTCGCGATCAGCTGGGGCGTCGGCGACCTAGCGAGGGGAATGCGTGGCTATGCACCGGCGGCCTATCTCCGGATATGTACTGATAGGTCGCGGGGGGGGCGCGGCCTATCTCCTGGAATACGGAGATAGGCTGCCGGGAGATGCGGCTCATCCGCTGGAATACGAAGATGGGCAGCAGCAGCTCGCGGCCTACATGCTGGACCACGGAGATAGGCCGTATGTCACAGCTGATTGCGACGTTAGGCAGACGATGATGGAGTTCCCTATGGCCGACTACGATCCTATCGAATCTTTCATTCGCATCGCCGCGGCGCTGCGATCCCTCAGCGAGCAGGATCCCATCTTTGCGGAACGCGTTCGTCGGCAGGCCGAACTTTACAAGCAGATGGCGATCGCAGAGCCGAGCTCTCTTCGCCGCGAGATAGAACAGATGCACGCTCAGCCGGGACTGTCGGCTGACTTCGTGCGTCATTTTCTAGAGATCGCGCTTGAGATCCCTCGTCCGCCGAGTGACGACTTCGATTTTTGCCCTTCCGCAAATGACTTGTTTCACTTCTTTCGGCGCGGCGTAGAAGGCTCCTCTCCTCAAGCGATTAACGAGCTCATCTCGGCGGCACTCAACTTCGACATGGGCATTCTGCGGGCTGCGCTGATCGAAGCGATGCAGCCCGACCCATCAGCAAGCTTCGAGCGGCGGACCCGAGTCCTATCCGATGTTCTGAAAAATACGGCTGAGAACTGGTACAAGCCGATATTGAAGTGCGCTCTGAAGGTATCCTATCGTGTTCGGGGTCGGACTGACGCTATTGTGCCGGATGAACTTGGTGCTCTGATGGGGGCATGCCGTGACTCTCACGACGTGCCGCTCTCGATTCTCTCGGACCACGTCAGGATCATTCGAAATTCAGTGGCTCACAGCCAGGCCCACTTCGATCTCGTGAATCTCACAGTAACTTTCGTAAACCAGAACCGTCGCGGCGTCCGCGAGACACTTGGTCCCATTTCCTGGGACCAGCTAAAAGAGATCTCGGACCAATTTCTTGAACTTTGCTGGGCGCTATCATTGGTATGTCGGCGGCAGAGGCGACTCACGGCGAACAGAGATACCTAACAAGCCCATGCTGCTGACCGCGCTTCGCGCGGCAGCAGGCAGCAGATGGACAGGCCGTCCGGCGGCAGCGCCCGGCCGACCGCGGGTACACCAAGCGCGGGCGTCGACGCGAAAGGAATGGTGCCGATGATCTATGACCTGACCCAAGCGCTCTTGAATCCACAGATTCCGTGGAGTAGCAGTGCACCTGCGATCGCGGCGCATTTCGAGCCCTGGGTCCGTGGCATTGGCCACGGCCTCTACGTTCAGTACTTCGAAAATGACGCAGCGCTGCCGGTGTACGACAAGAACCGAAACTTCGCGCGTGGGGGCGAAGGTATGCTGCTTATCGACCCACACGGAGCCTCTCTAAAACCCGGGAAGTTTCAGGACGGCTTCCTCCGACGACGGAGACAGGACGCTGACCATCTGCACCGAACCCGCAAAGACCAGTTTGGGCACACCTATCGGGAGTGCCTCAAGCTCGCTCTCGTTCTCGATCTCACGAACGACCATACCCTCGCGCGTTCAGCAACGAAGGAGGTGGAAAAGCTCCTGAAGAGCAAGGTCGACGAGTGGCTTCGACGACGGGACCTTCTCCACGCGACGTCGACTCGGCGTGGTGACTGGAGACGCCTGCGCCGTCTCGTGCCGCCGGAAGAGCTGAAGGAGCCGATGCTCGCCATCGTTGCTCAGATGGCAAGGGATGTTGGCATCAAGGTTGATCGAACGTGACGAAGCCGCCCAACAAGCGGCTGGTGCTGACGGTGAGCCGAGCCTCGCTGCGCTCGGCACGGCGCCCCGCAGCACACCCGAAGGTCGTCGGATAGCCGAGCCATGCGACCCAGCCGTCGCGAGCCAGAACCACAGCCGGCACAAACAACCCGACGGTGGCCCTTGGAGGAAGACATGGATTTTAGCACCTACACTGACAACGACTCGAAGCCCGACGTTTCCGATCTCAAGGCACTCTTCGGCTCTCTCGATCGAAAGGCATCACACGTTACTCCGCGGGACCCGCAAAAGGAGGCGCTCGCTGGCCTGACGGAACAACTCCAGAAACGCGACCTGGTGCTCAAGATGAGCACTGGGTACGGGAAGACCACCGTCGCCTTGGTCTTTCTCTACTCTCATATGCTGCGAACGGGCCGACCGGTTGTCTATTTGTGCCCTACGACCCAACTTGTCCACCAGGTACTTCGCGAGGCTGACAACCTATCCATCAAGGCGTCGTACTACCCGCCCAAACAGTCTCATCCTGATCCGGACGCAACAGCGGGCAAGGCGATCATCGTCTGCACGTACGATAAGCTCTTCAATGCCAAGACCACCTTCGATCGCAACGATGTCAACATCGTGCCGGAGGCAATCGTTCTCGACGACGCCCATTCTGGGATTCAGGAGGTGCGCGACGCGTTTACCATTCGGATCAGCCGAGTTGACCACGCTGAGCTGTACAAAGACGTGTTCGCCGTTCTCAAGGCTCCCTGTAAGGGAAATCAACCTGGAGTGTGGGAAGGGATCGAACAGGAAGACGACCAGGCCGTGTTGGAAGTACCGTTCTGGCTGTGGGCACCCATCGTCGATCAGGTGCGACCGATCCTCGAACAGCGATATCAACTCGAAGCAAGCGCCAAGGGCGAAAAGAAAGCCCTGCTCTTCAAGTGGGGGTACCTTCGCGACTGTCTGCGTTGGTGTCGCTGTGTTATCTCGGGCAACGCCGTGGAGATCCTTCCGGACGTGCCGGCCGTACAGTTCGCGAAACCGTATGCGCAGGCTTCGCATCGCCTCTTCATGTCGGCAACGTTGTCTGATGATTCTGCACTGGTGCGCGAACTGGGATGCGATCCGGATGCGGCAACGATCCCCATCGTGCCTCCTTCAGATGAAGGCGTTGGCGAGCGCATGGTTCTCGCCCCATCATTGATCGATCCGAGGCTCGACCGGAAGTGGGTGATGGAGTGGTGCAAAGGCTTGGCTTCAAGCTATCGGGTCGTCGTGCTGACCCCCAGCGAGAAGATCGCCAAGGATTGGGAGGCCGTCGGAGCCACCGTCGCCATCGGCGACGAAGTGGGTGCATCAGTCGAACGCCTCCGCGCTGGAACGCTTTCCTTCGCCGCATTCGCTCAGCGGTATGACGGTGTGGATCTGCCCGACGAGTCGTGCCGGATCCTCGTTCTTGACGGAATGCCCGTCGGTCAGGGCATCACCGAGGACCAGGATCGCAAGACTGCGGGAAGAACGGGTGGGGCATACCGGCGTTGGATCTATCGAGTCGAACAGGGAATGGGCCGGGCCGTTCGTTCGCAAGTAGACTACGCCGTCGTCGTGTTGACGGGACCGGACCTCGTGCACTTTCTTGCGAAGCGAGACGTTGTTGAACTCATGGGCTCTTCCACAAGAGAGCAACTCAAGGCGTCCGAGAAGCTGACCACCATGGCCAAGTATGACAAGCGCGGCGCCCACGTGGTCGTACACGAGACGGCTCTTCAATGTCTGAATCGAGATTCTGGTTGGAAGGGCTTCTACGAGAAGCAAGTCAAGAAAAAGATTTCGAAGACCGCCGACAAACCTGACGCTCAGCAGATTGGAGTGGCCGCCGCCGAACAGGCGGCTCAGCGTGCCGCCATGTCGAATGCGGCACGCAAGGCCGTCTCGATTCTCGGTGCAGCCATCAACACGTTGAAGCCGCCGCCGGAGCAGGTGGGCTGGCTTCTGCAGCGAAAGGCGAACTACGCGTACTCCTACGATCCGGCTGAGGGCCTCAAAACTCAGGTCGCCGCATTCGAGTACAATAACGACATGTGCACTCCACCCGATGGGGTATCTATTAAACAAGCTAAGGGTGGTGCCACTGTCGGCAACGTTGTTCTTGCTTGGTACAACACGTTCGATCATCCCAATGGAGCAATTGCTGCACTCGCCGAACTGAAGGCTGGCCTATCATTCGACGTGAAGCCTCGCGTCCTGGAGGAGGCGCTCATGGAGGTAGCGGCGATTTTTGGCGCAAGTGGCACTCGCCCTGAAAAGACCTATCGGCGAGGCCCTGATGACCTGTGGGATTGGCCTGAATTCTCTTGGATCATCGAGGCCAAGAATGATCGGCAGGACAAATTGCCTAAGGTGGACGGCGGGCAACTTCTGTCCTCTATGGAATGGTTCCAGGAGGTCTATCCCGAACGGCTTGGCTTTCCGATCGTCGTGGCATGCAAGACGCAAATGGAGCGCGACGCGTACTTCCCGGAAGGAACGCGAGTCATCACGCCCGAAGGCCTGACGCTCCTCGTCGATAATCTCGATCGATTTGTTGCAGCCCTGGTTCAGAAGGAGCCCATCCTCTGGACCGCGGAGGAGGTTGGACAACTGTTGATGGTTCACAAACTCGCAGCTAATCAATTTTCCGGTACATACACCAAGGTTCTCACGAAGTAGGCGATCTCGACGGCATCTATCGGCTGTCAACTCCGCAATGCAGCCGCGGGGCGTGCAGCCGCACGAGGCGCGGCTGCACGCCCCGCGGCTGATTGCGAGTCGTTGAGCAGAGCGCGAGTTCCGGAGCCGCGCAGACGCCTGTGCCTTGAGGGAGAGAGAGAGCGTTGCTTCGCGCCGTCAGTTCGTCTATAACTAGGACCAAAGATGCGGCAACCAGTGATTGGCAGCGTCCTCGCCAAGCTCGCAGACCCTGCCGGGGCCGGTGTCCGAGTACGGACTATAAGTGAACCCGTGCGCCTTCCTGGGACATTACCCCCAGAAGAGGAGCTACCCATGTTCATCAAGGGGCTCCTGGAGGGCATTGAAGCAGCTCGCCGGACCGAGCACTTCCGGATTTTGGGTGAGTCGCGCACGAAGAAGCTGATGGTCTTTTCGGACTTCTCCGCAAGAGCGTCCGGCCGCTGGGCAACCTCCGTGCTGTTGTTTACCTCCGAGAAGGCTGCCACAAACCTCACGAAGACCATTCGGAGATTCCGTAAAGAGCACGGTCTCCAGGACGGACGGAGATTTGAGTACAAGTCCCTCCGCGACGAGAGACGCTGGCGTGTGCTCGATGAATGGCTTCGGATGCTTGGTAGGTTGCGGGGGGTAGTGGTGGTCCTCGTCGCCGATGTCGACGTGGTGTCCGCGTTCAAGGTTAACACCCCGCAGGAACGCCTCGATATTCTCAGAGAGATCGCCGACTCGGGGTTCGGCGACTGGTCGGAGACACGAAGTGGAGGACGACTGCTCGAGGACGCCTTGCGGACGATGCACATCATAGGGTTCATGCATGCGCTACTCACTGGCGGACGAAGCGACCTAAGATGGATTTGTGACAATGATGACATCCTCGATGGGACGCTTCGACGAACATCTGGGAGCCGCCTGCTGCCCGCAATTATTGAGAAGTATTCGGGGTTTAAAAGGACTGTTGAGATCACCACTGAAGCAGCTCTCGGTACATCTGCGCTTCGTGACTTCCTTTCAGTGCCCGATTTGCTCGCAGCGGCTATCTTGGAGTACCATCGCGGCACAGATCAGGGGGCATCAGACATGATCGCAAAGGCGGCGGTAGTCATGGAATGGCTCGGGATTCCGAAGCCGCTTCAAGTAATAGCGCTGCAGCTGACGCCACATGACAACGGCGGAATCTGGTGGAAGGCGTACCGTCCATATTTCGATGGATCCATCCTTCTTGGGAGGAAGCCTGCCCAACAAGGGCCTGCACCCGGCAGCGCTCCGCGCCGCGGGTGAGGCCCCATCCGTTCGGCGGACGCGAACAGTCGCGTCTTGGCGCGACTGTCGCCGGGGCCCGCTTGCGGAAAGATGCACGACATGCGCGACTCGGGCGCAAACTTTCCACGAGCAGCCCCGTTCGGAGTTCGCGACCAGCTCCGGGGCCCTGTCGATTCGGTGTAGCCGCTCCGCGGAGCGCGTTCTGAAGCGTGCTTGTGGAGGGCGACCACGTGCGTAGAGTCGCGGTGCGATGACGAAGCGACGGAGCGGGGAGGAGGGAGTCGAAGTCCCGAGCCTGACGACGGCGGTGCTGAAGCTGTCTGCGCCGCATGTCGCGTGGCAAGCCCGCGAGGACGCCCCCGCCCGCGCGAAGGGACGCCCCCGTCGCGCGGCCGGGTCGGATGAGTGCGCAGGAGCGGCCGAGGCCGCCGGCGTGCGGCGCCACAAGAGCGCCGCCCAGCCGTCGGCGGACGAGGTGGGCGGACGGCGGCCGACCCGAGGCGCGGACAAGCAGCGCCGAAGCGAAGCGACCCGAAGGCGCCCCGCCAAGACGAGCTCGACGGTGGCGGGGCAAAGCGACGACAGCACCGGCTCGACGAGCCGACGCACCTCGGCGCGAACGCGGAAAGGACGCGCGCCTGGCTCGGCCGTGCCGGACGCGACGAGCGCTGTGGGCGCGACGCAAGCGGGCGACGCGGCGCGATCAGCGGTCGCGGAAGGCGAGCCGCGAGCCGCTGATCCGAGCCAGGTCCAGGTACTTGAGCCGCCCCTCGGCGATGAGGCGTTGTCGCGTCGCGACCCAGTTCTTGGGACTCAGGTCGAGGATGCGACGGAGCGGATAGCTCGGAGCCACGGTCAGGATCTCCTGCAAGTAGAGCTCGGGGTCGAGGCCGTGCATCGGGCAGGTCGCGATGAGCGACGTGATGGCACACGCCCGGACAGCATGCTCGTCGCTGCCGTGGAACAGCCAGTTGCGCCGCCCCTTGACGACGCGGCGCAGAGCCCTCTCGCTGGCATTGTTGTGGATGGGGATCTCCCCGTTGGAGAGGAACTCGCAGAGCGCCTCCCTCTGATTGTGCAAATAGACCAGCCCCTCGCGCAACGGCGAATGCTCCGGGACGACCTGCCGCTGCGCCTCGGCCCAGGCGAAGAGCTTGTCGATCAGCGGTGCGGACTCGCGCTGCCGGATCTCGAGGCGCTCGTCCGGGCTGCACAGGGCGCATTGCTCCTCGACGCGGAAGAGCGCCTGGAGGGTCTGGAGCGCGAACGCCGCCTCCTTGCCCGCCCCGGCTTTGAACGCCTTGAAGAAGCGCCTTCGTGCATGGCTCCAGCAGCCGGCCTCGCGCGCCTTGCCCGGCCCGAACAGCACGTTGTGGTTGGCCGAGGCATCGGCGACGAGCGTCCCCTGGTAGCCGCCGAAGAGCTTCGCGACGGTGGGGCCGTCGTACGTCGGTGTATAGCGGAACAGCACACCATCGCCCGGCGCGACCAGGACGAAGACATGCCCATAGCGGTGCTTGTCCTTGGCCCGGATGGCGGTGCCTGTCGCATCCATGGCGAACCACGACCTCGAGAGCGCGTCGCTCCACATGGCATCGGCGATGCGCATCGCGATGCCGCCGCAATCGTACTGCCAGCGTGTCATGTTGCCGCGGCCGATGCGAAAGCCGTGGCGATCCGACTCCACCTCTTGCCGGTAGTAGGGCATGTGGTAGTCGAGCTTGTGGACGAACAGGTGGGCCAAGAGGCTCGGATCGGCAAGGCACCTGTCGATCGGGCGCTCCGGCAGCGAGGCGATCTTCACCGGTCCGCCGCTGTCCTCCGCGGCGTCCGACTCGGGCGTGTAGCGTACGAGGACGCCGTCGACGAAGGGGCTTTGCTTGAAGCCCGTATCCGCGGGGATCCCCAAGAGCTCGTGCTCCCGCACGACGAGGGGCCCGTCGAGCTCGTGCGTGAAGGCCGGCTCTGCGGCTGGCAAAGAAGCAGGCTCCTCGCCCGCTGCGCGGCTCGCCGCCGGTGCCTCCGCCTTGGCCACGTACTTGGGTCGACGCCAGACGATCTCCACCGGGCCGCCGCGCCGGTGGCCGATCACCGAGCTGTCTTCGACGCCCACCCGCTCGAAGCGCGCGATGCCTTGGAGCAGCACCTCCGGCGGCAGCGTCTCGATGATCACCCTCGGGATGACACCGATGCGACGGCGCCCGTGCTCGTGGCGCTTGGCTCGCTTGCCACCTCCGGGCTCCGAGCTGGAGCAGGACTCTGCCGTTTCCCCATGTGCCGCCGGGCTCGCGGGGCCCGGCGGCGGGCTGCTGTCGTCGCTCGGATCCGCATCGGGCGATGGGCAGTGGGTCTCGGCCTGCGACGCAGCTTGAGCCGGACAGGCGCCTGGCTCGCCGGCCAGCGAAAGCCGCAGCTGGTCAGGCGAGACCTGCTCGGAGACGTGGCGCCGGAACCCGATCTCCAAGGTCCGAATCGTCTCCTGCAGCTGTCGATTGTACGCCTTGAGCGCCTCGACGGAGCGAGCGAGCTCTTGAGCCTGCTGCTCCGCCGTCGAGAGCTCGGTCAGCCTCGCCTCGAGCTCCTGCACCCGCCGGAGCAGCGCGTCGACCATCGACGCGGGGTCGGCGGGGCTCCCCTGTCCTTGTCCCCTGGCCTGGAGATAGCCGAGCACGAGCGCCGCGCCGTCAAGGCGCTCTGTCTCCGCCGACTGCGGCAGCGCGGTCTCACCGGGTCGTGTCGTCGAGGTCAAAGCGCGCCATGGATGCCCCCTCCGCTGGCTCCTGGCAAGTACCTGACGCAGGCACTTTTTGCTGTTTTTGGCGAGAAACTTTCATCGAAGACGGGAACGCGGGACAAACATGGTGCGCCCTCGGCGCCGCGCTCTCCCGAGGTCTTCGGGATGATGCAACTCGCCCTGCTCCACCCGCGCATCGGGCTGCGCCGGCCGCCATCGGGTCGCGCTGGCGCCGGCAGCGCGGTGAACGAGCGCCGGCGCAGACGCCTCAGTGGACCAGCCGGCGGCGGCTTGCCAGCTCTTCCACGGGTAGACCAGCGAGCAGCTGCGCGAAGTCCTGTGCTGACAGCTCGATACACTTGCCGTCGGACTCGGTGAACGAGGGCAGAGCAAACGCACCCTTCGAGAGACGCTTGTACAGAATTGTATACCCGTTGCGGTCCCACCAAAGTGCCTTCAGCCGGTTGCGCCTCTTGTTGAGGAACAAGAACAGCGCGCCACTGGCCGGATCCAGGCACAGCACCTGCCGAGTGATCGCGGCAAGCCGGTCGAACGCGCCACGCAAGTCCACTGGACCGACCGCCAGATAGACGGCTATCGTCGCGGGGGTCACCGTCCCCTCCGCAACGCTTCGATCGCTTCCACGAGGTCGCGCGCGCCTATCCCACGTACCTGCATCCGCGTCCCATCGGCAAATGCGACGTTGAGCCGCAAAGGCGGCGCCTCTCGGCGCTCCGGGCGCACCACGACGGGTAGGAACGGAACATGCTCAGCCGCCTTGGTGGTCGCTGGCAACGCACCCTCCTCTGCGCGCTCACCGCCAGCCACCCATCGGTCGGCAGTCATCTTGTGGACACCGAGCTCCGTGGCGATCTCGGTCGGCGTCGCCCCCGCCCGGGAGCGCTCCCTGGCGTACGCCTCGGCTCGCTCTCGCAACTCGCCCGGGTACTTCCCACGGCTCTTCTGCTCTCGATACCTCGACAACTCCGCACGCAGCTGCACCAGCTCCCTGCTTCCTGGCATCGCACGCTCCTCTTCGCTCGGCGAGGGCACGGCCCTCGTCGGACGTCGCGTAGCGTGCAACCGAAGTTGGCCAGGGAAAAGACGCGGTCTGCGGAGCGGCTACGATTCGGTCGTGCCAGGCTGTTAGCGCTACCGGTAGATGATCGGTGGAGCCCCCTTCTCGCTCAGGTAGGACGATGGTTCGCTCACGCGTGCGATGGCCATCGCCCATCCGGTGTCCGGAACCCCCGCCAGAGGCTCCGTCCTACCATCGCCCGCGCGACGCGCCCGCCGGTGCGCAGCCGCCGAGCCCTGCGAGGGAACCCTTGGCGCGTCCGAGCACCACGGCACCCTCAGGCTGGCGATGGGCCAACCATCACGCGCGCGACCGAGGCCCGCTCACCGGCGCGATGACCATCAACGAACCCAAGCGAGATAGCATCAACCAGCTTGATTCTCAACGGGGCGCCCACGTCATGGCGCTCGGGCACGGCCGATCCCGGCAATTTGCCGGTCTCGTGCGGCGGCTCTATCCTCTGCGCCGAGATCATGCCGAACCTCTCCCTCTCGTTCGCCTCGAAGGAAGCGTCGCTCTCCGTGCGCCGCTTTTCGGTCCGGGAGCGGATGTCATCGCTCTTCGAGGTCTGCGTGCTGGCCGCCTCCGAGCGTGACGATCTCGACCTCGACAGCATCGTCGGCAAGGCCGCTGCTTTCAAGGTCAAGTCGGGTACGGCGCACCCCCGCTCGCCGCGGGTCTGGGCCGGCCTGTGCGCTGACATGGAGCAGGTGAAGGCCGAACCGACGGGGCTCTCCACCTACCGGCTGCGCATCGTGCCCTGGCTGTTCCGGACAACGCTCCGGAGCAGCAGCCGGATTTTTCAGCACGTCACGATCCCGGACATCGTGCTCCGCATCCTTGGCGAGTGGGAGATCCAGCCGGAGGTCCTCCTCGGGGCGAAATATCCGGCGTACGAGTACCGCGTCCAGTACGGCGAGACCGACTTCGCCTTCCTGAGCCGCTTGCTCGAAGAGGCGGGCATCTCGTTCTACTTCGCACACGGCGAGGGCAGCGGGCGCGCTGGAATCGAGCTCAGCCGGCTCGTCCTGAGCGATGCGCCTCAGGACCATGGATCCCGCCGAGGGCCGCCAATCCCATACGCTGACAGTCCGAACGAGGCCGCCGGGCGCGAGTTCGTGACCGAGGTGGTTGTACGCCACGAGATGCGGCCCGGTCGTGTCACCCTCCGCGACGTCGACTTCCGGACCCGTCCGGATGTGCGGCTCTTCGCCGAGGCCGAGGTGGGCGCCGGTGACGAGCTTCGCTACGAGCAGTTTCCAGTTCTTCCAGCGGCGTTCGTCGTCGAGCCGGGCAAGGGCGGCGAGACGCCGGTCGCTGACGACCGAGGCATCGCGCGGGCCGATCTCGCGGAGGCGAAGGCGCTGGCGACGCGGAGCCTGGAGTGCGAGCGGAGCGGCCGGCGGTCCATCCGGTTCCGGACGAACGTGCTCGATCTGGCTCCCGGCGCCGTCTTCTCGATGACGCATCATCCCCGCGAGGACCTCGCGTCCGACCGGGGGTTGCTCGTCGTAGCCTCGACCTTCGAGGGCGACCACGACGGCGAATGGACCGTGCACGGCGAGGCCGTGTTCACGAGCGAGCCCTACCGGCCGGCGCGGCTGACGCGGAAGCCGTGCGTCGCCGGCGTGCAGAGCGCGATCGTGGTCGGTCCTCCGGGCGAAGAAATCCATACCGACGAGTTCGGTCGCGTACGCGTGCAGTTTCCCTGGGACCGCGAGGGTCGATTCGACGACGCGAGCTCGTGCTGGATCCGCGTGAGCCAGGGATGGGCCGGGGTCGGTTACGGGATGATGGCGATCCCCCGCGTCGGGCAGGAGGTCCTGGTCGAGTTCTGCCACGGCGATCCCGATCGGCCGGTGATCGTGGGTCGCGTCCACAACAGCACGGCGCGCGTGCCCTATCCGCTGCCGGCCGAGAAGACCAAGAGCGGGTGGAAGACCGCCTCATCCCCCGGCCTGGACGGGTATAACGAGCTCTCGTTCGATGATGCGAAGGGGCGCGAGCTCCTCCTCCTCCACGCGCAGCGCGATTACACGGAGGTGATCCGGCGCGATCAGCGCTCGACCGTGCTCGGGAACCGATCGGCGAGCGTGACCGGCGGCGACGCGGTGACCGTCGGGGGCAGCCAGAGCACGAGCATCGGGAAGAGCCAGAGCCAGACAATCGGCGAGAACCAGACGAGCACCGTTGGCAAGAGCCGCACCTCGATCATCGGGACATCGGATGCGATCGATGCCGGCGAGAGCCAGAGCGTCACGGTCGGCGGCGGCGTCGGGTACACCATCACCAAGGATCGAACCGTCCACATCACGAACGGCGTCGCGTCGATCCGGATCACGCCTTCCGGCATCTTCATCGATGCGCAGGGTGACCTCGAGATCTCCGCGGGCGGCGTGCTCAAGCTCTCCGGCAAGGAGGTGCAGATCGACGGCACGCCGAACGTGTTCATCAACAGCACGGGCGCGAAGGCGCCTTCGGTGGCCACGATCGGCGAGGCCAGGCACCCGGGAGGCACCGGCAGCGCCGCGCCGGCGGGCAAGGGCGAAGGCAACGGCGGGGCGCAAGGGCCGCGGGGATGAGGCGCACCTCGCCGCGCCTCGCCCTTGCATGGCGTGGTGCAGCAGCGCAGTGTTTGCGCAGACAGTGCCTTGACGCCGGGGCGGGCGCAGTGCTTTCAAGGCGAGCGCCGCGCGCTCCGTGCGACGCGTCACGCCAGCGGGGAGCCCGAGACATGCCGCGTTACGAGAACTCCGACGTGTCCTTCGACGTGCCGCGCGACTGGGAGGACCGCTCGGTGGTCGCCTTCGCGGCTCCGCCCGAGCCGGGCCAGACCGCGGCCGCCAGCGTCGTGATGACGCGCGACGCGCTCGCGGCAGGCGAGGATTTCCGCAGATATGGCGACCGGCAGCTCCTGGAGCTGGCCAAGCGGCTCGAAGGGTTCCAGCTGCTAGCGCGGCACGAGCGCGCGATCGGCGACCGGCCAGGGCTGGAGCTTCGTTTCGCGTGGCGTGGTCAGAGCGGGCCTCTCGAGCAGCGGCTCCTGTTCGTGCCAGGCCGCCGGCCGACAGTGCTCAGCTTCACGGCGACGATCCCGAAGGACGAGGCCGCGCGGCTCGACCCGGTGTTCGATCGCATCTTCGCGAGCGTGAGGATCGCGGGCTCGCCCGACGGCTGACTTCTCGCCTCCCCCGCCTCCCCCGTCGAGGTCTCCTCCGGACGCTGCTGCGATCGAGGCCCTTGCTTGGCTGGACGCCGGCCAGCTCACGGCCTTCCGCACTGGATCTCCTCCAGCGAGGCGACCCGGCCGAGCGCGAGCGCCTTCAGGGCAACCCGGCTGCTCTCGGCGTGGTCCTGCCTGAGGTGCGCCTCCGCGACGAGGCGCACGCGCAGCCTGGGCAGCATCGGCAGCCACGGCGAGAGGCGCTTCGGCAGGTACACCGGTAGCGCGTCCTGTTCGCCCGCCCCGAGCAGCGCGCGGATCCAGATGTCGCCCAGCACGGCGCGGGTCTGATACCGCCGCTGCTCGAGCAGGAGCCGCTCCACCTGGGCCTCGATACGCGCAGAGGCCGGCGAACGGCCTGGCGGAGGAAGTCGCTCCCTGATCTGCTGCGTCAGGGTGGCGGCGGCGCCGGTCGCCCCCTCGGGGTACGGCGACCTCAGGAGCTCGCTGGACAGGTCCACCGCCTCCTTGAGGCTCCTGTCCGCGCCCGCGAGCGGTGCGACCACGGCGAGGGTCGCCTTGAGCGCCTCGATCTCGTCGAAGAGGAATCGCAGCTCGCCCTCCACAAGCACAAGCGGCGGGGTGAAGAGGCCTTTTTCGCTGATGGACGCGAGGATGGTCTGCTGCACGCCGCTCGGTTCGATCCGTGGGCCGCTGGTGAGCAGGCCGGAGACGTGGTGGTGATCTTTGGGGGAACCCGCATCGCCGGGCGGCCGGTCATGGCGCGGATCGAGCGCCTCAAAGTCGAGATCGAGGATCACGTTGCTCCACGAGGCGCGGATGCGCGGGAGCGCCTTCGGATCGAACCAGAGGAGCTCAACAAGCTCGGCAGGATGCGCGGGCGAGGGCGCCCGCGTCGGGGACGGCGATCGCGGCCGGGGCACGGCGAGCTCGGTGCCGAGAGACAGGCCCGGTGTCGCATCGCGGTCCGTGCGCTCGGCCGGCCCGGCGAGCTGCCCGACGGTCAGCGCCGGCATCGTGACGCGCTTGACCCACGGGCTCGCGTCCGCGGCCGGAACGATGGCGTCGCGCGTCGTTGAGGGCGGCAGCGACGAAGGCAGCGGTTCGGTCAAGCAGACCGATGCGGCCGCCGTCGAGGGCGCGAGCGGCAGAGGCAGCGGCGCCATGACTGAGATCGGTGCCGCCGAGAGGCCAGAGGCGACAGGCCAACGGAACGGCGGCGCTGGCGTCGAGCGGCTCGCGCGCGGAGCGCTGTCCGGCCCGTGCTCCGCTGCCGCCCACGGCAACACCGGGGCCTGGGAGAGTAGCTCGGAGCTCACCGACTCGATCTCCTCCGTCTGCGCGACCTGTGCGACTGGAGGAGAAGAGCCGCGATCACCGGAACCGGGGGGCATGGCCGCTCGATCTAGCAGGAAGATCGCCTTGCAGACGACGGTGTCGAGTGCCGGCAGAGGGAGGGGCAAGCTCTGCGGCACCCGGCAGTGGGTGCGCCAGGCCGTGTTGGCATCTTGCTGAGCAGAGACGGCCCCGACGGGATCCACTTGACGCGCAGGGTCATCAAGGGGCATGGCGCGGCACGCTGGCCCGGCGGGTGATGTGCTGACCTGGACGGGCCTCGTGCGCTGCAAGCACGTGGGGAATTGGGGATGGAGCGCCGTGACGATCGGCTCGGCGAGAGCGGCCGCTGCCACAAGTACCGCCTGGTGAAGCTCATCGCCGAGGGCGGGATGGGGCGCGTCTACGAGGCCGTGGACGAGTACCTCGACCGGACCGTCGCGCTCAAGGTCGTCCGACCCGAGCGGATGAGCGACGCCGACTTCCTGCGCGGGCACCGCAAGGAGGCGCGCGTGCTCGCCGACCTCAACCACCCGAACATCGTCCGCCTCTACGACGCGGGGGTCACCAGCGACGGCGTCATGTACATCGCGATGGAGCACGTCGACGGCGTCTCGCTGCGACAGATGCTCCACGCGATGCGCCGCTTCGACACGCGCGTCGCGCTCTCGATCGCGATCCAGGTCGTGGACGCGATCCGGGTGGCGCACGAGGGGGGCATCGTGCACCGCGACCTCAAGCCGGAGAACGTGCTCGTCATGCAGAGCGGCCTGGTCAAGGTCGTCGACTTCGGCCTGGCGCGGCGGGTCGGGGGGCTCGCGTCGAGCGACGTGTTCTCAGACCTCGGAACGGTGCACTACATGGCGCCCGAGCAGGCGCTCCGGCGGCCCGTCGGGCGGCCCGCAGACATCTACGCCGCGGGCCTCATCCTGTACGAGATGCTCGCCGGCAAGCATGCGTTCGCCGAGAGGACGGGCGAGCTGCCGCCGCGGCAGGAGGTCTGGGCGAACCACGTGCACGCCGTGCCGGCGCCGCTCGCCGAGGCGATCCCGGAGGGCGCCCCGAGGAGCCTGAGCGATCTCGTGGCGCGCATGCTGGCGAAGTCGCCGGACGAGCGGCCCAGCGCGAACGAGGCGTTCGACGCGCTCACGCGGGAGTTCGACGGCTGCTCCGCACAATCTCCGCAGGCCGAAAGCCACCTCGTGCTCGATCCGAAGGTGCGCGCCTCGATCCCGTCGCTGCGTCTGCTACCGGCGGCGGAGGCCGTCCACCTCGCGACGGCGCCGCTCGACGCGGGGTACCGGCCGCCCGGGGCGGTGCTGCCGTTCCTGCCGCCGGCCGCGGCTCCTGCGGAGCGGCGCGGGCAGGAGCTGCTCGCGGCAGGCGCGGGCGCGGCTGCGACCGGAGCGACGCCGGATGTCGCAGCGGCGCGGACCCCGCGCTGGCTGACGACCGAGCGGATGCCGTCCGCGCCGCCGGCACCTCCTTCAGCGGCGCCGAGTGAGCCGCCCGTCGCCTGGCCAGCAGCGCCGCTCGCGGTAAGGACGCCGCAGCCGGTGACGGGGCCGCTGCCTCCAGAGAAGAGCGCGGCGGCGCCGAGCGAGAGGGACGCCGTCGCCCCGACGGGGGCAAGCGAGGCAGCGCCGAGCGAGGCCGTGGGCGGGCCCTTGAGGGCCGTAGCGCTGGCGGTTGAGCCGGCGCCGGTCGCATTGCCCATGCGATCCAAGCGCGAGACACCGCCAACAGCCAGGCGTTCGTCGCCGCGGCAGGGCGGCGCAGGCGATGCGCCGAGCCAGGCGGCGGCCGCGACGCGGCGCAAGCGTCGCGTCAGCCTCGCCGTAGGCGCGGGCGCGCTGTGCTGCGCACTTGCCGCCGCATGGGTTGTCCCTCGACGGACGTCGCTGGTCGAAGCGCCACACGGCGGTGCCGTGCTCTACCCGTCGGCCACCGAGGATGCACCGCCGTCGCCGGTGGGCTCGCCTGTGCCGGCAAGTGCGCCGTCGCTCCTGGGGACGCCCACGCCGGTCGACAGAGCGCCCCACCCCGCAGCACAGCCCCCGGCGGCGGCGGAGGCCGCCATGCCGCAGCCGGTGGCGTTCGACGCGGCGCCTCGCCCCAGCGCGCAGCCACCTGCTGCGCGGGCGGTGCTGGGCGCCGCCGGTCCGGCGACGGAGCCCTCGAGGGCACAGGCGGGGATCGCGCCGCGCAGCGCCACATCGCAGGCGAGGCCGACGACGAAGGCGTCGAGCGCGGCAAGGACGCCGCAGCCGAGCGATGCATGGGCGGAAGAGGAGGAGAAGCTCATGAAGGAGAAGCCATATTTCAAGCCGGCGCCACGCCGTGCGCCGACGCCGCGCCGCCCGTTCTAGAGAGGGTCCGACCGGCATGAGCGACGAGGATCTAAAGAAGTACCTGCCGACCGAGGAGACGTTCCGCCGCGTCGCGGATCGGGCCGCCTCGGACGAGAACATGCGGCGGGCGCTTTCGCGCGTGAAGGCGGCGCCGCCCAGCGCCGCGGATCGGCTCGGTCCCGCCGCGCGCGCGGCGCTCACGCGCCCCGAGGCAGGCCCGGAGGTGCGCCGGAAGGCGCCCAGTCGGCCGAGTCGATGGCGGCTCCTCGGGTGGATCGCCGGCGCAGCCGTCGCGGTGAGCGCGCCCGCGCTGCTCATCTACTGGCTGTTCGTGCCGCGCGACGCGCCGTCCGGCGCCGTCGGGGCCAGCGCCACGTCGGCGCCCGAGGCGCCGCTCCTGCCGTCGAGCGCGCCGGCATCCGCTGCGCCGCTTCTAACGTCGAGCGCGCCGGCATCCGCTGCGCCGCCTCTAACGTCGAGCGTGCCGGCGCCGTCTCCCATGGCGGGAGCTCCCAGGCCGCCAGCCGAGAGCAGCGCCGCGACGCGCGCGACCGCGGCGCCGGCGCCATCTGCGCTGCCGTCCACTGCGCCCGCGCCGAGCGGCGGCTCTACGTCTGCGGCCGCGCGCCGCGCGCCGGCGCATGACGCGAACGCCGTTGCCGCCCCCGGCGATCCAGGGCACAGGATGCCGCCGCCGCGGACGACCGCGGCAGCGCCAGCGACATCGACGCCGGGGCCCTTCGCGGGACCGCCGAGGTACTGAACGATGCTTCGAAAGACCATCGCACCGATCGCGATCGCGAGCGCGCTCGTCACGGCTGCGCCGGCGCTCGCGCTGGCGGCGCCGGGAGGCGCGCAGGACGAGGTGATGACCGAGAAGGTGCGCGAGCTGCACAAGGAGGGGAACGCCCACTACGCACGCGGCGACTACGAGCGGGCGCGCGTGGCGTACCTCGCGGCGTGGGCGCTGCAAAGGCGCCTGCAGATCGCGGGCAACCTCGCCGAGGCCGAGATGAAGCTCGGACGCTTCCTCGAAGCGGCCGAGCACCTCGCCTACTACCTGCGCGAGGCGCCGAAGGAGCAACCGCCGCCGCCGCCGGCCGAGATGAAGGCGGCCGAGGCGCTGTACGCGGCGGCGCGCGCGCAGGTGGGCGAGCTGTCGATCGCGACGCTCGAGAACGGCGCCGAGATCCTGGTCGACGGCGAGGTGGTGGGGGTCGCGCCGCTGCCGGCTCCGGTGTTCGTGGAGCCCGGGATGCACACGGTGTCGGCGCGGCGAGGCAACCGGTTCGGGGCGCGCCAGGTGCGCATCGACAAGGGCGGCGCGGCGTCGGTCGAGGTGGAGCTCGCGGACGGGGACCTGGGCGCGCCGATGGCGCCACCGCGCGCGAAGCCACAGGACAGCGCAGCGCCGGAGCCACCGGCGAGCGCGGCGCCAGAGCGGCCGGCGGGCGGTGCGCGGCTGCCGGTGGTGCCGATGGTGATCGGAGGAGCGCTAGGGGTGGTGGGCCTCGGCGTGGGCGTGGGGTTCACGCTCGCGGCGAACGCGAAGGGAACGGAGATCGACGGGCCGCTGCGCGTCGGAGACGGCAACCGGTCGGCTTGCTACCAGAGCCGGAGCGCGGCGTGCGCGAGGCTCGGCGACGCGGTGGATGAGCTGGATGCGTTCACGAGCGCGGCTGTGGTCGGGTACGTGGTGGGGGGCGCGGCGATCGCGGCGACCGCGGGGTACGTGCTGTGGTCGAGGTCCGCGGGAGACAGCCAGGGCAAGGCGCAGGTGACGGCGGCTCCGTGGTTTGCGCCCGGAGGCGGAGGGGTCGGCGTGGCGGGGCGCTTCTGACATGTCGGAACGGCGGCAGGGTGAAGCGTTGGAGGCGGTGAGAAAGCCGATGCGAGGCAGGCCGAGGGCAAGGGGCTGGCAGGTCGCGGTGGCGAGCGCGGCGCTGGGGATGGCGGCGGCGGCAGGGAGCAGCCTGGCGGGGGGGTGCAGCTCGCCGTGCGAGCGGTCGCAGACCTGTCCGCCGGAGGCGTCGGGCGCGACCGAGGGCGGCGGCATGCCGTCGAGGTGCGTGCCGAGCGAGAGCGGAGCGCCGGTCGACGACGCGTGCGGCGTGTTCGTGGCGGCGGCCGGCGACGACGGCGCGGAGGGGACGAAGGCGGCGCCGCTCGGAACGCTGGGGGCGGCGATCGCGCGGGCGCAAGAGAACGGGACGGGACGGGTATATGCGTGCGCCGAGACGTTCGAGGTCGAGGCGGCGGTGGAGATGCCGGCGGGGGTGACCCTCTACGGCGGGCTCGACTGCGGGGGCAGCTGGGCCTATGCGGGAGCGCGCGACGGCGTGAGGACGACGCTGACCGCGATCGAGGGCGTGATCCCGCTGGTGGTGCGGGGCGGCGAGGGCGTGGCGCGGATCGAGGATGCGGCCATCGTCGCGCGGAGCATCGATGCGAGCGATCCGGAGAAGCGCGGGCTGTCGTCGATCGCCGCCGTGGCGGAGGGGGTGGCGGTGGAGCTGGTGCGTTGCGCACTCGAGGCAGGCGACGCGGCGCCGGGGCAAGACGGCGCGGCGCACGCGGAGGCGGCGCAGCGAGGGGGCGACGGGAGCGCGGGGAACGGGGCGTGCTCGGCGGACATCGTCGTGCCGGCGAATGCTCCGGTGAATGCGTGCGGAGCGCCGGAGGATCCGAGCGATGACTCGTTCGGCGGTAGCGGCGGCGTGGGATTCCAGAGCAGTGGCGGAGCAGGAAGCCCCGGCGGTCCTGGCGACTTGATGAACGGCGGCGCCGGAGAGTTCGCTACGGCGTGCATGCCCGGCGTCGCAGGCGACAACGGTGCCGACGGCGCGCATGGCACCGGCGCGCGCGGCCTTGGCGAGATCGCGGCCAGCGGCTACAAGGGCGTCGCCGGCAGCGACGGGGCGCCGGGGACCACCGCGCAGGGCGGCGGCGGTGGCGGCGGCGCCAAGGGTGGCATCGCCGCGGGCCAGTGCACGGCCGGCTCGGCGGGAGGCGCCAGCGGCGGCTCCGGCGGTGCGGGCGGCTGCGGTGGCTCCGGCGGAAGGGGCGGCGGCGCGGGCGGATCGAGCATCGCGCTGGTGAGCCTCGCTGCGACGCTCCTGTTCCAGGACGTGACGATCGTCACGGGACGCGGCGGGGACGGCGGCGCGGGCGGTCCTGGTCAGGACGGCGGTATGGCGGGCGCGGGTGGCCCTGGTGGCGGTGTGCCGGACGGCGCCACGGCGCTGCAGCCAGGCTGCGCCGGAGGCCCGGGCGGCACCGGCGGGCGTGGCGGCACCGGAGGTGGCGGGCTCGGCGGACACGCGCTCGGGATCGCGCACGTGGGCGCGGCGCCGCCGGCAGACGGCGTCACGTTCGCGGTGGGCGAGGCCGGCGCGGGCGGCGTCGGCGCGGACGCGGAGCACAGCGGCGCGCCGGGGAGGAAGACCGACGCGATGGCGTTCGCGCAGGACGACAGGCGCTGAGCGCGCGTGGCTGAAGGCTGAGCGGAGCAGACGGCGAGGCTCGCGATGACGGCGCTCGAGGCGGCTCGGCTCGGCGACTCGATCGCACATAGCAGCGCGTGGTCGGGTCTGTTGACCGGCGCCGTCGTAGGCGTCGCGATGGCAGCAACGGTCGTGGCCGTCGTCGGCACCGGCGGCGTGGCTGCGGTGTTCATCGGGGCGGGCATCGCGGCGGCGGGCGCGGGCGGCGGGCTCGCAGGCGCGTACATCGGCGAGCTCATTCCGGGCGACGTCAAGGGGACGGTGGCCACGGGATCGCCCGATACGTTCTTCGGCAAGGAGCGCCGCGGCGCCGTGCGGGCCGGGCTCGACATCGTCGCGTGCGCCGACCACGGCGTGGTGCGCGTCGCGCAGGGCAGCGCGACGACGTTCGTCAACGGCAAGCCGCTGGCGCGCAGCAGCGAGAAGATCGAGTGCGGCGCGATCCTGCGCGAGGGGATCGCGACCGTGATCATCGGCGGCGACACGGCGCTGGCGCCGGGCATGGCGGTGGCGGACGAAGTGCCGCCGTGGGTGAAGACGACGCTCACGGTGGTGATGTGGGGCGGCGCGATCGTGGCGACCGGTGGCGCCGCCGCCGCGGTGGGCTGGGGCGCTGCGCTCGCCGGGTTCGGCGGCTCGGTCGCAGGCGGCGCGGGGCTCGGCTGGGCCGGCGGCAAGGTCGGCCGGCACTACGGCGGCGAGCTCGGCGCGCGCATCGGCGAGGTGATCGGCGGGACGGTCGGGAGCGTGGCCGGCGGCATGATCGGCGGGCTGCTAGGCTCGCGCCTGGGCCAGCAGCCAGCGCCGCGTCGGCGCGGCTACCCGGGGCCGTCGGAGAGGAGCGATGCGGCGATGGACAGGGTGTTCAGCGCCATGGAGCAGGCGGGCGTCGGCAAGAAAAAGGCGGTCGGGGTGGTCGTCGACCGCGACGGGAACGTGACCGTCGCCGTATCTGGGAAACCGCCGCAGACACAGAAGATCTACGATCGCATCCGCCCCAATTTGCCGCCTGACTACGAATATGCTGGACCATCGCAGGTTCCGCTCGAGCCTGTGCCGCATCCGGACGGGACGGAATTTCCAGGAGGTGCCGACTGTGTCGAGGCCAAATTGAGTCCGAGCCTACGGCAGGATCCCGAGGGTATGACTGTGCGACGGTGGGGCAACCCCACCAAAAATGACCATTTTACCGAAGCCGGCAGCCGTGACATCAATCCGTGTGAGAGCTGCGTGTATAACGAAGATCTCATCGCCAATGGACCACGCGCACCGGCGCCTCCTCCACCGATCGCCCCGCCGCTCGTGATCCCATCTCCGACTGAAGCCCAATAGACGGCAGCCCATTGACCGCCACCTGAAGCATAGCGCCATGAGAAGCTACATCGAGTACGCCAGCAGATTCGACCCGGCCATGTCCTCGCGCATCCGCGGCGCCACACAGGACGAAATAAGAAAACTCGAATTGGTGTCCGGGCATCCTCTCCCGTCCGACCACCGCGATTTCCTCGCCTTGATGGGACATGGGGACGACGGGATCATCAGCAACGATGAGCTGAGCACAGACGTCTCCGATATCATCTCCTTCTACGAGGAGAACGTCGCAACGGGCGAAGACAGTGTTCCAGACGACTGCATAATACTCGGCGTCGACGGCGTCATCGTCGAGCAGGTATTTCTTGAGCGTCAACCACCAGGACGCGTCTTCTTCAGCTCTGACGGTCAAAAGGATGGCATGTGGGCCGGGTCATTGGAGAAACTTCTTTGCAAGCACGCGTACATGCGGTACCGACCTAGGCAACTGCACTACTCCGCGACCTATACAACGTCAAACCCCAAGCCTTCGCTCGATGCCGCTCGCGCCGAGGCGCTTCGAATGGGATTTGCTCCTCAATGGTTTTCTGACGCAATCACGTTCTGCGGCGAGAGATCCGGCATTATCATAATCGTCAATCAGTTCGAGCGTCAAGGTCTGTTGTTGCGCGTCGCCGCGTCGAGCCCTGAACCGTTGTACGCGCTAGTTGAGCGCATCGCCGAAGCTGCTGCTGTCGACCTCAAAATTTATCCTCGGTGACACAAGTCGCGCTGATCGATGTCGCAGCGAGGGCACCATGCTCTACCTGGAGCTGCTCGGTTCGATGTGGTGCATGACATTGCTCTATGCATCGCGGAGGCTACTGGGGTGTCGCTGAAGCTGGCCAACTGAGTCCGGACCTGAACGTGGCCGCGGCGCCACGGAAGAAGCAAAGCAGTAGCATGACTGGAAGCACTCCGAGCAAACGGAACCGCGCAGTCCTGCGCGGCCTGACAATCGGATTCCTCGTTCGTCATAGCCAAGCCCGCCAGAGGATCGAAGCACATCCCGTCCGGCTAGGCGCAACCGGGTACGGATTGGTCGACGCTCGGCTCAGCGTCACAAAGCGAAGACCGGAAGGACTGAATTTGACTTCGGAGACGTTTGGGATCACGTCGGAGATGGGCTCTCGTGACTCGAAGCCCCAGAGCTGAACGCCGAGCTCGGCCACCGCCGCGAACAAGCCAGCTTCACGGCCGTGCTCCAACGAGAAAACCTCTCCGGCCTGCACGGGACGGGTGTCGATCCGATGAATTGGATCGAGCTCCCACCATTCGATCCGATCCGGATGGCGGTATGCCGCGACGAGTCGTTCCCCTGTTGCGTCGATGGCGATGCCCACGACGTCATCATCCCACTGCACGGGGTCGAGCGCGCCCGCGGACCAAGTTCGGGGATTGTCTATGTCCTGCAGGTCCGACCAGCGAAGCTTCCCGGTGGTCGGTTCGAGACCAAGCAGCCATGGCTCCCGCGGATGCCATGCGCAGATGTTCGCGTCTCCTTGCAGTTTGTACCAGCGCCACGAGCCCGTATCGAAGACGACCAAACTATCGTCACAGACCATGAGCCGAGATGCGTCGGGAGAGAACGCCATGCGAGGGTAATACTGGCCCCAGCCATACGACACTAGCCGTGGGCCGCCCTCGCCGTGCAGCGGGCATGCGAGGAGGACCATGTCGTGAGTGTTGACCGCGGCCACCCCGGCCTCGCGCGAGACCGCCAGCCGCGGATACCCGCCGCTTGCCGGGCTCTCCACCGCCGTACCGAGCGCACGCGATACAGGGCCCAAAATCTGGTCAGCAGCAAACACCAGCTCGGCCTTTTGTATCCGCGGTTCCACCGCGACACGCCACAGCTCGGCCGACGGCGTGGTCACGAGAAGAGTATCCTCGTCCCAGAACGCCACGTCCACCGCATCTACCTCGAAGGACAGCGCGCGCACGCGCTCGATCTTCATCGTCGGCGCTCCTCCGCCGGTCCAACGGCTGGGGCTGCTGCCGCGCGCGGAGGCGCGGAGCGCACCCACGCGTCGGTCAGCAAACCCTTGCTGGGCCGTCTCCGAGGGGTGTGCCTCGGCTGCGTTCGGGGCCAGAATTCGTGAAGCGTTGTGAAGACGAGCCCACCAGGGTTACGATAGGCAAAGGAGGCGGCAGCCCCACGCTTCGTTCCGTGTCTCACAATGAGGTAAGGCTCGGAGGGTTCTCCCTCGGCGGTGGCGGCCTCATGAATATGCGGATTCATGCGCGCTGCTCCTATTCAGGGAAGCGAAGTGTCTCGACGGCGATGCCATCTTCTCCCGATGTCGTACTGCTATCATTGTTCCAGCTGATGCCGCCCTTGCCCGGCGGTCCAATCTCGAAGGTGACCCCCTCCAGCGTGAGCTGGTCCTCGTCGCGGTAGGCGATGCCGATCGAGTCGCCGCCGCGCCCCGGGCCGCCGAAACCGCCCTCGCCACCGTAGCCGCCCGACCCCCCGCCACACGACCAGGTGCCGTCCCCGACGGCGCCCCCCGGCGCTCCTCGGCCGCCTGGTCCACCTCGCTCAGGCGGGCCCCCGTCGCCACCCGGGCCCCCGCCGCGCGCCGTGATCACGCTGTCGCGCACGGTGAGCTTCGCCGCGTGGAGCGCGACGATCCCGATGCTCGGGTGCCCGTTCGCTCCCCCACGACCGCCTCGTCCGCCGCAGCCGCCGGCGCCTCCGGAGCCGCCGCCGGCGCCGCCCTTCGAGGCCACGCCGCACACGGCGAGCCCGCCGCGACGGCCGCCGCCGCCGCCGCCACCTTGACCGGGCATGCCCCTGCCGCCCTCGCCTGCCGTGTCGCCCGCCCACCCCGTCTCGCTGATACGCCCGATGCCCTCGCCGCCCGGCCCCACGGTGCCCAGGGCCCCAGAACTCCCGGGAGACCCGCCATGGCAGCCGCTGTTCTCCCGGTCTGCATGACCACCGCGCCCTGAGTTCGTGGGGTTCGGCGTCGGGGCCGGGGCGCCGGCTTCGCCATCCTCGGCACCGTCGGGCAACCCGTCGCCGCCCTTGCCGCCGGTGCTCGGCGCGCCGCCTTCACAGGGGGTCACCACCGCCGGACCCCCGGCGACGGTGGCGGCGGTACACGCGTCCCCGCCGTAGAGCCCGTCGGGGCCGGTCGCAGCTCGGTTCGGCCAGGGCCACTCCTCGCCGTCAGCGCCACGCCATCCGTAGTAGGCCTCAATCTCGCTCCGGATGATCTCCACGGCCGTGTTCGGCTCGATGATCATCGAGATCGGCCCACTTCCGTCCAGGGACATGTCGGCGATCGTCGATACGCCGTCCGCGGCCCCCGTATCGCTCGGGCTCGCCGGCTCGACGAACACCAGCGGACCGGCGTAGTGTGTGCCTCCGCTGTCCAGCGTGGACACCTTGATTCTATCGTCGCGCACCCAGTGTCGACAGTTGAAGCCTCCCAGCAGATCGACGCCCGAAGGCAACCGGACGTTTCCGTGGAAGCCATCATTGCAGACGAACACGCGCCCTCGCCCAGTGCGCGCCAGATCGATGCCGCGCTGAACGGTAAACACGGGTTTCGCCTTCGTTCCGGGGTTCCTGTCGTCGCCGCCCCCGTAGTACCCGGCGACAAACACGCCGCAACCATCGTCGAGAGTACCGGAAGCGAGATGATCACGGCAGACCGATTCCGGCGGCTCATCGCCCTGGCACGAGGCGCCATCGCAGGGCGATCCCCCAGCATCGCCCGGGCCGGCAGCGGTCCCGCAGCCGGTCGACCACGGCGACAACATGAGGGAGAGGGCTGCAACGGTCGTCTTTCTCATGGGCGTCTCCTGTCGCGAGGCACCAGTACCGGGCGGGTCATTGCGGCGCTTCCGGCTCAGGTGCGTCGAACCGGTACCAGAATCGGGCAACCCCCCGAGATCCGTTGCCCTCGTCCTTTTCTGAGGTTGCATTGCCCGCGAGACCCCCCTCTCCGCCGCTGCCTTCGGTGACGATCGCATCCGAGGCAAGTGTCACAGTGGCGGCTATCGACGCAATCCCGAACGAGTGGCCGCCGAGGCCGCCACCGGCATCGCCCCCACGGCCACCGTCGCCTCCATAGCCACCGCCACACGCGTCCCACATCTCGGTTCCACCCAAGCCCTTGCCGAACAACCCGCCATGTTCCCCGGCGCCGCCAAGTTGGCCCGTTCCGCCGACCCCACCGCGGCCACCATCGCCCGCGACGACCTCGCTGTCCTCGACAGTCAGGACGCTCCCCTGCAGGGCAACGATCCCGATGCTCACGCCGCCATAGCCGCCCCCCTTGCCTCCCAGGCCACCGCAGCCGCCGCCGCCCCCGGAGCCGCCGGCCGCGCCGCCCTGCGGCTGACCTGCGCGACAAGCCACCATGGGACCGCGCGATTTGCTGCCGCCGCCCCCGCCCCCGCCCTGGCCGATGCCACCCTTCTTTCCGTCCCCGCCCCGAACGCCGATCCAGCCGTCGACATCGAGGTACCCCACGCCAGCCGCGCCGGCAGCACGACCGCCGTCGTCGCCCTTTGCTCCGTCTTCACCCGGCTTGCATCTCTCACTCGCCGCGCCGGCCCCTCCAAGGCCTTTGCCTTCCGGATTCTCCGCGGGCGCTGGCTGTCCTGCAGTGCCATCGCCGCCCACATCCATCCTGCCATCACCCCCATATCCGCCCGTCGACTCGGTGCCATCGCCACAAACGGTCACGGCCGGTCGGGCCCCCCTCACGACATCCGCCGTGCAGGCGTCCGCGCCGTCGTTGCCCAGAGCTCCGTCACTCGCACGATCCACGAGCGCGTCCTCTCCCGCTTCCCCGTCCTTGCCGCTGTCGGCCTGGACCTCGCTCGATCGCACGATCGCCCTGGCACGGGCGCTCAAGATCACCGCGATCGACGACTTGCCATCCCTCGCGGAGGCATGGGCCGCCACGACACGCACGCCGAAGATCATTGACGTGGCGTCCGTGGCGTCCTCCTCTGCCGCGAGGACGCGCAGCGGGATTCCTGCCGGCGGCGCGATGGTGGTCAACTCATCGGGCCCTGCAAACGACCCTCCATACGACCAGTCGCCGCCGTCGCAGAGACGGGCGCCCCAGAGGTCGACGCCCGCGGGCAACGTGATCGCCTCCTCGAACGCCCCGCCGCAAGCGTACACGCGCCGGGTCGGCGCCGCACCGTTGCCTCGCCCGCTCGCGGCGAGCCCCACGGCGTGTTGCAAGGTCCTCACCGGCGCGCCCTTCGTGCCGGGGCTATTGTCGTCGCCCCGCTCGCTGACGAAGACCCCGCACTGGTCGAGCGCCGGCGCGGTCTCGGGCTGCCCTTCGCACGGTTCGGGCGGCGGTCCCGGATCGGGGGCGCACGCATACACTTCCCAGCAAACATCGGCGTACGTGCACGCCGTCAGTGTGCTGGCGCTCCACGCGCAGAGCGCGAGAGCCAAGACCGACGTCCTCGCGCTTCGGCCTTCCTGCGAACGCGTCTCCACGGCTCCCGGTGTCATCACCACAGCCCCTCGATCCTCACGCCGACTCCTTGCCCGGTCGCCACGGGCGAGACGTGGATCCGTTCCTGAGCCGGCGTGAGTCCCAGGAAGGAGAAGTCCGTGAAGAAGGACGCGGCGGTCGCCGCCCCGATGACGCCCCCCGCGATGACTAGGGCCGTGCCCGCGACTCCGGAGAGGTTGCGCTCGTCCCGCAGGCGGAGCAGCTCAGCACACGCGGAGTGCTGCGGCGCTTGCCAGCACATGGACGAGCTCGTCGTAGGATCGCGGTTGAGCCCGTCCCGCCGCTCGCGCAGGTCGCCGTCAAGCCTGCTGGCCCGGATCATGAGGAGGCTACCCACCGAAACGGTAGCTGTCGTGACGGCGATCCCCGCGATGCGCAGCGTCCCCGGCCATGAAGCCCACGGGCTGGGCGCCTGCGACCGAACAGCCAGCGTAGAGCTCAGCGCCTTGGGTGCTTCCTTCGGTGCTGCCTCCGCTACTTCCTTGGTACTACCTGAGGAGCGCGGCAACTGCATCAGCATCTCGTGCTCCTGTCCCGGCATGGCTGTGAACATCTGGAGCGATTCCTCGCGTCCCGGCGCGCGAGCCCGCACCATGTGTTGCCCGGCCTCGAAGAACAGCTTGTGAGTCCGCGCGGTCCTGCCTACGGACTTGCCGTCGACGAGCACCTCGGCGTCCGGCGGATCGACCGCGAGCAACAGCGTCGCGACGTGCGTCGTTGCCTTCCGCAATCCGTCCTCGAAGCGAAGCTGGAGCGCGACAGGAAGCGCCTCGCGTTGCTCAAGGCTCCAGGCGAGGTGCTCGGCCGCATCGCGGTACCTGCGCAACATCAGCGCGCAGAGCCCGAGCTCCCCGGCGATCTCCGCGCGCTCTCGCTCCGTGGTCGACGATGGCTCTGCTGCATCCAGGGCTGCCTTGTATGCATCATATGCCTCGGTCCACCTTCCCGCTGCACGAGCCCTCTGCGCAGCGCGTACGAGGTGTTTCACTGTCGAACAGTCGCTTCGCCGCGGCGTCCCAGCGATGCTCTGAGCGCTGGCCGGGCTCACTAGGCCGGTGGCGGCACCCAGCATCAAACAGATCGACAGTGAATGTAGAGCGCGCCGCATGTGGGGGACGGTACTGACGCCAGCCTCGCGGCGTCAACCCTCAGGGATTTTCCGTCAAATGCTCCATGGACGAGAAAGAACAGAGCAATCCCGGAATGCGCTGGTTCTTTCACCACGACGGAACTGGAGGAGGGGCGCTTGATTCTACCACAGTTACACACATTATCCGACCAGAGTTGGCCGTCCCTTCATTTTCCTGAACCCTTCAGGGCGGCTCAGGTGTGCTACCCGCCGTGGCCAAGCGCGCGCTCACGTCCATCGGCTTCGACCTGTTCCGACGCCTGGCGATCCGTCGCGGTGTTCCGGAGCGAGACGCGGAGGACGTCGCTCAAGAGGCGCTCCTGCGCGGCTTGGAAGCGGATCAGCGGATCAAGCCGGGCGGGGACTCGGCGCCGTACCGCGTCACGATTGCCCTCAACCAGGCGCGCAACCATGTGCGCGACGCGGGCCGCCGCGGCGAGGTTCTGACGTCCTTCGACGAGCGCGAGCTCAGAGGGGAGGATCCCACGCCGGAAGACCTGCTCCGCCTGCGGCAGCGGGCAGAGCTCACGCGGCGCCTGATCGCGCAGGTTGACCCCAAGTACCAGGACATCCTCATCAGGCACGAGCTGGAGGAGACGCCGCTGGTCGAGATCGCGGCCGAACTCGGGCTCAGCGTGCAGACGGTGAAGACGCAGCACCGGCGGGCGCGCAAGGAGCTGGACGCTCAGAAGCGGCGGTGGGAGGCGCAGCAGCATTCCCACGGCTGGGACGACGATGCCTGCGTGGTGGCACCGCTCGCCTTCGGGTTTCGCGATCGCGCGTCGTGGGTGGCCACCCTGCGCCGTCTGGGGGTGAGACTCCTCACCCAGGGTGCGTTCGTCGTTCTGGCGGGCGCTCTCGTATCCGGCGTGGCGCCCGTGCCCGGTCTGGAATCGTGGCTGCGACCGGCGGCTATCCACGCGCCTGAGACCGCGCCCGGCGCAGAGGACGTCACGGCGCCCACCGTACCAGACGGCGCCGCCATCGCCGCGCACGCGGTCTCGTGGTCGGGGAGAGTTGGCAACGCGGGCACTGGGGTCGCAGTGAATAGCATGCCCGCTTCCCCGGTGATGACAGCTCGTCATGCCGCGTCGCGGGGGAGCGCCGTGCGCGCCCCCGTCAGCGCGCGGGAGAGGAGCCTGGTCAACCAGGCCCGGAGGGCAATCGAGGCCCATACCCCCCTCGGTTACCTCGAGGCGCGCCGGCTGCTCGAGGCCCACGCGCGGGAGTTTCCGCGCGGGCCGTTCGCTGCGGAGCGCGAAGCGCTACTCAGGCAGATCCGCTGAGTCGTCGGCTGTTCACTGACGGTTAACAGGCGGTAGCTCCGATGCTGTCTTCGACAGCAGAAGGGCGAGATCCGTGTCGCGTCGGGCAAGAGGCGCACGTCCAGGAGGAGGAACACATGGAGGAAGTGCTGGGTGCGATGTGGCTCATCTCGCCGATCGTCCTCGCGATGATGGCCTGTGTTGCGATCGGGTTCGCAGTGACCGCGCGCGAAGCGCTGGGCCGCGAGCGCGGGCTCCGCGAGGCACGAGAGCAAGCGCATGAGGACGAGAAGCTGGCCCTCATCGAAGCGAAGGAAAAGGCAGAGCGGGAGCTGGAGCATCACCGGCGCCTGCTCGACTGCCATGTGGACGCCCTGATCGCGGCGATGACAGAAGTTGGCGCGCGCCCAGTCCCATGGCCAGGCAGGGTCCTCGAATCGTTCTGCTCGGCGATACCCTCATGGCAGCACAAGCTGGCCGAGACCACCGGGCTAGAACGACGGGAACTCCAGCGGCTGCTGAACAGCGACCACCCGATGACGCCCGGCCTCGCACGGCAGCTGGAGGTCTTCACGGGCACGCCTGCGCGGTACTGGGAGCGCCTGTGGCGTCTGCACGATGACTACCGGGCGGACGCGGTGGACACGGTGGAGATCCAGCTCGGCGAGCCCGTCGCCAAACGCGAGCGCTCGGCGCGTGCGGCGGCGTCCTTATCGTCGAGCCCGACGTCGACGAGTCCGGGCGCCGTTCCCCCTCGGGCTCCTGATGTTCCCCCGCCCGTGCTGCCTTGTCCTGATCTGGCTGCCAAGAGCCCACGGGTCGAGCTCCCGCCGCCTCCTCAGCCGCGGCTTCGGTCACCGCTCCCCGCTCGCACGATGTCGGGCGCTGAGTTTGCGTGTCGCGCTGCCGAACTGACGAGCTTTCCGGTACAGCACGATGACGGCAGATCCAGCGTTGCACGAGGATCCAATTGGGAGGACATCGAGCGCTCTGCACTGAATACGACGCTACCAGGCGTAGGAAGCCATGAAAATGCGTAACGTGAGTCGCGCTCGGGGCACCTGAACTCGGCGCCGCTATCAAGCCGGCCCTGGGTGGAGCGCGTCGCGACCAGATGCCAGCGGCAGGATGAGGCGACTGTCCGAATTCAGATCGACCCCACACGGAACGAACGAACGCCGGCCACCGGCGCGCCCTCCGAAGACACGGAGCGACGGTAATCCAGCTGCTCACGCGACCCAAGGGTCAGAAAGAGTGATGCCATGATGGCCGGATACGGCTCGACAACGCTGTTACTCGCGCTCGCGGTGGCAATTCCGACGACTTCCTGAATGTCCACGTCCGGCGATCCCGATATGCTTGCCGCTCAGCTCGACGCGCTCCGGAGCACAGCGGGCGAGCGGGGGCTCGCCGTCGTAGCGGCGTGGATCGCTGGCATGGGCGTGCCACGGAATGACCGAGCCGACGTTATGCAGCGCGCTCTGGAGACGGCGACCGCTGCCTGGCCCCGATTCGATCCTGACTTCAACCGACCAGTACAAGAAAGCAGCGCAGCGGCATCAGAGAGGCGCCGGAAGCTCTTCTCCCGCTGGCTGCACCGCATTGTCGCGCGCAGCGTGTCTAGGTACTTTAGGCAGCACTTCCGCTCCGTTGAGATCCTGTTGGACGAGCCGCTCGATCCTGAAACGCCTGACCCTCGGCGGAACGCCGAGGCGGAGCTGATAGCGGAGCAGAGCTGGCTCCGTCTGCTGGAGGCGCTGCTTCGGGCCGACCCCGAAGCAGCGGGGATCCTGATGGCCCGGGAACTAGACGAAAGACCCATGAAAAAGATCGCGGAGCTGGCGGGAATCCCGCTGTCGACGGCTTATAAGATGCGTACTCGCGCTCGTGCCGCGCTCCGCGCAGAGCTCGAGCGCCTCGAGGAGCTCGATTACACGCCAGAGGACAAGGAGTAGTAGAGGTGAGCGATCTTTCGTGGATCGATCGGGCAGATCAGCGGGTGGCGGAGTATCGATTCTTAATGAAGGTTGCCGCCGAGGATGAGGTGCGGCGAGAGAGCGCACAGCGGGCAATGGCGGACATCCGGGCGGAGTTCGCAGAGTGTAGATAGCCTCGGAGATCCGCAGGAATCTAACCACGACGATCCGCGGAAATGTGGCCCTCGCGTCCGCAGAAAAATGACCGCGACACCCGCGGGAATCTGCCCCCCGGGCGCCGCGGAAATCTGACCCGGCGTCGCCCGGGTCAACGCTTCCTCGCTGCCGCCGGCGCAGCCGGCTCGGCGGCTTCCGCCCTCGGCTTGGAGCGCGCCTCGCTCATGGCCAGCGACTCCTTCTGCCGCCACGAGTCGGCATCGATGTCGAGGATGTGGCAGTGCTGAACGAAGCGGTCGATCAGCGCCGAGACGCACGCCGCGCCCGGGAAGACCGTGCTCCACTGCTTGAATGGCAAATTCGTCGTCAGCACGAGCGAGCGGCTCTCGTGCCTGCGGCTGATGATGTTGTAGAGCAGATCGGCGGACTGACGGCTGCACGGCAGGTAGCCGATCTCGTCCAGAATCAGCAGTGACGGGGCCGTGTACTTCCGCAGCCGTCGCTCCAGGGCCGGCAGCGACTCCTGCTTGAGCAGATCCGCGAGCGCGGCCGACAGCGTCGTGAAGCGCACGGTATAGCCGCGCTGGAGCGCCAGCATGCCGAGGTTCTGGGCGAGCATGGTCTTGCCGACGCCGCTCGGACCCCGGAGCAGGACGTTGTGCCCCTTGGCGACGAAGTCGAGGGTCATGAGCTCCTCGACGAGCTCACGCTGGATCGTGCGCGGGTGGTTCCAGTCGAAGCGCTCTATGGGCTTGAAGGTGCCGAGGGTCGCCGCCTTGGCGCGCGCGGCGAGGTTGCGCTCGGCGCGCTCGCGGTGGGCGATGGCGGCGAGCTCCTCGAACGTCTGCACCGGCGACAGGCGCGCGGTGGTGGCGTGCGCGACGAGCGCGAGCAGCGCCTCGCGCGACACGCGTACGCCAAGGGAACGAATCAGCTCAGCGACGTCATCGTTGGGCATCGTAGGACTCCAGGTCGTGGGGGATCACGTCGCGATCGGGGACGTGGGCTCCGAGATCGATGTCGATGGGGACAGGGCCGTCGGCGGCGCGGCGGCGCTCCTCGCAGAGCACGGCGAGGGCACCGGGATCATGGGTGCCGCGGGCGATGGCCTCGCGCGCCGCGGCGCCGAGGATCTCGACGCCGTACAGGTCGAGCAGACGCAAGGCCTTGGCGGTCATGAAGCCGACGTTGCGGCCGGCCTCCACCCAGCGCTCTTGCAGGATCTCGAAGCCAGGGATCGCGGCGCCGAGCCGATCGCGCCCCTTGGCCTCACGCGCAGCGCGCTTTTTGTCGAGCAGCTCGGCACGGTGCTCGGGCGCCTCGATGCTCTGGCGCCGTCCCCAGCAGCGCGCGTGCCGCGCGACCTCGGTACCGCCGTCCGACAGCCGCACGGTCGTGTCATTGGCGACGAGTGTCAGCGTCTTGCCGTGGTGGCTCGACGGCGCCGAATAGCGGTTTCCGTCGAAGTGCACGAAGGCGGTCTTGTCGACGGGCACGGGCTCGACGAGGTCCGTCTCCGGCAGCGGATCGGGCAGCGCGAGCAGCCGCGCCCTCTCCTCCGCGAGCACCTGGTCGACGCGCCGCTCAGGCCATCGCGGGTGAGGGCGCACGTTGGCGATCTCGTCGAGGAAGACGAGCAGCTCGGCGTTGCCACGATCGAGATCACGAATCGTGCGCGCGGCGAAGAACCGGTCGCGCAAGAAGCGGATCGCTCGCTCGACCTTGCCCTTTTGCTGCGGTTTGCGCACGGCGCAGAGCCGCGGCGCGACGCGGAGCTGACCGGCGAGCGCGAGCAGGTCCGGGTGGAAGCGCACGGCGTCACCGTGGCGCTCGAGGACAACGGTCTTGGGGTTGTCGAAGAGCCATTGCCTCGTCGCGCCGCCGAAGTAGCAGCACGCGCGCACCAGCGAGCGGCGGAGCGAGCTCGCGGACAGGTCGAGCACGAGCTCGCCCCAGATCGCGCGCGAGTACGACAGGACCATGACGAAGGCCCAGAGCTGGCGCGTGCCGCCAGCGACGCGCAGTTTGCCGAGGTAGGCCCAGTCGATCTGGGCCTGCTCGGCGATGAGCGGCTCGATGCGGAGGAAGACCTCGCTCTTCGGCGCCGGGCGCACGAGCCGGACATGCCGTCGCACTGTGCGCATACTGCCCTCGTAGCCGCGCTCCACCAGCATGTCGTACAGGCGCGTGGCGCGGAGACGGGGATACTGTGTCAGCGTCTCGATGACGAAGGCCTCATAGCCGCGCAGCGGCAAAGGCACATCACTCGCCGCGGCCTCCACGTCGCGAACGACGGGCCGCGAGCGCGCCCCCTTGCCGAGGCCGAGCACGCGCTCGACGGTGTCGTGGTGCAGGCCGAGCTGCGTCGCGATGGTGCCGACCTTCCAGTGCTCGGCGAAGTGCAGGCGGCGGATCTCCGCCTCCTTGGCCTGGTCGATCGTCATCGACCGAGGCTCCTGCGAAGGCGATGCTCGCCACGGAAGTTACCGAGTCCCGGCAGCCGTTGCCCGCGGCGGGGCGGGGCGTCCATGAACAGAGGCTCGACGACGTAGTGCAACGTCGCGCGCGCGACGCCGAGGCCGTCGCACAAACCCAGCGCGAACAAGATGTCCTCGGACTCCGCAGAAACGACAGCGCGGACCCTCTGGTCGTGCCAGAGCGCCATCGACTCGCACAACATCGGCCCGGCGAACCGGTGCGCCGGCGTGGCCACCGACCGCAGCCGGGCCTTCATCACCTCGTCGGGCCCCTGCGTCAGCAGCACCCGCGTCTCCCGCGACGTCGCGGAGATCGTCATCACCAGCTCGTCCATCCCTCGACTCCTGCGGGCCGGCGGCGGCCACGTCGTCCTTCGACGTCGGCGCGCCGGCCCGCGGGCACACGCTGGCGGACGCGGGCAAGTTATCGGAACCCGTATCCATCACGCGCTGGCCCCGTCGGGCGCGGTAGGCACGCTGGCGATCGCGGTGATCGAGGCGCCCCTCGGGGGAGCGCTGGTGCCGCAGCCGAGCCGCGCGCTGGGCCCGCCGGCGAGCCGCGTCGCGGCAACCGCTGCCGCAGTAGAGCTGCCCTCGATCACACTGGCCGCAGACGAAGAACATGGCGGCGCAGACCCCGCAGCGGGCGAGCCGGAAGCTGTCTTGCACGAGTCCCCGGACCAGCGCGCCGGGAAGTTGCCCTCGGCGGCTGGGTCGTGCGAGACAGGCCGAACATCGGTCTGTCGCCGATCCCCGGAAGGCCCTGGTCGCTACCCAGGGCCTTCGTCTTTTCGGCGCGCCGCTCGGGCGCGATCTCTACCGCCGCCCCTCGTGCGGGCGAACTTCCCGGCCGCCCACGCTCGCCCCCGGGCGTCACGACGTGAGGGTCAGAAATCTGCGGATCGGGGTGGCTGTCAACAGCAGAGATCGGATACCCCTTGGAAGAGCTCGACAATCCGCTTCGCCCGCGCAGTGTTGACGCGCTTGATGAGTGGAGAGAATTTGGATTCCGCCAGTTCTGGTGGGCCGGGGAGATGCTTCGGCGCATGCGAGCGCGCGTGTCGCAGGCCAGTGCGCCGAAACCGTCCCGCGCGGAGCAGATCGAGCGAGCGGATAAGGTGCTCGAGATCGTCCGGCATCTTCGCCGCGCAGTCGAGCTCGTGCCCGATGCGGAGCCGTGCGTGCGCAGACCGATCCAGCGGTTTGCCGCCGAGCTCATCGAGATCGATCCGCCGCTCGACAAGTGCGAGACGTGCGGCCTGGAATGGGACGGATGCCAGGAGCCCCCCGGCGACGAGCCGGAGTGCCATCATACAGACATGTGGAGAATGTACGGCGAGGCGAAGGATGCAGGCGTGATCCGTCGCCCTGGCGAACCGCTGCTAGCGTACCTTGATCGTTTCCATCTATCGACCGAGGGCCGCTTCTGGGGCTGCACCAAGCGAGTAGCCGAGCATGAGCATGGCCACCGGTAAGACTCGTCGCGCGAGCTCCGCTCCCGGCGGCGGTGGCCGGCCGAAGCTGAGCAAGCGCAGCAAGGGACGGATCTGGGCTCCTCTAACAGCAGAGGATTGGGAAAGGTCGCAGGAGGAAGCCACGACAGGGGGCACGGCCACGCTATTTGGAGGGCGGGCGCTGCCCGCGGCCGCCGCGGAGCTTGACGCCGCCGCGGTGGCACTCGCGGCCGCCGCCGAGGCGCTCGCGGCCGTGGCAAGAGTGCTCCGTGGCGAGCTCCCGCCGCCGAGGATGGGAGCGGCGCCAGGGCGGCACCGAGGCGGCCGATAGCGGGGCGGAGCCGCCGAGGACGGGCGCGAGCTCCTGGCGGCCCTCCTCGGCCCGGCAGTGGGCGGTGGCGGGAGCTAGAGCAGCGCCAGGGTGACGGCGAGGCGGGCGTGGGCGGCGCGAGCGGCGGCGAGCTGGCCGGCCGCGAGGAGCCCGCGGAGCTCCTCGGAGAGGGCCGCCGCGTCGGCCGCCGTTTTGGCAGCAGGAACCGCCGAAGCGGCAGCAGGGACCGCCAAAACGGCGGCAGGGACCGCCGAAACGGCGGCAGGGGCGTGCTGGTGCCGACGGACCGCGCCCCGTCCGCGTCATGTGCCTCAGGGGCTCGCGCTAGTAGATGCGCCGCCCGCGCACGAGAGGGTCCTCGGAGACCACGGGGTCGACGACAGCGTCGCCGGCGCCCTCGCCCTCTTCGTCGCCCGGGGCCCTCCGATGGAGGAGACGTGCCGGCTCCCGGACCGCACAGCGCCGTGGTGCTGCCGGGAAGCGATCAGCTCGCGGACCAGACCGGACGCGTCGCTCCATGACGCCGGCGGGCTCGGCGGATCCGTGTGGGTCGCCCGCCGTGTGAGCCTGCGGGCTCCCGCGGCGGCGTGTGCACCCACTCCGCCGGGTGCGAGCGGGAGTGCCGTCCGCGGATTCCATGTCGAAGCAGCGCGGAGGATTCCTGTTGCAGCGGAGGACAGGGTGGGCAGAGCATCACCGCCGGAGGCGAGCGCGGCGGGGAGCCCGTCGGGCATCTTGAGCGTCGACGTCGGGCGGGTTGCGCCTCTAATCTTCGCGAGGGGAACAGCCATGGACGACCAGCGGCACGACGACGGACGGAACGACACGAGCACCGAGAAGCTCCCGGGCGGCGGGGATGGGCCGCCCGCACGACCACGGCCGCGCGGCGTCTCCGTTTTGTTCTTTCATCGCGGCGGTATCGAAGCGATGCGGCTCGACCCTGGCCAGCCGGGAATGGTCGTCGGCCGGCGCGCGCCCGCGGATCTGTGCATCCCCGATCCCGTCATTTCTCAGCCGCATGCACGGTTCACGTTCCTCGACGGCTACGTCCTCGTCGAGGACCTCGACTCCACCAACGGCACCTGGGTGAACCGCGAACGGATTGACGGGCCTGCCATGCTCACGCCGGGCGGCGAGGCCATGCTGGGAAACGTCAGCGCTCACGTCGTCGCTCTCGGTCCCATCGCAACGCCGGTTCTGCTGGGCGAGGCGGCCTTCCATCGAGAACTCGAGGCGGAGCTCGCTCGTGCGCAGTGCCTGAACCGAAATTTCGCAATCCTCGCAGTCCGCCCCAGCGAAGCGGAGATAGCACGCGCCAGATCCGGGTCGTGGGCCATGCAGCTCTCGGCGAGTCTGCGAGCTGTCGATCGCGTGCATCTGTGCAGGCCGGATACGGCGCTAATCCTGCTACCCGAGGCGAGCGCGGAGGACGCCGCTCGGGTGGCGAACGCGGTCGCCTGCGGCGCCGGCGGCCAAGGCGGAGTTCGCCGCGTCGGTTTAGCCGTGTACAAGAAAACCGGAAGCTCGGCACAGAAGCTCGTCGACCGAGCGCGCGAGGCGGCGGGCCGCGCGACCCTGGAACGTCCCGTCGTTGATGCGTCGACCGGCCGAAGGTCGGAGGGGGACGTCGACCTCTTCGAGGCCCCGATCATCGGCGCCTCTCAGCGAGAGCTGTTCAGTAAGGCCCAGCGCGTGGCCTCGGCGCGCGTTCCCGTACATATCAAGGGCGAGACTGGCGTGGGCAAAGAGGTGCTCGCGCGCTTTCTCCATGAGCGCGGTCCGCGCTCAGGCAAGCCCTTCATCGCAGTAAACTGCGGCGCTATCCCTAGCAACATCGTCGAGAGGGAGCTCTTCGGCCACGAAAAGGGGGCTTTTACCGGTGCCGATCAGCCAAAGCCGGGTTATTTCGAGGCAGCTCACGAAGGGAGCTTGTTCCTCGACGAGGTCGGCGAGCTAGACCCGGAAGTGCAGAAGACGCTGCTCCGGACGCTCGAAACGCGCAGCATCTGCCGGGTCGGCGCGACTCAAGAAACGAAAATCGACGTGCGGGTCATCTCGGCCACGCACCGCGACCTTGAGGCGATGGTCGAGGGCGGCCAGTTTCGCAGGGATCTATACTTTCGGCTGAACACGATCGAGCTAGAGATGCGTCCTCTGCGCGAGCGTTCTGATGAGATCGAAGCGTTTGTGGAGCGGTTCCTGAGACGCGCGAACCATGAGAACGGCCGCAGCGTGCGTGGCATCGCCCCGGAGGCGATGGCGCTGCTCCGTGCGTACAGCTGGCCGGGGAACGTACGCGATCTCCGCAACGCCATCGATCACGCCGTTGTGTTGGCCGAGGGAGATCAAATCCAGCTGGAGGATCTGCCGCCGAGTCTGCTCGCGAAGGCCCTACCGGCGGGAGCCGAAGGTGCCCCTCTGGCAGTTCCGCCGCCGGATCTCGCCGAGAAACAATCGACCGGCCGCAAGCTCCGATCAGAGCGGGATCGCACGGAAGCACAGCTCATCAAGGCGGCGCTCCAAGAGACCGGGGGAAATGTGACGAAAGCGGCGGAGCAACTCGGAATCCCGCGCGGTACGCTGAGGCACAAGATCAAGGTTTTCGGCATCAAGCTCCCGACGCGATAGCCCATGGTTGGCGACCAGGTGGCGGGTGGCGAACCTTGGCCCGCCGGTGGCGAACCTTGGCCCGCCGGTGGCGAACCTTGGCCAGCGAGCCGCGCAGGCGATGAGCAATGATGCGGCGTTTCTGCGGGGATCCACGACGCGCCTGGCTCGGCACGCAACGTGCTGAGTGTCCGCGACGTGAGCGCGAAGAGCGAAGGCAGCACGACGATGCCGCAGAGGAGACCTGAGGGGGAACGCCTCCAGGGGCTCGTGCCTGCCGCTCGGTCTCCCCGGAGGATAGGACGCCAGGCCGGCGTCGAAGCTGCGGTAGCCTGCTGCTCTCGGATGATCGACGAGCAGGGGACAGCCAGCGACGCGCCGGAAGAGCCTAGCCAGCTCGGCCCGTACCGGATCATCGAGCGCCTCGGCGGAGGCGGCATGGGCGTCGTCTTCCGCGCCGCACACGCCCTGACAGGCGAGGAAGTGGCCGTCAAGACGGTGCGCGGCGTGAACGACGCCGACCACCTCGCCGCGATACGCCGTGAGACGCGGGTGCTCCGCCGCTTGAACCACCCTGGCATCGTTCGCTTCCTGGACGAGGATGTCGCCGGCGGGGTGCCCTGGGTCGCGATGCCGCTCCTCCGGGGCGGCACGCTCCGGGATTACATCGCGGATACTTTTTCGAAGGACGCCGGCCTGGGGGCGGCGATCACCATTCCGGTGCAAGCCCCGGGGTCCGTTCCGGCCAGCATCCGCCTGCGCACCGACGCGCCCGCGGCGAGCGCAGACGCGCGCCCGCTCGGCCCGATGCTCACGCTGATCCGCCGCCTTTGCGCGGCGCTCGCCTACCTGCATGGCGAGGGCTTGGTGCACCGCGATCTCAAGCCCGCGAACATCGTCCTCCAGGACGACGGACGCCCTGTCCTCGTCGACCTGGGGATCGCCGTTCACTTCGGCGGCGCCGGCCGCGAGGAGCTCGACGTGGATCCGCTCGCCGGCACGTTGACCTACACGGCCCCGGAGCAGCTCCAGGGGGAACCGGTCGACGCGCGCGCTGATCTCTACGCGCTCGGCTGCATCCTCTACGAGTGCGTGACGGGACGACCTCCCTTCCTTGGCGACACCTCGTCGCTTTGCGAGCAGCACCGCTCCGCCCCGCCTCAGCGCCCCTCGGCTCTTGTCACGGGCCTCCCCGCAGCGCTCGACGACCTCATCCTCGCGCTCCTAGCGAAGAATCCACAGCATCGGGTCCAGTACGCCGCCGACGTCGCCACGAAGCTCCTCGCGCTGGGCGCGGCGGCCGAACGCGACGAGGGCCCGGCGCCACGCGTGTACCTGTACCGGCCCGTGCTCGCTGGCCGCACCGATGCCGTTTGCAAGCTACAGGCGATGGCCCAGCGCGCCGCTTCCGAGGGGCGAGGTGGGATCGCGCTCGTACGCGGGGAGAGCGGCTCGGGCAAGACGCGGCTGGTGCGGGAAGTGAGCCGCGCCGTCACGGCGAAGGGGCTGCCGCTCCGGGTGTTCTCGGGCGTGTGCGTTGCGCCTGGGGCCGGCGAGGCGGGTGCGACGGCGGCGATGGCCGCCCCGCTGCAACCGTTGCGTACGACGCTCTTGGCCGCGGTCGACGGAGCGCGCGCATCCGAGGCCGAAGCGGACCGGCTCTTCGGCGAGCGCCGCGAGGTGCTCGCGGCCTACCTGCCAGAGCTGCGAGCGCTCGGGAGCCGGTCGGAGCCGGCGCCCCTGCCGCCCTCGCAGGCGCGGAAGCGCGTCGTCTCCGCGCTGCGGGAGACCCTTCGGGCGCTTGCCCAGGCAAGGCCGCTCTGCCTTCTCCTGGACGACCTCCAGTGGGCCGATGATCTCACCCTGGCCCTGCTCGATGCGTTTGCCCGAGCCGAGCCCGACGAGCGCGGTGGCGTGCTGATCATCGGCACCTACCGGATGGAGGAGACGCGCCCGGAGCTCGAGGATATCGCGCACGTCCCGGGGGCCACCTCGATCCGGCTCGACAAGCTGACCGCTCGCGACATCGAGGACATGGTCGTGGGCATGCTCTCGCCGAGCATGCCGCCCAGGATCGTGCTCGACGCGCTCATCCGCAACGCGAACGGCAACCCCTTCTTCGTCGCCGAGTACCTGCGCGCGGCCCTTGACGCAGGGGAACTCCAGCGGGACCAGGGTGGCAGCTTCTCTTTCAAGGGGCGCAGCGCCGCGGCGCTCGGGTCCCTCCAGATCCCTGGCACGCTGGACGAGCTGCTCGGACGGCGCCTCGACCTGCTCGACGCGGAGGCGCGTGAGTTCGCGGCGTGGGCGGCGGTGCTAGGGCAGGAGCTCGACGACGAGCTCCTCTTCGCGGGCCCGCGCGGGCAAGACGCGGCCACCGAGGCGGTTGCGGAGCTCCGGGCGCGGCGAATCCTCGAGGAGACGGAGACGGGACGACTGCGCTTCGTGCACGACAAGCTCCGCGAGAACGTCTACAGCCGGCTCGACCCGGGAGCGCGGGCCGCGCTGCACCGGCGCGCCGGCGAGGCGCTTGAGGCACGCGGCGCTGAGGCACCGGTGCTCGCGCACCACTTCGCGGGAGCAGGCCTCCACGGCAAGGCCGGTGCGCACTTCGCCCGGGCCGCGCAGCGCGCCGCCGAGGTCTATGCGAACCGCGACGCCGTCCGCTTCTACCGCCTGGCCATCGACGCCCTCTTGACCGCTGGCGCTGCGCCCGCAGCGCTTGCCGAGCTCCACGAGGGGCTGGGCGAGGTGCTCGGGCTCGTCGGGCGTCAGGCAGAGGCCCGCGATGCCTACGGCGCGGCGCTCGGCGCGACGGTTTCCCGCGTCGACCACGCTCGGCTCCACCGCAAGGTCGGCAAGACCTGGGAGATGCACCACCAGCACGCCAGGGCGCTTGAGTGCTACGGGCAGGCGGAGAGCGCCCTCGGTGAGCACCCCGCGCGAGCCTCGGACGAGGCGCAGGCGTGGTGGAACGAGTGGATTCAGATTCATCTGGATCGCATCTCCGTGCATTACTGGCTTGCCGATCTTGCCCAGCTGGACGCCCTCATCGAGACCGTCCGCCCCGTTCTGGAGCAGAGGGGTACACCGCTGCAGCGCGCCCACTACCTCCACGCGCTGACGCAGAGGGGCATCCAGCGTGATCGGTTCGTCGCATCCGCCGAGACGCTGCGCTACGCCGACGAGTGCGTCGCGGCGTACCTGGCTGCGAACGCGCCGTCAGAAGGCCACTGGGCACTGGCCGCCCGCTGCAGCCTCGCGATCGTCCGCATGCTGTACGGCGACCCCGACCAGGCCGAAGCCGAGATGCGCGACGCGCTCCCGATCGCGGAGCGGAGCGGCGACCTGGAGGTCATGACGCGCTGCCTGACCTATCTCACAGTCATCCAGCGCAGGCGGAGCCTCGTCGAGGGTGTTGAGAGCCTGGCCAAGCGCACATTGAAGCTGGCGAGGGCCGAGAACGTGCGCGAGTACGCCGGAGCCGCTCTGGGCAACCTCGCGTGGTGCGCGCTCCAGCGCGGCGACCTCGCGCGGGCCGAGGAGGCAAGCCAGGAAGCGCTCGCCTGCTGGGAGCCGCTCCCCCTGGTCTACCCCTTCCAGTGGTTGGCCAGGCTGCCGCTTTGCCGGGTGGAGTTCGCGCGTGGTCGCCTGGAGGGCGCCATCGCGCAGGTACATGCGGTGCTCGACCCACGGCAGCAGCGCTTGCCGGGTCGGCTCACCAAGCTGCTCGAGACGGCAGTTCGCGCCTTCGCGGCAGGCCGCGAGGCCCGCGCTTGCCGGCCGCTCGCGCTGGCGCTCCGCGGCGCCCACCACGGCGGCTACGCGTGAGCTGACCCTCGACTTAACCGGTCTTCTTGACGGCGCGCCGAGGCCCGCCGCACGGCCCCCGTCCGCGCCCGGTCCGCGCGCGGTGCGTGTGAAATTGCAATAGCGAAACGAGAACGGAGCCGAGCCATGTCCAACGAGATCCCGTCCATCAACGACCGAAGAGGCATTGTCTTCACCATCAATCGCGAGTCGAACCCCGTTTACCAACTGGAGTCCGGTGCGTGGGCGAGCGCAGAGAACCGCTGGGCCGAGGGCGACATCCCGCCCGAGATCCGCGACAAGGTCGCCTCCCTTAAGGAGACCGGCAAGCCTGGAGCATTCGTGCAATTCCTCCAGGGCGACGTTGGGGTCTATGTCATCTGCGAGGGGAACATCAAGAACCTTCCTGAGATGGCATGCGACGATCTCGTCGTCCAGGGGACGCGCGCGAAGGTCGGCAGCGGGCCGGGGCTCGCCGATTACGATCTGGTCATCTGCGCCAAGAACGGCACGATCCACGCAGAGAACGGCGAAACTTTCGAGACTCGCGAAGGCGACTACTACGTCGTCCACTGCCAGTCGTGGGGCCGCTTCGTCCTGAATCCCTCCCTGAGACCCGGGTTCGTCGAGACGACCAAGGAAGTCTTGCTCCTGCTCGAGGGCCTGCACCGCAAGAACTTCCTCTCCATGAGCCCCGATCCCACGGACGAGCGGTTGCCCCCGGATTTCGCGCAGCCCACAGCCGTCCCCGTCGGGATCAACTGCTACGTCCTCAACCTGTCGCGCTTCAAGCGCTGAGCGAAGAGCGAGGATGTCCATGGCCACCTCCACGAACCCCGGCCCCGCCGAGCAGCGATCGGGCCCTCCGCCGCCAGTGCCCAAGCGATATCTCGCGGGCACCCACCGCCTCGTCTCTCCCGATGAGACGATGGAGCGGGTCCGTCCCCTCCTGCCCGCGATGGGTATCACCCGCATCGCCGACGTCACCGGCCTCGACACGCTCGGCGTTCCGGTGGTCATGGTCATCCGACCCAACGCGCGCTCGATCGCGGTCTCGCAAGGCAAGGGCTCGACCCTGGCCGCCGCGCGCGCCTCGGGTGTGATGGAGTCCATCGAGCAATGGCACGCCGAGCACATCCAGCTCCCGCTCAAGCTCGGCACCGTGAGCGAGCTCCGCCACCGCCATCGCCTCCTCGACGTCCACAACCTGCCGCGCCTGTCCGTCGTCGACTTCCATGATCATCTCCGCCTCTTCTGGGTGGCTGGCCTGGATCTCGTGACGGGCGCGCCCACCTGGGTGCCGTTCGAGGTCGTCCACACGGATTACGCGCTGCCGTTGCTCGCCGCAAGCGGAGCCTTCGTGATGAGCTCAAACGGGCTCGCCTCCGGTAACCACCCGGTCGAGGCCGTGAGTCACGCCATCTGCGAGCTAATCGAAAGGGATGCCGCTACGCTCTGGAGGCTCTCGGGCCGGGAACAGCGGCGCCGCTCGCGGGTCGACCCGTCCACGGTGGACGACCCGGGATGCCGCGCACTCCTGGAGCAGGTGGAACGCGCCGGCGTTGTCCCGTTCCTCTGGGAGATCACATCCGATATCGGCGTCCCGGCCTTCTGCTGCACGCTCGCCGACCGCGCGCCCAACGTGCACCGGCCAATCGCGCCGATGGTCGGCTTCGGTTGCCACCCCTCCCGCGGCGTCGCGCTCCTGCGCGCCATCACCGAGGCAGCGCAGAGCCGGCTCACCGTCGTCACCGGCGTGCGCGACGACGTCCGAGCCCGCGGCAACGGGCCCGACGACGATCTTCGCGAGGCGAACCGCTTCCTGGAGGAGCACGCGGGCGAGCCGCCCCAGCGCAGCTTCGACGACGCGCCCGATCATGCGGGCGAAACCCTCGACGACGACGTCGCCTGGGAGATCGAGCGCCTGCGCACGGCAGGGCTTCATCAGATCGTCGCTGTCGACCTCACCCGGCCCGAGCTCGAGATCCCGGTAGTGCGCGTAGTCATCCCGGGCCTCGAGTCGCTCGACGACGTCCCCGGTTACATCCCCGGCGCGCGCGCGCAGCGGCGCCTTTCGGAGCGCAGATCATGAACCTTTGCATCTTCACAGGTCCCACCCTCCCGGCTGCGGAGGGCCAGCAGCATATCGACGCCATCTTCCTGCCGCCCGCAGCCCAGGGCGACATCTACCGCGCGGCGCTGGAGCGACCCGTCGCCATCGGCCTCATCGACGGTTACTTCGAGCGCGTCCCGTCCGTGTCCCACAAGGAGATCCTCTGGGCGATGGCGCAGGGGATCCACGTCCTCGGCGCGTCGAGCATGGGGGCGCTGCGCGCCGCCGAGCTCTCGCTCTTCGGCATGGACGGCGTGGGCGCCATCTACGAGGGGTACGCGCGCGGTGACCTCGACGCCGACGACGAGGTCGCCGTGGCCCATGCGTCCGCCGAGGACGGTTATCGCCCACTGAGCGAGGCGCTGGTGAACATCCGCGCCACCCTGCGCGCCGCCGAGCGAGCCGGCGTGATCCCGGGCGCGACTCGCGAGCGGCTCGAAGAGCTCTCGCAAGTCCTGTTCTACCCGGACCGGTGCTACCCGATCCTCCTCCGGCGCGCGGCGCAAGAAGGCCTCCCGCCTGCGCAGATCGAGGCCCTGCGGGCGTTTCTGCCCGAGGGTCGGCTCGACCAGAAGCGCGCCGACGCGCTCGCCTTACTCCAGGTCCTTCAAGAGCGCTTCGAGGGCGGCAGCGAACCGAAGCAGGTGCAATATCACTTCGAGCCGACCGACGCGTGGGAGCTCATCCGCGAGCACGCGGACCGCCGCGCATTCAGGCCGAACTTCCGCGCGATGGAGGCCGTGCGATGAGCTCCAGCGAGAAAACCAACCTCAGCCGTCTCGGCCAGTACATCCTCGTCCGGTTGCTCTGCAAGAGCAATGGTTACTCGGCGCTTGAAATCGCCAGGATTCTGAAGGCCGTTCTGAAGGATCGAGGAAGCGACGCCGAGCAGCAGCGGCTCGTCGAAGCCGAGCTCACCACCCTCACGCGAGCTGGCCTCGTCAAAGGTGTGAGGAAATCGTCCTTCGTGAACACCCCCAGCGGATGGCGCGCAGCCCTCGGCGCCCTAGACATGAGGGCCTCTCCTACGAATCCGGTTTGGAAAGAACTCAAGAAGAAACTCGAGACGTGCATCAATGCGCGCATCGTCAAGACCTTACTGGGTGCGTTTCGACTCGCTGTCGCGCCTGAACCGACGCTTCAGCAGGTCATCGACGCCATCTTGTGGCATGCCATCAAGGTCGAGACCAGCGAGCCCTTCACCGTGGAAGCGGTCACCCGCGTGCTCCTCAACCGGCTGGCCGGCACGCCAACGCTGCTCCCCGTGGACCAGGCGCTCGATGAGCTTGTGGCCAAGGTCTCGGCCCCTGCCACCGCCCCTGCCCTGAACGCGCCCTCCGTTCCATCAGGGGCCACGCTGCCCACAGGCGCAGCGCTGCCTGCGGACGACACGGCGTTCGCCGAGCGCGTGCTCGCCGCCGCGCGGTCCTCGAAGACCGGGAGGTTCGGAGACGACAAGGTGTTCATCTCACACGTCTTCCAGCGGCTCGCCGAGCAGGGCGACGCGGTCGGAGATCAGGACGCGTTCAAGGCCCGCCTGGTCTCCGCCCACCGACGCGGGCTCCTGTCGCTCAATCGCGCCGACCTGGTCGAAGCCATGGATCCAGCGGACGTCAACGCTTCGGAGACCAGGTATCTCAGCGCGACGTTCCACTTCGTGCGCATCTGACATCGGGCGCCAGCGGCGCGCGCGGCGCGAGGCGCGCGCCGCCGACGAGCAACAGGATGAAGGAGTGAACCATGACGAAGCAGGACGCCCTGCTCGACGTGTTCCTGTCGGCAGCGAAGAAAGACATATTCCACTCGGTGGAGCACCGTGGGCAGATCTGGCGCGAGGACCCGTTCGACGTGGAGTCCGTGCACGAGCAGGCGCGCACGCAGTTCCAGCGTCTGCTCACACAGGTGACGACCCCACCAGGCCTCGAAGCAGGGCGGATCCTGTTGCTCCTCGGCGAGTCGGGCAGCGGCAAGACGCACCTCGTGCGCGCCTTCCGCAACCACGTTCACCTGAATGGGCTCGGCTTCGTCGGCTACATGCAGATGACGACGTCGGTCTCCAGCTACAGCCGTTATCTAGTGAGCAACCTGATCGACTCGCTCGATCAGACCTACTACGAGGCGCTCGGAACCGGATCGGGGCTGCTCCGCCTGTCCAACGCCGTCGCGGCCCGGTGCGGCGACCCGGATGCCATCCGAGCCGTGAGCGAGCGCGAGGACCTCAACAACGACCAGGTCATCGACCTCGTGGAGCGCGCCGCCGATCGACTCATCGCGCATCCCCGCTACGCCGACCTCGATCTGGATCTCGTCCGCGCTCTGCTCTTCTTACAGCGGCAGGATCCGGCGCTGAAGAAGCGGGTTATCAAGTACCTGCGGTGCGAGGTACTCTCGGAGCGGGACCAGAAGCTCCTCGGCGGACTGTCGCCGAAGCGCGATGAGGAGGACGCTCAGCGGCTCGTCGAGCAGCTCGGTCGCTTGATGTGGGCCTGCGACTCCCGCGCCCTGGTCCTCTGCGTCGATCAGTTCGAGGACGCCTATCGGGTCAACGAGGCCGAGGCGCTGTTCCGTCGGGTGATGTCCTCTCTCTGCGCCATCGCCGATCAGGTCCCCTCGTCCATCATCGTGATCGCCTGCCTCAAGGATTACTACGAGATGATGCGCGCCCGGCTCACCCGATCGACGCTCGACCGTATCGAGAGCGACCCTCCGCCCGTCCGCCTCATCGCCGAGCGGCGGCCCGACGAGATCGAGCAGATCATCGAGCAGCGGCTCGGTCACCTCTACGAGACATCGGACTGCCGGCCGGCAGAGGGCGCAATCGACCCCCTTTACCCCATCCCGCGGGACTTTGTGCAGCAACTCTCCGGGCTGAACATCCGGATGGTGCTCAACGAGTGCCACAAGTTCCGGGAGGCATGTATCGAGGCCGGCCGGATCGTGGCGCCGCCCGGAGACGGCTCGCCCAGCAGCGTGAAGCAGGCCGCGCCTGCGGAGCAAGGCGTCCGCGCCTTGAAGGAGAGGATCGAGCAAGAGTGGAACGATTACCTGGCGCAGTATCAGGATGACTTGGCCGAGGACGATGCCGAGATCGCCGAGCTCTTCGGATGGGCGGTGAAAGCGTGCGCCGAGGAGCTCGGGGGCGGCATCCAGTTCTCCGTTCGGGTCCGCGGCAAGACGATCGAGGTCGACGTCCTCGTCCCCACGCACGGTGGCGGCCATCGCGTCCGCGAGGAGATCCTCGTCGTGCTCTGCAACCGGGCGCCCCAGGGCGGCGGGCTCCGCGCGCAGTTCGAGGAAGCGCGCCAGCGCGCCGAGCGCCGGACCCTCGCCCTGCTCCGCTGCGGCGAGTTTCCGCGCAACCCTAAGGCGCAAGTGCACATCACGCTCGCAGACATCCTCAAGAACGGGGGACGCAAGGCGGTCCTGGAGGAGAGCGATCAGCGCACGCTCGCCGCGTTCCGCACGTTCCGCGAGACGCACGGGCGGCGTGAGCACTTCACGGCCTGGCTCCGGGAGGAGAATCACCTCTCCCGGCTCCTTCCGCTCATCCATGTCCTCAACCTCGATCACCTCGACCGCTTCGATCACGAGCCATCGCCCGAGGAATCCACGGCGCCACGCACACCTGGTGCCGGTACCTCGACGTTCGAGTCGCAGCCTGCTCCGGAGGGCGACGGGCCTCGCGGCGCGACCCCGCCGCGAGCACAGCCTGGCGTGCACGCCGACGCCGTCACGATCCACCTCGGGACGACCGGCGAGCTCGTCTCTCAGGAGCTCACGCTCGAAGCCGAGGCGCTCACGTCCCATGCCGCCTTCCTAGGCAGCACCGGAAGCGGCAAGACCACGCTGGCGCTGAACCTCATCGAGCAGCTGCTTCTCCACGGCATCCCCGCCGTCCTCGTGGATCGCAAGGGCGATCTCTCCGGCTACGCGCGCGAGCCGCTCTGGAGTCGGCGGCACCCGGACCCGGCGCTCGACACGCGACGCCGAGCGCTCCGCGAGCGAGTCGACCTCGCCCTCTTCACCCCGGGCCACCCCGGCGGCCGCCAGCTCGCCCTTTCCCTCATCCCGCGGGGGCTCGCCGGGCTCCAGGATCTCGATCGCGATCAGGCAGCCGGTTACGCAGCACAGGCCCTCGGCGACATGCTCGGTTACAAGCAGACAAGGAAGGACAAGGGGCTCCGCGCGATCCTCGTCCAGGCCTTCCAGCTCTTCGCCGCGCACGGCGCGTCGGACAAGCTCGACATCGAGTCGCTGATCACCCTGATCGCCAACGAGGATCCAGCGCTCGTCTCCGCGCTGGGCCGGCTCGATACCCGGCTGTTCAAGGACCTCGTGCACGACCTTGAGGTGCTCAAGCTGAGCTCCACGGACATCCTGTCTGCGGCCGGCGAGCAGCTCGACCCCGAGCTGCTCTTCGGCCTCGGCCCGCATGCACGGCCCGGGCGCACGCGGCTCAGCATCGTCAGCACGAAGTTCCTGGGCGACAACACGCGGATCCTGTTCTGGGTCTCGCAGCTCCTGCTCGCGCTGAGCCGCTGGGTAACGCGCGCCCCCTCCCCGCGCCTGCAAGCCGTCGTGCTCTTCGACGAGGCGGACGTGTACCTACCGTCTCAGTCACAGCCGGCCACGAAGGCACCCATGGAGAACCTCCTCCGCCGCGCGCGCGCCGGCGGCCTGGGTCTTCTGCTCGCGACGCAGAGCCCGGGGGATCTCGATTACAAGTGCCGGGACAACCTGCGGAGCTGGTTCGTCGGTCGTGTGACGCAGGGGGTGGCGCTCGAGAAGATGAAGCCGCTGCTGAGCGAGGCCCGGGTCGACGTGACGGCGCGAATCCCCGGGCAGGGGCCAGGTGAGTTCCACCTGCTCCAGGAAGGACGTGTGACAGCCTTCAAGGGGCGTATGCCGCTGCTGCAGGCCGAGCAGGTGCCGGAGAGCGAGATCCTGAAACTCGCGGCGCGAAGGCGGCGCGACTCGGCCGGGTGAGCCAGTGGCCGGCCATGAGACGCAGGAGTTTTGTCGTTCGCATCCATCGACGCGAGGGGTGACACGGTGAGCGGCGCGATCATCGATTTTGAAGAAGAGCGATCCCGGCACGAACAGCTCTTCGGGCGCGAGGACGTACTCGAGCGGCTACTCGGGTGGCTGGTCGGCGAGCAGGCACTGCTCCCAGGCGGCTGGGTGTTCCTCTTGGGGAGCCCCGGCGTCGGCAAGAGCGCCATCGTCAGCCGGCTCCTCGAGCTGTTGCCCCCGGACACACCGCATCACTTCATCCGCCGGCACACGGACGACTGGGATCGTCCCGAGGCGCTGGTGAACAACCTCGTCGCCCGGGTAGAGCGGCTGTTCGCGGAGCAGGCCAACAATGATCTACCCCTGGAGGCACGCTTGGGCGAGCTACTCCGGCGCGTGTCGAAGCGAAAGCTCACCCCGGACGGCCAGCGGCTCGTCCTCGTGATCGACGGGCTGGACGAGGCGGCATGCGACAATGCGGGAAGAAACCTCCTGCGGCGCTTCCTGCCGCGCGTCGTGCCCTCCGGCGTGGCGATCCTCTGCGCCTCACGCCCGATGTACCCCCACGCCGACTGGCTCGCCGGGTTCGACGGCGTGCACAACATCCTCGACCTTGACGAGGCCGAGTGGACTCCCTCCAACGAGGCTGCCTGCAGGGCCTACTGTGTGCAGCGCCTGCGCCGCCTGTCTCCGCCGCTCAACAACGCTGACATTGACACCGTAGTGCGCAACGCGCAGGGGAATATGGTATACGCGCGATGGATCTGCGAATGGCTAGCGCGGCAGCCGCCTGCGCGGCGCACCACCGCCAATATCTCCCAAGGCCTGTCCGGTCTGACCCGGCAGATTGTATCTGACTTACGACGGCTCGACGGGGCGCGACGCTCGCTCATCCTGCAGGGACTCGGCCTGACCTGCGCCGCGCGCGAGGCGCTGCCTGCATATGTTTTCAACGAGCTACTCGGGGGCGGCCCGATGGCGAGCGAAGGAGACGATTTTCTGCGAGCGACATTCCACTTGCTTCGGAACGAGCCCGCGCACTGGCACAAGGGCCAGCATGGTTACCGGCTTTACCACGAGCACGTACGCGAGGTTCTCATCGAGATGCTCGGCGATCGGGCGATGCGCGATCACCACCTCCAGCTCCTCCGAACAATCGCGGTCTGGCCACCCGACGAGCAGGATCAGTCTCGACGAATTTACGCGCTACGTCATGCTGTAGCGCACCTGATCGAAGCCGGCGACGTGAACGGCGCGCAGCGCCTTTGCGCTGATATTCGTTATCTCGACGCCAAGTGCCGCGAGCTCGACGTCCACTCCATCGAGCGAGATCTCGAGGCAGTGATCGGCGCTTCGGACGGAGAAGTGGCCTTCGAGCTGACGGCGCTGCTCGCCGCCGTGCGCGCGGAGGCGAGCCGGCTCTCCGCCCACCGGAACTACGGGCTCCTCCCGTCGCTACTCTACAACCGCCTGCGCTGCGCAGGCTGGCTCGCCGAACGGATCGAGCAAATGCTCTGCTTCGGCGCGAACCTGCCACCGCTGAGATTGCTTCACGGGGTGCGGCTCGGACCGACACCACTGCGGACCTTTTGCGACCACACGAAGCCGGTCGTCGCGTGCGTCGTCTCGCGGGATGGGCGCCACGCCCTGTCGGCCTCAGCCGACCGCACGCTCCGCTTCTGGGCTCTCCTCTCGGGCGAGGTGCTCGCGACGATGCGGGGACACGAGGACGAGCTGACGGATTGCGCGCTCACACCGGACGGTCAGACCGCCGTGTCGACTTCGATCGACATGACGGCGCGGCTCTGGGACGTCGCCACAGGCGAGTGCATCGGCGTGCTCGTTAACAGCAACCGCGGCGCGACCGCCTGCGCCATCAGCCCGGACGGCCGGCTGCTCGTGGTCGGCTCGGACGACGGTCTCCTCACGCTCTGGGATCTCGGCTCTCGCCAGCGCGTCGCCGTGCTGGCGGGACACAGTGATTACGTGACCGCATGCCTGATGACCCGTGAGGGTCAGCTCGTCTCCGCGTCGCGGGACCGCTCGGTGCGCGTCTGGGATCTCGCATCCCGCACCTGCGTGTATGTCCTCTCCTCGGAGGACGACGCCAGCTCGCCCGCGCCACGCGGGTCGGAGCAGGGGTGGATCACCGCCCTCACGCTCCTTCCGGGAGGCGAGCAGATCGTCGCTGCAGCGGGGGATGGCGCGCTCTCGCGTTGGGATCTCGCCTCCGGCGAACGCCTCCAGTGCATCGGCGCTGGACAGGGCCGCGTGGACGCGCTCGCGATCCTCCCCTGGGGGAGCCACCTGCTCTGCGGGATGGCGGACGGCGCGATCGCGGTCTGGGACCTCGCCGTCGAGCGCTGCGTCCTACGACTGGCGGCGCATGCCAACGCAGTGTCGGCGTGCGCGTCGACCTCGGACGGCCGGCGCATTGTCTCCGCTTCACATGACCGTTCGGCCAGGCTGTGGGAGCTCGGGGGTCCGGAGAGCTTGCTGTTCCAGGACGGTCACACCGCCCCGGTGACCGCGATCGCGACCACCGCCGACCGGCGCCTGGTCGTCTCGGCTTCGGAAGACCGAGGCCTCAAGGTCTGGGACACTGCGACCGGCGCGTGCCGCATCATTCTCGAGGGGCACTCCGCTGTGGTGACGGCGTGCGCGGTCTCCGGGGACAGCCGGCGCGTACTCGCCGGTGCTCTCGATGGGGGAGTGCTCCTGTTCCACCTCGACCACGATCGCGGACAGGCCCGCGTGGAGATCGCCAGAGGCCACCAGACGCACGTGAGCGGCTGCGCGCTCCTGCCCGACGGACGGATGGTCACCGCCTCAAAGGATGGATCGCTGTGGATCCGCGGCCAGACGGACGTCGACAACCCCTTGGAAATCGGCGCGCACAACGGACCGATCACCGGCATTGCGGTCACCCCCGATGGCTCGCGGCTCCTGTCGATATCTCGCGACGGGACCGCGAAGCTCTGGGATCTCATCGCCTACGGCCGCGCGCCGACGCGGGTCCGCCTTGCCGGGGAGCTCCTCGCATGCTCCCTCACCCCCGATAGCGGACGCGCGGTGCTCGCCTTTGCGGACGGCCAGATCGAGGTACGCGAGCTCCAAGACTGGAAATGTGTGCGCAGGATCCAGGCGCACGAGCAGCGAATCTTTGGCTGCGCGGTGTCGCCGGACGGAGCGCGCGTCATCTCGGCATCCGAGGACGGAACGGTACGAGCGTTCAGCCTGGAGACCGGACGACACCTGAGCACGCTCGTCGGGACCTCTTGGTTCCGGTGCGTTGCCTCGGCTCCCGCGCTGATCTGTGCGGGTGATCAGGAAGGCAATGTCTGGATGATCGTGGACGGGTTCGCCGTGCCCAGCGCGCGCTCGCGCGACCAGGACGCGCGTCGGCAAGACGCCCCGTCGGCAGAGGCCATAGCGCTGGTACGCGATAGGCTGGCTTGGCTCTTCGACTCCGAGGCGACTGCGCGGCTCGTCGTCAAGGATGCGCGACTCGATGAGCGGCGCCTCAACCTCACGGGGAGCGCTCTCGAACGATGGGGCCGCATCCTCGATGAAGCGATCAAGCAAGGCCGCTTGGTCGACGTGGTGCGTTGCGCGCTTGAACGCTACCCCCACGATGACGTTCTCCTCGAGCTGGCAGAGAAGCTCGGGATTTCAGGACACTGACAAGGTGCGCGCAGCATCGAGCTGGCTCACTGCAATGGAGGTCACGAAGAATGACGGATGAGCTACTTTCACCAGACGCCATGGGAACTCTCCGGGAGGCCCTCTCGTGGAAGTACCCGACCGACGCGGAGGCGCGCCGGTTTGTGGCCGACGTACGGCTCGACCCGCGACGCATCACCTTCCACGGCCGAGCCGATCTCACGTGGTTCAGCATCCTCGAAGAAGCACAGAAGCGGGGCGCATCGTCGGTGCGCGCAGTACTCGACCGCGCCATCAAAGAATATCCGGAGGACGAGGTGCTCGCGCGACTTCGCGATGGCGCCGCGGTGCGCTACGCCGAAGGGCCGAGCATCGCTGCGCTCCCCTGGCGGGGCAGCGGCGGTCCGACGCTTGAGAAGATCCTCGGCACGCAGAGTTCGCTCGTCCCGGTGAGCTACCTCGAGGTCGGTATTCGCCGCGCTCAGGCGGTCGCGCGCATCCAGGTCTCCGACGGCTCGCTCGGAACGGGCTTTCTCATGGCCGGTGACCTCCTGGTCACCAATCACCACGTCCTCGGTGACCGAGACGCCGCTGCCGACGCCAGCGCCCAGTTCAACTACCAGAAGACGGTCGAGGGCCGCGACGCGGAACCGGAGGAGTTGTGCTTCGATCCCGACGCCTTCTTCGTTACCTCCAGCGACGACGACTGCACGATCGTCAAGGTCGCGGGCGAGCCCTCCGCGCGCTGGGGGACGATCGCTCTCCAGTCGGCCCGGGTCGAACTCGGCGAACGGGTCAACATCATCCAGCACCCCGGCGGCGATCAGAAGCAGCTCTCGTTCTTCCACAACCTGGTTGTGTACGTGGGCGAGGGCCGCGTTCAGTACCTGACGGACACCCTGCCCGGCTCATCCGGCTCGCCCGTCTTCAACAAGAATTGGGAGCTCGTCGCGCTGCATCACAGCGGTGGATGGCTCCTCGAGCCAGGAACCAAGGACCGCTTCTTCCGCAACGAAGGGATCCATGTCGATCGGGTGGTGGATGTGCTCCGCAGGTACCGTTGAGAAACGGAGCTTATCACCTGCCGATCCAGGCCGGAGAGCGTCATCTGCGAGGCGACGTTCAATGAATCTCGCGTACGATCCGCATTTCGGAGTTACACGACGGCGAATCGACTCATTCTCCCCTTGGACCCGTAGCGTCAGAGTTACACGCAAACCGAGGCAGCATCCCAGCCACTAAAACGAGAGCCAACAACGCGCAAAGCCAAACTGGAGGTCATTCTCTACAGAGCAGATCTACAAAACACAAGAAGCACCAATCTCAATAATTTCGAGAAATGGGTTGACACCAAGGAGAGATCCCATGGCAGATCGACAGGTTACGAGGACGGGCAAGGACATGTATGGCGACATTACCAGGCTCTGCAACCCCGGAGCGATTTGGTCGCCACGGGCGAAGAGCGACGCCATCCGCGACATCGAATCAGGCGCTCACACGTACTTCGTCTCCTGGACCGACGGGCGCCGGACCGAGGTCCGGGTCGTGAACGGGCCCACGGGCAAGTACCTGCGGACGGACTGGGATTCCACGACACGAAACAACCTGGCTGACCTTCAGGACTGCTGAGCACACAGGAGATGACGTGACATACTTCATGATTCGCATCGAGCTGCACTCCGCTACCCCGGACGACTACGATACGCTACACGCCGCGATGGAGGCGGCTGGGTTCAGTAGAATTGTTGCCGGTTCGGACGGCAAGCACTACCACCTTCCATCGGGGATGTATTTCCTCGGTTCGTACGCAGACACGGCCGCAACTGTGCGCGATCGGGCTGACGCCGTCGCAGCCACGACTGGCAAAAGTCGTGGGGTTCTCGTTACCGGTGGAGGAAGCGCCTGGATAGGGCTGCCGGTTGTTCAGACGATGAATGCCTCGTCGAGAGGCTACTTCGGTTGACGGGTAAAACAGCCGGATACGCGAATAGAGTCGCATGGATCAAGGAGGCAGCGCCGCACCTGCCTCCACAGTCGGTTCTGTGTCCCGGCGTATTCCGGCTGTCCGCCAACTACCCGCCCAGCGACCCGACCTCCTGGTGCTCGGCCGAGTGGGCCGACCTCGGGCCGTGTGACTGATCGCGGACCCCACTCCCGACGACGCGCACTGGAGACAACCCTGCTCATGGCGTAGGATGCGCAGGGCGCATGCGCACCCTCCTCGTGGGGCTCCTGATCCTCGTCCTGGCGACCGGGCTGGCCATTCTCCACCGCCGGCGGAAGCGGCGCTCACGCGCGCTTCCGCGCGGCGCTCGCCTGGATACCACCGTGGTCATGTGCACGGCCGGCTCCGACGCCATTCGGCGCGGGCAGCGGATCGTGCTCCCGGAGCATGTCGTGCTCGCTGCCCTCTGCGATCGCCGGGTGGCAGCGCTGGTCGAGTCGGCCGGCGCGAGCGCCGCGTCCCTGCGGCGCGAGCTGGATCAACACCTCCCGGCGCCAAGCGAGACGCCGGCGGACAGCGCCGGGATCGCGCTCTCGCCGGCGACGACTGCGATCGTGGAGCGCGCCAGGGCGAGGGCGGCGGCGTGGCGGGCCCCGTCGCCGATCGATCTGGTGGTCGCGGCACAGTCGGCGGGGGAGGGCTGCTTCGCTACCGCGTTGCTCACGAGGGCGTGTCGCGACCTTGACCGGGCGAGCCGCGAGCCGCCCCGCTCCCCGGAGCACGGCGGCCCCGCAGGAGAGAGGGTCGAGGTCGTGTTCTGGAACGACGACGCGACCACGATGGAAGCCGTGCAGCGCTTGCTCATCGACTGCTTCGGAAAGGACGAGGTGGAGGCGACGCACTTCATGCTGACCGTGCACTTCGCGGGCTCCGCCGCCGCGGGCGCGTATCCGCCGGACGCCGCAGCCGCGCTCGTGGCGCGCGCCACGGAGGTTGCGCGCGAGCGCGGCATGCCGATCCGCATCACGCTCGGTCCGGCGGCAGAGGACATGGGCTTCACGTGGGCGACCGAGCCCGCCGAGGCGGCGGAGGAGCGCGGCGGCGAGCCGCGCGCGCCGTAGAGGAGGGCCGGCACCGCCGCCGGCTCATTGCATGGCCGACTCAGCCGCCGGCATGAGCCCGTGCGCGAAGGCCTCAGCGTCGGCGCGCGCGACGAGCTCACACGCCACACACGCCAAATGTTGCGTGGCACGAGTCGACACGGCCGCTCCGCGCTCACACAGACGGACATCGACATTCCCGAGCTCGCTGGCGTCCGTCTCCGGCCGTGCGGTCTGCTGGGGTGCCATGTAGCGCGACGCTGTCACCAGGAGCCCTACGGCTCGCGCCCGTACAGGTATCACGCGGCTAGGATCAGCGTCCGGTCATCCTCGTGCATCGCCAGCTCGGGCGTGCACGCCTTGTCGCCAGCGCAGTAGGTCCCGCACGTGTCCACGCCCCCGCAAGCCGCGGCACCGTCGCGACGAGGACGCTGAGGGCTGCATGCGCCTGCTCGGCGTCTCGAAGGCCGCGCGTGGCAGCGCCGGACCTCATCGCCCCCTCCGCTCACGCTCGCGTGCGAGGTCGAGGACCTCGGCCGCGGCCTCGCCCTGCGGTGGCGTCGGCCCTCCCAGCAGCCGCCCGATCGCCTCGTGCGCCACGCGCGCCGTCTCGACATCGCCTGCCGCAACAGCCGCCGCCAGCCCCTCCCCGAGCTGCACAAGCAGCATCGCCCTCACCGACGCCCCCCTCGCCCCCTCCCCCTCTCCGCCCCGCTCTCCCCCCGCCCCACTCCCCCCGATCGAATCGCCACGCGCCCCCTCTGAATCGTCACACCCCGGCTCCAACGGCGTCGATCCGTCGCCACCCCCCTCCGATTTCCCCAACAATTTCCCCGCTTCGCCCCCATTCCCCCGCCCCAGACCGCCTTTTAAATCCACCGCGTCTGCCATTTCGCCACGGGGCCAAGTTGTTGATCTTGATACAGTTTTTCGTCTCGTCGTCCCCTCCCCCCTCCTCTCCCGTGCCTTTCCTCCCGAGCTCGAGGAGCACCTCGGCGAGGGAAGCTAGCTCGCCAAGGCCCAGCTCTGCAAACGTCCTGGCCGCCCGGCGATACCTCTGGCTCATGACGGAGCTCCGATGCCGGTCCGGTCGGCACCCAGGTCTCTCTCCGGCCGTTCTCGAGGGCGACCGTGATGAAGGTCGAGCGCGTGTCGTGCGCGCGCACCTGCTGCCGCTCGTCGGCGTCCTCGAAGCGCTCCGGGCGATCGATGCCGGCGAGCTGGAGGTGAGCGCGGAACCGCTCGGCCGCGGGCTCGACGCTGAAGCGATCGCCGTTCTCGTTCACGAATAGCGGCGCGGAGGGCGCCGGGTGGCCGCGGAGCGCGAGCCATGCGCGCAGCGCCTGCGGCACGCCGGGCGAGAGCGCCCACGCGCGGGGGTCGTTCGTCTTGTTCTTCTCTGTTCTTCTCCAGGCGCAGCGCGCCGCGCTCGAGGTCGACATCCTGCACCTGCGGGCGCGCCGCTTCCCTGATGCGCAGGCCCTCGCGGTTTAGGAAGCCCAGACCCCAGAGGAGGCGCCAGCACGGCGGGATCGCCGTGCTGGCCAGCGAGCGCGCGTCCTCGTCGGGGTAGAGGCACGCCTTCGCCTTCGCCGGGCCAAGCTTCGAGCCGCCGCCGGGGACGATCTTCGCTTGTGCGCCGCCCCGGCAGACGACCTCGATCGCCTCCATGACGTCGCGGAGCGCCCTGCCCTCGCGTACCGCCGCCCCCTCCAGCAGCGCGACGACCGCGTCGCGCGTGACGTTGCGCGAGGCGCGCAGCCGCGCGGCGAGGTCGGCGACGAGCTCCTTGCGCTGCTCGGCTTGCTGCTCGGTCAGCTTGGGGTCGAGCGGGACGCTCTCGCGGTCGTTGTCGCCGACGAGGATGCGGACGTTGAGCCGATCAGCGGCGTTGCGAAAAAGCGATCCCGTGGGCCCGCGGGGCATGGCGGCTCTCTTCTACCGCGATTTGCGGCCGCGCTCACGTCTGCGGCGGCCCGCCAGCGTAGGGGCCGGCACGAGGCCGGCCTAACGGAGCACCTCCGCTGCGCCGCCGCCGTGCTCGGCATCGTGCGCCGCGCGCTCCGGGAGCGCGGGGGCGGCGTCGTGCTTCGACTCGATCCGGATCGAGCCGTGTCGGGCGATGAACGCCGCTCGCTCGACAAGGCGCAACGTTCCGAGGCGCATCACCGGGAGCGGGAAGGTCGGCTCGAGGACCATCGTCGACCCAGGACCCTGCGGCGCCGCGGACACTCTCTTGTGGGCGATGCCGGCCGTCGGGGCGGGTTCGTTGCGAGGTGCTCGCTGACGAGCCGACGGCCGATGCGCATGGATCTGCGACGAAGCCGAGGGGAGTTCTCCAGGCGGAAGACCCGCCGTCCCGTGAGGATTCCGCTGTTGCACCCCGAAGACGGGCAGCCGAGGACGGGCTCATGGCCCGGCTGCCGGGTGATCCGGGTGATGACGAGCAGCCCCTTCATCTACTTCTCGCTTACGACGTCGGCACGCAACGTCTGGTATGCTCGTAATATGCCCTCCTACCGCCGCGACCGCTCCGCCGCCGAGATCCTCCGCTCCGTCCCGCCGCGCGACCGCGCCGTGATGCTCCGGTTTGGCCTCGACCTGGACGACCCTGCGGACGCGGCGCTCTTCGTCTCGGGTGTCCGCGCCGCGGACGACGGGATCGCGGCGCAGGAGCGCTGGGAGCGGGAGAACGCGCGACGTTGAGGTGGTCCATTCCGCGCTGCGGCCTGCGTTTTCCAAGCTTGGTGCCATCGTTCCAACAGGCGTCTCGTCGTGGCCCTGTTCCGTGAGCCCTCGACGAAACAGCACCGCCGCCGCCGTCCGCCAGCCGGTTACCCCGCAGACGATCCGGTCTGGCGGGCGTTTCTTCGCGCCCGTGGTCGAGAGCGAAAAGATCAACGACGAGGAGCGTAATGCGGTCGCGGAGCCAGCTGACGGCCCCTGGATCCCGCACGAAAAGGTCGTCGCGGAGGGAAGCGCGAGCCGGCCTTGATGACCTGGAGCGTCGACTGAACTCCCAAGGTGCGTGCGCGCGGGCAGGACGTGTCGGCACGATGTCCCGCTCCGGAACCCTGATAATCGCAGCCGCCTGCGGGCCTCGAACCCTGCTACGCTGACGGCGTGCCCAGGCGCGCGACCGCCGAGATCACCTCTATCAACATCGCTGCCCTTGCCAGCGCCGCCCGACGCGGCGAGGTCGACACCGATGTCGAGATCGACATCGCCGACGCGCGCCTCGTGCTGGCCGGAACGGTCGCCCTACCGCTGGAGACGACCCGCCTTGCCGCGGGCCGCCTCCGGCTCTGGGTGCGTTGCCCCGGGTGCTCCGCACGGGCGGCCGTGCTCTACCTCGACGCGCCAGGCCTGCGCTGCCGTCGCTGCGCCGGGCTCGTCTACCGTTCGCCACGGCATCGTCCCGAGGAGCGTGTCCTCGAGCAGGCGCTCGCACGCCGGACGAGGGCGCGGGCTGCGCTCGGCGCTGGACCGGACCCGCGGGAGCCAATCCCGCAGCGACCGCCCGGCGTGCGCTTCTCGACATGGGTGCGCCGTCTCGACAAGCTCCACGAAGCCGACGCCGCGGTGCAAGCCGCGCTCGGCGCGCTCGTCGATCGGATCGGCGCCCGCGCTGGAGCGCTCGCTCAGAAGGCCGGCCTCGCTGCGCCGCCGGTCGCGTCCACGGTCGCGTCCATGCCTGAGGCGCCTTCGAAAAAGGGGCGGCGACCTCGCGAAACCACGCACTGAGGCCTCCGGGGATCTCGAGCGTGGAGGTGGTCGGCCTCGGCCTGCACCGCGCGCTCTGCTGGCGCGCAATCTCGCGAGCCACAGGCGGCCCTGCGCGGAGCGCCCAAGACACCGGGAGCTTGGAGGGAGGCCGGCGCTTTCGTCACTGCCCCTTCCAGCAACGGCTCTGTAGCTAGGCGGCGAGAGCGCCCCTCCCCTCAGGAGGGCTGCGCGAGGCCGCTCTCCCCCTCCGGCTCGACCGGCAGCTCGACGATGAACGTGCTCCCTGAGCCTGGCTGGCTGTGCAGATCCACGCGCCCTCCATGCGCTCGCACGATCTCCCGAACAAGATACAGCCCGAGCCCGAGGCTCTGCGCTTGATGAAGCCCAGTCGCGCGCTCGAACGCCTCGAACACGCGCCGCTTGTCGGCCTCCGAGATCCCGATCCCCTGATCGGACACCGACAGCCGAGCGACGGCCCCGTCCGCCTCGGCGGCGATCCGAACCGGCTTTCCGGCGCCATACTTCATGGCGTTCGTCATGAGGTTCGTCGCGACCTGCTCGAGCCGCAGCCGATCCCATTGGCCCCAGATGGCGCGCTCCGCCTGCACGTGGAGCGCACACCCAGCCACCTCGGCCTGCTCGCTCAGCCTCCCGACGACGTCCCGCACGAGGGCCGCCAGGTCCACCGGCTCACGCGTCAGGGCGAGCCGCCCCGTCTGCACGCGCGAAAGGTCCAGCAAGCTGTCGATCAGCAAACTGAGCCGACCGAGCTGGCGCTTGAACGACGTGAGCGACGACGACAACCAGGACGAGGAGACCGTCTCATGCTGCTTGATCGATCGCGTGAGCGCGTCGAGCTTCAGATGGAGGCCTGTCAGCGGCGTCTTCAGCTCGTGGGCGAGGAACGCCGTGCGCCTCTCCGCGGCCTCGGCCGCCGCCCGCGCCTCCCGCTCCCTGGCGAGCAGGAGCGCGTGCTCGAGCGAGATGGCCGCTTGCGTGGCGAGCAGCTCGAGGGCGAGCAGCCGCTCCGGCGTGAACGCGTGCGTGGCGAGGTTGTTCTCGAGGTAAAGCAGGCCGATCACCTCGGCCTGCCGCAAGATTGGAACGCAGAGGACCGACCTCGGATGGTGCCGGACGATGTACTCGTCGCCCGAGAACCTGCCCGCCTTCGCGGCGGCGTCGTCGAGGAGCACGCGCTCCTTGGTGAGCCGCACGTAGTGGAGGAGCGAGGCAGGGACCAGCGAGGAGGAGGACAACGGCAACGACTGCAGAACCTTGGTCACGGTCCCTTGTCGCTCCTCGATCGCGGCCTCCGCCTCGATCGTCAGCTCGCCGCCCCGCACGAGGATGAGGCACCCCTTCTGGGCACCTCCCTGCTCGAGGACGAACTCGAGCAGGGTTCGCAAGAGCTTCTCGAAGAGGATCTCGCCCGAGATCGTCTGCGACGCCTTGACGACCGAGAGCACGTCGAGCTGCTCCGTGCGCGCCGCGAAGGTGGCGGTGGGCGCGAGCGGCCGTCGCTCGAGGAGCTGCGGATAGAGCTGCTCGATCTGCCGCACCTTGCCGTCGGCCCCCCAGCGCACGTAGCACGAGCGGGCTTCGCACAAGCACGCATCGGAGAAGCGCTCGAACCCTCGCGCTCGATAGAACCGAGACGCGAGCTCGTAGGCCAGCGCTTCATTGTGGACGAAGCCGCTCTCGCGCGCCGAGCGGATGGCCTCCTCATAGAGGCGCATCGCGTCGAGATCCCGGCCCTCGACGCGGGCGACCTCGGCGGATACCAGGGCGTAGCGGCACCGGAAGTTCTCGGGGCAGGCGTCGGCCCAGCACCTCAGCTTCTGTAGCTGCTTCTCGAGCATCCGAGCGAACTGCTGCCGCTGCTCGGCCGGCGCCTGCGCGTGGAGCGCCGTCACAGTGAGCGCGTAGTAGAAGTGGTGCGCCGCCTCCATGGCCAGAGACGCCGCCTGGTCCTGCATCAGCGCCGCGCTGGCCGCGGAATCCAGCGCTTCGGCGTGACGCTCATACGTGAACGCCGCGATCTGCTTCATGATATGGTACGCGGCGATCCCAAGGCCGAAGCCCGCCTTCTCGAAGGTCGCGAGGCAGCCCTCCTCGTCGAAGACGCCGCTGTTGAAGCCCGTGGACGCCGGAGTCGCTCCCTTCAGGCTCGCCGCGAGCTGCTCTTCGAGCCGGACCACGTGGTACACCACGTCGTTGTGGGTCTGCCGGGCGAAGGCGGCGTACTTCCGCGCGACGTCGATGACGTGATCGAGCGGGTCGCCGTTCTCCAGGACAAGCCACACCATGTTGTACGTCAAGTAGCCGGCAAAGACGAGGTCCCCGACCTCGAGGCAATCGAGAAAGGCCCGATCCATGAGCGGAATGCTCGTCGCGTAGTGCCTGTACCAGATGTTGATGACGCCCGCGTGGTGAAAGAGCAGCCTCCCCTTCAGGATCGCCGTGACGCTCCTGAACCTCTCGTTGAGCCTGAGCGCCATCTCGGAGAACTGGAATGCGCACGAGACGTCCCCGAGGATGGACACCATGACCCCGGCGTAACAGCTATAGACGAAGGAGGACTCCTCGGCGTGTCCGCGCTGCAGGGAGGCGTTCACCCCCTTCGCGGTGAGCAGCGGCCAGAGCGGCGGTCGCACGGAGAATACGAGGGGGCACGACTCGGCGATCAGGCCGATGAACGCCCGCACGTCCTCGTCGGTCGCCACGGGCGCGTCGACGAGATCGGCGATGCGACGCCCGCGCAGGGCGATCGGGACCTGCCGGATCTCGGCCTCCACGGCCGCCCGGATCTGCTCGTCGGCCTCCGGGAGCGTCACCCCATAGAGCCGCAGGGCCTCGATCATGACCGTCATGGCGTCGCGGTGCCGCCCGGCGATCTGGTAGAGCCGCATGCGCAGCCGGTGGGCCCTGGCCCGGTCGGGCCTGGAGCGCGCGTTCTGGAGGATCAGATCGAACAGCTCGTCGGCCGGCTGGAAGTTGCCGGTGAGGGACTCGCATTCGGCGAGCTCCAGGTAAAGCGCGAGCGTATCCTCGTACCGCGCGCTCCAGGCGTCCGGCGGCAGCAGCGACGTCGCCTGCGCCAGGTAGATGCGCGCCGAGGCGTAGGCGACCGAACCCTTCGCCTTGAGCCCCGCCAGGAGGTTGAGCCGGAAGAGCGCCTCCCTCTCGCGTGGATCGGTGATGAGGTGGACGCCGTGATTGAGCTGGGTCGCGACGTCGAACGCCCGCTCCTCGATGGCCCCGCCGGGCAGCTGAGACACGAGGCGCCGGCCGATCGCGAGATGAGCTGCGGCCCGCAGTTCCTCCGGGATGAGCGAATAGGTCGCCTCCTGGACGCGGTCGTGGAGGAACTTGTACGTGCCTTCGTGGCAGAGGACGAGCCCCGCGCGGACGGCCTGCCAGAACTCCGCGCGCAGCTCCTCCTCCGAGCTGCCGCACGCTGTCGTCAAGACGCCGACCTCCGCGGCGTTCCCGAGACAGGCGAGCTGCTTCAGCGCCTCCTGGGTGCCAGCAGGGAGCCGCGCGAGCTTGTCGACCATCAGGTCGACCACGTTGTCGGTGAAGCCTTTGGCGCGGATCTTCGCCATGTCCCACCGGAAGGCGCCCGCGCGCGGGTCGAGCTCGATCAGCCGCTCTTCGTGGAGGGCGATGAGGAACTGGATCGCGAAGAAGGGATTGCCGGCCGTCTTCTCATGCACCAGGGCCGACAGCGGCGCGGCTTCTTCAGGGCGGCATTGAAGCATGTCGCTGACGAGCATGGACAGGTGCTCGAGAGAGAGCGGGCCGATCACGATGTCCCGGACGCGCGCGCCCTCCCTCCTTACCTCGTCCAGCGCCGCCATGAGCGGGTGCGACGGGGTCACCTCGTTGTCGCGATACGCCCCGACGACGAGGAGATGACCCGTGTCGAGGTGCGTCACCAGATCCTGCAGGAGCCCGAGGCTCGCCGAGTCGGCCCACTGGAGGTCGTCGAGGAAGAGCGCGAGGGGGTGCTCCTTCCGGGCAAACACCCCGATGAAGTGCCGGAAGACGATGCGAAACCGGTTCTGCGCCTCGACCGGCGGCAGCTCCGGAGCCGGCGGCTGCGGGCCGATGACAAGCTCCAGCTGCGGGATCAAGTCCACGATGAGCTGCCCGTTGACCGTGAGGACCTCGAGCAACCGCTGCTTCCAGGCCGCGATCCTCTCGCTGTCGGCGAGGAGCTCGAGCACGATCTCCTGAACGGCCTGAACGATGGTGGAGTAAGGGATGTCGCGCTTGTGCTGATCGAATTTCCCCGAGGCGAAGAACCCTCGCTCGCGGGCCACAGGCTTGTGCAGCTCGTTGACCAGCGTCGACTTGCCGATGCCGGAGTAGCCCGATATCAGCACGAGCTGCGGCGACCCGGCGGCGACCACGCGCTCGAAGGCGCTCAGCAGCACCGCGATCGCCTCGCCGCGGCCGTAGAGCTTCTGCGGGATCTGCAGGCGGCCCGACGCGTCCTGCTCGCCCAGCGGGAAGGGCTCGACGCTGCCGCCGCAGCGCCGCGATTCCAAGCACCGCTCCAGGTCATGACGAAGGCCGCGGGCCGTCTGGTAGCGCTCCTCGGGCATCTTCGCGAGGAGCTTGAGCACGATGCGCTCGACCGCCTCGGGCACCTCGGGGACCACCTCGGACGGCGCCGCGAACGAGCGAGCGACGTGACAGTGAATCCATTCCAGCGGGTCGCGAGCATCGAATGGGAGCTTCCCCGTGAGCATCTGATAAAACGTGACCCCCAGCGAATACAGATCGCTGCGGCTGTCGATCCCACGGTTCATCCGCCCCGTCTGCTCGGGCGACATGTAAGGTAGGGACCCCTCGATGAGGCGCGCTGGCTCCGCGGCCTGCTGTTCGCGGGGGAGCCGTGAGGCGAGCGCGAGATCGGCGATCTTCACCTCGCCGGTGGTAGCAATGACCAGGATATTGGCGGGCTTGAGGTCTCTGTGAACGACGCCTCGCTGGTGAATGTCGGCGACGGCGCCCGCGATGTGAATGGCAAGCTCGAGGAACCTGCCGATCGCCATCGGCGCGCCGAGCAGTCGATCGAGCGGCTCAGCGCCGGAGTCTTCCATGACGAGGGCGAGCGCCCCGTCGTACATCTCGAGGGCGAGGGGCCTGACGATGGCGCCCACGTCGAGCATCTTGCCCGTCTCGTACTCCCTCTTGAGCCGGTCGAGGTCCTTCGGCCGGCAGCTCCTCGGGTCGAGCACCTTGAGGACCACCGGACGGCCATCGGCGTTTCGAATGGCGCGGTACACGGCGGTCCCGCGGCCCTCGTGAACGGTCTCGCAGATCGTATAGGGCGAGGGAGGAGGCGGGCTCGTCATGCAGGCGCTGGGAGAGGCAGCCTCGACGGTCGCAGCAGGAGCCCGCCTCCCCCGATCATGTATAACATTCTCCGCCCCCCACCCTGGCCAGCCTCGCGGGCGATCCAGCGCGAATTTGCTTCGGGCGCCGGGCTCGGCGCGTGCCGGGCCGGAGGCGCCATCGCCAGGCCGCCTCCGCCGAATGCCGCTCCTCTCAGGATGCCATGAGCTCCGACCATGGAACGCCAGGAGATCCCACGATGCCTCGCATGTCGAGAAGATCGCGACGATCGCAGGAGCATGGTCTGGATGGAAGCCACGCCGCACGCCCTGGGGGGTGGCGCACGCCGGTACGCTTGCGTCAGGGCGTCAGGGCGAAACAGTAGATCCCGCCGTAGCCGCCCCCGGAGCCGACGGCGTTGGAGCCCGGCTGCGGGCCTCCCGTTTCCGCGATGTTGACGCCCGGCGCGCACCCCGGTGCATCGTGGGACGAAATCCAGTGCGCCCCGCTCATGCCCCCGCCCGGGCCGCCGCCGCCGCCCCTCGGCCACGAGTGTCCGAGGCGCGGTCCCCCGGAGCCCCTGTCGCCGGTCGCGCTCGTCCAGTCCTTGCACGTCGCCGAGGCGCCGTAGAGCCGCCCCTCGTTGTTGGAGCCCGTCAGGGTGTCGTGGTTGTCGACCTCGGGCTGGGCCGGATCGGGCTGGTGGTTGGGGACGCCATCCTCGTTCGGCAGATCGTCGATGATCGCCTCGTCGGCCCCGCTGGGGCGCGTGTTGAGCAGCTCCTCCTTCTTGCTCGCGACGAGCCGGCCGAGCCGGTCGTACCAGGGCCCCTCGCCGATCCGGTCGATCGCGTCGACTTGATTGCCGTCCTCTCCTGCCACGGCGCTCAGGTACGCGCGCCACGTCTTGCCTCCTGCGCCCGGGAGGCTCTTCTCGGCGATCGTCGCGCAGATCTTGTCCGCGCCGCGGAGACCGGCGCCCGGCCCCGTCTCCCCGAAGCGGAGGTCGCCCCCGAATCCATCCTGGGAGCCCGACAGCTCTCGCATGGCGGCGAGGCTGGTCACGAAGAAGCTGAATCTCTCGGTCGTCCCGCCGCCGGAGCTGGACGAGGTGACGTCACCGCCGGAGCTGGACGAGGTGGCGCCGCCGGAGCTCGACGAGGTGGCGCCGCCGCCGGACGAGGCGCCGCCGCCGGATGACGACGAGGCGCCGCCGCCGGAGCTCGACGAGGCGCCGCCGCCGGAGCTCGACGAGGTGCTGGTCGCTCCGTCGCTCGAGGCGTCCGCATCCGAGCCCGAACCGGAGCAGCCGACCACGTGCGAGAGCAGCGCGAGGGTGAGAGGCAGCAGCAAGGGGCGATAAGTGCGTGTCATGGTCTCCGTTTCCTTGTCCTTGTTAAGCTGAAGGAGCAGCCGCGCCGCGGAGCGGCGGGGCTCAATGGCATGTGAGAGCGCTCTTGCAGGTCTTGCCCTCGGAGCACTGCGAGCTGTCGTTGCACGAGGTGACCCCCGCGATCCCCGCCGGCTGCTCGACCTGGGACGAGATGACCAGATCGACCCGGCCGAGGCGCGATCGTCGTGGACCCCACGGCATTGCGCCCCCGAGCCCGACGTGTCGTTGCTGCCATCCACCCCCCACCGAGCTCGAGCACACGAGAGACAGGGCGGCGACGACCCAGCCAAGGGCGCCTCTGCCGCATCCGCCAAGCGAGGGGAATTTACCAATTCAGCAAACCCTTTGCAACATCCGGATGTCGATGTGGCGACGCCGCGGGCTCGCGCGTCAATCTTTTTGCGGAAGCCCCGGTACGGACGCCGGCCACCCCGGCATCGGCCCCCTGCGCTCATCCGCCGCCGAGCGCCCGCCACGCGCGCGCTGCCGCGGCGCGTGGCGGCGCGTGGACGCTCTCGCATGAGGGTCGAAAAATCTCCTGCCCGCCATCAGGGTCCGGGCGCCTCCCCGTCCTGGCCCTTCGCGGCTCCCGCCGCGCTCCTCAGAGCAGCTCGGGCCAGACGCGGTCCTTGCGCGCGTAGCGAAGAAACACGAGAGAACACACCAGCGCCGGCGCACCGAGGAGCAGGAACCCGACAGCAGGCGTCGGCGAATTGACCACGAGCGGGAACGCGAGCGCGCCTGCAGCTGCCGGGCCGCAGCTCGTCAGCGAGGTCCCGACCGCGAACCAGAGCCCGGGCCGGGCCGTCGCCTGCGCCAGCTTCCCGAGGATGAAGGTGCTCACGGCCATGAAAGCGATCTCGCCCACGGTCCAGACGAGCACGCCGAGCACGAGCACCCAGACCTGCTGGGACATGCACGTGATGACCGCGCCCAGGCTGATCAGCAACGTACCGAGCGTGAGCGCGACGCCCGGATGATCGAACAGCCGCGCCGCCCTGACGGCCAGAAAACCCGCCAGCAGCGTGTTGATGAGCAGCAGGCGGAAAAACAGGGAAGCTCCGCTGCCGGGCATCAGCCTCTCAAGTCGGGCCGGCATGCCGATAGCGAACAGGTTGTAACACCAGCCCCAGAAGAACGAGGCGAGCGAGAACAAGAGGAGCAGCGCGATCGTCCGGCGGGCGGTGGGCCGCGGCGCTCCCTCGGGCTGGTCGGCGGGCCGGGCGCGCGCCGCCTGCGCCGCGCCCGTGCGCCCGGGCCCGACGAGGGCCAGCAGCGCCATCGCGGCGGCGACGCTCGTCGCCCCATCCCATACGAACACGAGCGGCATCGACCAGAGGGCGAGCACCGACGCCAGGCCGAAGGCGCACAGCGAGCCGAAGTTATGCGCCGTCCTGAGCCAGCCGAGCGACTCGCGATGCCACTCTGGCGGTAGCCTGTCGAACACGAGCCCGCGCAGGCAGACGCGGTTCATGGCCATGCCGAACTGGGCCGCGAACGCCAGCATGAGGATGGCAAGCCAGTGCCCCGCGATCGGCAGGGCGAGGAAGGCGGCGCCCGTCAGACAGAACGCGACGAGGCCCAGCTGGTAATTGCCCAGCCGATCGACGAAGAAGCCCGTGAGCAGCGGGCCGACGATCGAAGCCGAGCGCGCGCAGCCGAGCACGATCGACGCGTGACGCGCGGGCACGTCGAGATGCACGAGATACGCCGACAGGAGGTTGATACCCGAGCCGCCCACGCGGTCGACGAAGGCCGGCAGCACGACAGGCAGCACGGCCGACAGCCGTACGGCGCGGCTGCTGGCCGAAGGCAGGATCTTCGGCGCTGTCTCCCGCGTCATGGTCAATGTCCCCGGCCGTTCACGAGGGCCCGCTCGCCGTCGTTCGCGAGGGAGGAGAGCACCGTCACGACGACCCGATCGCGCGGCGTCTCGCGCGCGATGCGCCGAGCGATCCTCAGGTTGGCGCCCGCCGATGAGCCGATCATGATGCCATGGCTCGCGTGGAACGCGCGCACCTCGTCCATCGCCTCGGCAAAGCTGCATGTCCAGAAGCGCGTGACGTCCTTCTCGCGCTCGTGGATGAAGCGCTGCTTGCGCCCGAGCGCCAGCCCGCCTGAGCCCTGGTACTTGGGCAGGTTGTTGGCAGGCCGCTCATCGCCGAAGGGCTGCTCCTCGGGCGTGACGACGTGCGACGTCAGCTCGGGATACACCGAGATGAGCCGATCGTACACGCCCGCGAACGTGCCGCCGCTGCCGACCGAGGCGACCCAGGCCGCCGGGACACGGCCCGCGAGCTGGCGCAGGATCTCGAGCGCCGTCTGGCTGAAGTGCGCGTTGTAGTTCTCGATGTTGTTCGTCTGATCCAGGAACGTGAGCCCGGGATCGCGCTGCTTGAGCTGCCCCGCGAGCTCCATGACGGCCCAGAAGCCGTCACCGTCGGCGATGTGGACCGCCGCGCCCAGACTCCTGAGCTGCTCGCAGAACGCCGCGGAGCACCACCGGCCGGTCGCGATGTGCAGCTCCCAGCCGAGCAGCCGGCAGAGCACGGCGAGCGAGCGGCCGAAATTGCCGCCGCTGTAGTCGACGACGCGCACGCCGGCCAGCCGCTCGTCCGGCAAGGAGCGCAAGAGATGCGCTATGATGGCGAACGCGGGCCGGTCCTTGATGCTGCCCGTCGGGTTGAGGTACTCGAGCTTGGCGAGGATGGGAGCGTGCCCCGGATAGACGATCTCGAGCAGGGGCGTGCCTCCGAGCTGGGCGCGGAACTCCTGCAACCTCATCCACATGGCCTCTCTCGTCAACGTGTCATCCCTCCCTTCGTGTTCAAGAGCATCGATTTGATGATCGTGCCCGTCGCGACGGGTTGTCTCCTGCCGTCACGCAGCTTCCAGGCTCCGCATTGGGCGAACACGAGGGAGCGGCCCCTGCGCAGGACCTCGGCCTCGAACGTCACCTCATCGCCTCGCCCGACCGGCGACAGCACGGCCAGCTGCACGCTGTGGCTGACGGCGTACTCGTCCGCGCCGAGCAGCGTCAGCGTGGCGAGCATGCAGGTCACGTCGGCCATCGAGTAGATGACGCCGCCGTGCAGGTTGTCCGCGAGGTTCGTGACGTTCGGGCGGACGCTCAGCCGGGTGACGCAGGTCCCCGCTCCCTGCTCGATCAGCTCGAGGCCGCAGAACCGCTGGTAAGGGTGGCCGAGCAGCGCTTCGGTCCGTTGCCGGAGAGCATCCGCCTCGACCGGCGCGCGCGCGTCGCTCATCGCACCTCCTCCAGGCCCGCGCGCCCGCCCTCGGCGCCTCCGTCCCCCACGGCGTGAGGGACACGGTTCATGGGAATCGTCACGTCTCATCCTTCCTCATGCGCTCGTCGAGCTCGCGAAAGACGAGCGCGTTGATGATCTCGGTCGTGCCCCCGCCGATAGGCAGGATGCGGGCGTCGCGGTAGACGCGCTCCAGCCCGGTTGACTCGAGGCACCCGGCCCCGCCCGCGATCTGCAGCGCTTCGCTCGCGACGAACATGAGCATATCGACGGCCATGTTCTTGGCCACGTGAATCTCGAGCTGCGCCCGTTCGCCGCCCTCGAGCCTGCGCTGCAGAGCGTCGAGGTAGACACGGGTGACGTCCAGGCGCTGATACATCTGCGCGATCTTCTGCTGGATGACGGGCTGCTGCGTGAGCGGCGCGCCGCCGACGATGCGGAGGGACGAATACCGGTGCGCGAGCTCGTAAGCCAGCTCGGCGGAGGCGCAGGCCATCACCGCCAGGTTGAAGCGCTCGAGCTCGAGCAGACGCGCGAGGATGCGCCTGCCCTGCCCCTCGGCGCCGAGGCGCCGGCAGCCGCTCACGGGGGTGCCGTCGAACGCGAGCGCCGCCAGATCCAGGCATTTCCACCCGAGCTTCTCGAGCGGCCTGGCGCGCACGCTCGCGTCGCGCCGGACGAGGAAGAGCGTGGGGAACGACGCGTCGCCGCGCGGCACGACCGCGAGCACGATCAGGTAGTCAGCCGACACTCCGCTGCAGATGAGCGTCTTTTCACCGACGAGGCGATAGCCGTCGAGCTCCGGAAGCGCCCGCACGCGCAGCTCGCGCAGGTCGGAGCCGGCGTCGGGCTCGGTGACCGCGAGCGCGATTCGCCGCTCTCCGGAGAGCACGCCGTCGATGACCTCGGCGCGCGCTTCGTCCACGGCCCACGCTTGAACCGCCGTCAGGCTGACGACGTGGGCAGCGAACGCCATCGTCACGCCCTGCGCCCCCGAGCGCGTCAGCTCCTCCACGAGCACGCGTTGCCGGCGCCAATCAGGCGCGAAGCGGCCGTCGAGCGGCCTTCCATACGACAGCAGGCGCAGATCGCCCGCCGTCGTGAACGCGGCCGGCGGTATGCGGCCCTCCCTCTCCCAGTCGAGCAGCCGAGGGCGGATCTCGGTCTCGACGAAGCGTCGAACCCGGCCGCGCCATGTCTCGACCGGAACAGCGCTCGCTTCGCCCACGACCTCGGGTCGGGTGACGGTCACGTCCATATCTCCTCCTCTCCAGCGGGACCGAGCAGGCCCATGCACGTCGCGCGCCGTTCAGAATGGTGAGGTGCTCAGGGTCGCCGAGAGCCTCTCGTACAAGGGCTGCAGCGCCTGGCTCGTGACGGCCGAGGTGCCGAAGTAGAAGATGTTCGTGAACTGGCGCGTGAGCTCGACGATCTCGTGAGACCGGGCCTTGGCCCGCCGCTCGTAGCGTCGCAGCGCCTGGCAGACGTCCGTGCGGCCCGAGGCCAGCGCCTGAGCCAGCATGAAGCCGTTCTCGAGCCCGAGCGTGAACCCGTAGCCGATGGTCGGGAGCTGCGCATGCACGCTGTCTCCGAGCAGCGCCAGGCGGCCGTCCACCCACGCGCCGCACGCCGGCAGCTCGCGCAGCACGCCTCTGAGGATGCTCTCCTCGGGCGTGACGGCGATCATCTCGCTCAGGAACGGCGGCAGATCGGAGAACCGCGACGCGAGGGCCGCCCGATCGAGCGCGGGCGCGCGCGCCTCGCGCGTGTACGCCGCAAACCAGTAGCGCTCGTGCGTCTCGGGCCGGGTGCAGTAGGTGACGAGGCGACGACGGTCGCCCGCGAAGATCTGGCAGTGGTCGTCCCACAAGCGCTGGTGTGCGAAGGGAACCACGCCGCGGCTGACGCCCAGCCCGGAGTCGACCGCGCGTCGACCAGGCCAGATCGCGCGACGAACCGCCGAGTGGATGCCGTCGGTGCCGACGACGACATCGAACGTCGCCTCGCTGCCGTCATGGAACAAGGCCGTCGCCGCCGCGCCGTCCTGCCGAACGCCCACGCACTCGATGCCGGTGAGGACGCGTTCCGCACCGACGCGCGCGAGCAACGCGCCGTAGAGCCGCTCGCGCAGGAACATGCAGGCAGGCGCCGCGACCTCCTGCTGGCGCACGGCCTGGCTCTGGATGACCTCACCCGCAGGCGAGAGCGTGGTCAGGAAGTCGATGCAGTGCCCCGCGGCCAGGAATCCGGTATCGCCGAGCAGGGCTGTGAGGATCTGGACACCTTGTGGCCAGACGTAGATGCCCGACCCGCCCGCACCGGGCGGCGAGCACCGCTCGTAGATCGTGAAATCAACCCCAAACAGCCGCAGCGCGAGACCCAGCGCGAGGCCATTGAGCCCGCCGCCAATGATGCCGATTTTCATTTCTCAGATCCTGTTCGGACGCACCCTGCCGACAGGCGGCGCGTCAGGCGGAGAGCCGGAAGCTCTTCTGCAAGAGACAGATGCTCACCATCTCCATGAGCAGCGGATCGACGAGCTCTTTCTGACGGTCATCCATCCGCGGCAGCTCGTCGAGCGTCTGCCGCACGCGAGCGGCGTCGTAGAACGGCACGGAGCTCAGCAGCTCGCTGCGCAGCGTGTCCTGGACGAGCTCGAACAGCCTCGACTTGGGCATGAGCGCCGCCGGCGGCGCGCGAAAATAATGCTTCTTACGACGATAGAGCTCCGGCGGCAGGTACGGCCGGGCGACCTCGCGAAGCAAGAACTTCTCCGTACGGCCTCGGATCTTGAGCGAGGTGGGCAGCGCAATCACTTTGTGGGCCAGGTGATGGTCGAGGAACGGCACGCGGCCCTCCACGTGGTGCGCCATCTCCATGCGATCGCCCAGCGCGGCCAGCACGAAGTTCGGCAGGAACGACTTGGCCCAGAGATACATGGCGACGTGCACCGGATCGCGCCCCTCCACCTGGCGCGCGACGTCGATCTGATCGAGGAAGAGGCGAAACGGGTCGACCGAGCCGTACCGCTCGAGCGTGCCGCCCCTCAGATAGCGGCGGATGCGCTCGATGACGCCCTGCTGGTTCTCGATCCAGGAGACGCTCGTGCCGATGAGCCTCTTGAGCCACGTCATCTCAGCCATGCCATCGGTGTAGGTCGCGCCCCCGCGCGGGGGGCTTTGCTCGGGCCCGCGGCCGGAGGTCGCGGCCTCCATGTCGCGCCGGAAATGGGGATAGCCGCCGAAGATCTCGTCCGCCCCCTCGCCCGTGAGGACGACCTTGTAGCCGGCCTTTTGCACGGCCTCGCTGAGCACGAACTTGCCCACGCCGTGCGCGTTGAAGAACGGCAGCTCGTTGTGCCAGAGCGCCTCCTCGAACCGGTCGGCGAGCAAGCCCTGCGTGACGGGGATGGGCTGAAAGTCGGCGCCGACGTGCTGCGCCATGAGTCGCGCCGGCGCCTCTTCGTTGTAGTCGTCGTGGTCGACGAACGAGAGCGTGAAGGCCGGCAGCGCCCGGCCGGTGATACGCGCCGCGATGCCTAGCACGGCCGACGAGTCGAGCCCGCCGCTCAGGTACAGCGCGACAGGCACGTCCGCGCGCATCCTCAGCGCGATGGCTTCCCAGAGCGAGTCGTGCACCGCGCGCACGGCGCCCTCCTCGTCGACGGGGCGGTCGGCCTCGCACGCGTCGGGATAGTCGAAGTCCCAGAACTTGTAGGTACGGACGGAGTGGCCCACGCAGGTCATGTAATGGCCCGGCTTGAGCGACGAGATGTCCCTGTAGGGCGTCGCGTCGCCCAGGTAGAACGAGCGCGAGACGTAGGCGTGCTCGTTCCAGGCCGCGGGTACGCCGGCCGCGAAGAGCGCCTTGATCTCCGAGGAGATATAGATCCTGCCGGCGTGCAGAGCGTAGAAGAGCGGCTTGATGCCGAAGCGGTCGCGCGCCGAGAAGACGAGGCCCTGCCGCCTGTCGAGCAGCACGAAGGCGAACTCTCCGCGCAGCTGCTGGAGGCAGTTGGTGCCCTTCTCCTGGTAGAGGTGCAGCAGGATCTCGCTGTCCGACCTCGTCTTGAAGACATGGCCGCGGTGCTCGAGCTCCGCGCGGAGGCGCTCGTGGTCATAGAACTCGCCGTTGACGACGGCCCAGATGTCGCCGTCCATCGTCGAGATTGGCTGGGTTCCGCCCTGCAGGTCGATGACGCTCAGCCGCGTGTGACCGAGCGCGACGTGACCGTCGTCGTGAATACAGCTGTTCCACTCGTCCGGCCCGCGGTGTCGAATGGCGGCGAGCCCCTTCGAGATCGCATCGGCGACCGCCGCCCTGGCGCCCGGCGCCTCGCTTGAAACGCTGCAAATCGCGATGATTCCACACATTCTTCCTGTCCTCGAGATCTCGCCCGCGCCTCCGCGCGGGGCGTCAGAATTCGACGCTGTGGCGGCCGTTGACGCGCACACCATCGCGCAGGCGACGCGAGCGCTCGATCGCCTCTTCGGGGCTCGCGCCGACCACCAGGTACGAGCCCGCGACGTCGCGCTCCGTCCTCCCGTGCTTGGCTGGGCTGCCCTTCTCGACTCGACAGGTCTTGAACGTGATGCGCTCATCGTCCGGGAACTCGATGCCCTCGAAGATGTCCACCTCGCGCGGCAGGAAGAACGACCGGGTGCTGCAGTACCGCTTCACCTCGAGCGGCTCGGGCGGCGGGCAGAGCCCGAGCGACGACGCGACGACGAGGCGCTCGACCTCGACGCCATAGGCCTGGTTCATCGACAAGAGCACGTCGGCGCCGGCGAAGCGTGGGTTGAAGTCGACGAGCTCGACCTCTCCGTCGTCGGCGACGATCATCTCCATGTGAACCGGGCCGTGCCTGTACCCGAGCCGCGCGATGATGCTGCGGGCGCGCTCGAGGATGCGCGAGGCATGCGGGTGCGGGTAAGGAAAGATCGAGCCAAGCTCGATCGTCCGGTCGCGGCTGTAGAGGTGGCGACCGAGGATGCCGAGCACCCGCACGTCGGCGCCGAAGACGATGGCCTCGACCGAGAGGAGCTCGCCCGCGTGCTCCTCTTCGAGAAAGAAGCCCTTTTCGCGCGTGATGTAGGCGTCGTGCCTCTCCGCGCCGGGCTCGGTGTCGACCACGGCCCGCCACTGCTCGACGGCTTGGAGGAGGTCGGCCCGGCTCGTGCAGCGCCGTACGCACAGGCTGGCGTGTCCATGCGTCGGCTTGAAGTAGACGGGGCGAGCGAACGGCCAGCGCTCGGACCCGAGCACGCTGGCGCCATCGGCGACCGCGAGGCGCGAGAGGCCTTCGGCGCACAGCCTTCTGCGCAACCGGAGCTTGTTGAGGATGAGACGCATGAGCTCGGGATCGTTGCCAGGGAGCCCGAGGCGACGCCGCAGCTGGGCGTTGAACACAGCCGGCGGCTCGTTCGCGGAATAGGTGCCGACGATGTCGTTCGTGCGCTCGATGAGATCGATCTGCGCGAACAGCTCCTCGCTCGCGTCCCAGCTCGCCACCTGCACGACCGCGTCGATGGACGAGTAGAAGATGCCATATGGATGGCGCGTCTTGCGCAATCGCTCCGGGGCGCAGCTCAGCGCGACCGTCGCGTAGCCCATGCGCTTTGCGCAGTGGATCATCTGCAGCACGGACGCCGCGGGTTCCAGAAAGACGATGGTCTGGGGCTTCATGGATGCTCCTCGGCAGCAGAGCGTCGTGGTGTCCTGCGCTCGCTCCCGCGAGAGCCGCCACATCAACCTCCGTGCCAGCCTCCGCGATCGCCGCGACCCCGCCGAAGGGCGCGTTTTCTCCCGAGCAGCGCCAGCGCTGCCCGCTCGTCCGAACCCGGCCGGTGGTTACAGCCTGTTGCTCGATTGAGCTACACCTTGCCTCGACGGCCAGCGGCCTTCTCGGGCGTCACGCCGGGCCGCCACAGCCAGCCGAGGGTCGTCAAGGGGACGGGGGCAACAGGTCCTGGCTGCTCGCGCGCCAGGTGCGGGCGGAGCTATCTGGTGTGTTGCGGGACGCTGAGCTGCTTGGCGGTCGGCGCGCTGAGCCCGACCTCAGCTCGCCCGCGCGGAGCCCCGCCGGGTCGGCACGGCGAGACCGCCCCCGGACGCGGCATTCCTCGCGCGCGCTGATGCCGCCCATGCCGGGCGCGCATCACGGATTGATGGGATTCAGGATCCTGTCCTGCATCACCTGCAGGCACATGCGCTGCACCTCGGGACGCACGCCCGCGTCGATCTCGCCGCACAGGGTGTCGAACGCCTGGTGAATCCTGAGCAGGTCCGGGGTCATCCACCACGTGTTGACGGACACGCCGAACGTGACCGTCTCGATGTGATGAAGCCAGCACACCGGGATGTACAGCATGTCCCCAGGCTCGAGGATGGTCTCGTAGGCCCGCGCCTTGCGGAAGTTCGGGAACTGCTGCTCATCCACCTTCGTGAAATCCACACGCGTGTGCCGGTCGTGCACCGTCCCGTTTCGATTGAAGTAGAGATAATCGTGGTCCGCAGGCGAAAAGAGGAGGACCCGCTTCTTGCCGCGCAACTGGAAGAGAAAATTCTCCTCCGTGTCGTAATGAGCCACCGTGATGGTGCCCTCGCCGATCCAGGCGTACCGGTTGATCACGCACGCCTCCGGGGGAATCAAGGGCGACATTGGCAGGTCCTCCAGGAGCGGACCGAGCCGCTCCGGCGGGCACTGGTAGATGTAACAACGCTCCCCCTTGGTGAGGATGGGATCGGAACGCCGCCCGTGGAGCCGATCGAGGTACTCGGAGAACGTCATCTCGAGGAGCCGGAACTTCTTGGGATCCCACGGCCCCTTTCCCGTGGCGAACTGACCTTCGGCCGCCACCATGACCGGCAACATGATGTCGCCGAGGGCTCGACGGAGCCCCTCGTCCGTGAGGCGCTCGGCGCATGTGGGCGGGATGGGGACGCCCGTCAGGACGACGGGGCGCCCAGCGCGCAAGTTGCCGAACTGCTCCGCGAACTCCGCATACGACGACATGACCGGTCGCCGCTCTATCTGACCCGCGATGACGGGCCAATCCTTCAAAGTGGTCATCGCAAACTCCATGGTTGAAATCACACCGTACAAAAGCTTCCCTCTCGGACCATCGCCGCTGCCCCTCCTCATCGAAGCCAAGCCCGGATCGCTCGCGCGAGATCGTCGAGGATGGGCGGCCTGAGGAGCCCGTAATGATCGGTGGGGAAGGTCGTCCGACTCTTCACCGACCCGACCCCGCGCCATGACGCCTCCACGGCGTCGAGGCCTCGCCAGTGCGTCCTCTCCGAGAGGAAGAGGTGCAGCGGGATGTCGGAGGATGTTTCGGGATGGTACTGCACGAGCGCGCGGCAGTTGGCATCGAAGATCTTCTCGAGCGTCGCGCGGAGCTCCGCGTCGAGCGTGGCGGCGCCCGGGAGGCTCCCCAGGAGGTCGTCGTCGAACGACGGGAGCATGTTGTTCTCGAAGTCGCCGTCGATCACCAGAACGGTCGCGTCCTCCTGGTCGGCTCGGAGAATGCGAGCCATCTCGAAGGCCACGAGGCTCCCGAACGACCAGCCCCCGAGCAGGTAGGGCCCGGAGGGCTGCACCGCCCGGATCTCCTTCAGGTAGGCGCGCGCCATCGACGGGACGTCGGTCAGGATCTCGTCGCTCCCATCGAAGCCCGAGGCTTGCAATGCGTACACCGAGACCCCCGCGAGCTCCGCGGCGAGGTCGCGGTAGCAAAAGACGCTGCCCCCGACCGGGTGCACCAGGAAGAGAGGCGTCGCGTCGCCCTCGGCGCTCAGCCGCACGAGGAACCGCGGACGACCTGCCGGACGTGCTCCGCTCGCCTCGATCTGCTGCGCGAGCTCGGAGGCCGGATCCGGGGCGGCCAGTCGGCCAAGGTGCTCGTGGATCGCGGCAGCCAGATGCTCGATCGTGCCAGAACGGAAGAGGAGGAAATGGATCGAGCGAGGCAGCGCGTGGCCCACGGCCTTCTCGATACGCGACATCAGCTGCATGGCGCCCAGGGAGTGGCCCCCGAGGTCAAAGAAGTTCTGATTCACCCCGATGGGGCGAACATCGAGGCTTTCCTCCCAGGTACGCACGAGCAATCGCTCGATCTCATCGCGCGGGGCGACCCGGGGCGCGCGCTGCGATCCCTCGATCCCACCCGGATCGCCGAGCGCGATCAGCGCCTGTCGGTCGCGCTCGCCGCTCGCCAGGCGTGGGAGCTCCGAGGCGATGCGGAACGAGGCGGGCACCATGTACGCAGGGAGCTTCTCTCCCAGAAAGGCGCGAAGCTCGGCGGTCGGAGGGGGATCGCCGCGCGTCACCAGGTGGGCGACGAGGCGCGCCTCCGCCGGACCGGGGACCGCGACGACGGCCGCCTCCCGCACCCCGGGGTGCGCGGCGGCAGCGGCCTCGATCGCGGCGAGATCGACGCGATAACCGCGCAGATCGACCTGCCCGCCAGCCCGACGGAGCTCCTCCGCGCCGGGGAGCGACAGCTCGCCCAGGCGCACGTCCGAGCGCGTCGTCACGTCGTGCAGGAGCTCCCTGAAGAGGCGAGCGAACCTGACGATGGTGCCCTCGTCGAACAGATCGGTGGCGTACTCCCACTCGACGTGGATTCCGCGCTCGGCCATCCGCACGTTGAGCGAAAGGTCGAACTTCGAGGTGCCGTGGCGCGCCGGGGCGGGTGCGAGAGAGAGCTCCCGGAGGCCGAGCGCGTCCTGGGGGAGCCTGTCCCGCAAGGTCTCCTCGATGACGAGCATCGTCTGGAAGACGGGATCGTGCGAAGGGTCGCGCCGGACGCGCAGCGCCTCGACCACGCGCTCGAAGGGGACCTCGTGATGCTCGGCGAGCTCGAACGCGGCGGCCTGCAGCCGCTTGACGTACTCGTCGAACGTCTCCTCGCCGCGCGGCCTCACGCGGTGAGCCAGCGTGTTCACGAACAACCCCACCACGCCTTCCAGCTCGGCATGCGTGCGCCCCGCGTGCGGCGTGCCGACCACCACCTCGCGCTGACCGCCGAGGCGCGTGAGCAAGAGCCCGTAAGCACCGAGCAGCGCCACGAACAGGGTCACCCGCGTCCGCTGCGCGTACTGCTTCAGCGCCGAGCTCAGCTCCGGCCCCAGCTCCTGCTCGTACGTGTCGCCCGCGAAGCTCTTGACCGGCTTTCGCGGCCGGTCTGCCGGCAAGGACAGCACCGGCAGCTCGCCGCCGAGGTAGTTGCGCCAGTACGAGAGGTGCTTGTCCATCACCTCTTCCGTCAGGTGCTCACGCTGCCACGACGCATAATCGATGTAGTCGTACGGCAGCTCCGCCCAGCTCGCGCGACCTCCCCGCAGCCGGCTCGCGTACGCCTCCCCGAGCTCTCGCTCCAGGATCTCCACCGACCAGCCGTCCACGATCGCGTGATGAAATACCCACAGCAGCGTGTACTTCGGCCCCGGCCGCTCGAACAGCGTCGCCCGCACCAGCGGCTGCTCCGCGTCCCCCACCCGGAACCCTCGGCGCAGCTCGCGCTCCACCGCCTCGCGTGCGCCCGGCTCCTCCACACGCTCGTGCTCCAGCGCCAGCGCTCCAGCGCCCTCGCACTGGTACGCTTCCCCATCGCTCTCCACGATGCGGAGCCGCAGCGCCGTGTGCCGCGCCATCACGTCGTCCAGCGCTCCGCGCAGGCTATCCACGTCCACGCGGCCCTCGAGGTCCAGCACCAGCGCCACGTTGTACGCCGCGTCTCCCCCTTCGAGCTTGCTCAGGAACCACATCCGCTCCTGCGCATACGAGAGCGGGTATCGCCCCGGGCGCGCGCCGCCCGCCGCCAAGCCCCGGTCCCGCGGGACCTTGCGCAGCGCGCGCGCGGCGCCGCCGCCGCTCGCCGCGTTCACGAGCCGCCGCGACACCGCTCGGACCGTGGCCCCCTCCGCAAACTGCCGCAAGGTCAGCTCCACGCCGAACGTCTTCTGCAGACGACCCAGCAATCGCAGGCTCTGAAGCGAGTTGCCTCCCGCCTCGAAGAAGTCGTCCTCGACCCCCAGCTTGCTCGCGTCCAGCCCCAGCACCTCGCTCCAGAGCTTCAGCACCTCCCGCTCCTGCTCGGTGCGCGGCGGCGCGATCGCGCGCGGCTCCTCCACACGCTCGGATGCCTGCTTCTGCAACAACGCCCGATCGACCTTCCCGCTGCGCGTCAGCGGGAGCTCCGAGATCTGCACCAGCCGGCTCGGGACCAGCCGCGGGGATACCCGCTCTCGCAGCTCGTCGCGCACCAGCGACGCGTCCCACGCCGCGGGGTCGCCCGTCACGCAGAAGCCCCAGAGCTCCTTCTCGCGCCCGTCGCCCACGACCACCGCCGCAGCGGCCTTCACGTCGGGCACGAGCAGCAATGCGCTCTCCACCTCGCCGAGCTCGACGCGCACGCCATGGACCGTCATCTGCTCGTCGTTGCGGCCCACGAACAGGAGCTCGCCCCCGCCGATCTCCCGCACGAGATCGCCGGTCCGGTACATCCGCGCGCCCGCCTCCTCGCTGTACGGATCCGGCACGAACGCAGCGGAGCCCGCCGAGCCCGCCGCGCCCGAACCATGCCCTCGGTCCACCCCGAGCCCCCCGACGTACAGCTCGCCAACGACGCCCTCGGGCACGAGGTTCATGTCGCCGTCGAGCACGTAGAGCCTTTGCGCTCCGAGCGCCTTGCCGATCGGTGCCGTTGGCCAGATCACGCCATCCGCGCTCCGCACATGCGCATGCGCGACGTGAATCGTGGACTCCGTCGGGCCATAGACGTGCACGAGCGCGGCCTTCGGGAAGGTCGTGAGCCAGCGGCGCGCCGCCTCTCTCGGCAGCGCATCGCCGATCGCGAGGACGAAGCGCAGCTCGGAGATGTCGGGGCGAGGCTCGAGCTCCTCGTACGCTCCGGCGAGGAGCGGCAAGAGCGACGAAGCAAGATGGCAGACGCTGGCGCCGCTCTCCCCGAGCCATCGGAGCAACGCCGTCGCTGTCCGCGTCACCTGGTCGTCCGCGATGACGGTCGTGCCTCCGCAGACGAGCGGGCCGAGCATCTGGAAGATCGAAGGCTCGGACATGGCCGCGGTCGTCTGGGCCACGCGCGCGCCGGGGCCGAGGCGCAGCTCTCTCCGGAGGCCCAGGAGATGGGTCGTGAGGGACCCGTGCGCGATCCCCACGGGCTCCGGCGCGCCCATCGAGCCCGACGTGAAGAGGATGTACGCGAGCTGATCGCGATGCACCGGACGGGCGGAGAACGAGCTGGAAGGCGCGACCACGTCTTCGATGAACACGACGCCGGCGTCGAAACCGGCTGCACGGGAGTCGTCGCGTTGCAGCTCGGGCGCCCCAGCCGGCGCACCTGCAGGCCCGATGAGGCGGCTCGTCACGACGACCTTTGCGCGGGCGGCCTCGCACAGGGCGCGACGGCGCTCGGGGGGTAAGTCGAGCGCGATCGGTACGTAGACGCCGCCTGCCTTGAGAATGCCAATGAGCGCCAGCGCGAGCTCGGCGCCGCGCGGGAGGACGACGGCGACGGCGTCCTCCGGCTGGATCCCCGCGCGCACGAGCGCTCCTGCGATCGCGTCCGACCGCTGCTCGACGGCGCGGTAGCCGACATGCGTGGATCCATCCTGAATGGCGCAGCGCTCCGGAAACTCCCGCGCCGTCCTTCGAATCAGGTCGACGCACGACGCGCCGGCCGGGACGCTCGAACCAGGCGACAGAAAGCGACGCAGGTGATCGCGCTCCGCGTCGGCATCGAGCATCCGCAGGCCCCTCAGCGGGACGCCGCTTCCAGCCTGCTCCAGGCATCGCCTCAGGAGATCGCGGAAGAGCTGACCGAAGCGGACGATGCTCGCGCGCTCGAGCAGGTCGGTGCAATACTCCCACCGCAGGCCGATGCCCGTCGTGGAGGACACGCGCGCGGTGAGCGTCAGGTCGAACTTCGACACCCCCTGATGCGCGGAGATGGCGGTGAGCCGTGCGTCCGGCACCGCGACTTCCTCGTCCGATGCCTCCTCGATGACGAGCATCGTCTGGAAGACGGGATCGTGCGAAGGGTCGCGCCGGACGCGCAGCGCCTCGACCACGCGCTCGAAGGGGACCTCGTGATGCTCGGCGAGCTCGAACGCGGCGGCCTGCAGCCGCTTGACGTACTCGTCGAACGTCTCCTCGCCGCGCGGCCTCACGCGGTGAGCCAGCGTGTTCACGAACAACCCCACCACGCCTTCCAGCTCGGCATGCGTGCGCCCCGCGTGCGGCGTGCCGACCACCACCTCGCGCTGACCGCCGAGGCGCGTGAGCAAGAGCCCGTAAGCACCGAGCAGCGCCACGAACAGGGTCACCCGCGTCCGCTGCGCGTACTGCTTCAGCGCCGAGCTCAGCTCCGGCCCCAGCTCCTGCTCGTACGTGTCGCCCGCGAAGCTCTTGACCGGCTTTCGCGGCCGGTCTGCCGGCAAGGACAGCACCGGCAGCTCTCCGCCGAGGTAGCTGCGCCAGTACGAGAGGTGCTTGTCCATCACCTCTTCCGTCAGGTGCTCACGCTGCCACGACGCATAATCGATGTAGTCGTACGGCAGCTCCGCCCAGCTCGCGCGGCCTCCCCGCAGCCGGCTCGCGTACGCCTCCCCGAGCTCTCGCTCCAGGATCTCCACCGACCAGCCGTCCACGATCGCGTGATGAAATACCCACAGCAGCGTGTACTTCGGCCCCGGCCGCTCGAACAGCGTCGCCCGCACCAGCGCTTGCTCCGCGTCCCCCACCCGGAACCCTCGACGCAGCTCGCGCTCCACCGCCTCGCGTGCGCCCGGCTCCTCCACACGCGCGTGCTCCAGCGCCAGCGCTCCAGCTCCCTCGCACTGGTACGCTTCCCCATCGCTCTCCACGATGCGAAGCCGCAGCGCCGTGTGCCGCGCCATCACGTCGTCCAGCGCTCCGCGCAGGCTATCCACGTCCACGCGGCCCTCGAGGTCCAGCACCAGCGCCACGTTGTACGCCGCGTCTCCCCCTTCGAGCTTGCTCAGGAACCACATCCGCTCCTGCGCATACGAGAGCGGGTATCGCCCCGGCCCCGGGCGCGCGCCGCGCGCGCGCTGCGCAAGGTCCCGCGGGACCTTGCGCAGCGCGCGCGCGGCGCCGCCGCCGCTCGCCGCGTTCACGAGCCGCCGCGACACCGCTCGGACCGTGGCCCCCTCCGCAAACTGCCGCAAGGTCAGCTCCACGCCGAACGTCTTCTGCAGACGACCCAGCAATCGCAGGCTCTGAAGCGAGTTGCCTCCCGCCTCGAAGAAGTCGTCCTCGACCCCCAGCCTGCTCGCGTCCAGCCCCAGCACCTCGCTCCAGAGCTTCAGCACCTCCCGCTCCTGCTCGGTGCGCGGCGGCGCGATCGCCCGCGGCTCCTCCACACGCTCCGACGCCTGCTTCTGCAATAAAACTCGATCGACCTTCCCGTTGGGCGTCAGCGGAAGCTCCGAGATCTGCACCAGCCGGCTCGGGACCAGCCGCGGGGGTACCCGCTTTCGCAGCTCGTCGCGCACCAGCGACGCGTCCCACGCCGCGGGGTCGCCCGTCACGCAGAAGCCCCAGAGCTCCTTCTCGCGCCCGTCGCCCACGACCACCGCCGCAGCGGCCTTCACGTCGGGCACGAGCAGCAATGCGCTCTCCACCTCGCCGAGCTCGATGCGCACCCCGCGGATCTTCACCTGTTCGTCGTTGCGGCCCACGAACAGGAGCTCACCCCCGCCGATCTCCCGCACGAGATCGCCGGTCCGGTACATCCGCCCGCCCGCCTCCTCGCTGTACGGATCGGGTACGAACACAGCCGCGGTCTTCACCGGGTCCGACACGTACCCTCGGCCCACCCCGCGCCCGCCGACGTACAGCTCGCCAACGACGCCCTCCGGCACGAACGCGAGATCGGCGTCGAGGACGTAGAGGCGCTGGCCCCGGAGCGCTTTGCCAATCGGCACGGTCGGCCAGATCAGCGCCTGCCCGTCGCTCACGAAGCCGTGCGTGACATCGTCGGAGCACTCCGTCGGTCCATAGGCGTTCACGAGCGGGATCCGCGGGAAAAGCTGGTGCCACTCCCGCGCGAGGGGCGTCGGGAACGCCTCCCCCGTCACCATCAAGGAGCGCACGCTGTCCAGCGCAGGGCGCTCGGCTCGATCCATCACCCACTGCGTGAGCACGCTCAGGTGGGACGGGACCGTCTCGACGACCGTCGGGCGGTCCTCGGCGATGCGTGCGAAGAACGACTCGGGATACCAGGCCGACTCCTCCTCGAAGATCGCGACCCGCCCGCCGATGCACAGAGGCGCCAGGAACTGCCAGATGGCGACGTCGAACGATTGTGTCGTGGTCTGGGCCACGACATCGGCTTCGGTGAGCGCGAGGCTCTCGCACTTGGCCGCGAGGTGATTGAACATCCCGCCGTGGTGCACCATGGCGCCCTTGGGGACGCCGGTCGACCCGGAGGTGAACAGGATATACGCGAGCGAGTCTGGCGCTGGTCTCGCCCGGCGAACGCCGTCCGCAGCGTCGCTCTCCGCGGCGGTGCATGGCTCGCGGCGCTCGATGCGCGACTCGGCCTCTTCGTAGATCGCGAGCGGCACCCCCCACCCGGACAGCTCGGCGGCGAGCGCTGCCCGCGTGAGGACGAGCCCACAGCCGGCCTGTTCGAGCATCAGCCGGGCGTACTCGCGGGGGCTCTTCGGCAGGATAGGTACGTAGGCGCCGCCGCTCCGCAGGATGGCCACGAACGACACGAGGAAGGCGACGGACCGATCCATGACCAGCGCCACGGGCGTCTCTCGGCGCACGCCGCGCGCACGCAGGTGCTCCGCCAACCGCAGCGACGCTCGATCCAGCTCGGCATAGCTGAGCGATGCGCCGCTGTCCGTCGCAGCGATCCGGGAGGGACCGCGGCGCACCGCTCGTTCGAACGCCTCGATGAAGGTAGGTCCCTCGGGCGCCGGCCCTGGCTCGGGCGACGACAGGACGCGCCGCGCGCCGGGCGCGGTCAGCCCCCCGTCCAGGCGGGTGGCCTCGGGAGCCTCCAGGAGGAGCCTGTCGAGGAGCGAGGTGAAGAGGCCCGCCCAGCGGGCGATCGTCGGCCCGTCGAAGATCTCCGCGTTGTACTCGAAGCGGCAAGAGATGGGGCCGCTCTCCCGCTCGATCGCGTTGAGCGTCAGATCGAAGTTGGCGAACCGCACCGCCGGCGCCACCGCGCTCACCGCGCTGCGCTGCGCGTCGGGCGCCGCGCCTCGGGTCCTCAGCGACACCCCTTCGAGGGGCGTGTTCTGGACGATGCAGAACACCTGGAACAGGGGTGTTCGCGAGGGATCATGCTCGATCTGCAGGTCCTGGACGAGCTGCTCGAACGGGTAGTCCTGCCGGTCGTGGGCCCGCATCACGGCGCCGCGGGTGGCCTCGAGGAGCTCGGCGAACGTCGCGCTGCGCGGCACGCGGAGGCGGAGCGGAACCGTGTTCAGGAAGAGACCGACGGCCCGCTCGAGCTCGGGCGTCGACCTCCCCGCGAGGAGGGTGCCGATCACGATGTCGGTTTGATGCGTGAGTCGACTCAGGAACACGGCGAAGGCCGAGACCAGGACCTGGAAGACCGACAAACCCCGGCTCGTGACCAGCTCGCGAAGCCGCGCCGCGGCCTGTTGCCCCAGCTCGATCTCGTGCGTCTCGCCAGCGCGGCCGAAGATGGCGGGGCGCGGGGAGCTGGCCGGCAGCTCGAGGAAGGACGGCGCGCCCGCGAGCTCGGCGCGCCACGCCGCGCGCAGGGCGCGCGCCTGCTCGGAGTCGAGCAGCTCTCGCTGCCATCGAGCGTAATCGATCGGGCTGATCGTGGGCCGCGGCAGCTCCACGGAGCGCCCCGCAGAGAGAGCGTTGTACAGCGCCGCGAACTCCGAGAGGAGGATCCCGAGAGACCACCCGTCGACCACGATGTGGTGGAGGACGATCGCGAGCCGCGCGCGCTCGGCGTCCTGCGCGACGCCCGCGCGCAAGAGCGGCGCGTGGGCGAGGTCGAACGGTCGCTCACAGAACTCGGTCACACCGCCTTCGAGCCGCTCGAGCGCGAGCTCCGCCTCGCCGACCACCTCCTGGAAGACCTCCGCGCCGCGCTGCACGAAGCGCGTGCGGAGCGCGGGATGACGCTCGATGAGCCGCTCCAGGGCCCGCGCGACGCTCGGCTCGTCGAGCGGCCCGCTCACCTCGAGCACGACCGGTACGTTCAGCACCCCCGATCGAGGGAAGAGCTGGGCCTGGTACCAGAAACCGAGCTGTCCAAGGGAGAGCCGGCCCGAGTCCTCGCCGCGGGAGCGCCCCGCGCGGGGCGCGAGGGGCGGAAGGAGCGCCCGCCTCGTGGTGGCGAGCGTCTCGGCCACGTACTCCGCTTGCTCGCGCAGGGTCCGGCGCAGAAAGAACTCCGCGATCGCGAGCTCGTTGCCCCAGGTGCGGCGCGCGCGCGCCGCGACCTGCATCGACGAGAGGGAGTGTCCTCCGAGCGCGAAGAAGTCGCTCGACGCGGTGACCTCGGGGACCTTGAGGACCTCTCTCCAGAACGTGCCGAGCTGGTATTCGAGATCCGCCCTTCGCTCCCGCCGAGGGCCGCCGGCGGCGAGCTCACCCTGCGACGACAGCCAGCGCCGCCGGAGCTCGTCCGCGGTCGGGGCAGCGGGTCCGGTCCACTCGAAGACCGACAGCGGGGCGGCCTGGGCGAGCGCGCGCGGCAAGAGGGCCTGGATGCGATCGCGGGCGTCTTCCTTCGCCGGGACGAGCGGTGAATCCGACCTTCCGTCGACCTCCGCGCGCGACCCCTCGAGGACGCAGATCAGGCGCGACGGCCTCGACTCTCGCCATAGCCAGACCTTTTGACCGGAGGCCTCGATGAGCGCGCGCTCCCTGTCCTCGAGCGAGCACCACACGCCGTCGACCTCCACCCAGCGCGATCCGAACGTCACCTCGAGCAGAGAAGAGGAGATGAATCTGGCCAGAGGCGCGCCGCTCGCGGCGCCCGTGGTCGAACGCCGCCGCGGCGCCGCGGCGGCGGAAGCGCCGCCGTCCTCGGTCGCCCCCGTGGCGAGCCAGCCGAGCTCCAGCGGGAGAGCCGCTCCGCGCTTTCCGACGACGCGCGGCCGGTCGCCGGTCGACGGGAGCCGGATGAAGACCGCGTCCGACTCGTCCGCCGTCCCGGCCTTCGTCCCGACAACGCCGAACCCCTCGATCGCGACCGCCTCGCCGGCCGCGCTCGCGCTGCCGCCGCGCTCGCCGAGGGCGGCATCGTTGTCCGCGACGACGGTGGCAAGGAGCTCCCCTACCCGCGCGCCCAGCGACGACGGCAGGCCCCTCAGCACCACGCCGAACTGGCGGAAGACCTCGGTCGCGCACGCGCTGGCGAGCGGATCGTCCTCGATGCCCGCGCCGAGGAGGAGATCGACGTGGATGGTCCCCTCGGCGGGCAGGACGCGGATCTCGAACGGAAACTCCGTCCCTTCCTCCACGCGCGCCTCCGTCACCTTCACCTCGCCGAACATCGAGCTCATCGTCGACGCGGCCGGGTAGTTCTCGAACACGATGAGGGTATCGAACGTCCGCGCGCCCCCCTTGTGCGCCGAGAGCGCCTCGGACAGCGAGAGGAACGAGTACTGCAGATCCGCCGTGCGGCTCGCCTGGTGACGCAGGATCAGCTCACGCACCGTCGAGCTCTCGAGCGACGAGAAGCGGCACGGGAGCGTGTTGATGAAGAGCCCGATCATGCTCTCGCTGCCGGGCAGCTCCGGCGGTCGACCCGAGCCGACCGCGCCGAACACGATCTCGTTGTTCCCGAGGTGCCGGGCGAGGAGCATCCCCCACGCCACCTCCACCAGCGAGTTGAGGGTGACGCGCAGATCCCGGGCGACGTCCCGGAGCGCGCGGGCCTCCTCCGGACCGAGCTCCATCGCCCGGGCCGAGGCGGGAATCTCGCCCCAGCCCCTCGGCGCCCGCGGGAAGGTGGGGGCGAGCAGCGAGCTGCCGACGCGCCGCAGGCGCGCGTTCCAGTACAGCGTCGCCTCGGCGACATTGGCCTTCTGCAGCCAGCGGATGAACTCTCGATAGGGCGGCCTCTGCGGCAGGCGCGCCGCGGCGCCGCGCTCGTAGGCGGCGATCACGTCGTGGAGAATGAGCCCCATCGACCAGCCGTCGATGAGGAGATGGTGAATCGTCAGCACGAGCGCGCTCCCGTGCTCGGTCTGGACGACGGCGACGCGCAGGAGGAGCGGACGCGCGAGATCGAAGCCGCGGCGCCGCTCCTCGCCGGCAAACCGCCGCACCGCCTCGCGGAACCCCGCGGCGTCGCCCGTCCTCTCTCTCCGCACGTCGACGCCGAACGCGTACTCGCGAAACACGAGCTGCAGCGGGCGATCTCGATCTTGCCAGAAGAACGCGGTCCTCAGGGCCGGCGTGCGCGCGAGGACGACCCGGAAGGCGGACTCGAGCCGGGCGACATCCAGCTCCGCCGCGACCGTCGCGACCAGCTGCACCACGTAGAGCGATCTCTGCTCGGGCCGGGACGCGCACTCGAAGAGGATGCCCCGCTGCGTTCCCGAGAGCTCGTAGACGTCTTCGACTTTTTCCACGGTTCAACTCGACATGGCTCGATTCAACGCGACGGTTGAATCACCTGGAGCGAGGTCCTCCGCCGGAACGGCGCCGGCGGACGCTCCGTCCGATGGTCGTTGACCACCACGAATCCCTGCTCCCGAAGGTCGTCGAGCGTCTTCATCCACGCCTCGTCGTCCTGCGGAGGGCTCTCCGCCCTGGCTCGCTCGCGGATCTCGTCGAGGAACCGAGGTGCCCCCGCGAGGAGCTCGAGCAGCCACGCGGACGTGACGGGGAGCACCACCAGCCGACCGGAGATGAAGTTCACGACCAGGAGCACCGCCCGCGCCTCGATCACGCGGGCGATCACGAAAGGCGACAGCGTCAGCGCGGCGCTCTCCGAGAGGCTCCCCTCGTAGTTGCCGGCGTAGATGCCGGGCGTCGTCGCCCGCGGTCGCACGAGGTGCGCCGCTTCGATGCGCGCCACGAGGTCCGCGAACACCGGATGCTCGAGGAGCGGGATCGAGCTCTGCCCCTGCACCGTGCTGAGCAGGTGCCCCTGCTCGATCTCCTCTTGCTCCTGCTTCGTCAGGATCGCGCCGTACGTCATGGCCGCGCTCGACTTGAGCGTGCCCAGGGCGCAGTCGCCGTACAGGTGGTCCAGGGTGAAGCGGAAGGGCGCGAGCGGCTCCTTCCTCCCGTAATTGAGCCCGATCTCGGCCTCCGCGAGCGAGCGCCCGATCCTGAACTCTCCCAGGCGCTCGATCCCCTGATTGGGGCCGTCCACGCAGCAGTAGATCTCGCTGGTGATGCTCCGGTACTTCGGCGCGATATCCAGGTAGTCTTCCGCCCATCGCGTCGGGTGGAGGCCATACCGCTCGAGATCCTGAAAGATCGGCTGTCCCGGCATCACGGCGAACGGCTCGGTGTTGACGCTGAGGTTGGCGAACTCCTGCTGGATCTCCTGGAGGACCCGGGCCGTGTGCAGGAAGCGACGCCGCGTATCGCCGGGGAAGCCGGCGATGAGCCCTGCCTGAACGACCATGCCGGTCTTCAGGAAGTTGCGCAGCGCCTCGATGTTGTTGGCCTCCTTCCGCCGCTTGCGCATCATCTCCAGCGTCTCGTCCGACATCGACTCGATCCCGAGGAACACGTTCCGGCAGCCCGACTCGAAGACGAGCGACGCGACGTCCGGAGACATGTCCGCCCGCATGTATCCACCCCAGAGGACATCCAGCTTCCCCTTGATCGCCGCCTCGGAGAACTCGACCAGCCGAGACATCTTGCCGTTGAGCAGCGAGTCGGCGAACCAGATCCCGTCGGCCTTGTAACGGGACTTCAGCTCCTTCAGCTGCTCGACCGAGCGCTCCACCGGCCCGACGCGGTACGTCCGCCAGAAGACCCACTCGCTGCAGAACGAGCACTTGTCCGTGCAGCCGCGCGACAGCTGGAAGGGCAGGATCCGGAGGTTGTTGTACTTCGGGTCGTCGTACGGGCGCCCGTACGACATGATGGACATCTCCTCGAAGCTCGGGAGCGGGAGCTCCTTCATCCGCAGGGGCTTGCGGTCGGTCACGCGGAAGCCGTTCGTCTCCGGATCGCGCTGCATGGTCCCGGGCACGAACGTGGTCACCTCCCCGTTCCCCTGGCAGAACGCCTCGTAGAGGGACAGGAGCGTCTCTTCCCCGTCGCTCAGGGCGACCGCATCGAAGAGGCCGCTCGCGAGCCCGAGCTGCGCGGAGTGGGCGCTCTCGGTGACCTGGGGGCCGCCGACCACGATGAAGGGGGGCGATCTCCGGCGCTTCAAGTGCGCCGCCGCGAGCATCGTGGCGAGGTAATTGGTCGTCCAGCAGGAGAACCCGATGAAGCGCAGGTCCTTCATCTGGGAGAACACGCGCTCGAAGAACCGATCCAGCGCGGTCAGGTAGCTGTGCAGGTACACCGAGTTGATGACGCGCTCCGCGCAGTAGCGCTCGAACAGCTCGGTCGGCGGGCCGATCAGCGGCCCGCCCTCCTCGAAGTTGCGGAGCATCTGCAGCACCAGCGGCAGCTCGGGGACATCGAGGACGAACGTCTCCCCGAACGCGCCGACCTGCTGGTGCGTGGGCGCGAAGCTGTAGGGGACCCACAGCCTGAGATCGAGGAAATCGAAATCGTAGCAGCCGTTGGCCTTGAGGTACCCGAGCAGCGCGGCAGGACCGAGCGGCACCGACGTGAGCGGGTACGGAGGGACGATGCAGAGCAGGTTTGGCTTGAGCTTGAAGTCGCGTGCGCTCATGTCGTTGTACCTTCCGTCCGCGTGACCTGCCGCGACGGCTCCGACTACCTGAGGGGATAGACCGTGGACGTCAGCCTCGTGCGGCTCTTCTTTCGTCGAAACACGAAGTCGACGAGCCGGACCCACCAGGACACCTTGGGCGGCGCGAGCGGAGGCAGCGGGGCAGCGAGATCGCGGCCCACCCCCTTCGCGCCCGGCTCCGGGCCCTCCGAAGCCGCGCTCACGGCCGCGCTCCCGCCGGCGGCAGCACCTGCTTGTCGAGGAGCCGCGCGACGCCGTCGTAGCCGTGGTCGTTGAGGTGCATCCGGTCGACGAAGATGTAGTCCTTGCAAAAGTCGGACGCGCGGATCATCTCATTCAGATCGTAGAAGGGGATGCCCAGGCCGGTACAGGCCGACTCCAGCGCCGACCTGTAGCGCGGGTACACCTCGCGCCCGAGGATGCCGCCGAAGAGGCGCCAGAAGTTGTTCGGACAGCTGTCGGTCGCGTGGATGATGTCCTCCTCCTCCGGCGTGAACTCCGTCTTCGTCCAGGTCGTCAGGGGCTGAAGCACGAAGTCGAGCGAGGCGCCGTGGGGCGCGAGCAGGGCCTTCCACTGGGCCAGCGCGCGCGCGGTCGCGTCGGCGCACCGCTGGATGCGCGTCGCCGAGTCCACGCCCTCGTCCGTGAAGATCGGCTCCGAGCGGTCGTTGATCGCGTTGGAGAGGCGCTGCAGCAGGCTCTGCTTCTTGCGCCCCTGCTCCTCGTTGTACATCGACATGTAATGGATGTACTCGTACGAATAATAATACTGGCCGTGGTCGCTGCGCAGAGACTCGGGCAGCCCCTCGAGCACGAAGTTGTTCATCCCGCTCAGGATGATCACCTTGTCGATCTTCTTGAATCGATGCATGTGCATCAAGAAGAGGATGATCTCCTGCGTCGAGTTGTAGGCGCGCGCGGCGAAGTTCAGCCAGACCTCGCGCCGGTGGTGCGCGAGGCGGGAGGCGATCGTGAACGCGTCCGAGCACGATCCCGTGCCCATCGCCGTCGAGCTCCCGACGAGGAGGTTCACCGGCTCCTCGTGCACGTCGGAGACGCGGTACTCCTTGCCGTGGGCGGTGGTGAGGCGGAAGCCCAGGTCGTCGGTGTTGATGGTCTTCGAGCGGTAGTTCTTGTGCTGGAAGAACATCGTGTACGGCAGCCATCGCATCCTGGCGGGAGCCAAGAAATCATCGATGTCGATGATCTGCGGGGTCAGCCGGTAGACTTCCTGGAGCGCCTCGTCGTGCGTGAGCTCTTTGCGTTTCGTGCCACTCATTGCTTGTCCTCGATGGTCAACGGACTGAATCCGTCCGAAATCGCTTTGGGTCTGCTGCTGGTCCGCCTGTAGGTCGGCGACATCGGCTCGTACCGCAGTCCCATCGGGTTCCTCCCGAGCGCCCTGGACAGCAGGTTCACCGGCAAGAACACGACCAGGAACACGATCGCCAGAATGGGTCGGACGAACAATCGAACGATCGCCTTCACGAGGTTCTTCCTCAGTCCAGCTCGAACTCCACTCGCCCGCGTGGGTCTCTCCACTCGGGCTGCTGCGACTTGTCGAGCAAGAAGTCGCCCAGCACCAGGAAGTCCATCGCCGTTCTCATGAAGCATGCGTACGCGTCGCAAGGGCTCTCCACGATCGGCTCCCCTCGGACGTTGAACGACGTGTTGACGAGGACCGGACAGCCGGTGATCCGCTCGAACGCCTCGATGAGCTCGTAGAAGCGCGGGTTCGACTCGCGGTGCACCGTCTGGATGCGCGCCGAGTAGTCCACGTGCGTGACGGCGGGGATCGAGGAGCGGACGACCTTGAGCTTGTCGAGGCCGGAGAGGCCGCCCTCGCCCTCCGAGGGGGCGCGGCGGTGACGATCGAGCACGGGGGCGACGATCGACATGTACGGGCTCTTGCCGGCGAGGTTGAACCACTGGCTCGCCTTCTCGGCCAGCACGGCCGGAGCGAAGGGGCGGAACGACTCGCGCTGCTTGATCTTCAGGTTCATGACCGATTGCGTCTCGGCGCTGCATGGATTGCCCAGGATCGACCGGGCGCCGAGCGCGCGCGGCCCGAACTCCATACGTCCCTGGAACCAGCCGACCACGTTGTCCCGCGCCAGGAGCGCCGCCACCTCGCGGGTGAGGGCCTCGCCTTCGAGCCTGCGATAGCTGGCGCCGACGGAGTCGAGGAACTCCTGCACCTCCTCCTGCGAGTAGCTGGAGCCCAGGTAGGCGCCGTGCATGCGGTCGCCGGCGGCCGGCTTGCGCGGGCGCCTCATCTCGAGGTGCCAGGCGGCGTAAGCCGCCCCCACGGCCCCACCGGCGTCCCCGGCGGCCGGCTGCACCCAGATCTCCTTGAAAGGCCCTTCCCGGAGCAGGCGGCCGTTGGCCACACAGTTATAGGCCACTCCGCCGGAGAGGCAGAGATTCGGCTCCCCGGTCTCCGCGTGCACGGTGCGGGCCAGGGCCATCACGATCTCCTCGGTCACGACCTGGATCGAGGCCGCGAGGTCGCACTCCCTCTGGGAGATCTTGCTCTCCGGAGCGCGCGGCGGCCCGCCGAAGAGCTCTTCGAAATGCGGGCTGATCATGGTCAGACCCGTCGCGAAATCGAAGTATTTCATGTCCAGACGAAACGTGCCGTCCGGCTTCAGATCGATGAGGCGCTCGAGGATCTTGTCCCGGTAGATGGGGCGCCCGTACGGCGCCAGCCCCATCAGCTTGTACTCGCCCGAGTCCACCTTGAACCCGCAGAAATACGTGAACGACGAGTACAGAAGGCCGATGGAATGGGGGAAATCCAGCTGCCAGAGCGGCTCCAGGGACGCTCCGCTGCCTCGCCACACGGACGTGGTCGCCCACTCGCCGACCCCGTCGACGCAGAGCACCGCGGCCCGCTGGAAGGGGCTGGCGAAGAACGCGGAGGCCGCGTGCGATTGATGATGTTCGAAGAACGACACCTCGGGTATCCGGCCCTCCGGCGTCCTGTCGAGCGCCCTCAGCTGCCGCTTCAGCTCGGATCCGACATACAGCTTGTCGGTCAGCCAGTGGGGCATGTCCGTCACGAACGTCCGGAGCCCCCTCGGCGCGAACGAGAGGTACGTGCTCAGCAGCCGCTTGAACTTGAGCGAGGGCTTCTCGTAGTAGGCGACTCGGTCGAGGTCGCCTATCGAGATGCCGGCCTGCTTCAGACATGCGAGGACGGCGTTCCCAGGGAACCGGCTGTCCTGCTTCTTGCGCGAGAACCGCTCCTCTTGCGCCGCGGCGACCAGCTCTCCGCCCTTCAACAGCGCCGCGGCGCTGTCGTGATAGAAGGCAGAAATACCAAGAATATAAGTCATGGCAGGCGACCTACGCGACGAGCGAGCGAGAGACGCGAGGAGAGAGCGCCGAGGCCCCTATCTTGACGTCTCATGCGGCTCGGTCAAGCAAACACCCCATTTGATCGACATGAACACACGCCGGATTCTTGCCATTTCAACACGGCTCCTGCTCCGCATCACGTGACGAGCTCCAGGTGCTCGCGGAGCGCCGCGAGATCGTCTTCGGACAGCGTCGTCGCTGAAAAATCGCTGGCGACGACGACATTGGCGCCCTGGAGCGCGTCCTCGTCCGCGAGGCGCTCGAGCTCGTCGAACATGCGATCCAGGATCCGTCGAATCGTGGACGGATCGTGGCGCGCGCCATGGCCGATGACGACGTGCAGCTGTCCGCCGGACAGGTAGCCGGCCACGTCGAGCAGCTCCATACGACCGCGCTCGGGCGAGCGCAGCCCCGCGATGAGCGGCTCGACCGAGCGCAGGAGCGCGTGATTGCCTGCGTTCCGATCGAGATCTCCCAGGTAGTTCAGGGTCACGCCGAGGCGCCAGAGCTCACGCCCCGCGCGCATCCCGGCGGCCTCGAACCCGGTGAAGCCCGCGCCGCCCCGGGTGACCGCTCGGACCGCCTGCTTCGCCGCTCGGATCCGCTGCGCGCGATCCTCGGAGATCTCCAGCGTCACCGGATATACCGCCGTGAACCAACCGACGCTGCGGCTCAGGTCCACGCGCTCGTCGAGCTCGTCGCGCCCGTGACCTTCGAGCGCAATCGTGATCCGCTCGCGCGGCATCCACCCCGAGAGCGACTCCGCGAGCGCGGCCACCAGCGCCTCGAGCGGCTGGATGCGAAACACCTCGCGGAGCCGATCCAGCAGCTTCTGTGTCGTCGCTCGGTCGAAGCTCCGCGCGAGATGCGCTCGCGCGCCCTCGCAATCCCGTGCGGCTTCGTGGTCGACGGGGATCTCGTCCGCGGGAAACGCGCGCTCGATGGCCTCGGCCCAGAACGCCTCCTCGTCGGCGAACGCAGGGGAGCCCGCCGCGCTGCGAAGAGCATCGAGCCAGTCTGGGAAGCTCGTCACCTCCGGCAGGACCTCCAGGCCGCCCTCGACGACCGAGAGGAGATCTTCAACGATGATTTGCAGCGACACCGCATCCGTGACGAGGTGGTGGGCGACGACCAGCACCTCGTCCGGGCGCCCCTCGACGAGGCCCAGGGCGAGCTTCGGGCCTGACAGGGAGATCTCGCGACAGAGTCGCTCGACGCCCCCCGCCGAGGCGCCGGGCACCCGCAGGACGGCGACGCGCCCGTGCTCCTCGATCGTCTGCTGGAAGCCGCCGGCGCGCGGCTCGAAGCGCGCGCGCAGCATGGGATGGGCCCGAAGCAGGACCTCGCTCGCGGCCGCGAGCTCGCGCAGCTCGAGCGCGCGAGCCAGCTGGACGCGCACCCCGAGGTTCCAGTGATCCAGCCCCTCGCCGGGCGTCTGGAAGAAGCGCTGCTGCAGCGGCGAGAGCGGGACCTCGCCCACCCGAGGAGCCGCGCTCGAACGACGATCCGCCGCCTCGAGATGAGCGGCGAGCGCGGCGACGGTCTGGTGTTGGAAGATGTTCCTGGCGCTGACCCGGAACCCGCGCTGCCGGAGCCTGGCGACGACCTGCAGGCTCGATATCGAGTCGCCGCCCAGGTCGAAGAAGTTGTCCGCGCGTCCGACGGCCGCGGCGCCGAGGACCTCGCTGAACACCTCCTGCACGGCGATCTCGCGCGACGTCCTCGGCTCCTCGACGGTCGCGGCCCCGGGGCCGACAGGATCGAGCTCAAGCGCGCGCCGCTCGAGCTCGTTGCGATCCACCTTCCCGCTCCGGGTGAGGGGCAAGGCATCGACGGCGGCGATCTGGCCCGGGACCATGGCGGCCGTCAGGCGCTGCGCGAGCTGCGCGCGCAACTCGGCGGCGAGGTCGAGCCCTCCTCTCGCGGGATCGCTCGGCACCACGAACGAGATCAGCCGCGGCTGCGCGCGCGCCGGCTCGACGAGCACCGTCGCGGCCTCGCGGACGGCCGGCAACGAGCAGAGCACGGAGTCGATCTCTCCGAGCTCGATGCGGTGCCCCCTCAGCTTTACCTGATGATCGCGCCGGCCAAGGAACTCGATGATGCCGTCCGGCCTGATGCGCGCGACGTCGCCCGTGCGGTAGACACGGGCGCCGGACTCCGCGGCGAACGGATCCCGCACGAACGACGAAGCGGTGCGATCCGGATCGCCGATATAGCCGCGTCCGACCGGGAGGCCGCCGGCGAGGAGCTCGCCCGGAACCCCGATCCCGCTGAGCCGCATGCGGTCGTCGACGACATAGAGGGTCGCGTTGCGAATCGGCCTGCCGATGGGGACGCGGAGGCCGCGCGTGTCCTCGGGTACGATCCAGTGGTGCGTGATGTCGTCCGAGCACTCCGTCGGACCATAGGCATTCAGGAGGCGCACCTCCGGAAAGCGCTCCAGGAAGCGCGCGCAGAGCCTCGGCTGGACGGCTTCCCCGGTGACCGAGACCACGCGCAGCGACAGAGCGGGTGGCGATGCGAGGCCGTCGATCGCGTCGAGCAGCGCCCCCAGATAAGACGGCACGATCTGGAAGATGGTCACCCGGTCGTCCGCCAGCGCGCGGAGCTGCGCGTCGGGGTCCCGCACGACATCGTCGTCGTAGACGACGGTGGTCCCTCCGGCGCCCAGCGCCGCGAGCAGCTGCCAGACGAAGATGTCGAAGGAGAGGCCCGCGGTCTGCGCGACGACGTCTCCCGCCGCTATCCCGAGATCCTCGATCTTGGCGAGGAGGTGATTGACCATGCCCCCGTGCTCGACCATCGCCCCCTTGGGCTCGCCGGTCGAGCCCGACGTGAAGAGCACATAAGCGAGCCCTCGAGGCGAGCTCGCCGCGCGGTCGAGGCCCGCATGCCTGCCCGGCGCGCGGTCCACGCCCCGCGCGCGGAGCTCGTCGCAGGTGAAGAACCTCGTCCGCCCCGCGAGCGCCCTGGGCTCGAGATCCGGCGCCGAGATCGGCGCCCCTTCGGCTCGATCGGCCGCGGAGATGCAGAATCGGGCGCCGGACAGCTCGAGCAAGCGCTCCCGGCGCAATGCCGGCAGGCCAGGATCGATCGCCACGAACGCGCCGCCGGCGCGGTGCGTGGCGAGCAGCGAGACAAGGAGCTCGAGGCCGCGCGGGAGCATGAGCGCCACGCGATCTTCCGCCTCCAGCCCGACAGCCCGGAGGCCGGCCGCGAGCTCCTCGACGAGGTCGACGAGCGTCCCGTAGTCCGTGCGGGTCGAGCCGTGGACGAAGGCGCACGCGCGGGGCGACCTCTCGGCGCGGGACAAGATCCTATCCACGAAGGGCGCATCGACGACGGGGGTGCTCCTTCCGCGCATCGTCGTGAGCAGGCGATGCCGCTCCGATTCGCTCACGTGGCTGACGTCGCGCACGGGGCGCGAGGGGTCGGCGACCAGCGCCGACAGCACCGTCAGGTAATGTTGGACGATGAGCTCGGCCGTGGACGCATCGAAGAGGTCGGCGGCGTACGAGAGATCTCCGCCGAGTCCGTTCGCCGCGTCGTGCACCGAGAGGACGAGATCGAAGATGCTCGTGCCGCCGTCGATCTTCTCCGCGCGGAAGGACAGCCCGTCCGTTCTCCTCTTCTCCTCCGGCACGTTCTCGTACGAGAACATCACCTGGAAGAGGGGCGCCTGGCCGAGCGAGCGCCTGGGATTCAGCGCCTCGACGACCATCTCGAAGGGGACATCTTGATGCTCGAGCGCAGCGAGCGCGCCCTCGGACTCCCGGAGGACGTTGCTCCGGACGCTCGCGTCCTCGTCCACCGCTCCCAGAAGGACGATGGTGTTCACGAAGAACCCGAAGATGTCCTTCACGGTCGAGTGCCCTCGCCCGGACACCGGCACGCCGATCGCCGTGGAGGTACCCCCAGCGCCATACCTCGCGAGGAGGATACGGAAGGCGCTCAGGGCGACGGCGAACGCGCTGACACCGAGCGACGAGGCCAGCTCCCTGAGGCGCGACGTCGTCTCCGGGGGAACATCGAAGACGAGGGTACCCCCGCGGAAGGACTGCTCCGCCGGCCGCGGACGGTCGGCGGGCAGGTCGATGGGCGTGTCCTCCGCGGCGTGGTCGCGGAGGCGCGACACCCAGTACGCGAGCTGCTTTTCATACTCGGCCTCCACGTCCGGGCGCCGCTGCCACTCCGCGAAATCGGCGTAGGAGAACCGCAAGGGCGCGAGCGCGCTCGGCCCGGCGAGGTAGGCCTGGACGAACTCGCGCAGAAAGAGCTCGAGGGACCAGGTATCCGCGATGATGTGGTGATAAACGAGCGTGAGACGGTGCCGGTCCGTTCCCAGGCGATGGATCTCGAAGCGGATGAGCGGCGCCCGCTCCAGGTCGAAGGGGACGCTGCGCTGCGCCTTCGCGAGGGCATCGGAGCGCGCCCGCTGCTCGTGGGCCGGAGCCGCGGACAGGTCTCGAAGCGGCACCTCGACCCGCAGCTCGGGGAACACGATCTGGAAGATGTCGTCGCCCTGCTGGCAGAAGACGGTCCGTAGCATCGCATGGCGCGCCACGAGCGCCTGGATCACGGACCGGAACCGCGCGAGATCCAGCTCTCCATCGATCCACAGGGAGATCGCGTTGGTGTAGTGGCCCTTGTCGGGATCCATCTGATGGAGGAACCACATGCGCCGCTGGCCGTGCGCGACGGGGCGAGGCGAGGAGGGCTCACCCGCGCCCGGACCCCGGACGAGCTCGCGCCAGGTCGCGACGGGCTGCTCGGCCTCCCGTTGCCCGAGCCTTCGAAGCAGCTCCGCGCGCTTTTCCGGCGAGAGCTTCGCGATACGCTCCTTCAGGTCCGCATCCATGCTTACTCGATCTCCTCCAGGAGCCGCCTTAGCTCGTCGGGGTCGCCCTTCGCGAGGAGCGCCGTCTCGACGCTCGTGGACAGGACGCGCGCGGTCCGCGCCTCGAACACGTCCTTGAGCGAGAGCTGTACGTCGAACGCCGAGCGGATCTTCTCGGCGATCTGGGCGCTGTGCAGCGAGCTCGCTCCGAGCTCGAGCAGGTCGTCGAGGACCCCGATGCCCCCGATCCCCAGGATCTCGCCGAGGATCTCGACGACCTTCAGCTCGGTCTCCGACGCGGCCGGCACGAAGCCCGTCCGGAGCAGCGGCCGCTCGTGCTGCGCCGGCCTCGACCGCGAGGCGTCATCCGGCGCGGGGCGCCCACCCACGCGAGCGGCGATGCGCCGCATGGGATGCTCGGTGGAGACGATGACGCTGGGGGGCGTGTCCGCCGAGAGCAGCGCGTCGAGGAGCTCGAGCGCCGCGTCCGGAGGGAGCGCCAGGCGGCGCGATTCCGCCGTATGAGGGATCGCGTCGTCCTCGAACATCCAGCGATCCCAGGCCACGGATAGCCACCGCACGCCCTCGCGAACCCCAGCAAAGGAGTCGAGGAACCGGTTGGCCGCCGCGTGCGCGCCGCAGCCCAGACCGCCGACGTACCCGGAGAGCGACGAGAAGAGCGCCACGAACCGCACGGAGCGACCCTCGATGGCGCGCTCCAGGTTTCGCGTGCCGGCGACCTTCGTCGCGAAGTGATTGTCGAAGTCCTCCAGCGTGAGGTCGTCCAGCGCGCGGTAGGCGAGGGCCTTGTCGACCCCGGCCGCGTGGAAGATCCCGGAGACGGGACCGAAGCGTTCCTCGCAGAGCGCGAGCGCGGCGGCGATCGACTCCGGATCTGCGACGTCGAGCGTGACGCAAGGGATCCTCTGTCCGCCGGGCAATACGATGTCGTCGATGTCCTTGCGGCGTGTCCCGATCACGACGGTCGCGCCGTGACGCTCGGCGAGGTGGGCGGCGAGCCGACGTCCGATGGCGCCGAGGCCCCCCGTGATCAGGACCACGGCGCCCCGCGCGAGCACGGCCCCTTCCGGCGCGAGGAGCGGGGCGCCGCCGGCGGCGGAGCTCCGAGGCCCGTCGAGCGGAGCGAACTCGAGCTCGAAGCGCTGCGTGCCTCGCCAGGCGACGAGCGGAGCTCCGCTCTCGCAGTCGAGCTCGGTGAGCAGCGCGGCGGCGAGCTCGTCCGGCGCGGCCTCCTCGGGGATGTCCACGGCTCGAAAGCGCACGTTGGGGATCTCCATCTGCGCTACCAGGCCGGCTCCGTAGCCGAATGCCCAGTCGGCGGACCGCACGGCCTCGTCCCCCACGGACACTCCGCCCCTGGACACGAGCACCCCGTGCACGACGGCAGACGGGTTGTGCCGCGCCGCTCGACCGAGATAGCGCAGGAAGGCGTGGAGCCGCTCGAGCTCCGGCGCGCGTTCGGCGTAGACGACGGTCAGCACGCCGCCCCCTTCGGCCCGCACGAGGAGCTCGGCGTCCCCTCCCCCCGACACCTCGTGGACGCGCCGCCCGGCCTCGGCCGAGGCGGACAGGAGCGCGCCCTTCCAGCGCTCGTCGACGTGGAACAGAGCGATGTCTCCCCTGCTCGCCGCCGGCGCGGGCGCAGCCGCGCGAAAGCGCGGGACGTACGCGCGCGCGCGAGGTGCCTCCGGCGCGTCGGCGCGCTCCGGAGGGTCGATCCAGAACCGCCGGCGCTCGAAGATCGCGCCCGGAACGCGGCGTCTCCGGAAGCTCGCCGGCGGACTGACCCGCTCGAAATCGATCCCGACGCCGAGCTCCCATAGCTCGCCGATCGCCGACAGCCACCGCCGCAGATCGCCCTCGTCGCGCGCTGGATGCCTGCCGAGCGGTACAGCCACGTGCTGGTCGCGCCGGAGCAACGCCGTCAGCGCCTGACCCGGCCCCGCCTCGACGAAGATGGCGTCCGGGAATCGCCGCTTCGCCGCGCAGACCGCCTCGTGAAACTGGACGGGGCGCTCGATCTGGTCACGCCAGTGCCGAGCATCCCTGAGATCCGTCGCTGCGACCTCGTCGCCGGTCACCGAGGAGAACACCGCTCCCCGCCCGTGCGGCGCTCCGCGGAGCAGGCCGAGGGAGGACTCGAGCTCTCGCAGGAAGCGGTCGGCGGCCGGGCCGGCCCACCTGGAATGGAAGGCGTGCGCCGTGACCAGCCGCCGCGCGGCGATCCCCCGTCGCGCGAGGAGCCCCTGGAACACCTCGACGTCGGCGGGTGAGCCCGCGACGACGGTCGCCGACGCGCCGTTGACGGCCGCGAGATCGAGATCTGGAGGGCAGATCCCCTGGATATCGGCCCTGCCCAGAGGCACCGCGAGCATGGCCCCGGGCGGCATGTCGTCCATGACCTCGCCCCGGACGCGGACGATCGCGAGCGCCGCCGCCAGGTCCAGGGCCCCCGAGGCCACAGCCGCAGCGAGCTCGCCGACGCTGTGACCGATGTAACCGACCGGACGGAGCCCGGCGTCCTCGATCGCGCGCAGCATCGCGTACGAGGCCACGAAGATCGCGACCTGCGCGAAGCGCGTCGGCGTCAGATCGGTGTCGCGGTCGAGGAGCGCCCGGACGAGCGCGTCGCCCTCTCTGCCGAGCAGCTCGATACATGCGTCCTCGGCTCCTCGATACGAGGCGTTCGCGTCGCGGAGCGCTCCGAGCATGCCGCTGTATTGCGAGCCCTGCCCGGGAAAGACGACAACGATGGGCGGCTCGGACGCGGGCGCGGCTCGAGCAGGCCTCGGCTCTGCCAGCGCGCCTCGGAGCTCGCCCGCGGTCGACCCGACGACGGCCCGCCGGAGCGGGAAATGCTCCCTGCCGTGCTGCGACGTGCGGAGCGGATCCTTGAGCGGCCCCTCGTGCTCCGACTCGAGGTACCGCGCCCACTCGGCTCCGAGCTTCGCGAGGCCCTCCTCCGTCCGAGCGGAGAGCAGGAGGAGCTCCGGCGACCCCGGCGAAGCGTCGTCGGAACGCGCGGCTCCCTCCCACGCCTCGAGGATGGCATGGGCATTCGTGCCGCCGATTCCGAAGGAGCTCACCGCGGCGCGCCTCGGGCCTCCGGTCTGCGGCCAGGGCCTCGACGCCTGTGCCACGTAGAACGGCGAGGCCTCGACGTCGAGCGCGGGGCTCACCGGATCGGCGTGCAGCGTCGGAGGGATCTCGCCGTGATGGAGCGCGAGCGCGCACTTGATGAGCCCCGCGATCCCCGCCGCGTTGTCCAGGTGCCCCAGGTTCGATTTGATGGAGCCGAGCGCGCAGAAGGCTCGTGCGTCGGTGTGCGTCCGGAAGGCCTCCGTCAGCGCAGCGAACTCGATGGGATCGCCGAGCAGGGTCCCCGTTCCGTGCGCCTCGACGAGCTGAATGGAGTCGGCCCGCGCGCCGGCGCGGTCGAGCGCCTGCACCAGGACCTCCTTCTGCCCCTCGACGCTCGGAGCGGTATACCCGGCCTTGCGGGCACCATCATTGTTGATCATCGATCCGAGGACGACCGCCCAGATGGGATCGCGATCCCGGATCGCGTCCTCCAGGCGCTTCAGGACGACGATGCCGGCGCCGTCGCCGAGGACCGTCCCCGAGGCTCCGGCGCCGAAGGCGGCGCATCGCCCGTCGAGCGACAGGATCTCGGCGTCTCGCGTCGAGTAGCCCGCCCCCTGCGGCACGCGGATGCTCACGCCGCCGGCCAGGGCCATGTCGCACTCGCCGCTGGCGAGCGATGCGCAGGCCATGTGGACCGCCACGAGCGACGACGAGCAAGCGGTCTGCACGGCGACCGCAGGGCCCGTGAGCCCGAGCTTGTAGGCGACCCGGCTGGGACCGCAGTCCTTCTCGTTGGCCACGGCCAGCCGCCAGGCGCCCTCCCTGGACAGGATGTCTCGCCGCGGGAGGAGGTTGTAGATGAGGTAGCTGCTGAGCGTGCTGCTCGCGAAGACACCGACCCTGCGTCGCCCCTCGCCCACCCCCACCTCCGCCGCGCGAGGGTTGTAACCGGCGTCCTCCAGAGCCTCGTAGGCCGCCTCGAGGAGCACGCGGTGCTGGGGATCCAGGAGCTCGGCCTCCCGCGGCGAGATGTCGAAGAGCGCCGCGTCGAACTGCTCGATGTCGTCGAGCTCCGAGCACGCGCCCACGAACCTCTCGGGATCTCGTGCCATCGCGCCCTGGCCCTCGGGCCCCAGCTCTGACGGCTCCAGTCGGCGGATCGCCTCCTTGCCCGCGCGCAGGTTCTCCCAGAGCTGATCGACGCTGCGGGCCCCCGGGAAGCGCCCTGCCATTCCGATGATGGCGAAGCGCGCGCGCCCCTGCGGGGGCGCGCCGGCGCGGCGCTGCGGGTCGGCCGCGCCGGCGGGCGCTGAACCCTGCATCGCCTCGACGAGGCGACGACCATTGCCGGTCCGGAAGAACAGGGTCACCGGCAGATCCCGGCCGACCCGCTCGCTCAGGCGCTGCTTCAAGCGCAGCATCGTCAGGGACGATCCGCCGAGATCGAAGAAGTTCCTCTCCATCAGGTCCGGCAGCTCGCCGAAGCTCTCGACGAGCACGGCGCGGACGGCCGCGTGCGTCGAGCTATCCTCCTCGGCGATCCGCGCGCGCGCCGGCGCCGCTCGCGGGACCGGCGCGCTCGGCTCCAGCGCCCTGCGCTGCTTCGGGAAGGCCTCTCGAGGCGGCTGGAGGCTGGACAGCTCGCACCCTGGATCGTGCGCAATCCGGGCAAGCAGGGAGGAGAACGCCGACACCAGGGCGCGAACGTCGTCCGGCTCCGCGGCCCCCGGACGCGCATGCAATCGGATACGGAAGTCGGTGTCGGGATAGACGATCGCGGTGAGAGGAAACGCCGTATCGTCGCTGGCCGAGACGACGCGCACGCGCAGCGCGCCCCCGTCCTCCAGGCGGTCCGTCGGGTAGTTTTGAAGGACGAGGGAGCTCTCGAACAGCGGGACGTCCATCGGGTAGCCGAGGGCGTCCGCGAGCGCCGCAGGGTCGAAGTCGCCGTGCGCCATCGCCTCGGACACCGACGCATGCACGTCGGAGAAGGCGCGCGCGCCCTCCGTCACGAGCACCGGGACGTTCTGGATGAACGCCCCCACGGCCTCATGATGCGACGCTCGGCCCGAGGTCGTCAGACCGACGAGGGCGTGGGAGCTCCCCGTCCACGCCATCATCACGCGGCTCCACGCGGCGACGAGCAGGGACGAGAGCGCGACCCCCGTGGTCCTGGCGCGCGCGCGCAGCGCCTCGGCCACGGGCGGCGGGAGCACCTCCTCCAGCGTGATCGTGCCGCGCGCAGGCGACGCCGGCGCGCTCCTGGGAGGAACCGGGAGCCCTGCAAGCCTGGATACCCAGGTTGCGTGGGCCTCGGGTTGCGGCGGCCGATGGAGCGCCCCGAGCGAATAGCCTTGCGTCTCCCGGACCGGCGCCGCGCGGCCGGAGAGGAGCCGGCCAACGACCGCCGCCAGGCTCCAGCCGTCGATCGCCACGTGATCGGTGGTGAGCACGACGTGATGCTCATTCGCCGCGGCGCGCACCACGTGAACGCGCAGGACCGGGCCATGGGCCAGGTCGATCGCGGACGAGAGCGCGCGCTTCACGAGGGCGTCGAGGGCCCCGCGCCGCGCCGGGAGAGCTTCGCCGGAAAGATCGGAGAACGCGATCGATGTGGGCATCGCGGCCAGGACGATCTGGACCGGCTCGTCCAGGGTCTTCCAGTCGAAGAGGCTCCGCAGGACGGGATGCTCGGCGACGACGGCGCGATACCGGCTCTCGATGTCCTCGAGACGGAGGGGCCCTTCCACGAGGAGGTGAACGTGGCCGCTCGTCCGCCCCTCGGTGGGACTCGCGAGGTGCCGCACCAGCATGAGCCGCTGGAGCGGGTTGAGAGGCACGATCTCCTCGATCGCGTGCAGCTTGCCCGGAGGCGCCGCGCCCGCGAATCGCTCGGAGAGCGCTTCCGCGGCCGTGGGAGGGACAAGGACCCACGGGAAATCGGAGCGGCTGTAGAGCCCGCGCCGGGAGGCGTCGAGGGCGCGCACGGACGCCTGGAGCTCGTGGTGCCACCGCTCGCCGATCCGCCGCACGATCTCCTCGATCTCGAGGGGGCAAGCGACCTCCAGGGCCAGGCGGCCGGCGCGGATCAGCGCGGTCGCCTCGATCCGGGAGAGCGAAGAGCCCTGATGAAGCCCGAACTCCCGGACGCCGCCGCGCTCGACGACGGTGCCCAGGAAGTTGAACTGCACCCCAGGCTCCAGGAACCTCGAAACACCCTCCGGAGACAGGGCGCCATCGACGAGGAGGGGCAAGAAGTCGAGCCCCCCGTACGCGAGCTCGGCTCGCGCATCCTTCACGGCCGCGATCGACTCAAGAAGGTCCTCGCTCGAGCGCGCGACGTGAGGAACCCACGTGGCGCACCAGCCTACCCCGGTGGAGATGCCCAGGACCTCCTCGTCGCGACCGTGGTGCTCGACGTGGATCGGGGCCGCAGCGATCGACAGCACCTCGCAGAGCGCGCGGCCGAGCGACGCGAGGAGGAGATCCTGCGGCTTGGTCCGGAGCGCCCGGTTGGCCGTCCCCACCAGCGCGGCGGTGATCTCCTCCGAGAGCTGCCACGATCTCCGGACGCTCCTGCCCGCCGGAGCCGTCGTCTCCAGGGCAGCATAGGCAGCCGGCGGATCGAAGTCGCGCAGCAGCGCGTCCCAGCGCTCGACGGCGCGCGACGCGCGAGCCCTCGCCGCGACGCCGGCGACCGCGGCGACGAAGCGAGAGAGATCGAAATCGTCGATCCCAGGGTCGTCGCCGCGAAAGAACGCTTCGAGATCCTCGAGCAGGATGTGCCAGGCATAGACATCGACGGCGAAATGGTGAGCCGCGACCACCAGCTCTGCGCTGGGCGTCGAGCCCCGCGCGCCGTGCGCCTCCGGCTCGTCCCCCTCGAAGAGGAACCCGGCGAGGAGCGGACCTCGCTCGGGGACGAAGGCCGTTCCCTGGGCGATCTCGGCGTCGATGAGCTCCTCGATCGAGCTCGCGCGCGTGCACCCGGACACGAGGCGCCACCTTCGATCCTCCGGAAGCCCGACCCTCTGAAGCGCGCCGCCCTGGTCGCGGACGAACCCCTGCGCAAAGGCGCCATGCCTCCGCGCGAGCCCTCGCAAGGCCGACTCCGCCAGGGCGACCGGATCCCCGGGCGGCAGCCGGAGCCGCACCCACTGGACGAACCGACGCACGTCGGTGGGCGACCGTCGAGAAAACCACGCATGGATCGGCGCTGGCCTGTGCGCGTGGCGCGCCACCTCGGCGTCCGAGGGGCCGGTGTCACGCTCGAGTCTCGCCTCCCCGATCACGGCGGCGAGCTCGGAGAGCCGAGGGTGCTCGAGGAGCTGGCGGATCTCCAGCTGCACGCCCTCGTTCCGCATCCTCGTCACGACCCGGAGCGCCGTGATGGAGTCGCCGCCCAGCTCGAAGAAGTGATCGTCCGGCCCCACGCGCGCGCCGAGCACCTCGCCCACGATCGTCACGAGGGCCGCCTCGACCGGCGACTTCGCCTCTCGCGGCGCTGTCCTGTCCACGAACAGCTCCGGCGCCGGGAGCGCATGCTCGGCGATCTTGCCGGTGGCGCCGAGCGGGAAAGCATCGATCACCGCCACGATCCACGGCACCATGTACGCAGGGAGCTGCGCCAGCAGGCGCTCGCGCAGCTGACGACCGGAGAGCGACGCTCCGGGGCTCGCGACGACATAGGCGACGAGCGCCGGGCTGCCCGCCACGGCGCGGGTGGTGACCAGGGCTTGCGCGACGCCTTCCTGCTTGGTGAGCGCGAGCTCGACCTCGGCGAGCTCGATCCGGTGCCCGCGCAGCTTCACCTGCCGATCCGCGCGGCCGAGGAAGTCGATGAGACCGTCCGGCCGGACGCGGACGACATCTCCGGTCCGGTACATCCGGGTCGCCGGCGGCGCCGATGCGTCGAGGGTTGGAAAGAACGCTCGGCCGGTCAGCTCGGGCTGCCCCCAGTATCCCCGCGCGACCGCGGGACCGGACACGTACAGATGGCCGCGCGCTCCCCAGGGCACGGGGCGCTTCTGGTCGTCGAGGACGAGCGCCGTCATCCCCGGAAGCGGCACCCCGATCGGAACACGGACCCGTCCCACATCGGCCGCGTCACAGGCATGCTCGGTCACGAAGACCGTGGACTCCGTCGGACCGTAGGAGTTGATGAAGGCGGCGGGCTCCTGCCCCGCCGCGGCGTACGCCGCGCGAAGGCGCTCCACGTCCTTCGGCGTCGTGGCCTCGCCGCCCACGACCCACGTCTTCACCGCGGGGAGCGGCTGCCCGAGGCGGGCGCCCTCGATCATCTCCTGGATGACCCCACGGAACGCGACGGGTGTGTCGTTGTGCACCGTCGCTCCCTGCTCGCGGAGCAACGCGAGCTTCTGGACCGGCGATCGTCGCTCTTCCTCGTCCGCGACGTAAACGCGTCCTCCCAGGATCAGGAAGACGGGGATCTCGAAGATGACCGCATCGAAGCTCCACGGAGCGCCAGAGACCATGCAGTCTCCCGGACCGATGCCGTATCGAGCCGCGACGGCGTCCGCGAAGTGCAGCACCTGGGCGTGCTCGACGAGCACGGCCTTCGGCGTGCCGGTCGAGCCGCTCGTATAGATGGCATACGCGATGGCGTCTCCCCCGGACGCGCGATCGGCCGCGGTCGCTCTCCGCGCGTCCCCGCGCCGCGCGGCGGCGTCGATCGCCTCGAATCCGGCAGCGACGTAGCGGTCCGCGTGGGGTCGCCCGGCGACGACGAAGCGCGCCCGCAGGTCCTCTCGCACGAACGTCAGCCGCTCGGTGGGGAGGTCGCGTGACAGGGGAACGAACCACGCGCCCGCCATCAGGATCCCGATCATCGCGACCACGCCGTCGACGCTGCGCTCCTCGGCGCACAGGCCGACCGGCTCGCCGGCACGCACGCCGGCGGCGCCGAGCGCCTCGGCGAGCTCGCCCGCGCGAAGCAGCAGATCGCCGTACGTGAGGCGCCCGCCCCGATCGACGACGGCCACCGCCGCGGGATCGCGCTCGGCCCAGCGCGCGATCCTCCGCGCGATCGTCGGAGCCGCGACCGCCGGCGGCGGCAGGTCAGCGCCGCGAACGATGGATGGCGCGCCGAAGGCGACACCGTCGATGTCCGCATCGGGATCTCGGACGAGCTCCGAGAGCAGCTGTGCGCAACCGGACGTCATGGCTCGCGCCGAGGCGGTCTCGAAGAGATCGACGTCTGCCTGCGACTGGAACACGAGGTCGTCGCCGACGACGCCCGTGAAGAGCATGAAATCGCTCTGACAGCCGTCATCGTCGATCTCGACCGTCTCCATCGTCAGCCCGCCCACCCGGACGGGCACCCGATCGAGGTTGAGCGCGCTGGCGATGACCTCGGGATCGACCCCGGCCGGCGGCTCATGCATCGTGAACGACGCCTGGAAGAGCGGATGAACGCCGGGGTCCCGGACCACGCCGGCGACCTTCACGATCTCGGGGAACGGAACCGCCGCGTTCCGGAGGGCGCTCGTCACGACACCGCGGACCGACAGGACGAGCTGCCGGAAGGCCACCCCCGCGGGAACAGCGATCCTCAGCGGGATGAAGTTCGGGAAGAAGCCGACGCTTCGCCCTTCGTCGGGCGAGCGCCGCTGCGTCACCGGCGTACCGATGACGAGCTCTTCCTGCCCGGTACAGCGCCGGAGAAAAGCCGCATAGGCAGCGAGCGCCACGACGAAGCGGGTGGTTCCGCACTGCCTCGCCACGGCGTCGAGCCGTGACACGACCCCGCTCGCCCGCGCGTGGGAATGAGCGCCTCGCTGCCGGAGCACCCTCGGCCGAGGGTAGTCGTGGGGGAGCGCGAGGACCGGCAGCTCGCCTCCCAGGTTCGCGCGCCAGTACTCCTTGGGCGCCCGCCATGCCTCCGGCTCGACGCGCAGATCGGCGGCGCCGAGCGCGGCCAGGCCGAGGGCGGGCGCTCCAGCGCGCTCCGGAGCCTCGCCGGCTCGAAGCGCGCCGTAGGCAGCGCACCACGCCTCCAGCAGCCGGATCAGCGACACGAAATCGGAGACGATGTGGTGCACCGTCAACACGAGCACGCGATGTCCGGCCCCGGTGTGGACCAGGCTCGCCCGGAGCATCGGTCCCGCCGACAGGTCGAGTGGACGCATGGCGAGCTCGGAGAGATGCCGCCGCAGCTCCGCGCCGTCATGGCTGTCGCGGAGATGATGTCGCTCGACGCCGAGCGAGAGCGACGGGAGGATCTCGAAATAGCAAGCCCCGTCGTCTTCCACGATCCGCGTGCAGAGGAGCGGATACCTCCGCGCGACCTCCGCGAGGGCGCGGGTCCATGCGTCCTCGTCGAGATCCTCGGGCATTCGGTACGCACGAGCGATGAGGTACCCGTGCCCCCCCGGGACGGCTCGCTCCGCAGCCCAGATGGCCATCTGGCTGCGCGTCAGCATGGCGCGCGACGAAGAGAGGGCGGCCGGCTCGGGATCCGGCTCCAGCCGGCGACCGGAGGCCACGACGTCCTCCAGCACGGCTTCGAGACACCGGTCCTCGAAGAAGCGCTCGATACCGACGGTCCTCCCGAGGATCCGCTCGAGCTCGTAGGCGACCGAGGCCGCCGACAGGGAGCTCCAGCCATAGTCCGCGGCGGTCCGGGAGAGATCCACCTGCGCAGGCTGCACGCCCGCCATCTGGGCGACCCGCTCGACGAGGAGCGACCTCGCCCTCGCGAGCTCGTCCGTCGCCGGCGCGCTCGGGGGCGAGTCTGCCGCGGGTCGCCCGAGGGCCGGCCCGGTATGTTGATCGCCGCCCCCCGCCGGCTCGGGGTTCGAAGCAGGATCGCTCTCGCGGTAGAGCGCGTGCAGCTCCCCGGCCTCGAGCTGCCTTCTGCACAGGCCTCGCTGGGTCTTTCCGCTCGTGGTCCGGGGGATCGTGCCTCGTCGCACGAGGACCACGGTGTGGGCCCGCTGCTGGAACGTCTCCGAGATCGAAGCGCGAACGGCGGCGACGATCTCCGGGTACGGTGGAGTCTCTCCCTTCGTCACCTCCATGACGAGGGCGATCTCCTCGCGGTCGTCGACCAGGACGCCAAAGGCCGCGCTCCCTCCGGGGATGAGCGCCTTGTGGCTCGCCTCGGCGGCGGACTCCAGATCCTCCGGATACAGGTTCGCTCCGCGGACGATCAGGAGCTCCTTGGACCGACCGGTGACGTAGAGGTCTCTCCCACGGACGAAGCCGAGATCCCCGGATCGGAGGAATCGCCCCTCCGCTCGCATCGCGCCTGCCGCGCCCGGTTCGACCCGCCAGTAGCCTCTCGCGACGCTCGATCCGGCGATCCAGATCTCGCCGATGCTCCCCTCCGGCAGCTCGCGGCCCGTCTCCGGCTCCACGACGCGCACCTCGTGCTCGTCCGGGAGGCGCCCGCAGGAGACCAGCCTCGCGGCGTCGGAAGGCGCCCTGGGCGGCCCGGCGCGGCCTCCGGCGAGCGCCGATCTCGAGACGCTGGCGAGGCGCGCTCCCCGCCCCTTCGGACCGCCGCTGACGAAGAGCGTCGCCTCGGCGAGGCCATAACACGGGTACAACGCGTCGCGATCGAACCCCGCCCACGCGAACGTCTCGGCGAAATCCCCCATCACCTTCGCGCTGATCCGCTCGGCGCCGCAGAAGGCGAGCTCCCACGTCCCGAGATCCAGACGCCCGATGTCCTGTTCGGTCGCCCGCTCGAGGCACATGCGGTACGCGAAGTTGGGCGCGCCGCTGATGGTCGCGCGGAACCGGCCGATGGCTTCCAGCCAGAGCAACGGCCTCTGCACGAAGTCGATGGGCGAGAGCAGCGTCCCGGGGATCCCCGCGAACAGCGGCTCGAGCACCCCGCCGATGAGCCCCATGTCGTGGTAGAGCGGCAGCCACGACAGGACCGAGCTATCGGACCGGATCTCGAACGCGCGCCAGATCGTCCAGAGGTTCGCCAGGAGGTTGTCGTGGCCGATCACGACGCCCCGCGGCGACGCCGTGGATCCGGAGGTGTACTGGAGGAACGCCACGGCGTCGGGCGGCCTCGCGGCAGGGAGGAAGTCGTCCCCTTCCCCCAGGTGATCCGTCGCGAAATACCGGAGCTCCGCCGCCATCGCCGCGCCGCCGAGCGCGTCACGAACGGAAGACTCCAGCGCCGCCGTCGTGAGGACGCGGCTCGCGCCGCTGGTCTCCAGGACGGTGCGGATCCTCCCCCACCCCCGCTTCGACCGTGGGGGCAACAGCGGCACCGGGATGGCCCCCACGTACAGCGACCCGAAGAAAGCAGCGATGTACTCGAGGCCCTGAGGATACAGCAAGACGACGGGAGCCCCGGGGAGCGCGCCGCCCCGTTCGAGGCTCCGCGCGATGGCGCCGGCGCGCGCGTGGAGCTGCGCGTAGGTCCACTCCACAGGCCCGCCGTCCTCGCGCTCGACGAACCGAAAGGCGAGCGCGTCCGGGGTATTCTCTGCTCTCTGAACGAGCAACTGGTCCACGCCGATGACTTCACGGCTGAGGCCGAGCGCCGTCCAGTCGACTGCCGTCGGTGCCAACTGACATCCCCGATGTGTTGATGAGGTGAACGCGATCTCTCTCGTGTCGCTGAAACCCGACCGAGCCGCGCGCAGGCAGGCAGCTGTAACAGGCAGAAGGAGGTGCGTCAAGGCACGCACCCCGCGAGACGAAGACGCTTGAATCAGATTTTACTTTCTTTAACTTACGAATCAACATCCATGCCATTCAGACGCCGTTATCCAAGACGCCGTCATCGAGCGGTCCAGTCCGTCATCCGCTATAACGGCCACTGCACAGCTCGCCTTGATTCATTAAGTAAACTTAAGTGAAGCACAGTAAAGTAACGCAAAACAACTCCGGACGAGGAGCGCCCCGACCGACCTGTCGTATGCTTCGACCGCGCGAACGAACCCGGAGCTGCTCACCTGTGATTCCTTCAACTTCGCTTACACGAAACGAATCCCACGCGCCTGCAACACATCCGGAGTTGGCGGCGCGCGTCCGTAGGCTCGGGCGGATCCTCCGCCCCACTCCCCTCGTCCAGATCTGGACCAAGCCTATCTCGCTCTTCGTGAAGCTCGAATACGTGAATCCATTCGGGAGCCTGAAGGACCGAACGGCATACGGTATCTTGCTCGGGGCGGTCGAGAGGGGTGACGTCGGCCCCAGCAGCACAATCATCGAGTCGTCCTCCGGGAACTTCGCGATCGCGATGGCGTCGCTCTGCCGGCTCGTCGGGCTGCGCTTCGTCGCCGTCGTCGATCCCACCATATCGCCGCTCTATCTGGCGCAGCTGAAGCTCCTGTGTCACGACGTCCAGATGGTCACCGAGCGGGATCCCACCGGCGGGTTCCTGAAGTCCAGGATCGCGCGCGTCGAGTCCCTGTGCGCGAGCCTGCCCAACGTCTACTGGCCGAATCAGTACACGAACACGGACGGCGCGGACGCGCATTATCGAACCACCGGCGCGGAGATCTGCGACGCGCTCGAGCGGCTCGACTACGTCTTCGTGCCGGTGAGCTCTTCGGGGACGATCGTCGGCATATCGCGCAAGGTCAAGGAGCGGTTTCCGCGCGCCAAGGTCGTGGCCGTGGACAGCCACGGCTCGGTGATCTTCGGCGGCGAGCCGAAGCCTCGCCACATCCCCGGGATGGGGTCGAGCATCTCGCCGAGCCTGCTGAAGCACGCGCTCATCGACAGGGTGGTGCACGTCGAGGAGGCGGACGGCGCGGCGGCCTGTCACCACCTGCTCGCGGAGCACGGCCTGTTCGTCGGGGGGAGCGCGGGGTCCACGTTCTCGGCCGTTCAGCGCGAAGCTCCGCGGATCGCCGGCGAATCCCCCGACGCGGTGGTGGTCTTCGTCTGTGCGGATCGAGGGGCTCCCTACCTCACGACGGTGTACGACCGAGCGTGGAACACCCAGGTATTCGGAGGATCGCCGTGAAGACGCCGAGCCACCCCGCGCTGGACCTCGTCATCGTCAAGGGCAAGAGCTGCCACGACGTCGTTCACGGAGATATCCCTGGCTGCGTCGACGTCGTGCGCGAGGCGTACCTCGCGCACGGCGCGGGCAACACCGTGAACCCCCCGAGCTATTTCCTCCGCTTCCCGGAGCGGCCGAGCGCGCGGATCATCGCGTTGCCGGCGTTCCTCGGCGAGCGGTTCCGCGTCTCGGGGATCAAATGGATCGCGAGCTATCCCGAGAACATCCGGCTTGGCATCCCGCGCGCCAGCGCCGTCTTGATCCTCAACGACTACGACACCGGCTACCCGATCGCGGTCCTCGAGAGCTCGATCATCTCGGCGGCGCGCACGGCGGCGTCCGCCGTCCTCGCGGCGGAGGCCCTCCGTGACGGCAAGAGGGTCCGCCGCTTCGGCATGGTGGGCAACGGGCTCATCGCCCGGTACATCCACCGGTTCTTTCGGGGGATGGGGTGGGAGCTCGACGAGATCGTGCTGTTCGATACGGACCCGGCGGAGTCGGCCAAGTTCGCGTCTGCGCTCCGCGACCAGGGAGAGCGCGACGTCCGCAGCGCCGCGACCTTCGAGGAGGTCGTGAGCTCGTGCGAGGTCGTCACCTTCGCCACCGTCGCGCCGGCGCCTTATGCCAGCGACGTGGCGATGCTCGCCCACAACCCGCTGCTGCTCAACATCTCGCTGCGAGATCTCGATCCGGAGCTGCTCATCGCCTCGGAGAACGTGGTCGACGACGTCGAGCACGTCCTCAAGGCAAACACGTCTCCCCACCTGACGGAGATGAAGCTCGGGCACCGGGAGTTCATCCGCGGGACGATCGCCGACGTGCTGCGGAAGAAGGTGACCGTGATCCCGGGCAGGCCGATCGTCTTCTCGCCGTTCGGCCTCGGCGTGCTCGACCTCGCGGTGGGAAAGTGGATCCTGGACGCCTCGGTGGCGAACGGGAGCTCGTCCCCCATGAGCGACTTCTTCTTCGAGGTCACGCGCTAGTCGCCCGAGCCTCAGCGTCCTCGAAAGGGAACTCGCTTGCTGACCCTCTTTCGGCTCGCCTTCCGGATCGCCCCGCGTGACGTGGTCGGGACGTGTGTCCTCAGCCTCGTCGCCGGCGGCGCGTTCGCGAGCTTCATCCCGCTCCTCAACGCGGCGCTGCAGAGCCCGGATGGCCGCCTCGCCGCCCTGTTCGTGGCGGCCTGCGCGGTCGCCGTCGTGACGCGCACCGCGTCGCAGCTGCTGCTCAGCCGGCTCGGCCTGCGCGCGATGAACAAGCTCCGCGCGGACGTCGTTGAGCGGGCGCTGCGCGCCTCGCTCAACGACGTGGAGCGCGTGAGCGCCTCGCGCCTCGACGCCGCGCTCAACGAGGACGGCCCCGCGATCGCGCACGGCCTCAACTCGCTGCCCATCGCGCTCGTGGGCGTCGTCACGGTGGTCGGCTTGCTCGTCTACGTGGCGGTCCTCGACTGGCGCATCTTCGCGCTGGCGGTGGCGGTCATGCTCATCGGCATCCCGACCTTCAAGCTCCAGATCCGGAAGTCCGAGAAGTGGCATGGCCTCGCCAGGACGAAGCTGGGCGACGTCTACGCCGCCATGCGGCAGCTCACCCTCGGGTTCAAGGAGCTCAAGCTCTCGAGCGCCGTTCGCGAGGAGTTCTCCAAGGTGCGCCTCGAGCCCGCGGCGCGCGACCATTACCGGTACATGGTGCGGGCAAACCTTTACTTCCATTCCGCCGACAGCTGGGGCTATGTCCTCGCCTTCCTGGTCATCGGCAGCATCCCCTTCGGGCTCGCGAGGTACGTGGCGCTCCCGCCGAGCGTCCTCTCGGGCGCCACGCTCGCCGTCCTAGGCCTCCTCGGCCCGCTGGACAGCATGCTCACGCACATCGGCCCATCCCTCCGGGCCGCCGTCGCGCTCGGCCGCATCAACGAGCTCTCGCACGAGCTGAGGCCGGAGGCCACGAACCGCTCCGACGCTCGCGTCGCGAGCCGCCGCGAGCCGATTCGCTCGATGCGCCTCGAGGAGGTCCGGTTCCGCTACGAATCCGGCGACGGCGGCTTCGCCCTCGGCCCGATCACGCGCGAGTTCAAGGCTGGCACCATCACCTTCGTCGTCGGCGGGAACGGGAGCGGCAAGACCACGCTGTGCAAGGTGCTCTGCCTCCTCTACCCGCCGACGGCGGGCACCATCCTCGTCGACGCCGAGGCCATCGGCCCGGCTCGCGCGGCGGCCATGCGCGACTCGTTCGGCGTCCTGTTCGCGGACTACCACCTCCCCGCCTGGGCTCGGGCGTACACCGACGAGGGCGGCCGGGAGCGCTTCGACGCGCTGGTGCGGCGCTTCGAGCTCGACCGCGTGCTCCGGGTCCGCGACGGGGACGTCTCCTCGGAGGGCCTGTCCAGCGGACAGCGCAGGCGGCTCGCGCTCATCCTCCTCCTCCTGCGCGATCACCCCATCTATCTGTTCGACGAGTGGACGGCCGATCAGGACCCCAGATACCGGCACATCTTCTACAAGGAGCTGCTGCCGGAGCTGCGCGCGGCCGGGAAGATCGTCATCGTGATCACCCACGACGAGCGGTATTTCGACCTCGCCGACAGGGTCCTTCGCCTCGACATGGGGCAGGTGCTCCCGGCGGTCGCCGCGAGGCCCGAGCCCACCGGGGTCGAGCCGGCCTCCGCCGGGACCTGAAGCTCGACTCGCCCCCAGTGCGATCCGCGACCCAACCCAGAGAGAGCATCACGTGAAAGAAAGCGAGTTCCTGAACCAGCTCATCGAGGCCGGTCTCCTGCTGCCCTCGGGCGTCCGCGGGGTGTACGGCCGAAACGCCACCTTCGAGCGAATCGTTCGGGGTTTCGGCTCGATCATCACGAGGATCGCGGAGGACGACGGCGCGGAGTTCGTCGATTTCCCGCCGCTCGTGACGCGCGGCAATTTCGAGAAGACGGATTATGTCAGGTCGTTCCCCCACCTGATGGGGTCGGTCCACAGCTTCTTCGGAGACGACGCGCGCCACGAAGCGATGCTGGAGACGCTCGCTGCGGGCGGAGACTGGAGCGCGCACCTCGAGAAATCGGAGCTGATGCTCTGCCCTGCGGCCTGCTACCCTCTCTACCCGACGCTCCGCGGCACCCTCCCGGAGGCCGGGAAGCTCGTCGACCTCATGGGGCTCGTGTTTCGACACGAGCCGTCCGACGATCCGGCGAGGATGCAGATGTTCCGGCAGCGTGAGAACATCCGCATCGGGAGCGAGGACGACGTGCGCGAGTTTCGCGATCGGTGGCTCGAGCGCGGCCAGGCCGTGCTGGCGTCGATCGGGCTCGACGCGCGGGCGGAGGTGGCGAACGATCCCTTCTTCGGTCAGAGCGGGCGGGTGCTCGCGGTGAGCCAGCGCGCGCAGGCGCTCAAGTTCGAGCTCCTCTACCCGATACACTCCGCGGACGCGCCGACGGCCATCTCCTCGTGCAATTACCACCAGGATCATTTCGGCCGCGCCTACGACATCCGCTTGCCCGACGGTTCGTTCGCGCACACGGCGTGCGTGGGCTTCGGCGTCGAGCGCGTCACCCTCGCGCTGCTCAAGACACACGGCCTGTCGCCGGCCCGGTGGCCGGCCTCCGTCCGGGCTGCGCTCGGCCTGGATTAGACGACTCTAGAACGCCGATCACGTTGATCGAGCGAGAGATGAACCGCCAAGACGCCAAGACGCCAAGACGCCAAGAGAGAGAGATATAAAAAAATTTCTTATCTTGGCGCCTTGGCGCCTTGGCGGTCAATCTTTTGATTGTTCAACGTGGCCGGTGTTCTGGAGCGGCCCGGGCGTTCGATACTTGGTATTCGTGAAGGCGCACCAGGTGTAATCGTTCACGAGGAGCTCATAGCGCTCGAGCGGTTCGAGGAAGTGGCATTCCTCGAACGCCCTCACATGATCCGGGCACGTGTAGGCGAGCACCACCTTGCGAGGGTGCGCCTTCAGCGACGCCTCGAGGCTGCCCAGAAACTCGACGTACGCGTCGAGCTTCGAGAACGGGTTGTAAAGATAGATCAGCAGATCGCCCGGCGGGAAGTCGAACGAGAGGGCGTTGCAGGTCAGCACGTCGACCGGCGCGCGCAGGGACGACCGGCCGGCCACGACGCCGACGTTCGCGCGCGCGACGCTCGCGGTGGCCGTCGAGCTCTCGACGCCGATCACACGACGAAACGGTAGCTGCGCGGCCATGATGAGCACGCGGCCCTTGCCGCACCCTATGTCGACGAAGGCATAATCCTCCGCGCGGAGCTTCAACGTCCGCATGACCGAGTCGAACACCTCCGGGATGCTCGGGAAGTACCAGATGGCGGACCTGTGCGACTCGTCGATGAAGTCCAGCGGATTCACCACGACCGGCTCGGTGGTCTCGATGCCGAAGCGCCTGTCGAAGGCCTTGCCTCGCTTCGCCGGGATCTGGAGCGCGTATGCCGCTATGGCTGCGAGCACCGTGTCGATCCCGCCGATGACGCGGACGGTGCGAAGCAGCCTGGCCGCGCCTCGATGGGCGCGACGGAATGACGTGGCGACTGCGTGGACCATCGGAGCTCCATTCTAGGTGCAATGCCGGCGACCGACCTCGCGTGCTCAAGGAGCCTCGCTCCCGCCAGCCGCCGTGGACATGGCCTATGTACCACAGCGCTGCCCATCGCGCGAACGACCGCGTGGACCCGCGACTTGCAGTTGTGCGACATCCACGCACCTGGATGTGCTGCGCTTCCGCAGGACCATCGCTGATCGCGCTCAGGCAGGAACGATGGGGTCAGGCGGGCAGACGGTGCCCCAGGGAGGGACACCCCAGGCAGGCCTCGCCTCGAGCGCGTGCTCGGATCGTTGCGTGGCAGATGCCGGCCCGGGGTGGGCCGCGGAGGACGCGCCGGCTACGGCGCCTCGACCACCGTGCGCGACTCCTTCGCCTGGATCACGTCGGGGAGCAGGAACGGCACCAGGCGCGTCTGGTTCTTTCGCCAGAGCTCCGCCTGATCGCGGAAATGCGGGCTCTCGGCGTCCCAGACATTGCCTCCGGGAATGGCGTTCCACGCCTTCGGCCCCGCCGGATCGAGCTCCACGACGAGCCGTTGCGACGGGCCGTGGACGTACCGGAAATCCGGCGACTCGTCGAGCGCCCACGAGAGGCGGTAATCCGAGGAGTCCACCGCGAACTCGTCGCCGCCGCGCGGAAAGCCGCCGCTCCAGAGGGGATCGCTCGGCGGAGGGATGCTGAGGCTGCTGAAGAGGGGGATGAGCGCGTCGAAGGTGACCGTGTGAAAGGCGCCCCAGCGGGGCGCCGCAGCCCCGGAGCCGCCCTGTTGATCGAGCCAGGCGAGGGCGTCGAGCAGGGCGCGCACCACGCGCTCGTCCCTGGACTCGACCGCTGGCGTGCCCATGTCGTCCCACAGCGTGCTGTCCTGCACGGCCGGATCGAAGGTGGCGAGCTGCTCCCGATCGGCGGAGAACAGGTGGAGGAGCGCCTTCGCCGACAGCTCCCGGGAGAACTCCGAGAAGCCCATCTGGCCGAGCTCGTCGCCCACCACCCGGCGCACCGCCCGGACGAGCCAGATGTTGAAGACCAGCGTCGCCTCCGAGGCGCGGGCGTCAACCGCGCCGGGGCCGTCGCCCTCGTCCGCGAGCGGCATGGCGGTATCGAGATCGATGCCGGCGGCCGCCTTGTAGTCCGCCTCCTTGCCCCAGCCGTCGAGGAGCGCCCGCAGCACGGCGACGCGCTGCGGGTCGTATGCGGCGTCCTTGACGACCTCGCTCAGCTCGGGGTGAGTACCGGGCGTCTTTCGCTCCTCCTCGGCGCGGTCCATGGCGCCGAGGAGGTGAGGCACGAGCCTCGCGCCGAGCGCCGACTTGATGTCGCCCTGGATCGCCGCGCAATCCTCCGGCGACAGAGGTCCCTCGTGGGCATCGATCCGCTCCTGGATGCGGCCCTCGCGAAACCCGATGTCGAAGCTGCAACCCAGGTACATGGGGGTGCCGTCGGGGAGCACGCCGTTCGACGGATCGTTGTCCAGGGAGTCCCCGATGGGGTCGTTGTTCGCCGTGGCGATGTATCCCGCCGGCGGGTTCTTCGCCCGGGGGATGAGGTGCTCGGGGAGCGTCCCGGTCCACTCCGCGGTCCCGTCGCCGGGGAGCACCATGCAGGGGAGGACGCCCGTATAGGTGGCCGCATCCCAGGCGAACGCCTCACGAGACCGCGTCGGGATCGCCGCGTGCGTCGTCCAGAGGATGTCGCCCGCGGTGTCGCCGATCACCCAGTTCTGCGCGCCGACGCTGAATTTCGAGAGCGACTCCTGCGCATCATCGACCGAGCGAGCGCGCAGCAGGCCGAAGATGGCCTCCAGCTCCTTCGTCGGCTCCAGCCCTGTCCAGCGGACGCTGAGCGCCCCCACGGCCGGGTCCGGATCCACCACCGCGTGGTCGACGATGGTCGGCAGGAGCGGGCCGTGATGAGGCACGATCGGGACGCGGTAAGTATAGGGCTCCCTGCCAGCGATCGCGATGACCTCCTCGACCGTCTGGAGGGGCACTGGATTGCCCTTGAAGAGCACGGCCTTGCCGTCGGGCGTGAGCTTCTCGGCGTAGATATCGGTGACGTCGTACATCGCGACCGTCGCCCCCCACCCGACGTGCTCGTTGTGGCCCAGGATGATCCCCGGAATTCCGGGGAAGGTGACGCCCCCGACGTGGACATCGCGGCTCGCGTCCTTGCCCTCGGGCGCGGTGACATGGATCGAGACGGCATACCAGACGGCCGGCGCGCTCAGCGACAGGTGGGGATCGCTGGCCACGAGCACGTGCCCCGTCGCGCTCCGGCTCGCGTGGATGGCCCAGTTGTTGGAGCCGAAGCCCTCCGGGGCGACCTTGCTCCTGGCGCGCTGGACCGCGCTCAGGTAGCCGGTCAGCGACGAGATGAGCTTGGCGCGGCCCGGCGCGGCGCGGCCCGGTCGTCGCGCGCGAGACGCCCGCTTCACCGCCTTGTCCTCCGCCTTCTGCGCCTTCTCCCGCGCCGGGGAGGCGGGGTAGCCGCTGCTGGTCACGGCGGGCTCGGAGGGGGCGAACCTCAGGAAGTCCCGCTCGAAGCCGGCGCGCTTCTGCGCGAGCGGATCGGCGCTGCTCGACGCGAACGTCGCCCGGGCGGCGTCGAAGAACTGCTGCATGGTGATGTCCAGCTCGGCGTCGAACGACAGGAGGTAGCTCTGGAAGCGGCTGATCACGAGCGAGTCGACGCCGCTCCAGTCGGTGAACGCCTCGGCGGGTATCCCCGTCGCGCCTTGGGGAAGGACGATGTCCCCGGAGCGGATCTTCCTGAACACCTGGGTCACCCCGTCCGCGTACGCGTCGAGCATCTGGCGGAGTTCCCCCTCGGGGAGCCCGTCGTACTGGGCCCTGGCGATCCGGCCGAGCCCGACATGGCGGAGCGCGATGTCCTGATCGATGGTGCTCGGATCGAGGTTGCCGAAGAGCTCGGCGAGCCTCCCCTCGGCGGTGCGCCGCAAGATCTCGAGCTGAAGCGCGCGGTCGCGCGCCGTCAGATACCCCTCGACGCGCATCGCGTCCACGAGGTTTTCGGCATAGATATGGGGCCTACCGTCCCTGTCCTGGACGACGTCGACGGCAGAGAGCAGTCCGTCGATGGCGAGCCGCCCGTCGACGGGCAGATCCGGCCGATCGCCGAGTGGACCGAACGTCTCGGAAGAGGGCGGGCTGCCGTCGGGCGCGCCCGCGTCGGGGCCCGCGTCGGTATCGCCGGGCGCGCCCGCGTCGGGCGCGCTGCTGCCGGGACCAGGGTCGTCCGAGCACCCGAGCATGCCCGTGAGCCCGGTGAGCAAGGCGAGGACGCAATGTGCCGAAGAGAATGACAGTCGCATGAACGCTCCTTGGTAGGATGGAAGCGAGCCACCGCGGCGGCGTCGTCGCGCGACGCGGTGGCTGGAACAGCACGTCGTCAAGCGAGGTAGGGTTCTGAGCTCCTTTCGCGGCGGCGTGGGCCAGGGCACGACCGGCAAGAGGGAGCGTGCCTTGGCGCGGTGTCCGGGCCAGCATGACACGCAGACGCCGCCACGGCCCGTGCCGGATCGCCTCCGCGCCAAGCTGTCTGAATCTTACCTCGGTCCCCCGGGTCGCCGAGGAGGCCAGCGACCGCGGTCCGGGAGGCCCTTTCAGTCAGGATGAGGTCGGCGCCTGTGCGGAGCCGCTTGAGACCTGCTCGGGACATGTAATGTTGCGCCGACAGCGGAAGCGCATCCCAGGAGCCCGCGGTCGCTCGCCCGCTCCCGGCGGCGCCAGCGCCGAGCGCCCCTCGGCGATTTCCGAATCCCCTCCGCAGGATGCGCGGATCGCGTGGGTGGAGCGACGCCCCGGGGAAGGCGGCCAAGCGAGCTTGTCAGGTAGGCCACGCAAAATAATCTGAAGGGTCGCTCCCCCTGGCGGCACTAAGGGCAGTGAGCTGACCGATCGGGGCGGCGGGGAGCACGCCATCGTCGAGATCAGACGCAACTCCGCTCGAATTCTATTCGGCGAATCCGTACCCACGGCTCGTCGACGCCGTCCACACGAGACAACGAGCTGGAGTTCGCGCTGCGCTCGCATCCCGCACGTTCATCTAGAGTAACAAACAGGCTAAAACTGCCTGAAAAGCGCAGAAATTCGAACCGCCAAGACGCCAAGACGCCAAAAAGACGCCAAGTAAAGAGAGAGAGAGAGAAAAATTCTTGGCGTCTTGGCGTCTTGGCGGTTCATTTCTCGCCTGATCAGCGTGATCGGCGTTCTAGAACGCCTCTCAGTGCATTTACGCATCCTGATCATAACGTGATTGGGATCCGGGATCGATCGGCTGCGCGCGATCGGGCATGGGCTCGGATCGCGCCTGTCGGTCCGACGCTCCGGGGTCGGACGAACCAAGGCGGAGGACGAGGTGAAGATCATACAACAACAGTGCGTCGCGGCCCTGGCGGCCGCCTCGCTGGGCTGGATGTCTGGCTGCGCCGGCGAGGCGCGGCCCGACGTGGATTCGTCGATCACGGGCACGGCCGCGTCGGAGATCATCGGGCCGAACGTGACCGAGGTCCTCGTCTACGACAATCCGGACCTCGCGGATGACCTGCCGCGCGAGGTGCCGGTCGTCGTGAGCTTCAAGGACAACAAGCCCAACGTCGTTTTCCAGATCGGCTGCGGGTCGAACTACGGGCCGCTCCTGGAGGGCTTCGGGTACCCGCGGACCCTCGACCTCAACCAGGCCGACTTCTACGATTCGTTCGACGCCATGAAGGCGCAAATCGAGCGCGACGCCGGCGGGCAAGTCCCCATCCATACGCTGCGCTGCGACGCGAATCCCAACGTCACGCGCCAGCAAATTTTCCAGGTGTACCGGCGCGTCGACGCCGATCTGAGCAAGGGCGAGGCCGAGTACTACCTCCGGCTCCGCGACGACCCCGGGACGATCTACAGCGTCGGCTGCAGCAACGTGCTCTCTGCGCTCTCGTGGACGGCGGCGGACGGCAGCAACATCGAACAGGTGAGCATCCCCATCAACCGCGCCGTCCTCGACGTCTGGAGCGCGCAGGAGATCGCGACGCGGGAGATCAACTGCCACTCGAGCACCGGCCGAGCGCTCCCGCGGGCCCGGCGCGATCTCCCGCAGCTGCCGAGCGAGAGAAGCTACACCGCCGAGGCGGAGCTCTACCTGGTTCGCTATCCCTTCACCGGGATCAGGACGCGCGTGACGCCCTACCTGATCGCCGGCGGGAAGGGCTACGCGATCGACTGCGGTTCGAACGCCGACATGATGAAGCAGGCCTTCGGCTTCGACCCCGCCGCGACCCTCGAGGAGCTCTCGACGAGCGACCCGCGCTTCACCGGCTCGGATCCCGACCGGCAGCCGCACCTCGCGTGCGATAGAAGCGTGAAGATCTTCCAGACCGCCGACCAATCGCCCTCGGCGCGCTATTTTCAGCTCGACGGCGGCAAATCGCTGGTTCGCTTCACGTGCCCGAGGGCCGCGAGCTTCTTCGCCGAAGGGGCGCCGGCGGCGCAGTCGGTCCCGAGGGCGGCCGTGCCGTATCTCTTCGTCGACCCGAACGCTCCGGCCAGCCAGACGCGGACGCTGGAGGTCGGGTGCTGGGGCCCAGGGCGCGCCAGGATGGCGCAGCTGTTCTTCTGGGTGTCCGGGCGGGAGCCGAACGACGAAGAGCTTCAGAACACGGCGACGATCTACGAGCTGTACAACAGCACGGGCATTCCGAGAGAAGAGGTCGAGGCCTACACGATGGCGGGGCTCGCCAGCTACGTCTTCGCCGGGAGCATCGACCCGCTCGACCGCATCCTCGATCGCGCGGTCGGCGACGGGAAGAGGAGCAACCCGCGCCGCACGAACCTGGACGGCGGGCGTGTCTTCGGCGAAGAGCGGACGTACTTCACGAACGACATCAACGGAAACCGCGAGCGGGCGTTCCGGTACGGGCTCTACAGGTGGGTGAACGAACGCGTGGCGAACGCGACGCCCACGTCGCGCGACGAGCTCCTGGCGAGCTACGACTGGGCCTACGGATGCTGGCAGACGCCCGTGGAGGTCGGCCCGTGCCCCGCGCCCGAGGGGATCGCGTGGTGGACGGGCGAGTTCTACAACCCCGCGAACAAGGACAAGAACTACACGCGACGCTCGGTGGAGGCGGAGCACGCGAGCTACCTCCGGAGGTGCTCTGACCGCGCCAACGGCTGCTTCTACGAGATCGAGAACGTGACCAATCGCGCCTGCCACAGGAGCGGCAGACCGTGCGTCGGGGACGCGGCCTGGTCGGACTACATCGGGGCGTTGCTCCGTGGCAACCATATCCCCGGGAACTACCTCTCCATCATCTGCGTCGTGGAGACCTGGGGCAATCCTTCGCCGAACATCGCGGCCTGCCGCAAAGAGCGCTGAGCGACCGCGCCGACGGGAGTGACACCATGAAGATCAGGGTTCTAGGCATCGTCGCCGGCGCGGCGTGCGTCGCCGGCTCGGCCGGCGCCGCGTACGCCGACGTCGCTCCGCCTCCCGCGTGCAGGGCGGCGGCCTCGGAAGGGCCTGTGTTCACGCAGAACAAGCGCCTCTGTTACGAGACGCTCGCGGCGCGCGGGAACTACCAGGAGATCGTCGATCTCATCGAGGTGGAGAGCCTCGGGCTCACGCCGCAGGAGCGGTACTTCCTCGGGATGGCCTACTTCGGGCTGTCGAACCGGACGGGCGCCGACAGCCTCCGGTGCCACGCCGCGGTCCGCGCCAGCGGGCTCCTCGAGGCGTTCCTGACCGAGCAGCAGGTGCTCTACCGCGATCAGCACTCGTTCGGCACGTCCGACGACATGAAGTACACGTACCACGCGACAAAGATGATGGCGGCCCTCGAGGCGGTGAAAGGGTGCGAGGAGTCGTCGCACACGCCGGCCAGCCTGGAGCGCTACGGCCGGCGGTACGCGGTCGAGCGCCTGCGGGGGCTCTTCTACAAGACGTCGGGGCCGGACGCGCTCCGCGACGGCTTCGACGAGAAGATGACGCAGCTCGGCGACCAGATGAAGGCGTTCGTGGCGACGGCGTCCAGCGTGGAGACGCGCTACGGCCTCAACCTGGCCGAGATCGACGTGGGGCGGCAATACCTCTTCGGGATCCGCGACCGCATCAACGGCCTCTTCGGAGCCGATGCGGTCAAGGTCGCAGAGCATCCCGTCGGGGGTGACGAGTCGTTCCCCAGCTTCGTTTACGACGCGACGTGGAGATCGCAGATCCTCGGCACGATCGGCGCCAAGGCGACCCGCTTCACGGATCTCCTGTTGCCGGAGAAGCGCGGGGAGATCGCGATCATCGAGGCGGAGATCATCGCCGCGATCGGCGGCATGTCGATGGAGGATTACGTGAGCCGCAAGGAGCGAACGGTGATCGAGCTCAGGGATGTATCGACTTCGCTGATCCTGGGCACGAATTTCTGGACGGCGATGGAGGCGCCCGAGCGAGCTGGCAGGGCCGCGCTGGACGACGCGCTCTCGAAGCCGAACCGGAACGAGCTCGCGCGGGTGGCCGCGCACGTCGAGACGCTCTGGCAGGAAGGGATGGCGAGGTACTGCAATCCCTCGAGGCCGGCCTGGTACTGCAGGAGGACGCCGTGAAGAGACGCACCTGGCGTGTGGCCCTGGCCGTCGTCCCCCTCTCGGCGCTCGCGTCGCTCGCATCGCACGCGGCCTCGCTCCCGACCCCGAGCGGCCCCGCGATCGAGGCGCCGTCGTTCGTCGATGTCGACGAGGCGTTTCGCCGGGCGACCGCGGGGCGGCCGCTCGATACGGCGCTCCTCTCCTTCGCCTCGAGCGAGCTGCGACCGCCGGCGTCGGGCGGCGGCAGCTCGGGCGGCGAGATCATCGAGGATGACGCCGTGCCGATCGAGGACGTCACCGGATCCGTGACGACCGTGCGTCTCCTGCCCATCGCCGGCGTCGAGCCGGCCGCGGCGCGCGAGCTCCACCGCCGCGTCGCGCTCCTCGAGCTCCTCGTCGGGGCGCTCCGGAGCTACCGCGAGCCGGAGGGCGCCCCGGCGGGCCGGAGCGACGAGGTCCTGCAGATGGCGAACACCGCGCACCTCGAGCTCTTCGTCGCCCATAGCCTCGCGTACCTCGAAGGGCAGACGCGCGAGGAGAAGTGCCTGTCGTACCAGCGGGCGATCGAGCACGCGCGGTATGTCGGGTTCGGCGCCGACTTCGGCCTCCCCGTGCCGGTCCGCGCCGGCTGGGAGACGCTCCTCGAGGAGGCCCGGACGTTCCACGCCGGGCCCTTCGCCGACCAGATCCCGGCGAACCTCTGCTCGATGCGCAAGGCGGTGCGCAAAGCCGAGGTGGAGTCGATGCTCCGCGCCGGCATCGACCAGCGGATACGCCTCCGCGTGGAGGCGGAGATCGACGCGACGTCGCGGAGCCTCGCCGAGAAAGAGCGGCAGTACGCGGCGGCCCTCCGGGACTCGGCCGTGGAGCTGCCGACGCGCGAGATCTTCCTGCTCAAGAAGACCGTCGAGGACACGGCCTCGCTCTACGAATTCGTGGAGCGGGACACGCTCGGCCTCGAGCGGGCGCCGGCGACGACGCCGCCGGGGCAGCCGCTCATGGCGCGACTCCGCGCGAAGCGCAGCGAGATCGACCGCATCCGGAGCAACGCCAGCGCCGCCGGGGTCGACGCCGACGTGGCGGCGGCCCGCGCCACGCTCGAGCGCCACGCCGCGCTCATCGGCGCCGTGGTGGAGGCCCTCCGCGAGATCGCGCGGACGCCAGGGCTCGACTGGTCGACCCAGGAGAAGCTCGGCGTCTGCGCGACGATCCCGGGCGCGCTCACGCCGGAGAACTTCGCGGATTACGCCGGACGCGTCGACGCCTGCCTGACCGAGGCGGCGCGGGCGTACGGCGCGCTCAAGGACGCGGCGGGCGCGAGCGACCCGACCAGGACGGCCTTCGTCGAGAAGGTGTCGGGGCTCTCGAAGGCCTATATCGGGTACATCAACAGTCTTTAGCCCACGGCAAAGCTTGCTGGAGCGATCCATGAAACGACTGCTGTCTTCATTCGCCCTTGGTCTCTTGCTGCTGCCTTCGCCCGCGCGCGCCCAGGAGATCGAGTGCGTCCCTTCGAACGAGACCGCGATCCGCGCGGAGGTGGGGCGCCTCGTCTCGGAGCTCAAGATCGCGCAGTACCGCGCGAACATGGCGCTCCTCGAGGACAGCTTCGGCGACCTCGAGGCGCTCGTCGGCGCGCGGGGGAGGTGCCCCGAGTCCATGACGGTGCGCGTCTGCGACGCCGACTGCTATTACCAGCGGGCGAACGTCTATCGCTTTCGCGCCACGGGGCTGCCGCTCCTCAACGCGAAAGGGGCATCGACGCCGGACGACGCGCTGACGAGCCCCGCAGAGCTCCTCGCGCAGGCCACGGCGGGGCTCGAGATCGTGGAGCAGGGGATCGCGCGCCTCCCGCGGCAGACGGGCTCGGGGACGGGCGAGGAGCAGAAGAACATCGCCTTCAACCGGTATCTCAAGGCGATGGCGCAGCTCCAGGGGCTCAAGGCGAAGCTGCTCGTGGCGGCGGGCGACGTCTGGTACCGCGAGGCGTCCGTCGCGCGGCTCGACCACATGAGCTACCTGGTCGGCGAGGCGCTCGGCGACGCGCCCGCGGCGGACGGGGACAAGGGGAGCGAGTACTACAAGGCGGCCACGTATTACGATCAAGCGTTCTGGCTCGTCCTCGAGGCGAAGGGCTCGCTCCCCGATCGGGACCTCTTCACCGCCGAGCTCGCGACGCTCGCCACCCTCGAGAAGGACGTGACGCTCCGCCTCGACTCGGTGCGCAAAGGCTACCTGTACATCAACATCGATCCCGAGGATTTCCCGCTCGTCAGCGTCGAGCGGCTCGGCCAGCAGCTGCGGGCGCAGGAGGCCGCGATCGAGCAGCAGGATCTGAACATCCAGAACATGCTCGAGACGTGGGCGCGGAAATACACCGATCTTCAGAACCAGAAGTTCGACATGGCCAACATGAAGCACTCTCGGGCCATCGAGCTCGAGGTGTACAAGGTGGCGCAGCTCCAGGACATGGCCGAGCAGCTCAAGAACGACGTGCAGCAGAAGCTGAACGCGCTCCAGAGCGACATCTCGACGTTCGAGCTCGAGCAGAGGATCCGGGTGCTCGAGCTGGCGTTGAAGCGCGAGACGAAGGAGCTCGAGAACCAGATCGTGCTCCTCCGGGGCCAGCGCGAGCAAGATCTCCTCGCGCTGGACCAGGACGCGGTGCGCGAGCAGATCGCCGAGATCCAGTTCAACATCGACATGACGCTCGCCGCCTTCAACTTCGAGATGCAGCGCGACGGCCTCGAGCTGCAGATCGACGAGCTCTTGAACCGCGTCGCGTCCGACGACAAGGAGCTCGAGCTCGTCGACAACCGCAAGGCGCAAATCGAGCGGCAGATCGCGCTCGAGCAGAAGCGCATCGAGGGCTCCGAGATCATCACGAGCCGGCTCCGGACCTCGCAGGAGACGGTGTTCGAATCGATGCGCGTCCCCGTCGTGCACCAGATCTGCTCGATCGACGCCGAGCTCGCGTTCTACAGCGGGGCGGCGCAGGGGTTCGCCGACCCGATCTCCGGGGCCTCGTGCGCGAGCCCGCCGCCCGTCGAGACGCCGAAGCCGGAGCTCATCGACGAGATCTGCATGGCGCGGAAGGAGCTCTCTACCAAGACCAAGGAGGAGATCGACAAGATCAGGGCGTGCATCGACGGCTCTGGCACGAGCTGCTCCACGAAGGACGAGAACCTGAAGCGGGTCGCGGAGGAGCTCTACAATCAGAACCTCAAGATCTTCGACCACCAGCGCGAGATGTGGCAAACGACGATCAATCAGGTCAAGGATCGCATGCGAGCGCTCGACGCGGCGATGGCCGAACAGAACGGCCTCGATGCGCTGAAAGGGGCTGCGCTCGCGCTCTCGGCCACGGCGGGCGTCCTCGCGGCCATCCCGGACGGGGATACGGGCATCATGGGGATATTCCCCGTCAAGACGTTCCGCTTCGTCGAGGCGGCGGCGGCGGCGGCGAAGGTCGCGGCCGACACGGCCGCGCAGGTCTACGAGTGGCAGTTCGGAGAGCTGCAGTTCGAGCAGATGATCGCGCAGGAGAGGCACGAGCTCAACGTTCGGGTCGAGGAGCTCCGGAGGGAGATCGACGCCCTCGACATCCACGAGCTCATCGAAGAGTGGACGAAGAAGCGGGCGCTCGCCGAGATCTCGGTCCAGCTCGCGGAGCTCGACAAGGAGGTCGTCGAGATCAACGGCGAGGAGAAGCTGCACGCGATCCAGTGCAGGCTGGACCGGGGGGAGATCGCGGCGACGGTCGCCAAGCTGCAGGCCGACCGCGCGGCGCTCGTGGCCGATCTCCAGACCAAGTCGGACGAGTCGGCGCTCGTCGACTTCGACATCGACGAGCAGGAGAACGTGCGCGAGCAGGCCCAGATCGAGATCCAGCGGCTCACCCTCGCGCTCGGGGAGCTCGACATCGAGGCGAGCAGGCTGGAGCAGGACAAGCAGAACCTCCTCGCCATGAAGTCGTCGATCGAGGCGCAGATCAGCCGGATCGGCCACTACCAGGGGAGGGTGCACGATCTCGAGGCGCACTACGACGCGAAACGCGAGGTGCTGAACGACATCCGGGAGAAGATCCGGCAGAACACCATCAACATCTCGGAGGGGCAGATGGCGTTCCTCGCGTCGGTCATCGAGGACGAGCGGGCGGCGACCTTCGTCCAGATCGAGGACCTCCGCCGGCAGATCCGGATGGTGGAAGAGGCGAGGGATCTCGAGCAAGAGCTCCTGGCCATCGAGCGGGAGATGCGCGAGGCGGTGCTGGAGAGCCGCACGCGCATCATGGGGCTCGTCGAGATGGCGCCCGTGAACCACGCCGCCGAGGTCCTCTTCTGGGACTTCGAGGACATGCAGGCGGAGCTCACGCGGGGAGCGAACGAGTTCCTCGAGGCCAAGCGCCGCGTCGTCGAGAACGTCAACTTCACCTACAACCTGTACCGGAACCGCTACAACGTGCTGAGCGACTTCGCCGGCGACGTCGGGCACCTGTCTCCGGACAGGACGTTCATCGGGACGGCGGCCGAGCTGGACTCGTTCCTCAGCGACTGCGGGACGGTCGGCACGAGCGAGGTCTGCCGGCCCTCTTCGCTCGCCTGGAGCACGGAGACGATGGCGGGCAGCGTGGCCGAGTTCACGCTGGAGAAGACGAGCGGGCTCGTGTCCGAGCTCCTCGAGAACGGGCGCGTGCGCTTCGAGATCTCGCCCTTCGCCGGCTCGCAGGCGGATAGCCGGAACCTCGGCAACTTCGTCCTCTGGGACGAGATGACGATGAACGAGCGCGAGCCGATGCGCCTCGTGCACGTCATGGCCGGAGTCTCGAGCTCGTCGTGCCGCTCTCAGCAGATGCAGATGACCCACCTCGGCTTCGGGACCGTCTTCTCGCGCCTGTCGAAGGACAGCAGCGAGATCGTGCCGAGCCTCGTGGTGAAGCGGCCGGTCACGGCGCTCATCCCGGTGTACGGCGGCTCGGACATGGATCTCCTGAACGACGAGTACCTCCGCTTCCGTCGCGGCCCGTACACCGCGGAGGGGCTCGAGCGGCGCCTGACCGACGGCCTGATCCAGAACGCGTATCCGTTCGTGGGCCATCCGCTGGTGGGGACGTACGAGATCACCGCCGACGAGAACCTGGTTCGCTGCATGAGCCAGGGGGCTCCGTCGTTGAAGCTCGGGTTCATCTTCGTGCGCAAGCCGGTGCGCTGACGTCCGCGCGCAGGACGGCGAGCTGAAGAGTTACATCTGATGAGAGAAGGAGTCTGTCCGATGGATCGACAGGATTTGGCGTCCTACATCCCGCTGGTCGTTGCGGCGGTGTTCGCGACGCTCCCGGGGATGAGGATGGCGGCGGCCCAGGAGGACGACGAGTGCTCGCGCAACCTCGCGTCGTGCGACCTGCAGGAGCGGAAGACGCACCTGCGGGCGCAGATCTGGTCCGGTCCCTGCGAGCCGTCGCAGTGGGACGCGCTCCCGCGGCAGGGTTATCCCATCGAGAGGGTCGATGGAGATCTGAAGGTCAAGGTGGGGCCGCGCGCGCCGGTGCATTTCCTGAACGGGGTGTGCGAGGCGCATCGCCCGGACGGGGACGTCGACCACGGCCTCCACGAGCTCGAGAAGGCCGCGACCGTCGGCCTGCTCGCGTCGCAGAGGAACGCGGCGGCGCTGTTCGAGGGGCTCCTCCACTGCCGCAAGCTCGAGCAGCTCGAAGATCGGTACCAGGGCGAGCTCACCACGAAGCTGGCTCCCCGCGAGGCGTTCTGCATGCACCGGGGCATGGCCAAGGCGAGCTTCACGCGCGTGCGGTGGGAGGGGCTCGAGATGAGCTACGACACCTCGGACTTCAGCCTGACGGGACACGCGGAGAGCATGGCGCAATGCTATGCGGAGTACCTGCACGGGGGGTACGACGCCGCGTGCGGCGTCGTGTCGGCGCCCTCGCCGGAGGCGATCGACGCCGCGGCGGAGACCGTCTCCCGCGATATCCTCGCGGATTACTTCGGCACAGCGACGGAGGACGCCCCGCCCGGCGACAGGGCGATCCCGCCGCTCAAGGCGATGCTGGCGCGCAAGATCGAGATGGCCGACAGCTCGCTCCGGGACTCGGCGGCGCTCCTCGGCGGCCTCGTGCAAAAGAAGGACCTCCTCGTCAGCTCCTACCAGGGGATCGCGTCGATGTTCTGCCTCCCGGGGAGCGAGACCGCGGGGCTCTGCTCGGGGCCCCTCCCCTCGGCCGTGGCGCGCCTCCACGAAGGATACGAGCGCGCGGTGCTGCGGAGCCAGACGATCCTCGATTTCGTCGATCGCTGGGTCAGCGGCCTCTACGAATATCAGGGCAAGGACGTCCGCGTCGAGCTGCAGAAGAGCCATGAGGGTCTCCGCGACATGCTCGCGCGCGCCGAGCTGCCGGCGGTCCCGAACGAGATGACCCTCTTGCAGAAGCTCGACCTCATGAAGCGCGACATGGCGCTCCTCGCCGACCGGAGCGCGGTGGAGAACGACACCCTGAAGCGGCAGTGCAGCATCTACTTCTGCGAGATCCGGAATCGCAACCGGACGTTCTTCACGAACGCCTGCAACCAGATCGACGCGACCGCCGGCCGCCCGGTGAAGGACGTGAACGCGCTCTGCGCGGCGGACGTCGCCGGGACGGTCGTCTCCGGCACGCAGACGGCCGCCGCGCTGTGCACGGGCGTGGGGCTCCCGACATCGTACGTCTCCAACACGGCGATGACCGCGAGGGCGGTCGACACGTGCATGAGCGAGTTCCACCCGTGACCGCACGCAGCGAGGCGAGCAAGATGATGACGCGAAGATGGTTGTGGGCGCTCGTCCCGGTCGTTGCGAGCGCGTGCGGAGATGCGGGCGAGCCGGAGGCGGCGATGACGAGCGCGCACGCCCTGCTGGCCGCCAAGCCGACGCTGTTCCGCTACCGCGCGATCGGCGCGGCGGGCTCGGAGATGCGGTATGCTGCCGAGCTGCCGCAGGAGGACGGGACGACGATCCTGCTCCGCCTGGAGGGGTGCCTCGACGAGCGCGTCGTGCGCGAGCTCTTCGGCGTGAGGCGGAGCGCGATCGCCGAGCGGACCGACGTCGTCATCGACCCGGCGGCGCCGACGATCGCGTGTCCGGACCGCATCGCCGCGGACGCGAGCGTGTATGCGGAGCCGAGGACACAGGGCCTGTCGCTCCTCGAGTACCGGCTGGACGGTGAGCCGCCCGCGACCGAGCCCGGGCGCTATTTCGTTATTCCGAACCGCTGCGGGGGGCTGATGAAGCACCTCGGGATCGCCGAGCGCGCGCGGCGCGCGCCGGCCCCTCCCCTGGGGAGCCCCGGCTGGACGCCCGAGCCGAGCGCCACGCCGATCCAGCTCTCGTGCGCGAACGAGCGCGCGACCGAGCCCTACGACGGCTGGGAGGTCCACTCGGCCTGGTTGCCGAGCGTGGAGTTCCGGTGGATGGTGCTCGTCAAGAAGGGGAATACATCGTTCTTCGTCGAGTCGCTCGACGGGCGCCCCTACAACGACCTCACCGACGCCGAGCGCGCCACGGGGCTCGCCGGCCTGAGGAAGCTCCTCGCCGTGCCGAGCTCGTCGGAGTCGACCGACGTCGTCCCGGAAGACGAAGAGATCCAGCCCGACGTGCCGTTCTTCGACGTGTGCCTGGATCGGTGTGGCGAGGCCAGTTGGGTCCCGGCGCACAAGGTCCTGAGGGACGGCTACGTCGAGTGCGAGAGCGGCTCGCTCGATCCGAGCACCGGAGGCTGCCTGGACGGGGAGCGGAGGGGCTACACGGATCGCCTCGAGCTCAACGGGACGACGAGCCGGCGCGCGGCGCTCGGCGGCGTCGTCCTGGATCTGCCCATCTGCACCGCGGGCGAGACCTGGGAGCGCCGTTTCGGCCTCTCCGGCCACGACAGCGGAGGGACGTGGCTCACGCGGCTCATCGCGGCCTACAACGCCGGCAAGAGCGAGGGCGCGGCGCCCCGTTCGGTCTCGCTCCCGTGCCTCGTGCCGGACCGTACGTGCTCGGTCGCGCTCCGCGAGGGCGCGGACCTGTCGACCACGACGGTCGCCACCCTGACGCGGAACTGCGCGGTGGACGCCGAGGCCCTGGAGGTCCGCGTGGGCAAGCGCGCCACGGTGACCCGGCCGCCGTTCACCCTGGATACGGCGGCGCTGCCCGCGAGGATGCGCAAGGTGCGCATGGTCGGCGAGCCGGAGGGGTCGAGCATCACCGTGGCGCAACCGACCTGCGGCTTCGGCACGAGCACCGCGTGCACCGACGCGCAGCCGGCCATCCTGGTGCAGGGGGATATGACGGTCGATCTCGAGCATCTCCGGCTCGTGTCGCGCGCCCCCACGGGGAGCACCGCGGGCCCGCCGGCGCCGCTCGCGCGCGTGGGCGTGCAGGCGACGGGCAGCGCCGCGCGAGGGCTCGTCTTGCGGGTCCGCGACGTGGTCATCGGCGGCGACTCCGCGCCTGTGTTCTACAAAGGCATCGTGTTCTCGGGAGGCACGCTCGCGCTCTACAGCTCGAGCGTGCGCGCCTTCACCGATGGGGTGTCGGCCGACCGGGCGCGCGTATCCATCGTTTCGTGGCCGGTCGCCGGGGGCCATAGCATCGAGTCGCTCGCCCAGCCCGGGCTCACGGCGGACGACCTCGTGGATCTCCGGGGGGAGTGGCTCGGGGGCTCGGTCGCGAACTTCCGCGCGCTGACGCTCAGCGCCGATGTGCAGGCGTTCGTCGTCGGGATGCGCGTGTCAGGCCCCATGGCGGTGGCGTGGAACGACGACCGCGCGACGTGGACCGAGGATGGGCTCCTCGCGGTCGACAGCACGTTCACGAGCACTCCGGGCTACTTCGATCGCGAGTCGGTCATGCTCTCGGTGGCGGGCAGGGGCCAGCTCGACTTCGTGAATTCGAAGATCGTCAACTTCGGACACGTGCTCCGCTGCCCCTCGCGGCTGTCGGGAGGGACGGCGAAGATCATCTTCGATCGGCCGGAGTTCGACGAGATCACCTATGGCCTGAGGCAGGGAGCCTGCACCGTCGAATCGGCGACGCTGTGGGAGCCCACCGGCGAATAAGGCGAGAAGGACCATGACGAAAAGACAAAGAATCGTCGCCGCGGCCGCGGCGGTGGGGATCGTGTCCCTTGCGCTGTCGCTCGCGTACGTCGTGCTGCGCCGCGCCGAGCGCGACCGGGGAGTGGATCTCGAGCTCGCACAGTCGGTGAGCGCGGACTTCGGGGCGCGCGTCGAGGATCTCTTGGAGCCTTACCTCAAGGGGCAGCCGGGCGTGCGCGTGCGCGTGACCTACAGGCCCCTCGCGGCCGAGGAGGGCCTTTCGGGGGCCGGAGGCGCGCACCTCGTCCTGCGTCCTTTCGAGCCCGCGGAGGCGGAGAAGATCGCGCCGCTCTTCGCCGCGGACTACGCGGTGCTCGCCTATGACCGCGGCCGCGTCGCCGAGCCGCCGGCCAGCTTTCCGGATCTCGTGACGCAGGCGCTCGCGCTGAAGGCGAAGGGGGACGTGGCGTATGGCCTCGCGCTCCCCGAGGAGACCTATCCCCTCCTCCCGTTCTTCTCGGACGTCTTCTGGCCTGCTGCGCCGCCGCGAGAGGCGAAGGCGACCGCGAAGGAGGTCTTCGCGTTCCTCGGCGATCTGCGCTTCACGTACGGCCTTTCGCCTCACGCGTGCACGTCGGACTGCGCGGCGCGGCTGCTCGCGGAAGGGCAGGTCCCCTTCGCGGTCCTCGGCGATTGGCGGATCCCGGAGCTCCGGCGCGCGCTCGGCGAGCGCCTCGGCGTGGCGCCGCTGCCGTCGCTCGCGCGCGGCGGGCCGCCGCTCAGGAGCGTGCGGCGCGCGTACGGCGTGGAGCGCGCGACGGCGCTCACGGGTCGCGAGGCGAGCGCCGCGGACGGCGTGATCGCCTACCTCCGCGGCGAGGGGCAGAAGCGCATCTTCGCGGCGCTCGGGAAGCTGCCGCTCTCGGAGCCGCCGGGCGCGCAGGGCGGCGCCGCGGAGGCGCCGGCGCCCGCGCAGGTGGAGCAGGAGGGCGCGCTGCGCGCGCCGGCGATCTCGGTGGGCTGGGCGAGCGTGCGCGCCATGGAGGCGGCGCTCGCCCCGCTCTGGGTGGAGTTTGCCGACGGGCGCATCGGCGCGGAAGGCGCCGCGCGCGCGCTCGTCGAACAGGTCATGGAGAACTCTTCGTCAGAAGGAGTGAAGGGGCAATGAAGCGAAGGATATTATGGTCTGGCGGTCTAGCTTTCGTGCTGATCGCGTGCGGAGGTCACATAGCCGAGGACGACGTGACGAGCTCCGGGGAGGAGCTCTCGAGCCAGCCGTCGTCGACGGCCACATCGCCCAGCGATTTGTCAGCGCTGGGGGCGCGACCGGCGCTCGGCGTCACGGTCTCGCCGGAGCGCGGTGAGCTCTCGGCGAGCCTTCCGTTCCCCACCTTGCCGTCACGCGCATCCTCCGACGTGGGGGTAGCGCTGTCGTATGGGGCAGTGGCCGCCGACCTCTCGGAAGGGTTCGGCGTGGGGTTCGGCTTGGACGTGCCGTCGATTGAGATGACGACCGACTGGGGCGTGCCCTACCGTGCTCGCCTGAGCAGCTCGCAGGACGTGACGGCGCGCCTGTCCCTGGGCGCCGAGCGTCTCCTCTGGGTGAAGACGGAGACGGTGAGCGGCAAGACGAGGATCGAGTACCGGCTCGACGCCTCGGAGACCACCGTTCGGCTCTACCGGTATCCGCAAGGCGGGACCGTGGCGATGCGCGACACGTCGGGCGCGCTGCAGAGCGTTGCGTTCACCGGGTTCGAGGTGGTGTATCCGGACGGCCGGCGGGAGATCTACAGCGAGGAGCCGACCGTCGCCGAGGGGGTCGCCGGCGCATCGTCTTTCTCCCCGACGCGGTGGCCGCTCGTGCACGCCATCTCGCCGACGGGCGACGCGGTGTCCTACGAGTACACGAAGGCGGGCGAGCGCTCGTACCTCAAGAGCGTGCGGTTCGCCGGAGGACGCTCGGTGTACACCCTGGAGTCGGCGCCGCGGACCGACGGGCGGGTGAGCCACTTGATGGGCTACCCGCAGGGGCCGGGGCAGCTCACCACCAAGCTCGTGGCGAGCTTCGACGGCGAGCCGATGTACACCTGGTGCTTCGTGCACGCCGTGCACGGCGAGAGCGGCCCGGAGATCGTGACGCACCCGGATTGTCAGGCGCTGGCGAGCGAAGACTTCGAGTCCGACCGGCAGCGCGCGGCCGCCGCGCTCAGCAGCGAGAGCAAGCTGCTCGGCGTTTATCGATTCGGGCGCAGCCAGGCGCCGTTCAACCGGTCGACGCCGGCCGAGCCGCTGATCCGGTTCCGCTACACGGCATGGGGTGCCAACGACCTCTCCGGCCACGAGCTGGTCTATGACATGGACGTGCCGGACGTCTTCGGCTTCGGTCCGAGCGGCGGCTCGGAGCTTTTGGACATCGACTCGGATGGCCTCGCCGACATCGTGCGGTATTCGGCGCGCGAGGGGACGAGCTTGCCGTCGTACAACAGCGGTGATCTCGCCGAGGCGAGCCTGTTCACCACCAGCGGCGCGCCGCTCGTCGTGGAGCGGACCACCGGCGGGGTGTCGCGCCGCGAGGCGCCCCGGTTCGACGCGGCGGCGCAGGCCACGAGCGTGTTTCTCCCGGGCGACTTCGACGGTGACGGTCGAACGGACCTCGTGCAGGCGACGGCATCGGGGACGCGAACGGAGCTCGCGCACTATGCGGGCCGCGGGGACCGGACGCGACCGTTCGCCGTGGCGCCGAGCTCGACGTTGCTGGATGTCGAGCTGCCGCGGTTCGCGCGCGGCCGGACGCAGGCCGTGGACCTGAACGCCGACGGCAAGGCGGACCTGCTCACCACGGTGGCCGGGTCGACCGACAGCACGTGGACGGCGTTCATCAACGTGACGGAGCCGGGCGCCAGCGCGCTGTCGTTCAAGCCGCTCGTGGGGCTGACCTTCCCGTTCCGGCAGGGCGCGGGGACGGAGCTCGACAACCCGGCCTATCGCTTCCTGGACGCGAACGGCGACGGCCTGACCGACTTTGCGGTCATCCGGTCGAGCGGCGCCGGCGAGAAGGGCATCTGCGTCTACGAGAACCAGGGCAAGGTGGTGGCGTACCCGGCAGGCTCGTCCTCGGTGGCGAAGCTGACGGGAGGGCTGCTGTTCGGGGACTCGAGCGCGAACGACCCGGTGTGCGCGCAGGGCCGGTTCGTGTCCGTGCCTGGGCTCGCGGCGAGCCAGAACATCAACGCCATGTGGCTGATCGACGTGAGCGGCGACGGGGACATGGACCTGGTCAACGTGACGGCGGCCGCCAACGAGCTCGGCGTCTGGCTCGGACGGGGGGAGAAGGGCTTCGCCGCCGAACGGCGGATGCCGCTGGACGAAGGGGTGTCCGTCGATCCGGACAACAAGTGGAACACCCGGGTCCTGGACATCGACGCCGACGGCGCGGAGGAGATCCTCGTCTACGAGCCGAGCGCGGGCGGAGGCCGGATCAAGGTCATCGACTTCAACCGAGACGGGGTGAAGAACCTCATCGGCCCTGACCTCTTGTCGGAGGTGGAGGAGGGCCCGGGTCTGAAGCACGCGCTGCAGTACGCGACGAGCACGGACGAGTTGATCCGCGACGCGCGCCGCTTCGGCCGGGACGACGCGCGGGTGCGGGCGCTGCCGTATCCGGTGACCGTGGTGAAGCGGCACCTGACCGCGGTCGGCGCCGAGGCGCCGCGGGTGCGCGAGCTCCAGTACCACGCGCCGTACTTCAACGAGCGGGAGCGCAACTTCGCGGGCTTCGGGCAGAGCGAGGCGCTCGATGTCGGAGACGACAGCGCGGCGAGCATCGTTCGCCGGCGCGTCTACCAGGTGGCCTCGGCGGCTGCGCCGGTGAGGCGCTTCTTCGCCGGCAAGCTGCGCACCGAGGAGTCGTTCCACCCGCGGCTCTCGGGCGCGCAGGCCGCGCGGATCGCGGCGGGCGCGAGCCCGTGGCCGAGCGGCATCGAGGGGGTGTCGCAGACGGCGGAGACCTGGAGCGAGGAGCCGTACGAGGTGGCGGCGCTGCTCTGGGTGCACGAACAGAAGTGGACCCTGGTGCCGGCGGCGCCCGGGACGAAGACGCCGGCGTTCCTGCAGCAGGCGAGCATTCGGGACGCGCATTGCGGCGAGGCGGGCTGCCCGCCCGCGTGCGTCGCGGGGCCGTGCGCGGAGGCGGCGACGGTGACGCAGACCTTCTCGTACGACACGACCTACAACCGGCTCGTCCGACAGGAGGAGTCGGCATCCGCGGTCGCCGGGCCGAACGGGACGCAGGTGCCAGCGCGGCGCTCGGTGAACACATTCTCGTACGACGCGGGCTGGGAGGCGCGCGGCGTGCTGACGGCGCGACGGGAGATATCGCTGCTCTCGGGGTCGTCGGGGCGGGTGCTGGACAAGACGTCGTACGAATATGGGGCCAACCTTCCGCTGCCGATCCGCGCGACCCGGCCCCTCCTCATCGAGCCGGAGGCGCTCGCCGCGTTGCCCCCCGCGGCGCGGGCGCCGCTGGAGACGACGCGCGCGGAGGTGAAGGCGTACCGCTACGACGCGTTCGGCAACGTGGTGGAGAGCTCGGATGCGGACGGGATCCTGATCACGAACATCTATGATCCGAGCGGCGTCTTCGTGATCGAGACACGGAACGCGCTCGGTCACGCGACGCAACACTGCTACGGCACGACGGGCTGCGCGCTGACCGCGCTCGCTCCGGCCGCCGAGGGCGTCGTCCCGGCGCGGAGCATGTGGCCCACGCACCTCCGGACGCCGCAGGGCGACGTGGTGCTCAATGAGTACGACGCCCGCCATCGTGTCGTGCGCGTGGCGCACTCCAGCGGCGCAGAGAGCCGCTACGCTCACCGCGACGCCGGCGCAGAGACCCCCGCGCTGGCTCGCATCGTCGTGGAAGGCGCGGAGGCGGGGCGCCCCCGCGTCGAGCGCCTGGTCGCCTTCCGCGCCGACGGCCTCCCCCTCGGCGAGGCGGTGGCGCACGAGGCGGGCGGCACGCGCATCGTCTCGTTCACCCGCTACGGGCGCCGCGGCGACGTCACCTTCGACGCGCTCCCGTACTCCAGCGAAACGCCCGTTGGCGAGGCGTTCGACGCGGGTCGCTTCCCTTCGCCGCCCGAGGGCGCGGCGCGCGGGGAGACCTCGATCTACGACGGGCTGGGGCGCCGAACGACCCGCACGGACGCGACGGGTCTGGTGACGCGCGTCGCCATTGAACCCTGGGGCCGGCATATCGAGCGGGACCTCGGCGCAGGGCACGGAGCGGGCCGCGAGACGCGGCGCGAGGTCGCGCGCAACGACGAGATCTACGCGATCGTCGACGAGCTCGGTAACGTGCATCGTTACGAGCGGGACGAGAGCGGGCGTCTGCGCGCCATCGCGCTCGCGGGCTCCGACGCGCCGCGCCGCGTGGCCTACGATTCGGCTGGGAGCGTCGTGATGACGTCGCTCCCTGGCGGCCTCACGCGGCTGTGGCTCCGTGACGCGCGCGGGCGCGCGCTCGATCAGCGCACCTGGGACCGCGCGTTCAAGGTCTCGGAGAGCATCGAGACGACCTATGACGCGCTCGACCGCCCGATCTCCGTCTTCACGTCGTCGTCGTCGCGTCCGGATGGCTGGGACGAGATTCAGCTCACCTACGACGGTCGCGACGGGGATCCGGCGCAGCCCGAGCTCATCGGACGACTCGGTGAGGCGACGATCCTGGACCGCGTGGGCGGGCACCGCGTGCATCAGGCCTTCGGGTATGACCGCGATGGTCGGCTCACGGGCCGGCGGGTGACCTTCGAGGCCGAGGACGCGCGCCGCGAGTATGAAGAGCGGTTCACGTACGAGGTCGACGGGACGATCGCCTCGTACCGCGATCCGTTTGGCAGCGTGTTCACCTTCGCGCGCACTCCATCCGGGGCTCCTTCGTCGATCGCGTGGTCCGCTGGCGGGCGCGCGGCCGTTCCGCTCCTCGCGGACATCACGTACAACGCGCGCGGCGATCTCGCGAGCTACCGTATCCCGCAAACGGGGCTTCACCGGCAGCTCGGCTATGACGCGAGCTCCGGGCAGCTCATGCAGCTCAAAGCGTGCGCGGGCGAGGCGCCGTGCGCGGGCGGAGCCTTCCAGGATGTCACCTACGACCGCCGCGCGGACGGGCGCATCATCGCCGCGCGGGAGGCATCGGATGTCGCGTCATACGAGTACAGCGCGCGAGGCGAGCTCACCGAGGCTGTCGTGGCAGGCGTGACGCATACATACGAGTATACGCCCTCCGGACAGGTCGGCGCGTTGGACGAGGGGGCGGAGGCGCGCCAGTTCGGCGTCGAAGCTGCGGCCGGCGGGCTGCCGCTCCCGGAGGGGAGCCCTGGCGAAGTGGACGAATTCGGGCGCCTCGCCGCGTTCGGGTCGTTCCGTCACGCCGAGTACGACCCCTGGGGGCGCCTCCGGCGCGTCGAGGTCGACGGCAGGGCCATCGTTTACGGCTATGAGGTCGCCGGCGATCGTGTCTCGAAGCGCTCGCTCCGCCGCGAGGGGGAGAGCGAGGTCGCGGAGTCGCTCGTCGTCTATCCCACGCAGACGACGCGCGACGATGGGGTGGAGCGCCAGAGCCTCGTGCGCCTCGACGAGCGGCGCGTAGCGCTCGTCGTCAACGAGGCGCGCGTGCTCGCGCTCGTCGACGATCAGCTCGGGGCCGTGCGGCGCGTGGTCGACGAGCGCGGCGAGGTGGTCCTCTCGGCCGACCCGACGCCGTTCGGGACGCTCGCGCCGGGGATCAGCGACGCGTCCTCGGGCCTCGCCAGCACGGAGATCGTCCTTGGCTTCACCGGCCAGCTGCGCGACCCTGACACGGGGCTCGTGCACATGGGCGCACGCGAGTATGTCTCGACGCTGGCGAGCTTCGCGACCCCGGACCCGTATGCGCTCATGCGACCGGAGTTCTGCGTTGACCGCCTGATGGAGTGCCACCCGTACACGTACGTCGGGCACGATCCGGTCAACTTCACCGACGAAGCGGGTCTCATGGGTGGCAATCAAAGCTCCCACAGGAGCTCAAGCAGCCAACATCATGGTTCTTCACGCAGCAACCAGTCGTCGAACCACCACTCTCAGAGGGGCAATTCGGGCTCGAATGGAAGATCGCACGCCTCGACGAGCGGGGCCTCGCATCGCCAATCGAGCGGCTGGAACTCCACTGTCCGCGAAGCGCTCGACAGAGATCTGGAAGTCCTGGCGATCGACGGGAATTACGCCTCCGCCGTGAGGCAGGTCAATCAGCTGCTCGACACGCTCCACCCGTACGTTGGTGATCGGCCGGCTCAGCTGCTCCGCGACGCAGCTCGAAACAATGCTGATTTCCGCAATCGTCTATATAACACCTTCACGCTGGGTGAGCACGTTCAAGCGCAGGACGCAGAGGTGGCGATATTCCGGCAAGAGATCGACAACTTCGACGCGGTGTCTCGCACCATAGCGAACATCCCTCCCACTCTCCGAGGTTGGATGTCTTACGCATTCGCGCAGCGCCTCCCCGAGCCGGATGTCGAATCGAGCAATCCGTTCCAGTGAGCGCGCCGCGTGCCGGGGTCGTAGCGTCAGGGGGCCGAGAGGCTCCCCCCGGCCCTGGGTCCGGCGCGCCGCATCGCGCGGTTCGTGTGACGGGTGCCGGTTTACTGGCACTCGTGACGTCAATACCGCTCGCAAGTCGCGGTCGCGAGCGGTGATGCCAGCATGAGCACGACGGCGGTTCGGGTCGCTCGGAGGCGCCTGTCATAGCGGGTGAGTCCGACGGCTCGATCCGCCTCGTGCTTTCCTGCCCCTCGCGCTGAGCGCGCGCGGGGGCACACCTCGATGGACGACGCAGGATGAAACGAAGAATCTTGTGGTCTTTGGGCCTCGCCTTCGCGCTGGCCGCATGCGGGGAAGACGTTCCCGGGGACGACGTCACGAGCTCCGAGGAGGAGCTCTCGCGTCCGGCATCGTCAGCGGGCGCGTCGCCCAGCGATGTCTCGGCGCTGGCGCCGCAGTCGGGGCTCGGCGTCATCGTGTCGCCGGATCGCGGTGAGCTCTCGGCGAGCCTTTCGTTTCCGGCGCTGCCGACGCGCGCATCCTCCGATGCGGGGGTGGCGCTGTCGTATGGGGCAGTGGCCGCCGACCTCTCGGAGGGGTTCGGCGTGGGGTTCAGCTTGAGCGTGCCGTCGATTCGGATGACGACCGACTGGGGCGTGCCCTACCGTGCTCGCCTGAGCAGCTCGCAGGACGTGACGGCGCGCCTGTCCCTGGGCGCCGAGCGTCTCCTCTGGGTGAAGACGGAGACGGTGAGCGGCAAGACGAGGATCGAGTACCGGCTCGACGCCTCGGAGACCACCGTTCGGCTCTACCGGTATCCGCAAGGCGGGACCGTGGCGATGCGCGACGCGTCGGGCGCGCTGCAGAGCGTTGCGTTCACCGGGTTCGAGGTGGTGTATCCGGACGGCCGGCGGGAGATCTACAGCGAGGAGCCGACCATCGCCGAGGGGGTCGCCGGCGCATCGTCTTTCTCCCCGACGCGGTGGCCGCTCGTGCACGCCATCTCGCCGACGGGCGACGCGGTGTCCTACGAGTACACGGAGGCGGGCGAGCGCTCGTACCTCAAGAGCGTGCGGTTCGCCGGCGGGCGCTCGGTGTACACCCTGGAGTCGGCGCCGCGGACCGACGGGCGGGTGAGCCACTTGATGGGCTACCCGCAGGGGCCGGGGCAGCTCACCACCAAGCTCGTGGCGAGCTTCGACGGCGAGCCGATGTACACCTGGTGCTTCGTGCACGCCGTACACGGCGAGAGCGGCCCGGAGATCGTGACGCACCCGGATTGTCAGGCGCTGGCAAGCGAAGACTTCGAATCCGACCGGCAGCGCGCGGCCGCCGCGCTCAGCAGGGAGAGCAAGCTCTTGGGGGTGTATCGATTCGGGCGCAGCCAGGCGCCGTTCAACCGGTCGACGCCGGCCGAGCCGCTGATCCGGTTCCGCTACACGGCATGGGGTGCCAACGACCTCTCCGGCCACGAGCTGGTCTATGACATGGACGTGCCGGACGTCTTCGGCTTCGGTCCGAGCGGCGGCTCGGAGCTTTTGGACATCGACTCGGATGGCCTCGCCGACATCGTGCGGTATTCGGCGCGCGAGGGGACGAGCTTGCCGTCGTACAACAGCGGTGATCTCGCCGAGGCGAGCCTGTTCACCACCAGCGGCGCGCCGCTCGTCGTGGAGCGGACCACCGGCGGGGTGTCGCAGAGCGAGGTGCCCCGGTTCGACGCGGCAGCGCAGGCCACGAGCGTGTTTCTCTCGGGCGACTTCGACGGTGACGGTCGGACGGACCTCGTGCAGGCGACGGCGTCGGGGACGCGAACGGAGCTCGCGCATTATCTGGGCCGTGGGGACCGGGCGCGACCGTTCGCCGTGGCGCCGAGCTCGACGTTGCTGGAGGTCGAGCTGCCGCGGTTCGCGCGCGGCCGGACGCAGGCCGTGGACCTCAACGCCGACGGCAAGGCGGACCTGCTCACCACGGTGGCCGGGTCGACCGACAGCACGTGGACGGCGTTCATCAACGTGACGGAGCCGGGCGCCAGCGCGCTGTCGTTCAAGCCGCTCGTGGGGCTGACCTTCCCGTTCCGGCAGGGCGCGGGGACGGAGCTCGACAACCCGGCCTATCGCTTCCTGGACGCGAACGGCGACGGCCTGACCGACTTTGCGGTCATCCGGTCGAGCGGCGCCGGCGAGAAGGGCATCTGCGTCTACGAGAACCAGGGCAAGGTGGTGGCGTACCCGGCAGGCTCGTCCTCGGTGGCGAAGCTGACGGGAGGGCTGCTGTTCGGGGACTCGAGCGCGAACGACCCGGTGTGCGCGCAGGGCCGGTTCGTGTCCGTGCCTGGGCTCGCGGCGAGCCAGAACATCAACGCCATGTGGCTGATCGACGTCAACGGCGACAGCGACATGGACCTGGTCAACGTGACGGCGGCCGCCAACGAGCTCGGCGTCTGGCTCGGACGGGGGGAGAAGGGCTTCGCCGCCGAACGGCGGATGCCGCTGGACGAAGGGGTGTCCGTCGATCCGGACAACAAGTGGAACACCCGGGTCCTGGACATCGACGCCGACGGCGCGGAGGAGATCCTCGTCTACGAGCCGAGCGCGGGCGGAGGCCGGATCAAGGTCATCGACTTCAACCGAGACGGGGTGAAGAACCTCATCGGCCCTGACCTCTTGTCGGAGGCGGAGGAGGGCCCGGAGCTCAGGCACGCGGTGCAGTACGCGACGAGCACGGACGAGTTGATCCGCGACGCGCGCCGCTTCGGCCGGGACGACGCGCAGGTGCGGGCGCTGCCGTATCCGGTGACCGTGGTGAAGCGGCACCTGACCGCGGTCGGCGCCGAGGCGCCGCGGGTGCGCGAGCTCCAGTACCACGCGCCGTACTTCAACGAGCGAGAGCGTGACTTCGCGGGCTTCGGGCAATGCGAGGAGCTCGATGTCGGCGACGACAGCGCGGCGAGCATCGTTCGCCGGCGCGTCTACCAGGTGGCCTCGGCGGCTGCGCCGGTGAGGCGCTTCTTCGCCGGCAAGCTGCGCACCGAGGAGTCGTTCCACCCGCGGCTCTCGGGCGCGCAGGCCGCGCGGATCGCGGCGGGCGCGAGCCCGTGGCCGAGCGGTATCGAGGGGGTGTCGCAGACGGCGGAGACCTGGAGCGAGGAGCCGTACGAGGTGGCGGCGCTGCTCGCGGTGCACGAGGAGAAGTGGGCCTTGGCGCCGCCGGCGCCGGGGCCGAAGGCGCCGGCATTCTTGCGGCAAACGGGCGCGCGGGACACGCAGTGTGGCGCGGCTGGCTGCCCGCCCGCGTGCGTCGCGGGGCCGTGCGCGGAGGCGGCGACGGTGACGCAGACCTTCTCGTACGACACGACCTACAACCGGCTCGTCCGGCAGGAGGAGTCGGCGCCCGCGATCGCCGGGCCGGACGGGACGCAGGTGCCGGCGCGGAGCTATGTGAGCACCTATGCGTACGACGCGGGCTGGGAGGCGCGCGGCGTGCTCACGGCCGTGCGGGAACGGTCGCTGCTCGCGGGGCCCTCGGGGCGGGTGCTGCAACAGACAGCCTACGAATATAGCTCTGCTCTTCCGCTGCCGGCGCGCGCGAGCCAGCCTCTCCTCATCGACGCAGAAGCGCTCGCCGCGTTGCCCGCCGCGGTGCGCGCGCCGCTTCTCGCGCCGCGCACCCAGGTCGTGGCGTATCGCTACGACGCCTTCGGCAACGTGGTGGAGACCTCGGACGCGCTCGGGCCCCTGGAGACGAACGTCTATGACGCGACCGGCGTCTTGCTGGTCGAGACGCGGAACGCCCTCGGCCACGCCACGCAGTACTGCTACGGCACGGAGGGCTGCGCGCTGACGGCGCTCGCCCCGCGGGCCGAGGGGGTCGTCCCGGCGCGGAGCTCCTCGCCCACGCACCTCCGGACGCCGCAGGGCGACGTGGAGCTCACCGAGCGCGACGCCCTCCATCGCCCTGTACGCGTGGCGCGCTCCAGCGGTGCAGAGGTCCGGCATGCGTACCAGGATGCGCGCGACCAGGGCCCCGCGCTCGTTCGCCTCACGGAGCGGCGCGCGGCGGCGGAGGCAGACGGCGCGCTCGTCGAGCGCCTCGTCGCCTTCCGCGCCGACGGCCTCCTCGTCGGCGAGGCGGTGGCGCACGAGGCGGGGGGCGCACGCATCGCCTCGTTCGTCCGCTACGGGCGCCGCGGCGAGCGCGTCTTCGAAGCGCTCCCGTATTCCAGCGAGACGCGCATCGACACGGCCTTCGACGAGGGGCGCTTTCCCGCGCCGCCCGACGCGGCGCGCGGGACGAGCACCGTGGTCGACGGGCTCGGGCGCGTCGTGGCCAGCACCGACGCGGCGCGCCTCGTGACGCGCATCGCCCACGAGCCGTGGGGCCAGCGCGTCGACAGGGACCTCGGCGCAGGATCGGGGGCCGCTGTCGAGACGCGCCTCACGATCGCGCGCGGTGAGGACGAGGTCTACGCGATCGTCGACGAGCTCGGGCAGGTGCATCGCTACGAGCGGGACGAGCGCGGCGGCCTGCGCGCGATCGCGCTCGCGGGCTCCGAGGCGCCGCGCCGCGTGGCCTACGACTCGGCTGGCGACATCGCGATGACGTCGCTCCCGGGCGGCATCACGCGCCTGTGGATCCGCGACGCGCGCGGGCGCGTGATCGAGCAGCGCACCTGGGATCGCGCGTTCACCGCCTCGGAGAGCATCGAGGCGACCTACGACGCGCTCGACCGCGCGAGCACCCTGTTCGCGTCGTCCTCCTCGCGCCCGGACGGCTGGGACGAGATCACGCTCGCCTACGACGCGCGCGACGGCGAGCCGCAAGAGCCCGCGCTCGTGGGGCGCCTCGTCGGCGCGACGGTGTTCGATCGCGTGGGCGGGCACCGCCTGGACACGGCGTTCGAGTACGGTCGCGACGGCCGCGTCACGGGCCGGCGCACGACCTTCGAGGCCGACGATGCGCGCCGCGACTACGTCGAGCGGCTCTCGTACGACCTCGACGGCGCGCTCGCCTCGTACCGCGATCCGTTCGGCAACACGCTCGAGCTCGCGCGAACGCCGGGCGGCGCCCCCTCGTCGATCGCGTGGTCGGCCGGCGGGCGCGCGGCCGTCACGCTCCTCGCGGACATCGCCTATGACGCCCGCGGCGAGCTCGCGGGCTACCGAGTCCCGCCCGCCCGCCTGCACCGTCACATCGGCCACGATCCGAGCTCCGGGCAGCTCACCCATCTCCGCGCGTGCGCGGGCGACGGCCCGTCTCCATGCGATGGTGGGGCCCTGCAGGACGTGACCTTCGACCGCCGCGCGGACGGGCGCATCGCCGCGGCGCGGGATGCCGCCCCCGGCGCGGGCGACATCGGCGGCCAGGCTCCCCGCGTCACCTCGTACACGTACAGCGCGCGCGGCGAGCTCCTCGGGGCGGCCGCGTCGGGCGTCGCCCACGCGTACGCGTACACGCCGTCGGGCCAGGTCGGCGCGTTCGGCGAGGGGACGGAGGCGCGCCCCTTCATCGCTGAGGCGGGGCGCGACGTGCTGCCGCTGCCGGACGGAGGCCATGGCGAGCTGGACGAGCTCGGGCGGCTCGTCTCCTTCGGGCCGTTCCGCCGCGCCGCGTACGACCCCTGGGGGCGGCTCCGGCGCGTCGAGGTCGACGGCGGGGCCGTCGTTTACGGGTACGACGCGTTCGGCGAGCGCATCTCCAGGCGCGCGCTCCGTCGCGAGGGGGACCGCGAGGTCCCGGTGTCGCTCGTCGTGTATCCCACGCCGACCACGCGCGACGACGGGGTGGAGCGCCAGAGCCTCGTGCGCCTCGAGGATCGGCGCGTCGCGCTCCTCGTCAACGAGACGCGCGTCTTCGGGCTCGTCGACGACCAGCTCGGGGTGGTGCGCCGCGTGGTCGACGGGCGCGGCGAGGCGGTCCTCTCGGCCGATCCGACGCCGTTCGGCACGCTCGCCCAGGGCATCGAGGCCAGGTCGCCCGGGCTCGACAGCGCCGAGATGGTGTTCGGTTTCACGGGGCAGCTGCGCGATCCCGACACGGGGCTCGTGCACATGGGGGCGCGCGAGTACGTCCCGTCTCTCGCGAGCTTCGCGACGCCGGACCCGTATGTGCTCGTGGAGCCCGAGCTCTGCGTGACGCGCTTGCTCGAGTGCCACGCGTACGCCTACGCGGCGCACGACCCCCTGAGCTTCATCGACGAGTCGGGCCTCGCGACGAGCTCGCCGGCGGGCTCCTCGGCGGTGGCGCGGCGCCAGACCTTGACCAAGCCCAGGCAAGCGCCCCGCGGGCGCAGCAAGGTAGGCTCATTCCTGAGGAAGTGGCTCGACAACTACATCCAGCACGCGATCTTCGAGCTCAAGCACGGCACCGATCCCACGCACTGGGCCATGAACAGGCCGGAGGCTGCGATGGATCGCACGACCGAGGTCGGCGCGTCGTCGACGCGAGCGCAGCTGCAGTTGTCGACGCAAGCGCGGCCCCAGCGGAACCTGAGTGAGGCCAATGAGAGGAGCGCCCGCGCGACTTCCGGGCCGTTGCGCTGGATCGAGCGGACGTGGCGCGTCGCGAGGAGGTTCGCGTCGCTCAGGCAGCGCAATCAAGGGGCGAACGACGCGTTGCGCGCCGCCAGCGTCGATCCGCGACCGAACGGCGGCAGGAGCTGGTCCGACATTCTCAGGGCCGCCACCAGCACGAACGGCAGATAGCGTGCCGGACGGCGCGCCCCAAGACGCGCGCCCGCACCTCGCGGCGGTACGCTCCCGTCGCGTGCGCCGCGATTCCGTCGAGCAGCTGGAGCCCAGAGTACGCCGAAGGGAGTATTTACGAAACTCGGCAATATCCTATTGTGGAGTTGCCGCAGACGAGCGGCACCGGACGATTCAGGCTCTTCCGTACTCCGCACGGAGTAAGCCGAAGCATGGAACGATGGCGCTTTCGGTCAACCGGCAGCGGCCACTCCCATGCGATCCTCGACCGGACCGGCCATTGCCGCGCAGTGTAAACCCGAACGCGAAAGGGCAACACATGAACCGTCTCAAGATTTCTGCATTCGCCTCTGCGATGATGCTCCCCACCTTGCTGCTCCCTGGCACCGCTGGCGCAACGGCCATCGACTCCGCGTTTACGTGGTCGATCACCGAGATTATCGTCGGAGATGTCGGCGCGGGCTCGGACAACGACATTTACGTCACTTTTCGTAACATGGACGGCTCCCAGCACGTCGGCTTCTGGAACTCGGCCGGCACGGAGATCTGCAACAATAACCCGACGCTTCGGCTGTCTCGGGCGCGCACCAACTTCAAGGAGATGTTGGAAGTCCTGAACGTCGCGGGCCTCTCCGGCAAAAAGGTGTGGGTGGGATACGAGCCGGTGGGCGGCCAATGCTACCTCAAGACGGTCTCCGTCTTTTATCGCTGATGACATAGAGGCACCGGTGGGGGCCGATGTGGCTCGAAGGAACGCGCGTGGCACACACCTCCCCCAGCGCGCGCACGCCCACTCCCGGTTCCGACTCCATCGAGCCCGAAGCGGCCGACACGCCAGGCGGCGCCCCCAACGCGGTCCGCAGACGCGCCGCCCGTATCCGGCTCCGCACGGCTCGGTGGCTCGTCGTCCTCGCCGGCCAGGGCGCCGCCACCGCCCCAGGTTCGAAGTACCTCGCAGGACGTCCGCCTTCCCGGCCCATGACGCCCCGAGCATCGCAGGCGGCTTGAGCGCGGACGTCGCACATACGGCATGCCAACCCTAGCAGGATCACCATGAGACCCACGCTCACTTTCATGTTCTCTTTCCTGACCATGACAACCCTCGCTGGTTGTGTCGGCTCGGAAGCTGATTACGTGCCCGAGGACGTCGCCTCCGACGCGCTCCCCATCGTCGGAGGAGTCCCCGCGGTCGCGGCAGAATGGCCGTGGATGGTTTCCCTCAGAGACAGCACAAATTCTCACTTCTGCGGCGGAACCCTGATCGCGCCGACCTGGGTGCTCACGGCGGCACACTGCGGCGCCCCAGCGAGCGTAAAAATCGGCCCGGCCGCGTCCACCGCGGTGTCGCGTGGCGTGGCCCAGCGCATCGCGCACCCGAGCTACAACGCCAGCACCTCGGCTAATGATATCGCACTCCTGAGGCTGTCCTCCGCGGTCACCGGCGTCGCAACAGCACCTTTGAACCGCGACGCCGAGTTTCCGAATGGCGTCGCGCTCAGCAACGCGACCGGCTCGGCGTCACGAAATGTGCGGGTAGCCGGGTGGGGCGACACGAGCGAGGGAGGCAGTCCGTCGGCAACCCTGCTCGCGGCTGCGGTGCCTGTCATCACGAACTCGAGCTGCGCTACGGCCTACAGCGGCCTGGGCGCCGTGTTCGCGTCCAATATCTGCGCGGGCCTCATGGGCGGTGGCGTGGACACGTGCCAGGGCGATAGCGGTGGACCGCTTACCTTTCAGTTTGGCGGCCCACTCCTGTCTGGCATTACGAGCTGGGGAGAGGGATGCGCGAGGCCCGGGCTCCCCGGTATTTACGCACGTATCAGCAGCTACATCGACTGGATCGCTCAGCACGTGAGCAACAGCCAGACCGTCAGCCCAACAGCCCTCATAGCGGCCGCGGCGCTCGGCGGTTGAAGACCGCTGCGCCCCCGAAGGTGCAGCGGGAGCAGCCGAGAAGGGCGGCCGACTCGTGGCATCGGGCTGAGTATTTCCGCGGAGCGGACCCCTGACGCGACCGAGCACCGCGCCCGCGTCATCGCGGGGTCCGAGCGGGGCTCGCCCGCGATCCGACTGGCCGGTCCGGGCGCGATCCGACGGGGCGGTCCGTGACAGACGACGTCGACCGCCTCGATGACGTCGCGGAGCGCCCGTCCCACCGGACCCGGCGCGGGCGACCGCGACGAGGTGCGGTGGTTCGACGGCGCAGCCCCCGACGCGAACGTCGCAGTGCTACAGTCAACCAGGAGATAGCGCGCATCGTCTCTTCTGATCGGAGGTCCACTTGGAGCTGCTCGAAAATTTGCTGTGGCTGTGCAGGATCCCCTCGCCGCTGGGTGAGGAACGCTCACTGGCCGACGAGCTGGCGCAACGTCTCGCGGCGCTCCCCTTGGCCTCACCGCTGCGCCGCTACGGGAACTCTTTGGTAGCACCGCTCACGCGCGGGTCGGGGGGCCCGAAGATTCTCCTCGTCGGGCAGCTCGACGTGGCGAACGCAGGGCAGCGAGGACAGGCGCGGACGGAGAACAACCGCGTGCTGGGCCCTGGGGCCGCCGAGAAGAGCGGCCTCTGCCTGATGCTCGACCTGGCCGAGCGAAGGCCGCCGGTCCGCGCCGACGTCACCCTCGTTGTTCACGCTCGCGGAGGGTGCGGCTTCGACGGGAGCGAGCTCAGGGTGGTCATGGCCAAGGATGCCGAGCTCCGGGGAGCCGACTTCGCCCTGGTGCTCAAGCCTACGGACAACAAGCTCCAGCTCGGCTCGGGAGGCTCCACGCACGCGACTCTGGCGTTCGCAGGCCGCACGGCGCACAGCGGGCTGCCCGGGGCCGGTGTGAACGCGATTCACAAGTTCGCGCGCGTGCTCTCTCACCTGGCCGCGTTCGAGCCCGTACCCGACGTCGTTGACGGCCTCACCTGGTACGAAATGATGAACGCCACCTCGGCGCGCGGGGGCCGATCCGGCAGCGTCGTGCCGGACCATCTGGAGGTGAATGTGCACCACACGTACGGCCCGAGCACGACCTCCCATGCCTCGCAAGAGCGGCTGATGGCGCTCGTGGATCGCGTGGGGGCCGTCCGGTTCGAGGAGCTCTCCAGGCCGGCGCCGCCGAACCGGAGCCACCCGCTGATCGCCGCGCTCGAACAGAGCGGCGTTCAGGGCGTCGAGGCCCGGCAAACGTGGACCGAAGTGGCGAGCTTCACGGCGCTCCAGATCCCGGCGGCGAATTTCGGGCCGGGCGCGGAGCGGACGATGCACGCTCAGAACGAGGCGACGGAGCTCTCGGAGCTCGGGCGGGGGCAAACCATCCTCGATCGCTGGTTCGCCAACATGACATGACGCGTCCCTCGCGTCGCGCTCGCGCTCCGGAGCGTCATGGCACCGCGACAGGCACAGCGTCGACCCGCGTCCTGACGAGCCTCCGGCGCTGCGCTCCGATGTTCGCGAGATCGATGCGAAACGCCAGGCTGGGTTTCTTCTCGCCAGGCGCAGGCGCGAGATGGGGCGACCGGAAGCGGTCGTCCAGCGAGTCTTCGCGGATGATCGGCTTGCCGGCGTCGTGCTTCATCGCCGGCATCGGTATCGCGTGCTCCGTCCCATCCGGCATGACGACCCGGCTGCTCACGTGGACGGTGATCCTGCTCCCGGCGACGAAATCGCCGTTCATCCGCAGCGCGGTCCCGGAGAAGCGCTTCAGCACGGCCTGAGCGATGCGCCGCCAGTCGTCGCCGTTCCCCGTGCTCGCCTCGAGGAAGCGCACCGAGACCAGCTGTCCTTTCGCGTTCACGGTGAGTTCGAACGAGCTCTCGGAGACTTCCGGCGCGACGGACGACGACACCTCGTCCGCGACGGCCGAGGCGAGCGTGCCCGCCGCCGGAAAGACCTGGATGGGCGCTCGCCCGCCCTGGTCGGCGTCGCGCCTCGCGGGGAGCGGCGGGGCGGGGCGCACGGCCAGGGGCCGCACGGGAGCGACGGAGCCCGCCGGGGGCGGCGCCGGCAAGACGCCGGGCAGCGCCCAGACCGGCACGCCGCCCAGGCCCGGAGGGGCCGCGGCGGGGGGAGGCGCGCTGTAGCCATCCGGGGGTGCATTCTCGTGCTGCGCCGATCCGGCGCTCGGCGCTTCCGCGGAAGGCGCCTCGGGCAGCGCCGCCGCGCGCGCTCTCGACATGGCGCGCGCGGCGCGCGGGGAGCTGGGGTCTGCGCTCCTCGCCCGGACGAGGACCCCGGGCGGCGCCATCGGCGGGTCTTCCGGCGCCCTGGGTTCGTCGGGCATCACGTCGACATCCAGCAGCATGGCCGGCTCGACCTCGTCGCCAGCGTCGGCCCGCGGGTTTTCGTCGATGGCCAGCGGCGCGAGCGCGCGCACGGCGACGGCGCCTCCAGCGTGGAGGAGGATCGCTGCGACCAGAGTGAGGGAGTCCCGACCGCGCACCGGCCACGCGAGCGTAGCATGCGGGCGCGGCGTTCGTACGTCGCTGCGTCCGGCGTGGAGCTTGAGAGCTCCGTCGTCCGAGGCCCCCTGCCGCGCCTCACCGGTGAGCTAGGCTGGGGCATTCGCATAGCAAACGACGAGGACAATCCAGGCGAGCACGGTCGGCTCTCGTTGTACGCCTCCCTGATCGAGCAGAACCACGAGACCGGCGTCTACGTCCTTGGGTCGGACGCGAGCATCGAGAGCACCGTCGTGCGTGACGACCTGCCGACCACAAGGGGAGGCGGGCTCGGCGTGCTCGCGGAGGATGGACTCGGCAACGGCGTCGACGGGGACGTGATCGAGCGAAGCATGCTCGTGATGAAGGGCTCGGTCCTCGAGAACAACACCCACATCGGGTTGTATGCTCATGGCGCCAGCGTCACAGTTGACTCGTCCATTGTTCGCACCACCCGGCCAGACAGCACGGCTTCGCTGGAAGCAGGCGTTGATCACATATTACAATGAGACCTCATCGACGAGCGGTAAGCTCATTGCCCGCGAATCCCTGATCCACCAAGACGATAGCCTCGGGATCGCAGCCGTAAGCTCGGAAGCAATCACCTGCGATACGGTCATCCAGAACGCCCAGGCGACGGTGGGCGCGGTCGACGCATCGGGCATACAGGTGGTCTCCAGCGAACGTTTGCAAGTCCGAGGCCCCCTGCATCCCTCCTCCTCCGCCATTCAGGGCAACCGCGGGCTCCTCACCGAGCGTGGGAGACGACGTAGGCGTCGGGACTTGCAGGCCAGACGTCCCGGTCACATGCGCGTCGGGCGCCGAGCTCCGGGCCCCCGGGTCGGCCACGTCGCGTACCGCTTTGGTGGTACGCACGAGCGCAACGAAACGGACCGCGCCTCGGGTAGTCTCCATCCGCGATGCGATCCTCCATCCACCTGACGGCGAGGGAGCAGCGGATCACGTGGGAGCTCCTCGAGATCCTGCACAGCTCCCTGGATCTCCACGAAGTCCTGCGCGGGGCGTACCGCGCGCTCTGCCAGCTGGTGCCGGCGGACCACGGCGCGCTCTGCGTCTCGCTCCCCGGGGACCCCACGGCGTACGACTGGGCCGTCGCCGATCTGCCGCCGGAGCTGTTCGCGGGGTACGCCGATCTCGCGCCGGACGACTTCGTCCGGAACGCCGTCATCGCGCGGCCGAACGTTGTGCTGCGCGACAGTGAGATGCTACCCCGCGGGGCCATCGAGCGGAGCGTGATGTACCGGCGCAGCCGGGAGCTCGGGATGCAGCTGGAGCAGGCCATGGCGGTGCTGCTCGCGGTCGAGTCGGGCTGGCACGGCGGGATCACCCTCTACCGCGACCGGCGCCGCCCGTTCTCCGACCGTGATCGGGCGCTCCTGCAGCACCTCGCCCCGTCGATCGCGGCCGCGACGCGGAGCTGCCGACGTTTCGGAGATTCGATGCGGCGCGGCGACGCGCTGGAGGCGGCGCTCCGCCGCGAGGGGATGGAGGTCCTGGTGGTCGTCCCGCCTGCGTCCCTGCTCGCGCGCAGCGCGGGCGCCGAGGCGTTGCTGGAACGCTGGTTCGCGCCCGTCGAGCGGAGCGCCGGCGCCCTCCCAGCGCCGCTCGCGGGCGCGCTCGCCGCCGTCGCGGCAGCGCCTGCTTCTGCCGCTCAGGCTGCGCCGTGGGTGCGACGCACATCGGCGGGCGAGCTGCGCGTCGACTTTGTGCCGTTCATCGACCAGGGCCGGACGTTGTGGGTGGTGGAGCTGCGCGAAGCTGCCGTTGCAGCGGCTCCACCGGCGTGGAGAGGGCGCCTCACAGACCGGCAGGTCGAGGTGGCGGAGCGCGTGTTGCGCGGCTGGGACAACGCGCTCATCGCGGAGGATCTCGGGTGCGCGCAGGCGACGGTCAAGAAGCACTTGCAACGGGTTTACGACGCTCTGGGGGTGCCGAGCCGGACGGCGCTCATGGCTCACGCGGCGCAGCGCGGCTGAGTCGACCCGGCGCCGGCCGCGTCACCGCCGCGGTCGGCGCGCCTCGGTCGGCCATCGCGCCGGCGATCATGTCCGGATAGAGGGTCCGCGTGAGCCGCGCCGACAGCAGGATGGCCTCGCGCGCCTCCGGACAGGGGATGGTCGCGAGCAGCTCTGCGAGCTCGCGCACATGCCCTTGGTCGGCTTCGGCGTGCCCCCGCAGGAACCGCACCGCGCCTGCAATACCAGGGATGCGGGCGCGTGCCACCAGGCGCGCCGCGGCGTCGCCAGCGCGGTAGGCCGAGAGCGCCTCCAGCACGTACGCCGTGCCCAGGAAGGCCTCGGGGACGCCCGCCTCCGCGGTGTAGCGGCTCCATGCGATATAGGCCTGGGTCGCCGGCGCGGGCTCCGCGCGTCTCACCGCCTCCGGGTCGCGCCCGAGGGCGGCGAGATCGTCAAGGGCCCACTGCTCATGCCCGGACTCCTCCTCCGCCTTTCGGAGCAGGAGGGCCGCCAGAATGCTGCGCCCGTCCGCCCCCGAAGCCTCGCTCTCTCTCCCGACGCACCCGGCGGCGAGCCGCGCGCCGGCCTGGGCGCACAGAGGGCGCGTCCAGCGCACGTAATGATAGATCTGTTCGAGGAAAGCCGCGTAGTCGCTGGCTGTCGTCGTGCCGTCATACAGCCGGCGGGCCGCAGGATCCGCGTCGAGGCGGATGAGCAGGGCTGCGACCTCCTGATCGAGGGTGGTGATCCAGCTCATTGCGTCCGTTGCCATGGTGTTCCTTCGTTCTGGAGGAGTGATTTGCTCAGGCGGCCCTGTTCGTCACGGGCGTGGTGCTCACGGGGTGCGGCGCCCTCGCCTGCTCCTCCACCGATGCGAACAGGGGCATGGCGAACCGGCGGAAGCGAATATCGTACCGCGCCGGGCCGATGAAGCGCGCGGCCATCCTGCGGGTGAACACTCGGAGCGGCCGGGGCAGTCGCAAGCCGCCGAGAGCGCCGGCCTCGGCCCGCGAGCGCTCCTCCTCGCTATAGAAGGGGAAGCCCGGCGAGGTCGGCGGGTGATCGCCGCCGAGCGGGGAGACCTGGACCCGACGGCTCACGAGCCCGAGCGCGGCGGCCACCTGGAGGATGATCGCGGCATCCCCCGCGTGATCGGTCTCCGCGTTCACCGCGGCGATCCAGTGTGTGATCCCGCGACTGCGGCTCTCCTCGAGCATGGCCGCATGAAGCGCGTCCAGGGCGCCGCTGCTCCGATGTTGCGCAAAGACGCAGAAGCGGGTGACCTCCGCGAGCGAGAGCCCCGGGGCATGGATGGCACCGAGGTCGAACCTGGATTCGAGGTCCACGCCGAGGTAGCCTCCGCGGGCGCATGCCACCTCAGGGTTGGGCAAGAGTAGCCGGGTCGTCGCGATGGGCTGCCCATCCGCGTAGGCGACGAAATGGATCGTGGTATCGAGGGTGTCGTACGGGTCGACCTCTCGCGGCGCGGCGGGAGCGGCTGCCAGGAGACCTAGCTCCTGACCAAACACCGCCCAGCGGACGCGGAGCGCGTCGTCAAGATCCTTGCGTGTTTGCGCGATACGGCATTGAATCGAGGTCATCTTCGGCTCCTCTGGCGTGGTGCGCAGGCGTTCTGAGGCACGATTCCGCGCTCGCGGCTTAACGCCGGCTCGCCCCTGCGGAACTCGCGGCGTGCGCAGCGCGCCACCTGCGATATTCGCAACCTGCGTGCCACCAGATTTTGTCGAGGGCCAAGCGCGTATCCGGGTGTCGGCATCCAGGGCTGGCTTCCGCCGGAGACAGGAGAGGAGCGCGGCCAGGCCGCCCGTGTCTCCGGCCGGAGGCAGCGCATGCTGCGGTGGCTCGCGAGGCGAGCGACCGTCGTACGCTCGACCGCGCGCTCAACTGGCGCGCGAGCTCGCGCCACGGGCCATCCTGCGTGGAGCGCCCAGCCCCGGGAGCTGGGCGGGGCGCTATTTCACGCTCAGCGTGGCGCTGGCCGAGCGACATACCGGCTCGCAGCCGGGGCCGTTGGGGCGCGACTCGACATAAGCTGGGGTGAAGTCCGCCTTCGCCACGGTCGCGCCGTCGCGAGAGATCTCGACCGCGACCTGCCTCGGAGCGGAGCTCATCTGGATCTCCGAAAACCCGTGCGCGCTCGGCGGCAACGCGCAGCCGGACTCGCCGATGAGCAGGCGCGGGCCGCTGCACGTGAGCGCCGGGCCCGCCGCGCAGTCGGGCAGCGGCAGCTTTCCTTCACAGGTGGTGGTCTCGCCGTCGGCGATGATCACGAAGCGATAAGCGCCGGCTGTCCAGGGCTGGTTGGCCATGAGCCGGAGTGAAAAGCCGTCGATGCACCCGATATTGGTGCAGTCGCGGTCCGGAGGCGGCTCGCCGTCATCAGGGGAAGAGCCCGTCGACGGCGTTCCTGCGGCGCACGCAGCGACGGTCCATAGAGCGACCGAAACCAAGAGCGACGCGCCGACACTCCTCATCATCTTTTGTATCGTCTTCTGCATCTTCTTTTGCATCTTCCGAGCAACGCTCTCATCGAATCACAGCTTACACTCGGAGGACCGACCGCCGGGAGCCCCGAACCGCCCGGCGCGCGCGAAGCCTGGCGACAGCTCGGCGCGGCTCGGCTATCTGCGTGGGCCACGGAGGCGTGCGGTCGTGACCCAGAACATCTACGATGATCCCGGATTCTTCCAGGCCTACAGCCAGCTCCGCCGGTCCGTCGAGGGCCTCGACGGGGCGCCGGAGTGGCCGGCCCTGCGGGCCCTCGTGCCCGCTCTGACCGGCCTGCGCGTGGTCGACCTCGGTTGCGGGTTCGGCTGGTTCTGCCGGTGGGCGCGGGAGAACGGAGCGTCCCAGGTGCTCGGCCTGGACGTGTCCGAGCGCATGCTGCACCGGGCCAGGTCAGCGACCTCGGACGAGGCGATCGCCTACGCGCAGATGGACCTGGAGCGCCTGGAGCTGCCGGAGGCGGCGTACGACTTCGCCTACAGCTCCCTCGCCCTGCACTACATCGAGGACCTGAACGGGCTGCTCGCGACGGTACGCCGGGCGCTGGTGCCGGGCGGGCGCCTGGTCTTCTCGGTCGAGCACCCGATCCACACGGCGCCGAGCCGCCCCGGCTGGCGGGCGGACGAAGACGGGCGCAGGACCTGGCCGATCGACGGCTACCTCGCCGAGGGCCCGCGCACGACGAGCTGGCTGGCCGAGGGCGTGGTGAAGCAGCACCGCACGATGGGCACCACGCTCAACGCGCTCCTCCGCGCGGGCTTCGCCATCGCGCACGTGGAGGAATGGGGCCCGACCGACGCGCAGATCGCCGCCCGGCCGGAGCTCGCGGAGGAGCGGGACCGGCCGATGTTCCTCCTGGTGGCCGCCCAGCGCTGACGCGATCCTCACCGCCTCACCGCGTCGATCTCGACCACGGGCGCCCCCGCCCGGACGCGCTCCCCGCGCCCCGCGTCAGTCGCCCCCGCCGCCGACCTCGCGCCAGCGGATCTCCACCCGCTTCGCGCCGAGCTGGGTCGCGAGCGCCGTGATCTGCCGCTCGGCCTGCGCCTTCGCGCGCGCCATCACGTTCCCCTCGAGCGCCGCCTTCTCGATCGCCGCGGTCGCCTCCTTGCGGGCCCGCGACTCGAGCTGCTCGTTGCGCCGCGCCAGCAGGCTCGTCTTGCGCGTGTAGACGTACGTCTCGTCCTCGTCGAGCCGGGTCGAGAAGACCTCGGGCGCCGGCAGCGTCAGCCGCGCGACCCCGGTCTCCGGATCCATCGCGATGTCGTCCTCGCCGAGCCGCGCGAGATCGACGCCGATGGTGACTTGCCCGACCGCGACGAGCAGGAGGGCGTCGGTGGCCTGCACCAGGCCGAACAGGCGGCTCTGCCGGTCGGCCAGATCCACGACCTTCTCGACGTGGACCTCCGTGGTCTCGAGCCGCGCGAGGTCGCGGATCGCGACGATGAGCGCGGGGGACGGCCGCACGACCACGGTGCTCGCAGGCGCGGGCGCGCGGAGGCGCGGCGCCACGACGAGCGCGCCGAACCCGACCGCCACGAGCAGCGCGACGGCGAGCAGCGCGATCCGCGCGGCGCGGCCGGCCTGCGCGCGAGGGCGCGGCGCGTGGGCTGCGACCGAAGCGTAGGGGTCCTGGAGCGGGCCTTCCATCGGGGGCTACCTCGGAGGACCGCAGGCGCGCAGGCGCCCGCGGCAGCTCGGCTGGGACAGACTAGAAGAGCCGCGCGTCCTCCGGCAACCTCACGCCGCCGGGGTCGCGCACCGCGGCGCGGCCGCCGGCGGCCGCGCCGCCGAGGACGACAGCGCCTGCTCTAGCATCCAGTCCTCCACGTCGCCCTCGGCCGCCTGCTCGATGGCGAGCCGCACGTCGCGGTTCGCGCACCCCTCGGCCGCGATCCGCAGCCGCTCCACCGTCTGCGCGTCGCGCGACGACGAGAGCGCGAGCGCGGCGCCGATGCGGAGCTCGGCCGGCGCGCCGCCGTCCTCGAGCACCGCGAACGCCTGCTCCCGCGTGAGCTTCGCCGTGCGGTAATCCGCGCCGGCCTCGCTCACGAGGCGGCGCAGCGCCGCCCGCCACGCCGGCGCTGGCAGGCCGCGGCGCTCGAGGAGCGCGCCCGCCCGACCCACCTCGCCCCCGCCGCGCCCGCTCCGCTCGCGCAGCAGCGCGAGCAGGTGCTCGCGGCGCCGCTCGGCGAGCACCATGCTGAGCCCCGTCTCGCTGGGATCGCGCAGCAGCTGCGGCGGCACGAGGGTGAGCGGGAGCTCCTCGCCCCCCGTGAGCACGAGCTCGACCCCGAGCGCGGTCTCGTCGACCCGCTCGATCGAGCCGAACGAGACGAAGCGCTCGCCGAGGTCGTCCCGGAGCGAGAGCCCGTCGCTGCCCGCAACGAGCACGCGGCGCGCAGAGCCGTCCCGGAGCAGCGCCGCGAGCACCCACGCCGCGGCGCCCGTGATGACGCCCAGCGAGAGCGCCAGGTCGAAATCGAGCACCGACCAGCAGATCAGCGACACGAGCGCCGCGACCCCCACGAACAGGCGGCGCCGGAGCGGCGGCGGCACGTCGTCGTAGAGCCGCGCGCTCCACGTGCCCCGCGCCCGCCCGGCGGCGATCGCGCCGAGCAGCCGCTCCGCGTCGACCGGGTCGTCGACGCGCACGCGGATGACATCGCCGTCGTCGGTCCTCAAGGCGACCTCGCCGCCGGAGCTCGAGAGCCCCGCGCGCGTGAGCGAGAGCAGCGGGAACGACCGCCGATCGCCGGGGCGCTCGATCCACAGCGCGTTGCTCACCCGGACGACCGCCGCGCCGGACGAGCCCACCGCCGCGCAGAGCCACGCGATCGGCGTGTACAGCATGCACGCGAGGCAGAGCAGCACGAGCAGCGAGCCGAGCAGCACGAACGGCATCAGGAGCACCATCGCGAGCGGGCCGGCGAGCGGCTCCACGAGCGAGGCGACCGAGAAGATGACCAGGAGCCACGCGAGCGCCGAGGTGAGCAGCCGGCCGACGAAGCGCGCGTCCGCGTAGGGCTGGATGAGCACCCCGCAGCGCTTGAACACGCCGTCGCTTCCAGCGGTTCCTGCCACCCCATCACGGTGAGCGCCCCCGGCCTCGAGTTCAAGCGCACAGCGCAATTTCAGCGCAGCGAGAACTCCTGCGCCGCCGCGGCGCGGCCGGCCTCACGCCCTCAGTACGCGTCCGCCGGGGCGCGCGCGTCCGCAGGGAGCGTCAGCGGGAGCATCTCCACGGCCGCGTCCCCGCCGTCCAGCCACTGATACCGCGCCAGGTTCGCGAGGACGCGTCCCACATAGGTGCGCGTCTCGTCATAGGGGATCCGCGCCACCCACACGTCGGTGTCCCGGTCGATGGTCCCCTCGAGCCAGTGCGACACGGCCTTGGGGCCGGCGTTGTACGCCGCGGTCGCGAGCGGCAGGCTGCCGTCGAACGTCCGGAGCAGCTTGCCGATGTAGAAGCCGCCGAGGCGCAGGTTGAGCGGCGCGCTCTTGAGCTGGCCGAGCTCGAAGCCGAGCGAGAGCTCGCTCGCGGCCTTCCGCGCCGTCGCCGGCATGAGCTGCATCAGGCCGACCGCGCTCGCGGGGCTCACCACGACGGGATCGAACGCGCTCTCCTGCCGCATCAGCGCGTGAACCAGGCCCCTCGGCAGCCCGTGCTGCGCCTCGAGCGCGCGCACCTCGCCGACGTACGGCTCGGGATAGACGCACTCCCACGTCCAGCGATCGGCCTGCGAGGGCGCCCGCTGGAGCGCCGCGGCGGAGACCGCCCGCGTGCCCACCCGGTAACGCCGCTTCGCGGGCGAGAGCATGCCGTACATCCTGCAGAGCGCCTCGCTCTCCTGCCCCGCGTAGAGCGCCGTCACGTCGCGCTCGTTCTCGGCGAGGTAGCTCTCCGCGTCGCCGTCGAGCCCCATCGACGCGAGCAGCGCCGCCGCCGGCGGCAGCTTCACCTCCACGGGCGGCGCGTCGCGGAGCGACGCCGGGACGAGCAGCGGCGGCATGGGCGCGCCCACCGCCGCGAGGCGCGAGCGCGCGAGCAGCGCGCCCCACGAGAGCGGCTGCTCCCTCATCACCTGCGTCCAGAGCCGCACCGCGCCGTCGCGATCGCCGCCGCGCAGCGCCGCGACCCCCGCGAGCTGGCGCAGCTTCGCCGCGTCGGCCGCGGCCGCGCCGCGCGCGAGCTGCTCCAGCGGCTTCCGCGCCCGCGCGGCGCCGCTCGTCGAGAGCGTCGCGAGCGCCCGCTCGTAGAGCGCGTCGTCGCGCCGCTCGCTCCGCGGGTAGGCGTCGATGAACCGGCCGTACTGCGCGACCGCCTCCGCGTAGCGGCCGACCTGCATGAGGAGCCGCGCCGAGAGCAGGCTCGAGAGCTCGCCCCAGCGGGTCTTCCGGAACCTGCGCGCGACCGCGAGGTGCCGCTCGATCGCCTCGGCCTCGCGGTGGAGCCGCGACAGCGAGCGCGCGGCGAGGTGCAGCTGCTCCGCCTGGCGCGCCGACGGCGAGGCCGCGACCTTGAGGAACGCCTCGGCCGCGCCCGCGTAGTCGCGCGCCTGGTAGAGCGCGGTGGCCCTGCGGTGGTGCAGCTCCGACGCCGGCACGCCGGAGAGCTTGTCGAGCTCGGCGATCGCCTCGGCCGCGCTGCCCCCGGCGACCATGGCGTCGACCTTCTGGAGCCGGTCCTCCTGCGAGAGCTGCCCCGGCGCCGCGGCGAGGAGCGCCGCGGCCTCGCGCCCGTCGGGCGACGACGGCGCGTTCTTCACGATCCACCGGAGGTCGGCGAGCGCGAGCGCCGCCGCCGCGGCCTTCGCGCCGCCCTTGTCCCCGGACCGCTCGGCGGCGTCGCGCACGCCGAGCTGGACGCGCGCCCGCGCGAGCCGCGCCGCCGCCTCGTCGCGCGACCGCCGCGCGCGCTGCGCCGCGACCACCGCGCGATCGGCGAGCGCGCGGGCCCTCTGGAGATCGCCGCCCTTCATGGAGGCGAGCGCCGCGCGCGCGAGGCCGGGCGCGCCGCCCGAGGCCTCGAAGTACTCCGCCGCCGCGAGGAACGGCCCGACCTCGAACGCGGCCTCGGCGCGGTAGCGCGCCACCTCGCGGGCGAGCAGCGGCAGCGCCTGCTCCAGGCCGTGGAGCAGCTCCACCGCCTTTCCGTGATCGCCGAGCTCGAAGGCGACGCGCGCCCGCGCGTACTTCATCGCGGGCAGCGCCCGCTGATCCATCGGCAGGGCGTCGAGCCGCTCCGCCGCCTCGGCCCAGCGCTCGAGCCGCACCGCCTCGACCCACGCGCCGTCGACCAGGGGCGGCGCGGGCGGCGCGACGGCGGCGGCGGCCGCGGCGAGCGGCGCGGCCGAGGGCGCGGCGCGCGCGGTGCTCTGCGACGGCGGCGGCCCGGCCGCGCGGTGCTCGGCGCACGCGGCGAGCGAGGCGCCGAGGAGACACGCGGCGGCCAGCCGGCGGCGCGCCTCTCGCGACGACGGCTTCGGTGGCGACGGAGCCCGTTTCATAGCCGACCCGGCGCGGTGGACGACCCGCCGGCAGCGGGCCATGAGGACCGGGCCCCGCGGCGCGACGGCCCCCGCGCGCAGGCCGCTCGAACCGCAGCGCTCGCGCTGCCGACCCCTCTAGCTAGCAAGCTTCGGCCCGGGGTCGCAAACAAAGTGTCGGGGACGACGCGATCCACCGCTTTCCGATCTCGACGTCCTCCTCGAACAGGAAGGCCGCCACCTCGTCGAGCGAGCCGGCGCGGTTCGGCGGCGCGCCGAGGCGGAGCGCCGCGGCCTTGCCGAACGCGGCGACCACCGGGTGCGGCGAGGTCGCGAGCCTGAGGAGCTCGGGCACGAGCTCCGTGGCCCCGAGCACGCCCGCGAGGATCGCCGCGAGCGGCCGCGGATCGGCGGGGCAGTCGTAGCTCCACGACAGCGCCGAGCGCAGCACCGCGACCGTCTCTGGCGCCGCCGCGCGCGCCGCCGCGGTGCGGTAGCCGCCCCCCGGGAGCGCGAGCTGCGCGGCGCCGTGGCTCGTCGCGCAGACGCCGTCCGCCGCCTGCAGCAGCGCGGCGGCGATCGGCTCGGTCACGCCGTCGCCGAGCACCGTCTGCCCCTCGATGTCGCCGGCGACGGGCCGCGCCGCCTCCTGCGCGTAGCCCTCGAGGTTGGCGAGGAGCCGCTCGAGGTCCACCGCGCCCGCGGCGCGGCCGGCCAGCACGTCGCGCGCGGTGTGCACCGTCACGAGGCTCGACACGACGGCCGGCGTCCCGCCGCGCATCGTGTGCGAGACGTCGACGCTCACCCGCTTCACGGCGGGCCACCGCAGCACGCGCGGCTCGGTGTCCGGGTTGACGAGGACGCCCCAGGGCACGACCGCCATCGTCACCTCGCGCGCGCCGCGCTCGGCGCGGAGGCGGTGCTCGGCGCGGGCCAGCGCGAGCACGCCGAGCGCGCTCCCCATCGCCATGAGCCCCAGCGAGAGCGCCTGGCTCCCGGCGCTCCACATCGCCGCGGAGACCCCCGCGAGCCCCGCGGTCCCCGCCGCGGCGAGCGCTCCGGTCGAGCCGGGCTCCGGGTGGAGCCACACGTAGCGGAAATCCGGCGGAGGCAGCTTGCGCAGCACGGTGACGACCCCGGACAACGACTCTAGGCCGCGGCGCCGCCGCGCGCCACCGGATGCGCGGGGCGCCCGCGCGCCGGCACCTGGCGCGCGGAGGCGCCGGCGCGCGGGGCCCACCGGAGGAGCGGAGGAATCCACGCGTGGCGCATGCCACGGCGCGTCGAAGGCGCTCGTCCTGCCGATCGCGGTCGGGCGCCGACCTCTGCGCCTCGCGCCGCCCCGCGCCGCCGTGCGCCCGGCGGACGGAGCGGCGCGGCGCGCGGAGGTCGGCGCCGGCGGCGTTCCGCGCGCGCGGCGCGGTGATAGCTTCGCCGGCGGTGCTGCTCTCCCGCGTCCGCCTCGCCCATGTCGGCCCGTTCGATGATCTCTCGCTCTCCTTCGAGGACGCCGCCGGCGCGCCGCGCCGGCTCGTGGTCCTCTTCGGCGGCGACGGCGTGGGCAAGACCTCGATCCTGTCGGCGATCGCGTCGACGCGGCCGGGATACGCGGTCGCACAGCTGAGATCGCGCGGCGACGACGGCTCGCCCCCGCTCGTGGTCACCGACTGGATGCTCGGGACCGACGACCCGGCGCGCGCGCACCCGCTGCGCGTCGCGAGCCCGAACGCGCGCCTCGACGAGCCGGAGGACGCGGCGCTGCTGCGGCGGAGGGAGCAGGCCCTGTTCGAGCGCCGCGCGGCGGAGGGGGGCTTCGTCCTCGTGGCGCTCTCCGGCGCGCGCTGGTTCTCTCGCACCGCGATCGTGCTGACGACGCCCGAGCGCAGCATCCTCCGCTACGACGTGCGCGCGGCCGCGAGCTTCGACGACGCCACGCGCACCGACCTCGCCCGCGAGACGAAGCAGGTGCTCTCGTTCGTGCCGGTCGCGGCGGCGATCGCGCGCGACCGCGCGAAGAACAAGCCGGAGGCGCGGCCGGACGCGCGCGCCGACGCGCAGGCGGAGCGGCTCGGCGCGCTCGAGCGCGCGCTCAAGGAGGTGCTCGAGGCGCTGCTCGAGGGCCAGGACGCGACGTACGTGGGCGTCGATCCGCTGCGGCTCGAGCCGATCTTCGAGCGCGCGGACGGCCAGCGCGTCGACTTCGACGATCTCGGGCGGAGCGCGCGGCACACCATCGCGTTCGGCGCGCTGGCGCTCCGCGCGCTCGCGGCCGCGCACCCGACGGGCGATCCGCGGCTCGCCGAGGGGGTGGTGCTGATCGACGACATCGAGGCGCAGCAGCCGGTGCACCGCCAGCGATCGCTCGGCGCGCGCCTGCGGGCGGCGCTGCCCAACGTGCAGTGGATCGTCACGACGTCGTCGCCCGCGATCGCGCTCGGCTGCGAGCTCTCCGACGTGATCGCCCTCCGCCGCGAGCCCTCGTCGGGCCGGGTCGAGCCGCACGAAGGCCCCGACGCCGTGCTGCACTGAGCCGCGCGCCCGACGCGCGCGGCGCCGCGCCTCTCCTCGCGCCGGGCGCGCGTGTCAGGCGAGCGGCACGGCGAGGAGCACGACCTCCTTGCCGCGCACCTCGATCTTGTAGCGCATCGGCTTGCCGTGCTTCTGCCCGAGCTCCTGCTCGCTCGCCTTGAGGCGGGCGACGAACGCGTCGCGGGTGATGTGATCCACCGGGTCGCCGAGCGACCTCTTCGCGGCGATGTACTCGGCGAAGATGCGGGCGTAGTAGGCGTCCTCCGGCTCCTCGAGGAGCGCCTTGGCGTCGGCCGGGATCTCGCCGGGGGACAGCGCGGCCATCCGCTCGTCGACCTCGAGGGCGTCCCGGAACGACGCCGACGTCGGCGCGCGCGACGGGCGCCCCTCGGCGTCGGTCTCGTCCTCCTGCACGCCGAGCAGCTGGTTCAGCAGCGAGTTCAGCCGGAACACGAGCCCGCCGAGCTCGGCGTGCTCGATCCCGAACCGGAGATCGGTCCGGCCGTTCATGATCGCGAGCAGGCCGTCCTCGAGCTCGGACACCGGCTGCGAGATGTACGCGTCCAGGAAGTAGGCGGCGATGACGACGAGCACGAGCCCGAGCGCGGTGACGCCGAGCAGCGGCCAGAGCAGCGAGCTCTCGAGCCCAGGCGTCCGGATCTGCGCGACGCTGAGGAGCACCGCCCGCCGCCCGTCGCCGTAGCCGTCGAGCGCGTGCCCGACCGCGTTGAACTCGCCGGACAGCCCGCCGATGTCGACCGCCCGCCCGGAGCTCAGCGCCTGGAGGGCGCTGTCCTTCGCGGGCGACGCCGTGAGCGCCGCGACCAGCTGCGGGGGGGTGTCGCGCGACTTCGCCACCACGTCGAGCCCGTCGCCCGACTGCATCGCGACGACGAGGAGGCGCCCGCTCGTGCGCTCGCTCGCGTTGGTCAGCCGCTCGTCGTTCAGCGCGGTGCCCACCGCGACGGCGCCGATGATCTGCCCGGCGTCGCTGCGGATCGGCGCGTAGGACGCGAGCAGCTGCTCGTTGCGCGCCCGGCTCACCCACACGTCCGAGCCGGTCACCCCCTGCTCGACGGCGCGCTTCAGCGACGGGTAGACGGCGCCGAGGTTATCTCCGCGCATCAGCGCGGAGCCGTTCCGTCCGAGCACCACGCCCTTCGTGTCCACCAGGACCACGAGGGAGGGCGGGGTCCTGGCGAGCTCGGGCGAGGCGGCGACCGCCTCCCGGATGGCGTTGGCGGCGCTCGTGGCCGCCTCGGCGCGGGCCGGGGCGGTGCCGGCGTTGAACGGCTCGCGCAGCTTCGGGTCGCTCGCGTGGGAGGCGAGCCACCGCTCCAGCACGAGGCCGTCCACCTGGAGCTGCGCCATGGCGGCCGCGAGCGCGCGCGACGCCTCGCCCGGGCGCCCGATCTCCCCGAGGGAGGCGCGCGTGAGGGCGTACGAGAGCCCTCCGACCATGAGGACAATCACGGCGAAGACTGCGATGATCTTTCCGCGCATCCTGCGTCTCCACTCCTTCTTTCGGGGGCTCAGGGCAAGCTACCATCCGCTGCGGCGCTGCTACAACTCTCCACCCAGCTCATGGTGCACTTGAATCAGCCGCACTCCGAAGCCCCGCGCCTCTACGTCGTCGACGACGCGCTGTTCGAACAACACCGCGCGCGCGGCGCGCACCCCGAGCGCCCGGAGCGCCTCGAGGCCGCCCGCCGCGCGATCGAGCGCTGCGCTGCGGCCGGCCTGTCGATCGAGCGCGTCGCGACGCGCGACGCCACCGAGGAAGAGCTCGCCCGGGTCCACACCTCCGGGTACCTGGCGTCGCTGGATCGGGTCAGCGGCCACTACGCGGCGCTCGATCCCGACACGTACGTCGTCCCGCGCTCCGTCGACGCGGCGAGGCGGGGCGCCGGCGCCGCGGTGGCGCTGGTCGAGGCGGTGCTCGCCGGCCCCGGCCGGCTCGGCGTCGCGCTGCTGCGGCCGCCCGGTCACCACGCGACGCGCGACTCGGGCATGGGCTTCTGCCTCCTGAACAACGTCGCCGTGGCGGCGAGGGCGGCGCTGAGCAGCGGGCTCTCGCGGGTGGCGGTGATCGACTTCGACGTGCACCACGGCAACGGCACGCAGGACGTCTTCTGGGACGACCCGCGGGTGCTGTTCTGCTCGCTGCACCAGTGGCCGTTCTACCCTGGCACCGGCTCCGCCGAGGAGATCGGCGGCGGCGAGGGCGCCGGCTACACGGTGAACGTTCCGCTGTCCGACGGGGCGACGGATGCGGTCTACGAGGCGGCGTTCGACGAGCTCGTCCTGCCGGTGCTCGACGAGTACGCGCCCGAGCTCATCCTGGTGTCGGCGGGGTTCGACGCGCACGAGCGCGATCCGCTCGCGGCGATGAAGCTGTCGCGCTGGGCCTACGCGGCGATGGGCCGCCGGCTCGCGGCGATGGCGGCCGCGAAGGCGGGGGGTCGGCTCGCCATCTTCCTGGAGGGCGGCTACGACCTGGCCGCGATCGAGGGCTCGCTCACGGCGGCGCTGCTCGCCGCCTCCGGCCGCGAGGCGGACGAGCCGGCCGGCGGGTCCGTGCCGCCGGCCGCGCAGCGCGCGCCGATCTCGACGCGCCACCGCGCGGACCTCGACCGCGCCCGCCGGGTCGCGCTGCGCCGGTGGGCGACGCTCTGAGCGAGGCGCCCGCCGCGGGCGCCCGGGGCGCAGGGCGGGAGCGATGCGGGGCCGGGGGGAGCGGGGGCCCGGGGGAAGCGAAGCGGGGCCGCGGGCGAAAAAGAGCGACGCGCGGTGCGTTTACCCGATTGCACTCTGCGCGGAGCTGAGTATTCTGCCAGGCCTTCGCAGCCCCCGGGCCGCGAAGAACGGTGGGTATAGCTCAGTTGGTAGAGCACTGGATTGTGGCTCCAGTTGTCGCGGGTTCGAATCCCGTTACTCACCCCAGGTAGGTCAAGCTCGAGGCCGCCCAGCGGCGGGTGCCCCGTAGGCTGATCGCACGAAGCGCACGAAGACGGGGCGGCAGGCCGCCGACGCGAGCCTGCCCGGCTCCTTCCCCGAGCGCCGCCCGAGCGTCGCTGCATCGGTCGCGCCGCCTCCCGCGGGCGCGCGCCCATGCCCTGCGCGCCGCAAGAAGCGGCGGCCCCGGCGAACGATCGGCTGACGAGGGCGGCGCCTCCGGCCCCTGCGCAGCGGCTCGTCCCTTCGCCCCTTCGCCCCTTCGCCCCGCCGCGCCCGTCGCGCGTCATGCCTGCGGGGAGCGACGCGCGCTCTCCGCGCTTTGCTTTCTTCCATCCGCCGCGAGCTGCGGACATCCTCGTCCGGCCGACCCCCGCACGAGCGCGAGGCTGCCCCGGTCCTCCGCTCCGCGCTCGACGCGCTCCCCGGTCCTCCGCTCCGCGCTCAAGGCGTGCCCCGGTCCTCCGGTCCGCGCGAACGCGTGCTCCGGTCCGCGCGCGGCGCGCTCCAGGCCGCCGCCCGCGATGAGCGCGCTCGCGCGCCACCCGATGAGTGCGCTCGTGCGGCACATCGCGCATCGCTCGATTCAATAAGCGCTCTCCGCGCATCCAGGAGACATCGATTCATGGATATCCATCCATCGCGGTGAGCGTTTATCCCATCTCCCGGAGACAGCAAGTCTCGTTTCTGTAACCGGTTCGCCACAGTGCCCGCATAGCGTCCGCGCGCATGAAAACCACTCTCCCTCGGAGCCGCGCGCTGGCCGCGCGCCTCATCTCCGCCGTTTTCCTCGCGATCGGCGCGCCCGGGCTCGCGGCGTGCGCCGTCGAATCGGGCGACGTCGCGGATCCTGCCGAGCTGCCGGCCCCCGGCGCCGTCGATGTCGTCGAGCCGCCCAAGCTGTCCGAGCGCGCCCGCGTGCCCGAGAAGGAGCCGGGCTTCATCGCCGCGGAGCTCGGGGAGCGCGAGATCGTCATCACCCACGACGGCAGCCTGCCGCCGTTCGCCGAGGGCGACGTGCTCGGCGGCACGCAAGGAGGCGGCTACCTCGCCCGCGTCGTGCGCGTCCGCGCGCTCGACGCGGCGCGGGTCGCGCTCGAGACGACGCCCGCCGACCTCACGGAGTTCATCACCGAAGGGCACTTCCACGTCCACTACGACGCGCGCGAGTACGCGCAGGCCCTCGACGAGCACCTCGCGCGCGCCCGCGAGCTCGGCGAGGAGGGCGGCGCGGAGGGCGGCGAGCCGATCGCGCGCCAGGCAGAGGCCCTGAAGATCGCGTCCGGCGCCTCGATGAAGCTCTTCGATCTCTCCTCGGCCTCTCTCCCGGCCTCGTGCGGGGTCACCGCGCACGGGACGGCGGAGCTCGACGTCACGGCCGAGCTCTCTCCGGTGCTCGACCTCGAGGTCCACGTCGGCCCGCGAGGCACCGTCAACCCGGTGCCGGAGCTGAAGCAGCTCCGCTTCGTCGTGTCGGGCAGGCTCGACGTGAACGCCCAGCTCCACGGCGCCGGCACGGTCACGGGGAGCTGCACGGTCGATCTCCTGGAGCTCGCCGGGGGCGTCCCGAGCGTGCCGCTGCCGACGCTCACGTTCTGGGTGGGGCCCGTGCCCATCGTCGTCACGACGAACGTCGTGCCGAGGGCGACGGCCGATGTGGGGCTGTCGTTCACGGCCGCCGAGGTGGCGGCCGAGGCGCAGACGACCGCCGAGCTCGTGGCCGGGGTCGATTACAAGGACAAGACGTGGCGCACGATCTGGGAGCCCTCGTGCTCGGCCTCGGGGACGGCCTCGATCGGGGCGCCCGGCGCGATCACGGCGTCCGGCAAGGTGAGCGCCGGCGCGGAGCTCCGGGCGCGCCTGTACGGCGTCCTCGGGCCGAACATCGGAGTCCAGGCGTACGCGCGCGTCAGCGCCGAGACCGCGCCGCCCTACTGCTCGTACGACGCGCGGGTCGACGGCGGCGTGCGCGCCTACGCCGAGGCGGAAGCCGGCGTGTCGGTCGGCCCGCTGAACCTGACGCTCAAGCGCCTCGATCTCGTCGGTCTCGAGCTCCTGCGCTTCGACGGACCGACCACCTCGGGCAAGCTCCGCGACGCGCCCGAGTGCGACGCGGAGCCGTGATCGCGACGGCCGTCATCGCGACGGCCGTCCGGCCGGGAGGCGGGGCGCGCCCCGCCTCCCGCGGCGGCGCGCGCCCTGGCCTGGCTCAACGGTCCGCGCAGGTCACGTAATCACACGACGCCTCGTTCGCGCACTCCTCGGTTCGTTCCACGAGGCCTTCTCCCTCGAGGCCGAGGCACGCGGTCTCACAGCTGGTCTGGTTCGGCGGCGGGACCCCTTGCTCTTCCGCGCAGAGGATGCGGTGCCGGCAGAGCTCACTGCACGCGTGCAAGTTGTCTTCGTCCTTGCACCCTGCGGCGCCCGCGGCGAAGACGCCGAGAGCGGCGACGACGAGGAGGATCGATCGGAGTCCTGCGTTCTTCATGGGCAGCTCATCTCGGTTGTGGGGCTCTCCCCGGCGAGCGACCCGCTGCCGACCGGCAGCCCGGGTCAGCGCACGACAAGGCGAGCGCGCGATCCGGCACCATCGCGGCGCGTTGCGAACGGCCTGCAGGCCTCACCATGAGGCCACGCCGCGGCGCCCAGCATAGACGAATCCCAGGCCGCCGCCCACGGCCCGCCCGCGCGGCCGGGCGGCGACTTCGCGCGCCGCGGCGCAGCCTCCCGCGCGCCGGGCGCGGCGCCGCGGCGGCCCCGGCGGGCGCTGGCTCGATGCGCAGGGCGTGGTACATTGTGTCATGGGCGTCCCCAACGCCCTCCACCAACGCCGCTGAACGACGCTGAACGACGCCGAATGTCCCCCAAGGAGTCCGACACCCTGCTCCAGGCCGATCCAGCCCGGCTGCCGGATCGCGAGAAGCCCGATTCCACGCGGCTCCCTCTCGTGCTCGTGGTCGACGAGGACAGGAGCCTCTGGCAGCCGCTCGGCGCCCTCCTCTCGGAGCGATATCGGCTCGTCGTGTGCACCTCGGCCCTGGACGGGGTCGCCGCGTTCACCGAGGACACCTGCGCCGTGATCATCGATGTCCGGATGTCGGGGCAGGACGGCTTCTGGGTCTGCGACCAGATCCGCAAGGTGCAGCCGGAAGTGCCCGTGATCTTCTATTCGGCGGTTCAGGACGAGATGGACTCGTTCGAGGTCATCAACGAGCACCGGCCGTTCGCGTACGTCGACAAGCGCGGCGCCGCGCAGAAGCTCCAGGGCGCCCTCGAGAAGGCGACGCGCATCTTCCAAAGCACGCTCCGCAGCAGGCGGATCATCGAGCGGCTCCAGCGCCGCCGGCAGGAGGCGGTCTGACCCCGCAAACGAGCGAGCCGCGAGGGCGCGACGACCGGCGAGATCTGTGGCGCACGCTGGTCCAGCTGGTGCTCAGCCTGGGCGCGCTCTTCGGGCTCATCGCGCTGGCGGCGCACCTCGCGCGCGACCAGCTCGACGCCCTCGGCCGCGGGTTCGTGCAGCGCTTCGGCCTCGCCGGGATGTTCGTCGGCACCTACCTCGCCGACGCGTTCTCGTTCCCCATCCCGCCGCAGTTCTACATGCTGACGGCGATCTCCTCGGGCGGCTCGCAGGTCGCCCCCATGATCGCGATCTCGGTGGCCTCGCTCCTCGCCGGCTGCACCGGGTACCGCCTCGCCGGCCACCTCGCGCGCTTTCGCCTCTTCGCGGCGCGCCTCGAGCGGACGCGGCCCAAGATAGACCGGCTCTTCGACCGTTACGGGTACTGGGCCATCGCCATCGGGAGCATCTCGCCGGTCCCCTTCTCGATGCTCTGCTACCTGTCGGGGCTCTACCGGATCCCGCCGCGCTACTTCTTCACGATGGTGCTGTTCCGGGTGCCTCGCCTCCTCCTCTTCTACGCCCTCATCCGGCTGGGATGGAGCCAGTGAAGCCGGAGGCGTGAGCCCCTACCTGGGGCTCTCCGCCTCCTCGGACGGGTTGACCCGGACGCGCTCCAGGATCTGGTCGACCATGCCGAGATCGATCCCGGAGCGCTCCACGACGTTCCTCGAGAACAGCCGAGTCGCCTCCTTCGCGAGCTCCTCGTCCGGCAGGAACGGCCGCGCGGGCGACCGCGGCGCCGGCAGGCCGATCTCCTTTTCGAGCTCGGAGATCGCCCGGATCATCTCCTGGTAGCAGGCGGAGGCGATCTGCACGGAGAACGGGAACACCTGGACGTTCCCCCGGCCGGCGCGCACGGCGTGCAGCGTCGCGGCGGCCTGCTCGGCGAACTGCCGACTCCCGAACGCGTTGGCCATCTGCGCGTACATCGCGATGGACTCCTGGTCCGCCGCGAGGTCCTCCTCCCTCGTGCGCGGCGCCCCGGACGCGGGCGCCGAGGACCACCGGACGATCATCCGCGCGTAGTCGTCGAGCGCCCGCCGCTGCAGGGCGAGCCGCTCCAGGAGCGCCTCCCGCCGCTGTCTCTGGAGCTCCGCCTTCTCCTCGTGCTCGGCCCGGCGCTCCGCGCTGAGATCTGACGATCTGCGCGCCAGATAAGCGCCGATGAAGAGGGCGACGCCGTTGCTAACAGCGATGAAGAGCATCTCCAAAATCTTGGGATCCATGCCGTTCTCAAGACTTCTATCACGTTCGCGCGGAACGCAGAGATATGCCGCATGACGCGAAGAAAAGTTGGCCACCGCCCTCCCCCCGTGCAGGTGCGCCGCCATCCCACAGGCGACCGCGGCGCGGACGCTCGCCGGCGAGCTCGCCGCGCGGCCGCGCCCCGCTCCGCCGCGAGGCGCGCGGATCGTCGCTGGCGCGCGCGCCTCGCGCCGGCGGCGGTGCGCGCGGCGGGCGTGATACGATGTTCGCATGACCGGCTCACTCGACGCGGGGGCGGGCCCGCACCTGGCCGGGCTCGAGGCCCCGCTGCGCGAGGCGCTGGAGAGGAGCCTCGCCGACCGGCTCGCTCGCTGCCCCGAGGCGCACCTCAACCTGGACAACGCGTTCTGGGGCGCCCCCGAGCCCCGCGACCTCGGCGAGGCGCTCACCCGGCTCGGGCCCACGTGCGTCAACGTGGTGGCGCGCATCTTCGAGCGAATCCGCGACATCGACCCTACCCTCGGGCTGTGGGCGCAGATCAGGTATCTGCGCAACGTGTGGGTCGGTGGGAGCGCGGGATTCAAGGTGGTCTACGCCGAGCCGGCGGCGATGCGCGAGCGCCTCGACGGCCAGTTCGCCGGGACGGGCGGCCGCCGCATGGCGCGCGACACGATCCTCGGGGGGATCGAGCACCAGCGAGGCCCGCTGCTCGGCGCCCTCGCGGGGAGCATGGGCCTGCTCCTGCGGGGCGGCGAGCCGCTCGACGCGGACAGCTGGCGCGAGGTGCACCGGCCCGATGAGGAGGCGGTGCACATCTGCGTGGGCAAGCGCGAGCCGCGGCCGCAGGAGCTCGACGACATCCACCTCGACTGGCGGTCGCCGGTCGTGGGCGTCGACGAGGCGACCCGCCGCTGCCGGTATGGCCTCTTCATCAGCGTGGTCCATTGGGCGCAGGCGCGGTTCGGGCTCGGCAATCCGGTGTTTCCGTTCCAGAGCATCGACGACCGGGTCGCCGCCCTCGCTGGCCGCGCCGACGCGCCGGCGCGCTGGGCCGAGTTCGTGGCGCGCTGGCGCGACGCGCGGTGGGCGCTCGCGGTGCGCGGCGGCGGCGGCGCCGCGGAGGCGCTGCGGTGGCTCCGCGAGTGCGACGAGGTGGCCCCGGCGGCAGGGGGCGGCTGAGGGGCCATGCCCTACCCCGCTCCCGACGGCACCGAGCTGGTCGAGCACCTCGGCGCGGGCGCCACGTTCGACGTGGCGCTGGTCCGGCCCGGAGGCCCGCCGGGCGGCCCCGCGCTCGTCTGCAAGCGCCTCGTCCCCCGCGTCCTCCGCGAGCACGCCGCGCGGGCCGCCATGGTCCGCGAGGCGAAGGCGCTCTCCCTCGCCCGGCACCCTGCCCTGCCCGCGCTCGCGCGCGTCGGCGCCGATCGCCACGGCCCCTTCGTCCTCGAGAGCCGGCGCGAGGGCGCCTCGCTCCGCGGCGTGCTCGACGGGTGGCGCGGCCGCGGCCGGCAGCCGCCCGCCTCGCTCGTCGTCCACGTCGTCCGGGCCGCCATCGAGACCCTCGCCGAGCTCCAGGAGCTCGAGGACGCCGCGGGCCCGATCGGCTTCGTCCACGGCGATCTCGGCCCCGATCACGTGCTGCTCGGCCCGCTCGGCGACATCGGCCTCGTCGACCTCGGCGCCGCGCGGTTCCGCGGCATGGATCCCGACCTCGAGACCGCCGACCGGGGCACCCTCCCGTTCGTCGCCCCCGAGATCGCCCGCGGCGAATCGCCGCCGACCGCGCGCGGCGACGTCTACGCCATGGCCGCGACCCTCGTCGCCTTCGCCACCGGCGCGCCGCTCACGCGCGCGCGCGTGCAGGCCGCGATGCTGGTCGAGATCGGCGAGTCGGGCCTCCGCCTCGACGCGCTCGCCACCGCGGGCGCGCTCTCGCCGGGGCAGCGCCGCGCGCTCGCCCGCGCGCTCGATCGCGATCCGGAGCGGCGCGTCGAGAGCGCGCGGGCGCTGCTCGACGCCTTCGACGCGGCCGCCCCGCGCGGCTAGCGCAGGCCTGTAAGCGCGGGCGGATCGCGCGCGCGCCCGGCCCTCGCGCTCGCCAAAACCGTGGACGCACGCGGCCCGTGGGATAATTCTCGCCCGCATGAAGCCCCACCTAGGTCACGACAGGCTCGCCCTCGACACGCTCGCCATCCACGCCGGACAGCCGCCGGATCCGGCGAGCGGCGCGGTCATGACGCCGATCGTCCTCGCGAGCACCTTCGCCCAGGAGCGGCCGGGCCAGCACAAGGGGTTCGAGTACTCGCGCAGCGGCAACCCCACCCGCAAGGCGCTCGAGGCGTGCGTCGCCGCGCTCGAGGGAGGGCGCCACGGCTTCGCCTTCGGCAGCGGCTCCGCGGCGACCACCACCCTGCTCCACACGCTCCGGCCCGGCGACCACGTGCTCTCGGGCGACGACGTCTACGGCGGCACCTTCCGGCTCTTCGACAAGGTCATGCGGCCGATGGGCATCGCCTCGACCTCGGTCGACATGAGCGACCTCGACGTCGTCCGCAAGGCCCTCACCCCGGCCACGCGGATGATCTGGATCGAGACCCCGACGAACCCCATGCTCAAGGTCTTCGACATCGCCGGGATCGCCGAGATCGCGCGCGCGCACGGGGCGCTGCTCGTGGTCGACAACACGTTCGCCACGCCGGTGCTCCAGCGGCCGCTCGACCTCGGCGCCCACGTCGTGGCGCACTCGACCACGAAGTACCTGAACGGGCACTCGGACGTCGTCGGCGGCGCGCTCATCACCTCGGAGGACGCGCTCGCCGAGCGGGTCGCGTTCCTGCAGAACGCCCTCGGCGCCGTGCCGAGCCCGTTCGATTGCTACCTCGTGCTCCGCGGGATCAAGACGCTCGGCGTGCGCGTGCGCCAGCAGAGCGCGTCGGCCGCGCTCATCGCCGGCAAGCTCGCCGAGCACCCCGCCGTCCAGGCGGTGCACTACCCCGGCCTGCCCACGCACGCCGGCCACGCGCTCGCCGCGCGGCAGATGCGCGCGCCCGGCGCGATGATCTCGTTCGTCGTGCGCGGCGGCCTCCCGGTCGCCTCGCGGTTCCTCGAGCGGCTCGCGATCTTCTCCTGCGCCGAGAGCCTCGGCGGCGTCGAGTCGCTGGCCGAGCACCCCGCCCTCATGACCCACGCCTCCGTGCCCGCGGCGGCGCGGGAGGCGCTCGGCATCGCCGACGGCCTCCTCCGGCTCTCGGTCGGCCTGGAGGCCACCGAGGACCTCTGGAACGACGTCGCGCAGGCGCTCGAGGACGCGAAGACGCGGGCGTAGCGCGCACGATCGCGCGCGCCGGTCGCGCGGGCGAGCGGGGCGCGGCCGCTCGCGCTCGCCCCGCGGTCGCGCGGGGCGCGGCCGCCGTTTGATCGCGGGCCCTTGAGTACGATAGAAGCGAAGTGCGGCCTTCGGGGCCGCCACCCACCACCGGAGCTTGCCATGAGTCTCGCCCGCCTCGGCTTCGTGCCCGTGCTCGGCCTTCTACCCTTGCTCGGCCTCGCCTGCAGCGACCCGGCGCCGCCCACCCCGCGCGGCGCCTACTCCCTGAACTTCGTCAAACCGGGCGCCAGCTGCAACGTGAACGGGCACTCGGAGGTCCTCGGCGAGGTGACCGCGGCCCGGCGGCTCCGGGTGGTCGCCGACGGCGACGAAGGCGCCACGGTCGACTGCAGCGTGACCGGCTCGGGCACCTTCGACGTCTCCGCGGAGCTCCGCAACAGCGCGACCGCCACGAGGATCACCCTCAAGATCGACGACATCAGCCCCTCGACGACGAAGGAGATGCCCGCCACCGGCAGCATCATCTTCTCGTCGGCGAAGACGAGCGGCACCCCTTACACCTCCACGACCGACGAGCCGTGTCAGTTCTGGTTCGACGCCGACAGCGAGCAGGGGGTCGACGCGGGCAAGATCTGGGTCGTCTTCGAGTGCCCGGCCGTGAAGAGCGGCAGCCAGTACACCTGCGAGATCCGCAGGGGCGCCCTCGCCCTCGACAGCTGCGGGAGCTGAGCCGACCGGGACGCGCGGGGCGCTGGCGCGCGCCCCCGCGTCAGCTCTTCTCGGAGCGCGACGCCGACGCCGCCGGGACCGTCGACCGGTCGCTCATGTTGACCTGCTGCGAGTCGGCGGGCGGGCCGATCGTCGCGCTGTTCGGGAGGTCGGCCTCGTCCTGCTCGTCGATGCGGATCACGAGCGCCGTGATGTTGTCCTCGCCGCCGTTCTCGTTGGCCTTGGCGATGAGGCGGCGGCACATCTCCGGCACCTCCTCGGTCGAGCTCACGATCTGGAGGATCTGGTCGTCCGAGAGCATCCCGCTCAGGCCGTCCGAGCAGAGCAGGTAGACGTCGCCGGGCTGCGGCTCGTCGCTGATCAGGTCCACGGCGACGCTGTCGTTCATCCCGAGCGCGCGGGTGATGACGTTGCGCGGGAGCTCGGCCCGCTGCTCCTCGGTGAGCTCGGGCATCGCCATGATGTAGTCGTTGAAGAGCGAGTGATCGCGCGTGAGCTGGCTGATCGAGCCCTTGCGGACGCGGTACGCGCGGCTGTCGCCGACGTGGCCGACGTAGATGCGGTTCTTCTTCTTCGAGAAGAGCGCCCCCACGACCGTCGTGCCCATCCCGGCGCAGTCGCGCGACCGGATGCTGCGCTCGAAGATCTGGCGGTTGGCGACGCGGATGCCCGCCTGGAGCCGGTTCTCTTCCTCCGACAGGCTGGTGTCGAAGTGGAATGGCCAGGTGGCGTCCTCCCGCGACGTGGACCGGAAGAAGTCCGCGATGGACTCGGTCGCCAGCCTGCTCGCCACGTCCCCCGCGCGGTGGCCCCCCATGCCGTCCGCGACGATGAACAGGTCATACTCCGACAGGACGGCGTAGCTGTCCTCGTTGTGGTCGCGTTGGAGACCAACGTCCGTCATTCCTGAAGCGATCGCTCGCATAACCTCGGGAATCCTTGAGACGGCTCCGGGTCGGAGGCTTCGAGCACCAACCGTTTCATGCTACCGAAAACCTGTCAAGCAGGGCCTCTCGCACCGTAATGGGCGTCTTCAGACGTCCACTCGCCGACCTTCCTGATCCTACCGACTCGGACCGGGGGGACCGCAAGCCTCTTTTTCATTGGACGCTTCATTGTCGGCCCGGGCGTCGGTCGTCCGGCGCCGGCAAGGCGGCGGGTCGAGCGCCGGCAGGACTGCGAGGCTCCCCGGGCCGTCCTCGACGAGGGCGCTCGGGCCGCCCCCGTCGAGGCGCGCGGCGCCACCGCTCACGCCGGGCGCCGCTCTGTGGACGCGGGCCGCGGGCCGCGGACCGCGCGCCGCTTCGCCCGGAGCCCCGGGCCCATCGCGCGCCGCTCGGAGGCGCCGCCGCGTCGCGCGCTCCCGCCTTCGAGCTCGGTCGCCGGCGCCGCGCCGTCGCGGCCCCGCTCACACGTCCAGGATGTCCTTTTCCTTGGCCGCGATCACCGCGTCGACATGCCTCGTCCCCTCGGCCACCACGTCCTCGACCTTCTTCTTCGCACGGTCGGCATCGTCGCCGCTGACCTCGCCGTCCTTCTCGAGGGCGTCGATCATCTCGTTGGCGTCTCGACGGTGCTTCCGGATGGCAACTTTACAGTCCTCTCCGTTCTTCTTGGTCAGCTTCACCATCTCGCGGCGCCGCTCCTCGGTCAGCGGCGGGATCGGGAGCCGGATGAGGTCCGCGTCCACCTGGGGGTTCAAGCCGAGATCGCTCTCCCGGATCGCCTTCTCGATCGCCTTCACCTGGTTCTTCTCCCAGGGCTTGATCGTGATGAGCCGCGGCTCCGGCACGGACACCGTGGCCATCTGCACGATCGGCGTCGGCACGCCGTAATAATCGACGCGGATGCCGTCGAGCATGGCCGCGTTCGCGCGCCCGGTGCGCACCTTCGCCAGGTCTCGCCGGAGAGCTTCGATGGCCTTTTCGATCCCGTCGCGCAGCTCCTTGATGACGTCCTCGAGCATGATCCGGCTTCCTCCGTGTGGGGCTCGCCCAGCCCGCCCTCTTCGCGGGCGGGCGCGGAGCTTACCGCGTATTTCTGGGCCGGCGGAGAAATCGATCCGCCCCGGCGCCGCCGGCGTCGCGGTCGGACGAAGGCTCGCCTCGCCTGGGCGCGGCGCAGGCGCGCGGCCGAGCGCCGCGCCGCCGTCCCGCCCCGCGCGAAGCAGGGCGGCGGACGGCCGCGCGGCGGGGCGCCGCCTGGCGAGAGCGCCGCGCCGGCGGCCGGGCACACCCACCTCCGCTGTCCCGGTCGCGCCGAGCTGTAGTAACTCTGGGAGGCAGGGCGACCCGATGCGCGATCTGGACTGGAACAGCTTCGACGTCCTCGTCGTCGACGACGAGCAGGACAACCTCGATGCGTTCCGGTTCGCCTTCAGGAAGTCGTTCAAGCTGCATTACGCGCTGGGCGGCGCCGAGGCCCTCTCGCTCCTCCAGCGGCTCGATCCCGCCGTGATCGTCGCGGATCAGCGGATGCCGGGGATGAGCGGTATCGAGTTCCTCAAGCAGGCGAAGGAGCGGCGGCCGGACGCCGCGGGCGTGCTGCTCACCGCGTACGCCGACATGACGGTGCTCATCGACGCGGTCAACTCGGGCGCGGTCGACCGCTACGTCCAGAAGCCCTGGAACTCGAAGGAGCTCGCCGTCGTCCTCCGGCAGGCGATCGCAGGGGTCGCGACCGTCCGGGAGAACCGGCGGCTGCGCGAGCAGCTCGCGCACTACGCCCGCTACCTCGAGCGCGAGCAGCGCGACCCCATCGATTTCGGGGAGATCGCCGGCGAGAGCGAGGCCATGCGCGAGGTCGCCGCCCGGATCGGCGAGGTGGCGAAGGCCGCGACGCACGTGCTGATCGAGGGCGAGGAGGGGGCGGAGAAGGAGGTCGTCGCCCGGGCGATCCACGTCGGCTCCCCGCGGGAGGAGCAGCCGTTCGTCAAGGTGACGTGCGCCGCGTTCCGGGGCGACGCGCTCGAGCGAGAGCTGTTCGGCTGGCGGCGAGGCGCCTTCGACGGCGCGTTCACCGAGCGCGCCGGCCGGCTCGAGCTCGCCCACCGGGGGACGATCTACCTCGACGAGCCGGCGCCCCTCACGCCCTCGCTCCAGGCGCGGCTGCTCCGCGTGCTCACCGACGGCGAGGTCGAGCGGCTCGGGTCGACCGAGACCACCCGCGTCGACGTGCGCGTCGTGCTGTCGCTCACGCCAGGCATCGAGGAGGCGTGGGCGCGCGACGGCGTGCTGCCCGAGCTCGTCTCCCGGCTCTCGGTGTTCCCGCTGCGGCTGCCGCCGCTCCGGGAGCGGCGCGAGGACATCCGCGCCCTCGCCGAGCACTTCCTGCGCAAGGTCGCGCGCCGCAACGCGCGCGCGGCCACGTCGCTCTCGGACGAGGCGATCGCGAAGCTCGCGGCCTACGCGTGGCCGGGGAACACGCGCGAGCTGGAGAACGTGGTCGAGCGCGCCGCCATCCTCTCCCGCGGCGACGTGATCCTGCCCGAGCACCTCGCGTTCACCGCGCGCCCCCCGCCGGCCGAGCCGCCCGCCCGCGCGCCGAAGGCCGCCGACCCGGAGGCGGACGCGGCAGGAAAGGCGCTCGCCCCGCCGGCGTCGTCGCGGCCGAAGCTCGACCTGAGCTCGCAGCTCGACGACATCGAGCGGCGGGAGCTCCTCGCCGCCCTCGAGCGCTGCGGAGGGAACAAGGCGGAGGTCGCACGCCAGTTCGGCATGCAGCGCACGACCCTGTATTACAGGCTGAAGCGGCTCGGCATCGACACGTGAGGCGCGCCGACGGATCGCGCAGACCGCGCGGATCGCGGCGCGCGCCGCCGCCTCGCCAGTCGACGCGGGCGGCGACTTGCGGCAGATTGCGGCGGCATGCTGAAGGTCGGTGAGCTCGCGCCCGAGATCGACAAGCCGGCCACGGACGGCCAGCGCTTCGTGCTGTCCCAGCAGGGCGGGCTGTGCACGGTCGTGTTCTTCTTCCCGAAGGCGTTCACGCCCGGGTGCACCGTCGAGACCCGGCAGTTCCGCGACAACCACGCCGAGATCGCGCTCGCCGGGGCCAGCATCGTCGGCGTCAGCACCGATGATCACAGGACCCAGTGCAGGTTCGCCGAGTCGCACAAGGTCCCTTTCCCGATGATCGCCGACGACGACCGCAGCGTGTGCCGCGCCTACGGCGTCCTCTGGCCGCTCGTGGGCGTCGCCCGGCGGGTCACGTACGTCGTCGAGCCGGGCATGCGCATCGCGGCGGTGTTCCATCACGAGCTCCAGGCCACGAAGCACCGCGACGACGTGCTCGCGTTCATCGACGAGCGCTTCCGGGCGGCGCGCCCCCCCGAGATCTCGGCCACGCCGCACGGCCAGCGCGCCCCGTCGGCCCGGCCGCCGTCGGACCGGCCGCCGCCGTCGGGCGACCGCTCCTGAGGGCGCGCTCGCCCCGCGCGCCGGACGCCCCGCCGGAGAGCCCCACGCCCGCCATGCCCCCCACGCCCGAGCCGCCCGCGCCGCCCACACCGCCCACACCGCCCACGCCGCCCACGTCCGCCGACGGCGCCGCCGCGCTCCTCGAAGGAGCGGCCCCGCTGCCGCGCGACTTCTACGCGCGACCCCCGCTCGTCGTCGCGCGGGCGTGCATCGGAAAGGTGCTCGTCCACCGGACCGCCGAGGGCACCGCCGCCGGGCGGATCGTCGAAACCGAGGCCTACCGCGGTCCGGAAGACCTCGCCGCGCACAGCGCCGGAGGGCGGCGAACAGTGCGGACGGAGGTCATGTTCGGCCCGGCGGGCTACGCCTACCTGTTCATGCTCTACGGCATGCACTGGGCGTTCAACATCGTCGTGGCGTCGGAGGGGGAGCCGCACGTGGTGCTCGTCCGCGCCATCGAGCCCCTGCTCGGGCTCCCGCTCATGAGCCGCCGGCGGGGCGTCGCGCCCGGGCGGGTCGAGCTGACCAACGGCCCCGGGAAGCTCTGCAAGGCGCTGGGGCTCGACCGCTCCGCCTACGGGATGGATCTCTGCGGAGCCCAGCTCTCGCTGCTCCCCGGCGCGGCTGGGCCCATCGGTAGGTCACCTCGCATCAACGTGGACTACGCGGGCGCGTGGGCCAAGAAACCATGGCGCTTCTACGAGCGCGGCAATCGCTATGTATCGGTTCCGCCTCGCCATTGAGCGGGCGTGAGGGCGCGAGCGCTCGAAGCGCTCGCGCCCGGGACCAGGATCGCGCGAGAATGGCCGTATGGGATTCTGGCCTTTCGGGAGCCGCGAGCCTGCCGACGTCGAGAGCGCTTCGCAGGTCGTGACGGCCGCCGCGCGCGGCGAGACCGTCAGGGGAAAGTTAACACTCCATTTCAAGGACCCGCAGACGCAGAGCGCCGCGAGCAAGGCCGCGGAGCGGTGCGCACAGATCGCCGGAAACGTGCTGCGCGAGATCGGCGAGCAGGCGCCGCTCCTCGGCAGGGAGGCCGAGCTCGCCGCGGCGATCGCCGCCCGCGCGCCGCGCGGCGTCCCGGCGCTGCGCGCGATCGAGCTCGCGGCGCTGCACGTCGTCACCGACCGCACCACGCAGCAGTCGCGGCGCAGCTGGCCGACCCCGGTGCCGCCGCTCGTCCAGGACCCGCCGCGGAGCGCCGGCGCGCGCTCGCCGTCGAGCCGTCCGCCGCCGGGCGGCCTGCACGCCAGCGCGCCGCCGCCGAGCGGCCGCGGCTTCGGGCAGGCGCCCAGCCCGCCGCAGGTCGTCGGCCACAGCTCGCCGTCGAGCATCCCTCCGTCCAGCGTGCGCTCGCCGCCGAGCTCGGGCGCGTACCGGCTGCGCGGCGCGGGGATCGGCAACGGGCGCGGGTCGAGCCCGGGGCTCATCGGCTCGCCCCCCACCGTGATCGCCGCCGCGCTCGCGCCGCTCCTTCGCGACGCGTCGACGCGGCTGCTCCTCGGATGCCTGCGCGCGCACGACCTGATCATCGTGCGCCGCGTCTCGATCGATCCTGGCGCGGCCGACCAGATGGCGACGCTCCTGCCGGTCTCGGAGGCGCCGCCGGGCGAGTTCGAGGCGAGCCGCGCGGCCGAGCTCTCCCGGTGGCACGCGGCGCTCGGCTCGCCCGTGATCAGCCAGCTGCGCACCGAGGCGTGCACGATCAGCGCGCAGAAGGCCCGGATGGCGCTGAGCACCGCGGCCATCGCGCCGGGCATGGTCGGCGAGCTCGTCGACGCGCTCTGCCGCACCGCCTTCCCGGGCCTCGCGCTGTCGAGCGCCCACATCGATCGCTACGTGGAGCACGATCTGAACGAGCTCGCGGCCGAGAGCGTGGCGCGCATCCTCCGGCACCCGAACTCGAAGCAGCTGCGGCTCGCGCTCGGCCCGCTCCTCGACGCCGTGCAGAGCGACATGGACGCCATCTCCAGCCTCGCGAAGAGCTCGCTCGGCAGCGCGCCGTGAGGCCGGAGCTCCCCGTGGCGCGTTCCCTTCTCCGCCAGCTTTCGCTAGTTTCTCCGCGGGCTTCCGCTAGGAAGTCGCAGGTGACACCCCATGGCCCGTTCGATGAGCTCTCCCCCCGCAAACGGCCGCTCCGCGGCGTCCTCCCCCTGCTCGTCGCGCTGCTCTGCGCGTGCGGGTCGGCCGAGCCCGCGGTCCCGCGGCCCGCGCAGCCCGGGGCGAAGGAGCCCGTCGTGAGCGCGGCCGACGCGCGGCCCGGCGCCGATGGCGCGGACGCCGGCGCCGAGCAGGCGCTCTCGGCGCTGTCGGCGCGCGTGCTCGAGGAGTACCTGCGCGACGAGCCGGTCCGCGCCACCGAGGCGGGGGACCACCGGTACGACGGCGCCTGGCCCGACATCACCGAGCAGGGCGAGGCCGCGCGCCGCCGCGCGATCGCGGCCGCGCTGTCCGAGCTCACGGCGCTGCCCGTCGCGAAGCTCGGCCTCCAGAGCCGCGTCGACGCGGCGATGATCGACAACCAGCTGCGCTCCTGGCTGTTCGCGATCGACGAGCTCCGCGAGGCGACGTGGAACCCGATGGTCGTCACCGGCCTCATCGGCGACGGGCTCGACCCGCTGATCACGCGGAGCTTCGCCCCGCTCGAGGTGCGCCTCGGGAGCCTGCGCGGCCGCCTCTCGGGCGTCCCCGCGCTCGTCCGGAGCGCGCAGCAGCGCCTCACCGCGTCGCCGCCGCGCATCCACACCGAGACGGCGATCGCGCAGAACCAGGGGCTCATCGCGCTCTGCAAGGCCGAGCTCCCGGCGCTGTTCGCCTCCGCCCCCGCCGCGCAGAAGGCCGAGCTCGAGGCGGCGGCGAAGGCCGCGGCGGCGGCGCTCGAGGGCTTCCAGGCGTTCCTCGAGAAGGACCTGCTCCCGCGGAGCGACGGCGACTTCCGGCTGGGCCGCGCGCGCTTCGAGAAGAAGCTGCGCTTCGCGCTGGACGACGCGTCCGTCGACATCGACGGCGTGGTCACGAGCGCCCGCGCGCTGCTCGCGGCGACGCACGCCGAGATGCTCGAGACCTCGAGGGAGCTCTGGCCGGAGCTCTTCGGGAAGCAGCCGTTCCCGAGGGCCGAGACGCAGGACGAGAAGATGGCGGTCATCCGCAAGGTCCTCGACGCGATCGCGGCCGATCGCCCCACGAACGCCACCATCGTGAAGGCGTCGGAGAAGCTGCTCGCCGAGGCGACCGACTTCGTCCGCAAGCGCGACCTCGTGCGCGTCCCGGAGGAGCCCTGCCGGGTGATCGAGATGCCGGAGTACCGCCGCGGGGTCGCGATCGCCTACTGCGACGCGTCCGGGCCGCTCGAGGCGAAGCAGGAGACGGTCTTCGCGATCGCGCCGACGCCGAAGGACTGGCCGAAGGCGCGCGTCGACTCGTTCTACCGCGAGTACAACATGAGCATGCTCGCCGACCTCACCATCCACGAGGCGATGCCGGGCCACTTCCTGCAGCTCATGCACAACAACGAGTTCCCCTCGAAGTTCCGCGCGGTCTTCTCGAGCGGCCCGTTCGTCGAGGGGTGGGCGGTCTACACCGAGTGGCTGATGGCCCACCACGGCTTCGGCGGCCCGAAGGTGCGGATGCAGCGCCAGAAGATGGTGCTGCGCATGGCGGCGAACGCCGTCATCGACCACGGGGTCCACGCGGGCGCGATGGACGAGAAGGAGGCGCTCGCGCTGATGACGAAGGACGCGTTCCAGGAGGAGGGCGAGGCCGTCGGCAAGTGGCGGCGCGCCCGGCTGACGAGCGCGCAGCTCACGACGTACTTCCACGGCTTCACCGAGATGATGCGCCTGCGCGCCGAGCACCAGGGCAAGCCGGGCTTCACCGAGCGCGCCTACCACGACCGGCTGCTCAGCCACGGGTCGCCGTCGGTGCGGCACCTCCGGGCGCTGCTCTCGGAGTAGCGGCGCGCTCAGCCGCCGAGCAGAGCGGCGCGCGCCGCTCTGCTCCACGGGCGGGGCCGATCGACTACACGGGGCTGATCGACCCGCCGAGCTCGACGAAGCGCGTCTTCGGGAACGCCTTCGCGCAGGCCTCGAGCTGCCAGTCGCCCTTGAAGAGCACGACCGCGTTGCCGTGCACGTCGAGGGCGCCGTAGCCGTAGAGGTTCGACTCGAGCTCGGCGAGGGGCACCGGCTCGCCCTCGACCCAGCGCGCCAGGCTGAACGAGAGCCGCTCGATCCGGGCGTCGACGCCGTACTCGGCCGCGAGCCGGTGCTTCACGACGTCGAACTGGAGCTCGCCCACGACCCCGAGGATCGCCTCGCCCTCGCGCCCCTCGGGCGGCCGGAAGAGCTGCACCGAGCCCTCCTGCGCGAGCTGCTCGAGCCCCTTCTTGAGCTGCTTGCGCTTCATCGGGTCGATCATGACGACGCGGGCGAACTGCTCCGGCGGGAACTGCGGCAGCGCGGCGTACTTCACGGGCGGGCCGCTGCAGAGGGTGTCGCCGATGAGGAACATCCCCGGGTCGAAGACGCCGATGATGTCGCCCGCGAAGCCGTCCTCCACGAGCGTGCGCTCCTGGGCCATGAACTGCACCGGGTTGGTGAGCCGGATGTCGCGGTCGAGGCGCACGTGGTGCACCTTCATCCCGCGCTCGTAGCGGCCGGAGCAGACGCGGAGGAACGCGATCCGGTCGCGGTGGGCCCGGTCCATGTTCGCCTGGATCTTGAAGACGAACGCGGTGAAGCGCTCGTCGTCGGGGGCGATGGGGCCCTTGTCGCTGCCGCGCGGCGCGGGCGGCGGCATGAGCTCGATGAAGGCGTCGAGGAACTGCGGCAGGCCGAAGTTGGTGATGGCGCTGCCGAAGAACATCGGCGTGACCTCGCCGCGGGCGAGCTTGTCGCGGTCGAGCGCGTCGCCGGCGGCGTCGATGAGCTCGATGTCCTCGCGCAGCTGGCGCGCCCCCTCCTCGTCGAGGGCGGCGACGAGCTCGGGCGCGTCGAGCGAGACGACCTCCATCGGGGCGATCTCGGCGCCGTGGGCGACGAGCTCGAAGAGGAACACCTGCTTGCGCTCGCGGTGGTACACGCCGCGGAACTTGCCGCCCGCCGAGATCGGCCAGGTGACCGGGTAGACGCCGATGCCGAGGACCTCCTCGACCTCGCCGATGAGCTCGAACGGCTCGCGGCCGGGGCGGTCGAGCTTGTTGACGAAGGTGAAGATCGGCATCTGCCGGAGCTTGCAGACGCGGAAGAGCTTCTTCGTCTGCGCCTCGACGCCCTTGGCGCAGTCGAGGATCATGATGGCCGCGTCGGTCGCCATGAGCGCGCGGTAGGTGTCCTCGCTGAAGTCGGCGTGGCCGGGCGTGTCGACCAGGCTCAGGAGGCGGCCCTTGTACGGGAACTGGAGGACGCTGGTCGAGATGGAGATGCCGCGCTCGCGCTCCATCTCCATCCAGTCGCTGACCGCGTGGGCGCGCGCCTTCTTCGCCTTCACGGCGCCGGCGAGCTGGATGGCGCCTCCGTAAAGCAGGAGCTTCTCGGTGAGCGTGGTCTTGCCAGCGTCGGGGTGGGAGATGATCGCGAACGTCTTTCGACGCGCGATCTCGCGGGTCAGCATCGGGTCGGGTGGCACAGCGGCGCGCCAGGATAGGAGCGGCGGGGGCCGCGTCAACCCGGGGAGGTACGGAGCCGGGGCGGGCTGGGGGGGTCGCGAGCGGGCGGGCGGGGGTCCCCCCACGAACTCGGGCCTTTTGGAGGGCTGTTGCCGTGCTGGACGGGGGGACGCGATCTGGGAGGAGAACACTGCGATGCGGGCCGGCCCTCGGATTCGTGGGGCCCACCCCCGCCCGCCCGCTCGCGACCCCCCCCAGCCCGCCCCGGCTCTTCGAAGGGGGGGAGGGGGTTCCGGATTTGATTGCCTTATTTGGGGGAGCGGAGGGAGAGGGTGACGGTGACGCCTACGGGGTCGGCGCTGGGGGTGCCGATGGGGCGGTTCTTGAGGAACTGGCGGACGCAACGCTGTGCATCGGGGGTCACGCCGCGAGCATCGAGGACCTCGACGCCCTCGGCACGGCCACGGACGCGGACCAGGAACTGGAGCTTGATGCTGCCCGTCACGCCAGAGAGACCGCCGTTGTCGGCAACGCACTTCGCGAGGTCGGAGGAGACCTTCTCGAGACGCTTGGCCACGTTCGGGACGTCGCCGTTCATGAACTCGGGCTCGTTGATCTCCACGAGAGGCGGCGGGGCCGAGACGACCGAGGCGTCAGGGGGGCCGCCGTCGATGGGGCCGCCGTCGGGCGGCGGGGCGCCGGCGTCGTCCGGAGGGGGCTCGGGCTGCGGGGGCGGCGGGAGCCAGCCGGCGTCCGCCTCGCCAGGCTCGAGACACCGCACGAAACCACGGTGCGGATCCTCCAGCGCGCCGTGCGGACACCGCGGACCCGCGTCAGGCGTCGCCGCGGTGATCCACCCCTGCGACGGCGGATCCTGCGGCGACGCGGGCTGCGCGCCGCCCTCGGCGGCCGTGCCGACACACGCGCCGATGGCGCCGATCGAGAGCGCCACCGAGACCGTCCACTGACCCAAACGCCCACCTGCCGCTCGCCACCGCATCGGCCGCTGTGATACTGCGGAACGGGCCCGTGTACATCGCAAACGGCGCTTTTTTGTCCCCGGATCAGAGGGCGATGTGAGCGAGCGAGCCCGCCGAGGCGTCCCAGAGCGCCCGGGCCCGGGAAAGGACCGCCGCGTGCGCCTCGGTCCCAGCCGCGGGACCCGCCACCGAGACCTCGCCGCCAGGACCGAGATCCACCCGCTCGACCCCGGCGTCCGGAAACTCGCCGCGGAGCTCCTTCGTCAGCCGCTCGCCGATGCGCTCGAGGAGACGCGCGAGCCGATCGGGCGTGATGTCCTTGAACACGAGCACCTGCGGGAGCTTGAGCTCCGAGACGAGACGCGCGCGGTCCGACAGGCCCCGCTCGGCGAGCCGCCGCTCCACGAGCGCCGCAAAGACGCTCCCGTAAGCCCGGTCGACCTGCTCGCGCCGGAACCGCTCGTCGATCGACGGCCCGAGCCGCGTCTGCAGCTGCGCGACGCCGTTCAGCCCGTTGGCGAAGCGCCCCTCGTTCTGCGCGAAGTACTCGCCCCGCGCGCGCAGATCCGCCGCCAGCGACGCGAAATGCTCGCCCATCGTCGAGAGGGCGCGCAGCACGAGATCCGTGAACCGGAGCTCCTCCCGGATCCAGCCCACGTCCGTCACCCGGTCGGCCATGAACGGCCACACGACGAGGTTGTAGTAGTTGTTGAAGTCGAGCAGGTACTTCAGCCGGTAGAGCTCGTAGCAGCCGAACACCGGGTACATGCGCTCATAGAGCCGCAGCGTGCTGTCGTACTTGAACCGATAGTAGGCGTCGTACGCCGCGACCCGCTCCTCGAACCCGGACCGGTCGCCGCCCACGTCGGCGAGGATCATCTGCGTGATGAACTCGTTCGCGGTCGCGATGAAATCGGACCCGGGGCTGTAGAACGGATCGGTGAACGCGCCCGCCTCGCCGGTGACCGCGTAACGGTCGGTCGAGAAGTACCGATCCGCGTGGTACGGCAGGTGGGCGTAGCTCTGGAAATCCTCGAGCTCCGCCCCCTCGAGCAGGTCGCGCACGGCGCGGTGGGCGCCGAGGAAGCGCTCGAAGTCCGCCCGCGTGCGCGGCCCGGGCAGCGCGCCGGCCGGCGCGTTCCCCTCGCCGATCCGGTCCTTGTCGAAGACCACGCCCACGCTCATCAGCGCGGGTCGGGGATCCGCGTTCGCGGTCCCCTCCAGGTCGCCGGCGAGCGGGATGAACCAGATCCAGTACCCGTCGTACATGAAGTGGTTCGTCGACAGGTGGCGCGACGTGTACCGCGCGCGCGACCGCCACGCCGCGTCGGTGACCGCATCGAGCCCCGCGACGCCGCGGTAGCGCCCCCACGCGGCCGCCGTGTTGAGCCGCGTCTCCTTGTGCACCTTCACGCCGAGCTTGCGCAGGAGCACGTGCCGCCGGCCCGAGGCGTCGCACACCCAGCGGCAGGCGACCTCGCGCCGCTCCCCGCCCTGCTCGTAGACCACCCGGTGCCGCCCGCCCCCGTCGATCGCGAGGTCGACCACCTTGGCGCCGAGCTCGACCTCGGCGCCCGCCGCGCGGTTCATCGCGACGAGATCGCGCTCCAGCCGCGCGCGCTCGAGCTGGAAGCTCGGGTGGAACGGCATGTGGTCGGAGCCGATCTCGCTCATCCGCGGGAGCGGGAGATCCTTGCCCGGCGCGTCGAAGAAGAAGCGGAGCCCGTTCTTCGGCAGCTGGTGCTGGTAGAGGTACGTGCCGAGGTTCAGCCGGCGAACCATGTAGTTCGCCGCGACCTCCACCGTGCTCTCCCCGACCTTGTAGTCCTCCATCGCGCCCGCGGCCTCGAGCACGAGGACCCCGAGATCCGGACACGCGAGGCGGAGCTGCCGCGCAAGGAGGCCGCCGGCGATGCCGCTGCCGATGATGACGATGTCGAACGTGCGCATGACGCCGGCCCTTATACCCCGCCGCCGGCCCTCGGCGCGGGCTCTCCGAGCAGCTCGGCGCGGAGCGCGCCCGGCATCGCCGCCGCCTCCTCAGGGCGGAGCAGCCCGTCGCCGTGGACGATCGACGCCGAGAGGCGACCGCCGAAGCGGCTGAAGATGACCTGGAAGCCCGGCGGCGTGACGACCGCAGGCAGCGGGTACGCCGAGCGCACGGGCAGCCCCGCGAACCGCTCCGCCGCGACGGCGCCGGGGTTCGAGACGATGAGCGACGCGAGCTCGCCCTGGAACGGCTGGTCGCCGAGCCAGCGGTAGATCGGCCCGGGGAGCCAGCGGGCCAGATCGAGCGCGGCGATCATCGCGAGATCGAGCCGATCGCGCACCATCGCGCGCTGCTGCTCGGCCAGGCGGGCCACCGCGCGCGCGTCGTCGTAGAGCTCGTCGCGGCCGAGCGAGAGCAGGACCATCGTGAGGTGATTGCCGAAGAGCCGCCGCGAGCCCCCCTTGGGATCGAGCGAGAGGGGCAGCGGGACCACGTGGTGCGGCGGGGCGAAGCCGCGCGCCACGAGCGCCCGATCGGCGAGCCGCGCCGCCGCGATCAGCATGAGGCTCGACTCGGCGAGCCGCGCGCGCTGCCGCACCCGGAGATCGAACGCGCGGGTCTCCTCCGCCGACAGCGTGAGCCGGGCGACGCGCGAGGCCGCGGCCCGCACCCCGGGACAGGCGCGCGCGAGCGACAGGATGGGCGCGCGGCCGAGCGCCAGCGCGTGGGCCTTGTACGCGCGCGCCAGGGCGAGCCGCTCGTCGCGGCTCATCGCCGCGAGGAGGCGCTCCGGGGTGTCGTGCCGCTCCTGCCGCAGCGGCGGGTCGTCCAGCGCGTCGCCGCTGCCGGAGCCGAGCCACGCGACGAGCCGATCCGCGCCCCGGCCGTCGGTCAGCGCGTGGTGGTGGCGGAACACGACCGTGTCGCCCTCCCCCGCCCCGCGCACGACGTCGAGCGCCCACGGCCGCTCCCCGGAGGTCCGCTCCGCGAGCAGCGCCTCGATGCGCGCCGCGCGCTCGCGCTCGCCGGCGACCTCGTGGAGGCGCGGCTCGGGCGCGCGCCGGTGGTGATCGACAACCCAGCGGGGCCGCCCCGCCCGCCCGAGCACGCTGTCGTCCAGCCGGAAGCGCAGCTCGGGCAGCGCCCGCGTCGCGCGCTCGAGCCGCGCCGCGAGCCGGCCGAGGTCGAGGCGGCCGTCGAGCTCGAGCACGAACAGGCAGTGATTGCCCGCCTGGCCGCGCGATCGCATGGCGCGATCGTTCATGAGGTGGAAGTGGTCGATCCCCCCGAGCAGAACGGTCGATGTCATGGTCTCCGCAGGCCCCGCCGGTCCGGCGGAGCCGCGCGACCCTAGCAGCCGCGCCGGCCGCACGACAGCGCCCGCAGGCGCCGGGCCGCCGACGCTCGAGCGCGCCCGCCCGCCTCAGCGCAAGAAAACGTAAGTATCCGTCCCATGGATACCTCTTTCATTTTATATTCCGTGCGTGAATCTCTCGGCGATCGACGTCAACCTCGTGATCGCGCTCGACGCCTTGCTCCAGGAGCGCAGCGTGACCCTCGCGGCCCGCCGGGTGGGGCTCAGCCAGCCCGCCATGAGCCACGCGCTGACGCGGCTGCGCGAGCTCTTCTCCGACCCGCTGCTGGTCCGGGTCGGCCGGCAGATGGCGCTCACCTCGCGCGCCGAGGCGATGACCCCGCAGGTCGCGGCGCTCATGCACGACCTCGCGAGCCTCTTCGGCGGGACGAGGCCGATCTTCGACCCGAGGGCGAGCGAGCGCACGTTCCGGATCGCCACGACGGAGTACGTGGATCTGCTGCTGCTGCCGCAGCTCAACGCGGCGCTCGCGGAGAGCGGACCGAAGCTCGCGCTGCACCTGCTCCCGCTCGACGCCCGCGCCGTCGACGCGCTCCGGAACGGCGAGATCGATCTCGCGATCGGCGCCTTCCCGGACGACACCCTCCCGTCCGACCTGCGCCGCGACGCGCTCTTCGACGATCGCTTCGCCGGGCTCGCGCGCGCGAGCCACCCGACGGCGCGCGGGCGCGTCGACCTCCAGACCTACGCCGCCCTCGGGCACGTCGTCGCCCTCCGGCGCGGCGCCCACGACGGGGCCGCGGACGACCTCATCGCCGCGCGCGGCGTCGCGCGCCGCGAGGTCATGGCGGTGCCGCACGTGTTCCTCCTGCCGCACGTCGTCACGGCGTCGGACCTCGTGGCCACCGTGGCGACGCGCCTCGGCCGGGCGTTCTCGAGCCTGCTGCCGCTCCGCACCTTCGACCTGCCGTTCGAGCTGCCGCCCATCGAGATCGCGATGGCCTGGAACGGCCGGACCGAGGACGATCCCGCGCGGGCGTGGCTGCGCGGCGTCGTGCGGAGCGCCGTCCCGCAGATGCGGGAGGCGACCCGGCGCAAGCGCATCTGAGGGGGGACGGGCGCGGCGGCTGGCGCTGCCGCGCGCGCTTCTGCGGGCGCGCGGCGGCGGGGGGCGGGGGGACGGGCTACCGGCCGAGCGCCTCGGCGCGGTTCACGATGCGCGGCGTGAGGAAGATGACGAGCTCGCTCCGGGTGTCGCTCGCGCGGCGCCGCTGGAAGAGCAGGCCGAGGACGGGGATGTCCCCGAAGAAGGGCACCTGATCGAGGTTCCGGCCGGTATTGCGGGTGAAGATCCCGCCGATGACGGCCGTGTGCCCGTCCATGATCAGGAGGTCGGTCTCCGCCTCGCGCTTCAGGATGGTGGGGTCGCCGCGGGCCGAGGTCTGGTTGAAGTCGGGCTCGTCGCGGTTGATCTTCACGTGCATCGCGACGCTGCCGTCCGACGTGACGTGCGGCTTGACGAGCAGCTGGAGCTTGGCCTCCTGGAAGGTCGTCTGCACGCCCTGGGCGCTGATCTGCGAGAACGGGATCAGCGTGCCCTGGCTGATCCGCGCCTCCCGGTTGTCGAGCGTGAGGATGCGCGGGCTCGAGATGATCCGCAGCATGCCGCTGGCCTCGGCCGCGGAGAGCCGGACGCCGAGGTTGACCGTGTTGTTGATCGAGCCGAGCGTGAAGCCGAGCGCGCCGCCCTGCCCGGCGCCGACGATGGCCGGCAGGTTCACCGCGAAGTTCGGGTTCGACACCTGGTTCGCGAACGGCGAGAGGCCGCCGGTCGGGGTGTTCGAGTCGGTCGCCCCGCCGGCGACGCCGATCGCCGAGGGGAACACGAGCCCCGTCGGGTTGCCGGTCGCCGCGCTGAACGTCCCGTCGCCGCCCCACTGGATGCCGATGTCGCGCACGTAGCGGCTCGTCGCCTCGACGACCCGCGCCTCGATCAGCACCTGCGGCGTCTGCGTGTCGAGCGAGCGGACCAGCTCCTCGATCTGGTTCAGGTTGCCCGCGACGTCGCGCGCGATGAGCACGTTGGTCCGCTCGTCGACCGCGAGCGAGCCGCGCGGCGAGAGCATGTCCTTCGAGCGATCCTGGAGGTCCCTCGCGTCCGCGTAGTTGATCGGGATGAGCCGCGTCTCGATCGGCGCGAGCTGGAGCTCGCTCTTGCGCCGCGCGATCGCGAGCTCCCGCTCCTTGTTGAGATCGGCGATCGGGGCGACGCGGATCATGTTGCCCTGCCGCACCACGCCGAGCCCCTTGGCCTGGAGCACCGTCTCGAGCGCCTGGTCCCACGGGACGTTGCGCATCCGGATGGTGACCGTCCCGCTCACGTTGTCGGCGGTCACGATGTTCACCCGCCCCACGTCCGAGATCAGCCGGAGGACGTTGTGGATGTCCGCGTCCTTCAGGTCGAGGTCGATGCGCCGCCCCGTGAACCGCCGCTGCTGCGCGGCGAGCGCGGGCGTGAACGCGCCGGCCTGGTCGGGCTCGACGAGCGACTCCTGGCTGCTCGCCGCCCCTTCGAACGAGGTCTCGACCTTCGGCGCCGCGTCGTCCAGGAGCACCTCGCGGGCCACCGTGCGGGTCCGCCGCGCCGCGCCCCCGTCGAGGCCGATCCCCGAGAGCGTCGGGGGCAGCGCCCCCTTCGCGACGCTGAGCACGAGCGCGTTGCCCTCGCGCGCGAGCGCGCCCGCGGCGCCCTCGGACTGCTCGACCTCGACGACGACCTTCGAGCCGTCGCTGTTGCGCCGGAACGTCGAGATCGCCCGCACCGGGCCGCCGAAGGCGCCGACGTCGAGCTTGCGCTGGAGGGCGTCGGGGAGCCGGACGCCGCTGAGCTCGATGACGCGGCGCCCGGCCCTGCCGGTCGACTCGCGGTAGCTCGGGATCGACGAGAGCTCGATGATGACCCGGTCGAGCGTCGCCTGGTGCTCGAAGCGCACGTCGGTGATCGTCGCCGGCTCGCGGGCCGGCGCCGCCGCCTCGGCGCCGACCGGGGCCCGCGCCGCCATGGGCGCGGTCGCGTCGGCGGCGGCGAGCTCGATCACGAGCGCGCCCTGCTCGGCGCGGACGCGGTAGGCCGCCGGCCGCGCGAGCTGCACCAGCACCCGCGTCGTGCGCTGGGCCGCCTTGCCGAACCCCTGCGTCATCACCCCGGCCACGATCGCGTTGCCGTCCGTGATCGCGCCGGGCGCCCCGGCCGCCTCGGCGCCCTCGAGGTCGACGATGAGCCGCTTGCCGCCGTCCGCGACCCGCGCCGAGAAGCGCGGCGCGCCGCTCGTGGCGACCACGATCTCGGCCCTGCCCTCCGAGGGCGCCGTGAGCCTGACGTCGCTCACCCGGATCGGGGCGGCGGCGTCCGCGTCTCCCGCAGGAGCGAGGATCAACATCATCCCGAGTGCCGCGGCACGGCGAAGCGCGCCCCGCCTCGGGCGATAGTCTCGATTGCTCTTCATTGCACTCCCGCTTCGCGGTGACGCGAGATCTGCGTCACGCTGCCGGGAGGCTACTTCGGGTGCCCGGATCGGGCCCAATTCGTGGCGGTCAGGGCGAACCGAAGGCCGGCTCGTTCCCGTCGCCGAGCGGCCTCAGCGCGATCACGCGCGTGGTCGGCGGGATCTCCGGGTGCGACGGGTCCTCGCGGATGAAGACGACGTCCGAGTCGCGGATCCGATCGACGCGCCAGTTCACGGCCACGTCGACGCCCGTCGGCCCGCCGGCGTGCACGATCTCGGCCTTGCCGACGAAGTCGCCCACCTTCACCACCCACCCGAGCCCCGTCGGATCGGTGAGCAGCGCGCGGGCGGGCGCGCGCGAGACGACGCCGACCAGCTTGAGCTCGTCGAGCGCGAAGCGGTCCACGAGGACCTGCCGCTGGATCGTCACCCGCCCCCGGGCCTGCGTCGCGAAGAGCGACTCGAAGCTCCGGAACGGGTCGCGGCTCCGGTCGCTCTCGGAGAAGTCCGCCTCCTGGAACTCCCGGAGCGGCAGCGGCGGCAGCTCGGGCGCGCCGGCGTCCGCGGACGCGGAGGACGCGCCGGCCGCGGCGGGGCGCGCCGGCGAGGCGCTCGCCTGCGTCCCGGCCTTCGCCTTCATCTGGCTGGAGGTGACGACCGGCTCGTCCTCGCACCCCGCGAGCGCGAGGGCCGCGAGGACGGTCGCCCCGAGGGCGAAGAGCAGCGTCCGGCCGGCGCTCACCGCACACCTCCGTGGCCCTGGCCGCGCCGCTTCACGCCGCTCGTCGGGGTCTCCCCGGCGCGCACCGCGCGGAACGCGGTCGCGAGGCACTGCACCTCGACCTCCACGTCGGTCCCCACGATCTTCGGCTCCTTGATCTGGACCTCCTCGAGGTTGATGATGCGATCGAGCTGCCCCACGCCGTGGAAGAACTTCGCCACCTGGTGGAACTTGCCGGAGAGCGTCAGCTTCATCGGCACCTTGGCGAAGAACTCCTGCGGGATCTCCTCGGTGGGGCTCCATGACGTCAGGTTGACGCCGGAGACGGTCGCGACGCCCTGGATCGCGGAGAGGAAGGCCGGCGTCTCGGACTCGTCCGGGAGGATCTTCTTCTGCTCGCGGCTCAGCTGCTCGCGGCGGGTCTTCTCGTCGAGGTCCTTCTGGTAGGCGGCCTTGGACGCCTGCGCCTTGGTGAGCTCCGACTGGAGCACCTGCTGCTTCTGCACGGCGCCCTCGATCTGCGAGTCGACCTCGGCGTAGAAGCCGACGAAGTACAGGATGCCGACGAGCGCCGCGAAGAGCGCGCCGACGCCGACCTTGGCGAGCGGCGGCAGCCGGTCGAGCGCCGAGCCGGTCTGCACGGGCTGGGGCTTCGTGGCCATCAGTACCTCACCTTCAGCTGCAGCGCGAACGAGACGAGCTCGAGGCGCGACGCCTTCTCGTTCTCCTTCTTCCCCGGGAGCAGCTGCACGTCGTAGAAGTACGAGGACAGCTTGAGCCGCTGGGCGAGCTCGTAGACGTCGGTCCCGTCGCGCGCGAGCCCCTCGATGCGCACCGTCCGCTCGGACTCGACGTAGCTCGTGAGCCACAGCCGCCGGCTGTCCCACGACGGGTTGTAGACGGCGAGCGGGTTCTCCTTGCGGAGCTGCGCGAGCTTGTCCGGGTCGGCGGTCGGCCCCTTGCCGTTCGTGAGCAGCTGCGCGAGCTCGAGCAGCACCGCCGTCGGCCCGCTGCGCGCCGCCTGGAGCTTCGCGATCGCGTCCTCGCGCGCGCGGAGGACCTCGAGCGCCTTCTTGATCTCCTCGTGGTTCGCGACGAGCGTGCGGATGTCCTGGATCTGGCTCTGGAGCACCGAGTTCTTGCGCGTCTGCTCCTCGAGCTCCTCGACCTTCGTCTGGTGGAAGAGGAAGAGCGCGACGATCTCGAGGATCACGACGCCGAGCGTGACGAGCAGCCACCGCTGGCTCGCCTGGGGCGCGGCCCCGCGCGTGCCGCGCCGCTGCGGGAGCAGGTTGACGCGAATCACGAGCGCTTCTCCCGGTCCTTGCGCATCGCGAGCCCGAGCGAGACGCAGAACTGCGCCGCCCGGAGCCGGAGCAGCTCCTGGTTGACTTCCTTCGCTTCCACGGTGATGCGCTCCATCGGCTGGATCAGCTCGACGGCCACCCGGGCGCGCCGCCCGATCGCCGCCGGCAGCGCCGGCAGGTTGGACGAGCCGCCGGTCAGGTAGATGCGGTGCATGTCGCCCTCACCGCTCGTGGCCAGGAAGAAGTCGAGCGAGCGCTGGATCTCCCCGGCGATCGAGTCGCACACCTGCTCGATGGTCTCGATGACCTGGGCGGGCACGCCGCCCGGGCCCGAGGTCACGCTGGCGCACTTGAACTCCTCGGCCTGCTCGAAGCTGATGCCGAGCTTGCGCTGGATCTGCTCGGTGATGTAGTTGCCGCCGTTGCCGATGTCGCGGGTGAACGCGCTCGCCCCGCGCGACACGATGTTGATCGACGCGAGGCTCGCCCCGACGTTGATGATCGCGAACGTCTGGTCCGGCGGGATGCCGCGGTTCACCTCGAACAGGTTCTGGACGGTGAACGCGTCGATGTCGACGACCATGGGCTTCAGCTTCGCGTTCCTGGCGATCTGGGTGTAGTCGTTGATCTCGTCGCGCTTGGCGGCGACGAGCAGGAGGTCCATCTGCCCGGCCTCGGGGCGGCGGCGCAGCACCTCGTAGTCGACGTGCACGTCCTTGATGTCGAAGGGGATGTGCTGCTCGGCCTCCCACTGGATCTGCTCGTCGAGCTCTGCAGCGGTCATGAGCGGCACCGTGATCTTGCGGATGATGACCGCCTGGCCGCTGATGCTGAGCGCGATCTCGCGCTGGCGGATCTTGGCCTCGGAGAAGGCGCGGCCGAGCGCCTCGACGATGGCCTGCGCGTTCATGACGTGGCCGTCGACGATGGCCTGCGGCGCGAGCGGCGCGTAGCCGAGCCGCACGAGGCCATAGCCCTTACGGCCCTCCTTGATCTGAGCGATCTTGATCGCGCTCGATCCGATGTCGACTCCGACCAAGTTCTTGCCTTCCGACATCCCGTCCGTCCTGATCCGCGCCAGCCTCGATGAAGAAAGAGAGGCCGGGCCGCGTTGCCCGGCTCCCGGGCGCCCGATCCTCACCGATCCCTTCTGGCCGCTTCTGGCGAAGCTTCGCACCACCGCCGATAGCGGGGCAAAAAACCGCTTTACGCTTGCCTCTCGCCCGCCTATCGAAGCTCGATACGCGGCACGGCGCCGCCGGTCGGGCCGGCGGGCGCGCGCCAGCCCAGGGTAGCACCGTCCGGGGCTCGGTCGTCGGGCACGGATGACGTCAGGTCAGAGTCCCCTCATGCATCCGGAGATCTCCCGTTTCTGCGGCTCCATCGGCCTCCGCGCCGGGGCCGCGATGGAGCCCCGCCCGCGGCCGTCGCGGCTCGGGTCCGTGCTCGCCGCCCTCGCGACGGCGTTGCTCCTGAGCGCCACGCCCGCCGCGGCGCTCGCCGAGGACGGCCACCACACGGTCTACGCCGGCCAGACGCTCGGCAAGATCGCGAAGCGGTACCGGATCACGGTCGACGCGCTCCGCGAGGCGAACGGGCTCAAGCCCGGCCAGCGGATCCACCCGGGCCTCGTCCTCGTGATCCCCGAGCGGGGCAAGCCCGGCGCGCGCTCCACCCGGGCCGTGCCCGGCCGGGCGGCCGCGCTGCGCGACGAGCCGGAGCGGAGCCGGAGCGCGAAGCAGCGGAGCGCCGAGACCCGCCCCCTCGGCAAGGGGTCGATGAAGCGCGACGCCGACCCCCGGTCGCTGCCGCCGAGCAAGCGCTACGCGCAGCGGCCCAAGCGCCCCGGATGGGTCCGCCTCGTGCGCGGCGCCGAGCGGCTCGACCTCCAGCTCCTCACGCCGAAAGGGCGCCTCGTCCCCAGGGCCCTCCCCAAGCTCAGCCGGCTGATGCGCGCGTCCCCCACCGCCTCGATCCCGATCGATCCGCGCCTGGCCACGCTGATCGGCATGGTCAGCGACCACTTCGGCGGCAGGACCATCCGCGTCGTCAGCGGTTATCGTCCTTACTCTCCGACCCAGTACACCCCGCACTCCAACCACAATTTCGGTCGCGCGATCGATTTCATGGTCGAGGGCGTGCCCAACACCGTGGTCCGCGATTTCTGCCGCGGTTTTCGCAACGCGGGTGTGGGATACTACCCCAACTCGACGTTCGTTCACCTGGACGTTCGCTCAGATAAGGTCTACTGGGTGGATTACTCGAGGCCTGGAGAGCCGCCTCGTTACGAGGGGGCGAAGGGCTCTGTCGCGGCCGACGAGGCGGCGCGCGATGTTCCCGTCTCGGCCGAAGAAGAGGTGTATGGGTCAGGGGAGCCCCGCGCCACCCAGCCACAACCCTCGAATACTACAGGTGCTAATTCGGGCGCGGGACGCGGCGGCAGCGAGCCGCAGACGAGCGTGGGTTCAGGAGCACCCACCCCGGCTTCCGCCGGTTCGGCTGCAGGGAAGTGAACTGCCCAGGCCGCTGGCTACTATCCACACACTGAACATCCGCACCAGACACAATTGCACGGCTCAGCCTTGCACGCTGCGAGAGTTGTGGCACCAATCCACCTCACGTGCAGCAATCGACCCGACTGCAGCGGGAGGGGTTCGCTCCTCCCAGGCCACTCCTTCCGTGTTGTGACGCGGAGGAGTTTGTCCAGCCGGTCCTCCTGGGCGCCACGTGCCCGGTTGTCACGTGTGACCCGGCGCTGATCGAAGCGCCCGACGCGCTCGGCGTCGATCCGCTCGCGGATCCGCCGGGCGCCTCGGCGCCGGAGGCCGGCGCGGCGCTCGCGCACGATGCTGCATGGGAATCCGCGGAGGTCGCGTCAAGCTGCGCGCACGACATCTGGGAATCCGCGGAATCCCCGTCCCCCTGCACGTACGAGGAGGGGTGGCACGCCGCGGAGCCGGACACCTACGCGAGCTGTCCGCCGTGCTGTACCGAGGCGGCCTGCGCGAGCGGGCCGCTTCGATGCGAGCCGTCGTGCGCGCCGCTCCGTCCGGAGGTGCTGAAGGGGTACTTCCCGCTCGTCCGCAAGCTCGTGCGGCAGGTGTCGCGGCACCTGCCGCCCAACGTGCAGCGCGACGATCTGCTCAGCGCCGGGATGCTCGGGCTGGTCGACTCGCTCCGCAAGAACGGCGGGAGCGACGGCGAGACGTTCGCCGGCTACGCGAAGCTCCGGATCCGCGGCGCGATCGTCGACGAGCTCCGCGCGCAGGACTGGCTCTCGCGGCGGGCGCGCGAGGCGGTCGAGGCCAGCGCCGCCGGCAAGGTCGGCTGCGCGACCGTCTTCGTGAGCCTGAGCGAGGTGACCCCCGCGGAGGAGTCGGTGCACATGGCCGGCGGAGACGACCCGATCGAGGCGATCTCGGCGCAGGCGACCCGGCGCGCCCTGTCCTTCGCCATCGCGCAGCTCCCCGAGCGGGAGCGGCGCGTGATCGGCATGTACTATTTCGAAGGGGCGAAGCTGAAGGACATCGGCGCGGAGCTCGGGGTCGGCGAGCCGCGCGTGTCGCAGCTGCACACGCGCGCGCTCGGGATGCTGCGCGGCATGCTGTCCCACGCCTGACCGTCGCCCCGCGCCCCGCCTCCGCGAGCCGCGACGCCCAGGGGCGCGCCGCCTCCGCGAGCCGGCGCGCTCAGGGGCGCGCCGCCTCCGTGAGCCAGCGCGCCCGGCCGGGCATCGCGAGGCCGACCGCGAAGAGCGCGGTCTCCTCGTAGGCCTGCTGCAGCGCAGGATCGCCCGACGCGCGGTGCACGTACGCGTTGCGGTGCGCGCCGCGATCGAGCGCGACCACGCGCGCGCAGCCGAGGTCGAGCAGCGCCTCGGTCGTGGCCTCGTCGCTGTCGAACGTCGTCGTGGCCACGAGGAACGTCCCGTCGTCGAGCACGCAGGCGGCGCTGCGCCGGCGCATGGTGCCGATCTCGCGCGCCTCGGGGCGCAGCCTGCCGTCGTCGGCGGTGAGCGGCAGCTCGGTCGCGTCCATGCCCGGCGCGACCTCGACGCCGCCGGCCGGGCGGATCTCGACGCGGCCGCCGCGGACCAGCAGGAGGCCCCCCTCGCCCCGGAAGCGGAGCCCGACGGTGCCGCCCACGGCGAGCCCGCGCGGGCCGCGCCGCCGGCCGGTGCCCACGCCGATCGCCGCCATGACGCGCGGCCGCTCGTCGGCCGGCACCTCGGCGTCGAGCTTCGGCGCGGTCCGCGGCGAGATCTCGCGCGAGCCGGCGCGGAGGCGGAAGAGGAACCGGTCCGGGGCGAAGGCGTGGACGCGGACCTGCGCGCCGAGGTGCACGGTGTCGGCGGCGTACACGGCCGGGCTCCACGCCGGCGGCGGCTGCGCGCCGCCGTCCGCGGACCAGCCGACGCGCTCGCCCGGGAGCGACAGATCGGGCGCGGGCGGACCGTCGCTCGAGCGCGACTCGAAGTAGAGGAAGGGGCGCGGGGACGCCGACGCGGCGTGCGCCGGCGGCGCGATCGACATCGCCGGCGCGAGGCGCTCCGCGGCCATGCTCCCGTCCTGCTGGCGGCTCAGGAAGGCGACCCCGAGCGGATCCGGCGCCCGGCCCAGCGAGACGCCGGCGAGGCACCGGGCGCGCTCGAGCGCCGCCCGCATCGCGGCGGCGTCGGCGGCGCCGCTCCACGCGTGGATCACGAAGCCGCGCTCGGTCATGCACAGCGCCGCGCGCTCGACGACGAGGTCGTCGCCGTCGCCGGGCGAGGGCGCCGCGCCGGCCGGGGCGCGCTCGGCGAGGGGGCCGGCGAGGGCGGGGAGCGGCGACGCGGGGCTCGCCGCCTCGAAGAGGGACGGGCCCTGCCAGAGCGCCCAGGGGAAGCGCCGGCCGCCCCCGTCGCGGAGATCGCGGGGGCTCGAGGACGGCGGGGCCTGCCAGAGCGCCCAGGGCACGCGGGCGACGTCGCCGCCGGACGGCCACGCGCCGAAGTACGGCCGGCCCGAGAGGTCGACCCCGACCGTCGCCGCGCCGTCGCGCGGCGGCACCAGCGCGCGGCCGCCGACGACCATGCCGAGCGCCTCGGCGTCCGCGCGGGGCGCGGCCGGGTCGCTCGGCCCGACGCCGAGGCCGATGGCCCCGCGGAGCGTCGACGCGTCGGGGAGCTGCCCGGTGCCGTGCGGGCCGACGGTCGGCCTGGGCGCCTCGAAGCCGGCCTGCAAGGTGAACCTGATGTGCCGCGTGTCGATCGCGAGCAGGTGGACGCGCACCTGCTCCCGCTGCGGATCGGGGCGGAGGGTCGTCGCCGCGAAGGGGCTCGAGGGGCGCTGCGGGTCGGCCTCGATGCCGGGGAGCGCGCGCGGGAGCGAGGGCGCCACGAGCACCCAGTCCCCCTCCCCCGGGAGCGGCGGCTGGATCGCCGGCTCGACCCTGGGCGGGGGCCAGAGCGAGGGCCACCCCTCCGGCGCGGGCTCCGGGGCGGCGGCGCCGTGGGTCAGGTACGCGGCGGCCGGCTCGGCACGGACGCCCGCCGCGGCGCGCCCGGCGGCGCGCGCGAGCCGCTCGACCGCGGCGGCCGCCCCTGGACCGAGCAGGCGGCCGGCGGACGGCCCGGCGAGCTCCAGGAACGGCGGCGCGCGGCGCGGGAGGTGGTGCGCGCGGGCGCCGAACGGATCGCGCCCGCCCGTGTCGACCTCGCCGGTGCCGGCGTTGAGCGCCGCCGGCACCGCCTCCGGCCCGAGGGCCATCACCAGGCCCTCGTCGACGAGCTCGAGCCGCGCCGAGGCGGGCGGGACGTCGAACACGATCTCGGTGCGCGCCGCGCCGTCGGCGCTCCCGGTCTCGAGCCAGCCGTCGAGCGCCGCGCGGAGCCGCTCGCCGAGGGGCCGAGGCCCCGGCGGCGCGCCGCCGCCGAGATCGAGCAGCGTGACCCCCTGCACGACGCCGAAGGCGGAGGTGGTCACCGCGACGCGGCGGCCGCGGGCGACCAGGTTGCGGTCGTCGCCGAGGGGCGTGTCGGTCAGGTTGCGGACGCCGCCCAGGCTCACCGGCCGGCCGGAGCGGGTGAGCCGCACGCGCGCGCGGTACAGGTCGGCGGCGCCGGGCCCGTCCGGCGCGCGGCCGGCGCCCGCCGCGGGCTCCGCGCCCGGGGCGCCCTCGCCGTCCGGCGGCCGAGGGACGCCCAGGAACAGCACCCGGCGGCCCAGCAGCGCGTCGGACAAGAACCCGCCGCGCTCCTCCCAGACGAAATCGTCCGGGCTGACGGCGCCGCCGATCGCCTCGCCGAGCATCCCGGCGATGGCGTCGGCGGTGCGCGCCGGCGGCGAGGGCGTCGAGAGCCGGGCGACGGCCCCGAGCAGGGCGACGCCCAGCGCGACCGGGAGCCGGCCCCGGAGGTGATCGACCCAGGTGGAGAGCGGCCTTGCGGTCATCCCTGCGCGAGCGCGCTCCCTCCTCCAGCAGCGCCGGCCTGGGCCGCCGCGGCGCGCGGGCGGATCCCGAGGAGCTGGCGCGCGCGGTCCGGATCGACCACCTCTCGGCCGGCGCTCCGCGCGAAGGCGGCGGCGCGCGCGACCAGCGGCGCGCTCCCCTCCGCGAGCACCCCCTTCTCCAGGTAGATGTTGTCCTCCAGCCCGACCCGCGCGTGCCCGCCGAGCTGCATGGCGAGCTCGGTCATCGGGCGCTGGTGGCGGCCGACGGCGGCGACCCCCCAGCTCGAGCCTCGCGGGATCTGGCTGATCATGAACCGGAGCACGTCCTCGCGCGCCGCGATGCCGCCGGGCACCCCGAGCACGAACTGGAAGTGGAGCGGCTCGGCGAGGAGCCCCTCGGCGAGCAAGCTGAGCGCCTCATGGATATGGCCGACCTCATAGCACTCGAGCTCGGGGACGCTCCCCGCCTCGCGGATCCGGGCCGCCATATCCCGGATGAGCGGCCGGGTGTTGTCGAAGATCCCGTCGCCGAAGTTGATCGTGCCGCAGTTCAGGGTGGCCATCTCGGGGCGGCAGAGCAGCGGCTGGGCGCGCTCGTCGACGCCCATGCCCACCGCGCCGCCGGTCGACGTCTGGAGGATGACGTCCGTCTTCTCCTGGATGGCGGCGATCGCCTCCGCGAAGAGGGCGCGCGACTGGCTCGGCGTCCCGTCCGGGTTCCGGACGTGCAGGTGGATCACCGCGGCGCCCGCGTCGCGGCAGCGCGCGGCCTCGTCGGCCAGCTCGCGCGCCGTGACCGGCAGGTGCGGCGTCTGCGCCCGGGTCGTCTCGGCGCCGACGATCGCCGCCGTCAGGATCAGGGCGCTCTGCGGCGGCGTGACGATGATCCGCGGGGGCGGCGTGATGATCGGCCGCGGCTCCGGGAGCTGCGCGTGATCCGGCGGGGGCGCCGACAGCGCCGGCAGGACGAGGCGCGGCCGTCGCTGGAGCTCCTTCGGAACGACACAGGTGCCGAGGGCCCGGCAGACGATGACCGGCTCGGCCAGCGCGTCCGCCGCCGAGGGCGCCACCCCGGGTTCGCGGACGCTGGCGACGACCTTGCGCGCCTCGAAGGCCATGGTGCGCGACGTGGCGCCGACCTTCGTGACCACCCCGGTCGCCTCGATGAAGTCGCCTGCTCGGACCGGGGCGAGGAACTCGACCGCCTCGTACGCACGGAAGAGCCCCTCGTCGCCGTCCAGGCGGATGAGGAGCTCGGTGGCGACGTCGCCGAAGAGCGCGAGAATACGCGCGCCATCGCACAGCTCCCCCGCGTAATGTGCGTCGTGCGCGCCCATCCTGACGCGCAGCGTGACCGTGAGACCAACCCCAGTGCTCATGGGCGTGAAGACTCAACAGTCGACAGTCGTTAGTCAACAAGGGAAACTCCCCCCGCCGATGAACCTCGTAGAAGCCAGAAATCTCCCGCGCCACGTCGGAATCATCATGGATGGCAACGGCCGCTGGGCGGAGCTGCGCGGCGAGCCGCGCGAGGCCGGGCACAAGGCCGGCAGCGCCGCCGTGCGGCGCATCGTGCGCGTCTGCCGGAGGCTCGGCGTCGAGGCGCTGACGCTGTACGCGTTCAGCGAGCAGAACTGGGCGCGGCCCCGGAACGAGGTCGACGCGCTCATGGGCCTCTTGCGCGAGTTCCTGATGAGCGAGCGCTGCGAGATCCTCGAGAACGACATCCGCCTGGTCGCGATCGGCGACATCAGCCGGCTCCCCGAGCCCGTGCGCGACGTGCTCGACCCGCTCCGCAAGGCGTCCGCCCCGAACCGGCAGATGACGCTCGCGCTGGCGCTGTCCTACGGGGCGCGCGAGGAGATCGCCGCCGCCGCGCGCGAGCTCGCGATGGAGGCGGTCGCCGGCAGGCTCGATCCGGAGGCGATCGACGGGGAGATGCTCGCCGCGCGGCTGCCGAGCCTGAGCGTGGGCGAGCCGGACCTCATCATCCGCACCGGCGGCGAGCAGCGGCTCTCCAACTTCCTGCTCTACGGGGCGGCGAACGCCGAGCTGTCGTTCACGGAGCGGCTGTGGCCGGACTTCACCGAGGACGACCTCTTCGCGGCGATCGCGGCTTACCAGCAGCGCGACCGCGCCGCCGGGCCCGCCGCGGCCCAGGGCGGCGGCGGGGACGAGCCTGCCCGCGCGACGGACGCGCGGGGCGCGGGGCGGCCGTGGCGCGCGCGCGAGGTCGCCTCTCACAACGGTTCACGCACGGGAGTCTGACGCTTGGCTGCTTCCAACCTCACGATGCGGGTCATCACCGCGATCGTGGCCGCACCGCTCCTCCTTTCGCTGCTCTACCTCGGCCCGAGCTGGGGGTGGGCCGCGCTCGTCGCGGCCGCCGCCGCGATCGGCGCGCTCGAGTTCTTCGCGATGACCCACGCGGACGACCGCGCGTCGCGGGTCGCCGGCGTCGCGCTCACCCTCGGCGTGCTCGGGGTGCTCTGGCGCTTCGGCGGCTCGCCGGGCGCGCTGCTCGCGCTGATCTTCCTGCTGCCGTTCGTCGGGATGCTCGTCACGCTGGTGCGGCTCGGCGACATGCGCACGGCGGCGCTGCGCGTGCTGGCGATGACCTTCGGCCCGCTGTACGTGGGCGGCGGGCTGGGCGCGCTGGCGCTCCTCCGGCGCGACGCCGGCGCCGACGGCCCCTCGTTCGTGGTGCTGGCGCTCTTGCTCTCCTGGTTCTCCGACACGGGCGCCTATTTCGCCGGCCGCTTCCTCGGCCGGCACAAGCTCTACGAGGCGGTGAGCCCGAAGAAGACCGTCGAGGGCGCCCTGGGCGGCCTGCTCTTCGCGGTGCTCGGCGCGCTGCTCGCCCACTTCTGGTTCCTCCGGTCGCTGCCGCTCGTCGACGGGCTCGCGCTCGCGATCGTCGCGGGCGGCCTCGGTCAGGCGGGGGACCTCGGGGAGTCGCTGTTCAAGCGCTCCTTCGGGATCAAGGACTCTGGCGGGATCGTGCCCGGCCACGGCGGCATCCTCGACCGGGTCGACGCCCTGCTCGTCACCGGGACCATCACCTATCTGTACGTCCTGTGGTCGAGATCATGACCGGCGCGCCGCGCCGCATACTGCCGAGCTGACGCGGCGCACCGGCGGCCTCGACAGGCGTGACGCGTCGCATGATTGCACCCGACACGTTGAACCGAGCGGCGCCGCGCACTAGAAAGTTACAGAGCCATGGAAGATCAAGTCGGTACCAAGATCACGACTCCGCCGGTGAGCGGCGCTGCTGCTCCGGGCCATAAGCACAAATACGAGTTCTTCAAAGTCGTCCAGGGTTATCTCGACGAGGCTGCCCGCCTGATCGAGCTGCCGGGTTACATCACGACGATCCTGAGCCAGCCCAAGAACGAGATCATCGTCAATTTCCCGGTGCGGATGGATGACGGCAGCATCCGGCTCTTCAAGGGCTACCGGATCCAGCACAACAACCTCCTCGGCCCGTTCAAGGGGGGCATTCGCTATCACGAGACGGTGTCGCTCGACGACCTGAAGGCGCTCGCCGCGATGATGACGTGGAAGTGCGCGCTCATGAACCTGCCGCTCGGCGGCGGCAAGGGCGGCATCAAGTTCAACCCGAACGAGGTGTCGCGCGCCGAGCTCCAGCGCATCACGCGCCGCTTTTTCCATGCGCTCGGCTCGAACATCGGCCCGGAGACGGACATCCCTGCGCCCGACGTCGGCACCGACGCGAAGACCATGGCGTGGGCCATGGACACGTACATGAACACCGTCGGCCAGCTCTTCAAGCAGGCGGTGAAGGGCGTCGTGACGGGCAAGCCGGTGGCGTCGGGCGGCACGTACGGGCGGGAGAAGGCCACCGGGCAGGGGGTCGTCCACTGCATCACCGAGTGGGCCGAGGACAACGACGTGAACCTCGGCGGCGCGACGCTGCTCGTGCAGGGGTTCGGCAACGTCGGCTCGCACACGGCCGTGCTCCTGTCGAAGCTCGGCGCCTCGACGGTCGCGGTGGGTGACCACACCGGGTACCTCTACAATCCGGAGGGGTTCAATCCGCACAAGCTGCAGGACTACGTGAAGAAGCACCGCTCGATCGCGGGCTACCCGGCGGGCAAGCCGATCAGCCGCGAGGAGTTCTTCCGGCTCAAGGCGGACATCTTCATCCCTGCGGCCCTGGAGAACCAGGTCGGCGTGGAGGAGGCGAGCTGGCTGCAGGTCCGGCTCGTGGCCGAGGGCGCGAACGGGCCGTGCACGCCGGAGGGGGAGAAGGTGCTCCTCGAGCGCGGGATCGACATCTTGCCGGACGTCCTCGCCAACTCGGGCGGCGTCACGGTGAGCTACTACGAGTGGGTGCAGAACAAGCGCTCCGAGACGTGGACGCTCGAGGAGGTCGACGCCCGGCTCGAGAAGGCGATGAAGCGGGCCTACCGCGAGGTGACCGAGATGGCGCGGCAGAAGAAGTGCACGCTGCGCCTCGCCGCCTACGCCGTGGCGCTGCAGCGGCTCGCCGCCGTGTACGGCGAGCGCGAGATCTTCCCCTGAGCCGCGCGCGGGCGGCGCCCCGCTACGCCGTGAACTCGATGAGGAGGGGGAGGTGGTCGGAGCCCACCTTCCGATCGGGGCAGCCGCGATGCGCGTCGCAGAGGGCCGTCGAGCCCGCGTGCGTCAAGAGCGTCACCTTCGGCTTGCCGTAGCGGACGATCTCGGCCGACATGAGCACCTGATCTGGCATGTACCACGGCCCTGCGCTGCTCGTGCCCTTGTCGCGGAAACGGCTCCCGTACGGCGGCCCGCCGCGCTCCAAGGCGGAGAGTGTCGCGTTGTACAGCGCTCGATACGACATGTCTCGCCGACTCGCCGTCGACAGCACCCATTCAAGGTCGCCGCGCGCATAGAAGCCGTCGCGGCCCGTCATTGCGCTGTCGTGTGGCTCGAGGTTGAAGTCGCCGCTCACGATCTCGCCCCGGGCGGGGTGGTGCGCCCTGAACCTGCGGAGATCGGCGAGCGGCTCGCACCGCGCCGAGGCCCGCCGCTCCTCGGAGTCCTTGAAGAGTATCGGCAGGTGCATGTTCCAGAAACCGAGGCCGAGCCCTCCGGCGCGGGGATCGATCTGGACGACGAGCGCCCTCCAGCGCTCCATCCCGCTGTAATCGAGCACCTTCCATGCCGGCTGAAGGACGGCGGTCGCGATGCCTCCCGGCGCCGAGATGACCCGATACCTGGGGCCGAGGACCCGCTGGCGCTGGAGATCTTCGGGCGCCTCCTGGAGCGCCACGATGCTCGGAGCGTGCTTGGCCACGAGCGTCCCGAGGACGCCGAACCGCGACCGCCGGACATCCTCCGAGAGATCGCGGTCGTAGTAGACGCCCATGTTCCACTGGAGGGCGGTGTGCCGCCGGCCGATCATGGCGCTGGTCCCCCCCGGGCAGCCATCCTGTGGTCCGCGAGGCGGCTGATCCCGAGCTCGGTCATGGCTCCGGCGGCTCCCGAGCAGCCAGCATGAGCCCCTCGACGAGCTGGCGCGTCTCGTCGCTGCGCGCGAGTTTCGTCAGGAAACGGGCGAGCTTCGACTCCCCTGTGAACGTGCGCACCTTGTTGCTCCAGTCCTCGATCTTGGTCGCTCCGCTCGAGGTCTCGTGGATCTTGAGCAGCAGAACTCGAGCCTTGGGTTTGCCCACAGGCGCGAGGACAAACTCGAACGTGGCGAGCTCTCCAGGGGCCGGGGCGACGGGCTTGACGCTCGCGGTCACCAGCCCGTTGGCCCTGGCCTCCAGCCCCTCCGCAAAGGAGGCGATCGCCGCGATCGGTCCCTGGATCGGCACCTTCCGCTCGACGAAGAAAGGCCAGGACTCGCGCAGATCGCGCGGCATCTTGCGCGCGCGAGCATGGGCGACGAACCGCTTGATTCGCTCGCCGGCGCTCCTCTCCGCGGGCCACCACGGGCGGGAGGGAGCATCGGACGGCTCGGCAGGCGACCTCTCCCACGCGCAGATGGGCCCCTTGTACCCCACCGCCTTCGCGACGAGCGCCACCAGGACGGTTTGAAGGATCGCCGCGATCCTGCCGTCCGGCCGCGCCTTGGTGTCCTCGCCCAGGAGGTAGGCTTCGGCGGAGGAGAGCGCTGCGTCGATCTCATCGAGCGGGGTCAGCCGGACTTCCGCGAAGGCCGCGCGGATCAAGGCGCTCGCGCGCCCCTGCTCTGCGCGCTGCAGGGAGGCGAGGAGCTCGGCCGACAGCGCAGGCCCTTTCCGCGCCGCGAGCATGCCGCGGTGCTGCGCGAACCAGCGGTTCCAGCGCTGTTTGTCCGCGGTCTGGAGGGCCTTGTCGCCGAGCACGCTCCTCGCGGCCATGCTCGCTCCGTGCAGCAGCTTGAGCGCAGCGCCCTCGGTCGAGGTCTCGTGGATCGCTTCGACGAACCTCGTGACCGCCGCGGCGAGCGCGTCTTCGCGCGCGATGCGGCTGGACAGGGCCGTGAACAGCGCCACGGGCCACGGCGCCTCGTCGCCGCGCAGCGGGACGGGAGGGCGCTCGCGCTGGCGCCCGGGAAGGTGCGCCTCGACATCCATCCTGAAGAGGCCGGCCCGCCCGCCGTCCTCGTCCACGCCGTGAAGCACCCCTACGTGGAACGGCTGTCCGAAGCAGAAGGCGATGCTGGTCAGGTCACGGCGGAGGACGTCGCGGTCCAACGTCGTCGCCTCTCGCGGATCCAGCGCGAGGAGCCAGCGGGTCTCACCGCGGTGCGCGCAATGAACCAAGTAGTAGGTGTACGATGGCCCCTCGAGGCAATAGTGCGCCCACGAGCTGGTGCCTTCGCCCGCGGTCGTGCGGTGGCCAGGACGAAGCGCCGACTGCGCAGGCTCACTGATCCGATGGCGGCTCGTCGGCCCACGCTCCGCGACCAGGTCCAAGTTGCCGTTGCTCGACGGCAGCGCAGCATCGGTGATCCCCGCCCACAGCAGCGGCCTGGTCGCGGGCCAATGGATGGCCCAGTCGTCGTACGTGAGCTCCACCCTGCAGACGCGCTCTTCTCTCTTCTTCCACGACCGGACGGCCGCGTTGCACGCAGAGAACGTGGCGCCGTCCTTGCAACGCCCCTCCAGCTGAAGACGGCTCAGGTCCTCTCGCGCCATGTCGCTCAGCGAGCCGTCCGGGCTGTCGACGTCACACGCGACGATCAGCGTATCGCCGTCCACCCGGAGCGTACCCGCGGTGACTCTCGACGTCGAGCCCACCACCCGGAGCTCGACGAGCTCCTGCAGCAGCCCCGAGCTCGGCAGGGAGCCGAGCGAAAGCCGATGGAGCGCCACGAGCTTCTGCCCGGATATCTTGACGGGCGCGCCGCCGCCGGTGCTCATGACCGTGAGCGGCCTGGGGCGCGGCAAGACCAGACGGCGACGGGTAGCACGTGGGCGAGCATACACCAGGAGGTGCTGCGATTTCAAACCGGGTCGAGCCTAGGCGTCCTCCGAGTCCGAGATGACGAGCACGTCACGTCCCTCGCCGTGCGCGAAGGAGAGGGACAGCCCCGCGAGCGTGCAGAGCTCCTGAAGGAAGCCGAAGTTGGTCCGATCGTGCTGGACCAGGCGCTTGTGCGGCGGGTGCTTGCGCCGCAGGCGAAAGAGGAAGTCCTCGCCCTCGTTGAAGCCGGCAGCCTTGAGCTTCTGGGCCACGAGCTCGGGGGCGGTGCGGTTGAGGAAGGTCCTCTTCGTGGAAGCCTGCGTCATCTCCCAGACGCGTGGCACGATGGCGAGATGGAGGCTGTTGCGGTCGAGGTCCGCGCGCTGGATCTGCTCGATATCCACGGCCATGCCGTGCACGGAGCTCTCCTCGCCGTCCGTCACGAAGATCAGGGTCGCGCGGCTCTTCGAGAGCGTGCGGTCAGCCAGGCTCGCCGACACCTTGATCGCGAGCTCAACGTCATAACGGTACAGACCATGGACGTCGACCGAGGGCTGCAGCCTGCGCACATCGAACGGGATGCCCGCCAGCGCGGGCCATTCCAGGCGATCGAACTGTTGAGCCATCGCGAGCCCTCGGCGCCTCTCTCCTCCGAGAGATGATGGAACACCGCGACCCTATCAGGAGCGAAGTCCGCGTCAAGGCGGCTCAACACGCATGATCAGCAAGACGGCCTGGTTCCTCGCGCAGCAACAGCATTGCGATCCAACAGATAAAATTACCACAATCGAGAGATATTTATTTTTGACGTGTCTAGGTAATTTTTAGACGATCACGACAATGCGTGCAGCGATGCGTTCTCTTGTCTTCACGCACGTGCACTCGCGCGCGCTCGCCCCCTCTTCCCGCTTTGCCCGGCCCTCTCGGCGGACGGTCACGCCGCCGGTGAGGATCGTCGGTCCGAGGACCAGGGGCGAAGATCCTGTCGTGCGCGGCCGACGAGGCCCCGCTCGTAGCGTCCTACCGCTTCGACATGCTCGTGCTTGTGACGAGCCACCGCGCAGCGGAGAGCGGCGCGCCGTCGAGGCTGGGGCTGTCCGCGGGCGGGGCGGCGGTCACCCCGACGGCCAGCGCGGTGCAGCCCGCCAGCGCCGCTCAGCCCGCGCAGGAAGGGTGCCGAGCCTGGGCAGGCGCCGTTCGGTTCCCCAGGGGTGGTGTCTTGCAGCGCGCAGCCATTGTCTTGCGGCGCGCGGCCCCTGTCTTGCCGTAGCCGCGCGTTGTCTTGCGGAGCGCAGCCGCTGTCTTGCGGAGCGCAACCGCTGTCTTGCCGCAGCCGCGCGCCGTCTCGCCGCGCGCAGCCGCTGTCTTGCCGCAGCCGCGCGCCGTCTCGCCGCGCGCAGCCGCTGTCTTGCCGCAGCCGCGCGTTGTCTTGCCGCGCGCAGCCGCTGTCTTGCCGCAGCCGCGCGTTGTCTTGCCGCGCGCAGCCGCTGTCTTGCCGCAGCCGCGCGTCGTCTTACGGCGCCGAGCCGGTGGCGTGGATCGGCTCGAGGCCGCCGGCTACCCGTCGCCGGGCTCCGCGCTCGCGCCCGTGGGCGGCGAGCCGCCGGCCGCCGGCGGCGCCTCTGGCTGGTCGGCCTTCTTCCTCGTGTTCCTGTTGAACAGCCTCCGCGTCGAGATCGGCACGAGCCGCGGGATCGTGGGATCGATGCCGTGCGCTCCGTCGAAGGCGCGGATGATCTGCCCCATGATCAGGATGTTGATCCCGTCGGCGCGGTCGAGGGCGCCCTGGGTCGCCTTCCCGTCCGCGGGCCGGTTCGCCGCGTTGGCCATGGCGCTGCGGAGCTCCCTGGCCGCGGCTTCCAGCTCTTTCGCATAGGACTCGTCCAGGCTCGCGAGCTCCAGCCTCGCCGTGAGCGCCTCGTCCTCGCTCTTCAGCCACCGGCGCAGGAGCTTCGCGGTCTGCTCGATGCCGCCCGCCAGCGACTCGCCCGTGGCGGCGGTCCCGAACGCGGCATCGACCTGCGCCCGCAGCCGCTCGTCCCGGCCTGCCGCGTCGCGGAGGGCGTCATACGCCTGGTCGCGGAGCTCGATCGCCCTCGACTGGGCCGCCTCCGACGCCTTGGTCTGCCCCGCCCTGGCCACGCCCGCGGAGGCGCTCGCGGCCGCACGCTGTCGATCGAGCCTCTCCAGCGCGAGCGCCTGCTGGACGGCCAGCGCCAGCAGCGGCTTCGAGAAACCGCGGAGCCGCCGCCTCTGCTCGTCGGTCGCCTGCTCATGGAAATCCCACGCCTTGCGGTAGATTCGCGCAGCGTCCGTGACGATCCTGCTCGACAGGATGGTCTTGCCGACGCTGACGAGATCCGCGTCGGTCGTGCCGGAGAGGATCGCCTTGAGCGACGACTTCGGAGGCTCGCCGACATCGGCGGCGAGGAGCTCGAGCACGTGGGTCGGCTCCTGCTCCTCGCCCTGCCCCTCGTGCAACTGTCCCTTCGTGGACGTCTTCTTGGTGGCCATCGAGCGAATTCACCGTCACGGGTCCGGAGAGTCCATCGAAAACGGTGTGCGACGCCCGTTGACATCTTGCTCGGGGGAACGGTCCACGACGACCTCGGCGCTCGGCTCCTCCTCGCACCAAGGCAGGATCCTGCCCAATTCGAGCAGGACCTGCGCGAGTTGCCCCGCGCGCGACGACGGCCCCTCGGCGATCAGGCCCCTCCGCAGCTGGCCCAGCTTTCGCTTGGCTGCTCACCGTGGCTCGCCGCCCCCGCGAAGGCGCGGACGAGGCGAGCGCGCTTGGAGGGTACTCGCATGCTCAAGGAATCGCTTAAGGTGGTTGTGATGATCGCCGGGTTCACCGCGCTCGGCGTCGGCTGCGGCGCCGAGGCGCCGAGCGCGGGAGAGCCGCTCGACGAGTCGCAAGCCGCGCTCCAGTTCACCTGCGGCGGCATCACCGGCCGCGGCTGTCCAGGCACCAACCGGTGCGTCGACGACCCGAACGACGACTGCAACCCCAAGAGGGACGCCGACTGCGGCGGCATCTGCGTGGGCGACCCCTGCGGAGGCTTCGCCGGGTTCGCGTGCGAAAGGGGCTATGTCTGTGTGGACGATCCGCGAGACACCTGCGACCCGGACAACGGGGGCGCGGACTGCCCGGGGATGTGCCTCCACGCGGGCGAGATCGAGTGACGGCGCGCTGAGCGCGCGACGCCCCGGAGCACGGCGTCGGCTCCAGGAGCTCGGCCGACGAGCTACTGGACCTTCGCCTGCCCCGGCGCGCCCCCCGCCCCCGGCGCGCGCGTGATCTCGGCCGCCCGGCCGGCGACCCGGAGCGCCGTGCCCTGGACGGCGTGCTTGTACTTGACGTAGCCGAGCGCCAGCACCCGCTGCCCGCCCGGCTCCTTGACCTGGCTCGTCACCGCGCCCACGGCCGCGCCGTCGGGGAGCGCGATCTCCGCGCCCGCGGGCACGTCGCCCTCCCCCTCGACGGCGAGCTGCACGAGCCGCTTCTTGGCGTGGCCGCGCATCTGGAGCATGAACACCGTCTCCTGCCCCAGGTAGCAGCCCTTGTTGAACGAGACGGCCCGCTCCTCGAGCGACGCCTCCTGCGGGAAGTTCTGGTCGTCGAAGTCCACGCCGAACCGCGGGACGTTGTTCTCGACCCGGAGCACCTCCCACGCCGCCGCCGTCGCGGGCAGGACAGGGCCCGCCCCGCCCGCCGCGAGCAGCGCCGCGAGCACGGCGCCCTCGGCCGGCCGGGGCGCGACGAACAGCGCGCCCCCGAGGCCGGTCCAGTCGACGATCGCGGCGTCCGCACCGGCCGCGCGCCCCGCCGCCGCGAGCTCGGCGGCCCGCGGGCCGTGGGCGAAGACCCAGGCGTGCTCGCCGGAGGCGTCCGCGAGCTCGGCGTCCTCCATGATGAGGTAACGCTCGAAGCTCTCGCGCAGCGCCTCGATGCGATCCCGGAGCGCGCCGACGTAGATGCGATCCTCCGCGACCACGATCCACACCTCGGCGAAGATCTTCCCGGTCTTCACCACGTTGAGCCCGTACGCCCCGCCCGCGGGGGCCGGGACCTTCGCCCCGGCGGGCAGCGGCTTCTGCGGGGCCAGATCGCAGGTGACCAGGCCGTTGAGCCAGGTCTGCCGGTCGGAGCCGGTGACGATCAGCGTCCCGAGCTCGGGCATGGCCTGCACGAGCGCCCCCTCGCGGAGCGCGCGCCGCTGCTCGTCCAGTTCGTGGGCGTGGTTCATCGAGGTCCGATCGTGGAGGCGGGAGCCCGGGCCGTCGAGGGGCGGCCCGACTTTTCGACGGCCGCCCCGCCCTCGCTCAGGGATCGACCTCGGCGACAAGCGCCGGGAACTGGGCCGACGTGTGGACGGCCGGCGGGACGATCGCCGCGTCGACGTGGCCCACGAGGCGGCGCAGCGCGTCGGCGTCCGCCGAGAGCACCTCGGCGACCACGGTGAGCGTCTTCGGGAGCGACGCGACCGACGCGATCACCGCCTCCGCCGAGGCGCCCCGGACCAGGACGGCGCGCGCGCCGACCTTCGCGGCGGCCTCGGCCCCCTCCCGGCTCTCCGCCAGCGCCAGCGGCAGCATGCGCATCGTCCTCGCCCCCTTGGCGAGGCGGTCCCAGTCGTCGAGCGGCAGGAGCGCGTCGACGCAGACCCCGTCCGCCCCGTGGTAGCGCGCCGCCAGCGCGGCGTCGCGATCGCCGACCCGGGACAGGCAGAGCGACGGCACGGTCTTCGTCGCGCGCGCAGCCCCCTGCATGGCGGGCCCCGCCTCGGCGAACGCGAGCGCAGAGATGTTGAGCTCCTGGAGCCGCACCGCGTCCTCCGCCGGCGACTCCGAGCCGACGAGCCCGACCAGAGCCATGTTCTTCCTACGGGTGGAGATCACCTGGAGAAGATCGCGTGTGGACGGGACGATCGATCCCGCATCGAAATCCTGCATGGGGAGGGCGGGTAGACGAGCCGAACGCGCGGGTCAAGCGAGGGATCGATCGAGCTCCTCGAGCGCGGGTCGGGAATCCATGGCTGGAACGTCCTGCACGCGCATCCACACGGCCGTCTGATCGCCCTCGTAGCAGACGCTGCCCTCGTGCCGGAACTCGAACGCATAGCGGATCATGTGCCGCTTTTGGCCGAGCCGGGAGCGCGTCGCCACGCACGTCGCCTCGATGGGAGCGCCCGGCTGGACCAGCTTGCGAAAGACCACCCGGTGGATGTTGGTGCCATAACCGATCCAGCCCTCGCGGTGCCGCAGGCCGAGCAGGTGGTAGGCGTGCACGAAGCCGAGCATCCCCGTCGCGTGCACCATGATCGCGCCGGCGACGTGGCGCGGGTGCAGCAGCGGGTGCGCGCGCTGCGCGTCGACGAGCGGCATCGGCCGGTCGGTCGGCATGCGGCAGCGCACCAGGCTCTTCTCGGCGTCCACCTCGAGGAGCTCGTCGAAGAAGAGGACCGAGGGGTCGTAGGGCAGGTCCGCGAGGAACTCGGCATCGAACGGACCAAGCTTCACAAGAGGGGGCGCGCCGCTCGCCGCGCCGTCAGCAGAGGTCGTCATCGGGTGGGCTCTGGGATCCTGGATCCCCGAGGCTGCTCCTAGCAGCGGCGGATCGCGTGGGCAACGGCCGTCTCCGGCCCGAGAAAGCGGGGCGGCTCGCCGGAATGCGCGAGGAGGCGAAATACCTTTGGAAATCGTTGGATCTCCACGGATTTCGAGGCGCCCAGTCGAAGGTCTGGGGCTAAGGTTCTGTGATGCACACGACAGACTCCCTCGACCGCTTCATGGCGGATGTCCGGGCGGGCCTGAAGGCGTCGCCGAAGCACCTCTCGCCGGAGTATTTTTACGATGCGCTCGGCTCGCACCTGTTCGAGGCGATCTGTCAGCTCCCCTGGTACCCGCTGACGCGCGCGGAGCGGGCGCTGCTCGAGCGGCACGCCGAGGAGATGGTCGCGCCGTTCGGGGCCGGCGCCTCGCTCGTCGAGCTCGGCTGCGGCAGCGGGGAGAAGCTCGCCCTGCTGGCGGCGCCGCTCTGCAAGCGGGTGCCTCGCCTGTGCGTGCACCTCGTCGACGTCTCGGAGACGGCGCTCGACCTCTCGCGCCGGACCCTGGGCCGCCTGCCGCGCGTGGAGGCGTCGGCCCACCGGGCGAGGTACGAGGAGGGCCTGTCGCGCGCGGCGGCGCGGCGCGCGATCGACGCGCGCGGCGGCGGGGGCGCGGTGCTCGTGCTGTTCCTCGGCTCGAACATCGGCAACCTGGCCCCGGAGGCCGCGGCGGCGTTCCTCGCGGGGGTGCGCGCCTCGCTCCGCGCCGGGGACGGGCTGCTGCTCGGCGCCGACCTCGTGAAGCCCGCGGCGGAGCTGCTGCTCGCGTACGACGATCCGCTCGGCGTCACCGCCGCCTTCAACAAGAACCTGCTCGCGCGCATCAACCGGGAGCTCGGCGCGACGTTCGACCTCCGCTCGTTCGACCACCGCGCGGCGTGGAACGCGGAGGCCTCGCGCGTCGAGATGCACCTCGTCAGCCGCAGGCGGCAGTCGATCCGCGTGGGCGCCCTCGACCTGGAGGTGGCCTTCGAGGAGGGCGAGTCCCTCTGGACAGAGAGCTCGTACAAGTACACGCCGGACGGGGTGGTGCGGCTCGCGGAGCGCGCCGGCTTCCGCTGTTTCAAGCAGTGGATCGAGCCGATCGGGCGGTTCTCGACGACGCTGCTCCTCGCGGAGGAGCGCGCGGCGAGCCGCTGAGCCGGCGGGCTCAGCGCGCCGCGCGCGGCGCATGACGCGCGGCGCGCGGCGCGGCGCGATCGCGCTGCGCGTCATGCGCCGCGCGCGGCGCGCCGTCAGGAGACGCCCGTACGCGCGGGCGTCCTCGATTTGACGCGTTGCCCGACGTCGCGTAATCCACTCGGCCATGTCAGGCAGTCGTCATCCTCGGTGGCCTGCGGCGCTCGCGCTCAGCGGGTCGTTGCTGGGACTGGCGTTCAGCGCCTCGTCGACGTTCGACTACATCCGGCACCTCGACCGGCAGGTCCACGACCTGCATTGCAGCTTCATCCCCGGCCTCGGCGCGCAGGCGGGCGCCGACACCGCGTGCCGCGTGGCCATGTACAGCCCGTACTCGGCGCTGCTGCGCGAGAGCTTCTGGGGCGGTATCCCGATCTCGCTGTTCGCGCTGGGCGCGTTCGCGTTCTTCGCGGCGTTCGCGCTGTACGTGCTGCTCTCGGGCCAGCACGCGCCGCGGCGCGCGGCGCACTTCCTGTTCGTCGCGGGCCTGACGCCGCTCGCGGTGTCGATCATGATGGCGCTCATCTCGGCGCTGCGCCTCGGGGTGTTCTGCAAGACGTGCGTCGGCATGTACGTCTCGTCGGCGCTGCTCGCGGCCGGCGGCGTGTGGGCGTTCGTCGAGGATCGCAGGGCGGCGCGCGCCGCGGCCTGGTCCAGCGCGGCGCCGCGCCCGGCCGGGGCGGCCGGGGTGGGGCCCACGGTGCCCATGGCGCCCCTCGGCGTCGACGGGCCGGGCGGGGCGGCCGCCGCGCCCGCGCGCCCCATGGGGTCGAAGCTGCTCCTGCCGGGGTGGCTCGTCGCGCTCGGCGTGTGCACGGTGACGCCGGCGCTGCTCTACGCGAGCGCGCTGCCGAGCTACGCGAGCTACCTGACCGGCTGCGGCAAGCTGGAGAAGCCGACCGAGCCGAACGGCGCGCTGCTCCAGGTGAAGCACCCGGGCGCGGTGCAGCCGGCGACGATCTTCGTCGATCCGCTCTGCCCGACGTGCAAGGGGTTCCACCAGCGGCTCGTCTCCGAGGGGGTGTTCGACAAGCTCGACGTGACGCTGGTGCTGTTCCCGCTCGACAGCGAGTGCAACTGGATGCTCGACCGGCCGGTGCACCCGGGCGCGTGCCTCCTCTCCAAGGCGATCCTCTGCAGCGATCACCGGGCGATGGATGTGCTCGAGTGGGCCTACGACAACCAGGAGGAGCTGCTCGAGGGGGCGAAGGCGGGGGCCGGCACCGCCAACGTGCAGGCCGCGATCCGGCAGCGGTGGCCGGGGCTCGACGCGTGCATGGACTCGAAGGAGACGGCGCTGCGGCTGAACCGGATGCTCCGCTACATCGTGGACAACAAGCTCCCTGTCTCGACGCCGCAGATGTTCCTGGGGACGACGCGGCTCTGTGACGAGGACACGGACATCGGGCTGTCGTATGCGATAAGGCAGCTCGCGCCGGCCCTCCGGACGAGGTGAGGTGATCATGAGGGGCGCAGGGATCATCGGGATCGTGGCCGGGTGCGCGATGCTGGTCGCGTCGGGCGTGACGGTGCACGGAGAGGTGCAGGCCGCGTCGCAGCGCCTGAAGACGGGGGTGGCCGAGGCGGTGAGGCCGGCGGTGGCGATCGCCAACGACGCCGAGGCGCCGTACTGCACGCCGGCGTTCAAGACGGTGCTGCAGCGGGTGCTCAACGCGTGCGGCCTGGTCGGGGCCGAGGCGCGGCGCGGCTGCCAGCCGGCGGACGTGAAGACGCTCGCGTCGATCAGCGACGACGACTTCAACGCGCTCTTCACGCCGCTCAAGCAGCGCGGCGGGGTCGTGATGTTCGACGACGCCTCGGAGAAGCTCGACGACGAGTCGAAGAAGATGATCGAGGAGATGTGGCTCGATCGGCGCGGGGCGCGCTACTTCTTCATCGTCGCCCGGGCGTCGAAGACGGGGACGCCGGAGTTCAACCGGACGCTCTCGCACAAGCGCGCGAACAGCGTGCTCTTCGACATCTCCGACAAGTTCAAGGAAGAGGACCTGGACAAGAAGGTCGGGATGCTGTGGCTCGGGAACGAGTTCGCCCAGCTCGGCGCGGAATACTGCCAATGGAACGTCTCGCGCAAGAACAAGGCATGTACGGCGGAGGCCATCAACCGGAGCGCCTTCGTCTCCTGGGTGGACTGTCAGCTGTGAGCGCCGCGAGGAGGAGCGTCGCGCTGGTCGCCCTCGCCGTGGCCGCGGGGCTCGCGGGCGGGTGCGAGGGGGACAAGGCGGATCTGCCGCCGCCCCCGACGCCCGGGCAGGGGCGGAGCAACGCGGTGACGGCGCCGGGCGGCGCCGCGACCGCGAGCGCCAGGGCGCCCGCGAGCGCGGCGGCGCCGGCCGCGCCGGCCGCGCCGCGGCTGCTGTGCGCGGGGCAGTCGCCGCGGCCGGCGCCGTCGTCGGGGGGGCTCACGGCGGTCGCGGCCAAGGGGGCGGAGGCGCCGCCGGCGAACATCGGGTTCGGCGTCGGCAAGTGGGTGTGGGTGAACTTCTGGGCGGCGTGGTGCAAGCCGTGCCTGGAGGAGATGCCGCGGCTGCTCGGGTGGCAGCAGAAGCTGCGGGCGGCCGGCGTGCTCATCGATCTGGCGTTCATCTCGATCGACGACGACGAGCGGCAGCTGTCGCGGTTCCTGGAGGCGCAGCCGGGCAACGGGGTGCGCGCCTCGTACTGGCTGCCGGACGGGCCCCAGCGGGCGGGGTGGCTGCGGGCGCTCGGCGTGAAGGAGGCGACCGAGCTGCCGATCCACGCGCTCGCGGCGCCGAGCGGGCAGGTGACGTGCGTGATCCAGGGGGCGGTGGAAGACAGCGACTACCCGACGATCGCGGCGCTGCTCGGGGCGAAGAAGTAGAGGGAGCTCGACGATACGGTGCTAGCCAGGGGGAGCCTTGGCGCGCCGGAGACGATCGAGCTCTGCCCTCGCCTCGGCGAGCTCTTTTTCGAGCAGCGAGACGCGTTCGGCCTCGGCCTGCGCGCGCTCGGCCTCGGCCTGCGCGCGACGCTCGGCGTCCTCCTTGCTCGCGAGCGCCTCGTTCAGCGCAACCCCGAGCCGGGTGATCAGCTCCTCGGCCTCGAGGACCACGTCACTCCCGTGAAGGAAGCGCAACCGGTCGCCCTCGAGCACCATGTCGAGACCGAGGACCTCCGAAGAGAACCGGCCCTCCTGCGGCACGATCGGCCGGTAGGCGCGGGGCCGCGCGCCGCCCCCCTCGCGCGCGCTGGGCAGCCGGTATCCCTGGAGGATGCGCCGGCGACGATCGAAGGTGAAGTACTCCTCGATGCCCAGGCGAGCATACCGCTCCACGTTCTCGATCTCGTCCTTTTTCCGGCTTCCCGAGACATGCACCTCGATCGCGAGATCGATCCCTCTGCCCTCGGTGGACACAACCCACTTTTCCCGATCGTGCGGCTCGACGTCGCGCACCGCGAGGACATCCGGGGCAAAACAGCGCTCGCCCGGGTAGTACACCGCCAGGTTCGAGGAGACGTAGATCCGGCGCCCGATCCGACGGAAGAAGGAGTCGAGCGTGAAGCGGGCTCCCGTGGAGGCCTTGGTGTGCAAGTCGCCCTCCGGAGGAGCCGCGTCGAGCGTGAACTCCGAAGGGAGCATGTCGACCACACGGGCGCGCTGCTCCGGGCTCATGCGGTCCCACGTTTCCTGCGAAGGAGCGCGCGGGTCCTCGGGATCGATGCGGTAGTCGTCGGGGAGGCGGAGGACCATGATCAGAGCCTACCCCAGAAACACGAGGAGCGCGACCACTCGCCGTCTCATGAGGTCCCTTATTTGGGGAAGCACCTGAGTTACGGCAATGACGTTATCTCATTTCAAAATCGTCCAGCCGCCGGGCGTTCTCCCCGTGTCTGCGCTTGCGCAGCGCCGCCGAGGCGCTCCGACGAGCCGCGGCGCGCAGGGGCGGCGGCCTCGTGCGCGAGGAGCCACCGCTTCCGATCGAGGCCCCCCGCGTAGCCCGTGAGGTCGCCGCGGGCGCCCACGACGCGATGGCAAGGGATGATCAGGCAGATGGGGTTCCTGCCGTTCGCCAGGCCCACCGCGCGCGACGCCGACGGCTGGCCGAGGAGCGCCGCGACCTCGCCGTAGGAGCGCGTCGCGCCGGGGAGAATGCGCTGGACCTCCGCCCAGACACGGCGCTGAAACGGCGTGCCGCCAGGCTCGACCGGGAGGCCCAGGAGCGCGTCGAGGTCGCCGCGCCAATAGGCCCTCAGCCGGCCGGAGAAGCCGTGCGGATCCGCGGCGCTGCGCAGGGTGACCGCGCCGTAGCGCGCCCCCAGCGAGGCGCGGAGGCGGGGCGCGCAATCCGCGAACTCGAGCGCATGGACCGCGCCGCCACCGGCCGCGAGGAGCATGACCCCGAGCGGCGACTCGACCTCATCCAGCGACAGATCCATCCGATACCTCCCTCTCCGCGGGCCGCGCTCCCTGCGCGTCCGCCATCCACAAGAGCATCGCCGCGTAGGCGCGCCACGGGCGCCACGCCTCCGCCATCGCCAGGAGATCCGCGCCGGAGACGCCGCCGAGCGCGCGCCGCAGGCCGAGATCCGTGGCCGGGAACGCGTCCGGCTCGCGCAGCGCCCGCATCGCGATGTAATGCGCGGTCCACGCGCCGACGCCCGGCACCTCGGAGAGCGCGCGCACGGTCTCCTCCAGGCCGCGCGAGGCGTCGAGCGCGACCTCGCCGCGGGCCACGCGCGCCGCGAGGCCGGTGATCGCCGCGGCGCGCGCGCGCGGCACGCCGAGGTCCGCCAGATCGGCCGCGGCGAGCGCCGCGGGCGTCGGGAAGACGAAGCGGAGCCCGTCGGCGCCCTCGGGCAGACCGCCCCGCACCGCGAGCGGCTCGCCGTGCCGCTCGACCAGGCGGCCCGCGAGCTGCGTCGCGGCGCGGACGCTCACCTGCTGGCCCAGGATCGCCCGCACCGCGAGCTCGAAGCCGTCCCACGCGCCGGGCACGCGCACGCCCGGCATCGCCGCGACCCGGGGGGCGAGCCGCGGGTCGGCCCCGAGGTGCGCGGCGATCGCGTCGGGATCGGCGCCGAGGTCGAAGAGCCGCCGCAGGCGCTCGGCGCAGTGGATCAGCCCCTCGGTGCCGGGCAGCCGCAGCCGCACGAGGAGGTGCGGCTCGCCGGGCGCCGGGCGCACCTCGACGACGCCGTGCCCGCCGGCCACGCGCACCGTGCGGCGGTACGCGCCGGGGTCCGCCGACTCCACGCCGGGGATCGCGCGCGCCCCGAGGAAGCCCGCCAGCGCGCCCCAGTCGAGCGGCGGGCGGAACGGCAGGCGGAGCGCGATGTCCGGCGCGCCGCCCGCGGCTCCCCCGCCCCGCCTCGAGGCGGACCGCCGCAGCTCGCGCGGCGTGCGCGCGTACGTGGCCCGGATCGCGTCGTTGAAGCGGCGGACGCTCGAGAACCCCGACGAGAGCGCCACCTCGGTCATCGAGAGCGCGGTCTCGTCGAGGAGCTTCTTCGCGAAGAGCAGGCGCCGCGTCTGCGCCACCGCGAGCGGCGAGGCGCCGACGTGCCGCAGGAAGAGCCGCCGCAGGTGGCGCTCGCCCACGCCGAGCCGCGCCGCGAGCGCCGGGGCGTCCTCGTCGTCCAGCGCGCCCTCCGCGATGAGCCGGAGCGCCCGCGATACGAGCGCCGACGTGCCCAGCCACGCGGGCGTGCCGGGCGACGCCTCGGGGCGGCAGCGCAGGCACGGGCGGTAACCGGCCTCCTGCGCGGCCGCCGCCGAGGGGAAGAAGACGCAGCGCTCCCGCTTCGGCGTCCGCGCCGGGCAGATCGGGCGACAGTAGATGCCCGTCGACAGCACGCCCGTGAAGAAGCGACCATCGAAGCGAAGGTCGCGGGTCTCGAGCGCGCGATAGCAAGCCTCCTCGTCGAGCCGCATGCGGAGCGTCGTAGCGCGGACGCCGCCTCGCCTCTGGCGCTTTTCGGACCTGTGCAGGGAGGGCGCCGTCCGCCCCCCGGAGGGCGCCGCCCGCCCCCGGCGCGCCCCGGCGCCCGGTGGACGGGCCCGCCCGCCGCCCCGGCTCGCCCCCAGCGCGACGAGCAAGCCGTCCACCGGGCGCGCCGGCCCCGGGCGGCCGACGGGAGATGGTACGCTCGGCGCGCCATGAAGAGCGTGTTCGACACCCTCGCCGCCATGGGCCACGAGCAGGTGCTGTTCTGCGCGGACGAGCCCGCGGGCTACCGCGCGATCATCGCGATCCACAGCACCGCGCTGGGCCCGGCGCTCGGCGGCACGCGGCTCCTCGGGTACGCGAGCGACGAGGAGGCGCTGGTCGACGCGCTGCGCCTGTCGCGCGGCATGACCTTCAAGAACGCCCTCGCCGGCATGGACGTCGGCGGCGGCAAGGCGGTCGTCCTCCGCGGCGGCGCGGAGCCGCTCGACCGCGAGCGGCTCTTCCGGGCGCACGGGCGGTTCATCGAGCGCCTCGGCGGCAGGTTCATCACCGGCGAGGACGTGGGCACCACCCCCGCGGACATGGAGCTCATCCGGCGCGAGACGCGCCACGTCAAGGGCCTCGCCAGCGAGGGGGGCGACCCGTCGCCGTGGACCGCGCGCGGCGTGCTCCGCGCCATCCAGGCCGCGGCCCGCCACCGCTGGGGCAGCGACGACCTCGCGGGCCGGACCGTCGCGCTCCAGGGCTGCGGCAGCGTCGGCGGCCGGCTCGCGGCGGAGCTCCACCGGAGGGGCGCGCGGCTCCTCGTCGCGGACGTCGCGCCGGATCGCGCCCGCCACGTCGCCGCCGAGCTCGGGGCCACGGTCGTGCCGGCCGACGCGATCGCCTCGGTCCAGGCCGACATCTTCGCCCCGTGCGCGCTCGGCGGCGTCCTCGACGACCGCGGCGTGCAGGAGCTCAGGGCAGAGATCGTCGCCGGCGCCGCCAACAACCAGCTCCTCGAGCCGCGCCACGGCGAGGCGCTCGCGGCGCGCGGCGTCCTCTACGTACCCGACGTCGTGGCCAACGCGGGCGGCGTGCTGAGCGGCGGCGCGGATCTGTTCGGCTGGTCCCGCGCCGAGGTCGAGCGCCGCGTTCACGCGATCTACGACACGGTCCTCCGCGTCCTCGAGATGGCGGCGGCCGACGGCACCCCGCCGGAGCGCGCCGCCGAGCGGCTGGCCGAGCAGCGCCTGCGCGAGCGCGCCGCCGCGGGGTGACGCGCGGCGCGCCCGGCGCCCGCGGCCCCCTCGGCGCGCCGCCGAGGCCGCCCCGTCAGCGCGCCGCGCCGGGCGCCGGCTCGGCGGCCGGGCCGTGCTTCATCGCCTTCACCGCCTCGACCATCAGCGACAGCGCGAGCCCGATCAGCGCGAGCCCCACGAGGCCGTTCAGCGTCGTCGCGTTCAGCGTCAGCCCCTCGGCCTGCACGGCGGCGAGCGCGGTCCGCACCTGCAGGACGAGGGCCCACACGGTGACCGCCATGACGAACACCATCGGGATGGCCGTGTACCAGATGCGCCGCTTCTCGCGGTGCAGCCAGACCGTGACCGCGAGGAGCGTCAGCGCCGCGAGCAGCTGGTTGCTCGTGCCGAACAGCGTCCAGAAGTCGAGGTACGCGGGCCGCACGCCGGGCGCGGGCGGGCGCGCGGTCATGATGAACAGCGTGGGCGGCGCCAGCGAGAGCGCGGTCGCCGCCGCGGACGCCACCCTCCCCTTCCAGTTGAACAGCTCCTCGAGGATGTAGCGGCTGAGGCGCGTCGAGACGTCCAGCGTGTCGAACACGAAGGTCGAGAACGCCATCGCGCCGAACGTCGCGGCGAAGAGGAAGTGCTCCTTGCCGATGATCACGGTGAGGAACCTGCCGATCCCGTCCCCGTAGATCTTGCCCGGCCCGGGCAGCTTCGTCCCCTGCGCCACGATGACGAGCGTCGCGAGCGCGATCAGCGCGACGAACGCCTCGGCCAGCATCGCGCCGTAGCCCACCGGGTGGGTGTGCGTCTCCTTCGAGATCTGCTTCGACGTGGTCCCCGAGCAGACGAGCCCGTGGAAGCCGGAGCAGGCGCCGCAGGCGATGGTGACGAACAGGAACGGGAAGAGCATGCCGGTCGCGCCGCCGGCGTTCCACGTGGTGAACGCGGGCTGCCGCAGCTCGAACTCCCCCGGGTACCGGAGGTTCCCGAAGAAGATCCCGATCACGCCGACCGCGAGCGCGATGTAGAGGACGAACCCGCCCAGGTAGCCGCGCGGCTGGAGGAGCAGCCAGACCGGCAGGAGCGAGGCCACGAAGCAGTAGACGAGGATGATGAGGCCGAACGCGCGCTGCGGGTTGTCGAGCGGCAGCACGAACGCGGTCGAGATCTTCGTGCCGAGCCAGACGACGCCGAGCGTCGCGGGGACGAAGATCAGCGTGGTCAGCCAGAGCGGCGGCTTGAGGTACCGCTCCACCACGCCCATGACGATGGACAGGCAGAGGTAGGCGGCGCTCGCCGCCGCGACGGCGCCGCCGGGGTTGAACTGGAACGCGCCCCCCTCGAACTCCTCGGTCTTGCCGACGAAGGTGCTCGCCGTGATGTCGGTGAAGGCGACGATCACGTAGGAGAGCGCGAGCCAGATGAAGATCATCATCGACAGCCAGGCGCGCCGGCCGATGTGCCGCTTCGCGATCTCGGCGACGCTCTCGGCCTCGTGGCGGACGCTCGCGATGAGCGCGGAGAAATCGTGCACCGCGCCGATGAACACGACGCCGAGCGAGATCCAGAGCACGCACGGGAGCCACCCGAACGCCTGGCCGGCGAGGATCGGGCCGGCGATCGGCCCCGCGGCGGCGATGGCGCTGAAGTGCTGGCCGAAGAGGTAGAACGGCTTCGTGGGCACGTAGTCCTCGCCGTCGTTCACCTTGACCGCGGGCGTCACCGCGGCGTCGTCGAGCGCGTAGTTGCGCGCGACCAGCCTCCCGTAGAAGCGGTAGCCAAGGCACAGCACGACGACGACCGTGAGGGCGAGCAGCGGCAGCACGCGGCGGAGTATAAGGCCATCCGCGCGCGGCTGTGGTCCTGCAAACGGCCCGATCGACGGGGGCGGCGCGGGGTCGGGGCGGGCGGCTCGGTCGACGGCGCGGGCGGCTCAGCCCTTGGCGATCGAGAGGACCAGCTTGCCGGCGCCGTGGCCCGAGTCGAGGCGCCGGTGCGCCTCGGCGACCTGCTCGAGCGGCAGCACCCCGGCGACCATGGGGAACGCGAGCCCGCGCTCGAAGAGCGGCGTCATCTCGCGGAGGCGCGCGGCCTCCCGGGTCAGGAAGATGCCGTGGAGCGTCTGGTTCTTGACGTAGAGCGGGGAGAGGTCGCCTTTCGGCGGGAGGACGCAGGCGAGCCGGCCGCCCGGGCGCGTCGCGCGCAGGCTCTTCGCGACGAGATCTCCGCCCACGGTGTCGAAGACCGCGTCGACGCCGGCGCCGCCGGTCTCCTGCAGGGCGACCTCGGCCGGGTCCTCCGACGTGTAATCGATGGGGCGATCGACGCGGAGCCCGCGCAGGGTCTCCTGGTTCGCCGCGCCGGCGGAGGCGAGCACGCGGGCGCCGGCGGCGCGGGCGAACTGCACGGCGAACGAGCCGACGCCGCCGGCCCCGCCGTGGACGAGCACCGTCTCGCCCGGCTTCACCGCGATGCGGCGCACGATCGCCTCCCACGCGGTGCCGCCCGCGAGCGGGATGGCGGCCGCCTCGACGTGCGACATGCCGCGCGGCTTTTTGGCGACGATCGACGCGGGCGCCACGTTGTACTCGGCGTAGCTGCCCGACGGATTGCCGAAGATCTCCGGCGTGTAGAAGACCTCGTCGCCGGGGGCGAAGCCGTGGACGCCCGGGCCGATCGCCTCGACGACGCCGGAGACGTCGTAGCCGAGGACAACCGGCGGCGCGATCTGCGCCCAGCTCCCGGCGGCCCGGATCTTCGCATCGACCGGGTTCGTGCCCGACGCGACGACGCGGACCAGGACCTCGCCCGGTCCAGGCGAGGGCCGCTCTACCTCACGCAGCTCGAACACCTCGGGCCCGCCGAAGGCGGGGATGACCATCGCTCGCATTGCCCTGTTCCTCCCCGGCGCCGCCGCTGGCGCACGCCCTTGAGCGCCGGCCGGCCACCATTCTAGTTCCGCCGGCCGGAGGTCCGGCCAGCGAAGCTCCTGGACGTGTCCGGATCGGCGGCACGCGCCAATCGCGCTCAGGACGGCAGCATCATCGGCGCCCGCACCTTCGCCGCGACCTCTCGGCCGCGGAGGCGCTCGACCAGCGCCAGCGCGAACGCCATCGCGGTGCCCGGCCCCTGGCTGGTCACGAGCTGCCCGTCCTCGACCACCGGGCTCGAGATGAGCGCGCCGTGCGCCGACACCACGTCGTTCACGGACGGGTGGCACGCGATCCTCCTGCCCTGGAAGAGCCCGTGCGCCGCGAGCGCGATCGGCGCCGCGCAGATCGCCGCGACGGTGCGGCCCGCGTGCGCCTGCGCGTGCAGGCGCTCCCCGACGGCCGGCGAGGCGGCCAGCCGGTCGGCCCCGCCCTTGCCGCCCGGGAGGACCACGACGTCGAAGTCGCCCGTCACCGCCGAGAGATCCGCGTCCGGCACGAGGCGCACGCCGCGGCTGCAGCGCACCGGCCCCGGCCCGTCGAGCCCGGCGAGGACGACCTCGATCTCGGCGCGCCGGAGGACATCGACGATGATGGTCGTTTCCATCTCCTCAGCTCCCTCGGCCAGGATCACGAGCGCGCGCGGTGCCTTCATCATGAAGACCGCCATGGCCCCGCGGGCCACCGGATGCAAGCAGCACCAACGAACCGGAGCGGGCGCCAACGGACGCAAACGGACGCAAACGGACGCAAACAGGCGCAAGCGGGCGCAACCCGACGCCAACGGACGCCAACGAACGCCAACGAACGCCAACGGACGCGAGCGGGCGCGCGCGGCGCTGAAGCCCCTTTGCCTGCGAGCGGCTCCGCGCTAGGAGCGGGACATGACGGAGCCCTCCGACGATCCCTTCGGCCTCGCGGGCCACACCATCGAGGGGAAGTACCGCGTCGCCGCCGTCATCGGCGACGGCGGGTTCGGCGTCGTCTACCGCGGGGTCCACGAGGGCTTCGGCGAGCTCATCGCGATCAAGTGCCTGAAGCTGCCGACCTCGCTCGACGCCGCGCAGCGCGACGCCCTGCTCGAGACGCTGCGGGGCGAGGGGCGGATCCTGCACCGGCTGTCGCGGGCCACCTCCGGCATCGTGCAGGCGCTCGACGTCGGCGCGTTCACGACCCGGGCCGGCGTGTGGGTGCCCTACCTCGTCCTGGAGTGGCTGGAGGGCCAGACGCTCGGGCAGTACCTCCGGGACCGGCGCGACCGGGGCGAGGCCGGCATGTCGATCGCCGAGGCGATCCAGCTGCTCTCGCCGGCCGCGCGCGCGCTCGCCGTCGCGCACGCCCACAAGGTCGCGCACCGCGACGTGAAGCCGGCCAACCTGTTCCTCACCGACGTCGGCGGGGCGCGGACGCTCAAGGTGCTCGACTTCGGCATCGCCAAGGTGCTCGCCGACCACCCCACGTTCACCGAGGCGCTCGCGGCGACCCGGCAGGGGCCGAGCGCGTTCACGCCGCGCTACGGGGCGCCCGAGCAGTTCAACAAGGCCCGCGGCGCGACCGGCCCGTGGACCGACGTGTTCGCGCTCGCGCTCATCTTCGTCGAGCTCGTGAGCGGCAAGCGCGCGCTCGAGGGGGACGACCCCACGCAGCTCTACATCGCCTCGGCCGACCCGGCGGTGCGCCCGACGCTGCGCGCGCGCGGGCTGCCGGACGCGCCGGAGGCGATCGAGCGCGTGCTCGACAAGGCGCTCTCCATCGAGCCGAAGCACCGCTTCACGAGCGCGGGCGAGTTCTGGGACGCGCTCTCGGCCGCGGCGCGCGGCGAGCGCGCCGGGTCGGGCCCGACGCTCGACGCCCCCGGCGCCGACCACGCGGGCGGGCTGTCGACCGCGGAGTACGCGGCCGCGCGCGGGCTCGGCGTGGCGGCCGGGCACGCCGGCTTGCCGGTCGAGCCGACGATGCTCGCCGACGCGCGCGCGCCCGCCCCGGCGCGGCCCGCCGTGGTCAAGGTGAGCCACGGCGCGGGCGGGCAGCCGACGGGCGGCGCAATCGGGCAGCCGACCGGCGGCGCAATCGGGCAGCCGACCGGCGGCGCCGCAGCCGCCAGCGTGCTCGCCACGGGAGGCTCCCGGACCGCGCAGGTCGACGATTCCATGATCGAGACGGTCGCGCCCGCCGGAGTCGCGCCCGCCGGGTACGCCGGGGCCGGCCCGCCGCCCCCACCGCCCGGCGCCGCCCCGCCCGCGGCGGGCGGGCCGCACGCCGCGCCGCCGGCCGCCCCGCCGCACGCCGCGCCGCCCGTCGCCCCGCCGCAGCGCGGCCGCAGCCCGGTGCGCGCGGCGCTGCCCTGGTTCCTCGCGGCGCTCCTGCTCGGCGGCGCCGGCGCGGCGGCGTACTTCCTGACGCAGGCGCCCGACAGCAAGAAGCCAGCGCGGGCGCCGGCCGCGCGCGCCCCGGCGGCGAAGGCGCCCCCCGCCGGCCGCGCCGTGGCGACCGCCGCCGCGGGCGCGACGGCGATGGCCACCGCCGCGCCCGCGGAGAGCGCCCCGGCCTCCGCGTCGGCCGCCGCGCCCGGCGCGCCCTCGGCGCCGCCGGCGGACATGGTCTTCATCGGGCCGCTCACCACCACGATCGGCGCCGCGGGCGAGGCGCGCCAGGTGACGCTCACCCGCGGGTTCTACATCGATCGCAACGAGGTGACCGTCCGCGCCTACCGCGCCTGCATGCAGCAGCGCATGTGCTCCACCGCGGATCACGTCTCGCTGACGCCCGAGGCCCTGCCGGGCGCGCAGGCGCCGGCGGCCTCCGAGGACCAGAAGGAGGCCGAGCTGTGGTCGCGGCGCTGCAACGAGCCGCGCAACGCGACCGGGCACCCGATCAACTGCGTCGACTACTCCCAGGCCGAGAGCTACTGCCGCTTCCGGGGCCGCCGGCTGCCCACGGAGGCGGAGTGGGAGGTCGCGGCGCGCGGCGCGGCCGGGCGGGCCTACGTCTGGGGCGACGACGCGCCGACGTGCGAGCGCGCCTGCTACGACCGCAACGAGGGCTGCCTCGCGCGCGGCACCGAGGTCGCGACCTGCGCGTCGGGCGCCCACCCGAGCGATCGCACGCCGGAGGGCGTCTACGATCTCGCCGGCAACGTGTCCGAGTGGGTCTCGGACGGCCTCGTCTTCCCGCCGCCCGGCGGCGAGAATCCGCAGGGCGACCCGTCCTTCCCGCTCAAGGTGGTGCGCGGCGCGAGCTTCCTCGACGGCCCGGACAAGCTCTCCGCCACGTACCGCACCGCCGCGGCGCCGGTGACCGCGCACGCCTGGATCGGCTTCCGCTGCGCCATGGATGTGCCGGCGCCGGACGGCGCCCCGCCGCCGGGAGGCGCCCCGCCGCCCGAGGCCGCGCCGGCTCAGGAGGCCGCGCCGGCGCCGTGAGCGAGCGGCGCACGGCGCGCTCGCGCTGCGCGAGGCGATCGTCGCGACCGCGGGAGCGCTGGGCTGCGGCTACTCGACCCGCTCGCGGGCGCGCTTCACGGCGTTCCTGACCATGTCGGCGTACGGTCCTGCGGGGAGATCGCCGAGCCGCGCCGCCGCGCGCTCGTAAAAGGCGCGCGCTTCGCCCCTGTCGCCGAGCACTTCGTGCGCGTGCCCCACGTTGAGGAGGAGCGACGGGTAGAAGCCGCGCACGCGGTCATCGCCCACGGCGTCGGCGCGGCGCAGGGCTTCCTGGTTCCACGCGAGCGTTCCCTGGTCGCTCCCCTGGTGGCGGGCGAGGTAGTGGGCTGCGATGCACGCGTCGTAATCATCGGTGCACGCGGCCCATGCTCGCTCGAACAGGGCGCGGGCGTCCTCATGTCGTCCCTCGCCTTCGGCCTGCATGCCCTCGGCGCAGAGCCGCACGACGGGATTGTTCGGGTCGATGCCTTCCATGCTTCGAATCTCCCGGCTCGACGGAGCCACCTCGATCCATGCCGAGGACACCGGGCTCATGGTCGTGCCTGCGAGCCGCCACCGCCTGGCGCGCGGCGAGCTCTTGCCGACCTCGTATCGCGCCCGATGGTCGCACGGAGGCGGTGCGGTGCTCACCGCGTACAGCGCCGCAGAGGATTCGACGACCAAGACGCCAAGTGCGCTGAACTATTCATGTTTCTTGGCGTCCTTGGCGCCTTGGCGCCTTGGCGTCCTCCGAGCCGCCGCGCTTTCGTCCCAATACCGCACCACCGGCACGAGAGAGCGCCTCGCCCGCAGGTCAGGTCTCCAGGCGCTCGCCCGGTCGGCTCGCCGCGTTCGGCGCCGCGGGCGCCGGGCCGCCCGCGGCCCCGGCGAGCAGAACGATGGCCATCGCCCCGGCGACGATGAGCGACAGCGCGAACGGCAGGCTCGTGACCGCGGCGATGTGGCCGACCACGGGCGGCCCGCCGAGGAACGCCAGGTAGCCGAACGTCGCGACGGCCGCGATGGAGGTGCCGGTCGGGCCAGAGCGCGCGGCCGCGCTGAAGACGGTGGGGATGACGCACGAGAGCCCGAGCCCCACGCTCGCGAACCCGAACAGGCCGGCCATGGGATGGCCGATCAGCAGCGCCGCCGCGAGCCCCAGCGTCACCAGGATGGCCCCGCCCCGCACCACCGCGACCGGGCCCAGCCGGCTGCTCACCCCGTCGCCGAGGAAGCGGCCCGCCGCCATCGCCACCGAGAAGGCCGCGAACCCCGTCGCCGCGAAGGCCGCGGTCGTGCCGAGCGTGTCGCGGAGGTACACCGCGCTCCAGTCGGCCATCGCGCCCTCGCCGAACATGCACAGGAAGGCGATCGCGCAGAGCGGCCACATCGCGCGGGGCGGCAGCACGAACGGGTTCTTCGGCGGCTCCGGCGCGGGGACGCCGGGCCGCACCCAGGGCGCGAGCAGCCCGACGAGGAGCAGCGCCGCCACGGCGGCGAGGGAGAGGTGCGCGGCGGGCGCCACCCCGGCGTGCGCGAGCCCCCCGCCGGCCGCCGCGCCCGCGAGCCCCCCGACGCTGTACAGCGCGTGGAACGACGACATGATCGGCCGCCCCCATTCCTGCTCCACCTCGGCGGCGTTGGCGTTCATCGACACGTCCATCACGCCGTTCGACACGCCGAAGAACGTGAGCACGAGGAACAGCTCGACCGGCGTCCGCGCGAGCCCCGGCCCGAACAGGCTGATCGCGAACGCCGCGCCGGCGGACACCGCCACCACCCGGCTCCCCAGGTGCGCGACGAGCCACCCGGCCATGGGCATCCCGACGAACGCCCCGAGCGCCGGCGCGAGCAGCACGTTGCCCAGGGTCGCCTCGCTCAGCGCGAGCGCGTGCTTGAAGTCGGGGATGCGCGTCACCCAGGTGCCGATGCAGAAGCCGTTGGCGAGGAAGATCAGGAGCCCGGCGGCGCGCTGCGCCCGCAGCCGCGCGGCGGAGGTCCGCCCCCTCGCCCCCTCGACCGCCTCGTGCGCGGCCCCGGGGGCGGCCCCCGCCTCCTCCGGCTCTCGCGCGAGCTCACCCTCGGTCCTTTGCATCGTCCCAGCGCCTCTCGACGCCTACGTATCAGAGAGCGCGCCACCTCGCCGCCGCGCGCGCGCATCGCGCCTCCGGCCCGCGGCCCTCGCACCAGGTGCGACGCGGAGCGCATCGGGCGCCGCGCGCTCCGAGGGCACCGCCCTCGAACGGCGGCGACACGCGGCCTGGAGCGGCGCGCTCGGGCCCGCGACAAATCGCCCCATGTGGCCAGCTGCACCATCCAGCGCCGGCCTCACGCGTTGCCAGGCGGACGCGCGATGGCCGAGCCTGCCCGGATGCTCGCGGTCCGCGCGAGATCGCGCTCGCGGCCTGGACGTTGCAGTCCCCGGCATCGACAGAGCCGCCGCGCCTCGGAGCCGCTTCTGGGTCTCACACGCCCACGCAGCTCCCGGGCGGCTCGGGGTGAGCCACGAGCGATCGTTCGCTGGTCGAGGCGCCTCGCCGTGATCCCATGAGACCCCCGTCAGCTCGAGGCATTCGGCCCCAGGAGCGATCGATGTCACGCACGCATGACCTGTTCATCCTCGTCGCGGCAATCGCCGTGGGTGTCGCGCAGACCGGCTGCCTCGCGGAGGCTCTCGAGATCGAGCCCGCCGAGGGGCAGGTGGGGTCGACGGAAGAGGCGCTCACCTCGATGAACCGGCTCTCGATGAACCGGCTCTCGATGAACCGGCTCTCGATGAATCGCCTCTCGATGAACGGCCTGTCCTCGGGCGGGCTGTCGCCGAGCGGCTCGGGCCTCTCCTCCACGGAGCTCATCGAGACCCCCGAGGGCCGCGAGCTGCTCGCGTACGTGGTCCGGTGCGCCCTGCCCGAGGGCGAGAGCCTCAGCGGCGCGTACGGCGGCGTGACCTACACCTTCGCCGGCGCCGTCGGCGTCGCGCCGGGCTGGCGCTCCTCGCCGCTGGATCCCGTCGGCCAGCGCTGGGTGAGCGCGTGCCTGCTCGCCCACGTCAACGGCTACGGCATCGAGGTGCCCATCTCGCTGCGCGGCGAGCACGAGGCGCTCGAGACGACCACGACCGAGCGGGCGCAGTTCAACGCGCAGGAGGCGGCGTTCTACGGCAACCTGTTCGGCAGCGGCCCGGATCGGGGCATGTTCGCGTGCGCGGGCGCCGCGGTCCAGGCGCAGTGCGGCGCGGGCCCGAGCGCCGAGGTGCCCTTCCGCGCCTGCGGCGCGAGCGAGGGCTGCGAGCTCTCCTTCGCCGGCCCGTGCCGCGACGTGGCGCACCCCGAGCTGCAGGCCTGCGAGAACACCTCGGCGGATTTCGTCGAGGACTGCTTCGTCGAGGCGAGCGGGCCCGACGGCTGGTCCGGCGACCTGTTCAAGTACCCCGAGGTCATCACGGTGTACCTCCGGAGCGACGACCTCGACGCGCTCTACGGCGGCTGCGCGCCGCCCCCGTGAGCGGCCGCGCGCCTATGCCTCGACCGCCGCTCCGTCGCGGATCCCGAGCGTCTCCTCGCGCGCCGACAGGCACGCTTCGCTCCCCACGACGAAGGCGCGGCAGTTGTCCGGCCTGAGCTCGTAGATCGCGCAGCGCAGGTCCTCGCAGAGGTGCTGGCAGCGGCCGCTCGCGGCGAAGCGCAGCGTGATCTTCCCGTCGCGCGCCCGCCGCACGTAGGCGCGCCCCGTGAGGTCGCCCCGCCCGGCCCCCCGCCACCGCGAGAGGTCCACGTCGTCGAGCACCACGTTGGCGTCGTGGCAGCACGCGCCGCAGGCCAGGCAGTCGAGCGCCACCTCGCGGAGCGCCCCGGCGTGCACGCTGTCGCGCTCGCACCAGTCGAGGACCGAGCCCTCGTACTGCCGCTTCACCCGCGCCGTCGCGAGCCCCTGGGCCGGGCCCTCGGTCACCCGCCGGAAGCGCTGCTGCTCGATCGACAGGAGCGACCACAGCCCGAGCTCCGTGAGCTTGCCCTGCGCGTCGACCGAGAGGAGGAGATCGATCCGCTCGTCCGGCAGCACGATGGCCGCGTGCCCGCCGGCCCTCACGTGCGCCGCGGCGCGAGCCAGGAAACGCGGGCGAAACCGCCGCCACACCGGGCGCGACAGGACATAGGCCGACATGCGGAAGCATCTTCGCGCCCCCGCCCCGCGCTGCCAAGTCCCGCCCTCGCCGAGGCGGCCGCTCTGCTATGTTGACCGGGTGGGACAGGACGAGAAGGACAAGAAGATCGTCATCGTGAAGACCGGTGAGCCCGTGCCCCCGGTCCTCGAGCGGCGCGGCGAGTTCGCGGCCCTGATCGAGCAGACGATCGGCGCCGCCTGGCGGGGCGGATACGCCGTCTTCGACGCCCGCGCGGGCGAGCTCCCCGCGCCCGACGCCCCGGGGATCGCCGCCTTCGTCATCACCGGCTCTTCGGCCAACGTCCCCCACCGCGAGCCCTGGATGCTCCGCTGCGAGGCGTGGCTGCGCGACGTCGTCCGCGCCGGCACCCCCACGTTCGGCATCTGCTTCGGCCACCAGATCCTCGCCCAGGCGCTCGGCGGCGAGGTCATCCGCAACCCGCGCGGCCGCGAGATCGGCCGGATCCGCGTCCAGCGCCGCGCCGACGACGTCCTCTTCGACGGGCTCCCGTCGAGCTTCGAGACCCACGCGACGCACGTCGACACGGTCGGCACGCTGCCCGAGGGCGCCCGGAGCCTCGCGTTCACCGAGCTCGACGACCACCAGGTCATCCGCTTCACGAGCGCCTGCTACGGCGTGCAGTTCCACCCCGAGATGGACCACGACGTCATCGCCGGCTACATCGCCTTTCGCCGCGAGGTCCTGCAGGCCGAGGGCCTCGACGTCCCGGCGCTCCTCGACCGCGTCTCCCCGGGTCAGCTCGGCACCCGGACCCTGCACAATTTCATCGCGCACATCGTCATGCCGCGCCTCGGCCGTACGCCTTCCACCGGACCGGCGTAGTCATCGCCCTGACTGACGCGCCGGTCAGTCGCGCCTCGGCCTGGCGCGGCGGGCGCGCGGCGGGCCCGAGCGCTCCGCCCGGGCCGCGCGCGCGGGCGGCGCGTCCTCCGGCGCGGGCGCCTCGGGCTCGCCCTCGGCGCGCGGCGCCGGCTGGCTGGCCTCGGCCCGCAGCGCCGGCTGGCCGGCCTCGGCGCGCGGCGCCGGCTGGCCGGCCTCGGCCCGCAGCGCCGGCTGGCCGGGCGCCGGGTCCATCCGGAGATAGCCGCGGCGCAGGAGATCGTAGAGCGCCGTGACGATCCGCTCGCGCGGGCGGTCCTGGTCCTCGAGGGCGTTCTCGAACAGCACCTCCTTCAGCGCGCCGATCGTGAACGTCGCGTAAAGCTCGGTGTCGCCAGGCTCGATGATCCCGAGCCGCTGCCCCTCGGCGAGGCTCCGCTCCAGGAGCAGCTTCACCTCCTGGCGGAAGGCGCGCAGCTCCTTGACGAACGCCGGATCGAGCCCCGCCGCGTGCGACAAGAGGATGCTCGTCAGCGCCGGATCGTCGAGCAGCACCGCCACGATCGCGCGGATGTTGTGCTTGACCTGGGCCTCCACGTCCGCCGACGGATCCACGCGCAGGATGGCGCCGCCGAGGCGCGAGAAGAGCCCGCGCACGAGCTCGCCGAACACCGAGCGCTTGTCGGGGAAGTAGAGGTAGAACGTCCCCTTCGCGACCTTGGCGAGCGCGACGATGTCGTCGACCTTCGCCTCGTGATAGCCCTTCTCGGAAAACACGGTGCGCGCCGCGCGGAGGAGGGCTTGGCGGCGCTCGGACTTGTCCATGGGTCGGTCGCTTTACCATCACCGGCCCGTCACCTGGGGCCCGATGTCTCCCCCGCGGCGTCGCCCGGGCGCGTCACCCGAGAAGCTCCGGAAAGATCGGAGGCAGGTGTACGACACGCGGAGCGCGCCGCGCCGAGCCCAGCGGCGAAAACGTGCGCCCCGAACGGCCGATGCCCCGGAAACGACGACGCACGGACACCGAGACGCACCGAATCATTTGATTTTCGTGTCATACCGTTGTAGCCATCACGACTGACCAGCCAGTCAGTCGGGCGCTGGTGACCGGCGACGGCGGTGGGAGGAGCCCCGATGGGAAGGCAGATCCAGGATCCGGTCGTGGTCGGCATCGACGTCGGCTCGACGACCGTGAAGGCGGTCGTGCTCGATCCGCAGACGCTCGAGATTCTCTGGAGCGACTACCAGCGGCACCAGACGAAGCAGCCGGAGAAGGTGCTGGAGCTCCTCGAGGCGATCGAGGCGTCGTTCCCCGCCTCGCCCCGGGAGAGCTGGCGGGTGTTCATGACGGGCTCCGGCGCGGCGCCGCTCTGTCCCGGCCTCGGCGCCAAGTTCGTCCAGGAGGTCAACGCGGTCACGCTCGCGGTCGAGAACCTGCACCCGGACGTGGGCAGCGTCATCGAGCTCGGCGGGCAGGACGCGAAGATCATCATCTTCCAGCGGGACGAGAAGTCGGGCGACAAGACCGCCGCGCCGTCGATGAACGACAAGTGCGCCTCGGGCACCGGCGCCACCATCGACAAGTGCATGATCAAGGTGGGCCTGCCGTCGAGCGAGGTGGTCCAGATCCACTTCGACGATTCGAAGCTCCACCACGTCGCGGCGAAGTGCGGCGTCTTCGCCGAGACGGACATCGTGAACCTCGTGAAGAGCGGTATCCCGTCGACGGAGATCCTCTGCTCGCTCGCGGACGCGATCGTCCTCCAGAACCTGTCGGTGCTGACGCGCGGCTCGACGCTGAAGCACAAGGTCATCCTGCTCGGCGGCCCCAACACCTACCTTCCCTTCCTCCAGGAGTGCTGGCGCAAGCGGATCCCCGAGACCTGGGAGGAGCGCGGCTACGACTGGCCGAGGGACCGGCCGATCGAGGAGACGATCTTCGTCCCGGAGAACTCGCAGTATTACGCGGCGTTCGGGGCGTGCGTGTACGGGCTCAAGGAGGCGCCGGAGGTCGGCCGTTACGCCGGCAAGTCGGGGCTCGTCGAGTACATGACGAACGGCCGCAAGGCCCGGCTCGGCGAGAGCGCGGGCCCGCCGCTCGTGAAGACGCGCGACGAGGTCGAGGAGTTCCGCAAGCTCTACAGCATCCCGCGGTTCACCCCGATGAAGCTCGAGCCCGGCCAGGTGGTGCGCGGGGTCATCGGCCTCGACGGCGGCTCCACCTCGTCGAAGGCGGTGCTCATCGACGAGGACGGGAGCATCGTCTGCAAGGCCTACCAGCTCTCGAAGGGCAACCCGATCCAGGACGCGAAGGAGCTGCTCTCCCAGCTCCGTCAGTACGTGCTCGACCAGGGCGCCACGCTCGAGGTGCTCGGGTTCGGCGGCACCGGGTACGCGGCCGACGTGCTCCAGGAGTGCATGCGGGCCGACGTCAACATCGTCGAGACCGTCGCCCACATGATGAGCGCGGTGAAGTTCTTCGGCGACGTCGACGTCATCTGCGATATCGGCGGACAGGACATCAAGGTCCTGTTCATGAAGAACGGCGATATCGCGAACTTCCGCCTCTCCAACTCGTGCTCTGCCGGCAACGGCATGCTGCTCCAGGCGATGGCCGACCAGTTCGGCCTGAAGGTGACCGAGTACGCCGACACGGCGTTCGGCGCCGAGCTCGCGCCGAAGTTCAGCTACGGCTGCGCCGTCTTCCTCGACACCGACCGGGTGAACTTCCAGAAGGAGGGCTTCTCGAAGGAGGAGCTGCTCGCGGGCCTCGCCCAGGTGCTGCCGAAGAACGTGTGGCAGTACGTCGTGCAGATCCCGCGGCTCGCGGCGCTCGGCACGCGCTACGTGCTCCAGGGCGGCACGCAGTACAACCTCGCGGCGGTCAAGGCGCAGGTCGACTACATCAAGGAGCGCGTCCCCGGCGCCGAGGTGTTCGTCCACCCGCACACGGGCGAGGCCGGCGCGCTCGGCGCCGCGTTCGAGACGCTCCGGGTCGTGAAGCGCAGGGGCCGCTCGACGTTCATCGGGCTCGATGCGGCGATCGCGCTCGAGTACACGACGAAGAACGACGAGGAGACCGTCTGCCACTTCTGCCCGAACGAGTGCAAGCGGACGTTCATCGACGCGAAGCGGCCCGACGGGACGACGAGCCGTTACATCTCGGGCTTCTCGTGCGAGAAGGGCACGGTCGAGAGCGAGCAGGCGATGCTCGCGCTCGTCGCCGAGCGGAAGAAGATCGCGAAGCAGTTCCCGAACCTCGTCGACTACGAGTCGAAGCTCGCCTTCCGGCACTTCTACGACACGGCGCCGCTCCCGGAGGACGGGGCGCCGGTGAAGGACGTGGTCGTCAAGAAGGGCTTCCTCGGCATCCGCCGCGTGGAGACGACGCGCCCGTTCCGGCGGAGCGGCCCCGAGGTGCGCGAGCGCCTCCGCCGCGTCCGCATCGGCATCCCGCGCGTGCTCAACATCTACTCGACGGGCCCGTACTACCGGGCTTACTTCGAGGCGCTCGGCGTCCCGAAGCAGAACGTCGTGTTCAGCGACGCGACGAGCGAGGAGATGTGGGTCGAGGGCGGCAAGTACGGCTCCATCGACCCGTGCTTCCCCTCGAAGGTGGCTCAGGCCCATATCCACAACCTCCTCTTCCACCACCACTCGGACGAGAAGAAGCTCAATTACGTCTTCTTCCCGATCCTCACCCACGTGCCGAGCTTCGGCGAGGGGGTGATGGACAAGACGAGCTGCCCCATCGTCGCGGGCGTCCCGGACGTCATGAAGGCGGCGTTCACGAAGGAGATCGACTTCTTCAAGACGCGCGGGATCGAGTACCTCGATCCGCCGCTCACGTTCTCCGAGATGACGCTGACGGCGCGCCGGATGTTCGAGACCTGGGGCCCGCGGCTCGGCATCACCGAGGACGAGAGCGATCACGCGCACCGCGAGGGGATGCGGGCGCTCTCGCAGTTCGAGCGCGACCTCCAGGACAAGGGGCGGGCGATCCTCGAGACGGTCGAGGCCGAGAACCGGGTCGCCATCCTGATGGTCGGGCGGCCGTACCACTCCGACCCGGGCCTGAACCACGGCATCCCGGAGGAGTTCCAGGTGCTCGGCTACCCGATCCTCTCGGTGCGGTCGATCCCGCGGGACATGGAGTACCTCGCGCGGTACTTCAAGGACGAGATCGCGAAGGGCCAGCACCCGCTCGACATCAACGATGTCTGGCCCGAGAACTACTCGGCGAACAGCGCGCAGAAGGTCTGGGCGGTCAAGTTCGCCGCCCGGCACCCGAACGTCGTGCTGCTCGATCTCTCGAGCTTCAAGTGCGGCCACGACTCGCCGACGTACGGCATCATCGACAGCATCGTGAGCTCGAGCGCCACGCCGTACGCCGCGCTGCACGACATCGACGCCAACAAGCCGGGCGGCTCGATCAAGATCCGCGTGAAGACGTACGCGCACAGCCTCAAGCTGCACGAGGAGGCGCTCGAGGACGCGGCGAAGAAGAAGGCGCAGCTCGTCCAGCGCATCGACGAGAAGCGGCTCGAGCTGCTCCAGCTGAAGCAGGAGCAGCAGGCGGCGCGCAAGATCACGGATCCCGCGCTCGAGCGGGAGATCGCGGCGCTCGCCGAGAAGGTGCGGAGCTACGTCGCGCCGGTGTCTCCGCCCGAGGCCCCGAAGACCGGCCTCGTGCAGCTCAAGAAGAAGCAGTCCGACGGGACCGTCGTCCCCTTGGAGGCCTGAAGACACGGCCAAGGTCGAGGGGGGGACGGCGCGTCCGGCCCCCTTCCAGCATCCAAGCGAAGGGAAGCCACGCCATGGAACAGACGATCACGCAGAAGACGCGCCTTCCTCTGGTGGGCGAGACGAGATCCAACAAGGCTGACATCGACATCGAGGCGGAGCTCAGGGCGTTCGAGGAGGCCGAGCGCGAGCGGCTCGGGATCAAGGCCGAGCGTCGGCAGTGGGTCGACAACATGCTCAAGCCGAAGATGACGAAGAAGGAGCGCGACAACGTGACGCTCCTCATCAGCGGCCTGACCGCCGCGCAGGACTTCCTGTGCGAGGGCGCGCTGAAGGGCCTCGGTTACAACGTCCACTACTTCGGGATGAGCGACAACGCCGGGCTCCAGACGGGCAAGGAGTTCGGCAACCGCGGGCAGTGCAACCCGACGTACTTCACGGTGGGCGGCCTGGTGAAGCACCTCATCGACCTGCGCGACAAGCAGGGGATGAAGACCGAGGACATCATCAAGAACTACGTGTTCCTGACGGCGGGCGCCTGCGGGCCGTGTCGGTTCGGCATGTACGTGACCGAGTACCGGAAGGCGCTCCGCGACGCCGGCTTCGACGGCTTCCGGGTGATGCTCTTCCAGCAGACGGGCGGCCTGTCGCAGGCGACGGGCGATGACGTCGGCCTCGAGATGAACCCTGCCTTCTTCATCGCGATCATCAAGGCGATCGTCTGCGGCGACACGCTGAACGCGCTCGGCTACCGCGTCCGGCCTTACGAGATCGAGCCCGGCGCGACGAACCGCGCGATGGAGAACGCGAAGCGCATCCTCTACAAGGCGCTTTACGAGCAGACGAACATCTTCCGCGCGCTCTACGAGGCGCGCAAGGAGTTCGAGGCCGTCCGGGTGGACAAGCTCCGGCCCAAGGCGAAGACGTCGATCATCGGCGAGTTCTGGGCGATGACGACGGAGGGCGACGGCAACTACGCCCTGCAGAGGTTCCTCGAGAGCGAGGGTGGCGAGAACGACATCCAGCTCACGACCGCGTGGCTGCTCTACAACATCTGGGAGTGCGCCCGCGACACCCGCGAGCGGCGCGACCTGCGCGGCGCCGACGAGGGCAACTACGGCCTCGCCGGCCTCGACGAGTTCGGCGTGGCCAAGCGCCTCGCGACGATGCGCCTCGCCGAGGGGGCGCTCCGCGTCGGCTTCCAGGCGTTCGCGCTGCCGCTCGGCCTGTTCGACTACCACCTCCCGGACATGGAGCTCGTGGCGGACGTGGCGAAGGACTACTACTCGAACGACCTCCGCGGCGGCGAGGGGCACATGGAGGTGGGCAAGCTCATCGTGAACGCGGTGAAGTCGAAGGCGCACCTCACGGTGAGCGTGAAGCCGTTCGGCTGCATGCCGTCCTCTGGCGTCTCCGACGGGGTGCAGTCGCTGATCACGGCGCGTTACCCCGGGACGATCTTCTGCGCGGTGGAGACGAGCGGCGACGGCGCGACGAACTTCTACTCTCGCATCCAGATGTACATGTTCAAGGCGCGCATCCTGGCCGAGCAGGAGCTCGCCCGCGCGTACGAGGAGGCGGGCGTCACGGAGGCCGAGGTGCGCGCGTTCCTCGAGAAGAACCCGAAGTACGCGAGCCCGCTGCACCACGCGCCGCACCGGGTCGCCGGGTCGGCGGCCAACCTGGTCTACGAGGTGGCGCCGCTCATCAAGCAGTCGGCCGCCGAGCGCGCCGCGGCGAAGGCCCGGGCGGCGGCGGTGGCGGTCCGCGAGGCGGTGAAGGCCGCTCCGGCCAAGGCGGCGGCCGCGAAGGCGTTCCTGACCGACCCGGAGACGCTCGCCCGGGCGCGCGAGGACGTCGCGCTCGTCCGCGACATCCTCGGCGGCAAGGCCGCGGAGCGGTTCAGCCCGCTCGTGAAGCGCCTGGCCGGCAAGGCGTACTTCGAGAACAACCCCGAGGTGCGGCACACGACCTACAGCGAGGAAGCCATCGCGGCGGAGTGACGCGTACGCCGCCGGGCTTCGGCCCGGCGGCCCACCGCTCTGAGGTGGCTCCGGGACGGCGAGCTGGGCTGAGAGACGCAGAGAGAGAAGAAAACCGCCAAGACGCCAAGACGCCAAGACGCCAAGACGCCAAGACGCCAAGACGCCAAGAAAGAAGGGTAAGAAGCTCATCTTTTTTCCCTCTTTTTTTGGCGTCTTGGCGTCTTGGCGCCTTGGCGTCTTTCTCCCTTCTCTCTGGCACGTTGAGCTCAGCCCTCCGCTGGCAGGAACCAGCGGAGGGCGTCGCGCGCGATGTCCGGGGGCACCACGTGCGGGCCCTCGAACTCCTGGTAGCGCAGATCGTAGCCGGCGACCCGGATCAGCGGCGAGAGGCGGCGGCTGCAGGGGTCGATGCGCAGCACCTGGTCCCGCGTGCCGTGCGACATGAAGATGCGCGGCCGGCCGCGCTGCTCCGCGGGGGCCATGAAGCCCGGCGAGAACGCGATCACATGGGTGAACAGGTCGCCGTTGGTCAGCCCGAGCGACAGCGCGTAGGACGCCCCGTCCGAGAAGCCGCCGAGCGCGATCCGCGCCGGATCGATCGCGGCGCTGCGGAACAGCCGGTCGAGCGCGCGGTCCAGGAAGGCGACGTCGGGCCCGTACGCGTCGTCCGCGATGATGTCCCAGCTCGAATGGCGGGAGTCGGGCGCGAGCAGCAGGAGCCCCGCCGCGTCCGCCAGCTCCCGCAGCAGCGCGATCCCGTGGTGCGCGCTGCCCCCGGCCCCGTGCAGCAGGACCGCGAGCGGCGCCGGGCGGTCCGGCCGGTAGCCCGCCGGGACGTAGAGCAGCCCGTCGCGCCGCGGGGACAGCTCTAGCGGCCTCAGCCCGGTCGAGAGGTCCCCCCGGGGCTTCGCCCGCGGCCGCGCCCTCAGGCGCGAGGGGTCGTTCGTGGTGACGCCGGCGCTCATTGCCTGCATTGCCTGATCCTCCTCCGGTGGCCCGGACGGGGCCGTGGTCGCCTGACCTCGCCCGCAGCCCAGGAGCCCGACCAGGGCCCCAGCACTCCCCATGCCGAGCAAGCGCCGCCGCGCGATCTCGGGCCTCGGCCCTGCCGAGCCGCGGCCGCCGTCAGCTCGCCGCCTTCTGCTCGTAGTACTCATTGATGTGCTGATAGACCTCCTCGGGGAACTCGAGGTCCTTGTAGACATTGCCCTCGTCGGGATCGTCGGCGTTCGGGATGATGGGGAACTCCTGCTGTCGCTGCCATTCCAGGATCCGCTCGCGCCGCGGAGGGCTGTAGCCGCGCCGCTCGACCTGCATCGCGAGCGAGCGGGCCTCCTCGGCGCCGCCCTCGGGATCGCGGCTGAGCCAGTCGACGAGCTCGTCGCGATCGAGGAAGTGGTGGGCGATCATCGCGAATACCAGGCGACCGTAGCGCCCGATCGACTCGCCGCGCTCGAGCGCGCCGAGCAGGTGAGCCATCATGTGATTCTTGCGCAGGGCCTCGACAGCCATGAATCCTCCTCTGAACATGAGATCACGGGGTTCCTGCGCGCGATGCATCGGCTGTACCAGAGACCGCCGACGCGGCCTCAGGGGCGAACGAGGCGGCGTGGCACAGCCCTCGTGGCAAAACGCATCACGGTGGAGGGCGGCTGTCACAGCGGGCCCAGGCGCGGCCGAGGCGCCCGGGGAGAGGGGCCGGGGGCGCCGCGGCGCGGCGGGCGGCCCGGCTGCGGCGCTTCCGCTGCCGCCCGCGGCGTTTCCGCTGCGGCGAGCGCGGCGCCACTCGGGTCGCGACGCGGCCGCGAAATTCTGCTAGACATCGCCCGCCATGACCGAACTGCGCTCGTTGTCCCCCGATGCTCTTGCCTCGCTCACCCGGGAGCTCGAGGCACGCTATGCTGCCTTTGAAGCCCGCGGCCTCAAGCTCGACATGACGCGCGGAAAGCCGTCGTCCGAGCAGCTCGACCTCGCGAACGGCATGCTCGCCCTGCCCGGCGCGAACGACCTCATCGCCTCGGACGGCTCGGATTCGCGCAACTACGGGGGCCTCGACGGCCTGCCCGAGATGAAGGCCATCTTCGCCGAGCTGCTCGAGGTGCCCGCGGCGCAGGTCATCGTCGGCGGCAACAGCAGCCTGACCATGATGCACGACGCGGTGGTCCGCGCGCTCGTCCACGGCGTGCCCGACGGCAACGGCGCCTGGGCGAAGCAGCCGAAGGTCAAGTTCCTGTGCCCGAGCCCCGGCTACGATCGTCACTTCGCGATCTGCGAGCACCACGGCATCGAGATGATCACGGTCGATCTGAACGACGCCGGCCCGGACATGGATCAGGTCGAGCGGCTGGTCGCCCAGGACGCAGCCATCAAGGGGATGTGGTGCGTCCCCAAGTACAGCAACCCGACCGGCACCACGTACGCCCCCGAGGTCGTCCGCCGGCTCGCGAGCATGAAGACGGCGGCCGCGGATTTCCGCCTGTTCTGGGACAACGCCTACGCGGTCCACGACCTCTACGCCGAGGGCGCTCGGCTCGCGGACATCGTGTCGGCGTGTCAGTCGGCCGGCAACCCGAACCGCCCGATCGTCTTCGGCTCGACGTCGAAGATCTCGTTCGCGGGCAGCGGTATCGCGGCCCTGGCGTCGAGCCCCGCGAACGTGGCGGACGCGAAGAAGCACCTCGGCATCCAGACCATCGGCCCCGACAAGGTGAACCAGCTGCGCCACGTGCGATTCTTCAAGGATTACAAGGGTTTGCTGAGCCACATGCAGCGGCACGCCGAGCTCCTGCGCCCCAAGTTCGAGGCGGTGACGAGCATCTTCGAGCGCGAGCTCGGCGGTAAGGGCATCGCCAGCTGGACCTCGCCGCGCGGCGGTTACTTCATCAGCCTCGACACCCTCGACGGCTGCGCGAAGGAGGTCGTGCGCCTGGCCGACAAGGCGGGCGTGAAGCTCACCGGCGCCGGGGCGACGTACCCGTACGGCCGCGATCCTCGCGACCGCAACATCCGGATCGCGCCGTCGCTGCCGCCGCTCGAGCAGATTCGCGTCGCCATGGAGGTCGTCGCGGTCTGTGTCCAGCTCGCGAGCGTGCGCAAGCTCGCGGGCTGACCGGCCGTCGCCCTCCTCATCGCCGCTGAGGTCATCGCCGCTCGCGCGCGTTGCGAGCGGCGGACCGCCGTGCAAGGCTCGGCGCTTCCTCCTGGAGCGCCTCGCCATGCAGCCACTCACCCCCGAAGGTCAGCAGAGAGTTTCCGAGCTGTCACAGCGCTATTTCGTCAGCACCGACGCGGTGATGACGCTCTTGCAGGCGCTCGTGAACGGGAACGGAACGATGGCGCAGTTCTACCACCCCGAGCTGGGCGGCGCGGGGCAGTGGATGCAGGGCGGCATGACCATGATCGGGGACATGTTCAACAGCGCCCTCAAGTCCAAGGTGGAGGGGCTCTGCGCCGAGCTATCGAATCTCCTTGCCAGCCAGCCGTTCGCTCGCGCGCCAGCGAGCTATCCGGCGCAGGGCGGGCAGCAGCAGCAGCAAGGCGGCGGCCTGGGGGGCTCGCCGGTCAGCCTGTTCGTGCCGGCGTCCGGGGGTGGCTCCGGGAGCTGGTGGCCCGGGGAGCTCGGGGCGCCGAGCTCCAGCGGGTCGCAGAACAACATCCGTTATGCGGTCTTTCCCGGCGCGCGGCGGCTGGCCGTCGACGTCGACGGGCGAGTCAGCGTCTATGACACGCTCGATCACCAGATCAGCGGAGTGTCGCAGCAGCAGGGGTCGGGGTCGTCGGTCACGTTCACGAGCCAGCACGGCGTGGTGAGCGTGCTGAGCTTGCCGATCATCTCCGGCGACCTCGCCGTGCAGCAGGCGCCGAGCGCCGCGCCCGCCCCGGCGCGGGCCGACGCCGCCCAGCCCCGCTCCACGTCGGCTCCGGACGCGGACATCTTCGCCGCCATCGAGCGGCTCGCCGACCTGCGGCAGAAGGGGATCCTCACCGAGCAGGAGTTCGCCGCGAAGAAGGCGGATCTGCTGAGCAGGCTCTGAGCGCGCCGCGCTGCCTGGCGCTGGCGTCGGGCCGAGCGCCACGGTGGGGCGACGCGGCTCGACCGAGGGATCGGGCCGCGCAGCAGCTCGCCAGAGAGCCTGGTACCGCGTCGACCGAGGTCGTCCCAGGTTTCGTCATGGAAGGAATTTGAACCACAGAGACGCAGAGGGAAGAGAAGAGAGATCACTAGTTTCTTCTCTCTCCTCTGTGCCTCTGTGATTCCTTCTCTCATGAAGCCGGGGAAGGACCCCGGTGACGCGGCATCAGAACATCAGCCCTTCAGGGCCCGTGACACACAGCCTCGATGTTGTGCCCATCCGGATCGAGCACGAACGCCCCGTAATAGCCCGGGTGGTACTGCGGCCGGAGCCCCGGCGGACCGTTGTCGGCGCCGCCGGCCGCCAGCGCGGCCCGGTAAAATGCGTCGACGTCGGCGCGCGTCTTCGCGACGAACGCGACATGCATGCGGCCTTGCAGGGCTGCGCCCGTGCCGATCCAGAACTGCGGGTTGCCGTCGGCCCCCAGGCCGGCGTGGCTGCCCGCTCCCCCGGTCATCTCGGGCGTGATCTCCATCACGAGCCCGTAACCAAGGGGCGCCAGGGCCGCCAGGTAGAAGGCCTTGCTCCGTTCATAGTCCGAAACCGGAAAACCGATGTGGTCGAGCATGCGCGCCATCATCGCCCAGACCAGCGCGCGTCGGCGGACAAAAGAAGGCGGCCCCTCCCCGGCGAGGCGCGCAGATCCACGCCCTGAGCCCATTCCCGGCCGGCCACGAGGATTGCCATCCTCCACGGCAACTCAGCATCGCGACCGCGCGCGCCACGGCCCGCGCGCCGAGCCCGTTCACCCGCCTCACGTCCCTCCGCCCGGCCCCTGCGTCCAGCGGGCCGCGCGGCGCCCCGGCCTACCTCGCGGGCCGCCCGCCCTCGCGCTCCAGGCCGCGGAGGACCTCCTCGAGCGCTTCCTGGGTGATGAGGCCGACGTGCCGGAACGCCTCCCTCCCCTCGGCGTCGAGGATCACCACGCTCGGCACGTGGTGCAGCCCGGCAAACGGCCCCTCCCCGGCGATCGTCGGGGCGTCCGCGAGCGCCACCGGGTACGGGAGCTTCAACGTGGCGGCGAAGGCCTCGACGAGCGGCCGGTTCTCGCTCGCCTCCAGGACGAGGAGCGCCGCGTTGATGCGCGGCGTGTGATCGCGGAGCAGCCCCGCGAGAAACCGCGCCTCCGCCTGAGACGCCACGTCGTAGGTCGCGACGAAGCCGATCACGCTGAACCTGCCCGCGAGCGACGCGGTCGAGAGCTCGCGCCCGTCGAGCGTCTCGTACGAGAAGCTCCGCACCGGCCCGCGCCCCGGGGCCGCCTCCCCGACCGCGGTCGGCGCGGCCGCCGCTGGCTCCCGGACGGCGTCGCCGCTGCCCGCGCAGCCCATCGCGAGCAGCACGAGCGGCGAGCAGGCCCGCGCGAGCGACCTCATGGCAAGGGATCCCCCTCGAGGTGCGCGTCGAAGAGATCCGCGCAGAGCTGCAGCGACGGCGGGAGCTCGGCGCCCTTGCGCTGCTGCGCGAGGATCGCGTGGCACAGCTCCTCGATCACCAGCTTGATCGGCGTCGCCTCGAGCTGCGCGCCGTCGAGCAGGATGCCCGGGCCGGGCGCCTCGTCCGCCCGCACGATCGGGTCGTGCCGCGCCCAGGCGATGCCGTCCTCGGGGAGGTAACGACACCAGAGCACCCGCACGAAGCGCAGGTAGAGCGGCGTCACCAGCGCCACCACCCGATCGCCCCCCGCGGCGATGCCGCGCAGCGCGAAGCCCCCCGCCGGGCGCTGGGCGCGCTCCCCCTCCCCCATCGCGACCTCGATCCGCTCGCGGCGCGCCGCGTCGCTCTCGACCGACAGGAGCGGCGCGTAGATCGCGACCGGAGGGACCTGCAGCTTGGGCGCGTCCTCCGCGAGCACGTCGAGCCACGCCTCGCGCGCCTCGGGGCCGAGCTCGCCGTACACGTGCGCCGCGGCGATGGCGGCCTCGGCGTCGGTCGCGAGCGCGGCAAGCCACTCCCGCCAGGCGGCGAGGATGCGCGGATCGAGCAGCGCGCCCGAGGGCGCAGGCAGGCCCTGCGCCACGCCCTCGTGGACGGCGGCGTCCAGCGAGGGGTCCTGGGTGAGATCGACCGAGCTCGGTTCGCGGCGCTCCGTCATGCCCCCCTCAGCGCAGCGCCCCGCGGCGCCGCGCCCCGACGTCCCGCTCCAGATCGAGCAGGAGCTCGGCGAACTCGTCGCCCCGGCCGAGCGGCGACGCGAGGGTGAGCTCGCCGCCGCGATCCGCGAGCAGGAGCGCGACGCCTTCGCTCGCCTCGACGATGCCCTTCACGAACACGACGTCCGCCGGATGGACCACGACGTCCTGGACCAGCATCCCGGCGCTCGCCTCGGCGATCGAGAGCGGGCCGCGCGCGGGCCCGAGCGGCGCCGCGCCTCCCGCCGAGGGCTGCCCGCCGGCCGGAGACGGGGCGGCGATTCTCCTTGAATTGCTGTCGCGCCGGCCCATCGACGGCGGAGCTAAGCACCGCTCGCCGGAGGGATCCAGCGGGCACACCCGGCGGGGATGACCAGTGCCCTCGCCGCGTCAAGAGGCCGCGTTCGTCCCTCGATCCGCTTCCCCCGAGCCGCTCTCGAGCAGACCAAAGCGCTTCGCGAGATCGTCGGGCCGCTCACCTTCGAGCGAGCGGAGCTCGTGGGCGCGCTCGATGGGCACGACCACGAAGCGCCACGGGAGCGCCGCGAGCTCGGTCCCCTCGATGCACCGGGCGACGTGCGCCGCGTTGAGCGCCGCGCCGATCGTCGTCTCGAGCATGCCCTCGTAGAAGGCGGACAGCTCGACCGACCCCGACGCGACCGGCGGCCGCACGAAGCAGGCGACGCGCGGGGGGTTGGCGCAGAAATCCGCGGCGAGCCGCCCCATCCCGAGCTCGGCGAGCGCCTGATCGAGCGCGCCGACCGCGAGCAGCACCGGCGCCTTGTCGAGCGCGGTCGCGCCCGCCTCGACCACGGTGTGCTCCGCGACGCCCGCGATCCTGCGGCCGACGCCCCGGCCGAGCTCCCGCGCCGCGCCCTGCCCGACGCGCGCGAGCAGCGCGGCGACCTGATCCCACGCGAGCGGGAACATGGCGCCGAGCGGGCCGTTGAGCCGGCCGCGCTCGCGCTCGTGGCGGATGGTCGCCGGGCGCTCGTGCTCGTCGCGCTGGATCGGCATGCGGTGCACGGTCATGAACACGCGGTCGATCGGCGCGCGCGCGAGCTGGACGAAGACGTCCTGCGCCCCGTGGAGGAAGTGGAAGCGGAACGCGAACCGGTCGGTCGCGCCCGGCGGCTGCTGCGCGAGCGCGCGGAACCGGCCGAGGAACGCCTCGACCCGGGTGCAGGGGGCGATCTCCTGGAAGAAGTTCCTGCCGACGACCCGCGCCGACGGGAGGCGGCTCATGCGCTGCTCGTAGCGGTTGTAGAGCAGCACGACGCCCTCTTCGTCCAGCATGATGAAGCCGTACGGGAGGTCGTCGACCTCCTGCGAGGTCATCTCGGCGAGGCGCTCCACGCTCAGGGGGAGGGCGTCCTGGAGGCTCTCGGTCGCCTCATCCATCGTCGAACCCTGGTTCATCGATCGACTCCTTCGAACAAGACGCTCGCCCAGCCGACCTGCTCGACGAGGCGCGTGAGCCCGCCCAGGACCTCGCGGATGCGATGGCGCTGGAAGCGCGACGGGACCTTCTCCGCGGCGGCGTCGAAGAAGGCGAGGATCCAGGCGGCGACCGCCTGCGGGATCGCCGAGCGGGCGCGATCGATCTGGGCGACCGAGACGAGCGCGTCGCCGCTGATGGCGAAGGCGTCGAGCGCGCTGTGGTGCTCGCGCGCCGTCGTCCAGGACGACGCGAGCAGCCGCGACGTCATCGGCGGCCCGAGCCAGGCGCGCGCGTAGGCGGAGCAGGCGTTCACCACGGCGGCGGCCAGGGCCACGTCGGCCGCGTCGTCGGCGGGGAACGCCGGCGGGAAGTGGCTCTCGCGCTCGCCGCGATGCGACCCGCTCGAGTCGCTCGCGACGACCTCGAAGGTGGCGCCATGCCACGCGCCGAGCGAGGCGAGCGCGTCGGTCCAGTGCTCCGAGGGCCGCACGCCGTCGGCGCGGGCGTGGACGGGGCGCCCGGCGTCGACCGTCACCTCGGCGCGGAGCGCGCCGGCGCGCACGCGGATGAAGCAGCTCCGGCTGCGCGAGGCGAGCGAGGCGAGGAGCCCGTCGAGCCCCACGTCGTCGAGCTCGCCGCGCAGGATGACGCGGCTCCGCTGCCGCTCGGCCTGCGCCGCGAGCCGCTGGACGTGCGCGGCGAGCACCGCGCCCGGGACGTCGTCCGCGAGCACGCCCGCGAGCTCCGCCATCGAGACGATGGTGCGGGACGAGCTGACGCCGATCACCGGCGGCGGTCCGTCGAGCACCGCGCGGAGCGAGCGGGCCATGTCCAGGAGGGCCGCCGGGCTCTGCGCGCACGCCACCGCCGCGTCGACCCGCAGCGCGTCGGGCGGCGGCCGGCTCGGCCCGACCTCGCACGTGACTACCCGCATGCGGGCCTCGCGAAGCGCGGAAGCGACTCGATGGGCGAAGGGCGTTGCCGGCGCGGAGGTGACGACGATGTCGAACATGTCGAAGCGGACTCTAGGATCATGAACATCCTTCGTCAAATAACATCGACAAACATTGTATCAACCATCCGCTCCGGCGCGGCATGAAATCATCCGATAAATGCTGTAGTAGGTTCCTGAAATTTGTAATTTTATGCACAGATCATGAGGTTGATGGGCACTTCATACAATCTTTGTACAAAGATGACCTCGGCGAGCGGGGCGCCGGCGGGGCCGCCGGAGCGCGGTGGGCCATGGGCGGCGCCCGGGGAGGCAGACGCCGCCGCGCGCCGCGGCAGGCGGGCTCTGGAGGGCGACGGAGCGCGCGGTGAGGCGCCGCGCGGGGCGAAAGCGCCGCGAGGAGCGCTACACTCGCGCCGATGTCAGCCTCACGAGCCAGCAGCGAGCGAACGGCGGAGCGGCGCGAGACGTGCCCGGCGCCGCCGCCGAAGACCGCGGTCGACGATGACGAGCGCGAGCACGACGAGCACGACGAGCACGACAACAAGCTGATCGATCTGCCGCCGCTCGGGCACGACGAGGACGAGGCGGGCGAGGAGACCTTCGAGGAGCTGCTGCAGACGCTCGACGACGCGGAGCACGGGCTCGACGACGCGAACGCCAGCGACCTGGAGGTCGGCGTCGAGCTCGCCGTGGACGAGGGCGCGACCGGGGAGGACGAGCCCGCGGAGGAGAGCGTCGACGTGGGGGCGCTCCACGAGGGGATCGAGGACGCCGACGCGGGCTCGTGGGTGTCCGACGAGGCCGCGGAGCACGACGACGCCGAGCACGACGACCTCGACGATCAGGCCGGGGGGCACGACGACGGCGGCGCGGAAGGGACGGGGGAGGATCCGTCGGACGACGTCGACGAGGGCGAGCTGCCGGCGCTCGACGCGGATCAGGACGGCACCTACGAGGGCGAGGATCTGCTCGCGGAGCTGCCCGACCTCGCGGACGACCAGGCCCCGGTCTGGGACGCGCAGCCGTGGACCGTGGTCGAGGGCGCCGGGGCCGCGGTCCCGTGCAGCACGCTCGCGGTGGCCGGCGGCTGCGTCGTCGCCGGAGGCGCCGGCGAAGGGCCCGCGCTGGCGAGCGAGCCGGCCGCGCGCGCGGGGGGCCGCTCGCGCCGCGCGGACCGGACGGGCGGCGAGCGCGGGACCGTGCTCGTGGTCGACGCGGGGGCGCTGTCGGCGCGCCGCGCCGGCGTCGACACGTCGGCGTGCTCGATCGCGCTGTCGGACAGCGCGCTGCTGATCGCCACGCGCCGCGGCAACCTGCTGCTGAGCGACGATCGGGGGAAGACGGCGAGCGCGCTCGGGGCGTGGGGCTCGGGCGGGGCGCCGGTGACGCTCGCGACGACGCCGGGGCGGCTCTGGGTGCTGGCCGGCAAGACGCTGTGGTCGCCCGCGGCCGGCGCGGTCGCGGTCCCGCCGGAGGCCGGCGCCGCGGCGACGGCGGGATCGCCTCGCCGCGACGCCGCGACGACGCCGCCGCGAGGCGCGCTGTCGCTGTCGCCCGGGCCCGCGCTGCGGGACGGCGTGCTCCGGATGAGCGCGAGCGAGGGGGTGATCGTGGCGCTCACGATGGCGGCCGGGGGGCCGCAGCTCGAGCGGCTCCGCGGCGACGACGAGGGCTCGCCGGTGGTGCCGCTGTCGGGGGCGCCGCGGCGGGCGGCGGAGGCCGGCGACGGCCGGCTCGCGGCGGCTGCCGGCGGGCGCTCGGTCGCGCTGTCCGGCGCGGGGCTCCTGTGCGTGTCGCGCGACGGGGGCGAGACCTTCCGCGTGATCGAGGGGCTGCCCGCGGTGGCGGCGCTCGCGTTCGCGGGCGACCACAAAGCGTCGCCGCTGCTCGCGCTGGTCGCGCGCGAGGGAGAGCGCCGGGCGCAGCTGGTCCACGTGCCGTCGAACGCGGCGCCCACGCTGGTCGCCGAGATCGGGGCGACGGGGCACGGCGGGGGCGAGGAGGAGGCCGCTTCGATCGGGGCGGCGGCGATCGCGTGGGATCCGTCGCGCGAGGTGGTGTGGGTCGCGTGCTGGGCTGGGCTCGTCGCGCTCACGCGGCAGCGGAAACACTAGGCGAGGGGGCCGGCCCCCGGGGAGGGTGTTCTCGGCGCGGGGCAGGGGGGTGGGGCCCCGCCGGACTCGCCTGAGATGTGTATCATCCGGCGAGCCGGATGACGCACATCTCAGGCTCAGACATCGGCCCATCCCCACCCCCCTGCCCCGCGCCGAGAACACCCTCCCCGGGGGCCTGCGGTCTACGGAGCCATAGGGTGGGCGACGCGTCTGGGGCTCAGGGATCGACGAACGTTGCGTGGAGCAGGCGCTGGGCGGGGACGGCGTCGGCGGCGTCGACGAGGGCGCCGAGGCGCAGGGGGGACGCGACCGTGAGCCGGGGGGCAATGCCGGCGCGGGCGAGGACATCGACGAAACGGGAGAGCGGCGCGGCGGTCGCGGTGAGGCCGTCGCCGACGACGCTGACGGCGGCGAGGCCCTCGACGAGATCGAGCGACGGCAGCAGCGCGACCAGCTGGCGCTTGGCGACCTGCCAGTCGGGCACGTTGAGGAGCGGGATTACGAACGCGCCGCCGCCGTGGCCGAAGGAGAGGTCGCGGAAGCCCAGCCCGAGCTCGCCGGTCGCGCGGAGGAGCTCGTCGAGCCGGAGCGCGGATGGCGCCCGCGCGAGGACGACGTTGCCCTCGGCGACGACCGCGCGGGCCGCATGCGTCGAGGAAGCAGAGCCGGGGGCGAAGCGGCGCACCACCGTCTCCCTCGCGCCGGGGGCCGCGTCGAAGGTCGAGCGCGCGTAGAGGGCCACGCCGGAGCGGCGCGCCCACTCGACCGCCTGGGCACAGACGACCTTCGCGCCGCACTCGGCCATCTCCTGGAGGACCGCGCAGTCGAGCTCGGGCAGGTGACGCGCGTCCGGGACGACCCGGGGGTCGGCCGAGTAGACGCCGTCCACGTCGCTGTAGATCTCGCAGCGCTCGGCGCTCAGCGCCGCCGCGAGCGCCACCGCCGTGGTGTCGGAGCCGCCGCGGCCGAGCGTCGTGATCTCGCGGCGGTAGCTCATCCCCTGGTAGCCGGCGACGATCACGATGCGGCCGCGCGCGAGCTCGTCCTCGATCCGGAACGGGCGGACCTCGATGATGCGCGCGTCGAAGTGGCGATCGTTCGTGAGGATGCCGGACTGGGAGCCGGTGAACGAGATCGCCTCGAAGCCCCGGGCCTGGATGGCGATCGAGAGGAGCGCCATCGAGACGCGCTCGCCCGTCGAGAGCAGCATGTCGAGCTCGCGCCGGGGAGGATCCGCGGACGCGCCGGCGCTCGCCGCCTGCCGGGCGAGGGCGAGCAGGCCGTCGGTCGTCTTGCCCATCGCGCTGACCACGACGACGACGTCGTTGCCGGCGCGCCTCGCGGCGACGACGCGCTCGGCGACCTTGCCGATCTTCTCGACGTCGGCGACGGACGAGCCGCCGTACTTCTGCACGATGATCGGACGGCCCGGCTTCGCGGGCGAGGCGCCCGGCTCGCACGGCGAGCCCTCCTGCTGGACGCGGTTCGGCGGCTGCTCGGCCATGCTGCACCTCCAAGCGCTGCGCGCGCTGCGCAGGAGATCCGGCTATCACGGGCGCCGCGATCGGGCCAAGCGCGCGCCATGGCGGGCGAGCGGCGCGCCATGGCGGGCGAGCGCCGCCGTCGCGGTCAGGTGAGCTCGGCGTGGAGCAGCATCTCGTAGAGCTCGGCCTCGGCGGCGCGCCCCTCGGCCCGCGCCCTCCCGGCGAGCCGCACGAGCACGCCGCGCCGCCGCGGCGCGACCTCCTGGCGGACGACCTCGTCCCCCTCCTCCAGGCGCGCCGAGAGCAGGGCGAGGAGGTCGAGATCGCGGCCGAGCCGCTCCAGCACGTCGGCGAGCGCCATCGCCACCCCGTGGTCGGTGGGGTCGGCGCGGAGCCGATCCGCGAGCCGCTCGGCCAGGAGCTCGTCGCCGACGCCGAACATGCGGGCCAGCGGCCCCTGCCCCTCCGCCAGCGTGACGCTGTTCGGGACGGGCGGCATGTCGGGCGGCATGTCGGTCGACGTGTCGCTGCTGTCGAACGTGGGCATGTCGTCGAGGAGCCCGGGGTCGCGCGGCGCGAGCCGCGCGGCCACGGCAGGCGCGGGCGGCGGCGACGGGGCCGGCGCGATCGGCGCGGTCACCGCCGGCGTCCGGGCGACAGGGGCCGGCGGGATCGGCGGCGAGGGGGCCGGCGCAGGGGCGATCACCACGGGCTCGGGCGGGATCGTGCGCCGGCGCGGCGGCGCCGGGACGTGGACCTCGATCCGCTGCTCGGTCGCGCGGGGGCGAGGGGAAGGGCTCGGCGGCGCCGCGCGCGAGGGCGCGAGCTCGCCCGAGACGCGGCGAAAGGCGGCGGCGATGGCCGGATCGCGCGGGCGCAGGCGCAGCGCGAGGCCGAGGTGGCGCTGCGCGGCGAGGAGATCGCCCCGCGAGCGCTCCTCGATCTCGGCGGCCTCGGCGAGCAGGGCCGCGACGGCGGCCGGGCCGCCGCCGAGGGACGAGCCCGCGCCGCGGGCGGACCCGACGTCGCCGGCGCGGTCCTGGAGCGCGAGCTCCACCGCGTCGCGCAGCCGCCCGAGCGCGACCGACGCCCCACCGAGATCGCCGAGGTCGGCGCACCAGCGGCCCTCGAGCAGCCGCGCCTCCAGCGACTCCGGCGCCCCCGGAGGGATCGCCCGCACGCGCGCGACCGCCGCGGGGAGATCGCCGGCGATCTCCGCGAGGCCGCGGCCGAGCTCCAGGTCGAGCGCGCCGGCGGGCGCGCCGCCGCGCGCGGCGAGGACGCGCGCCCGGGCGAGGAGGTCGAGCGCGCGCCTCCCCTCCCCGGCCGCGCGCAGCGAGCGCGCGAGGCCCGCGACCACATCGGGGCTCTCCGGCGCGTAACGGAGCGCCCGCTCGAAGAGCGCCCGCGCGTCGGCGGCGTGGCCCCGCGCGAGGAACGCCTCCGCGGCCCGGCGGGAGGCGGCGTGGCGCGCCTCGGCCCCGCGCGCGGAGGCCTCGAGGTGCTCGGCGTCCGCGAGCGCGCCGCGCACGTCGGCGACGTCGAGCCGCGCCTCGAGCCGCGCCCAGCGCAGCGCCTCGAGCCCGGGCGCGCGCGCGACGCCGAGGTTCAGCGCGTCGAGGCGCACGTCGAGGGCGTCCGCGAGCCTCGACGCGCGCAGCCAGGCGAGCGCGGCGAGCGGGCCGTACGGCTCGGCGTGCGCGGCGCGCGCGAGGGCCGAGAAGGCGCCGTCGCGGTCGCCGACCGCCTCGAGGAGCGCGCCGCCGAGGAGGCCGGCGTCCACGGCGGGCATGGCGTCGACGACGGTCGAGAGCGCCCCCTCGGCGCGCTCGCCGACCATGAGGTCGATCCAGGCGAGGCGCGAGGAGATCTCGGGGTGCCGCGGGGCGCGCTCCAGCGCGGCGAGGTAGGCGCGGCGGGCGTCGTCGAGGCCGCCGGCGGACGCGAGCTCGTCGGCGACGCCCGCGAGCTCGGCCGCCTCGAGCGCCCGGAGCGCGCGGTCGCCGAGCGCCGGAGGCGCCGCGTCGAGCGCGCCCTCGGCGCGGAAGCGGCCCGCCTCCGCGACGACCGACGCCCACTGCACCCCGGCCACCGCGGGCGCCCTCGCGCCGGCGGCGGGCAGGAGCAGGCGGACGACCCGCTCGACCGCGGCGTCCAGCACGATCGCGCCCTCGACGAGGCGGCCGTGCGCGCCCGCCATCATCGAGAGCGCCTGGAGGGCCAGCGCGTGCGGCGGGGCCGCGAGGCCGACGCCGCGGGCGCGCTCCGGCAGCAGCCGGAGCGCGCGCTCGCCGGGCGCGACGGCGACGTCGAACGCGAGCGCCGTCTCGCCGGATCGCAGCGCGACCAGCGCGCCGTCCTCGATGGGCGCGATGATCAGCTGCGGCGCGCCGTCGCCGAGGAAGCCGCGGAGCCGCGGCGCAGCCCAGCCGGCGAGCTCGGTCCCCTGCGCCTCGACGACGAGCCGGACGAGCTGGCCGCGCCGGTGGCGGAAGCGCGCGACCCCGCCGGAGAGGTCGACGGGAAACCGGATCCCGGCGAGCCGCACCACGAGCTCGGTGACCCGGAGCGGACCGAGGGCGAACGGCTCCCCGAGCTCGATCGCGAGCGCCCCCTTGCTGACGGCGAGCCGGAGGACGGGGCGGTCGTCGGGCGGGCGCGGAGCCGCGCCGCCGCCGGGCGCGAGCGCCCGGAGCGACGGCGACAGGCCCAGCGCGCGCGCCGGCCGGCCGCGCCTCTGTCCAGCAGCCATACCCGTCAAGGCTATCAACCCTGCGGCAATTCAGGCGAGTTCACGGCAATCACGCCGGACGAAGCGTAAGGTGACGGCCCGGGCGCGAGGAGCGCCCGGGCGCCGGAGACACGCCAACGGGGTGGCGCCAGGGAGGAGGCCGCAGGCGGCCGAGGCGGCCGGGGTTGCGCGGGCGCGCTGCCCGGGTGGGCGCGCCGGCCGGCGCGGGCGCGCTGCCCAGCATGCGCGCGCCGGCCGGCGCGGGCGCATCGCCCGGCGCGGCGAGCCCGGAAAAGCCGGACTGCGCCGGGCTGGTCGGCGGTCGCCCGTCAGACGTCGCCCTTGGCGACCTTGTCCTTCATCTTCTGGATGAGCGCCGGGAACCCATCCTTCTTGATGATCTTCGTGAACTGCGCGCGGTAGCTCCCCACCAGGCTGACGCCCTCGGTGACGATGTCCCGCACGAGCCAGGTGCCCCCCTTCTGGGAGAGCTTGAAGGCGATCTCGACCGGCTCCTCGCGCGCGTCCTTCTTGGAGACGGCCCTCGTCTTGACCGTCATGACGCCGTTGCTCTCGGTCTCGCTGATGTACTCGATGTTGAAATCGAGCGTCTTCTTCAGGTTGCGCTCGTACGCCTTGCGCACGAGCTGCTTGAGCAGATCGCTGAACTGCTTCTTCTCGGCGTCGGTCCGGGCCGCCCACTCGCTGCCGAGCGAGCTCTCCGCCAGCGCCGAGTAGTCGAGCATCTCGTCGAAGATCGCGCCGACCTTCTTCTGGCTCTCGCCCCCTCCCTGCTTCAGGAGGTCGAACAGGACCGTCTGCTTGGCCTTGACCACGTCCGTCGCCGGCCCGGCGCTCGCGAGGCCCACCGGGCCGAGCGTGAGCGCGAGCAGCGAGAACGTCGCCGCGAAGAGATGGTTCATCCTGCGTGTCACGTATGGTTCTCCTTCTGTGCCTGCGATCGGCGAGCGAGCCTCGGGTCGCTTGTCCTGCTCGCCCTCGTTCTACTCGTTCTACGCACGAGGCAAGCGGCCTGCCACGTCGGACGAGGTCCGCGGCATCCCGGTGACGCCGCGTCCCTGCTCTCCATGAACTCCGCGAAACGACACGACAATCCGCCGGCGCTGGGCCGCTGTCCAGGGGCAGACGGAGGGATCGGCGGGCTATTCATGGGCGGGGCGGGCTCCGCCGCAACCTCCGGCGGAGCGCCGGGGACGAGGGCGCGCGCGAGCGTGACGAGGGCGCGCGCGAGCGTGACGAGGGCGCGCGCGAGCGTGAACGGAGCGACACGCCCCCCGTGTGACGCGCGGCGAGCGGGGCGGCGGGGCGGCCGCGTCAGCTCGCCGAGCGGGATCGCGGCGAGAGCTGCGCGCCGACCGGGGCGCCCGCGAGGCGCTCCGGCTCGCCGGCCGCGGGCGCCCGGTCCGGGACCCGCACCCGGAACGCGGTGCCCTCGCCCTCGCGGCTGTCGACCTCGATCGCGAAGCCGTGATCGTCGAGGATCCGCTTCACCACCGCCAGGCCGATGCCCATGCCGTGCGTGCGCGTCGTGAAGAACGCGTCGAAGAGGCGGTCGCGGGCGCCTGCAGGGATGCCCCGCCCCTGATCGCGGATCTCGAGGAGCCACTCGCCCGCGTCGCGCCAGAGGCGCACGGTCACGACCGCGCCCGCCGAGCTCGCCTGGATCGCGTTGCGCACGAGGTTCCAGACGACCTGGCGCATCTGGGCGGCGTCGGCGATCACGGGCGCGGACGGCGGCCCCTCGAAGCGGACCTCGACGTCGCCGCCGCGGCCCGAGCGCCCCGCGAGCACGACGACGTCGCGGGCCGTCGCCGAGAGGTCCACGGCCTCGAGCGCCGGCACCCGCGGGCGCGACAGATCGAGCATGTCGCCCACGAGGTCGTTCAGGCGCGCCGTCTCGCGCTCGATGATCTCGCAGAGCTTCCGGTCCTCGTCGGAGAGCGTCCCGCCCGTGCGCAGGAGCTCGATCGAGCCCGCGATCGAGCCGAGCGGGTTCCGGATCTCGTGGGCCAGCCCCGCGGCGAGGCGGCCCAGCGCCGCGAGCCGCTCGGCCTGCTCCGCCCGCGCCGTCGCCTGCACGAGCCGGCCGCCGGTCGCGCGCAGCCGCTCCGCCAGGTAGCTCGCGAGCAGCGTGACCACCACGATCGCGAGCAGGTTGACGAACATGGGGTACCGGAGCTCGCCCCACTGCGTCACGTACGCGCCCGCGGGCTGGTCCGGCGGCACGCCGAGCAGGTGCAGCCCGAGCGCGGCGCACAGCAGGAGGTACGCCGCCGCCCCGGACGCGGCGGCGACGATCGCGCCGGGGAGCCCGAGGAGGATCGCCCCCGTCAGGCAGGTGAGGCCGTAGAGCGACGTGGCGCCGCTCGTGGCCCCGCCGGTGATGTACACGAGCGCGGTCCAGGTGATCTGGTCGGTGACGAGCTGCGCCCGGGCGATCGCGCGGAGGGCGCGCTGCATGCGCAGGAACACCGCGTAGATGCCGGAGACGCCGTACGCCGCGGCGACCGTCACGAGCGCGACGATGCTGGAGAAGCCCCCGGGGGTGAAGCCGCGGAGGTACACCGCGGCGGTCACGACGAGGAAGACCGTGAGCACGGCGAGGCGCAGCGCGATGAGCCAGGTGAGCCGGCTCGCGAGCGGCGCCTCGGCGCCGCCGGGCGCGCCGGCTGGCAGCGGCGTCGCGATCGGCGAGCCCCGAGGCGGCCCGGCCTCGGCCCGATCCCGCCGCGCCACGGCCTCGCCGCCCGGGCCCGCCGGGGAGGCCGCGGGCGACATCACTCCGCCTTGATCTTGCCGGCGAGATCGAAGATCGGCAGGTACATCGAGATGAGCACGACGCCGACCATGCCGCCGACGACGACCATGAGGAGCGGCTCGAGCAGCGACGTCAGCGCGGAGACGGCGACGTCGACCTCCTCCTCGTAGAAGTCGGCGATCTTGTTCAGCATCGTGTCGAGCGCGCCGGTCTGCTCGCCGACCGCGACCATCTGCACGACCATGCCGGGGAAGACCTGCATCTCGCCGAGCGGCTCGGCCATGTTCTTGCCCTCGGAGATCTTCTGGCGCGAGTACATGAGGCCCTCCTCGACGACGACGTTGCCGGCCGTCTTCGCGACGATGTCGAGCGCGTCGAGGATCGGCACGCCGGAGCCGAGGAGGGTGCCGAGCGTGCGCGAGAACCGCGCCACGGCGATCTTCTGCATGACGGGGCCGATGATCGGGAGCCGGAGCAGGAGGCGGTGCACCACCCGCTTGCCGGCCGGCGAGCGGTAGAAGTAGGTCCCGCCGACGACGCCGGCGATGGTCAGCACGACGATGAGCGGGAGGTAGGTGACGAACGCCTTCGAGGTCGCGATGACGATCTTCGTGAGCTGCGGGAGCGCGTCCTTCGCCCCGAACTCCGCGAACATCGTCTCGAAGGACGGGATGACGAACGACATCAGCACGACCATGACGACGATCATGATCACGATGACGGCGATCGGGTACGCGAGCGCGCCGCGCACCTGGCGCGCGAGCTTCACGCGCTTCTCGATGTAGATCGCGAGCCGGTTCAGGATGCTGTCGAGGATGCCGCCGACCTCGCCGGCCTGGACGAGGTTGACGAACAGGTCGTCGAAGATCTTCGGGTGGCGCCGGAGCGCGTCGCTGAACGTGGCGCCCTGCTCGACCGTGTTCTTGATGTCGCGCAGCGCGGCCTGGAAGATCTTGTTCGGCTCCTGGTTCGACAGGATCTCGAGGCACTGGACCAGCGGGAGGCCCGCGTCGATCATCGTCGCGAACTGGCGGATGAACTTGACGAGGTCCTTGGGCTCGACGCCCGAGCCGAAGCTCAGGCTGATGTTGAGCGCGGCGCCCTTCTTCTTGACCCGGGTCGGGCTCAGCTGCTGAGCGCGGAGGCGGTTCTGCACCGCCGCCTCGTTCTCGGCCTCCATCGTGCCCTTCCGGATCTCTCCGGTGCGGCCGCGCGCCTCCCAAACGAACTCCGCCATAGTGCTTCCGGTCTTCTCCCTGGGTCCGCGGCGGGACGAGCCGACGCGCCGGGGCAGCCCCGCCTCCGGGGACGCCAGGATAGAGTTCGGCGAGGCCAGGGGTCAAAGACGGTGGGGCGTTCTCTGATCCAGGGGGCGGGGCGGTGGGGCGACGTATGCCGAGACGCACGCGCCGGCGGGGGTCTCCGCGCGGCGGGGGCGGGTGGGCGCTCGGCCATCCGCCAAGACGGGGACGTGGGCGCTTGCGCTGAGAACACCGCCCGGCATGTCTCCCTTCGGGCCTCGCCACCTGAGACGTTCCGTCGCGCGCCACACAAGGCGCGCCTGAGACGTGGAGCCCATTGGGACCTTATGGCACCTCGGTCGGTGCTCGCCGCGCCCACCCGCCCCCGCCGCGCGGAGACCCCCGCCGGCGCTCACCGCAAGGCCGGGGGGCGGCTTCGAGGAGCCGGCAACGCGCCGGCACCTGGGCGGCGCTCGATGCGCCCGAGCTGAACGACTGGCACGGACTGTCACAGCTCGCACCCGGACACGGAAGTGTGCCACCCGGACATGAAAGCGCGTCATCCGGACACGGATGTGTGTCATCCGGACGTGGACGTGTGCCACCCGGACATGCTGCGGGTCGACCCGGACGACACAGCCCTCGATGCGAGGGCGTGCGACGGCTCCCGTGGTCGAGGCGATGGAGAATCGGGTCCGGAAGCGCAAACGACCACGCGGCCGAGGACAGCGGCACCTCAGCCGCGCTGGACGACCGGCACAAAACGCTCCCGCACCTCGCGCACGAAGCGCGCGAGGCCGCACGCAGCGCCATGGGTTTCGAGACGCTCGACGGGAACGTCGGCCCAGCGCGCGTCCGCACCCCGCCCCGCGCTCGTCAGCACCCCGAGGACTCGCTTGGCGTCTTTGCGGTCCGCTTCGTTCTTCGAGGTGAGCCGCTCCGGCTTCGTGCAGGGGTCGAAGCCGAGCTCGCCGCGGAGGGCGGCAAGCCGCCTGCGTTCTGGTTCGTCCTCGGGGATCCACGCTGCAATCAGCCAGGCTTCGATCTCGGGCTCCGGAAGGGCGCCGGTGACGACCTCGAACGGCCAGCTCCCGGCCGCCACAGCTTGTTCGAAGCCCTTGGCGCGCTCTGGCCTGTCGTCCAGATCCTGGGCGATCACCACCGCCCTCGGGGGATCGTCCTCCTCGGCGAAGAGCACGAGGACGGCTCGGTGCATCCGTGCACTTTCTTCGCCCGGTACCCCTCCGAAGCTGCCGTAGATGCGGAGCCCGCGTTCGCGAGCGAGATCCGAAGCGCGGTGGACGTCGAGCCAGCCGGATCCCTCCACGCCTCGCCAGCTGCGGCACGGTGAGAGCGGATCCGCCATCGATCCTCGGCACGCCTCGAAGGTCTCCTTCACCCACGCGATGCCGTCGACAAGCATGCGGTCCACGAGGCTCTGAACGAGCCGCGCATCACCGGCGCTCTCGGCGGCAATTCCGACGGCTACAGGGTTCACCCTCCCCCCTCGTTCACCCATCCCTCGCCGACGAGGCTCCACAGCTCCCCCGGGTGAAGATAGCCGCCGCGCTTCTGCGAGGTCGGGTGCTCGTCGAGCCGGCGCAGCGCCGAGCCTCGCTCACCAGCGCGGCTCATCACGATCACCTCCTCCATCCGCAGCTCATCGAGAAGGAACGGCGAGTGGCTCGTCGCCACGATCTGCAGGTGGGGCGTCGCGCCGAGGACTCCACGGATGTAGGCGACGAGCTTGCGCTGCGCAACGGGGTGCAGCGCCTTGTCCAGGTCGTCGAGCAGGACGACGCTCGGCGCGTTGAAGCGCACGACCGTGATGAGGCCGAGAGCCAACAGAGTCCCCTCAGAAAGCTGGTCGGCCGGCACCCACCCCAAACCATCCCACTCGACCTCGAACCGGACGCCGGTGACGTCGCGCGACTGATCGGCCCAAAAGCCCTGATCATCGATGGAGATTCGCTGCTTCTCCCGGCGCCGAACGCGCGCGGGGAGGGTGCGGATGCGCCGGGCGCCGGGGACGATGATCGCCAGATCCTGTTCGATGGATTCCAGGGTTCCGTCGCGCAGCCCATGCAGGTATTGCAACACGGAGGCCAGCCCCTCACCGTCGTACTCCACGCGCGGAGGCTGGTCTTCGGAGTAATGACCCGAGGCGAGCGTCTCCGCGTGCAGCTTGAGCCGGACGACCGATCCGAGCTTCGCCTCGTTCGGGCCTCGAAAAAAGAGCTGTTCGTCCGCCTCGCTCGCCCCGGGTAGAGCGAGCTCCGCCATCTGCCCGTCCTTGCCGAACCACAGGTGGAACGTGCCGGATGCCCCATCCTTCGAGGCCGGCCTCCCTCGAAGGCCGAAGCGCCGTTCGTCCGCCAGGACAACCTCCAGCTCCAGCTCCGCGGCACCTGGCCTCGCGACCAGGCGCTCGAGCGCGCGCCTACCCGTGAAGAGCGCCCCCGGACGACCGGCCTTGCGCTTGCTCTTCCCGGGTTTCAGGGCGGCAAGCTGGAGCAGGTAGTGGAGCCCTTCCAGCACGGTGCTCTTGCCCACGGCGTTGGCGCCCACCAGCACGTTGAACCGACCGAGAGGCAGGCTCACGTCCCGAAGCAGCTTGAAATTCTTGAAACGTGCTTCCGCGAGCATCGCCGCTCCTCCTTAATCTACGACCGGCCCCGGGTACAGACGCCCCCCCACGGCGCCGGAGACACCGGTGTGTGACGGCGCGCGAGCAGATCCCACGACGCACATCGCCACCGCCCGAAGGTCACCGGAGCGCACACCTCCGCCGGGCGCGTCGGAGCGGACGCGCGTCGGCCCATCTGCGCGCTCTCCGCCGCCGGGCGAGCAGCGCTAGCCGCGCCCGCGCTCCGCCACGTAGCGGACGGCGCCGTGCACCTCGCGGAGGAGCGCGCCCTGCCGGCGCTCGACGCGCATGAGCTCCTGGTGGCCCTCCCACGCGCCGACCGGCGCGACCAGCACGCCGCCGTCGGCCAGCCGCTCCTCGAGCGCGGCGGGCGGCTCGATCAGCGCGTAGGTCACCGCGACCTTCCAGGGGCGCTCCGACGGCGACGCCCGCCCGGACGCGAGCACGCGCTCGGCGAGCGAGCGCCCGTCGCCGCACAGCAGCGTGACGCTCGCGCCCTCGTCGGACGGCCCGGCGCCGCTGCTCGCGAGCACCTCGTCGTCCCCTCGGCGATCCGGCCGCGCGCCGAGGAGCCGCGCCGCGCGCGCGTGCAGCGCAGGATCGATCTCGATCGAGGCGACGTGCCCGGTCGGGCCGACGATGCGCCGCGCGAGCGCCGCCCCGTAGCCGGTCCCCGTGCCCAGCTCGAGCACGCGATCGCCCGGCGCGAGGCCGAGCAGGCTGTACGTGAGCAGGTACGCGTGCGGCGCGCTCACGGTCGCGTGCCCGGCACGGTCGAGCGGCAACGGCGTGTCGTCCGCGGAGGCCGCGAGGTCCTCCGGCAGGACGAAGCGCTCGCGCGGCACGAGCAAGATCGCGTCGAGATAATGCGCAGGGAACTCGAAGCGGCGCGCGAGCTCGGCCACGAGCGGCGCGCGCGCGACACGCCCGGCCTCGGCGAGCTCGACGTCGAACGCGATGGCAGCGTCGAGCTGCTCGGGGACCGGCGCCCAGCGATCGGGCCGGCGATCGTCGTACCTCGCCGCGAGCGCGGCGAGCGACGCAACGGCGGCGCGTGATTCGGTGCTCGGGGAGGCCACCGCGAGATCCTGAAGCAGGACCGGCCCCGCCGCTCGACTTTTCGGGGATGGTTCCGCGTTTCTCCGGGCCCTGTCCAGCCCGCCGCCAGAGCTCGTTTGACAGGGGCGCACGCGCCTCCTCATCCTCGGCCATGGCCCTCGTCGATCTCACGCCGATCGCAGCGCTCGCAGTCGAAGAGCACCGCGCCGCGCCCTGCGCCTGCGTCGCCGCCGCCATGCGCGCAGGAGACAACGTCCACTACGGATCCGGCGCAGCCGGGCGGCTGTGGTTCGAGGACAGCCCGCCGGCCGGCGCCCGCGGCGCGCCGCCCGCGGCGACGGCGGACGCGATCTTCGATCTCGCGTCGGTGACGAAGCCGTTCACCGCGCTGGCGCTCGCCCGGCTCGTTCGCGCAGGCAAGATGCGGTACGACGAGCCGCTCGGACAGGTGCTGCCCGAGCTCGCCCGCACGCGATCGGCGCGCGTGCCGCTCGAGCTCCTCGCCGCGCACCGGGCCGGGCTCGAGGCGCACCGCGCGCTCCACCCGATCGGCGACGCCGCGCCGATCGATCCCCTGGAGGCGCTGCTCGCGTGCGCGGACGGGCGCCGCGACGCGTGCGCGGGCGATCCGCCCGACGAGGGGTTTCCGCCGGTGTACAGCGACCTCGGGTACCTGCTCCTCGGCGCCGCGGTCGCGCGGCGCGGCGAGGCCGAGCTCGACGAGGTCGTCGCGCGCGAGGTGACCGGCCCCCTCGGGCTCGCGGTCGCGCCGGCCCGCGCGCTGCGGCGCCGCGATCCGCGGTTCGACGAGCGCGTCGTGCCCACCGAGGACGTCGCGTTCCGCGGGGGCGTGATCCGAGGCGCGGTGCACGACGACAACGCCTGGACGATCGCGCAGGACGGGATGGCCGGGCACGCGGGCCTCTTCGGCGACGCGATGTCGGTGGCGCGGCTCGGGGTCGCGCTGCTCGAGGCGCTCGCGGGCGAGCGGCCGGAGTGGCTCTCGCGCGACGAGGTCCGGCGCCTGATCGAGCCGAGGCCGGGCGGGTCGCTGCGCGCCGGGTTCGACGGCAAGAGCGGCGAGAGGCCGAGCGCCGGCGCCCGCTTCGGATCGCGGACCTTCGGCCACCTCGGCTTCACCGGGACGAGCCTCTGGATCGATCCGGACGCCGAGCTCGTCGGCGTGCTGCTCACGAACCGGGTCCACCCGACGCGCGCCTCGGACGCGATCCGCCGCGCGCGGCCCGCCGTCTACGATGCGATCGCGGAGGCCATGGCGCGCGCGCGATGACGCGACGAGGGGATGGCGCGCCGCATCGAGCCCGCGTTTTCGCGGGCGGACGCCGAGCGATGCTAGGCTGCCGCGGTGTCACACGGCGCCGCCCCCGAAACGCTGGGCCCGTCCTCCGGGTCGCTCCGCTCGCCCGCCGAGCCCGCGCGCGCGCCCGGCGAGCTGCGCCCCGGCGCGGTCCAGCGCGAGCGCGACGCCGTCACGCCGAGGCCGCTCGACGGCGCTGGCAGCGCCTCAAGGCCGCCGGACGCCGCCGGCGCAGCGCCGCCGCCCGCGGCCCTCGCTCCGGCGCAGCGCCCCGCGGCGGCGCCCCGCTCGTTCCGGCAGAACGCCGCGCAGAGCGGCCGCTTCATCCGCGCCTACCTGACGACGTTCACCGTCATCGCGAGCTACCTCTGGTTCTTCTTCCTGCGCCGCCTCTTCGGCGACGCGTGGGCGCAGGGCCGCGTGGACGAGGTGCACGCGAGGAACGCCCGCCGCATCGAGCGCACCATCGTCGAGCTCCAGGGCCTCTTCATCAAGGTCGGCCAGATGCTCAGCATCATGGCGAACTTCCTCCCCGCGACCCTGCGCGCGGGGCTCGAGGGGCTCCAGGATCAGGTGCCGCCGCGCCCCTACGAGGAGATCGAGGCGCGCATCGCCGAGGAGCTCGGGCGGCCCATCGACCAGGTCTTCGCCCGCTTCCACCGGGAGCCGATCGCGAGCGCGTCGCTCGGCCAGGTGCACGAGGCGTGGCTCACCGACGGCACCCACGTGGCCGTGAAGGTGCAGCACCGCGACATCGACGAGATCGTCCGGCTCGACCTGCGCACCATCCGCCGCATCATGGCGATCGTCGGGAAGTTCGTCCCCGTGCAGGGGCTCGACGCCTACTACCACCAGATCCGCTCGATGATCCTGGAGGAGCTCGACTTCGTGCGCGAGGCCAGGAACATCGTGCGCATCGCCGACAACTTCGCGAGGCAGCCGCAGGTCCGGTTCCCCCGGCCGATCGAGCCCTACTGCACGCGGCGCGTGATGACGACGACGTTCGTCGAGGGCATCAAGGTGGGCGACGTCGCGGCGCTCGAGGCGCACGGCGTCGACCGCAAGGCGCTCGCCCGGCAGATCGTGCAGGTCTTCTGCCAGCAGATCTTCATCGACGGCATCTACCACGCGGATCCGCACCCGGGGAACATGCTGGTCGGGCCGAACGGGGAGCTCATCCTGCTCGACTTCGGCGCGGTCGCCGAGCTCTCCCAGGAGATGCGCGAGGGCATCCCCGAGTTCCTCGAGGCCGTGATCCGCCGCGACACCGAGGGGATCATCAAGGCGCTGCGCAAGATGCGCTTCTTCTCGCGGCGCGACACCGTCGACATCAGCGAGAAGGTCGTCGAGTTCTTCCACCAGCGCTTCCAGGACGAGGTGAAGCTCGAGTCCTTCAACCTGAAGGACATCAAGCTCGATCCGCAGAAGGGCATCGAGAGCCTGATCGACCTCCGGCGCATGAACATCGGCCTGAAGGAGCTGTCGGGCGCGTTCCACGTGCCGCGCGACTTCGTGCTGCTCGAGCGCACCCTCCTCCTGCTCACCGGGGTCTGCACGCAGCTCGATCCGGACCTCAACCCCATGGATGTCGTGCGCCCGTACCTGCAGGACTTCGTCCTCGGCAGCCGCGACTGGGCGCAGATCGCCCTCGAGGCGGCGAAGGACATGGGGATCAAGGCGCTGACGATCCCGGACGACCTGCGCAAGTACCTCACGCGCGCCAACCGCGGCGAGGCCGAGGTGAAGATCCGCGGCCTCTCCCAGGCCGCGTCGCTCGTCTACACGGGGGTGCGCCAGCTCATCTACGCGGCGCTCGCGATCGCCGCCGGCTTCGCGGCGCTGGAGCTCTACCTGGCTGGCCACGCGCCGCTCGCGCGCTATTGCCTCTACGGCGCCGCTGCGGCAGGGGCGCTGCTCGCGGGGAGCATCCTGTTCACGAACCGAGGTTGACGACACGCCATGAGCTCGATCGATCTGTCGCAGTACGAGGCCGAGGTCGCGGCCGCCGAGGCCGAGATCACGCGGATCAGGGAGGCGAACGCGGAGCTCGCCGAGGAGTACCGCGGCGACCCGGGGGACGGCGCGCGCGAGATCCTCCGCCGCGGCGCGGCGTCGCTCGCCGCCGCGCGCGACCGCCTGGAGGCGGCGCGCGTGGCCCTGACGCTCGCGCAGACGACCGGCTCGCCGCACGGGCTGCTCGCGCGCGAGGGGGTCGTCACGGGCTCGGTGGCCGTCGCCATCCCCGCCGGCTCGTCGAGCGGCGAGCGGGCCCGGCTCATCGAGGCGGCGCTGTCGGCCGAGCTCACGAGCGCGGCGCGCGACCTCGGCGTGGTGCTCGCCGCCCCCGCGGAGCGCTACACGCGGGAGCGCCCCGGGCGCGACGCGGAGGGCCGCACCATCCTCGACGTCTCCGGGCACGTGGAGGGCGACGTGCTGATGCCCGCCGTCTCCAGGGGCGCCAAGAACGCGCGCAGGAGCTGAGCGCGCTGAGCGCCGCCCGCAGGCTCGAGCGCGGCCCGCAGGCTCGAGCGCCGCCCGCAGGCTCGAGCGCGGGCTCGGGCGCGGCCCGCGGGCTCGGACGCGGCCCGCAGGCGCTCAGGCCCTGAACGCGGCGACGACCGCCGCGGCGCGCTCCTCGACCCGCGCGCGGAGCGGGGCGAAGCGCGCGTCCGACCGCGCGCGATCGAGCACCGCGCAGCGCTGCATCCAGAGCGCGTCGAAGAGCCCCGCCTCCACCGCGCTCGCGAGCGCGCGGAAGAGCGCGTCGTCCTCGCCGAGGAAGGCGAGGATCTCGGCGTGCATCTGGAGGAAGAGCGGGCGCAGGCGGCTGCCCGGCTCGGAGCCGTCCGCCTTCGCGCGCAAGAACGCCCGCTGCTCGTCCGAGAGCCGCGACGTCGCGAGCACGTCGCGGTAGATGCGCGCGTACTGGATCGGGACGTTCTCCGTCGAGAGCGGCAGGTCGTCGATGGGGAACGGGGCGCCGCGCCACAGCCCGAACCGGGCGCGCATGATCGCCTTGTGGAAGCGGCTCGACGGGTCCTCCGCGGCCGCGTCGAGCAGCGCGCCGGCCCCCGCCCAGTCGCCGAGCAGCGCGCGGCCGCGCGCGAGCTCCCAGCGCGGGAACAGCTCGCCCGGGTCGAGCGACAGCGCCGTGTCGAGCCGGAAGACCGCCTCGTCGACGAGCCCCGCCTCGAGGAGGATGCGGCCGAGCAGCTCGTGCGCCTTGGCCAGGCTCGGCGCGCGCTGGAGCGCGCTGCGCAGCGCCGGCACCGCGCCGACGGGATCGCACGCGCTGAAGCGGACCGTCGCGAGCGCCACCCACGGCTCGCCGAGCGCGGGGGCGAGCGCGATCGCCCGCTCGGCGGCCTGCTGCGCCTTCGAGAGCTGCGCCTTGCCGTCGCCCCGCGCGGCCATCAGCCGCGCCGAGGCGACGGCGTAGCCGGAGAGGATGCTCGGGTCGTTCGGCGAGAAAGAAAGCGCCTCCTCGAAGAGCGCCACGGCCGGCGCGGCGTCCCCGTACCAGAGGTGCCGCAGCTGGTGGCGCGCGCGCAGGTACAGATCGATCGCGCGCGGGTCGCTCGGCGCCTCGCGCTCGCGGCTGGCGGCGTCGACGGTGAGCGCCTTGGCGATGGCGCTCGCCGCGTCGTCGCTCACCGCGAGCAGCGCCTCGGGCGAGCTGTCGAACCGCTTCGCCCAGAGCTGGAAGCCGTCCTCGACGCTGATGACGCGCGCCGTCACGCGCACGCCCGCGGGCGGCAGGCGCGCCGCCGGCCGCGAGTACGGCGCCTGGGACTGCGAGCGCGGCCCGTCGTGCCCGTAGCCGCCGCCGCTGCGGCGGATCGACCCCTCGACAACGACCTGCACGCCGAGCTCGCGGCCGATGTCCCGCGGGTCGCGGCCGTCGAGCCGCACCCGGGACACCGCGGCGCGCGGCCGCACCTTGAGGCCGGCGGTCATCGAGAGGGTGTCGGTGAGATCCTCGGTGAAGCCGTCGGCGAGGTACTCGTCGTCCGGGGCGCCGGCGTTGCGGAACGGGAGCACGGCGACGGTCTTCAGCGCCGGCGAGGACGCGGACGAGGGCGCGGACGACGGCATCGGCGTGGGCACGGGCGCCGACAGCGTGGGCGACATGAGCCGCGGCTGCGGCGCGGTGACCGCCTCGACCGACGCGGCGACACGGGTCGGGTTCTGCTCGATCGGCTGCGGCGCGGTCGGCGCGGCCGTGGACGCGGACGCGGCGATCATCGAGGCGAGCGACTGCGCCGCCTGCGGGGCGATCGACACCCGCGAGCGCGCGAGCAGGAGCGCGCGGTGAGCCTCGGCCGCGCTGGCGTAGCGGTCCTCGCGGCGCGTCGCCATGCACCGCAGGACGACGTCCGCGACGGCCAGGGGCACGTCCGGACGGACGGCGCGCGGGTCGGGCGGCGGGGACCGCAGCCGGGACATGGCGGCCGCGATCGCGCCGGCGCCCGGCCACGCGCGCCGGTGGGTCAGGCACTCGAAGAGGATCATGCCGAGCGCGTAGATGTCGGTGCGCGCGTCGATGTCGGGCTCGCCCGTCAGCTGCTCCGGCGACATGTACGCGGGGGAGCCGAGCACGAAGCCCGACGACTCGCCGGCGCTCGGCCCGGACGAGGCGCGGGCGATGCCGAAGTCGGTGATGACGACCCGCCCGCCCCTGTCGAGGAGCACGTTCTCGGGCTTGAGGTCGCGGTGCACGATGCCCGCCGCGTGCGCGGCGCCGAGCCCGTCGCACAGGGCGCAGCCGATGCCGATGACCTGCTGCGCGGGCATCGGGCCCGTCCGCGCGAGGACGCTGTGCAGCGACTCGCCGTCGACGCACTCCATCGTGAGGAACTTCTCGCCCTCGTGGTCGCCGAAGTCGAACGTCCGCGCGACGTTCCGGTGCGTCACGCGGCGCGCGAGCTTCACCTCCTGGCGGAAGCGCTCGAGCATCCCGGCCGAGTCGGCGAGATCGCGCCGCAGCATCTTGAGGGCGACCACCTCGTCGAGCTCCACGTCGCGGACGCGGTAGACGCTGCCCATGCCGCCCGTGCCGAGCAGGCCGAGGATCTCGTAGCGCCCGGCGATGCGCTGGGGCGCGGCCACGAAGCCGGAGCCCTGGCTCTGCTCGCTGCGCGGCTCGGTGCGGGGCGTCGGCTCGGAGGCCGTGAGTCGCCTGTCGCTCACCCGCTCAGTCTACCCACGCCGAAGGGTAGAAGTCAGCGCAAGCGCGCCGCCGGACAGAAAACATGAAATAGGACGCGCCGAGCTCACCTCGACACACCTTCTTCCCGCTTCCGCTCCCGGCGTGGGTCCGTTATATGTACGTGCCCCGCAGGTGGACGAATGCAGCATCGCACCAAGCATGAGCCGTCGTCCTCGCTGCTGGAGGTCAGCCTCGATCCGGGCGAGGCGATGCTCGCCGAGGGGGGCGCGATGGTCGCGCGCTCGCCGAGCCTGCGGACGGCGGTCCGGCTCAACGCGGGCCGCGGCGCCGGGTTCTTCGGGCGGCTCAAGGCGCTTGTCGTCGCGCTGCTCCGGAAGCTCGCGGGCGGCGAGACGTTCTTCGTGAACCACATCGAGGCGCCCGAGGGCGGGTGGGTGTGGCTCGCCCCGCCGCTCAGCGGCCGCGTCAAGCACATCCCCCTCCAGGGGGAGGCGATGCTCTTCAGCGCCGGCTCGTACCTCGCGAGCGCGGGCGATATCGACGTGAAGGTGCGCTGGGGTGGGCTGCGCGCCGTCCTCGCGCGGGAGGGCGTCTTCTTCATCGAGGCCTCCGGCGCCGGCGACCTCTGGATCACGAGCTACGGCGCGATCGAGGAGCTCTCCTGCGACGGGTCGCTCATCGTGGACAGCGGGCACCTCGTCGGGTTCGACGCGTCGCTCGCGCTCAAGATCAGGAGCCCGGGCGGCGGGCTCATGGGCCTCATGGTCTCCGGCGAAGGCGTGGTGTGCGAGTTCACCGGCCGCGGCCGCGTGCTGATCCAGTCGCGCAGCGCCGGCGCGCTCGTGGGCTGGCTCGCGCCGCTGCTCCCGCCCTGAGGAGCGACGGAGACCTCCGATGCAGGTGAATCTCCTCTACCGTCCCTCCCAGGCCCTCGCGCAGTGCTGGCTCGCGCCGGGCGAGCACGTGATCGCCGAGAGCGGCGCGCTCGTGGGCATGTCGACCAACGTGCGGGTGGAGACGCAGTCGGGCGGCATCATGTCGGGGCTGAAGCGGATGCTGGCCGGAGAGTCCTTCTACAGGAACGAGTTCATCGCGGAGGGCGGTCACGGAGAGGTGCTGTTCGCGACACCGCTGTCCGGGGACATGGCGGTGCTCGAGGTGGGCGACAGGCAATGGTGCGTCCAGAGCAGCGCCTATGTCGCGTCCAGCCCCGAGGTCGAGGTGAAGACGCGCTCGGGCGGCCTGCGCGGCTTCTTCTCGGGAGCGGGGCTCTTCGCCCTCGAGACGGCGGGGCGAGGTCAGATGATCATCGGCGCCTTCGGCGCGCTCGAGGAGCTCCCGGTGAAAGGCCACGTCGTCATCGACACGGGCCACCTCGCAGCGTGGGAGTCGACGCTCTCCTGCCGGATCGGCAAGAACACGTCGACGTGGCTCGGCACGTGGCTCTCGGGCGAGGGGCTCGTCTGCCACGTCGAGGGGCACGGCAGCCTGTGGGTCCAGTCGCGGAACGCCGGCCGGTACGGCGCGGCGATCGGCGCGCGGCTCGCCCCGCGGCAACCCTAGAGATCCCGGGAGCAGGCGTGCGCGACGAGATCCGAGACAACCCCGAGTTCGGCGTCCTCCACGTGACCTTCGAGCACGCCGGCGAGCAGGTCATCGCCGAGAGCGGCGCGATGGTGGCGCGCGACGCGGCCATCGACATGAAGACGAGCCTGCAAGGCGGGCTCGCCAGCGCGCTCAAGCGCCGGCTGACGGCCGGAGAGAGCCTCTTCCAGAACACCTTCACGGCGACCGCGCCCATGCAGTCGATGCGGCTCGCGCCCGCGCCCGAGGGGTCGATCGAGCGCATCGTGCTGCGCTCGGGGATGGAGGTCTTCCTCCAGTCGGGCGCCTATCTCGCCTCCACGCCCGGCATCGCGTTCGACACGAAGTGGCAGGGGGCCAAGGGCTTCTTCGCCGGCGGCCTGACGCTGCTGCGGGCCTACGGCGAAGGGCTGATCTGGTTCTCGAGCTACGGCGGTATCCACGCGATCGACGTCGGCCGCCAGCACCAGGGCTATATTTGCGACAACACACACCTGCTCGCGTTCACCGAGGGCCTGCGGTATCAGGTGCGCAAGCTGGCCGGCCTGAAGGGCCTGTTCCTGTCCGGCGAGGGGCTCGTCTGCGAGTTCCAGGGCCACGGGCGGCTCTGGCTGCAGACCCGGAACCCGGGGGCGCTCTCGGCGTTCCTCCACCCGTTCCGGCCCGTGGGAGGCGGCCATTAGCCCGCTCTTCTCCGCGCCGAGCGCGGACCCGGGGCGGAACGCCGCGCGGCCGCGACGTTCCGCCGCGGCTGTGCGCGGGCCCGGCGACGCCGCGTCCAGCCGGCGGCTTCCGGCGGCGCGCGGCGCGCGGCGGCCCGCGGCGGCAGCGACTGGACGCGCGCCCTCGCCGGCGCGCCGTCCGGCTGGGCCGCCGGGATCTTGCCCGGCGCGCCGTCCGGCGCTGGCCGCCGGCGGCCGGCGAGGCGCCGCGGTCCCGGCCGCCCGCCATGGGGCGGCGCGCCGTCGTTGCCTTCCCGGAGGCGGACTCGCTAAAGTAGTCCGGCCTCGCAGAGGAGGCTCGCACGGCGAGCGGTGGATGCCACCGATCCATAGGGGCTCGCGGGGCGAGCCTGGCTTCGCCTGAATGCCCCGAACCCGCTATGTGGAAGCTGACGATCGAGGATGACGAGGGGAAACAGACGGGGCTCCCCCTCGCCCATGAGGAGTATGCGCTCGGGCGCGGAGAGTCGAACTCGATCCGGCTGACCGACCGCAACGTCTCGCGCCGCCACGCGACGCTGGTCAAGAACGGCCAGGGCTGGATCATCCGCGATCTCGACAGCTACAACGGCACGTACGTCAACGGCGGCCGCGTCACCGGCGAGCAGCACCTGCGCCACGGCGATCTGGTGCAGCTCGGCGACTACCGCATCGAGATCGTCGATGAGGCGCTCTCGTCCGCGGTGACGAGCCCGACGCCGCCGCCCGGCAGCCGCAGCACGGCGCACCTGCCGCTCCACACCCGCCCCAACCGGCTCGTCATGGTCGTCGGCCCGACCCCTGGCGCGGAGTTCCCGCTCGACGGGGAGCGCTTCACGATCGGGCGGTCCGAGGACGCGACGATCTCGATCAACCACAGCTCGGTGAGCCGCCTGCACGCGGAGCTCATCAGCCTGGGTAACGGCCGCTACGAGGTCGTCGACAAGCAGAGCGCGAACGGCGTGCGCATCAACGGCGTCGAGCTGAAGCGAGGCCTGCTCGAGGCGGGCGACGCGCTGGAGCTCGGCGACGTGCGGCTCCGCTTCGTCGCGGCTGGCAAGATCTTTCGCGCCGGGCCGGACGGCGGCCCCGGCTCGGCGGGCGCGTATGGGAGCGTGGCCCCCGCCGTGCAGTCGTCCCGCTCGCTCGGCGGCGCGAGCAAGGCGATGGGGATCCTCCTCGCGGTCGCCGTGATCCTCGCCATCGCCGTGGTCGCGGTCACCCGCGCCCGCTCGCAGGGGCCGACGCCCGAGCCGGAGACGCGGCCCACGTCGCCGGAGCTCGGGGGGAACGACGCGCAGATCCTCGACGCGGCGCATGAGCACTTCCGCGCGGGGAACATCGACGCCGCGCACCGGAAGCTGCAGGAGATCGCCGAGACGGCGCCGGTCCGGGAGACGCAGCGCTTCCGGGAGATCGAGGAGCGCTGGGCGGAGGGGATGTTCCAGCAGGTCGAGCGGGCCGTGACGAAGAGCGAGAAGCTCGCGCTGCTGAACGAGATCGCGAAGACGACGGGCGTCCCGACGGCGCTCCGCGCGCGGGTGGCCGAGATGCGGCGGCAGGTCGACCCCGAGGCGCCGCCCGAGCCGGAGCCCGCGCCGCAGAGCGGGCCGCAGACGTCCTGGTCCCCGCAGCAGCACGCGCACACGCCCGCGCCGACGCCCGCGCCGTCGGCCTCGACGCCCAAGGCCTCGGACACGGGCGCCGCGCAGGCGAGCTCTCCGCTCGACTCGAGCACGTACCCGGCGCAGCGCAAGGCGCTCGAGCCGAAGGTCTGGGGCGGGCGCGCGTCGGCCAGCGAGATCAAGCTGCTGCGCGCGATCTGCATCCACCAGGGCGACATGAGCTGCCGCGACAGGGCGACCGCGGCCCTGGACAAGCTCGAAAAGCGTGCGGCTCCTGACGCGGGCCCCTGAGCGGGCACGCCGCCGCAGAGCGCCTCCCTCCTCTCGCCTCCCTCCTCTCCCGTCCGCGCGTCGATGACCTCCACGAGCAGCACCGCCCACGAGCCGGCCGTCCACGGGCCTTCCGCCAACGAGCCGACCGCGCGCGATGACGACGCGCCGCCGCCCGGCGGGCGCGGCGCCCCTCCGGCCGGCGGCGCGGGCGGCGCGGGCGGCGCACCGGCGGGCTCGCCGCCGCGGAACGGGCTCGTCTCGCCCGCGGCCGGGGCGCTGGCGACGCTCGCGCTGCTCGTGCTGCTGCCCTACGCGCACCCGAGCCTCTGGCGGCTGCGGCTGCTCACGCCGCTGCCCGAGGGCGAGGGGCTCGTCGTGGTCCCGGCGCCGGCGCCCGTCGCGTCGGTCGGGGAGACGACGCTCGTCACGGAGACCACCGAGCAGGCCGAGCTGCGCCAGCCCGAGGAGGTCGCGCTGCCGGCCGCGGCCGCCGAGCTCTTGCCGGCCGCGGTCGCCTCGGAGGGGAAGCCGCCGCGCCCGATCGAGGACCCGAGCGGCAAGGCGATGACGCCGTTCTTCCGCGCGCTCGCCGCGGTGGAGCGCAAGGTGCCGCGGTCGATCGCGCGCATCACCTACTTCGGCGACTCCATCGTGGCGAGCGACTTCGTGACCGCGACGCTGCGGCGCAAGCTGCAGAAGCGGTTCGGCGACGCGGGCCACGGGTTCATGCTGATGGCCAACGCCTGGCCTGGATATTTCCACAACGACGTGAAGCGCTTCGCCGGCCCTGGCTGGCAGGTGAGCCGCGTCGTCGGCCCCTTCGCCAAGGACGGGCTCTACGGGCTCGGGGGCGTGTCGTTCCGCTCGCAGGGCGCGGGGGTGTTCTCGCAGTTCGCCACGGCGGAGACCGGGACGTACGGGCGCGCGGTCTCGCGGTTCGCCGTCGATTACCTGAAGCACCCCGAGGGCGGGCGGATGGAGATCAAGATCGACGGCGAGACCCGCGAGATGATCGACACGCGGGCCGACGCGGCCGGCTCGGCGATCGCGACCTACGAGGTGCCCGACGGGCCGCACGCGCTCGAGGTGCGCGCGCACGGCCCGGGGGTGCGCGCGTTCGGGGTCTGGATGGAGCGGGACACGCCGGGGGTGGTGCTCGACGCGATCGGCATCCAGGGCTGCCGCATCCGGTTCCTCGACAAGAGCGACGACGCCCACTTCGCCGAGCAGCTGCGCGCGCGGAACCCCTCCTTGACGGTGTTCCAGTACGGCATGAACGAGAGCGAGGACGGCGAGCTGTTCCCGCTGGATCAGGTCGAGTCGACGATGAAGGCGGTGCTCGATCAGGTGAAGGCGGCGCTGCCCGAGTCGTCGTGCCTGCTCGTGGGCCCGATGGACCGCGCCGACAAGAAGGGCGAGGTCTACCGGAGCCGCCCGGTGATTCCGAAGCTCGCGGCGATCCAGCGCCGGGTGGCCGCGCAGGTCGGCTGCGGCTACTTCGACACGTTCGGCGCGATGGGCGGCTCCGGCTCGATGGGGGTGTGGGTCCAGCGGGGGCTCGGCGGCGCCGATCTCGCGCACCCGTCGGGCGCGGGGGCGGAGGTCATCGGCCGCTGGGTGTACCTGGCCTTGATGGAGGCCTACGAGGCCTGGAAGGCGGAGGCGGCCGCGGGCCGGCCCTGACGCTACGCGGCTTCCAGGCGCTCGGCGTCCGGCTCGTCGGCGGCGCGCCGCTTGTGCTCCCGGGCGATGCCGGCCACGACGGCCAGCCACACGAGCGCGAGCGCGATGTTGAGCATCGCGAAGTGGCGGACGGAGAGCGCGAGCACCTGGCCGGCGATCACCCCGCCGGCGGCGAGCACGTCGCCCGCGCGGACGACGAAGGTGTCGATGGCCGCCTTGGCGCTGTACTTCGCGTCGCGGCCGACCGGCAGGAAGAGCGCCTGCCGCGCCGTGTTCTGGACCGAGTAATCGGTGCTGTTCTCGGCGATCTTCGCGACGCGCACGACGGCGAGCGCCGGCAGGACGGCGAGGGACGCGTTGCCGAGGAGGGCGATGGTCGGGAGGATGAACAGGGCGAACCGCACGCCGAGGTACTTGAAGATGCGGGAGACCAGGAAGAGCTGCAGGACGACGCCGAGGGTGTTCACCCAGTAGAAGAAATCGCCCTTGAAGGTCCCGATGATCGCGCCGAGCGCCGCCTTTTTCCCCTTGTCGGTGTGCGGGTGGACGAGCCCCTTCTGGGCGCCCTCGACGACCTTGCCGCCGGCCTCGACGTCGAACGCGTCGCCCTTGACGGCGGCGATCTTCCCCTCGAGCAGGCGCGACGCCTCCGGATCGACGAGGTAGACCGGGGCGCCGGCCGCGAGCGGCGCGCCCGGATCTGCGCCCTCGGCGCCGGCGGGGGCCGGCTGCTTGTCGCCGGCGCCGCGCGGCTCGCCCTCCTGGGCGAGCGCGCTCGTGGCGGACTCGATCAGGGTGCGATCGAGGATGTACTCGCCGGTCGAGTTGACCCAGTTGAGGACGAGCGTGAGGGCGGCGATGAGGAGGAGATAGCGGTCGCCGGCGATGATCTTGAAGCCGCCGGCCGCGCCGCCGGGCGGCGCGTCGGCCTTGGCCTGCCCGCCGTCCGGGCCCGCGAGGTCGTCGCGGTGGACCAGGTAGGTGAGCCATAGACAGGCGAGCAGCACGCCCGCCGCGACGAGCATCATGTTGTAGGGGCCGATTGGCACGTAGACGCGCTTCGCGATCTGCGCGCCGAACATGGCGCCGAGCGAGCTCCCGATACCGACGATCGCGAAGAGCCGCTTGCCCTGCTCGGGGGTGTAGACGTCGTTGGCGAACGACCAGAACTGCGCGATCACGGTGAGGTTGAAGCAGCCCACCCACAGGTAGAACGGCACCCCGAGCGGGACGCCGAGCCGCGCGAGGAAGAAGAAGAGGACCAGGTTGCCGGCGAAGAAGAGCGTCAGCGCGGTGGTGAGCTGCATGCGCCCGAAGCGCCGGGCCATGGCGCCGTAGGCGCGGACCACGCCGACGAGGAGCAGCGCCTGGCCGGCCGCCGCATAGGCCTTCACCTCGGGGCCGTCGAGATCGAGCTTCTGTCCGCCGATCTCGAGCCCGCCGCCCGCGAGGATCAGCGGCTCGCGGACCACCTTGAGGAGATAGTAGCCCGTGAGCAGGAGGAAGACGTTCAGCGTCAGGACGAGGACGCTGAAGACCTCGCGCGGCTTCACCTCGGCGAAGATCGACAGGAGCCGGTGAAGCACCCCTCGGGCCGGTGTCTCGTTCTCGCCAGTGCTCGCCACGCGCCGCTCCATCCCGGGAAGACCGCCGTTCCGGCGGCACCGGAACAGGACCGATGCCCGAGCGCGGGAGGCTATCGAGCCTGCTCTCGGCCGGCAACATCCCTCTCGGCGCCGCGCGTGTGAAGCACCGTACAGGGGGTTCGACAGGGGCGCGGCGCGCGGACAAACGTCTCGAGGGTCGGGAACTCCGCTAGGCTCCCGCGCGCCGACGTGCGAGAGCGAGGCGGATTGGGCACCGACGAGAAGGGATGGGCGCGCGCGCTCGGCGCAGGTTGTCGGCGGCGCACGGCCGCGCTCGCGAGCTGCGCCGCGCTGTCGCTGTGCGCCGAGGCGCTGGCCGCGCCGCAGGCAGGGGCCGCGACGCCGCAGGCGGGGGCCGCCGAGCAGAGGCCGGCGGCGGCCGCGCCGCAGGCAGGGGCGGCAGCGACGCCGCAGGCGGCAGGAGCGGCGACGCCGCAGGCGGGGGCGACCGCGCCGCAGGCTGGAGCCGCGCCGCCGCAGGCGGGGGCGGCCGCGCCGCAGGCCGGAGCCGCGGTGCCCCAGGCGGAGGCCGCAGCGCCCGCGGCTGCGGCGCCACCTCCGGCGCAGGCGGCTCCGCCGGCGGCTCCCCGCGCGCCGGCCGCGCAGGCCCCGCCGCCCAGCGCGACGCCGCGAGCGCAGGCGCCGCGGGCGCAGGCGCCCAGCGCGAAGCGCCCCCTGCCGGACTACGACGGCCGCCCGGACGAGGGGGCGAGCTTCGGCGACGCGCTGCTCTGGGTGCCGCGCGTCGTGTTCTTCCCCGCCTACCTCGCCAGCGAGTACCTGATCCGGCGGCCGCTCGGCTTCCTCACGGTCGCGGCGGAGCAGGGCGAGTGGATCGAGGAGCTCAAGGACATCTTCACCTTCGGGCCCAACAACACGATTGGCATCATCCCGACGGCGCTCCTCGACTTCGGCTTTCGCGCGAGCGTCGGCGTCTACATCTTCTACGACGACCTGTTCTTCCCCGGCAACGAGCTCCGCGTGCACGCGGCGACGGGCGGGCTCGACTGGCTGAGGCTCACGATCGCCGACCGCATCCCGCTCGACGAGCGCGCGTACCTGAAGCTCCGCGGCGAGGCGGACACCCGGCCTGACTGGCTCTTCTCGGGGATCGGACCGAGGTCCGAGGAGCGCGACTGGGCGCGCTACAACGCGCGCAGCTTCGAGGGGAGCGCGACGGTCCATGTCGACTTCGACGCCTTCAGCTTCGTCGAGGCGTACACCGGCGCGAAGACCGTCGATTTCGACGACATCTGCTGCGAGCCGACGGTCGGCTGGCGCGTCGCGAACGGCCGCTATCCCCTGCCCCCCTCGTTCGACACGGGGTACACGGCCTACCGCATCGGCGCCCGAGCCGCCCTCGACTCGCGGCGGCCGCGCCCCGAGCGGGGGCACGGCGTCCGGCTGGAGCTGTTCGGGGAGCACGACGCCGACCTGGAGCGGCCGCTGCAGAGCCGGTGGATCCGCTACGGCGGCACGCTGGGCGGGTTCGTCGACCTCACCGGGCACGACCGCATCGTGAGCCTCGCCCTCTCGGCGGCCTTCGCCGACCCGCTCGGCACCGCCGAGGTCCCGTTCACCGAGCTCGCCCAGCTCGGCGGCGACGCGCCGATGCGGGGCTTCCGCGAAGGGCGCCTCCGCGGGCGGAGCGCCGCCGCGGCGACGCTCGAGTACCGTTATCCGATCTGGGCCTTTGTCGACGGCACGGTGCAGGTCGCCGCGGGCAACGTGTTCAGCGAGCACCTCCGCGACTTCGAGTTCGACCTGCTGCGCATGTCGTTCGTGCTCGGCCTGCGCACGAGCAGCTCGCGCGACCACTCCTTCGACTTCCTGATCGGCTCGGCGACCGAGACCTTCGCGCAGGGGGGCGACCTGGAAGAACTGCGGCTGATGGTCGGCGCCAGCCGCGGCTTCTGAGCGAGCGGCGGTCGCCCGCTTCGGATACGGGCCCATCTCGACGTTTTCGGTGCTCAGCGCACTGGAGCGCGCTTCCGCGCCGAAAACGCCGATCTGGACCCGTCTCCTGTGCGGGTGGACGCCGCTCGGTGATCTGTGGGCGGGGGGTCAGTCGGGCGCGGAGGCGTCGTCGGGGCGCTCGATGCCGACGAGCTTGTAGCCGCGGCGCGGGCCGAGGTCGTAGAGGTGGACGCGCAGCGGGCCGGGCGCCTGGCCGTTCAGGAGGTCGACGATCGCGTAGCGCGCGGGCGCGTCGTCGGGCGCGCCGCCCTGCGCGGCGATGTGCGGGAGCGAGAGGCACACGCGGCCGTCCGGCGAGGGGCGCACGACCGGCCGGGCGCGCAGGGCGAGCGCCTCGCCGGCGTACATCGCGGCCTCGTAGCGGAGGTCCTGCGCGCGCGCGGCGCCGGTGCGCCGCGCGAGATCGACGCCGCACAGCTCCGCCGGCGAGGCCAGGGCGACGTCGGCGATCGGCGAGAGGCGCGTGAGGTACCGCGCCATGATCGCGCGCTTTCGCTGGAGGAGCTTGTCGATCAGGAACGCGGTGTGCCGCGGGGCCGTGAAATCGCCGGTCCGCACCGCCGCCTCGATGAGCTCCGGCGTGAAGCGCGCGAGCGTCCGCGCGGCCCAGGCGCCGTCGAGCTCGGTCATGCGCCCGAAGGCCGGGTTGGGATAGCCGCCCCGCCAGTCCTCCGGCCGGAAATCGCGATCGGTGAAGAAGCCGAAGATGTCGCCCTGGCGGTCGCGGGTCGCCCGGTCCCACGGCCGCTCGGGGATGCCGAGCGTGACGAAGTCGAGGAGCGCGTACTCGGCGTCGAAGTAGTACGCGTGGCCGAGGCGCCTCGAGATCTCCTCCCACTCCCACTCGCTGCCGAAGCAGTCGCCGAGATCGATGTAGTAGTGGCGCACGTGGCCGGGCGATGCGTCCTTGTCGTCCTCGTCCTCGGCGAGCCAGACATCCATCGAGTTCTGCTCGCGCGAGTCGAAGTGGTTGAGCCACGCGGCGAGCAGGCGCCCCCCGCGCAGGTCGCGCCGGTCCTCGTGCGGGATGACGTCGTTCGGGTCGTCCTCCCGGGTCCCCTCGTACTTGAACGGCCCGAGCGCGCGGCCCGGCAGCCAGCGCGAGGCGACCATGCGGACCCGGTCCCCCCGCTTCGAGGCCTTGGCGAGCACGCCGTCGAGCGCCGCCTGATCGAAGGGCCTCGAGGTTCCGCTGTTGTCGGTCACGGTGAGCCCGGGCGAGAGCTTCAGGACCGACGGCTTCAGGTAGACCACCGAGTCGCACGGCGCCCAGTAGCCGGCCGCGTGGTAGAGGCGCGCGGCGATCGCGGTGGCGCCGGTCGCCCGCTCGGGCTGGTCCGAGGGGTCGGCCTTGAGCATGAACTTGCCGACCCCCTCGACCTTGATCCGGAAGCCCGGATTCGCGCCGTTCGGCTTGCCCATGTCGATGACCCAGGACCCGTCCGGCGCCTCGGGGTCGAGGGTCTTGTCGCCGCACGGCCCCCGCACGAGCTCCTCGACGGAGAGCGGCCGCTTCCCGATCCGGTTCGTGAACCAGCTCGAGTCCGGCACCTCGTCGACGCTGTTGACGTTGACCGCCTCTCCTCCCGGATCCACGGCGAAGAAGCGCGTCACCGGCCGGAAGACGAGGTTGTCGGCGGCGTCCCAGGCGAACGAGGACTCGTACGACTCCGGGGTGCAGAGGCGGTGCTGCGGATCGTCCTTGGGCGCCTCGGGATCGGGCCTGCAGGGCACCGAGACCGGGTTCAGGTCGGCGTCGCGCCAGACCGGATCGCGCAGGGGGAACCGGCGCACGTCGGCGCTGCAGGCCGCGCTGAGCAGGGCGAGCAGCGGGAGCGAGCAGGTGAGCGGCGCCTTGAGCATATCGGCCGGCATGGTACTGGACCGGGCGCGGTTCGGGGCGGCTTTCGACGGCGAGGCGCGATGGATCTGCGGGGCGGGGTGAGCCCGCGGGGGCTGGATAGGCCGGGCCGCCGCGGTGGGCCGGCGGCCGCGGTGGGCCGGCGGCCGCGATGGCCGGGCGACCTCGATGGGCGGGCCGGGCGACCTCGACGGGCCCGCGCTGCGCGGAGGGCGCGGCGCTGGCCCGTCGCGGGCTCGTCAGAAGCCTTCTTGCCGGAGGCGCTCGATCACGGCGCGGTAGAAGTCGATATAGAGCCAGGTGTTCCCCTCGCCCGGGCTCTGGCCGAAGAGCTGGCCGATCTCGTCGAAATGGTCGGCCGGTATACAGCCCCAGAAGTTGCCCCAGCGCGCGTCGCGCGCGCGCACCAGGCCGTCGTTCGGGATCGACTCGCCGAAGCCGCCGTCGAGGATGGTCTCCGTCAGCGAGAGCAGCGGGTGCACCGGATCGAGGCCTTCGTCGAACTCCGCGATGAAGGGCGCCGGGACGAGCGTCTTGCAATCGCTGCCGCCGAGCGCGCGGTCGCTCCGGCCGCCGAAGGAGGCGTAGAACACCCCGGGAGAGTCGGTGTACTTCGCGTTGAACTCCTCGATGCCGGGCGTCGAGAACTGGTCGAGCGACGCGAACACGCTCGTCTCCTCGCCGATCTGATCGTAGAGCGGCGCCCCGATCGCATTGAGGAGATCGTCGAGCACGTCCTGCAGGCGCTCGTAGGCGACGAGCTGGAGCGCCACGTCGGCGATCTTCGAGCCGAAATGCGGCGTGGCGACGGTCACGACGGAGGCGACGAGATCGGGCCGATCGTGCGCGACCACGCGGGCGTCGAGGCCCCCCTGCGAGTGGGCGATGATATTCACCTTCTCGTGGCCCGTCTCGGCGAGGATCTGCTCGATCCGCGCGATCAGCTGGGCGCCGCGGTATTCGGAGCTGTTGAACGGATCGACGGACGGCGTGTAGACCGCCTCGCCGCCCTCGGCGAGCGTCTGCTTGACGTTGTAGAAGTAGCTGACGTATCCCGCGCCCGCGAAGTCCTCGAATCCGAAGAAGCCGTGGGCGAGCACGATGGGATACGGCGGCCCGAGCTTCCCTGACGACGGCCAGCCGCCCCCGGTGCCGCCCGAGCCGTCCGCGGCGCTTTCCCAGCCGCCCGAGGCAGAGCCGCCGCCCGCCCCCGTGATCACCTCGCCGGTGTCCCACGGCTCGAGCTGCTCCTCCGCCGCGCCGCAGCCGGCGAGGAGCGCCCAGGAGGCGAGTATCGCACACCCCCCGAGACCAGCGGACACCCGTCGTCCCCTCGAACGAGCGTCCGTGTGAGACTTCCACTTACGCGAACCGCCAATACGCGATGACGACGATGCGGACGAAGAAAGATCCAGCACGACCACCTCCTGCCGGAATCAGCTCAGACTCTGCTGATGGGCGGCTGATGTCAAGTGCTGTCGGAAAACTGAACCAGTCGAGGCGTCGTGGAGGCGCCGTCTAGCCCGTTAGCGCATTGCGTTGTGAACGGCGTCGCGGGTTTCCTGCAATGCGCCACGGGGTTTCGCGGCCCTGCTAGCGCATTGCGTCGCGGGTTGCCGATGTTGTTTTTCCATGCGGAGGGGCGGGCGGGCTCCGGTAGGTTCGTGGGCCATGCGATCTGTCCAGCGCTCTTTTGTGCTTGTTTTGATGGGTTCCCTGGTCGCTTGCGGCGGCGCGACGCCTCCTCCGTCGGAGCCGGATCCTGCGGAGGCCGAGGTGGCGGCGGCGCCGGCCGCGGCGTCGGGCGGCGACGCGGCGGCGGAGGGGGACGGGAAGAAGAAGGAGGAGGACGCGGCGGCGGAGGCGTCGAAGCAGATCCCGACCACGTGCGAGCAGCAGGGCGACGTGTGTTTGCCGCCGGTAGGGTTCGTGAAGCGGCTCTGCAGCGGGTTCTATCCGGACGTGGCGCTCAGCCTGTTCGCCAAGGGGACGCCGTTCACGCGCGGGTACCTCACGCGCGATACGGAGGCGTGGAACGCCTCGGGCGGGTCGTCCTCGAACGACAAGCTGCTGTTCGATGAGGAGGTGCTGATCCTCTATCGCCGGGTGGCGGACACGGGGGGCATGGTCGTGAGCGGCGCCGGGGGCGGCTACGACGTGCTGCGCTGGGACGGGACGTGCGCGTCGCTGATGACGGAGGAGGTCCGGCAGCACGTGCCGCCGAAGCCGAAGTTCGCGCCGATCCCGTGGAAGAGCCTGGATGAGAAGACGCGCGAGGCGTTCCAGGCCGACGAGAAGCTGGGCAAGCTGATCGCCGAGCGGCGGAGGGAGTGCAAGGGCGCGACGATGGGGGCGGTCAGCGCGAAGTGCGAGAAGGTCGACAAGCAGATGGGCGCGGCGCTGATCGAGTACGTGCGCAGCGGCGGGGCGCTGCCGGCGCCGGGGCCGCTGCCGTGAGGGGCCCGGGGGGGGGGTGAGCCGGGGGGCGGGGGTGAGCGGGGTGAGCCGGGGGGGAGGGGCGGTGCGGAGGAGGAGGGTGAGCGCGGGACCGCAGCCGGCGGGTGGACGGGAGCGCCGCCGGCGGCAGGGCCGACGGGGAGCGGCTACTCCTGCTTGTCCTTGGGCGCCACGTAGTCGGGCGGGAGCTGCGCGGCCTCGTTCCCGCCGCTGAAGAAGTACTTGTCGAGCTCGGTCATCCAGATCCGCTGGCCGGCCTCGGAGATGAGATCGAGGCGGTACTCGTTGATCAGCATCTTCGAGTGCTCCAGCCACAGCCGCCACGCCTCCTTCGAGACGTTCTCGAAAATCCGCTTGCCCACCTCGCCCTTGAGCGGCGGCTTCTCCAGCCCCTCCGCCTCACGGCCGAGCTTCACGCAGTGGACCATCCTCGCCATATGCTGCCCGTCTCCTTTTCCTTCGGGCGGGGTTCTTAGCCGAGCCAGGGGGAGCCGTCGAGAGCGGCAGGCAGGCGGGCGGTGGCGGCTGGAGACGGTGGGGGCGGCTGGAGCGGCAGGACGCGGTGGCGGCGGCGGAAGGCACGAAGCGGACACGAGGCGGAGAGGATGCCCGGACCCGGAGCCCGGAGGGAGAAGCAGACCGAACCGGGCACGCCGGAGAACCGCGAACCGACGGTGGACGAAAGCGCGCTCAGCGGCAGAGCGATCTGACGCGGAGGGGTTGACGGCGGCGCAGTTCCTAGCAATATTCGGTCCGTCTGAACGAACCACGAGGGGGCGATCGGCTTCGACGTGGGGACTGAAGGTCTGTCTGCGTGCTGGCGGCTCCTGCTCCGCCTATCAAGCGGGACGTTACAAGTGCGAACGACAACGCATACGCTGTCGCGGCCTAAGAACCGCTAAGCCATCTGAGGAGAAGGTCGTCCTAGTACTCCAAGGGTGTCAACCACAGGGCTGGGCCGCGTGAGGGTGCCCTCGATAACGCGGCCGAGATTCAGTGAGGGATAGGTCGTAGCCGAATCTACGAACGCCGTCGCCGGCGCATGGCGACTACGCACGTGAACGAAGGTAGACTGGATGCCTTGCGGACCCGGGTTCGATTCCCGGCGCCTCCACTCAGAAGACACGGCGAGAGCCGTGTCTTCTGCTTTTTGTGTGACCTGACAAATTTTGGCGCCGCTGGATTTGGGGCGGGTCCGGTGTCGGCGGGACCACCAGGGGCGGGCGCGGCGGGTGACGCGAGGGTACGGGGCTCCACGGAGCTCCATGACGGGCACCATGTCGGCGGGGCCGACCCCGGGTCCGAGGCTGCGGCCGGATTCCGCCAGCCGGGCCAGCGAGCATACTCAGACGAAAATGCTGAGTCGTCCCGGCCGCCCCGGTCCGGTCCTTGGCCGCCAGAGGCAAGCGTCAGCTTCGATCCGGCGCTGTTCCTCGTGCCGCGTTCTCTTGCGCGCGCCGGAGCCCCTCCGCAACGCCGGCATCAAACCCCTCCCGATACGCACAAACCGCGCACTTATGGCGCCCGCCGCGCCCTTGCCAGTCCGGCAGGTCTTCGATCATGTCTTTCGGGGCAGCATTCCCATGAGGGCAGTTCTCGCTCGCCATGCCTGAGCCTCCACGCACCAGGATAGCCAAGGCTTTGTTCGATGAGGAACGCTCGATCAGCTCAGCGCCTGCGGTCGGTCCGCACGGCTAGAGTGACGATGCGTTGGTGTCTCACGTTCTGCGCGCTCAACAGAACGGACCACACCATCACGCACAGCCGCAGCCATGCCACCCATAGATCGCTCGCCGCCGGGAGCACGAGCTGGCCGGACGCCCCCCTGCCGGGAGCAGAGGCTCGGAGGGCCTCGCAGAGGGATGGCCTCGCAGAGACGGAGCTCCACGGCGGGCACCAAGCCGACGGGGCGGATCCCGGGTCCGAGTCTGCGTGCTGGCGCAGCCCAGAACTGGGCGAGCGGACGGAGAACTGCGCGGGGATCAGGTGACGGGCGGGGGCCCTACCCTGCGGGGCCGGCCCGCTGCCGGACGGGCTCGCCTTGACACGGGACGGTATCTCCGCTCGCCTCGCAGATTGGGGCGGCTGTGGGGGTAGCTGGAGCGGCAGCGAGGAGCAGAGAGATGCCTCCGGAGGCCTGCGGAGCGTGGCGCGAGGCCAATTGTGCGGAGCCGACGTCGTTCCTGGAGTGGATGGACAGCCGCCACACCCCCCAGGTGGGCCTCTTGCGCCGTTGATGGCAGGCTCCATGAAGACGCAAGGAGTCGCGATCGTGGCTCACCAAAGGAGAGATCGGTATGAGACGCTCCGTCGCGTTGGTCCTTGGAATCCTCGGCTGCTACAGCGGCGCGTCGGACGACAGTGTAGGACCCGAGATTGTTGCCAGTGCGGCGTCGCCGCTGCAAACACCATACTGGATACCAAACGCTGACGCGAGCAACAACAACCGCAGCTGGGCAGAGCTCACCTGCGGCACAAACGAGTATGCGGTCGGCATCGCCTACAAGGACATGCCCGGTCCAAATTCCGATGTAATGGATGGCGTGAGCCCTTGGTGCGCAAGCCCTGGCCAACCACCGCGGCGAGTGCCGAATGCTGATCTCGAGGCCAATCCGCGCGGCTTCGCCGACGTCTTCTGCGACTCCAACGATGTTGTGGTAGGCATCGCCTACAAAGATTTACCGAACTCCGATTTCGCCGATGGGGCAACCGTTCTCTGTGCGTCGGCCAACAATCCAGGGGGCACTGAGGCAATCAGAGAGAACGGAGATGTCAGCTCGAACCCTCGGGAAAGCGCAGGAATGCGCTGCAATCGAGGAGATCGCGTAGTGGGTCTCGCTTACAAGGACACGCCACAGGATTGGGGCAACAGTGACTACGCCGATGCCGTCACTGTGCAATGCCGTTAGCGCGACCGCGCGTCGCCAGCCGAGGGCCGCGGACGGCCCACACTATTGGGAATTGGGCGCCGTCGAGTGGATTGGCTGCCGAACCCGGTCCGGATGGCGAACGAGCACGGCACAGTGACGTGCGCGGATCAACGCGTGAACGTGTAGGTTTACTACTGGGGATGGCAACATGGCAAAAACAAACATGAACACGGCCGTTTCATCATGTTTTATCGCGTGCGCATGCGTCGGAGTTTGCGCCGCATTTGATGCGAGCGAAGATTCGCACGAGTCTGGGCAGACCGAAGAAAATGTGCCTATGGCAGCGAATCCTCCCGATCCTAGCTGCGTCTATGAGCGCACGCAAGAAAGGTGTTACGTTGTCACTAAGTGGTGCGACGAGCTGTACATCTGCAAGAAAGGCACGCCGCAGCAATATGAATGGTGGCGTGGCTGGGAGATCTGCGGCACGTGCAGTCCTTTCTGAATCGTATGTGCGTTGGACAAGCCGGACGTTCATGTCACTGGCACGGGATGCTCCCTGTGTCGCGCGCCAGCCGGGATGCACTGCGCGTGTCTCACGTGTCGCGCGCCGCGCACCTCAACCTCGCCGGAGATGGAGGTTCACCGGACCCGACGCCACCGCTTGAGCGCGTCTGCCAGGCGGCGACCTCGACGGAGCCGCGAGAACGCCGTCCCGATCGGCACCCCGATGCTCCGGGCGACCTCCGACACCTGCGCGCCCTCGCCGACGAGGATCAGCACCCGGCGCTCCCGGGGCTCGACGAGCCAGAGCAACTCCAGGAGGGCGCGGCCTCGGCCTCGCCGTGAGGGGGCGGTACCCGTTCCTGCCGGGTGACGTGGGCCAGCGGGCGACCGAAACCTGCCCCCGTCCGATGCCACGCAACCGGCGCACCCGCCCCGTCGATACCTCGGGCAACCTCGGGCATGATCGACCCCGACGAGCTCGACGCCATCGAGGAAGCTGTCCTCGCGGAGGAGGACGAGACCTTCTCCCTGCCCAGCGCCCCCGGCCTCGTGCTGGAGCTCGCCTACGACGGCTGCGGCCTGTTCGCCGCGACCTGGCGGGCCGGGTCATGGTAGCGGGCGGCCGAGATCGGCGAGACGTGATGCCTTGCCTCGCGGCAGGCGTGCCTCGCGGCAGGCGGGATCGTGGGCTCGTTGTGTACAGCCACAACGGAACAACCCAGGTGCTGCTCGCCGGGGGCATGGCGAGCCGGGCGCCCTCCCCCTGCGGGAGCACCGGAGGCAGAGGCGCCGGAGGTCTGCCCCTCTTGATACGGAGCGGTATCTCGGGTGGCGCTCGCGATGAACATACTACGGAGCGACCGCAACATCTATATCAACTATTCCGTAGTCCTGTGTCGGCGAGAAGATTTCAAAGCGAAGCTTGTCCTGCCCACCCTTAGGTGTTCTATGTGTGACCGTTGTTGTCGCACGCACAGCCTCCCCACAACGACTGCCTTCCCAAAGCACAAGGTCGCACTTCACGCTCAGCGTCTTCTCGACATTCATAGAAAAATCGCATTCCGCCCTAACCTGCACCTCATTGTCGAGGCACTCCTGATAGCTCCGTTTTACGACCTCACCATTAAGCTTTAGAAACATGATTTCCTGCGGATAGTGCCAAGTCCATGAATCAGAATCGGTCAAGTCGTGATCGAAAATAAACATATGAGGTGTAACAACTACGAAACCTTGATCCTGCGCCAGAGCGGAAAACGCGAGAGCGAGGGATGCCGACACGCAGCTCGCGACAATTGCAACACGACAAAACATTTTCATATGCCCTCCTTGATCGCCACCTCGATGAGGCACTCTCACTATTGGAATTCAGTATATGCACGTCAATGCCGTGTCACGGCCCAATAGATAGGGCGACTGGACCATTTCTTATTTTTCCGGTGTTCGCGATTCGCCCGGCCAGTAACTTTCGCTATTTGCATCCTGAAGGCTACGGCCGGCCACGCGAGTGTCTATGCGGAGTGAAACGGAGGACACGCCGTACCCGCCCGGCCAACGGCATCGTGACCGTCCGCGCGGCGCCGGCTACCTGTTGCCATCGCGACGAACGAGGAAGCGATGGCGATGAGAGCGGCGCGGTCCTGAATCCTGTTGCCGAACTCGAGGATCCGCAGAAATTTGGACAGTCCGAGGCCGTCTGCCCCTCGCGGGCGGGAGGTGCCGGAGTGCTCGCGTGCGTCAAGGGTTCCCTCGCAAGCTCGGCGCTACATGTCCTTGACCCACGCTGCGCCCTCCGGCGTGGGGAGGCCACGCGAGGGGCAGACGGATGCCGCCGGCGGACGCTCAGGACTCCGGATTGTCAACCCCTCCAGGTCGGGCTCGTCCAGAATTGCGCGGTTTCCGATGAGCGTTGACAGAATCCCGACAAGTTCGCACGACCCATGGGGTACAAGCCGAAGCCGTGTGTTAGCGGCACAGTAACCCACAGGCCGACGGGCTCTCGCAGCTCTGCCGTGAAAGAGGTGCTGTACGAGCTCCTCACCGCGTCAAATCGTCCTCTAGGACATTCCTACCGGTATCGAAGGCAACGCCCCCGCTTGAGCACCGCGGCGAGGAGTCTCCGACCACGGCGGAGCCGTGAGAACGCGGTCCCGATCGGCAACCCCAGGCTCCGGGCCACCTCGGTCACCTGCTCGCCCTCACCGACGAGGATCAGCACCCGGCGCTCCCGGGGCTCCACCAGCCAGAGCAGCTCTAGGAGGGCGCGCGCCTCGACCTCCCCGTGGGGCGACGGCACCCAGCCGGCGACGTAGGCCCGCGGGTCCGGGACCGCGACCTCGTGCCGGCGGTACGACTTCTCGTGGTACTTCGCGGCCTGGCGGACGGCGATCCCCACGAGCCAGCGCTGGAGGATCCGCCTCGGGTGTAGCCCAGGCTGCGGCCGGTACCTCCTCTCCCGCACGGCGACGACGGCGCCGATGAGGCACTCCTGGAGCACGTCGTCCCGATCCCGGGCCGGCACGCCGCACCGGGTGAGCATGTGGCGCAGCAGCCGGGTCTCGGCGAGGATCGTCTCCGGCGGGATCGTGGCCGGCGACGGTTGCGTCGGCGCGGCGGGCGGGCACTTGGCCCCCCTCCGCCGCTTGCTCACCCAGCCCTCCCGCGTCGAGCCGGGCCGACCGGTGTCGAGGAGCTACCTGGATCGGTGGGCGACCAGGGGCGAGCGATGGACGGATCGATTCCTTGGCCCCAAGTCGGGGCTCGAGATACACGGTTCATTTGTCGGACCTCGTTGACGCGGGGTTCGGCCACGCAGCCCGGGGTGTTCCAGCACCCGCGGGCTGCACTTCATTTCGGCTTCTAACAGCCACGATCACGCAGGCACAACTCACGCCATCCTGCGGAGCTCGTTTTTCTGCGAAGCCCGCCGCGGTGAGGAGCAGTATCCGCTCTCGACATTGTGACTCCGCAGCACATCATGACGCCGCTGCCAGATTACCGGGGCAGCGCGCCATGGCCGAGCGTCGGTGCCAGACGGCAGCTCTCATGACGGTATCCAGCTTGAAGGATTCGCCGGCTGGAGGTTCCGCGATGAGTTATGCCAAGATGAAGGGGCTGGTCCTGGCCGTGGAGTTCAGGGGGGAAGACGGCAAGAAACAGGGGCCCCTCGGTGCGGTCTACAAGGACGACGAGGATGGCTGGAGCTGGGATGATTACTGCGGTCCGGGTGACCCGGTGACCGGCTTCGCGAGCTACCAGGAAGCGCTGGCCGACATGCTGGCGACGCTCCAGATCCCGATCGGCGACGACGCAAAGGCGTAGGTTCCCCCGGCTCCCCGTCCGTCGCCCTGCGCGCCACCGGCCGCCCCCCCGGCAGCGCGCAGGGCCCCTCCTCCGGTCAGTCTTCCTCCGGCAGCATGATCGTGATGACGGGCTCGCAGTCGTCGCCGGGCCCGCAGATCGCCTTGAGCTCCACGGGGGAAGGCGTGATCGACTCGGTGAACACGTGGAGCTGGAACCGGACCTCGCTCTGGTCCTTCGCTCGGAGCGCGGCCCACCTGAACATCCAGAGAATGTCCCAGACGCGGCCTTCCTCGCCGTTGCCTGCCCGGATCGCCGCCGGCGTCAGCTTCACGTACCGCTCCCACACGGCGCTCGTCACGGCGACGGGGATCTTCACGCCGAGCTCGCGCGCCGTGGCGCTCACGTCGATGAGCACGCCGTCCTCGAGAGCCTGCCGACGGGCGTACGAGTAGACGAGCTCCATCGTGATCCTGTCGTCGATCGCCGGCTTCCCTGCCTTCTCGTCGCGCGCCATGGTCACACCGCCCTCGCCAGGGGGCGGCAGAGGCCGCACGAGAGGCGCAGCTCCGCGCAGTCGCAGGGAGCCTCCCGGATCGGCACGACGACCGCCGGCTTCGAGCGGATTCTCGGCTTCCTCGCCGACTTCGGCGCCGGTGCGGGCCCCGGCTTCTCCTGGTCCCTCGAGTCAGGGCGGGGAGCGAACTTCAGGGCGGGGAACAGGCCCACTAGCTGCTCGTAGTGGGACGCGATCGGGTTGATGACCCCGGACTCCCACTGGCAGACCGAGCTCTGCCGAACCTCCATGAGCTCGCCGAGTTCATCCTGCGAGAGACCAGCGTCGATGCGTGCGGCGGTGAGCGCTTGACCGAATGTCGTTCTCATTGGAAAACCTCCGACGCCACTATCCCCGGGCCCGCGCGCTCCGCGGGACACCGGGGTTCAGGACATAGCGGCGGGCGTCAGAGGCCGATGAGCTTCGCCGTCTCCTTCGTCACCCACGGCGCGAGCATCAGGTACTCCCTCGTCGCGCCATCCGCCGGGACAGTGCTCGGGTCGGCCTCGCCGCGCACAACCCGCATCACGATCGCCTTCAGACGCGCGTCATGGCCGGGCCGGAACCGCGAGTTCACCTTCGCGCCGCACCCGCAGGCGCAGTCGCGCTTCTCCGGCTTCCTCGCCGCCGGCAGGCAGGAGCGACACCACCAGCGTCCCCACCTGCTGCGAGAGCCGGTGCCGCAGAGGCCGTAGCAGTTGCAGCAGGAGGGGCGCGAGTCTTGGAGCGTGGTCATGGGGCAGCCCCGCAGGGTCAGAGGCCGATCGCCTCGCGGATCTCGTCGGTCATCCAGGGGGCCCCGTTCAGGTAGGTCATCGTCGGGCTGTGCTTGTCGACGCAGGCCTCGGGGAGCGCGCCCCTGCCCGCCTGCCCACGGGCGACCTTCAGCACGATCGAGTGCAGCTTCGCGTCGTGGCCCTGGGCGAACCGCCGCTTCGCCGCGAGCTCGGCGCCGCACCCGCAGAGGCAGCGGCCGGTCGCGTTCGTGACCGTCTTCTTCGCCCTCGGCGCCTTGGCGGCCTTGGCCTTCTTGCCTGCGGCAGGCTGCGCGGCCTGGGCCTCGCTGGCCTCCCCGACCTCCTCGGCGGCCTTCTCGCTGGTCTCGACGGCCGTCTCCGGGGCCTGACCGCCCGCCTGGGCTTCGCTGCCCGCCGCGGGGCTCTCGGGCGTCTCCACGGTGTCGTTCGCGGCCTCGGGGGCCTGCTCGCTGGCCGGCGCGACCTCGTGCGGCTGGGAGACCGGCGCGGCGTCGACGGGTGCGCTCTTCGGGGCCTCCTCCTCCTTCGCGGCCTTCTTCCTGGCCTTGATCCGGTAGACGTTGTTCGTCAGCGTCAGCACGCCGCTCTTGACGAGGTTGTTCGCGGCCCGGACGTCGAGCCCGCGGCTCTTCAGCTGCGCCATCTCGACGGCCCCGTGCTTGGCGACGAACTCATAAACGCTCTGCTGCGGCCCGGTGAGAGTCATCTTGTCCATGTCGTCCTCCTGCGCTGAAACCTTCACGCGACGTGCCAGTGTCTCTGACGCCTTGAGCCCCGGGCCCGCGCGCTCCGCGGTACACCGGGGCCACCGGCTCGCTCCTCTCAGCCCTCGTTGTAAGCGATGACCATCTCGACGATTCGAGGATCCTTATTGATCTCCATCATGAGCTCATGCCAGTGGTCGGAACCGATCTCGATGGGCTCAGCGTCGCCGATCCATTCGGCGTGGTTACCATCCATGTCGAGCACCAGGTCGTGGTCGAGCTCCACGCCGTTGATGGTGCCACGCACATGAAACGACTGGGACGATCCATCTGCTTTCAGGTCGCTGATTTCTATTGCCATCGTCATCACCTCTGCTCGGCAAAATTTTCACTCGACGTGCCAACGCTCCCCGTCGTCGTCGCCGGGCAACACGCGCCCTCGGAGCCGGTCCATGGGCCGGGGAATTATGACAACGGTGTCATGCATCGATAGCCACCGCGTTTTCGAGACACGCTCGCGAGGCCTCGGAGACGTCAGCTAAATATTATGACAGCCGTGTCATTGTATCTGGCAGACACGTCATAATGTTCGACATCAACAGGTTCCCTCTGCGTGCCAGTGCCTCTGACGCCTTCAGCCCCGGGCCCGCGCGCTCCGCGGGACACCGGGGCTCAGACGAGGCGGAAGTCGAGCCTAGTACTACAGCCGCACCTCGACATCGATCTGGTTGGACCCAGGATCCGGCCATGGATCCGGGGGCAAGCGAGCTGCCAGCAGCGGACGCGTGGGACGCGCTTACAGCAGATTTTGAGGCATTTCACGCGCGATTCGCGGGGCTGTTCGCGCGCAGCGAGCCGCGCGAGCAGGCGATCAAGTACGTGCGTTCGCTGATGGGGCCGGCGGCGAGGCGGAACGGTTGGCAACTGGCCGAGGCCATCGGCGATCCGACGCCCGATCGCGTGCAGCGGCTGCTGTACAGTGCGGACTGGAGCGCGGATGCGGCGCGCGATCTCCTGATGGACTTCACGATCGAGCAGCTCGGCGATCCGCAGGGCATCGGCGTGCTGGACGAAACGGGCTTCCTCAAGAAAGGCACCAAGTCCGTCGGCGTGGCGCGGCAATACAGCGGGACGGCAGGCAAGATCGAGAACTGCCAGATCGGTGTGTTCCTCAGCTACAACGGCCCACGTGGACATGTGATCCTTGATCGTCGTCTTTACTTGCCAGAATCGTGGTGCAGCGATCCGGAGCGGAGGCAGGACGCTCACGTTCCGGAGGATGTCGCGTTCCGGACCAAGCCGCAGCTGGCGATGCAGATGCTGCATGGCGCCTGGCAGCGTGGTGTACCGATGGCGTGGGTCACCGGCGATGAAGTCTACGGGGGCGATCCCGTGCTTCGCGACGGCATCGCCGCGCACGGCCATCGATATGTTCTCGCGGTCGTCTCGAGCACGCCGGTGTGGCCCCAGCGGCCTGCGGTCGCGGAGCCCCCTACCGAACGCGAGCACCGTCATGGTCCGCTCCGCACGCGCACTCGTCTTGCCCCGGGCGCGCCGCACGCCTCCACCGTGGCGAAGGTGGTCGCACAGTGGTCGCCGAAGCAATGGCATCGCCTTGCCGTCCATCGAGGCGAGAAGGGACCCATCGAGTACGACTGGGCCCGCGCGCGTGTCGTCGACAGTCGTCGGCGCTTGCCGACCGACGAGATCTGGCTACTGGCTCGCCGCTCGGTCTCGAATCCGTCGGAAGTGGCCTACTACCTGTCCAACGCTGGAGCCGCCACGCCGCTGACAACGCTCGCGCACGTGGCCTCCACGCGTTACACGATCGAGCAGTGCTTCGAGGAGGCGAAGGACGACGTCGGCCTCGACCACTACGAGGTCCGCACGTGGCCGAGCTGGCATCGGTACATCACGCTCGGGATGATGGCCCTGGCGTGGTTGGCTTTCGTACGCGCGAAGCTTCCCGCGGAGGGCGCGTTCCCGTACGCCCCGGCGATGAACCCCGAGCTCGTGCCCAAAGCGGCGCGCCCGGGGCCGGGGAAGAACGCTGAGCGCATGCAGAAGACGGCGCTTGACACGTCGGGGGAAAAAAGCCCGCCGCGCCCGAAGAAAGCGACGGTCCGCCGACGCTGGCGCCCTGGAGCATTCCCGAAGTCCGTCGCCTGATGGAGCTGGTGCTTCCGCTGCCCGCCCATTCGCCCGAGTTCCGCTGGGCATGGTCAAGGTGGCGACGCCGAAAGCGCGCCCAGGCTCGCGCCTGCTGCTACCGGCGCCGCCGCAACCGGCCGCGCGCCAGTGCCCGGGCTCCCTAACCGCGGCTGTAGTACTAGAGGACCGATCAGGTTGATTTTGTGACAATTTCGGGCGTTTCGATGGAAGGCTCGACGGTCTCGTCGGGCCATGATCTCGTCCGCGCCCGGAGGTGCACGGATGGAACGATGGTCGCCGCCAGTGGAGCTGTCGCGGCAGGAGCAGGCGCTGATGAAGCGGTTGACACGCGTGAGAGCCCTGTTCGGCTTTCTCAGGCTGCACCGGCACGAGCTGTTCGATGAGACGTTCCAGGAGCAGCTCGAGAGCATGTACCGGAACACGGGAGCGGGTGAGCCGCCGCATCCGCCGGCGCTGATGTGCATGGTCACGCTGCTGCAGGGCTACGTCGGCGCATCGGATGCCGAGGCGGTGGAGCTGTCCGTCGTCGACCTGCGCTGGCAGATGGTTGCTCGGCTGCCTGGGTGCGGCCACGCCCGCGTTCTCGCAGGGCGCGCTGCAGGGGTTCCGGGAGCGGATGGTCGCGCACGAGATGGATCGGGTGCTCCTGGAGCGGACCGTGGCGCTCGTTCGGTCCGGCGCGATGACCGAGGGCGAAAGGCGTGCGGTGTCCAAAGCGCTGCGCGTGGCCATCGACAGTCGCCCTTTAGCGGGAGCCGGGCGGGTTGAGGACACGATCAACCTGCTCGGCCATGCAGCACGCAGCATCGTCCGCGTCGTGTCGAAGCTCACGGAGCGTCCGGCCGAGGAGATCTGCCGCAAGGCGGGCATCCCGCTGCTTCTGGCTCCCAGCATCAAGGCCGGGCTCGACCTCGACTGGAGCGACCCGAAACAGAAGTCGGCGGCGATTCAGATCCTGGAACGCCAGGTCTCGTCGCTGCAGCAATGGGTCGACCGCCACTTGGACGACGTCGTCGAACAGCCACTACGCTTCTATCTGGACGCGGTCATACAGGTTCGAGACCAGGACCTGGAAACATCCGAGGACGGGACCGCTCGCATTCGGCAAGGTGTTGCACCTGACCGCCGTGTCTCCATTGAGGATGCCGAGATGCGCCACGGTCGCAAGAGCCGCTCGAAGCGGTTCGATGGCTATAAGGAACACATCGCGCGCGACCTTGACCTTCCCGTCATCGTCGCCTGCGCGGTCACGCCGGCGAATCGGCCAGAAGAAGAGGGGGCTACGCCGATCGCCGAGGACGTTCAGCATCAGCAGCTGCGCCTCGTCGAGCTCCACATTGATCGCGCCTACGTGAACAGTCCCGTCGTTGACGACGTGATCCGTGCAGGCGGCCAGGTGTTCTCGAAGCCTTGGGGGCAGCGGGCTCGCAGCCCCGACCTGTTCAGCAAGCGCGACTTCATGATCGACCTGCGCGCCAAGACGATCACGTGTCCCGCGGGACAGATCGAAGCTTTCGAGCCGGGCGACACGGTCGAGTTCGATCCCGAGGAATGCGGCGCGTGCCCCCTCCGAACCCGATGCACTCAGGCCGCTTCGGGGCGAGGGCGGACCGTGTCCATCGCCGAGGATGAGGCTCTTCAGGGCAAATTCCGTAAGTTACAGCAGACGGGGCCCAGGACGCGCGTTGCTCCGGGAGCGGACGGCTGTGGAGCATGCGCTTGCCCATATCGCGGCGCGGAAAGGACACAGCGCGCGCTACATCGGTGCCAGGAGAAACCTATTCGACCTACGGCGCGCAGCAGCAATCCAGAATCTCGAGGCAGCCCAACGGCTAATCCAGGAGGCCGCGTAACCTGTCGGAATTAGATGAGTTTCAACCTGTTCGCCGCTCTAGTGATGGGCAAGTTCCAAGAGAACACTACCTTGCGGAGGGAGATACCGTCCCGTGGCAGGACGGGCCCGCCTCAGATTGACCGGTTGTCCTCCGCCGCGCGGAGCAGGACCAGCGCTTCCAGACGGCCCCCTGGGACGAGATGGTCAGCCAATGGCTCGGTCAGCTCCTCTCGAAGCGCTGCGAGGCGTCGCTCCGCAGCGACAATTGCGTATGCGTGCGCTGCAAGGGTGTGACCCCGGCCAAGGTGCTCACGGCGGCCATCGGCGTGGAGCCGAGCCGACAGACCAAAGCCGACGAGAACCGGGTCACCGCGTTCTTGAAGAGGTTCAGCTGGCAGCGAGGGAAGCTTGCTCGACGCGACGGAGTTCGCATCAGGCCGTTCTACCCATCAACGCAGGAGAGCAGCAACGATCGAGATCGAAATGTGCGTTAGAAGAATTCGTCTACCTGTGCATGCTCTCGAACGGTCTCGCGAACGGCATCTGTCTGGCAGAAGGCGCGGTGCGCGGACTACGCCTAGCAGCAGTTGGATCGATCCCCGGCGCGGCGACGAACGGCACTGGACCAGCAGAAGACATAGTCATCGGATCCTGCGCCACTAGCGTTTGCGATTCGTTTGACGCGATGGTCGCTAGCGGAGGCAATTCCGGCACCCCCTGGGGCGGATCGAGACTCGCACAATCGGTAAACCTGGCAGACACGTACTTCTGCGCGTCAACCAAAGACTCGTCTGGTCTCGCAAACTGAAACTGGTTTCGCATCTTTGTCCCAACCAAGCGATGCTTCTCAGCAGAGCTCAGCGACGTCAACAAACGTTCCTTGTCGGGAAGCGCCTTCGGCGTAACCGTTAGGACGGCTCCAAGCGCTCCAACGACAGCTGCCGCCTTCCTTCGTCCGGCGCTATTCAGGAAGCCGGCAAGACCGCACCCGACCGCGGAGATGATTGCGCCGGCGATCATAAAGACGTTCGACCACAAGACGACATCATCGATTCTCGACCGAAAGTAAGCGACGTTGTCGTTGCAGGCCTTCACCTGCTCCTCAAGTCCATCATCCTTCGGCTCCGCGAAGGCCTCGTGAACGGCAAAGATCGACGCCGCCATCACACCAGCGGCGAGTGCTGTTCTTAGACGTGACGCCATGGAACGCTGCCCCCTTCCTGCGTCCACGCGATCCTGTGCGTGGCCGCGGATATGCCACCATTGCGTATCATGGACCACAGCGCTAGCAAAGGTCGGAAAATTGCTGCCGTGCGTACCTCCCGCCCCTGGCTCGCTCCCCGCCCGAGCAGCCCCGTCCTGACGCGAGCTGGCCCTGTCCTGCGCCTCGAGTACGGTCGCAGCCATCACCCTAGCCGGCCTATGGTCGAGCTCCAGGGGGACACCCTCTCTTGGCTCACGCAAGACGCATACCGCCAATGTCACAGCGTCACAGCGTCACTCCCGTCTGCTTTTTGTGTGGCCTTCCGGATCGTTACAGCGCCGCTGCATGCATGTAATTCTTTCACTAAGGACGGATTATATCCATCCAGCGGGAGAGAAGATCGCCCGCGTACGTCTCTATAGAGAGAGGGCAGTGACGTAGTGACGCCTATTCAAGAGACACGGCGAAGAACGGGGTCGGTGGCCGTCACAGGGGGCGTCACAGACCGTCACAGCCTGTTATACTACATGTGACACTAACGGCATGGAGCTTGCGTTGAGGGGCAGCAGGGATCCGACAGAGCAAGAGTCCGACGCCACGGGCTCAGGGCCTCAGGCCGGGGAGACCCCACCCCGAGATAGGCCCGTCCTGCCCCCGCGAAAGGGGCCTCCCTAGGCCTCGCCGATGATGGCAGCTAGGGTAATGGCCAGGCGATAGCCGAGGTTCAGGAAGATGGCTGCTTGTAGACAACGCAAGACACGTACCGAGAGTGGGGTCTCGCCAGGTGCATACCACGCAGGGGGTGCATACGCAGTAGGGGCATCTCCCGGTCGCTCCTCCGGAGATGTCATGGCACCTGGCACGTCTTTTGTTACGCGCGCTACGTACGCGGGTACGTGTGAGACGTCCTGCCATTTCCGGCGTTGGGACCGAGAATACCCCCTGCTGCCCCTGCGGCCCCTGCGCAGGCCAAATCGATCTGGGAAGGTGAATGTACTCCATCCAGAAGATGGCCATCGCCCGAAGCGCCCTCCTTTTGGCCCTCTCTGGAGCTCGGCGCGAGCCGAGCTACCCCTGTGGCGGTCCCATGCCGCGAGTTCCAGGAAGATACCGTCCTGTGGCAGGACGGGCCCATCGCCAGCGCCCCCGCCGCCATGCATGCCTGCGGCGCGCCGGCCACCACCGGAGTATGCCTCGAGTACCGCACCTGCCCGAAGCGAGGAGCCTCTCGGAAGTGCAACGGCTCCCACTCCACCTCGCACATCGATGCTAGGTATTGACGAGACTACAGCGGTGTGCTCCTATTATCGCCCCAGAGCCCCCTTCGAACAGTGCGGGAACCTCCGAAGTAGTAAAGGCTGGCTCTTGCGATTAGGTGCTCCCGGGCGTCCACGAAGATTATTACACCTGTAATAGCCAGGTGTGCTTCGCTCGGTGCGCGGACGCATTCTCGGACAGCCGCGCAGACGATCTCTGCGCTACCCAGGGAGACACCGCTCGAGATCACGGCCCCCTGGATCCCCCCTCCCCGAGATCCCCCTCTCCAGGCCAGGATGCCCCCCTTCCCAGATTACCCCCTCCAGGCCAGGAACGGGCTGCCAATGTGGTCCGCCTTCCCCGCCCGACCGGGAACGAGCACCTGCTCGGCCGGCGTTCACGCCACCGGGGTCGCCGTGGAGGTCTCGGTCGCCGCACGCGACCCTGGAAGCCCCTCGGGCTACGACACCTCGTGGACGCCTCGAAGGTCCGCCTCTGCCCCGAGGGCTGCCTCCTCGGGAGCTGCGGCACCGGGGGCAACGACGATGAGCCGGGGGCCGCACGAGGCCGCGCTACCCGCATCCAGCGCCGTACCCGCATCCAGCGCGCCCTCGCGCAACGACCTCCGTCGGCACGCCGCCCTGGTGCGCGTCTACCGAGTGCTCGGCTGGCACGCCTCCGTGACCTGGCAGGGCAAAGACCCCGAGCAGGTAGCCGAGATCCGCTCGCTGCAACCGGTCACCTACACGGAGTTCCTGGTGCTCTGGAAGACCGACCTCCCGCGCTCCCTGCCGCTGATGACAACTCAACGTCAGCCGTCCCAACCGAGTTGGGTCTGGTTTGTGCGTCTGAACGTCACCCACCAGCCCAGTCTCGACACGCACTCGGCGAGTCGGAGGTCGTCCATCGAGGTCGCGACACGGATGGCATCCGCGGCAGTCTGCTGCGCCTCAAAATCATCATCACAAATCGGCAGTGTGTCGGCGAGGATCAGAAAAACTCGTAGGAATTCGCGGAGCCGGTCTAGATCTGCACCGAGATATCCTCTCAGCGACGTCGACGCGGTGCGTACCCGCGGCATGAGGTGCGCAATATGCACGGGCGAAGGTTGCAGCCGTGCAGCGTCGTGAACCACACGCTCAATGCCGATCAGAAGACTCGCCCAGCGGTTCCACTCGTTAACCATGCGGCCTCCTGGCCGATGCACCAGATGTATCGGAGAATCTCGCGTAAACATCCAGCTCTCCATTGGACCATCATCTTGCGACCAGCGCATGTCCTCCTCAAGGTGCGCCCTTTTGAGCAAATCTCGACACTTAGTCTTAAGGCGTGCACGGAGTCGACGCTGATGCCATAATAAGAGGTCGACCGCCTGAATGCCCGGGCTTGCGGCGGGCGTGCTCTCCGACACATCCAGCTTCGGGAATCGCGTAGGGACTGCTCCGCCTTGCAGGATCATGGTTCGGAGGCGCACATCATCGTGCTCTTTCATCCAAGCTCTGAACTCCTCCAGTTTGATCGTCGGACCGGCAGCGTACTCCACATGGATCGCCGAACGCACAATCGAACATGCTCGACAGAGTACGAGCGATGCGACGTGCATGTGCCGCTCATTGGGAGACCATTCGCGAGTCTCCTCTTTCGCAGATATCCAACGAAAAGCGTGAAATTCCGCCGCGGACGCATGCGCCCCGAAGGCATCGGCGAGCGCGGTCTGCGCGTCGCGTCCGTCTATCATCGCATGGAAGTAGCCCCGCTTTACAGCGTTCGACTGCATCGGCAGGGCATGCATCGCGTCATCAATCATCGCACGCGGGAGCGGGCGCGGCGTCATCAGCAAACCGACCGCGAACGAGTTGTCGTCCGGGTTGGGGTGCTGCTCGTCGAGGTATACGAATGCCTCATCCCACGCCTGGGGGGATCGACGCTCCTCAAAAGGGAAGGACATTTTCAACTGGAGCGGCACGGTTCCTTACAGTAGCGCGCTCCCCATGCCGGGGCTAGCTGCGTGCGGGGGCCTACTCCGGAAAGGGGTGCCCGAGGGAGTCTTCCCAGGCGTCCCCCTCTCCTCTCTCATGAGGGATCGGGCCCGCTCGCCGGTGCGCGATCCGCACCACGATCCCAAGCTCAGCCTGTGCGTCGCCTGCTTCGCTGCCCTCGCCAAGGCGAAGCCTTCGGCGCTGAAGCAAGGAGGCCGTGGACAACTTCGCCCAGTGGATCCCGGAGAAGCTCGCCCGCACGAGCAACCACGACCACTCGTGCCCGTCCGGCTCTACGCCCACGCAAAGGGTGCCTCAAGTCCGATGTTTCATGGAGCTCTTCTAACCGACATCGAGATGGATGATGCCCGGAGTACGCACTGGCTCCCCTCGCATGGCCAGAGCCATCAGGCGAGCAAGATGCGATTCCGATTCCGCAACGCCAAGAAGCTCCAATTCGCCCAATTGTTCGTAGACGAATCGTAGACCGGACCACACATAATCGCGCGACGCCGCCAAACAATAGTCTAGCGGATCGATTCGGTAGCCCTCGGCATGCAACGTGACGGAGATTGATGGGTCAAGGAGCTGGCCGCTGTCGTCCTCAAGCCAGGCGTGAAATCCTCCATCGATTCCATCGGGCGTGCGCGGGTCGAACTGGATGGGGTCGACGTTCTCGTCTTCCGGATAGACTTGCAGCGAACCGAGTCGAAGCGAAAAACGGGGAGCTGGCAGTACTTGGGCTAGAATTCTTTCGAGCAGAATACACATGGGCAGACAGAGCCCACGACCGTCAACGGCGATACGTGCGGCTCCGACGGCTCGGTCGATGATGGCTTCTCGAGCCTCAACCCTCGCCTCCTGCTCGCTGACTTTGGCTGCCTTCTTCCCGTAGCGTACAAAGGGCATGGGGCGAGTTTACGCTTCGACCGCGGGATCGTGTAGCGTCGGATGACTGGCCGGCCGGAAGGGCAACGAAGCGGGGCCACTCCGGTTGCCCGTGCAGGCTCGCCACGGCGAGGTCTAGGCGGTAGCATGGCGTCGCCGCAGCCAGACCATGTCGGTCCGAGGTGCGCGGCGCCCAGCTCGGCTCGAGGCGACCGAGCCGCCGTTCCGTCCGGGTTGAGGTCATGGGAGTAGCCGGTGAGAGTGGTCAGCCTGACGCTGAGCATCGGGCGCCCTCAGCAAACCCGTGCGAGGACCTGTATGACGAGTGCGTCATTGCTAGGCCGCGAGCTCGATCTTCTTTCGGATCAGTTCCGGGTCCGGCCGGAGCCCCTCCTCCTTGGGAAGCCAGAGCGTCCGCCCGTGGAAGTCGACGAGCATCCGCCGGGTCGCGTCGCTTTCTCCATGCGCGAGCCGATCACCGCGGACCTCGACCCGGTAGTCCTCGGTGACGAGAAGGATCGCCTGGTCGTATGCCCGATGGTGCGTCGGGCACATGGCGAGGCCGTTGCGGATCGTCGGGACCCCCTCGGGAAGCCGGTCCGGGACAATGTGAGCGGCGTCGAGCAGGGGGCGCTCCCGCAGCTCGCAGACGCAGCACCGCTCCAGGTAGGCGGCGAGCGTCTGCCGGCGGAAGTGGGCCTGGTGGAGCCGAGCCTTGACGACCGTCTCGGCGTACGCCTTCGAGAACGGTGCGGGAACCGGTGCCGGGATCCCAGCGGCCTCAGCCTGAGCGCCGATCAGGCTCAACTGCACCTTGCGGGCCGCGTCGTCGAACCCGAGCATCACGACCGGCGCGAAGACCATGTACTCGGGGCGCGGCTTCGCCTTGACCTGCTTCAGGAGGATGACCTTCCGCCCGGACGCGGCGATGCGCTTGAGCCCGTCGTTCTCATGCTCGCGGGTCCGCGGCGCGTAGTCGTAGAGCACCTCGTCGCCCTCCAGGTGCTCGTCCTCGTACGAGGACGCGAGCGTCGAGAGCAGCGTCAGCGGGCCGTCGGTCAGCTCCTTCGGCTTGAACACTCCCTGAGGCCCGACGAGCTTGATCCAGGCTTCCTTGTACGGAAACCCGCGCGCCAGCTCCGCGTACGGCACGGCGTCGCCCCACCGCAGACTGAGCTGCCGGCAGTGCCGGATCGCCGCTTCGCGGATCTCGAGGCTCTCCTCCATGGTGCGGGGGCCATGAAGAGCCTCACCGATCGTGGCTCGGTTCGCAATCACGACCGACGTCGTGCTGCGCGGACCCGACCTGGGCGCGCCGCGCTCCGCGGGCCCGACCTACCAGTGTCGGCGCAAGTCGAGGCGAGGCGACGCGTCCGGCACGGCCGATCGGGCTTAGGGAGGACGTCATCATCCTCGCAGGCGCGATCCGGCCGACGTGCCCTCGGCACAGGGAAGCCGCATCACCGCACCGCTCGGGCCGCACGCGTCGCGCCGCTGCTCTCTGCTGGCCGCACCACGAGGTCTGATAGATTGCGCCCGTGATCAGCGACTCCATCGAGCTCCACGCCGGGCCGTTCACCCCTTCGGACCTGCGCGTCGTCTCGTTCCGCGGGCGTGAGGCGCTCTCCGAGCTGTTCTCGTTCCAGCTCGTCGTGCAGGCCGCGCCCGAGCTCGAGGGCCGCGACGCCGAGCTGCTCGGCCGCCTGGCCGCTTTCATCCTGCGCGACGGCCGCGGTGCCGAACGCCGCGTCGAGGCGCTCGTTGACCAGGTGCGCGCAGACGCCACGTTCACCCCGCGAACCGGTCCAACCTGGCACATCCGCCTCGTCCCTCCGCTTGCGCTGCTTCGGCGCCGGACCACGAGCCGCATCTTCCAGGACGAGACGGTGCCGCAGATCCTCCAGCACGTCCTCGCCGCGGCTTCCCTCCCGGTCGAGCTCCGCCTCTCGCGGACGTACGCGCTCCGGAGCTACTGCGTGCAGTACCGCGAGAGCGATCTCGCGTTCGTGCGGCGGCTCGCTGCCGAGGAAGGCATCGCCTTGTGCTTCGCGGACGCGCCGGCCGGGGTTCCAGGCAGCGTGGCCCGCGCGCCGGTGGTCTTCCTGGATGACCCGGCGCACTACCCCGCGGCGTTCGGCGACGGGCCAGGCGTGCTCGTCCTACGTCCTGTGGAGGGCCTGACACCCACGGGGATGGAGATCGTCTCCTTCGGGCTGCAGCGATCGCTCAAGCCCAGCTCCGTGCATCTCAGGGACTACGATTTCCGCCGGCCGAACCTGGTCCTGAGCGAGCGGGCCGGGAACGCGGCGGGCGGGCCGCCTGCGCTGGACGTGTACCAGCACCACGCCGACTACGACACACCCGAGGTCACGCCAGACCGCGCGCGCGCGTTCCTGGAGCAAACCCAGCGCCGATCGGTCGAGGGCAGCGGCGAGAGCTGGGTTCGCGCGCTCGCGCCCGGGCGCCGCTTCGAGCTCAGTGCCGAGGCCTCCCCGGGCATCGAGGGAGCCTACGCCGTTACCCGCGTCATCCATGAGGGCCACACCCCCGAGCTGTCCGGGCGCCCCGTGGAGCGCACCTACCGCAACCGCTTCGAGTGCGTCCCGGCAACGGCGCTGCTCCGGCCGCGTGCGCCGACGCGCAAGCCGAGGCAGGTCCTCGAGACGGCGGTGGTTGCCGGGCCGGCAGGGCATGAGGTGCACACCGACGAGCACGCGCGCGTGAAGGTGCAGTTCCACTGGGACCTCCAGGGCCAGCGCAACGAGAAGAGCTCGGCGTGGCTCCGCGTCGCTCAAAGCTGGGCCGGAGCGTCGTTCGGCTCGCAGTTCATCCCGCGCGTGGGCATGGAGGTGCTGGTCGGCTTCCTCGGCGGGGACACCGACTGTCCCGTGGTGCTCGGGTGCCTGTACAACGCGACCCACCCGCCGCCGTTCCCGCTCCCGGCGGAGAAGCTGAAGAGCGGCCTGCGGACCCAGAGCTCGCCGGGCGCGGGCGGGGCGAACGAGCTGTCCTTCGACGATCGCGCGGGCGAGGAGCGCATCTGCCTCTTCGCGGAACGCAACCTCGAGGAGGTGATCCAGCACGACCATTCCGCGATGGTCGGCCACGATCAGCGGATCACGGTGCAGGGCGACCGCACCCTCGTCGTGGGCCAGGACCAGACGACCTCCGTGCAGGGGAGCCGGACGGAGAGCGCCGCCGGCTCGGCGATCGAACGGGTCGGTCAGAACCGGCTCCTCGCAGTGCAGGGATCGCAGCACGTCACGGTCGATGGCGACTCGAGCTGCGTCGTGGGGCGGGATCTGGATATCGCCGTCAAGGGCCGCCTGGGCGCGACGGTCGGCACCGAAGAGGACGAGGCCGTCGCAACCCTCGACGTGCATGGCGACGGCGCGGTGGCGACCACTGGGAGCGTGCGGGTCAAGGCCACCCGGTCGCTGCGGCTCTCGTGCGGGGCGAGCACCATCGAGCTGACCCCGGACGAGATCAAGCTCGACGCGAAGGCCATCACCATCCTGGGCGGCGGCTCCGTCTCGCTGCTCGGCAACGGACCGGCGCTCTACCTGACGGACAAGGCGCTGGTCGACGCCAAGGCGATCACGATCAAGACGCCGCAGTCGTTTCTGAAGCTGGACGAGGACGCGAGCCTGCAGGGCAAGCTGGTGAAGCTGAACTGCGACGCGGTGGACGATGGCGAGGAGCCCGAGCAGGAGAAGGAGCCACTGAAGTCGTTCCGCGTCCGGGTCGCCGACGTATACGAGAAGCCGTACGCCCATAAGAAGTATCGGCTGATGGTCGACGGCGTGAAGTACGAGGGCCAGACGACCGACGACGGGATGGTCGAGCAGGACCTACCGCCGACAGCGGAGACAGGCGAGCTCGTGGTGTGGCTCAAGGAGCCCGGCAAGGAGCCGACGCTGAAGTGGCGGCTCAAGCTCGGCGACCTGCCGCCCATGGACACACCGCACGGGATTCGGCTGCGGCTGAAGAACCTCGGCTACTACCGGATCGTCGAGGGGCAGACCGAGGGCGCGGAGATCGCCGCGATCAAGGCGTTTCAGCGCGATCAGGGCCTCGAGCCCACCGGCGTCCTCGACGACGAGACGCGCGGCCGGCTCGAGGCGGCGCACGGGCATTGACGGCAGGAGGAACCCAATCCATGCGTTCGTCGAGATCCAAGACAGGTGCTTGCCTGGGTGCTGCAATCTTGGCATGCGCCCATCTTTCCTGCCGGTCCGGCGTTGCTGCTCCAGGTACCCCCGCGCTCGGCGGCGACGTCGCGCAACGTGCACCGGACGCGACGGTATCATCTCTCCCGCGACCAGAGATATCGTTCAGCAAGGTCGCTGATCTGCCCGTCCGTACGGCCCATCTGTGGTCCCTGGAGGGTGGACAGATCCTACTGGAGCGCAACGGCGCCTCTTTCGCACTGGTCGATCGCGATCATGTAGGGTCGACGGCAGAGATAGTTGAAGGCCTGCCTCTGGAGTCCTCCGTACCGGACGGAGACGTGAGGAGCATCGTCGGGCGCTGGCCAGATGCGGTATGGATGGTCTTACGCACCTCGGACAACTCGAGCCGGGACTACCCATTCTACCACGAGCGCGTGTTCCGTCTCGGTGGTGCTCGCTGGAAGATGGTCCACCAGACATCAGAAGGCGACTACTCGGAGGAGCTGTACCAGGACCTGTGGGATCGAGGCCGAGGATGCCTGGTCGGCTTGCTCGTGGACAACGAGAACGCAACCAATGCCTGGACGGTACACCAGGAGGTGCTCGATTGCGCCGGTCAGCCAGCGCCGCGTCCCTCGTACAAGGCGACGAGCGAGAAGAAGTACGGGATAGCCGCGGCGCGGGGGTGGCACTCGGGAGACGTGCTGGCGCTCGAGGCGCACGCTGCAATGAAGGAAGGCGAACCCGTTCCGGTCCGACTCGTCCTGTCCCGACCGGGGCCTCCGAACAGGACCGAGATTCTCCTCCCACTGCCGCCCGCGATCCAGCGCGACAAGCGGAAGTTCTACCCAGGCGACACCCGCCTGCTCGGAGAGAGTCCAACCGACGTCTACATCGTCGGCAATCATGAGCTCGGTATGGAGGCACCTCATGGGGTATATGGGCCTTACCCAGCGGAGGATACGCCACCGCCCATGCTCTTCCACTTCGACGGGACCGCTGTTGCGGAGATACCTGCTCCGCCGACAAGAAGGATCCTCAATGCCGCTCGCGGGCAGGACGGCACGTTGGTGATCCTCGGCCTGGCGCGAGACGCTTCCCGAGGTGGGAAGGCTGTGGAGGTCTGGGCTCTCCCGCGAGGCGGCGCCTGGATGCAGGTACCGATGCCGGTCGATCCAGAGGTAAAGGCCGCATACGTGCCGGAAAGCGTCGCGGCGCGTTCGCTGTCCGAGATCTGGGTCGTCGGCGTTCACGAGAAGAGTGAAAAGGATCGTCGGCTCGCCCTCTTCCGCTCCCACCGCCTGACCGAGATCGCGCCGGGCTCGAGCCCGACGCACGGTACCGGTAGCCAGCTCCGCAGAGCATTCGGTCGCTCAATACATGCTCACGTGCCGGCGATCCTTGCAAGCCCCCCACCGGCTCCTGATACACTGCACCACTGACCAGCGATCTCTTCGAGCTGGCACCAGACGGACGTCGGCGGAGGCGAGCAAGGACATGGCAGCGCGAAGCGTACTGTGCACTCTGGTGAACTATACGGGCGAGCCGCTCACGTTCGTGGGCCCTCCTCAGCTCGACCACGGGATCCTCACCCCGGGCCAGGAACCACCGCCCACGTGCGGAGCGACAGTGGTCTGGTCGGCCGAGTCCGACGGCTTCATGACCGGGACCGAGGGCCGCGTGACCTACCGCGGCTCGAGCGGCTCGGTGACGCTGTACTGGAACAACCCCTTCGTCGGCGGCAACGACTACGGCGCCACCCCCGGCGGCGCTTACATCCTCACCAAGGTGCAAGGCCCGAAGGTGGGCAGCAACGTGAACGCCACCTACGTCGTGGACCGCAGGAAGGAGCCGACCCCCGCGCCGGAGCCGGAGGCGGATGCCGCCGACGGGGCCGCCCCCGCTCAGGCACGACCGCTGGCCGAGCGGCCGGAGGAGCCGGGAAGAAGCAGCCACCTGCCCAAGGGGACAGGGCAGGTTACCGTGATCAGCCCGAAGGACTGGCTCGTCGACATCGCCTGGCAGGCCGTCAACAGCATCGAATGGAGCCCGCTCACCCTCGAGATCACCGAGAACCGACACGGCAGCCAGAGCGGCGCTGCGTGCCCAGGCATGCTGCCCACCTTCCCTGGGGTCAAGGAGATGGGGAAGTGCCAGCGACCGCACGAGGCGAGGGCAGCGAAACGAGAGGGGATGTACACCGCAGCGCTCGAGCGGCTCAAGAAAGAGGGAATGGAAGAGAAGCTCGCCAAAGCCAAGGCGCGCGAGGAATCGAACATGGTTCCCAATGATTTTCACTCCTGGTGCGGCGACTTCGTGACCTGGGTGTTCTGGAAGGCCTGGGTCTTGCGTGGCAGTCCGGAGGACAAGATCACGCGCGCGGAGCTCGGCAAATTCCTCAACCGTGAAGCCCTCAACGGTGCGTGGAAATCCGGACAGAACCTGAACATGGTTGAGGCCTATGCAAAGGGGCTCGCGCTGGAAGTATTCCACCAGAACCAGAAAGCGAAAGGCACCCCCACCGGCCTCCTCGTCTGGCATCCTCCGGGTGACGGGTATGCGCCCAAGCCGGGAGATATCTTCATGGCCGACCGCAAAGCCGGAGGTCACATATCCATCGTCGCATCCTGTGAGCCCGGAGCGTTCTACGCCCCGTCTGACAAGCAACGACAGCATCCGCATTATCGATTCATGACGCTGGACGGAAAATCCTTCGATTTTCGCGACGATGACGGCGAGGCCGGATGGAACGAGGCACTGGCGAAGCTCAGCCCCGAAGAGCGCAAGAAGATCCAGCTTCCGCAAGGAAAGTGGCAGGGTGTTGCCCAGAACAAGCGCAGCACCGATGCAACGAAGGATCCGCTCCGGGGTTTCATCGACACCTCGAAACTCCGGGAAGCTCTCGGGTACCGCTGATACGGGAGGCGAGCGGAACAATGACGACATCAACGAGAGGAAGAACCGCCCGTTCGTCCTCTTCCATATCCGTCGCCCGGCTCCCTCTGGTCGCGGCGGAGGCGCCGCAGTTCCGTAGGTGCGCAGGATAGCTCGGAGGAACCATGCGATCGCGACCCCCGAAGCCAGGCAAACCCGCCGCAAAGCAAGGCGACAAGGTCATCGGCGTCGACACGCACCTAGTGATGGTGCCGTCGCCCGGCGGGCCGGTGCCCACGCCGATGCCGATGCCGTTCAGCGGGGACCTATCGGCCGACCTGAGCGCGAATGTTCTCGTCGAGGGCAAACCGGCCGCGGTCCAGGGGAGCACGGCAACGAACGCGCCCGGCCACGTGCCCGCGGGCGGCACGTTCCAGCGGCCGCCGTCGAACCGGGCCCGTGTACAGGCGGGCAGCAAGACAGTGCTCATCAACAACAAGCCCGCCGCGCACCTCGGCGATCCGGCGCTGACCTGCAACGACCCGGCCGACGCGCCGAACGGGAGCGTAATCGCCTCCGGGACCGTGCTGGTGGGCGACTAGGGCCAGGGGATGGCGGCAGCCACGAACCGCGAAGTGAAGGCGCAGGAGACGAACGAAGGGATCTCGCTGGCGCAGTATGCGGCCGTCAGGGCGGCGGTGGCGGAGGGATTCCCGCTCGCCGACGTCCTCGCCGTCGAGGCGCTGACGCCGCGTGCGTTCGCGCGGGCCGATGTCGCCTGGAAACAGCGGCTGGTCGCGGAGCCGGAGCTGCTCGCCGCGTATGAGGAGGAACTGGCGCTGGCGGAAGACTGGCTTGAGCGACGGGTCGAACCGCTCGCGGAGGACGCGGCCAGCTGGGCGAGCTTCCTTGCCGCCTTCGAGGCGCATCCGGCACCGTTCGAGCTGCTGCGGGGGATGGACCTCGGCACGAACGACGTCGCGCGGCTCCGCCGCCGCTGGGCCCGCCGCGCCGAGGAGGACGCGAAGGTCGGCGAGCTCCTCGTGGAGCTTCGAGCGCAGCCCGGGAAGCTCGGAACGCTCCGCGTCGGCTCCCGGGTGCTAAAGCCGTCGCGGGTGGCCAATGCGCAGGGACCGGCGGAGGCGACCGCGGGCGAGCCCACCGAGGCGGAGCCGTCCAGCGAGCCCGGCATGGGCCTGGCCGAGTACTCCGCTCTGTGCGCCGAGCTCGAGGCACTACCGGAGCAGCGCGAGCGGGTGCTGCGACGCCACGGCCTGGCAGATGACGAGGCGCTCGCCGCACTACATCGGCGGTGGCAGGCCGCGCTGGAGCGTGATGCGGCGCTGGCGAAGGACTTCAAACGACTCCAGGAGCACCACGCGCGTCGACTGGAGATGCTCCTTGCCCGGGCGCGTGATGTCGCTGACGTTGAGCGCTCGACGGCACCTCTTGCCGCCTCGTCCGCACCTTCCGCGCCGCCCTCCCGCGAGGTGATGACCGGTCCCAGTGCGCCCTCCGTGCCTCCGGGGGCGCTGCACGGCACGGGGCCCCTGCTGGATGTCCCCCGAGCCGCAGTGGTCCCCTTCGGACCCGCGCAAGGCGAGCTCGCGACCGTGAGGGTCGAGCCGAAACCTCCGCGCGCTGCAGAGTCGCTCACCGGCACGGCGCCGCTCCCCGATATTCCGCAGCGGGCGGCGCTTCCATTTCCGCAGACTAGCGCGTCGGCGACGGCGAAGCGCCCGCCCCCTGTGGTCGCGGAGACCGGGCCGCTCCTGGACGTCCCCCGCGGCCCAGCTCTGCCGTTCGGGGCCGGACCATCGGGGCCCACGCCGGCCGCCCAGCCGCAGCGGCCAAGAGCGCCCTGGGAGGTTGCGGAGACGTCGCCGGTGCAGGCTCCCCCGCAAGGCACGGCGATCCCCTTTGCTACAACGGCTCCCACGGCCCCTGTCGGAGCTCCGGCCTCGTCGAGACCCGCTCGGCGAGCTCCGACTGAGCTCGGAGAAACGTCGCTGAGCCTCACGATCCCCCGTGAGCTGCTGAGGCAAACCGGGCGCGGGCAGGCGGCCGTCACCGGAGCTACCTCCCAGAGCTGCACGGCGCCGGCGTCTCCCTCGCCGTCGAGCAAGGCTAGCACCAGCGATCTAGCCCCCCTCGGCGAGCCGATCGCGATTGTCTTGCCGCTCGCCCAGTACGCCGCGCTCTGCGCCGAGCTGGCCTTGTCCCCTGACGCGGCCGAGGAGATCTTCCGGCGATACGGGCTGGGTTCCAGCGAGCAGCGGTCGGCGGTCGATGCGGCCTGGAAGGAGCGGCTCAGCAAGCACCCCGCTGAGTACGCGAAGTGGCAGGAGATGTACCGGCGCTACTACGCGCACTTCGCGAAGCGGGGCACGCCCGGCTGATCCACCTCGATCTCGCATGCGGCCGTAGGGAACGTCTCGGTCCCCCCCGGGGAGGTGCGGAGATCCTCGCGAGGGCAGCGGCATGGATGGATGCGGGCGGCGATGGCAGCCGGGTACCCCTACCCCTGCCGCTGGCGGGGCCTAGCCAGCCGGCGGCCTCCTCGTGACACGGGACGATGTCTCCGCTGGCCTCGCCGAGGGGCACGGCCACGGGGGTAGCTGAAACAGCGGCGAGAGCCAGGAAGATACCTCCGAACGCCCGCGCGAAACGGCGCGATGGGTTCTGCGCGCGCACTCACCGATCCGACGACGATGAGGCGGCGCTGAGCGGGCGAGCTACTCGTCGTCCGCCAGCTGAGCATTCACGGCGATTTCGCGCAGCACCTCGCCGGGAGTGCGCCCCTCATGGTGGGAGATGCCCTCGATGTCGGCGCCCAGCGGGCGCGTGACGCTTCGTCGAGGCGTTTACGACCGAGGCGAGCCGCGGCGGTCGATGTAGGCAGCGGCCTCGTTCAGTCCGTCGATCGGCCGGAGCAGCATCGACGCTGCGCGCTGGAGGATGAGGCATTCGTGCTCGGCGACGACATTCTGGACCATGCGGCGCAGTTCATCGCGGATGTCACCTGCCCGATGTGCAAGCTCGTGTAGAAGGCCTGCAAGCTCGCCGAGACGGCCGGCCAGCCTGATGTTCACGACCGCCGCGTCAGCCGACCCCTGTGGGGCGCGGCGCGTGCTCCCGGCCTTCCTCTCCTTCGCAAGCGCCTTGATGGCGCGCAGGACCTCGCCCGGGGTGCGGCCCTCGTTGTGGGCGATGACCTCGATGACCGGTTCCAGCGGCTGCCTGCAGAGCCGGGGGCCCGGCACCATGCGGGGCTGGATGTGGATCGGCGGGGTGCGCGGGTCCGGCCACCGAGGAGGGAACCAGGAGTAGGCGATGTCCTTGGGCCAGCCGCGCTCGACCGAGATGGCCGACACGTAGCCGCGGTCCCTCAGGTAACGCTCGATGTCATCGGGCGAGACGCGCCGGATGATGGGCCTGCCCGGGAACGTCAGGCTCATCCGGTGCTTGGGGTCGCGGATGTTGAAGTTCATCGGTGCCTCCGGAGCGTGGCAGCGATGCGCCGGTCTATCTCCACGAGAACCCGGACCGCGCCGTCGAGGTAGGCGAGCCTGAGAAGGTTGTCCTCGCCCCGCGCACGGGACTTGAGCCTCTCGACCGCCCTCGCGAGCCGCTTGGCGCTCCACGGGCGCACGCCGGGCAGCGCTCGCAAAGCCGGGATGCTCTCGACGATCTCAGAGAGGTCCCCGCGCGTGATCCCGGTCTTCATCGAGGGAGTCCCGGCCAGCGCCTCGATGGCGCGGAGCACCTCGCCCGCCGTACGCCGCTCGGTGAGAGCGAGGTCGCTGATGACGTTCACCAGCTCCTGCTTGTCGGCGTGGTCTGAAGGTGACCGTTGCCATTGTTGTTTTGCGCCCTTGCAGCGCACAAAGAAGGTCGGCACCTCTGCCGCGATGCGCCAGCCGGTTGCCTGAAGATACGCACGCACGTCGTTTGGCGATATATGGCCCGTCACCCGGTGATCCGGGATGGTGACGCGGCGCCGGATATCGGCCTCGCGCGGGGTCATAGGTCCTCCTTCGACGCGAGCCTCAGCGCGAGCAGCCGCCGGACGCTCCGGAGCCGGGTCGCCGCGGTGGCCGGGTTCATCCCCTGCCGCTTCGCATACGCGCAAAACGAGTCGGGCTCGTCGACGGCCCGCAGGAGCTCCCGCTGCGACGGTTCCAGCTCGGTGAGCGCCTCCAGCACCTCGCGTGCCTCGACTTGCGCCTCCAGGCTCGTGCCGATCACCTCGCGCAAGAGGCCGAACGGCTGCGTGCTGAGGATCTCATGACGCACGTACGCGCTCTCCAGGTAGTGCCATGCTTTCCGCCAGGCGATGCCGTGGAGCCATTTGCGGAACGCCTGTCGAGCGTTCTCGGCAGGGTCCGGCCGGTACATGCCCCGCTTGATGGACCGCCACGCTCCGAGAACGACACCCTGCACGACGTCGGCGCGGTCCCGCTTCGGGACACCGCTGGCGATGAGCGTCGCGACGATGAGGCGCCGCTCGGCCACGATCGCCTCGACGGTCGCGAGGGCCGGGGGATAATCCGCGGCATGCGCACGGGGAGCCCCCTTTCGCGGGCGCTTCATCCGCCCCTCCTGCGGAATTGGGCGACGTGGATGCTGGAGCGGGGTACAACCGGGAGGGTCCGCAGCGGGAGCGACAGCCCGGCGCGCTCTGCTTCGGCGCGGGCGATAGAGGGGCAATGGGCCCGTACTGAAGGCGGATCGATTCCTTGGCCCTTCGGCGGGCGTAAGTATAGAACGAACATGTCGGACCTCGTGCTTGCGGGGTTCGGCCACGCAGCCCGGGCGACGGCCATCGCCGCGGGCTGCACTTCGTTTTGGCTTGTAGCAGCCAGGCTCCCGCAGACACAACGCGCGCCAATGCGCACGACCTGCGTCGCTGCCGTCACAAGCGCGGACGTGGCGCTCAGAGCATGTCGCTTGTATTGTGACTCCGCAGCACATCATGACACGGCTGCCAGATATCCGACCTACACAGCTCGCCAGGAGAGCGGTACGGTCAACGTGCAGGGTCGGAGGTGATCAGGCGGCGTTCGACTGAGGGGGGACGCCGGGCCAGTAGCATCGTCGAAGGAGGTCGAAGGGCAGAAGAGAATCGCGAGCGGCGGCGGACAGCTCGACGGCCTCGCCACGATCCACGGTCGAGCCGGAACTCATCTAGTATTGGAAACCCATCGAGACAGCAGCGGTACCGGGCTCTCCCGCGTTCGCATCCAGATCGCCGGCCCCTCCGCCATCCCCAGGAGCTCCCAAGCGGATCACGGAGTCAGGATCGATATTGGGGCCCAGATCTGCGGTATGCGCAACCGCGAGCGAGTGTCCTCCGTGCCCTCCACCACCCCGGTGTAGATAGCCTCGGAGATCCGCAGGAATCTAACCACGACGATCCGCGGAAATGTGGCCCTCGCGTCCGCAGAAAAATGACCGCGACACCCGCGGGAATCTGCCCCCCGGGCGCCGCGGAAATCTGACCCGGCGTCGCCCGGGTCAACGCTTCCTCGCTGCCGCCGGCGCAGCCGGCTCGGCGGCTTCCGCCCTCGGCTTGGAGCGCGCCTCGCTCATGGCCAGCGACTCCTTCTGCCGCCACGAGTCGGCATCGATGTCGAGGATGTGGCAGTGCTGAACGAAGCGGTCGATCAGCGCCGAGACGCACGCCGCGCCCGGGAAGACCGTGCTCCACTGCTTGAATGGCAAATTCGTCGTCAGCACGAGCGAGCGGCTCTCGTGCCTGCGGCTGATGATGTTGTAGAGCAGATCGGCGGACTGACGGCTGCACGGCAGGTAGCCGATCTCGTCCAGAATCAGCAGTGACGGGGCCGTGTACTTCCGCAGCCGTCGCTCCAGGGCCGGCAGCGACTCCTGCTTGAGCAGATCCGCGAGCGCGGCCGACAGCGTCGTGAAGCGCACGGTATAGCCGCGCTGGAGCGCCAGCATGCCGAGGTTCTGGGCGAGCATCGTCTTGCCGACGCCGCTCGGACCCCGGAGCAGGACGTTGTGCCCCTTGGCGACGAAGTCGAGGGTCATGAGCTCCTCGACGAGCTCACGCTGGATCGTGCGCGGGTGGTTCCAGTCGAAGCGCTCTATGGGCTTGAAGGTGCCGAGGGTCGCCGCCTTGGCGCGCGCGGCGAGGTTGCGCTCGGCGCGCTCGCGGTGGGCGATGGCGGCGAGCTCCTCGAACGTCTGCACCGGCGACAGGCGCGCGGTGGTGGCGTGCGCGACGAGCGCGAGCAGCGCCTCGCGCGACACGCGTACGCCAAGGGAACGAATCAGCTCAGCGACGTCATCGTTGGGCATCGTAGGACTCCAGGTCGTGGGGGATCACGTCGCGATCGGGGACGTGGGCTCCGAGATCGATGTCGATGGGGACAGGGCCGTCGGCGGCGCGGCGGCGCTCCTCGCAGAGCACGGCGAGGGCACCGGGATCATGGGTGCCGCGGGCGATGGCCTCGCGCGCCGCGGCGCCGAGGATCTCGACGCCGTACAGGTGTTACCGAGCAGCCTGTTTGATGGCCGGAAGATCCGGCTCCGTGATGGCCATCATTGACCTGGATCTCCGCTTGCCGCGATGGCAGCGAGGCGCCCGGGCACTTCGGCGATCGCGGGGCGCCGACGATCTCAGTCGATGGGGGTGGGGAGGCGGTCATCGCCGTCGAGGACGGCGCCGTGGCGCGCGAGGGCGTCGCTGAGCCGGTCGATGTAGTGGAGCACGACGTCGACGGCGTAAAGGCGAGGACACAGCGGATCGGGGTCGTCCGGGTAGCTCGCGATGAGCGCGTCGCGGGCGAGCGCGAGGGCAACGACGAGGGCGGCGGCTGCGCTGCCCTCGTCGTCGGCCCGCCGCGTGTCCCCTTCCGCCAGCGAGGCGGGGTTCATCCGGCCTCCTCGGCGTCCAGCTGCAGGATGCGGCTCAGGACATCGCGCTCGACGAGCTTGCGCTTCTTGCGCGCAGCGGCGCGGAGCGCGGCCGTGGCGAGTCGGTCGGTGTCGCGCAGACTGCCGGCGGCTGCTTCGTGCAACATCGCGATCGCATCCGAGGTGAAGAGCTCTTTCGTGCAGCCGACTCGGCCGAGACGCACACGCAGATAGTCGGCCGTATCGTCCGGCGTGAGCGGATCGATGGTCAATCGGTAGTGGAGGCGCGAATACAGGGAGCGATTGCGCCGCACGCGCAGCCGCTCGCCGAGTTCGGGCAAGCCAAGCAGCACGAGCGATAGCAGCGCGCGGCTATCCCAGGCGTAATTAAGGAGTATGTGAAGATGGTCGAGCGTGTCCTGATGAAGCAGGTGGGCCTCATCGAGGACGAAGACCGGGAATACGCGCTCCTTCGCGAGTTCCTCGACGTGCGTGCTGACCGCGTAGAAGACGTCTCCCGCGGTGCTGCAGCGAGCGAGGCCGAGCGCCAGGCAGAGCTGGCGATAGAAGTCCCGGCGTCCAAGCGTCACGTTGGCGCAGTAGGTCAAGCGAAACGTCTGCGGCGAGAGGGCATGACGGAGCGCGCGGAGCAGACACGTCTTGCCGACGCCTGGGTCACCGGCGAGGAGCACGCTCTTTCTGGCGTGCACCGCCTCGATGAGCATCTCGAGTACCATCTGCTTGGACGGGGGGAGCCAAAGCTCGCCGTCTTCGATCTCCTTGGTAAATGGCTCTGCGGTGAAGCTGAAGTGGCTACAAAAATCCATGGTCATCCCTCCTCATCGCCTCGAGGCGCTCGGCCGAGCGCCTTGTCCAGGAGCGTCTTCGGCGGGTCGAAGGGCACGCGCGCCTCGTGAGCGACATCGAGGTTGCAGGCCGACCGCGGGCGATGGGCGTTCTTCACCGGGTCGACCCGGTGCAGGGCGAAGCGCTTGCCCTCGTGCTCGATCCAGGGCGGCTCGTTCGGCGTCACCAGACACCGCGACACCGTGACGAGGCGGCCGGCGAGGAAGCCGAGATCGGTCTCCCAGTCCTCCCCATCCATCGAGAGCGTGCTGTCACGCCGGACGCGCCGGCGGGCCTGGGTCGTGAGCGCGTCGCGGAGCTTCCGCTCGTCGAGGTCGTCGGTGACGTGGGGATACTCCTCGTAGGCCTGCGCGGGGGATTTGCCGAAGAGCGCCGCGTGCGGTGTGCGGTGGTAGTGCTCGTCGACCCACGCGTAGAGCCGGACGTTGAGGTCGTGCAGCGAGCCGAGCGCGCCGGTGAAGTCCACGCACCTCTCTCGCAACGTCCTCCAGAAGCGCTCCATCTTGCCGCGTGCAGGGGCGTCGTAGGGGCGGGCGTGGATCAGGGTGGTGCCGAGTCGCTCGCACGCAAGGTGCAAGGTGTGCCCGCGGTAGGTCGAGCCGTTGTCCAGGTAGAGGGCGTCGGGTGCGCCGTGCTTGCGCAGCGCCCGGATGAAGAGCGCCAGCATGTCGACCTCCCGCTCGGCGCTCATCGCCTCGATCGCGAGGATGTACCGGGAGGCGTCGTCGAGCAGCGCGTGGATGCGCACCGGCGCCGGGCTGCCGTTAACGAGGATCGGTGACGCGTGACATACGTCGCCGTGCCACAGAGCGCCGGGGTGCTCGGCCTGCCAGCGCAGCCGCACCTTGCCGCCTGTGCGATCGCGCAGCGCGACGCGGTCGAGGTGGTGTTCGGCGTACAGGCGTCGCACCGTGGTGGCGGAGATGGCACCCTTGTCGATGCGGCCCGCCGCGACCAGGGTGTCGAGGATGAGCGAGACCGAGGCGCTCGGGTGCTCTTCTCGAATGTCGAGCAGCATCTGCCGTTGCTCGGCCGTCAGCTCTCGCGCCCGCCCCTTGTCCTTGCGGGGCTTGGGGCGCAGCCCTTCGAGCCCTTCGGTCTTGTACGCGTAGTACCAGCGCTCGAGTGTGGGGACCGAGTAGGAGCGCGGAGAATGGGCGCGCGGGGGGCGAAACCGCTGCTTGCTCAGGTCGGCGAGCGCTTCGGCGAGCTCTCCACGGTCGAGCTCGCGGTGCATGAGCGAGCCGATGATCTCACTGCGGTAGAGGGCCACCGCTTCGGCGTGGTCCTTCGGCTGGAGGAGGTCTTGCACGTCGTGTCCTTTCCGCGCCGGTGACACCGCACCGGCCGCACAGCCATCCAAGCGCAAGGCGCTGCGCCGACCGAGGATCCAACCGGGTGGGGCCCGACATCAGCCCGGCCAGCACGCCGCTCGCCATCACGCAGCCCGCGCGGCGCCGGCCATGACGGCGGCCTCGGGGGCCTCGGCCGCACAAGGCGCCATCGCCAGGAGCGTCATCGCGGCCCGCTCGGCCCGCTGCCGCAGGGAAGAAGCGGGGGGGCTGGCGCGGACCGACGCAAACAGGCGCTTCTGGTCGATGGCGCGTAGCCAGCGCCGCACGGTCGCCCAGCTGTCGGCATCGAAGCTGGCAGACCAGGGGCTGACCCGCCGCCGCACCTCGATGAGCGCTGCACCGGCGGTGCCGACGAGCAGAAGGGCCAGACCGATCGCCGTCGCGGCGAAGTGCCGTCGCGGTGCGACGCCCCGCGGCACGACCGTGATCGCGGCGCCGCAGCGACGGCATCGATAGCGGCGCGCCTCGATCGTGACGAGCCCGCCGCGCTCGCCCGCAGCCAGCGGCCCGCGCACCTGCCGCGACCGCGTTCCGTGGCCCCACAGCCCCAACGCGCCCCCCAGCGGGCAAGCCGCGGCGCCGCAACGCGGGCAGCGGGCTGGCCGTGCGCGGTCTACGGTGGGCGGTGAGGCGATCCAGCCTTTGACATCGAGGTCCAGATGGACGATGTGTTGGGGGCTCCGCTCTTTCAAGCGATTCGGAGCACGACGGGAGGGGGCACGCGGCTAAAACGAGCTCCTCCCGTCGCCTATTTTGTGACCGGCGCCGCGCCGATGCTCCGCTCCAGCCGCTGACCTACCCCGTTGGTTGCGCGGACGTGTGGGGAGTCGTGCTGGTAATTTTCGCGGGGTGAAGGGAATGCATCATGCCTTCGCTGGCATGGGAGCCGCCCTTCGCCGTCGCTGTCGTTTTACCAGGAGCTGCGCTGAGAATTCTCTCGGACCCGGCGCAATGCATGACCGGGAAACGCCCTGACAGCTGGCCGTCCCCGGACAACGCCGCCGTCGAGCAGGATCCGCCTCGGCGATGGCGCGCTGCGGGGGGCCAGCCGCCCCGCCATCAAAGAGCTGGATCGACAAGCGCACCATCGGCATCAGCAACGGTGCTCAGTAACAACAGGTCGAGCAGACGCAAGGCCTTGGCGGTCATGAAGCCGACGTTGCGGCCGGCCTCCACCCAGCGCTCTTGCAGGATCTCGAAGCCGGGGATCGCGGCGCCGAGCCGATCGCGCCCCTTGGCCTCACGCGCAGCGCGCTTTTTGTCGAGCAGCTCGGCACGGTGCTCGGGCGCCTCGATGCTCTGGCGCCGTCCCCAGCAGCGCGCGTGCCGCGCGACCTCGGTACCGCCGTCCGACAGCCGCACGGTCGTGTCATTGGCGACGAGTGTCAGCGTCTTGCCGTGGTGGCTCGACGGCGCCGAATAGCGGTTTCCGTCGAAGTGCACGAAGGCGGTCTTGTCGACGGGCACGGGCTCGACGAGGTCCGTCTCCGGCAGCGGATCGGGCAGCGCGAGCAGCCGCGCCCTCTCCTCCGCGAGCACCTGGTCGACGCGCCGCTCAGGCCATCGCGGGTGAGGGCGCACGTTGGCGATCTCGTCGAGGAAGACGAGCAGCTCGGCGTTGCCACGATCGAGATCACGAATCGTGCGCGCGGCGAAGAACCGGTCACGCAAGAAGCGGATCGCTCGCTCGACCTTGCCCTTTTGCTGCGGTTTGCGCACGGCGCAGAGCCGCGGCGCGACGCGGAGCTGACCGGCGAGCGCGAGCAGGTCCGGGTGGAAGCGCACGGCGTCACCGTGGCGCTCGAGGACAACGGTCTTGGGGTTGTCGAAGAGCCATTGCCTCGTCGCGCCGCCGAAGTAGCAGCACGCGCGCACGAGCGAGCGGCGGAGCGAGCTCGCGGACAGGTCGAGCACGAGCTCGCCCCAGATCGCGCGCGAGTACGACAGGACCATGACGAAGGCCCAGAGCTGGCGCGTGCCGCCAGCGACGCGCAGTTTGCCGAGGTAGGCCCAGTCGATCTGGGCCTGCTCGGCGATGAGCGGCTCGATGCGGAGGAAGACCTCGCTCTTCGGCGCCGGGCGCACGAGCCGGACATGCCGTCGCACTGTGCGCATACTGCCCTCGTAGCCGCGCTCCACCAGCATGTCGTACAGGCGCGTGGCGCGGAGGCGGGGATACTGGGTCAGCGTCTCGATGACGAAGGCCTCATAGCCGCGCAGCGGCAAAGGCACATCACTCGCCGCGGCCTCCACGTCGCGAACGACGGGCCGCGAGCGCGCCCCCTTGCCGAGGCCGAGCACGCGCTCGACGGTGTCGTGGTGCAGGCCGAGCTGCGTCGCGATGGTGCCGACCTTCCAGTGCTCGGCGAAGTGCAGGCGGCGGATCTCCGCCTCCTTGGCCTGGTCGATCGTCATCGACCGAGGCTCCTGCGAAGGCGATGCTCGCCACGGAAGTTACCGAGTCCCGGCAGCCGTTGCCCGCGGCGGGGCGGGGCATCCATGAAGAGCGGCTCGACGACGTAGTGCAGCGTCGCGCGCGCGACGCCGAGGCCGTCGCACAAACCCAGCGCGAACAAGATGTCCTCGGACTCCGCAGAAACGACAGCGCGGACCCTCTGGTCGTGCCAGAGCGCCATCGACTCGCACAACATCGGCCCGGCGAACCGGTGCGCCGGCGTGGCCACCGACCGCAGCCGGGCCTTCATCACCTCGTCGGGCCCCTGCGTCAGCAGCACCCGCGTCTCCCGCGACGTCGCGGAGATCGTCATCACCAGCTCGTCCATCCCTCGACTCCTGCGGGCCGGCGGCGGCCACGTCGTCCTTCGACGTCGGCGCGCCGGCCCGCGGGCACACGCTGGCGGACGCGGGCAAGTTATCGGAACCCGTATCCATCACGCGCTGGCCCCGTCGGGCGCGGTAGGCACGCTGGCGATCGCGGTGATCGAGGCGCCCCTCGGGGGAGCGCTGGTGCCGCAGCCGAGCCGCGCGCTGGGCCCGCCGGCGAGCCGCGTCGCGGCAACCGCTGCCGCAGTAGAGCTGCCCTCGATCACACTGGCCGCAGACGAAGAACATGGCGGCGCAGACCCCGCAGCGGGCGAGCCGGAAGCTGTCTTGCACGAGTCCCCGGACCAGCGCGCCGGGAAGTTGCCCTCGGCGGCTGGGTCGTGCGAGACAGGCCGAACATCGGTCTGTCGCCGATCCCCGGAAGGCCCTGGTCGCTACCCAGGGCCTTCGTCTTTTCGGCGCGCCGCTCGGGCGCGATCTCTACCGCCGCCCCTCGTGCGGGCGAACTTCCCGGCCGCCCACGCTCGCCCCCGGGCGTCACGACGTGAGGGTCAGAAATCTGCGGATCGGGGTGGCTGTCAACACCCCGGCCGCCGTTGCCGCCTTTTCCACCATCGCCGCCACGGCAGCCGGGCTGTGACCCAGCTCTGTTGCTCCCGCCCGTGCCGCCGTACCCACCTACGCCGCCAAACTGACCGTTTCCTCCGCGTCCGCCGTTGCCACCCCGGCCCGTGATAATGCTCGTCTTGCTCACGCGGACGCTGGCGTGGTGCGACAGAATCCCGATGCTGGCGCCGCCCGGACCGCCGCCCTTGCCGGGCTTGCCGCCGCAACCACCAGCACCGCCCGAGCCGCCAGATGCGCCGCCCAGCGGCAAGCCTGCGCCGCAAAACATGTATCCGCCGCGGGAGCCGCCTCCGCCGCCGCCTCCGTAGCCGTGCTGTCCGGCCTCGCCATCACCGCCCGCGACGCCTTCGAAGCCCGAGTCGGTAAGCCGTCCCGGTCCTGACGCGCCGTTACCACGCGCGCCGTCGGCCCCTGACATGCCTCGGAGGCCATCGGTGCATTCCATGCTCTGCTGCCCGAGCCCACCTTGTCCGAAATCCATCGAGTTGCTCGTGGGTACAGGTGTGCCGTCCTCCCCATCACCACCATCGCCTTTGGTGCCAACGCCGCCCATGCCGCTCGAGGATACACCGTCATCGCACGACGTAGAGACGCGCTCTCCCCCAATCACCGTATCGGCAGAACACGCCATCGCTCCCGGGTTCCCCGGCGCCCCCTCCTGCGCAGGTTCCAGTCCGCCGTCCGCGCCAGCAACTCCATCGGCGCCGTCGCCCGCGACGATCTCACTCAGGCGCACCTCGACCGTCGCTCCCGCGAGGGCACGCGTGGCGATGGCAGAGCCACCCGGCACCGTGGCGTCTTGCGCGACCATCCGCATCCTGGTGAGCATCGTGGCCGCAGTGCCCTCGGGTGCGGGCTCGGCCGCCTCCTCTACAACAGTGATGGGGATTCGGTTCGGTCCCGGAGCGATTGTCGTGAGTTCGCCGAGCGGATGCAGAGGCCAATGCCCCCGAGGATCACGGCAGTTGAGCCCACCCCACACCTCCATCCCAGCCGGCACACGCACTTCGGCATTGAACGTATCGGCACACGCGTACACTCGCATGTCATGATGCCGGGCGAGATCAAACGCACGCGCGAAGGTTGCCACCGGGAATTCTCGCGTGCCCGGATCGTTATCGTCACCGTTCACCGTCACGTACACTCCCTCGCAGTCGACCGGGAGACCAGGGGTACCGTGATCTGCGTTGCAGGCCATCACCGGTGCGCACGTGAGGGTTTCCTCGCATGGCTCCCACGTACCTGAGTCAGCAGCGCACCCGACCGCTGCGACTCCGCAGAATAGAGCGGTTCCAAGTAGAGGAGGCCATCTGTCGGAAGCGCGACGGCGCCGGTTGCGCCTCGAAGCTGTGCTCATCATCGTGCCTTCTCGCATCGCCGTCCCCCTTACTCGCGTATCACAGGCTCTGGGTCGTTCGGATCGGCGGCCACGAAGGGCAGGAACTCGGCGGCCACGCCGTCGTCGCCTGCGCTTGCTGCGGCGTCTGGGTCGCCGCCAGGCCCGCCCCTGCCGGCGCTTCCGAGAAGGAACGTCGCCTGGACCTCTTCCCGTGTCACCTCGACGGTCCCCAGGTATGCGATGCCGACCGAGTGACCGCCGAGTCCGCCGCCTCCGCCGCCGCCGGGTCCCCCATCGCCCCCGTCGCCTCCACGGCATCCCGGGAGCGTGCCGGCTACCGCTCTCCCGCCCTCGCCTCCAGGCGCTCCGCTCCCCCCTGGCAAGCCCGCCCCGCCCGTGCCACCCCGACCGCCGCGGCCCGTCTCGATCGTCGACCCGCGGACGATGACCTTCGCGCCCCTGGTAGCGATGCCGATGCTCGCTCCTCCGGCGAACCCCCCCTTGCCCGGCTTGCCGCCACAGCCCCCCGACCCGCCCGAACCGCCGAACGCCCCGCCAGCAGGGCCCGCGCCGCAGGCGACCGCCCCCCCGCGCGAACCGCCGCCACCGCCTCCACCCTGACCGGGGCGCCCGAATTGCCCATCCTGCCCCTTGCCCAGCGTGCGACCCCACACGACGACGCCCGGGCCCCTCGCTCCTGTGCCATGCGCACCGACCGCACCATCGAGGCCCCGCTGGCCGTCCCTGCAAGCCGTGTTTGCTTGCTGACCGACGCCTCCAGCACCGGCGTTCGCCGCGTTCGGGTCTGGGAGCGGTTCCCCATTTCCTCCGGCGGAGCCGCGGTCGGCGAGTCCGAGGCCTCCCTCGCCGCTGGTCGAGGTTCCGCCGTCACACTCGGTCCATACTGCAGGCGTCCCGGCCGTCGCATCCACCGTGCATGCGTCGGCTCCGGCGCGTCCTGGCTCGCCGTCGGCGGCCGCGGCGCCTTCGGCCGGAGCTCCCGGCTCGCCATCTGCTCCGTCCCCCGCGGTGATGTGGCTGTCGATCACCTCGATCTCGCTGCCCGTACGGAGATAGATCGGGATCGAGCTGCCGCCCGGTTTTCCACCCCGCCCTGTGATGATCTCGCTCGCCACGAGCCTGAGCTGGACCCCTTCGAGCGTAGCAATACCGATCGAGCCCTTTTGGACCCGATCTATATCGTTGCCATCGGGAGCCACAATCCGCAGGTTTGCGAACGTAATTCCTTGCCCTCCGAACGACACCACTTGAGGAACCGGCCCATCCGGGGCAACCACGGTCCTCGCACCGGCACCGAGGTGACGCCAGCCATGCGCGCAGTCGAATCCACCCCATATACTCGTGCCATAGAAGCCGAGGGTTTGGTCGAACGTTTCCGCGCACGCGTAGACACGATGGGTGCCCATGTTCGCGAGCTCGAAGGCTTTGCGCAGCGTCTTCACCGGGGCCGCGCGGCTGCCAGGGTTCGCGTCGTCCCCGAGGCTTGCGCTGACGAAAATGCCGCACCCGTCTTCCGGAGGATTCACCGCGGGATCACCGTCACAGACGGGTACCGTGGGGCCGGCGGAACACCCGCACGCAGCAGCAGCGATTCCGCACCCGAGTGCGATGAGCACCAAGGTAGCCACCCCGCGTAGGCTTTTTGATGAGGTACCCATGTCCCGGACCTCCACGTTCGTCACCACGCGCCGACCATCATCAGCCCCGCATGCTGCCCGCTCGCCGTGGGAACGACACGTACGCCATCGCTAGGCGACGAGGTTCGGCCCACGAACAGAGACGCGAGCGTCAACGCACCGATCGCGCCGCCGGTCGCAAGGCTCGCCCATCCGACTTGCTGCAAGAGATCCCGTTGTTCCTGCAGATCTCGCAGCTCCGAGCACGCACGCGGTGCATTCGGGCGAGCACATCGGTCCGCTTCCCTGTCTGCGCTGCGCAGCGCGGTCGCTCGATCGTGGAGCTCGTCTTCGGTGTAAGCACTCCAGGTCAGGAACCCGCCGCCCGCTGCCATGGTTGCCCCCGCCAGGATCGCACCAGCGATGCGCAGCGTCGACGCCGTGGCGGACGGCGCCGTCGACGAGGCCTGTGCTCCTCGCGCGGACCGCTTCACATCCCGAGCCCGCGTCGCGGTGTGCTTGACGGTGGCTGCCGGCGTCGCGGCGCGCGGCACCTGCATCGAGATGGTCGTCGCCTTCCCGGCCAGCGCGTCGAATGACTGGAACGCTTCCTCGTGGCCCGCCAACCGGGCCCGCACCATGTGTTGCCCGGGCTCCAGGAACAGCCGGTAGGTCCGCGCGGGCGCACTGACGGGCTTGCCGTCGATGAGCACCTCTGCGTCAGGCGGCTCGACCGAGAGGTACAGCGTCCCTACGTGCGGCGCTGCCTTGCGCTGCCCGGCCTCGAGCCGTAGCTGCAGTTGAAGCGGCAGCGCGTCGCGCTGTTCGAGACTCCGCGCCAGGTGCTCGGCTGCATCGCGGTACTTGCGCAGCTCGAGCTCGCACAGGCCGAGCTCTCCGGCGAGCTCCGCGCGTTCTTTCTCCGTGCTCGACGCGGGGTCTGCTGCCTCGAAGGCTGCTTTGTAGGCCGCATGAGCCTCCGTCCACCGTCCTGCGTCGCGAGCCCTTTTGGCACGGCGAACATGGTCCCTCACCGTCGAACCGTCCCCCTCTTCCAGCGTTGAATAGATGTCCTCCGCACGCGCCGAGCTCGTATAGCCAGTTGCGGCGCCGAACATCAGGCAGAGAAGCAACGAAGGCGCAACGGATCGCATGACGGGACCGTAGTTGCGCCGAGCGCGCGGCGTCAACCGCGACCATTTCGTCGATCGAGGACCTTTTCCGCGGCAAACATCAGCTCCGCGGCGTAAAGGGTCGGCCGGCCCTCGGGGCAGGCCGTCGCAGGTAAAGACCACATCAGACCACATTCCCCTACCAAAGTTGCCTCTCCATGCATTTTCCTGAACCCTTCCGGGAAGCTCAGGGGTGCTACCAACCGTGGGCAGGCCAGCCAGAACGACCCCCAGCCTCGAGCTCTTCCAGCGCCTCGCGAAGCGCGTCGGCGTCCCCGCGCGAAGCGCTGAGGATATCGCGCAGGATGCGCTTTTGCGGGGATGGGAGGCACGAGAGCGGATCGAGCCGGGCGGGGATCCGGCACGCTACTCCGTCACGATCGCCCTGAACCAGGCGCGGAAGCACACCCGGGATGCACGCCGCCGGGGAGAGGTACTGACGTCGTTCGACGACCGCGATTTCCGGGACGAGTGCCCCAGCCCAGAAGACCTGATCCGCAAGCGGCAGCGGGAGGCGCTCACGCGGTACCTGATCGGTCAGGTCGATCCCAAGTACCGCGACCTCTTGATCAAGCACGAGCTCGAGGAGCAGCCGCTCGCCGAGATCGCCGCAGAGCTGGGGCTCAAGCTGGACACGGTGAAGACCCAGCACCGCCGGGCACGCGAGCACCTGGACGAAGCGAAGCGGCGCTGGCTCGCGCAGCAACGCTCCCGGGGCTGGGACGAGGAAGCGTGCGTCCCGGTGGCGTTCGGCCTGTTCCGTCGCTCGTGGTGGACGACCGCGCTGCACCTGCAGAAGGTTGGGGCGAGGGTCCTCGCGCAGGCTGCGCTCGTCGTGCTGACGGGGGCCGTCGTCGCGACGGCTCCACGCTCGTCGAGCTCGCCCAGCACGACGCCGCGGTTCCGGCCGGCAGCGGTCCACGCCGATGCGGCCACGCCCCCGGAGCAGCACACCGCGCAGCCCCTCGGCCAGCCAGACGCCCCCCGTGCGGTCGCCACGGCCTCGCCCCCGGTGCAGGGCATCCCAGCACCCGGCGAGCATCCACCGGCCGCGATGAACGGCAAGCCAGCTTCGCCGGCCGCAACAGCTGCTCGTTCCTCGCGTCCGGCCCGCGCCGTACGCCCGGTCGCGAGCGAGCGCGAGAAGGACCTGATCCTCCAGGCGCGCAAGGCCATCGAAGCCCACAACGCCAGGGCGGACGTCGAGGCGCGACGCCTGCTCGACATGCACGCCATGGAGTTCCCGCGCGGTCAGCTCGCCGCGGAGCGCGAGGCGCTGCTGCTGCAAATTCGCTGAATCCTCGGCTGCCCAGCGACAGGTAGCCAGCGGTGGAGCCGCCGGTGTCCTTGCGACGCCAGGCTGAGATCCGCCCTGCGCCCGGGCAGGAGGAGGAGCACGTCCAGGAGGCACGACGTCGTGGAAGGAATGTTGCCGCTGAACACAGCCTCGCCGGAGCAGGTGGCCATGGCGGAGCGTAAGGGTACATCGCGCCCAGCCGGAACTGCTGCGAATCCCGCAGTGCGCGTTCCGTTCGACGCCATCATGAGGGAATCGGGGATGATCCGCAGGGTGCTGCGCCAGCTCGCCGTCCCCGCAGGCGACCAGCCGGACCTCATGCAGGAGATCTTGCTGTCCTCCTGGCGTAGCGTGGAAGCTGGACGATTTCAGCCGGCCCAGCACATCCCAGTGAAGAAGGCCCTGAGACGCTGGTTGTTTGCCATCGCCTGGCACCACGTGATCCACTACCGGGAGCGCGTGTACCGGTGGCACAAGGAGCGAGCGGCATGCGCGACTCGGGAGAACGCACCGTCGTCCTTCGGCCAGGTGGAGGCCCGGATGGCTCTTCGTTGCCTGGAGCGGCTCAAGCCCGAGCTCCGTGCCGTGCTCGCGGGCACCGCTTTTGGCTACACCGCTGAGGAGATCGCAGCAGAGCTCGGTGCCCATCCCGGCACCACGAACAAGCGGCTGCACCGCGGCAGAGGGCAGTTGCGGAAGCTCCTCCGCTGAACGAGGTGCTGAATGACCGTCCCGCGCCCGGAGCCCTCGCGGGAGCAGGACTGGCCGCTTTCTCGTCAAGACAGGCGAGCTACCGTCCGCCCGTCATGACCCGTGACCCGGCCCCCTCCACCTTCGCGAGCCGCTTCTCGCACCTCTCGATCGCCTCGACGATCTTCGCCTTACGCTCGCGCTCCGTTCGCCAGCGCCGCGGCTCCGGTAGACCGAGCCACCGGGCGAGGCGCTCCAGCGCAGCGACATCGGCGCGGAAGAGACTCTCACGGCGCAGGCGGATCACGATGGCGGCAGGGTAGATCCTCGGTGCCGCCGCGTCCGCATTTCGCTCGGCGAGCATCCCACGTACACCGCCGCCTGCATGCCCTCGTCGCTCGGGGCCGAGCCGACCGCGCGTCACGCTTCGGGTGGGCAGGGGCGGCGTAGCTCGCCACGGTCGGGCGTGCGAGCCGGCCGACGAAGCCCTGCGTGCCTTCGCCGATGCCACGCGGGTGCTCGATGGCCTCGCAGAGCAGCCGGCGGGTCGAGGCCGTGCACCTCGCCTCCTGGGGCAGCGAGGAGGTCAGCGTCGGCCTGCCCCCGACCACGACGTACGCCGACTGGCTCGACGCCGGCTCCCGCGTCTTCCGCGTCGACGTGCCCAACGTGGAGCCGCTCGACGTCCTGCTCCTCGACTGCTCCTTCACGCTCGAGTTCCTGGCCAGCGGCACCGACGACCAGGTGCGCGTCCGCCTCGTCGCCGCCGCGCCGAACGGGTCGACGGTGGTCCCCACGGGCGCGCACGTCGCCTCCGAGCTGCGGAACTCGCGGGCCACGGTGGCGATCTCTGGGTTCCTCGTGGCGGGCCAGGCCGGCACCTACCGGATCAAGCTCCAGGGCAAGACCCGGAACGGCGACCCCGGGCAGCTCGGCATCTACGACGCCTTCGTCCTCCGCGTCCTGCACCTGAAGAGGTAACCATGTCGAGGGTCCTGAACTGGATCGGCACGTTGTTCTTCGGCGTCCGCCGCATCTTCGCCGCGGGCGTCGAGCTGCCGGAGCGCCCCGCGCTCAACTTCGTCGGCGCGGTGGTCACCGACAACCCGGCCGAGAACCGGACCGACGTGTTCATCCCGGGCGTGTGGCTCATCAGCCCCGTCGTGATGACCTCCTACACGGCCCGGCCGTGGGAGTTCGTGCGGGTCAACGCCCACGACCCGGTAACGATCCGCCTTCCGCCGGCCGCGAGCAGCGCCGGCACCGAGGTCGTCATCAGGGAGATTGCCGGCGAGGAGGAGGCGATCGAGATTTTCACGAGCACGGGCCAGCAGATCGCACGGAACGGGTACCCCAACGGGACGATCCGCCTGATCTGCGACGGCGCGACGTGGATCGTGCTCTGACGGGCGGCGTGGTCGGGCAGGAAGAGGAACCGGAGCCCGACGGGGAGGAGGAGCAGCCGGCGGTGCCGCCCGAGGAGCCTGTGGCCCCCGTACTCCCAGCGAGGCGACGCTGGCCGGAGCCGCGGCCCGGCGATGTGGTCATCATCGGCCGGCGAGGCGCCGGAGAGCCCAGGAGCAGATCGCTATGACGGGTTGCCGTGGCAACTAACCGTCAGAGGCGATAGCTAGCATAGATGATTACACAACACTGCCCAATGACCATCCAGACACGCCTCAATCATGCTTCTTATTCAACCTAGACAGACCCAGCCACTCACCACGATCCCTCGCGATCCCCTCAACAAAATCAAGAACGCTCGTGTCTCGCTCCATGGCACGCCCAACTGGACGTATCTGCCAAGGCTCCGAATTCCAGATCTCGACATTCCACACACTAACGCCGGCACACAGCATCGCCGACGCCAGATCCAGCGCAAGCTCCTCACGATACTCCGCATTAGTAGCGAACCCGTACGCCCAAGCCTGCTGAATTCTCTTGCCGTACAATATCAAATGGACACGATCGCCTATCGTAACATGAGCCCAATTTTCACCCACCAGCGCAAGCAGAGCACGCACACTCTCCACACTAAATATTGCCAGAGAGTACGAGGAAATCAGCTCTGCTCGACGCTGCGCCTCATGGCGACGATTCAGCACACGCGTCGACGCATCTTTTAGTTCAAACTGATCTTTTGGGTCGAGCCATGGGCCTAGCTCGGTCCCCGAAAGAGCATGCCTTACGAAAAGCACATCACCAAACAAATGTTCGAACAAACGAGCGTATTCGTACAAGTCGATCCTAAACTGAGGATCGTATCCATGGCCATCCGCATATTCGAGCACAATATACAAACCGCGAGTCACCAGAGCTCGCACAAGCGGCTCAGATATCCCCATCACATATTTTCCGGCTCGCAGAGCGCCAGTATGAGCCTTAGCAAACTCGGCGTCCTTTAACTGGGCCAGCCGCTTGTGCACATTTTCATCCTCCGCATCCGAGGTTCCCATTGCGAGATACTGAAACCGGTCGTCCGTAGAGACAAGATCCAAGATCTTTACGAAATCCAAGGCATCAATTGGTTTGCCTTCCGAAAGAGACATCGTGGGCAGGATGTTCAGCATCCTCATGAGTCCATACCGAACAAACTCTTGCCGGTTCGACTCTGGTATTTGCTCACAAAACTGGAAAGCCTCTGGTACTCGGACTGCCGGAGCATTGCTGGACTCTTGTGTGCTCATGGGTACACCACAACGTCAGGAGTACCGAAATCCGGGGGAGGATAAAGCCAGCGACCCCCAACGTATGAGATTTTCCTCGGGTCGACCATGCAGGCTGAGTATAGCTGTCCCTGCGCAATAACGCACTGCGTGGTAATCACCAACGCGCGTGCACCGGCGCCAGTACCGTAGAAGAGGTGAGTTCCATCGGTACATAGAGCTCTAGTAGCCCGCCAAGCGTCGCCAGCAGCTTGAGCAGCTTGCACAATCTGGGGCACCAGTTTCTCGTACACATCTGCCAGATCGTCAGGCCGCACGCCATTTTGTCGCAGATGCAACAGGTAAGCGATTGCTGACCGATTCATTTGCCGGGGGACGGGCGGTGCAGCTGGTACGGGAAGAACTGGTATAACCAGTGCGGGATTTGCAGCGCTGCCAGATTTACCGTGCACTTCCGACTACTATCACTGATCGCTGTGCCGGTCAGGTGAGCAGGACGGAAGTTTCAGCATGCAAAATTTGTGCCACAACTGCCGGCGGTAGCTCCGACGCTCCTGAGATCGCATGTGGAGCTCCCCTAGCCGGTCACGTCACTGGACGAAGTCGGCGTACGTTGTTCGGCAAGTTCCATGGACCGCGAGAGCAGCAGGCAAGCCCAAACACGTTTTGCTCGACCGGCTGGCCATGGTGATCGGCAGTGGAAATCGACGCAACCGGCAGCGCACCAGCGACGACGTCCCGGACATGCTCGACCACACCTCGCTCCTACCGTTCGTCCACATCGTAATCCACGGCCTGCCCCTCGGTTGTCACTCGAGCTCTGGCTCGTCGACGGGGAGCTCAGCGGCGCCCTGTGGCTGTTCTGCGACCGCTACCTCCGCGAGGCCGACGTGGGCGAGGCGTAGGTCGGACGAGCTCCCGCGCGGCCGCGGGCCGTGGAAACCTCCAGCGTGTGCCTCCGGGCGAGGCGACGCTGGCCGGCCCCTCTGCTCGAGGATGGCCGTTACAGCCGAGCGAGCCGTCTGTCTTCGAGCAGCACCCAGGGGGCGGAGGCCGAGTACGCCTCGGTCCCGGCTATGGGCTGGCTTGGCGCATCCGTGAGTCGCTCATTAGCTCTCCTTCATTCGCGGCTCGAGGGGTGGATCGAGCGCATCGCCATGGATCTCGCGCAACACGATCGCGGCGTGCCGGGCTCCGTTCTCGACCGCATCGAGAGGATCCACTCCGTATGTGGCAGTACGGCGCCCATCGATATCCACAGCGACGTCCCAAGGCCACTCTTCTTCTGGGGAGGTTCGGGTCGGCTCGTGAATGCGAACCACGATGTCGCGCGGTTCGCCGTCTTCTGGGGTCAACTTAAACGTCAGCTCGATCATTACCTACACCTCCTGTCACAGTCTATGAGGCACCGGCTATATTTTTGAGAACACTCGTTCAGACGATTTTTGTCCCCCCTTGGGCAGTTTTTGCGACAGAGGTCCAACATCTGATCGCACTTCTCCTTGCATGCCTCTTTGCAGTCGGACGAGCTTGAGCCTGTCGCCCACCGACACGAGTCGCACGACTGCGCGCCGGAGCCGTTTCGCACCCCGTAGGCTTCCTCGCATCGATCCTTGGCTTCGTCCAAACTCGCGTGCTCGCCCTGGTACCGCGTTGTGCAGCTACCTGACGCGCCCTGGTTATTGCAAACAGCCGAACCAGCCTTCCACGTAACCGTGCATTCCACGGTTTGCGAGCACGGATCCCCTTCGAAGCCCGTGTGATCTTGCGGCTCCAGTGGCACATTCCACCCGAAGCCTCCAACCCCTCCTGTCGGTGTAATGATGCTGCCACCGGCACCTTCGTTTCCCTCACCCCGGACGTAGCACTCACCTACATCGTAATTGCACGCCACGAGGCCGAAGCACAGAACAACAACTATCCTGTTCATCTCGACTTTACCTCAAATCTCCAAATGGGTCCAGTGGTCACCATCACGACCAGACTTCCAGGAAGAACGCGACTACTGCCGCCAGCCCAGTCCACATGGACGCTGGTGGACACGCCCAAGGGCCCGGCGAAGTACCAGTCGGACTGGGCGCTGCCGCCCGGAGCAACCCCCACCACGCGATCACAGATCACGGCACCACACACCGACATCGAGTAGATCGCCAGCGATGGCCCGACGCTGACGGAGGTTGTCTTCGTGGCGTACCCAAGAGTGACGGCCGTTCGATCGTAGACCCCTACGCCTGCCCCTGGCACGATGCTGAACATGTTGTGGACTTCGAGCCGGAAGTCCCCCTCGCTGCGCTAGAGCCACCCGACGAAGGGACTCACCGCAAGCCTGGGTTCGATCCCGACCTGGATTCCGCCCACGCTCACGCCGCCGCTGAACTCGAGTGCCTGTGCCGGCGCAGGAACACTGCTGACGAGCGCACAGGCACAGCCGTGCAGCACGAGCGCGCTCGCCCTCCCCCTCAGCCCGTACCCCATGCCTTCCCCTGAATCCGGATGCTCCTCCCACCGGATGGGCGGCGTCAACGGTGATCTGGACTACATTACGTCCATGCGGTCCTTGCTCATGCTGACCGGGCGCGACCGGCTAAGGCGATGGATCGGGGTGCGCATCAGCGAGTTCGGCAGCGTCTCGTACACCCGCTGGCTCGCTACGTCCGAAGCGGATCGTTTGACGGCTCTCCTGACCCGTTCTGGCATCGGCCTGGGCTCGTTCGCCTCGTGTGACCTGCGTGTGCCCCGACGTCAGGGCACGCGGCTCCACGAGAGGGCACTCGGGTATACGAGAGGAATCGAGCCCTCGATGGCCTCTGACACCGCTCCGACGCGTCCGACGCGGCGTCCGCCGTATCTCTCGCGTATCCACCCCGCAGATTCGTCTCCGGGTTCGATTCCCGGCGCCTCCACTCAGAAGACACGGCGAGAGCCGTGTCTTCTTGCTTTTGTGTGCTCTGCGTGTGACCTGACAAAGTTTAGCAGGGATGAATCGCTGCGCAGCCGGACGTAGGCCGGACCACCGGAAGCAGGCGCAGCGGCTGACGAGAGGATACAGGGCTCCACGGAGCTCCGCGGCGGGCACCAGGCCGGCGGGGCCAACCTCGGGTCCGCGTCTGCGACGCCCGGCGCCAGCCAGAAGGGCCGGGCGAGGCGAGCGGATGCTCGCTGCACCAAACGCGGGCGGCTGGTAGTTCCTACCCTGCCGGTCGGCCCCTCCCCTGCCGGCGGCGCGCCCTGCCGGAGGTACCTCCTCTTGACACGGGACGGCATCTCCGCTGGCCTCGCAAAGCAGCGTGGCCCTGGGGGTGGCTGGAGTGGCGCGGACGCTCCAGAGCTGCGCGCTCGGTCGCAGTCCGTTCGAACGTTGGGCAAAAAGGAGCCGTGGTGCTGCCGGAGAGAACCTATCTCGTCGATCAATGGGAGCCGCTCACTGCGGCATGGGGCCAGGCCTTCGCGACGCACGATGCAGTCGAGGTCGCCAGAGACGATTTCTTCGCCCGGGATGCCGACGCGCTGGTGAGCCCTGCGAACAGCTTCGGCATCATGGACGGCGGGCTCGATCGCGCCATCCGAGACACGATCGGCGGGGCCATCCAGGCGCGTGTGCAGGACGTCATTCTACGAAGGCACCACGGCGAGCTCCCGGTCGGCGCAGCCGAGGTCGTCGAGACCGGGCATGCCCGGTGGCCGTTCCTGATCGTGGCTCCGACGATGCGGGTACCCGAGAGCGTCGCGAACACGCTGAACGCCTACCTGGCCTTCCGCGCCGTCCTGCTCGCCGTGCGGCACTTCAACTCCGCAGGCCAGCAGATCCGCACGATCGTCGTTCCGGGCCTTGGCACGGGCGTCGGGGTCATGGACGCTCGGCGGTGCGCGGCCCAGATGCGCATCGCCTACGACCAGGTGGCCGGTCCGGCGCGGATCCCGAGCTTCGACACAATCCACAAGATCCACGAGAAGCTGAGGTCATCGCTGTGACTGAGGCGCCGCGAACTGGCGCGCTATGCGTCGCGGCCGGCGAGGTCCTGGGGACCACATTGCCTATGGAGGAACGACTCAGGAGCCACCCATCGCCATGGTCGTGGCCAGGTGCGGCACTCGCTCGGATCGGCGATGCTGGGCTTGAGGCAGCGCCCGCCACGCAGCGACGAACAGAGAAGCAACGCCGGAGGGGCGATGTCCCGCATCAGGAGCATGTTTCGCCCGTCTGCGGAGTCCCTTCGCACGCTCGCAGATTTATCGAGGCGCCGGAGGACGCGTCACCGAGCAGCTGTACGAGGTCGAGGGCCGGACGTAGCGCAACGTGCTCGCCCGGTTCGGCCCGGCCTCGCCGGCGCGCGTGGTGGCCGGCGCCACTACGATATCGCATCGACCTCAGGTACCGGGAGCACCGAAGTCCGCGGGACCCCGCCGGCGCGGCCGCGTTCCCTACCTGGCCCGCCCGTCCCCCGGACCGAAGGCCGCCAGCGCGTCCTCGGCCGAGTTGCGGGCGTGGACGTACTCGTCCACCCACTCCGCCGCGCCCTGGAAGGACGACTCTCGGGCGATCCTCGCGCAGGCCGCCACGTAGTCAAACGGGGTGCGGCGCAGCGCAGCGCCGCCCGGGCCCAGCAGGGCCCAGTGGGCGCCGGGGCGACCGAACGGCATGCCGACGCTGCCACCGTTGACAACCAGGCGGCCGTGTGTGAGGCGAATGAACGGCATGTGGGTGTGGCCGCACACGACCGTCCCGACGTCCTCAGGGAGGCCGTCCAGGACCTCGGCCCAGCGCTCGGGGCGGGAGTCGACAAGGATCATCTCCTCATCGTCTCTGGGGGTGGCGTGGCAGAACAGCACAGTGCCGAGATCGCGCACGGTCAGCATGGCCGTGGCGGAGAGCGCTGCCAGAAGGTCCACCTGATCGTCGCGGAGCTGGGCCGCAGCCCAGGGCGCAATGGGGTCGGGGACAGCTGTGGGCCGGCCTCGGCGGAGGGACACCAGCTCGCGGTCGGCGTTGCCCCGGATCCACACTGCCCGCTCGCCCAGGGCCGACGTCAGCAGATCCAGCGTCTCCACCGGCTGCGGGCCGGCCGCCAGGTCGCCGCACAGGACGACGCGGTCGGCGCGGCGCACGTCCGGCTCGGCCAGGACCGCCTCGAGCGCGGGGAGCACGCCGTGGATGTCGGACAGGACGGCTACCGAGGTCACCGAGATGGGCATGGGATCAGTGGAACACCGGGGCTTGAGTGTTTGGCATCTCGTCCTCTGGCTTCATTCGCTCATCCGCTGTGCTGCGAGCAGGCTCTTCGTGAGCCCGCCGCCGCAGAGCACGAGCTCCCGGATCGCTTCGTCGAGATGCCGATCTTCCACCACGATCTCCTCCCCCTCCTCGGCGGCGAGGACCGCCGCCTTGCGGAGCAGCTCGCGCACGAAGGCGCCGCTCGCCCCCTCGGTGCGCGCGATCCACCGGGGCAGATCGACCCCCTTGAGCGTCAGCCCGCGCCCGTAGAGCTCGAACATCCTGCGGCGGCCCTCGCCGTCCGGCAGCGGCACCTCGATGGCGAGATCGACCCGGCCGGGCCGGGATGCAAGCGCAGGCTCGAGGACGTCCGGGCGGTTCGTCGTCAGCAGGAACAGGACGTCTGCGTCTTCCCCGAGACCATCCATCTCGTTCAGGAGCTCGAAGAGCACACCATTGCAGGACTGCTCCGGCCGCGAGCGCTCTTCCGCGACGAGATCCACGTCCTCGAGCACCACGGTCGCGGGCTGGAGGAAGCGCGCCATGGCGCACGATTGCCGGATGAGGCCCTGGGAGCGGCCCGTCAGCACGATGACCGTCCGCCCCTCCATGCGGCTGGCAAGATACATGGCGGTGAGCGTCTTCCCGGTCCCCGGAGGCCCGTGCAGCAGAACGCCGCGCTTCAGGTGCCGGCCCGCCGAAAGGAGCGAGCGCGCGTGCTCCGAGACACGGATCGTGCAGCGCTCGATGCGCTGGAGCAGGTCTCCCGACAGGATGAGGTCCCCCTCCCCGACCGGTCGCAACGGACGGAAGCTCACCTGGATGCCGCTGCGGTCCACCTGGTCGAGCGACACCACCTTGCCGCGGTAGACGTTGCGTTCGCGCATCGTCTGGCGGAGCCTTCCGAGGAACCGCTCCGCCGCCTCGCGCTCCGGCGCCATCGCGCTCACCGTGAGGCCCTCGTCCCAGGGTCTGTCGCTGCCGCCGACGAGCACGGCGAGGCGATCGGGGGAGCGCACGAGGCAAAGGCCGCATCGCAGGCATGAGAGCTTCTGGCCTTCATCGAGATCGACCGTCTTGTATTCGACGGGGCCGATCGCGGGACCACCGTCGAACAGGCCCGACCCCGTCTCGGCGGCGAGCTGCCCGAGCCGAATGCGGCTGTAGGAGTCGCGTCCAATGAGCCCGACGAGCTCGTACGATCGCCCGGCCTCTCCCAGGATCGCGTCGAGCGCGACCTGGACGTTCGGGCGGTCGTACTCCGGAAAGGTCGCCTCCACGATGGGAAGCCCCGCGGGATCCAGCGCGAAATGATCGTGAAGCTTCTTCCTTACAACGGGCTCGTCGTTGCTGACGCGCTCGTGGGCGAGCTCGATGAGCTTCCGGAGGACGTTCGTGCCGAATGACATGATCGCAGTCTCCTTCACAGACACAGTCCGCCCAGATGAACGCCGTCACTCCGGCGCACTTCGCACGCGGTTCCTGGAGCGCAGTATTTCGCCTCGCCGGGTTCGCTGTCGCAGGCAAGGTCCGTCGACGGCGAGGCGGATATCAATATCACATAAGGCCGTGGGATCTCGCCCCCATCGCAGCCAACATAGATGCCTTCATGCGTCGAGCACCTCACGGGGATGTATGGCATGCAGATCCCGAACTGGCAAAGGCCCGTCGAGCACTCCTTACCGGTCGCGACCGGCTCATGGATCGGGCCGGTCGCCGTGCACCGGCCGGCGGTGCATTCGTTGCCGTCCTCTGGAACGTCGGTGGGCACGGACGCGGTGCGCTCGTTACCGGCACCGTCACATCGCCGCTCGCGGCAGTCGCCGGGGGTCTGCACCGCGAGGGGCCCGGCCGGCGCGAGCTTCCGGCCGCACACGCCGGCCTCACAGGTGCGCCAGGCGCACGCGCCGTCGAGCCCCGGACAATCCGCGGGTGTCGAGCATTCCAGTTCGGCGCCGCCGCTTCCACCCGACCCGCCCTGCCCGCCGGTCCCGCCCTCTCCAGCGCTTCCGGAGCCCGGCCCGCCCGCCCCTCCATCACCCGAGGACGAGCTCGACCAGGTGACCGAGCTACCTCCTTCGCCTCCCTGCCCGCCGCAGCCCTCGCAAGCCCGGTAGCCGCTCCCGTCGGGCAGGCAGACCTGGATACCGTCCGGCGCGCCGCCTGGACAGGCGCAGGCAGTCTGGCGGCCGGGCTCGCAGACCAGCGAGCCGCCCGTCGAGGAGCTCGTCCCGACGGAACCGGGCGGCTGGCTCCAGAACACGGACTCCTCGTCGGGAGCGCACCCAGGGAACACCACGGCGAACAAAAGGCTCAGCACTGCCCCGCGCATGGTCCCGCAGGCTACGCGGCGAGCATCCCGTGTCAACGACAGCAGGAGGCGAGATCGTGCCGAGGCTGAGCTCCCGCGAGGACGGCGGCCGGTACGCGCCCCATTTGCTACCCCGCTGCACGGAGCTCGTGCGAGAATCACAGTATGGGGCATCGGCCCACCGTATTCATCAGCTACAGCCGGGCGGACACCGAGTGGAAGGACCGGCTCGTCGCACATCTGGGCGTGCTCCAGAAGCAGGAGCTCCTCGAGCTCTGGGACGACGGTCGCGTCGGCGCAGGAGACGCCTGGAAGCCGGAGATCGACGCGGCCATCCGTCGGGCCAGCGTGGCGGTGCTCTTGATCTCCGCCGACTATCTTTCGTCTCCGCTGGCACTCGACGAAGAAATTCCACACCTACTGAAACGTCGGCACGATGGCAGATTCTGCATCCTCGCCGTGCTCCTGAAGCCATGCGCCTGGGAGGTCGTTCCGTGGCTGAAGACGACGTCGATCTTTCCACCTGACGCAAGGTTCGTCTCCGGAGGCGACGAACATGACATCGAGCGCGACTTCGCGGCGATCGCCAGGAACATACGGAGAGAGATCCAGCCATCGAGCATACCGCCTGCGACCAGCGACGGGACGCCATGGCGCAGAAGGATGTGGCTCGCCATTGCCATGCTCTTACCGATCGCCGGCGTGACCAGCTACCTCTTAGCGACCAACTGGAGCGCTCATTCCGAAACCGAAGAAAACGCTCACGACGCATCCGACCAGAGCACACCCATCGCAAAAACACTCCCTCGGCCCGCGCTCAGCAGCGATTCCCGAGATGGAGAACCCGCAAAGAAGGCCACCGTCGAAGGCATGAATCCAGCTGGAGAGACGCGTATCGAGGCCGCCGACGCCGGAGCGCAGCAGATGGAGAGCGAAGCTCTACCGCTTTCTGGCGTCATATCGATTGAAGACAACAACCTTCCGGCTCGTGGCATACGCGTCGCGCTCCTTGGCACTCCGTGCTGGACCAAGACCGACGACGGCGGATATTTCAATTTTTCCTCCTGCGCTCCCCGCTATGTACAGCGACTGCAGCGACCAAGGATATATGTAAAGCTGGCGGACGGGTTCGAGTGCAGCGAGATCAATCTCCTACCGCCTCCGGCGGTTTCCGACATCAGAATCAACCGCGACCATAAAGCGAAAAGATGCTTCGCTCCCGCTCAGGCGAGGCCGCCACATCCCGCGGTCCCTCCAAAGGACCCGACCATGCGCCCGGGGCCGGGAAGACTCGATGCGGATTTTGCCCGCGATGGCTTTTAGGGGTGAGAGATCTGGCACCGTGAACGGAAGGCCTCGGCGACAGCGCGCTCGCCGGCGAGGAGACTGCCCACCATGGCCATCGCGAGCACCACCGAGCTCCTCGAGCGCTTCGACGCGCAGATGCGTCGAGACCTCTCCCCTCCCAGCCCGGCATGGCGCGTCGAGCGCGACGGCCGGGTGGTGAGGTGGGTGTCGCCTCCGGAGCTGCCATGGGGCTGCGGCGTGCTGTGGAGCGATCTCGACGAGGACACGGCGGACGGCGCCATCGCCGAGCAGGTGTCGTACTTCGCCGGGCTGGCCCGCCGCTTCGAGTGGAAGTCCTATGGCCACGACCGCCCCGCGGACCTCGGAGCGCGGCTGCGCGCCGCCGGGCTCGAGGCCGGGGCCGAAGAGGCGCTGGTCATCGGGGCCGTCGAGGAGGTCGCCGCCGCGACCGCTGGCACGGCGCCGCCCCCGGGGATCGCCGTGCGCTGCCTCGACGACGGCGAGCCGCTCGACGGGATCGCCGCATTGCAGTCCGCTGTCTGGGGCGGAGACTGGGCCTGGCTCATCGCCGAGCTGCAGCAGGAGCGACGGGCCGATCCGCGGGCGCTTTCCATCCACGTCGCGGAGGCGGAGGATCAGATCGTCTGCGCCGCATGGGTGCGCTTCCATCGGGACACCGAGTTCGCGAGCCTCTGGGGCGGCAGCACGCGGCCGGAGTGGCGCGGGCGCGGGATCTACCGAAGCCTCGTCGCGCGGCGCGCGGGGCAGGCCCGAGAACGCGGGCTGCGCTACCTGCAGGTGGATGCCTCGCCGGACAGCCGTCCAATCCTGGAACGGATGGGGTTGCGCGCCGTCTCCACGACCACGCCTCATGTGTGGAGCCCGCCGTCGCCGTGATGCTCCGCGCATCGCGCGCCGCGGGAAGTTGCTGAGGCCTCCGTCCGGGCGCGGAGCGGCCGCTTCGACCAAGTTCGTGGCCGGCGCGACCAGGCCGAGCCGCGGCGGCACGCCTACCTCTAACGCGTCCACCCGAGAGCGGTCGACGCGCATCGCCACGATGCCTGGAGGTGACTCATGATCTATCGAATGCGACTCTCCCGAATCCCGAGGAGCGGCCAGCTCGCCGCGGCCATCGTCACGGCCATCGCCGTCGCGGGATGCTGCGCCAACCCGAGCGACGACAGCCACGAGGGGAGCGGCGGCACGCCGGCCAGCTCAGGCTCCGGCGGCAGCGGAGGCTCGGGCGGCAGCGGAGGCTCGGGCGGCAGCGGAGGCTCGGGCGGCGACGGCGGCGAAGACGGCAGCCTCGCCCCCACGCACAGCGGCATCGTCTCCATTCAGGATGTCTCCATCCTCGGCGCGCCTCAGGCAGGTCACGGCCTCACCGTGCAGATCTTGTTCACCGCAGCGAAGCACCCCAGCTACGAGGAAATGCCCGGCCAGCTCGCCGGATGCAAGGCATGGATCTACGACGTGCAGGACGATCCGCCGCCGCCGCTCACCGATCAGGGCGCCGTCACGATCTCCGGGCTCACGGGCGGATCCATCGAATGCCGCTTCCAGGGCAATGGCTACGTCTGCCCGATGCACAGCGGCACGGGCCAGGCGAGCGTGACCCCCGGGTCGATGGGCACCGCGGCCTACGTGCTCGACGGCGCGACGTTCTCCGCGGCCGACGTGGGCCGCTACCTGCGCGTGGACGGCGCGCCGGCCGGCGGAAACAACGGGGCGTTCCCCATCGTGGCGGTCGAGTCGAGCGAGGCCGCCATCGTGGCCAACCCGCGCGCGACCGAGGAAGCGTTCATGGCCGACCACGTCGTGCTCGCCGGCGCAGGGCCCGTCCCGGCGAATCCTATCGATCCCATCGCGAGCGGCGATGAGGTCGTCGTGGGCATCGAGCCCAGCGGCGCGATGGCCTTCGAGTTCCCCGATCTGGGGCCCATCGCGGCAGGGGAAGAGTTCCAGCTCGACGAAGCGTCGCAATCGCTCCTCGGCGCTGTGCCGCTCGACGGCGCGCCGATGACCCTGGGCTGCGCCGGCGGAGGCGGGAGCTGCGGGGCCGCGCAGGGCACGCTCGTGCGCATCACCAGCACCGACGGCAGCGTCGAGGGCGCGTCGCCGTTCGCGATGCCGCCCCCCACCGGCAAGCAGGTCGAGATCCAGTGCGTCTCCCTGGGAGGAGACGGATCCATCACGATACCGGCCGAAGCGATGAGGCTGCTCCAGGAGGCGCATCAGGCGTCCTCCATCACGCGCATCCGGACCGCGTTCATGCGCGAGGGCGTGGCGAGCGCCACGAACCCCGCACCGCAGCCGCCGAACACCGTCCACGTCCTGGCCGGGCACGGGATCCTGGGCTTCACGAGCCCCTGAGCGCGCACCCAGCGCGCGCTCCCCTGATCGCAGCGCCATGCCCGGCGCGCCCGCGACGCCGCTTGCTGCACGGATCGCCGCCCACGAGGAGCTCCGGTCTCTGGCATGCTGCATGCTGGCGCCGAGCGCATGGTACGACCCCGGCCGACCGTCGTGGCGAAGGTGGTCCAGCGTATCGTCGACCACGCGCTGCACGACGGCGTGCGGCTCGACGCCATCCGCCGCGCGACGCGCCTGCCGCCGTCGCTCGCCGAGGACCCCGGGCGACGCGTCGAGTTCGATGGCGTCGTCGAGCTGTGGAGCTATCTGGGTCGGACGCTCGACGACCCGTCATTGCCCATCCGGGTAGCGCAGGCAGCCGCCATCGAGGATCTGCACGTCCTCGGCTTCGCGATGATGACCGCGCCGTCGGTGCGCGACGCCTTCGACACCATCGCTCGCTACGGCGCGCTGCTCACCGACTCGGGTCGATGGGAGGTCACCGAGACCGCGAGGCGCGTCCACGTCCGGTGGTACCGCGCGCGGCCCCTCACCCTGGGACACCGGCTCTCCAACGAGACGGCCGTCGCGCAGGGCCTCGGCTGCCTGCGGCGCATCGCCGGCGCGGATCTCACGCCCGTCGAGGTGACCTTCCGCCATCCCGCGCCGCCTCGCCGGGGCGGGCACGGCGCGTTCTTCGATTGCCCCGTGAGCTTCGACGCCCCGCACGACGGGCTCTCCTTCCGCCGCGAGCTCCTCGACGCGGTGCCGCCATCGGCCAACCGGACGCTCTGGGAGTACCTGTGCAAGTCCGCGGAATCGCTGTCGAATCAGCTCGCTCCACGCTCGCGCGAGGACGCCGTCCGGCACGCGATCGTCCGCGAGCTGTCGAGCGCCGACGGCGGGATCCCGTCGCTCCCGCGCGTGGCCCGCGCCCTCGGCACGACGGAGCGGACCTTGCGCCGGCACCTGGAAGCCGAGGGGACCAGCTTCCGGCGCCTCGTCGACGAGGTGCGCCGCGAGCGCGCCGGCAGCCTGCTCCGACGGGAGGCGATCAGCGTGACCGAGGTCGCGCTCCAGCTCGGCTTCGCGGACACGACCGCGTTCAGCCACGCCTGCCAGCGATGGTTCGGTTGCGCTCCGCGCGCGCTGCGGGGGAGCCTCCGAGCCGCGCCCAGCCCCGATCAGCGACAATGACGCATGCTCAGGCCATCGGCCGATGGAGCCTCATCGCTTCTCCGTGCATCAAGCGCCGCGGCGCCTCCCGCCTTGGTGGCGGAGGAGCTCCCTCGCCAACTCGGAATGATGGAACCGCCAAGGCGCCATAAGACGCCAAGATGTTTGTTATTTCTTGGCGTCTTATGGCGCCTTGGCGGTTCAAAAGCCCCCCCACGTTCAGCCGAGGCACCCCACCCCCCCGCCTTCACCGTCGCTCGCCAACAGGCCCCGCTCCGCCGGGCGGCCCGATCACCTTCCCCGGGTTGAGGATGCCGTCGGGATCGAAGGCGCCCTTGATGCGGTGGTGCAGCGCGAGCGAGGCCGCGCCGAGCTGGCGCGTGAGGAGGCCGCGCTTGAGCGTGCCGACGCCGTGCTCGCCGGTGATCGTGCCGCCGAGCTCGAGCGCCTGCTCCATCACCGCCTCGAAGGCCGTGACCGCGCGCGCCTCGGCCGCGGCGTCGTGGCGATCGAAGACCACGAGCGGGTGCAGGTTGCCGTCGCCCGCGTGCGCCACCGTCGCGACGGTGGTCTGCGCCTCGGCGGCGATCGCCTCGATGCGCCGGAGCATCTCCGGCAAGTGCGGCAGCGGCACCGCGACGTCGTCGACCAGCACCGTGCCGAGCCGCTCGAGCGCCGTGAGCGCGAGGCGGCGCGCCGTCAGCAGCATCTGCCCCTCGCCCTCGTCCTCGGTGGTGGCGACCAGCGTCGCGCCGGCGCCCTCGCAGGCCTCCTGCATGCGCCCGAGCTCGGCGGAGCCGGGCGCGTCGCTCTGGGCGATCAGCATCGCGGCGGCCTCGGTGTCGAGGTCGAGCGGGCGGTAGCTCTCGACCGCGCGGATCGCCGTGCGGTCCATGATCTCGAGCATCGACGCGTCGACCGACCGGACGATCGCCGCGACCGCACGACCCGAGGCCTCCAGCGACCCGAACATCGCCACCAGCGTCGCCGACGGCGGGGGGCGCCGGCGCAGGCGCAGCGTGATCTCGGTGATCATCGCGAGGGTGCCCTCGGAGCCGACCAGGAGCCGCGTCAGATCGTAGCCGGCGACGTCCTTGCGGCTGCGGCCGCCGGTGCGGAGCACCGCCCCGTCGGCGAGGACCGCCTCGAGGCCGAGCACGTAATCGGACGTGACACCGTACTTCACGCAGCACAGGCCGCCGGCGTTGGTGGCGACGTTGCCGCCGAGCGTCGAGACGGCGTAGCTCGACGGGTCGGGCGGATACCACAGCCCCCGTTCGCGCGCGGCGGCCTTGAGATCGCCGTTGAGCACCCCCGGCTGGACCACGGCGAGCATCGCCGCCTCGTCGATCGCGACGATCCGGTTCATGCGCTCGAAGCTCACCACCACGCAGCCGTCGCTGGCGTTCGCCCCGCCCGCCACCCCGGTCCCGGCGCCGCGCGGCACCAGCGCGACGCGGTGCCGGGTCGCCCACCGCGCCAGCGCCTGCACCTCCGCGGTCGACGCGGGACGCGCCACCGCGAGCGGCCAGCCGCCGGAGCCGCCGGCGCCGCCGGCCGCCCAGATCGCCTGATCGTGGCGATACCCATCCATCACGTCCCGGTCGGTGATCAGGCCGTCGCGCAGCGCGAGGGCGAGCTCGGTGAGCGCGCTCATGTGCCGTAGAACTCCGAGAGGTGCGCCCGCGGGACCTTCGCGGCCGACACCGCGCCGCCGCGCTCGATGGCGCGCAGGAGCGCCCGGTGCTCCTCGATTACACTCGAGACCCGCATCCCCGGTCAACCCCGCGCGCAGAGGCGGTCCCCGCGTCGGGACGCCGCGCCGGTGACGACCCCGCGCCTCGCGGCGGCCGGACGCGCCCGAGACGTGCCCGGACGTATGCTCCTGCGGACGCGCGGATAGCATGGCGCGATCATGCCCGCGACGACACCGCCATCGGTCGCCTCCGGAAGCGAGGAGAGACCGACGCAGCACAGCGCACCGCTCTTCATCGGGCGCGCTCGCGAGCTCGACGCGCTCCGCCGGGCCTTCGAGGAGGGAGCGCGGCTCGTCAGCGTGCTCGGGCCAGGGGGCATGGGAAAGACCTGCCTCGCCCAGCAGTTCGCGAGGTCGACCTGGACCCTGCCCTCCGGCTTCCTCGACCTGTCGAGCGCCGCCTCCCTGCACGAGCTCCTGGCCTGCGTCGCGGATGGGCTCCGGGCCGAGCTCCCGCTCAACGCCAGCGAGGGCGAGGTGTGCCGGCGCCTCGCGGCGGCGCTGCGCGCGCTCGGGCCCTGCCTCGTCATCCTCGACAACTTCGAGCGGCTCGCGCGGTTCGCCGCGGAGTCGGTCGATCTCTGGCTCGCCGGGGCGCCGGAGGCGCGCTTCCTGGTGACGTCGCGAGAGCCGCTCGGGCTCGGCGAAGAGGTCCGCCTGCTCCTCGGCCCGTGGAGCGTGGAGGAGGGGGTGGCGTTCTTCGCGGCGCGCGCGCGCGCGCTGGTCGCGGGAGGAGCGCTCGCCGAGGGCGACCGCGCGATCGTCGAGCAGATCGTCCAGCGCGTCGACGGCATTCCCCTGGCCCTGGAGCTCGCGTCGGCGCGCCTGCCGATCCTGAGCCCGTCCGAGATCCTGGACCGCGTGAGCCGCCGCTTCGAGCTCCTGCGGGGCGGGAGGCGGGACGTGCCCCGGCGGCACGCGACGCTCCAGGCGGCGCTCGACTGGTCGTGGGATCTGCTCGATGAGACCTCTACACGCGCGGGCCCTTCGGGCGATCGCTGGAGGTCCTGGACACCGTCGTCCGCGAGCTCGACCGCGTGACGGACGTCGCCCTCGCCGCGCGAGCGCTCGTGGTGAGGGCCGCGATCCGCCGGGTGTCGGGCCGCGTCGCCGAGGCCGAGGAGGACCTCGGCCGCGCGACCGCCCTGCTCGGCGCCCGCGACGCGCCGTCGCTCGCGGCGCGCATCCTCCACCTGCGAGGGAACCTCGCGCGCGACCAGATGCGGTTGCGGGACGCGCTCGAGCTGTTCACCGCCGCCATCGCGCAGGCGCGCGGGTCGGGCGACGCCCGCACGCTCGCGCACGCGCTCACCGATCGGGCCGCCGTCCGGTACGACACCACCGACGAGGACCCGGGCGCCGCCGAGGCGCTGGCCATCGCCGTCGCCGCGAAGGACGCCCGCACGATCGCGACCGTATCCGTCAATCGCGCGCTCATGCGGTGGATCTTCGGCGCCGCCCGGGAGGCGTGCGATCACGTCGAGCGCGTGCTGCCCACGCTGCGGGAGGTGGCCGACCGCGAGCTCGAGGGCGTGGCGCGGACCGTCCTCGGGAGCGGCCTCGCGTGCGCCGGCGACCTGGAGCGCGCCGAGGCCGAGCTGAACGAGGCCGGGCAGATCGCGAGGGCGCTCGGCCGGCACTTCTTCGTCCCCATGGCGCTGTCCTTCCTGGGGGTCATCCTGCTCTGGGGTCCGGGGAGGCGGAGCGAGGCGCGCGCCGCCCTCCAGGAGGCGCTATCGCTCGGCGCGGCGGGCGGACCTGCGGTGGTCGCGCGGGTGGGGCTCGGCGCCCTCGCCGCAGACGACGACGACCTCGAGCGGGCCGACGGCGAGCTCGAGCGAGCGCGCCACGCGCTCATGACCTACCCGGAGCCGAATATCGCGGTCACCGTCGAGATCCTGGAGGGGATCGTGGAGCTCGCGCGAGCGCGGCGGTGCGCGTCGGCAGGCGAGGCGGCTCCGGCGAGGCAGCTCCGCGACGCGGCGTCTCGACGGGTGGAAGGCTGGTTCGGGGGCCTGGACGCCCGGCGAGGCTCCGCGGCGCGATCCGCCTCGGCGCGCTCGGCGCGCTCATCACCGGGCCGCTCCTGCTCCGGGCGCTCGCGGAGGCCGGCGCCGGGCACGCCCTCGAGCGGGAGGAACATGAGCCGCCGGCGCCGCCTGCCGGGCTCGCGCCGCCGGAGGCGCCGCTCCAGACCCCGGATCTGACGGTCGGGCCGGGAGGGGGCTGGTTCCGCGCGGGGGCCGGGGAGGTCGTCGAGCTCTCCACGCGGCAGGTGTTTCGCCGCCTGCTGGGCGCGCTGGTCGAGCATCATCGGACGGGGCAGGAGGGCGCGCTGGCGACCGAATCGCTCATCGCGGCCGCGTGGCCGGGCGAGCGGATCGCCGGCAGCGCGGCGAAGAACCGGCTGCACAACGCCGTCGCGACGCTCCGGAGCCTGGGCTTGCGGGGGCTCGTGGTGACCGAGCCGAGCGGATACCGGCTCCTGCGCGGGGCGACCATCGTGTGCCTGCCCGGCGCCGACCCTCGCTAGAGCTTCGAACCGCCAAGGCGCCAAGACGCCAAGACGCCAAGACGCCAAGACGCCAAGACGCCAAGACGCCAAGACGCCAAATTATTGTCTTTTTCTTGGCGTCCTTGGCGCCTTGGCGGTTTATCTCTCGCTCGATCAACGTGATCGACGGTCGGGCCGCGCGATCCGCGGCGCCGATGCAGAGCGCGCCCGCGTCACCAGGCGCCGGTGACAGGCACGTACCCGGCGTCCCCGTACGTGACCGTCCTGTCCGCGCCGTCGAAGCCGTTGCCGTTGATGTCGAAGACCCAGGTCCCACGGCGGAACACGCCCGCGCGCGACTGCCCGGTCACCGTCCACTCGCCCACGACCGGGACGTCGCCGCTCAGCCCGAACTGGAGCGCTCTGTCGGCGCCGTCGGGGCCATTGCCGTTCACGTCCAGGTACCAGTACATCATGCCGTTCGACTCCACGCGCGCGACGCCGAGGCGCGGCTGCCCGCTGCCGTCCCAGCTCCCGACCACCGGGGTGTCGCCGGGCGCGCCCCACCAGACCTGCCGGTCGGAGGGGTCGTATCCCTCGGCGTTCACGTCGAGGAGCCAGCCCCCGTCGCGGAACACCCCCACGCGCGTGGGCCGCTCGAACGGCAGAGGACCGCTCGGGCATCGCTCGAGGGGCTGCTTCTTCGAGGAGATGTGGCGCGTCCAGGTGATCGGCGACCTCACCCCTTCCCGCGGCGGGCCGTTGTACTCCCACTTCACCCAACCCCAGCCCTTGGCATACCAGTGGACCTCGTCGCCGGACGCGATGGCGATCGACTCGACCGTCCCGATGCTCCCGCCCCAGTCGATCTGCGGATACCGCCTGATCTGCCGCGTCTCGGGGTTCGTGCTGTTGCGGTCGTCGACCGGGCGGTTCGACCAGCGGCACCGCTGGGTCGCGCTCCCGCTCTGGAAGCCGATGATCTGCGTGCTGGTGGACCACGCGTCGCCGTCGCGCACGCTGCGCTTCGCCCAGACGCGGGCGCCGTACGCGTGCGTCGTCGGGCTCACCGCGTCGTAGGCGTCAAAGGCGCCGCGATCGACGAGAGGCCAGCTCGTGTCCCGCTCCTGCCAGATGTTCGTACCGTCGAACCCGTAGCGCTCGAACACGTGACCATCGTTGGCGCCGCCGCTCGAGCCCTTCACATAGTAAAAATGCCCGTCCGGCAGCTCGTGGTACGAGACGATGCTGCCGTCGTCGTCCGAGACGAGCGTGCCGCCGTGGCTGTTGCGCATGAAGTCGAGCGCGTCGAACGGCGGCGCGCAGGCGGCGACGTGCGCGTAATAGCCGCGCTCCCAGTCTTCCATCGACGAGCAACCGCCGCTCGGGACGCCGCACGCGACGCGATCCGCGGGGCTGTAATTGCACGCGTTGTTTGTGTCCGTGAAGCAGGGGCAGATCGTCAGCGCGGCGGCGGCCGAGCCGATCGGCTCCTCGAGCGGCGCGTCGTCCTCCGCTGGGAGCTCTCCGGCGCTCGAGCAACCGGCGCTCGGCAGGGCGAGCGCGATGCCGGGGATCGTCATGGCCACGAGATAAAGCGATGTCTTCTTCATGGATCGTTCTCCGTAGGACGGTGCCTGTCCTCTCCCCACGACGGGCGTAGAGGCGGGCTCACGGTCGAGGCCACATCCGCTCATCGAGCGGACCTGCGCCTCGCCGCGGTGTTTCATTCACCAGGACCCAACGCGCCTCTCCAGGCCTCCCGTCGCCGGCCGGAGCGACGCGATGACCACGCGGGTCGCTCGGGCGAGAGCGTGCTCCGGCACGCCGCCGCCCTCGCGCCCTGGCGCTCGCGTGGCTCCAGCCGGATCGTTCCGGTCCTGTTCGGCGCTCCGACTGGCGACAAACTGGTAATCGACGAGATCTGCGCCGGCAACCGAGAGCGCCCGCTTCGCGCGGATTTAAGCGGTGTCGCGAGCGCTTAAGCGGGGCGGCCGAGGTTTAAGCGGCGCGGTCGCGCGCGGGCTGCATGCTCGCAGGTTCACCGCGCGCCGGCTCGGGATCCCGGGGCGAGGTTCCGGAGGCCGATCTGCTGCTCGTGCGCCGCGAGGAGCGCGTCCGCCTGCTCGGCGCGCTCGGTGACGCCGGCGTGAGGCCCGCCAAGGCCACGCCCCTGCGCAGGGGCCTGACCGGCGTGAGCCGCGAGGTCACGGAGACCTGCCCGCTCCGGCCTGGCGGGCTCGTGCGTCCCGCACGCGCGAGCGCCGGCGGCGGCCGAGCCACCGCCGGCCGCGGGGGACGCCGGCGCCACGATCGCGTGCGTCCTGGAGGAACGAGCCACGGGGCGCCATACATCAGCGCTTGACTACGGCGACGCCGGTTGGTACTCCTCCGCCCTCCTCGACGGGGCCACCTCGGGCGAGGGCTCGGCGCAATCAGGGTGTCTTCTGGTGTGCCCGAGAGATGCGGGAGTAACTCAGTGGTAGAGTGCAACCTTGCCAAGGTTGACGTCGCGGGTTCAAATCCCGTCTCCCGCTCCACGATCTAGACGCTGCTGCGCGAGCCACGCGCCGCGCAGCGCACCTCCTTGTGTGCGTCACTCCGCCCCGGCGCCCAGCGCGAGGAGCGCGAAGCTCGCGAGCCAGTGCTCTCCCATGTAGTCGCCGGCCACGTGCGGCAGGCTGGCGTCGAGGTGCCGCTCCGCCGCCTGGAGGGCGCGGGCGCGGACCGGATCCCCGCCGGGAAGGGCGACGGCGAGCGAGCGCCAGCAGAAGGCGCGGCTCAAGTTGAGCCCGTCGAGGTGGGCGATCTTGCCGTCGCTGCGGTCGCTGACCGTCGCCGGCTCGAACAGGGTCGCGGGCTCGCCGTCCGCCGCGCGCGGCAGGAACCGCGCGAACCAGCCGCGGAACTCCGGTTCGTTCAGGACGCGGCGCATGCACTCGGCCTCGATGAGGGCGGGCGAGAGGAAATCGTCCTGCGAGGGCTCCCACGCCTGGCAGTCCGCGTCGCGGCCGTACCACGCCCGCGCCGACTCGGCGCAGCGGCGCGCGAGCCGCTCGTCGCCCCGCACGGCGGCGTACTCCAGCGCGAGCGCGAGGGCGAAGGCGCTGTTCGAGTGCGCGCCGGCGCGGACCGGGTACGTGGCCCGGGGCAGGTACTCGAGGAACCGCGCGGCGAACGCGTCGCCGAGCGGGGCCAGCGCGGCCGACCACCGCCGGCCCTCGCCGGTGTCGTAGCGCGCGAGCTCGGCCGCGAGCAGGAGCAGCCACGCCCACCCATACGGCCGCTCGAAGCCGCGGCTCGCCGGCCGCTCGAGGTAGGCCAGCTCGACCGCGACCTTGTCGGCCGTGAGCTGCGCCTCCAGGAGCGCGCGGATCGCCGCCGCGCCGGGCGCGCCGGGGAAGAGGCGGTAGACCCGCGCGAGGAGCCAGTGGCCGTGCACGCACGAGTGCCAGTCGAAGCTACCGTGGAAGATGGGGTGCAGGTCGCGCGGCCCCTTCACGTCCTCGGGGCCGGCCATGACGTGATCGAGCTTGTGCGGGTACTCCCGCGTCACGTGCCCGAGCGCGATGGCGGCGAGCCGCGAGGCGATGTCCGGTGTCAACACGTGCGGCATGGAGGAGACCTCGGCGCCCGAAGACGAGCACGGGCGCGAGCGGTTGGCCAGGGCGCCTCGATGAAACGGACCGAGCGAGCGCGGCGATCCCGGCGTCGCGGGGAGCGCGGCCCCGGGACGGGAGCTCAGCGCCGGAAGACGAGCAGGTACATGAGGAGCGTGTTCCCGATGAGCAGGAGCAGCGCGGTGGGGAGCTGCGCCTTGATGACGCCGTCGCGGTCGGGCAGCCCGAGCAGCGCCGCGGGCACGATGTTGAAGTTGGCGGCCATGGGGGTCATCAGCGTCCCGCAGAAGCCGGACAGCATGCCGATGGCGCTCATCACGGCCGGGTCGCCGCCGAGCCGGCGCACGATGAGGGGCAGCCCCACGGCCGCGGTCATGACCGGAAACGCGGCGAAGGCGTTCCCCATGATCACCGTGAACACCGCCATGCCCACGGTGTAGGCCGCCACCGCGGCGAGGCGGCCGCCGAGCGGGAGCGCGCTCCCGGCCAGCCCGCCGACCACGTCGCCGACGCCCGCGGCCGCGAATACCACCCCGAGCGCGGCCAGCATCTGGGGCAAGATCGCCGCCCAGCCCACCGTGTCGAGCAGGCGCCGGCCTTCCTGCAGCGGGGCGAGCAGCGGCGGGCGCAGCCACGCCACCGAGATCGCGAGCGCCAGCACCACGCCGAGGGCCAGCGAGATCAGCGTTGCCTGGCGGGGGTCGAGCAAGGGGGAGCCGCGGAACTCGACCCGCCGGAGGACCAGCGCGCCGAGGAGGGCGGTCGCCGGGATGATCAGCGCCGGGACGAAGAGGCGATCCCCGCGCCGCTCGGCGCTCGCGCGCCGCTCCGCGGGCGTCGTCGTGGCGGGGCGGCCCTGGCCCAGGCCCCCGACGCCGGCCAGGAGGACGAGCGCGATCGCGAGGACGCCGTTCGCGAGATCCCCGAGGCGCGAGCCGAACAGGAAGCTCGCCGCCAGGAGGCCCCAGAAGAGGGTGTTCTTCCAGCGCTTCTCGTTCTCGCGGTCGGCCGCGCTCAGGGCGGCCGCGGCCACGAAGAACAGGCCCGCCGCGACGTAGCCGACGTCGAGGGTGATCACGGGCGCGCTTCCCCGGCGTCCGCGCGGGCGAGCTCGCGCTGGAGCCGCCGGTCGAGCAGGAGGAGACGTGTGCCGTGGATCAGCAGCGCCAGGACCGCCGTGGGGATGGCCCAGACCGACAGCTGGAGCGGCTCGACGAGGATCCCGTTCTGCTCGAGGAACCCCTTGATGAGCAGGATCGACGCGATGGCGAGGAAGATGTCCTCGCCGAAGAACAGCGCCACGTTGTCGGCCGCCGCGGCGGCGGCGCGGATCCGAAAGCGCGTCGCGTCCGGCAGCGGCCCGTGCCGGTTCTCCGCGGCGGCCTCGGCCATGGGGGCGATCAGCGGCCGGACCATCTGCGCGTGGCCGCCCAGCGAGGTCAGGCCGAGGGCGGCGCTGAGCTGCCGCACCACGAAATAGACGAGCAGGAGGCGCCCGGTCGTGGCGGTCTTCACCCGCGAGACCAGCGCGCGCGCCCGCTCCTGGAGGCCGGAGCGCTCCAGGAGGCCGATGACCGGCAAGACCAGCCAGACGAGGCTGACATAACGGTTGTCGTTGAAGGCCTTGCCCAGGGCGGAGATCCCCTGGACCAGGGTCATCCCGGCCGAGAGGCTGGTCACGACGGCGGCCGCCGCGACGACCAGGAGCGGATGGATCCTGACGACAAAGCCGACGACCACGACCGCGACCCCGAGGAGCGTGAGCATGCTTCTTCCCCCGTGTTCGCGGGCAACGTCGCACGCGGGCGGCGGCATCGTCCATGAGGGCGTGCGGCACGGCGCGCCCGGCCGCCTGCCCTTGACGCCGGCCGGCGCCTCGGATTGCCTGCCGCGCGGCGACGGATTCAGGGGTCGCCGACGAGGTCGCGAGGGACCGGCCCCGCAGGCTGAACGCGCAACGGAGGATCGACGGAGTGGACCACCAGGCAAGCGAAGATATCGTCATCTCATCGGACAAATCGCGCCTCGATCGCGAGCTGATCCACACCGTCCTCGCCTCTGCGTACTGGAGCAAGGGCATCCCCAGGGAGGTGGTCGAGAGGGCGATCGAGGGCGCGCTCTGCTTCGGCGTCTACAAGGCGGGCGCGCAGATCGGCTTCGCCCGGGTGATCACCGACGAGGCGACGTTCGCGTACCTGGCCGACGTGTTCATCGTCGAGGCGGAGCAGCGCAAGGGGTACGGCAAGGCGCTGATGGCCCACGTCAGCGAGGTCCTCGGCCGGCTCCGGCTGCGGCGGACGATGCTCGCCACCGCGGACGCGCATGGGCTGTACCAGCAGTTCGGTTTTGCGCCGCTCGAGAAGCCGGACAGGTTCATGGAGATCCACGTCAAGGACGTCTATCAGCAGGGCAAGACGGGGACGTCGTAAGCGGCGCGCTGCCCTGACATGGCGAGAGCACACGACGGTGCTCGGCTGCCTACGTGGGAGCTCTGCGCTCGCAAGAGCAGCGACTTGTTCATCCCGGCGCTGATCGCCCTGCTGCGCCGCGTACCGGCGCTGCCGGCGGCTGCACATCATCGCTTCGCCGACCGCCTCCCCAGAACCATCGAATGGTGTCTAGCCGGCGAGCGCGCCATCGAGATTGACGTGCGCGACGAGACGATGACGTGTCCGGCGGGACAGCTCGACGTGTTCGAACCGGCGCCGCCGCGCCGCGCAGGTCAGAACCTCAGGCCGAGCTCGCGGGCGCGGGCCAGCGCGCGCGCCCGGCTCCTCGCGCCGAGCTTCGCGTAGAGGCCGCGCAGGTGCACCTTGACCGTGCTGACCTGGATGCCGAGGCGCCCCGCCAGCTCCTCGTTGCTCAGGCCGTCGGCGAGCAGCCGGAGCACCTGCAGCTCGCGCGGCCGGAGCGGCTCGCGCAGCCCCTCGACCGAGACGCGCAGGCGCTCCGGCGCGCCCCCGAGCTCGGCCACGAGCTTCCGCGTGATCTCCGGGACGATGCGCTCCTCGCTCGCGAGGCGCAGGACGTCGCTCACGTCGGGCAGCGCGTCGAGCACGCTGCGGTGCAGGCCGCGGCCGTGGGCCTCCAGCAGCGCCTCCTTCAAATGGGCCTTGGCCTGCGCGCGGTCGCGCTGGCGCAACGAGGCGTGCGCCGCCATCACGCGCGCGCCGACGCCGCGCGTGATCCGGGCGGCCGGCCACGCGCGCTCGGCGAGCGCGACGGCCCGCGCGGCGCCGCGGCCAGGGTCGCCCGCCCACGCGTCGATGCGCGCGGCGATCTCGAAATCGGCCTCGCCCAGGAAATCCGCCGGGGGGCTCGCCTCCGCGCCGTACGCCGCGAGCCAGCCGAGGGCCCGCTCGTCATCGCCGCGCCACAGCGCGAGATCGGCCTTGAGCGCCGGGGTGTCGGCCCACCCGAACGAATACCGCGTGATCGCGCGCCGGCGCACCTCGTCGACCGCGTCGAGCGCGAGCTCGGCCTCGTCCAGGTCGCGGCGCGCGCGGGCGAGCATGAAGCGAAACCCCTGCACCACGATCTGCTGCAGCGGCGCGCCGTAATCGAGGCCGAGCAGCGGCTCGAGCGCCTCCGCCGCCCGATCGAGCTGGTTCTTCTCGATGAGCACGCACACGAGCGCGCCCCGCTGCCACTTCGCCGCGGCGACGCGGGACAGCTTGCGGCGCTCCAGCCAGGCCCCGACGCGCTGGCCCATCCGCAGCGCGAGCTCGAGCTCGCCCGCGCAGTGCAGCACCTGGATCAGGTAGCCGACAGCCATCACGATGCTGACGAGCTCGCCCTCCTCGAGCGCGACGGCGAGGGCCTGCTCGAGCTGGACCCGCGCCTCCCTGAAATCACCGCGCATGTAGGCGTCCTGGCCGAGCCCCGTGGCCGCGCGGGCGCGCACGGGGATGCCGCCGTCCCGCGCGAGCTCCAGGGCCTCGCGCGACAGCCGGCTCGCTCCCTGGAAGTCGCGGCGCATGCGCGCGAAGAACGAGCGCATCATCGCGATCTCCGAGCGGAGCTGATCGCGGATCTCCTCGCTCTCGACGCCCATCGCCCGGTGGGCCTCGCCCACGGCGCCCCGGTCGCGCTCCCGCGCCTCGGCGAGCAGCGCGTCGGCGCGGTCGAGCATGGGCTCGGCCCGCCGCGCGCGCTCGGCGTCGGCCAGCGTCCAGGCGTCGAGCGTGAGCAGCCGCGGGTGCCGCGCGCGCACGGGCTCCGGGATCGCGTCGAGCCACCCCCGGAGCGGCGGGAACTCCCCGCTCAGCAGGCGCGCGCGCGCGTGGCGCTCGATGAGCGCCGCGGCCTCCGCGTGCTCGCCGGCCGCGAGCCACAGCTCGATGGCCGCCTCGGGATCGCCTTGGTCGCGGAACCACGCCGCGGCGCGGAGCGTCACGTCGCGCACGCGCTCGGACGCGAGCGAGCGCGCGCGCTCCAGCAGGAGCTCGCGGAAGAGGTCGTGGTAGCGGAACCAGCGCCGCTCGCCGTCGAGCTCGCTGACGAACAGCCCGCGCGCGTGGAGCTCCGCCACGCGCACGCCCGCGTCGCCGAGGCCGGCGGCCGCGCACAGCGCGTCCGAGAGCCGCGGCAGCGCGGCGCTGTGCAGGAGGAAGTCCCGCACCCGGCCGTCCTCCTTCGCGAGCACCTCCTCGACGAGGTAATCGGCCACCCAGCGGTGCGTCCCCCCGAACCGGGCGAGGAGGTCGCTCGCGGGGTCGCCCCGGCCGAGGAGCAGCGCCGACAGCGCGAGGCCCACGGCCCAGCCCTCGGTGCGCTCGGCGAGCTTCCCTGCGGTCGACCGCGAGACGCTGAGGCCGCGCTTCGAGAACAGCGCGCTCGCCTCGCCCGCCGAGAAGCGCAGCGCCTCCGCCGTGATCTCCACGAGCTGCCCGCGGGCGCGCAGGCGCGCGCAGGGCCAGGGCGGGATCGAGCGGCTGGTCACGACGATCGAGAGCGCGCCCGGCGCGTGCTCGGCGAGGTGCGCCAAGAGCGCGTGCGACGCGCTCGCCTCGTCGAGGGCGTGGACGTCGTCGAGCACGAGGGTCGCGGGGGCCTCGAGCGCCCGGAGCTCCGCGACGAGGGCCTCGGCGATCTCGCGCGCGCCGAGCCCGCCCGCGTCGAGCGCCGCCTGCAGGGCGGCGAGCTCGGGGGCGAGCCGCGCGAGCGCCGCGCAGAGGTAGCGCGCGCAGCGCCCCAGGTCGCCGTCCGCCCGATCGAGCGTCAGCCAGGCGTGGGGCGCGGGGCGCTCGCTCAGCCACTGCGATACCAGGGTGGTCTTGCCGTAGCCCGCGGGCGCGACGATCAGCGCCGTCAGGCCGCCGCGCACGTCATCGAGCTTCTCGAGGAGGCGGGGCCGCGCGACCGTCCCGTCGCGCGGCGCGGGCGCGTAAAGCTTGCTCCGCTGGAGCATGATCCCCCACGGCTAACACACCCTCCCGGGCGCGCCAGACCGCGATGATTGCTTTACGTGGTTCAGGGGACCTGCACCGAGAGCGCGTCGCTCGGCGCGCTGCTCAGCGCAAATCGATAGGTGCCCGGTACAGTCGGCACGTAATCTGCCGAGTAGCGGCCGTCGCCGTCGCCAACCAGCGTGAGCGAGGCTGTCGAGCCGTCCGGCCGCGTGACCTTGGCGGCGAGGGTGGCCGCGCTCGACGGCTGCGCGCACACGTAGCTCTCGGCCGTGACCGTGAGCGGGCTGCCGGCCGGCGACGCGTGGCGCTGCGCGGGCGCGACGATCCGCTGGAAGGCGAATCCCTGGCACGCGAGGGCGCGGTCGAGCCGGGCGATGCGACCCGAGAGCGAGCCCTCGCTCAGCTGATTCTGCTTCAGCGTGCGCGTCGTCGGCTCGAACATGCCGAGGAACGTCCAGTACGCCAGCTGCAATTTGGGGTCTGCCGCGGGGCGCAGGATCAACATCCAGGGGATCGACGGGAGCGGCGTCCCCGAGGACAGGATCAGGCGCCGGATCTCGGGCGCGGTGAGCTCCGATGTCGTCGCGTTGGCGCGCAGGAGCGCGGCCATCGTGGAGACGTAGGCCGTGGCCTGCGACGTGCCCTCGGTGAACTCCGCGAAATCGAACGGAACGTCGCCCGTATCGCCGAGCTCGCGCCGCTCGGCGCGGACGAGGCGCGCCATCATGGCGAGCTCGGGGCGCACGGCGGGGAGCAGGATGCGCTGCGCGGGAGCGGCGATGTCGACCGTGCTCCGACCGCGGTTCCCGAACCACGTGCCGCGCTCGTTGATGCCCCCGACGCCGATCACGTTGTCGTGATCGAACGCGGCCGGATACATGGCGTGCTCGGCCTTGTCATCGATGTCGCGGAACAGGTTGTGCGCCGAGGCCACCACGAGGACGTCCTCCGCCTCGAGGCGGTCGAAGGCGTCGAGCAGCCCTGGGTCCTTGTGAAACAGGGCGTCGTCGACCATCGGGATGTCGGTGCCGTCGATGCTGGGCCACTGCTCGGCCATGCCGTAGGAGACGTTGATGGCCACGAGGTTCACGCCCCGGGCCTTGAGGTCGAGGAAGTAATCGGCGCACTCGATGGCTCCGTCGACGCTGCCGCGCGGCATGATGGCCGTGCCGCCTTCCTTGACGTTGCCCGGCCATCCGGCCGCGCAGGTGACGATCTTCACGCGGTCGCCGAGCTTGCCGCCGCCGGCGAGCGGGAGGTCGAGGAGGCTCGCGGGCTCGCCCGCGACGCCGGAGCGCGCGGCCATGGTGCCGGCCATCAGCGTGCCGTGGCCGTACCAGTAATCCATGGCGTCGCCGCGCGCGAGCTCGACGCGCTCCTCGCGCGTGGCGCCGAATCCGTCGGGACAGCTGCGCTCGTGGAGCAGCGGATTCCCGTCGACCGCCGTGGCGGCCTGCGTATAGGCGCTGTTGAGCCCCGCGATGGCGCGCACGTCGGTCGCGTCGGACTCGGGCCCCGCGAGGCATGCGTCGCCCGAGAGCGCGCCGTGGTGCTCGGCGCAGGCGCTCCCGAAGGCCGCGCGCAGGCTGACCGGGCTGGCCTGCAGCGCGCCGTCGAACGCCGCGACGTCGACGCGGACGCCGTGCACATCGTCGATGTAGCCGTTCCCGTCGTCGTCGAGGCAGTTGCCGGCGATCTCGCCGGGGTTGCTCCAGAGCGCGCCGGCCAGGCCGGGGTGCTGGTAATCGATGCCGGTGTCGATCAGCCCGATGACCACCGGCTCGGCGCTGGCGGGCTGGAAGTCGAGGGCGGTGTCGTTGCCCCCGATCAGGTCGACGTCATAGGGGCCGCGCAGCGCCCACTGACCCGCGTAGGGGCCGGCGAGCGCCACCGAGGCGGCGCCGAAGGCGAGCGCGAACGGAAAGGCGAGCGTCTTTCTCATGATGCATCCTGTCTCCAGGTGGGGACGATCCCTCCCGGCGCAGGCAACGGAGCCGTGCACCTGGCGTCGAGCCGGGGGGAGTTCGCGGCCGAATCCGCGATGCTGGGCACTGTGTTGCCGCCGCGTTTCCGGCGCACCGACCGAAAGGAGTACTCCGCGGTCGTTTCTCGGCGGTGCTCCGCCGCCAGCGCGCGGGCGACGCTCACACCGGAGCCAGGGTAGGAAAAACTGCGCGAATGAGCGCAGATGCCTCGGGGCACGTTCCCGACCCTCCCGGAGGTATGCCTCCGCTTGACGCCGAGCGGCGTCCCGATGGTCTCCTCCATCAAGGCGGCCATCGGGGGTCGCCGGCTCATGGGGATCGAGCGGACATCACGGAGCAAGGAGTCGATTCCATGCCTCCCATACACGACTGGCGGCGGCTCGCAGAGCAGTTCCTCGACACCCACGGCATCCGGTCGATGGAGGAGATCGAAGCCCGCGTCGGGCCGCTGGACGGGCTCGCATCGCCGGAAGCGCTCCGCGCCTTCCAGGCGTGCGCGGAGGCCGACGCGGCCGAGCTCTCGCTCCTGCTCCGCGACAGGCGCCTCCGGCTGTTCGTGAAGCTCTTGATGTTCGCCACCGAGACCGTGCCCGCGCCGCTCGTCGCCGATGCCGTTCGAGCGGCGGTCGACACGGACAATCCGTCGTTCAACCAGCACTTCGTCTGGGCGTGCACCATCGCCCACGGGCGCAGGCCCGTGCTCAACGAGCTCCTGAAGATCTGCGAATCAGGCTCGAACCGCGAGAAGCATGGCGTGGCGGGGGCTGTGTACTGGGCCGTGGTGCCTCGCGAGGACACCACCTTGTGGCCCTTTTTCAAGGAGACGGCCCGGCAGCTGCCGCCGGACGAGCCCATCGACGACCTGCTGGCTCGGTTCGAGGACTGGGCCGTCGCGGAGTTCGTCCGGAACCCCGATCTCGACGTGCGCCGATCGCTCGTGTTTTACCTCACGCGCGGCAAGGAGCGCCATCCCGACCTGACCGACGCCGCCATCGCTATCGCGCGCGAGCACGAGGACGACTTCATCAGGCACCGGATCCGGGCGGATCTTGGAGAGAGCCGCCTGTTTCCCTGCAAGCCCATGCCGTCGAGAGCTCCAGACGACGCAGGCTAGAACGCCCATCGACGCGCGCCCACTCAGGCCGGCACATCCTTGGACTCGACCCGTCCGAGCGGGTTGGCGGCGCCGGTCAGCGCGTCTTGCGCTCTCTGCCAGGCGGAGTCCCCGGGGTAGAGCTGCGTGCGGAGGTAGGCCGCCGTGAGGAGCTGGACGGCGGCGACGCGCTCGGGGCTCTCGTCGGTGGTCTCGGCGACGTCGTAGCCCGAGACGCCGCCGAGGCCGTGCCCTGCGCCAAACAGGGTGACCAGGGACTTGGGGCCAGGGGAGAGGAAGTAGGGATCGGCATGCCAGGCGGCGCCTGCGGTCGTCAGGTGGGGAGACCCGTCCTTGTCGCCGACGACGACGAGCGCGGGCGTCGTCATCGTGGAGAAGTCGATGGTCGAGAAGAACGGGTAGTGCTCGGCCGCGTACTTGCTGAGGGCGTCGCCTCTGCCGGGCGCGGCGAGCAGCACGCCCGCCTGGATGCGCGGCTCCGCGAGGCTCACGTCGGTGCCGTCGCGCGGATCCTTGTGCCGCGCGCCGAGCAGCACGCTCGCGGTGTGGCCGCCCATCGAGTGCCCGAGGACGGCGACCTTGCTGCGGTCCACGCGCCCGGCGATCGCGGGAACGGCGCGCTCGATGGCGTCGAGCTGGTCGAGGATGAGCTTCATGTCCTCGGCCCGCGCTCGCCAGAAGAGAGGCGCATCGGGGTGATCGGAGCTCCGGAAGGGGAGCGTCTTCGAGTCGAGGTGGGTGGGCTGAATGACGACGAAGCCGTGTGCCGCGAAGTAGTTGGCGAGGGGGGCGTAGCCGTTCAAGGAGGAGAGGTGGTTGGAGGGGCCGTGGCCGTGCGAGAGCAAGAGGATGGGCAGCTCGCTTCCGATCACGGGCGCCGAGACGCGCATCTGGAGATCCACGGCGCGGCCGGGAGCCGGCAGCACGATGGGGCTGATCGAGAGGACCTGCGTGGGGCCGGGGGTGTGCGCTGCGGGAGTGGGTCGGCTCATGGTGTGGATTCCTTTCGAGGGCTCGGCGTCCCGTCGACCTCCTTGGTAGCTCCCGCCGCCGCCCTCCCATTGGAAGGACCGGACATTTTCGGATCGCTCGCCCCGCGCCGGCTTGAACGATCGCCGTCGGCGCGCGAGAGTACGCGGGTGCTGCACACGCAAGACGCTGCCGCCGCGACGTTCTCGCTCTCGCGCTTCGTCGAGGATGTTCAGGTGCTCGTGCCGGTCGCCGGGCACGCTCGTCACGAACGGCTGCCCGACGGAAGAACGACGCTCGTCTTTCGCGTGCTCGAGGAGGGCCGGAAAGGCGATGTGTGCGTCGTGGGTCCGCGAACGCGGGCGCTGTTCAAGAACCCCACCGGCATCGCGCGGGCGATCGTCTTTCAGTTCAAGCCAGGCTGGTCGACGCCGCTCCTCGGCGTGGTAACGAACGCGCTGACGGATCGGATCGTCCCGCTGGAAGACATCTGGGGCCGCCCGGGCAGCGATCTCTGCCTCGAGCTCCTCGCGACGCGAAGCCTGCCGGAGGTGGTCGACCTGGTCTCCCGCGCGGTCGCCCTTCGGACGCACCACACCGTCGAATCGTCATCGGCGCGGCTCGCGCGCCGCGCGGTTCACCTGCTCGAAGGAGGCGAGGCTCGGGTGGAGAGCGTGGCGGAGCGGCTCGGCGTCACGGCGCGGCATCTTCGCCGCGCCTTCACGGAGAGCGTCGGCATCGGCCCGAAGGACTTCGCGCGGACGGTTCGCCTGCGGCGCGCCGTGCGGATGGCGGCGACGTCGAAGGACTGGGCGCGCATCGCCGCAGACGCGGGTTACTACGACCAAGCCCACCTCATCGCCGACTTCCGGGAGCTCGTCGGGCTCACGCCGGGCACCTTCCTGAAGCGCGCCGCCCGCAGCGAGACATCCCGGCCAACAAACCAGACAAACGTCGGCGACATCCAGAAAATCAGCCTGAATATCGGGCTCGAATCGAGTCGAATCTAGAATTTCATCTCTCAAATCCGGCCAATTCAAAGCCGAATCGAGAAAATCGCCTCAGCCAACCAGACAAAATCACCCAAGATCCAGGAAAAACGGCTGGAGCGGGCCGCCGCGCCCGCCCCCGTCACAGCCCCAGGCGCCGCAGCGGGAGCTCCCGCGCGCGCGTCTTCGTGAGGGCGAACACCGCGTTCGCGATCGCGGGCGCCACCGGCGGCACCCCCGGCTCCCCGACGCCGCCGGGCGGCGCGTCGCTCTTCACGATCTCCACGTGGATGCGCTTCGGCACCTCCGTGGTCCGCACCACCGGGTAATCGCGGAAGTTCGTCTGCTCGACCGCCCCGCCCTTCACCGTGATGGCGCCGTGGAGCGCGATGCTCATCCCGAAGACGACCGCGCCCTCCATCTGCGAGCGCACGCGATCCAGGTTGACGACCGTGCCGGGGTCGGCGACGAGCCACACCTCGTCGACCTGCACCTTGCCGAGCGCGTCCTTCGAGACCGCGGCGACCACCGCCACGTAGGTGAGGAAGCTCCGGTGCGCTGCGAGGCCCACCGCGCGGCCCGCCTTGCGCGCCTCGGCCCACCCCGAGATCTCCGTCACGCGCTCGATGACGTGCCGCAGCCGGCCCACGTCGACCGGGTGCTGCTCGATCGGCGCCCCGTAGTTCGGGACCTTCTGGACCCCGAGCTCGGCCGGCGACGCCTTCCGGGCCGGGCCGAGCACCTCGAGCAGCACCTCGCGCGGATCGGCCTGCCGCGCGTGCGCGATCTCGTCGATGAAGCTCTGCACCGCGAACGCGTGGAAGATGTTGCACACCGACCGGAGCCACCCGATCCGGACGTGCGCCGGCGCGTCGCACGCCTCGGCGCGGACGTTCGGGGACGCGAGCGCGAGATCGAGCACGCCGAGGCCGAGCTCGTTCTCGCTCGGCGTCTTCACCCGCCCGTCGAACGTCGACGGGATCGGCGGAAACGCCGTCCGGTGCAGCCAGGCGCTCACCTTGCCGTCCGCGTCGAGCCCCGCCTTCAGGTACTGCGCGCTCACGCTGTGGAAATAGCCGCTCTGCACGTCGTCCTCGCGGGTCCACTGCACCCGCACCGGCGCCCCCATCGCGCGCGCCAGCAGCGCCGCCTCGGCGCAGTAGTCCGGCTTGGACTTCCGGCCGAAGCCGCCGCCGAGGAACGTCACGTGCACCGCGACCTTGTCCTCGCCGACGCCGAGCGCCCGCGCCACCTCGGTCCGCGCCGCCTGCGGGTTCTGCGTCGGCGCCCACACCTCGCAGCCGTTCGCGTCGACCCGCGCCACCGCCGACGGCGGCTCCATCGCCGCGTGCGCCAGGTGCGGCACGTAGTACTCGGCCTCGATCGTGCGCGCCGCCTTCGCGAGCGCGGCGTCGACGTCGCCGACCTTCCGCACCACCTTGCCCGGCGCGCGCGCCGCGGCCGAGAGCGCCTGGCGGTAGCTCGCCGAGTCGTACGCCGCGTTCGCGCCGTGATCCCACTCGATGTGCAGCGCCGCCCGGCCGCGCATCGCGGCCCACGTCGAGTCCGCCACGACCGCGACCCCGCCGAGCGGCTGAAACCCGACCGCGCCGCCCTTCGGGCCCGGCAGATCCACGAGCTTCTTCACGCCCGGGACCGCCAGCGCCCGCGCCCCGTCGTACCGCGCCACCTTGCCCCCCACGACCGGCGGGCGCGCGATGACCGCGGTGAGCATGCCCGGCAGGCGCACGTCCGCGCCGAACTGCGCGGCGCCCGTCACGATGGCCGGGCCGTCGAGCAGCGGGAGCGGGCCGCCGACGCGCTTCAGCTCCGCGGCGGGGCGGAGCGCGACGGTCTTCGCGTCGGGCACCGGGAGCTTCGCCGCGTCGGCCACGAGCTCGCGGAAGTCGAGCGAGCGCTTCGACTTCGCGTGGTGGACCGCGTGCTGCTCGGCCACGCACTCGGCGGCGGGCACGCGCCACTTCTTCGCCGCGGCCGCGACCAGCATGGCGCGCGCCGTCGCGCCCACGCGGCGCATCGGCTCGTAGCCGTCGCGCACGCTGCGCGAGCCGTCGGTGTTCTGATCGCCGTACGCCTTGTCGCCGTCGCCCTGCACGATCTTCACCCGCGCCATGTCGGCGCCGAGCTCGTCGGCGATGAGGACCGGCAGCGAGCTGCGGATCCCCTGCCCCATCTCCGACCGGTGGCAGACGACCGACACCGTGCCGTCGGTCGCGATGTGCAGGAACACCCCGGTCCGGAGCCCCGGCTCGGACGGCAGCGCGGTGGGCCCCGGCGTCGGGGCCGGGGGCGGCGCGGCCTCGGCGTCACCCTCGGCGAGCCCGAGCGCGAGCCCGCCCACCGCGAGCCCGAGCCCCGCGAGGAAGGAGCGGCGGAGGAGCACGACGCGTTGCTGTTCCATCTTCACTCCGTGGGCAGGCCGGCGGCCTTGCGGACCGCGGCGCGGATGCGCGTGTACGTGCCGCACCGACAGATGTTGCCGGCGAGCGACTTGTCGATGTCCTCGTTCGAGGGGCGCGGGTTCTTCCGCAGGAGCGCGGCCGCGCTCATGATCTGCCCCGCCTGGCAGAAGCCGCACTGCGGGACGCCGAGCTCCACCCACGCGCGCTGCAGCGGGTGATCGCCGGCCGGGCTGAGCCCCTCGATGGTCGTCACCGAGCCGCCCGCGGCGCGCTTCACCGGCGTCACGCAGGCGCGCACGGTCTCGCCGTCGAGGTGCACCACGCACGCCCCGCAGAGCGCCTGGCCGCAGCCGTACTTGGTCCCCGTGAGGCCGAGCACGTCGCGCAGCACCCAGAGCAGCGGCATCTCCGGATCCACGTCGAGCTTCTGCTCGGCGCCGTTCACCTTCAGGATGATCATGGTCGGGACTCCTCGGGCGGGCACGCGGCGCCCGCCTTCACCCAGGCATCGATGAGCGCGCCGAACGCCGCCTGCGAGCCGGGCGCCTTCGTGCGGCCGTGCCCGGGCGCCCACCCCCACGCGACGAGCTCGTCGTGCGCGGAGTGCTCGACGATCTGCGCGAGCGTCTTCTTGCCGTTGCGCGCCGGGTCCTTGATCTGGGCGCAGAGCGCCGCGGGCGAGCGGCCGAGCCAGGCCATCTCCGCCGGCGCGAGGTGCCAGCCCGGCGCCCCGGGCACGCGGGCGAAATCGAGGTTCTGCGCCTGGTGGCACGACGTGCACTCCAGCGCCGCGACCCCGCGATCGGCCGGCCCGCGCTCCACGGGCGGGCTGTGGCGCTCGCCGGCGTCGCCCTGGCGCGGGACGCCGTCGTGCGGGTGGCAGTTCACGCAGCGCGGATGGAGCAGCACCTTGCTCGCCTCGAGGAAGAGCGAGGCCGCGCGCGCGTCGTCGTCCCGGATCGACGCGAACGCCTCCGGACTGCGGAGCTCGCCCGCGGGCACGGGCGGGAGTTGGACCGGCTTGGGCGCCTCCGCGGGAGGGGCGTCGCACGCCGCGGCGAGGAGGCCGACGCCCGCCAGGAAGCAGAGAAGGAGGGGCTGCATCGCTGCGCGCAGACTGCTTGCTTCGCGCGCGCAATACAAGCCTTGAATCGACGCCGCGCCGCGCGTCGCCGGCCGCTCGCCCGCTCGGCGCGCGCCGCGCTCGCCTCGCCCGCGACGCGGGCTCGTCACCGCCGCTCGATCCGCCGGCGCCCGGTCGCGCCGCCCGGGTCGCCGCGTGGCCACGTGTCCGGAGCGGGTCAGCGCCGCGCCAACGCGGTTGTCTCGACACTCCCCGCCTCCGGAGCGGCGCGCGTGGAAACCGCCTCGCCGCTCCGGCGATCTCGCGTGGAAACGCCGTCCGACCCTCATCCGTTCAGCGCTGGGTCAATGGACGGAACCCTGCTGCCGCCGCCCGCAACGGCGCCCGGCGCGCACGGCCCGCGAGCTCGCGAGTCCAGGCGGCGTGACGGTCCGAGCGACGCCGCGGTTCCCGGCGATGTGACGCTGCCCGCAACGCGCGATGCGCGCGACCGTAGTTGGGAGAAGAGCGCGCCGCAAGGCGCGCCCACACCGGTAACCGCGCCTGTAGCGAACTGTCACGAGGGCTCTGTGCGGCGCGGCCCCGCGCCACGATGCGCCACGCCGACTCCAGCTCATGTCCTCGTAACCCTTCAATCGAGACGCTGGCTCGCCGCATGCAAGCCGGCTCCGGCATGAGCAAGACGGTAGGAATGGGTGAGGCCACACAGCCATCGCCGTGCCTGATCGCCCCACCTGAGGCAAGCTGCTACACCGCGCCGTCGAGCTCGGACCGTGCCCCGCTGCCGGGGATGCAGGTGGGCTCGCAGCTCCGGCTCCTCCGCGCGCTCGGTCAAGGAGGGATGGGGAGCGTCTGGCTCGCCGAGCACGTCGGGCTCAGGACGCAGGTCGCGGTGAAGTTCCTCCGCGACATCTACGTCGATCACCCCCTCGCCGCCATGCGGCTCCGGCGCGAGGCGGAGGCCGCCGCCCGGATCCAGAGCCCGCACGTGGTGCGGGTGTTCGACGTGGGGCTCACCGATCAGGGGGTCCCGTACATGGTGATGGAGCACCTCGAAGGCGAGACGCTCCACGACCTTGTCGAGCGCCGCCAGCGGCTCTCGCTCGACGAGGCGGCCTCCATCCTGCGCCAGATCTGCGCCGCGCTGGCCAAGGCGCACGAGGCGGGCATCGTCCACCGCGACATCAAGCCCGAGAACATCTTCCTCGTGTCCGGCGAGCGCGAGCCGTTCGTGAAGGTGCTCGACTTCGGCATCGCCAAGAACACCGCCGAGGAGGCCGAGCGGCTCACGGTCACGGGCGCCATCATGGGGACGCCGCACTTCATGTCGCCGGAGCAGATGGCGGGCGGCGCGAAGGTCGGGCCGCACAGCGACCTCTGGGCCCTCGGCGTCGTGGCCTACACCTGCCTGACCGGACAGACCCCCTTCGGCGGGGCCACCATCGCGGCCGTGGCGGTCGCGATCGACCGCGGGCCGCCCCCGCCGCCGTCCCGCCTCGTCCCGGGCCTGCCGCCCGCGATGGACGCCTGGGTCCTCTCGCTGCTCGAGCCGGACCCGGCGCGCCGCGTCCAGAGCGCCCGCGCCGTCCTCGAGGCGCTGGACGCCGCCGTCGCCGCCCCGCGCGACGCGCGCCTCGCCCCCGCCCCGACCGAGCTCATGCCCCCGCGCGACTCCCTCGCCTCGGGCGAGGGCTTCTCGTCCCTCGTGACCACGCTGATGCCGTTCGGCACCCTCGGCGCCACCTCGCCGCGGCAGCGGACGCGGGCGCGCACCTGGGCCGTGGCGGCCGCCGCCGTGATGGGGGTGAGCACCCTGGCCTGGGCCGGCGTCACCCGGACCGGGGCGGCGCCGGCGGCGCAGGCCGCGTCGCTCGCGATGCTCGGCGCCGGGCCGTCGGCGCACGCCGCCCCCGCCGTCGAGCCCGCGGCCCAGTGCGCGACGAGCGCGCCGCAGCCCGAGGCGCCCGCGCCGGGGCCCGCTGCCGGCGCGCCGCAGCCCGACGTGCAGCCCGCGGCCGCGGCGGCGCAGCCTGCGACCGAGGCGCCGGCCGCGCACAAGGCGCCCGTCGCCGCGCAGGCGGCGCGCGTGGCGCCGGGCGAGCCGCCGGCCAAGAAGGTCGCGACGCGCACGCGCGCGCGGCGCGATCTCGGGTTTTGACGGGGGAAATCCATGCGCTCCTCGCCCAGGACCCTGATGATGATCGCCGGCCTGCTCATCGCGGCCTCACCGGCGCTCGCCGGCGAGGACGCCGCCGGCGGCGAGGCCGACGACCAGGCGCGGAGCGAGGCCCGCGAGCTCGTGTACCAGGGCGACGAGCTCTTCGCCCAGAAGCGGTACGCCGAGGCGCTCCGCGCCTACCAGCGCGCCGAGCGCCTCGTCTGCGTGCCCACGACCTCCATCGAGGTGGCGAAGACGCTCGCCGCGATCGGGCGGCTCAGCGAGGCGCGCGAGCTCGCGTCGACGATCGCCTCGTCGCGCGCGGCCCCCGGCGAGCCCTGGCCGTTCACGCAGGCGCGGCGCCGCGCCGACGCCCTGCGCGGCGAGCTCGACCAGCGCATCCCCCGGCTGAAGGTGAGGATCACGCCGAACCCCGCCGGCGCCAGGCTCAAGGTCGACGGCCAGGAGGTGAAGGCCTCCGCGGAGGGGTCCGCGATCGATCCCGGCAACCACTGGGTCGAGGTCGAGGCCGACGGCTACCTCGGCGCCCGGCAGCGGGTCTACGTCCCGGAGAAGGAGGTCACGACGCTCGACGTCGCCCTCACCCCGAAGCCTCCCTCGCGCGTCTCGCCGTGGGCCGTCGGCGGGTTCGTCGCCTCGGGCGCCGGGCTCGCGGTGGGGCTCGGCGCGGGCGCGGCCTACCTGGGCGCGCGGAGCGACCTCGAGCAGGCGTGCCGGCAGGGCACCTCGAGCTGCACCGACGGCGCGCGAGGCAGCGCGAACACGCTGGGCTGGGTCTCGAACGTGGGGTTCGGCCTCGCCATCGCCGGCGCGGCCGTCGGCGGGCTCGCCCTCGGGCTGGAGAGCTCCCGGGCGCCGGCCTCGAACGTCACCTGGGCGGTCGGCCCGGGCTACATCGGCGTGCGGGGGACGCTGTGAGGGCGCGCTCCGCGATCGCCTGCGCGCTCGCCGGCGTCGCCGGCATCGCCGGCTGCCAGCTCGTCGCCCCGCTGCCCGGCGCCGAAGGCGAGGACAGCAGCCTCGCGACCGACGGCGGCAGCGTGGAGGCCGACGGCGACGCCGCCGATGCGGGCGACGCCGGCGACGCGATCCAGGACAGCGGGGTCCCGCCGGCGCCCACGACGCCGCCGCAGCCGCAGGAGACCGGCCCCTGCGAGATCGCCGCGTGCTCGACGCACTGCGTCGCCTCGATGGACCGCTGCGAGCTCGCGCCGCAGTATCCGTCGGTCGAGGCGTGCTGCGCGGTCTGCGAGGCGATGCCGTCGCCCGCGGGCTACGTCGCGTGCCGGCCGGTGGCGGCGCGCGATCCCGCCGGCTGCACCGCCGCCGGGCCGCTCGGCCCGGACGGCGGCGACGGCTGCGTCGGGCGGTGCGAGGCGCTCTGCACGCTCTACGCGGCCCTGTGCCCGCTCCGGCTGCCGGATCTCGAGACCTGCACGGTCATGTGCTCGATCTGGCCGACGGCGGACGTGTTCAACGCGTGCAGCCCCCTGCGCGCCGAGGGCACGCTCGAGTGCCGGATGCAGCGACTCTTCACCGCGCTCGGCGACGATCAGGACGAGAAGAAGCGCGACCAGCTGTGCAACGAGATCCTGCAGGGCCACTGCCACGACCCGAAGTGCGAGGACGGCGGCGACGACGATTGATCCGGCGCGCGCGCTGGCGGAGGAGGGGCGGCTCCCGGTGACGGCGCGGCGCTCCGAGCGCACGGCTTCGACGGCGCGCCGCGGCGGGAGGTGCTACCCCCTCGCCCACCGTGAGCTCCCGCGTTCCGCAAGAGTCCTCCCCCGCGCCGGCCGCCCCAGGCGGCAAGACGTCGCCCCCGCCTGCGTCCGGGGGCCCGGTCCGCTTCCCCGAGGAGCTGCCCATCTCGGCGCGGGTGCTCGACATCGCCCGGGCCATCGAGGCGCACCCGGTGGTGATCGTCGCGGGCGAGACCGGCTCGGGCAAGACAACGCAGCTCCCCAAGATCTGCCTGGCCATGGGCCGCGGGCTCACCGCCCGGATCGGGGTCACGCAGCCGCGCCGCATCGCCGCCACCAGCGTCGCGGCCCGCGTCGCCAAGGAGCTCGGCGTCGAGCTGGGCAAGGAGGTCGGCTACAAGATCCGCTTCTCGGACCGGACGAGCCCGGCGACGTACGTCAAGTACATGACCGACGGCATCGTCCTCGCCGAGATCCAGGGCGATCCGCGGCTCTCGGACTACGACACGCTCATCATCGACGAGGCCCACGAGCGCAGCCTCAACATCGATTTCCTGCTCGGGTACCTCAAACGCCTCTTGCCGAGGCGGCCGGATCTCCGCGTCATCGTCAGCTCCGCGACGCTCGAGACCGATCGGTTCGCGGCCTATTTCGACGGCGCGCCCGTCATCGAGGTCTCCGGCCGCACGTATCCCGTGGAGGTCATCCACCGTCCCCCCGAGACCGGCGAGCCCGAGATCGCCGACGCGGTGGCGAGCACGGTCGAGGAGATCACGGAGATCGATCCGCGCGGGGATATCCTCGTCTTCCTCCCCGGCGAGCGGGAGATCCATGACACCATGGCCGAGCTCGAGCGCCACGGCCTGCCGCACACGACGCTCTTGCCCCTTTACGGTCGGCTCCCCCAGGGCGACCAGCAGCGCGTGTTCCAGTCGATCCCGGGGCGGCGGATCGTGCTCGCGACCAACGTGGCGGAGACCTCGCTCACCATCCCTGGCATCGTGTATGTGATCGACTCCGGGCTCGCCCGCGTGAACCGGTACAGCCCCCGCACGGGCGTCACCCAGCTCCAGATCGAGCCCATCTCGCGCGCCAGCGCCGATCAGCGCAAGGGGCGCGCGGGCCGCGTGCAGAGCGGCGTGTGCTTCCGGCTCTACGCCGAGCAGGATTACCAGGCGAGGCCCGCGTATACCGATCCGGAGATCCTGCGCGTCGGCCTCTCGGGCGTCATCCTCCAGATGAAGGCGCTCGGGCTCGGCGACATCGAGGATTTCCCGTTCCTCGACCCGCCGTCGAAGCGCGCCGTGGACGAGGGCTACCGGGTGCTCGAGGAGCTCGGCGCGCTCGACGAGGCGGGCGCGCTCACGGACATCGGCCGGAAGCTCGCGCGGCTGCCGCTCGATCCGCGGCTCGGCCGGATGGTCCTGGGGGGCGAGCGCGAGGGGGCGCTCGCCGAGGTGCTGGTCATCGCCGCCGCGCTCGGGGTGCAGGATCCGCGGGAGCGGCCGCTCGCCGCGCAGAAGCAGGCCGACGAGGCGCACCGGAAGTTCAAGGACGAGACCTCGGACTTCGTGGGGCTCCTGAAGCTGTGGAGCTTCTACCAGGACGCGCAGGGCCGGCTGACCCAGAACCAGCTCCGGAAGGCGTGCCGCGACCAATTCGTGTCGTACCTCCGGATGCGCGAGTGGGTCGACGTGCACCGGCAGCTCAGCCGCATCACGCGCGAGATGGGCTTCTCGCCGAACGCCGCGCCCGCGAAGGGGGACGCCATCCATCGAGCGCTCCTGCCCGGCCTGCTCAGCCGTATCGGCATGTGGAGCCAGGAGCACAGGGTGTATTTCGGCGCCCGGCAGACGCGCTTTCAGCTCCACCCGTCCTCGGGCCTCGCGAAGAAGCCGCCCGCGTGGATCATGGCCGCCGAGCTGGTCGAGACATCGCAGCTCTTCGCGCGGATGGCGGCGGGCCTCGATCCCGCGTGGATCGAGGCCGCGGCCGGGCCGCTCTGCAAGCGCAGCTACAGCGATCCTCACTGGGCCGCAAAGCCCGCGGCGGTGATGGCCAAGGAGCAGGTGACGCTGTACGGGCTGCCGATCGCGCGCGACCGCAGGGTCGATTACGGGCCGATCGATCCGGGGTCGGCGCGCCGGATATTCCTGCTCCACGCGCTGGTCCGGCAGGAATACACGACGCGCGGGTCGTTCATGGAGGCGAACCGCCGGCTGTTCGAGGAGGTGAGCCGGCTGCGCGACAAGGCGAGGAGGAGCGAGATGCTGGCCGACGAGCACGCGCTCGAGCTCTTCTTCGACCGGCGCGTGCCCGAGGGGGTCCACAGCGGCAAGACGTTCGAGGCGTGGCGGAAGGAGGCCGAGGAGAAGGACCCGAAGGCCCTTTATCTGTCGCTCGCCGACGTCCTGCTCGACGAGGCCGCGGAGCTCTCGCCCGAGCGCTTCCCCGACGCGCTCGATCTCTACGGCGCGGCCGTGCCGCTCTCGTACCGCTTCGATCCGGGCGAGGACGACGACGGCATCTCGCTGTCGCTGCCGCTCGTGCTCCTGCCGCAGGCCGATCCGGACGAGCTCGAGTGGACGATCCCCGGGTGGCACGCCGAGAAGATCGCCCTGCTGCTCGAGTCGCTGCCGAAGTCGCTCCGCAAGGCGCTTGTCCCGCTCCGCGAGGTCGCCCGGGAGATCGCGGCGGAGCTCCGGCCGTTCCAGGGCCCGCTGCGGCCCGCGCTCGCGGCCGCCGTCGAGGACCGCGCCGGCGAGCGCGTGCCGGCGGACGCGTTCCGGCCCGAGGATCTCCCGCCGTACCTGCGCTTCTATTTCCGCATCGTCGGCGAGGACGGCCGGGTGATCGGGGAGGGCCGGGACCTGCGGGAGCTCAAGGAGCGCCTGTCCGGCCGGGCGCGCGAGGCCTGGGCCAAGGTCGGCAAGGCGGGCCTGGAGCGGGACGGGCTGACGTCCTTCGGGATCGACGCGCTGCCCGAGCGGGTGCAGGTCGACGCCGGGGGGCAGAAGGTGTTCGGCTATCCGGCGCTGATCGACAACGAGACGTCGGTCGCGGTGCGGGTGCTCGCGTCGAGGGCGGCGGCCGCCGAGGCGACGCGCGCGGGGCTGCGGCGGCTCGCGCTGCTGCAGCTCGGGAGCAAGATGAGCCAGCTCGAGCAGCCGCTGCGCAGCGCGGTGGCCGTGAGCGGGCTCGGCGCCAAGGTGGCTCCGGGCGAGCCCGGCCTCGCCCGGCAGATCGCGCTGCGCGCGCTCGACGAGGCGTTTCGGCTCGGCGATCCCGCGGCGTTCCCGAGGACCCGGGCGGCGTTCCAGGCGCGCCTGGACGAGGGGCGGCGGTCGCTGCAGGGCGTGCTGGGGAGGCTCGCGGGGATGGCGCGCGAGATCGGCGTCGAGCTCGATCGCGTGCAATCGATGCTCCGGTCGATGACGGGGAAGCCGGGGTCGCCGAGGCCGGCGCTCGACGACGCGCGCACGCAGGTCGATTTCCTGCTGCCGGTCGGGCTCTTCTCGCGCGCGCCGCTCGACCGGCTCGCGCACCTGCCGCGCTACCTGCGCGCCATCCAGATCCGGCTCGAGCGGCTGCCCAACGGGCCTCAGAAGGACCAGGCCAAGGCCGCGCAGGTGCTGCCGTTCTGGCAGGACTACCTCAAGCACCAGCAGGCGCTCCGCGAGAAGGGGGTGCCCGCGGAAGAGCTGGAGTCGTTCCGCTGGCTGATAGAGGAGCTCCGGGTGTCGCTGTTCGCGCCCGAGCTGAAGGCGGCAGTCCCGGTGTCGACGCAGCGGCTGTCGGAGCAGTGGAAGCGGCTGCTGGGGTAGCCGGGGGACTCAGAACAAAGCATTACGTTGAGGCGGCGCAAATTGCCACCCGCCTAGCGTTTTCGATCGCTCCCAGCAAGCTCCCCTCCGCGCGATCTGTTTTTGGTATGTAGCTCCTGGTGAACATCACCGTCCTGCGAGCGCTCGTTCGGTCGTTGCTCCTCCTGGCGCTGCTTCTCGTGCCGTCCGTCGGTCGCGCGAACGACAGCCCGAGCGGCCCCCTGGGTCGACTCCTACGCTCGGCAGATCGGGCCGTTGCGGACGGCCACCTGGCGGATGCGCGGGACATGTGGTTGCAGATCTGGCAGGTCGATCCATCGGAGAAGGCTGCGTGTAACGTCGGGCAGCTCTCCTTGCGCATCGGGGACATGCTGAGAGCGGCTCAGTTCCTCACGATCTGCCTGGAGAGGACGCCGGCACCGGTGGACCCTGGTACGCACGAGCGATACGAGAGCCGGGCGCTGGATCTGGCGCGAGCGAAGCAGGACGTAGGAGCACTTACGTTCGTCGTGCCGCTGGGAGCGGAGCTGTCGATCGATGACCTGCCCGTGGGGCGCGCGCCGTTCGGGCGCGAGGTGTTCGTCACGCCCGGCTCGCACCGCGTTCGGGTGGCGCTCGGCGGCACCGCGACGCAGACGACGGTGGAGGTACGCGCCGGGGAAGCACGGCAGGTCGTCGTCGATCTCGCTCTCGTCCCACCGTCCGGCGCTGTGACAACGATGCCACGGCTGCACCTGGCCGAGCCAATTGTGGAGCCCACGAAGGGGATTGTCGTGCTGGGCGGCATCGCAGCCGCTGGCTCGGTCACGCTCGGCGCGGTGCTGCTCGCGCGCTCGGGCGAGCACGAGCGAAGGTTCAACGACCTGCTCGAGCGCAACCATGGAGGCTACAGGATCGCCGGCCTGGAGCTGCAGCGCGCACAGCGCGCCTACAGCGCGATGGAGCAGGCCGAGGGAAGCGCCGTGGTCGCGCTGACCGCCGGCGCGCTCCTCGCTACCGGAACGCTGATCTACGCCCTATTACCGAGGAGCCACGGTCCCAGGCTGACAGCCGCGGGGACGCGGCTTCATCTGGAGGCGACGTGGTAGACGGGTCTGGGCTGGGGTATAGGATCGTCGAGCAGCTGGACGGCTGCGGCTATGCGGACGTCTATGCCGCCATCGATCGCGAGGGCCGGAACGTGCAGCTCTACGTGAGCGAGGCCGTGCCCGGCAGGTTCCGCGACGACCTCGAGCGGCTGCGCGCGATGAGCCGGCGCATGGAGGAGATCCCGCTAGTCTTCGACGGCGGCGTCGGTGGCTCCTTCTGCTGGGTGGCCGTCGAGCGGTGCGAGGGTGAGTCGCTGCGCACGCTTCTCGCGGAGCGCGCCAGGGACATCGCGCCGCCGTGGGCGCTCTCGCAGGTGGCGGAGTTTGCCGAGGTCCTGAAGACGGCGCACGCCTCGGGCATCTTCCACGGAGATCTCTGCCCTGAGGCATTTCTCTTGCTCGACGACGGCTCCTTCAAGCTCACGGGCCTTGGCCTCGCGCAGCTCTTCGGCCTGAGCGCAGCCGACGCCGCGAAGGCGCCGACATACCGCGCGCCCGAGCAGCTCGCCGCGCCCGCAGTCCTGGATGAGCGGACCGACGTCCACGCGCTGGGCCTCGTGCTGTACGAGCTCATCGGACTGCGCCGGCCATTCGCGGAGCGGGCACCGGAAGACCTCGTCCGCTGTATCCTGAACAACACGCCGCTACCCCTCGAGACCTTCGTGCCGTTGCCGCCGCAGGTCGCCGGCGTGGTGAGGCGGGCGATCGAGCGGCAGCCCGACGCCCGGTACCGCGACATGGCGGAGCTCATCGCGGCGCTTCACGGCGCGCTCGAGGGCTGGTGTCGCTGGCAAGGCGAACTCGATAAAGGTGCCGGCGCCGGCGTGCGCCGCGTAGCGCCGGTCTCGCAGGGCGGGCATTCGCAGCGTCCGGCGCTGCAGTCCGAGGGGCCGGCGCGGCCCTCGGGCCCGGCGAACCTCGCGTTTAAGAACGTGACGCAGCGCGAGCAACAGCCCGAGCCGCCCATCGAAGGGGTAACGGAGCTGCCGCGCGACGTTCCCTCCTCGGCGTCGGTGGAGCCTGCGCCCGGCGCGCAGGCGAATAGGCCACCTTCACCACCGCCCGCGAGGCGGACTCGGATCGCGCTCACGGTGGGAGCAGGCGGCCTGGTCCTCGCAGCGGCAGCAGCGCTCGTTGGCTGGCTCAATCTCAGCTGGCCGTCTGCGGCCCGCCCGCCGGCCGTCGCGCGGCTTCCGCGCGTGCTCGTGTTGGTCCCGCGAGCTGCACCGGCAGCGCCAGGTCCCCGGGCGCATGCTGCTTTTCCCAGGGAGCGCCCACCTCGCCCGAGGACCGCACCGCCGCACGCGCGGCCAGACCTGACGGCCCCGGCGCCTGCTCTGGCGCCGATGCCGGTGCCGGCCACACCGGAGCCGGAGAACCCGCTGCCGCCATGCGGCGCGCACTGGTACGGGTGCGGAGCAATTTGGCCTGACGCGCGCCCCAATACATTCCGTTGACACTTACCCAATTCCCAGCTCTCGGCACCGCTTCATGTCGATTTCTTACGCGCTTCTCCGACTCCAGTCCGGTATAGGAGGAGCGGTATAGAGGGTAATATGCGACCTTCGCTGGTCCCTTACCGGCGAGCGATGGTGAGCGCCCGGAGGGTCTGTTCCGATGAACGCTCTATTTAGCCGAGTGGTGCTTGCTACGGCGGTGCTCGCGGGCGCCGCATGGTTCGCGGGCTCCTGTGCCGAAGAGCCTTCTTATTCGGAAGGCTACTGCGAGCGCGACGCCGACTGCCACACCAAGTACCAGGACATCCCAGGAGCGGCCTGCATCGACAGCCGTTGCCAGTGCACCGATCCGGGAAACCAGATCTGCTGCTCTCCCGGCGAGGCGGCAGAGCCGGATTGCGCCCCTTCGTGCCGGCCGTGCGCGGAGTGCGCCCAGGGGACGGCGGCGTGCGAGCCTGATGGCGGCGTCGACGCTGGCTGCACGAGCGATGCGGAGTGCCCTGGGCCGCCCAGCCGTGAGTGCGGCGCTGGAAAGTGCGTGGAAGGCGCGTGTACCGTGGAGATCCACCCAGGGCCGATCGCCTCGCAGCGCCAGGGCGACTGCCAGCGAGCCGAGTGCACGACCACGGGCGAGCTCGTCACGCTGGAGGAGCCGTCCGACGTCCACGACGACGGCGAGCCGTGCACGTATGACAGCTGCAGCGAGGGCTGGCCGATCAACATGCCCCTGACCGAGGGGTTGATGTGCCCGGGCGCCCGCGAGGGGATGTGCCATGAGGGCGCCTGCGTCGCCTGTTTTGCTGGCGACGCGACCATGAACGACTGCTCCAACGGCCTGGCGTGCGACGATGTGTTGTGCGTACCGGCCCATTGCGTGAACAACGCGTTCGAGCCCGATCTCGGCGAGACCGCGAGGGATTGCGGTTTTCCTTGCCGCCCGTGCATCGCCGGCGAGGCCTGTGGATCGAGCGCCGACTGCGAGAGCAGGATCTGCGACGGGGGTCGCTGCGCGCCGGCGACCTGCGAGGACGGCGCACAGAACGGCAGCGAGACGGGGATCGACTGCGGGGCAGCGCCCTGCCCGCTCTGCCAGGCGGGGCAGGGCTGCAGGACGGGCGTGAGCTGCGAGAGCGGCGTCTGCTGGGCCGGCATGTGCCGGGAGCCCTCGTGCACCGACGGCGTGATGAACGCCGGCGAGGCCGGCGTGGATTGCGGCGGCAGCTGCGCGCCGTGCCGGTGAGCCGGCGGCCGGGGACGCGGAACGCGCACATCTGCCGCGCTCCTCGACGCGACGCTCGCGGGCGGCGCGTCGAGGCATCATGGCGGGAGACCGAGGGCGGAGCGGAGGCCTAGCGGACCGCCTGCAACAAGCCGAGTCGATACGGGAGCTGCGAGTATTCGCCGCCCGAGCTCGGATTGCGTCCTTGATACAGGAACTGCAGATTGCAGGTGTCGATCGTCGCGGTTTCGTCGTTGCCATCGCGCACCAGCTCGCCATGGCTGACGTCGTCGCTCCAGTCAGCCACGCCCGGCGCGTAGGTGACGTTGTTTTGACCCGCGAACGGCGCGTTCCAGGTATGCGCGAGCGGGGTCCACGCGCCATCGAGGCGATCCGCGGTGAACGAGCGATAGAACCTGGCGCCCGTCGGGCCAATGGCCTCAATCAAGGTCAAGTACTTGTTCATGCCTTTGATCTTGTACGTGGAGCTCCCCTCGAACAGATTGTTACGATTCGAGTCTTGAAGGGCGATCGAGATCGGACCGAACCCGTTCGGGAAATTCTGCAGGGTGGTCTGGCTGCGGTACATCCGACCGTCGTCGCCGGTGAAGAAGAGATAGCAGTTGGCGCTGTCGCAGATCACCCAGTAATCGATGGGCAGGCTGGGCATGCCAGCGGGCGTGGACGCGAAGAAGTTCTGGGGCCTGGTCCAGGTCTCCGGGCGGCTCGGGTCGCTGGTCGTGGAGTACTGCGGCGGCTGCGATTGATAGATGAGGTACCACTTGTTCTGAGGCCTGAAGAAGAACATCTGCGGCGCGCAGCGATAGCCGCTGAAGCCAGGCGTGCGATCCATGTAGTAATGCGGCGCGGACGAGGCCTGGGACCAATCGGCGAAGTTCAGGTAGGTCATCTGCCAGTTCCCGGCGGTGTTCGCCGTGGTGGCGTAGATGTGCCATCGATCGTTGAAGAAGGAGACCGTCGGATCTTTGACGGACACGATATTGTGAGTCGAGTCGGACTTGGGGCTCACCAGCATGCCGCTCGACTGCCAGCGGAAGCTGGTGGGCAAGCCGCAACTTCCGCCGCCCCCGGCCCCGCCGCCTCCGCCGGCCCCGCCGCCCCCGCCGCCCCCGCCGGCACCGCCGCCCCCGCCGGTCCCGCCGCCGGATCCCGAGCTCACGGGCGTGATTCGGAATTGCTGATTGGTCCCGCCGTTCCACGACCATTGAATCAGGGCGGTGCCGTCCGCGGTGCCGCGGCCGTAGACGTCCAGGGACTTGCCGCTGTTGCGTGGGGTGAGGCGCACGACGCCGGTGGCGACGTCCGTGAACGAGAACTGCTGGTTTTCCCCGCTCCAGCAGGAGTATTGCTGGATGGCGGCGCCGTCGCTGGTGGAGGCGCCCGCGACGTCCATGCAACGGTTGCTGTTGACGTTGCGGATGCGATAGTAGCCGCCCCCCGCCGATTCCATGCGGAACTGTTGCCGCGTCGAGCCGTTGCAGCTGGCGATCTGCAAGGCCGCCCCGTCAGCGGTGCTGCCCCCGGCCACCTCGACGCACTTTCCACTTTGCACGCCGACGATCGTGTAGGTCGCCGCGGTATCGATGGTGACGCTCTCGGCCAGCTCGTCGAGCTCGTAGCCGGCCTCATCGGGCTGCTCGGCGGAGACGCACGCAGTCGTGGCGGCGAATATCGTGACCAGCGGCCATCGTCCAAATCGAATTCTCATCATCATCCCCTCTGTGGCTGCATTTGAGTGTTCATGGGAGGCGCCCGGGATCGGCCGCGCAAGCTCTGGTTCCACGGGTAGACCCTGTCGACCTGCGACCAGGCGGACGAGCCTGCGCAGCGATCTCCGGGCGCGCGGCTCTCAGCGACGCGCGCGCCGGCGCGCTCAGCGTCAGCGCCCCAGGTAGTTCATCAGCCAGGACATGGCGGGCCGCATCTGGCCGCCGCTGCTCATCAGTCCTGAGTTGTCCAGCCAGGTCTGGCCGCTGACGTACCCCCACAGCGTGATGCCTCTCACGCTCGGGTGGTCGTAGAACATGGGGAACTGGCTCTGCATCACGTTGAGCTGCTGCGTATCGTTCGCCAGGTTGATATCGTACTCGGTGATGTAAACCGGTAGACCGGTGGCGGCGAGCCGGTCGAGGAAGCCTTTTACCGTGCTGGTCGACATCGAGAACGCGGCGTGGGCTTGAGCTCCGATGCCATCGATGGGCGCCCCTGCCGCCCGGATCCTATTGACGATGTTGATCGTGTTCTGATTGTCGCCGCTGTACTCGATGTTGTTGTAGTCGTTGAGCAGCAACTTGGCGTTCGGACAGTACTGCCGCGCCCATTTGAACGCTTGCACGATCCAGTCGTAGCCGCTGGCGCCCGCGCCGCCGAGGGCGTTCATGTACACCGGGGTGGTGTGCGGGGGCGGCTCGTTCACGACGTCGATGATGGCGACGTCCGGGTAGCGCTGGCAGAACGCCTGGATCCACTCTTCTACCTCCGCGCGTTGCTCGCTCTGCGACAGACCGGCGATCCAGCCCGGCTGCTGGGCACCCCAGATCAGGGTGTGGCCCTTGTAGGGAATGCCGTGCTCGCGAGCGTAATTCCGGACTCGGTCCATGCCGGACCAGTTCATGACGTCCCGCGTGGGTTCGACGGAGCCCCACTTGCCCTCGTTCTCCGGGGAGAGCTGGTTCCAGTATCGGGCCAGATCCGCGCGCACCTGCCCGCCGGTGGTGATGTTACCGACGAACTTGCCGCCCCCGCCGCTCCCGCCGCTCCCGCCGCCGCCGCCGCCACCGCCGCCGCCGCCGCCGCCACCGCCGCCGGATCCCGAGCTCACGGGCGTGACTCGGAACTGCTGGTTGGTCCCGCCGTTCCACGACCATTGAATCACGGAGGTGCCGTCCGCGGTGCCGCGGCCGTAGACGTCCAGGGACTTGCCGCTGTTGCGTGGGGTGAGGCGCACGACGCCGGTGGCGACGTCCGTGAACGAGAACTGCTGGTTTTCCCCGCTCCAGCAGGAGTATTGCTGGATGGCGGCGCCGTCGCTGGTGGAGGCGCCCGCGACGTCCATGCAACGGTTGCTGTTGACGTTGCGGATGCGATAGTAGCCGCCCCCCGCCGATTCCATGCGGAACTGTTGCCGCGTCGAGCCGTTGCAGCTGGCGATCTGCAAGGCCGCCCCGTCAGCGGTGCTGCCCCCAGCCACCTCGACGCACTTTCCGCTTTGCACGCCGACGATCGTGTAGGTCGCCGCGGTGTCGATGGTGACGCTCTCGGCCAGCTCGTCGAGCTCGTAGCCGGCTTCATCGGACTGCTCGGCGGCGATGCACGCGCTGAGCGCGAGCGTCGTCAGCAGGGACCATCGTTCAAGTCGCATTCTCATAAGGTTCTCCTGTACCCAAGCGGGCATGTCACAGGCCGTGGCGTGAAAGCGGCTCCTTCGACGCACAGGTAAGCTATTGATATCGCGTCGCTTTCTCGTGCGGGCCGGTTCACATGGAAGAATGTTCTGTCAACCCAGGGCAGCTCCCGCAGTTGGGGCTCGACGTCTCCGAAGCGTTTGAACCTCCTTCTCCCCCACCGTGTCGCTCGAGGTGTCCTTGGTCGAGACGTCGTCGGTCGAGCTACACCAGTCCGGCGCGGGCGCCGGCGTGGAAGCTGGGAACGTCGAACGTCATCTCGTTGACATCGCGTCTCGTTCGAATGGCTCTGTCACGTTCGTGAGCGGCCCGGTGCAGCACCGCGGGCGCGCGGGTCGCCGTGAAGACGAGACCTCGCGCGCAGCGCTGCTGAAGCGCGACCGCAACGTCCGCTGGCTCACCGTTACTCGCGTCCGTTACGACCGAGCAAACGGGACCGATGCCGAGATCGATCGGCTTACGGAGGTCTCGGCGCGCACGACCGCCCTTCCGAAACGAAGCAAAAGGATACCAACGAGGCTCAATGTGAACGCTAACATCGCCGATGTCAACTCCCTTGAGCTGTCGAGTGAAGGCGGCCCCTTCGATGTATGGATAAATTGTCGATACAGCGTGGCTTTTCCAGGGAGGCCGGATCCCATGGAGAGATGTTCTGTCGAGCCAGGCAGCTCCCGCAGTTGGGACCTGGCGTCTCTGAAGCCTTTGGACTTCCCTCTCCCCCACCTCTACATTGGACTTCTTTCTCTCACATTGGACTTCCTTCTCCTCCTACGAGCGCGTGCTGCACCACGCGCTCGGGTGGGGGGATGGCTGCGCCGTCGGCGTCGGCGCTCGCCGCCGGGCTCTGCGGCGGCGAGCGCCGGGGTGACCGGGACTCAAGGCCTCCCTGCCGACGCGCGCGAGACGACCGCGCACCTCGAGCGGCTAACGCTTCGATCCGGTGGCGTCGAAGCGCGGAACCTCCGGGAGCTCCGGGGCCTCGAGCCCCGCGAACGGATCGCGCCAGGCGTCGAGCTGCCACAGGCGCGCGTGCCAGGCCGCGACGTGCGGGTAGTCCAACAGCGGCAGCCCGGCGAGATCCGCGAACGGAAGCACCGACGCCATGCGGAAGTCCGCATACGAAACCGCGCTCCCGACGAGCCAGTCCCTGCCGCTCAGGACCTGGTCGAGCAGCGTCGCCGCTTCGGCGAACCCCGAAAGCCCCTCCGCCACGAGGTCGTCGCGGATGGGGCCGAGCCCGTAGCGCTGCTTCGTCACGCGCTCGAAGTGGACCTTGTCGCACGCGGCCATGAAGTTGTGCGTGCCCCAGCTCAGCCAGCGGATCATCTCCGGTTGCGCGGCGCCCGTGCGCCAGAAGTCCGAGCCCGTGAGCTGCGAAAGGCGGCACGCGATCGCGTCCGTTTCCCAGAGCGACTGGTTCCCCTCGACCAGGATGGGCAGGCGCAGGTTCGGATTCAGCGCGCGAAACTTCTCCTGCTGTGATGGGTCGAGAGGAGACGCGTGGACGTATTCCACGGGTGCATCGAGGTGGCGCGCCACGGCGACGGCAACCCGTGGATTCAAGTTTCGGCTAAAGTATAGTTTCATGGAACCGGCTCCTGCCCAGCTCACCCCGCGAGCGGCGCCGTCAACGCCTGCTTGGCGGAGAGGAGCGCGTCGACGAAGGCCTCCCGCTCCTCGGGCAGCGGCGCCGCGATCCGCGCCCACGCCTCGTTGCGGTGGCTCGCCTTGACGAAGCGGAACGCCGCCGCGGGGCGGCCGCACGCCGTGGCGAGCCAGCGGCGCGCGTCCTCGAGCGGCTCTCCGGAGAGCGCGTCGCCGACGCCCATCGCGAAGACCTCCGCGGGAGAATGGCTGTCCGCCCCGAAGACGAACCTCCGGAACGCGCGGGTGGGACACGCGGCGCGGACGATCTCGAAGGCGACGCGCGGAAAGGGGATGCCAACGGCGAGCTCGGGCAGCCCGAACTTGTAGTCGCCGTCGCCGAGCGCGATGAAGTCGGCGCACATCGCGAGCACCGCGCCGCCCGCCATCGCGTGGCCGTGCACGGCGGCGGCGAAGGGCTTCGGGAAGCGGAACGCGGCGCCGAAGGCGGCGTCGAAGTCGTCGAGGAATCCCCCGAGCCGCCCCCGATCGAGCGACGCGACCTCGCGCAGATCGAGCCCCGCGGACAGGCACTTGCCGGCGCCGCGGACGAGGACGCCGCTCACGGCGTCGTCCTCCGCGAGCCGCCGGAAGACGTCGGCCATCTCGCGGAGCACCGCCTGGCTCATTGCATTGACCTTGGGGCGGTTCAACACGACCTCGGCGATACCGCCGCTCTCAAGCACCTCGATGAATTGCATGGCGAGAGCATCGCGCACCGCCGATCACGGCGCAAGATCGCGCGCCTTGCGGCGATCGGACGGCCTGATCCGTCCCCGGGGCGGTGTCGCCCCCGCCGCCTACCGCGCCCGGACGAGCGGCGTGTCCACGAGGTGCTCGGACAGGAACCACACCTGCATCTCGTTGACGCGGACAACCTGGCTGATCAGCAGATCGTTCGTCCCGTCGTCGCCGGACTCGGCCGCCTTGCGCGCCGCCTCGCGCGCCTCGATCAAGATCTGCTCGTGCGCCTCGAGCAGCCGCGAGATCTGCACCGGCACCTCCTCCCGCCCCCGCGGCGGCCGCTCGATCTTCGTCAACTCCGCCACGTCGTGCGGCATCGCGATGGCGATCCCGCCGAGCGTCTGCACGCGCTCCGCCAGGTCGTCGACGAGCTTGGCCTGCTCTTCATAGTGCTTGTCCAGCAGCAGATGCAGCGAATAAAAGGTCGCCCCCGACACCTGCCAGTGGTGCTTCTTGTACATGTCGCGCAGCACCATCGTGTCGCTCAGGACCTGATTGAGCGCGCCGACGCTCGCCGCGCGCACGTCGTCGCTCAGCCCCAGCGGATAGCGCGCCAGCGCCCCGTATGGCTGAATCTCCGGCCCGCGCTGGCGCAGGATGGGCTGCGCCTCGGGCCCTGGCCCGCCGTCCTTGGTCGTCTGCTTCTGGAACTGAGTCATGGTCGCCATGGTCGCTCCTCTCGCTACCGCGTCTTCTTCGCGTTCGAGGCGCCGGGTGGCAACCCCTCCAGGCGCGCCGGGAGAGCGCCTGTGCACGCCTGCGCGGTGCCCCGCCCGTCCCTCCGTTTCGATGACATTTCCAGCTCCCGCCCCGCCGCCCCGCACACACGCGCGCTCGGCCGCCCCGGCCGGGTTTCCTCCGAGACGTACGCCGGCCCGAGCGCGCGCGACGTGCGACGTGCGGCGTTGAATGAGCACTGGACGCAGAGCTGGCCTCGCTGGCAGGCTGGCAGCCGGTGAGGACCCTCTCCGGGGTGCTCGGTGAGCGATGCAGGCAGGAGACATCATCGACGGCCGCTTCTGCATCGAGCACCTGGCGGCCTCCGGCGGAATGGGCGCCGTCTACCGCGCCCGCGACCAGCAGACCGGCGATGCCGTCGCGATAAAGCTCCTGACGACCGACGGCGCCCAGCACCTCGGCCGCTTCGCGCGCGAGGCGCAGGCGCTCGCGGCGGCCCGCGTGCCCGGCGTCGTGCGCTACGTCGCGCACGGCACGACCGCGTGGGGGCAGCCGTACCTCGCCATGGAGTGGCTCGACGGCGAGACGCTCTCCGACCGGCTCACCCACCAGGGGCTCACCCTCGAGGAGACCCTGGAGCTCGGCCTGCGCGTCGCGAGGACCCTCGGCGAGATCCACGGGCTCGGCCTCGTCCACCGCGACCTGAAGCCGAGCAACCTGCTGCTCCAGGGCGGCTCGCTGGACCGCGTGAGCCTCATCGACTTCGGGCTCGCGCGCGCCGCCACCGACGAGCCGCTCACGGCCGCCGGCCTCGTCCTCGGCACGCCGGGGTACATGGCGCCGGAGCAGGCGCGCGGCGAGCTCAGCGCCGACGCCCGCGTCGACGTGTTCGCGCTCGGCTGCATCCTCTACCGCTGCCTGACCGGCCGCCCCGCCTTCCAGGGGAACGCCGGGCTCGCCGTGCTGATGAAGGTCCTCCTCGAGGACCCGCCCCGCGTGCGCGAGCTCCGGCCCGGCACCCCCGCCGCGCTCGACGACCTCGTCGCCCGCATGCTCGCGAAATCACCGCAGGATCGGCCGGCCGACGGCGCCGCCGTCGCGGCCGAGCTCGCCGCGATCGGCGCGCCCGAGGGCCACCTCGGCGGGCCGCGCTCCTTCCCGCCGCGGGCCGTGGAGCTCACGACCGGCGAGCGGCGCGTGATGTGCCTCGTCGTCACCCGCGAGCCCCCCGCCGAGGGCGACGGCGCCGAGGAGCCGCGCCGCGCGCAGCTCTGGCAGCTGCACGACGTGGCCGAGCAGTACCGCGGCGAGCTCGAGCTCGTCGAGGGCCGCTCGCCGCTCATCGTGCTGTCCGGCGCCGGAACGCCGACCGACCTCGCGGCGCGCGCCGCCCGGTGCGCGCTCGCGCTGAAGGAGCTGCTCGGCGGCGCGCCCGTCGCGCTCGCCACCGGCCGCGCGGAGCTCTCGGCGCGCGTGCCCGTCGGCGAGCTCATCGACCGCGCCTTCCAGATGCTCGCGGCCGACGACGGCCGCTTCCCCCTCGCCGGCGTCCGCATCGACGAGGTGACCGCGGGCCTCATCGGCGCCCGCTTCGACGTCACCGAGGACGCCGCCGGCCGCGTCCTCCACGGGGCGCGCGACGAGCGCACCGCGCAGCTGCTCGGCAGGCCGACCACGTACGTCGGCCGCGAGCGCGAGCTCGCGATGCTCCTCGCGGAGGTCGATCGCTGCATCGACGAGGGCGCCGCCGGCGCCGTGCTCGTCACCGCCGAGGCGGGGATGGGCAAGTCGCGCCTGCGCCAGGAGCTCATCCGCAAGCTCCGCGAGCGCGGCGACCGCATCGAGATCTGGATCGGCCAGGGCGACCCCATGGGCGCGGGCTCCGCCTTCGGCCTGCTCGCGAGCGCGCTCCGCCACGCCCTCGGCATCGCCGACGGCGAGCCGCTCGAGGCGCGGCAGCGCAAGGTCCGGAGCCGCGTGGAGCAGCACGAGGGCCTCGACGCCGCCCGCGTCGCGCCGTTCCTCGGCGAGCTCGTCGGCGCGCCGTTCCCCGACGAGCACGACGTGCAGCTCAGGCTCGCGCGGCGCGACGCCGTGCTGATGGGCGACCAGCTCCGCCTCGCCTGGGAGGCCTTCCTCGCGGCGGCGTGCCGCGCGGGGCCCGTGCTCCTCGTGCTCGAGGACCTGCAGTGGGGCGATCTCCCCACCGTCACGATGGTGGAAGAGGCGCTGCGCCAGCTCAAGGACATGCCGCTGCTCGTGCTGGCGCTCGGGCGACCCGACGTGCGCCGGCTCTTCCCGCGGCTCTGGGAGGGCCGGCTCTTGCACGAGCTGCACCTCCTGCCGCTCCCGCGCCGGGCGAGCGAGCGGCTCGTGCGCGAGGCGCTCGGCGCGCACGCGCGGCACGACCTCGTGGCGCGGCTCGTCGAGCGCGCGGACGGCAACGCGTTCTTCCTCGAGGAGCAGATCCGCGCGGCCGCGGAGGGCAAGAGCGAGGGCCAGCCGGAGACGGTGGTGGCCATGGTGCAGGCGCGGCTGGAGACGCTCGACGCCGAGGCGCGGCGGCTGCTCCGCGCGGCGAGCATCTTCGGCGAGACGTTCCGGTCGAGCGCCGTCGCGGCGCTCCTCGGGAGCATCGACATCGCGCCGCTCCTCTCGGAGCTCCTGCGGCGCGAGGTGATCGTGCGGCGGGGCGAGGGGCGGCAGCGGGAAGGCGCGGAGTACTGCTTCCGCCACGCGCTCGTGCGCGAGGCCGCCTACGGCATGCTGACCGCGCGCGACCTCCGCATCGGCCACGCGCTCGCCGGCAGCTTCCTCGAGGCCGCCGGCGAGGGCGATCCGCGGGTCCTCGCCGAGCATTTCGAGCGCGGCGAGGAGCCCGACAAGGCCGCCGAGTGGTACCTGCGCGCCGCCGACAAGGCGCTGCGCGGCAACGACCTCGCCGCGGCGATCGCGTGCGCCGAGCGCGGCATCGCCTGCGGGCCGGGCCCCGACGCGGTGGGCGCGCTCCGCCTCGTCGAGGCCGAGGCGCTGCTCTGGCGCGGGGAGCCCGCCCTCGCCGAGCAGCGCGGGATCGAGGCGACGCGGCACCTCGCGCCCGGCTCCGTGGCCTGGTTCTCGGCGTTCACGCAGCTCGCCGGGGCCGGGCACAAGCAGGGCCAGTACGAGCGCGTCGAGCGCTGGATGATGGTCGTCCTCGGCGCCGAGCCGCTCGAGGGCGCGCGCATCGCGAGGAACGCCTGCCTGCTCGAGGGGGCGATCGTGCTCCTGCTCGGCGGCCGCTACGCGTACGTCGACGCGCTGATCGACGCGGTCGAGCAGGCGACGGAGGACGCGTCGGCCGCGGATCTCATGATCGAGGCGAAGCTCCTCTACCTGCACGGGCTGCTCCGGCAGCACAACGGCGACCCGAGCGCCTGCATCGCGAGCATGAGCGCGGCGCTCGCCGCGTTCGAGGACATCGGCGACCGGCGCGAGGCGTGCCGGGCGCGGCTCAACATGGGCCTCTGCTACGTGCAGTTCGGGTACTTCGAGGCGGCCGCGGAGGTCCTCCGCGCCGGGCTCGAGGAGGCGGAGCGGATGGCGCTCGACGATCGGGTGCCGAACGCCCTGCAGAACCTCGGCCTCGCGCTCGCCCACTCGGGCCAGGTGGACGCCGCCAAGGCGGCGCTGCGGAGCTCGATCGAGGCGCTGGAGCGCCGCGGCGACCGGCGCCGGGAGTGCGAGAGCCGGCTCCAGCTCGCGCGCGTCCTGCTCCTCGCGGGCGAGCCCGCGCTCGCCGAGGTGGAGTCGCGGGCGGCCGAGGCGCTCGCGCGGGAGGTGCCGGAGCGGCTCCCCGCGGCCATCGCGGCCCGCGCGCGCGCCCTGATCGAGCTCGGGCGCGCCGGGGAGGCGCTCGCGGCCACGGCCGAGGCGCTGTCGCTGCTCGAGTCGGACCGGCGCGAGGAGGAGGGCTTTCTGGTGCGCCTCGTCCACGCCGAGGCGCTCTCGGCGACGGGCCAGGCGGCCGAGGCCAAGGGCGCCATCGCCCTGGCCCGCAACGGGCTGCTCGTGCGGGCCGGGAGGATCAGCGATCCGGTCTGGCGCGAGCGCTTCCTGAGCGACGTCCCCGACCACGCGCGGATCCTCGCGCTCGCGCGCGAGTGGCTCGACGAGGCCGCTCGCTGAGGCGCTTCCGCCGCGCGGAGCGCCCGCGGTCTTCCGGAGAGAGGCCCGCTCGGCGCGCGCGTGAGAGCACGTATCCGGCGGTGATTCCGGCCCGACGGCCGGTGTTTTGTCGCGCCGGACAGCCGATATCGCAAGTAAGCTGAGAGCCTTCCTCTGACCTCGCGATGAATGCAGGGAGGCAGCTCCATGATCCGGTCGTCCATCGTTCTGATCCCTCTCGCGGCCCTCGCCGTGGCCGTCTCGTGCAGCAGCAAAGAGACGGGCCGGCCCCCGAAGCAAGGAGAAGAGCTGCCGACGGGCAGCGTCACGACGGGCACCGGCCGAGACGGCGGAGCCGGCGGCACCGGCGGGCAGGGCGGCGGCACCGGCGGGGGCGGCGGTGAGCCCGCGCCAGGCTGTACCAACCGCGTGAAGGACGGCAACGAGACCGACATCGACTGCGGCGGCGACTGCGATCCCTGCCTCGCGGGCCAGACGTGCGCCGAGCCGACGGACTGCTTCTCACGGCGGTGCGAGGAGAGCGCCGGCGGCGTCGCCACGTGCGCGGAGGCGCAGTGCGACAACAACGTGAAGGACGGCGACGAGACCGACACCGACTGCGGCGGCGGCGCGGCGCCGCGCGGCGGCAACCCGGCGTGCCCTCCCTGCGCGGATCTCCAGGAGTGCGCGGTGGGCTCGGATTGCGAGTCGCTGAGCTGCGTGGCCGGCAAGTGCCTCGCGGAGAGCTGCAGCGACACGGTGAAGAACGGCGACGAGACCGCCGTCGATTGCGGCGGGCGCTGCGCCGGCTGCGAGGCCGGCGAGGCATGCATCCGATCGACCGACTGCAGCGAGCGCGTCTGCACCAATCAGATCTGCCAGGCGGCGAGCTGCAGCGACAGCGTGAAGAACGGCAAGGAGACCGACATCGACTGCGGCGGGCGGGAATGCGCAACCCGTTGCCCGGCGGGTCAGCGATGCGCCACGGACGACGACTGCGCGACGTCGAGCTGCGTCGGCAGCGGCGCGAACCGCACCTGCGCCTGCCCCGAGTCGATGGTGATCGCGCCCGTGGCCGGCGGCGGGAACTACTGCATCGATCAGTACGAGGTGACCAAGGATGAGTACGACGACTTCCTAAAGGCGAGCGCGCCGCTCGCCGGCCTGCCGGCCGAGTGCTCCGGGAACATCTACCAGCCCTCGAACGAGTGGCCCTTCGACGAGGGGAGAGTGCCCGTCAACTACATCGACTGGTGCGACGCGTACGCGTACTGCGTGTACCGGGGCAAGCACCTCTGCGGCCGGATCGGCGGTGGAGAGAGCTCGCCCGCCGAGCTCGCGAACGCCGCGCAGAATGAGTGGTACAACGCGTGCTCCGGCCAGGGCGTGAACGAATACCCCTATGGCCACGCGTATGAGGCGAGGTGCAAGGTCGACGCTCCTACCGGCGAGTTCGCCCTGAAGTCCGTGGGTCCCCCGCCGATTCCGCCGGTGACGAGGTGCGAGGGCAGCGTGACGGACCTCTATCACATGAGCGGCAACGTGGCCGAGTGGGAGAACTCCTGCGACGCGGAGGGCAACTGCCTTGTCCGCGGCGGCTCGAGGGCGTCCGCGCCGGACGCAGAGGATGTCGAGGAGGGCTCGCTCAAGGCGGCCAGGTGCGATGCGCGCCTGACCGCGCCCCGGCGCGACGACACCAATCCGAACATCGGCTTCCGCTGCTGTCTCTGAGCGTTCGAGCCTGGGGGCGCACAGGGCAGCGCGCCGGGCGACCGCCCGGCGGCTGCGCCGGCGCCGGGCTCTCGCGGCGCTCGGCGCGCGCGGCGCCGCCCGCGATCGGGCGGCGGCGCCGGCGAGCGCCGCCGCCGCTCGCGCAAGCTCAATCCGCCGCTTCGGGGTCGCAGCCGTAGAGGACGTCGATCGCCGCCGCGGCGTCGGCCTGGACCGCCTGGCACGCGACGGGGCAGAGCTTGATCATGTCGTCCTCGATGAAGAACGAGCCCGCGGCGCACGCCTGCGCGCTCGACACCTGACGGAACGACTGCGGATCGCCGCCGTCGCCGGGCGTGTACTGGACGACCACGGTCGACAGGTCGATGACCTCCCCCGGCGGCGAGTCCGGCACGGCGAACTCGCACTCGACCACCGCGCCGGTGATGACGCCCTCCGCGATCGCCTGGAACACCACGTCATAGGAGCTCGTCTGGCAGAGCGGGAACCTGAGGCCGCCCGTCCGCTTGCTGAGCGTCTGGTAGCCCGTGCCCGGCGCGACGGCGGTGCCGCACGTCTCCTCGACCACGTCGCCGTCGGGCCCGTAAGCGTCCGTGGCGGGCGTGTTCTCGAGGAGCCCGACGATGCTGTGGAAGACGTAGTTCGGCGCGTTGACGTCGCCGAAGACCACCGGATCCAGGCCGAACAGCAGCTCCTCGAAGTCGTCGGCGACATCGTCCAGCTCCTGCCTCGTGTCGTCGATATAGATGTTGCGCGGGAGGTGCGTCGACTGGCAGCCCACGTGATCGTCGGTGATCACCGTGATCACCTTGAGCGAGTCCTCGCGCACCCACTCGGACCAGCCGGACGGCGCGACGCCGTGCTGGTCGGGCAGGCCGCCGTTGTAGCTGCCGAGCAGGACGCAGAGCGCGTCGTTGCTCCTGATCTCGTGGCTGTAATGGTAGAAGACGGGCGGGTTGTTCCCCGGCGCCTCCGGCACCGGATCGCAGCTCGACGCGCTGAGCGGGGCGCCGACGCAGATCGAGTCGTCGACCTGCGCGGTGCCGTGCGCGGAGATCATGATGACGCGATAATCGATGCCGCTCGCGCCGATGATCGCGGCGAAGCTCTCGTTGATGTTGTTCTGTACGCTGATGATCTCGTTCGCCATGCTGGGCGAGTTGTCGATGACGAACACGATATCGACCGGCCGCTTCGTGAGCGTGGCCTCGGCGACCGTGGCGACACACGCCGTGTCCGGCGTGACCGGAGGGGCGCCTCCCGTGTTGTGGCCGGAGCCCACGCCGATCCCGTCCTCGCCGCCGTCGCCGCCGCCGCCGCCGCTGGCGGTCCCGGCGCCCCCGGCGCCGCCCGCGCCGCCGCCCCCACCGACGTTCACGCCCGCCGTCTCGCCTGCCTCGCCTTCCGCTCCGGAGCTGCAGGAGCACCCCGCGGCGCCGGTGATCATCAGAGCACCCAACCCAAGAAGCGGAACCACCATGGTAGACCGGGAGAGCTTCACATGAACCTCGACCGCTAGGGCGCAAGAACGCGCCATATCAGATTGCACAACTGCAACGAGATGTGGTGATGAATTTGACCCGAACGCGATTTTTTCTCGCTGGCTGATCCGTCACCTGGTCGTGTGAGGGTCCTTGTGCGCGCCGCGCGCTCTTCCAGACCCGATGTGCTGCGGTCCGGTTCGAGGCTCCGCTTCATGCGCGTTCGCGCGAAGGGCGCACGTCCGGGCGCGCGGGCGCACATCGGTCCGCGGCCCCCACGAGAAGCGAGGAGCGCGCGGCGAGGCGCGGCGGCGCGATAACGCGATGCGTTGAATCCCCGCGCCGCTCCTCGGAGCCTCCGCGCTGGCTCGATGGTCTCTGCACAATGCGCCCCTAGGATGCAGGTATGAGCCTACGTCATGACTTTCCTCCGATCGGCATCGACGCGATCGCCCTGGCCGTCCCCCGCCGCTACGTCGAGCTCAGCGAGCTCGCCGAGGCCCGGGGCGTCGCGCCGTCCAAGTACCTGACCGGCCTGGGCACCCGCCGGATGGCGATCGCGGCGCCCGACGAGGATCCGATCACCCTCGGCGCCAACGCGGCCCGCCGCCTGTTCCAGCGTTCGGGCGCGAGCCCGGCGGACATCGGGCTCTGCGTCGTGGGCACCGAGACCGCCGTGGACCACTCGAAGCCGGCGGCCTCCTTCCTCCACGGCCTGCTCGGCCTGCCCAGCGCGTGCCGGGTCTTCGAGGCCAAGCACGCCTGCTTCGGGGGCACCGCCGGCCTGCTCAACGCGGTGGACTGGATCGCGTCCGGCTCGGCCCGCGGCCGCGCCGCCCTCGTCGTCTGCTCGGACGTGGCGCGCTACGCGCTCGGCTCGGCGGGCGAGCCGACCCAGGGCGCCGGCGCCGTGGCGCTGCTCGTGCGCGAGCGCCCGCGCCTCGTCGAGATCGAGGTCGGGCGGACCGGCACCTACGCGCGCGACGTCTACGATTTCTGGCGGCCGCTCCACCACAAGGAGGCGCTCGTCGACGGCCATTTCTCGGTGCAGTGCTACCTCGACGCCCTCGCCGGGGCCTACGCCGAGTGGCGCCGCGTCGCCGGCGACGGCGAGCCGCTCGCGCGCACCTGCTACCACGTCCCCTACGGCAAGATGGCCCGCAAGGCCCACCGCCACCGGCGGACGATGGACGGCCTGACCGAGGAGGCGGCCGACGAGAGCTTCGCCGTCGAGGTGGAGCCGTCGCTCGAGCTGCCGGCGCGCATCGGCAACATCTACACGGGCTCGCTGTACCTCGCGCTCGCGTCCCTGCTCAACGCGGAGGCCCGCGCCCTGGAGGGGCGCCGCGTCGGGCTGTTCAGCTATGGATCGGGCTGCTGCGCCGAGTTCTTCGCGGGCAGGGTCCGGCCGGAGGCCGCGGCGCTCGTGGCCGACCTCGAGATCGACGCCCCGCTCGACGGGTGCCGCCACGCCTCGGTCGCCGAGTACGAGGCGCTGCGCCGGAGCGACGAGGCCGCCGACCGGCGGCCGGCGCCCGAGGACGCCGAGCGCGGGGGCGCGAGCCTGGACCGCCGGGTCGTGTACCTGGGCCTCGACTCGAGCGAGCGGCGCGTCTACGCGAACGAGTGAGCGCCGGGCGGCCGGGCGCCGGGCGGCGCCCGGCGCGCCGGGGCCGGTCGCGCGCCGGGGCCGGGCGGCCGGGGCGGCTCAGTCGGCCGGCAGGCTCGAGACCTTCACGGTGAAGAGCTCCGCCCCGCCGGCCGCCGCGACGACGACCCGCAGCGTGCCGGAGGGGACCGCCTTCTTCATCTCCGCGGCGACCGCCTGCGTGACCGGCGAGAGCGGGGCGATGATCTCGGCCAGCGCCGCGCGCGGCATCACGCCGGCCAGGACCGGCGCGCGCACGCCGGAGGCCAGGGCCAAGCGGAGCGTGCGCTCGGGCTCGAGATCCGGGTCGCGCTCCTGCAGGCCGATCGCGATGAGATAGCCTGTCGGCTCCCGCAAGGAGAGGAGATAGCCCGAGAGCGACGCGGCGGAGCTGCGCGGCGGAGCGCCCCGCAGCAGGCGCCCGAGCTCCGGGCGGTGCTCGTCGAGCACCTCGGCGCGCTCGTCGTGATCAGAAGACATGCTCGACCTGCCCTTTCTCCGCGAGGGCGCTCGTGGCGAGATCGCCATTCAACCGGATTTCCGTCGCTGCGAGTTTCGTGACCATGTGCCTCCAGCGAGGGCTCATGCCCTCACTGATATTTGTTCCGGTCACCCGGCCGCGCGTGTCACGGAATCGGCCGCGACGCTGCGGAGCCCCGCCGCGAGCGAGGCTCCCGCGCGCGGCCTCGCTCGCCGTCGGCCGGCCCATGGCCGGCCAACGGCCAAGGGCGAGCGGCGAAGGAGCCATCGAATCGGCCCGGATCGGCCGAGCGCGCGAGGCGCCGGCGGCGCTGCGCGTCCGTGATCGGGGCGCGCCGGGGGCGCGGTCCTTGCGAGCGTGCGCCGCAGCTCGCTGCCCTGCCGCGCGGAGCGCTCCGGCGCCCGGTGCGCGCGCGCGAGGGAGCGTCAGCCAGATGGGGAGAGCCAGCTTATGGGATATCGAATGGGGCGGATGGGACAGGTGATGGCTGCAGCCGCCATGGTGGGGGGGTGCGCCTCCACCGAGGCGCCGCAGGAGCCCTCACCGTCCGCCGACGGCGCGGCGGCGGCGCCCGCGGCGCCCGACGCGGCATCGGCGCCCGCGCGCCTGCGGGCGGCGTACATCGCGGCCGTGCAGTCGAGCGCGCCCGAGAGCTACGGGGTCGTCCAGGTGTCTCCGGGAGGGAAAGAGCCCAGATTGCGCGCGCCGAACCCGGCGCACCGGCTCACCGCCGACTTCAGCGCGTCGGGCGTGCGGATCGCGCCCGAGGAGGGCGCCGGGCAGTGGAGCTTCTCGATGGCCCCCGCCCGTTATGGGTGCGCGGGAGATCTGCGCGGGGTGGCGAGCGCCGCGCCGCGCGCCGCGAACAACCGCGTGGAGCTCCGCCGGCAGGGCGCATCGCCGGGCGAGGAGCTCGTGGAGTGGTACGTGAACGGGCCCCTCGGGCTGGAGCAGGGCTTCACCGTGCCCGCGGCGCCGCCCTGCCGCGCGCCGGGGGATCGGGACCTCGTGATCGAGCTGGCCCTGGGCGGTGAGCTCCGCGCGGCGCCGCTCGGCGGCGGCGAGGGGGTCGCGCTGCGCGACGCCTCGGGCGCGGTGGCGCTCCGGTACACGGATCTCCACGCCAGCGACGCCGCGGGGCGGGCGCTGCCCGCGTGGATGGAGCTCGGCGCCGACGAGCGCACGCTGTCGCTGCGCGTGGACACCGCCGGGGCCGCGTACCCGATCACCGTGGATCCGCTCGCCGCCTCGGAGCGGACCGCGCTGATCGGGGTCGACGGCTCGAGCCAGGTCCACCTGGGCGGCGAGGCGATCGCCGTGTCCGGCGACACCGCCGTCGTCGGGGCGCCCGGGAGCGCCGCGTACGTGTTCGTGAAGAGCGGCGGCGGCTGGGCGCAGCAGGCCAGGCTCGTCCCGGGCGACGGCAGCCCCGACGGCCACTTCGGGGCCTCCGTCGCGATCTCGGCGGACACGGTCGTGGTGGGCGCCGCCTCGTCCTATGGGTGGACGGGCGCGGCGTACGTGTTCGTGCGGAGCGGCGGCGGGTGGTCCGAGCAGGCCAAGCTCGCCGGCAGCGACCCGTGGAACCCCATCGGCGCGGCGGTCGCGATCGACGGCGACCGGGCCGTCGCCTCCGCCTACTATTCGGCCCACGTGTTCGCGCGCAGCGGCGGCGCCTGGACCGAGGAGGTCGAGTTCCTCCCCCCGGCCGGCGCCCAGTGGTTCGAGCCGCCGGTCGCGATCTCGGGCGGAACGGTGGTCGTGGGCGACCCCTCCCTGGACGGGCCAACTCCAGGGGGCGCCGCGTACGTGTTCGACGCGAGCGACTGGACCGACGTGCACCAGCTCACGGCGCAGGCCGGGGCGGAGTACGACCAGTTCGGCAGCTCGGTCGCGATCTCGGGCTCGCGCATCCTCGTGGGCGCGCCGGGCGCAGGGCACGCCCCCATGACGTGGCCTCCCACCGGGCGGGGCGCAGCGTACGTGTTCGGCCGCGCGGGGAGCGCGTGGATCGAGGAGGCCACCCTCGTCGCGAGCGACGGCGCCATCGGGGACGCCCTGGGGGGAGCGGTGTCGATCTCGGGCAGCACGGCGGTCGCCGGCGCGATCTGGGCCGACCGCCCCCCGGCGCCCCCGGACGCGGGCGCGGCGTACGTGTTCACGCTGTCGGCGGGCGGCTGGGCCGAGCAGGCCAAGCTCACCGGCGGCGACCCGGCCGTGAACTTCGGCAAGACCGTCGCCGCCGCGGGCAATACGGTCGTCGCGGGGTCTCCCGCCTACGCCATCGCGCTGGCGCCGGACGGCGACGCCGACGGCGTCGTCGACGCGCAGGACAACTGCCCTGCCGCCGCCAACCCCTCGCAGGCGGACGGCGACGCCGACGGCCTCGGCGACGCGTGCGACCCGCAGTGCGTGACCTTCCGGCGCGGGCAGGGCGGCGGCGTGGCCGACGCGACGATCTGGCAGGTCTCGCCCACGTGGAACGACGGCGCGAGCACCACGCTCTCGACGGGCACCGGCACGGGCGGCGTCCGGCGGAGCCTCCTCCGGTTCGACCTCGCCGGCATCCCGGCGAGCGCGGCGATCGCCTCGGCGACGCTGTCGCTCTACCAGACCTACAAGATCGAGAGCAGCACCGTGCGCGTCCACCGGGCGACCGCCCCCTGGTCGGAGTCGACCGTCACGTGGGCCGGCTTCGGCGGCGGCGGCAACGTCGATCCGGCGATCGAGGCTTCCTTCGTCACCGGCGGGCCCGCCGGCACCACCGGCTTCCGCAGCGTCGACGTGACCGCGCTCGCGCAGGCGTGGGTGAGCGGCGCGCAGGACAACCACGGCGTGCTGCTCGAGGAGGCCGCGGTGACCCGGAGCTCCCTGCGGAGCAGCGAGAGCGGGTACGTCGCGGAGCGGCCGGCGCTCACGGTCTGCTATCACGACACCTGCGAGGACGGGCTCCTCAACGGCGCCGAGGTCGGCGTGGACTGCGGCGGCCCGGCCTGCGCGCCGTGCGGTCCCGGCAGCGTCCTCTGGAGGAAGCGCTTCGTGAACGCCTGGCACGAGGGCACGGACGGGCGAGCCCTCACGGTCGACCGCTGGGACAACGTGCTCTTCGGCGGCTACGCCTACGGTCCGATCGACTTCTCCGGGGTGGACGCGCCGAAGCCCTTCACGCTGTCGAACACCGGATTCCTCGTGAAGCTCGACGCCGCCGGGAATTACGTCTGGGACTACCGCTCGCCCCCCGAGCAGCCCTGGTCCGCCGGCCGATACACGGGCGCCGTCGAGCTGGGGGGCGGCGATGTGCTCGCGGGCGCCGGGTACCGGGTGCAGCGGTTCACCGCGTCGGGCGAGCTCCTCGCCGACGTCATCGGCATCGACCGGATCGAGATCGCCCGGGCCGGCTCGGGCGCCGCGCTCGCGGGCGTCCTCTTCGACACGACATTTTACGAAGTGGGCCCGGTCGACCTCGGCGCGGGGCCCATCGCCGGCGCGCCGGGCGACGTGCTGATCGCGAAGCTCGACGCGGCGGGCCTGCCCCTCTGGACCAGGACCTTCTCGCAGGGCCCCCTCCAGTACGACAGCGCGCCGCAGAGCGTCGCCGCGGACGCCGCCGGCAACGTCATCGTCCTCGGCAGGTTCTACGGCACCATCGATTTCGGCGGCGGGCCGCTCACGAGCGCCGCGAACGGCAGCCTGTACCTGGTGAAGCTCGACGCGGCGGGCAATCACGTCTTCAGCCAGGTCGTCAGCGACACGGCGCCCGCCGCCCGCGTCGCCGTGGCCCCCTCCGGCGATCTGGTGCTCAACTTCGGCGCGACCGCGACCAAGCTCAGCGCTTCCGGCGCGCCCCTGTGGAGCCTGAACACGAGCGCCCTCGGCCCGAGCGACCCCGTGTCGACCCCGCGGGGCGTCGCGATCGACGGCGCCGGCAACGTGCTCATCACCCCGGGCGGCTTCGTCGCGAAGCTCTCGCCTGCGGGCGACGTGCTGTGGACGAGCGGCCCGCTCGGCGGAACGCGCCGCAGCGGGGTCGCCGAGGTGGCCGTGGACAGCGCGGGCCACGCGATCGGCCTCGGCTCCTACCACGGCGGGGACGTGTTCGTCGTGAAGCTCGCCCCGTAGCCCGCGGCCGCGCGGCTCACCCCCGCCCCTGCCCGCGTCAGCGCGCCGGCGACGCCCCGCGCGCCGGCGCGGGCTCTGGGCGGCCGGCCAGCGAGAACAGCAGGTAGAGCCCTCCCGAGACGAAGAACCCCACGAACCACGCATACGTGTAGATCGAGCGCATCACCTGCGGGACGGCGTCCTTCATCGACGGGATCGCCTCGGCCAGGAAGCCGGGCAGGTTGATGAGCACGCCGATCGCGAGCGCCGCCATCGCCCTCCGGTTCACCCCGCCCTGGTACTCGTAGGCCCCGCCGCGCCGGTACAGGTCGTCCACCTCGAGCTGCGTCCTCCGGAGGAGGAAGTAATCGGCGATCATGATCCCGCCGATCGGCCCGAGGAGCGCCGAGTAGCCGACGAGCCACGTGAAGATGTACCCCTGCGACGACTCGATGAGCTTCCACGGCAGGATCACCGCGCCGATGACGGCCGTGATCACGCCGCCCGCCCGCGCCGAGATGCGGTGGGGCGCGAGGTTGGAGAAGTCGTTGGCCGGCGAGACGACGTTGGCGGCCAGGTTCGTCGACAGCGTGGCCACCGACAGGCCCACCATCGCGAGGACCATGATGAACGCGCCGCCGACCCGGGCGAGCAGCTTCACCGGATCCCAGATGAGCTCCCCGAAGATCACCGGCGTCGCCGAGGTGACCGCCACCCCGATGAACGAGAACAGCACCATCGTCGCCGGCAGCCCGAGCGCCTGGCCGATCGCCTGATCGCGCTGGCTGCGCGCGTACCGCGTGAAGTCCGGGATGTTCAGCGAGAGCGTGGCCCAGAACCCGACCATCGCGGTGAGGCTCGGCGCGAACACGCTGAGGAACTGCCCCTCCGGGATCTTCGACGGCTGCGACAGCATCGGGCCGAACCCGCCCGCGCGGACGTACGCCCAGCCGAGCATCACGAGGCCCATCACGATGAGGAACGGCGCCGCCCACGTCTCGAGGAACTTGATCGACTCCGTCCCCTTCAGGATGAAATAGAGGTTGATCGCCCAGAAGACCGCGAACCCGAGGAGCTCGCCCGGGTGGATGCCGATCGCCCCCTTGAACGCCGCCGAGGTGAGCGGCGCCTCCGCCGAGGGCAGGAGCGCGACGAGGAGCTGCCAGAGCGCCTGCCCGCCGAGCCAGGTCTGGATGCCGAACCACCCGCAGGCGACCAGCGCGCGCAGCACCGCGGGCACGTTCGCGCCCGTCACGCCGAACGACGCGCGGGCGAACACCGGGAACGGGATGCCGTACCGGGTGCCCGCGTGGGCGTTCAGGATCATCGGCAGGAGCACGATGACGTTGCCGAGCGCCACGCACGCGAGCGCCTGCTGCCAGCTCATGCCCTGATCGATGAGCCCGGAGGCCATCGTGTACGTCGGGATGCAGACGGCCATCCCGATCCACAGCGCCGCGAAATGCCCGAGCTTCCAGGTGCGCGCCGCCTCCGGCGTGGGCGCGAGATCTTCGTTCGTCAGCGACATCGATGCTCCTCCCTGCGAGCTCCGCCGGCGCGCGCGCGTCCGCGATCGTCGCGGGCTCCAGGCCGGCGGGTCAGGAGCCCGGGATCATGAGCTCCGCGCGCGGGCGGTCGCTTCCAGCCCGCCAGGCACGAAGTCCGTCCCCTTCTGGACACGGTCGTTCCACGTCTCAGGCGGCCTGCCTGAGGGCACCTCCCTCATCGTGATGCACCCGGATACCGGGCACACCAGCGCGCACAGGTTGCAGCCGATGCACTCGTCCTCGTCCACGAACGGGACGCGCGACGGCGCGGCGACCCCGCTCGGGTTCGCCGTCACGGGGCGATCCGGGATGACCTTCGGGATGTGGGTGTGGCCCGCCGCGCGCGCCTCCGCCTCCGTCCGCCCCGGCAGGTGGATGCACTGGTGCGCCCCGTCCATGCAGGCGACGTAACAGAGCTGGCAGCCGATGCACTTCTCGGCGCTGATCTCCGCGACCACGCGGTACGAGAGGTCGAGATCGCCCCACTCCTGCACCTGCGCGATCGCCCTGCCCCGGAGCTCGCTCACCGAGCGCATCCCGTGCTCGTCGAGCCAGTCGCTGAGCCCCTCGATCATCTCCTCGACGATGCGGTAGCCGTAGTGCATCACCGCGGTGCACACCTGCACGCTCGTCGCGCCGAGCGCGATGAACTCCGCGGCGTCGCGGGAATTCGAGATGCCGCCGATGCCCGAGATGGGCAGCCGGCCGATCCCGGGGTGGCGCGCGAGCTGGCTCAGGAGGTGGAGCGCGATCGGCTTGACCGCGGGCCCGCAGTAGCCGCCGTTGGTCGACGCGCCGCCGACCCGCGGGAGCGGGACCATCCGCTCCAGATCGACCCCCATCAGCGACTTGACCGTGTTGATCAGCGAGATCCCGTGCGCCCCGGAGCGGAGCGCCGCCTCGCCCGGCTCGAGGATGTCGCCGACGTTGGGCGTGAGCTTCACGATGACCGGCGTCGTCGCGAACTCGACGGCCCACCGCGCGATCTCCTGGAGGACCGCCGGCTCGTTGCCGACGGCCGAGCCCATGCCGCGCTCGCACATCCCGTGCGGGCAGCCGAAGTTGAGCTCGAGCCCGTCGGCGCCCGTGTCCTCGGCCTTGCGGATGATCTCGCGCCACTCGTCCTTCGTCTCGACCATGAGCGAGGCGATGAGCGCGTGGCCCGGGTAGCGCCGCTTGACCTCGCGCATCTCCTTGAGGTTCACGTCGAGCGGTCGGTCGGTGATGAGCTCGACGTTGTTGAGCCCCATGAGCCGCATCGTGCCGTAATCGATGCCTCCGAAGCGGCTCGACACGTTGACGATCGGGTTTCCGAGCGTTTTCCAGACGGCGCCGCCCCAGCCGGCGTCGAAGGCGCGCCGGACCTGATCTCCGGTGTTCGTCGGCGGCGCCGAGGCGAGCCAGAACGGGTTCGGGCTCTTGATCCCGGCGAAGTCGATAGAGAGGTCGGCCATCGCTCAGCTCCCTTGCGGTGCGGCCCCGGGCGCCGCGCCGCCCGGCCGCGTCATCAACGCTTCGTGCATCGCGCGCGCGGCGATCTTGGCCTCGGCGACCGCGTTGACGACCTCCTTGCCGCCGTTCACGCAGTCGCCGCCGCTGTAGACCTTCGGGTTGCCCGTGCGGTGCGTCGCCGGGTCGACCACCACGCGCCCCCGCGCGTCGAGCGCGACGCCCTCGAACGCGAGCGCCACCCGCGTCGCCCGGCTCTGCCCGATCGCGATCGCGACGAGGTCGGCCGGCACGAGCTCCTCCTCGACCGGCGCCGGCGCGGGGCCCTGCGCCTCCCGTCCCGCGTCCGCCCACCGCCGCTCCGCGGGCGCGACCCGCAGCGCGACGACCCGCCCGCCCTCGCGCACCACCTCGACCGGCACCCGGTTCTCGATGAGCCGCGCCCCGGCGACCCGCGCGCCCTCGAGCTCGTGCGCGTAGCCCGACATCTCGGCCTCGGAGCGGCGGTACACGATCGCCACGTCGACCCCGAGCAGCGCGAGCTCGTGCGCGACGTCGAGCGCCGTGTTGCCGCCGCCGACGACGGCCGCGCGCCGCACGCGCGCGAGATCGAGGCGCGGATCGGCCTTGAGCCGCTCGATGAACGCGGTCGCGCCCACCACGCCCTCGCCGTCCTCCCCGGGGACGCCGAGGCGCGCGTCGGCGCCGAGGCCGAGCCCCAGGAAGACCGCGTCGTGGCCCGCGAGCAGGTCGCTCGCCGAGATCTCCCCCGGCGCGGCCGCCCGCTCGACGACCGCGACGCCCGTGCGGAGCTCGACGTCCCCGAGCGACAGCACCCACTCGAGCTCGCGGAGCGCCTCGTGCCCCTTCATCTTGTAGGGCGCGATCCCGAGCGTGTTCAGGCCGCCGGGGATCGACCGCTGCTCGAAGATCACGGCGCGGTGCCCCTCGAGGGCGAGGTAGCCCGCCGCGGCGATCGACGCGGGCCCCGCGCCGACGAGCGCGACGCTCCTGCCCGTCGGCGGCTTCGCCCGGAAGAGCCGCGGATCGCGCGCGAGCGCCGACTCGACCGCGTAGCGCTGGAGCCGGCCGATCGCGATCGGCTCGCGCCCCCACGCGTTGTAGACGCAGTCGCCCGCGCAGAGCACCTCCACGGGGCACGCCTGCCCGCACGACTGGCCGAGCAGGTTCGCCGTGAGGATGGTGCGGGCGGCGCCCTTCACCTGGCCCGTCGCGATCTTCCGGATGAAGCTCGGGATGTCGATGGACGTCGGGCACGCCTTTACGCAGGGCGCGTCGACGCAGTAGAGGCACCGGTTCGCCTCGGCGATCGCCTCGGCCTCGGTGTAGCGCGGGCTCTTGTCCTCGAATCGCTCTTCGATCCGGCCGGACGGGAGGGCTGAGAGGCGGTGTGGGGCTCGGGTCATGCTCGTGCTCGCGCGCTCCGGTGGCCTCGGCTCACGCGGCCCTGGAGCCCTGGATCGGGCCGAGCTTGCGCGGCAGGTAGCGCCCGGCGCCGCGCTCCACGTCGAGCTTGCCGTCCGCATACTGCACCCGGCCGTTCACGACCACGTGCGTCGGCCGCCCCTTCACCTCGAAGCCCTCGAAGATGCTCCGATCGCACCGGTGGTGGTGGGTCTTCGCGGAGATGGTGCTCGTCCCCTTCGGGTCGAAGACCACGAGATCCGCGTCGCCGCCCGGCACGATCGACCCCTTGCGCGGGTACAGCCCGAAGATCTTGGCCGGCTGCGTGGAGAAGAGATCGACGAAGCGGTGCACGTCGATCCGCCCCTCGAGCACCCCGTAGGTCCAGAGCAGGGCGAGCCGGTTCTCGATGCCGGCGGCGCCGTTCGGGATCTTCGAGAAATCGTCCTTGCCCATGTCCTTCTGGCCGACCTGGTTGAACGGGCAGTGGTCGGTCGCCACCGTCTGGATGAGCCCCGTCGAGAGCGCGGCCCACAGCGCGTCCTGGTGCCCCTTCGGCCGGATCGGCGGGCTCATCACGTAGGCCGCGCCCTCGAAGTTGGGTTTGTCGTAGACCGAGTCGTCGAGCAGGAGGTATTGCGGGCACGTCTCGGCCATGACCACCTGGCCCCGGCCGCGCGCCTCGGCGACCGCGGCGAGCGCCTCCTTGCAGGTGAGGTGGACGATGTAGATCGGCTCGCCGAGCACCCGGGCGAGCATGATCGCGCGCCCCGTCGCCTCCCCCTCGATCGGCGACGGGCGGCTCTCCGCGTGGTGCCGCGGGTGGGTCTTGCCCTCCTTCAGCAGCTTCTTCTGGAGCGCGACGACCGCGTCGCCGTGCTCGGCGTGGACGGTGACGAGCGCGCCGAGGCCCTTCGCGGCCTCCATCACCTGGATGAGCTCCGGGTCGTCGACGCCGATGGCCCCGCGGTAGGCCATGAAGGTCTTGAACGACGGGATGCCGTGCTCCCGCGTGCAGACGGCCATCTCCTTGAGGGTCTCGTCGCCGAACCAGGTGACGGCCATGTGAAAGGCGTAATCGGACACCGCCTTCTTGGCCTTCTCGTGCCACATCGCGAGCCCGTCGAGCAGCAGCTGCCCGCGGCTCGGGATCACGAAATCGATGATCGACGTCGTGCCCCCGGCGACGCCCGCCGCCGTGCCCGTCTCGAAGTCGTCCGAGCTCTCCGTCCCCATGAACGGCAGCTCCATGTGCACGTGGGCGTCGACCCCGCCCGGGAAGATGAGCTGCCCCGAGGCGTCGATCACCGTGTCCCCCGCGCGCTCCTTCGCGAGCCCCGCGCCGACGGCGGCGATCTTCCCGCCCTCGCAGTACACGTCGCCGACGAACCGGTCGCTCGCTGTGATGATCTCGCCGTTCTTGATCAGGATGCCCATGTTGCTTCTCCGCGGGTGCGCGCCGGGCGGCGGGTCCCCTCCGGGGGACGGCGCCGCCGAGGCGAGGGATGCGCCGGGGGGGCGTGCCGGCCGCGACCAGCGCCCCGGCGCTGCTGGTGGCTTCGCGGTGGACTTCGCATGGCTCGGCTAGCGATCTCCGTCCTTTCCCCGCGGCCGCGGGCCCTCAGGGCAGCTGCTTCGTGAGCTCACCGTAGCTCTCGGGCCGGCGATCGCGGTAGAACTGCCACGTCCGCCGGACCTCCTCGATCATGTCGAGGTTCATCTCGGCGACGACGAGCTCGTCCCGGTCCTCGCTCCCGGTCGCGAGGAAGGTGCCCCTCGGGTCGCAGAAGTAGCTCGTGCCGTAGAATTTGCCGATGTTCCACGGCGCCTCGGTGCCGACGCGGTTCGAGGCGGCGATGAAGTAGCCGTTGGCCACGGCGTGCGCGGGCTGCTCGAGCTTCCAGAGATACTGGGAGAGCCCGGCGACCGTCGCCGACGGGTTCCACACGATCTCGGCGCCGTTCAGGCCGAGCAGCCGCGCCCCCTCCGGGAAGTGGCGATCGTAGCAGATGTACACGCCGATCCGCGCGTACCGCGTCTGGAACGTGGGATAGCCGAGGTTCCCCGGCTTGAAGAAGAACTTCTCCCAGAACCCGTTCGTGTGCGGGATATGCGTCTTCCGGTACTTGCCGAGGTACGTGCCGTCGGCGTCGACCACGGCCGCCGTGTTGTAGTAGACGCCCGCCATCTCCCGCTCGTAGATCGGGATGATCATCACCATCTTGTACTTCTTGGCGTAGGCGGTGAGCCGCTCGACCGTCGGGCCCGGGACGGGCTCGGCCACGTCGCACCATTTCGCGTCCTGCGAGGGGCAGAAATAGGGCGTGTTGAAGACCTCCTGCAAACAGAGGATCTGCACCCCCTTCTTCCCCGCCTCGTCGATGAACGGGAGGTGCTTCTCGAACATCGCGTCCCGGATCGCGAGGACCGACGCGCCCTCGTCGAGGGCCGGGGTCGAGCACTGGATCAGCCCGCCAAGTACGTTTCGTGCCATCAGAACCACCTCGTGATGACGATCTTGCGCTCCGTGTAGAAGTCGATGGCCGTCGGGCCGTGCGCCTTCAGGTCGCCGAAGAAGCTCCCCTTCTGGCCGCCGAAGGGGAAGAAGGCCATCGGCGCCGCGACGCCGATGTTCACGCCGACCATCCCGGCGGCGACGCGGTGCTGGAACTCGCGCGCGGCGCGGCCGCTCGACGTGAAGATCGACGCCGCGTTGCCGTACTCGCTCCGGTTCGCGATCGCGATCGCCTCGTCGAGGTCGTCCGCGCGCATCAGGCAGGCGACCGGCCCGAAGATCTCCTCGGTCGCGATCACCATCCCCGGCTTCACGTCGTCGAAGACCGTGGGCCCGACCCAGTTGCCGCTCGGATACCCCTCGACCTTCGCGTCCCGGCCGTCCAGGAGGAGCCTCGCGCCCTCCGACACGCCCTTGTCGATGTACGAGATCACCCGGTCGCGGTGCGCCGCCGAGATCACCGGGCCCATGGTCACGCCCGGCTTCGACCCGTCGCCGAGCACGATCGCCTTCGCGTGGCGGACGAGCCCCTCGCGCACGGCCTCGTACGCGTCGCCGACGCACACGACCACGCTGCCGGCCAGGCACCGCTGGCCCGAGCAGCCGTAGATCGACTCGGCCATGTTGCCGATCGCCTTCTGCCGATCGGCGTCCGGCATCACCACGAGGAAGTTCTTCGCCCCGCCGAGCGCCTGGACCCGCTTGCCCGACTCCGACGCGCTCCGGTACACGTGGCGCGCGACCGACGACGAGCCGACGAACGACACGCCCGCGATGTCCTTGTGCGCGCAGAGGGCGTTCACGACGTCGCGGCCGCCGTGGACCAGGTTCACGACCCCGGGCGGCAGCCCGGCCTCCTGGATCAGCTCGAAGATGCGCTGCTGCGAGAGCGGGACCTGCTCCGACGGCTTGAGGACGAAGGTGTTCCCGGTGGCGATCGCGTAGGGCAGAAACCAGAGCGGGACCATCGGAGGGAAGTTGAACGGCGTGATCGCCGCGAACACGCCGAGCGGCTGGCGGACCGTGTGGCAGTCGATCCCCGACGCCACGTCCTCGAGGCCCTGCCCCATCATCAGCGACGGGATGCCGGCCGCGTGCTCGACGTTCTCGATGCCGCGGCCGAAATCGTTCCTGGCCTCGGCCAGCGTCTTGCCGTGCTCGGAGGTGCAGATGGCCGCGATCTCGTCGCGGTGGGCGTCGAAGATCTCGCGCAGCTTGAAGAGGTAGCGCGCCCGCTGCGCCGGCGGCGTCGCGCTCCAGCCGGGGAACGCCGCCTGCGCGGCCTTCACGGCCGCGTCGACGTCCGCCGCGGCCCCGAGGGGGACCTTTGCAAGAGATTCCCCGGTGGCCGGGTTCTTCACCTCGAGGTGCGTCGTCCCCGAAGAGCGAGACCATGCGCCGCCCACGAAGTTTTCCAGCACGCGCATCGCGAAACACCTTTCCCCCGGCGAGGTGGTCACATTGACGTCTGCGGCAGGCAGGGCGCCGGCCTTGTCCGCTGGGCAATACAACCCACCGATCGAGCGCTACATGCGGTGGGGGTCATCCGTCAAGCCTCGCTGCGGCGCCGCATGCGCCCGAGCCGCTGTGAGAAAGACCGTCCACGCACATTCCGTAGTATAGACCACAGCGTGGCTGACAGGCCCCCGGTGCAACTGCCCAGCAGCGCGTCATGAAATCCTTTGGAAATAACTCGGGTACGTCCTGGCCACGCCGCGCGACCGCGGCCGATCGCCCCGCTCGGGCGGCGTCATCGATCGCGGCCTCGAGGCGCGGCCCCGAGGCCGGGCCGGCCCGACGCCGCGAGCGCGCGTCGCGCGGGCCGACGCCGCGCGCCGCACGGCGCCAGCACCGCGTCGAAAGTCGCTCCCGATCGTTGCTGCGTCGATCGAACCGTCCTAGGTGCAACGCCATGGATCTCGCGAACCCTTGCCGCATCGGCGTCCGCGCGGCGGCCCCCGCGGACGGCGCCGGCGCGAACTGGCGGCTCGGCGACGCGACGACGTAAGCTCTGCGAGCGCTCGGTGAGACGATGACCCTACCCACCATGCTGTTCGACACGACGGAGCACGTGCTCATCGCCGTCCATGGCAGGGAGCCGCCGAACGACGAGGACTGGGAGCTCTACATGCAGACGGTGCTGGCGCTCCCCCCCACCTGCTCCAAAACGCTCGTGGTGACCGCCGGCGGGGGCCCCAATGCGAAGCAGCGCGCGTCCATCAACGATTTTGTAAGCAACCACACGCTGACTGTGGCGATCTGCACCGATGCGTTGCTCGTGCGGCAGATCACGATAGCGCTCAGCTGGTTCAACCCGCGGGTGAGGTCGTTCCGGGGCAACGACATCGCGGCCGCCCTGCGCTACCTCGAGGTCGGCGGGCCCGAAGCCGCCATGGTGCACCACAAGGTCGCCAGGATGAGGCTCGAGATCGAGGGCCGGGCGCCCCGCACGCCGCGCTGATCCGGGGGCCTCCGTGGGCCTCGCCGCGCCGCGACGCGCCGGGGGAGACCTGGTACCACGGTGCCATGACCAGCTGGCAAGAGCTCCTCTCCTCTCCTCAGCGACGAGACGCAGAATCGACCGGGTCGATCGCGTGGCGGCCGCGCTTCTTCCGGCCGGCGCGCGAGGCGGACGCCGAGGCGCTCGGGCGCCTGCTCCGCGACGACGCGCGCGTCCAGGTCTTCGACGCGATCGACCGGCAGCTCGCGGATCTGGTCAAGACGCGGCACCCGAGCCGCACCCTCGATGCGCGCGAGATCGCGCGCCTCGTCGAGGAGCACCTCCGCGGCGCCCCGCGGCAGGCGTACGGCGTCTGGGTCCACTACCCGTGGTCGAACCGCCTCGTGCACCTGCTCGATGAGGCCGAGTTCGTCGAGCTCCGGACCAACCGCAACAAGTACAAGATCAGCGCCGAAGAGCAGGAGACGCTCGCGCGCCGGCGGATCGGCGTCGTCGGGCTCTCCGTCGGCCAGTCCGTGGCGCTGACCATCGCGCTCGAGCGGAGCGCCGGCGAGCTGCGCATCGCCGACTTCGACCACCTCGAGCTCTCGAACATGAACCGGATCCGGACCGGCGTGCACAACCTCGACCTGCCCAAGGCGGTCGCCACCGCGCGCGACATCGCCGAGCTCGACCCGTTCTTCAAAGTAAACTGCTTTTCCGAAGGGGTCACTCCGGACAACATCGATCGCTTCCTCTCGGGAGGGGACGAGGGCGAGGGCAAGCTCGATATCGTCGTGGAGGAGTGCGACAGCCTCGATATCAAGCTGGAGATCCGCTACCGGGCGCGCGCCCACCGCATACCGGTCGTGATGGACACGAGCGACCGGGGGCTCATCGACGTCGAGCGCTTCGACCTGGAGCCGGAACGGCCGATCCTCCACGGGCTCGTCGGCGACCTCAGGCCCGAGCGCATCCGCGGCCTGTCGACCGAGGACAAGGTGCCTTATGTGATGCAGATCATCGGGCAGGACACGCTCTCCACGCGGTTCGGCGCCACGCTCGTCGAGGTGCAGCAGACGGTGAGCACGTGGCCGCAGCTCGGCTCGGCGGTCGTCCACGGCGGGGCCGCGGCCGCGGACACGGCGCGCCGGATCGCCCTGGGAGAGCCGGTGCGCTCGGGCCGGTACTACGTCGACCTGGAGCAGATCATCGGCGGCCCGGAGGGCGATCCGGCCGCGCCGCCCGCGCCCGCGTCCGCGCCGCGCGGCCCGGCGCTCGACCCCGCGGCGCTCGCGGTCCCGCCCGGCGGGGAGGCCGGCGCCGCCCCGCTCGATCCGGAGCAGCTCCGGCGGCTCGTCGGGGCGGGGATCGCGGCGCCCTCGGGCGGCAACTGCCAGCCCTGGCTCTGGGTCTACGAGGCGCGCCGCCTCGGGCTGTTCCACGACCGGGCGCGCTCCGAGTCGCTGGCCGACTTCCAGGGGGCGGGCGGCGTCGTCGCGCTCGGCGCGGCCGCCGAGAACGTCGTCCTCGCCGCGCACCGCGAGGGGCTCTCGGTGCGCCTCTCGCCCTTCCCGCAGGGCGGCGAGGACCTCGCGGCGACGTTCGACTTCTTCGGCGCGCCGGTGAGCGGCGCGGAGGGCCACGCCATGGACGCCCTCGCGGACGCCATCGGGCTCCGGCACACGAACCGGCGCCCGAGCCAGCGGGCCGCGCTCGCCGACGAGCACCGGGCCGCCCTCGCCGCGGCCGTCCGGTCCGTCCCGGGGGCGGACCTCCAGCTGCTCGAGTCGCCGGCGGCGCTCGAGGAGATCGCCGCGCTCGTCGGCGCGGGCGATCGCCTCCGGCTGCTCGCGCGGGCCACGCACGCCGACCTGATGAAGGAGATCCGCTGGACCGAGGCGGAGGCGGAGGCGCGCCGGGACGGCCTCTTCGTCGGCTCGCTCGAGCTCTCGCCGGCCGATCTCGCGGGGTTCACGATGTGCCGGGACTTTCGCAAGATGGAGCTCGTGCGGCGCTGGGGCGGCGGTCGGGCGCTGGAGAAGACGGCCCGCAAGGCGATCTCCGGCGCGATGGCGGTCGCGCTGATCACGATGCCGCGCGCCGGGCTCGCGGACTACTTCCAGGGCGGCCGGGCGGTCGAGCGGGCGTGGCTCACGGCGACGCAGCGGGGGATCGCCGTCTACCCGATGGCGACGCTGCCGTACCTGTTCGCGCGGCTGATCCGCGGCGGCGGCGAGGGGCTGGATCCGGAGACCGCGGCGGCCGCGAGGGAGCTGCGGGAGCGGTACGTCCGGCTGTTCGACGTCACCGACGCGACGGCGGAGATCCTGCTCTTCCGCCTCTCGCTCGCGGGCCCGCCGTCGACGCGCGCGCTCCGCCGCCCCCTCGAGGACGTGCTCGTCGTGCGCTGACCCGGTCCGCCCCCGCGGCCGCCCGCCTCACGGCGCCGCGCGGTCGCCGAGGAGCCAGGTGCGCGCGGCGCCCTCGTCCTTGAAGACCCGCACGAGGTCCGCGGTGCCCGCCTCCCGGGCGATGCGGGCCGCCTGCAGCGCCGCGAGGTCGCTCTGGACGAGCTCGGCGGTCCGCACGACCCCGAGGGCGGCCGAGGTCGCCCCGATGTCGCGGAGGAGCTCCGTGGCCTCCTCGGACGCGATGGAGAACCCCCGGAAATCGACGAGGACGCGGATCTTCCGGCCGCAGAGCGAGCCGAGCGCCTTCCGGTACTCGGCGGCGTACGCGTGCGCCTCCTCCGCGCGCACGACGCCCTGCAACGTGACCTCGATGAGGGCGTTGATCCTGTCGATCTTGATACGGTACATGCCGCCTCGCTGGGGGAGCTAAGACCGTAGCGCGCCCTCGCGGCGGAGCCAGCTCGCCGCGCGGCGCTAGCGTTGCGGCTGCTTGGGTTCGGTGAGCTGGTAGACATGCTCCACGAACGCGGGGACGAGCTCCCGGGCGACGATCCACAGCCGCCCTTCGCCGAGGTCGTTCAGGCTGGCGGGGCCCTCGTAGCTGAGCTTGCCGCGCTCGCCGAAATGGATGAACGACGGCCGGTCGTGGCTCCGGAACCAGCCGCACGCGGCGTCGAGCAGCGGGCCGAAGGCGGCGTCCCCGCCGGGGCGCATGGGGATGAGGCGGACCGAGTCGAGCAGCCGGAAGAGGTTCGTGCCGAGCTCGCCGAGCTCGAGCACGGCGGCCGCCGCGGCCTCGCCGCGCTGGCGCGCGACGAGGATCGCGCGGTCCCGCTCGAGGCCGGCGCTGCGCCACCGCTCGATGCAGGGGCCCATCGCGAGCCGGCCCGGCACGAGATCGAGCGCCTCCGCGTAGATGCGCGGCGACGTCGCGCACAGCTGGCCGAGCAGCGCCGCCTGCTCCGGCGGGGTCGCCTCGCCGATCTCGAGCGGCGCGCCGTCCGCCAGGGGAGGCCCCCGGGGCGGCGCCGGGACGTCGACGCCCATCAGGCGGAACGGCAGCGAGAGCGCGAGGCCCGTCGCCTCGTGCCTGCGGGCGAATTCGAAGAACGACCGCTCGTTCCACGCGACGTGCGCCTCGGCGTAGACGATGACCCACCGGCACTCCGGGTCGGCCAGCGCGTACTCGCAGCAGCGCGTGAAGATGTCGCGGAGCACCTGCCGGGAGCTCAGGTTGGAAGCGCTCTTGGGCCGCTTCGCGAGCTGATGAAACATCCACGTGCTGTGGTAAGGCTTCATCACCGAGAAATTGCCCTCGATGCCGTGCTCGGAGAGGCAGGTGACGTTGTGCAGGAGGTGCGGCAGCGCCGCGGACCGCTGCGCCATCCGCATGAAGCTCGGCCGCATGGCCTCGAAGTTCTCCGGCCGCCGCCCGGAGAGGTTGAAGTAGCCCGACGAGGCGAAGAGGTCCCAGAACTCCGCCTGCCAGGCCGTCCCGCCGTAGGTGGTCGCGTGCAGGATGCGCGACACGAGGCGCAGCCAGCGCCGCTCGTCCTCGCGCTTCGCGGCGACGACCTGCACGACGCAGAGCTGCCCGGCGGCGCCCTCGGCCGCGGACACCGACCGCACCTCGCCCTTCAGGTGGACCACCCCGTCGTCGCCGTCCGGGAGCTCCAGCGCGAGCTTGAGCCTCGGGGTCAGCGGCGGCTGCCCTTCCCCGAGCGCGAGCCGCAGGCTCGAGAAGGACACGTCGACCACCTCGGCCTCGACCGGCGGCAGGTGGAGCCAGTCGGGGTGCAGGAAGCGCGCGGCGAGCTCGACGTCGACGCCCCGCTCGTGGAGGCTCCGGCGGAGGCGCTCCACCCGCGCCGGCAGCGCGGACACGATCTCGCCCGGGCGCACCTGCTCCGCGCGGATGTTGAACCGGAAGACGGAGCTGTGCCCGGCGATCTCGACCGCGGAGGCCTCGCTCCAGCCCTCGATGCCGAACCAGCGGACCGTCCCGACCCCCACCTCGCTGAGCATCACGCACAGGGACGGCGCGCTCTCGGCGGCGCGGCGGACGATGCCCTTCTTGCGCAGGAGGACGCTCAGGATGTCGCGCACCCGCCGCGGGTCGTCGATGACCTCGCGCACCTGCCCCGCCTCCGCGGCCGAGGACCTGAACAGGCTCGAGGCCGCGGCCTTCGCCGCGCCGACGTCGACGAGGGCGCGCAGCGCCTCGCGGATCTGGTCGCTCGCGCGCGCGGAGACCTCCTGGAACGACAGCCCGATGAGCGGACCCCGGAGGCCCATCGATTGCAGCACCAGGAGGGCGGGGATCGGGCCGATCTCCGCGCCGCGGAAGTACAGGCGCACGCCCACCACGCTGCCGAAGGGGAACGACGTCTGATAATCGGGCTCGATCCAGGCGCCCATCGCGCCGAGCAGGACGACCGGGTAGCCGGGATCGAGCCCCTCGATGCGCAGCCAGACCTGGTCTCCGTCCAGCCAGCACGCCTCCGGCTCCTCGGCCGGCAGATCGTCCCGGAAGAGCGCTCGACCGAGCGATAGCGCGTCAGCGCCGGCGCGGGCAGCCCAGCTCCCCTCCTGCCCGAATCCGACCTTCGGAACCAGCGTCACGAGGTCTTCCCCCCCTCCATGAGACTACCTGTTCCAGGTGGAGAACAGGCGACCACGCCGCTTCGCCGGTGTGGCGAAAAGGCACAGCACCCTGCGGCGAGCTCGCCAACACCCCTCAGGAGCTCACCTGGAAGCCAGGAAGGAGGCAGATCCACTTGATCGTACTTCCATATCATCTGTACCGGATCTCAAACTCCTGCGTCAAGCGCCGCCCCCTGCACGGCCTCCACGACCGCCGCGATGACGCGAGCGCCCACATCGCCGCTCTCCCCCGCTCTCCCCTGCCCTGAGCCCGCCCTGAGCCCGCCCCGAGCCTGCCCCGAGCCCTGAACGCGGGAGCAAGAACGCCCTGGTGCCAGCCGAGGAGCTGGGCGATCGAGAGACGACGTCGCGGGCGTTCGCGCCGCGTCATGCTACAAAGGGCCACCCCGATGCCCGACATGAGCGCCTTTCTGCACGCCGATGGGTGGATTACGCTCGCGACGCTCAGCGCGCTGGAAATCGTTCTTGGAATCGACAACATCGTCTTCCTCTCCATCATGACGGCGAAGCTGCCGCCGGAGCAGCAGCCGATCGCCCGCCGCATCGGGCTCTTGCTCGCCCTCGGGATGCGGCTGCTCCTCCTGCTCGCGATCTCGTGGGTGATGGGGCTCAAGGCGACGCTGTTCACCCTGCTCGGACACGGCTTCAGCGGGCGTGACCTGATCCTGCTCGGCGGCGGCGTGTTCCTGATTGGCAAGGCGACCCACGAGATGTTCGACAAGCTCGAGGTCGAAGATCCCAAGGGAGCGCAGCCGAAGGGCGGGGCGTCGTTCCCCTCCGTCATCGCGCAGATCGTGCTGCTCGACATCGTCTTTTCGCTCGACTCGGTCATCACCGCGGTCGGCATGGCGCAGCACATCTCGATCATGATGGTCGCCATGTTCATCGCGGTGGGCGTGATGCTCGTCTTCGCCGGCAAGATCGGCGCGTTCATCCACCGTCACCCGAGCATGAAGATCCTCGCGCTGAGCTTCCTGCTCCTCATCGGCGTCGTGCTGATGGCCGACGGCATGGGTCAGCACATCAGCAAGGGCTACATCTACTTCGCCATGGCGTTCTCGCTCGGCGTCGAGCTCATCAACATGCGCCTCCGGCTGCGCCAGAATCCCGTCCAGCTGCACACGAAGATGGGGAGCTCCCCGGACCTCGCGCAGGCGTCCGGGCAGGCTCCGCCGGGGGGCTGAGGCCGCGCAGGGTCGCCCGTGGGAGCGCTGGAGGGAGGGCGACGACCGGGGCCGCCGGAGCGAGCTCCGGGAGAGCCTGTAAACAATTCGCACAGACGCGGTGGCCGAGGGTAGACGGCGAGAGCGGCCGGTCCCAGAAGTGACACCGGGGTTCTCCACCGAGGTGAGCGTGAGCGACGAGCAGGGAGACGCAGGACGGGGAAGGCGGCGGCGCATCGTCATCGTCGACGACGACGACGCGATCGTCGAGACGCTGGAAGAGGTGCTGGTGGCGGAAGGATATGACGTCGAGGGGTACACCGATCCCCTCGAGGCCCTGGAGCGGCTGCGCTCCCAGGCGCCCCCGGACGTCATCGTCCTCGACTGCGTGATGCCGTTCCTGGACGGGCCGCGCCTCATGGAGACGCTCGCGGCCGAGGGGAGAATGGTGCCGGTCGTGCTCGTGACCGCGCTCAGCGATCCCGGCTTCTGCATCGACCCGAACCACCCGGACGCGACGAGGATCATCAACAAGCCGTTCGACCTGGAGCAGCTGCTGGAGACGCTCGACGACCTGTCGAGCGCCCCGCCGGTGAGCGAGCCCGGGTCGCGGCGGCGCGCGCGGGCCCCGTCGACGCAGCAGACGTAAGGGGCGCGAGGCGGCAGCGGCGCCGGGCGGCGCTCTCGAGGGGGCCGGCGCTCTCGAGGGGGCGGCCGGGCGCGCCGCGGCCCGCGCGCGCTGCGCCGGCGGCGCTCGCAAGGGGGGGCGGGGGTTCAGGGCCGGGGGAGCGCCGCGGCGAGGCCGTGGACGACCTCGGCGCCGACGGGGACGGTGAGGCTCGCCCCCTGGAAGTCGCCGCCGATCGGCTCGTAGGAGCCGCCGAGGCACTGGGCGAGGAAGGTCTCGGCGACCGCGTTGAACGACAGGGAGTTCTCCGGGCGGGCGAAGCCGTGGCCCTCGTCGGGGTAGAGCACGTACGTCACCGGGATCCCCTTGCTGGTCATCGCCTTGACGATCTGATCGCTCTCGGCCTGCTTCACGCGCGGGTCGTTGGCGCCCTGGCCGATGAGGAGCGGCCGCTTGATCTGATCGGCGCGGTAGAGCGGCGAGCGCAGGCGCAGGAGCTCGCGGCCCGCCTCGGTGCGGGGGTCGCCGACCCGCTTGGCGAAGAGCTCGAGCATCGGCGTCCAGTAGGGCGGGATCGACTCGAGCAGGGTCACGAGGTTCGACGGGCCGACGATGTCGACGCCGCAGGCGAAGGTCTCGGGCGTGAAGGTCAGGCCGACGAGCGTCGCGTAGCCGCCGTAGCTGCCGCCCATGATCGCCACGCGGTCCTTGTCGGCGATGCCCTGCGCGACCAGCCAGGCCACCGTGTCGAGCAGGTCGTCATGCATCTTGCTCGCCCACTCGAGGTCGCCCGCGTTGATGAACTTCTTCCCGAAGCCCGTCGAGCCCCGGAAGTTCGGGCTCAGCACGGCGTAGCCGCGGTTCGCGAGCCACTGGTGCGCCGGATCGAGGCGGAACGAGCTGCGCGCCCAGGGGCCGCCGTGGACGAGGAGCACCGTCGAGAGCGGCTTGTCCGGCTTGCCGTCCCCGTCGGGGTCGGCGGCGCGCGGGAGCGACAGGTAGCTCACGAGCTCGAGGCCGTCGCGCGCCTTGATGACGACGGGCCGCATCTTCACGAGCGGCTGCGACTCGAGCGCCGTCCGGTTCGTGAAGAGGAACGTCGCCTTCTTCGCGGCCTGGTCGTAGAGATAATACCGGACCGGGCCGTCGGAGGCGGTGTACCCCACGGTCCAGCGCTTGTCGTCGAGCGAGCGGCTCAGCACCTCGAGGTCGCCGTCCGAGGCCGCGCGGAGGGCGTCGAGGTGCGGCTGGATGCTCTTGTCGACCACGTGCCAGCGCTTGCGCTCGTGCTCGGAGGCCGCCGCCTGCACCTTGCCCGTCTTCGGGTGGACGATCACCGCGCTGACGTCGGCCTTCGCGTCCTCGGCGAGCACCGCCGGCTTCGCGGTCGTCGGGTCGAGCGTGACGAGCGCGGCGGTGTCGCGGCCGCGGCTGTCCAGGAAATAGAGCGTCTTGCCGGTCGCGTCGAAGCCGAGCGCCTGGCTCGTCGCCGCGTCCTCGTGCCCGAACGCGACGAAGGGCTTCGGCTCCTTGCCGGTGATATCGAGGATCTCCTGCCCTCCGTCGGCCCTCATCCGCACCGCGAGCCGCGCCTTGAAGTCGTCGTCGGCGACGAACCCCGCGAACCCGTCGTTCTGCCGCACGAGCTTGCGCTCGCCGGTGCGGACGGAGACGCGGTAGAGGTCGTGGTGCTTCTTGTCCCGATCGTTCATGCCGATCAGGATCTCGTCCGGGATCTTCCGGCTGAGCCCCTCGAACGTCGCGGAGATGCCCTCGAAGGGCGTGAGATCCTTGATCTGTCCGGTCTTGAGCTCGACGGCGTAGATATGCCAGTTCTCGTCGCCGCCCTTGTCCTGGCGGTAGAGGACGTAGTCGCTCGCGTACGGGAAGTGGAAGGTGCGCACGCCGCGGCTCTTTTCCTTCGTGACCGGCTTGGCCGCCGACGGGTCGGAGGCCGGGCCGACCCACACGTTGAGCACGCCCTCGGCGGGGGCGAGGAACCCGAGCCGCTGGCCATCCGGGCTGATCGTGGGAGACGCGCGATCGGGGTTGCCGAAGAGCATGCGCCGCGGCAGGAGCGACGCGTCGGCGCGCGGCGCGGCCTTCGCCGGCGCGGCCGGGCCTGCGGCGGCCGGGGCTGCCGGGGCCGGCGCGGCGGCCTGCTCGGGCGGCGCGGGCGCCGGCGCGGGCGCGGGAGCGCCGCCGCAGGCCAGCGGCGCGAGGAGGGGCAGCAGGAACAGCGATCGGAGCTTCTGGGGCAAGTCCATGGGTTCACCCGGGACGCGGAGCCAGCGGCGGCACTCCGCATGCGCCGCGCCCGCGCCCCGAGGGTCATACCGAGATCGCTGAGGCCGGTCTACGGCCGGCGCGCCGGCGGTCTACGGCCGGCGCGCCGGGCCCGAGCCGCCCGCCCGCTTCCCGATCGCCCGGCCCGCGGGCGCGCCGGGCGGCCTGGCGGGGCGCGCCGGGCGGCGCGTCAGGCGGCCTGCTGCGGCGTCGTGGTGGTGGGCGCGCCGCGCGCGTCGAGCGCCAGCTTGTTGGAGAGCCACGTTCGGACCAGCGCGAGGTGCGCCGCCTCGTGCTGCTCGGCCGCGCGGAACTCGGCGGCCAGCTCGTCCTGGCCATAAGCGACCGCCAGGTCGATGAGCATCCGCCAGCTGTCGTTGTCCGTGAGCTCGGCGACGAGCAGCGCCTGCAGGCTCTGGCCGAGGCCGATCCTCGGCTCGACGGCGACCGCGAGGACGCCGGACGACGCCAGGCCGATCACGTCGGCCCCGGGCGTCATCGCGGTCGGATCGGCCCCGAGCCGCTCGATCGCGCGCTTCAGCAGCGCGAAGTGCCGGATCTCGTCGTCGCGGATCGCCTCGAGGTCCGCGCGCGTCGGGCCCCCCTCGAAGCCCCCCTCGGCGTCGTGCTTGGCGATCATCGCCTCGTAGAGGCGCGTGCCCGAGCGCTCGAACTGGAGGCGCTCGCCGAGCTTGTCGATGAGGAGCGCCGGCGGCCTGCCCTGGATGAGCTCCCCGGCCGCCTTGACCACCCCCTTGAGGCTCACGGGCGGCGGCACGCTGCCGACCGTGCCCGACTCCCGCGCGTACTCGCTCCTCACCGCCGCGGCGTCGGCCTCGCTCCCGGCGGAGCTCGGCGGGATCGCATGCGCGAACTCGATGAGCTCCTTGCTGTCGATGGGAGAGGTCGCGATGCCCGTGGTGTTGGTCCCGATGGTGATCTGCTTCATGGCGTCGCCTCCTTCTGTCCGTCGATCTTCTCGGCGCGCCGCGAGAGCTCGGTGCCCGGCGTGAACCGGTAGCCCGCGGCCACGATCTCGGAGGGCGAGCCGGCGGAGTTCATCTGCTGCCGGTAGGCGAGCGTCGCGGCGCTCTCCGGCACCACGTTCGGGTCGACGATGTGCTCGCCGACGGCGCGGAGGTGCACCTCCCGGGAGAGCACGTCGCGCACGAACTGCCGGTGGCTCTTGTGGGAGACCGGGTCCGGCAGCGAGGCAGGCAGGATCTCGGCCGCGTCGCGCCGCTCGAAGCGGTTGAAATGGTCGATGGCGACGTGGAGCTGCCCGAGCTCGTAATCGAGGAACCGCTCCCAGATCCGCTTGACGTGCGCGTTCTGCTCCTGCTGGAGGCAGCTCCAGTAGTTGTAGACCTCGTTGGCCTCGTGCAGCACCCACTTCTCGAGCCAGGTCTCCTCGGGGTTGATCATCGCCTCGTACTGGGTGACGTGCTGCTCTTCGATCGAGGCGATCTCGGCGTAGAGCAGCCGCGCCACCGGGTCGGCGAAGAACGGCCCGACGTTGACGTAGTAGTTGTGCGTCTGCTGCTCGGCGGCCATGATCGTGAGCGCGTTGAGCTTCGTGATCGGGCTCGCGGTCTTGCGGTCGTACGGCGCGCGCACGTCGTCCTCGGGGGCGCGGTGCTCGACCGAGGTCGGGCGCCCCACGGTCACATCGGTGTACGATTGCAGGATGTTGTTCGCGTCCTTGCCTTCCAGGCGGTCGAGGAGCGCCGAGTAGCGGTAGAGGTGGTCGTAGTCCTCGAGCATGCCGAAGCGGTAGACCTGCGCGAGGTACGGGTCGGGCTCGGACAGGGCGGCGTGCGCGGTGATCTCGATGGCGACCTGCTCGTAGCCGATGGTGGTCTCGAGCGGCGACTGGTCCGGCGGGTTGAGCCAGTTCACCAGCGTGACCTGGTGGTGGTCGACGCGCCGCACCTCCGCGAGCACGCGGCGGAGATCCCGGTTCATGCGCGCGAAGCTGTGCAGGAACCGCACGCTCTCGAGCTCGATGCCGTTCATCAGGATGACGCGCACCCGGGTGAAGGCGTCGTCGTCGAGCTTGCTGTACGGCACCTGGACGAGATCGCGCCAGTTGAAGCACTGGCGGTCGAGCGGTGTCCCCCGCTCTTTCAGGATATCAAGAGCCATGTTGCCCCTCCTCGCGTCGCCCTCGTGCGCCGATGGACGACCGCTGCGGCGGTACCTGAGGCCGCCCTCACCGCCGCGCAAGACGGGGCGATCCCGAGGGGCCGGGCCTCCGCGATCGCTCCTTTGCCCGGCGGATCTGCGCGCCCTGTCGCGCCGTGCTAGGAGGCCGGGTGATCTCGAGCAGCGTCCCCGAGCTCCGGCTCCGCACCCGCAACGCGATGCCCGTCCGCGAGGACGGCGATTACGTCCTTTACTGGATGATCGCGAGTCGCCGGACACGGTACAATTTCGGTCTGGAGCGCGCGGTCGCCTGGTCGGCGGCGCTCGATCGGCCGCTCGTCGTGCTGGAGGCGCTCCGGTGCGGCTACCGCTGGGCGAGCGACAGGCACCATCGCTTCGTGATCGACGGCATGGCCGACAACGCGCGCCGCCTCGCGGCGGCGGGCGCCCTGGCGCACCCGTACGTCGAGCCCGCCGCGGGGGCAGGCAAGGGCCTGCTCGGCGCGCTCGCGGCGCGGGCGTGCGTGGTCGTGACGGACGACTACCCGTGCTTCTTTCTCCCCCGGATGGTCGCCGCGGCGGCGCGGCAGGTGCCGGTCCGCCTGGAGCAGGTCGACTCGAACGGCCTCTTGCCGATCCGCGCGGCCGATCGGGTGTTCACGACCGCGCGCTCGTTCCGCATCTTCTGGCAGCGGGTGATCGGCGATCACCTCGGCGCGCAGCCGGCGGCCGATCCGCTGAGGAAGGCGAAGCTCCGGCCGGCGGCTCCCCTCCCCCGCGCGATCGCGCGGCGGTGGCCCGCGGCCTCGCCGGCGCTGCTCGCGGGCGATCCCGCCGCGCTCTCGGCGCTCCCCATCGATCACACCGTCCCGCCAGTGCCGCGCCGGGGCGGCCCGGAGGCGGCCGGCCGGGAGCTCGCGCGCTTCGTCGCGGAGCGGCTCCCGCGCTACCTGGAGGGGCGCGATCACCCCGACGCCGGCGCGGCGAGCGGCCTGTCGCCGTACCTGCACTTCGGCCACCTCGCGGCGCACGAGGTCTTCGCCGCCGTCGCCCGGCGCGAGGGCTTCCGCGCCGAGCGGCTCGGCCGCCCCGAAGGCGGCGTCCGGCGGCCGAGCGGCAGCCGCGAGGGGTTCTGGGGGATGAGCGCCTCGGCCGAGGCGTTCCTCGAGCAGCTCGTCACGTGGCGGGAGCTCGGGTTCAACGCCTTCGCGCTCGGGGCGAGCGAGGGAGACGGGCCGCGCGTCTCGTGGAAGCGCGAGCCGACCGATTACGAGGCTCTCCCGGACTGGGCGCTCGCGACGCTCGCGAAGCACGAGCGCGACAGGCGCCCGCGCGTCTACCCGATCGATGCGCTCGCGGCCGGCGCGACCTACGATCGCATCTGGAACGCGTCGCAGGTCGAGCTCCTCCGCGAAGGGCGAATCCACAACTACCTCCGCATGCTCTGGGGCAAGAAGATCCTGGAATGGTCGCGGACGCCGCGCGAGGCGCTCGAGGTCATGATCGCGCTCAACGATCGGTACGCGCTCGACGGCCGCGACCCGAACTCCACCTCGGGCATCTTCTGGGTGCTCGGCCGCTACGATCGGGCCTGGGGTCCGGAGCGGGAGATCTTCGGCACGGTCCGTTACATGTCGTCCGAGAACACCGCCCGGAAGCTGCACCTCAAGGAGTACCTGGCGCGCTATGCGCGATAGCGCGCGCGGCCACCGCCGGCCGGCGCGGCCGGGCGCGCCGACCGTGGCCGTCCGGGCGGCCGCGCGGCGCGGCCGGGGAGCTCGCCCGCGGGGCGCTGGGCGCCTCCGGGGCGCGGGGGGAGGCCGGGCGAGGCTGCGCGCGCGGGCGCGCATCGCGGCCGGCGGCGCCTGTGGGGACGGCCGCGCTGGACGCCGGCGGAAGCCCGGCGGCGGGGGCGCGGGCGGGGGTGCACGCGGGGTTCGACGCGGCCGCCGGGGTGAGGTATCGAGCGGGCGTGGAACTCCTCCGTGAATTTTTCAGCAGGCTGAGGGAGCTCGAGTCGCTCCTCGAGTGGGGCGGCTACCCCGTCCTGATGATCATCATCTTTGCCGAGACGGGGCTGCTCATCGGGTTCTTCCTCCCGGGGGACTCGCTGCTCGTCACGGCCGGGGTGCTCGTCAACGCGGGGCTCATCAACCCGCTCAACCTGACGAACTTCCAGAACCTGCTCCTGATGAACGTCACGCTGATGGCGATGGCGATCATCGGCGACGCGGTGGGCTTCTCGATCGGGCGGCGCGCCGGGCCGAAGATCTTCACGCGGGAGCAGTCGCTCCTGTTCCGCAAGGATCACCTGATCGCGACGCAGAAGTTCTACGAGAAGCACGGGGGCAAGACGATCATCCTCGCGCGCTTCATGCCGTTCGCCCGGACGTTCGCCCCGGTGGTGGCGGGCGTGGGGCAGATGGCGTACCGGCGCTTCGTGATGTTCAATGTGGTGGGCGGCGTGCTCTGGGTCTTCTCGATGACCTTCCTCGGGTACTTCCTTGGCAAGGTCTTCGACGCGAAGCAGATCGAGCGGGTCGTCTATCTGATCATCTTCGTCTCGGTGGCGCCGGTCATCTTCGGGGCCGTCAAGCACCGGCTCCAGCAGAAGAAGGCCGCCGAGCGGCTCGGGACCGAGCCGTAGCCTGCGCCTCCCGGCGAGGCGGGGAGCGCGGCTGCCGTGCGCCCCGCCCTGAAGAACCATCTTCACGCAGCGCTGCTCCACGACACGTCACGACGGGCTCGACGACGAGGTCGGCCCGTGGGAGCCCGCGCGGGCGCCGGATCGGCGCCGGCGATCGGCTTGACAGCCGATGTGCGCGGCGGGACGCTCCGGCAATGATGAGCAGGGTCCGGACGAGCGCTGGGTGGACCGGAGTGCTCGCAGCGATTGGCTTGAGCGGAGGTTGCGCGCAGCTCCTCGGGGTGGACTGGGACGAGTATTCTCGGGGCGGCGCAGGCGGGGATGGGCCGAGCATTGGGCTGACGAGCGGAGGGGGGCCGGGCAGCGGCGGAGCGGACGGCGGCAGCGGCCCGGGGCCGGGCAGCGGCGGAGCGGACGGCGGCAGCGGCCCGGGGCCGGGCAGCGGCGCAACGAGCTCCGCCACCACGAACTCCGGGACGGCCGGCGGAGGAGGTTCGGGCCCGGTATCGTCGCCGCCGAGTTGCGGCGGCACAAGCGGGTCAGGGGCGGGGCCGCTGTGCGGACTGGAAGATCCTGCGAGCTGCTGCGATAGCCGGAGGGTGGACGGCGGCACGTTCGCTCGCAGCTATGATCCTGTTGAAGACGGCCGCGAACCCGACAACGCGACCGTCAGCGACTTTTACCTGGATAGATTCGAGGTCACCGTGGAGCGGTTTCGGGCGTTCGTGAACGCCGGGCGAGGAACACAGGCGACCGCACCATCGGAAGGCACAGGAGCACATCCACGCATCACGGGGAGCGGGTGGCGCGCAGCATGGAACGTGTTTCTCCCGGAGAGCACCGAAGCGTTGAGAACAGAGCTCAAATGCAACGTCCCGGATGCCGGCTGGTGGACATGGACAGACGCCCCTGGCACGAACGAGAAGCGGCCGATCAGCTGCCTTACATGGTACGAAGCGTTCGCGTTCTGCATCTGGGATGGCGGGCGCCTGCCGACGGAGGCGGAGTGGGCCTATGCAGCGGCCGGCGGGGACGAGCAGCGGCTGTACCCGTGGGGCCCGGGGATCGGCGATGATCGCGCGCTGTACGGCTGCCGCGGAGACGGGGACCTCGGCGCCGCGTGCACGAGAGGCGATCTGCTGGATGTCGGGTCGAAATCCACGGATGGTGATGGGCGATGGGGTCAATCGGATCTGGCGGGCAGCTTGAGGGAATGGGTGCTGGACTCGTACGACCCTGATATTCCGGAGCGCTCTGACTATATCAACCCGTGCACCGATTGCGCCCAGCTGGCCGATGCCGACCACCGGGTCAACCGCGGCGGGAGCTACAGGGCATCCGCCGCCAGCGCACAGTCGGTCAGGCGCAACCATGCCTCCGCGTCCCTCGCGGACGCCTATCACGGCGTCCGCTGCGCGCGGGATCTCTGAAGCAGAGCACTGGCGCGGCTCGCCTGCGGGAGCCGCCCTTCCCTTGCTGGTCGCTCCTCCGCAGCGCTCGCCCTGCCGACGTCACGGCCCCTCCCGCCGCCGACGCCACCCTCGCCGCGAAGCGCCTCCAGCGCTGCCGTCCGTCCCTGCCTGCCATGCGGTGCCGCCGGTCCGGCCCTCTCGCCGAGGGCCGTCCGCCTCGTGTGCTCCGGTGGGCCCGCCCGCCCCTTGTACTCCGCGCCACCTCCCCGCTACGCTCTCCACCCACCATGCAGCAGCAGCCGGCGGTTCCTTCCGGCGTCCCCGTGCCCGGCGACGTCCTCGCGGGCAAGTACCGCATCGAGCGCGTCCTCGGCGCCGGCGGCATGGGCGTGGTCCTCGCGGCGTGGCACCTCGTCCTGGAGCGCCGCGTCGCCGTCAAGTTCCTCCTCCCCGAGGCCGCCGCGCTCCCCGACTCCGGCGCCCGCTTCCTCCGCGAGGCCCGCGCCGCCGCCGCCCTCGACGGACAGCACATCGCGCGCGTCCTCGACGTCGGCACGCTGGACTCGGGCGCGGCCTACATGGTGCTGGAGTACCTGACCGGCGACGATCTCGGCCACGTGCTCCAGACCCGCGGCCCCCTCCCGCTCGCCGAGGCGGCCGACTACCTCCTCCAGGCCTGCGAGGCGATCGCCGAGGCCCACGCGCGCGGCATCATCCACCGCGACCTCAAGCCGAAGAACCTCTTTCTCACCCGCCGCCCCGACGGGACTCCCCTCCTCAAGGTGCTCGACTTCGGCCTCTCGAAGTTCATCGCCACCGGCGATTCCGTCAAGGAGGCGAGCCTGACCGCGACCGGCCTCATCATGGGCTCCATCCATTACATGTCGCCCGAGCAGATCCGCAGCTTGAAGTTCGCGGATGTGCGCACGGACATCTGGGCCCTCGGCGTGATCCTGTATCGCATGCTCACGGGGCGGCACCCGTTCGAGGGCGACAGCGTCACCGCGGTCACGGCGGCCATCATGATGGACACGCCAACCTCCGTCGCGGCGCTGCGGCCGGACGTGCCCCAGGCCGTCGCGACGCTCGTGAGCCGGTGCCTCGTGAAGGACCCGAACGCCCGCGTCCAGAGCGTGACCGCGATCGCCCGCGTGCTCGCGCCTTTCGGGACGCATCGCGCGAGGCTCGCGTTCGAGAGCATCGACCGGCTGCTGCCGGAGCCCGCGCCCCGCGCCGGCTCCTCGCCGGCCGAGGCCGCGCCGACCGCGGTGCCCGGCGCGTTCGGCACGTCGTCGCCCTCGTGGGTCGGGGCGCCCGAGGCCGCGACGACGGCCCCCATGCCGGCGCCTCCGCCGGGCACGCCGTCGTCGCCCGGCAGCGAGGCGATGGGGGCGGCGCACGCGACGCTGCCCCACGCGTCGTGGGGCAACACCACGCGGACCCGCACGCCGCGGAGCCGCATGGCGCTGCTCGCCGGCGCCGCGGGCGTGTGCCTGCTGGCCGGGTTCGTCCTTTCGTGGCGGCTGACGGCGAGCGGGCCTGCGGACGGCGGCGCGCCCGTGAGCTCGATCGCAGCGCCTGAGCCCCCGTCGGCGTCCCCCGGCGCGGCGGGCGCGGTGACGGTGACACCCACGGGTGCCCCGACGACGACCGCGAGCGCTGCGCCTGAGGCCAGCACCGCGCCGGTCGCAAGCGCCTCCCCCGGCGCCAGCACGACGGCCGCAGCATCGACAACAGCGTCGGCACCGGCAGTGAAGCCGAGCGCGAGCGCCGTGAGCAGGACCAGACCGCCCTCACCTCCACTGGTCAAGACACAGAGTAAAGCCGAGGATCCTTGGGGAAAATGGGACTGAGACGAACACGAGGTACTCGCGCTGTTCGCTGCGCCATTTCGTGCGCCTTTCTCTGCGCGATGAGCCACACGGCTTCCGCGCAGCCCAATGACCCGAAGACCCAGGCACAGGAGCTCTTCGAGCAGGGCCGCGCCGCGGTAGAAGCGCGAGACTGCGCGCGCGCGATTCCTCTCTTCCGTCGGAGCCAGGCGACCTATCCGTCGCGCGGCACGCTGCTCAACCTGGCCCAGTGTGAAGCGGACCTCGGGCGAGTGGCGAGCGCATGGCAGCACTTCAGGGAGCTCCTCACGCAGCTGACGCCCGGCGACCCCCGCCTCCCGATCACCCAGCAGCGCATCGCGGATCTCGAGCCGCGCCTGCCCAAGCTGGTCGTGCAGGTCGCGGACGGCGCGCCGGCGCCCTCGGAGGTGCTCCTCGACCAGGCCGCGATGCCGCAGGCCAGCCTCGGCAGCGAGCTCCCGGTCGATCCCGGCGACCACGTGATCGTCGCGAGGTGGGCGGACGGGCGGCAGGCCGAGGCGCGCGTCTCGGTCGCCGAGGGCGCGCGCAAGGACGTGCGGCTCGAGCCGCCGCCGGTCGCCGCCGCGCCGCCCCCGCCGGTCCGCGCGTCCGACGCGCCGCAGGCCCCCTCGCCTCCCCCGGACGCCCCGCCGCCGCCCGCCTCCAGCGCGCGGCGGACGCTCGCCTTCGTGGTCGGCGGCGTCGGCGTCGCGGCCCTGGGCGGGAGCCTCATCACGGGCGGGCTCGCGCTCGGCGCGAAGGGCGATCTCGAGAAGGAGTGCCCGGATCCGTCGCGGTGCAGCGACGAGGGCATGTCGCTGAAGTCCCGGGGCCAGACGCTCACCACCACGAGCACCGTGCTCGGCGCCATCGGCCTCGCCGGGATCGGCGCCGGCCTGGTGCTCTTCTTGACGGCGCCCGAGCAGGGCACCTCGGTCGCCTTCACGCCCGCGATCCTGCCGGGCGGCGGCGGCGCGCTGCTGCACAGCCGCTTCTAGCGCGGCCCTCGGCCGCGCCGGCGACAGCACCCCGGAGAAAGACCGCCGGAAGGCGGCCTTCGAGATCCCGGCCAGGGGCCGGCGGCTTAGACACGCAACAAACTTTAATAATTTCAAATACTTATCAGTTACTTCAAAAAAGATCGCCCGGCGTGTCGATCTTGCGCCCCCCGGATCGTCGCGTGGGTAGAGCCAGGGACGCACCCCCTGCCGGAGCCCCTCCGGAAGCCCGGCTCCAACCTGGAACCAAGGAGACACGACCATGCGATTCATGATCATGATCAAGGCCACCAAGGACAGCGAAGCGGGCGTCATGCCGAGCGAGCAGCTCCTCACCGAGATGGGGAAGTTCAACGAGGAGCTGGTGAAGGCCGGCGTGCTGGTCGCGGGCGACGGGCTCCACCCGAGCGCGAAGGGCGCGCGCGTCAGGTTCTCGGGCGACAAGCGGACCGTGATCGACGGGCCCTTCGCCGAGACCAAGGAGCTGATCGCGGGCTACTGGATCTGGGAGGTGAAGTCGAAGGAAGAGGCGATCGCGTGGGTGAAGCGCTGTCCCAACCCCATGCACGAGGAGTCCGAGATCGAGATCCGCCAGGTGTTCACGATGGAGGACTTCGGCCCCGCGCTCACGCCCGAGCTCAAGGAGCAGGACGAGCGCCTGCGGGCGCAGGCCGAGGCGAAGAAGTAGCCACGGCGCGCCAGCCACGGCGCGCCCCGGGGATCGCGCGGGCCGAGGGGGGGTTTGCGCCGGCGGAGGAAGGTGCTCTGATCGGTCGCCGTGACGGCTCCCGAGGCGCATCGCGCGATCCACGCGGTCTTCCGGATCGAGTCGGCCAGGCTCATCGCCGGCCTCGCGCGGATGGTGCGCGACGTCGGCCTCGCCGAGGAGCTCGCGCAGGACGCGCTCGTCGCCGCCCTCGAGCGGTGGCCGGAGTCGGGCGTCCCGGACAACCCGGGCGCGTGGCTCATGGCCACCGCGAAGCGCCGCGCGATCGACGAGCTCCGCCGGAGCAAGCGCCTCGAGCGCAAGCACGAGGAGCTCGGCCACGAGATCGAGGCGCAGCGCGCCATGGCCGCGCCCGATCCGGACGCCGCGCTCGACGACGACGTGGGCGACGACCTCCTGCGCCTCGTCTTCACCGCCTGCCACCCGGTCCTCTCCACCGAGGCGCAGGTGGCGCTCACGCTCCGCCTGCTCGGAGGCCTGACGACCGAGGAGATCGCGCGCGCGTTCCTCGTCCCGGAGCCGACCGTCGCCCAGCGCATCGTCCGCGCCAAGCGGACCCTCGCCGAGGCGCGCGTCCCCTTCGAGGTCCCCCGCGGGGCCGAGCTCGCCCCCCGTCTCTCCTCGGTGCTCCAGGTCGTCTACCTCATCTTCAACGAAGGCTACTCGGCGACCGCCGGCGGCGACTGGATGCGCCCGGCGCTCTGCGAGGACGCGCTCCGCCTCGGCCGCATCCTGGCCGCGCTCGTCCCGAAGGAGCCGGAGGTCCATGGCCTCGTCGCGCTCATGGAGATCCAGGCGTCGCGCTCCAGCGCCCGGGTCGGCCCGTCGGGCGAGCCGATCCTGCTCCTGGATCAGAACCGCGCCCGCTGGGATCACCTCCTGATCCACCGCGGCCTCGCCGCGCTCGAGCGCGCCGAGCAGCTCGGCGGCGCGCGGGGCCCCTACGCGCTCCAGGCCGCGATCGCCGCCTGCCACGCGCGGGCGCGCACCGCGGCGGAGACCGACTGGGCGCGCATCGCGGCGCTCTACGCGGCGCTCGCCCAGGTCACGCCGTCGCCCGTCGTCGAGCTCAACCGCGCCGTCGCGCTCTCGATGGCGTTCGGCCCTGCCGCGGGCCTCGCCATCGTCGACGCGCTGACCTCGGAGCGCGCCCTCGAGAGCTACCACCTCCTGCCGAGCGTGCGCGGCGACCTGCTCGCGAAGCTCGACCGCCTCGACGAGGCGCGCGCCGAGTTCGAGCGCGCGGCGTCGCTCACGCGCAACGCGCGCGAGCGCGAGCTGCTCCTCGGCCGCGCCGCCGCGTGCGCGCGCGGCTCGGCGCCGCCGCCGGCCCCCTCGGGCCGGTGACGGCCGCCGGCGTCACCCTCGATCCACCGCGGCGGCGAACGCCTCGCCGCTCGCCGCCGTCGCCGCGCTGGCCAGCCACCGCCCGAGCGCCGCCGGGTCCTCGCACGCGAGCACCCGGGCCCGCACCGCCTCGTGCACCGCGATCCCCCGCGCCGAGAGCACCGCGAGGATCGCGCGCGACTGGGCCCGAGACTGGGCGCGCGCCTCGACCCACTCGTCCGTGAACCGCGACGCTTCGCGCTCCTCGAACAGCGCCGCGACCGGCACGGCGCCGAGGCCGTGCTTGCCGAGCTCCGGCAGGAGCGGCACCTCGCTGCCCGGCCGGTAGGTGATCGACGCCGTCCCCGGCCGCACGACCTCGAGCTCCCGCCGCTCCGCGTGCGCGATCCACACCCACGGCCACTCGTGCTCCAGGTACAGCTTCACCTTCTCCTCGAGGTAACGCTTCGACTGCGTGCCCCGGATCTCCACGGCCAGCACCGGCGTGCCGCGGTAGGCGTCGTTCCGCGGCGACGAGAGATCGCCCACGAGCACCACGTCCGGCGCCCGGAGCGAGGGCCCCGCCGGGTCGCTGAGGTCGCAGTACACGTCGGTCATCACCGTGAGCCCCTCGCGCGCGTGCGTGCGGAACAGGGCGGCGAGGAGCGCCATCACGATGCCGTGGATATCCTTGCTCCCCATCTGCTCGATGAGCTCCCCGCGGTGCAGCTCCCACGGGCTGCCGTCGTAACAGTCGTCGGGCGTACCCAGCCGGCGACCGGTCGGCCCGAAGTCCCGCAGCTCGATCGGCCCGGTGTTCCGGGGCGGACGGGTCAGGATGCCGTTCGTACGAGCGGTCATGCCCGCGAGCATAGCACGCCGCCCCGATCGCCCGCGGCTGCCCGGGCCAGGCCGGCCCGACGGCCGCGCGGGGCCGCCGGGCCCTCGGGGCGCCTCAGGCCGAGAGCTTCTGATCCGCGACGTCGAGCGCCGCGTCGAGCGCCGCGATCCCCTCGTCGATCTCCGCCTCGCTGACGATGAGCGGCGGCGCCACGACCAGGTGGCTCACCCACCCCATGACCGACACCCCGCGCTTCGCCGCCTCGGCGACCACCGCGTCGACCACCAGGGGCCGCCGGGCCGCCTTGTCCTGCGGCACGTTGAACGGCTCCTTCGTCGCGCGGTCCTTCACGAGCTCCACCGCCCAGAACAGGCCGATCCCGCGGACATCGCCGATCGAGGGGTGCTTCGCCTTGAGGGCGCGGAGCTTCTCGCCCACGACCTCTCCCATCTTCGTCGCGCGGTTCAGGAGGTCCAGCCGGCGATACTCGTCGATCGCGGCGACCACCGGGGCCAGCGTGAGGGGGTGGGCCTCGTAGGTGTGGCCGTGGGCGAACATGTTGTCATCGAAGTAGTCCGCGATCGCGCGCGAGGTCGCCACGACCCCGAGCGGCGCGGCCGCGTTCGTCACGCCCTTCGCCGTCGTCAGGATGTCCGGCACGACGCCCCAGTGATCGACCGCAAACCACTTTCCGGTCCTGCCCCACCCGCTCATCACCTCGTCGGCGATGAGGAGCACGCCGCGCTTCCGCGCGACCTCGGCGATCCGCGGCAGGTACTCGGGCGGAGGGATGAGGACGCCGTTCGTGCCCACGATCGGCTCGACCAGCACCGCCGCCACGTTCTCCTCGTGGTCGATCATGTAAGCCAGGTAGTCGGCGCACGCGACGCCGCACTCGGGGTAGCTCCGGCCGAGCGGGCATCGATAGCAGTTCACCTCCGGGCCGAACACCACGCCCGGGATCTTGCCGGCCGGCTCGATGAACCAGCGGCGGAAGTCGCCGGTCGCCGCGACCGAGCCCGCCGTCGAGCCGTGGTACGACGTGTAGCGCGCGATGATCTTGTGCTTGCCCGTGTAGAGCCGCGCCATCTTGAACGCCGCCTCGTTCGCCTCCGTGCCCGACGTCGCGAAGAAGAACTTGTCGAGCCCCTTCGGCATCACCTCCAGGAGCTTCTGCGCCGCCCTCACCCGCACCTCGCACGTGTGCGCCGGGCTGATGTAGGCGAGCTGCCTCGCCTGCGCGCAGATCGCCTCGATCACGGCCTCGTTCTGGTGTCCGAGGTTCGAGCAGATGAGCTGCGAGGACAGGTCCAGGTAGCGCTTGCCGGACGCGTCCCAGAACGCGCAGCCCTCCGCGCGGGTGACGTGGATCGGCTTCCAGCCCCGCTGGGCTCGCCAGGTACCGTACGTGTGCTTCGTGGTCAGCTCGACGATGTCATCGCTCATGGCAACCTTCGCGGTTCGAGGAGGTGCCCAGCGTAGTGGGTGAGTCGACCTCCCCGCACGCGATTTCCCCGGCGCAGCTCGCCCGCTCCCGCGCGCCTCGCCCGCGGTTCCGTGCGGCGCATTCGCCGCGTGTCCGGACGGCACGAGCGCGCTCGCGGCGCCGCGCGAGATCGCGGTACAAGGACGGTCGTGATCCGTCCTTGTCGCCTCGCCTGCACGTCGGTCGCCCTCTCCCTCGCGCTCCTCGCCTCCGAGGCAAGCGCCCAGATCGTCAATGTCCAGCCGCTGATCGCCGCGAACGGGGGCGAGGACGGGCTCGCCGTCGCCGTCGAGGGCTCGGCCGACGTCCGGACCGGGAACACGCGCCTCGTCGCGCTGGCGGGCAGCGTCATCGCTGGATACCGCGCCGGCCGGCACCAGGTCTTCGTCATGGCCCGCGCCGAGTTCTCCGAGGAGGCCGGGGACCCGATCGTGAACAAGGACCTCGAGCACCTCCGTTACCGGCTCACGATCGCGGGGCCGCTCGAGGGCGAGGCGTTCGTGCAGCACGACCGCGACGACTTCCGGCGGCTCGCGCTGCGGGCGCTCGTCGGCGCCGGGCCGCGGCTGCGCGTCGCGCCCTTCGAGGGGTTCGAGGCCGCCGTCGGCGCGGCGCTCATGCTCGAGCACGAGCAGCTCGCGGCGGGCCCGGAGCCGGACGCGGGCGCGCAGGCGACGGACGCGCGGCTGTCGGCGTACATCATCCTCGCGACGTCGGTCACGCCCCACCTCAAGCTCGGCAACACCTTCTACCTGCAGCCGCGGATCGACCGCCCCGGGGACGTGCGGGTCCTCAGCGAGACGTCGCTCCTCGCGACCGCGACGAAGCACCTCTCGATCAAGATGGCGCTGAGCTCGGCCTACGACGCCGAGCCGCCGGCGGGCGTCGTCCCGCTCGACGCGACGCTGAAGAGCACGCTCCAGGTCACCTTCTGAACCGCCCCGCCGCGCGCCGCGCTCGCCGGGGGCGGCGCGCGGCGGCGCGCGGCGGCGCGCGGCGGCGCGCGGCGCTGGCGGATGCGCCGCGGCCTCAGCCCGCGGCTCCGCCCTCGGCGCGCGCCACGTCCTGGAGGCGCGCGACGCGGTACTCCAGCCGGGAGATGACCTCCTCCTTCGTCGCGCCCTCGCCCACATCCATCAGCACCCTCTGGCACATCGCGCACATCTGCAGGAGGTGGGACCGGAGCTCCTCGGGGGTGCATCGCCCGCTCCTCAGCTCGTCGAGCCGCCGAGCCAGGCCCTCTCGCTCGTGGCCTGCCTCGGCAGGATTCCCGGCCGCCGCCGGATCGTTCCAGCGCGCCGCGCTGGCCTCGCACAGGAAACACGCACCTTCGATGGGCTTTTGCAGCATGGCTCTCCTCGTACAGTAGGTCTGTAAGGGGACAATCTGGAGCCATTCGCCCGGATCACAAGCCGGCGCGGCCACGCCGACCGGGATCACGGGCCGAGGGCGGGCGAGCTCGCCGCCGCGCCGGCCGATTGACATATTAGAGGTCACTAATATGATGCCGCGCATGACCACGAGCCACGAACCCCCCGCCCCTCCCCCCGTTTCGCCCTACCTGACGGTCGATGACGCCCGCGCGGCCCTCGACTTCTACCGGCGCGCGTTCGGCGCGACGGTGGTGGCGGAGCAGCCCACGCCGGACGGCAAGAAGCTCATCCACGCGGCCCTCGTGGTGAACGGCGGCCTCGTGATGCTCAGCGACGATTTCCCGGAGATGTCCGGCGGGGTGAGCCGCACGCCGAAGGCGCTCGGCGGCTCCGCCGTGACCATCCACCTCGACCTGCCCGACGTCGACGCCACGTGGAAGCGCGCGATCGAGGCGGGCGCCACCGTCGAGATGCCGCTCCAGGACGCGTTCTGGGGCGACCGGTACGGCGTCGTGACCGATCCGTTCGGCCACCGCTGGTCGCTCGCGACGCGGAAGAAGGCGGTCACGAAGCAGGAGCTGGACGCCGGCGCCGAGAAGCACTTCCCCGCGGCGACGTGAGGTGACGCGCGCGCGCTCCCCGGACGACACGTTCCGCGCCATCGCCGACCCCACGCGGCGCGCGATCCTCGACGCGCTGGCCGGCGGGGAGCGCTCGGTCACCGAGCTGTGCGCGATGTTCGACGTGACCCAGTCGGCGATCTCGCAGCACCTCAAGGTGCTGCGGGACGCCGGGCTCGTCACGCCCCGCCGGGAGGGGCGCTCGCGGCTCTACCGCGTCGAGGCCGGGCCGCTGCGCGCGGTCTACGACTGGGCCGCCCATTACGAGCGATTCTGGACGGAGAGGCTCGACGCGCTCGGCGCGCTGCTCGATCGCGAGGCGACCATCGCGCGCAAAGGAGGCAGATCATGAGACGCGACCTGCGCATCGCCCGCGAATACCCCCATCCGCCCGAGCTCGTATGGCGCGCCCTCACCGAGCCGGCGCTCATCGCCGAGTGGTTGATGCAGAACGACTTCCGCCCCGAGCTCGGCCATCGCTTCACGCTCCGCACCGATCCGGGCCCGGGCTTCGACGGGGTCGTGCGCTGCGAGGTGCTGGAGCTCGACCCGCCCACGAGGATGCGGTGGTCGTGGCGGGGAGGGCCGATCGACACCGTCGTTGCGTTCCGGCTCGAGGACGCGATCGTCTTCGGCCGCCGCGGCACGCGCCTCGTCGTGGAGCACACCGGCTTCGAGGGGCTGCCTGCGGTCCTCGTGTCGTTCATCCTCGGCGCGGGCAACCGCACCATCTACGGCCGGACCCTCCCCGCGGTGCTCGACCGGCTCGCGCGCGGCGGCGCCGGCGAGCCCGTGGACGCGCGGCGCGTGTGCCACGAGGAGCGCGGCCTGTGGTGGGTGCTCGCGCAGGTCTTTGCGCCGATCCTGCGGCGCGCCGAGCAGAGGCGCGCGGACAGGGGATAGCCTGCGTCGGCAGGTCCCGAGCGCTCCGGCGGCCGGCTCGACGAGCCCGCGTCGAATCAGGGTCGAAGCGAGCTGACGGCCTCCGCGCGGGTCGGGGGCAGATCGAAGGACGTGGGCGCGAAGAGCGCCGCCCGCTCGCGGATTCGCACGAACGGACTCTCGCGCCCCTCGCTGTCGCGCTCGATCAGCTCGACCGTCTCGACGAGCTTGCCCTCGCCATACTGGTACTGCTGCGTGATGCGGTAGGCGTTGAACGGAGCAAAGGAGCTGACGTCGCGCGCGCGCATCTCCAGCCGGCTGCTCCGGAACTCCGCGTCCGCCCGCCCCTCGCCGTCCCCCAGGGTCGACCGGATGAGCACCGGCACGTCCGGGCCCCGCGCCGCTCCGACCTCGAGCGCGAAGTGAAGGACCTGATCTCGAGGCCCGGCCGAACCGTCGTAGCCGGGGTGCCGCCGGTGCATCTCCTTGATGGACTCCCAGCGCCCCTTGTAACGCCGCTGAACCACGGAGAAGTCGTAGTCGGACTCGGGCGTCCGGACCCACTGCCCCTCCGCGAAGCGCTCGCTCTCCCCCCGGCCGACCCAGACGAGCGTCACCTCGGGCTCGGCCTCGGCCGCGGTCATCGGGGGCAAGGGCGACGGCGGCAACGCCCCGCAGCCGCTTGCTGCTGCCATCGAGAAGGACACCACGAGAGCGCGTGCGAGCTTCATTTCTTTCTCCTCCTTGCCGGTGGAATGGGCGTGTCGTCGATCTCGAGGTTGCCGATCATGTCGGCGAGAACGCGCCTCGTGGTCTCCAGCTCCGCGGCCGGAATGCCCCGCGTCGCGCGGCGCTCCACCTCGACCACCACGTCCTGTACCCAGTCGTACTCCGCGATGCGAGGCGTGCAGCGCACGCGGAAGGCGCGCGCGTCGCTCTCGTCGGGGGTCCTCTCGACGAGCCCCTTGTGTTCGAGGCGGCCGACGAGGGCCGAGAGCGATGCGGCCGTGATCTGGAGCCTGTCGGCGAGCTCGCGCTGCGTGAGCCCCGCGCCCTCTCCGAGCAGCGCGCCGATCAGGCGGAACTCCGCGAGCGTGACCCCCCGCTCGGCAAGGCGCTCCTGGATCAGCTGCAAGGCGGTGCGATCCACGCGAGCGATCCGCGCGAGCAGCAGCTTCGTGAAGACGGTCAGCGTGTCGGTCACCCTCGATAGTTAGTAAGGCTAACTAACATTGTCAAGCGGATCGCGACGCCGGCCAGACCCCCGCCGCCGGAGCGCGCGGCGAGGAGGCGGCGTCCGGTCCCTACCCGTCGGGTCGCCGACGGCGCCCCGTTCACGGGAAGCGCACCCAAAGTTCATGCGGCCGTGGCGCGAGCTCCGAAGGCGCACGGTAACAGCCGGCGGCCAGCAGGCGCGCCACGCTCTGCCCGAAAGGAGCCTACCCTCGATGAGAGCTGCTCGATTCCTCGTATTGCCCGTCTCGGCGCTGTCCTTGACACTCGGGTGCTCGCAGCACCTGGAAGAGCACGTGAACGCGCTGGGCCGCGCGACCTCCGGTGCGCCGACGATCGAAGCGCGCGTCGAGACTGCGGCGCTGCACGGCTACGACGAGGCGCCCCGCACGCCGGACGCGGACGATCCGGCGATCTGGGTGAACCCCAGCGCCTCCGGCGAAGGCCTGGTCATCGGCGTGCTGAAGGACGCCGGGCTCCAGGTCTACGACCTGGAAGGAACCGTCGTGCAGACGATCCTCCCCCCGTACCGGCCGGCGGTCACGGCAGCGGACCCGCCGGTGCCCGGCACGAAGCCCGAGGGCGGGACGAGCGCGTGCCCCGAGAGCGAGTCGGGCGAGACCTACAGCCGCTTCAACAACGTCGATGTGCAGTACGGCTTCGAGCTGATCAAGGCGAACGGATCGAGGGAGACGGTCGACATCGCCGTGGTGACCGACCGGGGCTGCGATCGGCTCCGGATCTATGCCATCAAGCCGCAGAGCTCGAGCGGGCCGCTCATCGACATCACGGCGCCGAGCGCTCCGCGCGTCTTCCCGAGCCAGTTCGTTCAGCCGTCCTCGCTCCAGCCGACCGGCGCACCGTCCGGCGTCCAGGACAACGACCTGGACGACCAGAACACCGCCTATGGGCTCGCGCTCCACCGCCTGGAGGACGACGACGGGTACCGCGCCTTCGTGACGCAGCGCAACCGCAGCGCCGTCGCCGAGCTCGAGCTGTACGCGTCCGGCAGCGGCGAGGTTTCCTACAGCAAGGTGCGCGAGCTCCGGTTCAACCCGGTCTTCACCGTCCCCGGGGCGAGCCCCGGGAGCCCGTCGATCCAGTGGACGCCCTGCCGCGAGGATCCCGAGAGCGATCCGCAGTTCGAGGGGCTGGTCGTCGACCAGCAAGAGGGCGTGCTCTTCGCCGCGCAGGAGGTGGTCGGTGTCTGGCGCGTGCCGCTCAACGACACGCTGCCGGCGACCGTCACCGTGCCGGCGAGCCGGCTGATCGAGAAGACCCGCTCGTTCGGCGAGCCGTGGTGGGCCGTCCCCGATGACGGCGAGTATGCGTGCGAGGACACGGCGCCCGGCGCCCCGGTTGCCGGCACGATCGCGGGGCCCGGCAACCCCTCGGCGGGAGGCCAGCACCTGGAGAGGGACGTCGAGGGGCTGGCGATCTATTACGGCGAGGACGAGGAGGGGTATCTGCTGGTGTCGAGCCAGGGCGACGATACGTTTCACGTGTACGATCGCGAGACCCCGACGGACCATCTCGCGGTCTTCCAGGTCGAGGGCACCGGGGAGACCGATGGTCACGATGTCGTGAACGTGCCCGTGGGCAGCGACTTCCCGTACGGGCTCTTCGTCGTTCAGAACGGCCAGGCGAGCGGGCCCGCCTCGGAGGATCCGATCCACGGATTCGAGTACGACGGCTCGACGCAGTTCAAGCTCCTCGGCTGGGAGGACATCGCGGACGAGCTGGATCTCGATATCGAAGAGGACGAGTTCGATCCCCGCGATCCGCACGACGACTGACGCAGGCTGCGCGAATTGCGCGAGCGCTCGCGCAACTCGCGCGACTGCGCGCGCAACGGGCCTCGCGAGGGCCGCGCTCGACGGCCATTTCGCGGGCCCGCAGCGCTGGCCCGAGAGCTGCTCTGGGGGATGGCAGACGACAGAGGGGACATGGGAGACCACGGGCCGCGCGGCACGCCGCCGCCGCGGCTCCGTGGCCTCCAGGGGCCCAAAGGAGATCTGCGCACATGGACGGACAGCTCGCTACAGCCGGTTTTTCGAGCGTGAACCAGGGGATGAGGGCAGGAGACGCGAAGAGGAGCGACGCGCGCGCGTTTCTGGCGCAGGTCGAGGCGGACGAGCGCCTCGCGGAGAGGATGGCCGAGGCCGACGGGGACATGACGCGCATCCTCGCGATCGCCGCCGAGGCGGGCTGCTCGTGCACCGCGCAGGAGCTCGCGCGGGCCTACGAGGAGCACGTGCGCGCGGAGCCCGGCGCCTCGGCCTATGACTTCGGGTATCCGGTCGTCTACCTGAGCCTCCGCGCGCCGTCGGACCTGAGCCACGCGGCGGTGTACCTGAGCCTCCGCGCCGGCGCCCAGCGCTCTTCCTGAACGACGCGCGCGCCCCCGATCGCGGAGCGCCGGCGGCCCTCCCGACGCGCACCTCGGGCCCGGGCCGCCGGCGTCCTCTGTCGCGAGGGCGCTCGCTCCGGATGGCGACGCGCGCGCCGAACGCGGACGCATGCGCCGCCTTCACCACCCCACCACCGCTCCGAGCCCTCAGGAGAGCTGGCCATGATCCAATCCCCCGGTCCGAAAGGTCACCCGTTGCACGGCTCCTGGCCGGAGTTCCGTGCGGATCCCCTCGCCTTCCTGCTCGACGGCGCCCTGGCGTACGGCGATTTCTTCCGGTTCCGGCTGGGGCTCAAGCAGTGCTTTGCGGTCGCGGATCCGTCCGCGATCCAGCGGGTGTTCTCGGACCGGGAGGGCTTCACGGACAAGACGCCGCCGCACCGGATGCAGGACGCCTATCCGCGGAGCGTCGCCCGCCTCGAGGGGAGCGAGCACCTGGAGCGCAGGCGAGCGCTCGCGCCGGCGTTTCAGCGCGAGGCGATGCTCGCGCGCGCCGACGGCGCCCAGCGCGCGGCGCGCGAGGGGCTCGCGCGGCTGCGCGCCGGCGAGGCGCGGCCGGTGCTGCCGGCGCTCGAGGACGTCGCCCTGCGGAGCGCGTCGATGCTGCTCCTCGGGGACGCGGGAGAGCGGATCGTGGAGCACATCGCGACCGAGCTGCCCCGGGTGGAGGCGTGGCTCGGGCACGCCGCGGACGACGAGGCGGCGTACGATCGCGCCAGGGAGGCGCTCGCGGCAGCCATCCTGGAGGCGGCGGAGCACCGCAGGGCCGCAGGGAACCCCGGCGCGATCGATCTGCTGGATCCGCTCGTGCGCGCGGTGGACGCCGGCCAGATGGACGAGCAGGCCCTGATCGACGAGATCGTGATGATGCTGGTGACCCACGTGCCGACGGCCGCGGCGTCGGCGTGGGCGCTCCACGAGCTCGCGCGGCGCCCGGAGGTGCGGGGGCGCCTCGAGGAGGAGCTCGACGCCATCGGCGCGCAGGGAGCGGAGGTGGAGCGCGCTCCGCTCCTGTCCGCGGTGGTGCTGGAGGCGCTACGGCTGCACCCGCCGGTCTGGGTGCTGGCGCGCGAGGCGCGGCGGGAGTTCGTCCACGGGCCGCACGCGGTGAGCGCCGGCAACGAGGTGCTCGTGAGCCCCTATGTCATGCAGCGGCTCCCGAGGTACTGGAAGGACCCGGAGGCGTTTCTCCCGGAGCGCTTCCTGCCGGGTTCTCCATGGCACGTGGAGCGGCCATCGGCGGCATACCTCCCCTTCGGGCTCGGGATGCGCAAGTGCATCGGCGAGCGGACGGCGATCCTGCAGATGAAGCTCATGCTGGCCGCGCTGGTGCGGGACTTCCGGTTCGAGCTGCCCGCAGGCTACGAGGCGGGCGTGGGCGGCCGGCGGCCGCTCGTGCCGCAGGACGGATTGCCGCTGCTCGTGGAGCGGCGCAGGAGCGCCGGCCGGCGTGACCTGGACCATGAGGCCGCTCGATGAGGCACCTCGCGGCGCGCGCCCGGCCCGCGACGCGCGGGGCGGACCGGCGAGCGGCGCTCAGGAGAAGCCCATGGGGCACCGCCCCGCGGGCTGCGACGCGGCGTCCTGGAGCGCCCGGTCTGCCTGGCTGCCCTGGACCGGCGCGGCGCGGCCCTCCGCCCGGGGCCTCTCCCGCTCGCCCTCCAGGACCATCGCCACGCCCCCGCTGGGCCCCATGGTGATCCCGCGGCGCACGTGCTGAATGGGCGCCTGGCTCTCGAGCCGGAGCCGGTATCTCCCGAGGATCGTGCCGAGGACGACCTTCATCTCGTACATCGCGAACGCCGCGCCCAGGCACCGTCGGGCGCCGCCGCCGAAGGCGATGAACTCGAACGGAGAGAACTTCCGCTCGAGGAAGCGGGACGGGCGAAATCGCTCGGGCGACGGGTAGAGATCCTCGCGGCCGTGCAGGAGCAGCGGTGAGGCGGCGACCGACTCGCCGGCCGGGACGGTGTAGCCCCCGATCTGGAATGGCCTCTTCGCGACGCGGCCGACGTCCACCACCGGCGGGTGGATGCGCAGCGCCTCGAGACACACCGCCTCCAGGTATGGCAGCGACGCGAGCGCGTCCGGCGCGGGCGACGGGCCGAGCGCGTCGATCTCGGCGAGGAGGCGCGCGAGCACGGCCGGCTCGCGGTGCAGCCAGTACATCGCCCACCCGAGCGACATGGCCGTCGTCTCGTGGCCCGCGAACAGGAGCGCGCGGAGCTGATCCGCGAGCTCGGCGTCGCTCATGCCCGCGCCGTCGTCGTGGCGGGCGCTCATCATCAGGCCGAGGATGTCCTGCGCGGCGTCCCCCGACGCGCGCCTCCGCTGGATCTCCTCGACCAAGAGCGCGTCGAGCGCCCTGGTCGCGCGCCGGTTGCGCGCATAGGGGCCGAAGCCGCCGAATTCGCGCCGGAGCGCGGGCAGGACGATGAAGCTCGGGCTCAGCGAGTCGATGAGCCCGAGCACGGCCTCGCGGGTCCGTCCGACGCGCTCCTCGCCCCTCACGCCGAAGACCACGCGGACGATCACGTCGAGCGTGATCTCCTGGGTCGCCGCGAGCATCGAGAGCGAGCGCCCCGGCCGCCACCCTGAAGCCACGTCCAGGCTGATGTCCGCGATCGTCTGGCCATAACCCCGCATCGCGCCGGCGCCGAACGGCGGCCCGAGCAGCTTCCGATCGCGCCGGTGCCGGGCGCCCGTCGCCACCACCACCGAGGTGGTCCCGAAGACCGGCTCGGTCAGCTCGACGCCCCAGACATCGAACGTGTCCGGTTCGGCCGTGTAGATCGCGCGGATCGCCTCCGGGTCGCCCGTGACGGTCAGCATCCCGTTCGGCGATTTCACCCGGAACGTCGGGCCATGCTCGGCGGCGTAGCGCTTGAAGATGGGCTCGGAGGAGATGAATCCAGAGCGGATGTAGTCCACGAGGCTGAACGACTTCGGGCCGGGCGGCAGAGATCCCATGTTGCTCCGTGGGTGAGACGAGGGTTGTCGTGCGGGTCCCCGGCCGGTGCCATCAGGACGCCGGGGACCGGTACGACACGCCCGCCGGCGCTTGGTTCCGGGAGATCGCTGGCGAGCGCTCAGGCCTGCGGCTCACACCGCCGCGCCACCTCGACAACCGCCTCGTCGAGCGGGAGCTCGCGCTGCTGTCCGCCCTCGCGCTCCCGGAGCGCCACGGAGCGGCGCTCGGCCTCGCGCTTGCCCAGGACCGCGACGAGGGGGATCGAGGCGGCGTGCGCGAGGGCGATCTTCCGCGACAGCGTATCGTCGCCCGCGTCGAGGATCGCGCGCATCCCCTTCTGCCGGAGGTGCTGGAGGACCTCCTCGGCATAAGCTTTCTGCGCGCCTGTCACCGGCACGACGACGATCTGCTCGGGAGATAGCCAGAGCGGCAGCGCGCCCCGGTAATGTTCGAGCAGGATGCCGAGGAAGCGCTCCACGCTGCCGAACAGCGCGCGGTGGAGGATCGCTGGTCGCCGGCGCGCGCCCGACGCGTCGACATACGTGATGTCGAAGCGCTCCGGCAGCACGAGATCGAGCTGGATCGTCCCGCATTGCCAGCTCCGCCCGAGCCGGTCGCGCAGCACGAACTCGAGCTTGGGCCCGTAGAAGGCCCCTTCCCCGGGCTGCAGCTGGTACTCGAGCCCCGCGCTCCTCGCCGCGGCGGACAGCGCCGCCTCCGCCTGGTCCCACACGGCGTCGCTCCCGTGGCGCTCGGCGGGGCGCGTCGAGAAGCCGACCGCCATGTCGTGGAAGCCGAAGCCAGCATAGAAGTCGCGGAGCGCGCTCGCGAAGCGCACGACCTCGGCCTCGACCTGATCCTCGACACAGAAGATGTGGCCGTCGTCCTGAGTGAACTGCCGCAGGCGGAAGAGGCCGTGCAGCGTGCCGCTCGGCTCGTCCCTGTGCACCATGCCGAGCTCGCCGACCCGCAGCGGCAGATCCCGGTACGACGGCGCCATGCGCGCCACGATCTGCATGTGACCAGGGCAGTTCACGGGCTTGATGGCGGCGGCGTGATCCTCCTCGGACAGCCGGAACATCCTCATGGAGAAGTTGTCCCAGTGGCCGCTGGCCTTCCAGATCGCCTGCCGCAGGATCAGCGGCGTGCGGACCTCTCGATAGCTGTCACGCATCATCTGGCGCCGGACCGCCTCCTCCAGGAGGCGATAGAGCGTGAATCCGCGCGCGTGCCAGAACACCATGCCAGGCGCCTCCTCCTGCATGTGGAAAAGATCGAGGCGCTGGCCCAGATAACGATGATCGTCTTCGTCGAGCATGTCAGTCTCCGTCGGCGGTGGCCGGGCCAGACGGAGCGCTGCAAAGCGACGTGCCCCGTCCGGATTCCGGCGGGGCTTGGTGTCTCGTGGTTCGTCAGCTCATCGCATGCACACGAGACCCAGCCCGCCGGTGCGGGTAGTGGTCGTCGTGGTCGCGGTGAGGCGGGAGCTCACGAGGAGAGTTCTATCGCGGCGAGCCTTGATCGTCAAGCGGGACGTCCGCGCGCGCTTCGTGCTTCACGATCGCCCGGTGTCCTTACGGGGCGCATGGAGAGGATCGCCCGCCCGGCGCTCAGCGCGAGGGCGCGGCCTCGGGACCGGACGGACGGCCGGCGAGGGCGCGCGAGAGCAGCACCGCCCCGGTGAAGAGGTAGCCCGAGCAGGACCGGAAGACGTCGTAGGAGCGGCCGATCAGCGGAGCGTTCCGGAGGATGTCCCCGATGCGCCAGATCTCCTCGTGCCGCGTGATCCTGAAGCTCTCGCCTCCATCGATCATGTCAAACTCGTACGTCAGGATCATCCTCACGGGGTACGCGCAGCGCGGGAACAGCCTCAGGTAGAGGATGCCGTCGACGAGGGCGCGGCCCGCGTCGCTCGGCTCGCAGAGCCGGACGCTCAGCTGGGAGACGTTGAGGTCGAAACGGGGGCCGCCGCGAGCTCCGGAGAGGTCGACCTGGTACGTCTCGACGCCGCGCACCCGCCGCCATGGATTGACGAACTCGATACCAGGGGCGAGGTAGGGATAGACCTCCTTCTCCAGCGTCGCGATCGAAACGCTCGTGTCGTACATGAGGAGCGAGAGGCGCCTGAAGCGGTCCTCGAGGTCGGCGAGCCCCAGGCGCGGCATCGTGGGCATCGTGAACGGGAGGCAGTTCACCTTTGTCGCCATGTCGTGACTCTCCATCTCGGTGCGTGCCCCGCCCGGTGTGAAGCGACGGCTCGGACGGGGAAGATGAAGGCCGAGACGCAATGGACGGGCCGAGGCGGCGTGTGCTCCCGGCGCGTGCTTGGGGCGCCTCGCTCCGCCCCGCGCGCCGCGTGTGGTCCGCCGCGCAGGGCGCTCGAAAGGCCCTGATCTCCGCGCGGCTCCAGGGCGGGAATCGGCGCCCTCGCCGCCGATTGGCCTGGTCGCGCTCGCGTCCGCCGCTATCTTCCCGCGCCGTTCGGCTCGCCGAGGGGCGCGGCGTTTCGCGCCCTTCGCGGCCGGCAGATCACGAGGAGAGGGAGCATCACGGGTGCTGGAGCGCGCAGCGAGGGCCGCCGGGAGTTTCACGGAGCCGCGCAGGGCGGCGGCGCGGCGGCTCGCCGCCCTCGCGGCGCTCGCCCTCGCCTCGGCGGGGTGCGCCGCGCCGCGAGCCCCGGCGCGCCCCGGCCACGGAGGCGCAAGCGAGGTGGCGCAGGCGCGCGCCGGCCACGGGGGCGCGGCGCCCCGCGCGGGCGCGGCGGCGGAACAGCTCTTCCGTGAGGCGGAATCGCTGGCGAGCCGCCGCCGCGCGATCGGCGTGCAGCTCTTCGTGCTCGACGAGGCCGCGGAGGCCGGCGCCGCCGGCGAGCGCGCCGCGGCGCGGCGGGCGGCGCTCGAGGCCGAGGCGGCGCGGGTGCTCGCGAGGACCGTGGCGGCCTACGCCGCGCTCGTCGACGCGCCGGCGCTGCGCGCGGCGGAGCAGCGGCCCCCGGCGCTCCTCGGGCTCGCGCGGGCGCTCCAGGACAGCGGGGACCTGCGCGGCGCCGAGGCGCGGCTGCGCCAGCTCACCCTCGAGCACCCGGCGTCGCGCGAGGCGCCCGAGGCCCACCTCGCGCTGGCCGACCTCGCGTTCGCGGCGGGGCGCCTCGACGAGGCCGCGAGCGCCTGCGACGCCGCGCTCCGCGGCGCCGCGAGCGAGGCGCTGCGAAAGCGCGCGCTCTACGTGAAGTCGTGGAGCCTGCGGGGGATCGGCGGCAGGGGCGCCGTCGAGGAGGCGATGGAGGCGCTGCGCGCGATCGTGCAGCTCGGCCCCGCGCGCGCGGGCTCGCCGGAGGCGACGATCGACGAGGCCGCGGAGCGCGAGCTCGTCGAGCTCTACGCGGCGCACGGCGATCCCGCCCGCGCCCGCGCGTTCTTCGCGGCCGCGGGCGAGCGCGCCGGCCCGCGCCTGCTCGGCGAGGTGGAGGCGCGCGCCGCGCGGCGGCGGCGCCCCGCGACGCCCGACCGGACGGCGCTGTGAGCGGCCGCCGGGAGCGTCACCCGCCGCCGCCGACGCGGAACCGCGGCGCCTCGATGCGCTCCCCCCGGCACGCCGGGCAGCGGCTCGGCTTCGCGAGCGAGCGCCGCTCGTCGAACGCGTAGCCGCACCCCAGGCAGCGCGCCGGCGCGATCGAGAGCCGCTCGCCGCGCGCGCGCAGCGAGCGCGCGAGGTGCTCGAGGTGCGGCGTCACGTCGCGCTCGCGCAGCCCGAGGCGCGCGGAGAGCTCCCATGCGGTCGCGGCGCCCCTGCGGAGCTCCTCCAGGAGCGCCTGCCGCACCGTCTCCGACCGGGGCGCTGGGCTCGGCGGTGGCTTCGCCTTGCTCATAGAATTCCAGAGGGTGACACCTCGGCCGCGCCGGTCCACACCCCCGCGCGCGCCGCCAGCGCGAGCCTGCGCCGGCTGCGCTGGGCCCGCGCCGCGCGTCGACGCGGCGCGGCCGGGACAGACGGGCTCCGTCGCGCGACGGCGCCGGCGCACCGCGGCGCGGCAGGGCCCGCGCCACCATTGCGCTGACCACTTCCCGCACGGAGAATGCCGCTCCGGAGAACCGCAGCGCATGAGCCCGTGCCCGTCCGAAGACGCCCTTGCCGCCTGGATCGAGGGCCGCCTCCCGCACGAGGCTGCGGCGAGCGTCCGCGGGCACGTCGACGGCTGCGCCGACTGCCGCGCCCTGATCTCGGCGCGCCCGAGGGAGAGCGACGTGGGCGCGCCGCTGCTGCTCCCCTCCGCGTCCACGCAGCCGTCCTCCGGCGAGGCCGAGCCGCCGCCGTCGTCCTCCGAGCCGTGGGCGCCGCCCGCCGCCTTCGACGATTACCGCGTCGTGCGGCCGCTCGGCCGGGGCGGCATGGGGCAGGTGTACCTCGCCCACGACGAGGTCCTCGACCGGCCCGTCGCGCTCAAGTTCGTCGCCGCGGACGACCCCGATCCGAGGACCATCGAGCGGCTGCGCGTCGAGGCCCGCGCGATCGCGCGCCTCCAGCACCCCAACGTCGTCGCCGTCTTCCGGATCGGCGAGGTGCGCGGGCGGCCGTACATCGCGTACGAGTTCGTCGAGGGCGAGCCGCTCGAGCTGCTCTCGAAGCCGGTCCCCTGGCCGGCCGCGCTGCGCATCGCGCTCGGCCTCGCGCGCGGGCTCGCCGCGGCGCACCGGCGGGGCGTCCTGCACCGCGACATCAAGCCGGCGAACGTGATGCTCGACGCCAGCGGCGAGGTGAAGCTGCTCGACTTCGGGCTCGCCAAGCTCGTCGACCAGCCCGCCGGCCGCGACGGGGGCCGGCGCGTCACGTCGAGGCCCCCCGCCGCGCCCGCGCGCCGGACGCTCTCGGAGATATCGGCGGAGACGACCGCGATCCTCTCCGAGCCCGACGCGCCCGGCGCGCTCGAGACCGCCGGCCTCACCCACGGCGGCATGATGATGGGCACGCCGCTGTACCTCGCGCCGGAGCTCTGGGCCGGCACCGCCGGCACGCTCCAGTCCGACGTCTACGCGCTCGGGCTGGTCCTCTACGAGCTGTGCGTGGGCCGGCTTCCCCACGCCGGGCTCGACCTGCACGCCATCGCCAGCTGGGTGACGGCGCGGGCGCTCCCGCCGCTCCGCTCGCTCTGCCCCGACGTCCCGGAGATGCTCGCGGCGGTCATCGACCGCTGCGTCCTGCGCGAGCCGGAGGCGCGCTTCGCGTCGGCCGAGCAGGTGCAGGCCGCGCTCGAGGAGACCGAGGCGCTCTGCCGGGCGTTCCAGATCGTGCGCTCCGGGCCTGCGAGCGCGGGGGCGCAGGAGACGGACGCGGTCGTCGTGGCCGCCTCCTTCGAGCGCCTCGCGCCGCGCGCCGAGGCGCTCGTCTCGCGCTTCTACGAGCGGCTCTTCGCCCGGGAGCCGGCGCTCCGGGCGCTGTTCCCGCCGGACATGCGCGAGCAGCGGCTCAAGCTCGCCGCGGCGCTGCAGCTCGTGATCGACAACCTGCGCGCGCCGGACAAGCTGGTCGAGATGCTCGAGGCGCTCGGGCGCCGCCACGCGGCCTACGCGACGCTGCCCGAGCACTTCGACGCCGTGGGCCGGGCGCTGCTCGAGGCGCTCGAGGAGCTGGAGGGCGACGCGTGGTCGCCCGCCACCGCGCGCGCGTGGGCGGGCGCCTACGCGCAGATCGCCGAGGCGATGCGGCGCGGGCTCGACGCCGCGCGGGGGACGGCGGCCTCCTCCACGCGGACGCCCGCGCAGCTGCCCGCGGCGGAGACGCGGTTCGCCACGAGCGCGGACGCGAGCCTGGCGTACCGGGCGGCGGGCGGCGGGCCGCTCGATCTGGTGCTCGTCCAGGGGTGGGTGACGCACGTGGAGGCCGCGTGGGAGGACGCGCTCATGTCCCGCTTCTTCGCCGAGCTCGGCGCGGGGGCGCGGCTCATCGTGCTCGACCAGCGCGGCACCGGCATGAGCGAGCGCGAGGGCGCCGGCGCGCCGGCCGAGCAGCAGGCCGAGGATCTGCTCGCCGTCCTGGACGCGGCCGGCGTGGAGCGGGCGGCGCTCCTCGGCGTCGGGGGCGGCTTCGCGCCGTGCGCGCTGCTCGCGGCGGCGCACCCGGCGCGGGCGCGGGCGCTGATCGCGCTCGGGAGCGCGGCGCAGATGGCGGCCTGGCCCGGGTGCCTCTTCGGCCTCGCCGGCGAGGAGGCAGACGAGGCCGAGCGCGCGCTGCGGAGCGGCTGGGGCGAGCCGCTCTTCCTCGATCGCCTCGCCCCCTCGGCCGCGGAGGACGGCGCGTTCCGGCGCTCCTGGGCCGCGTACCTGCGCCACGGCGCGAGCCCGAGCGGGGCGGCGCGCATGCTCCGGGCGCACGCGGCGGCCGACATCCGGTCCGCGCTGGGCCAGGTGAGCGCCCCGTCGCTGGTGCTGCACCGGGCCGGCGACAGGGCCGTCCCCGCGGCGGCCGGGCGCGACCTCGCCGGCCGCCTCCGCGGCGCGCGCTACGTCGAGCTGCCGGGCGACGATCACCTGCCCTTCGTCGGCGCGTCGCGGCCGCTGCTCGCCGAGCTGCGGGCCTTCCTCGGCGCGGAGCCCGCGGGGAGCCCGGTCTCGACCCTCGCGCCCTCCGCGGCGCTCGGCGCCGGCGCGGCCCCCGGCAATTGACGCGCTGTCCCGAGCACGTCGTGAGTCGCTGGACGTCCGCCGGCGCCGCGACGGCGCGCGCTGCGGAGCTCGTATAGGGACTACGCGGCTCGCGCGAGGCGCCGCCGGACGGGCGCTCGCCCCTCTCGGGCTCGCGCCCGAACAATGGGTATTCGAGCGCATTCGAGCGCCTCTCAGGAACGCTCGATTTCAGCGCGCTGCGCCGCTCTCTCCGGTTTTGCCCGATAGCACTTGAGAGTTCTCCTTAGCTCCCTGCCGTGTTGTTCAGAGCGGGTATCCGCCTTGCCGGTGCACCGTTCGACCGCTAACTTGCATTGATGATCATGCGGACACGCGCGTTGACCTGTGGCTTCGCCTTGATGGGCGTGCTCGCGAGCGCTTGCTCCGGGACGGAGCAGAGCGCTCCCGCCGCAGCGACGGGCGCGGCGGACGCGGGTGGCGAAGGCGGCGAGGGCGGCGCCGGGAGCGCCGGCGAGGGCGGCGCCGACAGCGCCGGTGAGGGCGGCGCCGACAGCGCGGGCGGCGCGGGTGGGGAGGCCGGCGGCGCCGACAGCGCGGGCGGCGCGGGTGGGGAGGCCGGCGGCGCGGGCTGCCCTCCCGGGGAGGAGGGCTGCCCGTGCGGGCCGCTCGACGAATGCGACGGCGAGCTCCGCTGTGTGGACGGCGTGTGCACCTCGGGCTGCGGCTGCACCGACGGATACGCGCTCGTCGACGGCGAGTGCGTCTGGCAGGGAGGCCCGCTGGATCCCTCGTTCCAGAGCGCGGACACCTGGAGCGCCACGGGCGCCGCGCTCGTCCGCCCCGAGGCCGAGGGCAACGGCAACCCCGGGGCCGGGATCATCGGGAGGGACGCGGTGTGCCAGATGGCGGGCTTCTCTCAGCGGCTCACGATGCCGGACCTCGAGTGCGCCGAGCCGCTGCTCCTCACGTTCGCCGCGCACATCGCCTGCGACGCCGGCCTGGACTGCGTCGGCCCCCCGGGCGTCGGGGTCCGCATCAACGGCGGTTTCAGCGACCTCGAACTCATGCCCTCTTCGTCCTTCGCCCCGCAGCGCGTGTGCCTGGGAGAGCGCGCCTATGGCGGGCCGATCGAGCTGCTCCTCGGGCCCTCCCGGAGATCTCCCCAGTGCGACGAGGAGGCCGGGCAGGGCTACACGCTGGCCTTCGATGACGTCGCGATTCGGCCGGATGGGACGAGTGAATGTCCCCTGCCGGGTCAGGCGCTGAACGGCGACTTCGAGGCGGGCGGCGCGGGCTGGACGGCGACGCCGGACAACGGCGTCTCCGAGGTCAGGAGCGGCCTGGGCCAGGGCGGCGGCAAGGGCGGATATATCGGCACCACGCACTTCTGCCAGTATCCCTCGCTCGAGGGCACGGTCTCGGCGCCGCTCCCCTCTGCCGCGTTGCCGAACCCGGCGCTCCGCATCTGGAGCCAGGGCAGCCCGGGCGCGGTCGTCGACGTGACGCTGAGCACGCACCAGCTGACGGCGTTGACGGGCACGGGCGAGCCGCAGGTCTCGCATGTCTGCTTGCCCCGGTGGGCGCTCGGCATGGCGCACAGGCTCGCCTTCGCCTACCGGAACCGGAACAGCCAGGCGTGCACGGACGAGAACAAGCGCGATTTCGCGGTGGATGAGCTCGCCTTCGTCTCCGACGATCGATGCCCCGGGGACGCGCCGCTGTTCGACCCCGGCTTCGAGAACGCCAGCGCCGGCGCGAGCCTCTCGCCGGCGTGGGTCCTGAAGACGGACGATCCCGCGCGCGGCGCCGCCAGGCTCGCCGTCGACGCGTCGGCCGCGCACTCCGGCGTGGTCTCGCTCTCGCTGTCCGTACAGAAGCCGTGCCGGGAGCCCTCGGCCTCCACCGTCTTCACGGTGCCCGAGCCCGAGGGGGCGGCCGGCCCGGCGCTGAAGTTCTGGTACCGCACGAGCGACCTCCGCGCGGCGACCGCCACCTCGACCCCGGGCGACACGCTCGCCGCGAGCGAGCGCTGGACGCAACGGACGATCTGCCTGGATCCGCGCACGGCGGGCAGGCCCCAGCACCTCTCTTTCAAGATAGGAGCCAGCGGCGTCTGCGACGAGCCGCTCGGCCGCGAGACGCTGCACGTCGACGACGTCGAGGCGACGACCGACCCCTCCTGCCCGGCCGCTCCGCCCCCCTGAGCTGCGGGGTCCCGGCGCCTCGACGCCGTCGTCGCGCCGGGCCGAAGTCGCCCCTCGGCTCAGCCGCGCTTCTGCCCCACCAGGATGACGATCGGATACGCGAAGTGAACGTCGTCCCCGCGGAGCGCCGCGCCGACGCCGAGCGCGTCGACGCCGACGTCGGCGCGGTAGAGGGCCCGGAGCCGGTCCGCCCCGCCGGGCTCCGGGAACGAGGCCCGGAGCGTCGCCTCGAGCTCCACCTCGAGCCGGTACCGCGCGGTCGTCGCGATCTCGAGCCCCGCCGCGTCGAACAGGGCGCCGAGCTCGCGCTCGGTGAGCGCGCGCGCGTGCGACGGATCGCGGATCTTCTCGGCGGCGTCGTACGCGTCCCGCTTGTCCTCGGCGGGCGCGACGTCGATCACGGCGACCCGCCCGCCCCTCTGGCACACGCGGGCCATCTCGCGCAGCGTCACGAGCGGATCCAGCAGGTGATGGAAGCTGTAGCGCGTCGTGACGAGGCGATAGCTCTCGTCCGGATAGGGCAGCCGGCTCGCGTCGCCGAGCTCCCAGGTGACGTTGGAGATGCCGAGGCTCGCCTGCCGTTTGCGCGCCTCGTCCAGCATCGCCGGGACGATGTCGAGCCCCCGCACGCTCGCCACGCGCGGCGCCAGCGCGCAGGCGACGATGCCCGGCCCGCAGGCGACGTCGAGGGCGGCGTCGCTCGGCGCCGGGGCGAGCGCGTCGAGCAGCAGATCCATGGCGGATTCGGCCGAGTGGGCCCGGACCTCGGCGAACGGCCTGGCCTGGCGGGTGAACTGTTCCTGTATCAGCGCATCATGCGTCGTGGGGCTGGTTTGGTTCATACCGCTCGAGGGTGGCGAACCTCCGGCTTTACGGCTGCCGGCGACAGGACAAAGATCGTCGCCGAGAGGCCACGCCGTGCAAGCCCGCGTCTTGACCCCGACGGAGACCGCCGACCACCTCGCCAAGATCGGGCTCGATCACGCCGGCGCGCGCGCCTTTTCCTACGAGGACGAGCTGCCGGGCGCCGCCTACGCCTGGCACACGCACGCGCGGCACCAGCTGCTCTGCCCCATGGCCGGCACGGCGCGCCTCGACGTCGAGGACGCTTCCTTCCTGCTGCCCCCGCAGCGCGCCGCGCTCATCCCCGCGGGCGAGCGCCACGCGACCACCCGTCGGGACGCGTCGATCGTCTCGATCTATTTCGAGCCCGCGGCGTTCCCCTCTCCCCTCTCCGCCGTGAGGGTCTTCGAGGTGTCCGCGCTCCTGCGCGAGATGGTGATCTACGCGCGCCGCTGGCCGGTCGCGCGGCGCCCCGACGACGCCGCGGCCAACACCTTCTTCGCCGCGATGGCGGACCTCATCGCGCCGCTCCTCGACCGCGGCGCCACGTACCGGCTGCCCCGCGGCAGGACGCGGCCGGTGCAGCGCGCGATCGAGTGCGCGCTCCGCGACGTCTCGAGCGCGGATCTCCCGCGCGCCGCGGCGTTCGCCGGGGCGACCGAGCGCACGCTGCGGCGGCGGTTCCGCGAGGAGACCGGCGTCACGTGGCGCGCCTTCGTCACGCGCGCGCGCGTGCTCCGGGCGCTCGACCTGCTCTCCAGCCCGAACGCCAGCGTCACGCAGGTCGCGCTCGACGTGGGCTTTCAGAGCCTCGGCGCGTTCGCCGCCGCGTTCCGCGCCGTGACCGGCCAGACGCCGAGCGAGTTCCGCAGGGCCGCGCCGCCCTGGCCGGGCGGCGACGGCCCCAGCAGCTGGCCCGAGCCGACCTGACGGCGCGGCCGAAGCGCCCGACGAGCGTGGATCCAGACCGCGGCCGCCGCGGCGCGCGCCGCTCCCGCAGCGCGCGCCGGGCGACCCCGCGTCACTGAGTGATCGCCTTGAGGTCGAGCATCTCCTCGACGCTCGGGACCACGATGAGGTCGCACCGGCGGTTCTTCTGCCGCCCCTCGTCCGTGTCGTTCGTCGCGACCGGGTCGGTCTCCGCGAAGCCCGCGGCGCTCCATTTCGCGACCGGGAGCGCGCCCCCGCCGCCCTTCACGTCGGCCGGGCTGACCAGGTACAGCAGCACCTCGCGCGCGCGCATCAGCGACAGGCCCCAGTTGTCGCGGAACTGACCGCCCGCGAGCGGCTTGTTGTCGGTGTGGCCGGCGACCTGGTAGTAGCGGTTGAGCAGCGACGGGTCGTTCCGGATGACCGTCGCCACCTTGAGGAGGATCTCCTTGCCCTCCTTCTTCAGCGACTCGCGCCCGGAGTCGAAGAGGACGTCCCCCGGCAGCGAGATGACCATCCGGTTGTTCCGGATGTTCACGGCGAGGCCGAGCTTCGTGAGCTCGTCCAGCTTCTTCCGGAGCGTCTCGAACCGCGCCTTGATCTGCTCGAGCTGGCGGGCGCGGGCCTTGAACTCGGCGAGCGCCTTCTCGCGCTCCTCGAGCGTCGAGCTCAGCTGCGACACCTGCGTGCTCGTCGCCTGGAGGTTCTCGTTCAGCTTGCTGATGTCGACGCCGGCCGCCTCGAGCTGCTTCGTCAGCTCTGCGACCTTCGCCTGCTCCACCTCGAGCGCCTTCTGGGTCTCGGCGAGGCGTTGCTCCGTGCTCTGGTTCTGGCTCTGAAGGCGGTTGTACTTGTCGAGCTGGGCCTTCCACTCCTCCTCGGAGTAACCGCACCCCAGCGAGAACGACGCGATCACGGCAGGCAGCAGGAAGGCCGCGAAGGCAGAGCTGCGACCTTTCAAGACACGAGGGTGCATGAGCACGCTCCTTCACTCTAGTTGGTGAACATGGGCGGGGGCGGATGGCCCGGCCCGCGCCCGGTTCCAGGGGACAGCGGCCCGTCAGGCCGTGCGGGGGCGTACCCTAGCGAGGTCGCGCGCGGTTGTAAAAGGGCGCATCACACCACCTGCCCCCCGCTCGCCCGGCGCGCCTCCCCGGCGCCGCGCCCCGCCGGGACGCGCCTCGGCGCGCTCGGGCTCGCTTGCCCATTGTTCCCGCCCGCGCACCTGCTAATGGGACGGCCCATGGCCTATCGCATCACGTTGATCCCCGGCGACGGCATCGGTCCGGAGGTCGTGAAGGCGACTCAGGACGTGGTCTCCGCCGCCGGCGTCGCCGTCGACTGGGAGATCCACCACGCGGGCATCGAGGTCGCGAAGCTGACGGGCTCGCCGCTCCCCCTCCCCGTCATCGACGCCGTGCGGAAGAACCGGATCGCCCTGAAGGGCCCGGTGACCACGCCGATCGGGGGCGGGTTCCGGTCGGTCAACGTGACGCTCCGGCAGACGCTCGACCTCTACGCGAACGTGCGGCCGATCCGCAGCCTGCCGGGCGTCGAGCCGCGGTTCGACGTCGACATGGTCATCGTGCGCGAGAACACCGAGGGGCTCTACGCCGGGCTCGAGCTCATGATCCTGCCCGGCGTGGCCCAGAGCATCAAGCTCACGACCGAGCGCAGCTCGACGCGCATCGCCGAGTTCGCGTTCCGGTACGCGAAGCGGCACGGCCGGAGCAAGGTGACCATCGTCCACAAGGCCAACATCATGAAGCTCTCCGACGGCCTGGCGCTCGACTGCGCGCGGCGCGTCGCCGTCGGGCACCCCGAGGTCCAGCTCGGCGAGATGATCGTGGACGCTGCGGCGATGACGATGGTCCGCGATCCCAACAAGCTCGGTGTGCTCGTGACGGAGAACCTGTACGGCGACATCCTCTCGGATCTCGGCGCCGGCCTGGTCGGCGGCCTCGGCATCGTGCCCGGCGCGAACATCGGCGACGAGGCGGCCGTCTTCGAGGCGGTGCACGGGTCTGCGCCGGACATCGCCGGCAAGGGCTACGCGAACCCGACGGCGCTCGTGCAGAGCGCCGTGATGATGCTGCGGCACCTCGGCGAGCACGAGGCCGGCGACCGGATCGAGCGGGCGCTCACGGCCGTCTACCGTGCCGGCCAGGTGCGCACACGCGACCTCGGCGGCACCGCGAGCACCGACGACTTCACCCGGGCGCTCTGCGCCGAGATCGAAAGGCCTCGCGCGGAGGCGTAGCGGCGGGCATCCTGATCCCGCAGACGTGGGATCCGCGTGGACGTGGCTGCTCGAGACGTGCGCCGAGGTCGTCGGCGCGACGGACGGGGCTGTCGGCGCCGCGGCCGACGCGAGGCGAAGGCGGCAGCTCTTCCTCTGGCATTTCGTCGTGGCGACCCTCTTCCTCGGCGGGCTGTGGGGCCCGAGGGGCCTGCTCCCCGCGGTTGCGCTCTTCGCGCTGGCGGTGCGGTCGGCGCGCGCCGTCCGCGACGCCCGCGCGTCGCTGTGGCGCGCCGCCGCGCTCGACCTCGAGGACCCCGCGCAGCGGCCGGCCTCGCACGAGGACGCGTGGTTCTCGCCGCCGACGGCGCGGGTCCTGCGCGCGCTGGCCGACGTGATCGACGCCGCGCGCCGCGAGCGCTACGCGATCGCGATGGAGCGGCTGCCGCTGGTCGAGCGGGACCTGCTCCGGCCCGACGAGATGCGGCTGCTCAACGCGGCGCGGGCGCTGCTCTTGCTCGGCCTCGGCGATCCGGCGCGCGCGGCGCAGCAGGCGATCCTCGCGCTGCCGACGGGCATCGACGCGATCGACGCGCGGCTCGGCCGCGTGGTGCTCGCCGACGCGTGGAAGAGCCCCGCGCGGCTCGAGGCGATCGATCGCGCGTGGCGGAGGGAGCTCCAGAGCGGCGTGACGTCCGAGGCGCTGGAGCGCCTCCTGTCGCTGTCGCGGCTGCGCTTCGCGCCGCACGCGCTGGAGGCGCTCAAGCCCGCCGACGCGCGCGAGCTGTCGGCCGAGGCGTGGTCGATCGGCGAGGAGGAGCTCGCCGCGGCGCTCGAGTCCCGCGCGCGGGGCGGCGTCTACCGCTGAGGCGCGGGTTCACAGGGCAGCCGCTGAGCCTCGGGTTCAGGGCAGCCGCTGAGCCTCGGGTTCAGGGCAGCCGCTGAGCCTCGGGTTCAGGGCAGCGGCTCGCGCGGCACGGCGGGCGCGGTCTCGCGCACGAGGCGGAGGCCGCCGAGGGAGATCTCGACCACCGCGGCGAGCCGCTCGGCGACGAGCCGCTCGGCCGAGGGCCCCGCGGCGCGCGTCTGGGCGACGAAGGCGAAGCAGCGCCGGCCGGAGCCGCCGAAGGCGACGGCGAAGCCGTCGATCGGCGCGCCGGGCGGCGCGTCGGCGACGCCGATCGCCACGACGGTGTCGAAGCCCTCGGGCACGTCGATCCGGCGCTCCATGGCGGTGAGGCTCCGGTCGGGGCGCGGCAGGTCGCGCCAGAGCCGCGCGCGCGCCTCGCACGCCTCGCGGCTCGCGCGGCCGTCCTCGCGCCAGGTGCGCACGAGCAGCGACGTCGACGACGCGGCGTGGGTCGCGACGAGCCAGGGGCCTTCGCCGTCCTCGACGCGGAAGCCGCGCGCGTCGGGCAGCGGGAGCCGGAGATCGAAGCGCTCCGAGCGGTACTCGCCGAGCTCGCCGTCGCCCAGCGTCGACGGCGGCGGCGGCGCGGGCCTCGGCGGCGGCGGGGGCGGCGCGGCCGGCGCCGGCGCGCACGCGGGCAGCAGGGCGAGCAGCGCGGCGGCCGGCGCGAGGCCGCGGCGCATCGCGCGAGCGGCGCGCACGAGGCCGCGGCGCGCCGCGCGCGCGGCCGGCGCGAGGCCGCGGCGCACCGCCCTCGCCGCCGGCCGCAGCGCGGGCCCCGGCGTCCCGGCGGGCTCTGCGCGCGTTTCCGGGCTCATCGCGCGAGCAGCACGAGCACGGCGCCGGCGCCGCCCTCGGCGTCCGGGGCCGTCGCGAACGCGGCGACGTGGCGGGCGACGCGGCCGTTGCTGAGCCAGGCGGCGATCTCGCCGCGGAGCACGGCGTGGCCGCCGGGCGAGTGGTTGCCCTTGCCGTGGACGATGGCGACGACGCGGTCGCCGTCGCGCTGGCGCTTGCAGACGAAGGCCTCGACGGCCTCGCGGGCCTCCTCGAGCCGCAGGCCGTGCAGGTCGAGGGTGCCGTCGACGGCGTAGCGCGCGCGGCGGAGGCGCCGGAGCTCGCGCGGATCGACGTCGAGGCGCCGGCCCTCGATGCGCTCGCTGTCGTCCGTGGTCTCGAACTTGATGCCCTCGATGACGAGCGAGCGCATGCGCGAGCGCGCGTCCTCGTCCGGATCGGAGGCGATGGCCGGGAGCGCGGCGCGCTCGACGCGGCTCGCGGTGACCGGGATCCGGTTGGCGCGGTCCTCGAGCACGCGGACGCCTGCCATGTAGATGGCGAAGGTCTCGGGATCGACGGGCCGCGGCGCCGGCTCGCCGCCAGTCCGCGCGGCCGCGCCGCCGCCCGGGGGCGCCGCCGCCTTCGCCCTGGCCTTCGCTTCGGGCGCCGCGGCGGCCCTGGCCTTCGCTTCGGGCGCTGCGGCGGCCCTGGCCTTCGCTTCGGGCGCTGCGGCGGCCCTGGCCTTCGCTTCGGGCGCCGCGGCCGGCTTGGGCTTCGGTTTCGTCAGCTGCCGGAGCGTGGAGAACGGCTGGTAAAACGCCTCATTCGCCTTGCGTGCCGCCGCCTTCGCGGCCCGCGCCGGGCTGGCCGCCGATCTCGGATCTCTCTCGCGCTTCGCGCCCTTCGCCATCCCCCAGAACATCGCGCGCGAGACCGCGGAGCGCAAACCGGACGGCCTCGATGCCGGCGAGCTGCCCGTCCTCGAAGTGCCAGTCGGGGTCGTCGAGGCCGGGGAAGTCGTGCGGGTTGCGGATGTCCTCGGCCGTGAGCGTGGGGATGAGGCGCCGCGCGAGGCCGATGACCTTGGCCCGCTGCGCATCCTGCATGGCCTCGAGGAGCTCGAAGATACGACGGAAGAGCTCGGCGGGCGGGAGGGCGGCTTCCGGGGCGCCGGGCCCGGCTGCGTCGGGAGAGGGCATCGGGCGCAGGATACTTCATCGGCCCGGCGCCGCCGCGGCGCCGGCGCCGGGCGCGCCTCGACCGAGCGCGGACCTCAGGCGCCCGTGAGGCGCGGATGCCCGGGCTGAGACGCCGGGCGTGCCCGGGGGGACGGCGCGCCCGGGTCCGCCGGCACGCCGAAGGCGGCGATGGTGAACACCGGCATGATGGCGCCGAACACGCCGAGCCCCATGAAGGCCGCGATCCCGAGGTGGAGCATGGCCGTGGCCGCGACGACGTAGCGCCGGGTGAGCCGCGGCCAGATCAGGAACGCATACCCGATCTCCACGGCGAGCACCGCCCCCTGCGGCCTGCGCGACCCACGGGTGTTGGGCGAGCCAGGCGAGGTCGATCTGGCGGTACTCCGGAAGCATCAGCGCACGCCAGACGGCCTCGCCGCTCCACCACTGCTCGCCGGACGCTTTCTCCAGCCCGCTAGCCAGGTACGCGATGCAGAGGTGCAGCTGGACGACGCGCAGCCCGAGCCGCGCGGCCGGCGTCGGCTCGCCGTGCGCGCGGGCCGCTCGCGTCCGTCGCCTGGAATCTCGCCCAGGGCAGCGCGCCGACGGAGGGAGCAAAGTAGTCGTACCCGCTGCCGGCCCCGGAGAGCGCGCAGTAATAAGCGACCACCCTGCCGAGCCGCCCCGCCCTCTGCAGGTCGACGTGGAGCGCCCCCGGCACGACGCAGCCGAGGTGCCCTGTGGCGGCCAGGGGCCATGAGGGCGAGGTCCCGACGTCGTTGTCTTCCACCCATGAGCCCCCCTTCCGATGGCCCCGCCCCTGGAGGACCGGCCCATCCCGCGCGGCGTGAGGAGCGGAGACCTGCCGCTCCCCCTCGGACACCTCGCGCCCGGTTCGTCCCTGGTTCATGAGAGAAGGAACCACAGAGGCACAGAGGAGAGAGAGAGAATATTATCCTCTGTGTCCTCTGTGCCTCTGTGGTCCCAATTCTTCCCTGTCACGGAACCAGGGACGCATTGGGGGAGACGCGCTACCAGCGAGCTCAGCGATGATCTCGGAGGCTCACGACCGGCGTGGGGCATTCCCCTGCCGGCGTTGCCTCGGATCGCACGTGTTCATGGTGCCGCGCGTACGGATGGCAATCATCATAGGGCCGAAATGGCCTGTGCGGCACGAAGTGCCCGTACGGCCGGAAAGGCCTATACGGATGGATTGGCCTGTATGGCCGGAAGTGCCCATACGGCCGGAAGTCCCCATGATACGGGACATCGGGGGGGGGGATCCGGGCGTCGGGGAGCGCCGGGCTCGTCGTCTCCTCGGCGATCACGAGATCCTGGATGGCTATCGTCTCCTCCGCAGCAGCGAGCTGCGCGGCGCCGAAGGCGATCCCGGACAACGCCAGCGCACCGAGCGCTTTCACCAGCTTCATCGCGGACTCCTTTCACGATGCGAGCGGCTTGCCGGGTGACATCCCATGCAGGCTGCGTCCAGGGTGATGCAAGCGCGAGGCCCGTTCGCGACGGACCGCCGGTGCCGCTCGCGGAGGCGTGGATTCCTGATCACCTCGGATCTGCGGTTGCGCGCCCGTCCGGCGAGGCGTCGGGTGCGCAAGCGGTGGACAGCGCCCGGTCCTGGCGCGAGCGCACGTTCGTGTCGGGGTCGGAGCGCGGCGCCCCGCTCGGCTCATGGCGTCACGAGGACGCTCGACAGATCATCGACGATGCTGCCGACGTCGCCCCCATCGAGATTGGCGCAGGCGCTGTCCCCACCCAACCCGGGCCTTCATCCGCTGTCCTTTTCCGTGAAGCCGAGCACGTGCATACCGAAGGAGGCCGCGAGGAGGATCACCGTCTCGAGCGGAACGCGGGCGCCCTTCACGTTGTTCTTCGCCGGATCGACGAACAGATCATGGGACCGAGGGAACTGCGCGTTTCGAAGATCGCAGTCCTCGAAGCGTGTCCCCATGAAGCGGCACTCCTCGAACACGGCTCCGGCGAGGTCCGTCGCAGCGAACACCGACTCGGTGATCGAGCACCGCTCGAAGCGCGTCTTGCGCAGCGCCAGCGAATCCATGACGTTGTACCGCATGTCGCAGTCCTCGAACGACACGTCGGGGAATTTCGCGATGTTCGTCCAGTTGATGCCCATCAATTTGCAGGAGCTGAACGCCACGCCGCGCAGCGAGAGCATATTGGTATTGGCCTGGGTCAAATCGCATCTCTCGAACACGCACCCCTCGAGCCGAGTGCGCATCCAGCGGCTCTCGCTGAGCTTCGAGCGCCGGAACACACAATTACAGAACTCGCGATCGCTCAGGTCCGCTCGTTCCAGCGTGAGCCCATCGAACGTCTCACCGTCGAACGAGTCCTTCCCTTCGAACGGATCCATATTCCCCGTATTGGATACGCGGGCCATGAGTAGCCGGCGATGGTACCGTGTGCCGATGCGTTGTCAATAGAAACCGGCATCTACCCGAGGCAACGTGCTATCCGCGGCGTCCAGCTTCGCCGCGCATGCGCCGCGGCTCCGGCTTCGATGGCACCCGCAGAGGCGCTGACCTGGAGCTCGATACGCGGCGCGACACGCTGCGGTCCTGCAGTTCGACGAGCGATCCTCCAGGACCGCGCTTGCGTCTGGCGCGGGCGTCGAGCAGGTCGGTCAACATCTCACCTCTCGCCCGCGGGGGGCGACGGCCGCGCTCCTCGGGTCTTGCGGAGCCATGCACCGGCGTGCGGACACCGGCGCGGACCAGCGCTCGGGCAGGGCAGAGCATCTTCGAACCGATACAGATTTTCCTTCGATCTGTAACACCAACAAGCGTGCTTGTTCGCCTAGCATGGCGCCCCTGCCCGGCGTATCCGGCAAACACGCGATCGCGCCTCGACCGCTCCGATGAGGCCATGATGAATGGTCTCACCGCCACCTTCGAGGGCTGCGGACATGCATGATTCGAACAGGAGGAGCTCATGAAGGAACATCCGCGTCTCATGGCACTCGTATGTCTTCACGCCACGCTGCTCGCGCTATCGTGCGCAGCGCCATTCGAGGAGGAAGACGAGTCGATAGGCACATCGGACGAGGCGGTCACGGGGCCGGCCGAGGGTACGGCGACCACGCTCGACATCGCGTCCTGGAACATCGAATGGTTCGGCGACACGGCGAACGGGCCCACGAACGAGCCCCTGCAGCTCCAGAACGCCCGCGACGTCATCAGCGGCGCCGATATGGACATCTGGGGCGTCGCGGAGATCGTGAGCACCACCCGGTTCAACGATCTGAAGGCGCAGCTGCCCGGCTACTCCGGGTTCCTGGCCAACGACGCGGCGGTGACGGGCGGCTCGAGCTCCTATGGCGCGACGGAGCAGAAGGTCGGCATCCTCTACAAGAGCTCGGTCGCGACGCTGCAGAGCGCCAAGGTGATCCTGACCGCGAACGACTACGACTTCGCCGGCCGGCCGCCGCTCGAGGTGAAGCTCTCCGTCACGCTCAACGGCGCGACGGACAACGTGGTGATCATCGTCCTGCACGCGAAGGCCTCCAACGATACCGCGAGCTGGCAGCGGCGACAGAACGCATCGAACGCCCTCAAATCGTACCTCGATGCCACCTATCCCACCGGGAAGGTGTTCGTGGTCGGCGACTTCAACGACGACGTCGACACCTCGATCACACCGCAGAGGCCGTCTCCGTACCAGAGCTTCGTGACCGACTCGCTGGACTACACCTTCATCACCAAGGTGCTTACTGACGCCGGGGTCACGTCGACGACCGGTTATCCCGACCTCATCGATCACCACCTGACCACCAACGATGTCAGCGCGTCGTACGTGGCTGGTTCCGTCAAGGTCTACCAGGCGGACTCGTTCATCCCGAGCTACGGCACGACCACCAGCGATCACTTCCCCGTGCTCAGCCGGTACAGCTGGGGTGGCGGCGGCGGTGGCGGCGGCGGCGGTGGTGGCGGCGGCGGCGGTGGCGGGTCCGCGCAGGTCATCCTCAATGAGATCCTCGTGAACGAGCCGGGCAGCGACACGGCGGGCGAGTTCATCGAGATCGTGAACGTGGGCGGGGCGTCGGCGTCGATCGGCGGGTGGACGCTCTCGGACTCGACGAGCGTGCGGCACACGTTCGCCGCGGGCACGACGCTCGCCGCCGGCAAGGCGCTCGTGGTGTTCGGCGGCGCCTCGGCGATCCCGGCGGGGCTCACGAACGCCGTCGCGTGCTCGACGGGCACGCTGAGCCTCGGCAACGGCAGCGAGCAGGTGTGCCTCAAGGACAGCGGCGGCGTCGCGAAGGATTGCTTCACCTACACGAGCGCGCTGTCGGGCACGGACGGCGTGTCCGCGAACCGGAGCCCCGACGGCAACGCGACCGGCACCTTCGCGCTGCACACCTCGGTCGGCGTGGGCTCATCCTCGGCGGGCAAGCGCGCGTCCGGCGCGGTCTGGTGACGCGATCGAGGAGAGATTCGGTCCGGTGAACGGCTCCGGCGGTCACGCGAACGCAAAACCGGGCCTCGAGCCCCGCTGACGGGGGTCTCGCGCACGGAACGAGGGGTCTCGAGGTCTGGCGAGGGGGGTCTCGAGGTCTGACGAGGGGGTCTCGAGGTCTGGCGAGGGGGTCTCACGAACGAAATTTCGGCTCTCGAGAACGAAATCCTGGCTCTCGAGCACCGCGCGCGGGGTCTCGACGTGTGCCTGGACCGCGCCACGCGGCCTCGAGACCTCCGATCCTGTGGACCGGAGCCATTTTTCTGCAGCCGCGACCCGAAATCGCGCTCCAGCGACCTGAAACCTCGTTCCGAAGAGCGCCGATCCCGCTCTGCCATCCTGAAGATTCGACTCTCGGGCCTCGGGAGCGGTTCCCACCGCCGCCGAGCGGCGCCGATCGACCGCCTTGCGGGCGACGCGATCAGCGCGGGGCCGAGGTCGCGACGGCGAGCGCCCGCAGCAGGGTGACCACCGCGATCACGTGGCTGATCCGGCCGTCCTGCATCGCTGCCGTCACCTCGTCAGCGCTCATCACGACCGCCTCGGTGCTCTCGTGCTCGTCGCCCAGGGGCTCGCCGACCCACCGCGCTCCGCGGGCCAGGTAGAGGAAGCAGCGATTCGCCTGGAGCGCCGGATTCGGGTGCACCCACCCGAGCGACTCGAGCGACCCCGCGGCATATCCCGTCTCTTCCAGGAGCTCGCGCGGCGCCGCCGCCGCCGGCTCCTCCCCGGGATCGACGATGCCTCCGGCCGTCTCGATGGTCACCGCGTCGATCCCGTGCCGGTGCTGCCGCACGAGCACGAACTCCCCAGCATCGGTGATCGCCGCCACCGAGATCCAGTCGGCGAGCTCCAGCGTGAAGACGGGATAAGGCGCGCCCGCGGCCACGACGTCATGGCGGTGTACCGCCAGCGGACCGAACGTACCGGCGACGGCCGAGGCGTGCCGGCGAGGGATCGTGATGCCCATCGCGCCTCACTACTACAGCGCGCCGCCCGCCGTCTTCTCCGCCGCGCCGCCTGCTGCTTTCTCCGGCGCGGCGCCCGCCGCCTTCTCCGCCGCGCCGCCCGCCTCCTTCTCCGGCGCGGCGCTCGCCGCCTTCTCCGACACCGCGCTCGCCGCCTTCTCCGACACCGCGCTCGCCGCCTTCTCCGACACCGCGCTCGCCGCCTTCTCCAGCACCGCGCTCGCCACCGCCGCCGGCGTCGCGCTCGCCGCCTTCTCCGCCGCCGCCGCGGGCTTCTCGCGGCGCTCCCGCCGGAGCACCTCCTCGGCGTCGTCGCTGGACACGGCCTCCGCCGCCGACCGCACCTCGTCCTGCGGCGGCGGCCACGCGGCGACGTAGCGGGGCACCTCGCCGGGCCCGGACGCGTCGATCCAGGACACGCTCCCCGTCCCCGGCGCGCGCACGTCGACGTGCACGAACGAGCTGTTCGGATAGTACCCGCAGCCCGTGTCCGCGAGCTCGCGGCAGGCCGCCGCGAGCTCGTCGTTGCGCACCCCCGCGATGCGCAGATCGAGCGCCCGCCCCGTCTGGTGCAGGCTGCCCTGGCTCTGCGGCCGGTACCCGCTCACGAGCGACACGAGCCGGCCCGGATACCGCCGCGCGAGCGCGTCGATCCGCGAGAGCAGCCCGGGATCGAGCAGCCGCACGCCGGGCGCGATCTCCCCCGCCTGCGCCGCGCTCGCCTTGCTCCCGGACGCCCCCCGCTTGTCGGCCGCCGCTCGCCGCTTGCGGCTCGCGGCTTCCTGCTTCTTCGCAGGCGCACGCTCGCCGTCCAGGATCGGCCGCGGCGTGCCCCACGGGCGCGCGAGCAACGAGAGGGCGCGCCGGGCCTCCTCGCGCGGCCTCCCCTTGCAGTCGACGAGCTCGAGGCGCTCCGGCTCGAGCCCGCTGCGATCCATCGAGAGCACCGCCCCATGGCACGGCTTCGGCGGAGCCTCCCTGTCGAGCCCCTTCTTCGCCCCGCGCCGCTTGCTCTCGACCGTCCGCGCCGCCCGCCGCTTCTCCTTCTTCTTCCCCCCGGCCGCCCTGGCCGCGCCCGCCTCCTTCGCAGCCGCGCTCTCGGCCGCCGGCGACGCCTTCGAGCGGCCGCGGACCTTCCGGCCGCCCGCGCCGCTCGTCTCCTCGTCCCCGGTGGCCGCGGAGGCGGTCTTGCCGCGCCCGCGAGGCGGCCTCTCCCGCGTATCCTCCCGCTGCGCGTGCTCCGCGCTCGGCGGAGACGCCGGAGAGGCTGGCGCACGATCCCGACGGTCCCCGCGACGGTCGCGCTTGCCAGCCTTGTCCTCGACCTTCGCTGCGGCGTGCGCCCTGGGCAGCGGCTCCGCGCACAGCGGCCCCGCCGGGACGGCCGACACCGCCATGCTCACCAGCGCCGCCAGCACGGCAGCGCGCGCACGAACGAGGCGCGCTCGCGGCCCCGCGCTGCGCACAGCCCGCCCTGCGTCCCGCGGCGCCGCGCCTGCACTGCTCACGGATCGAAGGCTCATCATGGAAAGCTCCAGTCGGGTCGGGTGCGAGTGGCATCCACCACGGATCGGATCTCCCGGACACGGCGTCGCCGCCCGTCCGCAGGAGGTGGGATTGGGAAAGGCAGTCGGCGGTCCGCTTCTTGAATCGACCTGGGACGAGGTCATCCGCGTCGAAACAGCGTCTCCGAGGCGCCCCTCGCGGGAGGCCAGAAGGGAAGCTCGGAAGCTCGGAAGGCCACGAGCTCTGAGGACACGAATGTCATGAAGTGCGGAGGGCAGCCCAATTTTCTGCGGCGCTGACCAAAGGCTGTGGTAGGAACCAGCTGCCTCGCGACTGCGGTCGGGTCGTGAGCGCGGTTCCGGGGTGCATGGGGGCACAGCCCCTCATCACGCGGTCCGCGGCCGGGTATCGCCCGGCGCGCTACGCACTGCGGCGCGACCCTGCCTTCACGATCGGCCCGATCAGCGCGATCAGCCCGGAGACAGGTGCCGCGCCCCGTGTGCAACATCGTCCGGGCCATCGCGGATCGCGGGGGAAGCGCCCGGCCAACCACGCACCAGCCTCATTCACCACACCATCGATGCAAGCGGGGCGCCACACGCGGGATGCGGAAGCCGAACCCGGTGGCGCGTCCATGATCGCTCCGAGGTCAGCAGGGGCACGACATGCGGCGAATTCGTAGAGACGCAACCAAGGTCTGGCACAATCCCGAGCTCCACACCGCCTATGGCCGTGGCCAGCCCAACAGCGCGGGGCTGCCGCGCCCGACGCAGAGCGGCGAGGACCGGCGGGCGGCGAAGCAACACCGCGCCGCGCTCGAGGCGCTCTTCTCTCCGCGCAAGGAACCGGAGGCCGAGGACGGCAAGGGCGGGCGCGCCAAGCCCGGGCGCGACGCCGCCTCCAAGGCGCCGGGGCGCATCGTCCTCGCGCCGCCTCCGCAGAGCGACCCGAAGGCCGTCGAGCGCCAGCGGCTCCTGTCGAAGCTGCTCTGCGCGTCGGGCCGGCCCAACATCTCCAAGGCCGCGAACGACTTCCTCCGCGCCGGCCACACCTTCCCCGCAGAGCAGGACGTGTACCTGCAGCTGCTCGAGCACAGCGACGAGCAGCGCATCCAGCAGGCGATCGACGAGCTCTCAGGCATCCTCGTCGGCGAGCTGCCGAAGCGGCGCGCCGTGCTCGAGTCGCGGCTCCGGCGCATCGAGGAGTTCGCCGAGGAGCCCGCGACGCGCGAGGCCGCCGAGCGCCTGCGCCGCCAGGTGAGCGGCAGGCCCGAGGCCCCGGGCGCGGGCTCGCCCTCGGCCGAGCCGAGCTCCCACGCGCGGCCGTCGAGCCCGGAAGCCGCGCTGCCCCGCGCGGCGGCGGACGGCGCGGCCCAGCGCGGCGAGGGCGGCCTCTCCGAAGCGAGCGTCGAGGCGGAATGACGCGCGCCGAATTCGAGGCCGAGCTCCGCAAGCTGATCCAGGCGTTCGAGACGGGCACGGGCAACGAGCGGTGCGTCGCGTGCGTCGCGTGCGAGCGCTGCGTCGACTGCACGTTCTGCCGCAACTCGAAGGCGCTCCAGCGGTGCCACTACTGCGTCGACTCCCAGCGCTGCTCGGACAGCACGCACTGCCGCGGCTGCCGCGATCTCATCGCGTGCAGCCACTGCGTCGCCTCCGAGCGGTGCACGCAGTCGTCGTACCTCGTGCGCTCGGTCGACTGCACCGGCTGCACCTACTGCTTCGGCTGCGTGGGCCTCGTGCGCAAGGACTTCCACATCCTCAACCAGCCGTACGATCGCAGCACCTACTTCAAGCTCACGGCGAAGCTGATGCGCGAGCTCGGGCTGAGCGCCGGCGGCGGGGCCGAGCCCGCCCCTGCCCCCGCCGCGCGCGCCGCGCAGCGCTAGCGATGCGCGCGGTCGTGCAGCGCGCGCTCGCCGCGCGGGTCGAGGTCGAGGGCCAGGTGGTCGGCGCGATCGAGCGCGGCCTCGTGGCCTTCGTCGGCGCCGCGAAGGACGACGACGAGGCCGACGCCGACCACGTCGCGAACAAGGTCGCGGGCCTCCGGGTGTTCACCGACGAGGCCGGCAAGATGTCGCGGGCGCTCGCGGACGTGCGCGGCGGCGTGCTCGCGATCAGCCAGTTCACGCTCTTCGGCGACGTCCGGCGCGGCCTCCGGCCGAGCTTCGACGGCGCCATGGAGCCGGTCCGCGCCGAGGCCCTCTACGAGCGCTTCGTCGCCGCCCTGCGGGCGCGCGGCCTCGAGGTGGCCACGGGCCGCTTCCGCGCCGACATGCGCGTGTTCGTCGAGAACGACGGGCCGGTCACCATCCTCATCGATTCGAAGCGGGCGTTCTGACGCCGCTCGCCGCGCCACGCCGCGGCCGCCGCCCTCTTCCCTCCGGGCGCCGCGCGGGCTACGCGGGACGCCATGCGGATCGGCATCGTGGGCGCGGGCGCGCTCGGGCGGGTCTACGGCGTGCGCCTCGCCGCCCAGGGAGACGACGTGACGTTCGTGGTCCGGCCCGAGCGCGTCGCCGACGCGCGGCCGTTCGTCGTCGAGCAGGTGAACAGCGCCGATCGCCGCGACACGCTCGATCGCCCGCGCCTCGCGGCCGACATCCCGGCGGACGCGGAGGTCGTCCTCGTCACCGTGCGCTTCGATCAGCTCGCCCCGGGCCCCGGCGGCGCCGCGCCGCGCCCGGCGGAGGGCAGGACGGTCGCGGAGCTCCTGCGCCGCGGGCCGGCGGTCCCGGTCGTCGTGCTCACGCCGCTCCTGCCTCCGCAGCGCGCCGGCCTCGAGGAGGCCGCCCTGCGCCGCATCACCCCCGCGATGCCGAGCGTCTCGGGCTACCTCGATGAGCGCGACGTGGTCCGCTACTGGATCGTCGGGTTCGCGTCGACGCTCATCGACGACGAGGGGGGCGCCCCCGCGGAGCGACCGCTGCTCGAGGAGCTCGCGCGCCGCCTCACGAGCGCCGATCTCCCGGCGCGGCTCGATCCGGACGTCGGCGCGCAGAACGCCGCCACCACGACCGCGTTCTTCCCGCTGATCGCCGCCATCGACGCGGGCGGCGGCACGAGCGCCCTCCTCGAGAATGAGGGCGTGCTCGGCACCGCGCTCGAGGCCACCCGGGAATGCATGGCGCTCGCCGACCGCGTCGGCGCGGTCGCCCCCTGGACGAAGCTCCTGACCAGGGCCATCGGACCGCTCACGCTGAGGCCCGGCGTCGCGCTCGCGCGCCTCGTGGCCCCCGAGGCGCTGCGGTTCCTCGACGCCCACTTCGGCCCGAAGCTCCACGCGCAGCACCTCGCGATGGGCGCCGCCGTGCTCGCGATGGGCCGCGAGCACGGCGTGAGCCTGCCGGCGCTCGAGCGGCTGATGATCCTGATCGAGGGCCGCGCCGGGGCGCGCTGATCGGCGCGCGTCAGCGACGCGCCGACGCGCGTCGGTGGCTCATCGACGCGCCGGCGCGCGTCGGCGGCTCATCGGCGCGCCGACGCGAGCTGCGCCGCGAGCGCGATCGCCTCGCGCATGCCGCGCGGATCGGCGCGGCCGGTGCCGGCGAGATCGTACGCGGTGCCGTGGTCGACGCTCGTGCGCACGATCGGCAGGCCGAGCGTGACGTTCACCGCCTCGCCGAAGCCGAGGAGCTTGCTCGGGATCGTCGCCTGGTCGTGGTACATCGCGACGACGCCGTCGAGCGCGCCCCGCGCCGCGAGCCGGAACGCCGTCTCCGCGCCGACGGGCCCGGTCAGCTCCGCCGCCGGACCCGAGCGCGCGAGCCGCCGCGCCGCGAGGCGGATGCCCGGCGCGATCCGCACCTGCTCCTCGTCGCCGAGGAGCCCGCCCTCGCCGGCGTGCGGGTTCAGCGCGGCGACGGCCACGCGCGGCTTCTCGCGGCCGAGATCGGCGAGCAGCCGCGCGAGCCAGACCGAGGCGCGCGCCACCTCGCGCGGGCTCACCGCCTCGGGCACCTCGCGCAGCGGCACGTGGGTCGTCACGAGGGCGGTCACGAGCTTGCCCGAGGCGAAGGCCATCGTGACCTCGCGCGCGCGAAGCCGACGGCCGATGTGCTCGGTGTGCCCGAGGAAGTCCGCGGACCCCGGCGCGCCGCTCGTCGCGATCGCGTGCTTCGACGCGGGCCCGGTGACCAGCGCCGCCGCGACGCCCTCGCGGACCAGGTCCGTCGCCGCGTCGATCCACGCGAGCTGCGCGGCGCCGTCCTCGGCCTCGGGTCGACCGAAGGCGCTCGGCCGCGAGAGCCGCGCGCTCCCCGCCCAGATCCCGATCGCGCCGGGCGCGAGCTGCTCGATCGCGGCGCGCCCGTCGACCACGACGAGCCGGCGGGCCGCGACCCGGACGAGCCGCGCGGCCCGCCGCAGGACCGCCTCGTCGCCGACGAGCACGCAGCGCACGCCCTCGGCGGACGCCGCGCCGGCCACGGCCACCTCGGGGCCCACGCCGCTGGGGCACCCGACGCTGATCGCGACGATCGGCGGCGCGGCGCTGCGCGCAAGGCCGCCGCGCCCCGCGCCGCCGCGCCCCGCGCCGCCGCGCCCCCTGCCGGCGACCGTTCGGGCAGCGCCGCGGCGGTCCGGCGACGTCATCGCGTGACGCGCCGCTCGCGCCCAGGGGCGGCGGCGTCGTGCGCCGACGATCCCGACCGCCGCTCTGCGCGCGCGGCCTCCTCGTCGTCGCCGTCCTCGTCCTCGTCACCCTCGTCGTCGGCGTCCTCGTCCTCGTCCTCGTCGCGCGGCTCCCCGCGCTCCTCGCCGTGAGCCTCCGCACCGGCGCCGCCCCGAGGCGCCGCCCGGGCCGCGTCGCCGCCCTCGGGACCACCGGAGCCGGGCAGCGGCGACTCGAGCCGGTAGCCGGCCCCGCGCAGCGTGACGAGCGGCAGCGCCGCGCCGAGCTTCGCCCGGAGGCGCCTCACGTGGATGTCGACGGTCCGCGCGCCGCCCTCGTACTGGCTGCCCCAGACGCGCCGGAGCAGCTCTGTCCGCGACACAACCTTCCCGCGGCGTTCGCACACATACGAAAGCAGCGCGAACTCCTTCGCGGTGAGCGGCACGTGCATGCCGCCGACCGACACGTCGTGGGCCGCGCGGTCGATGACGATCGCGCCCACCTTCACCCGCTCCTCGGTGGCGAACTCGCTGCGGCGCCACTCGACGAGGCGCACGCGCGCGTAGAGCTCGGCCGGCACGTACGGCACGAGCAGGAAGTCGTCGAAGCCGCTCGACGGCTCGATCCGCGCGATCTGCGCGACGCTCACGGCGACGAGCGCGCCGACCTCCTCGAGGCGGGGCTCGCGGCGCAGCGCGCGCAGCGCCGCCGCCGCCAGATCCGGCCGATCGAGCGCTTCCACGACGATCGCCCGCGCCTTGCTCTCGTCATCGTGGAAGAGCCGCGGTGGATCATCCCAGAGATCCAGGGTTCGAACGTCAGCGCCCAGCGAGCGCAAGACCGATGCAGCGCCCTCCTCCCGCTCCAGGTCAGGTCCGTGTCCGACGATGGCTATGAACGAACGACGCGCCATGTCCGCCCCGTATACGGGTGTCACGACGGGCCGGCAAGACGCACCGCGCTAAACCCACCAACACCGCTACGGCGCTTACCTTTCCCCCGGGGCTCCTGCCGAGGAAATCAGCCGATCCGCGTGCCGCCGACCGTGATGCGATCGATCTTGATTGTGGGGCAGCCAACACCCACCGGAACGCTCTGTCCGTCCTTGCCGCACGTCCAGATGCCGTCGGAGGTGGCGACGTCGTGGCCGAGCATGGTGACGCGCCGGAGCACCTCGGGGCCGTTGCCGATGAGGTTCACGCCCTTCAGCGGCGCGGTCAGCTTTCCGTCCTCGATGAGGTAGCTCTCGGTGAGCGAGAAGACGAAGTCGCCGTTCGAGATGTCGACCTGGCCGCCGCCGAACTTCTTCGCGAAGACGCCGCGCTTCACGGACTTCACGATCTCCTCGGGATCGTGCGGGCCGGCGAGCAGGATGGTGTTCGTCATGCGGGGCATCGGCGCGGAGGCGAAGCTCTCGCGCCGCCCGTTGCCGGTCGGCGTGAGCCCGTAGTGCCGGGCCGAGAGCCGGTCGTGCATGTACCCGACGAGCTTGCCGTTCTCGATGAGCGTGCTGCGCTCGGGCTCGTTGCCCTCGTCGTCCACGTTGATGGTGCCGCGCGACTGGAGGAGGGTCGCGTCGTCGACCACGGTGCAGAGCGGGCTGGCGACGTCCTTGCCGACCCGTCCCGCGTAGTTGCTGGTCCCCTTGCGGTTGAAGTCCGCCTCGAGCCCGTGCCCCACGGCCTCGTGGAGCAGGATGCCGCTGTCGCCCGGGGCGAGCACGACGTTCATCTCGCCGGCGGGCGCCTCGCGCGCGTCGAGCATGGCGACCGCCTGCCGCGCCGCCTCCTTGGCGTGCCACTCGGGCGACCTGTCCTCGAAGTAGGCGGTCGTCATGCGCCCGCCGCCGCCGCTCGAGCCTTCCTGGCGCCTGCCGTCGCGCTCGGCGATCGCCCGCACGCCGAAGCGGATGAGCGGCTGGACGTCGTGCGCCATCCGCCCGTCGCTCGTGGCCACGAGCACCTCGCGCACCTCCTCGACGAAGCTGGCCTCGGCCTTGATGATGCTGGGGTCGTAGGCGAGCGCCGCGGCGCTCGCGCGCTCGAGCAGGGAGCGCTTCGCGAGCCCGGGGGCGTCGAGCGAGATGCTGGGCAGCTCGTACCGGCTCGGCAGCTCGCGCCGCCGGAGCTCGATCTTCTCCGTGCCGCCCGAGCCGGTCGCGATCTGCGCCGCCGTCTCGGCCGCGCGCCGCATCGCGTCCCACGTGAGATCCTCCGTGTAGGCGTACCCGGTCGCGTCCCCCCGCTGGACGCGGACGCCGACCCCCATCGACACCCCGCGCGACGCCGCCTTGAGGATGCCCTCGTCGAAGGTGAACCCGCCCCCCGCCCGGTACTCGAAGAAAAGGTCGGCGTAATCGCCCCCCTTCGACAGGGCGACCGAGAGGAGACGCTCGCAAAGCGCGGCGTCGACGGCATTTTCCTCTCCGGGAGCGAACGGGGCTCGGTAGGCCTGGCTGCGCGACATGGTGCCCAACTCTAGGTCCATTCGCCGGGGCGGTCGAGAAGCGGCAGCGCGCCGGTCGCCCTCCCCCGACCGCAGGGATGCCGCAGGGATGAGGAGATGTATGCAGAAATGTGCAAGAACGCCGCTCGACTGCTATGGTTTGAGTCGTCCTCGCGTCGACGGCGGCGCTCGCCGCCTTCTCCGCGATCTCCGCGAATCCCCGGCTGATCGGCGCGCTTCTACGGTGTAGGGCGCGCTCTTCGACGCGCCTCGACCGGACCGCTCAGCGTCCGACCGGGGCGGGGGCCCGCGGCCACCGCGCCAGGGCGGTCGCCGCATCCCCGCGCGGGCCCACGGGGCCCACGGGGCCCGCGGACCAACGCTGCAAACAAGCACCTTGGCGGTAGCTTCCGGAACTTCCGATGCCGCGCGCTTGTACGTGGTAGCGGGATTGGCTAGGTGTTTTTAGATGGCGAAGCGAGGGCTGCCGACGGGGCGCCCGAGCGACGCCTCGCTGTCCTCAGTAGGAGATTCCCATCGCCGTGGCGGTCGATCGCGACAAGGTACTCCAGACCGCGCAGAAGCTTGTCGAGCGGAAGCGCTTCGACAAGGCCATCGCCGAGTACCAGAAGCTGGTCGCGGAGGATCCGAAGGACGTCCGGACGCTGCTCAAGATCGGCGACCTCTACCTCAAGACGGAGGAGTACGTCGAGGCGATCACCACCTACGAGCGCGTCGGCCAGTTCTACTCCCTTCAGGGCTTCGCGCTCAAAGCGATCGCGGTTTACAAGCAGATCCGCGAGATCATCCACAAGCACGTCCCGCAGTACGAGGACCGCTTCGGCCACATCGTCCCGCGCCTCGCCGAGATCTACACGCAGCTCGGGCTCACGAGCGACGCGCTCGCCGCGTACGACGAGGTCGCGACGCGCCTGCTCCGCGCGGGGCGCGACCGCGACGCGATCGACATCTTCAAGCGGGTCGTCGACCTCGACCCGAACAACCCGCTTGCCCACCTCCGCCTCGCCGAGGCGCTGATCCGCGTCCGCGACTACGACGCCGCGATCCAGCGCTTCGGGACCGCGGCCGAGCTCCTGCTCAAGCTCGGCCGGCGCGACGACGCGCTGAAGGTGGTCGAGCGCCTGCTGCAGCACCGCCCGGACGCCCGCTTCGCCCGCATGGCCGCCGAGATCTACCTCGATCGCGGCGATCCGAGCGACGGGATGTCGGCCCTCACCAAGCTGCAGATCGCGTTCAAGGAGAACCCGCGGGACCTGGAGACGCTCGCGCTCCTCGCCCGCGCCTTCGACCTGCTCGGGCAGCCGGCCAAGGCGATCGAGGTGCAGAAGGAGTCGGCGCGCATCGCCAAGGAGGCGGGGCGGGCCGACCAGTTCGCCGCCCTCGTCTCCGCCCTGGTCGCGCGCGCCCCGAACGACGACGGCGTGCGCCAGCTCGCCGCCCAGCTCGTGCCCTCCCCGAGGAGCACGCGCGCGTCGATCGACGTCGAGCTCGACGAGGACGAGGACGACGAGGCGGAGGAGCTCGAGGTCGAGGACGCCGAGCCCTCGTCCGCGGCGCCGATCCCGCTGCGCGCGGCGCAGCCGACGACGGCCCCGGTCGCGAGCCCGCGGCAGCTCGTCGCGCACGCCGAGAGCCTCCGGCGCGACCGCCAGTACGACAAGGCGATCGCCCTCCTCAAGGGCGGCGTCGCCCGGCTGCCGGCCGCGCGCGAGCTGCGCGAGAAGCTCTGCGACGTCCTCATCGAGGCGGGCGATCAGGACGGCGCCATCGAGCAGATGCTCGCCTTCGCGCAGCAGCTGTCCGGCGAGGGCGCCGTCGACGACGCCGCGAGGCTGCTCGACGAGGTGCTGCTCCTCGAGCCCGGCCACGCCCAGGCCACCGAGATGCTCAACCTCCTCGGCTACGCCGTGCCGCAGGAGGACGAGCTCGCCGACGAGGAGCACACGGGGCCGGAGGTCTCGCCGACGGCCAACGAGGCGTACGCCTCCGAGGTGCCGAGCCAGGACCTCTACGACCCCGACGCGCCGCTGCCCGCGTACACCCTCGACGAGGACGGCGTCGTCGAGGCGCTCCCCAAGCGGCCGCAGCTCGTCACGCACCTCGACGATCCGTTCGCGAACGAGCCGCCGCTGCCGAGCTTCCCGATCGACGACGTCGAGGAGGTCGAGGACGTCGAGCCGCTCGAGGAGCTGGAGGACATCGACGACGAGGAGGAGACGGCGTCGGTCATCCCGAGCCGATCGCCCGCGCACCCGCTGGCGGTCGCCGCGTCGCAGGCGCCCCCGGCGCCCTCCCCGATCTCCTCGATGCCGCCGCCCCCGGTGCTCGCCGCGCCGCCGGCCCTGTACAGCCCGGCGCCGATGCGGCCAGCGTCGGTCCGGCCGGCGTCGGGGCGCTCCGTTCCGCCGGGGTCCGGGCGCGCCGACGCGCTCGACGAGGACGCGCTCGAGGAGGTCGAGTTCTTCGCGCAGCACGGGATGTTCGAGGAGGCGCGCAACATCCTCGAGGAGCAGCTCGCGCGGCTGCCGAACCACCCGCTGCTGATGGAGCGGCTGCGCGAGATCACCGAGCTCTCGTCGCAGACGCACGGGGCGCGCGCGGCGACCGACAACGAGAGCGGCACGCGGGCCGTCCCGCGCGGCAGCGAGCGGCCGGACGAGGACCGCGCGTTCGACATCGCCGAGTCGCTCAAGATGATCGACGAGCTCGAGGTCGCGCCGGGCTCGGTGACGGGCGTCCAGGACGATCCGCGGCAGATCAGCGTCGAGAGCGTCTTCGAGCAGTTCAAGGCCGGCGTCGCGGCGCAGATCTCCGAGTCCGACGCGTCGACGCACTACGATCTCGGGGTCGCGTACAAGGAGATGGGCCTCTATGCGGACGCCATCGCCGAGTTCGAGCTCGCCGCCCGCGACCCCGGGCGAGAGTGCGTCTGCCAGTCGATGATCGGCGTCACCCACCTCCAGATGGGCAACATCGAGGCGGGCATCGACGCGCTCATCCGGGGGCTGCACGCGTCGCACAAGACGGTCGAGCAGGAGCTCGCGCTCACGTACGAGATCGCGAACGCCTACGAGATGCGCGGCGTCCCCGAGCAAGCGCTCTACTACTTCCAGCGCGTCGCGCGGATGAGCCCGAGCTACAGCGACCCGCGCGGCAGCGTCGCGGAGCGGCTGCGCCGCATCGACGTCCCGAAGCCCGCCGCGCGCGCCGTCGGCGCCGAGATGATCGCGGACGAGTTCGACGCCGCCTTCGACGACCTCCTCCCGAGCGGCAAGCTGCCCTGAGCGCGGCCGGCGCGCCGCGCCCGGGGCGCCCCTGGAAATGCCAGAAATTGGGCCCGGCACGGCGCCCTCATGTACCGGAGGTGCATGAACCGACCGCTGCTCTTCGCCGCCCTCACCTCGCTCCTGGCCGCCGGCTGCGGCGCCGGGCTCGGAACGAACGCTCGAGCTGGCCGCCCCCAGGACGCCGCCGCCAAGACCGCGGCCCAGGCGCAGCGCGAGGCCCCGGAGCGCGCGAAGGGCGGGGCCGACGCGAGCGCCCCGGTCGCGGAGGAGGCGGCGCCCGCGCGCGCGCCCGGCGATTACGTGGCCTACCGGTTCTCGGGCAGCTTCAGGAAGACGCCGCTGCTCCTCACGCAGCGGATCGTGGCGCGCGAGGGGGACGTCCTCGTGGTCGACGTGACCCTCGAGGAGGGCAAGGAGACCGAGGCGCTGCGCGTCCGCATGAGCGACGCGCCCAGCCGGCGCGGCGAGATCCTCAGCGCGGCGTGGATCGACGACGGCGCCGAGCGGCCCGCGACCCTCTCGGCGTACGACGCGATGATGGCCAAGACCTCGCTCGCCGCCGACGAGAACGAGGAGGTGCTCGGCACCGAGACGGTGAACGTCGAGGTCGGCGGCGCCTCCATCGCGTGCCAGAAGACCAGCTTCCGCGTGCGCATCGGCAAGACGAAGGCGACGATGCGCACGCTCCAGAGCGACGACTTCGCCTGGGGCGACGTGGGCGGCGAGATCACCGCCGAGGACGGGCGCGTGCTCTACCGCGCCGAGCTGATCGACCGGGGGCACGCGCGCCCGTCGGCGAGCGCCGTCGCAGCGCCCGGCCTCGCGCCGCGGCCGGCGACGGTGGCGCGGTCCGAAGGCGAGAGCGACGAGGTCGACGACTACGAAGACTGAGCCGGCAGGGGCGCGTCCCCCTGGTTCCCCTTGCAGGCGAGGACCTCGCCCGAGCGCACGGCCGCCGCGCGGACCAGGTGGCCCATCTTCGGGTGCTCGGGCTCGACGTCGGGCTCGATCCCCTCGGCGCGCAGCGCCTCGGTGCAGACCGGCCCGATCGACGCCACCATGCCCCGCGCGAGCCCGGCGCGCAGCCGCTCGACCAGCCCCTCCTCGGCCGCCACCAGGAGCGCGTGCTCGACCTGCGCGCGGCTCGTGAAGAGCGTGATCGCCGCGCCGCCGTCGGCCAGGAGGCGGAGCGCCTGCCGGAGCGCCGCGGTGTCCTCCGGGAGCGCCCAGCGGTACACCGGCACCGGGGTGACGCGGGCGCCGGCCGCCTCGAGCCCGGCGTAGAGCTCGTGGCTCGGCGCGCCGTGCTCCTGGACGGCGATGCGCTTGCCGCTCAGGTCGCCGAGCCCGCGGACCACCTCGACGATCTCTCGCCAGGTGTTCGGCTCCGGGACGGTGATGAAGCGGGGAACGCCGAGCTCGCGCAGCGCCGCGGCCGGCTTGGGGCCGCGCACGACGAGCTGCACCGACGAGAGCGCGGCGGCCATGAGGGATACGCCCTGGGCGCCCGCGTCGCCGTCGCCGCCGGGGCCCCCCTGGCCCGGCTCGAGCGCGGGCGCCGCCTCGGCCACGAGCGCCCGGGTCCCGACGCCGGTCATCAGGATCACGAGGTCGAACTCGGCGCCCGCGAGGCGGCGCGCGAAGTCGAGCGCGCGCTCGTTCCGCTCGATGGGCACCTCGCGGAGCGTCGGCGCCGTGACGGGCACACCGCCGTACCGCTGGATCAACGAGGCCATCTCGGCGGCGCGGCGGCTCTCGAAGGTGATGACGCGGCGCCCAGCGAAGTCAGGCGACGCGGGACGGGAGGGACGGTCGTTCAGGGGGTGCGTGGGCGTGCTCACCCGCGCAGCATAGCCCGGGTCCGGCGCTGGCGGGTTTCGGGCGGTTGACCAGTTTGCTAAGCTCCCTCCTGTGAGCCATCCGATGAGCAACGAGGCTGGCGGGGTCCAGGGGAGCGGGCTCTCGCGTGCGACGTCGGAGAACGACGTCGGCCCCGATCCCGTCATCGGCGCGGGCATCGCGCTGCTCGGCATCTTCCTGATGGGGGTGGGCGGCGCGGCGGGCGCGCACTACCTCTTCAACTTCGGCGTGCTCGTGGCGGTGCTCGGGGCCGTCCTGTTCGTCCTCTTCGTGACGCTGACGGCGCTGAAGCAGCGCCGCGCGAGCCGCGCATCGAGCCCCGACGCGGGCGCCGAGCAGCGAGACGCGCGCGGCTGATCGATCCGCCTCGTGCCGCCGCTCAGCCGGGCGGCATCGCTGTGCAGCTCGCGCCGGGTTCGGCCGGGCGGCGCGCTCCGCGGATCACGCAGGGGTCTCGTCGCCGGGATCGCCGCGGCCGTCCGGCGGAGCCGGGGAGCCGGCTCGACCGCCGGCCTCCACGGAGAGGTCCGGCTCGATGTCGGCGAACGAGACGCCGAGCTCCTCGGCGATGCGCTCGATCTCGGCCCGCTCGGCCGGCGTGGGCGCGCCGTCCGCCGCCGCGAGCCGGATCAGGAGGCGCACGACCTCGACCCGTTCGCTCGCGTTGCAGAGCGCCTTCAGCTCGCGGTAGCAGCGGTCGACCTCGCCCTCCTGGAGCGCGGGCAGCTTGCCCTGGAGGGCGTTGAACACCGCGTCGACCCCGCTCGGCGCGAGCCCGTCGACGTGCGTGAGCAGCTCGCGGAGCAGCTCGTCCTCCTTGTCGGAGAACCGGCCGTCGACGCAGGCGACCTTGCCGAGCAGGACGATGACGGTCGCGATGTAGCGGAGGACCACCGCCTCGTCGTCCGGGAGCGCCGCGCGGAGCTCCTTCAGGAGGGCGTCGAGGTTCGGGAACGAGCCCCCCTGCTTCAGGCCCAGCCAGGCGAGGAGTCCCACGTGATGAGGCTACCAGATCCTCGCCGGGCAGGGCAGCCCGGCGGAGCACCGCTCTCGACGACCGTCGTCCATGCCGGGCGCCTTAGTCCTCGCCCCCGCGGTCCGCAATCCAGTCGTCCACCGGGTTGTCGGACTTCGGGGTCTTCAGGATCGAGCCGTCGGGCCCGTCCTTGCGGACCACGAGCGTGCGCCGCGTGGTGGTGTCGGGCGTCTCGCGCGCGACCACGGTGATGACGTTCACCCCCGGCCGGAGCGGCGCCTCGAACGCGAAGTCGGCCTTCTTCGGGTCGGCGCCGTCGCGGTTCGACTTGTAGTAGAGCTTCCGCGATCCGACGAAGATGAAGGTGTCGAGGAGCCGCTCGCTGTCCGCCGCCGTCCCCGTGATCTTCACGGTGTCGGCGGTCGTCGCCAGCGCCGCCGCGGCGATGTCGAGCGTCGGCGGCGCGTGCGAGTAGACGTCCTCGAACGCGACCGTCGCGGGCGCCGGCCCGCCGCCCGAGCCCACCTCCCGCGCCGCGACGAACGCGAAGCGGCCCGCGCCGAGATCGACCTTGAGGAACCCGCCGGGCGCCTCGCCGAGCACCTTGACCAGGGCGCCCGCCGGGAGCCGGCCGAAGCCGCGCGCGCTCGCCTCCGGCGACGGGAGCAGCGTCGCCCCCTGCGCGCCGGCCTTCACGGTGGAGCCGCCGCCCGTGAGCTGCACGCGCGGCGAGATCGGGATCTTCACCTTCTCGCTGGCGAACTCCCGGAGATCCCGATCGCCCACCGAGAGCGAGAGGGTCGCCTCGGGCTCCGACAGCTGCGGCTCGACGTCGAAGCTGAAGACCACCTTGCGCACGTCGCCCGGCTTGATGTTCGAGACGTCGAAGCGCCCGGCGTGCAGCAAGAGCCCGTCGCCGGAGAGGTTCGCGATGTTCGCCTGCGTCTCGTACGACGGCCCCTTGCCGACGTTCTTGACGGTCAGGTACATGCTGACCCGCTCGCCCTTCTGGATGAGCCCGTCGCCGTTGCCCTCGCGGTCGTCGACGATCTGGTAGGCGTACTGGAAGAGCGGCCGGTCGAGCGCGCGCACCGTGGGCCGGATCTCGACGGCGGGCGGCTCCGGCGCGCCGGAGACCTCGAACTTCACCTTGAGCCCGTCGCTGCGCGAGAGGGCGTCCATCGGGATCTTGCAGACGCGCTTCTCGTTCGCCTTCCGCGGCTTCGTCGTGCCGACCTTCCGCCCCTCCACCTCGCACCAGCCGAGCGGCGCCTTCGCGGTCTTCGCCTGGCCGGGGCCGATCTTGCCGAAGATGAGCTCCTTGCTGTCGAAGTAGAGGTTGTCGCTCTCCGTCGTCCCGCGGAGCCGGTAGACCGGCTGCTTGCCGTTGTTCTTGACCGTGACCCGGAGCTCCATCGGCTGGCCGGCGACCACCTCGGCGTTCGGGCGATCGGTCTCGACCTTCACGTCGAGCTCGGACTTGGCCGCCGGGGTCACGCCCTCGGGCGCGTCGGACCAGTCGACGCCGAGCTTCGCCAGCTCGGCCGCGACCTTGCCGAGCTCCTCCTTGCCGACCTGCTCGATGTGGTCGTGCACCGCCCGGAGCTGCTGGAGCCTCGGGGTGCTGGGCGGCATCCGCGCGGCGAGCTCCCGCGCGAAGCGGATGGGGAAGTCGAGGGCGAAGTCCTCGTCGATGTCGCCCCCGCGATCGCGCATCTCCTCGCGCTCGGCGCTCGTGAGCTGGTAGCGGACGACCTCGGACGGCTTGCCCGCCGCCGCCGCGCGCGTGTTCGAGAGGTGCGCCGAGAGGTCGCGCTCACGGATCCCGTCCTTTTGCACGGTGAGATCCATCTCGAGCTCGTCGACCGTCATCGGATCGAGCTCGATGTCCGGCGTGACGCCGACGCCCTGGATCGAGATGTCGCCCGGCGTCAGGTACTGCGCGATCGTCAGCTTGAGGGCCGCCTTCTCCGCCGTGACGTCGGGGAAGACGAGCTGCACGCTGCCCTTGCCGAACGTCTGCGAGCCGACGATGACGGCGCGGTCGTTGTTCTTCAGCGCGCCCGCCACGATCTCGCTCGCGCTCGCGCTGTTGCCGCTGACGAGCACCACGATCGGGTACGGCGGCTCGGTGCCGGGGCCCTTGGCGCGCTTCTCCTCGCGCCCCTCGGAGGCGCCGACCGTCGAGACGATGACCCCGTCGGCGAGGAACTTGTCGGCGATGCGCGCGGCCTGATCGAGCAGGCCGCCCGGGTTGCCGCGCAGGTCGAGCACGAGCCCCTTCAGCTGGCCCTTGGCGCGCAGCCCGTCGAGCGCCGCGTCGAGCTCCGCGGTCGAGGTCGCCTGGAACGTCTTCAGCCGGACGTAGGCGATGCCGCCGTCCAGCGCGCGCGACTCGACGGACCGGACCTTGATCACCTCGCGGGTCAGCTCGAACGCCTTCGGGCCCTGCCACCCGCCCTCGCCGTCGCGGGTCACCCACACGGTGACCGCGGTGCCGGGATCGCCGCGGAGCCTCCGCACGGCGTCGTCGAGCGGCATGTTGAGCGTCGACTCGTTGTTGATCTTCACGATCCGATCGTGCCGCTTGAGGCCCGCCCTGCCCGCGGGCGTGTCGGGCATCGGGTTCAGGACGGTGAGCATCTGGTCGCGGATCGAGATCACGACGCCGAGCCCGCCGAACGCGCCCGACGTGGAGAGGTTCATCTCCTTGTACGCCTCGGGGCTCAGGAACGACGAGTGCGGGTCGAGCGTGTGCAGCATGCCGTTGCACGCGGCGTACTCGACGTCGCGCAGATCGACCTCCGTGCCGCGGAGGTTCTTCTGCAGGAAGGCGAAGACCTCGCGGAGGCGCGCGGAGACGTCCCAGGGGCCCTGGATGTTGTCGATCCGGAACTTCTTCTCGCTGGTCTCGACGCGGACGGTGACCTCGTTGGGATCCTCGTTGAGGACGATCACCTGGGCGACGTCGCGCTGCACGGCGTTCAGCGCCGACAGCAGCATCTCCTTCGGCTTGACGCGATCCGGCTCGACGTACTTGTCCCGGATCATCTTGAGCGTCTCGTTCACGGCCTCGAGGCGCGTGAGGTCGTACGGCGCCTTGGCCACCTGCCCGGTGACCGCGAGCGCCGGCTCGAACCCACGCCAGAGCCCCCCGGGGCCGAACTGAAGAACGAAGTACGCTGCCAGCGGGAACGCGGCGGAGACAACGAGCGCCTTGACGATGCGCTCCAGGAGTCGGTGAGGCATACGGCGATCGAGTATAGACGCGCGGCAGCGAGCGTCGACCGACGTCGAACCCGCGCACGCCTCGAGCGCCGCGATCCGGCGCGGGCGCTACACGGGCTTCTGGGTGTCCTCTTCCTTCGCGTCGGGCTTCGGCGGGAGCTGCTTGGCGGCGTCTTCCTCCTCGTCGTCGCGGATCCCCTTCTTGAAGTTCCGGATGCCCTCGCCGATCCCCTTGCCGATGTCAGCGATCCTCCCGGCGCCGAAGAGGAGCAAGGCAAGTCCGATGAGAAGGGCGATTTCCAGCGGTCCGATGCGGCCCATAGCGGTCTTCCCTCGAAGGTTGCCGCGCGCGCGGCGGCAGGCGGCGGGCCACGGCCCGACACCGGTGGAGCCATACCACCCATCCCCCGCACGGGCAATGCAGCGGTTCGGCGCCTTGCAACCCGTGCTAGGCTCGCCCAACCGGCTTCGCTGGAGGAGAGAGAACGTGCGTGCGCACCCGCTCGCTCCGCCAGCGGTTCACAAATCGAGAACGGCTCGACGGCCCGGGCAGGGCCGCCAGCCGGCCGGACTGGACGCCTGCGCGGCGAGCGGCCGGCGGCGGTCCAGAGCGCCAGCCCTCGCGGGCTCCGCGACCATCGAGACGGGGAAAACACGATGCCGATCAACCGCATGAATCGAAAGGCAGCGCAGTGTCTGGCAGGAGCGTCGGTGGCGGCGGCGGTGCTCGCCGGCGCTCCCGAGCGCGCGAGCGCCCAGGAGGCGAGCGACAGGGTGAGCGTCGACGGCAAGGGGATCGTCGGCGGCGCGCTGCTCGGCGGCGAGGTCGTGATGCTGACCATGGGGGCCATCGGGGTCGAGCGCGCCTGGCCGTACCTCGTCTTCGGCGGGCTCGGCGCGGTGGGGGGCGGCGTCGCCGGCTACTTCATCGAGGCCGCAGAGCCGCCCGCGGAGGTGCCGCTCTACATGCTCGCCGGGGGCATGGCGCTCGTCATCCCGACCCTGGTCGTCACCCTGAACGCCACCGCGTACAAGCCCCCGGAGGGCGACCAGAGCGAGCCGATCCGCAACGAGCCGGCCGCCGAGCCTCCCCAGCCGGGCATCAACGTCCAGATCACGTCGGACGCAGCGCGGATCCTCCGGGGCACCCGCTGGGAAGAGCCCCGGCTCGGCCTCGTCGACATCACGCCGCGCCGGGTCGCGCTCGGCGCGCCGGCGCTCTCGCTCAAGCCGCTGTACTCGCAGGACGAAATGTTCAAGTTCGGCGTGGCGCAGGGGCACGAGCTCCGCGTCCCCGTCCTCCGGGCGTCCTTCTGACCGGGGCGGCGTCGGCCCGGGCGGCGACCCCGGGCTCCCGCCCCCCTGCCCGGCGCGCCGGTCTCTGTGCCGATCGCGACGCTCGGCGTTAGGCTCTCGCCGTGGCCGATCTCCACGATCCCCCGCTTCCCTGGTCCACGCGGCTCTGGTTCGCCTTCGCATGCTTCTTCCGCGTGCTGTTCGATCCTCAGTTCGCCGCGCGGGCCTGGCAGGCGCGCGAGGCGGCCGCGCTGCCGCCGGCCGAGCACGACCAGCCGCGGAAGCTCGAGCGAGCTCCATCCGGCGGCGCGCCGCCCGTCACCGAGGCCGCCGAGAGGGCGCCCGCGGCCGGTGCCGCGCCCGCGGCCGGCGTGAGCTCGGCGCTGCAGCTGCTCTCGCTGCTGCAGCGCGAAGGGCGGCTTGTCGACTTCCTCGAGCAGGACATCGCCTCCTTCGGCGACGCGGACGTCGGCGTGGCCGCGAGGATGGTCCATGAGGGCTGCCGCAAGGCTTTGCGCGGGCACGCGAAGCTCGCGCCGGTGCGGCGCGAGGAGGAGGGGGCGAAGGTGACGCTGGAGGCCGGCTACAACCCGTCCGAGATCAAGCTCATCGGCAACGTGTCCGGGAGCGCGCCGTACCGAGGGGTGCTGCGCCACCGGGGCTGGCGCGCCGACGAGCTCTCGCTGCCCACGCCGGTCGCCGGCCACGACGCCAGCATCATCGCCCCCGCGGAGGTCGAGCTGTGAGCGCGCGTTACATCATCGGCATCGACCTGGGCACCACCCACTGCGCGCTCTCCTATGCGCGCCTCCCCGAGGACGGCGCCGACCCGCGGCTCGCGCCGTCGCCCGAGGTGCTGGCCGTCCCGCAGCTCGTGGCGCAGGGGACGCTCGAGGCGCGGCCGCTCCTGCCCTCCTTCATGTACATCCCGCACGAGAGCGAGGGCGTCCAGGCGCTGCCGTGGGACGCCGAGCGGCGCTTCGCGGTCGGCGAGCACGCCCGCGCCCGCGGGGCCGACGCGCCGGCGCGCCTCATCTCCAGCGCGAAGAGCTGGCTGTGCCACCCGGGCATCGACCGGCGCGGGCCGACGCTGCCGGTCGGCGCGCCCGAGGACATCGAGAAGATCTCCCCGGTCGAGGCGTCGTGGCGGTACCTCGAGCACCTCACCGAGGCGTGGGACCACCTGTTCGCGAAGGACGATCCCGAGCTCGCCCTCGCGAAGCAGGAGATCGTGATCACCGTGCCCGCGTCGTTCGACGCGGCCGCGCGCGACCTCACCGTCGAGGCGGCGAGCGCCGCGGGGTTCGAGGACCTCACGCTCCTCGAGGAGCCGCAGGCCGCCGTGTACGCGTGGATCGACGCGGCCGGCGAGGCGTGGCGCAAGCACCTCCAGCCGGGCGACGTGCTGCTCGTGGTCGACGTCGGCGGCGGGACCACCGATTTCTCGGCGATCGCCGCGGTCCCGCGCGACGGCTCGCTCGAGCTCGTCCGCGTCGCGGTCGGCGACCACATCCTGCTCGGCGGCGACAACATGGACCTCGCGCTCGCGCACGTCGTGAAGGCCAAGCTGGCGGCCGAGGGGAAGGAGCTCGATCGCTGGCAGATGACGTCGCTCACCCACGCGGCGCGCGTCGCGAAGGAGCGGCTGCTCGGCGATCCGTCGATGACCGAGGCGCCGATCGTGATCGCCGGCCGCGGCTCGAAGCTGCTCGGGGCGTCGATCCGGACGGCGCTCACGCGCGACGAGATCACGCGCACGCTCGTGGACGGGTTCTTCCCCGAGGTCCCGTCCTCCGCCCGCCCGGCGACGCGCGCGCGCGCCGGCCTGACGCAGCTCGGCCTGCCGTACGCGCAGGACCCGGCGATCACCCGCCACCTCGCCGCATTCCTGGGGCGGCAGGCGGGCGCGACGGCGAAGCTCGAGGGCTTCGTCCCGAGGGGCGCGGAGGGCGCCGAGGCCGGCCGCGCGCCGCTGCTCCTGCACCCGACGGCGGTGCTCTTCAACGGGGGCGTCATGAAGAGCGCGGCGCTGCGCGAGCGGCTGCTCGCGACGCTCGGCGCATGGCTCGAGGAGGACGGCGCGCCCCGGCCGCGGGTGCTCCCGACCGACGACCTGGATCTCGCGGTCGCGCGCGGCGCCGCCGCCTACGGGCTCGCGCGGCGCGGCCGGGGGCTCAGGATCCGCGGCGGCACGGCGCGGGCGTACTACGTGGGCATCGAGGGCGCCGTGCCCGCGGTGCCCGGCCTGGAGCCGCCGATCACGGCGCTCTGCCTCGCGCCGTTCGGCATGGAGGAGGGCACCGAGGCGACGCTGCCGCCGCAGGAGTTCGGCGTGGTGGTCGGCGAGCCGGTGCGCTTCCGCTTCTTCAGCTCGTCGGTGCGCCGGGACGACCAGGCCGGGACCGAGCTGGAGGACTGGAAGCCCGGCGAGCTCGAGGAGCTCTCCCCGATCGAGGTCACCCTGCCCGCCGAGGGCCGCCGCGAGGGCGACATGGTGCCGGTGCAGCTGCGCGCCTCGGTCACCGAGGTGGGCACGCTGCTCCTCGAGGCGATCCCCCGCGAGGCGCAAAAGCCGAACGAGCGCTGGCGGATCGAGCTGTCGGTGCGCGCCGAGGCGTGACGGGCTGCGCGGCGGCGCCGGGAGCGCCCTGAGGCCGGCCGAGCGGTCCGCCCCGCCCGCCGGGCGCGCCCGCGCGCTACGCTCTCGGCGCGCCGCGCCCGGCCCGCGAGCGGGCGCCCGGGCCGAGGAGCGCCGCCGAGGACACGACATGATCCAGACGACTCGCAAGCTCCGCGTCGTCCACACGACGAGATACACCTACGATCGCCCGGTCGAGCGCAGCGTGCACAAGCTGCATCTCTGCCCGAGGGGCGACCGGGACCAACGCGTGCTCTCGCACACGCTCACGCTCGATCCGCGAGCGCCCACGGTCGAGCGCGAGGACGCCTTCGGAAACTTGGTCACACGCTTCGAGATCACCTCCCCGTATACCGCGCTCACGATCTCGGCCGACTCGGTCGTGGAGCTCGTCGACGCCGATCCGTTCGCGTTCGCCAAGAAGCAGATCCGCCCCGCGTTCCCCCTCGTCTGGATGCCCTGGGAGCAGGCGATGATCGCGCCGTACATGCGCCCGGTCGAGCTCCCCGGCGCCCAGCTCCAGGAGCTCTTCGATTATGCGATGTCGTTCGTCGAGCAGAACGACGCGGACCTGGTGGAGACGCTCTTCGCGATCAACCTGACGCTCTTCCGCGATTACCAGTACGTGCCGGGGTCGACGAACCTGTCCACCACCCCTCACGACGTCTTCGTGAACAGGCGCGGGGTCTGTCAGGATTTCGCCAACCTGTTCATCTGCATGGCTCGGCTCCTGGGCATTCCGGCGCGCTACGTGTGCGGATACGTCTATACCGGCAACGTCGGCACGAACCGCGCCGGCTCCGACGCCACCCACGCGTGGGTGCAGCTTTACATCCCGAACATCGGCTGGAAGGGGTTCGATCCGACGAACGGCGTGCTGGCCAGCCTCGATCACGTGCGGGTCGGCTACGGGCGCCACTGCATGGATGCCACCCCCACGGCGGGGACGCTCTACACGTCCGCCGCCGAGACGATGACCGTCGACGTGACGGTGACCGAGGTGGCGTAGGCATCTCCGCGGGACCGCCGCGCGCCGACAGGTGCCTGTCGCAGGGGTCGGAAGCGACGGCGCAGAGCGCGCGACGATGCGCCAGAGGGGAGGCAGGCGTCCAGCCTGCCCCTGCGGCCGCGGCGCGATTCGCTGGAGATCGGCCGGGCAGATCCCGAGACCTCAGCGCGTCGAGATCACTCGCCCCTGTCCCCGAGGCACGCGGCGCCCTCCACCTCGCACGCGCCGTCAGCGCCGGCCGCCGCGAGCCCGCACTCCTTGCACGCCGCGTCCGGCGCCTCGTCCGTGGACGTGCACGAGGCATAGCAGGGATCCCCTTCGGCTGTGCCACACTCCTCGCAGATACACGTCGTGACGGCCTCATACTTCGGCTTCGAGGACTCGCACAGATCCGCCTTGTCGGCCCCGGCGAGCAGGGGCGCCGAGCAGGTCACGCAGTCCGCGCCGCCGCCGCCCTCGCCGGCGCCGCCCTCGCCAGCGCCACCCTCGCCGGCGCCACCCTCGCCGGTTCCGCCCTCGCCGGTTCCGCCCTCACCGCTTCCGCCCTCACCGCTGCCGCCCTCACCGCCCTCACCGCCCGTGCCGGACGTCGTGGTCGTGCTGCTCGCGGTGGTCCCGCCGCCCGACCCATCCGCATCGTCTCCACACCCCGCCGAGAAGGCGGTCGCACCAAGAATGAGAGCCATCGAGCCAACGCTAACAAGATTGATGCTTCGCATGATGTCCTCCAGCGCGCTTGATCGAGCGCCAGTCTTCGAGAGTCGCTTCGTCAGCCGATCCCAACGGGATCCGCCGGTCGCGGCCTATCCCGCGCGCCAGCGGTGGCACACTACTCCACCCCGGCTGTGACGCTCAACTAACTTCGCTGCGGCGCACAGAGCCCGGTGCCCGGGCTTCGCCCAGTCCTGGGTGACCCAAACACCATGGCATGTGCTCCGGGGCGAGCCCGGCAGCGCCGGCGAGGCTCGGGAATCGCCTGATTCCCGCGCCGCGCCGCAGTCGCCGTCGCGCGCTGCCCCCCGAGACGGCTTCGGAGCGTCGCGCCGAATCCAGCAAGTCGCGAGTTCCGAGCCTCCTTGTGCTCCACGGAACGCCGCGCGCCGGAGCCCGCGCAGGCGATGGGCGCGCCGGGCGGCGCCCGCGGCGTCGGCCCGCCTCGACGCATCGAGCGAATCTGGAGATGGAGGCGGACGTCGCCGGAAGCGCTCCTTCGACTTGAAGGTGGAAGTTGGAAAGCCCTCGTGACAGCGGCCCTGCGGCCCGGAGATGCTATGATCAGAGGTGCGACGCCAGAGTCGCGCGCGATCGCAAAACCCGGCCTCGCCCCGCGATCGCGCGCGCCGGGCGAGAGCGACACGGCTCCACGCGCGTCGCGGGGCTCCGGCGGCGCGCGTGGCTCGTCGCGACCGGGGGTACGGGGAGGGCACGATGAGCTTTCGGTTGCGCGTGTGTCTGTTGGCGATGCTCGCGGGCCTGTGCGCCTGCGCGAGCCAGCCGGTGCAGTGGCCCGCGCCGGAAGGGCAGCCGAAGCTCCCGCCCGCGCGGGAGATCAACCCGCTCGCGCGGCCGGACGCCGCGCATTCCGTGGCGATCGTCGGGGCCACGCTCGTGGACGGCCGCGGGGGGCCGCCCGTGCGGGACGCCGTCGTCGTGGTCCGCGGCGACCGCATCGTGGCCGCGGGGGCGCGCGCCGCCACGGCCGTCCCGGCCGGCGCGGAGGTCGTCCAGGGCGCGGGGCTCTGGGTCTTGCCCGGCCTCATCGACGCGCATTTCCACCTCGGCGGCGACGACGGGCTGCCCGGCCTCGTCCTCCAGCGCGGCGTCACCGCGCTGCGCGAGCCGGGGAACTGGATCGAGGCATACGACGCCGCGCGCCGGCTCGGCCCGGCGCCGCGGCTCTTCCTGACGGGGCCGATGCTCGACGCGCCGGACCCCGCCTACCCGCAGAGCGCGATGCTGGTGCGCGACGCGGCCGAGGCGCGCTGGGCGGTCGAGCAGCTGGTCGAGCGCGGAGCGTCGGGGATCAAGGTCTATTTCCGGCTGCCGCTCGGGCTCGTCGAGGCCATCGCGCAGGCGGCGCACACCCGCGGCGTGGTCGCCGTCGCGCACCTGGAGACGGTGGACGCGGCGGCGGCGATCCGGGCGGGGCTGGACGGCATCGAGCACATCACCTCGCTGGGGACGGCGCTCGTGCCGCCGCGCGAGGCGGAGCGCTACAGGCAATCGGTGATCGCCGCGAACGAGGCGCGCTTTCAGGGCCGTTACGAGGTCTTTCGCGGCATCTCCCTCGAAGCGCCCCGGACCGCCCGGCTGCTCCGGCTGCTCGCGGCGCGCGGCACCTTCCTCACCCCCACGCTCGCCGTCTTCGAGCGCCGCGCCGGGGACCAGGGCGCAACGGAGACCCAGGTGCGCGGCTTCGAGGCCATGATGAAGCTCACCGGCGCCGCCCGCCGCGCCGGCGTGCGGGTGGTCGTCGGCTCTCACGGCGCGGTGCCCGGCGCCGGGCGCGGGTGGGCTTACCAGCGCGAGATGGAGCTGCTCGTCGAGAGCGGCCTCTCGCCCATGGAGGTCCTCGTCGCCGGCACCCTGGAGAACGCCCGGTACTTCCGCGTCGACGACCGGCTCGGCAGCGTCGAGCCGGGCAAGCTCGCCGATCTCGTCCTGATCGAGGGCGACCCGCTCGCGGACATCCGCGCGATGCGCCTCGTGAAGCGGGTCATGTTGAACGGCAGATGGGTCGCCTCGCCTCAAAGCGACTGACGCCCTATCGCCCACGACGATAGGCCCCCGGGGAGGGGGCTCGGCAAGGCCCCCTCTGGACCCAGAAAGGAGCTTCAGCCCAGCTCGACTTCGACGCGCACCGTCTGGCCGGCCTGCGCCAGCGGGATGACGTTGCCCGCCACAGTCTTGCCGTCCACGGTCAGCTTCTTCACGCCCTTGCACACCCCCGAGTTCTTGACGCTGATCTCGTAGGTGGCGCCGCGGAAGCGGCGGGAGATGGAGAAGCTCTTCCAGGCCTTGGGCACGCAGGGATCCAGCTTCAGCCCGTCGTACTGGGGCTGCACGCCGAGGATCCCCTGGCTGACCGACACGAAGGTCCACGCCGCCGTGCCGGTGAGCCAGGCGTTCTTCGCTTCACCGAAGACCGGAGCGTCCTTGCCCGCGATCATCTGCGCGTAGACGTACGGCTCCGCCCGGTAGGTCTCGATCTGGCTCTCCTTGGCCGAGGGGCAGATGGAGAGGTAGTACTCCAGCGCGCGCTCCCCCTCGCCCAGGAGACACCAGCCCAGGTGGATCCAGGTGTTGTTGTGGCAGAAGATGCCGGCGTTCTCCTTCACGCCCGGCGGGTACGAGGTGACCTCCCCGAGCTCGAGGTGATAGGTCGAGTACGCGGGCTGCTGCAGCACGATGCCGTTCTTCGTGTAGAGGTGCTTGTGCACGCTCTCCATCGCCTGCCTGGCGCGGCCGTTGTCCGCGCCGGCGCCGCCCAGCACGCACCAGCCCTGGCTCTCGATGAAGATCTTGCCCTCCTCGTTCTCCTTGCTCCCGACCGGCCGGCTCTCGGCGTCGTAGGCGCGGCGGTACCACTCGCCGTCCCAGGCCTCCTTCTCGACAACGGCCAGCATCTCCGCGTAGTGCCCGCGCATGCGCTCCGCGTCGGATTTCTGGCCCATCCAGTCGTACAGGGCGGCCATCTCGCGGCTGGCGTAGAGGAAGAGGCCGGCGATCATCACGGACTCGGCCTTCGAGTCCTTCACGTCGCCCGCGGTCTGGAAGCTCTCGTTGGGCTCGGTGCTGAAGCAGTTCAGGTTGAGGCAGTCGTTCCAGTCCGCGTGGCCGATCAGCGGCAGGCCGTGCGGGCCGCGCTTCTTCATCGTGTACGCGATGGAGGTCTCCAGGTGGTGGAGGAGATCCTCCTTGGAGCCCTGCTTGTCGGCGTAGCCCACCGCCGCCTTGAGGATGCTCTTGTCGCCGGTCTCCTTGATGTACGCGCACGTGGAGAGGATGAGCCACAGGTGATCGTCGTAGAAGTCGCCGCCGATGTCGGCGTTCCCCTTCTTCGTCAGCGGCTGGTACTGGTGATAGCAGGTGCCGTCGCTGAGCTGGGTGGCGGCGATGTCGAGGATGCGCTGGCGGGCGCGCTCGGGGATGAGGTGCACGAAGCCGAGGAGATCCTGGTTCGAGTCGCGGAAGCCCATGCCGCGGCCGATGCCGGTCTCGTACATGCTGGCCGACCGCGAGAGGTTGAAGGTCGCCATGCACTGGTACTGATTCCAGGTGTTGAGCATGCGCCGCGCGTGCTCGTCCGGACAGTCGGCCTGGAAGTTCGCGAGGAGCCCCGCCCAGTCCTCCTTCAGCTGAGCGAACGCCCCGTCCACGACGCCGGGCGCCGAGTACTTGGCCAGGATCTCCTTGCCCTTCTGCTTGTTGATGACGAAGGGCGCCTTGAACTTCGGCAGATCCCCCTGGTCCACGTACGAGAGCACGAAGCTCAGGGTCTCGCTCGCGCCGGGCGCGAGCGAGAGGCTCACCTGGTGGCTGCCGATCGGGTTCCAGCCGAACGCCTTGGAGTTCGTGGCCTTGCCCTTCGCCGGCACCTGGGCCTCGTGGAGGCCGTGATGGACGCTGCCGCAGAAGGCGTCGCGGCTCGTGTCGAACCCGTCGATGGCCCGCGTGCAGGCGAAGAGCGTGTAATGGGAGCGGCGCTCGCGGTACTCGGTCTTGTGGTAGATGGCGCTCCCCTCGATCTCCACCTCGCCGATGGAGTAGGTGCGCTGGTAGTTCGTCATGTCGTTGAGCGCCTCGAAGAAGCAGAACTCCTGGAAGGAGAACAGCTGGATGTCCTTCTTCGCGCCGCTCTTGTTCGTGACCCGGGTGCGCCAGATCTCGACGTTCTCGCCGGGGACGATGAAGAAGAGGACCTCCACCTCGACGCCGTTCTTCTCGCCCGTGATCTTCGTGTATCCCAGGCCGTGGCGGCACTCGTAGCGATCGAGGGCCGTCTTGAGCGGCTTCCACATCGGGTTCCACACCACCCCGCCGTCGTTCACGTAGAGGTAGCGCCCGCCGATATCCATGGGCACGTTGTTGTAACGATACCGGGTGAGCCGGCGCAGCTTGGCGTCCTTCCAGAACGTGTAGCCGCCCGCGGTGTTGGTGCAGAGGCCGAACATCTCGTCCGAACCCAGGTAGTTGAGCCAGGGCAGCGGCGTGTCGGGCCGGGTGATGACGTACTCGCGGCTCTCGTCGTCGAAGTGGCCGTACTGATTGCTCATGGACGCGCGGTCTCCGTGGATTCGGTGGAGTCGAAAGCTGGGTCGAAAGCGAAGGGCTTCTTCCCCATCAGCGACAGAAAAAAACCCGGAGGCAGAGCTGCCCCGGGTTGGTTAAGCCGTTGATTGTTGGGCTTGGGGCCTCCGAGCAAGCTCAGAGGGCCGCCACTCTAGATCCCTGCGGCCGCCGTTGTCAACGGGGCCTTCGGCGGCGTCCGGGGGCGGTTTTCCGGGGGGAACGCGGGGCATCGGCGCACTCCAGCGCACTGCCGGTGTGCGGCAGACAACCCGGGATTACGGTGTGGAGAGAATTTTGCATAGCGCTTCTCCGGCGAGGGGCGCGCGCGGCGCGAGTCGGGCGCGGATGGCCCTGGCCGACCAGGAACGACCGGGCCGAGGTGCGCGGCGCGAGAGGTGTCGTCCGGCTGCCCGGTCCACCTCCGGCCTGTTCGTCGCGACAACGAGGCTCCTCGGGGCTGCGGTCGTCGTGACAACGTTCCTCGGGCGATGAGCCGCTAATCGTCCGAGCGCCGGCCGGGGCGATCGCCGGGGTCGTCGTCCGACCCGCCGTCGGAGAGCGCCAGCCTGCCAATGGCCACCTGGCGCACCGCCGTCGGATAGTAGGCGGTGACGGCGGCCGTGCTCCAGGTGTGCCCGACGATGGTGTCCGCCACGTTCGTGTAGAGGCGCATCACGCCGTAGCCCGCGCCGGAAGACCACCGGCCCCCCGAGGAGAACCTGGAGTCGGACGAGCCGTGATGAGAGCTCGTCGAGTCGACCACGCTCACCTCATACTGAAACGTGCCCGCGACGAAGGGGCTCGCCGGGAGCCGCCCCCGCGGCGCCCGGCGGAGGATCGCGACGTGCCCCGTCGACGACTCGCCCGCTGGATAACGGATGGCGATGACGTCGCCGGCGCGCGCGTCCCGGAGGTCGTGGATCCTCTCGAATCCGTTCTCGTCGACGATGGCGTCGTAGTAGGCGGCCGCGCTCGGGCTCCGGCTGTCCAGCCAGCCGTCGAACGACGCCTCGGTCCAGCCGTAGCTCCGCTTGAGCAGCTCCGTCAGGAAGGTGGCGCACTGGGTCCGGTTCGCGTAGCGCCGCGCGCCGGCGACGCCGGCCCAGGTGATGAAGCTGGGAGTCGAGCTGTACTCGTTGTTCTCAGGAGCGATGTTGTCAACGAGCCTCTCCGCCCACACCAGATGATCGACGCGGTGCGCAGCCGCGGCACGCGGCGAGAGCCACGCGAAACACGAAAGGACGAGACAAGCGATCCCCACAGGACGACGACGAACGCTCGCCATGATCCACCACGCAATGCAACGAGTTGTTCGGACCGGCGCGTCGCACTCAGCGCGCGTATTCCCGTGATGTATTAACCACGATCGCGCGACATCGTTCAATAGAAATTTGCAACGCGAGCATCTTCGGGAGTCGCTTGTCCCACAAGCGCACAGAGAGACAGGCACGTTGTTGCGCCCCGCGCTCCGCGCGAGGCGACGGGATCGCGCGTCCAACGTGGCGAGCCTCGCAATTCCGGCGCGAGGCGGCGGGACGCGCGCCCAACACGCCCACGCGCCCACGCGCCCACGCGCCCACGCGCCGAGCCTCGCAATTCCGGCGCGAGGCGGCGGATGGCCGTCGATTTCGGGGGAGGACCTGTGTTAACCTGGCCTGTTGCCCGGGGCGCGCGAGCGGCTCAGCGAGCAGGCACGACGGACGGTGTCGACCCGGAGGTCACTTCGTCTTGATACGGAACTCGACGCGCCGGTTCATGGCGCGGCAGCCCTCGTCGTTCGTGAAGCAGATCGGCGAGGCGGCGCCGTACCCCGGCGCCGTCATCGGCGTCGTGACGCCGCGCTGGACGAGGTAGCGGACCACGGCGTTCGCGCGGCGCTCGGACAGCTTGATGTTGTGCTCCACCGTCCCCTGGTTGTCCGTGTGCCCCTCGACCGTCAGGGCGGTGATCTCCGGGTGCGTCCTCAGGATGTTCGCCACCGCGTCGAGCACCGAGAACGACTCGGGCCGGATCTCGTCCTTGTCGAGGTCGTAGAAGATGGGCCGGGCGATCTTGATGCGATCCCCCTCGATGACCGCCTCGGCAGGCGCCGCCGGCTGGACGGGCGCCGGCGCAGGCGGAGGTGGCGGCGGCGGCGTCGCGCTCGCCGCCAGCGACATCTCGGCGTTGGCCGACCCGCACCCCGCCGCAAGGACACCCATGACCACCAGCCAGATCGCTCGGTTCGCTCGCATTTCGCGCGTCTAGCACGGGGCATCGCCCGGAAGAAGCGCCGGCGACGCCCGCCGGCGGCCCCCTGCGCGGGGCGCGAGCCGACGCGGCCGCGCGCCGGACCTGCGGAAGGCGCGGCGGCGATCCAGTATCGTTGCTGCGCGCACGCATGTCCGCCCCCGCGAAGAACCCGAGCCTGATCGTCGGAATCGACCTCGGCACCACCCACACCGTCGTGGCGTGGGCCGAGCGCGACGCCGGGCCCGGCGCGATCCGCGTCTTCTCCATCCCGCAGCTCGTGACCGCCACGGAGGTCGAGGCGCGCCCGCTGCTGCCCTCCCTGCTCTACGCGCCCCTCCCCGGCGAGGCGCCGGCCGACCCGTTCGGCGACGCGCCCTTCGCCATCGGCGAGCACGCGCGCCGGCGCGGCGGCGAGGTCCCCGGCCGGCTCATCGCCTCGGCGAAGAGCTGGCTCTGCCACCCCGCCGTCGACCGCACGGCGCCCATCCTGCCGTGGGGCGCGCCCGAGGACGCGCCCTCCCTGCCGCGCGCCTCGCCGCTCGACGCGAGCGCCCGGATCCTCGCCCACGTGCGGCGCACCTGGGACGACGCCTTCCCGGATCGCCCGCTCGCGGCGCAGGAGGTCGTGCTCACGGTGCCGGCCTCGTTCGATCAGGTCGCGCGCGAGCTCACCGTCGAGGCGGCCCGCCGCGCCGGCCTCTCGGCGCGGCTCCTGGAGGAGCCGCAGGCCGCGTTCTACGACTTCATGCGGCTCGCGGGCGCCGAGGGCCTCGACGCGCTGCTCGCCCGCTCGGGCGGCGACGCGACGGTCCTCGTCTGCGACGTCGGCGGCGGCACCACCGATCTGTCGCTCATCCGGGTCGCCCGGGGCGCCGGCGGCGCCGAGGGCCGCCCGATCGAGGTCTCGCGCGTCGCCGTCGGCCACCACCTCCTGCTCGGCGGCGACAACATGGACCTCGCGCTCGCCCACCTCTGCGAGCCGCGCCTCGTCGGCGGCGCGGGGGAGAAGCTCGATCCGGCGCGCTTCGGGCAGCTCGTGCTCGCCTGCCGCGCCGCCAAGGAGCGCCTGCTCGGCGGCGATGCCCCGGCCGGCGGCGGCGCCTTGTCCGGCGCAGCGAACGCCCCGCCGGACGAGGCGCCGGTCACCGTGCTCTCGCACGGCGCGCGGCTCGTGGGCGGGGCGCTCACGACGCGCCTCGGCCGCGCGGAGGTCGAGGGGATCGTGCTGGACGGCTTCTTCCCGGAGGCGCCGCGCGGCGCGCGGCCGCAGCGCGGGCGGAGCGGGCTCGTGGCGTTCGGCCTGCCCTACGAGCGGGACGTGGCGATCACCCGGCACGTGGCCTGGTTCTTCGCGCGCCACGCCCCCGAGGCGCAGGGGCCGACCGCGCTGCTCCTGAACGGCGGCGTCTTCCGCGCGCGTCGCGTCGCGGAGCGCCTCGCGCAGGTCATCGAGCGCTGGGGGGGCCCGCGGCTCGACGTGCTCCCGCACGCCGATCCCGACCTCGCGGTGGCGCGGGGCGCGGTCGCGTACGGCCTCGCGCTCGCCGGGCGCGGCGTGCGCATCGAGGGGGGCGCGGCGCGCGGCTACTACGTCGGCCTGGAGCCGCCCGCCGGCGGGGGGCCGCGGCCCGCGGTGTGCGTGGTGCCGCGCGGCGCGAAGGAGGGCAGCGTGCACGCGGCGGCCGGGCGGACCTTCGCGCTCGTGGTGGGCCGCCCGGTGCGGTTCGACCTGTTCGCGTCGGACGACGCGCGCGCCGATCGCGCGGGCGACCTCGTCCCCCTGGAGGAGGACCGGTTCGAGGCCCTGCCGCCGGTCGCCGTGGCGTTCGACGCGGGGGACGCGGCGCGCGCCGCGGCGGGCAAGCAGGCCGAGGTGCGCGTCCAGATCGAGGGAGAGCTCACCGCGATCGGCACCCTGGATCTCGCCTGCGTCGAGGTGGGGGTCCCGGCGCCGCGCCGCTTCCGGCTGGCGTTCCAGCTGCGCGAGGACGGCCGCGGCGCGCGCGCCGCCGCGGCCGACGGGGGCGCGCCGGGCGGGCCTCTGGACCGGGCGCAGGGCGGCGCGCCGGCGGAGCGGGCGCAGGGGAGGCCTCACGCCGCGGCGGCGCCGGGCGGGAGGCGCCTCGACGAGGCCCGGGAGGCGATCGAGCGGGTGTTCGGCAAAGGGCGGCCCGACGTCGCGCCGCGGGAGGTGAAGAACCTCGTCCGCGAGCTCGAGCGCGTGCTCGGGGAGCGCGCCACCTGGACGACGGAGACGGCGCGGGCGCTGTTCGACACGCTGGCCCCGAGCGCGCGCTCGCGGCGGCGCTCGGCCGATCACGAGCGCCTGTTCTGGTCGCTCGTCGGCTACTGCCTGCGCCCCGGCTTCGGCGACGCGGGCGATCCGGCGCGCGTCGCCGCGATCGCGCCGCTGTTCGCCGAGCGGCTCGCGTTCCCGCAGGAGGCGCGCTCCTGGCAGCAGTTCTGGATCGCGTGGCGCCGCATCGCGGGCGGCCTCGACGAGCCGCTGCAGGTCGCGATCCGCGATTTCGCGGATCCGTTCCTGGCCCCGGCCGAGCAGCGGCTGAAGAAGCCGAAGGGGGTGAAGCCGGAGGCGCTCGACGATCTGCTCGAGCTCTGCGCGTCGCTCGAGCGCGCGCCGGCCGGCCGGCGGAGCGAGCTCGGCGCCTGGATCCTGGAGCGCACGTGGACCGATCGCGACGCGCGGCTCTGGGCGGCGATCGGCCGCATCGGGGCGCGGGTGCCGGCCTACGCGAGCGTTCACCACGTGGTGTCGCCGGCGGCTGCCGAGCGGTGGCTCGACCACCTGCTGCGCGAGAAGTGGCAGGAGCTGCCGTCCGCCGCGCCGGCCGCGGTGCAGCTCGCGCGCAGGACCGGCGACCGCGCGCGCGACGTCTCGGACCGGATCCGCGGCGAGGTGGAGCGGCGGCTCGCGAAGGCGGGCGCGCCCGAGGCGTGGGTGAAGGCCGTGCGCGAGGTCGTGGCCGTCGAGGAGGCCGAGCGCGCGGCGTTCTTCGGAGAGGGGCTGCCGGTGGGGCTGCGGCTCGTGGGGGAGTAGGGGTATTCCCACGACAGGCCGACGATGCTCAGACCGCAGCAGCTCGCCGAATCGAGATATGGACCTGAGGCTCGTCCTTCACTGCCGAGTCGGCGCAGATACGCTGGTTGATATCGCAGGCATCGAGCTCATCAGCGGTGGTCACGACCCCTTTGGCGAGGTCAATCTTCGACTCCGAGCGCGCGGGCGGCAGCCTCGGTGCCAGGCAGCCTCAGTTCCAGAAGGTGCAGGCGCCGTTCACGCACCCGCAGGCCAGCCCCGGGCTGGAACAGTCGCAGGTCGAGGCCCCGCCGCTCACGGCGGGGTTGTAGCAGAGCTCCCCGCCGCAGCCGCCGATCGCGCAGTCGTCGTCCGTGGCGCACGCGTCGCCGCTGTTCCGGATGCAGCGCCCGCTGGCCGGCGTCCTGTCGCCGGCCGCCGCCTCGACGCACGCCTCGAGCTCCGGCGTCGCTCGCCAGCCGCACGCGCCCGACTCACCCCGCTCGCACACGCCGTGCTCCGCGTAACACGCGTACTCCTCGCGCCACTCGCAGTCCGACGCCACGTCCTCGTCCGCGCAGATCTGACCGCTGCAGCCGGTCACCACGCAGGGGGCAGGCTCGCCGCCCCCGAGGCACGCCTCGAGCTCCGGCGTCGCTCGCCAGCCGCACGCGCCCGACGCGCCCCGCTCGCACACGCCGTGCTCCGCGTAACACGCGTACTCCTCGCGCCACTCGCACGTGGTGACCACCTCGTCATCGGCGTCGGCGCAGACCTGACCGCTGCAGCCGGTCACCACGCACGGCGCGGGCTCGCCGCCCCCGAGGCACGCGTCGAGCTCCGGCGTCGGCCGCCAGCCGCACTCGCCCGACTCACCCCGCTCGCACACGCTGAACTTCTCGTAACACGCGTACTCCTCGCGCCACTCGCACGTGGTGACCACCTCGTCATCGGCGTCGGCGCAGACCTGACCGCTGCAGCCGGTCACCACGCAGGCCCCGGGCGCGCCGCCCGCGGACCCGCCGTCCCCGGGTCCGCCGCCGCCCGGGCCCTGACAGCCCTTGCCCTTGGCGCCGGTGAGCAGGGGGACGAAGAGCAGGAGCATCCCCATCACGAGCCGATGACGCTTGCTGAACAGATCCATAATCAAGCCTCCTATCAAGTGTCCGACCGGGCCACCCGGCAGCCACGGGCGCCAAGATTTGCTGGCCGCTTCACGGGCCGGAGCCGGAGCGTCCTCGAAGCATGAACGCGACCTCCCGCCGTGACGAGCCGCTTCCTGCAAGTGGCGAACCGACCTCCAGGTCATGAGAGCTCATCCGGGATCACCGCGCACCGGCGACGGCGAGGCGCACGCCCTGCAGGCCGGCGCCTGCCACGGCAGCCGGCAGGGCTGCACACTCTGGCACAGACCGAGCTCGCACCATCGAAATCCGCGCATTTCTGCGGCCTCCTGCCTGGCCTGTTGCTTGCTAAGTGCGCCGGCACGGGACGCGGACAGCGCAGCACGCACCGGCGCAGCCGTGACGCCCTGTGTCTTCGTGAACGAGGTGAACCATGACCTTCCTCTCTAGAACCTACGCCGGCTGGCTCGCCGTCGCGGCGACAGCGGCATCGGCCGGACTCGCCGGCTGCGTGGTGGGGGGCCCGACGGGGACTCCGCCCGATGACGCTCCTACCGACTTCATCTCTGGCAACCCGAACGGGAACGACGGCAGAGGGGAGGACGACGGCGGCAGCGCCAACGCCGGCAGCACGGGCGCCGGAGGCAGCGCCGGGGCGCCGGACGAGGGAGCGGGCGACGACCCGGAGCGCGCGATCGTCGAGGCCGACATCATCCAGGTCAAGGACGGCAAGCTCTACGCGCTCTCGCAGTACGCGGGGCTCAGCGTCATCGACATCTCGCGGCGCGACCGGCTGAGCTTCCTCGGGCGCTATCAGGCGAGCGGGATGCCCTTCGAGATGTACCTGCGCGACGGCATCGTCTACGCGATGTTCTCGTCGTGGACGCAGTACCTCTACGACGCGGACACCGGCGAGTACACGTATACGGACTCGAGCCGCATCGAGGCGCTGGACGTCTCCGACCCGGAGGACATCCGGCTGATCGGCTCGTTCGACCTGCCGGGCACCATCTCCGACTCGCGCATCGTCGGCGACGTGCTCTATGCCGTCACCCAGGAGAGCAACTATTGCTGGGGGTGCGCCAGCGCGCCGAACACCACCGTCACCTCCCTGGCCGTCGGCGATCCCGCCGAGATCAAGGTGGTCGACAAGCTGAGCTTCAGCGACAACGACCCCTACGGCTTCGGGTGGCGACGCAGCGTGACCGTCACCCAGGACCGCATGTATGTCTCCGGTATCGAGTGGGACGGCTCCGACGAGGGACATTCCACCATCCAGGTCATCGACATCTCCGACCCCGGCGGCGACCTCGTCGAGGGCGCGAGCGTCGAGGCCGTCGGCCAGATCCAGAGCCGCTGGCAGATGGACGAGCACGAGGGCGTCCTCCGCGTCGTCAGCCAGCCCGGCCTCAGGTGGAACAACGCCGCCCAGCCCGGCGTGCAGACCTTCGCCGTCGCGTCCTCGGACGAGCTCACCCCCCTCGGCTACACCGAGCTCCGCCTGCCCAAGCCCGAGACGCTGCGCTCCGTCCGCTTCGACGGCGACCGCGCCTACGCCATCACGGCGGAGCAGACCGACCCGCTGTTCACCATCGACCTCAGCGACCCGGAGCACCCCGCCCAGCTCGGCGAGCTCGAGATGCCCGGCTGGGTCTACCACATGGAACCGCGCGGCGACCGGGTGCTCGCCCTCGGGTTCGACAACGCCTCCGCCGAGGGTTCGCTCCACGTCTCGCTCTTCGACGTCTCGGATCTCACGGCCCCCACGATGCTGGAGCGCATCCACTTCGGCGGCTCGTGGGGGAACTTCGCCGAGAACCAGGACCGGATCCACAAGGCCTTCACCATCCTCGACGACCTCGGCACGATCTTCGTGCCCTACAGCGGCTGGGAGCAGAACGGCAACAACGGCTGCGGCACCTACAAGAGCGGCATCCAGATCATCGACTTCACGGCGGACACGCTCACGAAGCGCGGCTCCGCCCCCGCTCGCGGACAGGCGCGGCGCGCCTTCGTCCATGACGAGCGGCTCTTCGCCGTCTCCGATCAGGAGGTCGGGACGTTCAACATCGACGATCGCGACGCCCCGGTCGAGGTCGCCGACCTCACCCTCACGACGATCGTCAGCAACACGGTCGTCACCGGCGATCTCGTGGTCCGCATGAGCGCGGACTGGTGGACCAGCAGCCCGCAGCTCGAGATCGTGCCGGCCGCGGATCCGGGCCGCATCGAGCCGATCGGGAAGCTCGATCTCGCGGCGCTGGCCTCCGGGTCGGAGGTGGACTGCTACGGATACCGCTTGGCCGACGCGCGCATCTTCGCGCACGGCCAATACGTCTACCTGCTCTGGCCCTCGTACAACGCCGACTGGACGACCACGACGCGCCTCGCCGTCGTCGATCTCACGGACCCCGAATCTCCCCGGATCGCGAGCCAGCGCGCCCTGCCGTTCGGCAGCAACGCGCTCTACTCCTACGGGTACTACGGCGCCGTCGTCCCGACGGGCGATTCCGTGGTGCAGGCAGGGAGCACGCTCGTGCTCCGCAACACCGACGACCAGCACAACTACTACGACGACTACTACGACGACAGCGAGCGTCCGGCGCCTGGGGAGCCGTCGCTCGAGGTCCTCGACCTCTCCGACCCGTCGAATCCGGTGCACCGCTCGGTGGCGCTGCCCTCCGGCGCTGGCTACACGGGCCTTCAGGTCGACGGCACCACCGTGCTGACCTCGCACTGGGTGCCGCTGCCCGAGGACCCCTCCAGGGCGCGCTTCTACCTCGACCGCATCGACGTGTCCGACCCGTCCTCGCCGGTCGTGCGGACGCCGGTCAACGTGCCCGGGTCGCTGCTCGCCTTCGATGGCGCGGCCGGCCGCGTGCTCACGGTCGATTACGAGCCGGTCGAGTTCGAGGTGCCGAACTCCACGAGGTGCTACAGGGAGTTCGCGCAGAACGTCGACTTCCAGCCGACCAACCCCCAGGACTGGGAAGGCCCCGGCGTCTGCAGAGGGATGAGCCGCGCGATCAAGCTCCTCGACGTCGGCAGCGGGTCCGCGCGCCTCCGCGACGAGCGCCCGATCGACGACGGCGCCGGCATCTGGCAGGTGTACGTGAGCGACGAGCGCGTGTTCATGCTCACCTACCTGAACTACGTCGTGGAGGACGGCGAGGTGCCGTACGGGATCCTCGCGGCCGGCGGGCTCGAGGAAGGCAGCCTCGAGCTCGCGACGAAGTCGTTCGCGGAGCTCAGCTACGGCTCGCCGCTCCTCGCCGACGGGACGCGCCTCCTCGTCACCAGCAGCGGCCCGCCCTCGATCGCGGTCATCGACGCCTCCGACCTCGACGCGCTGACCTACGAGACGAAGGGCGAGCTCTCCTCGTACATCTACCGGGTGACGCTCGACGGCGACCGCGCCCTCTGCTCGCTCGGGCACCACGGGCTCGAGGTCGTCGACCTCGGGGACTGACCCGCGCGCCGCGCCTTCGCTGCGGCCGCCCCGCGCGGGCGGCGCAGCGGAGGCGCCGCCCGCCCGCTTCTCCTCCCCCGCCCTGCCCTCCCCCGCCCTGCCCTCCCCCGCCCTACCCTCCCCCGTAGATCTGCCCGAGCTTCTGCACGCAATCCCACACGTACACGGCGCCCGAGCTCAGAAGGAGCCCCGGCAGGATCACCGCCGACCAGGCGATCGAGAGCCGCGCGTGCGGCCCGGGGCGCGCCGCCTCCTCCAGGAACGCGGCGCGGGCGCGGCGCCGTACCGCCTCGGCCCGGGCCGGGTCGAGCGGGACGGCCGGCAGCTCGGCGAGGCCCCTCGCCAGCGGATCCTCTTCTGACAGCGGCTTCATCGGGAACCTCCCCGCGCGCCTCGGTTCGCGGCGTCGGTGGCGGGGCTCGACGCCGTCGATCCCCGCCCCGTCGATCCCCGCCGGGGCCGCTCAGCATTTCGCTGTTCGAGCCAGGCCGCAAGCTCGGCGCGGGCGCGCGACAGCCGCTTGCGCGCGGCGTCCTCGCGGATGCCGAGGACCTGGGCCACCTGCGCCGCCTCGAGCCCCTCGACGGCGCCGAGGAGCAGCACCTCGCGGTGCCCGGCCGCGAGGCCGCGGAGCGCCTCCTCGAGCGCCGCCACCTCGGCGCGGGCGTCCGCCGCGATCTCGGGCCCGGGCGCGGCAGGCGCGGGCTCGCGCGAGAACAGCGCGGCGCGGGCGAGGTCGAGCACGGCGGAGCGGCGGTGGCTCCGGTAGCGGTTCCGGGCGATCGTGAACAGCCACGCGGCGAGATCGGTGTCCTCGGCCAGCCGGCCGGCGTGGCGCGCGACCGCGAGCCAGGTGTCCTGGAACAGATCCTCGGCGACGTCGCGCCGGCCGGAGAGCCGCACGAGGAAGCCGAAGAGCCGAGGGTGATAGCGCGCGTAGAGGTCGTCGAAGGCGCGCGGATCGCGGCGCCTCAGGCGCGCCACGAGCTCGGCGTCGGACGCAGCCGCTGCGCTCTCCCTCTCCACGCCGCCATAACGCGCGAGCGCGCCGGGCGTGACAAGGAAGTTTTCCGGTCACGGAGCCCGCGGCCCCGCGTTGGGGGATCGTGAACGCCGGCGCGGACGGCGACGGCGGCGACACGCAACGGAGAGAGCAGCGGAGAGGGAGGCAACGATGGTCGAGTTCTTCGTCGAGGGCGGCTTCGGGATGTGGCCCATCCTTGTCTTCGGGATGATCGCGGTGGGCGCGGCGCTGCAGTTCGCGCGGCGGCCCGAGCTCGGGAAGCTCAGGTTCATCGCGGCGATGGGGCTGACCACGCTGGTCGCGACGATCCACGCGACGTGGCTCGCGCTCGGCTCGGTGTTCAGCTACCTGTCGGACCCGGCGAAGGTGCCGGACGGCGAGCTGGCGCGCGTGCTCGTCGTCGGGCTGATGGAGAGCACGCGGCCCGGCTCGCTCGGCGGGCTGCTGCTCATGCTCGCGTGCCTGCTCTCGGCGGTGGGCGTCCTGCGCGCGGGACGGGCGCCGTCGGGCGGCGGCGCGCTCCGCGGCGAGGGGCGCGACGCGCACGCGTGAGGGCCGCGCGGCCCGCGCTCCTCCGAGGAGGAAGGCGCGGCGGATGGACGGAGCGCGCGGGGTCGCGCCGGCCGGCTCCGTCCGTCGCCGGCGCTTGGCGCCGGGGCCCGGCTGCGGCACACAGGATCCATGGGCAGAGCCGAGCTCGGGCAGCTGATCGATCGCGAAGAGCTCGACGCCTCGGACGGCGCGCGGGGCCGCCTCGCGATCGTGGTCCCGGCGGCGTGGGCGCGCGACCGCGCGGACATCGAGATCACCGTGCCCGCCCGCGTCACCTGCGCCCGCTGCGACGGCGGCGGCTGCGACAGCTGCGCCCGGAGCGGCGCCCACCGCGCCCCGGCCGAGCCCGCCGCGAGGACCCTGCGGCTCCGGCTCCCCCCCGAGCTCGCCTCCGGCGCGACGCTCCGCCTGGTCCGCCCCTTCGGCGAGCACGCCCCGCTCGATCAGCTCTTCGTCGAGCTCCGCGAGGGCAGCGCGGCGTCGCCCGGCGTGCTCCGCGTCGGGCCGCCCCCGTCGGACGCGCTCGCGCGCGCGTCGGCGCCGGGCGGCGGCGGCCTGCGCGGGCTCGGCGCGCAGCTCGGCACGCCGGCCGTCCTCGCCGCGATCGCCGCGATCGCCGCGATCGTCGGGCTCCTGCTCGGCCGCTGAGCGCGCGGTCGGGCGCGTCGTCCGCCGGGCGCGGCCGCGCCGCTGATCGCGCAGCGCCGCCCTCGGCGCGCGCGGGCGAGGCCGCCCGCAGGGTCTCGCTGCCGTGCAGGGCCCATGCTAGCGAGAGGCCCGCGGACGCGCGCGGGGATCGACCGCGCCGCCACGGCCGCGGACGGAGAGCAAGCACATGAGCCTCAGCGAGCCCATGCGGGCCACGATCGCCACCATCATCCGCGAGAACGACGTCGTCCTGTTCATGAAGGGGACGCGGACCATGCCTCAGTGCGGCTTCTCCGCCACGGTGGTGAGCATCCTCAACGAGCACCTGCCCGAGTACCGGACGGTGGACGTCCTCTCGGACCCGGCGCTGCGCGACGGCATCAAGGAGTTCTCGAGCTGGCCCACGATCCCGCAGCTCTACATCCGCGGCGAGTTCATCGGCGGCTGCGACATCGTGAAGGAGCTGCACGCGACCGGGGAGCTCGTGAAGGCGCTCGGGCTCGCGCAGGCCGCGCCGCAGGCGCCGCCCGCCATCCGCGTGACCCAGGCGGCCGTCGCCGCGTTCGCGGCCGCGCGCGAGTCCGACGCCGACTTCGTTCACATCGAGATCGACCCCTCCTTCAACTACGGCCTCTACTTCGGCCCGCGGCAGGCGGGCGACGTCGAGGTCGAGGCCGGCGGGGTGGTGTTCCTGCTCGATCGCGCGAGCGCGCGGCGCGCCGAGGGGCTGTCGATCGACTTCGTCGAGGGCCCCTCCGGCGGCGGCTTCAAGCTGGAGAGCCCGAACGATCCGCCGAAGGTCAAGCAGCTCTCGCCCGCCGCGCTCAAGGCGATGCTCGACGGCGGCGAGGCGCTCGAGCTCTTCGACGTCCGGACCGACCAGGAGCGCAAGATCGCGAGGATCGAGGGGGCCCGCCCCCTCAACCTGGAGAGCCAGCAGTACCTGGAGACGCTCGCCAAGGACGCGCGGCTCGTCTTCCACTGCCACCACGGCGGGCGCAGCCAGGCGGCCGCCGAGCACTACCTCACGAAGGGCTTCCGGAACGTCTACAACCTCCAGGGCGGGATCGACGCGTGGTCGCACGAGGTCGACCCCTCGGTGCCGCGCTACTGACCGCCCCCGCCCACGACGCGCTCGCGGCGAGGGTCGGCTCATCGTTGCGTCGACACTGAATTTTTCCACCTCACATCCTGCCTGGCTCCTCGATCCTTCAGGGCCGACCTCGGATCAGGTATGCCTACCGTGTGGGAGCCGACGATCAGTCCACGATCAGGGCGTCCGACCCATCGTCGGCGTCCCCGGCGGCTGCGACGCCCGGCCTCGTGGTCATCTTCACCCGCGGGCGGCCCGCGTGCGCGCCGATCCCGCTCGGGGGCGGCGCGGTCGTGCTCGGTCGTGCGCCGGCGGACGACACGGTGGTCGTCGACGACGACCAGATCTCGCGCCGGCACGCCCGCGTCGCGCTCTCGGGCCAGGGCCTGCAGATCACCGACCTCGGCAGCAGGAACGGCACCTTCGTCGACGGCAAGCAGGTCGAGGATCGGGTCTTCCCGTCGCTCCCGCGCCTGATCCGGATCGGGGGCTCGCTGCTGCGCTTCACCGCGGACATCGCGCCGTTCGAGCGGGGCGGCGTCCTGGAGCACGAGGACGGGGTGATCGGCCCCACGCTGAGGCAGACCCGCGAGCAGATCGCGCGCGCGGGGACGCGCGGCGAGACGCTGCTGCTCACCGGGCCGAGCGGCTCGGGCAAGGAGCTCGGGGCGCGCGCCTTCCACGCGGCGACGGGGCGGGGCGGGCCCTTCGTCGCCGTGAACTGCGCCGCGATCCCGGAGGGCCTCGCGGAGCGGCTGCTCTTCGGGGCGCGGCGCGGGGCGTACTCGGACGCGACCGCCGACGCGGAGGGCTACGTCCAGGCCGCGCACGGCGGCACGCTGTTCCTCGACGAGATCGCGGAGCTCGACGCGTCGGTCCAGCCCAAGCTGCTCCGCGTCCTCGAGACGCGCGAGGTGCTCGCGCTCGGCGACACGCGCCCGCGCAAGGTGGAGTTCCGGCTCTGCGCGGCCACCCTGAGGGACCTCCAGGCCGAGGTCGCGGCGCGCCGCTTCCGGGAGGACCTCTACTACCGGATCGGCCGGCCCGAGGTGCGGATCCCGGCGCTGACGGAGCGGATCGAGGAGCTGCCCTGGCTGATCGCGGCGGAGCTCCGGCGCGGCGGCGCGCGGCTCGCGCCGGGCGTCGGCCTCGTGGAGTCGTGCGCGCTGCGCGCGTGGCCGGGCAACGTGCGGGAGCTGCTCCGCGAGGTGCGGCAGGCGGCCCTCGCGGCGCGCGAGGCCGGGCGCGCCGTGGTGGAAGCGTCGGACCTCGCGCCGTCCGCGGGCCTCGACATCACGGAGGTCGCGCGGCGCACGCCGCCGGCGGTGGAGCTGCGGCGGATCGCCATCGAGATGGCGCTGCGGCGCGAGCAGGGGAACGTCACGCGCGCGGCCCGCTCGCTCGGGATGCACCGGAACCAGCTGCGCCGCTGGCTCGCCCGCCACGGGGTCGACGCGGCGGCGTTCGCCGGCGCGGGCGCGGGCAAGGACGACGGCGCGGCGGCCGGCGCCGCTGCTAAGGAGCCTTCATGAGCTCAGACACCGCTGTTCGCACCACGGATCTCTGCGACGACCACCCGGACGGCGTCGCCGTCGCCGATCCGATCTTCCGGGATTACGGCGGCGCTCGCCTGTTCCACGGGCCGATCGTCACGGTGAAGGTCCACGAGGACAACGTGCTCGTCCGCAAGGCGCTCGAGGAGCCGGGCCAGGGGCGGGTGCTGGTCGTGGACGGCGGCGGCTCGCTCCGCTGCGCGCTCCTCGGGGACAACCTCGCCGCGATCGGCCACCAGAACGGCTGGGCCGGGGTGATCGTGTACGGCTGCGTCCGCGACGCCGAGGCGCTCGCCCGCATCCCGATCGGCGTGAAGGCCCTCGCGACGCACCCGCGCAAGAGCAACAAGAAGGGCGCGGGCGATCGCGACATCCCCGTGACGTTCGCCGGGATCACCTATGTTCCCGGCGGATTCATCTACGCCGACCACGACGGGATCGTCTTCGCGCAGAAGGCGCTCGTCTGAGGAGCTCGCCCGCGCGCTCGCGCATGCGCGCATGGCCGAGGCAAAAACGCACGTCGCCGGGCAATTTCGCCACACCGGAGAAGGGAGGCGCGCGGCGGTTGCTCGCGGGATGGATGGGCTCGGCTCCGGTCTGGACGCGCGGGCGTCGCGCGCCGCGTCGAAGCGCGCCGCCTGGCGCGGCCGATGCATTGACGCGGGAGCTACCAACACCTCGTAGATACGGGAGGACAAGAATGAGCAACATCACGTCCGAGCTGAAGAGCGATCTGACCAAGAGCCTGGAGTCGCTCCAGACCCTGCGCGACGAGATCCGGGTCAGGCTCCACCTCGCCGGCATGGAGGCGAAGGACGCCTGGAGCAAGCTGGAGCCGACGCTCCTCGACGCCGAGAAGCTGGCCGAGGACGTCTCCGAGACCTCGCGGAACGCGCTGCGCGACATCCTGGAGAAGGTGAAGGAGTTCCGCTCGTCGCTCCCCTCCTGATCGCGGCGTCGACGTGACGCGTTGAAGAGAGCGCCTCTCGATCGCGAGAGGGCGCGACAGGCGCGAGAAGCGCGAGAGGCGGCGCTCACCGGGAGCTCGGCACGAGCCTGGTGGGCGCCGTCTGCTTCGTTCGTCCGGGCCTTGCTCGAGCGCAGCGGCGCACCGGCGCAGGCGCGCGCCGGATCACCCGCGCAGCGCGGCCGCCACGGCGCGCGCGACGTTGCCCCACCGCGGCTCGGCCGCGCAGGCCGCGCGCCGCTCGCCCGCGACGTGGGCGCGGCGGTGATCGCAGAAGCTGGGCGGACGCGGGAAGGCGGTGAGCGGCGCGCGCAGGATGGTCTTCTCGACCTGCGCGAGCATCGCCGTGTTGTGCACGAAGCCGAGCCCGCTCTGGACGTCGGCGAGCGTGGCGCTCGGGTGGCCGCCCCAGGGCGGGACGACGAGCGCGTGCGCGGCGGCGGGCGCCTGGTTCACCGCGATCACGCCGTACCGGAGCTCGAGCAGGGCGCGGTCGAGCGCGGCGCCGACGGCCGGATCCTCCTCGCTGATCGGGTGCGCGACGATCGACGCGCCGAGGGTGCCCTGGAGCCGGTCGTTGCAGAAGCGCGCCGCGTCCTCCAGGAACTCCACCGGATCGCTCGAGCCGACCTCGACGATGGAGAGGACGCCGCAGAGCGGCTCGGCCGAGAACAGCGGCTCGGCGGGGTCCGACGCGGAGAGCCCGGCGATCAGCGTCCACGGGGGCGCGCCCGGCCCGGGCTCGCCGATGCGCACGACCCCGGGCGAGAGCGGCGCGTCGGCGGAGCCCTCGAGGCGCTCGCGCTCGAGCGGCGGGCGCCCCGCCGTGAGCGCGGCGTGCCGCGCCTCGGCCTCCGGATGGACGGCGCGCCGCGGGGGCACGGCGGCGAGCGCGCGGTGGAGCATCCGGAAGAGCAGCGGCCGCTGCACGAAGCCCCTGGGCAGCACGAGGACGTGCGCCGCGCGGTCGCCGAGCGAGGCGCTGCTCACGATCCGGCTCGCGAGGATCCGCGCCTGGAACCAGAGCTCGTCCTTGCCGTAGAGCCACGGCATCACGAGGACGGGGCGGACGCCGCCGAGCACGGAGGTGACCGGCTTGTGGAGCAGCCGCTCCCCCGACGCGCGCCGGACCGCCTGCGCGGGGCCCGGCGGCCCCCAGACGAGCGCGTCGTGCGCCGCCGCCGCGCCGCTCACGTGGACCTCCGAGACGGCGGGGTGGGCCGCGAGGTAGGCGGCCGCCTCGGCGCCGCCGTAGACGAAGCGGAGGAGCCCGCGCGCGACGAGCGGCTCGAGGGCGCGCTCGAGCAGCGCGCCGAGGGGCGCGCTCCGGGGGCTCGCCGCGAGCGCCACGACGCGCCCGTCGACGAAGAGCTTGTGGAGCGCGTCGCGGAGGGGGACGCTCGCGGCGCCGCCCGCGTCGAGCACCAGCGCGACGCCCCCCTCGGGGTCGCGCTGCTGGTAGAAGGGCGCCTGCGCTTCCCGGACGCCGGCGCGCGTCGCTCCGGGCTGCATCAGGGCGCGCGCGCGGAGGGGGCCGTGGAGCGCGGCGTCCTTCAGGCCCGCCGGGAACACGTCCACCTCGACGCGGCCGTCGGCGCGGGCGCGCACGGCCCCGCGGCCGAGCCGCGGTCGCCCGTGCGCGGCGATGTCCTCGAGCGCCTCGGCCAGGAGGCGCACCTGCGAGAGCGTCGCGCACGGCCCCGCGAGCCACGCCTCGCCGCTCGCCGCCGAGCCGGGGTCGAGCCCCGCCGCGGCGCACGACGCCTCGACCTGCGGGCGCGCGGCGGCGAGCAGGCCCGGGAGCAGCGAGCGGAGCAGGGCGGCCTTCTCGCGGGGCGGCATGCGCGCGAAGCCGAGGGCCGCGTCGCCCAGCTCGGACAGCGCGCGATCGAGCTCTGCCGGCGGCGTCTCGGCGCCGCGCGCTGCGCCCGGATCGGCCGCCGGCGCGGCCGCGGGTCCGCTGTGGGCGAGGCCTCCGGGCGCGGGGACGGCGGCGGTGACGAGATCGGGGACCTGCGACATTGGGACGGAGACTACAGGCAGGCGATCGCGCGCGCGAGCCGCCGCGACGGTCCGCGGCGCGCGTGTAGCCGGCCTGCTCGGGATTCGGTAGAGTCGATCCCATGGATTGCGCTTTCACCACGGGTCGGGGCGCGGCGCGCGCGCCCTCCTCCGCGAGGGCTCCCCGCTCGGCCGCCTGCGGCGTCCTGCTCGGCCTCGGCGCGCTCCTCCTCGCCCCCGCGACGGCAGCGCAAGAGCCCGCTCAGCCGCTCCCGCAGGGCCAGGGACAGCCCGGCGGAGCTGCCCCGCAGGCCGGGTATCCTCAGCAGCAAGGGTATCCCCAGCAAGGATATCCCCAGCAGCAGGGTTATCCTCAGCAGAATTACCCGCAACAGCAGGGATATCCCCAGCAGCGAGGCTATCCCCAGCAGGGGTATCCTCAGCAGCAAGGCTATCCCCAGCAGGGGTATCCTCAGCAGGGGTATCCTCAGCAGCAAGGCTATCCCCAGCAGGGCTATCCCCAGCAAGGGTACCCTCAGCAGCAAGGCTATCCCCAGCAGGGCTATCCCCAGCAGGGTTATCCCCAGCAAGGCTATCCCCAGCAAGGCTATCCCCAGCAGGGTTATCCCCAGCAGGGAAACCCGCAGCAACCGCCCGGCTATGGTCAGGGGTACGCCTTGCCGGCCGGACCGCCGCCGCCCCCGATGCCGCCCGAGGCGACCTGCTGCCGCTGGTCGGTCCGCTACAACGCCCTGGATCTCCTGTTCGGGCGGGTGACCTTCGAGGGCGAGGTCGCCATCCTCGGACCGCTCACCGTCGGCCTCTCGCCGTCCTGGATCTGGGGCTCGCTCGACGACGCGACGCTCGACACGACCGGGTACGCGCTCGGGGCCGACATCGGCGTCTACGTGGAGGGCAAGGCGCTCAAGGGGTTCTGGGTGAAAGGGCGCCTCGGCTACGAGTCGTTCGAGGCGGTCTACACCCCTTCTCCCACGACGACCCCCGGCAAACGCGACCTGAGCAGCGCCATCCTCGGCGTCAGCATCGGGAGCACGAACATCTTCGGCCGCGACGGCGGGTTCGCCATGTCCGGAGGGTTCGGGCTCGGCGTCGCGCTCGCCCCACCGGCGGCGGTCACCGCAGGCCGCTACCAGTACGTCTTCTACGAGAAGACGGGGAAGATCAAGCTCCTCGGCTCGCTCTCGCTCGGCGTCGCGTTCTGATCGCGCCCGCTGCTCCCTGATCGCCGGCCGCGCAGCGCGCGGCCCCCGCCGCGGCGGGATGCGGCGCCGGCAGGCCGTCGGCGCGCCGCGCGCCGCCACGGAACTTGGCCCCGCGCGCGGCGCCGTGGGAGGTCTGCACCATGCCCTCCCGCATCGCCCGCCGCCCCGGGCCGGCGCTGCTGCTGCCGCTCCTGGCCGCGCTCGTGTCGATCGCGTTCGCGCTCCCGGCGCGGGCGTGGGTCGAGGTGCACGTCGCCGGAGACGACGCGCGGCTCGCGATCGACCGGGCCGGCGCCGCCACGGTCGAGCACAAGGTCACGTTGAAGATCTCGGGCGGGCCGCTCCGCGCGCTCGACATCCAGGGCGTCGACCCGGACGCCGAGCTCGATCCCGGCAGCTACGCCGTGCCGCTCAAGGCCGCGGAGGCGAGCTCCCTCGCGTCCGCCACGCCGGTCGCGCTCGAGCTGCTGCCGCCCGACCTCCGCCCGCGCGAGGACGGCACGCGCCGCCCGCCGGCGCTGCGGGCCCGCTTCGACGGCAGGGGCCTGAGCCGCGGGGTGTTCGTGCTCTTCTTCCGCTACCGCACGGACCTCATGAAGCGGGGGCTCATCCAGCAGGACGGCCCGAGCGCCCGCATCGCGTGGACCGGGCCCCTCTGGGACGACGGCTACGACTCGGCGCGGCTCACCGTCGCGCTCCCGGCCGCGCCCGACGAGCCGCGCGTCGACGAGACGCCCGCCGACGGGGCGGAGGAAGGCGCGCTCGCGGCGCCGTCGACGCTCTCCACGCTCCGCCGCTCGGTCGACAGGGACGAGCTGGAGCTGCTCCGCCCGTACGCCCCGAAGGCCGAGCCGATCCGGTGGGCGATCCGCGCCGACGCGCGCGCCTTCCAGCCCGAGCCCGCCGCGGCGCCGCCCGCCGCCGACGCCCTCGGGCGGCTGGCGGACGCCGCGGCCGCGAGCCCCGACCGGAGCCGCACCCTCTACCTCGCCGCCGGCGCGGTCCTCTTCGCGCTCTACAGCGCCCTCGTCGCGCTCAAGGCGCGCGAGCACGAGCGCCTCGCGCGCGCCGCGGGCGCCCTGCCGCGGCCCCTCGTCCCCATCCCGCTCGCGCCGCGCGCCGCCCTCGCGGGGCTCGCGCTGGTCGCGGGCGTCGCCCTGGAGCTCCTGCTCCGCGACGGCACGGCGGGCGCCGCGCTCGTGGCCGCGGCGACCGCGCTCGCCGCGCACCGCACCCCGCGCCCGGAGCGCGCCGGCGCGGCCCTGCGGCGCCCCGGCAAGTGGCTCCCCGTCGCCGAGGCCGAGGCGTTTCGCGAGCCGCCGCGGGCGCGCGGCGTCTACCTCGACGTCTCGACGCGCGCCGGCAAGGCGCTGCTCGCCGCGCTGCTCGCCGCGCTCGGGGCGGGCGTCTACGCCGTGGCCGGCGCCTCGCCGTACCACGCCCACCTGCTCGCGCTCGACGCGACGGCGCTGCTCGCGATCTTCTGCACCGGCCGCCTCGCCGAGCTCCCCGCCGACCCGGCGGCGCGGCCGGTCGCGTTCCTGCGCGACGTCGCGCGGCGCGTGCGCCGATCGCTCAAGGTGCCCGCCAGCGCGGCGCCCCGCCCGGCGGAGAAGGCGCCCGCGGGCGCGGCGCAGGGCGCCCCTGCCAAGGGGACGGCGCGCGCGGCGGCCAGGGCGGCCGGCGCGGCGACGGCGGCGGCGGAGCTCCGCGTCGTCGGCCGCCTGCGCATCCCGGACGGCAGCCCCGACGCCGACGAGCTGCGGCTCGGCCTCTCGCCGCGCGCCGCGCTCCCCGGCTTCGTGGCGATCGAGGTCGGCGTCGTCTACGCGCCCGGCGCCGGCGGCTCCATCGGGCTGCCCGAGGTCCTGCTGCGCGTCGCCCCCGGCTCGCCGTGCGAGCGCGCCGTCGAGCGGCTCGCGAGGAGCGGCCGGTCCTCGCGCGGCCGGCGCCCCGGCGAGCGCGTGCTCGCGTTCACGCCGCGGCTGCCGACCGCGCGGATGACGGCGGCCATCGCCGCCGCGCTCGTCCGCGCCGTCACCACCCCGCCCGCGGGCGCCACGCCGGCCAAGCCGCAGGGCGCCGGCGCGCCGCGCGCCCCGCGCCCCCGGAGCAAGGCGGCCTCCGCGGCAGCCTGAAACATCGGGCACGTCGATCGAGCGAGGAATGAACCGCCAAGGCGCCAAGGACGCCAAGACGCCAAGATAGGATTCTACTCTTGGCCCTCTTGGCGTCTTGGCGTCTTGGCGTCTTGGCGGTTCGAAATGCTGCTCTTTCCGTTGTCGCTCTAGGGCAGATTGGCAGAAGAGATATTCCAGGTTCTGTCGTTGCAGAAGCGGCAGCCCGCGCCGACGAGCATGCCCTTGCCGGTGGCCGATTCGTCGCCCTTGAGCCACCAGTTGAGCCACGCCAGGTTGACCTGGGTGAACTCGCCGCCGTTCCGGGCCCACAGGTCGCCCCCATGATCCGCGCCGACCTTGGCGAACATCATGACCGGGATATCACCCAAGGCGGCGATGTTCTCGTAGTCTCTCGCGCCGTTCTCGTCCGCGCCCACGCTGTCCTCGGTGCCGGTGACGATCAATACGGGTGTGTGGATCGAGTTGTAGAACGCCTGATTCGGTGAGAAAGTGCCGCTGCTCGTGTGCCCCCAGGTCGTCATCCTGGGATCTGCGGCAGTCCCCGCCGCCATCAAGCCGCCGCAGGAGAAGCCGTTCGCGGCGACCTTCGTGGTTTCGATCCTCTGGTAGTAGGCGCTGCAAGGCTTCTCGTTCTCGGCGATCACCCAGTCGATGTAGGCGAGCAGCACCTCGCCGCCGCCCCCGAGCTCGCGGTTGGGCTCCGTGTTCTCCGGTGTCCCGTCCGCCACCACGAAGTAGCCATGCGAGGCGATCTCGGCCATGGCCGCTTCATTCGCGAGCCCGTCTCGCGAGCATCCGCCCTGCCCCCAGACGAAGATCGGATACTTGGCGCCCCCACCGAGATCCGCCGGACGAAAGATGGTGCCCTGGTTGATACCCGGGTCTGCATTCGTCTCGACGACCACCTCATGAGGGCCGGTCCCCGACAGGCTTCGACCCGTCGGTCGTGACTCGGTGCACGTGCCGGTAAAGCCGCCGCCCGAGCCTCCGTTCCCGCCCGCCATTTCCCCGCCGCCGGCAGGCGCTCCTCCGCCCGAGCCGGAGGGCTCAGGCCCTCCGGTAGTGGCTTGCGAGCTACCCGAGCCCGAGCCCGTCGGCAGAGGCCCTCCGGTGGCGCTCGCCTGCTCGCCGCCCGAGCCGCTCACGCTCCCTCCTGCGCCCGCCGTGGCTCCGCCGCTTCCCCCAAGGTTGCCGTCGTCATTCGAGCCGCTGCAAGCGCCGACAATCATGCCCAGCGCGGCCCAGGTGAAAGCCCAAGTCGATTTCGTTTTCATAGCGACTCCCTATTACCTCGAGCGAGCGAAGAGAGAGGCCCCATTCGCGCCTCTCCGCGATTCGAATCGCTGGTAGTCAAGCGTGACCCCGAGGCCCCTCTCTCGACCCGATCCACACTATAAATCTTTATTGCGACTCGGATGCAGCAGCGTCCGGCCCGCCGCCGACCGGGCGAGGCTGCGATGCGTGATCACGACGCGGCGGGAGCGCAGGGTTGCCTAAGCCGACGGCAGAAGACCCAGCTTGGAGCCGAAAGGAAGCAGGAAGTCCGAACGTTTCGGGGACGTCCAGCCTCGATCGCGGGACCTACCCTGGCTTGACAGAGCATGATTCGTCGAGAGCTCACCCGCACGCCGCGTCTCGTCAGGCATCGTGCCCCAGAGCAGGCGCGAGAGCCGCGTCGCCACCTCGTCGCCCGTCAGATCCGGCGTCTGGAGCAGCGCCCCGATCGCCATGGCAATGCCGGCGGCAAACGCCGCGTCGCTCCGCCCGGCGCTGTACAGGGCGAAGTCCCATCATCGAACAACCGGCCTTCCCTGAGAGCTTCATCGCAGCAGATCGCCGATCGCGGCGCACCAGACGTTCGCCATACGCGCGAATCCGGCCTGGTTCGGGTGCACCCCGTCCGGACCTCTCACTCAACATGTCGCTCGAAATGACAGTGGTCCAAGGTCAACAGCCGCTCGGACCGGTTTCCAGCGAACCGAAGGCAAAGGTCGTGCACGCCATTCGGTTCGGTGTCATGGAACATTTCGATATTTATCCGATCTTGCCATCCTCCCGTGGTGCTGACGGGGCACATGTACACGGGCCTTCAGGCGCCCCACGGACCCCGGCGGCACGCCGTCGATCGTCAAAGCAAAAGGATGCCCTTCCAGGCCAGAGTGAACGTTCACATGCTGGATGTCAATTCCAATCGACCGGCGTGCGGCCGTCCTCGAGCCCGAGGGAGGACGGGGTTGGCGGGTCTCCTTCGGAGCGCCGCATCGAGCAGGGCTCGTTCGGAGCGCCGCCTTCAAAGGGGTGGGCCAAGGATCGCGATCTTCGCTGGCCCGCTCGACTGGCGCGGAGGCGATGAGGTCTTCGACGTGTGTGCACGTTCACAACTGCGTCCTTGCTGGAGGTCGTGCCGCGCGACGCGAGCCCTGCCCTGAGCGCGTTCTTCTTCCGCCACGCGGAGGATCTGCGCCGCCGCCGCGTCGCCGAGGCGCCGCGCACGTCCGATCGTCGTGGCGCACCTCCTCGCCTCGGGCGAGCCGTCGGCGAGCGTCGTCGCGCGGCGCCGCAGGACGAGCGAGCGCGCCCTGCGGCGGCACCTCGAGGAGGAGGGGGCGGCGCTCCGGCAGATCGTCGGCGAGGAGCGCCGTCAAACCGCCGAGGAGCTGCTCCGCGAGAGCGACACCTCCCTGGCGGACATCGCAGCGCCGCCCCCACGATGCTCGCTCCGCCATCGCGCTCTCCGCCCTGCCCTCTTGGCTTCGGAGGCTGCATCTGCCAACCTCCCTGGCCGCCGCACATGTTCTCTGGAGCCATTGCTGAGTCCGCTCGACGCTGGCCGATCACGCGCCGAGCAGACCACGATACGTAGACCAGCGCCCGCGCGGGGAGGAGATCTTGAAGGTCAGCGAGTTCGATCTTAGCAAAGTCCTGGAATTTCATCCAGCCATGGGCAAAATTCTCCTGGGCGGCGACCGGATGTTGATCTTCCGGCAGGACGCCTTTGCGCACCTCCGCAAGCTGCTCTACGAGCAGCTCGGCGAGGCGATGGCGCGCGCCCTGCTCACGCAGTTCGGCTACCGGTGCGGCGCAGGAGATCACGAGTCGATGTCGGCCCAGTACTCCTGGGATACGGAGCTCGACCAGCTCGCGGCCGGGCCCGTGATGCACACATGGGAAGGCATCGTCCACGTCGAGCCGACGAAGATCGATTTCGACAGGAAGGCCGGCCGGTTTCACATGAAGGTGATCTGGCGTCACTCCTACGAGGCGGAGGTCCACGTCAGGGAGCTCGGGCTGTCGACGGCCCCGGTGTGCCACTCGCTCACCGGCTACGCGAGCGGCTGGAGCTCTTCCTTCTTCGGCGCGCCGCTGATCGCGATCGAGCACGCATGTACAGGGATGGGGGCGCCCGAGTGTCATGTCGAGATTCAGTCGCCTGAGGCCTGGGGCCCCGAGGCGACCCCGTGGAAGGAGTCGCTCGCAGCGACGAGCTACTCCATCGCGCGCGAGCTCGAGGAGAAGCTCATGACGATCGAGCGCCAGAAGGCGGCCATCTCCGCGCTGTCCGTGCCGATCATCAAGGTATGGGACGGCGTGCTCGCGCTGCCGCTCGTCGGTGTGATGGATTCGATGCGGGCGGCCCGGGTCACGGAGGCGCTCCTCGAGGCCGTGGTCCAGAGCGGATCGCGCTACATCCTCCTCGATCTCACCGGGATCGATGCCGTCGACACCGCGACGGCGGACCACTTCGTGAAGATCATCCGGGCGGTCTCGCTGCTCGGGGCGCGGCTCATCATCACCGGCATCGCGCCCGCGGTGGCGCAGACCGTGGTGGGTCTGGGCGTGAACCTCGACCAGGTGCAGACGCTGGCGACGCTGAAGGACGGGCTCAAGACCTGCATACAGCAGATGAGCTGACGGGCGGCCGCACGGCCCCGCGCCGCGCCGACGGGCAGCGGCTCCTCGGGCGCGTACCGGGCGGGGCCCCGCCGGCCTCGATCGCTTCCTCCGGAAGTATGCCGCAAACTTGCGGATATTTGTCCTCAGAGCGAGGCGATTGACTTTCGGATCGCGCTTGGATTTCCTAGTTCAATGGGCCGGATTCAGGTATGCCGAGTGGCGTTGGTGGGCGCTGTAGCGACGGCGCTGATGCACCTGCCATTCTTGCGCGGATATGGCTACTTTCGCGATGAGCTCTATTATTTGGCCTGCGCTCGGGAGCTCGACTTCGGCTACGTCGACCATCCGCCGCTCTCGATCGCGCTGTTGTGGCTCGTGAGCCGCGCGCTGGGGGAATCGGTGATAGCCTTGCGATGGGTGCCCGCGCTGGCGCACGCGCTCACCGTGGCGATCGCGGCGTGCACGGCGCGCGCTCTGGGGGGCGGGCGCGCGGCGCAGGCGCTCGCCATGCTGACGACCGCGCTCGCGCCCGTGGTTCTTGGGCTCAGCTCATTTTACTCCATGAACGCGCTGGATCTGGCGCTCTGGGGCGCCAGCACCTGGTTCTTCGTGCGCGTGCTTCAAGAGGACGACTCCAAGTCCTGGGCGGCGCTCGGAGCGACGCTCGGGCTCGCGCTGCTCAACAAGCTCGGCGCGCTCTGGTTGATAGCGGGCATGGGCTGCGGTCTCCTGTTGACGCGCCGAGATCTGCTGCGAACACGTGCGCCCTGGCTGACCCTCCTGGGCGCGCTGGCGTGCGGCGTGCCGTACCTGCTCTGGCAGATGAAGCATGGCTGGCCCACGGTCGCGTTCTTGCGAGGGGCCACCCAGTCAAAGATGGCGGAGGTGTCTTGGGCTGGCTTCTTGTTCGGGCAAATCGAGATGATGCATCCGCTGTACGCGCCGATCTGGCTGACCGGGCTCGGCTACCTCGGGGTTGCTTCGCGTGGTCGGCTGCGTCCGGTGCCCATCGCGTACCTGACAATCTTCGCTCTTCTTGCCATGAGCGGAAAGAGCCGCGCGAGCTACTTGGCTCCATATTACACGGTGCTGCTCGCGGCGGGCTCGGTCGTGGTCGACCGCCTCCGTCAACGCTGGGTGACGCCGCTGGTCATCGTCGCGGTCGCGCTCGGCGGAATCGCGACGGCGCCGCTGGCATTGCCGATCTTGTCGGCGCACCGCTATCTCGCGTACGCGAGAGCTCTCGGCGTCGTCCCGGCCACCGAAGAAAAGAAGCACTTGGGCGCGCTCCCGCAGTCGTACGCGGACATGCACGGTTGGGACGCGGTGGTCGCGGCGGTCGCCCGAGCTCACGCGACGCTCGAGCCCGAAGAACGCTCGCAGGCCGGCATCTTCACCGCCAACTACGGCGAGGCCGGCGCCGTCGATCTCCTGGGGCCGAGCCGAGGTTTGCCGCGGGCCATCAGCGGCCACAACAATTATGGACTCTGGGGCCCGCGCGGCGTGAGCGGAGACGTGCTTCTGGTCGTCGCCCCTCCGCGTCATCGAGAGCAGCTCGAGGCGCTCTTCGAAGAGGTCACGCCGGTCACCCCGTTGGACTGCGGATTGTGCATGCCTTATGAGGCGGAGTCCTGGGTGTACCGCTGCCGGAAACCCCGCGTGTCCTTGGCGGCAGCTTGGCCGCACCTGATCCACTACGATTGAGCGGCGCTCGCCGAGCTCTTCGTCCGGGCGTCGTCGCGCTGGCGAGCTTCTTCGGCGGGCTCGGGTCGCGCCGATAGACCGACGGCGCAACCTCAATCGCCCTCCCGAGTCTCCCTCGCCGGCCATCGTCGGTGTTGCGGCGTCGGCGCGAGAGACGCACGCCCTACCAGGATAGCACCCAGGCGACGAGGCGTGTGCGAAACGCCCTGATGGCCAGCCGCGATGAGCGGCGCCGCCGAAGACGGAGCTGCTCCGCGCTCTGCACGTGCGCGCCGCCGGCCCACGGCGGTACGCCCCTATGCGACACACGCGCGCATCGCCACAGCACGCCGTCCATGCGCGTGCCTTCACGTGCAGGACACCTTGCCAGACCGACAAGACAACAAATCGCAGGCCGCTCCGCTCGAGCCCATAGCGAACGTCGACCCAAGCATGATAATCTCGCACCAATCGCCTTTGTCTCCAACGCCAGCGCTGAAACGGAACGAATCGTGCATGGGTCGCGCTCTCTCGGTCCCTCCGACGAGGCCTGAGCGGCGAGTCGACGCTCGCGACCCCGTCATCGGCCTTGGGCACCTCGGAATCTGGTTGCGCAACACGTCTGCGCGTGGTCCCCGGCGGAGCTCTGCTCTGGCTCCGTCATCATGTCTCGATGTCGCCCGTCCTCCGACAGGCCCCAACAGACCGGAGCGATCATGACAAGAAGGCACGTCATCCCCACATTCACCCTCTCATCGCTGTCCGCGCTCGCCGCGCTCTCCGCCTCGCTCCCCGCGGGCGAAGCGATGGCGGCGTACAGCTTCGACGCGACCGAGGCGGCGTTCGACGCGACGTACGCGGCGACACCCATCGACGTCGCCGGCGTCGTCGTCGACGAGGCGGGGTCGCCGATCGCGGGGGCGGAGGTGACGGCGATCGGCTGGGGGAGCGGCGCGGTCAACGACGGCGAGATCGCCTTCACCGACGGGACGGGCGCGTTCACGCTGGCCGCGCTCGCGCGGCGCTCGGTGCTGCTGCGCGTCGAGGTCGACGGGTACTACAGCGAGATCGTCCCCGCCGACCTGCACCGGCCGCTCTCCGCGGCCTCCGCCAGCGTCGGCCGCGTCGTGCTGACCCAGCAGCGCGCGGGCCGCGCGCGGCTCCTCGTGGGCGGCGACACGATGTTCGGGCGGCGCTTCGTCGACAGCGACGCCGACGGGGTCGAGGGGGAGACCGGCGACCTCATCCGCCCCGACACCCGGCAGGCGGACGCGCTCGCCATCCTCTCCTTCCTGCGCGACGTCCTCTCGTCGGCCGACTACACGCAGGTGAACCTGGAGTGCCCCGTCACGGCCAACCCGGCGACGCCCCACCCGTACAAGTCGTTCACGTTCTTCTCCTACCCCGAGACGGTCCGGGCGCTCGCGCTCTCCGGCGTGGACGCCGTGAGCCTCGGCAACAACCACATGTTCGATTACCTGGAGGGAGGCGTCACCGACACGCTCATCAACGTGCCGAACGCCGGCCTCGACTGGTTCGGCGCCGGGCCGGACGAGACGACGGCGAAGGGCACCGTGCTCTACCGGACGCTCCGCGGCGTCGACGTGGCCTTCCAGGGGTTCAACCAGATCGTCAACGACGGGTCGACGGCGGCGGCGTACACGCTCACCGCCTCCGACGGGCCCCCGCCCAAGGCCGGCGCGCTCGAGCTCAGCCTCGCCGAGATCAGCGATTTCATGGAGGAGGACGCGGTCGGGCGCTTCGGCATCCCGGTGCTGCACGGAGGCATCGAGTACAGCGATTATCCGTCGTCCGGCATGCGGCGGCGGTTCGTCCAGCTCGTCCAGAAGGGCGCCGGCATGGTCGTGGCGCACCACCCGCACACGGTCCACGGCGTCGGGCTGTACGACGCCGGCGCCGGCCCCCGCTTCGTCTTCATGTCGCTCGGCAACATGGTCTTCGATCAGGACATCTTCGAGACGTACCAGTCGTACCTCGCCGCGGTCGACATCGACGAGGACTCGAGCGGCAACCGCGCGGTGCACCGCGTGCAGCTCATCCCGTTCCAGAACGAGGACTACGTCCCGAAGCTCGTCGGCGGCGCGTGGCTCGGCCGGGCCAGCCGTCACATCGGCCACCTCTCCACCACGCTGCCGGCGGCGCCGTCGCCCAGCGAGGCGGTGGACGGCCTGACCGGCGCGGTCGTGTTCGCCAGCGGCCCGCGGGCCGTCGCGGCGAGCGATCCGTCGCAGTACACGACGAGCGAGCGCGTCGAGACGCGCAGCGTGCCGCTCAGGAGCCGCGCCACAGGGCCCGTCGAGCACCTGCGGTCGGACCCCGCGGACTCGCTCGCCGCCCTCCGGACGACCGCCGCCGCGAGCTGCGATTACGGCCGGGAGATCATGATCTACGGCGACTTCGAGGACGGCGACGTCGACGACGCCTTCCACGAAGGCTCGATGTGGTCGATGAGCGAATTCCGCTACATCCAGAACAGCGTCGTCCGCAGCGGGACCGGCGCGATGGTGTTCCTGCGCAAGTCGAGCAACACGTCCGAGGCCTCGACGTACATGAACAACCGCATCAAGTTCGAGCCCGGCCGCAAGCTGACCTTGACCGGGTACATGAAGGGGAACAACGCCGGGCAGATGCGCATTCAGGTCTACTGGTACACGAGCGGCGGGACGAGCGTGTCGAACAGCGTCGTGTTCACGCGCGTCGGCGGCACCTACGACTGGCAGCGGTTCAGCGTCGATCTCACCCCGCCGGCGACCGCGGGCTCCGTGCGGTTCTATTTCCGGGCGGGCGTCCCGGCGAGCGGCGAGGCCACGGCGTTCCTCGACGACGTGTCGCTCATCGAGTGGGAGGGCACGGTCGCCGACGGCTCCGCCGGGGTCGCGTTCGCCACGCCGAACAACTGGAGCTTCGTGCGCTGCACCGCCACGGATCCGGCGCTCACGAGCCTCGGCGTGACGATGACGCACCGGTCGTACGCGCTGGCCCCGGCGACGCCGTGAGGCCGCCGCCGCGGCGCGGGGGCGCGGCGCGGGCGCTCGGGGCGGCGTCGACCACGCCGAGCTCGACGCCGAGGCAGACCTCCGGCCCGCCGCCGACGTCGAGCGCGCCCGCGCCCCGCAGCGTCACGTAGACGCCGCCGCAGAGGAACGGCGATAGCCGCTCCGCGATCGCGTACGAGGCGGAGACGCGCGCCTTCAGCACCTCGTTCCGCCCGGGGAGCTCGCCGGCGAACGGGCCGAGGTGGTAGGCGCCGACGTCGGCGCTCAGCGCGAGGCGCTCGACGCCGATCGGCAGGCGCGAGCCCAGCGCGACCCCCACGGCGTAGAGGGGCTGCCGCCCCGCCGCGGGCCGCTCTTCGGCGTGCGGCGCGCGCGGCTCGCTGTGCAGCCCGAAGCTCAGGATCGAATAGGCGTACCGGCCCGAGAGCTTGAGCCCGATGTTGCCATGCAGGCTGTTGCTCCCCCAGAACGCGAGCCGGGCCCCTCCGCGGGGGAGCAGCGGGAGCAGGGCGATCGACTCGCCCTCGAGTTCGCTGGTGACGTTGACGACGCCGATCTGGAGGCCGCGGATGCGGCGCGCCACATTGACGATCCCGAGCTGGAGCCCCCGTTGCTCCTGCGAGACGTTGACGGCCCCGATCTGGAGCCCGTCGACGCGGCCGACGTTGACGACGCCGGCCGCCTGCGCGCCCGTCACCTTGCCGCGCGCGACGTTGACGGCGCCGGCCGCCTGGAGGCCGTCGACGTCGGCGTACGTCTGGTTGCCGACCCCGGCGAGCTGCGCGCCGGCGATCGCCGTGCTCGCCCAGCCGAAGATCCCCGCGACCTGCGCCCCGGCGAGCGCGCCGTCCGCGAAGGCGAAGCCCCCCGCGAGCTGCAGCCCCTCGGCGCGCCCGGTGACGACCGTCGCGAGCCCGAGCTGGAGACCGCGCAGATCCCCCGCCGTCCACGCGAACAGGCCGAGCTGGGCGCCGTCCACGAACCCGACGCGCCCGAGCAGGAGCGCGAGGTCGAGGTGGGTGGCGAGGTCGGGCGCCGCGACGTTGGTGCTCAGCGGGTAGATCAACGACAGGTTGACGGGGAAGTAGGGCGTCTCCGGGCCGCGGCGCGCCGGAGCCTCCCCCGCGCCGCCTCCGCCGGAGGGGTCGCTCGGCAAGGCAGGCGCTCCCCCGGGCGCCGCTCCTGCCGGCGCCGGCGCTGGCGGCTGCGCCGAGGCGCCCCGCGGCGAGAGCGCGGCCGCGGCGAGCGCGCCGGCCGCGGCGAGCCGCGAGACCCGGGAGGAGCGCATCGCTCGGCGCGCGCGCGGCGACATCGCACCATCGTACCCGCGCGCAGCGTCGAAAGGCTGCGCGCGACGCGCGACGCGCGATGCCCGCGCGCGATGGACAAGCGGCGATGAGGGTACGCGCGGGCGCGTCGCCTCGACTTCCGTGCTCCGCTTCGATACCATGAGCGCGCGGCGCTGGCCGTGGACTCGACACCTGCACTGCGCCCCCGCGCCACGGACTCGCCACCATGACACGATCGCGCAAACCATCGTATCTCGCGCCCGTGCTGGCCCTCTCTGCGGCCTTTGCCGGCTGCGGCTCGGACCAGGAGGGCCCAGACCTCGTGTGGCCGATCGGGGGGACGGCGGAGCTCCAGCCGATGTCGTCGAGCTTCGGGCCACGCCTCCAGGCCTCGCGCGACGGCGTCTACGACTTTCACCGGGGCATCGATATCCCCGTCCCCATGGGCACCCCGGTGTACGCGGTCGCCGACGGGAAGGTGACGCGCGCAGGCCGCTACGACGATTTCGAGGACGTCGTGGTGCAGATCGAGCACTGCGACGCGCCGGGCGCGTGCTTCTACAGCACCTACATCCACCTGGCGATGCCGCTCGTCGAGGCCGGCGATCAGGTCGGGCGCGGGGATCACATCGGCTACACCGGCCTCGCCGCCAGCAGCCTGTTCCCCCACCTGCATTTCGAGATCCGCGAGGGAGGGACCGAGAAGGTCTATTGCGTGCACCCGCTCCGCTACCTCCCGACGCCGGCCGGGCTGCCGCCGGCGCTCGCCGTGCGCCGCACCGACGAGGACTCCACGTCGAGCGTCTCGGTCGAGGTCGACGTCACCCTGCCCGGCATCGCGCCAGGCCTCATCGAGGTCGCCGCCGCGGCGGAGAGCCGCTCGACCGGAGAGGTCATCGAGGAGCGGGTGTTCAATTACGACGAGTGGAATCGGAAATATACAGGGGAGGGGGACGCCGCGATCATCGATGAGCAGAGCCTCGGGGGCATCCGGATCGAGCCGGCGAAGTTCAACGCGCAGTCGTCGGCGTACGTCATCGGGTTCCGCTTCAGCAACCTCGACGGGACGGCGTCGGCGGACGATCTCCGGATCACGGCGCGGGCGCGCGACGTGAACGGGCACGTGGTCGAGGCGAGCGCGCCCTGAGCCGGGTGGGCGCGCCCGCGCGGCCTCAGGCCTCGCCGACCAGCGCCGCCATGTCGGCGGGCAGCGGCGACGTCACCACGAACGCCGGCACCGCGTCGCTGCCGCCCCACCCGATGTAGTGCGCGTGCAGCGCGTGGCGGCTCAGCCCCTCCACCGCGGGCCCGCCGTAGAGCGCGTCGCCGGCCAGGGGGTGCCCCACCGAGGCGAAATGCGCCCGGATCTGGTGCCGCAGCGCCCGCGGGGCGCGCGCCTCGACGAGCTCCCAGAGCCCGACCTGCCGCACGCGCTTGTACATCGTCGCCGCCGGCCGCGGCGCGTACCGCGCCACGTCGCGCGGGTGGATGCACGGGTAGACGCGCTTCTTGTCCTTCGGGTGCGGCGCGAGCGGCACCTCGATCGAGCCCATCTCCGGGAGATCGCCGATCTGGCAGATCAGCAGGTAGCGCTTGTCGAGCCGCCCCTCCTTCAGCCCGGCGCCGAGCGCCGCGAACGCCGCGGGCGTGCGCGCCGCGAGCACGAGGCCGCTCGTGTCCGTGTCGAGCCGGTGGCACAGCCCGGGCTCCCGCGGGGAGAAGCCGATCGCCGCCATCTCGGGGTACCGCGCCACGAGGGCGTTCGCGAGCGTGCCGCGCTCGCCCGGATCGAGCGGCGCCGTCGGCACCCCGGCGGGCTTGTTCACCACCACGAGGTCGTCGCGCTCGAGCACCACGTCGAGCGGCGCGCCGGGATCCGGCGTCGCCGCGCCGGAGGCCTCCGTCGGCTCGACGTCGACCTCCAGCACCTCGCCCGCCGTCGCCACGTCGCCCTTCGACGCGCGCCGGCCGGCGCCGCTCTTCCCCACGCCGAGCACGCGCACGCGCCCCTCGGAGAACAGCCGCTTCGCGCCCGCCCGGCCCAGCCCGGGCAACAGCTGCACGAGCAGCTTGTCGAGGCGCGTCCCTGCATCCAGCTCGGTGATCGTGATCTTCATAGCTCCTACGGAATCGCCCCCTGCCACCCGAGGCCGAGCGCGGGCGCTCGCCGGCTCCCGACCACGCTCTCTCCTATCACTCCCAGCATGGGCAGGCCGAACCGGTTCCACGAGGGGCTCGCGCCGCGGGCGCCCGCGCCCGCCGGGGAGGCCGGGCGCGTCACGCACCACGCGACGCCCGCCCCCAGCAGGAACCCGCCGGCGGCGGCGCCGACCCAGGCCCGCTGCTGGGCCTCGGTCGGGGAGTCGAAGACGAGCGGGCTGGCGAGCGCGGCGGCGCCCAGGCCGCCGAGCAGCGCGCCCACGTCGACCGTCAGGACCTCCGACGCCGTGACGTCGAGCTGCGTCGCCGCCGCGGCCGCGGCCAGCCAGCCGAGCGCCGCGCCGTAGCCCATGCCGGCGATCGGCGTGCGCTGCACGTCGCCCCGCGCCGCCCACTCGACCAGCCCGCCCAAGAGGAGCCCGAGCCCGCCGCCCGACTGCGCGAGCAGCGCGCCGCCCTCGGACATGCGGCCCAGCGAGAGCCCCATCGCGGCGAGCGTGATCCCGGCGGTCCCCCCGATGAGCCCGGCGGCCCAGCGCTCCTGGATCGGATCCGCGGCGTGCTCCGCGAAGCGGCCCTGGTAGATGAGGTGGCCCGCGATCGTCGGCCACCACGTGCCGGACCCGAGGTACCACGCGTCGGCCACGCCGACGTCCCACTCCTCCGCGATGATGATCGCCCCGCCGAGCCCGATGCCGGCCCCGACCGCGAGCAGCGGGTAGAGCAGGCGCGGATCGTCCGAGCCGCTCGATCGCTGGATCGAGAAGCCCACGAGGCCGCCGTAGAGCGTCGCGTTGGCCGCGAGCGTCGCCTTCCCCAGGCTGCGCGCCGGCGTGGCGAGGCGACCGCGGCACCGCTCGGAGCACGGCGCCTCCTCCCCCGGCGACGGGGCCGCGGCGGCGCCGTCGTCGAGCTCGGCCACGAGGTCGCGGAGCATCACCGCGGCGCGCACCGCGACGTCGTCGCGCTCGACGCGCTCCACGCGGACCCGCAGCGACCGCGAACCGCCGGACGCGAGCGCCAGCCGGAGCTCCACCTCGTCGCCGCGCAGATCGAGGCTGGGCGCGATGAAGAGCCGGTCGCTCGAGCGCGCGCGCTCCATGAGCTCGGCCTCGTCGGGCCGCGAGCGCGCGGCGGCGCGGCCTTCGAGATCGACCGACAGGCCGAGGTCCTGCGCCGTGTCCGAGAGGAGCCCGTCGAGCGCGCTCGCGAGCGGCGCGGCGCGCTCCGCGTCCTCGGGCGCGAGCGCCGTCGGGAGCACCACGGCCCGCAGCGCGGGCCGCGCCGGTCGCCCGGAGCGCGCGCTCTCTGCGGATGGCCCGGAGCGCGCGGCCGGCGGCGCGGCCCGCCCCGAGCCCGCGCGCTGCGCGGGTTGCGCGGCCTGCCCGGAGCGCGCGGGCGGCGCAGCGCCCGCGGGCTGGGCCGACGCCGGCAGCGCCGCGGTGAACGCCGCGGCGAGCGCCAGGGCGCTCGCCAGGCCGCGGAAGTGCCGGGGGTCGGTCATGGTGTCGATGCTTCGGCCCCGGCGGCGCGCGCCGCGGTGCCACCGCCGCTCGGGGCGTCGATCAGAACATGAACGTGCCGCTCGCGAAGATGTCGAACGTGTTGCTGTCGTTGACGTAGAAGCGGCGGCCGACCGCGTTGAGGGTCGGGCGGTAGTTGGGGTTCGGGCTGCCGGTGACGGTGAAGGTCCCGTCGTCGTTCTGGCGGCGGCAGGGCCCGGCCGCGCCGACGCTGTCCTTGTACTGCGAGTTGCACGGCTGGTCGCCGCCGATGCCGTGCCCCTGATCGTGGCGGAAGCCCGCGCCGAGCTGGAACTTCACGAGCTCCGCCGCCCTCCACGTCACGCTCGCCGAGGCGCGGTACGAGCCGTACGGCTGGACGTCGCTGAGCCCCGTGAAGTACGTCCGCTGCGAGCCCTGATCGATGACCGACGGCGCGCACGCGCGCGGGTCGCCGCTCCGGCAGGCGGCCACGCTGTACGCCTCGTTCTCGCGGAACGACGCCCACTGCGGCTGCCGCAGCGTGGGCGCGTCGCTCGAGCCGAGCGCGTCGAACAGCTCCGAGTAGTCGCGCCCCTCGGAGTGGTACTCGCCGGTGAAGCGCAGGTCGAACGTGAGCCCGGTGAACTTCTCGCGGTTCTCCCAGGGGATGACCATCAGGCCGAGCATCACGGTGCCGACGAGCGGCGGGTGGTTGACCAGCGACGTCTTCAGGTCGGTGAGGCCGTAGTCGCTCGACTCCTGCTGGAACTCGAACAGCGCCTTGAACCCGCCGTACGGCTCGACGTACTTGATCCGCTTCGACAGGTACGTGTGCACCTCGAGGCCGATCGTGCCGCGCGAGACGCCGGGGTCGCGCTGGGCGACCCGCTCCCCGTCGAACTCGGCGTCGGACGTACCGTCGCGGTTGGTGTCCGTCGGATCGGCGCACTTCACCTGGCCGCTCTTCGGCGCCTCGGTGCAGGCGTGCATCGCCTCGCTCACCGGGAAGCGCCCCTCGATGCCGAACAGCCAGGTCGGCTTCGTCCGGTCGCGCGCCTGGTTCATGATGTTCACGTCGAGGCCGACGGCGAGGTACTCGATGCCGCTCCGGTTCGGCGACTTGAAGGGCAGCGAGAACAGCTGCTCGCCGGGAGCCCCCGCGAGCACGACGCTCTGGTGGTCGGCGCTGCCGTCGAGGTCCGTGAGCTCGCGCGAGTGGTTCAGGATGAGCGGCATCCTGAGGTAGAGCGCCAGGTCGCGGTAGAGGCCGACGTCGAGGCGCATGTTGAACTTCGAGGTCGCCTCGCTGTAGCTCGCGACGTTGAGCAGGTTCGACGTGTAGCCGCCCGTCGACAGCCCCGGCGCGGCGATGTTCGTCTCGCGGCGGATCTTGGCGCTCTTCGACGCGTGCTCGAAGCCGAAGCTGAAGTTCAGATCGAAGTTGTCGCCGTCGTCGAACGCGTCGACGACGCTCGTGATCTCGCCGGTCTCCGTCATGAGCCGCGGCTCGGTGGCGCTCCGCGGCTCGTCGGCGGCCGCGGGGGGCGCCGCGAGGACAGCCGCCGCAGCGACGGCGAGCGACGCGAACGCCGGTCCCCCAGCCACGCTGATGGCGACGCGAGCGAGATGGCCTTCGCAGTACCTTCTGCCGTGCATGCTCATGGTTATCCGTCGGACGGACGCTACCGGCCGGGGCAGGAGGGTGTCAATCCGCGAATCGCTCGCCCGGCGCGCGCGGCGCCGCCGCGCCCCGTCGACCGCGACCGTGGCGCGGCCGCCGGCGCGATCGCCCGCCGCCGCGACCCGCGCGCTCCGTCCGGCGTGTCGGGCCGCGGTGGGCCGCGGGGCGGCGCCGCGGGGCGCCTGCGGGGCCGGGATCAGCGGGCGGGCGGGCGCTCCTCGGCGGCGAAGGGGTTCTTGCCCTCCTCGCTGTCGGGGAAGATCTCGCTCGTGATGTCCTCCGCGGCGAGCTCCTCGCGGGCGGTGGTCAGGTCGCGCGACGTCTGATCGAGGCGATCGGCGAGCACCCCCAGGAACTGCCAGAGCAGCTTGACCGCGAGCTCGTGCTCCTTGCGGAGGATCTCGAAGAAGTCGGCGCGCCGGACGGCGATGAGCTCGCTCTGCTCGACGGCCGAGACGGTGGCCGAGCGCGGCATGCTGCGGATGAGCGCCATCTCGCCGAAGTGCTCGCCCGGGCCGACCTCGCTCAGCACGGCGTCGCCGCGGACGATCCGGACGAGGCCCGAGAGCACGATGAACAGCTCGTCGCCGCGATCGCCCTCGCGCACCACGACCTGGCCGGGCTCGAACGAGAGCACCTCGGCGACCTGCATGACCCGGAGCATCTCGCGCTCGTGGAGGCGCGCGAAGAGCGGCATCTTCGCGAGCACGTCGCGCTTCAGGGCGAGCAGCCGCGCGCGGACGCTGTCGCGGTGGTCGCCCTGGCCGAGCCGCACGAGGACGGCGGTGATGTTGTCCTTGCCGCCCTTCCGGTTCGCGAGATCGATGAGGCCGTTCGTGGCGACCTCGCCGTTCTCCTCCTCGAAGAACGGCTCGAGCTCGGCGGTGTGCGCGATGTACCCGTGGAGCCCGTCGGACGCGAGGAGGAACTGGTCGCCCGGGAGCACCTCGATCGTGAGCGTGTCGACCTCGACGCGCTCGTACACGCCGACGGCGCGGGTGATCGCGTTCTTCTGCGCGACCTTCTCGATCTGATCGCGCGTGAGCTTCCCGCGCTTGATGAGCTCGTTGTAGACGGTGTGGTCCTCGGTGACCTGCTGGATGCGGCCCTCGCGGAGGAGGTAGATGCGGCTGTCGCCGACGTGCGCGATGTAGCCGTGCGAGCCGGCGATGAGGAGCGCGGAGAGCGTCGTGCCCATGCCGCGCTTCGTCGAGTCGGCCTTCGCCTCCTCGTGGATCCGGGCGCACGCGCGCTGGACGGCGTGCTCGAGCAGGCTGAGGACCTCCTTCATCGCGGCGCGGCGCACGTTGCTGCGCGCCTGGTTCTCGATGAGGTCCCGCTCCTTCTTGAGCTCCTCGTGGATGATGCGGACGGCGAGGGCGCTCGCGACCTCGCCCGCGGCGTGTCCGCCCATTCCGTCGGCAACCACAAAGAGCGCGAGCTTCTTGTCGACGAGGTAGTTGTCCTCGTTGTGGTCCCGCATGCGGCCCACGTCGGTGGCCGCATAAAACCTGATGTTTTCGGACAGGCCCATCGGTTCGGGCAGGCTACCCGAGGGCGCGGGAGGAAATCACTAGCGATTGCGCCCACCGCGAACCGGACGACCGCCTCCCGTCCATCGCGCGTCGCGCCGCGGCCGCCGCGCCCGGGGCGTGGCTGCGCCGTCGGGAGGCGCTCGGGGTGCGGGTGGGGGATCGACCGCGTGGCCGCGGCTGCGAGCGGCGGTACATTCGGAATGCGTAGAATGGGAGGCTCGATGCGGCTGGTCCTCTTCGATAACACCGACGTCGGGTGGGGCGGCGCGCGGCGGGCGAACGGCTCGCGCCGCCGGCGCGAGGGCGCGGACCACGCGCGCGGCCCGGCCGACGAGGCCGCGGACCTCGCGGCCGTGGGGGAGGCGGTGGGCGCGAGGATCGGGCTCTCGCCGGTCTGGCGCGCCGGGGCGCTCCTCCACCGCATGCGGGGCGCGGCCGACGCGTGGCTCGCCGCCTCGAGCTGGGCCGAGGCGCTCGGGTGGGCGGCGCGGACGGCGCGCGAGCGCGGCCGGAAGATCGCGTCGCTGCAGGCGTGGGGGCACGGCGGCTGGGGGTACATGCGCCTCGGGGCGACCCGGCTCGACGAGGCCGCCCTCCGACCGGGCTCGCCGCTCGACGGGGCGCTCGACGCGCTGCGGGCCGAGCTCGCGGGGCCCGACGCCGTCGTGTGGCTGCGCTGCTGCAGCGCGTTCGGCCACACCGGCCAGGCGTTCGCGCGGGCGCTCGCGGGCCGGCTCGGCTGCCGGGTCGCGGGGCACACGTACATCATCGCGTTCTATCAGAGCGGGACGCACTCCCTGCGCCCCGGCGAGGCGCCGTCGTGGGATCCGCGCGAGGGCGTACGCTTCTCCGGCGGGGAGCCGGCGGGCGCCCAGTGGTCGTCGCGCGCGGCGCCGAACACCGTGTCGTGCCTGACGGCCGATCTCCCGCCGGGGTACTGACCCCCGCGCGGCGGCCGCGCGGGCGGGTCCGCTCCGGCGCGCCGCGCCCGGCGGCGCTCGACCCGCTTCCTCGCGACGCCGTCCGGCGTACCCTGCCGCCATGACGCCGCCCGACGCGCAGCGAGCACGCGCGCTGGATCTGCTGAGCCGAGGAGACATCGCCGGCGGCATCGCCGGGCTCGAGGGGCACCTCGCGGGCGCGCCCGACGACGCGGGGGCGTGGCTCGCCCTCGGGGCGGCGTACTCGGCGGAGGGCCGCTGGACGGACGCGGCGCGGGCGCTCGCGCGCGGGGTGGACCAGGGCGGCGGGGACGTCGAGGCGCGCCTCGCCTACGCCCGCGCGCTCGTCCGCCTCGGCCGGCTCGGCGACGCGGCGGACGAGCTCCGGCGGGGCGCCGCGATCGAGCCGACCGACCCGCGGGTGCTGCGCGAGCTCGGGATCGTGCTCTACGACGAGCGCCTCTACGACGAGGCGGCGCGCTGGCTCGCGCGGGCGTGCGAGGCCGCGCCGGAGGACGGGCGGGCGGCCTTCGCGCTCGGGCTCGCGCACGAGGCGCGGCGGGACATCGCGTCGGCGATCGCCGCGTACCGCGAGGCGGTGCGGCGGGAGCCGGCGTTCGCCGACGCGCGGCTCACGCTCGCGGACGCGCTCGCGTCGATCGGCGAGCACGAGCAGGCGCTCCGCGAGCTCGAGGCGCTGCTCGCGCGCGAGCGGCGGCACGAGCAGGCGGCGAAGAACCGCGAGGTGCTGAGGCGCGCGCTCGCCGAGATGCGCGCGCGCCGGCTGCTCGGCAAGACGGAGCGGGAGCTCGCGCGGTCGGCGCTCGTCGTGGAGGCGCAGCTCAGGCGCCGCGAGACGCTGGCGCCGCCCGTCTCGACGGAGGGCGGGGCGGAGCGGCGGATCGTCCGCTACACGGCGCCGCTCCTCGAGCTCCACGTGACGCTCGACGCGGGCGGGGGCCCCGGCGGCGGCGGCGGCGGCGGCGCAATCGAGGCGCTGCACCTCGCGCTGACCGATCCGGACCGCGCCGCGCGCGCCGAGGACGACGTCTTCAAGGTCACCGTGATCGGCGACGACGGCCGGCAGGCGCCGGTGAGCTACGCGACGGGCGCGTCGCTCACGTTCCTGCGCGAGGCGATCGGCTGCCCGATGACGCAGGCGAGCGCGCTCTACGCGTCGCTGCTCCAGGGGAGCCCCGCGATCGACTGGGGCGGCGCGACGCTGCGGTTCGCGAGCGTCCCGGGCACCGCGGGCAGGCCCGGCGGGGAGCGGCACGGCATCCTCGTCAGCCGGCGCGGCTAGGCGGCGGAGCGCCGACGCCGGGCGGCGGAGCGCCGGGCTTGATCATCCCGAGATCGTGCAGCGACGAGTAGTGGCCGTCCGGCGCAATGATGACGTGGTCGACGAGCGGCACCCCGATCACGTCGCCGGCCGCGGCGACCGCGTTGGTCATGGCCACGTCCTCGGGCGACGGCGCCGAGTCGCCGCTCGGGTGGTTGTGCACCAGCACGAGCGCCGACGCCGCGTCCATGATCGCGACGCGCAGGATGTCCTTCGCCGTCACCGAGCACCCGTGGAGCCCGCCCTGCGCGACGCGGCGCGCTCCCCGCATCCCGTTGCGGCCGTCGAGCGAGATCACCCACATCTGCTCGTGATCGAGCGGGCCGAGCTGCGCGGCGCACCACGCCGCGATCGAGGCCGAGCTGCGCACCGGCGGCCGCGGGCGCACCGCGCGCTCGAAGGCGCGCCGCCCGAGCTCGAGCGACGCGGCGATGCGGAGCGCCTTCGCGAGGCCGAGGCCGGGGTGCTCGGCGAGCGCGTGCGGGCCGAGCCGCGAGAGCCCCTCCAGCCCGGAGAAGCGCGAGAGGAGCGCGGCGGAGACGATCGTCACCGGGGTGCCGACCAGCCCGGTGCCGAGCACGATCGCGAGCAGGTCGGCGTCGCCGAGCGACCAGATCCCCTCCTCGAGCGCTCGCTCGCGCGGGCCGACGAAGGCGGCCAGCGCGGCGGGGTCGCTGGCGTACGGATCGGGGATGGGGAGGTGATCGGACAGCAACGCGGCGCGCTTCCAGGAGCTCATGCGCGGGCGACAAGCACGCGCCGGGCCCGGCGCCCGGCGCGGCGGCGCCGCGGGGATCAGCGCGCCTTCGGGGCGGCGGAGCGGCGGCGGAGGGTGGCGGCCGCCAGGGCGGCGCGCCGCTCGCGCGGCACGCGGATCGCCGCGGCGGGAGGGCGCGTCACTCGACGCGGACCACCGTCCCCGCGGGCAGGCTCTCGGCGAAGGCGTCGCGCGCCGCGCGGACCTTCGCCTCGACGAGGCCGTCGAACGTGAGCTTCGTGCGGTACTCGACGCCGGACCACCGGGGGTAGGAGCCGATGTCGACGTCGCGGTGCGCCTCGACCACGCGATCGAGCATCGGCTTGAGCTGCCCCTCGTCGAGCGTCGTGAACACCGCGAGCGAGATGAACGGCGCGCCGCCCGAGAGCTCGGCCTGGATGAGCGCCTGCTTCGCCCGGAAGATCTGCGGCACGCCGGGCAGCATCCACACGTTGCGCATCACCACGGCCGGCCACGCGGCGCTGCCGCCGGTCACGAGCCGCGCGCCCTCCGGGATGCGCGCCATGAGCAGGTGCCCCTCGGTGAGCCGGTCGCCGTAGTACTCGCGCAGCATGCTCTCCATGTTGGGCGCGCTGACCACCGGCACGCCGAAGGCGCGCGCGACGCCCGCGATCGTCAGGTCGTCGTGCGTCGGGCCCACGCCGCCGCTCGTGAAGAGCCAGTCGTGCGACGCGGCGAGCGCCCGCACCTCGGCGGCGATCACCTCGAGGTCGTCGAGCACCATGACCGCCCGCTCCAGCTTGACGCCGAGCGCGCGCAGGGTGCCCGCGAGCACGAACAGGTTCTCGTCAGCGATCTTCCCGCTGAGCAGCTCGTTGCCGATGATCAGCGCCGCGGCCGTCCTCATCTCACCCTTGCTCCGCTCAGCCCTCGAACTCGCGCGTCACCGGGCGCCCGTCGGCGTCCATCCCGAGCAGCTCCTCGACGCGCTTCTCGGCGCGGTCGAGCCGCTCCTGCGCCGACCGCGACAGGCGGATGCCCTCCTCGAAGAGCGAGAGCGCGCGCTCGAGCGGCAGGTCGCCGCCCTCGAGCTCCGCCACGATCTTCGCGAGGCGGCGCGTCGACTCCTCGAACGACATCGCGCCCGCGCCCTTGTCGCCGTTCCCGGCGGCGCGATCGGCCTCGGCCGCTGACGCCGCCGCCGCGGCGCGGGGCCCCGCGCTCGGCGCAACGCGCGACTCGACGCTCGGCTCCACGCCCGATTCCGCGCGCGACTCCACGTCCGATTCCACGCCCGTGCGGCCCTCGTCCGTCGCGTTGCTCATCGTCGTCATGAGCCAGCGTCCCCCGGGGGTGCGGCCGGCGCAAGCAGGACGGAGCTCACCCCGGGCGGCACCGCCGGCACGAGGAGCACGCCGTCGGGATCGGCCACGACCGGGATCGCCAGGCCATCCGGGCGGACGAGCCGCGCCGGACGCGACGACGCGCTCGCGGCCGCGCTCCGGTCGTTCGGGACGATCGCGATCCACACCACCCCCGTGGCCAGCGCGGCGCGCGGCGGGTCGAGCGCCGGCGCGCCCGGGCCGGAGAGGGCGGCCCGCGCGAGCGCGCGCACCCCCTCGTCCGGGTCGAGATCCCGCGCCGCGAGGAGGACGCGCCGGCGCTGCACCTCGGTGCGCCGGGACAGCCCGCGCACGATCGCGCGGCGCACCGCGGGGTCGTCCTCGAAGCGGTAGGCGCGCGCGAGGAGCGACACGCTGTCGGGCAGAGGATCGCTCCCGAGGCCGAGCGCGACGTGCGCGCGCACGACGGGATCGCTCCCCTCGAGCAGCCGCTTCAGCCTGCCGCGGACCACCTCGTCGTCCCGGGCCGCGAGCGCGCGCGCCGCGAGCGGCGACAGCGGGCCGCCCGCGTCCGCGAGCGCGGCGAGCCGCGAGGTCGCGACCGCCCCGCCCCCGGGCTCGGCGAGCAGCGCGACGCCCGCCGAGATCGCCGCCGCGTCGGGCGCTGCGTCGTCGCCGCCCGGCGCGGCGAGCTCGGCGAAGAGCGGCGCGAGCGCGGCGAGGGCGCGATCGCCCCGCGCGAGCGCGCCGCGCGCCGCCGCGTGGACCGCCGCGCGATCGCACGACGCCGGAGAGCACCCGCCGACGACCTCGACCGCGTCGCGGAGGCCGAGCGCCACGGCGCCGAACACCCCGACGGCGCGATCGCTCGACCCCTTCGGCGCCGCCAGCGCGGCGAGGAGCCGCCCCTCGAGCCCCTCGGGCGCGTCGCGCAGCGCGAGCCCGCGCACCACGCCCGCGCGCAGGCCGAGCCTGCGGAGGTCCGCGTCCTTCGCGGCGCGCGGCCCCTCGAAGAGCTCCGCGACAGCGGCCCGCGCCTCGGCCCCGGGCATCGTCGCGAGCGCGAACGCCGCCGGCGTCGCGAGCTCGGGGCGCTCGACCGCGAGCCGGCGCAGCTGGCGCGCCGCCTCCGCGCCGCCGGCGCGGCCGATCGCGGCGACGGCGCGCGGCCTCGCGTCCTCCGGGAGCAGCGGGAGCGCGCGCGCGAGCGCCGGCACGAGGCGCTCCGCCGGCGCGAGCTCGGCGAGCCTGAGCCCCTCGAGCCGGCCGAGCTCGGACCCGAGCAGCGCGGCCACCGCGTCCGGCGCCTCCGGCGCGCCGAGGTCGACGAGGATCTCGACGGTCGCCTCGAAGAGCCCCGGCTCCGGCTTGCGCAGCCACGCGCGCGCCTTTGCCAGCGCCGCCTCGTCGCCGAGCCGCGCGAGGGCGCGCGCCGCGGCCACCTGCGCCGCCCGGTCGCCGCCCTCGAGCATCGGCCGGAGCGCCGCGATCGCCCGGAGATCGCCGAGCTCGCCGAGGAAGCTCACGAGCGCGGGCTCGAGCCGCTTGCGGTTCCCGAGCAGGAGCTGGAGCGACTCGGGCGGGTACGCCTTGATGGCGCGCGCCGCGGCGTCCCCCGCGGCCCCGCCCTGCACGATCGCGTTCACGAGCGCGCCGAGCGCGCGCCGCTCGCCGGTGCGCGCGAGCGCGAGGGCGGCCGTGCCGCGCAGCACCTCGCCGAGCGGCGAGGCGGCGCCGCGCGCGGGGCCGCCGCCCTCCGAGAGCTCGCGCGAGAGGAGCTGGCGCACGCTGTCGCGCTGCGCGTGCGGGGCGAGCGCGCGCACCGCCGCGAGGCGCGCCCTGGGATCGCGCGCCGCCGGGGCCCCCTGCTCGAGCGCGGCGAGCAGCGCGGTCACCGCCTCCTCGGTGCCGATCGCGCCGAGCCGCTCGATGCCGCGCAGCCGCGCCTCCGGGTCGCTCGACGCGAGCAGCCGCTCGGCGACGGGCACGCCCAGGCTGCCGCGCAGCGGCGCCGCGCCGGCCTCGGCCGCCGGCGTCTTGCCGGCGTCCCCCGAGGCCCCGGCCGCCCGCGCGACCGGCTGCGGCGCCGCCGGGCCCGCCGCCGCCGTGGCCGCGAGCGCCGCGGCGAGGCCCAGGGCGCGGGGGTTTCCAGGGAGGAATCGCATACGCTCCCCCGTACTATCCCGCGATCGACGGCCCGCTGTCACTCCCCGGGCTGAGCGGCGACGAGCGCGTCAGCGCGGCGTGGCGAGCCTGGAATTTGATGGAAGCACGCGCTAGGTCGACCTACGGTGCGGCCGCGTATTGCGCCTGTGAGTGAGGTGACGCTTGATCGACCTGGTACGGACACTGGAAAAGGCCATCACGGTATCGGCCAACAAGGCGTGGCCCGTCTTGCAGCACCTGAGCCGGCTCGGCGGCGAGCCCAAGCCGTTTCACCCGAAGTGGAGCGACAAGCCGATCCCGAGGGGCGGCCAGCGCTCGAAGCCCCCGCTCGGCTGGCCCCGCGAGACGGACAGCCTGTGCCCGCGCTGCGTCAAGGAGGCGCGCGCCGAGATCCTGAGTGGCAGGGCCGACTGGACCAAGCTCATCAACGACAAGCCCGGGGAGATCCGCGCCCGCATCGTCGCGCGCGACGGGCGCGTCGTCATGGAGAAGACGTGCCCGAAGCACGGCTTCTTCTCGGACACGATCTCGATCGACCCGGAGTTCCTCGCCCGGATCGAGCGCCTCTTCAGCGGCCGCGACGTCGAGATGACGCCGGACAGGATCCACAACCACGGCTCGAGCACCATCCGGTACGGCCGCGGCGCGGTGCTCACCGTCGATCTGACGAACCGCTGCAACATGATGTGCGACCCGTGCTTCATGGATGCCAATCAGGTCGGCTACGTGCACGAGCTCTCGTGGGAGGAGATCGCGCGGATCCTGGACGACGCCGCGGAGGTGCGCCCGCGCCGCCAGATGTCGATCCAGTTCTCCGGCGGCGAGCCGACGCTGAGCCCGCATTTCCTCGACGCGATCCGGTACGCGCGCAAGAAGGGGTACTTCGCGGTGCAGTGCGCGACCAACGGGATCCGCTTCGCGGAGGAGCCGGGCTTCGCCAGGAAGGCCAAGGAGGCGGGCCTCCGGATGGCGTACCTGCAGTTCGACGGGGTGACGAACGCCGCGAACAGCCACCGGAAGATCGCGAACCTCTATGACGTGAAGCTGCGGGCCATCGAGGAGCTCTCGGCCGCCGGGATCGACGTCATCCTGGTCGTGACGATCGTCAACGGCGTGAACAACGACCAGGTGGGCCCGATCATCGACTTCGCGGTCCAGAACGCCGACAAGGTCACGGTGGTCAGCTTCCAGCCGGTCAGCTTCACCGGCCGCGACGAGGACATCTCCGACGAGCTGCGCGAGAAGCAGCGCTACACGCTGAGCCACCTCGCGCACGACGTCGCCCGGCAGACCGGCGTGACCGACCCGCTCCGCGACTGGTTCCCCCTGTCGGCGCTCAGCCCCTTCGGCAACGTGACCGATCTGCTCGACGGCCCCGACAAGGACTGGGGCCAGCTCAACTGCGGGTGCCACCCGAACTGCGGGATCGGGACCGCGCTGTTCGTCCACAAGACGACGAAGCAGGTGGTCCCGCTGCTCGATTTCATCGACGTCGAGGGGCTGCTCTCCGACCTGCGCGCGATCTTCGACGCCGGGCGCGGCCGCGCGCTCACGAAGGCGCAGGTCGTCGCCGCGCTCTTGCGCCGCTACCGGCCCGAGAAGGCGCCGCCGAACTTCCACCTCGCGACCCTGGTGAAGCAGTTCATGAGCCAGACGGGCGCCGCGCACGCCGGCGAGGGCGACGCCCGCGACTACGAGTGGCGGGTGCTCTTCGTGGCGGGCATGTGGTTCCAGGACCTGTTCAACTACGACTTCCGCCGCACCGAGATGTGCATCATTCCGTACGGAACGCAGCTCGGCGAGATCAGCTTCTGCGCGTACAACACCGGCGCCGGCTGGCGGAACATCCTCGAGAAGATGAAGGCGAATGCCACGGTAGCCGAATGGTACAAGAAGCACGGCCGGCACCCCGTGTACGCGAAGAATAGGGATCTTCCTCTACCGGCCTACGAGAATCCCCTAACGATCATCGAGCACGATCTCGCGTTGCGCGAGCGCGAGCAGGGCAGCCCGCGCGCGCGGCCGGCGGCCAGGCGGCTGCCGATCGTGAGCTGAGCGCGCAGCCTCCTCCCCGCGCGCGGGCGCCATTCTCCTCCCCGCGCGGCATGCGCCATCGCCGCCAATCGACGCCAGTCGACGACCGCGCGCTCACGTGAGCCCCGGCTGTCGGCGCTCGGTCGTAGCACGCCTCACATCGGCATGAAATCGGGTGTTCGTCGTGGCCGTGTGGGACGTGCGCGCGCACGCGGAGAGCGGCGCATGACTCGTGGAGAACGCACCACGCATGGTGTAGCCTGGCCGAGTGACCTTGCACGCTGGCCGCTATGAGAGCTTGCGCGCCATTGCGTCGGGCGGCATGGCCACCGTGTATCTCGGGCGGGCGGTCGGGGCCGGCGGGTTCGAGCGCCTCGTCGCCCTGAAGATGATGCACCCGCACATCGCGGCGGAGCCCGAGTTCGTCGCGATGTTCCTCGACGAGGCGCGCCTCGCGGCGCGGGTCCGCCACCCCAACGTCGTCGCGACGTTCGATCTCGTCGAGGACCCGCTGTTCCTCGTCATGGAGTACATCGAGGGCCCGTCGCTGCACCTCTTGCTGCGCACGTGCGCGCGGGCGAAGCGGCGGGTCCCCATCGGGATCGTGCTCCGCATCTTCCTCGACGTGCTCGCGGGCCTGCACGCGGCGCACGAGCTCACCGGGTCCGAAGGCGAGCCGCTCAACCTCGTGCACCGCGACGTCTCGCCGCAGAACGTGCTCGTCGGCATCGACGGCGTCTCGCGCATCACCGACTTCGGCGTGGCCCGCGCCGAGACGAGGCTCATGTCGACGCAGGGCAACGCGCTCAAGGGGAAGCTCTCGTACATGGCGCCCGAGCAGATCCGGGCCGAGCAGGTCGATCGCCGCAGCGACGTGTACTCGGCCGGCGTGGTGCTCTGGGAGATGCTCACGGAGGAGCGCCTGTTCAAGGCCGACAACGACGGCGCGCTGATCGCGCAGATCCTGAAGGGCCCGCCCGCGGGTCCGCGCGCGGTGGTGCCGTCGGTCCCCGCCGCGCTCGACACGATCTGCATGCGCGCGCTGCGCGCCGACCCGGACGACCGGTTCCCGACCGCGGCGGCGTTCGCCGAGGCGCTGGAGGAGGCGGCCGCGCAGACGCCGGGCCTCGCCGTGTCGTCACCCCGGGCGGTGGAGGCGCTCATCAAGGAGGTCGGCCTGCGCGACCTCAGCGGGCCCATCAGCGTGCGGAACGGCCCCGCGTCGGGGCCGCGATCAGGGCGCTCGCCGCTCAGCCAGCGGTCGCCCCTGAGCGAGCCCCTCAGCCAGCGCTCTCCTCTGAGCGAGCCCCTCAGCCAGCGGTCGCCCCTGAGCGAGCCCCTCAGCCAGCGCTCTCCCTCGAGCCAGCGCTCTCCCCTGAGCGAGCCCCTCAGCCAGCGCTCTCCCTCGAGCCAGCGCTCTCCTGTGGGCCTGCAGATCCTCGGGCCGGCGCCGGATCTCTCGGGCGCCGACGGCAGCGCGCCGGGGATCGGCGCCGTCGTCTCGGAGGCGGTGTTCCGCCGGCAGCACATCGTGCGCCGGAGCGTGATCGCCAGCGTCTGCGCGGTCGCGCTCGCGGCCGGCGTGGGCGCCTTCTTCGCCCTCGGCCAGCGCGAGCCCGCCGCTCGAGAAGCGGCCGAGGGCGCCCCTGTCGCCCCGAGCTCGCCGCTCCTGCCCGCGACCGTGGCCGACAGCACGACGGTCCACGCGGCCGCAGCGGGGCAGCCCGCCGGGTCCGTCGAGGATCCCGCCCGGACGGGCTCCGACCAGGTCCCCGCTCTCGGCGGAACTGCGCGCAGCCCTTCCCCCGTCGGCTCCGCCCATGCCCCCGCTTCCGTTCGTTCTTCCCAGGGCCCGGCTCCGGGCCGATCCGCCCACGGCTCCGCTCTCGGCAGATCCGCGCACGGCCCTGCGCCCACCGCCAACCGCGCGACGAACGCGGCCCCGCGGCCGGCCCCCAGAACGACCCCGCCTGCGGCCGTCAAGCCCAGGACGAACCGGCCGGACCCGCGCGTGGCGAGCGGATCCGCCGTCTCGACGGCGAAGCCGGCGACCCGGTCATCGGGCGTCCGCGGCGCGGCGCCGAAGGCGCCGGAGCCGAAGCGGAGCGCTCCGCGGACGACATCGCGGACGCCCTTCAAACCCTCAGGCCTGTGACGCACGAGCCGAAGGGGCGGTGACGCGCGAGCCGGCGGCGCGGTGACGCGCGACGTCACGGGGGCCGCGAGACGCGCGAGACGTGCGAGGCGCGCGAGACGTCATCTACGCGGCTGCCTCCCCGGACATCAGCGCTGGACAGACGCAGCCCGCGGCGCCTGAGCGCCGGCGCAGCGAGCGCCGCGCGCGATGCCGGTCAGGCGATGATCCTTTTTGCCGCCTCGTCCAACACTCCGGCCGTGGAGGCCCGTCCAATGCTCCGGCGACCACGACCTCCCTCGGCCGCGCGCAGGTCGCGCGACCCGGGGTCGCGCTGCCGCCCATTGGAACGAGTCGCCGCGTCACCTACATCGTCACAAAAGCCGGCAGAAGGTCAGTCGCCGTCTCACGAGCGCGACATAGGAGGTAGGCTATTCTTGTCGTGGGGCGGTATGTGCTCGCCCAAGTGAAAGACGCGCCGCGCGTCAGACGTTACCCCGGGGGAACCAGCTCATGCGCTCGCTTTTCGAGCAGGTGGTCGAGTGCTGCGGCCTCGCGCCCGCGTTCGCCAGGAAGATCATCCAGGAGGCCTGCGATCGGAGCGGCGTGTCGCCGCCCGAAGCGATGACGCCCGCCGATCTCATCCGTTCGCTCCCCCAGATCCGCCAGGCCCTCGGCGTCTTCCTCGAGCCCTCGGAGGTCGCGCTGAAGACGGCCGCGATGCGCGCCCTCGTCAAGGGCTCCTGGCCGACGATGCCCGCGGTCGTCCCCCCCGCCCCGAACCAGGAGGGCCGGCCGCCTCAGGACGAGCCGAAGTCCAAATCGAGCTCGTAGAGCTCGTAGTGCGACCGCTTCATTCCGAGCGCGACATAGGTCGACTGCGCACGCGCGTTCGCGCTCTCCACGTAGAGGCGGATGCCGCATACGTCCCCCGCGTCCGCCGCCATCTCGTGGACTCGCCGGTACAGCGCCCGGAAGACGCCGCCGCGCCGCGCCGCGGGCGACACGTAGACCGACTGGATCCACCAGAAAGTGCCGTTTCTCCAGTCACTCCATTCGTAGGTCACCATCAGCTGCCCAGCCACCTCGGAGGCGCGCTCGGCCACCAGATAGAACCCTTTGGACTCATCCGCGATCAGCGCGGCGGCGCCGCGGAGGGTCGTGGCGGTGTCCAGCGCCTTGCCCTCCGTCTCGAGCGCCATGGCCCGGTTGTTCGCCGCGATGATCGCCACGTCCGTGGGCGCCGCCCGGCGGATCACGAGCTCTGTCACGGGGCGACCTCCCGGCGGGCGTCGCACGGTCGCCCTCCCCGCGGGCGGACGGAGGGCGGCCAGCCAGGATGCTCGGGAACGCGGCGTCGGGTCGACATGGCCGACCCCATACCGCGGACCGCGCGGCTGCTCAACGGCCGGGCCCCGATCCCGCGCCGAGAGCGCGGAACGCAGCCGCGACCGCGCCGCCGCGGCGCGTTATGTTTCGAGATGTGATCCTCCACGTGAGCGGCGGGCGCTCGAGCGCACTTCGCGTGATCCATGGTCGCCTCGCGCTGGCGCGGCGCAGTCCGGCTGCCCCCTGCGCCGACCGGCGGAGGTTGTGCTTCCCGCCCGATCGCGCGTACCCTCCGGGCGCCGCAGCCTCCGGAGGGTGCCCTTGACATTGCTCGTCAGCGACTCGATTGCCCAGCGCGTCCAGCGGCTGGAGATCCCTTTCAACAGCTTCGGGGTCGATCCTTACGGCATCTCCCGGAAGCACCTGGGCCTCTTCTTCTCGCTCCTCGACTTCTTCTATCATCATTACTTCTCCGTGGGCGTGACGGGCGCGGAGAACGTCCCCGCGCGCGGGCGCGCGATGCTCGTCGGCAACCACTCGGGCGGAGTCGCCATCGACGGGGCGATGGTGGTCGCGTCGATGTTCTTCGAGATGGATCCGCCGCGGCTGGCCGAGGGGATGGCGGAGAAATTCATCAATCGCCTCCCGTTCACCTCGCTCTGGTCGAGCCGCACAGGGCACTTCACCGGCCTCCCGGAGCACGCGAGCCGCCTGCTCGAGGACGAGCGGCTGCTCATGGTGTTCCCCGAGGGGGCGCGCGGCACCGCCAAGCTCTACAGCGAGCGCAACTCGCTCGTGAACTTCGGGTCGGGCTTCGTCCGGCTCGCGATGAAGACGGGCACGCCCATCATCCCGTTCGGCTTCGTCGGCGGCGGCGAGGCGGTGCCCACCGTCGCCAACTCGTACACGATCGGCCGGCTGTTCGGGGTGCCGTATATCCCGATCACCCCGTACCTCGTGCCGGCCCCCCTGCCGGTCCAGCTGGAGATCACCTATGGCGAGCCGATGACGTTCGCCGGGACCGGCGCGGAGGAAGACGAGGTGATCGCGGGCTACGTGGAGCAGGTGAAGGCGAGGATCGCCGAGCTCATCGAGGCCGGGCGCCGGCGGCGCCGCAGCAAGCTCGCGCTGGATCAGCGCGGCGCCGCGCCGCCCGCGCCGGCGTCATCGAAGGAGCGCGCATGAGGGTCCTCATCCCCGGGATCACCGGCCAGCTCGGCCGCATGGTCGCCGCGCGCCTCCTCGAGCAGGGGCACGAGGTGATCGGCATCGACCGGCGGCCCTGGCCGGACGCCCCGGCCGGCGTCGAGATGCACAACGTGGATCTGCAGAAGCGCGCCGCCGAGGACGTGTTCCGCAAGAGCCGGCCCCAGGCCGTGATCCACATGGCGACCGTGACGCACCTCGTGGAGCAGACCGAGGAGCGGTATCGGATCAACCTCGGCGGAACGCGCGTCGTCTTCGACAACAGCCGCACCTGCGGCGTCGAGCACGTGATCTTCGTCGGCCGACACACGTATTACGGCGCTGGCCCCGAATCGCCGCTCTACCACAAGGAAGAGGACCCGCCGATGGCGGTATCCACCTTTCCCGAGCTCGCCGACCTGGTTGCGGCCGATCTCTATGCCTGCACGGCGCTCTGGCGCGCTCCCGAGCTCTGCACCACCGTGCTCCGCATGTGCTACACGCTCGGCCCGACGGGCCACGGCACGCTGGCGAGCTTCCTCCGCGGGCCCCACGTCCCGTACGTCCTCGGGTTCGACCCGCTGTTCCAGTTCATGCACGAGCAGGACGTCGTCACCGCCATCTGCCTGGCGCTCGAGAAGCGCATCCGGGGCGTCTACAACGTCTCGGGCCCTCAGCCCGTGCCCCTGTCGCTCATCATCCGGGCGGCGGGCCGGGTGGCGGTCCCCCTCCCCGAGTTCGTGCTGCGCAACGCGCTCGGCCGCTTCGGCCTGCCGAAGCTCCCGCGCGCGGCGCTGACCCACATCAAGTACCCGGTCGTCGTGGACAGCGCCGCCTTCCGCGCCGCCACCGGGTTCAAGCACGCCATCGACGAAGCCCAGGCCGTCCGCGAGTACCGCGACGCGCATCCGGTCCCGGCGGGCTGACCCTGAACCGTCCGGAGATCGCCCTAAGGAGGTCCCGTTGCTATCCGACAAGGTCAAGCAGTTCGCGCCGGCCAGGCTCACCGCGGACGTCAGCACGCTGCCCGAGCCCGAGCGGAGGGCGCTCGGCAAGCTCATCGAGGCCTCGCGGCTCCTCGATCCCGTGTTCGACCGCCAGGCCTACGCCGGAAACCCCGAGCTCCGCGAGCGCCTCCTCGCGGACGCCACCCCGGAGGGCCGCGAGCGGCTCGCCTACTTCGACATCATGCGGGGCCCGTGGGACAGGCAGGATCACCACCGGCCCTTCGCCATCGACAGACCCCGTCCGCCCGGCGCCGGCTTCTACCCGGAAGATCTCTCGGCCGACGAGCTCCGCGCGTGGATCGAGCAACGCCCGGGCGACAAGGAGGCCTTCGAGGGCCTGTTCACGCTGATCCGTCGAGACCAGGGCGGGCTCGTCGCCGTGCCGTACAGCCAGGCCTACGCGGCGTGGCTCGGCCCCGCCGGCGCGCTCCTCGAGGAGGCGGCGGCGCTCACGACGAGCGAGAGCCTGCGCAGGTTCCTGAGGTCCCGGGCCGCGGCGTTCCGCTCGGACGACTACTATGCCTCCGACAAGGACTGGATGGACCTCGACAGCCCGGTCGAGGTGACCATCGGCCCCTACGAGACCTACGAGGACGAGCTCCTCGGGCTCAAGGCCTCGTTCGAGGCGTTCGTCACGGTGAGCGACCCGGAGGCCTCCCGGCGGCTCTCCAAGTACAAGGAGCTCCTCCCGGAGATGGAGCGCAACCTGCCCATCCCCGAGGACGTGAAGACCCAGCGCGGCGGCGAGAGCCCCATCCAGGTCGTGGACCTGGTCTTCAGCTCCGGCGACGCCCGCAAATCGGTCCAGACGATCGCGTTCAACCTGCCGAACGACGAGCGCGTCCGCGCCGAGAAGGGGGCCAAGAAGGTCCTGCTCCGCAACGTCATCGAGACGAAGTTCGAGCTGATCATGCGCCCCATCGCCGAGCGCATCCTCGACCCGGCGCAGCTCGAGCACCTGTCCGCCGACGCGTTCTTCAACGAGACGCTCTTCCACGAGCTCTCGCACAGCCTGGGCCCGGCGTTCGCGCGTGTCGGCAGAGAGCGGGTCGAGGTGCGGCTCGCGCTCGGCGCCACCTACTCGGCCATCGAGGAGGCCAAGGCCGACGTGATGGGCGCCTACAACGTCCTCTTCATGATCCGACGAGGCCACTTCGCCGAAGGCTTCCGGGAGAAGCTCCTCGTCTCCTACTTCGCGGGGCTGTTCCGGAGCACCCGCTTCGGCGTGGCCGAGGCGCACGGCAAGGGCGCCGCGCTCCAGATCAACCGCTTCCTCGAGGAGCGCGCCGCCCGCTTCGACCCGGGGTCCCGGCGCTTCACGGTCGACGCCGCGGAGCTCGAGGCCGCCATCGCCCGCCTCGTCCGCGATCTCTGCCTCGTGCAGCACCGCGGCGACCGGCAGGGTGCCGCCGAGCTCCTCGCGAGGTACGGAGAGGTCTCGGAGCCGATGCGGCAGGCGCTCGGCGGCCTCGAGGGGATCCCGATCGACATCCGGCCGATCTACCCGCTCGCCGGCGAGTGAGCCGCCGGCGCGCGGCGCTCACGGCCCGAGCTGCACCAGGAACGCGTCGACGGCGCCGCGGCTCGCGACCGCGTCGCTCCCGAGATCGATGACGCCGTCGAAGCTCCCGGCCACCCAGCTGTCGCCGAGGGGGTCGACGGCGACGGAGGCGCCCTGCTGCATGCCCGAGTCGCCGAACGAGCGCAGCCAGATCGGATTGCTGTCCGGGGCGAGCTTGATCACGAAGGCGTCGGCGGCGCCCGTGGCCTGGCGCAGCTTGTCCCCGAGCTCGATGCTCCCCCCGAAGAAGCCGGTCACGAGGAGGTTGCCGGCCAGATCGGCCGCGACCGAGGCGCCCTCCTGGTCGGCGTCGTCGCCGTAGTCCTCGCACCACTGGAGGAAGCCGTTCTCGTCGAGCCGGATGACGAGGATGTCCTTGTCTCCCGCGCTCGTGCGCACCGACTCGCCGATGGTGACCTGCTCGCGGAACGAGCCGGTCACGACGACGTTGCCCGCGCCGTCGACCGCGACGCCGAGCGCCTCGGCGGCCTTGGTCGCGTTGGCCGACTTGCTCCAGACGTGGTCGCCCGAAGGGTCGAGCTTCGCGATGAACATGTCGCTGTTGGCGGTGAAGAGCCCCTTCTCGTCCCCCCCGAACTCGATGCTCCCGCCGAAGCGGCCGACGAGGACGATGTTGCCCTGGCCGTCGACGGCGACGCCGGTGCCGGCCTGGTCCTCCGCGTCGCCGTACTGCTTGGCCCAGCGGACGTTGCCGGCGGCGTCGAGCTTGACGAGGAACACGTCGCTCTTGCCCTGGCTCTTCAGGAGGAAGCGCTCGCCCTGGCCGTTCTCGCCGAAGTCGAGCGTGCCCTGGAACTCGCCGGTGACGAACGCGTTCCCCGCCTCGTCCACGGCGACCGCCCTCGCGTGCTGGTCGTCGTCGACGTCGCCGAAGCGACGGCTGAACTGGTGCGCCCCGGAGGCGTCGAACCGCGCCACGACGATGTCGGCGTGGTGGCCGCGGCCCTTGCGCACGCCGCCGCCGAAATCGACGTCGCCCGACGCGCTGCCCACGAGCACCACGTCGCCGCCGTGCGCGAGCGCGACCGCCCGCGCGACGGTGTCCGCGAAGCGGCGGCCGAACCGGAAGCGCCCCTCGCGCGCGGAGGCGTCGCGCGAGAACGAGGCGAGGAAGGCGTCCGGCTCGCCGAGCGAGCCCAGCTCGTCCGACGGGCCCGCGCCGAGATCGGTGCTGCCGGTCGCCGACCCGACCACCACGACGGCGCTCGCGCCGACGGCGACGCCGAGGCCGTGCTGCGCGCCGGTGCCGCCCAGCGCGACGCTCTGCACCGGGTCGCCGGTGCACGCCCGCCCGTCGCAGTTCTCGTCCTCGGGCGTGGCGCAGCTCTCGAACGCGGGCAGCACCTGGCCGACGCAGGCGCCCACGTCCGTGCCGTCGTCGTTGCATGTGGCGACGCCGCCCGCGCAGAGGCCGACGCCTTGCGTGCCCTGCGGCCCCGCGTAGCAGGCGATCTCGGCGCGAGGGACGCAGCCCTCCGGGATCGAGCTGCCCCCGCCGGTCCCGTCGGTCCCGCCGGCCCCGCTGGTCCCGCTGGTCCCGCTGGTCGCGTCGGTGCCGCTGGCGCCGCTTCCCCCCTCGCCCACCGGATCCGCCGCGACCTCGGGGAACGGCGCGATGAAGGCGCACGCGCCCGTCCCGGTGCAGGCCAGGGCGAGCGCCACGACGGCGTCCCTTCCGAGGCGGCGCGCGCAGCTCACAGCGCTCCCTGCACGGCGACGCCCGCGCCGTCCGCGCCGATCCACGGCGAGAACGCCGTCGGGCCGGGGGCGCGCGGGCCGGGCGAAGGCCGCCGGCCGGCGGCGTGCTCGGGCTCCGCGCGCGGCGACGGCGAGGACCAGAAGAGGTACGCGGCGAAGCCGCCCGCGACGAGGGCCGCCCCGCTGAGCACGGTGCTCGTGACGGCGAGCGCCTGCCCGCGATCGCGCAGCGCCTGCCGCTCGCCCCGCGAGCCCGGCGCCGGGTTCGCGTTCTTCTTCATGAAGGTGTGCCGCACGTCGTAGGCCATCGCGCCCGTGACCACGGCGGCCGCGCCGAACGCGGCCGCCGCGCCCACGACGGCCACCGGCGGGAGGCTCAGGCCCGGCGCGGGCGCGCGGGGCGGCGCGGGGCGGGCCGGCGCGATGGGCAGCAGGACCGCGAGCGGTCGCCTGCGGCCGAGCTCGGCCTGCAGCTCGACGACGGCGCCCGTCTCGGCCTGCACCGTGGTCTCGAACTGCTCCGTGTAATTTTCGGCCCTCACCGCGATCCGCCGCGCCCCGGGGGTCACGAGGATGGCCGCGCCGACGAGCGCCGAGTGGATCGGCTCGCCGTCGATCTCGACGCGCACGCCGCTGGCGTCCTCGGGCAGCTGCAGGACGATCTGCGACGTCCTCGTGCGGAGCTTCTCGATGCGTGACCGCGACTCCCTGGCGAGCGCGATCTCCTTCCGTGCGGTCGCGCCGGACGCGGCGAGCTCAAACGCGTTGAGCGCCTCGACGACGTGGCCGAGCGCCTCGTGACAGACGCCGAGGTGATACCAGAGCGGCGGTGACACGACGATCCGGCTGATGCGCTCGTAGATCTCGAGCGCTTCCGCCCACCGTCCTTGGTCCTCCGCGGCGAGGCCGAGCGCGAAGAGGTGCCGCGCCGACGCGAGCTCCGCGGCGCTCGGCTGCCGCGGCGCGGCAGGAGCCGCCGTGTCGCTCGCGACCGCGCCCGGCGCCCGGGGCGCGCCGGGAGCCGCGGTATCGCCCGCGACGGCGCCCGCCTGCCGCGGCGCGGCGGGAGCCGCCGTGTCGACCGCCTGCCGCGGCGCGGCGGGAGCCCCCGTGTCGCCCGCGACGGCGCCCGCCGGAGCGCGCGCGGCGCCCTCCGGGGAAGGATCGGCGAACGCAGCCGGACCGACGCCGACCACGGCGAAGAATACCACTCCGCCGATGGTGATCCGATGCTCCACCCACGCCTCCTTCCTCAACGAAGCGATAGAGGCAATCTAACCGTACTCACGCCGCCCGATTCTCGACAACTGGAAAATTGTTTGAGATTGGTTCCCGATCCTGGAACGCTCTTGCATCGCCCGTGAGAGCTTCAGCGTGGTCGGATTCAGGACGACACAGGAGTCGCAGGTACGAGCTGTGATAGCGCCCGTCGATCTTGTGCCAGGCCAATTTCTCGGCCGCTATGAGCTGCTGATCGCCATCGCGCAGGGCGGAATGGGCACGGTGTGGGCGGCCCGGGAGCGCGGCGGGGCGGCGGGCGACAAGATCGTGGCAGTGAAGACGATGCTGCCGGCGCTCTCCAGCGATCCGCGCTGCAAGCGCATGTTCCTCACGGAGTCTCGCATCGCGGCCCGGATCAAGCACCCGAATGTGTGCGCGATCCTGGATCAGGGTGAGCAGAGCGGGGTGCTCTACTTCGTGATGGAGTGGATCGACGGCGACGCGCTCGTGGCGCTGCTCGGCGGCAGCACCCGCAAGCAGGGCCGGCCGCTCCCGCTGCCCGTCGCGGTGCGGATCGCGATCGAGGCGGCGCGCGGGCTGCACGCGGCCCACGAGCTCCGCGACGAGGGGGGCGCGCTGGTCGGGCTCGTGCACCGGGACGTCTCGCCGCACAACATCCTGATCACGCGGGACGGCTCGGTCAAAATCGCCGATTTCGGCGTGGCCAAGGCGGTCGCGCAGGCGGACAACCCGACGACCAACACCGGGCACATGAAGGGCAAGATCCTCTTCATGGCGCCCGAGCAGGTCTACAGCGAGCAGCTGGACCGGCGGTCGGACATCTTCGCGCTCGGGATCGTGCTCTATCAGCTGACGACGGGCTCGCACCCCTTCGCCGCAAGCCACGACCTCGCGACCATGGCGCGCATCGCGCGGCCCGAGCCGGTCGATCCGCCGAGCTCGCTCGCCCCCGGCTACCCGCCCGCGCTCGAGGCCGCGGTGCTGCGCGCGCTCGCCAAGGATCCGGCCGAGCGCTTCGCCACGATGGCCGAGCTCGCGGACGCGCTGGAGGCGGTGAACGCGACGCTCGGCAGCCGCCCCGAGGAGGTCACGGGGTACATCCGCGACGCGCTCGCCTCGCGCACCTCGCGGCGCGCGGCGGTGATCAAGGACGCGCTGCGCGCCGCGGACGGCAGGTCGCGCGGGCGGCCGTTCTCCCGGCTCGATCCGCGCCGCCGCGCCCGCACGATCGCCACCGCCGCGGCGCTCGTCGCGTCGGGCGCGCTGCTCGGGGCGGCGACGCTCCTGTGGATCGGCCTCGGCGAGGGCCCTCCCGCGCCGCTCGTGGAGGTGCCCGCGGCGCCGCCGCCCCTCACCGAAGCGCCGCGTCCGAGCGACGCGACCGCCGCGCCGCGCGCGGCGGAGCCGCCGGCCGCGCCGGCGCCCTCGACCTCGCCCGCGACGCCGCCGTCCTCCGCCCCCGCCGCGACCGCGAGCCCGGGCCCGCCGCGCCCGCGCGCGCCCGCCGAGACCGGGCGCGCCAAGTTCCGCGAGCCCGGCTTCTAGCGCCGCGCGCCGGCTTCTAGCGCCGCGCGCCGGCTTCTAGCGCCGCGCGCCGGCTTCTAGCGCCGCGCGCCGGCTTCTAGCGCCGCGCGCCGGCTTCTAGCGCCGCGCGCCGGCTTCTAGCGCCGCGCGCCGAGCGCCGCCGGGCCCCGGCGCGCCCCGCGCCTCGAGGAATATTCGGGCGGCGCCGGTTGTCCTCGGGCGGCCGGGCTTGCTATGAGCTCCCACCCGTTATGCACGACGTACGCGCCCTGAACGAGCTGGTCGCCAAAGAGAGCGCCTTCATCGACACCCTGCTGAGCGAGGTTGGCAAGGTCATCGTCGGCCAGACGTACATGATCGAGCGCATCCTCATCGGGCTGCTCACCGGGGGGCACGTGCTCCTCGAGGGCGTCCCTGGCCTCGCCAAGACGCTCACGGTGCGGACGCTCTGCGACGCCATCGACGCGAAGTTCTCCCGGATCCAGTTCACGCCGGATCTCCTGCCCGCCGATCTCATCGGCACCGTCATCTACAACCACCAGAAGGGCGACTTCACCTCGAAGCTCGGCCCGATCTTCGCGAACCTCGTGCTCGCCGACGAGATCAACCGCGCCCCGGCGAAGGTGCAGAGCGCGCTCCTCGAGGCGATGCAGGAGCGGCAGGTCACCATCGGCGACACGACGTACCCGCTGCCGAGCCCGTTCGTGGTCATGGCGACGCAGAACCCGATCGAGCAGGAGGGGACCTACCGGCTCCCCGAGGCGCAGGTCGACCGGTTCATGCTCATGGTCAAGGTCGGGTACCCCGCGCGCGCCGAGGAGCGGCAGATCATCGACCGCACGACCGCGGTCATCGAGGGCAAGGCCGCGAAGGTGACGACGCCCGACGAGCTGGTCTCCGCGCGCAAGGTCGTGCGCGACGTGTACATGGATGATCGCGTGAAGGACTACATCGTCGATGTGGTCTTCGCGACCCGCGAGCCCGGGCAGAAGGGGATGCGGGAGCTGAGCAGCCTCATCGAGTACGGGGCGAGCCCGCGCGCCTCGATCGCGCTGGCGCTCGCGGCGCGCGCGCACGCCTTCCTGCGCCACCGCGGCTACGTGACGCCGGAGGACGTGAAGGCGATCGGCCCCGACGTGCTGCGGCACCGGGTCGTCCTGACCTACGAGGCCGAGGCCGAGGAGGTGACGTCCGAGCAGATCGTCCGGCGCGTGTTCGAGGTGGTCGAGGTGCCGTGATCAAGGCCTCCGGCTCGAAGAACCCGCTGCCGCCGGAGCTCCTCAAGCAGCTCCGGCGCATCGAGATCCGGACGCAACGGCTCGCCAACGAGCAGCTCTCCGGGACGTACTCGTCCGTCTTCAAGGGGCAGGGCCTCTCGTTCCGCGAGGTCCGCGCCTACCTGCCCGGCGACGACGTGCGCTGGATCGACTGGAACGTCTCGGCGCGCATGAGCGAGCCGTTCGTGAAGGTGTTCGTCGAGGAGCGCGAGATGACCGTCATGCTGGTCGTCGACGCCTCGCAGAGCGAGCAGTTCGGCACGCGGCGCGCGTCGAAGGCGCGCGTCGCCGCCGAGATCGCGGCGCTCTGCTCGTTCAGCGCCATCAAGAACAACGATCGCGTGGGCCTCGTGCTCGCGACCGAGGCCATCGAGAAGCTCGTGCCGCCGAAGAAGGGGGACAAGCACGTGATGCGCGTCATCCGCGAGATCCTCGGGCACGAGCCGAAGTACACGGGGACCAACCTGAAGCTCGCGCTCGAGACCCTGGTGAAGGTGGCGAAGCGGCGGAGCGTCGCGTTCGTGATCAGCGATTTCTTCGCCACCGGCTTCGAGCGCTCGCTGTCGCTCGCGAGCGCGAAGCACGACGTGATCCCGGTGATGCTGGTCGACCCGCGCGACGAGGAGCTGCCCGACGTGGGGCTCGCGACCTTCGAGGACCTGGAGACCGGCGAGGAGGTCGTGGTCGACACCGGGGATCGGGCGGTGCGCGAGCACTACCGCACCGCCATGCGCAAGCTCAGGAGCGACCGGGACAAGCTCTTCAAGAAGCTCGCGCTCGACGCCGTGGTGGTGAAGACCGGGGAGAGCTTCGTGACGCCGCTGCGCGACCTGTTCGCCAAGCGGGCGCGGAGGCTCAGGCGATGAGGCCGCGCCGGCTTTCGATCCGCGGCGCGGGCGCCTCGCGCCTGCCCGCGTGGGCCGCGCTCGCGGCGGCGCTCGCGTGCGCGGCGCCGGCGCTGGCGCAGCCGGACGCGGGCGCCGCCGGCGGGCCCGCCGTCCGGGACGACGACGCGCCGCCGCCGCCGCCGCTGCCCGCGCCGGCGCCGGCGCCCGCCGCGACGGAGCGCGGCGGGAGCGTGTGGGCTTCGTGCGCGGAGCACGTGCCGCCCGGCGCGACGCGGCCCCAGCTCCAGGAGACGTTCCCTAGGAACGGGTTCAGCGGGTACGCGGCGCCCCTCGAGATCACGATCGCGCACGGCAAGGGCGAGACGGTGCTGCCGGAGGGCTTCAAGGTCCAGAGCGACAGCGACGCCGCGCGCGCGCTGGAGAAGGCGGGGTTCCTCCTGCCCGAGGCCGACGCGGGCGCGGGGCCGACGAGCGCGACGACGGCGACCGAGGCCGGCGCGACGACCAAGCTGGTCATCCCGTTCGTCCCGCTGCCCAAGGAGCCAGGGAGGAGCGTGCTGCAGCTGCCGCCGGTGCCGATCGCCGTGTCCCGCGCGAGCGGGGAGGTCGTCACGGTCTGCACCCGGCCGCACGAGATCGTGGTCGAGGACCCGATCGCCAACGAGCGGGATCCCAAGGTCAGGCCGAACCCGCCGCCGCGGCCGCAGCGGGAGGAGTGGGTGCTCGCGAAGCAGCTCGCGGCCGGCATCCTCATCGGCGCGGCGCTCGGGCTCGTCGCGGCCTGGCTGATCCGGCGCTGGATGCGCCGGCCCCGCGTGGTGGCCGCCCCGCCGCCCAAGCTGCCGTGGGTCGCCGCGCTCGAGGAGCTCGAGGCGCTGCGGCGCTCGAGCCTGCTCAGCGAGGGCCGGACCGACGAGTACTTCGACCGCGTGAGCGACTGCGTGCGCAAGTACCTCGGCGCGCGCTACGGCTTCGACGGCCTCGAGACGACCAGCGACGAGATGCGCGCGCTGCTCGCGCGGGTGCGCCCGCCCGTGCCGGTGCTGCCGCAGATCGCGCGGTTCCTCGCCGACTGCGACCTCGTGAAGTTCGCGCGCCTCCAGCCGAGCGAGGCCGACTGCCTCGAGGCGATCGAGCGCGGCGAGGTCATCGTGCACCGCACGACCCCGCCGGCGGTGCGGCCCATCGAGGGCGCCGGGCCCGGAGGCCCGCCCGCCGGCAAGCAGCCGCCGTCCGCCCGCCCGTCCGCGGCGCCGGAGGAGGCGCCGTGAGCCGCGCCAAGCGCGCTGCGCTCGCGATCGTGGCGACGCTGGTCGTCGCCGCGCTCGCCTGCGTTTACCCCTACCTCGCCCGCCGCGACGCCTGGATCGGCGCGAGCTGGCAGAACCCGTGGTTCCTGGTCGCGCTCTTCGCGGTGCCGGTCGTCTGGTACTGGGGCATCTTCGCGGAGGACGCGCGCAGGCCCCGGCTCCGGCTCGGCACGGTCGCGCCGCTCGCGCGCGGGCCGCGCGGCCTGCGCAGCCACCTGCGCGACCTGCCGGGCGTGCTCCGCGCCGTGGCGCTCGCGCTCCTCGTCCTCGCGATGGGCCGGCCGGTCAGCGTGCTGCGCGAGCAGCGCACGGACGACAAGGGCATCGACATCGTCGTGGCGCTCGACCTGTCGGGCTCGATGCGCGCGATCCTCGACGCGAAGGCGAGCGACCTGCCCGGCCAGCCGAAGCTGCCGCGCGGCAAGCGGCTGACCCGGCTCGACACGGCCAAGCTCGTCCTCCAGGACTTCATCGGCCGCCGGAGGACCGATCGCCTCGGCGTCGTCGTCTTCGGCAAGGCCGCGTACGTGCTGTCGCCGCCGACGCTCGACTACCACCTGCTGACGCAGATGGTGTCGCAGATGACGCTCAACGTGATCGACGGCAGCGCGACGGCGATCGGCGACGCGCTGGGCACCGCGGTCGCCCGCCTGCGCCGGAGCGACGCGCAGTCGAAGGTCGTCATCCTCCTGACCGACGGCGATTCGAACGCCGGGGCGATCTCGCCCGAGTACGCGACCCACCTCGCGACCTCGCTCGGCGTGAAGGTCTACACGATCCAGATCGGCACCGACGACGAGGTCGAGGTCGAGGACGGCGTCGATCTCTTCGGGCAGCCGCGCTACGTGCGCCACCGCTTCCCGGTGAACCCCGCGCTGCTCCAGGAGATCGCGCAGAAGACCGGCGGCGAGTCGTACGTGGCGACCGACGCGAAGGCGCTCGCGGACAGCATGCACGACGTGCTCGACCGGCTGGAGAAGACCCGCTTCGAGGCGTCGAGCGCCGCGTACGAGGATCTCTTCCCGTTCCTGCTCCTGCCCGGCGTGTTCCTGATCGGGCTCGACGCGCTCCTGCGCGCCTGGCTGCTCCGGAGGTTCCCGTGAACTTTGCGGCCCCGTGGTTCCTGCTCGGGACGGCGTTCGCCGCGCTGATCGGCCTCCTGCTCATCCTCGGCGGCTTCGGCGTGGCGCGCGCCATCAAGCGCTTCGGCGACGAGGATCGCGTGAAGGCGCTCACCACCGCCGACCCGGCGAAGCGCCGCGCCTGGAAGGGCGTCCTCCTCGTGCTCGCCACGGCGCTCGCGTTCGTGGCCGCGGCGCGGCCTCAGTACGGCAAGGGCACGCGGCTCGTGCCGGCGACCAACGTCGACGTGGTCGTCGTGCTCGACTACTCGAAGAGCATGTACGCGCGCGACGTCGAGCCTTCGCGCATCTTCCGGGCGAAGGTCGAGGTCGCCCGCCTCATCAAGGATCTCGAGGGCGCGCGCTTCGGCGCGGTCGCGTTCGCCGGCGAGCCGATGGGCTTCCCGCTCACCGCCGACGGCGCCGCCATCGCCCAGTTCTTCCGCCAGCTCGACCCGAACGACATGCCGATCGGCGGCACCGCGATCGCGCGCGCCCTCGATCAGGCGAACGAGCTCCTGAAGCGGGATCCGAAGTCCGCCGAGCACAAGCGGATCATCCTGCTCGTCACCGACGGCGAGGACCTCGAGGGCTACCCGCTGAGCGTCGCCCAGGCGATCGGCGCCCAGGGCACGACGATCCACGTCGTGCAGATCGGCGGGCGCACGCCGGAGCCGATCCCGGAGATCGGCCCGGACGGCCGCATCGTCGGGTGGCGGACCGATCGCCAGGGCAAGCCGCTCACGACCGAGCTGTCGCTGTCGGGCGAGCAGCAGCTCGCGTCGATCGCGCAGGCGACGCCGGGGGGGCAGATCATCCGCGCGGAGAAGGGGACGACGGGCATCGAGACGATCGCCGCGGAGCTCCGGCGGCAGATGAAGAGCGAGTTCTCGGAGCGGGTCGAGACGGTCTACGCGGACGTCTACTTCTACCCCCTCGGCCTCGCGATCCTGCTGCTCATCGCCGAGGTGTTCCTCAAGGACGCCCCGCGCCGGCGCTTCGTGGCGACGAGGCCCGAGGCCGCGCCGAAGCGCGCCGCGCTGCTGAAGGCGCGGCCAGGCGGCGCGGACCTCGCGGCGGGGGCGGGGCCGGCGGCGGAGGGCAGCGCGGGAGGGCAGCATGCCGCGTCGTGATCGCAAGCGGGCGGATCTCTCCGGGTTCTTCACGCGCCACGGGCGCATCATCGCGATCGGGCTCGCCGCGGCGTGCCTCACCGGGGCCGCGTTCTCGGCGGCCACGGGGTGCAGCGGGTGGGATCCGACGTCCCCGTTCGAGCGGAACGCGCCCGCGGTCGATCAGGCGATCCGCGACCTCGACGCGGGCAACCTCGAGTCGGCCGAGCAGGCGCTCGCGAGCTACCTGGGGACGGGCCCGTGCACCGACGCCGGCATCGGGCTGCCGGACTCCGTGCGCCAGAAGCCGAACGGCTCGTTCGATCTCGGGCTGACGCTCTTCCACCTGGCCGAGCGCTTCGGCCACCGGTTCGGCGACGAGGATCTCGCGGACGGCGGACCGGAGCAGGAGCAGAACGACGCGCTTCGCGGGATCGAGATCGACTGCGCGCTGATCCTGGTGAAGGCGATCGGCGCCGACCCGAGCGTGCCGGCCGATCTGCGGGCGCGCGCCCGCTACCTCGCGGGCAACCTCGAGTTCTTGCGGCGCAAGTACGAGGACGCCGTGACGTACTACGACCAGGCGCTGGCCATCATCCCGGGCGTCTTCGAGGAGGCGGGGGGCGACGGCATCGGCCGGGACGCGGCCTGGAACCGGGCCATCGCCCTGCGGCGGATCGAGGAGCAGAAGGACGCCGCGCCGCCGGACGCCGAGCCCGACGCGCCGCCGGACGCCGAGCCCGACGCGGGCGACGACGGCGGTGAGCCCGACGCAGGCGACGACGGCGGCGAGCCCGACGCGGGCGACGACGGCGGCGAGCCCGACGCGGGCGACGACGGCGGCGACCAGGACCAGAGCCCTGACGCCAGCCCGCAGGATCAGCCGCCCGACGCCGGCCCGCAGGATCAGCCCGAGCCGCCGCGCGAGCAGCCCCAGGAGCCGCCGCCCACCGGGCGGCAGGACGATCGCATCCTCGATCAGCTCGAGGAGGCGCCGACGTACCAGGAGCAGGAAGCGAAGAACAAGGCCGGCATGCGGCGCGGCCGCGGGATGGAGGACAAGTGACGCGCCCGCCGCGCTCCCCCGCCCCGCTCGCGCTCGCCGCGCGCTCCCCCGCCCCGCTCGCGCTCGCCGCGCTCGCCGCCCCGCGCCTCGCGCCGCTCGCGACGGCGCTGCTCTTCGCGCTGCTCGCGCTGCTCGCCCCGCTCCGCGCCCGCGCCCAGCAGCCGGAGCTCTCGGCGCGCGCGAGCTCCACCGAGGTCGAGGTCGGCGAGCCGTTCACGGTCGAGGTGAAGGCGCTCGTGGAGCGCGGCGGCGGCATGCCGTCCGACCCGGAGCTGCGCGTCCCGCCCGATCTCTCCATCGTCTCCGGCCCGAGCATCGGGACGCAGATGAGGTCGCAGCTCAGCGGCGGCGTCATGACCACGCAGCTCGGGATCAGCGCGACCTGGCAGGTCGTCGCGGACAAGCCCGGCCGCTACACCATCCCGGGGCCGACGATCGCGTGGAACGGCAAGCGCCTGACCGCGGGGCCGATCCTGATCAAGGTCGTGCCCGCGAGCGGGCGGCCGCGCCGGCCGAACAACCCGTTCCTGTTGCCCGGCGGCCCGATGCAGGGCTTCCCCTGGCCGTTCGGCGGTCCGGGCGGCCTCCTGGACGATGACGATGTGGTCGAAGAGGAGCCCGAGGACCAGGCGCCGGAGCTCGCGATGCCGAGCGAGCCCGACCCGGTCGTGTTCCTCCGCGCCATCCCCGACAAGACGACCGCCGTGGTCGGCGAGCAGGTCACCGTCTCGTTCTACCTGTACTTCCGCGAGAACGCGGAGATGAGCGAGCCCCGCGCCGCGCCCGCCGCGGACTTCCTCCGCCACCCGCTCCTCGAGGATCCCCGCCACGAGCGGCCCGTGTACACGCGGGTCGGCGGGCACCGCTACGCGGCCCGCCTCGTCGACAAGCTCGCGCTGTTCCCGCTGAAGGCGGGCGAGCTGCACACGGGCAGCATGCAGGCGCGCATCACGGGGCGGCGGATCGGCGCGCGCGTGCTGCGCGAATCGAACGACGTGGTCGTCCGCGTCACGGAGCCGCCGCTCGCCGGCCGCCCGTCCGGCTACGCCCTCGGCGACGTCGGCCAGTTCACGCTCAAGGCGACGGTGCAGCCGCGCCAGATCGAGCAGGGCGGCTCGGTCGCCGTGAACGTGCAGATCGCTGGCACCGGCAACTTCCCGCAGTCGCTCCGGGTGCCGGAGCGGACCGGCCTCGAGTGGCTCGACCCGGAGAAGCGCGAGTCGCTCGAGCCGCGCGGCGGCGCGATCGGCGGCTTCCGGTCGTTCGGCTACGTCGTCCGCATCCAGGAGAGCGGCGCGGTCGATCTCGGGAAGATCGAGCTCCCCTACTGGGATCCGGCGCAGAAGCGCTACGTGGTCGAGAGCGCCGACCTCGGCGTCGTCCAGGTGACCCCGGTCGCGCCTCCGGCGGCGTCCGCGCCGCCGGGGAGGGCGCCCGACGACGGCGCCGCCGGCCGCGCCGAGCCGTTCGCCGGGATGCCGGGGCTCCGCACGTCGCTCGGCGCGTACACCCCTCCCGCGACGCTGCCCCTCGACGGGGCGCCGTTCTGGCTGCTCCTGGCCGCGCCTCCGCTGGCCGTCACCCTGTTCGGCGCGGGCAACCGGCTCGTGCGCCGGGCGCGCGAGCGCCGCGCGGCGGGCGCGACCTCGCCCGCCCGGCTCGCGGCGGTCGCGCTGCAAGAGGCGGAAGAGGCCGCCGCGCAGGGCGATCTCGGGGCCACGGCCGCGGCGCTCGAGCGCGCCGTGCACCGGGCGATCGAGTCCGCGACGGGCCTCCGCTCCCGCGGCGTCCTGCTCGCGGAGCTCCCGGGCGAGCTCGGTCAGCGCGGCGTCCCCGAGGCGCTCTCGGCGCGCGCCTGCGAGACGCTGGCCGCGTGCGAGGCGATCCGGTTCGAGCCGGCCGCGCAGGACGGCGGCGCGGCGCCCGCCGCGGCGCTCGTCGAGAAGGGCCGCGCCGTCCTCACCGAGCTCGCCCGATGGAAGCCGACGTGAACGGCCGCCGCAGGCGCCCCCTCGCCGCCGCGCTCCTCCTCGCCGCGTGCCTCGCGCCGGCGCTGCCGTCGCCCGTTGCGCGCGCCCAGCCGGCGGAGCCGCCCGAGGCGCTGTTCCAGCAGGGCACGGCGGCGCTCGGCCGCGGCGAGTACGGCGCCGCGATCGACACGTTCGAGCTGCTCGCCGACCGCGGCTTCGTGCACCCCGACGCGAGCTACAACCGCGGCCTCGCCTATGTCACGCGCGTCCGCGAGGGCGCGGATCGCCCCGGCGACCTGGGCCGGGCCGCGGCCGCGTTCGAGGAGGCGCTGCGGCTCCGTCCGGGCGACGCAGACGCGGATCGCGCGCTCGACCTCGTGCGCGCCGAGATCACCCGCCGGCGCTCGCGCCGCGCGGCGGACGCGGTCGACGCGCGCCCCACGCTCGACCGGGTCATCGTCGGCCTCGCCTCGGAGCGCACCTGGGCGGCGGCCGCGCTCCTCGCGTCGCTCCTGCTCTCGCTGGGCGTGGTCCTGCGGCGGCGCCCGGCCGGCCCCGCGCACGTCGCGGGCAGCGTCCTCGCGCCGACGGCGCTCGTCGCGCTGCTCGCGCTGGTGCCGCTCACCTATGCGGCGCGGCACCTCCGCCTCACGACCCGGGCGGGCGTCGTGGTCGTCCCCGAGGTCCGGCTCCTCGACGAGGGCGGGCGCGCGCTGCCCGCGGCGGCGCAGAGCCCGATCCCGGAGGGCGCGTCGGTCGAGGTCGGCAGGAGATCCGGCGGTCTGGCGGAGGTCCGCTGGGGCGCGGCGGAGGGGTGGGTTCCGGCGTCGAGCATCCGGTTGCTCGCTCCATGAGCCGCGCCATCGTGTGCTAGGTTGTCCGCGTGTGGGTACGCCGCGCAGCCATTCGCCCCGTCCCCTCGTACGCTCAGGTGCCTGCGCGCGTCCTGTCCGAGATCGAGGATCAGCTCGCCGAGGATGACGACGACTCGCGCAAGCAGCTCGACGACGCGTTCACGCGCTTCGAGCAGACGCAGCCTGCGCTGGCGGACCGGATCTCCTCGGTGCTCTCCGGCCCGCTCGACGAGACGGCGCTCGCCCTCGGCTACTTCCTGACGCTGGCGATCTGGCTGGCCTTCGACGAGCTGTTCGGCCAGGACCTCGAGGAGGTCACCGAGACGGCGCTCACCGGCGTCGAGGAGTCGCTGAACCTGGACGAGCAGATCCGCCTCCACGACCCGGCCGAGGCGGTCGACTCGGACGACGTCATCGCCATGGAGCAGCCCGACGTGCTCGCGTTCGTGCAGGAGCACCTCGACGCGGCCCTCGAGGCGAACGCGCACGAGGTCGACGTCGACGACGTCCACGCGATCTACCGGGTGGTGCTGATCGAGGTGCTGGCGCTGAGCTATGCGGTGCGGCCGCCCTCGAACTGGGCGGCGCTCACGACGGAGTTCACGGCGTAGTATCCCGGGGGCCCGGCCCCGGAGGGGGTGTTCTCGGCGCGAGGTGGGGTGGGGGCCCCGCCGGATTGCCCGGCCCCGGAGGGGGTGTTCTCGGCGCGAGGTGGGGTGGGGGCCCCGCCGGATTGCCCGGCCCCGGAGAGGGTGTTCTCGGCGCGAGGTGGGGTGGGGGCCCCGCCGGACTCGCCTGAGAGTTGAACCATCCGGCAAGCCGGATGGCTCAACTCTCAGGCTCAAACATCGGCCCATCCCCCACCCCACCTCGCGCCGAGAACACCCCCTCCGGGGCCTACGGTGGGATGTTAGCGGGCGGAGAAGGTGGCGAGGAACGCGGGGATTTCGACGCTGCGTCCGTCCTCGAGGAGGACCGTGCGGCGGGGGGCGTTGATGGCGTCGAGCACGGCGACGAGCTCGCGGAACGGCGTCTTGTCGTCGCTGTGAAGCACGGCCTGGTCGGCGCGGCGGTCGCTCGGGGCGCGGTGCTCGCCGCTGCGCTCCCACTCGCGCTGGATGGCGTCGCTGAGCTCTCGATAACGGATCGCGCCGGCCCCCGCCGCGCCGATCTCGACAGGATGCTTGGGGACGCTCAGCTCGCTCAGGACGGTCGCGCCCTGCTTCCACACGACGTTGAACCTGTCCTCGCCGACGTGGACGTGCATCGTCTTGAGCGGCTCCTTCTGGCACTCTTCTCCGCACCCGGCGGCGGCCGGCGCCTCCGCGCTGGTCTTGAGGCGCGAGTTCGTGACCCACACCGCGGTGATCAGGAGAAAGGCGATGGTCACCATCAGGAGATCGATGAACGGGATCATGTTGATCTCGCTGTTTCGTGCCCGCCTCTCGCCACCCCCCACGTCGACGCCCGCCATGGCTGCCTCCTCGTGTATTCGTGATGTCGCGAGTTGCGCTCGTGACGTCGCGAAGCGCCCCGGCTCCGCAACCGCGCTGCGACGTGAGGGACAGAGGACGACGCGCCCCGGAATGTTCCTGGAACGCAGCAGGACGAACGACGCATCCGTGCGGGGCACGGCAACGGACAACCACGGAGAGGCACCGACATGCCAGGGCGCCCCCGCCCGCCTGCAACAGACGACCCCACCTGAAGGGGCAGCCGACCGCGGGCGGCACGCGGCCCGAGCGCCCTGCCTCGTCCACTATTTCGGAGGCGCGTCATTTTGCCCCCCTCTAAAATTGACGCGAGGCAACATTTCGCCGGTCGCCCCGTTCATTGCATCCGGACAGAATTTTTCATCCCAAGCGCACAAATTCGCGCGGTTTTCGCAGCTGCGGCCGAAACGGATGAGGTTGCCCGATGGCGTCATCCGATTGACGCAACGCACTGTGGCCGTTGCGTCGTGACCGAGCTGACCCTTGACAAACAATCCGTTATAACGGATGATAGGTCTACGGGTTGGAGGTAATTCGGATGCGCCCCCAGAGTGCTCAAGTGATCGACTTGGAAGAGTACCGGCAGCAGCGGCGGGCGGCTCGGAGCGAACGGGCCCTCGAGAACGACAAGATGTCGTCGGTCAACTCGTTGACCATGCCGGTCGCCCTCTGGTGGTTCCCCGTGTGGACGTGGATGCCGGTCTGGCAGCTTCGATGAAATCGGTCCGCCAGAACACGCCGCGCACCCCTCTCGGGCTTGTCCCCAGCGAGCCGTTCGAGCGCGCGTTGGCCGCGCCGGGCTTCAGGAACGGGGTGGATGCGTCCGCCGAGCCGGCGGAGAGCTCCTCGCCGCCCGCCGGACCGGGCTCGCACCGCAGGGCGGAAGGCGCTGCCGACGCCGCGAGCTCCCACGCCGGCCGCGCGAAGGGGAACGGGCCTCCGAAGGAGCCATCGCCGCGGGACGTCGACGAGACGTCCGAGGAGGCCTGGGCCTACGAGGTGGCCCCGCAGGACGCCTCCTCGGCGCTCACCGGCATCGTCGGGGCCAACCTGCGCCGCCTCCGGACCAAGCGCGGCCTCTCCCTCGAGCGGCTGGCCAAGGCGTCGGGCGTGAGCCGGGCGATGCTCAGCCAGATCGAGCTCGGCCAGAGCACGCCGACGATCAACGTGCTCTGGAAGATCGCCCGGGCGCTCGGCGTGCCCTTCTCGGCGCTGATCAGCGACCAGTCGATCGGCGGCACGGCGCTCATCCCGGCCGCGCGCGCCAAGGTGCTCACATCACACGACGGCTCGTTCACCTCGCGCGCGCTCTTCCCGTTCGACGTGCCGAGGACCGTCGAGTTCTACGAGCTCAAGCTCGCTCCCCTCGCCACGGAGCAGGCGGATCCGCACCCGCCGGGCACGCTCGAGAACCTCGTGGTGACCTCAGGGACGCTGGAGATGATCGTCGGCGCCGAGCGCCACCTGCTCGCGACGGGCGACGCGATCCTGTTCGAGGCCGACGTGCCCCACCAGTACAGGAACCCCACCAAGCTGGAGGTCATCATGTACCTGGTGATGACGTACGTCGAGAAGACCGGCTGACCGGGGCCACCCGCGGCCCGATCTGCCAGAACGCCTGGAGCGCCAGGCGATTCTTCGCCTGACGCTCCAGGCGTCCTCACGGTCCCGCTCCTGCTTGCCCGGCGCCCTGAGCGCCGTCAGGCGCTGCGGCAGGAGCGCGCGTTCACTTGGTCATGCTGGCGACGTTCGAGCCGCCCATGTTGGTCATGCCGCTCGTGCCGGTGCCCATGCCCATGCCGGTGCTCATGCACATCATCATCGGCATGCTGCCGCACATCAGCATCATCGGCATGCCCATGCCCATCATCTTCATCATGGCATCACAGCGCTGGCGCAGCATGTCCATGCTCATGCCTTCCATGGGCATCACCTTGCAGACCATCCCCTCCTTGTCCATTTCACAGGTCATCCGAGCCATCATCGGCATCTGACCCATCATCTGAGGCATCATCCCCATCATCTGGGGCATCATCCCCATCATCTGAGGCATCATCCCCATCATCTGAGGCATCATCCCCATCATCTGAGGCATCATCCCCATCATCTGAGGCATCATCCCCATCATCTGAGGCATCATCCCCATCATCTGAGGCATCATCCCCATCTGGCCCATCATCGGCATGCTCATCATCGGCATCATGGCGTTTCCCTCCGCGATTTCGTGGTTGCGTCTGCGGCCTAGGCTAGGCGCCCACGAAGGTGGGAGCAAGCGACGCCACCGGGCCGCTCCACTTTTCGTCCGGTGGAGCAGACGCGTCGCCGCCCTCGACGGATGCTGCGCCAATGAAGCAGAGAGTCATCTGTCATAACGAAACGCCCGGACACACGAGCAGCGCCCGATGAGGGAAGACGGCCCCTGCCGGCGGAGCAAGCTCATCCATGATGCCTTGCACGGATCGCTGGCTGTCGAGCGCCGGACACGCGCTCACCTCGGAGCAAGACGCGGAGACCGTTGCCGCTTTTCCCTCTCCGGCCCAGGGGCCGTGGTGGACGCGATTCCGCTTTCTCCTGACGAAAATTACCCTATCTCACCGACGGTGAGACCCTGACCGTTCGACCCGGCTCAGGCGGCCTCACGGTCGAGCTGGGCCGCCGCTGTCGAGAGATAACGCGCGAGCGCATCGTCGAGCGCCGGGAGCAGGAGCCCACGCTCGCTGCCCAGCGCGCTGTACCGGGGGCGCGGCGCCACGAAGCCGAGCGCGCTGCCTGGGCAAGGGACGACGAGCGCCGCGTCCAGGCCCGCCAGCGCGGCGCTCCGGAAGGCGAGCTCAGCCCAGGTCACGGCGTCGAGGTTCGCCAGATGCCAGAGGCCACCCTCGCCGTCGATCAGGAGATCGAGGGTCGCGTCGACGAGATCGGGCGTGTAGGTCGGCGTCACGATCAGGTCCTCGGCCGCGCTGAACGGGCGGCCGTCGCGGAGCGCGCGCAGGGCGGCGGCGACGAAATGAGCTTCGCCCCACGGGTCGATGAAGGCCGCCGTGCGCACCACCAGCGCCGTCGGGAGGATCGAGAGCACCTGTCGCTCGGCAGCGACCTTGCTCCGGCCGTACGCGCTGAGAGGCCTCGCCGGGTCGGTCTCCACATAGGGTGTCATACCGGTGCCGTCGAAGACCTGATCGGAGGAGAACGTGACGAGCCGGACGCCGCGCTCGCGGCACGCCGCCGCGAGCACGGCGGGCCCGGAGGCGTTCTCTCGCGCGCAGCGGTGAGGATCGAGCTCCGCGTCGTCCACGCGCGCATAGCCCGCGGTGTTGATGACCGCCCACGGGGCGTGGCGCTCGAGGGCGCGCTCGACCGAGGCGGGATCGGCGATATCCATCTCGGAGCGGCTCAGCAGGCGGTGCGGCAGCCCGCGGCGAGCGCACAGGCGCGCAAACGCCCGGCCCAGCGTGCCCGTGGCGCCGGAGATCACGATCGGCGGCCCCCCGGGCTGCCCGGCCGGGCCGCCGGACGGCTCGATGCGCGCCGCGCCGTCGCGGTCTTCCACGCTGACCGCCGGATAGAGCAGCCGCTCCGGGCGGCGCCACCACCCCGGAGACGAGAGCACCGGGTGAAAGAACGGCTCCCCGCGCGCGAGCGCACGGACGAGCCCGGCGAGCGCGGTCGGACGCGGTGCCCGGCCGCGGACGTCAAAGACGCCCGGCTCGTAGCGCCCGCGCTCGCGCACGACGAGGCTGTCCCAGTCGAACGAGCCGAGCAGCGCCCACACGGTCATCGCCCGCACGTCCGCGCCCGCCGCGCGCGCGGTCACCGCCGCGCGGTGCGCCTCGGCCAGCCAGCGGAGCTGCTCCTCGCGCGAGCCGCCCAGGTGCGCCTCCGTGATCGCGACCGGCCGCCGGTAACGCTCCCAGACCTCCAGGAGGCGCGGCAGATGCCCGCCCACGCCCCCGGCGAGGACGCGCACGGCCTCGACGTCGGCGTAGGCGTGTCTGTCGTTGCCGCCGTGCATTCCCGGCGGATAGCGCTCGAGGCGCTCGTCGATGAACCGCTCGCTCGTGATGTAGTAATTGACGCCGAGGATGTCCGGAGGACAGGGCGACTCGACGAACGCCTCGAGCTCGTCGGCGGACGCGCCCCACTCGAGGAGCCGGGAATAGAGCGGGTGATCCCGGTCCACTCGCCCCATGAGCAGGTCGAGGCTCAACCACCTGCGGTGATTCTCGTGCTGCGCCTGGTACGCGAGCAGCGGCGTGCTGAACGTCCGCCCGAGATCCTCTGTCTGCACCAGGCGCGCGCGCGGGTTGATCTCGCGGACGGCGCGCATGGCCGCCGCGATCGCGCGGCACTGCGTGAGGAGCGCGCGGGCGAAGGCGCGGCCGTCCTGCGCGTGCGGGTACCAGTGGCCATAGAGGCCGGAGAAGCGCGCCGTCGTGAGCGGCTCGTTCACCGGCGTGTAGTCCTCGACCCAGGGGTAGCGCTCGGCCACCGCGCGGGCGAAGCGCGCGAGCCCCTCGACGAAGGTCGGATCGAGGAGGCTCGTCCGGGGCGGCCCGCTGCCGTGGTGGACGAGCCCCACGATCGGCCGCACGCCGAGCTCGCGCAGCCGCCCGAGGCGCGCGTCGGCCCACGCGAAGCGCGCGCAGCCGTCGGGCGCCGTGCGCTCCCAGAGCACGGGATACCGCAGCGCGCGGATCCCGAGCGCGGCGAAGCGGTCGAGGTCGTCGAGCCGGTGCGCGTGACCGTTCCGATCGAGCTGATCGTGGTACGCGTCGCGGACGCGGTTCACCGTGCACTCGACGCCGCCCCAGAGCTCGATCGCCGGCTCGCCGCCCTCCCCGACGGCCGCGCTCACGCCGCCTCCGCCAGGGGCCGAGAGCCCGGCGCGCCCGTCAGCTTCGCGTAGAGGGTGAGGGCCTGGGCGACGACCTGGTCCATGTTGTAGTAGCGGTACGTGCCGAGCCGGCCGGCGAAGTGGACGCCGCACGTCGACCGGGCGAGCTCCTCGTATTTCCGGTAGAGCGCCGCGTTCTCCGGCCGCGGCACGGGGTAGTACGGGTCGCCGTCGCCCTTCGGGAACTCGTAGACGATCGTCGTCCTCGGGTGCGCCTGGCCGGTGAGGTACTTGAACTCGGTGACTCGGGTGTAGCTGTACTCGTTCGGGTAGTTGATGACAGGCGCCGCCTGGTACACCTCCTGGTCCTTGGTCTCGAACTTGAATTCGAGCGAGCGGTAGGGCAGCTTCCCGAAGCGGTAATCGAAATAGGCGTCGACCGGGCCCGTGTAGATGACCTCGCGGTGCGGGACAACAGAGCAGATCTCGCGGTAGTCCGTGTTGAGCAGGATCTTGATGCCGGGGTGGTCGACCATGCGCTCGAACATCCGCGTGAACCCATGGAGCGGCATCGCCTGGTAGGTGTCGGAGAAGTAACGGTCGTCCCGGTTCGTGCGGACGGGGATGCGCGCCGTCACCGAGGCGTCGAGCTCCGACGGGTCGAGCCCCCACTGCTTGCGCGTGTAGCCGCGGAAGAATTTCTCGTAGAGATCGCGCCCCACCTTGCTGACGATCACGTCCTCCGACGTGCGTATGCTCTCGCGCCGCTCGGCCCTCGAGGCGAGGAAGCCCTCGACCTCCAGCGCGTTGAGGCTCAGGCCGTAGAGGCCGTTGATGGTGTCGAGGTTGATCGGGATGGGCAGGAGCTGCCCGTCGACCCAGGCGCGCACGCGGTGCTGGTAAGAGCGCCACTCGGTGAACTGCGACAGGTAATCGAAGACCTGCCGCGAGTTCGTGTGGAAGATGTGCGGTCCGTACCGGTGCACGAGGATGCCGGCGGCGTCGTAATGGTCGTACGCATTCCCGCCGATGTGCATGCGCACGTCGCAGAGCAGGACCTTCTTGCCCGCCCCGCGGGCGAGCCGCTCGGCGAGGACGCACCCTGCGAATCCTGCGCCGACGATGAGGTAATCGAACATGGCTCACCTCGCCGCCGCGGCCCGGCCGCGGCGCTCCAGCGCGCCTTCGAGCAGCCGCTCCATCCTGGCCCAGGTCGCGTCCCACGACCGCTGACCGAGGAAGTCGTCCGCGCGCGCGAGCAGCGCGCCGCGGTCCTCGGCGAGGGCCGCCTCCACGGCGGCCACGAAGTCGCGGGGCGCGTCCGCGATGCGCGCCAGCCCGAGCTCGCCGTAGGGGCGCACCACGTCGCGGATCGACGTCGAGACGACGGGCCTGCCGCCGGCCAGGTACTCCGGCGTCTTCGTGGGGCTGATGAACCGCGTGGCCTCGTTCCGGGCGAAGGGCAGGAGCGCCACGTCCCAGCCCCCGAGATACGCGGGCAGGTCTTCATACCGCCTCTGCCCGAGGACATGGATGTTCGGCGCGCGGGGCAGCGCCGCCTGGTCGATCTTGACCACGGGCCCCACCAGCACGATCTGCCAAGTCGGCCGCAGCGCGGCCACGGCGGCGATGAGATCGAGATCCATGCGCTCGTCGAGGACGCCGAAGAAGCCGAGGCGCGGCCTCGGGATCGCGGCCTGATCCTCGGGCTCCGCGCGGGAAGCGGCCCGCGCGCGGGCGAAGTGCGCGACATCGACGCTGCTCGGGAACGCGTGCACGCTCGGGTGCAGCGCGCGCTTCGCCTCGTAGAGGCTCGCGCCGCCGGCGAAGACCAGGTCGGCGCGGCGCAGGAGCTCGGCCTCGCGCTCCTTGAGCGCCAGCGGCGCCCCGGAGAAGGCCGAGAGCTCGTCCATGCAATCGTACACGGTCGCCGCGGGCGCGAGGTGCCGAGAGAACGAGAGCGCCATCGGCGTGTAATACCAGAGCACGTAGTCGCGGATCGCGTGACGCTTCATCATGCCGTCGAGGAGCTCGCGCTGCATGGCGGAGGCCCGTGACGGCTCGACGCCAGAAGGCAGGTGCGGAGTCGCGACGCAGAGGCCCGGGTGCCGGGTCGCCGTCTCCTCGAGGCGCGGGGGCCCGGCGTCGGACACCGGCTCTTCGAAGAAGAAGACACGGCGCCGACGCGCGCATCGCGTGAGCAGGTGCTGCGGCCTCTGAAATACGAAGCTGAAACGCAGGTGCGAAAGGCAGATCACGTCTGGCTGCGATCTCGCGCTCATCGGTCCCTCCCGCTCGAGCCTCGGTGTGCACCTGGGTCCCGGCCCGGGCTCAGGGTCAGCGCCATTCAAGGAGCATGCCCGAGAGCGCGCGCCGCGACGCGGCGTCAGCGCTCCTTTCGCGGAGTCACCGCCCGAGCGCGAAGCGAGGGCGTGTCGTTGTCGAGGAACAGGCCCGAAAGCCCGTCGCGTCTCGACGAGATCGATCGTCAGCTCACGCGCGGCGGCGCTCCAGGCCGGCCGGCGCCGCGGCTATCCGCCGTCCTCGACCAAGGGATCGAGCACGCCTTCCCGCCGAGGTCCCTCGCGTCCTCGGAGCTCCATGCAGTCGGGCTGTGGGTGCCCGGCGACGCGGCCGCGCGTCGCGGCGGCGATCTCGTGGAGCGGGAATTTCGGGGTTCGATCCGCGTAGAGAAGGCCGTTCGCCTCCTGGTATGTGTCGGCGAACTGCGTGTAACAGAAGCCGCTGAGCAGCTCGACCGAGCGCACGGCGGCGAGCAGGCCCTCGTAGGCCCGAGCGAACGACGTCGGATCGTTGCAGAGCGAGTAGCCCCAGATACCCGGGACGCCCCGCCGGAGCGCGATCCCGCCGAACTCCGACAGGACGATCGGGAGATCGCTCGTCCCGCGGTGTCCATCGAGCACGAGGAGGCGCCCGCCGGGGCGCTCCCGCTGGAACAGCCGGGGCCGGACGTCCTCGGCGTGGTAGCGGCGCGCGATCCGCTCCGCGTCGGCGTCGTAGTCGTGGATCCCGATGATGTCGGTCGCGACGCTCTCCCAGCCGTCGTTGCCGACCACGGGGCGGGTCGCGTCGAGCGTCCTGGTGAGGTGATAGAGCGCCTCGACCCAGTGGCGCTCCCGGGCGTTGTCCGGCAGGTTCGGCACGCCCCAGGACTCATTGAACGGCACCCACGCCATGACGCAAGGGTGGCTGTGATCGCGCTCGATCACGTCCATCCACTCCCGCGTGAGGCGCTCGATCGACTGCGGGGTGAAGCGGTAGGCGCTCGGCATCTCCTCCCAGACCAGGAGGCCGAGCCTATCCGCCCAGTAGAGATAGCGCGGATCCTCGATCTTCTGGTGCTTGCGAACGCCGTTGAAGCCCATGGCGCGCGCGAGCTCCACGTCGCGCCGGAGCGCATGATCGTCGGGCGGCGTCATCCCGGTCCCGGGCCAGTAGCCCTGATCCAGCACCATCCGGAGCGAGAGCGGCCTCCCGTTGAGCACGACGCGATCGCCCTGGATCGCGATCGAGCGCAGCGCCGTGTAGCTCCGGACGCGGTCGAGCACCTCCCCGTCCCGGCCGAGGAGCTCGAGCTCGGCCTGGATCAGCGTGGGCGACTCGGGGCTCCACAGGAGGCGGTTCCGGAAGTCGTCGATCCCCGGATCGGAGAGCGCGATGCGCCGGTGCGCCTCGCCGGCGACGACGGCGTACGTGTCGTCGGCGAGCAGCGCGTCGTCGCTGTGGAGCCGCACCCTGAGGCGCAGGTCGTCGCGCCGCTCCCCTGCGATCCTCACGTAGCAGTCGATCTCCCATCGGGTGAGGCTCGACGCCCAGCGCACCGCCCCGATCGAGGTCCTCGGGACGCGCTCCATCCAGACGGTCTGCCAGATCCCCGTCGTGCGCGGGTACCAGATCGAGTGTGGCTCGAGCTCCCAGTCCTGCTTGCCGCGCGGCTTCGCCAGGTCGGCGGGGTCGTCCTCGGCGCGCACGACGATCTCCTTCGCCCCTGGCGCGCCGAGGTGGTCGGTGATGTCGACGCTGAAGGGGGTATATCCGCCGGCGTGGCGCGCGACCAGGCTCCCGTTCACCCAGACGGTGGCCTCGTAGTCGACGGCGCCGAAGTGCAGGACCAGCCGCTCGCCCTCCTGGAGGTCGGGCGCCTCGAACGTCCGCCGGTAGAAGCAGGCGCGATAGAACCCCATCTCCCCGACCCCGCTCTGCTCCGTCTCCGGCGAGAACGGGACGTCGATGGAGCGATCCCACGCGACCTCGACGGGCCGCCTCCACCTCGCCTGCGGATCGAGCGCGAACGCCCATGTCCCGTTCAGGGACGTCCACCCGGCGCGCCGGAGCTGCGGCCTGGGATATCCGTGCTCGCGGCCGCCCTCGCTCGACAGCTCGTCCTCCGCGGCGTGTTGCCCCCTCGCTCGCCTCGGTGCCATCGCGTGACGTCTCCTCTCCCGGCACGAGCCGCCGGACCGAACCGCGGAGTCGCAGCGCTCCCCGCCGGACGGTGGATGATGCCCGTGCGCTCAGCGCAAGTCCAACCCGCCCCTCTCAAATAAGGCCATAGCGTCGTTCGGCCGCCTATCACCCCATCGACCCGATATCGGAGCAATCTCCCCCATTTCCTGTCCACGCCAACCTTCCTTCTCCCAACGCGCTCACCCGGCGCGCTCGTCACCACGGTAAGCCCGAGGAGGGGACCGGCCCCTCGGATCGACGATCGACGGTGCCACCCCCCGCGACCGCGCTATCATCCCGCCGCCTCGTCCCGAGGAGCCCGGCCCCTCGCTGCATGTCCCGCCCCCCTCCCGCGTCCACCGCGCCCGCCTTCGCCGAGATGACCGTCGGCGCTCACCGGCTCGCGCTCCTCAGGGACGGCGCCCAGACCTATCCGTCCATGCTCGAGGCCATCGCGCGCGCCCAGCGCACGATCTGCCTCGAGACGTACATCCTCCGGGACGACCGGACCGGCAAGCGCTTCGCCGAGGCGCTCATGGAGCGGGCGGGGGCGGGCGTCGAGGTGAGCGTGCTCTTCGACGCCTGGGGCTCGTCCGTCTCCTCGTCCTTCCTCGACGGGCTCCGCCGCGCCGGCGTCCGCGCCCTCGCCTTCCGCCCCCTCGACCTCTCGGCCCCCTTCGGGAAGGTGGCCCGCCGCGATCACCGCAAGGCGCTCATCGTCGACGGCACCGTCGCCTTCACCGGCGGCCTCAACATCTCCGACGACTACGCCGCCCCGGACGACGGCGGCGCCGGCTGGCGCGACACCCACCTCCGCCTCGAGGGCCCGGCCGCCGCCGAGCTCCAGTACTTCTTCCTGCGCACCTGGGAGCGCGCCGGCGGCGCCCCCATCGACGATCAGCGCTACAGCTACGCCGAGCGCAGGCCCGACCCCGCCGTCCAGATCATCAGCAACGACCTCCCCCGCCGCAGGCACCGCCACGGCATCCGCAACGCGTACCGGCACGCCATCGAGCGCGCCCGGCGCCGGATCTTCATCACCAACGCCTACTTCCTGCCGCCGCTCCGGATCATCCACGCGCTCTCCGCCGCCGCGCGCCGCGGCGTCGACGTCCGGATCATGGTCGCCGGCACCACCGACGTGCCCGCGGTCCTGCTCGCGTCGCGCACGATCTACGGCCACCTCCTCGACGCCGGCGCCCGCATGCTCGAGTGGCGCGGCCGCGTCCTGCACGCCAAGACCGCGGTCATCGACGGGGTCTGGTCCACCATCGGCTCCACCAACCTCGACAGCCAGTCGCTCCGCATGAACCTCGAGGTGAACGCCATCGTCTCGCACCGCGGGTTCGCCGGCGCCATGGAGCGGATGTTCGCCGACGACCTCGCCCACTGCCGCGAGATCACCGTCGCGCACTGGGCCCGGCGCCCCCTGTGGGAGCGGGCGGCCTCGTGGACGGCCTACCTCGCGCGCGACTGGCTCTGACGCCGGCGAATTCGCTCGACGTCCGCTCGACGTCCGCTCGACGTCCGCTCGACGTCCGCTCGACGTCCGCTCGACGTCCGCTCGACGTCCGCTCGACGTTCCCGCGCCCGCGCCCGCGCCCCGCCGCGCTCGCCGGCGGGTGCTACCGTTCGGTATGTCCGATTTCCGCCGCTTCCGCGGCACCGAACGCTACCTCACGAGCGAAGCGCTCGAGGCCGCCGTCAACTGCGCGCTGGTCCTGGAGCGGCCGCTCCTCGTCAAGGGAGAGCCCGGCACCGGCAAGACGCTGCTCGCCGAGGCCATCGCGCAGAGCCTGTCCGCCGAGCTCATCCCCTGGCACGTCAAGAGCACCACGCGGGCCCAGGACGGGCTCTACGTCTACGACACCGTGCAGCGGCTCTACGACGCGCGCTTCGGCGACGGCGACGTGCGCGACATCCGCCGGTACATCAAGCTCGGCCCCCTCGGGAAGGCGTTCAGCGCCGACAGGCGCGTCGTGCTCCTCATCGACGAGGTCGACAAGGCCGACCTCGAGTTCCCGAACGACCTCCTCCACGAGCTCGATCGGATGCGCTTCCGCATCGCCGAGACGGGGGACGAGATCGCCGCCCGGGAGCGGCCGGTCGTGATCATCACCAGCAACAACGAGAAGGAGCTGCCGGACGCCTTCCTGCGCCGCTGCGTCTTCCACTTCATCGATTTCCCGGACCCGGAGCTCATGCGGGAGATCGTCCGCGTCCACCACCCCGAGCTCGAGCGGGCGCTGGCCGATCAGGCGATGCAGGTCTTCTACGAGATCCGGAAGAACACCCGGATCCGGAAGCGGCCGTCGACGAGCGAGCTCATCGACTGGATCGCCGTGCTGCGCAGGGCGGGCGTGGGCGAGGTGAAGCTCGACAAGGCGCTGCCGTTCCTCGGCGCGCTGCTCAAGAAGGAGCAGGACCTCGCGGCCCTGGCCGACCAGCTGGCCGGCGGCAGGCGGTACCGGTCGTAGCGATGTTCGTCGAGTTCCTCTACGAGCTCCGGGCCCGCAAGGTCCCGGTCGGCGCCCAGGAGGCGCTCGGCCTCGCGCGCGCGCTCGCCGCGGGGCTCCACGAGAGCTCGCTCGACGGCTTCTACCACGTCGCGCGGGCGCTCCTGGTCCACTCCGAGGCGCACCTCGACGACTTCGACCTCGCGTTCGCCCAGCACTTCCGCGGCGTGCACGTGGAGGCCAAGGCGCTCGCGGAGGAGCTCCTCTCGTGGCTCCGCGATCCGATCAAGATGCGCGCCCTCTCCGAGGAGGAGAAGGCGATGATCGAGGAGCTCGATCTGGAGGAGGTGCTCCGGCGGTTCGAGGAGCGCCTCCGCGAGCAGCGGGAGCGCCACGACGGGGGGAACCGGTGGATCGGGACCGGCGGCACCTCGCCGTTCGGCCGCGGCGGGTTCAACCCGAGCGGCATCCAGGTCGGCGGCTCCGCGGGCGGGCGGGGCGGCGCCGTGCAGAACGCCGACGCGCGCCGCTACCGGCCTTACCGCAGCGATCTCACGCTCGACGTGCGCCAGATCGAGGTGGCGCTGCGCAAGCTGCGCGCCTTCGCGCGCGAGGGCGGCGAGCGCGAGCTCGACGTGGAGGCGACGATCGACGCGACCGCCAGGAACGCGGGCGAGATCGAGATCGTCACGCAGCCCCCGCGCCGGCCGAACACGCGCGTGATCCTGATGATGGACGTGGGCGGCTCGATGGATCCCAACGCCGCGCTCGTGTCGCAGCTGTTCAGCGCGGCGAAGCGCGCGACGCACTGGAAGGAGCTGAGGAGCTACTACTTCCACAACTGCGTCTACGAAAAGGTCTACAAAACCGAGGGGTTACAGGAGCCCGTCCCGGTGCGCGAGCTCCTCCGCGAGTGCGGCAAGCAGCACAAGCTCGTGATGGTCGGAGACGCCTCGATGGCGCCGTACGAGCTGCTCGGCTCGTCGGGCTACGGCGGCGCGTCGTTCGACGCCGACGCGCGGCTGCCCGGCGTGGCCTGGCTGATGATGCTCCGCGAGCATTTCGACCGCGCCGTGTGGCTGAACCCGGACGGGATCGGCCCCTACCCTCACCCGACCATCGACGCGATCAAGGGCATCTTCCCGATGTTCGCGCTCACGCTCGAGGGCCTGGGGGAGGCCGTCTCCGAGCTCGTCCGCGGCCGCGGCCGCGGCTGATCCGGCGCGGGCTCAACGGCCCGCGCGCTTGAACACCTCCGCCGTGGTCGACGCGACGAGGGCGCGGTCGAGCCAGCCATCGAGCTCGCGCTCGCTCCTGCACGACGAGATCTTCGCGGCCGCCGACTTCGTGAGCCGCAGCCCTCGCCGATCGAGGACGCGCCGCAGCGCATCGCGCTTGCCCTCGAGGATCCCCTCCTCGCGGCCCTCCTCACGGCCCTCTTCGCGGCCCTCTTCGCGGCCCTCTTCGCGGCCTTCTTCGCGCCCCTGCTCGCGCCCTTCTTCGAGCCCCTGCTCGCGACCCTGCTCGCGCCCTGCGGCGAGCACGGCGTCGAGGTCCTCGTAGCCGCGCCGCTGGAGCAGGTTGGTCAGCGTGGTCTTCTCCGCCTCGCTGCGATCGTAGAGCGCCTCGACCGGGAACGAGTTCTTCAGGATGCCCGGCGCGCTCAGCAGCTGGCCCGGGAGCACGACGCGCACCTTGCGGCGGGGCTCGTGCACCTCGACCCGCCGTGGACCGTTGAGCCGCACCACCCACACGAGCTTCGTGCCGGCCGCGAGCAGGTCGCCGATCTTCTCCGTGAGCTCGCCCTCGTCCTGACCCACGTCGGCGTACTCGATGGCGAGCTCCGGTACCCCCTTCACCCAGCCGGGCCGGTCGGGCACGTTCCCCACGGCGACGTCCGGCGCCCGGAGGGTGCCCGGCCCCAGGGAATACCCCGTGTCCACGCCCGCCTCCTTCACCGCCGGATCCCACCCGACGACCGAGCTGCCCAGGTGGTTCGGCCCGGAGGCTCGCCCCCCCGTGGGGGCGCAGTACACGGGGTGGCCGTTCGACAGCTCGTACGGATCGCCCGAGCGGAGGTGCTCCGGCCGAAACGGGCCGCGTTCCGCCGGACGGCGCTTGGCCTGCATGGGCATTGCAAGAAGATAGCAGGAGATAGCAGAGGAGAGCACGCGGGCGGCGCGGCCCGGCAGGGCGGCGCTCCCGGCTTACGGGCTCGGCCCCGCGGCGGTCCGGGCCACGCGTCCGGCCGGCGCTCCCGGCTACTGGTTCGGCAGCCACATGCGGAACGCCGTGCCCGTGCAGCGGCCCGTCGTCGCGGTGATCTCGCCGCCGTGCGCCTCGACGATCACCCGGCTCAGCGCGAGCCCGAGGCCGGTCCCCTTCACCTTGGCGGTCACGAGCGGCTCGAAGAGGTGGTCGACCACGCACGGGTGGACGCCGGGGCCGTTGTCCTCGACCTCGAGGTATGTGCGCTCGTCGCCCCGCCACGCGCGCGTGACGATCGAGCCGCCGGGGGCGTTGTCGAGCGCCTCGATCGCGTTGAGGTAGAGGTTCGAGAAGACGCGCTCGAGCAAGATGGGGTCGCAGAGGAGCGTGAGTTCGGCCGGCGCGACGGCGACCTCGAACCGGACCGCCGTGGGCAGGACCAGCGCGTGCCGGGCGCTCTCGATGAGCTTGCCGACATGCGCCGGCTCGCGCCGCAGCGGCTCGCCGCGCGCCAGCCCGAGGACGCTGCCGATGACCTCGTGCGCCTTGCGGATCTCGCACGTCACCCGGTCGAGGTGGCGCAGCAGGCGGGGCCGATCGTCGAGGTCGCGCTGCGCCAGGTAGAGCGACGACTCGGCGACCGCGAGGGCGTTGCGCAGCTCGTGGGCGACGCTCGCACCAACCGCTCCCGCGGCGGCGAGGCGCGCGGCGCAGCATTCGGTCTCGTGACCCTCTTTTGCCATAAAGCGAGGGCAGCGTAGCCGATCCGCGGGCGATCGCTCGCGCGCTCCGCGGGCCGCGAGCACGACGTCACCCGGAGGATCTTTGCGATGCGACCGTCCCGGGCTGGCTCACTCGGCGTCCGCGGCGAGCGCGAGGGACGGCGCCCGCTCCGGGGCCGACTTGACGCGGCGCGCCCGCTCGAGATCGAAGAGCGAGAAGCGCTCGCCCGCGGCGGAGCCCGACGGCGCGGCGCGGCCGAACAGCTGAAGCCGCACGGCGCGGTGCGGCGGCGGCGCGATCGCGCCCGGCGCACCACCCCCGGGCTCGCCCGCGATCACCGCCGCGACCTCGGAGGATTTCACCGCGCCCGAGCCGCGGATGTCGACCTCGACCTCTAGGGCGACGAGGTCGCCGGCGAGCCCGGCGCGCGCGAGCGCCGAGAGCACGTCGGGCCCGCCCACCTCGGCCCGCACGAGGTACTGGCGCACGTCGACCATCTTCGCGAGGCGGTCGATCTCCCGGCGGATCGGGAGCGACGGGGCCGCGAGGGCGGCGCTGCAGCGGGCCGCGAGGGCCGCCTCGGCGTCGCCGCCGATCGCCGAGCGCGCGAACGCGAGCGCGTAGCGCGCGCCGGCGATCAGCTTGCTCAGGGACGGGTCTTCCGGGCCGAGCTTCACGGCGCCGCGGAACGCGAGCCCGCGCGGGCTCGCGGCGGACATCGAGGCGACGAGCGCGTCGAGCGCGGCCGGGTCGAGGTCGCGCTCCAGGCGAAGGTCGACGTACTCGTCGAGGCTGATGACGCCGAGCGAGAGCGCCGGCGAGAAGGTCATGTCGGGCTTGGGGTGGAAGCCCGCGGTGTAGGTCATCGGCGCGCCGACGCGCCGGAGCACGCGCGGCAGCTCGCGCACGACGTCCAGGTGGCCGAGCAGCGCCATCGGCCCGGTCTTCTCGAAGCGGAAGCGGTAGCGGAAGCCGCCGCGCCCCTTCGGCGCGGGCGCCCCCCGCTGCGCGCGCGGGGGCGCCGAGGCCTCGGCGCGGGCCGGCTCCTCGGCGCTTGCGCGCGGGGGCTCCGCATCGCTGGCGCGCGGGGGCTCCGCATCGCTGGCGCGCGGGGGCTCCGCATCGCCGGCCGGCGCCCGCTCGGCGGACGGGCCTCCGGCGGCCGCGGGCGACGGTGCGGCCGCCGCGGGCGACGGTGCGGCCGCGGGCAGCGAGGCGGCTGCGTCGGTGAGCACCGGCAGCGAGCGCCTGTGGGCGCCCAGCCGGTCGAGGAAGGTCAGCCGCTCCTCGCGCATCTGCGTCATGTCGCAGGCGACGCCGCAGTCGTAGCAGACGAGCCGCCGCGTATCGGCGCTGGCGTCCTCGAGGTTCGTGTGGTGCACGAACATGCCGGCGACCTTGCCGCACGGCGGGCTGAGGCGGCTCTGGAGCGCCTTCCGGTACTCCTTCGCGAGGAAGCCCTCCTCGAGGCCGACGTCGATGTGATCCCACGGCAGCCGCGCCGTCACCGGGAGGGTGCCGAGGTACCTCGCCCGGTCGACGCCGAGGTGCGTGAACGCCTCCTCCCACACGGCCAGCTTGAGCTGGTCGTCCCACGAGTCGAAGCGGGCGCCGTTCCGCCACGCCCGCTCGAGGACGTCGGCGAGGAGGCGGTCGCCGCGGGCGAAGATGCCCTCGAGGACGCTGGCGTGGGCCTCGTGGGTCTTCAGCGTGACGGCGCGGTAGGGCCGCACCGTGTCCCTGAGCAGCTGCTGCTTGCGCCCGACCTCGGCGAGCGTGTCCATCGCCGCCCACTGGAAGGGGGTGTGCGGCTTCGGCACGTGGGTCGAGACGCTGACCGTCACGTCGACCGGCTTGCCCCTGCCGGCCGCCCTCCGCCCGGCGCCGGCCGCGCGGGCGCCCGTCTCGACGATGCCGCGCACGTCCTCGTCGGTCTCGGTCGGGAGGCCGATCATGAAGTAGAGCTTCATCTTGCCCCAGCCGCGGCTGAACACGCGCTCGGCCGTCTCGAGGAGCTGCTCCTCCGTGACGTTCTTGTTCACGACGTCGCGCATCCGCTGGGTCCCCGCCTCGGGCGCGAAGGTGAGGCCCGTGGCGCGCACGCGCTTGAGCTCGTCGAGGAGATCGGGCTCGAGCCCGTAGGCGCGCAGCGACGAGACGCCGAGCGAGATGCGCTCTCGGGTGAGGCGCTCGGTGACCTTCTTGACGAGCGGCGAGATGCACGAGACGTCGGCCGTCGACAGCGCCGTGAGCGAGACCTCGTCCTGGCCGGACTTCTGCACCGCGCGCATCACGGTGTCGACGATCTGCTCGGGATCGCGCTCGCGGACGGGGCGGTAGATCATGCCGGCCTGACAGAAGCGGCACCCCTCGGTGCAGCCGCGGGCGATCTCGATCGACATGCGGTCGAAGATGGCCTCGGGGCCGCCGGTGGGGCTCTCGTCGGGGAACGGGTACGCGTTCAGGTCGACCAGGGCGCGCTCGATCGGGAACGGGATGCCGGCGACGAGCGGGCGATCGACGACCTCGAAGCCGGTGTCGGGGTCGAGCCGGGTCGCGTAGAGCGAGGGCACGTAGACCGCGCCGAGGCGCGCGATCGCGGCGAGCCGCTCGCGCCGCGGCACGCCCTCGCGCTTGAGCCGGGTCCACGTCAGGGCGACCTCGGTCGCCTTCTCCTCGCCGTCGCCGATGACGAGGGCGTCGAGGAAGGGGGCGATCGGCTCCGGGTGGGTGGCCGTCGGGCCGCCCGCGATGACGATCGGGTCGTCCTCGCCGCGGTCCTCCGCGCGCAGGGGGATGCCGCCGAGGTGCAGCATCGTGAGGATGTTGGAGTAGGTGAGCTCGAACTGGAGGGAGAAGCCCACGACGTCGAAGTCCCGGAGCGGGCGCGCGGACTCGAGCGAGACGAGCGGCAGCCCGCGCTTCACGAGCTGCGCCTCCATGTCGACCCACGGCGCATAGCTGCGCTCGGCCAGCGTGCGCGGGTCGTCGTTCAGGAGCTTGTAGAGGATCTTGAAGCCGAGGTGGCTCATCCCGATGTCGTAGACGTCCGGGAAGGCGAGGCAGACGCGCGCCTCGACCGACGCCCAGTCCTTCACGACCGAGCCGACCTCGCCGCCCGCGTAGCGCGCGGGCTTCTCGACCTGATCGAGAAAGGAGGCGTACGGGTGGTCGGCGAGCAGGGGGAGGCTGTCCATGGCGCCCCGGCGCGTAGCATGGCCGGCGCGTGGCGGCACCCGCGGGGCCCCGGCTTCCGGAGGAGGCGGGCGCCCCCGACGGGCTCGGCCATGTGTGCGCCCTCCACCCCCGCCGCCCGACGGCCGAGCCGGCGCCGCGCGCCGCGCGTCGGCCGGGCGTCGGCCGCGCGTCCGCCGGCGGCGGAGCAGCCCGGCGCACCGCGCCGATCGCCAGCGGTTGTGCAAGCCGTTGTGCAACGGCGTTGTGCAACGGGACAGAGGCGCTTGCACCAATCGCGCATCGCGCGACCGCTCCTCTGCGCCATCACGCGGCGACAAGGCCGCTCGCGGGCGCCGCCGGGCGTGGCACGCGAGCTGCCATGAAGCTTGTCGAGCCCGTCATCACCCCTTCTTTCACGCTCCCAGGCTCACGGAGGTCCCTCGATGCTTCGTTCATCCGTTCGCTCGCTCCTCATCGCCCTCGCTTGCCTCGCAGCCTTCGCGCTCTCGTCGGCGTCCGCTCGTGCGACGTGCCGTATCGAGCCGTTCGGCGACTCGATCACCCAGGGAGTCGGCTCTGCCGTGGGCGGCTATCGCTACGCCCTCGTCACGTGGCCGCCGCTCGTGGGGGGGAGCCCGCTGTCGATCCAGATGGTCGGGGCGCAGATCGATACGACCTTCCCCGGGCTGGTCCTGGCCAACCAGCACTACCACTCCGGGGTCCCGGGCTGGAGGAACGACCAGCTCGCCGCGGTGGCCGCGGCCCTGCCCGCCTACCCCGTCTATCCGGGGGGCCTGCCGCCGAACATCGTCCTCGTGCACGCGGGCACCAACGACATCCACCAGGGCGCGACCGCCAGCACCGCCGCTTTCCGCCTGCAGCAGCTGCTCGTCGCCCTGTCCACCAAGTACCCGGCCGCGACGATCATCGTCGCGAAGATCATCCCCTTCGGGCCTCAGCCGGAGCACGTCGTCAGAAACCAGGTCGTCGTGCAGTACAACAGCGCCATCCCCGGGATCGTGACCAACCTCAACGCCTTCTATCCGCCGAGCAACCCGAAGTTCTTCATCGCCGACATGCACGCTTACTTTCCCACGAACCACCTCTGGCCCGACGGGATCCACCCGACCGACCAGGGCTATTACGAGATGGGGGTGCGCTGGAGCATGTCGATCCAGGCCGTCGCCGACCTGGCCGGTTGCTGAGCGGGCGCTCCGCGGGGGCGCCCATCCCCGGGCGCCCCGCCCCCGGACGTCCGGGGGGCGCCTCGCGGCGGTCGCGCCCGGCCCCTCGTTCGAGGGTATCCTCGCCCGGGTGAGCCTCGACCCCCGACACCCCCGCTCGAGCGCCCCTCCAGCGCCCCCGGCCGGGGAGGCCGTCGCCCCGCTCACGCTCGCCGTCTTCGCGGGGGACGAGCTCGTCGTCCACGCCCTGCCGCGCGAAGGCCGCGTCTCCATCGGCCGCTCCAGCGAGAACGACGTCTGGATCAACCACCCGTCCGTGTCGCGCCGCCACGCCGTGCTGCACCTCGATCCGCCGCTCCGGCTCGAGGACCTGGGCGGCGCCAACGGCACCTACATCCGCAGCGCGCGGGCGCCGGTCGCGACCGGAGAGGACACGCATCCGCTCCAGCCGATCTCGCGGCAGACGGTCGAGGTCGCGGTGGGCGACAGCATCACCCTCGGCACCGCGATGCTCTCCATCCGCCGCGATCCGCGCGCGGCGGCCGCCGGCCAGCCGCTCCCCCCGGGGCGCCGCGCGGGCTCGGGCATCGTCGTGGGCGCCCCCGTCATGCGCGCGCTCCACGAGCAGGCCGCCCTGGTCAGCAGGAGCCAGATCAGCGTCCTCTTGCTCGGCGAGACCGGCGTCGGCAAGGAGGTCCTCGCCCGGGCGATCCACGACAGCTCGCCGCGGGCGTCCAGGCCGTTCCTGGCGCTCAACTGCGCGGCGCTGTCGGAGTCGCTGCTCGAGAGCGAGCTCTTCGGCCACGAGAAGGGCGCGTTCACCGGGGCGACCGAGGCCCGCCCGGGGCTGTTCGAGGCGGCCGCCGGCGGCACGGTGTTCCTCGACGAGGTGGGCGAGCTGCCCCAGTCGACGCAGATCAAGCTCCTGCGGGTGATCGAGGCGCGGCAGGTGCTGCGCGTGGGCGGGCGCGCGCCGCGCAGCATCGACGTGCGCTTCGTCTCGGCCACCAACCGGGATCTCGAGGCGGAGATGGAGCGCGGCGCCTTCCGGCAGGATCTGTTCTTCCGCCTGAACGGCGTGGCGCTGACGATCCCGCCGCTCCGCGAGCGCGTCGCGGAGATCGGCCCGCTCGCCGAGGCCTTCGCGGACAGCGCCTGCCGGCTGATGGACCGCCCCCGGCCGCCCGCCCTCTCCGCCGCGGTGCGCTCCGCGCTCGAGCGCTACCCGTGGCCGGGCAACGTGCGGGAGCTGCGCCACGTCATCGAGCGCGCCGTGGTGCTGTGCGCGGGGGAGACGCTGCTCCTCGAGCACCTGCCCGACAAGCTGAGAACCCGAGGAGAGCCGAGGCCCGCGCCCGGCCCGGCGGAGACCGACCAGGGGGCCCGCGCCGGCGCCGGCGCCGCCGGCGCCGCGGCGCGCGAGCGGCAGCGGCTCGACGCGGAGGCGCGCGAGCGCGCGCGGATCGTCGCCGCCCTCGAGGCCTGCGGGGGCAACCAGACCCACGCCGCCGCGCAGCTCGGGATCTCGCGGCGCACGCTCATCAACCGGCTCGAGGCCTTCTCTCTCCCGCGGCCGAGGAAGCGTAGCTGATTCGCCATGCCGACGGACGGACCCTCGTGGGACGACCTGCGCATTCTCCTCACCGTTCATCGTGAGAAGAGCTTCCTCGCCGCGGGCAAGGCGCTCGGGGTGGCCACGTCGACGGTCGCCCGGCGCATCGAGGCGCTCGAGCGAGCGTTGGGGCGGCCGCTCGTGCATCGCGGCAACACGGGCGTGCGGGTCGACGCCGAGGCGCTCGGGCTGGTGGGGCTGGGAGAGAACCTCGAGCTGGGCCTCGAGGCGCTGCGGCGCGACGGCCGTGACGCGGCGGTGGCCGGCGTCGTGCGGGTGTCGGTGAGCGAGGGCTTCGTGCGGCAGACGACGCGCGTCCTGGCCCGCCTCCGCGTGAAGCACCCAGCCCTGCTGCTCGAGCTTTCGTCGGAGTCGCGCATGGTCGACCTCGCGCGCCGCGAGGCCGACGTGGGCATTCGCATTGCCCGCACCGGGTCGGCCGCGCTGGTCGAGAGGCCGATGGGGCGCGCCCACGTCGCCCTGTTCGCCTCGCGCGGCTACGTCGAGCGGCGCCTGCCTGGGGCTCGGCTCGACCGCGACGCGGCGAGCCGTCACGACTGGGTGGGCTTCGACCGCGGCCTGGAGCGCCTGCCGCAGGAGCAGTGGCTGCGGGCGTACGGCGCGACGCGCTTCGTCTTTCGTTCGAGCTCGATCACGGCCATCGAAGAGGCGGTGCTCGCCGGCCTCGGCATCGGGCTGCTCGGCGAGGCTCAAGCGTCGGGGCTCGACGGGCTGGTGCGCCTCGAGGCCGACGAGCGGCCTCCTTCGGCCGAGGTCTACCTGGTCTTTCACCGCGACGCCAAGAAGACGCCGCGGGTGCGCGTGGTGGTGCGCGAGCTCGAGGCCGAGCTTCGCCGCCACCTCGGCTGAAGCGTCACGGCCGAGTCGCCTCGAGCCGCGCCGCGAGCGCGCCGGGGCAGCCGCGCGATCATGCCGAGCAACACACGCGCAACACGCGCGGCTCGGCCTTTTCGTTTTTCATGAATGAAAAACAGATGACCATGGATGCGCATTGACGGTCACTGGATCCACAACAATAGTGACAACATGAAGTTCGGACGCGGGATTCATGTACTGTGCGCCGCATGGATGACGACAGGCACGCTCTTCGGATGCGGGAGCGACCAGCCCAGCGAAGACGACCAGCCCAGAAGTTGCGCCGGCCTCACGAAGATGCGCTTGACGGCGGCTCAGATTGGCTTGCCCACGAGCGGCGCAAAGATCGTATCCGCGGTGGAGGTTCCAGCGCGCACCGACGGGCAGGTCGCGGAGCCGGAGCATTGCTTGGTCTCCGCAGAGGTGCTCCCCGTCGATTCGAAGGCGCCGTCCATCCTCTTGGCGGTAGCCCTGCCGACCCAGTGGAACGAGAAGGCGGTGTGGCTCGGCGGCGCCGGCTTCGACGGCGTCATTCCCGACGTCACGGGCAACTCGCTCAACGCGCCCGCACCGGCGCCGCTCGCGCGCGGGTACGCCGTGTTCGCGAGCGATGGCGGACACCAGTCGACAGCCGCCTCGCCCGGCGCGGATGCCTCTGCGCTCGCCAACGAGGAGGCATACCGCAACTGGCTCTCCGATGCCCCCAAGAAGGCGCGCGACGTGGCGGGCCAGATCATCCGGACGTATTACGGGGTCGACGCGGCGCGCTTCTACGCGGTAGGGAGCTCGACGGGCGGACGCGAGGCGCTGTTCGCGACGGCGCGCTTTCCGGCCGACTGGGATGGAGCGCTCGTGCTCTACCCGGCGCGCAACGTGGTGAACATGACGCTTGGTCTCACCGCGATGCTAAAGGCGTTGTCGGCTCCAGGGGCGTTCCCGAGCGCGGCGAAACGCGAGCTCGTGTGGGACGCGGTGCTGGCTGAATGCGATGCTCTCGATGGTCTGGCCGACGGCGTGGTCGGCGACGTCGTGAGCTGCAATAAGCAGTTCGACGTGGCGGCGCTGCGGTGCGCGAGAGGGGCGGACACCGGCGACGCGTGCCTGTCCGACGCGCAGATCCGCGCCTTCGAGGCCATCGACGCGCCCGTACAACTGGCGTCGCCGCTCGCGAGCGGCGAAACCGAGTTTGCCGGTTACAACGTGTACTCGGCCGCGCAGGGCGCCGGGACCGACTCGCCGCTGGAGCCTCACGTGCAGGCCGTCGACTTTGGCTCGCGCGCACCGAGCTTTCCCGTCGATCCGCTCACCAGTTCGTTCGCGGCGGCCCTCGTCGACAGCGTCATGCGCCACGTCATCGTCAAGGATCAGTCGTTCGACTATCGGACCTTCGACGTGCGGACGCTCGGCCCCTATGCCGCGCGCATACAGGAGCTGTCCGCGCTCGACGTGGGCGATGCCGACATGGGCGGCTTCGCAGCGCGGGGAGGAAAGCTCCTGTTGCTCCACGGCACGGGCGATATGCTGACGAGCCCGCGGACGACGGCGCGCTACGTCGAAGGATTGCAGGCGTCGATCGGCGCGACGGCCACCGACGCGATGCTGCGCTACTACGAGGTTCCTGGGTTCCAGCACGCCGTCAGCACCGTCTTCCAGGTGTCGTGGGATGGCCTCGGCGCGCTCGAGCGGTGGGTCGAGACCGGCAAGGACCCCGGTGACGACGAGGTCGTCACGGACCTGGCGGGCGTGGCGGGGCGAACTCGACCGCTCTGCAGGTATCCGACCTTCGCGAGATATCGCGGGACGGGAGATCCGGACGACGCTGCGTCGTTCGAGTGCGCGGCGCCCTGACGCGGCCGATCCTCCGGCCATGGGCGGGCGCCAGCGCGCCCGCGGAGCGAGCGCGGCATCGCGTATGCCCGGTGCAGCCACGCGCCCGGCTCTGTTACTTTCGCCCGCGTGATCCCCGGGAAGGGCGTCCCAGCGCAGGCCCTCGCCGCCGTTGCCGTCGTGGTCGCGGCCACGGGAGAGGCCGCGCTCGCCGCGCCGCCCGCCGAGGCGCCTCAAGCCACGCCCGCGGAGGCGCCGGGCGCCACGGCGGGCGGCGCGGATGCGGCGAGGGCGCGCGCCCATTTCGAGCAGGGCGTGGCGCTGCTCCGCGCGAACGACTGGGCCGCCGCGCTCGGCGAGTTCCTCCTCTCGAGGCAGATCTATCCGACGCCCAAGGCGACCAACAACGCCGCGATCTGCCTGCGCGAGCTCGGGCGCTTCGACGAGGCGCTCGAGATGGTCGAGTCGCTGCTCGCCGAGTTCCCGGCGCTCTCGCCCGAGACGCGGCTCGCGGCGGAGAGCGAGGCCGAGCGCCTGCGCGACCTGGTCGGAGCGGTCGCCATCGAGGGCGCCGAGCCCGGCGCGGCGCTCCTCGTCGACGGGCGCCGCCGCGGCGAGCTGCCGCTCCGCGCCCCGCTGCGCCTCAACGCGGGCAGCCACCGGATCCGCGTCGTCCAGGAGGGGTTCGAGCCCTTCGAGGCGACCGTCGAGGTCGAGGCGCGCGGGACGGCGCGCCTCGACCTGCGCCTGCGCGCGGTCGCGGGCGCGCGCCGCGAGAGCGAGCCGGGGCTCGCGCGGCGCGGCGGGCCGCCCGCGCAGGAGCGCGACGCCCGCGCGCCGGAACGGAGCGCGCCCCCGCGCTTCACGATCGAGCTCGCGGGCGCGGCGCTCGTCGCCCCGACCTTCGGCGGCGCCGTCGCGGGCGGCTGCGGCGAGGGCTGCTCCCGGTCCCCGGGGCTCGGAGGCTACGCCGCCGTCCGCGGCGGCCTGCGGCTCGCCCCCTCGCTCGGCGTCGGCCTCGCGCTCGGCTACCTGGCGGCCCATCAGACCGTGAGCGGGCGCGCCGCCACGATCCAGCCCGTCGGCCTCGCGCCGAGGCCCGGCACCGCGGACGACACGCTCAAGCTCCGCGGCGCGCTCGCGGGCGCCTGGGCCGGCGTCACGCTCGGCGAGCGGCCCTCGCTCCACCTGCGCCTCGGGGCGGGCGCCGTGGCCGGATCGATCGGCGACCGACGGACGGGCACGTTCTCGCCGCGCGCGGGGTCGAGCTACGGCGTCGGGCCGGTCGGCGACGCGCCCTCGGCGACGTTCGCGTACCTCGCGCCGGAGGTCAGGGTCGGCGTGCGGGCGGGCGAGCACGTCGAGCTGACGGCCGGGATCGAGGGGCTCCTCCTCGTGGCGCTGTCCCGTCCGAGGTGGCCGGCGACGCGCCTCATCGACGCGGCCGAGGACGGCGCCGCGACGTTCGCCGGAGACGATCTCGCCGGCCGGGTGCTGCTCGGCTTCGCGCCGGGCGTGGGGGCCTCGTATGCGTTCTGAGCGCGATCGACGCCGGGACGGCGCGACGGAGATCGGCCGCGTCGCGCCGCGCGCGCGGCGCGCGGCCGCGCTGGCGCTCCTCGGCGGAGCGCTCGCAGGGTGCGGCGCCGAGCCCGATGAAGCGTCGTCATCGCAGGGCTCGGGCGCCGCCGGTCAGGCGGCAGCGCCCGAGGAAGAGCTCTGGCACGTCGCCGGGGCGATGGGCACCCCCCGCGCCGGTCACACGGCCACGCTCCTCCCGGACGGCCGCGTCCTCATCGTCGGCGGCGGCGGGTGGATGGCCCCGCCGATCGCCGGCGCGGAGCTCTACGATCCGGAGCGCGGCGCCTTCGTGCCCGCAGCGCCGATGCGCGAGGCCCGCGGGAAGCACACCGCGACGCTGCTCCCGAGCGGCGAGGTCCTTGTCGCCGGGGGCAACCAGTGCGATTGGGGCGGCCCTCTGGCCGCGGCGGAGCTGTACGATCCCGAGCGCGATGCGTGGCGAGACGCGGCGCCCATGGAGACGGCGCGCGCATGGCATACGGCGACGTCGCTGGAGGACGGCCGCGTGCTGGTGACGGGCGGCATCGACTGCGCGTCGGTCGCGATGACCGCCGCCGCGGAGATCTACGACGGGACGACCGACACCTGGACGCCGGCCGGAGCCATGATCGCGTCGCGCGGGATGCACACCGCGACGCGGCTCGAGGACGGCCGCGTGCTGGTCGCGGGCGGCTTCCACGTCGACGCCGGCGCGGCCCTCCCGCTGCAGACGACGGAGATCTACGACCCGGCGACGGGCGCCTTCTCGCCCGGGCCCGTGCTCGGCGAGCGCCGCGTCTTTCTCACCGCCGCGCCGCTCCGCGACGGGCGCGTGCTCCTGGCCGGCGGCGGGCCGAACTACTCGGTCAGCGCGGACATCTACGGCTCGCGAGGCGGCCCCGCGATCACGCCGGCGGGCCCGCTGGAGGTCCACCGCGCGATCGCCGCGAGCGCCCTGCTCGCGAACGGCGAGGTGCTCGTCGCCGGCGGCACGTACCCGGACATCGACACCCTGGCCGAGGCGTTCGATCCAGAGACCGATCGCTGGTCCCCTGCCGGCTGGCTGCGCGTCCCGCGCTACCTCGGCACCGCGACGCTGCTGGGCAACGGCGAGGTGCTGGTCGCCGGGGGCTTCCCGACCCCGGCGTACTGGAACTTCATCGACACCGCGGCGTCGGAGATGCACGCGAGCGCGGAGCTGTTCCGCCCCCGGCTCGGCGGCGCCTCGTGCGCGCGCGCGTTCGAGTGCCAGAGCGGCGCCTGCGTGGACGGCGCCTGCGCCTGCGCCTCGGTCGACCACTGCGCCGCGGGCTCGGTGTGCGATCTCTCGGGGCGGTGCGTGCCGCGGCCGGACGACCAGGACCTGAGCGGCTGCCGCCTGCCCGCGGGCCCGCCCCCCTGCGGCGCCTCCGCGCCGTGGCTGGCCGCGGGCCTCGCGGCGCTGCTCGCGGCGCGCCGGCGCGAGGCGCGCCGCCCTACCACGTCGTCTCCACGTCCAGCGCCGGGCGCGGCGCCGCGCTCGGCTGAGCCGGGGGCGGCCCGCTCTCCCTCCAGTCCGTCTCCACCCTGAGCCCGGGCCGCGCGCCGGCCGCCGGCGCAGGGCCGGACGGCTCCTCGCGCGGCGCCGGGGCCGCCGGCGGGGGCGGCGCGGCCGGGCCCCGCGGCGCCGGCGCGGCCAGGGGAGCGCCCGCGCGCCGGATCTGCTCCTGCAGCGCGAGCACGGCCTCCTTCGTGGGCGAGTCGGCCAGCTCCCGGAGGAGCTGGTCGATCCTGTCCTGCGCCCTCTGCACGTTCCGGGTCTGCTCCTCGGCGAGCTCCCGGCTCGCCTGCTCCTTGCGCAGCGCCGCGAGGACCTCCGCCTCGCGCGCCCGCACCTCGCGCAGGTACGCCGCGCCGAAGCCGGCGCTCGCGAGCGCGATCGCGGCGACCGCGCCGGCCCCGAGCAGCGCGGCGCGGCGCTCGGCGCGCCTGCCGGCGTCGAGGAACGCGGCCGCGCGCGGCGATACGCGGAGGTCGGCGCGGCGCCGCAAGGCCTCGCCGAACGCGAGGCGGCGGCCGCGCCAGAGCGTCGCCTCGCGGGGCGACGCGCCCCACCGCGCCGCGTCCCGCTCCAGCTCCTCGGCGAGCAGCCGATCTTCCCGGGCCTCGGCGACCCAGGCGCGCAGCCGCTCCCACCGGACGAGCAGCGACTCGTGCGCGAGCGTCACGCCTCCGTCCGCGGCGACGATGAGGCGGGCGCGCTCGAACGCCTCGAGCGCCTCCTCGCCGGCGGGCCCCGCGGCGCGCGCGAGCTCGGCGCGCGCCCGCGTCGCCCGCGTCCCCTGGGGCGTGGTCAGGGAGAGGAGGACCGCCCGCGCCGCCTCCGCCGCGCCGGGCCGCTCGGCGGCGAGCGCGCGGAGGGTCGCGTCGGCGTGCCGCTCCAGCGCGCCGGCGAGCCCGCCGATGGCCCGGAGGCCGGCGCGGGTCACCTTCTTGTTCCGCGTGTCGCGCTTGTCCCAGAGCTCGGTCAGCGCGAACTGGACCAGCGGCATGGCGCTCGCGGCCTCCTTCAGCTCCGCGGTGAGCTCCTCTCGCAGCGCGTCGTCCTCGAGCGTATAGCCGTAGGCGGCGAGCGCCTGATCGAGGACGGCGACCCAGGCGAGCTCGGAGATCGGCTCGATCAGGACGGAGCCCCGGACGAGCACCTTGCCGAGCGGCCCGAGCGCGAGGAGCGGATCGAGCCAGTCGCGCCGCGCGGTGACCAGCACGCGCACGCCCGGGATCGCGTGCTCGGCGAGGCGGGAGAGGAGCGCGACCGTGAACTCCCGGCCGCCGGGCGAGGCGACGGTCGCGAGCTCCTCGAGCTGATCGAGGAGCAGGACGAGGCCGCGCTCCTCGGCCTGGACCCGCGCGGTGAGCGCCGCGACGATCTCCTCGGGCAGGAGCTCGGGCGCGCGGGGGACGAAGGGCGAGAGGGCGGCGGTCACCGCGGCGCGGGGGTCCGCCCCCGGCTCGGCGACGGCGCGGTCCCAGCGCGGCGGCCAGGCGCCGAGCGCCCCCTCGCCGACGGCGGGCAGCACGCCGGCGCGCGCGAGGCTGCTCTTGCCGCTGCCCGAGGGGCCCACGAGCGCCGCGACGCCCCGGCTGCGGAGCATCTCGACGGCGGCGGCGACCTCGCTCCGGCGGCCGAAGTACACGTCGCGGTCGGCCTCGTCGAACCGCCCGAGCCCGCGGAACGGCCCGACGCTCTCCGGGGGCAGCGCCCGCTCGCCGCCGGCGAGCTCGCCGCGGATCTGCTCGAGCGCGATCGCCACCGGCTCGGCCCAGGCCGGCCGATCGCGGCGATCCGGCGAGAGGAGCGCGTCGACGAGGCGGGCGAGGGAGCGCGGCGCGCCGGGCGCGACCTCGAGCAGCGGCGGGGGCCGCGCCCGCCCGTCGAGGATCTCGCCCGAGAGCGCCAGGCCCCCCGCGGCGGGGAGCGCGGCGGGCACGCGGCCGGTGAGGCACTCGAACAGCGTGGCCCCGAGGGCGTAGAGATCGCTCACGGGCGCCGCGGGCGCGCGCGTGGCGAGGATGACCGGATCGATGTACCCGAGCGTCCCGCAGATCGGCCCGAGGGCGTCGGTCGGCGCGGAGGTCGCGCCGGCGCCGGCGGAGACGATCTCGGCGAGGGTCTCGCCGCTCGCGCGCACGAGCGCGTGGGGCAGATCGGCCAGGCGGGCGCGCTCCGGGCCCCCGAGGGCGGCGGGCGCGCGGGGGCTCGGCGCGTCCGCGGCGGCGATCCCGAAGTCGATCAGCTTGTAGACGCCCGCGGCGTCGACGATGTTGGCCGGCTTGACGTCGCGGTGGACGAGCCCGGCGCGGTGGACGGCGGCGAGGGCCGAGGCGATCGCGATCCCGAGGTCGAGCGTCTCGGCCACGGGCAGGGCCCCTCGCGCGTCGAGCGTGCGGTCCAGCGAGACGCCGGCGACGTGCTCCATCGCGAGCCCGATCACGCCGCGCTCCTCGTCGACGTGCAGCGCGTAGAAGCGCACGACGCTGGGGTGCTCGACCTGGCAGAGCAGCCGCGCCTCCTCGATGACGCTGCGGCGCCGGAGGGCCGCGGCGGGGCTCGGGTCGCGGCCGCCGAGGTCCGGGCCGCTCCCGTCGAGGGCGAAGAGCTTGACCGCGGCGGTGCGGAGCTCGGTCCCGCCGTAGCTCTCCCTGGCCAGCCAGACGGGCGCGAAGCCGCCGCGGCCGAGCGGCTCGATCAGCCGGAAGGGGCCGAGGCGGCGCTCGGGATCCGGGCGATCGAGCAGGCGGGCGATCGAGGGGGCGACGGCGCTCATGAGGCTCCCGTGTCCGGCGGCTTCGTCAGGAGAACCGATGCGCTGCCCGGTTGCACGCGCCTCGGACCGCCCGGCTCCGGCGCCCGCCGGCCGAGGCCGGCGAGGGCGGCCGCGGTCGTCGCGCGCCCGGAGCGGCGCGGCGGCCGGCTTGGGCTATGCTCACCGTGTGCGCGAGCGGGATGCCCACCACGTGGAGATCGATCGGCAGCGGCACGTCGAGTACCGCGATCCCAGCGAGTTCGACCGGATCGCCTTCGCCATGCGCGCGCTGGACCGCCTCCGGCCGAAGCGGATGACCGTGGCCGTCTACCCGGCCATCGCCGCGCTCCGCGTCGAGCGCGGGAACAACCTGCAGCGCGGCGAGGGGGGCTCGTGGGCGATCGTCGGCATCCCGCCGCACGCGAGCCGCGAGCACATCGCCTACGCCCTGGCCGAGCTCGCGGGCGTCGAGTCGGTCCCCTACGCGGTGCAGAGCCTCCTCGCCGCCGACCGGAACGCCGAGGCCTAGAGCAACAAACAGGCTGAACCCGCCTGAAACGAGCAGGATTTCGAACGCCAAGACGCCAAGACGCCAAGACGAAGACAATATCTTGGCGTCCCTGGCGCCTTGGCGGTTCATTTCTCGCTCGATCAACGAGATCGGTGTCTTAGGGTCGCGCGTCGGCGCTCCCCGGCGGGAGGGCCGACGCGCGGGACCCGCGGCCTCGAGCGACGCAGCGGCCCGCGCGTGTCGGGTGTGTGACGACGCCGCGGCACCGGATGTCGGTGCATCCGCGAGCGCTCCCCGTGGCGCGCTGGTCGGAAGTTGCCGCTGTCCCGAGATCGCTGGAGCCGGGAGCGCGCGGCGGATGGTATTGCGCCCCGCACCAGAGCGAGCGACGCTGCGCCCGTGCCTTCTGCGATCCGGCGACACATCGAGCGCCACCGCGCCGCGAGGGCGGTGTGGAGCGTCATCGTCAGCCTGGACCGCCACAACGGGCCGCGCGCCGCCAGCGCGATGGCCTTCGACGCGTTCCTCAGCCTGATCCCGCTCGCCGCCTTCGCCGGCTACGTGCTCAGCCGGACCAAGGAGTGGTCGGACCTCGTGGCGCTGCCGCTCCTCAAGGCCGCGCCCCCGGAGGTCGCGAACCTCGTCTCCGAGGAGCTCATCCGGCTCTCGCAGTCGTCGGCGGTCGCCCCGATCAGCATCACCGGCTTCCTCTGGATCACGTCCTCCGGGCTCTCGACCGCCATGGGCGTGTTCGACACGATCTACAACACGCGCGAGCGCCCCTGGTACGTCCGCAGGGCGATCGCGGCGGCGTGCGTCATGGCCAGCCTGGCCGTGGTGCCCATCGTCGCCGGCGTCGGCGTGCTCATCGGCTCGCTCTCCGGCTCGCTCGGCGCCCGCATCGTCGCCTTCGCCCTCCCCGCGGGGCTCGTCACCTGCATGGTGGCCGCGTTCTTCAGGATCTCGATCCAGCGCCCCAACATCGAGCGGCGCCGGATCTTCCCGGGCGCGGTGCTCACCGTGGTGCTCTGGTCGGTCGTGTCGACCCTCTTCTCGATCTACGTCGCCACGCTCGGCCGTTACGCCACGTTCTACGGGAGCCTCGCGACCGTCGCGATCTTCCTGTTCTGGCTGTGGCTCCTGGCGCTGGCGCTGCTCATCGGCGGCGAGCTGAACGCGCGCCTGGAGCGCGAGCGCGCCGGGGTGCTGTCGATCCCGCCCCCCGGCAAGTGGAGCGCGCTGGAGCTCTCCGACTTGCCCCAGCTCTCCGACCTGGCCCAGAGCACGACGCCGCTGCCCCAGAGCGAGACGCCGCTCCCCCAGAGCGCCACGCTGCCCCAGGGCGCCGCGCTCTCCCGCGGCGCCGCGGCGCAGCGCCGCGACGGCCAGGGCGCGGACGAGGCGGACGACGGCGAAGAGCGCGGCGCCCCGAGCTCGCCGCCGCAGCGCCGGGCCGCGGGGTAGCGCGGCGCGCCGGGGGGCCGCCCCCGGCGGCCGCGCGCTGAAGGACGGACGGCCGCCGCCCGACGGCTCGGCTCGGCACGGGCGGTGAAAGCTCCGCCGATCGTTCGCCGCTCGGCGCTCACTCGGCGCGCATTCGCACGGTGGGTGCGCGCACTTCGCGCAGGGGGATGTCGAGGGCGGGCGTGAGGGGGAGCAGTCGAGCGTGCACGCGCACTACGGAGCGGGGGGTGACGGGGGCGGCAGCCGACGCGCCGCGCCTCCGAAAGGAGACGCCGGCCTGTACTTTCTGGGAGCGCTGCACGAGCTCGTCGCCGTCGGCCTGCACCGCCCGGCCCTCGAGGCGCTCTGCGCGGGGCAGCGCGACCTCGCCGAGCCCCCCATCGACCGCGCCTACCTGATCAAGATCCTCGACGAGGAGATCTCCCGCCAGTTCGGGCACCCGCTCCGGCCGCTCATCGAGCTCGTGCTCAACGCCGCCGACGCGGCCCGCGCGCCGCAGCCGCTCGTCGACGTCGCCGTCATCGACGGGCGCGTCGACGTCAGCGACACCGGCGCCGGCATGGGCCTCCGGGCAATCCTCTCACGGCTGCTCATCCCGTTCGCGACAGACAAGCGGCCCGGGATCGATCTCGGCCGGTTCGGGGTGGGGTTCTTCTCGGTGCTCGGCCTCGGGCTCACGGACCCGGAGAGCTTCAGCCTGCACCTCACCACCGGCGACGGCATCGAGGGGTGGGCGATCCGCGTCGTGGCCTGGCCCAGCCTTGGCGACGCGGGCGTCGCGACCGAGCACGCCGAGCAGCCGGGGCGCGCCCGCCGCGCGTCGCCCGAGCTCACCGCCGCGCTGATGTGCTCGGTGCGCCGGATCGCGCCGCTGCTCGGCACGCGCGTGCGCGTCACCTCGTCGCTGCTCGAGGCGGGCGCGGTCCGCGCGTACCTGCGCGACGCGCTCCACTTCTTCCCCGCGAGCCGCGCCCTCGTGCTGCTCGACGGCGCGGCCGTGAACGACGGCCGGCTGATCTCGGGCGGACAGCTCATCGAGGAGCGGATCGCGCGCGCGCCGCTGGCCGCCGGCGACGCGGGCGCGCCGCTGGCCGCCGGCGACGCCGGCGCGCGCGACCGCGCCGCTGCGAGCGGCGCGCTCGCAGCGGAGGCGCCCGACGGCGCGCGCGTCGCGCGCTTCCACGTCGGCGGGCGAGGGCTGCTCCCGAGCATCTCGGCGGCCACCTTCCACGCCGGGGTCAAGGTCGAGGCGTGCCTCGCCCTGGCCGAGCTCGCGCTCATCGATTTCCCGGCCACCGTGGAGCTGACCGAGGGGCGCGACGCGCTCAAGGTCGGGCCGGAGTTCACCGCGGTCGCGACCGCGTTCTACCGGCGGCTCATCCAGCTCGCCGCGGCGAGCGCCGAGGGCCGGCGCGCGCGCGACCGGCTCGCCGAGATGGCCGCGCAGCTCAGCGCGCTCATGCTGCAGTCCGCGGGCTGGGACGAGGCGGCCCCCGAGCTCGCGCGCGCCCTGCTCGGCCCGGGGCGCTGCATGGTGACTCCCGAGCGGCGCGAGGCGCTGCTCGGGTTCCTCGGGCCGAGCGTGGCCGATCGGCTCTTCGTGCCCGAGAGCTTCTGGGCGGAGCGCGAGTGGCAGCCGCACCTGCCCGGCGAGCGCGATCTCCTCGAGGACGAGCTCGAGTTCGACCCGCCGGAGACGCTCACGGCCCTCGCGCGGCGCCGCGCCGACCTCGCGGGGCTGCCGCTGCTGCTCGCGCGCGCGGCGAGCCCGCACGCGCTCATGGTCGCCCTCTGCCGGAGCCGGCCGCGGACCGACCGCGACGCGGGCGCCGCGGCGCGCTGGGCTCCGGGCGCGCCCGCGGTCCCGGACGCGCCGGCGCGGCGCCCGGCGGGCCCGCTGCCGTGCCTCGGCACGCGCCGGCTCCTGCTCATCCGCGACGACAGCGCCGCGGTGCGGCGGCCCTCGGGCTGGAGCGACGGGTACGCGCTGCGGGCGGCCTTCGACCGGGCCTCCGGGGTGCGCGAGGCCGATCTCGAGCGCGATCTCATCGTCGGCGAACCCGTGGACGGGGCAGCCTGCGCCGCGCCCCGGCCCGGCGAAAGGACGTCCGGAGGCGAGCCATGACCCAGATCTCGTATGGGCTTTTCTCGGAGCTCTTGCTCGTGCGGATCCACGGGCGCGCCGAGGCCTACCTGCAGGCGAGCAGCGCGGAGCGCCTCGCGCTCGTCGCCGCCTGCCGCAGCGAGGCCACCGTGCCCGATCTCGCGCAGCGCATCCTCTCGCGCACCATCTACGCGCAGGCGTCGTCGCGGATCGGCCCGCTCCGCGAGCTGCTCCAGAACGCGCTCGACGCCTCGCCCCCCGGCGCGCGCATCGACGTCCGCTCGACCGAGGACGGGCGCGAGATCTCGGTCACCGACCAGGGCCGCGGCATGAGCCGGACCGAGCTCCTCGCCGACCTGCTCGTCCCCTTCCGGAGCGGCAAGGCGGGCGAGCCCGAGGCGATCGGCGAGCACGGGATCGGCTTCTTCTCGGCGCTGGAGATCGCGCCCTGGATCGAGGTGGTCACGGCGGCGCCCTCGGGCGGGCACCGGCTGCTCGTCGCGCCGCTCGGCGCGGGGCCGCCCTACGAGGACTTCTCGTGGACGCTCCTGTCCCTGCCCCGCCCCTCGCCCGCGCCGCCGTACGACGGCGGCCTCGCGCGCGCCGCCGCGCCGCCGCGCCGGCCGACGACGGGCACCTCGGTGCGGCTCTCGCTCGCGCAGCCGATCGCGCGGCCGGCGCTCGCCGCCGAGGTCGCCGCGGCGGTGGGGCTTGTCGACCCGGCCGTCGCGCGGATCTACGTCGACGGCGCGCCGGTCAACACGGCGCGGGCGCGCCTGCGCCGCGCGGCCGAGGTGCCGCTCGGGCTCCCGCCGTCGGGCGAGCTCTGCGGCGCGCTCGAGCTCTTCGTGGGCCGGGGCGACGGCATCGAGCCGCAGCTCACGATCACCCAGAAGGGGCTCACGGTGGCGGCGCGGATCGACCCCTTCCCCGGCCCCGAGCTCGGGCTGCACCGCGAGCTCGCGCGCGCGATCATGGCGGCCGGCTTCGGCCTTGTCGCGGAGCTGCCGCTCGGCGTGCCGCTGAACAAGGGCCGCTCGGCGGTCGCGGCGAGCGCGTCGGCCGCGGTCGAGGCGGCGCTCGTCGCCGCGTTCGAGCGCTTCATCCTGCGCGACGCCCTGTATGACCGCGAGCTCCTGCGCGCGGTGGATCACCGGCTCTCGTCGGTGCTCGACCGGCTCGTGCACGCGGCGCTGCTCGGCGAGAGCGTCACGATCGCGTCCGCCCAGGCGGTGGACGAGCTCGATCCGGTCGCGCGCACGCCCACGGTGGCGGCGCCCGAGCAGGTGATCCGCTTCGCGAGCCGGCTGCTCGACGCGCCGCTCTTCCGGTCGATCGTGGTCGACGCCGCCGGGCGGCCTCCGGGGCAGGCGCTGTCCCCGCTCCTCGGCCAGCTCCAGGCCCGGAGCGCGCCGCTCACGCTGCGCGAGCTCCTGGAGGCGCACCGGGCCGGCGTGCTCCGCCCGCTCGAGGGCTCGCCGCCGGGGCACGCCCGGGGCGCCGCCCGCGCCCCGCTCGGCGCCTCCGCCGCGGCGCCCGAGGCCGCCGCCGGGCGGGAGGCGCCCGGCGCGCGGCCGGGGGGGCTCGTCTATCTCGCGCTCGACGAGCCGCTCGCGCAGGCGTTCTGGCGGCGCCTCGCGAGCGAGGGCGCGGCCGCGCCGCCGTCCGTCGAGGCGGCCGCGGCGTCGTCGTCGCGCGCGGCGGGGGCCGCGCCGTGCCCGATGCCCCGCACCTCGCGCGACGCGCTCCTCGCGATCGCGGCCGAGGTGCCCGGCGTCCGCGCCGTGGCCGCGGCGATGACGGTCATCGAGCGGCTCGACGCGGCGATCTCCGAGGCGGCGGACCTGCCGGCGTCGCCGATCTGGGTGCACCAGGATCTCTACGGCCCGGACGAGATGGCGCACACGGACGGGAGCGGGATCAGCGTGAACCTCGCCTCGTCGCGGGTGCGGACGCTGCTCACCGCGGTGCTGCTGCGGGACGACGCGGTCGCGTTCACCGCGCTCGCCGATCTGCTGCTGCACGAGAAGACGCACGTCTCGCTGGCGAGCTACGTCCCGCGCCCCACGGCCGAGCACGGCACGAGCTTCTACCGCCGCAAGGACTGGATGCGCCGCCGCCTGCTCGCGGCGATCGCGAGCGGCGCGGTCGTCGACCCGATGCGCTGGCTCGCGGTGGCGCGGCGCGGGCTCGCGAGCGCGGCGCTCCCGGCGCCGGCGGAGCTCTCGCGGGCGTTCCAGTCGGCCGCGGCGGCGGCGTAAGGCGCGCTCGGGCGCGCCGGGGAGCGGTGTGCGCGAGTCCGAGGTGCGGCGCTGCGTTCAGCCCGATTCGGGGTTGTGAGGCGCCGGGGTGAAATTGATTCAAGCCAGTGGCTGTCCGCAGGCAGGGCGGTACTTTGGCCGAAAGCGTGGCACTTGGGAACCGCCAAGACGCCAAGACGCCAAGACGCCAAGACGCCAAGACGCCAAGACGCCAAGACGCCAAGACGCCAAGATTTTTTCTCTCTCTTTACTTGGCGTCTTTTGGCGTCTTGGCGCCTTGGCGATTCGAATTTCTGCGCTTTTCAGGCAGCTTCAACCCGTTTGTCGCTTTAGACCATCACCCTATCCGGAGCTTCCATGGCGAATTGATTTTCAAACCGAAGACGGTTTGCAGCATCGAGGGTGAATTGCTTCAAATCGAGCTGTCGCGAGCGAGCCGTGGTATGGGGGCTCACTCCTGACCGAGCTCAGGCGTCGAGCCCGAAGAGCGCGCCGAGCGGCACGTCCTCGACGCCCGACGCCTCGATGAGGGCATCCACGGAAGACCGTGATCGCGCTGACGCACCGCCGCGCCGGCCGGCACAGCGCGGCACAGCTTCCAGCAGGGCTAGATCGCGCCGGCGTGGCCCCCCCTGACCGCGACCTCAGCGGGCGACGAGGTCCTTCATCCAGGCGACATCGTCCGGCCTCGTCTCCCGGATGTTGCCGGCCCACTCCTCGTCGGTCATGCGCTCGAACCCCTCGGTGATCTGCTCGAAGTACGAGGAGGCGAGCCCCACGAACGCGCGCGGCGTGCCGCACGGATCCGCGGTGACGACCATCAGCCGCGGCAGCCCGGTCCCCACGTGCAGCACGCGGCCGACCATCGCGCCGCCCTCGTCGGTCGGCTGGGTGTGGACGTCGGCGATCGTCGGGTCCAGCTCGACGCTCTTGACCACGTCGAAGAAGAGCTTCGCGTACCAGCCCTCGGCGCCGAAAGGAGATCCGCAGCCCCACTGGATCCTGACGGCCTGGTTGATGAAGTCGAGGTGCGCCTGCGTGAGGGGCACCCCGGCGCGCTCGTTCGTGGCCATCTCGCCGAGCGTCTGCGCGACGCCGTGCAGCTCCGCGAAGTACGCGGTCAGCCGCTCCGCGAGCCCGGCGTTGCGGGACAGATCGAGCGACTCGACGACCCTGCCGCCGTGCTCGGCCAGCTCGGCGATGCGCGCGTAGAACGCCGGGTACGGGTCGACGTAGGCGTCCGGGAACTCGCACGTGGTGCCGCCCGTGTACGACTGCTTGGCGTAAAGCAGGGTGTCGTGCCGGAGCTCGGCCCAGGAGGCGAGCTGCGTGTTCAGCAGGCGCCGGCCCCACGCCTCGGTCTTCGCCACCCCGGGCAGGCCCTCGCTATCGGCGAGCGCCCGCGCCGGCGACAGCTCCCGCAGCGCGCCCAGCCAGCGGTTGTAGATGTTCTTGCTCCAGAAATCGGCCGGATGCGCGTCGACGAGCACGCGCATCATGTGCAGGTCGGGCGCGTACGGGAACTGCCCGAGCTCGGGCGCGAGCAGCAGGCCCGCCTGGTCGTTGCCGAGCGCGGCGAAGCCCACGTCGAGCGGGTTCGGCATCATGCGCTTGACGGTGCCGCCCTTCACCCGGTCGTAGACCACGTTCGAGAACACGTGCGAGTCGACCACGTAGCGCTGGCCGAGCAGCGCGAAGCTCGACGACAGGGGCAGCGTGCCCTTGTCGAGGCCGTTGATCATGATGTGGCTCGAGATCCGCTGCGTCCCGTGGCCCTTCTTCACGATGACCGCGGCGATCGCGTCGTCCGGGACATCGGCGAGGCCGGCGGCGCTCGTGAGGCCGAGGTCCGCGAGCAGGACGTCGAGCTGGGGGAGCGTCATGTAGTCGCTCTCGCCGACGAAGGCCTGGATCGCGTCGTCGATGCGCGTGTAGCGATCCAGCGTCTTCTCCTCGGCGAGGGCGCGCAGCACGTACGCGCCCTCGAGCTGCCGCCGCTGGAAGACCTGCTCGCCGTTCTCCTGGGTCTCGAGGAAGCGGAAATCCACGCGGCCGAGCCACATCATGCTGCGGAAATAGCGCTCGAGCTCGGGCATGTCGGTGTAGTGGCCTCGCGGCTCGAACTGCGAGAAGTCCATGAGCCGGTCGGAGCCGAAGAGGCGCACCCCGGCCGTGCCCTGGTGGGACTTCGCGCCCGACACGAGCTCGTCGATCTTCGCCGCGTCGGCGCCGGCGACGGGCGCGACGGCCTTGTCGTTCAGGAGCGCGAGCGCCACGGCCGTGAAGAGGTCGGCGTCGGCGCGCGCCTCGGCGCCGAGGTCGCCGCCTGCGCCCGCGGCGAGCCGCGCGCGCATCTCCTCGAGCATCGTCGCGAGCTCGGGGGCGAGCGAGGCGAGCTCCACGGCCTTCAGGATCGCGTCGTACGAGCGGTGGACCGCGAACAGGATGGAGTCGGCGGACACGTAGAGCGGCAGGTCGAGCGCGTAGATGGTCTCGTAGCCGTAAACGAAGGTCGGGAAGGTCTTCTTCTCCGAGATGACGAAGCCGTTCGCGGAGAGCTTCGCGAGCTCGCCGTCGTCGAGCCGGAGCGTGGAGTCCTGGAGGAGCGAGAGGTGATCGGCGTCCGCGGGCGCGTACGCCAGGCCCGAGTCGAAGGCGACGCGGTACTTCGTGGCGAAGTCCGCGGCGCTCATGCGCGCCGACGACTCCCGCTCGCCGAGCAGCGCGTCGAGCTCCGCCTGCTGCTCGGGCCCGAGCGGCGCCGGCGCGGGCGGCTGTTCGGACTGCGTGCCGCCGGGGGCGGGCTCGGAGGGGCCCTCGCTGGCGCAACCGGCGGCGAGGGCGAGGAGGATCGGAACGACGTGAAAGTGAAGAAGGATTTTGCGCATCGTGTTCCCCTTCCAGCGCGCGCCCCCTGTGCTCGGGCGCGGCGCCCCCGCTGCGAGCAAGGACGGTGCCGCGGGCACGGGGCGCGCTCCTGCCGTCGCTCGAAACAGCGAGGACATGCGCCGGCGGGGGCGCCGATGGCTGGAAGATGACATGGATGCTGGAGCGCAACTGGCGACAACTGGCGCGGTGTCACGGCGCTCGACAGGCAGCGTCGTCAGGATCCGCCCCTCGCCCCGGGAGAAGCCGTCTGATCCTCAAAGACACTCGGAGATCCCAGAAACGCTCATGGCCCTCGACGACTGTCCTCTTCGCGTCGATCGGTGCTTGTGGGACCGCCGACACGCTCAACCACCCAGCATGGTCGATTTCTTGCTATCCATGGCAAATCGATAACAGCCCGGTTCCGGCGAGCCCCGGACGAAGTTGGCGTTCCACTGCACGTTGGGCGTGACGGCGGTGAGTCGGATCAACTACAAGGGGCGCCGGAGGTTCACCCCATGTCCATCACGTTCTACTATGCTCCGCAGTCCAGCGCTGCTCGCGTCCGCGTCTCGCTCGCCGAGCTCGGCGTGCCCCACGAGGTCGTCCGGTTCGACCTGCGCGCCGGCGACCAGAAGAAGCCGGAGTTCCTCGCCATCAACCCCAATGGCAAGGTGCCGACCGTCGTGATCGACGGCACCCCGATGTTCGAGTCGGTGGCGATCCAGATCGCCCTCGGCGAGCGCTACGGCGTCCAGAAGGGCCTGTGGCCGGCCCTCGGCTCGCCCGAGCACCTCACCGCCCTGAGCTGGCTCGTCTGGGGCCAGGTCAGCTTCGCCGGCACCCTGTACCGCTACATGGCGAACGCGAGCGACTATTTCCCCGAGGAGCTGCGCCACGAGAAGCAGGCCGAGCAGGCCTTGACCGACGTGCGCGGGCTGCTCCGCATCCTCGACGATCGCCTCGGCGGCCGCCCCTACCTCACCGGCGAGCGCTGTACCCTGGCGGATCTCGACCTCGCGACGTTGCTCGGCTGGGGCCTGATGGCGGCCAAGATCGACTTCTCCGAGCAGAAGAACGTGAAGGCCTGGCTCGACCGCATCATGGCGCGCCCGGCCGTGAAGGCGGCGATGGTCGAGGGCTGAGCCCGAGGCGCCTCGCTCGCCGGCGGGCGAGGCGCCCCCCGCAGGCGCCTGCGCGGCTCCGACGCCTGCGCGGTCAGCGGCGGCGGTCTTCCGCGAACCCGGGCGCGCCGACGCGCGCGCCGTCGGGCCCGGCGTCCCCCGCCCGCTTGCGCGCGCCCCACCCATGCTAGAACTCGGCCGCAATGACGGTCCTCCAGGTCGCCGACCTCAGCTTCGGTTACGGCGCCGACAAGCTCTTCCAGGGCATCACCTTCTCTCTGGAGCAGGGCCAGCGCGCCGCGCTCGTCGCCCCGAACGGCGCGGGGAAATCGACGCTGCTCCGCCTCGTCGCCCGCGAGCTCACCCCCGACACGGGCTCGGTCGTGATCCGCAAGGGGATCCGGGTCGCCTACTTCCGGCAGTCGCACGAGCTCCACGCCGAGGGCACGGTGCTCGACGCCTTCCTCTCCGGGTTCTCCGAGGTCCTCGAGCTGCGCCACGCCCTCACCGCGGCGCAGCACGCGGCCGCCAGCGGCAGCGAGGCCGACCTCGCCCGGCTCAGCGACCTCACCGATCGCTACCACATCGCCGGCGGCGACGACCTCGAGCGCCGCGTCGAGATCATCGCGGCCCACCTCGGGTTCACGCCCGCCGACATGGATCGCCCCGTCGCGAGCCTGTCCGGCGGCGAGCGCGGGCGCCTGCAGCTCGGCGTCGTGCTCGCCATCGAGCCCGACCTCCTCCTGCTCGACGAGCCCACGAACCACCTCGACATCGAGACCATCACCTGGCTCGAGCAGCACCTCGCGGGCCTCTCCGGCGCGCTCCTCTGCGTCTCGCACGACCGCGCCTTCCTCGACGCCGTCTGCCCGAACACGATGGAGCTCGGCCACCGCAGCTTCCGCGCCTACCCGCTCAAGTACAGCGACTACGCGGTCGCCCGCGAGGAGGACCTCGCCCGGGAGCGCGAGCTCGCCGAGCGGCAGGAGGCGTTCGTCGCCAAGACCGAGGACTTCATCCGGCGCAACATCGCCGGCCAGAAGACGAAGCAGGCGCAGAGCCGGCGCAAGATGCTGGAGAAGCTCGAGACCATCGATCGGCCGGAGGACGTCTGGGCGGTCGCCGAGAAGGTCCGGTTCCGGTTCGCGCCCGCGCCGCGCAGCGGGGACATCGTGCTCGACGCGCGCGGGCTCGGCGCCGGCCGCGGCGGGCGCACGCTCTTCTCGGGCGTGGACCTGCTCCTCCGGCGCGGCGACCGCGTCGGCGTCGTCGGCCCCAACGGGACCGGCAAGTCGACGCTGCTCAAGCTGCTCGCCGGCGCGGGCGCGCCCGAGGACGCGGGCGAGGTGCGGCGCGGGACGAACCTCCACCAGGGCTACTTCGACCAGCACCTCGGCTCGCTCGACCCGTCGAAGACCGCGGTGGAGGAGATCCGCAGCGTCCGCGCCGACATGAACGTCGACGCGACCCGCCAGTACCTGTCGCGCTTCCGCTTCTACGGGGACGACGCGCTCCGGAAGGTGCAGGGCTTCTCGGGCGGCGAGCGGAGCCGGCTCGCGCTCGCGAAGCTCTTGCTCGAGCCGCGCAACCTGCTCTTCCTCGACGAGCCGACGAACCACCTCGACATCCCGGCGGCCGAGATCCTCGAGGAGGCGCTCACGGGCTTCGAGGGCACGGTGGTGCTCGTCTCGCATGATCGGCGGTTTTTGGAGCAGGTGACGACGCGCACCGTCGCCGTGCGCGAGGGGCGCGTGGACATCTACCCCGGCGGCTTCCGCGACTACCGCGACAACCTCGAGAAGCTCGCGGCCGAGGCGGCGGCGCGCGAGGCGGAGGAGCGCGACGCCGCGCGCGCGCCGGCCGGGGGCGGCCGTGGGGCGCAGAAGGCCGCGGCGGCGCCCGCGCCGCGCGACGAGGCGCGGGGCGCCGCGGGCGACAAGGGCGACAAGGGCGCGAAGGCCGGCCGCGCGGTGCGGCGGAGCGGCGCCACGATGCCGCCTCCGGACGAGGCGGGCGCGGGGGACGCGGCGGCGCGCCGGCGGGCGTTCGAGACCGACAAGGCGGCGGCGCGGGCCGTGGAGCGCAAGCGCAAGCGGGTGAAGGAGCTCGAGGTGGAGATCGCGGCCGGCGAGGCGAAGCTGGCCGAGATGCGCGAGGAGCTGAAGAAAGACCCCGGCGGCGACTGGGCGAAGCTCGCGGCGGCGGCGCGCGAGGAGCAGGCGCTCGCGAAGCGGGTCGACGCGGCGATGACGGAGTGGATGGCGCTCAGCGAGGAGCTCGGGGCGTCGGCGACCGCGGGGGGCGGGGCGTGACGGGCGCGGCGCGGGGGGCGCGCCGGGCGAGGGGCGCGCGCGGCATGCGCGGCGCGCGGGGCGTGGGCGGCGCGGCGGCTGCCGGCGCCCGGATCGCGGCGGTGCTGCTCGCGCTCGCCGCGGCGGCGCTCGCGCCGGCGTGCAAGGAGCAGCGCGACGACGGCACCGCCCCGGCGCAGGCGCCCGCCGAGCTGCCGCCGCTCGAGCTGCGCGACGACACGGCGAACCTGATGCTCACGTGGATCGACGAGAAGGGCGACACGCACGTCGAGCTCCGCCCGGCGGACGTGCCCGCCGAGGGCCGCGCGATGGTGCGCGCCATGCTCTCGGACCGGACCGAGGGGACGCGCGACATGTTCTACGTCGCGGATCTGACGCAGAAAGGCCCGGACGGCGCGTATGCGGTCCGGACGATGCCGCGGCGGGAGTGGGAGTCGCTGCTGGAGAAGCGGCGCGCCGAGCACCTCGCGAAGACGGCGCCCCCGCCCGCGGCGGCGCCGGGCCCCGGCGGCTCGGCGGGCGCGGGGGCGCCGGCGGCGCCGGGCCAGCTCGGCGGCGTGACGGTGATCATCTACGGCGCCTCGTGGTGCAAGCCGTGCCACCAGGCCGCGGACTACCTGCGCGCGAAGGGCGTCGCCGCGATCGTCAAGGACATCGAGGAGGACCCGGGGGCGGCCGCCGAGATGCAGGACAAGCTCGCGAAGAGCCACCAGCGCGGGGGGAGCATCCCGATCATCGACGTGCGGGGGCAGATCCTGGTCGGGTTCAGCCCGAGCGCGCTCGATCAGGCGCTCGCGCGGGCGGCGCGCGGCACGACGCTCTGAGGCGGCGGGGAGCGGGGCGGCAGGAGATCCGGGGGCGGCGGGAGATCCGGGGGCTGCGGGGACCGCCGGCGCGGGGCGCCGCCCTGCGCTGGGCCCGGGTGCTGCGAGTTTGGAGACGACGTCATCGAGGCGCGGGCGAGGCGCCGGAAGCCGGGCGACGGCTCGATCAGGTGCCTGACCCACCCGCAGGAGGGCCGACGTACCTGGCGCGGCCCTGGGGTGGCAGCTCGTTCGGCCAACCCAGGATTCGAGCGCCAGCGCGGCGAGGCGCCGGACGCGCGCCCACGCGACGTCGCTGTGCAGGGCATCCTCGGTCCATCGCCGGCGCGACCTCGGGCTCTGCCGCATACCGCCTAGCCTAGAGCGACAAACGGGTTGAAACTGCCTGAAAAGCGCAGAATTTCGAACCGCCAAGACGCCAAAAAGACGCCAAGTAGAGAGAGAGAGAGAGAGAAAAAAAAAAAATTCTTGGCGTCTTGGCGTCTTGGCGTCTTGGCGTCTTGGCGTCTTGGCGTCTTGGCGTCTTGGCGGTTCATCTCTCGCTTGCTCAACGTGCTGGGCGTTCTAGCGAACGCGATGCGTTCGTCCATGCCCAGCATGCGGGGCATTATGGCGAGTACCAGGGACAATCGGATGCCAGCTTTCCCACGATTCGGAGGTCTGCAGCTGCTCCACCAGGCCCAAGAACTCTGGATAACGGGGCCACGCCGCCAGATGCTCGCGGTGAAGTGTAACGTAATTGTATTGGAACAACGGATCCTCGGGATTATCCGTCAAGTGACCCGGAGTGAATGCGTCCTCGGCATCGGAGACGACCTCCCCGCAGAATGCGCAGCGTCGTTCGCTCCGAAGGTATGACCGCAAAGCGCTCACCCTGGCCTTCACCGTATCGCGGAGCGGGGAGGTCTGAAAACAGGACTCGTGCACCGTCGCGTCGCTAAACACGAACAACGGACTCTTCCGATTCATCTCGAATGGTGGAAACGCAACCTTCCGGTCATCGGCGGTGATCGGCCGGTTGCAAACTTGACATGGAATGCCGAGCCTGAATTGAGCCATGATTCCCCGTGGTCAGGGTTTGGTCCATTCTGTCACACGGTGAGTCCGGTATCTGTAAGGGTCGTTCCTCTCGCGACGGATCCGGCGGTTCGAAGGGCACAGGCTGGCGATCGGGCTGCGGCGGTCCGTCTTCCGTACCCGATCAGCCGAGCTCCGGCCTAACGATGACGTGCGAGCCATCCACGGACCGCGAGGACGGCTTGGCGCGGCGGAGCCGCCGGCGCCCGACCGCTCGAGCTGACGACGACCGTCGGCAGATCGTCGCGAGCGTAAACTTCCTCCGCGTGCTGTACAAAGTAATCGCGCAGCTCGGCCGGGAGGCTGCCGATGATGAAATCTACGTTTTGCTCCACGATGAACGGCATCAACAATCCCGGTACGTCGCACCAGGGGATCTCATCGTCGTAGAAGGCGTCCACGACCTCCTGGGGGCTCGCGGGGCGTCGAATTTCCATCCTTCCTCCTTATCACCAACATCGGCGAACCACAGCAGCCTCGTGTGCTTCCGCGGCCTGCCGCAGATCTCCGCGCCAGCTCATGGGTCGAACGTAGCCACTGTTCGCTGCAGGTTCGCAACGACCTGCGTTCGGCATCCGAGGCGCCCAGACAATCTCTCAGCGACGTACACAGCAACACTCTCAAACATGCGATCATAGCTGGAGAGACGCATCCCAGCGTCGAACGCCGTCAGCTGAACCTGATATGCATATTCAGTAAAATTGATTCCGCAATCATCATCCAGGCCATGATCCCCCAGGAGGACAACCTCAGTATCGAGGAACCTTCCGCGATGGAGCGTCCCGACATCGAGCTCTTCTTTCACGAGAGAGCAGCCGAGAAGCTCGACAACGGCGCCGAGAAGCAATCCTTCATCGCCACGGAAGTCGACAAACACGCTCATCGGCTTGGGCATGGCCACCTCTATCCACCCTTCAGCACGCGCTCTTCGGCATGCGTCGCCCCTCATGACGGAGCCTCTGCGCGGGACCCGGCTCGGCGAGCGCTGCGAGCCTCGTTCCATCCTCGGAGCATTGACACTCGCACCTCACGCGAAGATCGTTCCTCTTGGAAGAAACGACCACAGACCAGCTGCCAAGCCGGCGACCAGCTTGCGCTCGATTTCGATCACCAGCGGCTCGCCATTCAGGAAAGCCTCGGGCGACTGCAGCCAGGACACCGCCATCTCGCCTTCGAGCGTCGACCCAAAAGTCAACTCTGGGAAGGCGGTGGCTCGAAATACAGAGAACAGACGTGGGACGAGCACCGGCACCCACGGCAACACAACGTCGCTCGAGTCTTCGTCGACGAGGTTAATCAAGATCGCCCCGGCGTACGTGGCCACCTCGACCACGAATGAAGCCAGCTGCTCCAGACGAACAGCGGCACAGGTCTTCTCGTCGATCAGATGCTCGATGTAAACCATCCCGTCCACGATGCATCCACCGCTCCATCGGCGCAGCTCTACCACGACATTCGTAGGAGCGCTCACAAATTCGCACCGGAACACCGCCGCAATACGCTTCATCTGAGAACAGTCAAAATCTATTTCTCCATCGGCATCTCGCAAACCTGTACGTTCGCAGAAATGCTTACGCTCGAAGCGCCCCGCCGAATCCCATGCCTGCACCTCAATGATTCTGTGCTTGACGTTCAGCCCGAGCAGCCTGGCCACTGTCGGCTCGAAGTCGCTCGGGCAGAAGCCAGAAAGGGCATAATCACCGGGAGCCATCATGGCGTCACCTCGTCAGCAGATACAACAGAAGAACCCTGCACCCTTCCGCTGGTGCTGCACTACACTGTTCGCTCAAGCATAATGACGTGTTGTTCACCGCCCTCGACAACAAGATTTCTGAGCACACCTGCCGGATGACCTTCGTGCTGGATCAGCACCTTGAGTAACGACCCGAGCTCGATTCAGCATTCGCCAGCGTCAAGCGCCCTTCAGGCGCGCCCGCATGAACTCCTTTCGAATGCTGGGATCGTGGCTATCGCCCACGAGCACGCCGGCGTCGAGCATGCGCCGGACGACCTCCGCCTTGATCGCGCTGTTCTCGACGATCACCATGCAGTTGCTCCGGAGGTCCACGATGATGTATCTGCCGGCGAGATCAGGCGCTCCCGCGTCGATCTCCTCCAGTGTATAGCAACGCCTGTCGCTGCTCCAGTACGGCTCGAAATCCTTCAGCGCTTCCTCGCCCCCAGACGTGGATCGCTCGCAGTGCCAACGACCCTCCACGAGATCATACTCGTCCTCGTTCAGCCAGTGAGCAGCATCTTCATAGGTGGCGAACCTCGCCACGGCTTCGCCGCCTTTTTGCGGATCCCGCAGCTCAAGACCGCCCCCATCACATGGCCGCAGCACGAGGAGGTACTGGCCCTGGGAGGAGCTTTCTATCCAGACCTCAACCCACGTCTCTTCCGCCATCGCGCTGGCCTCGACCTCGGCAAGAGGTGACACTCCCCTACATTCATCACAGAATCGAATCGACGTTTGTTCCGAGAGCACCGGGCTCTGCTGAGAAATGTTTACCCTTTGCGAGGAGGATCCAGCTGTCTTGTCCACTCGAGCTCATCATCGCCTCCTCGTTCGCCGCCTCCTTCGCCCGTGCGCTGTCGCTGCATCGATTCGAGCCGCAGCTGCGTGTTTGGGCGGGGTCGGAGGCTGCGACCCCAGCTACTCCGCAACGAGCATCATCCGGACGCGCCCCGCGCGAAGCACCTGCCCGAGCTCCAGCGCTCCAGGAGCCCTTTCGGTCCCCGCCGGGCGCTCGCCCGTGGCATCCTCGATCCACGTGCCATTGTCGGATCCGTGATCGGCTACCCTGACCACCCCCTCCGACACCCAGACACGACAGTGACCGCGTCGCCCGGTCGTAACCGTGGAATCGTGGAGGTAGACCATTGCCGCTGATGTATGCTGCGGCTCCCGCGGGAACCCTGCCAGTATAGCCCCTTCATTGGCGATGAAAATATCATGCATGGACGGAAAAATCCGAAGTTTGAACATGACCGGCGGCCTCCCAGAGCGCGGAGCAGATCCGAACAGCATAGCATTTACAACCGACGCCGCCGAGCTGGCGTCTACCTCCGGTGCAGCACCGATCGGGGTCACGCCGAGGACCAGCGACCCGCCGTGATGCGGCTTGCCGAGGCTCGTGGCCTCACGGTGGTCGAGGTCTTCGAGGAGGTGCTCACCCTGGATCGCCCCGGCGGCGTGAGGGAGCCCTGGCTCGACATGGGCGAACGGCGCGACGACGTCAGCGCCAGACCATCGTCAGGAACAACCCTTGCGCAGAACCAGCGAATTGTAGAGATCGGGCTGCTTGCTGGTCCAGTAGAGAAGGCCACCCGCCTCCGGCTCCACCAACTGATCCAGCTCTTCGATGGCGGGGCGGCCGAGAAGCTCGGCGTGTCGTCCTCGATCCTCCATCCGGCGCTTCGAGCCCAAGGCGGAGGCGTCCCAGAAGCCTCGTTCGAAGCCGGCTGCTCGATCCGCTGATTTCCCCGGAGATCCGAGGGGTTGATCCGGGGGAACGCGGTGTGCCGCGAGCTTGAGCTCCTGGGACATCGGCGCCGCCGCTGGGAACCGCTTCATTATCGGCCCCGGGCGTTCACCATCCCCATCTTCGGCCCGCTCACCTGGCGCATGGACATCGCTCGATGGCGAGACTCAGCACCAACAACACCGGGCTGTCGAAAACGCACGGCCTGGGCGACCGGGACATCGGGACGACAGGGCTTCGAGGTCAGGGATCTGCGCGGCCTCCCTCACCTTCTGGTGCCTCGGCGGTAAGGAGGGAAAGCAGCAACCTGGGTTCGATTCAGCTTTGGGTTCGATTCAGCTTTGGCGACCGCCGGTGCGGGCTCCCTTACCTTGGTGCCTTGAGGCAAGGAGGGCGAAAGCAGTATTTGTGGGTTCGAATTCGCCTTGCGATTCAGCTGTTTGGTGCCTCGGAGGAAGGAGGCGGAACGCAGAAATCTGCGCCCGTTTCAGCTCTCCCATCGTCGAGATTCTGCTGTTGGCACGCCTGAGCCGACGCACGCCCTTCCTCAACGAGGCGCTGGAACTCAGCGTCCGCAGTGAGCCCCTTGAAGCGCTCGTCGAAGAGCACGGCGTCGGTCCAACTGGGCGCAACAGTGAGGGCTCGCCTGAGATCGGCAATAGCCTCAGCGCGCTGGCCCAGCAGAGCGTACACTGCGGCGCGATTATACCATGGGCTCGCGAAATGGCGTGCCAATATCGATTGCTCTGGAGGCGCCTGCACGCTGCATCCGATGGCCGCGCTATAAGCGTTGATCGCGTCGTCGTGACGACTGAGGTAGATCAGCACAGTGCCCAGGATTTCCCATGATCGCGGTTCATCCGGGGCGGCGGCAACGAGGCGGTCAGCCGACGCCAGTGCTTCGTCGAGTCGACCCACATCGCGGAGCGCTACGGTGCGCTTGCGGAGAAGATCCACCAGCGTCCAGTCTGCTCTCAGATATCGGTGATCGAGGGCGCGGACGCAGTGATCCACCGTCAGCGTGTCCCTGACATCGAGGAGCGTGAGCGCGCGGTCGAAAGCCTCGACTATTTCACCCGCTAGGTCGAGAAGGACGGTGGGAGTCTCCTCGAGCGTCGGGGCTTCGAGCAGGGCTGTCCCGAGAAGGAACCACAAGGTGGGCGAGCGTGGCTCGATCGCGACCGAGCGTCGCAGCGCCTCGACGGTGCCCGCATGGTCACCCGCATCACTGGCAAGCACGGCGCGCTGGAAGAGAAGCGCTGCGTGCTGGCCCGAGCCTAGAGCGAGCAGGCCCTCGAGCACCTCCGCCGCTCCAACCCGCCAACGGTTGCGGTAGAGCGTGGTGAAATTCTCGGTGATCGCGAACGGTGCCTCTTCCCCAGCGAGCCCTCCACCCGGTGAGAGCGCAGCATAAAGGTCTTCTACGAGAGAGCGGACCTCCACGGCCTTGTCCTCGTCATGCTTCAGGCGGGTCAGCGCGGTGAGCGCGTTGGCATACGCCATCCAGGGGCCACCTTCCCATCGCCGCGCGAGCTGGCGAAGCGGGCGAAGGCTCTCGATCTCCGTTGTGGTGGACTCGAGCAGCGCGTTCACCGTCCGCTCGACATCGGCGAGCCTCCGCTCCTTCAGCGCCGATCGCGAGAGGCGCGCCAGCATCAATGGATCGATTATCCAGACGTCCTCGCCGGTGTCGGTCTCAATAGACTCGATGTTGTGGAAGTCCACCACCGCGCGGTATCCAGCTGGCAGCGTCAGGACCTTTCCCAACCAGGGGCGCACGCGGCATATCTCTGAGACCGTCGTCGTGACGATATCCTCCTCCGGTCCGGCGGGATCGCGCAACGCACCGATGGTCCAGCCGGAATCCTGGGGATCGCTCGGGACCATTCGCCGTAGACAGACGCGGAGTGACCTCAGACCACTCTTCTCCATCCTTACCAGGGAGCGGAGCGGCGCGCTTGACCGTTTGGCGCCGACACGCTTCACGACCGCCTCTTGCTCGTAGAGAAGTCGCAGGGCCTGGTCCGCCCCAGGAACGGAATCGCGTAGCGGGCTGCCCTTGAAGTCTGGCTCGTGCACGACAACCTCGTCACCCGCGTGGCGCAGCGTGAAGGGGATATCTCCGAGTTCTACGGTTGCCCCATCGTTCAGTGCATTACCTCCCTCGTGGTACCTGGCCACGACATCGAGAAGCATCTCAGCTTGCAGTTCGAGATCGGCGCCACAGCGGACGACCACCTGGGAAGCGCCGATCCTACGGCGGAACTCTCCGGATGCGTATTCTTGCTTGCTCATCTTTGGCTTCCCTCGGCTGTGCGCGCCGAAGCGTAGAATTCGAATGCCACCAGTGAAAGCCGAATCGATCACCGTTTATGCATAACATATTGCCCGCATTACCATTATGTATCGACCCTAGGCGGATGGTGCGTGCCCTCCGAGTCGGCCACCAGGAGCATCTCTCGCACGTAGGGGACGTCATGTTTCGGGACCGGCCCATGGGCGACCCGACCTCCGAATCGGAGCGAAAGGATTGACAAGCAGGCCGCTTCTCCCGTGCGCCGCTCGCCCCGTGATCCACGTACGTGTCGTACGTGTCCACGAGGCTTCACCGTCCGGCGCCTGATGAAGGCGAGGGTCTTATTCCCCTGAGCTGGGCTCCGTCAACTTGTGGACGCTCGACGTGCCCTTTTGTGGCGCATAGAAGGCACGGCAAACGTCGACCGTGGGCTGCTGGCCGGGAGCAACCGTGATTATCACGCGCGCATCACCTATGCGGACCCACCAAACGTCGTCATCCATCTGTTCAAGATGAATCCAATCATCGACGACGAGTTCGTCGAAGACGCCCTCACCTTCAACCTCTACTCGCTCTGCTCCGCGATGAGCGAGCACTCTCCAATTGCTTCCGACCACCGGCGTTCTCTCTAACTCATCCATGAAACCACACTCCTACTTCACCGTATCGCCGAGAATCCGGAGCAGGGACGGAACGTCCTGCCCCACCCGTGCACTCACGGGAATCGCGAGTTGGCCGAATCCTTCATCAATTTGTCGACCGCGGTCTGCGGTCAGTACGCGCGCCCCGATGGATTCGGCGTATTGCCGAATCACCGGATCCTTGATCCCGTTCCTTGTACCCGCCTTTGCGAAGAGCCTCGGCAACCCCGCGAACAGCGAGGTTTTCGTCGAGGATGATCGGCACCCCCTGTTCGGCGAATCCGCCGAGTTGGCGAGCGCGGGCACCAAGAACGCCGATCAGCTCTCCCCCCCTTGCGGTCTGGGCGCTCTGAGGCTTGGGCACGCGCAGGAAGCCGCCCGCGCCGCCGGCGGCGCCTGGGAGGAATATCGGCATGCCCCTGAACCTCGCCAGTGCCCCACTCAGGGCGACCGCGCCCGCCCGCTCGAGGCCGGCTGCACCAGCTGGCGTCAGTGCCAAAGCTGCTCCGGCGGCGAGGTTGACGGCGGCCGCCCCTGCCCTCACCTCGTCGAGGCCGCCTCCGAACCCCCTTTCAAAGCCTCTCTGCGCCGCCTCGGCGAGCTTCGGGTCCGTGAAGGTGGGAACGTCAGGAATCGCGTTCAGCTTCTCTGAGAGCCCTGCCTGAAGCTCTTCTACGAACTTGGGGTGCGACTTCAACATACGTGGGAGACCGCCATTCAAGACGATATCCATCGTCGCGAGTGCCTCCTGAGCGTTACCGATTGCGTCGGCGAACTTGCCCCCGATCTCGGCGCCGAGGCGTTCCGCTTGCTCAGCGGCCTGCCGTGCCTCTTCGGCTGCTTTTTGTGCAGCAAAGTCCTTTCCGGGTGGAGGTGGCGGGTCAGGCTTCTTCACGCCGGAGGCGGGTGCTGGAACGACGCGCTCGTCCCACACTCCCGTTGGATCCCGGAGCACAATGGGGTTTCCCGATACGTACGCGTACAGGTTCGTCCCAGTCACCATCCCCGCCGGATCCGCTGCAGCCCACCTCCCGAGCCACGGCGCGTAGTACCTCGCCCCGTGATAATAGAGCCCCGTCTCCTCGTCCTTCTCCTTGCCGGTGTACCTGTACCTCCTCTGCGAGACCTCGATCCCCGACGCCGCCGACCAGTACGCCGTCGTCCCGTAGGGGTGATACTCCTCGTACCCGATCACCAGCCCCGCCCCGTCGACCTCCAGCGACGCCGACCCGAGGTGGTTGTCGAGCTGGTAGCGCACCCGCGGCGTCACCGTGAACGGCCCCGAGGTGTCCACCGTCTTCGTCTCCACCATCGCCACCCGCCGCGCGCCATCCATCACGTGCAGCGTCTGCCGCTCCAGCACCAGCCCCGATCCGTTGCGCCTCCGGTACACCTCGTAGCCGCCGAGGTAGATGCGCTCGTCCACGAGCCCGCTGTGCTCCCAGACCTTGCGCACGCGCTGCCCCGCAGCGTCGTAGTCGTAATAGACGTCGCCGCCGCCGCCGAGATCCGCGCTCCGCACCTGGTCGTTCTCGTCCCAGGTCAGCGCCGTGATGTGCGGCATCGACGTCATGTTGCCGTGCGCGTCATGCGCATAGGTGCTGAACGGCCCGTTCTCCGAGTTCCTCAGCGTCTGCGCGTTGTTCGGGTGCGGCAGCGACTGGATCGGCAGGTCGTTCTGGTCACGCGGCGCGTCCGACAGCCCGCCCGCGTGCTCCCGCCCCGTCGCCTCGATCAGCCGGTAGACCGCGTCGTACACGTACTGTGCGCTCGGCGACACCACATCGTTGTTGAAGAACACCGTCTGCTGCGCGCTGTCCCCGATCTCCACGATGTTGCCGACCGGATCGTACACGTACCTCAGGTTCTGCAGCACCGCGCTGTCCGAGCTCCGCGTCGTCTTCAGGCGCGTGAGCCGGTACGTCAGCAGGTCGTACGTATACTCCGTGAAGGTGCCGTTGCCGTACTCGATCCGCTCGCGCTGCCCCTTCGCGTCGTAATCGATGTCGTCCACGAACGTCGTCCACGCCACCGCGCCTCGAACCCGCGCCTCGACCCGCTCCAGCAGCCCCGCGTCGTTGTACGTGGGCTTGACCTCGCTCGTATCCGGCGTCGTCACGCTCGTCGGCCGGTTCAGCGCGTCGTACGCCGTCTCCGTGCCGAAGCTCTCGGTCTCCAGCAGTGGGTCGGCCGCCGTCGCGATGGCGGACACATCCGTCAGCGCCGCCAGCACCGACCAGTCGGCGCCCGCGTGCACGTCGCTGCGCAGCCGGCGCGATGCCTCCAGCACGTTGCCCTTGAAGTCGTACGCCTGGCTCGTCACCACACCCGCGCCATCATACACCTGGTACGGCCGCCCGCGCAGGTTCAGCACCGTCGCCTGCGGATGCGCTTCGCCGTGGACGTAGCGCCGTGCGAGCCGCTCGCTGCCCGAGCCCAGCTGCACGTGCTCGTGCGTCGGCCGGCGCAGCCCATCGTACGACGAGCGGTAGACGAACCCACGCCCGTTCCAGGCCCGCAGCCGCTGTCCTGTCGCGCCCGCCAGCATCCACCGCTCGCCGCTGTCGTTGCTCTTCTGATAGAGCAACTGCCCGCCCAGCCCGAAGCGATGCTGCATCGCCTGGTTGTCATGCGCGTCCGTGATCAGGAGCGGCCGCCCCTCGATATCGAGCGTCGTCTGGGTGATGTACTCCCCCTCGGCCCCGTTGTCCTCTACGGCCCGGAACACCCGCCCCAGCGCGTCCAGATGGCTCACCGCCGGCGTCCCGGCGTGCGCGGCCGCCAGGTCGGCCGCACGGCGCTCCGAGTCGCCCTGGGGCAGCGCCTGCCGCGCCGCGTACCACGAGCTCTCCAGCACCGTGTCGTTCGGATCGTGCGACGTCTGCTTCCACGCATCGAACACCACCCGGGAGAACGTGCCATTGGGCAGGTCGGTCCGAATGAGCCGGCCGAGCGGATCGTACCGCAGGATCGGCGTGACCCCACTCCACGAGCTCCGTTTCGTCCTCGTACTCGTTCGTCGCGCTGAAGAACGGCTCGTACTGCTTGACCGGATTGCCCTTGTTGTCCAGCACCGTGCGCCCGGTCCCGACCCAGCGCGATGTCGTGTGCGAAAAGGCCAGGTCGCCCTGCGCGTCATGCACCAGCGCGCCGTTCGCGTCGCGCTCGGGCGCGAGCCCCGGCTCCGCCTGCATCTTGCCGGCTCCGCCCGCATCTTGCGGAGTACCTCGTTACCCGAGCCGTCGGAGTAGCTGTACGTGTCCAGCCAGCGCAGTTTGCCCGGTCCGTGCTGCTCGCGGGCGCGGGCGTGCACCACGTTCGGCTTGCCGGTGAATTGGAATCGCTCCAGGCCATACGTGAACATGGCCGTCGGATCCTCGCGCGTGTCGCCCTCACCGCCGCCCGGCTTGCCCATCACCGCCAGTAGACTGACCCTCCCCAGCGCGTTAAAGCGCACCTCGCTAACGTTGCCGTTCGCGTCCGTCAGCTTCCACGGGGCGAGGACGCGGTAGTCGGGGACGGCTTCCACGACGTTGCTCAGCGGATCCGTCACCTCCGTCACGAGCAGGTGATACGGATCGTAGGCGACCCGCGAAGGATCAGCTTCTGCTGCCGCCGGGAGGGATGCCGACGACGGCGCACGCCGCCGTCGGTCATCTTTCTTGGCCGGCGCGTCTACCTCGGAGCGGTCGTCATCGGCGATCATCTCGCACTGACGCGATAACCGTTACATGAGGCGACCAGGACCGCGAATATCTTGGCTCTTTGGACTCGCCTGAGTAAGTCACGAGAGGAAACCTGAGCGCAAAGACTCCGAGGCGGCGAGCAGCCAGCATAGCCTCTATGCGGCCGAGGACACGCTTCTCCCCGATGGGATCAAGGCCGACATCATCAACCACGATAACATCTGCATTTCCGGCCAACTCCAGATCGAGCAGCTTCCGATCAGTCCATGGTAGCGTAGCGATGCTCTGGCCCGCTTCAACACCACATCGCTCACAGAGAGTCCGCGCTTCTCCAACAGAGCAGCCAGCTGCTGAAGCCACGACAGCATCAGCGCTTCTCCTCCAGAGTCGATCGATCCACGACAGCGGCCGTGATTGCAAGGTATTAGCTAACGCCATGCGGATCCCGGCACCTTCCGCACTCACACGCAGCAGAGAAAGCAGATTATTTGCATCATCAGCTGTCCAGTTGAATGGCAATCGAACTTCCACGAGTTGGCCGGAATGCAAATTGATTCCCGGAACGGAAAACACGTTGATTCGGGCGGGAGGAATTATGAGCGTCATCATGATCGAAAACCCATCCAGTTTCGAAAGGCGCCCCACCACTCGCGAGATGGCAGCGGTCTGCTCGTTGGAGGAGGCGATCCCTGTCGAAAGTTGCCGTTTGCCAACAATTGACGAACATGAGTAGGATCTTTACGCGCCAACTCTTGAGCAGCGACCATACGATGATGTCCCTCTGTAACGTGATAAACGCCCTTCGGGTCGACTACGCCCGCGATCTGTCCTCTGGGCGCGGAAAATCGTAAGTCCCACGTTCCATTGCGATCTTCAGTTCGTCCACGAGAGCGGGAGCTCGTAATCCAATCTGGGTGCCACGCACCTTTGGCAGGCCACTTGGCAGTCGAGCGAGACCCGCCGCGGCTCCGACCAACGTGGCTGTATCCAATGCTGCGGATGAAACCTCACGCCCGACTGCTTGGAAGTCGCCTCGATCTGCTGCTTCGGATGCGCGTGCTATGCCTACAGGAATACGATACAGCGGATTCAAATTCTCGTTGAAAGCCATGGCGACACCGCTCCAGCCATCCTTCTGGTATCCCTCCCACAGGCTGATTGCGGCCGTCACTTGGCCGTAAGCACCGAGCGTCAAAGCATTGAGTATCTGCGATCCTCCGACTCCGTTCACAGTCTGTCCGACGCCAACAAGAACATCTGCAGCGTTCATTTGCGTCGAATCCGTAGATGATTCTGACGACCGTTCAACCTCGACGATTGTCTCAAGCGCGCCCTTCGCGTCGTGCTCGGCCATCGCGGTTGTCAGCCAGGCAGGCGCTGAGTCCTGCCCCTTCATGTAGTTGCGCAACCACGCTGGCGGGCGTGACGGCGCCGCTCGTCGCTGAACATCGACCGGAGCCGGGCCCGCCTGGACATCCGAGGGAGCCGAGTTTTCGATGGCAACAGGCCCGTCGTGGATTCGCGCAAACTGTCCTTCAGTCGTTGGATGCTTGAATTGGACGGCGCCCCATTCGTCTGGGTTCGCGGACTGTCTCCCCGTCCCATCTTCCAGGACAACCGGATTATCTCTGGCATACGTAAACAGTCCCGGGCCATCGGCTCCGATGCCCGCCGGATCCGCGCTCATCCACCTCCCGAGCCACGGTGCGTAGTACCGCGCCCCGTGGTAATAGAGCCCCGTCTCCTCGTCCTTCTCCTTGCCGGTATAGCGGTACCGCCTCTGGCTCACCTCCGCGGCGCTGCTGGCCGACCAGTACGCCGTCGTCCCGTAGGGGTGATACTCCTCGTACCCGATCACCAGCCCCGCCCCGTCGACCTCCAGCGACGCCGACCCGAGGTGGTTGTCGAGCTGGTAGCGCACCCGCGGCGTCACCGTGAACGGCCCCGAGGTGTCCACCGTCTTCGTCTCCACCATCGCCACCCGCCGCGCGCCATCCATCACGTGCAGCGTCTGCCGCTCCAGCTCCAGCCCCGAGCTGTTGTGCCTCCGGTACACCTCGTAGCCGCCGAGGTAGATGCGCTCCTCCACGAGCCCGCTGTGCTCCCACACCTTGCGCACGCGCTGCCCCGCAGCATCGTAGTCGTAATAGACATCGCCACCACCGCCGAGATCCGTGCTCCGCACCTGGTCGTTCTCGTCCCAGGTCAGCGCCGTGATGTGCGGCATCGACGTCATGTTGCCGTGCGCGTCATGCGCATAGGTGCGGAACGGCCCGTGCTCCGGGTCCCCGGTCGTGCTCGTCAGCCGGTTGTTCGCCACCTCGTACGCATACCACCGCGTCCAGATCACCGTCCCCGCCTGGTGCACCATCCTCAGCAGGTTGCCCACCGCGTCGTAGACATACTGCTCCGTATAGTTCCTCAGCGCCTGCGGGTCGTTCGGATGCGGCAGCGACTGGATCGGAAGGTCGTTCTGGTCACGCGGCGCATCCGACAGCCCGCCCGCGTGCTCCCGCCCCGTCGCCTGGACCAGCCGGTAGACCGCGTCGTACTCGTACTGCGCGCTCGCCGACACCACATCGTTGTTGAAGAACACCGTCTGCTGCGCGCTGTCCCCGATCTCCACGATGTTCCCGACCGGGTCGTACCGGTTATGAACGTGGTGTGACCGCCACCCGGCATTCCCGCTCGATACGTCGATGTGCAGCAGCGGCTGTGCTGGCGACGAGCGTCGCGCGACTGGAGGCGCAGCGCCTCGGGGGGTGGTCAAGGCGGAGGAGCGCGAGCGCGCGGGCAGCAGGCTGCGCCGACTGGGGGCAGCGTCTGCCGCGCGCCGGCGTCCGGCGGCCGAGGCGCGCCGGCGGGCTGAGCGGGCTGAGCGATAAGCGAGCGCTCGGAGCGCCGGCGCGCCTCGGCCGCCGGACGCCCCGATCAAGAGGTGAGGCGAGCAGGGATTGGTGGGAAAGAGGCGTGTTGCGGGACGCACGCCAGCGCCCAGCTCATGCATCAAAGAGGTTGCACAAATTTCGTCCCATGCTGGCCTTCCTCGCACCGGGCATGGGACGGGGTGAGACGCTGTCTCTCCAGAAAGTGCGGTGCGAGGGGGTCGTTCACCCCGGGGTCGGTCGGTTACGAATATGGGCCAGGAGCCCGCTGTCGTATGTGGCCGCCCCACCGGCCCACCCGGTTGAGCCTCGAGCTCGGATAGGTAGGTGCCGTACGACCCGTTGTTCCGTCGGCGTGGTGGCCAGTCGACCGCGAAGGTCAACCACCTCGCCGGGTCCTTGTACAAGGACTCGCTCGCCTGGGCACCCGGGCAGCACGACCTCCCTCGCACCGCTGGAGAGAACGTATGGACTGTGTCGGCCTGGATGTCCACAAGGATGCGGTGGAAGCGGCCGTGATCGACGAGGCAGGCAAGCTGCGCCGCCGCGTCCGCTTCCCTTGCACCCGGGAGGAGCTCGTGCGGTTCGCGCAGCGCCACCTGGGCCCGAACGCCCGTGTGGCGCTGGAGGCGACGAGCCACACCTGGAGCATCGTGGAGGTGCTCCGCCCGCTCGCGGCCGAGATCGTCGTCTCCAATCCGCTGCGCACGCGGGCGATTGCCGACGCGAAGGTCAAGACCGACAAAGTCGACGCGCTGGTGCTGGCGCAACTGCTGCGCGCCGACTACCTGCCGCGGGTGTGGCAGCCCGATCAGGCGACGCAACGACGGCGCCGGCTGACCAACCGTCGAGCGTCGCTCGTGGCCGACAGGACGCGGGTGAAGAATCGTATTCACGCCGTCTTGCACCAGCGTCTGATCCACCCGACCGTCAACGAGCTGTTCGGAACGAAGGGACGCGCCTGGCTGGAGACGCTGGAGCTGGATGGCACAGGTCGCGCCGCGCTCGACAGCGAGCTGCGGCTGCTCGGGCAGCTGGAGTCGGAGCTTTCGCGGCTCGACGAGGAGCTGGCCGTCGACGGGTACGACGAGCCGCGCGTGCGGCTCTTGATGACGCTGCCGGGCGTGGACGTGGCGGTGGCGCAAACCCTGGTGGCGACGCTCGGAGACATCCAGCGCTTTCGCTCGCCCGACCACGCTGCGAGCTACCTCGGGCTGGTACCCTCGACCTACCAGTCGGGCGATCCCGAACACGTCTACCACGGCCGGATCACCAAGCAGGGCAAGGGCCAGGCGCGCTGGATGCTGGTGCAAGCCGCGCAGCACGTCGGCACCCACCCAGGACCGCTCGGCAACTTCTTTCGCCGGCTCGCCAAGCGCAAGAACCGCAACGTGGCTGTGGTGGCCACCGCGCGCAAGCTGGTGACCATCGCTTACCACATGCTCAAGAACAACGAGCCGTATCGCTACGCGGTGCCGCGCTCGACCGACACCAAGCTGGCGCGGATGCGGGTCAAGGCCACCGGCGAGCGGCGCCGGACCGGGCTGCCGAAGGGACAGCCGCGCCCCAAGGCGTATGGCTCGGGCGTGCGCACCCGCACCGTGCCCGCGCTCGACACGATCTACGAGCGCGAGGGGCTGCCGCCCATCGCGCCGCTGTCCGACGGCGAGTTGCGGATGCTGCGGCAGCAGAAGGTGCTCAAGCACCTCGCGCAGACCAGCCGCCCTCAGCGGCTGCCTCGTCGCGCAGCGCCCGCGCGACCGCCCGAAGCTGCTGGGGCGGCCGCCTCGCCCCGGCGTCCCGTCCAGCCGGCGTCCGCCCGGCAAGCGCCGGCGACAACGCCGCGGGCCAAGTCCACACAGACCCCTCGTCCCGGCCGGAGGTCGACGTGAAGCGTTGTCCCGAGCTTGACACGTTCATAGGTAGTCGATGTCGTCCACGAACGTCGTCCACGCCACCGCGCCTCGAATCCGCGCCTCCACCCGCTCCAGCAGCCCCGCCTCGTTGTACGTCGGCTTCACCTCGCTCGCGTCCGGCGCCGTCACGCTCGTCGGACGGTTCAGCGCGTCGTACGCCGTCTGCGTCCCGAAGCTCTCCGTCTCCAGCAACGGCTCGGCCGCCGTCGCGATGGCGGACACATCCGTCAGCCCCGCCAGCACCGACCCGTCGGCGTCCGCGTGCACGTCGCTCCGCAGCCGCCGCGAGGCCGCCAGCACGTTGCCCTTGAAGTCGTACGCCTGGCTCGTCACCACACACGCGCCATCATACACCTGGTACGCCCGACCGCGCAGGTTCAGCGGCGCAGGACATCGTACGACGAGCGATAGGCGAACCCTCGCCCGTTCCACGCCCGCAGCCGCTGGCCGGTCGCGCCCGCCAGCATCCGCCGCTCGCCGCCGTCGTTGCTGTTCTGATACAAGAGCTGCCCGCCCGACCCGAACCGATGCTGCATCGCCTGGTTGCCGCGCGCGTCGGTGATCAGGAGCGGCCGACCCTCGATGTCCAGCGTGCTCTGCGTGACGTACTGCCCCTCGGCACACCCGCCCCAGCGCGTCCAGGTGGCTCACCGCCAGCGTATCCGCGTACGCCGTCGAGTACATGCGTCGTGCCGTGGATGCCGCGCTCCGCGGCGAGGTTAATGCCGTTCCGTACGAAAACGCGAACAGTTCCACTGCCGCGCGCTGAGTTCGTGAGCCGCGGACGCCGGCTTGCGCGATCGTAAGAGTCGTTGGCGCCATGCACTGCGCGTCCAGCTCGCCCATCGCGAGGCCGTCATCGGCATCGCACTCCGCTCACTGCCCGACCGGCGAGGCCGCCGCCCAGTCGTACGCACCGCCACACGAGGCTTAACTTGTCGTCACGATGGCGCTCGGGAGGATTTGCGACCAATTCCGCTGGTCATAGGACGTACGCTCATCTAATTGTAGAACCATCGACGGCTGATAGTCCGCGACGAGCGCCGCGACGATATCCATCAGGCGCCGCTCCCTCTGAGGATCATCATAGACTGCCGAAATTCGCACACGAAGGCTCCACTAGGCACGCCGAATCACAAGATCGTAGTCGGATCCGTTCCATCATAATACGCCAATGCCACATTGGCCCCCGGATACTCCGAACCGAGTGAACACAAATACGCTCGAAACTTGTCACCAGCATCGGGCAAATCGCGCTGCAGAGCAGAAAGATAATCAAGATGATCGAGAATATCCGCAATACGTTGATGAGATTCATTACGATGCGCCATACTACGCGCCTCGATAATCAATCGCTGCAGTGCTCGACTGGCCCTCAGTTCGATAGCGTTCATCTGTCTCCTACTTTCTCTTAAATTTAACATCCGACACTGCAGTCAACCTGGCGTGTGGATTTGTCACCGGCACAACTTCAATTGCCGCTTCCGGCGGCAGGGGCGCCTTCGACGTTGGGATCGCTGTATCCAACCAGCGCTGCTGGTTCACCGGATTACTCACGTCAATCTCGGCCTTGGGAGAGCCCATTTCACTTATCGGCACCTCCCTCGTTTCTACGACTCGCTGCCCGCGTTCGTCGAGGACTTTAGAAATGACGTTTGTCCGTCCTGCCATTTGCGTAGCCTTAGCACGTCGCACGCCCGAGATGATCTCGTACTTGAAGGTCTCACCCGAGGTCGTCGTTCCCGAGTTTCCAGTTGTCTTTGCCCGTGGCGCGCTCTCGGCGGCGGCGTCTACGCGAGGAGGCGTCGTCGCAGCCTGTGGACGCGCGGGCGGAAACGGCGCCGGCGGCGGTACTGGTGTTCCAGGTGGAGGGAAAGCACCTGGCGCTGGCAGGACGGGCTCCGTGACAATAGCGGCATTGGGAGCAGGAGCCCCCGGCTGTGACGGTTGCGGCACTGCAGGGGCCGCCGGGCTCATTCCGGACCTCAGTGGCGTCGACGGGCGAGCGGGAGCGACTCGAGCTCGTGCTCGAACAAGCGGGACTACACTAGCGACAAGGACTGTCGCTGAGCGTACCCCTTGCTGCACGTCACCCTCTTCGACGGCGTCTATCAGGCCGGTCGTGGCCGCACCTGAGGGGATTGCATGGGCGACGGCCGCAACGGCTCCCACTGCTGGAGCCATCCATCCTAGCAATTCGGTTTCACTAGCATACTTTTGGTATTCCTTGTACGACCCCTCGATCACTTCTGCCACAACATCGCCCGTGTCACCCACAGTGCGTTTTACGGCGCGCGCGATATCGTAAGCACCCAGTGCCAGCCCTACCCCGACATCTTCTATGACATCCAACGCATCATTCCCAGTCGCATCGCGATACCGGCTAGGATTATTCTTCACATATGAATAGAGGTTCGGCCCATCCACCATTCCCGCCGGATCCGCGCTCGTCCACCGCCCCAGCCACGGCGCATAGTACCTCGCCCCATGGTAGTAGAGCCCGGTTTCCTCGTCCTTCTCCTTGCCCGTGTACCGGTACCGCCGCTGCGAGACCTCGATCCCCGACGCCGCCGACCAGTACGCCGTCGTCCCGAACGGGTGATACTCCTCGTACCCGATCACCAGCCCCGCCCCGTCCACCTCCAGCGACACCGACCCGAGGTGGTTGTCGAGCTGGTAGCGCACCCGCGGCGTCACCGTGAACGGCCCCGACGTGTCCACCGTCTTCGTCTCCACCATCGCCACCCGCCGCGCGCCATCCATCACGTGCAGCGTCTGCCGCTCCAGCTCCAGCCCCGAGCTGTTGTGCCTCCGGTACACCTCGTAGCCGCCGAGGTAGATGCGCTCCTCCACGAGCCCGCTGTGCTCCCACACCTTGCGCACGCGCTGCCCCGCAGCATCGTAGTCGTAGTAGGCGATCCCGCCGCCGCCGAGATCCGTGCTCCGCACCTGGTCGTTCTCGTCCCAGGTCAGCTCCTCGATATGCGGCATCGACGTCATGTTGCCGTGCGCGTCATGCGCATAGGTGCGGAACGGCCCGTGCTCCGGGTCCCCGGTCGTGCTCGTCAGCCGGTTGTTCGCCGTCTCGTACGCATACCACCGCGTCCAGCTCCCGGTCCCCGCCTGGTGCACCATCCTCAGCAGGTTGCCCACCGCATCGTAGACGTACTGCTCCGTATAGTTCCTCAGCGCCTGCGTGTTGTTCGGGTGCGGCAGCGACTGGATCGGAAGGTCGTTCTGGTCGCGCGGCGCGTCCGACAGCCCGCCCGCGTGCTCCCGCCCCGTCGCCTCGATCAGCCGGTAGACCGCGTCGTACTCGTACTGCGCGCTCGGCGACACCACATCGTCGTTGAAGAACACCGCCTGCTGCGCGCTGTCTCCGATCTCCACGATGTTCCCGACCGGGTCGTACACGTACCTCAGGTTCTGCAGCACCGTGCTGTCCGAGCTCCGCGTCGTCTTCAGGCGCGTGAGCCGGTACGTCAGCGGGTCATACGTGTACGCCGTGAAGGTGCCGTTGCCATACTCGATCCGCTCGCGCTGCCCCTTCGCGTCGTAGTCGATGTCGTCCACGAACGTCGTCCACGCCACCGCGCCGCGAATCCGCGCCTCCACCCGCTCCAGCAGCCCCGCTTCGTTGTACGTCGGCTTCACCTCGCTCGCGTCCGGCGCCGTCACGCTCGTCGGCCGGTTCAGCGCGTCGTACGCCGTCTGCGTCCCGAAGCTCTCCACCTCCAGCAGCGGCTCGGCCGCCGTCGCGATGGCGGACACATCCGTCAGCCCCGCCAGCACCGACCAGTCGGCGTCCGCGTGCACGTCGCTGCGCAGCCGCCGCGACGCCTGCAGCACGTTGCCCTTGAAGTCGTACGCCTGGCTCGTCACCACACCCGCGCCATCATACACCTGGTACGCCCTGCCGCGCAGGTTCAGCGATGTCGCCTGCGGATGCGCTTCGCCATAGACGTAACGGCGCGCCACCCGCTCGCTGCCCGAGCCCAGCTGCACGTGCTCGTGCGTCGGACGGCGCAGCCCATCGTACGACGAGCGGTAGGCGAACCCTCGCCCGTTCCACGCCCGCAGCCGCTGTCCGGTCGCGCCCGCCAGCATCCGCCGCTCGCCGCCGTCGTTGCTGTTCTGATACAGCGGCTGCCCGCCGAGCCCGAAGCGATGCTGCATCGCCAGATTGCCGCGCGCGTCGGTGATCGCGAGCGGCTGCCCCTCGATGTCCAGCGTGCTCTGCGTGACGTACTCCCCCTCGGCGCCGTTGTCCGCCACGGCGCGGAACACCCTCCCCAGCGCGTCCAGGTGGCTCACCGCCGGCGTCCCGGCGTGCGCCGCCGCAAGCTCCGCCGCGCGCCGCTCCGGATTGCCCGCGGCCAGCGCCTGGCGCGCCGCGTACCACGCGCTCTCCAGCACCGTGTCGTTCGGATCGTGCGACGTCTGCTTCCACGCATCGAACTCCACCCGCGAGAACGTGCCATTGGGCAGGTCGGTCCGGATGAGCCGGCCGAGCGGATCGTACCGCAGGATCGGCGTGACCCCCCACTCCACGAGCTCCGCTTCGTCCTCGTACTCGTGCGTCGCGCTGAAGAACGGCTCGTACTGCTTGACCGGATTGCCCTTGTTGTCCAGCACCGTGCGCCCGGTGCCGACCCAGCGCGACGTCGCGTGCGAGAAGACCAGGTTCCCCTGCGCGTCGTGCACCAGCGCGCCGTTCGCGTCGCGCTCGGGCGCGAGCCCCGGCTCCGCATTCACCTTGCGCAGCACCTCGTTGCCCGAGCCGTCGGAGTAGGTGTACGTGTCCAGCCAGCGCAGGTTGCCCGGACCGTGCTGCTCGCGGGCGCGCGCGTGCACCACGTTCGGCTTGCCGGTGCTCTGGAATCGCTCCAGATCGTAGGTGAACGTGACCGTCGGGTCCTCGGGCGTGTCGCCCTCGCCGGCCCCCGGCTTGCCCATCACCGCCAGCGCCGTGACCCGGCCCAGCGCGTCGAAGCGCACCTCGCTCACGTTGCCGTTGGCATCGGTGAGCTGCCACGGGGCGAGGACGCGGTAGTCGGGGACGGCAAACACGACGTTGCTCAGCGGATCCGTCACCTGGGTCACGAGCAGGCAATGCGCATCATAGACCACCTGCGATGTGTTGCCGAACGGATCGACGAACGCCGTCGGCTGGTAGAAGTGGGCCGCCGAGGGCACCGCCCGCCCCGACGACACCCAGTAGTCCGGATCGCCCGAGAGCTGCAGATAACCGCCCTCCGCCAGCACGCCGCTCGTCACGCTGGCCCCGAACACCGACGTGATCAGAGAGGGCGTGAGGATCTTCGCGTAGCTCTCATACGCCAGCGCCCTGCCGCCGACCTCGCCGAACGGCAGAGGCCCGGTGAGATCGTCGCTCCAGTACGTCGTGCGCGCCTGCTGCAAGAGGCGCTTCTGCGAGGAGCCCTCCGGCGCGCCGTCGTACGCGAGCAGCGCTGCGCCGTCCGCGCTCCAGGCCGCCAAGAGGCGTGGCGCCAAGCTCGGCAGGCCCATGGTCGAGTTCGACCTCGGGCGGGCCGTGGCTCTTCGTGGTCAAGATCGCTCCATCCGAGAGGTCGCCGCCGCCCTCGACGTCCACCCGACCACCCTCCATCGAGCCCTCCTGGCTGTTCCACAATCGTCCCCGGAAGTGGTCTGATCGAGGGGCCGGAATCACGGGGTTTTCGAGGGCTCGAAGGAGGATCGAACGACGTGGCGGAAACCGAGGTCTTTGCAGCGGGTGCCGCCGCTTGGAACCGCCCCATCATCCGCGCCGGGCCTTCACCGTCCCCATCTTCGGCCCACTCACCTGGCGCATGGACAACCGTCGACGGCAAAAGGAGCGCGATTGTCTCATGCAAATGATCAGGCACCATCATGATGGTCCACTCCCACTTTCTACGCACCGGAGTGGTGCCTCGCCGTGGACGTACCGCCGCGCCAGTCGCTCACTGTCCGAAGCGCGTTGGATGTGCTTTTGAATCGACCAGCGTAACCCATCATAGGACGAGCGCTAACTCCCCCGGCGCGTTCCGGGCGCGGAGCGGCTCCCCTGTCGCGTCCGCCAGCAGTTGCCGCTAGCCACTGTCCCAGCTGCCCTGGCAGAGGAGCTGCCCACCTGTTACCGTGCCGATGATGATCGGTCGGGCCGTTACGTCGATGCGCCCCTCCACTCCACCAATATCTTCAGCCAATTTCGAAATCCTGCGTCGGTACTCGGATCTGCGATCCATGCATCTGCCGCAGCTTGCCTCCACTCGGTCCATGCCCCAGCTAGCAATGCTTCCGGCTCCGCGGTGCACAGCTCGCTCTCCCGCAGGACCGGAGCGATTGCACGGAAGACAGTAAGCATTTTCTCCCAGAGTTGCGGAGGCGTCTCAATTCCGTCACGAACCGGTTCGCAAAGAGCCCAACGCCCGCTCAGCAATCCACCCAGCAGCGATCCGAGCAGGTGCCTGACAGCCTCCCGAATATTATCGCGTTCGAGCGTCAGGCGATCCACACCATCCGTTCCTACATAGATTTCTGGATTCGGGTGCGCGAGAACCAAGTGCGACTTCAATGAAAGGAGGTCCGGATATTTATTCGGCACGCCGGACCACGGCGCTTCGTTCTCTGGGATCCACATGATATCGTCGCTCAAGCACGCGGCATCACGGATCGCCAACCATGTCGCGGCGAAGTCGCCACGCTGCGCAGAGATAAACTCACGAAGCTGTTGATCGAACGGGAATCGCATTGTGTCAGCGGCTGCCACAGCAGCGAGGACGCCGATACCCCAGACCGCTGCAAAGACATCGCGACCAATGAATGTCTGTGAGTACATGCTTTCGCCTCCTGCTAGAAGAGCTTTTTGATCCATAGGCGGAACGCCTCATTCGTCGGAACCACGCGCACATTCTTGTTCAACAAGTCAACACCTTCGGCTGTATCCACGAAATATTCGGGCTGCTTTGCACCTGGAGGGCCACCCATCTGTCGAATAGACTCCGCGAAGGAATTTGGAACTTCGGTTCTAACGACTTGCCCACCTCGTCCATAGCCTGACATCGCCCTGGTAAAATCGTCGGTTAGGTAGACTCCAGGGCGTGGCGTTCCTGCCCTTTGCATGGCAGCGGAGACATCCAAGCTGAAGCGGTCTCCCTTGAAATTCTGGGATCCATGGTACAGGACGGTCGTGCCCTCATCCACTGCAACGGTTCTTGCTTCCGCCGTTGCGGCACTTCCCCCACCACTCCCTTTCCTAGGGCTCGACTTTCCGAGCACTGCTCCCAGACCCAGTGTAGCTGCGATCCCTATGAGGTTGCCATAATCCTCGCTAGATGCCTCGCCAGTGACCACACGGCCTGCCGACTCGCCAGACGCGACTAGCGTCGCAAGCTCATCCTCAAGATTGATGATTGCGCCGCGAACGGTCTCGGTCTCTGGCGCGGCCGCTGGTTCTCCATCCAGCCATCTATGCGCGAGCTCGACTAACTTTTCGGCCCCCGTTGCATGAGCAACGACCGACTTTGCTTGTTCGTTGATCCGATCCCAGGATATGATAGGAGACCCTTGGCGAATTTCTGCTCTGGAGACCTCAGTAACCTGAACATCCTCAACCGTTGGCGCTCTACCTTGCACGTGTTCGATGGTAGTAGTGCCGACGCGGATGGATTCCAGGTTGCCCTGCACTAGAGCGGCCGAGGCTCTCTCTTTGAACTTTCCGGTGGCCGAAGCGACGAACTCCCCACGAGCCTCTGGAGAAAGCGCCTTCAACTGCCTGTGCAGTTGAATGTCGGTCATCTGCGCGATACGCGTGTCAGCAATGCCTTCCCTGCCGCTCGGATCGTGCAGCCGAACCGGGTCACCCGACACGTACGCATACAAGTTGAGCCCATCAACAAGGCCCGCTGGATCCGTGCTCGTCCACCTCCCGAGCCACGGCGCGTAGTACCGCGCCCCGTGATAATAGAGCCCCGTCTCCTCGTCCTTCTCCTTGCCGGTATAGCGGTACCGCCTCTGGCTCACCTCCGCGGCGCTGCTGGCCGACCAGTACGCCGTCGTCCCGTACGGGTGATACTCCTCGTACCCGATCACCAGCCCCGCCCCGTCGACCTCCAGCGACGCCGACCCGAGGTGGTTGTCGAGCTGGTAGCGCACCCGCGGCGTCACCGTGAACGGCCCCGAGGTGTCCACCGTCTTCGTCTCCACCATCGCCACCCGCCGCGCGCCATCCATCACGTGCAGCGTCTGCCGCTCCAGCACCAGCGCCGAGCTGTTGTGCCTCCGGTACACCTCGTAGCCGCCGAGGTAGATGCGCTCCTCCACGAGCCCGCTGTGCTCCCACACCTTGCGCACGCGCTGCCCCGCAGCATCGTAGTCGTAGTAGGCGATCCCGCCGCCGCCGAGATCCGCGCTCCGCACCTGGTCGTTTTCGTCCCAGGTCAGCTCCTCGATATGCGGCATCGACGTCATGTTGCCGTGCGCGTCATGCGCATAGGTGCGGAACGGCCCATTCTCCGGGTCCCCGGTCGTGCTCGTCAGCCGGTTGTTCGCCGTCTCGTACGCATACCACCGCGTCCAGCTCCCCAGCCCGGCCTGGTGCACCCACTGGTGCACCATCCGCAGCAGGTTGCCCACTGCGTCATAGACGTACTGCTCCGTATAGTTCCTCAGCGCCTGCGGGTCGTTCGGGTGCGGCAGCGACTGGATCGGCAGGTCGTTCTGGTCGCGCGGCGCATCCGACAGCCCGCCCGCGTGCTCCCGCCCCGTCGCCTCGATCAGCCGGTAGACCGCGTCGTACACGTACTGCGCGCTCGGCGACACCACGTCGTTGTTGAAGAACACCTTCTGCTGCGCGCTGTCCCCGATCTCCACGATGTTCCCGACCGGATCGTACACGTACCTCAGGTTCTGCAGCACCGTGCTGTCCGAGCTCCGCGTCGTCTTCAGGCGCGCGAGCCGGAACGTCAGCGGATCATACGTGTATGCCGTGGACGTGCCGTTGCCGTACTCGATCCGCTCGCGCTGCCCCTTCGCGTCGTAGTCGATGTCGTCCACGAACGTCGTCCACGCCACCGCGCCTCGAATCCGCGCCTCCACCCGCTCCAGCAGCCCCGCCTCGTTGTACGTCGGCTTCACCTCGCTGTTATCCGGCGCCGTCACGCTCGTCGGCCGGTTCAGCGCGTCGTACGCCGTCTGCGTCCCGAAGCTCTCCGCCTCCAGCAGCGGCTCGGCCGCCGTCGCGATAGCGGACACATCCGTCAGCCCCGCCAGCACCGACCAGTCGGCGTCCGCGTGCACGTCGCTCCGCAGCCGCCGCGACGCCTGCAGCACGTTGCCCTTGAAGTCGTACGCCTGGCTCGTCACCACTCCCGCCCCATCATACACCTGGTACGGCCGCCCGCGCAGGTTCAGCGCCGTCGCCTGTGGGTGCGCTTCCCCGTAGACGTATCGGCGCGCCAGCCGCTCGCTGCCCGAGCCCAGCTGCACGTACTCGTGCGTCGGACGGCGCAGCCCGTCGTACGACGAGCGGTAGGCGAACCCCCGCCCGTTCCACGCCCGCAGCCGCTGTCCGGTCGCGCCCGCCAGCATCCGCCGCTCGCCGCCGTCATTGCTGCTCTGATACAGCAGCTGCCCGCCCAGCCCGAACCGATGCTGCATCGCCAGGTTGCCGCGCGCGTCCGTGATCGCCAGCGGCTGCCCCTCGATGTCCAGCGTGCTCTGCGTGACGTACTGCCCCTCCGCGCCGTTGTCCGCCACGGCGCGGAACACCCGCCCCAGCGCGTCCAGGTGGCTCACCGCCGGCGTCCCGGCGTGCGCCGCCGCAAGCGCCGCAGCGCGCCGCTCCGGGTCGCCCGCAGCCAGCGCCTGGCGCGCCGCGTACCACGCGCTCTCCAGCACCGTGTCGTTCGGATCGTGCGACGTCTGCTTCCACGCATCGAACACCACCCGCGAGAACGTGCCATTGGGCAGGTCGGTCCGGATGAGCCGATCGAGCGGATCGTACCGCAGGATCGGCGTGACCCCCCACTCCACGAGCTCCGCTTCGTCCTCGTACTCGTGCGTAGCGCTGAAGAACGGCTCGTACTGCTTGACCGGATTGCCCTTGTTGTCCAGCACCGTGCGCCCGGTGCCGACCCAGCGCGTGGTCGTGTGCGAAAAGACCAGGTTGCCCTGCGCGTCGTGCACCAGCGCGCCCGTCCCGTCGCGCTCGGGCGCCAGCCCCGGCTCCGCCCGCACCTTGCTCAGCACCTCGTTGCCCGACCCGTCCGAGTAGACGTACGTGTCCAGCCAGCGCGGGTTGCCCGGTCCGTGCTGCTCACGAGCGCGCGCGTGCACCACGTTCGGCTTGCCGGTGCTCTGGAATCGCTCCAGATCGTAGGTGAACGTGACCGTCGGGTCCTCGGGCGTGTCGCCCTCGCCGGCCCCCGGCTTGCCCATCACCGCCAGGAGCGTGACCCTGCCCAGCGCGTCGAAGCGCACCTCGCTCACGTTGCCATTCGCGTCCGTGAGCTTCCACGGGGCGAGGACGCGGTAGTCGGGGACGGCTTCCACGACGTTGCTCAGCGGATCCGTCATCTGGGTCACGAGCAGCCGATATGGGTCGTCGTAGACGACCTGCGACGTGTTGCCGAACGGATCGACGAACGTCGTGGGCAAGTAGAAGTGGACCGCCGAGGGCACCGCCCGCCCCGAGGACACCCAGTAATCCGGATCGCCCGAGAACTGCAGATAGCCGCCCTCCTCGAGCACGCCGCTCGTGACGCTGGCTCCGAACACGGATGTAAGCAGAGAGGGCGTGAGGATCTTGGCGTAGCTCTCATACGCCAGCGCCCTGCCGCCGACCTCGCCGAACGGCAGCGGCCCCGTGAGGTCGTCGCTCCAGTACCTCGTGCGCGTGTGCTGCAACAGGCGCTTCTGGAAGGCCCCGCTCGGCGTGCCGTCGTAATCGAGGTGCGTCGCGGCATCTGCCGCGTCGAGGACCGCCTGGAACGCGAGCACGCCCTCCTGGCCGAGCGGCAGGCCGTGCAGCTCGTAGGTCCGGCTCCCGGTCGGGACCCCGATCCGATAAGCACCGTCCTCATCCGGAATCAGGTGCACCACCTCGTGCTCCGTCAGCGTCGCCTTCCCCTCCGCCTGCTCGGGGAACGCCGTCCACGCCGCCCGGCGCCGGTACCCGATCTGCGCAGAGCGCTTGACCACGCCGTGCTCGACCTCCAGCGTCAGCGCATGCGTCACACGCGGATCGCTCTCGTTGCGCTCGTAATGGTACTCCAGCGCCTCGCGCGGATGGGCGAAGAACACGGCGTGCGCGTCGCCCACCGCAGGCTGGAGCCGCTGCATCGCGTAGCTGCTCTCCGTGATGACGTACGGACGCGGCTCCTCCACCGAGCCGTCGAGCGCATAGACCTCCTGACGCAGCGGCCGCCCCTTGAGCGCCCGGCACGCCTCGCGCATCTCCACGGCGCTGAGCCCCTCGGCAAGCACCGTATCCTCCAGACGGACCGCGCCCGCGTCGCCGGCGTAATACTCGCTCTCGTACTGCGCCGAGATCTTCGCCCCCTCGACCCAGGCGCCGGTATGGAACCACGTCTTCGTCAGCACCGGCGGCAGGTGCAGCTCGGGATCGGCGTTCGCCGCGGGCGGCGCGAAGCCCGTCCCGCTGAACGCCGAGAACGACTCCGTGTCCCACTGCTCCACCATGCCGAAACCGCGCATCTCACGCTCCACCCCGTCGTAGTCGCCGTGGTGGTAAGTATACGTCGTCACGAAGCGATGCCGCGAGACCGCGTCGAACACCTCGACGCGCTCGATGACGTGCACCACGAACGGGAGCTTCGTCACCCACGGGCGGCCCGCCGCCCGGTCGGCGAGGTAGAACTTCGTCGACGGGGCATACGTCACCGTCGTGGTTCTGCCGAGGTTGTTGGCGACCGACGTCAGCAGGTGCGGCTTCTTGCTCCCGAGCAGATCGACGTAGCGCATCCGCGGGCGCGCCCCGGGCAGCGACGAGGCCCACACGAGGCATCCGGTCCCGGAGCCGAGCAGGTCGATCACGTCGACCGCCGCGAGCTCGCTCACGTCGGGCAGCCGCGGCAGGATCACCGGCGCAGACAGCGTGTTGCCGGCGTTGTTCGCATAGAAGCGCACGCCGTCCGGGTGCAGATAAACGATGTCGGTCGTCCCCGAGCCGTCCACGTCGGCGAGCCGGATGCGCTTCGGGTCGAAACGGCCCTCATGGTCGAACCGCATGCTGCCGCCCATCTGCACCTTGGCGCCGAAGCGGCAATGGCCGAGGTTGGGCCAGTAACACACGTTGCCGTTGCGGATGCGCACGAGATCGACCAGCCCGTCGCCGCTCATGTCGGCCAGGAAGATGCTCTGCGCCGCGTCGGCGAAGACGAGCGACGGCCCGCGCTCCTCGTCGCTCGGCCGCGCGATCGTGATCGGTCGGTCGAAGCCGCCCTTGGCGAGCGACGGATACCACGTGAACGTGTCGGGCCCCGTGATCAGGATGTCCTCGTGGCCGTCGCCGTTCAGATCGATGAGACGGACGTTCGGGTCGCTCCAGTCGACGTTCGGCTGCGACGCGAACGGGCGGAACGCCGCCCAGCCAGCGTCGGTGCGGTCGAAGTAGCCCGCCACCGGCCGCTCGAACACCACCATCTCCTTGCGCCCGTCCCCGTCGACGTCGAGCAGCTGCCCGCCGTTCAGGATCGCCGGCCGCGACGGCAGCGGCCGCGCCGGGGACAGCACGCCCCCGCCGAGGTTCTGCTTGTAATACAGCGCCTCGCCCTCCTCGATCAGCACGCCGGGCAGCGCCTCTCCATCGAGATCGACCCACCGCCGCCCGGGTCCCATCGCGCCGCCGGGCAGATCGCGCAGACTCTCGGCGTCGAGCGACTTCACCTCGCGGTGAATCTCCGGCTCGCTGTACGTCAGCGCGAGCGGCGGGAGCGCCTCGCGGCTGTACGCCTGAGTTTGCGGATCGCGGACGTAGCCGGCCTGGGTCGCGGCGGCGAGGCGCGTGAGGTAAGCATTCTCCGCATACGTGAGATCCAGCGACCGCACGAGGCACGGCGCCTCGCCGAGCTCGGACAACTGGTGAAACATCAGCACGCGACGGCAGAGCCGGTACGTGCGGATCTCGAACCCGGCGCGGTACACCGAGAACGGGTCCTGGCGGACTGGCCACGGGGCGCTCTCCTCGGGCGTGGGCGCCGCGGCGTCGTGCTCGCCGTAATCGAAGACGACCTCGAACAGGCTGCTCTCCGCGTCGCCCGGCACGGTGTTCCCGTAGCGGACGCGCTTGAGATAGCGGTTCGCGACCGCCGCGCGACCCGCGTGGCGGTGGCTCTCCGCCGCCTCGTCGCGCGCCACGCCGGTCAGGTCCTCCGCCTTGTACGCGTAGGCCACGACATTGCCCTTGTCGTCCCGGGTCTCCTCCAGCAGCCACGAGAAGATGCGCTCCGGCCTGGCCGGGTCGGCGATCCGCGCCTCCGGGCTCCGCCCGTAGACGCTCGTGACGTTGTCCGGCGTCGTCGCCGTCCAGTACACGTTCCCGCTCGCCTTCACCTCGCGGCGCTCGATCCGCGCGAATGCGCCCTCCACGCGGGGACGGTAGCGGATCACCTTCTCGCTCTCGGTCTCGTACCGGTCGCGCTCGGCGCCGTCGATCGACCGCGCGGGCACCAGATCCTCTGCGCCGGACAGGACGAACACATCGCTCTCGTGAGCGTCGTCGTAACGCGGAAGGCCCTTGTCGGTCTTCCGCGCGATGCGCGGGATCGACAGCTGCCAGCCGGCGCCGAACGGGCCGTTGCCAGCCCCCGAGTCGTACGTCACCGCCATCGCCGGCCCGAACCCGGCACGGCCGGGGCTGAGCGGCAGCGGGATCGAGAACGACCCCGTGCCCGTCACCGGGTTCGCGGAGAACTTCTCATCGACCCCGCGGATCGCGCCGCCGCCCTTCGGCAGCGCGGGCGCCGGCAGCTCCGGCGCCTTGGGCGCGCCGGGGAGGCCCTTCGGCGCCTCGGCGTCTTTACCCGACCCCGCCCGGGCGACGGACGCGGGGTCTCGGCTCTTGCCGCGTGCTCCGGCGTCCGGTGCGGCCGGTGATGCTGCCTGCGCAGCGGTGGTTTCCTTCTTGGGCTCACGAGCGTTCATCCGTCTCCCTCTTCCCATGGCAAGGGGCGGCCCACGCGCCCGGAGCGCCTCGCTCCGGCACCACGGCGTCGGCCGCCGAGTCCGTGAGCGGCGCCGGGCCAGCGCCGCTCACGGACGGTTCGAAGTCTCCACGGCCCTGGTTTTCTTATCCGGGCTCGATCGCGTCGACGAGACCGTATTCGCAGAGCAGATAGATGTCCTGAAGCGTGTCGTTGAGCCGGTCGCCCTCCGTCTTGAGCTCATCGTGGATCTCGCCGACCTGAGCGCGGCTCGCGCTGAGCGTCCAGGTGCCGAGATCCCGCTCGTTCGTGTCCAAGGCCACCTTCTCGCTGGCCCCCGTGTTGCGATTGTTGTCATCCGGGTACTTCACGAGAGTGGGAGTGTCCGGCTGCGCCGCCCCTGGCCGCGCCACCGTGACCTGGAGCTCGTCCCCGGCCGAATAATGCTTCTTCCCGTTCCACCGCGCATAGAGCGTGTAGCTCGTCAGCGCGATCTTCTTCGTCGCCGGGGCGTAGGGGAACATCTCCGGCGTGAGCGGGATGGAGAGCTGCTGGGACACGTCGTTGCTCGACGGCACCGCCATGAACCGGGCCCACTCGACCGGCAGCTCGGACCGCAGGCTGAAGAGCCGGCGCCTCACCGGCGGACTTTCGCCGTAATGCGCCGTCGCCACGCCCGCGAGGGTGCCGTCCGAGCGCGCCGTGTACCGGACGTGCAGGATCACGTCGCTCACCGCCCCGATGTCGAAGCGGTTGTTCGCCGCAGGGAGCTCGATCTTGTAGGTGCCGAGCACGCCCGCGCCCTCGAACGGGAGATACCGCTCGTCGCGCAGGTTCGGCTCGAACAGGCCCGCGTCGTTGGCCCCTCCGCTCGTCGCGATCACGTTGGTGACCGCCACGAGATCCGTCCGGAAGTTCGTCGGGTCCGCATAGGAGACGCTCACCTGCCCCTTGCTGCGCACCTTCGTGTTGCTCAGCGTGAGCGTGCAGCTGACGCCCGCATACGGGCCGGTCACGGTCGGGATCGTGATGGCGACCGACTTGATGCGCCGGAAGTAGTGGCCCGGGTAGTCGAGATCGAACAGCTCCTCCTTCAACTCCACGTCGCAGGTGCCGGTCTCCCGGAGCTGCATCAGCTGCTCGGGCGCGACCTCGGCGAGCGAGACGTGCTTCACGAGCTCGGCCTCCCGCGGCGTCTGCTCCAGGAACGCGACCTCCAGGCGGCGGAGGTCGTGCTGGAGCCGCTCGCCCGCGAGCAGGCCCTGCTTCAGGCTGTCCCAGGCGCCGAAGCGCACCATGGCGTGCGCGCCGCCGGCCGTGCCGAGCTCGAACCGGAGCGCCCGCTCCGCCCGCTTCGCCATGTCGAAGGCCAGCGTGTACGCCTGGTAGTGGACGGTCGACAGCTCCGCCACCATCCAGTCGTACAGCTCCTCGGTCGTGCGCTTCCTCTCCATCAGGAACGCGAGCACCTCGCGCGCCTGCTCGGTCTGACGCTCGTGGTTCCTGAGCTCCACCTCCGCCACCGCGACGCGGATCTTCGCGCCGGCGATCTGCTTCTCCAGCCCTTGCATCTCCTTCGCCGCGAGCCGCTCCTGCAGCGCCCACTCCTCGGCGCGCCGCTCGTATCCGGCCAGCGTGGACGCGATCGACGCGCCCTCGCGCAGCGCGCCGGCGACCATCGAGAGCGCCTGCGACGCCGCCTCGATCGGCGCGCCCGACGCCTGCCCGCCGATCGTGGTGGTCGCCACCGGGCTCCCGAACGCGCCGGCGCCGCCGAACGTCATCGGAGGGATGGCCTCGACGCCCGGGGCGACGGCGGCGATCGCCTGCGCCACGAGCCCGAGCTCCATGCCCGCGACGCTCATGGCCAGCGCCCCCTGCTCCGCCGCGCTGATCCGCGGCAGGCCCGCGTAGTGGTCGCGGCGGAGCCTCGCCAGCTCGTGCGACCGCTCCAGCGCCGACAGGTTCGCCTGGGCCTCCTTGACCTGCTGCGCCCTGATCTCGCGCACCGCCGCGAGCAGCTCGACCTCGTGGCCCGAGCGGAGCCGCGCGATCGCCTCGCCGTCCTTCTTCTCCATGGCGGCGAGCAGCGCGGCGCCGAGCCCGGCCACCGCGGAGCAGAACTCCATCGCCTTCGCGTGCAGCACCTGGAAGCGGTAGGGGAGCCGCGGGGAGCTGGCCTCGTTGAGCACCGTCGCGAGATCCACGCCGAGCGCCCTGGCCTGCACGAGCAGCATCGGATCGATGGGCGGCTCGAACAGGGGCAGCGTCCGGACCACACCCTCGATGTTCATCGAGTGTCGGATCTTGAAGAGCCGATCCGCGACCGTGTCCCAGAGCGGCGCGAGCGCCTCGTCCCGGGGCACGCAGAAGTAGAGCTCGCCGAGATCCGGCACGGGCGCCTGGAGCGGCCTGCTCGGCAGCTTCTGCAGCGACTTGAACTTGATGCTCTCGAGCTCGACGCGGGACCGAGACTGGACCACCGGGTCGGAGAGGTCGCCGAGCCCCGCCGCCTCGAGCTGCCAGTAGTTCCGCGGCGTCGCCGTGTCCTTCCGCGCGCTGCGCTGCGGGCGCCGGCCGAGGAGGTTGCCGGCGAGGACGTAGAGCTGCGTCGCCTCGTTGATCGACTCGATGGTCTCGCGCCGGAAGAGCTGATCGCCCCACGCGATCAGGTTCTCGACGTACTTCATCACCACCGCCTTCTGGTAGGCGATCGGCCGCATCCGCGCGACGAGGTGCGGATTGAACGGGTCCTTCCGCCACGCCTCGATCTGCGCGGCGAGATCGTCCCGCTCCTCGTCGCCCCCCTCGTTCGTCAGGATGCCGCCGAGCAGGGTGGCCATCGGGCCCTGCTCCGACGCGGGGAGCTCCCGGAGCTCGTCCTCGATCGAGGCGAGATCCTTGTTCTCGCGGAACGGCCGCACGTTCCAGAAGCGCCCGGGCGCCGGGTCGGGGTCGCCCGTCGTCGGGTCGAAGATGAAGTGAAACCAGCGCTGCGCCTCCGCGTGCCGGCCGCTCTGCATCAGCCGCAGCGCGATCAGGAGCGGCGCGTGGAAGAACAGCTCCCAGTTGTAGAGCGAGTACGCGCCCTGGACCGAGAAGTCGACCTCCTCCTTCGGATACGACTCGTGCACGTTGCTGGGGTCCGGGTCGTACGTCTCCTCGAAGAACTCGCGGGCGCTGAGCTGGAGCGGCTCGTGCCGGTGAAGCGACCACGTGAGCAGCCCGTCCACCCCGGCGCGCTGCAGCTCCTTCCGGAACAGGCAGACGTAGGGGTGATAGAAGGACCTGAACCGGTAGAGCTTCGCTTCCTCGGTCGTCAGCACGACGTACGGCCCCTCGGACGGCGTCGTCGCCCACGCGATCACGTCGGAGCCCGCGCGCAAGCTGAGCGCTTCGTCCCCCTCGCCGACGTCGGTGAACACCGTGCTCCTCGGCCGGGCCTTGTCCAGATGTTCGAGCTTGATGTACGTGGAAACGACGAGCTCGGCCAGGAACGTCGACCGGGCATCCTTGTAGAAGAAGAACGACGCGCCCAGGGCGGCGCTGTCGCTCGGGCCAACGGCGGAGGCGCCCTTGGTGCCGAAGATCTCGCGCGGGATGAGCACGCGGAAAGGCTCGACCTTGCGGAGCAGCGTGATCTGCCGACTGAAACCGTCGAGCCTGATCGGAACGGCGAGCTCGGTCGCCCAGTCGTTGGAGATCGCGTGTTGCCGGCGAAGGACCGTGTCCCTGGGCACCGCTGGATTGAAGTGGTGGACATGCTCGTAGCTCTGCATGGTCACCGCCTCATCGGTCCCCTCCAGCACACCGCAGCCGCTCCGCGTGAAGTGCCCGAAACGGTACGCGAAGCCCGGAGCCCACATCACCGCGATCTCGAGCGGTGCGTCGGAGTAACGCTCGATCATCAGCGAATTGTACTCGGGGTACAGCCCCTTCGGCCCCGACACCTCCCTGCCGGTGCTCATGCGCCGCTCGCCCCAAGCCCCGTTCCGGCGCTCGCTCCACGCGAGGCGGATGTACCACCGCGAGGAGGCGGTCTTCCCCGGCTGGCTCGTGTCGCTGGGGATCGCCTGGTACGAATCGGGGCGCTCCTCGAGGATCGGCCAGAAGAGGTGCGGGCGCCGGTCCTCCACGACGATCAGGAGGTTCTCCGCCTCGATGTCGAGATCGATGGGCTCCCATGCGGTCCACATCAGCCCGTCGACCCGCGTGCGGTAGAAGTACTTGTACGGCTTCACCGCGGTGCGGCCCACGACATGGAGCACGTCGATGGGCAGGTGGGTGTCGTCGCCGTCCTCCTTCTGGTGGTACGCCGCCATGATCTCGAGGTTCGCGACCTCGTCGAGCCTGTCGAGGTACCGCGCGAGCGCGCGCTCCGCGGCGTCGTCGGTGACGTCCTTCTGCCGGAGCTCGTCCTCGAGAGCCTTGAAGAACGGGGACTTGTCGTCGCGCACCGACGGGTCGACGTACAGCTCGGTCTGGAGGAGCACCTTGCGGCTCGCCTCCCAGACGCGGTAGCTCTTCCGCCACGCCCACTCGCGCGCCGCCTCCTCCGGGAGCGTCAGCTCTTCTGCCTCCAGGTTCATGAGCGCGCGCTGCACGAACGTCTGCACCGAGCCGATGGCCTGCTTCAGGCGCGAGGTGATCACCGCGGGGCTCGTCTCGACGTCCACGAGGAGCTCGGCGAACAGCTCGTCGCTGTCCTCGTGTCCCCGCTTCGCCACGAGGTACGCCACCATCACGGCCCGGAGCCGCTCGCGCAGCACGTCGCGCAGCGGCGGCGCCACCCTCGCCCACTCGGCATCGGAGTACTTCGCCTTCGCGGCCCGGAGAACCTCGCGCGCCAGGCTGGCGGTATTGCTGCTCAGGTAGAGGCGCCACAAGTACGCTGTGCGGACCGAGATGCCGAGGCGTCGCGTGGCCGAGACCACGTGGCGCGCGCTCAGCAGGTCTCCCGCGTGGAGGGCGGGATTGCCCGGTGAGAGCAGGAGACCGCGGTCCGTCAGGTCGCTGATCACGGCCTGGGGCCAGCCCGTGAGGGCGGCGAGCGCTGCGGAATCGCTCACAAACAGGCTCGCGAGCGACGGGCTCGATCCCGCGAGGTGGGGGCGGAGCGCGACGAGATCCACGAGCCGCTCCCACGCCGCGAACAGGGCCGAGCCGGTGGCCTGGTCCGGTTCGCGCGGCAGGGCGTCGAGGTCGAGGACCGGCGCGGCGCCGGCGCCGGCGCCCGCATCGACGACGAACATCCGCTCGATCTCGTCGGCGCTCAGGCCGAGCCGCTGCACGAGCGCCGCGGCCTTGGCCAGGTGCCGGTAGGCGGCGAGCTGCGCGGCGAGCAGGCCGAGGTCCTCGTCGAGCGAGGGGGGCGGCGAGGCGAGCAGCGAGAACGCGCTGCCGAGCGGCGCCGGCTCCGAGTCGCCGGTCGTGAGGAGTTCGGTGACGAGGAGGTGCGTGGACCGCGCGTCGAGCTTCAGCGCGGCGCCGAGCTGGTCCTCGATGAGGGCCGCCTCGGCCGCGCTGTCCGGTGCGCCGTTCTTTGCGCGCAGCGCGACGAGCGAGCCGAAGAGCTGCTCGAGCACGGGCTTTATCGCCTCGTCCGTCACGGCGATCCGCGAGCGGCTCGAGGCGCGCCCCCGGAAGGCGACCTCGAGGTCGGCCGGCGACAGCCCCGAGCGCCGGACGCGATCGACCGTGTCCAGGAAGCGCAGCGTTTGCTCGGGGTTGTCGACGTCGAACGGCTTGTCGCTGCTCAGGTTGTAGAGCTCGATGAAGTCGCGCACCGACAGCCGCGCCGCGCGCGCAAAGGTGACGATGCGGTGGAGCCTCGCGATGGCCGTCAGCGCAGGGAACACCGAGGCCACGGAGACGAGGACGGGGATATCGAGGCCCGAGTCCACGGTGAGGAGGTCCAGCTCCTCCCGGCTCATGCGGAGGGCGGCGAGGACCGCGGGCGTATGCTCGTCGAGCAGGTTCGAGGACGAGAGGCTGGCGACCGACGGCAGCGCGAGCGCGGCGTCGACTGGGTTGGTGACGGCCTTGTTCTGGAAGAGCTGCTCGTAAAACGAGGGCGTCTTCCCCCCGTCGCGGCGCTGGGTGTCGAGCGGGCCGAACCAGCTCGCGAGCACCGAGATGGGCAGCGAGATGCCCCGCTCGGTGCGCAGCGCCTGGATCACCGCGATCACGCGCAGCGCGCGGTCGTTCACGAGGTCGGTGCCGCTGGGCGCGCAGGCGGCGAGCACCTGATCGAGCTCGCGGATCGACCAGCCGAGGCGCTGCTGGAGCCGGAGGAAGCGGTGCATCGTGGCCAGCGCGCTCGACACGTTCGTCAGGCCGGTGACGCTCTGCTCCTCGATCTTGCAGCTCCCTGCGGGCTGGATCGCCGGCGACCCGAAGCGAGCGAGCACGGAGCTCTCGATCAGATCGAGCAGCGCGTCGTGGGACAGGCCGGTGCGCGCGAGGAGCTCCGGCACCTGGAGCAGCGGGCCGGGGAGCGTGGCGTTCGTGGCGAGGCCCCAGGCCGCCGCCGTCGTCAGGCCGCCCATGGTGCCGACGATCACCGCATGCTCGCTCGGGGAAAGGCCGAGCCGCGCGACGGCTCTGGCCGTGAAATCTCCCAGCTGCGGGGATACCAGGCTCATATCCATCGACGCCATGAACGTGTGGAGCGGCAGGCCGAGGTGCTCGAAGTACACCTGGGTCTCGTGCCGGCGGCGGTCGTACGGTAGGGCGAAGGGAAAGTAGCTGGTCTGCAGCCGGGTGTCGGCGGTGCTCTGCCAGGCCTCCTCGCCGCTGGGCGGGTTCGGCATGGCCGCGAGCTGCTCGGCGCTGCCGACGGTCGCGATGTGCTCCGGGAAGGCGAGCGGCGCCTGGCCCTCGCTCGCGATCGCGTGGACGAGGATCTCGTTCACCAGGTCCACGTACGGCAGCGGCGTATCGGCGTTCTCGCAGGTGAGGTCGATGTGGCCAATGTCCGGCCGCCGCCCGGGGAGCGACGGCGTCGAGCCCGGCGCGCTGCCGAGGAGCAGCTCCTTCGCGGTCCACTTGGAGCTGCCGCTCTTCGTGACCTTGGAGTCGTACCGATCGAGGAAATGGAGCACATCGGCGAGGTACGCCGCCGGCCCGTACACCGAGGAGCAGTGCGCGCACGCGCACGCGTCGGGCGAGCCGAAGAGGTTCGCGTAGGTCGCGAAGGCGTCGGGCGGCTCGCTCGCGCGGCTCTCCTGGTCGGGCAGGGCGAAGGCCGACCTCGGGTTGTAAGCTGGGCTGAACTTGAGGGCCAGCGCCGTCGCCTGGTCGGCGGCGGCCCGCGCCTTGTCGTGGATGTCGGCCGCGACCGCTTCGCCGCCGAGGGCGGCGCCGTGCTCGGCGATGAACCGAGCTCGGCCCGTCCGGGCGATCGCCCGAGCCGACGAGAGCCCGGCGTCGAGGAGCACCTTCGCCTCCTCGTACTTGGGGGTGAGCCGGTGGAGCCGCTCGACGGCCTTGAGCTCCAGCGCGGCGGCGGTCGGATTGGAGATGCCCGAGAGCGCGTTCGGGTGCGACGCGAGGTAGTCGCCGACGCGGGTCTTGCCGAGCTCGAACGAAGCGTTGTTGTTGAAGAACGTGGTCAGCTCGCTCGCGCCGGCCGCGGCGATGTCCGAGGCGACGGCCTTCGTCGGGAACGCCAGCTCCATGGCGCGCCGGAGGACCTTCGCGTACGCCGCGCGCTTCTCGGCCACCGTCTCGCCGGGCGTGTCGGCCGGGAAGTCGATCGGCGACCCGTTGCGCACGAGGGCGAGGATCGCGATCCAGTCGGCCTCGCTGTAGGCAGCCAGGTCCTTGAAGGCGGTGATCTGGCCGCCCTGCTTGCGCGCCCACAGCTCGTCGATGAGCGGGAAGTGATAGCGTGTCAGCGTGCCGATCTGCAGCGCGAGCTGGGTCGACGGGATGACGCCGGCGCCCTGGAACGAGGGGCGCGTCGCGAGCTCGGCCCAGAAGGCCTCGGGCGGGCCCTCGTGGTTCAGGAACGCGGTGAGGAGCTCCGACCGGAGGCCCTGGGTCGGCAGCGCCTTGGCGAGCAGCTGGCCGAGGTTGCCGGTCTGGCCCGCGGGCGGCGGGTCGTCGAGGGCCATCCGGACGGCCTCCTCGATGATGAGATCGATGCGGCTGTCGGCCTCCATGCGGTTGCCGGGGATGAGGTTATCATCGAACGCTTCGACGAGCGCGCGGCGCAGCACGGCGCGGGGGTAGGCCAGGAGCTTGCGTTTGGCGGTCGGCAGTCCCTTGCGGGCGAACGGGTAATAAAACCCGGAAGACTCGGAGACGCCAACGGAGAGGAGGGCCTTGGCCCCCTTGAGCGCCTCGATCTCCACGCGCCGCACCCCCGTCGCCTTCATGAGGAACTCGACGTCGTTGTCGTCGATCTCGGCGAGATCCACGCCCTGCGTGTGGGCCTCGGTGCGGGACCTGATCTTCGTCAGCTCCGAGGGATCCGTGTCGCCCCCGAGCGGGCTGGCGATCAGATCGATGACGGCGGTCGACGGGGCGCGGAAGAACACCCCGGCGCCGCCGACCTCCAGTTCTTGGCTGTTGAAGATGCGCAGCCTGAGGTTCGGCCGGTGCTTGCCGGCGCGATCGAGGCTCAAATACTCGATCTTGTAATGCCCCGAGAAGTCCGTCTGGCCCGACCCGATCACGTCTACGGACGACAGGTTCACATCGTACGCGCGCACCACCAGGTTGCTGGCTGGGTCGCCATCCAGGGTCCGCACCGTGCCGCGCACGACCGAGGGGGTCGGCGCGCGCTCGGTCGAGGTCACCGCGGGGTCCACCTCGATGCGGATGGCGACGGGCTCGTACGACACGCTCCACTGCGTGTGGTGCATGACGAGCTCGGCGCCGCCCGACGTGAAGGCGCGGAGCGTGAGCACCGGCAGCCGCCCCTGGAAGAAGCGATCCAGGAGGGCCTGTTCGAGCGCCATCTCGAATTCGCCGTTCTGATCGGTCACGGCGACGGAGATGAGATCGGTCGTGGCCTCCGCGCTGTCCCACGCCTCGACCCGCACATCGGCGACCCCGCGTTCGCTCTTGGCTCGGACGACTCGACCGGAGAGTTGATACGTGCTCATGGGAGCTCCCTTCGATGCCATGGTGATGCCATGGTCAAGAATCCACACATCTGGCGCAGTGTTCAGCCGCCGCAGTCGATGCGCCTTGTCGCCGACGGTGAGCAGCGGAGGAGACGACGAGGAGCGTCGGCCCTGGAGCCAGCGGCACGATGACTCGCGCGCCGCTCGCTCCGCGCGATCCACCCTCTCGCGGATCCGCGAGACATCTGTTGTTGCCTGTCGATCCCCTCTTCGACCCTGCGCGCGTCAGCGGCCCACCGCGGACGCCCCTGCAGGACGTGATTTGAACTACCACGGCGCGTCTGGTTGAAAAGCTCGAAACACGTCCCCGACATTCGATAATCCCGGGGTATGTCCACGCGTGACGCTCAATGGCCGATCGTCGGTATCTTGCTGTTGCCGGCCGAGCGCGGCCGCACGGCTGGCAGCCATGAGCTCACGCGCGCGTACGCCTGGGGAGGTCTCGTGTCGTTGGACGCCCCCGCCCGTGACGCGCCCTCACGCGGCGGTTCGCGCGGAGCGTCAAGTCGCCCCGGTCACACCCCGGCGACATCTTGCGCGCGCCACGCCATCTCTTGACCATGGCCGCAGTTCTTCGACTAGAATCGTGGGTCCCCTTCCGCGAGGCTCCATGCGCGGCGTTCCCACGGTTGTCGTTGTCCTCCTGTCTCTCTCTGCTGCGGTCGCCGCGTGCGACCAGGCCGCGCCCTCCTCCGAGGCGCCGCGCGATCCGGCGGCCGCCCAGCCGCTGGTCGCGACGGTGACCCCGGCCGTCGCCGCCGTCACGTGGCCGCCGGCCGCCTCGATCGACCGGGGCGCGCTCGCCGCGCTGCCCGAGACGGCGGCCCACGCCGCCAGGATCTCGCAGGTCCCGGTGCTCGTGCCGTCCCGGCGCGAGCTCCTCGCGGCGCCGGTCATCGTGGCCAAGGAGCACTGGACCTCGTTCTGGGCAACGGCGGAGTCGATCACCGTCTCGCTCACCATGACCCGCATCGCGCGCAGATATCCAAGCATTCCACCGATCCGGAGCGCCGACGCCGTGCGCGGGGCGCCCGCGCTCATCACCGCGAACGAGGGCATCTGGACCGCGTCCTGGCTCGAGAACGGCGTCACGTACGCGCTCGACGTCGAGTGCGCGTCGCCGGAGGCCCCGGCCTGCGCCTCGGACGCGCTCCTCCGCGAGCTCGCCTCGGAGCTCGTCTACGTGGGCGGCGTCGGCGCAAAGACGGCGGGAGGCAGGCCATGAGGGCGCCGCCCCGCCTCCGCCTCCCCCGCCCCGCCGCGGCGGCCCCGCTCGCCGCGTCCGCCGCGCTCGCGCTCCTGCCGGCCGCGGCCGCGGCCGACCAGTTCTCCTACCATCCGGCCGGCGAGCTCGTTGCAGGCTCGGGCCAGGGGCGCTCCGACGGCGTCGTGTACGCGCCCGCCATGCGCTTTCCCCTCGAGGAGGGCCCGGCGTTCGCCAACTCCCAGGTGTACAGCAAAGGCGGGAGCGCGGGCCCGGCCGGGGGGCAGTGCGACGCGGACAACTACGCCTATCCGTGGCGCGACAACTACTGCGAGTCGCGGTCGTACGACATGCCGCTCTGCCCCTCCGGGGCGGGCCACCAGGGGCAGGACGTCCGGCCGCCCACGTGCGAGGCGGGCAAGCACTGGGTGGTCGCGGTGGCCGACGGCACCATCACGAGCATCGGCAGCTACTCGGTGTACCTGACCGGCGAGGACGGCACTCGCTATGACTACCTGCACATGTCCGATCTCCAGGTCTCGGTGGGACAGGAGGTCTCGCGGGGCGAGCGCATCGGGAAGGTCTCCAACGTCTTCGGCGGCACGCCGACGACGATTCACCTGCACTTCAACGTGCGCCAGTCGTTGAGCGGCGTCGGCATGGTCTATGTGCCGCCCTACACCTCGCTCGTCGCCTCGTACCAGGCGCTCCTCAACGAGCCCCCCGAGGGCGCCCTGGAGCTCGCGGGCTGCGAGGGGATCCGGGGCTGGACCCACGACCCGGACGCCGAGGGCGCGCACGGCAGCGCGCGGCTCTACTTCGACGCCGCGGCGACCGACGCGGGCGCCGAGGGCCACACCTTCCCCGCGGACCGGCACCGGGACGACCTCTGCGCGCCGCTCGGCTCGTGCGCGCACGGCTTCGAGGCGCCGATGCCGCTCAGCCTGCTCGGGGGCGAGCACGCGGTCCACGCCTACGGGGTCGACGCGCTGAGCGGCGAGGAGGTCGAGCTCGAGGGGAGCCCGAGGGCGCTCGCGTGCCCGCTCGAGCTGCCGGGCGGGGTGCGGCGGCCGCTCGGCGGCGCCGGGGCGCTGGACGCCTGGGGGTTCTCGCGGTTCTGGGACGTCGCCAGCGCGCCGGACGCGGCGCTCGAGGCGCTCCCCGAGGGCGACGCGTTCCCGCCGTCGCCGCTGCTCGTGCGCGGCGACGACGGCGCCGCGTCCGTGTGGCTGGTCGACGGCGCCGCGCGGCGGGCCGTGCCGGACGCCGACGCCGCCGCCGCGTGGCGGCTCGATCCGGGCGAGGCCGTCGTGTGGCCGGCCGCGCGGCTCGCCGCCCTGCCGCTCGGCCCGGCGCTGCCGCCGCGCCCGTTCCTGGCGCAGGGCTCCGGGCCGGCGCTCTACGTCATCGACACGCCGCCGCCGCAGGGCGAGGGCGCCGGCGGGGCCGGCGGCTCCGGCGGCGCGGCCGGCGCGGCGGGCGGAGGGGGCGCGGGGGACGACGCGCCCCTCATGAACGGCGGCATCCACGGCGAGCTCCGCTGCGAGTGCGGCGCGGCCGGGGCGGGGGGCGCGGGCGGCGCGTCGACGGCCTGGCCGCTCGGGCTCTTCGCCGCGGCGGCGGCGCTCGGCGCGGCGCGGCGGCGCGCGGCCGGGCGCGTCAGCCCTCGTGGATCTTGATCCCGGGGATGCTCCGGAGCGGGCTCGCGTCGTCGACCCGCGAGCCTTCGAGGTACACGTTCTTCAGGCTCTTGAGCTCCCGCAGCGGCGACACGTCGCTCACGCGCGTCCGCTTCATCTGCAGCATCTCGAGCTTCTTCAGGCCGGCGAGCGGGCGCAGATCCGTCACCTCGGTCTCGTCGATCTGGAGCTCGGTCAGGCTGGTGAGGCCGGCGAGCGGCGTGAGGTCCTCCACGGGCGTGCGGCCGATGTCGAGCCGGTCGAGCTTGACGAGGCCGGCGAGCGGGGAGAGGTCCTTGACCAGCGTGGCCGAGACGCGCAGCGACTCCAGCCGGAGCAGGCCCTTGATCGGGCGGAGATCGTCGATCTTGCCCGGCGGCAGGTAAAGCCCTTTGACGCCCGTGAGCTCGGGGAAGAGGCAGGGATCGAGCTCGTCGAGCCCCTGGGCGTCGGACAGGTTCATCGTCTTGATGTTCTTGAGCTCGGCGCGCTTGATCGGCCCCTCGGGCTTCTGGAGCTGCTGACGCACCCTGGCCTCGAGCGCCGGATGCGAGAACGTCACCGGGTCGCTCTTCGTGCACACGACCTCTTTCTTCGGCGGCGCCGGCGCGCTGGCCGCGGCCGCGGGGCTCGCGGCGGGCGGCGGGGCGGGCGCCTGCGCGGCGGGGGCGGCCGAGGCCGCCGGCGCGGCGGGCTTCTGGGGCTCGTCGCAGCCAAGGAGGGAGACGGCAAGGCCAAGGGAGGCAAGGACCAGGGGGCGAGTCATCGCGGCGATGATACACGAGACGGCGGAAGAAAACCGCCGGTCGTCCGCGGCGCGCATGGCTCGAATCGCCGAGCTCGGACAGGGCCTCGCCCCGGGCGCAGGCACGTCCGCCGCGCTCGCGGCGGCGCTCGAGAGGGCGCGAATCGACTCCCAACGTCAATCTTCGATCCTGGTGTAGCCATCGGCGACGCGGGAGTCGTGTGCTCGCCGGAGCGCTCGCTACAGCGGCAGGAGCAGGAGCCCTTGCCGGGAGTCGAGCTGCTCCGAGAACCACTCCCGGTGACGCCGCTCCACCGCGAGCGACTGCCGGAGGCGCTCGCGCGCGCGATCCGAGAGGCCTTCGCGACACGATATCATCCTCTCGTAGGCGGCGCAGCTGTCTTCCTCGTAATGCCTCATCGCCTCCAGGATGGCGCGTTCTCCGGCCATCCCGTTCGTCAGCGCTTTGCTCTTCAGCTTGGGTCGGATGGCGGTCTCGACGGGCGGGTCGCCGAGCTCGTGGGCCAGGGCGGCGAGCTCCTCGAGGTGGCGCTCGTGATCGTTCAAGAAGCTCGCGAGCCGGCTCTTGTCGCCTGGGCGGCTCATCCGCGAGAGCGCCGCTCGGAGCGCGTCCACCGCGGACCAATTGAGCTCGATCAGTTCAGTCAAGGACCCGATGAACGCGGCCTCGCCGCCGATCACGGACGCCATGGAATATCGCTCCTCTCGACCCGGAAGCAGGGCCGCCCGCGAAGACGGAGGTGGGCGGGTGCTTCTCCAGGTCTTCGATGCTCGCAAGCCCGGTGCCGGACCCCGCCTGTGCAGCGGCTATCCATCGCGGCGCGCGCGCCGTCCAGGGAGCGCGCGCCTTTCCACGCTCGCCGCCGGCCGCCGTGCCCGCGACGGCCTCTCCGGGCCCCGCGCGCACGGCGGATGCGAAGGCTCAGCCCAGATCGAGCCCGCGCGGCGCGCCCCGGGCCAGGACGGAGCCGTGAAACGCCGAGGGCGCAGGAGGCGAGATCGCGCCGAGCGGAGCGGCGCGGCCCGAGCGCGTCCCGGACGTGAGCGCGCCCCCGCCTGGAGGAGCGGAGGCCGCGCCGCCGAGGTCAGGAGAAGGTGGCGTGAGCGGTGGAAGGGAGAGGGCAGGCAGCCCCAGCGAACGAGGCGATGCTACTTCTTGCCGAAGAGGCCGCCGAGGGAGCCCGCGAGGCTGCCCACGTCCAGGTTGGCGATGGCGGGCGCCGCCGCGCTGAGCGCGGTGTCGACGTGGGCGGCGAGCGGAGGGGGGAGCTTCGCTTTGAGGAAATTGACCACCGTCTCCACGGCCACGCGGGCCTTGTCTTCCGAGATGCCCACCTTCTCTGCAACCTGTCGTACGAGCTCGTCCATGGCCTCGACGCTCATCCTTTCTGCGCGCGCCGCGCAATCCGGGGAGGAGGATCCACGCGCCGATCGGCGCCGGCAAGGGAATTCAGCGCCCGGCGGCGCGGGCTCAGGGCTGGAACGGCGGCGCGGCGTGGGGGCCGTCGGGGTTCACCGGATCGACGAGGTGCTGCACCACCTGCTGCGCGAGGAGCTTCAGCTCGAACATGATGCCGAGCGCGCCGTTGAACATCTCCGGGCGGCCGTTCCACGTGGCGTCGAGCGCGTCGAGCAGGCGGAGGTAGGCGTCGTAGAAGGCCCCGCCGGTGTAGCCCGCGGCCGACGTGGGCGAGTAGTCGCTCAGGCGGACGTTCTCGGGGAACTTGTAGACACGGCTCGCGTCGAGCGGCACCGGATCGCCGGTGTAGGACCACCCCGAGGGCGCGGACTTGTCGACGACCAGCCGGTGCCCGAACGCGATCTCGCCGAACTTGAAGTAATGCGCCATCTCGTTGCCGCCGGCGTAGGGGTTGATCGGATCCTGGCCGACATTGGCCCCCTCGCCCTGGCGGATGATGGTGCGGAGCGCGGCCTCGGCGCTCGCCAGGTCGCGCACCCGGCACGTCGGATCGCCCGGTACGCTCGACGGGAACCAGCGCGAGAGATCGAGCTGGCGCTCGAGGCGCGGGTTCGCGAACGGGTCCTGTCCGCTCTGCACCAGCCGCTCCAGCGAGGTGAGGATCGCGTCGTAGAAATCGCCGATCGAGCCGTATCCCTTCGCCTTGTTCTCGGCGATCCTCTTCGCGACCAGCGGGTCCTCGCCGGGCAGGACCGCGGGCGTGTCGGGGCGCTCGATCGCCATGAACACGCTCTTGAGCTGCGCCGTGGTGAGCGACCCGAGCGAGACGGTCAGCTCGGGGTCGATCGACATCGGCAGGGGTCCGGGGTATTTGAGCCCCAGCCCGAGCTTGCGGATGGGCGGATTGCCGCCGAGCGCGACCGCGGTGTTGGCGGCGAGCGCCATGTGCAGCATCTCCTCGACCACCACCGCTTGCACGAGGACGCGCGCCTCGTCATTGGCGCCCGGCTGGAGCGAGAAGACGCCCGTCAGGTACGGCGGCAGCGTCGACAGCTCCAGCTGGATGGCGCCCTCGAGGGTGGCGGTCAGATCATCGGCGTGCCGGGCCTCGCGGGCCCGGGCGATCAGGGTTTTATCGACGAAGAGCATGGTCTCACCGGCTCCGCAGGCGGTTGAAGATGCGCTTGTTCTCGACCTCTTCCGGCGGCGACGACGGCGCCACCCCCGAGAACGGGCAGCGCCCCTGGAAGCGCGCCACGAGCTGCGGGTCGCGCACCGCGGAGCGCTCCATCGCGCTCTCGAGGTAGCGCAGGAGCGCGGCGCGCTTGCCGGCGGAGAGGTCGCGCGTCACCGGCATGTGATCGGGATCGGTCGTCGGCTTGCTGAGGACGAAATACAACAGGTGCGCGTTGGCGTCCGCGACCGCCCGGATCGAGAAGTCGAAGAGGCCCTTGCTCATGACCGGGTAGAGGTTCGCGTACTGCTTCCAGATCGGCTGGACCTCCTCCCAGGTCGGGTGCTCCGACGCCGTGAAGGTGCTGAAGACGAGCACCGAGATCTGGTCGAAGGTCTGCTGGATGATCGGATCCCCGTCGGCGAAGTTGTAGGCGACCGCGTAGAGCTGGCCGTCGATGTAGCGGCGCGGACAGCCCATCTCCGGCGGCCCCTGGAATCGCACCGTCGCCCGGCCCGCCGCGTCGGTGCGGACCCGCTGGGGCTCGATCGCGAGCGCGCCGATCGGGCTGTTCATGATCGGGATGGCCGCGGTCGGCGTGGTGCCGATGGCGGCGTCGGCGGGCGCGTCGCCGTCGTCGGGCGCGGGCGCGAGCGGCTGCAAGGCGATGGGCGCGCCGGCGAGCGGGAGGCCGTAGCGGGTCGCCCACAGCGGCACGTCGCGGCGGTTGAGGTCCGGCTCGTTCGGGTCGAGGCGGAACGAGAGCGCGTCGGCGCGCAGGTCGCGGCCGTGCGCGGTCTCGCGCATCATGACGAGCCCGTGGCCGGCCGGCACGCCGCCGCCGAAGAGCAGGAGCGCGAGCGGGCGCTCGTTGACGAGGTTCTTCGCCGTGGCGGGGATCGGCAAGGTCTGGATGCCCGACGCCTGGGTCAGGCAGTCGTAGCTGGCGTCGAGCGCGCCGAGCACGGTGAATCGCCCCTCGGCGAGGACCGCGCCCTCGTTGGCGTCCGGATCGTGGAGCACCGCGAGCCGCAGATCGCCGAGCGGCGCCAGCTTGCCGTCGCTGCCGAAGGGCAGCGCGTTGCTGAAGTCGACCACCAGCGCGTCGCCGATGACCTTGCCGGAGAAGCAGGTCATCCCGTTGGCGGCGAGGCACGAGTTCGCCGGCAGGGTCGGGTCCCCCTGGAACGCGCTCGTCGGCATGAACCGCCGGCCCGACACGAACGACGCCGGCTCGTCGGGCAGCACCGGCCCGATCGCGCCGACGATGACGCCATAGGTGAAATCGGGCGCCTTGACGCTCGTCTGGTAGCTGAAGACCGTGAGCCGGATCGAGAGCCGGCCGCTGTCGCGCGACGCTTCGGCGAGCGCCTTCAGCACCGGGCTGCTCACGCCGTCGAGCCGCCAGCGCAGGTTGGAGAGCTGCGACTGCCACATGGCCGACGCGCCCGAGTCGCCCTTCATGCCGCCGCGAAGGAACCAGAGATCCCGGAAGGGCGTCGGCTCGAAATCGGCGAGGAGCGCGAGCTCGCCGGTGCGCGGATCGCGGAGCGACACCGAGAGCCCGTAGAGCTGCGAGGCGAGCTGCCAGTCGGGGTCGATGTCGACCAGCTTGCCCGACGGGCGATCGGGCGAGTTTCCCACCGTGAGGCCGACCGCGCCGTCCGACGGATCGACGCCGCCCGCGCCGATCGCCTGCTGGATCGTACAGCCGGTGAAGCGGAAGATGGCCGTTCCCGTGGGGTTCCACCAGCCGTTGTTCGATTGCTGGGTGCTGAACTCCTGGAATCGCGGCGTGAACGTCGCGTTGTCGAAGTGTCTTGGGTCGTTGTTGACGGTGGACGGGTCCGCCTGGAATCGTCCGGAGAATGTCAGCCGGGGCTGGTTCAGGTAGCTCATGGTCTCTCCACCTCGCGGGCGATGGGGGGCCGGGTTGGGCTCAGAACGGCTTGATGAGGCCTATCGGGTTGGCCTCGGGATCCTTGATCATCGCGAACTGGTAGCCGTCGATCGACGTCGGCGGCATCAGCTTCGTGCCGCCGGCCTCCACCGCGCGCGCGATGGTGCCGTCGAGGTCGTCGACGAGCAGATAGAAGTTGTGGCCGGGCTCGAAGCCCGGCGTGCCCGGGTCGGCCTGCCCGACCCCGCCGAGCGCCTCGCGCCGCTCCACCGGGAACTTCACGTAGGCGAACCCGCCGGTGCCGACGGTATAGGTCCAGCCGAAGACGGCCTGGTAGAACGCCTTCAGCTTCGCCTGATCGCGCCCGATGATCTCGAACATCACCGACGGGTGCTGGTTCACCGTGAGGCTCAGGATCTCCGGTTCCCCATGCATTCGCGCCGCCCTCCTCCCCGGCAGGGTCGTCCGAGCGGAGCGCCCGTCCGACCGGGTTCGGAGCCTACTCGACTCGACCCATGATGGAAGCAAAATCGAGCGTCGAAGAAAATGGATACAGTGGTAAAATCTCTTACACCTGACGCGCTCGACACCGGCGCTGCCGTGGCGTGAGCGCGACGGCGACATTCGCGCGGGGCGAGGTCGCGCGAGGGTGGCTGGAGGGCTTCCCCGCGGCGGAGGGCGCCGGCGCCAAGCGCGCCTCCTCGCCCTCCTCCATGGTGTCGTCATCGCGTCGTCGTCGACCTGCCGCGCTCGTCGAGCACGCCACTCGAAGGAGAGAGGGGCGCGGATCTCCGACGGTCGCGCCGAGCCGTTGACGCGCGACGTGCCGCGCGCTGAACGGCTCGCGCGCGCGGGCGGCGCCTCGTGACGTCCCGCGCTCAGTCCTTCGTGAACTGCATGTGGTCCAGGTTGAACAGCCGCTGTGACGGAGCCCCCGTGAACCTCAGGCAGAGATCGTGGACGCCGGCGGGCGCGGTGACGGGACACGAGATGTCCTCCCAGTCCTGCCATCCCCCTGTACCGCTCACGGCGCACTCCCCGATGACCGTGCCCGGCGTCTCGGTGAAGCCGTCGCAGCCGTCCACGAGGATCTCGATGGTCCCCCCCGCGGCGGAGCCGGACGCCACGCGGGCCTGGAAGCCGGTCGCGCCGGCGCCGAAGTCCACCTGGGAGATCCCGATCCAGTCCTGATCGTGGATGTCCGTCACGTTGACGCCCACCCTCTTGCCCCCGTCTTCGGCGAACTCCACCTCGATCCCGCGTTGATCCGCGATGGTCTCCGCTTCCATGCGCGAGAAGGCGTTGACGCTCTTCAGCTGCGCGACCCTCCCCCCCTCCGCCGAGACCTTCACGATCTTTCCCTGCGGATCATAGGTCAGGTAGTCCAGCGTGATGCTGCGCTGATAGTCGGAGAACCCATCTCGGTTGGAGAGGACCCGGTTGTGGTAGAAGATGTACCAGCTCCCGGCGTACTCGATGACGGAGTGGTGGTTGTTGTTGCCGTTGTTCCCTGCGGGGTTCGGCAGGATGGTCCCAGCGTGCTGGAAGCCCGTCATGGGATTGTCGCTCATCATGTAGTCGATCTCGGCGGCGTGATTGTCGAAGGTCGTGGAATAGGAGAAGTAGTACTTCCCGTCGCGCTTGTGCAGGAAGGACGCCTCGAAGAAGTCCGGCGCCTGGATGGTCGTCGCGGAGGCGTCCTTGAGGCTGATCATGTCCTCGTTGAGCCGGATGACACGGGTGTTGTCCCCGGTGTTCGACGGTCCGCCCCCGAAATACAGGTAGGCCTGGCCGTCGTCGTCGACGAAGACGGTGGGGTCGAAGATCCAGTCCACGTCCCTGACGCCCGGCGTGTTCTTGTCGATCAGGGGTTTCCCTAGAGCGTCCACGAAGGGCCCCCCGGGGCTGTCGGAGACCGCGACGCCGATGGCGCTGCCGGAGTTCGGGAAATACAGGTAGTACTTTCCGGTGGTCTTGCTGTAGGCGCAATCCGGGGCGTACAGCCTGTTCGTCCAGGAGAGGTCCGCGGAGTCCAGCGCTACCCCGTGGTCCTGCCAGTTGACGAGATCGTCCGATGAGAACACATGGTAATCCACCATGTCGTAGCCCATCTGGTCGTCCGGGTCGTGCGACGCGTAGACATAGACCCTCCCCTCGAAGACGTGCGCGGATGGATCGGCCGTGAAGATGTGGCTGACGATGGGGTTCCGGGCATAGCCGTCCGCCTCGCCGGGAGGAGCTCCGCCCGCGCCGGCGCTGCTGGTCGTCGTCGTCCCACCGGTCGCCGGTCCGCCGGCGCCGCCTGTCGTGGAAGCGCCGGAGCCGGCCGTCGCGGAGCCGCCGGTGCCGCCCGTCGCGCCGTCGGGCGAGCCCCCCATACCTCCTTCCCCTCCCGAGGCGCCCGGGGCCCCCGATTCGGTTCCACCGCAGCTCAGCGCGAGGTGGGCAGCGGCAAGCATAAACGAAGAAAAAACGACGCTCCTCTTGTGCATTGGTGCTCCTTGTTCAGGGGGACAGCCAGTCGGCGGTCATGGCGCTGCAAATGTTAACGTTAACAAGATCAAGGTCAACGACGATGTATCATGAGATGCGCTCGCTGGCGCCGGAGCGCTGCGTCAACAGAGGCGGGCCTCACTCGGCTGCAGGATGGCCGCGGGCCGGTCGTTTGAAGTTGACACCTTTGATGTTAGCGCTCACAATCCTCACCAGCAGCATCCTCTTGCTTCGCCCCCGAGTGGGCCGACACGCACACCGAGACCTTCGCCATGCGATCGGTCTCGGCGCCGACCTCGTCCGCTCGGCGGCGCGCCGCGAGCGGCGGATCGGCGCACCGCAGGTCGCCCGCCCTCCGCCCTCTCGCCGCCCCCCGAGGCCGCGCGCTCTCGCGATCTGGCTTCGGCGCGACCTCACGAGTTCCGATCGCGCTCGAATTGTCCAGCATCGAACGGTCGGGCTCCGAACGTTGCAGATCAAACCGACGCCGTGCTCGGTGATGGAGGGAACACGACGGTTACCGGCGGATGGTCGTTGCACCGATCGCCATGCTGAACAGCTGCTTGGTCACCAGAGCTTCGTCAGGAGAGAACGATGACCTCACCGTGGTTTTCGATGATCGGCTTGCCGCGCTGGAGGCGGGCGCTCGGCGCTGGGTTCTGCGCTACGGCGCTCCTGCTCGCGGGGTGCACGGGCGCCTTGGGGGAGCCGGACGGGGGCGAGGGCGATGTCCTGTCGCCTGGCGGCGGCGGCGCGTCGGCGCCAGAGGTCGCCGAGCGCAGCATGTTCCCTCGGCTGAGCCACGCGCAGTGGGAGAACACGGTGCGCGATCTCCTCCGCCTCGACGACAGGCCGGGCCTCTCGGCGTCGTTCACGACCGATCCGCTCGGCGGCGTGTTCGACAACAACGAGACCGCGCTCCAGGTGACTCCGGGCCTCTGGAGCGACTACCAGCGCGCCGCCGAGGAGCTCGCGGCGATGGTGGCCGATGATCAGGGCACCCTCGCTCGGATCGTGCCCGCCGACCTGCCGGCCGAGCCGGAGGCGCGGGCGCAGGCGTTCGTCGAGCGGTTCGGCGAGCGGGCGTTCCGGCGGCCGCTCACGGGCGGCGAGCGGGACGCGTACCTCGCGCTGTTCCACCGCGGCAAGGAGCTCTTCGAGGGCGAGGATCCGTTCGCCGCGGGCGTGCGCGCGGCGCTCGAGGCGTTTCTACAATCGCCCCATTTCGTCTACCGGGTCGAGCGCGGCGCCGGGCCGGCGAAGAACGGGCTCGTCCCGCTGAGCGGGCACGAGATCGCGACCAAGCTCGCGTACCTGTTCTGGAACACGATGCCCGACGACGATCTCCTCGCGGCGGCGAAGGCGGGCGAGCTCTCCACCCCCCAGGCCGTCCGGGCCTACGCCGAGCGGATGCTCGAGGACCCGCGCGCCCGCGAGGTCATCGGCTCGTTCCACCGGCAGGCCTACGACTTCGATCATTACCACGACCTCAACAAGGACCAGACGCTCTACCCCGAGTTCGTCCCCGAGATGGGCGACGACATGGAGCGCGAGGCGGAGCTGTTCGTGGAGCACATCGTCTTCGACAAGGAGGGCGGGCTCACCGATCTGCTCACCGACCGCACCGCGTTCGTGAACGACCACCTCGCGAAGGTCTACGGCGTCGAGGGCCAGTTCTCGAATGAATTCAAGCAGGTGGAGCTCGACGAGGCGGAGCGCGCGGGGCTGCTCACGCGCCTCGGCTTCCTCGCGTCGAAGGCGACGGCGCGGCAGCCGGACTCGATCCATCGCGGCGTCTTCGTGAACCTCAGGGTCATCTGCGCCGCGCTGCCGCCGCCGCCCGACAACGCGACGTCGCTGCCGCCGGGCGAGCACGCGACAAACCGCGAGCGCGTCGAGGCGCACACGGGCAAGGGGACGTGCGGCGCGTCGTGCCACGGGACGATGATCAACCCGGCCGGGTTCGCCTTCGAGCATTACGACGCGATCGGCAAGTACCGCACGACCGACAACGGCATGCCCGTCAACGCCGCGGACGTCTATCGGCTCGGCGGCGCGCCGAGGAGCTACGCGAACGCGATCGAGTTCAGCCGGGTGCTCGCCGAGAGCAGCGAGGCGCACGCGTGCTACGCGAAACGCTGGGTCGAGTTCGCCCACGGCCGCAGCACGGGCGACAAGGACCGGAACCTCATCCGGCAGCTCGGCGAGGCGTCGCACGGCGGGGCCTCCACCAAGGAGCTCATCCTCCAGATCGTCTCATCCACCACCTTCCTCGCTCGAGTTCCCGCGGAGGCGCAATGATCACCCGACGACGTGTGCTTCAAGGCCTGTTTGGCGTCACGGTCGCGCTCCCGTTCCTGGAGACCTTCGCGCCCCGGCGCGCGCTGGCCGGCACGGGCGACGTGCCGCCGTTCGCGATCTTCATGCGCCAGGCGAACGGCGTGGCGCAGGCGGCCGGCGACGAGGCCGACATGTTCTGGCCCAGCCAGACGGGCCCGCTGTCCACAGCGTCGCTGGAGCGGGACAGCGCCCGAGCGGTGAGCGAGCTCAAGGACCATGCGAGCAAGCTCATCATGGTGCGCGGCGTGAACTTCGCATTCAGGGCCAACGGGTGCGGCCACTCCGGCGGCGGCAACCAGTGCCTCACGGCGGCGCGCGTGTCGGACGACCCGTCGGGCAACGAGTCGCTCGCGATGGGCGAGTCGATCGACAACCGCATCGCGACCGAGCTGAACCCGGCGGGCGTCGAGCCGCTGACGCTCTACGCGGGCCGGATGGGCGGCTACATCAACGAGGTGCTCTCGTACCGCGGGCCGAAGCAGCTCCGGGCCGCCGAGCGCAACCCGTTCAACGCGTACCAGAAGCTCTTCGGGCTCGCCGACGTGGACGACGAGGTCCAGCAGGCGCTGACCGCGCGCCGCACCAGCGTCAACGACCTGGTGCGCGGGGAGATGCAGGCGCTCATGAGCCGCAAGGACCTCAGCAAGAGCGATCGCGAAAGGCTGCAGCTCCACTTCGACAGCATCCGCGACCTCGAGGTCGCGCTCGCGTGCAAGCTCCCGGCGGAAGGGATCGCCGAGATGGAGGCGATCTCGCCGAACGTCGGCAAGTCCGAGAACATCGAGGCCGTCACCCGCATGCAGATGGATATCATCGCGCTCGCGATGGCGTGCGGCGTGACGCGCGCGGCGACGCTCCAGATCGGCGACGGCAACGACGGGACCGAGTACACGATCAACGGCGTCCGACAGAAGAGCTACCACAAGATCTCTCACCGCATCGACAGCGACGGCACCTCGGGCCCGCCGATCGCGGGCGCTCAGGAGCTGCACCACCAGATCGACCGGATCCACGCGCGGATGTTCAAGCACCTGCTCGACAGGCTCTCGTCGTACGAGCTCGGCTCGGGGACGCTGCTCGACCACGGCGTGGCGGTGTGGCTCAACGACAACGCCGACAAGTTCCACTCCTTCAACAAGGTCCCGTACATCCTCGCCGGCGGCGCCTCGGGCTACCTGAAGACAGGCCAGTTCGTCGACGTCAAGGTCACGGTCAACAAGCTGCTCAACACGATCGGCACGGCGGTCGGGTGCACCAACGGCCAGGGCGGCCCGCTCGACGACTTCGGCGACGAGAGCCTCGAAGGTGGGCTCGTCGACGCGATCATCGCCTGAGGCATCGCCTGAGGCATCGCCTGAGGCATCGCCTGAGGCATCGCCTGAGTCATCGCCTGAGAGAGACGGAATCCAGACGTCTTATCCCCCCTGAGCCGCCTTCACGCCGCGCGGATGTCGCTCTGGAACGGGGAGAGGTTCTCCGGGAACAGGAGCCACGCGAAGAGGCAGCGCACCTCGAAGGTCTCGTCGGCCGCGACGGCCGCGAGCGTGGGGTCGAGCTCGTCGATGGCGTGCCCTTCCCAGACGAAGCCCGGCACGCCGCGCGCCCGGCTGACGAGCCCGCCGGTCTTCAGCTGGTCGCGGGCGCGGAAGCAACGCGCGAGCGACATGTTGACCGCCGCCGTGAAGTCGGGCCGGTGCGCGATGCGCTCCGGCAACGCGACGCGGTCGAGGCCGGCCGACCAGCAGAGCCAGCAGAGGGCGGCCCACTCGGCGCGGGCCCGGCGCATCAGGAGGGAGACCGGCAGGCCTGCCGTGTCGAGCGTCTCGTCGACGGTTAGCTCGACGGTCTCCACGCCGTCCTCGGTCTCCTCGGTCAAGGTCGCCTCCGTCCGCGCGAGCTCCACCGGCCCGTCCGGCAAGAGGTGCGACAGGTCGGGCGGGAGCCAGGGGCAGGGCCCCGGGCCCGGCAGGCCGCGCTGGACGGCCTCGCGCAGCCGCAGCAAGCGGGTGGCGTAGAGCTGGATCTTGTGCCGGACCTGCTCGAGCGGCTGGCCGAGCTCGACGGTGACGGCGTCGTCGCCGGGCACCGGATCGATGGCCTGCTGCGCCGGCCAGAAAGGGAGCTCCGCGAACAGCACCCGCGCGACGGTCCTGAGGTGCTCGGCCACGGCGGGGGACTCGGGCTCGATACGGGCGGCGTCCTCGAGCGCCCCGCGCGTGTCGCCGAGCTCGAGCCGCAGGAGCGCGCGCGTGATGCAGGTCGAGCGGCGCTCGGGCTCGAGCAGCAGCGCCGCGTCGACGAGCGAGAGCGCGACGCGGCGCGAGCCCGGCCAGACGGCGGCGAGCCTGCGGTAGGCGGCGCTCGGCTCGGCGCCGAGCAGCAGCTCGTCCAGGGCGCCGGGCGCGGTCGCGTCGGTCGCCTCGAGCAGCGCTCGCCCGCGCCGCTCGGCGACCTCGGGCTTCTGCCGCAGCGTCGCGGCGTCCAGGAGCTCGACGAGCCGCTCGCGCTCGCCCCCGCGGACCGCCGCGCGGGCGGCGGCGCAGCAGGCCTCGCGCGCGCGGCCGCCCTGCAAGAGCTCTCGCGCGAGGGCCCAGACGCGCTCGGCGTCCCACGCCTCGAGGTCCTCGGCGAGCGCGGGCGACGCGCAGAGGCCGGCCTCGTCGAGGGCCGCGCCGAGCTCGCGCCGGACGACCGGCGCCCCGTCCGCGTCGAGCCCCGTGAAGGGTCCGACCGGGCGGCCGTGCGCGTACTGGCCGCGCTCCTCGCGCACGCGCGGGTCGAGGTAGGGGCTCGCGTCGGGATCGGGGAACCAGCGCGCGGACGGGCCGTGGAAGCGCCCCTGGGGATCGAGGTGCCGCTCCTCGGCAGGGCGGCCCAGCGCGTCGTACCGGAGCTCGCGATGACGCGATCGATCGCGAACCTCGATTTCCTGGGCGGCCTTGCCCTCGCGCGTGAAGTAGCGATAGAGGAGCGCGGCCGAGGCTTCGTCCTGCTCGATGACGATCCAGTGTTGCGAGCCCTGGTCGTAGTCCGCCTCTTCGGCGACGCCGGCGGGCCTGTCGGGCCAGCGGGCGCCGTCCGCGGAGATCGGGTGCCCGGAGCGATCGTGAAACACCTGGCGCAGGACGCTCCCCTGCCGATACTGCGTTCGCAGCTCCCAGGCGCCGGGCGGCACACAGCACGGCCGGAGCTTGAGCTCGGTCGGGGCGTCGCTGCCAACCATCACCACCTCGCCGTCGAGCTGGCCGCCCCGGTAGCGCCCGCGCTGCGCGGGCTGACCGTTCGGGTGGAACACGGTGAACGGCCCGTCCTTCACCCCGTCCGCGTAGCGGCAGCGCGAGAGCAACGAGCCGTCGCTCGCGCGGTACACCAGGCACTCGCCGGAGCGACGGCCGTCGGCGTCGGTCTCCACGAGCTCGAACGTCCCCTGCTCGGGGTTGTACCTGGCGGAAGGCGGGATCGACGGAGGTCGCTCCGCGGCGTGGTGTGTCGTGGAGTCCACGCAGGCAGTCTATCGGGCTTCGCGCCGAGACGGCGGCTGTTCACGCTGACTGCAAAGATTCATGATGCGTCAGGTGCTCTATGTCTCCCGCTCGAGCGCGCGCACGAGGAGCGGCGCCACCGAATGCAGGGCGCCGGGCGTGTCGGCGAGCTGCTGGCTGCCAGGGTGCGAGTCGGTGCCGAGCAGCGTCGTGAACACGCCGGCCTTCCGGATCTTCTCGAGCGAGTCGCCCGGCAGCACGAGGTGGCTCGCGACGGCGTGGACCTTCGAGGCCCCGGCGGCGAGGTAGGCGCGCCCCGCCTGGACGAGCGACGAGCCGGTGCGGACCATGTCGTCGTAGATGACGACCTCGCGGCCCGAGACGTCGGCGTTGATGCCGGTCACGCCGACCCCGTCGCCCCGCCGCTCCTTGTAGACGAACGCCGGCTCGACGCCGAGGCCGCGGGCGAGGCTCTGCACCCACTTGGCCCGGCCGGCGTCCGTCGCCGCGAGCACGTACGGGCGATCGCCCATCAATTCGCGGACCGCCTGCGTGATGAGCGGGGCGCCGTAGAGGTGGCGCGTCACGTGCGAGTCGCTGAAGTAGAACTCGATGCCGTCGGTGTGCAGATCGAAGAGGAAGATGCGCGTGCCCGCGTCGCACGACGGGATCGCCGAGATGAGCCGCGCCCGCGTCTTCGCGGTCACCACCTCGCCCGGCTTCACGGCCCGCTCCATGGTCGCGTAGCCGAAATACGGCATCACGATGGACAGCGACCGGGCGCCGGCGCGCGAGATGGCGCAGCCGAGGTCGTAGATCTCGAGCCAGTCGAGGTCCTGCGGCGCGCCGCCGAGCAGGACCACGTCGCGCCCCCAGCAGTCGACCGCGACGCGCAGGTAGCGCTCCCCGTCCGGGAAGCTCTTGCGCTCGACGAGGCCGCGCTCGAAGTCGCCCGCGGCCAGGAAGGCAGGCTCGAGGTAAGCGTACGAGCGGATCGTGATGAGCAGGCGGCGCTGGCTCATCGCGCCCCCCGGCGAGGCGCGGCGGGCCCTCGGCGAGCGCCGCGGGCCGGAGGCGCCTTCGCGGGCGGCGCGCCCTTCGCGGACGCGCCGGCCTTCGCGGAGGGCGCGGCCTTCGCGGACGCGCCGGCCTTCGCGGACGGCGCGCCCACGCTGGCGAGGACGCTCTTCAGGTGGGGCTCCATGCCCGGCTCGCCCGGGAAATCGACGGGATCGGGGAGATCTTTCATCTGCACGACGTCGCATCCTGCTTCACGCGCGGCCTCGTGCAAATGGCGCCGGAACTTGGCGCGCGCGATGCCGCGGTGGTTGGTGCAGGCGAGGAGCCGGCCGCCCGGGGCGAGCAGGCGGAAGGCGAGCGCCGCGAGCGCCCCGAAATCGCTGGCCGCGCTGAAGCGGCTCTTCTTCGTGGTCGCGAAGCTCGGCGGATCGAGCACGACGAGGTCGAAGCGGCGGCCGGCCTGCGCGGCGGCCTTCAGCCACGGGAACACGTCGGCCTCGACCACGACGTGCGCCGCCGGGTCCGCGCCGATCGCGTCGAGGTTCTCGCGCGCCCAGGCGACCGCGCCCCGGGACACGTCGACCGTGACGCTCTCGCGCGCGCCGCCGGCCACGGCCGCGACGGTGAACGCGCCCGTGTAGGCGAACAGGTTGAGCACCCGCGCGCCCCCGGCGAGCTCGCGCACCCGCCGCCGGTTCTCGCGCTGGTCGAGGAAGATGCCGGTCGAGAGCCCGTCGCCGAGCCGCACCTTGAACGGCAGGCCGTGCTCGAGGATGGTGAGCTCCTCCGGGGCGCTCTCCCCCCGGACGGCGTGCCGCGGCGCGAACTCCTCGCGCCGCGCGTCCACGATGACGCTCGCGTGCTTCGGGCGCACCTTGACGTAGACGCCCCGCGCCCCGAGCCGGTGGGCCGCGTCGAGCACGACCTCGCGCGGCGGCGCGCCCGGCTCGCCCTCGCCCGCGCCGAACAGCGACACGACGAGGTGCTCGCCGTAGAGGTCGACCGAGACCGAGGGGAGGCCGTCGCCGGCGCCGTGCACGAGCCGGAGCGCCGTGGTGTCGCCGGCGCGCGCGACGCCGTAGCGCCGCTCGGCGGCCTCGCGCATGGCGCGCTCGACGGCCGCGACGCCCCCCGCGTACGGGTCCGCCGGCGCGGCCGCGAGCCACGCCTCGAAGGCCGCCGGCAGCTGCGACCGGAAGGCCGCGGCCGCGCCCGTGGCCGGGTGATCGAGGCGGAGCTCGGCGGCGTGCAGGAGCAGGCGCGGGGCCTCGGCGCCGCCGTAGAGCGGATCGCCGGCGATGGGCAGGCCGATCGCGGCGAGCTGCACCCGGAGCTGGTGGGTGCGGCCGGTCTCGGGCCGGAGCTCGAGGAGGGCGCGGTCGCCGCGGCGCTCGAGGAGGCGGTAGCGGGTGATCGCCAGCGCACCGGCGGCGGCTCTCTCCTTCCCGCCCGCGCCCTTCCTCCTCGCGCCCCGATCCTCCCGCCTCGCGCCCCGATCCTCTCGCCCCGCGCCCCGATCCTCTCGCCCCGCGCCCCGATCCTCTCGCCCCGCGCCCCGATCCTCTCGCCCCGCGCCCCGATCCTCTCGCCCCGCGCCCCGATCCTCTCGCCCCGCGCCCCGATCCTCCCGCCCCGCGCCGGCCTCGGCGATCGCGCGCATCGCGCCGCCCGGCGCCGGGACGAGGCGGTGCCGCAGCGTGCCGCGCGGCGCGCGATCGCCGAAGCCGGCGACCGCGGCGACGTACGTCTTCTGCACGGTGCGCCCCTCGAACTGCCGCGCGACGGCGGCGTTCGCCTCGCGCCGCCGCGTGAACAGCAGGACCCCCGAGGTGTCGCGATCGAGCCGCTGGTGGATCCCGAGGTACGCCTCCGCGTCGCCCCGGCCGCGGAGGAAGGCGCGGAGGCGCGTCACCACGTCGTCGATCCGGTCCGCCTCCGGCGCGTGCGTCGACAGGCCAGCCGGCTTGTCGACCACGATGAGATCCGCATCCTCGGCGAGGATCCACTCCGGATGGAAGTCGGGAAAGAGCTCCGATAGCGGGAGGCGCGGAATCATCAATTCTGCTTGACGTCGGTGCCGGGCGGCGGGGTGAACTGGAACTCCGCGGGGTTGATCGACGCGGGCTGCGACGCGTTCTCGAAGTCGAACCGATTCCGGTTGCCCTGCGCGTCGACGATGAGGACGCGGCGCACGACGCCCGGGTCCCTCTTCGCGAGGAGCGCCTTGTCGATATAGAACATCACGAGTTCGTAATGGGGAGTCGGCGCCCGCGGCTTGCCGACGAGCACGGGGCCGCCCTCGAAGCTCGCCTTTTCGTTGAAGGTGAACGTGAACGACGGACGGAGCCCGTGGCCCATCAGGAACGACAGGGCGCCCGGATACTCCGAGTTCTTCACCGGCGTGACGAACATCTGCCGGTCCTCGGCGACGTAGACCTTGAGCAACGCGCCGTCCGAGACGATGCGGTTCCGGCTCGGCGGATCGTAGCGAAACGAGATCCTGTCCGGCTTCTGGACCGACAGCGTGCCGCTCTGCTTCTTGACGGCGCCGGAGATCTTCTGCGTGTGCTCCTGCTTGAACCGGGCGACGTACGTCTTTTTGCCCACGAAGATCGCGTCGACCTCCGCCGCCACGGCGTCCGCGGATCCGGCCTCGGGCGGCGCGAGGAACGGCGCCTCCGCGACCGGCGGCGACGCGCCGGTCGCCGCCGGCGCCTCGGCGCGCCCGCCGCCCGCGTCGCGCGCCGCCGCCGCCGCGCCGCCCGCGTCGCGCGCCGCCGCGCCGCCCGCGTCCACGGCCGCCTTCCGGCCCGCGTCTTCCGCCGGCGCGCCCGCGTCGGCCGGCGCCGCCGCGTCGGCCGCGCCCTCCGCGCCCGCGTCGGCGGGCGCCGCGCCGGCGCTCGCCGGCGGCGAGACGGCGGGGGGCGGCGGCTCCGGCGGCGCGGCGGCGGAGGTCGCGGCGTCCGGCGCCGCGCCGACCGGAGCGGGCGGCGCGTCGCAGGCCGCCGCGGCCAGGGCAGCGGGCAGGGCGAGGGCGGCGAGGCGGAGGCGGATCATCGAAGAGCTCGCTTTCAAGGGAGTGTGCGTCGCGTGTTCTAGGACAGGTAGGGCCGAGGTGGTAGCGCCGACGACGCTGCGGCCCGCGCCGCAGCGCTGCCGCGCCGCAGCGCTGACGCGCGGGCGCACGCCGCCGCGCTGGCATCGAGGGCGATCTCGCGTCGTCGCCGGGGCGCGCGGGGCCGCCGCCGCTCGAGAAAACCGGCAGCGCCCAGGGCGAAGCGCGCCGGCCCGACGCGGGATCGCGAGGGAAATCTCGATGGAAGCGACCGCGGGAGCGACGGCGGACGCGACACGCGCTGGTGGACGGGCTCGCCGCGAGCATCCCGGGCGAGACCATGTCTTGACCCCTATTTCCACGTAGCCCAAACTCTCCGGCCGCATGCGCGTGGGCACTCCCTCCCTGATCGATGCGTCGTCGCTCATCCTGATCCTCGACGTCTCGCGCAAGCTCGCGGCGCCGTGCGACCTCACGGAGCTGCTCGAGCTCATCATCAAGACGGGGCGGGAGGTGATCGGCGCCGATCGCGGGAGCGTCTTCCTCTACGACGAGGAGGCGAAAGAGCTTTACTCGCGTGTCGCCACCGGCGAGACCCAAATCCGCGTCAGCATCGACAAGGGCATCGCCGGCGAGTGCGCGCGCAAGCGCCAGACCATCGTCGTCGACGATTGTTATGCCGACCCGCGCTTCAATCCGGAGATCGACCGCCGGACGGGATATCACACGAAGTCCCTGATCACGGTGCCGCTCATCGGGCTCGACGACAAGCTCGTCGGCGTGCTGCAGATGCTGAATTCGGCGGTGGGCCACTTCGGCCCGGACGAGCGCGACGTCGCCGAGCTGCTCGCCGCGCAGGCGGCCGTCGCCGTGCAGCGCACGCTCCTGCTCGAGGAGCGGATGATCAAGATCAAGCTCGAGCACGATCTCACCATCGCGCGCGACATCCAGCAGAACATCCTCCTGCGCCGGCTCCCGCGCTGCCCTGGGTATTCGCTGTCGGCGTTCAGCAAGCCGGCGGACGACACCGGCGGCGACATCTACGACGTCATCCGGCTCGACGAGCGCGCGGACATGTCGCCGCTCCTCCTCTTGCTCGCCGACGCGGCCGGCCACGGCATCGGCCCTGCGCTCAGCGTCACCCAGTTCCGCGCGATGCTCCGCATCGGCCTGCGCCTCTCGGCCGACATGGACGCGCTGATGCATCACATCAACCAGCAGCTCATCGAGGATCTGCCGAACGATCGCTTCATCACGGCGTTCCTCGGGATCCTCGACCCGGTCACGCACCAGCTCCGCTACCACGCGGCCGGGCAGGGCCCGCTCCTCCACTACCGGGCGGCCGAGGGCCAGATCGTGTGGCGCGATCCGACGACGGTCCCGCTCGGCATGTTCAAGGATCTCGACCTGCCCCCCACGCCTCCCCTCGTGATGGCGCCGGGCGATCTCCTCGTCCTGCTCACCGACGGCTTCTACGAGTACCAGGACGCCGCCGGTCAGGTGTTCGGCAAGGAGCGCGTCGGCGATCTCATCCACCGCCTGCACGCGCGCCCCACCTCCGACATCCTCGGCGCCCTCCTCGCCGAGGTGCGCCGCTTCGCCGGCTCCGCGAAGCAGATCGACGACCTCACCGCCCTGCTCGTGAAGCGCGACGCCTAGCCGCTCCCGCCCGCCGCCCAGGCTCGTCCCTGTCCCCCGGAAGAGGCCCAAGCGGGTAGGCCCGGGGGGCCGGGCGGCTCGGAGCCACGCCCCGGACCGCCGGCTCTGCCGGACGAGCGCGGGTCCGCCCGCTCCCCTGCTTCCCCTCCCCCCGTCCTTGCGCTAGCTAGGCCCGCGATGAGCGCCGTCGTTGCCGCCCCTCCCCCCGCCGCCCCCTCCCCCTTCCCCGGCGATCCGCCGGTCGACCTCGCGCTCGCGCAGGCGCACAAGCTCTCGGCCAGCGAGTGGGAGCGCGCCCGCGAGCGCCTCGGGCGGCAGCCGACGTTCACCGAGCTCGGCGTCCTCAGCGTCATGTGGAGCGAGCACTGCTCGTACAAGAGCTCCCGCGTGCACCTCTCGCGCCTCCCCACCGCCGGCCCCCGCGTCATCCAGGGCCCCGGCGAGAACGCCGGCGTCGTCGACATCGGCGACGGCTTCGCGGCCGTCTTCAAGATGGAGTCGCACAACCACCCGTCGTACATCGAGCCCTACCAGGGCGCCGCCACCGGCGTCGGCGGCATCCTCCGCGACGTCTTCACGATGGGCGCGCGCCCCATCGCCAACCTCGACTCGCTCCGCTTCGGCCGGCCCGACCACCCGCGCACCCCGCAGCTGCTCCGCGGCGTCGTCGCGGGCGTCGGCGGCTACGGCAACTGCATCGGCGTCCCCACCGTCGGCGGCGAGCTCTTCTTCGACCGCGCCTACGACGGCAACATCCTCGTCAACGCCTTCACCTGCGGCGTCGTCCGGACCGACCGCATCTTCTACGGGCGCGCCAGCGGCATCGGCAACAACGTGCTCTACGTCGGCGCCAAGACCGGGCGCGACGGCATCCACGGCGCCACCATGGCCTCGGACGAGTTCTCCGAGGGCGGCCCGAGCCAGCGGCCCACGGTCCAGGTCGGCGACCCCTTCATGGAGAAGCTCCTGCTCGAGGCGTGCCTCGAGATCTTCGCCGAGGACCTGCTCGTCGGCGTCCAGGACATGGGCGCCGCGGGGCTCACCTCGTCGTCGGTCGAGATGGCGGGCCGGAGCGGCAGCGGCCTCGACCTCGACCTCGACCTCGTCCCCCGGCGCGCCGCCCGGCTCACCCCGTACGAGATGCTCCTCAGCGAGTCGCAGGAGCGCATGCTCCTCGTCGCCAAGCCCGGGTGCGAGGCGCGCGTCATCGAGATCTGCACGAAGTGGGAGCTCGACGCGGCGATCATCGGCAAGGTGACCGACACGGGCCGCTGGGTCGTGCGCGCCACGCCCGGCTACGACCCGCTCGGCGGCGCGGCCGCCGGCGCCCAGCGCAACCCGGTCGTCGTCTGCGACCTCCCGGTCGATTTCCTCACCGACGCGGCGCCGAAGTACGACCGCCCCCAGCGCGACGACGCCGCGCTGCCGGCGCGCCGGGCCTTCGACCCGCGCACCCTCCCGGCGCCGCCCTCGTGGTCCGAGCTCTTCCTCGCGATGGCGGGCTCGCCGAACCTCGGCTCGCGCGCGTGGGTGTGGCGGCAGTACGACCAGATCGTGCGGGGCGGCACCGAGGTCCGGGCCGGCAGCGACGCCGCGGTGGTGCGCGTCCCCTGCGAGAAGGACGGGAAGCAGATCGAGAAGCTCCTCGCGTTCTCGAGCGACTGCAACGGGCGCCTCTGCGAGCTCGACCCCTTCCAGGGCGCGGCCATGGCCGTGGCCGAGGCGTGCCGCAACGTGGTGTGCGCGGGCGCGGAGCCGATCGGGCTGACCGACTGCCTCAACTTCGGCAACCCGGAGCGGCCGGAGATCATGCGCCAGTTCGCGCTCGCGATCGACGGCATGGGGGCGGCGTGCCGCGCGCTCTCGGTGCCGGTCGTGAGCGGCAACGTGTCGCTCTACAACGAGACCGACGGCCGCGCGATCCTGCCGACCCCGACGGTCGCGGTGGTCGGGCTCGTCGCGGACCCGGGCGACGTGCTGCGGGCGTCGTTCCCGGCCGCCGGCCTCACGGTCCTCTTGCTCGGCGACCCGCGCGGCGGCCCGCTCGGCGGCTCGGAGTACGTCGCGCGCCACACCGGCGAGGTGAAGGGGCCGAGCCCCGCGATCGATCTCGAGCGCGAGGCCCGGCTCCAGGGGCTCTGCCTCTCGCTCGCTCGCTCGCGGCCGCGGCTCCTCCAGAGCGCGCACGACGTCTCGGAGGGCGGCCTCGCGATCGCGCTCGGCGAGTGTTGCGCCGCCGCGGACGACCCGGCGGCGATGGTGGGCGCCCGCGTGCGCCTGCCGGAGGGCGAGGCGCGCGAGGAGCTCGCCGAGGCGCTGTTCGGCGAGGCGCCGAGCCGCATCATCGTCAGCGTCCGGCCCGAGGACGCCGCCGAGGTCGCGCGGAGGGCCAGGGAGGCCGGCGTGCCCTGCGCCGAGCTCGGCGCCACCGGCGGCGACCGGCTCACGATCGCGGCGGGCGCCGGCGCCGCGCCGATGGTCGACGTCGCGCTCGGCGCGCTGCGCGACGCGCGCGACCGGTGCCTCGAGCCGATCGTCGGGAGCTGACGACAAAGGGTATCGGGGGCTGCCCCTGAAGCGGCAGGGGCGGCTCCCCACGCGCTACGTACACCGTCCAACTTGCGTCTCACGCCTGGACAAAGGACATTGGTGCCCATGGCGCTGCGGAAGGCAGTGATTCTCCTCGTCGAGGACAGCGAGATCGATCGCACCATTTACGGGCGCTACCTGCGGGACTGGGCCGACATCGACGTCACGCTGATCGAGGCGCCGACGGCGAAGGCCGCGCTCGAGCTATGCCGGACGAGCCCGCCCGATTGCATCGTCCTCGATTACCGCCTCCCCGACATGGACGGCCTGGAGCTGCTCGAGAAGCTCAAGCCGATCACCGATGCCCCGGTGATCTTCATCACGGGTCAGCCGGCCCCGATGATGCTGACGCGCGCCCAGTCGCTCGGCATCGCCGGTTATCTCTGGAAAGAGGTGCTCGGCTCCGCCAGGCTCCGCGAGGCCGTCCTGGCCGCCCTCCGGGTGGGCGCCCTCGCCGTGTTCGCCGCGAGCGCCTGAGCGGGGTTTGGCGCGCGCGCCCCGCGCCTGTCGCCTATACTTCCCGCATGAAACGCTGGCTCCCGCTCGGGCTCATCGCCCTCGGCGCCGTCCTCGCCGCGGTGGCGCTCCTGCTCTCGCCCTCCGAGGAGGACCGGATCCGCGACCGGCTCGCCCAGCTCGCGGCCGCGGTCCGCATCGACGACGGCGAGCGCAACCCGCTGGTGCGCCACGGCCGCGTCCGCAAGGAGTTCGCCGAGATCTTCACGAAGGAGGCGAGCGCCCGCGTCGTCGAGATCGGCGACCGGCTCAGCGGCCGCGACGATCTCGCGGCGGCCGCGACCCAGGCGGCGGTCGTCTACCAGACCGCGGACGTGAGCTTCGGCGACACGGAGATCCAGGTCGATCCGGCCGGCATGACCGCCGAGGTGACCGCCACCGCGACCGTCACCGGCGCCCGGCACGGGCAGCCCGCCCGGCGCGACGAGCTGCCCGTGGCGCTCCGGCTGGAGAAGGTCGACGGCGACTGGAAGATCGTCTCCGCCATCGTCCACCCCAGGCGCGGGCCCGGCGACGACGGCCCCTGACCGCGGCGCCCGGGCCCGGGATCACCCGTCTCGGGGGGGCGCCTCGGCGAGCGTGAAGTAGAACGTCGTGCCCCCGGTCGGGGGCGATTCCGCCCAGATCTTCCCCTTGTGCCGCTCGATGATCCGCTGGGTGATGGCGAGCCCCGAGCCGGTCCCCTCGCCGTACTGCGCCGCGGTCGAGAGCCGCTCGAAGATCGTGAACAGGCGGTGCCGCTCGTCCGGGGGGATGCCAACGCCGTTGTCCCTGACGTAGAAGACGGTGGGAATCGAGGTCTCGTCGAAGCCCACCTCCACCCACGGCTCGGGGCTCGCGTTGTATTTGATGCCGTTCGAGATGAGGTTGGCCAGCACCTCGGCGATGCGGATGCTGTCGCAGACCACCCGGGGGAGCCTCCGCGGCGCGCGGATCTCGGCGCGGCGCTGCAGGAGCGAGCCGGACAGCCGCCGCTCGACGTCGGCCAGCACCTCGCTCAGGTCGACCTCCCCGAAGGCGAAGTCCACGTTGCCGACGCGGGAGTATTCGTAAAGAGAGTTGATGAGATCCATCGTGCTCGTGGCGAGGTCGCCGATGCGCCGCAGGTAGCCCTGCGACTCGGCCGAGAGGGCCGCCCCGTCGTCCTCCATCACGAAGGTCGAGAACGACCTGATCCCGCGGATCGGCTCCTTGAGATCGTGCGCCACGATGTACCCGAACTGCTCGAGCTCGGCGTTGCTCCGCTCGGCCGCGGCGCGCGCGGTCCTCTCCCGCACGACCTGCCGCGTGAGGTCGAGCTCGATGAGGGCGCGCCGCAGCAGCTCGGCCGCCTCGATCTCGGCCGGCTTCCAGGCGACGGCGGTCTGCTCCACGACCTGCTTCCACAGCGCGAAGGAGCGCCGCGGGCCGAGCACCGCGCCCTCGGCCGTGCTCTCGACCGGCTTCTCGGGGTTGCCGCCCCAGCTCACCGTCTGGATCACCTCGGGCCGGAACCAGACCACGTACAAGGGGTCCGGCTCGGGGATGGAGATGCAGAGCACGCCGCTCGCCACGTCCTTGATGCGGGCGAATTCGGGGTCGACCCGCGACAGGGACTCGGCGTGGAACACCGGCCGATCGGCGACGGTGCGCCGGAGCCACGCGTGCAGTCGCCTGAGCTCGTCCGGCGCTGGCGAGGCGCCGAGCGAGGTGATCTCCTCTCCATGGATCAGCGCGAGGCCCGGCGCGTCCGCGAGCCTCATCAGCGCTCTGGCGCTCTCCGCGAGCCCGACCATGAGATCTTCCCGCCGCGAGACCGCCGCGACGACCTCGTCCGTCAGGCCCTTGAGCGCCTGCTTGTGCCCCCTGTCCTCGAGCTTCTCCTTGGCCGCGAGCTGGATCGACAGGAACCTCCCGCAGAGCTCGCAGCCCTGCCGGATCTCGAACGACAGCGCCCTCGCCGCGCGGTGGTGGCAGGCGATGAGCCCCCAGAGGACCCCCTCGCGGATGAGCGAGACGCTCATCGAGGCGCCGACCCCCATGTTCTTGAGGTACTGGACGTGCATCGGCGAGACGCTCCTCAGCACGGAGAAGCTGAGATCGAGGGGCACGTCCGGCGGAGGGACGATGTCCGACGGCTGGTAGGCGACGTCCGGGATGATGCGGAGCCAGTTGCGGAGGTAGAGCTCCCGCGCCTGCGGCGGGATGTCGGAGGCCGGATAGCGCAGCCCGAGGTAAGGCTCGATGTCCGCCTCCCTGGCCTCGGCGATGACCTCGCCGTTCCAGTCGCGGTCGAACCTGTAGATCATCACCCGGTCGTAGCCGGTCAGGCGCTTGATCTCCTCGGCCGTCGCCTCGCACGCCTCGACGAGCCCCGCGGCCGACTGGATCCGCTCGATCGCCGCGTGGACCGCGCGGTACACGCTCGAGAACGACACGTCGCCCGGCGCGTCCAGCGGCTCGATCTCCACGATCAGCCGCTCGCCCGCCCGGTGCGCGATCGCGTCGAGCCACGCCGCCGCGCCCTTCTTCCTGGGGGTCACCTTCAGCGGGTTCAGCGCGCCGGGCTCCGGCGACCGGAGGATGGACTCGAGATCTCCTCCCGCCGCCGGCGCGATGAAATCGAGGAGCGGGCGCCCGAGGACGTCCTCCGGCCCGCCCCCGAGCACGGCGCCGACATTGAGGCTGACGTGCCGGACGGCGAGATCGCGGGGCGAGAGGGCGAGCAGCGCCCCGTGCGGCTGGATCCGCCCGGGGATGTGGATGGGCTCCGCCGCGCAATTGGTGAGATCAACGCCCTGCCCGCCGCGCCCCTGCCTCATGTCCCGCCCTCCGCTCTCCCGCGCCCCTCGACGGGACCTCGCGAGGGCGAGGAGGGCGCGGGCCGTTCGAGGGCTCGTCGTTACTGGATTTCGGCGGCCGGGTCGAGCGGTCCGTCCGGCGCGCGGGCGCCCCGGACGGCCGATCCCAGCGGCGCGGACGGCGGCGCCGCGCGCGCCAAAAAAGAAAGGCCGGTCGGGAGAGCCCGCCGGCCTGAGGTCCGCTGCCGCGGACCCACCGGAGCCGCTCAGGAGCGCCGGCGGAGGGGGGATCCACCGGAGAGACCTGAAAGGCCCGCGGTCACGAGAGAGAAGTCAGTAAAGCCAGGAAAGCGATGCGAAGCGCGTTCAAGAAAGAAAAGCACGAACGAAGGGGAAGCAAAGTCGAAGCGAAAGTGTAAGACAGATCAAGAAGCGAATCAAAGCGAAAGAAGAAGGTGAAGCAAAGGATCAAGCGCAGACCAGGATCTCAGGGGCAAGCTCAAGCGAAGCGGATGGCAAGCGGAAGCGAAGCGCTAAGCTGGGTCGAACTCGAGAGCTGCAAGAGAGTAAGAGAAGCTCAGACCAAGATCGACAAGCCGTTCACGATAAGCCATCTCATGTTGGCGACGCGCGTCGCGCGCGCCTCGATCCTCCCTCCTTAATCGCCTCGCAAGGCGGCTATCGTCACGCGAACCGAAGCTCTCCGCCGGCGCCCGGCGACAAGTCAATCAAGGAGCCGACAGCAAGGTCCATGGCATGCGGGTGGCGGCGGGATCACGATCGCTCGGCAGAGATGCCGCCGATCACCTCGCTCGGCGCCCCCCAACGACGGGGGCTTGCACTGCGAACGATGTGCCAGAGGGGCCGCTCCCTTCGAATCCCCATGAAACCGAGCAGCGAACGGGAGCGACATCTGGCGGATACATTCAGCAACCGGCGGGCCAACCTCGAGCCCCCCGCACAGGCGGGCCCCGGTGGCCAAAAAACCCGCAAATGCTCGCTGCCGGCGGCGGGCCGCGCCGCCCGGAGGTGCGACGCCGGTCATACATTTCCGCAGGGACTGGTCCGATCCAGGGATGGGTTCAGATCCAGAACGGAATTCTTACCTGGACACGAATATGTCCATCCACCGGGGGTGCATCACCCCACCACTGCGCCATGAGGGCGAACGATTGTAGCGACGCAGCACGCGACGCGCTGCGCTGAATTTTGACGCTGTACGTTGCTCTCGGCGCGCACCACGGTACGCGGCGCGCAGCACGGCACGCGCGCGCAGCGCACTGCGGCACGCGGCGCGCGCAGCACGACACGCGCGCGCAGCGCAGCACACGACCCTACGTGCACGCGGAGCTACCTGCACCCGGCCCGGATCAGCGGCTCGATCACCTGGCCGATGTTCTCCTGGGGCGCGGAGAACCGGTGGCGCTCGAGCTTCCGCAGCGCGCCGAGGAACCTGGGCCAGCTGCCGCCGCAGGTCGCGAGCAGCGCCTGGAGCTCCGGGGTCCCCGAGTTGTAGACGCGGAACTGGACGAGCGCGGCGTTGTTGAGCTGCCGGCGCGCCCCGATCTCCTCCTTGAGCCGGGCCAGCACCGCCGCCTTCTCGGCCCGCTTCTCGGCGTCGGGCGCCGCGGACGCGTAGAGCCGGTTGAGCTGGACGTAGGCCTCGTGCAGCGCGTGCGCCCGCGCCTCGCTCCGCTCCTGCTCCCGCATGTAGGCCGTCTTCTCCGCGGAGAAGGGGCCCACCCGCTCGTCCAGGTAGACCTTGGCGAGCTCGTCCCCGACGAAGCTCGCGAGGCTCTCGTTGAGCCTCGTCTGGCCCTTCACGTACAGCGTCGCGTGAAGCGACTCGTGCAGCACCACGTTGGCGAGCTCGCCGAGCGCCTCGTCCCCGCTCGAGATCATCGTGGACAGGACCGGATCCTCCAGCCAGCCGAGCGTCGAGTACGCGCCCGCCGGCCGCACGTCGACGTCCCAGCCGGCCGCCTTGAGCGGCGCCGCGAACTCCTTGGCGTCCTTGAGATCGAACCACCCCACGTAGGGAACGGTGCCGACGATGGGGAAGGTCCACGTCTTGGAGCGGAACCGGAGCGGCTCGCACGCGCTCACCACCCAGACCGCGGCCGGGCGATCGAGCTCGACATACGACCTGTAGTTGTCGGTCGGCGTGAGCCCGTGGCGCTCTCCGAAGCGCTTGATGTGGGGGACCTCGCGCAGCAGCGCGCGCGTCCGCCACGGCCTGCGGGCGTCGCCGACGGCGTCCTCGAGCGACTCGGCGCTCCACGCCATCGAGAGCTGGCCGAGGCCCGCCTGCGCGATGTAGCGGACCTGGGCACACGAGGAGAGAAGGGAGCAGAGTACGGCCGCGAAGAGCAGGCTGGCGGCCTTGCCCGCGCGCGCCGGGCGGCGAGGGCGCGACGCAGACCACGAGGGCGCGGCGCCGCGACGGGCGCTGGCCGGTAGCCGTTCGCTCATGCTCTAGCTGATAGCTGGCCGCGCGGGCTTCACAAGATCTTCCGCGCGCGGGGCGCGCGTGCCGGCGGGACGGCGCGGCCGGCGGATCAGGACGGCGCGCCCGGCAGATCGGGACGGCGCGCCCGGCAGATCAGGACGGCGCGGCCGCCCCCCACGCGCTGAACTGCACGGCCGGGACGATCGGCGCGCGGTCGCGCGGCGACGGCTCCTCCGCGGCGTACAGGGGCTCGCGCGCGAGCGGGTAATCGCGCGGAGCCCCGCTCGACAGCACCATCTGCACCGCGCCCAGGTGCCCGCTGCGAAACGCGGCGGCGGCGCAGGCCAGGTAGAACTCCCACGCCCTCAGGAAGGCGCCGTCGAAGCCGGTGACCCGCTCGATCTTCTCCCGGTTGTCCAGGAAGTTGCGGCGCCAGCAGCGCGCCGTGAGCGCGGAGTGGCGGCGCAGGTTCTCCGCGTCGAGCACGTCGAGGCCGCGCGCGGCGGCGCGCGCCGCCATCCCCTGGATCGACGGAGGCCAGTACCCCGGGAAGATGTGCTTTTGCACGAAGGGGTCAGTCCGGGGCGACTCCTGCTCCCGGGTGACGCTCTCGAGCAGGCAGACGCCGCCCTCGGCGAGCAGCGCCTTCACCCTGTCGTAGAACACCTCGATCCGGCGCGCGCCGGCGTGGCACATCGAGCCGAGGGAGACGAGCCGATCCCACCGCGGCTCGCCCTCGAGCTCCTCGCAGCTCATCACGCGGACCTCGACCGGGAGCCGCCGCGCCGCGGCCTGCTCGCGGATGTACCTCGCCTGGTTCTCGCAGAGCGTGATCCCGAGGCACTGCACGCCGTAGGTCTCCGCCGCGTGGAACATGAGGTGGCCCCACCCGCACCCGAGGTCGAGGAGCCGGTGCCCGCGCCGGAGGGCGAGCTTCCGCGCGACGAGGGAGATCTTGTGCGCCTGCGCCTCGTCGAGCGCCTCGCCCGGAGACCGGAAGTAGCCGCACGAGGTCTGGAGGCGCCTGTCGAGGTAGAGAGGATAGAAGTCGTTGCCGAGCCCATAGTGGCGCTCGACGGCGAGCTTCTCGCGCTTCGCCGAGCCGGAGAGCAGCCCGAGCCGGAGCGCGTCGAGCACGCCCGAGAGGCCGCGCTCGAACGACGGCAGCGCGGGCGCGAGGCGCGGGAGGCGCGCCTCGACGGACCGCACCGATCGCGCGAGGTGGAAGAGGCCGGCGAGGGAGTCCTCGAGATCTCCGTCGAACGTGACCTCGCGCCGGATATACGCCTCCCCGAGCCCCAGCGTGCCCCGGAGCGCGGTCTCGCAGAGCGCCCGGCGCGTCCTGAACGTCACGGCGAACGCCGGTGCGCCGGCGCCGAAGCGCAGCCGCTCGCCGCCCCACAAGCGCAGCTCGAACGGGGTACCGTCATGGCGCTCCAGAAGGCGCGAGGTCGCCTCCTTCACCCAGCGGGACAACAGCGGAACTTCGCCCTTCCTGACGATGAACATCGGACCCCCTCCGCGACCCCCCGGCCGCCCGACGAGCTGAACCGAGCTGCGCTTTCCCGTCAAGCGACATGTCATCTTCGCCAACACCATCGCAACGAGTCAAGTAACGCCCACAACGGTCGGCAGACAACCCGGACATGCGCAGTCATCGGGGACAGGAGGAACGCGCTCGTCAGGGCTCCAGGAGCGTCGGATCGGTGTTCGGGGAAGTCCCTACAGCGCGTATGTGTCTTGGAGGTTTCATGTTCCAGACGAAGAGAGGAAGTCGAGAGGATGATTCGAGTTTCTCCTTACGTTCTTCCTGTCGCGAGCGGCCGGTCCGATCCCCATCAGGTCGTCTGCTGTGAGCGCTCGTGGTCCGCGCAGGAAAACGACGTCGCGACCGCCCGGGATGCGTCGCTCGTCCCGGTCGATGCGGTCGAGCGCGCGCCGTTCCCTCCGGCCAGATCCGCCGCCCGGCGCCGAGGTCACCAGGCGCACGACGACCACGCGCGCGGGTGCGAGCGGGCGCGAGCACGACGAGCACGCGCGCGGGCACGAGCGGGCGCGAGCGGGCGCGAGCGCGACGACCACGCACACGAGCGCGAGCGCGACGACCACGCATACGAGCGCGAGCGCGACGACCACGCACACGAGCGCGAGCGCGACGACCACGCACACGAGCGCGAGCGCGAGCGCGCGCGAGCACGACGACCATGCGCGCGCGCACGACGAGCACGCGCGCACGATGAGCACGCGCGCGCGCACGACGACCATGCGCACGAGCACGACGAGCACGACGAGCACGACGAGCACGCGCGAGCACGACGAGCACGCGCGCGCATGCGCATGACGGCCGCGCTCGCGCATGCGCACCACGGCCACGCTCGCGCGCCGCGTGCCCCCCGATCTCGTCGGCGAGAGCGACGCGCCACGCGCGACCGCGACGCCTCGGCGTGCGTTCGCGATCGCGCTCGACGCCCCTCCGGACGGCTGCCGGTGGTGCGGTACGTTGGGAACCGCCAAGGCGCCAAGGACGCCAAGGACGCCAAGAAAAAAACAATGATTTTGCACACTTGGCGCCTTGGCGCCTTGGCGGTTCGCCCCTCTGCGGTCTGCCCGCGGCAAGTACCGCACCACCCGGTTGCCCGCACGCCGCGATCGCGAGGACCTCCATCGCGTCCCGTCGCGCCCGACGACGTCTCGTCCCGCGTCGCGATCGCGCCCTCCTCGTGGCGAGCGGCGCCGGCGACCTCGCTGCCCACGACGGCCGCGAGCACGATCGCGCCGCGACCCGCGCGCCCGACGTCGCCGACGAGCAGCGCATCGACCACGGCCGCTTCGCCCTGCGGCGCGCGACCACCGCCGCGCCCCGCGAAACGGGCCTCCAGACGCGCGCGCCCCCGCGCTCTCTCCCTGCGAGTCGCGCTCACACGGCCCACAGGAGTCGGCATACCGGAGCACATCCGCGCCGGGCGCGCGGCGCCGCGCCCTGTTCAAGGAGGACTGCGTCAACGCCGCTTCGGCTTCCGTTTCGCTGGAAACCCGGTTCTATTGGACCGTAAGCGAACTTTGGACAGCTGGTAGAGACCGGAGGGGGCTCCGCCGGATGGAGCGACATCGGCCACGACCGGCGTGGTCGTCGCGCGATCACGGCGGCGCCGGACGGCGAGGCGGCGCGGCGCACCCCTTGTAACCAGAGGAGGAGGCATCAGTGAGCCAGGCCCGACCCCATGTGCTGGTGGTAGACGCCGAGAAGAGGGTCCGCGACAGGCTTGCGGTCGAGCTCAGCGACGGCGGCTTCGACGTCACCTGCGCCGACAGCGGGCTCGCCGCGATCGAGCTCGTCAAGGCGCGCCGGTTCGACCTCGCGGTCGCCGACGTGCGGGCGCCCGGCATGGAGGGCGCCGGGACCATCGCCACGCTCAAGGCGATCAGCCCGGACCTCGAGATCATCGTCGGCGCCCCGTGCTCGAGCGCGCAGGCCGCCGTGGAGTGCATGCAGAGCGGCGCGTACGACATCCTCCAGAAGCCGTACGACATCGAGGACATGAAGCGGCTGCTCGAGGCGGCGATGATGCGCACCCACCTCGACGCGGTGGCCGCCGTCCACCAGGCGAGCGCCGCCCTTGTCGCGTCCCTCGCGCGCGACGACTTCCCGGAGCGCGCCGTGGACCTCGCGGCGAAGGTGGTCTACACAACGGGGGCCGCGCTCTCCCTCGCGCTCGACCACGGGGCCGCGCTCTACCAGGCGGCCTCCGGCGCCGAGGTGCCTGCAGCGTTCATCGCGCGGCTCGCCGGCCAGGTCGAGGGCGCGCTCGCCCCCGTCCGCCTGTCGGCCGACGACGCGCCCGACCTGCTCCGCACCGCGGAGGGCGATCGCTTCGGCGCCGCCATCGTGGCGCCGCTCCGCCTGGGCGAGCGCTCGTTCGGCGGCCTCGTGGTGCTCCGCGACGAGCGCCTGCCGGCGTTCACCAGCCAGGAAGAGCAGGCCATCGGCATCTTCGCGATCGAGCTCGCGCTCGCCTTTTACGGTCACAAGGTAAGGCGCGCGCACGACCCCCGCGCGGCCTGACGCCCGCCCCCCCGCGCCCCGCCCGCCGCCGCGGGCAGAGCGCCTCCCTCGGGCCGAGATCCGCGGCCAGCGCCCGCAAATTCTTCGGTGATCGCGCGCGAGATTCCCTCTGGCGAACGCGTTCGCACCCCACTAAAGGAGGGGGGCGATGAGCCCCACTGCTGCCCCATCGACTCTCCCCACCAGGGCCCAGCGCGTCGCGCTCTTCTACCGGGATCTCGTCGGCAAGAAGTTCGCGATGGCGCTGAGCGGCGTCGTCTTCTTCGGCTTCGTGATCGGCCACATGGCCGGCAACCTGCAGGTCTTCCTCGGCCGGCAGAAGTTCAATGATTATGCCGCATTCCTCCACGGCACCCCCTCGCTGCTCTGGGGGACGCGGCTGCTCCTCCTCGCCTCCCTCATCGTCCACGTCTACACGGGCGTATCGCTCGCGCAGCACAGCCGCGCTGCCCGGCCGGTCCGCTACCAGGTGAAGGGGCAGCGGCACCCGAACGTCGCCGCCCGCACGATGCTGCTGAGCGGCGGCGTCCTCGCCGCGTTCATCCTCTATCACCTGCTCCACCTGACGACGGGGACCGCGCACCCCGACTTCGTGCCGCTCGACGCCTACGACAACGTCGTGAAGGGCTTCAGCTCGGCGCCGGTGGCGATTGCGTACATGGTGGCGATGGGCCTGCTCGCGCTGCACCTCTACCACGGCGCGTGGAGCATGTTCCAGTCGATGGGCCTCAGCCACCCGCGCTACACGCCGGCGCTCAGGAAGTTCGCGGCCGCCTCGTCGATCCTGCTCGCCGTCGGCTTCTCCTCCATCCCGCTGGCCGTCCTGTTCGGCCTCGTCCGCTGAGCCCGGAGCGTCCGTCACCATGCAGCTCAATGCGAAGATCCCCGAAGGTCCCATCGAGAAGAAGTGGGACCAGCACCGCTTCAACCTGAAGCTCGTCAACCCGGCGAACAAGCGGAAGTACACGATCCTCGTCGTCGGCACCGGCCTCGCCGGCGGCGCGGCGAGCGCGACGCTGGCCGAGCTCGGCTACAACGTGAAGAGCTTCTGCTTCCAGGACTCTCCGCGCCGCGCCCACAGCATCGCCGCGCAGGGCGGCATCAACGCCGCGAAGAACTACCAGAACGACGGCGACAGCATCTACCGCCTCTTCTACGACACCGTGAAGGGCGGCGACTACCGCGCGCGCGAGGCCAACGTGTACCGGCTCGCGCAGATCAGCGTGAACATCATCGACCAGTGCGCCGCGCAGGGCGTGCCGTTCGCGCGCGAGTACGGCGGCGTGCTCGCGAACCGCTCCTTCGGCGGCGCGCAGGTGTCGCGCACGTTCTACGCGCGCGGGCAGACGGGGCAGCAGCTCCTGCTCGGCGCCTACCAGGCGCTCGAGCGGCAGATCGGGCTCGGCAAGGTGAAGATGTACCCGCGCACCGAGATGCTCGACCTCATCGTCGTCGACGGCAAGGCGCGCGGCCTCGTCACCCGCAACCTGATCACGGGGGCGCTCGAGACGCACCTCGGCGACGCGGTCGTCCTCGCCTCGGGCGGCTACGGCAACGTCTTCTTCCTCTCGACGAACGCGAAGGGGTCGAACACCACCGCCATCTGGCGGGCGCACAAGCGGGGCGCCCTCTTCGGCAACCCGTGCTTCACCCAGATCCACCCGACGTGCATCCCGGTCTCGGGCGACTACCAGTCGAAGCTGACGCTCATGAGCGAGTCGCTCCGGAACGACGGCCGCATCTGGGTGCCCACGAACCCGGGCGACACCCGCCCGCCGGAGCTCATCCCCGAGGCAGAGCGGGACTACTACCTCGAGCGCCGCTATCCGAGCTTCGGCAACCTCGTGCCGCGCGACGTCGCGTCGCGCGCGGCGAAGGCGGTGTGCGACGAGGGCCGCGGCGTGGGGCCGACGCGGCTCGGCGTGTACCTCGACTTCTCCGACGCCATCCGGCGCCTCGGCAAGCCCGCCATCGCCGAGCGTTACGGCAACCTCTTCGACATGTACGAGCGCATCACCGGCGACGACCCGTACACCGTCCCGATGCGCATCTACCCGGCCATCCACTACACGATGGGCGGGCTCTGGGTCGACTACAACCTGATGAGCACGATCCCCGGCATGTTCGTGCTCGGCGAGGCGAACTTCTCCGACCACGGCGCGAACCGCCTCGGGGCCAGCGCGCTGATGCAGGGCCTCGCCGACGGCTACTTCATCATCCCCTACACCATCGGCGATTACCTCGCGTCGACGAAGCTCGAGCGGGTCGACGACCTCCACCCCGCCGTGCGGGACGCCGAGCGCGACGCGAGCGAACGGCTGAACAAGCTGCTCTCCACGAACGGCTCGCGCACGGCCGACTCGTTCCACCGCGAGCTCGGCAAGATCATGTGGGAGCAGTGCGGGATGGCGCGCAACGCGTCCGGGCTCAAGGGCGCGCTCGCGCGGATCCCGGAGCTCCGGGAGCAGTTCCACCGCGACGTCCGCGTCTCGGGCACGGGCACCGGCCTGAACCAGGAGCTCGAGAAGGCGGCGCGCGTCGCCGACTTCTTCGAGCTGGCGGAGCTCATGTGTCGCGACGCCCTCTACCGCGAGGAGTCGTGCGGCGGGCACTTCCGCGAGGAGCACCAGACCCCCGAGGGCGAGGCGAAGCGCGACGACGAGAACTTCAGCTATGTCGCCGCCTGGGCCTGGCGAGGCGAAGGTCAGGCCCAGGAGCTCTACAAGGAGCCGCTCCAGTTCAACGAGGTTCACCCAACGCAGCGGAGTTACAAATAATGCGCCTCACCCTCCATGTCTGGCGGCAGAAGGGCAAGTACGAAGCGGGCCGGTTCGTCACGTACGAGGTGCCCGACGTCAGCGAGCACATGTCCTTCCTCGAGATGCTCGATGTGCTCAATCAGCGGCTCATCCTCAAGGGTGAGGAGCCGATCGCCTTCGATCACGACTGTCGCGAGGGCATCTGCGGCATGTGCGGCTTCATGATCAACGGCCAGGCGCACGGCCCCCTCCGTGGGACGACCGTGTGTCAGCTGCACATGCGTCACTACAAGGACGGCGATGTGCTGTGGCTCGAGCCGTGGCGGGCTCAGGCGTTCCCTGTCGTGAGCGACCTCGCAGTGGACCGCAGCGCGTTCGACCGCATCATCGCGGCGGGCGGCTACGTCTCGGTGCCGACCGGCAGCGCGCCGGACGCGAACGCCGTCCCCGTGCCGAAGCCGATCGCCGAGCGGTCCATGGACGCGGCCGCGTGCATCGGCTGCGGCGCCTGCGTCGCGTCGTGCCCGAACGCGTCGGCCTCGCTCTTCACGGCGGCGAAGCTCACGCACCTGAACATCCTGCCGCAGGGCCAGCCGGAGCGCGATCAGCGGAGCCTCAGCATGGTCGGGCAGATGCGCGCCGAGAACTTCGGCCACTGCACGAACGTCGGCGAGTGCGAGGCGGTCTGCCCGAAGGAGATCCCCCTCGACGTGATCGCGCAGATGAACCGCGACTACCTGCGCGCGACGCTGCGCTACCGCGACGTGCAGGCCAAGGGCGGCACCGGCTGACGCGCGCCGCCGGCCTCGCGCGCGGCCGGCGTCTCCCTTCCCCACCTCGAACGGCGGAGCCCGCTCCTCGACCGCGAAGAGCGCTCCCCGCGCACGTCGTCAACGGCGGCGCTCCGTCGCGGCCGTGCCCACGCGCAGGCGGGCCGCGCCCTCGGCGCCGCCGCTCGCGCCGCCCGGCGTCCAGCGCCGGGGCGCGCCCGGCGCCCGGCGGCCACGCCGAGCCCTCCGGGCGATCGCCGCCGTACGGCCGGCCCCCGCGCCCTGCAGGCGCAGGCTTCAGGGGCTTGGCGCGCGGCACATCCGACGCGGCCCCGCGGCATGACAGGCGAGCCCTGGCGCCGCCGGGGGTGCCGGCGCGGCCGCGCTGGCGACCGCCGCCGCGGCGCGAGAGCGGCCTCATCGGCCCGCTTCGCGCCATATTCCACCAGCGACGCAAGAAAGTGCACCCCCTGTGGAAAACGAGCCAGGAGTTTCCTGAGTAGCGACTCAGGGACTTCCTAAACGCTCTTCACTTATCCATCGCCGGCCATACAGCCGACATGGGAGAAGCACTCGACATGTTTCGAGAACATCTCGTCGCGACTTGCAGCTATGCAGGAAGGTGACTTTCCGAATTCGACGAACCTTCGCTCCAGTGGCAGCGCAACCCGGAAGATGCCGTGGCGCTCTCCCGCGCCACAAAGAAACGTGTCAGGGTCAACTGGCGCTTGTTCGAGCTCGCTAGTTAGAATAGTCTCAAAACTGTCCCGAACGGGATCAGAGCTCATAAGACAATTGTGGTCACCCCACACCATGTCGTAGACTAGGTTCACCTTAGAGCGCCGCAGCGAGGGGGGGCATCCCGCTGCGAGCGCGTCTGGATCGCATCGAGTCATCGCTCTTCTGCGGGGGGCCGGTTCATGGGGAGGGCCGGCAGTAGGAGAAGCAAGGGCAACATCCGCGGCGACCTTCTCCCGGCGGGTCTCCAGATCCGCTTTCGGCATGGGAACGACGCGCACCGGACGCAGACCAGAAAGGCCGGGTCCGGGCGGACCGCCCGCCGGCGCCTCTGCTGCACCGTTCGTGCTGCGCTCCGGCGACGCGGCCGGCGCCAGCGAGGCGGTCGGATGCGGAAGTTCGAACATCAGACCAGGTCTCTTTGACGAGCGAAGAAGTAGGAGGGGACTTCATGAGCAGCTGCATCGACGGCCTTAATCTGCACCCGAAGAGCGTCCACGATGCTGCCGTTGTTCTCGACACCGTGACGGCTCGCCTCGTCGCCGCGGGCGACCGGCGGGCGGCGTTCACCGACGTCTACGGCATCGTCACGCACGCTGTCGCGGCGCAGGTGGAGCGGCCCGATGGCATGTTCCTCGAGCCTTCGTGGATCTCGCGCCTCGCCGGCCGGTTCTGCGAGCGGTACCTCGAGACGTTCCGGTGGTGCGAGCGGGGCGCGGCGCAGGACTGCAACGCCTGGCAGATCGCGTACGCGAGCACGTCGTCGCGGTTCACGCCCCCGGTGCAGAACGCCCTGCTCGGGTTCAGCGCGCACATCAACTACGACCTGGTCTTCGGGATCCACGCGACGATCGTCGAGTTCGGGCACGGCCGCGACCCGCGGATGCTCGCGCGGCTCAAGCACGATCACGATGAGGTCAATACGCTGCTCCGCCGCTCGGTCGCCGAGGCGCTCGAGCGCCTCGCCGCCCGGCACGGCTGCCCCCTGAGCGCGATCTTCCGCGACACCGCCCCGGAGCTCGCGATCTGGGTGTCGATGGAGATGCTCTCGCGGTGGCGCGAGCGCGTCTGGAGCGACGTGCTGGCCCTGCTCAAGGCGCGCAGCCCGAGCGAACGGGCGGCGATCGCCCGCGGGGTGGAGCAGCGCTCCGCGCGCATCGCGCAGATGCTCGCGCTGCCCTCGCTCCACCACGCGCCCCACGCCGCGCTCCGCCTCCTGTCAAGGGCCGCGTGATCGCGGCCGACCCGTAACCGGAGCCCGGGCCGATCGTAGAATGGGGCATGAGCAAGCTGCCCAAGGAGCCGCCCGCCAGCGAGATCACCCCTCCAGCGCTCTACGTGAGGCGGCGCGAGCTCCTCAAGAACGCGGCGCTCTTCGCCGGCACCGCGTCGGCCATCGGCGGCGGCCTCGTCTGGCTCACCGGCGGCGAGGCCGGCGTGGCGGACGCCGGCGGTCCCGGAGCCCCCGGCGGCGAGGCCGCGCCGCTCGCCGGCGCGCCCCCGCCGGACGCCGCGCCGCCGCTGCTCGGGGCGGGCGCGGCGAGCGCGGCGAGCGCGCGAAACCCGTTCGTCACCGACGAAGCGCGGACCGATTACGAGGCCATCGTCACCTACAACAACTTCTACGAGCTCGGCCTGAGCAAATCGGAGCCGTCCAGGAACGCCGGCCGGCTCAGGCTGCGCCCCTGGACGGTCGCGTGCGAGGGGGAAATCAAGAAGCCCGCGGTCATCGACCTCGACACCCTGCTCACGTGGTTTCCCCTGGAGGAGCGCGTCTATCGAATGCGCTGCGTCGAGGCGTGGTCGATGGTGATCCCCTGGCTCGGGTTCCCCCTCGCTGCATTGCTCCGGCGCCTGGAGCCGACCTCCCGCGCCCAGTACGTCCAGTTCACCACGCTGCTCGATCCCGAGCAGCTGCCCGGCCAGCGGAGCGACGTCCTCGACTGGCCTTACGTCGAGGGGCTCCGGATCGACGAGGCGATGCACCCGCTCACGATGCTGGCCGTGGGCCTCTACGGCAAATCGCTGCTCGGCCAGAACGGAGCGCCGATTCGCCTGGTGGTCCCGTGGAAATACGGGTTCAAGGGGTGCAAATCGATCGTCAGCATCAAGCTCACGGAGCGACAGCCGAAGACGACGTGGAGCCAGGCCACGCCGGACGAGTACGGCTTCTATGCGAACGTGAACCCCGCGGTGGATCACCCGCGCTGGAGCCAGGCGACCGAGCGGAGGATCGGTGAGCTGCGCCGCCGCCCCACGCTGCCGTTCAACGGCTACGCGGAGGAGGTCGCCGGCCTCTACAGCGGCATGGACCTGCGGAGGAACTTCTGACGATGGGCGCGCCCGCGAGATCGCTGTCGCGGCCGGGCGCGGCGGCGCCGGCCGGCCGGAAGCTGCCCTGGCTCGTGCCTGCGGTCGTCACGGGCGGGCTGATCCCGCTCGTCGCGCTCGGCCTGCGCGCCTGGTCGGGCGCGCTCGGCCCGAACGCCGTCGCCGAGGCGCTGAACCAGCTCGGCCTGCTCGCGCTCGTGCTGCTCGTCGCCTCCCTGGCGGCGACGCCGCTCAAGCTCGTCTCGGGATGGACGTTCCCGCTGCGCGTCCGCAAGGCGCTCGGGCTGCTCGCCTTCTTCTACGCCTGCGCGCACTTCCTCACGTACGCGGTCGTCGACCAGGGGCTCGACGTCCGCGCGGTCGTCGAGGACATCACGGAGCGCCCCTTCATCCTCGCCGGCTTCGTCGCGCTCGTCCTGCTCGTCCCGCTGGCGGCCACGTCGACCGCGCGCATGCTGAAGCGCCTCGGCGCCGCGCGCTGGAAGCGGCTGCACCGCCTCGCGTACGTCGCCGCCGTCCTCGGGGTCGCGCACTTCTTCCTCCGCGTGAAGAAGGACGCGACCGAGCCGATGATCTACGCGGCGCTGCTCGCGCTGCTCTTCGCCGTGCGCATCGCCAGCGCCGTCCTGCACAGACGCGCGGCGTCGCGCTGAGCGCCGCGGCGCGCCATCGCTGACCGGCGATCGCGCCGCGCTGCGCCGCGCGTTCGGATAGCATGCGGCTTCGACCTGAACCGCGTGAGGACCGCAGCATGAAGCTCTTCACCATCGGGGACAGCATCTCTCAAGGCCTCATGTCGCTCGGCGTGGCGCGCACCCACCTCGCCTACTCGACGTGGATCGCGCGCTCGCTCGGCGTCGACGTCGGCGACGCGCTCTCGAGCCCGGCGTACCGCGTGCCCGACTACCCGGCGCACGGGCTCTTGCTCGACCTCGAGCTCGTGCTCCGCCGCCTCTACCTCGCGTTCGGCTCGCGGATCGAGGGGCTGGAGTGGGCCGCGTTCCTCGCCGAGATCAACCGGGTGCTCGACGTGGCCGAGGACTACTACGAGCGCGGCGAGGGGGCCGGCCCCTACCGCGGGGGGAGCGTCCCGTGGTTCCACAACGTGTCGGTGTACGGCTTCGACGTGGCCGACGCGTGGCTCGTGACGCCGCGGCTCTGCAAGGAGCGGATCGCGGCGGCGCCCGGCGCCGGAGACGGGTTCCTCCAGGGGCCGAACGCGTCGTTCTACCGGACCGCGCTGCGCGTCCTCAACCCGTCGCGGGACGAGCGGCTCGACGGGTACAGCCAGCTCGACTGGCTCGGCCACCACGCGCGCGGCGAGGGGGTCGAGAACCTCCTGCTCTGGCTCGGCCCCAACAACGCGGTCGGCGCGGCGATCCTCCTCAGCGTCGCGGCGACCGAGGACAGGCCGGACCGGCGGCCGGTGTCGCTCGGCTTCGACGAGCGCACCCGGGCGCAGTGGAACCTCTGGATGCCCGACGACTTCGTCGCCGAGTACGGCGAGCTGCTCGACCGGGTCGACTTCGCCATGCGCCGCAACGAGGGCCCGGGCTGGCGCGTGTTCGTGGCGAACGTGCCGCACGTCACGATCGCGCCCGTCGCCATGGGCGTCGGCGATCCGCTGCCGGGCGTCCCACACTACTTCCCCTACTACACCTACCCCCCGCTCGCGCGGGGCACCCGGCTGATCGAGGCCGGCGCGCCGCACCTCACCGCGGCGGAGGCGCGGCGCATCGACGCGACGGTCGACGCGTGCAACGCGCAGATCGCCCGGCTGCTCGAGGAGAAGAACGCCCGCCACCGCGCGGCCCGGTACCACCTGGTCGACGTCTCCGGCAGCCTGGACCGGCTCGCGTACAAGCGCACCGGCGGCGAGCCCACGTACGAGTTCCCCGCGTACGTCAAGGAGCACGTCGCGCCGCCGATGGACACCCGCTACTACCACGTCGATCGCGCCGGGCGGCGCCAGGCCGGCGGCGTCGTCAGCCTCGACGGCGTGCACCCGAGCGTCATCGGCCAGGGCCTCCTCGCCCACGAGTTCCTCAAGGTCATGAAGGAGGCCGGCGTGGAGGGCGCCCACCCGGATCGCCTGCCGTGGCCGAAGATCGTGGCCAGCGACACGCTCTACCAGGATCCGATCCCGCTGATGGAGGAGGTCTACGAGTACGAGGCGTTCGCGGCCGCGGCGCTCGCGGCCCACCGGTACGTCTTCGGCGGGTTCCAGGGGCGGCGCGGGAGCATCAAGGACTTCTGAGGCCGAGGCGGGCGGGGCGGCGCGCTCACGGCACCGCCGGCGGGCTCCCGCGCAGCATGAAATAGATGAGCACCCCCGTCACCGACACGTAGAGCCAGAGGGGCAGCGTCACCCGAGCGACCCGGGCGTGCCTCGCGAAGTTCGCCTTGTAGGCGAAGTAGAACGACGTCAGCGCGAGCGGCACGATGCCCGCCGACAGCACGATGTGCGAGATGAGGACGGCGAAGTAGACGGCGCGGAGCGGCCCGGTGCCCTGGTACTTCGTGTCCCCGTGGACGAAGTGGTAGGCGAGGTAGCCGACGAGGAACAGCGACGAGGCGACGAACGCCGAGACCATCAGGTACTTGTGCACGACGATCGCGCGGCGCTTGATCGCGATCCAGCCCGCGACGAGCAGCGTGGCGGCGGTCGCGTTCAGCGCGGCGTTCAGCGGCGGCATGAAGCGGAGATCCGCGCCGCCCGCGCCGCGCCGGACGATCAGGATGTACGCGAGGAACGCCAGCGCGGCCGCGGAGAGCACGGCGTTGAAGACGTAGAACGAGCGGTCGCTGGTGCGGGCGAGCAGGCCGACCGGCTTCAAGGGGGTCGAGGCGGGTGTCGACATCGCGCGGTCCATACCAGAGGAGCGCGCCGAGCGCGAACGCGAGCGGGCGGGCGGGAGCGAGAGAACGGCGGCGATCGCGCGCCGGCGGGAGCGGACGGACGTGGCGTGCAGCCGCCCGGAGCCGTCGCCAGCGGACGGGCGGGATCGCGCCTGCGCCGGCGTGAGCCCGCGCCCGCGCGCCCGCGCGCTACGCCGAGCTCGGCGCGATCCCCATCGGGGGGCTGCGATCCGCGTTCCGCAGCGGCTCGCGCATGGTCACGAACTCCTCGGCCGCGGTCGGGTGGATGCCGATCGTCGCGTCGAACTGCGCCTTGGTCGCGCCGCACTTCAGCGCGACGGCGAACCCCTGGATGATCTCGCCGGCGTCGGGCCCGACCATGTGGACGCCGAGCACCCGGTCGGTCGCGCGGTCGACGACGAGCTTCATCATCGTCTTCTCCTCGCGCCCCGAGAGGGTGTGCTTCAGCGCGCGGAAGGTCGAGAGATACACGGCGACGTCGTGGTGCTCGCGCGCCTGCGACTCCGACAGGCCGACGGTGCCGACGTTCGGCTGGCTGAAGACGGCGGTCGGGATGCCGGCGTAGTCCACGCGCGCGTCCTCGCCGCGGAAGAGCCGCTTCGACAGCGCCATCGCCTCGGCGATGGCGACCGGCGTGAGCTGCACGCGCGCGATCACGTCGCCGATCGCGTAGACGGACGGGACCGACGACTGGAACGCGCCGTCCACCACGACCGCGCCGTCCTCGTCGAGCTTGACCCCGATCTCCTCGAGCCCGAGCCCCTTCGTCTTCGGCAGCCGCCCGGTCGCGTACAGCACGCAGTCGGCGGCGAGCTCGGTGCCGTCGGCGAGCGCCGCGCACAGCGCGTCGCCGCGCCGCTCGATGCTCTCGACGCTCGCGCCGAGGCGGAGGTCCAGGCCCTTCTTCTGGAGCTCGGTGGCGAGGAACGCCCGGACGTCGTCGTCGAAGCCGCGCAGGAGGTGCATGCCGCGGTGGATCAGCGACACCTTGGCCCCGAGCCCGTGCAGGATGCCGGCGAGCTCGACCGCGATGTAGCCGCCCCCGACGATGACCACCCGCCGCGGCATGGTCTTGAAGTGGAACGCGTCGTCCGAGGTGATCGCGAGCTCGCGCCCGGGCAGGTCGGGGATCCAGGGGTAGCTGCCGGTCGCGACGAGGATCCGCTCGGCGGTGATCCTGGCGCCGTCGATCTCGACGGCGTGCGGGTCCACGATCCTGGCCTGGCCCCAGCGGATGTCGGCGCCGGAGTTCTTCAGCAGCCGCTCGTAGACGCCGTTCAGGCGCTCGATCTCCTTGTTCTTGTTGCGGAGGAACGTCGCCCAGTCGAACGACGGGCCGGCCTGCCCGTCCCCGCCGTGGCCGGGCACCGACCAGCCGTAGCCGGCGGCGTCCTCGAAGTCCTCGGCGTAGTGCGAGGCGTAGACGAGGAGCTTCTTCGGGATGCACCCCAGGTTGACGCACGTGCCGCCGAGGTGGCGCGACTCGGCGATGGCGACCCGGGCCCCGTAGGAAGCGGACATGCGGGCTGCGCGCACGCCGCCCGAGCCGGCGCCGATGACGAAGAGATCGTAATCGTACTTGGACATGGTGGACGACTATGCCCCATGCGGGGCGCGGTCGCCGCGCAGCGTGCGCCCTCCGGAGACGGGGGGCGACGTGCGCCTGTCGAGGCCGGGGGGCGGCGCGCTTCCGGGCGCCGCTCCGCGCCCCCGGGCGCCGCTCCTTTCGGCCACCCCGGCGGGGATTCTGCTAGGGTCCCGCCGTTGCGCTCCTCGACCCACACCGGAACCGTCGCCGGCGCCGCGCCGCCGCCCGCGCCGCGCCCCTGGGCTCGCGTGCGCCGCGCCCTCCCCTTCGCGCTGGCGGTCGCGCTCGTCGCGTTCGTCCTCGGCCGCCTCGACGTCGACGCCTTCCGCGCCGCCCTGGCGCGCGTCGACGCCCCGCTCTTCGGCGCGTTCGCCGCCCTCTTCATCCTCGCGCTCCTCGGCGCCGACACGTTCGCGACCGTCCTCGTCTACCGCCGCCTGATCGCCCCGGTCGCCTTCCGCGACTTCTTCGTGCTCCGCGGCGCCTCCTACCTGCCATCGCTGCTCAACCACCATGTGGGCCAGGCGTTCATCACGGTCTTCCTCGCGCGCGCGCACGGCGTGCCGCTCGCCCGCGTCGCCGGCGCGACGCTCGTGGTCTACGCGTCGTGGCTCGGCTGCCTGCTCCTCCTCGGCGCGGTCGCCGTCCCCGCGAACGGCGGGCCGCTCGCCGGGTCCGCCCTGCTCCTCGCCGCGGGCGTGCTGTACCTCGCGATCCTCGCGCTGCGCCCCGCCCGGCTCGCCCGCACGAAGCTGCTCGCCCCCCTCTTCGAGGCCGGCGTGCGCGGCCACCTCGTCGCCCTCGCCGCGCGCGTGCCGCACCTCCTCGTCCTGTTCGCCGGGACCTGGCTCCCCTTCTACTTCTTCGGCGTGCGCATCCCCCTCGGGGCCGCCTTGACGTACATCCCCATCCTGATGGTGGCGGTGACGCTCCCCCTCACCCCGCAGGGCTTCGGCACGCGCGACGTGCTCGCCGCCGCGCTCCTCGAGGGCTTCGCGGCCGGCGTCACGCGCGAGGAGCGCCTGGCCGCCATCGCCGCCACCACGACGACGTGGGCGGTGGCGCTCACCCTCGTCGAGGCCGCGCTCGGCCTGGTCCTGCTCCGGGGCGTTTTGCCCCATATGGAGGCGAAGGACCCCACCGCCGCTGTCCCCGCGGGCTCCGCCCCCACGGGCGCGCGACGAGAGCCGGCATGACGCGGCGTCGCGCGGCCCGCGTCGCGGTGTTGTCACGGTATTTGCTAGCGCTCGTGGATGATGCGCCGACTGTAATTGGTTTGTAATAGAGCCTGGGACAGCGTCGATAGAGCGGCTGGAGAACGGTCGACGCGGTAAGATTCGAGGTATAGTCTCAGGCTCCCTGGCGTTCCTTCCGTCCTTCTTGCCGGGCGCCCGCGCTGGACATCGCTGCTCCGGCCAGCCCATGCAGAGCGACCCTCCATGAAGAACCTGGTTCGTTTCCTCGCCTCCTCGGATCACAGCGTCGCCCGCGCCGTGCGCCACGTGCGCCGGCAGGTCCATGGCTTCACCCTGCCCGCGCCGCGGCCGCTCGTGGTCCCGATGCGCTTGGCGTTCGAGACGGCGCGCGAGGTGTACTGGTTCGGCGCTCGCGTGCTCGTCTGCGAGCCGCACCTCAAGTCGCACTGCGCCCGGTACGGCAAGGGCGTCCGGACGGGGAACTTCATTCACTACATCCAGGGCCGGGGAGACTTGATCCTTGGCGACAATGTGGTGCTCGACGGCAAGGTGAACATCGTCTTCGCCGCGCGGTTCTCGGACCGCCCGACCTTGCGGATCGGCGATAACACCGGGATCGGGCACGACTGCCGGATCATCGTCGGCAAGTCGGTCACCATCGGCAATCACTGCCGGATCGCGGGGAGCGTCTACATCCTCGACTCGAGCGGTCACCCGAGCGATCCGGAGGACCGCAAGCGCGGCCTGCCCCCGGCGGACAGCGAGGTGCGGCCCGTCGTCATCGAGGACAACGTCTGGCTCGGCGCCCGGTCGATGATCTTCCCGGGGGTCACGGTCGGCGAGGGCAGCGTGGTGGCGGCGGGCTCCATCGTGATGGCCGATGTCCCGCCCTACACGGTCGTCGCTGGCAATCCGGCGAGGCGGGTGGCATCACTCCGGGCCGAGCCGCCGGCCCCCGAGGCGGGGGCGGGCCGCGCTGGTGCGATGAGTAACGGCGCAGACGGCGCGGGGAGGCGCTCGCTCTCCGACGGCGCATCTTAACCCTGGAGCTTCTCATGGCGATCGAGTTGGATCAGGTGACCGAGATCATCGTCACGCTCAGCAAGATTCCCGGCATCGGGCCTGATGACGACATCTACGACGCGGGGGTCACCTCCATTCTCGCAGTCTCGCTCATCCCCGAGCTGGAGGAGCGGTTCAACGTGACCATCCCCGACGACGGCAGGTTCCCTGCTGCCCGCACGCCGCGCGCGCTGACCGCGATGCTGCAGGAGCTCGTGTGATGAGAAAGACAGTCACGGTGGAGCTCGCCACGCCTGCGACCGAGATGGCGCAGGAGGAGATCCCGAAGCAGATCGCCTTCCTCTCGAAGGACATCTCGAACATCCGCTTCGTCCGCGGGGGCGCGGCGCTCGAGTTCGAGGCCCCGGAGGAGGGCGCGGGAGAGCTCGCGCGCGCGGCCGAGGGCCTCGCGCGCTCCATGCAGCGGAGCCTGCGCCAGATCACCCGCAAGCTCGTGTACCGCAGCCCGGCGTGCGACCGGGTGGAGTTCCGCGGCGGCGGGCTCCCGGCCGGGATCACGCGGATGGGCCAGGGCCAGGTCGCCCTGGAGGGCATCCCGCTGCGGCTCTACCGCTACTTCGATCGCTCGCTCGAGGCGCTCGGCGCGCCGTTCTCGCCGAGCCCGATCCTCGTGCCGACGTTGATCCCGGCCGCGACGCTGTCGAAGTGCGATTATTTCCGCTCGTTCCCCCACATCGTCACGTTCGCGTGCCACCTGCCGGAGGACATGCCGCGCATCGAGGATTTCCGCGCGCGGCACCAGGATCGGGAGACGCTCGACGATCGCGCGCTGAGCGACATGGCGCCCCCGGAGGTCTGCCTCTCGCCGGCGGTCTGTTATCACGTGTACGCGGCGAACCGGGACCGCGTGCTGCCGGCGGGCGGCGCGCGCTACGCCCTGGCCGGCCGCTGCTTCCGCTACGAGTCGAGCAAGATGGTCGACCTCCGGCGGCTCTGGGAGTTCACGATGCGGGAGATCGTGTTCCTCGGAACGCGGGAGAACGTCCTCGGGCTGCGCGAGCAGGGGAACGAGCTCGTGGCGCGCTACCTCGACGAGCACCGGCTCGCGGGCGAGATCCGGACGGCGAGCGATCCGTTCTTCATCGCGCCGGACGCGGCCGCCAAGACCTACTTCCAGATCAGCAGCGAGACGAAGTACGAGATCTCGCTGATGCTCCCGGAGGGCGAGCGGGTCGCGGCCGGGTCGCTGAACTACCACACCGACTTCTTCGGCCGCGCGTTCAGCTGCGCCATCGAGGGCGCGGGGCCGATGCACAGCGTGTGCATCGCGTTCGGCCTCGAGCGGTGGGTCTACGCGTTCCTCGCCCAGCACGGCGACGACCCTTCCGGCTGGCCCGACGTCGTGCGCCGCGCCCCGGAGATGGCCGGGCTCTAGAGCGGAGCTCACCCGCTTCGGATACGGGCCCACCTCGACGTTTTCGGTGCTCGGCGCACTGGCGCGCGCCTGCGCGCCGAAAACGCCGATCTGGGCCCGTCTCCTGTGCGGGTGAGCTCCGCTCTGCGACACAGGTGCCGGTGCCCGGGGGAAGCGGCAGTTCCGTTTCCCGGGGGATTCTGCGAGGCTCGCGGCCATGCAGCTCGAGCACGTCGACCCGATCGCGGCGGCGGAGGAGGCCAGCCTGGTCCTGCGCGAGGCGTGGCCGCCGCCGGCCCTCCACTACACGGCCGACTACCTGAGGTGGCAGCTCGGCTTCCCCGGCCCGGCGCCGCGCGCCGTGCTCGCGCGCGAGGGCGGCGAGCCGGCCGGCTTCATCGGCGTCGCGCCGCGCCGCTTCCGCTTCCGCGGCGCCGAGTCGGCGGGCTACGTCCTCTCGTTCGTGAGCGTGCGCCCGAAGTTCCAGGGGCAGGGGCTGGCGGGCCGGCTGTACGGCGAGCTCCTGGCCGGCCTCCGCGCCTCGGGATTGCCGATCGTGGTGTTCGTGGAGGCGCGCTCCGCGCCCGCGCAGCGCGCGCTCTCCAGGGCGGTCGAGGCGGCCGGGCTCAGGCGGAAGCAGCTGGCCACGTGCCGGAACCACGGCTTCGTCCCCCGGGCGAGCGCCGCGCCGACGCGGGCGGTGGCGAGGCAGGCGGGGGGCGTGGGCGACGTGCTCGCGGCGATCGCGGCGTGCGGCGACGAGCGCGTGCTGTGGTCGGCGCCCGACGCGGCGCAGCTCGAGCACGGCTTGCGCGATCCGCGGTCGCGCAGGCTGCTGCTCGTCGAGGAGGCGGGCCGGCCGGTCGGCGCCGCCGCGGTGTTCCTGTCCGAGATCGCGACCGCCCGGGGGATCGACCGCGTGGCGACGGTCGACGCGCTGTTCCTGCCCGAGCCGACCGCCGACCGGCTCGCGGCCGTGCTGCGCGCCGCCTCCGAGGCCTTCGCCGGGCAGGCCACCGCGCCGGTGGTCAGCGCGCCGAACCTGGCGATCGTCCCCCAGGACCAGCTCCGGCCGGCCGGCGCGCGCCCGACGGACGCGGCCTTCGACGCCTTCGTCCTGCTCCCGGAGGACGGGCCGTGGCTGGACGCCGAGGTGACCAACCTCGAGGTCGTCTGACCAGGGGCGCCCAGGGCGGAGCGGGTTCCATCTACGATCCAGATGGATCCCATGACGCGAATGCCGATTCACAAGATGGATCGGCGGGCGCATGCTGAGGTGCATGGCAAACACCACTTCTTCGATGCAACTCCGCCGCTCCGGCGAGCGCGGCTATGCCGACCACGGGTGGCTGAAGTCGTTCCACACGTTCTCGTTCGCCGACTACCAGGACCCGGACCACATGGGCTTCCGGGCGCTGCGGGTGATCAACGACGATCGCGTCGCCCCGGCGCGGGGGTTCGGGACGCACCCGCACCAGAACATGGAGATCATCACCTATGTTCTCGAGGGGGAGGTCGCGCACCGGGACAGCATGGGGAACGGGTCGACCATCCGCCCCGGCGAGGTCCAGCGCATGTCGGCGGGCACGGGCGTGTACCACAGCGAGATGAACGCCTCGAAGACGGGCGAGACCCACCTGCTGCAGATCTGGATCTTGCCGGACCGGCGCGGGTATCCGCCGAGCTACGAGCAGAAGGCGTTCTCGAAGGAGGAGCGCCGGGGCAAGCTGCGGCTGGTCGCCTCGCAGGACGGGCGCGACGGCTCGGTGACGGTCCACCAGGACGTGAGCCTGTTCGCGGGCCTGTTCGGGCAGGGGGAAGAGGCCCGGTACGAGCTCGCGGCCGGGCGGAACGCCTGGGTCCACGTGGCGCGCGGGAGCGTCGAGCTGAACGGGACGCTGCTCGAGGCCGGCGACGCGGCGGCGATCAGCGCGGGTGGGGCGCTCCACCTGGTCGGCAAGGACCAGGGCGAGGTGCTGCTGTTCGATCTGGCGTGAAGGGGAGATCGGCAATCTGCATCGGGAGCTCCCTGGCTCCGACAGGCACGTTGCAGGCGGAGGCCCGGCCCGCCCAGCAGCTCATCGGGGCTCGCCCCTCGCGGTCATCAGCCGCACCATCTCGAGATCATCGGGGCTCCCGCGCTCCCCGAGCGCGCCGACGACGCGCGCCTGGTCGGCGGGCGAGCGGTTCTGGCTCAGCTTGAATTTGCCTTCGAGGCGATCGATCTCGATCGTGAGCCCCACGATCCCCCGGAGGAGGTTCTCGTGGAGCTCGCGGTCGAGCTCGCCCGTGCTCCACGGCTCGGCCGCGCCGCGCTCGTGGATGCCGGAGAGATCGTCGAGCAGCCGAGTCAGGTCGCCCCGGCTCATCGGCCCGGCGGCGCGCCCGTGGGCGTGCACCACGGCGTAGTTCCACGTCGGCACCTGCCGGGTCGGCTGCTCGTACCATCGCGGCGAGACATACCCGTGCGGCCCGGAGAAGACCGCGACGACCGGCCTGCCGCCCGTGGCCAGCCGCCAGATCGGGTTGGCCCGCGCGACGTGGGCGCGGAGCCGGCCGGAGGGCCCGGCGTCGCGATCGAGCACGAACGGCAGGTGCGCGATCTCGATGCCGCCCCGATCATCCGGCGCCATGAGGCAGCCGAAGCTGTGTCTCTCGATGAGATCGAACAGCCGATCGCGGTCAGTCTCGACGAATACCTCGGGCGAGTACATGCGGGGAGCTTACACCCGCTCCGCCGCGCGCGCCGGGATGAGCGCCGCCCGGCGCCGCTCCCGCGCGCCCGCCCCGCTTGCTCGCGGGGCGGCGCCCGCTACATAGAGATCTCTATGGACGCCATCGATCTCCTCGAACGCCACCACCGCGAGCTAGAGCAGCAGTTCTCCGGCCTGAAAAAGGCTTCTTCCGTCTCCCGCGAGCAGTTTTCCACGGCCGCCGACCTCCTCGCCACGCACATCACGATCGAGGAGCAGCACTTCTACCCCGCCGTCAAGGCCCGCCGCACCGAGGATATCCTCCTCGAATCGCTGGAGGAGCACCTGTCCCTCAAGCGCGTGCTGGCCGATCTCCTGGCGCTCGACACGACGGACGAGAGGTTCGGGCCCAAGCTGCACGTGCTCGCCGAGCAGCTCGAGCACCACCACAAGGAGGAGGAAGAGCACCTGTTCCCCAAGGTGAAGAAGCTCCTCGACGACGGCGCGCGCGAGGAGCTCGGGCAGACGATGCAGGCGCGGATGAGCGAGCTCGGGCAGGGCGAGCCCCGCAAGCTCGTCCTCGACCAGACCGACGCCGCCGCCCCCCTCCCCCCCTGAACCCCGCCGCGCGCCCGCTCGGCGGCGCTCGACGGGCGCTGCGGCCCCCGCTCCCGCGAGCCCCCGCCGCGCTGCGCGCCGTTGTTCGAGGCGACACCTCGGCGCAACGCCCGCGTGCCAGAGCCCGAAGTAAACATGAGCCTCCGCAAGCGCAGGAGCACACCTAGAACAGCCGTGAGCGAGAAAATTCGTCGGAACGAATACGATTTTTGTAGAAGGGATTCCCCTACGGTTGTTATTGTACACTGCCGCGAGTCTCGCGGCAGGGGTCCGAAATGCCAGCGGGTGCTATCGATGCTGCGAAGAAGCCGGTGGAGCGGGCCTGATGCCCGGCGCCAGGCGGCCGGCGCAGCGCGCGCGAGCGGCAGTGCTGGCGAGCGCCGGTGCGGGCGAGCGCTGGGCAGCGCGCACGGGGAATCTTCGAAGGAGGTAGGATGACGGCTCGACCTGTACTCTCGATTGACACATCCTTCGACCCGGATAGCGCCTGGTTCGCGACGGGGCGCACGCAGCTCTACGGGCGTATGGGAGAGCAGTTCTCCATCGTACCGTTCGGGCGCGCGAGCGCCGAGCGGAGGAGGATCATCCGCCAGATCGCGCGGGCCGAGAGCGGTGGCAATCCCTTCCGCGGGATCGTGGTGTCGTCCCACGGCAGGACGAGCTGTGTCGTGGACGACGAGTCGCCGGACGGCATCCTGATATCGCACGAGAGCCCAGCGCAGGAGATCGAGCTCTGGGCGCGGGGCCGCGTGCTGTATTTCTGCTGTGGCGAGACGGCGAGCGGCCCGCTGTTCGACAAGCTCCTCGACGCGGGCGCGCGGACGGTGGTCGGCTTCACCGGCAGGCTCTCCGTCGCGACCGTCGACGGCAAGTTCTTCTGGCGGCAGCTCGATCAGGAGCTCGTGACCTGCGCGCTGCACGACCAGCTGGCCCCGGGCTTCGAGCGGGCAAGGCAGCAGTTCCTGGAGCGCGTCGCGACGCGGCTCGCGGCGCTCCCCGACGGGGCGGCCCGGGAGGACCTCTCGAGGATGATGGACCTGCTCGCGTCGATGGTGATCCGAGGCGCCGAGAAGGGATAGTACCGGGTCGGCTCTAGGACACTGATCACATTGATCGAGCGATAAATTAACCGCCAAGACGCAAAGGACGCCAAGGACGCCAAGAAGAGAATCTCTGTCTTGGCGTCCTTGGCGTCTTGGCGGTTCGAAGTTCTGCGCTTTTCAGGCAGTTAGCGGCCGAGGAAGTTCATGAGCCAGCTCATTGCCGGCCGCATGGTGCCGTTCGAATGCTGGAGGCCCGTGTTGTCCCGCCAGGTGGCGCCGACGATGTAACCCCACAGCGTGATGCCCTTCACGGAGGGGTGGTTCCAGAACATCGTGAACTGGTCCTGCATCACCCGGCGCTGCTCCTCGTCGTTCGCGATGCCGATGTCGTACTCGGTGATGTACACGGGCTTGCCCAGCGAGGCGAGCTTGTCGATGTACCCCTTCACGGTGTTCGTGTTGATCTTGTACGCGTCGTGGGCCTGCGCGCCGAGCGCGTCGACCGGGGCGCCCGCGTTGATCACCGCCCGCGCGATCCGCATGAAGTTCTGGTGATCGCCCTCGTACTCGATGTTGTTGTAGTCGTTGAGGATCAGGACCGCGCCCGGGCAGAACTCGCGGGCCCACTTGAACGAGTTGACGATCCAGTCGTAGCCGCTGGCGCCGTCGCCGCCGATGCCGTTCTTGTAGGAAGGCGTGGTGTGGGGCGGCGGCTCGTTCACGACGTCGATGTACTTCGTGTCGGGGTAACGCGCGCAGAACGCCCGCATCCAGTCCCGCACGGCCGCCTGCTGCTCCGAGCCGGAGAGGCTCGCGAGCCAGCTCGGCTGCTGGGCACCCCACACGAAGGTGTGCTGCTTGAACACGATGTTGTTCGTCCTCGCGTAGTTGTAGATCGCGTCCAGCCTGCTCCAGTCGCGGACGCCGCGGGACCGCTCGACCTCGCCCCACTTGCCCTCGTTCTCGGGCGTGATCTGGTTCCAGTAGTTCGCGAAGCCGTTGCGCACGGAGCCGCTCGTCGTGATGTTGCCGACGAACTTCCCGGCGGTGCCGCCGCCGCCGCCGCCCCCGCCCGAGCCGCCGGAGCCGCCGGTGCCGCCGGTGCCGCCGGTGCCGCCGGTGCCGCCGGAGCCGCCGGTGCCGCCGGTGCCGCTCCCCACGACCCTGAGCGAGAACTTCTGGTTCGCGCCGTTGGCCCAGGACCACTGCTGGAGGCCGGTGCCGTCCGTCGTCGCCAGGCCCATGACGTCGAGCGCCTTGCCGCTGCTGCGGACGGTGATTCGCTGGACGTTGGAGGCGACATCGGCGAACTGAAATTGCTGGCTCCCGGCGGTGCCGCAGGCGGACTGGACGATGGTGGCGCCGTCCGCGTTCGAGCCCCCGTTGGTCCCGAGGCACAGGCCGCTGTTCACGTTCTTGAGGCGGTAGTACCCGCCGCCCATCGACTCCGCGCGGAACTGCTGCCGCGTCGCGCCGTTGCAGGTGGCGATCTGCGCCGCCGCCGAGCTCGACGTGCTCCCGCCCCGGATCTCCACGCACTTGTTGCTCTGCGTGCCGACGATCGTATAGACCGCGCCCGTGTCGATCGTGATGGCGCCGTCGAGCGAGCCTTCCTCCTCGATCTCGGCGTCGTACGCCTCCTCGGGGTCGATGACGCACGACACGGCGAGGACGCCCGCCGCCGCCGCAAACAAGGCCTGCTTGGTTCCCAATCTCATCTTGTTCTCCTGTCCTAGTAAGTAAGTAAAAATCGAATCTGCCTGCTGCTCGACGCCGCCCCCGCGAAGGTCGGGGTCGCTCGCTGCGCGCCGAAGGTGCCCGCAGGGACGCCGCGCCGGCCACTGCCGCTCCGGATGAATCTCCATCGAGATACGCGCGGAGCGGATAAGTTCATCCTGTGCGCGTCAGGCAGCGCGCCGAGGGTATTTCTTGCTCCTAGCTAGCATATCCGTCAAGCCGATTATGCATCTCAAACGGGCCTGATCCTGATGAAGGTGCGATATCCTCAGATGCGGAGTGATGATGGTGGTTTGACGCCGACATGGGGCCGAGTCCTCGAGCGCGATCGCCCGGCGCGCCGCGAATCTCGCCGGAGATCGCCCGCGGCCAGCGGGCCGCGCCGGCCGCGCTCAGCGGGCGAGCGCGCTCGAAGGGCCGGAGTGCGATGGACGAGGCTCCGCGCGCCAGCACGGCCGAACAAGGCCCCTCCTTACGTGAAGCGACTCGCCCTGATCGAAGCAGAGCGGACAGGCGGTACGCGCACGGCGGCCCTGTCGTGGAGGCCTGTGCTTCCTCTGCCTCGCCACCGCCTCTACCCCGCGCGCGCAGCTCCGGGCAGCGCGCAGCGGTGGCGCCCCGGGCTCGTCAGCGACCTTCAGCGACCGGGGTCATCCATGATTCAAGGCGGTCGCAAGAGAGTGAAAGTCTTTCGCTTCATCGTACTGACCGTCGAGGGATGGTGATGGCCGGCAGACCTGCTCGGCATGGGACGACAACCCTCGATCGCTCCAAGGCGCGATCGGGCCGGGATAGAGCGAGAGCGGCCTCCCCTCGCGTCGGCGAGGACCGGCGTGGTGCCGGTGGTATCGACCGCGATCCCGCGAGCGCGCCGTCGCACACGTCCACGACGACCGAGCGAGCGGAGCCGGTGCCGAAACCTGTCCCGATGAAGGTCCTGGTGCGCATGACGACCCACTGAGGGTAAAGCCGAAGGATGAGGCCATTGTGAGCGCTCACATGACCCATGTCAATTCCAATCCGCCCCGCGCGGCGATGCGTGAGCTCGACGACCGATCGAGCTCCGCGGCGCGTGCGCTCGTCGCCGCCCCCGAGCACGTGCACTTGGCCGGCCAGAGACGCGCGGACCGCAGCGAGAGAGCCCTGCACGAGCCACGCAGATATCAGCGCACGGCCAGCCCGACGAGCGCGCGCTGTCTCACCCGACGTGAAGGCGCGCCGGCGAGACCCGCACGCGCGCCACGATTCACCGCTTCTCGGTGGACCGGGCTTTCTGTATTCTCCTCCTGTCGCCGAGACCGCAAGGAAGACGCCATGTCGCAACTCTGGAAGACAGGGGCCACGCTGCTCGCCATTGCGCTGGTCGTCGACGCCGGCTGCGCGGACCCCGAACAGGACGCCACCTCCGGCGCGGCGAGCGGCGGATCCGCCTCGGTGAGCTCCGGTTCCAGCGCGACCGGCGGAGGCTCGCCGGGTGAAGCGAGCAGCTCGTCAGGTGGAGCCAGCAGCTCGTCCACGGGCCAGCCGCCCAGCGACCCGACCGAGGTCGACTGCCGCACCCCCGGGGACGGGAAGTCCACCCTGGCCTTCGTCAACAAGTGCGACCAGCCGCTCCAGTTCCTGGGGAGCCTCATCGACGGCGGGGAGCTCGGCCCGGGGCAGTTCGCGTGCCGCGACGTGGGCACCAGCGAGGAGCCGCTGTCGTCGCTGCGTTACTGGGCGTACGCCGGGTCGGACCCCGGCGGGGGCCGGTACACGCTGGCCGAGATGACCCTCAACACCGATTTCAACGACTTCGACTGGTACAACATCAGCCACGTTGACGCGCACAACCTCCCCCTGGCGATCGTGCCCGTCGGCCTGCCGGACTGCCGCACGCTGTCGTGCCCGGAGAGCCTGCTCGCGCGGTGCCCGGAGGTGGGTCGCTACAAGGACGCGAGCGGCGCGACAACCTCCTGCGTGAGCCCCGACCGCGACGATCCCACGAACCCCGTGGCCGCATACTTCGAAGAGCAATGCAAAGACGCGTATTCGTGGTCCGGGGACGACCAGGAGTCGATGGCCGCGTGCGCCGGGGAAGACTACGACATCGTTTTCTGCCCTTGACCTGCTCCCTCGTATCCCCGCCCGCAAGGCGCGCCCGCGGTCCCCGGGCGCGGCCCATCCGTGGTAGACCGGCCGCGTGGCCGCCAAGGACCGCCGCGCGCGCAAGCAGGCTCCGGAGGCCGGCCGCCGCCTCGCGGCGATCCCGGGGCCGCGCGGGGGGCGCCGAGAGCCCGCCGCGCTCCCCGAGACGATCTCCTGGTGGGACGCGTTCTACCGGGTGATTCGCCGGATCCCGGTGGGGCGGGTGTGCACGTACGGCGCCGTCGCCGCGATGGCTGGGCACCCCCGCGCGGCGCGCCACGTCGGTTATGCCCTCGCCGCCCTGAAGGAGACGGGTGCGGGCGCGCGCGTGCCCTGGCAACGCGTGCTCGGGAGCCGCCCGCGCCATCGCGCGGCCGTGACCATCAAGGATCCGGTGGGCGGCGCGCTCCAGCGAATGATGCTCGAGGCCGAGGGCGTCGAGTTCGACGATCGCGGCAACGTCTCCCTCGATCGCTTCGGGTGGTTCCGGAGCACGCCCGTCGCCGCGCCCGCGAAGAAAGCCCGCGGCGCGGCGCCCCGGAAGCGGCGATCCTGAGGGCGCCGCTCTCAGCACGGCGCATCCTGCGTCGCTCTCGCCCGAGCGCCGCGCCGGGGCGGCCCTGGTGGGGCGCCGCGCGGTCCGCTAGATCCAGGAGAGCGATGAGACGCAAGCCCTCGATCGTGCTTTCCCCGGCGGCGCTCCTCCTCCTGCTGGCCGCCGGCGCCGGCGACGCCCTCGCCAGCGGCCCGCGCCCGGCCGCGAGCGCGCCGTCGTTCCTGGACGGCGAGCGCCGCGTCGACGTCGAGCGGCTCGCGCCGGCCGCGCGGGGCGCGTCCGGCGGCGCGCTCTCGCCGGTGCGGCTCCACTACCCCGATGGCCGGACGATCCACGCGAGCGTGGGCATGACCGCGATCGTGAAGGTCGAGCCGGGCGCCGAGGGCGAGCTCGCGGGCGCGGGGCTCGAGGTGGTGAGGCCGCTGATGCCGTCGATCGGGCTATGGCTCGTCAAGGACACCGGCGGCGGCGACGGCCTCGACGTCGCCGGGCGCCTGCAGGGCGCGGCGAGGCCGGCGTTCCTGCGCGAGGCGATCCCGGACCTCCACGTGCGCCTCAAGGCGCGCGGCGCGCCGTTCACGCCGGACGACCCGCGCCTGCCCGGACAGTGGTACTTCGACGACCTCGGGATGGAACAGGCCTGGGGGCGCGCGCGGGGGGACGCGGCCACGTCCATCGTCGTCGTCGACACCGGCTGCGACCTCGATCACCCCGACCTCGCCGCGAAGATGGATCCGGGCCGGGACGTCATCGACGGCGACGACGACCCCACGTACAAGCCGGGCGAGGCGGGCGCGAACCACGGGACCGCCTGCGCGGGCCTCATCGCCGCCGACACCGACAACGGCGTCGGCATCGCGGGCGGCTGCCCCGAATGCAGGCTGCGGTGCGTGCGCCTGCTCGACGACGAGCCGCAGCCGATCTCCACCTCGGTCGACGCCTTCGAGTTCGCCCTCGAGGTGAACGCCGCCATCGTGTCCAACAGCTGGGGATACGCCGAGCCGATGCCCGTCCCCAGGGTGGTCGAGGACGCGATCAACCGCCTGTTCGACGCCGGGCGCGACGGCAAGGGGGCGCTCGTCCTCTTCGCCGCCGGCAACGACGACCGGGAGATCCTCGACGACGAGATCCAGGCCGTGCGGGGCGTCCTCAACGTGGGCGCGGTCAACCACCTGGAAGAGGAGACGCCGTTCACGAACCGCGGGCGCTCGGTCGATCTCGTCGCGCCCACGGGGACGCTGAGCACCGATATCGCCGGACGCGAGGGGGACAGCCCCGACGACTACACGTCGCTGTTCGGGGGGACCTCGTCGGCGTGCCCGGTCGCGGCCGGCGTCGCCGGGCTGCTCGTGAGCGCCGCGCCCGAGCGGACCGCGGGCGAGCTCTACGACATCCTGATCCGCACGGCGCGGCCGGCGCCGTACGCCATCCCCGACGAGAACGGGCACGATCCCCTCTTCGGGCACGGGATCATCGACCCGAGCGCGGCGCTCAGGGAGGTGCTCGGGGACGAGCCGCCCCCGCCCCTGGAAGGAGGGGGCGACGACGCCGGCGACGACGCGCAGGCCGGCTGCGCATGCGCGGCGGCCGGCGCGCCCCGCGGCCAGGCCGACGGGCGGCGCGGCCTCGCGGTCGCGGCGCTCGTCGGCCTGGCCGCGGCGGTGCGCCGGCGGGGCGGCGCGCGCCGCGGAGGGTGACGTCAGGCGCCCGGGCGCCGCGCGCGGAGCGCGTCCCGTTGCGCGAGGAGCCACGCGCGCGCGTCGGCTTCCGTCTCGAAGAAATGCACCGGGTAGGACTGATGCGTGAGGATCTGCACGCTCTTCGCCGCGAGCGTGGAGACGACGCGCACGGCGAAGCTCGCCCCGAAGATCGCGATCGCGTCGAAGCGCACGGCGCGCATCTCGCTCGCCATCACCTTGCGCGCCGACGGCAGGATGGTGCCGATGCGGCGCGTATCGGAGAGCACGAGGACCTCGCGGCCGCCGTCCGACAGGCGCTTGCACGCGGCGGCGATCTCGCGCGCCATGTCGTCCGACAGGTCGCCCTCGACGGTGGTGTACAGGAATCCCTCCGGGTCCTCGTGGATAGAGAGGCGCGCATCCGCGGGACCGGGGTCGCTCATGCACAGCATCGTAGCGTCTTGCATCGAGCGCGGGACGGGCATTCCGGCGAGTGCAGCGCGCGTCCGCCCGTCGGCTCGCGCCCTCGGTCGTGACGGGCGGCGCGGCTCAGCCGCGCGTCTCCGCGCGATCGAGGCGCCCCTCGTCGGGTGCGCGATCGGCCGAGATCATCGGAGGATGCGCGCGGATCTGCGCCGGCGCAGGGCCAGCGCGAGCAGCGAGGCGCCGAGCGCGCAGCTCCCGGCTGCGGCGAAGGGCCCGGCCGCGGCGGACGGCGCCACGACGCGGCAGCCGCACCCGCCGTCGGCATCGCCCTCCTCGCCCTCCGGCGGCGCCTCCCCTCCGGCGGCGCCGTCCCCTGCGCCACCGCCACCGCCGCCGCCCGCGCCGCCGCCGCCTGCGCCGCCCTCCGCGGCGGCCCGGCACGCCGCGACCTCGTCGGCCGTGCCGATGCACAGCGTCGGCTTGCGCGAGTCGCCGTCCTGGAGGCCGTTCACCACGATCACGGCGAGGCCGTCGGCGTCGGCCGTGTCGACGAGCTCCGCGCCGGCGGCGACGTCGTCGGCGCGGACGATCTCGCCGTACGTGCGGCCGCGCCGCGCGGCGAGCAGCAGGGCGAGGCCGCCGAGCTGCGCGGGATCGCCCGCCGGCACGGCGAGCGCGGCCGTCATGGTCGCGCGCCCGTCGGGCCGGGCGCTGAAGTACTGCGCCGACGCGTGGAAGACGCGGAGCCGGCCTGCGTGGGGCGCCGCGACCGCCTCCGGGGCGAGGCCGCGGTAGCCGGCCCCGGCGGCGTAGGAGCGCTCGGGATCGGCGTAGGCGCCGGTGAGGAGGTTCCAGGTGGCGAACTCCACGAACGCCTCGGCGAAGGTCGACCGCGCCAGCGACGCGAGCAAGGGGTCGAGCTGCTCGAACCACACGGGATCCGCCTCGTCGAACGCGCCGTCCTCGACGCGCTCCCAGAGCGAGCGGACCGCGCCGTCTCCGTAGCGCTCCTCGAGGAACTGGAAGAAGATCGCGCTCCCGTAGCTGAAGGGATCGACCGGGCCGATCATGGGCACGTCGAACGACCGATCCGTGTTGGAGAGGTAGCCGTCGACGAAGCCCTCGAAGTCCTTCAGCGAGGGATCGAACGACTCGGTCGCCCAGACCGCGGTGCCCTCCAGCATCGGCGTGTCCTGGCCGTGATCGTAGGCCGCCTGCACGGCGTGGAAGAGCTCGTGGCTCCCGAGGATCCGGTTCGCGGTCCGCGTGGACGGGTAGTCGTAGCCGCTGTAGTCGTTCTCCTGGATCATGAAGCCGGCGCAGCGGCCCCCGTCGTCCGGCTCGCAGGCGTCGACGCGGAACACGCCGTCGCCGACGCCGGCGAAGTCGACGAGGTAGACGTCGAAGCGGCCGTCGCCGCCGTTGTCGGGGAGATCCTCGTCGCTCCTCGGCGGCCGGAAGCCGAGGACGTCGCGGTAATGGACGATCACCTCGTCGTAGATGGAGGCGACCTCCTCGACGAAGTCGGGGACGCCCGTCGCGTCGGCGTCCCCGGCGGGCACCGCGCTGCGCCCCTCGCGCGCGAAGTGGACGAGGAAGCTGCCGGAGGCCGACGCGAAGGTCTCGACGGCGTCGTCCGGATCGAACCGGAACTGGAGGTCGGTGCCGCGCGTGTCGGGCCGATCGAGCGGCGCCGCGGCGGGCCCGTCGAGCGGGCCCAGCGGCGCCTCGCCGGCGCCGCAGGCCGCGAGCGCCGGGGCCAGCAGGGCGGCGAACGCCGGCGCGAGCGCGGCCGCGGCGCCGGAGGGCCGGGTCACGGGAGGAAGGCCCACCGGATCTGGATGTTGGCGGCGCCGGTGTCCCCCATCGGGACCATCCCGGTCTCCTGGCACTGCGCCTGGTTCTCCTCGTCGTAGAAGTGCGTGACGGTCAGCTTGAGCGTCCGGCCGTCCGCGAGCCGGAGGACGTAGACGGCGCCGCTCATCTCCACGCAGCCGGGGTACTTCCAGTAGCCGGAGAGCGCGGTCGCCGGGGACTCCAGCCCGGAGCCGTCGGGGATGAGCTCGCAGGTGTCGCTGGTGAAGTACTCGTCGCTGCGGAGCTTCAGATCGGCGGGGGCCTCGGCGAGCGCGTCGTAGTCGGGCGCGCCCGGGAGCCGCGCCGCCGTCACGCAGGACGGCCCGGAGTGGCCGCTGTTGATGCGCAGGACGTAGCGCCGGAAGGCGATGTCCCAGTCCATCGATCCGAGCGACGCCTCGTCGGAGATCTCGACCTTCTCGAGGCCGCCGTCGGTGAACCGGGCGTAGACGTAGGCGTGGGGCTCGGAGGCGAAGGCGCCGCCCGCGGTGGCGTCGATGAGGGAGCGGAACCCGCCGCCGTCCTGCTCGTTGCTGAGCTCCCCGGGCGCCACGGTGGACTGGAGGTTCATCTGCTGGAAGACCTCGTCCTCGCAGGGCACCGGCGTCGGCTGCGCGCACACGGGCGCCGGGGCGGAGCCGCCGCCCCCGTCGCTCGAGCCGCCGCCCGCTCCGGCGCCGCCTGCGCCGAAGGGGTCGACCGGCCCGTCGGAGCCGCAGGCGCAGAGGGCGAGGAGGCCGAAGCCGGCAGCGAGGAGGGCGGACGCCGAGGAGGAGCGCATGGGCGGCATCGTAACAGAAGCCCGCGCCGGAGCGCCGGCTACGGCGCGCCGGCGCGCCGGTAGAGCCACCAGTCGCCGACGTGATCGACGCGGACGATGCTCGGGTCCTTGGCGAAGAGGGGATCGGCCCCCGCCCGCCGGCGGACGAGGAACCAGTCGAAGAAGGCGCCGTGGCGCCGCACGTCGAATTTTTCCGGCGTCCACTCCCACCGGAGCGGCGTCGGCGGCGGGACGACGGCGCCCGGCTCGGCGCGCGGCCGGTAGGCGATCGGCGACGCGTCCCAGACGGCGAAGTGGAAGCTGAGCCAGCCGCCCCGCGTGGCCTGGACCCAGGCGGGGAGATGGATGAACGGGGTCGTCGAGCGGGTCGAGCCGCCGTGGTCGAAGACGAGGTAGAGCAGCCGGGGCGCTTGCGGGATGCGGGCGATGATGGCGTCGAAGTCCCGCGTGCTCTGGTCGAAGCGGCGGTAGTTGTCGCGCGCGACGGCGCCGAGGGAGATCGCCGCGGCCGCGAGCGCGAGCACGGCCGGCGCCTTGAGCCAGGGCGATCGCGGCAGGTCCGGGAAGGCGCCGAGGGCGAGGAACAGGGCCGCGACGATCTCGCGCGGGTAGACGTACCACCAGAGGCCGATCTGGAGCGGCAGGACGAGGAACAGGCCCAGGAACACCGCCGCGCAGGCGATCGGGACGAGGGCCGCGAGGCGCGCGAAGGTCCGCCGCCGCGCGTCCGCGGCGGGCGCGGGCGCCGCGGTCGAGGTGGCGCCGGCGAGCTGCGCGGCGGCGCCGCCGGCGCACACGAGCAGCGCAGCGAGCACGAGGCGCGCCGCCCGGCGGGCCGCCGCCGCCTCGGCGGGATCGGAGAAGCTCGTGAACAGGAGCGACGGGACCTCGCCGAGCCGCTCCCCGTGGAGCGCGGGGGCGAAGGGGGCGCCGTGGAGGGTGTCGGTCCGGACCAGGAGCCACGCCGCGAAGAGGGCCAGCGAGGGCGCGAGCGGCAGCGCGATGGGGCGGAGCCGCCGCGTGGCCGGGAACACCACGATCGCCGCGCCGACCACGGCGGCGATCGCGAACGGGAACCGGAAGACGTGGGTGAAGAACAGCGCGACGAGCGCGAGCGCGAGCGCGATCTGGCGGCCGCGCGAGGGGCGATCGAGGAGCAGGAGCGTCAGGCCGACGACCATCGCGAAGAGGCCGAGCGCGCCCATGTGGTTGAGGAAGCCCCAGTGCGTGAGGTTGCACCAGACGGGGACGAGGCCGAGGACGCCGAGCAGGGGGCTCCGCTTCAGGCCGTGGAAGAGGACGGCGAGGCCCGCGGGCAGGAGCGCGAGCATCGCCGCCGCCGCGACCTTCACCGCGGCCACGGGCGGAAGGGCGAGCATGAGCAGGGCGCCGAGCGCGTACATGGACATGTACGGGACCGCGAGCGGCTGGAGCGTGAACTGCTCGCGGAAGTGCCACGCCGGATCGAGGTAGTGGCGCAGCGCCGCCGTCTGGGCGGCGTGGAACGGGAGATCGGTCATCGGCGGATAGCGGACGACCGCGAGCGGGACGGCGATCACGTAGACGGACGCGGCGACGACGACGAGCGCGAGCGCCGCGCTGAGGGGCGCGCGGCGCGCGGCGCCCACGGCGCGGAGGAGCGGGCCGGACAGCGCGCGGGCGGCGGCGCGCGCGGCGCGGAGGAGCGGGCCGGAGGGCGCGCGGCGCGCGGGGGCGGGGGCCGCCGGAGGCTCCGCCGGGGGGGACGGGGTACCCAAGGTGGCCGGAAGCTACCATCTCGGAACCGGCCGGAGGGCCTCGGAGGCCGGCGCGGGGAGGTCGCGATGTGCCGGGCTCCTCCTGGCAAGGGGGGTGGGTCGATCCGGAACCGACCCGAGGGCCTCCGAGGTCCGCGCCGAGAGGTCGCGATGTGCCGGCTCGGCTCCCCGAGGGGCGCTCGGCCGATCCGGAACCGACGCGAGGGCCTCGAAAGCCCGCACCGAGAGGTCGCGACGTGCCGGCTCGCCTCTTCGAGGGGCGCCCGGTCGATCCAGACCCGACGCGAGGGCCTCGAAAGCCCGCACCGAGAGGTCGCGATGTCCCGGCGACCCCTCGCAAGGGGTTGCGTCGATCCGAAACCAAACCGGATGCCCGCGGGAACAGGTCGCAATGTGCCGGCGCGCCGCCCTTGCCGCCGCCCCGCTCCGGGACGCAAGCTGCGCGCATGGCGCGCCGCTTCAACACGGCCGGCCCCTGCCGTCCCGACTGGCACTACATGATCCCGGCCGAGCGGCGCCTGCCCGAGGCGCCCGGCCTGGTGGAGCAGCGCGCCTACTTCGTGGTCCACGCGCCGCGGCAGACGGGGAAGACCACCGTGCTCCGCGCGCTCGCCGAGCAGCTCACCGCGTCCGGCCGCTGGGCGGCGCTGCACTTCTCCTGCGAGGCGGGCGAGGCAGCTGGCGACGACTACGGCGCCGCCGAGCGCATCCTGCTCAGCTCGATGCGGGTGCGCGCCGAGCTGACCCTCCCGCCGGCGCTGCGCCCGCCAGATTTCCCCGACGCCCCCGAGGGCAACCGGGTCGAGGTCGCGCTGCGCGCCTGGGCCCGCGTCTGCCCGCGACCGCTGGCGCTGTTCTTCGACGAGATCGACGCCCTGCGAGGCCAGAGCCTCCTCAGCGTGCTGCGCCAGCTGCGCGCCGGCTTCCCCGATCGCCCCGGCGACTTTCCCGCCGCCGTGGCGCTCTGCGGCCTGCGCGACGTGCGCGAGTACAAGGCGGCGAGCGGGGGCGATCCGGGCCGCCTCGGCACCGCCAGCCCGTTCAACGTCGAGCTCGAGTCCCTCAAGCTCGGAGATTTCGGCCCCGACGAGGTGCGCGAGCTCTACGCCCAGCACACGGCCGACACCGGCCAGGTCTTCGGCGAGGAGGCGCTCGAGCGGGCCGCCGCGCTCACGGCCGGGCAGCCCTGGCTGGTGAACGCGCTCGCCCGCGAGATCGTGGAGAAGCTCGCGGTGCGCGCGAACGAGCCGATCACCGCGGCGCACGTCGAGGAGGCGAAGGAGCGCCTCATCCTGGAGCGCGCCACCCACCTCGACTCGCTGGTCGCCCGCCTGCACGAGCCGCGCGTCCGGCGGGTGCTCGAGCCGATCCTCTCGGGCACGCTCGCGATCGTCGGCGACGCCTACCAGGACGACCTCCAGTACGCCCGCGATCTCGGGCTCATCGCGCCGACCAACCCCGCGCGCATCGCGAACCCCATCTACCGCGAGGTCATCGCCCGCGTGCTCGCTGGCGACGTGGAGCCGGTCATCCTGGCCGAGCCGAGGAGCTTCGTGCTCCCCGACGGCCGGCTCGACGTCGCGCGCCTGCTCCGGGAGTTCGCCGCCTTCTGGAGGGAGCACGGCGAGGCGCTGGCCGGCAACCTCGGCTACCACGAGGTCGCGCCGCAGCTCGTGCTGATGGCCTTCCTGCAGCGGGTGGTGAACGGCGGCGGGCTGATCGAACGGGAGTACGGCCTCGGCCGGGGGAGGATCGACCTCCTGGTCCGATGGCCGTACCGCGGCGAGGACGGGTCGCGCGCCGTGCAGCGCGCGGCCCTGGAGCTCGAGGTCTGGCGCGAGGGAGAGAAGGATCCAACGCCGAAGGGGCTCGCGCAGCTCGATGGCTACCTCGCCCAGCTCGGCCTCGACGAGGGCGTGCTCGTGCTGTTCGATCGCCGCGCCGCGGCCGGCGACGTCGAGGCGCGCACGCGGCTCGACGAGGCGCGGACGCCCTCGGGCCGGCGCGTGACGCTGCTCCGGGCCTGAACGGCTGCGCGCCGGCGAGGCTCAGGGCGCCGCCGGCCCCTTGCCCTTTGCCCCCGCGGCGCTCGCGAGCTGCGCCTCGAGCGCCGCGACGCGCTCCAGCGCCGCCTCCTTCGCCGCGCGCTCCGCCTCCTTCGCCGCGCGCTCCGCCTCCTTCGCCGCGCGCTCCGCCTCCGCGGCGGTCGGGAAGAGCGCTTCGCCCTCGGGCCCCGTGGCCAGCCGGAGGCGCGCCGTGTCGCCCGCGCCGATCACCCGCAGCCAGCAGCCGAGCACGCGCGCGTAGATCCGGTCGACGTTCGTCGTCTCCACCCGCACGAAGCCCCGCGCCTTCAGCCGCCGGTAGCGCTGCCAGCGCACCCGGTCCCGGCTCCTCTCCCAGTCGGGATCGAAGATCACGAGCTCCTTCACCCCGAGCTCCCGGTAGCGCTCGGGCGCGTCCACGTAGTCCTTGTAAGGCTCGTCGGACGAGACGACCTCGAGCGCGAAGCTCGGGGCGATCCCGGTCTCCCACACCTTCCAGCTCCGCACGCGCCGGCCCGGCGGAACGCCGGGGAGCACATACACGTCCGGCGCCACGACCTTGGAAGGATCGAACTGTTGATAATAGATGAACTGGTCCGCCCCCACGAACCGCGGCCGGCCGAGCTCCTGGTACCAGCGCTCGATCAGCGGACGGAGGAGCTCCACGATCCACGTCTGAAGGGAGTCCTCCCCCATCTTCTTCTCCACAGGATAGAACGTCGGGTCGCGCTCTCTTCCGTCGCGGTGCGCCCGCCGGTGGACCCGCCTGTGCGCCTCGATCGACATGCCCTATCCTACCCGAGCCGCGCGCGCGCATCGACCCGCGCCGTCGCGACGGGCGGCGGGAACTTCTCACCTCTCTGCAGCGCCCCATCGACGGTAGGCTGCGCGCACGTTGCTCTTCCCGCGCCCCGCCCCCCGCCCGACCGATCTGCGAGGCCTCCCCGCCGCCTCCCTCCTTGAGACCCGCGCGGCGCTCGCCGTCACCGCCGTCGCCACCGCGTGGTTCGCGCTCGCGGCCGCGTGGGAGATGTTCGGGCCCATCCTCGCCGGCCATTACGCGTCGTCGGCGGGCGTAGGGATCATCGCGGAGAACATGCTCCGCTGGGAGATCCTCGGGCCCGTGTGGGAGTACACGGCGAGCCGGCCGGCGCCGGACATGTACTACTGCCACCACCCCTGGGGGATCTTCTGGACGACCGCCGCGTTCATGAAGGTCTTCGGGCGGCACGACGTCATCTGCCGCCTGCCCGCCGTCCTGCTGAGCGCCGCGACGCCGCCCCTGCTCTACGCCATCGGCCGGAGCGTCTACCGCCCCGCCGCAGGGGCGGCCGCGGCGGCGGCGTTCGTCGTCCTGCCGATCACGCTCTCGTTCGCGAACCTCAACGCGCTCGAGGTGCCGGTCATGGCCTGGACGCTGCTCGGGCTCTTCGGATACGTCCGGCTCACGCAGACGTCCCGGCGCCGCTACCTCGCGCTGAGCGCGCTCGGGCTCACCCTCGGGATGCACGCCGACTGGCCCGCGTTCGTGCTCACGGGCGGGCTGCTCGCGTTCGGCGCGATCCGGGCCTACCTGCTCCCGAAGCGCGCCTTCGGGCCGATCCACGAGCGGCGCTACGCGCAGTGGTGGGTGCTCACCGCCTTCCTCGCGGCGGTGACCGCCGCGCTCTACCTCGCCCTCTTCCAGCAGGCCGGCAAGCTCGGCGACCTCCTGGCGAGCTACGGGTTCCGCTCCTCGGGCAACGCCGAGCCGCTCGCCAAGGTGCTCGCGAGCCGGCGGTACTGGATCGAGCTCTCGTTCACGCCGATCGCCATCGCCGCAGGGAAGCTCGCCGCGATCGTCTGCGCCGCGCGGCTCGTCCTGCTCCGGCGCGAGCACGACGCGCTGCCGCTGCTCTACCTCGCGACGGCGACCGTGCAGTACGTCGTCTTCCGCCAGGGCGCCGACATCCACATCTTCTGGCCGCACTACTTCGCGGCCTACTTCGCCCTCGCCGCCGCCGCCCTCGTCGAGACCGGCGCGGCGCTGCTCGAGCGCGCCGCCGCGCGGCGGGCGCCCGGCGCCGCGCCGCCCGCGGGGCCGGAGCCCGCAGGATCCCGCGCGGCGCCGGCGCTCGCAGGGATCGCCGGGCCGCCGCCCGCGTGGCCGGCGCTCGCAGGGATCGCCGGGCCGCCGCCCGCGTGGCCGGCGCTCGCGGCGCTCGCGCTGTGGCTCGCGCCGCTCGCCGCCGTGCTGCGCGACGGGCTCCCGGCCCTGCGCTACGCGCGCGAGACGGGCGGGCGCTTCAACGAGCGGGGGCACCTCATCGACTCCGACGGGGAGAAGACGGCGTTCCTGCGCTGGCTCGCGCCCAGGCTGCCGCGGACGCCGACCGACGCGCCCGTCGAGATGCACGAGGGCATGAAGGCCACCTGGGCCCAGGTCTGGGCGCTCGGCGGGCGCGTCGTGAAGACGACCCGGCCCGCGCCGAAGGAGACGCCGCCGCGCGGCGCCTACCTCGCCGACGCGCGGTTCATGCCCGACCGGGACCAGGCGATCCTCGCGCAGCGCTTCGACATCACGGCGGTGGGCCCGTTCTGGGCGCTCGGCGCGGGCGCAGGGGCGGAAGCGCCGCGGGCGCAGGGGGCGCGCGGCATCGAGGCGTTCTCGTTCCGCGAGCGGGAGCCGGGGCTCCTCGCCTGGTACCTCGTCTCGGGCACCGAGCCCGAGCGCGAGATCGTGCCGGATCCGTTCCTCACGTGGGAGCTCCGCACCCACTTCGGGCAGCCGGCGGAGCCGCCGGCCGGGCCGCCGGAGACGCTGGAGCAGAAGCGGATCGCGCACAACGTCGCGCTGGCCGCGGGCGACGGCGCGCGCGCGGCGGCGCTCCTCGCGGAGATCACCGCCGCGCTCGCGCCGCTCGGCGCGCGGTTCGACGACGGCACGGAGCTGCTCGGGACGACGTTCCACGAGGGCGCGCGCTCGCTGCTCACGATCTTCGTGCGCGCGGGCGGGCCGGCGGCCGGCGACGTGACGCTCGCGGTGCGGTCCCGGGTCGTCGAGCGCGCCCCGCTGTCGACCACGATGGCGGACCCGGTCTACCGCGAGGTCGGACTCCCGACGGCGATCTCGCCGCAGCGCTGGAGGGCGGGCTTCCTCTATGCCGATCCGGTGCCGATCCGGAAGCGGCCGGGGACGGAGGTGTTCTGGGCGTCGCTCAAGGCCCGCGACCGGGGCCGCGCGCCGAGGCTCGCGGGCGGCGCGTCGGAGGTCGAGGTGCTGCGGCTGCGCTGAGCGGGGGCGCACCTCCATCCTCGTGGACAAGGCCCCGCATTCGGGTTTTAGCTTCGGACATGAGCTCTCGCCGAACAGGTCTGGTTCTGGTCCTCGCGCTCGCGTCGGCCTGCGCGCCGCCGCCCGCCCAGGCGCCGGCGCAGCCCGCGCCGGAGCCGGCGGGCGCGACCTCCACGGCGCCGGCGGGCACGACCTCCGCCGAGCCGGCGGGCGCGGCGTCCCCGGCGACGGCGGGCCCGACGCCCGCCGCCGGCGAGGCGCCCCCGCCGGCCTCGCAGGTCCCCGGGGCGGCCGTGCCGGTCGAGGCCGCGCCGAAGCCGGCCGCCCCGCGAGGCGACGGGAACGTGAAGCCCGGCGCGGCCACCGCGACCGGGACGCTGGGGGGCAGCATCTCGGAGGTGCAGGTCCGCGACGTCGTGGAGAAGCACGGCGATCTGTTCGACGAGTGCTACAAGATCGGCGTCAAGAGCTCGCCGAAGTTCGTCGGGAAGGTGACCGTCAAGGCGACCATCGGCCCGAGCGGCAAGGTCAACAAGGCAGACGTCGTGAGGTCGACCGCGAAGAACCCGCAGGTCGACCGCTGCGTGGCCGACGCGTTCGAGAAGATGCAGTTCCCCCCGCCGCAGGGCGGGGTGACGACCGTCATCACCTTTCCCATCGAGTTCAGCGGCGTCGAGCTGGTGCCCTGAGGCGCCCCTGCCCGGGAGCGCGGCTCTCCCGGGCGCCGCCGGTCGCGCGGACGGCCGATCCGCCACAGGCGCGCCATCGCGTGGCGATCTGCGACACCTGAGGCGGATCGACCGCGTGGGGTGCGCCGAGCGCGCGCCCGGAACGCGCCCTCGCTCGGCCTCGGCCGAGCAGGGCGGCGGGGGCACGGAAGCTGCTATCCCGTCGGCCGTCACGTTCGATATCCACGATCGCCGGCGACGGCACGGGTGAGGAAGCATGGAGCGGATGGAAGTTCAGCGGGATGTCCGGAGCGCGATGGCGATCGCCTATGAGCTCTCGCGCCACGAGCACGTGCAGAACAGGGAGCACGTGTCCCAGGCGCTCGGCGACCTCAAGGACGAGCTCGCGCGCATCGAGGCGAAGCTCGGGGGCGAGCGCATCCACGAGGTGACCTCGGAGGGGCTGCCGCCCGTGCTCAAGCAGGTCGAAGGGCTCGTCGAGGACGCGGGGCCGGTCGTCGGCGATCAGATCAGGGCGCTGATCCAGAGCGTTCAGCGCATCGCCGGCGAGCTCGCCCTGGGCCGCCCGTAGCCGGCTCGGGAGCCCGGCCCCGGGGCATCGGGCGCAGGCGCGCCATTCGCGCGCCTGCCTCGCGCGAATGGCCCGCAGCGCGTCACACCAAGAAGCCTTCAAGCAAACACCGTCAGCCAACGTATCTCTCGTCGGAGTACGTGTCTCGCCTCGGAGATCGCTCTTTCGCGCCGCGGAGACCCACACTCCGCGACACATGGGTTCCGCCCGCCAGGAGTCCGGCCAGGGATCAGGAGAGAGAATTCAACGCCAAGACGCCAAGGCGCCAAGGCGCCAAGAAAGAAAAAAAAAGATTATGATTCTCTTGGCGTCTTGGCGTCTTGGCGTCTTGGCGTTCAATTTCTCTTCGCTCGCGAGGCAGATCCCTGGCGGGGGTTCCGCCCCGCGAGACGAGGAGGCTTCGCTCCGGTGCGCTCGAGCGCCCCTCCGCGTCAGGCCGCCGTGGGCGCTCGCCGCCGCGCCGCCAGGGTGAAGCCGAGCGTCTCGGTGGGATCGGGCAGCGCGCGATCGAGCACGCGCGCGCCCGCGGCCACCGCGATCATGGCCGGCGCGACCAGCGGGAGCATCCACACGCGCGCACCGCGGCCCTCGGCGGCCTCGTGGCCGAGCTTGCCCATCGCCTGCGCGACGCCGCCGATCTGCGCCACCCGGAGCGCGAGGTAGCTGTTCACCTTGTGGCCGAGCAGGCTCCAGAGGCTGCCGTGCGGGCAGATCTCCTCGACCGTCAGGCCGGCGCGGCCGCACAGCGCGCGGAGGCCGTGGGGGCTGAAACGGAAATAGTCGTGCGGCTCCTCGTGCAGGCGAAACGAGAACGGCGCGCTCAGGATGAGCAGGCCGCCCGGGCGGAGCACGCGCGCCATCTCGGCGACGAGCGCCCCCGGGCGGGGGGTGTGCTCGAGGACCTGCACGCTCAGCACGGTGTCGAAGCTCGCGTCCGGGAACGGCAGCCGCTCGCCGTCATAGAGCACGTCGGCCTTGCCGCGCGAGATCGCGGCGGTGGCGCCGAAGGTCGCCTCGTGCTCCACGCCGAGGTACTCGACGACGTGGGGCAGGAAGAGGTGCTCATAAGGCTTGTCGCCGCAGCCCACGTCGAGCAGCCGCCCGCGCGCCCGCGGGGCGAGGCGAGCGAGCGACGCCACGACGTGGGTGAGCTGGAGATCCACCCAGTCCGACGCGGCCCGCGCCGCGCGCCCGAGCGGCGGGTGCTGGAGCAGGGCCTGCAAGAGCTCGTTCATGGCCGCTTCTTACCACGGCGCCTCACGCCGCAGACCGGCGCGACAGCCGCGGCGCAAGGCGCTCGATCCGGCGCCGCTCCCTCGCGGCGAGCGGTCGCTCGGCCCCCTCGCCGCTCGCCTCCTGGCCTCTCCAGGCGGGCTCACCTACCCTGCCCCGCGCTCATGGATCTGGAGACGATCTTCTCGATCTGCAATGCTGCCGTCCTCCCCGGCTGGCTGCTGCTCGCCTTCGCTCCACGATGGAGATGGACACAGCGCGTCGCCGCCGGCACCGCGGCGGCGCTGGCGATCGTGTACCTGATCCTGATCGTGCCGACCTTCGGCAAGGGAGAGGGCGGCTTCGGCAGCTTGCGCGGGGTCGAGCAGCTCTTCGCGCGCCGGGAGGTGCTGCTGGTCGGGTGGATCCACTATCTCGTGTTCGACCTGTTCACGGGCTCGTGGGAGGCGCGCGACGCGGCTCGGCTCGGCATACCGCGCTGGATGGTCGTGCCCTGCCTGGCGTTGACGCTGCTCTTCGGCCCGATCGGGCTGCTCGGCTACCTGGCGCTCCGGGCAGCGCTGCGGCGCCGGCTGGACATCGACGAGGCCGCCCCGGCAGGGACGCCCGTGCCCGCCCGCGGCGCGCCGTCGCCGCCGCCGACGTGAGCTGCGGCGGGGCGCGGGCCGCGCCCGGCGGAGCGCGGGCCGCGCCCGGCGGAGCGCGGGCGGGGCAGCCCTCTGCAGCGCTCGCGCTGCGCTCACGCCGCCCGGGCGCGCCGCGGGCCGAGCACGCCCTGGTAGAGCGCCTCGTACCTGCCCGCCATCACGGCGCTGCTGAAGCGCTCGCGCGCGCGGCGCGCGCAGCCGGCGCGGTCGAAGCGCGCGAGCCCCGCCGCGAGCGCGGCGAGGCGCGCGGCGTCGCCCGGCGCGGCCAGGAAGCCCGTGACCCCCTCGTCGACGATCTCGGGGAACGAGCCGCGGCGAAAGCCGAGCACCGGGGTGCCGCAGAGCATGGCCTCGATGGCGATCAGCCCGAACGGCTCCTCCCACTGCAGCGGGCAGAGGAGGGCGCGCGCCCCGCGCAGGAGCGCGACCTTGCGATCGTGCTCCATCTCGCCGAGGTCCGATGCCCCGCGCTCCCGGAGGCGCGGGGCGACCTCGCGGAGAAAATAGAGATGATCCTTCGGGTGCGCGCGGCCGGCGAGCCTGAGCTGCATTCCCGCGGCCCGCGCGATGTCGAGGGCGAGGTGGGTGCCCTTCTCCTCCGCGTAACGGCCGAGGTGCGCGAGGTAGCCCTCGTCGGAGAGGCTCGTCGGGTAACGCGCCGGCGCGACGCCGTGATGGATCACGCACGAGCGCTGGAGCGCGATCTCGAGGGAGCGCTGCCGCTCGCTGATGGCCACGTACGCGACCTCGGGGTGCAGCGCGTAGATGCGCGAGCTCTCGTCGCAGCGCGCGTGGTGCAGGGTGTGCACGGCCGGGACGCGGAGGAAGCGCGTGAAGGGGACGGCGATCGGGCTGTTCAGGTGGACCAGGTCGAACCTGTCCTCCCGCGCGATCTCGGCCACGGCCCACGCGACGTGGTTGACCTCGTCTTCCGGCGCCGGGGGCCAGCGCGGGACCGCGTAGAGCGACCGGCGGCGGCAGGAGACCGCCGAGTCGCCCGTCGCGAAGAGCGTCACGTCGTGCCCGCGCGCCGACAGCCCCTCGGCGAGCTCGTAACAGAACAGCTCGGTCCCTCCGTATCCGGAGGGCGGCACCCGGATGAACGGGGTGGAGATGATCGCGATTCGCATGCTCGTTGCTCCTCGATCGCCGCGTCGCCGCGCCGCGATCGTCGCGTCACCGCGCCGCCGCGCCGCGGACCGGGGCGTCCCGCTCGTCCCGATCGCGGCGGAGCGCATGGCCGCGGTTCGACGCATCAACGAGCGTGCCAGCACGGGGATCACCCGCCCGCCCCGGCAAGGGAGCGCGCGGGCAGCCGCCGCCTCGGCCCAGCGGGGCCGCGCCCAGCGGGGCCGCCGGCCGGCGCGATTCGGCCCTGCGGCGGGCGGCGCGGCGCGCTTTCAACAGGCGTCCCGCGCGTCTAGGATGCCCGCCCGCTCGTCCCTGCCGCGGGGCAGCGCAGGAAGCGTCGACCGCCTGCGCGCCCAGCCCAACCTGCACCCAGGTGGACCATGACCTCGAGATCGAATCGATGCGGATCCGCGCTCGCCCTGAGCATTTTGCTGCTGGCCACCTCGGGCTGCGAGCTGATCACGATGCCCGATCGCAGCCTGATCGGCGAGGGCGGGAGCGGCGAGCAAGGGGGCGCAGGTGGGCTGGGCGGTGACGGTGGCTCCGGCGGTGGCAACGGTGGCTCCGCCGGTGGCAACGGTGGCTCCGGCGGTGGCAACGGCGGGTCCGGCGGCGGCGAGATCTGCGCGGACGACGCGGATTGCGCCGAGCCCGCGAGCGAGTGCGCGATCGCGAGGTGCGTCGACGGCGGGTGCGCCACCGAGGCCGTGGCCGCAGGGACACCGGCGGAGATGCAGATGGCCGGCGACTGCAGCGAGCGCGTCTGCGATGAAGGCGGCGCGGTCGTGGAGGTCGACGACAACGACGACGTGCCCGACGACCGCAGCGAGTGCACGATCGACGCCTGCCGCGACGGCGCCCCGGTCAACGAGCCGGTCGAGGTCGGCACCTGGTGCTCCCTGGCCGACGGCGGGCTGTGCAACGCCGCCGGGGCCTGCGTGCAGTGCCTCGTCGACGCGGACTGCCCGACCGAGGTGTGCCTCGACGACGTCTGCCAGGAGCCCACGTGCGAGGACGGCCGCCTCAACGGCGACGAGGGCGGCATCGATTGCGGCGGCTCCTCGTGCCCGCCGTGCGGGCCGCCGGCCAGGGTGACCTCGGTCGATTACCCGGTCATCGTCCTCGGAGGCGCGCTCGTGCTCACCGGCACGGGGTTCACCGGGGCGACGCAGGTGACCGTGGCCTTCGCGCCGCAGTCCTTCACGATCGACTCCGACACGCAGATCACGATCCCCACGCTCTCGGACGCGACGCCGACCGGCCCGGGGGAGATCGTGGTGAGCCGCCCGGGCGCCCAATGGACATCGTTCCGGGTGACGGTGATCCAGCTCCAGATCAACGAGCTCGACGCCGACACGCCGACCAACCCGGACAACGACGATCGCGAGTTCATCGAGATCAGCGTGGGCCAGCGGTACGTGAGCCTCGCCGGCTACACGCTCGTGCTCTACAACGGCAATGCGACGGGCGGCGACGCCTCGTACCGGGCGGTGGAGCTCAACGGAACGACGAACGCGGAAGGTCTCCTGCTCGTCGGCAACCCCGCCGTGACGCCTGAGCCCGACGTGCTCCTCGACCCGACCGCGCTCACCAACAACCTGGAGAACGGCGCGGACGCGGTCGGCCTGTACCAGGCGCTCCCCGCGGCCTTTCCGCCGCGTACGCCGCCGACGTCCGCGCGCCTCATCGACGCCTTGGTCTATGGCACCAACGATGCCCCGGACGAGGAGCTCTTGAACGCGCTGATCTCCAGCGATCCGGAGGCCCCTGGGCGCGTCCAGGTCGACGAGGGCGCGACGTCATCGCTGTCGACGACCCAGTCGATCCAGCGCTGCGCCGACGGTCTGCGCGACGGCAGCCGCTTCGTGGCGGCGGAGCCCACCCCGGGCGAGCCGAACGTCGCGCCCTGCCCCTGATCCCGGCGCGGCGTCGCCGCCCGCCGGGCCGCGCCGCCGCCGCGCGGCCCGCCGTCAGCGCTCCAGGTAGATCTCGAAATCCTCGATGAGCACGGCGAGCTCGTAGCGCTCGTCGATGAGCCCCGCGAGCGCCGGGAACCCGTCCAGCGTGTCGCGCGAGTCGAGCGCGTCGCCGGTGACCGAGGGGAAGACGTCGTGGCGCTCGACCACGATCGCGGCCGGCGGGCTCGCGGCGAGGTCGCGCATCAGCGCCTCGCGCGCCTCCTGCCGCGCCCACGCCGCGCGCTGCGGGACGTTGTAGAGGTAACGCGTCGCCGGCGGGCGATCGGCGAGGTCGTAGATCACCGGCTCGAAGCCCCACACGAACACGGGCCGCCCCGGCGCGACGCGCTCGCGCAGCCACGCCGCGACGGCGCGGTTCGCCGCGGCGTTGACGTCGGCGACCGAGGCGAGGCGGTCGAGGCGGGCCTGGTCCCGCGCGCCCGCGGCGAGCAGCGCGAGCCGCTCGGCGCAGCGATCGAGGTAGTCGTCGGCCACGTCCTTGGTCGCGGAGCGCGCGAAGGCCGCCGCGACGAGCACCGCGACGAGCGCCGCGGCCGCCCGCGCGCCGCGCCGGACGCAGCGCTGCCACGCCTTCCACAGGCCGAGCGCGGCGAGCATCGCGGTGAGCGGCCAGGTCGCGCCGTAATGGTACGGGAAGAACTTCGCCTGCATCACCACGCCGACGAGGTGCATGGCGATCACGCCCGCGAGCAGCGCCACGCCCGCCCGCTCGTGGCGCTCCGGGTGCAGCGCGAGCAGGCAGGCCAGGCCGAGCGAGATCGGGCCGGAGTACCGGACGAGCCACTCGCTGACGCCGTGCCACGCCATCTCGAGCACGCCCGCGTCGCGCCACCCGAGCGCGGTGTAATGAGGCGTGAAGACGAAGAGGACCTCCCGAAGATCGCCGAGCGCCCCCTTGGCGGCGAACCACGCGGCGCAGGCGAGCACGGGGAGCACGCCGCCCAGCGCGACGAGCAGGGCGGGCCGGAGCGCCGCCCAGAGGAGCGCCGGCACCGTCGCGGACGAGCGCGCGAGCGCCGGGCCGCGCCGCGCGAGCGCCGAGCCGCGCCGCGCGAGCTCGGCGAGGGCGGGCGCGGCCGCGGCGGCGGCGAGCACGACGCCGCCGCCGGCGAGGGGCGGCTTGAGGAGGCCGGCGGCGCCGAAGAGCGCGCCCGACGCGATCAGCGCGGCGGGGCCGGGCGCGCCTGCGAGGCCGCGCGGCGCGGCCACGAGCAGGGCGGCGACGGTGAGCATGCCGCCGAACGACTCGGGCTGCGCCGTGTGCCAGAAATCGAGCTGCGCGTGCACGAGCACGGCGAGCGCGGCGGCGACGACCCCGATCCGCCGGTCGCCGAAGGCGCGGCCGGCGAGCGACGTCATCGCGAGGCACATGCCGGCGAGGCCGAGGACCTCGAGGACGCGGATGCCCCACTGCGCCGGGCCGAAGAGCGCGCGCGCGAGCGCGTAGATCAGGAAGACGCCGGGCGGCTTGAAATCGAACGCGTCGCGGTACGGCATGCCGCCGTCGAGCACCGCGCGCGCGACCATGGCGTAGATGCCCTGATCGCGGCCGTAGCCGTAGGTCAAGATCTGCAGCAGCAGGAACGCGATCGCGACGAGCGAGACCGCGCCGATCGCCCGCGCCCCCGCGACGGGCGCCGGCCCGGCGGCGAGGCGCTCGCGCTCGATCTCGGTCGAAGCGGCCCGGGGTCGAGGGACCGCGGTCATATCCGGCGCGGCGTCACGCACCGGGCCCTTTTACCGGCTCGGGCGCGCCAGCGTCTACGTGGGTCGACGTGCGATTCGACGGACGATTCCAGCCGTCCTGCGCCGGAGTGTCGGCGGGCGCGGCTCACCGTCGCCGAGCCGGCCCAGGCGCCGGCGGGTGATCACGAAAAGGATGCGCAGCGAACGAACACTGTGTCGTTGCTCTCGAGGGGCGGGCGGCGTATACGACCGTGCCGCCTTGCCCAGAGAAACGGGCGCTCACGGCGGCGCGCGTTGGAGGAGCGAGAAGCGATGGTCGATGTTCGCATGCCGCAGCTCGGCGAGAGCGTGCTCGAGGGGACCGTCTCGAGGTGGCTCGTGCGCGAGGGCGATTTCGTCAAGCGCGAGCAGCCGCTGCTCGAGGTTGCGACCGACAAGGCAGACACGGAGATCCCGGCGCCGGTCGCCGGTCGGGTCACGCAGATCGCGGCGGCCGAGGGAGCCGTCGTCGCCAAGGAGGGCCTGCTCTGCCGGATCGACGAGGCGGCCTCGGAGGCGCCGGGCGCAGCGGAGCAGCGGCCGCCGAGCGCGGCCGGGGCCGGCTCTCCGGCTGCAGCGCCTGCGCCGGCGCCCTCGCCGGGCAGCAACGGGCATGACGAGAGCGCCCGCCCCCTGTCGAGCCCGTCCACGAAGAAGCTGGCGCTCGAGGCGGGCGTCGACCTGCGCGGCGTGCAGGGGACCGGCGAGCACGGCCGGATCACCCGCGACGACGTGATCCGCGCGGCGCACGGCGCGTCGGCCGAGCCGGCGCCCGCGCCGCAGGCGAGCGCGCCGCCCGCGCCGGCGAGCGCGACGAGCCAGGCGGCGGAGCTGTCGCAGCTCATCCAGTCGAGCGGCGGGTTCGTGCCGCCGGTGCCCGGCGTCGGGTACGGCGCGTACAAGGTGCCGCCCTACGCGCCGAGGCCGGGCGACAAGGTGGTGCCCTTCAGCCGGCGGCGCCGCATCACCGCCGACCACATGGTCTATTCCAAGGTGACCTCGCCGCACGTGGTGACGGTCGCCGAGGTCGACCTGCACGAGACCTCGAAGCTGCGCGACGCGCACAAGGACGAGTTCAAGAAGGCGGGTGTGTCGCTGACGTTCCTGTCCTTCATCTGCGCCGCGGCCGTCCGCGCGCTGCGCGAGCACCCGGAGTTCAACGCGCGCGTGCTCGAGAACTCGTACGTGGTGCTGCGCGACGTCAACCTCGGCGTGGCGGTGGACACGCCCGGCGGCCTCATCGTCCCGAGCATCAAGCACGCGGACGAGCTGTCGCTGCGCGGCATCGCGAGGAGCATCGACGAGCTGGCCGGGCGGGCGAAGTCGGGCAAGATCACCGCCGACGATCTCGCGAACACGACCTTCACGGTCTCGAACCCCGGCCTCAAGGGCAACCTGTTCGGCGGCGCGATCATCTCACAGCCGAACGTCGGCATCCTGAGGATGGGGGAAATCAAGAAGCGCGTCGTGGTGGTCACGAAGGACAAGGAGGACTCGATCGCGATCCATCCGGTCATGTTCCTCGCGCTGTCCTACGACCACCGCATCATCGACGGGGTGCTCGCGAACTCGTTCCTCTGGCGGGTGACCGACATCCTTTCACGCGGGGAGTTCGAGGTATGAGCGTGAAGAACGACGTGAAGGGCCTGCGGCCCTTGAGCGAGGTCGATCCGGAGATCGCCGAGCTGATCCGCCTGGAGGAGCGCCGCGAAGCGGACACGCTCCGGCTGATCGCCAGCGAGAACTACGTGTCTCGGGCGGTGCTCGAGGCGACGGGCTCGGTGCTGACGAACAAGTACTCCGAGGGCTACCCGCAAAAGCGGTATTACGAGGGCCAGCAGCAGGTCGACGTGGTCGAGGAGCTCGCGCGCACGCGGGTGGCCAAGCTGTTCGGGGCCGACCACGTGAACGTGCAGCCCTACTCCGGGAGCCCGGCCAACCTGGCCGTCTACCTCGCCTTCGCGCAGGCGAACGACACCATCATGGGCCTCGGCCTGCCCGCGGGCGGGCACCTGACCCACGGCTGGTCGGTGAGCATCACCGGGAAGTACTTCAAGAGCGTCCCGTACGGGGTGCGCGAGAGCGATCACCGCATCGACATGGATCAGGTCCGCGACCTGGCGCGCGCCCACCGGCCGAAGCTCATCTGGTGCGGGACGACGGCGTACCCGCGCACGCTCGACTTCGCCGCGTTCCGCGCGATCGCCGACGAGGTCGGGGCGATCCTGGCGGCGGACATCGCGCACATCGCGGGGCTCGTGGCCGGCGGGGCGCACCCGTCGCCGGTGGGCATCGCCGACGTGGTGACGTCGACGACGCACAAGACGTTCCGGGGCCCGCGCGGCGCGATGATCCTCTGCAAGAAGGAGCACGCGAGCGCGATCGACAAGGCGGTGTTCCCGGGCCTCCAGGGCGGGCCGCACAACCACACGACGGCGGCCATCGCGGTCGCGGCGAAGGAGGCCTCGGAGGACGGGTTCCGGGACTACGCGAAGCAGATCGTGGAGAACGCGAAGGCGCTCGCGCGCGCGCTGGAGTCGCGCGGCTTCCGGCTCATCACCGGCGGGACCGACAACCACCTCCTGCTGATCGACATGACCTCGAAGGGGATCGCCGGGAAGCCCTACGCGCAGGCGCTCGATCGCGCGGGCATCGTGGCCAACTACAACTCGATCCCGTTCGATCCGCGCAAGCCGTTCGATCCGTCGGGGCTCCGCATCGGCACGCCGGCGGTGACGTCGCGCGGCATGGGCGTCGCCGAGATGGAGCGGCTGGCGGCGTGGATGGATGACGTGGCGCAGAACGTCAACGACGAGGCGCGCATCGCGCGCATCGCCGGCGAGGTCGCCGAGCTCTGCCGCGGCTTCCCGGCGCCCGGGATCCGCGTCTAGCGCCGCCCGCGAGCGGAGGAGCGAGCCCCCGAGGACGCCCGGAGAGAGATCTCCCGGCGTCCTCGGCGCTTTCAGGCGTCACGCGACGATCGACGGAGCGAGCCCCCGAGGACGCCCGGAGAGAGATCTCCCGGCGCCCTCGGCGCTTCCGGGCGTCACTTCACGTAGAGCTGCGCGGCGGCCACGCCCGAGCCGGCGGTGGCCTTGACGATGTACTTGGCGTTGATGCCCACCGGCAGCGACCAGCGGTAGCAGTTGCCCCGGCCGCCGAGCGCGGCGTTCGCGCCGGTCAGGTTGTCCTGCGCCAGCACCGACGAGCCCATCGGGATCGGGGTCAGCGCGACGAGGCTGATGTCGAGCTCGGTGATCCCCGCGCCGACGCCGAGGATCGTGTAGCACTTGCCGGGCATCAGCTGGATCTGCTGCTCGAGGGTCTGCCCGGCGCTGAACTGGCCCGCGATCGGCCCTCCCTCCTTCGCCATGCCCGGCGCCTCGGTCGCGGCGAGGTTGTTCAGCGGGATGGTCGCGGCAGAGGCGAAATTCGGGTCGATCGGCGACGCGCTGCCGGAGCTGCTCCCGCTGCCGCTCGGGGCGGGCTGCTGGCCGCCGGTCTGCTGGCCGCCGGTCTGCTGGCCAGGGAACGGGAACGGCCACGGGAAGCCGCCGGGCTGCGCCGAGGGCGCGGGCTGCGTCGGGGCCGGCTGCGTCGGCGCGGGCTGCGTCGGGGCCGGCTGCTGGTAGCCGGGCGCCGGCTGCTGGTAACCGGGCTGCTGATAACCAGGCTGCTGATACCCGGGTTGCTGGTAACCGGGCTGCTGATACCCGGGTTGCTGGTAACCGGGCTGCTGATAGCCGGGCTGCTGGTAGTAGCCGGGCGGGGGCTGGTTCGCGTAGCTCGGCGGCGGGGAAGCCTCTCGCTGTTGACAACCAGCAGCGAGGGCGGCGGTGAGGACCATGGCTGGCAGGACGCCCATCGTACGGAGCAAAAGAACCTCCTCGAATTCCGGCAGAACGCCGCGTTCAATCTCACTGACAGGCTCGCGACGCAACGGGTCGCTCGCGGGGAGCTCCCCGGAGCGAGCCCCGGAGCCCGATCCACCGAGCTTCCAGGGCCGTCCGCCGGATGTCGCTTTGGACGTGGCGCGCCCCCGCTTTCATCGCGCCCGCCCGGCGAATTGATGCTGCTTCTGCCATGATTTCCAGCGTCATCGTCGCCGGGCTCGGCTGGCCGAGGGCAAAAAGTGAGGTAGCCTACGGCATGATCGACCAAGGCTCCCGTACGAAGCTCGATCGTCCCGGAGAGTTTTCGCGGTGGTTCCTGGAACGAGAGATGCTGGCGAGCGCCGGCATGGGGATCGCGGCCGACAGGGCGCGGCTGCACCTCGGGCGCGCGGTCACCTTCCTGGAGCAGGGGATGCTGCGCGAGTCGCTGGTGGAGGCGAACTCGGCCGCGTACCTCGACGGCGCGCTCCGGCCCGAGGCGCTCCTCGTCGCGCGCGTGTGCATCCTGCGCGAGCTCGTGGGCGGATCCGGCTGAGCGGCGCGAGCGGCGCGCGGACGGGGCCGCCTCCGCGGCTGCGCCTGCGCTGGCTCGCCCGGGCGAGGGCGCCTCGCTCGTAGCCCCCGGCCTCCTTCGGGTGTATGAGCGCCCGCGAGCGCAGCTGTCCCGAACGAGGCGCCGCGGCGTGCGGCAGGGCGGCGCGCGAGGAGGCCGCAGATGACGGTGACGGGTAGGTCGTTGGGTTCAGCAGTGCTCTTGGCCCTCTCGGCGGCAGCGCTGGGCTGCGGCGGCGGCAGCAAGGAGTCGGAGTTCGCGGACGATCCCCCGGACGCGGGGGCGCTGCCGCCCCCGCAGCCGACCGTGTCCGCCCCGCCCCCGGACGCCGGCCTGCCCCCGGTCGCGGTTCCCACGGCGGCGCCCTGCGATGGAGTCCAGTCGCTGGCGATGACCACCATGTTCCAGGGCCGCGCCTCCGGCGAGGCGCCGAAGATGCAGCCGGAAGGGGCGCCGGTGTGCAACGTGGTCCCGGAGGGGCAGACGGCCTCGGGGCAGACCTTCATGCTCCAGCCGGGCAATTGCTACACGTTCCTGGCGCAAGCGCTCCCCACCGTCACCGAGGTCGATCTCCAGCTGGAGCTCGACCTGAACGCCGGAGGACAGCCGGGGCTCGCCGCGTTCAACCTGAAACCGGTGCTCGCCGTCGACTCGGACACCGGCCCGACTGCCGCCATCGGCGCCAAGCAGAGCTGCTACCAATGGCCGTTCCCCATCCCGGCGACGGTGAAGCTGGTCGTCAAGGCGCGCACCGGCTCGGGTCCGGTGGCGGCGCAGGCTTACAGCCGCAAGAAATGACCCAGGCAGCGACGTGACGGCGCCGGCGGCGCGGGCCGCCCCGCGCTGTCCGGCGCCCGGAGCCGGTGTCCCGCCGGCGCGCGGGGCCCCGACCCCGCCACGGACCCGCCAGGGCCGTCAGGGCGCCCCGAGCCGGCGCGGGGCCATGGAGCAAGAACGGCCACGTCGCCGTGGCCGCCCTGCGCTCCGCTGGGAGATCCGGATGCTAGAGGAGCGCGTCCTTGATGGCCTTGATCGGCCGAGCGCGGACCGACTTGCTCGCCGGCTTCGCGGCGAAGGTCATCGGCTGCTTGGTAAACGGGTTGATCCCCTGGCGCGCCTTGGTCGCAGGGCGCTTGACCACCCGGAACTTCGCAAAGCCGGGCAGCGTGAACACGCCCGACTTCTTCAGCTCGCGATGACCGATCGTGATGAGGGACTCGAGAACGTTCTTCACCTGCTTGCGGCTCAGCTCATCACCGGCAGCTTCGGTGATGGCCTGGATCAGGCCGCTCTTGCTCAACGTCTTCTTCGCGCCGCCCCCGGCCGTCTTCTTAGTTGCCATGGCACTCTCCTCGGACATGAGCTCGCGCGCGACACCTCGCCGCGCACAGCCTTAGTGAACCTTACACACGACACAGGACAAAAAAAGACAAAAATGCGGGGAGAAATCGCGATTTCTGAGAACGGGCATCGCGCGGACCCCTGAAAGGCCGCGCCGGAGCGGCGCGCCAGAGGGGGAACGCGCCGCGCGGAGGGCCGGCGGAGCGGGGCGGAGCGGCGCCCGCGAGAGGCCCGAACGCCGCAAAATGCCGCTGGAATCGGGCGGACCCGCGCCCCCGGCGCGCCGCCTCGGGCGGCCGCGAGGGCGGCCGCCGCGACCTGGGCATACCTGAGGAGAGGCGCGGGGAGCGGGGTTTAGCCGGCGCGCAGCTCGTCGAGGAGCGCCCGGGCCGCCTCGAGCGACCCGTCCTCCGAGACGGACTTGTCGAGCATCAGGCGCGCTTTGCGGCGATCGCCGGCGGCGAGCGCCATCGCCCCGAGGTGGTAATAGGCGAGCGCGCGCGCGGCGAGCGTGGTGCCGCCCTCGCCGGGCTCGGGGGCAATCTTCATCAGGGTGACCGCGCGGTAGGCGCGCGCGGCGATGTCCTGCTCCCCCAGCCCGAGCGCGCTCTCGCCGAGCGCCATGGCGAGCTCGCCGTTCTGAGGGTCGTTCTCGAGCGCCCTCGAGAGCGCCGTGAGCGACTCGCGCGGATTCCCCTCGGCGTCCTCGATCCGCGCGAGGCGGTGGTAGACGGCGCCGAGGAGCCGCGAGCGGCGCCCCTTGCTGGCGACGATGAGCTCCGAGGTGACCGCGCGCGCCTCCTTCGGGCTGCCCGCGACCGTCAGGGCGTCGACGAGCAGGAGGGCGACCTCGTGATCTTCGGGGCGGAGCGAGCGCGCCTCCCGGAGCACCGGGGCCGCCTGCGCCGCGTCGCCGACCTCGAGGAGCAGGCGGCCGGCCTTGACGAGGAGCGCGAAGCGGCCAGCGACGTCGGAGGTGGCCGCGGCGTCCTCCAGCGTGATCGCGGCGAGCTCGCGGCTCGCGCCGATCTCGGCGTAGAGCGCGCGCAGGCGATCGCGGATCTCGGCGTTGCCGGGCGCGGCGCGGCGCGCGCGCTCGAGGCCGCCGCGGGCGTCGCTGAGGTGGCCGGCGCGCGCGCAGGCGCCGGCCAGGCGGAGCGCGGTGGCGACGAGGGCGTCGCCCTCCTCGAGCGCGATGAGCCTCCGGTAGACGGCGCTCGCGGCGTCCCAGCGCTCGGCGGACTCCTCGAGGCCGGCGAGCGCCTTGAGCGCCGCGCGATCCTTGGAGTCGGCGTGGAGCAGATCGCCGAGGTGGGCGCGCGCGCGCTCGAGATCGCCCGAGCGCGCGAGGATCTCGGCGAGGCGCAGCCGGAGCGCGCGGGGCGACGAGGCGCCCGCCGCCTCCGGCGCGGGCTCGGACGGCGCGGCCTCGGGCTCGGAGGGCCGCGCAACCACGCGCGCGAGCGCCCGCTCGAGCTCGGCGACGAGCTCGCGCGCGTACTCGGCGCCGCCGAGGGCGTAGGCGCGCTCGAGATCGGCGAGCGCGCGGTCGCCCTGCCCGAGCGCGCCGTGGACCTCGGCCCGCGCGCGGTAGAGCCACGGGTCGTCCGGGCTCGCCTCGAGCGTCGCCGTGAGCGCGCGGGCCGCGCGGGCGTGGTCGGAGACCGCGCCGCACGCGTCGATGAGCGCGAGCAGGACGTCGCGATCGCCGGGCGCGACGCGGAGGGCGCGCTCGAGGAGCTCGGCCGCCGCGGCGGCGTCGCCCGCGCGGTCGCGGAGGATCTCGGCGGCGCGGCAGAGCGACGCGACGCGCGCCTCGTCGGCGTCGGCGACGTGCGCGGTGAGCACGTGGAGCTCGGCGAGCGCGTGCCAGGCCTCGCGGGCCGCGTAGCGCGACGCGAGCTCCTCGCGGAGCCGGTCGCTCCCGGGGCAGACGGCGTAGCCGGCCTTGAGGGCGGCCTCGGCGGCGGCGTCGTCGCCGCGCGCGCCGTGCAGCTGGGAGAGCTCCAGCGCGATCTGCGCCGCCTCGTCGCCCTGCTCGATGCGCAGGAGCTTCTCGAGGGCGTCGACGAGGTCGTCCGCGTGGTCGCGCTTCCGGCCGAGGCGCACGAGCGCGCGCAGGACGTCGCGGTTCGTGGCGTCCCAGTCGACGGCCCCGAGGTAGACGTCGCGCGCGCCGCGATCGTCGCCGCGCTGCTCGAGGAGGGCGCCGAGGCGCATCGAGATCGACGCGATCGAGGCGACGTCCGCGCGATCCTTCGCGGCGTCGAGCTGCAGCGCGAAGAGCTCGCCGAGCTCCTCGGTGCGGCCGGCCTCCTCGAGCATCGTCGCGAGGAGGATGGCGGCCTCCACCTGGGTCGGGTCCTCGTCGAGGATGTCGCGGAGCAGGAGCGCGGCCTGGGCCGGCGCCTCCCGCGCGAGGAGGCGCGCGCGCTCCAGGCGCAGCGCGCAGCGCTCGGAGAGGTCGTCGACGAGGGGGACGGTCTCCTCGAGCAGCGCCGAGAGGCGCGCGGCGTCGCCGCTCCGGCGGTAGACGCCGGCGAGGGGCATCCAGATCTCGCGCTCGGCGGGCTCGCGGGCGCGGAGCTCCTCGTAGAGGCGCGCGGCGCGGGAGAGGTCGTCGAGCGGGCCCGCGGCGAGCTCCGCGGCGTGCAGGAGCAGCGCGCGCTCCTCCTCGGGCGCCGAGGCGCGCGCGGCGCGCTCGCACAGCCACGCGGCGGCCGCGAGATCGCCGGCCTCCTCGCGGAGCTCGGCCAGCGCGACGAGCGCCCACGCGGCGCCGGGCGGATCGGACGAGGGCGCCGCGCCCGCGACGACGATGCGCTGCAGGATCGACTCGGCCTGCTCGCGGTCGCCGAGCGCGCGCGCGGTGCGGACGGCCTCTTCGAGGACGCCCGGGCCCTCGATCTCGGCGAGGAGGAGCAGCGCGTCGACGAGGGCGCGCGGGCGCCCGCTCTCCCGGGCGAGGCGCTCGAAGAGGCGGATCGCGCGCGGGTTCCGCGGATCGGCGCGGAGCGCGTCCCGCAGGATCGCCTCGGCCCGGTCCGGATCGGCGGAGAGCTCGAGCGCCTCCTCGAGGAGGGAGATCGCCTGCTCGACCTCGGCCGGGTCCGACGCGAGCAGCGTGGCCAGGCGGTACCGCGGCTCGGCGCGGTCCGGGCGGCCCGCGGGGGCGGCCTGCGCGGCGCCTTCGCGCGCGGCGTCGGCGTGGGCGATGCGCTTGCGGAGGACGTCGGCCTGCGCCGGGCGGTCGCCGAGGCGCTCGTAGATGGCCTCCAGGGAGCGCCACAGCCGCTCGACGTCGACGCCCGCCTCGCGGCCGGCGGAGGGCCCGCCCGCCGCGATCTTCGCCTCGGCGCGGCGGTAGACGGCCGCGGCGCGCTCCAGGCCGTCCGGCGCGAGCTCGAGCGCGCGGCCGAAGCGGAGCAGGAGCGCGATCTCGTACGGCTCGCCGGCCGCCCGCGCGCAGAGCCGCTCGACGAGATCGAGGTACCGGCGCGTCTGGTCGAGGCGGCGCGCGAGCTCGAGGGCGGCGTCGTGGGCGGCGCCGGCGCCCGGCGTGAGATCGAGGGCGCGCAGGCGGGCCGCGAGCGCGGGCTCCGGGCGATCGAGCGGCCCCTCGTAGAGCGACGCGAGCTCGCCGAGCGCCGCGGCGGCGTCCTCGGCGGGCTCGAGGGCGGGGCCGGCGAGCCGCGCCTCGAGCGCGCGGGCGAGCAGGTCGTGGCGGCCGCGGGCGCGCAGCGCGGCGAGGAGCTTCTCGTGCTCGGCGTCGCTCTCGCGCGCCGCCTCGAAGGCGGACTCGACGTACTCGACCTCGCGATCGGGCGCGCCCTGCCGCCGCGCGATCTCGCCGAGCGCGAGGAGGACCTCGGCCCGGCTGAACGACGTGGCCGTCGGGAGGGCGACGCTGGAGCGCGTCGGCGGCATCGTGCTCCGCCGCGGGCCGGCGAACCCCTCGCCCTCGTCGCGGGGCCGGCGCGCGACGAGCAGCAGCGCGCGGTAGGCGCGGTGCGCGCGCTCGAGCTGGCCGTCCTCGAGGGCGAGGCCGGCGAGGCCGTGGAGCGCGTCGGGGTGCGCGGGATCGACGCGCAGCGCGAGGTCGAACTCCGCCATCGCGCGGGCGCGGTCGCCCGTGGCGAGGGCGACGCGGGCGAGCTCGTAGTGGACGAACGCGCGCTCCTTGGGGCGGCGGCTGCCGAAGTCGGCGACGATCGCGCGCAGGGCCGCGGTGGCGTCGTCGGTCCTGCCCGCGGCGGAGAGGGCGCGGCTCCGCGCGAGGCGCAGCGAGAGGTCGTCGGGGGCGAGGACGATGGCGTCGTCGAACAGCGGGATCGCGGCGGCGGGCGCGCCGCCGCGCGTGAGGTAGAGATCCGCGGCCTCGCGGAGGAGCGAGAGCCGGGCCTGCGCCTCGTCGGCGCGCGCGGCGTCGCCGGCGATGAGCTCGGCCAGCGCGCCCCACGCGCCCGACGCGCGGTAGAGGTACGCGAGCCGCTCGCGGAGCGGCGCGGGCTGCGCGGCGCGGGGCACCGCCCGCTCGAGGGCGGCGCGGGCGCGGTCGGGCTCGCCGGCGGCGAGGTAGGCGTCCGCGAGGCGGAGCGCGGCCTGGTGCAGCTCCTCGGGCGGCGCGCCCGCGCAGAGCCGCTCGAGCGCCTCGGCGGCCGCCGCGTGCTCGCCGCGGCGCGCGAGCAGCCGGGCGAGGGCGTCGAGCGCCTCGACGGAGCCGATCTCCGCGGCGCGGCCGTAGCTCGCGATCGCGCGCTCGGGCTCGTTGAGCTCGTGCTCGGCGAGGGACGCCGCCTGGAGCCAGAGCTCGGCGGCCGCGGGCCCGGCGGCCGCCTCGCGCGCGGCCGCCTGCTCCTCGCGGAGCAGCATGAGCTCGCGGTGCAGCCCGCCCGCCTCGAGGAGCGCGGCGAGCTTGTCGATCGACGCGGCGTGCCCCGGGCTCTCGGCGAGGTTCTTGCGGAGCAGCGCGATCGCCTCGGCGGCGCGCGCGGCCTCCGAGAGGAGCTCCGCGGCGTCGTACCGGAGCGCGACGCGGCGCTCGACGTCCCCCGAGACCTCGATCTGCCGCTCGCGCAGGCGCACGAGCTCCTCGCGCCGCGAGGCCCTCCGCAGGAGCGCCGCGAGGCTCTCGCCGACCGGCTCGTCCGCCGGATCGTCGTCGAAGAGCCCGCCGTAGAGCGCGATGGCCTCCCCGGGCTCGGCCGCCTCGGCCGCGACGCGCAGGAGCCGGCGCTGCTCGCTCGACGCGAGCGGGAGCGCGGCGCCGCGCCGGCAGAGCGCGACGATCTGCGGCCGGTCGCCCGCGTCCGCGAGCATGGCGACGAGCGCGTCGATCGCCCACAGGGCGGCGCGCGACGGGGGCCACGCGCCGGGGACCGGGGGCTGCCCCTCCTCGTCACCGAGGCGCCGCACGGCGATCTCGAGCAGCTCCGCGGCGATCTCGCGGGCCCGGGCCGCGTCGCCCGCGTCGCGCGCGGTCTCGACGGCCTCGCGGTAGAGGGGGAGGTCGTGCCCGGTCGCCGCGGCGAGCCGGAGCAGGGTCGGGACGAGCGAGGGCCCGCGCCGGTGCCGCAGGAGCTCCGCGAGATCGAGCAGGATGGCGCTGTTCGTGGGGTCGTGGAGGAGCGCCCGCTCGAACGCGCGCTCGGCCGCGTCCGCGTCGGCGCGCGCGTCGCGGTGCCAGCGGCCGACGCGGAAGGTGAGGTCGCGGAGCGCGGCGGCGGGCACGTCGCCGCGGCGCTCGAGCTCGGGGAGCGCGTCGGCGATCGTGTGCCAGCGGCCCGCGAGATCGGTGAGCCGCAGGAGCCCCTCGGGCGGCCCGTCGCCGGGGGACAGGAGGAACGCGCGGAAGGCGAGCTCGAAGGCGCCCTCTCGGTCGCCGCCGCGCTCCTCGAGCAGCGCCGCGGACGCCTTCAGGATGGCGACCCGCTCGGCGTCCGTCTCGGCCGCGGCGAGGCGCGGCTCGAGCAGCGCGACCTCGGCGCGCCAGTCGTCCGCGGCGGCGCAGATCTCGAGCAGCGCGCCCACCGCGGCGACCAGCGCGCGGCGATGCTCGGCCGACGCCGGATCGATGCGGCGGAGCAGCTCCTCGAGCCCCGCGCGGGCCGTGGACGACGCGCCCGCGGCCCCCTCGCCGCCCTCGCCGCGCTCACCGCCCCCGGCGCGCGCGGCCCGCTCGGCCTCGTGCGCGCGGCGGTAGCCGTCGACGGCGCGCTCCCACGCGAGCGTGCGATCGCGGTGCGCGTCGCCGAGGCGCCGGAAGAGCTCCGCGCTGCGCGCCGCGCCGGCCCCGCCGGGGAGCGCGCCGGCCGCGGACGCCTCGACCTCGAGCAGCGCGACGAGGTCGCCCCAGCGCTCGGCGCGCGTGTAGAGCGCGGCCAGCGCGTCCCCGCTCTCGGGATCGGGCGCGAGCTCCTCGCGGATGCGGCGCCAGGCCGCGATGGCCTGCTCGGCGTCGCCGAGCTCGCGCTCGAAGAGCCGCGCGACCCGCCCGAGATCGCGCCGGCCGCCGGCGCCGCCGCGCACGGCCGCGCGGCGCTCCAGCACGGCCGTGAGCTCCCGGTAGCGCCCGCCCTCCTCGAGGATGGCCGCGAGCCCGTCGAGCGCCTCGAGGTCCTGCCGGTCGTCGGCGAGGCGCGCCGAGTACGCGGCGATCGCCCGCGCCTCGTCGCGGAGCCGCGACGCGGCGAGCCGCGCGAGCTCGCCCAGGGCCTCGCGCCGCGCCGCCGGGTCGGTCTCGAGCGCGGCGAGCGTGTCGAGCACGTCGCACCGCTCGGCGACGCGGTCGCCCTCGGCGAAGAGCCGGTCGAGCGCGCGGGCGGCGTCGCGCGCGGCCGCGGCGTCGCCGTGGCGCTCGGCCAGCGAGAAGAGCCGGCGGAAGAGCGCGATCGCGCCATCCGCGTCGCGGAGCCGGTCGCGGCGGAGGAGCGCGGCGTCGCGGACGAGCGCGAGCGCCTGCTGCGGGTCGCCGGCGCGCGGCTCGGCCGCGGCGAGGACCTCGGCCAGGCGCTCGTGCCGGCCGAGGCGCTCGGCGAGCTCGGCGAGCTCGGCGCGATCGCCGGCGTCCGACGGCCTGAGCTCGACGAGCTCGGCGAGCCGCGCGAACGCGGCGGGCTCGTCGCCGAGGGCGTCGCGGCGGAGCCGCACGATCTCGCGCAGCAGCGCCGGGCGGTCGTCGACGTCGGCGCCCTCGAGCTGGATCTCCAGCACGCGCACGAGGTCCTCCGGCCGCCCCTCCTCGCGGTAGTGCTTCGCGAGCAGGACGGCCGACCGCTGCCGCGCCGCGCGCGCGGCCAGCGCGCCCGCATCGCCGGCGGGCGCCTGCTCGGGCGGGATCGCCCCGAGGATCCGCTCGAGCAGCGCGAAGGCGGCGCGGGGCGCGGGCGCGCGGGACGAGAGCCACGCGTCGAGGAGCTGCTCGACCACCGGGAGCGCCGACGGGGCGTCGCCGACCCCCTCGATCCAGAGCAGCGCGATGCGCTCGCGGAGCCGCTCCGCGGCCTCGCCCGAGAGCGTCGGCAGCTCGGCCGTCAGGAGATCGATGAGCGGCCGGTGCCTGCCGTGCCGCTCGTAGAGCCGCTCGAGCGCGGCGCGGGTGCGCGCGTCGTCCTGGAGCGGCAGGAGCTGCTCGAGGTAGCGCATCGTGCGCTCGCCGTCGCCGGCGAGATCGCGCGCGACGGCCGCGGCGTCCTCCAGGAGGAAGATGCGCTCGTCGGGCGCCGAGGTGCGCTCGAGCATCGCGTCGTAGAGCGCGAAGAGGTCCTCCCAGCGCTCGGCCGCGTTGTAGGCGAGCTTCAGCCGCTCGAAGCCCCAGAGCGAGCCCGGCACGAGCTCCACGAGCCGGCGGAGCAGCGCGAGCGCGGCCTCCGGCGCGTCGAACCACTCCTCGTGGTGCTCGACGGCGCGGCGGCCGATCTCCTCGACGACGTCGGGCGGGAGCGCCGCGCCCGCGCCGTCGAGCGCCGCGGCGTGCGCGGCCGCGACGCGCTCGGGCTGCTTCGCCCGGCGGCCGAGCTCCTCGAGCCGATCCCAGAGGGCGAGCTCGCCCGGCAGCTCGGAGACCGCGCGCAGGGCGACCTCGAGGCCCCGCGCGGCGTCGCCGTCGTGGAGATCGAGCAGGCGCTCGAGCCAGCCGCGGCGGACGGCGGCGCGCTGCGCGGACGCGAGGCTGCCCCCGTCGAGCGCGCCGCGCGGGGCGGCGCTCGCCTCCGACGGCGGGCGCGGCGCGGGCGAGCTCGCGAGGAGCGTCTCGAGCAGCGCGACGCGCGCCTCGGGGTCGTCGAGCGCGTCGCACGCCCGCTCGAGCAGCAGCGCGGCGCGCGCCTGCGTCTCGGGGCGCCCGAGCGCGCGCTCCGCGATCTCGAGCACGGCGGGCTCGATCGTGCCGGCCTCGATCGCGGGCGCGACCGCGTCGAGCGCCTCCGCCGGCCGATCCAGCCGATCGAGCAAGAGCGTCGCGAGCTCGACGTCGAGCGCCACGCGCGCGCTGCCCTCGCTGCGATCGCGGCGCATCGCGAGCACCTCCGCCGCGCCCTCGTCGTCGCCGAGCTCGGCGAGGAGGCGCCCCCGCGCCGCGAGCGCGTCGTCGTTCTCGGGATCCGCCTCGATGAGCCGGGCGTAGAGCGCCGCGGCCGCCGCGCGCTCGCCGATCTCCTCCTCCCACGCGGCCCACGCCGAGAGCGCCCTGAGGCGCTCGCCCTCGCGCGCGCGCTCCATGAGGAGCGTGAAGAGCCAGCGCCGGTCGACGCGGCGCGCGAGCGTGTCCGGGCTCTGCGCGAGGAACGCGCGGAACGCCTCCAGCGCGGCGGGGTCGAGCGCGCCCTGCGCGGCGTCGCCGCCGTCGGGCGGCGAGAGCAGGCGCCGGTAGACGGACGCGGCGGCGTCCTGCCGGTCGGGATCGGCGGCGAGCACCCGCGCGAGCGCGGCGTCGATCGCGCGGAGCCGCGCCGCCGCCGGCTTGCCGGCGGGCGCGCTCGCCTCCCCCTCGCCCCGCATGCGATCGCGGAGCTCGAGCGCGGCGTCGACGAAGCGCGACGTGGCGCGCGCCCGGATCGCCGCGTCCTCGAGGGCCGCGAGCGCGGCGAGCGCCTCGTCGTCGCCCTCCGCGGTGTCGAGCAGGACCTCGCAGACGGCGGCGAGCCGATCCCAGGCCCCCTGCCCGCGGTAGAGCGCCGAGAGGCGGCCGGCGGCGTCGCGGTGCTTCGGCGAGACGGAGAGCACGCGCTCGTACAGCTTCTGCGCCCGCTCCGGATCCGCGAGCGGCCCCTCGGCGAGCGCGGCGGCGCGCAGCCAGGCCGCCACCGCGGCGTCGAGATCGCCCGGGGCGTCGCCCGCCCCGCCCGCGCCGCCGATCCCGAACGCCGAGAGCTCGCCGAGCCGCTCCAGCCAGAGCGCCTCGTCCTGCGGATCGCCCGAGGCGGCGACCCGCCGCTCGAGCACCTCGCGGAGCAGCGCCGCGTCGCCGGCGGACAGCGCGAGCGCCTCCATCGCGGAGAGCGCCGCGTCGGAGAGCGCCGCGCCGCCCGACAGGATCGCGCGGTAGTGCGCGACCGCGCTCGGCACCTTCCCGCCCTTCGCCGCCGCCTCCGCCATGCGCAGCTCGCGCGCGACGCGCTCGTCGGGCGGGGCGCCCGGGAGCCGCTCGGCCAGCGCGTCGTAGAGCGCGTCCCACGCGCCGCCCGCCGCGTACGTCTCCAGGAGCGCCTCGTACGCCGCGTCGTCGCCCGGGTCGTCCTCGATCGCCGCGCGGTAGGTCGCGGCCGCACCGGCGAGGTCGCCGACGTCGCGGCGCTGGATCGTGCCGATCGCGTGCAGGAGCTCGCGCCGCCGCGCGGGCGGGCACGGCTGCGCGAGCGCCTCGCGGTAGAGGGCGAGCCGCTCCTCGGGGCTGCCCTGCTCGCGCAGCAGCGCGTCCACCCGCGCGATGAGCTCGCGCGACGACGGCTCGAAGGCGAGCGCCCGCCGGTAGAGCGCGAGCGCCTGCGTCACGTCGCCGCTCCCGAGCAGCGCCTCGCCGGCCCGCCGCGCGAGGTGCGACAGCGGCGCGCTGTCCACCGCGCGGTCCCCGAGCGCCCCGGCGAGCGTCGGCGCGCGCCGCGCGGACTCGCTGCCGTGCTCGGTCAGCCGCTCGACCTCGGCGACCCACCGGGCGAGCTGCTCGGGCGCGGACGCGGTCGCGATCGACAGCCCGCGCGCCGCCAGATCGAGCGCCTTCTTCGGGTCCCTGAGCTCGCGCTCGGCGACGGCGGCCGCCTCCTTGAGCGCCGCGAGCCGCCCCGAGACGTCGGCCGGCGCAGGCGCGGCCGCGCCCGGGGCCCACGCGACGGGCGCGATCTCCGCCCTCGTCTCGAGCACGCGCACGAGCAGCTGCGCCGCCCCCTCCGCGCGCGCGATCGGCTCCAGCACCGCGCAGGCCGCGAGCCGCTGATCGTCGGTCAAGAGGAGGTGGGCGCTCTGCCGCGACGGGGCGGGCTCCGCGCCGCCGGCGCCGCTCGCCGGGGGCGGGCCCAGCATCTTCTCGACCGCGAGCCGGCTCGGCCGATCCGTCGGATCGAGCGCGAGCGCCTCGCGGTACGCGGCGATCGCGCCGGCCGGATCGTCGAGCCGCGCCATGCGGATCGCGCCGATCCGGGCGAGGACCGAGGCGCGCTCCTGCCCGGCCGCGAGCTCGGCCTCGGCCTCGAGGAGCGCCTCGAGCTCGGCCCAGCGCCGCTCCTGCTCGAGCAGCGGGACGAGCCGCGCGTGCGCCTCGCGCGACGGCCCGAACGCCGCGAGGTAGCGGCGCCAGGCGGCGATGGCGGCCGGCAGGTCGGCGAGCTTGGTGCGCAGCTCGGCCGCGCGGAAGGCGAGGTCCCGCGCCGCGCGGCGATCGCGCTCCGCCTCCGCCCGCCGCTCGAGGACCCACGCGAGCCCCTCGTGCGCGGCCGTGGCCTCGTACAGCCGCTCGAGCGCGGCGAGGGCGCGCGCCTCGCGCGCGGAGCCCGGCTCCGCGAGCCTGCGGTAGGCCGCGATCGCGCCCGCGGGGTCGTTGAGCTCCTCCTCGTAGAGGCGCGCGAGCCGCTCCGCCGCCGCCTCGCGCGCCTCGGCCTCCGTCTCGGCCTCGGCGAGCCGCTCGAGCGCGCCGGCGAGCCCGCGCGCGTCGCGCTCGCGCTCGCAGAGCTTCGCGAAGCCGCGGGCCGCCCGCCGCGCCGCCGCGGCGTCCGGCTCTCCGTCGAGCGCCTGCTGGAACGCCGCGCGCGCCTTCCGGCCGTCCCCGAGGCCCTCGTACAGCTCGCCGAGCTCGGCCGCGATGTGCGCCCGGAGCGGCTTGTCCTTGGCGGCGGACGCCGCGCGCACGAGCACGCGCGCCGCGTCCGCCCGGCGGTCGAGCACCGACGCGAGCTGGAGGAAGCGCTCGCGCACGGCGTCGTCGGACGGGTCGACCGCGAGGATCTGCTCCGACAGCGAGAACGCCGACGCGAGGTCGCCGAGCTTCTGGAACTGCAGCTCGACGAGCCGCTTCTGCACCTCGACGCGGCGCGGCCCGCGGAGGTTCTCGATCTGGAGGGCCATCATCCGCGCCGCCTCCTGCGACCTCCCGCGGCGCGCGTGGGCCGACTCGAGCGCCGCGGCGGCGCGCACGAGGACGGTCTTGCGCCCGAGCAGCGCCTCCGCGGCGCGGAAGGCCGCCTCGTGGCCCGGGTTCTGCGCGAGCGCCTCCTCGACGTGCGGCAGCGCCCGCTCGATCTCCTTGAGCGGGCCGCTGTAGAGGTCGATGAGCCGCGAGCGGATCTCGAGCGCGTCGAGCGGCGGCGGCTCCACGGTGAGCGCCCCCTCGAGCATCCTCGCGATCTCCTGGAGCCGCCCGGCGCGCGCGTAGCGCTCCTCGAGCGCCCAGCGCGAGGGCGCGTCGGCGGGGTCGATGCGGAGGATCTGCTGGAGCAGCTTGACCGCGCGCTCCTCCTCTTTCCCGCTGGCCTCGACGAGCGCGAAGGCGCGGCGGAGCAGCGCGAGCTGCTCGGCGCGGCCTGCGCGGTAGCCCGCGGCGAGGGCGTAGAGGTCCGCGAGCTTCGGCGGCTCGTTCGCCTCCACGAGGATGCGCTCGAGGCGGAGGAAGGCCTCCTGGTGCGAGGGCAGGACGGAGAGCGCGCGCTCGAGGTAGGGCCGAGCGCCGCCCGGGTCGCCGAAGTAGTCGGCGAGGAACTCGGCGGCGTGGACGAGGACCTCGGCCTGGGCGGCCTGCGGGAGCATCCCGAACCGCCGCTCGCTGGCGAAGCGCTCGTACGCGAAGGCGAGCTCGGAGAACCGGTCGTGGCGCGCAGCGGACTCGTGGAGCTTCGCCCACAGCTCGGGGTGCGGGCTCCCCTTCGCCGCGGCGGCCACGAGCACGTCGAGCGCGGCCGCTTCGTTGTCGATCCCCTGCTCGAGCGCGGCCTCGAGGGTGTCGATACGGAACGAGACGCGCGCGCTCTTCGTGTCCTGCTGCATGTTGAATCCGGACCTCGGCTGGCGATGGGGCAAGAGGCCGGCGTGCCGGCGCTGCCGTCGAACCTGCGCCCGCAGTGCGCTGCGGAGCGTCGCCCAAGGTAACAGGAGCGTTTCCCAAATGGGCTCGGCGATCGGGGCCCCGGCGCGGGCGGGGCGGGCTCGGCCGCCGGGGCCGCGCTGCGCGGCGCGCGGGGCGCGGCGGCGGCGGCGAAGATTGGCCGGGGCAGAGTCGCTGAGATGCGGTGACGCGCGCGGGTCGACCGCGCGCGCTCCCGCCGGCCGGCGCCGCGGGCCAGCGCCCTTCTCGACCCCCCTGAAACGCGAGGCAGCGAGCGCGCGCCCGGGGTGGTGTCATGTCTGCCCCTCGGCGCTCGGGTAGGCGCACCGCCGCCGTCTTGCCACCCCGGGCGCCGGAGCGGCCCGGGCGGAGGGCGATCGCGCCCGGGGCTCGCTCGATCGCGCCCGCCGCGCAGCATGGCTGATCGCATGGTGTGGCCGGCGCGACTCCCTCCTTCGACAGCCTCTCACCTCCCCGGCCGGGCAATCGCGTTGTCCTCTCCCGGACAGCCACGGATCGCGGCGCGGCGAGTTGTGATAGTGCTCGTCCTTCCCGGGGGGGAGAAAGACAGCACCATGTCGGAGTCGAAGCTCGCCGCGCCGCAGATGGTCATCGACAGCCGGATGCTCTACTCGAGCTGGATACCCGCCGATCCGGCCGCCGCCGCGGCGCTCTTGCCGAACGGGCTCAGCCCGGCCGAGAACAGGGCCATTTACATGAACCAGTACGTGGTCGACAAGCCGGAGCAGACGTCCGGCTTCGGGGCCTATTCGCTCACCTACCTCGGGCTGGATCTCGCGGGCCACACGACGCCGGACGGCGCGAGCCCGGCCCGCTTCTTCACGCACTACTTCAACTCTTCCGACGCGGTGCGGAGGTACGTGAGCGAGCGCGGCGTCCCGGCGTCGCCCGGGTCGACGACGCTCGAGCTGCGCGGCAAGGAGCTCGTGGCGACGACCTCGGTGGACGGCGTGCCCATCATCCGGACGCGCGCGCACGTCGGCAACAAGATCGGCGTGGTGGCGCGCGGCCACCTCACCTACGTGACGAAGATCGGGGATCGGCTGTTCGCCGGCAACTACCCGTACATCGCGGACATGGCCGACCCGTACGAGCTCCTGTCCGTCGAGTTCCTCGCGAAGGATCACCCGGTGTATGCGCTGCGGCCCGGGAGCCCGATCCAGGTGGTGAAGAGCGCCTCGTGGTACTCGCCCCGCGACTCCTTCGTGTACCCGGGCGGCGAGCGCGAGCTCGTCTGACGGCCCGCGCGAGCGGCGTCCCCCGGGCCTACCGCGCCCGTGAAACCAGGGACGAACGCGGGCGACGCGTCGGTCGGCCGCGCCGGGCGCGGCGATCCAGAGAATGAAGACGCCAAGGACGCCAGGAGAACCCAGAAGTTCTCTTCCCGGCGCTCCGGGGCTCGGCCTCTCCACCGAGCCCCAGACCGCCGTCCCCGGCGATCTGGGGCTCTCCACGGAGCGAAGAGCCCTGTGCCCATCCTGCCCGCGCGGCCAGCGCGGCACGGAGGACAGCCCGGGAGGGTGGATCTCATGGGATCTCGTCAGAGCTCTCGAGCGGGAAGGCGGGAAGCTCGGAAGACGAATGACTCCCCAGCGTCGCCCGTACCGCCGCGCCGGGCGCGCGCGGTCCCATCGTGCACAACGAGGCCGCCGGTACGTCGGTTGCTCCCGAGCCCCACCGCGGCCTGAGGCGGCCGCATGTACAAGGGAGAGAACGAATGAACCGACTGATTCGATTCGGAGCACTCTCGGCCTTCCTGTCGCTCGTCCTCTGGGGCGGCAAGGATGTGGCGGCCGCTCCGATACCCGCCGATGTGAGCAGCAAGCACCTCAAGGACCTGACGACCGCGGACGTCGATTCCACGTGCCAGTCGCTCGCGCCGAGCCTCGCGCTCTCCAAGGAGGACACCTGCGAGTTCGTCGGCATGCTCTGGTCCACGGTCGGGCAGACGTGCGACGCGGTGAAGCAGAAATGCATGACGGAGACCCAGCAGCCGCGGGCGGACGAGCCCGCGGACCCGCCGGCGAGCTGCCTGCCGCCGGCCGAAGCGCGCGCGGGCTGCACCGCCACGGTGGCCGAGTACCAGGCGTGCCTGCTCGCGCACACCGCGAAGGTCCGGGCGCTCACGTGCGCTACCCCCGTGAGCGAGCTGCAGAGGACCATCCCCGAGTGCGACCTCATCGTGCAAAAGTGCCCGGATCTCGCTAGCGACGACGAGGGAGACGGCCAGGGCTCCAGCTCCAACCAGCCCTGACGCCCATCGCGCGGAGCGCCTCGCGGGCCGCCGCCCCCCGGCCCCGCTCGCGGGGCGCTCCCTGCGCGGACGCCGCCCGCGCGCCGCGTCCGGCGGCGGCCGGCGCGCGCCGAAAAAGCGCGCGACCTGGCTTGCGCAACCGCTCCGAAAACTTGGCGCAACAGGCGCCCGGCCACCCTCGGCTCTGCTCCCCACGCAACCGGAGGAAGGGTCGCACCATGACGTGGCTTGTTCGGCTGGTCGGGCTCATGACGCTGCTGCTGCTCGGCGCCTCGTGCGGAAAGGGGTCGGCGGACGGCGCGCACGACGACGCCGCGCAGGCCGCGGCGCCCCCGGGCGCGCTCCCCGCGCAGAAGCCCGCCGGCGCCCCGCTGCGCATCGCTTACAGCGACTGGCCCGGGTGGGTCGCCTGGGAGATCGGCCTCCAGAAGGGCTGGTTCAAGGAAGCCGGCGTCGAGGTCGACTTCACGTGGTTCGAATACGTGCCCTCGATGGAGGCCTACTCCGCCGGCAAGGTCGACGCGGTGTGCGTCACGAACGGCGACGCGCTCGTCACCGCCAACGGCGGCGCGCCGAGCGTCGCCATCCTCGTCAACGATTACAGCAACGGCAACGACATGGTGGTCGCGAAGCCCGGGATCACCGCGGTCGCCGGGCTCAAGGGCAAGAAGGTCGGCGTCGAGGTCGGCTTCGTCGGCCACCTCCTGCTCCTCAACGCGCTCAGGTCCGCGGGCCTCGCCGAGAAGGACATCCAGATCGTCAATGTGCCGACGGACCAGACCCCGCAGACCCTGAAATCCGGCGGCGTCGAGGCCATCGTCGCCTGGCAGCCCAACAGCGGACAGGCGCTGCGCGAGGTGCCCGGCTCGACCGCGATCTTCACCAGCGCGGACGTGCCGGGCATCATCTACGACGTCCTGGCCGTGAGCCCGCAGAGCCTCGCCGAGCGCCGCGCCGAGTGGGGCAAGGTCGTGAGGGTGTGGGACCGCATCGCCCGGTTCATCAAGGACGAAAAGAACCGCGACGAGGCCGTGCGCATCATGAGCGCGCGCGTCGGGCTCACCCCGGAGCAGTACAGGCCCTTGATGAAGGGGACGTTCTTCCTCGATCTCGCGGGCGGCATGAAGCACCTGGAGAAGGCCGAAGGCCTCGGCTCGATCCATGGATCGAGCCGGGCCGTCGACGAGTTCAACGTCAAGAACAACGTGTACAAGGCGCCGCTCGCGGTCGACGGCGCCATCGATCCAAGCCTCACCGCGGAGGCCCTCAAGGCAGGTCAGGCGCCGTGAGCCGGGGAGATCCCCTCCCCCGGGCGGCCGACCGCGCGAGGCGGCCGCGGCGCGGGGCGCCCTCGGGCCTGCTCGCGGTGCAGGCGCCTCTCCCGCGGGGAGCGGGCCTGAAGCTCGCGGCGCTCGCCTTCCTCCTACCGCTCGCCGTGTGGTGCGTCATCGGCTACGTGCCGTTCGTCTGGCACCCGCTGGTGCGCGTGACCGATCCGGGCGACGAGTCCGCGCCCGGCGCGTATGCCTACATCGCGGAGGGCCAGCTCGTCGATCGCGAGGTGTTCGAGAAGCGCAACCTCGAGCTCGCGCGGGCCGGGAGGCCGCTCGCCCGGGGGGAGCGCGCGAATCCCATCTTCCTGCCGGCGCCGCACGAGGTCGGCCGCGCGCTCTACGCGGCCTTCACCACGCCCCCGCAGCGCACGGGCGACCGGTGGCTGCACGAGAGCCTGCTCCAGAGCTGCCAGGTCGTCTTCTGGGGGTTCTTCTACGCCGCGCTCCTCGGCCTGCCGCTCGGCGTGCTCTGCGGGGCGTTCGCGCTCTTCTCGAGGCTCGTCGAGCCGTTCGTCGACTTCATTCGTTACATGCCGGCGCCCGTGTTCGGCGCGCTCGCCGTCGCCGTGCTCGGGCTCGGGGACGCGCCGAAGATCGCCATCATCTTCATCGGCGTCTTCTTCCAGATGGTCCTCGTCGTCGCGAACACGGTGCGCTCGGTCGATCCGGCGTTGCTCCAGGCCGCGCAGACGCTCGGCGCGCGCCCCCGCCAGCTGGTCGCCCACGTCGTGCTCCCGGCGGCGCTGCCGGCGCTGTTCCGCGACATGCGCATCCTCATCGGCTGCGCCTGGACCTACCTCGTGGTCGCCGAGCTGATCGGCGAGAAATCGGGGCTGAGCGCGTTCCTCTACCAGCAGCAGCGTTACCGGAACTTCGCCAACGTGTACGCCGGCATCGTGATGATCGGCCTCATCGGGCTCGCGACCGATCAGCTCCTCGCCCTCCTCGGGCGCCACCTGTTCGCCTGGGAGACCGGCACCACCGCGCTCGCGCGCTGGGCGCGCGGCCTGCGCCGGCTGCTCCCGCGCGAGCGCCGCGCCGCCGGCGCGCCCGCGCTCGCGCCGCGGCTGCAAGGAGACCCCCGATGACGGCGGACGACCGCATCGAGCTCCCCAGCTACAAGCACCACACGGCGGAGGTCGCCGCGCGCCTCGCCGAGCTCCGGGCGCGCCCCGTGGTGATGCGCATCGAGCGGCTCTCCCGCCGCTTCGAGGGCGATCGCGGGCCGGTCACGGCGCTCGACGGGGTGAGCTTCGACGTGCGCCGGCGGGAGCTCATCAGCGTGATCGGGCCGTCCGGGTGCGGGAAATCCACGCTGATCCGCGCCGTGGCCGGGCTCGACGCCCCGAGCGCGGGAGAGGTGCTGATCGACGGGAGCCCGGTCGAGGGGCCGGGCGCCGACCGGGGCATGGTGTTCCAGAGCTACACGCTCTTCCCCTGGCTCACGGTGAAGAAGAACGTGATGTTCGGCCTCAAGATGCGGGGCGTGGGGGGCGGCGAGGCCGGGCGGATCGCGCTCGAGTGGCTCGACGTCGTGGGTCTATCGGGCTTCGCCGACCACTACCCTTCCCAGCTCTCCGGCGGGATGAAGCAGCGCGCGGCGATCGCCCGCGCGCTCGCGAACGAGCCGCGCATCCTGCTGATGGACGAGCCGTTCGGCGCGCTCGACGCGCAGACGCGGGCGAGCATGCAGGCGCACCTGCTCCGCATCTGGGCGCGGGTCGACGTCACGATCCTCTTCATCACGCACGACCTCGACGAGGCGATCTACCTCTCGGATCGCATCGTCGTCCTCGGGGCGAACCCGGGCCGGGTGCTCGAGATCATCGACGTGCCCGTGGCGCGCCCGCGCGGTCCGGAGCAGCTCCTGTCGGGGCACTTCCTGGCGACGAAGAAGCGGCTGGAGGAGCTGATCCACGATCGAGCGCCCGTCGCGCGGGCGGCTCCCGGAGCCGTGGACGAGCGCGTGCTCCTTCCCTGACGCCGGCGCGCATTCAGCGAAAAAAAACATAAAGGAGCTCGTCGTGCCGATCTGGGAGATCCGCTTCGCCGACTTCCCGAACGACAGCGCGTGCATGTGCGTGCGGACCCAGGTTACCGCCGGAAGCCGACATGCGTGAAAGCGGGCAGGGCATGCAACTGGACAGCCGAGCGCTCGAACCAGCGCTGGCTCGGAAAATCGTGCTACCTGGATGGCTCCACGGAGGGAGGGCCGCCGCCAGACCAGGCGTCCTATCGATGCTATCCGACGAACAACGCCACCGAGGACGGCACCTGCGTCCAGCAGCGGGAGAAGGGATTTCAACCGAGGTGAGATCGCGCTCCGCCGCGGCGCGGCTCTTCCTGGTCTCGGCGGCGCTCGCCGGCGGCGCGGTCGCGCGCGCGGAGCCGGCCCCTGCCCCCTTGCGCATCGAGTATCGCGCGGAGGCCGGATGCCCGACGGAGGCGGAGTTTCGCGCGCGCGTCGGCGCGCGCCTGCGGCGGCCCCTCGGGGCCGCGGACGCGGCGAGCGCGTACGTCGTCGCCATCGAGCGGCTCGATCGCCGCTTCACCGGGCGCCTCGGCGTCCGGGCGGCGGACGGGGCGGCGTCCGACCGCGATGTCGCGGGCGACACCTGTGACGACGTCGTCGCCGCGCTCGCGGTGGTGACCGCGCTCGCCATCGACGCCCAGGCCGCGGACGCGCCCGCGACGGCCGTCGCCCCCATGGCCTCCGCGCCCGCGAGCGCCGCCCCCGCGACGCCCCCGCAGGTCGGGATCGGGCGGGCGGCGCCCCCCGCGCCGCCGCCGCCGGTCGGAGGCGAGCCGACGCCGCCGCCCGCGCCCGCGGCGGACGCCGAGGCGCGCCTGACGCTCGGCGCGCAGCTCCTCTTCGGCGAGATGATCGGCGCGCCCTCGTTCGGCGCGCGCATCTTCGCCGAGCCGCCCATCGCCGCGGTGGACCGCGGCGTCGGCCCGCTGCGCTTCGACGCGGACCTCGCGGCTTCCTCCGACCCCCCCGCGGCGGGCGGCGCGGCGTCGCTCCTCCTCGCGGCCCTCGCCGCCGACGCATGTCCGCTCGGCGCGGCGCTCGGCGGCGTGCTCCTGGCCCCCTGCGCGCGCGTCGAGGGCGGCCTCCTCGCGGTGAGCCGTCGAGGCGTCGCCCCGGCGCGCAGCGTGACGCGCGGGTGGCTCGCGATCGCCCTGCCGGTGCGCGCGCGGGTGCAGCTCGGGGGACCGTTCGCGCTCGACGCCGAGGCCGGGGTGCGGATGCCGCTGCTGCGCGCCAGCGTCCTCGCCGAGGGCGCCGCGGCCGCCGCCCCTCCGCCGATCGAGGGCGTCGCGGCGGTCGGGCTCGGGATGACGATTCCGTGATCCCGGCGCTCGCCCGCGAACATGGCGGCGGGAGGCCATGATCAGCGCGACTCGAGCCGGTCCCCCTGCGCGCGCGGAGGTCGCGCGCGACGCGGCCATGACGGCGCGCGCGGAGCGCGCCGAGCCGGGCGCGCCGTCGCCCTCTGCGGAGCGCTACCGCGCGCTGGTCGACGCGCACTTCGACTTCATCTGGCGCTCTTTGCGCGGGCTCGGCGTGCCCGCCGGGTCGGCCGACGACGCCGCGCAGCACGTCTTCCTGGTCGCGTATCAGAAGCTCGGCGAGATCGCGCCCGGCCGCGAGCGCTCGTTCCTCTTCGGGACGGCGCTGGGGGTCGCGGCCAACGCGCGCCGCGCCGGGGCGCGCCGGCGCGAGCTCTGCGACGACGGCGCGATGGCGGTCGCGGCCGACGACGCGCCGAACCCGGAGCAGCTCATGGAGATGAAGCAGGCGCGCGCGCTGCTCGACGAGGTGCTCGACGCCATGGAGGAGGACCTGCGCGTCGTCTTCGTCCTCTTCGAGCTCGAGGGCGTCGCGACGGAGGAGATCGCCGCGATGCTCGAGCTCGCGAAGGGCACCGTCGCGTCCCGCCTCCGGCGCGCGCGCGAGGAGTTTCGCGCGATCGCGAGGCGCCTCCAGGCGAGGGCGCAGCGCGGGGGAGGCAAGCGATGACGGATCCGAAGCGGCTCGGACAACTCGGAGAAGAGGAGTCGACCGAGTTCGAGCGCGCGCTGCTCCGCTCGTGGAAGCACGAGTCGCCGCCGGCGTCGGCGCGCGCGCGCGCGCTCGCCATCGCCGGGCTCGCCGCGGGGGCGAGCGCTGCGCCGCCCGCGTCGGCCGCGCCCGCGCCGGAGACGAGCGCTGCGCCCTCCGCGCCCGCGCCGAAGGCGGCTGGGGGCAAGCTGCTTTCGCTGGCGAAGTGGGGCCTCGGTACGGCGATCGGCGCCGGCCTGATCGGCGCGGGCCTCGCCCTCCTCCGCCCTCCGGCGCCTCCCTCGGCGGCGGTGCCGTCGAGCGCGCCCGCGATCACGCTCGCGCCGCCCGCCGCCGGCGAGCCGCCGCCCGCGAGCGCAGAGGCCGTCACGCCCGCGCCGATCCCCGACGAACCGGCGCCGCGCGCGCCGCTCCCGCTCCAGGCGAGCTCCCTGCCGCGCCCGGCCCCCTCCCCCGTCGCGAGCCCTCCGCGCTCGAAGAGCGCCGCGCCCCGCGCGCATTCCGCGGCTGTCGCGCCGGCCGACACGCTCGGCGCGCAGGTCGCCATGATCGATCATGCGCGTAACACCCTCGCCGCCGGCGACGCGGCGGGGTGCCTCTCCGAGCTCGACGCCCACGACCGGAAGTTCCCCCGGAGCGCGATGGGAGAGGAGGCCACCGTGCTCCGCATCGAAGCGCTGATCCGCCTCGGGGATCGCGCCCGCGCCGCCGAGCTGGGCCAGCGCTTCCTCGCCTCGCGCCCGACGAGCCCGCACGCCTCGGGCGTGCGCGCGCTCCTCGACGCGGCGACGAGCCCGTGATGGAGCCGCGCGGACATGGCGACGAGGCGCTCGCTCCCCGGCGTGAACGTGCTTTGAAGAGCGCTCCGGAGAGGGACTGACGTGCTCGTCTCGTCGAACGTGTCGAGTGCGGTTCGACACGAGATATTTCAATAGAGGGGTCTCGTATGGTCTGGTCGTCATGGTTCATGCGCCGCGCGCGGCAGGCGTTCACGCTGGGAGCGGCGGTGGCGTGCCTCTCGCTGCCTGGGAGCGCCGCGGCGCAGGAGGCGAGCGCTCCGGCGCGGGAGGAGAGCGAGGCTCGGGAAGACATCGCCCAGCGGCGCGAGCGCGCCGCGCTCCTGGCGACGCATTTCAACGACACGATCAAGATGCATTCCTCCGGGAGAGCGCTGCCCATCTTGTTCGGCGGCATCGGCGCGGTGGGCCTCGCGTCGGGCCTGGTCTGGTTCACGGACGCGCCGCAGTCGATCGGCTTGATCGCCGGCTCCACGACGATGCTCGCCGGTGGCGTCGTCGCGCTCGCCGCGCCGGAGACTTACCGGCCGAGCACCCTGGCGACCGCCGGGCTGCTCTCGCAAGGGAGCCTCTGGCTCGGCTTCACGTTCGACGGCAACGACACGCTCGCGAGGATGACGCCCATAGCGCTCACGACGGGGTTTTACGTGGCGGGCCTGCTCTCCGGGCTGAACCTGGCGCTGTCCGAGCTCACCCCGGTCTCTCGGCTTCGCGAAGGCCACGCGCTGGTGGCGACGCCCGCGTGGCGCGCGCGGCTGTCAGGCGCGCAGATCGCGAGCATCGAGCGGGATCTGCTGGGCACCGCGCCTGCGATCCCGAGCTGGGCCATCTACCTCCCGGTCGCGCTCGGCGGGATCGCCGCCACCGTGCCCGCGTGGGACGGCGAGCTGCCGGTGACACAGCGGATGTGGAGCGCGACGACCGGCCTCCTCAACGCGGTGTGGTCGGTCGCCCTCATGGAGCGCGAGCATCCGGTGCAGGCCTACCAGCGGGATCTGCGCAGGGCCGGCCTGCGCGTCGCCCCATCGGGCCCCGGCGGCGCCGCGGGCTTCACGGTCTCAGGCACGTTCTGACGGTCGCCGCGACACGGGCCCGGCGGTGGACGGCTCGGCCAGGGAGCTGAACATCACTCCGGAGCGGCGAAGAAAATGGTCGTCGCGGTGGGCGGCAAGGGGCTACGGTTCGAGTTGCCCGCCAGCGGACGGACCACCGTCGACTGGAGGTGCCCCCGACTCATGACCTACCACATCGGCATCGTCGGTTGCTCCGCCGAAGGCGCGGCGCTCTGCTATCGGACCATCTGTGTGGAGGGCGCGCAGCTCCTCGGCGCGCACGCTCACCCCGAGGTCTCGATGCACACGACCTCACTCGCCGAGTACATGAAGAACATCGACCGCGGCGACTGGCGGGGCGTGGGCGAGCTGATGCTCTCCTCCGCGAACAAGCTCGCGAGCATCGGCGCCGACTTCCTGATCTGCCCCGACAACACCATCCACCAGGCGCTCCGTCACGTCGAGCCGCTGTCGCCGCTGCCCTGGCTGCACATCGCCGAGGTCGTCTCGGCGGAGGCCGCCCGGCGCGGGTTCCGGCGCGTCGGCCTGACCGGAACCCGCTGGCTCGTCGAGAGCGAGATCTATCCAGAGAAGCTCGCGGCGCGCGGGATCGAATGGGTGCGCCCGAGCGCCGCCGAACGCGAGGAGATGAGCCGTGTCATCATGGAGGAGCTCGTGTACGGCGTCTTCAGGCCGGAGGCGATCGCGTGCTTTCAGCGGATCATCGGGCGGATGAGCGACGAGGGATGCGACGCGGTCGTGCTCGGCTGCACCGAGATCCCGCTCATCATGAACGACGCGATCTCTCCGCTGCCGACGCTCGACTCCACACGATTGCTCGCGCGGGCGGCGCTGCGCCGGGCCGCGCAGGGCGCAGCCGCGCCGGCGTGAACCGGTTCCCTCGGCCGCGCGCGGCGGCGCGTCAACGCGACAGGTCGATCTCGAAGAGCGGGAGCATCCGGCCGGGGATGCTGCCGGAGCGCCGCTCGCCCACGCGCCGCGCGCCGCAGGCCTCGTAGAAGCGCGCGGCGTTCGGGTCGCCCTGGATCACGAGGGCGCGGTACCCGCGACCCTGCGCCTCCTCGCGCGCGTGCGCCAGGAGCGCGCGGCCGAGGCCGCGCCCGATCTCCGCCGGCTCGACGAAGAGGTGGCCCAGCTCCGCCTCGGTGGAGCTCACCGCCTCGAGCGTGTAGAACCCGAGCGGCTCGTCTCCGCGCACGAGGACGAAGGTCGGGTGCTGCGCGACGTACGCCGGCGAGATCGAGATCTCCGCGCGGCACGCCTCCAGGAACTCGGGCGTGTAGCCCCAATGCGCCTTCGAACGGAGGGCGAGCGCGCTGAGGAGCTCAGCCTCGCCGGGGCGAGCGGGTCGGATCATGGCGGCCTCATGATAGGTCGACGAGGCCGGCCTCGCCCGCGGCGTCGCCGGCATGCCTGCCACGAGCGGCATGGAGCGCCCGTCCGGCGGCTCGCCCCCGGGACACGCGCCTGCCGCTGTCCGCCCCCTCTCCGTGGCATCCGTTATATTTTCCGCTCGCGCCTCCGCATCCGTTATAGTAGACATCCCCCATGGCAACGGGACGCTCGGAGTGGCCGCGCTCGCGGCGTGGGAGCCGAAGGTGGCCGCACGCACGCTGAGGCTCGGCGCGTTCATGCGCCCCGTCAGCATCCACACGGGCGCCTGGCGCTATCCAGGGGCCTATCCGGACGCGAATTTCAATTTCTCGCACCTGAAGCGCTTCGCGCAGCGCCTCGAGCAGGCTCGTTTCGACGCGTTCTTCATGGCCGATCACCTGGCCGTGCTGAACATGCCGCCGAGCGCGCTGATGCGCAGTCACACGGTGACGTCCTTCGAGCCTTTCACGCTGCTCTCCGCGCTGGCCGGCGCCACCGACCGCATCGGCCTGGTGGCGACCGCGTCGACCACCTTCGATCAGCCGTTCCACGTCGCCCGGCGCTTCGCGTCCCTCGATCACATCAGCGGGGGGCGCGCCGGCTGGAACATCGTCACCACCGCGAACCCGGACGCAGCCCTGAATTTCGGCCTCACCGAGCACGTGGAGCACGACGAGCGCTACCGGCGCGCGCGCGAGTTCTACGACGTGGTGACGGGGCTCTGGGACAGCTTTGCCGACAATGCCTTCGTGCGCGACGTCGAGGCCGGCATCTACTTCGACCCGGAGCGCCTGCACGTCCTGAACCACAAGGGCAAGCACTACTCGGTGCGCGGCCCCCTGAACATCGCGCGTCCGGTCCAGGGGTGGCCGGTGATCGTGCAGGCGGGCGCCTCGGAAGCAGGCCGGCAGCTCGCGGCGGAGACCGCCGAGGTCGTGTTCGCGGGGATATCCACGCTGGAAGGTGCTCGGCGCTTCTACGCCGACGTCAAGGGCAGGGCGGAGCGCCTCGGGCGAGATCCCGAGACGCTCAAGATCCTGCCAGGCGCGCTGGTCGTGGTGGGAGAGACCGTACAGGAAGCGCAAGAGAAGCTCGCGCGGCTCGACAGCCTGGTGCACTTCGACAGCAGCATCGCGTCGCTCTCGGTCGCGCTCGGCTGCGACGCCTCGCGCTTCGATCCGGACGCGCCGCTCCCGGAGATCCCGCCCACGAACGCCGGGCAGACCGGGCGCGAGCGCGCGATCGAGCTGGCGCAGCGGGAAGGGCTCACGGTGCGCCAGCTCGCGCAGCGCCTCGGCAGCTTCGGGGGGCTCACGTTCGTCGGCACGCCCAGGACCATGGCGGATCAGATGGAAGAGTGGCTGGTCCAGAACGGCTGCGACGGCTTCAACATCATGTTCCCGTACCTGCCTGGCGGGCTCGACGACTTCGTCGATCGCGTCGTCCCCGAGCTCCAGCGACGGGGCTTGTTCCGGCGCGAGTACGAGGGGACGACGCTGCGCGAGAACCTGGGGCTCGCGCGGCCCGCCAATCGTTTCTTTGCAGAGCGCGCCGCGCCGCGCTGAGCGCGTGAGCGCGGTCGGCGCGCCCGTTCGACGATCGTCCACCCGCCCGACGTCGGGCAAGAGGAGCAGATGTCACGAACCACGGTCACGTTGAAGACTCGGGACGGGCAGACCGAGGCCTCCGTCTTCCGCCCCGACTCCGGTGAGGGTCCCTGGCCCGCGGTGCTGGTCTATCAGGACGGCCGCGGCATACGCCCCGCGCTCTTCGAGCTGGGGGAGCGCATCGCGCAGGGCGGCTACCTCGTCCTGCTGCCCGATCTGTTCTATCGCGGCGGCCCTTACCAGGCGCCGGACGCCGAGACGTTCAGCCGAGATCCTGAGTTTCGCAAGCACTGGCAGCAAAAATACATGTCCACGGCCACGAAGGCCAACGTGCGCTCGGACACGGAGGCGTTCCTCGCCTTCCTGGCGGCCAGCCCCGACGTCAGCTCGCTGTCGATCGGCACCACGGGCTACTGCATGGGAGGCGGTCTATCGCTGTCGGCCGCCGGCCATTTCCCCGATCGCGTGATCGCGGCGGCGTCGTACCACGGCGGCAACCTGGCGACCGACGATCCGGACAGCCCGCACCTCCTGGCGCCGCGCGTTCGAGCGCGCGTGTACGTCGCGGGCGCCGTCGAGGACGCCTCGTTCCCGGACCAGCAGAAGCAGCGTCTCATCGACGCCTTCGAGCAGGCCGGGGTGCGGCACACGGTCGAGACGTACGAAGGCGCGAAGCACGGCTGGGTCCCCTCCGATTCGGCGGTGTACAACCGGGCCGCGTCCGAGCGCCATTACCAGACGTTGCTCGCGCTGTTCGACGCGACGCTCAAGTCGGCGCCGCCGAAGCGCTGAACCGCGCCGCGCCAGCGCTCATCTTCACGGGGTGGGCGGGCCCGCGGGGCTCGCCCCGCTCTCATGGCTTGCGATCTGCGGCGCGCCTGCGCGCTCGGAGGAAGACGATGACGGATTTGCCCACTCGCCTGCTCGGACGCACCGGCGTCCGCGTCACCACGCTCGGCTTCGGCGCCATGGAGCTGCGCGGCGCCCCGCGCGGCCCGGAGATCTCGGATCAGGAGGCCGAGCGCGTCCTGAACGACGTGCTCGACGCCGGGATCAACTTCATCGACACGTCCATCGATTACGGTCGCAGCGAGGAGCGGATCGGGCGCTTCATCTCGCATCGCCGTGGCGAGTACTTCCTGGCCTCGAAGTGCGGCTGCGTCGTCGGCGGGGCCCAGGGCGAGCATGTCCACACGGCGCAGAACATCCGTCACGGCGTGGAGAACAGCCTGCGCCTGCTGAAGACGGACCACCTCGACCTGGTGCAGTTCCACCGGAGCCTCACCCGGCGAGAGTTCGAGCAGGACGGCGCGCTCGAGGAGGCGCTGAAGCTCAAGAGCGAGGGCAAGGTGCGCTTCCTCGGCGTCTCGGGCACGCTGCCCAACCTGGTGGAGCAGATCGAGATGGGCGTCTTCGACGCCTTCCAGATCCCGTACTCCGCGCTGCAGCGCGAGCACGAGGAGGTGATCGGCAAGGCGGCGCAGGCCGGCGCCGGCACCATCATCCGCGGCGGCGTGGCGCGCGGCGCGCCCACCGACTGGCAGCGCACGAATTACATGTTGCCGGGCACCACCATGCAAGACCGCTGGGAGCGGGCCAGGCTCGACGAGCTGCTCGACGGCCTGAGCCGGATCGAGTTCACCCTGCGCTTCACGCTCTCGCACCCGGGTCTGAGCACGACGATCGTCGGAACCCGGAACCCGAAGCACCTGCGCGACAACCTGGAGTTCGCGAAGAAGGGTCCCTTGCCGGCCGAGGTGGTCGCCGAGGCGAAGCGGCGCCTGAGCGAGGCGGGCTCTGCGCCCGAGCCCGTGCCCGCGGCGAAGTCGCCGCCGCCCGTCGCGGCGCAGGCGTCCGCGCGAGGCGCGCTCTGAGGAGCCGCGCTGGGCGGCGGTCTGCCCGGGGCAGCATCCGCCGCCTGGGCCTGGGGGCGAGGCTCGGCGCGTGCGTCGAGCGCGGCGGCGCGGGTTAGATCGCGCCGGAGGTCCCGCCGTCCACGTTGATGCTTGTGCCGGTCACGTAGCTTGCGGCACTGGAGGCGAGGAAGGCGATCACGTTGGCCACCTCCTCGGCCTCGCCCACGCGCCCGAGCGGCACGTGCTTCCCGAGCGCCGCGTAGTGCTCTTCGGGGCTGAGCCCGCGGCGCTCGGCGTTCCTCCGCTGCTGGCCGCTCTTGATGACGCCGACGCAGACGGTGTTCACCAGGATGCCGTGCTCGGCCAGGTCCTTGGACAGGGCCTTGGTGAGCGCGATCCCCGCCGCGCGGCTGACGGACGTCGGCAGCGATTTCGCCCCGGGCTGCTTGCCGGCGGGCGTCGTCACGTTGATGATGCGCCCGCCGCGCTGCTTCTTGAGGTGGGGAATGGCCGCGCGCGACGTGCGGATCGCCGCGTGCAGCTTGAGGTCGAGATCGGCCTGCCAGGTCTCGTCGTCGACCTCCTCGAAATGGTTTGCCCGCCCGGTGCCGGCGTTGTTGACCAGGATATCCAGCCGTCCGAACCGAGCGACCGTCTCCGCCACGATGCGCTCCGCGTCGGCGGGCTTCGTGACGTCTGCGGCGATCGCCAGCACGTCTCCGCCTCGGTCCCGGATCTCCCGCTCCGCGCTCGCGAGGACGTCTGGACGCCGCGCCGCGATCGCCACCCGCGCCCCCTCTTCCGCGAGCCGAAGCGCGGTGGCCCTCCCGATGCCTTCGCTGCCACCGGTGACGATGGCGACCTGCCCCTTCAGACCGAGATCCATGGCGCTCCTGTAGAAACAACTCCCATGCCGCCGCTTCGCTCGCGAAGGGGACCGCGGAAGCGGATCCCCGACCCACATCCAAGGACGCCGCCGGGGCGCTCTGGCGACTCGCGCGGCGCCGGGCACCCCCTCGGGTGGCGTGCGGGCGCGACGTTGCCGCCCGCGTTGCTGCCATGGCGACAGCCGGTGGTGATCCGCTGCTCCGGCGCGGTCACCACCCGCGCCCCGCGAGAGGAGCGCGGGAAGGGAAGAGTCGGCCCGGGGGCTAGTCGCAGGTGTTGTCGCGCGCGTTCACCAGCGTGAGGTTGCGGAACGTGCTGTTGACCGCGCAGGGGCTCTCGTTGACGGCGGTGTTCGCGACCGTGAGGTTCTGGATCGTGATATCGGACGAGTTCGCGAACTGCGAGCGCGCCGCGAGACGGATGTCGCCGCCGCCCGTGACGGTCCCGGACTCGGCGGCGATGTTCACGTTGTGGCAGTTCTCGAGCAGGATCGAGTTGCTGCCCGTCCCGGCGATGTCGATGCGGTCGATCGTGGCGCCCCCGCTCTCGGACACGCAGAAGATCCCGCGCCCGCCGCCCCGCGCGATGACCTCGCCGACGTGGATGTTGGTGGGGTAGCTGCTGCCGATGCGCCCCGCGCGGTTGGCGAGGCGGAACGCCGCGTAGCCGGTGCCCGTGCCCGCGTTCACGGCGTCGACCGTGGCGACCTCGGCGTTGATCGTGTCGTTCAGGAGCAGGCCGCACTCCCCGGTGTCGCGCGCGACGACGGCGCCGATGCGGAGCCCGTCCACGCCGTAGGTCTCGACCCCGTGAGAGCTGGTCCCCTCGGCGTACACGTGGTCGATGTCGATGTTCTTCACCTTGTCGGCGCGGTTCGAGCGCCCGTGGTTGTCGATGCGAATCCCGAGGCCGCTCGAGACGCGCAGCTCGACGTGGCCGAGGCGCAGGTTCTCGACATCGCGGAAGAACATGGCGTAGAGCGGGGTGCCGGTGATGGTGACGTTCGGGATCTCGATGTCGGTCCGGCCGCGCGCGTAGATGGGCGCCATGTCGCCGGAGCCGCTGCCGGTGACGTCGATCGAGCCGCAGACGTTGAGCACGGTGTAGCTCGGCACGCTCAGCCGCGAGCTCGCGGCGATGGTCCCCGAGCCCTGGACCAGGACGCTCTCCTTCCTGGTGCGGCCGCGGCTCAGGCTGTCGAGCGCCGCCTGCACCGCGGCCCGCATGTCTCCGCCGCTGTAGACGTTGCGGGTGCCGTTCCGCGCGACCCATCGGGATCCGGACTGGGTCACCACGGCGTTGTAGCGGCTCGTGTCGCCGTCGCAGGGATACGCAGCATCACCGCCGCCGATGCTGCCGGCTGCGCCGTCGGCGCCGTCCGAGCCGCCCGCGAGCGGAAGGCCGTTGTCGCCGCCCGAGCGGTCGCCCGAGCGGTCGCCCGAGCGGTCGATCGAGGGCGCGTCTCCCGCGGCCGAGCCGTCGCCGCTGCCCTCCGGATCGCCGCCAGCGTCCGATAGACAGCCTGCAGCCAGCAGCCCGACGAGCGCTGCGGACATCAAAGAAATTTCGTATATTCTGGTCTTCATTCCAAGCTCCGAAGCATAAGAGAAATCTGCCGTCGCTGATCCACGCTCGCGCTGGGGCGCGATGCCCCGGCGCTCGAACGGGCAGCGACGAGCAACTGAATAGGTGCAACCACTAGCACGGTGTCGACGCGGCGGCGGAACCAATCACGGGTTTCGACAGGCATCGATACGTTCGCCTGCGAGCGAACGATTGCAGTGCTGCCCCTCGTCGGGGCCGACCTGACTACGTCGGCAAGCACGATGGTTGTCGAGGTGATTCGGCCCAGAGACAGCCTGGCGAGATCGCGCCAAGGTGCCGGCGACCTGCTCCCACGTCGGGTCGTGTGCCGGCACCTGACACCCTCGCTCGACGCGTCGTCGCGGTGGCCCGCGGGTGATTGGTCGCGGCGCGGCGCCCGGCTATCCCGACCTCGTCGGGCCGCCTTCGCGCGAGCGTCATGCGCCCCTGTCGAGGAGGGATCCCCGTGCCTCGGTGTTGTCCCGCGGGCCTCGCCCTGGCATGCTCAGCGGGGCCGTGGGGCCGGCGCTCGCCGGCGAACCGGGGCGCCGGCCGCCGGGCGGTCGATCACCAGGAGGGCCCATGCCGAGCAAACCGAAGGAACAACCAGAATCTTCGCTTCCGAAGGGCATCGGGAGGCCGGCGACACAGGCGCTCGCTCTGATTGGCGTCTCTCGCCTGGAGCAGGTCACCCGGTTCTCGGAAGCCCAGCTCCTCGCGCTTCATGGCGTGGGGCCGAAGGCGCTCGGAGTCCTCAAAGCCGCCCTCGCGGCCCAGGGAAAGTCTCTTGCCAAAGGTGGATAGCTCTCGCCGTCCAGGCGCCGCGTGACGCTCGGGGCCTGCGGCGGCGGGCGGCCGAGCGCGACCTGGGTCGGGCCGCCGGGGCGGCTCAGTCGTCGCCGCGGACGCGGTGGAGCAGGTACATCCCGGTCAGCTTTCCGAGCTGCTTCGCCGCTTCCCGCGCGCGGCCTCCGCTCGATGGATTCATCAACGACGCTGGCGCCGCCGTCTCGAACAGGACCTCGTCGAGCACCACCCCGGCCGGGTCGGTGAACTGCACCGTCGCCTTGAGGAGGGTGTCCTTGTTGAAGACGCCCGTGAAGATGCCGGGCTCGTAGGACGTCACGTTCGCACGGATGAAGAACGGCGCGTCGGCCGCGCTCATCGCCTTGACGACGATGGCGTCCTCCGACGCTGCCTCGGCCATGAGGGCCTCCGCGAACTGCTCGTTGATCCCCGCCTTGTCCTCCTGCCAGCTCTGCCGCTGTTCGGCGTCCTTGTCCGCCATCCAGTCGGCCTCGGAGACGTCGCCGACCACGAGGGCGTGGAAGCTCACCGGGACGACGCCGAAGCGCCCCTTGCCGTAGAACGGGTTCGGCACGGCCTGACGAGCGGCCTTCCAGGGGTGCCCGCACGCGACGAGCAGGGGGGCGAGGCAGAGCAGCAGGATCCAGAGCGCATATCGACGGTGCACGGCGGGGCCTCCTTCTCAGGCGGTGGCGGCGCGCGGGAGCGCGGCGGCGCGATCCTAGCGGCAGAGGCCGCCGGCGGAGCAAGAAAGCGCGGGCCGTCCGCGAGCGTGCGCGCGGGCACCCGCCTGGGTCGGGGCGCGGTCGCGGGGGCGGCTCACGCCTGGACGCACACGCCGGCCGCCGAGCAGACGCAGCACTCTCCGCAGCCGCCGCTGTTCACGCAGTCGACGCACCGGCCCGCGCCGTCGCACTGATCCTGCAGCCCGTTGCACAAGGTGCCTGCCGGCGCGGGCCCCTCGGCGCAGAGGCCGTTATTGCAGGTGTATCGGTAGCAGTCCGTCGAGGCGCCGCAGTCGGCGTCGCGCGCGCACTGGCTCGGGACGCAGTGGCCGGCGTCGTCGCAGCGTCCGCCTGGGCACAGCCCGGGCAGGGGCGAGTGCACGGGCCTTGTCCCGTCGCAGGAGTCCGACGTGCACGGGTTGCCGTCGTCCTCGGGCTCGTCGGCGGGGACGGCGACCTGGGCGCCGCGACCATCGCAGACGATGCGCCGGCAGTCGCTCGTCGTCGTCGCGATCTCGGTGCCTTCCGGCAGCGGCGCCGTGCCGCACCTGCCGTCGACGCACGCCGGGATCTGGCATGCTTCAGCCGGGGCAGGGCAATCCGAGGCCACGGCGCAGCTTCCGCCGGAAGCGGTGCTCGACGCGCCGTCGCTGCTCGCCGCGCCCCCGCCGGCGGTCGCACCGGCGCCGCCGGTCCCGCTGTCGCCGCTGTCGCCGCCGGCGCCGCCGGCGCCGCCGTGGCCCCTGTCGACGAAGGTGCGTTGCTCGACAGCGCATCCGGCGAGCGCGGCCACCAGGAGGAGCCGCAGGAGAGCCGGCGGCGTGGTGCCGGCGCGGTGACACGGACCCGATGCGAAGGCAGGAGACGACCCCATGTGCCGCATCATAGAGCAGGGATGTCCGACGGCTAAGCGCGCGGCCGCCGGCATGGGCGACCCGGGCGACCGCCGGGGGGAGACCGAGCGAGCAGCCCAACCTGGGTCGGGCCGCGCCGCCGCGCCGAGCACCCCAACCTGGGTCGGGTCGCCCCCTCCACGGAAGCCTTGACAACAAAATTTGTCAAACTACGATGAGCTGCGTGCTGGACGTTGAGGTCATCGAAGACCCTGCCGCGGCGGTCGTCGCGCTCGACCCGGTCCGGAGCCGATTGCTCTCGGAGCTGGCGCAACCGGCCTCCGCCGCGAGCCTCGCGGAGCGGGTGGGCCTGGCGCGTCAGAAGGTCAACTATCACCTGCGCGCGCTCGAAGCACACCAGCTGGTGCGGGCGGCCGGCGAGCGCAAATGGGGCGGCCTGACGGAGCGCCTGTTCGTCGCGACGGCGAGCGCCTATGTCGTGTCTCCGGGCGCGCTCGGGCCTGCCGCCGCGGATCCGCAGCGGACGATGGATCGCATCTCGGCGAGCTACCTCATCGCGCTCGCCGCGCGCGTCGTGCGCGAGGTCGGCAGGCTGTGGCGCCGGGCGTTCGACGCCCAGAAGCGGCTGGCGACGCTCTCGATCGACACCGAGATCCGGTTCGCCTCGGCGGCGGAGCGCGCCGCCTTCACGGCCGATCTCGGCAAGGCCGTCACGGAGCTCGTGGCCCGATACCACGACGCGACCGCCCCCGGCGGGCGCGAGCACCGCTTGCTCGTGATGGCTTATCCAAAGCCGAGCGATGAACCCTAGAACGACGATCACGTTGATCGGGCGAGAAATGAACCGCCAAGGCGCCAAGACGCCAAGACGCCAAGACTCGAAGACGCCAAGATATTGTCTTCTTCTTGGCGTCCTTGGCGCCTTGGCGGTTTGATTTCTGCTCGTTTCAGGCGGGTTCAACCCGTTTGTTGCCCTAGAAAGGAGCCTGCATGCCGGTAAAGAGCGACGCAAAACGACGCTGGGTCGAGCTCGAGTTCGTGGTGCCCGGAACGCCGGAGCAGGTATGGCGCGCCATCGCGACGGGCCCCGGCATCAGCGCCTGGTTCACGCCCACCACCGCCGACGAGCGCGTCGGCGGCAAGATCGAGTTCGCCTTCGGCGAAGGCGCCACGTCCTCGGGAACGATCACCGCGTGGGAGCCCCCGTCGCGCGTCGCGTACGAGGAGCGCGGCTGGAGCGAGAGCGCCCCGCCCCTCGCGACGGAGTTCCTCATCTCCAGCCGCTCGGGCGACAAGTGCGTCGTGCGGCTCGTGCACAGCCTGTTCACGTCCAGCGACTCCTGGGATGACGAGATGGAGGGGTTCGAGGGCGGCTGGCCCGGCTTCTTTCAGGTCCTGCGGGTGTACCTGCGGCACTTCGCGGGCCAGAACGCCGCCGCCACGGGCGCGATGGCCTCCTACCCTGGCAAGCACGCCGAGGCCTGGAAGCAGCTCGCGACCGCGCTCGGCGTCTTCGGCCCCAACCTGGGCGAGCGACGGTCGGCGCCGGCGGGGGCCCCGCCGCTCGCCGGCGTCGTCGAGCACGTCGAGCAGAGCGACCGGACCTGTGAGGTCCTGTTGCGCCTCGAGCAGCCGGCGCAGGGCGTCGCGCTCCTCGGGAGCTACCCCTGGAAGGACAAGGCGCGCGTCGCCGTCAGCGTGTTCTGCTACGGCGATCGAGCGACCCAGACCGCCGCGGAGCTCGAGCCACGATGGCGCGCCTGGCTGGAAGCCCTCTTCCCGGCGGACGCCGCGCAGAAGGCGGGCGCGTAGCTCCCGTCGAGGCGGGCGCGGGGGCCGCGCGGCGCCCCGCTCAGACCCGCGCGATCGCGGCCTGCAATCCCGACTGGAGCGTCCCGCTGATCCGCAGCGACGACCAGTCGACGTCGAGAGCGACCAGCGATTGCGCCACCTGCGCCGATATCCCGGTGAGCGAGCAGGCCGCGCCGAGGAGCTTCGCGGCCTGGATGGTCTGGAGCAGGTAGCGGGAGACCTCCTCGCTCACCGAGGGCACGCCGGTGACATCGATGATCAGCTCCCGCGCCGAGGTCCTGACGATGCTCGACAGCACGCTCTCCATGATCTGCTGCGAGCGCCTGCCGTCGACCGTGCCGACGAGCGGCAGGACGAGGATGCCCTGCCAGACCTGGATCACCGGGGTGGAGAGCGCGAAGAGCGCCTCCTTCTGCTCCTCGATCAGCCGGATCTTCTCCTGCAGCGCCGTCGTGCGGCTCAGGACCAGCTGCTCGAGCTGTCGCTTGCTCTCCCGCAGAGCCTCCTCGGCTCGCCGCCTCCGCTCCCCGTCGTGGAGCTCGACGAGGATCGCCTGGCCCGACGCGAGAGCCACCTTGCGGGCGAAGCACTCCGCATGGAGCAGGCTGCCGTCCCGGCGCGCATGGGGGCGGCACTCGAAGCTCTTGTGGACGTCGCTCAGCAGATCGGGCCAGAGCTTGCGGAGCGGATCGAGCGGGTGGGCCACGCCGGCGCTCCCCTGGGCGACGTCGAACTGGCGCGCGTCCTCGCGTCCGATCTCGTACATCTCCAGCAGGCGGGCGTTGTAATCGTCGACGGAGCCGTCGAGGTTGTAGACGATCACCGCGTCGCGCAGCTGGTCGAAGACCTCGCCCAGCCTCGCCAGCGATCGGCCCGGCTGCTCGCGCTCGGGAGCAGCCTCGCTGCGCTCTCTACCGCGGTGCTCGGACATCACGGCGCCCCTCGCTCGACGCTCATCGCGCCGCTCAGCCGCGCGCCCTCAGCCATTCCACGGCCGCCTGCTCGGAGAAGAACGACCCGTTCACGTTGTCGATCTCGTTCGCGAATCGCTCCAGCGCGAACCGATTGGCGTCGTCGTCGGCGCTCTCGTATCGCTTGACGAACACGGCCAGGTGCCGCAGGCCGGCTGCGAAGAGCCGCGGCATCAAGTCGTCTCGCAAGAAATCGTTGACGCCGTCCCAGCTCGTGGACCACTGGCTCAGGTCGGCGAGGATCTTGGTGCACTTGCTCTCGACGAAGGCGTCCACGAAGTGGCCCCCGAGGACCTCCTTGATCTCCTCATCGAAGACCTCGCCGAACCACCGATGGGTGAGGATATCCTGCCCGCAATAGGTGCTCTCGATCGTGTGGATGCGGTTGCCGAGGATGTTGAACGTATCGATGGCGAGAGCGGTCTTCACGACAGAGATGCCAGTACGTGTCTCGGTCGATTGTCGGATAACGACCCTCATGGTCCCCCATGACACACCGCGGTCAGACCTCGCAGCCGTTGACGATGCTGCCTGCAGAGACAGAGCATCGCATTCCATCCAGCTTGTCAAGATCGAGCCTGACTGACGATCTCTCCGGGATCTCGCGCTAACGGTCGACCCAATAGCGGTAGCCGTTGGTGCGGAAGGGCACGTCGAGCTCGCGGCAGACCTCGGCGATCACATCGGGCGTGAAGAAGTAGTTGCGGATGTGGGCAATGTGACCGCCGTCGGTCTCGACGGTCCAGACGGTGCGCACCGCGGGTCCGGTGTCGTGATCGAACCAGAAGAGCAGCACCTGCTCGCCGCGATGCTCGCGCACCTCGCAGCGCGGCGGGCCGCCGAGGTAGCCGACCAGGTGATGGGCATCGACCCCGCCGGCGTCGGTGGTCGTGATCGGCGTGAGGCTGCCGACGAACGACCCGGTGTGCGGATCGGCCGGGGGCTCGCGCCCGTACTCGGTGACCACCCCGACGATCTCGGTGATCGAGCTGTCGAGGAGCAGCGAGGTGAGGGCGGGCAGGTCGCGGGCGTTGAAGGCGACGCAGAAGGCGTCGAGCACGCCGGGCGCGGGTGCCCGGGGCGCGTCGGCCTCGGGCGCCGCCAGCTTGCCGCGGCCGCGGTGCAGCGCGGCCTTGACCGCGCCGACCGAGGTCGAGAGCGACTCGGCGACCTCCTCGAGCGAGAGATCGAACACGTCCTTGAGCACGACCGCCGCGCGCTCCTGGGGCGACAGGTGCGCGACCAGGGTGCCGGCGGCCTCGCGCCGCGCCCGCTCGTCGGGCGCGCGCCCTGGCGCCGCGGGCTCGGCGGCGGGCTCGGCGAGCGCGTCGCGCTCGATCCGCCGCCGCCGGGCGCGGTCGATCCACAGGTTCGACGCCACCCGGAACAGCCAGGCGCGCGGGTTGGGCAGCTCGTGGAAGAGCGTGCCGAGGGTGACGAAGCCGCGGGCCATCGTGTCTTGCACGAGGTCCTCGGCGTCCCAGGGGCTCTGCGTCAGGTAGCGGCAGTAGCGGTACAGCTCGGGCCGGAGCGGCTCGAACACGTCGAGGAACCGCTGCCACGACGCCTTGACGTCGTCGCTCAGCCCGCGGAGGTCGCGCGGCTCGTGGCTCATGTCCAGACCGGCTCGTAGCACAGGACCGACAGCCCGCCGCCGAGGTTCTGGGTCCGGATCTGCCGCAGCGCGAGGCGCTTGTCGCGGCGCGCGAACAGCGGCGTGCCGCCGCCGAGCACCACCGGGTGCACCACCAGGCGGAGCTCATCGACGAGGCGGCGCTCGAGCAGCGTCGCGACCAGGGCCGCGCCGGCCCAGGCGACGATCGGCTTTCCGGGCTGCTGCTTGAGCGCCGCGATCTCCTCGGGGTCGCGGGCCACGCGGGTGTTGGCCCACGCGGCGTGCGTCAGGGTGCGCGACAGCACCACCTTGGGCAGGGCGTTCATCTTGCGCGCGAACGCCAGGTCCTGCGGCGAGCGCGGCCGAGCCTCGGCGTCGGGCCAGTACTGGAGCATCAGCTCGTAGGAGGCGCGGCCGTACACCGCCAGGCCCACGGAATCGATCATCTCGTCGCAGTACTGCTCGAACTGCGGGTTGCCGTCCTGGAACCAGTCGAGCTCGCGGCTCGGGCCCTCGATGTAGCCGTCGAGGGAGGTGATCATGGAGACGTAGAGGCGTCGTTCGGTCGGGGTTGTCGTCGTCATGGCCCACCAACGAACGGCGCCGCCGGCGGGATACGGGGGCGAAGAATTTTGTTGAGCGGCCCGGGCGGCGCCCCGGAGACCCGACCCGGGCCGAGGCTCGGGTCCGGGGGGAAGGCCCGACCGACCTGGAACCGCGCCGCCCTGAGCCGCGGGCTCCAGTTGCGCGCTCGCTCGGCCAAAGCCCTGGTGAGGATGCGATCAGTCGACGCTACTCGGCTCGCATCGCGAGCCGGCGCCGCTCGCCGTTGCGGAAATAGGGGCTCTCACAGATGATTTCCCCGTCCTCGCGGCACACGTCGAGGTGGAAATTGGACTGCGGCTTGTGGCCGAAATAGCTCCTGGGAAACTCCAGGCCCATGGCCCTCCGCTTGTCGTACCTCGCGTCGAGCCCGATGAACCGCATCACGAACGCGCAGCGGGTCTCGAGCGGCCCCTCGGTCAGCATCTCGCTGGAGTGGATCACCCGCTTGTTGAAGAAGAGCACATCGCCGAGATCGAAATCGTCCGACCGTCGGTTGGCGTCGAGGAGCTTCGTCATGGCCGGCGAGTTCAAGATCCCGTGCCGCAGCTCGATGAACTCCTGCAGGGTCAGCGGCTCCTGTTCGTCTTTGGCCAGCTCCGCGAGGGTCGCGTCGATGGCCGGATCGACGTGATCGTACATGAACTGCCCGGAGACGATGCGCTCCGGAACATAGGACATTCCCCCGCCCTGGCCGGCGGTGTCGATCGGGTCGAGCGGGACCCACATCGAGCAGCCATAGTCGCTCGCCCGCTGGTAGCCGAAGCTCTGCGTGCCGATGTGCCACGGGAAGCCGTGGTGCTTGTTCTTCTCCAGCTCGAAGCCGAGCCCCTGCGCGAAGAACAGCGACCGATCGGCGAGCGTGGTCAACGTCTCGACGAAGACGTCGTGCCCGAGGAGCGCCTCCACCACGGCGTCATCCTCGAAAATGTCGTAGCCGACGCGCTTGAAGCCATTCTGGCCCTCGCTCAGCAGGGTCATACGGCCCTTGATCTTCGACTTGATGTACTGGACGAGCTCCAGCGACAGGAAGGACGCGAGCTTGACGAATCCATCCCTGCGAAACGAGCTCACATGCGCGCCGCGCAGCCTGAACTCGCCGTTGATGACCTCGAACATGGATCGACCTCTCCAGAGCTCCGGAACCCGTCCGTCAGCGCGCTCTCAGCCACTCCAGCACCCTCTCGGCGTTCTGATCGGGCGGGAAGACGGGGTAGAAGACCTTCCTGATCGCCCCGTCCTCCGCGTACCACGCGAGCCGCTTCAGCAACGTCACCCCCGCCACCTCGAAGGTCGGGAGCCGCAGCGCCTCCGTCAAGCGGAGCGCGGAGTCGCTCAGCACCGGAAAAGGCAGCCCGAGGCGGCCCGCCATCTCGCGCTGATACTCGGTACTCTGCGTGCTGAGCCCGTAAACCGTCACCCCGAGCGCGCGGAGCTCGGCGAAGCGATCCCGGAACCCGCAGGTCTGAGGCGTACACCCGCGCGCGCCCGGGATGTCGTTCCAGCTGTCCACGAGGGGCCCCTGCCCCGGCACCCCGGTGCGCGGGTACGCAAAAACGACACATCGACCGCCGACGCGCGAGAGATCGACGTTCGTGCCCTCCGTGCTCATCAGAGGGATGCTCGGCAGCTCGATGCCCGGCAGGTGCGCGCAGCCGCCGTCGTCCTGCGGTACGGGAAGGCCCTCCGGGAGATCGTGAATATCGTGCACCATGACGAACCTCGCTTCGCCTCCCTCGTCCGCGTCGCCTCGAGCGTCAGAGATCCTCGGGCTGCGACGCAGCCCGGCGGCGCAACCCGAGCCTCGGCAGCGCGTATCCCTCGACCGGGAGCGAGATGGTCTTCGTCGTCGTGAACTGCTCGATGCTCCATCGGCCGCCCAGGCGACCGAGGCCGCTCAGCTTGACGCCGCCGAACGGCACCCGGATGTCGCGGATGATCGTCGAGTTGATCCCGACCCCGCCCGCCTGGACCCGCCGGGCGAGCGCCAGCGCCCGGGACGCGTCCCCGCTCCAGATCGAGGCCGATAGTCCGAAGGGCGTGGCGTTGGCGACCCGCACCGCCTCGTCGGCGTCGTCCACGGAGAGGATCGCCGCGACCGGCCCGAAGATCTCCTCCTGCATGATCGTCATGTCCGGGCGCACGTCGTGGAGCACCGTCGGCTCGAGGTAGAACCCCTTCGGCAGCCCGGCTGGCGCCGCGCCTCCACACGCGACCTTCGCGCCCTGGCGTACGGCGTCGTGGATCATGGCGAGGACGCGATCCCGGTGAGCCCGGGTGATGAGCGGCCCAATCTCCGTCTGCGGATCCTCCGGATCTCCGACCAGGATGCGCCGCGTCCGTTCGACGAACATCTCCATGAACCGGTCGAAGATCGGGGCCTCCACCAGGATTCGCGAGCCCGCGGTGCAGACCTCGCCGTTCCCCGAGAACACCGAGAGCAGGGCGCCGTCCACGGCGCGCTCGAGATCGGCGTCCGCCAGAACGATGGTCGGCGACTTGCCCCCGAGCTCCAGGGTGAGCTTCTTCAGGCTGGGAGCCGCGTCCACCATGATCTGCCGGCCGACCTCCGACGCGCCGACGAAGCAGACCCCGTTCACGTCCGGGTGTCTGGCCAGCTCCCTCCCGGTCGATTCACCACCTCCGTACACGATGTTGACGACGCCCGGCGGAAAGCCCGCTTCCGCCGCCAAGCGCGAGAACTCCCAGATGGACAGCGGCGCCTTCTCCGAGGGCTTCAAGACGCAGGTGTTGCCGGCGGCGAGCGCCGCGGCCAGGTTGAGGGTGGAGACCGCGAGGGGGCCGTTCCAGGGAGAGATCGCGGCGACGACCCCGAGCGGCTCGCGATGGACCAGGTTGAGGTACGCCGAGTCGAGGGGAAAGCTCTCCCCGGAGATGCGCAGCGCCTCTCCGGCGAAATGACGGAGGTGAGCGATCGCGCGCGGGATGTGTCCTCCCCTCGTCTGAGAGATGGGCAGGCCGTTGCTCGACGTCTCGATGCGCGCGAGCTCGTCGGCGTGATCCTCGAGGAGATCGGCCAGCGAAAGGAGGCAGTCCGCGCGTCGGGAGGCAGGCCACCCGCACCAGGGGCCGGATTCGAACGCCTGCCGGGCTGCGAGGACGGCGGCCTTCACCGCCGCCGAGCCGCCGTCCGGCTGCCGTCCGATCACCTCCTCCGTGGCCGGGTTCGACGCCTCGATCCTCCGCTCCGCGGTGCGTATGAACTCTCCTCCGATGAAATGATGCACGTCGATCATCACACGCCTCCGAACTCGTCCAGAGAACGCACGCGCCGGAACGCCCGCGCGAACCCGTCGGCGGCCGCCGCGAGCACCTCGTCCGTGTGGGCGATGCTCAACCACCCGTGCGCGTTGTGACAGTCGATCCCCTCGAGGAGGAGCGCCAGGCGCAGCGCGGCGTGCGCGCCCGCGCGCTTCTTCTGCAGCAGCAGCGCCGCGGCGGACGGCTCCACCGGAACGCCCTCGGCGACCGCGCCGATCAGCAAGTGAAAGATGGAGTGCTGCGCAAAGCACCGCACGTCCACGCCCTCCCTCACCGCAGCCGCATTGATCGAGGCCGCCAGCGCGTCGGCGGCGGCGGCGGCGCGCCGCTGCGCCTCACCGTCGCCGACGAGCGCGAGCGTCGAGAGCCCCGCGGCGGCGGCGAGCGGGTTGCCGTTGAACGTCCCCGAGTGCATGACCCGGGCGAGCCCATGGGGACGCTCGGCAGCCCCGAAGACCCGCATGACCTCGGCGCTGCCGCCGACGGCCGCGCCGGCGAGCCCGCCGCAGAGGATCTTCGCGAGCACGGTGAGGTCAGGGCGGACGCCCGCGAGCGCCTGGGCGCCGCCGGGCGCATAACGAAAGCCGCTCATCACCTCGTCGAAGATCAGCAACGTTCCAGCCTCCCGCGTCAGGCGTCGGAGCTCCGAGAGGAACGGGACATCGAACGGAAGGATGCCTCCGGAGCCGCCCCCCGGCTCGAGGATCACCGCGGCGACGTCTCGCTCTTCGAGCGCCTCCCGCACCGAGTCGAGATCGAGCGGGCTGGCGATGCGAACACAATCCGCCACGGCCGCGCTGGTCCCGGCGTTCCGCGGCTGCAGGAGGTGGGCCATCGCCTCGTCGTGCCACCCATGAAAGTGACCATCGAGGCGGACGATGATCTGCCGCCCCGTGAACGCCCTGGCGACACGCAGCGCCAGCATGGTGGCCTCCGTGCCGGAGGAGGTGAACCGCACCTTCTCCACCGACGGGACCATCTCGCGTATCTTGGCTGCCCAGCGGTGCGAGACCGCCGACGAGCCGCCCAGGTGGAAGCCCAGCGTCAGCTGGCGCTGGAGCGCATCGACAACGTCCGGGTGCCCGTGGCCCAGCATCAGAGATCCGTGGCCCATCCAGAAATCCACGAACGGGCTCTGATCCACATCCCACTTCCTCGCGCCCTCCGCGCGGTGGAAGACGGGCGCGAAGGGCGAGACGGCCCAGCTGTCGTGGGTCACTCCGCCGGCGAGGAGCGACGCGGCGCCCTCCGACAGCCGCGCGCTGGCGCAGAACCTCTCCCGGTAGCTCGCCCTCAACACGTCGAGCGCGCCCGAGGCGTGCGACGTCGTCATGTGCGCAAGAGCTCCATCATCGTCGGAGCCCGGCGAGGAAACTGGTGGTGAGGGCTCGCGTAATATTCCGAGATCTGCTCGAAGAACATGACAAAGTATTCGGCGAGACGGCGAATGGATCGGATGATCGCCTCGCGGCTGCTCCGGTCGACCTCGCCACGAGCCTCGAGGATCTTCTCGAGGATGGTTCGTTCGTGATGGAGCTCGGAGTCGATCCGGGCGTGGCGCAAGAACGCCCTGAACAGGCTCGCCGCGCCGGGGTAGCAGCGGCTGAGCTCCCCATAGAAGCTCTCCTGCTCCGCCAGCGATGGAGCGGTGCTCTCCGGCTGGGTCAGCGCGAAGCAGGCCGTGTACGCCAGCGGCCCTTCCATCGCGCTCTCGGTCAGCGCATTCATGAGCGCTCTGGTCGCTGGCAACGGAGGCGCCTCCCGGATCCGCGAGCGCGAGAGCCCGCAGCCCGCGAGCCCCTCGAGGAAGATCTCGCCGTGGCCAGCCTCCTCGACGAAATGCTGCGCTACCCACTGCCGCGTCACCCATGTGTCGGAGCAATAGGCCACGCCGGCCGCCATGTACTCGTCGGCATGCGCGACATAATGGTAGAATTCGACCCCCCACCCGAGGACGGTCGAGAGCGGCGCTGCTCCCGAGCGCAGATCCATCCAGAATTGCTGCGCGAAGATGTGGCGGCCCCAGAAGCGCCGCTCGAGGCGGAGCGCCTCCAGAAAGCTCGCGACGGAGTCGTAGTCGTGGGCGGCGATCGCGGTGTCGAGGAGCAGGCCCTCGTCGTGGAGGTGCGCCAGCAGGGCCCGGAGCTCTTCCAGGCCGATCCCGTGATGGCTCGCGATCTCCGCTGCGCTCCGGCGACCGTCCAGCGAGGAGATCACCCTCTCCACGTGACGCGCCCCGTTGCCGACGTAGTCGACGCTCACCTCGACGCCTTTGACACTGAACTGGTCGGGCCCCGCGCTCGTGTGGGCGTGCGGCGCGAGCAGCGGCTTGGAATCGGCGCGCATCACGGCTCACCCCCCGCCGCCGCGCGGGAGCCCCGGGGGCGCGCGAAGGCCGGGCGGACCGCCGTCGCGCTCGCATGATATCGCTGGATGCACGTCGACCAGAGCTCCAGCGTCTCGACGAAGCCCCAGAGGCACTGGATCGCGCGCTCCGCCCGCGCCGCCTCGATGTCGCCCAGCTCCTCGCAGATCTTCTCGAGGAAGCCGGCGTGCCCGTATTTCTCGTCCAGCTGAGCGTGCTGCGCCATGAGCTTCACCGCCCTGGGCTCGTAACTCCTGGCCATTCGCTCGAAGAACTCCTTCGCGCTCTCTCGGTCCGCGCCGGTGGACTCCAGGAACGCGGAGCACGCGGCATAGCAGAGGGGATCCTTGCGCGCGGCGTCGCGCGCCCAGCTCAGCACGGCCTGGGTCGCGGCGAGGGGTGGGCTCGCCGCGATCTCTTCGTCGGAGATCCCGCAAGCGGCGAGCGCGCGGCGGAAGAACTCGCAATGATCGTACTCCTCCGCGAAATGCTTGATGAAATGCTTCCGGAGCGCCGGATCGCCGCAGTGGGCGACCGCGGCGCTCAGGCGCAGCGTCACCCCCTCGATGAAATGGAAGTTCTCCAGGAGCCAGCCCTCGAACAGCGCTCGCGAGGCATCTCCGGAGCTCAGCGCGCGCCACATGGGGTGCCCGAACAAGCGGCTCTTCCATCCCGGGATGAGGTCCCGGCAGATCTTGGCGAACTGAGCGCCCGACAGGGGCTTCGGCGCCTGGGCGTCCACGCGCCGAGCCATCCGATTGTCGACGAGGCACGCGACGATCGCGGCGCACCCCCCCGCGTCGATCCCCAACGCCCCTGCGAGCTGCGACACCGAGTGCTCGCCGTCCAGGCGGTCGAGGAACGAGCGGCACCGGGCTGGCTCGATGCTGGCCAGCGTGATCGTCATCTCGGAGTCTTCCAGCCGGATGCCGTCCGCCGTCTCCTCGAACCGGACCCCCCACGCCAGCGAGACGGGCAGGGCAGCGTTGTTCGATATCGTATTCTGTATTTCCTTGCGGCCCAACTGGTTCACGTGCGGTCTCCAGCTTGAATGCAGAAATACAAAGCGGGATGGCGGACCGGAGCGCGGGCTCGCGCTCCGCCATCCCGCTACGGGTGCTCGCTCGGCGCGAGGGTGCCCTACTTGACGATCACGCCTAGGACCGGAACCCCCGTCGTCCTGCGATTCCTGGCCACGCGCACCGTGATCTCGCTTGGCTGCTCGCTGTCAGCCTCCTCCACGCGGACGTGCTTGGCGGCGCCCTTCGGGACGTGGATCACGATCTCGTCGCCGTCCAGCTTCTTCTTCTCGCTCATCGGTCTCTCCTTCTCAATGATATAACAATGCCTCAGGCCGACATGACTGTCGCTGAGTTCGAGCCATTGTCCGCGCGCACGTCGGCGCGCACGAGCGAATCCCCTTCGCGGACCGGCTCGGAATCCGCTCGATCAGGCTGCTGCGCGCGCTGAATCGGCGGTCCGCCTCCGCGAGACACGGAGTGATTCTCGCGTCGCTCTCTCGAAGCGGACGCTCAGGCCAAAGCCCGCAACGACGGTCGAGCCTCTTGGTACATGCCCCCCCGATCTGCGCGGCCAGACAATGGCTAGCGCCGCTCGCTGTTCCCCGACGAGCGGCCCCTGCGAGCTGCTCCCCCGATCGCCCCCAAGTGCGCACCCATACTACGCGACGGCCTTCCGAGCTGTCAAGGCGGATTCGTCGTTCGGCCCACGCTCCGTCGCCGCAAGCCCAATGGTTCACGCGGCAGGCTGGCGGCGACGTCCGCAGACGTCACGAGACCTCAACGAGTATTTTTTTGCTGATGCCACAACCGTCGTCGTGCCCGGGCTGTCGGGTCCGCGAGGGATCGCGCGGCGCCCGACCGCTCGGATCGGTGAGCGTCGGATTGGTTGTCCTCTACTCGGTTACTCGGTCACATCACGATGAGACGTGACCCGCTCCCGCGCCGCCGCCCCGCGGATCCTGAAATGGCCGAGCACGGTCCACGCGTCGAGCTGGTCGTCCTCGCTCGGCGTCGGCCCGATGTTGTGGAGCACGAGCGGGACGCCGCGCGGGCCCTTGCGATCGCTGACGATGCCCACGTGATCCGGCGTGCACGAAGGGCACGGCGTGAAGGCCCAGACGACGATACCGCCCGGCTCCCATGTGCTCACCGCGGCCTCGTCGAACGTCCTCGGGAGCGACATGGCGTGGGCGCGCAGGTAGGTGAGCATCGGCCCGACGCGGCGATGATCGATGTTGCGATCGGGGCGCTCGACCGTCGCGTAGACGGCTGGTCTCGGCCGACGAGGGCGATCTGTGACAGCCCAGCGCGCGCGCCCCCTACGCGCTCCTGCGCCCCCCCGCCTTGCCGCGGCGCCGCCCGTCGTCCGACGACGCGCGCACGATCGCGATGAACGCCCGGAGCGCCGCCCGCACCAGCCGGTTGCTCGGGTGAAACAGCCGCAGACCCGGAAACGGCGGCGTCCACTCCGCGAGCACGCGCACGAGGCGCCCCGCCTCGATGTCGGCCGCGGCCGAGCGCTCGCTCACGTACGCGAGGCCCGCGCCGTCGAGCGCCGCCTGCAGCGCGAGATCGTCGTCGTCGAGCGTCAGCGCGCCCCGGACGTCGACCGCCACCTCCCGCCCGCGCCGCTCGAGCTCCCAGCGGTACACCGCCCCGCTCGCCATGCGGCGGCGGATGCACTCGTGCTCGAGCAGGTCCCTCGGCGCCCGCGGCTCCGGGCGGCGCGCGAAGTACGACGGCGCGCCGACCACGGCCATGCTCAGGTCCGGCCCGCACGGGATCGCGATCATGTCCTGCGGCACCGCCTCCGCGAGCCGCACCCCCGCGTCGAACCCCTCGGCGACGATGTCGACGAAGCGCTCCTCCGTCACGAGCTCGACGCGCACCTCGGGGTGGCGCCGCCGCATCTCGAGGACCATCGGGAGCACCGCGATCTGCGCCGCCCCCTTCGACGTGTTGATGCGCAGCGTGCCGCTCGGGGTGTCGCGCAGTTCGTGGACCTCCTCCAGCGACGACGACACCTCCCGGAGCGCCGGCTGGAGGCGCCGGACCACGTGCTCGCCGGCCGCCGAGAGCGACACGCTCCGCGTGGTCCGGTGGAAGAGCCGGACGCCGAGCCGCTGCTCCAGCGCCGAGACCGCGTGGCTCAGCGCCGAAGGCGACATCTCGAGCTCCCTGGCCGCCGCGCGGAAGCTCCTGAACGTCGCGACCGCGATCACGGCCTCGAGCTCGATGAGGCTGGCGCGTATCATTGTCTCACATCGTGCATCAGAGCATGCCGGATTGCACGCATTGTTTCATCGGTCGGCGCGGCGCTGCCACCCGACCCAGGTTGCGTCGTCGGCGTCGTCGACCCCGACCCAGGTCGGGGCGGTGCTCCGGGGCCATGAGCCAGCGGCCGTACGGCGGCGAGAGGACGCGGTTCGGGTTGGGGTGATCGCCATCCCCGCGGCGCGAGGTCGCGCCGATCCAAAATGTTAACGATAACATCAACGTGGATCTCGCTGCCCGAGCGGCGGCCTGGACCGCGGCGCTCTTGCGCAGGACCAGCGCGATCTCGACCACGACGCGCGACGAGGAGCGCTGATCCCTCTCTCGATCCACCCCCAGCCGGAGATGGAGGCAGCGGAGCTCGATCTCGCAGACATCATGCCGGACGGCGGCGAGGGAGGCGTGGCTGACGAGGCCTCCGGGATGTCGTCGAACCCGACGATGCAGATGTCCCGCGGCGCCTCGCGCCGGCTCGTCGCGACGCCGCGCGCCGGGGGAGCCCCGCCAGCCTTGTCCACTCTCCCGGGCTGGCCGATGCCCGCCGACCGGTCGATTTGAATTGACGCCGCCAATGTTAACGCTAACATTCTGACACTGACGACATCCTCTTTGTTTCGCCCGACAGGTTGCGTCACCCGCCGGAGCCGCCGAGGAGCAAGCTGAAAGCGCGCGGCATGCAGCAAGAGGAGAGACCGCAAGGGCGCAAGGGGCGCAAGGGGACAGAGATAGAATTGTATTCTTTTCTGCCCCCTTGCGCCCTTGCGGGCCTCTTCCCATGAATCGATTTTCGCCGAATTTCAACGTGATCGGCGTTCCAGCTGCCGCCGCTGCTCAGCGCACGAGGCGTTGAGGCTCGCGCGCCGAGCACAACGCCGGCATGCATCCGACGCTCAGGAGAGCTCATGAGACTGTCTCGCACCTCCTTTCTTCTGGTTGGAGCCTCGCTCGCGGCGACCCTCGTCCTGAGCGGGGCCGCGCACGCGCAGTCGAGCATCGACATCTCGATGGCGGAGGCGCCCGCGACGCCGCGGCTGCAGGGCCCATTCGTGTACGGCGCCGCGCCCTCGTCGCCGTTCTTGTTCGCCATCCCCGCCACCGGCCGGGCGCCGCTCGAGTTCTCTGCCTCGGGGTTGCCCGCCGGGCTCACGCTCGCGCCGTCCTCGGGGATCATCTCGGGGACGACGCCGGCCGCCGGTTCCTACCCGGTCACGGTCACCGTCACGAGCTCCGCCGGCACCGCAAGCGCCACGTACACGCTGCAGTCCGGCGGCACGCTCGCCCTCACGCCTCCGATGGGCTGGAACAGCTATGACTCGTTCGGCGCGAGCGTCACCGAGCAGGACATGATCGACCAGGCCCAGGCGGTGAGGACGCACCTCCAGCCGTACGGCTGGAACACCGTGGTCATCGACTATCGCTGGTACGAGCCCGGACAGCCGATCGACGCGAACGGCCGCTATCTGCCGGCAGCGAGCAAATATCCATCGGCGACGGGCGGCAACGGCTTCAAGAGCCTCGCGGACCGCATCCACGCGATGGGCTTGAGCTTCGGCATCCACATCATGCGCGGCGTGCCGCGCAAATCGTACGACGCGAATCTCCCCATCGCGGGGTCGAGCTTCTCCACGCGCGACGCGGGCAACCCGAACGATCCCTGCCCCTGGGATGATCACATGTGGGGCGTGCGCGGCGACACGCCGGCGGGGCAGGCCTGGTACGACGCGCTCTTCCAGCAGTACGCGTCGTGGGGCGTCGATTTCGTGAAGATCGACGACATGCTCAACAACACGACGCGCAGGTATCACCAGGCCGAGGCCGACGCGATCCACAGGGCCGTGGAAAAGACGGGGCGCTCGATCGTGCTGAGCTTCTCGCCGGGTCCCAACGATCCCTCGTGGCTGATCACCTCGTCCGGCCACCTGAACAGCAACGCCAACATGTGGCGCGTCGTGAACGACTTCTGGGATTACAACGCGCTCACCGATCTTCCCGGCGTGCTCCGCGCCGCGAGCACCTGGCAGGGCGTCAGCGATCTCACCCCGGGTCACTGGCCCGACCTCGACATGCTGCCGCTCGGCTACCTCGGCCCGCGCAACGAATGGCACGCGTCCGGTCAAACGACGTTCACCAAGAACGAGCAGGTCACCATCATGTCGCTCTGGACCATGCTGCCGTCGCCGCTCATGTTCGGCGGCAACCCCGCGCGGCTCGGCTCGGACGCGTGGACGCTCGCGCTGCTCACCAACGAGGAGGTGCTCGCCGTGAACCAGGACGCGCTCGGCGCGCGCGGCCACCGCACGACGGTGAACGGCGGCGAGATCTGGGTCCGTGACCTGAGCGGCGACCGCAAGGCCGTGGCGTTCTTCAATCACGGAGACCAGGACATGACGATGTCCGTGCAGCTCTCGGAGCTCGGCGTCACGGGAACGCCGGTGATCCGCGATCTGTGGCGCCGCGCCGACGTGAGCGGCATGAGCGACGCGCTGGCCGCCAGCGTCCCCGCCGGCGCGGCGCTCATGTACACGCTGTCGCCGCCTGGCGGGATGGGCGAGGCCTCGAGCGCGGCCTCCACGAGCAGCTCGAGCGGAGGCGGAAGCACGAGCGAAGGTGGAGGCGGCCTTGGAGGAGGTGGAGGCGCGGGAACGGCAGGCGTGGGCGCCGGCGGAAACGGCAGCGGGGGAGAGGCCGGCGGGGCGAGCGACACCGGCGGCGAGCCGAGCGGCTGCGGCTGCGCGGTGCCCGGCCCCCCTCGCACGCCCGCGGCGCTTCTCCTGCTCCTCGCGACGACGGCGCTCGGCGCGTCTCGTCGAAGAGCGGCCAGACGCAACGACGCGAACGCCGCCCGCCGTTGATCTCCGGAAACGGCGGCGTCCGCTCCGCGAGCACGCGCACGAGGCGCCCCGCCTCGATGTCGGCCGCGGCCGCGCGGAAGCTCCTGAACGTCGCGACCGCGATCACGGCCTCGAGCTCGATGGGGCTGGCGCGTATCATTGTCTCACATCGTGCATCAGAGCATGCCGGATTGCGCGCATTGTTTCATCGGTCGGCGCGGCGCAGAACAAGGGCATGAGCAAGACGGTTCTGGTGACAGGGTGTTCGTCGGGGTTCGGTCGCGACGTCGCGAAGGTGTTCGCCGCGCGGGGCTGGAACGTCGCGGCGACGATGCGCCGCCCGGAGCAGGAGGCCGAGCTCCGCGCGTCGGATCGGATGAGCGTGCTGCGGCTCGACGTGCAGGATCGCGCGAGCATCGACGCGGCGGTGGCCGCGACCCTCGCCCGGTTCGGCGCGATCGACGTCCTCGTCAACAACGCGGGCTTCGGCCTCCACGGCGTGTTCGAGGAGACGCCGCGCGAGAAGATCCTCGAGCAGCTCGAGGTCAACGTGCTCGGCGTGATGGACGTGACGCGCGCCGTCCTCCCGGGCATGCGACGACGGCGCTCCGGCGTCGTCCTCAACGTGAGCTCCGGGGCGGGCGTGTTCACGCTCCCGATGCTGTCGTCGTACTGCGCGAGCAAGTTCGCGCTGGAGGGGTTCTCGGAGGCGCTCTCGTACGAGCTCGCGCCGCTCGGGATCCGGGTGAAGATCGTCGAGCCGGGGGGCGTGCCGAGCACGCGCTTCGTCGATCGCAGCGCCAGGGAGGCGAGCCAGACGGCGCCGATCGCCGACTACGCGCCGTTCGTCGCCGGCGCCGGCCGGCTCTTCGCCGAGCTCGTGCAGGCGCGCGACGGCGCCACCTCGGAGGGCGTCGCGCGCGTCATCTTCGAGGCCGCGACCGACGGCACCGACCGGCTGCGGTACCTCGGCACCGAGAACATCGCGCCGCTCGTCGCGGCGCGGCGCCAGACCTCGGAGGAGGCGTACATCGAGCTGATGCGGTCCCGGTTCACGCCCAGGCTGTGAGGCGCGCTCCCGTCGCCCGGAGGGCGTGAGCGCGCGCCTCGCCCGTGCTGTACAACGGAGGCTCCCCTTGCCGAGGAGCTGCCGCATGACGAATCGCCTTCAGGAGCGCCTGCTCGCGATCATGGACCGCAAGAACCACTGGGCCTGGGCGCACCTCACCGGCCCGGGCCTCACGCGCGACCAGCTCACCGTCCACTTCCGGCACGAGTACCGGGTCTACGTGCGCGACTTCCCGGTGCTGCTCGCGCGCGTGCTCGGCCAGTCGCCGCCGGCCGCGGTGCGCAGCGCCCTCGCCGAGAACCTCTTCGAGGAGCAGACCGGCAAGCTCTCCGTGGGCGCGCCGCACCCGGAGCTCTTCCTGGAGATGATCGACGGCCTGGGCATCCCGCGCGCGGCCATCGAGGACGAGTCCCTCCCGCTCGAGCCCGAGGCCCGCGCCTACCGGACGCTGCTCGACCGCGCGAGCGCGGCGCCGCCGTGGGTCGTGGGCGCGGCGGTGCTCACGATCTTCGTGGAGGGCAGCGTGCACGAGCGCGCCGAGCTCCTCGGCCGGCGCGAGGCGCCGCCGATCGAGGAGGCGCTGCGCGCGCACCCGATGGTGCGTCACTACGGGTGTCCGCCCGAGCGCATGCGCCTCCTGCGGGCGCACCGGGCGGTCGAGGGCGGGCACCGGCGGGACGCGTGGGAGATGGTGCTGGGGCACGTGCCGGACGAGGGCCCGGCGGCGGACGCCGTCGCGTCGGCGGTGGCCGCCGCGCACGCGGCCTGGCTGGAGTACCGGGACGGCGTCGCGCGCGCGATGGGGCTCCGGCAGGCGTGAGCGGGCCGCCCGCGCGCGCCTTCCGGCGAGGCCGCGCGGGCGGGTACGATGGGCGCCGATGCTGGCCTTTCTCAGGAATCGCCGGCGCGCCGCCGTCCGCCGCGCGCCCTTTCCGCCCGCGTGGCGCGCGATCGTCGACCGGAACGTGCCCTGCTTCGGCCGCCTTCCGCCCGAGGACCAGGAGGAGATCCTCGGGCACATCCAGGTCTTCCTGGACGAGAAGCCGTTCGAGGGGTGCGGCGGCCTCGAGATCACCGACGAGATCCGCGTGACGGTGGCGGCGCAGGCGTGCCTCCTGCTCTTGCACCGCGAGACCGACTACTACCCCGAGCTCGAGGTCATCCTCGTCTACCCGAGCGCCTACCTGGCCCGCGGCCGGGAGGTGCGGGAGGGGGGCGTCGTCGTCGAGGGCGGCCGCGCGCGGCTCGGGGAGTCGTGGTCGCGCGGCGCGGTGGTGCTCGCGTGGGACGGCGTCCTCGCGGGCGCGGCGGACATGAGCGACGGCCACAACCTCGTGCTCCACGAGTTCGCGCACCAGCTCGACCAGGAGGAGGGCCCCGCCGACGGCGCGCCCGAGCTGCCCGAGCGCTCGATGTACGCGGCGTGGGCGCGCATCCTCGGCCGCGAGTACGAGCGCCTCGTCCGCGACGAGGCGAGCCTCAAGCGCACGGTCATCGACCCCTACGGCGCGACGAACCCGGCCGAGTTCTTCGCGGTCGTCACCGAGGCCTTCTTCGAGAAGCCGCGGAAGCTCAGGGCGAAGCACCCGGAGCTCTACGATCAGCTGAAGGCGTTCTACCGCCAGGACCCGGCCGCCCGGTAGCGGCGCCGCGGGCCGCGGCCCTCGCCGCCGCGCGCGCGCCGATCGCCCGTGCGCCGCCGGTCATGGTATCTCCTGCTCGCCCGATGGCCCGAAAGCGCAAAGCCAGGTCCCGCAAGGGCGGCGCGTCCTCCGCGCCCCGCGCGGATTCGCCCGCGTCGCCCGCCCCTGCCGCGCGGCGCGTGCGCTCCTTCCGCCTCCGGCTCGACATCACCGCCCTCGAGCTCGCCTCCGGCCACGACGGCCTCCTGCGCGGCGCGCCCGAACCGGTCCTCCTCGTCGCCGCCTACCTCCTCTTCCCCCCCGACCCGGGCGCCCCGCCGCCCGACCCGGGCGCCCCGGCCGGCCTCACGCCCCCTCGCCCCCTCGGCCGCACCCTGGTCCGTTTCAGCGCGCCACAGGGCCGCTTCCCGGCGGTGCTCACCCTCCGGGCGCCCCTCTCGTTCAAGGCCCGCGCTCGCGCCCGCGAGCACGACCGTATCCTCCTCCTCGTCCTCGCCGTCGAGGAGGACACCGGCAAGGAGGTCGAGCGGCTCTATGCCCACCTCGCCGACGCAAAGCACCTCCGCCTCTGGGACCTCGACGCGCCCGTCCCCTCCCCGTCGGCCCTGGCCGAGCTCATCGCCGCCCCGTACCTGCAGGGGCACGCGGCGCCCGTCCGCGTCGGCGTGCTCGACGACGGCGGCGATCTCCGCGACACCTGCCGCGGCGACGACTTCGTCGGCGCCAGCGCGGCCCTCGTCTCGACCGCGCGCCACGAGGACGCGCTCCGCTTCCACGTCGTCTCCGGAGACGGCCGCAACGACTGGACCGCCGTGACCGCGGTCAGCGTCGACTGAGGCCCTCCCCCGGGCCGCGCGCCCCGGTCACGCCGGGCGACCCGCGGCGCCCGGGAGCGCCGCCGCGTGCGGCTTCGTCAGGCGCGCCATCATCTTCACGGTGAGCTCGCGGCTGAAGAAGCGGGTGAAGAACGCGCCCAGGTTGTTCGCGGCGCCGTGGACGACCGAGGCGCGACCGGCCGCGAAGGCCGAGAGGCCGACGCGCACCACGTCCTCCGGCCTGGCCCGCTTGCTGGCCCCCGGGACGTCGCCCGAGCGCTGGAAGAACGGCGTCTCGGTCGCGCCGGGGCACAGGGCGAGGACGCGCACGCCGCGCGGGCGGTACTCGGCCCAGAGCGCCTCGCTGAAGGAGAGGACGAACGCCTTCGTCGCCGCGTAGACCGCGAAGTACGGGGCCGGCACGAAGGCCGCCATCGACGCCACCTGGATGACGCCCCCCTGGCGCCGCTCGATCGTCGGCATGAACAGGTGCGTGAGCTCGACGAGCGCGCCGACGTTGAGATCGATCTGCTCGCGCTGCGTGGCCAGGGGAAGGCCGTCGAAGGCGCCGAACACGCCGAAGCCCGCGTTGTTGACGAGGACATCGACGTCGAGCCCCTCCTCCGCGACGGCGTGGAAGACGCGCTGCGCGGCCCCCGGCGCGGCGAGATCCGCGGCGACGACATGCGCTCTGCCGAGCTCGGAGGCCAGCGCGGCGAGCTTTGATTCGCTGCGAGCGACGAGGACCAGGGTCGCCCCGCGCCGCGACAGCTCGCGGGCGAACGCCTCGCCGATGCCCATCGAGGCGCCCGTGATGAGGACCGTCTTGCCCGAGAAATCGAAAGCCTTCATGCCGGGAAGATGGCCGCCGGCGCGCTTGTCGACAATGGGCATCGGCGGTAAGCCGATTTGCGCGGATGCAAAACGGCAAAACGCAGGCGCGCCGCTCCGGGACGATCTCCGAGAGCTGCGGAGGGCGCCGCGCGTGCGCTGCGGGGTCGACGCGCTTGACGCGGCGGTGCGCGGCGCGCTTCGCTGGCGCGCCGTGGACCGCCCAAGCGCAAAAGGAGGCCCGCCTTGTCGAGCAACGAAAAGAAGTCCGATCCTCAGATCATCCGCAAGCCGATCGCCGTCGAGAGCGTCCCCTGGAAGGTGTGGTCGAAGGGCTCGCGCTTCGGCAGCCGCTATCGCCATCTGACCGAGGCGGTGATGGGCAAGGACTACCATGTCGGCGTGGCGATCGAGGAGCTCGCGCCGGGGCAGCAGTCCTCGCCCGCGCACTACCACCTGCTCGAGGAAGAGCACATCCTCATCCTGGAGGGGCGCGCCACGCTGCGGCTCGGGGGCGAGACGATCGAGCTGTCGGCGGGGGACTACGCGTGCTTCCCGGCGCGCCAGAAGGCCGGCCACTGCCTCATCAACACGAGCGACGCGCCGTGCCGCTTCGTCATCATCGGCGAGCAGAAGCCGGATGAGGTCTGCGTTTACACCGACTCGAACAAGATCCTCGTGCGCTCGGTCGACGAGGTGTACGACAAATCGCAGGTCAGAGACTACTGGGACGGCGAGGCGACGGGCGGGGGCGACGCGTCTTCCTCGTCATCGTCGTCCTCCTCTTCATGACCCTCGTCGCGTCCCCGACCTGTCAGGCATCGACGAGCTCATTCACGGAGCTCCCTCTTCCCGGCGACGCCCGCCGCTCCTGACGATCTCCTAAAGCCCGCTCTCGTTGACGGAGCGAGAGATAAACCGCCAAGACGCCAAGACGCCAAGACGCCAAGACGCCAAGACGCCAAGACGCCAAGACGCCAAGACGCCAAGACGCCAAGACGCCAAGACGCCAAGATATTATATTTTCTTCTTCTTGGCGTCTTGACTTCTTGGCGTCTTGGCGTCTTGGCGGTTCGAAATTCTTCTCGTTTCAGGCGGGTTCAACCCGCTTGTTGCCCCAGGTCAGCCAGCTTGCGGGTGGGTCGGCCCAGGGCCGCCATCGGAGGGAACCGCGGGCCCGGCGTCGCGCGGCCGAGATTTCCGGCGCTCCAGGGAGCGCCGCCAGTCCTCCTGGTCGCGCAAGATCTCCGGCCTCACGAGGAGCACGACGAGCCGGTCGCCAGGTGCGGGGAAGTCCGTGCGGAAGGGAACGAACTGCCCGTCGCGCACGATGGCGCGGCCGTTGAGCGTGTGCGGGGGGTGCGTCGGTCGACCATCGAGCTCCAGGACGACATGGAGGAGGACGGCGTCGGGCTCCACCAGCCGAGGCCGCACTTCGAAGCGGAAATCGTGCTCGGCACGGCCGAGCTCGAGCTCCGGCGCGAGCGCGCCCTGCGCGGGGAGAAGGCGCTCGCCCCGCGTGACCTCGATATCGGCGGTCACGTCGTCGGTCGTGAGCACGTGCGCCGACGACAACACGCGGACGCCCCTGTCCGCGGCTATCTCATCGAAGCTCTTCCCCGCGAGGCGAGCCATGTCGTCCAGGCGCATGTCGATCAGCATCGCGTCGACGAACACCTGGGGAGGAGAACCGGCCGGCTGCGGCGAGCGCGCCGGCGCCGGCTCTCGCGATCCACAAGCCGCGGTCAACACCGCAAACATCGCTGCAAAGAGATGGTTTCGCATCGACAGGCGTGAAGAGCATCTCCCATGCCAGCCGAGCGCGCTCGTGAAGCGCGCGCCTGAATGCGTCCATGTTGCGCGCGGGCTGACGGCCTGTCGGGCCGAGCGCGCTCGCCGCGACGCTTTGTCATCCCGATCTCACCGCTGGGCGATGCCGCGGCGGCCCGTAACGAGCGACCGAGCTTCAGCCCGCGGCGTCGGCGAGGTTGGCGAGCGGGTGCTCCTCGAACCAGCGCCGGGTGGCCGCGGCGCCGTTCTCGATCAGCGTGTCCATCTGGGCGGAGGTGATCTCGAACGCGGTGGTGGGGATGCTCGCGTTCTCGATGAAGACGGTCCTCCGGAGGGCCGCGCTGTCGAGGTGCAGCAGGGTCGAGGTGTCGAGCACGAACGAGGTGAGGGCCTTCACGTAGCTCTCCAGGCTGTCGATCTGGACGGCGAGGGGCTTCCAGCCGAGCTTTGCGGACGCGATCTGCTCCGTCGTTCCCAGGCTGAAGCCGAGCGTGCCCGGGTTGACGCCGACGGCCTCGCCGAGCAGGCCCAGGATCGGCCGGCGGTGCGCGCCGTCGAAGAGATCGATGGGGTAGTTCCACGACACGCCGCCGTCCACGTAGAGGTCGCCGCGGAAGGGATACGCCTCGAAGAAGAGCGGAATGCTCATCGACATGCGGACGGCCTGGTAGACGGGGACGTCCGCGTGCGCCTCGGCGGAAAACACCTCGGCCACCTGCTTGGTGAGGTTGGTGCTCACGACATAGAGGTTGCGCGCCCTGCCCGGGTGCTGCGCGGCGAGGGCCTGCAGCTCGCCGAGGGTGATGTCGGGCTGGGCGCGCCCCGTGAGGAGCTCGGTGAGGTCCGCGAGCTGGGCGCGGAGCCAGGTCTCGAACGCCTTGCCCGGATGAATGCCGTAGTCGTTGAAGAGCCGGACCGCGTCGCCGACGACCCAGCCGCCGCCGTCCATGAACGAGGTGAAGTCGGTCGAGCGCAGGATGCGGCTCACCTGGTCGGCGCCGGCGCCCACGGCGAGGAGCGCCGCCGTGATCGCGCCGGCCGAGGTGCCCGCGACGCTGGTCACGCCGGCCAGCGCGTTCCTTCGCTCGAGCTCGCCGATGGCCCCGACGTACGCCACCCCCTTCACACCACCGCCCTGAAACACGAGGTTCTTGATGGTCAAGACGCAGCCTCCCTTGGACCATCGTAGTCCGAAGGAGCCGCGCTCGTGCAGGGGTGATGGGCCGATGCGGGAGGACGCCGGGCAGCCGACGTGGCCTGCAGGGAGGGCGGGTACGACGACGATGACCAGCTCCCCACGCGCTCGGTGCTCGGCCCTGCCCCGCACGCCGCTCAGCGCCGCCCGGAACGCGGCGCTCCGCCTCGGGCGCTACACGACGCTGCTCGGCCGGTACCAGTCGAAGTTGTTGTGGAACGGGAAGCTGTTGATCCCGAGGCTGATGCTGACGTCCAGCGCGCGGACATGGTGCCACCAGCCGACCGGGATGAAGAGCGCCTCGCCCGGCTCCAGCACCACGTCCTTCACGAGCACCGGGCTCATCGCGTCCTGCTCCGGGTCCCGATCGGCGTACATCGCGCGCGCCCCCTCGAACAGCGACGTCTCGTAGGGCGCGATCATGCGGTATCGCTTCCTGCCGTACACCTGCCCGAAGAGGATGTTCGACGTGTCGTAATGCAGCGGCGTGATGGTCCCGGCCGGGCCGAGCCACAGCGCCGAGCTGCCGAGGAGCCGGTGCGCGGCGCAATACCCGTCCGGGAGCACCACGTCGTTCAGCAGCGCGCCGAGCCGCGTCCGCTCGAGGACGCGGTTGTTGGCGACCATGTAGAAGTCGTTCGTCTCCGTGCGGGCGGCCTCGATGCGCGCGACGAAGTCGCGCAGCGGCGTGCTCTGCGTGTGCCGCGCCGCGTGCATGTCGTAGTCGGGGTCGCTCAGCCGTCCCATCGTGACGTCGACCGCGACGTCGCCGAAGGTCTCGGCGAGATAGGCCGGCGTCCACCGGCCGAAGGCGGGCCAGCGGGTCACCACGTCGGTCAGGATGACCGGGATGTTCCCGGCGACATAGACGTCGCGGAACTCCGCGGCAGACACGCCGGAACGCCGCGGGATCCCCGTCGGCTCGAGGGCGTTCGACGCCATCCGCTGCTGGAGCCGGACCAGCATCTCCTGCTGCCGCGCCGCCCGGGCAAAGGGCCGCGCAGCGAGGAAGATGGGCGAACGGACGATCGCCGAGAGCAGCTCCCTGGCCTGCGCGAGGCTCACGCCCGCCGCCTGGAGCTGCTCCGACACCACGCTTTCCGGCACGCCACGAAGCAGGTTTTCCGTGGCCCAGCGCCACCACTCCGGCGCGACTTCCAGCTCGCGATCTCGTTCGCCCATCGTCGACCTCATGAGGTGAAGGGATGCACCGGCGCGACCATCGAACGCCTCACTCGCACGGCGGAGGCATCGGCGGCGGCATCGGCGGGATGATCTCGCCCTCCTCCCCGTCCGGCGGCGGAGGCGGCATCGGCGGGATGATCTCGCCCTCCTCCCCGTCCGGCGGCGGAGGCGGCATCGGCGGGATGATCTCGCCCTCGTCGCCGTCCGGCGGCGGAGGCGGCATCGGCGGGATGATCTCGCCCTCGTCACCGCACGGCGGAGGCATCGGCGGCGGCATCGGCGGGATGATCTCGCCCTCGTCGCCGTCCGGCGGCGGCGGCGGCATCGGCGGGATGATCTCGCCCTCGTCGCCGTCCGGCGGCGGAGGCGGCATCGGCGGGATGATCTCGCCCTCGTCGCCGCACGGCGGCGGCATCGGCGGCGCCATCGGCGGGATGATCTCGCCCTCGTCGTCGCGAGGAGGCGGCATCGGCGGGATCGCCGTCCCGTTACCACACCCCTCCTCGGGCTCCGGCTCGTTGGTGAGCTGATCACCCTGGTTCCCCTCCTCGACGCCCGGCGCACCACAGGCGACCACGAACACGGCAGCAGCCGCGGCCGCAGCGCGGGATACCCCCCGAACCAGGGCCGCCGTCCGGGGCGGGGGCGTGGGCCGCGGCGACAACAAGGATGCATCGTCCTCAAGAAAGACCCGTGACATGAACACCTCCACGGCTGCATCGTGCACGGCATGTGCCATCCGCTCGCCGCCTGATCTCCCCGTAATTCCTGCTGTTTGTGGGCCCAGCCCGAAGCCGCCGTCGCGCCTGGCCCAGAGTGGCTCACCGCCCCTGGCTCACCGCTTCGTGGCTCAAGCCCGGCGCAGCGCCCGCGCGAGCGCGGCGTCGTCGATCTCCTCCTCGGCGGCGCGCTCCAGCGCCTCGCGGAGCGCGTCGTCGGCGGTGGACTCGGCGGCGACGCGGATGCGGTCCCGCGCCTCGGGGTGGCCGGCGATGCGCAGGAGCAGGGCCGCGCCGAGGCGGCGATCCGGCGGAGCGTCGGCGTCGTCGAGGGTGTGGAGCGCGTCCTCGGGGCTCAGCGCCGTGGCCCGGTAGTCGCCGGCGGCGACCAGCTTGCGGAGGTCGTCGCGCCACGCGGCGAGGTCGCGGCCGCGCCGCTCCAGCGCCTCGGCGCCGCGCGGCGCCGCGCTGCCGAACGCGGACGCGTGCGCCTCGCGGATGCGCTGCGCGAGCGCCTCGGTCAGGTCTTCCCCCGTCGCGAGCACGACCGCCGCCTGGCCGCGCTGGCGCGAGAGGACGATCCGATCGCCGCGCGTCCGGACCGCGGCGAGCTCGGTGTAGGGGAGCCAGACGCTCGAGAACGGCCGCTCGACGCGCACGCCGTCGGTGCCCACCACGACCTTGATGCGGCGAGCGGCGCGGCGGAGGAGCCAGGTGGACGCCAGGCAGTTGATCAGCCACGCCACGACCAGCGCGGCGTGCGCGAAGAGCGGCCTGGAGATCGCGCTGAGCGTGACGCCCCAGAGGCCCATGAAGACCGGCAGCCCAACGCAGCTGGCCACGAGCTCGCGGTTGACGCCGCCCAGCGAGACCGCGACGCGCCGCTCCGCCGGGCCGATCCCGAGCGCCGCGAGCAGGCGCGCGCCCTCGTGCTCCCGCGCGACCTGCACCTCGAGCACCCGCCCGCGGCTCAGGTGGAGCTCCACCCGGACGCGCGGCTCGGTCAAGACCAGGCCCGCGCGGATCGCGGCGAGCGGGATCGAGCGCTCCCGCGCGCCGCGGGCGATGCGCAGCCCGGCCGCCCCGGCGGACACGCGCACCGGGCGCCTCCGGCCGAAGGCGGTGGTGCTGATCAAGGCGCTCGCCAGGGCGAGGACGAAGGAGAGGAGCACGCCGAGCAGGACGAAGAACAGCGTGTTGGACGCGGTCCCCTTGAGGCTCCAGTCGTCCAGCACCTCGGCGACGACGAGGGTGACCGTGCTGACCACGAAAGGCCCCGCGACCGGGAGCAGCGCGGCGCCCCCGAGGACGCGGCCCACACCCTCGTAACGCCACGCGACGCGCGGGCTCGCGAGCTCGACGGAGGGCCGGGAGGCGGGCGGCATGTCGCGATCGCCGGATCAGCTCGGCCGGGAGGGATCGCCTGCGCGCGCGCGAGCGATCGCGCGCACGGCGCGCCGGCGCGCCGCGGAGAGGGCTTGTGCCCGCGCGGGCGCGGCCACCGGCGAGCGGCCTTCACGCCCGCAGCGATGCCGGCGCGGTCCACTCCTCCGGTTGTGCCTGACATGCGCGGGGTTCACTGGTAGAGTCGCAAGCATCGCTTGGGCCATTCTGCGCCCTTTGTTGAGGAGATCTCCAGTATGTCTTTCTCGGCTCGTTCCTTTGCCTCCTTTGCTGTGCTTGCGCTTGCGTCCGCGGTGGCCGCGTGCGCCGATGACTCGAACGGCGGAAGCGGCGGCGCCGGCGGCGCCGGCGGTGACCCCGCCGGCCCCGGGAGCACCTCCTCCGGCCCCGGCGTGACCAGCGGCAGCGCCACCGGCGGCGTGACCAGCGGCAGCGCCACCGGCGGCGTGACCAGCGGCAGCGCCGCCAGCGGCAGCGCCACCAGCGGCAGCGCCGCCAGCAGCACCAGCGGCGCCACGACGGGGACCGGCGGCGGCGACACCACGACCAGCACGTCGACCGGCAGCACGGGTTCCGATGGGTGCAGCATTTTCTGCTCCGACTTCGAGGGAGGCTCGCTGCCGTCCGAGCTCCAGTTCTTCCCGGAGTACCTGCGCGCCGACGCGGCCAGCTACGTCAAGCTGGACAGCACGGGTCACAGCGGGACGAGCTCGGTCAAGGTCTCGGGCACGGGCTTCAGCCAGATGCTCGGCATCCCCGTCCCGAGCAAGTTCTGGGGCAGGGTCTACCTCAAGAGCGATACCGACATCCAGATGGGCCACAACACCTATGTTGCGGCGACGACCGGCGACGGCGATCCCAACGGGGGTGAGCACATCCGCATCGGCGAGCACCAGTGCCAGCTCGAGCTGAACCGCAAGAGCGACGACGCCGAGAAGCTCTCGAACGGCGGGATGTACATGTGCAGCGGCGGCGTGAAGCTCGTCGCGAACACCTGGTACTGCCTCGAGTTCTACTACGACGGGCCGGGCAGGGAGGTGCGCGTGTTCGTGGACGGCACCGAGGCCAACGCGCTGCACGTCACGGACTGGGGTCCGTACGACTACAAGCTCTTCAAGTTCGGTTTCGAGAAGTACCACGGCGGAAACAAGTCGATCTGGTACGACGATCTCGCGCTCGGGGCGGAGCGCGCCGGCTGCGGCCCGTGAGGGTCGCGTCCCGCGGATGAGGGTGCGCGGGCGCGCGCGCTGCGGCGGCCCCCGCGGCGGCGCGCACGAGCGCGCGTGACCTCGCGGCCCCGGATCGGCCGCTGCGCCCTGGTCAGCCGGGGTCGAGGGGGCGGTAGCCGGGCGGCGCGCGCCGCGGCCGCCGGCCTGGCCTCGAACGTGCCGGCCCCCGCCATGGCGGAGGCGGCTCTCGCTCACTCCCAGCCGGAGCTGCTGGCGGCGCCCAGGATCGCGCTCACCCGGTAGACCTGGCCGCCGTACATCTTGAACATGTGCATGTCGGTGTTCCCATGAACATGGTGAACCCGACCCCGATGCCCGTCTCGACGTCGCGAAGATCAGGCGAGGGGATAGCGCGGCTGTCCCCGAGCCCGGCTCGCCAGGATCGCAGCTCGCGCCGCCGACCCCGAAGCGGAGGTGGTCGACATCGATTCGATCAACCTTGCAAGCACGCGGTGACCGCAGAATCCTTCGCCAATGGTGATCTCCTCCTCTTCCGCCGGCCTGGCTCAGGTCGATCGCGCGGTCGAGGCGCTGAGGCGGCGCCTTGGCGATTCGATGCAGGCGGCGTACCTGTTCGGCTCGGCCGTCGTCGGCGGTTTGCGTCCCGGGAGCGATGTGGACCTGCTGGTCGCGTCCCGCGAGCCGTTGCGCGGCGAGCCGCGCTCGCGCCTCGTCGAGGATCTTCTGGCCATCTCCGCGCCCGTGGGCGAGGCGCGCGGGCGCCCGCTCGACGTGACGCTGGTGGTGATCGGCGACATCGTGCCGTGGCGCCATCCGCCGATGTGCGAGCTCCAGTTCGGCGAATGGTTGCGGCCGGACCTGCTGGCCGGGCGCATCCCGCCGCCCCGACCGGACCCCGACCTGGCCATCCTGCTCACCACCGCCCGGGAGCACAGCATTGCGCTCGCCGGGCCGCCTGCGGCCGCTCTCTTCGCGCCGGTGCCCGCCGCCGACCTGCGGCGCGCCATGGTCACGCTGTTTCCAGAGCTGATCGCCGGCGCGCGGGGTGACGAGCGCAACGCGCTGCTGACCGTGGCCCGCATGTGGGCCACCCTGTCGAGCGGCGAGATCCTGCCCAAGGACGTCGCCGCCGAGCGCATGCTCGCGGTGCTGCCCGACGAGCACCGAGCCGCGCTGGCGCTGGCCCGCGCCGGCTATCTCGGGGAGGCCAGGGACGACTGGTCGCACCGGGGGCGCGACGTGGAGGGCTTCCTGGAGTACGCCGCGTCCATCCTCCCGGTCGCGGGCCGCTGAGCCTGGGTATCGGCGTCACCGGCAGGCGTCGACGCGACGCACGCCGACCGGCGCCTGCTCCGCTTCGAGCGGCCCGGCGCGCGCTGCTGCGACCGGGCCGCCGGACGGGCCCGGCACCATGTCTCGGGTGACCGGGGCCCGCCGTTCACGGGCGACTTGCCGTCACGGGAGCGTCGGGGCCGTCCAGTTCACCCACTTGGCCTGATCGAGCTGGTTCTTCGGCTTCCAGATGTCGGTGTTCGCGCTGGCATCGTTGAGCAGGAACTTCTTGACGAAGGCCTCGATCGCTTCCTGCTCGCCGCCCGCGTAGTCCGTTCCGCAGTGGTTGTGCCCGCTGTCGACGTACCCGATGTTCTGTTTCGCGCCGAGGGCCTCGTAGATCATCCTGGCGGCGCCGCCGGCCTGGTCTGCGTTGTTCGTGCTCAGCCACTCGTAGTTGAGGTTTCCGAGGATCAGGAGGCCGCGGGGGGCCACCATGCCGACCAGCTCGTGGTGATCGAGCGGGAGCTTGGTCACCGCGCTGCCGAAAGGCCTGATCGCCTCGCTGAACCACTGCTGCTCGCTGTAGGTCCTGCTGAGGTTCTGGACGCCGGCGCTGCCGGTCCTGCCCATGTTGTCGACCTCCGAGACCCGCCACGCCGCCACGCCGCCCGAGCCGGACTCCTGCGGAATGGTCAGCGCGATGCGCGAATCCATGGCGCCGATCATGAGCGCACCCTTGCCGTTTCGCGAGCAGCCCGTGATGGCGAGCCGCTTCGGATCGATCTGGGCGGCAGGCGTGGACTCGAGGGCGTCGATGATGCGGCTCGCGCCCCAGGCCCAGGCGATCAGCGAGCCGCTCTCCGCGCTCCCGTGGAACTTGGAGAAGATGCCGCCGCTCCGGTCCCCTTCCGGCTGCACCCCGTTGTGGTTGTAGTTGATGATCGCGACGCCCATCTGCTTCAGGCGGTTGTTGTTGAGCGAGCCGTTGCTGAGGCCGATGAGCGCCGGATAGGGCGCCGTGCCGGTGGTGGGCAGGGAGATGTCGACGGAGAAGGAGACGTCCTGCGCGCCGCCGCTCACGTTGATCGTCAGCTTGCCGCCGGCCACGCTGCCCGTGACGGTGGCCTTCTTCAGCTCCTTCGGGCCGGTCTCGTAGTGCTGGACCATCGCGGAGATCTCCCGATGCCGGCAGACCCACTGCGCTCGAGTCGTCACCTTCGTGCCGTCCATCATGGTGAACGGATCGGGCAGCTTGTCGTTCGCCGTCAGATCGTCGAAGGCGGGCATGCTGGGGATGGGGCAACTCTCGCCGGGGGTCTCGACGCCGGTCAGCACCGTATCCCCCGTCGAGGGTCCGCCGCCGACACCGGAGCCTCCCGTCGGGTCCGAACCGCCAGTGCCCGATCCGGAGCCCACGCCGCTGGCGCCACCGCCGACGCTCGAGGACGACGTGATGCCGGCCGACCCCGTGGTGCTGCCGGTCGGATTGTCGGTGCCGCCGGCGCCCGGGTCGTCCGTGCCGTCGCCATCGCTCGCGACGCACGCGACGAGAAGGTGGATGAGGGCGGCTCCAGTGAGCAGTTTGGAGGATGTCGATCGAAGGGACATGGTGGGCCTCGATGAGTCCGAGGGGCTCGGCATGGTCGTGATTGGGTCGGTCGTGATGCGATTTTTTCCGTCGGAAACACCGCGCAGGATGACGGGATATACATTCCCGGTGGAAGCCCTTTCGATTGGCTATCCTGGGATCGATATCGCCGCTCTCACCATGCTTGCGTTACCGGTCACAGGCTTGTTGATGGACGGCGCTCAGCGCACCGAAGACACCGGAGCTGGCGGGTCATCCCGACGGAGGGAGGCGGCGCGCCGCCACACGTCGAATTGCCGCCGCGCGGCGCACGCGCCGTCTGCCGCTCTGCCCGACTCGGGTACCACACGAGAGGTCGAGAGAACACACGATTCACCGCTGTCAGATCGCGCGGGTGGCCTCGCTCCGCGACGTGGCGCTACGATCGGTAACGGGAGAGCGACGCGACGCTACCATCGGTAACACGCGGACGACATCGCGCTACGATCAGTAACAGGTGCGAGTCTCGCTGCGCCGGTCGGCGCGCGCTGGAACGAACCGGCGCTCATCGCCCACGCTCTATGCACCTGTACGACCACGCTACGATCAATGCTTTATCTTACGGCGCGATCTTGAAGGAGTGGAGGCGCCTGTAATTCGAGACACATAATGAGCTCTGCCGGGGCGAGGTCCGCTCCAGCCGCACGGCGAACCGGTGTAAAGCCCTATTGATTTCGGCTGTGGACACGTGTTACCGTCAGATCGAAATTCTTGAGTGAATCTGGACCCCTTCCCGAGCCCCATGCCGCTCGGGATCGCGTCGCGCCACGGTGGGCTCGGGGGATACCGGCCAAGCTGCCGCCGCTCCGGTAGGCCTCAGGTGCCGCCCGTGCGCGGGGTGGATCCGAGGTTGATCGATGCACCACTTTGTGAGATTAAGTAAAAACTCTTTCCAAACGGAGCACGCAAGCATGAGATCAGCGCCCTTTACCCTACTCCTCTCGGCATTCCTGTGTGGTCTCGGCTGCTCCGACGGCGACGGCGACGGCGGCGCGGGCGGAGGGACCGGCGGCGCGGGCGCGACGAGCGGCCCTGGCGGCACGACGAGCGGCCCTGGCGGCACGACGAGCGGCTCCGGCGGCGGCGCGACGAGCGGCTCCGGCGGCGGCGCGACGAGCGGCAGCGGCGGCGGCGCGACGAGCGGCAGCGGCGGCTCGCCCGCTGGCACGGGCGGCGGCGGCGATGGCGGCTCCGGCGGCGCCGGTACCAGGGTTCCAGCTGCGAGCGCCAGCACCCTGCGGGAGGCCGGCGAGAAGGCGAACCCCCCGATCCTGATCGGCGCGGCCATCTCCGGCTCCGGCCTCAATGACAACAACTACAAGCGCGTCGCTGCCGCCGAGCACAACTACGTGACGGCAGAGAACGAGATGAAGTGGGACTCGCTGGAGCCCAACCCGGGGTCGTTCAACTGGGGCGGCGCGGACAACATCGTGAACTGGGCGATGTCGAACGGGATGCAGGTCAAGGGCCACACCCTGGTGTGGCACAACCAATTGCCGGGGTGGGCGAACTCCCTGAGCGGGGCGACGGCGGTGGAGCAGGCCATCCGCAGGCACATCGAAGGCGTCATGGGGCACTTCAAGGATCGGGTCCACCACTGGGACGTGGTCAACGAAGCGGTCATCACCGACAGCGACACCGGCGTCGGCAACCCTCGCATGAGGCCGTCGGTGTTCTTCAACGCGCTGGGGGAGAGGTTCATCGACCTCGCCTTCGAGATCGCGCGGGAGCAGGACCCGGACGCCAAGCTCTATTACAACGACTACAGCATCGACGCGCTCAACGACAAGGCCGACTACGTCTACGAGATGATCAAGGGGATGGTCGAGCGGGGGGTCCCGATCGACGGCGTCGGGTTCCAGATGCACATCGGGCCGCCCAACAACGAGGCCGGCGGCGCGGACGTGGCGGCGAACCTGAAGCGCTTCTCCGACCTGGGCCTGGAGGTGCTGATCTCCGAGATGGACATCAACCGCTGCGGCGGCGTGGTCACCGCGGAGGAGCAGCTCACGTACTATCACGACATCGTCGAGGCCTGCTTCTCGCTGCCCAAGTGCGTCGGCATCACCTTCTGGGGGATCAACGACGGCAGGTCGTGGCTCAACTCCTGGAGCGGGGCGCTGTGCAACGGGCAAAGCTCCCAGTCTCTGCTCTTCAATGACCAGTATCAGAAGAAGGAGACCTACAACAAGGTGCTGGACGCCCTGCTGGGCCGCTGACGTCCCCCCGGGCCCGCGAGCTGCGGCGGCGCGATCGCCGGCGCAGCTCGCCGGCGCCCCCTCACTCGTCGACGACCGCCTGGATGATCCCGTCGAAGAACTCCGCGGTCCCGACCGCGTCGAGCATCCGGCTCCACCCGATCTCGTCGAACGGGTTCGGCAAGCCGTGGTTGGTCAGCAGGATCCCGAACAGCTCGCGGCGGCGGTCGATCCACATGAAGGTCCCGGCGCCGCCCGCCTTGCCGTAAGAGCCGCTCGACAGGCGCATCCCGCCGCTGGAGAAGCGGTGCGTCGCGAGCTCCCAGCCATAGCCCTTGGGCGTCGCGAGGAGGTTCGACAGCGGGGACACGTCGGTCTCCGCCGCCCTGACCTCGGGCGTCTGGTTGCTCACCATCGCCGCGGCGGCCTGGCGGCTCAGGACGCGGACGCCGCCGTACCTGCCGCCGTTCAGGATCATCTGGCAGAAGACCGCCATGTCGATCGCCGTCGAGAAGACTCCATCGCAGCCGACGACGCCGCCGAGCGCGTAGTCCTGCTCGTCCTGCACCTCGCCGCGGACCAGCCGGCCCCGGATCTCGGAGTAGCCCGTGGCCGCGGTCCGCGGGATCAGCGCCGGCGGCGGGTTGAAGGTCGTGTCGCTCATGCCGAGCGGACCCCAGATGCGCTCCTTCGCGAAGGTGTCGAGATCCACGCCCGCCGCGACCTCGATCACCCGCCCGAGGAGGCGGTAGGTGAGATCGCTGTAAAGCACCTGCGTGCCGGGCAGGTACTCGAGCGGCGTCTCGGCCATGCGCCGCCAGACGTGCTCCTCGTCCGGATCCTCCAGGAACACGCTGTCCATCGGCAGGCCGGCCGCGTACCGGAGCATGTCCCGCACGGTGATCGTGCGCTTGCCCCTCGCCGCGAACTCCGGGATGAACTCGGCGACCCGATCGTTCAGCCGCAAGACGCCGTCCTGCACCAGGATGAGCGCCGCCGTGGACGTCGCCAGGACCTTCGTGATCGAGAGCAGGTCGAACAGCGTGTCGCGCGTGACCGGCTCGTGCGCGCCGCGGACCCGCGTGCCGAACGCCCGGTGCCCCACGATCCTCCCCCGCCGCGCGATCAGGGCGACCGCGCCCGGGAAGAGGCCGTCGTTCACGCGGCGCTGGACTCGCGCGAAGACGTCCTCGATGCGCTCCGAGCTCAGACCCACGCTCTCGGGCCGCCCGGAGACGAGCTCGTCGTAGATCGGCGCATGCATCGGCGCGTGCGCCTCGGCCACCCGGGCCGACAGGGCCGACGGCGCAAACGCAGCCACCGCCGCCGTGCGACCCAGCCCCTGGAGAAGACGCCTGCGATTGAAAGATCCATGCTCAGTGCACATGATCGCTCCTGATCCGTAGGGTGGCGAACCGCGATCCGTGGGGGGAAGCAGCCGCTGCAGAGGCTGCCCGCAGGCTCTCCGCGCGCTGCCGATCGAGGTCGCCGCCGCCGCGCTCGGCGGTCGTCGGCGGTCGTCTGCGGTCGTCGAGCAGAGAGCAGGACGCGTGCCGGGCGGCGAACCCAGCAATTTGCGGCGGCGCCGTCGGTTCGCTCCGGCGGCCGGCGCGCCGATCGTGCATCCGCCTGCACGATCCGGACGAACTGCATAGATTTGCATGATTCGTGCAAACCCGTGCAGACGGGCGCGCGGCCCCGCGTAGGATGTGCTCGTGGACGAAGGCTTTCCCGGCAGCGATGCGCTGGGCTCCTGCACGACCCTCCGGCTCGCGATCGTGGCGGGCAGCACGATCTCCTTCGCCCCCCTGCCGCCCCGCGGCTGCGTCGTCCTCGGCCGCGACGAGGGGTGCGACGTGCGCATCGACGATCGCTCGGTCTCGCGCCGGCACGCGGTCCTCCACGTCGGCCCCCCGCTCCGGATCGAGGATCTCGGGAGCGCCAACGGCACCTTCGTCGGCGAGCAGCAGCTCCCGGGGCTGACGGCGCGGACCCACCGGCTGCGGCGCCTCTCGCGGGACAGCGCCGAGATCGGCATCGGCGAGCGCGTCAACCTCGGCGCGACGACCATCGTGGTCGGCCGCGCGCCCGCGCAAGCCTCCGCGGAGCCCGACTGCTGCCACGCGCCCGCGGGCGTCGTGGTGCGGGCCCCGGCGATGCTGGCGCTGTACGACCAGGCCGCCCGCGCCGCGCGGAGCCTCATCAGCGTGCTCATCCTCGGCGAGACCGGGGTGGGCAAGGAGGTGCTCGCCCGGACCCTCCACGCGCGCTCGCCGCGGGCCAGCGGCCCCTACGTCGAGCTGAACTGCGCCGCGCTGCCGCCGTCGCTCCTCGAGAGCGAGCTCTTCGGCCACGAGAAGAGCGCCTTCACGGGCGCCAGCCAGGCGCGCCCGGGCCTCCTCGAGTCGGCCCACGGCGGCACGCTCTTCCTGGACGAGATCGGCGAGCTGCCGCTCGCCTTCCAGGCGAAGCTGCTCCGCGTCCTCGAGGACCGGAAGGTGCTCCGCATCGGCGGCCGCACGCCCCGGCGGATCGATCTCCGCTTCGTGGCGGCGACCAACCGCGATCTCGAGGCGGAGGTCGCGCGCGGCGCCTTCCGGCAGGACCTCTACTTCCGGCTGAACGGCATCTCGCTGGTCGTCCCACCCCTGCGCGAGCGGGTCCCGGAGATCGGCCCGCTCGCCGACAGGTTCCTCGAGGAGGCGTGCCGGCAGCTGGAGCAGCGCAGCGCGCCCCGGATCTCGCCGGAGGCGCTCGCCGTCCTGGAGGCGTACCCCTGGCCGGGGAACGTGCGCGAGCTGCGCAACGTGATCGAGCGCGCGGCGGTCCTCTGCGCCGGGGACTCGGTCGAGCCCGCCGATCTGCCGCCGCACCTGACGAGCGGCGGGGCGAGCCCGCTGAGCGGCTCCGCGCCGCCGCTGAGCGGGCCCGCGCCGCTGAGCGGACCGCCCCTGAGCGGGGCCGCGCCGCCGTCGAGGGGCTCCACCCCGCCGCCCGCCCCGGCGCCGCCGCCGTCGGCCCCCGCGCCGCCGTCGGCCCCGGCGCCGCCGTCGAGGGGCTCCACCCCGCCGCCCGCCCCGGCGCCGCCGCCGTCGGCCCCCGCGCCGCCGGCCGGGGAGGCCGCCAGGGCGCGCGGGGGCCCGCAGGGCGAGGGCGCCGAGGGCGCCGGGCCCCCCGCGGAGCCCCCCACGCCGACGCCGCGCTCCGACGCGATGGAGAGGCTGCGGCTCGAGATGAGGGCCGTCGATCGCCAGCGCGTCCTGGAGGCGCTCGAGCAGTCCGCGGGCAACCAGACGCGCGCCGCGAAGCTCCTCGGCATCTCGCTGCGCACGCTGATCAACCGCATCGACGCGTACGGCATCCCGCGGCCGCGGAAGCGGTCGCCCTGAGCGCTCACGAGCTGGACGAGAGGGCGGCGCCGCCCTTGCGGAGCGTACCGGTCGCCCCCTCGCGGATCCCGCGGAGCGCCGCCTCGACGTCCCGCTCCGCGCCGAGGGCGAGCCCCCGCTCCGCGAGCGCGCTCGCCGCGACCGAGTCGCTCCCGGCGAGCGCCTGCTCGGCCGCGTGCAGGTAGAACTCCACGGCGAGCCGCGGCTCGCCGCCCCGCTCGAAGTGCTCGGCGAGCACCTTGGCGTCGTGCTCCCCCGCCTGGAGGAGCCACTCGGCCGCGAGCCGGTGGCCGAGCGCGCGATCGTGGTCCGGGAGCATCGCGTAGCAGCCGTCGCGGATGAGCGCGTGCCGGAACGCGTACTCCTCCTGATCCGAGAAGCGGCTCTGCTCGCGCCGCTCGAGGAGCTCGCGCTGGAGCATCCAGGGCACCCAGTCCACCGCGAGGGTCGAGCCGCCGGCGTCGCCCAGGAGCGCGAGCGCCCCCTGCTTCCAGAACGTCTCGCCGAAGACGCTCGCGGCCCGGAGCAGCCGCCTCGCCTCCGGGGGGATCGCCTCGAGCCTCGCCTCCACCATGCCCAGGATCGTCTCCGGCAGCCGGTCGGCGCGCCCCTCCGCGACCGCCCGGATGAGCTCCTCCAGGTAGAAGGCGTTGCCGCTCGCGCGCTCGACGAGGCGCGCGACCTCCGCGGGCGGGAGCCCGTCGCCGAGCATCTGCCGCACGAGCTCCTCGGCGGCGCGGCGCGGGAGCGCGCCGAGCGTCATCTCGTGGACCTCGCTGCCCTCCCAGAGGACGGGGAAGGCCTTGCGCACCTCGACGCGCGCCAGGTAGAGCACCGCGAACGGCCGGTCGCGGAGCTCCCGGAGGACCCGCGCGATGAGCTTGAGCGACGCCGCGTCGCCCCACTGGATGTCCTCGAGCACGAGCAGGTACGGCCCCGCCGCGCACGCCGCCTCCATGAAGTCGAGGTAAGCGAGCGGGATCTGGTCGGCCATCAGGGCCGGGCTCCGCCGCGCATCCTGGAACCTCGGGTCGGCCTCGCTCGGGAAGGGCGTGCCGACGATCTCGCCGAGGAAGGCGGCGATCCGCGTCCGCTGGCTCGGCCCGAGCGCCGGGGCGCGCGCGACCAGCGCGAGGAGCCGCTCGCGCTGCGCCTGGGCGGGCTCGCCGCCGGTGATGCCCGCCGCGCCCCGGAGCGCGGAGCCGAGCAGCGAGAACGGCGACCCCGCGCTCAGCGAGTCGCCGCGGCCGACCGCGACGGTGATCTCGGGGTGCCGCTCCCGCAGGACCTCGATGAGCTCGAAGCGCAGGCGGGATTTGCCGATCCCGGGCGGCCCGGTGATCAGGATGGCGCGGGGCTCGGGCCCGCTGAAGCTGTCCTCCAGGAGCTCGCGCAGGTTCCGGAGCTCCCGGTCGCGGCCGACGTAGGGGCTCGGCTTGCCGAGGAGCGTCCGCGCCGACCGGCCGACCTCGCGCTCCTGCAGCAGGAAGAACGTGCCGGACCGCGCCGCCTCGATCTCGAAGCGCGCGTCGAGCAGCGCCCGGGTGACGTCGTCGATCCGCACGGGATCGGGCTTTCTCTCCGGGCGCGACCGCGCCTCCAGCTCGGCGAGGGCGAGGAGCGCGGCCGCGCGATCCATGACGGGCCCGACCGGGAGGCTGCCGGTGTGCTCGGCGCGGCCGGTCGCGAGCACGACCGAGGCGTCGGGCAAGATCTGTCCGAGCTTCAGGGCGCACCGCGCCGCGCGCGCGGCCTGCTCCACCGCGTCGCCCACGCCGGCGATCGAGAGCACGATCGTCCCGTCGGCGAGCGCGTCCACCCGCGCCCCGAACGGCTGCGCGCTCGTGTGGAGCTTGCGCGTGAGATCTCCCGGCAGGGCGGCGACGAGGGTGCTGGCCGAGCCGTCGGACGCGGCCGGGTGCAGCTCCTTCGCGGCCACCATCGAGAGCAGCCGGAGCTCGCCGGTGGTGATCGCCTCGTACAGCACGGGCGGCGCGGCCAGGCCGCTGCTCGGGTCGCGCTCGAGGGCGTCGAGCGCCTCGAGCACGGCCGAGCCGTCGCGCGGCCGCTGCTCCGGGTCCTTGGCGAGCATGCGGGCGACGAAGTTGTCGAGCTCCTGCGGCAGCTCGGGACGGATGTGCCGCACGCGGGGCGGGTCTTCCATGAGGAGCTTGGCGAGGAGGGCCATCACGTGCTGGCCCTGGAACGCCGGCCTGCCGGTGAGGCACTCGAAGACGACCGCGCCGAGCGAGAAGATGTCGGCCCGCGCGTCGAGGCGGTCGCGGTCGCCGGTGGCCTGCTCGGGGGCCATGTAGCCCGGGGTCCCCATCACCGAGCCGGTGCGCGTCAGCGCGCCGACGGTGCGCTTCATGCGGGCGATGCCGAAGTCGAGCACCTTGAGGCCGGCGACCTCGCCGCCGACGAGCAGGAGGTTGCCCGGCTTGATGTCGCGGTGGACGATGCCCCGCGCGTGCGCCGCCCCGAGCGCCTCGGCGGTCGCGCGGAGCAGCGCGAGGCTCTCCTCGAGGTCGAGCTTCTGCCGGGCGAGGCGCTGCGCGAGGCTCTCGCCGTCGAGCCACTCCATGGCGAGGTAGGGCACGCCGTCGGGGGTGATGCCGTGGGCCACGTGCCGGACGATCCTCGGGTGATCGAGCTCGGCGAGGATCCGGGCCTCGTGTTCGAAGCGGTGGCCGGCGCTCCGGTCGGGCTGGCCGAGGAGCTTCAGCGCGACCGGCGCCCTGGTGGCCCGGTCGACGGCGCGGTAGATCGTCCCCATCCCACCGGAGGCCGCGACGCGCTCGATCTCGAAGCGGCTGTCGATGACCTCTCCCGGGCGCATGAGGCGGAGGATGCACCGGCGTCGAGCCGCCATCAACGGTCCGGCGGCGGGGGGCGCAGGGTGTGCGCCTCTCCCCCACGCCGCGGCGTCGCGAGGAGAGGAGAGGAACCACAGGGGACCCGGATCTTCTGTTTCGTCGACGCCGCGGCGCCGGTCGCCGGGGGATGCTGCGCTCCAGGGTGTCGCTGAAGCGGAACCCGCCATCGACGATGCGAAGAATCGGAGCAGCAACGCAAATGTGGTTGGTCGGGAGGCTGGCTCCGGGACAGAGGCGGTCGTCGGTGGCGGGCCGCGCCTCAGCTCTTCGGGATACGCCACGTCGCGCCGGCGCGGAAGAAGAGCACGTCCGGGATGCTCTGCCCGCCGCCGGGGATGCCGTCGTCGTCGGCGTTCATCGGCTCGAAGCGACGGAAGAGGCTGTGGCCCGCCTGGGCGGTCAGCCACACCGTCCCGAAGGCGCGCACGCCGAGCGTCACGCCCGCGGTCGCGACCGAATAGGCGATGTGATCGAGGCACTGATCGGGCTGCGCCGCCCGCTCATCCGGCTCGGTCGCCGGGTCGTCGGCCGGCTGGGCGGCGCAGGGCCACGCGCCCGCGACGCGCGCGTCGCGCACCGCGTAGGCGTTCCCTGCCAGGTCCGCGCGCAGGCCGATCTCGACGCGATCCTCGAACAGGAGCTTCACCGTCGCGAAGCCCGGAATGAAGGCCTCGAGGCGAAGATACGGAGTCGGCGTCCAGTCGACATAGGCGGCCGGCAGGGGGAGGAACGTGCCAAAGCTGTACGACCCGAGCGCCCCACCCCCGAGGACCAGCTTCTCCGAGAGCGTGTGGGTCACGAGCCCGAGCGCGCTGACCCGGACGAGCCCGCCGTCGAAGCCCTCGAAGTCGCCCGCGAGCCCCGGCGCGACGCGCAGCGAGAGCGACCAGTCGCGGGGGAGGAGCTGGACGAACAGCACGCCGACGTCGACGGAGTGAAAGGCCCGGAGGTCGTCGAAGCCGGGAAAGGTGCCGGCGTAAGAGACCGATTCGACGTGGTACACCGCGCCGGGGATCAGGAATGTCTTCTCTCCGAGCGGGATGGGCACGTTGGCGCTCGCCTCGTACGACGAGACCTGCGCCCGCGCCGGGCGTGGATCCTCGAGCGCGACGCCCGGCATGTACTGCGCGCTCACGTCCACGAGGTCGGGGAGCTGGGCCCACGCCGCGCCCGGCGCGAGGACCCACAGGAGCGCCGCGAGGGCGAGGAGCCGCGAGGTCCGCGTGCTCCGGCGGGAGGCGCCCCCGCCCCGCCTTTTCTCCGCGGAGCGCGCGGCGGCGCGATCGGCGCGCCTCATCGCGCCACCCGCTCGTCGAGCCAGTCGAAGAGCCGCGCCTGGGCCAGGAGCTGGTTGCCGCCCTGGCAATGCACCTGCGACGCCGTGCTCGCGTCGAACACCATCATGTGCTTCGGGCACGTGAGCGCGCCGTAGAGGCGCTGCGACTCGCCGGGAGACGCGTCCTCGGCGCTGCCCTCCATGACCAGCGTCTCGCAGCGGATGTCCGCGACGCCGTCGCTGTTGTCGTACTTGCCGAGCTCGTCGATCAGCTGGTGTGGCGTCGAGACGCCGTGCTTCCAGGTCACGTCCTCGAAGTACCAGCGGGCGTCGGGCAGCACAATGGACGCGGCGTCGATGGCGCGGTCGAAGGCCGCGGGCCCGCGCCCGTGCAGCTCGAGCAGACCGGGGATCGACGCGAAGTGGCGCATCATCGCGTCGCGCCAGCTGACGACGCCGGGATTGGCGACGAGGGCGCGGAGGCGGCGCTCGCGCGAGGCCGCGCGAGGCGCGAGGTAGCCGCCGAACGAGAGGCCCATCAGCACGAGGTTGCCGGCGTCGAGCCGCTCGTCGCGCTCGGCGAAGTCGAGCACGCGGCCGACGGGGACCTCCCAGTCGGGTCGGAACGGGTGCCCGTGGAGGCGCAGCGAGGCGCCCTGGCCCGGGCCGTGGAACGAGAGGACGTGGTAGCCCCGCTGGAGCGCGCCGTCGATGACCCACATCGTGTCCTCGGGCCACGCGTGGAGGCCCTGCTGCAGCACGATCGCGGGCGCGCGCGCGACCCCGGGCGCGTAATGGACTCGCCCGTAGAGCACGCCGCGCTCGTAGGGGATGTCGACTTGCCTCGAGTCGTAGCCCCGCATGCGGAGCGCCCGCCCGTGCAGGTCGAGCCCCGCGACGGTCGCCTCGACGAGGCGAGGGTCGGCGCGATCCGCGTAGCGCATCAGCCCCGCCCGGTAGTACGCGCCCGCGCGGAGGAAATGCGACGCCGCGCTCCGCGCATGGCCGCGGGCCTCCGCCTCCTCGCCGTAGCCTCGCACGCGCTTCGCGGTGGCGAGCCACTGCTCGAACCACGAGCGCTCGTCGCCCGGGCGGATGCGCGTCGCCGTGTCGAGCACCTCGCCGACGTCGGTCAGACCCATCGACGAGAGGCCGAGCCAGAACACGATCTGCGCGTCCATCACCGGCTGGCCGATGAACTTGTAGCGGTGCCAGACGCCCGCCGCCTGGCCCTGCCCGAGCGCGTCGTCGCCGTGGAACCGCGCGGACGCGACCTCCTGGTCGAGCCCACGGCGGCCCGACGCGTAGCCGAGCGCGGCCGCGCTGCCCGCGACCGCCGCATGGGTGAGGAACCTCCGCCGATCGGTCATCGGTGCACCTCCGGCCATCGGTGCACCTCCGGCGCCAGATGAAACAATTGTTTGAAACATATGTTTCAAGAGTTGACACGTCCACGAGGTGTCGTCAAGGTGCGTTTCAAACAAGCGTATGAACGACCGAGACCACCCCGACCGCGCGGACGATCCACGAACGAGGCTCGTCGTCGCCGCGATCGATCAGATCGAGAAGCACGGCGTCGGGAAGGCGACGGTGCGGAAGATCGCGGCGGCGGCGGACGTGAACATCGCCGCGGTGAACTACTACTTCCGGTCCAAGGAGGCGCTGCTCGCGGCCGCGCTCGAGGGGTCGATTCGCAACATGCTCGAGGACACCGAGGAGTTCCTCGCGCGGATGCCCGGCGACCCCCTGGAGGCGCTCAGCGGGCTGCTCGGCTACTTCCTCGAGGGATGCCTGCGCTACCCGAACCTGGGTCGGGCCCACCTGCACGACGCGTTTCAGGCCGACGACTACAGCGGTCCTTTCCCGACGCTCTTCGCGCCGGTGGTGGCGCGCCTGCGCGATCTCGTCCAGGCGGCGGTGCCTGGGCTCGAGGAGCGGGCGGCGGCGCACCGCGTGGTGGCCGCGCTCTCGGCGGTCTTCTTCCCGGCGTTCTTCGCGGGGCTCTACGAGGGGCTGAGCGCGCTCGGCTCGCCGGCCGACCGCCTCGCCTACGCGCGAGAGCTGGCGCGGCAGGCCCTGGCGCCCGCGGAGCCCGAGGCCCCCGGCCCGCGGCAAACGGCCGAGGCGCGGGTGACGGGCGAGGGTCACGGGCGGGACCGGGGCCCGGCGACGAAGGCGCGCGGGCGCGCGGCAGGTCAGCAGTCGAAGTAGCGACGGAGCCCGGGGCGGATGACCTCCTCGATGGTCTCCTCGAGCAGCACGCGCGCCGTGAGGCCGCTGCACAGCCCGAGCTGCTCGCCTTGCGGCGGAGCGTCGTGAGGCGGCAAGTGCGCGTGCTCGTGCTGCACGAGGTGCCGGAACGCGGTGGGGAAGTAACGCTCGACCGCCGCCCGCTCCGCCGCGGAGAGCTCCGGCGCCATTTGCTCGAGCAAGCGCCAGCCGAAGCGGGCGTGCCCGACCTCGTCGGCGTAGATGCGCGTCAGCAGATCGAGCAGCGGGCCGGGCGGCATCTCGAGCCGCTCGGCGCCGATGAGGGCCACGGCCACGGTCTCGCTCATGCAGCAGATGTGGATCACGTTGCGGAGCGCGGCGGCGCGCGGGGGCGCGTCGCGGTGCAGGGGGAACTCCGGGCGCTCCGGGACGCTCGCGGTCGCGGTCCCGCCGAGGGCCTCCACCACCGCGCCGCAGAGGATCCCGTGCCGGCGCTCCTCGGCGGCGAAGCCGCGGCACGCGTCGGCGAGCTCCGGCGGGAAGCCCGCCTCGGCGAGCTGACGCGCGAGCGCCTCGAACACGGCCGACGACGCGTGCTCGTTCACCATCCGCCCGTGCCAGGTGCGGATCGCCGAGGGGAACAGCGCCGCCGGATAGCCGCTCACGTCGAAGGCGCGCGCGCGCGCCTCGTCGCGGAGGTCGAGCAGCGAGGCGCTCATGCGATCTCCAGCGCGTCGTGGGCGTCGAGCGCCGGCGGGACCGGGGGACCCCACGGCGTGCAGAACGTGTGGGGGTAGAGCTCCCTCTCGGGCGCGACGACGTCGCCGAAGCAGCAGATACCCCGGACCGGCTCGGCCTCTTCGTAGGTGATGGCGCGGGCGCCCACGCCGACGATCAACGCCGTGCAGCAGTTCACGAAGGAAGCGTCCTCCGCCAGGGCCGCCACCTCCTGCTCGGACAGACCCACCGCGGGGTCGGGCACGCGCTCTGCCGTGTAGCTCAGACAGCACTCGAGCTCTGCGCGCGGGGGGGACTCGGCGTCGTCGAGGCTCGCCGGCCCGGCGCAAGCGAGCTCGGGCGGCTCCGGCGGGGAGACCTCGGAGCAGTCCGGATCGCCTTCCGCGGGGTTGCAGCCGGGCGCGGGCTCCTCGGCCATCGGAGCTGCCCCGCCGCCGCCGGCGTCCTCCCCGATCGGCGCCGCGTCGTCCGGCGCTTCCGGCGCTTCCGGCGCGAGCTGCTCGTCGGGATCCCGATCCGATGGCTGCTCGCCGGTGGTGATACGCCCGCTGCAGCCCGTCAAGGCGCCGACCGCGAGCGCTCCCAGCGCGACCCTCGCCGCCGCGCGCAATGCTGCCCGTCTCGTCTCCTCACGCATACAGTTCGCCTCCACGAAAGGTGGTACGCGCAGCGGAGTGCCTCCGCCGCGGCACGAGCCGCTCGCGCGGCCCACGTGGACCAGCGTACGCGCGCGGGAAAGCAAAGAGAATCTGCATTCTCCACATATCATTGAATCGAAGTTCCGAACAATGCCGCTGCAGGGGCCGCCGTCGCGGCGCTCACGAGGAGGGGGTAGCGACGCGCGGCCGTCTGCGGAGGCGCCGGCGGCGGGCGCGATCTGTCATCACGCGCAACTCGAATCCTCTCTTTGGTGGTCTATCGCGCCGGCGCGCCGTGGGTCACTCGGCGGGGGTGAACGGGGCCCGCCACAGCCCGACGAGGGCGTCCACCAGCCCGACCGCGGCGGCCTCCCACGTCGCTCGCGGCGTGACGGTGCCCGCTTGCAGCGCGCGCTCGCGCTCGGCGCACATGTGCACGATGAGCTGCCGGCTCATGTCGCCGCGCTCCGCGCGCACTTCGTTCGGGAGGACCGGCATGAGCCGAGTCAGCCCTTCGATGGTCTCCTGCATCGACGCCGAGGCGACCGTCTCGTCGACGACGATCCGGCGATAAGCGGGGTCGGTCGTCGCCTGGGCAATGAAACGCGCATACCAGCTCGGGCTGCCGAGCGAGGCGAGGTGCTCGGTGAGCGGCCGCACCAGGCAGCCGATCCAGTCGCGCAGGTCGGATGAGCCCTTGATCGATGCCAGCATTTCCGCGCGCCGTCGCTCGATCGATGGGGCATGCCGGCGCACGATGGCGAGCACGAGATCGGCCTTGGTGCCGAAGTGGTAGCCGACCGCGAAGTTGTTCGCCTGCCCTGCAGCCTCGCTCACCTGGCGGTTCGAGACCGCGGCCACCCCCTGCTCGGCGAAGAGCCGCTCCGCGGTGGCGACGATGAACTCGCGGGTCTCGTTCCCCTGCGCTTGCCTGACCCTCGGGCTGCCCATGCTCACCAGCGTACCAGAACGCGCCCGCCGCCCGCAGCCGCCGACGAAGCCCGCAGCCGCCGACGAGGGGGCTCGACCCGACCCGGGTTGGCCATCCGAGGGGGCTCGACCCGACCCGGGTTGGCCAGCGGCGCGACCCGGGTTCGAGGCGCATCGCATCGATCCACGTTTACGACGACATCACAGGGCGGCCCGGCTCAAGTTCGAGGCTGCGGCGGCGTGACCCGACCCGGTTGACCGGCACGCCTCGACCCGGGTTGAGCATCGCGGAGCATCGCGTCGTCGGGGTGGTGGGGGAACGCCCCCACCCTGCCGGAATGGTGGAACCGCCAAGGCGCCATAAGACGCCAAGACTTTGTGTTTTTCTCGGCGCCCTTGGCACGCTTGGCGGTTAAAAAGACCCCGCCTTCGGCCAAAGTACCCCACCACCCGCGCCGGCGCCCTAACCCAGGTTGCGACGACCCATGACCATGGTCCGAACCGGGTTGCGGCATGCGCCGCCACACGACGACGATTCGGATTGCTACGCGGCGACGCCAGACGGCGCGAGCTGGTTGCGATGGCTCTCTGCGCCGCGCGCGTGCGCAGCGTCTACACCGAGAGCACGACATCCGTCACGATCGCGCCATGGAACACGCGCATCCACCACGTCCCCGCCGGGAACACCACGCTGCGCACACCGGCGCGCCAGCGTTCGAGAGCCGCGCGATACGACGCGCGAAACGCTCGCAAAGCAGCACCAGCGGTTCGCCAGGCATCACCCTGCTCACGACCAACCGCAAACGTAGGATTGCGTTCGCGCAGCGCCTCATAGCTCGTAGCCCGCTCGTAGGGGGAAATCTTGCTGGCTCGCTCGGCGCCCAGGAAGCGACGCCCCTGCTGCAGCAACTTCGCATGAGCTTGCCGTTCCTGTCGCTCGATCTCGGTGGCGACCTCTTGGCGAAAGCCCTCCGCGCCGTCCTGCTCGATGACCGGCGGCAGCGAGAGCGAGAGCGTCACTTCCTCGGGCCATTGAGGGTTTTCCGGGTCGAGATACACGGCGGGACGCGACGCACGCAGAACGCCATGACCGAGCTCGCCCACATCCACCTTGGCCCCCGGCCACTCACGCGCATGTTGAACGAGGCCAGCAGCCACGGGATTCGCCAGGGTATACGCGATCTTCTCCACTACAGCCGCGCGCGTCAGCAGCCGTACCACGCTTGGAGCCTCGTGGTCCCACACCGGTCCTTCCCATCGGCGGAGCACCTTCGTGCCGAGCGCGACGATGCGATGGAAGAACTGCAGAAAGCGTGGCAGGACGCCCGTCACGTCGGTCACGATCAAGTGCAGATGCGTTGACATCGCGCAGAGCGCGTGGACCTGGAGTCCGTAGCGCCGGACAGAGACCGTGAGGGCGTAAATTAGGAACTGGGTGAGCGCCGCATCGGGGCGGAAGAGCAGGTGTCGACGCAGGACGCGACGGGTGATCATGTACGTGGCGCCGGGAGCGATCTCGCGGGGCTGGCTCATGGCCGGTGCGCATAACAAACGCTATGCCAGAGGTCGCCATGAACAATTTCAACGAGTTACCGCGCGTCGTGGGTGGCGGCGCCAGGGTGCCGGCCATGTCCGCCACCTTGTTTTATTCTTGCCGCTACCTCCGCTACCTCACCCTCGCGCTACCTCAACCTCGCGCTACCTCAACCTGGGTCGGGTCGGACCGCCACCTTGTTTTATTCTTGCCGCTACCTCCGCTACCTCAACCTCGCGCTACCTCAACCTCGCGCTACCTCAACCTGCGCTACCTCAACCTGCGCTACCTCCGCTACCTCAACCTGGGTCGGGTCGGACCGACGCCGTAACCGGGGTCGGGTTGCCGCCTGCGGGGTCGGGTTGCCGCCTGCGGGGTCGGGTTGCCGCCTGCGCCTGGGTCGGGTCGGCCCCCGCAACCGGGGTCGGGTTGCCGCCGGTTGCCCCGACGCCGCAACCGGGGTCGGGCTACTGGGTCGGGCTGCTGCCGGTCGCCCGGTAGGCTCCCGGGGGCAACCCGACCTCTCGACGAAACGCGACGCTGAAGGCGGCCTGGTCCCGGTAGCCCACGGAAGATGCCACCTCGGCGAGGGAGAGCTCGGGACGCTCGCGCAGCTTCTCCTTCGCCAGCTCCATGCGCCAGCGCATCAGGTGCCGCAGAGGGCTCTCCCCCACATGCTCGCGAAACGCGTGAGCGAAGCCCGAGCGGCTCATGCCTGCCTGACGCGCGAGCGAGGCCACGGTCCACGTGCGCTCCGGGGCCAGGTAGAGCGCGTCCAGGGCACGGGCAACCCGGTCGTCCGCGAGGGCGGCGCGAAAGGAGCCGGGAGGCGTGGGGCGCTCGAGCTCCGCGCGAATCGCCTGCAGCAGGAGCAGCTCGGCGAAGCGAGCGGCCATCACCGGCGCGCCCGGCCGCCGGGCGTGCACCTCGTCGCGGATGCCGTCCAGGAGCCGGCCGAGACCGGACACCGGCTCTCCGGCACCGCCGTCGAGGAGCACCACCGGGGGCAGCGCGCGGAGCAGCAGCGACCGTCCGGCGCCCACGAGGCTCATGGCGGCGCAGAGCACCACCGTCGTCGCGCCATCGCCGCCGAACCGGCGCCGCACCGCCTGTACGCCTGGCCCAGGAGGAGAAAGCCACCTCCCCTCGTCGACGACCGGCGCCCCGGGTCGATGCCGCAGGCAGTGAGGAACGCCGTGCGGCAAGAGCAGCAGGTCTCCCCGATCCACATGAATCTCTCGGCCATCCAGCTCCAGCCACATCTCGCCTTCGAGGAGGTGGTGGAGCAAGACGAGCTCCCGTCGGCCGACGCGGGCCCCCCACGGGGCTCCGAGCTCCACACGGCCGAAGAAGCTGGCCTCGATGCGCACATGGCGGAGCAGCGCGGTGAGGACATCGGGCATTGGACGATCGCAAAAGGGAGGTGGACTCTACCACATGGATGACCGGCGGGGCGTCCGTCAGGCTTCGGCGACCCACACACAAGGAGCCAGACATGGACATCTTCATCACCGGCGCTAGCGGATTCATCGGCTCGGCGGTCGCCCGCGCCCTGGTCACTCGCGGGCACCGCGTTCGTGGCCTCGCGCGGAGCGACGCGTCCGAAGCGAGGGTCCGCGCCTGCGGAGCGGCCCCGGTCCGGGGCGATCTCTACCAGCTGGACCTGCTCGCGCGCGAGGCGGCGGCCGGCGACGGCGTGGTGCACACCGCGGCCACGACGGGAGAGGACCGCGCCGCCGTGGACGCGGCCGCGGTCACCGCGATGCTCGCGGCCATGAACGGCGGGGTCTTCGTCACGACCACCGGGGCGCCGATGGCTCGATCCTCCCGGGTGCCCGTGTCGGAGGACGATACCGTCAACCCCGGTGGGCCGCTCGAGTGGCTGGCGGCGGCCGAGTCGCGCGTGCTCTGCGCGACGGGCGCCCGTGGTCTGGTCGTGCGACCTCCCATCGTCTACGGTGATGGCGCGGGACCGGTGGCCGGCCTGGTGCAGGCCGCACGCGCAGCGGGGGTGGCGCGCTATATCGACGGCGGCGAAAATCGATGGTCCACCGTCCACGTGCGAGATCTGGCGGTGGCCTACGCCATGCTGCTGGAGTCGGACGCGACGGGCGTGTTCCATGCCGCCGAGGCGTCGCCCGAGCCGATGGCGACCCTCTTCTCGGCGATCGGCGATGCCGCCAGGGTGCCCGTGCGCTCGTGGGGCCTCGCCGAGGCCCGGGCCGCTCACGGGCTCATGGCGACCTTCCTGGCCATGGACGCCGCCCTCGATGCGGCCAAGTTGCGCGGCCTCGGCTGGACGCCGAGGGTGGGAGACGCGCTCGGAGGGATCTGTGGCGCGCTGCGCAACCCGGCGCAGGGCTATGGGGCCTCGTGAACCGCGCTCCAGGCAGCGGCGGCGGACTTCGAGCGTTCGTCGTCGGACGAGCACCTCTCGGCGCTCGCGTGCGCGGCCTCTGCGCGAGCGCCGGTGCCCGGCCGGGCGCCCGGGCCGCGCCGCGCGCCACGAGCGGGCGCGCTGCCACGGCGCCTCCTGCGCGCTTGCCGCCGTCCGCCGCCGCCTGAGAGCCCGGCGAGTGGCGCTAGAGATGCTGATACAGCTGGATCAGGTTCCCGCAGGTGTCCGCGAACACCGCGGTCATGACCGGGCCCATCGGGGTGGGCTCCTGGGTGAACGCGACCTGGCGCTCCTTGAGGCGCGCGAACTCGGCTCGGAGGTCCGTCACCTCGAACGCGGTGAGCGGGATGCCCTGCGCGAACATCGCCTGCTGAAAGGTCTTCGCTGCCGGATTCGCGTTCGGCTCCAGCACGAGCTCGACGTCGTCGGGGCCCTCGGGCGAGACCACGGTGATCCACCGATACTCCCCGACGGGGAAGTCGTTCTTCTTCTTGAAGCCGAGCACCTCCGTGTAGAACTTCAGCGCCCGGTCCTGGTCCTCGACCATGATGCTGTTGAGCTTGATCTTCATCGTTCGCCTCGTTGAGCTGACGGTTCCAGGCCGACTTTGCCAAGGACGCCCGGCTCATGCTTCTCGAAAACTGCGAAACGCGTCCTTTGGCAGGCGTCCCATCAGGGTGAAGCACCCCGGGACGAGCTCCCACGGGAGCTTCCCCGGCACCTGGACCATCGCGCGTAGCCGCCGCCGGTACGTCGAGGGGGGCATGCCGATCCGCTGCGCGAACAGAGCGCTGAAGCTGCCGAGGCTGGAGAATCCTACCTCCATGCACACGTCGGTCACAGAGTGCCGCCCGGCCGCCAGGAGGTGTTTGGCCAGCTCGAGGCGCTGCCGGATGCGGTACTGGTGTGGGGTCACGCCGAACACCGCCTCGAACTGCCGGATGAAATGATAAGGAGAGATCGCGACCTCGCGCGCCACGTCCTCGATGGACAGCTTCGCGTCGTGCACCTCGGAAAGCAGGTCGCGTGCCCGGCAGAGATTCCTCAGTGCGTCGCGTCCCAGCAGCATCGCCGGCCCTCACGATAGGCTGCAGCGATGGCGGGGACAAGCGGAGCGGCAACCTGGGTGACGATCCGACCGGTGCGACCCCGACCCAGGTTGACCCGCACGCAACTTACACAACCGCCAGGTCGTCCGCCGCCCCGGTTGTTGTCCTGATTACTTCGATAGACATTGCTGCCGGGCTACCTGGCCGGCCAGCTCAACCCGGGTCGGCTCGCCTCAGCTCAACCCGGGTCGGCTCGCCTCAGCTCAACCCGGGTCGGCTCGCCTCAGCTCAACCCGGGTCGGCTCACAGCTCAACCCGGGTCGGCTCACAGCTCAACCCGGGTCGGGTCGGCTCCGCGCGGGTCGGGTCGGCTCCGCGAGGTCGGGGGTCGCGTCAGACGGCCGGACGGCGCCTGGCTCGGAGCGCGTCGCGCTGCGCGAGCAGCCACGCGCGCCCCTCGCCCTCCGAGTCGAAGTGCTCCAGCGGATAGGGCCGTCCTGTCAGGAGTTGCACGCCCTTCGTGGTGAGCGTCACGACGACGCGCACCGAGAAGCTCGCTCCGACGATCGCGGCAGCGTCGAGGCGCGCGGCGCGCATCTCTTCCGCAGCTACCCTGCGAACCGCCGCGGGGATCACCCCGGCGCGGCGAAGATCGCCGAGGACCAGGACCTCACGACCGCTCTCCGCCGCGCGGCGCATTGCGGTCGCCAGCGCGCGCATCATGTCTTCCGACATGTCGCCGTGGAGCGCCGCGAGCAGGATGCCGTCAGGCTCTTCGCGGAGATCGAGGCGTGAGCCCTTGACGTCGACGTCGCTCATGTCCGCCAAGATAGCTCGCCCGCATGGCGCATCGGCGCGGATACCGCACGCCGGCGCGGGCTGGCGCCCGGTCGCCGAAGATCGCCTCCCCAAGGCGCGGGGACATCGACCAATGATGAGTCCGTCCGCTGGCCGCGCGCGCCGTGGCTTGCACAGGACGCCGGCGATGACGTCCTCGCCACGGTGGCCGGTGCACGCCAGCGGATCGCTGCTTCGAGACGCTCTCCTCAGGCGCTATCGTCCAGCATCTTCCGGTGCAGCTCGATGCTCCGCTTGCCTTCGAGGATCCTCAGGTGAAGACCGACGGCCGCCTCGACGGCATCGAGCAATCGCTTGATGTCGCCGCTCTTGGTGACGTAACCGAAAGGGCGGTGATCGTTGATGATATCGTACGGGTCCTTCGCGTCCTGGTATGCAGAGTAGAAGATGACCGGCACGTCCGAGCACTTCCTGCGGATCTGATCGCAGGCCCAGAAGCCGTCATGTCGGCCCATCTTCACGTCCAGGATGACGGCGCAGGTCTCGTCGTGAACGGCGTGGACCCCCTCCTTCGCCGAGGCGCACGTCGTGACCTGGTACTGGGTGCCGAGCAGGCCGAAGAGCGACTTCCGTATCGCGGCGTCGTCGTCGACCACCACGACGTGGGGGCGCGACCTGTCGCTCGCATCGCGGAGCGCGCCGTCGTTGTCCAGAAGAGCATTGAACTCCGCGAAAGGCATGGTCCCTCCGTGTTCCTCAAGCGCCGCTGAGCGATGGCCGAGTCTCCGGCGTGAGCGCCGCAGACGACGATGCGCGGAGCTCCGCCTTCGGCAGGATGATGCGAAGCGTGGTCCCCTGCCCCGGCTCGCTGTCGACCTCGATCGTGCCGCCGTAAAGCGACGCGAGCTTTCTCACGATGGGCAGACCCAGGCCCGTTCCGGTCTCCGGTTTCGTGGAGAAGAAGGGCTCGAACATCCTGGCGCGGACGTCCGGCGGTATCCCGACGCCCGTGTCGTCCACGCAGAGCACGCTGCGCTGTTCGTCCTGCACCAGCGAGATCCCGATCCTCCGCTCGCCCGGCTCGCTGCGCTCGCGGAGCGCGTCGCGGGCGTTGAGCAGCAGGTTCCTCACCATGGAATCGAAGTGGACCTCATCGCCGTCCAGCGTGGCGTCGGGGTCGACGTGGATCGCCACCGCGATTCCGTGCCGAGCGAGATCGGCCTCGGACTCTCGCAGGATGGACTCGACGAGCGGCCGCAGGCGTACGGGTCGGCTGCCCCGGCGCTCCTGCCCGAGCCGGGCATACTTGAGGATCACGCGCGTGCTCGCGAGCGCCCGGTCGAGCACCTCGCCGATGTCGCTCAGGGCCGCGTGCATCACCTCTTCGTTGACGTTGATCCTCCTGAAGAGGGTGGCCGCCTCCCGCCGCGTGCTTTCCGGCAGGTGATCCCTGGTCAGGAGATAAAGCTCCTTCAGCATGTCGTTGTTCGCGGCGAACAGGCTTTGCCGATCCGCGTCCACGCCGTGGATCTTCGCGAGGAAGGTCTTCGCCCCCGTGAGGATATTGCGCATCTCGTGCGCGAACCCTCCAGCCATCTGCACCTCCGTCGCCTCCTTCTCGAGCGCGATCAGCCGCGCCTGCGCATCGGCGAGCTCGCGGGTGCGCGCGATGACGGCCTGCTCGAGCTTCTCGTTTGCGCTCCGGACCTCGGCGGAGGCGGCCTCGAGCGCGCCGAGCAGCCTCGCGTTCTCGACGGAGATGGCGGCCTGCGCCGCCAACCATTCCAGCACCTTGACGCGGGTCGGGTGAAAGACGTCCGGCACCGTGGCGTGCTCCAGGTGAAGGACGCCGGTGACGGTGCCTCGGTAGAGCAGCGGGAGGCAGAGGATCGATCTCGGCTTCAGCCGCGCGATGGCGGGATCTCGCCCGAAGCAGGCGTCGCTGGGGGCGTCGCCCAGCACGACGGCCTGCCTGGTCCGGACGACGTAATTCAAGATCGTCTGCGGAAGATCGCCGCACTCCTCCGCCGGCCTCAGGATGCCGACCTCGACGGCATCGGGATCGATCCGGATGGTCGCGTCGAGGAGCAGTTTCTGTTCATGGCAAAGCAGGAGCGCGGCCCGCTGCGCTCCTGCGTTGGCGACCGAGATCCTCAGCAGGCGATCGATGACCTTGGGGAGGTGATTCTCGCTGGCGACGGCCTGCGCAGCCTGGATGATCGCGGCGACGTCGAAGAGCTGCGGGTTCAGGCGCTCGGTCATGAGCATCTAGGACATGCAATGGCCGCCGAGATGTCAAGTCCCCGGAGCGGCCGCTCCTCGACGAGCCACAAGCAATGTCAGCAGATCGCTTGAGGCGGTGCACGCCCATTGCGCGCCGGACGGAGGCCGCCTCCCGATGCCGCTGCACGATTTCAACGCTGCGCTGTAACCCGACCCGACCCGACCCGGCTTGACCCCGCGCACAGCTTCGCCGCTCAAGCTGGGCCGGGTTGCCCCCGGTAGCTCAACCCGGGTCGGGTCGTCCGCCCAACCCGGGTCGCCAGCTCAACCCGGGTCGGGTCGTCCGCCCAACCCGGGTCGCCAGCTCAACCCGGGTCGGGTCGTCCCCCTGCTCAACCCGGGTCGTTCCCCAGCTCAACCCGGGTCGGGTCGTCCCCCCGGGTCGGGTCGTCCCCAGCTCAACCCGGGTTGCCCCCGGTAGCTCAATCCAACCCGGGTTGCCCCCGGTAGCTCAATCCGGGTCGGGTCGTCCCCCAGCTCAACCCGGGTCGGGTTGTCCCAGCTCAACCCGGGTCGGGTCGTCCCCCGCCCAGCTCAACCCGGGTCGGGTTGTCCTCCCCCAGCTCAACCCGGGTCGGGTCGTCCCCCAGCTCCAGCTCAACCCGGGTCGGGTCGTCCCGCAGCTCAACCCGGGTCGGGTTGTCCTGGCAGGAATGCGTTTTCCCAGCTCAACCCGGGTCGGGTTGTCCTGGCAGGAATGCGTTTTCCTCGTACGCGCTACGGGGATTCCACGCCGCATAGCCGGCGCAGCCGGCGTCGTCGATCGCCCGGATCTGCTCCCGGACATGCCACGGGGTGTATTTATACCGTCGCATCGGACGCGAGCTGTCCAGGTCAAACGCCTGCACCCAGCTGCGCAGCAGCGCGACCCGCCCCGGCAGCTCGGCCACCCTGCGCCAGCCGGTCGACAGCGACGCGTAAACGGTCTCGTACGGGTGATGGGCAGGGTTCGCGAGCCCGAAGCTCCCGGGGCCCCAGTGCGACGGGTACGGCATCGGCATCACGTAATCGAAGAGCTCCACCGCATCCTCGAGCCGCTGGCCCACGCCGTCCTGCGCCCCGAGCAGCGTGATCCCGAACAGATCCGCCGAGATCGGTCGCGACGCCGCGTCGCCGACCTCCGCGCGGAGGAACTCGAAGAAGGCCCGGATCGTCGGCGTCCTCTGGCCAACCGGAGTCCGCGACCGCGGCTCGCGCGCCGCGCCATAGCGCACGTAATCGTAGTTCACCTCGTCGAAGCCGACGTCGAAGGCGCGGAGCGAGATCTCCGCGATCTCCCGCCACCGCTCCTCCGAGCCAGGATCGTACCAGCCCCGCGGACCGCCCTTGAACGCGACGAGCCGGGCGATGAGGTAGATGCCGGAGTCGCGGAGCGCTTGCAGCCGGGCCCTGGTGGCCGCGTCGCTGTCCAGGAGGAGCGCTCCCCCGTCCGACCGGACATCGATGACCAGGGAGTTCAGCTCCGTCCGCTGAACCAGCGAAGAGAGCCGCTGCATCCGGTCCGCGCTCCTCGCTGCCGCGAAGTTCACGTAAATCGCCTTGGTGACCGTGGGCATGTCGTTCCCCCTGGCGACGTAGAGCACGACGCCGGCCACCCGAGCACCACGCACGCTCGCTCAGGACGCCGTGCCTGGCCGACACACTTCGCCCCGCGCCCTTCGGCCCTCTCCCGCTCTCCCCTCATCGCCACGCAGCCGCGCGCCATCGCCGTCAGATCGCCGGAAAAGGGTGCTCCTGCATGTACGCCAGGATCGTCTCGCGGCCTGGAATCCCGCCCATCCCCACGTGCTCGACGCCGAACGAGGCCGTGACGTTGGCGAAGCGCGCCGACTCGACCGGATCCCCGGTCTCCTGGAGCCGGATCACGAACGCCGCCGCAAAGACATCGCCCGCGCCGGTCGGATCGACCTCGTTCGCCGGGCGCGGCGGGATCTTCGTCTTCTTCACGATCGCCCCCGGGCCGGGACACCGGTACAGCGTGCTCCCCTCCCGGGACTCGGTGACCACGACGAGCGGCACGCGCTCGACGAGCGGCTCAAGGCGGCTCACATCATGCTCGATATCCTCCTGCGACAGCACGACCACGTCCAGCCACGGAAGGACCTCGTCCGCATCCTCCCATCGCTTGCCGTACACGCGCCCCGCGTCGTCCCACCGCCGCATCCACCCCTGCGGCGCGGCGGCCACGAGCGCGGCGTCGTCGAAGAGGCCCGCCACGCCGGGCTCGATCTCGCCGACGAGCGGGCCGAGCAGCACCGCCCGCGGCCGGCGCAGGCGGCCGGCGACATCGCCGCACGAGATCGGCAGCGCGCGCGCATGACAGGTCTGCACCCGACCCTGCTCGGTGTAGACGTTGGCGAAGGTCGTGGTCGACGGCGACGGCAGCGCCACCACCTCCGCCTCCGCCGGGAGATCGGACAGATCCGTCGACGGCGCGGCGCGCGTGACCACCGTCGGCGCCCGGCCGAGCCGCGCCGCCGTCACGGCCGCGAAGCTGACCGCCCCGCCCAGGCGATAACCGCCCTCGGGATCGGCGCTCAGGAGATCACGGGTGACATGCCCGATGAGCAGGATATCCGGGTCGCCCATCCCTCCGCCCCCCGGCGCCCACTCTAGCACCCCCGCGATCCTCGACCGCCGCGTCGCTGAAGCGGCGCGCCGGACGACCCCATGCGCGGCTCCCCGGCGCCGCGCCAAGGCTGGAATCGCCTCGATCCCTTCCACCGCCCGGGCCGCGCCAGAGCTACCCCCGCATCGCCTGGATCGGGCTGATCCGCGCCGCGCGCAGCGCGGGGAAGAAGCCGCCGAGCAGGCCCATCACCACGGCGATCAGCACCGACGCGATCAGGATCCCCGGCGTCGGCTCGAACGTGAACACGATCTCCGAGAAGCTCGCGAAATTGATCGTCGAGAACCGCACGAACCTCATCCCCAGCGCGGCGAGCACGCCGAGCGCCCCGCCCACCAGCGCGAGGAGGACCGACTCGATCAGGAACGACGTGAGGATGCTCAACCGCGAGAAGCCGAGCGCCCGCAGCGTGCCTATCTCGCGCTGCCGGTTGGCGATCGACGCGTGCATCGTGATCATCGCGCCGATCATCGCCCCGATCGAGAAGAACACCGCGATGAGCACGCCCATCCCCTTGATGAACATGCTCGTCCCCTCGGACTGCTTCTCGTAATACTCGCTCTCGCGCATCACCTCGAGCCCGAGGTTCCGGTTCTGCTCGATCGACGCCTCGAACGCGTCGAACTTGCTGGCCGAGGCGAGCCGCGCGCGCACCGACGACACGCTCCCCTCCCGGCCGAACGCCGCGCGCGCCGTGTGCAGATCGGCCCAGACCTCGGACTCCGACGAGGAGCCGCCGTCGGAGAACACCCCAACCACCTTCACGGGCCGGTTCTTGCGGAGCTCGAACGAATCGCCGAGGGACAGACCCTTGAAGCGGCGGTAGATCGCCTGCCCCACGATCACCTCGTCCGTGCCCGGCTGCGCCGGCCGGCCCTCCACGATCTTCACCTGCGAGCGGAACGCGAGCACGTCGTCGGGGACGCCGCGCACCTGGACGTTCGAGACGCCGTCCGTGCCGAGCTTGTCGAGCAGGATGACCGCCACGACCTCCGCCGCGCCGTCCGGCTTGCCGTCCTGCCGCTTCGCCACCTCGGCGCTCGCGAGGATCAAGCCGATCTGCTGCTCCTCGACGCTGCTCGCCATCTCGACGTCCGACCCCTTCCGGATCACGATCGCGACGTCGCTCCGCGCCGTGCGCCCGAGCGTGCGCTCCACGCTGTTCGCCAGCATGAGCACCGAGGCGAACACGAACACCACGAGGCCGAGCCCCGCCGCCGTCGCGACGGTCGTCGCCTTGCGCACCACCAGATTCCGAACGTTGTAAGCGACGGGGATCATCAGCGCTCTCTCCCGCTTTCAGGTGTCCTGGACAGGCTCCGACGTCGCTCGCTCACGCCACCCGCCGGAGCGCGTCGGTGACCGAGAGCTTCGAGGCTTGGTGCGCCGGAAGGAGCGACGCGACCAGCGACAGCCCCATCGAGAGCAGCACCGCGATCACCATCGTCAAAGGATCGATCCGGAAATACGGGAACATGCCGCCCATGTTCTCCTCCAGCCACCGGCCCATCCCGAGCTCGATGATCGGATAGGCGATCGCGAGCCCCACGAGCCCCGCGAGCAGCCCGACCGTCGCCGCCTCCCCGATGATGAAGATCCTCACGTGCTTCGGCTCGAAGCCGAGCGCGCGCAGCACGCCGTACTCCCGCGTCCGCTCCCGGACGCCCATCGCGATGGTGTTGCCGAGGATCATCATCATGATGAGGAGGATGATGACCGACACCACGTTGAGCGCGGTCAGCACCGCCGACATCATCGCCATGAACGACAGGTTCATCGCCCGCTCGCTCATCGTCGCCGTCTGCACGTCCTTCTCGTCGAAGACCTTGTCGATCGCCGCGCTGATCTCCGCGCTCCGCGCCGGATCGTCGATCCGGGCGGCCATCCAGCCGATCTGGTCGCGATCCCGCTCGGGGATCGACTCGTTCAGGTAATCGTAGTGGAAGATGAACTGCGACCTGTCGATCGACTTGCGCGTCGCCGTGTAGACCCCCGACACGTTGAACTGCCAGGGCCCGGGGTAGATCGTCCCCTCCAGCGTCACCGTGTCGCCCACCTTCACGCCGAGCCGCGTCGCGAGGACGTCGCCCACGATGGCGCCCTTGCGATCGCCCTGCCACCGCTCCATGTCCGCGGGCGAGACCACCATCTCGTCGTAGACCTTGAAGAAGGTCGCCGACTCGACCGCCATCGAGCCGAAGAAATTGTTGGCGTCGCGCGGGTCCTTGCCGCCGAACCAGTTCATGAACGTCCCCTCCGTCACGCCGGGGACCTCGCGCAGCGTGGCCATGTAGCGCTTCGGCAACGGGAGGATGAACGAGATCTTGTGCCTCGTCGCGATCCGGTCCTTGGCGGCGTAGTCGGCGGCGACGTTCCACGCCGTCAGCACCGTCCGCAGGAGCACGAACGCGATCACCGCCACCGCTGCGCCGATCACGGTCAGCAGCGTCCTGAACTTGTTCCGGAGGACGTTCCTGGCGGCGACGGAGACGAGGTTCATGACAGGTTCCCCTTGTCGAGCCGGCGCGTCACCGTGGCGCGCTCGGCGGCTTGCGGATCGTGCGTGACCATCAGGATGGTCTTCTTGAACTCCTTGTTGAGCTTCTCCAGGAGCGCCAAGATCTCGTCGGCGCTCTTCCGATCGAGATCGCCGGTCGGCTCGTCCGCCACGATGATCGTCGGGTCGTTCACGATCGCCCGCGCGATCGCCACCCGCTGCTCCTGGCCGCCGGAGAGCTGACGCGGATAATGGCCCATCCGCTCCTCCAGCCCGACCACGCGCAGCGCCGTCTGCGCGCGCTTCCGCCGCTCGGACGCGGAGAGGCCCGTGAGCAGGAGCGGCAGCTCGACGTTCTCGGCCGCGGTGAGGACCGGCATCAGGTTGTAGGCCTGGAAGATGAACCCCATCGTCCTCGATCGGAAGCGCGCCAGCTCGCCGTCGCTCATCCGCGTGAGCTCCTGCCCGGCCACGCGCGCCGTGCCGCGCGTCGGGCGATCGAGCCCGGCGATGAGGTTCAGGAGCGTCGACTTGCCCGAGCCCGAGGGGCCCATCAGCGCCTCGTACGACCCCTCCGGGATATCGAGCGTGATGTTGTCGAGCACCACGATCGGCTCCTTGTCGCGGAAATAGGTCTTGCCGACCCCTTGCAGCTCGACAATGGGCTTCGGCTTCCCTTCGCGATACCCCTCGGTCATTCGCTCCCCTTTCCCTTCTCCTTGATCTTCTGGCCGTCCGCGAGGTCGGCGGGCGGCCTGACCACGAGCCGCGTCCCCGGGGCCGGGCCGTCGAGCAGCTCCAGCCCCCCCGGCGCGGGCCCGCCCACCTGGATCGGCGCCATCCTCGCCTGGCCCTGGTCCACCACGAACACCACCTTGGCGCCGGCCCGCTCGACCACCGCGGCCTCGGGGACGACCCGCTTCGGCGGCTCTTTCATCGCCTCTTCCGACAGCGCCTCCGCGAGGAAGCTCACCCGCGCGCTCATCTCCGGCAGCGCCTCCTTCGCCTCCCCGACGAACTTCACCTTGACCGGGATGGTCGCCTTGGCGCGGTTCACCCGCTTGCCGATCTCCACCGTCGTGCACCGGTGGCGCTTCGAGGGATAGGCGTCGAGGACGACCTCGCACGGCTTGCCGGGCTCGATGAGGTAAAGGCGCGTCTCCGGGACGTCGGTCTCGACGACGAGCGACGAGAAATCGGCGATCTCGACGAGGCGCGGCAGCTCGAGGCCGACGACCTCCCCGACCTCCGGCGGCTTCGTCATGATCGTGCCGCCGATCGGCGCGAGGATCTTCCGCTCGGCCAGCGTGACCCGGAGGCTCTCGACGTCGGCCGCCGCGGCCTTGACCTCGGCGTCGGCCGCCGCGGCCGACTGCGTGAGGGCGTTCATGCGCGCGGTCAGGTCCTCCATCGAGGCGCGGCCGGTCACCTGCCGCTCGACCAGCGCCCGCTCCCGCGCGACCTGCTGCTCCACCTCGGCGATGCTCGCCCGGGAGGCCGCGGCGCGCGCCCGCGCGGCGGCGACCTTGGCCTGCGCCGCGGCGACGAGGCTCCGCTGGTCGGCGTCCTCGAGCTCCACGAGGGGGTCGCCCGCCTTCACCACGTCGCCTTCCTTCACGAACACCCGGGCGATGCGGCCCGGGATCCTGACCCCGACCCGGGACACGACCTGCGGGACCACATACCCGGTCGACGTCACCGAGATCGACGCCTGCGCGGGCGAGACCAGCGCGACCTCGGTGGTGGCGACCTCGGTCTTGAAGATCGCGCTCTGCGCCCTCGGCGCGACGAACGCGGCGGCGCCGGCGACCGCCGCGAGCGCGATCACCGCGACGAGGGCGGTGCGGAGCGGGCTCCGCCGATCGGGATCGACGTCCCGCTGGATCCGGAGCGATGCGAGATCCGAGCTGAGCTGGTCGGACACGGCGCCTCCTTAACACGCTTCGGGCGTGGCGGTTATATTCTAACGTTAATTCCTGACGCGCGGCGCCGGCTGGCCCCGACGCGCGCCATCCCCGCACGCCGCGCCTGGAGCGGCGCTTGCGTCGCGCGCCGTGGCAAACTGCCCGTCCCGACTACAATGCATCGTGCGGCGCGCGATGCCCGACGTGAGGGCGCTCGCAAGGTAGGATCGGGGCATGACGATGGCCGGCGGGAGCGAGCGCGCGGGGAGGACGGATTCCAGGCGGGAAGCGCCGGCCTGGGGCGGCGGCCCGGAGGAGCGGCGCCGCGGCGGCTGGCAGGCGCGCCGCCGCGACGGCGGCCGGCCGGCGCCGCGCCGACAGGAGGACTCGAGTGGTCGATGACGCGGCCTACGCGGCGCTGCTGGAGGAGCCGAGGGAGCAGCTCGCCGAGATGCTGCTCCTCGCGGCCCACGTGCTCACCGAGGCGATGGAGACCCCGCGGGAGTGCGAGGCGCTCTACGTCATGGCCCACCTCCCCGCGACCGAGGACCCGCTCCTCCGCGGGGCGGTCGCGCTCTGGGAGCGGCTCTCCCGCGCGCCGAAGATCCTTGTCTGCGCGGACGGCCCCGCGTCCGGCTTCGCCGGCGGAGCGGCCTGGCACCGCAAGCTCCGCGATGCGCTGGGCGTCCCGAGCGGCGCCGTCGTCCTCGTCGGCGGGGCGCTGTACCAGGGCGCGGACGGAAAGCCGGCGCTCAACTCGGCGACCGAGGCCCCCCCGGTGGTCCGGTGGTGTCGCGAGAACGGTGTGGCGCACCTCACGGTCGTCGCCCATCACTTCCATATCCTCCGCTCCTACCTCGGCTTCGTCACGGCCGCGCGCGAGGCGCCGGGCCTGCACGTCTCCCCGTATGCCGTCGCGGCCCTCTCCCGCGGCGCGCGGCACACCCACTCCCAGGGGACGCTCACCCGCACCTTGCCCGAGCTCGTCGAGAGCGAGATCGCGAAGTGCTTCGCGTACAGGAACCTCGTCCGGCCCGGCGAGGCGCGGGCGATCACGATGGCCCGTTACGCCGGATGCGCCGAACGATGCACAGACGACCGCGCCGAGTGATGCGCAGACGACCGCGCCGAGTGATGCGCAGACGACCGCGCCGAGTGATGCGCAGACGACCGCGCCGAACGATGCGCAGAAGACCGCGCCGAACGATGTGCAGAAGACCGCGCCGAATGATGCGCAGCAGAAACGCGATGGCGCGATGGACCGAGATGAGCGCGTCTGCGCCCGGCGCCGTCGAGACGCCGCGCGGACGCCGTGCGCGCGGCGCGCCACAACGCTTTGTTAGTATGCCTAACTAAACATCGATCGTGGTACCATGAAGGGCTCATGTTGACGGAAAAGCACGCCTGTCGCCTCTGCAAGGGCACACACCTGGAGCCGTTCCTCGATCTCGGCGAGCAGCCGCCGGCGAACGCGTTCCTCCGCGAGGAGGCGTTCGCGTCCGAGCGCCGCTTCCCGCTCTCGGTCGCGCGCTGCGCCGGCTGCGGGTTCGTGCAGCTCCGGCACGTGGTGCAACCCGACATCCTCTTCCGGGACTACGTCTATGTCTCCTCCACCTCGCCCTCCTTCGTGCGCCACTTCGAGCGGTACGCCCGGGCGATGGACGCGCGGCTCGGGCTCGCCGGCGCCGTCACGCTCGACATCGGCAGCAACGACGGCGTCCTCGTGAAGCCGCTCCGCGCCCTCGGCGCCGAGGCGTACGGGGTGGATCCGGCGGTCGCGATCGCGGAGCGGGCGACCGAGCAGGGCGCGCCGACCGCCGTCGGGTACTTCACCGAGGCGTTCGCGAGGAAGTTCGCCGAGGAGCGCGGGAAGGCGAAGCTCATCACGGCCAACAACGTCTTCGCGCACATCGACGATCTCGACGACGTGGCGCGCGGCGTGAAGGCGCTCCTCCGGGAAGACGGCCTCTTCGTCGTCGAGGCGCCGTACCTGGTCGACTTCCTCGAGCAGCGGCTCTTCGACACCGTCTACCACGAGCACCTGTCGTATCTCTCCGTCGCGCCGCTCGTCGCGTTCTTCGCGCGGTTCGGGCTCGCCCTCGTCGACGTCGGGCACGAGCCGGTCCACGGCGGGTCGCTGCGCCTCTTCGTCGCCCACGCCGGCGCGCGCGCCCCGGAGCCCGCCGTCGCCGAGTGGGTCGCGCACGAGCGAGCCGCCGGCCTGCACGAGGTGGCGACGTTCCGGCGGTTCGCCGCCGAGGTCGAGGAGAACCGGCGCGCGCTGGTCGAGCTGCTCGCCTCGCTGCGCCGGGCGGGCAAGCGCATCGCCGGGTACGGCGCGCCGGCCAAGGGCAATACGCTCCTCAACCACTTCGGCATCGGCCCGGAGACGCTCGATTACATCGTCGACGACAACCCGCTCAAGCAAGGCCTCACCACGCCGGGGATGCACATCCCCGTGGTCTCCGCCCGCGAGATCGAGCGGCGCCGTCCGGACTATCTCCTCATCCTCGCCTGGAACTTCGCGCGGCCCGTGATGGAGAGCCAGCGCGCGTTCGCGGAAAGCGGCGGCAAGTTCATCGTTCCGGTTCCAACTCCGACCGTCATCGGGTAAGGGAGCGAGCGACATGGATCGGCTCATCGAGGACGAGCTGCTGAGCCTCTCGGGCATGCTCGGCGACGTCGCGCTCCGGCTCGAGGGCAAGACGGTGCTGATCACCGGCGCGGCCGGGTTCATCGGGAGCTACATCGTCGGCGTGCTCCAGGAGCTCAACCGGCGCCGGTTCAGCCGGCCCGCGCAGATCGTCGCGCTCGACAACCTCATCACCGGGACCAAGGAGAGCGGCTTCTTCGACCTCGGCGACCCGAACCTCGTCTTCGAGACGCACGACGTGACGAAGCCGTACCTCCGCGACATCAGGCCCGACTTCATCCTTCATGGCGCCGGCATCGCGTCTCCGGTGTACTACGCCCGGTACCCGCTCGAGACCATCACCGTGGCGGTCGATGGCATCCGGAATGTCCTCGAGCTCGCGCGGCGCGCGCGCCCCGAGGCGGTCCTCTATTTCAGCTCGAGCGAGATCTACGGCGATCCGGACCCCGCGTTCATCCCCACGCCCGAGGACTACCCCGGGCGCGTCTCGCCCACCGGGCTCCGCGCCTGCTACGACGAGTCGAAGCGCCTCGGCGAGACCCTCGCGATGGTCTATCACCGCCAGTTCGGCGTCCCGGTGACGGTCGTCCGCCCCTTCAACGTCTACGGCCCCGGGATGCGGCGCGACGACTCCCGCGTGCTGCCGAGCTTCCTCAACGCCGCGCTCGACCGGCGGCCCATCGAGATCCACCGCGGCGGGGCGCAGACGCGCACGTTCTGCTACGCGACCGACGCGGTGAACGGCTTTCTGCGGGTCCTGCTGCTCGGCCGCCCCGGCGAGGTCTACAACATCGGCTCCGACGCCGAGGAGATCACGATGCGCGACCTGGCGAAGAAGGTCGAGCAGGCCGCCGGCGAGCCGCTCGACATCACGCTCGCGGGCTATCCCGAGGGGTATCCGGTCGGCGACCCGAACCGCCGCTGTCCGGACATCACCAAGGCGTCGAGGGAGCTCGGGTACGCGCCCACGATCTCGCTCGAGCAGGGCCTCCCGCGGATGCTGGCCTGGTATCGCCTCCTCCGGAACGCCGAGCGGCCGGGCGGCTCGCGCTGAGCGCCGCCGCCCTCACCGCGCCACGCGCTCACAGGGCCACGCCCTCACCGCGCCACGCCCTCACGGGGCCACGCCCTCACGGGGCCACGCCCTCACGGGGCCACGCCCTCACGGGGCCACGCCCTCACCGCGCCACGCCACGCCCTCACCGCGCCACGCCCTCACCGCGCCGCCCTCGACAGCTGCCGCTCGATCTCGTCCGCCGCCTGGGTCACGCCGCCCTCGGCCCGCGCGCGCTCGCCGATCTCCCTCGCGCGCTCGACCACGTGCGGCGCCTCGACCTTCCGGAGCGCCGCGGCCAGCGTCGTCGCGCTGAGCTCGCTTCGCATGAGGAGCGTGCCACAGCCGCGCTCGCTCACGATGCCTCCCCACGGCACCTGCCCGAAGGACGCGGGGATGATCACCGAGGGCACGCCCGCCGCGGCCGCCGCCCCCGTGGTCCCGGCGCCGCCGTGGTGCACGACCGCCTTGACCCGGGGGAACAGCCACTCGTGGGGCAGGTCGTCGTCGACATGGACGTGCTCCGGGAACGCGACGCTCCCGTCGACCGTGTTCCGGTGCAGGACCGCCCGGTGGCCGGTCGCGCGGAGCGCCTCGAGGATCGCCTGCGTCAAGGCCACCTTGTCGTGGACCCCCCAGCTCCCGAAGCCGAGGTAGATGGGCGCTGGCCCGCGCGCCATGAAGTCGCGGAGCGCCGGGCTCACGCGCTCCTCGACCGACCACGCCCAGCGCCCCGTCTGGACGATGGACGCGGGCCAGTCGCCCGGCCTCGGGAGGAGCGCCGTGCTCCACGCGGCGAGGACCGGCATGCGGAAGACGAGCGCCGGCGCCGCGAGCTCGGCGCGCCGCGGCCAGCCCATCCCGTGCTCTCGCCGCCACGCGGCCACGGCGTCCAGCGTGAGGAGCCCCGCGACCTTGTTCCGCAGGCGGGTGGACACGAGGTTGGCGAGCGGGCCGCGGTCCTGGATGCGATTGTCGTAGAAGCCGTAGGCGCGCGTCGGCACGAACATCGGATCGAGGAACACCTGCACGAGCGGGACGCCGCGCTTCTCCGCGACATGCGGCGCGGGCACGGTGTAGGCGGCGTTGCTGAGCAGCACGTCGGCGCCCTCGCTCGCCTGCCACAGCTGGCGGAACTGCGGCCGGATGATGCGCCGCTGCGCGTCGAAGAAGAGCTTGACTCCTCGCGCGCCTCCGCCGCTGTTCGCCATGGCGTGCATCAGCGCGTCGGTCCCGTCGTCCTCCATCTCGAAGAACCCGATCCCGCGCTCCTCGACGAAGGACCGGTAGGGCGCCCTGGCCGCGATCGCGAAGCGGTGGCCGCGGCGCATGAGCTCGGCGCCGAGGGTGACGAACGGCTGCACGTCCCCGCGCGTACCCCAGGTGAGCGCCACGAATCGGTAGCTGTCCCGCCGCTGGAAGCTCCGCAGGTACTCCGGAGGCCAGGGCGCTGCGTCGAACGTTTCCATGGCCGAGCAGTACCTCAATCCCCCCGCCGGAAGGAAGGTCAACCCCGCCCCCCGATCGCGGCGATCGCGGCGGTCACCCGCACAGGAGACGGGCCCAGATCGGCGTTTTCGGCGCGCAGGCGTACTCTCGTACGCCGAGCACCGAAAACGCCGAGATGGGCCCGTCTCCGAAGCGGGTGACCGCCTCAGGAATCCCAGCGCGCCGCGAGGTGATCGAAGCCGCGGAACCCGATCACCTTGGCTCGCGAGAGCGGCTGATCCGGATCGAGGCGCAGGTTCGGCAGCCGCGCGAGCAGCCGCTCCAGCGCGACGCGGCCCTCCAGCCGGGCGAGCGGCGCGCCCAGGCAGAAGTGGGCGCCCCGGCCGAAGCTGAAGTGCCGTTCGGCGTTCGGCCGGCAGGGGTTGAAGGCCGTCGGCTCGCTGAAGAGGCCCTCGTCGTGGTTGGCCGAGCAGACCGCGAGCTGGAGCATCGCGCCGGCCGGCAGCTTCACCCCGCCGAGCTCGACCTCCGCCGTCGTGTGCCGCCCGACCCACAGGAGCGGCGCGTCGAACCGCAGCGTCTCCTCGATGACGTCGCCGAGCCGCGCAGGATCCTCGCGCACGGCGGCGAGGTGCGCCGGATGCTCGAAGAGCAGCGCCAGCGCGTTGCCGATGAGGTAGAGCGTCGTCTCGTGCCCGGCCATGATCAGCTGCATCGGCAGGGCGATCAGCTCCTCCTCGCTGAGCTGCGCGCCGTCGTCGAGGTGCGCCCGGATCAGCGCCGAGAGCAGATCGTCGCCCGGTCGCCGCCGGCGCTCCGCGATCACCTCGGCGAAGTAGCGCTGGAACGCGAGCAGCCCCTTCGCCGCCTCCATCATCCGCTCCACCGGCTCCGCGTTCCAGACGAGCCGGATCCAGTCGTCGGACCAGCGCTTGAGCCGGGCGATGTCGGCGCGCGGCATGCCGAGCATGTCGCCGATCACGAACGCCGTGAACGGGAACGCGAACCGCTGGATCAGATCCGCCCGGCCCTCGGCGGCGAACCCGTCGATCAGCTCGTCGGCGAGGGCCCGGAGCTGCGGCTCCATCGCGGCGATCCGCTGCGGGGAGAAGCCCTTGTTGACGAGGCCCCGCAGCCGCGTGTGGTCGGGCGGATCGGTCGTGAGCATCGTCGGCAGCCGCGCCTCGGGGTCCCCGAGCAGGGCGACGACCTCCGGCGCCAGCGGGGTCCTGGGGCTCATCATGCGCTGCGAGGAGAAGCGCTCCGTGTCGCGCAGCGCCGTCGTGACGTCCTCGGGGCGCGTGACGAACCAGCAGTTGGCCGACGCGTTGAAGAAGACGGGGGCGCCGCGGCGGGCCTTTGCATAAAACGGGTACGGATCGGCCGCGTGGCCGGGGTCTAAGAGGTGATGGGCGCCGAGGGCGGCGCGCAGGTCGTCGGAAGAGGTCATGCCAAGTCTCTCCTGCTCTGGCGAGATCGCGCGAACGAGGCGCGATCGCCCGACGCCGGGGAGCCCCGGCCCGCGGGCGTCCCTCCAGATTATGCCGCCCGGGCCCTGAGTCCTATACTCGGCCGCCGGCCGTCCAGCGCCTCCTCGCGGCGAGCCGGTCCCTCACCGGACCCGAGCCCATATGCCACCTTCCCCTGCATCGACCCCGCCTCCTGGGAGCCCCGGCCTCTCCGGTGCTCCGGCGCGCCCGCGACGCTCCTGGCGGGGGTGGGTCGGCTTCTCCTGCCTGCTCCTCCTGGCCATCCTCGTGCCGTTCTTCCTCTTCGCCGACCGGATCGAGGCGGCGGCGCGAGCGCTCCTCGCGGCGCCGCCCTCGGGCGCCCTGGCGGCGCTCGTGCTCGGGGGACTGCTCGCGGGCGATGTGGTCTTGCCGGTGCCATCCAGCTTCGTGAGCACGGCCGCGGGCGGCCTGCTCGGGTTCTGGCGCGGGACGGCCGTCTCGTGGGCGGGCATGATGGCGGGCGCGGGGCTCGGCTACGTGCTCGGCGCGCGGGCCGGGGCGCCGGCCCTGCAGCGGATGGTGGGCGAGGCGGAGCTCGCGCGGCTCGAGCGCGCCGCCGAGCGATACGGCATCTGGTTCCTGCTCCTGTTCCGCGGCGTGCCGGTGCTCTCCGAGGCGTCCGTCGTCTTCGCGGGCGCGGGCCGGATGCCCCGACGCGCGTTCCTCGCGGTGACGGCCCTGGCCAACCTGGGCATCTCGGCCACCTACGCGGCGGTGGGCGCGTCGGCCGCGCGGTTCACGTCGGCGCTGCTGCTCTTCGCGGGGATCGTGCTGCTCCCGGGGGTGGCGCTGCTGGTCGTGCGCCTGCCGGAGCTGCGGCAGAGGTCGGCGGAGAGGCGTGATGCCTCTGACGATGACTAGGTGCGTGCGTCGGGAACGCCGGCAGCGTGTCCACCGAGAGCTGTCGATGCGGGCGCGCTCCTTAGCTCGCCCGCGCCCAGCGCAGCGCCCCGACCGTTGACGGTCGGCGGCTGCCCGCCTGCGGCACCGCTGCGCGATGTGCAACAGTCCCCGGCAACTCTATGGATTTGGCGCTCCCCCCGCCGAGTCAGCCGATGGTCTTCAAAGGCTCTCAGATGACCACGAATTCTAATTATGTCACACTCAAGATTCTCCACGAAGGGGCAGATACCCTCGTCTTCCGAGCGCGTCGCAAAGAAGACGACCGGCCGGTAGTGCTCAAGGTCCTGCGACGCGACCACGCCGATCCCCGCGCTCCCGGGCGGCTGTACCACGAGTACGAGATCGCCCGAGCGATCGACGCTTCGGCCGTCCTCAAGCCCTACGCGATCGACGCGTTTCACGGCCAGTCGGCGCTGGTCCTGGAGGACTTCGGGGGCCGCTCGCTCGATCATCCTCTCGACGAACCGATGCCGCTCGAGCGCTTCTTCCCCCTCGCCCTCCGCATCGCCACAGCGCTCGCCGAGCTGCACCGGCATCGCATCATCCACAAGGACATCAAACCTCAAAACCTGCTCTACAACCCAGCTACCGACGAGGTCAAGATCACCGATCTCGGGATCGCCTCCCGGGCGCCCCGCGAGCCCCAGAACCTCACCCACGCCGGTCTCATCGAGGGGACGCTGGCATATATGGCCCCGGAGCAGACGGGCCGGATGAACCGCTGGGTTGACGAGCGGACCGACCTGTACGCTCTCGGGGTCACGTTCTACCAGATGCTCACGGGCCGCCTGCCCTTCGAGGCGCGCGATCCCCTGGAATGGGTGCATTGCCATGTCGCCCGAACGCCGCTCCCGCCCCACGCGATCGTACCCTCCATTCCTCCGCAGCTGTCCGCCGTCGTGCTCAAGCTGTTGGAAAAAGCCGCCGAGGAGCGTTACCAGAGCGCGCTCGGCCTGCGGCACGACCTGGACGCGTGCTTCGCCCGATGGCAGGCGAGCGGCACCATTCCAGCCTTCGCGCTCGGGCAGCGAGATCTCTCCGACCGCTTCCAGGTCCCCCAGCGGCTCTATGGACGCGAGCGCGAGGTCGCGGCGCTGCGCGCCGCTTTCGAGCGGACGGTAGCGCAGGGCCGGCCGGAGCTCGTGCTCGTGTCGGGTTACTCGGGCATCGGCAAATCGTCGCTCGTGGCCGAGCTGCACAACCCGGTGGTGCGGGAGCGCGGTTTTTTCCTCTCCGGCAAATGCGACCAATACAACAGAAACGTACCATACCTTCCTTTCCTCCAGGCGTTCCGTGGCCTCTTGCAGGAGATCCTGTCCGCGAGCGAGGACCACGTCGAGCGCTTCCGGCAGCGTCTGCGGGACGCCATTGGCCCGAATGGCCGGCTGCTCGCCGACGTGCTGCCCGAGATCGAGCAGCTCGTGGGCCCGCAAGAGCCCATGCCCGAGCTTCCGGCGACCGAGGCCCAGGGCCGGTTGCTCGCGACAGTCCAGCGCGTCGTCGCGGCGACTGCCCAGAAAGAGCACCCCGTGGTGCTCTTCCTCGACGATCTGCAATGGGCCGACGCGGCCAGCTTGACGCTCGTCGAGCAGCTCGTGACTTACACCGAGACCGCGCACATGCTCCTGCTCGGCGCCTATCGCGACAACGAGGTCGGCCCCGCGCACCCGTTGCAGCGCATGCTGGCCGAGGCGAAGAAGCGCGGCGCCGCCGTCGGCGACATTGTCCTCGCGCCGCTCTCGGCCGCTGATGTTGCAGCGCTCGTGGCCGAGGCGGTCCACGAAAGCGCGGAGCAGGTGGCGCCCCTCGCGCGGCTGGTCTACGAGAAGACGGGCGGCAACCCCTTCTTCGTGCTCCAATTCTTGCTCGCGCTGCATCGAGAGGGGCTCATCGCCCTTGATGCGGAGGCCGGCGCGTGGCGGTGGGACATCGCCGCGATCCGCGACAAGGGCTTCACCGATAACGTCGTCGAGCTGATGGCGGGGAAGCTGAAGCGTCTCTCGGTCCCGGCGATGGACGCGCTCAAGCTCGCCGCTTGTCTGGGCAGCCGCCTGGACCTCGACACCCTCGCGGTGGTCGCGCAGCGTCCGGCGGCAGAGCTTCGCGAGGCGCTCGAAGAGGCCGTGCAGGAGGGGTTGATCGTTCGTCAGGGAGAGACCTACAGCTTCCTCCACGACCGGGTGCAGCAAGCCGCCTACGCGTTGATCCCGGCGGGACAGCTCGCCGAGGTGCACCTCGGGATCGGCTGGCTGCTGCTCGAGCGACAGCGCGCGGAGGAGCGTGAGGAGATGATCTTCGACGTCGTCGGTCACCTCAACCGCGGCGCGGCGCTCGTCCGCTCCCAGGCGGAGCGGGACGAGCTCGCCGCGCTGAACCTCCGCGCCGGCAGAAAGGCCAAGGCCGCGGCGGCGTTCGACGGCGCGGCTGCCCTCTTCGCCGCGGGCATGGCGTTGCTCGCGCCGGACCGCTGGGAGACGCAGTACGAGCTGACCTACGGCCTGACCTTCGAGCGCGCGCACGCTGCGTACGTCACCGGCAGCTTCGAAGCCGCGGAGACGCTCTTCGAGGAGCTGATGTCTCGAGCGCGGACCGAGCTCGAGAGGGCCGCGGTCGTCGAGCTCGCGGTCGGCTTCCACGTGACCTGCAGGCGGAGCGCCCGCGCGCTGGAGCTCGGGCTCCGGTGCCTCCGCGCCTTCGGCATCGATTTACCACTCCACCCCACCGACGCCCAGGTCGAAGAAGAAACCGAGCGCGTGTGGCAGACGCTGGGGGACCGGGAGATCGAGGATCTGATCCACCTTCCCCCCATGACGCACCCGGAGATCAAGATCGCGATGGGCGTCCTGCGAGGCGTTGCCCTCGCCGCTTACTTTGCAGACCCGAACCTGATGTATCTCGTCGCCGTGCGCAGGATCGAGCTCAGCCTGCGCTATGGCAACGCCGAGAGCTCCGCCCACGCGTACAGCAGCTTCGCCGTGGAGATCGGCCGGAGGTACTGGAAATACAAGGAGGCTTACCGCTTCGGCGAGCTCGCCTGTAGCCTCTCGGACGGGAGCAGCCTCGTCACGAAGTCCTTCGTATTCACCATATTTGGAAACCACCTCATCTTCTGGCGGCGGCACTACCGAGAGGCTCCTTGTCACGCGCGCATCGGCTTCGATGCCGCGATCGAAGCCGGCGATCTGCATTTGGCATGTAGCAATTGCCAGTTTGCCCCGCTGTTCCCGCTCTCCTGCGGCGAGCCGCTGGACGGCGTCCTTCATGAGGTCGAAGCTCGACTTGACTTCGTGCGCAGAGCCCGTCACGCGTTCTCTCACGACATCCTCCTCGGTGCCCATTGCATGATCCAGACGCTGCGAGGGAGACCGGTCCACTTCTCGATGCTGGATGGATCGGTGCTGGATCAGGAGGCATTCGAGGAGCGGCTGGATGCGAAGGATCTGGAGGGGGCTCACTGCTTCTATTACATATTGAAAGCACAGGCGCTGTTCGTGCTCGGCCACCCCGGGGAGGCGGTCGCGGCGACGTCCATCGCGAGCGCCGAGCAAGCCTGGAGATTCGGGATGGGTCCGTTGATCGTCGAATTCGTCTTCTATCGCACGCTCGCGCTCGCCGCCGTCTGCGGTGAGTCCCCGTCGACGCCGCTGGAGCTCCCCGACGACCTCCTCGCGGGCGAAAGGCAGCTCGGCGTGTGGGCGGAAAACTGCCCCGAGAACTTCCTCCACAAGCACGTCCTGGTGCGCGCCGAGATCGCCCGGCTCCGGGGGCAGGATTCGGAGGCGAGCCGGCTCTACGAGCAAGCCATTTTGTCGGCGCGGGAGCACGGCTTCGTCCAGCACGAGGCCATCGCCTGCGAGCTCGCTGCGCGGTTTTGCCGCGCGCGCGGCCTCCCGATCTCCGCCGACACCTACCTGCAAATGGCCCGCGCCGGCTACTTCCGCTGGGGCGCCCACGCCAAGGTGGAGCAGCTCGACCAGCGCTACCCCCACCTCGTGGAGCGCAAGCCGATCGCCCCCACCGTCACCTTCGCGCTGCGGGCCGAGCAGCTCGACCTCTTGTCGGTGGTGAAGGCCTCTCAGAGCATCTCCGGGGAGCTGAAGCTGCCGCGCCTGCTCGAGACGTTGCTGCGCATCGTGGTCGAGCACGCAGGCGCCGACGATGGGGTTGTGCTCCTCGTCCGGGACGAGCGTCTGTCGACCGCGGCTGCGATCGAGGGGAGCGGAGGGACGGTGCGATCGCTCGATCTGGGCGAAGGATCGACGGCGGCGCTCCCGCGATCGATCCTCAACTATGTTCGCCGGAGCCGCGAGCGCGTGCTGCTCGACGACGCCACCGCCCCGCACCCGTTCCAGGAGGACGAGTACTTCACGCGCAGGCGGCCGAGGTGCTTGCTGTGCCTCCCCATCGCGCGCCAGAGCCGGCTGCTCGGCATCCTCTACCTGGAGAACAACCTGGTCACCGGGGTGTTCTCCCCCGCGCGGCTCAACGTGCTCGAGCTGCTCGCCTCGCAGACGGCGATCTCGCTGGAGAATGCCATGCTCTATTCCGATCTCGAGGAGGAGAACTCCGAACGGCGGCGGGCAGAGCAGGAGCTCAAGGCCAACCAAGAGATCCTCCAGGGCATCGTCGACAACTCGGCGGCGGCCATCTACCTCAAGGACCGCGAGGGACGCTTCCTGCTCGCCAATCGGCACGCGCGCGACCTGCTGCGCCTGCCGAGCGAGCAACTCCTCGGAAAGACCGACGCGGAGATCCTTCCCGCTCCGATCGCGGAGGCCATTCGCGACCACGACCGGAACGTGCTCGATGCGGGTACCCCGATGGAATGGGAGGAGGAGCTGCCGCTCTCCGAGGGGCCGCGCACCTTCCTGTCGGTCAAATTCCCTGTCGGCGAAGGCGCCGCGCCGCGCGCGCTCTGCGGTATCTCCACCGACATCACCGAGCGCAAGCAGACCGAGCGGGCCCAGCGCTTTCTGGCCGAGGCGAGCCGCAAGCTGATGGCGCTGGGCTACGACGCCACGCTCGAGAGCGTGGCCGCTCTCGCGGTGCCCGAGCTCTGCGACCGGTGCTTCGTCAGCATCCTCACCGAGGACAGCGCGGTCTTCGGCGCCGCCGCCTCAGGGGTGCGCCTCGAAGAGATCGAGGCGCTGCGCAAGGCGCTGACCTGCTCCGCGGCGCCGACGCCGACCGAGCCCGAGATCGGGGACGCCCGCGCCATGCCCCTCATGCAGCAGCTCAGCGTCCACACCTACCTTCGCGTCCCCCTCCGCGCGCGGGATCGGTGCCTCGGGGTCATGGTCCTGCTCGCGACCGCTCCGCAGCGTCGTTACGGGCCCGCCGACCTAGCGCTGGCCGGGGAGCTGGGGCGCCGCGCAGCGCTCGCGCTCGACAACGCCCGGCTGTACGCGATCGCCCAGGAGGCGATCGGGCGGCGCGACGAATTCCTCATGATCGCCTCTCATGAGCTCAAGACCCCGATCACGTCACTGCAAATGCAGGTTCAGAGGGTGGAGCGGCTCTTGCGCCACAACCCGTCCGCGAGCTTCAACCCGGCACGGCTCAAGACCATGCTCCAGGTCCTCGATCGGCAGAGCGCGCGGCTCGGGCATCTGGTGGATGAGCTGCTCGATGTCTCGAGGCTGAACACCGGGCGAATGACGCTCGCATGCGAGCCAGTCGAGCTCTCCTGCCTGATCCGCGAGATCGTCGAGCGGGCGGCCCCGCAGCTCGCGGCGGCCGGCTGCCGGGCGGAGCTAGAGATGGACGAGCCGGTGCTGGGGTACTGGGATAGGTCCCGCTTGGAGCAGGTCCTGCTCAACCTCTTGTCGAACGCGATGAAGTACGGCGCGCATCGGCCCATTCACGTGGGCGTGCGCAGGCAGGCGGACTCGGCGTTGATCAGCGTCCGAGATCACGGAATCGGGATAGCAGAGGAGGATCAGGCCAGGATCTTCAACCGCTTCGAGCGCGCGGTGTCGGTGCGGAATTTCGGCGGCCTCGGCCTCGGACTCTACCTGGTACGCTGGATCGTGGCCTGGCATGGCGGAACCGTCCGGGTGGAGAGCAGGCCGAACGCCGGAGCGACGTTCGTCGTGGAGCTCCCGTTGCGTCTCCCGGCGGCGGACGCCCGAGAAGACCCTTCCCGCGCCGGGGCCGACGACGACGGCTTCGAACCTGTCGCCGTAGGAGACCGCTGGGATCTCGGGAGGGTATGATCCTGCGGATGTCCTGGCGAGATAGCTTGAATGGGCGTGTGGCGCGGCGGCCGCCGACGCATGATGCCTATCAAGGGTAGAGCTCCGCACAACCGCGAACGCTGGCCTCAGGCGTGTGCCGTCGGGGCGGACGGCCCACGGCGACCGCCACCCACGCAAGCCGCAGCGCAGCGGCAGAGCAGCCCGCCCCTCCCTCACCGGCGTTCCGGCGGGCGGCGCTCGCCGCGGCAAGCAGCCCGCCTCGACAAACGATCGCCCGGCCCCCGCCCGGCGCAGCGAACAGCCCACCTCGACGCCCTCGGGCCGCACGTCTAGTCTCTCGCAATGGGGTTCGTCGCCAGTCTTCTCATCGTCTACGGCGTCGCCGGGGTGGTGCTGGGCGCCGCGGTCGCGATCGCGATCGAGCGCTGCCTTCACCACCAGCGGCGCTCGCGGGTCGCGGCGTACGCGCGGAGCCCCTCGGCCTCGCCCGGCGCGATGCGCGAGGGGTTCGCCCTGCTCCGCGGCGAGGTCGGCGCCGAGGACGCCGCGCCGGACGATGCGGTGATCGCGGTCGAGATCCCGTGCGGCGCCCGCGCCGGCGGCGCGCCGGGCGCGTGGCACACCCGGGCGCGCGCGTTCTCGCTCCGGCTCCCCTCGGGCGCCGCCGTGCGCGTCGAGCCGGTGTGCGGCCGACTGAACCTCGACACGACCTTCGTCCCGGCGAGCCGCGGCGGCGTGCCCGTCTACGTGTCCGAGGTCCGCCCGGGCGACGCCATCTACATCGCCGGCTCGGTGCGCCGCGAGATCGACCCGAGCGCCGCCGGCAAGGGGTACCGCGACGCCGCGCAGGCCTGGGTGCTCCGGGCGCCCGCGTACGGCAACCTCTCCGTCTCCTCCGAGACCGTCATCGCCCACCACGCGCGGCGCGCGCGCTTCCACCGCGCCTGGGCGCTCGCGCTCGGCACGGCGCTCGCGGCGATGCACCTCGGCCTCTTCCGGGCCTTCCACGCGAGCCTCCTCGGCGATCTCGGCCCGGCCGGGGGCATCGGCGTCGGCCCGGCGGCGCTCGCGCTGTTCTTCGTCGGCGCCGCCGCGCTCGCCTACCGCACCCTGGCCGAGCAGACCTCTCCCTGGACCGAGCTCCGCGTGGAGCGCCCCAGGGCAGCCTAGAGCAGACCAAGGAGCCGACCATGAGCACAGAGGGGGGCGACGGGGCGATGGGGACCGAGAACGCGCGCCTGCGCGCCCGCATCGAGGAGCTGGAGCGCCGGCTCGGCGAGGCCGCGCGCCCGCCCGGCCCGCAAGCCTCCGCGGGCAGGCCCCGCGTCCCGTTCGAGGCGCTCTTCGACCTCTTGCCGATGCCGATCTTCGTCTACCGCGCCGACGGGCTGCTGGCCGCGGTCAACGAGGCCAGCTGTACGTGGTTCAAGGTCCCGCGGGAGCACGTGGTCGACAAGTTCAACATCCTCCAGGACCCCGAGGCCGTGGCGCAGGGGTTCACCGGGCCGTTCCTCCGCGCGGTCGCCGGCGAGGTGTCCACGCTCCCGGCCACCCCGTACGAGATGACCGAGGAGGGCGGCACGGGGAAGATCCGCCGGTGCTGGCTCGAGGTGACGTACCTGCCGCTCCGGGACGAGGCCGGGGCCAGGTTCGTCGTCTCGCTGACCCGCGACGTCACCGCGCACAAGGAGGCCGAGGCGCAGCAACGCCGGAGCGCCGCGCTGCTGGAGGCCATCATCGACAACGCCCCCCTGCTCATCTACGCGCGGGACACCGAGGGCCGCTACACCGTCGCGAACCGCCAGGTCGAGGCGGCGCTCGGCAGGCCCCGGGGCGCGGTCCTGGGGCTCCGCGCGCACGATCTCGTGCCCAGGGAGATCGCGGATCGGTTCGACGCGCAGGACCGCGAGGCGCTCGTCGCCGGCGCGCCGATGACCCTCGAGGACCGGGTGGACATGCCCGACGGCGCGCACGTGTACTACACCACGAAGTTCGCGCTCCGCGACGAGGAGGGCAAGGCCACGGGCGTCTGCGGCATCTCGGCGGACATCACCGAGCGCGTGCGGGCCGAGCAGCAGAACCTGCTGCTCCAGGAGCAGATGTTCCGCGTCCAGGAGGAGACGCTCCAGTCGATCGCCACGCCGCTCCTGCCCATCGCCGCCGGCGTGCTCGTCATGCCGCTCGTCGGCACGATGACCCGCGAGCGGGCCGACCGGGTGATCGAGGCGCTCCTCCACGGGATCTCGGTCCAGCAGGCCAGGATCGCGCTCCTCGACGTCACCGGCATGCCGGAGGCGGGGGCGGAGGTGATCGACGCGCTCGTCCGGGCCGCCCGGAGCGTGCGGCTCCTGGGCGCCGAGATCGTGATCACCGGGATCCGGCCGAGCGTGGCCCAGGCGCTCGTCGGCATCGCGACGGATCTCGGGGGCATCGTCACGAAGGGGACGCTGGAGCGGGGGGTCGCCTACGCGCTCGCCCGCCGCGGCCCCGGCGGCGCGTCGAGCTAGCGCCGGCCGCGCGCGCCGGCGCGGAGCCAGGCGGCGGCGCCGATCGCGGCGGCGGCGAGCGGGACGCCCCACCCCGAGCCGCCGGCGGCGCGCGGCGCCATGCCGCAGGCGACCGCCTGGTCTTCGGCGCAGTCCGGCGAGAACCCGTGGGGAGGGATGGGGTTGCACTCCTCCGTGGAGAGATCCCGAGGGGGGTAGATCTGACAGATGCCCGCGATGTCGTCCGCGTGCAGGGTCCGGAAGTTCATCGGATCGCTCCGGTCGTACCGGGCGTGCATGGTCGCCTCCGGGCCGGCCAGGGTGTGGTCGAGGCCCAGGAAGTGCCCCGCCTCGTGCGTGATGACGGCGAGGAGATCCTCCCTCGGCGCCGCCGAGTCGTCCTCGACGGTGAAGTCGAAGCCATCGCTGTTGATCTCCATATCGGCGCCCCAGAGATCGCCGGTGTTCTTGTCGAACTGCACCGTCGTGAGCGCGAGCATCTCGGTATTGTGCCCGGGGGTCGCGAGCCAGCCCATGTCGCGGAAGACGACCACGTTGGCGTTGCCCGGCACGAGCCCGTCGACGATCCTGGTCTTGCCGTCCCTCGCGTTCAGCTCCACCGCGCCGCAGCTCACGGGCCCGAGGTTCTGCACGCGGAAGCCGGGGGTCCTTCCCCCGTCGCAGGGCGCCTCCTGCCATGTCCTGAACGCGGCATCGAGCACATCGGAGATCTCCTGGTAGGAGATCTGGCTCGACGCGTCCTCCTGGACGTTGAATCCGATGCAGCTGTTCTTCCAGCGGAGCGGCCTGCAATAGCCGACCGGCATGTCGTCCTGCAGGCAGAGCTCCGAGACCTTGCAGGTGTTCGAGCGGCAGTAGGCCGAGGCCAGCTCCGCGCTCGCCAGCACGGCGAGCGCGGCAGCCGCGCTGAGGCACCTCGCACTCTTCGTCGACATCGACTCCTCCACGATCGCTTGACGCTACGGCGACGGTACCAGCGCGCGAGGGCGGCGTGGGGATTTCGCGGCCGGCGCCCTTGCCGCCCGCGGGCCCGGCGCCATCCTGAGCACATGGGGCGTGCTCGTGGGTGAGGCGGGCGGCGGGGCGGATCCGGCCCCGGAGGGCGCGGATCCGGCGCTGGACCGGTCCGATGCGGCCCCGGGCCGGGCGGCGGCGCCGAGCTTCCTGTGCGACGCGATGCTCGGGGGCCTGTCGCGCTGGCTGCGCGGCGCGGGCTACGACGCAACGTTCGAGCATGGAATCGACGACGGCGATCTCGTGCGGCTCGCGCAACAGACCGGCCGGGTGCTGCTGAGCTCCGACGCGGGGGTGTTCGAGCGGCGCCCCCTGCGCACCGCGGCCGTGCGCGGGCTCTACGTGCCCCGCGGGCTGCGGCCGATGGAGCAGGCGGGCTTCGTGCTGCGCGAGCTCGGGCTGCCCGTGCGGGATCCGCGGTGCATGGCGTGCGGCGGCGCGCTCGCGGCCGCGCCGAAGGACACGGTGCGCGGCGCGGTGCCCGGGGTGGTGGCGGACCGCTACGACGAGTTCTGGCGCTGCGAGCGGTGCGGGAAGGTCCTGTGGAAGGGCAGCCACTGGGAGGGCATCGCCGCCGGCGTCGCCGCGGCCGCGGCCGGCGCGGGCGCCGCAGCCGGCGCGGGCGCGGCAGCGGACCCGGGCGCGGGCGCGGGCGCGGGCGCCGAGGCCCCTGCCGCGCCGCCAGGAGGCCGCAAGCCCGCGGCGTGACCAGGCATTGGCAAGGGCCGCCCACGTGCTGTAAGAATCGAGATGCGGGCGGGGACGGGTGCGAGCGCGCCCGCGATGTGCCGTGGTTCAGATCACAGGCAGCAAGGAGAAGTTCGCATGAGAGAGGTTCGCTCGATACGGTTCGTGCTGGCCGCTTCCGTGCTCGCGAGCGCCGCGCTCGCGGGCTGCGGCGGCTCGATGCGCTACGTGTCTCCGGGGACGGAGATGGCTCCGGACGCGAATGCGCTCATCGTGGCCGATGTCGATCGCCGCACGTCGACGACGCAGCTCAACCTGAAGGTCGAGCGTCTCCCGCCGCCCGATCGGCTCGGAGGCACGTCGTTCGTGGCCTGGGTCAAGACACAGGGCGACGACTGGTGGCACCGGGTCGGCAAGCTGAGCTACGACGCCGCGCTGCTCAGAGGCGAGCTCTTCGGCGCGAGCATCGACAAAACGCGCTTCGATCTGGTGATCAGCGCCGAAGCCGACGACTACACCGATAGCCCCTCTTCGGTCGTCGTCATCAGCCAGGACATCTCGGATTAGCGGCGCCTGCGCCGGGCCCGGCGGCGGCTGCCTCGCGCCCCTCCGGCGGCCCGGCAGGCGCGCTACAGGCACGTGTTGCCGACGACCACGCCGGTCGCCTGGAACCGCTCGGTCGCGGGCTCCCCGTCGAGCGTGACGGTGATATCCATGTCGATGACGCACGGGATGCCGGTGCTCGGCTCGGCCTCCCACGAGAGGGTGCCGGTGGCGCCGGTCACGGCGTAGCGCTCATCCGGGTCGGGCGTGCGCGGCTCCGTGCAATCGCGCATCTCTCCGGTGAGCGCCACGCCCAGCACGGCCCAGAACTCCGGGAGCTCGACCCCGGCGAAGCGCGGATCGCTCTCGGTCGGCGAGGCGAGGGAGAGCGTCAGGCACCGGTTCGCCTCCAGATCGGCGTGGTGCACGTATACGCGATCGTGCTCGCCGATCTTGTAATCCCCGCTGGCGCAGGACGTGTCCTCCGACGCGTTCACCCCGGCCGCGTGCGCCAGGCACGCATTGCAATAGACGCGCTGATCGCACCCGCAGACCCCCGGGCACTCCTCGGGACAGTCCCCGCGGCTCGGCCGGGGGGCGCACACGCCCTCCGCCTCTCCGGGGCACGCGTCGTCGGGCGTCTCGCAGTACTCCGTCTCGCCGCAGGTCGCGCCCGCGCTCCCTCCGCAGGCGACCGGCGCGCCGCCCCCGGTCGAGCTCGCGTCCGCGCCGCCCGTGCCGACCACGTCGCGCGAGCCGCCCGCGCCGCCGCTCCCGGGCGCGGCATCGTCGCCGCAGGCGGCGGTGAGCAGGCCGAAGAGGGCTGAGCCAAGGAGCGCGCGGTTCATGGGCGGACTATGCCATGACCGGTCGCCGGAGAGGAACTCCCTGCTCGACGCCTGCGGCGGCCGGCGTGCGAGCGATCACGAGCGCGCGCGGCGGTCCCGTGTCGGCTCTCGCCCAGGGCCCCAGGACCGAGCGGCTGTGCCGGACGCTGCGCCGTGGGCGCTGCGGTGAGGCCCGCGAGGTGGATTCTGTGACTTTCAACCAGCGGGACGCGATGCTTCGCGCGATAGCGATGAAGGCATATGGCGTCGACGCTGCAAGCAATTGCCGTCGAGAATCGAACGTCGATGGTTGATTGCCAATCAACGCGTGGCGGGTACAGCCATGGAACCGCCGCACGCTGGCCCCCCTCAGCTTCGTTCGAGCCTCATGGCCGTCGCGCCTCCGGCGCTGCCCGAGGCGCGACGGATCAGGCGAGGCCCCGGCCCTTCGCAGAGGCGTCGCCGCGCCGCCGCCGGCGGAGCGCGCCGGCCAGCACCAGCGCCGCGGCCGCGAGCGGCGCCCCGCTCGACCCCTGCGCGCCGGCCACGAGGCAGCCGCAGCCGCCGTCCGCGCCGGCGCCATCCGCGCCGCCGGCGCCGCCCGCGCCCCCGGTGCCGCCGCCGGCGCCGCCGCTGCCGCCCGTGCCCCCGCTGCCGGCCGGACCTGCGCCCCCGCCGCCCGCGCCGGAGTCCAGGCTCGCGCCCGTCGAGCCGGTGGCCCCGCTGGCCGCCGTCGTGCTCGCGTCGTCCACGCAGGCGCCGCCGGCGCAGGTCTGCCCGCTCGGGCACACCGCTCCAGCGCACGCGTCCACGCACGCCCCGGCGTCGCAGCGCTGGCCGGTAGGACACGCGACGCCGACGCAGGCCGACTCCCTGCAAAGCCCGCTCTCCTCCTCGCACGCGCGCCCGCTCGGGCAGGGCGTGCACGGACAGCTCGGCTTGCAGATGCCGCCGTCGCAGACCGTGCCGCTCTCGCAGGTCACGTTGCTGCACGGGTCGACGCAGACGCCGACCCGGCACACCGTCGGGGAGGGGCACTGCACTCCATCGCAAGGCGCGCGGCACTGCCCCCCGACGCACACCTGCCCCGCGTCGCAGACGACCTCGGCGCAGGCCGGATCGACGCAGAACCCCGCGGCGTTGCACTCCTTCTCCGGCGGGCACACGAACTCGCCCCTGCCGCACGCCTGCACGCACACGCCCCGGTCGCAGACGTGATCCGCCGGGCAGAGGTCGCCCTCGTCGGCGGTGCCGTTGCAGTCGTTGTCGAGCCCATCGCAGGTCTCCTGCGACGAGGGCACGAGCCCCTGGCAGGCGAGCCCGTCCCCCGCGCACTGGGTCACCCCCGGCGCGCACACGCCGGGCAGCCCGGTGTCGCACGGCTCGCCGCCGCCGGTGCAGGTGAGGCCGCTGAAGAAGTAGACGTAGTCGTTGTAGTCGCCATCGTTGTTGAAGTCGTCGGGGTCCGGGCCGACGCTGCCGTCCTCGAAGGCGACGTAGAACGCGTTCGGCGTGACCACCGAGGTGTAGATGACGGCGGTGATCCAGGGCCCGGGCGGGGTGCAGCCCGTGCACACCTGATTCCACCGCTGCTCGGAATAATGCGTCTGCGCGCCGATGAGCGCAAATCCGATCTGCCCGCCCGCATAGGCGAGATCGCTCCGGATATCCGCGGCGGTGACGACGGTGCCGACCGGGGCGTCGGCGGGGACGATCTGGTGGATGTCGTCGAGCGCCGGCGGCGCCGTGGCAGCGGGATCGACGTTGTACCAGCCGACGCCGAGCCTCGCTCCGGTCTGGGTGAGCACGAGCTCCGCCGTGAAGCCGCACAGCGGCGAGAAGGTGGACGGCGAGGTGTTCCCGTCAGCCTGGTAGTCGATCGCCTCTCCTCGGTCGGCGAACAGCGTATAGAGCTGGATCTCGCGGTTCATCGAGTCCCGCGGCATGACGGTGCCGTTCGGCTGGGTGATCAGCGCGCTCGCGGAGAGCGGCGAGAGGCTGATGGCGAGTGCCCCCAAGAGGACCGAGGCAACCTTCATGACTCGGTGATACAGAGACGCGCGACCCAGCGTCAACGGAAACAGTCCGCGACCGCAGATGACGACGTGTCGTGCGTTCGCCCACAACAACGCGCCGCCGGCGCTCTCCATGCACGCGGCGATGCGCCCGGGCTCGAGACCCCGCGCAGGCGCGACCCGGGTCGAGGGCCAGCGCACCGCCGGCCCGACCCGGGTTGAGGTCCCCGCGGCTCCGTGCGCGCCAGGGGATCGCGAGGGCGCGCGGCGCGAGGCTCGCCTCGGGCGGGCGCCCCCTGACGCCGGACAGGACGTCTGGTAGCACACGCCCGGAGCGGCCTCCGGAGCCGGCGCGCGTTGCGCCGTCGCGCTCGGGCTTGCCGCTCCGGCGCGCGTGAGGCAAGGAGCACCTGCGGGGTGGGTCGCAACGCAAGCGGCGCCTCGGCTCCGCGCCACATCACGCTGACCGCGAGCCTATGAGCAACCGCCGAATCACGATCGCTGGCTTCGATATCGAATGGGACCTCGACAACGGCATCAATCTATGGGCTGGAATGCCCACCCTGAGCATGTGGATCCCGAGCTCGGTGGCCGGCCTGATGTCGGGCATGGTGGCGATGGTAGGGGTCGAGCGCTTCAATCTGTGCCTCCAGCTCGGGGGACGGCAGAGCGTCGATGGCGACTGGTCCATCATCAGCACGCAACCGAGCTTCGAGGAGGGCTTCGCGCGCCTCAGCGAGATCTGCAGGCCGGCCGGCTGGGGGCGATGGGAGCTGATCGCGCTGGACCGCGAGCGCCATGAGGCCCGGTATCGCATCTTCAACGGCTGGGAGGCGATCTACCAGCGCTCGCTGGGGGTCAGCTGGGGGAGCTCGATGACGGCCGGCAAGCTGGCCGGCATCACCGAGCGCCTGTTCGGCGTCCCCTGCTGGGCCGATCAGACAGCGTTCGTGACCAAGGGCGCGGACCACGACGAGTTCTTGGTCCGCCCGACCGACGAGACCATCGAGGCGCGGCTGGCAGCGCTCCTCGAGACCGATCAGGCCACGAGCTCGGATCTCGCGGTCGCGCTGGCCACGCTCAAGAGGGAGGTCGCCGAGCGGGAGCGGACCGAGCTCGCGCTGCGCGAGAAACTGCACCTCATCGAGCAGCAGGAGACGGCGCTCGCCACGATGGTGGCCCCGATCATCCAGGTGTGGGACGGCGTGCTCACCGTCCCCGTCATGGGGGGGCTCGACAGCCAGCGCGCGTCCGCGCTGATGGAGCGGCTGCTCGGCGCGATCGTCGACAGCCAGACGCGCCACGTCATCCTCGATCTGACCGCGGTCGACGCCGTGGATACGGGCACGGCCGATCACCTGATCCGCATCGTGCGCGCGGTGGAGCTCCTCGGCGCCCGCGTGGTGGTGACCGGCATCCGGCCCGCGGTGGCGCAGACCGTCGTGTCGCTGGGCATGGATCTCGATCGGATCGTCACGCTGCGCAACCTGCAGGAGGGCCTCAAGGCGTGCATGGCCGCAGGGACCGGCGCTGCACCCCGCCCGAGCGCCCCGTGACGCGCCGCTCGTCTCAGGTGACAGACGCTCCCTCGCGCGGCCTGGTCGTCTCCTGAACGAGCGATGCCCTGCCGGCGACGGCGCCGTCGCCATCGGAGGGGGCCCCTCCACGCCGCGGCCTGCGGGAGCGCTCGGCACGTCGTTTTTCCAGGTGAACGCCCCTTCCCGGGGTGCTTCACTGGGCGTCATGTCGATCCACCAGCTTAGCTTCGATCGATCGGTCGTCGTCCGGGGCTCCGACGCCGAGGTCGTCGGCTCCCCCGCCGCGAGGATCCAGCTCCTCGCGGACAGCAGCGCGACGGGCGGCGCCCTCTCCACCGTCCGCGTGACGCTCGCGAAGGACGCCGACGGTGCGCGGCCACACCGCCACGACGGCTCGGCCGAGATGTTCTACGTGCTCGACGGCGCCGTGCAGGTCCTCTCAGGGAACGACATCGTGACCGCCGAGAGGGGCGACCTCCTCGTGGTCCCGCCCCGGGTCGCCCACGCGTTCGCCGCCGCGCGCGGCAAGAGCGCTGAGCTCTTGATCGTCATCACCCCAGGTGTCGAGCGCTTCGAGTACTTCCGCAAGCTCACGCGTATCGCCCACGGCGAGGAGCCGCCCGAGACCTTGCGCGACGTGCAGGAGCTTTACGATACGTACTTTCTGAGCAGCCCCGAATGGGACAAGGCGCGCCGGTGAGCGGACCTCCGGTCGAGTCGATGTGTCCCTGGAGTACGCGGTGCGCTGGCCGCCGGCGAGCTCGGCGGCGACGGCGGCCGACCGGCCGCGGCGCATTGACCGGCGCGGGGGGAGCTGGTAGCCCCCTTGGCCGGGCCGCGCGCCCGCGCCGCGCGCCGCCCCGGCGCCGACACGCCCTCGGAGGTCCACGCATGTTCCGCAAGACGCTGGCCGCTGCTCTCCCGCTCTCGCTCGCGCTCTCCGCCCTCGCCCGCGACGGCGCCGCCTCGAACTACCCGCCGAGCTACGATTATTGCGGGCCCACCCGGACGGCGCACGCCGGCCCGTTCGAGCTCATCCAGGATCCGGTGCGGAGCGACGCCGCCAAGCTCACGGTGGCCTACCGCGGCTACCTGCGCGCCCTCTATCCGGATCACGAGATCAACCTCTATGTCCGCCTGAACGGCAGCGACGCCTTCCTCCCGGCGAGCGCGGGCGCGCACGGCGACGCCTACGTCCTCGTCAGCAACGCGCCCCGCGACTGCGCGTGGTGCTCGCCGCCGCCCGACGACGCGGGCCAGCGCCTCTGCGGCGGCGCGCCGCTCCCGACCGGATCGAGCGGCACCTGGCTCTGCAATGCGCCGACCGCGGTCGAGGAGGACCTCTTCTTCTGGGCCTACGATCCGTACGGTCACATGAACGCCTGGGACATCGAGGTGGCCGCCGAGTCCCACGGTCTGTGGGACAGCAACCTCGGGGCGAACTACGCCGCGCGCTTCGAGGCCCTCTCGAGCTGCTTCTGAGCGCCGCGCGACAAGGCGAGGCGCGAGCATGGCAGGATCGTTGACGCGGGGTGAGCGCTCCGCGGCGAGCGCCGGGCTCAGGCGACGCTGCGCGCGGGGCCGGACGCGGGCGCGGCGCTGTACCCGTAGGCGGCGCGGTAGCGCTCGTACCGGTCGAGGAGCTCGCTCGCGGTCTTGGGCATCGGCACGCGGGCGCGCGCGATGTACGAGATCACGTTCTTGCCGCGGACGATCAGCTCGGCCCCGCGGGCCGCTTGCTCCCGCTCGACGGGCGAGGCGTCCGCGCCGAGCAGCGGCTGGAAGGCGGCGAGCTTCTCCGCCGACACGACGAACGACGTCCAGACCTCGAAGATCTCGGCGTCGGTGCGCAGCGTCTCGCACTTGACCTTGGCCGCGTGCGCGAACTCGCAGGCCAGGCGGTCCAGCCCGGCGAACATCGGCAGGCATGCGAAGGTGTCGATCATCGCGTCGCGGATGCCGTCGATGGCCTTCATGCTCTGGGCGATCTTCACGTACCGGCTGTTGTAGAACGCCTCGACCGGGAAGGAGAACGCCTTGAACGGCTCGCCCCAGAGCTCGTCGAGCCCCTCCTCCCCGCTGCGGTGGAGCACCATCTTCCCGAGGGTCAGCGCCTCGAGGAGGTGCTCTCCGCACTCGCGCATGAGGGCGTTGTCGGGCTCGATGGTGACGCCGAGCTCCTGGATCTCGACGAGCTTGGTGAAGATGTCCGCCGCGCGGTTGAAGATCGCGCCGGCGAGCATGGCGCCTTTGACGCGCTTGCGCTGCGGGTCGGCCTCGGACTCGAAGGCGCGCCGCGCCTCGTCCAGCCGCTTTCCCGGCACGTTGATGCCGTGCTCGACATGGTTGAACAGCCGCCGCGTCAGCGCCTCGATGAGGCGCTTCTTCGCGAGCAGCGTATCGGCCGGCGCCTCGTACGCCTTGATCCAGTAGCCGTAGTAGTAGACCCGCAGCTGGCCGTCGATGATCTGCTTCTTCCCGAGCGGTATCGCGCTGTCCATGGCCCGCCTCCGATCGGCTGCCGGGCGGCGCCCCTGCGCCGGAGGCGCGGGGATGCGCGCCCGTGCGAGATGCGAGTAGCATGGGCGCGAGGCCGCCCGCAAGGCGCGAGCGACGCGATCCAGCAGAGTCGCCCGCCGGAAACCGGGACTTAACCGACAGGAAAGACAGCGGCTCGCGACGTGGTCGCCGCCGAGCGCCAGCCTCTTGTTGGTGGCTCGGCCGCCCGCCGCCCGGCGCGACGCGCGATGGCCCGGCGCGAGGGCTCGCGACAGCGCGCCTCGCCGGGGTCGGCCCGGCGGCGCGCGCGAGGCCCGGGGCTACTGCGCGCACCCCTCCAGCTCGGCCATCATGCGCCAGAAGGCCATGGCCTTGGTCTCGCAGCTGTCCTGCGTCGTGTGGGTGTGCTCGTACTCCGCGTTGCCGGACGTATCCACGTCGAAATGCGGGTGCTGCATCGGGATCTCGACGCCGTCCACCTCCGCGGTGTGCCGCTCGCCGTCCCAGTGGACGTCGAGGTCCTCGAAATCATAAAGGATCTTCCCGCGCTCCCGGCAGAAGTCGCGGATCTGCTGGTTGCGCTTCGCGCGGTTCACGCCGTTGTATTCCGCGTCGCCGGGCCCGGTCATGTAGATGAAGGTCACCTTCGGGAACTCCTGTCCGAGCGCGTCGAGCACGTCGAGGTAGCGCTGCACGTCCTGCTCGGTCTGCTCGGCGATCTCCGAGGACCACGCCCACATCGTGTACCGGATCTCCGGATGATCGCCGAGGATGGTGCGCAGCTCGGCGACGCCCGCCTCGCTCGCCCAGTACTGGTCGCCCACGACGAGGTTGTTGTCGATCATCCCGTCCCACATCCGGAAGACGCCGGTCTCCGACGGGACGCCGCAATACTCCGCCTCGAAGCCGTGGACGGGAGAGTTCGCCTCGATGCTCTCGGCGCCCACGATGATCTGGGAGCCGTGCGAGCGATGGGCATAATGGAAGACGAAGTCGCCCGACTTGAGCGCGTCGAGACAGCTCGCCGGGATGCCGTCCAGCGTCGCGTGCCGGTGGTCGAAGGTCCGCGCGTTCGCGGGATCGGGATTGGGATCGCCGCCCGACGCCGTGCTCGCCCCGTTGCCCGACGCCGTGCTCGCCCCGTTGCCCGACGCCGTGCTCGCCCCGCTGCCGCCCGTGCCGCTGTCGCCTGCGGAGCGGTCGCCCGAAGCGCCGTCGCCTCCGCAAGCCGCTACGCCGAGTGCGAGGGTCAGCCCAACGACGATGAGATTCGAGTGACACAATAATTTTATCATGGCATTATGGATTCTAGACGTCGTCCAGGGGAGCGCAACAGGTCTTTCCGGCGTTCTCGTGCTGGCGCGCCTGGATCGAGGGCACCGGCCTCGATCGGATTTCATCGGAGGCGACGCCACACCGGCGACTGCGCCCCGGTGTGCTGCGCTGCGCAAGCACGGCCCCCGCGCCGGCCTCCGGGCCTGCGCCGGCGCGCAGTGACCGGAGGAGAGGGGGCGCGCACGTCCGGGAAGGAAGGGGATGGCGGCCCGCGAGGCGAGGCGTGCGCCGCGCACAGGAGCGCCAGAGTGGACCCGACGAAGACTCTCAACCAGACAGCGCCCCCGCGCTCGCGCGTCCTCCGCGCGCCGGAGCTCGACAGAGCACGTTCGCTGCGCCAGATATTGCTGAATCCTGTCATCGAGGGTGAGCAGCCAGGGACAGACGCGCGCCAGATCTCGATCTCGTCCTGTCTCGGGGGTGCGTGCCGGCGCGACGGCCGCCTCGGGCGGCTCGGGCGGGGTAGCCGTCAATCGCCGGTCGCCTCGCGGCCCTGAGAAGCCCGGAGTCGCCCGGAACGTGGCGCACGCAAAAACGTTTGTTCTACCATCTCCCGGCTCATCGTGGCAGGCACCTTTCCTATCCTGTAGGCTCATCGCACCTCCCTCGGCAGCCTGGAGGACGCCATCGCCATGCATTACGCGCCAGATTCCGTCGTAGGTGGGAAGTACCGTCTTGAGCGACCGCTCTCGGCCGGCGGGATGGGCTCGGTGTGGGCGGCGCGGCACATCACCTTGGGGTCTCCCGTCGCGGTCAAGTTCATGGCGCCGACGTATGCGGCGTCGTCCACGTTCCTGGCCCGCTTCGAGCGCGAGGCCAGGATCGCCGCGAGCCTGAAGAGCCCCCATGTCGTCTATGTCCAGGACTACGGCATCGACGACGACACCCCCTACCTCGTGATGGAGCTGCTCCAGGGCGAGGACCTGGGCACGCGGCTCGAGCGCGTCGGCCGGCTCTCCCTGGCGGACGCCACGCTCATCCTCCTGCAGGCCGGCAAGGCGATCCGTCGCGCGCACGACGCCGGGCTCGTTCATCGCGATCTCAAGCCGGCCAACCTCTTTCTCGTGCGCGTGGAGGAGGAGCAGGAAGAGATCGTGAAGGTGCTCGACTTCGGCATCGTCAAGGAGACCGGCCCTCATCTCATGGACGAGGTGACGCGCACCGGCGAGCTGCTCGGCTCCCCGCACTACATGAGCCCGGAGCAAGTCCGGGGCGAAAAGGACGTGGACCAGCGCAGCGATCTCTGGTCGCTCGGGGTCATCCTCTTCTGCGCCGTCACGGGCGAGCTGCCGTTTCAGGGGGATCAGCTCGGCGCCGTGATCGCCAACATCCTGACCGCGCCATTGCCGAGCGCCTCCCGGCTCGCGCCGGACCTGCCGCCGGCGATGGATGCCTTCTTCGCGCGGGCGCTGGCCCGCGACCGGGCGCAGCGCTTCCAGTCGGTCGGGGAGATGATCGGCGAGCTCCGCCGGCTCGCGGGCATGGCGTCGCCGTCGATCCCGGATCTGCAACAGCCATGCTCCGGCATCCCGATCTCGTCTCAGCCGAGGCGGAGCGGGACGATCCCGCTGCGCGCGGCGGAGCTCCGCGTGCCCCCTGCCGCGCCCCGGCCGGCGACGCCCGGGACGCTGACCGGCGCAGGGGCGACGGCGCAGGAGGCGAGGCCGCAGAAGCCCACGCGCGCGATGCTGGCGATCGGCCTCGCGACGACGCTCCTCGGCGCCGGCATCACGATCGCCGTGGGAGCGGGCAGCACGCGCGGCAGGGCCGAGACGGGCGCGGAGATCTCCGCGGCGGATGCGCCGGAGCCGGAGCGGAGCGCCGCCAAGGCGCCGGCGGAACAGCCGATCTCGCTCGATCCGCTGCCGACCGTGTCCCCCGGAGAGCCGCCCTCGCCCGAGCCGCCGCTTTCGAGCCCTGGCGAGCCGTCCTCGGCCTCGGCCCCGGGGGCGCCGCCCGCGGACCCTCCCGGAGGCGTGGCGGCGCGGCCGGCCCCGCTGCCGCCGGCCACGGCAGCGCGACCGCCGTCGACGGCCAGGCCCAGAGCGCCGCAGGCCGCGACGCCCGATCCCGCCAAGAAGCCTTCGCTTCCGCCGCCACCAGCGCCGGAGCCGGACCGCGCCCCGATCCCCGAAGTGCCGTTCTAAGAGCGCGTCCGCAAGGACGATCCGTCGCTTTCCTTCATGCACGCCCGGGCCCACTGTGGCCGTTGGCCGACGCTGCCCCGCGACCAGCATCTTCGACTTCAGCGAGAGTCGCAGGTGGCCACGCATGTGGCGATGGTTGGACGGCCATGCCGACGCGTCGACGCCACCTCGAGGAGCGAGAGGCCCGATCCACGAACAAGATTCAACCTACCGAATTCCGTCAAATTCAACGAGTTACACGTCCACCTGAGCACTACCGAGGCGTGCCCTATGGTCTGCAAGGCTCGCTCAAAACTGTCGCGCACGCCGTTTCCCAGACGACTTCCACCCTCTCTATATGAGCATCCGAATGTGAGTAGAGCCGACTCCTCGCAATACAAAGGCTCTCACCTGCGATCCGGATCGACACTTGCAAGCAGCACTATCATACCAACAACAATCACTTACCGTATACGCTGCGCAGCAGCGCACACAATCGCCATATTCCAAGTTGTTCATTGATAGTTCGGCAAACACACGGAGGATGCATGATTATCAATCGTTTTCGTGTGCCAGGGGAGACGAGGCGTGGAGAAATGGGACCAATGGGTCTCAAAGGTCTCGATGGTGCCAGGGGTCCTGCAGGTCCCCCGGGACCCGCGGGTCCACCAGGTCCACCAGGTCCACCAGGTCCACCAGGTCCACCAGGTCCACCAGGTCCTGCGGGTCCCCCGGCGTCTGCGGGCCCCTCCGGTATCCCGGGTCCTGCGGGTCCTATGGGTCCTACGGGGCCCTCGGGTCCAATGGGTCCCACGGGTCCTACGGGGCCCTCGGGTCCAATGGGTCCCACGGGTCCTACGGGGCCCTCGGGCCCTGCGGGTCCTGCGGCCCACCCAGATCCCGCGTGTCCCCCGGGAGTCCCGCCGACCCCGGCTCCCGGGACTCCTATCGGGTTTGGCTCTGGCAGCCCATTCACTCCAATCGCTCCGACAGGACGCCATTACGAGCTTCCCGAAGATCTCCTGAATACGCAAAAAGGCGTGTACAATGCAAAAATCGCGGAGATCCTGGCCTTTGCCTCAACGTGGACATACGCCGACTTACCAACGTTCGCCGAACGGATGCACCGTCGCGGCTTCGGCAACAGCGAATGCGTATCGATTGGCATTCGCAACGAAGCTCTCCTGCTTGACGTCAGGTCGGTTCTTGTGCAGAGCCCCGACAGAAAGATTGCCGTATTGTGCCTCAGGGGAACCGGGCCCACGAATGCACTCAATTGGCTCACAAATGTAAACGCCCCCAAAGAACCGTTCTATTCTCGCGGATATGTTCATGGAGGCTTCCATCGAACCGTCCGCGCGCTGAGATCGGTCCTTGCGGAACTGCTCAATTTCGCCGCCAATGGAAACTCCATCAGTCAAGCGGCAAAGGAAATAGAGAAACGACTAACAACACATGCCGACGACGATTCAGGCTGCACGCATGACCCACGGCGTCGTGCAGATGAGTTACGCGGCCACGCGGATGAGCCACGGAGGCCGAGCAAGCTGGAAGCGCTTTACATCACGGGCCACAGCCTGGGCGGCGGCCTTGCTGTGCTTGCGGCGGCGCTGATCCAAGACGACGAAGCCTTCAAGGATGTGAGAGACAAACTGCGGGGCATTTATACATTTGGGCAACCCATGGTTGGCGACAGCACATTTGATCAGGCGCACAGGGACGTCTTCAACAAAATACTGTTTCGCCATGTCTATCGTAGAGACATAGTGCCGCGCCTTCCACCTCTTTCGATGGGGAAATTTGCACACAATGGCGTGCAGTACAATTCAACCAACGCCGGCTGGATGCCCGTTTCAAAACCCGCGAATCGCGTGTACACCGTTGGGCTGAGCAATTTGCTTGGGGGCATCGCGTGGGTCGCGCAGCAGGTTTTCCCCTTTGGCTGGACACCTTTCCCGGTTTCCTGGGGGGACCACTTGCCGCTAAATTACTTGCGTACGTCGATGGCGCTGTCGCCGGGGGGCGAGGTGGAGTGAAAAGTGACGGATCGCGACAGTCCGGCGCCGCCGCTTCGTCCTCCCGTTTCCACGCCTCCCGCTGGCCCCCGTGGAGGGAGCTCGTCGCGCGGGGAGGCGACGAGCTCCCTCCACGGGGGCCGGGCGCCTCGGCCCCCCTCCCGCTACGACCCGGTGGACTGGTACCGCCGCTCCCCGAAGCGCCAGATGCGCAGCGACACGAGCAGGAACACCACGCCCACGAGCGGCGACGCCCAGCGCGCGGCCTCGGGCAGCGCCGGGACCGTGGGGCGCTCGAGCAGCGCGCCCGCGGGGATGTAGCTCACGAAGGCCAGCGGCACGACGAACGTGAAGAAGCGCCGGAACCAGTCGCGGTACAGGGTCAGCGGGTACTGCGCCGCCTCCGTGCCGCCGTACGTCATCGTGTTCATGATCTCGAGCGACTCGACCGTCCAGAAGCACAGCGTGGCCTGGAGCACGAGGAGCCCGTAAAACACGCAGGCGCCGCCGGCGATCGCGCCGGCGAGCAGCCCGACCTTGGCCGCCGTCCACCCCACGTCGAGCGCGGCCGCCGCCCACAGGAGCATCACGAGGCCGACGGCGAGCCGCCCGGCGCGCAGGAACTGGAACTCGCGCGTCGCGACCTGGAACGCCGTGGAGCGCGGGCGCAGGAGCATCCGGTCGAAATCGCCGGACCTCACCATCGTCGAGAAGGTGTCGAATCCTCGGCCGAACGACTCGGCGAGCGCGAAGGAGACGTTGACCAGCCCGAAGAGGAGCGCCACCTCCGCGAAGCGCCAGCCCCGGACCGCGCCGAACCGGTCGAACAGCGCCCACACGCCGAGCAGCTCGATCCCCACCATGATGAACTGGCCGACAGACCACATCGCGAACGAGGCGCGATACTGCATCTGCGCCCGCAGCGACGCGGCGGCGAGCCGGAGGTAAAGCGTCGTCGCGTCTCGCCACATCTCGCCTGCTCCTCGACCCCTCAGCCGCCCTGCACCACGAGCCGCCGCAGGCCGCGCGCCACCATCGCGCGGCCGAGCGCCACGAACGCCGCGGTCCACAGCGCCTGGTGCAGCAGCACGCCCGGGAGCGCCCCGGCCGGCAGGTGGCCGAGGTAGAGCCGGAACGGGGCGTCGAGCATGCCGCGGAACGGCAGCGCGTCGAGCCAGGGCTGCATCCACGAGGGGAACAGCGGCAGCGGCACGACCATGCCCGAGGCGATGAGGACGAACGACGGCACGATCCGCGAGATGCCGTCGCCGGAGGTGGTCCACAGCATCGTCGACGTCACCGCCGTCGCGAACGCGGAGACGAGCGCCGCCGCGAAGGCCATGGCCACCGCCCACGCGCCCGCGGCGGCGAGCGACGGCGGCGGCGACATGCCGAGGAGCGGCACCGCGACCGCGAACATCGGGATCGCGCGCAAGACCGTGGGCGCGACGCGCGCGGCGAGCGCGCGGGCGAGCCAGAGGGTGTGCAGATCGAGCGGGCGCGCGAGCTCGTAGCCCACGGCGCCGGTGCGGATCAGCTCGCGCACCTCGGGGTCGGGGTTCGTGGAGAACGGCATCATCTGGAAGAACGCCTGGCCGAGCCACGTGTACGTGATGGCCTGTCCGAGCGCCATCGGCGGGCGCGCGCCCTGCGCGTTCGCGTAGAACGCCTCGAGCACCATCACCTTGATGAGCCCCCAGAACAGCTGCGTGCCGAACCCGGCCGCGGCCGCCGCGCGGTACTGCACGAGCGCGCGGAAGCGCGCGCGGAAGACGGCCCAGTAGGCGAGGAGCGCGCTCACGGCGGCGCGCCCGCCTCGCCGTAGAGCCGCGCGACGATCTCGTCGATGGGCGGGTTCTGCACCAGGAGATCGCGCACCGGGTAGCGGGCCGTGACGCGCCCGACGAGCTCCGCCGTCGAGATCGCCGCGGGATCGAAGCGCAGCGTCACGCGGTCGCCCTCGCGGCGGATCACCTCGGCGCGCGGCTCGGCGATCTCGGCCGCGGGGTCGGTCAGGTCCACGATGAGCCAGCGCTCGGCGGTGACCTTGGCGCGGAGCGCCTCGAGCGAGCCGTCGGAGAGCACCCGGCCGCCGGCGATGAGGACGACGCGCGAGCACAGGGCCTCGATGTCGTCCATGTCGTGCGTCGTCAGGATCACCGTGACGCCGCGCTCGCGGTTGAGCCGCTGGACGAAGCGCCTCACCGCGAGCTTGGAGACGGCGTCGAGGCCGATCGTGGGCTCGTCGAGGAAGAGCAGGTCGAGCGCGTGGAGCAGCGCGGCCGCGAGATCGCAGCGCATGCGCTGGCCGAGGCTGAGCTGCCGCACCGGCGTGTCGAGCAGCGGCGCGAGATCGAGCATGGCGACGAGCTCGTCGCGCGCGCGGGCGTGGTCGGCCGCGCCGACGCGGTAGATGTCCCGGAGGAGCTCGAACGAGTCGATCACCGGCAGATCCCAGAGGAGCTGGGTGCGCTGGCCGAACACGACGCCGAGCCGGCGCACGTGCGCGACGCGCTCGCGCCAGGGGACGCGGCCGTCCACCTCGCAGCGCCCCGAGTCCGGCACGAGGATGCCGGCCAGGATCTTGACCGTGGTGGACTTGCCCGCGCCGTTCGGCCCGATGTACCCGACGAGCTCGCCCCGCTCGAGCGCGAACGAGACGCCCGCGAGCGCGTCGACGGCGCGGTAGCGCGGGCGCACGAGCCCGGCGACCGCGCCCCACGCGCCGGGACGGCGCTCGGCGACGCGGTACGCCTTGCGCAAATCCTCGACGACGATCAGCGGCATGGGGGCGGCGGGGGTTCCACGGGGGCGCGGGAGCATACTGGACCGGGGCCGGACGGCCAGCGCCGCGGGCGCGTCCCCGCAGGCGGCGCCCGCGCGCTCCGACCGCGCCGCGCGCCCGCGGAGCGCCGCCGCCTCCCCCCGGGCGGCCCGGCGGCTCTGCCCTCAGTCGCGGGCGGCCCTGCCCTCAGTCGCGGATATAGACGCTGAGCCCGTCGAAGGAGGCGGAGTTGTCCCTGTTCGCGAGCCTCGCCACGACGCGGATCGCGTCGCTCCCGCCGGCGGGGACCGTGATCGCACAGCTGCCGTTCAGGTGGGTCGCGCTCGAGCCGAACCCCGCGCTGCCTTCCAGCTCGAACCCGTCGCACGCCATCGAGCCGACCGGCGCGCCTCCGCGGAGCAGGGTCACCTCGATGCGCACGTCGTTCACGCCGCTGTACTCGTACCTGTCGGCGTGCACCGGGAACTCGAGCTTCTTTCCGGCCGGGAAGGAGAGCGCCTTCTCGACGGGGACATCCAGGCCCGGCAGATCGACCTGGCCCGCGGTCGGGCCGAGGCAGCTCAGGACCACGAGGGCCCCGAGCGCCGCCAGGACGGCGCGCGACCGGCCCCGGTTCGCTGCGGTCCTCAAGAGGCGCCCCTCACGCACCGGACGCCTCGCCGAGGAGAGACGAGGCGTCGCCGAGCTCGGGGAAGCGGCTGACGAAATCTTTGTGGGGTTTCCGGGGGGTCCGGCATCTGCATAGCGGAACGCACCTCTCCTGGAGAGCGGGGTTGCGTCGGGGACGACGTTTACGTCGCAGGATATCGAACCTACCGGGCGTCGTCAGGTCTGCCTTCCTCTCCCCCGCAGGCCCCGCGCGGGTTACCCTGGCCGCCGCTCCCATGCCACCCGACCCGATCGCCCAGGATCTGTTTCCGCCGTTCGACGACCCCGCCGGCTTCGACCGGATCCGCGCCGATCTCGGCGCCTTTCTCCCGGCGATCCTCGCGGTGTGCCAGCGCCACGGCCTGACCACGGGCGGGCTCTCCGCCTTCGAGCGCGGGACCAACGTCGTTGTTGCCAACGACGTGGGCCAGATCATCAAGCTGTTCCCGCCGTTCCTGAGGCATCAGTTCGAGGCCGAGCGCCTCGCGCTCGCGCGGCTCCACGGGAACGTCCCCGTGGCCACGCCGGAGATCCTCCGGGAAGGGGAGCTCGACGGCTGGCCGTATCTCGTGATGTCGCGCCTGCCGGGGCGCACCCTGGAAGAGGTCTGGCCCGCGCTCAGCGGGGCGGAGCGCGTGGAGGCGCTCGCCCGCATCGGCGAGATCATGACGGCCGCTCACGCGCTGCCTACCGGCGGGCTGGAGAGCCTCGATCTCGGCTGGGACGCGTTCGTGGAGCGCCAGATCGCCGGATGCGAGGGCCGCCACCGGCGGATGCGCTTGCCCGAGCGCCTGGTCGCTCAGATCCCGGCGTACCTGGCCTCGGCCCGCCCTTTCCTGCCGACGTCCGTGGTCCCGGTCCTCCTGACGGGAGAATACACGCCAGAGAACCTCCTCGTGACCCGGACGGCCGGGGCGTGGCGCGTCACCGGCATGATCGACTTCGCGGACGCGTGCCTCGGGCCGCCCGAGTACGACCTCCTGGGCCCGTGCCTCTTCCTCGCTGCCGGCAGCGCGGAGCTCCAGCGCGCCTTTCTGGTCGCCTGCGGGACCCGGATCGACGACCTGACCCCGGTGCTGAGCCGCAAGCTGATGGCGCTCGCGCTCCTGCACCGGTACAGCAACCTCGGCTACCAGATCAGGATCGAAGGCTGGGAGTCCCAGGCCTCCTCGCTCTCCGAGCTGGAACAGCTGATCTGGCCGTTCCCGGTCCGCTGATCTCGGCGCGAGGCCTCGCGACAATCGGTCGCGAGTCGGCTCGAGCAAGGAGCAGCCGTGCCGGCGAAGCGTCGGAAAGGTGCCATTTGCGTGTCCGTCGCACGGGCGCGCGGCGCGATGGCAATCCTTGCCATGCCCCGCTTTTTCATGGACGGCAATCTTTGCCATGACGGCAAGGCTTGCCACGCGCACGCTGGACCCGCGGGCGAGCTCGCTGAAGCGGCAGCCGCTCCTGCGCCGGCGTTCGGCGCGTCGCGCCGCCCGATCTCGTCGGAGGGGCCCTCGCGCCGCGGGGCGGCATACCGGTTGCGATAGCGCGCTCCCAGCCGGGCCGTCGCGGCCGGGGCAGTCCCCGACGAGGCACGCCGAGCAGGTACAGCGCGAGGCGGCGCAGGCGCAGGAGCGCGAGCCGCCTCGGAGCGACCCCGATCCGCCTTACTCCACAGGAGCGATCATGCATCTTCGTTATGTCTCCGAGTTCCCCTTCATCGCAGCGGTCGTGTGCGCCGCAGCGTCGGTCTCCCTGGGCGCCTGCGGCGGCGCCGATCCGGTGGACGACGACGTCGTCGCCGCCGGCGAGGCCCAGGAGATCACGGCGGAGGGTGCGGAGGCGCTGACGTGCCCCGCGTCCGTGCCGCTCATCGACCTGCGGAAGTCCCTCATCGTCACGAAGGAGACGGACCCGGACCTCTTTACCGAGTTCACGCTCAGCTTCGTCCTCCAGCGGCTCCTCAGCAGCGTCGACTCCAACCAGGATCCCGAGGAGCTCTACAAGCGCTGGTGGGACACGCAGAACGTTGCCTCCAATGCCGCCTTCACGGACCCCGACGCCATCCACTGCGACGACGAGACCGACAGCAACGGCAATCCAACGCTCAACGGCTTCCCGTACACGTGTCCCAGGAACGAGGGCGTGCTCGCCCGGACCGATCCGTCCAACCCCGGCCTGAGCAGCCCGTTCAATCCCGCGGGGCCGAATTTCATGGAGCCGGTCGCGCTCGTGAACCGGTTCGACCTCGCGCCGGTGGACGGCTCGCATTGCGGCGAGTACCGGATCATCTACGCCAAGAAGTCGTCTGGCGCCACCGACCGCAACTTCATCATCTTCGAGGCCCAGCTCCCGAACCCGCACCCCGAGTGCGGCATCGCCGCCTGCCTCCCGGTCGCCGAGTTCTGGGCGAACCTCTCGGACCCGAACGTGACCGCGACCCAGCGCAGAAACGCGCTCGAAGGGTTCTATTTCTTTGGCCTGCCCGGCTTCGAGCCGGTCATCGATGCGTCCCATTTCATGGCCGACACCGGCCAGATCCGCACGAACCAGTTCATGGCGTCGAGCGGAGGATTCCAGCCCTGGGTGCTCCGCGAGTTCAAGCTCGACCTGGACATCGGCAGCTCGCCCAGGCTCTTCTTCAAGCCGGTCACGGTGAAGGAGAACCCGTTCCCAGGCCTGTTCAACGCCAGCTTCGCGAGCGACCCCCGCGGGGCCGCGTTCCAGAGCAGCTTCCCCGATGCCCTCGACGGGCTCGTGCCGCTCGGCGACGACGAAAACGACATCTCGCTCCGCACGCTGCCGAACCAGGGCCTCTTCAACTCGGGGGAGAGCATCATGGACCCCACGGATGGAACCGCCAACAACAACAACTATCGGGCGCGCATGCAGGGGAACACCGCGTTTGCCGCCGACATCACCACGGCGCTCGGGCCGATCCTCGTGAGCCGCGGCCTCCCGTCTGGCATGGTCACGGCGGACAACGCCGCCGATCGCGCCACCACCCAGTCGTGCGCCGGCTGCCACGAGCTGAGCAGCCGCGACGACGAGAACGTCGGCGGCGTGCACGTGTGGCCGGCGCATGCCCCGACCACCGCGCCGGGCACGTTCGTCCACGTCAACGAGGACGGCGAGATCTCGAACCCCCTCCGGTGGACGTTCCTCCCCCACCGCGCGCAGGTCCTCAAGTCCTTCATCGAGGACAACGCGTGCACGGCGGCCTGCTCCTCGAACGTCGCCAGCGCCGCTTCGAGGGCGGCCAGCGTCGATGAGGTTCTCCTGGACAGCGCGGAGCAGGTCCCCACGCTCGGCGGCTCGACGACCCACTGAGGGCGCGCCGGGTAGGTTGAATACGCCAGCCGGACGTCTGGCCACGCACAGCCATACGTCTGGCCATGCCAGCTCTCACGCGGCTCCAGATGGACGCCGGGCCATGCCCGGAATAGATCCACATGAGCTATTCGATGACCGGGCCTCCCCGCCACCCCGTGATCGCCGACCAGCTTCGCCCGGGAGATCCCTACGAGCTGTGCGCGAACGACGCTGGCGTTGATCAGCTAAACGCGGCCGCTGTACGGCATCCCAGCGAATGGAAGCGGACAGCCAGACGCTTGGCCGCGCCAGCGCTCACACGGCGCCTCCCCTGCTCCCCTCATCTCCCCCGCCCGCCCAGGCACACGCGCACGTAGTCGGCGACCATCCTCTCCAGCGAGAACCGCTCCCTCGCGCGCTCCCACCCCGCCGCCCCCATGCGCGCCCGCCGCGCCGGGTCCTCCGCCAGCTCCACCAGCGCCCCCGCCAGCGCCCCCGCGTCGCCCGGCGGCACCAGCCGCCCCGTCACGCCGTCGTCCACCTGCTCGGCCATGCCGCCGACCGCCGTGGCCACCACCGGCAGCCCCTCGGCCATCGCCTCCAGCGACGCGTTCGGGCACCCCGCGGGCTCGGCGATCAGCGCGAACATATCGAGATCGCTCAGGAAAGCGCGCGTGTCGGCGAGCTCGCCGACCCACTCGACCGAGAGCCCCGCCGCCATCCGCCGCAGCGCCTCGGCGTGCGCCTCGGCGCCGCGCTCGACCCCGCCCGCGATGCGCAGCACGTGCGGCGGCAGCCGCGGCGCCGCGAGGCGCAGCGCGGCGAGGAGCTCGTCGAGCTTCTTGTGCGGGTGGACGCGCGCCGCCGTCCCGATCGCGAGCCGCGCGCGCCCGTCGCCCGCCGCGCGCCGCGGCGACGCCGGCGGGCGCGGGCCGAGCGCGACGCCGTTCGGGACCACGTGCGCCGGCGCGCCGAGCTCCTCGGCGGCCAGCGCCGCCTCGGCCCCGTACTTCACGATCACCCCGGCCAGCCGCGCACCGTAATCGCGCGGCGTCCGGTACGGCAGCCCGCGGCGCGGCGACGCGAAGTAGCGGCGCAGCGAGGCGAAGTACATCTCGCCAGGGCTGATGTCGAAGAGCGGGACGTCGAGCAGCCCGTCGGCCAGGAGCACCTTGTGCTCGGCGATCACGTTCCACATCAGCACGGCCTCGGGCGGGTCCTCCTCGATCGCGCGGAGCAGGCGCTCCACCGCCTCGGCCGGCTCGATGTCGGCCGGCGGCGGCACCGCCAGCACCGGGATGCCCGCGGCCGCGAGCGCCCGCCGGCCCGGCGTCGGGTACTCCGGCTGCTCCTCGATCACGGCCGCCCGGCCGCGCACGCCCGCGGCGGCGAGGCCGAGCAGCAGCCGCCGCGCGCTCGACTGGGCCCCGCCGGTCGAGAAGTTGTTCGTCACGAGGAGCAGCCCGTCCCCCCGGCGCAGGCCGCGGTTCCGGGCGACCGCCCGCGGGTAGAGCCGCGCGTACCCCTCGGCCATGCGCGCGACGCTGAAGTGCCGCGCCACGACCTCCCGGCCGGCCGGCGGCGCGCCGCGCGCCGCGGCCGCGATCGCCTCGGCGAACCGCTCCGGCGCGGCGTCGAGCGGCAGGTGGACCAGCGCCGGGGCCTCGGCCGCGACCTCCGCCGTGCCGCCGGCGCCGGTCGCGACGACCGGGAGGCCCGCCGCGAGCGCCTCGAGGTGCGCGAGGCTCAGCCCCTCGTGGGCGCTCGGCGACACGAGCACGTCGGCCGCCGCGAGCAGGCCGGCCACGTCGGCGACCGCGCCGGCGAAGCGCACCTCGGCGCGCAGGCCGAGCCGGTCGACCTCGCGCCGGATCTCCGCCTCCGCGGCGAGCGCCGGCGCGCTGCCGGGCGAGGCGCTCCCGGCGATCACGAGCCGCGCGGGCCGCGGATCGCCGGCCGCGGCGAGCGCGGCCCGCGTGGCCGCGAGGATCGCGGGCAGGAGGTGCAGCCGCTTCTGCGGCCGCGGGTTCGCGACGGCGAGCAGGACGAGATCCCCGGGCGCGATCTCGAGGCGCCGCCGCCACGCCGCGGCCGCCGCCGGCCGGGCGCCGCCGGGCGCCGCCGGCCCCAGGTCGATCCCGTTCCAGACCGTGCGCCGTGGGACCGGCAGCGCGCGCGCGGCGAGCTCCGCCTCGACCGCGCGCGCGCACGCCACGAGCAGCGCCGCGTCGCCCGGGCCGAGGCGATCGAGCCCCGCCGGCCAGCCCGCGGCCACGTTGTGCACCGTGACGAGCGGCCGGTACCCGCGCGCGGAGAGCCGCGCGAGGTCCTCGGCGTCGAGCAGGTGCGCGTGCGCGAGATCCGCGCCCCACGCGGCGAGCCCGCGGGCGAGCGCGTCGAAGCGCGCCTCGCGGTCGCCGCGCGCCCCGGACAGGTCGAGCGTCCCCGGCGGCGCGCCGAACGTGGTGCGGGTCGGCCGGTATACCGCGCAGACGCGCGAGCGCACGCCGCGGCGCGGCAGCTCGGTCGCGAGGTCGATCGCGATCCGCTCGGCGCCGCCCTGCTGCAGGCTGGTCACGACCTGCGCGACCCGCAGCGCCGCGTCGTCGCACACGTCGAGCGGCGCGTGCCGCACCACGCGCGCGCGCCGCGCCCCGAGCTCGCCCTGGAGGGCTGCGTCGAGCGGATCGCCCGCGCGGAGGCGCGCCGCGAGGCCCGCGGCGAGCGGCGCGTCGAGGTACACGCTCGCCGCGCGGGGCAACCCCGGCGCGCGGCGCGCGGCCCGGCTCAGCTCGCCGCCGGTCGCCCGCAGCAGCTCGGCCCACGCCGCCGCGTCGGCCTCCGGCGCCGAGGCCGCGGAGAGCGCCGTGCGCGCGGAGAGCGCAGAGCCCGCGGGGAGCGTCGAGCCCGCGGACAGCGCCGAGCCCGCGGACAGCGCCTGGGCCGCGGCGAGGTCGGGCGGCGCGAGCACGGCGCCGAGCGCGCAGACCGGCAGCCCGGTGTCGCTCGGCGGCGGGAACGGGTCAGGATCGAGCGCCGCGGACGGCGCGGGCCAGGCGCCCCCGCGCACGAGCCACACCGGCCCCGCCGCGATCGCGTCCGCCGCGGCCGCGAGCGGAGCGGGCGTGAGGTCGAGCGGCGCGAGCCCCGCGAACCGGAGCGCGCGCAGCGTGCGGCCGGCGCGGGCGCGGTGCGCGGGCGCTTCGGCGAAGACGGCGCAGATCGGAGGGCGCATGCGGGCGCGGGCGGCGCGGCTCAGTAGGCCGAAGGGTAGCCGCGGAACGGCGTGACCACGGCCACGTCCGGCGCGCTGGAGATGCGCTCCCGCGAGCGATGGCCGCCCCACGCGGCGCGCGGCGCGGGAGAATGCGCCGCGGCCTGCGCGGCGGCGGACGCCGCGGACCACGCGGCCGCGCCGATCTGCTCCACCTCCACCGCCGACGGGGCGCCGCCGGTGTAGACGAACTGCCCGCGCGGGCTCGGCTCGATCGGGACGGACGCGCGCCGCAGCACGCCCTTCACGAAGCAGCGGTAGTGGAGCACCGACCCGTGCAGGTGCGGGGGCGCGTGCAGCCAGAAGCCGTCGCCCTGCGGCCGGAACGTCACGCCGGGCGGCGCCCCGGCCATGGGCTTGCGGCGGGTCGCGCGGTGCACGAGCACGCCGATGAGGCCGATGACGGCGCTCGCCATGACGAGGCCCCCGCCGACGAACGCCACCGTCGCCGCGGTCGACCAGGAGCTCGCGCCCGGCGCGCGCGTCGACCCCGCCTGGAGCGGCGCCGCCGGCGCGGCCGGCGAGGGCGCGGCGGCCGCGGGGGCGCTCGCCTCCAGCGCGGCGACCACGCGGAAGCCGTTGTCGGCGTTGCGGCTGCCAGGGTCGTTGCGGTACCGCGCCGCGGCGCGCAGGTGCCTCGCGTCCTTGAGCCACGAGCCGCCGCGCAGCACGCGCCGGGGCTTGTCGCCGCCCGGCGCCGAGGTCTGCTCGGGGTCGACCGCCGGGCCGGGGGCATAGGGACCGTACCAGTCGCGACACCACTCGTAGACATTGCCGCTCATGTCGTGCAGGCCAAAGGCGTTGGGCTGCTTCTGCCCGACAGGCCTCGTGCCGCTCCCGGCGTTGCCCTTGAACCACCCGATGGCGGCGGCGGCCGTGTCGTCGTTCCCCGCATAGAACCGCGTCTGGGTCCCCGCGCGGTGGGCGTACTCCCATTGCGCCTCGGTCGGCAGGTCGAAGGCGCGGCCGGTCGCCTGCGTCAGCCAGCGGGTGAACTCGCCCGCGTCCTTGAACGTCACCAGCGTCACCGGGTGCTGGTCGGTCTGCGGGAAGCCGGGAGTCTTCCAGGTGAACTCCTTGCGCTGCGACAGGCCCTTGCCGTCGAAGCCGAACCCGCCGGAGGCGCCGACCTCGGCCTCGGTGCGGTAGCCGGTCTGCGCGACGAAGCGCTTGAACTGCCCGACCGTGACAGGAAACTTCCCCAGGTAGAAGCCGCGGCTCAGGGTCACCTCCCGGAGCGCCTCGTCGTCGCCGCGGCCCGCCTCGGCCGTCGGCGAGCCCTGCCGGAAGCGGCCCGCCTTCACCAGCACGAGGTCGAGCTGCGCCCCGCCGAGGTCGATCGCGAGGGCGGGCGCCGGGTCGGCCGCCTGCGCCGCGGCCGGAGCGAGGAGCGCGGCAGCGGTCGCGAGGGCGAGGGCTCCGGAGATGGGGTGCCGGTCGCGGCGGGGTCTCACCCGCCCAGGCTAGCAGAGCAGGGCGCTGCGCTGCGCGGCGTTCAACGAGCGCTCGGACGAATACGCGCGCCCGCATCGCGCGAGCTCCGCCCCTCTCGCGAACGGCTCGTCCTCGCCGCCGCGCTCCTCCGCAGCGCGAGGTCATCGTGACCGTGACACCGGCCACGCCGAGCGCCCGAGTCGCCGCTCCAGCAGAGCGAGACAGCCGACCACCTCGCGAAGGGGACGCAAAGGCGGCGCAGCGACGCCTCGACACGGCCGTCCTGATGCGTCGAGCGCCGGCACGACGCTGGAGAGACAAAGGAAGTCGAGCGCGACGACGCATTACCACCCGAAGCCGACAGGCCGCGCGACCTTCCGGCCGCCGAGCCGCCGGGAGTCTTCGTCAGGCCAGCTCGCGGTCATGTTAAGAACGATGAAGCGAACCAGTTAAGAACTGTCAAGATCGACACCGAATCGGTTGCACCTCAGCTGGCATCGTGGTTAACGAACGTGGACGGAAGGCAAGGTTTCATTTCACACGCGCGGCGCCACCTCCGCGCCTCGACGGGTCCGGCGGCGCGCGGCGCCGGCTCGGCCCGTCATCTCCTGCTCATACGGCCGCAGAGCGACTGAGGCTCGTCGCGCCCGAAGCGCGCAGGCGTACCACCTGTAGCGCGGTCAGCCACGGACTCAGGTCGCCGCGATCGACGAAGGAGCTCTCCCTGTAGGCATCCGTGTTCGCGAAGCCTCACGAGACGAGCGCGCGAGCGCTCTCTCCGTGAATCGGCAGCCTTCGAGCATATCTCGCGCCGCGGTCAGCGGCCGACGAGAGAGGGATCAGAAATGCCCAGCAACACCGCTTCGTCCACGTTCTCACGCGGCTCCAACGGCATTGACGCTCACGTGGAGCCGATCGCGATCATCGGCATCGGTTGCCGGTTTCCCGGCGGGGCGCACGACGCCGACAGCTTCTGGAAACTGCTGAGCGAGGGCGTGGACGCGATCAGCGAAGTGCCGCCCGATCGCTGGAGCATCGAGCGCTTCTACGACCAGAGCCCAGCGAAACCCGGAAAGACGGTGTCTCGCTGGGGTGGGTTCGTTCAGCAGCGCATCGAGCTCTTCGATGCCCTCTTCTTCGGGATGTCCCCGCGCGAGGCCGCGTCGCTCGACCCGATGCAGCGCTGGCTCATGGAGGTCAGCTGGGAAGCGCTCGAGGACGCAGGGGTGGTCCCCGAGCAGCTGGCCGGGAGCGATACGGCCGTGTTCATCGGCGGCTTCACGGAAGACATCAAGATCTTCCAGCTGGATGCCAACAACCGCGATCTCATCGGCCCGCACGCCGCGACCGGCAGCGCGATGACGATGCTGGCGAACCGCCTCTCGTACATGTACGACCTCCGCGGGCCGAGCGTGGCGCTGGACACCGCCTGCTCCTCGTCCCTGGTCGCGGTGCACCTGGCCTGCCAGAGCATCTGGAACCACGAGAGCGCGCTGGCGCTCGCCGGCGGCGTCAACGCGATGTTCCGGCCGGAGTACACGATCGCCGAGTCGAAGGCGGGGATGCTCTCGCCCGACGGGCGCAGCAAGGCGTTCGACGCGCGCGCCAACGGCTATGTGCGCGGCGAGGGCGCCGGGATCGTGGTGCTCAAGCCGCTGCGCCGGGCGCTCGCCGACGGAGATCCGATCTACGCCGTCATTCGCGGCAGCGGCGTCAACCAGGACGGCCGCACGAACGGCATCACGGTCCCCAGCGGGCAGGCGCAGCAGGCGCTGATCCGGGAGGTGTGTGAACGGGCGCGCGTATCGCCTGGTCAGATCCAGTATGTGGAGGCGCACGGCACGGGCACGCCGGTGGGCGATCCGATCGAGGCGAATGCGCTCGGCGCCGTGCTGGGGAGCGGCCGGGCGCCGGACGACCCGTGCTGGATCGGCTCGGTCAAGACGAACATCGGTCATCTCGAGGCCGCCGCGGGCGTCGCGGGGCTGATCAAGGCAGCGCTGGCGCTGAAGCACGGCGCCATTCCGCCGCACCTCCACCTCCAGCAGCCCAATCCCGGCATCGACTTCGACGCGCTCGGCCTGAAGGTCGCTCGCGCGCTCGAGCCCTGGCCCCGCGCAGCCGGCCCGCGGCTGGCGAGCGTCAACTCCTTCGGCTTCGGCGGGACCAACGCCCACGTGGTGCTCGAGGCGGCGCCGGCCGAGCCGGCCGCGCCGCTCCCGGCGGCAGGGGCCCGGAGCGAGCTCCTCCCCCTGTCCGCGCGGAGCGAGCAGGCGCTCCTGGACACCGCGCGCGCGTACCGCGCGCTGGTCGCGCGGCGGAAGGACGAGCCCGGGTTCTTGCGCGATCTCTGCCGCTCCGCCGGCGTGCGCCGCACCCATCACGAGCACCGGCTGGCGCTGCGGGCCGAGTCCTGCGAGGCGCTCGCCGAGCAGCTGACGGCGATCGCGGCAGGCGAGTCGGCGCCCGGCGCGGCCATCGGGCGCCGGCCGCGCACCCCGGCGGGCCTCGTCTTCGTGTTCGGAGGCATGGGGCCCCAGTGGTGGGCCATGGGTCGCGAGCTCCTGGCCCGAGAGCCGGTGTTCCACGAGGCCGTCAGGGAATGCGACGCGCTCTTGCGCCGGCACGCCGGCTGGTCGCTGCTCGACCAGATGCTGGCGGACGAGGGGCGCTCGCGCATGTCCGAGACCCAGATCGCCCAGCCGGCGAGCTTCGCTCTCCAGGTCGGCCTGGCCGCGCTGTGGCGGTCCTGGGGCATCGCGCCGGACGCCATCGTGGGGCACAGCGCAGGCGAGGTGGCGGCGGCCTACTGCGCCGGCGTGTTCGACCTCGAGGAGGCGATCCAGATCATCTACCATCGCAGCCGCCTTCAGCACCGGACCACCGGGCAGGGCAAGCTGGTCGCGCTGGGAGTCCCGCTGCTCGAGGCCCGGGCCGCCCTGGCCGGCCGCGAAGCGCGCATCTCCATCGCCGCCGTGAACGGCCCGAGCGCGGTGACCCTCGTCGGCGACCACGAAGCCCTCCTGGAGCTCGTCCGGCCCTTCGAGGAGCGGAAGGTCTTTGTCCGCTTCCTGCAGGTCGATGTGCCCTACCACAGCCATTACATGGATCCGCTGCGCGATGAGCTGCTCGAGGCGCTGCAGCACATCCGCCCGCGGCAGGCAGCTCTGCCGCTCTTCTCGACGGTGACCGGCGCCCGCTCGCCAGGGAGCGAGTGGGATGCCGAGTACTGGTGGCGCAACGTGCGCGATACCGTGCTGTTCGCGCCCGCCGCCGAGGCGCTCCTCCAGGAGGGCCACGACACGTTCCTGGAGATCGGCGCGCACCCGGTGCTGGGCTCGTCAATCCAGGAGTGCGCTGCGCTGCACGGCCAGAAGGCCAATGTGCTGACCTCGCTGCGCCGGAAGGCGGGCGAGCGCGCTACCCTGCTCGAGGCGCTGGGCGCGCTCTACGTCGCGGGGTTCCCCGTCGACTGGCGCGGCGTGCACCCGGGCGATCCGCGCGGCGCGCGCGTCGTGCAGCTGCCGCGCTACCCGTGGCAGCACGAGCCGCACTGGGTCGAATCGGACGCCTCGCGGCGCGACCGGCTGGGGGCGCCGGCCCACCCGCTGCTCGGCGATCGGCTGCCCGGCTTCCAGCCGACCTGGGAGAGCGTCATCGACGTCGATCGCCTGCCCTACCTCAAGGACCACGTGGTGCAAGGCGCCGTGGTGTACCCGGGCGCGGGGTACATCGAGATGATGCTGGCCGCGGCCAGGGCGCTGTTCGGAGCGGAGGAGCGCGGGATCGAGCTCTCCGGCATCGAGTTTCACAGAGCGCTGTTCGTGCAGCCGGAGACCCAGCCGCGCCTCCAGGTGGTCTGCGACGGCGCGCAGGGGACGGCGAGCGTCGGGAGCCGCGCCGGCGCCGACCCGCAGCAATGGGTCCGGCACGCGAGCGCGACCTTCCGCCTCCTGCCAGAGGACCGCCGCGCGCGGAGGCTCCCGCTGGCCGAGTGGCGCGCCGAGCACCCGCGCGAGACGTCGACGCAGGACTGCTATCGATACCTGAAGAACCTCGGACTGCATTACGGCCCCGAGTTCCGCGGGATCGATCAGCTCTGGCGCGGCGCGGTCTCGGCCGTGGCGCGCGTCGCGCTGCGCGGCGAGCCCGGCGCCGCGCAGCGCGGGTATGCGCTGCACCCGGCCCTGCTGGACGCCTGCTTCCAGGTGCTGCTGGCGACGACCATGCCGGCGGACGGCGCCGGCGATCGCAGCCGAGGAGTCTACCTGCCCACCCACATCGCGTCGCTGCAGCTTCGCGGCCAGGTGCCCGAGCAGCTCTGGGTGCGCTCCCGGGTCGTCGAGTTCAACGAGCGCGTCCTGCGCGGCGATCTGATCGCCTGCGACGACGCCGGCAACGTGGTGCTGGAGCTGCGGGGCGCCGTCGCCCACTCGCTGGAGCACGCGCGGTCCGACGATGCCGTCGACACGAGCAGCCTGTTCTACAAGATAGAATGGCAGCCTCAGCCCGACGTCGGCCCGGAGGCGCCGCGCGGGCGCGGCGGCTGGCTCGTGCTGGCCGATCGGCAGGGGTTCGGGCAGGCGCTCGCGGCGCAGCTGGAAGCCCGGGGTGACCAGTGCGTCCTGGTGTTCGCCGGAGCGCGCTACCAGGCGGACGAGGCGCAGCGCCGCTTCGCGGTGAACCCGGCGTCCCTCGACGACATGCGGCAGCTGGTCGACGCGGTGTTCGCGCGCGCGCGGCAGCCGTGGCGCGGCATCCTCCACCTCTTCAGCCTGGACACGGTCCCCGCCGAGGACCTCACGCTCGGCGATCTCGACAGCGCGCAGGCGCTCGGGCCGCTCGCCTTGCTGCACCTCGTCCAGGCCCTCGATCGCAGCGGCCACAGCGAGCTGCCGCGCATCTGGGCGGCGACGCGCGGCGCCCAGCCGGTCACGCCGGACCTCCCCCCGACCGGGGTCGCGGAGTCGACGCTCTGGGGCATGATGCGGATGGTCGGCTATCAAGAGCACGCCGATCGCTACGGCGGCCTGATCGACCTCGACCCGAGCAGCCCGCTCGACGACGTCGCGCTGCTCGCCGACGACCTGATCGCGGGCAGGGTGGCGGACCAGGTGGCCTACCGGCGCGGGCAGCGTTACGTGCCCCGGCTGGTCGCGCGCCCCGACCTCGTGAAGCCTGCGCCGGCGCTCTCGTTCCGGGCCGACGCGAGCTACCTGATCACGGGCGGGCTCGGCGGGCTGGGGCTCCTGGTGGCGCGCTGGATGGTGCAGCACGGCGCGCGCCGGCTGGTCCTGCTCGGCCGCAGCGCGCTCCCGCCGCGCGCGGCGTGGCTCGAGGCAGCCGCCGATACGCCGCTCGGGCAGCGCGTCGCCGCCGTCCGCGAGCTGGAGGCGCTGGGCGCGAGCGTGCACGTGGCCGCCCTCGACATCGCCGACGAGGCGCAGCTCGGCGCGTTCCTCGACCAGCACCGGAAGGAGGGGTATCCCCCGATCCGGGGCGTGATCCACGCCGCCGGCGTGAGCAAACCGCACCTCATGGCCGCGATGACCATGGAGGAGTACCTCGAGACCGCGCGGCCGAAGGTGCAGGGCGCCTGGCTGCTGCACCGGCATCTCGAGCGGGAGCCGCTGGATTTCTTCGTGCTCTTCTCGTCGATCGCCGCGCTCGCCTTCACCGCGGGGCAGGCCGACTACGGCGCTGCCAACGCCTTCCTCGACGGCCTCGCGCAGTACCGGCGCGCCCGCGGCCTCCCGGCCAGCAGCATCAACTGGGGAGCGTGGGCCGAAGCTGGCATGGCCACGACGCTCGGCGACTACTTCAACAACCGCGGGATGCCCCCCTTCTCGCCGCGACGCGGCCTGGAGGCGCTCGGCCACGTCCTGCAGCAGGGCATCGACCAGGCGACGGTCCTGTGGGTCTCCGACCCTCAGACGTTCGCCCGGAACAACTTCTCTTCCGGCGGCGCCGTGCCGTTCATCGCGCGCCTGCTCGACGGCGCCGCGGCCGGCGGCGAGGCCGCGCGCACCGCGAGCGCGCCGCCGAAGCACGCGCTCCAGACCATCCTCGAGCCCTCGGATCCCGCCGAGCAGGAGGAGCGCCTCGTCGACTACCTGAAGGACCTCGTCGCGCGCGTGCTTCGGCTCTCCGCCTCACGGATCGACCGGCGCTCGCTGCTGAGCGACCTCGGTCTCGACTCCCTGCTCGCGCTCGAGCTGAAGAACCGGATCGGGACCGACCTCCGGGCCACCGTCCCGGTCGTCGATCTGTTGAAGGGCGTGAGCGTCGGAGAGCTCGCCCGTCAGATCCGCGCGATGATCGCCGACAGCGCGGCCGCCGTCGACGTCGCGCCGATGGCCGACGCCGCGCGCGCGCTCGTCACCGGCGAGGTCCCGCTGGGGCCGAACCAGCGCTGGCTCCTGTCGCGCGATCTCCCCAACCCTCATCACTGGAACCTGGCGACGCTCTGGGAGCTGATCCAGCCGCTCGATCCGGGGCGCCTCTCGCAGGCGCTCAAGGCCGTGCTCCTGCACCACGACGCGCTCCGCATGCGGTTCGCGCGCGACGAGCGCGGATGGCGGCAGCGGATCGCGCCTCCGGAGGACGCGGCGCCGTTCACCCACGTCGACCTCTCGGCGCTGCCTCCCGCGGAGCAGGCCAGCGCGATGGACGCGGCGGTGGTCGCGTTCCAGACGAAGCTCGATCTCTTCGCCGGGCCGCTCGTGCAGGTCGTTACCTTCGGCCTGGGCGGCGATCAGCACGACAGGCTGCTCATCGTCCTTCATCACCTGGTGAGCGACGTCGTTTCTCTCCAGATCGTGCTCGCCGACATCGAGATGGCGTACCACCAGCTGAAGCAGGGTCAGCCCGTGCTCTTGCCCCCCAAGACCACGTCGTACAAGCAATGGGCAGAGCGGCTCGCCGATCACGCTCGGTCGCCGGACAGAAAGCGCGACCTGGAGTACTGGCGCTCCCAGCCCTGGGGCGCGGTGTCCCCTCTGCCGATCGATCACCCGGGCGGGAGAGAGACCAACACGATCGCGTCCACGCGGATCTTCTCGTCGTCGCTCTCCGTCGAAGAGACCAGCGCGCTGCTGCAGGATCTCCCGAGGGTTCACCGCGCCCCGATCATGGTCGCGCTGCTCTCGGCGCTCGGGCAGGCGTTCGCTCGCTCGGCCGGCCTCGACTCCCTGCTGCTCGACGTGATCGTGCACGGCCGGGAGGCTCCATCCGACGACATGGACCTGGCCCGCACGGTGGGCCTCTTCGCCCACGGCATCCCCCTCCTGCTCCAGCTTCAGGGCCCACGGACCCCGTTCGAGGCGCTGCAGAGCGTCAAGGGTCAGTTCGATCGGCTCCTGAGCCGAGGGAGCGCCTACGCGGCCCTGCGCTGGCTCAGCCAGGATGAGGAGATCGTCGCAGCGCTGAAGTCCCTGCCGAGGCGCGAGATGATCTTCAACTACGTGGGACAGTTCGAGCTGCCCGTATCCGACACCGCGCTGGTCAAGGCGGTGCCTCAGATACCGCCGGCCATGGAAGATCCAGAGAACATGCGAGATTTCCTCCTGCAATGCCAGGTGGGTATCTTCAGCGGCCGCCTGACCGTGCTCTGGAACTACAGCGAGAACGTGCACCACCGCCGCACGATCGAGCGGCTCAACGGCCTCTTCCTGGAGGCGCTGCGCTCGCTGATCCGAGGCGAGGCGGCCCCCGAGGTCGTCGCCGCGCCGGGCAGGAGGGTGCCCGTGAGGGCCTCGGACAGCATGATCGCGCAGGGTGGCGGCGAGTGAGCGGCCGGCCTGCCGAGCGCAGGCCGCCGCCGGCTGCGAGGAGCGGAGCTCCCTCAACAGGGCGTGGACGCCATGGCCATGTACGATTACGACACAGAGTTCTACGACATCATGAACAAGGAGGCGATGCGCTCGGCAGCGCCCATCCTCCGCCTCCTCATGACGTGGTTCAACGTGACCAGCGTCGTGGATTTCGGGTGCGGCCACGGCGCGTGGCTGAAGGTCTGGAAGCAGCTCGGCGTCCCCGAGGTGCTCGGCCTCGACGGAGCGCACGTGGAGAGCGGCGCGCTCCTCGTCGATCCCTCCGAGTTCCGCGCCGCGGATCTGACCCGGCCCGTGCAGCTCGGGCGGCGGTTCGATCTCGTCCAGAGCCTGGAGGTCGGCGAGCACCTGCCGCGAGAGGCCGCCAGGGACTTCGTTGGCTCGCTGACGCGCCACGGGAGCGTCGTCCTGTTCTCCGCCGCGCCGCCGGGGCAGGGCGGAGAGTTCCACATCAACGAGCGCCCGTACCGGTACTGGCGCGAGCTCTTCGACGAGCGCGGCTACGTGCTCCTCGACGCGATCCGCCCCTCGGTGAAGGACGACCCGGAGGTGTCGTACTGGTACCGGTTCAACACGTTCATCTATGTCCGCCGAGACGCGCTGTCCGAGGTCCCCGGCGCGCTCCGGGACCTCGCGATCCCCCTGGGCGAGCCGATCCCGGACGTCGCGCCGCTCTCGATGAAGCTGTGGCGCCTGATGCTCAGGCCCATGCCGCCGTCGTGGATCACCTATGTTGCCAGGAACATCATCAAGCCTCGCGTGGTCCAGCAGCACCGGCGCGAGGCGGCCGCGAGGTCGGCCGAGAGAGGAGAGCAAGCTCATGAATAGCGGCGATCGTGGAGAGCTCCAGGGATCCCTCGAGACTTCGGTCTTCGACCGTGGATCCATGGACCTGTACACCGGGATCTTGCAGGACGTGGCGGATGGCAAGGACGTCACCGCGGCCGTCGAGCGCCTCGTGGCGACGCTCGAAGCCAGGCTCGACAGCCTCGCGCGCCGCGCTGATCAGGACGGCGCCGCGGCGCTCTCGCTCACGAAGCGCGTCGTGTTCGAGGTCGTCTACCATCTCGCGAGGGCGAGCGATCTGGGCGGCCGGGCGCGCGACGCCGTCGGGCGCCTGCTCGGCCGCTCGATCGTGTTCGAGCCGCTCCCCCACGCCCGCTACCGGATCACGCAGGACTGGTTCTCTCACAACGTCCCCTCCTGGGAATCCGCGCTCGCGCCGCTCCGCGGCGCGCCCGACGTGCGGTGCCTGGAGATCGGCTCCTTCGAGGGGCTGAGCGCCTGCTGGCTGCTCGAGAACGTCCTCACGCACGAGACCAGCCGGATCGTCTGCATCGATCCCTTCGACGGACCGGGCCAGCTGCAGGCGGAGCGGCACTTCGATCACAACGTGCGGCAGACGGGCGCCGGCCACAAGGTGACGAAGCTGAAGGGGTACTCGCGCCAGGCGCTCCCCTTGCTCGCGGGCTCGACGTTCGATATCGCCTATGTCGACGGCTCGCATCACCCGGTGGACACCCTCCAGGACGCGCTCTCGGTCTGGCCGCTCCTCCGGCGCGGCGGCCTCGCGATCTTCGACGATTACGCCATCGGCGCCCATTACCCGAAGGAGCTCGCGGCGGCGATCGACCCGAAGCCGGGCATCGATGCCTTCCTCGGGTTCATCCAGGGGGGGCACGAGATCGTCCTGCAGGGTTACCAGCTGATCGTCCGCAAGACGTGACGCGCGCGCCGCGCTCGCTCCCCTCATCGCCAAAGGCCACCTCGCCATCGGACCAACCCACAGCAGGACCACCTCATGCGCACAACCATCAAGCTCGTCGCTCTCCTCGGCACGCTCGCGCTCTTCGGCTGCTCGTCCTCGGGCGCCTCCTCGGACGCGCCCGAGGACGATCTGCTCGCCCCTCCGCCCGAAGGCGCCGGCGTGCAGTTCCGCATGGTCGCCATGCTCGACCCCGGGGTCGAGATCCAGCGCTGCAAGCTCTTCGTCGTGCCCCCGGAGGGGCTCAACATCCAGCGGGACGAGGTGCGGTTCTCGAGCGGGAGCCACCATGTCCTCCTGTACGAGACGCCTTACGCCGAGCTCCCGACCGAGACGCGCCACGGCGTGCCCATCGACGCGACGCAGGTGCACGACTGCAAGGAAGGCCCTCAGGCCGAGTGGGAGATCAACGGCGTCTTCGCCGGCTCCCAGTCCCGCGACGGCGCCTCCTTCCTTGGCGAGCTCCCGCCCGGCGTCGCGGTCAAGGTCCCGCCGGGCAAGGTGCTCCTCATGAACACCCACTACATCAACGCCTCGGCCGAGCCCATCGAGACGGACGCTCGCATCAACATCTACACGATCCCGGATGACGAGGTGGAGATCGAGGCGGGCATGCTCTTCCACTACAACCCCTTCATCAACGTGCCGGCGCGCGGTGAGGCTTCCGCGCGGATGCGGTGCACCGCCGATCAGGATATCTCGGTGGTGAGGATCCAGTCGCACACGCACAGCCGCGGCGTCGGCTACGTCGCCCACAAGGTCGATCTCGACGGCACGATGACGGAGCTCTACGCCCACGACCAGTGGGAGAACGTGCCGACCCGGGAGTTCTCCCCTTTCCTCGAGGTCAAGAAGGGAGAGGCCCTCGACTACCGCTGCGATTTCGCGAACGCCGAGGAGCGCGACGTCGCTCAGGGCCTGACCACGAAGGACGAGATGTGCATGCTCATCGGACCGTACTTCCCGCGCTCTCCCATGTACGAGAATTGCCACACCAAGGAGGGCTTGCTCGCCGCGACGTGGTTCGGCTCCGGGGCGGCCACGTGCGCGGAGACGCTCTCGTGCCTCGACGACGCAAAGGCCGTGGACGGGGGCAACGGGTTCGAGTCGTTCGGCTGCATCGTGAACAGCTGCGAGAACGCCGGGCCCTCGATCTCGAACGTGATCCGCTGCCAGTGGAGCGCGGGGTACGGCGCGTGCACCGAGGCGTGCAGCCAGCCCGGCGAAGCGTGCGAGTCGTGCATGGCCACCGCGTGCAAAGCAGACCTCGACGCCTGCCAGATCTCGACGTGCGACTGACCCCGGCGCCCTGCGTCGCGCCGCCGCGGCCGCCCCCGGCGGCGCGGCCCGTCGACTTCGTGCTACCGGCGTCGCCGCGCTCGATATCTCCATGGTGCGCCGCTACAAGCCTGTGGGGCGTCGCCGAACATCGGACCATGTAATCCACACAACCACACGGGATTTTCGGCACGGAGAGTTGCAGCTTCGGGCTCGACACTCGTTTGCTGTCGTGGCATCACCACCCGCGCGATCGCCCGAGCGCTGCGCGGCTTCCGGCGCGCGCTCCCGGCATCGCTGCGCGGCCGCTGCGGCAGCTCCGAACGCCTCATGGGACCATCCCACCTGTCCGACAGGTCACCCGGGCTCCCCGACGAGCCGGTGGCGCTGCTTGCCTCCCCCGTGGTCCCTCCGTCCTTGCTCCCTCCGCTCACGCGAGGCGCATCTCGGGTAGCTTTCGGTCGCCCGAACCGTACATCGACCGTCGCCTACGCCATCACCTCGGCGTTGCGATCAACCCACAGCAGGAATCCACTCATGCGCACAACCACCTCGCTCATCGCTCTCCTCGGCGCCGTCGCGCTCTTGGGATGTTCCTCCTCGGACCCCGGCACCGGCACGGAGACCCCGGAGGACCAGGGGCTGGAGCCGCCGGCCCAAGGCACCGGCGTGCAGTATCGGATGATCTCCACGATCGAGCCGGGGCAGGAGGTCGAGCGCTGCCAGCTCTTCGTGGCGCCGCCGGAGGGGCTCAATGTCAACCGGGAGGTGGTGCGGTACTCGAACGGGAGCCACCACGTCCTCCTTTACGCAACGCCGTACAACGAGATCCCGACCGAGACGCGCGACGGTGACGCCATCGATGGGAGCCAGGTCCACGACTGCAGCCAGGGCCCCCAGGCCTACTGGGACGTCACCGGCGTGGTCGCGGGCTCCCAGTCCCCCGACGGCAACTCCTTCCTCGGCGAGCTCCCGGAGGGCGTGGCGCTCAAGGTCGCTCCGGGCACGGTGCTCCTCATGAACACCCACTACCTGAACGCCTCGAGCGCGCCCCTCGAGACCGACGCGCGCATCAACCTCTACACGATCCCGGACGAGGAGGTGAAGACCGAGGCGGGCATGCTCTTCCACTACAACCCGTTCATCAGCGTGCCGTCGCACGGGGAGTCCTCGGCGCGGATGCGCTGCACCACCGATAGGGACATCTCGGTCGTGAGGATCCAGTCGCACATGCACCGCCGCGGCGTCGGCTACGTCGCCAACAAGGTCGACCTCGACGGCAAGATGACGGAGCTGTACGCCCACGACAAATGGGAGGGGGTCCCGTCGCAGGAGTTCTCGCCGTTCCTCGAGGTCAAGGCGGGAGAGGCCCTGGACTACCGCTGCGATTTCAAGAACACCGAGGATCGCGACATCGCGCAGGGCCTGACCACGAAGGACGAGATGTGCATGCTGATCGGGCCGTACTTCCCGCGGTCCGCGGCCTACGAGAACTGCAGGAACGAGGAGGGCTTCGACGCCTCGACGTGGTTCGGCTCCGGGACGTCCACGTGCGCCGAGACGTTCTCGTGCATCAACAGCACGACCCCCGGGGACGACGCCGCGTTCTTCGGCTGCATCGTGAACAGCTGCGAGAAGGTCGGGCCTCAGTTCTCGGAGGCGCTCAATTGCCAGACCACCGGGGCCTACGGCGCGTGCGACGAGGATTGCCGAGGCCAGGACGCCGAGACGTGCACCACGTGCATCGTCACGGCGTGCGCCCCCGAGATGGAGGCCTGCGAGGTCGCCACGTGCGACTGATCTGAACCGGGCGCAGCGCCGCGGCGCGGCTCGGCCCGCCGCGCGGCGCTGTCCTGCGCCGCGGCGCTGTGCTGCGCCGCGGCGCTCCTCCCCTGCCCCGCTCTCGCTGGATCAGGGAGCTGCGAGGAGCTCCGACGCGAGCCGAATCCCGAGCTCCACCGCCTTCTCGGGGTCCTCGACAGGCTCCACCACAGCCTCGGGCCCCGCGAACGCGATGTAGGTGACGCCGTTCATCACCCCGGGACTCGGCTGCTCGACGTCGATGCCCAGGCGCTGCGCCATCGCGTACGAGGCCATCCCGATGGCGTGGCACTCCCCCACATCGCCGACGACTCCATAGGCGACCTTGTCGCCGTAGACGACCGCGACGGCGGCCCCCATCCGGAGATCGGCGTCCATGTAGCTCCACAGCACGTCGGCGCAGTCCGCGGGCGTGCCGTTGGGGACGACCACGAACGGGAGTTGAAGCGAATCGAGGGCGTTTCCCTGCGAGTCCACCGCCGCCGTGTGGGGAATCGACGAGGGGCACTCCGGCGAGTCGTGGGAGAGACCGTCGCAGTCGATCGCCATCCCGGATTTCCAGAAGTACGCCCCGTTCAGCGCGCAGACAGGGATGCTGGGCTCCGGGCCGGGATCGGCCGAGTTCCGGAACAGCCCCGACGAGGCCTGCTGGCACGACGCCGCGAGCGCGAGCAGCTCCGCGGCCGTCGGCGGGCCCGGCGCCTGCCCCCCGTCGCCGCCGCCCCCACCCTCGCCAGCGCCGCCACCGCCGCCGGCGCCACCGCCGCCCGCGCCACCGCCGCCGGCGCTGCCGCCGCCGGCGCCACCACCGCCGCCGGCGCCACCGCCGCCCGCCGCGCCACCTCCGGCGCCGCCGCCCCCTCCGGCGCCGCCCCTACCGCCGCCGGCGAGGCCGCCAGCTTCGCCGAACTCGAGATCGCCGACCCCGGAGAGGCTCGTGCACGCGGAGGCCCCGGTGAGCGCCAGCGCCGCGAGCGCGCCGGCGAGGCGGGCGCTCCTCGCGCCTTCCGCCGGCGAGCGCATCAGAACGTCCCCTGGATCTCGATCCGCCCGAGACCCACCCCGGCGCTCCAGGCCACGCCGCGCTGCGCCCGCGCCGCCGCGCCCGCGGCGTCGGGCGCGGCGTCGCCGCCCGGCCGGACCACGAGGAGCACGACGCCCGCCGCGGCCGAGGCGGCGCCCACGATGAAGCTCACGGTGGACACATGGCCCAGCGTGGTCGCCGTGTCGGCGTCGCCCTTCAGCTCGGCCGGGCAGCGCTGGCCCTCGCAGCGCTCCTTGATGTCGGACACCTTGGAGAGCGACACGAGGCCGGTCACGGCGCCGACGCCGATGCCCACCGCCCCGAGCCCGAACGCGAGCCCGGCCGGCAGCAGCGACCCGCCGCCGCCCTCCGCGCCGCCCGGGGCGGGCGTGTCGCGGGCCGGGGCCGGAGGCGCGGCGGGCGCCTCCAGCGCCGCGCGCACGGCCGCGAGCTCGGTCTCCGCGTCCTTGCGCGCGTCGAGGAACGCCGCCGGCGGGTCCTCCGGGAGCGGCTCGGCGAGGAGCTGGTCGTACAGGTCGCGCGCGGCCTCCAGCCGGCCGAGCTTGCGCTGGCACCGCGCCATGTAGAGCACGAGCGTCGGCGCGTGATAGAGCCGGTCGGCCTCCTTGAAGACCTCGAACGCTTCCTCCCAGCGATCCGCGCCGTAGAGCTTGAGCCCCTCGTGCGCCTTGGTCCGGGCGAGCTGCTGCGCCTCGGCCGAGCCGCTATCCGGTGGCTTCGCCGCGAGCGCCGGCGCCGCGACCAGCAACGTCACCGCGAACGCGCACCGGCGAAGACAGTTCGAGAGCATCATCGTCCTTTCCATCAGAATCAGAATTCATCAGAAGCAGAAGAGCGCGCCGCCACCGTGATCCGGTGTACGGCCCTGTCCGCCGGCACAGGCGAGCTCGCCGGGCGGACGACACAGTAAGGGGGATCGTACGCGACCGTCCAGCGGCGTCACGGACGGTCGTGGGCGCGCCCTCCGCCGATCCCGGGCATGCCGGTCGCCCGGCACAACGAAATCACCGCGGCGTCGCCGCGCCGTGACGCCGTGGCCAGGATCGCCGCGCCGAGCGCGCGCGGCGGCTCAGCGAGCCATCGCCCAGATCGCCGCGGGGCGGAAACCGATCGGATACATTGAGCGTGTTACTCCTTCATTCATGACCGATCTCATCAAACGCTCGGAGGAGGCGTCGACGAGAGCTCGGAGGAGGCTCGACAACGTGTTGACGGATGAGCGGTCGCTGGTGGAGCTGCTCCGGGTGGTCACCGTCGACGTGCACGAGGCGGCGAGCGTCGAGGAGGCGCTGCATCGCACCATCGCGCACATCTGTGGTCACCTGAGCTGGCCGGTCGGGCACGCGTACGTGCCGGCGGCGGACGATCCCTCGCTGCTCCTCCCCACGGCGCTCTGGTACCTGAACGACGAGGTGAAGTTCGCGACCTTCAAGGCGGTCACCGAGGCGACGCAGTTCACCCCGGGGGTCGGGCTGCCCGGGCGGGTGCTCGCCAGCAAGCAGCCGGTCTGGGTGCGCAACGTGACGGAGGACGCCAACTTCCCGCGCGCCCGGCTCGCGAAGAACCTCGGCGTCAAGGCGGGGTTCGCGTTTCCCGTGGTGGTCGGCGCCGAGGTGGCGGCCGTGCTGGAGTTCTTCTCCGACGCCGAGCACGCGGACGACGGGAAGTTCACCGTGACCATCGGCCGCATCGCGCGGCAGCTCGGCCGCCTGTTCGAGCGCAAGCACGCGCAGGACATGCTGAGCCGGGAGCGGGACTTCATGGCGGGCGTCATGGACCTCGTCGACGGCCTCATCGTGGTGCTCGACGACCGCGGGCGCATCGTGCGCATGAACAGCGCCGCCGAGCGGGCGCTGGGCGGCGGCCGCGGGCGCCTGGAGCCCCGCTACCTCTGGGAGCTCACCCCCGATCCGGAGGCGTCGGCGCAGCTCAAGGGCCTCTTCGAGGAGCTCGGCGCCGGCGCGCCGCGAAAGCAGGTGGAGGTCCCGTGGACGGCGAGGGACGGCGCCCGCCGGGTGACCGCCTGGTCGGGCGCCGTCCTGCGCGGCAAGGACGAGGGGCTCCGGTTCTTGATCATGACCGGCATCGATCTGACGGAGCGCAAGCGCGCCGAGGAGGAGCGCGCGCGGCTGCGGGAGGAGGTGATTCAGGCCCAGGACGCGGCGCTGGCGAGGCTATCCATGCCGCTCATCCCGATCAGCGACGACGTGATGGTCTTGCCGCTCATCGGCCCGCTCGAGGCCGGGCGCGTGCGCCGCATGACCGAGGCGCTGTCGCGCGGCGTCGCGGAGCGCCGCACGCGGATCGCGATCATCGACCTGACCGGCGTGGACGTGCTCGATCCGCCGGCGATCGAGGCGCTCGTCGAGGTGGTGCGGGTCGTCGGCCTGCTCGGCGCGCGGGCGGTCCTCACGGGGATCCGCCCCGAGGTCGCGCACCGCCTCGCGGAGAGCGGCGTGGACCTCGGCCGGCTCGCCGTCAAGAGCTCCCTGCAGAGCGGGATCGCGTTCGCCATGAGGAGCCGCTGAGCCCTGGAGTCGGGCGCGGGCCGATCACGGGATCGACACGACCTCCACGTCGTCGAGCGGGTCGGAGCTCTGCGTGAGGTTGAAGCCGCCGAGGGCGACGAGCTCGCGCTCGCTCCTGCAGAGGAGGCTGTTGAAGATGCGCGGGGTCTCGAGCGTGCCGGCGGTCTCCCACCCGTCGCCGGCCTCGTTGAGCCGGAACAGGCCTGCGGCGTAGTTGACGTAGAGCTCCCCGCCGACCGAGCACGACGCCGCGCCGAACGCGTTGAGGAACGGCGCCTCGGGGAGCGAAGGCCCCTCGGACCATGTCCCCTCCTTCGTGTCCAGCACGTAGACGGCCGCGGTGAAGGCCTGCGCCTCGTCCACGCCGCCCATGGCGTAGATCTTGTCGCCCAGCGCCGAGACGGCCAGGGAACGCAGCTTGAACGGAGGCTCGGGGAGGGGCTCCCAGGTCGCGTCTTTGTTGGACAGATCGAGCCGATACCCGCCTGTCGTGAACGCCCCGGAGTTCGATGTGCCCTCGACCGTCCACCCCGCCACCACGTAGAGCGTGTCTCCGATCACCACCGCGCCGTGCCCCGAGCGCCCTTCGGGCAGCTCCGGCAGCGGCGACCACGTCGCCTCATCCGGATCGTAGCGTTCGACCGTGGGCACGGAGCGGAGCTCTTCCGTCTCGCCCGGAGCGTTGTCGATCTGCAGCCCGCCCGCCCGGATCAGGGCCCCTCCGTGGGCGACCAGGGTGAGCCCCTCGAGCGGCGGGACGTCCTCGAGCTGCTCCCATGCTTGTCCCGAGGCGAGATCGAGCCGGCGGAACGCCGGTGTCAGGTCGTCCCTCGAGAAGCCGCTCCCCTGCACGTGCGCCGGGGTGACGTGCCCGCCGGCGACATAGACGGACTCGCCGAGCAAGGCCGCCCCGAACGACCCGGCGGCCTCCGGCAGCCGCGGATACCGTGACGACGGCTCCGGCTGCCCCGCGCCGCCGCCGTCGTCGCCGCATCCGATCGGCCCGATTGCGCTCATCGCACCGATCGACAGCCATGCCGCGCAGCGTTGAACCATGTCCAAGGTCTTCATGAGCACCTCTCTTTTCCAGAAGAGCACGTTGGGTGACCCGGCGCGCCGGGTCGCGCGTCCGGCGTGTCTTACCGCAGAAAGGCGCCGTCGTCGTGGCGTCCGGTCGGCGGGCGCCCACCCGGTGCGCGGAGGTCGTCCGCGCGCCGGGTGGGCGCGCCCGCCGCGGCCCGGGCCCTATGTCGTTCGTTCTCAACCTGAACCGCATCATCGCTGCATGGGACAGCGGCGATCATGACTCCCGCTGTGCCCTTATTTCATGCTGTAATGCGACGTTCCCGAGAAAGGTCCGGTGCAACGATATGCGATCGATGTCTTTCATGCTGGCGCGGTTCGTGGGGGTTCGGCTCCCTTTGCTGGTGTCGGCGCTGGCCGCGGCCGCGTGCGCGGCCGAGCTGCCGCTCGACGGGGAGGTAGGCCCGGAGGCGGCCCTGCTGGGCGAGCACAGCGACGCGCTCTCGACGCGCGTCCGGATCATGGCCGCGAACCTCACGAGCGGCACGAAGCAGAGCTATGATCCGGGGCACGGCGCGCGCATCATGCAGGGGGTCAAGCCCGATATCGTCCTGCTGCAGGAATTCAACTACGACGGCAACAGCGCGTCCGACATTCGCGAGTTCGTGGACGCCACGTTCGGCGCCGGGTTCAGCTACTACCGCGAGGGCGGGGCGCAGATCCCGAACGGGATCGTGAGCCGGTGGCCGATCGTCGCGGCCGGCGAGTGGGACGACTCGTCGGTCGCCAACCGCGATTTCGCCTGGGCGCGCATCGACATCCCCGGTCCCGCCGACCTCTGGGCCATCAGCGTCCACTTCCTGACGTCGGGCTCGGGGGCGCGCAACACGGAGGCGCAGCAGCTCGCCTCGTTCATCCGGGCGAACGGCGCCGACGGCGATGATTACCTGGTGATCGGCGGCGATTTCAACACCGACAACCGCAGCGAGGCGTGCATCACGGCCCTCTCGAGCGTCGTCGTCACGTCGGGGCCTCATCCCGCCGATCGGAACGGGAACGACAAGACCAACGCCGGCAGGACCAAGCCCTACGATTGGGTGCTCGTCGACAGCGATCTGAAGCTGCTCGAGACCGCCGTCGTGATCGGCGGGAGCAGCTTCGCGAGCGGCCTCGTGGTGGACACGCGCGTCTATTCCCCGCTCTCGGAGATCAGCCCCGCGCTCTCGTCGGACAGCAACGCCTCGAGCATGCAGCACATGGGCGTCGTGCGCGACTTCCTGATCCCCGACGGCGGCGGCAGCAGCAGCAGCAGCAGCATCAGCAGCGGCGGCGGCAGCGGCGGCGGCGGCAGCGGTGGCAGCGGCGGCGGCGGCGGCAGCGGTGGGGGCACGGGCACCGCCAATGTCATCATCAACGAGATCCTCGCGAACGAGCCAGGCAGCAATCCGGACGGCGAGTTCGTCGAGATCGTCAATACCGGCACGGCGCCCGCCGCGATCGGCGGCTGGACGCTCTCCGACAGCACGGGGACGCGACACACCTTCCCCGCCGGAGCGTCGCTCGCGCCCTCCGCGGGCATCGTCGTGTACGGTCATGCCTTGGCGGTGCCCGGCAACGTGAGCGGAGCCGTCGGCGCGTCCACGGGAGCCCTGGGCCTCAACAACAGCAGCGATACGGTCACGCTGCGAAACGCCCTGAGCGCCACCGTGAGCAGCGTGACGTACGGGTCCACGCTCTCGGCCGAAGACGGCGTCTCGATGAACCGCAGCGTCGATCTCGATGGCAGCGCGGCGTTCGTCCTCCACCGCGCCATCGCCGTCGGGAGCTCTTCACCGGGCACGCGCGCGAACGGCGCGCCGTTCTAGCGCGCTTCCGGCGCACGCCGGGCGCCCCAGGGACGCGCGCCGAGCGCCCCCGAGCCGCTCGAGCTTCCGACGAGGCCAGGCCTGTTTGACGCATTGCGTCTACGGGGCGCGCGAGCTTGTCCCCCGGAAAAGTGGCGCTGCTCAGATCAGCGCGCGGCATCGCGGGCATATGTAGGACTGCGCCCGGACGCGTGCGCCAGGCACCGCCACGGGCCTGCATCCCAGGATCGAGGATCATAGCGATGAACAGCGCAAGGGGTTCGGCCGTCGGCGTATTGCTCGCGTTGTTCGTCGCGGCGTGCGGTTCTTCGAGCGGCACGCCAGAACCCGAGGGCCCGAGCGGCTCGGGGGCGGGCGCCGGCGGCTCGACGAGCTCCGTCGGAGCGGGCACGGGCGGGACAGGCACGAGCGGGACAGGCGCGGGGGGAACAGGCGCGGGCGGTTCGGCCGGAGAGGGCGGTCATCCGGACGGGGAGGGCGGCGCGGGCGGCTCGTCGACCGGGGGCGGGCCCCCCGTGATCGAGCCCACGTTGATCACCTCCGGTCCAAACGATTACTGGAAGACGGGGGCGCCGACGGAGGTGACGAGCGGCAATGCCGACGTGACCGTCGACGACGCGACGACCCACCAGCAATGGAACGGCTTCGGCGGGACCTTCAACGAGGTGGGCTGGAACGTGCTCTCGATGCTCGGCGAGGCGGAGCGATCGCGAGCCATCAAGCTCCTCTTCGACGCGAATGAGGGAGCGGCGTTCGTCTTTGGACGCGTCCCTATCGGGGCCAGCGACTACGCGATGGATCGCTATACCCTCAACGAGACGGCGAACGATCACGCGATGACGAGCTTCTCCATCGATCGGGACAAGGAGAAGCTGATTCCGTACATCAAGGCGGCGCTCGCCGTGAGGCCCGGCCTCCAGCTCTGGGGCAGCCCCTGGACGCCCCCCACCTGGATGAAGAGCAACGGCGCCTTCGACGGCGGCCGCATGAAGGACGACGCGAACGTTCTCCAGGCATATGCCCTGTACCTCGCGAAGTTCGTGGAGGCGTACGCCGACGAGGGCATCACCATCGAGGCCGTTCACCCTCAGAACGAGCCGAACTACGAGACGAGATACCCGAGCTGCATCTGGACTGGCCCGCTCATGGCCAAGTTCATCGGCGCCTACCTCGGGCCGACGTTCGCCGATCGGGGGCTCACGGCCCAGATCTACCTCGGCACGATGTCCAACGGCGAGAGCGGGAAAGACGGGGCGATCATCAGCGCCGTGACCGGCGACGCCACCGCGATGGAGTACGTCAAGGGCTTCGGGCTGCAGTGGAACATGATGGGCAGCGTATCCGGCCTGCGGTCGCGCAACCTGCCGATCGTGCAGACGGAGCACAAGTGCGGCAACTACCCGTGGAACCCTGCGGGCTCGCCGCCGTTCAACGCGGACCGGGCGCCGAACGATCACGCTTACGCCGAGGAGAGCTGGGGGCTCATCCGCGACTGGATCCAGGCAGGTGTGACCTCGTACAGCGCCTGGAACATGGTGCTGGACACGGCGGGGAAGAACCTGGACTCGCAGCGGCCGTGGCCCCAGAACGCGCTGCTCACGGTGGACACACAGACGAAGACGCTGAACGTGACGCCCGTCTACCACGTCTTTCGTCACGTCGCCCAGTACGTCGATCCCGGAGCGACACGCGTCGGCACCACCGGCGGCGACGCGCTCGCTTTCAAGAATCCTGACGGCGCCATCGTCACGATTCTGTACAACTCCGGCAATTCGGCGAAGACGACCACCCTCGGCGTGGCCGGCAAGAAGCTCCAGTTCAGCATCCCTGCCCACGGGTGGGCCACCGTCAACTGGAAGTGAGAGCGACGCCCTCAGCGGCTGTCCGGCAGAGCCCGCCGTCAAGCACGCCGCGGGCCCTGCGAGCCGCCACGCCGCCTCCAGCCGAACGGCGGGCTCGACCATCGAGGCGAGCCGACCCGCTCCTCCGGTGCCGGCGGCGGGCGAGCAGAACGGGTGAACCGCGACGCTCGCCTCGGGCTGACCGCGGCGCTCCGGGTCGCCTCAGGCGACCTCCGCCGCACCCCCCCGAGGCGAGCCAACACGTCTTGCGCAATCCGCCCCTCCTGGAAGAGCGACACCACATCAGCGACCTTCCACGCCGACAGCGATGTCCTCATTATTCTACAGTCCACCTGCGGAGCTCGTGAGAACGCCGAGGGAGAACAGACAAGTACAGTGACACCTGATAGCCCTGTTGTCGGTTAATACCATTGACGATATTCGCGCGCCGTGGGTAGACTGCGTGTGCCTGGTCCGATGTGGGGCGGGGCGCGCTTGATAGATTGGAACTACCGGACTGCGAGAGCGATATGCGATTCAACGGCCTGCTACAGGTATCTGCAATCGACCGCCTTACATCCCGACGGTGCCTGGCCACCCTCATGGCACTGACCGCGTTGTCACTCGGCGCGTGCGGCGATGAACAGGGAGGCTCGCTGACGGGCGAGCCGGCGGGCGGCGCTGGGGGGCCGCCCGATGTGACGAGCGGAACAGGCGGCTCGAGCCCGGTCTCGAGCGCCCACTCGAGCTCGGCCTCGGGCTCGCACCCGGACCCAGGCGTGGGCGGCGGCGGCGGCGTCATCGACGACCATCCGTACGACCACTGCGTGAACGGCTACATGCCCGATCCGAGCGACTCGAGCCCCACCATGAAGGATGGCCCGGCGGACTTCTTTCCGCCCGGCAACAACGATCCGGACATCGTCGACACCACGGTGCAGCCCGAGGTCCTGAAGTGGATGTATGATCACTCCTGGCAGGCGGCGCACGTCGAGTGGCACGCGATCCGCGCCTGCAACATCCCGGGCGGCGGCGGGCTCAGCAGGGTGAACATCTGCTCGTTCACCAACCTGGTCCCGAAGGATCAGAACTGCCAGACGGCCGGCGACGGTTATCAGTTCCTGGTGTTTCACCGCCACATGATCCAGGCGTTGAAGCAGCTCTGGCCCAACCACAGCGAGCAGTTCGAGGGCTTCCCCAAGTTCCCGACGAAGGCGGAGGACGTGCCGCCCCAGTGGCGCTCCGCGTGGAAAGACTGGGATTCGGCCGCCCTCGAGGCCGGGAGGATCGGCGACGAGATCGACAAGCCCGAGAACCTCGCGAGGTTCCCGGACGAAGGCACGCTCGGCTTCTGGCTCCAGTGCAACGTGGGCCAGAGGCTGGCGGGGTCGACCAACATGCCGTGGGTGGGCCTCCACTTCGTGCTGCACGCCAAATGGGCGCGGCCCGGCAACACGACGCACGGCGTGAACAACACCAGCGCGAACATCGACAACTACATGTTCTGGAAGCTCCACGGCTGGATCGACAACGTGTGGGAGAAGTATCGCCGCGCCAAGGGCCTCACGCCGGACGACCCGAAGCTCAAGGCGGATCTCGTCGCGCAGTGCCGCGAGATGGACACCGAGATCAAGATCATCCAGGAGAACCTGTCGCCCGACGACGTCGTGAATCCCAACGAGCCGTTGCCGGTGGAGTCGGGCGTCTTCCACGAGCGGGTGCGGCCCATCTTCGAGAGCCGGACGAACCTGTGCAGCGGCTGCCACGCCGAGTCGGGCGCCAACGCCAAGCTGACGCTCGGCGGCCACATCAGCTCCAAGAAGATCGTCGAGGGTCTGATCAACCAGCCCTCCATCGGCGGCGGCCAGTACAGGCTCGTCGTCCCGGGCGATCCCGACAAGAGCTGGCTGTACCTCAAGGCCGCCGGCCTGGCGGAGAGCGCGGGCTGCCAGCCGAACTCCATGGCCCAGTGCATCACGGGCGTGATGCCGCCGAGCACGACCGGGCCGACGGTCAGCCCCGCGCAGCTCCAGATCTTGCGTCAATGGATCCTGGACGGCGCCGCGGGCCCGCCCTGATCCGCAGCGAGCGCTGAAGGGAGGAGCCGCTCCCCACCATGCTCGGGCGGCGCATGCGCGCCGCGCCCATGCGCCGCCCGACGCTCCTGCGCGCGATCCGACAGAAAACGCCGCCCATCCGATCGAAATCCCCGCCCTGCCGCGGCTGCGCGACAGGCGCTACGCCTTCACGTCAGGCGGTCCGAGCGGACCGCCGGCCAAGGAGAAGGCGTGATGGCGACGCACGAACACGGAAAGCACGCGGTGGGATTCGATCGCGAGCGAGCGTTGAGCTACGACGGCCAGGTGAACCGCCTGTGGGCGGCCTACGGGGCCATGCACCAGATCGCCGCCGAGGTGATCGCCGCGGCGCTCCCCGACGGGGAGGCCGCATCGCTGCTGGTGGTCGGCGTCGGCACCGGGAGCGAGATGAAGCCGCTCGCGCGCTACGCGGGGGCCGGCGTCCGCTTCACGGGCGTCGATCCGTCGCCGGAGATGCTCGCCGTCGCGCGAGAGAAGCTCGCGGCGGAAGGCCTCCTCGAGCGGACGAGCCTGCATGCCTGCGAGCTGCGCGATCTCGCGCGCGGGCCCGCGTTCGACGGCGCCCAGATGATCGGCGTCCTGCACCACCTCCCGGGGGACGAGGCTCGCCTCGAGCTCTTGCGGGAGATCGCAGGGCGGCTGAAGCCGGGGGCGCCCTTCGTGATCGGCTGTCGGGTCGGGAGCGATCCGCTGCTGATGGCCGTCGAGGAGCGGCGGTTCCTGGCGTCTGGCGGGCCGCCGGAGGTGCTGGAGCAACGAAAGACGGCCCTCGCGTCGTTGAAGGTCCCGGCCTCGGACGCCGAGGTCTTCGCGCTCCTCGCCCAGGCGGGCTTCATCGCGCCTCGCTCGATCTCCGGCGAGCTGCACCTCAAGGTCTGGGTGACGCGCTACGAGCCGTCCACGACCGGCGGGTGACGCTCGCTCCTACTGGAGCTCGACGATGAAGCTCGATGTGCTGTCGTCGAAGCCGAGGTCATCGAGGTTCGCGTCTGCCGTGATGACGCGCGACGCTCCTGAGTACCAGAAGAAATCGCTGTAGAGCGTCACCTTGAAGCCGGCGGGGACGCGGACGGAGCTGATCCTGTTGTCCCAGGCGCCGCCGATGAGGTAGCTGCCGCCGACGCCGTACAGGAGCGCGTCGCCGGAGAAGTCGGCGTGCTCGTGGAGGGCGACAACGTCCTCTTGCGGGTCCGAGGCGCGCGAGACGACGAGGCTCGAGATGACGTCGCTGAAGCCCGCGGCCACGAGGTTCGTGTCCGAGGTGAGCACGCGCGCCTCGCCCTCGAAGTTGTGGTGGTAAAAGACCGTGACCCGGAGCCCGGGGGGGACCTCGATCGCGCTCGCGCGGTCGTTGCCGATGATCCCCATGTCCGGCAGGTTGTGGCGGCCGATGCCGAATCCCTGCGAGACGCCGGAGAAGTCCGAGAGATCGTGGAGCACGACCTCGTCGGCGGGGTGGACGGTGGGGCCGCCGGCGATCGTCGCGTCGATCCACGCGCGGTAGCGCGCGACGTCGACGCCGGCGAGCGACGCGTGCAAGTTCGTGCCGTCCTGGCCGCTCGATGCCGAGTTCACGGCGACCTGACGCCCGTCGACGAACCACGGTCCGCCGGAGTCGCCGCTCCAGGGCGAGCCCGTCACGCCCGTCGCCAGGAGCTCGTCGTCGGAGCGCCGGCCCTCGATGTGGATGGTCGCCTTCTTGAGCGACGGCGCCATCACCAGCGGCGTGCCCTCGCTCCCCCAGCCGTAGGCCGTCGCGTCCCTCCCGTTCACGGCCGGGCCCGCGGGGGCGAGCTCCACGACCGCGCCGCCGGCGTCCTCGGCCAGGTGGAGCAGCGCGATGTCGACCTCGGCCGAGGGCACCTCGACGCCGTCGACCGCGATGCGCAGGCCCTCGCGGTACGTGTTGCTGCCGATGCGCACCGCCGACGTCTCGCCCTCGTCCGCGATGCAGTGCTGCGCGGTGAGCACCCAGCGCGGCGCGACGAGCGTGCCGGTGCACTGGAAAAAATCGCCCGTGTTCCCGCGCACGTCGAAGACCTGGACGGCCCAGGGGCTCGCCTCGGCGATCTCGCCGCCGACGATCTCGGACGACTGCGACTCGACCGCCTCGTCAGGTTCGTCGGCGCCCGAGCAAGCCGTGGAGAGGCCGACGGCGGCGCCGGCGCAGACCACGAGACAAAACATCTTGTTAAGATCTTTCTTCTTCATTCTATCTTCGCCTCATCATTCTCTTCGGACGGCCGCTCGCGCCGAGCGAGCCCGCTCGGTCAGGCGGCTGTGCTCCGGCGAGCGCCGCGCGCTGCTCTCACCAGGCGCGAACGTCGGTCGTGGGGGAATTCCCCCACCCTGCCGGGATGATGGAACCGCCAAGGCGCCATAAGACGCCAAGATATTTGTGTTTCTCTTGGCGTCTTATGGCGTCTTGGCGGTTCAAAAGCCCCCACCACCCGAACGGCCTCACTCCAGGCGCTGACGATACCGAGCGTCAGGTCGGCCGCGGCGATGCTTCAGGAGCAGAGACGCGCTGTGGCGCCACGTCCGGAGTATGCGACGATACCTGGAGCGCCACCAGGCGGCGCTCTGAAACGGCGGCGTTCCAGAAGCGGAACGCTGAGAGAGATATATCGAGGAGCTGCGTTGCTCCTGAAGGGCTCCGATCGGTCGTCGTGCTCCCCTGGAATACCGACGACAGCGACGATCGCGCCGGTTCGCCACCGCAGCTTCGCCCTACGTACCGGAGTCGGCCCTCCCCGCCCCGCCGCGCCGGGGACACGCATCCAGCGCGCCAGCGGGCGCGCCCGGCGCGCCGCGGCGCCCCGCCGGGAGGCGCCGGAGCGACTCGACCACGCCGAGCAGGACGTAGGCGCCTATCAGCAACACGAGGGCGACCCCCGGCGCCCAGCAGGCCGAGATGAGCGCGCTCGAGCCGACCACGAGCGCGATCGGCAGCGCGGCGCGGGCGTCGAGGCGGACATCCTTGAACGAGCGGAATCGCAGGGTCGATACCATCAGGAGCGAGAGGAGCAGCGTCGTCGCGAGCACCGCCGGCGCGGCGCCGGCGAGCCGCCCGTCCGCGACGCGGTGGGTGATGACGATCGCGACAAGGATCCCGGCCGCGCCGGTGACGGGGAGGCCGACGATGTACCGCGGCGGCGCCGACGACCGGCCCGCCGCGCCGGCGGAGAGGACGTTGAAGCGGGCGAGCCGGATCGCGCCGCTCGCCGCGAACACGAACCCGCCGAGCACGCCGGCGAGGCCGAGGCGGTGCAGCGCCCACTGGTACACGAGGACGGCCGGGGCCACGCCGAACGAGACCAGATCGGCCAGCGAGTCGAGCTCCCGCCCGAAGGCGCTCTCGGTCCCGGTCACCCGCGCGACGCGGCCGTCGAGCGCGTCGAGGAGCATCGCGAAGAGGATGAGGAGCGCGGCGCGCTGGAAGTCGTCGTCGGACCGCGCGGAGGCCGAGCGCCGTAGCGCGTCGACGCCGCAGAAGACGGAGGACAACGTGATCAGGCTGGGGAGGAGAAACAGCGCCTTCCCCGGGGCGCGCCGCGGCCCCGTCCCCGCCGCCTCGCCGCGCGGCCGCTCGGGCCCCGCGCCGCGGCCCCCTCCCCGCCGCGCGGCCGTGGGGCCCGAGCGCCGCGCGACGCCGGCGTCCCGTCTTCCTGGAGTGAATTCTGACATGATGGCGGTGTCGGCAGGCTCCGGCGCCGCGCGGCGCTCGATCCGCCGCCCGACGGGCCCGCTCGGCCGGCCTCGTAGTACACGAGGCCGCGCGCCTTCAAGCCGGGAGCGCGCGCGGCCGCGCCGGGCGCCCCCTGGCCGAGCCGAGGGTCGCTAGCCCTCGAGATCGGTGCTGAGGAACACCTCGTGGATATCGAGCTTGCTCGGCCCCGCGAACATCTCCTTCGGCGCGCGGTTCCGGTGCGCCTCCGCGAACGCGGGGCTCCGCGTCCAGGCGATGAAGTCGTCCATCGACCGCCACCAGGTCTTGACCTCGTAGAACCCCTGCGCGTCCGGGTCCGGGCTCCACGCGCCGGTCGCGTGGTCGAGCTTCATCGGCTTCGGCCGGTGCACCTCGTTCCGGAGGAAGCCGGGCGCGCGGTCGACCAGGTGGACCCGGTTCTTGAAGCGGTCCTCGAACTCGGCCTCGTGGCCCTCGGCGACGGGAATGCGGTTGGTGACGACGATCATGGCTCCTCCTTGCTGGCACCCACGGGGCCCGCGCCGGCGCGGGCGACGGCGAGCTTAGCAGCACACCCGCCCGGCCGGGACCGCGACGCGCCGCCCGTCGCGGAAGATCGTAGAAATTCGGAGGGCTCTCCGTAATGCATCCTGAGAGACGACCGCTCACGACCGTGGGCCGCGGGTTCGCCAGATGGGGATTGACAAACCCGTGTTCCAGCGCCCTCATCTCGGCATCCTCCCGAGACGTTCGATCAGATACCGTGCAAGCCATCCGGAGTCTCCTGAGAAGGAAAACGGCAATATCCGAGTTATCGGCGCAATGCTGCCACTGGCCTTCAGGCGCCCGCGCACCTCGCGTGATCGGTACAGGCACACCCGAGGATTGTCCGGGAAATCCCCGAGGCTTCCGGCGGTGCTCGAGTACTCGCCCGCGTGATTCGAACTTCGTACTGCGCGGGATCTTGTCGAATCTCTCACGAACCACTCTTGCAGGCCCGTTAGTTACATGTTACTCGGATGGCGTCCGGGGCGTCGATCGTACGATGTCCGCACTGAACAGAACTGGACACGGCGTCGCGGTGAGCTGTCAGCGCGCGGTGCCGCCGCGAGGGCACCTCGTTATATAGCCTAGTCAAGGTTCGTCCGCTCAGGCTCGTGGCGTTTTGCCACGCATTGACCATCGACCCAGAGGAATATGGCCAGTCACGTCCTCATCACCGGTGGAGCGGGGTTCATCGGCTCGCACGTCGCCGACGAGCTCCTGCGCCAAGGGCACCGCGTCCGGGCGCTCGACAACCTCATCCCGCAGGTGCACGGCCCCGATCGCCGGCGCCCGGCTTACCTCAACCCGGAAGTCGAGCTCATCGTGGGTGACGTCCGCGACCGGGACGCGGTGAAGTCGGCGCTGCGCGGCGTGGACGTCGTGTACCACTTCGCGGCCATGGTCGGGGTCGGACAGAGCATGTACAAGATCGAGGAGTACACCTCGGTCAACAACGTCGGCACCGCCGTGCTCCTGGAAGAGCTCGCCGAGAGGCCGGTCTCGAGGCTGATCGTCGCTTCCAGCATGAGCGTGTACGGCGAGGGGCTCTACCGGACCGCCTCGGGCGCCGTGGTCCCCGGCGCGAGCCGCCCGCTCGATCAGCTGAAGCGCGGCGACTGGGAGGTCCGGAGCGAGGCGGGCGAGGCGCTCGTGCCGATCCCGACCCCCGAGTCCAAGACGCCGGCGCTCGAGTCGGTCTATGCGCTCTCCAAGTACGATCAGGAGCGGCTCTGCCTGACGATCGGTCGCGCCTACAACATCCCGACCGTCGCCCTCCGCTTCTTCAACGTGTACGGCCGCCGCCAGGCGCTCTCCAACCCGTACACCGGCGTCCTCGCCATCTTCGCCTCCCGGCTGCTCAACGATCGTCCGCCCCTCATCTTCGAGGACGGCCTGCAGCGGCGCGATTTCGTGAGCGTCGCCGACATCTCCCGCGCCTGCGCCCGGGTGCTCAGCGCCGACTCCGCGGTGGGCCAGGTGCTCAACGTCGGCAGCGGCCGCTCGTACACCGTGCGCGAGGTCGCCGATCACGTCCGCAAGGTGATGGGGAAGGACCGGATCGAGCCCGAGATCACCGGGAAATCGCGGCTGGGCGACATCCGGCACTGCTTCGCGGACATCGGCGCGGCGCAGCGCAAGATCGGGTATGAGCCCCAGGTCACCCTGGAAGAGGGGCTCCGCGATCTCGCCGGCTGGCTCGAGGGGCAGGTGGCGAAGGACGCTGTCGCCCAGGCCCGCGCCGAGCTGGAGTCCCGGGGGCTGACGGTATGAGCGCCGCGGATCTCGATTCCCGCGGCGCGGCCGGGGAGCCGGGGCGCCCGGCGCTGATCACCGGCGGCGCCGGCTTCATCGGGTCCAACGTGGCCCACCGCCTGCTCCAGGCGGGAGAGTCGGTGATCCTCTTCGACAACCTCTCGCGGCCGTCGGTCGCGCGCAACGTGGAGTGGCTGAAGCGCGCCCACGGGGACCGCGTCGCGCTGATCACCGGCGACGTGCGCGACGCCGGCGCGGTCGCCGAGGTGGTCCGGCGGGCCTCCAGCGTGTTCCATTTCGCCGCCCAGGTCGCGGTGACCACCAGCCTGGTCCGGCCGGTGGAGGATTTCGAGATCAACGCCCGGGGGACGCTCAACGTCCTCGAGGCGATCCGCGCCCAGGGCGCCCCGCCGCCGCTCCTCTTCACGTCCACCAACAAGGTGTACGGCGGCCTCCCCGACGTGCCGCTCCAGTGCAGGGACCGGCACTACGAGCCCGAGGACCCGAAGCTCCGCGCCTCCGGCATCTCGGAGGCCCGCCCGCTCGACTTCCACAGCCCCTACGGGTGCTCGAAGGGCACGGCGGATCAGTACGTGATCGATTATGCCCGCACCTTCGGGCTCCCCGCCGCGGTGTTCCGGATGAGCTGTATCTACGGACCTCGCCAGTTCGGGACCGAGGACCAGGGGTGGGTCGCTCATTTCCTCCTCCAGGCGCTCCGGCGCGAGCCGATCACCCTCTACGGCGACGGGATGCAGGTCCGGGACGTGCTGTTCATCGACGATCTCGTCGACGCCTTCCTCATCGCCCGCAAGAACATCCGGCAGATCTCGGCGACGGCGTTCAACATCGGCGGGGGCCCGGAGAACACGATCAGCCTGCTCGAGCTGCTCGACCTCATCGAGGAGCTCGACGGCAAGCGCCCCGCGACCGGCTTCGAGGCGTGGCGGCCCGGCGATCAGCGCTACTACGTCTCCGATTGCCGCCGGTTCAACGCGGCGACGGGGTGGTGGCCGCGCGTCCGCTTCCGCGACGGCGTGCGCAAGCTGCACGGCTGGCTGCGCGAGATGACCGGCGCCGGCAAGGCCGCCGCCGGCCAGGCGACCGAGGAGCTCCTCATGGAGGGCGCCCGGTGAGGCTCGCGCTCGTCAACCCGCCCTGGAGCTTCGAGGGCAGCATCTATTTCGGCTGCCGCGAGGCGCACCTGCCGCTCGAGTACGGCTATGCCAGGGCGCTGCTCGAGGCCGCGGGGCACGAGGCGGCGATCGTCGACGCCCAGGCGCGGAACCTCTCCCTGGACGCCCTCCGCGACGAGGTGGCCGCGCTCCGCCCCGACGCCATCGTGGTGACCACCGCGCCGAGCTACCTGTTCTGGCGCTGCGCCCCGCCCGAGCTCCGGGTCCCCCAGCAGACGCTCCACGCGCTGCGCGACCTGCCGGGCCTGCGGTTCGCGGTGGGGCCCCACGCCTCCACCACCCCCCGCGCCACCCTGCGCAAGCTCGCGGTCGACGCGGCGGTGATGGGCGAGTGCGAGGAGGTCCTGGTGAAGCTCGCCGATCTCCCGCGCGCGCGCTGGGGCGAGATCGCCTCGATCGCGTACCTGGACGGCGAGGAGGCGCGCGTCCAGGGCGGCCCGCACGCGTCCGACATGGCCGGGCTCCCGGCCCTCCGCTGGGACGAGGCGACGGTGGCGCGCCACGCCCACCACCACCACCGCTTCGACGCCGCGCCGGTCGGGCCCGGCGCCGAGATCGAGGCGTCCCGCGGGTGCCCCTACCACTGCACCTTCTGCGCGAAGGACAACTTCCGCGATCGCTACCGCAAGCGCCCGCTCCCGGTGCTCCTCGACGAGCTCGACGGGCTCGTCGCGCAGGGCGTCCGCTACGTGTATTTCGTCGACGAGATCTTCCTCCCCGACCGCCCGCTGCTCGAGGCGCTCGTGGATCGGCCGGTGTCGTTCGGCGTCCAGATGCGCATCGACAACTGGAGCCGCGAGATGCTCGACCTGCTCGGGAAGGCGGGGTGCGTCTCGATCGAGGCGGGGGTGGAGAGCATCACGAGGGAGGGCAGGAGCCTCCTCGCCAAGCACTGCAAGCTCTCGACCGAGCAGCTCAGCGACCTCCTGATCCACGCCAAGAAGAGCGTCCCCTTCGTCCAGGCGAACCTGATCCAGTCGCAGACCGACGCCCCCGCGGACGTCGCCGCCTTCCGCGAGCGGCTCCGGCAGCACGGCGTGTGGGCGAACGAGCCGGTGCCGATGTTCCCCTACCCCGGCTCGCCCGATTACACGATGCGCTGGGGCCGCCCCGACGATCAGGCGTGGGAGCGCTCGGTCACGCACTACCTCGGTCAGTTCGACCGCTTCAGCGACATCCAGGAGAGCCGGCCGCTGCCGCTCTCCGAGCTGGAGGTCGCCGCGCCCGGCCATGGTTGACGCCCTGCACGCCCCCGGCTCCCTCCTGATGACCGCCGACACGGTGGGCGGCGTCTTCTCCTACGCGCTCGAGCTCGCGCGCGCGCTCGCGGAGCGCGGGGTCCGGACGTCGCTCGCCGCGATGGGCGGGCCGCTCTCGGGGCCGCAGCGCGAGGCCGCGGGCCGCGTGCCCGGGCTCGCCGTCTTCGAGAGCTCGTTCCGGCTCGAGTGGATGGACGACCCCTGGAACGACGTCGCGCGCGCCGGGGACTGGCTCCTCGAGATCGAGGAGCGCGTCCGACCGGACGTGATCCACCTGAACGGCTACGCGCACGGCGCCCTCGGCTTCCGCGCGCCGAAGCTCGTGGTGGCCCACTCGTGCGTCCTCTCCTGGTGGGCCGCCGTGCTCGGCGGGGAGGCGCCGCCCGAGTACGATCGCTACCGGCGCGAGGTGGCCCGCGGGCTCGCCGCCGCGTCGGCGGTGGTGGCGCCGACCCAGGCGATGCTGGACGCCCTCGTACGCCACCACGGCGCGCTCGCGCCGCTCGCATGCGCGCGGGCGGCGGTGATCCCCAACGCGGCCGACCCGGATCGGTTCGCCCCGGGCCCGAAGGACGACGTCATCCTCGCGGTCGGGCGGCTCTGGGATCAGGCCAAGAACATCGCGGCCCTCGGCGAGGTGGCCCCTCGCCTGCCCTGGCCGATCCAGGTGGCCGGGAGCGACGTCCACCCCGGCGGCGGCAGCCGGCCCCTCCCGTCGCTCGAGCACCTCGGCGTGCTCTCGCCGTCCGGCGTGGCCGCCGCGCTCGCCCGCGCGTCGATCTACGCGCACCCGGCCCGCTACGAGCCGTTCGGCCTGTCGGTCCTCGAGGCCGCGCTCTCCGGCTGCGCCCTGGTCCTCGGCGACATCCCGAGCCTGCGCGAGGTCTGGCGGGACGCGGCCCTCTACGTGGATCCCGGCGACACGGAGGCCCTCCGGCGCGCGCTCCAGGCGCTCATCGACGATCCCGGGCGGCGGCGGGAGATGGCGTCGCGCGCCCGCGCCCGCGCCTTCGACTTCTCGCCGCGGCGGATGGCCCGGCGCTACCTGCACCTCTACGGCGAGCTCCTCCGGGGCAGCTCCGGGGAGCGGCGCTCGCCCGCGCGCGAGGCGCGCCGGACGCCGCGCGCCGGCGCCGAGACCGCCGTGGGAGGCGAGTGAACCATGCGCATCGTCCTGTTCTGCCACTCGCTCCTGTCCGACTGGAACCACGGGAACGCGCACTTCCTCCGGGGCGTTGTCACCGAGCTCGCCGAGCGCGGGCACGAGGTCCGCGTCTTCGAGCCGCGCGACGCGTGGAGCCTCCAGAACCTCGTCGCCGATCACGGCGAGGCCCCGCTGCGCGAGGTGCGGGAGGTCTACCCGCGCATCGACCCGGTCCGCTACGACCTCGCCTCGCTCGACCTCGACGAGGCGCTCGAGGGCGCCGCGCTGGTCATCGTCCACGAGTGGAGCGAGCCGGCGCTGGTCGCCCGCATCGGCGCCCACCGGATCGGCGCGTCGTACCGGCTGCTCTTCCACGACACGCACCACCGGTCGGTCACCGACCCCGGGGCCATGGCCCGCTACGACCTCACCCACTACGACGGCGTCCTCGCCTTCGGCCGGGTGATCCGCGACCTCTACCTCGAGCGCCGCTGGGCCCGCCGCGCGTTCGTCTGGCACGAGGCCGCCGACGCGCGGGTCTTCCGCCCGCGCCGCGAGATCCAGCCCGAGCGCGATCTCGTGTGGGTCGGCAACTGGGGCGACGAGGAGCGCACCCGCGAGCTCGACGAGTTCCTCATCGGCCCGGCGCGCGACCTCGGCCTCTCCGCCCGCGTGCACGGGGTGCGCTACCCCGAGCACGCCCGCGCCGCGCTCGAGGCGGCCGGGATCGAGCACCGCGGCTGGCTCCCCAACCACCGCGCGCCCGACGCGTTCGCGCGGGCGCGGGTGACCGTCCACGTGCCGAGGCGGCCCTACGTCGCGTCGCTCCCGGGCATCCCGACCATCCGGCCGTTCGAGGCCATGGCCTGCGCCATCCCGCTCGTCTGCTCGCCGTGGAGCGACACGGAAGCGCTGTTCTCGCCCGGGCTCGACTACCTCGTCGCCCGGGACGGCGACGAGATGAAGAAGCACCTGCGGGCGCTCCTCGCCGAGCCCGCCATGGCCGCCGAGCTGGCGGAGCGGGGGCGCAAGACCGTCCTCGCCCGCCACACCTGCGCCCACCGCGTCAACGAGCTCCTCTCCATCTCGGCCGACCTCGGCATCGAGGTCGACCGCCCGGCGCCCGCCGCCACCACCCAGCGAGCCACCGCATGAACCGACGCCCGACCTCGAGCCGACCGCTCAACATCGCCTTCTTCGGATCGAGCCTCGTCTCCGCCTACTGGAACGGAGCCGCCACCTATTACCGCGGCATCATCCGCGCCCTCGCCGCGCGGGGGCACCGCGTCACCTTCTACGAGCCGGACGCGTACGACCGGCAGAAGCACCGCGACATCGACGACCCGCCGTGGGCGCGCGTGGTGGTCTACTCCGGCACCGACGCCGACGAGCCCAGGCGGCTCGTCCAGCAGGCGCGGAGCGCCGACGTCGTCGTCAAGGCGAGCGGCGTCGGCGTCTTCGACGAGCTCCTCGAGGCCGAGGTCGCCGCGCTCGAGCGGCCGGGGCTCGCGACGATCTTCTGGGACGTCGACGCCCCGGCCACGCTCGAGCGGGTCCGCACCAGCCCGTCGGACCCGTTCCGCGCGCAGATCCCGCGCTACAGCCTGGTCTTCACCTACGGCGGCGGCGCCCCCGTGGTGCGCGGCTACGAGGCGCTCGGCGCCCGGCGCTGCGCGCCGATCTACAACGCGCTCGACCCAGAGACCCACCTCGAGGTCGCGCCAGATCCGCGATTTGATTGTGATTTTGCGCTCCTCGCCAACCGCCTCCCCGACCGCGAGCGGCGCGTGGAGGAGTTCTTCCTGCGGCCCGCGGCCGCGCTCCCCGAGCTCCGGTTCCTGCTCGGCGGAAGCGGCTGGCAGGACAAGGCGATGCCCTCGAACGTCCGGTACGTCGGGCACGTCTACACCGCGGATCACAACGCCTTCAACGCGAGCGCCCGCGCGGTGCTGAACGTGGCCCGCGACAGCATGGCGTCGGTCGGCTTCTCCCCGGCGACCCGGGTCTTCGAGGCCGCGGGCGCGTCCGCGTGCCTCATCACCGACGCGTGGGAGGGGATCGAGCTGTTCCTGGAGCCCGAGCGCGAGGTGCTTGTCGCGAGGGACGGCGACGAGGTCGCGGCGATCCTCCGGGCGCTCACGCCCGAGCGGGCCCGCGCCATCGGCAAGGCGGCGAAGCAGCGCGTGCTCGCCGAGCACACCTACGCGGAGCGGGCGAAGCAGGTCGAGGCGCTGCTCGGCCGCACCGACGACGCCGCCGACGCCATCGACGCAACCCTCACCGCGGTCGCGCCGTGAAGACCCTCTCCTTCGTCTTCCTGGGCCTGTCGATCACCTCGTCGTGGGGCAACGGCCACGCGACCACCTACCGCGGGCTCCTCAAGCGGCTGGCCCAGCGCGGACACCGCGCGCTGTTCCTCGAGCGGGACCTCTGGTTCTACGCGGAGAACCGCGATCTGCCGGACCCGCCGTACGGCCGGACCGAGCTCTACCAGGGGCTCGACGACCTCCGCGCGCGCTTCGGAGACGCGGTGCGCGACGCGGACATGGTGGTCGTCGGGTCGTACGTGCCCGACGGGGTCGCGGTCGGCGCCTGGGTGACCGAGGCGGCGCGCGGGAAGACCGCGTTCTACGACATCGACACGCCGGTGACGCTCAAGAAGCTCGAGCGCGGCGACACCGAGTACCTGTCTCCGGCGCTGATCCCGCGCTACGACCTCTACCTCTCGTTCACCGGCGGCCCCACGCTCGGTCTGCTCGAGCGCCGCTACGGGGCGAAGCGGGCGCGCCCGCTCTACTGCTCGGTCGATCCGGACGAGTATTTCCCGGAGCGCCTCTCGCCCCGGTGGGATCTCGGCTACCTCGGCACCTACAGCCCCGATCGCCAGCCCACGCTGGATCGCCTCCTTGTCGAGCCGGCGCGCCGCTGGGCGCAGGGCCGCTTCGCCGTGGCGGGGCCGCAGTACCCGGCGGAGATCGCCTGGCCGGCGAACGTCGACCGGACGGATCACATCCCGCCGGGCGAGCACCGCGGCTTTTACGGCGCGCAGCGCTTCACGCTCAACGTCACCCGGCGCGACATGATCGAGGCGGGGTACTCGCCGAGCGTGCGCCTGTTCGAGGCGGCGGCGTGCGGCGTGCCGGTGATCAGCGACGACTGGCCGGGGCTCGACGAGCTCTTCGAGCCGGGGAAGGAGATCCTCGTGGCCCGCTCCTCGGAGGAGGCGCTCCGGCTGCTCCGCGAGTTCCCGGAGCGGGAGCGGGTCGCGATCGGGCAGCGGGCGCGCGAGCGCGTGCTCGCCCGGCACACCGCGGCGCACCGCGCCGAGGCGCTGGAGAGATACGCCCGGGAGCTGCTCGCTGAGCGGGACGAGCAGGGGCCCCCAGGGGACCGGAGATCGTGAACGTGTGGTGTCGGCTCGGAGCCGCGTGCTGCCAATGAAGGACGACGAAGCGATCGTGGCGGGGACGATTCCCCTCGCGCTCACCCCTTCCGGGGCGGTCGTTCGGTCGTCGTCGTCTGGAGAGGAGGTCAGAGAGACATGAGCGCTGCGCTGCGCATCCTGGTGACCGGAGGCGCCGGCTTCGTCGGCTCCCACCTGTGTGATCGGCTGATCCGCGACGGCCACGAGGTCGTCGCGCTCGACGATCTCTCCACCGGCTCCCGGGGCAACGTCGCCCACCTCCTGCACCATCGCCGCTTCCGGCTGGTGGAGCACGACGTCACCCAGCCGTACGATGTCAAGGTCGACCGCATCTACAACCTCGCCTCGCCGGCGAGCCCGCCGCATTACCAGCGCGATCCGGTGCGGACCACGCTGGTCAACGTGGTCGGCACGTTCCACGCGCTGAAGCTCGCCGAGGGCTGCGGGGCGCGGGTCTTCCAGGCGTCGACGAGCGAGGTCTACGGCGATCCCGACGTCCACCCGCAGCCGGAGAGCTACCGGGGCTCGGTGAACCCGATCGGGATCCGCTCCTGTTACGACGAGGGGAAGCGCTGCGCCGAGTCGCTGGTGATGGACTTCCACCGTCGCCACGGCGTCGCGGTCCGGATGGCGCGGATCTTCAACACCTACGGTCCGCGGATGGCGCTCGACGACGGGCGCGTGGTGTCGAATTTCATCGTCCAGGCGCTCCGGGGCGAGGATCTGACGGTGTACGGCGCCGGCGCGCAGACCCGGAGCTTCTGCTACGTGGACGATCTCGTCGAGGGGATCGTGCGGCTGATGGAGCACCCCACCGAGACGGGCCCGGTGAACCTGGGCAATCCGGAGGAGTTCACGGTGCTGGAGCTCGCCGAGGAGGTGATCCACCTGACCGGGAGCCGGAGCCGGATCGCGTTCCGCCCGCTGCCGCAGGACGATCCGCGGCAGCGACAGCCGGTCATCGATCACGCGAAGCGGGCGCTCGGGTTCGAGCCGAAGGTGCCGTTGCGCGTGGGGTTGCGCCGGACGATCGAGGGTTTCCGGAGCGCGCTCGGGCTGGGCCGCCACGCGCCTGCGCTCTCGGCGCCGGAGGGCGACGCGCCGCTGCCTCAGGCGGCGAACGGCTGAGCTGCGTCGTGCGGGCCGAGCTCTCGTCGGGGCGAGCCGAGGGCGGCTGGATGGGATCGAGCGAGGAGGAGGATCGGATGAAGCAGCCGCAGAAGTTGGCGAAGCCGCAGGGGAAGCTGGCCGTGCTCCTCCCGGGGCTCGGGGCCGTGTCGACGACGACGATCGCGGGCGTGATGCTCGCGCGGCGGGGCGTCGCCGCGCCGGTGGGGGCCTTGACGCAGCTCGGGACGATCCGGCTGGGGAAGCGGACGGAGAGCCGCTCTCCGAGGATCAGGGACTTCGTCCCGCTGGCGTCGCTCGAAGATCTCGAGTTCGGCGGCTGGGACATCTTCCCCGACAATGCGTACGAGGCGGCGCTGGAGGCGAAGGTGCTCGAGGCGGCGCACCTCGACGCGGTCCGGGAGGAGCTCGCGGGGGTCACGCCGATGAAGGCGGTGTTCTACCCGGACTACGTGCGCCGGCTGCACGGCCCGCACGTGAAGGCCGGCCGCAGCAAGGCCGACATGGTGGAGCAGCTGCGGGACGACATCCGCGGCTTCGTGCGCTCGCGCGGGGCGAGCCGGGCGGTGGCGGTGTGGTGCGGATCGACGGAGATCTTCATCGCGCCGTCGGAGGTGCACCGGTCGGCGGCCGCGTTCGAGGCGGGGCTCCTGTCGAACCACCCGGCCATCTCGAACTCGCAGATGTACGCCTGGGCGTGCATCAAGGAGGGGGTCCCGTTCGCCAACGGGGCGCCGAACCTCACCGTCGATTTCCCTGCGGCGTGGGAGCTCGCGCGCAGCCACGGCGTGCCGATCGCGGGCAAGGACTTCAAGACGGGGCAGACCCTGATGAAGACCGTGATCGCGCCGGCGCTCAAGGCGCGGATGCTCGGGATCTCGGGGTGGTTCTCGACGAACATCCTCGGCAACCGCGACGGCGTGGTGCTGGACGATCCGGACTCGTTCAAGACGAAGGAGGCCTCGAAGCTCAGCGTGCTCGAGCAGATCCTCCAGCCGGAGCTCTACGGGGAGCTGTATTCGAAGCTCTACCACAAGGTGCGGATCGAGCATTATCCGCCGCGCGGGGACGCGAAGGAGGGGTGGGACAACATCGATCTGTTCGGGTGGCTCGGCTACCCGATGCAGATGAAGGTGAACTTCCTCTGCCGCGACTCGATCCTGGCGGCGCCGATCGTGCTCGATCTGGCGCTGTTCCTGGACCTCGCGGCGAGGGCGGGGTTCAGCGGGACGCAGGAGTGGCTGAGCTTCTACTTCAAGAGCCCGATGACGGCGCCGGAGCTCTACCCGGAGCACGACCTGTTCATCCAGTCGATGAAGCTCAAGAACACGCTGCGCTGGATGATGGGGGAAGAGCTGATCACGCACCTCGGGAACGAGTATTACGACTGAGGCGGCGCGGCGGGGGGCCGCGGTGATCCGCGCGCGCTCCGGCGCGGTCGCGGCCGGGCGGTGGGGAACCCGACCTCGGGGACGAGGTACTTGACTCAGTCAAGCATCTTTGAGATGCTCCCTCCACACGGAGGAGGGTGGCATGGGCGAGCTGCGTGCTGTCGACGAGCGCATCGATGCGGTGCGAGCGTTCAACCGTTTCTACACGCAGAAGATCGGCGTGCTGGGCGGAGGTCTGCTCGACAGCAAGTACACGCTCACCGAGGTGCGGGTCCTGTACGAGATCGCGAACCGCGAGGGCCCGCTCGCCAGCGATCTGGTGCGCGATCTCGGGCTCGACGCCGGCTACCTCAGCCGCATCCTCGCCGCTTTTCAGCAGCGCGGCTGGATCGAGCGCGAGCGCTCGCAGGCCGACGCGCGCAAGTCGCACCTGTGGCTCACGGCGAAGGGCGCCAAGGTGTTCGGCTCATTCGAAGGTCGGGCGCGCCATCAGATCCGCGAGCTCCTCGGGCCCCTGTCGTCGGAGCAGCAGCGAGAGCTCCAGGAGCACCTGCGGAGCGTGCAGGCGTTGCTCGGGCACGCCCGGCCCGCGGCCGCCGAGGTCACGCTTCGTGAGCACGGCCCGGGCGACATGGGCTGGATCATCCAGCGGCACGGAGCGCTGTACGCGCGCGAGTACGGGTGGAACCACGATTTCGAGGCGCTGGTCGCGGAGATCTGCGCGGGCTTCCTGCGCAGCTTCGATCCGAGCGGCGAGCGCTGCTGGATCGCCGAGCGCAACGGCGCTCCGGTCGGGTGCGTCATGCTGGTGCGCCACTCGCGCGCGGTCGCGAAGCTGCGCCTGCTGCTCGTCGAGCCGAGCGAGCGGGGATCGGGGATCGGGCGGAAGCTGGTGGCCGAATGCGTCGAGTTCGCGCGTCGCGCGGGCTACCGCACGGTGACCCTGTGGACGCAGAGCCTCCTCACCGCCGCGCGCCGCATGTACGAGGGCGCCGGTTTTCGGCTGGTCAAGTCCGAGCCACACACGAGCTTCGGGGCCGAGCTCGTCGGCGAGACCTGGGAGCTGTGCCTGGGAGAGACGAAGAGCGGGCGCTAGCTGCTGGGGCGAGCTGCTGGCGCGGCGAGGGAGATCCTCGCGCGGCTTGGACTCCACGATGCCGAGATCTCAACGTACGGGCGTCGGCTCGCGAGGCCTCGAAAGCTGATGATTGAGGTGACTGCGCACCGTAGGCCATTCCGGAGCGATGATGCTGTATACGCACGTGTCGCGCAGCGTGCCGTCAGATGCGCGACGATGGTTGCGCAAGATGCCGTCGAGCTTCGCGCCCAGGCGCTCGATGGCGCGCCGGCTCTGGTGGTTGAAGAAATGCGTTCGGAACTCCACCGCGATGCACTCCAGCGTCTCGAACGCGTGTTGCAGCAGCAGCAGCTTGCATTCGGTGTTGAGGGCGGTGCGCTGTACGCTCTTGCGGTACCACGTCGAGCCGATCTCCACGCGTCGATTGGCCTCGTCGATGTCCATGTACGTGGTCATGCCCACCGCGCGTCCGCTTCGCGCGTCGATCACAGCGAATGGAAGCATCGAACCTGAGCGCTGAAGGGACAACCGGCGCTCGATCTCGTCGCGCATGCCTTCAGGGCGCGGGATGTAGGTGTACCAGAGATCCCACAGCTCACCGTCGCGCACGGCATCGACGAGATCATCATGGTAGGCGTGAGTCAGCGGCTCGAGCGCAGCATGGCGCCCGCGCAAGGTGACGGGTTCTGGCCAGGACATGCAATTTCCTTCTTGGATGGGGCGAATACGTTTCACGCGATGGGGCTGCTTGTCAAGTCACCCGCAGGCCGTGGGGGTGAGGGCGGCCTCTTGGATGCATCAGTAACGGGTTGACGCCAAGCCCGGGCGGCGGCGGTTGGGTCCATGCCGTCCCAGGGGACGCGCTCGGCGGTCTGTGCCCCAGAATGGCGGCGAAAGCGACGGATCGCGACGGTTCGCCGCCGCAACTTCGTTCCCCACGATGCCATCCAGTGACACCACGGTCCAGTGGCACACATAGGCGCGGGCACACTGCGGCACATTCGCGGTAGGATCGGCCTTAGAAACGCTCCTTTTTGTTCGTTCAAGAATGGCACACTACTTGTATCGACTCGTGGATCGGAGGCGATGATGATTCGACTTGCAACAGCGATCTTGATGGCTCATGTGCTCGTTGGATGCGGCGACGAAGTCGACGATAGTGGCGAAGCGGCTGCCGGCGGTGATGAAGCGGCCGCCGGTAGTAGTGAATCGGCCGCCGCCGGGGGCGGCGCGCCTGAATGTGGACTCCTGCAAGGACCGCCCACGGGGTTGTGCAGCGCGGGTGAGGAATGCAGCTTCCACGACGCAGGATGCGACTTCGATAGCTACTGTAAGGACGGCTCTTGGGCCACCATTCGCACCTGCTCGGCCACGAAGAAGTGCCCGCCGGAAGGCTTGACGGCTGGCGACTCGTGCTCGGACGAAGGGGCTGGGTGCCTCTACGAGGAGGGCGGCGCGTGCGTCAGCGATCTAACCTGCACTGGCGGTGTCTGGGCCGAATCCGACCCCGGCTGCTGAGGAGATCGCCACCGCCGTCGGTCGGGTAGGGCTGGGGAGACGGGCGGCCTCTGCAGCCTTTCTCCCCCTTCGAGCGCCCCGGAGAGGAGACGACGGCCCTCCGAGGCGCCGCGTCGACCGCGATGGTTGGATCCTCCGGAGGAAATCGTCTGAGGTCCTCGGCTAGGATGGGCCCTGCGTGGCTCCGTGAACGGGGTCGCGGCGGGCCGCATCCAAGCGGCAAGCGTTCGAGCGTCGGCCCCAGGAGGCCGCCGGCTCGGGGAGGTATATGGATGCTCACATATCGTCCAACGGCCTGGATCGCGTTGCTCTGGCTGGTGAGTTCCCTGTCCGCCGCCTGTGACAACGGCGAGGGCGGCGGCGGTCACGGCGCCGAAGGCGCCACAACGGGATCCAGCGGCGGTCTCGGCGGGGGCGGGGGCGGAGGCGCGGGCGACGGCGGAAGCGGGGGCGCGGGCGACGGCGGAAGCGGGGGCGCAGGCGACGGCGGAAGCGGGGGCGCAGGCGACGGCGGAAGCGGGGGCACAGGCGACGGCGGAAGCGGGGGCGCGGGCGACGGCGGAAGCGCGGGCGCGGGCGACGGCGGAGGTGGTGGAGGGACAGGCTCCGTGTGCGAGCCTGGGGCTCAAGTCCCGTGCTACACCGGGCCGCCGATCACCGCCGATGTCGGGATCTGCCGGCGGGGCGTCGCGACTTGCAGCGCCGACGGCTCGGAGCTCGGCGCCTGCGTCGATGAGGTCGTTCCAGCGCCCGAGACCTGCACCGATCCGGCGGACGAAGACTGCGACGGTCAGGCGAACGAGGAGGGCCCCGGCTGCGTGTGCGTCCCCGGCGACGCTGCGTCGTGCTACACGGGCCCCCCCGGAACCGCCGGCGTCGGGACCTGCAAGGCAGGTACGAAGATCTGCGACGCCCATGGGACCGGCTACGGGCCCTGCAGCGGTGAAGTGCTCCCGACCTCGGATGACTGCCACACGGAGGCGGATGAGGACTGCGATGGCGTGAACGACCCCTGCGGCGACGGGGAGCACCTCTGGAGCAAGAGCTTCGGCGCCGATCTCCCGCAGCGCGCGACCGGCGTCGCCATCGACGCGGCCGGGAAGGTGGTCGTGGCCGGCTATTTCGCGGCGAGCGTCGGCTTCGGAGGCAACTGGCTCGCGAGCGCCGGAGGCGACGATATCTTCGTGTCAAGGCTCGAGAGCTCGGGGGCGCACATCTGGAGCAAGCGCTTCGGCGGCGCCGGCGATCAGCGCGCGACCGCCGTGGCGGCCGACGCCTCCGGCAACGTGCTGATCGTGGGCACGTTCGACGGCACGCTGGATTTCGCGAGCCCCGGCGCCGTGCTGACGAGCTCGGGGGGAACGGACGTCTTCGTGGCCAAGCTCAACGCGTCAGGGGCCCACGTGTGGAGCAAGCGCCTCGGCGGCGCCGGCGATCAGCGCGCCGTGAGCGTCGCCGTGGACAGCAACCTGGGCGTGAGCGTCGCCGGCGACTTCGACGGCCCCCTCGACGTCGAGGGCGCCGCCCTGGCGAGCGCGGGCGGCTCCGACGTCTTCGTGACGAAGCTCGATGGCGCCGGGAACGTCCTCTGGACCCAGCGCTTCGGCGACGCGGAGGATCAGCGAGCCGGCGCCGTGGCCGTGGACGCCGCAGGCAACGTGCTGCTGACCGGAGAGCTCCGGGGGAGCGCCGATTTCGGCGGCGGCCCGCGCGCGAGCGCAGGCGGCAGCGACGTCTTCGTCGCCAAGCTGAGCGCGGCCGGAGCTCACCTGTGGAGCCAGCGCTTCGGCGGAACGGGCGAGGAGCGCGGCAAGGCGATCGGCGCCGGCGGCGCGGGGGGCGCCATCGTCGTGGCCGGCGATTTCGAGGAGGCGATCGACCTCGGGGGTGGGCCCCTCTCGAGCGCCGGCGGAAAGGACATCTTCGCGGCGCAGCTCGACGCTGCGGGCGGTCACGTCTGGAGCAGGCGGTTCGGCGACGCGAGCGATCAGCAGGTGGAGGCGATCACCGTCGACGGCGGCGGCACCTCGATCATCACCGGATCGTTCGAGGGCACCTTGGTGTTCGGCGACCGGACCCTCGTGAGCGCGGGCTCGACCGATGTCTTCGCCGCCCGGCTCGACGCGCTGGGCAACCCCAACTGGAGCCGGCGCGTCGGGGGCGCCGGCGCCGCGCGCGCGGTGTCCGTGGCGCGGGACGTCGCCGGCGCCGCGCTCGTCGCCGGCGAGTTCTCGGGCGAGCTGGTCGTCGGGACGGAGGTGCTCACCAGCGCCAATGTCGACGCGTTCACGTTGAGGCTCGATGCAGCGTCCACCTCGGTCTGGGGCAAGCGCTTCGGCGATGATGGCCTGCGCGTCTCTGCGCGCTCCGCCGCGGCCGACCCGTCGGGCAACATCGTCCTCGGCCTCTTCGCGTTCAACGCGGAGATCGTGCTCGGCCCGGGCAACAGCCCCGCTATCGTGGCCCAATTCGGCCCGGACGGCGACGCTCTCTGGCAACGTAGCCTCGCGACCGCGGTGCACTGGAAGGTCGCGGCGAGCGCGTCGGGCGGTGTCGTGGCCGCTGGCACGTTCGGCGGCACCATCGACCTCGGCGGAGGGCCCCTGACGTCGACCGGCGGCGCTTCCATCTTCGTCCTGAAGCTCGACAGCGCCGGGACGCACGTGTGGAGCAAGGCGTTCAGCGGATCCGGACAGACATTCGTGGAGGACGTCGTCGTCAGCCCCTCGGGCGACGTCGTCCTCGTCGGGACGCACACGCGCGCCATCGATTTCGGAGGGGGTCCGCTGGCCGTGGCGCCCGGAAACGACGACGAAGGCAACGGCTATCTCGTCCGGCTCGACGCGGCCGGCAATCACGTCTTCAGCCGAGGCTTCCACGAGGCAACGTCGAGGGTCGGCATGGAGGTCCCCACCAGCGTCGCCGTCGACGGCTCCGGGAACGTCGCTGTCGCCGGCTGGTTCACCGCGACGATCGACCTCGGCGGCGTCCCTCAGGTCGCCACGGGCGTCAACGCGATCTTCGCCGCGAAGTTCGATCCCGCCGGCGGGCACCTCTGGAGCAAGCGGTTTGGCGGCCCCGATTGGCAGTGGGGGGCCGTGACGACGGACGGATCCGGCGACCTGCTCCTCGCGGGTCACCTGTCGGGCGCCATCGACTTCGGTGGAGGCACGGTCCCCGGCGAGGGCTCGGTCTTCGCAGCGAAGCTCGACGGGGCAGGCAATCACCTCTGGAGCAAGCGATTCGACTCCACGGGCAGCGTGTCGAAGATGGTCAAGCCAGCGATCGACGCCGCGGGCAACATCCTGCTCATGGGCAATTTCGGCGGCAGCCTCGACCTCGGCGGCGGCCCCCTGATCAGCACGCCGTCTCTTCGCGACATGACGCCCTACGACGTCTTCCTGGCGAAGCTCGATCCTGGCGGCGCTCACCTCTGGAGCAGGCGGTTCGGCGACACCTTGAATCAGCACCCGAGCGGGCTGGCGGTCGACGGCGCAGGGAACGCGATCTGCGCCGGGGAGTTCTCCGGGGCGATCGATCTCGGCGGCGGCGCCCTCTGGCCGGCGGGCGCGGAGGACGTCTTCCTGGCGAAGTTTTCGCCTTGATCTCGCGCCTCCGGTGCGCGGGTCCAGCCCGGCGACGGCGGTCCCCCCGCCGCATCGAGCGTGGCCCTCGCCCGATCACTGCTTCAGGAAACGCGAGAGCACCGGCAGCAAAGCCCGCGCGCTGACCATGTGGTCTTGACCTGCGAGCAGCTCGAACCTCGCTCCTGGGATCGCCCTCGTCAGCTGGTCTGCGACATCGCGCATGCCGGCCGGGCTCTTTTCGCCCACGATGATCTGCGCTGGCACGGCGACTCGAGCGGCCCGCTCGACCGGCGGGAGGTCCTTGGTCAAGGCGATGTCGTACGCGAGGGTCGGCGCGAGCGCGACCATCGTCTTCCAGCCGGGGAACAGGGGCAGGAGCCAGACGAATACGCCTGGCATGCCGATGCCCTTCAAGAACGTGATCATCGCTTCTTTGTTCTTGCCGCCGCCGAGCAGCTTCTGCACTTTCTGGCCCAGTTGACCGTACGCGACCTTCTCCGCTTCGTCGTGCACGTAGGCAGGGTCGTACATCGCCACTCGATTCACCTTGTCGCCCAGGCGCAGGGCAGCCTCGAGGGCCAGCACGGCGCCGGAGGAGTGGCCATACAGGTTGGCCTTCCCGCCGGCCGCGTAGATCAAGGACTCGATGTCTTCGACCTCGCGCTCCAGCGAGTACGGCGGCGTGTCGCCGCTGTCGCCGCGCCCTCGACGGTCGTAGTTGTAGACGGTAAACTCCTTGGCGAACTCCTTGACGTCTTGCAGGACGGGCTTGAATGAGCGAAAGCAGCTGGCTCCGGTGATGTACACGAGCGGGGGTCCGCTGCCATGGACATCATACGCCAGCGTCGTGCCGTCTTTCGATCGGGTCGTCTTCACGCTTGTTCTTTCTCCGTTGAACTCTGGAGCCTATCGACGACGCTCGACCCTTGCCAAGGCGCCATGACGTCGACGACCTCCATCGCCGCAGGCTCGATGGCTCGACCAGGACCTCCGTGTACGCGCCGCGCCGCGCGGCTGCCGATGAGCTCGTTCCCGGCGGAAATGACGTCGAGGTCGTCCGCCACAGCCGGGCGAACAGGTCGGCGGACGCAAGCAAGGTCACGTTCTGACCTGGGCGACGGCGCCGCCATGGCGCCCATCCGCCACCCTTGCGCACCTCATGGCAGATCCGGAGACTCCCGAGCGAGGCGCCCCCATCGTTCCTGATTTCGGTTTCGCCCTCCCGGTGGTACGGTGGGAGACATGCCCCGGTCTCAATGTCCAGGAGCGTTGCCGCATCAGCGCGGCAATGGGCCTGGGCACGGCGACGGCACGGAGGGTACCGCTCGTGTGGCAAGCATCGGCTTCCGGTGGACGATCTGACGCCAACCTCCCGATGGTGGACAGCACGCGTGCCGTCGCGGCGCGCTCGGGCCGCTCCGGCGACGCCGGTCCCGCTTCTTCGGGAGGCGGCCGGGGCGACGTAGCGCACGACCCGCGGCGCAACCAGCTCGTCGCCGGGCGATACAAGCTCCTGCGCCTGGTCGGACGCGGCGCCATGGGCGAGGTGTGGCTCGCGCACGACAGGGCCCTGCGGATCGACGTCGCGCTCAAGCTCCTCACGGTCCAGGGCGCGAGCCAGGCCGGCACCGCGCTGGAGCGCTTCCGGTTCGAGGCCCAGGTCGCGGCGCAGCTGGCGCAGAAGACGGACCACGTCGTCGCCGTGCGCGACGTCGGCAACGATCCCGCCGCGGGTCCGTACCTCGTCATGGGCTACGTTCGAGGCCGGTCCCTGCGGCAGCTCATGCAGGAGCGGGGGCGGATGTCCCCGGCGGAGCTCGCCCCGCTCCTCGGCCAGATCGGAGAGGCCCTCTCGGTGGCGCACGGCCTCGGCATCGTGCACCGCGACGTCAAGCCGACGAACGTGCTGCTCGAGGAGGAGCGCAACGGCGAGGTGCGCGCCAAGGTCGCGGACTTCGGCATCGCCAAGTGGATCCGACAGGAGCTGCCCGCCGATTTCCCTCGTCGAACCGCCGACGGCGTGGTGCTGGGCACGCCGGCGTACCTGAGCCCGGAGCACGCATGCGACGGGGACACGAGCTCGCACTCGGACATGTGGGCGCTCGCGGTCGTCTCGTACGAGGCGCTCACGGGCCAGCTGCCCTTCCCGGGCCGCACCATGAGCGACGTGCTCGCCTCGATCCTGGCCAGAGCGCAGCCGCCGCGGGCGGCGATGTACCCGGAGGGGCCGCCAGCGCTCTCGGCCTGGTTCGTGCGCGCTTTCGCCCTGAATCCGGCGGAGCGGTTCCCCTCGATCGAGGCCATGGTCGCCGCCTACAAGGCCGCGATCGGCCCGTCGGGCGCGCCGGCGCGCCCCGAGCCCGCGCGCCGGCGCAAGCTGGGCCTCGCGGCCGGCCTCGTCGTGGCGCTCGGCGTCGTGCTGTCGACCGGCGCGCTGTGGGCGCAGGCCCAGGTCCCCGCCGCGCTGCGGGCGTCGAGCGTCGAGGCGCGCGCCGAGCCCATCGTCCGCGCCGCGCAAGCGCGCATCGCAGCCCAGGCGAGCCCGCGCCCGGCGGCGAGATCGGGCGACGCCGCGGCGGTGGGGGCCGCCGTCCCCGCGCCCGAGCAGACCTCCCTCCCCGCGGCCGCGCCGCGCCCCCTGTCCTCGAAGGCCGCGCGCCCGGTCGACCCCCGCCCGGCGCCGCGGAGCGGGCGTATCCCTCGCGGCGACCGCGCGACGGGCGGGCGAAGCGTGCCCACCGAGCGCGATCTGCTCAGGACGCGCCACTGAGCGCGCTGTCGCCGGCGATCTCCCTCAAGCACGTGTCCGGCGCCGAGCGCCGCTCTCCACGCCGGGAGCAGAGATGATGTCGTGTGCTCCCCTGGACCGAGGGCTGGGACCGGCGAGAGATCCCGAGAGGGTTTCCCGCTCAGGGCGGGGCTGACGTCCGGACGAACACGACGACGCCGTTCGCGGGGGCCGTGAGCCGCATCCGCCCCCCGTCGGACCGCAGCGCCAACCCGTGATTGCCGACGTTGTCCCCGCCATAGATCTCCGAGTCGCTGTTGAAGATCTCCTTCCAGTCGGCGTCCCCGAGCCGCGGGTGGTCCAGGACGACATCGTGGAGCGGCCGGTTCGAGAGCGTCGCGACGACGAGGAGCGCGTCGGGGCCGTACGAGCGGAGAAAGCACACGAGCCGCCGCGCGCGATCCGTGGAGAGGATCTCGATCTCCCGGGACCGGAGCGCCTCCTGCGCCAGACGCAGCTTGATCAAGTCCCGGTAATAAGCGAACAGCTTCGCGCCGGCGCCCGCGCGCTCCCCCGCGAAGTCGACCTTCCCCTCGGCTACCCGGTTGTAGATCAGGTCCTGGGTCGCGCCGACCTCCTCCCCCATCAGGAACATCGGTGTCCCCGCCGAGAGCATCGTCACCCCGAACGCGAAGCGGCACCTGGCCTCGGCGAACCGGCGTGTCTGCCCGACGAGCGGCGCCCCGTTCACGGCCGTCACGATGGTCCGGTGCGAGCCGCCGGCGTTGCCCGCCTCGTCGTGCGACTCGTGATAGACGACCTTCTTGTGCCCGGAGCGGCCGAGGGCGCCCGCGAAGTAATCCATCGGCAGCGCCCGGTCGTCGCCGAACCCCGCCTCCTTGAGCAGCCGCGCGTCGCGCTGGTCGCGGCTATCCGAGTCGCCCACCAGGTGGTGGTAGTACTGCGCGTACCACGCCGCGTCGAACCCGAGCCCGCCCCGCTCGACGTCCTCGGTCACCTGGTACCACTCCGAGTGATCCTCGGCGATGAGCATGACGTTCGGGTTCACCATGCGGAGCGTGCGCGCGAGCTCCCGGAGCAGCGTCTGCCCATGCCGGTTCGCGCGCTCGACGGGCCGCCCGTCCGCGTGCAGCTGGTTGTACAGGTGCATCGAGGTCGTCTGATCCACGCGCAGCCCGTCGATGTGGAACTCGACGATCAGGCTCACGGCGCTGCTGATGAACAGCTTCCGGACCATCTCGTCGTGGTAACGCGGTGCGAAGCCCGTCGACTGGTTGTCGACATAGCCGCCCAGCGGATCTGGGTAGTCGCCGGGGGAGCCCTCGTACCAGTAATAGATGTTCCGGTCGTGGGCGTTCGAGTCGTACATCCACTGGGCGCGATCCGCGCGGGCCTGCTTGTAGTGGTTGTAGACCACGTCCAGGATCACCGCGATGCCGCGCTGGTGGCACGCCTTCACCAGGTACTTGAGCTGGTCGCGCCCGCCCGCGGAGAACTCCATCGCGAGGTAGTGGGACGTGCCGTACCCCCACCCCTCGTCCCCCTCGAACTGCGCCACCGGGAGCAGCTCGATCGCGTTCACCCCGAGCTCGACGAGGTGATCGAGGAACGCCAGCGTGTCGGCGAAGTCGCCAGGCCGGCCCGACGCATAGCCGAGAGAGCCGACGTGGAGCTCGTAGAGGACCAGATCCTCCACCCGCGTCGGGAGCGGCCGGCTGCGATCGAACTCGTCGCGCCAGAAATCCTCCGCGGGCATGAAGCTCGTCTCCGGCCAGGCCGGCTCGCTGAACGAGCTCGTCACCGTCTCGGGATCGATGACCACCGAGCAGCTGACCGAGCCGTCGAGCTCGGTGTAGCGCCCCGGGAAGGGCTGGCCGTCGGGGTTCACCCGGCCTTTCCCGACCTGGCAACGCGAATAGAGATCGGTGCGGTAAGCGACCTGCCCGTCGTCCTTGGTGATCCGGAACATGTAGAGCCGGTGGTCGAGCCGGGAGAAGTCCGCGAGCTCGGGGGCGGCCGGGTCGGTGCGCCAGATCCCGTCGCGGTCCCTGGTCATCGGGACCGGGGCTCCGTCGATGCCCGACCCGTCGTCGGCGATGTACCCGCTCTGCTCGTCGCGGTGGCGCCCGAACTTGCCGAAGACGAGCTCGACGCGGCGGGCGTTCGGCGCCCAGACGGAGAACTGGATCCCCGGCGCCACCCCGCCGTAGAACCGCTTCTGCGCTCCGAGCCGGCGGCAGTGGGTGAGGTAATACCGCTCCTCCTGGGGCGCGCCGCCGCTCGGCTTCTCCAGCGTGAACGAGCGGCGCCGATCGACGGAGCCCTGGTCGCCCGCCTCGGTCGCGATCCCCCACAGGTCGGTTCGCCACGGCGCATCCAGGATGACCCCCCACTGGAGCTCGGCGCCGACCAGGGAGTCATCGATCTCCACCGTCGCCTCGAAGACAGGACAGCCGTCCTCGCCACGGGAGACCCGCATCGGCACCATCGCGGAGGGATCCCAGCTCCTCCAGAGCCTCGGTTGCCGGAAGATCTCGGCGGCGATGCTGGTCAGGTAGACGAAATGAACCGGAATCCCGCCCATGCGCGCTCCTCTCTACCTGGCCCTGCGTAGCTGGGCCACCGCCGCTCGACCGGGATTCGCGATCTGGAACGAGCCCCGGTCCTCGACCTTGCGCTCGACATCGTCGATGAAGACCTTCGAGACCTCGAGCTGGCCCGGCGGCAAGAAGTCGGGCGCCACGTTGATCGCGCCGAGGCCAGCGCGCGGATCGGGCTTGAAGCAGAGGCACAGCGTGCGCTCCGTCTCGCTCTCCCCCACGTGGCTGCGGGTATAGACGTGCGCCAGGTAGCTCAGCTCGAAGGTGTGATAGCCGGAGGCGTCGGAGTGACCGCCGCGGAGCCCGTACTCGCCGTGGGTGATCGGCAGCCCGTTCTCGCTCACCCGGAAGTAGATCCCGCGGTGTTCCCGGTCGAGGAAAAACAGGTTCCAGAACGCCTGCGTCTCCCGGGCGGCCTGGTGGTAGTACGGGTCCTGGGTCGCGCCGTAGAGGATGAGGTGGGCCAGGATCGCCTGCTCTTGCTGCCAGAAATCCTTGGTGGCGCCCCAGGTGAACTCCACGCGCATCCCCGGCGCCGGCTCGCGCTCCACGGCGTCGAAGCAACCCCCCCGGAGCTGGTCCAGCCCGCGCTCCGTCATCGAGCGGCCGAGCCGCTCGGCCATCCCGAGGCAGCGCGCCGCCAGGGCCTCGCCCGGCGCGCGTCGCTCGTCGGGCGCCCCCGCTAGCCGCGCCCGCTCCGCGACGGACCGGTAGTAGTTCGCCACGCGCGTCAGGTTCCAGGCGATCTTGAAGTTGTGCCCGATGACGGCGCGGTTCTGCTGCCAGCCGTGGTGGTGATCCGGGCTCCAGTCGCGGTTGAATCGCTCGTTGACATACGGGATCGCCGGATCGGGATCGGGGAACTTGTCGAGGATGAGGACGGTCAGATCGTGCAGCATCCTCTGGCTCTGCTCGAGGAGCTGGCGCATGTCCTCCCGGCCCTGGTCGGGGAGCGGATCGAGCGCGAGGATCAGGTTCACGAGGTAGGCAGGGATGTGATCCCCGATCGAGTTCCAGTTCTTCTTGAGGTCGTTGTCCTCGCGGCGGTTGCGATCGGGCCGCAACGTCAAGTGGTCGATGTGGGAGTAATAGCCGCCCTCCGCGCGGTCGAGGTAGTGATCGTCGAACATGCGCATCGTCCGGCCGATATCGCCGAGGACCTCGGGGTCCTGGGTGACGCGGTAGTACATGGCGAGCCCCGAGAGCGCGTAGATCTGCTCGTAGATCGGCATCGACCCCTCGTCCTCCCCGTACAGCGAGGGGACGATGAGCTCCGCGCCGTAGCGCCGCCGCCGGCGGGCGTGCGTCCACATGCACTTGTCGCCGTCGGTGCTCGGGATGCGGAACGACGCGCGCTGGAACGACACCCCGGCGCGCGCCGCGAGGAGATAGCGCTCCTGGCCCGTGATCATGTAGGCCGACGCGAGGCCGTAGATCAGCCGGGAGAGGACCGCGCACTCCTGCACGTCGTCGTCCGTGGCCAGGCCGATGATGTTCAGCTTGGTGCGGTATCCGGCGATGAAGTCTTCGATGGCGTACCCGCGCTTGTCGCCGAACAGCGAGTCGAGCCACTGATCCGCGAGGACGCCCGCCTGCCACGTCCACCAGAGCGGGTGCTCGAACAGCGGCCTCCGATCATCGCGGTGCGCGTCCCTGCTGTGAACGGCCGTCGCGACGTCGACCTGCCGGGTGGCCGTCGGCGCCGAGAGATAGACGATGTGGACGGCCTTGGCGGCGAACGTCTTGCCCTCGTAATAGACGCCCTCGACGACCACGAGCATGCCTTCCCAGACGTACTTCTTCAGCTTCCAGGAGGGGGTGTCCCTCGGGCCCGCCGCGCTCGCCGGGTCGAGCGTCCGGTCGAGATCCAGGTCGTCCAGGTTCCGCATCACGCCGAACGCCGTCTCTCGATCGACCATGACGGTGAACTTGTCCCCGCTCCGACATTCGATGTCGAATCGAGCAGCGTCCGGGTCAATGGCGCGCACCGTGCCCATCAGGGTCGTCGTGATCGTGAGCAGACTCATCTCCGTGCCCCCCGCCGTCGATCCCGGTCGGATCGACATGAAATACGGGCCATTTCATGGAGCCCGCCCGCTCCGCTGTCAAGGCGCCCATCTGGCCCAGCCTCATCGGCAGGGCGCGCCACGTCATGTTCTGAGCATGATGGCGCTCTCCGGTGTTGTTGCGGACGAGCGTCGCTCCGCGGGTTGCCGTCGTCGGGGGTGGGAGCTAAACATCGCAGAACAGCAATGACGATCACCAACTTCTCATTCATGACGGATGGGCTGTCGCCGGAGAAGCGCCTGCGCAACGAGTACGCCGCGCGCACGCGCTTCGATGACGAGCGCTATTGGGTGCCTTACAGCCAGGGCTGGTTCCAGGCTTGTCATTTCAACGTGAGCACAGGCGGCTTCTCGAACGTGCTCCGGCTCTCACCCGGCACCAAGCTGCCCGCCCACTACCACATCTCCACGGTGCATGGCTGGACCATCCAGGGGACATGGTACTACGAGGAGCACAAGGATAGCTGGATCGCGCACGCCGGGACGTACATCTTCGAGCCGCCGGGCGAGCTCCATACGCTGGTCGTGCCCAAGGAGGCGACGGAGCCGATGATGGCCTTCTTCGCGCTCTCCGGCGGCCTCGTCTACGCGAACGAGGACGGGTCCTTCGCTGGATACGACGACGGATTCACGCTCCTCGCCCTCGCGCGAAAGCACTACCGCGACGTGGGGCTCGATCCCGCCGAGCTCGACAAGCTGATCCGCTGATCCGCCGATCCGCGGCGCCACCTTCCCCCTCTCACTTGGGACCCTGACATGACGACCGGATACGTGCCCCTTCCGCTCCTGGCCGGGAAGATCACCCGCGGGGCGGCCGTGCCCGTCCTGGCCCACGGCGCTCCGTCGAGCGCGCAGCTCCTGGGGACGGTGCATGCCCGCCGCGGCCGCTGGAATCCGTTCTTGCCCGACAACGACATGACGGTCAGCGAGGGTCGATTTCATCGGGAGTTCTTCCTGAGCCGCGACGGGGGACGGCACGGCGACGGCGTGTACGCGTTCCGCTTCGTGCTGGACCACGACCTGCGCAAGACCTACAAGGCCGATCACGCGCGCCGCGACGCGAATGGGAAACCGTCGCTCGTCCACGGAGACGCGGCGGATCAGGCGCAGAACGTGATGATCCGCGTGGAGCAGGACGGGGTCTACCGGATCTCCTTCGACCCGAGCGCGGGCACCTTCGACGTCTCCCCGAAGCCGATCTGGCTCACCGAGATACACTCGGTGCAGATCAACGGCTTCGTCTGGGACAGCGAGGAGTTGTTCCAGAAGTTCGACGAGACGCGGCCGAGCCACGATATGACCCGGGATGGCAAGGGCTGGAGGATCACCCTCTCCTTGCGCGCCGACGGCGGCATCAGCACGCGCAAGGACGGGGTCTACCAGCTCCTGTTCTCGGCCAACCACAACGAGGACTGGGGCTTCGCCGCCGTGAACGACGGGCGGGGCCGCACCGCCGGCGGGACCGGGTTCGCGAGCAGCGGCGGGAGGAGCGTGCACTCGGCCATCGCCATCCGCGTCTTCGAGGATGGGGACTACACGTTCCGGCTCTTCCCGGAGGAGGGGACCTTCTCGGTCACGCCCGAAGGAGGAAAGAGGGCCCCGGCGCTGCTCAACGATCGGAAATCCATCCAGCTCCTGGGCACGATATGGAAAGACAAACCGTACGATCCCACGGCGCCGGAGCGGGAGATGGAGCCCGCGGAGGCAGGCAAGTTCGTCAAGGTCGTGTCGATCGATCCCGGGATCTACGCGGTCAACTTCGCCATCGACCGCGAGCTGTTCCTGGACACGATGGCGCTCGGCGCGTGGATCGTGCCCGACACCCCGGGCCGCCTCGTGGGGCGGGCCTGGCACGGCAAGCCGAACGAGCCGAACGTGTTCTTCGAGGTGGTCAAGGGCGGGTCGTACCGCTTCACCTATGACATCGAGGCGGACGAGCTCGTCATCGAGCCGGAGGAGGCGACCGGCGAGGAGGCGCTCCGGGCGCTGCCGGTCCTGGAGGTCCTGCAGCTCGTCGGGAGCTTCGACGCGAACGCGTGGGACCCCACGGCGCCGGGGAACGACATGGATCGCGTCGGGGACAGCGCGTTCTCGAAGGTGGTTTACCTCGAGGCTGGTCGGAAATACCAGTACAAGTACGTCGCCAATCGCTGGGGCTGGCTCTGGGTCTTCGCGGATTACGAGCTCGACGGATACGGCGCGGACTTCACCGGGCGCAATCCCTGCCCGCGCCGCTCGAGGCTGCAGGACCTGAAGCGGTACGGACAGCTCACGACCCATGGCGATCCCCCGCCCCTGGAGCTCACCCCCACGGTCACGGGTCATTTCACGTTCATCGCCGACCTGGAGACGGGCGGCTACTCCGTCGAGCTGCTGAGGGCGGCGGCAAAGAGGAACAGCGCTATGAGCAAGCTGCACGTGGATCAGGGGAGCTTCGTCGACGCGATCCGGGCAAACTCGGTGGCGTTCGTGGAGCGAGCGCTCGCGGAGGGCATGAGCCCCAACTACAAGGACCCCGCCGGCTACACGCCGCTGATGATCGCGGCGGGCCTGTCGCGCGCGCACCTGGTGCGCAGCCTCCTCAAGGCGCACGCCGACCCCAACGTGATCGACGACGGGACGGGCAACTCCGCGCTGCACTTCTGCGCCATGGGTGGGTCCGCGGAGGTCGCCCGGCTGCTCATCGGCCGCGGGGCCTTCATCAACCTGCAGAACCCGTCGCAGGGTCATACCCCGCTCATCGACGCCGTCATCTACAAGAGCCCGAAGGTCGTGGCGGTGCTGCTCGAGGCCGGGGCGAACATCCAGATCAAGAACAACTGGGGACACTCGGCGGAGGACTTCATCGCCGATCTGCTGAAGCAGCCCGGCACCGAGAAGGAGCGGATCAACGCCGTGAGCGCCGCGTTCGAGGCGCGGAGGGCCGCGGACGCGCGGAAGAAGGCCGAAATGAGGCTGTTCCAGGCGGTGCTCGACGGGAACGCGAGCGCCGTCGAGGAGTGCATCCGGAACGGCGACGACCTGAATCAGGTCTATCCGGTCGAGCAGACGGGCAATGACGGCCATACCCCCCTGCTCGCCGCCGCCCGCGACGGGCAGGGCGAGATCTGCCAGCTCCTCCTCGAGGCGGGAGCCGACCCGTATATCCCTGACTACCTGTACAAGGCGTTCCCGATCTTCAAATCAGCGTACATGGGCAAGCTCAACACGGCCAAGGTGCAGGTGGAGCATGGCGTGGACATCCACGTCCAGGGACCATGGAACGGCTACACCCCGCTGCACGACGCGCTCTGGCAGGGGCACCCCGACATCGCCGAGCTCCTCGTGCGGGCAGGCGCCGACGTGACGCTCCGCGCGCTCGACGGCAGGACGCCGCTCGACATCGCCGTGGAGACGTACGGAGCGAACGCTCCCATCACGGTGCTGCTCCGGTCGAGGACATCCGAGTAGGCTCGCCGGACCGCCCGCTGCCGCCTCCGCGCCTCGCTGCTGGTCGTGCTCCCTGGCGGCTTGGCCTCTCCCCGCCTCCCGCGCTCACCGCTGACCACCCTTTGTTCAGTCCACGGCGGCAGCCTCAGCTTGGATTTCCATCATCAAGCGATTGTTCCAGATCGCGTCTTCTTGAAGAACACCACCGGTCGACGCAGCAGGAAAACGACGCCGTCCCGCGCGGTTCGAGCGAAGGACGACCGAGGGCGCCGGCATCCACAAGGCAACCGAGCAGCGACGCAGGGCCCGGCCGGACTCGACGGTCGAGCCCGCCGGCGGCCAATCCTGTCGAGGCGCTCCGCGCCTCGTGAGCGCAGCCCAGGTTTTCAAGGTCCCGCAGTGACGTCGCCGGCTGCTTGAAGAGCGGGCGCGCCCCGCCCGGCGTGCGAGCTGAAGCCGGCGCGCACTCATCCCGCGCAGCACGCGCGGCGAAAGGAGCATCATGGTCGTTGTCTGGTTTCGCAATGCAGGAGCCTCCCTCGCCCTGGCGATGGCCACGGGCGCAATCATGGGGTGTTCGAGCCCCCCTGCAGAAGCCCTCGGACAGGAGCCGGATGGGGTCGAGGTGTCGGCCGTGCCGCTGGCCGGCGATGAGCCGGTGTCAGAGTCGGAGGTGAAGCTCACCATCGAGGGCGTCGCCGCGGCTTACGCGACGGAGGCGCAGGCCCACGGGGCGCAGTTCACCGTGCGCGTCGAGGGCAGGTTGACGTACATCGATATCGAGGAGGACCGCACCTGGAACATCATCGTGGGGACCGACCTCTTCCGGCCCGGCCTCACGCGCGACCTCGCGGTGTTCATCGGCTGCCACGAGGTGGGCCACGCGCTCGGCGGCTTCCCGTTCAAGGACGGTCCGCCGCAGCGCACCCAGGTCGTCGGGCTCGCTCAAGGCCAGTTTGGCACGGTGAGCGCCGCCGAGGGCCAGGCCGACTACTTCGCATCGAAGGACTGCCTCCCCCGGATCTGGGGCGATGACATCGACGAGAACAGCGCGTACCGGGCGCTGGTGTCGCAGGCGACCAAGGCCCGCTGCGACGGCGTCTGGGCGAGCGACGCGGAGCGCGATCTCTGCTACCGCATCGCGCTGGTCGCCAACGACTTCGGGGTCTGGCTGGGCGGGATTCCGGCATCGACCGACACGCCGTCCACGAGGGTCGTGACAGGCACCAACGTCAACAACATGGGGAATCAGTGCCGCGTGGACACCATCTTCGCGGGCGCCCTGTGCGCGGTGCGAAACGGCGGCACCGACATCCCCGGTCTCGTCCCGCCGTACGCGCGCCTGGTCGAGATCGATCCCACGGTCGAGGCGGACGCCGCGTACGCCGCCTGCGGGGAGGGTCCCGGCGCGCGTCCGCGTTGCTGGTTCCGTCCGAACTCCACGCCGTACGACTGCTCGTCCGTGCCCGAGGCGGGCGACTGCGCCGTCACCGAGGAGGGCGTGTCCGCCATGCGGACCTGCTCGCCGCGGATGGGGATCGAGCTCTTTCCGTGCGCGGAGGGCACGAGCTGCGAGCTGGACGAGGATGGCTGGCCGGTCTGCGCGCTGGACACGAACTGAGGCGGCACGCGGCTCGACGCCGCTCCCTGATGCAAAGGATGCTGCTAGGATTGGGGTCGAGGAGCGCCCATGCCCGACCCCTACGACCTCCAGCGATTCGTGGACGCGCAGGCTCCGGTCTATGACCGCGTCCTGGCCGAGCTGCGCCGAGGAGAGAAGACCAGCCACTGGATGTGGTTCATTTTCCCGCAGCTGAAGGGCCTGGGCCACAGCGCCATGGCTCGAAGGTATGGCATCGCCTCGAGGGCCGAAGCCGAGGCCTATCTGCGGCACCCGACGCTCGGTCCGAGGTTGCTCGAGTGCGCTCGCCTCGTGAACCGGATCGAGGGGCGTTCGCTCTACGACATCTTCGATAGCCCCGACGACATGAAGTTTCGCTCGTCGATGACCCTGTTCTCCCGCGCGGCTCCCGACGAGGCGACGTTCCGCGCGGCGCTCGACAAGTATTGCGATGCCGAGCCTGATCCGCTGACGCTCGAGCTGCTCGAGTAGCGCTGCACATCGAGGCCGCGGTCACGCGGCCGATGTGGCAGGGGGCACGCGCCCGTCAGCGCTCGAGGAAGAGCTGCTCCGTGAGCGCGGTGTTGCAGGGCTCCTGGACGATACGCGCATAGCCCGCGGTGCTCGCCCCCTCGACGCTCAGGCACTTCTGGCTGTTCACGTTCATGATCGACCGGTACGCGCCCACGGGCCGCAGGATGAACCTCTGATTGGGGTTGCCCGTGCAGTCATATTGAATGAGCGGGGCGCCGTCGTCGAGGCTCGAGTAAAAGACGTCGAAGCAGAGCCCGCTGTGCTTCGGCTTGATGAACACGCTCCCGTCCGCGTCCCCCGTCGGGACGAGCTCGAAGCTCTGGTTGGGATTGCCGGTCGCGGGCCACTGGATGATCGGCGAGAGCGGCGTCGTCTCCGAGTAATAGACGTCCATGTTGAGGCCGCTCTTCTGGTTGGTGAAGGTCACCGCCGGGTTCGTGCTGCTCACGCTCCCGAAGTCCACGGTGGCGTCGAGGCTGGCGTAAAAAGAATAGGCTTGAGGATGCGCCTCGACGACAAAGAGGTACCAGTCGACGTAGATCCCTTGGAGCTTCTGGGTCTGCGCGACGTGGAGAGGCACCTTGCCGTTGAACGTGCTCGGCGCGGAATAGACGGTTTGGTACGTCGGCTGGAGGGTCGACACCGCAAGGAGCGGCAGCGTGTAGAGCGCGCCGGTCCACGGGTCGACGAGGTCCACGGCGCTCCAGTACCGATGGCCCTGCGCCGAGGTCATCCGGTAGCTCCAGGACGACGTCAGCCCCGCGCTCTGATCGATCGCGCTGAAGTCGGACAAGGTCACGGTGGCGCTGTCCTGGAAGCTGCACGAGAAGCTGGCGCTGGCCGCGTCGGTGCCCCCCTGCGCGCCGATGCTGCAGCCGACGGAGCGCGTGAACGAGTTCTGCTCGTTGGGGGAGTTGGGCGCGTGGGCATACGCGCTGAGCGCCGTGCTGCCAGGCAGGACCGTGACGTCCAGCTTCTCCTGGTAATAACCCCGGTTGAAATTGCTGTTCGTGTTCAGCGGCCCCGGATTCGCTCCCGCGCCCACGCCGGTGACGATCATGAATTTGTTGTCGGGCGTGGTCGAAGCGAGGAGCTCGACCTCGTAGCTCAGGTCCATGGTCGCGACCTGCGAGGTGCCGGGGACGGTCCACGACGTGGAGCCGTGGACGATGAAGTCGCGGTAGGTGCCTGGGGGGGCCATGCTCGCGGTGGAGAGCGCGAACGGCCGCACGACGGGCTCCGTCGCGAGCGCGCGGATGCGCGCCGCCACCTGCGTCGCGATCTCCTCTCGTGACGGGGCGGCCACGGCCGCGACGCGCTCCGCGGCATGTCCGGCGAGCTCACGGTCCGACGCGCGCGCCGCCAGCTCCTCGGCGGCGAATGCAGGATTCTCGTGGCTCACCGAGATCGTGGCGGAGGGGGACTTCACCGCCGTCGTCTTGACGTCCCCATAGAGCTCGATGTCGAACTTCGTTCCACCGCGCGACGGCTCCACGATGGCCACGTCGCCGGCGACGCCGTAGCCGAACACCGCGGCCATGCGCGCCGAGTCGCGGACATTCTCGAAGACGAACGGAATCCCGGCCTCGCTGGCGGCATCGACGAGTGACCGGTAGGTCGCGAGGTCCGTCTCGCCGAGCTGCTCCATGTCGGCGACCACCGCCCCCGTTCGGCGGAGGACGTCGAGGCCCTCGGCGCCGCCGGAGCGGAGCGACTCCAGAGCGCGCTCGGCAGACGTCGCCTGAAGCTCGGCGGCGAGGTGATGGAGGACCGGTGTCGTGTCCGCAGAGACCGGGGTCAGGGCGATGAGCGCGGTGCGCGCGACGGGCGCCGTGGACGTCGGCGAACCTTCGTCGAGCGGCTCGGCGTCCGCGATCACGCAGCCCTGTTGCAAGACGCCGAGGGCGAGGGTCGAGAGCGAGAAGACCAGACCTACGCTGGAGCGGTTCATGGAGTTCCTCCGTTGCGGCTTCGCTCGCGCATCGGTGCGCCGTCGAGCCGACGGATCCATCAACGGAAGACCTCGGCGTCGGTTTCGAAATGAACTGCGGCGCCCGGCGGGGGAGCCCCGGCGACAGCGGGAGCCCGAGGTGTGAGGGCCGCGTCCGCTCGGCGGAGCGCGCGGCGCGGGCGCCCAGGGGCGGAGCCTGCGCGACGCCCCGAGGGCCTCCTGCCGCGTTGTGATACTCCTTGTCCGGGGGCGCGCGACCACCACCGCCATCGGACCGGCGCGCGTCGTGGCTGCTGACCGGCAACCGATCCAGGGGGGGAATCACATGGTCGAGCTCATCCGTCACGAGGTCCTCGACGCGCTGCACCACGGGCCTCGCCACAGCGTCTATCTCGGCCGGACGAGGAGCACAGGAGCGCTGTGCCTCCTCAAGGTGGCTCGACGCGACATCCACGGCCCCCGCGAGATCGCGAGGCTCCAGCGCGAGCACGAGATCACCAGCAAGCTCGACCTGGACGGGATCGTCAAGGTCCGCGATCTGGAGGTCCGGAGCGACCAGGCCGCGCTCGTCCTGGAGCACGTCGAGGGCCGCTCCCTCCGGGCGGCCCTCGACGACCGCGGGCGCGACATCGGACCCGCGCCGGCGATCCGGCTGGCGCTGCAGCTCGCCGAGACGCTCGGCGCCGTCCACGACCGGAACGTCATCCACAACGACATCCAGCCGAGCAACATCCTCGTGGATCCCGCGCTCGGCGCGTGCAAGCTCACGGCCTTCTCCATCGCTTCCCTGCTGCCGGCGGAGCGGGCGGCGGTGTTCGATCCGTGGTCGTCGGGCGGAGGCGCGCTGCACTACATGTCTCCCGAGCAGACCGGCCGGATGAACCGCTCGGTCGACTTCCGCTCGGACTACTACGCTCTCGGGGTCACGCTCTACGAGCTCACGACCGGGCGACTCCCCTTCGAGACGACCGATCCGATGGAGCTCGTTCACGCCCACATCGCCAGGACGCCGGTCCCTCCGCATCAGGCGCGACCGTCCGTGCCGGAGGCGCTCTCCGCGGTGATCATGAAGCTCCTGTCGAAGACGGCCGAGGCGCGCTACCAGAGCGCGTTCGGGCTGCGGGCCGATCTGCTCGCGTGCCTCGAGGTGCTGGAGGGCCAGCGGCCGGCGCCGGGCTTCGTGGTCGGGCAGAAGGACAGGCCGACCCGGCTCCAGGTGTCGCAGAAGCTCTATGGCCGGCAGGCGGAGGTCGCGACGCTGATGAGCGCGTTCAGGGACGTGAGCGGCCGAGCGCCCGGCGCCGGCGGCTCGTCGGAGCTCCTCCTCGTGGCCGGCTACCCCGGCGTCGGCAAATCGTCGGTCGTGAGCGAGATCCACAAGCCCATCGCCGAGGAGGGCGGCTATTTCGCCGCCGGCAAGTTCGATCAGCTCTCGCGCAACATCCCGTATGCGTCCGTCATCGCCGCGATCCGGGAGCTCGTGCGGCAGCTCCTCACGCAGAGCGAGGGCGAGCTCGCCGCCTGGAGGACAAGGATCCTCGCCGCGATCGCGCCGAACGGGCAGGTGATCGCCGACGTGATCCCCGAGATCGCGCTCCTCCTCGGCAAGCAGCCGCCCGTCCCGGCGCTGGGCCCGGCGGAGACGCGCAACCGGTTCCATTTCACCTTCCGGAGCTTCATCGGCGCGATCACCTCGCGGGGGCGCCCGCTCGTCCTCTTCCTCGACGACCTCCAGTGGGCCGACACCGGCTCGCTGAGCCTGGTCGGCGTCCTGATGGAGGACCCCGACATTCGCCGCCTGCTGCTGATCGGCGCGTACCGGGACAGCGAGGTGGACGACGCCCATCCGCTCATGATGATGCTGAGCGCGCTGCAGAAGGGCCGGGCGCGCGTGCGCACGATGACGCTCATGCCGCTCGAGCGGGACCGCGTCGAGCAGCTCGTGTCCGACACGCTGAGCTCGCCGCGCGACGCCTGCCGGCCGCTGTCCGACATCCTCTTCTCGAGGACCGAGGGAAACCCGCTGTTCGTCATCCAGCACCTGACGAGCATCCACCGCGAAGGTCACCTGAGCTTCGACCCGGAGCGGGGCGCCTGGCGGTGGAGCGCGGCGGACATCGCGAGGATGAGCGCCGCGGAGAACGTCGTCGACCTGATGATCCTCCGCGTCCGCGGCCTGGCCGGGGCGACGCAGCGGGTGGTGATGCTGGCCGCGTGCATCGGGAGCCGGTTCGATCTGAGGCTCCTCGCGCGCATCCATCAGAAGGACGTGCGGGCCACGGACGAGGACCTCTGGCCGGCGCTGGAGGCGGGGCTGATCTTGCCGGTCGACAGCGATTACAAGATCGCGCGCTTCCTCGACGACGATGGCGGGAGCTCCGCGGCGTTCAAGTTCTTGCACGACCGCGTGCAGCAGGCGGCGTACAAGCTGCTGCCGGAGGGCGAGCGAAAGAGGATCCACCTGGAGCTCGGGCGGCTGATGCTGCGCGAGGCCCCGCCCGAGTCGCTCGACGAGCGGATCCACGAGATCGTGACGCACCTCAACCTGGGCGCCGAGCTGATCGACGGCAGGCGGCAGCGCTACGAGGCCGCGGCGCTCAACCTGAGGGCCGGACAGAAGGCGAGGCGCGGGGCCGCCTACGGGCCCGGGGTGCAGTGCCTCCGCGCCGCCGCGGCGTTTCTGCCGGACGACTGCTGGGAGGCGGAGCACGCGCTGTCGCTCGCGATCTACACGGATCTGGTCGAGCTCGAGTACCTGACGATCAACTTCGAGGACGCCGAGAGGGCCGCGAGGGTCGTCGAGGACAGGGCCAGGGATGTCCTCGAGAAGATCCGGGTGTACGAGACCCGCGTTCAGTTTTACATATCCCAGAATCGCATGCAGGAGGCCATCGACATCGCCTTCAGCGTGCTCGCCATGCTCGGTGTCCAGCTGTCGAGCTCACCGCCGGCGAACGCCACCGTGGATCGGCTGGCGCAGCTCCCGCCGATGATGGACGAGCGCATGCAGTCGGCGCTCCGGATTCTGACGACGGTCACGCCGGCGACGTATCTTGCGAGGCCGGACCTGCTGCCGACCACCGCGTTCACGATGGTGGACATCTGCATCCGGTACGGCAATGCGTCTCCCGCCGCGCTCGCCTATGCGACCTACGGCATCATCCAATATGCTGTGAACAACATCGACGAGGCCTTTGCCCTCGGTCAGCTGGCGCTCGAGCTCACGCACAAGTTCAACGCGGTCGAGCTCGAATCCAAGGTCTACAGTACGGTGAACGTCATCATCCATCACTGGAAACGACATCTGCGAGAGACGCTCGATCCCCTGCGCCATGCGGTTCAGGTAGGCCTGAGCACGGGGGACATTGAATACTCGGCGTACAGCTCGAACATATTCTCACTGCACTCGCTCTTCGTGGGAGAAGCGCTGGCGACCACCGAGCTGCGGATGAAGCAATCGGTAGATCTATCGCTGAAACTGAACAATCAATACTCGCTCTATCACTCCAGGATCTGGACGCAGCTCGTTTGCTGCCTGCGAGAAGCATCCGCGCAGAAGCAAAGTCTCGTCGGTAACAGCTTCGACGAGACGACCATGATTCCATGCCTCGGCCAGAACAGAACGGCCATGTTCGCGCTGCACCTCGCGAAGGGCATGCTGCTCTACTACTTCGGTCACCCTGAGCAGGCCCACGACTGCCTCCGCGCCGGGGAGGACTACCGGGGCTCGGCCGCAGGCATGGTCACCGTCCTCGAGCACAACTTCTACCAATCCCTCTCGGCCCTGGCCGCCCTCGACCAGCTGCCTGCGGACGAGCGCGGCGCCGCCCTCGCCCAGGTCGACGCGAACCAGCAGACGCTCGACACGTGGGCGCGCTTCGCCCCGGAGAACAGCCGCCACAAATACGACCTCGTGAGCGCGGAGCGCTCGCGCGTGCGGCGCGAGGTCGTCGAGGCGATGGAGCACTACGACCGCGCGATCGACGGGGCGCGGCGGCACGGCTTCCTGCACGAGGAGGCGCTGGCCTACGAGCTCGCGTCCGGCTTCTACCGAGGGCTCGGGCGGCAGGAGATCGCGCGGCAGTACATGGCGAACGCCCTCCGCGCCTACGCGCTCTGGGGCGCCGACGCGAAGACGCAGGCGCTCGTCGCGACCCACCCCTGGCTCGCGGAGCAGCGCCTCGCGCCCGCGGGGCTCCCGAGCCCGGACGCGGGCCAGCCGCTCGACCCGCAGCTCCTCGACGTGGCCGCGATCATCCGCTCCGCGCAGGCGGTCGCGAGCGAGATCGTGCTGCCGAAGGTCATCGATCGCCTGCTGCGGATCGCGGTCGCGAACGCCGGGGCGCAGCGGGGAGCGCTGCTCCTGCTCCGCGATCGACGGCTGTTCCTCGAGGCGACCCTCGACGTCGAGCCCGAGGTCATCGAGGTCGAGCTCCGGCAGCCCGCGGAGGAGCGCGGCGATCTCCCGCAGACCGTCCTGAGCTACGTCGCGCGCACGGCCGAGGTCTTGGTCCTCCGCGACGCCCCCCGCGACGCGCGCTTCGGCCGCGACCCCGCGATCGCCCGCCTCCTGCCGCGGTCCATCCTCTGCCTGCCGCTCCTCTACCGCGGCAGCGTCACCGGCCTGCTCTACCTGGAGCACCGCTCCATCGCGGACGTCTTCCAGCCAGCGCGCGTCGAGGTGCTCGGGTGGCTCTCCGCGCAGGCCGCCATCGCGGTCGAGAACGCGGCCCTCTTCCGCGCCGTCGAGTCGGCGAACGCCGAGATCCGGAGCGCCAACGAGCGGCTCGAGCAGACGGTCGCGGAGCGCACCCGGGAGCTCCGCGACGCGCAGGCGCGCCTCATCGCGCTCGAGAAGGAGGCGACCGAGGTGCAGATGGCGGGCGGGTTCGCCCACGAGATGCGGAACATCCTCACGGGCGCAAAGACGTTCCTGGCGCGGGTCCGCGGCGCGGGCGCGGGCGACCCGCAGCGGAGCGTCTGCGCGGAGAACAGCGGGCTCCTGAGGGATCTCTACCTCTCGACGAAGCGCCACATGCCCGCCGATACGCACGCTGCCACCGCCACCGTCTTCCGGCGGATCAACGCGAACGAGGAGCTGCTCGACACGGCGCTGCGCGACGTCGGGGAGGCGCTCGACCGGGGGCTCGCCAGCACCCGCATGATCCTCGAGTATGCGAAGGTCGGGCGAGCGCGCCCCGGGAGCCAGTCGGTCCGCGTCCGTCCGCTCGTCGAGTCCATCCTGCGGGAGGCGGGCGACGACCTCGCGCGGCACGCGATCGCCGTCGACGTGCGCGTCGACGCGGGGGCCGAGCTCCGGGGCGACGAGGTGCATTTCCACTCCATCCTGAGGAACCTCGTGCTCAACGCGCGGGACGCGCTCTGCGAGGCCGGCGATCAGCGCGAGAAGCGCATCGTCATCTCGCTCGTGGAGGAGCCGCGCCGCTGGGCGCTGGAGGTCAGCGACACCGGCGTGGGCATCCCTCCCGAGCTTCACGCCAGGATCTTCGAGCCCTTCTTCTCGACGAAGCCGGAGAGCGGGACCGGCCTCGGGCTCGGCGTGGTGAAGAAGCTCGCCGCGCTCTACGAGGCTGCCGTGGAGATCAGCAGCCGGCCGGATCACGGGACGACGTTCCGCATCGCCCTCCCGAAGACGCGCGCTGACGCCGAGTCCCCTCCGCCGACGAGCGCCGGCGCGTGAGACACGGTCCCGAGGGGCCAGCCCCGCGGCGAGCGCCGCGGAACGATGGCGGCGGCGTCGCTCATCGTCCATGGTCGCACCTCTGACCACACGTCTTGTGGTCGCGGTCCGTGCATTGATGCAGCCGAGTGCGGGCGCGGGCGGGGGCCGTCGAGTTCGGGCCGGCGGCTTGCGAAACGTCGACGTGCGGTGATATGGGAAACCAAGCGTGGACGAGCGCGGGGGGCGCGCCCGTGGAGTGGGGGCGGGGGGATGTCGTTCAAGGACTTCGATGCATTGCTGGACAGGGAGGGGGCGCTCCCCAGCCCGAAGACCGCAGCTCGGCCCAAGGTGCTGGTGGTCGACGACGATCCCACGATAAGGAAGTCGCTCCGGGGCATCCTGGATGCCTGGTATGACGTCACCGTGTGCGCCTCGGCCAAGGAGGGCCGGGATGCCGTCGAAGAAGACACCTGCGCCGTCGTCCTGGACGTGAAGATGGGGAAGCACGACGGATTCTGGGCCTGCGACGAGATCCGGAGGAAGCACCCCGACGTCCCCGTGATCTTTTATTCGGCCTATCAGGACGCGAAGGATCCTTACGATATCATCAATCAGCACAGGCCCTTCGGCTACATCACGAAGAGCGGCGACATCGCGAGGTTGCTCGGCGCCATCCGGACGGCGGTCGACTTTTACGGGAAGGTCCTCGAGGGCAAGCGGCTCATCGAGACGCACCGGAAGATGCGCACCGGCGGCTGAGGGGCGCTGCGCTCGGGTCACCGGGTGAAGCGGTAGATCGCGTGCCGGATCTGCTCGGCCGTCATCGGATCCGTGGACAGCGCGCTGTGCAGCACGAGGCCTTCGATCAGCGCGTCGAGCTCCCGCGCGGTCACCGGGTCGAAATGGAGCTCCAGCGCGCGCCGGCTCCGCAGCATCCAGGCCTGGGTGACGGCGCGCAGCGCCGGCCTCCGGGCGGCGGCGACGTAGAGCTCGACGCTGAGCACGAGGTCGCGCGGCGAGCCGAGCAGGTCGGCGGTGAGGTGCTCGACCAGGAGCTCGACCGCGGCCTCGCGGCCGCAGGCGGCGCGCATCTGCGCCTCGAAGCGGGACGCGACGGTCTCCGCGTGCAGGGAAAACGCCGCGGCGAGGAGATCGTCGATCGAGGCGAAGTGATACGTGGTCGAGCCGAGCGGCACGTCGGCGGCCCGCGCGATGGTGCGATGAGAGGCGCCCGCGACCCCCTGCTCGGCGATGACGTCGAGCGCCGTGGCCACCAGCCGGTCCCTGCGCCCCGGGTCGTGGCGACGCGCCCTCCGCGCCGGCGCGGGCGGCCTCGCCCTGGCTCTGCCCATCGCTCCCCCGTCACCCGCGCGCGGCGCCCGCCGCCGGCGCGGCCGCGGCCGCGGCGCCGTCGAGGTCGCGGATCACGCGCGCGGGATTGCCCACCGCGACGACGTTCGCCGGCAGATCGCGCGTCACCACGGCGCCGGCGCCCACCACGGTGTTGTCCCCGATCGTCACCCCGGGCAACACGATCGCGCCGCCCCCGAGCCACACGTTGTTCCCGATCTTGATGGGCTTGGCGGCCTCCCACTTCATGCGCCGCGGCTCGGGATCCAGCGGGTGGGTCGGCGTGAGCAGCTGCACGTTCGGCCCGAACTGCACGTCATCGCCGATGGTGATCGGCGCGACGTCGAGCGCCACCAGCCCGAAGTTCGCGAAGCAGCGCGCCCCGATGGTGATGTGCGCGCCGTAATCCACGTAGAACGGCGGGCGGATGTCCGTGCCCTCGCCGATCGCTCCGAGCAGCTGCTCCAGCAGCCGGCGGCGGAGCGGGCGCTGGCGCACCGTGGTCGCGTTGTAGGCCGCCATCAGGTCCAGCGCGGCGGCGCTCCGCTCGGCGATCTCGGGATCGTCGGCGATGTAGAGGTCTCCAGCGAGCATCCGCTCGCGCATCGAGCGCGTGTCGTTCGGGTTCGTCATATGGACGAGTGTACGCACCATAGGAACGGGTGTCCACATCCGCGCCGGAGAGTTGCGCCGCGGCCCTGGCAGCACCAGCGCCCCCGGCGAGCCGGCGCTCGGGCGGGACCTCGGCCCGCCGACCGTCAGCCCAGCGAGCCCAGTGGCGGCCCTCGCCGGAGCGGCGATCCGCCTCCGCCCCCCGGGCCAGGACGCTCCGGCGCCAGCGCTCCCCGCGTTGAAGCAGGCGGCGGTGCGTCCGCCATCGACGTACTCGCGCCCCGCGCGTCGCGAGCCTGATCTCCGCCGAGGGCGCCTCAGCTCTCGCTGGAACACCGCAGCCTGAAGGCTGAACGTCGTTCCTGTTCCATTCAACCACGAGCACGCGTGGGGAGATGTGGCCAAAGGACGCATCGCGACGTGCTCGATGCCCAGCGCAGGCAACATCGTGCCACCTCATGCCGCGACAACGGACGATTTTGGGCATGCTATCTGCTCGTATTGCGTCGCCGATCGGCGGCTGGACGGGGGAGGAGCAGTTATGGCGCGAGAAACAAACAAGAACCGCAGGATGAGGATGCACGCATGGATCATCGCCCCGACAGCAGCCGTGCTGCTCTCCTCAGGAGGCGCGCTCGCAGACCTCGGATTTCCAAACTGCCCGGAGTCGCACTGTTCTCTAAGGGCGGACGACATCAACAGGGCGTGCATCGCTGCCAAGATGGAGGGCAAACCGTTCCCGGTGGTCGGACCCATGGAAGGCTCGATATGCACCTGTATCTGCAGCTGCGTCTCCGAAGACACGCTAATTCGCATCGCTGAAGATCGGGAGATCCGAGTCGCCAGCATCCGTGAAGGACTGGACGTTTATACGCCCCAGGCAACGAATACCATGTCACGCGTGGACCATATGCTCATGAGCGAGATCGAGGACACGGTGGCACTAAAGCTCACCTTCGACAACGGCACAGAGATTACCGTGAGCCCCAACCACACGTTCGTGACAGAGCAAGAGAAACTTACAAGCGCCGATCGCCTCGCAGCCGGAGCGCATCTCCTCGCGGGCAACGGGTCGACGCTGACGATAGTCCATATCGAACAAATCCAACATTTTAGAGGTCGACTGTACAACCTAATCACCAACAGAAAATCGACCAAAGCCTACGATCACGTGATCGTGACAAACGATGTTCAATCGGGCGACTGGATAGCTCAAGTCACGCACGACGCGCTGGAGACGGAGATCGACCTGAGGCTGGGCCTCGTCCATGCACACTGACAGGACATGATCCTGAGCGAACGAAGGGTAGCGCCTCGCCGTACGATCATCCGAAGCACGCCGCCGAGCTCGGCGCGCGCCCCCCTTGGCTAGGCTGCCGAGGCGACGACCGGCATCAGCGAAGCCTGCCCGCGACGTGGTCATGTGTCCCGCCGGGGGGCGTCGCCACGGCCGCGGAGAGTCGCCCACGCCGGAGGACGCACTGGCGCAAACGCGCGTTCGCGAACGCCCAGACTGCAAACTGCGGTCAACTCCGTCCAGAGAAGCAGGGGGCCACGCGCACGGCCGACCGCCGCGCCTAGCTCAGCCACGAGCGCGCGCGTGCACGGACGTGGCGCCGAGGCGGGGTGCCCCAAGTAACATGCTCCTAGCGCGTGCAGCGCCACGTAGCAGACGCCACGTACCATGCAGGAACGCGCCACTTCCTCCGGGAGCTCCCGGGCATGCGATCTGCTCGTGTCGCGATGACGCTCTCGGCAGGATGGAAGGACAAATCATGGTTCGATCGCCGAGTTTGAGTCATCGCGCGAGGTCGCACGAGTGGATCATGGTCGCGACCGCATCCGCACTACTGTGAGCATCCGAAGGCGCCCTCGCAGCTCTCAGTTTCCCAGGCTGTCCAGAGTCGCACCGCTCCCGCGCTTCCGACCAATTACCCATAGCGTGTACGCATGCAACAATGACCGGAAATCCGTTCTCCATAACGGTCCTGATGGATCGACATGCACGTGCGAATGTGTCGCCTGCGTCGCCGAAGACACAGTCGTTCGTGTCGCCGAGGACCGAGACGCGATCGTCGCCGATCTTCATGACGGCTCATACGTCGACACGCCGCGCGCAACGAGCGACGTGTCACGCATGGACCGGATACTCACGAGCGACATACAGAATGGATCCGTGGTGAAGCTGGAGTTCCACGACAGCACGGGCGTCACGGTGAGCCAGAACCACACGTTCGTCACCACGACGCGATACAGGCAGACATCAATCTCAGACTGGGAACAGCAAAACCTACTGAAGCACGGTCTCCAGACCAGCGAGGAGCAATCGATGAACACGACGACAATCAACAGACGCATCACGCTAGGTGGAGCAATCATAATGATGCTCGCCTCGATGGGCTGCGAGGGCAACGCGCCGGCCCCGGGCGACGGCTATGTCGAATCGGAGCACCTGGTGGACGCCGGCGATGAGGCGGGGGACGACGGCGGTCGGACGCCGGAAGGCTTCCTTCGATGCGACCCCGCGAGCTTCGTCCCAAAGGACACGATATTCGTCCCTGTGCTCGACAGCTCAGGCAACGAGAGCGAACTAACATTCTTCCTGCAGGGCGGCGACCAGCTGAACAGCATCGCTCGAATCAACATTTATGGCGCGCGAACCGAGTGCATCGACGGCGTTCACCAGATCGCATACTATGGGGATTTCGAGACGCCCCTCACCGCCACGCAACGGGCCGACAGCGTGGCCTTCTCGTTCGACAACAACGGATCCGTGGTGCATCTCGGGACCAGCTCGAACGGTTTCTCATCATGCAACCCGGTCGACTCTGGAACTTGTCCGCTGTCGGTCACGCTTCATGGAACGACGATCACCTTCGAGCTGCATCATCAAGGAACGCTGCTGTTCACGGAGACGCACCAGCTGCCGGCTGCACGTTGGCTCCAAGTCGTCTGGTGACGGAGGCGAAGAACCCCTATGAGCTCGCGGCTGTTCGGGGCCATGTCGGCTGGGCTGCTCGCCACCACGGGAGCATCGATCCGCGCCGACATGAGCCGCTACCCGTACGACAACTTCGCCCATGCTGGGGACCCGCAAGGAGTGTACTTCGGCACTGCGAAGGACCTGTTTCCGCTGGCAGCAAACCTGAACCTCGATCCCACATTCACGGACGCGCAAAAAGAGGTACTCAGACGTGCGATGACGATATTCGTCGAGCGCGCGGCCACGCAGAACGTCATCGATTGCGCGTACCGGAACTCGACGAAGGATTTCCCCGCGTCAAGAGGCACGTTCGAGAACCAGCTCGTCGAGGCCCTCGTCTACAGGAATCTTGGCAGCATTTTTTACCCCGGGTACGTCTACGTCGCGAGATACTGGGACGAGCAGGACACCGTAGGCCGAGGGTACATCAACCTGTTCTACGATAAAGACAGGCCGCTGCCTGGATACAGCGACCGCCATTACCTCCATTTCGCGATCAACTCGGATCACCTCGGCGAGGGGAAGGCGTACCACTTGGCCGAGGACGCGGATTACTGGGCCGGCGTCATGGCGCACGAGGCGCTTCACAACCTCGGTTATAGGCACCCGACCGGTTACCCTGGTTCCTTCATCAAGGAGTACGGCATATGCGTGTGGCACAATGGCTCGGACAGAGAGGTGCCCGAGGGACTGCTCATCGATCGAGAGATCGACAAGGGCATGTGACCGCGGGGTCGACGTCGCTCGCGTACGTGGCCCTTGCGCTGCTCGCGCTCTCGGCCGGCTGGGGGGTGCTCCGCTCTCGGGCCGGCGTCGATCCGGTGGCCGAGGCGACGCGCAGCGCCGGCATGGACAGCAGCGCTCCCGAGCGAGCCGCCACCTCGCGGTCCCTCGCAGGCGGACGCTCGCTGCACGCGTGGAGCTCCGAGGAGCGCGCCACGAACGACGCGGAGGTGGAGCCGTTCTCGAGCCGAGAGCGGCTGGCGCGCCTCCGGGTCGTCGTTGAGGACGTGGGCGATACGCTGGATCCCGCCGAGGCGCGCGCGCTGTGGGAGGCGTCCGGGCTCGACACGGAGCGGGTCTACCAGCAGGCGATCTCCGTCATCGTGGACGACTACTTGCTTCCGATGGACCGCCAGCAGATCGAGGCGAAGGTGCTGGCGCTCCATGTCGCCACGCGGTCGAGCTGGGTAAACCTCGATGACTGTCACTGGGTGCTCCACCATCATGCGGCGGCCTTCGAGGAGGCGGCCGAGGAGGCGGTCCGGAACGCGCTGATGTGGGATGCGCTTGGCATGGCCAAGATATGCGCTCGACTCGACCGGGCCGCGACGGAGCAGTATCTCGCAGCGATGTCGAAAGGCCCCATCGCGGCGCAGGTGGCGCTGGGAGTACAGGTGGTCCGGGAGAGCTCGGACCCGTCGCATTTTTCCTCGATGCCGGCTCATTGAAGGCCTCGCCCGGACAGAGGATCAAATTCCCGTTCCGGAGGGTGAACGCGGCCCCGCCCCGCTGCCGCCCAGGCTCACCCGTCGCGCAGGATCCGCCGGTACGTCTCGATATAGGCCGCCGCCGTCCTCGCCGCCGAGAAGCGCTCCTCGGCCGCGCGGCGGCACTCCGCCCGATCGAGCCGGTCGACCCTCCCGATCGCCTCGGCCATCTCGGCGGCGTCGTCCACGAGGTACCCCGTCCGGCCGTGCTCCACGATCTCCGGCAGCGCGCCGGCGCCGCGCAGCGCGATCACCGGCGTGCCCGAGGCGAGCGCCTCCATGGCGACCAGCGAGCTGGTCTCCTGGACCAGGCTGGGCACCAGGAGACACCGCGCCGCCGCGAGCAGGCGGCGCTTCCGGACCAGGCCGATCGGGCCCAGGAAGCGCCGCGCCGGCCCGGCGCCGCCCAGCATCGGCAGGAGGACCTCCCGCAGATACCGCGTGTGCTCCTCGTAGCCGAACGCCTGCCCGGCGATGAGCAGCGGCGACCCGGCGCGGACCGCGGCCTCGACCGCGACGTGATACCCCTTCTCCGGGCAGATCCGGCCGAGCGCGAGCGCGAAGCCGCGCCGGTGCCGCCTCGGCCGGTAATGCTCCAGCCGGACGCCATTCGGGATCTCCGGCAAGAGCCGCGCCCCCGGCGGGCAGGCGCGCCGCTGGGTCGCCGAGACGCAATGGAGGAACGTCCCCGGGCGCTCGATCCGGAACACCGCCGGCGAATAGAAGCTCGGCGGGAGATGGAGCGTCGCGAGCACGGGCACGCCGGGCTCGGGCAGGTAGCGGTCGAAATCGACGCCGTGCAGGTGGACGAGATCGATCGAATACCGGTCCAGCGCCCGCGCGATGGCCCTCCGGTGGTGGCGCCAGGCCTGCTCCTTGGCCGCCTCGTCGAGGACCGCGCCAGGCGGCGGCGCGGGCGTGGCGACCAGCGTCCCCGCGCACGCGGAGCCGTCCGGGGCGACGACGATCGACCGGTGGCCGCCGCGCGAGAGCGCCTCGTCGAGCATCGAGAGCACCTGCTCGGCGCCGCCCACCGCGTCGGGCCCCACGGGCGCGAGCGGATAGGCGACGTGCAGGACCGTCAGAGGCACGGCTCTCGCTCGAGGCCGAGCAGCGTCAGCGTCTTCGCGGCGAGCTTCCGCCAGCGCGCGCCGTCGATGGGAAAGCCGAGGCGCTCGTAATGGAGCGCCCCCTCGTGCGGAGGCCTCCGGAAATCGTAGGCGGGCGCCGGCCGGAAGCGCTCGACCTCGGCGCCGAACGGCGCGAGCGTCTCTCGCTGGCTGGAGAAGCAGGCCAGCATGGCGCGCTTCTTCGACGACTCCACGTCCGAGAGCCGGAGGGCGATCTCGGGGACGCCGGGGTGCGCGATGAACTCGCCGGTGACGAGGTGACCCCGCGCGGCGTGGTACGAGGCGGCCTCGAAGATGAGCGGCGAGGTGACGCCGTTCCAGAGGGCGAGCACCGCGGCCGCGTGGACGGCGAGCGCCGCCGCGTCGTGATCGGGGTGGCCGCCCTCGTACGGGTGGGTGATCACCACCTCGGGCCGCGTCCGGGCGAACAGCTCGAGGAGCTTCCGGGCGAGGCTCGGGGCCTCCTCGATGGCCTCCTGGTCGACCGCGCCGAGGCACCTGAGCCTCGACGCCGGCACGTTGCCCAGGGCGAGGGCGCGGGTCGCCTCGTCGCGCCGGAGGGCGATGTAGCGCTCGCGCCCGATGCCGGCGAGCCCCGCCGGCATGAAGCGGCTGTCGCGGGGCGCCCCGTCGGTCACGTGGACGACCTCGATCGGGTGGAGCCGGCCGATGCGGGCGCCGACCCCGATGGTCTCGTCGTCCGGATGGGCGACCACCACGAGGCAGCGCGGCGGCCGGCCCGACGAGAGCCACGAGAACGGCGGCCACGCGAGCTCCGGCGGGGTGCGGCCCTGGCGGCGGAGCGAGGCGAGGTTCACGGCAGCGCCTCCCGCCGCCCCTCAATGCGCCGGCCGCGCCGGCCCCGCCGGCCGGATCCCCCGGAGGCGCCGCCGTGCGCCTCGGGTCTCTCTCGGTTCGGGCTGCTCGTGACGTGGGACATGAGCCACCTGGGATGCGTGACGTCCGGTCGTCCGGGCGCAGAACGCGCGTGACCTCCACCCTACCAAAGGGCTACGCGGCGCGCCAGATGGGTGCGTCATTCGCGGACAGACGAGCAGGCGCACTTCGACGTCGCCTTAGGGACAGCCCGCATCCGCGCAGGAAGATGTTCCTCCGGCAGCCCGGCTGCCGCCGCCTACCCTGCGTAGCGTCGCGTCATGCGGGCGCAGAACTCCGCGAACTCCTCGATCCGCAGCGGGGGGCTCGTGTGGTGCGGCCGGACGCCGGCGTGCTCCGGGGTGAAACAGTAGGTCAGCGTCACGTCGAACGGCTCGAGCGCCTTCATCTGCCGATCGAACCACGCCTCCGCGCCGGGGCGGAAGCTGTCGGCCCAGCTCAGGCCGGTGCGGAGATGGCGCACCCCGAGCTTCTTCAGCCACTCCACCGCGTCGTCCAGCCGGTGATCCTCGAAGTGGAACCACTGGCACAGACCGAAATCAGGGGTGCACTCCGGAAAGAGCCGGAGAGCGCGCTTGGGCGTCCCGTCCTCGCGCAGCAAACCCATGTAGAAATGCCGGTAGTACGACGAGCCCTCGGCCTCGCGATGCCGGGTCGTCGCCGGCCACGCGCGCGGAAGATCGTAGAGGCTGTACCAGTGGACCCGACCGACCTTGCCGCGGAGCAGCTCGGCGCTCCGCTTGAGGCCGAACTCCTGCACCTCCTCGGCGCCGAACGTGGAGACGCCGATCTCGGTGATCCAGAGCGGCTTGTCGGTCACCGCGCGGATCTCCTCGAGCTTGCTCGGCCACTCGTGGATCTGCCAGTGGTTCCAGTCGAGCGGGAAGCCGTGCACCGCGACCACATCGACGCGATCGAGCACGCCCTGGCGGCCCATGTTGGCGATGAACGCAGGATCGATCGGCGAGATGCCGCCCAGCACGCGCGGCAGCTGGGGGCGCTCGCTCCGGACCGCGTCCGCGGCGAGCTTCACCATCGCGCCGTACGTCGTCCACTCGGGATCGATCTCGAAATCCCAGTGCGACTTGTTGTTGGGCTCGTTCCAGAGCATCACCGCTTCGATCATGCCTGCTCTCCATTCCTGCCGGCTCGCCTGGCCGGGTAGACCGCGCCGGGCACGCCGCCCGCCCGCTCGCGGCGGCGGCAGATGTAGACCTCGGGCTCGGGGTGGTTCACGATCTCGAAGCCGGCGCTCCGCAGCATCGCCTCCGCGCAAGCCCGGTTGGGCACCCACCAGTTGGTCGGGTCGTGCGAGTAGCTGTGCTCCACGAAGTGGAGCCGAGGATAGCCCGCCTCGTCGAAGATCCGCCTCTCGGAGAAGGGATAGTCCCCCTCCAGCGGCATCACCTCGGCGCTGCCGCGCTGCATGCTCTGGAAGACCAGCGTGTGCCCGACCACGTGCTCGTGCAGCAGATCGAGCGCGAGCAGCGGGTGGCGGAGGTGGTAGAGCACGCCCATGAAGAGCACGAGATCGAAGCGCTCGCCGAGGCGCCCGACGTCGTACACGGAGAGGTTCCGGAACTCGATGTCCGCTCCGGAGACCTCCGCGGCGAAGCGCGCCTGCGCCAGGTAGTCGTCGTCGCTGTCGATCCCGAGCACCCGCGCCGCCCCGCGCCGCTTCATCTCGAGCGAGTAGAAGCCGGCGTTGCAGCCGATGTCGAGGACCGTCTTGCCCGTGAGATCCGCCGGGATCGCGTGGGCGAAGCTCTTCCACTTGAACGCGGGGTAGTCGCCCAGAAAGTGATCGGGCGCCGTCTTCACCCCGCCGAGATCGATGTTGTGGAACCACTGCCCGAGCCCGCGGACGCGCTCCTGGATCTGCTCGCGGGTCCACTCCGTGGTGCCGTCGACGTTCCGCACGCCCTGCACGCTCCTCTCCATGGCTCCTCCGTTCACACGACCGCGCCGCTGAGGAGCTGGATGGCCTCGCGGTAGCCATGCAGCGTCCCCACGTCGACATACGCCTCGCCGGCCCGCACCGCCCGCGCGCTGCCGCCGCGCGCGAGGTACTCGTTCACCAGCGTCCCGATGTACGGATCCGTCTGCCCGCGCTCGCACCAGAGCTCGTGGAGCTCGCGCATCACCGCCCCCGTGAGCTTGAACGCGCCCCAGACCCACTGCGAGCGCGCGTCCCGCTGCTTGACCTGGATCTCGAGCACCCTGCCCTTCTCGTCGGTGATCACCGCGTCGAAGAACTCCGGGTGCTCGACCGGAAAGAGCAGGAACGACAGGCCGCCGCCGTCGAGCGCGCGGAGCCCGTGCTCCGGGAACCACACGGTGTCGGGGAGCCCCACGAGGACCTCCTCCTCCGGCTGGATCCAGGGGAGCGCGCGGAAGATGGCGTCACAGAGCCCCGCGGCGACCGGCTGCACCACATAACAGATGTGCGCCGGGCCGACGCTCGCGCCGTAATACTCGACGATATCCGACTTGCCGGGCGAGATCACCATGCATATCCGGGTCGCGCCGGCGAGGATCATCCGGTCGATGAGGTACTCGCTGACCGCGCGCGGCCGCTCCACGTCGCCGTCCCGCCGCGTCCCCACCGGGAGCAGCTCCTTCGAGAACGCGAGCGGCTGGATCCTGCTCCCCAGGCCCGCCGCCGGAATCACTCCCCACATCGCCCTCTGCCTCCTTTCATCGAGCCGAGACCGACTCGAGAATCGCCACGAGCTCCGCCGCGCGCCGCGCCGCGGTGTGCTCCGCGAGCACCCGCTCGCGCGCCGCGCGGGCGACGGCCGCGACCTCGTCCGCCGGGAGCGAGAGCGCCGCGACGGCCTCGTCCGTGGTCCTCGCCACGAGGATCTCCTTCCCCGGCGTGAAGAACTGGTCGAGCCCCTCCCAGCCGTCGCTCAGGATCGGCGTCCCGCACGCCGCCGCCTCGAAGAGCCGCCCCGAAGGACAGTACCCCATCGCCGCCATCGCGCCCCGGGTGATGTTGAGCGTCATCGGCGAGGAGCAGTAGAACGCCGGATGATCCGGCGGCGCCACGTGGCGCATGTAATAGATGTTCTCCGCCCACGGGAAACGCTCGGGATAGAGCGAGCCGCCGATGACGAACCGCTTCTGCGGCAGCCGCTTCGCCGGCTCGAGGAACAGGGTGGAGAGCGCCTCCTGCCGGTCGGCCGCGTACGTCCCGAGGTACGAGAGGTCCCCGCGGAATTCCTCGCGCGGCGCGACCGGGCGGTGCACGTCGGGATCGGCGCTGCCGTAGAGCGGGAACACCCGCCTGGCGCCGAGCTTCGCCTGGAGCTGATCGAGCGCCTCGCCCCCCGTGTAGCTGAGCACGCAATCGAAATCGACGAGACCCCGCGGGCCGATGTAGCCGACCGACTGGCCGGCGTTCAGCCGATCCAGCGTCACCGGCGTGTCGAGATCGTAGAAGACCTTGAGGCCGCGCGACTCGAGGACCACCTCCGTCGCCGGGCCGCCGTCGGGACAATACGAGGTCACCATCGCCGCGTCGGCCTCCCGGACGGCGCGCCGGGCCTCGGGGAGCAGGTCGTCGAACGAGGTGTACAGGCGGAGCTCGTTGCCGTGCGAGAGCGCGCACAGATCCCGGTGCGACGCGTAATACGGGACGTCGCGCTCGAAGAAGGTGACGCGGTGCCCGGCCCGCCCGAGGGCGTTGATCACGCCGCGCCAGAGCGTGGCGTGGCCGTTGCCCCAGGACGAGCTGATCGTCAGACCGAAGATGACGAGCCTCATCGCGAACCGGACCTCCTCTAGGCCTGCGTCTCCGCCTGGGCCGGCGCCGATGTCCGCCTCGGCTCGCCGACGATCATCGCCTCCACCTCGGGGCGGCAGCGGACGCGCGGCAAGAGCGCCCTCGCCTCCGGCCGGAGGCGGCGGAGCGTGTACGCCACCTTGGCGCGGGTGTGCTCGGGCCCGTAGTAATCGAGGAACCCCGCGCTGTTCAGCGAGAAGAACGAGAGCGCGTCGGCGTCGTTGAGCAGCGCGAGCTCGGCGTCGTCCCCCGGCCGCTCGTGCGACGCCACCAGCGCGCCGACCCGGTCGAGCGCCTCGTGCGGGAGCCCGACCCCGGCGAGCGCGGCGGACGCGAGGGCCGCCCCGCGCCGCGCGTGCTCGTCCTTGAAGGCCTGGTAGTCCGCGGCGCGGTGCTCGATCCGGACGTTCGCCTCGGAGACGAGCCGCTCCACGTCGTGGAAGAGCGCCGCCGCCTGCGCGGCGACGGAGGCGCGCGGATCGAGGCGGAGCATCCATTGCCAGACGTCGATCGCATGATCGTAGTCGGCCCGGACGAGCGGCCTGTCGAGATCGTAAAGCTCCCGGTGCCGCCCGAGGACTCGGGCGAAGACCGCGGTCGCGGAGGCGATGTTCCTCCTGCGGATGAAGCGCTGGCAGCGGGTGAGGACCTCGTAGGCGGTGCGCGCGGCGGTCTCGCGGTCGAGCCCCACGAGCCGGAGGTCGAAGAGGCCGCGGGCGTCGAGCGCGTGCAGGTGCGTGTCGAGCGCCCACAGATCGAGCGCCGAGGCGCGCCACGCGCGGGCGTCGACGGCGGCGTGAGGCTCGTCCCGGGGCGGGCGGGGGGCGTCGATCTCCACGCCGGGAAACTCCCGGGAGAGCGCCGCCTTGTCGGCGGGGGAGAGCAGCGGTGTCCCGCGGGCCGATGGTTCATCGCTGCTCGAAGGGGAGCCGGCAATGAGGATCAGGCGCTTGAGCATGAGGGTGCGTTCTTCGGTCAGCGACGGGCGTCGAGCTCGAACCAGCTTCCGCGCGAAGGCTGCCGCGGACGAATCATGGATACGGCGCCGTGAACCTATCGCCGCGACGCCCATCGCACCATCGCGGAAATTCCGTACAGCAGCGTCGGGAAAGAAATGAGCGCGAGACGTGGGCGCCGTAGCCGACCCAGCGACCTCATCCGATAGCGCCCCGAGAGGCCGCGGGGCCGAGGCCCTCGATCAGGGCCGCGCGATAGCGATGCCGCGCCGCGACCAGGCGCCGCGCCTCGCCCTCGTCCGGGAGCGACGCCGCGGCCATCGCCGCATATCCCAGGCGCAGGAGCGCATAGGCCAGCAGATATGCGGGCAGCCGCCGCTCGGGATCGTCGCCGGAGCGGCGCCGGTAGCGATCGAGGAAGGCGCGGCGGGCGTCGGGCGCCATCCGCCACTCGACGATGGCCCCGGCGAGATCCCAGGCGATGTCCGTGGGGCCAGGGAGAAAGTGGTCGTCACCGTGCGCGGACGCGTCCACCTTGAAGAGCTCGCCTGCGGCGGATCCGAGCCACTCGTGAGGATCCATCTTGCCGTCCACGAGCACGGGACGGGCGATCTCCAGGTGGAGCTCCCCCGGGAGCTCATTTCCCATCTCCGCTGAGAAATTGGTGCGTGCCATCGCAATGAGCTCGTCGGTCGCGGGGCTCGGGACGGGGAAGGCCGAGGCGCGGAAAGCGCAGTAATCGGCGAGGCGCTCCAGCACGGCGGCGGACAGGTCGCCGGCCTGGAGCGGCCGGCCCGGGAGCCAGGGATACGAGAGGAAGCCCTGGCCCTCGTCGCGCGGCGTCGGGCCGAAGCCGGCCTCGGCGACGCCTCGGGCCCGCTCCAGGCACTCGGCCCCATAGCGGCCCATGCCCTCGAATTTGAGAATCCGACTGCCGTCGCGGGAAAGGGATTTGAATCGCTCCATGGACGTCCAGGAGGGCGGCCAGCGGGATTCGTCGTCATAGAAGCGGCGGCGCCAGGTCCCGGCGCCGATGAACTCACCCGCATCGTCCGGGACTTGTTTCCCGCCCTCGACGCGCTCCGCGCGGAACGACCGCCAGCGGCGGGCGCCGTCGGGCGCGACGAGCGCGTCGGGGTCCGCCGCCCGGGAGCCGAGGAAAACGATGTTCCCGCGCGGGACGCCGGCGCCGACCAGGGCGTCGCCGGTGGAGAGGAACGACGAGCCGCTGAAGCCCGGCCCCTCGTCGGCGACCCAGAACTGCGCCCCCTCGGCGATGCCGTCCGCGACCCAGGCGAGCTCCCGGGCGCCGAGATCGACGCGGCGATCGTAGGGGTGTCCGGACGGGCGCACGGTGATGCGGCCGGCCCGGAGCCCCCGGCGGCGCAGGGCCGCGGCCGCCACGGCGCTCAGGGTGGTGCCGATGCTGCGGATCCCGACGACCCGGACCGGCGCCGGAGGGGACGCGAGCCGCTCGGCGAGCCGGGCGAAATCGAGCGGGTGGAGCGCATAAAAGGAGAACCCCTCGGGCGGCGAGGTCGGGACCGTCGCCGGGACATCGATCGCCGCGAGGGCCGCGAGGGCATCGGACCGCCCTTGGTCCGACGTGGGACCGTCCGGGATCGCGAGCGCGCCCGCGCCGTCGCCGCCGACCAGCATGGCGGCGAGCTCATCGGTGAGCCGCGCCAGCAGGGAGGCGCTGGCCGCGCCGGCGTCGGCGAGGATGGATTCGAGCTCGCCGGCGCGGATCAAGGCGCGGAGCACGACCCCGCGATCGCGCTCGGCGCCGGGAAAGGCGGCGAGCGCCCGGAGGTCGTCCGCGAGCTCGGCGACGAGCCGCGGCCCCGGGACGTCGCGGCGGCCGCTGCGGAACACATACATGCGGTATCCGGAGCTGTCTGTCATGGAGGGGTGTCCGTGAGGATCGGCTCGCAGGGCCGGGCTGGCTCGCATGAGCTCGCCCGCGCCGCGCGGAGCGGGGCGCGCGGCCCGGCCCGCGCACCGGCGTGGTGCTCGGTCTCCCGGGCTGCTCCCGCTGCGTGGGGCGGGCGGCGGGCGATGCCAAGCGGGGCGCGCCGCAGCGCGGGGCCGCTCAGCCGGCGACGGCGCGCGCCTGCTTCATGCAGTACCAGAGCCCCTCCCGCAGGCTCGACAGCGTCGTGATGCGCTCGAAGTCCAGCCCCAGCGCGACCATCGCCCTCGCGCCGCTCGGCTGGACGCCGGTGATGATGCCCTCGGCCCCCAGGAGCCGGATGGCCTGGACGAGCTTGAGCAGGTGCGCCGCCGTGCCGGTGTCCAGCGACTCGACGCCGGTGAGATCCAGGATCGCGAACCGCGCCCCCTTCCGGCTCACCTCGGCGAGCAGCGCCTCCATCACGGCGCCGGTCCGCTCGACGTCGAGCGCGCCGATCAGGGGCACGGTCAGCACCCGGTCCCACACCTCGATGACCGGCGCGGAGAGGGCGCGGATCGTCGCCTGCTGCCGCTCGATCAAGGCGAGCTTGTCCCGCAGCTCCTGCTCGATGCGCTTGGTCTCCGTGATGTCGATGGAGAAGCCGATCAGCACCTCTTGCTCGGTCATCTCGGAGCTCACCAGCGTCTTGCCGACGAGGAGGTGCCGCTTCTGCCCGGCCGCCGGCTCGACCCCGAACTCCTCGACCAGCATGCCGCCTTCGGCCCGGAGCCGCTCGTCGGACGCGCGGATCCTCCGCGCCGCAGGCTCGGGGAAGATGTCGAAATCCGTCTTCCCGATCACCTGGGCGCTCTCGCACGCCGCGAGCCTCCCTACGTTCTTGTTGGCGAGCAGGTATCGGTGCTCGCTGTCCTTGGCGAAGATATTGATCGGCAAGCACTCGGCGATCTGATCGAGGAGGCGGCCTCTCCATCGCCGCTCCCGCGACTCCTCGGTGAGCCGCCGGTGCGTCTCGATCAGCCGCTCGCCCGGAAGGGCTAGTCGCCGGAGCTCGTCGCCGAGCTCGTTCAGCTCATCCTGGATCGACGGCGCGGGCGGCGGTGCATCCCTCATCCGGCCCGAGCTTATCCAGGATCCTCGATCCGCTCCAGATCTCGTCAGGGCCGCGGAGACCGGCAGAAGCCCGGGCGAGCGTCGGTGGCGCCGCCTGGATCAGGCGGCTTCGAGCAGGAGCTCGACCAGGAGCTCCGGCATGTCGACCATGACGTCGTGACCGCACGGCGCGGAGCGCACGGTCCACGACGGGTCTGCCTTCAGCCCCTCTTCCGGCAGGGAAGCGTCGACATCAACGAGGCTGCGAATGCGATCGGGGACGAGCCCCGTGACGCCCGTGAGCACCATACCGGCGTACGAGTGGCCGCACAGCACCGCGTCGGTGAGCTCCTCCCACCCTCACGCGCTCTCGATCAGACAATCGTCGCTCAGCGCGGGGCGCCGGCCGCGAGCGCGAAATCGATGTGCGCGTGCTCGTCGTGGCGCCACCAGACCTCGCGCCGGAGGATCGCCCCGGAGAGCGGGCCCAGCGCGCGGCCCGCGGGGCTCGCGAGGAGCAGCGGCACGTACTCGGGCGCCAGGATGATCCGCTGGATCCGGAGCTTCCTCGGCCTCGCTTTCTCGTCGAGCGCGGACAGGAGCCGCGCCAGGTCGTCGAAGTCGATCGTCAGGTCGTCGCGGCGGCCCTGCGCGTCGAAATCGAGCCCGTAGCCGAGCTTGTTCCAGGGGTAGGTCGCGACGTCCGCGGGTCGCCCCGCGGCGTCGCGCAGCGGGACGAAGATGTCCACGCTCAGCCCGTTCTGGTGCGTGCGATGCGGCCAGAACGGGCCGCCGCGGCGGTGGCCCGTCTCGCCCACGACGAAGCGCCGCCCGGGCCGCGCGGCCGAGACCGCGGCGAACGCCTCGCGGAGCGCGTCGCGCACCGCGCCGTGCACGTACTGGCGCCCGAGGCTCGCTCCCAGGGTGGAATAGGTCACGTAACCCGGGCCCGAGGGAGGGAGCGGGTGCCCGTGCAGCAGGCGGCCCTGCGCCGGGCTGCCGGCGCTCTCCGACGGCGCCTCGTCGTCGAGCCATACGCGGCCGTGCGCCACGACGACGGGCGCGACGAGGAGGAGACCGGCGGCCAGCGCGAGGCCCCGTGCGAGCCGGCGGAGGACCCTGGGCATCGGCGGCTGTCGTATCAAGCTCCCCGCCGCCGGTCGAGCGCGGCCCGGGCGCGCGATGGAGCTCGGAGCGCCCGAGTCGGGACCGCCGCGCGCTCGCGCTCCTCGGGGCCGACGACGCCCCGCGCGGCCTGTGCAAGACTGCGCGCCGATGCCCTACGACGAGCTGCTCGGACGCGTGGTGACCCTGCCGATACGGCGGTTCGGCCCGCCTGGCGCGTTCCTCTCGCCCGATCCGGACGACCTGCGCCCGAACGCGCCGGTGCTCCTCCTGCCGGGCGGCGAGGTGCCCGAGGGGGCGCAGGAGGGAGACGCTCTCGAGGTCTTCGTCCACCTCGACTCGGAGGATCGCCCGATCGCGACCGCGCGCCGGCCGCGGATCGCGCTCGGCGAGGTCGCCTTCCTCGCGGTGACCGACGTGGCGCGCTTCGGCGCCTTCGTCGACTGGGGCCTGCCGAAGGAGCTGCTCGTGCCGCACGCGGAGCAGACCCGCGACCTGCAGGTCGGGCAGCGGCACCCGATCGGGCTCGTCGTGGACAGGACCGGCCGCCTCGCGGGGACGATGCGCGTGAGCGAGATGCTGCGCGACAGGGGCGAGTTCGATCTGGACGAGTGGGTCGAGGGCGAGGCGTGGCGCAACGAGCCGGGGCTCGGGCTGTTCGTCATCATCGAGCGCAGGTTCGTCGGCCTGGTCCCCGCCGACGAGCCGCACGCGCTGGCGCGCGGCGAGGCGGCGCGGTTCCGCGTGACGAGCGTGCTGCCCGACGGGAAGGTCGAGCTGTCGCTGCGCGGCCACGCCCACGAGGAGCTCGAGGGCGACGCGCAGAAGATCCTCGCGAGGCTCTCGCGCCCGGGCGCGCCGCGGGTCGGCGACCGCTCGAGCCCGGACGAGATCCGCGCGATCTTCGGCCTGAGCAAGAAGGCGTTCAAGCGCGCCGTGGGCCGCCTCCTGAAGCAGCGCGCGGTGGCCGTCGACCGCGAGGGGTTCGTCGTCCCGCACCGGCGCTGATCCGGGCGCGCGGCCGGCGCGGGCCGTGGTCCCATGGGCGGTACTCACTGCGGACAGCGCCGCGAGGGATTCGACCGCCAAGACGCCAAGACGCCAAGACGCCAAGAAATATTAATATTTTGGCGTACTTGGCGCCTTGGCGGTCCTCCGAGCTTCCGCACGATCGGCCGAAGCACCGCACACCCCGGCAAAGACGGGAAGTATGGAGAATCATTGGGTTTCTCCCTCCTTCCCGCCTCCCGTTCACGTCCGGTCCTCGCCCGGGCCCCGGGGCACCGGACCGGCGCTGCCGCCGGCCGAGCCCGGGTGTCCGGGGGCTACTCGAGCAGGCTGCGCAGCATCCACGCGGTCTTCTCGTGGACCTGCAGGCGCTGGGTGAGCAGGTCGCAGGTGGGCTGATCGTTGGCCGCCTCGGCGACCGGGAAGATCTCGCGCGCGGTCCGCGCCACCGTCTCGTGGCCTTCGACGAGGAGCTTGATCATGTCGGTGGCCTTGGGGATGCCGTCGTCCTCCTTGATGGACGACAGCTGCACGAACTGCTTGTAGGTCCCCGGCGCGGGGAGGCCGAGGGCGCGGATGCGCTCGGCGACCAGGTCCACGGCGAGCGCCAGCTCGTTGTACTGCTGCTCGAACATGAGGTGCAGCGTCTGGAACATGGGTCCCGTGACGTTCCAGTGGAAGTTGTGGGTCTTCAGGTAAAGCGTGTACGTGTCGGCGAGGACACGGCCCAGGCCAGCGCCGATCTGCTCGCGGTTCTTGGCGTCGATTCCGATGTTGATCTCCATGATGGCTCCTCTCGTGTCGTGTGCTCTGTGCATCGATGGGCCGGCCGCTGCGGAGGTGAAGGCCCGCGCGGCGCCCGCCCTGGCGGGCGGGGCGCGGCCGGGAAGGTTCGTGCGCTCGGGTGCCGAGTCAATCGGGAGGAGCCTTCCGCCCGTCCGCGTTCACGCCTCTCCGATGCTGCGCATCGACAGCACCTCGATCGGGCGCAGCCCGAGCAGCCCATACGCCTGCTCCCAGCGCTGCTCCGCCGCCACGTCGAACAGGATCCGCTCGTCGAGGGGCACCGGCAGCCACGCGCCCGCGGCGATCTCCCGCTCGAGCTGCCCGGGCCCCCACCCGCTGTAACCGAGGAGCACGGTCCGCCGCCGCGGGTCCGCCGAGGCCGCGCCGCGCACCGCGTCGGCCGCGAGCGTGTCGAACGCGCTCCGGGACGACGTGACCCGCACCCGGGAGCCCACCGGGATCACGCCCGTCTCCTCGGCGCCGAGCGAGGGGTCGAGGCAGAGGATCCACCCCGAGCTCGGCTGGACCGGGCCGCCGAGGTAGACCGGGGCCGGGTCCTTCAGGTCGTTGCCGTAGCCGGCGAAGGACAGCAGCTCTCCGAGCGACATCGGCGCCGGCCGGTTCACCACGAACCCCAGCGCCCCGCCCTCGCTGTGGACCGCCAGCAGCACGACCGTCTTGTCGAAGTTCGGATCGCCCAGGGGCGGCGACGCGATGAGGAACCCAGGGGCCAGCACGCTCGCTTCGCTGTTCATCGGCGATCCTCCCGCGCAACGGTCAACCGGTCACTGCGTCCCGCACGAACCCGCCTGCCGACGCGGCGGGCCGAGCGGGCAGCTGTCCGCACCTTACTCCCGCGCGCCGCGGCAGGCGATTGGGATCTCCCTCCGGCGCCGGGACGGCGGTTATATTGCGGCCATGTACACCGTCGGCGTCCGCGATCACATCATGGTGGCCCACAGCCTCAAGGGGGAGCAGTTCGGCCCTGCGCAGCGCCTGCACGGCGCGACCTACACCGTCGGCGTGGAGGTGGACCGGGAGGAGCTCTCGCCGCTCGGCCAGGTGGTCGAGACGAGTGTGCTGCGGGACAGCCTGCGCGGCGTGCTCGCCGAGATCGACTACCGCAACCTCGACGAGCACCCGGCCTTCGAGGGCAAGCGCTCGACCCCGGAGCTCATCGCGCGCTACATCCACCGCGAGCTCGGCCGCAGGCTCCCGCTGAACGCCGGCACCACCCTGACGATCACGCTGCACGAGTCCCCGCTCGTGTGGGTCCGCTACCGCGCGCCGATCCGCGGCGCCTCGATCATGCCGACCGAGCTGGCCTGACCGCCGCTCTCCGGGCTTGGCACGGGGCCCTGCCCGCGGCAAAAGAGGGCGCCGATGACCGAGCCGGTCCGCACAGCGCCGATCGTCCTGAGCTTCCAGGGCGGCACCCTCCGCATCGAGGGCGTCGCGCCGCGCCCCGCGCTGGCGCCGGCCGGCGAGCTCGACGGCAGCGCGCTCCCGGCGGAGGCGCCGGGCCCGGCCGCGCCGGCCGCGGACGACGCGCCGCTCGACCCCGCGTGCCTGCCAGCGTCCTGCCGCTGGGACGCGCGCGAGCGCGTCTACCGCGTGCCGGCCATCGACTACGCCGAGCTCGTCCTCCGGCTCCGCGCCCGCGGCGTCCCCTTCACCGACGCCGCCCGCAAGTACGAGGCGCTCCCGCTCGAGCCGCTCGCGAAGCACGACCCCTTCCCGTACCAGCGCGAGGCGCTCGAGGCGTGGGCCGGGCGGCGCAGCCGGGGCGTCGTCGTGCTCCCGACGGGCGCGGGCAAGACGTTCGTCGCGACGCTCGCGATCGCCGCGCGGCAGCGCAGCACGCTCGTGGTCGTCCCGACGCTCGATCTCCTGAACCAGTGGTACGACGGGCTCTCCGCCGCGTTCGGCGTCCCGATCGGCCTGCTCGGCGGCGGTTACCACGACGTCCTCGACCTGACGGTGACCACCTACGACTCGGCGCACGCCCACATGGACCGGCTCGGCGCCCGCTTCGGCCTCGTGATCTTCGACGAGTGCCACCACCTGCCGAGCCCCTCGTACGCGCTCGCCGCGAAGATGTGCCTCGCGCCGTTCCGCCTCGGCCTCACCGCGACCCCCGAGCGCGCCGACGGCCGGGGCTACGACGACCTCATCGGCCCCATCGTCTTCCGCCGCGAGATCACCGAGCTCTCGGGGCAGTACCTCGCCGCCTACGATGTCGTCCGGCTCGACGTGCCGCTCTCGGAGGGCGAGCGCGCCGCGTACGAGGCGGCGCGCGCCGTGTACATCGGCTTCCTGCGCGCGAACGGCATCCGCATGCCCGAGGGGTGGGGGCAGTTCATCCTGCTGAGCTCGCAGTCCGACGCCGGCCGGCGCGCCTTCGAGGCGTACCGCCGCCAGCGGAGCCTCGCCCTCTGCGCGCCCGGCAAGATCGACGTGCTCGCGCGGCTGCTCCACGCCCACCGCGCGGATCGCACCCTGGTCTTCACCGAGGACAACGCCACGGTCTACCAGATCTCGCGGCAGTTCCTGCTGCCGGCGATCACCCACCAGACGAAGGTGAAGGAGCGCAGCGCCATCCTCGAGGCGTTCAACCGCGGGGCGCTGTCGGCGGTGGTGACGTCGAAGGTGCTGAACGAGGGGGTCAACGTGCCCGAGGCGAACGTCGCGATCGTCCTGTCGGGCAGCGGCTCGGTGCGGGAGCACGTCCAGCGGCTCGGCCGCATCCTGCGGCGGAGCGAGAACAAGACGGCGATCCTCTACGAGCTCGTGGCGCTCGGCACGAGCGAGCAGCGGGTGAGCGACAAGCGCCGGGAGCACGTTGCTTACCAGTGATCTCGTCCGCGTCCGCCGCCGGGGCGGGATGCTCGTCCCGCAGTACCTCCGCGGGGCGGTCGCCGAGCGGCTGCTCCCGGTGGCGCGCGCGTACGTCGACATCCTGTCCCAGCGCGTCGGCGAGAGCCGCGACGAGGTCGAGGCCGCGCTCGACGCCGTCGAGGTGCCCGCGCGGGATCGCGTCGCCGCGCTCGGCCTGAGGAAGGTGCTCGAGGACGGCTGCGAGTACGAGGTGCAGGAGGGCGTCGATCCCGAGGCGCTCCGGCGCGAGCTGTTCCTGGCCGCGGCGGCGGCGCACCGCGCCCTCGACGTGCGCGCCCGGTTCGATCGCGCGGCGGTGCTCGACGAGGTGGCCGCCCGGCTCGGCACGACGCCCGCCGCGATCGAGGCGGGCCTCTACGCCGACCTGCGCGGCGCCGAGATCCTCCGGCGCGCGGCCGCGGACGCGCCGGAGATCCTGCTCGACCGGTACAACCTGTCGCTGGCGCAGTCGGTCCTGCTGAAGGCGACGCAGGTGACGATCCGCGTCGAGGGGGAGAGCGCCCCGCGGTACCGGAGGATCTTCCGCGCGGCCCGGTTTCACGGGCTGATTCACGTGGTCCAGGGCGATCCGGTCTCCGGCTACACGATCGCGCTCGACGGCCCGTTCAGCCTGTTCGATGCGGTGCAGCGCTATGGCCTGCGGCTCGCGATGTTCCTGCCGTCGGTGCTCTCGTGCGCCTCGTTCCGGCTGCGCGCCGACCTGCGCTGGGGGCGCGACAAGGAGCCGCTCGCCGTCGAGATCGGCCCGGAGGACGGGCTCGTGTTCCACGGGCGGGAGCTCGCGGACACGACGCCGGAGCTCGACGCGTTCTGCGAGGGGTTCAGGAAGCTCGGGTCGCCCTGGACCGTGTCGCCGAACGAGCGGCTGTTCGCGCTGCCCGGAGAGGTGGTGTGCGTCCCTGACCTCGTGTTCATGAACGCGGAGACCGGGGAGGAGGTGTACCTGGAGGCGTTCGGCTTCTGGAGCCGAGACGCGGTGTGGCGGCGCGTCGAGCTGATCCGGAAGGGGTTTCCGGCGAGGATCCTGCTCGCGGTCGGCAAGCAGCTCCGCGTGAGCGAGGAGGTGCTGGCGGAGGACGAGGCGGGGGAGATCTACGTGTACCGGGCGACGATGTCGCCGCGGGCGGTGCTGGCGCGGCTGGACGGCAAGCGCGGGGGGGCGTGAGGGCCGAGGGAGCCGGGGGGTGGGCTCAATCTGCTCCTTCTGCTCCTTGAAGGCAGAACTCGACGGCCTCGATGCGGATGACGTCGCATGACTGCATCTCGATCTCCACGCGCGCGAGCCTCCACGCGCGCGTGCCATCTTGCTCGCGATCCGCGTCTGCCCCGCGTAGATGTGCTTGGTCACGAACCGCCCGTCCCGCAGCGTCAGGTGCTGGTCGTGGTACGCCGTCTCCTCCTCGCCGCTCACGTGGTGCAGGCGCGCCCGCCGCTCGCCGCCGACACCTCATCACTCCTTTTGAAGAGTGGATGCGAGTTCTGGGAACCCGCGCCGAGCAATCTGGATCTCGTCCTCGGACAGCAACATATATGCCTCGCGCTCATGCAAGATCGTAACGAGCAATACACCTCCGTTGCGGCGGAGGAAGCAGGGGTCCTCCGGTGCGTCGGGATGAATCCAGCTGAACAAGCTGGCCGCTTGTCGCTTCAGCCGTTCCTGCAGTCCCTCGCCCGAGGAGTACCGATAAACAGTAGCCTCGTCGGCATACAGCACTGTCCCAGGCCATTCTTTTTCCCGGGAAGAACCCAAAAGAAATGGGCTCAGGAGGTCCAGCTGGCTCTTGATAGAATCTCCCGGATCTAGATGCGGATCTCGTACGACCAGAAGCATCGTCGGAGCCATCAGACGACAAAAATCTATCAGCTGTCCATACACGACCCCTGTTGGCTCATCCGTAAAAACGTAGCAGTCCATTTCTTTCATTCCTCGCATCGGCTTCACGATAGCGGCGCACGCAATCGCCACGATAAACAAATCGTCCAGAGCCATCCGCACGAGCAGCAAGAGTTCGTCGGCCGCTTCAAGCTCCCATCGCATGTGCTTGCGGACGGACCAGCGGACCAAACTGTCTGCCGGCGCTCCGGTGCTTTCTTCAACCCGAATCCACCTGCGCTGGCACAGGCGGGCGTTTGCCTGGCGCCGGCGCGCGCTGACGAAGCGGGTTTGCCGGGCGCCGGCGCGCGCGAACGGTGGATAGCGTGGCGACGCGGGCAGGGTCGACCGCCGCGGCGGGAGCGGCGGCCTTCCTCGCGAGATCGACGCTCGACGATCGTGTCAAGGTCGCGGCCGGCTCACGACGACCTCCGGCGCGCGGCAGGCCAGCGTCCCTTGAACAGGGCGTGCCTTGTCACCACGTGCCCAGAAGGAAGACCCCCGCCCGCTCTGCCGTCATCACCGGCACGACGCGGACGCCCTGGCGGGCCGGCTCGCTCGCCAGGTACGACGGATCCGTGAGGAACGCGGCCGCCGTCACGGCCGCGAAGACGCCGCCCGCCACCAGCGTTCCCACCCCGAGCTCGCGGAACAGGTCCCGCGCCTCGGCCGTGTCGCGCACCTCGGCGCACCCCGGCGGCGCGTCCGCTGCCCCGCACGCGGACGGGTCCCACCCCCCGCGGCGGAGCGCGGCCTCCTGCGCGGCGAGGTCGTCGCGGAGGACGCCAGACCGCAGGAGGAAGACCGTGCCGGCAGCCACCGTCGCCGTCGTGAGCGCCACCCCGCCGATGCGCAGCTCCGCCAGCGGGAAGGTCGACCCCGCCGGCGGCGCAGCCGGAGCCGCCGAAAGCGGCGCAGCAGGGGCCGCGTCCGGCGCGCGCGCGACGCGCTCCGGAAGGCGCCGCAGCTTGAGGGCGATCGGGTGCGTCAGGCCAGCCTCGGCGGTGAACGAGCTCACCGCCTCCTCGTGCCCCTCGAGCCGCGCCCGCGCGGTGTGCTCCCCCGGCTCCACGAACACCTCGTGGACCGGCTCCAGCGAGGAGAGCGCCTGCCCGTCGATCAGGACCTCGGCGCCCGGCGGATTGGTCGTCACGTAGACCGTCGCCACGCGCTTCGCGGCGCGCTGCAGGCCATCGTCGACCTGGCCGCGGAGCCATCCGCTGATCACGTCCCGGTGCTGGAGGCACTGCGCCATGTGGCTCGCCGCGTCCCGATGCCGCTTCAGCGCGAGCTCGACCAGCCCGAGCTCGCCGGCGATCGTCGCCCGCTCCGCGTCGGTCGTCCACGCCCCCTGCGCGGCCTCCAGCGCCCGCTCGTAGGTCGCCGCGGCCGCCACCAGCCGCCCGGCCGCCTGCGCCTGCCTGGCGCGGCGCAGCAGCCCCGCCGTCATCGACGCCGCGCGCGCGTCCGGATCGGCGTAGGGCTCGTCCGCGCTCGCCGCATTCCCGACACCGGCGACGGACATCCCGAGAGCACATGACAGCAGCCAGGAGATCGAGCGACGCACGCACTCTGAGATACTTGCTGCGGCGATCCCAAGTCAATTGGCAGCTTCGTCGCACCACGGTCCCGTAGGCGTGCGTCCACGCCCGCGTTCCCTTTGGCGGTGTGATCCGCGCCCGCACAGGCCGCTCGCCGCCGCGGAGGCGGCAGGTCGCGCGGCCGGTCGGGAGCGGCTGCCGCTCCAGCGCGCGCCCGCCGCCGCCGGCCACACCGAGAAGGCCGGGTCCGGGAGCCCCTCCCGGCGACGGGCGCGCACGCGCAGCGCCCATGGTTCGCTGCAAAGAGCCGGTCCCCCTGCTCACGTCGGCGAGATCATCCGGGAGATCAACGGCTCCACCGGCACCTATTCGGTGATGACGGGAACCCGGACCTGCGCGCGAGCACCTGGAGAGAGGCGTTCCTCAAGATCATGGAGTCGGTGCTCGACGACGGCGCGAGGAAGAACGTGGCGTACGACCACGGCCACGACGAGATCCGCGCCGCCGTCCTCGCGCACGCCTCCGCGCTGGAGGAGATCACCACGCCCCGCCTGGTCCACTGGGACGCATGGGATCCCAACTTGTTCGTCAAGGATGGCAGGGTCGCCGGCATCATCGACTTCGAGCGGGTGCTCTGGGCCGATCCCTTGATGGAGTCCCAGTTCCGGTCGCTCTTCAGCGACGGCATCACCCACGGCATGCGCGGCTACGGCAAGACCTCCTTCACCCGCGACGAGGAACAAAGATGTTGCCTGTACTCGCTGCACCTCGCCCTGGTCATGAACACGGAGTGCTATTACCGGAATTACGACACCGACTCCGTCTACAACAGCTCCAGGCAGATGATCAGCGCGAGCATGGCCTGGCTGAAGGCCGGCTGATCGCCGAAGGGCAGACCGCCTTGCGGCTGCTGGCGCTCTCCTATCCCCTGACCGGCGTGGTCATGATCACGGCGGCCTCGTTCCAGTCGGTCGGCCGGGCCAGGGAGGCGCTGCTGCTCACCCTCGGGGGCACCGTCCTGGTCGAGCCGCCGGTGCTGCTGCTGGCCTCCCGCCTGTTCTCCCTGACCGGGATCTGGGCCGCGGAGGCGACCTCGGAGCTGATTCTGTGCCTCGTCTCCTTCCTGCTGAAGAAGTCGCCCCCCTGGGGCTCCCCCCTCGCCGCCCCTACTCCACCGTCGCGTACGCCGCCGTCCACGCCCGCTTCCCGTCCGGCCGCGTGATCCGCGCCCGCACGTAGCGCTCCCCGCCGCGGAGCCGGTACGTCGCCCGCCCCGCCATCGGCTGCTGCCGCTCCAGCACGCTCCCGCCCCGCCCGACGAACTCGACCACCGCGCCAGCGGCCACCGGCCACACCGAGAACGCGTCGTCGGCGATCGCGATCCTCCGCAGCCGCGCGCCCGACGACGCGTAGAGCCGCCCCGCGGCGAGCGCGCTGCAGATCGCGGCGCGCGACGCCTCCCGCGAGAACACCTCGACGAACCCCCGGCCCGGCCCCGCCGGCGGGGCGTTCGAGCCGGCCACGAGCTGGTGCAGGTCGTCCACCGCCACGCCGACGATCCCCCCGCCCGCGAAGCCGCGCGCCGTCAGCACCGTGTCCCACAGCGCCTCGTGCGACGGACGCGTCGCGTCGCCCTCCGTGTACACGTAAGGGTGCCCGCTGTGAATCTCCAGGAGCTCCGCCGCGGGCGCCCCCAGGATGTCGCCGGCCGAGAGCGCCCAGGCGAAATTCGGATGGTTGACGAGCGCCACGCCCCCCTGCGCCCGCACCCGCCCGATCGCCCAGCTCAGCGCCTCGCCCTTGGTCGGGAAATCGCCGCCGCCGATCGTCGTCCGCGTGCAGAGCGCGTTCACGTGCACCGGCCGCCCCTCCGCCGACATCGTGATCTCCTCACCTGGGAGGACGGCAAAATTCGACCGTGCCTCCAAATCCTGGAACATCGCGGGATCGGTGCGCTGGTTGTGGTCCGTCAGGGCCACGAACGCATACCCGTTGTCGCGGTACCAGCGGACGACCTCGCGCGGCTCGCTGTCCCCGTCGCTCTGCGAGGTGTGCGTGTGGAGATTTCCGCGCTGGAACACCTCCACGTCGAGCGCCTGCTCGAACCGCAAGCGCCCTGGCGGCCCGCCCGGGGGAGCGGCGGTGTCGGAGGCGGAGGAGGCGCGCTCCCTCCCCCAGGCGAACGCGAGGACGACCGCCGCGCCGATGAACAGGAGAGCATCCCAGCGTCTGCGCATGCTCATAGCGATGTAGAGGAGAGTATACCGCACGTCTCGACCTCGACCAATTCGGCGCGGCGCAATCGCACCTCCGCGCGCCCCTCACCGGCGCTCCGGCGCGCCCCTCCTCCGTCCGCCCATTCCCGCTGAAATCGTGCCGCCAGAGGCGCCCCCGGCGGCATACTGGGCCCCGTGCCGCGCCCCCTGCTCGCCCTCGTCATGATCGTCAAGGACGAGGCCCCCTCCATCCGCGAGACCCTCGCCTCCGCCAGGCCCCACATCGACCGATTCACCCTCCTCGACACCGGCTCCACCGACGGCACCCAGGCGCTCGCGCGCGCCGCCCTGGAGGGGGTCCCGGGCGACCTCGTCGAGGAGCCGTTCGTCGATTTCGGCGCGACGCGCAACCGCGCCCTCGACCTCGCGGGCGACGCCGCCGTGTTCACCCTCATGCTGAGCGGCGACGAGCGCCTCGTCGGCGGCGGCGCGCTCCGCCGCTTCTGCGAGGAGCGCCGCGACGCCTCGGGCCCGGGCCACGGCGCGTACTACGTCCGCGTGCACTACGGCGACGCCGTCTACGACTCCGCCCGGCTCGCCCGCGCCTCGGCCGGGTGGCGCTACGTCGGCGCCACCCACGAGGTGCTCACCCGGGACGGCGAGCCGCCCCCCTCGATCCGGGTCCCCGACGCGCACATCGTCCACGACCTCTCCCGGCGCGACGCCGCGGCCCAGACCCGGCGGTGGGAGCGCGATCTGGAGCTGCTCTCCGCCGCGCTCGCCCGCTCCCCCCGCGACGGCCGCACCGCCTTCTACCTCGCGCAGACCCTGGAGTGCCTCGGCCGGCACGCGGAGGCGTTCGAGGCCTACGAGCGGCGCGCCGCGCTCGGCGGCTGGCAGGAGGAGGTCTACGAGTCGCTGTTCCGCATGGCGCGCACCGCCGCCGCGCTCGGGCGGCCCTGGGCCGAGGTGCAGCAGCGCTACCTCGACGCCCACGCCCACAGCCCGCACCGCGCCGAGCCGCTCTTCGCCGTCGCCTGGCGCTGGTACGAGCAGAAGTGCTGGCCGCTCGCCTACCTCTTCGCCTCCCGCGGCGCCGCCATCCCCTTCCCCGCCCAGGCGACCCTCTTCGTCGACGCCGAGGTCTACGAGCACAAGCTGCTCGACCTCGTCGCCACGAGCGCGTTCTACCTCGGCGAGCTCGCCGCCGGGGAGGCCGCGCTGCGCAAGGCGCTCGCCCGCCGCCCCGGCGACCCGCGCCTGCTCGGAAACCTCGCCTTCTACACGACCGCGAAGAAGCGCTGACGCCCCGCGCCGCCCGCGCCCCGCCGCCGCGCGGCACGCCCCCGACCGCGCCGCCGCTCAGCGGCTGCCGTCGTCCTTCCCGAGCCAGCCCTTGCGGCGGTAATACGTGAGCAGCCCGAGGACGCTCGCCAACATCAGGCACCAGACGAGCGGATATCCATAATACCAGTCGAGCTCCGGCATGTTGTAGGGCGAGCTCTCGTGGTGGAAGTTCATCCCGTAGATGCCCGCGATCGCGGTGACCGGGAGGAAGATCGTCGAGATGATCGTGAGCACCTTCATGATCTCGTTCATCCGGTTCGACATCCCGGAGAGGTGGAGATCCATGAGGCCCGAGCTCAGCTCGCGGTAGGTCTCGACCATGTCCATCAGCTGCACCGAGTGGTCGTACGTGTCGCGCAGGTAGAGCCGCGTGTCCTTCGTGAAGATCGGGTTGTCCTCGCGGAGCAGCGCGTTCACGAGGTCGCGCTGCGGCCAGATGGCGCGCCGCAGCGTGAGCAGATCCCGCTTCAGGTCGTGGATCGGCTTCGACATCGGGCGCTTCGCGTCGAGCACCTCGATCTCCAGGTCCTCGATGCGCTCGCCGAGCCGCTCCAGCACCGGGAAGAAGCCGTCGACCACCGCGTCGAGCAGCGCGTACGCCAGGTAGTCGGCGCCCCGGGTCCGCGCCGTGCCCCGGCCGGTGCGGATGCGCTCCCGCACGGCCTCCATCACGTCCCAGTCGGCCTCCTCCTGGACCGTCAGGACGAAGCTCTTGCCGACCAGGATCGCGAGCTGCTCGGTGCGCAGCTCGCAGCGCTCGGTGACCTGCGCCATCCGCGAGATGATGAGGACGTGCTCGCCGCCGTAGACGTCCGCCTTCGGCCGCTGGGGCACGTTGACCATGTCCTCCAGCGCGAGCGGGTGGATCTTGAAGATCTCCCCCAGCCGCTCGAAGGTGGCCTTGTGTCCGAGCCCTCGGACATCGACCCACGTGATGGAGGGCCGGTCGTCCGTGAGGTACGGGATGCACTCGTCGAGGGTCTGGATCTCCTTCTCGGACACGACCTCGGCGTCGTAGTCGATGACGAAGATCTTCGGCCGCCGCGTGTCGTCGTCGTCGATGACGAGCGTTCCGGGCGGCGACGCCGGCGGCGGCTCATGCACGAGCCGATCGCGCCTGGGCCGCTGCGTCGTCCGGTCGAGGTCGGCCCGCTCCTGGGCCCACGAGGTGCGCAGCGGCGGCTCGCCGCTGCTCTGCGAGTCGGGGGGTAGCGTGGTGCTCGTCACGGGGGCGTGATGGTAGATCAAGATCCCGCGGCATCGAGCGCGCTCTGGCGCTCGCTCCGCAGCGCCGCGTGGCGTATGCTGAGCTGGCCGCGGAGGGGAACCGGCGCTCGCAAGGCCATCTCTTCCTCGTTGTCCTGCCGGCCGGGGGAGCACCGCGAGGCGCGGCGGCCTGCGCCTCGCGCCGCCGCGCGCCCCGCCCTTCCGGATCCCATGGGAACGACCCTCGACATCGCGATCGGCCTCGTCAGCGTCTTCTTCCTGCTCAGCGTCCTCAGCTCGGCGATCTACGAGGCGCTCGCCGGCGTCTTCCGGCTGCGCGCCCTCAACCTCGCGCAGAGCATCGAGATCATGCTGGCCGATCACGCGCTCGACCCGCACGTGCTCCGGTCGCTCGCGGCCCGCGAGGCCGTCGTCCGCGAGGCCGAAGCCCGCCGGGCCGCCCCGCGCGAGCCGATCACGACGCGCGTGCTCCGCCGCGCCGCCGATCTCGTGCGCGTCCGGCTGATGCCGGGGCCGCACCCGAGCCCGCTCGCGGACGCGCTCCGGCAGCACCCGCTGATCAAGGACCTCAAGTACGGGTGGGTGGGTCCGTCCTACATCCCCTCGCACGCGTTCGTGGCCGCGCTCATCGACACCCTGCGGCACATCGACTGGCCCGGGGGCGACGCGCCGTCCCGCCCGCAGGCGCCGTCGCTCCCGCAGGCCGGCGCGGCGCCGTCGCTCCCGCAGGCCGGCGCGGCGCCGTCGCCCCTCCTGGCGAGCGCCGCGCGGGCCGCCGCGCCCCCGGCGCCGGAGGGCGACGCCGCTGCCGCGCCAGCGCCGGAGGGCGCCGCCGCGCCCGCGCCGCCGGAGGGCGCCGCCGCGCCCGCGCCGCCGGAGAGCGCCGCTGAGCCTTCCCCCCCGGCCGTCGCAGCCGCTCCCACGCCCTCGCCCGCCGGCGCCCCGGCGGCCCCGCCCGGCGGCGGGGCCGCGCTGCCGAGCTGCGACGAGGAGCCCCTCCAGGAACTGAAGAGCATCATCGAGCGCATGCCCCGGGAGAGCGATCTCCGGCGCGCCCTCGCCACGATCGTCGACTCCACGGTCCGGGACATGCGCGAGGCCAACATCCGGCTGGAGCGCTGGTTCAACGACGCCATGGACCGGGCCGCCGGGCGGTACAAGCGCCGCGCGCAGCTCATCATCAGCGCGACGGCGCTCGTCCTGTGCATCGGGTTCAACGCCGACAGCCTCAAGCTCGCGGGCGCCCTCTCGCGCGACGCCGTGGTCCGCGCCGCCATGATCGCGGCGGCGCAGGAGATGGCGAAATCGCCGCCCCGCGCCGCGCCGCACGAGAGCGGCATGGACCAGGACGAGGACGTCATGGCCGCGGTCGCCCAGGGCGGAGACGCGCACACCCAGCTCACCGGGCTCGAGCTCAAGATCACCTGGGGCGTGCAGGCCCCCGAGCAGACGAGCGCGCCGAGGCTCTGGCAGGCGCTGTCGGCGCTCCTCGGCCAGGGCGCCGTCGGCTGGATCCGCGGGGTGCTCGACCGGCTCCTGAGCCCCGGCATCCTCATCACCGCGGCCGCGGCCTCCCTCGGCGCGCCGTTCTGGTTCGACCTGCTCAACAAGCTCGTGAACCTCAGGACCGTCGGCAAGAGCCCCGAGCCCTACGAGCCCCCGAAGGGCGCCGGGCCGGACAACAGCGTGAACCGCTGAGCGGCGCGGGCGGCGCCCCACGGCGGTCGGGGCAGCGAAGCATCCATGGGCTGCCTCATCCCATCTATCGATCACGTTGATCGAGCGAGAAATGAACGCCAAGACGCCAAGGACGCCAAGGACGCCAAGATAGGATTCTCTTCTTGGCGGTCTTGGCGTCTTGGCGGTCGATAGAGCGGTTGCATTTCTATCACTCGACACGAGCCCGGTGGACATCCGCCGACGCGGCGAGGGCGATCCGCCGCGGCTCCGGCGCTCTTCCCGCGTTGCGCTCGGGCGGACGGAGTAACAGGATCCCGGCATGGATATGCGACGGCTGAACGCCCCGGAGAAGTCGAAATCTTCACTTATGATCGAGCGGCTGCCGTCTATCCTGTTGTCGCTGTTTGCGGCGTTCTTCGCCGCTATCGCGAGTTTCGTGATCTCGGCCGCCTACGCGGAGCACCGAGCAGCCGAGATCGACGCGGCGGCCATGAGCCTGGCGGAGAACGCCGCGCCGAGCATCATGTACCTGGCGGCCGCGCGCGCCGAGCTGAGGCATACCCAGGCGCTCGTGAGCGACATCGTCAACAACGCCGTGCTGGGCCGGCCGCTCGACCACCAGGAGCTCGATCAGGCGCGTGACAATCTATCCAGGAGCCTCGACGCCTACCTCGGCCTGCCCGTCTATCCGGGAGAGCTCAGGCAGTGGCAGACCGTCGCGCAGGAGCTCGGCAAGCTCGGCCTGGACACCGACCGGGTCCTTTCGCTGGTGGCGAACGGCCATCCGGATGAGGCCAACAAGCTCATGAACGACGCGCTGCGGGAAGACTTCAACTCGGCGAGCGAGGCCGTGATGGCGAGCATCGAGCTCAACGCGCAACATGCTCGTCGAATGGCGGTCGAGATCGCGGCCAACCGCGTTCGCTCGCGTCAGATCGCGCTGGTGCTCAACACGGCGAGCGTGACCTTCGCGCTGCTGGCCTGCGCGGCGGCTGCCGTGCAGGTCCGGCGCAACGTGAGGCTGCTCTGGCGGCAGGGCGTGCTCCTGGAGCGTCGAGCGGATGAGCTCGAGCAGTTCGCTGGCCGGGTCGCGCACGACGTGCTCAGCCCCCTCGGCGCGGTCGCGCTCGCGCTGGACGTCGCCCTGCAGCGGTGCGGCGAGGGAGAGCCGGCGCGAAGGTCGATCGAGCGGGGCCGGCAGGCCATCCTGCGCGTCAAGCGCATCATCGACGGGCTCCTGGAGTTCGCGCGCGCGGGCGCGAGGCCGGAGCCAGGCGCGCGCGCCGAGGTGCGCCCCGTGATCGACGACCTCATGGTCGAGCTCGTCCCTGTCGCGGTGGAGCTCGGCGCGGAGCTCCGCGTCGAGCCCTTCGCCCCGTGCGCGGTGGCCGCGAGCCCCGGCGTGCTGATCAGCATCCTCGCCAACCTGATCCGCAACGCGCTCAAGTACCTCGGCGACGCGGCGGTCTGTCGCGTCGTGATCCGGGTGCTCGACGCCAGAGAGGCCGTGCGGATCGAGGTGGAGGACACGGGTCCCGGCATCGCGCCGGCCGTCGAGCAGCTGGTGTTCCAGCCCTACGTCCGAGCGCAAGGCGCTCGAGTGCCGGGCCTGGGTCTGGGCCTCGCGACCGTCAAACGCCTGACCGAGGCGCACGGCGGCCGCGTGGGGCTCCGCACCGTCGTGGGCAAGGGGAGCCTCTTTTGGTTCGAGCTGCCCAAAGCGTGCACCGAGGCGGCGCGCGCGTCCGACGTCGACTCCAGCACCAGCGCGTGACCTCCGGGAGACTGCGACCCTCCTCAGCGGGTGTCCGCGCGCGCCTCCCACTTCACCGAGCCGGCGATCTCGCCCGCCTTCTTCGTCTCGCGCGCCCATGCTCCTCGTCGTACGTGTAGTAAAAGCGCGACCAAGACACGGTGATGTCGTCGGCTCCCTGGGCGATGTCGCGGTTGCCGTCCTGGCCGTCGGAGATGTCCAGATGGTCCAGCCAGACGCGGTGTGGTCCTCCCCTGCGGACAACGAGCATGTCGAGCGTGGGGCCAAGGCCATCGGCGCGGGCGGAGGCGGCGTCCGCGCCGAGCGGTGCGCGCCAACGTCCGGCGTAGGCTAACCAGGTACGCCCGCTCTCGCGAGCTCGTACACCTGCGTGGCCCAGACAAGAACCACGTGCGCCGCGCGCGCGACCCCGCCCTGTGAATGTGCGAGCACACGTCGTGTCACTCCGGACGCTCTCCTGGTAACGTCCGGGCACACGCAGTGTCACTCCGGACGCTCTCCTGGTAACGTCCGGGCACACGTCGTGTCACTCCGGACGCCCTCCTGGTAACGCCCGGGCACACGTAGTGTCACTCCGCCGGACGCCCGCCCGCCCCCGCCCCCCTCACCGTTCGGCGCGGTCGAGCCACGCGCGCGCGTCCTTCTCCAGCTCAGGTTCCAGGACGCGAATCACACACGCTGGCGCCCGCTCGTGGGCAACTCGCTCGCCTGCAACAACACGGTGACGTCCGGTTCCGCCCCAGACGCCCCGGCGTCGAATTTCGTTCCGGGCGAAGGCGGGCTGGGCGGCGGGCAGCCCTGGCCGGCTCGATCTGCGTGGAGTTCATGGGCGGTGTCGGCTTCACGAAGGAGTATCCGGTCGACAGCATCACCACGATCCGGGGGAGGATTGCCTTGCCCGGCGCGATCTGGTCCACTCGTATTGCCATGGAGGCGACGAGGACGTCCAGGCAGGCTGCCAAGCTCGAGCCGATCTTTGAGGGCATCCGACCGAGCCCGTCTCCGCGCCGACGAGCTGAAGTAGGCGCCGCTGATGATTCGACGCCGCCCGGATCCGACCGGAAGGGTGCAGTGAGCAGATATCCCGGGGCTCTCCAGGTCCTCATGGACGAGCCTGCATGCTCCGGACCTTGCTCGTCCGCGGGATCACGCATAAACCCATACACGAACCGATGATGCCGCCCTCGAGGTTCACCATTTACGATACGATCGACCGGGGCCAGCGCAACGTGCTCTACCGTGCCGTTCGCAATGAGGACGAGCGGCCGGTCATCCTCAAGGTGCTGGCCTCGAAGCACCCTCATCCGCGGGACATAGCGAGGCTTCAGCACGAACGCGAGATCTGCTGTGAGCTGACTCCTTGTGCCGCCGTGAGGTGCCTCGAGATCACGACGTTCGAGGGCGCGCCCGCGCTCGTCGTCGAGGACTTCGGCGGCGTCTCGCTCGCAAGCCTCCTGGGAGCGCCGATGCGCCTCGGGCAATTTCTCCCTATCGCCGCCGGGATCGCGGCGGCCCTCGCCGACATCCACCAGCTGCGCCTCGTTCACAAAGACATCAAGCCGGACAACATCCTCGTCAACCTCGCCACGAACGAAGTGAAGCTCACCGAGTTCGGGATCGCGACCCGCTTCCCGCGCGAGCAGCAGGCCGCGCACGACCCCGAGCTGATCGAGGGATCGCTGCCCTACATGTCACCGGAGCAGACAGGGCGCATGAACCGGGCAGTCGATCACCGGACCGACCTCTACTCGCTGGGCGTCACGTTCTACGAGATGCTTACAGGCGCGCGGCCGTTTCATGCGGAGGACCCCCTGGAGTGGATACACTGCCATATCGCTCGGTCGCCCGTTCCTCCGGCGCAGCGCGTCCCAGAGGTGCCGCACGTCGTCTCGGATATCGTGATGAAGCTGCTCTCCAAGGTGGCGGAGGACCGCTACCAGAGCGCCCGAGCGCTCGCCGCAGACCTCGTCCGTTGCCACACGGCGCTGGGCGCAGAGGCGGGTGTGGATGGGGCGTGCGTGGAGAACGGTATAAGGCCATGGGTCGAGCCGTTCCCGCTGGGCGAGCGCGACGTCTCGGATTGGTTCCAGATCCCGCAGAGGCTTTACGGGCGCGACGCGGACGTCGCCGCGCTCCTCCGGGCGTTCGAGCGGGTCACCGCGAGCGCGACCCCCGAGCTGATGCTGGTGTCCGGGTACGCCGGCACCGGCAAATCGACCCTCGTGAACGAGCTGAACAAGCCCATCGCGCGGGCGCGGGGGTTCTTCATCTCGGGGAAGGCGGACCAGTACAAACGGAACGCTCCTTACTCCACGATCGTCCAGGCGTTCCGGGAGCTCGCGCTCGAGATCCTCGCACAGAGCGAGGCGCAGATCGGCCGCTGGCGCGAGCGGCTGAAGAGCGCGCTCGGCGCCAACGCCCAGATCATCATCGACGTCATCCCGTACATCGCGCTCATCCTCGGCCCGCAGCCTCCTGTCCCGGAGATCCCGCTCACCGAAGCCCAGAACCGCTTCAACATGGTGTTCAGCAGGTTCATCAACGTATTCGCTCAAAGGGAGCACCCCTTGGCGCTCTTCCTGGACGACTTGCAATGGGCCGATCCAGCCAGCCTCAAGCTGCTTCACGACGTCGTCACGAACCCTGATACGAAATATCTCTTCATCATCGGCGCGTACCGCGACAACGAGGTCACCCCGTCGCACCCCTTGACGTTGACGCTCGACGAGGTGCGAAGAGCCGGCGTCATCATCCATGACATCGTCCTCTCGCCGCTGTGCCCGCGCGATCTCGCGTCGCTCGTCGCCGACACGCTCCGCTGTCGCAGCGAGGAGGCGGAGCCGCTCTCCGAGCTGGTTTACGCCAAGACCGCGGGCAATCCGTTCTTCGCGAGGCAGTTCTTGTGCACGCTTCACAAGGACGCCCTGATCGAGTTCGATCCGGAGCCCGCGGCGTGGCGGTGGGACCTGCAGCAGATCCGCGCCCGGAACTTCACCGACAACGTCGTTGATCTGATGGTGAAGAAGTTGAGGAGCTTGCCCGTCGCCACCCGGGACGCCCTCAAGATCGCCGCCTGCATAGGCGCCGCCGCGGACGTCCGCACCCTGGCGGTGATCCACAAGCGGTCGGAGCAAGAGATCCTCCCCGTGCTCTGGGATGCGGTCCAGGAGGGGCTGCTCGTGCTCCAGGGCGACACTTGCCGGTTCGTCCACGATCGCGTGCAGCAGGCCGCTTATCAGCTCATCCCGGACGCGCTGCGGAGGGAGGTGCACCTCACGATCGGCAGGCGCCTCCTGTCCCACACGCCGAGGGAGGCGCTGGAGGAGCAGGTCTTCGATATCGTCAGTCATCTCAACATCGGGTCCACGCTGATCTCGTCGCAGGACGAGAGGTACTCGCTCGCGGAGCTCAACCTCATCGCCGGCAAGAGGGCGAAGGCGACCACGGCCTACGCCTCCGCTGCGAGCCACCTCGAGGCCGGGATCGCGTTGCTCGCACACGACAGCTGGGATACCCGGTACGAGCTCACGTACGGCCTGCACCTTCTGCGCGCGGAGTGTGAGCACCTGAACGGAAGCTTCGAGGAAGCGGGGCGGCTGCTCTCTCTCGTCCTGCGCCGCGCCAAGACGCCCATCGACGTGATGATCGCCTCCTCCGTCAAAGTGTACAACCACACCATCCAGGAAGAGAACGAAGAGGCCTTGCAGGTCGGCATCGATTGCCTTCGCCTGTTCGGCATCGACCTGTCGCTCCATCCGACGCGCGAAGAGGTCCATGGGAAGTGCGAGAAGATATGGCGCGACATCGGCGATCGCCGGATCAAGGACCTGATCGACCTGCCGATCATGACGAACGCCAACGCCAAGGCGGTCGTGAACTTCCTCGCGACGCTCCACGCGCCGGCGCTGTTCTTCGACACCAACCTGCTCTGCCTGCTGCTTTGCCACCAGGTCGAGCTCAGCATCCAGCACGGGAACACGGATGGATCGACCATCGGCTATGTGTTCTTCGGCGTCGTGCCGGGCCCGATGTTCGGCAAGTACCGCGAAGGCTACGAGTTCGGGGAGCTTGGTTATGCGCTGGTCGAGGAGCGCGGACTGACGGGTTACAAGGCGAAGGTCTACGTCGAGTTCGCGATCCTCATCCGTCCTTGGACGCATCACATCAGGTCGATCCTCGACATTCTTCGCCGTGCGTTCGACGCCGCGGTCGAGGTCGGCGATCTGACCTACGCGTGCTACGCCCAGCTCTCCACGATCACGCTCCTCATCGTCAGGGGAGATCCCCTGGACAGCGTCTACCGGGAATCGGAGAGGGCCCTCGATTTTGCGAGAAGAGCGAGGTTCGCGGCGGTCGAGCACATTATCATCGGCCAGCAGCGCCTCATCCAGAACCTCCGGGGCCTCACGATGAGCTTCTCCTCGTACAGCGACGCGCAGTTCGATCAAGACGAATTCGAGGCCTACCTGACGAGGAACAAGGCACGCGTCCCGCTCGCCGCGTTGCACTATTTCGTCTGGAAGACGCAGGCTCGTTTCATGTCCGGAGATTACAAGCAAGCCCTCCACAGCGCCGGCCAGGCGAGGGACCTTTTGTGGGTCTCCCCGGTCTCCCTGGAGAGCGCCGAACATTGCTTCTACAACGCGTTGACGCTGGCGGTCTGCTGCGGGGAGGGCCCGCCGGACGAGAGGTCGGAGCACCTGGAGACGCTGACCGCTCAGGAGAAGCGGCTTCGTGAATGGGCGAGTAGGTGTCCGGAGAACTTCCTCTACAAGCACGCGCTCCTCGCCGCCGAGATAGCCCGGATCACTGGAGAGGATCACGAGGCGATGCGGCTGTACGAGCGGGCGATCCGTGCGGCGAGGGAGAACGCGTTCGTCTCCGGTGAGGGGCTCTGCCTCGAGCTCGCCTCGCGGTTCTACCGGGAGCGGGGGTTCGAAGCCTTCGCGGACACGTACCTCCGAGAGGCCCGCCACTGCTACCTCCGGTGGGGTGCCAACGGGAAGGTCAGGCAGCTCGAGCAGCAGCACCCGGAGCTCGCGCCGAGCGCGCCGAGCGCGGCGAACTCGACCTTTGCCGCGCGGGCGGAGCACCTCGACCTCGTGTCGGTGGTCAAGGCGTCGCAGACGATCTCGGGCGAGATCGTCCTGGAGCGGCTCATCCGCCGGATGATCCAGGTGGTGATGGAGGAGGGCGGCGCGCAGAGGGGCTGTCTGCTCCTCGCGCGCGACGGGATCCTGCAGATCGAGGCCGAAGCTCGGCTCGACGAGGGCGGGCTCGCGACGACGATGCTGGGCTCTATCGCCGCGAGCTCGAGCTCGCTCGTCTCGACATCGATCGTCGCCTATGCCTGGCGCTCCCGGCAGCCGGTCATTTTGGCCGACGCCACGAGGGAGATCGAGGTCGGGAAGTTCTCGTCCGACGAGTACCTCGCCCGCGCTCGGCCGAGGTCGGTGCTGTGCGTCCCGATCGTGCGGCAGACCGAGCCGATCGGGATCTTGTACCTCGAGAACAACCTCGTCGCGGGCGCCTTCACCGCGGATCGCCTCGCGATCCTGGAGGTGCTGGCCGCGCAGGCGGCCATTTCTCTCGAGAACGCGCTCCTGGTCCTCAGGGAGCACGAGGCCCGCGTGGCGGCCGAAGACGCGCTCCGTCTGCGCGAGGAATTTCTCGCCGTGGCCTCTCACGAGCTGCGGACCCCGCTCACGCCGCTGCGGCTCCAGCTCCAGCGCGTCCATCGGACCCTCACAAGGCAGAATCTCCACGCGCTCGCCGATCAGATCGAGAGGCCCTTGCGGCAGGTCGACCGCCTCACGGCGCTCGTCGCGAATCTGATCGACGTCGCGCAGCTCAGCAACAGCCAGCTTGTCCTCCGCCTCCAGCCGATGGATCTCGCAGCGCTGGTCCGCAGGGTGGTGGCCGACTACCGGGACGCGCTGCACCAGTCTGGCTGCGCTCTCGAGCTGAACGCTGGCGCGCCGGTGATCGGGCGCTGGGACGCGGAGCGCATCGAGCAGGTCGTGGTCGCGCTGCTGTCCAACGCGATGAAGTACGGTGCCGGGAGGCCTATCGTGGTCGCCGTCGTCGCGGAGAGCGCCTTGGCGAAGCTGTCCGTGAGGGATCTCGGCATCGGCGTGGCGGCGGAGGACAGGGATCGGATCTTCGGGCGGTTCGAGCGCGCCGTCTCGGTCCAGCACTACGGTGGGCTCGGGCTTGGCCTCTACATCGCGAGGCAGATTGTCCTCGCGCACCACGGCACGATCCGCCTCGAGAGCGAGCCACGCGAAGGCGCGACGTTCATCGTCGAGCTGCCGCTCGCGTCGCCCGACGGGCCGGGTGAGCTGGATCGACCTCTGGCCGCGCAGCCTCAAGGCGGGGGGATCCGCGAAGATCCGTGAATTCACTCCATCGTCGTTGATGCCGCTGCGTCGATTTCTCGGCCAAGGTTCCCGGGTCGTGATCACCGCTCGGCGCGGTCGAGCCACGCGCGCGCGTCCTTCTCCAGCAGCGGATCCCCGAGCCGCACCGACAGCTCCAGGAGGTCCTCGAACTCGCGCCGCGCGAGCGCGTCGTTGCGCGCGTTCTTCAGCAGCATCGCCGCCGCCCACCGGCCCTGCAGCACGTCGTGCCAGTAGCCCTGCTGCTCCGCCTGCGCGATGAGCTCCTTCAGCCGCTCGCGCGCGTCCCCCACCCCCTCCATCCCGTCGAGGTACGCGATGTACATCCGGTTCGAGGCCGCCACCCGGTCGTACCCGGCCTCGTCCGCCCGCTCCAGCGACTCGGCGAAGAGCGCCCGCGCCCGCTCGTGATCGCCCAGCCGGACGCACGCGTACGCGAGGTTGTGCAGGTTCACCACCCCGTCGAAGCGGAGCCCGAGCGCCCGATCCAGCTCGAGCGCGCGCTCGCACGCCCGCACCGCGGCCCGGAAATCCCCCGCGTAGAGCTCGATCATCGCGAGCAGCTTCGCCCGCACGGCCTCGGCGACCCGATCCCCCGGCTCCGAGGCCGCCTCCGAGCGCGACAGCGCCTCCATCGCGCCGGCCCGATCGCCCGACGTGGCCCGCGCCAGCGCCACCGACAGGAGGCCCCGCAGGTCCTCGATCGGCCCGAGCGCGTCGAGATCGAGCGCCGCGCGCCGCGCGCGCGCGAACTGCCCCTGCAGGCACGAGACCTCCACGTCCACCATCAGCGCCTCGCGCAGGAGCTCGCGGCGCCCGACCGCCATCTCGACCACATCGTCGAGCAGGTCGTGCGACATCCGGAACAGGTTCGTCGCCCCGAGCGCGCGCGCGAGCTCGATGCGCACCTTCGACCGGACCTCCAGCGAGGCGCCCGCGTCCACGCGCGACAGGATGCGGTCCGACACCGCCGAGAGCGACGGCGCCCGGCGCCCGTGGCCGACCGCCTTCGAGAGGATCTCCACCCACCCGCCGAGCTCGCCCGGGTCGCGCCGCGACACGTCCGCGAGCTCGAACGCCCGCGTCATGGCGGCGATCGCCCCGTCGAACTGGCCGAGGCGCACGCGGACCCCCGCCGCGCGCGCGAGGTGCCCCGCCGCGCCGTCGGCGTTGCCGAGCGCGAGCGCCTCCTCCGCCGCGCGGCCGAGGTGCCGGTCGACCATCGCGAGCACCGCCGGATCGCCCCCGCCCACGCGCTCCAGCCACTCGGCCGCGAGCCAGTGGCCGAGCGCCCGATCCGCGTCCGTCAGCATCTCGTAGGCCGCCTCCCGCACGAGCGCGTGGCGGAACGCGAGCTCCACCTCCCCGCGGATCGCCGACTCGGGCCGCGGCTCGAGCAGCTCGCGCTTCTCCAGCGTGAGCAGCCACGACTCGAGCTGCGGCACCTGCCCGCCCCCGCCGAGCAGCGCCTCCAGCCCCCCCCGCCAGAACACGTCGCCCATCACCGCCCCGGCGCGCAGCACCCGCCGCGCCTCGGGCTCGAGGGCCGCGATCCGCGACTGCATCATCGCGAGCACCGTCTCCGGCACCTCCCCCGCCCGCCGCTCCACCGTCGCGCGCACGAGCTCCTCGAGGAAGAACGCGTTGCCCGCCGACCGGTCGACCAGCGCCGCCAGCTCGGCCGCCGGGAGCCCCTCGCCGAGGACCTCGCGCACGATCCGCTCGCACGCGCGGCGCGACAGCTCCCCGAGCCGCATCTCCGTCGCCTCGCGGTCCTCCCAGAGATCCGGGAACGCCTCGCGCACCCCGGGGCGCGCCAGCGCCAGCACCAGGAGCGGCTGGTGGCGCAGGTGCCGGAGGGCCGCGTCGATCGTCTCCACCGTGCTCCGGTCGCTCCACTGCACGTCGTCGAGCACGATCAGCACCGGCCGCGCGTCGCACTCGGCCCGCAGGAGGTCGAGGAACGCCCGCCGCATCTGATCCTCCAGGACCGCGCGGTCCTGCCGGGCCGCGCGCAGCGCCGCGCTCTCCGGGAACGGCGCCTCGCAGAGCTCGCCGAGCAGCTCCGTGACCCGCTCCCGCGCGGCGGCGGGGACGTGCCGCGCGACCCGCGCCGCGAGCTTCTCCCGGCGCGCCTCGGCCGGCTCGTCGTCGGCGAGGCCCGCCTCCCGCCGCACGAGCTGCGCGAGCAGCCCGAGCGGCGCCCCGCCGCGCATCGGATCGCCGTGCGCGCGCCACACCGCGATCGGCTCGCTGCGCGCCTCGACCCGCCGGATCAGCTCGTCGCCGAGGCGCGACTTGCCGACGCCGGCGCCGGCCGTGACCAGCACGACGCGCGCCACCCCCTCGGTCGCGCACTCGTCGAGCAGGTCCTCGAGCGCCCGGAGCTCCCGCTCGCGCCCCACGCAGGGCGTCGCCTTCCCGAGCACCCTGCGCCCGCCGTCCTGCGGCGCGCGCGCGCCGAGCAGCGTGGGGCCCTGGCTGCCCGCCGCGATCTCGAAGCGGTCGCCGAGGAGCGCCGCCGTCATCTGGTCGATGAGCACCGGCCGGCCCGAGGACGGGTCGTCCGAGGCGTGGCGGACGCGCGCGTCGAGCAGCGCGCCGGCGCGGTCGATGACCTGCCCCACCGCCTGCGTCCCGGCGATGACGTCCCAGCCGGTCGCCAGCGCCACCCACGCCCCGGGCAGGAGCGCGTGGATCGAGAGGGCGCAGCGGGCCGCGTTCCCGGCGAGGTCGGTCGGCGAGCCCGCGCCCGCGACGACCGCGGCGACCGAGCCGTCGGCGAGCACCTCCAGGACCGCGCCGTGCGACTGCGCGGCCTGCCGGACCTCGTGGAACGGCGTGGTCGGCGGCGGCGCGGGCCGGGGCCGCACCTGCGGCGCCGGCGCGAGCAGGTCGGCGGGCAGCGCCTCCTTGCTGCCGGACACGACGGTGGCGTCGCGGCCCGACAGCATCGTGTCGTTCGCGCGCGGGGGCGGGCTCGCCATGGCCTGCGGCCGGGCCGACGGCGGCCCGCGCTTGCCGGCGCTCATCTCGGCCGCGAGGACGACGCTGACGAGCCGCCGCTCGCTCTTCGTCAGCGCCGGCGTCGGCAGGCCGGTGCCGGGCGACATGCTGCCCTCGACGACGCTGAGCATCCGGAGCTCGTCGGCGACCTCGCCCGCGTCCCCGGGGCGCTCCGCGGGGTTCTTGGCGAGCAGCCGGGTCACGAGCAGATCGAGCGGCGGCGGGATGTTCGGGCAGAAGGTGCTCGGGCGCGGCGCGGCCTCGAAGAGCACCTTGGCGAGGACGGACAGCGGGTGCTGGGCGACGAACGGCGAGCGCCCGGTGAGACACTCGAACAGGAGGCAGCCGATCGAGTAGAGATCGGCGCGCGCGTCGACGTCGAGGTCGCCGCGGACCCGCTCCGGCGCCATGTAGGCGGGCGTGCCGATCGCCGAGCCGGTGAGGGTGAGCTCGTAGGTCGCGTCCGCCTGGCGCGCGATGCCGAAGTCGATGAGCTTCGCGCTCCCGATGTCGCCGCGGGGCAGGAACACGTTGGTCGGCTTGAGGTCGCGGTGCACGATGCCGCGCGCGTGGACGGCGGCGAGCGCCTCGGCGACGCGGCCGACGAGCATCAGGCTGGCCTCGATCCCGAGCGGCCCGCGCGACAGCCGCGCGCCGAGGTCCTCGCCCTCGAGCCACTCCATGGCGAGGTAGTAGAGGCCGTCGGCCGTCACGCCGTGGTCGATGTACCGGGCGACGGCGGGGTGCTCGAGCTCGGCGAGCAGGCGCGCTTCCCGCTGGAAGCGGACGACGTGCTCCCGGCCCTGGTTGAAGATCACCTTGAGCGCCACGGCCTGGCCGCTCTGCCGGTCGACCGCCCGCCACACCGCGCCCATCCCGCCGGAGCCCGCGAGGCGTTCCAGCTGGAAGCGGTTGGCGAGGACGTGACCTGAATGCATGGCGAAAGTATCGGGTTCGGGACCTTCGCGGTCCAGGCGACCGGCGCGCGCGTGGACCGCGAGCCGTGGGCCCATCGCCCACGTCGATCGCGAGGATACCCATCCCGCGGCGTCGCTACGAGCCTCGATGACCGCCGGAGCAGCCGCCGGGCGCGCCGGCCTGCCGCCGCGGCGGCGCGCCGCGCGCCGTGTGGGAGCGGCGCATCCCATGAGGGCCGCTCCGAGGGCGGCCGCTCGTCGCATGGGAGCGGCTCGTTCCGCGAGCGTTGCCCGCGCTGGTGGGGGCGTGGTGAGCAGATCCGGGGCGCAGCGGCGTCGCGCGGCGCTCCCCTCCCCCGTCCGCGGACACCCTTGCTGTATCTCGCCAGCGTGCGTGTCCGTCGCGCGCCGCGCGTGGGCCCGAGCGCGGCGGCGGCGCGGGCCGCCTGCGCCGGTGCGGGATCTCAGCTGGCGAGGCGCTCGATCCGCGCGTCGACCTCTCGCTCGGCGTTCAGCCAGTCATCAACGGGGTTGTTCCGGAAGCCGGCCCTCTCGGCATATCCATAGGCCACCTTGGCGATCAGCCGATGCCGCTCCTCGCGGGACGGGCGCGGGGGCGGAGGCGCGGCCTTCGGCGCCTCGGCGCGCGCGCGGTCGGCGGCGAGCTCCACGGCCTGAGAGGGCATCTCGACGGCGGCGGGGGCGGAGACCGCGCTCGGCGGCTGCGCCGCGGCCGGGGCCGCGAGCGGGCTCGTGACCTTCGTGGTCTTCGTGCGGGCCGGGGTCTTGCGCTTCGAGCTCATCTCGTCGTCTCTCCTTTCGGGTACACGGGTCGACTAACCCAGGTCCGCAGACACGCACAAATTTTGAGCACGTAGTTTTTCGCCGCCGGTCGCCCCCTCGGGATCTCCCTTCCACAAGACCTTGGTTCGCGGTAGGATGGGTGTGGATGTCGCTGTCCGGAGGACATCCTCCGGCATGTGTCAACCATCGTCTCTCGTTGATCCTTGTCGCCGGTCGTCCGCCATCGTCCGTCGTCGTTCCTGGTGGCTCATCGCTGTCCACCGCCTGCGCTGAGGGCAGCGCGGTAACGCGGACGACAGCAGACGGGGCGGCCGTCGTTTGTCCGCGAATTGTCCGCGAATCGCCGCGAACTGCTCACGAATCGCCCACGAATCGAGGAGATGCGATGTGGAAGAAAGCGCAGCCCCTTCCCGGCGCACGGAACACCTCCGTTCTTTCGGTGGCGGGATGACGCGCGTCGTCTGGATCGAGGATGACAGCGAGGTGCGCGTCGTCGGCGCCGCGGAGCGCTGGGTGCGCGCGATGGAGCGGCTGCGCGAGCTCTCGGGGCACGAGCGCGCGCCGCTGCTCATCGCGGGCGAGCCGGGCACGGGCAAGGAGCTCTGCGCGCGGCTGTTGCACGCGGCGAGCGCGCGGGCGGGCGGGCCGTTCGTGGCGGTGAGCGCGGCGCGCCTCCCGGCCGAGCGCCTGCGGGAGGAGCTCTTCGGCGTGTCGGCGGGGGCGGACGGGCGGCAGGCGGCGCGCCCTGGGCTGCTCGAGCTCGCCGAGGGGGGCACGCTGTTCCTCGACGAGGTCGGCGCGCTCCCGCTCGAGCTGCAGCCGCGGCTGCTCGGCGTGCTGGACGGCGAGGCGTTCTGCCGGATCGGCGGCGGGGAGGCGCTGGTCGCGGACGTGCGCGTCATCGCCGCCACGACCCGCGATCTCCGCGCGCGCGTCGTGGGGGGCTCGTTCCACGAGGGCCTGCACGAGCGGCTCGGCGCGCTCGGGCTCTCGCTCCCGCCGCTGCGCGAGCGCGACGGCGACGTGCGCCGGCTGGTCGAGCATTTCGTGGAGCGCCAGCGCGCCGCGACGGGGCTCCCGAGCGGCGGGATCGCCCCGCGCGCGCTCGCGCAGCTCGAGGCGTACTCCTGGCCGGGGAACGTGCGCGAGCTCCGGAGCGTGGTCGAGCGCGCGTTCGTCCTGGCGCACGGCGCGCCGCTCGATCTCGAGCACCTGCCGCCCGAGATCGGCGCGGCGCCGCGGCCGGCCGCCGCGCCGCCGCGGTCGAGCCCGCCGGGCGCGCCGCGGCCGTCGCCGCCGGCGCGGGGCAGCGCGTCGCTGGGGGAGGCGGTGCGCCGGCACATCCTCGCGGTCTACGCCGCGCAGGGCGGCAACGTGACCCGCACGGCGAGCGCGCTCGGGATCACGCGGGTCTCGCTTCGGCGGCACCTGCGCCAGTACCTCGCCGCGGACGCGCGAGAGAAGGAGCCGCTGAGCAGCCGCTAAGGGCATGGGCTCGAGGCAGCCTCGCTCGCCAGCGCCCGCGGGTACGGCCGGTCGGGGGAATGAGGTGGGCGCCGCTGCTGTAGCGCCCACCGCGGCACGTCAGCGCACCCGCAGTTGCGCCGCCGATTCACCGAGCTTTTCGCCCTGCGCATCGACCACATGCAGCTTGTACGTTCCGGCGCTGGCCGGCACGGCGATGGACGTAGCGTCCCCCGCCGCCTTCGTCATCGTCGCGCCCTCCGTGAACGTGCCGGTGCCGGCCGGCGCGAGCCAGACGGCGTTGGCCGCCGCGCCGGTGCTCCTGATCTTGATTGTCTTGGTGCCGGACGCCACCGAGGCGCTCGCCGGGAACACGTAGTCTTGAACCGCGAGCAGGCTGCTGGGGATGATGGCCCGGTGCTCCTCCTGGACGCCGGAGCTCAGGCAGATTTCGTATTGCGCTTCCGGCCACATGTTGTCCGGCACCGCGACCGGCGGGTCGATCCTGCTATCGGGCGGGTTGACGCCCATCTTGTTCACGGTGGCGTACGTCCTCAGGATGGTGAGATGGTGCTTGGCCCCGAAATCCTCGCAGTTGATCGTGTATTTTACGCCGGGATCGATGTCGAGCACGTTGTCGTTCTGCGTGATGTACGCGCTGCCCTCGTCGTTGTGCAGCCCGTACGTGGGGCCGCTCGTCGCGGGCGGAATGCCCTTGACGTAGTTTTCGTTGATGGTCGTGCCCGGCATCTGACCTAGCGTGTAGACCGCGCCGCTGTCGTGCAGCCTGCTCAAGGTATCGATGAAGCGATTGTTGTTGATCGCGTTGTCTTTGCAGGTGGTCGAGTCGGGGAAGTTCCGCCAGCCCCAGCCCAGGTTGATGCCGTTGTAGGCCGTCTTCTGGATGTGGTTGTGGGTGATCTTCAGGCCATCGACGAAGAACGCGGTGATGCCCGAATGGCCACCGAAACCCGGCAGTGAGCTGACGTCGTACAGCAGGTTGTCGCTGATGGTGTCGTTTTTACAGATGCCTTCGACGCCCGAGCCGAACTTGTTGTGCGGGCCGGTGTCGCCCACGTACAGGTGCTGCGGGTGGCCGACCGTGATGCCGCTGCCGGCGATGTCGGTGATGTAGTTGCCGACGATGCTGGAATTCACGACGTCGTTGATGAAGGAAATGCCCTCATTACCGCTGTGCTTCACGACGTTGCCGATGAAGTGGATCGAGTCGGCGTTGTTGACCGTGATCATCCCGGGCAGCGTGTCGATGATTTCGTACTTGCTATTGTGCCAGTTGCCGTCGCCGTAAGCGACGTAGATGGTGGCGCCCTGCACCGTCGCTTTGCCGCGCGACCTGTCCACGCTGTACAGGTTGTAGTCGGTGTTGGCGAAGGTGATGCCCTGGAAGGTGAGGTTCTTGACGCGGCCAGCGGTCGAGGCGCCGGCGATGTCGATCAGCTTTTCTGCGATCGGCGCCTGCACGTCGGCTTGAGCCATGTCTTCGCCCTGCCGCGGGTAGTAGTAGAGGGTGCCGGTCGTCTTGTCGAAATAGAACTGACCGGGTGAGCTCAAGAACTCGCGCGCGTTGTAAATCGTGTGGGCACCAGAGACGTTGAAGCCCGAATTCCAGCCGGGGGTTTGCGCAATGGCGCCGTAGGGCTGTTGAAAGAGCAGCGCGCGGAAGTTGTCTGGCGTGGTGGTGACATCGCGAACGCAAACGATATTCTCGTTCCAAGTGGTGCCGTTCACGATCTCGAGGTCGTCTTTGTTGCTTGCGATGGCGGGTACCGCGTCGAGGTCGTACTTGGCGCCGTCGCTGCCGCTGCCGGTCGCCCAAGCCCAGCCGTGCTGGCCGGCCGTCACGCTGTACGTCCCGACCCCTCCGCGCGATGTGACCCGCTTGCTCGTCATCAGGGCACGAGCATCGTTCACGTACAGGTTGCGCAGCTTCGTCGTTCGGTTCAGCTTGGCCTTGTAGATATTGCCCGCGTCCGGCGTCCATCCGGTCACCTTCGTCGCGCCGTTCAAGACGGGCTTTTCCCCGGGGTAAGCCTGATAGTAGATGCGATGGCCATTCGTGCCCGAGTCCGACGGCGCGAAGGCGATGGCGTCGGTGAGGCCGTACGTGCCAGCTCGGAGGTAAACGTAGATGTCGCCGGTCATGTCGGCGTTGACGGTGCGGACGACGTCGCGCGCCTTGGTGACCGTCTTGAAGGGCGCGCTGGCCGTGCCTGGATTGTCGTCGCTACCGGAAGGCGACACGTAGTACGCCGCTTGCCGCGTCCCGGTCTCGTCTGGAACCTCGCCGCCGCCGCCCGCTCCGCCGCCGGCCATCGCGCCGGCGCTGCCGCCGCCACCGGCCTCTACCGCTCCTCCGGCCCCTGCAGCGGCGTCGGCTCCGCCGGTCGCGCCGCCGCCAGCCGAGCTTTCGCTGCCAGCCAGGTTGGGGCCCGTTCCGTCCGATGAACAAGCAGCCAACCCGGCGAACGCCGTGAGTGATGCGGCAACCAGCAGCTTGAAGTGACGAATGGTGGGATCGTGGCTCTCACGCATGATTTTTCCTCGAACGTAGTTCGCGTAAGGAGTTTTCTGTCACCTGAGGTGAGCGTGGCGAGGGCACGCCGGAAGAACATCCTGTGTCTCATGTTAACGTTAACATACGTGGCGTCAATCCAAATGGACCGGCGCGCGGATGTCCTCGATCCCGAGGGGTGCGCGGCGGTGACCGGCCGAGGCGCCCACGTGAGCTGTCCTGCGAGCCAGCTTGCCTGCGAGCCAGCTTGCCTGCGAACCCAGCTTGCCTGCGAGCCCAGCTTGACGCGGCGCTCCGGAGGAGCCCCACGCGCCTGGCTCCCCCTCGGGTCCGAGGATACCCGCGGCCCCGCCGATAAGAGTTGACACCGTCTATGTTAACGCTCACAATGTACCCCAGCGGCATCCTTTTTCTTTCCCCTGGGTGGGTCATCGTGCGCGCCGAGACCTTCGTCATCCCGAGTGCCGATCGACGACGGCACCGATTACGTTCGCTCGGTCGTCGCGGATACGAGTAGCGGTGAGGTACAACGGAGAAGTCTGATGAAGTCGAGAGCACTCTTGCCCAAGCTGGCGCTATGTTGGTTCCTTGCAGGCTGCGGAACAGGCGGCTCCGATGACGTATCGGACGCGGCCGGGTCTGCTGGCACGGGGTCGCCCGGAAGCGCGAGCTCGGGAGGATCGACGACAACCACAACGAGCGGAGGTTCACCCGGCGACGGGGGCTCGGGCGGAGCGCAGCCCGACGGCGGCGGCGATGCCGCTAGCGGCAGCGGCGGCTCGGGCGGCTCGGGCGGCTCGGGCGGCTCGAGCGACGGCGTCGTTCCGAGCGAAGGCTGCGGAAAGACGCCCACGCTCAAGGACAAGAGCACCGTCACGATCCGGAGCGGTGGCAAGGACCGCAAGTACATCCTGTGGCTCCCCGCCGGCTACGACAAGGACCGTCCTTACCGGTTGGTCATCGCTTACCACTGGTACACGGGCAGCGCGGAGCAGGTCGTGGATTGCACGAAAGAAGGGATCCGGTGCTACACGACGCAAAGCCCGTTCTATGGGCTCTGGGACCTTGCCGGCGACAGCACCATCTTCATCGCGCCCGACGGGCTGAACGCTGGCTGGGGCAACGCGAACGGAGAGGACGTCACCTTCACCGAGGACATCCTCAAGCAGGTGGAGGCCGACCTGTGCGTCGACAAGTCGCGGATCTTCGCGAACGGCTTCAGCTACGGCGGGGGTATGACCAAGGCGCTCGGCTGTGCTCGACCTGACCTGCTCCGCGCCATCGCGGTGTACGGGGGCGCAGAGTTCCTCGCCGGCTGCGACGGAGGGACGATGCCCCTCGCGTTCTACGGTGCCCACGGCGTGAGCGACGGGACCTGCGCTTACACTTCGGGCGAAGCGATCCGCGACAGGTTCGTCAAGAACAACGGCTGCACGCCGCAAGATCCGCCCGAGCCGGCCAGGGGCAGCGGCATGCACGCCTGTGTTTCGTACACTGGCTGCTCGAGCGGGCACCCCACGCGCTGGTGTGCGTTCGACGGGGATCACACCCCCTCGCCGAAGGACGGCGGCCAGGCGACGACCTGGAATCCACGCGAGGTCTGGGACTTCTTCACGCAGTTCTGACCCGGGTCTCGCTCTTTCGTTGCTTGTTGTCGGGGCAACGTCTCGTGCTTCGCCCGCTCGGCCAGACGATCTTCAGGAACAGATCACCTGTACGCCTGAGCAGTCGACCGAGCGCCTCGTGAACGACCCGGGCCGCCACCTCAGTCCCGAGGGCGATGGTGCGGCTCAGGGTAGCGCGGCCGCGGAGCGAGCGCCGGCGTACCAGGCGGATCCCCGACGGAGCCGGGGCCGCGCTCGTTGGCGATACGACAGCATGGGCGGAGCGTCGCTTTTCTCCCCTCCGTTGGAGCCGATTCTCCGCGACGCCTGCGCTGACACGCACTGCGCGATCGGATACTCATCGAGGCCATGTCGCGCCGCCGCATTGCCCTCGTGATGACCGCTGTCTCCACCGCCATGCTCCTCGCCGTCCCGCTCGCGTGCGGCGACAATCATGAGCGCGACGCCGGTCAGGGAACAGGCGCGGGCGGCGCCGGGGCGGCCGGCGGCGCCGGGACCGCCGGCGGCGCCGGGACCGCCGGCGGCGCTGGTGGGGCCGGCGGCGGCGGGGCCGGCGGCGGCGCCACTGGCGGCGGCGGGGCCGGCGGCGGCGCCACTGGCGGCGGCGGGGCCGGCGGCGGCGGTGGCAGCGCGGGCGGCGCCGGGACGGCCGGCTGGGGCGGCGGCGGGCAAGGCGACGTGCTCTGTCCGACGTCCTTCGCGTTCACCGCCCCCCCGGGCGCCACCGACGTCCGCGTCCCCGGCGAGTGGAACGGCTTCGATCTCGCCACCGCCCCCGAGCTCCGCGAGGGCGGCGCCCAGGGGCAGCTCGCGGCCACGGTCGACCTGCCGCCCGGGCTCCACGCCTACAAGATCACGTATCGGTACGGCAGCGAGCTCGCGTGGGTGCTCGACCCGGCGCAGGGACGCCGCAAGTACGTGGGCGGGATCGAGAACTCGGCCGTCAAGGTCCCCGACTGCCGCCTTCCGGCGTTCTCGGTCGCCTCGAGCCAGGCGACCCGGACCGCCGCCGGAGAGGGCGCCTTCGAGGCGCGGCTCGCGTACCGGGACGGCATCGAGGGCGCGGGCCCGGACCCGGCCGCGTTCGAGGCGACGCTGCAGGACCAGGACGGCGCCGCGCGCCCGCTCACCGAGCGGGAGCTCTCGGTGGACGAGCGCGGCGACGTGCGGATCGACGTGCGCGGCCTCGACGACGGCAAATACCGGATCACCCTGCGCGGGGCGACCCGGAGCGGCCGAGTCGGCGAGCCGCTCCGGCTGGTCTTCTGGGTCGAGGCCGAGCCGTTTTCCTGGGAGGACGCGCTCATCTACATGGTCGTCACCGATCGTTACCGCGACGGCGATCCGGCCCTGAACGCGCCAGCCACGCCGGGCGCCGACCCGCGGGGCGACTGGGCCGGCGGGGATCTCGAGGGGCTGCGGCAATCGATCGAGGACGGCACGCTCGACGCGCTCGGCGTGCGGGCCATCTGGCTCACGCCCTTCCAGGAGAACCCGGCCGGCGCGTACCCCGCGAGCGATGGAGTCCACCAGGTGACCGGGTATCACGGGTACTGGCCCGTCAAGGCGCGCGAGGTGGATCCCCGGCTCGGCGGCGCCGAGGCGCTGCGCGCGGTGGTGGCCGAGGCCCACCGCCACGGGATCCGCGTGCTCCAGGACTTCGTGGTGAACCACGTCCATGAAGATCACGAGTACGTCGCCTCCCACCCGGGCTGGTTCCGGACGGGGTGCGTCTGCGGCACCGACGGGTGCGACTGGACGTCCCACGCGCTCGACTGCATGTTTGCGGGTTATCTGCCCGACGTGAACCACGCCGTGCCGGAGGCGAACGCCGCGTTCGTCTCGGATGCGGTCTACTGGCTGGACGAGTTCGATCTCGACGGGCTCCGGGTGGACGCCGTGAAGCACGTGGAGGAGATCGCGACGCGCAACCTCGCCGCGGAGATCCGGGAGGCGTTCGAGCCGGCCGGCACCCGTTACTTCCTGATGGGCGAGACGGCGATGGGCTGGAACGACTGCGCCGCGCCGTGCAACGACGAGAACTACGGGACGATCGCGAAGTACATCGGCCCTCAGGGGCTGGACGGCCAGTTCGATTTCGTCCTTTACCACGGGGTCTCGTACCGCACGTTCGCCTATGGCGACAGGGGCATGCTGCACGCCGCGTACTGGGTCGAGGACGGGCAGAATCGGTGGCCGGAGGGCGCGATCATGACGCCGTACATCGGCAGCCACGACACGGCCCGGTTCGCGACGCTGGCCGACTACCGGGGCCAGGACGCTGCGCACGGCCGGGATGTCCCGAGCCGCCAGTGGTCGGACACCGCGGGAAGACCGGAGTCGCCGGAGGTGTATACCCGCGTGCGGCTCGCGATGGCGTGGCTGCTGGGCCTCCCCGGCGCGCCGCTGCTCTATTACGGCGACGAGTACGGCGAGTGGGGCGGCGTCGACCCGAACAACCGCAGCCTGTGGCGCCCGGAGGACGATCTCACGCCGGACGAGCGGGAGACGCTCGATTTCGTGCGCCAGCTCGGCGCCGCGCGCCAGGGCGTCCCCGCGCTCCGCCGCGGCGCCTACGTGAACCTCACCGCCACCGAGGACACGCTCGTTTACGGCCGCCGGCTCGCCGGGGGGAGGTCCGCGGTCGTGGCGCTGACGCGCGCTGCGACGGCGCAGCGCATCTCGGTCGAGGTGGCGGACGCGCTCGGCCTGCCGGCCGGCACCGAGCTCAGGGACGCGCTCGGCGGCGATACCGAGACCGTCTCCGCGACCGGCATCGTCTCGATGACCATCCCGCCGGGCGGCGCGGCGATCCTGGCGCCCTGATCGGGCCAGGGCGCCCGCCGCCGCTCAGGACGCCACGCGCACCAGCAGCTTGCCGAAGTTCTCGCCCTTGAGCAGCCCGATGAGCGCCTCGGGCGCCTTGTCCAGGCCGTCGACGATGTCCTCGCGGTACTTGACGCGACCCTCGCGGATCCAGCGGCTCGTCTCCCGGAGGAACTCGGGGGCCTGCTCGGCGAAGTCGCTGACGATGAAGCCGCGCAGCGACAGGCGCTTCGAGAGCACCTGCCTCATCAGGCCCGGAAGGCGATCCGGCCCCGGGGGCGGCGCGACGTCGTTGTAGTGGGCGATGAGGCCGCACACCGGCACGCGGGCGAAGGGGTTCAACAAGGGCAGCACCGCCTCGAACACGGCGCCGCCGACGTTCTCGAAATACACGTCGATCCCGCCCGGACAGGCCTCCCTCAGGCGCGCCGCCAGGTCGGGGCCGCGGTGGTCGACGCAGGCGTCGAAGCCGAGCTCGCGCACAACGTAGTCGCACTTGCGCTGCCCGCCCGCGACGCCGACCGCGCGGCAGCCCTTGATCTTCGCGATCTGCCCCACGACCGAGCCCACCGCCCCCGAGGCGGCCGCGACCACCACGGTCTCGCCCGGCTTCGGCTGACCCAGGTTGAGCAGCCCGGTGTACGCCGTCATGCCCGGCATGCCCAGCACGCCGAGCGCCGTCGAGATCGGGCCGAGCGCGGGATCCACCTTGCGCAGGCCGCTTCCATCGCTGATCGCGTACGCCTGCCAGCCGGTCCGCCCCTCGACGAGGTCGCCCGGCGACAGGCCGGCGACGCTCGACCGCAGCACCTCGCTCACGGCGCCCCCCACCATCACGTCGCCGACCTCGACCGGCGGCGCGTACGAGGGGCCGGCGCTCATGCGGCCGCGCATGTAGGGATCCAGCGACAGAAACAGCGTGCGCAGCAGCGCGCGGCCCTCGCCGGGCTCGGCGAGCTCCTCCTCGATCAGCTTGAAATCGGACAGCTTGGGCTCGCCGACCGGCCGGGCGGCGAGGACGATCTTGCGGTTGCGCAGGGAGGTCATGGTCCGGCGATCCTGCTCGAAACGAGCGCGATTGCCAGGGCGCATCGACGGGACACCGCGCCCCGGCGAGCCGCGCCCGCGGGCGGCGGGCCGCCTCGCCGCGGCCGGGCGGCGCGGGACGGCGAGCGCGCGGCCGCGCCCGCGCTGTCCGATTGAGCTCCGCGGCCGCCGAGGGTATGTCGGAGCTGCACGATGCAGCCGCTCACCGCGATCCAGTTGCCCGAGGAGCTTCGCGAACCGCCCCCGCGTCCCTGGGCGGCGCTGCGGCACGCCCGGCACCAGCTGTCGGGCGTGGGCTATGTGCTGCTCGTGTGGGCGGGTCTCCTCGCGGTCGGCTCGTTCTATCGGCACATCGAGCTCGTCGCGATGCTGCTCGCCTTCTCCTTCGCGGTCATGCCGTTCGTGCTCCTGTATCAGGTGCTGGGCAGCTACACCGCCTGCCGTCTGGCGCTGCGCGGCGCGCCGTCGGCCGCGCAGATCTACGAGGGCGTCGTCGTGACGAGGTTCGGGACGGTGAACGTCTGGCACGTCGTCGTCGCCGGGCAGCACGTGCGGATTCGCGCGGACGCGCCGCTCATCAAGAGCATGGTGGTGCTGGTGACGCCCGAGACGAGCGGGGGAAAGCGCCGGATCGGCGTCTATCATCCCCAGATCGGCATCTGCACATCGCTCGTGTGAGCTGGGCGCGCCGCGCCGTTCGGGTGTGAGCTGCGCGACTGCGTTGTTCGGTGGAAGCGCGCTCGCGGCGCTGTTGTGGCTGGCGCGCCCGCGTGAGACATTCGCTGGCATGCGAGCTGGGTGGGCTTTTCGCGTGCTGGCCGTGGTCATCCTGGTGCTGGCCGTGGCGGGGTGGATGGGCCCGCTCGGGTGCGCGGCGGGGCACGACCGCGCCGCCGCAATGGCAGCGGCGGCGCAGGTGCAGCACCGGTTCCCGGCGCAGGCCGCCGAGGTGCTGGGCGACAGCGCGCTCGACGCGCCGCTGGCGACGGACGTGGGCTTCGCGCTGGGCGCGGCTGGCCCGGCCGGGCGCGGGCCACGGCTCCAGGCCGAGCTGCCGCGCGACGGCGGCGGCTGGATGCGGCTCTCGGGCCCGGGCGGCTTCGAGGTGCGGGTGCGGGAGACCGGCGCCTCCGGCCCGGGGGCGGTCGTGGACGGCGCGGTGATCTACGGCCGCGCCGGCGGCGCGTCGTTCTGGCGGGCGGCCGCCGGCGGCATCGAGGAATGGCTCACCGTGGAGCCCGGCGCCGCGCCGGCCGGCGCGCCCGCGGCCGTCTGGGAGGTGGACGGCGCGGCGCTGCGGCAGCGCGGCGAGGCCGTCGAGGTGGTGGACGCGGCGGGGATGCCGCGGCTGCGCGTCACCGCGCCGCGAGCGTTCGCGGAAGGCGGACGGCCGGTCGCGGTGCGCCTCGAGGCGCGCGGGGCGGAGATCGCGCTGCTGGCCGAGGCGTCGGGGGAGCTCCTGCTCGTGGATCCGCTGTGGCGCCCCGTCGGGGCGATGGCCGACCGGCGAGACGGGGGGCATACGGCCACGCGGCTCGGCGGTGACGACGGGCGGGTCCTGGTCGCGGGCGGCTGGGGCGGCGACGCCTATCTCGCGAGCGCGGAGCTGTACCACCCGGCGGACGACAGCTGGGCGCCGGCGCAGCCGATGAGCGGCCCCCGCCACGATCACGCCGCCCTGCTGCTGGACGGCGGGCAAGTCCTGGTCGTCGGCGGCTCCGACGGCTCAAGCACGCTGGCGAGCGCGGAGCTGTACGACCCGGCGGAGGACCGCTGGGCACCGGCGCGGCCGATGAGCGACGCGCGCCAGGGCCCCACGGCGACGCGGCTCGACAGCGGGTTGATCCTCGTCGTGGGCGGCTGGAGAGACGGCGCCTATCTCGCGAGCGCGGAGCTGTACGATCCGCGGGAGGGCACCTGGACCGCGGCCGCGCCCATGAGCGCCGGACGCTACGGGCACACGGCGACGCTGCTCGGCGACGGGCGGGTCCTGGTCGCGGGCGGCTTCGACGGCTTGGACGCGCTGGAGACCGCGGAGCTGTACGACCCGGCGGCGAACAGCTGGACGCCGGCGCAGCCGATGAGCTCAGCGCGTCAACGGCACGCGGCGACGCTGCTCGACGACGGGCGGGTCCTGGTCACGGGCAGCGCCGAGAACGACCGGGAAGGGGAAGGAGAGGAGGAAGAGGGCGAGTCCGCGAGCGCGGAGATCTACGATCCGGTGAGCGGCAGCTGGGCGCCGACGGCGCCGATGAGGATCGGGCGCTCTCAGCACACGGCGACGTCGCTGGAGGGCGGGCGGGTGCTCGTCGCGGGCGGGATTCCGGTCGCGGGCAGGTCCGAGTCGTCCGGGGACCTGGCGGAGGCGGAGATCTACGACCCGACGGCGGGCTCGTGGTCGAGCGTGCCGGCGATGGCCGTGGGCCGCAGCGCTCATACGGCGACGCTGCTCCCGAGCGGCGGAGTGCTCGTGACGGGCGGCAATCACGGCTTCGACCCGAGCGCTGAGGTCTACGACGTGTCGGCCGCTAGCCCGTGGTCGGAAGCAGCGCCCATGATTGGCTCGCGCTACAGCCACACGGCAACGCTCCTCGGCGATGGGCGGGTCCTGGTCGCAGGCGGCTACGGGACCGACTACGACTACCTCGCGAGCGCGGAGATCTTCGACCCGGCGGATGGAACCTGGACCGGGGCGGAGGCGATGCTCGACGCGCGCTACGAGCACACGGCGACGCTGCTCGACGACGGGCGGGTCCTCATCGCGGGCGGCTACGGGACCGACTTCGTCCACCTCGCGAGCGCGGAGATCTTCGACCCCATCACGCGCGGCTGGACGGCGGAACCACCGATGATCGCCGCGCGGCAGCAGCACACGGCGACGCTCCTCGGCGACGGGCGGGTCCTTGTCGCGGGCGGCTACGGGACCGACTACATCCAGCTCGCGAGCGCGGAGATCTTCGACCCCATCGCGCGCAGCTGGACGGCGGCAGCGCCGATGATCGCCGCGCGCCAGCGTCACACGGCGACGCTCCTCGGCGACGGGCGGGTCCTTGTCACGGGCGGCTACGGGGCCGACTACGTCCAGCTCGCGAGCGCGGAGATCTTCGACCCCGCCACGGGCGCCTGGACGGCGGCAGAACCGATGATCGCCGGGCGCTACGGGCACACGGCGACGCTGCTCGATGACGGGCGGGTCCTCGTCGCGGGCGGCTACGGGACCGACTACGTCGACCTCGCGAGCGCGGAGGAGTACGACCCGGCGACCCGCCGCTGGACGGCGCGGGCTCCCATGAGCACCACGCGCCACATGCACACGGCAACGCGGCTCCTGGACGGGCGGGTCCTGGTCGCGGGCAAGGTCGCCGCCCAGGGCTCTGGCGGCGCGAGCGCGGAGGTCTACGACCGGGCCGCGGACAGCTGGTCTCCGGCAGGAACGATGTACTCCGCGCGATCCGGCCACGCGGCGACCCTGCTGCGCCATGGCAAGGTCCTGGTCACCGGCGGCCAGGGATCCGGCGCAACCATCGTCAGCGCCGAGCTCTACTCCCCCGTCCTCCCCGGCGCTCCCTGCGACGCCGACGCGGACTGCGCCGGCGACTCCTGCGTCGACGGCGTCTGCTGCGGCGCTCCTTGCGAGGGCGCCTGCATGGCCTGCTCCGCCGCGAAGAAGGGCGCCGGCCCCGACGGCGTGTGCGGGCCCATCCAGGCCGGCGCCGATCCGGACGGCGACTGCGCCGCGGAGCCGGCCGCCAGCTGCGGCGCCAACGGCTTCTGCGACGGCCGCGGCGCCTGCCAGCTCTGGGCGCAGGGCACCCCCTGCGGCGCGGCCTCGTGCAACGGCGCCACCGAGCTCGTCGAGGCCCCCCTCTGCGACGGGCTCGGGGTCTGCGCCGAGGGCGACACCCGGTCCTGCGGCGATCACCGCTGCGTCGCGGGCGCCTGCCTCACGGGCTGCACCTTCGACACCCAGTGCGCCGACACCGCTTATTGCGCGACGGCCGGCGGCGATTGCCTGCCGAAGAAGCCCGTCGGCGCCGCGTGCGCGCTCCCGAAAGAGTGCCTCAGCGGGCTGTGCCTGGCCGGCGTCTGCACGCTCGACAGCGACGATGACGGGGTGGCCGATCACGAGGACAACTGCCCTGAGGTCCCGAACACGTCCCAGGCCAACACCGATGGTGGCCTGTCGGCGGGAGACCCTCTCGGCGACGCCTGCGACGACGACGACGACGCCGACGGCCATCCCGACGCGGCGGACAACTGCCCCCTCATCGCGAACCCCAACCAGGCCGACGCCAACGGCGACGGGATCGGCGACGCCTGCGATTGCGCGAGCCCGCGCAAGGCCGACGGCAGCCCCTGCGACGACGGCAACGCCTGCACGCAGACCGATACCTGTCAGGACGGCGCCTGCAGGGGCGGCAATCCCGTCCTCTGCCCGCAGCCCGACCCCGCCGTCTGCCGGGATGCCGTCTGCGAGCGGGCCACCGGCAACTGCGCACAGCGCTACAAGCTCGACCGCGCGCCCTGTCCGGGCGGCGAGTGCATCGCCGGGGGCTGCCTGCTCGCGGAGGGCTCCGGCGGCGGCGGCGCGGGCGGTGACGGCGGCTCCGGCGGCGATGGCCAGGGCGGCGCCGCCGCGACGACCGGCGCCGGCGGCACCAGCAGCGGCGCCGGCGGCTCCGGCGGCTCCGGTGGCTCCGGCGGCGACGGCGGCGCGCCGCCCGAGCCCGCCCCGGAGGGGAGCGGCCCGCCGCACCTGCACGGAAACGGCTGCGCGGCGGCGTCCGACGCCGGCCCTGGCCCCCTCGGCTCGGCCGCGCCCTGGCTGATCGCCGTAGCCCTGGCCGCCGCGCGGAGCCGGCGCCCTCGCCCCTGAGGGCGGTGGTATGAGGTCGTTGCCAGGTGCTGCCGGGCGCCCCGCGCGGGGCGCCCGCGCTCAGATCGCCGACTTGACGAGCCGCAGCCGCTTCTCGGCCTGTCCCCGCTCGCTCAGCCGCAGCTCCGAGGCGGCGGGCGCGCGGCGCCGCACCGGCTGGTGCAGCCGCGCGCTCGCCAGGATCGCCTCGCACAGGTCGCCGAACTCGTAGCCTGCGGCCGCCGCGATCTTCGGCAGGAGGCTCGTCTGGGTCATGCCCGGAAGGGTGTTCACCTCGAGCACGTACTCGTTCTCTCCGCCGGTCACGAGCAGGTCCACGCGCACCGCGCCGGTGCACCCGAGCGCCTGGGCCGCCCGCTCCGCCAGGTTCAGGACCCCGCGGTACCGGGTCGGCGGGAGGCGCGCCGGCATGTGGTACTCGGTCATCCCCGGCGTGTACTTGGCCTCGTAATCGTAAAGCCCCTTCTTCGGGACGATCTCGATCGCGCCAAGGACCTTCCCGTCCAGGATCCCCACGTTGACCTCGGTCCCCGACACGAACCGCTCCACGATGGCGGCGTCGTCGAACTCGAAGGCCAGCGCCAGCGCCGACCGGAGCTCCTCGAGCGACCCGGCCTTGGTCACCCCGAGGCTCGACCCCTCGCCGCGCGGCTTGACGATGACCGGGAACCCGAACGAGCCATGGACCGCATCGAGCTCGTCGAGGTCCTGGTGCGCACCCACAGTGTAGTAGGGAGGCGTCGGCACGTTGTGCAGCCGGAACATCTCCTTGGCCTTGAGCTTGTCCATCGCGAGGGCGCTCGCGAGCACGCTCGACCCGGTGTACGGGACCTGGGCGAGCTCCAGGACGCCTTGCACGCACCCGTCCTCGCCGAGCCGCCCGTGCAGGGCCAGGAACGCCGCGTCGAGCCGCGCGCGCTGCAGCGTCGCGCAGAGCTCCGCGCCGAACCGATCCCCGAGCGTGATCCGGACGACATCGTACCCGCGCGCCTCGAGCGCCTCGGCGACGGCCGCGCCCGAGCGCAGGGACACCTCGCGCTCGCCCGACGAGCCGCCCATCACGACGCCGACCCGCCTCCGGACTTGCCGCTCCACCATCGAAGAACCTCCGTCGCCTTCTCGTGAGGACACCAACACCACGCCAGCTCCTCCTATTCCAGCCATGCTGTCGGAGAGGGGCTGCGCAAAAACCAAGCCAGCTGCTCTCAGGGCCCCGAAATCGGCGGCCTTGCAGCGGTGGGCGGTATTCCTGAGCTGTGGTTGAGGAAAACTGCGCCCGCCCGCCGTGTTCACCTGCCCACGGCGCGCTGACGCCCAACCCGGTATCAAGGCCAGCGGCGGAGGTCAACTAAACGGAGCGATCCCGCCGTCGGAGGGCGGCCGCGGCAGGGCCCTCTCTCGGGGGTCCTCTCGCGGCCTGCGCGGGAATCGATGACGTGAAAGGGTGTCCCTGCGCGGCCCTCCGTCCCGGGGCGGCGCAGGCGCGTCGGACGCTTCGCGCCTGGCGACTCGCCACGAGCGGCACTCCGGATCTTGGTAAGGTGGGCGGCGCTTTCGCCGGCTCACGGCACCGGCACGGGAGAAACGGAGACATTCATGGACACCGAAAAGGTCCACCTCACGAAGGAGAAGGAGACGCTCCTTGTTACCCTGTACGGCAAGGCGCTCGAGAGCCGCTCGAAGGACCCGATTCTGCGGGACGAGGCGGCGGAGAGCGCGGTCCGGCGGATCGACTACGACTTCGGGAGGCTGAAGGTCCGGCGGGCCGACGCGATCAGCCTGGCGATCCGGGCCAGGGAGCTGGATCGATGGACAGTGGACTTCCTCGCGGGCCACCCCGGCGCGACCGTGCTGCACCTCGGGTGCGGCCTCGATGGCCGCGTGTTCCGGGTCGATCCGCCGGCCAGCGTCCGCTGGTTCGACGTCGATTACCCCGAGGTGATCGAGCTGCGCCGCCGCCTCTATCCGCAGCGCGACGGCTATCGCATGATCGGCTCGTCGGTGACGGACCCGCGCTGGCTGGACGAGGTGCCCGCCGATCGCCCCGCGATGATCGTGGCCGAGGGGCTGCTGCCGTACCTGTCCGAGGGCGACGCCAGGCAGCTCCTCGTACGGCTGATCAACCATCTTCCCGGCGGCCAGCTCGCGTTCGATGCGTACAGCCGGACGGGGGCGCGCCTCTTGCGACATCACCCCTCCATCCGGGTGACCGGCGCGTCGCTGGGCAGCTGGGGCATCGACGACCCGCGGGAGATCGAGACGTGGAGCCCGCGGCTCGCGCTCGTCACCGAGCTGACCTCGTACGACGCATCCGCCATGGCCAAGCTGCCCTGGATTCACCGTGCGCTGGCGCGCGTGGCGGAGCGCATCCCGGCGGTGAGGCGGCTGGCCCGGCTCCTGCGCTACCGCTTCTGATCGAAGCGACACGGAACGCAGCGGCTCCACGTAATCCGCCCGCGCCTCGATCCCCGGCGGGGCCATCGCCTCGATTTGTGCGTGCCGGCTCACGTCGATCGCGCTCGCTACCGGCATGGCTGCGGGCTGGATCGCCGGCGTGGCCTGGCCGTCGGCGCGCGGCGGCGCCGGCATCGCCAGCGCAGGTGTCTATCGTTTTGTCGAGCCGATCGAGAAAGCCTGATAATTCGTCACCATTCTCCGTAAGTGGCTGCGAATCCAATCGGCTGCGATCGCGCACGAAAGAGCGCTTTTGTGTCCCGCGGCCTTACACCGTTTGGTAGGCTCTCTCTCAGCCCATGCGGAGAGCTCTTGGCGCCTGTGGGTCAGGTCCGATCCTGCGGAGTTCCTCGGCTCGGTTGTAGAGGACACACCGCGGCGGCCTCATCACATGACGCCTCGGGCGTGCGCTCTCGAGGTGCCAGAGTAGGATACCTGCGTGCTCGTTTCCGAACTCGTTGCCACTTCCGATCGTGTTGCCACGACCTCCAGCCGTCTCGAAAAGATCGGTGCGCTCGCCGACCTCTTGCGCCGGCTCTCGCCCGAGGAGGTGCAGATCGGCGTCGACTGGCTGGCCGGACGGCTGCGTCAGGGCCGGATCGGGCTCGGGCCGGCGATGGTCACCGACGCTCGCCGCGCCGGTCCGTCCGCCGCCGAGCCCACGCTCACCCTGGGGGAGGCCGACGCGGTCTTCACGGAGGTCGCGCGCACCTCGGGCTCGGGGTCGGCGGGGCAGCGCCGCGCGGCGCTCGGCGGGCTCTTCGCGCGCGCCACCGAGCTCGAGCGCGACTTCTTCGCGCGGCTCCTCGTCGGCGAGCTCCGCCAGGGCGCGCTCGAGGCGGTCATGATCGAGGCGGTGGCGCGCGCCGCGGGGCTGCCGCCGGCCTCGCTGCGGCGCGCGGTCATGCTCGCCGGCGACGCGGCCGAGGTGGCCAAGGCCGCGCTGCTCGAGGGGGCGTTCGGCCTCCAGCGCTTCTCGCTGCAGCTGCTGCGTCCGGTGCAGCCGATGCTGGCGCAGGCGGCCGACGACGTCGCCGCGGCGCTCGGGGAGCTCCGCGCGGCGGCGCTGGAGTGGAAGCTCGACGGCGCGCGCGTGCAGGTGCACAAGGCCGGCGACGACGTGCGCGTCTTCAGCCGCAGCCTGAACTCCGTCACGAAGGCGGTCCCGGAGGTGGTCGAGGCCGTGCGGGCGCTCCCGGTCCGCTCGATCGTGCTCGACGGCGAGGCGATCGCCTTTCGCGCGGACGGCGCGCCCCACCCGTTCCAGGTCACGATGCGCCGCTTCGGCCGCACGCTCGACGTGGCCGCGCTGCGCGCCGAGCTGCCGCTGCGCGCCCTGTTCTTCGACGTGCTGCACCTCGACGGCGAGGACTTGCTCGATCGGTCCGGCAGCGAGCGCGCCGCCGCGCTCCGGCAGGCGCTCGACCGGTCGCTGCGCGTCCCGCGCATCGAGCTCCCGACGGCGGCCGAGGCCGAGGCGTTCTTCGCCGACGCGCTCGCCCGCGGCCACGAGGGGGTGGTGGCGAAGTCGCTGGCCGCGCCGTACGAGGCCGGCCGGCGCGGCAGCTCGTGGCTCAAGGTGAAGCGGGCGCACACCCTCGACCTCGTGGTGCTCGCGGTCGAGTGGGGCAGCGGCAGGCGCCGGGGGATGCTCAGCAACCTGCACCTCGGGGCGCGCGACCCCGGCTCGGGCGGCTTCGTCATGCTCGGCAAGACGTTCAAGGGCATGACCGACGAGGTGCTCGCGTGGCAGACGCAGCGGCTGCTCGAGCTCGAGATCACCCGCGACGCGTACACGGTGTACGTCCGGCCGGAGCTCGTCGTCGAGATCGCCTTCGACGGCGTGCAGGCGAGCCCGCAGTACCCGGGGGGGGTCGCGCTCCGCTTCGCGCGCGTGAAGCGCTACCGGCCCGACAAGACGGTGGCGGAGGCCAGCACGATCGACGAGGTGCGGGCCATCCATGCGGGCGCGCTCGCGCACGAGGCGGCCGAGCGGAGGGAGGCGGCGGGCGGCGGCGAGGAGGCGGGGGGGGGCGGGTGACGCACGGGGCGAGGCGTCTTCAGAGCGGGAGGTGCGCGAGGAGGATGTCGCCCCAGCCTTCGCTCTTCAGGGCGCCGAAGCCGGTCTGCGCCTCGTCGTAGAAGCTCGTCACGATCGACAGGTGTCCTTTCGGGTCGAGCGCGGAGGCGCCCATGCCGAAGAACCCGTTTTGCGTGTCGCTGATCATCGTGCCGACCTCGACGATCCGCCGCTGCGCGACGAACGCCCCGGTGCCCGGCTCGTAGGTGGCGAGGTAGGTTCCCCGCTCGTCCACCGGGCCGCCGCCGAGGTCGAAGGGCGCCCGGATCGAGGCGACGAGCGCGACCTGGCCGCCGGGCGCGAACGAGAGGCTGGTCGTGACGACGCCGGCGGCCGGGAGCGCCTTCGCCCAGCGGACCGCGCCGTCCTCGCCGGCGAGCTTCATGACGAATGCGCCGCCCGTGCCGTCGATGGGGCCGTCGCCGAGGTCGGCGCCCACCGCGAACCGGCCGGCGATCAGCGCGTCGCCGCGCTCGTCCACGATCAGCGTTTGCGCCACGTCGCCGTTGCCCATGCCGTGGTCTTCGGGCGCGCCGAAGTGCCTCGACCAGAGGTGGGCGCCGTCCTCTCCCGAGTACTTCGCCACCCAGGCCTGATCGCCTTTCAGCCCGGAGATGGCGCCCCCGCCGAGGTCGGCGCCGCCGGAGAAGTTCCCCGCGACGAGGATATCGCCGTGGGGGTCCACGGCCACCCCGCCGATCGGGGCGAAGGACGAGGCGTATCCGGACAGGCGTCCCAGGTCCGCTGTGAAGCGGGCTGTCCCGTCGGCGGCGAACCTGGCGAGGGTGAGGCGGCTCCCGGACTGCGCGGCGATCACGATGTCGTCGCCGGGACCGACGGCCACACGGCCTCCGAAGTCGAAGCCGGCGCCGCCCAGCCGGTGCAACCAGCGCGGGGCGCCATCGCGGTCGAGCGCGAGGAGGAAGATGTCGTCTCGCTCCGGCTCTTCCAGCGCGAGGTCGCCGGCCTCGAGCGGTCCGCTGGCGTAGTGGCCGACGACGGCGATGCCGCCGTCTCCGCCCACCGCGACCCCGGTCGCCGTGACCAGGCTGCCGCCGAAGCGCTGTGCCCAGCGCAGGGCGCCGTCGTCCGCGTACTTGGCGATGAAGAGGTCCTCGAAGCCGGCGAGCGGCGTGTCGCCGCCGCCGAAGTCGGCGGCTCCGCGCGAGCTCCCGGCCACGACGAGGTTCCCGCCGTCGATGGCGAGGGCCATGGCATCTTCCATGTCGGGCCCGGAGATCTGCCGGTGCCAGGCCTCCTCGGCCGGGAGCGATCCCCCGCCCCCACCTGCGCCTCCGCTTCCACCCGCGCCTCCGCCCCCCACGCCGTCGCCCCCCACGCCGTCGCCCCCCGCGCCGTCGCCCCCCGCGCCGTCGCCCCCCGCGCCGTCGCCGGATCCCCCCGATCCCGCGCTCGTGGCGCCGCTCGAATTGGCGGCCGGCTCGGTCTCGCGGATCGCGCCGCAGCCGGTGAGGATGATCCAAGGGGCGAGGACGAGCAGAGCAGAAGCGATGATGCGCATGGCGTGACCTCCGCCCGACAGGCTACGTCCCGGCCGGAGGACCGCCCCTTAATCCCCTCTTAAAGCGACTCGGCAATGGGACGGATCCTGCTCGGGCGAGCCGTCCGTCTCAGAGCGGCAGGCGCGCGAGGCGGAAGCCGAGCCAGCCCTCGCTCTCCTGCGCCTCGGTGAGGCTCATCACGGTCACCAGGTGTCCATTCGCGTTGAGCACGGAGGGGACCTGGCCGGTAAACCCGTGCCGCTCGCCGAGCTCGACGAGCCGCCGCTGCGCGACGAACGCCCCGGTGCCCGGCTCGTAGGTGGCGAGGTAGGTTCCCTGCTCGTCCACCGAGCCGCCGCCGAGGTCGAAGGGCGCTCGGAGCGAGGCGATGAGCGCGACCCGGCCCTCGGGCGCGAACGAGAGGCCGAGCGAGCCGATCATGGGGCCCGGGGCCGGGAACGCCTTCGCCCACCGGATCGCGCCGTCCTCGCCGGCGAGCTTCATGAGGAACGCGCCGCTCGTGGTGTCGATCGGGCCCTCGCCGAGGTCGGCGCCCGGCGCGAACTGGCCGGCGATCAGCACATCGCCGTGCTCGTCCACGAGCAGCGCCTCCGCCAGGTCGCCGCTGCTGTAACCGCCGCTTTCGAGTGCGCCGATGTGCCTCGACCAGAGGTGGGCGCCGTCCTCCCCCGAGTATTTCGCCACCCAGGCCTGCTCGCCTTTCACCCCGGTGGTGGCGCCCCCGCCGATGTCGGAGTCGCCGGAGTAGTGCCCGGCGACGAGGATGTCGCCGTGGAGGTCCATGGCAACTCCGCCGATCGGGGCGAACCAGGTTGTCGGCCACAGCGTTCCTATGTACGTCGCGAAGCGCTTCGTCCCGTCGGCGGCGAACCTGGCGAGGGCGAGGCGGCCCCCGGACTCGGCGGCGACGACGACGTCGTTTCCGGGACCGACGGCCACGCGGCCTGCGTGGTCGATGCCGCCGCCGCCCAGGCGGTGCATCCAGCGCGGTGCGCCGTCCCGATCGAGCGCGAGGACGAAGATGTCGGACGAGGCGACCACCGGGTCGTCTCGTTCCGGCTCTTCCAGGACGAGGTCACCGGCCTCGAGCGGACCTCTCGAGTAATGGCCGACGACGGCGATACCGTCATTTCCGTCGACCGCGACCGCCATGGTCGTCACCTGACTGCCGCTGCCGCCGAAGCGCCGGACCCAGCGCAGGGCGCCGTCGTCGGCTGCATACGTGGCGACGAAGAGGTCCTCGGTGCCGCCGGCGAGCGGCATGACGCCCGCGCCGAAGTCGGTCGCTCCCGGCGAGCTGCCGGCCAGGACGACGTTTGCCCTGCCATCGATCGCGACGGCACCCGCATTCGCGCCACGAGGTCCCACGATCGGCCGGTACCAGGCCCCTGCTGGCGGCGATCCGCCGCCCTCGCCCGGGCCGCCGCCGTCGCCTGGGCCGCCGCCCTCGCCCGGGCTGCCGCCCTCGCCCGGGCTGCCGCCCCCGCCCGGGCTGCCGCCTCCGCCCCCCACGCCGTGGCCGCCGGATCCTCCCGATCCCGTGCCGTTAGCGCCGCTCGAATCGACGGGCGGCTCGGTATCACGGCTCTCACCGCATCCGGCGACGGTGATGGAGTGAGCAAGGATCATGAGAGCAGAAGCGATGATGCGCATGGCGTGACCTCCGCCGAACAGGCTACGTCCCCGCCAGAGGACCGCTCCTTAATCCCCTCTTAAAGCGATTCATGCGGGCGCGCTCGCGCACAGGGCGGCCGAGCGGAGGGAGGCGGAGGCCGGAATCGGGGGGGACGCTGGGGCCGGAGGAGACGAGGCGGCGTGGGACGGAGGGCGCTCGGGGCGAGCGGTCCGTCTCAGAGCGGCAGGTGCGCGAGGAGGATGTCGCCCCAGCCCTCGCTCTTCAGGGCGCCGATGCCGGTCTGTGCCTCTTCGAACATCGTCATGATCGACAGGTGTCCTCTCGCGTCGACCGCGGAGCCGGTAAACCACCTGCTCGGCTCACCGAGCTCGACGATCCGCCGCTGCGCGACGAGCGCCCCGGTGCCTGGCTCGTACGTGGCGAGGTAGGTTCCTCGCTCGTCCACCGAGCCGCCGCCGAGGTCGAAGGGCGCCCCGAGCGAGGCGATGAGCGCGACCCGGCCGTCGGGCGCGAGCGAGAGGCCGATCGAGCCGACATCCGAGTCCGGGGCCGGGAACGCCCTCGCCCACCGGATCGCGCCGTCCTCGCCGGCGAGCTTCATGAGGAACGCGCCGCTCGTGGTGTCGATCGGGCCCTCGCCGAGGTCGGCGCCTCGCGCGAACTGACCGGCGATCAGCGCGTCGCCGTGCTCGTCCACGATCAGCGCCTCCGCCATGTCGCCGTTGCCTATACCGAGGTCTCCTGGTGCGCCGATGTGCCTCGACCAGAGGAGGACGCCGTCTTCCCCCGAGTACTTCGCCACCCAGGCCTGCACGCCTGTCAGCCCGGTGATGGCGCCCCCGCCGAGGTCGGCGTCGTCGGAGAAGTGCCCGGCGACGAGGATGTCGCCGTGGAGGTCCACGGCCACCCCGCCGATCGGGGCGAACGGGGTTACCGACACCAGCTTTCCCATGTCCGTCGCGAAGCGCTTCGTCCCGTCGGCGGCGAACCTGGCGAGGGTGAGGCTGCTCCCGGACTGGGCGGCGACGATGACATCGTTTCCGGGGCCGACGGCCGCGCGGCCTCCGAGGTCGATGCCGCCGCCGCCCAGGCGGTGCATCCAGCGCGGGGCGCCGTCCCGATCGAGCGCGAGGACGAAGATGTCGGACGAAGCGAACTTCGGGTCGTCTCGTTCCGGCTCTTCCAGGACGAGATCGCCGGCCTCGAGCGGACCGTGCGAGTAATGGCCGACGACGGCGATACCGTCGTTTCCGTCGACCGCGACCCCCGTGGCCGTCACCCGGCCGCCACTGAAGCGCCGGGCCCAGCGCAGGGCGCCGTCGTCGGCTGCATACGTGGCGACGAAGAGGTCCTCGAAGCGGCCCTTGGAGCCGACGCCGAGGAGCGGCGTGTTGCCCGCGCCGAAGTCGGTCGTTCCCATCGAGTTGCCGGCCACGACGACGTTTGCCTCGCCATCGATCGCGAGGGCCCCGGCGTTCTCGTTATCGGGTCCCGAGATCTGCCGGTACCAGGCCTCCGCTGGCGGCGCTCCCCCGCCCTCCCCCGGGCCGCCTCCCTCCCCCGGGCCGCCTCCCTCCCCCGGGCCGCCTCCCTCCCCCGGACCGCCCTCCCCCGGACCGCCCTCCCCCGGGCCGCCTCCCTCCCCGCCGTAGCCGCCGGCTCCTCCCGATCCCGCGCCGTTGGCGCCGCTCGAATTGACGGGCTGCTCGGTCTCACGGCTCTCACCGCATCCGGCGAGGGAGATGGCGGGGGCAAGGATCAGCAGAGTAGAAGCGATGATGCGCATGGCGTGACCTCCGCTCGCCAGGCTACGTTCCGGCCTCCGGATCGCCCCTTAATCCCCTCTTAAAGCGATTCGCGCGCTCCCTTCCCCGGCGCCGCCGTCCATGCTTGCCATCGAATCCGCAGGCCCCCGGAGGGGGTGTCCGTGGGGCGGGGTGGGGGATGGGCCGATGTTTGAGGCGGAGACATGGCGCGTCCGGCTCCGCCGGATGCGCCATGTCTCCGCCGAGTTCGGCGGGGCCCCCACCCCGCCCCACGGACACCCCCTCCGGGGGCCGGGCAGCCGGCAGCATCCCCCCTACCGCCGCTTCCCGCCACCCTCGCCCTCGCCCGCCTCCCCCCCGCGCGCATCGCCCCCTCCCCTCGCGTCCGGCTCCACCGCGACGTAGTGGACCGGCAGCGCCGGATCCAGCGAGTACCCCTCCGCGTCTCTCCGGAGCCACGGCTTCATCCCGAGCTTCCGCAGCTGGTTCATCGCCACGTAGATCCGGTTCGCCGCCGCCTCCGGCAGGATCCGCTCGCCGGGCCACCCTGCCTCCTTCAGCGCGGCCAGCGATAGCCCTCGACCCGGCGCGCACCGCTGCTGCTCGGCCAGCGCGAGCAGCAGGCGCCGCGCCGCGTGGCGCTCGCGCAGGTCGTGCCAGCCGCTGCTGCCCGGCGGGCGGACGAAGCGCGCCCCCTCGGTCAGGAGGAGCTCGCGCTCGCCCTCCGCCCGCGCCTCGGGCGGGTCGCCCAGCGCGGCCAGGCTGCGCTCCAGGATCCGGAGCAAGAGCCGCACGTCGTCGGAGCGGCTCGCGCTCGACGGCGATCCCTCGCGGGCGCGCGCGATCCTGCGCCGCGCCGCCTCCGCGTGCGCCGCCGCCTCGTCTCCTTGCCCCGCGCGGCGCGCCGCCTGGGCGAGCGCGAGGTCGACGAAGCCCGACGCCACCCGCGCGAGCTCCACGTCGGGCGCGTCGCCGAGCTGCGCGAGCAGCCGCTCGGCGGGATCGAGCGCGCGCCGCGCCTCCTCCACCTCGCCGACCGACGCGAGCGCCGCCCCGAGGCGGCAGAGGGCGATCGCCTCGGAGCGGCGATCGCCCACCTCGCGGAGCAGCGCCACGGCGCGGCCGTGGCAGGCGCGCGCGTCGGCGAGGCGGCCTTCCTCGTGGTGGAGCGCGCCGAGGTTGCCGAGCGTGATCGCGAGCAGCCGCAGGTCGCCCACCTCCCCGAGGATCGCGGCCGCGCGCTCGTAGCGCCGCCGCGCCTGCGCCGGCGCCCCGCGCTCCTGCTCGAGCAGGCCGGCGTTCGTCGAGAAGATCCCCTCCATCCGGCCGTCGCCGATCTCCGCCGCGATCGCGATCGCCCGCTCGTAGTAGGCGGCGGCCTGGCCCTGGCGGCGCTCGTCGTGGTGGAGCGCGCCGAGGTTGCCGAGCGCCCGCCCCTCGGCGCGGCGGTCGCCGAGGGCGCGGTGGAGCGCGAGCGCCTGCTCGTAGTGGCCTCGCGCGCGCGCCATCTCGCGCCGGCCGTGGTGGAGCACGCCGAGGTCCGCGAGGATCCCCGAGAGGAGCGCCTCTTCGCCGAGCGCCGCCGCCTGCGCGCGGGCGCGCTCGAGGTCCTCGAGCGCCGCGTCCGCCTGCCCCCGGAGCCGCCGCGCGCGCCCGCGGGCCGCGAGCGCGCGGGCGACGACGCGCGGATCGGCCGCGAGCGCCTCGGCCGCGGCGAGCGCGCGGTCGAGCAGCTCGAGCTGCGCGCCGAACGGGCCGCGGGTGCTGAGCACCGGCTCGATCGCGGAGAGCGCCCTCAGCGCGCGCTCGGCCGCGGCGCGAGCCGCTGCGACGGCGGCGGCTTCCTCGGCGCCGCCGCGAGGCGCCGCCGCGGCGAGCGCGCCGTCGGCGACGGCGAGCAGCTCCTCCAGGTCGCCGGCGATGCGGTTGAGCGCGTCGAGCGCGCCGCGCCGCTCGAAGTCCGCGGCGGCGGCCTCGCCGGCGGCCAGGTAGAAGGCGGCGTGCCGCTCCGCCGCGGCCTCGCGCTCCCCGCGCTCGGCGAGCTTCTCGGCGGCGAGCTCCCGCACCCCCTCGTAGAGCGCGAAGCGCGTCGCCCCGTCGCTGCCCGGGGGCGCCGCGCGGAGCAGCGACTTGTCGCGCAGCGCCTCGATCCGGTCGATCGCGGCGGCGTCCGGCTCCGCGAGGACGGCCGCCGCCGCCGCGAGCGTGAACGGCCCGCGGAAGACCGAGCAGCAGGCGAGCGCCCGTCGCTCGCGATCGTCGAGGAGGTCCCACGACCACTCGATCGCGCTGCGCATCGTGGCCTGCCGCGCCTCCCTGCCGCGCGCCGCGCCCGCGAGCAGATCGAGGCGGCTCCCGAGGCGCGCGAGCAGGCCGCGCACGCCGAGCACGCCCTCGCGCGCCGCCGCGAGCTCGATCGCGAGCGGGATGCCCTCGAGCCGCCGCACCAGGGCGGCGACGTCGGCGAGGCGCTCGTCGCCGGCCGGCGCGCCGCCGCGGTGGGCCGCGGCGCGGTCGAGGAAGAGGGCCACGGCGGCGCTGCGCTCGGCCGAGCCCTCGGCGGGGAGGTCGAGCGGGCCGAGCTCGTAGCTGATCTCCCCGGGCAGGCGGGTGCGCTCGCGCGACGTCGCGAGGAAGCGCACCTCGGGCGCCGCGCGCACCCACGCGTCGAGGGCCGGCGCTGCCTGCTCGAGCACGTGCTCCAGGTTGTCGAGCGCGAGCAGCGCCGGCCCTTCGGTCGCGAGGGCGCGCCCGATCCGCTCGACGAGCGTCGCTTCCCGGCGCGCCGCCGCGACCTGCGCCCCGATCGCGCGCGCGACCGCGCCGCAGACGGCGCGCAGGTCGCGGCAGGCGGTGAGCTCGCAGAGCCACACGGCCTCGCCTTCCCGCGCCTCGGCCCAGCGGCTGGCGAGCTCCAGGGCGAGCCGCGTCTTGCCCATGCCGGCCGGCCCCCAGACGGTGACGAGCCGCTCCCCGCGCCGGAAGAGCTCCGCGATGGCGGCGAGCTCGCGCTCCCGGCCGAGGAAGCGCGACGCCGGCAGGGCGAGGTGCCGCGCGCGCGGCCGGGCTGCGTCCGCCATGCGGTGACCTTCGATCAGGCGGGAGCGGAACTCAACGCCCGAGCCGCTGGGCGGCGGGGCCGCGGCGCGGCGGGGGCGGGAGCACGGCGGGGCCGAGCCGCGGCGGGGGCGGGGCCCGGCGGCAGTTCAGGGTCGCTCGAGCGGGGTCACCAGCAGGTTCTTGCGTGTGCCGTCGAGCTCGACCTGCACCTCGATCCCGTACCGATCGAGCTCGGAGAGCGGCCGGAGCGGCGTCACCTGGGCGAAGCGGTCGCCGGCGAAGCGGTCGCCGACGGCGCACCAGGTGCCCTGGAGCGCGGGCGACTCGGCGCCATCGGGGGTGAAGACGACGGCGCCGGTGCGGCAGCCGCCGTCGACGGCCGCGTAGAGGCCCTCGATGCGGTCGAGCGCCGCGGGGCGCGCGCGGAAGGCGAGCTCCGCGCCCTCGGGCGTGCGCAGCCGGCCGGACTCGCCGCCGGGATCGGCGGTGGCCGTCCACCCGCCGCTCTCGAGCGAGAACGCGCCGCTCGGGTCCTCGGCTCCCTCGAACCATCGGGTCATGGTCGCGTAGCTGCTCGCGCCGCCGCAGACGTAGAGCGTGACCGCGCCCTCGCCGCGCACGACGGCGAGCACGGCGTCGGTGCCGTCGACCGCGCCGACCGAGATCCCGGGCGGCGGGGCCTCGGGGTCAGCGCCAGCCGCGCACGCGGCGCAGAGCAGGGTGCCGAGCAACCCTGGAGCTAGCGCCAGCGCGCGGGCGCTCTTCACGTGGAGACCGATCTCGCCGGAGCGATGAAAAAAGCCCATGGGGTCCTATTTTAATCGAGCCCCGGGGGCGGCGGGCGCACGAGATCCGCGGCGGACACCGACGGTTCCGTGCCCTCGAAGCCAAGGCGGAGCGGCGGGGGCATGCACGCCGTGGCCCTTCGAGCGTTGACCGGCGCGGAGAGATTTCGGTAATTTACATCACATCCTGTACGTGGGTGGATCGGTCAATCCGGGAGGGGAAACCGATGAACGATCTGTGTCCCTGGACGAGCGCCTCGAAGGTTTCGCCGAGCGCGAGCTCGACGAAGCGCCAGCCGCTGTAGGATAGAGGTGATATGGGCATGTCTGCCGAGGTGCTCGCGATCGGCCCCTTTCGCCGCGATCTCGTGCCTCACCTTTGCCACCCGGCCGAGCGCTTCGAGGCCACCGTCGAGGGGGCGCTCATCGTCGAGCGCGTCTTTTATACGCCCGAGGGCAGCTCTCGCAGCCGGCAGCTCGCGTCGTGCTTCGGCGTCGACCCCTGGGCGCTCGGCCGGCACGCGCTCGACCCCTTTCGCGCCGACCTCGGCGCGCTGCGCGAGCTCTTCGCCCACGAGGCCCGCTGCGCCCTGCACCGCGGCGGGGCCCCCGCTTCGGAGGCGGCGTGCCCGCGCTGCTCGCGGCTCGACGCCGTGGCGAAGTTTCTCGCGCTGCGCGAGGCCGGGCACCAATTCTTCTTCCTGCCGAACGGTTGAAGCGGGCGCCCATGCGAGAGCTCTCTGCCGAGGAACGCGCCGAAATCGTGGGGAGGCTCGCCCGCGGCGGCCTGCTCGATGCCGTCGCTTATCACCGGCGCGCGACCGGCGCCTCGCTCGCCGACGCGCTCGCCTCGGTTCGCGCCTTGGCGCGCGAAGAGGGCCTGCTGGCCGAGGCCGCCTCTGGCGGCGGGCTGAGCGCCACGATCTACGCGGTCGGGCCCTTTCGCGCCGAGCTCGTGCCTTTTTTCGACTACTCGGCCGAGCTTTACGCGGGCGTCGCCCCGGGCGCGCCCCTCATCCAGTGTTTGTTCGACGTGTACGAGAGCACGCGCGAGACCTTCGCCCTCGCCGCCGCGTTCGGCGCCGACCCCCTGGATTTCAACACCCACGCGCTCGACGCCTCGCGGGCCGACCTCGAGGCCCTGCGCGGGCTCGAGCCAGAGGGGCTGCTGGTCGAGCGATTCCTGGCCCTGCGCGACGCGGGCTTTCGGTTCTACTTTTTTCTTCAGGGGCCGGAGGCCGGCTCGGACGGCCCGGCTCGCGAGTCGGGGTGAAGGCGCTCGATGGTGCCGCGTTGATGCCCCGACCCGCGCGCCCTATCGGCGACGCGAGCTGGTGAAACGGTGCGCTCATCCGGAGCCGGACGAGCATGGACTACGTCCTGAAGGCGAAGGTGAGCGCGCTTGAGCTGTGCGGCTCTTTCGGTGCGAATTCAACATGAGGTTGACGACCCCCGATCCTCCCGGATGCGACGCACGTCACCTTAATCGCAGCTGTGGCCTTTCGGACGTTGACGTACGCGGGGGGCGCTGGTAAGGTCGGCCACCATCGTCGAGTAGGTGGATCGGTCAATCTGGGAGGGGAAACCGATGAACCATCGGTGCGGCGTCTTGCTCGTCGTGCTTGCGTGCAGCTGCTCCATCGTGGATCCCAGCGATAGCGACGAGCTGCGAGACCAGATCGCGACGATGCCACTTGAGGAGATATCACGGCTCAGAATTTTGGGCATGAACTCCGCAGCGCTCGACTGGCTTAAGGGTAGGCCGCCGGGAGACCAAATGGGCAAGATCCAGTGCCGCTACCAGGCTGGCGGTCAGTGAACCGACTGGGCCGACCAGGAGCCGCCGTTCATTGTCGACGATATGCGCGACTGTCTCATGAGACGGCCTTTCTTGGTGACCTACGTGATGTGCATGGAAGAGTGGGAATCCTTGCAGCGCCAAGAAAGACAAACCAACCTCTTGAACAGCCTGCCGATCCCGGGCGGAGCGACCGTCGAGTGCCGATTCGTGTGGGATTTTCGCTACGATCCGGAGAAGGCGCCGGCGGAGGTCACGAACCCCGAGGCGGTCGACATAGACGACATCATCAACACCTTGATCGCGCTACCCGCGCCGCCTCCTGGATGGGCCTTTCCTCGTCTCGTACCTCTCCTCTGCCCGCTCGGCGCTGGACCGGGCTGGGGCTGCCCGTCGAAGCCCACGGACCCGACGGGCGGACAGCCGGGAGACCGGCCATGAGGTGGCTGGCGAAGCTCCCTCCTGGAAGGATCGATCTGCATGAGGCAGGCTACGGATACGGCCTGTTTACGACCAAGAGTCCCGAGCTCTGGAAATGGCACCTCGAGAATCTCGCTCAGCTGTGCGCCGAAGCATGGGACGGTGACCTGCACGATGAAGATCGCGCATGGGCAGAGTCGTATCGCAAGAAATTCAGCCGGTGGATTGGCGATTCTGGCCCCTCTGGCGGCGGACACAGGGTGGACGCAGGCCCTCCCCAGAGCCCCCATGGGCGCTTCGACGGAGGGCCCCCCGCCACCCTGGCCCATGCTGCTGGAGGCCGTTCAGAGCGCTTTCTTTTCCATGATGGAGGCCTTCAAGAAAGAGCGCCCCGACACAAGCGAGCGTGCGGTGGAGGACCCGATGTCTCGCCTCCACAGGACTTATCTCTGGCGGACTCTGACCTCCGAGGACACTGCCGAGGAGCTCCGGGCCGAGGCGCTCCGCGCCTTCCGGAGGGGTTTTCGGATCGGACGCCGTGGAAAGCCGAGGACGCTGACGAGGCCCATTCCTCCGATGCTGGATGCGCCCGCTAGCTGGAAGATCGGGGCGCCTGCGCTTCCCGGTCCGAGCGCCGCGCGCGAGCGGGCTCTCAGGGCGCTGCCGGCTCCGGACGACCCGAGGGAGCTCACGGCTCGCGAGCAGGAGTTGCGAGCGCTGTATGCGAGCGCATGGCGGGATGACGTGCCGGAGGAGGACCGCATCTGGGCAGCGCGGTACCGCGAAACGTGCATGCTGTGGGTCAACCATCGCTGGCGCGATGCCCTCGCGCAGAGCGCGTACGAAGGCTATCTCCAGAGCAGCGATGGACGCTTCGGCGGCGAGCCTGCTGGCCCATGGCGTAGCGTGAGCGCCTTCGCCAAGGAGCCCTGGTGTTCTTTCGTGGATCGCGTCGAGGACGCTCCCGAGGGCGAGAGCGAGCCGGAGACGGCCGCGGCGGCAGCATGGGAATATTGGGACGCACGCTACCGAGAGGCTCTGCCGTGGGACAGCGACCCGGCCCAGGCGCACTGGATCGCTGCGGTCCGCGCCGCTCGAAGAAAGGCGCAGGCCGGCGATGGTCCGCCGGGGATGGGCAAGTAGCGCGCTGACGGGGCCGTGCGCCGGCCTCCTCGCGCTTTCGCTCGTGCCCACGGGCGCCCTGGCGGAAGAGATGGCGCCGCCGCGGTGGGAGATCGGCGTCAAGGCAGCTTACGTCGTGCTGGGGGCCCGTGCTGCGCACGCGACGGGTGGCATCATGCCGTCGATCACCGGCTTGCGTCGATGGCCCATTCGCGAAGCCGTGGACATCGGCATCGGCGCCGACGTGGGGCTCTTCGGCCTGGGCGGCGACGCACGCTGGCTCGGCATCCTGGGAGGCCCGGCGGCTGCCGTCCGTGCCACGCGGTTCCGCGCGCCCTTGTCGTTCGAACTCACGGCGCGGCTCGACTTCGGGCGCATCCCTGTGTGCAATGCGTGGGGGTTGTGCCTGCGGTATCTTGGACTCTTCCCTGCTCTGGAGGCCGGCGCAGCCTACCTGTCGACGCAGCATGTGGCGATCGTAGCGACGTGCGGCGAACGCTTCATCAATACGCTCGCGTGGTCCGGCGTCAGCGTGGAGCCGGCTGCGGCCGGCCGAATCTTCTGGTAGACGTGAGCCCCCCTGACGGGCGGAGGTCCCACCGACCCGGACGGCCGACTCGGAGAGACGATTGGTGATGCCTTCGATCGCGAAGCCGAAGCCCCTCGTACGCCGCAGCCTCTGCGAGGCGGCCCTCGGGCAGCGCCTATTTTCGGCCAGGGATCCCGAGACGTGGACGGCGCATTTCGAGGCTCTGGGCACGCTATGCGCCGATGCATGGCTCGACGACCTGTTGACAGCCACCCCGATCCGCAGATTTCTGACCCTCACGTCGTGACGCCCGGGGGCGAGCGTGGGCGGCCGGGAAGTTCGCCCGCACGAGGGGCGGCGGTAGAGATCGCGCCCGAGCGGCGCGCCGAAAAGACGAAGGCCCTGGGTAGCGACCAGGGCCTTCCGGGGATCGGCGACAGACCGATGTTCGGCCTGTCTCGCACGACCCAGCCGCCGAGGGCAACTTCCCGGCGCGCTGGTCCGGGGACTCGTGCAAGACAGCTTCCGGCTCGCCCGCTGCGGGGTCTGCGCCGCCATGTTCTTCGTCTGCGGCCAGTGTGATCGAGGGCAGCTCTACTGCGGCAGCGGTTGCCGCGACGCGGCTCGCCGGCGGGCCCAGCGCGCGGCTCGGCTGCGGCACCAGCGCTCCCCCGAGGGGCGCCTCGATCACCGCGATCGCCAGCGTGCCTACCGCGCCCGACGGGGCCAGCGCGTGATGGATACGGGTTCCGATAACTTGCCCGCGTCCGCCAGCGTGTGCCCGCGGGCCGGCGCGCCGACGTCGAAGGACGACGTGGCCGCCGCCGGCCCGCAGGAGTCGAGGGATGGACGAGCTGGTGATGACGATCTCCGCGACGTCGCGGGAGACGCGGGTGCTGCTGACGCAGGGGCCCGACGAGGTGATGAAGGCCCGGCTGCGGTCGGTGGCCACGCCGGCGCACCGGTTCGCCGGGCCGATGTTGTGCGAGTCGATGGCGCTCTGGCACGACCAGAGGGTCCGCGCTGTCGTTTCTGCGGAGTCCGAGGACATCTTGTTCGCGCTGGGTTTGTGCGACGGCCTCGGCGTCGCGCGCGCGACGCTGCACTACGTCGTCGAGCCGCTCTTCATGGATGCCCCGCCCCGCCGCGGGCAACGGCTGCCGGGACTCGGTAACTTCCGTGGCGAGCATCGCCTTCGCAGGAGCCTCGGTCGATGACGATCGACCAGGACAAGGAGGCGGAGATCCGCCGCCTGCACTTCGCCGAGCACTGGAAGGTCGGCACCATCGCGACGCAGCTCGGCCTGCACCACGACACCGTCGAGCGCGTGCTCGGCCTCGGCAAGGGGGCGCGCTCGCGGCCCGTCGTTCGCGACGTGGAGGCCGCGGCGAGTGATGTGCCTTTGCCGCTGCGCGGCTATGAGGCCTTCGTCATCGAGACGCTGACACAGTATCCCCGTCTCCGCGCCACGCGCCTGTACGACATGCTGGTGGAGCGCGGCTACGAGGGCAGTATGCGCACAGTGCGACGGCATGTCCGGCTCGTGCGCCCGGCGCCGAAGAGCGAGGTCTTCCTCCGCATCGAGCCGCTCATCGCCGAGCAGGCCCAGATCGACTGGGCCTACCTCGGCAAACTGCGCGTCGCTGGCGGCACGCGCCAGCTCTGGGCCTTCGTCATGGTCCTGTCGTACTCGCGCGCGATCTGGGGCGAGCTCGTGCTCGACCTGTCCGCGAGCTCGCTCCGCCGCTCGCTCGTGCGCGCGTGCTGCTACTTCGGCGGCGCGACGAGGCAATGGCTCTTCGACAACCCCAAGACCGTTGTCCTCGAGCGCCACGGTGACGCCGTGCGCTTCCACCCGGACCTGCTCGCGCTCGCCGGTCAGCTCCGCGTCGCGCCGCGGCTCTGCGCCGTGCGCAAACCGCAGCAAAAGGGCAAGGTCGAGCGAGCGATCCGCTTCTTGCGCGACCGGTTCTTCGCCGCGCGCACGATTCGTGATCTCGATCGTGGCAACGCCGAGCTGCTCGTCTTCCTCGACGAGATCGCCAACGTGCGCCCTCACCCGCGATGGCCTGAGCGGCGCGTCGACCAGGTGCTCGCGGAGGAGAGGGCGCGGCTGCTCGCGCTGCCCGATCCGCTGCCGGAGACGGACCTCGTCGAGCCCGTGCCCGTCGACAAGACCGCCTTCGTGCACTTCGACGGAAACCGCTATTCGGCGCCGTCGAGCCACCACGGCAAGACGCTGACACTCGTCGCCAATGACACGACCGTGCGGCTGTCGGACGGCGGTACCGAGGTCGCGCGGCACGCGCGCTGCTGGGGACGGCGCCAGAGCATCGAGGCGCCCGAGCACCGTGCCGAGCTGCTCGACAAAAAGCGCGCTGCGCGTGAGGCCAAGGGGCGCGATCGGCTCGGCGCCGCGATCCCCGGCTTCGAGATCCTGCAAGAGCGCTGGGTGGAGGCCGGCCGCAACGTCGGCTTCATGACCGCCAAGGCCTTGCGTCTGCTCGACCTGTACGGCGTCGAGATCCTCGGCGCCGCGGCGCGCGAGGCCATCGCCCGCGGCACCCATGATCCCGGTGCCCTCGCCGTGCTCTGCGAGGAGCGCCGCCGCGCCGCCGACGGCCCTGTCCCCATCGACATCGATCTCGGAGCCCACGTCCCCGATCGCGACGTGATCCCCCACGACCTGGAGTCCTACGATGCCCAACGATGACGTCGCTGAGCTGATTCGTTCCCTTGGCGTACGCGTGTCGCGCGAGGCGCTGCTCGCGCTCGTCGCGCACGCCACCACCGCGCGCCTGTCGCCGGCGCAGACGTTCGAGGAGCTCGCCGCCATCGCCCACCGCGAGCGCGCCGAGCGCAACCTCGCCGCGCGCGCCAAGGCGGCGACCCTCGGCACCTTCAAGCCCATAGAGCGCTTCGACTGGAACCACCCGCGCACGATCCAGCGTGAGCTCGTCGAGGAGCTCATGACCCTCGACTTCGTCGCCAAGGGGCACAACGTCCTGCTCCGGGGTCCGAGCGGCGTCGGCAAGACCATGCTCGCCCAGAACCTCGGCATGCTGGCGCTCCAGCGCGGCTATACCGTGCGCTTCACGACGCTGTCGGCCGCGCTCGCGGATCTGCTCAAGCAGGAGTCGCTGCCGGCCCTGGAGCGACGGCTGCGGAAGTACACGGCCCCGTCACTGCTGATTCTGGACGAGATCGGCTACCTGCCGTGCAGCCGTCAGTCCGCCGATCTGCTCTACAACATCATCAGCCGCAGGCACGAGAGCCGCTCGCTCGTGCTGACGACGAATTTGCCATTCAAGCAGTGGAGCACGGTCTTCCCGGGCGCGGCGTGCGTCTCGGCGCTGATCGACCGCTTCGTTCAGCACTGCCACATCCTCGACATCGATGCCGACTCGTGGCGGCAGAAGGAGTCGCTGGCCATGAGCGAGGCGCGCTCCAAGCCGAGGGCGGAAGCCGCCGAGCCGGCTGCGCCGGCGGCAGCGAGGAAGCGTTGACCCGGGCGACGCCGGGTCAGATTTCCGCGGCGCCCGGGGGGCAGATTCCCGCGGGTGTCGCGGTCATTTTTCTGCGGACGCGAGGGCCACATTTCCGCGGATCGTCGTGGTTAGATTCCTGCGGATCTCCGAGGCTATCTACAACGACCTTCCGGAGGAGGACCGCGCATGGGCAGCAGCGCACCGTGAGAGATTCCGGAGATGGATCGACGTCCCGGAGCCGAACGGCGCTGACCCGAGGTCCGGCGCAAGCGCTCTCCAGAGCGATCAGGTGCCCGCGTCCGGGGGGTTCGCCCCACCGTGGCCGATGCTGCTCGGCGCCGTCGAGAGCGCGTTCTTCGCGTCCATCCGGGTCTTCGAGGTGACACCTGCCGGCGAGCGCCAGCGCGCTGCGGCCGATACGGCATCGCGCCTCCGTCGGTCCTATCTCTGGCGAACCCTCTCGTCCGACGCTGCCGCCGAGCCGCACCGGCCCGAGGCCCTCCGCGCGTTCCAGAGGGGGTTCGAGCTCGGGCGCGGCACATCGAGCTCCAGGAGAATGCCCGTCCCCCCGATGCTGGAGCCGCCGTGGTACTGGGGAGCCGGTCTGCCGGAGTACCCTGGACCGATGGCCACGCGCGAGCGCGCCCTCCGGGCCATGCCGATATCCGTCGATGGGGCCGAGTGGCTATCCCGCAACCGGGAGCTGCGCGCCCTGTATGCGAGCGCCTGGCGAGGCGACGTGCCGGAGGAGGACCGCGAATGGGCCCAGGTGTATCGCGATTGCTGCACGACGCATGTCACCGGCCGCCGGCGGGATGCCATCGCGCGGAGCGCCTATGAAAGCTATCTCCAGAGCAGCGGTGGGCGCTTCGACGGGGAGCCCGGCCGACCGTGGCCGATGCTGAGCCACTACACCTCGGAACCCTGGCGAGCGTTCGCGGATCGCGTCGAGGACGCGCCCGTAGGCGAGAGCGAGGTCGAGACGGCCGAGGCGGCAGCGCGCGAGTTCTGGGAAACGCTCTATGCGAAGTTTCCGGCATGGGACAGCGACCCGGACCAGGCACACTGGCTCGCCGCGGTCCGCGCAGCGCGCGCCAAGGCGCTGGCCTGCGATGCGCCGCCGGAGCAGGCGCGCTGGCCGCAGGAGAGCCCGCCCGGCTAATCGGCCCCGCTGCAGTCCGAGACGTGAAAGACCGCCGTCTCCAGGCGCGCCTTGGCGCCGTCGAAGAGCCGGACGAGGTCGCACGGCCCCGCCGCCACGTCGGCCTCGTACGGGTCGCCTTGCTGCTCCTCGACGATGATCTCGCATGCCCCCTGGTACAGCTTTCCGTCAATCTCCGCGGATACATGGGGCAGACCGGCCTGATCCACCAGGTCGAAGAACGAGAAGGCGGCGCCCTCCTTCTGCACCGTCACGCTGAGCTCCGTCTGGTTGCGTACGATGCACGCTCCTGCGACCTCGCCGCTTGCGTCCACGACCCTGGTTCCGTTGTCGCCTGTGTCGAGCACCAGCTCTTCGCCATCCCGCGAAAGGATCACCTTGCCCGAGACCTCGGGATGCGGGACGCATCCGCTGGCGGAGGTGCCAAAGGCAACCCAGAGCAGGGATGAAAGCGCACAGGCGCGGGCAGTTGCCAGCTGCTCCCTCATGTCGTGCATTCGCTGTAGCTTTGAGGGATCACCGTCGGCGGGTTACCCGCGGGTGTGCAGCACATCACGTGCTCTTCGCCATTTTCTTCCACGTAGATCGCATGGTCCTCGTATCCCTCCCAGCAAATCTCCTCCACTTCGGTCGGTATGACGCAAAGGACATACCCGTCCGGGATGTCTTCTCGAACAACGCCGGCGCAAGCACGTGCAAATGTCGGCGACTCCGGGGCGGTGGAGGAACCCTCTCTCCAGCCGTCCCAGAGAACCTCGGTCGCTTCCGCGCAGCTGGGCGCCTCGTTCTGCGTGCCCTCCCAGAGCCACACGGCGGGGTCCCTCTCGTGGGGACCTGAGCCGGGGCAGTCGAGATCGGGGGCACAACCCAGCCCAGCACTCACGCCGATGAACAGAAGAACGCATCGCATCGACAGAAGCCCTCCTAGTACGACGCAGGACCACAGCTGACGTCGCCGGCCTCGCAGTACGGCCGGCGCAGCTCGGCTTTTGCTGCCGCGCCCGCTCGTCGCGGGAGCGCAGCGCGCGGGCGGCCGCCGGCTTCCTTCGGGGCAATCGGCGCCAGAGCTGGCAGCGGGGGCAAGCGCTGCCCCTTCGGCGGCGCCGAGACCCGCTCCGCCAGGGCGGCCGGGAGCTTCTCCGCGCGGAGCACGCTCCCAGTCGGACGCGTCAAGAGCACGACCGCACCCAGCGCAGCCACTGCGGCAATCGAGACGGCGATGCGGCCCGCGAGCCTCCGATGCGACGTGTCGGCAGGGTTGCTCCCGTGCATCATGGGCGCTCGACCAGGTTCTCGGATGGGTGAAGGCGGGGGCGGCAGGACCAGCTCCTGTGGCGCGGGAGCAGTCCACAATGGCACATCAAGAGAGGGGATCTCCGGCAGCTGAGGCTCATCTTCGTTGAGCAGCGAAGGCGCCAGCTCGACCTCGGATGAACGGGCGTCCGGCTCTTCCGTAATCGGCGCCGGCGAGCGCGGCCCCTCCAGATGGGAGCTGCGCAAGGTCGACGGCACGCCACCGGCGACCGAGGCCTGCTCCTTGCCGCTGCTCGGTTCCAGGTCCAGCGTGGGCCATGCGTCCACGAGGCCCTCGAGCACGGTGATGAAGTGGTCCACGTTCCTGTACCTACGACGCGGATCCTCTTCCAAGGCCATCTCGATGGCTGCAGCGACGGCGCGCGGTAGTTCGCTCGGGATCACAGGCCTGTCCCGCTGCGCCCCCAGCGTACCGGGCTGACCGGCGTCCAGCGAACGGCGGCAGACGAGCTCGTAGAGCAAGGTCCCGAGGCCATAGACGTCGGCCCGTGGCCCCACCCGGTCGCCGCTCAGCAGCTCAGGAGGCGCCACCAGCGGCTCCCGCGCGGCCTCGTGCGGCTCGATCCGGAACAGCCGGACCAGGCCGAACTGGCTGATGCTGTAGTCTCGCTTCGACGTGATGAACACGCGGTCAGGCCCGAGCGCCCCATGGCACCAGCCCAGCGCATGGCATCGCTGGATCGCGCGGGCGACCTCGATCACCATCCGCAGCGCGGTCACGCCGAGATCAGCCCCGCGCGTCGCGTCCTTGAGGCTGATCCCGTGGCTGCGCCGGCACGCGACCCAGGCGGAGGGGCCGCCGGCGTCGCCGTACAGCACGGGCTCGACCTGCGGGACCGCTCGCGCGACGTCCTGCAATCGCTGAAGCTCTGAAACGAAGACCGTCCGGTCCATCGGTTGGCCCTCGTGCAGGTGCAACCAGACGGTCGCGCCCTCATCACCCACCTGTTGGGCGAGGAACGTGCGGACCATGCCGTCGTGCACCTCGCTCAGGATCCGGTGACCTTCCCAGATGCTACCAGGCTCTACCACGAGAACCGCACCTCCGCGCCAGCGCTGCGCGCGCGGATTTGGGCGCCGTTCGGGAGGATCGCAACCACGAGCGTCGCGGCCCCCAGCGCGGTACCTGCGACGAGGGCAGCCGTGCTGATGTGCTGCTGTACCTCGACGGCGTGCAATTCCTCCAGCAGCTTCGGGTTCCCGGTCGAACGGGGCTTGCACATCTCGGCCTGGAGGGCGCTGTCCTCGAGCGATGCCACGATGTGCAGCACGATCCCGGACACCAGGAACACCCCCGATGCCGCTGAGCCCGTATAGAGAAGCCACGGCGCCGGATGTGCCGCCGGTTGTGCCGGCGCGCCCGCCGGCCTTGCCGGCGGCGGAGCGGCGGGGCGAAGCCTCGGGGGCTCCGGGCTCAGGAGGACGGCTCGCGATTCTCCCGCGGTGACACGCGCGGCGGAGCGCGCCTTCCGGCCGTCCGGCAACACCGTAGTCACCTCATGCTCCCCGGGCTCGACGTAGATCCGGCTGCTCTCGTCCACGATCCGGCCGTCCACGAGCACGGGCGCCGCCCCGGCGGGCGCGAACACACGGAGCTCCGCCACCTGCCGGCGCGCCGCGGCCAGGTCCGCGTGCCGGGTGTCGTGGAGCCGCCGCTCCGTGGGTGTGGCCGGCGGGCGCATCTCCTGCACGCAGCGCGTGAGCTCCCCCGCCGCGTCCACCCAGCGCCCGAGGCGGCGGTCGAGCTGCCCGAGCTGGCAGATCGCCACCGTGGATCTCTCGAGATCGTAGATCTGCGCCCAGAGATCGCGAGCGCGCGCGATATCGAGCCGATCGAGGGCCGCCTCCGCCTCCCTGACCAAGGCTTCCACGCGCGGCGACCGTGGTAGCGACGGTGATCGTGGCGGCGGCGCGGCGGACGCCAGCGGGAGCGCGAGGAGGAACATCGTGACGGCCGCCGCTTTCGACCCACCGACGACCAGCGCAGAATGCAGCAAGCTTCACCTCGGCCCAGCGCGTGGATCGGATGCCGCGCTGGCCCAGTCCGGCGCGGCATCCCTCTTTCCGCCCAGCCTCCGCCGGAGCGGCGTCCGTTCCTCGCGCTGAGGTGGATTATCATGGGCCTCCTGGCGCTGTGAATCCCTGATGACCCAATTCGCCGTCCATGAACGCATTACGATTTGCGACAAAAATTCTCATCGGTCGGCGGCAACCGCGCTCGCTCTGGAAGACCGCGCTCCGCCCGAGCGCGCCGCGGCCCAGCTTTCCACGTGCGTGCGTCGCAGAGAACGCCGCCGAGCTCGCCCCCCTCCGAGGTCGTGGCGCTGAGCACCGGTGTCCAATCCGCAGCGCCCGACGTGTCCTTCGACCGTCGCGACCGCCCCGAGCTCCCCGGCGTCCGCCTCGACCGGCGCCGCCGCGCTGTCTGCTCCGGCGCCGTGCACGCGACGTAGACGGCGGCGCCGAGCCAGCCGCCGTGGCGCGGGGCCGCGCCGCGCCTGGCGAAGCGGACGTCCGTGGATGCGGGCGACGCGCAAGGGACCGGAGTGGCCTGAAAGCGATAAGTCGGAAGAGGTGGGGCGCGGCTCGGGGTAACACACTTGAGCCCGGCACGCCGGTCGCAACAGGGCGCGGCATGCGAACATTCAACACCATCACCGCCGCTCTCATTTGCTGTTTCATCCCTTCGTGTATGGTTGACTCGACCCCTGGATCGGTGTCCATGTTGAACGAGGAGACTCTGGAAGCTGGCGAGCCGCTCGCAGCGCGATGGCGGTGCGAAGATGCGGTCGATGACGGGGCTGACATCTGGAGGCTCATGTGCGGATCAGCGATGGAATATATTTGACGCGCCCGGAAACACGTCTCTGCCTTTCGGAGAGCAGCCAAGGGCGAGCCGCGGGCAAAGCGAAGTGCCGTTCCAGTTGCCCTACTGCATGCTTCGCGCTTTCGACGCGATGGGAGCTTTACTGTGAAGAGCGCTCGCCCCTGCTCCTGAAGAGCATCTGCGAACAGGCGCGCCAAAATCGGCAGAGGAAGTGCCTGAGCTCCTGTTGAGCTAGGGCGCTTGACATCGCCGACGAAGGCGCTAGCTGGTGGTGCATGCCGGACGTGATCGCGGAGCGTAACATCGAGCTGATACTTCCGAGCGGGACGCAAGAAAGCATCCGAGTTCGAGTGTGGGCCCCCGAGTACAGGCCATCCGCTCGGTGCTGGGAAGCTGATGTGGAAGTCGATGGTGCGGGGGATACTGACAAGTCACACGGAGTCGGCATCGATGCTTTCCAGGCGCTGTACAGCGCGCTCCACTTGATTCCGGCGATGCTCGTCAAATATGAGGAAGATGGCCGACTCTCGTGGCTCGGCGAGGAGTGGACCGGGTTCCCAGCGATCGACCTAACGAATGCGTAAGCGGGGTTGGCTGCGTCGTGACTCCGCTGCGCTCGAGCGCGGAGGCGAGCGCGGCCTCGGTGGAGCTCGACGCGAGCGCCATCACGGGGTGAGACACCGCGGCCGCGCTGTCCGCTCGGGCGCCATGTTGCGCGATGCCGGCGCGGCGCTGAGCGCGCCGCCGTCCGCCGGGTCGAGCTCCCGCCGCTCGGCCCATGCATCCAGGGTCGCCCGGACGCACCGCCCCCCAACCAGCCGCGCCGATGTCCAAGCTCGCCAACCACCGGCCGCGCCGAGCTCGGTGAGGCAGGCCGCGGCGCCGTCCAGCGGCGGCATAGACACGCCGAGGGGCGCCGGGAGTATAAGCGGCCCGCCTCTCGGCGAGGTGATCATCTTCTCCAGGTAGAAGCGCCGCGCGAGCTCGGGGCCTTCGCCGTCCACCTGGTCGCGCTCGGCCACATCGCCGGCGAGCGCCTCGAGCGCGGGCTCGGCGCCAAGGCCAGATTCGATTGCGGAGCGACCGCGGGCGTCGAGCAGGACGCCGGCGAGCCCGGGGCAGCCGTGCGGGTCGAGACCCCTGGCACAGAGCAAAACCGCGACGCCCATCCGAGCGTCCGACAGGTTGCATCCGGCCTCACCGAGACCGACACTCGGGGCGCCCCTGACCAAGGAGGGTTATCTCATGGGTTATCGCAATCTCAGCCCCCAGGCGATGGTCAACGTCTCCGGCCCCTGGCTCGATCCGGAGCAGGATCGGAAGGTCTTCACGTCGCTGCCGCTGCTCGCGCCGCTCCTGCCCGCGGTCGAGGAGGCGCACGGCCGTATCCTCACCACACAGCGGCTCGGCTCCAGCCTTCAGCAGCAGGCGAAGGCGCTCATGGAGAAGGCTATCGCGCTCGACGCGACGCACGATCGCAAGCTCCGCGGCGCCTACAACTACCTCGGCGCGCTCGCCGAGACGACCGACGATCCCGCGTTCGCGGCGGCGGTCCTCGACCTGCGCGATCGGCTCGCGCCGGCAGGGCTCAAGGCCGTCGCGCGGAGCTACGGAGATCAGGCGGGCGACGCCAAGCTGCTCCGATCGCGGCTCAATGAAGCGTCGGAGAAGCTGCTCAAGAAGCTGAAGACGCCCGAAGGGCCGCTCTCGCAGGTGGTCGACGCCTGGGTCGCGGCCGCGCTCGAGATCGAGAAGGTGGAGGCGCAGCGCGAGCAGCTCGCCCTGACCGCCCCGTCGAACACCGACGGTGCGACGCCGCGCGAGGTGCTGAACGCCCGCAACGCCTGGATCCGCGTGGTCCGGGCCGTCGAGACGAACCTCGCCCTCGAGAAGGCGGCGACCGCGGATATCGTCGAACGCCTCCTCGGCAGGCTTCGCCGCGAGTCCGCCCGGGCCGACCGCCGCGGCCGCAAGGGCGGCGCCGAGGGCGCGGCCGAGCCCGCGCCCACCGGCGACGCCGCGCCGCCCATCGCCGTCGACGACGACGACGATTCCTTCGACGGCGCCTGAGCCGAGGCCACCCGCGCCGCGATAGGTCCCCGCGCCGCGCACCCAACGTCAGTTCGCTTGCTCGATCAGCCGCCCACCACCCCGCAGAAGTAAGGCATCTTGCACGATTCGCCGCCTGCCGACGGGAGTGCGACTGTCCACTCGCCCGGAACGGGTGCCGGACAGCACTTTCGGTAAGATTCTTTACTGTGAAACGCCGCCAGGGAGCGGCATCGAGTAAGTAGCTTTACGTCGAAGCGCCACCGGCCGGCGATCACGCGTAAGATGGCTCACGTCGATCCGCCGCCGGGCGGCGATCGCCGGCAGTCAGCTCGCGCCGATCGCCCCCGGGCGGCGATCTCGCGTAAACCATCTTACGTCGATCCGCCTCCGAGCGGCGATCGCCGGCGCCCAGCGCGCACCGAGGCGCCGCCCGACAGCGATCGCCGGCAATCAGCTCGCGCCGAGGCCCCGCCTCACTGCGATCGCCCGCAGTCCGCTTGCGCCCACCGGCTCGCGGCTCACCCCCGGCCGCCCTCGGCCACGCGCGCAGCGGCCCACCCCTCGCGCGACACGAGCTCGGCCACACGCGCGCGGACCTCGTCGCGGATCTCTCGCACGCGCTCCACCGGCTTGCCCTTGGGATCTTCGAGGGGCCAGTCTTCACGGCGGAGCCCTGGAATCACGGGGCACACCTCCCCGCATCCCATGGTGACGAGCAGCGTCGCCTGGCTCGCCAGCGCGTCGGTGAGCCGCTGGGGTTTCACGGCCGAGAGGTCGATCCCCTCCTCCGCCATCGCCGCGAGCACCTCGGGATGCACGCGCGGGCCGGGCTCCGTACCGGCGGAGATGGCGCGCGCCCTGGAGGGGTCGGACAGAGCATTGAACCACGCCGCGGCCATCTGCGAACGGCCCGCGTTGTGAACGCAGGCAAACAATACGATCTTCATGGAGCATCCTCCGGAAGCGCGCGATCGACCACGCGATCGGCGACCTCGGGCAGGGCGGGGACGAGCCAGCGAAATGCCAGCGTCGCCGCGGCCGCCCCTGCGAGCCGTGCGACGATGAACCCCGGCGCGTCTACCGGGCGGATGCCGGCGAACGTGTCGCTCGCAGCCCTGGCGAGCGTCACGGCCGGGTTGGCGAACGACGTGGACGAGGTGAACCAGTAGGCGGCCGTGATGTACGCGCCGACGGCGAAAGGAACCGACTCGGCCCGCCGCCGGACACCGCCCCAGATGACGGCGAGCAGCCCGAACGTCGCGACGAACTCGCCCGCCAGCTGGGCGAGCCCCGGGCGCTCGTGCTGCGACGCCGAGAAGAGCGCCTCTCCGAACATGACGTGAGCCGCGGCGACGCCCGCGAAGCGCCTCGGCGACGGCCCTGCGGAGGAGATCAGCGCGCGGCGGCATCGCCCTGCTTGGACGGGACGCAGCACGCCGGCGCGCAGCACGCGGCGTCGCCCTTCGAGGGCATCGCGGGCTGGCTCCCCATCACGGCCGCGTCGCCCTTCACCACGAACACCTCCCAGGAGTTGCCGTCAGGGTCCTCGATCCAGACCTTGTCCTGCACCGCATAACAACAGGCCGTGTCCTCCTCCGTGAACGTCCTGAGCTCCGCGGCCTCGAAGCGACGCTTGGCCTCGAGCACGTCCTCCGTGCTCGCCACCTGGACGCCGAAGTGGCTCGCGTTGACGCCGGTGCGCGGCGCCTCCTGCATCGTGAGGTTCAAGGACGGCGACGCGAGGTCGAACTTCGCATACCCCGGGCGGCGCTTGGTGGCGCGCACGCCAAACGCCTTCTCGTAAAACGCGACCGAGGCGTCGATGTTGGAGACGTTGAGCGAGAGATGAGGCTTGAGGACATTCATCGCACACCTTCCTTCGAATCCTTCCAAAAAAGTCGAAATAGCGGGGTAAAAAAAATCAGCAGCACGTCTTGCCGCGCTTGCAGCAGTCCTCCCACAGGTACTCCGTCAGCGCGCGGAGCGCCTCGTAATCGGCGCTGTAATAGTGAAACGTCCCTTCCCCGCGCGTCCTCAGGACGCCGGCGTCGACGAGCCGCTTGAGGTGGTGGCTCAGCGTCGAGGCGGCCAGCCCGACATGCGCCTGGATGTCGCCCGCGGGGGCGCCTTCCATGCCGGCCTGCACCACGAACCGCAGAACCGCGAGCCGCACCGGGTGACCGAGCGCGGCGAGCTGTTCAGCGTGACGGTCGAGTTTCGACGGCACGCCCTACTTCTAACATTGTCGAAGTACCGCCGCAAGCCCCTCGCCGAACGAATGCGAGCTGACGCGGCGTCCCCCCGGGCTCGTCCCTGGTTGCCTGCTCGTCCCTGGTCGCCTGCGCCTCGTTGGTTCCCTGAGAGAGGGGAGGAACCACCGAGGCACAGGGGAACAGCGGCCTTCAGGCCGCGCAAAAATGGGTGGCGCTGCAGCCGTGTGTGTCCGTACAATGACGATTTCTTGAACTTCAATGAGGCTGGCAGTGGAAAATAGCACCATTGTTCGACGAGCACGCTTCTCCGGGCTCCACCGTTCCCTCTCGCTCGCCCTCGTCGCCCTGAGCGTCGCCTGCGGAGAGGCGCCGACCGACGCTGGCGATGACACGCCGCAGGCCGTCCCGTCCCTGATCGGGGATGTCGCCTTCTCCACGCCCAGCCAGACGTTCAGGGACCAGATCCAGGTGGGGATGTCCACCTCGATCGAGGGGGCCGAGATCCGCTACACGCTGGACGGGCAGCTGCCGACCGCGGACGCCACGCTGTACACCGGCGAGCCCGTGACCCTCACCGCCACGACGCAGGTCCGCGCGCAGGCGTTCGCGGGGGGCGCCGCGCGCGGCGCGGTGAGCACGGGCCTCTACATCGCGCGCACCATCGACGCGACCTCCGACCTCCCCATCCTGGTCATCGACGGCTACGGCAGCGGCAAGCCGACCGACAAGGAGGTCTACTTCGACGCCGCGGTGATGATCTGGGAGCCGGTCAACGGCGTGGCCTCGATGGCCTCGCTGCCCACGATCGCGATGCGCGGGGGCTACCACGTGCGCGGACAGTCGTCGCGGAACTTCCCGCAGACCCCGTACAAGCTCGAGCTGTGGGGCAACGACGACAAGGACCTCGACTACCCGGTGCTGGGCATGCCCGCCGACTCGGATTGGGCGCTGATCCCCCCCTTCTACGACCGCACGCTCATCCGCAATCCGTTCACCTTCACCCTCGGCCGCGACATGGGCCTGGAGGCGCCGCGCAACGAGTTCGCCGAGGTCTACCTGAACTACGACGCGCGCGTCATCGGCGAGGCGGACTACCAGGGCATCTACTGGATCTCGGAGACCATCAAGAACAACAAGGCCCGCACCGATCTCAAGCAGCTCGAGGAGGAGGACCGGGACTCGCCCAAGATCAGCGGCGGCTACATCTTCAAGTTCGATCAGGCGGCCGCCGAGGAGCCGACGCTCACCTGCACCGGCTCGGATCCGCTCCCGTCGTTCGGCGGCTTCGGCGGCGGGCCCCGCCCCGGCCAGGGCGAGGGCGGCACGTGCTGGATCGATCTCGAGGTCGTCGATCCCGATCCCCTGAACGACGAGCAGAAGACCTGGCTGACGCAGTACATCCAGGAGTTCCACGACAGCCTCCATCAGACGCCGATCGGCGACTACGCGGCGTACATCGACGTGCCGTCGTTCATCGATTACCTGATCATCAGCGAGCTGACGCTCAACGTGGACGCTTACGTGCGGAGCGCCTATTACCACAAGGATCGCGATCAGAAGCTCAAGGCCGGTCCCCTATGGGACTACAACTTCGCGCTCGGCGGCGTGGGCGCCCAGAGCGCGACGCCGGAGTCGGACAACGACACCGGCTTTCGCTTCAACGGCCAGAGGAACGTCAACAACTGGTATCAGAAGCTCACCGCAGATCCGGGCTTCATGGCGCAGGTGCGGGCGCGCTACACGGCGCTGCGCCAGACGCTCCTGTCGGAGGCCGCGATCGAGCAGCGCATCGACGAGCTGAGCGCGCCGCTCGCGCAGGCCGCGGCCCGCGATCTGGCCAAGTGGCCGGTGGAGAGCGTCATCGAGTCGAGCGAGGGCTTCCTCGGCGGCCCCACCGCGCCGACGTGGGAGGGGCAGCTGCAGGTCTTGCGCGAGTTCCTGAGGGCCAGGCTCGCCTGGCTGGACGCCAACCTGCCCTGACGCGCCGCGCGCCGCCGCGCCGGCCCCCGCCGCGGCCGGCCCGCGGGAGCTCGCCGTCAGCCGAAGCGGTAGTGCTTGCGCACCGGGGAGCGGACCTCCCACGTGCAGCTCAGGCCGGCGGGGAACGTCACCAGATCCCCCGCCTGGATCCGCACCGGCGCGCCCCCGCCCGGCGCCGGCGTCACGATCACGTCGCCCTCGAGCAGGTAGCAGGTCTCCGGCTCGTCGTAGTGCCACGGGAACGTCGACACCTCCTTCGTCCAGATGGGCCAGCTGCGCGCCCCGAGCTTCGCCAGCTGCTCCTCCGACGGACCGTGCTCCAGCTTGATCGACTCCATGGCTCCTCGTCCTCGCTCGATGTGTCCCGGGCCCGCGCCCGCGGCGCCCTGCGCCGCGGCCGATGCTATCAGCGCGGCGCGTCCCAGCGGCACAGGTCGCGCGCCTCGCGCGCGAGCGCCTCCATGCGCCCGAGGCTCGCGAGCAGCGCCTCCGGGCCTTGGCCGGGCGCGGAGAGCATCGCCTCCACCCGGTCGGCGAAGCGATCGGGGCACCGCGGGAGCGCCCGCGCCCGCGCCAGCGCGCCCTTCTCGTTCGCGAGGTAGCGCCCGTTCAGCGCGAACAGCGCCTGCACCAGGCAGGCGGCTGCGCGGAACAGACAGCCGCTCACGTACATCGCGTCGCCGCGCCCCGCCGCCTTCTTCGCCGTGTCGATCGCGAAGCCGGCCTCCCACAGGAACCGATCGAGGAGCGCCCGCCGCAGGGCCTGCGGATACGGCGTCACGAGCGCCTTGAGCGGGGCGAGCACGCCCGCCGGATCGAAGAGCGGCCGGCAGTCGTGGATGTCGGCCAGGTAGTTGGAGCTGAAAAAGCCGTGGGGGTGCCCGGGCTGGTAGTCGCACGTGACCTGCCCCGCGCGGCACTCCTCGATCACGCGCCGCACGCGGGCGAGATCCCGGTAGAGCCAGTCGACGCGGTGCCCCTCGATCTCGAGCCACGCGCCCCCGTTGATCCACGGTCCCCACGCGCCGACCGGCGTCACGGTGTCCCCGGGGTCCGCCCCGAGGAGATCGCGCGCGAGCGGCATCACCGCGCCCTCGGCGCCGCTCGCGCTGAGCTCCCGCGCGAGCGCGCGCAGCGCCGCGAGATCGGGCGGGCGCTCGGGCTCGTAGTAGATGCCAAGGTCGAGGTCCGAGTCGGGGTGGCCCGCGCCGCGGGCGCGCGAGCCGCCCAGCACCACCGCCACCACGCCCGGGATCGCGCCGAGCCGAGCCGAAACGCGCGCCGCCATGTCCAGTATCTCGCTCACGCCCACGCCACCTCCCGCCGCGCCCCGCGGCGCGCCGAGCGTACATCAGGGCGCGCCCGGGCGCCCGGACCGGACCGGCGCCGCGACGCTCCCGTCGCGCGGACAGGCGCCGCCGCGCCCTTATCGCGCGCGCCGCGCCCGGCCGCGCCGCCCCCGCGCCGCGCCCCGTCGCGGCGCCCGCCGCGCCCCGACCCGCCCGCTGTGCCTGCGCCCGCCGTTCTGCTAAACGGCATCGCGTGCCCGACCTGATCGTCCACCCGGCGGAGCGGCCGCTCATCGGGAGCGTGCCGGTCCCCGCGGACAAGAGCATCGCCCACCGGGCCCTCCTCCTGGCGGGGCTCGCCACCGGGCAGAGCCGCGTCCGCGGCGGGACGCTCGGCGGCGACATCCGCTCGACCGTGAGCGCGCTGCGCGCCCTGGGCGTCCGCGTCGAGGAGCCGTCGCCCGGCGACCTCGTCGTGAGCGGCGCCGGCCTCTCCGGCCTCCACGCCCCGGACGGCCCCATCGACTGCGGCAACTCCGGGACCACCATGCGGCTGCTCGCGGGCATCCTCGTCGCCCAGCGCTTCGCCGCGCGGCTCGTCGGCGACGCGTCCCTCTCGCGCCGCCCCATGGAGCGCGTCGCGAAGCCGCTCCGCCTCCGCGGCGGGCGCATCGAGGGGCAGCTCGACCCGCGCGCCATCGGCGAGATCACGGCGCCGCTCGACGTCGGGCCGCTCCCCGAGCCGCACGTGCTCTCGTCCATCGAGTACGACCTCCCCGTCCCGTGCGACCAGGTGAAGAGCGCCCTCCTCTTCTCCGGCCTCTTCGCCGACGGCCCCACCTTCGTGCGCGAGCCGATCGTCTCGCGCGATCACACCGAGCGCATGCTCACCGCGCTCGGCGTCCCGGTCGACTCGGTCGGCCCGATGGTCTGCCTCGACGCGGCCCGCTTCTCCGGCGCCCTCCCGGCGTTCGATCTCGACGTGCCCGGCGACGTCTCGGCCGCCGCGTTCCTCCTCGCCGCCGCGGAGCTCGTGCCCGGCAGCCGCGTGACCGCGCGGCGCGTCGGCCTCAACCCGACGCGCACCGGCCTGCTCGAGGTGCTGCGCGACATGGACAGCAGCGTCGCCGTCGAGATCAAGGGAGAGGCGCTCGGCGAGCCGACCGGCGATGTCCACATCGCCTCGGGGTCCGGCCTGCGCGGCGGGCGCGCGGGCGGCGAGCTCGCGGCGCGCGCCCTCGACGAGCTGCCCGTCCTGCTCGGCCTCGCCGCGCGGGCGCGCGGCGTCACCGAGGTGTTCGACGCGCGCGAGCTGCGCCTGCAGGAGACGGACCGGATCGCGGCGATGGCGTCGGTGCTCGGCGCCTTCGGCCTGCGCTGCGAGGAGCGCACCGACGGGCTCCTCGTCGAGGGCAGGCCCGACCGGCCGCTCGACGCGGCCGACGTCGACAGCCGCGGCGACCACCGCATCGCGATGACGGCCGCCGTGCTCGGGCTCGCCGCGAGCGGGCCCACGCGCGTGCGCGACGCGGGCTGCATCGCGACGAGCTTCCCGCTCTTCGTCGGGACGCTCCGCGCCCTGGGCGCGCGCATCGAGGTCGAGGGCGCCCGCGCCGCGTGAGCGGGCGAGCGGTGAGCGAGGAGGAGCGCAGGTGACCGAACGGCAGAGACAGGACGACGCACGCGACCTCGCTGGCCGGGGCGAGCTCCGGCGGCTGCGCGTCGCCATCGACGGGCCGGCCGGCGCCGGCAAGGGCACGGTCGCGCGGGGGCTCGCCGAGCGGCTCGGCTACCTCCTCGTCGACACCGGCGCGATCTACCGCGCGGTCGCGCTCGCGGCCCACCGCGTGGGCCTCGCCTGGGACGAGACCGGCGCGATCGGCGCCCTCGCCGAGGATCTCGCGAGCGGCGGTCGCATCGCGCTGGAGCGCGGCGCGCCGCCCGACTCCACCGACGCCGTCGCGGCGCCCGCCGCCACGGCCGGCGGGCCGCCGAGCTCGAGCGTGGGCGGCAGCGGCATGCGGGTCCTGCTCGACGGCGAGGACGTCTCCAGCGCGATCCGCGCGCCCGAGATCAGCCTCGGCGCGAGCCGGGTCTCGGCCGTCCCCGCGGTGCGCAAGGCGCTGCTCGCGATGCAGCGGCAGGCCGGCGCCGGCGGCGGGGTCGTGCTCGAGGGGCGCGACATCGGCACCGTGGTCTTCCCCGACGCCGAGGTGAAGTTCTTCCTCACCGCGCCGGCCGAGATCCGCGCGAAGCGGCGGTACGACGAGCTCGTCGCGCGCGGCATGTCCGTCAGCTTCGAGGCGACGCTCTCCGACGTGCTCCGCCGCGACAAGGCCGACAGCGAGCGCGCCGTCGCGCCGCTCCGCAAGGCCGACGACGCGATCCTCGTCGACTCCGGCCACCGGAGCCCGCAGGAGATCATCGACGAGATGGCGGCCCTCGTGGAGCTCCGTGCGCGCGGCGCGTGACGCCCGCGCCGCCGTCGCCGCAGCCGCTGCAGCCGCCACCTGGATGGCGCTCGCGCTCCCGGCCTGCGGGGACGCGGCGCCGCGGCCCGAGGCGCAGCGCGCGAGGAGCGCGGACGAGCCGCGGATCGTCCGGCGCCTCGAGCCCGCCGATCTCCTGCCGGCCGATCTCGATCTCGTGGTGCGCGTCGACGTCGCCCGCATGCGCGCCGGCCTGGGCCAGGCGGCCGCGGACGAGCTCGCGCGGCGCGCGCGGGGCGAGGTGCCCGACGAGGCGCTCGAGAGCGCCCTCCAGCGCGCCGACGTCGTCTGGCTCGGCCTGCGGCTCGCCGACCTCGAGGAGGGCGACCGCGTGGTCGTCCTGGAGGGCCGGATGGCCGGCCTCGCGCCCGATCCCGACCGCTGGTCGCGGGCGCCGGCCGCGCAGGGCGTGCAGGGCGGCGTCGCCGTCTTCGACCGCCGCGGCGACGGTGTTGCCACGCGCGCGGAGACGGCGCGGATCGTCGCGCTCGGCGATCGCGCCGTCGCGCTCGTGTCGGCGGTCGAGGTGAGCAGCGTCGCGCGCGTCCTCCGCGACGGCCCCGACGAGCGCCGCGGCGACCCGGCCGCCGAGGGGATCGTGAGCCTCGACCTCCGCGCGCGCCGGCTCCCCCTCTCCCTCGCGCGCCGCTTCCCGTCGGTCGGCGCGCTCGTCGCGGGCGTCGAGCGCGTCCGCGCCGTGGCGTCCCTCACCGACGAGGGGGTGCGCCTCGACGCCGAGATCGTCGGCGTCGACCCGGCCGGCGCCGGGCGCGCCCGGAGGTTCCTCGAGGTGCTGCGCGACAACGTCGAGGATGTGCGTTACGCAGATCTGATGAAGGCGCTCTCGATCGAGCAGGTGGAGCGCACCGTGCGGCTCCGCTGGCTCTTCCCTGCGCCCCTCGTGCTCGCCCTGCTGTCCCGGGGCTCCCCCGGCTGAACCGATGCCCGACACCCTGATCGAAGAGCCGATCCGACCGACCGTGATCGACGAGACCGCGGCGCCCGCGCCGGCCCCCGGGGCCGATCCCGCCGAAGCGCCCCCCGCGGCGCCGGGCGAAGGCGCGGCCCCGCCGCGCCCCGGCCGGCCGCGGGGGGCCGCGTGCCTCGCCGCGGCGCTCGCGCTCGTCGCGCTGATCGCCGGCGTCGCGCTCGGCGTCTACTTCCTCTTCTGGCGCTACGAGCCCACGGCCCGGCGCCACATCCCGGGCGACGCGAACATCGTGGTCCGCCTCGAGACCGCGGAGCTCGCGCTGTTCGGCCCCGTGCGCCAGCACTTCCTGCCGCTGCTCGACGAGCCGGCCGCGGGCGCGACGCGGCGGGCGCGCATCGAGGCGGCGACCGGCGTCGACGTCCTCTCGGATCTGCGCGAGATCGTGATCGCCTCGACCGACGCCGCGAGCTGGGTCGCGCTCGCGGGCGGGCGCATCCCGAAGGACCGGTTCGTCGCCGGCATGGAGAAGGTCGCCCGCGACGAGGGCTGGGCCGGCTTCCGCCGCGAGGGCGAGCTGCTCGTCGGGCCGCGCGCCGTGATCGGCCAGGCCGACGACGGCACGCTCGTCCTCGGCACGGACGTCGAGATCGTGAGGGCCGCGCTGCCCGCGTCGGACGAGTGGCAGCGCCTCGATCTGCCCGAGCAGGCCCCCGTCGCCTTCGCGCTCACGGGCGCCGTGTGGTCGGGCGCGGCCGGCGCGGTCTCGACGCTGCTCCCGCGGGCGGGGGCGCTGTTCCGGCGCATCGATCACGCCGCGGGCACCCTCACCCTCGGCGCGGAGCCCGCGCTCGCGATGCGCCTCGCGCCCGTCCCGGGCGACGCCGCCGCCGCGCTCGCCGCGGACACCCAGGCGTTCCTCGGCAGCCTCAAGCTCGCCCTCGCGCTGCTCCCCGACGTCGCCGGCGCCGCGGCCGCGATCGACGCCGCGCAGGCCGCCGCCGCGGGCGATCGCGTCGAGATCCGGACGAAATGGCCCGTCGAGGGCCTCGATCGCGGCTGCGCAGCGCTCGCACAGCGGGCCCGCGACGCGGCGCGCGACGCCGGCGACGCCCCGCGCGCCGCCCCCTGACGATCGCGCCGCTTTGAGCCGGCGGGCTCGTCATTTCTACGGGAAACGACAAAAACCCACCGTGGCTCGGTCGTTGCATTGACAGAGGCCCCTCCTCAGACTACAGGCTCGCCTCTCCCGAGGGGACCGGGTGCATCGGTACGCGTGTGCCTGCCCCTCCGCCGCTCGTGCGTGGCACCAAGGGTCCACGCCTACGCCCGCTGCGGCGAATCCCAGGGAAGGAAAGGAAACAAGAACGAACAACATGACTAGCAACATCCATATGGAGGCAGGCTCGTCCGGGGCGAGCATGGAGAGCTTTGCCGCGCTCTTCGAACAGAGCGTGGAAGGGGGCGATTTCGCGCGTGAAGGAGAGATCATCTCCGGCACCGTGGTCGCAGTGAACCGCGACTCCGTCGTGGTCGACATCGGCGGCAAGAGCGAGGGCGTCATCGCGCTGCGCGAGTTCGCGGACGCCGCGGGCCAGGCCGCCGTCAAGGCGGGCGACAAGGTCGACGTCTACATCGAGAGCCGCGAGAACGACGACGGCCTCGTCACCTTGTCGAAGGAGAAGGCCGACAAGATGAAGGTCTGGGATGAGATCTCGAACGCCTGCGAGGCGGACGAGCTCATCGAGGGCACGATCAGCCAGCGCGTGAAGGGCGGCCTCTCGGTCACCATCCGCGGCGGCGTGAAGGCCTTCCTCCCGGGCTCTCAGGTCGACCTCCGCCCGATCCGCAACTTGGACAAGCTGATCGGCCAGACCTACAAGTTCAAGGTCATCAAGTTCAACAAGAAGCGCGGCAACATCGTGCTCTCGCGGCGCGTGCTCCTCGAGCGCGAGCGCGACGAGATGAAGGCCAAGACGCTCGAGACGTTGACGGAAGGGATGACCGTCAAGGGGACCATCAAGAACATCACCGAGTACGGCGCGTTCGTCGACCTCGGCGGCATCGATGGCCTCCTGCACATCACGGACATGTCGTGGGGCCGCGTGAACCACCCGAGCGAGGTGTTCCAGGTCGGCGACGAGGTCCTCGTGAAGGTCCTCAAGTACAACGCCGACACCGAGCGCGTCTCCCTGGGCCTCAAGCAGACCCAGGAGGACCCCTGGAACCACGCCGAGGAGGCCTACCCCGCCGGCAAGAAGGTCCGCGGCAAGGTCATGTCGATCACCGACTACGGCGCGTTCGTCGAGCTGGAGCCGGGCGTCGAGGGCCTCATCCACGTCAGCGAGATGAGCTGGACCAAGAAGGTCAAGCACCCGTCGAAGCTGCTCGAGGTGGGCCAGGAGCTCGAGTGCCAGGTGCTCGAGGTGGACGCGCGCGCGAAGCGCATCAGCCTCGGCCTCAAGCAGCTGGAGCCGGATCCGTGGATGCTCTTCACGGACAAGTACCACCCCGGCGACAAGATCGCGGGCAAGGTCCGGTCGCTCACCGACTACGGCGTCTTCGTCGGGATCGAGGAGGGCGTCGACGGCATGGTCCACAAGAGCGATCTCTCGTGGTCGGTGCGCGTCAACAACCCGAGCGACCTGTACCACAAGGGCGACGACGTCGAGGCGATCATCCTCTCGATCAACCACGACGAGAAGAAGGTCTCCCTCGGCATCAAGCAGCTCTGGGACGACCCGTGGCCGACCATGCTGCAGGAGTACCCGCCCGGCCGCGTCATCGACGACGCCCAGGTGGTGAGCATCGTCGACTACGGCGTGTTCGTGCGGCTGCGCGAGGGCGTCGAGGGCCTGATCTCGCAGGGCGACGTGCAGGAGCCCGAGGACGGCAAGCTCAAGGTCGGCGACAAGGTCCGCGCCGAGATCTCGTCGCTCGACACGGTCGATCGCCGGCTCTTCCTGACGATGAAGAACATCGGCATGGAGCGCCCCGCGCCCGTCCAGCGCCAGCAGCAGAAGCGCAAGGACGACGACGACAAGCCGGTGGCCGGGACGATCGGCGATCTCATCAAGGAGAAGTTCGGCGGCAAGCTCGACCTGAAGTGACGCTGCCCGGCGCGCGGCCCGCCTGATCCGGCCGCGCGCCAGGCGCTGACGCCGCCGTACGGAAGGTAAGGTACGGCGGGCCGCGAGCGCCCCGGTGCCGCTCGGCTCGCCGTGTGGACCCGATGTCGACGAGAGGCGAGGCCCTTCCCAGGGCCTCGCCTCTTGCTTTTTCCAGGATGCCGCGGACGATCTCGCCGCAATGAGAGGCCTCCTCGCGCGCTCCGCCCTCGCCGCGCCGTTCCTTGCCGCCGTGGCGCTCGGCGCGCTCCCCGCCCGGGCCGAGGGCCCCCTCGTCATCCCGGGCGGCCTGCCCCCCGTGGTGTTCCCGGAGCGGCCGCTCCAGCGCGCCTTCGCCCCGATCCGCGACCCCGACCCGTGGTTCGGCGATGACAAGGCGCGCCATTTCTGCGCGTCAATCGCCCTCGCCGGCGGCGGCTATGCGCTCGGCGCGCTCGCGACCGACGACATCCACGGACGGATCGCGGTGGGGGCCGCGGTCGCGCTCGGCGCCGGGCTGGCGAAGGAGGCGTTCGACGCCGCCGGGCACGGCACCCCCTCGTTCCGCGATCTCGTCTGGGATGCGCTCGGCACGTCCGCCGGGCTTGCCTTCTCGGTCTGGTTCGATCTCGCGGCGACGCCGATCCCGTACTGAGGCCCGCGCCGCGGCCCGCGGCCGAGCGCGGGCGCCGCCGAGCGAGCCCGCGCTGGCAATCCCTGGGTGCGCCCGCGCGAGGGCGGCGCGAGGAGCGCCGGCGACGCGGGGGCGACGCGGCGGGCGCGAAGCACGGGCGGTGGTCCCGCGCGCGTGGCCGCCGTGCTAGCGTCTCCGCGACATGGGCAACCCCCTGTGGGCGCCCTGGCGCATCGAGTACATCCTTGCGCCGAAGGGCCAGGCCGACTGCATCTTCTGCGGCATCCCCCGCGCACCCGAGCAAGAACAGCGCGACCGGCTGGTCGTGACCGCGACCCGCCGCGCGTTCGTCATGCTGAACCGTTACCCGTTCGCGTCGGGTCACCTCCTCGTCGTCCCGCACGCGCACGTCGCCTCGCTCGACGCGCTCGAGCCGGCGGACCACGAGGCCCTCTTCCGCCTCGTGCGCGAGTCGGCGACGCGCCTGCGCGCCGCGCTCAAGTGCGAGGGCATGAACGTCGGGATCAACCTCGGCACGGCGGCTGGGGCCGGGATCGCCGAGCACCTGCACGTGCACATCGTCCCGCGGTGGCCCGGCGACACCAACTTCATGCCGGTGCTCGCCGACGTGCGCGTCGTGCCGCAGGCGCTCGAGGCGACGCGCGACCACCTGCTCGGCCACTTCGCCGACCTGCCCGCGTCGCTCGTCGACGACGGCGTCCCGGGCCGGGCCGCGCGCGGTGCGCCGTGAGCGAGGGGCTCTCGCGGCGCACCGTGTTCTTGACGGTCAGCGCCGTCCTCACGGCGGCGCTGCTCATCGTCTCGCACGCGGTGTTGCTCCCCTTCGTGCTCGCGCTCGTCGTGGCCTACGTCCTCACGCCGGCGGTCCTCCGGCTCGAGCGCGCGCGCGTCCCGCGGTGGGCCGCGATCCTCGTCGTGTACGCCCTCGTCATCTCCGGCGTCGCGGGCTTCTTCGCCCTCAGCGTCCCGCGCCTCGTCGCCGAGGGGAAGGCGCTCACCGCCGAGGCGCCGCGGCTCGCCGCGCGGCTCCGCGAGGAGTACCTGCCCGCGCTCGACGCGCGGCTCCGCCGCTGGTCGGGCCGCGAGCCCCTGGCGCCGCCGGCCGCGCCGGCCGAGCCGTCCGAGGTCGCCCCGGACCCGGCGCTCGACGGGCTCGAGGCGCCGCGGGACGACCTCGCCGCGCCCGGAGAGGACGGCCCCGAGCGCCCGCCGGTCCGCATCGTCCCTGGGCCGGACGGCTCCTTCGACGTGCGCGTCGCCGAGGACGTCGAGATCCGCGAGACCGGCGACGGCGTCTGGCAGATCGCGCCGGCGCGCCCGAAGCATCCGCTCTCGAGCGCGAACATGCTCCAGGAGGGCTACGAGAAGGCGGCCGCGTACCTCAAGGAGAACTCGCTCACGGTCCTGCGGATCGGCCAGGCGATCGCGACGGCCATCTCGCGCGGCATCTTCAACCTCTTCATGACGTTGATGCTCGCGGGCTACATCATCCTGACGCACGAGAAGATCCTGCGCTTCTTCCGCGAGCTCTGGCATCCGAGCTCGCGCGACTCGTTCGATCGCTTCCTGCGCCGGCTCGACCGTGGGCTGTCCGGCGTCGTGCGCGGGCAGCTCCTCATCTGCCTCGTGAACGGCGTCCTCTCGGCGATCGGCTTCTGGCTCTTCGACCTCAAGTACTGGCCGATCCTCTCGGTGCTCGCGGCGGTGATGTCGCTGATCCCGATCTTCGGCTCGATCTTGAGCTCGATCCCTGCGGTCGTCATCGGCCTCACGCAGTCGTTCGGCACGGCGGTCGGCGTGCTCGCGTGGATCGTGGGCATCCACCAGCTCGAGGCGAACTTCCTGAACCCGAAGATCATCGGCGACGCGGCGAAGATCCACCCGGTCCTCGTGGTCCTCGCCTTGCTCATCGGCGAGCACTTCTTCCAGATCACCGGCGCGCTCTTCGCGGTCCCGTGCCTGTCGATCGCGCAAACGGTCTTCCTTCACTTCCGCGAGTCCACGCTTGGCCTCGCCGACCCGACCGCCTCGATCCCGCCGCAGCGCGGCGCCCCGCTCGTCGCCCCCTCGATCGAGCCGCTCCCGCCGTTGCACGGCTTCGAGACGGTCCGCTCGGCGGTGACCCCCCTCCCCGCCTCCACCCCCGAGGCCGACCCCGCCCCGCGCCCCGCCGACCCCGACACCGCCGCAAGCTGACCGCAGCTAGCCTCCACCACCCCCCCACCCCCCTTCAACCACCGTAGGCCCCCGGGGAGGGGGTCGTCGCGCGGGGGGCGCACGGGCTGATGTCTGAGCCCAATTGACGCCCTGTGTCCGGCGTGCTCCGCACGTCGGGCACAGGGCGTCCCAGGCGAGTTCAGCCCGTGCGCCCCCCGCGCGACGACCCCCTCCCCGGGGGCCGGGCTGGCCGCTCCCGCGCAGGCCGGCTATGAGACCCCGCGCCCCGCGGAGCGGGAACGTCCGTCAGATCCACGACCTTCGATGAAGACCCCCGGCAAACCCACCCCGAAGAAGCAGAGCCCCAAGCAGCAGCGCGAGCAGGCCATCGCCGCGCTCCGCAGCGGAAAGCCGCCGGCCGACCCCCTCGCCCAGCTGAACCCGCGCTCGCTCGCCCTCCGCGTCGGCATCCCGGCGCTCATCATCTGGGGCATCGCCCTGGCCATCCCCGGGGTCTGGCCGAAGGTGGCCGCCGGCGTCCTCACGGTCGTGGTCGCTGGCGTCATCCTGTGGGCGCTGCGCTTCGCGACCAAGACGCGCGCCGTCGCGCAGATCGTGCAGACCGCCGACACCGCCGAGGCGCGCAAGGACGCGATCGCCAAGCTCGACACCGAGTTCAAGAAGGACGACACCGCCGCGACGTTCGCGAAGGCGCAGCTCCAGATGCAGGAGGACCCGCGCGCCGCGCTCCGGACGCTCGAGACCATCAACCTCGACAAGGTGATGGCCCCCATGGCCGACGAGGCGCGCGCGCAGCGCGGCATGATCCACCTCATCCTGAGCGAGACGGACGAGGCGCGGGCGCTCGTCGACAAGATCGACATGACCCGCCACAAGGAGCCGCGGATCCGCGCCATGATGGCCGCCATCGTCGGCGAGGCGTGGGCCCGCACCGGGCAGGCCACGAAGGCGGTCGAGCTGCTCGAGACGTTCGATCCGAACGACGAGGCGTTCGCCGAGCTCAAGCCGCAGCTGCTCCGCTCGCGGGCGTTCGCCTACGCGTGGGCGAACAACACGAAGCAGATGAAGGGCACCCTGCGGACCCTGAGCGCGCTCAACCCGCAGTACCTGAGCGGCTTCATCACGAAGAAGAAGAGCCCCATGGGCGTCCCGCCGCGCGGCGTGCACCCGATGCTCGAGAAGGAGGCGTTCGAGATGCTGATGCGCTCCGGCGCCATCCCGCGCAAGATGCAGCAGGTGAGGCGCGGCTGAGCGCGGCCGGCCGCGGGCGGCGGCGCAGCTCGCGCCCGCCCGCCCACGCCTCCGCCCGCCTGCAGGCAGCGCGGCCCCCTTGACGGCGGGCGCGCCGAGCCGCTGAGATGCGCGACCTGATGAGAGGGACCGCGCTGATCTACAGCTCGCACAGCCGCTGCAACGTCATCCACAACGACTACATCGCGCAGCGCGCCCTGCAGGGGCGGGACAACAAGCGCGTCCTGTTCCTGCCGATGTCGGAGGCGCCCCGCGACGGCAACGAGCTCGAGCGGCAGGAGTTCTCGTACGGCAACTTCCGCTGGTTCTTCCAGTTCTACGAGCGGTTCGGCCTCGAGCACGTGCCGTTCTACTGGACCAGCGGCCTTCGGCGGGAGGACGTCGACGCGCTCTGGCACCTCCTCTGGTCGTCCGAGGTGGTGATCCTCGGCGGCGGCTACAGCACGACCGGGCTGTGGCGGTACAAGCAGCTCGGCGCCCTGTTCGAGGGCGAGCCCGGCAAGTTCGGGCGCATCCTGCACGAGCGCCGGCAGCGGGGCCTGCTCACGGTCGGGTTCTCCGCCGGGGCCGACCAGCTCTGCCAGCACCTCTTCCGCCGCGTGTGGGACAGCCCGGGCGACAGCGACGGGTTCGGCCTCGCGCGCAACACGCTGGTGACGCTCCACCACGAGCCGAGCCGCAACGGCGACCTCTGGCACGCGGCGAGGCGCATGCCCCACTGCTTCGTCTTCGGGCTCCCGAACGACTCCGGGCTCAATGTGGACTGGGGTGTGCTCCCGTCCGGCAATCTCTGGCAGGTCTACGAGCTCATCGTCGACACCTCCTGGGACGCTCCGGCCGACGCCCTCCACGTGAAGACGCGGCAGGGGGCGCTCATCGACCACTTCGACAACACGGGCCGCCACTGGGCGTTCCACGGCGGCGACCACATCGTGCGGATCTCGTCGCAGGACGGCCGCTACGATCGGGCCTGGATGACGGCCGGCGGGCGGCTGCTCGACTACTGGACGCGCGAGCCCGCCGGCCACGGGTCGATCCACGAGATCCTCGCGAGCCACTGAGCGCGGCGGCCGCGCGGCGCGCGACGCCCTCGCGCGGCCGGGCGTTGACGCCGGGCAGGCGGCGCCCCATCGCTCTGGCGAGGCCGCCATGCCCGCTCGACCTTGCGTCTTCTGCAGCATCGCCCGGGGCGAAACGCCGGCCTACGTCGTGCTCGACGAGCCGGAGGCGATGGCGTTCCTGGACCATCGCCCGCTCTTCCCCGGCCACTGCCTGCTCGTCCCGCGCGCCCACCACGAGGTGCTCACGGACCTTCCGTCTGACCTCGTCGGACCGCTCTTCGCGACCGCGCAGCGCCTCGCGCGCGCCGTGGAGTCGGCGTGCTCGGCCGACGGCTTCTTCGTCGCCATCAACAACCGCGTCAGTCAGAGCGTGCCCCACGTGCACGTCCATGTGGTCCCACGGCGCCAGAAGGACGGTCTCAAGGGCTTCTTCTGGCCTCGTTACAAATATGCGGGTGAGCGCGAGATGCTCGACCTCCGCGACGCCATCGTGACGGCGTTGGCTGAAGGTTGAATTCCGTCGCTATAACGGTTATCTGGACGGGGCGCCGTCCTAGCTCAGGCGCGAGGCATCCGTCCCCGACCGCGACACTTTGCCACACCTGGGTTGGCCCCGTGGCGCCTTGCGACGAACCGGGCCCGCTGCCAGGTTAGGGGAATAGACGCCGTTCTCGCCTGGTTTCAACGCCCGACGCTCACTCCACCCCTGAACGATGCTGGGTCTCCGCTCATTTTTCCCCCGGATCGCGCTGCTCTTCGCGCTGATCCTCGCGCCGCTTACGCTGGCAAGGGGGAATCTCAGCATCATCGAAACGAGCAACTCCGATGTTTCGGGGGCGTTTCGCGCCGGCTCCACCGAGATCGACCAGGTTGATCTCGCGGGGCTGCAGCCCCCGTGCCGCGGCGGAGCCCATCGCACGCGCGCCGTACGCTCGGTGCCGAGCGACGGCGTGCGTCGGCCGCGCTCCGTGCTCGTGGCCGACCTCCGGCCCGCCCGCCTCCCCTCCCCCGTCCCCTACCCTCCCGTCCGTCGCCCTCCACCACGTTTCCTGAATTGATCGGCTAGCTCCGTGGCCGAGGCCGCTCGCGGCCTGGCGCGGAGGAGCTGGAAACTGGAGGTGTTCACGATGACTGCCGCGCTGGATCGGCGCGGTCAACGAGAGGGTTTGTTCCAATGCAGAAGCTCGCTGACGGGTTGCACAAGTTCCAGACCGATGTTTGCCGCTCGTATCAGGATCTCTTCCAGCACCTGGCGAGGGGTCAGCGCCCCGAGGCGCTGTTCATCACGTGCTCGGACAGCCGCATCAACCCGAACCTCATCACGCAGACGCAGCCGGGCGACATCTTCATCGTGCGCAACGTCGGCAACATCGTGCCGCCGTACGGCGCCAGCAACGGCAGCGAGTCCGCGGCGATCGAGTTCGCGGTCGCGCACCTCGGGATCAAGCACATCATCGTCTGCGGCCACACGCACTGCGGCGCGATGCGCGGGCTGCTCGATCCCAACGGCCTGGACGAGCTGCCGGCGGTCAAGTCGTGGCTCCAGCACGCGGAGCTGACGCGCCGCCTGGTTCAGGAGAACTACCCGCACATCGAGGGGGAGAACCGCCTGACGATCACGGTCGAGGAGAACGTCCTCGCCCAGATCGAGAACCTCCGCACGCACCCGACGATCCGCGCGCGGCTCGCGCGCGGCGAGCTCTCTCTCTACGCCTGGGTCTTCAAGATCGAGACCGGGCAGGTCTTCCAGTTCGAGCATTCGAGCGGCCAGTTCGCCCCCATCGGCGACGCGGCGCCCCCGTCCGCGCTGCCGGAGACCACGGTCTACCGGCGCGCGGGCTGAGCGCCTCACTGGCACTGACCCAAGACATCCTGGAAGAGAGGGCCGTTCGATGCAGCTTCAAAATGCCATCCAAGCCAGCGCCGGGTCGGAGCACGCGGGTGCCCACGCCGCCGGCGCATCACGCGCAGCCGCGAGTCCGGGTGAGGCGCACGGGGACGCCGCGCCGCCGCTCGACCCGCGCCTCAGCGCGAACCTCAAATACGACATTCCCGCCGGCGTCGTCGTATTCCTCGTTGCCCTGCCGCTCTGCCTGGGCATCGCGCTCGCGTCCGGGGCCCCTCTCCTGTCCGGCATCGTCGCCGGGATCGTGGGCGGCCTCGTCATCCCGCTGGTGAGCCGGGCTCAGCTCAGCGTGAGCGGCCCGGCGGCGGGGCTCGCGGCCATCGTGCTCGCGGGCATCACCAGCCTGCAGAGCTTCCAGGCGTTCGCGCTGGCCGTCGTCATCGGCGGCGCCCTGCAGCTCGGCCTCGGCGTGCTGAAGGCCGGCGCGATCAGCCACTTCTTCCCCTCCTCGGTCATCAAGGGGATGCTCGCGGCCATCGGCGTCCTGCTCATCCTGAAGCAGCTCCCCCACGCCGTCGGCTTCGACAAGGACAACTTCGCCTCCGAGTCCTTCAAGGCCGAGGGCGGCAACACCTTCACGATGCTGGCCCAGGCGCCGCAGGCGATCGAGTGGGGCGCGTTCCTCATCAGCGCCGTGTGCCTGGCCATCCTCGTCGGGTGGGAGAAGTCGCGCCTCGCGAAGATCTCCTGGCTGCCCGCGCCGCTCGTCGCCGTGCTCGTCGCCACGCTCGGCAACGAGCTGTTCAAGGTGGCGGTCCCGTCGCTCGCCCTCGAGCAGAAGCACCTCGTGACGCTGCCCACCGGCGACCTGGCCAGCGCGCTCCAGCTGCCGGACTGGTCCGCGATCATGCGGCCCGAGGTCTGGGTGCTGGGCGTGACCCTGGCGATCGTGGCCAGCCTCGAGACGCTGCTCAACCTCGAGGCCGTTGACCGGATCGACCCCTGGCACCGCAAGTCGCCGCCGAACCGTGAGCTCGTCGCGCAGGGGCTCGCGAACATGCTCTCCGGGTTCGCCGGCGGCCTCCCGGTCACGTCGGTCATCGTCCGCAGCAGCGCCAACACGAACGCCGGCGCGCGGACGCGGGTCTCCGCCTTCACGCACGGCGCGCTGCTCCTGCTCGCGGTGGTCTTCGCCGCAGGGCTGCTCTCGCACATCCCGCTCGCGTGCCTCGCGACGATCCTGCTCGTCACCGGCTACAAGCTGGCCAAGCCCGCGATCTTCGCGGAGATGCGCAAGCTCGGCTGGAACCACTTCATCCCGTTCGTGGTGACGATCGTGGCCATCGTGCTGACCGACCTCCTGAAGGGCATCGCCATCGGCCTCGCCGTCGGCGTGATCTTCGTGCTGAGGACCCAGATGTCCCGCGTCTTCGACGTGATCCAGGAGGGGGCGCGCGTGACGATCCGGTTCAACAAGGCGGCCTACTTCTTCACCCAGGGCAAGCTCGTCGCGCTGTTCGAGCGGCTGCCGAGCGACACGCACGTGGTGGTCGACGCTCAGGGCGCGTCCTACGTCGACCACGACGTCGCCGAGCTCATCCGCCGCTTCCAGCAGACCGCGGCGCGGCGGAACATCCACGTCGAGATTCGCGGCCTGTAGAGCGACGCTCGGCGAGCGATGATGATGTAAACCGCCAAGACGCCAAGACGCCAAAACAGCGAGACGCCAAGAGAGCTAGTGGGCTCTCTTGGCGTCTTCGCTTTGTTCGATCGGGGTCGCTGCGCCAGACCGGAGGGGAACCGCGCTGGAGCGGCGGACGGCCGTCATGACACGCGGGGGCGCTGGAGCGGGGCGGGGGCGGGAATTTGCCCGCCTGGCCCGCCTCGTGCGACGCTGCGGGCGATGCGACCTGCGCTCGAGACGATCGGTGCGAACACCCAGGTTCTCCTCCCGCCCTCCTCGGGTTGATCGTGGTCGCTCGATTCGTCAGCGGGCCGCTCCGGCGATCCCGGCGAGGGGGCGGCGGCGCTGGCCTCGCCTACGTCGGGGGCGCGCCGGTGCCGCCGCGGCTCGACGAGATCCCTCGAAAGCCGCTCTGCCGGCTCCAGGGCTACAGCGGGCTGCACCAGTCGTTTGGAGACCTGTACACCCCGGGGTCGATCGAGGAGCTCCGGGTGCTGTTCCGCATGGCGAAGCGGACAGGGCGCAGGATCACGTTCCGCGCCGGGGCCCAGTCGTTCGACGGGCAGGCGCTGAACGACGACATCATGATCTCGATGACGCGCTTCACCTCCATCGACATCGACGAGGAGGGCGCGCGGATGACCGTGGGCGCCGGCGCCACGTGGGGAGCGATCGCCCGCGAGCTCGCCGCCCGCGGGTTCGTGCCGTATACGGTCGTCTCGACGAGCCACGCCACCGCGGGAGGCACGGTCTCCGGCGACTGCCTCTCTCGCTTCTCGTGCACCGGCGGCAAGGAAGGGCATTATGTCGAGCGGCTGACGCTCCTCACCCTGGACGGGGAGCTGCTCTCCCTCGGCCGCGACGAGGCGACGAGCGCGCTGTTTCACGCGGTGATCGGCGGCCTCGGCTACCTCGGCGCGGTGATCGACGTGACGTACCGCGTCGCGCGCGTCGCTCCGGCGGGCACCCCGATCCGCGTGGTGACCGAGGCGACGCGCTGCGGATCGCTCGAGGAGCTCGCGGAGACGCTCCTGCCGCGCGCCGAGCAGCTCCTGCCCGCGGAGGGAGGGAGGGCGGTCGAGGAGGGATGGGTCCCCGAGGCGCTCTTCTCCATCGCGTTTCACACCCTCGAAGGCAGCAAGAGCATGATCCTGCGCTCGCGGTACGTCGCGGGGACGTCGCACGCGCTCCGCCCGCTGCTGAACCATCGCCGCAATTACCCGCTCCGCGTCCCGATCGAGTGGCTGATGCGCGCGGCCGTGGTGAGCCGGGCCGTCTGGACGATCATCGACCGCTTCGTCTTCGATGTCTCGCGCCCGAACGTCGACGAGCTCATGGGCTTTCTGTTCTTCATGGACGGCAACGTCCTCGCGAACCGGATCGGGCAGGCCCTCGGCGTGCCGATGATCACGGTGCAGCAGGCCTTCATGATCCCCTACGACCCGGGCGCCCCGGAGGACAGCCGGCGGCGGCTCGTCGATTTCCTGAAGAGAATCGATGAGATCGCGACCCGGGACGGGATCCCGCCGCTCCTGCTCGACGTGCTCCACATCCAGGGCGACCGGTTCCTCCTCTCGGCGAACCACGGGACCGACGGGTTCGCCGTCACGGTCGCGTTCGTGGGCAGCGATGAAGACAGCGTGTGCCGTATCCGCCTGCGGCTCACCGAGCTCAGCGCGTACAGCCTCGAGCTCGGCGGTCGGGTCTACCTGGTCAAGAACGTCAACACGGCGGCGGAGCACCTCCAGGCGATGTACGCGCACGCGCTCCCGGAGTTCGTCCGGCTGAAGCAGCGGGTCGATCCCGACGGGCTCCTGCGCAACGAGTTCCTCGAGCGGGTGTTCCCCGCGCACTTCGGTCCGGCGCCAGGGCTCGCCCGCGTGTGATCGCGGCGCGCGGGGGGCGGACGTCCTCCCTGCTCTCCGGCGACGGCCCGGACGGCGGCGGAGGATCGCTGGCCGTCCCTCATCGCGATCGAGCGCCGCGCCCGCCGCCGGGCGCCTTGGCGCCGCGTCGCTGGCCGAGCAGGAAGGCGAGCGCCTGGTCGACCTGATCGTCGGTCATCGCGTGCCCCGCGCGCGGCTTGCCGAGCGACCGGGAAGGCCACTTCAGCCGGCGGAGCATCTTCGCGAGCGCGACCTGGTCGCGGTGCGCCGGGTCCTTGCCGCCCCAGCCGACGAAGACCGGCGCGCGGGCCTTGGTCCGCGCGCCCGCCCGCTCCAGGTAGCGCGCGCCCGAGCCGCCCGCGAAGGCCGCGTAGCCGTCGACCGGCAGCCGCCCGCGCATCGCCAGCGACGTCGCGTAATACGCGCCGTTCGAGAAGCCGAACACGAGCACCCGCTCGAAGCGCCCGCCCGCGCGCCGCTCGAGCTCCGCGCGCGCCGCGTCCCACTCGGCGAGCATCGCGTCCTCGTGGGCCGCCTGCGCGGCGGCGGCGGTGGGCCAGCACCACCAGTCCTCCATCGCCTTCGGCCCGATCCCGCGCCGGCCGCGCGGCATCATCACGGCGACGCCGTGCCGGGCGCCGGCCCGCGCCGCGCCCCGCTGCTGCGCCCATTGCCACCCTGAATCGGGCTGAACGACGCCGTGCAGGAAGATCACGAGCGCGCGGGGGCCAGGCGCCGGTCGGGCCGGCAGGAAGGCGCACGCCTCGCCGGGCAGCGAGGCGAGCTCCGGCGCGCACCACCGCACCGCGGCCGCGGCCTGCGGGGGCGCGGCGGCGTCCGCCGGAGACGGGGCCTGTGATGGCGCAGGCGCGTCCGCCGCAGGCGCATCCGCCGGAGACGCGGCCTGCGGAGGCGCGGGCGCGCCCGCAGGCGGCGCGGCCTCGGCAGGCGCAGGCGCGTCCGCCGGAGGCTGGCCGGGGCCGTCGCCGCTGGCCGAAGCGGGCGCGCCCGCGGCCAGGAGCGCGGCCAGGGACAGCACCATCGCGAGCGAGCGCATGGCGGCGCAGTACCATGTCCGCGCCGCCGCCGGGTAGCGCGGCGCGCCCGCCGCCGGCGTGGCGCCCTCCTGCCCCGCTCAGGGATCGAACGAATAGACGTCGCGGTTCCAGAGCTGGCCGGGGCCCACGCCGCCGTCGCAGGCGAAATCCCACCCCGAGAAGAGGTACATGGCGCCGTTCACCTCGGTGGCGACATGCCGCTTGAGCCGGACCAGCGGGTCGCCGCCCGGCGACAGCTTGGTCCACTTCCGCTGGACCGGGCTGTACCGCCAGAGCTCCTCGATCGGGTTCTGCTCGAACGGCGCGCCGCAACCCGACGACCCGCCCGACACGTCGCCTCCTTGCAGGTACAGGTCCCAGCCGATGACGGCCGCGGCGCCGTAGTTGCGCGGCGGCGTGATGTCGCGCCGCGCGCGCGGCGTCACCTCGGTCCACCGGCGGGTGCGCAGGTCGAACTCCCAGGTATCGTCCAGCATCTCGAAGCCAGCGGCGCCCATCGTCTCGCCGCCATACAGCGTCAGCTTGCCCCGGATCGGCGTCGTCCCGGCCATCGCCTCGTGCCGGCCGCGCGGCGAGCCGGGAGCGCCGGCGGGCACGAGCTCCTTCCAGCGGTTCGATGCCAAGTCGTACACCCAGAGATCGTTCATGAACTCGAAGGCGCTTGTCACTCCGCCGAAGACGTACAGCTTCCCGCCGGCGAACCAGACGTTCGGGCGCGACCGGCCGACCGGACCCGCGTTCTCGGCGTGGATCTCGATCCAGGCGTCCGCGTCGGCGTCGTAAGCCCAGAGATCGTCGTAGGCCACGAAATCGGAGAAGTCAGGGCTGTACGTGGCCCCGCCGAACACCAGCATCACGTTGCTGCACTCGTCGGCCGCAGCGCCGGCGAACACGCGCGGAGGCGGCAGGTCCCCCGCGGGCTCGAGGAGCTCCCAGGAATCGAGCGAGGTGTCGAATCGATAGAGATCGTTGTAGAACGTGTTCTCGAAGGTCGAGAAGTCGTCTTTCATGCCGCCGAACAGGTAAACGGCGTCGCCGATCGCCGCGACCGCGGGGGTCGAGCGCTCCGTCGGCGCCGGACCGGACGTGACCCGCTTGGTCCATGTGCCGGAAGCCCCGGCTTCGGCTGCGAACAGAACGACCGTCATCGCCGCCAGCACGACGACGAGGTGCCGCGACGGCTTGCGCGCGCGGGCCGCGTCAGGAGCCAGACCGCCCGGGCGCTGCCCACGGACGGAATGGGACACGCCCTGCGCCAGGAAATTCTTCATACCCCCTACCTCCAGCGGCGAGTCAGCGCGATGGTTCACCGCTCGACACATTCGCTCGGTGACCGCTGATTGGATCTCGCCGAGGACAGGCTACGCAGATCGATCTCCCGCGGCGCGGGGCCACGCGGATCAAAGCCGCATTTCGACGCCCGCGCCCGACGCGCTCAGCCACGGGGTCACGGAGCCTGCCTTGGGGGGGCTCGGCGCCGGCTCGTTCAGCAGCAGGTAGAGCCCGACGCCCACCGTCGCGACGCCGATGCCGCCGAGGACGTCGCCGAGGATCCCCTTGGCCCGCGCGGCGCTCGCGTCCGAGCCCGTGCTGGAGCGCGCATCGCCCGCCTGCTTCAAGCCGGAGAGGCCGAGGACGGCGCCGCCGGCGAAGAGCGCGCCGCCCACGCCCATGACGACGACCGGGAGCGTTCGGCTCGGCCCTTCGGAAGCTTCGGCCAGGGGAGGCAGGCCCCCTCCGGCAGCCGAGGACCGCGCGGCGCCGGGGGCGGCCGGCGCGAGCGCGATCGGGACCTCGACCGACCCGCCGGCGACGACGCTGAACCGGGCCGCCGCCGCGCGGTACCCCGGCGCGCTCGCCACGACCTCGTGCGCGCCCGGATCGAGCTCGAGGGCCTGACCCGGCGCCGCGCGCACCGGCTTGCCGTCGAGGGTCAGCACGAGCCCGTCGACCTCGCCGGGCCTGACGGCGAGCTTCGCCCGGCCGACGCGCGGCTCGAGCGCCGCGACGGCCTGCCGCGCGGGCCCGACGTAGGGCGCGGTCGACGGCGTCGCCGGCTCGGCCAGGAACGCGCGAAAGCTGGCGAGCGCGTCGGCCAGGCGCCCGGTCTCCTTCTGCGCGACGCCGAGGCTGTAGCGCGTGAGGGGCGTCGCCTTGATCTCGAGCGACCGGGCGTAGAGCGCCCGCGCCTCGTCCCAGCGCCCCTCGCGGGCGAACTTCGCCCCCTGGACGAACAGGACGCGCGCCGCGGCCACATCCCCCGTGCCCTCCGCCGCCGCGGGGAGCGGGGCTGCGGCCAGGAGCACCGCCGCGGCGATGGAGGCGAGCGTCAGCCCGGATCGAGCAGGAGAACGCGGCATCATCGACACTCTCCGTGCTGGCAGTCCGTGCCGTCCGGACATCGATTGCCGCAGGCGCCGCAGTGCTCGACGTTGTTCCACAGGTTGGTCTCGCAATGGTGAGCTGGGTCCGCGTCGCAATCGGCGAAATGGCCATGGCAGTGCGCTTCGCCGCCAGGGCCGCTGCCGCTGCTCTCGCCGCCAGGGCCGCTGCCGCTGCTCTCGCCGCCAGGGCCGCTGCCGCTGCTCTCGCCGCCAGGGCCGCTGCCGCTGCCGCTGCTCGCGCCGCCTCCCTCGCCGCTGCCGCTGCTCGCGCCACCTCCCTCGCCGCTGCCGCTGCTCGCGCCGCCAGCGCCGCTGCCGCTGCCGCTGCTCGCGATGCCGCTGCTCGCGCCATCTCCGCCGCTGCTCGCGCTGCTCGCACTGCTCGCGCCATCTCCGCCGCTGCTCGTGCTGCTCGCGCTCTCGCCGCCGCTGCTCGCGCTGCTCGCGCTCTCGCCGCCACCGCCGCTCGCGCCGCTCGCGCTGCTCGCGCTCTCGCCGCCGCTGCTCGCGCTGCTTGCGCTCTCGCCGCCGCCGCTCGCGCTGCTCGCCGCGCCATCGCCGCCACTGCTCGCGCTACTCGTCGCGCCCTCGCGGCCGCCGGTGCTCCCGGTGCCGGTCGTGGTCGAGCCGCTGCTCCTGCCGATATCGCCGCCGCTCCCGTCGCCGGCCTGATCCTCTCGCCCTCCAGTGTCCTCGGCCTCATCGTCCTTGTCGGACAGCTCGGCGCCGATCACCGCGGAGCACCCACCCGGTCCGAGCGGCGCCGCGGCGAGCGCGACCAAAAGAAGCAGCAGGTCGCCGGAGGCGCGAACGGAGCGGAACCTCACCCCAGGATTGCGCATGATCACCTCAGAAATCGGGCGCCGCCGGCAGCGGCATGGATGTGGACGCAGGCGCCTGACGCGGCGGCTCGGCCCGCTGCGCCCGCGGCTCGGCCCGCTGCGCCCGCGGCTCGGCCCGCTGCGCCCGCGGCTCGGCCCGCTGCGCCTGCGGCTCGGCCCGCTCCGCGCGCGCCTCGACGCGCTGGTCGGGCGGCTCGGCCGGTGACGAGGACAGCTCGATCTCGTCCCACGGATCGGCCGTCTCGCCCCACGGATCGCCCGGCTCGTCCCAGGGCTCGGCCCGCTCGCCCGGCCGCGCGAGCGGCTTGCCTGCCGGCGCGCCCCTCGCGGCCATCTCGAGGGCGCTCGCGCGCGGCGCCCCGCCGTCCGCGGTCACGACGCCGGCGGACGGCGCGGCCGGGGTCGCCGCCGGCGCCGCCAGCGCAGCGCCCGGCTGGATGACGGGCCCTGCGGCCGCCACCGCGGGCCGCGCGGCGCCCGCGCTCGCGCTTCCGCGCCGCAGGTTCAGCCCCATGACCACGACCACCGGCGCGACGAACGCGGCGAGCACCCCCACCAGGAGCGCCTTCTGGAGCCGCAGCGGGGGCGCAATCCCGAGCGACGCGGCGCGCCGGGCCTCGGGCATCTTGATCGTGCCGCCCCGGCGCCCGGCAGGCGTGGCCGCCGGCGACGCGACGAGCGTCCTCCCTGCGCCGGCCAAGCGCCGCGGCGCCGCCTTCGGCCCGGACGCGGCGCCGGTCGCCGCGAGGACCGGCGCGGCCCGCTCCGCCGTGAGCGGCGACTCCGGCCCGCGCGCGAGCCACTGGTGCGCGAGCGACGTGCCCGCCACGTCCGCGGTGACCCCGCGCTCGACGGCCCAGGAGGCCAGGGCGCGGCCGAGCGACCGCATGTTCGGCCACCGCTCGGCCGGCGACTTGGCCAGCCCGCGGCGGATGATCGACCAGAGCTCCTCGTCGCCAGCGCCGAGCTGCGTCGTCGGCACCGGCTCCTTGCTGAAGATCGCCGAGATCACCGCGCCGAGGCTCTCCCCGGTGAACGGCCGCCGCCCGGTGATGAGCTCGTACAGCACCACGCTGAACGCCCAGACGTCGGTCTGCTCCCCGATCTCCAGCTGGCCGTCGGCCTGCTCCGGCGACATGTACTCCGGGCTGCCGACGATCATCCCCCGTTGCGTGATCGCGGGGCTCACCGCGTTGGCCAGCTTGGCAATGCCGAAGTCGACCACCTTCGGGACGTAGCCGCCCGCCCCGTCGGACACGACGAGGATATTCGCAGGCTTGATGTCGCGATGGACGATGCTCTGCGCGTGCGCGGCCGCGAGGGCGCACGCCACCGGCAAGAGCATCTGGACCGCCTGCTCCGCCGGCATCCGGCCGTTCGCCTCCAGCCAGTTCGAGAGCGACGTGCCCTCGAGGAGCTCCATCACCAGGAACGGCTCGCCCGAGTCGGTCTCGCCGAAATCGAACACGCGCACGATCGCCGGATGTCCGAGCCTCGCCGTCGCGCGCGCCTCCCGGAGCAGGCGCTCGGCGGCGTGCGCGTCGAACTGCTCCTCGTGGAGCACCTTGATCGCCACGTCGACGTCGAGCCACAGGCTGCGCGCCCGCCACACCGTGCCCATGCCCCCGGCGCCCAGCCGGCCCACGATCTGGTACTTGCCGCCGAGGACCTCGCCCACGGCGCGCTCGTGCTTCGGCAACCCGCGGACGCAGGACGAGACACCCCCGGTGCTCGCATCGCCTCTCCTGGCGAACGCTCCGCTCTGACCGGAGTCATGGTGCTCGTCCTTCATGAGTCTACCTGGCCTCGCCTCCCTCCAACGAAAGCAAGCGGCGAACCATCGCCCATTCCCCGGACTCCGCCGGCGCTGAATCGACGAAACCCCCGGCCAGCGCCCTCTCGCCCGCGCCCCCCGCGGCGAGCTCGGCGCTCGGCCGCGCCCTTTCGCGTCAACAAAGGCAAGAATCCTTGTTCTCAGCGGGGAATCGGCCGCGCGCATCGGTCACGCTGAGGCAATTTGCATCGAAACATTGCAAGAGGGCGCGAAGCACCCTCCCCGGTCGTCTCCAGGGCTTCGATCCCGGGTTCATCGCCTCGACCCCGGCGAGCGCGCGCTGCATCGCGGCGAGCTCGCGCTGCGTCGCGATGCCCGGGGATTCCCACCCCGGAAGCCTGGCAGTCCCCCGCCGGCGCACGGAGCGCACGCGCGGGGCGCAATCCGCCTGGCGACCTCATCAAGAATATTTCTCTGCTGTTGGACCACGTGCCCTGTGGGCGCCCCCGGTGGGAAGCGCTCCACGCTGTCGGACGACGTGCCCTGCGCTCCCCGGTGGGAGGCGCTCCACGCTGTCGGACAACGTATCCCCAGGGCGATCCTCCTCAGGAAGATCCTCATCGCTTCGGGTCCGCGCTACACTCGACGGCGACGTGGTGTCCACTGCACCGAGGACAACCCTGGACGACTCGCTCGGAGCGGCCTCGGAGCGCCTGCGTTCCAGGAAGCCGACGCCTGGGCTGGTGCTCGTCTTCTCCGTGGACAGTCCTCGCTGCGACGTCCTCCCGCTCAAGGACGGCGAGCTCGAGCTCGGACGCGGCGAGGTCGGAGGCGTCCCGCTGGACGACCTGCGGATGTCGCGCAGGCACGCGCGCGTGCGCTGGCGCCAGGGCGAGTGGGAGGTCGAGGACCTCGACAGCCGGAACGGAACGTCGCTCGACGGCGTTCCGCTGACCGGCGCGCGGGCGGGCGGCGAGCTGCGCATCTTGCGCACGGGCTCGTCGGTGTTCGTGATCCAGGCCGACGTGGAGCCGTTCCGGGCGGGGATCTCCACGGCCGGGGGCACGATCCTCGGGCCGACCCTCGCCCGCGCGTGGGACGCCATCGATCGGGCGGCGCGCTTCGGAGCGGCGCTGCACATCACCGGCGAGAGCGGGACCGGCAAGGAGCACGCGGCGCGGGCCTTCCACGCGCTCGGCCCGCGGCGCGGGGGGCCGTTCGTCCCCGTGAACTGCGCCGCCATCCCCGACGGCCTCGCCGAGCGGCTGCTCTTCGGCGCGCGCAAGGGGGCCTACTCGGGCTCCGCGGCCGACTCCGAGGGGTACGTGCAGGCCGCCCACGGCGGGGTCCTCTTCCTCGACGAGGTGGCCGAGCTCGACCTCGGGGTGCAGGCGAAGCTCCTCCGCGCGATCGAGGCGAAGGAGGTGATCCCCCTCGGGGCCGCGCGGCCCGCGCAGGTGGACTTCGCGCTCGTGTCGGCGACCCACAAGGACCTGCGCGCGCAGGTGGCCGCGGGGAAGCTCCGCGAGGATCTCTTCTTCCGCATCGCGCAGCCGGCGGTCCGCATCCCGCGGCTGCACGAGCGGCCCGAGGAGGTCCCGTGGCTCGTGGAGGCGGCGCTGCGGAGCGCCGGCGCCGGCGTCGAGCACCGCCAGGCGAGCGCGCCGCCCGTGGCCCACGCGTCGCTCATCGAGGCGTGCCTCATGCTGCCGTGGCCCGGCAACGTGCGGGAGCTGATGGCGGAGATCCGCGCGGCGGCGCAGGAGGCGCAGATCGAGAAGAGCTCGGTGGTCCAGGCGCGGCACCTGTCGCCCTCGGCGGGGCGAGCCTTCGCCCCGCAGGCGATGGGGCCGGAGCAGCCCTCGGAGCGAGGCCGGCGGTCGTCGCTGCCCCCGGCCGGGGAACGGCCGGCGCGCCGGGCGGCGCCGCTGCCCGCCGACGAGGTCATCGAGGAGGTGCTGCGCCGCGAAGGCGGGAACGTGGCGCGCACGGCCCGCGCGCTGGGCGTGCACCGGACGCAGCTCCGCCGCTGGCTCGGCCGGCGCTCGACGACCGACGAGGTCGCCGGCGACGACGACGACGCGGAGGGGTGATCCCCCCGCGGATCCCGACCGGGGGGCGCCGCGGGCGCCGCCCCGGCGTCGGGCGGCGCGCTCTCAGGCGTCCAGGTGCACCGCGGCCTGCCGCGTCAGGACGGTGGCCGAGTGCCCCGCGTGCAGCGTGAACACGCCGGGCTCGATCTGCCAGCGACCCGCCGCCCAGTGCGCGAAGGCCCGCGGCTCGATGGTGACGGCGACCTCGACCGTCTGATCGGGATCGGCCTCGACGGAGGCGAAGCCGGCCAGCCAGAGCACGGGGCGCTCGACCTCGGAGCCCGGCCGCGCCAGGTAGAGCTGGACGACGTGGCGGCCGCGGCGGGGGCCGACGTTGCGCACCTGCACCCGCGCCTCGACCGCGTCGCCGGCGGCGACGCTCGGCGGCGCGTCGATGCCGAGGATCTCCCAGCGCGTGTAGCCCAGGCCGTGCCCGAACGGGTAGGCCGGGGTGGCGCCGGCGCGAGCCCACGCCCGGTACCCGACGTGCAGCCCCTCGGCGTAGACCAGCTTGCCGTTCTCGGGCTTCGTCGACAGCACGGGCACGTCGTCCTCGCGCGACGGCCACGTCGTGGGCAGGCGGCCGCCGGGCTCCGCGGCGCCGAGCAGCACGTCGGCGACGGCGTTGCCGAACTCCTGGCCCGGGAACCACGTGAGGAGCACCGCGGCGACCTCGTCGCGCCAGGGCATGGTCACCGGCCCGCCGGAGTTCACCAGCACGATCGTCCGCGGGTTCACCGCCGCGACGGCGCTGACCAGCTCGTCCTGGCGGCCGGGGAGCGCGAGCGAGCTCCGGTCGAAGCCCTCGCTCTCGATCGCCTCGGTGGTGCCGACGACCACGATCGCCACGTCGGCGGAGCGCGCGAGCTCCACGGCGCGCGCGAGCTCCTCCTCGTCGGGCAGCGCGGGGACCTCGACGCCGAGGGAGAACGCCACCGCGACCGCCCCCGGCTGGACCGAGTGCGTGAGCGCGAGGTCGAGCTCCTGGCCGGCGGCGAACGACAGCTCGGCCGCCCGATGCGGCGGGGCGAGCAGGGCCGCGGCCATGTCGTCCTTGTCCGGCGCGATCGCCTCGTCGAAGAGGACCTGCCCGCCGCCGGTGAGGCGGTAGGCGCCCACCCCGGCCACGCCGATCCGGTAGCGGCCCGCCTCGGCGGCGCGGAACCGCGCCGTCACCTCGATGGTCGCGGCCCGCTTCGCGCGCTCGTCCCCGATGAACGTGAGGCGCCCGACGTCGCGATGCTCCTCGTGCACGACGTTGCCCTTCGCGTCGAGGAGCCGCACGTGCACGCCGTGCTTGCCGGTCACGGGGTCGATCACCTGGTCTCCGGCCACGGGCACGAGGCCCTCGTGGATGCGGGTGCCGAGGGCGTGGAGCACGTCGGCGCGCTGGCCGAGCGCGGCGCGCAGCCCGTCGAGCGGCGAGACCGCGTAGTGCGGGTGCACGCTGGCGCTGCCGCCGCCCTGGATCCGCCCCTGCGCGGCGTTCGGGCCGATCACGGCGACGCGCCGCAGGCTGGCCGGGTCGAGGGGGAGCGCGTCGCCGTGGTTGCGCGCGAGCACCATGCCGGCCGCGGCGGTCTCGCGGGCGAGCCGGGCGGCGTCGGCGGCGGGGAGCTGGGCCGGGGCGGGCGCGGCCGGCGCGACGCCCTCGAGGGCGCCGACCCGGGCGGCGAGGCGGAGCAGGCGGCGGACCTTGTCGTCGACGGCCTTCTCGGGCACCGCGCCGCTCCGGACGGCGGCGACGAGCGCCTGGCCCCACGGCCCTTCCGGGCCCGGCATGGCGAGGTCCATCGCCGCGCGCCCTGCGGCCTCGCTGGAGCGGGTCGCGAACCAGTCCGAGACCACGACGCCGTCGAAGCCCCACTCGTCCTTGAGCGGCGAGTCGAGCAGGGCGTTCTCGGTCATGGTCGCCCCGTTGACCGCGTTGTACGAGGCCATCACGAGCCACGCGCGCGCGCCGGCGATCATCCGCTCGAAGGGCGCGAGGTAGAGCTCGCGCAGCGCGCGCTGATCGACGCGGACGTCGACGGTGAACCGCTCGGTCTCCGAGTCGTTGGCCACGTAGTGCTTGGGGGTGGCGCCGACGCCGTGGGCCTGCAGCCCGCGGACGTAGGCCGCGCCGAGGCGGCCGGTGAGCAGCGGGTCCTCGGAGAAGCACTCGAAGTGCCTGCCGCCGAGCGGGCTGCGGTGCAGGTTGACCGTCGGCCCCAGGACGACGTCGACGCCCTTGCGCCGCGCCTCGGAGGCCAGGAGCGCGCCGAGGCGCTCGATCAGGGCCTCGTCCCAGGTGGCGGCGAGGGCGGTGGCGGAGGGGAGGCTCACCGAGGGATCGCGCTCGTCCCAGTGCTCGCCGCGCACGCCGACCGGGCCGTCCGAGACGACGATGCGGCGCAGGCCGATGGCGGGCTCGGGGTAGGTGCTCCAGAAGTCGGCGCCCGTCAGCAGGCGGACCTTCTGCTCGAGCGTCAGCGCGGCGAGGGCGTCCGCCACCCGCCGCTCGACGGCCTCGGGAGAATGATCGGTCTTCTGGGGATGAGCGGACAGCGAGTCGGCGACGGCCATGGACCCTCCTGGAAGCGCAGAGACGAGGCGCAGGGACGCCGCCCCTCGGCGGCGACGAGCCAGAACGGTACTTAGAACGTCAAGGAAACACCAGGTTCACAGGAAGGCCGCGATCGCGCGTGTTGGCGAGCACGCACGCGCAAGCGCAGAGCCCGCTGCCGGGTGCGCAGGGCGCTCGAGGGCTGGGGCAGGCGGACGCCGCCGTGGTGCGAGCGGCACGCATGGTACCGCCCACCAGGGGGGCCGGCCTGGGATTTGGAGAGAGATTTCGACGCCAAGGCGCCAAGGCGCCAAGGCGCCAAGAAAAGAACAAATATCACGCATTCGTCGTCGGAGCTGCCGGGTGGGTGTGATCGAGCCCCGTGGGTAGAGGCTCACGTGAACGGGCCTCGCCCCCGCACCATGAAGCTCGCAGAGGCCCTGTCCGAGAGAAAAGCCATCAAGACCAAGATGGAGGAGCTCAAGCAACGTATCTACCGCAACGCCCAGGCGCAGGAGGGCGAGCCGCCGGCCGAGCGACCGGAGGCGCTCATCGCCGAGCTGCGCGCCGCGACCGAGCGCTTCGCGGCGCTGGTCGCCAGGATCAACGACACCAACGCGCGCGTCGCGCTCGACGGCGGAGAGAGCCTCTCCCTGGCCATCCTGCGCAAGGACATGCTCCGGTACCTGCACCTGGTTTGCAGCAACCTCGCCGACAAGGCCACGCCGTCCCAGGACCGCTACAGCCGCCGCGAGATCAAGACGGTTCCCTCGGTGGACATCGCCGCGCTGCGGAGCCAGGCCGACGCCATCGCGAAGGAGTACCGGCTCCTCGATCTGCGCGTGCAGGAGGCCAACTGGCGTCACGACCTCGTGGACGACGGCGTGCCCGCCGCTTGATCCGGAGGGTCTCTCGGAGGCCCTGTTCTTCCCCTCGGCGAGGGGGCGAGTCCGTGACGCGCAGCTCCGTACCGGGAGTCCCCATCGGTACACCTCCACGAGGCGCAGCCAGGAAAGCGCCTCGCTGCTTCGTGCACCCGTGAGCGGCATGGCCGTCCATGAACCGCGATCCCAGCGAAGGCTCGGAGGACGGCGGGCACGGCGAACGGCGAACACGGTCACGGCTCACCACCACGCGCGTAGTCTCGCCCTCTCACCGAGGGGAAGAAGACGATCTCGGTGCCTCACTTCCCTTGTCGAACCCCGTCACCGCCCTCGCCGCCGCACCACCCGATCGCGGACGCGAAGTCTGACCCGCGACCAGAGAGACAAACGGGTTGAAACTGCATGAAAAGCGCAGAGCTTCGAAACGCCAAGACGCCAAGACGCCAAGTAAAGAGAGAGAGAGAGAGAGAAAAAAAAATTCTTGGCGTCTTGGCGTCCTTGGCGTCTTGGCGGTTTATTTCTCGCTTGATCAACGTGACCGATGTTCTAGGGGCACGCGCAGACGCCGCCGTGGTGGGAGCAGCAACCCCGCTTCACGTAGGTGCAGGTCGGCGACAGCGTGCCGTCGCAGCAGCAGACGCGGCCCTCGGACGCCGGCCGCGGTCGCGCTGGCGCAGCCGGCCCGCCGCCCGGTCGCGCGGGGACGGGCGCGCCGGCGGCCTCGCGCCGCTCCTCGGCGGCCCTCGCGGCCTCGCGCTCGGCGATCAGCCGCCGGCCCTTCTCGAACGAGGCGCGCACCTGGGACGCGCGCTCGTCGCGCGGGGCGGCGCCGGCGAGGTAGCGGACGAGCGCGTCGCAGGCCGCGGTGTCGCCCTGCTGGGCGCAGGCGAGCTCGCTCGCGGCAAGCTCGAGCTCGGCGGCGCGGGCCGCCTCCTCTTGCCGGCGCGCCTCCTCGGCGGCCTCGCGCTCGGCGCGGCGGCGCTCGGCCTCCGCGGCCTCGTCGGCCTGCCGCTGCGCCTCGATCGCCGCCTGGCGCGCCTCGCGCTCCCGCCGGTAGCGGGCGACGAGGGCGCTCGCCGCCCGCAGGTCGGCCTCGACGCCCTCGCAGAACGACGCGCACCGGTCGGCGCGGGCCCGCGCCTCGAGCTCCAGCACGAGGCACTCGGGCTCGCTGCGGCAGCCGCGCGCCAGCCGGGCCCGGAATTCGTCGTCGCGGAGCGACCCGTCGCCGGGACGGCAGGCGGCGAGGAGGGCGACGAAGGGAAGCCAGGAGACGGCGAGGCGGCGCATCGGACGATTCTCCCGCCGCTCGCGGGCGGGCGTCGAGGCCCTGAGCGGCGGGACCAGCGAGAGACGCGCAGGAGCACGCGCACGCGTACGCCGGACAAGGACGGGAGCGGGGGCCAGCCCGTCATCGACACGGCCTCGCTCGAGGTCGGCCTGGCCATCCAGGTGACCGGCCTCGCCGCGCAGTACGACGAGACCTACGAGGTCGCGCCGCGCCGGGCAGGAGATCTCGTCCTCGTGGAGCAATGGGCGAGCCCGCCGGCGTGTCGAGCTCGATACGGCCTACGAGAGCTCGCGCGCCTCGTGCGCGATCCGGACGCCGTCCTGGCGGAGCACCACCGCCTGCGCCGGGGCCGGGTAGCCGAGCTTCGAGATCTCGTCGTAGACGACCAGCTGCGCGGCGGTGAGCGCCCAGGGATACTTCGCGCTGTCGACGTAGGAGTGCGCGACGAGCAGCGGGCCGGTGAGGTTCACGCCGGCCATCTCGATGAACGGCTCTGGATTGCTGACGGCATGCGGAGCGCCGGCGAGCTTCTCCTTCAGTATCGCGATGACCCTGTGCACGTCGGCGCCGTGGGGGAGCTGCACGTTGATGTTCAGGCGCGCGATGGGGTTCTCGGTGTGGTTCTTGATGATCTCGCCGAAGATCTTGTTGTTGCCGAGGAAGGTCCGCTCGTTGTCGAACGTGTCGACGGACGTGACGAAGAGGCCGATCGAATGCACGATGCCCGTCACGCCCGCGATGGTGACCACGTCGCCCGCCTTGAAGGGGCGCAGCACGATCATGAAGACGCCGGCCGCCAGGTTGGCGAGCAGGCCCGACCAGGCCATGCCGATGGCGACGCCGGCCGCCGCGAGGATCCCGGCGAAGGTGAAGGTCTGGACGCCGAAGACGCCGAGGACCGTGATGACGAGGAGGATGTTCAGGAGGACGCTGGCGACCGAGCGCATGTAGCGCGCGAGCGTCTCATCGATGTTGCGGAACCTCGTCGTTCGATCGAACAGACGAAGGACGGTGCGTATCACCAGGCGCCCCACGATCCACAGGGCGATGGCCCCGAGGATCTTGGTGCCGATCTCGACGCCGAGCAGGAGCCCGACGTCTATGTATTTATTGAGGGTCTCGTTCATCGCCGCGGCTCTCCAATCCATCGGTGCAGCGATGTCCCCGCAGACGAGCGGTTGCCATTCGTCGCACCCACTGGACCTCTGCCGGCTGCTGCGGCTCTTGCGCGAGCAAGGCCAGGCCAGGCCGTGGGGAGGTCGGCCAATGCACCTGCATGCTCCAGCAGCATGCGCGGTGCCGGGGACGAAGACCCTTGGCCAGGGAGCGTCGACACTCCAGACAGCATGGCCGGAGCCCCTGAGCCCCGACCCGCGAGGTCCGATAGGAGCGCGTTCTATCGAACCGTCCCGAGGAGGGTCAAGCTTTGTACACGGTTCGGCCGAAACTGCCCCTCCAGCACGTCGCCCCGTTGCGCCCCGCTGCCCCGCTTGCGCCGCTTCCCGAGCCCGTTCACCATCCCGCCCGGCAAGGCATGTCGGCGGACCATGGCAAAGAAGAGGAGGCCTCCGTCCTGGCCGCGGCGCGCGCCGGAGACCACGCGGCGTTCGCCGCGCTGAGCGAGCGCTACCGCCGCCGGCTCCGCGCGCACTGCTATCGCATGCTCGGCTCCTTCGACGAGGCCGAGGACATGGTGCAGGAGGTCCTGCTCCGCGCCTGGCGCGGCCGCGAGGGGTTCCAGGGGCGATCGCTGTTCCGCACGTGGCTCTACAGCATCGCCACCAACGCCTGCCTGAACGCGCTGGAGCGCGCCCCGACGCGGGTCGTGCCGCAGGACGTGGCGCCGCCGGTCACCGCCGACACGCCGCCGTCCGCGGCGCGCTCCGCGCCTCCCTGGGCGCCGGAGGTGCCGTGGCTCCAGCCGTTCCCGGACGACCTGCTCGACGCCGGGCCGCCCGCCGACGCCGTGGTGGAGGCGCGCGAGACCATCGCGCTGGCGTTCCTGGCCGCGCTCCAGCACCTGCCGCCGCGCCAGCGCGCCGCGCTCGTCCTGTCCGACGTGGTGGGCTGGTCGGCGGCCGAGATCGCGGAGCTGCTCGAGCTGACCGTGCCGTCGGTGACCAGCGCGCTCCAGCGGGCGCGCTCGACGCTGCGCGCGCGCCTCCCCGCCGGGGCGCCGGATCCGCCCGCCGCCGCGCCGGTCACGGATCGCGAGCGCACCGCGCTCAAGGTGTTCATGGACACGTGGGAGCAAGGGGACGCCGCCGAGCTGATCCAGCTCCTGCGCGAGGACGCGCGCTGGGCGATGCCGCCCGCGCCGCTCTGGTTCGACGGCCGCGCGGCGATCGCCAACCTGCTCGCGCTGTTCCCGCCCCGCTGGAGGGGGCGCGAGTTCAGGATGGTGCCGGTCGGCGCCAACCGGCAGCCGGCGGCGGCGGCCTACCTGCGCCCGCCCGGCGAGGCGGTGTTCCGGCTGTCGGGGGTCCACGTGCTGCGCGTCTCTGACGGCCAAATCGCGGAGATCATGACGTTTTCGGCCGAGCTGTGCGCCGGGTTCCGGCTGCCGGCGAGCCGCACCGATTAGTTTTTCGCCGCCCCGGGTCTACGCGGGCAGGACCGCGGAAAGGAGACCCGAGATGAAGAAGACGACCTCCAGGGACGGCACCACCATCGCGTTCGACCAGACCGGGCAGGGGGCGCCGGTGATCCTGGTGATGGGCGCGTTCAACGACCGGACGACGGGCGCGCCGCTTTCGGCGTACCTGGCGCGGCGGTTCACCGTGCTCGCCTACGACCGCCGGGGGCGCGGCGACAGCGGCGACGCGGCGGCGTACGCGATCGACCGCGAGATCGAGGACCTCGACGCGGTGATCCAGGCCGCGGGCGGCGCCGCGGCCGTCTTCGGCTACTCCTCCGGCGCGCTGCTCGCGCTCGCCGCCGCGGCGCGCGGCCTGGCCATCACGCGGCTCGCGCTCTACGAGGCGCCGCCCGCCCAGCCCGCCGAGCACGTCGAGGCGCTGGCGTCGCTCATCGCGGCCGGGCGTCGCGGCGACGCCGTGGAGTACTTCCAGCGGCGCGTGGTCGGGATCCCCGACGAGGTCGTGGCCCAGCTCAGGCACGCCCCGTTCCGCCCCGCGCTGGAGGCGATGGCGCACACCCTGGTCTACGACGCGACGATCGTCGCCGACGGGCGCATCGCCGCCGCGCTCGCGGAGGTCCGCCAGCCGGCGCTGGCGATCGCCGGCGACGCGGGCGCGCCGATCATGCGGCAGGTCGCCGAGGCGCTCGCCGCGCGGCTGCCCCGCGGGCGGGCGGCCACGATCGAGGGCGCCACGCACCACATCGCGCCCGCGCTGCTCGGGCCGGTGCTGGAGCGGTTCCTCGAGGGCTGAGCGTCAGCGGGTCACCGCTCCTCCGTCGTCCGCTGGAGATCGGATCCGGGCCCGCTTGCGGGAGGGATCGGCGCTCGAGCCGGCGCGAGAGGTCCCGCGTCCCACGCGCCGCGGGACCTCGACCGCGAGGAAGTCCGCGAGCGCGCGCACCGCCGGGAGCTGCCCGCGGCCCGACGGCATCAGCATCGTCACGCGGTGATCGCCGACGTGCCAGTCCGGCAGCACGCGCCGCAGCTCCCCGCGGGCGCGCTCGTCACGGCACGCGTACTCGGGCAGCGCGACGACGCCGAGGCCCGCCACGGCCGCGCCGAGGAGCGCCACGGGATCGTCGGTGCGCAGGCGCGGCGCGAACGGGATCTCCTCGGTCGCCTCGCGGGAATGAAGCCTCCAGACCGCGCGCGAGCTCTGCCCTCCGAGCAGCAGCCCGGGATGTGCGCGGAGCTCTTCCGGCGTCGCGGGCGCGCCGCGCGCGTCGAGGTAGCGCGGCGCGGCCGTGAGCACCCATGGCGTCGGCGAGAGCAGCCGCTGCACCAGCCCGGTGTCGGGCAGCGGGCCGCCGTAGCCGCGGAGCGCGAGGTCGAAGCGCTCCTCGACCAGATCCACCAGGCGATTGGTCGCGTGGAGGAACACGTCGACCTTCGGATGACGCGCCATGAAGCGCGGCAAGAGCGGCGCGACGAGGTGCTTGCTCATGCCGACCGAGCAGGTGACGCGGATCGTCCCGCTGGGCTCCGCGACGCGGTGGCGCGCCACGCTCTCGACCGCGTCCGCCGCGGCCCGCATCGCGCGCGCGTGCTCGAGCACCTCTTCGCCCACGGCGGTGATGATGAACTTGCGCGAGGTGCGCTGGACGAGCCGCACCCCCAGCCGCTCCTCGAGGAGCTGGAGACGCCGGCCCAGGCTGGACTTGGGCAGGCCGAGCGCGCGCCCCGCCGCCGACAGCCCGCCGTGCTCCGCGATGCGCGCGAACAGCGCGAGGTCGTTCCATTCGTCCATCGGCCCGAGATCGTACCATTTCATGGACGATGCTTCCAAATAGAGCCTCTACCGGGGCGATCGTCCACGTAGCAGGATGATCGTATGAACGAACCGTCCCTGCTCCGAGAGATCGGCGCGCCCGGCGGCCTTCGGGCTCGAGGCGGCGCGATCGCGCTCGACGCCTACCTCGCGCGCATCGGCTACGACGGCCCGCGCGCGCCGACGCTCGACACGCTGCGCGCCATCCACGCCCTGCACCCGCGCGCGATCGCGTTCGAGAACCTCGACTCGTGGTCGGGGCGGCGCGTCGACCTCTCCCCCGCGGCGATCGAGCGCAAGCTCGTGCACGGCCGCCGCGGCGGGTACTGCTACGAGCAGAACGGGCTGCTCGCGCACGCGCTGCGCGCGCTCGGGTTCGAGGTGCGCGGGCTCGCGGCGCGCGTGCGGTGGGGCGCGCCCGCGGGCGAGACCTGGCCGCGAAGCCACATGCTCCTCCGCGTCGAGCTGGCGGAGGGGACTTACCTCGCCGACGTCGGGTTCGGGGTGATCGCGCCTGTCGCGCCGCTCAGGCTGGCGCACGACGTCGAGCAGGAGACGCCGCTCGAGACCTTCCGGCTCCGCCGAGAGGAGGGCGGCCAGGTCCTCGAGGTGAAGTCGGGTGAGGCCTGGCGCGCGCTGTACTGGTTCGATCTGACCGAGCAGCTCCCCGCCGACTACGGCCTGTTCAACTGGTGGGTCTCGACGCACCCCGAGTCGCTCTTCGTGCGGAGCCTGGTCGTGGCGCGGCCGACCGCCACAGGGCGCATCACGCTGTTCGACCGCGAGCTCACGTACCGGCGCCGCGACGGAGGCGTCGAGCAGCGCACGCTCGCGAGCGCGGACGCGCTGCGCGGCGTGCTCGAGGGGGAGTTCGGGCTCGACCTCTCGGGCCTGGACGGGATCCACGAGGCCTTGCGCCGGCTCGCCGAGGCCGAGCGCGCGCCGTGCCCCGCGTGAGCGGCCCTGTTGCGCGGGGACGGGAACGGCGCGTTCCTCGGTGACCCCTCCAGCGACGCCTCTGCCATGAGCCTCTCGACCGTGCTCCGGGTCCTCGGCCGTCAAGGCGAGGAGGTCCACAGCGTGTTCACCGCAAGATCTACGGCCCGATCCGCGAGGGGCTCTGCGAGCGGCTCGCGGCGCTGGCCGCACGGCGGTAGCCGCGCCGCCCCCGGGCCGCCGGGCCGCCCTCAGGGCGGCGGCGCTCCCGCCGGCTCCGCGAGCCGCTGCGGCCGGATCTCCTGGTGCATCCAGTGCTCGTCGGTCTGCACGTGCCCGCGCCGCACCCACTTGGCGAGGCACCGCTGGAACGTCGCGTCCGGGAACTCGCCCGCGACCCGCACCACCACCCCCTCGCGCGGGCCGCCGAACGCGGAAGGCTCGCGCGCGAGCGCGCTCGTCAGCGCCTCGAGCTCGCGCTCGCCCTCGACGCGGCCCCGGAACAGGACGGGCACCGTGGGGAGCCCCAGGTCGCTCGCCTGGGCCGCGACCATGTCCCACTCCCAGAAGAGCCCCCGCGCGTCGTCGCGCACGCCGAAGACCAGCGAATAGCCCGGCAGCGCCTCGTATTCGATGGAGTGGACGGCATAGCAATACTCGCAGAAGACCGACGTGCCGTCCGAGAGCAGGTGAGCGATGCGCGCGTGGGTGGCCTTCGCGAGGTCGAAGCTCGGGTGGGCCGGAGGGCCCGAGTGCGAGCGCGAGAAGACGGTCTTGCGCGTGTAGGTGAGGTTGCTCCCGTCGCACTTCTCGGTGATGACGATCTCCACGCCGAGCAGCCCGGACACGTCGGCCATCCTCTTGTCGTCGGACGTGCCGCCCGGCGACCACGGGAGGTGGAACGAGCGCGGGTATTTGGCGGACATGGAGGCGACAGGGTAGCACCGACCTCCCGGCGCGGACATGCTACGGTCCTCGCGCGCTGCGCGCCTGCGTCCCGCGCGCGTTCGCCAGGGGGTGCTCCGCCATGACCGCTGCGTCCTCGCTCCTCGATCTCCTCACGCCCGATCCGGAGCGTGTCCCCTGGGACGAGCTCCAGGTCTTCGACTGGGTCCGCGCGCTCGAGGGCTGCCCGCAGGACCCGATCCACCACGCGGAGGGCAACGTCTGGATCCACACCCGCATGGTGCTGGAGACGCTCCTCGGGCTGCCCGAGTGGCGGGCGCTGCCGCCGGAGGAGCGGCGCGTGGTGTACCTCGCGTGCCTGCTCCACGACGTGGCGAAGCCGGCGACGACGCGCGAGGAGGGCGGGCGGATCACGGCCAAGGGCCACTCGCGCGCGGGGGAGCTGCTCGCGCGCCGCCTGCTCTGGGAGCTCGGCGCGCCGTTCGGGGTGCGCGAGCAGGTGTGCGGGCTCGTTCGCTACCACCAGATCCCGTTCTATCTCATCGAGCGGGACGACGCGCGGCGCGTCGCCGCCGAGGTCAGCCTGCACGCGCGCTGCGATCTGCTCGCGCTGGTGGCCGAGGCCGACATCCGCGGGCGCGTCTGCGCGGACATGGGGCGCGTGGTCGACAACATCGAGCTCTTTCGCGAGTTCTGCCGCGAGGAGGGGTGTTACCGGGGGCCGCGCGCCTTCGCGTCGGATCACACGCGCTTCGTGTATTTCCGCGCCGATCCCGCCGGCGGGCGCCATCCGGACGTGGAGGTCTACGACGACACGCGCGCCGAGGTCGTGGTGATGAGCGGGCTGCCGGGCGCCGGGAAGAACACCTATGTCAGCGCCCACTTCGCCGACTGGCCGGTCGTCTCGCTGGACGCGCTGCGGAGCGAGCTGGAGGTCGATCCGACCGATCCGCAGGGACAGGTGGTCCAGGCGGCGCGCGAGCGGGCGAAGGAGCACCTCCGGCGCGGGGAGCGGTTCGTGTGGAACGCGACGAACCTGTCGCGGCAGCGGCGCGGGCCCTTGGTGCAGCTGGCGGCGGACTACGGGGCGAGGGTCCGCGTGGTCTACGTGGAGGTGCCTCGGTCGGTCCTGTTCGCGCAGAACCGCGCGCGGGAGGCGGTGGTGCCGGAGGCGGCGATTCGCCGGATGATCGAGCGCTGGGAGGTCCCGGGGCAGACGGAGGCGCACGAGGTCGTGCTGGCGGTGCGCGGAGAGGCGTAGCACTACCGCGGGCAGTCGGGCCGCGAAGCGAACCGCCATGACGCCGAAGGCGCCGAGGCACCAGGGGAGTAGGAGGAGAAAACGCCGGGACGGCCCTTCCCCTCTCTCCTTGGCGGCCTTGGCGTCATGGCGGTTTTTCTGCTGAATCGGGATAAATTCCCGCAGTAGTGCTAGAAGCCGAGCACCTGCTGGACCGGGCGACGGCGGCGCACTGCGCCGGCCATCCCGAGCGCTTTCAGGAGACGATCCAGATCGAGGCTCTGGAGGACGGACTTGTTGATTGGTCGTTTCGCATCCCAGAAGATCCGACCGCGAAAGAAATCGGCCGCTAGCTCGGATTGCAGCGCGAGGTGCGCCTGCTTCGCCTCCGGTTCGCTCGAGAACGGCAGAAAGTAGCAGGTATCGTCCACCACCACGGACCGTCCCTCGTGAGGCCCGAGGACGCTGAAGCAAAGCCGCTTGTACAAGCCTGAAATGGCGACCTTCCACGGAGCAAACGAGTAATCGCCGACGCCGAAGATAGCGAACTGCGGCTGGGACCGGTAGATCGAGCTCTTGCGGCCGTCGAGGGCCTCTCGATGCCGGCGCAGATAGGACCAGAGCCGCGGGGCGCGCTCGCGGAGGCCGGCCGTGTCTTCACCCAGCGCGCGCTGCGGTACGATCACGGATCGCTTCGGAAGCAGGCGCCCGTTGGCGACATCCGAACTCTTCAACAGAGGGTATCGAAACTCTGGCTCGATGTCGACGACCTCACCCGAGCCGTTCACCCATCCGGCGTCTCGGCGCTCTAGCTCCATGACGCGCGCGCAGTCGTGCTTGATCCCGGAGCGCCATTCGGGCTGCGACCTGCCCGCGAGGTGCTTGGTACGCTCGTAAGCCGCTGGATCCGCGACGAGACCACCCGACGTCACGCCGAAGAAGGATTCAGGCTCGGCCTGGTCCAGCGACGCGTACACAGGCCACGGCTCGGGGCCGTCAGGCGACTCGCTCGACACGCGGCAAACAAAGAGAACGGCGTCGACGGAAGCATCGAAGTATCGCCCCGCGTCGATCCTCCACACCCCTCCAGGACGAACCCTCCAGTTTTGACGCGCGGCAAACTCCACCACGCCGCGCGCCACCCCTGACTTGCACAACATGGCCAGGGTAGCGTCGACACCGGAGAGCGCCTGGAGCAGCCGCAGCATCATCCACTCCGAGACATCGAAGTTGCTCTTGCCCGTGAGGGCATCGAGGCCGCTCAACCCTTTGATATTTCTCTTGGCTGGGAGGTTCGTGGAGCCGAGGGCGCCGAGATCGGCGCTGGTCACCCACGGAGGGTTCCCCAGCATCAGGATCGGCTGGTCCATGCCAGCGATCTCTCGCTCCCAATCGACCGCGAAGAAATCGGCGACTTGAACCGATCGTCGGCCACGACCGCCCTTCGATACGATCTTCGACGATGCGACGCGCACGTAACGAGGGTTGATCTCGTAACCGAGAAGGCCCGCGCCGGCAAACTGCCGTGCAGCAGCAGCCAGAAAAGAACCCTCACCGCAGGTGGGATCTACCACGGTCCGCGGAGCAGACTTCAAACGGGATGATACGAGCTCGACCACACGCCCGGCGAGCTCGTCGGGGGTCTGCCAGTCGCCATACTCGACCCGTGCTCGATCGGCCATGCTCAGCTCCCGAGCCTCGAAACCCCAGCGACCGCCCCGGCATCGCGAATAGCGTGCGAATACTGAAGTCGCCACTGCAACGCATTCGATATTGTCAGATAACCCTGCGCAGGGAGCTGCCGGAGAACCTCGTCCGCTATCCGGTGGGCCTCGATCTCATCGACCGGCAAATTCTTATCCGTCAGGTACGCGACGATATCTTCTCGGTTTGCGCCGTCACTAACCATCTCCCGGAGGCGGCGGGTCATCGTAAAATCGCCCGTCGCGCTCGCATCGAGAAATAACGTGTGCACGATCTTCAGCTGCGCAGCCCGACGCACAGGGTCGTCAGACTTGTCGTAGACAAACACAAGAAGCGAGTAGCCGAGCCCGAACACCTTTTGCCGAGCGGAGCTGAACGGACACGACGACTGCGGCTGCTTTTCGCTCGTCACCTTGACGTCGACGTTCAAGCCCGGAAAATCGATGCCTTTGGCCGAGTTTCCAGCAATAACCTGATACCGCAACGAAACATAGGAGCGAAACTTCTGTTCAAGGTATGTACCGACGGTCTTCCCGTCGGTGACTCCATATAAGGATGGCTCCGCGTGAACGCTCTCTTCCCGAGCGAAACAAATCGCCTCACGCTGAAGCGCGTCGATCGTGAACGGGAGCAGATCCATGGCTGGATTTTAGCACAAACAGGGACAGACGTCCATGTCGGAGCGCATCCAACTCTTGGCGGATTATCTTCTCCAGCCCGTCCGTCGCGCTACGAGCCGACCGCGCCGTCCACGCGCGCATCTTCGAGGCGCGCCAGGATCTCGTCCACGGTCTCCTCGACCGCGAGATCCGATGTGTCCAGCCAGAGGCCCAGCCGCGGTGTCTCCTCGCGCAGCACGCGGTCGAAATCCAGGACCGCCGAGGTGTCCTGATACCCTCGCTTCGCCCGGCCCGCCTCGCGCGCCGCGACCACGTCGGGCCGCGGGCAGAGGACGACCACGCGCAGCGGACGATGCGCGTAGCACCGCACCACCTCGGCGAGCCCAGGACCGAGGATGATGTCCTGATGGACGACCGTGAACCCGGCCCGGAGGTAGAGGTCCGCCGCCGCCGCCGCGATCCGGTACCGGAGCCGCAGCTGCCGCTCGGCTTCCCCGGAGAGCTCGAAGCCCATCTCGGCGCGGCCGTTGACGATCATGCGGCGAAACACGTCGCCCCGCAGATGCACGCTCCTCGGCAGCCGCTCCGCGAGCCGCTGGGCGACGGTCGACTTGCCGGCGGCCATGAGCCCCGTGACCAGGAGGATCGACGGAGACTCCGGCAGGCCCTCACGCGTGGTCATGGTCGACGATCCTCCTCGGCGCCCGGCGCGCGCGTCTCCGCTACCGCCTACCGCCGCCCGAACCCCGGCGCCAGCATCGCCGCCCACCGCGCCGGGCTCTTGATCCGCTCCCGCGCCATCACCGCGTCCGCGACGAGGATCCGCTGCAGCCCCTTCTCGCCGCCGAGCAGCTCGCCCGCCTGGCGCCGCGCCGCCGCGGCGTAGAGCGGCATGTCCGCCACGTCGAACCCCGCCGCCGCCGCCTCCAGCTGCGCGATCGCCTCGTCCCGCTCGCCGCGCAGCTCCGCCGCGCCGGCGCGGAGCAGCGGCACGAACGGGTCGGACCACGCCGTCCTCTCCCGGGCGAGCGCGGCCGCGTCCCGCAGCGCCGCCTGGATCAGCGGCTCGGGATCCGCCGCACCCTCGGCCGCGGCCAGCGCCGTGCTCGCGCGCTCCACGTGCGCCATCACCCGGCTGTTCTGCATCATCAGCAGCATCGAGGCCTCGATCTTCGGCCACGCCTCGGCGATCCGCCTCATCGCCGCGCCGGCGCGGCCGGCGTACCGATCGGCGTAGGTCTCGCCGAGCAGCCCCACGAAATGCTCGAGGTGGAACCCCGACGTCGTCCACCGCGACAGCGCCTCCGCGACAGCGCCGCGCGCGCCCGCCACGTCGTCCGACGCGAGCGCCACCCACACCGCCTGCACGCTGAAGATCGCCGCGGCGTAGAGATCGCCCCGCTGCTCGGCCCCCCGGAGCACCGCCGGCATCGTCCGCGCGAGCGCGTCGATCTGCCCGCGGTAGTAGCGCATCCACGACGTCATCAGCTGCGTCGTCGCCAGCTCCCAGGCGACGCCGGCGCACCGGTCGCGCAGGAGCTCGTCGGCCCGCTCGTACCAGTCGGACGCCGCCTTCCAGCGGCCCGCCGTGAACGCCTCGAGCATGCCCGACACCATCATCGACAGGCCGAGCAGGTGCGGGCTGTCGAGCCGCTCCGCGAGCGCGCGCACCGCCGAGACGAGCTCCTCGGCGCGCGCCCGGCCCGGCGAGCCCATCATGCACGCGGACGAGGCCTCGAACGCGAGCGCGCGGCCGATGCGGTACGGCTCGCCGGCGCGCAGCGCGAGCAGCAGCGCGCGCGCCGAGAACTCGGCGGAGCGGACCATGTCGACGGCCGACAGGCCCACCGTCACCGTCCAGCAGGCGTCGATGCGCGCGAGATCCTCCGGGCGCACCTCCGCCTCGGGCCGCTCGCGGAAGCGCAGGCCGCGGATGCGCAGCTCCGCCCGGTGCAGGAGCAACGCGACGAGCGCGCGGCGCGGCGACTCCGGGAACGACAGGCCGACCGCCCTCAGCACGGCGCGCACGTGATCCAGCCCCTCGTCGATGTGCCCGCTCCGCAGGTACTGCTCCGCGGCGCGGCGGCGGAGATCGAGCGACCGCGCGCCGTCGTCCCCCTCCGCGGCCGCCGCGTAGAGCCTCGCCGCCTCCGCGCCCTTGCCCGCGTTGACCAGGGCGTCGGCGCACCGCACCCCGAGCGCGCGACGCTCCTCCTCCGGGAGGCCCGCCTCGCGCGAGAGCAGGCCGACCGCGAGCTCGTAGAGCCGCGCCGCGCGCTCGAACGCGAGCGCCTCGGCCGCCTGCTCCGCCGCGACCGCCGCGAGCCGCCCCGCGCGCGCCGCGTCGCCCGCGCCGAGCCAGTGCCGCGACAGCGTCTCGGCGTCCGCCGTCCCGAGCGCCTCGAGCGCCCGCGCGAGCCGCCGGTGCCGCGCCGCGAGCTGCTCCGGACCGAGCCGGCCGATCACGGACGCGCGCACGAGGTCGTGCGACGCCTCGACGACCTCGCCCTCGCCCGCGGGCCGCGCGGCGATCAGGTCCTCGGTGCAGAGGAGCGCCGTCGCCGGCGCGCGCTCCTCGCCGTCGAGCTTCGCCGCGCGCGCCGCGACCGCCGCGTCGATCGGCTCGCCCGCGACGGCGATCACCTCGAGCAGCCGGAGCGCCTGCTCCGGCAGGCGGAGGATGCGCGCCCCGAGCGCCCGGTCCCGCGCGGCGTCGCCCCGCGCGGCGCCGTCGCCCGCCGGCGCCTGCGCGTCGCGCGCGAGCTCGCCGAGCAGCCGCGGGTTGCCGCCGGAGGCGCGGGCGATGGCGTCCGCCCGCGCGCGGGTGCCCTCGTCGCGCGCGAACGCGCGGGTGCCCTCGTCGCGCGCGAAGAGGAGCGCGAGCGCGAGCTCCTCGGCCTCGAGCGGCAAGAGCGGGCCGACGTCGATCTCGCGCAGCTCGCCGTCCCGGCGCAGCGGCTCGGCCCGCGCGCGGCCGGAGGGGGCGGCCAGGGCCGCTCCGGCGGCGGGGCGCGCGAGCCCCATCCCGTCGAGCAGCGCGCGGAGCGGCGCGCTCGTGGCGACGTCCTCGGTCCGGTAGCTGCCGAGGAACATCATCGCGGGCGCGTCGGGCGGGCGCGTGAGCTCGAGCAGGAGCGCCACGCTGTCGGCGTCGATGAACTGGAGGTCCTCGATGGCCAGGACCAGCGGGCTGCGCTCGGCGATGCGCCAGAGCAGCTGCCGGAGCGCCGCGAAGCTGCGCTGCCGCAGCTCCTGCGCGTCGGGCGACTCGCTCACGCGCGGCGCCGACGCGACGGCGGGCACGCGCGCGAGCGCGGGGAACACGCGGACGAGCGCGCGGACGTCGCGCGGCAGGAGGCGCTCCGCCTCCTCGGCCGAGACGCGCCGGAGGAAGCGGCTCAGCGACTCCATGACGCCCCCGAACGCCTTGTAGGACTCGGTCGCCCCGAGGGCGCAGCGCCCCCGCAGGACGACCGGCCCCTTGTCGCGGCGGAGCCCCATCAGGAAGTGGTGGATGAGCGCGCTCTTGCCCATGCCCGCGCCGCCGCGGACGAGCACGGAGATGGGCCGCTCCACGAAGAGCGCCTCGGCGGCGCGGTGCAGGGCGCGCAGGTGCGGGCGGCGGCCGATGAAGTGCTCGATGGTCGGCGGCACGAGCGGGGGCAGCGCGCTCTCCGGAGCGGGCTCGGCGCCGCTCGCGGGCGCGACGCTGCCTGGCGCGGGCGCGGCGCTGCCTGGCGCGGGCGCGGCGCTCGGCGCGGGTTCGGCAGGCGGAGCGGGTTCGGCAGGCGGAGCGGGTTCGGCAGGCGGAGCGGGCTCGGCGCTCGGCGCAGCCTCGGCGCTCGGCGCGGGTTCGGCGCTCGGCGCGGCCTCAATGCCGCTCGGCGCAGCCTCGGCCCCCGGCGCGGCCTCGGCCCCCGGCGCGGGCGCGGCGCCGTCCGGGTCCTCCGCTCCGCGCCCCCCGCCCTGCGCCACGGTCACTTCTTGCTCAGGAACGCATCCATCGCCCGGCGGTGCTCCGGGCCGTTCCACTGCTCGGCGAACGCCCGCCGCTCGACCTCGACGGCGGAGGCGCGCAGCGCCTCGCGCACCTTGCGCAGCGCCCGCTTCATCGCCGCGACCGAGGTGCGCGGGCTGCCGGCGATCCGGTTCACCTGCGCGATCGCGCGGCTCCGCGCCGCCCCGGTCGGGACCACCTCGGTCACGAGCCCGATCCGGAGCGCCTCGGCGGCGTCGATCCTCTCCGCCGTCAGGAGCAGCCGCGACGCCTGCAGCGGCCCCACCCGCTCGCAGAGCCGCGTCAGCCCGCCCCAGGCCGGCGACAGGCCCATCTTGACGTGGCGGAACGAGAGCGCGGCGTGCTCCTCGACGATGACGAAGTCGCAGAGCAGGAGCAGCTCGCAGCCGCCGCCCAGCACGTCCCCCTGCACCGCGGCCACGATCGGCACCTCGCTCTCCTCGAGCGCCGAGAGCCCCTCGAACATCGCGAGGACGTCGCCGCCCTCCGCGCCGCCCTCGGCGAGCGCGTGCAGCTCGCGGATGTCGCCCCCCGCCACGAAGACGCCGCCGCTCGCCGCGGTGATCACGACGCCGCGCACGCGCGGGTCCGAGGCGGCGTGGCGGATCGCCTCGCCGAGGCGCCGCGCGAAGGCGCTGTCGATGGCGTTCCGGCACTCGGGGCGATCGATGGTGAGGACGACCGCGTCGCCGGCCACCTCGACCCCGAGGGTCACGAGGCGGCCCTCCGCGCGCCCCTGCCGTTCGTGAGCACCGCGGGCTTCCTCCGGCTCGCGCCCGCCCCGTTCTCCGCCGCGCGGCTGATCCGCCGCGTCGGCGGCATGCGCTCGTCGTGGATCACCTCGGCGATCCGCGCCTCGAGCGCGCGGCGGCTGAGGCCGCGCTGCTCCGCCGCGTACCGCTCGGCGTAGCTGATGATCGCGCCCGCGACGTCGACGCCGCTCGCGCGCTCGATCCCCTCCAGCCCCGGCGAGCTGTTGATCTCGAGGATCTTCGGCCCGGAGCGCGCCTCGAGCATGTCGACGCCGGCGACCTCGAGGCCCATCGCCTTCGCGGCGCGGATCGCGACGCTCCGGTAGACGCGCGGCAGCTTCACCCGGTCGCCCTTGCCGCCGCGGTGCAGGTTCGAGCGGAACTCGCCGGGCTTCGCGACCCTCCGCATCGACGCGACCACGCGGCCGCCGACGACGATGACGCGGATGTCGCGCCCCTTCGACTCGCGCACGTACTCCTGGAGCACGATGTCCTGGCCCATGGCCCAGAACGTCTCGAGCAGCGCGTGCACGGCGTGCGGCGTCTCGGCGAGCATGGTGCCGATGCCCTGCGTCCCCTGCTGGAGCTTCACGATCGCCGGGCAGCCGCCGACGAGCGAGAGCGCCGCCTCGACGCCGGCCGGGCTGCGCGCGCAGACGGTGATCGGCACGTTGAGCTTGCGGCGCGTGAGCAGCTGGAGCGCGCGCAGCTTGTCCCGGCTCCTCGCGATCGAGACGGCGCCGTTCAGGACCGGGACGCCCATGAGATCGAACTGGCGGACGACGGCGAGGCCGTAGTTCGTGATGCTGGCGCCGATGCGCGGGATCACGATGTCGAAGCGGGGCACCGGCGAACCACCGACGAGCAGCGACGGCCGGCCGCGCGACACCACGATCTGGAAATCGAGCGGATCGATGACGCTGACGTCATGACCACGCGCGCGCCCCGCGAGCACGATGCGGCTCGTCGAGTAGAGGGACGCGTTGCGGGACAGGACGAGGAATCGCATGTGGCCCGGAGGCTAGCAGAGCCCGCAGACTGCGTGGATGGCTGCGCGAGCCGATTCATTTTTCGCTCTTCGGCGGCTCCTTCAGCGGCCCGCGCCGCCGTCGCGCGCCGCGCCATCGGCCCCCGTTTTCCATGCGCCCCGCGCGTGCCGTTCGATCCCCGCTCGCCCCGTTCGATTCCGGCGCGGCGGACCAGGCGCGGGCGGAAGCGCGCGGAGGCGGGGCGCTTGCGCTGGAAAATGTTTCGTGTACGAATCATTTCGGTCCGCCGGCGAGGAGGGGTTCGCGATGTGGCAGCCGTTCACGGAAGAACATCAGCAGTTCAGGAAAACGGTGCGGGCCTTCGCAGAGAAGGAGCTCGCTCCACACGTGGAGGAGTGGGAGACGTCGGAGTGCTTCCCCAACTGGGTGTTCAAGCGCGCCGGCGAGCTCGGGATCCTGGGCGCGCACTTCCCGGAGGAGCACGGCGGCGCCGGGCTCGACTACTGGTTCTCGGCGGCGAAGGCCGAGGAGCTCGTGCACTGCGCGATGGCGGGCGTCTCGATGGGGCTGCTCGTCCAGAGCGACATGGCGACGCCGGTGATCAGCGACATCGGCACGAAGGAGCAGATCGAGGAGTTCCTCCGGCCGGCGCTCGCGGGCGACAAGATCGCCGCGCTCGGCGTGTCCGAGCCGGCGGCCGGCAGCGACGTGGCCGGGATCCGCACGACCGCGCGCAAGGACGGCGACGACTACGTGCTGAACGGTCAGAAGACGTTCATCACGAACGGCACGCGCGCCGACTTCGTGACGCTGCTCGCGAAGACGTCGCCCGACAAGGGGGCCCACGGCTGCTCGTTCTTCCTCGTGCCGACGGCGCTCCGCGGCTTCAACGTCGCGAAGAAGCTGAAGAAGATCGGCAACAAGTCGTCGGACACGGCGGAGCTCTTCCTGGAGGACGTGCGGGTGCCGCGGCGCTACCTGCTCGGCGAGCCGGACCAGGGCTTCGCGTACCTGATGCAGAACTTCCAGACCGAGCGGCTCGTCGCCGCGGTCGGCGCGATCGCGAGCTCGTTCGTGACGCTCGACCGCACGGTCGAGTACGGGCGCGAGCGGACGGCGTTCGGCAAGCCGATCATCAAGCGCGAGTCGTGGCAGCACAAGTTCGTGGACCTGTACACGCGCTGCGAGGCGGCGCGCGCGTTCGTCTACAAGTGCGTCGACCACTACAACGACGAGCGGTACGTGCGGAAGGTGCCGATCAGCTTCGACACGGTGAAGCTCATCTCGATGGCGAAGATCCTGGCCGGGGACGTGGCGAACGACGTCGTGGACACCTGCCTGCAGTTCCACGGCGGCTGGGGCTACATCGAGGAGTTCCCGATCGCGCGCGCCTGGCGCGACCAGCGGCTCCTCCGCATCGGCGGCGGGACGACCGAGACGATGAAGTACTACCTGGCAAAGCTGATGAATTTCTGAGGGCCGCCCGCCCGAGCGGCCACCCCGCCGGCGAGGCGCGCGGCCCCGCCGGCGGGCGCAGGGGCCGCGCGAAAGGCGCTTCGGGCTGACGCCGGACGGAAACGACGCGCCCATCGAAAAAAAGTAGAGACAAGCGGAGCGAGAGGCTGTAGATATGCCGCTCCCAACGACCGGGGCTGTAGCTCAGCTGGGAGAGCGCATGACTGGCAGTCATGAGGTCAGGGGTTCGATCCCCCTCAGCTCCACCGATAGGACCGAAGGACTCCCGCGGGAGTCCATCACGCCGTGCCTGCCCGCCGGCGTGCTCAATCAACGCCTGCAGTAGTCGTCGTCGCGGTCGGCCCCGAGGCTTGCCCCAGGGTCTGACCGAGTCGAGCCGCCCGATACACGACCGGGCGGCTCGTGCCGCGCAGCAGGCGCTCAGAACGCGCCCACGTAACGCGGCGGCAAGCCGACCCGCGGGTCGACGTGGAAGGCGCCCGCGTGCACGAGCGCGCTGCCGCCCTCGCCGGCGCCGGCGTCGAAGCGGTGGACGACGCCCCCGTCGGTCTCGGCGTCCGCGGCGAGGCACCGCCCGCACGCCTCGGCGCAGCGCACCTCGCCGAGGGAGAACGGGAGCTCCTTCGAGCGCAGCAGGACCTCGGGCTCGCCGCGCCCGGATCCGGCGCCGGCGAGCTCGATCGCCGTGAGCGTGTCGGCGACCGGGCCCCCCTCGCTGAGCGCGTCGCGGCCGAGCGTCGAGAACAGGAGGCGGTCCTCGGAGGCGAACGCGACCGAGAAGCCGGGCGTCCCCGCGCCGAGCTCGGCGGCCGTCCAGCGCGCCTCCTCGACGAGGCCCCCGTCGCGGCGCGCGAGGACGACGAGGCCGGCCTCGCCGGCGTTCGACGTGGCGTCGCCGCCGAACGTCCCGGGGCACACGACCGCGAGCCTCGATCCGCCGGCGGACACGGCCAGCCCCCCGCACCCGTGGAGCCCCTCGAGCACCGTGACCTCCCGGATGGCGTCGCTGCGCGCGTCGAGCTCGACCAGGCGCGACTCGGCCGACGCGACGAAGTCGAGCGAGGTCGCCGTGAGGAGCACGTAGACGCTGTCGCCGACCAGCGCCGCGCGGCCCGGCCGCGGGTAGAACGCCGGATCCTCCCCGGCCAGCGCGGGCGCGAGGTCGATCCGGCCGACGATCGCGCGGGCGCCGGGGTCGACGACGAGCACGTCGCTCCCGCCGTCCATCGGCGCGGCGTCCGGGTCGAGGTTCGGCTCGTGGCGCGTGACGTACGCCTTCCCGGGCGAGACCTCGACGTAGTCCTGCGGGTTCGCGCGGAACGCGGTGGCGACGGCGAGCTGCCCCGCGGGCTCGCCGCTCCGGACGTCGACCCACGTGAGCACGGACGCGGAGCGATCGAGCAGCACCAGCCGATCCCCGCGGATCGGCGTCGTCGGGACGACGACGTCCCCCGAGAGCGGCGAGGCGAGGACCGGCGAGCTCGACCCCGACGAGACGATCGACGCGGAGAGCACCGCGCCGTCCCAGCTCACCAGGCTGACGTTCGTGGACTGGTAGTCGCTGCTGACCACGACCGCGCCGCGCCCGCACGGGCCCTCGACGGCGTCCGTGCCGCCGGTGCTCGGCGGCGGCTCCGGCGCGTTGCACCCGAGCAGCGCGCACGCCGCCCCCGCGGCGAGGATCGTCCGAGAGCGAGCCCCGAGGGCCGGCCCCCGGCCCAGGTCGATGCGAGACGCCGTCACCACCACACCTCCGTCGCTGCGTGAAAGCTCCGCCCGGGGAGCTCGAGGTTGAACAGATCGAAGGTCCTCGCGGCGAAGACGTTCGCGATCGCGAAGCGCGCCGAGAGCCGCCGCCGGAGCGCGAGGATCGCGAGCTCCACGTCGGCCGTCGCCTGCTCCGGGAGCGGCCGGAGCCCCGCGGGGTCGGAGGCCCGCGAGGCGCGGTAGAGGAGCCGCGCCGAGAGCGAGGCGCGGTCGACGCCGAGCCGCGCGGGCTCCGCGTACACCTCCAGGGACGGCGCCGCCACCAGGCGCGACTGGAACGGGATGAGGTCGTTCGCGACCGCGCGGCCCGGCGAGGTGTCCCGCGGATCGAGCGCGGTGAGCGCGAGGCCGGCGCGGACGTGATCGAGCGCCGAGGCGGACGCCGTGAGCTCCAGGCCGAGGACGCGCGCGCTCGCGACGTTGTACGGCCGCAGCACGCCGATGAACGCGGGGCGGTGCGCGACGAGCCCCGAGGCGAAGCGCGCGAAGCCGAGGATCTCGCAGGAGATCTCGGCGCGCGCGGCCGGCGCCGCGGCGGCGAGGCGCAGGCCGAGCTCGGCCGAGAGGCCGCGCTCGGGGGCGAGCTCCGGGTTGCCGACGACGATCGGCGAGCTGCCGTAAAGCTCGCCGAGCACGGGGACGCGCACGTAGCGGCCGAGGTTCCCGAAGAGCGAGACGCCGCCGCCCGCGAGGCGGAGCCGGGCGCCGAGGCGGCCGCTCGGCTCGAGCGAGGCGAGCGGATCGCCGGCGCCGTGGGTCGTCCGGTGGAGCTCCACGGCGCCGAGGGCGTAGCCCTCGAGCGATGGCACCGGCGCGTAGCGCAGGCTCACCGACGCGCGGGACGTCGCGCGCGACGCGCGGAGCGGCGCGCCGCCGACGCGATCGAGGGCGAGGAGCTCGCGCTCGTGGGCCGCCGAGGCGGAGACGGCGAGGCCGTCGGCCGGGCGGTAGCGGACCGCGGCCTGCCCGGCGCCGCGCGCGCCGCGGCTGGCGACGAGCGGCGACAGCAGGCCGAGCTCGCCCCGCGGGTCGCGGACGACCTGGCTCGAGAGGATCGCCGAGCTCGTGAGCTCGAGGCGGCACCGATCGACGCCGCCCTCCGGCGGGCGGGCGCACGGGGCGACCGCGGTGACCGCGCCGAGCCAGCGCTGCACGTGGGCCCGCGCCGCCCGCGCCGGCGTCTCGGAGAGGCCGGTCGCGCCCTGGTCGCGCGCGAAGCCGTTGCCGATCGCCGTGACGCTGCCGCCCCCGGGCAGCCGGTAGCGGCCGATGCTCCAGAGGTCGTAGGCGTCGGCGTCGGCGTTCGGCCGGGGCAGCGCCCGGCCCGTCCGGGCGTCCGTGACGGGGTAGTCGTTGTCGGCGGCGCGCCGGCCGAGCGCGACCACGGCGCCCGCGCGCTCGTCGCCGAGGCCCACCGACGCCCACGCGGCGCGCTCGCCGAAGCTGCCGGCGCCGAGCCCGACGGAGGCGCGGGGCGCGCGCGGCAGCGACGGCTCGAAGAAGATGGCGCCGCCGATCCCGAGGCGATCGGCGTGCTCGGGCGCGTTGCCCCGGTAGACCTCGACGCGCTGGATCATCCAGAGCGGGACCATCGAGAGATCGGCCGTGCCGGTCACGTCGTCGTTGAGGCGGACGCCCGCGAGGTACACCGGCGTCTCGGCGCTGCTCGCGCCGCGGATGGACGCGGTCGCGAGGTCCGACGCGGCGCCCGTCCGGGAGACCTGCAGGCCGGGGACGCGGCTCAGCACCGCGGACGCCGCGGCGCCCGGCGTGCGGAGCGCGTCGCCGCGGATGACGTGGGACGCCGCGGTCGGATCCCGCGCGGCCACGGTGGACGCGCGCTGCCCCTCGACGCGCACCTCGAGCGCCCGGCCGCGCGGCCGGGCCGGCGCCTTCGCGGGCGGGGCGGCGGCGCCGGCGCCTCGTTCCTCCTGCGCGCCGCCGCCTTCGCGCGCGCCGCCGCCTTCGCGTGCGGCGCCGCCCGCCGCGCCCTCCCGGCCGCCCGCGCCCGCCTCCTGGCCCCGCGCGCGCGGCGAGAGGCCGGCGGCGGCCACGAGCGCCGCGCAGGCGAGCGCCGAGGGCCGCCTCACGGGCACAGCGCGTGGACGATGCCCACGGCGTCGAGGTCGAAGACGTCGGGCGTGCCGGCGCGATCGGTGATCCGCACGAACCGGGCGAGCGGGACCCCGATCTCCGCCAGATCGAACGGGTCGCCGCCCGCCGCCGCCGGGTCGAGCGGGTCGACGTCGTTCTCGCCGGGGTTGGCGTGCACGGGGTGCCATCCGGCGCAGCCGTCGTACGGATAGCCGTCCGCCGCGCAGGGGAACGCCGACCAGGCGGCGCCGTCCTCGCTCACCTCGACCGTCGCGAGCTCGGCGAACACGCTCGCGGCGTCGTCGCCGCGCTCGAAGGCGTTCTCGAACACCAGGAAATCGGCGCCGGGCCCGTCGACGATCGCGTTGCCCTCGAACGCCAGGACGATCGACCCGCCGTCGCCGAGCGAGAGCACGTCCAGCGAGCCGCCGCAGCAGCCGGCGCCCTTCGGCGGGCCGAGGACGATGTCCGGGGCCCGGTCCTGCCCGAACCCCTGCCCCGGCCCGAAGCAGGCCGACACCACGCTCGTCGCGAACCGCGCGCCCGGACCGCCGCACGGCGCCGCGCCCGCGCCGGGAGCGCCGCCGTGGCCGCCGGGGAGGCACGAGCCGCCCGCGCCCCCCGCGGCGGCGGGCTCGCCGGCGCCGTCGTCCGGGGGCGCGTCGGCGCCGCCGCACCCGGACACGGCGCCGGCGGCGGAGCAGAGGCACACGAAGAGGACACGCAGCGACATCCTGAACCTGTTCGAGCGAGCGCGCGCCGCGGCGTCGCCGGGTCGACCGCGGCCGGCTCGCCCGGTCGCGGGGGCCTGCATCTCCCCTCGTCCCGCGAAGATTCCCGCGAAGGGACCTCTCCGGCGGAGGGCCGCTATCACGGGCTTCCGGGACGGTCAACGCAACGCGCTTCCCCGGTCTCCCGCGGGAGAGTAGAAATCTCGAAACATGGCTCACTCGCCTCCCTGGGTGTTCCCGGAGCTCGACGCGAGCGCGGCGGGCGCGGCGCGCGCGCGGCAGGACACGCTGACCAAGCCGCGCGGCAGCCTCGGAGCGCTCGAGGATGTCGCCGTGGCGCTCGCCGGCATCCAGGGCGGGCCGCCCGCGAGCCGGCCCGCGGCCGCGGTGCTGTTCGCCGCCGATCACCCCGTCGCCCGGCACGGCGTGTCGGCCTACCCGGCCGAGGTCACGGCGGCGATGGTCGCGAACTTCGTGCGCGGCGGCGCCGCCTCCAGCGTGCTCTGCCGGCACCTCGGGGTCGAGCTGCGGGTCGTGGACGTCGGCGTCGCCCACCCGTACGACCGCGCCGGCGGCACAGACGGTACAGGCGACGCCGGCGCGCGGCTGCGGCGCGATCCGGTCGCCGACGATCCCATCGGCGATCTGCGGGTCGAGGACGCGCTCTCGGAGGCCGTCTACGAGCGCGCGCTCCGCGCCGGCGCCGCCGAGATCGACGCGCTCGGGGGCGACACGCGCGTCGTCCTGCTCGGCGAGATGGGCATCGGCAACACCACGGCGGCGTCGGCCATGGCGGCGCTGCTGCTCGGGCTCGCCCCGGAGGACGTCGTCGGGGCGGGGACGGGCGTCGCGGGCGAGGCGCTGTCGCGCAAGATCGAGGTCGTGCGCGACGCGACCCGGCGCGTCCAGGGCGGCTCGGGCGCCTTCCGCGCCGATCCGCGCCGCGTCGTGCGGGCGGTCGGCGGCAAGGAGATCGCCGCGCTCGTGGGCGCCATGGCGCGGGCGATCGAGCGGCGGATGGCGGTGCTCGTCGACGGCTTCATCGTCTCGGCGGCGGCGCTCGCGCTCGTCCGGATGGACGCCGGGGCGCGGTCGGGCATGCTCTTCGCGCACCGCTCGGCCGAGCGCGGCCACGCCCACGTCCTCGCGGCGCTCGAGGCCCGGCCTCTGCTGGATCTCGGCATGCGGCTCGGCGAGGCGAGCGCCGCCCTGGCCGCGCTGCCCCTCCTCGACGCCGCGTGCGCCCTCCACGCCGGCATGGCCACGTTCGCGAGCGCGAGCGTGCCCGACCGCGCGCCGCCCGGGACTCCATGACGCTGCCGCCGGTGCTGCGCGGCGCCCGGGCGGCGACGACCTTCCTCACGCGCGTCCCGGTCGGCGGCTTCCCCTACGCCGACGCGGACTGGCGCTGGGCCTCGGCCTGGTTCCCGTTCGTGGGCGCCGGCCTCGGCGCCGTCCAGGCCGCGGCGTGGCTGCTCGTCGACCGGGGCGGCGCGCTCGTCGCGGCCAGCGTGGTCGTGGCGCTGGGCCTGCTCCTCACCGGGGCCTTCCACGAGGACGGCCTCGCGGACACGGCCGACGCGCTCGGCGGCGCCTTCGATCGCGCGCGCGTGTTCGAGATCCTCAAGGACAGCCGCATCGGCGCGTTCGGCGCCGCGGCGCTGATCGTGGTCCTCGTCCTGCGCATCGCCTTGCTCGCGCGGCTCGACGCCGCGGCGCCGGTCGCCCTGGTGCTGACGCAGTGCCTCTCGCGCACCCCGCCGATCTGGCTGATGGTCGCGCTGCCCTACGTGACCCAGGGCGGCTCGCGCAGCCGGCCGGTCGCGCAGGCGGCGCTCCCGCAGGCGCTCCTCGGCTCGGCGTGGCCGGCGCTCGCGCTCGCGGCGGCGCACGCCGCCGGCGCCGTCTCGGCGGCCGAGGCGGCGGCCATGCTCGGCGCGGCCGCCGCCGCCGCGGCGATCTGCGGCCTCCGCTTCCGCGCGCGCGCCGGCGGCATCACCGGCGACTTCCTGGGCGCGACGCAGCAGATCGCCGACTGCGCCGCGCTGCTCGCCCTCGCGCTCGCGCGGGGCGGCTGATCCGCGGGCGCGCCGGCATGGCTCCCCTCGCCTCGTTCCTGATCGCGTTCCGCCACGCCCCCGTCCCGCTCTCCGGCGTCTGCTACGGCCGCCTCGACGTCGCCGCGGAGCTCTCCCCCGAGGGCGCCGCGGCCGCGATCGAGCGCGCGCTCCGCGATCTCGGCCTCCGCCCCGGCGTGGTCTGGTCGTCGCCGCTCTCCCGCTGCGCGCTCCCCGCGGCCGAGCTCGCGGCGCGGCTCGGGGTGCCGCGCGCGGTCGACGAGCGCCTCGTCGAGATCGCGTATGGCGCCTGGGAGGGGCGCGCCTGGTCGGACATCGAGCGCGACGACCCGCTCGCGTACGCCGCGTGGCTCGACGGCTGGGAGCGCGTCGGGCCGCCCGGTGGCGAGTCGGCGATCGAGGTCGAGGCCCGGGTGCGATCGTTCTGGCGCGCGCTCGGCGCGACGTCCGGCGCGCCCGGCGCGCGCAGCACGCCCGACCCGTCCGGCAACTCCGGCCCGTCCGGCGCGTTCGATCCGTCCGGCCCTCCCGGCGCGACCTGCGATGTCGTGGCGCAGGTCGGCGCGCGCCCGCACCTGCTCGTCGCGCACGCGGGGGTGCTGCGCGCGCTCCGCGTCGTCGCTCGCGGCGCGTCGTGGATCGAGGCGATGAGCGCGCCTGCTCCTCACCTCGCGCCCGAGCGCTTCCCGCTCCCCGCGCGCGCCCTTTCGCTGGCGGCCCCCTGAGGGGCGCGTACCCTCGTCGGGCATGACCCCGCAAGAAGAGCTCGCGCTCCTGCTGCGCCCGGCGGCTGGAGGCCTCTACCTCGTCTCGACCGGGCGCGCGCAGCAGCTCGAGGTCCAGCGGAGGCTCTACGGCGCCGCGACCCAGGAGGAGGTCCTCGCCCGGTTCCGCGCGTCGTTCGACCGCATCGCCGGCGCGCGCGCCGTCTTGCTCGGCGTCCCCTCCGACGTCGGCGCGGGGTTCCTCCGCGGCTCCAACATGGGCCCGCAGGCGATCCGGACCGCGCTCCTCGACGCCCTCCCGGACTTCCCCGAGCGGGCGCGCGACGTCGGCCTGGTCGACATCGGCGACGTGTTCGTGGTCCCGCAGCTCCTGCACGACGACATGCTCTCGGAGGCCCAGAAGGCCGCGTCGCGCCGCGCGCTCTACCCCGGCGTGCCCGAGCCCGCGGCGTCGCGGCTGCCGGTCTCGCCGCTCTCCATCGCCGAGCGCGCGCTCGATCTCGTCTTCTCGATCAACCCGGACGTCGCGCCCATCGTGCTCGGCGGCGATCATTCCACGGCCTTGCCGGTCGCGCGCGCGATCGCGCGCGTGCGGAGCGCGCGGAGCAGGCCGTGGGGCATCGTCCAGCCGGACGCTCACACCGATCTCCTCGAGGAGCGGCTCGGGGTCGCGTACTGCTTCGCCACCTGGTCGTATCATGCGAACGAGCTGGTCGGGCGGGGCGGCCGGCTGACGCAGGTGGGGGTCCGCGCCTCCCAGAAGCCGCGCGAGCACTGGGAGGGCCGCTACGGCGTGCGGCAGTTCTGGGCGGCGGAGTGCCGCGCCGATCCCGCGGCGGCGCTCGACGCCATCGTCGCGCACGTGAAGAGCACCGGCGTCGAGGGCGTGTATTTCTCGAACGACATCGACGGCACGGACGCCGCGTACGCCGACGCCACCGGGACGCCGGAGCCGGGCGGCCTCACGCCGGATTTCGTTGTCGAGCTCATCCGCCGGCTCGGGCGCGAGGTCGGCCTGATCGGCGGCGATCTCATGGAGGTGGCGCCGGCGCTCCAGCCGACGCCCGAAAGCGCGGCGCGCACGCTCGCGCTCTCGGTGCGCTACCTGCGCGAGACGATCGAGGCCGTCGTCGGCCGCGCGCTCGCCTGACGCCGCTCAGGGATCGGGGCCCTTCGCCGCGGGCAGGTCGGCGTCCCGGGCCCAGTCGCTCCACGACCCCTCGTAGAGGATCGCGTCCGTGCGGCCGAGCGTCGCCAGCGCGAGCAGGTCGTGGCACGCGGTGACGCCGGAGCCGCAGTAGCAGACGACGGTGCTCGCCTCGAGCGCGCCGAGGTCGCGGTAGCGCTGCTCGAGCTCGGCGCGCTCGCGGAACGGCCCCGACGGCGCGCGGAGGTTCTCCGCGAACGGGGCCGAGCGCGCCCCGGGGATGTGGCCCGGGCGCGCGTCGACGGGCTCGCTCTGCCCTTCGTAGCGCTCGCGGGCGCGCGCATCGAGGATCACCGCCGACGGCTCGCGGCGCAGCCGGTCGACGGCCGCCTTGTCGGCGACCGGGGCGCCGCCGGCGGCGAGCTCCAGCGGCGGCGCCGGCGCGATCGCGGGCACGTCGGTCGAGAGCGGGTGACCGGCCGAGGTCCACGCCTGCAGCCCGCCGTCGAGCACGCGCCCGCCCGGGTGGCCGAAGTAGCGCAGCAGCCACCAGAGCCGGGCCGCGATGGCGCCGCCCGCGTCGTCGTAACCGACGACCAGCGAATCCGGCGCGACGCCGATCCGGGCGAGCGCGCGCGCGAACGCCGCCGCGTCGGGCAGGGGGTGGCGCCCGGGGCCGGCCTGCGCCGGACCGGAGAGGTCGGCGTCGACATCGAGGTGCACGGCGCCCGGGATGTGCCCGCGGGCGTACTCGTCGGCGCCGCGACGGCCGCTGAGGTACCAGCGGCAGTCGACCACGCGGACGCGCGGGTCGCCGGCGTGCGCCGCGAGCCAGGGGACATCGACGAGGGGGCCGGGAGGTGCGGAGAGGGGGGCGCGCATGCGGGCATGGTAGCAATGCGCGGTCGCCGGCGGAGCCCGGCGATCGGGGGCGCCTGAGGCTCGCGCTCGGCCGCGCTCGCCTGCGAGCCGGCCGCCGCTCGGCTCCTCGCGGCGATGGCGCCGCCGTTCGTGCCGTCGGCCTCCGCATTGATTGCCCCTGTCTTCTTTGGCGGGACCGCTGCGTGCATCGCGCGGCAAACAGTGAATCAGCCTGCGTATTACGCCCACCCCGCGGCGCTCGCGCGACTTCGGCCACGGGCAGCGGACGACTCACGGTCGCGCTGGCGGTGCGCTATCAGCGCTTGCCACCGCGGTCCGCTGTTACCGACGCACGAGGGGCCAACCTGCACCCCTTTACGTGCAAGCACCCGGAATTGCTGGGTTCCCGAATGGCACCCGCGCCGCGGGACGGATACCGGCAAGCAGTGATGACCGCGTCGCGGATCTCGCCGGCGCTTGCACCTCGTCACCCCTTGACGCCACGTCGGTGCCAGAGGATCGTCTCCGAGCATCCGGAATGGTTTGGGGGGAGCATGGGGTGTCGGCTGTCGACACGAACGAGCACGCTCGTGCCGTGGGGTTGTGCCTGCGCGATCGTCGTTGCTCCGGCGCCCGCGGAGGCTTCCGAGTTCAGCGGTGGCGTGAGCGTGGGCGGGCTCCAGATGGGGACGGAGCCCAAGCTCGCGGTGAGCCCCTTCTTCGGGGTGCTCTGGCGCAGGGCGAAAGACTTCCGGATCGACATCCACAACATGCTCAGCATCGTTCCGGGGTCACGGGTAGGGTTCTACGACCGAACCGCAGTCACCCTCGGATACCCCACGGAAACAGGCAACGTCAGCATCGGCCCGTCCCTGTCGATCTACGTGATGCCGGTATGTGGCGCAGTGATTTGCGACCGAGTGATGGGCATTGCCCCGGGCGGTCGCGCCCAGTCCGACTGGTACTTTGCCGGGCGGCTCGGTGCATCCATGAGCGCCAACGTGGACTGGGCCGGCGGGAGTAGTCTTGTTCTTCCCGGCAGCTTGGTCGTGATGGTCACCGCTGGACCCATCTGGAGATTCGGGGGGAGCTCGAGATGAAGAAACTTTATTTGTTTCTATGCTTGGGCCTGACGGCTTGCAATTTCGACATGGGAGACTGTTATCTCCGCGGTGAGGGATCGGACGGAGCCGGCGGCGGCATCCTCCTCCCGAGCGGCGTCGGCGGCTTCGGCGATGCTCCTCCGGAGCCGCGCGACGGCGTGGATGCGCCTCCTGCCGTCTGCAACATCGCGGCCGAGAGCCCGTGCAACGAGAAATGCCAGGCGGACTACGAGGATGCTGCGGCTCAGTGTGGGAAGACGGATGACGAAGCGCAGCGAAGGGCATGCCAGGACGGCGCGCACGCGACCTATCAAAGCTGCCGGGCCAGCTGTCAGCAGAGCGGCAGCGACAGCTGCGACGAAAAGTATCAGGACTGCCAGAACAACGGCCCGACGTCCTGCCTGAAGAAAGTAGGCGGGCAGTCGCTCTGCCAGCGCTGCTGGGAGCGATGCAGGGCCGGCGAGCCTCCGTCGTCGCAGTGCCGCACCTGCAAGTTCTGAGGGGCTCATGACCATCCACATCGCCACATCCGTGGACCTTGGAACGTCGGTACGCCGCGGGCTTCGTGAGCCCGTGCGCTTCGTCTCCGACAACTGGCTCGTGGGCCCCTGCTCCCCGGATCTCGAGGCCCACGCTCGGGCGCGGTGCGATTACTGGGCATTCAAAGGACGGGAACGAACGCGGTTCCTCGGCTCGTTCAACGAGGTCATGAAAGCGCTCGATTCGCGCCAACGCATCGTCGTCTGGATGTCCCGCCTCGGGAGCGACACCGCGGCGTTCTGGGCGCTTTGCGCCTGGAGGCTCCTGCGGTGGCCCGACCGACCCAACCTGGACGTCGTCATCCTGGGTGGCCCAGCAGAGGCGGACGATGAGACCGGCGTCGGCGGCGGGTTCATCCGTGCAACTCCAGCTGACGTCCGCCGCAGCCTGGACCGAGCGCGTCCCCTCTCCCTCACCCGGGCTCGGGAGATGGCGCTCTTCTGGCGCAAGCTGTCCGGTCGCTCCCCGATCCTCTCCGGCACGGGCGGCGGCGCCGCGCGCCAGCGCAGGCAGCTGCTGGAGCTCGGCAGCTACCAGGCGAGCTTCTTTCCCCGGTTCGACGGGCGCGCCCTCGCCCTCTCTCGGTTCGACGAGCTCCTGTTCTCGTGCCTTGAGCAACGAGGGTCGACGGCCGTGGACGTGTTCGTGAGCCGTGGAGCGGCCGGCGAGGAGCTGCGCGGCAAGTGGGTGAGCCTCACCGGCGATATATTTCTGTCCATTCGCCTCGCGCAATGGGCAAAGCACGACGGGGCCGACGCGGCGCTGCTGAGCGAGCCGTACCGCGCAGACAACGAGATGATGGCGGCGCGCTACAGCCTGTCGGATACGGGCCGGAAGCTCATGCGGCATGGACTTGCCGATATCGCTCAAGGAGCGCCGCTGCAGGTGTGGGGCGCGACGGCGTACGACCCGGCGGCTCCCTGGGTCGTGGTGGATGGCCCCTCGGGGCAGCGCCTCCAGCGCCTCGGCGGGCGCCCCACGCACGGCGCCCCACGAGGATCCGCGGGTCGTGGCTACCGGTGATCTCCACGTGGCGCGCGCGGGCGTCCGGCCTGACGTGCAACGCATCCGCGCGTCGAAGGGTGCCGCGTCATTCCACAGCCACCCCGCGGGCTAGCCTCCGAGCTTCCCGTAGCGGCCCGACAGGCGATAGCTCGCCTTCAGCCTCGTGGGCCGTGCCCGGCCACGGCCCCCACGACGGCCGGTAGTACGGCAGGAGGTATCCCCACCAACGCTCGTCGAGGAGATCCAATGGATTCCTGATGATGTGGGGCGGATAGAAAGGGATCGGCAGGCCCACGGCGACGTGGAACGCCGGATCGCTCGCCCGGCCGTCGGGACCAGCGTAATTGCCCAGGCCGACGCCCGCGCCGAGGCTGACACCGAAGTACACCCCGAGCTCGAGGTAACCGTGGGCGACGGTCCCATCCGAGAACACGCCGCCCAGCGATGCCGAGACCACCGGGTGCGGCTGCAGCGTCAGCTCGATCGGGAGAGCCGGCTGCCATTGCCCGGCGATCCACCGCCCCGCCGCGCCACCTCCGAAGGCGAACCGCAGCGGCGCGTCGGCGGCGTGCGCGAGGCGCTCTCCGGCCTCGCACGGCGCGACCAGCGCGGCGGCGACACAGACGCGAAGGGTTGCACGGACATGCCTCGATCGTCGTCGCGAGGGACCGAACATCCAGGCCATGAAAGCACAACATGACTTCCGGCCCGGCGCGGGACGCCTCGCCTGGACCGCGCTGCCATGCCCGCCCACCTGCTCGATCTGTCGAGGGAGCGTCGACCCCGAGCGCTGCGTCCGTCGGACGCGCCAAGGCAGCCCGTTCGAGGATACCGGCCTGTGGACCCCGCCGCTTCCTTGCGATCTCGCCGGCTCGGCTCGCGCGCGCCGCCGCGCTCGCCTACAGTCCGCAGGCGAGCGCGACCTGCCCCGAGCCCCACCGGAGGCGACCCGTTGAGCCCCATCCTCTCCCTCTGCGACGGCTACCGACTCGATCTGTCCGACTACGCGCGCACCGGCCTGCGCGTCGGCATCTGGGCCTCCTCCGGCCGCGGCAAGAGCTTCGGCGTCGGGGTCCTCTGCGAGGAGCTGCTCGCGGCCGGCATCCCGGTCGTCGCGATCGATCCCGAGGGGGAGCTCCACACGCTGCGGGAGCGGTTCCGCGTGCTCGTCCTCGGCGGCGCCCACGCCGACCTGCCGCTCTCGTCCCGCGAGCGCGCGGCGGAGCTCGCGCTCGCCCGGGTGCTCGACGAGGGCCTCGGCCTCGTCGTCGACCTGTCCGACCAGCCGACGAACCGCGCCCAGCAGGAGGCCGCGCTCCCGTTCCTCGAGCGGCTCTGGGCGCTCCTCTCCGAGCGCCGCGCGCCGGCGGCCGTCGTGGTCGAGGAGGTGCACATCTTCGCCCCTCAATCGGGCGCGTCGCTCACCTCGGAGATCCTGCACCGCCTCGCCAAGCAGGGCCGCAAGCGCGGCGTCCTCCTCGCCGTCGCGAGCCAGCGCACGCAGGCCGTCTCGAAGGAGCTCATGAGCCAGCTCAACTTCCCGGCGATCGGCGGCTTCGAGATCGAGCGCGACTACGACGCGGTGAAGGCGCTCGTCGACGGCCACACGTTCGAGGAGTTCCGCGCGCTCCCGGCCGGCGAGTTCTACCTGCCCGCCGCCGGGCGCTTCGAGCGCTGGCGCGCCCGCCACACCGCCCACGGCGGCGACGCGCCGAGCTGGACCGGCGAGGCCGGCGGCGCGCCGCGGCTCGCGGACTCCGCGCTGAGCGCGCTCATCGATGAGCTGCGCGAGGCGCTCGCGGGCGAGACCGCGGGCCCTCCGGCGCCGGATCCGAGCGCCGCGCTGCGCGCCGAGATCCGCCGCCTCAAGCAGCAGCTCGAGCAGGCCGACGAGGCGCGCAGGGCAGCCGAGGCCGAGGTCGAGCGGCTGCGCACCGCGCTGCAGGTCGCCAGCGTCGTGAAGGTGGTGATCCAGAACGAGATCGTGGCGCGCGCCGGTCAGAGCGACGGCGCGCGCCCGCAGGCGGCGCCCGCTCCCGGCGCGCAGGCGCTGGCCGCGCCCGCTTCCGGCGCATCGACGGCGCCCGCTCCCGGCGCGCAGGCGGCACCGGCCCCTGGCGCGCTCGCGGCGCCCGCTTCCGGCGCATCGACGGCGTCCGCTCCCGGCGCGCCGAGGAGCCGCCTCCCGGAGTCGCCCGCGGCCCCGCGCGCGCCGGCGCCGGGCGGCGCGGTCGTGAAGGTCGTCGCCAGACCGGCCTCGCCGTCGCTCCGGGATCTCGCGATGCCGCCCGCGGCGTTGCTCCAGGTGCGCGGCGTCCAGCGGATGGTGAGCGCCGCGAGGAGCCACGCGCGGCGGCGCTCGCCCCGATCGACGGCGCACGTGGCCCTGGCCGCGAAGCTGCTCGCCGGCGGCGCGGCGCTGACCGCGGAGGAGCTCGCCGCGCGCGGCGGCTCGCGCAGCCAGGTCGAGATCCGGCGCGCCGCGCGCGCGCTCGCCGCGCTCGCGCGCGCGGGCTTCGCCTCGGTCCAGGGCGGCCGTCACGCGCTGAACGAGGCGGCCATCCTCCGCGCGCTCCAGACCGGCTGACGCCCGCGCCCCCATGCGGTCCGGCCCGCACGATGCTGCGGGCATGAGCGGCGTCGCGAAGCAGCTCGCCGGCAAGCCCGCCACGCTGGAAGATCTCCTCGCCATCCCCGAGGAGAACCGACGTCACGAGATCATCGACGGGGAGCTCATCGAAAAGGGAGCGGCCACCGGGGAGCATGGCGGCGCACAGGCGGACCTCGTGACCGCCCTCAACGGCCGCTTCGGCCGCCGCCCTGGGGGGCGCTGGCCGGGCGGCTGGTGGTTCGCCACCGAGGTCGAGATCTCCTTCGCCCCGGCGCAGGTGTACCGCCCCGATGTCGTCGGCTGGCGCCGGGAGCGCGCGCCGCAGCGCCCCACCGGCATCCCCATCACCCTGCTCCCCGACTGGAGCTGCGAGATCCTCTCGACGAACCGGCGCAACGACCTCGTCAAGAAGAAGCGCACCTACCATCGATGCCAGGTGCCGCACTCTTGGATCGTCGACCCGGCGGAGGAGACGCTGGCCGTCCATCGCTGGGGGCCGGACGGCTACATCGAGATCCTGGCGGCGCAGCGGGGAGAGATCGTCCGAGCCGAGCCCTTCGACGCCATCGCGCTCCCTGTCGGCGTGCTGTTCGGAGACGATGAGCCGGAGGAATGAGCCTGCGTTCGAGGCGGCTCGCGGCGAGCTCCGTCGCGCCGGCGCTCCCCAGGCGATCCGGCCGCCCTGCCCCGCTCGCATCCCGCAAGTCATCCCGCGGCGGAGCTAGAACGCCGAGCACGTTGATCGAGCGAGAGATGAACCGCCAAGACGCCGAGACGCCAAGACGCCAAGATTTTTTCTCTCCCTTTACTTGGCGTCTTTTGGCGTCTTGGCGGTTCGAATCTCTGCGCTTTTCAGGCAGTTTCAACCCGTTTGTCGCTCTAGTACTACAGCCGCGGTTAGGGAGCCCGGGCACTGGCGCGCGGCCGGTTGCGGCGGCGCCGGTAGCAGCAGGCGCGAGCCTGGGCGCGCTTTCGGCGTCGCCACCTTGACCATGCCCAGCGGAACTCGGGCGAATGGGCGGGTAGCGGAAGCACCAGCTCCATCAGGCGACGGACTTCGGGAATGCTCCAGGGCGCCAGCGTCGGCGGACTGTCGCTTTCTTCGGGCGGGGCGGGCTTTTTTTCCCCGACGTGTCAAGCGCCGTCTTCCGCATGCGCTCGGCGTTCTTCCCCGGCCCCGGGCGCGCCGCTTTGGGCACGAGCTCGGGGTTCATCGCCGGGGCGTACGGGAACGCGCCCTCCGCGGGAAGCTTCGCGCGTACGAAAGCCAACCACGCCAGGGCCATCATCCCGAGCGTGATGTACCGATGCCAGCTCGGCCACGTGCGGACCTCGTAGTGGTCGAGGCCGACGTCGTCCTTCGCCTCCTCGAAGCACTGCTCGATCGTGTAACGCGTGGAGGCCACGTGCGCGAGCGTTGTCAGCGGCGTGGCGGCTCCAGCGTTGGACAGGTAGTAGGCCACTTCCGACGGATTCGAGACCGAGCGGCGAGCCAGTAGCCAGATCTCGTCGGTCGGCAAGCGTCGACGACTGTCGACGACGCGCGCGCGGGCCCAGTCGTACTCGATGGGTCCCTTCTCGCCTTGATGGACGGCAAGGCGATGCCATTGCTTCGGCGACCACTGCGCGACCACCTTCGCCACGGTGGAGGCGTGCGGCGCGCCCGGTGCAAGACGAGTGCGCGTGCGGAGCGGACCACGAGGGTGTTCGCGTTCGGTTGGGGGCTCCGCGACCTCGGGTCGCTGCGGCCACACCGGCGTGCTCGAGACGACCGCGAGAACATACCGATGGCCCTGCGCGGCGATGCCGTCGCGAAGCACGGGGTCGCCCCCGTAGACTTCATCGCCGGCGACCCACGCCATCGGTACACCTCGCTGCCAGGCGCCATGCAGCATCTGCATCGCCAGCTGCGGCTTGGTCTGGAACGCGACATCCTCCGGAACGTGAGCGTCCTGCCTCCGCGCCGGATCGCTGCACCACGATTCTGGCAAGTAAAGACGACGATCAAGGATCACATGTCCACGTGGGCTGGTGTAGCTGAGGAACACACCGATCTGGCAGTTCTCGATCTTGCCTGCCGTCCCGCTGTATTGCCGCGCCACGCCGACGGACTTGGTGCCTTTCTTGAGGAAGCCCGTTTCGTCCAGCACGCCGATGCCCTGCGGATCGCCGAACTGCTCGATCGTGAAGTCCATCAGGAGATCGCGCGCCGCATCCGCGCTCCAGTCCGCACTGTACAGCAGCCGCTGCACGCGATCGGGCGTCGGATCGCCGATGGTCTCGGCCAGTTGCCACCCGTTTCGCCGCGCCGCCGGCCCCATCAGCGAACGCACGTACTTGATCGCCTGCTCGCGCGGCTCGCTGCGCGCGAACAGCCCCGCGAATCGCGCGTGAAATGCCTCAAAATCTGCTGTAAGCGCGTCCCACGCGTCCGCTGCTGGCAGCTCGCTTGCCCCCGGATCCATGGCCGGATCCTGGGTCCAACCAGATCGATGTCGAGGTGCGGCTGTAGTACTAGCAGCTGGACACGAACAGCAGGCGGATCGTCGCGATCGCCCCCAGCACGAACAGCCCCGCGAAGAAGATCGTCCGCTTGCGCCGCAGCTGCTCGGCGGTGAGCCCGCCGCTCTCGGGCGCCTCGTCCGGCGCGATCTCCCCGACCCCGCGCGCCGCGAGCGCCGCGGCCGGCTTGCTCGCGCCCACCGGCGTGCTCGCCGCGCTCACATTGCTCGCCGCGCTCGCCTTGCCAGCCGCGCTCACATTGCTCGCCTTGCTCTCCGCGCCCGCCTTGCCCGCCTTGCTCGCCCTGCCGGCCCGCTGCGCCGCGCCGCCTGCGGACTCCGCCGCGGCGCGGCTCCGCTGGAGCTCGCCCTCCGGCGTGGTGGACGCCGCGAGCGCGCGCGGGCGCGGCGGCGTGTCCTCCGGGCCGTCGAAATCGAGGTACTGCACCGAGAGCGAGCCCATGGCGGCGCCGAGCGGGCGCGGGGCGCCGCTCCTGCGCAGCGAGGGCGCGCTCCGCCGCGCGTCCGGCGACGACGGCCGGTCGCCCGACGCCGCGCCCAGGAGGTCCGGCGAGCTCTGCCCCGGCCCGCTCGCCGGCGGGAGCGACGGCGCGGCGTGGCCCCCGACGCCGCTCAGCGAGCCCACCCGCGCGATGTAGGCCTCGACGCGCTCGCTCAGCTCGCTCCGGGCCTCCTGCTCCGCGCCGTGGCCCATCCCGCAGAGGACCTGCTCCAGCTCCTCGGCCAGCTTGCCCGCGCTGGCGGTGCGCTTGTCGACGCAGAACGCGGTCGCCCCGTCGAGCGCGTCCGCGAGCGGCGCGCACAGGTCGGGCATGAGCTCGCGCGCGCGGGGGACCGGCGTCGACGCGACGCGCATGATCAGCTGCGCCTGCGTGTCGGCCTTGCGCACCCGGCTGCCGAGCAGCGCCTCGAGGAGCGTGAGCCCCAGCGAGAACACGTCCGCGCGCCCGTCGAACGGCTCGCCGCGCGCCTGCTCCGGGGGCATGTACGGGAGCTTGCCCTTGAACACGGCGCTGTCGGCCTGCTCGCCCGCGAGGCCCGGGACCCGCGCGACGCCGAAATCGGTCAGGCACACGCGGCCGTCCCGCGCGATCAGGATGTTCGACGGCGAGACGTCGCGGTGGACGACCGCGAAGCGCTGCCCGTCGTCCTCGCGCAGGCTGTGCACCGCATCGAGCGCCCTCGCCATCTCCCGGCCGATGTACGCCACCGCGCGCGGCGAGAACGCGCCCATCTTCCTGAGCACGCGATCGATGGCGGGGCCGTCGATGTAATCGAGCGCGAGGTACACCGAGCCCTCGACGTCCCCGAGCTCGATCAGCCGCACCACGTTCGGGTGATCGAGCCGCGCGATCACCTGCGCCTCGGCGAAGAACGACTCCCGCGCGGCGTCGCCGAGCTCGGGCCGCGGGGCCAGCCGCTTCAGCGCGACGCGGCGCCGCGAGCTCGGAGGCCGCTCCTGCTCGGCGAGCCACACCTCGCCCATCGCGCCCTTGCCCAGCATGCGGATGAGCCGGTACTTGCCCGCGAACAGCTCCGGCGGAGGATCGGACTCGGCATGCTTGCGACGCGGGCGTGAGGCGGGCATCTCGGTGTGCGGCGCTCGACCTCGGCGTTCGTCGAGGCTAGCCCTCCGGCGCTGGGTCGAGAGGGTGCAGGGAGCGCATGCCCGATCCTATCGCCCCCCACGCGCCGCAGGGAATCACCGCGTCGACGCCCGGCGCGGATCCAGCCTGCGTGTACTGCGTCCCGGCTCACCTGCGGGCGCGCCGGTCGCCCCGGTCACTCCTGCGTGTGCTCCTCGCGGATCGGCTCCCGCATGGTCGTCGCCGGGAACCACTCGAAGAAGCGGTGGATGAGCTGCCGCCGCTCCGGCTCGATGTACTCGAACACGGCGCCCCGGTCGTTGATCTCCCAGAACTCGTTGCTCGTCACGGCCAGGAGCTCCGCCCGGATCGAGCGCAGACGGTCGGGCCGCTCGTCCCGCATGTCGCGGTAGATCCGCCGCGCGAGCGCCTCCTCGCCCTTCTGCAGGTAGTACGTGGCGAGCTTGACCTGCGCCTTGCGGACGCCGCGGAGCGCCGGCTCCTGCTGGTCGACCTCGGCCTCCTTGTCCACCTCGAGGAAGAGCCGGAGCAGCTCGTCCCGGGCAGGTGCGTGGAGGTCGTACGCCCGCTCGTTGAGCACGCAGAGGTCGAACGCGACGGTCTCCGTGAGGAACGCGAGCCCCATCGCGTGCGCCGTCTGCGCGTAGTACGCGAAATACCTCGCGATCTCGAGGACCTGATCCCCCCAGCCCGCCTTGAGCAGCTCCTCGGCGAGGTAGCGGTACTGGTTCAGGTTGTTGTAGGCCGCGGCGATGTCCTTCGCGTTGAGCGACCGGCGCATGTAGGTGTTGAAGAACTTCACGACGACCGCGACGGCCGCCCGGTCCCCCGCGGCGATGGCGGTCTGCCCGATGTAGCGCGTGTCGATCGCGATGCGCGTGATGAGATCCGGCATCGCCGTGAGCGCCTCGCGGTAGACCATCAGGAACTGGCGCAGCGCCTTGTACTCGAGCCAGGTCCGCGTGGTCGAGAGCTTGCCGAGCGCCTCGGCGTTCATGCTCACGAAGTCGGTGTCCTTGGCGAGGCGGTCGCGGATCTGGAACCAGCGCGGATCGAGCGTCGCCTTGTGCGGCAGGTACGCGACGACGAGCTCCGACAGCGAGTCGACCGTCTTCGACGCGATGCCCTTGTCCTTCTGGTCGATCGCGTTGAGCGCCACGTCGGCGAGCTGCTCCAGCGACGAGAGCGCCGTCACCCGCCGCTCGTCGACCTCGCCGTCGCTCTCGTTGCCCGCGGGGCGCAGCGCCTGCTCGACGCCGCTCTTCTTGATCCGCCCGACCACGTTGTCGGGCTCGACGAAGTCGAACACGTACCCGAAGTAGGGCGCCATCATGAGCAGGCTCGCGGTGAGCAGCCCCATGGTGACGAGGACGCCGTACGTCGGGACGAAGGCGTGCTCGGCCGGGTCGCCCTCGCCGACGCGGATCGAGAAGTTGACCCACAGCGAGAACACCGCGCTGACGACGAAGAAGCCCATCACGAGCATGTTCGTCCGGTCGCGGAAGAACATCTCGGTGATCCGCGGCGTGTACCGGTTCGCGGCGAGCTGCACGATGATGGAGGCGACCGTGATGACGATGCCGAGGATGGCGGCGATGACCTCGCCGATGCCGCCCATGATGTGCTCGGCGTCGCTCGGCGACATGCGCAGGAGCACGTCCCAGAACGGGAGGCGCTCGCCCCCGTGCTGCGCGATGTCGAACAGGTAGACGATCGCCAGCGTCGCCATGCTGACGCCGAGCAGATACGACATCGGCCGCAGCCAGATGCGGGCCACGGCCGCGCCGCCGCGGCGTCTCACCTCGGCGTCCTCTGCGGCTTGATCCGGTCTCATGAGGTGACCGCCGCTCGATGCACGCGCCTGCCCCACGCGCTCGCCATGCCAGGCGGCAGCCCGGCTATTTCTTCTCCGGGGGGCTGTCGAGATCTTCCGCGAGGTAGCTGAGGATCACCTCGTCCAGCGACTTCTCGCTGATGAGATCCTCACCGAAGATCGACGCGCCCTCCGCCGGCCGGTTGGTGCCGAAGATGCTGGCCGGGCGCGACGCCGCGTAGCGGCCGGAGCCGGGGCTGCCCGCGAAGTGCTCGACCGCGACGGGGGCCGGGGGCGGCGGCGAGGGCTGCTCCGGGTGGACGTTGCTGTAGACGCCGGCGCCCGAGGACGCGGACTCCGACCGCCGCCCGATCACGGACGCGGGCGGCGGCGGGAGGTCCTGGATCTGCTGGAAGAACGGCGTCTGCGCCTCGGCCGCGGCGCGCTCGAGCGCGTCGAGGTCGAGATCGATGGACGGCTCGGATTTCTTGATCTCCGGGGCCGCCGGGCGCACGGCCCTGCCGGTGAGCGGGCTGGCCGCGCGCCCGCTGCCGAGCCCCTGGAGCCCGACCGGATCGAGCTCGAGCCGCGGGCGCGCGCTGGCGGACGCGGGCGCCGGCTCGGGCGCCGCGGCGCGCGCCGGCGGCGCGGCCGCGACGGGCGCCGCGGGCCTGGCGGGCGGCGGGGCCGGCCTCGGCGGCGGCGTCGGCGCGGGGGCCGGCTTCGGTCGCGGGGCCGCCTCGGCCGCGAGGGGCGGCGCGACGGGCGCCGCGATGGGCCGGGACGGCGGGGGCGGCTTCGGCGCGCTCGGGACCTCGGGCGCCGACGGGGCCGGCGGCCGCGCGGCCTTGCTCGGCTCGGGGGCGGCGGGCGCCGCGGCCGCGGGCGCCGAGACGGGCGGCGCGGCGCTGTCGTCGAAGAGGTAGTCGAAGTGGCCGTCGCGCAGGGCGATGAACATCGCCTTGTGCTGCTCCTTCATCATGCCGCGCACCGTCTCGGCGAGCGAGGCCTGGCCGACGTGCTCCGCGTACGACGTCTTCGTGGTCTTGAGGATGCGCCCGCCGTCGGCGAAGAGGTGCGTGATGATGTGCGGGTGGCGAATGCCCGAGTCCTCGGTCTGTATATGGAACAACCGCCCCTTGTGCCGGACGTTGTTGTTGAAGCCGAGCAAAGGCGACGGGGCTTTCACGACAGGCAATCCGAGGTTGGGGAGGTGAGGAGATCGCGCCAGTGGGGAGCGCTCGCCACGGCCGAGACTATCACAGCACGGCGCGCCAGGAACGATCCGCAACATGCCCGCGTTCCGTCACGGTGGGGGCGCATGTCGGAGCCGGTCGTCCGCTCGCTGCGCGCCGCGCGCTGCTCGGCCGGGCGCCGCGCGCTGCTCGGCCGGGCGCCGCGCGCTGCTCGGCCGAGCAGCGCGCAGGTCGGATCAGGGCAGGCAGCGCTCCAGGTCGTCCGCATTGCCCGCCTGCAGGGCGCACGCCACCTCCGCCTGCGTGAGCTCGGCCTCGCAGCGGACGAAGCCGCGCTCGCCGGCGGCCTCCCGCGCCATCGCCTTCCGCTCGGCCACCTCGGTCGCGGCGGGCTCAGGCGTGGCCGCGCGCAGCACGAGCTCGACATAGCGGTCGAGGAGCGCGGCGCACGCCTCGGCGGACGGGCGCGGCGAGAGGCGGCGGAGCGCCGCGCGCCCCGCGACGACCCCGGCGACGAGCAGCACGATCGCCAGCGTCGCCAGCACGTCGGCGCGCGTCGCGGGGCGCGTCACTCCAGGCACCGATCGACCTGCTCCGGGGTGGCCGCCTGCCGGACGCACGCCATGGCGGCGTCCGTGATCCGCCGCCCGACGCACCGGTCGATGAGCTCCTTGCCGCGGGCGTCCCGCACCGCCGCCGTGCGCTCCTCGACCACCTTCGGATCGACGATGTTCTGGGCCCGGAGCTCGATCTCCGCGCTCCGCTTGAAGATGGCCTCGCACTCGTCGCGGCTCGCCGGGTGCCCGCACCCGGCCGCGAGCGCCGCCCCGCCGAGCAGGGCCAAACACGACGCGAGCCAGAGGACCCGGTCCCGACCCGGACAGCCGGCGACCGTGGAGACGGAATGCCGGCTCCGCTGAAGGGAAGTTGAGCCAGGGCGGCGACGCATGGCCGCGACGATGGCGCCACGCCCGGTGGGGCGCAACCAGGTCGAGCTTCCGGCCAGAAACCGACGGCCGACGGCCTGAAACCGGCCGCCTGGTGGCCCCGGACCGTCTCCAGGGCCGGCCCAGCCCGAGTCAAGATGGAAAGCTCGCGTATTGCTGGAACGCGTGTGCAGCTCTGTTAGGATTGCTTTCTGTGCGCAAGGCGAGCGAGCACGGTGACAGCGTGGACGGCGCTCGATCCGTTCGTACGGGCTCTGGGGGGCGCCGCACGAAGTCGACGGCGAAAGTCGTTGCGGGCGGCGGAGACGACGCTCCACGAGAGAAGCGGCCCAGCGGCGCGCCGCGGCGGCGCGCGCCGGCGGCGGCGCAGACGCCGGAGGAGATGCTGCGGCGCGCGCTGGGCGCGGAGACGCCGCGCTCCCGGGCGCTCTGGGCGCGGCGGGGCCTGTCGCTGCGGGGGCCGCTCGACCGGACGACGCAGGCGATGCTGCTGCGCCAGCTCTACCTCGCCTATTTCGAGACGCGCCGCTTCGAGCGGGCGGCCGAGGTGGCGGATCAGGTCCTGGCGCTCGGCGTGCTGCGCGACGTCGCCCACCAGGACGCGGCGCGGGCGAAGCAGGCGCTCGGGGATATCGAGGGGGCGGTGGGGCACCTGCGGCTGGCGGCGCGCACGGGGCCGGCGAGCCGGCGGGCGTTCCACTGGTGGACGCTCGGCAGCGTGTACCACCTGGCGCGCCGGTACGACGAGGCGATCGGCGCGCTCACGCGCGCGGCGCGCTGGGGCACGCGGGACAAGCCGCTCTATCAAGGGCACCTCGCCGTGGTGCAGTGCGAGAGCGGCAAGACGGTGGAGGGGCTCGGCGCGCTGATCGACCGGCTCTCGGAGGTGCCGGCGGGCCAGGGGTACGGCCGGTTCGTGCTCGGGCAGATGGCCTATTTCGACCGTCGCTGGGACGAGGCCAAGAAATACCTGGAAGCCTTCGTACAGCGGAGCACCTCGGGGAGGGCGGCGGTCGCGATCGCGCTCGGGGGGGAGATCGAGGCCGCGCGCCAGACGCTGGCGTCCCTGCCGAAGCGCTGACGCCGGCCTGAACGGACGGCCGCGCGCCGCACGACCCCGATCGCTTTGCTATAGAACCTCCGTGATGACCGCTTCGACTCGTTTCATGGGAGACGCCGGCGCCGCCCCGGCGGATCGTCGACGTGGCGCGCGCGGCGCGGCCGGGGCGCTCGGGCGCGCGCTCGCGGCGCTCTTCGCGCTCTCGGTGCTCGCGTCCCCGGCGCTCGCCCTGGCCGCGGATCAGCCGGACCTGTTCACCCGCGGCCTCCAGGCGGGCCCGGTGTTCGCGGCGCTCGCCGCGCTCGCGGGCGGCCTGCTCACGTGCCTCACGCCCTGCGTGTACCCGATGATCGCGATCACGGTGAGCATCTTCGGGGCGCGGGAGGCGAAGTCCCGGCGCGAGGCGATGCTGCTCTCGACGAGCTTCGTGCTCGGGATCGTCGTGCTCTTCACGACGATGCTCGTGGTCGCGGCGCTCACGGGCAGCCTGTTCGGCAGCGTGCTCTCGAACCGGTGGGTCATCGTCGGCATCGCGGTGGTGTTCATCGCGCTGTCGCTCTCCATGTTCGGCGCGTTCGACATGACGCTGCCCGAGCCGCTGATGCAGCGGCTCTCGCAGGTCGGCGGCATCGGCTACGGCGGCGCGTTCCTGCTCGGGCTGGTGAGCGGCCTGGTCGCGGCGCCGTGCACCGGGCCCGTCCTCACCGGCATCATCCTCTGGATCGGGCAGACCCAGAGCATCGGCCTCGGGGCGCTCGTCGGCGCCACCTTCTCGATCGGGCTCGGCCTGCCGTTCTGGCTGGTCGGCGCGTTCGCGGTCGCGCTGCCGAAGGGGGGCAAGTGGATGCTCGGGGTGAAGTCGTTCTTCGGGATCGTGATGCTGATCGTCGCGCTCTACTTCCTGAAGACGACGTTCCCGGCGCTGTCGTCGCTCGCGCAGCCCACGCCGCAGTTCATGGCCGTCATGGCCGGGCTGGTCGTGGTCGGCCTCGCGCTCGGCGCGGTGCACCTCTCGTGGGACGACGGCGGCGTCGGGGTGAAGGCCCGCAAGGGGCTCGGGATCGCGCTCACCGTCTCGTCCGGCTTCCTGCTCGTCGCGAGCCTGGACCTGCCGAGGCTCGCCTCGCCGGTCCCGTCGGCGGTGGCCGGCGAGGCCGCGCCGCGGCAGCTCACGTGGCTGCACGAGGAGCCGGTGGCCGTCTCGAAGGCCAAGGCGGAGAAGCGCCCGCTGCTCGTGGACTTCACCGCGGAGTGGTGCGGCGCCTGCAAGCAGCTCGACAAGGACACCTTCTCGGATCCCCGCGTCATGGCCAAGGCGGCGCACTTCGTCGCGGTGAAGGTCGACGCGACGGACGACGAGGATCCGCAGGTCGACTCGGTGAAGGGCAAGTACAAGGTCGTCGGCCTGCCCACGGTGGTGATCTACGACTCCACCGGGGCCGAGCGGAAGCGCTTCAACGATTTCGTGGGCCCGGACGTGTTCCTGGCGGCGCTCGAGGGCATCGAGTAGCGCCTCGCCCTGCCGTGCGCCCATGCGCCCCTCCCTGCTCGCCGCCATCGCGCTCTGCTTCCTGGTCCTCGCCGGCTGCAGCGGCGCTCCGGGACCGACCACCGGGACCGTGGTGATCGGGCTGACGAGCGAGCTGCGCGCGGGGGTCGAGCTCGCTCGGATGCGCATGATCATGCGCGTCGGCGGCGAGCTGCTCCGCGACGACGTGCTGACGCAGAACAGCGGGCAGCTGTTCTTCCCGAGGGAGCTCTTCTTCAGCGATCTCGAGGACGGGACGGCGGTGGAGATCTCCCTGGAGGCGTTCGCGGCGGAGGACGCGGAGCGGCCGGTGCTCTCCCGCGCCGCGTCGACGCGGGTGATCGGCGGCCGCACGCTGCTGCTCCGCGTGCGCCTCGAGCAGGAGTGCGTCGTCGCGCCCGGGGATCCCACGTGCCCGGCGCCGCAGACCTGCGTGGCCGGCGGCTGCAGCTCCCCCGACGTGGATCCCCGGCGGCTCGAGCCGTACAGCGCCTCGTGGAAGACGGACGCCGTGCCGGACGTCTGCAAGCCGTCCGGCGGGGGGGAGCCGGTCGTCGTCGTCGGCGAGGGGCAGGCCGACTACTTCCCCCTCGAGGATCTCGACGAGGTCCAGGTGGAGGCGGGGCCGCAAGGCGGCTACCACATCTTCGTCGCCGCCCGGCTCAAGAACCTCCGGCAGTCCGGCTCGACCACGGTGGTGAGCGGGCGCGTGCCCGAGCTCGGGTACGCGATCGAGCCGCTCCGGGTCATCTTCACCCTGGACCAGGACGAGGGCGGCTTCTGCAAGCTCCCCGGGCTGCGGTTCCGGCTCGACGGCGAGCGGACGATCGAGGAGCTGCTCGGGAAGGTCGTCGACGTCGAGGTGACCGTCACCGACGCCGACGGGGACACCGGGACCGGCCGGCGCAAGGTGACGCTCTCGCAGACCATCCTGTAGCGCGCGGCCTCACTCGCGCGCGGCGCGCCAGCGCGTCATCCAGCCGCCGGTGAGCAGGTCGAGGGACGCCTCGGCCTCGATCGCCGCGAGCGTGGCGGCGCGGTGCTCCTCGGGGCTCCGGCCCGGGTCTGCCGAGAGGGCGACGGCGCGCTGCCAGGCGAAGAGCAGCTCGAGCGCGCGCGCCGTGAGCTTCGCCTGCAGCTCGGCGCGCTCGCGGCGGAGGCGCTCCAGGGCGATCTCCTCGTCGGCGAACACCACGCGATCGAGCCGCCAGGTCGCGCGCGCCTCGAGCCAGAGGCTCGTGCCGCCGGAGGCCGTCCTCCGCGCCGGATCGTACTCGGTGGGGGCCAGGTTCTCCGCCTCGTCGACGAGGCGCGAGACGCGGAGCCGGAGCTCCGGGAGCAGCGACGACGTCCGGGCGCGCGACGCGATGGCGTCGATGCGCGCCTCGGGATCGAGCAGGCGCGCCTGCCGCAGCGCCGCCTCGACGACCGCGCGGGCCATCGCCGGCGTGACCCGGACCGGCAGCGGGAGCGGCGGCTCGGCCTCGGCGGGCGGCGCCGCGGGAGGCGCCTCCGCGAGCTCGGGCGCCGGCGCCGCGCGGGCCGTGCTCGGAGGAGCAGGCTTCAGCCGCGGCGCCTCGGGTTCGGCGACGGCGGTGGGAGGAGGGGGCGCGCCGGCGCGAGCGGGAGGGGCCACGCCGGGGCGAGCGGAGAGCCGCTCGAGGGGGATGCTCGCGAGCAGCATGCCGCTGAGGGAGCGCTCGCCGCCGTCGAGCCGGGCGAGCCCGAGCTGGAGCGAGATCCAGAGCGGCTGCGCGCGTCCGGGGGACGCGGCCCAGAGCTCGTGGGGCGCGGTGTCGAGGCGGTCCACGCGCGGGTCGAGCGCGGTGGGCTCATCGTCGAAGGGGAGCTCGGCGCGCGCCTCGGGCGCGGACAGGGCGCAGGCGAGCGCGCCGAGGGAGAAGAGAACGGAGCTGGCGAGGGATCGGTGGTTCGGTTGCACGCGAGCTGGGTCGACCGCCGCGCGCCGCCAGTTGCGTGAGCGGGTCGTCCGGCGCGCTCAGCGGCTCCCCGGGGACGGGCGCGCCGGGGCGGCGAAGCTCCGCCACAGCTCGGTTCCGCCGCCGGGGGAACGCGGCCGCTCGGCGCCGGCGGGCAGCTCGCTCGCGCCGCCGAGGGAACGCGGCCGCTCGGCGCCGGCGCGCCGGAGCGCCTCGCTGGCGTGGGGATGGCCGACGGGCCCAGGCCCGGCGCTCCCGCCGCCTCCCCGGAGCAGGTCGCTCGACCCGCCGCGGGTCGCCGCGACCGCCTGCGCGAGCGCCTGCGGCGTCGGCACCGTCCCCGAGGGGAAGCGGGGCGGCCCCTCGCTCGGCGCGTCGCGGGTCGCCGCGACCGCTTGCGCGAGCGCCTCCGGGGTCGGCGCCGTTCCCGAGGGGAAGCGGGGCGGCCCCTCGCTCGGCGAGGCGAGCGACGGTCCTGCGGCGATCGCTGCGCCGAGGCCGGGCGAGAGCGCTTCGCCAGCGGGGCCGCCGAGCGGGGCTGACGCGGTCGCTCCGGGAGCGGCATCGCGGCTCGCGGCCGGCGCGGCGGCTTCCGTGGCCACCTCGGGGACCGCGGCGGGCACGGCAGCCTCCGCAGCGGCGTCGCCGCTCGCGGCCGGCGCGGCAGCCTCCGTGGCCGCGTCGCTGCCGGCGGTGGGCGCCGCCCCCGTCGCCCCGGGTTGCGCGTCGCCGCTCGCGGCCGGCGCGCTCGGAGGCGGCGGAGGCGCGGTCATGGAGTCCGCGCTCGCGGGGTGCGCCGTCGCGACGCTCTCCCCGGCGTGGCCGCTCGCACCCGAGGTGGGCAGGGACGCTGCAGCCGCGTCGAGCGTGCCGGAGGCCGCGGACGGCGCGACGCCAGCGACGCCTCCGGGGTGAGGCAGCGCGTCGCTCGTCGGTCCGGCGGCGCTGTCCGCCGGGACCTCGTCCAGCAGCGCCGCCTGCGCGGAGGCGTCGGGCTCCGTCGCGGGCGGCCTTGTGACGACCGGCAACGCGCGCGGCGCAGCGACCTCGAGGCCCACCGCGAAGGGCTCGAACACGTCGCCGTCGAGCCAGCCCGTGCACATCCGGAGGTGCGCGCCGGCCGGGATGTCGCGCACGAACATGTCGCCGAAGAGCGCGTCCACGGCGAGATCGCGCTGCTCGACCACCGGCCTTTCCCAGCTCGGGAGCACAGCGACCACGCGGATCACGAGCTGTCCTTCGGGGCGGCGCGCGCGCGCCCGCGCGAGCGTCCGGGGGCGCACTTCCCAGTAGACGTAGAGCGTCTCCGGATCGACCGCGAGGCCGACGACCTCGTCGAGGTCGTACCGCGCCGGCAGCTCGGCGCGCTCGTCCTGCAATGCCGCAGCGAGGCCCGGCGCCGAGGCCGCGGCGGCGCCCTGCGCGATGGACGCCGGCGCCGGAGCGTCCGCAGGGGAGGTGTCTCGCGGCGGCTGCGCCGGCGGGCGGTCGGAAGCGACGGAGACGGGCTCGGGCTGCCGATCCTGCTCGCCCGCGATGCGGGCCTCGAGTTGCTCGCTCGCTCGGGCGTCCTCCGCGTCAGCTTCCTTCGCGGCCTCCGCGCCAGCTTCCTTCGCGGCCTCCGCGTCAGCTTCCTTCGCGGCCTCCGCGTCAGCTTCCTTCGCGGCCTCCGCGTCAGCTTCCTTCGCGGCCTCCTCGCCAGCTTCCTTCGCATCCACGGCTTCGGCGCCGGCCTCCTTGGCCGCCTCCGTGTCTGCGCCAGCGTCCTCCGCCTCCGCGTCCTCCGCCTCCGCCGCGCCCTGCCCTTCGGCGCCCTCGCCCTGCGCGCGCTGCGCCTTCTCGATCAGCCGCTCCCGGAGCCGCCGCGCGTCCTCGTGTTGCGGGTCGCGCTCGAGGATCTCGTCGAGAACGGCGATCGCCCGGTCCGTGTGCCCCTGGGACGCGTAGATCTCGGCGAGCGTCGTGGTGGCCCGCGGCGGCGGCGGGGGCGGCGGCCACTGCTCCGGCGGGTCCTCGCCGCGCAGCGCGCGCGCGGTCTCCGGCATGTGCAGGCCGCGCTCGACCACGCGCGAGAGCAGATCGCGCGCCCGCCCGAGGAAGCCGCGCAGCCGGGCCCGCTCCGGCTCCCCCTGCGCGGTGCGCGCCAGGATCTCGTCGACGAGCTCGGCCTTCGTGAGCACGCGCGGCCGCGGCACCCCGAGGCCCTCGGCGCGCGCTATCAGCTCCTCCCGCGTCAGCCCGTCGAGCTCCCGGCGCTCCATCGCGTCGACGCTACCACATCCGACGCGCGCTCACCGTCGCCCAGCCGCTCAGCGAAACGCGCCCTCCGCCGCCGGATCCGCGGCGAGCGGCGCGAGCCGCGCGCGCGCGGCCTCGGCGTCGCGCGCGATCTGCGCCTTGAGCTCCGGCAGGCCCGAGAACCGCCGCTCCTCGCGCAGCCGGGCGACGAGGTGCACCCGCAGCGCCGCGCCGTAGAGATCCTCGTCGACGTCGAAGAGGTGCACCTCGAGGTTCGGCCGCGCCTGCCTCGACGGCTCGACCGTCGGCCGGACGCCGAGGTTCGCCACGCCGCGGGCGAGCGCGATCGCGCGGCCCGACGGCGTCACCCGATCGACGAGCGTCGCGTAGACGCCGAACGGCGGGAGCGCCTCCTCGATCTCGTCGAGGTTGCAGGTGGGGAAGCCGATCGTCCGGCCCCGCTTGGCCCCCTGCGCCACGACGCCGGACAGCATGTGCGGGCGCGACAGCATCTGCTCGGCCGACTCGAGATCCCCGCGCGCGATCGCCGCGCGGACCCGGGTGCTCGACCACGCCCCCTCGGCGTCGCCCACGAGCGGGTGCGACCGCGTCTCGAAGCCGAGATCCTCGCCGAGGCGCCCGAGCGTCGTGAAGTCCCCGGCGCGCCCGTGGCCGAACCGGAAGTTCGCGCCGACCAGGACGACGCGCGCGGCGAGCCGATCGAGCAGCACGCGCCGCACGAACTCCTCCGGCGTCTGCGCCGCGAACGCGCGATCGAACGTCACCACGTCCACCCGGATCGCCGGCTGTACGCGGCGGATGAGCTCGATCTTGCGCGGCAGCGCCGTCAGCGTCGGCGGCGGGGTGCGGCCAAGGACGCTCGCCGGATGCGGCGCGAACGTGAGCGCCACCGGATCGAGCCCCCGCCGCTCCGCGTCGAGCGCCGCGTCGGCGAGCAGCGCCTGGTGCCCCCGGTGGACGCCGTCGAAGTTGCCGATGATGACGAGGCTGCCCCGCGGCCCGACCGCGGCGCCCCCGCCCTGCCCGCCTGCGGCGGCAGCAAAATACTCCACAGCCGCTACCTAACCCGAAGCCGCGCCGAACGAAAAGCCGGTGGGCAAGCCAGGGCCAGGGGAGTCGCTCGGCACGATACACGTGTGCAGCCAGACGTCCGATGTACAGAGCCGCTTGACGTGCCCATGCCCGGCTGATAGAGCCGCGCTCCCCTAAACGGGCTGGAGGCGCGCCGTGTTCAAGAGAGTCAGTATCTTCTCCGGCAACGCCAATTTCGCGCTTACCCAGGAAATCTGTCAGGTCCTCGAGCAACCCATGGGGAAGTCGCGCGTGTCGCGCTTCTCCGACGGGGAGACGTTCTGTGTCATCCAGGAGAACGTCCGAGGCGTCGACACCTACGTCGTGCAGCCCACCTGCTCGCCGGTGAACGACAGCGTGATGGAGCTCCTGATCATGGTCGACGCGCTCCGCCGCGCCTCGGCCGGCTCGATAACGGCGGTCATCCCCTACTACGGCTACGCCCGGCAGGACCGGAAGGTCGCGCCGCGGACGCCGATCACGTCGAAGCTGGTCGCCGACCTCATCGTCGCCGCCGGGGTGAACCGGATCGTCGCGCTCGATCTGCACGCCGGACAGATCCAGGGCTTCTTCAACATCCCGTTCGACCACCTGTTCGCGATGCCGGCGCTGCTCGAGCATCACCTCCGCGAGCACTACGGCAGGGACGTGGTCATCGTCTCGCCCGACGCCGGCGGCGTGGAGCGGGCCCGCGCCTACTCGAAGCGCCTCCAGGGCACGCTGGCGATCATCGACAAGCGCCGCGAGCGCGCGAACGAGAGCGAGGTCATGAACATCATCGGCGAGGTGGCGGGCAAGCACTGCCTCATCCTCGACGACCTCATCGACACCGCCGGCACCCTGGTGAACGCCGCCAACGCCCTCATGAAGCAGGGCGCCAAGAGCGTCGCCGCCTGCGCCACGCACCCGGTCCTGTCCGGGCCGGCGGTCGAGCGCATCAAGGACTCCCCCCTCACCGAGGTCGTGGTGACGAACTCGATCCCGCTCTCGGACGAGGCGAGGGCCTCCGGTAAGTTCAAGGTCGTCTCGGTGGCGCGGCTGCTCGCCGAGGCGATCCGCCGCATCCATCACTCGGACTCGGTGAGCTCGCTCTTCGTCTGACCGGCGGGAAGCGCGCCGGCGACGCAGGTCGCCCCGCGCTTCCGCCACAAAACGCCGCTGCCCGGCGACGAAGGCTCGACTTTCCCTTCTACGTTCTGCTATAGCGCCGCACCCTACGCCGGAGTGGACCGCGCACCGCGGGCCTCCGGGTCACTTCTGGAGCCGTCGTCATGGAGATCATCAAGCTCAACGCCACGAAGCGCGAGGAGAGCGGCAAGAGCGCGTCGAGCCGCCTGCGCCGCGCCGGACAGATTCCCGCCATCGCCTACGGGCGCGAGCTCGCGCCGCTGTCGGTCGCCGTCTCGCCGAAGGCGCTCCTTCAGGTGCTCGGCTCCGACCACGGCAAGAACTCCGTGGTCGAGCTCGCCATCGAGAACGGCCAGACGCTCACCGTCATGGTGCGCGACTACGACTATCACCCGATCTCTCGGGAGCTCGTCCACGCCGACTTCATCCAGGTGAAGCTCGATCAGCCCGTCGACGTGCAGATCCCCTTCCGCTGCGTGGGCAAGCCGAAGGGCGTGGTCACCGGCGGCGTGCTCCAGCAGATCTTCCGCACCATCCCGGTGCGCTGCCTGCCCGAGAAGATCCCGTCGGTCATCGAGATCGACGTGACCGAGCTCGACATGGGCGAGTCGTACAAGGCGAGCGGGCTGAAGCTGCCCGAGGGCGTGAAGGCGCTGCTCGCGGACGACCAGACGATCGCGGTCATCAACGCGCCCGAGAAGGCCGGCGCCGAGGAAGAGGCGGCGAAGCCCGCTGCCGGCGCGCCGGCCGCGGCCGCTGCGCCCGCCGGCGGCGCGGCTGCCCCCGCGAAGGGCGGCGCTGCCCCCGCGGGCGACAAGAAGGACAAGAAGTAGCCCCGGACCGGGCGCGGGCCGCCCCTCGCCTCGGCACCCCGAGGCGCGCGCGGCCCGCCCCGCCCTGCGCCGCGCCCCTGCGCGCCGCAGCCCGCCCCCATCTCACGGATTCCAGGGATCCAGCAGAACCCGCTCGCCATGCTGCTCGTGGTCGGCCTGGGAAATCCGGGCAAGGAGTACGCCGCTCACCGGCACAACGTCGGCTTCATGGCCGTCGATGCGCTGGCCGACGAGGTCCGGGCCGATCCGTTCCGCGAGAAGTTCTCGGGCGTGCACGCGAAGGCGGAGATCGCCGGGCAGCCGGCGATCCTGCTCAAGCCGATGACGTACATGAACGAGTCGGGCCGCAGCGTTCAGCCGGCGATGGCCTTCTTCAAGGTCGCGCCGTCCTCGCTGATCGTGCTGCACGACGAGCTCGACCTGCCCTTCGGCACGGTTCGCCTGAAGGTCGGCGGCGGGCACGCGGGACACAACGGGCTGCGCTCGATCATCGCGCACTGCGGGACGGGCAACTTCGGGCGCGTCCGCCTCGGGATCGGGCGGCCGCCGCCGGGCTACCGGGGCGAGGTCGCGGGCTACGTGCTGTCGGGGTTCGACGCGGTCGAGCGCGCGGGCCTGCCCGACTGCTTGAAGCAAGCTGTCCAAAGTGTGCTAGAAGTCGCCGCCCGCGGCTTCGACGCCGCGATGAACGTTCGAAACACCCGGCCCAAGCCGGGCAAGAGGCAGAAGGGCGAAGGGGACGGGTCGGCAGATCCGGCCCCTGCCGCGAAGGGGGAGAGGGGTCCCCTCCCCCCGACGCAGAAGCCCTGATCCTCGACGGAGACAGGCTGTCGAGCCCGCGCTCGCGACGCTCGGCAGGCTGCTCCTTTCCTCGCTCCGGGGCGTCGCCCCGGGGCCACAGGCCGAGAGGGAAGATCGAAGAATGAGCCGACAGGTAACGGCGCCCGGGCGCGCCAGAGAGTACGAGACCATCTACATCCTGCGACCCGACATCGACGCCGACGGCGCCGAGCGGATCGGGTCGCGCCTCGCCGAGGTCGTGACCCGCGAGGCCGGTCGTCTGACCAAGGTCGAGACGTGGGGGCGCCGCCGCCTCGCGTACGACATCGCCAAGCACCGCCGCGGCGTGTACGTGTACCTGAAGTACCTCGGGGGCGGGAAGGTCGTCTCCGAGGTCGAGCGCAACCTGCGCCTCGCCGACGGCGTGCTGAAGTACCAGACGGTGCTCGTGCGCAACGACGTCGAGGTCCAGGGCCTCACGGTCGCCGACGAGGACGTGAAGTTCGAGCGCCTCGAGCTCGCGCCGCTCGAGGACGACCGCGACGATTCGCGCGAGCGGCAGCTCGGCCTCATCGAGCCGGAGCGCCGCGTCGACCGGAGCTCCGAGGCGGCCCCGGCGGGCGACCTCGACGACGGTGAAGAGGGCGAGGCGGAAGGCGCCGCCGACGAGGAGGAGAGCTGAGCGATGAACGGCCGCAACAACGACATGGGCCGCAACGGCGGCGCTGACTACGACGATCGCGACTTCGGGCGCACGCCCGACCTGAACGCGGACGCCCCGGGGCGCCGCCGCACGGGCCGGAAGCGCGTCTGCCGCTACTGCGCGGACAAGGCGCTGGTCATCGACTACAAGGACCCGCAGGCGCTCAAGTACTTCATCTCGGAGCGCGGCAAGGTCGTCCCGCGCCGCATCAGCGGCAACTGCGCGCGCCACCAGCGCAAGGTGACCCTCTCGATCAAGCGCGCGCGCAACATCGCGCTCTTGCCGTTCACCGTGACGGCGTAGGAGGTCGATCATGGCAACCCACATCCATGTGGTCCTCACGGAGGACCTCCACAACGTCGGCAAGAGCGGCGAGCTCGTGAAGGTTCGCCCCGGCTTCGCGCGCAACTACCTCATCCCGCGCGGCCTCGCGGTGGGCGCCACCGCCGAGAACGTGTCCCGGATCGAGCACGAGAAGCGGGTCGCCGAGTCGCGCGCCGCCAAGACGCGCTCCGAGGCGGAGCAGCTCGCGGGCAAGCTCAACCAGGTGAAGCTGACCATCAGCCGCCCGGTGGGCGAGGGCGACAAGCTGTACGGCTCGGTCACGGCGCGCGACATCGAAGAGGCGCTCGCCGCGCAGGGCTTCAGCGTCGACCGGCGCCGCATCGAGACCGACGCGATCAAGACGCTCGGCGCCCACACCGTCACGATCCGCCTCGCCCCGTCGATCACGGCGTCGGTCGAGGTCACGGTCGCCGCCAAGTAGCGCCCCGGAAGCGCGGCTCGCCGCGCTTCCACCTCACCCGCGACGCGCGGCTCGCCGCGCTTCCACCTCGTCCGCAACGCGCGGCGAGCCGCGCTTCCACCTCACCCGCGACGCGCGGCGCAGCCGCGCTTCCACCTCACCCGCGCTTCCGCCTCACCCACGCCCGCGCGACGTCGTGCCCCCGCGCCACCGCGCGCAGCATGAGCGCGCGGTCGGTCCACCGCGCGCGCTCCTCCCAGACGAGGCTCGCCAGCATCCCCGCGCAGAACGCGTCGCCCGCGCCCGTCGGATCGAGCGGCCGGACCGGGCGCGGCGCGACCGCGCGCTCTCCCTCGGGGCCGAGCACGAGCGTCGCCCGCGCCCCGTCGGTGACGACCAGCGTCGCCTCGGGCCGCAGCCGCTCGCGGAGCGCGCGCGCCGTCGTCCCCAGCACCTCGAGGTCGCCGGCGCTGCACTTCACGAGATCCGCCTGCGCGAACAGCCGGAAGCAGCCGCGCACGCCCGCGCCTGCGCCGGCACCCGCCGCTGCGCCGGCGCCCACGCCGGCCGCCGCGCCCGCGCCCGCGCCCGGAGGCGCCCCGGACCGCCCCCCGCGCGGCCACATCCGCGGGCGCGCGTTGATGTCGATCGAGACGGCGCACCCTTCGCGGCGCGCGCCCGCGGCCGCCCGCGCGATCGCGCCGATCGCCCCGCGCACCGGCGCGATCCCGGTGAAGTGCACGACCCGGGTCTGCCATCGCGCGGGCAGCGCCGCGGCGAGCGCGCGCGCCTCGAGCTCGCCTTGCCTGTAGCCGGCGAAGCGCGCCTCGCCGCGCGCGACCGCCACGAGCATGAGGCCGGTGCGCGCCGCGCCCAGCGCGAGCCGCCCCACATCGACGCCGGCCGCGGCGACCTCGTCCTTGAGCCCTCGCCCCAGGGCGTCGTCGCCCAGCGCCGCGCACACCCCCGCAGGGACACCCAGCCGGGCAAGCGCCATCGCGGTGTTCACCGCGCCACCCCCCGGTACGCGCCGCAGCAATTTTGCCCGTTCGAGCGGAATGCCCTCCGGCGCGTACAGGTCCCACAGCGCTTCACCCACGCAGATCACCTCGGTGGGTTCAATCCTTGTTTGACGCGTTTTGTGATCCACAATGGCGGCTCCCCGCGACGGCGCATGCCCGGGCGCGAAGCGTCATCGCAGCTGAGTCAAGCGGGAAAGGAAATGGCGATGAGACCGGGGTTGCTCAATTTCCATACCTCGCCGCCGCCGGCGGCGCCTCGCCGCGCCGCACCCCCGCAGCGCGGCGCGGCGGAGCGCCCCTCGAACGTGGAACCTGCATTGAGATGCCCACCGCACGAACGCTCGCTGCAATGCAAACAGAAACCCTTCTCAGCGCCGCCCATGTTCTGATAGACGGAAATCGACCCTGCACCCGACGCCCCGAAGGACCGTTGCGCCTTCGGGGCGTCGCCCATTTCGGCACCTGTGGAAAAGCTCGGGGCGGGATGGGGGGAATCGGTGGGGAGGAGATGCACGGATGATGAGAATGATGGAGCGCCGCGGCCAGCGGCCTCAGAGGATCGAGCCTCCCATCGTCGCCGGACGCGTACCGCCGCACGACCTCGACGCCGAGGCCGCGGTGCTGTCGGCCATCCTGCTGCACCGCGACGCGCTCGATCGGGTGCTCGAGATCCTGAAGGCGGAGCATTTCTACAGCGAGGCGAACAGCCGCATCTACGAGGGCGCGCAGGAGCTCGCGGCCGCCGGGACGCCGATCGACATCGTCTCGGTCGCCTCCTGGCTGCGCGACCGGGAGCGCCTCGCCCAGGTGGGCGGCGCGGCGTACCTCGCCCAGCTCGCGGACGCGACGCCGGCGGTCGCGCACGTCGCCGCGCACGCGCGGGTCGTCTACGAGAAGTGGCGCGTGCGCCAGCTCATCGCCACGTGCCAGCGCGTCGCGGCCGAGGGGTACGGCGACGTCGGCGTGGTGCAGGAGTTCATCGACGGCGCCGAGCAGGCGGTCTACCAGCTCGCGCGCACGCCCCAGGGGACGTCGACGCAGCCGATCGCCCAGGTGCTCAAGGCCGCGTTCGAGCAGATCACCGCGGCCGCGGAGCGCGGCGATCGCATCACGGGCATCTCGACCGGGTTCGAGAAGCTCGACGCCAAGACGGCCGGCCTGCACGACGGCGACCTCTCGATCGTCGCCGCGCGCCCCGGCATGGGCAAGACGTCGTTCGTCCTCAACCTCGCCGTGAACGTGGCGTCGCCGCGCGCGGTGAGCTCGCCCGGCCCCGACCACGCGGGGCACGGCATCGAGCGGCACGATCCCGGCTTCGGCGCTGCCGTCTTCTCGCTCGAGATGCCGCGCGAGCAGCTCGCGACACGTATGGTCTGCAGCGAGGGCCGCGTCGACGTCGGCAAGCTCCGCCAGGGCTTCCTGCAGCCCGACGACTGGCGCCGCCTGACCGAGGCCGCGTCCTTCCTGTCGACCTTGCCCATCTGGATCGACGACACGCCCGCGATCACCCTGCTCGAGCTGCGCGCCAAGGTGCGGCGCATCCAGGCCGAGTACGACCGGCCGCCGAGCGAGGGCAGCTCGGGGCGGCGCGTCGGGCTCGTCGTCATCGACTACCTGCAGCTCATGAAGGGGCGGGACGGCGTGAGCAGCCGCGAGCAGGAGATCAGCGAGATCTCCCGCGGGCTCAAGCAGCTCGCGAAGGAGCTCAAGGTGGCGGTCATCGCGCTCTCCCAGCTGAACCGCGCGGTCGAGACCCGGACCACCAAGGACAAGCGCCCTCAGCTGTCGGACCTCCGCGAGTCGGGCGCCATCGAGCAGGACGCCGACAACATCATCTTCATCTACCGCGACGAGTACTACAACCCGGAGACCACCAACCACAAAGGCATCGCGGAGCTCATCGTCGCGAAGCAGCGTAACGGCCCGACGGGCAAGGTGCTCACGCGGTTCACCTCGTCGTGCACCCGGTTCGACAACCTCGCGCCCGGCGACTACCCGGAGATGGTGGACGACGAGTAGCCGGCGGTCCGCCGCGGTCCGGCCCCTGCTAGCGTGCCCGGCATGTCCGTCTGGTACGTCCCCGCCCTCCTCGCCGCGCTCTGCATGGCCGGCCACTACCTGATGCTGCGCGCGGCGGCGGGCCGCATCGGCGACGCCCTCGGCGCGCTGTGCATCGAGGCGACCGCGGCCGCCGGGATCCTCGTCTACATCGTCCTCCGCCCGGGCGCGGAGGCGCCTTCGACGGCGCAGGGGGTGATCTGGGCGTGCGCCTCCGGCCTGTTCATCAGCGGGGTGACCACGCTCGTCTTCACCGCGCTCCGGCTGGGCGGTCCGGTGTCCGCGACCGGGCCGATGGTGTTCGCCGGCGGCGTCGCGCTCGCCGCGCTCTTCGCGCCGCTGCTCTTCGGCGAGGCGTTCACCGCCCGCCGCGCGCTCGGCGTGTGCCTGGGGATCGCCTCCCTCGTCGTCCTCGCCACCGAGCGATCCTGACCCAAGCGGCGCCGCGGCCGCGCATCGGAACAGCACCGATGATCGACTCGATCGAGAGGCCCCTCCGCCCCCCCGCCCTCCCCGCGCGCGCATGGCGCGGCGCGCGCCGTTCCCTGGGCCCCGCGGGGCTGGCCGCGCTGGCGCTCGCCTCCGCGACGTGCGCGCCGCCCGTGCAGGGCGGCAGCGTCGTCGTGTCCGCGGGCGCGGCGGGGCGCCTCGGCATGCTCTGCCGGTGGGGGCACGGCGGCGGGGAGCAGGGAGAGCTCTGTCCGGGCGACGCGGTCACGGCGCGGCCGGCGCGCGTCCGGCGGATCGCGGGGCCCGCGGACGCGCTGTCGGGGGCGCTCGCGGCGGGGCGGCCCGGCGACTACGTGCTCGAGAATGACGAGGTCGCGGTGGTCGTCGATCAGCTGGGCGCGGGGACGGGCCTCGCCGAGAGCGGCGGCCACCTCATCGACGCCGCGGACGCGCGGGCGCGGCGCGACGAGCTCGGGCAGATCGTCCCGCGGCTCGGCGCGCCGGCGCGGCAGGTGATCTACCGCGACATCGCGACGGGCGCCGACGCTGACGGCGCGGCCTGGATCGAGGCGCGCGGCGAGGTGCGCGGGCGCGAGGTCGCCGGCGGCGCGCTCTCCGTCGCCACCCGCTACACGCTCGCGCCGGGCAGCCGGGCGGTCGTGATCGCGACGGTCCTCAAGAACGACGGCGACCGCCCGGTCGAGGCGCTCGACCTCGGCGACGTCGTCCACTGGGGCGCGGCGGAGCCCGTCGCGCCCGGCGCGGGGGAGCATGCCGCGCCCGGCGCGGCGCCGGGGCTCGGCGGCGAGCGCGAGGCGCCGTACCTGGCCGGCGTCGGGGCCGGCGTCGCGTATGCGCTCGTCCCGGTGGGCGACGCGGCGATCCGCGCGCGGAGCGGCGCGGGCTTCAGCGACGCGACGTTCGCTCGGCAGGCCGCGCTGCCGCCCGGGGGGAGCGTCGCGTACCAGCGGCTCCTCGCGGTCGCGCCGCGCGGGGATCCGCTCGCCGTCGCGACGGAGCTCTTCTTCCTTGCGGGGGGAGCGCCCGGCGGCGTCGCGCTCCAGCTCGTGGACGCCCGCGGCGCGCCGCTTCCGCCCATGGCCGGCAAGGCCACGCTCACGCCGATCGCCGAGGAGGGCGCCGCGCCGGCCGCCGGCGCGCTCGAGCTGTGGCTGCGGACCGGCGAGCGCGAGCCGCTCGCCGCGGAGGCGCCGCCCGGCGTCTACCTCGTCGGCTTCGAAGGGAGCGGCCGCCGCGCGCTGGGGAGCGCGCGGGTCCGGATCCGCGCCGGCGAGATCGCCCCCGCGCGGCTCGCGCTCTCCGGCGCGGGCCAGCTCGACCTGCGGGTCGAGGAGCGCGGCGCCCCGGCGCCCGTCGCGGACCAGGAGCTCCTCGGCCCGCTCACGCCGGTGAAGGTCAGCCTCTTCGACGCCGCAACCGGCAAGCCCGTCTCGCCGCCCCGGCTCGCGCTCGCCGGCGAGCTCCATGTCCCCCTGCCCCCTGGGCGCGTCCGGGTCGTCGCCTCGCGCGGGCCCGAGTACGCGCTCGCCGAGGCGACGGTCGACATCGCCGACGGCGGCCGGTCGCCGCTCGAGCTCACGCTGCAGCGGGTGGTCGACACGTCGGGCTACATCGCCTGCGATCTCCGGCAGCACACCGCGCGGAGCGCCGACGCGGGCGTCCCCTCGGCCGTGCGGCTCGCCTGGAGCGCGGCGGAGGGCGTGGAGTGCGCGGTGGCGAGCGAGCATAACCTCGCCTCCGATCTCCAGCCGGACGTCGCCGCCCTGCGGCTCGAGGCGCAGCTGCGCATGCTCCCTGGCGTGGAGCTCACGAGCGGCCGGAGCGGCGCCGGGCTCGGGAGCCTCAGCGTGTTCCCGCTCGGCGGCGAGGCGGCCGCGCCTCGCGAGGGCGCGCTGCGGTGGGTCGACGCGACCGCAGGCGAGATCCTCCGCGAGGTGCGCGCGCTGCCCGGCGAGCGCGTCGTCCAGGTGAGCCGGCGCCACGGCGGCGGCTCACCGCTGCACGGCGCCGGAGCGCCGCAGGGCGCGCCCGAGGAGGGGGCGAGCCAGCTCGCGCAGATCGTCGGGGACGGCGCCGGCGCCGATGCCCTCGAGGTCTGGACCGGGCGCGAGGCGGCCGCGCGGGACCGCGCGCTCGAGGAGCTCTGGGCGCTGCTCCGCGCGTCCCGTCCGGTCACGCCGACGGCCGCCAGCGACACGCACGGGCTGCACGGCGCGGAGGCGGGTTATCCGCGGACGTACGTCGCCGTGGCCGGCGACGATCCGGGCCGGCTCGACGTGGCCGACCTCGTCGCGGGCCTGCGGCGCCGGCGCGACGTCGTGATCACGAACGGGCCGTTCGTGACGATGCGCCTCGGCGACACGCGCCAGGGCGGCGTCGCCTCGGCGCGGCGCGGGTCGCGCGGCCGGCGGCTGTCGCTCTCGATCCGCGTCGAGCGCGCCCCGTGGGTCGACGCGCGCGAGCTGCACGTGCTGGTCGGCGGCGTCGCGAGCGGCGCGCCGATCCCGCTGGAGGGCGCGCGCACCACCCCCGCGGGCGCGGTCGTCGACGAGGTCGAGATCCCGGTCGTCCTCGGGGGTGGCGGCGGGCGAGGGCCGGCGCAGTCGGGCGCGCGCGCTGGAGGGGCGGTCGGCGGCGGCCGGCCCGGGCAGGGCGCGCGCGGCGCGATCTCCGTGACCGAGGACACCTTCGTCGTGGCGATCGTCCGGGGGCGGCGGCCGCTCGAGCCGGTGCTCACCGGAGATCCGGGCGAGATCCTGCCGTTCGCGATGACGGCGCCGCTCTGGATCGACGCCGACGGCGACGGCCGCTCCCTCGGCCGCGCCGCGGCGCCGTGAGCGCCGCGAGCTCCGAGGCGCGCCAGGCACGGCAACGCAACCCGCGTGAAGGGGCTACGCGCGCTGCTACAAGCCGGCCGGTGATGATCCAGCCACGCAGCCTTACGTACAGTGGTCCGTTTTTGCTTCCAAATCGCTCTTGGCACGCAAGAAGAACCATTCCCCGTCCATTCGTGGCGTGTCGCTCCGCTGACATCCGCGTGCCTAGGCTCGCGCGGCATGGTTCCAAGGCAGTTCCTGCCTTTTCCCTTGGTCTCACTCCTCCTCGTCACGGTGTCTGCGGCATCCGCGCAGCCCGTCGTTGCGCCGCGTTCTGCGGCGCCTGATCCGGCGGCGGACGCGCTCCGGCGTGCACGCGCCGCGCGCGGCGCCGGGCGATGGCGCGAGGTGGAGGCGGCGTATCGAGCGGCCTTCGCCGCGGAACCGCGCCCTGCCATCGAGGGGGAGCTCGGGCTCTGCGAGCTCGCGCTGGAGAAGTATTTGAGCGGAGAGCGGTAGTGGGAGCGGAGGCGGGGGGCAGCAAGCGAGATCCGTTTGCACACTGCAAGAACGATCCAGGGGCGATGGCATTTCGGAGTTTTCCGCACATCCACCATCCGCCCCTCGGGGAGGGTCGCCTTTGCGCCGCTTGACGGCTTCGCACCCGATAACCAAGTAGATTTTGAGCCCGAGCGACAGCAATCGGCTTTGGAGCACAGCAAAGAATCACGGCGCCCAATGCGCCGCGTGGGGATTCCATGCACCATATCACGCTCACCTCCACGCTAGTGGACCGTCCGACGAATCTTTCGACACACTCCGCGGTGGGCAGTCGAACCCGCGCGCGGGGGGCGAGCCGCGATCGCACGGCTCTGCTTTACGACGATGTTGCGAAACTTATCGCACGGGTGTCGTCCCAGCTCGCGGGCGCGGCGATGGTCGCGCTCGCGGGCTGCGCCGGCGCCCTCGAGGGAGCAGCCGGGCCCGACGCCGGCGAGAAAGTGCCCGTCGACGGCGAAGGCGGCGACGACAACGTCTTCGTTATCAAGACCGCCAGCGGGCTCCACCGCGTCCACTACGAGGTGCTCGACGGACACGCGTTCATGGAGGGTGATATCGACCTCGGCCCGGTCGAGGAGATCCGCAATAGAGTGCTCGGCGACTACCACTTCGACACCACGCGACTCTGGCCGGACGGCGTGGTGTGGTATTGCCTCAACGATGATCTCTCGAGGACGAACCGCAGGAACATCCGAGCGGCGATGACCACGTTGTCGGCCCGCACACCGCTGACCTTCGTTGACAACGGCTGCCGGCTGGCCCCCAGCATCGAGTTCGACGAGGACAGCCCCTCCACCGCTCATCCCTCGGGGACCGGCAGCTCGAACTCGATCGGGATGTCGCCCGGCACGCCGATCGGGTTCCCGGGCCCCTCGCAGTCGATCGACGCCTATGGGAGCGAGGTCACGGAGTCGACGTTCGTCCACGAGATCCTGCACGCCGTCGGGTTCTGGCACGAGCAGTCGCGCAGCGACCGCGACCAGTTCGTCGACATCGGCTGGACCTGCATGACCGACACGTCGCAGTTCGAGTGGAAGGAGGACGGACGGCCGCTCGGCCCCTACGACTTCGACAGCATCATGCATTATGAGACCGGCAAGTTCGGCAAGAACCCGATCCCCAACGAGTGCAAGGTCACCTCGGACGTGGACGGCAACGGCACCGCCGAGACCTGGAACGCGACGATCGTCCGCAAGAACGGCAGCTACATCAAGGGCCACGACGCGATGTCGCGCGACGACATCAACATGGTGTGGGACCGCTACCGGGTCGCCGGCGTCGGCGCCCAGCCGGGCAGCGGCTTCGGCGGCGCGATCGCGATCGGCGACTTCGACAAGGACGGCTACGGCGACGCCGCGATCGGCGCGCCGCTGACCGACGTGTCCGGCGTCGCGGACGTCGGATCGGTGCAGGTGTACCGCGGAACCGGCGCCGGGCTGGTGCCGTGGAAGGCGATCACGCCGGCGACGGTATCGTGGTCGAACGAGGCGGGCGGGCTTTTCGGCTTCTCCCTTGCCGCCAAGGACATCGATCAGGACGGCAAGGACGACCTCGTCATCGGGAGCCCGCACAAGGACTTCGGCGGCGTCGCCGACAGCGGCGGCGTCGCGGTGCTCCGCGGCGACGCGCGCGGGCTGCTGCCCTGGCGCACCTACCGCCAGACCTCGCACCCGGCGGGCGTCGAGGCGGCCCACGAGCGCTTCGGCTGGTCGGTCGCCGCCGGCAAGCTCGCCGGCCCCACCGGCGAGCTCACGCTGATCGTCGGCGCGCCTGGCGACGGCGGCAACGGCGCGGTGTACCTGTTCCGCGGCGTGGTCTCGTTCGCCAGCGGCTTCGCCAACCGCATCCCCTGCCCGAGCACCACGTCGACCGCGAAGTTCGGTACCGCAGTCGCGGTCACCAGCATCGACAGCGGCACCAACGACGACCTCGTCGTCGGCGCGCCCGGCTACGTCGGCAACGGCGGGGTGTTCCTCTATACCGGGCGGACCCCGGACATATTCGAGGGCACGACCTCGCCGATGTTCACCTACAGCCACTCGATCCTCGCCCCGGAGGCGCGGACCCGCACCTTCGGTGCCTCGCTCGCCTCCGGGTACCTCTTCGATCCCGGTCGTCTGGAGATCGCCGTCGGCGCGCCGGCGTCGAACGGCACCAACGGCGCGATCGGCGCGGGCGCGGTCTACATCCTCGGCGGCTCGGTGCCGGGGTTCTACGGCGTCGTGCAGACGATCACCCAGGGGGCCCAGGAAGCCGGCGATCGGTTCGGCACCTCGGTCGCGATCGGCCACATCGAGAACACCGACTACTACTCGCAGCTGGTCGTCGGTGCGCCCGGCGAGGACAGCGATGCCGGCGCGATCTCGGTGTTCATGACCGACGACGGCACCAACGGCAGCCTGAGGCTCTGGCAGTTCTTCCAGAACGACGACCTGCCCGGCGGCTACGCCGTCAGCGGCGACAAGTTCGGATCGGCGCTGGCGATCGGCAACATCAACGGCATCGGTCAGACCGACGTGTCGTCGGACAACTGGAACAACGCCGGATACCACAACAAGGACGTCGTCGTCGGCCACCCCGGCGAGCACGCGATCAGCACGTTCCTCGGCCAGAACGGCTGGGACGGCTTCGGCACCGCGCCACGGCCCGGGCAGACGATCGGAGGCTAACCATGAGCCTCGCGCCGAACGACGACGCCGACGCGGCGGGCGCAGCGGCCGCCGGGATCCTCGTCTTCCTCCTCCTCCGCCCGGGCGCGGAGGAGCCCTCGAGGACCCAGGGGGTGATCTGGGCCGTCGAAGATGGCCAGACGTTCTGCTGCAAGCGGGCCGGCGGTTGATCTCGCCGGGCCGCGCAGGGGCGGCTCAGCTCACGAGCTGGCCCTCCCCTGCGCCCGCTTCCTCTTCTGCTTCACCCGCCGGCGGCTCCTCTGGCCCCTCCAGGGCCCCCTCGCCCGCGGCCGCCCCGCCATACCGCTTGCCGGCCCGCTCCGAGGCCTTCAGCACGGGCCCGCGGATCGTCTCGATCGCCTCGTTCGGCGCGTCGGAGAGCTCCAGGTTGGCGAGCACCGCGGACACGACCCGGAACCACTGGCTGCGCGCGGCGGCGACCGTCGCCTTGGTCACCGGCGCCGTCTTCTCCTTCGCGGCGAGCTCGTCGCGCCGGTGCTCGATCGCCTCGAGCTCCTTGCCCGCCTTGATCCAGCGCTGCGTCGTGTGGAGCAGCGTCGTCTTCCCGGGCGCCGGGATCCCCTTCAGGAACTCGCCGATCGGCGGCTCCTCGTCGAGGAGGCGGGCGATCCGCGCGGTGTTGCCCGCCTCCGCGGTCGGCGACGCCTTGATGATGTTGAGCCCGCCCGGAAACAGCTTCGCCTGCACCAGATCGCAGGTCGCGGCGCGCTCCCTCTCCGGAGGATCCTCCCCGAGGCAATGCTCGCGGTGCGCGTCGATACCCCAGCACACGGCCCTGGCGAGGTGATCGTGGCGCTCATCGACCCGCGCGAGCTCGTCGTTCAAGGCGCTCATCTGGCCCGACGGCCCCGCCTTGCTCGGGCGCACCGCGAGCACGGCTTCGTGGGCCGCGACCACCTTGGGGTGCAGGCCGGCGATCTCGGGGATCGAGAGGAACAGCCGCTTCCGTTGCGCGTTCTCGACCCACGGGGACACGAGCGCGACCATCTCTTCAATCATCAGGTGCTTCAACATCGCAATCGACCTCCTTGACCGGGGTACGGCGTGTCCGGCCAGGAGACGGCGACGCGGCCGAGCCCGTCAAGCGGCCCGCCGGTTTGCGACGGTGGGAGACCAATCCGGGCGGCTGAAGAGGAGGTGCCGCGGAGGTCGCGACCAGCGCCGGCGCTCGTTGCGAGGCCGCGGCGAGGTCGCGATCGACCGCGGGGGATCTTTTCAGCCGGGAGAAAGGTCGCGATCGAAAGATTTGAATTTTTTCATACAAATGGAGAGGTCTCGACCTGTCCGCCGGCCTCTGAAGAGCCTCCGCGCGTGGTCGAGACCACGCGGAGGCACCCGAATGATCGGCCGGAGCGGGTCAGGAACGTCGGCGGCGTCGTACCCGCTGATCGAGCGCGCAGCGCGTCCGGCCCAGCAGCCAGTCCAAACTCGTTCGTGACACCATGCGCCCTTGGCATTACGCCCCAGAAATGGCCTGGTGTGCAGGCGGTTGCGCGGCGGTGTCGATCGTCAACCAACTGGTCGACGAACGGCCAGTCACCAGCGCCCGATGTACCCCTACCTTCGCGGCCGCTCCGTGCCCCAGCCAGGTGGACACCGTCGACCCCGAGCCCGAGCGCTCGGGCGTCCACCTCGCCCCCGCGGCCGCTCCGCGCCCGGCCAGGGGTTCGACGACCCCCGAGCTCGCCGGCGTCCTCCTCGGCGCCGCGGCCGCCCCCGAGTTCGTGCTTGAGGACCTCGACGCCGCGGCCGCGCTATCTGCTAGGACGGCACGTAGGCCTCGCAGTCACTTATTCAGTGCCACCGCCGTGCGGAGCTCTTCCTCTGTCTCGTTCGCCGTCCCTGCCCTCCCCTTCCCTTGCGCGTTCTCTCCGGAGTGATCATCCTATAGAACCTTACGCGATCCGCATCCCTCCTGGAAAAGCGACGCTGTCTCAGCAACTTATCCATGCATCGAGGGGGCCGCTTTCGCTCCACAGCCTGCGGGGCCAAACGTACTGACTTGCGCCGAGCAGCGCTCGCATCGGCTTACTGACGCTCAGGCCATGCCGAGCACGCGCAGGCGTCGCATCCCGGAGTATGCTATGCATGCAGGCGATGCGTCGCACGCCTCAGCACCCCCCTCCCCGCGTTCTCACGCTGGACGGGTTCGGCGCCGGGGGCTTGCCCTTGTGTGTCGTTCGCGTCCCACGACAAAGTCGGCCCACGCTGCCGCCCGGACCGCTCGTCTCGACCTTCTTCATGGTTTTCGTGCTGACGGCGGGGAGGGGGCGAGGCCGTCATCTGGAGCAGGTCAATCTTCATGCCGGGGATATCCACCTCATCCCCGCGGGCGTGGAGCATCAGCCCCTCGATGTCGGCGACCTGGAGGGATGGATCGTGGGCTTTGATCCGACGCTGCTGAGCACTCCGGAGCGGCTGCCGGGACGACCACGAATCCGAGGCGATGCGAAGGACGCGCCGGTGCGCAGCCTCTTTCTCCGGGGACTGCTCCGGCTGCGACCCGGAGAGCCCCGGCGGCAGCGAATCGAGCGCCTGGTGGCCGAGATGGACACCGAGCTGCGAGAGGCCCAGTGGGGCGCGGACAACGCCGCGCTCGCATTGTTTACCCTCCTGATCACGGAGCTCATCCGCGAGCTTTCGGAGCACGCGCCTCTGGCGTCGCCCATGCTCAGCGGGCTCGTGCAAGACGCGCTCAGGTTCATCGAGGCTCACTGTCTGGAGCCCCTCTCGCTTCAGGACGTCGCGTCGGCGGTCGGGCGCACGCCTTCGCACCTGGCCAACGCCATCCGCCGGGAGACAGGGCTGACGGTGGGGGACTGGCTGCGCGAGCATCGCATAGCCGAGGCCCGGCGGCGGCTCCTGGAGACGGACGCGAGCATCGAGAGCATCGCAGACCAGGTTGGCTACGCCGACGTCACCCATTTCATTCGCACCTTCCGGCGCGCCCAAGGGATGACCCCCCGGGCCTTTCGCGATCAGCGGCGCCCCGGGGCTTGAAGGCCCCGCCATCCGACCCCAATCCAGGCCGATTTCCGCCCCAAGCCACGCTCTGCCGGCGTGCGCCGTCGATGGCTAGAGTCAAGCATCATGACGACTTCAGCAACCCACGGGCGCCGCGTTTTGATCGTTGGACTCGGCATCGCCGGCATCGCCACGGCCCTGCGGCTGCACAGGGCCGGCTGGGAGCCCGTGATCATCGAGCGGGCCCCCGAGCGCCGCAAAGGCGGCTACTTCATTGCCCTCTTCGGCACGGGCCAGGCGTCCTCCAAGCGGCTCGGCGTGCTCGAGGCCATGGGCAACCGCAAGCACCCGCAAGCCAGGACGTACGAGGTCGACCGGGCCAATCGTCGTCGCAAGGGCATGACCTTCGCCGACGTGCCCGGCGAGCCGCGCATGCTGCTGCGCGGCGACGTCGAGAATGCGTTGTTCAACGCGCTGCCGGAGCAGGTGGAGATCCGCTTCTCGACCGTCCCCACGGGGATGGATCCAGGAGGTCGCGGCGTCGATGTCACGATGACCCACACGAAGACCGGCGAGACCGTGACCGAGCACTTCGACCTCGTGGTGGGGGCTGACGGAATGCGCTCGACCGTCCGGAAGCTCGTCTTCGGCCCGCACGAAGATTTCCTCTACCCGCTAAATTACATGATCGGGGCGGCCATCCTGAGCGAACCCGTCCGCGGCTATCACCTGCATGATGGGCTGGTCCTTGCCGAGACCGGGCGGTCGGCGTGGGTATTCCCCTTCGCGAACCACAACCCAGGCGTGCTCTTCTCCTACCGCGTGGACGACATCGATGCGCAGTTCCGGAGGACCCCGGTCGAGTCGCTGCGCAGGGCTTACGGACCAGAACCGGAAGGGCCCGTGCTGAGGCAGCTCCTCGACAATTTCGCGGCCGCAGACGAGTACCTGTTCGACTCGGTCAATCAGGTTCGCATGAATTGCTGGCACAAGGGGCGGGTCGTGCTGGTCGGCGACGCTGCGTGGTGCTTGACGCTGTATTCAGGGATGGGCGCTTCGACCGGCATGGCCGGGGGTGAGCTTCTGGGCAACATGCTGGAGAAGTACCCTGACGACGTGGGACGCGCGCTCGTCGCCTGGGAGGAGAAGCTGCGCCCGTTCATCACGAGCCTGCAGGCCGACGGGCTGAGAATGAGGGCGCTCTTCACACCGTCCGGGGAAGCTCAGCGGATCCTGCGCGCGGCGTTCGTCCGCCTCGCCAGCTCGCCCGTCACGCGCCCGATCTTCCGACGACTGACCAGCAATGACCAGCTGAAGATGCGCGACATCGTCGTGCAGTAGGTCCCTCTGCCTCGCGTGTGGTCCTCGCCACCTCCAGCGACAACGCCGATCGTAGTGCCCCCGCCGATACCGCGGGATCTCGATGGCCTGGATCCGCCGTGCGACCAGCATGCCGAGCGGGCCCTCCCTCTCGCGTCGGCGCAGTGCCTGCACCAGAGGTCTATCCCGGTAGGGGTGCTGTTCAGTGGTTGGAGGTGTTCGTCAACCAAGTGGCTGGCGAACGGTCCTCGCCCACAGATCCGCAGCGCAGCAACGATTTTTATTGACATGACGACGGTACCGTGACCGCCGGCGTGCTCCGCGATCGCTGCGGCTGCAGCGGCGGAGGCGACCGTGCCGAGCTCGCGCCCATGCTCGCCTCGCCCGCGCGGATCCCGAGCTTGGTCGGCGGATGAGGTCGACATCGGCCTCCCGGCTCGCGCTCGAGGATCTCGACGCCAAGCCGACGCGCGCCGGGGGAAACCGGCCGCTCCGTGAGCGCGGCGAGGCCCGCGCAGCGCCCCGCGCCCCCCGCGTCGGTTTTCGTTTGCCTCCCGCGCGCCCGGGCAACATGGAGCGCGGCGCATGCGAACCGAGCGGCTCGCCGCTGACGCGGCATCCATCGCACGGGCTGCCGAGATCCTCCGCCGCGGAGGGCTCGTCGCCTTCCCCACGGAGACCGTGTACGGGCTCGGCGCGCGCGCCGACGACGCGCGCGCGGCGCGCGGCATCTTCGAGGCGAAGGGGAGGCCGCCCGGCAACCCGCTGATCGTCCACGTGCCGGATGTCGCGTCCGCCCGCGCGCTCGCGGAACGCTGGCCGGAGGAAGCGGAGCGCCTCGCCCAGGCGATGTGGCCGGGGCCCCTCACCCTGATCGTCGCGCGCCGGCCCGACCGCGTCGCCGACGAGGCGGCCGCCGGCGGGCCGACCGTGGCGATCCGCGTGCCCGTGCACCCGGTCGCGCGCGCGCTGCTCGACGCGGTCGGGCTGCCGATCGCCGCGCCGAGCGCCAACCGCTCCACCGCGATCTCGCCGACCACCGCCGACCACGTCGAGAAGAGCCTCGGCGGGCGCATCGACGCCATCGTCGACGGCGGGCCGACCGCGGTCGGCATCGAGTCCACCATCGTCGACGTCACGACCTCGCCGGCGCGGCTGCTCCGGCCGGGGAGCGTGGCCGCCGAGGCGATCGCCGCGCTCGTGCCGCTCCAGACGAGCGCCGGGCTGATCACCGCCCCGACCGAGCGCGCCCCGGCGCCGGGGACCCACGCGCGCCACTACGCGCCGCACGCGCGCGTGGCGCTGGTCCCCGCGGAGGCGGTCCGAGACGAGGTCGAGCGCGCCGCGCGGGCCGGCGCGCGCGCCGGCGCCATCGAGCGCGGCAGCCGCACCGCGGCCGGGCCGCACGCCGAGCTCCTCCCCGCGGATCCCGCCGGCTACGCGGCGGCGCTGTACGCCGCGCTGCACCGGCTCGAGGATGCCGGGTGCGACGTGATCGTGATCGCCGCCATCCCCGGGGATCCGGCGTGGGACGCCGTGCGGGACCGGCTGACGCGCGCCTCCGCGGCCCCCTGAGCCGACCGGGGTTGCGGCCCCCTCGGCCCCGCGGCCCGCCGCAGGTGGGTTTTCATCCCCCGGGCTGGCGGTTTGTGGCAAATCAGGGTCGCCCGCCCGCCGGGTGAGCTACCTTCCCTCGCCCGTCCCGCCCCTCGTCGATCCCATGCCGGCAACGTCCCGCGCCGCCCACCGCCTCGCCGCCGCCGTCGGCCTCGCCGCCTTGCTCGTCGCCGCCACGCCGGACGCCGGCGCCAGCCTGCTCGACGAGCCGCCGAAGCGCGCGACCTTCAACCTGAACGAGACCGCCGCGCCCGAGCTGCCGCTCCTCCGCGCCTTCCGCAACGCCGCCGTCGAGCGCCCCGGCCCGCTCCGGCTCTACATGAGCAGCGCCTACGCGAAATGGCAGCACCAGCCGTGGTGGCAGCTCGCCTGGGGCGGCGCGCGCGCCGACGCTGAAGCCGACCTCGGCGAGCACAGCCTCGCCGCCGCCGCCCCCGCCACCCCGGCGTTCGCGAGCGCCTACTCCCCCTTCCCCTCCCCGTTCGAGCCGCCCGGGTCCCTCCACCTCGATCCGGCTGCGCCCGCGTGGCTCCGCCAGCTCGATCCGATCCTCGGCCCGCCGCTCCTCGCGACCACCGGGCCGAGCCTCTCGTCGAACGGCTTCGATCTGCTCTGGGACCCGCCGAAGAAGCAGCTGCCCGACTGGCGCTGCCGCAGGGGCCCGGTCCAGTTCGCGCGGTACGGCGGCGAGCACGACGCGTTCGAGCTGGTGCGCTGCGACGGCTCCGTCGCGCCCGGCGCGCTCGATCGCCTCTCGATCATGGCCCGCCCCCCCGAGGCGCCAGACCCGGGCGAGCAGCTGCCCGACGAGCCCGACGAGGGCGCCTGGCAGCGGGCGCTCGAGTGGGTGCCCCAGGTCCGCCTCGTCCACCCGCGCCTGCTCTGGCTCCTCCAGCAGATCGCCGACGCCTTCCCGCGCCGCGGGATCCACATCTTCAGCGGGTACCGGCCGCACCCGGCCGGCGAAGCGCCCGCGAAGCGGAAGGCCTCCGGCACCCACCACAGCCAGCACAGCGAGGGGCGCGCCATGGACATCCTCGTCATGGGCGTCCCGAACGCGGCGCTCTTCCAGTTCTGCCGCACGCTCGACGACGTGGGCTGCGGCTTCTACCCGAACAGCAAGTTCGTCCACGTCGACGTGCGCCGCCCAGGCACCGGCCGCCTCTTCTGGATCGACGCCTCCAGGCCCGGCGAGCCGTCGGAGTACGTCGATTCCTGGCCCGGCGTCGTGGAAAGCGGAGGGCTGTCCTGGGGAGCGCAGGACGCGCGCTCCAGCGCGCCGTCCGCTCGCTGACACCGCACGCCGCACGCCGCCTGCCGCACGCCGCCTGCCGCACGCCGCCTGCCGCGGGCGACCTCGCACCTCCCCCGGCATCGCCAGCGCGATCGGGCCGCCCCGCAGCTTATTCCCGTTCCGGATGGAGAAAGCTCCAGGGCGCAGCCGCCTTGCGTCCCCGCGATCGGTGTTAAGCTTGGCTTCCCCCCGGGCGCGCGGCGCACGACGGCGGGCGGAGCTCGGCGCGCCGGGCCCCGCTCCCGCACCTCCGGCGGCCAAGGCCGCCCCGCGGTCGCCCTGGAGAAAAAGGTGCGAAATGGGCGAGTTGCGGACAGGGATGGTTGAAAAGATCGCGGCGATGCAGGACTTCGCGCTCTACCGCGATCTCGCGTGGGAGGGCACGTTCGAAGAGTACCTCCAGATCGTGCGCCAGAACCCGCAGGTGACGCGCAACGCGTTCCAGCGGGCGTACGACATGATCATCCGCTACGGCATCGAGGAATACACCGACAACAAGAAGAAGCTCATCCGCTACAACTTCTTCAAGGATGAGATGAACGGCGGCGCCGACGCCGTGTACGGGCTCGACATCCCGCTGATGAGGCTCGTCCACGTGCTCCGGGCCGCCTCCGAGGGGTACGGCCCGGAGAAGCGCGTCATCCTGCTCCACGGGCCGGTCGGCTCGTCGAAGTCGACGATCGCCCGGCTCCTCAAGAAGGGGATCGAGCACTACTCGACCACCCCCGACGGCGCGCTCTACACGTTCGACTGGGTGAACCTCGACGACGTCGGCATGGCCGGGACGGAGAGCGCCCGCTTCAAGTGCCCGATGCACGAGGAGCCGCTGCGCCTCGTGCCGCCGTCCTGGCGCGACCGCGCGTTCCGCGAGCTCGGCCTGTCGAGCCCGCAGTTCCACGTCCGCACCGAGGGCGACCTCGACCCGGCGTGCCGCTTCATCTTCAACCGCCTGATGGACAAGTACGGCGGCGACTGGTCGAAGGTGATGCAGCACGTGCGCGTGCGCCGCCTCGTGCTCAGCGAGAAGGACCGCGTCGGCATCGGCACCTTCCAGCCGAAGGACGAGAAGAACCAGGACTCGACCGAGCTCACCGGCGACATCAACTACCGCAAGATCGCCGAGTACGGCTCGGACTCGGACCCGCGCGCCTTCAACTTCGACGGCGAGTTCAACATCGCGAACCGCGGCATCGTCGAGTTCATCGAGGTGCTGAAGCTCGACGTCGCGTTCCTCTACGACCTGCTCGGCGCGTCGCAGGAGCACAAGATCAAGCCGAAGAAGTTCGCCCAGACGGACGTCGACGAGGTCATCATCGGCCACACGAACGAGGCCGAGTACAAGAAGCTCCTGAACAACGAGTTCATGGAGGCGCTCCGCGACCGCACCATCAAGATCGATATCCCCTACATCACGAAGGTGTCGGAGGAGATCCGGATCTACGAGAAGGACTTCAACAAGGACAAGATCCGCGGCAAGCACATCGCCCCTCACACGCTCGAGGTCGCCGCGATGTGGGCCGCGCTCACCCGGCTCGAGGACCCGAAGAAGCACAACCTGTCGCTCGTCCAGAAGATGAAGCTCTACGACGGCAAGGTCCTGCCCGGCTACACGCAGGACACCGTGAAGGAGCTCCGCAAGGAGGCGTCGCGCGAGGGCATGGAAGGCATCAGCCCCCGCTACGTGCAGGACAAGATCTCGAACGCGCTCGTGAACGACCTCGGCGAGGGGACGATCAACCCCTTCATGGTCATGAGCGAGCTCGAGAAGGGCCTGCGCCACCACTCGCTCATCACGAACGACGAGCAGCGCAAGCGCTACACCGAGTGCATCGGGATGGTGAAGCGCGAGTACGAGGAGATCGTCAAGAACGAGGTGCAGCGGGCGATCAGCGCCGACGAGGACGCGATCCAGAAGCTCGCCGCGAACTACATCGACTCGATCAAGGCCTACACCCTGAAGGAGAAGGTGAAGGACCGCTTCACCCGCGAGGACGTCGAGCCGGACGAGCGGCTCATGCGCTCGATCGAGGAGAAGATCGACATCCCCGAGAACCGGAAGGACGACTTCCGCCGCGAGATCATGAACTACATCGGCGCGCTCGCGGTCGACGGCAAGAAGTTCGAGTGGCACACGAACGACCGGCTCCGCCGCGCCCTCGAGCTCAAGCTGTTCGAGGACCAGAAGGACGCGATCAAGCTCCAGACCCTGGTGTCGAGCGTCATCGACAAGGAGACGCAGGAGAAGATCGACATCATCAAGACCCGGATGATCAAGTACTTCGGGTACAACGAGGTCTCGGCGCGCGACGTGCTCGACTACGTGGCCAGCATCTACGCGCGCGGCGACACGAAGTAGCGACGTAGCGACCCCGCGCGCCGCTCACCGGGCGCGGCGTCTCGCCCGCGCCGCGCCCGAGGCGCGCCTCCCCTCCCCGAGGCGCGCCTCCCCTCCCCCTCCCCTTCCTCCACCCATCCCCGCCCGGCCGGCGGCGCAGCACCGCGCCGGCCAGCGGCGCCGCGCCCTCGCGGGGACGCGCCGCGCCCGACCGGCGGCGCCGCGGTCAGCCTTCCCGCCTGAGCTTCGCGATCTCGCGCTCCAGCGAGGCCACCGTCCGCTTGAGATCGCGGACCTCCTCGGCGGTCGCCAGGCCCATCGCCTTCGCGAACGTCTCCTTCTGCTCCGCCGTGAACGAGGAGACCCGACCGGGCACGCTCATCGCCGTCATGAACAGCCGCATGAACCGCTCGTCCTGCATCAGCTTCGCCACGTTCGGGTTCGCGGCGAGCTTCATCCCCTCGGAGACCAGTTTGTCCTTGAGCGCCATGCGCGCAGCCTAGCCGACTTTCGAGCGGGCGCGTCAGCCCACCTCGACCAGGACCGCGGTGATGTTGTCCCGCCCCCCGCGCCGGTTCGCCAGCTCGATGAAGAGGTCGACCGCCGTGTCGCCGCCCTTCGAGGCGATGCTCGCGATCTCCTCCTCGGCGTGGAGGTAGCCGTGCAGCCCGTCGGAGCAGAGCAGGTATCGATCGCCCGCCTCCACGGCCACGATCGAGGTGTCGACCTCGACATAGTCCCTGTTGCCCACCGCGCGCGTGATCACGTTGCGGTGCGGCGAGCTCCTGGCCTCGTCCGGGGAGATGAGCCCGTTCTTGATCTGCCACGCGATCAGCGTGTGATCCTCGGTCATCTGCACCGCGGTCCCGTTGCGGACCTGGTAGATGCGGCTGTCGCCCACCTGGCCGGTCACGAGCGCGCCGCCCACGATGAGCGCGGCGCTGATCGTCGTGCCCATGCCGCTCTTGTCGCGGTCGAGCTCGGCGATGGCGAAGACCATGTACGTCGCCGCCTGGATCGCCCCCTCGAGGATCCGCAGCACGGCGCGCGCCTTGGGCTGCGTGAGCGGCTCGTCGGGATCGCCGATGGCGGGCAGCCCTCGCTTGACCATGCCGTAGATCGTCTCGACCGCCTCGGCGCTCGCGACCTCGCCGGCCGCGTGCCCGCCCATCCCGTCCGCGACGATGTAGAGGCGGAGCTCGTCGTCCCGGAAGAACGCGTCCTCATTGGCGCGCCGGTGGCGCCCGACGTCGGTGCGGCCAAATGATTGGATCCTCATCGAGCTTGCCCGGTCCTCCGATCGCCGCCCGGTGGGGAGAGCCCCGAGGCGTCGGCGCGACTCTCGCACGATAAACTTCTTCCGCGGGGCCTGTCGAGTGGGCGACGGCTCGGTTAGGATGAGCAGGCCAGCCATGGCACGAAGCTTCTCCGCCACCTGTGGGCCGGATGGCCTCCTCCACCACCTGGCCGACCTGCGCAGCGCCGTGCCATCGGCCTCGGGCGGGGTCGTGTTCGTCTCCGGGCAGCTCGCCCAGCGCGCCTCGGGCGTCGCCGAGCTCGTCCGTAGCACGTGGCGCGGCATCCCCGCCTGCGTCGTGCCCGCCGCAGGCGTGCTCAGCGAGCGCGGCGAGATCGAGGGGGACACCGGCGCGAGCGGCGTGCTCTGGTCCGGCGGGCAGGTCACGCCCTTCGCGCTGCCCGAGCGCGCCGAGGAGCCGGGCCGCCTCCTGCGCGACACCCTCGCCCGCACCGTCGGCCGCCGCTCCGCGACCGCCATCCTCTTCGCCCGGCCCGGGGCGTTCGCCCCCGAGAGGCTCGAGGCGCTCGCCTCCATCGCGCCCAGCACATGCCTGTTCGGCGCCGGGACCGCGTCCGGCTCCGCCATCGGCGTCACCTCCCAGGGCGAGCTGCTCGAGGGCGCGGCGACCGGCCTCGCCATCACCGGGCTCGCCCCGCCGCTCGTCGACGCCTCGCCGGCCGCCCGGCTGCTCTCCGGCTTCCACCCGATCGAGGAGGTGAGCGGCGGCGTCGTGCTGCGCGCCGGCGGGCGGCCGGCGCTCGACCTCCTGTCCGCAGCGACCGCCGCGCTCGGCGAGCCGCCGAGCCCCCAGCACCTCGTCCTCGCCGCGCTCGCCGACCCGCCCGAGCCGCGCGGCGACGCCGCCGAGCCGCGCCGCGACGCCGCCGAGCCGCGCGGCGACGCCGCCGAGCCGCGCGGCGACGCCGCCGAGCCGGCGGCGCCCCGCGGCGTGCGTTACGTGCTGCGGCCGGTCCGCGGCGTCGATCCGTCGCGGCGCGGGCTCCTGCTCGGCGACGACGCGAGGCCCGGCGCGCGCCTCGCCTTCGCGGTGCGCGACGCCGCCGCCGCCCGCGCCGGGCTCGAGGGGATCGCCCGGCAGGTGTCGCGGAGCGCGCTCGGGTCGGCCCCCCGCTTCGCGCTCTACCTGAGCTGCGCCGGGCGCGGCCAGGGCCTGTACGGGGCGCCCGACGTCGAGGCGCGCATCCTGCGCCAGCGCTTCGCGGATCTCCCGATCGCCGGCATGCACTCGAGCTTCGAGATCGCCCCGTGGGCGCCGGGCCAGGCCAGGCTCGCCCTCTACACCGGCGTGCTCGCGCTCTTCCGCGCGCCGAGCTGAGCGCCGCGCCCGCCCTTCCGGACGCGGCGCGCGGCGCCGCCCCGGACGCAGCGCGGCGCCGCCCCGGACGCGGCGCGCGTCAGCGCTCGCGGTACACCGCGATCACGGCGGAGGCCCGCCGCTCCACCTCGGCCTGGATCGCCACGTAGCGCGGATCCGCGCGCAGGGACGCGAAGACGGGGCAGCGCTCCATCCAGATCAGGTCGAACAGGCCGTCGGCCAGCGAGAGCTCCAGCGCGGTCAGCGCGAGATCCGATCGGCCCAGGAAGGCCGCGAGCTCCGCCTGGAGCTGCCGCAGGAACGACGTGCGCCGCAGCGCCGTGACGGGCGCGCGCGCGCCCGGCGCCGGCGCGGGCCGGTCGTCCGACAGCCGACCCGAAAGGACGTCGTCGATCATCGGGAAGAACTGCTCGGGGGCGTACGGGAAGGCGTCGCGCGCGCGCCTCTCCGAGAGCGCCGCGAGCGCCTCCGGGTCGCGCTGCCACATCGCCTTGCGCATCCGGAAGACGGAGTTCCCCGAGCTGCCGCCCGAAGACGGCAGCGCCTTGATCACGTCCTCGCCGTCCGACCACCCGCCCCGGAGCGCGTGCGCGCGCGCCAGCGCGTACGCCGCGAGCAGCACCTCGGGATCGCGCGCCAGCGCGGACCGCACCCGCCGCGCGCCCTCCTCGAACGCGCCGCACTCGAGCAGGATGGCGCCGATGAGGCCCTCCGCCTCGGCGTTCCCGGACTGCGACGCGAGCGCGGCCTTGAGCTCCCGCATCGCCCCGATCACGTCGAGGCGCTGGAACCGCACCGACGCCATCGCGAGCCGCGCGTCCGGCAGCCCGGGCGCCGCGGCGACCGCGCGCGCCGCCGCCTGCGTGGCCAGCTCGCCGCCCTGATCCGTGAAGAACCAGAAGCGCGAGCGCGCGAGCGCGTAGGCCGACAGGATCATCGGATCATCGGGCGCGCGCGCGAGCGCCTGCTCGAAGAGCTCGATCGCGCGCGCCTGGTGCTCCGCCCAATATCTCCGGTACTCGTGGCGGCCGCGCAGGAACAGGTCGAGCGCGACAGGATCGCTCGGCGCGGTGCGGCTCGGGGCGGCCGCGTCGAGGGTCAGCGCCGCCGCGACCGCCTCGGCCACCTCGTCGTTGATCCGCAGCACCTCGGCCTCGGGGCGGTCGAAGCGCTTCGCCCAGAGCTGGAACCCGTCGGCGACGCAGACGAGCCGCGCGCTGATCCGCACCGTCCCGTCGCGCCGCCGCACCGAGCCGCCGACGACCACCTGCACCCCGAGCTCGCGCCCGAGCTCGCGCAGATCGACCTCGCCGTCCGGGCGCCGCGGCAGCGACCCGCGCGACCTCACCCGCAGGCCCCGGGTCATGGAGAGCGTGTCGATGAGATCGTCGGTCAGCTCCTCGGCCAGGTACGCGTCGGACGGCGGGCCCTGGTTCGCGAACGGGATGACCGCGACGCTCTTGCCGCCCGGCTCGCTCGACGAGGAGATCGGCCCCGAGATCGCCCCGGAGATCGCCGTCCGCTCGTGCGGCGGCGTGAACGCCGGCGGGACGATCGTGGCCGGGCGCGTGAGCGACGCGAGCTCCTGCGCGGCGCTCTCGATCGACGCGTACCGGTCGTCGCGCGAGCGGGCCATGCAGCGGAGCACCACGCGCGCGAGCGCGTCGGGCAGGTCGGCGCGCCGGCGCCGCGGGTCCGGCGGGTCGGAGACGAGCCGCGCCGCGGCGACGGCGAGCGGCGCGTCGCCCTGCCACGCGCGCTCGCCCGTGAACATCTCGTAGAGCATCGCGCCGAGCGCGTAGACGTCGGCGCGCGCGTCGATGTCCGTGGCGCCCTGCACCTGCTCGGGCGCCATGTACGCCGGCGTCCCCAGCACCGCGCCCAGCGTCTTGCCCGCCTCGCCGTCCGGCGCGATCGCGCGCGCGATCCCGAAGTCGGTCAGCACGACGCGCCCGTCGCGCCCGAGCAGCACGTTGTCCGGCTTGAGGTCGCGGTGGATGACGCCGGCCCGGTGCGCCGCCACGAGCCCCGCGCACACGCCCTCGACGATGTCCATGGCGCGGCCGACGGCGAGCTTCCGCTCGCGCGCGAGGAGCGCGGCGAGCGGCTCGCCGTCGATGAACTCCATCGTGAGGAACCGGTCGCCCTCGTGCTCGCCGATGTCGAAGACGCGCGCCACGTTCGGGTGCGTCACCTTGCGCGAGAGCCGCACCTCGCGCCGGAACCGATCGATCACCTCGGGCGAGCCGCTGAGCTCGCGCCGCAGCACCTTGACCGCGACGAGCTCCTCGAGCTCCAGGTCGCGGGCGCGGTACACGCTCCCCATGCCGCCGATGCCGACCAGCCCGAGGAGCTCGTACCGGCCGGCGAGGACCTGCCGCGGGCCGGTCTCCGCGGCGGCGTTCGACGGCGCGGCCCCCTCCCGGGCGCCGCTCGCCGGGAGCGGGGTGTCGTGGATCGTGTCGTCCTTGAAGCTCTGCGGCATAGGGGAATCTGGGCGACCGTTGCCCCCCGCGCCCTGAGGTTAGCCCGGATTGGCGAGGTGAGCATCGGTCGCCGCGGGAGCTCCAGCGGGGAGGTGCTAGTGTCCGCCGACCATGGCAGAGGCGTCGAGCGCCATCGCGGTGGAGTCGCTCTCCAAGACGTACCAGGTCCACGAACGCGACCCCGGCCTGGCAGCCATGGTGCGCTCCGTCTTCCGGCGCCGCACCCGGGTGGTCCACGCGGTCGAGGATCTCTCGTTCTCGATCGCGCCCGGCGAGCGCGTCGGCTTCCTGGGCCCGAACGGCGCCGGCAAGACCACGACGCTGAAGGTCCTCTCCGGGCTGCTCCACCCGTCGGGCGGCCGGGTCCGGGTGGCGGGCTTCGTCCCGCAGCACCGGGAGGTCGGCTTCCTCCAGCGGATCACCCTCGTGATGGGCCAGAAACAGCAGCTCCTCTGGGACCTCCCGCCCGCCGAGACCTTCGCCTTGAACCGCGCCATCTATGGGATCAGCGACGCGGATTTCAAGGAGACGCTCGGTGAGCTGGAAGACCTGCTCGGGATCGCCGCCATCGCCTCCAAGCCGACGCGGCAGCTCTCGCTCGGCGAGCGCATGAAGTGCGAGCTCGCGGCCGCCCTGCTGCACCGGCCGGAGATCCTGTTCCTCGACGAGCCGACGATCGGGCTCGACGTGGCCATGCAGCTGGGCGTCCGGGAGTTCATCCGGCGCTACAACGAGCAGCGCGGGGCCACGGTGGTGCTCACGTCGCATTACATGGACGACGTGGCGGCGCTCTGCCCTCGGGTCATCGTCATCGACAAGGGGCGGCTGCGCTACGACGGCGACCTCGCGGCGCTCGCGCGCAGCGTGCGGCCTCACAAGCGGATCGCGCTGCGCTTCGGCGGCCCGGTCGACCGGGCGCTCCTCGAGCGGGTCGGCGCGGTCCTCTCGCTCGATCCGGGCCGCGCCGTGCTGCAGGTGCCGCAGGAGGAGCTGCGCCAGGCCATGTCCTGGCTGCTCGGCCAGACCGACATCGCGGATCTCACGGTCGAGGATCCTCCGCTGGAGGAGGTGATGCGGGAGCTCTTCGCCGGCGAGGAGCGCGCCGGCGAGGAGCGCGCCGGCGAGGAGCGCGCCGGCGAGGGGGCGGGCGCCGCGGGCGGGGTCGGGTCGTGAGCGCGCTCTCCAGGGCGGCGCGGGCGTTCCCGACGCTGCTCCGCGTCGGGCTCGCGGCCGCGATGGCGTACCGGGCCGAGATGCTGATCTGGATGCTCACGACGACGATGCCGCTCGTGAGCCTCGCGCTGTGGTCGGCGGTCGCCTCGAGCGCCCCGGTCGGCCGCTTCGGGGCGAGCGATTTCACCGCGTATTTCATGGCCATCCTCATCGTCCGGCAGATGACCGGCTCGTGGCTCGTCTGGGAGATGAACATGGAGATCAAGAGCGGCGCCCTCTCGCAGCGCCTGCTCAAGCCGATGCACCCGCTCATCTCCTACGCCGCCGACAACCTCGCGGCGCTGCCGCTGCGGGCGGCGCTCTGCCTGCCCATCGCGCTCATCGCGCTCGCCGTCACCTCGGGCGAGCGGTTCCATCCGACGCCCCTCGCGCTCGGGATCTGGGCGGCGTCGCTCGTCGGCGCCTGGATGATCAACTTCTTCACGATGGCGCTGATCGGCTCGCTCGCGTTCGTGATCGAGAGCTCGACCGCGGTGTTCGAGGTCTACCTCGCGGCCTTCATGGTCTTCGCCGGCTACCTCGTCCCGATCGAGCTGTTCCCCCCGTGGCTCGGCGACGTCGCGCGGGCCCTGCCGTTCCGTTACAGCCTCGCGTTCCCGGCCGAGCTCGTCACGGGCCTGCTCGACCCGGGCCGCGCGCTCACCGAGCTCGCCGTGCAGTGGGCCTTCGCGGTCTCCACCGCCGCCGCGGCGCTCGTCGCGTGGCGCGCGGGCGTCCAGCGGTTCTCGGCGTTCGGCGGGTGAGCGGCGTGCGGTACCTCCGGTTGCTCGCGACGCAGCTCAGGGTGTCGCTCGCGCTCGGGATGCAGTACCGGTGGGACTTCTTGCTCGGCGCGGTGATGACCGTGGTCTGGACGCTGGTCGGGCTCATCCCGCTCCACATCGCGCTCGCCGCCCGCCCGCCGGTGCGGGGCTGGACGTACGAGAGCGCGCTCGTCGTGGTCGGGTGGTTCACGCTCCTCAAGGGCATCCTCGAGGGGGCGGTGAACCCGTCGCTCATCAGCGTGGTCGACCAGATCCGGAAAGGCACGCTCGACTTCACGCTGCTCAAGCCGGCGGACGCTCAGTTCCTCGTCTCCACGGCCCGGTTCGAGGTCCGCAAGGTCGTGGACGCCGCGGCCGCGGCGGCGATCTTCGTCTATGCGTTCACGAAGATGGGCCGCGCCCCCGCGCCCGCCGATCTCGCGCTCTCGCTGTGCCTGCTCGTGACGGCGACCCTGGTGCTCTACTCCATCTGCATCCTGGTCATCTCCGCCGCGTTCTGGGTCGTGCGCCTCGATAATCTGGCCTACCTCTTCAACTCGCTCTTCGATTTCGCGCGCTGGCCGGTCACGATCTTCAACGGATTCTGGCGCATCGCGTTCACCGTCATCGTCCCGCTCGCGCTGATGACCACCTACCCGGCGGAGGCGATGCTCGGCACCATCGCCCCGCGCACGGCGGCCGCCGCGGCGCTCGGGGCGCTCGCCTTCGGCGCCGTCGCGCGCGCGGTGTGGAAACGGGCGATAGGGCGGTATACGTCGGCGTCGAGCTGAGCCGTGCGTCGAGGGGCTTCGGGCGTCGGGAGGGCTTCCGGCGCGCGGCGCCGCGCACTAGGCTCGTCGACTTGACCTCCTGGCGCGAGGAGGGGGCGGCATCGGGAAGGAGACAGGGTGAAGAACGGAGGGCTGACGCTCGAGGAGTTTGGCCGGAACCTCCTCGATCTCACGATGACGGACGACGTGATTCGCCGGCAAGCGATAGCCCTCCTGCCGCTCGCGCGCCGCGAGGAGCGGGAGGTCAAGATCCTCGGGAAGCCGTCGCGCCTCACGGTCGACTTTCAGGTCGGCGACGCGACGGTGACGCGCGGCGTGAGCGGCGCATTCGATGTCTCGATCCCGCAGGCCTTGACGGTCCGGGTCGACACGGCCGGGGAGGCCGACGCGGGGGAGCATCGGCTCGACGCGACGATCGCGCTGCGCATCACGCCGAGGCCGTGCGCGCCGCTCGGGATCTACCTCGACGTCGCGGAGCCGGCGGTGGGGTCGGTGCTGTTCGCCGACGCGCAGGTCGACGCGCGGGACTACCTGCGCGGCCGGATCGAAGAGGAGGTGCGGAAGGAGCTCGTCCGCCTCGTCCGCGCCCGGATCGCGGAGACCGAGGCCGAGCGCACCGTCGATCTGGAGGAGCCGCTGGCCCGCGCCCTCAGGGTCGCCGGCGCCGATCCGGGCGGCCGCGAGGCGCCGCCGCCGAGCCGGCTGCGCGGGGCCGGCGCCGCGCTCCAGCAGGGCGCCGCGGCCCAGCAGGGCGCTCCGGCCGGCGCGCTGGACGCGCAGCTCCGGACGTTCGGCAACTCCATGCCCCTGCAGGTGTGGACCGCGCGCCCGGACGGCAAGCTGAACTTCGTGAACCAGGCCGTCCTCGACTACTTCGACCGCACGGAAGAGCAGATGATCGGCGAGGGCTGGCTCTCCATGCTGCACCCGGACGACGTCCAGAAGACCGTCGCGGTGTGGACGCGGAGCCTGGAGACGGGGCAGCCGTACGAGACCGAGTTCCGCCTGCGGCGCGCGAGCGACCAGACCTACCGCGAGCACGTGGTGAGCGCGCTGCCGCAGCGCGACGCGGCGGGGAACATCGTGCTGTGGATCGGCGGCACCACCGACGTGGCCGAGCTGCGCCGGGCCGAGGCCGCCCTGCGGCGGAGCGAGGCGCGTTACCGCCTCTTCGCGGAGGGGTCGAACGAGGGCATCTGGTTCTGGAACATCCGCGAGGACACGACGGAGTGGAGCGATCGCATGCTGGAGATGATGGGCGTCAGCCGCGAGGCGTGGGGCGGGACGTTCATGAGCTTCTTCGAGCGCATGCACCCCGACGATCGGAGCCGCATGCAGGCCGCGCTCAAGGCGCACCTGGAGGAGCGGCGGCCGTTCGCGATCGAGTACCGGCTGCGGCATGAGGACGGGGAGTATCGCGACGTGTTCACCCGCGGCATGGCGGAGTGGGACGAGCGGGGCGTGCCGTTCCAGATGGCGGGCGGCGCGACCGACATCACGGAGCAGAAGCGCCATCAGGCCATGCTGAAGGAGAGGCTCGAGATCATCGAGCGGCAGCAGGAGGCGATCCGGGCGCTGTCGACGCCGATCATCGAGGTCTGGAAGGGGGTCCTGACGATGCCGGTGCTCGGCGTGCTGGACGAGCAGCGCTCGCAGCAGATGATGGAGGTGCTGCTCGAGGCCGTGGCGCGGACCCGGTGCCGTCACGCGATCATCGATCTGACCGGGGTCAGCGCGCTGGACGCGGCCACGGCCGATCACGTGCTGAGGCTCATCGACGCGGTCGCGATGCTCGGCGCGCAGGGCCTCGTCGTCGGCATCCGGCCCGAGGTGGCGCAGACGGTTGTGTCGCTGGGGCTCGATCTGTCGCACATCAAGACGCTCTCGAACCTGCGGGAGGCGCTCCTCTTCGCCATGCAATCGAGCGGGATGTCGGTCCGGAGGCGGCGCAGGCGGAGGGCCCTGCGCGAGGACGAGGACGAGGCGCCGCGCGCGAAGGGGGAGCGCGGCTCGCGCGACGAGTGAACGGCGGCGCGGTCGTGCCGCGTCGCTCAGGTTCATCCGTGGTGGCGTGTGAGGTGGTGCCGAGCTGTACGGCCCCCGTGGAGGGTGCTCGTCGCGCGCGGCGGGGACGGGCAGAACTCGCCTGGGACGTCATGTACCGGCGTGCTGCGCACGCCGATACATGACGTCCCAGGCTCAAACACCTGCCCGTCCCCGCCGCGCGCGACGAGCACCCTCCACGGAGGCCTGCGGTGGATGGGAGAACTGGGAGGAATCTGGGAGACGCGGTGCGACCTCTCCGGGCGGACTCGCCATGAGGCGCCCCCGTAGTCGCGACCGATGGCGGAGGGTCCTTGGGAGCCGATGGATCGGTCGAGATCGTTCTGTTACACTTCGCGTCGAGCGACCTTCTCGGTACTCAACCCGCTGCGCTCCCACCGCTCTGCCCCTTCCAACCTCGTCGCCATCGCTTCCTCTTTCGTCGCGACGGCGACAGGTATCCGGCCCCCCCGGGAGGGGCACGAGGCCCTTCCGGAGACGGTTGCCCACGCAGACCAGCAAGATCACGACGCTATTTCTGTTTACACGCCTGCACTCACATGTTATTTGGATTACAGGCTTTCAATAATTTCGCGAACCGTACATCTACGTGAGCGGTTGGTTCAGAGTTGCGCTCTCCGGCTTCCCGGCCAGATAGGGCGCGAATCCGACCGATCTTTTTACAGTCAGCCACCGCCAGGATGAACGGCTCACGATGATGCGATAGCCGCACTTGAGAATCGGAATCCATCACCATAGGCGAGACAAAACGTGGCGCACCATGCTGCGCTCGATAGAGGGGTGCTGTGAAGAAAGCCAGGGATTTTGCTGCCGGATTCGCCGTTGCCTTCATGCTGGCCACCGTCTCGGACGGCTTGGCGGAGGGAGTCCGCTATTCCGCATTCAACTGCCTCGGGGGGTACGAATCCCCCAGCGGTGGTACAGCTGTAGCTACCGGCGTTAAGACCTTCTGGAACAATGATGACGCGCGGTACGCACCGGTATACTGCCCTCACAACAGCTCAGGGAGCTTTCCTCTAACTGATGTTGAGAGGGTACTCCTACAGGTCTATCTTCCTGAGGCTCAGACGGAGGGCTACAATGGAGGCGCGAAGGCCTGCGTGAGCTGGTCTCACACTTCAGGCGGAACGTCTCACTACAGCGCCGCATGCGATGATCTTGTAGAGTGGAGTCCGACTGCGGTAGGTGGAACCGAAATGACGCTGAGCAATACAGCATTCGATCTGGACCAGTGGCACGACCATCCGGCCGCATTCCCATACATCATTGTCTATCCCGGTGGATGGCCTGGATATGGCGCCGCCCCCAGTACGGCAATATCATCGGCCACCGTTGTTGGATATAAGGTTCTGGACACCTAGTCCGAACTGTTCGTGAGGCCGGTTCGTCGTGAATCTTCTTCGACGAATAACGCCTGCTCTCCTGCGGTGACGGAGATGAGGTAGCGCGTCAAAGCAGTGAGGGGACCTCGGATGTCCTACGCTCTAGCGTGCTCATAGGCAAACACGATTCGGCAACGGACGAGCCGACTCAGCTTTTCTGAGAGGCCATTCCTGGGTCCTCTGGCTGATGCTCTCCAGGCTGGCAAGGTTCTGTCCGTTGCCGGGTCAGGAGCGGCTGTTTAGAGCCGATGCGGTCCGTGGTGGGAACGACGCGGCGCAGCCTCTCGCCGCCCCCACCCGGGCGCACTGCACGTCCACGGCTAGGTCGTAGCTAGGACACCGATCACGTTGATCGAGCGAGAGATAAACCGCCAAGGCGCCAAGGACGCCAAGATATTGTCTTCTTCTTGGCGCCTTGGCGCCTTGGCGCCTTGGCGCCTTGGCGCCTTGGCGCCTTGGCGGTTCGAAATTATGCGCTTTCAGGCCGTTTCAACCCGTTTGTTGCTCTAGAGGTCGCGGGGTGCGGTAGCAAGGCCAGCCTGCGAGGAGCAAGTCGAGTTCTCCGAACCCGCGTGCTGGCGAAATACTTCTTGAAAGCGAGCTCGATGACGCGCGAATGGATCCGTACGGCAGCAGCCGAAACAAGCGCAGGTGAGCCTCGAGCCGCCCCGGATGATGTCGTGGCTCAAGCAGCCGAGCTCCAAATCATTTGCAGTCGGTGAAAAGAACCGTCGACGAGATACCCTCCGTCTGACCCGAAGGAACCTTCATCATGGCCTCCACATCGCATCGAACAGAGTAGCGTGCGTGCGCGATCTGGTTGACGTGCTGGGTAGCAGCCTGCGGGCTGGACGACGCGATCTCGGCCATGCAGAGGTGATCCTTGCATTGCACGGATTGAACATTGAAGCCGAATTTCTCCGCCATCGTTGTCAAATCGGATTGCAGCCCTCGCACGGCCTGCGAGCCCCATGCGGAGCCTGGCGGCATGGCAGAGAACTCTTCCACTATCGACGCAAATCGCTTCAGTGATTTCTCTTCCGCAGCGTCGTCCGCCGCTGCCGGCCTATCTTTGGGCTCACCCGTGGCCTGCGATTCCGGCTCACCCGTAGGCTGCCCTGCGTCCTCGGCGTTCGCCAGAGCTCGCTCGACGAGAGCCAGTCGATTGTTCAGCTTCACGATGTCTGCGCCTGACGCTTCTACGGATGCTGGACGATCCTGGGGCGCCTTGGCTGCGCGTGCGGTGTCGGGCGGACCAGAGGACCTGAGCTGGCCTACTAGAACCGCCGCGGCGATTCCCGCGCCCACACCCACCAAACCCACAGCCCACGAGCTCACACGCGACATCAACAATCTCCTCACATCGGCGAATGCTCGCAGCGGGGATAAGCAATCGCACAGAATTCGTGCCATAAATTACCAGGGCGTCGATCGGACGTCAAGCGGTAAACCTGGGCAATGGCGAGGCTTCAGTGCAGGGGGCACCAAGGTCTGCGCGATGCCGCCGGGCGCTGCAGCGGTGAATCCAATTCGATGATGCAACCTTGATCCCGCCCTGGGTCACGCCGCCGCTGAGCTCTACGACCTTTATCGTCAACAACCGGTCGCCCTCGTGACGACCTCCTCGAGCTCCAGGTCGCGAACGCGGTACACGCTCCCCATCCCGCCGATGCCGACCAGCCCGAGGAGCTCGTGCCGGCCGACGAGGACCTGCCGCGGGCCGGTCGCCGCGGCGCTCGCGGCCTCGGCTCCTCCCCGGGCGCCGCGCGCGCGGGAGCCCCTGTCCGAGCACGAGAGGTGACGGTCCGCGCGCGAGCGGGCTCGACCTCTCCACGCAATCCTTCGGATCTCCCGCCCGGCGGACTCGCAGGTCCTTGCTCGATCGCGCAAGCCTGCGTGCGCGCGGGACCTGAGAACGGCGGGCTAGACGCGGCGGCGCCCGCCTTCGCGGGCCGGCATGTGGGTTGCTCTGTGTGAGGGCGCGGCGCGCGCGGGGCGCTCCCCTGCAACGAGGGGCGCCCGGCCGCGCACGCACGGCCGCCCCCCGGCGCGGCCGCGCACAGCGCGGTCCTGCCGAGGGAGCGGCAGGCCCAGCCTGGAAGAGCCAAAGAGCCAGGCAGCTGGACGCCTGAGCTGCTGGGGCCGAGCGCGCCTGAGACATCAACCACGAATCAAGGATCCGGAGATCGCCAGTGCTGATCGTGTCATCGCCCCGCGGAGCTCCTCCGGGAGGTCGGCGTCCCGTACACGATGCGAAACGGCTGCGGTACGTCTCGCTCATCGTTCCTCACGATGGAGTCCTGCGGTCGCTGGATCGCCTGGACGAGATCCGCAGGCTGCCGTCGTTCTTCGATATGTGCCTCCATGCTCGGCCTGGCGACCGTCTGAGGAAGACGGTCGACGCGTTCTCCTCGTCAGGCCATGTCTACCTCATCCACGAGGACCCGGAGGTCCTCCGCAGGGACTGCGAGGCGATACGCGCGCTGGAGCTCTGCGGCCTTTACGAGCCGGATGAGGGCCCCCCGAGCGCGTCTTTGCGATAGCGAGTCAGAACATGCAGAACCATCGAACCTCCGCCGGAGGTCAGGCCACGGCCCCTGTCGGCGCGGCTCAGGATTCACTCGCCCTCGATCCCCCCACGAGCGCCGTCGTCGAGCGGCTCGGCCAGGTGCGCGCGCGCGTGGCGGCCGCGTGCGCCCGGGCCGGGCGCGCGGCGGAGTCGGTCGCGCTCGTCGCGGTCTCCAAGCTGAAGCCGGGCGCGCTCATCCGCGAGGCCCACGCCGCGGGGCAGCTCGACTTCGGGGAGAACTACGCGCAGGAGCTGCGGGACAAGGCGGCGGAGCTCTCCGACCTCGCGGGCCTGCGGTGGAACGCCATCGGACCGCTGCAGAGGAACAAGGTGAAATACGTGGCGCGGGCGGCGCACGCGTTTCACGCGCTGTGCCGGCTCGACGTGGCGGAGGAGCTCTCCCGTCGACGGCTGGACTCGCCCCTCCCCTGCTACGTGGAGGTCAACGTCGGCGGCGAGGCCAGCAAGAGCGGGGTCGCGCCGGAGCGACTCGGTCCCTTCATCGACGCGGCGCGCGCGCTGCCCGGGCTGCGGCTCGTGGGGCTCATGACGCTGCCGCCGCCCAGCGACGACGAGCAGGTGACGCGCGGCCATTTCAGCGCCCTGCGCGGCCTCGCCCGGCAGCACGGGCTCGCCGGCCTGTCCATGGGCACCACGCACGATTTCGAGCTGGCCATCGAGGAGGGCGCCACCGTGGTCCGCGTGGGCGCCGCCATCTTCGGCGAGCGCGCCTGAGCGGGACCGGCCGATCGGCGGAGGACCACGCGCGCGGCAGGGCTCAGGGCGCCAGCACGAGCACGTTCGTCACGCTCGGCACGATCTTCATCCCGGGCGCGTTCGTGTTGTTCTGGATCGTCATGCTCGTCAGCCGCGCGAGCGGCATGCTGCCGACAAGGCACGTGAAGGCCGCGGTCACCGTGCGCGCGGGGCCCATCACGGTCCCCGATGCGACCCCGGTCGCGATCCCCGGGTTGTCGCCGTTCGTCAGCGGCGCGACCGTCATCATGTTGTGCGCCGGCGCGCACGTGATGAGCACGTTGGGCACGAACGCCATGTCCGTCGGATCGACGGCGATGTTCGGGTACGGAACGGGGATCGGCGGCGCCGGAGGCGCCGGCGTCAGGCACACGTCGGGGAACCCGAGGCACATCCCGCCCGCAGAGGTCTTCGCCAGCATCGTCTCGCTCCCTCAACCCAGGTGAATCTGCCCGGCGTCGACCTTCGTGAGCACCCGCGCCGACACGATCGCGCTCTCGCCCCGCAGCCCGAGCAGGCCGTCGGCCTGGACATCGACCGTCCCGGCCCGCGTCTGATCGATCTCCTCCACGAGGCGAAAGACCCGGCGCGCCCGCTGCATGACCCGATCGGCGAGGCTGTCGAGCTCGCGCGCCGCGACCACGGCCTTGCCGACCTCCGCCATGACCAGCCGGCCGAAGAAGCCGAGCTTGTCGATGGCCATCGAGCCCTCGGCCGCCCGCACGTCGAGCTTCGGCCCCGTGATCGAGACGGCCTTGCCGCCGCTCACGTCGACCGACTCGGCGCCCCGCACGCTGACCCGGCCGCGCTGCGCCGAGAGCTCGAGCGCCCCCTCGACGGCGACCCGCGTCGTGGCGCCCTCGCCCTCGAGCACCGAGAGCACGTAGACCACCTCCGCGTCGAGCGCGCACAGCACCTTGTCCCCGGGCTCCGGCGCGACGAGACAGCCCTTCGCCCGCCGCGCGCCGAGCGACACCTCCCCGAGCCGCACCGAGAGCGGCGCGGCCGACTCGACGACGCCCGTCTCCAGGCGCGGCGACGACGCCTCGCCCCCGGCGCGCCCCCCGAGGAGCCCCGGCGCGCTCCGAGGCGACGGTTCGAGGTCCTCGTCCGGGTGCCCGCTCCTCGATTGCATGCTTGCCGTGCTGTTCGTCATCAGGTCCATCCTCCGCACTGCCACACGTGGCCGGTCATCGCTCCGGAGCGTCGTCTTCCTCGCGCGTGCGCCCGTGCCGCGGCCGGAACTCCTCGATCGCGGCGAGCGCCTCGTCGTCGCCGAGCCAGCCCGCGAGCCGCGGGATCGCGGCGCCGTCGCGCTTCGCCCGGTGGAGCTTGGCGCGAAACATCTCCGCGTCCGTGAAATCGGCGCCGGTGAGATCCGCGTGCGACAGGTCGGCGTGCCGCAGGCCCGCCCGCGCGAAGCGCGCCCCCGCCGCCACGCAGCGCTGGGCGAACGCCTCCTCGAGCGCGGCGCCCGTCAGGTCGGCCAGGGCGAGGTCCGCGCGGTCGAAGTTGCACTGGGTCAGGTCCGCGCCCGAGAGCTTCGCGCTCCGGAGCTTCGCCTCGCCGAAGAACGCCTGACGGCACCTCGCCCCCGCGAAGTCGGCGCCCGTGAGGTCGGCCGCCATGAAGTTGCACTGCGCGCAGTCGACCCCGGAGAAGCTCGCCCCCGCGAGATCGCTCTTCATGAACTGCGTCCGGAACAGCCTGTTCCTGGCGAAGCTCTTCGCGCCGATCTTCGCCTCGACGAGGGTCGTCAGCTCGAGGTTCGCCCCGTCGAGGTCCGCGGTGCGGAGGTCCGCCTGGTAGAGCGTCGCCCGATCGAGGTTCGCCCCCGCGAAGCTCGCCCTCGACGCGTCGACGTCGAGGAAGGTGGCTCGATCGAGGCTCGCCCCAGCGAAGCTCGCCCCGCCGAGGTCGCACTTCAGCCACGCCGCGATCGGCGCCTCGACGGAGCTCAGGCTGCCGCCGCGGAAGTCGGTCTCGACGAACCGCGCGGCCACGAGCCGGGCGCCGTCGAGGCGGACCCCCTTGAAGGACGACCCGTGCGCGCTGGTCAGGTGCAGGTCCGCCTCGCCGAGATCGCAGTCGGTCAGGTCGCATCCGACCAGCGTCGACTCGGCGAGACGCACGCCGGGCATCGACTTCGGAAAGCGGACGCCCTCGAACGTCGCCCCCCGCAGATCCGCCCTGGCGAGGCCGAGATCGGAGATGTCGACGCCGCGCACGGGCTCCCCGTGCGCGATCATGTCCATGAGCGCGGCGAGCGGGAGGCTCATGGCACCTCGGCCTTCGGCAGCGTCCGCACGTGCTCGACCAGCGCGTCGGTGAACCTCGTGCCGGCGTCGCCGACCGTCCGCGACAGGTCGGCGCGGCACAGGTTCGCGCCGGTGAAGTCGGCGCCCCCGATGCGCGCCTTCGAGAGGAGCGCGTCCATCAGGTTGGCGCCCCGCAGCGAGGCGCCCGCGAGGCGCGCGCGGATCATCATCGCGTGCGACAGGATCGCGCGCTCGAACGACCCGCCGGCCACGTCGCACGACGAGAGATCCGACCAGGCCATGTCGGTCCGGTCGAACCTCGCCCGCTCGAGCGCGGTGCCGCGCAGGTTCGTCCTGGTGAGCGTCGCGTCGCGGAAGTCCGCCTCGGAGAAATCCGACCCGTGCGCGATGACCCCCTCGACGAGCTGCGCGTCCCGGAAGCTCGCGCCGCGCCCCTTGCAGGTGACGAAGCTCGTCTTCTTCATGATCGCCCCGGCGAAGCTCGCGCCGGCGAGCTCGCACTCGATGAACGTCGCCCCGCTCACGTCCGCGCCGTCGAAGCGCGCGCCGGCGAGGTCGAGCTTGAGGAACGCCGCCTTCTCGAGCCTCGCGCCGTCGAAGCGCGCGCCCGCGGGCCTCGCCTCGAACCAGTCGGCGCCCGAGAGGTCGGCCCGGTCGAAGCGCGCGCCCCCCATCTCGGACCGCGCGAGGATCGCGCCGCGCAGCGCGGCGTCGTCGAACCGCGCGCCCCGGAGCCGCGCGTCCCCGAGGTTCGCGCCGGCGAGGTTCGCGCGGACCAGCGACGCGCCGCCGAGGTTTGCCCGCGCGAGCACCGCGCCCTCGAGGTTCGCCCCGTCGAGGGTCGCGCCCTCGAGGTTCGCCCCCTCGAGGAAGCTGCCCGAGAGATCGAGCCCCGAGAGGTCGAGCCCGGACAGGTCGGCGCCGGTGAGGTCGCGCCGCGACAGCGGCTCCTTCGACTCGCGCGCGAGGTCGACGAGCACGCGCACGCGCGCCGACCCGTCCGCATCCATCGGGTAGGCCGCCGGCTGGAAGTGCGCCATGGTCCGGTACATCTCGCGGACGGCGGCCTCCTGCCGATCGAGCATCGCGCGGTACGCCGGGTCGCTCGCCTGGCGCTCCAGGTCGTCGAGCGGGACCCCCTCGGCGCGCGCGTCCGCCGCGGCCCTCGTCATCTCGTCGATCACCCCCTGCGCGGTGAACTTGGGCGGACCTGCGGCCTTGCGGGCAGCCGCCGCCATCTCTGCGTCGTAATCGAGGCCCATCTCGCGGAACTCGACGCGCGCCTGGGCCTCGGCCTTGGCGCGGATCTCCTTTTCGGCCTCCACATACCGGTCGAGCAGGACCTTTTGCTCCTCGAGGTACCGGCGCAGCGCCTCGGCGTCTTCCGGGGGCGGCTCCGGCTCGGGGGGCGGCTGCTCGAGCGAGTCGGGGTCGATCCCCTCCGCGGCCAGCCGCTCGCGCTCGCGGGCGAAGTTGCGCTCGCGCCCGCGCCGCGCGTTCTTCAGCACGAGGTTCTCGCCCCTGAGCCACAGCCCGAAGTCGAACGGGCCGGGGTTGGGGGCCACCCCCGAGGACTCCGGCGGCATGAGGTCGGCGTCGGAGAGGTTGGCCAGGTTCCCGCGCTCGAGCCGCTGCTCGAGCGCCCTCCGGTAATGCTCGGCCGGACGCGGGTCTTCGGGCAGCTCGCAGCCCACGACGAGGTGGACCACGTCGTCGGCGTCGTCTTCCGTGATGGCGAGGACGCCGTGGAAGATCGTCGCGGCCATCTGGACCGCCGGGAACAGGAACACCGTGTCGCACTGGAGGGGGATCTTGACGAAGCGCTCCGCGCCGGCGGCCGTCGTGCCCGACGGCCGCAACGTGACGTGCACGGCGGGCCTCAGGCCGGGCAGCCGGCCCTCCAGGCGCGCCTCGGTCGGGTGCATGTTCTCGACGACGAACGGCTCGTCCCCCGCGAAGTACCCGGCGATCCACTGGTCCTTCGGGGCGACGTTGAAGAAACCCGGGTCGCAATCGGGGGGGATGCCCGGGAAGTGCTTCTCGAGCCATGCCTTGTCGAACGTCCCGGCCATCGCGCGCCTCGCCTGGAACGTGACGTCCATCGGGCCGAGCCCGGCCGGCTCCGGGCGCTCCTTCGGCGAGCGCATCAAGGCGCCGTAGCGCTCGACGTTGGGCAGCGGGACCTCGCCCCCCGCGGCCGCGATGCCCTTGCCGTAGGGGTTCGCGGCCCCCTCCCCGCCGAACGCGTGCGCCCAGTCGATCGGCATGGCGGTGAACGGCCGCGGGTCGGTCGGCACGTCGCCTCGCCATACGCGGTCGCCGAGGACGGCGAGGCGCTTGTCCACGCTGCCGATCTGGACGCGCACGTAGGACGCCTTCGTCGGGACGCCGTTCGGCGCGAAGCACGACCCGGCGACGAGGACCTCGCCGCGCGCCTTGGCCGCGCCCTCGTCGACGACGCCGGAGGCGCCGAGCGCCTCGGCCGCGAGCTTCCAGAAGGAGAACTCGTCGAGCAGCCCTCGCGGGTTCGAGAACGGGCTCGCGAGGATCGCGGTCACGTGCAGGATCGGCCGCCGGTTCAGCTCGACGACGCGCGTCAGCGCCGGCACCTTGACTGGTTTGACGATCTTCATCGTGATCCTGGCGGCGGCTCGCCTCGAAGCGTCAGCCGAACTTGCCGAAGCCGAACCCGTGCATCGCGGCGGCGTGCTGCCCCATGGCGATGACGCCGTTCGCGAGGTGGGCCCCGACCGTCTGGAGCACCGACGCGAACGTGTTGTTCTTCACGTTCCCGCTGTCCCCCTTCATCCCGAAGAGCCCCGCCGCGAACCCCGTGGTCTCGATCTTCAGGCCGTAGCCGGAGTGGTAGAGGCCCGCGTAGTCGGCCTTGTGGATGCCGACGGCGCTCTTGCTGCCGTAGAACTCGAGCGAGCTCGGCGTGATGCCCTTGAAGTAGGCGGTCGATTTCGTCTGCACCTCGGCGCCGTTGATCAGCACCTTCGCCTTGGCGTTGAGCTGGATGTTGGTCGGGCTATCGACCACGACGTCCGCGGTGTCCGACTTCAGCGTCACCAGGCCGTGCCCTTGCAGCATGAGCGTCGCGTTCGTCGACTGCGCGGTCACCGCGCCCTCGGACTTGATGAGGGTCGTTCCCTTCGTGTCGAAGGTCGTGTTGTTCGCGGTGACGGTGACCAGGTAGTCGCCCTTCGTCGTCGTCGTCATCGACCCGCTCAGCACCTCGGTCGTCCAGTTCGTGCCGATCTTGACGTCGTAGATCGTGCCGGTCTTGAGCTCGTATTTCCCCGTGAGCGCCTGCTGCCGGATGTCGACGTTGGCGACGAGGTAGTCGGTCCCGCCCACCGGCGAATCGCCGACGGAGACGCCGACGCCGGTCACCCGCCCTCCGCAGATCGTCGTCGTGGCGTCGTCGGCGACGGTCGTGTGCCAGCTCCCGCCGCCGTTGTTGCCGACCTCGAGGTCGAAGTCCTGCCCGGCGTCGAGGAGCGTGTTCTCGTCGGTCTTGACGATGAGCTCGTGGCCCTCGTTCGGCGAGCCCATGCGCAGGTAGGTGTTCGAGTAGGGCGTCGACAGCGTGATGCGCTGCTGCCCCGCGAGATCCTCGAGCTCCAGCCGGTTGCGCCCGCCCGTCTGGAGGACGTTCCTCGTGCGGTTGGCGCTCGTCACCGGGCTCGGCGTCAGGGCGTTGGGCACGACGCCCGAGATGACGGGCCGATCCGGATCGCCCCCGAGGAACGCGAACACGACCTCGGTGTTCTTCCGCAGCGGGAAGTGAAAGCCCTCGATGCCGCCGCCGTGCGGCTGCATCATGCGCACGTAGGTCGACGCGCGGCCGTCCTTCAGGGCGCTCTCGTCGAACTTGAACTTGACCGCATACCGGCCCTGGCCGTCGATCTGCGCGTACTCGCTGTCGGCCTCGCCGTCGATGATCCCGTTCTCGAAGCCGTAGATGCGCGGCCACGGCGTCGACGTGACCGGACGGAACTGCGTCTTCGCCGGGATCGCCTGGAGCTCGACGATGTAGGTGTCCTCGTAGGGCAGGCTCACGAGCTCGCGGAAGAAGTCGAGCCCCGCCGCCTGGTTTCCGTAATGCGTCGCCTCGATCGTGAGATAACGAGCGTTGAACGAGGCGCGCGGGTGATCGTCGAGCTCGAACGTGAAGCCCGAGTAGAGGTGGAACCTCGTCCCGCGCGCCTGGAACACCACCTGCCTCGCGAGCATCTCCTCGGCGCGGAGCTTGGCGAGGCGCTTGCCGTCGTCGGGCGAGAAGAACCGCTCGCCATAGAGGACGACCTCGCCGACGCCCGACATCGATACGTCGGCGGTCCCCGACACGTCGAGGTTCGGCCTCGCGTAATCGTAGTCGCTCAGCTTGACGAGGGTGGGCAGGGCCGCGTGCGCGCACTGGAACGAGCGGAACGACATGTCCGCCGAGCGGTCCTCTCCGAGCTGCGGGTGGTAGCGGACCGGCCGCCCGACCGCCTCCTGCTCGTAGGTCTTGTCGTCGCAGAGCACGAGCTTCTCGCCGCCCTCGCCGTGCTGGAAGTAGTAATAGATGCCCTCGCGCTCCATCCATCGAGAGATGAACGCGAGGTCGCTCTCCCGGTACTGACAGACGTGCTCCTCTTTCGCGTACCGGAAGCCGTCCAGCCGGAGCTCGTAATCCGAGCCCTCGCGCAGCATGTTGTCGTCGAGGATCGCCCGGAGGATCTCCGGTATCGTCATCTTGGTGAAGATGCGGCTGTGCTTCGAGAGCCCGAGCAGCCAGAGCTTCGGCACCAGCACCGCGCGGAAGAGCGCGCGCCCCTCGTGCTGGTGGAGGAGATCGACGCGCGCGAAGATCCCGCCGAACGAGAACGGGGGCACCGCCGGGTCCTGGCGGTCGATCACGAGCCGCGCCTTGGAGCCCACCGCGTCCGCCATATCGATCTCATCGCCCGCCTCGCTCTGCGTGACCAGGAAGATCTCGAGCTCGAAAGGCCGGGAGACGGCCTCGCGCCCGCGGAAACCGACCACGCGTGTCGAGCCTTCAAACGCGCTGGAATCAAGGGTGATGAGGTCTCTCATGCGTACGTCCTTGCCCGCTCACGGTCGGCGCATCGAGGCCGAGGGGATGGGGATGACGACGCTACCAGCCCCGAGCGCTCCCTGTCGAGGGCGCGGCGGAGGCGGCGCGGAGGGAGGATCGGCCGCGAAGATGTGCGCCACGTCGCCGCGAGCGCGCTCCTTCAGCTCGTCGCGCCTGTCGTGTCTGGCCGCGCGGCCCGCGCTGCGCGGGGTCATGGGTCCTCGCCTGTCCGCTCACCGCGTCGAGGGAACGTAGACCCACCCCCATTCCAGCGTCGTCCCCGGGAAGGTACGGACGCGGCCGCGGAGCTCGACGGTCGAGTGCGGGGGTACCTCGATCAGCTCGAAGGACGCCTTGAACCCGTGGTCCGTCTCCGTGAAGGCATGGTGGGCGGCGACCGTGCGAGACTCTGTACCCTCGCTCGGGCGGGCATGCGCGCCGGAGAGCCACTCCATCCGCTGGACCACCTGGCCGCCTCGCACGACTTCCAGGTCCACGGCCAGCCCATAGGCGTCCTCCGCGCTGGACTCCTTGTGGACGTCGAACCGGAAGAACACGGTGACCGGGGCGCCCCCGGTCGCGATGGGAAGGGCGAAGTCGGTCCCCGGGACGACCGGCACCTTGATCGACGCCCGCTCCGGATCGTGGCGGCGGTGGGTCGACCACACGCTCAGCGCGAGGAGCGCCACGAGGAGCGCGACGATGCCGCATCCACCGATGGCCAACAGCGTGTCTTGCATGATGCCTGGCGCTCCGCCGCGCTCCTCACGGGGGAGCGGCGCCATCATCGTCGGGCGCGGGGCCTCGGGGAAAGAGGAAAGCGTGGAGGTCAGCCCCCGCGAGCGCCCGCGCCTCGCGGCCGAAGCCCCGCCGGGGACAGGCCGCGGATCAGCTCAGCCACGTCTCGGACCGGAGCCGCTCGACCAGGAAATCGACGAAGGCCCGCACCCTCGCGGCCGCGCGCCGGCCCTCGGGGTGGACGACGTGGATCGGGACCGGCGGGGGCTCGAACGCCGGGAGCACGATGGAAAGGCGCCCGTCGCGCAGCTCCGGGCCGATCTGGTACGAGAGCACCCGCGCGAGCCCCCGCCCGGCCACCGCCGCCGCGATGGCCACGTCGGCGGTGTTGACGAGGAGCTGGGACGGCGGGAGGACCTTCTCGACCCGCGCGCCCGACGCGAACGACCACTCCCCGGGGGAGCCCGTCGGCGAGAAAGAGATGGTGTCGAGCTGCGCCAGGTCGGCCGGCGTCGCGGGCGCGCCGCGCGCGGCCAGGTAGCCCGGCGACGCGCAGACCACCCGCCGCACCGAGCCGACGCGGATCGCGCTGAGCGACGAGTCCGGCAGGTGGGCGATCCGGACGGCGACGTCGAGCCCCTCGTCGAGCATGTCGACGACGCGGTCGACGAGCAGCGTCCGCGCCGACACGCGCGGATGGCGCGCCAGGAAATCGAAGAGGATCGGCGCGACGAACATCCGCCCGAACAGGACCGGCGCCGTCACGCCGAGCTGCCCCCGCAGCGCCGCGTGAGACCCGGCCGCCGACGCCTCGGCCTCCTCGATCTCGGCGAGGATCCGCTTGCAGTCGGCGAGGAACCGCGCGCCCGCCTCGGTCAGGCGGACGATGCGCGTCGTGCGGTGCAGGAGCCGCGTGCCGATCCGCTCCTCGAGCGCGGAGATCGCCCGCGTCACCGCCGGGGGCGACATCGACAGCCGCCGCGCCGCGGGCGCGAAGCCCTCCGCCTCGGCGACGGCGACGAACACGCGCATGCTGTCCAGGCGGTCCATCCGATTATTCCAGTTAGCGGAATGGTCCCTTGTCAAGGACGGGTATTACCCATGGCCGCGGGAATGAGCATCCTCGGCTGGCGAGCGCGGGAGGCCCACGCGGGCCGCGCCGCCTCCGGACGCCACCCCTTCCCAAGGACCCCTCGATGACGATCCCCGCCAGCCCTATCCGTCTTTATCGCCATCCGCTCTCGGGACACGCGCACCGCGTGGAGCTGTTCCTGTCGCTGCTGCGGCTTCCGTTCGAGCTCGTCGACGTCGACCTGAAGAGCGGCGCCCACAAGGCGCCCGATTTCCTGCGCAAGAACCCCTTCGGCCAGGTGCCGGTGATCGAGGACGGCGACGTGACGCTGGCCGACAGCAACGCGATCCTCGTGTATCTGGCCGCGCGCTACGACCCGTCGGGGCGCTGGCTCCCGCGCGATCCGGCGGCGGCGGCGCGCGTGCAGCAATGGCTCTCCGTGGCCGCGGGGCAGCTCGCGGCGGGGCCCGCGGCGGCGCGCCTCGTGACCGTGTTCGGCTTCAAGCTGGATCACGAGCGGGCCAAGGCGATCGCCGCCCAGCTCTTCGCGGTGGTCGATCAGCACCTCTCGGCGCGGCGCTTCCTCGCGGGCGACGAGCCGACCGTCGCGGACGTCGCGATGTACACGTACACGGCGCACGCGCCGGAGGGCGGCGTGCCGCTCGATCCGCATGGCAACGTGCGCGCGTGGCTCGCCCGCGTGGAGGATCTGCCCGGCTTCGTGCCGATGAGGAGGGCGCTCCCGTGAACGCCCTGCCCGGATGGCCCGGTGAGGGGTCGCCCTATCACGCGGGCGAGATGGCCGTGCAGGAGCGGGCCGGCGCGCGCGAGCGGGCCGAGAAGGCCGGACGCAGGATCATCCGGGACTTCATGCCCGAGCAGCACCGCGAGCTGTTCGCGAGGCTGCCGTTCCTGCTCGTCGGGGGCCTCGACGCGCAGCGCCGGCCCTGGGCCTCCCTCCTGGTGGGGCGGCCGGGGTTCATCGCGTCGCCGGATCCGCGGACGCTCGCGGTGCGCGCGCTTCCTTCCCCCGGCGATCCGCTCGGCCCGCACCTCGTGGCCGGCGCGCCGGTGGGCCTGCTCGGCATCCAGCTCGAGACCCGCCGCCGCAACCGGATGAACGGCACGATCGCCGAGGCCGACGGCGGCGGCTTCGTCGTCGAGGTGGGGCAGAGCTTCGGCAACTGCCCGCAGTACATCCAGGCGCGAGAGCCGGTGTTCGTGCGGGAGCCCGGCGCGGCCGCCGCGCCTCCGGCGGCGCGGGCGGAAGGGCCGGTCCTGTCGGCCGGCGCGGCGGCGCTGATCCGCCGCGCGGACACGTTCTTCATCGCGACCGCGGCGCCGGCCGCGGGCGGGGGCAGCGCGATCGAGGGGGCCGACGTGTCCCACCGGGGCGGCAAGCCCGGGTTCGTGCGCGTGACCGAGGAGGGCGGCCGCACCGTGTTGACCTCGCCGGATTTCGCCGGGAACTCGGCGTTCAACACGTTCGGCAACCTGGCGCTGAACCCGCGCGCCGGGGTGCTCTTCGTGGACTTCGCGTCCGGCGGGGTGCTGTCGCTGACCGGAGAGGCCGAGGTGCTCTGGGACGGGCCGGAGCTCGCGGCCTTCGCCGGGGCCCAGCGGCTCCTGCGGTTCCGCGTGGCCGAGGGCGTGTGGATCGAGGACGCGGCGCCGCTGCGCTGGTCGGCGCCGGTGGCGGCGCCGCAGCTCGCGGCGACCGGATCGTGGGAGGACGTGGAGCGCGCGTGACGGCGGCGCGCCGCGGCGGGCCTGCCCAGGGAGTTTTGCCCCACCGGGGAGATCCGGGTCGTCGCCGGGCCGGCCCGCGCCGCGACGGCCGGCCTTGAGAATGCGCACGCGTCCTGCATTCTCCTCCAGGAACCCATGCGGCTCGCCAGCAAGCTCACCTTGGCCCTCGTCCTCGTCATGTGCGCCGTGCTGAGCCTGTACGGCTACCTCTCGGTCCGGCGCGAGCGGGCGCTGTTCGAGGCGGACATGCGGCGCGACGAGCACCTCATCGGCATCGCCCTGCGCGCCGCGGTGACCGAGACGTGGCGCCGGGACGGGCTCGACGAGGTGCTCCGCGTGCTCGGCGAGGCGAGCGAGCGCGAGGACGGCGTGCACTTCCGCTGGGTGTGGCTCGACGCGCCGGCCGGCGATCGCTTCGCGCCGTCGCTGCCCGCCGACGAGATCGCCGAGCTCGCCGGGGGCACCGAGGTGTTCCGGATGCAGCGCGAGGGCGACAGGACCGGGCGCTTTTACACCTACGCGCCGGTCGCCGTGGACCCGGCGCGCGTCGGCGCCATCGAGATCTCGGAGTCGCTCGAGGAGGAGGAGTCGTACGTCCAGGCGAGCGTGGTCAACACGGTGACCACCATCCTCGCGCTCGCGGCGCTGAGCGGCCTCTTGGCGATGACCTTCGGGCAGCTCCTCGTCGGGCGGCCGACGCAACGGCTGGTCGACAAGACCCGGCGCATCGGCGAGGGCGATCTCGGCGGCCCGCTGCTCCTGCCGCAGCGCGACGAGCTCGGGCAGATCGCCCGCGAGATCAACGCGATGTGCGAGCACCTCGCCGAGGCGCAACAGCGCGCCGCCCGGGAGACGGCGGCGCGCATCGCCGCGCTGGAGCAGCTCCGGCACGCCGATCGGCTCACCACCGTGGGCAAGCTCGCGTCGGGCATCGCGCACGAGCTCGGCACGCCGCTCAACGTGGTGGGCGGCCGCGCCAAGATGATCGCGCGCGGCCTGTCGCCGGAGGAGGCGGCGGACAGCGCCCGCATCATCGCCGAGCAGGCGGATCGGATGACGAAGATCATCCGGCAGCTGCTGGATTTCGCGCGCCGCCGGGTCGCGCAGAAGGCGCCGGCCGATCTCGCGCAGATCGCGCGCCAGACGCTGGCCCTGCTGGAGCCCCTCGCCCGCAAGCGGAGCGTGACGCTCCGCCTCGACGAGGGGGATCTCGCCCCGTCGGGCGCGGTGGCCGAGGTGGACGCCGGGCAGATGCAGCAGGTGCTCACGAACCTGGTCATGAACGGCATGCAGTCGATGAAGCGCGGCGGCGAGCTCACCGTCCGCGTCGAGCGCGGCCGCGCCCGCCCCCCGGCCGATCACGGCGGGGCCGAGGGCGAGCACGTCGCCCTCCGGGTGATCGACCGCGGCGACGGGATCGCGCCCGAGAACATCCTCCGCGTGTTCGAGCCGTTCTTCACCACGAAGGACGTCGGCGAGGGCACCGGCCTCGGGCTGAGCGTCTCCTACGGCATCGTGCGCGAGCACGGGGGCTGGATCGACGTGGAGAGCGAGCTCGGCAAGGGTTCGACCTTCACGGTGTACCTCGCCCCGAGCGGCCAGGGGGGCGCGGGGGCGGCGGCCGGGGAGGAGGGCGCGCCCTCTCCGGAGCGGGGCGGGCTGGCCGGGACCGCGGCCTAGCCGCGGCTGGCGACGGCGGGCCTGGCCGCGGCTGGCGACGGCGGGCCTGGCCGCGGCTGGCCGCGGGCGCGGCGCTGTATTACGCGATCCACGAGGCAGAGATGGCAAGGCGAGCGCTGATCATCGACGACGACGAGGCGATGTGCGCGTGGCTCGCGGCGGATCTCCGCTCGCGGGGCGTCGAGGCGACCGCGCGGACCTCGCCGGCGGAGGCGCTCTCGCTGCTCGAGGAGGACGAGCGCTTCGACGTCCTCCTGACCGACCTGAACATGCGCGGGATGGACGGGATCGCGGTGTGCCGCCGGGCGGCCGAGATCCGGCCGGACCTGCCCGTGGTGGTGATCACGGCCTTCGGCAGCATCGAGAGCGCGGTGCAGGCGATCCGCGCGGGCGCGTACGACTACGTGACCAAGCCGGTCGACATCGAGGCGCTGGCGCTGGCGCTGGAGCGGGCGATCGCGCACCACGCGCTCAAGGCCGAGGTGCGGCGGCTGCGGCGCGCCGTGGCCGGGCCCGGCGCGTTCCCGGACCTGATCGGTCGGAGCGCCGCGATGCGGGCGGTGCAGGACATGATCGAGCGCATCGCCGACGCGGAGGCGACGGTGCTCATCACGGGCGAGAGCGGGACGGGCAAGGAGGTCGTCGCGCGGGCGCTGCACGAGCGGAGCCGCCGCAAGGCGGGGCCGTTCGTGGCGGTGAACTGCGCGGCGGTGCCGGAGTCGCTGATCGAGAGCGAGCTCTTCGGGCACGCGCGGGGCGCGTTCACCGACGCGCGCGCGGCGCGGTCGGGGCTGTTCGTGGAGGCGAACGGGGGGACGCTGCTCCTCGACGAGATCGGGGAGCTGCCGCTCGCGGTGCAGCCGAAGCTGCTGCGCGCGCTGCAGGAGCGCCGGGTGCGGCCGGTGGGCGGGAACGCGGAGGTGCCGTTCGATGCGCGCATCGTGGCGGCGACGAACCGCGACCTGGACGCGGCGGTCGAGGAGCGGCGGTTCCGGGAGGATCTGTACTATCGGATCAACGTGCTCCACGTGGAGCTGCCGCCGGTGCGGGCGCGGGGCAGCGACGTGTTGCTGCTCGCGCAGCGGTTCCTGGAGGACTTCGCCGCGCGGTCGGGCAAGGAGGTGGTGGGCGTGTCGCCCGCGGCCGCGGAGCGGCTGCTCGCCTACTCGTGGCCGGGCAACGTGCGGGAGATCCAGAACTGCGTCGAGCGGGCGGTGGCGCTCACGCGGTACCAGGAGATCACGGTGGACGATCTGCCGGCGAAGGTGCGGGAGCACCGGCCGTCGCATGTCCTGGTGGCGGGGGACGATCCATCGGAGCTCGTGCCGCTGGAGGAGGTGGAGCGGCGGTACATCCTGCGGGTGCTCGAGGCGGCGGGCGGGAACAAGACGCTGGCGGCGAGGATCCTGGGGCTCGACCGGAAGACGCTGCACCGCAAGCTCGAGCGGTGGGAGCCGCCCGGCGGGGCGGCGAAGGGCGGCTGAGGCGCGGAGGAATACCCCGGGCGCGGAAGGATGCCCCACCCCGGGGCGGGGGAGACGGGCGAGGGGGGCGGCAGCCGGGGCGGCCGGCTCAACCTGGGTCGGCCGGCTCGGCTCAACCTGGGTCGGCCACCTCAACCTGGGTCGGCCACCTCAACCTGGGTCGGCCACCTCAACCTGGGTCGGCCACCTCAACCTGGGTCGGCCACCTCAACCTGGGTCGGCCACCTCGGCCACCTCAACCTGGGTCGGCCACCTCAACCTGGGTCGGCCACCTCAACCTGGGTCGGCCACCTCAACCTGGGTCGGCCACCTCAACCTGGGTCGGCCACCTCAACCTGGGTCGGCCACCTCAACCTGGGTCGGTTCCGGCTGCCGCTTCAACCTGGGTCGGTTCCGGCTGCCGCCTCAACCTGGGTCGGTTCCGGCTGCCGCCTCAACCTGGGTCGGTTCCGGCTGCCGCCTCAACCTGGGTCGGTTCCGGCTGCCGCCTCAACCTGGGTCGGTCTCGGCCAGCGGCCGCCGCCTCAGCCTGGGTCGGCCACCTCAACCTGGGAGGGTCACCTCCGCCACCTCAACCTGGGTCGGTCTCGGCCAGCGGCCGCCGCCTCAACCTGGGTCGGCCACCTCAACCTGGGTCGGTTCCAGCCGGCTCCGGCCGGCCGCCGCCTCAACCTGGGTCGGTCTCGGCCATCCGACGGCACGCGGCCTGCAACGAGGAGCCGTCGAAGGAGACCCCCGATGATTCCCGAGCAGTTCCGCGAACGTGCCTGGTCCCCCAATGCGGCCCCTGAACCCCTGCCGAGCGTCCACCCCGTCGCGACGCCCGTCCGCGTTCTCCTCGCCGAGGACGACCGGGAGCTGCGGCTGCTGCTCGCCACCGCCCTCCGTCGCGACGGCCACGAGGTCCTGGAAGCGCGCGACGCCAACCACCTCCTCGAGCTGATGGGCGACGCGCTGGTCTCCGGCAGCGGCGCCCCGGCCGACGTCGTGGTGAGCGACATCCGGATGCCGGGCAGGAGCGGCCTCGAGCTGCTCGCCGGCCTGCGCCGCGACGACTGGGCGACCCCCGTGGTCCTCATCACCGCGTTCGGCGACCCGGAGACCCACGCCGAGGCCTATCGCCTGGGCGCCGACGCGGTGCTCGACAAGCCGCTCGACATCGACGACCTGCGGGTCGTGGTCCAGACCCTCGCCTCGATGCGCGGCTGACGCGCCCCGCGGGCCCCGCCCCCCGCCCCGCGCCGCGCCCCCTCACCCTGCCTCGACCGGCAGCCGGCGCGGCTCCCCCTCCCGCTGCGCCTTCAGCCGCGCCCGACGCATCTTGTGCCACGCGAGGATCCCCGCGTCCGCGCGCACGAAGCGGCACGCCTCCAGGTCCGCGTCGCGCGGCTCCGACGACGCGAGCATCCGCTCGTCCCCCGGCTGGATCAGCCAGAACTCCATCAGCAGCCCGAGCCGCGCCAGCAGCCGCCCGATCGCCGGGATCGGCATGTAGTACCGCCCCACGATCGCCGTCCGCCCCGCGTCGATCGGCGCGCACCCCACCACGCCCGCCACCAGCTTCCCGACCGAGAGCCGCAGCGCCCCCGGGAAGCGCACCTCCATCTCGAACTTCCACCCCCGGCGGCCGTCCCACGGCCCCCCGTCGTCGTGGCGGAGCACCCCCATCGCGTGGATGACGTCGCCCTCCACCCGGACGTCGTAGGGATCGAGCAGCGCGCCCATGCCGGGCACCCAGGGCCGGTGCGCGAACGGCGCGTGGTGGAAGTCGAGCATCCCCTCCATCGCGCGCGCGAACGGCACGCCCCAGTCCATCGACGCCGTATGGGCGTGCCGCTCGTCGGGCGGCAGACCCTCGAACCAGGGCACCGGCGGCAGCTCCGCCGGCCGCTCGCCCCAGAAGAGCCACACGAAGCCCCGGTGCTCGCGCGCCTCGTAGCGCGTCAGCGCGAGCCCCTCGGCCACCCCCCGCGCGCTCGCCCCGCGCCCCTCGCACGGGATCGCCACGCAGCGCCCGTCCGAGGCGAACCGGAAGCCGTGGTACGGGCACTCGATCGCCCCGTCCACGACGCGCCCCAGGCCGAGGTCCGCGCCGCGGTGCGGGCAGCGCGCCCGCGCCGCGACGAGCGCGCCCCGCTCGTCCCGGAACAGCACGATCCGCGTCCCGAACCGCTCGACGGTGACCGGCCGCTTGCCCACGCGGGCCGCGTCCGCGATGATGTACCAGGCGCCCTCGACGAACCCGCCGCGCCCTTCCTCGATGCCGTGCCTTCGCATGATGCGCCTCCGTTTGCCCGGAAGCCTGAGGCTCCCTCGGCGGGAGAGCCGTGACAGCGCGCGCCACAAGGGCTGACACGCGGCGCCAGCCCGCCCGGCCGCCCGCGCGCGCGCCGACGATCTGGGCCCGCACCGCCGCCCAGCTCGCGGACCACGCCGCGCAGCGCGGGGCGGACCGCGCCGCGCTGCTCGAGGCCGCCGGGCTCCCGGCCGCGGCGCTCGCCGATCCCGACGCCCGCGTCCCGCTCCCGGCCTTCTACGCGCTCGTCGAGGCGGCCGTCGCGGCCGCCGCCGATCCGCACCTCGGCCTCGACTTCGCGGGGCGCTTCCAGCCGGAGCACTTCGACGCGCTCGGCTTCCTGGCCATGAGCAGCCCCACCCTCGGCGAGGCGTTCCACCGGATGCTCCGCTACCAGCAGATCTGGAACGAGGGCGAGCGCTACACCCTGGAGATCCGCGGCGGCTCTGCGCACCTCGGCTTCGCGCCGTTCGGGCCCGATCGGCCGGCCCACGGCCAGATGGCCGAGATGTTCGCCTTCGACGTGCTCGTGAACGCCGGGCGCATGTGCGGCGACCCGATCCAGGCGATCGCGGTGCGCTTTCGCCACGCGCCCGCGGGCGATCCGGAGGAGAAGGCGCGGCGGCTCGGCTCGCCGGTGCGCTTCGGGGCGCCGCAGACCGAGCTGGTCCTGCCGGTCGAGGCGCTGGCCCGGCCGCTGCCGCACGCGAACGAGGCGCTCGCCGCCTTCCTGGAGCGCCACGTGCGCGGCATCGCGGCGAGCCTGCCGGGCGCCGCGCCGCCCGCGCTGTCCGACCGCGTGCGCGCGCTCCTCGGCGAGCGCCTGCGCGAGGGAGCCGACCTGGGCGCGCTCGCGGCGCGCCTGCGGATGAGCCCGCGCACGCTCCAGCGCCGCCTCGGCGACGAGGGCACGTCGATCCACGCCCTGCTCGACGAGGTCCGGCGCGGCCGCGCGGCGGCGCTCCTGGAGGCGGACATGGCGATCGGCGAGGTGGCCTACGTGCTCGGCTACTCGGAGCCGAGCGCGTTCCACCGGGCGTTCCGGCGCTGGACCGGCGTGACGCCGGAGGCGTTCCGCGGCCGCGCCAGGGGTGCCGTTCCGCGGTGAGCGGCCTGCGCGAGCGCTCGCCCCGAGGGCGGCCGGTCGCGCCGCGCGAGCTCCGTCGGCGGGGGCGCCCGCGCCGCTGGGCTGGCGAGGGCGTGCCGGCCCGGCTACCTCCTCGGAGGCGACCTTTGGCACTGGTTCATGCAGCTGACGTTGCGCCCGCACTCCTCGGCGCACTGACCGCGGTCGGGCTGGTAGCCGTTCGGGCCGCGCGCCCGGTCCGGGCCGAGCCCCTCGCACCCGAGGGCGAAGGACGGGAGGGCCGCGGCGCACAGGCCGGCGAAAAGCCGCGCGCCGACCCGGACGCGCGGCGCGCGGCACGCGGGCAGGACTCGTTGGCTCATGATGGCGGTGATCCTATGCCCGCATGCGCCGACCGGTAGCCGTCCTCCGGCTCGCCGAGCTCCGCGGCCCGCCCGCTTGGCAGCGCGGCCGGCGGCGCGTCACCAGCACCACGACCATGCTGCGAAGCTCGCCGAGGTGCCCGCCTCGGCCGTCGCCGCGCAGACCCCCGGGTCGCCGGACGCCGCGCTGGAGCGCAGCCGTGGCCGGCCCGGGCCATGGCCTCTCCCGGCATATGGCATCGATAATATATATATCCTGTGCCATATCCCCTGGCCTCGCGGCAAGCACAGCGAGGACGAGAGATCCCCGTCGTCCACGTACGAGCACGCGCCGCCCAAGTAGACGTTGAGCCGCGTCGTCGGCGCCAGGAAGCGGAGGGTCACGGCCTGGCCGTCGCCGAGCGCCGCGGAGCGAGAGCTCGCTCGTGACGAGCGTCATCTCCCCGCCGACCTCGAGGCCCCCGGCAGGCAGGAGCAGCGAGTTCAGGGACTGCGCGCGCACGCTGCTGGAATCGAAGTGGCCGATCGCCGCCATCTCCCGGGTCGTCACCTCCTGGGCCTGCGCCGGATCGAGGCAGAGGCCGATATCGAGGAGGGAGCCGAGCGCCATCGCGAGCCGCATGGCGCGAGAGCATACGCGCGGAGGCGAGCGAACGGCGGCGGCCGAGGCGAGCGCGCGCGGCGCCCGGCCTCGGCCGGCCTCCTGAGGTCACGATCGCCCGGCCGCGGCCCGCGCCGCCGCCGGGCGCGCGCTCACTGGCCCGTGGGGGCGATCGGGAGCTCGCCCATCACGCTGAGGCTCGCCGTGAGGCTCGCGTCGATGTTCTCGACCGCCTGCCTGATCGCGTTGCTGGCCGGGATGATGCACGCCGTCGCCTTGACGCTGCCGGTGACGTCGCCCTCGAGGTTGCCCGCGGCCGCGACCACCGCCTCGGCGCTCTTGAGGAGCAGCTGGCCGCGCGCCTGGGCGACGACCAGGAGCCGCGGCAGGTTCGTCCTGAGGGTCGAGATCACCGCCTCGGCGTCGGCCGCGCCCTCGACGTTGACCGCGGGCTCCTTGCAGGTCGCCCTCGCGCTCGCGCTCGCCTCGCAGGAGCCGTTGCACTCCACGTTCCCCCGGCAGGCGACGTCCGGCTCCGTGAGCGTGGCCTTGCACTTCGGCGCCTTGAAATCGACGCTGCACGAGCCCGAGCAATCGGCGTTGCACTCCACCGCCGCGTCGGCCGCGAACTCGCACGATCCGCGGCACTCGCCCGTGCATCGGCCCTTGCACTCCCCGCGGCATTCGCTGCCGGCAGGCTGCCCGGCGCACTCCGCGTCGCACGTGCCCTCGCACGTGCCCGCGCACGTACCGTCGCAGTTGACGGCCAGGTTGGCCGAGCCCTCGCAGGTGCCGGTGCACTGCCCCTCGCACCGGCCCGAGAGCTGGCCAGCCTCGCAGCGCGCGATGATCTGCGCCGGGGTCACCTGGCACTCGGCGTTGGCGCTGCACTTCGCCTCGCAGTTCGCCTGCACGCTCGCGTCGACCGTGCAGATCGGCGGCTGGACGGAGATCGACAGATCGGCCGTCGCCTCCCCGAGCGCGTCGACGGCGAGCTCGCACCACTGCGTCGCCCGCTCGCTCGGCTTCGTCGCCGTGACCCGCGACGGGTCCTCGCCGAGATCGAGCGCGATCGCCTGACAGGCGCTGGTGACGTCGGCCACGATGGAGCCCGCGGCCCCGGTGAAGTCGGACACGGACTGCATGACGGCGCCGTATTCGAGCTCGAGATCCCCCTCGAGCCCCCACTCCACCGCAGCGAGATCGGCGCCCGGCGTGAAGTCGCGACAGCAGAGGTCATTCTGCAGCTCCGCGGCCTTGTCACACCCCATCAGCGGAGCGACGGAGAGCCCCGCCAGCACCAGAGGGAATGTCGCGATTCGCCACGTCACACGGATATTCATCAGGAAACTCCTTGGTTCTTCGTCGGGAGCGCGTCCGGTGCCGGATCGCCGCGGGAGCGGCGAAACCCCATGTGGGCGGCCGCTCACCTTCGCGCTCTGGCGGCAGCCGCCCCCGGAGACGGGCGACAATAACTCATAAACCGACCCGGCTGACAAGGCCCATCCTGCGGAATTGTCGCCGCTCCCTCGCGTGACCCTAGGGCGAAGCCCGTCAGCACGCCAGCAGCGCATGACGAGATCTGTTGATGCTCGCCTCGGCGCGTTGCGGGACGCCCGGATGCGGCCGTCCAGGGAAGCTCTCGGGCGCGCCATGACACGGCATGTCGTGGGTATAGCGATCTTCGAATAGCCGTTGCAGAGCTCGGCCGAGCCGTAGGACAATGGCCCGGTGACGACGCTCGGCCCACGGCTCCCCCGGTTCTCGCGGCTCTCTCTCGTCCTCGCCCTGACGGCCGCTTGCACCGGCTCTTCCGACGACGAGGGCAACGCGGGCCAGGCCGCCGGCGAGCCGCCCGGGATGGCCGGCATCACGGCGGCCCACAACGAGGCGCGCCTCGCGGTCGATCCGCCCGCCGACGCGCCGATCCCGCTGCTCACGTGGTCGCCCGAGATCGCCGCGGCGGCCCAGGCCTATGCCGACCGGTGCGTGTTCGGCCACAGCACGAGCAACTACGGAGAGAACCTCTACGCCACGAGCGGCGCCGCGGCCTCGCCGGAGGAGGTCGTCGCGGCGTGGGTCGACGAGGCCGCAAACTACGACCTTGCGAGCAATGCCTGTAGCTCCACCTGCGGCCATTACACTCAGGTGGTCTGGGCCGACTCCCTGCGGCTCGGCTGCGGGGTGGCCGATTGCTCGGGCGACTCGCCGTTCGGCGGCGGGTCGTGGCAGCTCTGGGTGTGCAACTACGACCCTCCCGGCAATTTCGTCGGCGAGCGCCCGTACTGAGCTCCGGACCGGCGCCGCGCGCCGCCCTCGCGTCCTCCCCGCCCCTCGCCCGCTCTGGTATCGCAGCGGCGATGGACTTCGGATGGACCCCTGCCCAGCGCGCCGTCCACGACCGCATGCGCGCCCTCGGCGCCGAGGCCGACGCCGCGGCCCCGGACGACCGCATGCGCGTCCTCGCCCGGGGCGGCGCCCTCGGCCTGCCGATCGCCCGCGATCTCGGCGGCGAGGGCCTCGACCTCGTCACGACGGCGCTCGCCTACGAGGGCCTCGGCGCGACGCTGCGCGACGGCGGCGTCCTGCTCGCCGCGGGGGCGCACCTCTTCGGCGTGGCGCTCCTGCTCGCCCGGGTGGGCACGCCCGCGCAGCGGCGCGCGTGGCTCCCGCGGATGGCGACCGGCGAGGTCATGGCCACGGTCGCGGCGACCGAGGCCGGCGCCGGCTCCGACGTCGCGTCGGTGGAGGCCACGGCCGACCGCACCGCCTCCGGCTACCGGCTCACCGGCGAGAAGCGGTACGTGACCTGGGCCGACCGGGCCGACGTGTACTTCGCGATCGCGCGCGACGGCGGCGAGGGCCGCGCCGGCGAGGCGCCGGCGCGCGGCCTCACGGCGCTGCTCGTCCCCCGCGCCGCCGCGGTCGGCGACGACGCCGGCGCTCTCGCCGCCGCGGAGGGCCCCGGCGCGGCGGACCTCCGCCCGGGCATCCGCCCGGGCGCCCCGCTCGCGACCGCGGGCCTCCGCGGCGCGCGGCTCGCGCCCGTCTCGTTCTCCGGCTGCGAGGTCGGCCCCGACGCGCTCCTCGGCCGCGCGGGCGCCGGCCTCGCCGTCTTCCAGATCGCGATGACCTACGAGCGCGCGCTGATCCTCGCCTTCCGCCTCGGCGCCATGGAGCGCGCCCTCGGCGAGGCCGTCCGCTTCGCCCGGGAGCGCGCGATCGGCGGCCAGTCGATCGCGCGCCATCAGGCCGTCGCGCACCGCCTCGCGCGGATGAAGCTGCGGCTGGAGACCTCGCGGCTGCTCGTGTACCGGGCCGCCTGGGAGCTCGACCAGGGCCGCCGCGGCCAGGCCGAGGCCGCGCTCGCCAAGTGGCACGCGGCGGACTCGGCCGTGCGGTCCGCGCTGGACGATCTCCAGCTCCGCGGCGGCGCTGGCTACCTCGAGGAGAGCGGCCTCCCCTCCGCCGTGGACGACGCGCTGGGCGGCAGCATCCATTCGGGGACGTCCGACGTGCTCGCCACGATCGTCGCGCGCTGGCTAGGCGTCTAGGGCAACAGACGGGTTGAACCCGCCTGAAACGAGCAGAATTTCGAACCGCCAAGACGCCAAGACGCCAAGACGCCAAGAAAAAAAAAAATAAAAAAACCAATAATTTGGCGTCTTTGGCGCCTTGGCGTCCTTGGCGCCTTGGCGGTTCATTTCTCGCTCGATCAACGCGATCCGTGTCCTGGCGCCGCCCGCGACGCCCGGCCCCCCGCGTCCGGCCACCGGCGCCCGGATCGCCGCGCCGCCCCGGCGGCTTCGCGCCCGGCACTAGCCAATCCCCGCGGACGCCTTTACCAAGGTAGGGCTGCGCGCGCCGGCCGAGGGTGCCGGCGCCGCGCCCGTCCGTCGGCCCCCTCACGCCCAACCAGGAACGATCATGACCGAAGCGACCGACAATCCCCTGCTCTCTCTCGGCTTCGAGATCCCGTTCGATCGCATCCGGAGCGAGCACGTCGAGCCCGCGGTGCGCGCGCTGCTCGCGGACGCCCGCGCCCGGCTCGAGGCGCTCATCGCGACGCCCGGCCCCCGCACCTACGACAACACCCTCGCCGCGCTCGAGGCCGTCACCGAGCGGCTCGACCGCGCCATGAACGTCGTCTCGCACCTCGAGTCGACGTCCACCACACCCGAGCTGCGCGCCGCCTACAACGCCGTCCAGCCGGAGGTCAGCGAGTTCATGAGCGGCATCGCCCTCGACGAGGGCGTCTACGGCGCGCTCAAGGCGTTCGCGGCCACGCCTGAGGCCGAGGCGCTGACCGGCCCGCGGCGCCGCTTCTTCAAGAAGACCCTCGACGACTTCCGCCGGAGCGGCGCCGAGCTCGACCCGCCCGGCAAGAAGCGCCTCTCCGAGATCGACGTCGAGCTCGCGACGCTCACCCTGCGCTTCTCGCAGAACGTGCTCGACGCCACGAACGCCTTCGAGTTCGTGGTCGAGGACCCCGCCCGCCTCGCCGGCCTGCCGCCGAGCGCGATCGAGGCCGCCCGCCAGAGCGCGCAGGACAAGGGCGTCAAGGGCTACCGCTTCACGCTCCAGGCGCCGAGCTACATCCCGGTGCTCACGCACCTCGACGACCCCTCGATCCGCGAGCGCTTCTACCGCGCGTACAACACGCGGGCGACCGAGGGCGATCACGACAACCGCCCGCTCATCCGGCGCATCCTCGAGCTCCGCCGCGAGAAGGCGGCGCTGCTCGGCTACGCGACCTTCGCCGACCTGGTGCTCGAGGACCGCATGGCCAAGACGGGCGCCGAGGCGCGGCGCTTCGTCGAGACGCTCCGCGAGCGCACCGAGCCGGTGTTCGCCCGCGAGAAGGAGGAGCTCGCCGCCTTCCGCCGCGAGATCGAGGGCCCGGGCGCGCCGCCGCTCGCGCCGTGGGACGTCTCCTACTACGCCGAGAAGCTGCGCCGCGCCCGCTACGACTTCGACGACGAGGCGCTCCGCCCGTATTTCCCGCTGGATCGCGTCGTCTCCGGCCTGTTCGAGATCGCCCACCGCCTGTACGGCGTGCGCATCGCGCCCTGGCAGGACGCGCCCACGTGGCACCCGAGCGTCCGCGCCTACCGGCTCCTCGAGGCGGACGGCGCCCAGAGCGCCGCCTTCTACCTCGACTTCGCGCCGCGGGAGCAGAAGCGCGACGGCGCCTGGATGCACGGGCTCGTCACGGGCGCGCCGAGCGAGGCCGGGCGCGCGGCCGGCGAGGACGCGCGGCACCTCGAGGTCCTGGCGGGCAGCTTCACCCCGCCGGTCGGCGGCCGCCCCGCCCTGCTCAACCACCGCGAGGTCGAGACGCTGTTCCACGAGTTCGGGCACATGATGCACCACGCCTCGAGCCGGGTGCCGATCCGGAGCCTCGCCGGCACCAACGTCGCCTGGGACTTCGTCGAGCTCCCCTCGCAGATCATGGAGAACTGGTGCTGGGAGCGGGAGGCGCTCGACCTGTTCGCCCGCCACCACGAGACGGGCGCGCCCATCCCGGACGACCTGCTCCAGCGGATGCGCGCCGCCCGCACGTTCCGCGCCGGCGCCACGACGATGCGGCAGCTCGGCTTCGCCGAGATCGACCTCGCGCTCCACGTCGACTGGACCCCCGAGCGCGGCGACGTCGTCGAGTTCGCGCGCGAGGTCCTCGCGCGCTACTCGCCCGTCCCGCTGCCCGAGGGCTACGCCATGATCGCCGGCTTCTCCCACCTCTTCTCGAACCCGGTGGGCTACGCCGCCGGCTACTACTCGTACAAGTGGGCCGAGGTGCTGGACGCCGACGCCTTCTCCCGCTTCCAGGAGGAGGGCCTGTTCAGCCGGAAGGTGGGCGACGCGTTCCGGAGCCAGATCCTCGCGCTCGGCGACACGCAGGACCCGATGGATCTCTACAAGAGCTTCCGCGGCCGCGAGCCCACCCTCGACGCCCTGCTCCAGCGCAGCGGCCTCGCCTGAGCCCCCGGGGCGGCCCCCTCAGGGGATCCGCCCGGCGCCGCGGTCTCCCCCATGCCACCGGCCCACCGGCCCTTCGCGCCCCCACGGCACCCCCACGCCGTAGCCCCAGGGAGCACGCGACGCGCCGGAGCGGGCGCTCCGTCGTGCCCTGCGCACCGCGCCCTTGCCGGCGGCGCGCGCTGGGCTACTTAATCGGTTCATGCATGCCTCCAGCCGGACGGCCGAGGCGAGCGCAGCCTGTTACTCGATGGACACCCTCACGTCATAAATAGATTCTGAGCGCGGCCGTGCGATCGCGTGAAGGATCGTCCGGCCCGGCGGCATTCAAGGGCGCCACAGGGCTCTCGGCGCGTGGCTCGCAGCGCGCCGCGCGTCGCCGATCGATCCCCCGGGCGCGCGCTCGGCGCGCCGCTCCCGGCCTCCCCCGGAGGTCCAGGGCGATCGTGTCCCATCCATGTTGCACCACCGGAGATCTCGACCGCTCTCCAGGACGGCGGCATCTCGGGATCTGGTTTGTGAACATCGGTGAAGAACCTTGAAGAAAGCCTCACAGTCGAAATCGTGCTGTCCGTGATCAAACAGCGATACACGAATTGATAAAATAATTTAGCTCGCTATTTAGTTCACCGGTCGAGGCCGCTCCTGACTGCGGGCCTCCCTATCGGCTCGCCTGTTGCCGGCGCGGCAGGCTCGATCCTATTTGATAGGAGCGATTGATGATTCTCCGCCATGTCTCCAATCTATCTTTCTTTGCGCTGCTCACCGGGGCTGCTGCCTCCCTGGCTGGCGCGTGCACCGCGGGCAGCGCTCGAGACGATCTCGCTGGCGACGGCGATCTGGAGCTCACGCAGGAGAGCCAGGAGGCCCTCGCGTGCAGCCCTGTCCCGAACATCGATATCTCGCGGTCGCTCATGGTCACGGACGCGGCGGCCCTCGCGAAGTTCCCTCTGCAGGACGTGCTCGGCGATCTCCTGTCGAAGGCGGGGGCCGGCCCGAGCGCGCTCGAGCTCTACCAGCGCTGGTGGGACTCGCAGAACGCGAGCCCTGGCGTCTTCGCTGACGCGATCCACTGCGACGCGGACAACGCCACGATCAACGGCTTCCCGATCCAGTGCCCGAGGAACGAGGGCGCGCTCGCCTCGAGCGATCCGTTCGACAGCGCGCCCACGAACCCGCATTTCATGGCGCCGGTCGCGATCGTCAACCGCTTCGATCTCGCGCCGAACGACGGCGCGCACTGCGGCGAGTACCGGATCATCTACGCCAAGCGGACCTCCGGCCCCCTGGACCGCAACCTGATCATCCTGGAGGCGCAGCTCCCGAACCCGAACCCCGAGTGCGGCGTCGCCGCGTGCCGCCCGGTCGCCGAGTTCTGGGCGAACCTCACGACCATCAACGATCCCGCCGCCCGCGCCGACGCGCTCGAGGGCTTCTATTTCGACGGCCTGCCCGGCTTCGCCCCCGCGCTCCACCCGGACCACTTCGCCGAGGGCGCCGGCCAGATCCGCACGAACCAGTTCATGAGCGGCCCGAACCAGCAGATCTGGCAGCTCCGCGAGTTCAAGCTGGAGAAGGCGTACGACGGCCCCGGCGGCTCGGCCCGGCTCTTCTTCAAGCCGACCACGGTGAAGGAGAACCCGTTCGGCGAGCTGTTCAACGTGAGCTTCTCGGACTCCCGCACGGCCAGCTTCCAGGCCGACTTCCTCTCGCGCGTCGAGCCGCTCATCCCGCCGGGCTCGAACATCAACGAGATCGTGATGAAGACCCCGGACGCGTTCAACGCGGGTCAGAGCAACTCGCAGGGTCCCGAGAACGACTACGCGATCCACCTGAACGCGGGAGGCGCGAACAACGCCTTCATCCAGGCGATCAACGCCGAGGTCGCGAGCATGAGCCCGCCGCCTCCGCTCCCCGTCTCGGCCGCCCAGGTGGCCGACCGCGCCACGACCCAGTCGTGCGGCGGGTGCCACCAGATGAGCAGCAACGATTACCTCGGCGGCTTCCACACGTGGCCTGACCACGTGTCGAACCTCACGTTCGTCCACGTCGACGAGAACTCGGTGCTCTCGAAGCCGCTCGTGGAGAAGTTCCTCCCCCACCGCAAGAGCGTCATCCAGAACTACCTCAACAACACCGCGTGCGACGCCTGCACCTCGTCGGTCGTGGTCTCGTCCTCCGCGACCGAGGCTGGCACGCTCGGCGGCTCGACGACGCACTGAGGTCGGGCCGACCGGTCCCCATCGGACATCCGTAGGCCCGAGGAGACCATGTTCTTCGCGCGGCGCGGGGAGGGCCGATGTCTGAGCCCAAATGACAAAGCTCCTCCGGCGAAGCCGGAGGAGCTTTGTCTCAGGCGAGTCCGGCGGGGCCCCCGCGCCGCGCGAAGAACACGGTCTCCTCGGGCCGGGCGTCCTCGACTGCCTCTAAGCGAAGCGAAGGTGCAGGAGGAGGAGGCGCCGGCGCTCGCGCGCCGCCCGCCCCCTCCCAGGGATCACTTCATCGAGAAGTTGCAAGCCGAGAGCGACGCCGACCCCACGGTCTGGGTCATCGCCCAGTTGTTGAGCGACCGGATCTGCGCCTGCTCGGTCCGGAACGCGTACCGGTTCGCGAGCTGCACCTCGCTCCCGTTCTTCGGCTTGACGTACACCGAGTACCGCCTCGACGACGTCTCGACCACCATCCGGACCGTGTACGTCGTCCCGGCCGAGTACGGGTACACCGTCGCCGCCTCGTACCTCGAGCCGTTCCGGACCCGGATGTTGCCCTGCTCGTCGAAGATCACGATGGCCGCGAGCTCGGTCCACTGATCCGCCGCCCCGCTCGACAGCCCGACCACCCCGTCGATCTTCGACGCGCTCGGCGTCACGTCCCACGTCGCCGTGAAGGTCCCCCACTGCGTCGTCAGCGGCGTATTCACCCACTCGCCGGCGTCAACGCTCGGGCACGACGGCGCCGGCGTTGGTGTCGTCGGCTCCGTCGGCGTGGGCTCGGTGGGCGTCGGCTCCGTCGGCGCCGGCTCGCTCGGCGTCGTCGTGGTCCCCGAGCCGAACTCGAAGGCGCCGATGTCGACCGCGCCCACGGCCGTCCGCCGCAGCGCGCCGCCGACGGCCGCGATCGCCCCCTTCGGCGGGTGGAAGAGCGGCATCGCCAGCGGCGACGGGAACGAGCGCCCCGAGATCCCCGACGTCTGGCTCACGCCCGCGTTCCGGAGCGGGCTCGACTGGAGCAGCGTCACGTCGCGGTTGGCGACGCTCGTGAAGCCCGGATCGGCCACGATCAGCGTCCCCGCGAAGCCCGAGGGCACGGTCGTGCCCGTGGGCACGGCGTTGTTGACGCCCTTGATGACCGGGCTGCCGGTCACCCACTTCGCGTCGTCGCGGAAGACCTGGACGCTCCCGCCGCCGACGCGGTGGAAGACGTTGTTGTGCAGCTCGATGCTCTCGATGCCGTCGAACAGGTGGATCGCCGCGTTCGACCCCTGCATCAGCAGGAAGGTGTTGTTCACGAACCGGTACCGCCCCTTCGTGTCGCCCGTGCCGTCGCCGCCCACGCGCACCACGTACTGCGTGTGCGTCTTGCGGAAGACGTTGCCGACCACGTCGGAGTCCTCCCGCGCGAGCCCCGGATCCTGCCCGTCCGGACCGATCAGCTCCAGGTCCTTGTAGAGCCCGCCCTCGATCCAGTTATAGTAAATCTCGTTCCGCTCCGCGCGGGACTTCACCGCATTGCCGCCGTTTGCGTCGTGGACGTAGCTGTGCTGCATCCGGAACACGGCGCCCGGATAAGCGCTCTCGTCCGTGGCCATGTAGATCGGGTGCTTCTGCGTCCCGTTCCCGCACTTGTAGACCTCCACGTACTCCAGCGTCAGCGAGCCCGAGTCGCTGTCGGCGCCGAGGATGCCGTGGGCAGGACAGTCGTGGACAACGGTGTCACGAATGGTGACATCGTGGCCATGGTGGAAAACGCACCGCGAGGTGCCGCCGGTCACGTCGAACCCCTCGAGCACGACGTGGTTCGCGTTGAGCTCGATGGTGTTGGTGCCGCCCTTCAGGACGGGGCGCTTCCCGGAGACGCGCTTGCCGCGGATGGTGATCTTCGCGGTGGGCGTGCCCCCCTTCGTGATCCGGATATTGCCCGAGTACGTCGCGTTGCCGTCGACCTCCACGATGTCGCCCGGCTTCAGCTGGCCCACGACATCGCTGATGGTCTTGTAGGTGCGCGTGGGGCCGACAAGGAACGTCGTGCCGGCGGCCTGCTCCTCCGCGCCCAGCTCCTCTGCGGTCACGTCCTCGTCGAGCGGCGCGCAGCCAGAGCCGACGACAGACATCGCCAGCAGCGAGGCGATGAACTTACCGGCGGCAAACGACCGCGACCCAAAGCCTTGAGAAATCGAATGCATGGCTTTTTCTCCCCCGGCGTCGTCGAACCCCTGTGGTGAACAGGACCGTAACGGGCGAAGGCAACAGGGGGCAGAAGTGAAGCCTCCCACTGTTCACCCTCGCGCCGCGAACCATCGGTGCAGACCATTCAGCACCAGAGGGGCGGATACCGGCGCTCTCGTAAGACAACTTATTCCTGGATTGGCGCGGAGGGTCAAGACGAAATGCTTTCGAAAACCAAACGAGCAGCCAATTAGGTCGCACACCTCAGCCGCTTTTCACATCAAGGTTGCAAAAATTCGATGCAAAACTGCAATGCGCAGTCCGTCCGCTGATGTGAGGAATGTATAGCGATGTGTCCGCTCGTTCGCTTCCTCACGGGCAAAATTCAGCAAATATGTGCGGTAACTTTCGGTAACATCGGGATCTCCATGCCGTTTGACGACCTCGACCTACCTGCCCCCCTGCGTTGTCGAGCGCGGAGGCGACGTCCGCGCGCGTGTCGACGCGGCGTTCTTCCGCGGCGGGCGCCTCGTTTTCGGCGCCGGCGCTGCGCCTCGGCGATCTCGCCGCGCCCGCGTGGAGCAGCGTCTTTCACGCTTCGAGCCGCTGCCGCGGAGGCTCGAGCGCGCGCTGCGGTGCCACGCGCGCCGCGCGCTCGTCTGCGGCGCCGGGGCCTTCGTCCACGCGCGGCCCGGCGCTCGCGCGGCCGCGCCATTCGCAGCTACGATCGCCGGAGAAGCGCCTCGATTGCGGTCCTTGCCGGTTTCTGCCCGCGCGCGGCCTCGATTTCACGGCGTCCCCATTTCGATCCGACGAAGTCCTGCGCGTCCTGCCGGCGGCCGCGCACGTTCCTGTGGAATCCGAGCGAGCTCGCCGGAGCGCTCCTGCCGCCGAGATCGAGGCGATCGGGCGGGAGATCGCCGAGAGAACGAATGAGCGGCGCTCGACGAGGAGATCCGGCGCATCGCGCGACGGGCGCGCCGTCGACCGCGCCGCAGGCGGGAAAGTAAGCCGCCGGCCCGCGGCAAAACGGAACGGGTCGTCAGGAATACGGAAAAGGATGGATCGGGCTCGGGAGGAGATCTCGTCTTCCTTCGTAGATGCCCGTCTTCCTTCCGGATTTTCTAGGGCATCCGGCGCGCCGAGCGGGGCCGGGGGCGAGCTCAGCGCCTGCCCTTGAAGCCCATCATCTGCTGCACCACCGCCTCGCTCTCCTCGGCGATCGCGCCCTCCTGGGCCGCGCGATCGGCGCAGTCCTCACAGACCTTCTTCTTCTTGCTTCCGACCTTGATCGTCTTGAGCTCATCGACCTCGCTGTCGCACTCGCGGCACGTGGGCATCGCCGACCTTCCTTTCGCCCCGCCAGCATATCGCACCCGCGCCGGGATCGCGCCGCCGCGCCGCGAGGGGCCTCCAGGGCTCCCGCTCGCCCGCCCGATGTTTGGCCCGGACGAGCCGCGCGTCCTACGCTGGGCGCCCCACGAGGACCCAAGGAGGAACGCATGGATCGGAGGCACGGCGCGCGCGCCCAGGTCGACTTCCCCGTCTCGGCGCTCGTCGACGGCCACAGGCACCGGTGCCGCGCGATCGATCTCTCCCCGACCGGCATGGTCGTCGAGCGCACGCCAGCGCTCGCGGGCCGGGCGCTGCCGGCCGTCACCCCGTTCGAGCTCGACCTCGGGGTCGGGCGCCCCATCCGGCTGCGCGCCCGCCCGATCTGGGACCGCGACAACCTGCTCGCCGTCCGCTTCGTGGTCATGAGCGACGCCGACCGGCTCACGATCGCCGAGCACCTCGACGAGAAAGCCCGGCGCCGCGAGCCGCTGCATTAGAGCGGCCCGCCCCCGACGCAATGCGCGCCTGCAAGGATGAAATCGCAGGAGTGCAACGCGAGAGGGTTCGCCCTGGACATCTATGCGACTTCGCTCTGAATTTTGAGCTTCTCACGGTGGCATACGAGCTGCTAATTCAGAGAGCAGCGTTGCTGGTGCGGCCTCTCCCCCCCCCGGGCCCCGGCGACGCTTTTTCTTTTTGTCGCCCGCCGGCTCGACGGGCCCGCCCGGCGCTCGATAGCGCCTCCGCCGCGGCGCGGGGGAGCGCCGCGCTACGTGCGCGGTTCCCTGCGCCGGCGCGCGGCGGAGATCGACGCCCGCGGCATGTTGGCGGCAGAGCGGCGTAGCTCGTCGAGCGCATGCTCGGGCAGGCGCGGCACGCGCGGCTCGACGGCGCGCGGCTCGATGGAGCGGGGCTCGATGGAGCGGGGCTCGATGGAGCGGGGCTCGCCGGCGCCCGGCTCGGCGGGCGGCGGCTCGGCGGGGGCGGTCGGGCGGGCGCCCAGGTAGGGCCAGAGGCTCTCGCGGATGCGCGCCGGCAGCACGTTCTCCAGGTACTCGAGCGCGGTCCCGCGGAGGTGCGCGTCGTCGGCGTGGAGCGCCCGGTAGGCGATCTCGAGCGGCTCGCGCTCGAGGCACAGCGAGAGCACACGGAAGACGTGCTCCAGGCTGCGGCTCGTCCGCTCGACGAGCAGGCGCTCGGCCAGGGGCGCCTCGACCGCCGGGGACGCGTTCGGGGGCTGGGCGTCCCACACCCGGCGGTCGATCTCGATCTCCCGCGTCGCCGCCTCGATCACGTCGTCGCGGCGCAGGCGGATCGGCGCGCGCTGCTGGAGCAGGCGCGCGAGCGCCACGCCGCACTGGTAGCGCACCTCGAAGCGCTCGTCGGCGAGGCCGAGCATCAGCCCGTCGGCGGCGCGCTGGGTGGGGCACGCCTGGAGCACGCGCGGGATGCGGCGCCGGACGGCGAGGCTCACGGCCGGGTCGAGCAGCGCGTCGAGGAGCTGGCCGGTCGCGCGCGGGGCGACGGCGCGGAGCGCGCGGATCGCCTCCGAGATGACCCCGTCGCGCTCGAGCAGCGGGAGGAGGTGCGGGACGAGCGCCGGGTCGAGCTCCCGGGCGAGCGCCCGGCGGACGCGCTCGGGGTCGCCCGAGCGGAGGTCGGCGATCGCCGCGAGCACCGGGTCGGACGAGAGCGCGGCCGACGCGGCGCGCGCCGAGAGCGGCCCCTCGGCGACGCTGCGCTCGCCCGCCGGAGCGCGCGGGCCGTCGCCGGGCGCGCGGCCGGAGACCGGCGCGCGGCCGGAGATCGGCGGGCCGGCGTACGACGTGCGCTCGCCGTCGCCGGGGGCGCGGCCGGCGTCGGGCCGCGCGCCCGCCCCCTTCCGGAGCGCGGCGAGCTCGGCGAGCACCTTGTCGCGGCTGAGCGCGTCGACGGTGCCGCTCAGGGTGCGGCGGGTGGTCGCGTCGACGACGTTCGCCGGATCGAGCGAGACGGCGCCGGAGCGCAGGCTGCCCTCGAGCGCGGCGACGTAGCCCCGGTGCAGCCGCGGCGTGAAGAGCAGCGTGACGCCCGCGGCCGCCGTGCCGAGGCCGATGAGGAGCGGCAGCGACCCGCCCGGCGCGAGCGCGAGCAGGACCATCGCGAGGCCGCTGCCGGCCGCGGTGCCGATGCGGTCGAAGCCGACGTCGATGAGGGTCTTGATCGACCGCTTCTGGTCCGGGGGCAGGGGCGTGTAGAGCAGCTCGTAGCCCGACCGGAACAGCGAGTTCCGGAGCACGGCCTCGGTGGCGCGGACGATGGACGCGGACCAGAGCCGCGGCGCGATCACGACGGAGAGCGAGCTCGTGAGGACGGCGGCCGGGAGGATGCCGATGGTGGCTGCGAGCCCGAGCCGGTCGAGCGAGAAGGTGGCGGCGAGCGACTGCACGAGGAACGAGAGCAGGCTGACCGAGAGGTGGAAGAGCGCGAAGAACGAGAGCAGCTCGTTGCGATCGCGCATGGCGGCGGCGGCCTCGGCGCTGAGGGCCACGTCGAACAGCGCGCCGCTCACGGCGCCGAGCCCGACGAGCAGGGCGAGGTCGCGCAGGTGGCCGCTCTCGCGCAGGGCGCGGAGCCCGGAGGGGCTGGCGGCGCCGGCGTCGGCGTCCGCGCGCGGCTCGGCGTGGCCCTCGGCGCCGACCGCGGCCGCGCCCGGCAGGCGCGCGCCGAGGAGGTAGGTCGCCCAGGCGGCGAGCGCGCTCAGGCCGGCGAGGGCGAGGAGCATGGTCGGGGCGTCCATGAGGTGGCCGGCGCGCCAGGCGAACAGGCCGCCGATGACGCCGCCGAGGGTGCCGCCGCCGGCGATGCGCCCCATGGAGTGGCGGGCGGTGTGGGGGTCGAAGCGCTCGTTGACGAGCGACCAGAAGGCGGAGATGAGGGTCGCGCCGAAGACGGCGACGTGCAGGTAGAAGACGAGGGCGGCCGCGCCGGGCGCGCGGAGGGCGAGGGCCCACTCCAGGGCGAGGAGGGCGGAGCTCGCGGCGCAGGTGGCGGGGACGACGCGCGCGGGGGAGAGCCAGAGGAGGGCGCGCGAGAGCAGGAGGACGGCGCCGAACGAGAGCGCCGCGCCGGCGGCCATGACCTTGGGGACGTCGGCGGCGCCGAAGCTGGCGAGGAAGAGGGCGTCGCGGGTGGCCCGGCCGGCGACCTGCTGGGCGATCATCGCGCCGGACGCGAGGGCGGCGATGAGGACGGGCCTGGCGCTGTCGCTCTCCCCTTCCACCTGGTTCTTGGGCAGCGGTCCGTTGGGCATCCTAGGGCAACAGACGGGTTGAACCCGCCGGAAACGAGCAGAATTTCGAACCGCCAAGGCGCCAAGGACGCCAAGATATTGTCTTCTTCTTGGCGTCCTTGGCGTCCTTGGCGCCTTGGCGGTTCATTTCTCGCTCGATCAACGCGATCGGTGTCCTAGGCGGGCTCGGCGGCGAGCACGCGGGCGTCGGTCACGATGGTCCCGAGCGGGACGTCGCCGTCCGTCGCCGGCACCTCGGCGATGAGCTGGAAGTCGAACGCGACGCCGACGGCGTGCGCCGGGGGGCAGAAGCGCGGCAGGGTGCTGTCGTAGTAGCCGGCGCCGTAGCCGATCCGGTGCCCGCGGGCGTCGATCTGGAGGGCGGGGACGACGATGACGTCGAGCGCCGCGGCCTCCTCGTCGGCGGGGTCGGGCTCGCGGAAGCCGAGGCCGCGCTCCTGCATGGCGTCGGGGTCGGCGACGAAGCGGAAGGTCATGGCGCGCGACTCGGGGTCGATGGCGGGGTACGCCACCTGGACGCCGCGGGCGCGCAGGAGCGGGTCGAGCTCGCGGAGGTCGACCTCGTTGCGGTCCTCGATCGGGTAGAAGAGCGCGACGCGCCGGGCGGCGGCGACGGCCGGCAGCTCGGCGAGGGCGCGCACGATGCGGCGGGAGCGCTCGAGGATGGCGTCGCGGGGGATGGAGTTGCGGACGGCCCGGGCGCGCTTCCGCAGCTCGGCTTTCGCGCGGTAGCGTAGGGCGGCCTCGGCATCGGGGTCCATGGATCGGCGGTTCCTCCGGGGGGCATCCTAGAGAGGCGGAGCGGGATCGGGGAACCGGCGTGTGAGAAATCGGCGCGCGGCGGCGCATGCGGGGCGGGCCACGGGTGTGGCGGATTTGCGAGGGGTGGGGCGCGGTTGCGCTTGCCGAGAGGGCCAGGGCCGGCCCAGGGCGCGAGGAGGCGCCGCAGGAGCACGAGGGGGCGCGGGGCGGTCGACGCCGGCGAGCCGAGGCGAGCTCACGGACGAGCTCGGTGGCATCGTTTGTGCCCACGCCCTCGGCCGCTGCGCATCGAGAACAGGGTGGATGTCGCCAGCGCCGAAGTTGGGATAAGGCGACGGCCGAGCCGGGGCCGCCTGTCCGAGCGGAAGCCTGGGCCATGGGAGGAGCGCGATGTTCTGGGAGGATTTCAAGAAGTTTGCGATTCGTGGCAACGTCGTCGACATGGCGGTCGGCGTCGTGATCGGCGCCGCGTTCGGCAACATCGTCAAGTCGCTCGTCGATCACCTGATCATGCCGCCGATCGGCCTGGTGACGGGCGGCATCGACTTCAGCCGGCACTACATCGTCCTGAAGCCGCCGAGCGGGCCCGGTCCCTACGCGAACGCCGAGGAGATGGTCAAGGCGGGCGCGGTCCTCCTGCAGTACGGCCAGGTCATCAACAACCTGGTGAGCTTCTTCATCGTCGCGTTCTGCGTGTTCCTGCTGATGCAGCTCATGGGCAAGCTCCAGAGAAAGCACGAGGAGGCGGCGACGACCAAGGAGTGCCCCGAGTGCGCGATGAGCATCCCGATCAAGGCGGTGCGCTGCGGGCACTGCACGGCGGCGCTGAAAGCGGCGTAGGGCGCGCAGGGAGCCGCGGCGCAGGGCGCTCCATGCAGCGCGATCCCAGCGCCTCGCGCCCGATCGCCAGACTCCAGCGTCGGATTCGTTCCACTCGGCTGCCGTGACCTCCGTTATCGTGCTCCGTTCCGATAACCATCGATAGCTCGCCCCTCGACCGCCCGAGCGGCACGGTGGCGGACCACCACGCCATTCACGGAGTAGCGCTCAACTCTGAGCCACGGAGCCCGAGCACCCCTGACGGCGCGACACGCCGCCAGGCTGCCCAGGGCCCGGGTAGCGAGGTGGCTGTTTAAGAGCTGTCCACCCGGAGCGGACTTTGCTTTGATGAAGGTCTTCATGTTCCGCCTCAGCACCGTTCGCGCCAAGCTCACCGTCCTCGTCGCGCTCTCGTCGCTCGCGACCCTCGCCGCCCTCCCCGTTTTGTCATGGGTGATGCACCGGCAGCTCATCGCGCAGATCAGCGAGCGCGTCCCGCAGGCGATCCGCAACTTCCGGCTGGAGCTCAGGCAGCAGCAGCGCGCCATCTCGACGAGCGCGCGCCAGGCGTCTCGTACGCGCGAGCTGGTCGAGGGGCTTCGGCTGCGAGACGAGGCGGCCGTGGGGACGGCGCTCGAGGCCGTCATCGCCGCTCATCCCAACGTCGCCATCGTTGCCTTCGACGAGCTCGGCGAGCTGGTCGCGGCGAGGGGGCTCGACGCGCCGCCGGCGAGCACGGACGAGGTCCCCGGGCTGGCCGAGGGCCTCTCGGGCATCGACGAGATGGAGGACCTGCGGGACGTGCTCGTCCACGGGTGCGATGGACAGCAAGGCTCGCCGCCCGCGTACATGATCGCCCAGCGCGCGAGGAGCGACGCCGGATCGCTGCTCGCCTGCATCCCCATCGACCACACCTACTTCAGCGAAGTGGCGACGAAGCTCGGCGTGGAGATCGCGCTCGTCGATCCGTCGGGCAAGAGGATCACGGGCACGGCGCGTTTCCCGACCGAGCTGCTCCAGGGCGCCTCCATCGGCGACGAGAACCACCCCACGATCGTCGAGGAGGCGAGCTCGCTGTGGGCCCTCTCCCGCTTCGCGCCCCGATCGCTGCGGGGCAAGGCCGGCGATTTTTCGATCGTCATGGCGCTCGACGTGAGCGACGTCCGGAAGATCGTGCGCCAGAACCTGATGTTCGCGGCCGGCGTGCTCGCCCTCGCGGCGCTCGTCTCGCTGATCCTCGGCGCGCGCCTCGCGACCACGATGTCGCGCGCGCTCTCCCGCGTGAACGTCGCCCTCAAGCAGCTCGAGCAACAGCAGTACGTCCATGTGGAGGGGGTGAAGACCGGCGACGAGCTGGAGGACCTCGCGGCCGGCTTCAACTCGATGGTCGACGGTCTCAAGGAGCGCGACAAGCTCCGCAGCACCTTCGGCAAGTACATGACCGAGTCCGTGCTCGAGCACCTGCTCGCCGGCAAAGTGCAGCTCGGCGGCGAGACGCTCACCGTCTCGATCCTCTTCTCCGATATCCGGAGCTTTACGACCATCAGCGAGAGGATGAACGCCCATGAGCTCGTGGGGCTCCTGAACGAGTATTTCACCGAGATGGTGGCCATCATCCTCGACGAGGGAGGGGTCGTCGACAAGTACATCGGCGACGCGATCATGGCCGTGTTCGGCGCGCCCGTCCCCAGGCCGGACGACGCCGTGCGCGCCGTGCGCGCGGCCATCCGCATGCGCGCCGCGCTCGAGCGCTTCAACGAGCGCCTCGCCGAGCGGGGCATCCCGGAGCTGAAGACCGGCGTCGGGATCCACACCGGCGAGGTCGTCGCGGGCAACATCGGTAGTGAAGCGCGGATGGAGTACACGGTCATCGGCGACGCCGTGAACCTCGCCTCGCGCCTGGAGAGCGCGACGAAGGAGCTCGGCGTGAGCGTGCTCCTCAGCGAGGACACGCACCTCCTCGTGAAGGATCGCTTCAACACACGTCCCGTCAGCGAGATCACGGTCAAGGGCCGCGTGCAGCCGGTGATGACCTACGCCGTGGCGAATCTGTGACGAGCGCCGTCCCTCGGCCCGCGCTTCTCGTGCGGGGACCGAGGGGCGTCCCGCTTCGCGGCGGGGGCAGCGCTGGGCCGTCAGAGGCGGATCAGCTCGACGCTATCCATGTGGATGAAGCTGGCCGGGTTGCCGGAGGTGGCCCTCGTGTGGAAGCCGAACTCCAGATAACCGCCCGTGACATGGATGGCCGGCGTCTCGATCTGCGTCCAGGCCCCGTAGGTCCCAATCGTCGTGTAGGTGGGCGAGCACGAGCCGCATGTCTTGGCCTGGAGCCGGCTGAAATCGTAGCTGCCGGCTTTCTTCACCCACGCCCGGACCTTGTAGTCGCCCGCCGCGAGCCCCGAGCGCGTCTGGTACGTCCACACCTCGAACGGAGCTCCGTTGGTCCAGTGGGTGAGGTGGTAGGAGCCGGATTGTGCGCCGTTGTACGTTTCGCTGAAGCCCGCCGCCCCGGTGCCGTTCGGGCTCCAGTTGGTCCAGCCGGTCAACCCGGACTCGAAGCTCGGGTTGGTGAGCGAGATGCCGCTCGAGCCGCCGCCGCCCTGCTGGTACCAGCGCACCCACTCGACCTCCATGGTCTTCGTGGTGCCCGACGGCAGATCGATGCTCGCGGGGCTCGGATTTCCATACCAGTTGCCCCCGATGGCGAGGTTCAAGAGGATGTAGTGGTTCTGCTGGAACTCCGTCTCGCCGTGGTAGTACGTGTTATTGGCCACGAGGCTGCCGTCGAGCCTGAAGATCATGCTGCTCGACGACCACTCGACCTCGTACACGTGGAAGGAGTCGGCGAGGCTCGAGCCGCGGTTCACCCCGGTCCCCCAGTCCGCCTGTCCACCGTTCCACCAGTGGGTCGCGGACTGCATCCAGGTGGGCTCGGTGGATCTCCATTCGAGGATGTCGATCTCGCCCGAGCGAGGCCACGCGTTGGCGCCGGAGTCGATGTTGGCGCCCAGGGTCCAGAACGCCGGCCACATCCCGTAGCCGGAAGGCACCTTGATGCTCGCGGAGATCTTGCCGTACCGTCGCTCGACCTTGCCCTTCGTGTGGATGCGACCGGAATAGAAGGAGCGCCCGCCGTACCCGGTACACTGGGGCGCGGCCGGGTTGTCGCTCGTGCGCTGCGCGGAGATGATCAGCTTGCCATCGCGGACGGCGACGTTCGAGGCGCGCGGGTACTCAAGCTCCCCGGTGCCAAAGTTGCAGTTGTTGGTGACCGGATCGTAGTTGCTCGTGAGCACGTTCCAGTTGGCTGCGTTCAGGCTCGAGCCGTCGAACTCGTCCGACCACACGAGGTTCCACCCCGAGCCGGGGCTGTAGGACACCTCGGCGTACCCCTGGCTCGTCGTGTCCTCCGCGCCTTCTGGCTCGTCGGCCGCCGTGATGCACCCCGCGAGAGCGCCAAGGCAAGCCCAGGCCAGCAGCACTGTGCAACCGTCTCTCCGATCCATGCGTCCTCCTCTGGTTTCCACGGCGACTTGCGTGCTTCGCTCGTGTCGCTGCGACTTGCAGCGTCCGTGCCGTCCGTGAAGGTCAACAAATTGAATCGCGACCAGAAACGAGGTCAGATCGGGGCGGGAACGGGATCGAGCATGCGCGCTGGGGTGATCCGGAAGATCACCCCCCGGGCGATCTGGGCGATCGCCGAGGGGTGCGGTCGAGGTCCGGGCCGACGGGCACGGACTCGTGTGGTCATGACCTCCATGACCTCGTGCCCTGCTCGCGCCAGCGTGAGCACGCGACGCGGGCCTCCGTGAGAGACGAGCACGGTGGCCAGGCCCGGCCCATGCCCCGACATGCCCGCGCGATGCCGCGCAGCGCCGCTCGTCACGCCCCCGCGAGCAGCCGCGCGATCTCCCCGCGCTGCCGCCGCGCCGAGCGCGCCAGCGCGAGCTGCCCCGCCGCCCGCTGCAGGTTGTGCGCGACCCGCGTCGGGAACCGCGCCGGGTCCCAGCCGAAGTACCGGTCCTCGAACGCGTCCCGGCAGAACCGCGCCGCGAGCTCCAGCGCGATCCGCTCCACCGCGTCCGCCAGCGCCTCCCGCTCCTCCGCGCCGAACGGCCGCGCCTCGCGGTAGCCCGCCGCCGCGGCGGCGAACACCTCCAGATCGAAGCGCGCCTCGGCCGAGTCCTCCCCGACCGGGTTGCACCACGACCGCCACGCGTCGCCGAGCTCCACGTCGATCGGCTGCAGCGCCAGCGTGTCGAGATCGAGCAGGCAGATCCCCTCCCCCGCCTCGGAGAAGCGCAGGTTCGAGATCTTGAGGTCGCCGTGGCAGTGCCGCAGCGGCAGATCGAGCCGCCCCTGCCACGTGCGCCACGCGTCGAGGATCGCGTCGGCCAGCCGCCTCCCCTCCCCCCCGGTGGCCGCGCCGTCCAGCCGCTCCATGTGGAGCGCCGTGTCGTGCGCGCCGGCGCGGACGTGGCGGTACGCGTGCTCGAGATCGTCCACCGCCCGGTGGAAGCGCGCCACCAGCGCCCCCGCTGCGCGTGCGAGCGCGGTCGAGCCGACCCGGTGGTGCGTGCGGCCGGGGATGAAGTCCATCGCCCGCCACACCGCGCCCGCGCCGTCACGCGCCCAGAGGGCGCCGTCGTCCGCGCGCACCAGGCGCGGCGTCGAGAGCCCGCGGCGGGCCAGGTGGGCGGTCACCGCCTCGATGTCGTCGTGGACCTCCGGCGCGAAGATCGGGCTCACCCGCTGCACCACGAACCGCGGCGGCTCGTCGGCAGCGCCGGCCGCGCCGGCCACCCAAGTTCCATTGATGAGGCCCTCGTCGTCGCAGCGGCGCACGGCGAGGCCGCGCAGAGGCGCCCACACGTCCGGGATCATCGCGTCGGGAGGCTACCTGCGCCCGGTCTTCGGCCGCAACTTCCGCTGCTAGGAAAGCGCCTCCGTCTCCGCCGCGACCCGCCCGCGCACCGCCGCAGCCCGCCGGCGCAGCACCCACTGCGCCCCGATCCACGCGACCACGCCGGCGCCGAGGCCGAGCCACGCGGCCGCCCCGGGGACCCCGACCCGCTCGACGAGCACCGCCCCGCCGAGCGACGTGGCGCACAGCCCGACCGTGAGGACCAGGTTGTCGATCGCCGACAGCCGGCCGACGAAGCGGTCCGGCGACAGCCGCTGGATCTCCGCGCTCGACAGCACCCAGTTCGCGCCGCTGCCGAGCCCCCACACGAGCGCCACCGCGATCAGCGCCGCCGCGTGCCGGGTCACCGAGAACGCCGCGATCGCCGCGAACGTCACCCAGGCGGCGCCGGTCGCCGCGAGCTCGCCCCGCAGCCCGCGGCGGACCAGCGCGACGCCGATCAGCGGGCCGATCCCCGTCCCCGCGCCGCGCACGCACTGGAGCACCCCCAGCGTGAGCGCGCCCGTGCCCGCGAACGCGAGCTGCGCCGCGACCAGGTTGAGCAAGAGCAGCGCCCCGCCGTTCGCCAGGTGGACCGGCGTCTTCGCGAGCACCGCGTCGAGCAGCGGCGGCCGCTCCCACGCGTGCTTCCACGCGAGCGCGATGTCCCGCCGCACCGACGCGAGCGCCGCGAGCAGGCCGCCCTCCGCCGGCCGCCCCTCGGCCACCATCGGCGGCAGCCCCCAGAGGAACAGCGCCGACAGGCCGAACGACGCCGCGTCCAGCGCGAGCGCCATCGCGGGGCCGAGCGACGCGATCAACCCGCCGGCCGCCATCCCGACCGCGAACATCACGCTCCACGTCGCCGACGCGATCGCGTTCGCCTCGAGGAGCTCGTCCTCCTCGACCACGTGGCGCAGCACCGCGCTCTGCGCCGGCAGGCGCAGCGCCCCCACCGAGGAGCGGGCGAAGACGAGCGCCTGCACCGCCGGCACGCTGCCGAGGACCGCGGCGCCGAGCATCGCGACCGTGAGCGCGCCCTGCGCGACGCTCGTCGCGACGAGCAGCCACCGGCGATCGAGCCGATCGGCGAGCACGCCCGCCACCGGCGCGAACAGCGCGTTCGGGAGGTGATGCCCGACCATGACGAGCGCGAGCGCCACCACACCGCCCCCCTCGCCGCCCAGCGCCAGCAGGCTCACGGCGACGAAGCTCATCCAGTCGCCCAGGAGCGAGACGATCTCGCTCAGCCAGACACGACGGAAATGGGGGCGGCGGCGGAGCAGGCCCGGACGAGGTTCCGGGCGCAGGTCGCCGGCCGGCGTCGCATCGCCGGCCGGCGTGGAGGGGACACGCACGTGAAGGCTCCTTACTATCGCGCGAAGGCTACCCGAGCAGGTACGGCCGCGGCCGCCCGCCATGCGCCGCGTCCCGAGCCGCGTCCGGCCCGGCCGAACGCCGCTCCTCGACCACAGATCGCTCCGCGAGCGGCGCGGACGCAACGGGCTGATCGTGCCTGCCGCTGTTCATCCAGGGCACACCATGGTAATCGCGCTCTGCTTCATGCGGATCTGCGCCATCATTCCTGCCTACCAGGCCGAGCGCAACGTGGGGGACGTCACGCGGGAGGCGCTCCGGGTGAGCGGCCTGGGCGGCGCCGTCTTCGTGGTGGACGACGGGTCGAGCGACCGGACGGCCGAGCGCGCGCGCGCGGCCGGCGCCACGGTGCTGATCCACCCGGAGAACCGGGGCAAGGGCGCCGCCCTGCGCACCGGGATGGACTTCGCCCTCGCCGCGGGCTTCGACGTGGCGGTCACGATCGACGCGGACGGCCAGCACCCGCCGGAGGAGGCGCGGCGCCTCATCGAGGCCGACGCCGATCCCGAGGCGCTCGTGCTCGGCATCCGGGATCTCGTGTCGGCGGGCGCGCCGCGCGCCAACCAGATCTCCAACCGGATCTCGAACTTCTTCCTGTCGCTCTTCGCCGGCCGCCCCTTCGCCGACACGCAGTGCGGCCTGCGCCGCTACCCGCTCCGGACGACGCTCTCGCTCGGCGCGCGCGACGACGGCTACGCCTTCGAGGCGGAGATCCTCCTGCGCGCCGTCGCCGCCGACGTCCGCGTCGTCGAGGTGCCGATCCGGGTCATCTACCCGCCCGAGGAGGAGCGGCTCACCCACTTCGACAGCGTGCGCGATCCGGCGCGGATCGTGGGCCGGGTGGTGGCGACGCTCGCGCTCACGCGCGGGCTCCGCCACGTGCCCGCCGCGCCGGCGCCGTCCGCGGGCGCGCGCCGCTCCGCCGTGGCGAGCGCCCTCGCCGCCGAGATCGACCCCCGCCCGTCGCAGCCGACGGCCGCGCCCCCCTGACCCGGGGGCCAGCGCTCTGGAACGCGTGACGGCCCGGGCCGGATCCAGCGCGGGCGCGCCCCGGCCGCCCTCGCGCCTCGCCCGCCACCGGCGCAAGCTCATCGCGGCCGCAGCGCTCCTCGCGGCGCCGGTCCTCGCCCACCTCGGCATCGCCGCCGCCACGCGGATCGAGCCGCCGCCGATCCGCGCGGCCTCGGGCGAGCCCGCGGCCGGGCCGGCGGGGCTGCGCGTGCTCGGCCCCGCCTACGCGCGCCGCCGCGGCCGCATCCTCGAGGCGCGCCTCGCCGGCACGCCCGAGGAGATCGGGCACCAGCACGGCCGCCTCTTCTACCCGGAGATGGTCCAGAACGAAGGAACCCTCTACGAGCAGTTCCGGCGCTACGTGCCCGTCGCCCCGCTCCGGTGGCTCATCATGGACGTCTCGCGCCTCCAGTTCCGCGGCGTCGACGAGGGCATGAGCGACGGCGTGCGGCGCGAGATCGCCGCGCAGGCCCGCGCCTTCTCGCCCGACCCGTTCGACGGCGTCCTCCCCACGTACCACCGCTTCGTCTTCCTCCAGTCGCTCTACGACATCGCGCTCTCGTTCGAGCACTCCCCGCTCATCGGCTGCACGAGCTTCGCCCTCACCGGGGCCGCGTCGGCGGGCGGGCACGCGGTGCTCGCCCGCAACTTCGACTTCGAGGCCGGGCCCGTCTTCGACGAGGGCAAGGCGGTGTTCCTGGTCCACGAGCAGGGGAAGATCCCGTACGCCTCGGTGTCCTGGCCCGGCCTTATCGGCGCGGTGACCGGGATGAACGCCGCCGGCCTCGCGCTCGTCGTCCACGGCGGGCGGGCCGGCGAGCCGCGCGCCGCGGGCGAGCCGGTCGTGCACACGATGCGCGAGGTGCTCGGCCGCGCGCGGGGCGTCGACGAGGCGCTCGCGCTCCTCGAGGCGCGCGCGCCGATGGTCTCCCACCTCGTGATGCTGGTCGACGCGGCCGGCGAGGTGGCCATCGCCGAGCGGGCGCCCGGCGCGAAGCTCCACGCGCGCCGCGGCCGCGGCAAGGTCCCGCTCACCAACCACTTCGAGGGGCCGCTCGCCGGCGACCCGCGCAACCGGCGCGTCGAGGCCGAGACCTCGACCCACGCGCGCCGCCGCCGCCTCGACGAGCGGCTGGCGGCGCTGCCCGAGGGCGCGACCGTCGAGGCGGCGGTCGACGTCCTGCGCGACCGGCGCGGTCCCGGCGGCGCGCCGCTGCCGCTCGGCGACCGGCGCGCGATCGACGCCCTCATCGCGACCCACGCGGTCGTCATGGACGCGACGGCGCGCGTCCTCTGGGTCAGCGAGGGCCCCCACCTCGCCGGCCGCTTCCTGCGCTTCGACCTCTCGCGGCTGCTCGACCCGGCGTTCGACCCCGCCCTCGACACGGCCGAGCCGGACGCCCTGCCCGAGGACCCGCTGCTCACGAGCGGCGACTACGCCGCCTGGGAGCGCGCCGGCTCGCCCCACGCCGGCGGCGAGCTCGGCAGCGACGCGCCCGGCCCCTCCGCCGGGGACGGCGGGCGCGGCCGCGCTCCTCCTTAGAGAGCACGACCCCGTCGCCCCTCGGCGCGACGGCCGCGCCCCCTCCTTAAATAACCAACTTAACAAAAAGATAGTTAGCTTAACGAAGCATGCCGCGTCGCCCGTCGCGAGGGCGCCACACCGCTCCCTCGCCAGCAAAACAGCGCCGCGTCCGGGCCGTGTCCATCCCGTGGCGGGCGCGGCCCCGCGGCGGGCGCGACGGCCATCCCGCGGCGGGCGCGACGGCGTTCCGCCCGGGTCGCGCCGCCTCGCGCCGGCGCACCGGCGTGCGCCGCCTCCGCCTCTCCGCGGCGGGGACACAGCTGAGGCCGGCGCGCAACTGTTTCGCGGCCGTTTCACAGCGCCCCTCGCCCACGCCCGTACACCGGGGGTAGGACACCTCTCGTCCGGCGCGCCCGTACCGCGAGATTGCCTAGCGGGAGCTTCCGTCCGACAATGCGATGCGGGGCGCAAGGTCGCGGCAGCGGAGCGGCGACCGGGTCGACCGGACCATGACGGACATCAACCTGATCAACACCACCCTCGATCAACGGTACCTCATCCTCGGGCTGCTCGGCGAGGGCGGGATGGGGGCAGTCTACGAGGCGCGGCACCTGGGCACCGGCCGCCGCGTCGCCGTCAAGGTGATCACGAGCAAGCTCGCGCAGGACGACGCGGTGATGGCCCGCTTCGAGCGCGAGGCCAGGGCCGCCGGCGCGATCGAGAGCGAGCACATCGCGAGCGTGCTCGATAGCGGGAGGGACCGGGCGACAGGCCTGCCCTTCCTCGTGATGGAGCTGCTCTCGGGCGAGGACGTCGACCAGCTGCTCCGGCGGCTCGGCCCCCTGCCGCCCGAGCTCGCGCTCTGCATCATGGCCCAGGCGTGCATGGGCCTCATCAAGGCCCACGACGCGCGCGTCCTCCACCGCGACATCAAGCCCGCCAACCTGTTCCTGGCCCGGCGCGACGGGGGGGAGTACTCGGTCAAGCTCCTCGACTTCGGCGTCGCCAAGATCCAGGCCGACGACAGCTTCGAGCAGCACCAGGAGCTCACGGCCACGAGCAACCTGATCGGCTCGCCCATCTACATGTCGCCCGAGCAGGCGCGCAACATGAAGGACGTCGACGGCCGGACCGACCTCTGGTCGCTCGGCATCGTCCTCTTCAAGATGCTCGCCGGCCGCACCCCCTACCGGAACTCGCGGGGGCTCGGCGAGCTCATCGTCGCGATCTGTTCGGTGCCGGCGCCGCCCATCCAGAGCCTGGCGCCCTGGGTCCCCTACGAGGTCGCCGAGATCGTCCACCGCGCGCTCCAGATCGACCGGAACCTGCGCTTCCAGAGCGCGGAGGAGCTGCTGGAGGAGTGCCGCATCCTCCTGCCGCACGGCTTCTCGATCCGCGAGGACATGCTGCAGCCGCTCCCCGACTCGCTGCAGGCCGACATCCCGCCGCCCTCGCGCTCGCCCGCGAACCCCGAGGCGCCGACGCGTCGCCCGCCCACGCCCGTGGCCACGCCGCACCGCACGCCCACGCCCCGCAGCTGGCAGGACGCCGATCCGTCGCGGCGCCCGCCCACGCCCGTGGGCACGCCCCGCAGCTGGCAGGACAACGGCGATCACCCGACGCGGCGCCCGCCGACGCCGGTGGCCACGCCCCGCAGCTGGCCCGAGCACGTGACGGCGCTCTCGCAGAGCGGCCCCGGCCACCTGGGCCAGAGCGGCCACCACCTGAGCCAGAGCGGTCACCACCTCGGCCAGAGCGGCCACCACGCGGCCCAGAGCGGCCCGCTCATCCGCGGGCTGCCCGACGGGCCGCCGTCCTCGAGGACGGTCGCGGGCACCTCGGTGCCCTTCCAGAAGACGATCATCGTGGCGGGCGAGCCGCCGCCCACCGCCGCGCGCCCCCGCAGCAGGGCGGCGCCGCTCGTGGCGGCGGCGGCGCTGGTCGCCGCGACGGGCGCCGGCGTCGGCGCCTGGCTCGTGCAGAAGACGACGTCGGCCGCGCCCTCGCCGGCGCCCGGCGCGGCGCCGGCCGCAGCCGTGGCCCCGGCCGCGGCCGCGCCGGGGGCGTCCGCCGCGGCCCCGGCCGAGCCGGCCGTGCAGATCGATCCGGAGCGGCTCGCGAGCTTCAACCCGCTGCCGGCGGTCGTCACGTCCTCGAGCAACCCGCTCACGGACGAGAAGATCCAGCTCGGCCGGATGCTCTTCTACGACAACCGGCTCTCCAAGAACCACGACCTCTCGTGCAACTCGTGCCACCCGCTCGACCGCTACGGCGCCGACGGCGCGAAGGTCTCCATCGGGCACGCCCACCAGAGCGGCCGCCGCAACACGCCGAGCGTCTACAACTCGGCGGGGTTCTTCTCGCTCATGTGGGACGGGCGCTTCGACAGCGTCGAGGATCAGGCCAACGGGCCGATGATGAACCCGAGCGAGATGGCGATGACCCCGGTGCGGCTCGAGGCGACGCTGCGCTCCATCCCGGAGTACGTGAAGGCGTTCGGCAGGGCGTTCCCGAACGACCCGTGGCCCGTCACCGTCGCCAACACCGCGAAGGCGATCGGCGCGTTCGAGCGCAAGCTGTTCACGCGCGGGCGGTGGGACCAGTTCCTGGAGGGCGAGCGCGACGCCCTGACGAACGCCGAGAAGGAGGGGTTCAACACCTTCGTCGAGGTCGGCTGTGTGACGTGCCACTTCGGCCCGCACGTCGGGGCGACGATGTTCCAGAAGCTCGGCCTGGTGCGGTCGTGGCCCGACACGATGGACCGCGGCGTCTTCGAGATCACGAAGAAGCAGGCGGATTTCATGGTCTTCCGGGTGCCGACGCTCCGCAACGTGGCCGCGACGGCGCCGTACTTCCACGACGGGTCCATCTCCTCGCTGGAGGAGGCCGTGCGGCTCATGGGGAAGCACCAGCTCGGCAAGGACCTGGCGGAGCCCCAGGTCGCTCAGATCGTGGTCTGGCTCAAGTCGCTGACGGGCGAGCTCCCGAAGGAGTACATCGCGAAGCCGGCGCTGCCGGAGAGCGGGCCCAACACGCCGAAGGCCGTTGCGGATTGAGCGCGGCCTGCCCGTCTGAAGGTAGAGGACGAGGATGCAGCGACGATCTTTCCTGATGGGCCTCGCGGCGTGCGGCGGCGCGCTCTCGCTCGCCGGCCGCGCGCGCGCGGACGAGGTGGGCGACGCGCTCGCCGAGATCACGAGGGCGCGCGCGTCGGTGAAGACGCTGGTCGCGCCGTTCACGCAGGAGCGGAGCATCGGCCTGCTCGCGACGGCGGTGAAGAGCGACGGGGAGATGACGCTGGTCCTGCCGGACCGGCTCCGCTGGGAGCTGAAGCCGCCGGACGCGATCACCTACTGGATCACGCCCGAGGGGTTCGGCTTCGCGACCCCGAAGGGCGCGGCGGGCGCGGGTCGGGGGGCGGCGGGGCGCTTCGGCGCGGTGCTCTCGGACCTGCTCGTGCTCCTCGGCGGCGACCTGGCGAAGCTCAGGGCGCGCTACGATCTCTCGATCCCGAGCCGCGCGGACGGGATCACGCTGGCCGCGCGGCCGCGGGCCGAGGAGGTCGCGAAGCACGTGCGCAGCCTCGAGATGACGTCGGGGCCGGAGCTGTGGTCGGTGCGGCGGGTGGTCATCGAGGAGAAGAACGGCGACCGGAGCGTCATCACGTTCGGCAAGGTGGCGCGGGACGCGGTCGTGGACCCGGCGCGGATGAGGGCGCCGAAGCAGGGCTGAGCGGGCGCGGCGGCGAGGAGGAGCGCGCGGCGCGGCGGGGGGCGGCGTCGGTCCGGGGGCGCGACGCCTGGTCCCTCTCGCCGCGATCTCGACTATGACGCCCGCCATGCGACGCCTCCTGCTCCCCCTCCCCGCCCTGACGCTCGCCGCCGCCTGCTCCGGCGCTCCCCCTGAGCCAGCCCAGACGCCGGCCTCCCCGCGCGCGCACGACGATCGCCCGCCCGCGGCCGCTCCGTCCCCTGCCGGGACCGCGGCCGCGGCGCCGCCGGCCGCTGAGCCCGGCGCGCCCGCCGCCGAGCCCGGGACGGCCGGCGGGGAGAGCGCCGCCGCGGAGGAGCAGGCGTGCCCGGCCGACATGAAGCTCGTCGAGGGCGAGTACTGCTCCGAGGTCGAGCACAGCTGCCTCCGCAGCTGGTACGACAAGTCGAACAAGAAGACGATCTGCGAGGAGTTCGCCCCCACCCCCGGCCGCTGCGTCGGCGACAAGACGAAGAAGCGGTATTGCATCGACACGTACGAGTGGCCGAACAAGAAGGGGGAGCGGCCCGAGGTGATGAACCGTTTCCACCAGGCGCAGGTCAAGTGCGCCGCCGTCGGCAAGCGCCTCTGCACCGAGTCGGAGTGGACGCTCGCCTGCGAGGGGCCCGAGATGAAGCCGTTTCCTTACGGGTACTCGCGCGACGCGACGAAGTGCAACGGCGACCACCTCTGGGACGACCCCGACATGAAGAAGGTCGCGAAGCGCGACCCGGGCGAGCTGGCGCGCCTCTGGAAAGGGGTGCGGAGCGGGTCGCAGGCGCAGTGCATCAGCGATTACGGCGTCGCCGACCTGCCGGCGAACACCGATGAGGTCGTGGCGAGCGAGACGACCGGCGGCTGGCGCGGCAAGTTCGACAGCGTCCACACGGGCGGCCCCTGGTACAAGGGCGTGCGCAACCAGTGCCGGCCGAAGATCTACACGCACGACGAGGGGTTTTATTATTACTTCCTGAGCTTCCGCTGCTGCGCCGAGCCCGACGGCAAGGCCACCGACCCGCGGACGCCGAAGCAGATCCAGGAAGGATGGAAGATGGATCGGGTCGAGCGGCTGGCGCAGTTCACGGTCGAGGAGATGCGCGGGAAGCTCGAGCTCAAGCAGCAGGGCAAGTGCGAGTGCAAGCCCACCGACATCCTGTGCAAGACGATGTGCGGCACGCTGCTCGGGCCGGGGGCCGTCGACGCGACGCCGGGCGGCGGCGCGCCGGCGGCGCCGGGGGGCGGGGAGAAGCGGTGAGGAGCGCGGCCGCCGCCCCTTCAGGCGCGCGGCGGCTGGGCGTCACTTGATGGTTCGAGCGAGGCGAAAGCCGACGCCTCGGTGCACCGCGTCCGACGACGGGTAATTCTGGCCGGCGACCCGCAGCATATCCCGCGCGCCCGCGGCGTTGCCGCCTCGGACCACGCGCAGATCTCGCGACGAGTCGGCCGTCACGTCGATCGGCGTGGCAGGGTTCGTCACCGGACCATCGGCCTCAGCAAAGACCGGTCGATCGTTGGTCCACTCGTAGACGTTGCCGAGCATGTCGAACAAGAGCCAGCGGCTCGGCCGCTTCGTCCCGACGGGGTGCGTGCGTCCTCCCGAGTTCACCGCATACCATGCGATGGGCTCGAGGCTCGGCTCGGGGTCGACGCGCGCGTCCGGGTTCGTTCCCGTGATGTCGCCGCCGTAGTACGCCGTTCGTGTCCCCGCGCGCGCGGCGTACTCCCATTCTGCCTCCGTCGGCAGGCGATAGCCCTCGCACTCGTAGACGCTCGCCGCGCCGCCCGTGAGGCCGACGCGACCGCAGATCACGCCGCGGCCCAGCTCGCCTTCGCACTCGGAGAGCTCGTAGCAGGGCGCGAGGGGCGGCTCGTGGCGCTCGGAGAGCAGGTTCGCGAAGAGGAGGGCTTCGAACCACGTCGCGTAGCGGAGCGGACACTCGTCGTCCTTGCAGGTCACCGGACCCTCCATCACTGGCTCCGGCTTCTCTGGCAGGGTACCGACGAGCTCCGCCCACTGCTTGCGCGTCACCTCGAACTGCCCGAGCTCGAACCCTCGCTCGAGCGTCACCGCCCTTGGACGCTCGGTTTCCTCGCCACGCCAGAGCTCGCTCTCTGGCGAGCCCATGATGAAGCAGCCCGGCGGAACGCGACACCAGCCATCCGCGCATTCGGCCACCACCGCCGGGTGCCGACACACGGAGCCGTCCGCCGATGCGACCTCCCAGCCGGTCACCTCCGGGCCGACCGGATCCATGTTGCTCCCAGGCATGACGGAGGGCTCTTGGCTCTCCGCCTTGGGCTGGCAGCCGAGGGGGACGATCAGGAGACCCCAGAGCGCGACACCGATCGCGCGCGTCATCGACCCTTTGGTGTTCATGGCAGGTTGCTGACTCCGAAGTCGTCATCCACCGTTTCGAAGCGATCCACCGCACCGAGGCGTTGGGCCGTGGCAGCCGCCGTCGCCCGTCTTCACTTCACGACCTCGCCCGTCTTCAGATCCAGCTTCAGATCCCGCACCACCTCCGGCTCGGCGCACACGATCTGCGGCGTCGAGCCCTGCACATCGGTCTTGATCCGCTCCTGCAGCTTCTTCGCGAGATCCCAGCTCGGCACGAACGCGGCGAAGAAGCGCTGCCCCATGTCGCGCGTCACCACGAAGCGCGCCTGAGAGAACTCCATGCGTCCTTTGAGCGCCTTGCGCGTCAGCGGGAAGTCGTAGTCGTCCGGCGCCGTCTTGCTGAACGTGTAGAGCACCACGAGGTTCTGCGGGCACTTCGGCCCGCCGGGCTCGGGGAACGGCCGGCTCGGCTTGGGCTTCGGCGGCGGCCCCTTCTGGAGGTGGATGGTCCCCGGCGCCGCGCCCGCGGCCTCGCCGGCGCCGCCGTGCTTCAGGATCGCCCCGCCGGCCGCCACCCACACCGCCCCGTCGTTCCCCACGGCCACGTCCTGGGCCTTCACTCCGTCGGGCAGCGGCGCCTGCTCCCAGGCCTCGCCCTTGCGCGCGAACAGCGCCCCGTCCGCGATCGCCCACAGCGTCCCGTCCGGCGCCGCCGACGCCGTGAGCACGCCCGCGCCCTTCGCCGGCGGGTCGATCTTCTTCAGCTCCCCGCCCTGGTAGCGGAGCACGCCCCCGTCCACGAGCCACGCCTCGCCCTCGCCGGGGCCCGGCAGGATCAGCGTGCGCGCATCGTCGGGGATCTGCCCCTCGGACAGCGCCGGGACGCGCATGATGGTCGCGCGCTTCTCACCCGGCTTCCATACCTCCAGGGCGCTCTCCCCGGTGCAGTCGTTCCCGTAGCTCAGCGCGGTCCCATCGCGCGTCGCGCCGAACGCCAGCGGGCGGACCTCGGCCTCCGGGTAGGGCAGCGGCGCTTCCCACCCGCGGCACGGCGCCTTCTTGGGCGCCGGCGTGATCGTCAGCCCCACCCTGGGCCCGCGCAGCGTGATGAACCTCGGGGCCCCGATCATCGTCGGCCCCACCAGCCCCACGACCGAGCTGCCCATCCTCGCCACCCCGGTGAACCACAGCCCCGCCTCGCTCACCCGCTGCACCCAGCCCTGCGCCCCCAGCACGTAGTGCTCGGCGACGCCGGTGCGGCCCGTGGTGCCCGTCGCGATCAGGTCGAGCTGGTCGGGATAGCGCCCGTAGACGCCGGTCACGGCCACCCACCACCCCGGCAGGCGCAACCGCTTCGGGAACTCGATCTTCCCATCCTTCAGCACGCCGACGGCGGCGCCCATCTCCTCCCCCTCGAGCATCATCAGGCTGGTGGTCGACACGAGCAGCGCGCCCTCCACCGCGTGCAGCCGCACCTCGATCTCGGCCGGGACCTGCGCCACCGGCGTGAACGCCGACTTCGGCGGCGGCGCCGGCTGCACCGCCTCGTCCGCCTTCGCCCCGCCCGCCGCGCCCGACGCGCCTGCGGTGCTCGACGCGCCTGCCGCGCCCGCGGCGCCCGCCGTACCCGGCGCGCCCGGCCCCGGCGCTGCGGCCTCCGCGCGCGGCCCGCCCGCCGCCTGCGCCGGTCCGCACCCTGCCATCGCCATCACGAGCCCGCCCAGCCCCCACCACGCCCTTCGCCCGCTCATCGCTCCTCCTCCAGCACGGCCGCGCCGAGCTGACGCGCCGCGCTCCCACGCTCTCCATCGCCGACCCGCTGGCGACTCGGCCGCTCGCCACCCAGGGCTGCTCGCCACGCCGGCCTGCTCCCCGTCACGCCGAGCCCGCGTCCGCTCACGGCGCGAGCCTCCCCGACGCCACCCGGATCTCGCCCTCGATCGCTGCGTCGCGCAGGTCCACCCCGTTCGGGTGCGCCACCCGCTGGTAGGCCACCTGCCACGCGATCGTCCGCCCCTCGCCGGCGGCCCCGACGTCGAGCTCCACCGTCACGGGCGCCGCGTGCACCCGATCGTCGGCCACGAGCTTCCGCCCGATCGTCCCGGGCCGCAGCACGAAGTGCCGCGTCAGGTAACGCTCCTCCTGCCCCAGCACCAGCTCGTCGGGCCCGAGCGCCTCGGCCGACACCTCGAGCCTCCGGAACAGATCCCCCGTCGGGAACGCGTGCCCCGCGTTCGCGGGCGCGAGCGTCACCGCCACGCGCGTCGCCGAGAGCCGCCGCGCCGTCACCGCCGCGGCGCTCCGCACGAGCGCCTCGTCCCGCGATCCCGCGAACCCGTGGCTGCGCCGCAGCCCCGGCCCGCGCGGCATGTGGCACGCCGCGCAGGGCTGGTCCGCGGCCGGCGACGCGCGGTGCTCGGTGAGCGTCGACTGCATCAGCTCCGCGGCCGACCGCCCCCGCGCCGTCGGGAACGCGAACTCGTGGCAGGCCGCGCACGCGTCCGCGCCCCCGAACCGCGCGTCCCGGATCACCGCGTGCGGCGCCGCCGGCGGCGCCCCGCTCCCGGCCCACGGCGCCGCGAGCACCGGCGCCACCGCCGGCCCCGCGAGCTCGCCCTCGCCGTCGCTCGTCACGTGGCACGTCACGCACCCCACCCCGAGCGCCCCGAGCGCCTCCGGCTCTGGCTCGTCCGGCCTCGCCTCGGGCGCGTGGCAAGCCCGGCAGAACGGCATCGGCTCGATCGCGAACGCCCGCCGGTAGGCAGGCTCGGTGTTCGCCCGGTGGTGGAGCGACGCGCGCCACTCCCGCGCCACCTCCTCGTGGCACCCCTCGCAGGCCTGGTTCGCGACCGCCGCCGCCCCGAGCCGCGCCCGCGCCGGCCTCGGCATGGGCACCCGCGCCGCCTCCGCGGCCCCGGGCAGCGCGCTGCCCGCCGGCGCCCCGACCTCGCCGCTCGGCCGCGCGGGCGTGTCCGGCGCGGCGGCGCACGCGCCCACGAGGGCGCCCGCGATCAGCACGCCAAGGCCAGGTATGCAGCGCCGCACAGCGATCGTTGCAGCTACACCACCCCCGCCGCTGCGTCACGTCCGAGGCCCCCCGAGCGACGCCGGCCGCGCTCCGCCGGCGCAGGCGGCGCGGCGCGCCTCCATGCCAACGCGGGCCGCGCGCGCGCCGCGACGTGGCGTTCCATCATGGCAAATTGCCACTCCCATTGCACGATCGGCACAGTCGAGAGGGCATGGCGAGCTCGGCGTCGGGGGTGCAGCGCGCCTCGCAGCCGGTCCTCCCGCGGTGCGCCGCTCAGCCCGGAGCAGGTGGACGCCGCCTCGATTCCGGGCGGCGTATCCGCCCCGGATCGACCGCCTCCACGGGCCGCGCGCCGATCGCTGCGCGCTCACTGCAAGCGACGAGCCGATCTGGGAGACCTGGGAGAATCGCCCCTCCACAGCGCGACGGAGACCGTGCGTCGTCCTCCTGGCACCCGTATTGCGGATTCGCTCCGGAGGGAGGTAAACGAATGGTGCAACCTGACCATCGCTGTTGGAATCCCGTCGCTCGAGGTAGGTTTGCGCGCCGCCTCCGTGCCACGGTCCTGCTCTGGGCGCTCGCGCTTGCCGCTCCTGGATGCGTCTGGACAGTCGGCGAAGGCGAGCTCCTCTATGGCCACTCCGTCGCCCGGGTGGAGGCGCTGCCGGCGGACATCTATGCGTACCCGCACGTGCGCTACCGTGGCGGGCACGCCTATCTCGTCGGTGAGACCTGGTATTACGAGGGCCCGCGAGGCTGGGTGATCTTCCGATCGGAGCCGCGGGTGCTGGCGGAGCGACGGGTGTTCCTCCGGAGCCGGCGCGAGCGGCCCCATCATTACCATCCGCCGCGGTACTACGAGGAGCGACGCGCCCCCGCCTACCGCGAGCCGGTCGAGCGCCGCCGCCGTTATTACGCGGACTGAGCCGCGATCCAGAGGATCGCGAACGGGAGGATGAAGAACCATGCAATCCACAACCATGCTGAGCCTGATGTGCCTGGCTGTGCTCGCCGCCCCGGCGGCGGGCTGCGTCGTCGTGGCCGACGACCCGCCCCCGATCCACGGGACGGGGACGCTGACCATCGCGTACACCATCGAGGGCACGACCGACCCATTCCTGTGCTCGTATCACGGGGCGACCGACGCCGAGCTCGTCGTCTACACGAGCGGCGGCGACCTCGTCGCGGAGGAGTATGCTCCGTGCGATTGGTTCGAGGTCAGCGCCACCCTGCCCGCGGGCCGCTACACCGCGGACGTGACGCTCGTGGACGCGGCGGACCGCGCGAGGAGCATCACGAAGCCGCTTGACGCGCTCGATGTTTTCACGGACACCGAGCTCGTCGTCGATGTCGGCTTCCCTGCCGGATCCATGCTCTAGACGCTGCGAGATCGTACGTTCCCGAGCTGAGATCCAGCGTGCCCTGAGATCCGACCACGACGCTCGAGCGACCTCCCGGGGCCAGCGCCGGGGAGCGCCCGGCAACAAGCACAATGATTTCGGTGATTTGCGTTCGAGGGCACGCTGGGCAGCGTCGGTGGGGCGTCCTCGCCAGTCGGCGGCCATTCGCCGAAGACCATGGATAGAACCAACATGATCGAGACATATGACTATATCGTCATCGGTGCAGGCTCGGCCGGATGTATCGTCGCTGCCCGACTAGCAAGACATGAGCCCAGCTGCTCTATCCTCCTGCTGGACGCAGGGCAGGACGTCCCAGCGACGGAGACCACCGTGTGGGATCCCACCCAGTGGGTCCTCGTCCAGCAGCTCCAGGGGAGAGAGTGGGGATACAGATCGGTCCCACAGCCCCATCTCGAGGGTCGATCGATCCCGATGAGCAGAGCGAAAGCACTGGGCGGTTGCAGCGTACATAACGCGATGGTGTACGTGCGCGGCGGCGCGTGGGGGTTCGACGATTGGGAACGGCAAGGCTGCGCCGGGTGGGGTTATTCCAGCGTCGTCCCCCACTTCGACAGCGTCGAGGCCGACATCGAGGTTACCGTCGCAAAGACAGATGATTTCACGCAGGCGCTGTTTCTGGCGGCAGCCGAGCGGTTCGGCCTCCCGTTCAATCCGGACTACAACTCCATACCGTTTCCCTACGGCGCGTCGCCGTTCCAGTTCCTGATCAGCGACTCCGGTCGGCGCGAAACCACTTACTCGGCGTTCATCCAGCGACATGGCTGGCCGAACATCGCCATCAGAGGGAATGTCCTGGTAAACAGCATCGAGCTGGACAGCGCAAACACCGCGGTTGGCGTACGTTACACGCACCTCGACGCTGCAACGACGACCACGGCCCGGGCGGCCAAGGAAGTCATCTTGAGCGCCGGCGCCATCGGCAGCCCGCAGATCTTGATGCTGTCGGGGATCGGAGACGGCAGCCAGCTGGCGCGTCACGGCATCAGGACGAACGTCCACCTGCCGGGGGTCGGCCAGAACTTGCAGGACGACCTGTATGTCACGGCCTTGTTCACCGCAAGGCGGCCCATGCCGCCGCAACCCTACGGACTCATGGGAGCCGTCATCTTCGGATGCTCGAGCGCCCCTCCGTCGGCGCCGACCGACGTCGAATGCTCCCTCGCCAGCGGCACCATGCCGGGGCTGGATCTTCCTCGCGATCTGATGCAGTCCTACATCATCTACCCCAACGTACAACTGCTTCAGAGCCGGGGAACGGTCGCGCTGTCTTCGTCGAACCCAGCCGATGCGCCGCTCATCGATCCCAACTATCTGAGCGCTCCGAGCGACTTGCCGCGTTGCATCGACGCGCTTCAGTTTGCACGGTCGATAGGGAATGCATCGGCCCTGAGCGACTGGCGTCTACAGGAAGTCTTTCCCGGGCCCAACGTGCGGACGCGGCACGAGCTCGCCGAGCACGTCCGCAGCACCGCAGGGACGTGCTTCCATTACGCCGGAACCTGCAAGATGGGCGTCGACGGCATGTCCGTTGTCGACCCGTCGCTCAAGGTGCGCGGCGTCAAGAACCTACGGGTCATCGATGCGTCCGTCATCCCCACGACCGTCTCGGGAAATACGGCGGCGGCGACCATGATGATCGCCGACAAGGGAGCGCAGCTGGTCCTCGCGACGTAGCGCCCGAAGCACCCTGCCCCAAAGCGTAGTCCGCGACGTTCGCGCCTCGAGCAGGCGACGCGGCATCGACGTGACGGCGGGACCTCCCCTCACCGGGCCTCCCGCGCCTCCATCACCTCGAGCGCGCGGCTCCGCCCCACCCGGTACGTCCTCACCGGCTCCCCCCGCACGATCCGGTCGTGCTCGCTCCAGCGCGCGGCCTCCCCCGCTGCGGCGCGCCGCGCAGCGCGCTCGGCGAGCCGCTCGGCGATGCGCTCCACCCCGCGGCGGACGTTCGCGCGCTGCGAGCGCTCGTCGGCCACGCGCACCGTGATCCCGCTCGGCCGGTGGTGGACCCGCACCGCCGACCGCGTCTTGTTCACGTGCTGCCCTCCCGGCCCCCCCGCCCGGCAGGCCGAGATCTCGATCTCGCGCAGATCCACGCCCGCGCCCTCCCCGGCGCCTCCCCCCGCGCCCGCCCCGGCGGCGTGGATCGCCACCCCCGCGAACCACCGCTTGCGCGCCGCCCGCCCCCGATCCGCGCTCTTCTCGATCAGCGCGTGCGTCCCGACCTCGCCCCCGAGGCAGCCCCGCGCGTCGCCCTCCACCAGGAGCTCGACCGAGGCCGGCGCGCCCTCGTCGCCGTGCACCGTCACGTCGACCACCGCGAGCCCGCGCTCCCGGCACAGCGCCTCCATCCGCTCGGCCAGCCGCGCCACGAACCGCCGCACCTCGACCGGCCCCCGCCCCGCGCTGATCTGCACCCACGCCCGGCTCATCGCTTCACCGTGAGCACCGGGACGAGCGGCGCGACCGCCGTCGCCAGGCCGGCCTCCACCAGGCTCTCGACCACCGGCTCGATCGGCTTGTACGCGTCCGGGTGCTCCTCGAGCAGCAGCGCCGGATCGTCGCACACCACGCGGCCGCCGAGCTCGGTGCGGGCGAGCTCGCGCCGCCGGTACCGGGCCGCGATCTTCTCGCGCGCCTCGCTGCGCCCCATCTTCCGGCCCGCGCCGTGCGCGACCGAGCGCAGCCCGGCCTCCGCGTCGCTCGCGCGCATCACCCACGACGGCGCGCCGCGCGACCCGAGCACCACGGTGAAGTCGCTGCCCCGCGCGGGCGCGGCCCCCTTCCGGTGCACCCACGCCGGCTCGCCGCCCACGGTCTCGCGGCCGACGTCGTTGTGGATGAGGTCGAGCCCGCCCGCGATCTTCGACGCCCGCGCCGCGCCGAGCGCGCGCAGCATCCGGTAGGCGAGCAGCAGCCGGTTCGCCCGCGCGAAGCGGCACGCGCCGGCGAGCTCGCCGAGGTACGGCTCCGCGGCGTCCCCCTCGAGCACCGCGCCGCCCCAGCGCTGCCCGAGCGCGCCGCCGAGCCCGCGCGAGCCGGAGTGGGCCAGGACGACGAGATCCCCGGTGGAGAGGCCGAGCTCCCTCGCCGCCGCAGGATCCCGCGGCGCGCCGACGCGGGCGACCTCGAGGAAGTGGTTCCCCCCGCCGACCGAGCCGAGCGCCCCTTCGTACCCCGCGCGGTGCGGGCGGTACGGCGACGGATCGCCGCTCGGGCGCAGGCCGTCGTCCTCCGGCTCCGCCGCCGCGAGCCGCGCGAGCGCCTCGGGCACGCCGTCGACCTCGGCGAGGCCGCGCGCGCCGCGCCGCCAGACCTGCTCGAACACCTCCGCCGGGTCGCAGCCGGCGAGCGGCTCGTCCTCCATGGCCTGCCGCGCGCGCCGCTCCAGGACGTCCGGCGCCATGCGCCCGATCGACGTCGCGACGAGCCGCACGCCGCACCCGGCGTCGCCGCCGATGAGCTCCGGGACGACGCGATCCGCGAAGGCGAACGCCGCGCCGATCGGGATGCCCCGCCCCGCGTGCAGGTCCGGCATGCCCACCGCGCGGACGCAGCCGGGCAGCGCGGCGACGCGCGCGAGCTGCTGGACGGCGTTGCCCTCGAGCCAGACGTCGTCGCGGGCGACCAGGCGGGCGTGGGCGGGAAGAACGGCGCTGTCGGCGGGCGCTTTCATGAGATCTCCTGGGCGGACGCGCGCCCGTGGCGGGCGGCGCGGGGGACGCCGCGGAGACCTGCGGATCCCGTGCCAGCGCGCGACCCGCGCCCGCGCCGGCAGAACGCTTCGACCTGGTGCACGATGCACCAGAGTATGTGGTGCATCGTGCACCACGCCTGGTGTATGGTGCACCGGTGAATCGCCTCCTCCTCACGTGGTCCGACGCGGGCACGCTCGGGCCGGCGCCGGCGCACCACGGCCGCAGGCCGGAGGGCGATCGCGGCCCGGTGCTGCGGCTCCTCGACCAGGACGAGAGCCGCTACGACGCGATCGTGATCCTCACCATCCCGGCCGGCGAGGCGCCGTCGCGGGCGCTGGTCGAGCGGGCGCGGGGGCGCGCGCCTCGGGTCGAGCTCCGCGTGGTCGACGTCGACGATCCGTCGGACCACGCGAAGCTCTTCCGGGCGCTCGGCAAGCTCTCGGCGCAGCTCAAGCGCGCCTTCCCGGCGGAGGCGTGGGCGATGGACGTCCTGCTCTCGGCGGGCACGCCGCAGGCGCAGACGCTCTGGGTCATCCTGGTGCAGGCGGGGATCCTGCCCGCGCGCATGCTCCAGGTGATCCCGGCGGCGTTCGTGCCGCACCCGCACCCGCGGCCGGTGCGCGAGGTCCGGCTGGACATCGAGGGCTTCCCCGAGATCCGCGCGTTGCGCGAGGAGGTCGTGCGCCTGCGGGCCGAGGCGCGCACCCGCGACGCGGTGCTCGTCGGCGAGAGCGAGCCGATGCGCGCGCTCCGCGCCCGGATCGCCCGGGTCGCCGCGACCGACGTGCCGGCGCTGATCGTCGGCGAGACGGGGACGGGCAAGGAGCTCGCGGCCAGGGCGATCCACGAGCACAGCCCGCGCCGGCGGGGCCCGTTCATCGCGGAGAACTGCGGCGTCTTCGCCGAGGGCGTGCTCGCGAGCGAGCTGTTCGGCCACGAGGCGGGCGCCTTCACCGGGGCCGCGGGGCGGCGGCGCGGCGTCTTCGAGCAGGCGCACGGCGGCACGCTGTTCCTCGACGAGATCGGCGAGCTGTCGCCGCGGGTGCAGGCGTCGCTCCTGCGCGTGCTCCAGGACGGGACGCTGCGCCGGGTGGGCGGCGAGGCCAGGGTCGAGATCGACGTGCGCGTCGTCGCGGCCACGCACCGCGACCTGGCGAGGATGGTCGAGGAAGGGACGTTCCGCGAGGATCTCTATTACCGGCTCCGCGGCGCGATCCTCGAGGTGCCGCCGCTCCGGGCGCGAGGAGGGGATATCGAGATCCTCATCGACGTGTTCCTCGACGAGGTGCGGGCGCGGCGCAAGGGGCGCGGGCTCGAGGTGACGCGCGAGGCGCTGCGGCGGCTCCACCAGCACCCCTGGCCGGGCAACGTGCGCGAGCTGCGCGCCGAGGTGCTGCGGTGGGGGGTGTTCTGCGATCGCGCGGTCGACGTGGGCGACCTCGCGCCGGAGATCGCGGCGCCGGCGGCGCGGCGACCGGCCGGCGGCGCGGACGCGCGGGGGGCGGGTGCGGAGGCCGGCGGCGAGGACGTCGCGCCGCTCGCGGAGGCGGTGGCGTCGGCCGAGCGCGCGGCGATAGGGCGCGCGCTCCGGGTGCATCGGGGCAACATCTCCCGGGCGGCGCGCGCGCTCGCCATCGACCGGAACACGCTCAAGCGCAAGATGGCGGCGTACCGCCTCCGCGGAGGCGAGGCGGCCTGATCTCCAGGACACCGCTCGCGTCGATCGAGCGAGAAATAACCGCCAAGGCGCCAAGGACGCCAAGGCGCCAAATATTTTCTTCTTCTTGGCGTCTTGGCGTCTTGGCGTCTTGGCGGTTCGAATTCTGCTCGTTCCAGGCGGGTTCAACCCGTTCGTCGCCCTCGGCGTGCGACGCGGGAGCGCGGCCGAGGGGCAAGATCCACCATGGCCCCGGATCGTGCCCAGATCGCCGGCCGGGCGCCTCCGAGCTCGACGACGATCAGAACTCCGCGACGTCGAGCCTTCGCCCGCGCGTGGCCGGGCCCTCTCCGGCCCCGTCCGGGTTGCCCGGGGCCAACCCTTGCAGCTTTCCGGTGATCGTGCTGCCGCGGATCGTGCCGAAGAGGACGAGCCGCAGGTCATCGACCTCCGCGGGTTCGACATCGGTGATCCGATACGAACCCCGGATCTGGAACGGATAGATCACGTGGATGTACGTGACCGCGTCGCGACGCGCGGCCCGGAGCGTCACCGGGAACGCGTCGGCGAAGGCGCCGTCCTCCGTCGAGAAGCTCAGCGGGACGTCGATCTCCAGAAGCGGACGGCCACCGGGGCAGCTCGTCGCCGTGGGGTCTACCGGGTCGGCGCGCGGCCCATCGTCCCCCGCAGCGGACTGGACCCCTGACCTCGTGAAGTGGACGAAGCGCGCGGTGAGCGGCGCGCCCGCAGAGACCGTCACGGTCGTGCTGCCGCCCTTCGCCCACGTGAGCGTCGCAGAGCGCGCGCCGGCGATGGCGGAGACCACGTCGTTCGCCGAGAAGCCGAGCCGGGAGGCGTCCTCCACGTCGATGATCTCCGAGCGCGCCGTGCACGGCCCATCCACTCCGCCGCTCTGGCCGCCCAGCGCGCCTGAGCGGCTGTCCGCGCCGCCGCCGGCGCCGTCGGAGCCCCCGACGAGCGCAGCGCTCAACATCAGTGCACCCCTCCAAGAAAGCCACTGTCCCCCGGGCATTCAAGAACCTCGCGCGGCGCATCTTGTGCTCCCACGCAAGAGGGTGCCAGGTCACATTCGCACATTCCATAGCGCGAATCAGCCAGTCGATGTGCGAATCTGCGATACGTGGACCGCGCCCGGGCGCGTCGCGAGGGAGCGGCCGCGGCGGCGCGCTCCGCCCGGCCCCTGGCCCGGCGTACGCCGCGCGGCGCGCCGCGAGCACGGCCGGGGCCGCCCATCGATCTGGACGCTCGACGGCCGCTCGTGTTCCCCTCGGGAGCCGCGGCGGCGGGCGGTGGCCTGCCCCTCGCCGCCGCGGGAAGGCAGGCGGCCCGACGTGAGCGACCTCGACGAGCCATGAACTGGGAGCAGCTCTGCAAGCTCGGCCTCGCGCTGCCCGAGGTGGTGGAGGACGTCTGGTTCCGCACGCCCGCGCTCAAGGTCCGCGGCAAGGCGTTCGTGCGCCTCAAGGAGGACGGCCAGTCCGTCGTTTTCCTGCTCGAGAGCGTCGACGAGCAGGAATTCCTGATCGAGACGCAGCCGGACGTCTACTTCATCACCGACCACTACCGCGGCTATCCGGCGGTCCTGGCGCGGCTCTCGGCGCTGCGCGCGCCCGAGTGCCGCATGCGGCTCGAGCGAGGGTGGCGCCTCAAGGCCCCGAAGACCCTGGTGAAGCAGCTCGACGAGCGCGCGCCCGCGAAGCCGAGACGGCAGCGCCCCTGAGGCGCGCGCGTCCGGTGAGGACCGGCGGACGGAGGCTGGTCTGGCGTGAAATCGAGCTGGTTCGGCGGTACCTTGCGCGCGATGGACCTCGAGGTGGCAGACGACGAGCCCCTGCGCGTCGTGGTGCTGTACGCTGCAGACGACGCGGCTTCGGGCAAGGAGCTGGTCAAGCGCCTCGAGCCGCACGGCGCGCGCATCCACGTGTGGTCCCCGGGCGCGATCGTGCCTGGAGACACCATGGCGGAGGTGGCGCGCCAGGAGGTCGACCGGGCCGACATCGTCGTGCCGTTGCTCAGCGCCACCTTCCACGCCGACGCCACGTGCGAGGACCTCCTGGCGCAGGCGATGGCGCTACACGATACGATGGCGCTCCGCTTGCTGCCGGTGCGGCTGCGCCTGGCGATGTCGCCCGACCGGAAGCTCGAAGACATGCAGATGCTGCCGCGAGATGGAACGGCGATCCTCGCCCGGTCTATCAGGCTGCGGGACGAAGCGTGGCTGGAAGTGGTGAAGGAGATCCTCGCCCGCGGGGAGCCTGGTTCGCTCGTGCGCGACCGCCACGAGCTCCCGGCCGGTCGCAAGCGTGCACCAGGGGATCGCTGGCGGAGCACCCATCTCTGGCGCGAGCTCGAGAAGCGAGCCAGGGAAGCGCCGGACGCAGAGGATGCGGCGGCGGCGCTGGCGCGGGAAATGCCGCGCATCGAGGCGCTGATCGAGGAGCGCATCGCCAGAGAGCTGGATTTCACGCTCCACGACCAGGGCCACGCTTACCGGGTCGCCCAGCGGATGGCCGACGTCATCCCCGCTGACGTCCTGCCGGAGCTCTCCGCGTACGAGCTCTCGCTGTCGCTGCTGTCGGCCTACCTCCATGATATCGGTCTCGCGCCGCGCCTCGGCCATGTCTCTTCTCACTTCCAGCACCTGCTCACCGGCGAGCCATGCGGCCTGGCGAAGGAGGAGGTCGATCGCTTCCTGGCCTGGCTCGACAACGATGGACGCGGTCTCGAGCCGCCGCTGTGCAAGGGGCCACCCGCGGAGACGGATCTGCGGCTCGCGCGGGAGCTGGTCACCCATTACTGCCGCGAGCAGCACGAGGCGTGGGGCGAGGTGTGGATCAGGAGGAACCTGGCGAGCGACCGGCTGGGCGGCTATCCCCAGTGGATCGACGATCTCGTCGAGCTCTGCAAGAGCCACCGCCGAGGCCATCATGAGCTCGTCAAGCCGCGGTTCGATCCGAAGCAGGTAGGATCGCCCGGCCGGAACGTTCACCTGAGATACCTGGCCGTCGTCCTCCGGGCGGCGGACGTGCTGGAGCTCGACCCGGAGCGCACTCCGGACGTCATCTTCCGGCACCGCTCCGTTGCGGCGAAGCCAGCGATCGACTGGCACGAGGACCAGCAGATTTCCATCATTCATGAACGCGGCGACAAGAGGCTGGCTGTCTTCGCGGTGCCGACGGACGCCCGTGTCCACCGTGCGGTGGAGATCATGCTGGACGAGGTGGACTTCGAGCTGCGCGTGTGCCGCCGTCTGGCGGACGAGACGCACTTCGACCGCTGCCCTGGCCTCGCGACGCGCCTCGCCCACCGCTGGGATCTCCCGTCCGCCGTCCACCGCGAGATCCGGCCGAAAGACGGCGCATACGAGTACATCGACGGCTCGTTCAGGCCGGATACCAGCAAGGTCCTTGCGCTCCTCGGCGGGACCGAGCTTTACCGCAGCCGATACGCCGCGGTGCGCGAGCTGATCATGAACGCGCTGGACGCGGTATCCGAGCAGATCGCCTATGAGAGGCTCGAAGAACAGGCTCCAGCGGATCAGGAGCTGGAGGCGGAGCTCGGGAACCGGCACCGGGTCACCCTCAGCCTGGAGGGTCATCCGGAGACCGGATGGACCCTCGTGTGCTCCGACACCGGCGCCGGCATGAGCAAGCGCATCATCCGGGATTACCTCCTCGTGAGCGGAGCCTCTCGCCGCCACGACGTGCTCGCGCTGGAGCGCAGGTGTCGAGACGCGGGGTTCGCGGTGGGCCGCGTCGGCCAGTTCGGGATCGGGGCCCTGAGCTACTTCATGCTGGCGAGCTGCGTGACGATCCGGACGCGCCGGAGCCAGCTGGCCGGTGAGGGCGAGGACACCGGCTGGATCTTCGAGACGGAGGGAATGGGATCGTTCGGCGAGCTGCGCCGCCACGGGCACAGAAGAGGCACCGAGGTCAGGCTTTCGCTCCGTGACGACGTCCTCCGCGACGCCGGTTCCCGCGAGGGGCCGGTCCCGGCGGGCTGGCTCGCCGGGCTGTACCGGTACCTGAGGGCGACCCTTCGCTTCGTCCCTTGCAGGGTGGATTTCACCGGGGGGCACGGCGTCGAGCCTTGGTCGCTGAGGCAGGGATGGACCATGGATCCCGAGTGGATCAAGGATATCATCGTTGACGAGTTCCAGGACGAGTTCCGGACATCCACCGACGATCTGCCCGCACGCTCGATCACGCCAAAGGGTCTGCGTCTCAGCTCGGCCCAGAAGTCGATCGATGCAGCACGGCTCGATGTCGAACGCCACGAACGCCGCTGGTCCGCGAAGCGAGCCGAGGTGCGAGGGGCGCTCCGTCTGCACGAGCACCGTGGGCGCTTGCCTGATGGCCTCGGGCGTTACCGGATCGTCATCCCCTACTTCGAGCTGCCCGGCGGAAGGTCGCTGGTGTTCGTTCGAGCCAGACAAACAGGGGATGAATTCATCCTCGAACAATTCGAAGGCGACAGGCGCCGGATGTTGTTCCCCATCGTCGACACCACCTTCGCAAACTCGGTCGGGCAGCTATGGGAAAGCTGGAAGGGCTTCTCGGTCCGTGGGTCGTGGGGCCACGGTACGTTGCCGTTCCGCGCTGGTACGCTAGTTCAGGTCGACTGGGCGTCACCGCTCGTAGGCGGCGTCGGCGTGACGCGCGAAACGATGAAACACGGGCCCATCGCCGGAGAGGCCCGCGAGTGGTTGCGCGAGCGCGCCACCGCCGAGTTGCAGCGTCTGTGCCTGGAGCACAGAAACTCACCTTTCTTCGAGCTCGGTGCGATGTACTTCGAGGAGGGGGGCCTCGAGCCGCCCCGGTGGCGCCCGAAGAGGTGGTTCCTGTCCGATCGAGGCACGGACGGCGAGCTGACGCGCTGGGGCGTCCAGCCCTACCCGTGTGCCGTGCCGATCCTGCATGCTCGCAGCGAGAGCGTCGAAGGGGCGGAGATGGTGCTCCAGGGGTCGCGCGTCTCCCCGGTCGTACAGGCCTGGGGGACGCCGTGGCCGAAGTGGGGGAGCGCGATGGTCCCCCCAGACAGGCTCGTTCTTCTCCGGAACGGGCCTGATGATGCTGCATTGGTGTGGGATCGAGAGTCCAGCCTGCAGAGGCGCGCCGTTCCCACCGCTGCGTTCCCGCCAGCGTGGAAGCACCTCGCTTGCATCGGGCATCTGGAAACTCACGCGCTCGGGCGCAGTAGGACGGAGGTCTGGAACGACGATCATCCGCTCGTTCTGTTGGTGGATCGGGAGTCACTGGAATGGGTGCACACGGTCCTTGGGCAGCCGGACAGCAATCGATCCCGGAGAGTTGGGGTCGACGATCCAAGACCTTATCGCGACGTCTTGTTCCAGAGCAGATCCAGGGCCGCGGCGTGGATCATCAGGTGCCTCGAATTCAACAATGACGAGGTTTGGAACGGACTTGTCGAGGACGATCCGGGCTTCCTGGCGGAGATCTGGCGGCTGGTGTTCGGCGACGCCGCTCGCTTGAGCTGCGGGGCGTGGCAGCCGGTCATCCGGTTCGGCATGTTCTTTCGTGGAGATGACGGGCTGGGGCTCGTGTCGATCACCCCGGAAGGGTGGGTCAGCGACGACAAGGCGAAGGGGTTGGAGGGCGTGCTCCCGGAGCCTGGCGAGGACTGGACCGCTGCGTGGGTCGTGCCTAGCGCCGAGACCTCCACCGAGCGGTTCAGGGATCCGTCCAGCGAGGATGACTGACCGGCGCTGCGAGCAGGTACGACGTGATCGGCGCGGTGACGCGCATACCAGGCGAGCGCCGCCGCGCCGAGCCCGACGCCCCGGACGACGTCGGCACGGCGTGACCTGGGCCGGGTCACCCAACCTGGTCTGGTCGCTCTGCCGGCGCGGCGCGTGATAGGATGCGGCGCATGGAGCCAGCGCGCCGCGAGGCCTACGCGACGAGGGTGAACAGAACGGCATTTACGCATTCCAGGCTCCCATGCGCGGAGGAGAGCTTATTTGTCGGCTGGTCGATGGCCGTGTCGAGTTGGAGGGCGCGTGTGTCTTTTGTCGATGGACCGAGGCCGCGGGCGCCCCGCGGTGCGCGCTCCGCAACACGGAACCGCCGCGGCCCGCGCTGGCGGGCCGCCTTGCCGTTCCTCCTCTGGGTCGTGGTCGCCGGCTCCGCGTGCGTCAGCTCGAGCCGCGTCGGGGGGGCGGGTACCGAACGCGAGGAGCCGCGCAGCTCGCCGCTTGCCTCGAACGCCGGCGCTCCGGCTGAAGGCGCCGGCGCTCCGGCTGAAGACGCCGGCGCTCCGGCTGAAGACGCCGGCGCTCCGGCTGAAGGCGCCGGCGCTCCGGCTGAAGGCGCCGGCGCTCCGGCTGAAGGCGCCGGCGCTCCGGCTGAAGGCGCCGGCGCTCCGGCTCGAGAGCCCCATCCACAGCCGGCGAGCACCGAACGTCAGTCCGCGGAGCGCCCAGCCGCGCCGGCTGCCGGCGTCCAGCAGGCGGCCGCGCCGCGCTGTAATGCGCTCGCGCGCTGTGGTGAACATGGCATCTGTCCCGTGGGGAGCGCATGCTTCGACCTCAAGCGCTGCGGGGGCACGGTGTGCACCACGATGGAGATGGCTTGCGCCATCGAATGCGGAGGTCCAAGGTGCTCGCTGCTCAAGAGCCTGCCCCCTCAGATAGATTGCACGCCCTGAGGGACGATCGCCCGGCGGGTGCTTGGCCCCACCCAGCGCGCGCTGCCGGCGCAGCCCGTCCGCCTTGCGCCCTCAATCCGCCTTCCGCAGGAACGCACGATCTCCTCTCGCCTGCGCGAGAGCACGGAGCTCCGCGACGAACCGGTCCGCCCCCGCCGCCTCGACCGGAATCGCGACCGTGGCCTTCTGGTAGGTCCCGCCGCGTTCGTCCCCCGACCCGACGTCGGCCACGACGAACGCGTGCCCGGCGCTGTCCGTACGTGAGAAGCGAAGCGCCACTGTGCCGTCCCGCAAACGCCTATTCGTTTCGGCGCGACGGCCGGCGGGGCGACGACCAGCAGCTCGTGACTTTCTCACTGCAATACGAAGTCGAAGCGCAGGCGTTCTTCATCGCAACCATCGTAAAACACCAGGTTGGTTCCTTCGGCGGGCGTCGCCGATCCGCCTGCCGGGTGAACGCAGCGGCCGGTTTGGCCGTTCTGCAAGCTCCCACCCGACGTCACGTCGAAAGAGAGACGTGTTTCGGGAGCGCAGGACGGGAAGAGGATCAGGTTGACGCCGTTGTTGGCGTTGCCTTGATCCGGGTGAACGCAGAGTCCGCTCGGGACATGCTTGAGCAACCCGCTGGCCAGACGTCTGAAAGAAGAGGCAAGCGTGCCGCAGCTGCTTGACAGCACCAGCGGCGTGCCGTCAGCCGGCGTCATGGTACCGCCTGCCGTGGTGAAACATTTGCCGCTGGTGTGCTGCACGATCTTGTACTCGTCCACCGCAGGGCTCAGCGCGTAATCGCTCGGCGTGATCTCGCGGAACGCGCGTGGACCGTAGCCGCGGTAGGTGTCATCGGCTGCGATGACGGTGCCCAACCAGTAGTCGCGGAGCCAGTGCACGTACGAGCGGCCGGGGATCTTGGATTTCACATAATGATTCGACTCAGATCCGTGCAATAGCCCATCGGGAAGCGGTATCCCCAGCTCTTCGTAAAGCCCATCGAGGCCGTGCATGGGCTCATGGATGAACACCTCTACAGGTTCGCTGTTGACGGTGGATGTCCACTCCGAGGCGACCGTATCTTTCCCATTCACCGTCGTCCACATGGCGTAGTTTGACGCGTAGCTGCTCCCCGGGCCCCAACCCCAGCCACCTGGCTTGCTGTCACCGGGCGTAAAGAACACTTGCACGGTGTCGTACTGGCCTTGTGGCACGAAGTCCTGCACGTCCTGCTGGAGATCGACAGCTGCCGGCAAGTAATTGCCGCCTGAGATCGTCAACGACGTGATAGGGTCATTGGAGACGACGCTGGAGCCATGCCATGCGACGCGGCCGTCGGTGATCAGATCCATCCAGTAACTCAGCCGATCTTCGAAGGCGATCTGCACCGCATCGACGACGCTGGTCGACAGGGAACCTTGCGTGACACCGGGAACATTGGTTTGCGGCTTGACGAGGAGGAGCCCGTGCAGATCGAACTCCACGCTCGCGAGGCGCTCGCCGAAGCCGACAGGCTCCAGATACCAACGCGCGTTGTCGTTACAGGTTCCCAGGGTGGGCTGCGCAGCGCCGTTGGGGATAGCGCAGTTGTTCCCGCTCGAGCGCAAGTGATACAGGGCTGGGCGATCTTCCGTGCGGGCGCGCAGGGTATCCACGGTCCATTCCGCTGCGCTACCGCTACAACTGCCGAGCACCGTCGTGCCGCTCGACGCGACCAAGCATTGGCCGGTCTCCTCGTGCAAGAACTGATACCGGTTCGTACCAACGTCGATCAAGCGCCAGTGCTGATGATCATCGCCCGAGTAACCGTCGCCGACCAGCTGCCCACTGATGACATCGCGGCTCAACGTGCTGCGGTCGGCGCGGGACATCAGTCGCCAGAGTCCGATTTCAAACTCATCTTCGCCAGCATCCGGCTCCTCCGGCTCGACGCGCACGCTATGCACATCGAACTCCGCAGTGCCTTGGGTATCCCGCACCTCTACCGTGTTGTTACCCGCCTGCAGCGTCACCGGAAACGGGCCGAACTCTTTCCCGGTCGGGCGTGGGCTCTCCGCGGCCGTGGAGGTGATCACGGAAATCTGGCTGCCGTTCAACCAAAGGCTCATCGCTCTGGTCTGCGACAGCACAGCGACCTTCACATAAAGGTCCGCATCGCCGCCGGTGTTACCGGCCACATTCCAGACGAATCCGGTATTATCGTTGAGGTCGACACCCCAACTTTCATTCGTGCAGGCCGCGCTGCCCGTGCACCCACTCACGCCGGGCCCGCCGCTGGACGAGCTCGCAGGATAAACAGCCGCGTGAGCCGAACCCGCCGCTCCGAGCAACAGAAGCGACGAGATCGCTGTCGAGAGACGAGAATGACGTTTTGATGCCATGTACAAAGATCCTCGTGGACAGACAAGGCCAAATGCGCGAGCACGACGCCACCAACAGCGTCGATGCCGTCGCCCTGATCATGAATTTTTGTTAGAGATACGTAAATCTACGTGAAGAATTTCGCCGCTCAGGGCGGCATAGGAGAGTCAGGCGCAACGAATGATGCGATTCACTCTCCTCATGGAATAGGACGAACATCAACCAAGAGAGTGGGGTCACCAAGGTTGATGGCGCGACAACTATGTCGCCAGCCTGCATTCTGTCAAGTTCATTTATAAAGCTATGGTGAGGTATGCGCTCTGCCAACCGCGTATCGAGGCGCCCTTGGAATTGCTCCTCGGCGAGGGAGAACTTCCGCCTGCTCGACGTACCGAGGTAGCGGCCGCTCGTAGGTCTCGCGGGCGTGCGCGAGGGAGGAATGATCCCGGATCCTCTGCGACCCGGGCCAGGGCGTCTCTGGCCGCTTCTGGGCTATGCTTCGGCGCATGGATGGCGACGTGAAGGCGTGGAAGGCGTCGATCGCCGCGCTCTACGACATGACGCGGGGCGACCGCCCGCTGGGCCCCGTCGAGGGTTGCCCGTGCTGCGTCTCGCCCGGCGAGGCGCGCGCGCTGCATCAGGTGGCGCGCGAGTCCGCGCCCGCGGATGCCATCGGGCGTTTTGCGTTCAAGGCCATGACCACGTGGGGCGAGCCGCGCGATTTCCGCTGGTTTCTCCCCCGCGTCCTCGAGCTCATGGCGACCGAGCAGGTCGGCGCGCTCTGTCTCGAGATCGTCGCGAGCAAGATCCTGTCGGCCGGCTTCGCCGCGTGGCCGGAGCCCGAGCGCGAGGTGCTGCGCGCCGCCTTCGCCGCGCTCTTCCGGCTCCGGCTCGGCGGCGGAGCGGGCGTCGAGGTGATCGACCTCGCCGCGTCGTGCGCGCTGCTCGGCGTGGACCTCCGGCCGCTGCTCGAGGAGCTCGCGCTTCGCGCGCTCGACGACGCGGCGGCCGCCGAGGTGTACGTCGAGCTCGCGGAGTCGGTGGTCTGCCGGCAGGGCGCCCCGGCGGCCGGCGCGAGCCACGGACGCGCAGCGACGGCCGAGGCGGCCCTGTCCGGCTTCTTCTGGAGCGAGCCGACCCTCGCCCACGTCGAGCGGCTGTTCTTCCGCTTTTCCGAGGGGCGGCTCGGCGAGCGCCTGTCCCTCGTGGCGCAGTGCCTCGAGCTCGCCGGCGACGCTGGCGGCTTTCCAGGACCCGTGGGATAGCGGCGCGAGACCATTGGCCGAACGGCGTGGAGCGTCTGGCCTCCGGGCGGCGAGCCCGCGGAGCGCCGATGCCTACGCCGGTTGCACCCACGGGCCCGGGCGCATGGTTCGCTCCTTGCACTGCCCATCGAGCAGGGTGGGAGGTAGTGCGAATGCTGGCGCTCACATACCATGGGCCGAGATGCGTCCGTGTCGAGGAAAACCCGGAGCCTCGGATTCGGCATCCGAACGACGTGATCCTCCGCGTGAGTCGCTCCACGATCTGCGGATCTGACCTGCATCTCTATCATGGCTACATCGCCGACACGCGCGTCGGCACCATCTTCGGCCATGAGTTCACCGGCGTCGTGGAGGAGCTCGGGCCGTCCGTGCAGACCCTGAAGCGCGGCGACCGCGTCGTGGTGCCGTTCAACATCGCCTGCGGGACCTGCTTCTTCTGCCAGCGAGAGCGCACCTCCGCTTGCGAGCACACGAACCCCCTCACCACGATCACCGGCGGGATCTTTGGATATTCGCACACCACCGGCGGCTACCAGGGCGGCCAGGCCGAGCGCGTCCGCGTCCCCTTCGCCGACGTGGGCCCGATGAAGATTCCCGACGACCTCTCGGACGAGGACGTGCTCTTTCTCTCGGACATCATCCCCACGGGGTACCAGGCCGCGGAGATGGGAGACATCGGCCCCGCGGACACCGTCGCCGTCTTCGGTTGCGGGCCCGTCGGCCTCATGGCCCAGCGGTGCGCGTGGCTCCTCGGCGCGCGCCGGGTCATCGCCATCGATTCGGTCGGCTACCGCCTCGATTTCGCGCGCCGGTACAACCAGGCAGAGACGCTCGATTTCAGCAAGGTCCCCGATGTCGTGTCCGTGCTCCGGGACATGACCGACGGCCGCGGGCCGGATGTCTGCATCGAGGCGGTCGGGCTCGAGGCGAACGGCTCGACGCTGCACGACGTGCTGGGCAAGACGCTGATGCTCGAGGCCGGCTCCCCCGTCGCCCTCAACTGGGCGATCCAGTCGGTCCGCCGCGGCGGGAGGGTCTCGATCATCGGCGTCTACGGGCCGCCGTGGAACCTCGTCGACGTGGGCGCGGCCATGAACAAGGGCCTGACGATCAAGACCGGGCAGTGCGACGTGAAGCGGTACCTGCCCCGCCTGCTCGAGCACATCCGCAAGGGGAACATCGACCCGAAGGCGCTCATCACCCACCGCGTCCCGCTGGAAGCGGCCGCGGAGATGTACCGCCTGTTCGCGGCGAGGACCGATGGGATCATCAAATGCGTGCTCATTCCGCCGGGGGCAAAGTGAGCGCTGTCATCGAGGAGGAGGCGACCATGATAGCCGAGATCGTGCGGCCGACGGAGCTGCCCTACTGGGGAGTTGATCTGTGCCCGGAGGACAGGCCCGGCGTCCCGAGAGAGGCGCCTCCCCACCTCCTCTCGTGCGCGCACTGGATAGAGCCCGAGCGGCAGCCGGTCGAGGGCCGGGTGCTCAGGCACCCAGGGCTCGCCCGGCCGACGCCGGTGTTCAGCGCGGCCTTGCCGCCGAGAGGGGTGAGCGGCGCGCTGCGCCGCGCGGCCTACGAGATCCCCGATCACCTGCTTTCCCACTGGATCCTGAAGACGATCGCGGATCGGGTCGACATGATCGAGGGCCTCCCTCTCCTGCTCAAGCGCGGGAGGCGGGCCGTCCGGACGCGCTAAAGCACCCGCAGAAACGCGGTGAGATCGGCCTTCTCCTGCGCCGTCAGCTTCGTGCCGAGCACGAGGTTGAAGAACTCCACGGTGTCCTCCAGCGTGAGCAGGCGGCCGTCGTGCAGGTACGGCGGGCTGTCCTTGATGCCGCGCAGCGGGAAGGTCTTGATGGGGCCGTCGGCGGTGGCCATCCGGCCGTTGATGAGCTCGGGCTTGAAGAAGCGCTCGGCCCGCAGGTTGTGCATCAGGTTGTCGGTGTAGTACGGCGCCACGTGGCACGTCCCGCACCGGCCCTTGCCGTGGAAGACCTGCTCGCCGCGGAGCTCCTCCGGCGTGGCCTTCGCGGGGTCGAGGCGCCCGTCCACGCCGAGCTTCGGCGCCGGGGGGAAGTCGAGGATCTCCTGGAACTCGGACATCGCGTGCACCTGGTGCCCGCGGTCGAGGATGTTGATCCCCTTCTTCACGGCGATGACGATGTCGCCGTCGAAGTACGCCGCCCGCTGCTCGAACTCGGTGAAGTCCTCGACGGTCTTGAGCGCGCGCTGCGAGCCGAAGAGGCGCTGGATGTTCACGCCGCGCAAGGTGGGGGTGTCGACCCGGTGCCGGAACTCCTGCGGCCTCGTGTCGCCGACGAGGTGAAATGCGTTGTTGGTGTGCCCGTTCGCGTGGCAATCGAAGCAGGCGACGCCGAGGCTCGCCTTCTCCGAGCGCCGGTCCGCGGTCGCGTTGAACTGCATCTGCGGGAACGGCGTGACGAGGAGCCGGAGCCCCTCGAGCTGCTTCGGCGTCAGGATGCCGTTGAAGAGCTCGTAGAAATTGTCGATCGTGACGAGCTGCCCCTTGGACACGTCGCCGAGGTCGGGCCGCGTGGTCAGATAGATGGGCGCCGGGAACTCGGAGATGAGGTGATCCGGCAGGTCGAAGTCGAGGTCGAAGCGCGTGAGGTCGCGCCCCGTCTGGCGCTTCAGCTCGTCGATCTGGACCTTCGGGAAGACCATCCCGCCTTCCGGGTGGTTCGCGTGCGGCAGCGGCAAAAAGCCCCTCGGCCAGAGCCCCTGCTCCCGGATGGCGTCGGGCGAGAGCGCGGCCAGCGCCTCCCACGTCGTCCCCTTCGGGAGCTTCACGCGCACGCCGGCCTGGACGGGCTTCCCGCGCGACATGGTGACCCCCTGCGCGGCGCGGTTGGCGAGATCGTACCGCTCCTCGAGCAGGGCCTGATGGCGCTTCTCCACCGCGGGCTTGTCGGCCTTCATGCGGGCGACCATGGCGGCGAACGGCTCCTTGTCCTCCACCGGCAGGTAGCTCGTGCGCGGCGTGTCGGGGCCGGGCGGAGGGTTCGCGTTCATCGGCGCCCGCGGGCCCGCCGGCGCGACCGTCCCGGCCGTCGCCGGCGGCGCGTCCCGCGAGCCGGTCGGGTCTTCGGGCCGCGCGCCCGGCGCCGAGCCGCAATTCACGAGACCGAGCGAGAGCGCCGCGGTGCACGCGACCAGGCACGAGATATCCATTCTCTTCACAGACATAGAAGCGCTCCTTCGCGAGGGATACGTCGACAGGAAAGGCCGACCGGGCGCCCCGCTCTCCGAGACGCCGAGCTCCCGTCCGGCTCACACGAGATGTCGCCTCGCCGGGCACGCAGGCCAGGCGCCATGAGCAGTTCCGCCCGCAGGCGACTCCTGTGCCAAAGCCGCGTCCGCCATGCGCGCGTATCCCGACCCGGAGCGGAGCGCGGCGCCGGATGAGCAGACCCCTCCCTCCCCGCGTGAATCGGGAGCCGTCCCCCGGTCGAGCCGCCGGAGACCGCCGCGCCCGCCGGGGTTCAGGGTTGCGGGTTGTCGCGCGCACGAGCCTCGCAGAATGAGACATTTTGCCACACGGCGTGGCATGGTGGCTCGCTGACGTCGAGACGACCTGGACCGAGGGATAGGTCGCACGGGGCGGACGTTCCGATCAACCGCCGCGCGCGCGCCCGTCGGTCGCGATGCGCACGAAGGGATCTCGGACGTCCCGGGCGTCGAAGAAGAACACCCGATCCCAGCACGGCACGCGCTCGCGCTCCGACAGATCGAACACCTCGCCTCGGGACAGGCTGCCGACGAGCTTTGCGCTCGACTGGCCTCTCATGCTCCACCGGAACTCGTACGGGAGGAGGAGGTCGGGATCGCTGAACATGCCGCGCCGCTCGGTGAAGCTGCGCCGCGCGGCCTCCGAGAAATCCTGCGCGTGGCGCAGGTTCGGGGCGACGATGTACGTCACCGCCAGGCCCTCCTCGAGGAGCTGCCGGTTGATGAGCCGACCTCCTGAGAGCACATAGGCGAGCACGCGCCCGTAAGCGTCGCGCGGCTGTTCATCGGTCTGGATCTCGACCTCGGCGCCTTCGGGGAGCAGCTCGGCGAGCCGCGCTGCCGCCGCCTCGGCCCAGCGGCCCTGGGAGGCGCCGAGGAAGTGCGTCTCCGGCGTATCGATCGAGAGCATGCGGATCGGATGGATCGCGCCCCGCTCGTCGCTTACGTGGAGCGTGTCTCCATCCACCGTCCTGACCACCTCTGCGCGGAAGCGGGCGCCCGGCAAATCGGGCGCCCTGCGCAGCCTCCGCCGCCGGGAGACCAGGGACACGTAGCCGATGAACCTCCGGATTCCCGGAAGCAGTCCTGTCATCGCCCCCTCCTAGCTTGGATGGATTCCCAGAAACCAACGTTCGGCGTTCGCTCGGACGTTCGCCCGGCCCAGGCGGCCTGTTCCATCATGGTATGGACCGGGCCGGCACCGGCTGAAAGAGCTCGCTGGCCCTGATCCGGGGGGCAGGAGATAACCTGAAGCGCTGGGCGGCGGGAGGAAGCAGAGAGAGAGTCAACGCCAAGGCGCCAAAGACGCCAAGGCGCCAAATTAAGAGAATAAAACAATAATCTACCTCACCTCTTTTCTTCCCTTGGCGTCTTGGCGTCTTGGCGCCTTGGCGTTCATCCTCTCCCTCTCTTCTTCTTCTGTTCTTCTCCGGGCGCCCGTGCCCGCGCCAGTCCCGCCGCCGCTGCACACCGCCGCCGCGCGCCCCCGGCCCCGGGATGGGGCTACGCATCCTGCGCGCTTTCCCGTTACGATGACCGCCGCGATCTTCGGTAGATCGCGGCGGGGGCATGGGACGTCTGCATGCGGCCCCGCGCTTGGCTCCGGGGGCGAGGGCCACCGCGGCGAGGAGGTCTCGGATGTCGTCGCATGATCAGAAGGAGCCGGCCGAAACGCCGGCAGAACGAGGCGCGCCGGAGGCGAGCATCGAGCTGGCGCGCCGCAGGCGCGGCCTGCGCTTCCGGCTCGCGGCCGGGGCGCTCGCGCTCGCCGCGAGCGTGACCGCGCTCGTCCTGACCCAGGAGAAGGCGCCCGCGAAGGCCAGCGCCATCGGGGCCCGGCTCGAGCTCTCCTCGGGAGAGGTCACGCTGGAGCAGGACGACCGGCGATCGACGGTGGTGTCGGGCATCCCCCTCCCGGTCGGGGCCGAGCTCGCGACCGGAAAGGGCGCGCGGGCGCTCGTGCGGCTCGCCGACGGCTCGGCGGTGTTCCTCCGCGCGGACTCGGAGGTCGCGCTCGGCGCAGAGGGGCTCTCGCTCGCCCAGGGCGAGGTGTGGCTCGACGCGCCGCCCGGCGACGCGGAGAGGCGCGGCGAGCTCTCGCACGCGCTCGGGGAGGTCCGGGTCACCGCCGCCGACGCCGGCCTGTCGATGAAGCGCGCGGGCGACGCCGTGAGCGTGTACGTGGCCCGCGGGCTCGCCGTGGTCACCGCCCCCGGCGGGCGCGTCGAGGTGCACGCAGGGGAGCAGGCCACCGTCGCCGGCGGCGCCGCGCCCAAGGTCGCGCCGCTCGCCTACTGGGAGGACTGGACCGGCGGCATGGGCGACCACCGGCCCCTCGCGGGCGAAGGCAGCGGCTCCGGCCGGATCTACGGCGTCGACCTGCAAGGCGCCCCCGGGGCGCAGGCGCGCACGCTCGAGATCAGCCGGCAGGCCGTGCGCGCGGTCGTGCGCGACGGCATCGCCGAGACCGAGGTGGACCAGACCTTCTCGAACCCGGGCGGGCGAAAGGTCGAGGGCTGGTACTGGTTCACCGTGCCCGAGCGGGCGTTCGTGAGCTCGTTCGCGGTCGAGACGAACGGCGTGCTCGTCGAGGGGGAGGTCATCGAGCGGAAGGAGGCCGCCGAGCGGTACCAGGCCGCCGTGCAGACCGGCCACGAGCCGGCGCTGCTCGAGTGGGTCGACGGGCGCAGCTACCGCGCCCGCATCTTCCCGGTGCCCGCGAGCGGCTCGCGGCGCGTGGTGCTGCGCTACGTGGAGATGCTCGGCGCGCCCGCCGGGAAGCTCGCCTACGTGTACCCGATGCGCTCGAGCGAGCCGGTCCAGATCGGCGAGTTCTCCCTGTCGGTCGACCTCGGGCAGGCGGGCCAGGGCATGCAGATCGCGACCCTCGCCGACGCGGTGATCGAGGACGGCGGGCGGCGGGTGAGCATGCGGAGGAGCGGCTACGAGCCGCGCGCGGACTTCCAGCTCGAGGCCTCCGTCAAGGCGAGGCCGTCGCCGCTGCGCGTGTCGCGCTTCGCCGCGGGCGAGGACCGCGCCGACTACGTGATGGCCCGGTACGTGCCCGACGTGGACTGGACCGAGCTGAAGGAGCTGCCCGCCGACCTGGTCGTCGTGGTGGACACGTCGGCGTCGGCCGACGAGACGGCGCGGCAGCAGAAGGCGGCCGCGGCCGAGGCGATCCTGCGGGCGATGTCGCCGTCGGACCACTTCGCGCTGATCGCGCTCGACTCGGCCCCCGCGGTCCTGCACCCGAAGGACGGGCTGGCCGAGGCGTCGGACAAGGAGATCTCCGCGGCGCTCACGCGGCTGGCCGAGCACGCGACCGGCGGCGCGACCGACCTCGGCGCCCTGTTCGAGTCGGCGCTCGGGCGCGTGCACGGCAAGGAGCAGCCGGCGGTCATCTACATCGGCGACGGGCTCGCGACGAGCGGCGAGGTGACCGGCGCGCGCCTCGCCGAGCGCCTCCGCCGCTCGCTCACGGGCTCGCGCGCGCGCTTCTTCACCGTCGGCGTGGGCGAGAACGCGAACCACGCGCTGCTCCGCGAGCTCGCGCGCGCCGGGGGCGGACAGGCGTTCCGGATCGACGAGGTCGAGGGCTCGACGTCCGAGGTGCTGCGCCTCGCCGGCGCGATCAAGACGGCGACCATCACCGACCTCTCGATCGACCTCGGCGCCGGGCTCGACGAGCCGATGCTCACCGCGAGCGGCAAGGTCTCGCGCGGCGAGGAGGTCGTGCTGCTCGCGCGCACGCACCACGCGCTGCCCGCGAAGGCGATCGTGAAGGGGCGGCTCGCCGGCAAGGAGTACGCGCGCGAGCACCCGATCGAGCTCGACCGGGGCGTCGGGGCGGCGCTGGTGCCGCGCTTCTGGGCGGCCGAGAAGATGCGGCGGCTGCTCGCGGACGGCGACGACATCGAGGCGCACCGGGGCAAGGTGGTCGAGCTCGGGCTCGACTACGGGCTGATCACGCCGTTCACGAGCACGCTGGCGCTGGAGAGCGAGCAGGCGTACCTGAACCAGGGGATCCGGCGGCGGCGCTCGCCGCTCCGGGGCGAGCGGCTGACGGCGCTCACGCCCGAGCGGGAGCGCGAGCTCGCGGCGCTGCTCGCGCCGCCCGCCGCGGCGGTCGCCTTCGGGTGCTCGAAGCGCGAGGTGAGCGAGTCGAGCCCGCCGGGCTACGAGGAGAGCCCGGGGAAAGAGGGCGGCTACGCGCAGAAGGCGGCGGCGCCGATGATGGCAGAGGCCGCGGCGCGGGACGAAGGGTCCAGGGCGGACCGCGCCTCGCCCGACGCGGAGCAGCTGGCCGCGGCGCCCGCGGCGCCCGCGGCGGCGCTGCCGCCCGAGCCCGCGGAGCAGGAGGTCGCGGCGAGCAGCGCGGCCGCCACCCGCCGGCGGCCCGTGTCCACGAGGCCTCACGCGGTCGCCGAGCCGATGGGCCTCGGCCTGTCCGGCGTCGGCGCCGGGCCGCGCGGCGGCGGCGGGCCCGTCGCGCCGGCCGCGAGCGCCGCGCCGCTCGGCGCGGCGCTCAAGGCGACGCCGTCGCCCGCGCGGCGGCCGTCTCCGATCGGGACGCCCAAGCCCCCGCCGATCGCGATGGCGCCGTGCAGCGACACCGCGCGGCGGCCGCTCGCCGAGCGCATCGTCGTCTGGTCGAAGCGCCTCGCCCGCGCCACCGCGGCCGAGCAGCTCATCGCGCGCTACGAGGGCGCGCTCTCGACCTGCGAGCTGCCGGACTGGCGCGCGAAGGCCGCGCTCCTCTCGCTCCTCCAGGCGAAGGTGTCCACCGAGGGCGGCGCCGAGGCGCTGCTCGCGCGCTTCGCCGGCGAGCCCGAGGCGCAGCGGTTCATCGCGCACGCGCTCCTCCGGCGGAGCGTCGACCCCGCGATCTCCGCGGCGGTGCGGCGCACGCTCTTCGGGGGCGTCGATCCGAAGGCGAGCTGGGCGCTCCTCGACGAGCGGCTCGCGGCGCTCCCGGCGGTGGACGACCGGCTCGCGCTGCTGCGGCAGGCGCTCGTCGAGCGGCCCGACGACCCGGAGGGGGAGATCCGGCGGGTGCGCCTCCTCGCGGAGGCGGGCCGGAAGGACGAGGCGCTCACCTACGGGCGGCGGCTGCGCGACCGCGGCTTCATGAGCCCGGCGCTCGCGCTGGAGCTCGGCGACGTGCTCGCCTCGAGCGGCTTCGCGTCGGACGCGCTCCGCACGTACTCGGAGGTCGTCGAGTTCGATCCGACGAGCCCGGCGTCGCGCGAGATGCTCGGCGACGTCTACCTCCGCCACGGCTGGTACGCGGCCGCGTACCGCCAGTACACGACGCTCACGGACCTCGCGCCGGCCGAGCCCCGGGGCTGGCTGCGGCTCGCCGCGGCGGCCGCGGGGAGCGGGCGCGTCGACGAGGCGCTCCGCATCCAGCGCAAGGTCGCCGCCGCGGAGGGCTCGCCGGGCGCCGACGATCCGCGCGCGTGGGCGCGGCTCCTGTCGGCGGCGCGCATCGGCCGGCTGCTCGCCGGGGACGGGGCCGCGGCCCCCGCGGCCGGCGCCGAGGCCGAGAGCCTCGCCCGCAAGCTGAAGGAGCTGCAGCTCTTCAGCGGCCCGGGGGCGCTGCGCGTCGTGCTCTGGGAGGACTACGCGGCGGAGCTCGCCCTCGCGGCCCGGGACGGCCAGGTGGACGCGGCGCTCGGCGACGGCGTCTTCGCGCCGGCGGTCGGGCTCGCGGCGGTGCAGCTGCCCGCGTCCGAGCTCGCGCGCCTCGAGTGGCGCGTGCGGTTCCGCAGCGATCCGCCGGGCAGGGACGTGCGCTTCGTGGTGACGACGATCGTGTGGGACGGGGCGTCGTTCCGGGTCGCGAGCGCGCCGGGGTCGATCGGCGCGCGGGACCGGGAGGTGGCGCTGGCGAGCGGCGCGCTGCCATGATCGACGTCACGCTGCTCGGCTGGCTGCTCGTGACGCTGACCTCGCCGCTGTCGCTCGTCCTGCTGGTCGTGGCGCTCGGGTCGGTGGCCTACATCGGCGTGACCGCGCTCGCGGCCGCGCCCCCGCGGCGCGGGGCGCGCGCGGTCGGCACCGGCGCGGCGGCCTGCGCGCTGGCGGCCGGGATGATCGGGCTGCGCGTGGGCGCCGGCGCGAGCGCGGCCGTGCCGACGGCCGCGGTGGGGATCGCCGCCGCGGCGGCGATCGGGGCGACCGCGGCGTGCGCGTGGGCCTTCGGCGCGGCCGGCGCGGCGGCGCTCGGGGCGGCGCGGGCCCGGCGGAGCGCCGCGGCGCTGCGGGCGGGCGACGAGCGGCGCCGGCTGCTCGCGGCGAGCCAGCGCGCCTACATCGAGGGCGACGACCTCGCCGCCGAGACGGCGGCGGCCGACGCCGCCGTGGAGCGGCTGCGCGCGGCGGTCGCGGCGCTCTCCGACGCGCGGGCCGCGCTCGAGGCGAGGCGCGACGCGGCGCTCGAGGCGAGGCGCGGCGCGGGCGGCGACGGCGGCGAGCGCGGGGCAGAGGACGGGGCGCGGGCGGCGCCGCCGGAGGAGGCGCGCGCGCTCGCCGAGGACCTCGCGCGGGCGTGCGACGAGGCCGCGCTGAAGGTGTCGATGGGCGAGCGGGTGCTCGCCGCCGCCGAGGCCGCGGCGCTGCGGATCGCCTGCAACGCGCCGCTCCGGCGGCTCCTCCGGCGCCGGCCGCGCGAGGCCATGCAGGCGCTCGCGACCCTGGGCGCGGGCGCGATCGCGCCGGCGGCGGCGTCGATCGAGGCGTTCCTCGGCGAGGTGCGGGCGGCGCGCGCCGAGGTCGCGGGCATCGCGGGGCGGCGCGCGCCGGGCGCCGCGGGCGGCGCGGCCGGGTCGGGCGCGGAGGAGGGCCCGGCGGCCGTCGCGCTGGGCGAGCTCGCCGCGATGGAGTCCGCGTACGGGGCGCTGCTCGATCGGCTGCGCCTCGCGGAGCTCCACGCCTCGACGCGCGCTTCGGTGGAGCAGGTCGAGAGCGCCGCGGGCGCGCTCTCGGCGGCGGCGAGGGCCGCGGCGATCGAGCCGGCGGCGCTCGGCGCGCTCGTGACGGAGATCGCGCGCGCCGAGTCGGCCGTCGCCGCCGCCGCGCCGGAGGCCGGGGGCTCGCGCGCGCTCGCCGAGGCGCTCGCCGCGGGCTCGATGGCGCTCGACCGGAGCGACGCCGCGTCGCTGTCGGAGCTCATCGCGGCGCTGCGCGAGCTCCGGTGAGGCGCCGGCGGAAGGCCGGCGCCGGCGCGCCCGGCCGGGAGGGCTACTGGTTCTTCAGCTTCGCGGCCAGGAACTGCCGCACCTTCTCCCAGGCGTCCGCCGCGGCCTTCGTGTCGTACCGCTCCCCCGACGGGTTCGCGAAGGCGTGGTCGGCGTCGTACCGGAGCACCTGGTGCTCGACGCCCGCGTCGTGGAGCGCCTTGTCGAACTCGTTGACGACCTCGGGCGGGATGCCCTTGTCCTTGTTGCCGAAGACGCCGAGCACCGGCGCCTTGATCGCCTTGAGCTGCGCGGGGTCGGTGACGAGCCGGCCGTAGTAGATGACGGCGGCGTCGAGCTCCGGCTCGTTCAGGGCGAGCTTGAGCGACCAGGCGCCGCCGAAGCACCACCCGATCGAGCCGGTGCGCTGCGCCGAGACGCGCGCGTCGGTCGAGAGGAAGCGGTGCGCGGCGCGCACGACCTCGAGCCCCTTCGCCTCGTCGACGGCCTTCATCGCCGCCATGGCGTCGTCGGGCGTGGTCGCGACCTTGCCGCCGTACATGTCCACGGCGAGGGCGGCATATCCGTCCTCCGCGAGGCGATCGGTCCAGTGCTTGATGTGCTCGTTGAGGCCCCACCACTCGTGGATGACCACGAGGCCCGGGATCGGCGGCTTCGCGTCCCGCGGCAGGCTGAGGTACGCCTTCGTCCCGGCCACGTCGACCGTCTGTCCGCGGGCGGGCGGGGCCTTGTCCGACCGGAGCTGGTGGAGCGCCTTGAAGTCCTCCTCCGAGAGCAGCCCGGTCGGGCTGTCCGCGGCGCCGGAAGGCGCGGGCGCCGGAGCGGCGGCGGCGGGCGGCGGCTCGGCGGCGGGCGGGGGAGACGAGGCAGAGCAGGCGGTCGCCGCGAGCAGCGCGAGCGGCGCCGCCAGGCGGCGGAGGATGGGGCGGAGCGTCATGGCCGCGCACCCTACCAGCTCGGGGCGGCGCGCCGGAAGCCTCGGCGCTGGGAGGCCGGGCCCGCCTACGTGGCGACGCGCAGGCGCAGCTGGCTCGACGCGACCCCTCGCCGGACCGCGGACGCGAGGGTGTCCGCGGAGAACGGCTTGGCGACGAACGCGTGGGCGCCGAGCCGGAAGGCGCGCTCGCGCTCGCGCGCCGACGACAGGGCGGAGACGACGACGAGGGCGACGTCGCGGTGGTGCCGGCTCTGCCGGATGAAGCGGATGAGCTCCAGCCCGTCGATGTCCGGCAGGTTGATGTCGATGATCACGGCGTCGTACGCGCCGCGGTGCATCATCCGGAGCGCCTCGAACCCGCTCGCCGTCTCGGCGACCTCCACCGAGGGCCCGAGCTCGGTCGCTCGCTCGAGCGCGGCCCGCATGTGCGAGCGCATCGCGGCGGAGTCGTCAATGAGAAGGATGCGGGTCATGCGGGGCCTGCGGGGGCTCTCGGGGCGCCTAGTACAACAGAAACAGCAAAAGCAAAAGTGACTGTCAATTTTCCGACGTCCGGGTGTCCGGACGGGCGCCGGCGGCCGTCTTCCCGTCCTTCCTCCCTCCTCCCGCCCCGTCCCCGTGGGATCGTCGACCTGAACGGACATGACGCAACGCATCATTTTGAACCCGCGAATCCAAGCGGGTTGCGGCGTCACCGTGCTCGTCCGTGGTTGCGGGAAGCTCCGGCGCCGTGGTTGCCGGAAGCTCCGGCGAGCTCCTCGGGCCTATCCTCCACCACCTCGCGCTCAGACATCGACCCTCGCCGCGCCGCGCGACGCGCTCGGTCTCCTCGGGCGTACCGCCCACGCCGGTCGGGGGGTCGCGCAACGGTCCGGGAAACGGCCTGTCCAGCGCCTCTCCGGGCGCCGGCGTGATCACATCGGTCCCCTCCGGGAATTCGTCTGAGTCACACGGTCACACGGGAGATTCGGTGCGTTCCAGCGTATTGCACTTCTTCGTTATAGCTGCCGCGCTGCTCCTCGCGAGCTGCGGCGGTGAAGACGCGGAGGGGGCAGGCGACGCCGCCGGCGGCCTCGACGGTGCGGGCTGCGCTGGCGCACCCACGAGCACCTGTGGCCCCCCGGCCACCACGAGCAGCGGTGCGGTCTCCTCCACCACCGCCGCCCGCGGTGGCGGGACGGCCACGGCCACCAGCAGCACCAGCACCGAGCCTCCCTCCTGCGCCGAGACGAGCATTCTCGCGGTCTCGTCCCTCCCCCCCATCACCGAGCCCCCCCACCCGTTCGCGTTCCTCGATGGAATACGGATGACCAACGACGCGGACTGGCGATGCCGCCGCGAGGAGCTGAGTCGGCTCATTCAACATTTCCAGTTTGGCCCCTACCCGCCGGCCCCCGAGAACGTCACCGGGACATTGAACGGCAACAAGCTCACGGTGAAGGTCGAGCACGGCGGTAAATCGATGTCCTTCGACGCGACCGTCTCCCTCCCGAACGGCAGCGGCCCTTTCCCTGCGTTCGTCGTCATCCCCACGCGGATGCCCGGACTGACGACCTCGGCGGTAACGACGGGAACGGCGGCTTGTACCAGGCGGTCTGGGCCGCAAGAAAGGTCTTCGAGGCTCTTGGAATCGAGGAACACATCGGCTGGGTCACGGACGACGACAGCCATGGCCTGATGACCACCCGCGAGACGAATGCGATGCTCGGCTTCGCGGAGAGATTTCTGCTCGGAAAGGACGTGCCGACGGAACAATGGGACGAGAGCGCCAGCCCGCCGACCATCTCCTGGTCGACGCCGTAAGCGAGACAGGCGAGACACGCCGTCCGGGGCGTCGAGGACTGGGCTGCCTCGAGAGGCCGAGCAGAATGCCCGCGGCGCGCTCGGCCCGATCGCGCCGGCCGACGCTCGATTCGAATTGACCTCAGCCCCCGTGCGAGTTCAACTCTCTGTCGCTGTCGCTCAGAAACGAATCGTTGTAATTGACAGCAAAATCGCGCAACGGTATCCCATCGGCCAGGACCTAACTTAGTCCAAGGAGACTTCTGTATGAGCGAGAAAAAAGAACCCGCGGCTCGTGATCTGCTCGGCGGGGTGGTCGACCGGCGGCAGGTGCTCATCAAGCTCGGCGCGTTCGCCATCACCGCGCCCGGGCTCATCTCCTGCGGAGACGAGGGGTCGACCGGCGCGGAGACCGGAGGCGGCGATGGCGCCGGCGGCTCCGGGGGCACCGGGGGGAGCGGCGCGAGCACCACCAGCGCGAGCACGAGCGCCAGCGCGAGCACGAGCGCCAGCGCGAGCGCGGGCACCGGGGGCTCGGGCGGCTCAGGCGCGGGAGGCACCGACCCGGGCGTGGGCGGCGGTGGTGGCGGCGGCGGCGGGGACTCCCTCATTGCGCCGCCGTTCGACGACGTGCCGATGTGCAGGGCGCAGAACAAGACGGACGGCGCCGGTCAGGGCCCCTTCTTCATTCACGAGCTCGAAAAGAACGACGACATCTCCCTGATCCGACAGGACATTCGCGGTCGCTACAATGAAAGCGCGGCAGAAGGTGTGGAGATGCAGCTCCACCTGCGCGTGCTCGACCTGAGCAAGCCCGACTGCGATGGCAAGGGCGTGGGCTTGGCCGACGTGGACGTCTACATCTGGCACACGGACGGGCAGGGCTTCTACAGCGGCTTCGGGGCCAGGGGGAGCGCCAACGAACAGAACCCCGACGCGCCGTACGCGGGCAGGCCGAACCAGAACAACCTCGACACCACCGAGCGTTTCTGTCGCGGCGTTCAGACCACGGACGCGAACGGCGTCGTCTCGTTCCGGAGCATCTTCCCCGGCTGGTACAACGGCCGCGACGTTCACATCCACTTCGTCTGCTTCAAGAAGGGATCGATGTCGAAGGGTCGCGTCACTTACCAGGGTGGAGACCACATCTTCACGACGCAGTTCTACTTCGATCCCGCGTTCACCGACTCCATTCATACAAAGTACGAGCCGTACAAGGCGCGCACCACCGGCAGTCTGGCGAACGCGTACGCGGGCGCCATCAAGGCCGACGAGGCGGGCAACAGCGGCCTTCGCGCCAAGGCGTGGCAGGAGGGGGACATCGTGATCGCTCAGATGCAGATCGCGGTGGATCCGGCCTAGCGCGCGGCACGGTTGCCCTCGACGCGCGCCGCGCGCAACGTCGCGGAGCCTGGGCCGAGAGGCGAGGGAGGCTCGGTCGGGGGAGGCGCTCCCGCCCCCCTGAGTCGGCGACGCGAGCGGCAAGCGTCGAGGTCGCCCTCGCCTCCGCGCCACCCGCTCAGGCGCCGGCCCGGGGCGACGTCGCCGCCCCCGCCGCGCCGGACGCCCGCACGAGGGACGTCCTTGAAGATCAGTCTCACCGTGAACAACGTGCGCGCCAGCGCGTCGTCCGGCGGCTCCGCGCGGGGGCTCGCCGGGGTCGAGGCCACCAAGGGTGAGTACGCTCGCGTGGCGCCGGGGCACCCGGACCACAGCTGGCTCTACCTGAACGCGTCCGGAGGCGCGAGCTCGGCGAGCTGCGGGCCCTCGTGCGACGAGCGATCGATGCCGCCCGGCGCCATGGGGGTCGCGGCCGACCAGCCGGCGATCCTGCGCCAGGAGATCATGGCCGGGGCGCCGATCCCCTCCAACGCTCCCTAGCAGGTCACCGACTTATCCAAGGAGACTATCTTATGAGTGGCAAGAAAGATACCGTGGCTCGTGCTCTGGCTGGTGAGGCCGTCGACCGGTGGCAGGTCCTCATCAAGCTCGGGGCGCTCGCCATCACCGCGCCAGTGATCGTGTCGTGGGGAGACGAGGGGGCGAGCGACGCGGGCGGCGGCGGCGCCGGCGGCGGCGGAGGCGCCGGCACCGGCCGGGCGACCTCCAGCAACGCGAGCACCCGCAGCGCGGGCGGCGGTGGCGCGGGCGCATGGGGCGCCGACGCGATCGATCCTTCGATCTTCGAGGACGGCGCGAGCTGCAACCTGACCGCCACCGACGTCGAGGGGCCGTTCTTCATCGACGACAGCGAGATCCCGAACGACATCCACCTGTTCCGCAGCGATCTCCGCGACGGTCACCCCGGCTGCGAGCTCCGGCTCTATCTTCGCCTGCTCGACGGCCGGAACAACTTTGAGCCGATCCCCGACACCGAGGTGTACATCTGGCACTGCGACGCGGACGGCTATTACAGCGGCTTCAACAACCAGGATCCTGCCACGCCGCGCACGGGAGTGTTCGAGCGCACGCCGGAGAACCAGGACCGCTTCTGCCGCGGCGTCCAGCTCACCGACCGCAACGGGATCGTGGGATTCACGTCGATCTGGCCCGGGTGGTATGCAGGGCGCCCCGTCCACGTCCACCTGGTCGCTCGCATCAACGGCCAGACGACCCGGCTGATCACCACGCAGCTCTACTTCGACGCCGAGTTCAGCCGGCGGGTATATCAGGCCGAGGCGGCATATGCGGAGCGCTCGACGAACATCCCGGAGTCCAGCCTCAACCCGCCGCGGGACAACCCGGCCATGCCGAAGATGCAGTACACCCCCGGCCTGGTCACCGGCATTCTCAACATCGTCGTCGATCGCGCTTGAGCGCACGGGCCTCCCGGGTCGGCCTCGGGGGCGGTGGCGCACCGCCCCCGAGGCCGACTCGGGCTCTCCGTCGATCTCCCGGGAGGCGCCCGGGCGCTGGCTGCCGAGCGCCTCGCGACACCCTGGAAACAACGCAACCCTCCTGCGCGCCGCACACGCGCGGCGCCGCGCGGCGGACAATCGCTCTCCCGGACGCCAGACTGCGGTAGGGAGGTTCCATGAGCGACGCGGATCGGCTGCACCCCGGGGAGACACCCTGGAAACAACGCAACCCTCCTGCGCGCCGCACACGCGCGGCGCCGCGCGGCGGACAATCGCTCTCCCGGACGCCAGACTGCGGTAGGGAGGTTCCATGAGCGACGCGGATCGGCTGCACCCCGGGGACATGGCGCGCGCATACCGCGAGGCGCGGGGCCGCGGGATGGATGTGGAGCCTGCGGTCCTGTTCCACGACCTCGGGCGCATGCGGGCGCGGATCGGGCGGATCGGCGCGGCGTTCCCGCCGGGCGCCCTCCACGCGGTGGCGATCAAGGCGAACCCGCTCGTGGAGGTGCTGCGCGCGGCGGTCGACTGCGGCGCGGGGCTCGAGGCGGCCTCGCTCGAGGAGGTGAGGCTCTCGCTCGCCGCCGGCTGCCCGCCCGACCGCATCGTCTACGACTCTCCCGCCAAGACGCGCGCCGAGCTCGCGGAGGCCCTCCGCCTCGGCGTGCGGCTCAACGCGGACAACCTCGACGAGCTGGAGCGCATCGACGCGCTCGTGCGGCCCGAGGGGGCGGCCGGCCGCATCGGGCTGCGCATCAACCCGCAGGTCGGGGCGTCCAGCATCGCCATCACCAGCGTGGCGGACCGGCGCTCCAAGTTCGGGGTCCCCCTCGAGCAGGCCGACGCCGTGCGCGCCGCCTTCGCGCGGTACCCGTGGCTCGCCGGGCTGCACGTGCACGTCGGCTCGCAGGGGTGCGCGCAGGCGCAGCTCGTCGACGGGATCCGCCGCGTCGAGGCGCTGCGCCAGGAGATCCGGCGCGCGCGGGGGCCGGGCGCCGCCTCGGTCATGGATATCGGCGGCGGGCTGCCGGTCGCCTACCGGAGCACGGACCGCCCGCCGGCGCTGGAGGACTACGCGGCCGCGCTGCGCCGCGAGGTGCCGACGCTCTTCGAGGAGGGGACCACGCTGATCACCGAGCTCGGGCGCTGGGTCCAGGCGGGCTGCGGCTTCGCCGTCTCGCGCGTGGAGTACGTGAAGAAGGACTCGGCCGGGCGGACCGCGATCCTGCACCTCGGGGCCGACTTCCTGCTGCGCCGCGCCTACCACCCGGAGGACTGGCACCACGACTTCGTGGCGCTCGACGCCGACGCCGCGCCCAGGGAGGGGCCGCTCTCGCCGTGCACCCTGGCCGGCCCGCTCTGCTTCGGCGGCGACGTGATGGCCCGCGACCTCCCGCTGCCGGAGCTGTCGCCCGGGGATCTCGTGCTCATCCGCGACACGGGCGCGTACACGCTGAGCATGTGGTCTCGCCACTGCAGCCGCGGCATCCCCGCGGTGCTCGGCGTCGACGGCGGCGACATCCGGGTCCTGCGCGAGCGCGAGCGGCCGGAGGACGTCGTCGCGTTCTGGAGCCGCGGCCGCGGCCAGCCATGAGCCCGCCGCGGCGCGTTCACACGGCTGTTTCCACGCGAACCCAGCATGTGAGAGCCTAGAGCGGCGGAGTGGAGGAGCGGTGATGAGAGCGAGCGGTGCTTCCGGAGTCCTGGGGCGATGCGCGCGGGCGTGGCGGGTCACGCTCCTCGGCGCCCTGTTGTGTGTGCCCCCGATCGCAGGCGCGGGCTGCGGAGACGACGAGGCGACGGGCCCCGGCGAGGCGTCCGGCGGCACCGGCAGCACCACGGGCACCGGCTCGGGCGGCGGAGCTTCCGGCACCGGCGGGCAGGGCGGCGCCGGCGGCGGCACGGGCGGCACCGGGCAGGGCGGCGGCACCGGCGGGCAGGGCGGCGGCACCGGCGGGCAGGGCGGCGGCACCGGCGGGCAGGGCGGCGGCACCGGCGGCACCGGCGGGCAGGGCGGCGGCACCGGCGGGCAGGGCGGCGCCGGCGGCGATGGCACCGGCGGCGCCGGCGGCGATGGCACCGGCGGCGCCGGCGGCACCAGCGGCGGCGATACCGTGAGCGTGCAGATCCTCGCCTTCAACGATTTCCACGGCAACCTGGAGCCCCCCGCGGGCAGCGGCGGCAGGATCACCTTGCCCGACGCGACGCAGGTGAACGCGGGCGGCGCCGCTTACTTCGCGTCGCGCGTCGCCGCGCTCCGCGCCACGAACCCGAACACCGTCGTGGTCTCGGCCGGCGACCTCATCGGCGCGAGCCCGCTCGTGTCGGCGCTGTTCCACGACGAGCCCACCATCGAGGCCATGAACCTCGTCGGCCTCGACATCAACGGCGTCGGCAACCACGAGTTCGACAAGGGCACCGCGGAGCTCCTCCGGATGCAGTACGGCGGGTGCAGCCCGGTCGACGGCTGCGCCGACGGCACGTTCTTCGCGGGCGCGAACTTCCAGTTCCTCGCCGCCAACGTCGTGGTGGACACGACGACCGGCAGGACGCTCTTCCCGCGCTACGACGTCCGCGAGTTCGACGGCGTGAAGATCGCCTTCATCGGCATGACGCTCGAGGACACCCCGACGATCGTGACGCCGGTCGGCGTCGCGGGGCTGTCGTTCATGGACGAGGTCGACACGGTGAACGACATCGTCCCCGAGCTCCAGGCGCAGGGCATCGAGGCGATTGTGGTGGTGCTCCACGAGGGAGGGCTCCCGACAGGCCACTTCAACGAGTGCCCCGACATCTCCGGCCCGATCGTCGAGATCGCCACGAACATCGACCCTGCCGTGGACGTGATCGTCTCCGGACACACGCACCAGGCGTACAACTGCCTCCTCGGCGAGAAGATCGTGACGAGCGCGGCGTCGTTCGGCCGGCTGGTGACCGACATCGATCTGGAGATCAGCAGGACCACGGGCGAGGTGACGGCGAAGACGGCGAACAACGTCGTCGTGACGCGCGACGCGCCCGACGCCGGGGTGGAGGCCCTGGTGACGCGCTACAAGGACCTCTCGGCGCCGCTGGCCAACGTGCAGGTCGGCACGATCACGGCGACGCTCGACCGCGCGGTCCCGGCCATGGGCGCGGGGCTGTTCGCCATGGGCGCGGTCATCGCCGACTCCCAGCTCGCCGCCACGCGCGACGCGAGCAAGGGCGGGGCCGAGGTCGCGCTGATGAACCCGGGCGGCGTCCGCGCCGACCTGACCTACGCGGCAGCGCCGACCGAGCCCACGGACGGCGTGGTCACGTTCGGCGAGATCTTCACCGTGCAGCCCTTCGGCAACAGCCTTGTCGTGATGACCCTCACGGGCGCGCAGATCGACCAGCTGCTGGAGCAGCAGTTCCGGGTGGACCCGTCGGGCGCTCCGCGGAGCTTGATCCTGCAGGTGTCGGACGGCTTCACGTACGCGTACAGCCAGAGCGCGCCCGTCGGCTCGAAGGTCGACATCGCCTCGATCCGGATCAACGGCGTCCCGATCGAGGCGGCGCGGACCTACCGGGTGACGGTGAACAGCTTCCTGGCCACCGGCGGCGACGGCTTCGCCGTGCTCAACGACGGCACCGATCGCCTCGGCGGCGCCGTCGATCTGGACGCCCTGCGGGACTACTTCGCGGCGAGCTCGCCCGTCTCGCCGCCCGCGCTCGACCGGATCACGGTCCTGCCCTGAGCGGGAGCCGCGCCGCCGGCGTGCCTCGTCACCGCTTCATCGCGCCGGGGCGCGGAGGCCACGCCATCCGCTGCTCCGCCGCGAGCCCGGGCGAACGGTGGATGGCAGGGGACGGCGCGAACGACGCGCCCGCCTGATCGCCCTCGCCCGCGACCCGCTTCGGCCACCAGTCCATGCTGAGGTGGATGTGGTGATGGTGATACGGCCACCCCTCGCCGTACGCCATCCGGTCCGAGAAGCTCGCGAGCTCGTCGTCGGTGATCTTCCTCGGGTCCCTGGCCGGAAGGGCGTTCAGCTTCTCGGCGGTCTTCGAGAGGAACGGCGCGATGATCTTGTCCACGCCGATGACGCGCGTGCGCGCCGAGCGGAACAGCCTGGCCATGAAGAACGCCTCCCGCTCGAGATCGACGATGTGCTTCCGCTTCGCCGCCGACGAGCAGTACCCGTCCTCGTGCTTCGAGCCGTCCCCGCAGATGATCTCCCCGTCGTTCGAGCCGTCCGTCTGGAAATAGGCGATGTCGATGTTGCCCCCCTGATCGTGCGTCGACTCGGGGTGGCGCGGGTCGTCGACGTCGTAGCCCGGCGTGACGCCGTTCATCTGACAGACGTCGATCAGCGAGAGCGGCGTCGTGCCAGGGAACGCCCGCAGCGTCTCGGACAGCGCGTCGCGGACGAGCATGATGAGCTCGCGCCGCGCGAAGCGGTAGTTGCTGAAGGTCTCCCAGACGTAGCCGCCGCCGACGACCGAGTCGCCCGGGTCGGGGAACGGGAACGGCAAGAGCCCGCTGCCGCCGTCGCCGAAGCCGGCGCACTCGTCGAACGAGAAGCCGGCGCCGACGCAGCTCGGGCCGTCGACATAAGGATACGAGGTCACGTCGAGATCATAAGCGTTCTGCCCCCCGTCGTGGCCGACGACGCGGACCAGGTACTCTGCGCCGCCCCGCTCGGAGTAGAACCCGTAGAACTCGGTGTTCGTCTCCTGATCGCGGTAGGAGTACGGGTACTGCTCGCCGTAACGCGAGCCGAGCAGGCGGCCCTCGCCGTCATAGGCCACGAGATCGATGTCCCCCGCGGCGTGGCGGAACCGGATGCCCACGCGGACGATGGTCCGCTCCGGCACGACGATCCTGAACCAGTCCTCGTCCCCCTCGCACAACGTGAGCTCCTCCGTGACGCCCATGGGCGCGCTCACCGCCGCCCCCGCGTCGTCGTTGGGCTCCAGCGCGTCGACCTCAGAGTCGCAAGCGAAGGCTTCCTTGCGGCACGCGCCGTCGTCGCAATAGCTGCCCTCCGGACACCAGCCGGACGGGACGTCCGGCGAGCACGCGACCTCGTCCGAGACGCAGAGCTCTCCGAGGCAGGTCGTGCCGTCCGGGCAGGTCGCGGCGGCGTCGCAGCCGGCGAAGCACGCGGAGCCGTGCTCCTCGTCGACGGCGTGGCACACGTAGCCAGGCCGGCAGTCCAGGTCGCTGCCGCACGTGTTCAGGCACACGGGCGCGCCGCCCTCCGCCGCCGGGAAGCAGCCCGCCTCCGGACCGCACTGGTCGTCGCTCTCGCAGTCGAACGCGAGGCAGTACCCGAGGACCCAGCCGTTCGGCTCCGCCGGGTCCGCGTCGCGATAGCAGGTCGCGCCGGGCAGCCAGCACGCCTCGTCCGTCTCGCAGGCCGCGCCCACGCGCCCGGTGCCGACCGTGTCCTCCGCGCACGCCGCGCCGCAGGCCGCGTTGCACCCGTCGCCGCGCCGAGGAGAGCAGAGCCCATGACGGTTCTCCACGCCCTCGCAGGTCGCGGGATCGTAGACGGGATAACACACCCCGGTGTCCGTCAGGATGTCGGTGTCGAAGCAGCGGGAGCCCGGCGCGCAGCCCTCCTCGCTGTTCGGCGCCGCGCACGGCCCCTCCGCGCGCTGCATGCAGATGCCGAGCATGCAGACGGCCGCCTCGCCGTCGCAGTCCGCATCACAGCCGCAGCTCGCGCCGGGGGGGTTCCGCTTCGGCCCCGCCCCGCCGCGCAGATCGCCGTCGCCGCCGTCCGGCAATGCCAGCGTCCATGGGCGTAACTCACACGCTTCCAGAGAACCCATGAGCGCCGGCACAACCACGAAGAGCCATTGCCAACGTAGATTCATGTCACCTTGCCTGTCGATGAGCGCAAAACCGCTCGTGGCGAGCGTTCTAGTCCCAGGCGAGGCGCAACTGGCCATCGAAAAGAGCAGAGGAGTCACGCAGGCCACCCTGCGCGAGGATATTTCCAGCTTCGGAGCGGCGCTGTTCCACCCCGCGGTGGGGGCGCCTACTCGACGCGAGGCCGGCTCCCGCCGAGATCGATGAACTCGTTGTCATCGGGCAGCTGGCTCCCGAGGTGCCGCCCCTGGCCGAGCGGGGAGTCGTCGTCGTTCAGCGCGCCGAGGATCGACGCCCGTGCGTTCCTTCGCGCTCGGAGCGAGCGCATGAATCAGGAGCGTCCTGTCCTCTGCGCCCTCGAGGGAAGGCAGCGCGGCGCGGGCCGCTACTCGTACTTCTGGCTGACGCGGAACGAGCCGAGCGAGCGCACGCCCGTCGCGTGCTGCTCGAGCAGCGCGAGGGCGTCCCGGAACGCGGGCTCCTCCGTGCTGCCCTCGCACTCGACCAGGAAGAGGTACTCCTCGGGGCTGTCGGGCAGGGCGCGCGAGACGATGCGCGTGAGGTTGATCTGGTGTCTCCCGAGCGCGGACAGCGCCGCCACCAGGGCGCCCGGGCGGTGGTCGAGCCCGAAGAGGAGCAGCGTCCTCCCGCCCGAGGGCGGCGGCTCGGCGGTCTTGCCGACGACGAAGAAGCGCGTGATGTTCTCGCCCTTCACGCCGAGCTTCGGCACCAGGATCTCGAGCTTGTAGATCGCCGCCGCGCCCTTGTTGCCGATCGCCCAGGCCTCGCCGTCCTGGGCCGCGCGCTCGACCGCCTCGGCGGTGCTCTCCGCCTCGAGGATCTGCGCGCCGGGGTAGTTCGCGCGCAGCCAGCCGCCGCAGTGCTTGAGCGGCACGAAGTGCGAATAGATGCGCTTCGGCGCCGCGCCCGGCCGGCCGAGGAGCGACAGCGTGACGTGCAGCGAGAGCTCCTCGCACACGACGAGCGCCGCGCCCGTGCCCTCGCGGCGGATCAGCTCATCCACGGTGTCGTAGATCGGGCCGCCCACCGCGTTCTCGATCGGCACGACGCCGTAGGTCGCCGCGCCGCCGGCCACGGCGTCGAACACCTCCGAGATGGTGCGCCGGGGCGCGAGGTCCGCGCTCGCCCCGAAGCGCCGCGCCGCCACCTCGTGGCTGAACGTCCCCGGCCGCCCGAAGTAGGCGACCCGCTGCCGCGACGCCGGGGCCTCCCCCGCGCCGCCCGCCGCCGCCGCCTCGTCGCCGCGCGCCGCCCCCGGCTGCTCCGCGTCAGCCGACATGGGCGGTGACCGCCTCGCCAGAGCCCGCGCGGGCGATCGCGACACACCCCCGGCGGGGCGCGCCGCCCCGCCGCGGGGCCGGCATCCTTCGATGGAACGTGTGCATCGAGCCCGCGTGTCTACCGGCGCGATGCCGTGGAGTCCAGCGCGGAAAGCAGCGCGTCCGGCCGCCGCCGCCCTGGACAGCGCCGGCAGCGCCCGCCGCCGGCCCCGCCGCACGAGCGCGGCCGGCGCGACGGAAGACCTCCGCCGGCGGCGCCGGTCGGCGACCGATCGTTACATGTCAGAAACCATCGTCGAGCGCCGCATTTCCGAACGATTCGGCCTGCATCCGGGCAATATGCAGAAGAACGGGCATCCGAGGCGCCACCCACCCGCACCCACATTCACCTACCCGAAAGATCGAAATTCTGCCTGGGATCGCTTCGACCGCGTTTTGCAAGTTTGGTTTCTTGTGATAACGATCGTTACGCAATGCCTGGCACAGGGCACGGAAGCGACGGATCACAGCCGCCGAACGACAGGGAAGGGGCTTACTGGCGGCTCTTCAACAAGAAAACGATCGTGCTCGTACGGCGCTGGCTGCGTCTCCTGGGGGTGCCGCGCCGCGATCGCCGGGACGTCGCCCAGAACGTGATGCTCGCGGCGCACGAGAGCTTCGCGAACTACGACCCGGCGCGCGGCCCGCCCGACCGCTGGCTGAACCGGATCGCGGTCCACACCGCGTCCCACTACGCGGAGCGGGCGCGGCGCCGGGTGGAGGAGCCGTTGCCGGACGACTTCGACGCGGAGCTCGAGGAGCCGTCGGCCGAGGAGCACATCATCTCGGAGTGCGATCGCCTGTTTGCGCTCTCGGTCCTGCGGGAGCTCGACGGCGAGCTCGGCGCGGTCCTCGTGGCCCACGACATCGAGGGCGTCCCGATGGCCGATTTCGCGAGCCAGTCCGGAATCCCGCTCTCGACGGCGTACAAGCGCCGTACGCGCGCGCTCGCGGCGTTTCAGCTCCTGGCCACGCAGCGGCTCGCGTCGATGGACGGGATAGACCCCCCGAGCGGCGGTCCCCCGGCGTCCGGCGTCGCGCCGGTGATCTACCTCTTCTCGTCCGCGCGGCCGTGATCGCTCAGGGGCTCATCGCCCGGGCCGCCGGCTCGACGACGGGGGGGCCGAGCCCCGCGAGCCGCGATCGTCGGGCCGCGGCCGGGAGCGCGGCCGGGCGCGATCCGGATCATCGTTGATGAGGGCGAGGATGGCCTGCTTCTTCGGCGAGTCCTCCGGCTCGATCAGCAGGAAGAGGAGCGCCTCCTGGAGCGCCTCGGGCGCGCGGTCGAAGCGATCGGCGACGACGGCGGAGACCGGGCTCCTCCCGTCGCCGGGCAGGAGGAGCCGAGCATCGCAGTTGAGCCCCTGTGCGATGAGCGCCAGCGCGCCGAGCCCGAGATCGCGCTCGCCGCGCTCCACCTGCCGCAGGTACGTCGCAGAGAGGCGCGCCTTCTCGGCGAATTCTGCGTAGCTGAGGCCGTGCAGCAGCCGGAGCACGCGAATGGCCCGACCGACCTCTTTGGGAAGCGCATCGCCCATGGCCGGCGCAGCCTATCAACGGAAGCCGCGGCCCGAAAAGGACGATCGCATCTTTCTCTCGCCCTCCGCGCGTGCGCGCGCGTCGATGCCCCGTTACTTACTATAACTGATTCAGCTCCTCCACGAGCGCCCGGGAGTGCGAGTTCTCGCTCTTTTCGAACACCATGTTGGCGACGACGGACGCGCGGCGCACGTGAGGTTGCCGCCCGGCGCGCGCTCGGCTCGCGCCGGGCCGCTGCGCCGCGGCAGCTGGCGGCTCCGGGTGGGCGCTGGGGCCAGCGTCAGTTGCGACAGTTGCGACGGCGCGACGCTTCTGTCATTCCTGGCGCGCCGAGGTCCATGAGGTGCGCTGTCTCGAGGGCGCGTCTCGAGCCCTCGGAGCACGGCAAGGGCATCGATGATCCGTCTGGAGCTTTCACGAGAGCACACCCGGCTGCACTCGACGCTGTGCGGCCAGTGCCCGCAAGGCCCCGCGGGGTGCTGCGTCAGCCCGCCCGAGCTCGATTGGACGGACATCGGGCGCATCGTCTCCCTCTCCGGCCGCGGCTGGCTGCTCGAGCAGATCGCGGCCGGCAACCTGCTCCCGGTGAGCCGCGGGCTCGAGCTCCGGCGCGTGCGCAAGCGGGAGGAGCGCACGGCCCCGCGGCGCTCGAAATGCGTCTATCACGGCGCGCGCGGCTGCACGATCCCCGCCGAGCGGCGGGCCGCGACCTGCAACTACTTCCTCTGCGAGGACGCCTTCGCCGAGCGCATCGACGGCCAGGCGGACCCGGCCTCGGCCGCGAGCCGCCGGGCGCACGCGCTCCTCCGGGACGTCTACGGCCGCTGGGACCGCGAGCTCGCCGAGGCCGTCGCCGCCCGGCCGGAGGGGCCGTCGTGGGACGCGGCGTTCCTCGACTGGCTGGGCGCGGAGTTCGAGCGGCTCTCGAGCGCGTCGCGGCACGAGCTCGCCGAGCTCGCCGCGCCGGGGTAGCGCCGCGCGCCGCCGGTCACAGCATGGCGACCGGATCCACGTCGATGATCACCCGCGCGTTCCGGTCGAGCCCGTCCCGCATCAGCGCGGCGAGCGCCGCGAGCGCTCCCCGGAGCGGCCCGCGCTCGCGCGCCCGGAGGAGCACCCGGAACCGGTACCGCCCGCGCAGGCGCGCGATCGGCGCCGCCGACGGCCCGAGCACCTCGACGCGCCGCGCGAGCCCCTCCGGACACGTGCGCGCGTGCGCCGCGAGCTTCGCCGCGGCGCCGCGGCCCACGCCCTCGTCGACCGCGTCGACCCGGAGCAGCGCGAGGCGCGTGGCCGGCGGATAGCCCACCTCCTCGCGATCGCGGATCTCCCGCTCGAGGAAGCCCGGCACGTCGTGCGCCGCGGCGAACGCGATCGCCGGGTGCTCGGGGTTGCGCGTCTGGATGAGCACCCGGCCCGGGCGATCGCGCCGCCCCGCGCGCCCGGCCACCTGCACGAGCAGCTGGAAGCCGCGCTCGGCCGCCCGGAAATCCGGCAGCCCGAGCGCGGCGTCGGCGTTCACCACGCCGACCAGGGTCACGTTGGGCAGATCGTGGCCCTTCGTGACCATCTGCGTGCCGACCAGGATGTCGATCTTGCCCTCGCGCATCCTCGCGAGGATCGCCTGCGAGCGGTCCTTGCCCGCGACGTCCCGGTCGAGGCGCGCCACGCGCGCCTCCGGGAACGACGCGGCGATCGTGGCCTCGAGCCGCTCGGTGCCGAGGCCCTCGAGCAGCAGGGTCCGCGAGCCGCACGATCCGCAGCGCTCCGGCAGCGGGCCGGCGTAGTCGCAGTAGTGGCAGCGCAGCCGCCCGCCCTGCGGCCGCTCGTCGGGCGCCGCCGGCGCGGGCGCCGCCGCCGGCGCGGGCGCGCCCGCCGGCATCGACGGGCGCGCGTCGCTGCGCCGCCCGCGGTGGTACGTCAGCGCGACCGAGCACGCCTCGCACGTCGTGAGGTTCCCGCACGAGCCGCAGACGACGCTCGGCGCGAAGCCGCGGCGGTTGAGGAACAGGATCGCCTGCTCCTTCGCCGCGAGCGTCTGCTCGAGCGCGCGGTGCAGCGGCAGCGAGATCAGCGGGTCGCCCGAGGGGCCGGCGCCGAAGCGGCGGAGATCGACCAGGGTGACCTCGGGGAGGCTGGCCTCGCGGTGCGCGCGGTCCGGCAGGCGGAGCTCCACGAGCTTGCCGCGGCGCACCAGCGCGACCGACTCGATGGAGGGCGTCGCGGAGCCGAGCACGCACACCGCCCCGGCGCGGTGGGCGCGGAGCAGCGCCATGTCGCGCGCGTGGTAGCGCACGCCCTCCTCCTGCTTGAACGAGCCGTCGTGCTCCTCGTCGACGAGGATGAGCCCGAGGTCGGGCACCGGCGCGAACAGGGCGGAGCGCGCCCCGATGGCGACGCGCACCTTGCCGCCGTGGAGGCTCGCCCACATCGCGTGGCGATCGGCGTCGCTCAGCCCGCTGTGCAGCACGGCGAGCTCGTCGCCGAAGCGGGCGCGGAAGCGCGCGACGAGCTGCGGGGTGAGGGCGATCTCCGGCACCATCACGAGCGCGCCGCGGCCGCGCTCGAGGCAGCTCTTGATGGCGCGCAGGTACACCTCGGTCTTGCCGGAGCCGGTCACGCCGAAGAGGAGGAACGCGCTCGGCCCGGCGGGGCGCGGCTCGTGCGGGGCGACGTCGCGCGCCTCCGCCCCTCCGGGCGCGGACGGCGCCGCTCTTCCTGGCGCGGACAGGGCCTCGAGCGCCGCGTCGATGCGCGCCGCGGCCTCGGCCTGGGCCGCGTTGAGCTCGGGGGGCACGTCGCGCTCCTCGGGGAGGCGGAAGAACGGGTCGCGCGGCGGCTCGCGCTCGTCGAGGGCGACGAGGTTGCGCTCGGCGAGCTTCTTCAGGGCGCTGCGCGCGTTGCCGTAGCGCTCCTCGAGCCGCGCGACCGGCTGCTCTCCGTTCGCCCGGAGCAGCGCGAGCACCGCGGCGGCCTGCCCGCGGAGCGTGCCGGGCTCCTCGACCACGTCCGTCGCCCTGGCGTAGGCGACCCTGCGGCCGCCCACCTGCTTGGCCCGGCCGAGGTCGAGGACGCCGTCGAGCTCCCCCTGCGCCTTGAGCGCCCGCACCTGCTCGCGCTCGATCGCCGGCAGCGCGAGGCGGAGCACCTCCCCGATGGGCGCGAAGTAGTAGGCGGCGAGCTCCTGCAGGAACGAGAGCAGCTCGGCCGGCAGCGCCGGGCGCGCGTCGACGAGCGCCGCGAGCGGCTTGATCTTGGACGGATCGAAGGCCGCGCTGCGCTCGCTGACGGCGAGCACGACGCCGAGCAGCTTGCGCCGGTGGAACTCGCAGAGCACGCGCGCCCCCGGCCGCACCTCGCCGGCGAGCGCGGCCGGGACCTCGTACGTGAAGGCCTGCGAGAGCGGGACGGGCACCGCGACGTCGGCGAGGAGGGGCATCGCTCCGGGAGGCCGCGCGCGGCGCGGCACGGGCGAGATACCAGAGAACGCCGCCCGGGACGAGGAATGCACGGCACGCGCGCGCACGGTGCGCCTGTGCAGCCCCGGAAAGAGGCAAAAAAAAGCGCCGCCGGGGCCTCGGGGGGGGGAAGGCCGCGCCGGCAGCGCTGCCCGGACATAGAGCACCGTCCGTGCCATCTCTGCTGTTCGCGATCCGAACGGATTTCGTCCCAGATGAGGCGGCTTGAATTGCGAATCTGAAATTTCAGCAATGCACCATTGCAAAAGCGAATCGAGCCGGCCTGTCCGCACGTCGCACCGGCGCGCACCGCGCGCGGGGATGGGAAGGCCCGAGCCGCTCCGGTGGGGTCCGCCGATTGCTCGGGATCCGGGTCAGGGGCTCACCGCTGGACGGTCGGCGGGGCGGGCGCCATGGGCCGGAGATGTGCGCCATGACGCGCCGGGAGGAGGGGACATGATCGGAACCGCGGTCTTGGGGGGAATCGAGGGGCAGGACTGGATCGACCAGATCGCCGACCCGCTGCAGCGCGGCCTTCGGTCGGTCCTGAGGCGAGCGCCTGTGCTCGCGAAGGTGCTTCACGGCAAGTTCCTCGGGCATCCGCTGCATCCGGTGCTGGTGACGATCCCGATCGGCGCGTGGTCCTGCGCGCTCGTGCTCGACGTTGCGGGGCTCGGCCGCCGTGGGCGGCGCCTCCATCGGGGAGCGGACGCGAGCACGGCGATCGGCCTCGGCGGGGCGCTCGTGGCCGCCTTCGCGGGGCTCGCCGACTGGAGCACGACCCTCGGCGCCGCGAAGCGGATCGGCTTCGTCCACGGCGCCATGAACATGGCGATCGCCGGCCTGTACGGCGCCTCGCTCGCCTCCCGCGCGGTCGGGCTGCGGCCCCTCGGGATCGCGCTGTCGACGGCGGGCTTCGGCCTCGCGGGCGCGAGCGGCTGGCTCGGGGGAGAGCTCATCTACCGCTACGGCGTCGGCGTCCGCCACGAAGCGTGCGAGCGGCAGCCGGACATGCAGGTGCCCGTGCCCGAGGCGCCGATCGCCGGCGCCGGTTGACGGCGGCGGGCGCCGGCGGGCAGCGCGGTACGCTGGCCGAGGGTGCGGTGGGTTGTGAAACCGCCAAGACGCCAAGACGCCAAGACGCCAAGAAAAAAAAATCTAATTATTTTGTGTACTTGGCGCCTTGGTGCCTTGGCGTCTTGGCGATCCACTCTCCGCTGCGCTGCCTGCGGGAATGACCTCGCCGTCCGCCGTCAGTGCGCCGGCCAGGGATGGCCGGCGCACTGACGGCGGACGAAGCTACCGGGCCGCGAGGTAGCAGCCCGCGATGCAGAGCGCGGCGAGGGCGAACAGCAGCGCGGCGTGCAGGAGCAGCGGCGCGAGCCCGCCCCGCTGCGGGCGCGCGAGCGGGCGCTGCGCCGTGGCCCACGGCGACGGCGGCTCGACCGCGGCCCGCACGACGAGCGCCGCACCCTGCGCGCCGGCCGCCCTGGCGAGCTGCACGGCGGCCTCCCGAGCCGGGAACGCCGCCGCCTCCCGCGCCGGCGCCGCCGCCTCCCCTGCCGCCGGCGCCGCGTCCCTCGCCGGCGCCGCGTCCCTCGCTGGCGCCGCGTCCCTCGCCGGCGCCGCGTCCCTCGCTGGCGCCTCCCTCGCGATCGCCGCGCCGGCGCCCATCGCGCGCGGCGTGGCGGCCGCCGTCGCGACCGGCTCGATCACCGCGGGCGGACCGAGCTCCAGCGCGCGCACCGCGCGCTCGCGCGCCCGGCGGGCCGCGACCATCTCCATGCCGAAGTTGTCGCGCAGCCACGCCCCGAAGCGCAGCGGGCTCGCCGTCAGCTCGGCCGCCGCCGCGTAGGCGGCGACGTCCCGCAGCATCGCCGCAGCGCTCGGATAGCGCTCCGCGGGCGACTCGGCGAGCGCCCGCGCCACGATGGCGTGGAGCGCCGCCTCGTCGGGGAGCCCGCGCTCCACGAGCGGCGGGATCTCCCCGCGCCGCGCGAGCTCGAGCAGCTCGACGCGCGCCTCGTCCTTGGAGAGCGCCGCGCCGGCGCCCGCGCTGTACATCCGCCGGCCGGCGAGCAGCTCCCACAGCAGGATGCCCGCCGAGAAGAGGTCGGAGCGCGCGTCGATCGGCTCGCCGCGGGCCTGCTCCGGGCTCATGTAGCCGGCCTTGCCCTGCAGCGCCTCGTCCAGCGTCCCGCCGCAGCGCTCGTGCGCGCGGGCGATGCCGAAGTCGCAGAGCTTGATCTCGCCCTCGAAGCTCAGCAGCACGTTCGACGGCGAGACGTCGCGGTGAATGACGCCCTTCCTGTGGGCGTAGGCGAGCGCCTGCAGCGCCTCGGCGACGATCAGGAGCGAGAACGCGACCGGGAGCTTCACCCTCTGGCGCGCGCAGCGGCGGAGCAGCTCGCGCAGGTCGAAGCCCTCGACGTACTCCATCGCGATGAACAGCGCGCCGTCCTCGCGGCCGAGGTCCTCGACCTGCACGATGGACGCGTGGCGCAGCCCAGCGGCGAGCCTCGCCTCGCTCGCGAGCATCTCCACGAAGCGCGGATCGTGCGCGAGCTTCGGGGCGACCTCCTTGATGGCGACGAGGCGCGCGGCGCCGAGGTCGGTGCGCACCCGCGCCAGGTAGAGGTCGGCCATCCCCCCCTGGCCGATGTGGTCGAACAGGGTGTAGCGGCCGATCCGGCACGGCAGGGGCCGCCCGCCGCGGGGCGCCGCCCGGCGCAGCGGGAGCTCGTCGCGGCCCGGGCCGCCGGCGAGGGGCGGCAGGCCGGAAGGCGGGTACGGGAGCGTGCCTCCGCGACGCACATCGAGGCGATCGATCTGCACGACCCCTCGTCGCAGACTTCGCGCGGATGGGCCAACTAAGCGGCCGCCGCCCGGGGGCGGCCGCGCGGGCCCGGCGGGACCCCGCCCGGAGGCGTGCAGCGCGCGCGGCGGCGGGCTACACCCGGCGCATGACGTTCAGCGCGGGCTGGGGACAGCCCTTTGCCGGCTCGTTCATCCGCATCGTCGACGACCGGGGGCGCAAGCACGAGTGGCGCACCCCTCCGCGCCGCATCGTCTCGCTCGTGCCGAGCGACACCTACTCGCTCGTCCGGCTCGGCGCCCGCGACCGCCTCGTCGGCCGCACCCGCTTCTGCGTCGCGCCCGCGGAGGACGTCGAGGGCATCGAGCTCGTCGGCGGCACGAAGGACGCCGACGTCGAGCGCATCGTCGCGCTCGACCCCGAGGTCGTCGTCGCGAACCAGGAGGAGAACAGCAAGCGCGACATCGAGCGCCTCGACGCGGCGGGGCTCCGGGTGCTCGTCTCGTTCCCGAAGCGCGTCGCCGACGGCGTGGCGCACCTCGCCCGGCTGGCGCGCCTGCTCGGGCACGCCGCGAAGGCCGCGCCGGCGGCCCCGGACGGCGATGCCCCGGCCCCGCTGCCGCCGCCTCCCGCCGCGCGCGAGCAGGTCGCCGCCGCCTACCGCGCCCACGCCGCGGCCGAGGCGCGGCGCCGCGAGCTCCCGCCGCTCCGCGCCTTCGTCCCGATCTGGATGGACCCGCTGATGACCGTGCACGGCGACACCTTCATCTCCGACATGCTCGACCTCGCCGGCGCGCAGAACGTCTTCGAGGATCGGCCCCGGCGCTACCCGCTCGCGGCCGACCTGGGCAAGGCGCCGCCGCTCCCGCCCGAGCGCATCCAGGGCCGCGACGTCCGCTACCCCCGCGTCACCCTCGACGAGGTGATCGCCCGCGCCCCGGAGATCGTGCTGCTGCCCGACGAGCCGCACGCCTTCACCGACGCCGACGCAGAAATATTTCGCTCCCTCGACATCCCCGCCGCCCGCCGCGGCCGCGTGATCCGATGCGATGGCAAGGACCTCATGTGGTATGGCGCGCGGGCGCTCGAGGGGCTCAGTCGGCTGCGAGAGATCATCGATGCCGCCCGTCCCTGATGCACGGCGCGCTCGTCCCGTCCGTTCAGGGGTGCGCGGCCGCGCGCGAGCGCGGCGCGGCCGAGCAAGCCCCTCCTCGCCACGCCGCAGTTGGGGTAGGACCGTACGATGACGTGGACACGGGAGACGTTGCGGGCAGAGATCATCCAGCTCCTGGAGGGACACACGGCCGGCGAGGTGAAGATCGAGGAGTCGAGCCATCTCGTCGCCGACCTCAGCCTCGACTCGCTCGGGGTGATGGAGATCGTCGCGGACATGGAGGACAAGTTTGACCTCTCGATCCCCGACGACATGTTGCGCGAGGTCGACACGGTCGCCGACGTCGTCAAGGCCATCGAGCTCCGGCTCAAGAACGAAGGAAGGCTCTCGGGATGACGGCTGTTTGGAAAGCGCGGACGGTCGCACAGGCGATCGAGGACGCAGCGGCGAGCACGAAGACGGGCTATCGCTTCATCGAGGAGTCGAGCGAGAACGAGCCGTTCTTCACGCACGGCGGCATCGAGCGGGCGAGCGCGCGCATCGGCGGCGCGCTCCAGGCGCTCGGGCTCCAGAAGGGTGATCGTGTCGCGTTGATCCTGCCGGACAACGCCGACTTCATCTTCGCCTTCCTGGGCGCGATCCGCGCGGGCGTCGTCCCGGTGCCCATCTACCCGCCGACGGGCCTCGGGAAGCTGACCGGCTACCTCGAGAACACGCTGCACATCGTCGCGAAGAGCGGGGCCAAGGTCCTGCTCACGAGCGCCGAGATCAAGCGCGTGCTCGGCACGATCCAGGCGCAGGCGCCGGAGCTCCAGCAGGTCGTGGCGGTGGAGGGCATCCGGGGCTCGCGCGAGGAGCTCAAGCCGGTGAAGGTCGAGCTCGACGACGTGTGCTTCCTGCAGTTCACGAGCGGCTCGACGTCGCGGCCGAAGGGGGTGGTGCTCACGCACGCGAACCTGGCGGCGAACGTGCGGGCGATCGTGGAGCTCGGCCTGGCGGTGCGCGAGTCGGTGGACACCGGCGTGTCGTGGCTGCCGCTCTACCACGACATGGGGCTCATCGGCTTCGTGATCGCGCCGCTCTACCACGTGAACACGGTGACGTTCCTGCCCCCGCTCCTGTTCCTGAAGCGGCCGGTGCGCTGGCTGGAGACGATCACGCGCCACCGGGGCAACGTGTCGTTCGGGCCGAACTTCGCCTACGCGCTCTGCGTGAAGCGGATCCGGGAGCAGGAGATGGCGGGGCTCGACCTGTCGACGTGGCGGGTCGCCGGGTGCGGCGCCGAGCCGATCCGGGCCGACAACCTGCGCGCGTTCGCCGAGAAGTTCGCGCCGGTCGGGTTCGACGAGAAGGCGTTCGTCTGCTCGTACGGCATGGCCGAGAGCACGCTGGCGGTGTCGTTCAGCGCGCTCGGGACCGGGCTGAAGACCGACGCGGTGGACGGCGAGACGCTCTGGAAGGAGGGCAAGGCGGTGCCCGTCCCGGCCGACAGCGACGGGGCGTCGTCGCTCGTGCAATGCGGGTCGGCGTTCGAGGGGCACGAGATCGCGGTGTTCGCGTCGGACGACGCGGAGAGCGCGCGCCCGCTCGGCGACCGCGAGGTCGGGGAGCTGCGGCTCCGGGGGCCGAGCGTGATGGCCGGGTATTTCAACGACCCGGACCTGACGAAGGAGGCGTTCGCGGGCGGCTGGCTGCGGACGGGCGATCTCGGGTACCTCGCGGAGGGCAAGGTCTATATCTGCGGGCGCTCGAAGGAGGTCATCATCGTCAACGGGCGCAACTACTACCCGCAGGACCTCGAGTGGGAGGCGAGCCGCGTCTCCGGGGTCCGGAAGGGGAACGTGATCGCGTTCGGGACGATGAAGCCGCACAACGACCGCGAGCGGGTCGTCATCGTGTTCGAGACGACGACGTCGGACGAGCAGGAGAAGCAGTCGCTGAAGGGCGAGGTGCGCCGCGTGGTGCAGCAGGCCATGGGGCTCACCGTCGACGACGTGGTGGCGGTCGGGCCGGGCGTGCTGCCGAAGACCTCGAGCGGGAAGCTCCAGCGGAGCAAGACGCGGGAGCTCTACGAGAACGGGGAGCTCCTGATCCGGAGCTCGTCGCGCGACGGGGACCGGCTGGACGCGGCCAAGGAGTTCGCCAAGAGCCAGATCAACTACTTCCGCCACGCGATCTTCCGCGGGCGCGGGGGGTGATCCGGGCGGGACGGGGGATCTGAAAGGCAGGGGCCGCCGGAGGGGACAGGGAGCGCGTGAGGCGCGCGTGGGGCCCCGCCGGACTCGCATGGCCGGTGAATCGCCCGATCGAGGGCGATTCACCGGCCATGCTCAGACATCGGCCCGTCCCCACGCGCGCCTCACGCGCTCCCTGTCCCCTCCGGCGGCTCTAGGCCGCAACGGGATGCACGCCGCAGCGGCTCCTCTGACAGCGACGGACATCGGCCCGTCCCCAAGCGCGCCTCACGCGCTCCCTGCCCCCTCCGGCGGCTCTAGGCCGCAACGGGATGCACGCCGCAGCGGCTCCTCTGACAGCGACGGACATCGGCCCGTCCCATGGGCTCCCTGCCCCCTCCGGCGGCTCATGACCGCAACGGATGCTCTGTGGGGCGGCTTTCTGGATAGCGATGGCTGGCCTCGGCGGCGGCTTTCGATGAAGCGAGCGGGCGGGCGGGGAGGCGCGAAGGCGTAGCCGCTGGTGCGGGGCGCCGTTATCGTCGGCGGCCGGAGGGCGATCCATGCCTGCTTGGCTCAATCAGCTGCTGCCGATCCTTCTGCTGCTCGCGGCCATCGCGGTCGTCATGCGGCGGCTGCCGAAGATCGACCTCGGACACTCGGAGGAGTTCAAGCGACGGCGGTTCTTCAACTGGTTTCCCCTCGGGCTCACCTACGCCTTCCTCTACATGGGGCGGTACAACTTCTCCGCCAACGCGTCGGCGCTCGACGCGATGCAGCTCGTCAGCAAGCAGGAGTTCGGGAACATCGACGGCTGGGGCTCGGCCGTCTACGGGGTCGCCTTCCTGCTGAACGGGCCGCTCACCGACCGGTGGGGCGGGCGCGCCACCATCCTCCTCGCCGCAGGCGGATCCGCGCTCATGAACCTGCTCCTGGGCGCGGCGGTGCGCCTCGCCCAGGAAGGGCAGCTCGACCACGACGCGGCCATCACCGCGATGACCGCGCTCTTCGCCGGCAACATGTACTTCCAGAGCTTCGGCGCCGTATCCATCGTCAAGGTGAACGCGCCCTGGTTCCACGTCCGCGAGCGCGGGATGCTCGGCGGCGTCTTCGGTATCCTGATCTCGCTGGGGCTCTATTTCGCGTACGACTGGAGTCGATTCGTCGCCAAGCACCTGCCGATGCCGTGGGTCTTCCACGTCCCCGCCCTGCTGCTGCTCGGCTTCCTCGTGCTCGACTTCTTCGTCATCCGCGACACGCCGGGCCAGGCGGGATTCCGGGACTTCGACACGGCCGACGCGTCCTCGGGCGACACCGGCGAGCGCCTCGGCGCGATCGAGGTCGCGCGGCGCATGTTCTCGCAAAGGGTCATCTGGATCATCGTCGCCATCGAGTTCTGCAGCGGCTTCCTCCGCAACGCCGTCATGAAGTGGTACCTCATCTTCGCCGACAAGACCGGCCTCAAGGGCTTCGTGTCGACGCACTGGGGCGTGCTCCTCTGCATCGCAGGCATCCTGGGCGGCGTCTTCGCCGGCTTCATCTCCGACCACGTCTTCGAGTCGCGCCGCGGCCCCGTGGCCTCGGTCCTGTACGCCGGGCTCGTGATCGGCGCGGCGATCGTCCTCTTCACGCTGAGCCTCCCCATCGCGGGGTGGACCGTCGTGTTCATGTCCCTCTGCGTGATCGGCGTCCACGGCATGCTCTCCGGGACCGCGAGCATGGACTTCGGCGGGAAGAAGAACGCCGGCGTCGCGACAGGCATCATCGACGGCTTCGTCTACCTGGGCACGGCGGTTCAATCGTTCCTCTACGGGAGCATCCTGCCCTCGGGCGACGCGGCGAAGGACCCGGGGAACTGGATGCCATGGCCCGTCGCCATGCTCCCGGTCGCCCTCGTCGGCTTCGCGCTGGCGACGCGCGTGTGGAACGCGAGGCCCACGCGGCAGGCGGCGGCGCACTGAGGGACGCCGCTCCGCCGCGATCGCGCGAGCGCCCCGCGCGGCGGGCGGTCGCGCGGCCGGCGGCGGCCCCGCCGCTACAGGATGATCGGCTCGCAGTTCGTGTACTTGAGCGTCGAGATCATGAAGCTCGATCCACCGCTGCGGCGCTCGGCGAAGAAGATGTCGAGCGGGTAGTCCTTCCCGAGCTCGAGGCCGAGCCCCTCGGCCATCGCGTCGAGATCGAGGGTGTCGAACATGGCGCCGTGGACCCCGCCCAGATCCATCACCAGCTGGTTGTTGATGAACACCCAGATGTCGTCATCGCCACCGAAGATGAAGTCGTCCCCGCCCCTGTACCTGAAGCTCATGTGGAGTTCGAACGTGAACCCGTAATTGTGGTCCCTGTCCTGGTTGCCCCAGCCTTCGCCGTCGATGGGGAAGAACTCCCTGCTGGAGAAGAGACGGAACTCACCGTCGCTCGCGTCGAGCGGGACGGTGAACCGGATCGAGCGATTGACCTCCGGGACGTCCCGGAACCATTGATCGAATTGCTCGGGCCCGGACGTGTACTCCGTGGCGCCCTCGTGGGCGTACACCGGCTTCTGGTCGGGGCCGAGCACGGGCTCGACGATGCCCTGCAAGCCTGTGCCCTCGAAGCGCTCGAAGTCCGGGTGCCCGCCGGGGGTTTCGTACGCCTTGAAGTCGCGCACCACCCCTACGAGCCGCGGCGCGCAGCCGGCCTGCCCGCCGCTCGAGGAGGACGCGCCCGGCGCGTCTCCGCCGCCGGCCGGCGAGAAGGCGCCGCCCAGGCCGGCCTCGGAGGAGCCGCCACCCGTCCCGGAGGGGTCGCCGCCCGCCCCGGAGAAGTCGATCGTCTTCCCGATGACCTCGGGGATCGCGGTACACCCGGCCAGCGCGAGCATCGAGGCTGCCGAGAGAAGGATGGCTAGCCATGGAAGAAAACATGACACAACAGGGCGCATCGTCCGTGGCGCTCTATAGCATGTCGGTTCGACGCGCGCCTGCGCGCCGCCGTGCTCCGACGGCCGCGGCGGGCACGACGGCTGGAATGCTCGGCCAGGAGCGGCGAGGCCATGGGCGCCCGGGGGGCGAGTGGTCCTCGAGGACGTCGCTGGGCGGCGTGGCGGAGCGCGGCTGTCGCGGCGCGACGCCGCCGCGCCGCGGGGCCGAGGAGCGCGCGTGGTAGCATCGCGAGGGACGAGGGAGCCAGAGGAGCCAGGAAGAGGTCAGTCCATGAGCATTGCATCCGAAGCGCCGCCTGGCGCAGAGGTCCTGTTCGACGGCATGGATCTGCGCGCCTTCACCGCCCGGGGCGGGGGTCCTCCGGGCTGGAAGGTGGAAGGCGGGGCGATCCAGGTGGTCGCCGGCGCCGGAGATATCGTGTCGGCGGCGCGGTTCGAGGACGCCCTGATCCACCTGGAGTTCCAGTGCCCGGACATGCCGCACGCGACCGGGCAGGCGAAGGGTAACAGCGGTGTGTTCCTGCAAGGCCGCTACGAGATCCAGGTGCTGGACTCGCACGGGATCGCCGTCCCCGGCACGGGGGACTGCGGCGCGGTGTACGGCCAGCTCGCGCCGCTGTCGAACGCGTGCCGGCCCGCGCTCGCGTGGCAGTCGTACGACATCGTCTTTCGCGCCGCCCGGGCGGCAGGCGGCGGGGAGGTCGTCGAGCCGGCGCGGCTCACGCTGCTCCACAACGGGGTGGTCGTCCATAACAACGCGACGCTCCGGGGCCCAACGCAGGGCGCGAGCGACGAGGACGAGGGCGCGCCGGGGCCGCTGCGGCTCCAGGATCACGGAGATCCGGTGCGGTACAGGAACATCTGGCTGGTGCGCCTCGCGCCGAAGGGATCGGAGCGGTACGAGCCGGGGTGAGGCGCCGGCGGCAGCGGCTGGCCAGGCCCTTGAAGGGCGCGGAGGCGCGGCTCAGCCCGAGCGCGCAGCTTCCGGGGCTTCGCGTCTGCGCGACTCCGAGCTCACAATCATGAGACCACGGTGGGCGAAGGCGGGTTCTTTGGCGCGTCACGCATGCTCGTCATCGAAGCTCTCTTCATCTTCGGCGAGCTCAGCCTCGAGATGAGCCCCCACGGTGGGGCTCCACCGGTCGCCGAAACCTGCCTCCACGAGCGCATCCACCAGCACCGTACCTGGGTGTGTCAAGCTCCAGACCTTCACCCTCGCCTCGGGCGCGAGGTCTCTGACGGCGCGCACGGCCTGGATGACGCGATTCACATCCCGTCCGACGACGCGGATCTCCGTGCGGTTTGCACCGTACTCGAGAAGCTGCCAGAGCCAGAGACCATCGCCCTCCTACGTCTGCACCAGGTGGTCTGTCCCCTCCACCACGGCCGACAGGCCGAGCTGCCCTGCTACCTGGGCGCCTGCCGGAGAACATCGCGGCCGACGGTCACGCGCAGGACGCCGAACGACGTAGCGCGGCGGTGCTCGCTCACCACCTCGACCGGCCTCTGCTGGAGGCGATCGAGCGGCATCGAAAGCGTGTCGAAGAACCACGGCAGCTGTGCCGCCTCCGCCGCGCGCAACACCCTGTCGAAAGCGCTGCTGTGGGCGGAGTAGACGCGTTCGCGGCTCGCGCTGTACGGATAGGTCCGGCCCCCTCGCCTTCGCTCTCGATTGCGGCCTACAGGGGTCCGACCCCCCTCGCCTTCGCCACGCCCCGCCGGCTCACCCCCGCCGCGGCGCGCTCGCCCGCACCTCAGCCAGCGCCTCCTCGGTCCTCGCCGTGCGCTCCGGATGGCCGAGCTCACGCCGGATCTGCAGCGCCTTCCCGAGCTGCATCTCCGCGAACCCCCGCTCGCCGAGCCGCGCCGCGGCCCGCCCCCACAGGTCGAGCGCGTCGCCGTGCCCCCACTTGTACTTCACCGCGTGGTTCTCGGCGAGCCGGCGCGCCTCGTGCGCGCACCGCAACGCCGCGCTCGGGTCCTCCTCGAGGGAGAGCTCGCCCTCGAGCACCAGCAGATCCACGAGCAGCGAGATGAAGCCGTGCCGCTCGGCGATCTGCCGCGCGGCCGCGAGCTCGCGCCGCGCCGCCGCCGCCTCGCCGCGGAGCGCCTCCGCCCGGGCGCGCAGCCGGTGGACCCGGCAGGCCGCGTGCCGCCAGCCGGCCCTCGCGATGAAGAGCTCGGCGCCCGCCACCCTCTGCAGCGCGTCGGCCGGATCCCCGAGCGCGAGCGCGCACTCGGCCTGCAGCAGCATGCAGGTCACGTGCTCCTCCCGGAAGCTCTGCCCAGCGATCCGCCGGCGGTGATCGCGGGCGATGGCCTCCGCGCGCTCCGCCTTGCCGGCGCGCAGGTTGAGCTCGACGCGCACCATCACGAGCAGCAGATCGTTCTGCCGGAACCCGCGCGCCTCCTCCAGCACGAGGCGCGCGCGGTCCATGTCGCCGAGGCCGATGTGCGCGGCGCAGAGGTAGAGCAGCGCGCAGCGCTCGATCTCGCGGCCGCGCTCCGCGTCGCGGCCGCGCCCGGCGAGCGCCCGGGCGTGCTCGGCGTGCCGCTGCACCTCGTTGAAGCTGCCCTGGAGCAGGCGGTCGTGCGCGAGGTGCAAGAGCGCCCCCACGGGCAGCTCGCCGGTCGACGACGCCATGCGGGAGACCAGCTCGTGGCAGTCGGCCGCCTTCTGGAGCTCGCCGAGCTGGCGCAGGAAGAGCCCGAGCTCCGTCAGCAGGTAACCGCGCTGATCGGCGTCGAGCCGCGGAATGGGCTGCGCCGGATCGCCGCCCGGGAAGAACCGGCGCACGACGCGCTCGCCGATGGCGTAGGCGCCGAGCCGCGCGCCGACGTGCTCGTAGCCGAGCAGCAAGCGGTAGAGGTCGTAGGCCTCCCGGAACTGGTCGGCGCGGACCGCATGGTACAGGGCGTCATCGACGCGGTAGAGCTCGTCCTCGTCGATCGGGCGCGGCCGCGCGGGCCGCTCGCGCAGCGCGCGCGGCGGCAAGCTCAGCAAACGGTACGCGTCCTTGTGCACCTCCACCGCGGTCGCCGCGAGCATGCGCCCGTAGAAATGCGCCTTGATCGCCGCGTGCACGCCGTACTCGGTGAGGCCGCCCTTCGTGTCCGCCTGGATGAGGTGCAGCCCGAGCAGGCGGCCGAGCGCCGCGCGCAGCGCCCCGCCGTCAGGGCCCGAGGGGGCCCCCTCCCCGCTCGCGCCGCTGCCGGACCCGAGGAAGCGCTCCAGGAAATCGACGGTCGCGCCGCGCGGCAGCGCTGACATCCGCGAGAGCACCGCGAGCTCCACCGGCGACAGCTGCCGCTCGTAATAGCCGAGCACCCGCCCCAGCTTGCCCGTCTCGTCGAGCAGCTCGACCCCCTCGCGCCCGACGATCTCGTCGACATAGCCGGGATCGCCGTCGAAGAAGCGCGCGAGCGCGCCCCCGAGGAGCGACAGCGTGAGCGCGTGGCCCCCGAAGCGCGCGCCGAGGGCGGCGAGCGACGCCCGGGGGCCGCGCACCCCGGTCCGGACGAGCAGCGCCGCGGCGTCCTCGGCGCAGAGCTCGCCGAGGAGGATCTCCCGGTAGATGTCGCCGCGGTAATGCTGCAGGTCCGTGAGCGAGAGGCGCGTCGTGACGAGCGCGAGCGCGCGACCCCACCCGAGGGCGAGCCGCTCGACGACGTCGCGCATCGCGTCGGTCTCGATGCGGCCGTCGTCGCGCTGCGCGCGCTCCAGCCCGTCGAGCACGAGCACCACCCGGCCCGCCACCTTGAGCGCCTCGCACACCGCGCTGGAGAGCGCGCGGCCGCGCAGGTCGGGCCCCGGCTCGACCCCCGTCAGGTAGCGGCACGTCTGGAGGAGGAAGCGCTCGGGGTCCTCGTCGACGTAGAAGCTCCACACCAGCAGCCCGTCGGCGTCGGTCAGGGCGCGGAGGAGCTGGTCGAGCAGCACGCTCTTGCCGGCGCCGCCGATGCCGACGATCGCGATCATGCCGGTCCGGCCCGCCTCGTAGAGCGAGCGCAAGAGCGCGAGCTCGGCCTTGCGGCCGACGAAGCCCTCCTCGCGCGGCAGGTGGTGGACGAACAGCGGCTCCCGCCGGCGAGGCGCCGCGCGGCGCGCGATCCGCGCGACCCGCGACGAGAGCGGCCACCCGTTCAGCGGATCGAGCTCCTCGAGCAGCAGCGCGTCGACCTCGTCCTCCTCCACCTCCTCGGACATCCGGCGGATCGTACCAGACCGCGCCGCGACGCCCGTTCCGAGGCGACCGCCTCGGATATGATGGGGGCCGTCCATGGCGATCGCCGCGCCCGCTCCGAAGCGCATCCTCCTCGTCCACGCTGCAGACGATCAAGGCGCGGCGCAGCGGCTGATGCGCCACCTCGGCACCGGCCGTCGCAAGGACCTACGCGTGACCACCGTCGACGACATTCCGCCGGGCGCGTCGTGGCGCGAGGCGATGGACCAGCTGGTCGACGAGGCCGATCTCGCGGTGGTCCTGCTCTCGGTCGACCTCCTGTCGTCCGAGCTGTGGGACCACGAGCTGTCGCGGATCCAGGCGCGGCGCCCGGGGCTGCGCATGGCGCCCGTGCTCGCGCGGAGCGTCTCGCTGGAGGGGACGATGTTCGAGGGCGTGCAGTTGCTCCCGCGCAGCGGTGGGCCCGTCGCGCCGCGCGAGCCCGCCGACGAGATCTGGACCGAGATCGCGCGCGATCTCCGCGGCCTCCTCGTGGAGCAGCCGCAGCCGCAGCCGCAGCAGCCGCAGCAGCCGCAGCCGCAGCCGCCACAGGCGCAACCACAGCCGCAGCCGCAGCCGCAGCCGCAGCCGCAGGAGGGTCGGATGATCTCGCCAAGGCGATCCAAGGAACGAACGCCACCCCCGCACGACGCGCCGGCGCAGATCGAGGCGCCCCGATCGCCTCCCGAGCCCACGCTCCCGCAGCGGCTCCTCGAGGCGGCGCGGCAAGGCACCCTCGTGCCGTTCGCGGGCGCGGGCGTCTCGATGGCGGTGCAGCGGAAGGACGGCGGCGGGCCGCTGTTCCCGAGCTGGGCGGGCCTCCTGGAGGCGGCCGCCACGCGGCTCGCGGGCGACGGCCTCGGCGACGACGCGGCCTCGGTCCGGGGCGCGATGCGGCGGCGCAAGAACCCGAGCTACCTCGAGGCGGCGCGCATCGCCCGCGACAGCCTCGGCCCGATCTGGTTCGAGGTGCTCCGCGACGCGCTCGATCGGCCGCGGAGCGAGGCGCTCGACGCGAGCCTCGAGCTGGCGGAGGCGCTGTGGGCGCTCGGGGGCCGGCTCCTCGTGACCACGAACTACGACCGGGTGCTGCACTGGGCGTGCCCGGATCGCGAGAACCTGCGCACCTGGGCGATCGAGGCCGCCGCCGAACAGGCGGGCCTGCTGCGCAGCGGCGGCGTCGCGTTCCCGACCGTATGGCACCTGCACGGCGTCATCACCGACGCGGTGAACCTGATCCTGACGCCCGACGGGTACAGCCGCCTCTATGGCAGGGACGACCCGCGCAACGAGCCGCGGTACCAGGCCGCCCAGACCGCGCTCCGCACGCTGCTCACGGCACGAACGTTCCTGTTCGTCGGGTTCAGCTTCGACGACGAGAGCTTTGCCCGCGAGCTCGCCTGGCTGAAAGAGACGTTCCAGGGCGCCGCCGGTCCCCACTACATCTGCGTGCGCGCGTCCGAGCTCGATCGACGCGCCGGCCGGCTCGGCGGCCTGCCGATCGAGCCGCTCGTCTACGCCGATCACGGCGCGCCCTTGCTCTCGCTCCTGCGCCGGATCGCTGCTCCCTCGGTTACATTCGGATCCGATGCTGCGAAGAAACGAACACGCGCGGCGGCGGCAGCGCATCCTGGCGTGACGGTCCAGCCGACGGCAGGGCTCGGCGCTCCGGCGAGACGGCGGCCGACGAAAGCCTCGTTACGCAAGCTGATCGGGGAGGTGCTCAAGATCGACGCCCACCTCGATGCCTTCTGTATCAATCACTTCTCGGAAGTCGCCGACGAGTTCGCCGCGGGGATGATTCGCACGGACAAGGTGAACCTCCTCCTGCGACTCCGAAAGCCGGCGGAGATCCTCGAGAAGCTGCAGCTGGACCACCCCGAGGCTGTCCAGAGGAGCGAGGGTCTCCTCGAGTATGAGTGATCGGCAAGGCAGCGCCCCCACGAGGGCGTCGCTGCGCAAGCTCCTCAAGGAAGTGCTGCCGCTCGACCATCATCTCGACGCGCTCTGCATCGATCGTTTCCCTCGCGTGGCCGACGAGTTCACAGCCGGGATGCCCCGCACCGAGAAGGAGAACCTGCTCCTTCGGCTCCAGAAGCCGGCAGAGATCCTCGAGAAGCTTCGGCAGGATCAGCCCGAGAAGACACGGCAGCATGAAGCCCTGCTGGCATGGGAGGTCACGCCTGCGGACATCGAGCCCGCGCGCTCGGCCTCGATGATCTCGACGGAGCTGCGCGAGCGCATCCTCGGTATCATCAGCGGCGCTTCGTGGTCGCCCGACGAGCTCGCCGCCGCCTATCACGAGAGCGCCCCCCCGGAGTGGCGCCGCCGGTTCGACGGGGACCGCGGCGCGGACCTCGCCCAGCGCATGCTGCGGACGCTCGCCACCGTGATCGGCCAGAGCGACGGTGCACACCCGATCCTGCGATTCGCGCTGTATCTCGCGAAATACGCCTCGGCGCAGGGATCCAAGGACGCGCTGTTCGCCTGGGTCGTCCAGGCCGCTGAGCACCTGGGCATCGCGTCGCATCGCCTCCAGGCGCTCCAGCGCGCGATCGAGGGTGCCGGGCTGCGTCCGCCGCGCGATCTGCACCTTGTCATCGTGATGCAGCCGAGCGCCGCTGAGCCTGAGCGCTACGACGTGAAGGCTTTCCGGGTCCTCGTGCACCGCGGAAAGGAGAGCTGGTCCGATGACGACGCCCGGCTCATGGATGCCGTGGAGGAGCGGCCCTATGCCATCGACGAGATGCCGGCCCTGTTGAACGAGCTGCTCGACGAGCTCGTCGGGGATCTGATGCTTTCGGAGAACGAGCTGACCATCGAGACGGTGGTACCGCTCAAGCTGCTCGGCCACGACGCCGCGCGATGGGAGCGCACGCTCGCCCTGGGCGATACCTCGCCCTTCGGCGTGGTGCACGATCTCGTGGTCCGCTCCTGGGAGCGCGCGTACAGCAAGGACCGCCGGAAGCTCAGCCCTGGGTGGGCGGCGAGATGGCGCCGCCTCCACGACGCGTGCGAAGGCGTGAGCTGGGCCTGCGACCGCGAGGACGCCGGCGCAGGGCTCGTTGCGAAGCTCCTTGCTCAACGGCCCGCGTGCGTCGCGCTCAGGTTCGCGCCGCTGGGGGATGAAGCGGACGGCACGCCTCCGGTGCTGAGGACGCTCATCACGATGGGCACCCCTGCCGTGGTGTGGCCTCGCGAGCCTCCTCCCGACGAGGCCCGACTGAAGGACTGCGTCTCGCAGATCGTCGCCGCGCCGCCTCCCCGCGCGTGGCCTCGGACGGTGACGGATCTCCGGCGCGAGGCGCACGGTGAGCAAGACCCGGCGCACCCGGGACACTATCTCGCCGTCCTGTGGGACGATCCCAACAAGCTCTTGCCGGATGCGCGCCCCGAGGCGCGGCTGGCGAGCCCTTCCAGACCACGGAGCGACGGATCATGAGCGAGCTCGACACGAGCACCGGGACGCAGGTTGAGGGCAAGTGGCCAATCTTCCGGGGCACAGGCGAGCCGCATCGCGAAGCGCTCCCGGATCCGCCGCCTTGGCGCACCTTCGCCGGCGCCCCTGCGGTCGATCGCGAATTGCCCAAGGCCGCGCTGCGCGCCCGGTTCGACATCGAGCCCAGGGAGATCGAGATCGTCAATGCCGCGCTCTACCTGCGGCGCCCGCTCCTCGTCACCGGCAAGCCCGGGACAGGCAAATCCACGCTCGCCCGCGCCGTCGCGCACGAGCTGGACCTCGGCCCCGTGCTCGTGTGGCCCATCAACACCCGATCGACGCTCCAGGAGGGCCTCTATCGCTACGACGCCATCGGCCGCGCTCAGGACGCCGCGAAGCCCGAAGACATCGGCAAGTACATGACGCTGGGGCCGCTCGGCACCGCGCTCCTGCCCTCGACCCGCCCGCGCGTGCTGCTGATCGACGAGATCGACAAGAGCGACATCGACCTGCCCAACGACCTGCTCAACGTCTTCGAGGAGGGGACGTTCGAGATCCCGGAGCTGTCGCGGCTCGAGAAAGAGGAGATCGCCGTGCGCGCGCACGACGCCGGCGCTTCGGGCCGTCCGGATCTCGTCACGATTCGACACGGACGCGTGACGTGCAGCGCTTTCCCGTTCGTGGTGCTCACCAGCAACGACGAGCGCGATTTCCCGGCGCCGTTCCTGCGGCGCTGCATCCGGCTCGAGATGCTGCCGCCGGACGAGAAGAAGCTCGCCAGGATCGTGGCCGCTCACTTCAACGAGGAGAGGGCGAAGGCCGCGGAGGCTTTGATCGCAGACTTTCTTCGGCGCCGCACCAAGGGCGACCTCGCGACCGATCAGCTCCTCAACGCAGTGTACATGGCCACGCTCCACGACAAGACGCCCGACGGACTGCAGGACGCCATCCTGCGGGCGCTGAAGTGATCGATCGATTCGCCGCGATCCTCCGCCAGGCCGGGCTCAATCCCACGGCACGAGAGATCGCGGATGCGTTATGGCTGGCCGAGAGGATGGGTTCGAGGCCAGCGCTGCGTCCTCTCGATGCCGAGCGCTCGGAGGCGCGAGACGAGACCGCGGCCCGACCGCGTGAGGATGCGCTGGACGCGCCGGCAGCAGCGCCGTCGCCGGTCCCCGCGACCCGCGACGAGCCCGGCGCGGCGCGTGCTGGCGTCTTCCCGGAGGGCGGCTCTGGCGCGAAGGCTGCTGGCGCGGCGTTCCGGAGCGCCACGGGGACCGCGCTCCCCGGCAGCCTGGCGCTGGGTCGAGCGCTGCGACCACTGAAGCGCCGGGTCCCCTCGCGCGTTCAGGTCGAGATGGATGATGCGGCGACAGCCGACCGCATCGCCCAGGGCCTCCGGCCGTCCGTCGTCGTTCGGCCAACGAGGACGCGCTGGCTGGATGTGGCGCTCGTGATCGACGGCGCTGCTTCCATGACCATCTGGCGGCGGACAGTGGACGATCTTCGCGCGCTGCTCGCGCGCCACGGAGCTTTCCGCGACGTTCGCGCCTACCAGCTCGCCACCGACGAGGGTCGCGAGCCGAGGCTGTTCGCGGGGGTGCCAGCGGGGGCTCGCCGCCTGGCGAGCGCGCAGGAGCTCTGTGATCCCTCGGGGCGCCGGCTCGTGCTGGTGGTCAGCGACTGCGTCGCATCGGCGTGGGACGACGGCCGCATGGGAGCGCTCCTGAGCGTCTGGGGGCGCCATGGCCCCGCGGCCGTTCTGCAGGTCTTGCCGGAGCGCCTCTGGCAGCGCAGCGGGCTCGGGGCGGCAGAGAGGGTGCGTCTCGCGGCGCTGGCGCCCGGCATGCGGAACACGGGTCTCCTCATCGAGCGGCTCGCGTCGGATCTGGCGCTGCACGAAGAGCCAGCGGAGGTGATCGCGGTTCCCGTGATGGAGCTCGGCGCGGGGCCGCTGGCCGCATGGGCGAGGATGCTCGCGTGCGACCGCGGGGGCCGCGCAGCGGGCGTCTTGCTGCCCACGACCGCTGCCCGCGGAGACGGGGCGCCGCTGGAAGGCCACCCGACGGCGCCCGCGCGGGAGCCGACGGCGGCGGAGCGGGTGGCGCGCTTCCGGAGCATGTCGAAACCGGAGGCGCGCAAATTGGCGACGCTGTTCGCGGCGGCGCCGCTGAGCTTGCCGGTCATGCGCCTGATCCGGGAAGCGATGCTGCCGGAAGCGACGTTGGGGCATCTGGCGGAGGTGTTCCTCGGCGGGCTGCTGCGCGAGATCGTCGAAGATGGCCATGCGGTTGACCCGGAGTACGTGCGTTACGACTTCTTCGAGGGCGTGCGCGAGCTCCTGCTCGACTCGGCGAGCGTGGGAGAGGCGGCCGCGGTGCTGGAGCACGTGTCGGAGTACGTGACGGATCACCTGGGGAGCTCGCTCGACTTCCGCGGTTGGTTGGCGGATCCCGGGGCCTCCGGGGGTGGCGCGGCGATCGCGCCTGCGGATCGGCCGTTCGCGGAGATCGGGGCAGCCGTGCTGAGGCGGCTCGGGGGCGACTATGCGCGGCTCGCGGAGCGTATTGCGCAGCAGGTCATCCAGCGCGGGCCAGGGGAGACCGTCTCGACGTTCGGCTCGGACCCAGCTGCGAACGACGCCCTCGTTCTCGCTGACGCGGAGCCGGCGCCGGCTCCGCTGGATGAGGCTCCCGCGACCCGGCGCGATCCCGCGCCCGATGCGCGCACCGAGGCACCGACGCTCAGCAAGCATGCGCGCGAGTACGAGAGCGTTCGGCGGCGGATGCCTTCGAGCCCAGAACGGACGCAGAGGCTGGACGCGCTCGTGGACTCGATTGCGCGGGAGAGCCGCCGATGGCAACTGAGGGCCGACTCGCTGATCGAGCGATTCTCCGGTGGCTACGAGGGCGACCGGGTCGTCGTGCTGGCCGTGCTGCTCGGAGCCCCCGATCCGAGCTGCTTCGACCTGGTGTTGCTCGGGATCACGGAGAGGCGATCTCGGTTCGAGCAATACACGGCGCTCCGGGTGGCGCGCGAGATGGTACCGAGGCTGAGCGCGGCGCAGCAGGAGGCGCTGCGCAGGGCGCTGGAGCACGAGCGGAGCGGGGCGGACGGGACGTGGATCAACGAGAGCGACGCTTCGCGCTGGGTGCTGAGCGGGATCATCCTGGATACCCTCGGACCCAAGCACGTGATCCTGCTCGTCGATCTGGCGAGCGACAATCCGATGCCGTCGGAACCGCTGCTGGCTCTCCTGCCGCCGGGCACCCACGTGGTCTTGAGCCTAAGCCAGTTCGGTGCCGTGCCGGAGGAGCGCGGCGCGGGCGAGGGCATCGATTGGCGAGGTTGCGCCGACGCGGTGGTCCGGATGGTCCAGCGGGCGCGCGCGGAGGGACACAGCAGGAATACGCGCTATTATGTCGCAGGCCACGCACGACTGCCGGTGTTCATTCACCTGGGCATGGAGCTGTCCACGTGGGCCCGTGTGACGATGTTGAACCAGCGGCACACCGGCGAGTGGGAGGTAGTGGCGCTCGATCGGGCAAGGCAGGCGGAAAGGGGCTCCTTCTTCGAGACGATCAAAGGCCTCAAGCGGGGCGGCCGTACGAGGTCGCGCGGACGCGTGGCGGTGTTCGTGTCCACGTCGTACCCGACTCCGCGAGACGAGATCCAGGCGTTCATTGACGCCGAAGGCGACGTGTTGGCGGGCGTCGTCGAGGTCACCGCCGCGCCGGAAGCGGCGCGGAAGCTCGATGCGGAGAGCGCGGCTCAAGCCGCGGACGAGCTGTTCGAGCTGTTCGCGCGAATCCCGAGCGCTTACCCGAACCACCAAGGGCTCGCGGTGTTCGTCGCGGGACCGGCATCTCTGGCGCTCCTCGTGGGCCGGGCGCTCGACCCGAGCATCTTCACGGACGTGTGGGTACCGAGCTGGGTTCCCAGCTTCGAGGGCGGAGTGTACCGATTCGCGCTGGCGCTCCCGTGGAAGGAGGGGGCGCTGACGCGCAAACTGCAGCTCGCTGCCATTGCGCCCCATCCAAGCCGCATCTTCGTCATTCATGCCGCTGGTGATCGCGCCCTGGCGCAACGGCTGAGGCGCCACCTCGGTCTCTCTCGCCGCGGAGACCTGCTCGTGACCACCGTCGACGACATTCCGCCGGGGTTGTCTCGGTGGGAGGCGCTCGACCAGCTGGTCGATGAGGCCGATCTCGTGGTGGTCCTGCTCTCGGTCGACCTCCTGTCGTCCGGTCTGTGGGATCACACGCTGACGCGAATCCAGGAGCGGCGCCCTGCGCCGCGCCTGGTACCGGTGCTCGCGCGGAGCGTGTCGCTGAGGGGAACGATATTCGAGGGGATGCAGGTGCTCCCGCGCAGCGGTGTCGCCGTCGCCGCACATGTTCTTGCCGACGAGATCTGGACCGAGATCGCGCGCGAGCTCGGCGCGCTCCTCGCCGCGACGCCCCCGTCGCCCGCCGAGCCCGCGGTCCCGCGGCGCCTCCTCGCGGCCGCGGAGCAGGGCACGCTCGTGCCGTTCGCGGGCGCGGGCGTCTCGATGGCGGTGCAGCGGAAGGACGGCGGCGGGCCGCTGTTCCCGAGCTGGGCGGGCGTGCTGGAGGCGGCCGCCGCGCGGCTCGCCGCCGACGGCCTCGACGGCGACGCGGCCTCGGTCCGGGCCGCGATGCTGCGGCGCAAAAAACCGAGCACCCTCGAGGCGGCGCGCATCGCCCGCGACAGCCTCGGCCCACTCTGGTTCGAGCTGCTCCGCGACGCATTCGATCGACCGCAGAGCGAGGCGCTCGACGCGAGCCTCGACCTGCCGAGAGCGCTGTGGCAGCTCGGCAGCCAGCTGGTCGTGACCACGAGCTACGACCGGGCGCTGCACTGGGCGTGCCCCGATCGCGGGAACCTGCGCACCTGGGCGATCGAGGCCGCCGCGGAGCAGGTCGACGTGCTACGCGGCGGCGGCGCGTTTCCGACCGTCTGGCACCTGCGCGGCGTCATCACCGACGCGACGAGCCTGATCCTGACGCCCGACGGACACGGCTACGACAGGGACGACGACCCGCGCGCCGAGTCGCGGTACCAGGCCGCCCGGACCGCGCTCCGCACGCTGCTCACGGCACGAACGTTCCTGTTCGTCGGGTTCAGCTTCGATGACGAGAGCTTTGCACGCGAGCTCGCCTGGGTGGAAGAGACGTTCCAGGACGCCGCCGATCCCCATTACATCTGCGTGCGCGAGTCCGAGCGCGACCGCCTCGCCGACCGGCTCTACGGCCTGCCGCTCGAGCCGATCGTCTACGCCGATCACGGCGCGCCGTTGCTCTCGCTCCTGCGCCGGATCGCCGGCCCGCGCGCCGCTGCCCGGCGATAGCCCCCGCGCTCCGCGCTCCTCACCACCGGTCCTCGATCGCCTCCACCCGCACCTCGCACGCGTCGTCCCCTCGCAGCGGCGACTTCGTCTCCTGCACCCGGAACCGCGTCCCGAGCTTGAACAGCCCGCCGTACGTCTCCGCGTCGATCGGCCGCTCCGTCCCGAAATCCACGCGGTGCAGCAGCTGCATGATCGCGAGCGCCGTCCCCTGCTGGAACAGCAGCCGCGGCCTCGCCGTGGACCCGTGCTTCATCGCGTAATACGCGCTCTCGTGCGTGATCGGCGCCCGCAGCACCAGCACCCGGCCCGGCTGGAACTCGGGCGCGGACAGCGCCCCCCAGCCGAGCGCGCGGGCGAGCCCGAGCAGCTGCTCCAGGCGCCCGTGCTGGTCCCGGCCCACCGGGCCGCACACCGCCTCGAACGACGCCGACGCGAGCATCCCCCCGAGCAGATGGAACGCCCCCGTCTGCGCCGCCTCCCGCACCAGCGCCTCGAACACCGGCGCGAGCTCCGGAGAACGCCGCTCGATGAGGTGCACCGTGTCGAACGTCTTCTGATCCAGATACCCCACCGGCAAGAGCGCCAGGTTCACGCCGTACGCCGGGATGAGCCCGCGATCGTCCGACCGGAGCGCCCCGAGCTCCTCCAGCATCGCGATCCCCGTGCGCTGCGCCCGCGCCTCGGGGCCGCTCTCGGGCTCCCAGCTCACCCGCGCCGACTCGACCACCCTGCGCGTCAGCGCCTCGCCGAAGCGCGGCCGCTCGGACCGCCGCGCGAGCATGAAGGCGCAGACCGCATCGCCCCGCGCGACGCACGTCACCTCGTCCGCGTCGAGCCGCCCCCAGTCCGACGGGAACGCGAGGCTCGCCGCGGCCGAACAGTAGCCGGCCGCGAACGCGTCCACGACCATCCGGTTCTGGATCCGACCGCCGTACTTCGCGAGGAAGCTCGTGCCATGGAAGAGCGCCTCCGCCTGCACCATGCCGCCCTCGGCGCTCAGCTCGAAGCGCAGGCGCCCCTGCCCCATCGCGGCGAACAGCTCGGCCGCGAGCTCGAGCTTCTCCTGCGGCGAGGCGCCGTGGCGCGCCGCGTACAGCGGGCCGAGCAGCGCGTGCGCCGCCTCGAACGCCGCCTGCCGGCGCACGCCGCGGCTCTCGCCGCCGAGCGCGTCGAAGATCGTCTGCTCCAGGAAGAGCGCGAAATGGTGCGAGTGCGCGATCACCAGCTGGTCCGCCACGTGGAGCAGGCAGTGCGGCTCGATCGGGCCGAGCAGCTCGCCGAGCGGCCCCTCGATGCGGCCCCGCAGGCCGCGCCGGAGCGCCGTCACAGGAGCCTCCGCAGCGCGGCGCGCTCGAGGCCGAGGATGTCCGCCACCGCCGTCTCGATGAGCACCGCCGCCTCCGCGCCGAGCTCGCCGGGGCGCTCGAGCGCGAGCGGCGTCAGGCCGGCGCGCAGGGCGAGCCGGAGCCGCGCGACGTGCGGCTCCGGCGCGCGGGCCTCGAGCAGCGCGAGCAGCCGCTCGATCCGCGCGGCCTCGGCCGACGGCGGATCCGCGGGCGGCGGCGTGCCGCCCGTCCGGCGCGCCGGGATGCTCGACGAGCCCCGCGGCGGCGCGGACCGCGCGACGCCCCGCACGAGATCGTCCATCGTGTCCGCGCTGAGCGCCTCCTCGAACAGCCCCGGCGGATCGCTCAGCATCTCCTCGGGCGGCTCCTCGAGCGGCAGCTCGGGCGCGAGCGCCGCGGCCAGCCGCTGCGCCACGAGGCGCGCCATGCCGAGCGGCATCGTGGCGTCGAACAGGGCCGCGACCACGCACGCGCGGACGCGGCGCAGGAGGACGGTCCGGCCGCTCAGCTCGAGGGTCACCACCGGGTCCGGGAGCTCCTCCCCGCGGCCGTGCGAGCCCGGCGGCTTGCTCGACGACCGCGCGCCGCGGCCTCGGGCCGGCCGGGCCGACGCGTCGCGCTCCGGGACGAGCCGCTGCGCGGCGAGCTGGCTCCCGAGGTACGCGTCGCGGAGCCCCGCGGCGACGTCGCCCGGCGAGAGGGCCGCGCCCTCGCGGACGAACAGGGCGTGGACGCGCGCGTCGCTGAGGTGGAACACGACGATCGCGTCGAGGCCGTCGACGCCGTAGCCGACGCTGTCGAGCGCTATCGGCGCGAGCGGATCGTCGTCGTCCAGCGCGCCCGCGCCGGCCGCGATCTCGCGGTCGAACGAGGACTCGCCGTAGTCTTCGCTCACCCGACGACCCCGACCGCGGCGTCGAGCGCGTGCCGGCACGCGATGCGGACGGCGTGCGCCTCGCGCGGCATGAGCGGGACCGGGCGCATCAGGCCGACGATGTACGCGGCCGAGCGCACCTGGAACCCGATGAGCTGGAAGAACGGCCCGTCGCCGACGCAGAGCTCGAAGCGCTGCGACGGGGCGCCCGGCAGCGCCGCCACGAGCGAGCCGACCGCCGACGCGATGAGGCCCGAGGCGGCGAGCCGCGCCTCGGTGTCGCGGATCGCGCCGGCGAACGGGAGGCCGGCGGCGTCCGCGAGGAAGACGTCGGTGGCGCCGGTCGCCTCGGCGATCCACTCGATCACCTTCTCGCAGCGCGCGACCGGCCCGCCCGCCGCGGCGAGGTCCGGGAAGCGCGGCTGCGCGCGCCCCGCCGCGAGCGCCTCGACGGCGAGGTCGAGGCGGTCCGCGAGCGGCTCGCGCGCCGCCGCGAACGAGGCCGACGAGGCGGGCGACGGCAGGTCGAGCGGCGACCCCTGCCGCGCGTCGACGTCGTCGGCCGACGAGGGCAGCGCGCTGCGCAGCCCGAGCTCGCCGCCCGCGCCCGTGACCGACATCGGCGAGAGATCGCTCGACGGCGCGAGCTCCTCGAACGACGGCGACAGCGGCGCCGCGGACACCGGCTCCGCGTCCGCCCGCGCGTCCGCCCGCGCGGTCGGCGGCGGCCGCGAGTCGAACGACACGAGCGGCGCGCCCGCGGGCGCGATCGACGGCGCCTGCCGCTTCCGCGGCTTCGGCTGCTTGACGAGCGCCGCCGCGGTGAGGACGGCGCCGTCGATGTCAAAGGAGGAGCGAGATCGGGCCATCGTCATCGTCCGGCGAGGTGGGCTCCAGGCGGACCAGCACGTCGTTGGCGAGCTGGTCGAAGACGCGCGCGAGCGGCGGGGGCCGCTTCTGCATCAGCAGGAGCGGCGCCCCGCGGAGGGACGCCTCGAGGAACGCCTCGTCGCGCGGGATGACGGTATCGAGGATGATCCCGTCGGGGAACCGGGTCCAGAGCGTCTCGGCGACGTCGAGCGACGCGGGCGCCTGCCGATCGAACATCGACAGCACCATGCCGAGCAGCGAGAGGCGCGGGTTCTTCTCGGCGCGGACCCGATCGATCACCGCGAGCAGCTGGCCGACCGACCGGAGCGCGAGCGGCTCGGCCTGGAGCGGCAGCAGCGCGTGCGTCGCCACCTCGAGCGCGCGCGTCGTGACCTTGCCGAGCCCCGCGGGGCAGTCGACGACCACGAGGTCGAAGTCCGGCGCGAGCCGCGCGAGCACGCTCGGGAGCACCGGCCCGCGGGCGAGCGCGTCCTCGAAGCCCGGCACCGTCGTCGGATCGACCCGGCCGACCGTGAGCACCTGGAGCTGAGGATCGCGCGTCCGGAGCAGCACCGACTCGAGGCGCTCGGTGCCGGTGAGCAGCTCCGCGACGCCCGGCCGCGCGCGGTCGGCGAGCCCCAGCGACAGCCCGAGGCTCCCCTGGGCGTCGACCTCGAGGATCAGCGCGCGGTGGCCCGCGCGCGCAAGGGCGAGCCCCAGGTTGAGGGAAATCGTGGTCTTCCCCACGCCGCCCTTCTGGCTCGCGACCGCAATGACGTACATGGACTCCCCGACGGCGCGCAGTCCGGCGCCCGGGGGGCATCCTAACAGTTCGGGTGCCGCCAGAAACTAGAGCAGCGAGATCCGCTTCATCAGCGTGCCGCAAAGATCGCTCTGCGGGTTGCGCTCGCGCTCGATCGCGAGGCCGGCGCGGAAGATCTTGTCGGCGCTCTCGAGGTTGCCGAGCACCACGTGGCAGAGCCCGAGGAGCTCGTGGTCGCCCGGATCGCCGTGGATCGAGACGAGCTCGGTCAACGCGGGCACCGCGGCGCGGTGGGCCTCGATCATCGCCTCGGTCGGCGTCGACGGGACGCCCTTGGCGAGGATCATGAGCCGCAGCACCTGCCGCTGGTCCTCGGGCCGGTGCTTGAGAAACTCCGGCTTCTGGAAGAGATCGCGGTAACCCCGGTAGGCAGCGTCGAGATTTCCCCCGCGCGCGTGGGTGACGATGGACTTGACCGCCTGGACGAGCGCCTCGTTCGCCATGACGAGACGATACACGGGCCGGCGCCCCGCGGGGAGACCGCCGCTGCACCGCCGGGCGCCGCGCGTACGTCGCCGTCGCTCGCACCCGCGCGCCCGCGCGCGATTTCGTCGCCGTCGTGTCGCCGCCGCTCGCGGCCTCTTCCGTGTGCATCCGTCGCCGTCGCTCGCGCCCGCCCCGAGACGCCGGGAGTAGCGGGGCGCCGCTTGCGGCGCCGCTGTGCGCCGTGGTAGTCGCCTGGGGCTCAATTGCCCATGCGCGCGTCCCGCTGGCTGATCGCCTGCTGCCTCTCGGCGAACGTGCTCGCCGCGCCGGCGGCGCTCGCCCAGCCCGAGCCGCAGCCCGGCGCGACCGTGGCGCCGCAGATCCTCGATCACGTGGACCCGGTGTACCCGCCCGAGCGGCTCGCCGAGGGCGTCGACACGACGGTCACGCTGTTCGTCACGGTCGAGAAGGACGGCACCGTCAGCGACGCGGCCGTGGCCGAGTCCGGCGGCGCGGGGTTCGACGAGGCGGCCATCAACGCCGTGCGGCGGTGGCGCTTCTCGCCGGCCATGCGCGGCGGCGCCCCGGTGCGGGCGCGGATCCGGGTGCCGTTCCACTTCGCGCCCGGCCCCCACGAGGCGCCGCCCGAGCCGGCGCCGGCGAAGCCCGACGCGCCGGCGGCGTCCCCGCCGCCCGCGCCGGCGGCGCCGAAGCCGGTGGAGTTCGCCGGGGGCGTCGCGGGCCCGCACGCCGTGGCCGAGCCCGGCAAGCCGATCGAGATCCACGTGCAGGGCCGCCCGAACCCGCCGCGGCGCGCGGCGAGCGACTTCCGGATCGGGCGCGCGGCGCTCACCGCCGCGCCGCACGCGAGCGCCGCCGACCTGCTCCGCACGGCGCCCGGCGTCCACGTCGCGCACCCCGAGGGCGAGGCGGTCGCGCAGCGCATCTTCCTCCGCGGCTTCGACGCCGAGCACGGCCAGGACATCGAGCTCCGGGTCGGGCCGATCCCGCTCAACCAGCGCTCGCACGTTCACGGCCAGGGGTACGCGGACCTCAACGTGATCATCCCGGAGGTGGTGCGGTCGCTGCGCGTCGTCGAGGGCGTGTACGATCCTCAGCAGGGCGACTTCGCGGTCGCGGGCAGCGCGTACTTCGACCTCGGCGTCGAGGAGCGCGGGCTCCTGCTCAAGGGCACGCTCGGCTCGTTCGGCGCGCGGCGGCTGCTCGCGGTGTGGGCGCCGGAGGCGCAGTCGGAGGACACGTTCGGGGCCGCCGCGGTGCGCGCCACGGACGGCTTCGGCGACGGCACGCGCGGGGCGATCTCGGGCGGCGCGATCGGCCAGTACCGCGTGCCGCTGCCGGACGAGTTCTCGCTGCTGCTCCACGTGGCGGCCCACGGCGGCCGCGCGAACCTCGCCGGCGTGCTCCGGCGGGACGACATCGACGCGGGGCGCGTCGGCTTCTACGACACGTACCGCGACCCGTCGGCCCGCTCGCAGTCGGCCGCGTCGACGCGCCTCCAGATCGCGCTCGTCGCCGAGCGGGCGGACGACGACGGCTCGCAGAAGAGCGCGTGGCTCTGGGCGATGACGTCCGGGTACCGGAGCCGGATGAACTTCACCGGCTACACGCAGCGCTCGCGCGTGCGGCCCACGTGGGCCGGCCGCGGCGATCTCATCGAGCAGTCGAACCAGGACGCCGCGCTCGGCGGGGGCGTCGCCTACCGCACGCCGCGCATCCCGCTCGCCTCGTGGCTCGCCGGCCAGGTCGCCGTCGGGGCCGAGGTGCAGACCGACGGCGTCGACCAGGCGCAGAACCTCCTCCAGCCGCCGCAGAACGAGACGTGGGACCGGCGCGTCGACGCGTCGATCCAGCTGACCGGCGTCGGCGTCCACGGCGACGCGCTGCTCGAGCTGTCGCGGTGGGCGCGCCTGCGCGGCGGCGCGCGCGCCGACGTGCTCGTCTTCGACGTGGACGACCGCCTCGGCAACTTCATCCCGGCGTTCCAGAAGGAGACGCACATCGAGGGGTTCCGGCGCACGGCGGCGGGCGTCGCGTTCGGCCCGCGGGCCACGCTGGAGGTCGATCCGCTGCCCGCGCTGCGGCTCTCCGCCTCGTACGGCCACGGCTACCGCTCCCCGCAGGCGCGGCAGCTCGAGGAGGGCGAGAACGCGCCGTTCGCGACCGTGAGGAGCTACGAGGTCGGCGCGACGCTGCGCCCGGGCGGCGGCCTGAGCGCGACCGCGGCCGCCTACGAGACGCGCCTCTCGTACGACCTCGCGTTCGACGCGGCGGAGGGCGGGCTCGCGCGCATCGGCCCGACGACGCGCCGCGGGCTCGTCGTCTACCTGCAGGCGGCGCCGAGCCCGGCGCTGACCGCGGGCGTGAGCGCGACCTTCGCTCACGCCACGCTGGACGCGCCGCCCCCGCCGACGCCCGAGAACCCGACGCCGCCGTACGTCGAGGGGCAGCAGCTGCCGTTCGTGCCGCCCGTGGTGGTGCGGGCCGACCTCTCGGTGAAGCGGCCGCTCGTCACGATCGCCGGCCGGCCGATCGTGGGGCGGCTCGGCTACGGCGCGACGTTCCTCTCGCCGCGGCCGCTGCCGTACGCGCAGACCGCCGCGCCGCTCCTCGTGATGGACGCGTCGCTCTCGCTTCGCCGTAGCCTCCGCGCTGGCGGCGACCCGGCGCAGGAGGGCCCCTGGATCGAGGTCGGCGTCGAGGCGCAGAACCTCCTCGACGCCGAGCACGCGGACACCGAGTACTCGTTCGTCTCGAACTGGCAGACCACGCCGCTGCCGTCGGCGCTGCCGGCCCGGCACATCAGCGCGGGGCCGCCGCTCACGGTCCTCGGCAACGTGACGCTCTCGCTATGAACGCTCGCATCGATCGCCCGGCCGCCCGCTGCTTGCTCGCCGTCGCGCTCTCCGCGGCGCCGGCGCTCGGCTGCGCCGGCACCGGGCAGCCGGAGGTCTCGTACCTCGCGGTCGCCGAGCCCGCGGCGCCCGGCGAGATCGCCGCCGGCGACTGGACGGTGGTGCTCGACGAGGCGTCGGTCGCGTTCGGGCCGGTGCAGCTCTGCGCGGCCGAGTCGGGCTCGGCGACGCTCTGCAACACGGCGATCGCCGAGCTGCTCTCGATCGTGCGCGTCGACCTGCTCGATCCCGGGCCGCAGCGGCTCGGCCGGGTCCGCGGCTTCCAGGGAGAGATCCGGAGCGCGTCGTTCGACTACGGGATCCACTGGTTCCTGACGGAGTCCGCGCCGGTGCGGTCGCCCGAGGCGCCCGGCGGGCACTCGGCGCACCTGCGCGGGCGCGCGACGCGGGGCGCGGACGTGATCGAGTTCGTGGCCGACGTCGACGCGGTGCCGCAGTTCCAGGGGCAGCGCGCGGTCCCGAGCGTCGCGGCGGCGGCGACCGTCGGCGCCGAGCCGGTGCGCCTCGCGGTCCGCTTCGACGTGGGCGCGTGGGTCGCGCGGGTCGACTTCGACGCGCTGGCCGAGGGCGCAGGCGGCGACGGTACGGGCGGCGCTGGCGGTGACGGCGCTGGCGGTGACGGCGGCGCCGGCGCTGGCGGTAACGGCGGCGCTGGCGGTGACGGCGGCGCTGGCGGTGACGGCGGCGCCGGCGCTGGCGGTGACGGCGGCGCCGGCGCTGGCGGTGACGGCGGCGCCGGCGCTGGCGGCGACGGCGACGGCGGGATCGCCAGGGTCGTGATCGCGCCGGGGTCGCGCGCGCACAACGCGCTGGTGATCGCCATGACGGCGCAGAGCCCGCCCGAGCTCGTCTGGTCGAGGTCGCCGTGAGGGGTCGCCGCGGCGCGGGCGCGAGGGCGCGCGTGCCGGCGGCGCGGCGTCCGCCCCCACCGCGCGCGCACCGTCGCGCGGGCTCCAGCGCGCGCTGGCTGGTGCTGCTCGCGCTGCTCGCGCAGCTGTGCGGCCTGACGCACGCGCTCTTCGTCCGGCACGCCCGCTGCGAGCACGGCGAGCTCGTCCACGTCGGCGCGCTGGTCCACGCCGGCCACGCCTCCGCCGCCCGCGGCGCGCTGCCCGACGTCTCCGCGGCGCCGCAGCAGGCGGAGGGCCGGGCGCGCGGGTCCGAGGATCGGATCGCCGCCGCGCAGGGCGCGCCGCGCCACCTCGACGACGATCACTGCGACGCGTTCGCGCTGCGCGGCCAGCTCGGCGCGCCCGCTCATCGCGTGGGCGAGGCCACCCTGCTCGAGGTGCTCTGCCTCGCCTCGCTCCGGCCCTCGCCGGAGGTCCGCCCGATCCCCTTGCTGATCCTGGCGCCGAAGAGCTCTCCGCCCGCGGCCTGATCGGCGAGGCGACAGGGTGATGCGGGCGCGGGGTGCGCGCGAGAGCGCGGGATTGCGCTCGCCGGGCGCGCACGCGCGCGCTCGTTCGGACATCGAACGATTCGAGGAGCTTTGATCATGCAGAGAATGGGACAGGCAAGCATCGCGGTAGCGGCGTGCGCGCTCGGGCTGGTCGCGGGTTGCGGCGACGACGGCGCGGCGTCCGGGACAGGCACCGTGCAGATCTTCGTGGAGCCGGAGGACACCATCCCCGAGGGCCTCGAGCCGGGCACGGGGGAGGAGAACATCGTGGATGGCTGGAAGGTCACGTACGATCGATTCCTGGTGACCATCGGCAACGTGCGGGCCGCGCGCTCGGACGCGCAGGAGACGCTGGGCGATCCATCGGTGTTCGTCCTCGACCTCAAGAACGCTCCGGCCACGCGGTATGTGATCGCGGAGTTCGAGGGCGTGAGCGCGGTGCGCTGGGATCGCTTCGGCTTCGATCTCCCGAACGCGCGGGCGGGGGTGAAGACGCTCTCGCCCACCACGGAGGCCGACGTCGCCTTCATGGTCGAGAACGGCTACTCGGTGTTCTTCGAGGGCTCGATCGAGAAGGAGGGCGGCGAGTCGTGCCCGCCGGAGCGGGAGTGCGCCCCTGCGGAGGCGGTGCGCTTCAGCTGGGGGCTCTCGGCCGGCACGTCGTTCGACGACTGCGCGACCGAGGACGAGCTGCCCGGGTTCAGCGTGCCGACGGGCGGGACGATCGCGGTGAAGCCCACGATCCACGGCGATCACTGGTTCTTCAACAACATCACCGCGGGCGTGGAGATCACGAAGCGCTACGCGCAGTACGTCGCCGACTGCGACCTCGACGGCGACGGCGAGACGACGATCGAGGAGCTCAAGCAGGTGAACGTCGCCGACGTCTTCGGGCAGGAGTACAACCTCTCCGGCGCGCCAGGGCTCGAGACGGCGTACGACTACGTGGTCGCGCAGGCGCGCACGCTCGGCGACTTCCAGGGCGACGGCGAGTGCCCGAAGCGCGCGGTGCTGCCGTGATCGGGTGACGTGGTCGGGCCGCGCCGGCCGTCGCCCGGCGGCCGGCGCGCCTGCCCGGGCGGCGGCCGCGCGCCGCCGCTCGCGCCGTTAGGTCAGTCGCCCGCCACGCGCGTGAGCGAGGTCAGCTCGGCCGTGATGTAAATCCAGCTTTGCAAGGACGAAGGCGTGGCCTGGTACGGGAGCACCAGGACGACCCGCGCCTCCTCGAACGTGGCCAGATCAGGCGGCGTGTCCGGCAGCGCGGTGGACGAGATCGCCGACGGATCGCTCAGGCTCGAGAGGGACAGGATCCAGGTAGGGTAGATGAGATCGACATCCCATGATGAGGGAAAGCCCGCGACCTCGTTGAGCGAGCAGTTCACGGTATAGCTATCCCCGTAGCCGGGCGTGCCGTCGGTGAGCGCGATGGTCGTGAGAGGTCCAGCGGAGAGCTGCTCGGGAGCGTGCGGAGCCGAGGTCACGGTCAGCGGGCCGACCTGCGCCTGATGCCCGAAGAAGCCCGGCGCGTTGTAGAATTCATAGAGGGACGAGGCTGGATGCCCGTCGAAGTCGTGCATGTGCGGATCGAAAGTGTAGATCCCGCTGAAGGTGTCGCCGACGTGGACCCCGGTGTCCCGCGGACCCAGGGGGTCGACGCTGCCCGACTGCTCCACGCTGACGACCACGCCGCTGTACTCGAAGGCGACCGTGCTGAACACGCAATCGTTGGCGCACCCGTCGTCGTCGTCTGCATTGGCGTCGTCGCATTGCTCCACCGGGGTCTGCACCACGCCGTCGCCGCACACCGCGTCGACCGAGACCTCGGTGAGCGTGCAGGCGCTGGTGCACCCGTCGTCGTCGTCCGTATTGCCGTCGTCGCACTGCTCCGCCGGCCTCTGCACCACGCCGTTGCCGCACACCTCCTCCGGAGGGGCTCCCCCGGCTCCGAGATAGCCCTCGTCCGGATCACCCTCGTCCGGACAGTCCATCGAAGACGCGCACGAACCCGTGTTCGCGCCCTGCTCCGCCGTATCGAGCCCTTCGAGCACGCTCATGTCGCACGCGCAGAACAGGAGGAGCGACGCCGCCGCGGCGAGCGGCCGTGGGCGCGCAGAAATATGGAAGCTCATGTTCTCCCTCTCGATGCGAAGCTACCCGAAGCTTCGCTCGGATAAGTGGGTTTGGCGCCCTCTCCATAGCTCACGAAAATCGATTCTCCCGGAGGCCCCGGCGACCTCAGAAACCCAGCTTGAGCCCGAGGCTCGGGAGGAGCGCCGGGCGCCCTGTCCGGCCGACCTCGGCGCCCGCGATGGTCACGACCGGCTCGCGCGCGAGCAGGAGGACGTCGAGCTGCAGCAGCGCGGTGAGGCGCGGCCGGAGCCTGAAGCCGAGGCCGCCGCCGAGCGAGACGCCGGCGGTGAGCCAGGCCTGGCGCCTGTCCCGGTGCGGCGGGTTCGCCCGGCCGTCGACGGTCAGACGATAGGCGCCCGCGCCGAGCGCGATCACGGGATGGATCCGCCACGCCTCGGCGCCGGGCGCGTACGCGACGCCGATCAGCGCCGCCGTCTGGCCGAGCGCCACGCTCCCGGCGGGCGCGTCGAGGCGCGCGTCGACGACGGCCGGCACGAGCGTCCCGCGGACCGAGAAGCCCGCCGGGAGGCCGTGCTCGACGCGGAGGTAAGGGCCGGGCACGGCGCCGACGCCGCCGACGAGCACCGCGAGCCCCGCCTCGAGGCTCAGCCCGACGTCCCGGGCGGCGCGCTCGGGGGGCGCCGCGCCGCCGGCCGCGCCCCGCGGCGCTGCGGCGCGCGCCGCCGCGGATCGGCCCGCGGGCGCGGCCGTCGGGGCCTGCGCGCGCCCCGATCCGGCCGCGGGCGCGACGGCGGCGCGAGCCGGCGGCCGCGGGGCTTCGGCGATCCATCGCGCCACCGGCTCCGGCAGCTTCCTCCGCTCCGCGTCGCTCAGATCGAGCAGGCTGGCGCGGAAGAGCTCGGCCGAGCGCACCGCGAGATCGCTCGCCGCGTTGCTCGCGCCGGGATCGCCGAGCTCCACGCGGCGGACGATCGTCCGCTTGGCCGCGCGATCCGCGACCCACGCGTCGGCGATCGCGCCGCGGTCGGACTCGAGGATGGCGATGGCCGCGAGCGCGCCGCCGGCCCGCTCGATCGCCGCGCGCCCCTCGACGCCCGGCGCGCCGTCCAGGAAGCGGGCGGAGAGGCCGACGGCGCGGAGCTCGCCCGCGAGGCGGACCGTGGCCTCCTCGACCACCTTCCCGGCCCGCGGCGAGCGCACCACGATCACCTCGGCCCCCTCCTCCGCGCGCGCCGCCCGGGACACGAGGAGCGCCGCGCAGAGCGCGAGCGCGAGCCCGCGCGCCCTCATGGGCGACCGAGGATCTCCGCCGCGGCGGTCGCGAACGCCCCGCGCGGGTAGCGCGCGAGGTACTCCTCGGCGACCGGCCGGGCCGCGGCTTCACCCCGGGACGCGCGCACCACGATCATCTTCCGGCCGAGCGCCTCCGCCGCGAGCGAGCCCGCGGGCGACTCGGCGAGGTACTGATCGTACCAGCCGATGGCCGCCGCCGGAGAGCCCGGCTCGGCCATGCGACCGAGCAGGAACGCGGCCGACCGCGCCTCGGGCGAGCCGGCGAAGCGCGAGCGCTCCGCGAGCAGGACCCGCTGCGCCAGGTCGTTCCGCCCGGCGTAGCGCGCGGCGTCGGCCAGCGCGGCGAGCTCCGAGAGCGGGCTCGCGGCGATGGTCGCGTCGATCCCCCGCGACTCCGCGTCCTCGATCGCCCCGGCGAAGTCGCCGCGGGCCACGCGCTCGCGGTAGCTCTGCGGCGGCGCGGGCGCGCGGGCCGCGGGCGCGCGGGCCGCGGGCGCGCGGGCCGCGGGCGCGCGGGCCGCGGGCGCGCGGGGCGAGGCCGGGGTCGAGCGCGGCGCCGGCGGCGCCGCCGGCGCCGTCGCGCCGCGCTCGGCCGTGGTGCCCGGGCTGATCTCCGCGCCGGGCTCCAGCCTCGCGCCGGGCTCGGCCATCCCGGCGGGCTCGGGCGTCGCGCCGCCCTCCGGCGCGCGCCGATCGGCGGCGGACCTCGGTTCGGCGATCGTGAGCTCGCCGCGGGCGACATCGGCGATCAGGCGCTGGCCGCCCTGGAGCGCGATGCCGTCGGCGGCGAGCGAGCCGCGCACCGCGACCGAGCCGCTCTGCAGCGTCAGCTCCATCCGCTCGTCCTGCCAGCTCAGGTCGAACTCCGTGCCCGTCACGGTGACGGTGAACGGCCCCGCCTCCGCGATCCACTCGGCGCCCGGCAGGTGCGCGACCTGGAAGTGCGCGGCGCCGTGCTCGATGTGGATCTGCGCGCCGCGCGCCGTGACCGCGGCGATGCGCCCGCGCGCGCCCGGCGCGAACCGGACGGTCGTCCCCTCGCTGAAGCGCGCCGTCGCCCCGCTCTCCCCCGCGCGCACGTAGCTGTCCGCGGGCGCGGCCTCGTCGATCCGGTAGTCGAGCCGCGCCGCAGGGCGGAGGACCCACAGGCCGACGATCGCGAGCAGCGGCGCGAGCGCGGCGGGGAGGATCCAGCGCCGCCGCCGCGGCGCGCGCGGCGGCTCGGCGCGCTCGACCTCCTCGATCAGCCGCGCGCGGCCGCGGGCGAGCGCGCGGTCTGCCGGCGCGATCGCCCCGGCGTCGCGCGCCAGCTTCGTGAGCCGCCGCAGGGCGACCTCCGACGGAACCCCGGGCTTCGGCTCAGCCATCGCTCGCCTCCTCCGCGGGCGCGACGTAGGCGGCGAGGAGCGGATCTCGCTCGGCCATCGCGTGGACGCGCGCGGTCACCCTGGCCAGGTGGCGCTTGGTCGTCGCGAGGGACATCCCGCTCGCCTGCGCGGTCTCGGCGAGCTCCAGCCCCTCGATGTGGCGCAGCACGAAGAGGAGCCGCGCCCGGTCGTCCAGCTTGTCGAGCATCGCGTAGAGCCGCGCGACCGCCTCGCGCGCGCCCTCGTCGACGCCCTCGGCGGGCTCGTCCGGCAGCACGCCGCTGTCGGTGAGCGAGAACCACCGCCTGAACCGCCGGCGCCGCAGCGCCGACCGCGCGACGCGCACGGCGATGCCGAGGAGGAACGGCCGCAAGGCCGCGGGATCGCGCAGGTTCTTCACCTCGCGGAAGAACTGCAGGAACGTCTCCTGGGCGTGGTCCTCGACGTCTCCGCCCGGGCCGAGCACGCGGCGGAGCAGGCCGTGCACCAGGGCGCCGTAGCGGTCCCAGACGGCGCCGGCGGCGCCTGGCTGGCCCTCGGCGGCCGCGCGGGCGAGGCCGGCGTCATCCAGGTCGGCCAGGGGGCTCGCGCGGACGAGCGTGAGCCGGGGGGCGAGGGCTGGGCTGGGCAAGAGCACGGGAGCTGGAATAGGTGGTCGCGGGGCGGCCCCGGTGGCTCACAAAAGCGACGAGGGAGCATCGCCGCGCTCACCCGCGGGCGGAGCTCCGGCGTCTGGTCCTCGATCGGGCTTTCGCCGGCCGTCATGGCACACTCAGGGCACGATGCAGGCAGCGACCAGAATCCAGATCACGATTCCGGTGGATCGTCGCGTCGAGCTGAAGCTTCCGGAAGACCTTCCCGTGGGTCCGGCCGAGGTGATCGTCCTCGTGTCGCTGCCGAACGCACCGGCGGACCGCCTGGCTGGCGAGGAAGGCCTGCTCGACGCCGGGGCCGAGGTGGCGCTCGATCAGGATGGCCGTTTCCGCACGGACGGCGGGCTCGTCGTCTTCGACGCGAAGCTCGCTCCCGAGCTCCAAGACGAGCTGGACCATCAGAAGCGATAGACGCCTTCAACGGCCACGCTGACCGAGATCCCGGACCATGCGATACCCGGGATATACGTCGTATGTACCGTGCATCTACCGCCGAGCCCGCTCTCCGGTGCGGGCGACGGCATCGCGCCCAGGTGGACGGCCGGCGCCAGGCCGTGCTCCCGCTGGCACCACGTGTCGGCGCAGAGCGGCACGGCGAACACGTCGAGGCTCGGACCGACCTCAGCGTGAGATCGCGGAGGTGGATCCCGAGCAGGGCGGCGTTCACGTCGATGACGCCGATCCAGCGCAGTTCCTTCAGGTTGAAGAAGGAGACAGCATTGCGGTAGCGAAGGCTTCCCCATTCGGCGAACCGCCAGCCGAGCGACGCGCTGGGTTGGAGGGTCATCCCGCCGGTGGCGCGACGCTGGCCCAGCGACGTGATGCCCACGCCGAGGCGCTCCCACGGGGCTCCTCGACGTTTCCGGTGCACCGGACATCGATCACGTCCGCGTTTGGATCAAGCGACTCGAGCCACGCTTGGACTCGCACGGATGCGTCGGAATCGGGAACAGAGCAGCTCAGCAGAACGAGCAGGCACAATAACATGCACTTTCGCATCACGCACCTCCGATGCCACAGACGCGCCAGGTCTGCAGCTCCGCTGCCAAACCGGATGGGCCCGCTCTACGCGGATGAGTCGTTCGAGACCGAGCGCTCCGGTGCGCTCGCGTGCGGGGATTCACGAGTAGTCTTCGGGCGGCACCGGGGGCAGGCCAAGCTCCGCCCTAATCGCATCCCTGGCGTCACGGAGTTCGCGGGTGATCTCGTTCTCCGGCTCTGCACCCCTCATCCTCTCCAACGTCGCTTCCAACTCGTCGGGATACTTTTCCAGCTCGAACGTCTTTCCACCTTCGGTCATCCGAAGGAGCGTCTCCTGCCGGGCCTGACGCCACCGCTTGTCGGCTATCTCCGCATTGTAGACGGTCCTCGCGCGTTCGTAACGCAGCACCACCGCTTCGCTAACGCCGAACTGCTCGGCCAGAGCGCGCCGCTCCTCCGCCGACGAACCGCCGGACCGTGTCTTGCGGGCGATCTCCCAGATGAGGAGGATGTCTTTTGACCATTCGACGCTCATACCCGTAGCCCAGTTCACGCCTTGCGAACAGCGATAGAATACCGGTCACCGCGGAGGGACATCGTCGCAGTCATCGGCGCCGTCCGGACAGTGGCCTGCTGGTGCAGGCCGCGGCGCGATGAACCGTTTGCCGTCGCATCGCACCCCCTGGGCCCAATCGGAGATCTTGAAGCCAAGAATCTTGACCCCCCTCATCGTCTCGCTGACGGTACGGGACAGCCATCCGGGGGGGGTCGTTTCGGGCGGCTTCGCGGCGTGCAGCGCGGCGACGCGCCCAAATCTCCTCCTGGTCGACGACCTCGCCATTGATGACAACCACCGATTCACGAGCGGGCCATCGCTCGAGTTGCTCGTCCTCCTCCCATGACCTGCTTCCGCCACGTGCCTCGGCCGTCCCGACGTACGGGCCCCCGATCGTGCCGGCGCCAGGCCCGACCGACTCGAGCCACGCTGGTCCACGAACGGACGCATCGTCATCGGGAACGGAGCATGTCAGCAGAGCGAGCAGGAATAGCGAGACGTATCGTCGCATCACCCACCTCCTGCGCCGGAGAAGCGCCGGATCGTCCGCTTCGCCCTCAAGCCCGCTGGAGTCGGCCGGCGCAACGCGTACGAGCCCCCGGGTGGCCGAGCAATCCGGCAGTTGCGGCGCGCGCACGATCCGTCCTCGTCGCAGCAGTCGCAGCGTCGAACGCGCCGGCTCGAGGACGGCCTGCATGTCGGTCCACCGGTGAGCGCCGCGCGCGCTCCGCTCGTGGCCAGACGGGTCGCCGGCCTCTACTCCATCGCGCCGGCCGGGCACAGGAGGACCGCCCGCCGCCTTGGCTGATCCGAGAGCGAAAGGCCCCGCGCCGAGCATGCGGCACACCGAGATCGATCGCGCACCGTACCGCACGCAGCGACGGTATCTCCGGCGAGCGCTCCGCGTCAATCTGCGCCGCGGCTCGTGGCCTGCGAGCGCGCGGGACGCCGCTCTCCACCGCGAGGGGACGGTCCCTGCATGGAGTTCGTGTGACTGCGCTGTGCTGGTCGATAGCTCCGACGTGGGGTGCAGGCCGGTCGGACGGCGGAGGTGATCCCTCCGGATCACAGCGGATGCGCTCCCGACTCCGGTCGGAGCCCCTCCGGTTTGCGGTCCGGACCCCTCCGGTTTGCGGTCCGGACCCCTCAGGTTGGCAGTCCGGACCCCTCAGGTTTGCAGTGGGAACCCTTTCGGAACGCAGTCCGGACCCCTCGGATCGCAGTCCGGACCCCTCGGGACTGCAGTGGAGACGCTATCCAGCAGTGCGCATGGCGCCCCGGAACGCGGTCGCGAGCGCCGGGGCGAAGCACCGCGGGGATGGACCGGCGGCACGCGCGGCGACTCTGCTTCTGCACCAGACGGAAAGCGATGGTGCGGCGGAGCCGCCGGGGAAAGAGCGCTTCGCCTCCTGCCCGGATGGAGGTAGCCAAGAGGACGCGCCCCCCACGAACGGGGTGAGCCTGATCCCGGAGCCCCCGATCGAGACCATGCGACGCTCGCTCTACAACCTGATCCCCGTGCTCGCGCTGCTGATCGAGACCTCGGCCATGGCCGCGCCGCCGCCCGCCGAGCCTCCGGAGCCGGCCGCACAGCGGCAGATGCGCACGCAGGCCGAGCGCCTCGTCGGCGGAGGGCACCTCGCGGAGGCGCGGGACGTTCACCTGTCCTTGTGGCGGGTGGGCCGGCGCCCCTTGGACGCCTTCAACGTCGGAACCCTGTCGCAGAGGATCCGAGACTACCCGACGGCGGCCGAGTACCTGACGCTCTGGCTCGACCTGGTCGGGTCGCCGGAAGCGCCGAGAGGCCCGGTGCCCTGGACCGAGCAGGATCGGCAGAAACACGCGCAGGCGCGCGTGGACCTCCAGGCGGCGCGCGAGCACGTGGGCGCGCTGCAGATCAACGTGAGCGATCCGGGCGCCGAGGTCCTGGTGGACGGCCGGCGGGTCGGCCTGTCGCCGCTCAAGGTTCCGGTGTTCGTGTGGCCTGGACAGCATCGGGTGAGCGCGCAGCTCGGCGGCGCACGGACGGAGGAGCTCGTCTCCGCGACCGCGGGCGGCGAGCACACGGTGCGGCTGGTGTTGCCCGCATCGCCCGCCAAGGCGCAGCTCGATGGCGCCCGCGGCCTCCGTAGGGCACCGGAGGCGCCATCCGCCGCGCCGCCGCCAGCCGGGGCGGGTCCCAGGCGTCGATGGCTGGCCGTGGGAGGGCTGGCCGCCACCTCGGCCGCGCTGGGCGTCTTCGGGGGGATCGCGGCCGGCGTCGCCGGCGGCGCGGCCGAGGAGCGCGAAGCGGCGCTCGCGCGGGTGCAGGCCGACAGCGTGAGCGGCTGCCCCGGCGGCGCCGCATGCGGCCAGTTCACCGATGCCGACGGGCGCGCGAAGACATGGACGGCGCTCTCGGCCGGCGCGTTCGTGGGAGCCGGCCTGAGCGCCGCGGGCGCGGCGGCCGCCTACCTGCTCCTGCCGGCCGGCCCGGTTCGCGTCACGACCGGGGGCGCCGGCGTGCAACTCGCCACGTCCTGGTAGCAGCGCCGGAGCAGCGATTTCTTCCGAGAGCGGGCGCTGCGATGAGAATTCGTGGGCGCTATCCGCAATGCGCACTGTGCCGCCGTATCGATCGGAGCTGAGCGGTTCCGGGAGATCGCTTCTCCGGTTGTCTGGTAATCTGCCGCCCCATGTCGAGGAGGCTCGGAGCGGGTGGGGTGCTCGTCGTGGGCGCGGCCGTGTGGATCGCGTGCGCCGGTGAGACGTCCGTGAGCGTGGATGACCTCGAGGGGCGCCCCTGCGACGCGCGGTACGACTGCGCGACGCACCTCGGCCTCGACTGCATCCGTGGAGCCTGCTTGTGCCCAACGCCGGGGGACAGGGTCTGCTGCCTCCACGATGAGGAGCCGTGCGGGCGGGAGTGCCGCCCCGCGAGCGAGTGCGCCGAGGCGCAGGATGCGGGGGCGACGCCTGGGGACCTGATGACGTGCGACACGCCGGAGGACTGCCCCAAGCCTGTCGATACCAGGTGCGGCGTCGCGACGTGCACCGACGGCGTCTGCGGTCTCGATCTCGTGCCCGAACCCGAGCACCAGCCGCGAGGGGATTGCATCGTGCTCAAGTGCGGTCCGCTGGGCAAGATCTACAAGGAGGTCACGCTGGCCGACGCGTTCAACGATGGCAACGAGTGTACGGTCGACTCCTGCAACAAGGCCAAGAAGACGACGCGTACCACGCCCGTCGAGAGAGGCCCATCCCCATCGAGCTCGGGCTACTGCGACGGCCAGGGGCACTGGGTCGCGTGCCTGCGGCCGGAAGACTGCCGAAATCCGGCGTTGACATGCTCAAAATCAGGAGCGTGCGTTCCGACGTGGTGCGAAAATGGAATCTTCGAGTCCCTGTTTGGAGAAACCGCACAAGACTGCGGCGGAGAGTGTGACCCGTGTCCGGCCGGCCTGCCGTGTGCCACGGACGCCGACTGCAAGGAGCACGTGTGCAGCGATGGCATGTGCGCCCGTGCGACGTGCCGGGACCAGGTACAGAACGGCTCCGAGACCGGCGTCGATTGTGGCGGAGCTTCGTGCGATCGCTGCACGGCCGGGCAAGGGTGTGCACAACACAACGACTGCACCAGCGATGTGTGCTCGTTGGGTACGTGCGCCACCCCATCGTGCGATGATGGAGTGATGAACGGCGATGAAAACGCGGTCGACTGCGGCGGCTCCTGCCCCTGCGGGACCGACACAGAACAAGACCCGTAGCGAGCAAGGTGACGCCATGAGAGAGATCTGTGCCGCGATCCTGGCCGTTGCCGTCGTCGGCAGCGCGTTCACGTGCTCTTCGGGCGCCCCCTACGACCCGCCACCAGCAGAGGAGTGCCGCGAGCAAGGAGAGGCATGCAGCAGCACCGCGGAGTGCTGCGTTGCATATCGTTACAATTACTGCAAGAAAACAGCATGCCAAGATGGCATCTGTGGATTCGTGCTCACCAACAAGCTCACGACCGACCCGCCGGGTGACTGTATAAGGCACATTTGCCTCGCCGACGGCTCGCACTCCCAGACGCCGGATCCATCGGATCTGCCCGACGACGGCAATCCGTGCACCGTGGACTCGTGCCAAGACGATGTACCGTCCTTCCCTGCCGCGTCGAGAGGCCCTTCGCCCGACGGGATCGGGTTCTGCGATGGATTCTTCCGCAAGATCGAGTGCATCACGACGGCCGACTGCGAGAACACCACGCTAGCGTGCTCGCCCGGCGGCAAGTGCGTCTCGCCGTGGTGCGTCAACGGTGCTGTGGACACGGATCGTGGGGAGACGGACACCGATTGCGGGGGCGCTTGCGATCCGTGCCCCGCCGGAAACCGGTGCAGCTCCGGAGCGGATTGCGCCGAAGGCGTCTGTGGGCGTGGCAAGACGTGTTCCGAGGCGCGCTGCGATGACGGCGTCAAGAACGGGGAGGAAACCGATGTCGACTGCGGCATGGTCGCCTGCGAAGCTCTGTGCGACGACGGGGACAGCTGTCAATCCGGCGCCGACTGCTGGAGCTCCATCTGCCTGACCGGCGTGTGCCAGGCGCCGAGGTGCGGCGACGGCATCGCGAACGGGCCCGAGCAAGGCTGGGACTGCGGGGGGCCCGACTGCGATCCTTGCGAGTGACAGGCACGCAGCCTGGCTTGCCGAGTCTTGGGTGCCACACCCAACCTCGGCCGTGCCGCGTCAACGGGCGCTCCGATGACAAGAGCGCCGCTCACTGCTCCCGCCGCCCCCCTCGGCTGCGCGGAGGCGGCGCGCTCGATACGCGACGACGCCTATTTGCTGGAATCGCGCCGCCTCTGCTGGTCAGCTCGCTCCCGCGCCCTGCCTTCGGCCATCCAACATCGGGCGAAAATGAAAGGAGCGACGAACAGTCCGAGGACGACTAACCCGCGCAACCATGGGTTGCTGTGCGGCTCATTCATTACGCTTTCGTAATTCATTGTAGTAAAAAAGATCCACACACCAGAGATTACGATACCTGTGGCCCTCAGAATTGGATCCATCGCCTCGTTCCTTGGCTGATCCGCTTAGAGGAATGCGCACGCCACGGTCAGGCCGAAGAAGCCTCCACCGGTCCAGTAGTCACAGCGCCGCTTGTCACGTCCCGTCCTTGCGCGGGGGCACACGCCAAACTGCGCTACCAGGCCAGCCGCACCGATGAAAGCAGCACAACCTACGCCGAGCGGGGTAAGCTTTTGTTGAGTCTCCCCGACTCTGCCGTCGTTCTGGTGATTCATCCGAACGCCGCCCACCTCCCCGGCGTCGTCCAGAATGGTCGAGCAAGGGATATCCGCATAAACGCCCAGCGCGAGCGGGTTAAATACGCGTACCGACACACTAGAAGTGCGCTCGCAGGCTTCGGCGATCTCCTCACGACCAGCGGCGACGACCCGAGGAATGACGTTCTCTTCCGTCGTATCGCTGGGCAACTGCACACCGAAGGTTTGCAGAACGCCCCCCATCTCCTCCGTTTCGGGCTCCTCCGTTTCGCCGTGGCCGGGCGTCGTCTCGACTGTGCAGCCGGTGAGCATCGCCCCGCAAGCGAGCAGCCCAGCCGATGTCGTGGTCCTGCACATGTTCCACCTCCGTCCGGAGCTGATGCGAGGGCCAGACCAGCCCACAGCGAGCCAGCCGTGCGGCGAGCATCACGATCCTAGCGCGCGCCGCAGCGGTCGCGGCGCTGCTCCTCGGCCACGTAGCGGCCCCGGGCGGCCCGATCTCCGCCTGGAGAAGTCGGGGCTGCAAGCCCGCCGAGCGTCTCCTCGCCCTGACGCTCGCCTACCGCGCGTCGTGCTCGCGCCAGAAGGCGAACGCCTCGTCCAGGTAGACCTCCTTGGCGCCGTGGCCGACCGGGTGCTCGGCGACGCGCACGGGCCAGCCCGCGCCGCGCAGGACGCCGGCGAGGGCGCGCGCCGAGCGGCCCACCGAATCGTGAGAACCGAAGCCGATGTAGAACGGCCTCGGCGCGAGCGTCGCGAGCTCGGGCGTCGCCTGGCCTCCGCCGCCGGACATCGCGCCGAAGCCGTCGGCGTCGATGCCCCCGCGCAGCGCGAGCGCCGCGGCGAAGAACGCGCCCGACGACGAGCCGGCGACGTACACCCGCGAGAACGCGACGCCGGCGATCTCCTCGAGCTTGCGCCGCTTCTCCGCGAACGCCGCGACGAACGCGGCGGCGTGCTTCTCGTACGCCGGCCCGCCCGTCGGCCAGCCCCACCAGCTCGCGTAGCCCTTCGGCGCGAGGCCGACCTTGCCGCGCGGCATCAGGGCCGCGACGCCCGCGCGCCGGGACGCGCGCGACACGACCGTCTCGAAGTTGGTCTTCTGCTGGCTCTCCTTCCCCGGCGGGACGATCCCGTGCAGGTAGATGAGCAGCGCGCGCGTCGGCGCGTCGGGCAGCACGTAGCAGGTCTCCTCGTCGAGCGCGTCGATGCCGTCGATGCACCAGTCCGTCTCGACGCGCGGCGGGCGCGCCCGGGGCCACGGCGCCTGCTCGGGCCGCGCGCTCGCGGCCGCGTCGACCGCCGGGACCGGCGGCGGCGCCGGGATCGGCGGCGGCGCCGCGCCGGCCTCCGCGGGGACGAGCGCGGCGCCGTCGTGCGGCAGCGCGCGCCCGTCGTGCGACAGCGCGCGCCCGTCGTGCGGCAGCGCGCGCCCGCTCCTCGGCGCGTCCGCCGCGCCGTTGCACGCGCAGGGGACGACCGCGAGCGCGGCGAACAGCCCCGCGATCCACCGCGCACCGCTCCCGGCGCCCGGCCCCGTCGCGCGCAGCCCGAGGCCGGCCGTCGCGCCGCTCCCTGCAGGCCGGCCCATCACCCCCCGCGCGCGTCGCTCACCGCGATCAGCGCCCCGAGCGCCGCCGCGCACACCGTCTCGGTGCGCAGCGTCAGCGCGCCGAGGCGCACCCGCTCGAACCCGAGCGCCGCGCACACGCCGAGCTCCTCCGGCGTGAACCCGCCCTCCGGGCCGACCGCGAACGCCGCCTCCACGCCCGGCGAGAGCGCGGCGAGCCGCGCCCCGAGCGGCGTCTCCGCGTACGGATCCAGGCACATCCCCAGCGCGCCGCCCTCGCCGGGCCGCGCCGCCCCCGCCGCCGCCAGCGCCGCCGCGAGGCTCATCGGCGCGTCCACCCGCGGCGCGTCCCCGCGGCCGCACTGGCGCGCCGCCTCGACCGCGATCCGGCGCCAGCGCTGGCTCCTGTCCTCGCTCGGCCGCGCCACGCTGCGCGCCGAGATCGCCGGGATGATCCGCGTCGCCCCGAGCTCGGTCGCGTCGCGCACCACCGCGTCCATCTTGTCGCCCTTGCCGACCGCCTGGATCCACGTCACCCGCCGGCCGGGCCGCAGCGCGGCCGGGCGGGGCGCGTCGATGCGCGCCTCCGCGCCGCGGCGGCCGATCGACTCGAGCGTGGCGTCCGCCTCCACCCCGAGCTCCGGATCGAACACGACGAACCGATCCCCCTCGCGCAGGCGGTGCACCCGCACGACGTAGCTCGCCGCCTCCGGCGGCAGCGCGATCACGCCCGCCGCGATCGACCCGAGCGGCACCCGCAGGAGCCCCTGGCCGCTCATCCCGGCGCGGACGCCGCGCCGCCCGGCGCGCGGAACAGGAGCGCCACCCAGCCCTCGCCCCCCGCGTCGCCCCGCCCCGCCGCGCGATCGCCCCGCGGCGACGCCGGATCGGGCCGCGTCGCGACGTGCTCGAGCGGCAGCGACGTGTACCGCGCCACGAGATCGTCGCGCTCGCTCTCGAGGATCCCCGACAGGATCAGCCAGCCGCCCGGCGCCAGCACGCGCGCGAGCTCGGGCGCCATCGGCCGGAGCACCCGCGCCTCGATGTTCGCGACCACCCACGGGAACCGCCGCGTCACCTCCTCGACCACCCCGGCGCTCGCCGCGATGCGGCCCTCGAGGCCGTTGCGCGCCGCGTTCTCGAGGACCACCTCGATCACGTCCTCGTCGTTGTCGATCGCGACCGCCCGCTCCGCCCCGAGCAGCAGCGCGACAAGCGCGAGGATGCCGCTGCCCGTGCCCACGTCGAGGATCTCGCGCCCGCGGAGCTCGGCCGCGCGCTCGTCGAGCAGCTCCGCCACGAGCGCCGTCGTCGCGTGCAGGCCCGTGCCGAACGCCCTCCCCGGCTCGAGCAGCAGCAGCCGCTCGCCCTCGCGCTGCGGCGCGCGCTCCACCCACGGCGGCACGACCGTGATCGTGGGCGTCAGCGCGAACGGCGCGAAGTGCTCCTTCCACGCGTCGCGCCACGCGTCGCCCACCACCTCCTCGAGCCGCGCCGCGAGCGGCGGCGAGAGCTCGCCGAGCGCCGCGATCGCCGCCTCGGCCTCGCCGTGATCCTCGAAGCTCGCGACGAGCGTCACCTGGCCCGAGCGCGCGCCGCGCACGAGCGTCTGCTCGTCGCGCTGCTCCACGCCGGTGGCGCCCAGCTCGAAGAGCGCGGCGGAGATCTCGTCGGCCTCCGGCTCGGGGACATCGACTGCAACGAACGGGTATCGAGGCTCCACCTGGCTTGCTCCGTGGCGGCCCGCCGGCCTGGAGAGCGGCGGCGGCGCGGCCGGGAGCCTAACGAAAATTCCGCGCGACGGGGCCGCCGATCGCGCGGAACCGCTGGAGGACGCGGAGCATTTCTACCGCCCTACATAGCGGCGGCGCGCGGGGACCGAGACGAGCACCTCGCCGCGCGCCGCCGGCGGCGGGACGCGCTCGCCCTCGTGGAGCACCATCGCGGTGAGGCGCCCCCCGTAGACGGCGCCCGTGTCGATCCCGGTCGCCCACGCGTGCATCTGCGGCTCGCTGCGCGCGTTGTGGCCGAACACCACGTGCGGCGGGCCCTGGTAGGTCTGCCCCCACAGCGTCTTGCCCCCGCGGCGCTCGACCGGCTCGCCGTAGCGGCCGAGACAGCGCACGTACATCAACGTGTGCGGATCCTGTCGCTCGATCGGCAGCCCGGGGATCAGGCCCGCATGGACCACGCGGAGCCCGTGCTCCGGCAGATCCAGCCAGTACGGCAGCGTCTCGAGCCAGGCCCAGTCGCGCTTGCGCAGCTGCTGCGCGGTCTCCTTCGAGAGCTCCCCCAGCGGCTCCCCGCGCGGATCGCTGCGCCCGGCGCGCCAGCGGAGCAGCCGATCCTCATGGTTGCCCCGCACCGAGATCGCGCCGATCTCCCGGAGCAGATCGAGCGTTCCGCACGGATCCGGGCCGCGCACGATCAGGTCGCCGACCATGACCACCCGATCGCCCGACGCGTAGCCGACGTGCTCGATCAGCCGCGCCAGCTCATCCCGGCAGCCGTGGACGTCACCGATGATGATCGTGCGCGGCATCGCACACCCAACGTAGCAGGGACGCCCGGTCCAGGGGGCCCAGAGGCCCCGGGAGCCCCCGAGCCCAGCAGGGCCGCACCGCCCCCGCCCCGGGTCGGCGCCCGCCGAGGCCGGGCGCAACGAACGTCAATTTTCCTTGAATTTCGGATACTTAACCGTGCTCACCGGCCGCTGCTCCGAGCGGGCGAGCCCGGCGGCGGCGGGCTCCCGGCGCGGGCGTGGCGCGCCGGGGGCCTCGGTCAGGAACGTTACGGGGAGTCGATCTTCGCGCGCTTCGGGATGACGACGATCCCGCCCTCGCTGACGAACCACTTCTTGCGGTCCTCCTCGAGGTTGAAGCCGATCTCGGCGCCGGCGGGGATCTCGACGTCCTTGTCGATGATGCAGCGGCGCAGCTTGACGTGGCGCCCGATCTTGACGTCCTCGAACAGCACGCACTCCTCGATGTGGCTGAAGGAGTTCACGCGGACCCGGTTCGAGAGCACGCTCCGGTGGATCCGGCCGCCGGAGATGATGCACCCGAGCGAGACCAGGCTGTCCGTCGCGATGCCGACGCGCGCGTTCGCCTCGTCGCGGAAGACGAACTTGGCGGGCGGGTCGTGGCTGATGCCCGTCCGGATCGGCCAGCGCGGGTTGTAGAAGTTGAACGCCGGCTGGATGCTCACGAGATCCATCTGCGCCGCCCAGTACGCGTCGATCGTCCCGATGTCGCGCCAGTACCCCGCGCCCTCGTCCTCGCCGGGGACGCGGTTCTCGTGGAAATCGTACACGTAGACGCGGCTGCCGCTCTTCACCATCCGCGGGATGATGTCGCGCCCGAAGTCGTGCGCGCTGTCCTCGGTCGCCGCGTCCTGCTCGAGGACGTCGAGCAGCGCCGGCGTCTTGAAGATGTAGTTGCCCATCGACGCGAGGCACATGCCCGGCCTGCCCGGCATGCTCGGCGGATCCTGCACCTTCTCGTGGAAGGCGATGATGCGCCCCGCCTCGTCGCACTCGATGACGCCGAAGGCGCGGGCCTCGTCCTTCGGCACCGGGATGGCGGCCACGGTCACGTCGGCGCCGCGCGCGAGGTGATCGTGCAGCATCTGGCGCACGTCCATCTTGTACACGTGGTCGCCGCCGAAGATGCAGAGGTGCTCGGGCGACTCGTCGGTGATGACGTGCTGGGTCTGGTAGACGGCGTCGGCCGACCCCTTGAACCAGCTCTTGCCCGTGCGCTGCTGCGCCGGGACGGTCTCGATGAAGCTGTCGAGCATCGGCGACAGGCGCCAAGCTCGGGCGATGTGCTCGTCTAGCGACGCGCTCTTGTACTGCGTGAGGATCTTGATTCGGTGCAGGCCGGAGTTGACGAAGTTCGAGAGGACGATGTCGATGATCCGGTAGCGGCCGCCGAACGGCACGGCCGGCTTCGCCCGGTCGTGCGTCAGCGGGCCGAGCCGGCGGCCTTCGCCGCCGGCGAGGATCATCACCAAAACCTTCGACGCTTCGAAAGCGGCGCGCAGGGTCGTCTCGCGCATGGGACGGAGAGGGTACTCGATCGATGTTGCCAGCGCGAAGAGCGGAAACGCGCCCTCCGCGGTTTCGAGGCCACCCGAGGACCCGGAGAACGCCGCAGCGGCCCGCGTAACGCGCGACCCGGCATGCGTAACGAGCGAGCCGGCGGCGGTGCGCCGCGCGCCCGCCGGCCCGCGCCGCAGCCGGCCCGCGCGCGGCGCGCGGGCGGACTCGCGCTCCCTCGTCCGGCCGGCGATCGGCGGCCCCCGCCGGGTCGCGCCGCCCTCCGCCGCGACGCGCCGCCGCTTGCCCGCCCGATGAAGAGAGGGGGACGTTTCCGTTTCTCTTTACGATCCACGCGCGGCCGTGTTAGCCGTTTCCGCCGCCGCGCGCGCACGCGAGAGGCGCCTGATCGGCGCGCGGCGCACCGCCGTCCGGGGGCTACTCCAGCGCTGGATCTTTCCTGCCGGAGGCGCCCGTCACGTTGACCTTGGAGATGCCATGAACGCCCGATTCGGTCGAACCCTCGCCGCCGCCATCCTCCTCGTCGCGGGCACTTCAGGGTGCGGAACGGACGAGCAGCCCTACCAGGCCAAGCCCGCGTTCAGCGGCCGGAAGCCGAACCTGCCCGCGGTGCCGACGCTCCCCGCGAAGAACAAGAAGCAGGGCGACGCCTACACCGTGTGGGGCGTCACGCATGACCTCCGGAGCCGCGTCCACTTCGAGGACGTGAACGGCAAGAAGCTCTCGATCATCGGCTACATCGTCAAGACGAACCTCGCCGACGCCCCGGCCTGCGCCGTCCACAAGACGGGCAAGGCCGACCCGCCGGACTGCAAGGCGCCGGTCCCGAGCTTCGCCATCGCCGACGAGAAGGGCGAGACGAAGGACGTGATCGAGGTGATGGGCTGGGCCTCGAACTTCGCGCAGATCTACAGCTTGATCGAGGCGATCGACCGGGCGCCGCGCGGCAAGGAGAACGAGGCGAAGCTCACCGACGAGTTCTGGGGCCAGGACCTGCCGAACCCGATCCCGGCCGTCGGCGCGAAGGTGAAGGTCACCGGCACCTACGGCGTGACGTTCACGAAGTCGACCGGCGGCGCCGCGGCCAATCCGAAGTACGGCATCATGTCGGCCGAGCAGATCGAGTACCTCGAGCCGCCGACCGAGAAGGCCACCCTCCCCGGCATGAAGCGCCGGCCCTGACGGCCCCGCCGCGCGCGACGGCGGCCCGCGGCGGCGGGTGCGCCGGAGTCACTGAACCGGTAAGGGCGAGAGGAGAGATCTTCTCTATCTCTCCTTTCCTCGCCTGGCGCCTTCTCCGTCTCGGCGTCTCTCTCCCTCGTTCCTCGCCGACCGGCCGCCGCGGCCCGCCGCTTCAGGTGAGGACCGATCGGATCCCGCTGCCCGGCTCGGTCGCCGCCGACTCGAAGATGGCGTCGATGAGCAGCCGCCGCATCGGAGCGTCGTGCGCCTCCCGCGCGTCGACGCGCACCAGCGAGGCCGGCGCCTGGCGGATGACCGAATCGAACGACGCCGGCTCGAACCGGTACAGCTCCTCCGTCACGATCACCGCGTAGGGCTGCGAGGCCGCGATCGTCGGCCGGAGCGAGCGCAGATCGCACTCGCGCACCGCCACCCCGAGCCGCGCCCCCGCCTCGCGGCAGGCGGCGACGAACTCGGCAGGACAGCCGGCGACGATCACGAGAGGAATGGGCGGAGCGCTCGGGACCACGGCCTTGCGCGGCTTCGTACCGTCCTCCATACGCGCCTCAACGTAGGCCATGTCTTGACTACGCCGGCAAGGGAATTGTTTCATCGGGCACCACGGCGCGCGCGGCCTCCCCCGGGCGCGGCGCCCCGGCGCTCAGCGCGCACCAACCCTTTGCTGCACGTGCCACCCCCGGCCCTCCTCCGCGCCGATGAAGCGGATCCGCCCGGACCGCTCCATGTCGTCGACCAGCTCCTCCGCCTCGAGCTGCGAGATGTCGATGCGGTCGCAGAGCACGTCCCGGAACTGCGTCTTGCCCTGCACGTAGTCGGCGTCGATCAGCGGCCCCAGGGCGCAGGTCAGGATCTCGGCCGCCAGGTCCAGCGCCACCACGGGCGTGACCACGGTCTCGGCCGTCGTGCGGACGCTCTCGTCCGTCGTCTGGACCGCCGCGTCGCCCATCGCGACGCTCTCGTCTCCGGTGATGAGGGTGCCGTACTCGACGGTGATCCGATCGGTCGTCATGACTCCACCTCGTCCGCGCTGGGACGGGTCCGGAGACCGCGCCCGCGCAGGCTTCCTTCCACGCTCAGGCTTCCTTCCACGCTATGGAGCCGGAGAGCGCCGAGCGGAAGCCGACGCCGTGGCGTCCCGGCCGGAGAAGTCGCCCCCGGCGGCAATTTCAGGCGGCAACCCGCGGGCAGATCAGGGAAGCTACCGCTCCTGCCAGGCCCATCGGCGGGGGGGCGCTGGACCCCGAGGTCATGATGTCATCCCCCGAGGACCACCCTTCACGCCCGAGCCGCATGGGAGCGGCGGTGCGCACGCCGATCCCGAGAGCGCAGGGGCTGATCGCGTTCCAGCTCGTCGGTCGGGTGCTGCTCCACGCGATCCTCGTCGGCGTGACGGCCGGCATCGCCGGCTCGCTGTTCTTCGCCGCCCTCGAGCTCGCCGAGCATGAGCTCCTCGTCGCCATCACCGGCTACAGGCCGCTCCGCGCGAAGGGCGAGGCGGTGCTCACCGGCGCGCACACCGGGCCGTTCCGGCCGTGGCTCGTCTGCGTCCTGCCGGCCCTCGGCGCCCTCGTCGGCGGGCTGCTCACGGCGAAGCTCGCGCCCGAGACCCGCGGCGGCGGCGGCGACGCGTTCATCAACGCGTTCCACCGGCTGGGCGGCAAGATGCGCCGCCGCGTCCCGCTGGTGAAGGCGCTCGCCTCGATCTTCACGCTCGGCTGCGGCGGCGCCGGCGGGCGCGAGGGGCCGACCATGCAGATCGGCGGCGCCATCGGCTCGATCATCGGGCGCGCCCTCCGGGTCGGCGCGCGCGAGCGGCGGATCCTGCTCATCGCGGGCGCGGCCGCCGGCATGTCGGCCGTGTTCCGGACGCCGCTCGGGGCCGCGCTCCTCGCCGTCGAGGTGCTGCACCGCGACGACTTCGAGGCCGACGCGCTCGTGCCGTCCATCCTCGCGAGCGTCGTCTCCTACTCGGTCTTCATCTACTTCTTCGGCGAGTCGACCCTCTTCGCGCACGCGCCCCGCTACCCGTTCATCCCGGGCCACCTCCCCCTCTACGCCGCCCTCGCGCTCGTCGTCTCGCTCGTGGCCACGGTGTTCCTCCGGACGCTGCACGCCGTGGAGCACACGATGCACCGGGTCCAGCTGCCGATCTGGGCGAAGCCCGCGCTCGGCGGGCTCGCGCTCGGCGCGCTCGTGACCCCGCTGCTCATGCTCCTCGGGCCGCGCTTCGACCGGCCGGGGCAGGGGTTCGGGATGCTGGGCGCGGGGTACGGGGCGGCCCAGGTCGCGATCACGGGGGCCTCGTGGATGCCGAGCGGGTGGACGGCGGTGCAGCTCCTGCTCGTGATCCTCGCCACGAAGATCGTCGCGACCGCGTTCACCGTGGGCTCGGGCGGCAGCGCGGGCGACTTCGGCCCGTCGCTCGTGATCGGCGCGCTCACCGGCGGCGCCTTCGGGCGCGCGGCGGAGCTCCTCCTCGGCGACCCGCGCATCGACCCGGGCGCGTTCGCGCTCGTCGGGATGGGCACGTTCTACGGCGGCATCGCGCACGTGCCGATCGCCTCGCTGGTCATGGTCTGCGAGCTCGCCGGCAGCTACGACCTGCTCGTGCCGCTGATGCTGTGCGAGGGCATCGCCTTCGTGGCGCTCCGGCACAGCACCCTCTACCGCGCGCAGGTCGCGACGAAGCGCGAGTCCCCGGCGCACCGCGACGAGCTCATCGTCGACGTGCTCCGCAGCATGCGCGTCGCCGACATCGTCATCCGCAGCCGCCCGTTCGTGTCGTTCGAGGCGCGGACGCCCGCGCCGGTCGTGGTCGAGCGCATCGCGGCGTGCGAGTGGCAGGACACCTTCCCGGTGCTGTCCGAGGACGGCAAGGTCATCGGCACCATCGACGCCGAGATCCTCCGCGCCACGGCGATGAGCCCCGAGCTGTCGGGGCTCGCGATCGCGCACGACATGATGGCGAGCCCCGCCTCGGTCGGCGAGACCGAGGACCTGCACCGCGCGCTCCAGGTGCTGCTGGAGCTCCGCGTGCGCGAGCTCCTGGTCACCGACACCGAGGGCAAGATCGTCGGCATCCTGGACGAGTCCGACATCACGCGCGCCTACCACGACGCCACGGCGCAGGTGGGTACGGCGCCGTAGGAGCCGCGCGGGGCGGCGCTCCCCCGGCGCGCGCGCGCGTCGCGGGCGCTGACCGCGTGCGTCGCGAACGCCGGCCGCGTGCGTCGCGGGCGCTGACCGCGTGCGTCGCGGGCGCTGACCGCGTGCGTCGCGGGCGCTGACCGCGTGCGTCGCGCGGGGCTCGCTCCCCGGAAAAAGGCAACTTTTCGGCGCAGGCGCGTCCGGCCGCGAACGCCCGGGCTACACGAATGCGCGCGCGCGGATGTCCTGGTCGCGCCGCGCCGCCGAGCGCGGTCTCGGGCGCAATGCCCACGCGCGGGGCCTCCGCCCGTTTCGGGAGTCTCCTGAGGTACCAATCTTGGATTCCACGCAGCGACGGAACGAGGTGCGTGGGGGATACTCTGGTTCATCCCTGGAATTCGATCCGGAGAGCGCGCAGGGGAGATGGGGCATGCTGGTCGATACTGTCGGAGGTCGGACGGTGCGGCGCAACGCAGAGGCACGAACACGCTCGAGCGCGCCGAACAGCCGCGCCAAGCTCGTGGTTGTCGTCGACGATGAGCCCAGCATCCAGGAGGTCGTGAGCATGATCCTGGAGAGCGAGGGCGGGTACGAGGTGCGCTGCGCATCGAACGGCGAGGAGGCGCTGGCCCTGCTCGACCAGATCGCGCCGCCGGACCTGCTCGTCGTCGACATCATGATGCCGGTGATGGACGGCTGGGGCCTGCTCACGGCGCTCCGGCACAACGAGAAGACGGCCCGTATACCAGTCATTGTTTCATCCGCGTCTTCAAAACATGACGCGACGAGCCTCGGTGTCGCTCGCGTGCTCCCCAAGCCGATCGACTACGACGCCTTCCTGGCCGCGGTCGACGAGCTCACGCATTGCCGAGAGCGTCAAATCCTCGGCGCCGAGTAGCATCCGCCGCTCATCGGCGCGCGCTCGCCGAATCGAAACCGCAAATGGCCCATGGACCTCGGGGGCCCTAAAGCGGTAGCTTCACCCCAGTGTTGTTAGAGACCCCGGGTGCCGGCCTCTTCGCCGGCTACGCTCCCCTCCCCGGCGCCTACGACGAGCTGTTTGGTCCAGACGGCGCCCCTCGACCCGAGTTCCTGCGCACTGCCACGCTCCTCGGCGCGTTCGCGCCGAACGAGTTCGCGCGCGCGCAGCAGCTCGCGGAGCTCGCCCTGCTCAACCAGGGCGTCACCTTCTCGGTCTACGCGGACCAGCGCGGCGCGGAGAAGATCTTCCCGCTCTGCCTCATCCCCCGGATGCTCTCCGCGGCCGACTGGGCCCACATGGAGCGCGGCCTCGAGCAGCGGGTCCGCGCGCTCGGCCTGTTCCTCGACGACATCTACGGGGACCAGCGCATCCTGAAGGAGGAGCGCGTCCCCCGGGACCTCGTGCTCGGCTCGGGGCAATACCTGAAGCAGGTCCACGGCCTGCGGCCCCCCGGCGGGGTGCGCATCCACATCGCGGGCGTCGACATCATCCGCGATCCGGACGGCACCTTCCGCGTCCTCGAGGACAACCTCCGCACACCGTCCGGCGTGTCCTACGTCCTGGAGAACCGGCTCATCAGCAAGCGCGTGCTGCCGCACCTGCTCGACAAGGCGCGCGTCCAGCGGGTCGACCACTACCCGGCCCGGCTCGCCGAGACGCTGCGCTCGGTGTCGCCCGTGAGCCCGAGCGGCACGAGCGCGGTCGTGCTCACGCCGGGGCCGTACAACTCCGCGTATTTCGAGCACAGCTTCCTCGCCCGCACGATGGGGCTCGAGCTCGTGCAGGCCCCCGATCTCTTCGTCGATCAGGACCAGGTCTTCGTCCGGACGACGCGCGGCCCGCGCCGGGTCCACGTCATCTACCGCCGCATCGACGAGGCGTTCCTCGACCCCGAGGCGTTCCGTCCCGACAGCCTGCTCGGCGTGCGCGGCCTGATGCGCGCCTACGCCGCCGGCAACGTCGCGCTCGCGAACGCGCCGGGCAACGGGGTGGCCGACGACAAGGCCGTGTACCCCTTCGTGCCCGAGATGATCCGCTACTACCTCGGCGAGGAGCCGATCCTCGAGCAGGTCCCCACCTACCTGTGCATGCGCGACGACGATCGCCGCTACGTGCTCGAGCACCTCCACGAGCTGGTGGTCAAGGCGGTCGACGAGGCCGGCGGCTACGGCATGCTCATGGGGCCGCAGTCGACCGCCGCGCAGCGGGAGGAGTTCCGCGCGCGCATCGAGGCGACGCCGCGCCGCTACATCGCGCAGCACCGGATCGAGCTGTCGACCGGCCCCACCTGGGACCCGGCCGGGAGGGTCGCGGTCCCGCGCCGGCTCGACCTCCGCCCCTACGTGCTGACGGGCCGCGACGGCCCGTGGGTGCTGCCCGGCGGGCTCACGCGCGTCGCGCTCGTCGCCGGCTCGTACGTCGTCAACTCCAGCCAGGGCGGGGGCTCGAAGGACACGTGGGTCCTGAAGGGCCCCGGGGACGGCGGGCAGCGGGCCCCCTCGGTGAGCTCCGCGAGCCCGGCGCCCGAGGCCGCGAGCAACGACGCGCCCAAGTCCTCGCCGCCCCCGCCGTCCTCCCCGCCCCCGTCCGAACCCCCGGAGGCCCCGTGATCTCCCGCGTCGCCGATCACTGTTTCTGGTTCGGCCGCTACCTCGAGCGGACCGAGAGCGTGGCCCGGATCCTCGCCGTCACGCAGCACCTCGCGCTCGACGCCGAGCTCTCGCCGCAGCAGTGCTGGCTGCCGGTCATCATCGTGGCCGGCCAGAAGGCGCACTTCGCCGCCGTGCACGGCGAGGACGCCGCCGCCGACGGCGAGCTCGTGCAGCGCTACATGAGCGTCGACGACGACAACCCCACGAGCCTCCGGAGCTCGAGCTCCGCGGCGCGCTTCAACGCGCGATCGATCCGCGAGGTCGTCAGCCTCGAGGCGTGGGAGACCGCCAACGAGCTCCACCTCTGGATGAACAGCGAGCAGGCGCTCGAGGAGTTCAGGTCGAGCCGCTACGCCTTCTACCGGCGCGTACGGCAGCTCACGCAGCTCTGCCTCGGGCTGACCCAGAGCACGATGCTCCACGACACGCCGCTCGACTTCATCTGGCTCGGCGTGCTGCTGGAGCGCGTCGGGCAGACCGCGCGCACGCTCGACGTCCACCACCACGCCCTGACCACCATGGAGCAGCCGACCTCCGACAGGAACAGCGCCGCGCAGGGCGGCGTGCCCCGGCGCCACCGGGTGGTCGAGACGGCGCTCTGGCTCTCGCTCCTCCGCGCCTGCTCCGGGTTCGAGCCGTTCATGAAGCTGCACCAGGGTCAGGTGAGCCCGCAGGCGGTCGCACAGTTCCTCCTCTTCGAGCCCCGCTTCCCGCGCTCGATCCGGCACTGCGTGCACGCGGCGTTCACCCGGCTCTGCGAGATCCGCCCGGCGGAGAGCGCGACCTTGCCCGGGGGCGAGAGCCTCACGCGGCTGCACCTCCTGCACCAGTGGGTCGCCGACAGGGCGGGCGAGCCGTTCGATCCGCTCGCGGTCCACGCGGAGCTCACCCATGTGGTCGACGAGACAGCTACGATCTGCGACGGTATCGGTCGCGAGCTGCTCGGTTACGGGCCGCCCGACAGCACTCCGTCCGCCACGAGCCAGTAGCCAAGACCCGCCGACGTATCCATGCCGAATCTCCTCGCGATGTCGTTCGAGGGCGAGCTCGCCCCGTCCTTCGATCTCACGTGCCTGCGCCCCGGGGGCAAGCTGCCCGACGGCTGGGGCATCGGCTACTACCCGGGCGGCGAGCCGAGCGCCACGGTGCTCAAGGAGCCGGCGCCGCCGCAGGGGAGCATCCGCAGCGAGCTCGTGAAGGCGTGGGAGCACCTCGAGTCGTCGCTGCTCGTGCTGCACATCCGCACGGCGACGTGGGGCAGCATCAACGACGCGAACACGCAGCCGTTCAGCCGGAGCTGGGGCGGGCGCGACTGGCTGTTCGCGCACAGCGGCAGCCTCGTCGACCGGATCGAGGTCGATCCGAAGTCGCTCTTCCAGCCGGTCGGGTCGACGGACACGGAGCTCATCCTGTGCGAGCTGCTCCGCTGGATGGCGTCGGAGAGCCTCCGGAGCATCGGCGACATCGATCCGGCGGTGCTGCGCGACTGGTTCGACGAGATGAACGAGCACGGCCCGCTCACGTCGGTCCTGGCCGACGGCCGCGACCTGGTCGTCTACGCGGATCGGGATCGCGAGGGGGACGCGTTCCTGTGGGAGGTGCTGCCGCCGTACGAGCGGCTCGCGTTCGGAGACGAGGACCTCGAGGTCGATCTCACCCGCCGGGGGGTCAAGAGCCGCAAGGGCGTCATCGTCTCGTCGGAGGAGCTCAAGGTCCACGCGGGGGCGCAGCCGGCGACCTGGACGCGCGTCCCTCCGGGCCACCTCATGGTGCTGCGGCAGGGCGCGCTGCGGGCCACGGCGTCCCCGCGCACCGATCGCCGCCGGCCGTCGCCGTCCACGCCGCCGCTCTCGTCGCGCCCGGTCCGGCGCCCGACGCACGCGCCGATCCGCCGCTTCCAGGTGGTGCACCGCACGGCGTACCACTACGCGACCGCGGTCGAGCGCAGCACGCACCTCCTGCGGCTGACGCCGGCGCACGACCGGCTGCAGACGCTGCTCCACAACGAGATCAACCTGTCGGTCGAGGGCCAGCAGCGCGACTACGACGACGTCTTCGGCAACCGCGCGCGGCGGGTGCTGCTCGACACGCCGTTCAAGGATCTCGTCATCGAGTCGAGGTCGCGGGTGGCGCTGCTCGACACCGATCCGCTGAGCTTCCGCCCGCTGCACGCCCGCTCGACGATCCCGCTCGTGTGGATGCCGTGGCAGCGGCAGATCCTGCAGCCGTTCCTCCTGCCGCCCGAGCTGGCGGAGAGCGAGCTCGCGGAGCTCATCGAGTACGCGATGACGTTCGTGAAGCGGAACGACTATGACCTGCTCGACACGCTGCTCGACCTGAACGCGTCGATCTTCGAGGAGTACGAGTACAAGCAGGGGGCGACGAACGTGTTCACGACGGCGTTCGACGTGTACGCGAACCGCCGCGGCGTGTGCCAGGACTTCACGAACCTGTTCATCTGCCTGACGCGGCTGCTCGGCGTGCCGTCGCGCTACGTGTGCGGGTACATCTACACGGGGCCGAAGCACGAGAACCAGCGGCAGAGCGAGGCGTCGCACGCCTGGGTGCAGGTGTACCTGCCGGAGGTCGGGTGGAAGGGCTTCGACCCGACGAACGGGGTCCTGACGCAGACCGAGCACATCCGCGTCGCGGTCGGGCGCAACTACATGGATGCGACGCCGACCTCGGGCACCATCTTCGTGGGGGGCGGCGCGGAGCGCCTCGAGGTCGACGTGCGGGTCGAGCCGATCGATTGAGGGAGAGCGCGGCTCACGGCCGCTGAGGGACGGCGCGGCTCACGGCCGCCGAGGGACGGCGCGGCTCACGGCCGCTGAGGGACGGCGCGGCTCACGGCCGCCGAGGGACGGCGCGGCTCACGGCCGCGTGGCGATCCAGTAGAGGAGCGCGGTCCGGCTGAGGCCGTCGTCGAGCGCGGTCTGCGCCTGCGCCTCCTCCCAGGCCGCCTCCTTGTCGACGGTCGCGTGCGCCGCGATGAGGAAGGCGTTCCAGGCGTCCTCCGGGCCCGGCGAGACAGCCTCCATCGCCGGCCACACGTAGTTGACCCAGTCCTTCGCGATCAGCGACTCCGAGATCGGCGTGAGCGGGAGCAGCTGGATGCCATAGACGTACTCCGGGTTCTCCCCGAACCACGTCGAGAAGTCGGCCTTCGTGGACCAGAGGACGCCGACGGCGCCGTTGTCCTTGAAGGGCACGTCGTACACGGTGCTGTCCGAGGTGATCTGCCAGTAGGTCTGCGCGGAGGCCGTCTCCAGGGCGAGGAGCACCCGGCCGAGGTTCTTCACGTCCTCGTTGTCGAGCGCCTCGCCGAGCAGCTTCATGCTGTACCAGGCGTTGACGGCCTCGGACGTCGACTCCTGGTTACGGCCGTCCGCGAACGGGAACAGCCCCGAAGCCCACGAGTGGCCCCTGAACCAATCCATGCTGCGGAACGGCGTGAAGTGCTGATCCTTGACGCTCGGGTTCGCGATGTCGCGGACGAGCCAGAGCACCTTGTCGCCGTACTCGTCGCGCCAGTCCGGGTCGCCCTTCGCCAGGACGGCCGCGGCATAGAGGAAGTAGCCGTAGTGGAAGTGGTGATCGTTGTAATACCCCTGGCCGAAGTCGTTGGTGTCCTTCTCCAGGCCCTTGGTCGTCACGATGCCGCCCCAGGTCGTGTCATAGACGAAGGGATTCTCGTTCTCGCCGTTGAGCCACGGGTTGACCTGCGACTTGAGCCGCGCCCTGAGCTCCTCGGCGAGATCCTCCTTGCCGATCACCTCGGCGATCTGCGCGAGGCGCGCGAGCTTCGCGATCTGCTTGCCCCCGAAATAGGGGTCCACGCCGGCGACGTCCTGAGCGGGCGTGAACGACCTCTCCTCCTCCAGCGCGTCCGCGACGGCATCTCCCCACGCGTCCGAGACGCGGCGCGGCGCGTCCCAGCCGATCGTGCTGAGCGGGTACACGAGCTCCCAGCTCGCCCCGGAGACTCCCTTCATCTGGCCGATCACGGTCGGGTACGCGATGTCCGCGAACTTCGCCTTTTCGAGCCGGTCCTGGTGGTGCGGGAGGGACATGGTCAGGAGATCGCCCTCGCCCTCCGTCTTCCAGACGAAGCGCACCGAGGCGGTGTCCTCGGTGACCGTCGCCTCGATGTCGCCGCCGACCGGGATGACGGCGGCGTGCTCGTCGAGCTCGGCCGCGGCGTTCGGCCCCGGCACGAGCGCGAGGCGGAGCGAGCCGTCGTACGGCGCGTCTGCGGCCATGGAGAGCGCGTCCCACTCGAGGGTGATCTCGGGGAACGCATAGAGGACCCACGTCTGGCCGTTGTTGAGCGAGATCTCGAATCGATCGCCCGTGACCTCGGTGGGGCTCGTGGACTCGCCGTTCACCGCGGTGATCGCCACGCCGTCGCCGGCGCGCACGGAGGGACGGAGCCCGGCGTACGTGGTCGTGACATAGGGCATCCCGTAGACGATGGGCGCGGTCATGGTGCCGCCCTGCGCCGCCCACTCCACGGTGACCGAGAGCAGATCGTGCGACGTGACGGCGTGGCCGGCGAAGGCCTCGCGCGCGCTGAGGCCGAGGTGCGAGACATCCGCCGTCGTGACGGACGTGCCCCCCACCACGACGTCCGGCCGGGAGACGGACAGCCCCTGTCCGAGCGCCTTGAGGTCGTACGGCGCGGCGTTGATCCGCTGATCGCCGGCGCCGAGCACGAAGTTCATCCAGGTGGCGTTCGTCGGGAGCGGGGCCCTGAGGTCGCTCAGGTCGGCGCTCGGCTCGAGCGGGTGCGCCGCCGGCGCGAACTCCGGCTCGACCGACGACAGCGGCTTGTCGCGGTCGAGCTCCCACGTCTCGACCGGCACGCCGCCGGCGCCGCCGGCGCCCCCCTCGCCGCCCGTGCCGCCTCCTCCTTCGTTCGGCGGGGGCGGCGGCGGGTCATCGCCGCCGCAGGCGGCGATCGCGCCGAGGCAACTCAGCAAAGTGAAAGTCCGTAGCATCGGATGCTTCAACATCATTCTCTTGCTCCCTCGCTCCAGCGCTCATCGCTCCACCTGATGCGAAGCGGATCGAGAGATGAGCCCTGGTGTCGTGGTAATTTCATCGGTCTGCAAGCAACGGAGCAAGATTCTTTCACGAAGCGCGGGACCCGTCCAGTTTGGCGAGCCCGGCGGCCGCCGCGCGGGAAGCCATCGCGACCGCATCAATCAGGCGATCGGCTGGGCGCACAACCGGCTACGTCTCACTCCGCCGGTCTCGATCGCGCCTGCACGGGGCGGAGCCCGCATGAATGCGGTAAACTATCAAGACCACTGATATTTTCAGCGCACGACTCCGCCTTCGTCTCCGGGCGCGTCCGTCGGGCGGGCCCTTATCGGGGCTTGGCAGCGGCCTTTGAGGGCGCCTTGCCGGCGGCCTTCTTGGCGGGCTTGGCGGGCGCCTTGGCCGCGCTCTTCGCGGCTGCGCTCTTCGTCGCTGCGCCGCGCGCGGGCGGCGCCTCGGGCGCGTCGCCGCCGCGCACGAGCGCGAGCACCGCGTCGGCGTGCCCGTCGACCTTCACGCCGCTGAAGACGTGCTTCACCTTGCGGTCGGGACCGATGATGAACGTGCTCCGGATCGTGCCCGTCACCTTCTTGCCGTACATCGTCTTCTCGCCGTAGGCGCCGTAGGCGTTGTGCGCGACGAGGTCCGGATCGCTGAGGAGCGTCACCTCGAGATCGTATTTGTCCCTGAACTTCCGGTGGCGATCGACGGAGTCGCGGGAGACGCCGAGCACGACGGCGCCGGCCTCGGCGAACGCGCCGAGCCCGGCGGAGAAGGCCTGGGCCTCGCGCGTGCAGCCGGGCGTGTCGTCCTTCGGATAGAAGTAGAGGACGACCGTCTTGCCCGGGAAATCGGCGAGGCCCACCTTCTTGCCGCTGTCGCTGTCGAGAGAGAAATCCGGCGCAAGGTCGCCTACATTCACCATCGCTCGCTCGCTCCTTGTCTGATCGGGCGCAGGGAGGACTGCCCCCCTCGGCCCCGCGGCGAGCACGATACACGCGGCGTCGCCGGCGCACCACAGGGCTGCCCGGGCCTCGCGCCCGCGCGCCCCGGCCCGAGGCGGCGATTCGGCGAGGCCCCGGCCCCCCGGGGCGCGGGCGATCAGGGCCAGCCCGGATCCGGCTCGGGCGGAGCGTGGATTCCGTCCCAGAGCGCCCGCACGGCCGGCGCGGGCCACGCGTCCCGGAGCCGCGGCCGCGGCGGGCCGCCCCACGGCGCCCACGAGCCGTCGTGAGGGTGCCGGCGCGCCCATTCGTACATCGCGTCGCGCGTGGCGCGGTCCGCCATGGCGTCGTAGATGCGCATCCCGGCGTCGATGCGCCGGTCGAGCCGCGCGAAGCCGCCGACCCGGATCGGCGCCTGCGCGCACGGCAGCACGACCGGGGTCTCCTGCCCGAGCGCCTCGGCGAGCGCGAGGAGCGCCCGCGCCGTCGAGAACCGCGGGTGGTGCACGACGCGGCGCTCGATGACGTTCTGCTCGTTGGTCACGAGATCTCCCACGAGCGCGCGCTCGAGCGCGGGGTGCGGCGGGCCCTCCCCCCGCGCCGCATCGTGCCTGGCCCACGCGCCGCGGATGAACTGCGAGCACCGGCCCGGCGGGAGCGCGGCGCTCTGCCCGAGCAGGTGGTGGAGCACATGATACCAGGCGTCGAAGAAGATGAGGTGATTGGCGCGCTCCAGGAAGAGGAAGCTCTCCCGCAGCGCCGAGGGCGCGATCGCGCCGTCGCCCCGATCCAGGGCCGCCGCGACCTCGGTCATCAGGGCGCCCGCGTTGCGCGACACGAGGTGCGCCATGAGCAGCCAGGGCAGATCCGGCGGATGGGCGCGGGTGAGCGCGTAGAGCTCGAGGTAGCTCTCCGTGCGCGCCACGTTGTCGACATTCCGCTCGTCGAGCTCGGCCAGCAGCGCCGTGAGGCGCGCTGTGCCGATGCGGCCCGACGCTTCCGAGCACACCGCCTCGACCATGCCGGGCTCTCTGCATGAGCCCGGCCACGGCGACGCCGCCGGTTTCCGGAATTCCCGAGGATTCGCGCGGCCCGAGCGCCGGCGCCGCGCGAGGCCGCGCGCCGCCGGCGGGGGAGCGCTCCGGGGCGGCTTGCCGCAGAAGGGCGGCCGAGGTACCAACAGGCACATTCGCAAGACGCACCGGACGGCGTCATCGAATGAGACGGCACCAGCGCCGCTGGAGGAGATCATGACCCTACCCGTCCCCGTGTACATCGTCGCAGCCGCCCGGACGCCGATCGGCGCGTTCCAGGGAGCGCTCTCGCCCTTGCCCGCCCCCCGCCTTGGCGAGGTCGCCATCCGGGCGGCCCTCGAGCGGGCGAGCCTCTCTCCGGACGCCGTCGGGGAGGTCTTCCTCGGCAACGTCCTGTCCGCCGGCGTCGGGCAGGCGCCGGCCCGGCAGGCCGCCATCTATGCGGGCATCCCGAGCAAGGTCCCGGCCACCACGGTGAGCAAGGTGTGCGGCTCGGGGCTCCAGGCCGTCATCTTCGGCGCGAAGACGGTGGCGCTCGGGGACGCGGACGTGGTGGTCGCCGGCGGCATGGAGTCGATGTCGAACGTGCCCTACTACCTCCCGCAGGCGCGCTCCGGCTACCGCATGGGCGACGGCAAGCTCGTGGACGGCATGATCCATGACGGCCTCTGGGACCCGTACGGCAACTTCCACATGGGCACCGCGGGCGAGGCGTGCGCCAGGGAGCACGGCTTCTCGCGCGAGGCGCAGGACGAGTACGCGAAGGAGAGCTTCCGCCGGGCGCTCGCGGCGCAGCGCGAGGGGCTCTTCGCCGCGGAGATCGCGCCGGTCGCCGTCCCGCAGAAGAAGGGCGACGCGGTGGTCGTGAAGGACGACGAGGGCCCGCCGGCCGGCAAGCCCGAGAAGTTCGCCTCGCTGAAGCCCGCCTTCCAGAAGGACGGGACGATCACGGCGGCCAACGCCTCGTCGATCAACGACGGCGCGAGCGCGCTCGTCCTGGCGAGCGAGCGGGCGGTGAAGGAGCACAAGCTCACGCCGCTCGCGCGGATCGTCGGCTACGGCGGCGCAGCGCAGGCGCCCGAGTGGTTCACGACGGCGCCGGCCGCGGCGATCGCGAACACCACGAAGAAGCTCGGCCTGACGGCGGACCAGATCGACCTGTTCGAGGTGAACGAGGCGTTCGCGGTGGTGGCGCTCGCCGTGAACAAGCTCGCCGGGATCGACGCCCAGAAGGTGAACGTCCGCGGCGGCGCGGTCGCGCTCGGCCACCCGATCGGCGCGAGCGGGGCGCGCATCCTGACGACGCTGCTCTTCGCCATGAAGGACCGGGGCGCGAAGCGCGGCCTGGCGACGCTCTGCATCGGCGGCGGCGAGGCGCTGGCCGTCGTCGTCGAGCGGTGATCCGGCCGCGGGCCATCGCGCCCGGCGTGCGCGCGGCGGAGGCCTTCGCTGCGCGCACGCCGACGCTGCCGCCGGCGACGCACACGAACAGCTATGCGCTCGGCGGCGGCGAGGTGCTGCTGGTCGAGCCGGCCACGCCGTACGAGGACGAGCGCCGCGAGTGGCTCGCGTGGGCGCGCGGCTTCGCCGCCCAGGGGCGGTCGATCGTGGCGATCGCGGTGACCCACCACCACGCCGACCATGTGGGGGGCGCGCGCTTCTTCGCGTCCGAGCTCGGCGTGCCGGTCTGGGGCCACGCCGAGGCGGCCCCGCGCCTGCGCGACGTGCCGCTCGCGCGCCACCTCTCGGACGGGGAGGTCGTGCGGCTCGGCGGGCCGGAGCCGATGGCGCTCCGCGTGCTCCACACGCCGGGGCACGCGCCGGACCACCTCTGCTTCCTCGACGAGGCGCAGGGCATCCTGGTCTGCGGCGACATGGTAGCCGGCGTGGGGACCATCCTGATCGACCCCCGGGAGGGGGACATGGCGGTCTACCTGGCGCAGCTCGAGCGGCTGGCGGCGCTCGGCGCCCGGGTCGCGCTGCCGGCGCACGGCGGGCCGATCGACGCGCCCGAGGCGCTGTTCCGGCGCTACATCGCGCACCGGCTCGGGCGGGAGCAGCTGGTGGCCGCGGCGCTCGAGGCGGCCGGCGCGGGCGGCGATGGCGGCGCGACGCTCGAGGAGCTCCTGCCGGTCGCCTACGCGGACACGGCGCCCCTCCTCTGGCCGCTCGCGCGGCTGAGCCTCGAAGCGCACCTGATCAAGCTGGAGCGCGAGGGGCGGGCCGTGCGCCGCGAGGACCGGTGGCGGCGCACGGGTGCGGCGCGCGGATGACGCATGGCCGCGGCGCCCGCGCTTCGTCCCGGCCGTCGCTGCGGTTGCTGTACGATGCCGGTGATCTCTGCCTGGCAGGCCAGGGCTCTCGCGCTCGCGAGAGATGGGATATCGCCGTGTAGAGAGCGATATCGAAGCTGGCCCTCTTCGAGCTAGACAGCACCGCATCGCCTGAGCCCGTCCCTGGTCGCGCGGGCGTGGTTGCGCGGGAGGTCTTGCCAAGCTGCCCGGCCCGAGGAGCCCCTGTTCGTCGCGGAACCAGGGGCGAGCTTGGGGTACGTACGCAGCGCCTTCATGATGACATGCCCCCTCTGCGCCGCGACCATCCCCTGCGGCATGGCACGCAGGCACAGTGCCATGGCACGCAGGCATAGCGCCATGGCACGCAGGCACAGTGCCATGGCTTCGTGACGGTAAATCTGCGAGCTCACGCAAACGGACGACGCCGCGATCCTGGACGGCGCGCGATGGAGGTGCTCGCCTTCGCTGCATTCACGGCGTCTCGGCGCGACGAGAGCCCAGCTCGGTGCTGCAGCCAGTGAATGAACGTGAGGGGGCCCTATCTGGCATGCTCGCTGCATCAGGAAAGCCGCCTCGCGGGTTCGCTGCTGGCAAGGCAGCATCTCGGCTTCAATAGGAAGCAGTGCCCAAGAGTGCGTCGGCAATGCCGGGGGCTGTCCACGCGATGACCGGCAAGGCACGTACGCTGAGCGTGAGAGCGTACGCGGCTGAGCGCAGCGAGCTCAACAGACCAGAGCCACGACGGAGCCCGCCACAAGCGAGGGTCACGCCATCTCTCGAGCTCGGCGCGCGATTCCATCTCCAATGTCCGAACCATGAGAGAAATACAATGAAGACCAATTCCATCCTGACCGCTTCGATCCTCCGTCGCCTCGTCTGTGCCAGCTCCGCGTCGCTCCTGGGTGCGCTCTCTCTCGGGTGCGTCGCTGCCCCAGGGAGCGACGCGGAGGCGGAGGAGATGGTGGGCGAGGCCGCAGACGCGCTGACCACGTATGGTTTCTCGAGCGCGCCAAACGATGCGAATGTGGACATGGGGCTGATATCCGCTGGCACCTGCGTCCTCAGCGGTGTCGCAGGGAACCTCAGCAGGGGTTTCCAATGGTATACGCACGACGAAGAGACGTTGGCCGCCGTGAGGAGAATCGGAGTAAAGAACTGGCTCGTCGTGCACCAAGGCGCCGTTGACCGCGTTAACCCACCGTACGGCCTCGGCAACGATCTTGCCGCCCATGCCACGTGCTTCCCCACCACCACGAACGTGCAGCATGCGCACTGGGAAGCCGACGTTAACGGCTTGCCAGGGCCCGTCAAGATCGCCAATTCGGATCCCAACGGCCGCCGGCGATGCTTCATCAGCGGCCTCACCGGCGTTGAGGGTGCGTGGGATCACAACTGGAACTTCGCCCGCGTGCAAGAGTATGCGGCTGACGCCACTCATCCGACGGCTGGATGGTATCTCGAAGGCTACCTCTTCTCGAGCGACGTCGACGGATCGACGCCGGGGATCGACGCCACGTGCGTCGACTTCCCCGAAGGAACAGTGTTCAACTCGGGTGATGTGGTTTCTGATGCAGGGCAGACGACCACCGCGACGATCACCTCGGGCACGGGTACCAAGGCGTGCGGTCTCACCCTCATCGTCGGCCCGCTCAATCAAGACAACTACACCGATGGCGTCCTGATCCACCCGCCCGTCGCGCCTAGCACGCAGTGGACGATCGTCGCCAAGAATGGCGCGGATGGCGCTTATACGTGCGCGAAGTGATCTTCGAGGGGCGAACGCTCGCGGGCGGACAGGGCGCCCCTCGTCTGGCCGGTCGCGCGGCTGAGCGCTCGAAGCGCACCTGATCGAGGTGGTGCGCGAGGGGCGGGCCGTGCGCCGCGAGGACCGGTGGCGGCGCGCGGCGCGCGGCGCGCGGCGGGGGATGACGCCCGGCCGCGCGGCCTGACGGAGGGATCACTTCGCGGCGGCGGCGCTCCTCGCGCGCTGCGCGTCGCGCTCGCGCTGCCGCTCGGCGACCCGGCGCGCCCGCTCGGACCGCTCCGAGGCGATCTGGCTCGGGGACTTCGTGCCTGCCTTGATGGACTGGGCGGCCCAGAACTTCGCGGCATCCTTGCTGGACATGGTGCACTCCTCGCCCTCGCTGCAGCCCATGCGGGGGCTCTGCCGCTGCGCGGCGTCCCGCGGCGCGGCCGCGCGCTCCTTCCCCTGGGCCGCCGGCGCCCCGGCCGACCGCCCGGCCCACGCGCGGCGCGCCCCGGCGCTCGAGGCGGTGCACTCCCCCGCGTCGCTGCAGTTCATGCGCGCCTCGGCCTTGCTCCGGAGCGGCGAGGGCTGCGCCGCCGCCCTGCGCCCCGCGTCGGCGCGCGCCTCCGCGCGGCTCCTGTGGGCCGCCGCCGCGCGGGACGAGCAGTCCGCGCCGGTGTCGGAGCAGCGGATCCGCTCCTGACCGCGGTGGACGCGGATCGGCTCGGCGCGCTCGACGCGCCATTGCCGCCCGGACGCCTGGTCCCGCTGGGCGCGGTGATAGACCCGATCGACCTGGTCGCCGCGCGACCGGACGACCTGGAGGTGCCGCGGCTCGCGCGGAGCGCGGCTGCCCTCGGCGAACGCCACGCCGGCGCACAGGGAGGCCGCAACCAGGGTAGAAACCATAGCGGATATTTTCATTGGTACTCCTCGCTCTCCACGCAGCGTGGGTGGACGACCCACGTCGTTTCCGGCGAGCGCGCCATGCTCGCGGGTGCTCGCCCGCCGTGATCGAGGCGCAAGCAAGAGCGACACCACCACGGAAGCTGAGGAAATCAGGCCGAATTCGGAGAGACCGTCACACCGCTAACGCTGCCGCCGGGCGCGCGCGGGACGGGCGGCGGGCCACGGGCGGCTCAAGTCGGCTCACAGGGGCACCGGCGCGTCGACCTTCTTCGCGCGGCGCTTGGCCTCGGCCCGGCGCCGCCGCTCGTAGGTGCTCGTCGCCTCGCGCACGATCTCCGGCCGGTCCCGGAACACGAACCGCGCCGCCGCGCGCACCGTCGATATCCGCGCGTTCAGGAGCCCGATCACCTTGTTGCGGAGGACGAGCGCCTCGCGCGCCCTCGCACCGAGCCCGGCGCTCTGGGTGGGGTGCGCCCGGAGCGAGGCCGCGAGCTCCGTGGCCTCGTCGAGCATGGTCACGTCGAACCCGCCGAGGCCGTCCATCGCCTCGCGGTGGGGCGCCGCGAGGGCGGCGTAGTCGTCGAGGGCCAGCGCGAGCGCGTCGGCGGTGGACGGGTCGCCCGCGTGGGCCTGTCCGAGCTTGGCGAGCCTCGCGTCGTTCTCGTCCTCCACGCCGTCGTCGAACAGCCACTCGAGCGTCGCGGTGATCTCGTCGAGGACGAGCTGCCCGCGCTCGAACGGGCTCGCCTTCTTCGGGTCCACGGCGAGCAGGTAGCGCGTACCCGCCTCGACGGCGGCGCGCTGGAGCGAGAGGATCTCCTCACCCGTCTTCGCGGTCAGCGTGTTCCCCTTCTTGTTCTTGCTCGCGGCCATCTCGAGGCCGCGGCGCACCACCTTCCCGTCCTTCACCTCCGGTTTCCAGTAGGCCTTGTGGAACCTCGCGATGTCGACCGCTTCACCGAACAGCACGTGAAGGGGTACCGAGATGGATAGCTCGTCGTTTCCTGGAGCGTCGAGCGCCTCTTTCATCCACAGGTCCAGGTCGGTCTTCGCTTTGGGCATCGGAATCTCCTGATGTACCGAGGGTTGTTTCATGGAGAGTGGGATCCTCCCCAAGCATTCCTGGTTAAGACGTCTCCGAGGGACAGCAAGAGGCCCAGTCGGGGCGACGCGGGCAAAGCAGGAATCCGGCGACCGCGTGGTGACGTGAAGGGGTGGTGCAGAAATCTAGCAACTGTGTCCAGGAAGCCTGCAGCGGTGTCCAGGAACGGATATCCCGCGTCCAGGAACCGAGCCGCCCCGTCCAGGAACCGAGCCGCCCCGTCCAGGAACTGATCCCTCGCGTCCAGGAACCGAGCCGCCCCGTCCAGGAACCGAGCCGCCTCGTCCAGGAACCGAGCCGCCCCGTCCAGGAACCGAGCCGCCTCGTCCAGGAACCGATCCCTCGCGTCCAGGAACCGAACCGCCCCGTCCAGGAACCGAGGGGCGTGTTTTTGTCCGAACGCCCGCCCCTGGCCCGCTTGCCGGACGCCGCACGCCAAGGCGACGCGCGCGGATCACTCGGGGAAGCGCAACGTCTCGACCACGATGCCGTCCTCGCCCCAGGTCACGGGATCCGCGGGGTTGCCGATGCCGCCCACGCCGGGCTCGCCGAGTTCGAACGTGACGTTCTCCAGCACGAGCTGGGTATCGTCGAGGTGGGCGATGCCGATGGAGTCCCCGCCGCGCCCGCCGCCGCCATAACCGCCCCGGCCCCCGAAGCCGCCGTCGCCGCCGTCGCACGCGTGGCCCCAATCATCGGGCCAGTACCCGCCGGCCCCCCCGCGCCCCCCGCGATTGCCGCTCTGAGGCTCGCCGCCGTCCGCGCCATTCATGCCCGAATGCGTGATGATCCTGCTGTCGCGCACCGTGACCTTGGCGTGGAGCGCGAGGATCCCGACGCTCGGGGTGCCATTGCCGCCCCCCGTTCCGCCCTTGCCACCGCATCCGCCGCCGCCGCCCGAGCCTCCGGACGGTCCCGACCGGGAGGCCGCGCCGCAGAGGGCGGCGCTCCCGCGAAGACCGCCGCCCCCGCCGCCCCCCTGTCCCGGCGACCCCCTGGCCCCGTCCCCGGCGCGCGCTCCGATCCAGCCATCCTCGCTGATACGCCCGATGCCCTGCCCCGGCGCGCCGTCGGCACCCGTCGCGCCATCTGTCCCCGGTTGCCCGTCCTGGCAGCGGCGGCCGTCGCCGCGGTCTCCGGTGCCCCCGGCGCCCCTGGGATAGGCATCGGAATCGGGGCTCGGAGCGGGCGCACCGTCGGTGCCGTCGCCGGCCTCGTCGGCGCCCCCGCTGCCCCCCTTGCCGCCGATCGACGCGGCGCCGTCATCACAGGAGGTTATCACCGGCGCCCCGCCGGCGGCGGGGGTCGCGGAGCAGCTCTCTACGCCATGGTTGCCACGCGCGCCTTCGGGCGCCTGCGGCAAGCTCGGCGCATCCTCTCCTGGCTTCGTCCTGAAGCTGTGATGCCCCTCGATCTGGCCCCGCACGATCTCCACAGCGGTGCCGGACCGAACGAAGAGCCCGACCTCCCGTCCGCTCGCCAGCCAGATGTCGACGAGCGTGGATACGCCGTCCGCGGCCCCTGTATCGTCCGGGCTCGCGGGCTCGATGGTCAGCGCGACGGCCTCGTCGCGCGTCTGGAGGATAGAATAGCTGATCAGCGCCTCGCGCTTCCAGTCGTTCAAGCAGTTGAAGCTCCCCACGATATCAACGCCGGAGGGCAGCTTGGTCGCGCCGTCATAATCACCGCAGAAGAACACGCGCCCGCGCCCCGTGCGCGCGAGCGCGATGCCGCGCGGCAGGCTCCGCACCGGATTCTCTCGCGTGCCGTGGTTTCCATCGTCGCCCTGAAGCGAATTGACGAACACGCCGCAGCCGTCCTCTGCCTGGTCGGCGGTGAGGTACGCGCGACAGACCGACTCCGGCGGAGCTGCAGGCTCGCACGAGCTCGCGCCGGCGCAGGGCGTAGGGCCCTCATAGGGACCGAGGTCGATCCCACAACCCACGGCCGCGAGCGGCACCAGCAGAAGCAGTCGTAGGATTTCAGCCATTCTCATGGTGTCTCTCGATATTGCGCCCAGCGAGAAACGTTCATCTCGGTGGTTCTTCGGCCGAGGCCACCGCAGGGAACACCACCCAGTTGGCCGATTCGCCCCGTCTACCATCGCTCTCGTTTCCGGAGAAGCTCCCCCCGGAGCCGCCGTCGCCAGCGGCTCCGTTCCTGATCTGCGCACCTCGCTCAAAGCTCACCTTGGTGACGCCCACCGTGGCGACGCCGACCGAGTGCCCACCCAGGCCGCCGCCGCCGTCACCGCCGTGGCCGCCATCGCCTCCATCGCCCCCGTCGCAGGCATCCCAAGCTGATTGATCGAGATATTTCCCACCATGCCCACCCGGCGCGCCCGAGCCACCCGCCTGTCCTGTCCCACCAGCCCCGCCACGGCCGCCTCGGCCGGTCACCACCTGACTGTTATCGACCGTGATCTCGGCGCCCTCCAGGACCACGATCCCGAGGCTCGATCCCCCATGGCCCCCTCCATGACCCGCCTTTCCACCACAGCCGCCGCTGCCTCCGGAACCGCCGGCAGCGCCGCCCTGAGGTTCTCCGGAACGGCACTGGATGGATCGACTCCCGCCGCCGCCCCCGCCACCCCCGCCGACGCGCCCTGGAGCGCCGTCGGCGCCCCGAACGCCCACCCACCCGGTCACGTCGAGGCTGCCGAGGCCGCTCGCACCGGGGCCGTGCTGCCCGGACTCACCGATCCCGCCCGGCTTTCCGGCTTTGCATCCCCCGCTGCCCGCGCCGACCCCCCCCTCGCCGAACGTCACCGAGTTCTCCACCGAAGAAGGTGCGCCCGACTGGCCGTCTCCGCCTGCCTCGGAGTACCCGTCGCCCCCCTGTCCACCGATGGACTCGATGTCCCCCTCGCACTCGGTGACCACGGGAGGCGCGCCCGTCGCGATGTCCGCCGTGCACGCGTTCACCCCGTTTTCCCCGTACTCCCCGTCCTTCGCCCGGATGCGCGGAGCGTCCTCCCCCGGCTCCCCGTCCCTCCCGTCGGCCGCGTGGATCTGGCTCTCCACCACCCGGAGCTTCGCCCCCTGGCTCAAGATCATCCCGATCGACGACTTCCCGTCGCTCGCCGATCCCTCGGTGGCCACGACCCGCACCCCGAACACCGTCGAGCTCGCCCCTCCCCCGTCGAGGACCCGGACCGGGACCCCCGCCGGCCCAGGGGCGATGGTGGTCCGCTGGTCGGCCCCCCCGAACAACCAGTCCCCGCCGGCGCAGCGGCGCCCTCCCCAGAGGTCCACGCCCGAGGGCAGGACGACCGCCTCCTCGAACGTCTCGCCGCATGCGTACACGCGCCGGGTCGGCGCCTCCCCGGCGCTGCGTCCGCTCGCCGCGAGCACGATCGCGCGATGCAAGGTCTTCACGGGCCGCTGCCGCGTGCCCGGGTTGCGGTCGTCGCCGTCCGCGCGCGCGAACACCCCGCACTCGTCCAGCGCCGGCGCCGTCCCTGGATCGCCTTCGCACGGCGAGGCCGGGGGCGGCGGCGCCGGGGGGGAGGGCTCGTCGCAGGTCTGCTCTTCCCAGCAGTGACTCCCCAGGTACATGCACCCCGAGACGGCGCTCGCGCCGCTCGCGGTCAGCGCGGCGATCGCGAGCGACACCGCGGCCCTCCGCGCCGCCCTGGCCCACCTCACGTCCGCCTCCAGCCCCTCCACGCCGGCCTCCGACCCCCTCACCACACCCCCAGCGCCATCACGCCGACCTGCTGCGCCGCCATCGCCGGAACGATCTGGAAACCGCTCCGCGCCGGCGTCGATCGCAGGAACGAGAAGTCCACGAAGAAGGACGCGGCGGTCACCGCGCCGACCACGGCCCCCGTCGCGACCAGGGCGGTCCCGAGGGCGCCGGACAGATCGCGCTGCTCCCGCATGCGGCGGAGGTCCGGGCACGCCGGGGGCTGCGGCGCTGCGCTGCACGCGCCCGAGGTCCACGCCGGCTCGCGGTGGAGGCCGTCGATGCGCTCGTCGAGGTCCCCGTCGAGACGGTTCGCCCGGAGCATGAACACAGCCCCCGTCGACACGGTGGCCGCCGAGACGGCGATCCCCGCGATCCGCAGCGTCCCCGGCCACGACGCCCACGGCCCCGGCGCCGCCGGTGGCGCGGCCGGCGGGGCCGCCGGCGCGACCGGTGCGCTCCGCGTCGCGCCCGGCTCCGGTGCGCGCGCGGGCGCGTCGGCCGCGCGCGCGAGCTGCAGCGCCGCGCCGACCGTCATCCCCGCAGCGACCTCGACCCGCTGCGAGACCTCCCCGTACCCCGACAGCCGGGCCCGGAGCGTGTACGCCCCCGGTTCGACGAACAGCTCGTGGGCCGTGGCCCCCGTGCCGATGGACTTCCCGTCCACGAGGATCTCGGCGTCCGGCGGGGAGGCCGCCACGTAGATCCTCCCGACGTGCTCGACCGCCCTGTTGAACGCGCGCGTGAACCTCCGAAGGAGCGCCTGATCCAGGGCGGCGTCGTGCTCGAGGCTCTGCCCCAGGTGCTCGGCGGCCTCCCGGTGCTTGCCCTGCTCCAGCTCGCAGAGCCCCAGATACCCGAGCACCTCGGCCCGCTGCGCCGCGGGCATCCAGGCGGCGCCGGGCGCCGTCAGGGCGTCTTCGAAGCTCGCCTCCGCATCGGCCCACCGCTGCGCGCCGAAGGCACGCCGGGCCTGCTGGCGCGCCTTGATCGCCGCGCTCTCCTCCGCCCTCGACCCCTCAGGCGCCGGCTGCGCGCGCGCGAGCCCGGCGCCGCTGCCCAGCGCGACGAGAAAGCAGATCCCGCCCACGACCAAGCGCAAGCGCATCATGCGGCCGACTGTACCGACGAAGCCGCCCGCCCAGCAACCGAGCTTGCACGCCGAGCGCTGCGCTTTTGCATGACAAATCTGACGTCACGCTCGTAATGTATTCCACCGAAACGCCGCCCGATCGTCATCCCCGCGTGGGCGCACCTTCGCGCACCGTTCTTCGTCGCGCCGGTCGATTGGGTCACCTCTTTTCGCGCCTGAATCATCTGGACGTGCATGGACGTGACCAACGCGACGAGCCTGGACGCCGCAGCCCCTTGTCCGCTCGTTTCCGATCGCTTCCGCCGGCTCGCGCGCGCCATGCGCGTGCCGGCTCAGGACGTCGACGACGTCGTCCAGCAAGCGTGGCTCCGCATCCTGGAGAACCGCGCGCGCATCGGCCTGGTGAGGGACGCCGCGGCATATGCGGACCAGATCGTCAGAAACGAGGCGCGCACCAGCCGGCGGCGAGCGCGCCGCCGGCAAGAGGTCATGGCGCCGCTCCAGGACGAGGATCCCTCGGACGAGCGGCCGGGCCCGGAAGCCTCCGTGATCGCCCGCCAGCGGGCGTCCGTCCTCTGGCGCTTCATCGACAAGCTCGATGACGCGCGCCGCACGGTCTTCATCGAGCACGAGCTCCTGGGCCGGACGCTCGCCGAGATCGCCTTGGCGCACGCGCTCTCGGAGAACACCGTCAAATCACGGCTCGCCGCCGCCTGGGATAGCGTCGAGCGGGAGAGCACGCGCTGGCAGGCAGAGCAGCGCCGCCGCGGGCAGGCCGCGGTGCCGTGCCTGGTGCCGTTCTTCTCCGGCGCCCGGCTTCGCGAGGCCTTGCGCGCGCTCCGCTGGTTCAAGCTGCATGGGGCGGCCGCAACAGGGCTCGTGCTCGGGGCGGGCGCCGCCTGGCCCGGCCCGGCGGCCGGCTTCGTCGAAGCGACCGTGCTCGCCGCCTCGGAGGGCGCGCGGCCCGCGCTCCAGATCTCGGCGGCGCCTGCCGACCCGCGCGGCGTGGGGCCGGGCCGACCCGAGGGCGCGGCCAGGCGAGAGGCCGTGACGGCCGCCGCCGTATCTGCCCCTCAGGGCAGCTCCACGACGGCCAGCGCGGTATCCGCCGCGGTCAAGAGGTCGTCCCGGGGAGGCACCGGCGCGGAGCAAGGTCGGATCGATCCGAGGATCGAGCGCGCGCGAGCGATGCTCGATCTCGGGACCACCGATGGACAGCTCTCGGCGTGCCGTCTCCTGCACGAGCACCGCGAGCGTCGCGGCCGCGGAGAGCACGCCGCGGCGCGTGACGAGCTCCTCCGGCGGGCGCGCTGCGAGCGCCACGGGTCGCTCTGAGCGCAAGAGTGTTCGCGTTACGCGCGGCAGCACCGTCATCCCTCACGATAGCAACGCGTCGAGTCGCCGTCATGCTGGACATGCACGCCATCGCCCGGCACGCGGCGACCATCAACGCCGTACTGCAGCGCTGGCGCGTGCCGAGCAGGGATCGCGCCGACATCGTCCAGGAGGTGCTGCTCGGTGCATGGCAAAGCATGCGCGCCGGGCGGTTCCAGCCGCGGCCGGGGGTCCCGGACGCCGTGGCCTTGAAGCGATGGATCGTCGGCATCAGCTGGCGGCATGCTTCCCATTACGTGACGCGCGCACACCGGCGGAACGAGGTCCTCGTGCCGAGCGCGGGTCGTCTCTGCCAGGATCACGCGCCTGCGCCGCTCGAGCAGGTCGAGGCCCGGAAAGCTCTGGACGATCTGAGGCGGGTCGACCCCAGGTTTCGAGCCGTCCTCGCCCTCTCGGCGCAGGGATACACGATCGCGGAGATCGCCGCGGAGCTCGGGCTCAGCCCGAACACGGTCTGGAATCGACTGCGGCTCGGCCGGCTGTGGTTCCGGCGCGCACGCCGGAGGTGGCGGATCTCCTCGCGAATCCGAGCCGCACGGACGCATAGCCGTCCGGTGCTGGCTGGCGCGGAACCGCCGGAGGCACCATCCACGGCGCTGATGGATCCATCCAGAACATCGAATGGTGGGCCGGACGCGCGTCGTTCAATCTCTCCTCACCGAAGCGCGGCGCGCCGTGCGCCGCCGAAGAGGAGGATCCCATGACCACTGCCCACACGAACGCCGTGACGCTCTCCCTCCTGGCCCGCATCGAGGCCAAGCCCGGCAAGGAGGCCGAGGTCGAGGCGCTCCTCCGCTCCGCCGTCGGCCTCGCGGCCGAGGAGACGAAGACGGTGCACTGGTTCGCGCTGCGCATCGGGCCGTCGACGTTCGGCATCTTCGACACCTTCGCGGACGAAGCAGGGCGCAAGGCGCACCTCCAGGGCCGCATCGCGGCCGCGCTCATGGCCAAGGCGCCGGAGCTGCTCGCCGCCGCGCCCGTCATCGAGCACGTCGACATCATCGCCGCGAAGATCTGACCGGCCGCAGCCGGGCAGCGCGCGTCAGCAGCGTGTCCCAGAAGAGCTGCAACACCGGCGCCGGCGCGCGATCGCCCGAGCGCACCAGCGCGATGGTGCGCCTGAGGGCAGGGTCCACGAGCGGGCGCTGCGACGCGTCCGTCAGGAGCAGCGAGTGCTCCGGCATGAAGGCGAAGCCCAGCCCCGCGTGCACCAGGCTCTGGACCCAGTCCTCCCGATCGGTCCGGTAGGCAGCATACAGCTCCACGCGCCGCGCCGCGCACACGCCCGCCACCTGCTCGCGCATCTCGCAGGCAAGCCGATCGAGGTAGGGCTCGCCGTCCAGATCCTCGAGCCGCAGGCCCTCGCGCGCGGCCAGGCGGTGGCCGGGCGGGAGGACCACGACGTAGCGCTCCTCGTAGAGGGGCGCCACCACGCACCAGTCCGGGACAGCGTCGCCGAGGTTCGAGACGATGACGTCGACCTCGGCCTCCTCCAGCCGCCGCAGGAGCTCGCCCTGCAGGGTCACCGCGATCTCCAGCTCCACCCCCGGCGCCTCCGCGCGGAACGCCGCCAGCGAGCCCGCGAGCCGCGCGGGCCCGATGGTGCAGAGGATGCCCACCCGGAGCGGCACCTGCTTGAGGCGCCGGTGGTTCTCCGCGATCACCTGCACGGCCTGCATCTCGTCCCGCAGCCGCTGGAGCCGCGGCAGCACGTGCTGCCCCAGCGCGGTGAGCTTGGCGCCGCCGCGCTCGCGCAGGATGAGCGGCCCGCCCAGCTCCTCCTCGAGCTTCTTGATGGCGGCCGTGAGCGCGGGTTGCGAGACCGCGCACCGCTCCGCCGCGCGCGTGAAGCTGCGCGTCTCGGTCACCGCCAGGAAATACCGGACCTGATGGATCTCCATGGCCGCGCATCTTCGCCCGGCGACGCCGCCCGCGCCATCCGTCGCGGCTACCCGCCCCTCGCGACGGCGGGAGTCACCTCAGCGCGGTCGTGATCACATACCGCGTCTTGCCCGACTCCGGATCATCGCAGTCCTTGTAATACTCTCCGGACCGGTGGAGCCTGCCGCAGTAGTCCCGGCAGCTCCCGACGATCTCGATCATCCCGCAGCTCTCGAGATCCCCGTCCGCGCCCGGGTGGCCGGCGGCGCAGTCGCGCCGCGCGTCGCGCGAGATCTCGACGTTCGCGTCGTTGTAGCAAGCGCGCAGGTACGGCGTCTCCTCGAAGAGGTTCCCCCAGAAGGCGCCCTCGACATGAGGGTACTCGGCGAGCTCGTCCGACTCGACCTCGTGGCGCAGCGGGTTCTTCGGGGAGCGCATCGAGATGAGGACCGATACGCCGTAACGGTTCGTGTGGGCCGCGAGGCACGCGGAGACCATCTGCTTGCCGTCCTCGTCGAGCGGGCGCCTGTCCCACCGGTCGGCGAGGCCGAGGTGTCCGGTGTAGACCTCTCTGTGGACCGTGCCCGCGGCGTCGGTCCACGAGAAGCGGAACGACTGGGACTCCTTGAACGCGCAGCTGACCGTGTACTTCACCAGCGTCCGAAAGAGATCCCCGCCCACGCCGGGATCCCTGAGGGCGGAGGCCGCCTCCGGCCTCAACGCGTTGTAGCTGAGCGCGTTGTAGCTCAGCGCATTGTAGCTGAGCGCGTTGTAGCTCAGCGCATTGTAGCTGAGCGCATTGCCGCTCTCGATCGCGTCAGCGCTCGAGTCGATCTCCTCTGTTTCGCCATCCGCTTCGAGCGAGAGGTCGGGCGCGACGCAGCCGTTAGCCACGAGAAGGATGCCCGCGCATCCAAGTAGAGCCTTGATGTTCACGTGATGAGACCTCGGTAGCGAGCCAAGGGGAGCGCTCACGCTCCCCGATCGCAGCACGCCCTCCGGCCGTCGCTCAACCCAACGACAGCCGGGAACTCTCCACGTCTATGGACATCGTACGGCAATTCACGTCGTCTGTCAGCCCTTAAATCGACGTTCGTTGCGGATTCACCCGTGGGAAAGCGGCGCGGAGTTGCGCGTAGTTACGCGTAGTCACGCGCAGTTACGCGTAGTCACGCGCAGTTACGCGTAGTCACGCGCAGTTACGCGTAGATGCGCTCAGACACGCGTGATTCCCCGTAGTTCCGTTCAGATACGCTCAGTTCCGACCCGTTCCGACCCACTGCGCCGCAAGCTCCAGGGTGCGGGCGTTGTCCGGGACGTGGGAGAGAAAGCGCCTGCGCCACTCGGGGTCGCGGACGCTGGCGGCCCGGTCGAGCAGCTTGTCGCGCGCCGAGGAGATGGCGGCCGCGGCCCGGGCCGCGTCGCCGACCGCAGAGAACGCCTCGGCGTGGACCAGCCGGATCATCGACTCGCCCTCCTCGAGCCCGCCGAGCGACTCGAGCGCCGCCAGGGCCTCGCCGGCGGCCGCGAGCGCCTCGGCGGCGCGCCCGAGCCCGATCAGCGCCCGGGCGCGGATCGCCGTGGCCGCGACGCGGAACGGCGACGCGCTCTCCAGCGCCTCGGCGAGGCGCGCCTCGCGCTCCGCGCCCGCGTAATCGCCGGCGAGCAGGGCGATCTTCGCCAGGTAGGAGCGCGACACCACCTCGGCGCGCGGATCGCCGAGCCGCCGGCTCGACGCGAGGGCCGCCTCCTCGATGGCCCGCGCCTCGGCGAGCCTGCCGCGGTAGGCGAGGACCTGCCCGAGGCTGGCCTGCGCCGCCGCCGCCACCTCGTGGAGGCCCATCCGCTCCGCGGCCTCCAGCACGGAGTGGAGCGCCGCCTCGGCGCCGCCGAAGTCGCCGAGCTCCCCGTAGGAATACCCCAGGTTCGCGCGGGTGATGCACGCGTTGCGCCGGTCGCCGACCTGCTCGAACGCCGCGAGCGCGGCCTCCAGGCGGGTGACGCAGGCGCCGGGGTCGCCCCCGCTCATGGCGCGGAAGGCGCGCGCCTGGTGGAGCCCCGCGACCACCTCGGCGCCCGGGCCGGCGCCGGTCGACGCCCCGTCGCGGAGCGCGCGCTCGACCTCCGCGATGAGCGCGTCGACCACCGCGGGCCGCCCGGCGAACGCCAGCGTCGCGGCGCCCGCGCAGAGGCACGTGCTCCTCGCGCTCTCCGCGCCCGGGAGCGCGGGCGCGCCGATCGCCTCGCCCATCCACCGCTCCACGCGGTCGAAGCCGCCCAGCTTGCCCGCGGCCGCGACCGCCTGCGCGACGGCCGTGAACCACGGCGCCGAGCCGGGCGTGAGGTGCTCCGCCGCCGCCGTGCCCCGCTCCTCGGCGAGCGCGAGGTCGCCCCGCCACACGTGCGCCTCGGCCTGGACCAGCCGGAGCGCCCCCACCACCGCCGGCTCGGGCGCGCACGCGAGCCCGCGCTCGGCCCGCGCGATCGCGGCGCCGAGGTCGTTGCCCTCCAGGGCGTGCTGCGCCGCGCGCAGGTACGCCGCCGCGGCGCGCGCGGGCACGGCGCCGCGCTCGAAGTGCTCGGCGAGCGCCATGGCGTCGGGCTCGCCCGCGCCCTCCAGCCAGCCGCCCGCGAGCGCGTGGCCGAGCCGCCGGTCGGCCTCGGTCAGCATGCCGTACGCCGCCTCGCGCACCAGCGCGTGGCGGAAGCGGTACTCGACCTCGCCCCGCAGCCGCCCGGGGCCGCGCCGGTGGATCACCTCGCGCTTCTCCAGCTCGGAGAGCCAGCGCGTGACCCCGGCGCCCCCGAGCAGCGCGCTCACCCCGCTCGGCCAGAACGCCTGGCCGAACACGCTCGCCGCCCGCAGCACGCGCCGCGCCTCCGCGTCGAGCGCCTCGATGCGCGCCTGCACCATGGCGAGCACCGTCTCGGGCAGGTCCGCGCCGTGGCCGGCCGCCACCGCCCGCACCTGCTCTTCGAGGTAGAACGGGTTGCCGTCGGCCCGGTCCACCAGCGTGGCAACGAGCTCCGCGCTCACCTCGTCGCCGAGCGCCGCGCGCACGAGCCGCTCGCTCGCCCGGCGCGTGAGCGGCGGCAGCATCAGCTGGTTGCCGAAGCGGCCCTTCGCGAGCGCGGGGAACATCTCGTGCACCTCGGGCCGCCCCAGCCCGAGCACGAGGAACGGCAGGTCCTTCAGGCTCCGGAGCGCCGCCTCCACCATGGTCACCGTGGGCAGGTCGCCCCACTGGAGGTCCTCGAGGATGAGCACCACCGGCTGCTTCGCGCACTCGGCCCGGATGAACTCCTCCCACGACAGGCGCAGCTGATCGCCCATCAGCAGCCGGTTGCGCCGCGCGGCGCCGACCTGGATGTCGTCGTCCGGGAACGGCGCGCCCACGAGCTCGCCGAGGAAGGCGCTGACCCGCCCCACGTCGAGCTCCGGGTGGCGCTCGACGCGCGCCCGCACCTTGCGCCGCCGCTCCTCGAGCGGCTCGCCGTCGACGATGCCCATCACGCCCCGCAGCGCGCGCGACAGCAGCCCGAACGCCGAGCCCGAGCTCATCGGGTCGCCCTGGCCGAACCACACCTCGACGCGCTCTCCGGCGGCGCCGTGGCTGCCGTTGGCGCCGTAGGTGCCGTTGGCGCCGTGGGCCCCGTTGGCGCCGTGGGCCCCGTTGGAACCGTGGACTCCGTTGGCGCCGCTTCCGCCGTGGACTCCGCTTCTGCCGTTGGCTCCGCTTCCGCCGTTGGCTCCGCTCTCGCCGTGAGCCCCTCGCGCGCCGCGCGCCGATACCTTCGCGACGAACTCCTGCCGCAGCCGCGATTTGCCCATCCCCGCCGCCGCGATCACCAGCAGCGCGCCCGCGGTCGACTCCTCGATGCTCCGCTCGAGCTCGGCGGTCAGCACCGCGAGCTCCCGGTCCCGCCCGACGCACGCCACCGGCTTGCCGAGCAGCGCCGGCGCGGCCGCCACCCTGAGGTCGTCGCGCGCCCCGTGCAAGAAGCGCGCGTCCCCCTCGCAGCTCGTCTCGAACCGGCCGCCGAGCAGCCCCGCCGTCACCTCGTCGATGCGCACCGCGGCCGCGGGCGCCGGCTCTCCGCGCGCCGGGAGCAGCTGCACCGCCCGGTCGATGAGCTCCCCCATCGGGATGCGCGACGTGAGCTCCGCGCGCCCCGTGACGAGCGAGACCGGCGCGCCGCCGAGCAGCGCGCGCAGCGCGAGCGCGCAGCGCGCCGCCTGCGCCGCGAGATCGGTGGCCGCCTCGGCGCTCGTCAGCACCACGAGCGGCGAGCGCGCGTCGATGAGCTCGATCTGGCCCTGGTAGCGCGCCGCGAGCGCGCGCACCTCCTCGACGCGCTCCAGCGCCCGCGCCTGCTCCTCCTCGTGCGAGCGCGTCTCCTCGTCGGGCTCGGAGCGCTCGTGGGCGAGCACGAGGCACGTGACGCGCCGCTCGCTGCTCGTGAGCTCCAGCACGCGCACCGGCGCGGCGGCGGGCTCGCTCCCGGCCGCCGCGCCGTCGCTGCGGAGGTCGACGGCGCCGAGCGCCTCGGCCACGGCCGCGCCGTCGCGGGGCCGATCGTCCGGCTGCTTCGCGAGCATGCTCCCGACCAGCGCTTCGAGCTGCTCCGACAGCTCGGGGCGGAGCTCGCGCAGGCGCGGCGGCTCGTCGAGGAGCACCTTGACGAGGACGGCGAGCGCCCCGACGCCCTGGAACGCGGCGCGCCCCGTGAGGCACTTGAAGAGCACGCAGCCGAGCGCGAACACGTCGGCGCGGGCGTCGATGCTGGTCTCGCCGCGGGCCTGCTCGGGCGCCATGTACTCCGGGGTCCCGAGGACGGTGCCCGGCATCGTGAGCTGCTGGTCGATCCGGAAGCGCGCGATCCCGAAGTCGAGCACCATCACCCGGTCGAGGCGCCCGTCGGCGAGGAGCAGGTTGCTCGGCTTGAGATCGCGGTGCACGACGCCCTGCCGGTGGAGGACGGCGAGCGTCCGGGCGACCCGCGCCACGACATCGACGCTCTCGGCCGCGGTGAGCCCGCGCTGCACCATGCGCTCGGCGAGCGTCTCGCCGGAGAGCCACTCCATCACCAGATACGGCTTGCCGCCCGCGGTGACGCCGTGGGCGATGTACCGGACCACACCGGGAATGCGCAGCGCCGAGAGCGCCTCCACCTCGCAGGAGAAGCGGCTCTGCTCGCTCTTGCCGGCGCGGCGAAGCACCTTGAGAGCCACCGTGTCGCCGCTCTCCAGATCGCGCGCGCGGTAGACGTGGCCCATCCCACCCGAGCCCGCGAGGCCCTCGATCTCGAAGCGCTCGTCGACGATCTCTCCCACGCGCATCAACGGCCGTGGATCCAGCGATATCACGCGTGAGGCCCATTTCGCTGTAGGGCATCCCTGCTTTCGCGCTCGCGGGTGGGCGCGCAACCGACATGCGGTCTCGGCGCGTCTGCCCAGCGCGGAGCGTCATCACGGCCGCGCGCGACGCCTCATGACGTAAGACAGCTTATGATTCGTCCCGTGATCACAGCCTGACTGAAGTGGTCATTGGCCAGAGAGGTCGCTTACCAAGATGGGAAGGCGAGAAGATGCTTCGGGTTTCCTCCCCGCCTTCCGGTCCTCGTGTCCCGAGCACGGGAAGGCGGCGCTGCGAGCGCGGCGGGATCGGGCGACCTCGCGTCCTGTCGCGACGCGCCCTCGGCGCGAGGAGCGCGCGTCCAGGAGAGGCATTCCGTTCGGGTGGCACGCTTTTCCATGGAAGCGCCTGAGACGTGCCGATGAGCGGTCGTCGAGGAGTCGAGAGAGGCCGAGAGGGCGCAGGGCCGACGCGCGGGACGATCGTTCCCGCGGCGCGACGCGCCGCACATGGACTGCCGGAGACACGATCCGGACGCGCGGCCCGCCCGTCCCCGTGCGGGCCTCTCCTGGCGAGCGGCGGCCGCGCTCGATGCGTCCAGCTGGATCGCCGGCTGCGCCGCGCGGGCCCACCCGGGTGCTCCGGCTCGGCGGCTGGAACCGGCGCACGGGCGGCGGCCGGCGATTCCAGATACAGCGGATTTCCATGCGCGATCCCCACGGCCGTCAACGTCGTCGCGGGCCTCCTCTCGGGTGGGCAAGCGCCCTCTCAGGTGGGCGAACGCCCTCGGGCTCTGGACCGCGCTCCGTGTCGCGGCCGGGGCGGGCCTGGCGAGCGTCCTCACCGGCCAAGCTCGGCCGCGATCCCGCCGGGCGTGCCTCCGCTCGGCGGTTCCGCGAGCAGGCTCCTCGTGCTCCTTCGGGAGCGGCCCCCCTCGGCGCATGCGCCGCCGCGACGCGCATCCTTTTGTAATACGTTTTACAATGGCTTCATGGTACCGATCCGGGTGAGTGAGCGTCGGGCACGACGCGGCGAAACGTCATGAATGAAGTTTTTCCGCCGAGACGTTATCTTCACCGGTGATGCTTGCGGGCTCGCTCGGCGATTGAAGTTTTTGCCCGCTGACCTCGTCTGCGCCCCGGTGGTGTTTGCAGGCTCGCTCGGCGGTCAAGGTGTGTTGACATCCAGCCACGGAGCTGCGATGAATGGGCTGAGCTTGCCCTTACCTGACAGGAGACGTCGGATGTCGATGAGCATGAAGCTGATGAGTGCCGTGTTGATGAGCGTCGGCATTGGCTTTGCGGGCGCAGCGTGGGCCGCCGGCGGGACGGCGGACGTCCCCGCTTCTGTTGCCGAGGGGAAGGAGTTCGGCTGCGGTGCAAAAGGGCAGAAGGCCTGTCCGATGCAGGGCTGGATGAAGACGGTGATGCAGTCGGCCACCACGAGCGGCGACGGCGCAAAGATCGCGTCGGCGCTGGAATACGTGGCGTCGAAGCCGCCGCCCGGGATGCCCAAGTGGGTCGCGATCTCGAAGGAAGGCGCCGAGAAGGCCAAGAAGGGCGACATCGACGGCGCCAAGGCGAGCTGCAAGGCCTGCCACGATCTGTACAAGGCGGAGTACAAGGCGAAGCTCCGCGACGCCGCCTTCTGAGGCGTCTCTCCCTCTTCTCTTCCCTTCTCTCGCCTCTCCCTCCTCTCCTCCCTCGCGCGAACGCGCGCTCTCCAGACAGCCCTGGCCGCACCCCGCCGGGGCTCGCCAGAGCCGCTGTCCCCGAACCGCTGCCCGATCGGCCCTGACCGCCGTCCGCCCGGGCTCGCCCCTCGGTCCGCGGGCCGCTGTTTCCCCCCGGTTGCCGCTGTTCCCCGTGCGGCTGCTCCCCGATGCGGCGAGCGCGCGGCCCGCGGCGCTCAGCAGGCGCCGCCGGCGGCCGCGCAGATCTCCTCGGGCGCGAGCGTCCGGCCGAAGATGCGGAGGCTGTCGAGCAGGCCGTCGAACTCGTCTCCGCCCGAGGGCTCTTCCGAGCCGATGAAGACGGGCTGTTCGCCCGAGGCGAGCACCGCTCCGGAGGAGCTCCGGTCGATCTCGACGCCGTTCACGTAGAGGCGCTGCGTCTGGCCGTCGGAGAGACACGCGATGTGCGTCCACGTCCCTGGAACGATGGCGTAAGGCACGTTCCGCTCGACGCCCATCGTGCAGCGGATCTCCCCGCCCGCCATCAGGAAGATCGAGGGCTTCCCGCCGCTGTCGATCACGGCGTATCGCCCGCTCTCCGGCAGCGAGGCCGGGTTGATCCAGACATCGATGGTCATCGCGGGTGCGGTCCACGCGGCGTCGTGGCGGAATCGGAGGCTGCTCCCCCGCGTCACGCGGAGCGCCTGGCCGCCCTTGCCAGGCTCATATCTCAGGTTCTCCGCCCGCTCGGGCTTGAAGCGGTGCTGCGAGCCGTCCGCGGGGTCCCCCTCGAACGCGAAGCACGCGATGAGCGCCGGATCGGCCGCGTCGCACAGCGCGGGGGGCTCTTCCGCGGGCTCCTCGGCGGGTTCTTCCGCGGGCTCCTCGGCGGGGATCTCGGCGGGTTCTTCCGCGGGTGCGTCCCCCGGTGCCTCGGCGGGAGCTTCGCCGATGTCTCCAGCGGGAGGCTCAACAGGCTTCTCCGGCGGAGGCTCGGAGCGCGCCGGCTGACCGGTGCCCCTCGTGTCGAGGGCGCAGCCCGGCAGCGACAGCAGCAGAGCGGCCATGCCGGCCACGCAACGCGAAGACCAAAGAGAGGAGCAAATCATACAGCGCTTCCTGCGGCCGGCAGCGTAGCCCGAAAGTCCGCGCCCTGTCACCGAGAGTCGCGCGGAGAAGATTCAATCCGTGCAGGCGAGGCATCGGATTCCAGTATATGTAGCAATATCACGGTTGCGGCGGTGTTCTGTCACGTCGACGTGTCACGGCGAAGCCGGCGGCGCTCCGATCCAGGTCGGGTGAGCGGCAGTCTCTCCTGGGGATTCGACCGTTCGGCGCGTGCTCCACCGGCGGGTGTCCTCGACGGTGGACGGCCAGGAAATCGCCGAGCAGCTTGTTCAACTCCCGCGGGCGCTGGGGTACGCTGTCGCTGGATGCGGAGGCACTCGTCCGGTCGCGCCGCGGGGGCAGCGCTTCGCGCGAGCTTGCTCGCCGCGGGGCTCGTCTATCCCTGCGGCGAGGCGATGGCGCAGCAGGCTGCTGCCCCGATCGAGGCGGAGCGGGCGCCGGTCGAGCAGGCGCCCGGGCGGGCGCGAGGGCTCCGGGGCGGAGCGCCGCTGTTCCACCTCGGCGCGCGCGACGGCGCGCTCCGCACGAGCCGGTTCGGCTGGACCACCAGCGCCACCACCGACGTGTTCGGCCTGGGCGGCGGTCCGTTCGCGGATGACGACGAGCATGCCAGCATGTCCTTCTCGCTCGCTCCCAGGTACTCGTTCGTGCGCACGAAGGAACACTGGGCCTGGGTGGGCACGGACATCACCCTGGCGCTGGAGCTCACGGACAGCGATATCCCCGGAGCGGCCCCCTCGCTCGCGGGCGGCTACACCGCCGGAGAGGACGCCGTCACCCTGGCTGACCTGCCCCTCCATGCCGCGTACAGCTACACCTTCTTCCAGGACGACAAGGGCCTCGCGCTGCTCGGCGGGCCCCGGCTCGGCGTGGCGTTCCCGACGTCGCCGGCGAGCCAGAACATCGGCGCCTATGCGCGCACGCGGCTCGGGCTCGGCGTCCTCGGGAACGTCCCGCTGCTCGAGGGAGCGTGGTTGAACGCGGTCTTCTTCTCGGCCGGCGGCGGCTGGGAACACCTGTTCTCGCAGGCCACGACACCCGTGAACGGCGACATCCGCATCACGCGGCAGGGCACGTCGGGCGAGGTGTTCCCCGACGATGAGCTCTCGGGTCGCTTCCTGGAGCGCGATCGGCTCTCCGCGGGGCTCAGCCTCTGGATCAATGTCTGGGGCGACCTGTCGGTCGGCACGACATGGGGGCTCGGGGCCGGGTTCCGCGACGCGCCGCGCGACGACGACTGCGTCGTGACCTCGACCGGGTGCGCGCCCGTGGAGCCGCACGGATCGTCGGCAGCGACCCGGGCGTACACCGCGTTCGGGGTGTCGCTGAGCTATCCCGCCGCGGACATCGCGTGGTTCGAGCTCGGCTACGACAACACCGCGCCCACCCTGGCGGAGAACGGACAGCGCAGTTCCGTCTTCCACAGCCCCGGAGCGCAGCTGTACCTCGCCATGACCCTGTTCCTCGACAGCCTCTACGCGGAGGCGACGGCCCCGCCGGCCGAGCAGCAGGCGGCCGCGCGCTAGAGCAATACTCTCTGACGAGCGGAGAGATCGTGTGATCGGGCTCTGGTCGGTGCAATGCAGCCGGACCGCCGGAAGCCAGTCTCGCGCGCGGCGCCGGGCCTCCGGGGATCAGCGAGGCTGCCCGCTCACCGGGCGCCCGCTCTCCAGATCGAACGAGTCCCCCGCGCTCAGCACGTGGAGCCGCACGTCGAAGAGGCTGAGCACGCGGTCCTCTCGCTCTTCGCCGATGTTGGTATGGCTGATGTTGCGCCCGTCGACGACGTAGACCGCGCCCGAGCCCAGCACGCTCAGGCGCCGATCGGGCTCGATCGCGGCGGCCGTGTCCTCGTCGATGCCGACCCCGAGCAAGCGGGGGTTGTGGGCGATGGCCCCGAGAAGGCGGCCGAGCCTGCCGCGCTGCGCGAAGTGCTGATCGACGAGGAGGTCGCGCACGAGCCCCAGGCCGGGCGCCATGCGCAAGGCGCCGCGCACCTTCGCGGACTCCTCGCCTGCCCCGCCCACGAGCATCGTCTCGCTCATGACCGAGGCGCCGGCCGAGGTGCCCGCGACGGTGCCGCCGCGCCGGTACACCGCGCAGATCGCGTCGGCGACGCGGCTGCCCCCGAGCTTGCTCGTGATCTTGAGCTGATCGCCCCCGGTGAAGAACACGCACCCTGCCTCCTCGAGCAGCCCCAGCCAGCGCGCCTCACCGGCGTCGCCGCGCTGGGCGATGTCGAGGTGCCTGACCTCGGCCGCGCCGAGCGCCCGGAAGACCCGCTCGTACTCGACCCAGAGCTCGCCGGCGACCTCGCTCGCGACCGTGGCCACCACGATCGGCCGCCCGGCGGCGCGCGCCACGACGTCGCGCAGGATCTCCCGCTCTCCCTCCTTGTCCTCGTGTCCTCCGATGAGCACCAGCGCGCCGCCCGGCGCCGGCGCGCGGCCCTCCCCGCCCTCGATGAGCGCGACCATCAGACGGCCAGGAGCGCGTCCTCGCGGCGGCGCGAGCGGAGCCGGGTCCCGGACCGGAGCTCGGGCACCGCGTTGACCGCGACCGCCCCCATCCTGGTGAGCAGCTCGTCCATCGAGATCGCCTCCTCGGTGAACAGCACGATGACCTCGCCCGGCTCCGCGGTGGCGAGCGCGTGCTCGATCGCCTCGTGCTCGTCCTGGATGACCACACACACCTGCCCAGGCCGCACGTCCGCCACCACCCGCTGCACGAGCGCCGGGACCTCCCCGGGAGCGCGGCCACGGCGATCGCCGTCGTCCTTGGCGAGGATGCGGTGGAAGCCGCCCTTGGCGATCTCGCAGGCGCACGCCTCGAGCAACGCGTTCGAGCGGTCGCCGGGCAGGCTCACGATCGCCGTGAGCCGCCGCCCCTCCCACTGGGCCGCGAGCGCGCACGTCGCCTGGAAGGCGCCGGGGTTGTGGCCATAGTCGACGAGCACGTAGCTGTCCTCGAGCTGGTAGAGGTTCATGCGGCCGCGGTTCTTGCCGCGCCCGTCGAACGTCCTGAGGGCGCTCTGGAGGGTGTCGACCGGCACCCCCTGGGCGCGGCACGCGGCGACCGCCGCCATGGCGTTCTGGACCTGGAAGAGCGCCGCGCCCGCGAAGGTCGCCGGGATCTCCGCCGCGTCGATGATGTGCCGCTCGCGGGTGCCCTTGAGCTCCACGATGGATCCGTTCTTCAGCGTGTAGCCAGTCCCGCCCTGGGCGACGTGGGCGCGCAGGACGGCGTTCGACGGATCGAGCGCGAAGAACACGATGGCTCGCGACAGCTTCGTCATGCGGCGGTGCTGCGGGACGGCGGCGAGCAGCGGGTCCTCCGCGTTGAGCACCAGAGTCCCGCCCTCGCGCACCCGCTCGGCGACGACCATCTTGATCCAGAGGAGATCATCGACGCTCTCGATGCCGTCCTGGCCCAGGTGATCCGGCGCGATGTTGGTCATGATCGCGACGTCGGACCAGTCGTAGCCGAGCCCCCGCCGGACGATGCCGCCGCGGGCCGTCTCGAGCACCGCGATGTCCACCGTGGGGTCGAACAGGATGGTGCGGGCGGACCCCGGACCCGTGGTGTCGCCCGCCGCGACGCAGCGGCCGCCGACGTAGATGCCATCGGTGGTGGTCATCCCCACCGTGGCGCCCGTGGCCCCGAGGATGTGCCCCACCATGCGCGTGGTCGTGGTCTTGCCGTTGGTGCCCGTGATCGAGAGGATGGGAATGCGCGAGGGCGCGCCCGGCGGATAGAGCATCTCGACGATGGCGCCGCCCACGTCCCTCGGCTTCCCCTCGCTCGGGTGCTCGTGCATGCGGATGCCCGGGGCGGCGTTGAGCTCGATGATCGCGCCGCGGCCGAGGGGCCTCGCGATGTCCTCGGTCACGAGGTCGATCCCGCAGATATCGAGATCGATGGCCCGCGCCGCGCGCTCGCAGAGGCGGGCCGTGTCGGGGTGGATCTCGTCGGTGACGTCGCGCGCGGTGCCCCCGGTCGACAGGTTGACGCTCTCGCGCAGGAAGAACCGCTCGCCGAGCGCCGGCACCTCGTCGAGCGAGCGCCCCTGCTTGGCGAGGCAGGCGCGCACCACGTCGTCGACCGCGATCTTCGTGAGGACGCCGTTGTGCCCGTCCGCCCGGAGCGGGTTCTCGTTCTCCAGCGCGATGAGCTCGGCCACGGTGCGCCGTCCGTCGCCCACCACGTGGGCCGGCAGCCGCTCGCTCGCCGCGACCACCCGCCCGTTCACCACGAGGACGCGGTAGTTGCGCCCGCTCACCATCTCCTCGACGAGGACGCGCGCGCGGTAGGCGCGGGCGATCTCGAACGCCTCGCGCACCTGCGCCTCGGTCCAGAGGTTCAGCGACACGCCCTTGCCCTGGTTGCCGTCGAGCGGCTTGACCACGACGGGCGCGCGCAAGTCGCCGAGCGCCCGCGCCGCCTCGCCCGCCGTCGTCACCACGACCCCGCGCGGCGCCGGCAGCCCGGCGCGCTCGAGGAGCTCCTTGGTGAGCTGCTTGTTGCCGGCGATCTCGACGGCGACGAAGCTCGTGGTGCACGAGGCGGTGGCCTGCACGAAGCGCCGGTGCTTCCCGTAGCCGAACACGAGCAGGCTCTCGTCGTTGAGGCGCGACCAGGGGATGCCGCGCCTCTCCGCCGCCTTGACCACGGCCCGCGTGCTCGGCCCGAGCGCCGTCTCCTCGGCGAGCCGCGCGGCCTCGGCGACCTTCGCGCCCACGTCGAACGGCTCGCCCGCGAGCACGGCGGTGACGAGTTCGAAGGCCGCCTCGAGCAGGAGCCGCATGGCGGCCTCGTTCTCGAACTCGACGACGACGTCGTAGACCCCGGGCGCGCCGGCGTAGACGGTCTTGCCGTAGGTCACGCCGATGCCCGCCGGCTCGCTCAGCTGGAGCGCGACGTGCTCGATGATGTGGCCCCAGTAGGTGCCCTCCCGGAGCCGCTCGACGAAGCCGCCCGGCTTGCCGCGCGAGCACTGGTGCTCGCCGAGGCCCGGCAGGAGGGCGAGCAGGCGGTCGACGAAGCCGGGCACCTCCGCGCTGCTCGTCTCGGCGAGGTCCTCGAGATCGAGGGTCATCCGGAGGACTGGCCAGCTGGCGAACACATTCGGCCCTTGAAGCGTACGGATGGTGATGATGCGCATGGGACTAGCTCGGCTGTGTGGGTGTCAGTCAGCAGCGATGATCGGTCTTCTCTCGAGCAGATCGAAGCTCCGTCCGTGGGGGAGCGAGTGCAGGGTGACCCCGGAGAGCGTGATGCAGCCTCCCGGCGCGGTATCCACGGCGTCGTTGAACGAGGCGCAGCCGGCGTCGACGATGGTGACGGCGCCGCTCCCGATCACGGTGGCGCGGTGTCCCTCGACGGCGATGGCGGTGTCCTCGTCGATGCCGACGCCGAGGTAGTGGGGGAACAGCCCCACGACCGAGAGGAGCCGGCCGATGCGGCCGCGCTGGGCGAAGTGCTGATCGATGATGACGCCGGGCAGGAGCTCGAGGCCCGGGCCGGTGCGCACCGCGCCGGCCCGCGGGGATCGGGTCTCGCCCTCGACGATCATGGTCGACGACATGACCGCGGCGCCGGCGCTCGTGCCGCCGACGACCATCCCCTCCGCGCACCGCCGGTGGAGCATCGTGTCGACCCCGGTGCCGCCGAGGCGGTTCATGATCCGGAGCTGATCGCCGCCCGTGAAGAAGGTGCCCGTCGCCCGCTCGATCTGCCGCATGGCCGCCTCGTCGCGCGCGTCGCCGCGGGCAGCGATGGTGAGCACGGCGACCTCCGATGCGCCGAGCTGCTGGAAGATCTGCTGGTAGAGCTCGCCGACCACGTCCGGCGTCTCGCTGGCCGAGGGGATGACCACGATGCAGGCGTCCTGACCGCCCGCGAGGCGCACGAACTCGCGCAGGATGGTGCGTTCCCCCTCCTTGTCCTCGGCGCCACCGATGGCCAAGAGGCGCGGAAAGCTCGTCGCGGGGACCATGGCCAGGAAGCTCACCGGCCTTCGCAACCCCTGGGCCAGGCAGATCGAGGCTTCGTTTCACGCCTGTTTCGGCGCGACGGTCCGGCCTGCACCATGGCAAATCGCCACAGGGGTGGTCAATTGCCCCTCTCCGAGACGGCTGAGGCTGGCGTTCGGCTTCGATGGTGGCGCGCGGCGCCGCCCGCGTTCACCCCGGCTCGCGCTTCGCGCGGCGGAGATCCGCGGCCGCGCCCTTCCGCTCCTCCGGCTGGCATGTCGGGCAGTAGATCGCGTCGTGCCCGTGGACGCTCGCCCGACGGAGCTTGTCGCCGCACCGCGGGCACGGCTGGCCCGGGCGCCCGCGGACCTTGAGGAAGTCGCGCAGCTTCTCGTCGAGCGCCGGCGCCCGCCGGGCGATGGTCCGCGTCGCGTCGCCGACGACGCGGGCGATCGCCGCGTGCAGGCGGTCGAGCTCCTCCTCGCAGAGGCTCTTGACCGCGGCCTTCGGGTGGAGCTGCGCCTCGAAGAGCACCTCGTCGGCGTACGCGTTTCCTAGCGAGTCGAGCGCCGCCTTGTCCATCAGGAAGTCCTTCACGAGGCCGCGCCGCCCGCGCGCGGCGGCGCGGAACGCCTCCTGCGTGAACACCCGCGGATCGAGGACGTCGAGGCCCACGCGCTCGAGCCCGGGGATCTTGTCGTATTCGCCCCGCGCGAGCACGTAGACCTTGCTCATCTCCACCTCGTCGCGGAGCCTGAGCTCGCGCCCGTCCTTGAGGGCCAGCGAGAACGCGAGATCGGTCGGGATCCGCGTCTCGCCCGGCAGCGTGAGCGAGAACCGCCCCGCCAGCATCGGGGCGACCACGAGATCGAGCGCCCGCGCCCCGGCGAGCTCGAAGACCACGGCGTGCGCCCGCCGCGTCACGCGCCGGATCTCCGCGCCCGGCAGGAGCGCGTCGAGGCGGTCCGGGAGCAGGACGCGCAGCACCACCGGGCTGTCGACCCGGGCCGCGGCCACAGTCGCGCCCGCGAGCTCGCGCGCCAGGATCGGGACGACGTACTCCAGGTCGGGTCGCTCCGGCACGACCCCAGAATACCGATCTCGCCGCGGAGGTCGACCTGCAGCTGCATCGACGAGCTTCGCGGCCGCGGCTCAGCTGCTCGCCTGCTCGCGGCGAGCGAACTCGCCGCCTGCACGACCGTTGGGCCGCCGTCCGCTCTGACCCGGAAGCTGAGCATGTGCCGGCTCCTTCGTGCGCGCGTAGCCCCGCCGGCAGCCCCCGGATCACGACCCGCGACCCCGCGGCGATGCCCCTCCGCGCCACGACGACAGGGCCGTAGATTTGCGAGCCTTTCCCCTTGCGCTCGCCCAGCTGGTTCGGGCTTGACATTCTCAGATCGCCTTGAAACGCTTTGCCTCCAGCGTAGGCGCTGCACCTCGCGAGGGAACGCGACTCGGGGGGCGTCGGGCCTGGGCGGCGACTGTGCCGCCGTGTCACTCCCTGCCGGGCTTCACCCAGGGTCGCCAGTAAGGAGCCGACGCGGGAATGGAAGGTGGAGCAGTCGCTCCAAGTGCAAGCCGTCCCTACCGCTCGCTTGACAGCCTCGGCGAGGTGCGGCAGCGATGCCTCATGTACCTGAAAAAGGTCAGCCTGTGGAACCTCCGCTCCATCGCCGAACTCAACTGGGAAATCGACGATTCCAGGGCGCCGGGGTGGCACGTGGTCCTCGGTGACAACGGCGCGGGCAAGAGCGGGCTACTCCGGGCGATCGCGCTCTCGCTCGTGGGCCCCCAGGAGGCGATCGCTCTACGTCAAGACTGGAACGATTGGCTCCGGTGGGGCCAATCGAGCGGCTCGATCGCCACAACGTTGGACTGGGAGCCCGGGTACGATGAGTTCGCGGGCGGCGGCAGGCTCCCGAAGAACTACTATTTATCGGCTTCGCTCAATTTCGCTCGGTCCGAGGCCGAACCAGAGCGCGTGACCCTCGAATCGGCGATGCACAAGCTCGACCCGAAGCGTCACGTCTGGGGCGGGGCCGGAGGCTGGTTCTCCGCCTCCTACGGCCCTTTCCGTCGATTTTCGGGCGGGGACAAGGATCAGGAAAAGCTCTTTTACTCCAATCCAAAGCTCGCGCGCCACCTGTCAGTGTTCGGAGAGTCAGTCGCGCTCAGCGAGTGCCTCGAATGGCTCAAGCTGCTTCACTACAAAACCCTCGAGAAGGATCCAGTGGGGGATCTCCTCAACCCGGTCCGAGAGTTCGTGAACCAGGCCGGCTTCCTCCCGCACGAGGCTCGCCTCCATTCGATCACATCCAGAGGCGTGCGCTTCGTGGACGGCAATGGATGCGAGGTTCCGGTCGAGAATCTGAGCGATGGTTATCGCTCGATCCTGAGCATGACATTCGAGCTCATCCGGCAGCTCGCGATCACATACGGTCCGAAGCGCATCTTCGCTCCAGCGGACCCGACGAAGATCATCGCGCCGGGCGTGGTCCTCATCGATGAGATCGACGCCCACCTGCATCCGACGTGGCAGCGGCGCGTCGGCCGCTGGTTTCGCGATCACTTCCCCAAGATCCAGTTCATCGTCAGCACCCACAGCCCATTGATCTGTCAGGCGGCAGATGTCGGCAGCGTCTTCCGTCTCGCGAGACCCGGGGTCGAGGAGGAGGCAGGCATGGTGACAGGGACCGCACTCGACCGGTTGCTCTATGGCAACGTCCTAGACGCCTACGGGACGGGGGTGTTCGGCGAGGTCACGATGCGATCGCCGGAAGCGCTCGCCCGCCTGGCCCGCCTCGCCGAGCTGAATCAGAAGGAGCTGGACGAGGGGCTCTCGGCCGAAGAGCGCAAAGAGCAGCAGCGGCTGAAGAGTACGATGCCCACGGCAGCGAGCGAGGTGCCGGGGGACAGCCTGTGATACGAGTCCCGGATCGCCAGCTTCCTGACTCGGCTCAGGCGGAGCTCGACGAGTATCAGAAGGAGATCGACGCACTCGGCAGCTACCAGGCTCGCGTCGAGCGCGCGAAGACGCGCTGGAAATCGCGCAATCGCAGGGGAAACCCGACGTTCGACGCAGTGAAGGAAGCGCTCACAGCGATGTGCTCCGGCGCGCGCCGATGTGTCTATTGCGAGGACTCGGCGGCAGATGAGGTCGAGCACTTCCGGCCCAAAGATCTCTATCCCGAGGCGGTGTTCTCGTGGCCGAACTATCTATATGCGTGCGGGCCTTGCAATGGGCCAAAGAACAACCAGTTCGCTGTCTTCGCCCATGGCTCGGGAGACTTCACGGAGGTCGCTCGTGGCCGTACGGCTCCGGTCGTACCCCCCATAGCCGGCGACATCGTGCTGCTCGACCCGCGTACGGAGGACCCGTGCGAATACATGGCGCTCGACTTGCGGGACACATTCTGGTTCGTGCCGCGGGCCAGGCGTGAGACCGTGGAGTATCGGCGAGCGGAGTACACGATCCGCGTGCTTCGACTCAACGAGAACGAGTACCTTCCGAAAGCACGGCAGCAGGCATACAAGGACTACAAGGCGCATCTTTCCCAGTACCGGCTCAAGCTGGAGCAAGGCGCACCGCGGAGGCACTTGCGGCAGCTGGAGAGCGAGGTGCGATGCAGGCAGCACCCGACAGTGTGGTCGGAGATGAAGCGCCAGCACGCTGGAATACCGGAGCTTGCGGCGTTGTTTCAGGCTATCCCGCAGGCGCTCGCCTGGTGATGTATCATATGCATGGCATCGCGAGCGCCACACACGTCGAAGCGCTCCCCGGCGTGACACACCGGTGAGTTGACGCCCAGAACGCGCCGGCGGACGCTCACGCCGCAGAGCTCGCGCGCTCGGCTTGGGGCGACCGCGAGAGCAGTGGGCGTGAATGCGCGGCCTCGGAGTATCGCTCCTCCGGCCGAGGTGTACCCGCGCTCAGGGAGCGATATCAAGCGCTGATGCGCTGCGCCTCCGCGCCGCGCGCGGCCTCATCGCCCTCCTCCCGCAGCCGATCGCCCTCGACGGCGAGATCCTGGCCGCGCGCGAGCGCGTACACCGCGCGGATCCGCGCCGCCGCGAGGGCCGACCCCGGCTCCGGGTTCAGGAGCACGGCGCCGTCGTCGAGCTCCAGCGCCATCGGGATCACGCCCCGGGGCTCGAGCGCCGCCCGGAGGTGCTCGATGCCGATGGCGCCGTGCGCCCCCGCCGCGCGGCCGGGCGGCGGCGCCTCGATGCGCACGAGGTCCTGCCCGCCCTCGCCGAGGAGCTCATCGTAAAGAGCCGTTACTCCCGGCACGAAGGCGCTGTGGACCATGAAATAGTTCTTGATGCGCTCGGTGCTGACGAGGCTGAGCCGCAGCCGATCGGGCCCGGCGAAGCCGCACTTGCCCGCGTCGAGGAGGCTCCGGACGTGCTCGCCCTTGGCCACCGAGGAGAACTCGGCGAGCACGTGCAGCCGCGCGCCGTGCGCGAGCTCGCCGCTCTCCAGCGCCCGCGCGAAGCGGATGAGCCGCATCGCCGTGCGCGCGTCGCGATCGAGCCCCTCGGGCTCGCTCAGGAACACCGCCGCGGAGGCCGGCGCCCCGCGCGCCGCGCAGCGCACCGCGAGCGAGGCGAGGTCGTGCCCGTGCTGCGTGTAGACCGTCGCCTTGCCGCCGCGCGGCAGGGCGAGCTCGGCCCCGCCCGCGCCCGGCGGCGCGCCGTCCGGCGCCGGCGTCATCCCGAGCGAGGCGAGCCGGTCGGCGAGCGGCATCCGCTCGTCGCCGCGCTCGCCGAGGACCAGCGTCACCGCGATCCCCGGGACGAACTGCGCGAGCGCGTGCAGGAGCGACGGCAGCGCTGGGCTGTACCCGACGATCAGCACCCGATCGAGGCGGCTGCGGCGCGGCGAGAGCGTCGCCGCCCACGCCCGCGTCGCCCCCGCGCCGTCCGCGCGCGCCCCGGCGCCGTCCGCGCGCGCCCCCGCGCGGTCGTCGGCCTCGGCGGGCGCGATCCCACGGCCCATCAGGAGCTCTCGCCCGTAGCGCCGGAGCGGCGCGTAGGTGGCCGACACGCCGATGAGCCCCCGGAGCCGCCGCGCCGGCACCCGGCCCGCCCGCGCGCCGAGCGCCCACGCCGACGATCCCTCCGGCGGATCGAGCAGCGGATTCAGCCACTGCACGAGCCCCTCGGCCGGCACGAGCTCGCCCTCCCGGCGCTCCGGCACCGCGTCGCCGAGGAAGACGCCCGCGAGGATCACCTGGCTCTGGCAGGCCGCGCGCGCCATGCGCGAGAACGAGATCTCGCCGCCCGGGCCCTCGCCGAGCGCGGCCACGGTCCGGGCCGCCTCCTCGCCGAGGAAGATGTGCGTGTAGAACTCCGACCCGTCGGCGGTCATGAGGTCGGCGTAGAGCGACTCCACGCCCGGCGTGATCAGGTGCTGGCACAGGAAGAAGCCGAGGAACCGCTGCATGTCGAGCGGATACGTCCCCGGCCCGCCCACCGCCTGGAGGAGCTCGCGGTTCTTGCTCTCCTGCACCTCGACGAACACGTGGCCGCGGCGGTTCTGCATCCGGAACGAGGAGAGGGTCATCGCCGTCACGGCGTCGGCGTCGGGCCCCGCGTCGGGCTGCGCGAGGATGAGCGCCCGCTTCGCCCCGGCGGCGCCCACGAGCTCGAGCGCCTCCGGCTGCGCGCTGTCCCCCTTGCGGTAGGCCACCCAGCGCATCCTCGGCGCGTAGAGGTACGCGGGCGGGTCGTCCTCGGTGCCGAGGAGCGCCATCCGCGGGAGCGCGTGCCGGGTCGGCGGGGGCCCGCGGCGGACGAGCCACACCCAGAGCTCCGAGAGCCGGATGCTCCGGAGCGCCCGGTGGCGCTCGTAGAGCCGGACGAACTCCTGCACGAGCATCTCCGCCTCGTGCACCGGCCCGATCACGAGCGCGTGCCCGGCGTAGCCGACCGGCCGCCGCCGCGCCGCGCGCACGACCTGATCGACCACGTTGGCGCCGATGCCGATGATGAACGACGTGATGAAGACGCCCACCATCGTGAGGCCGAGCGACAGGACGGCGACGACGGGGTGCACGTGGAGGTTCGCGACCAGGTTGTCGGCGCTCTCGAGCTGCCGGAAGGACCACCAGATCCGGTCGAGAAAGGTCGTGTCGGGGGCCGAGCCGAGGCCGTCGTAGTCGTGGGCGATCGCGAGGTGGCTGAGCAGCACGGAGGCGCCGAACGCGAGCCCCCAGACGGCCAGCGTGACGAGCCCGAACTGCTCGAGCAGCTCGCGCCGCGTCATGATCGCGTAGAGGTCGATCGCGATCTCGCGCGTGAAGCGCAGGAGCAGGAAGAGCCGCGAGAGCCGCAGCACCGGGAGGGCGTGGGCGGCGTGCGCGTCGAGGATCCGCTCGAGCGGCAGGAAGCTGAGCCAGGCGATGACGTCGAAGGCGAAGAGCACGACGTCGAGGCGCGACCGCTCGCGCCCGCGCTGCCGCAGGAGGGCCGCCCGGAGGAGGAGCTCCACGCCGAAGATCCCGAGGAAGTACGGGCGGAGCCGATCTTCGAGGCCCTGGACGGGCAGGACCGAGACGAGGATGAGGAGCGAGAGCGCGGCCTTGACGGGGCGGGTCTCCAGCCCGCCGGCGAGGCGGAGAAGCAGGGGCGGGCGGGGCGCCATGGGCGCGAGGATAGAGGAAAGGCGACCTCGCGCGCGGCCGCTCAGGGCGCCGCGCTGCCAGGACCGGTGTTGGCGTGCTCGTAGAAGCGGTTCGCGGGGTACGCGCCCGCCGTGGAGCTGTAGGGGCGGTCGACGGTCGAGGCGTGCCAGGGATCCTCCGCGCGGATGTGGGGGCCGAGCGCCGAGTCCCGGAGGATCGCGTGACCGTTCGGGTAGACGCCGCTCGCGACGTTCGCCGCGTACGTCGCGAGGTCGCTCTGCCCCTCGTCCCAGGCGCGGCCGAGGTAGACGAGCCCGTCCGGCGTGCCGGCCTCGGCGGTCAGCTCGCTGTGAATGATGAGGATGCCGTGATCGTTGCGCGCGTCGGTGCTGGGCGCGACGATGTACCCGCCCTTGTCGCCCTGCCGCGCGGTCAGGTACCTGATCGTGCAGCCGTCGAGCACGAACGTGCCGCGGCCGAAGATGAAGTCCACGTCGCCCTCGACGTGGCAGCCCTTGAAGTACGCGCGCGACACCGTCCCTGCGTTCGGCGTCTTCACGTAGAGCGTGTCTTGATGGCCGAGCAGGCGCACGTTCTCGAAGATCAGCCGATCGGCCTGCGTCATCAGCGCGACGGCCTGCTTGCCGCCGGACACGGCGCTCTCGTCGGTGTCGTTCGCGATGGTGAGGTTCTTGGCCCGAAAATCGTCGGCGTACGCGGCGAAGGTCGCGCTGCCGCTGGTCCCGTAGGTCGTCCCGCTCAGGTTCGGGTTGCAGGGGTTGGCGGGCGAGCCAGCCTGCTTGGCCTTTCCATTGTAGTTGTCGTACGCGATGACCGTCCGGCTGGCGTCGGAGCTCTTGCTGTACAGCGTGATCGGCGGGGCAGACGCCGGCACACAGACCACCTCGCGGTAAGCGCCGGACGCGACCTCGATATAGATACGGCCCGTCCCGCCGGAGGCCACCGCGGCGTCGATCGCGGACTGCACCGTCCTGTGGGTGCCCCCGCTCGCGGCGACCGTGTACGTGGGCGTGAAGCCGCCGACATCGCCCGCGCCCGCGGTGGGATCCCAGGGGTCGCTCGCGAGACCCGACGCGAGGTCGCCCGCCTTCTCCAGGTGCTTCAGGATGGTATGGCTCGCCGCCTGCGCGCCCGTGAGCTGCGGGCGCGTCGCGGTCCCCGTCGCGGAGCCGCCCGCGCCGGAGCCGCCCGCGCCGGACCCGCCTGCGCCGGAGCCGCCGGAGCCGGTCATGTCGCCCGTGGAGCTGCTCACCGCGCCAGCGCCCCCGTCCGACGAACCGCCGGAGCCGGAGCCGGTGGCTCCCCCGGAGGACGAGCTGCTGGAGGCGCCCGGAGTGGTCGAGCCTCCACCCGAGGAAGACGCGTCGGTCGAACCCCCGCCGCTCGAGTCGTCGCCGCCGCACCCGGAGAGGCCGAGCGCGACGAGCACGAGAGGAAGCGAGAGCATCCGACGGGAATCGCTGGTCAAGTCCACCGTTCGACCTTGCCTTTGCCGAGGTTGAGAGGAGCCAGGGTTGAGAGAGTCTATAAGACTGCAAGACGCACACCATCCGGCGCGACGCCGCGCGTGCCTGACCGCCGTGTCCACTCCGGGTTGACACGGTGGACAGCCAGCGTGACAGCGCCGCCGGCGCGCGCGGTTGCTGTAGGCTGCCCCCGTGCCGGCCCCCCGCTCCTTCGACGAGAAGCGCGCCCGCGTCGCGGCCCTCGCGGAGGCGCCGCCCGCGCAGGCGGCGTCCGAGCTGCGTCGCTTCTTGGCGGACAAGAACGGCTACCTGGTCAGCGAGGCCGCGGCGATGGCGAGCCGGCTCGGGTTGCGCGAGCTCGTTCCGGAGCTCACGGCCGCCTTCGCGCGGCTGCTCGAGGACCCGATCAAGAACGACAAGGGGTGCTCCGGCAAGAACCGCATCGTCGAGGCGCTGCTCGCGTTCGACGCCCACGAGCCGGACACCTACGTCGCGGGGGCGCGCCACGTGCAGCTCGAGCCGGCGTTCGGGCAGCCGATCGACACGGCCGCGGGGCTGCGCGGGCTGTGCGCCCACGCGCTGTTCCACATCGGCCACCGCGACGCGCTGCTCGAGGTCGCGCCGCTGCTCGCCGATCGCGAGCCGGTCACGCGCGCCGAGGCCGCGGCGGCGCTCGGGAGCTCCGGCCTCGACGCGGCGGCGGCGGCGCTGCACCTGAAGGCGCTCGCCGGCGATCGGGAGCCCGACGTGCTCGGCGCCTGCTACCGCGCGCTCCTGCGGCTGCTGCCGGGGCGGTACCTGAGCTTCGTCGCGAAGGTGCTCCAGCAGGGCGACGACGGCGCGGCGGAGGCGGCGGCGCTCGCGCTGGGCGAGTCGCGCCTGCCCGAGGCGCTGCCGATCCTGCAAGGCGAGCTCGGCGGCGCGGGCAGCCGGCTGCGCGACAGCGTGCTGCTCGGGATGGCGCTGCTGCGCACCGACGCGGCGAACGACGCGCTCGTGGCGCTGGTCGAGGAGGGGGCGGAGCCGCACGCGGTCGCGGCGCTGAGCGCGCTCGCGCTGCACCGGCACGACGAGGCGCTCGTCGAGCGGGTGCGGGCGGCGGTGAAGGGGCGGCGGTCGAAGAAGATCGCGGCGGCGTTCGCGGAGAAGATCGGGGGCTAGAACGCCAAGACGCCAAGACGCCAAGACGCCAAGACGCCAAGACGCCAAGAAGAGAATTTTATCTTGGCGTCCTTGGCGTCCTTGGCGGTTTATTTCTCGCTTGATCAACGTGATCGATGTTCTAGGCGCGCGGGCGGCCGCGTCTCATGTCCGCGGCGGCGCCCATCGGCGCACGGTCGGACGGCCGAAGGCGTAGAGCGCGTCGAGCGTGCGGCGAGAAGGCTCCCGGAGGTAGGTCGCGCGGTGGATCGACCACGCATGAAAGACGCACGCATCCCCGGCTCGCAGGGCGACGCGCGCGGCGTTCGGCATGTCCGGCGTGGCCCGATCGGCGCCTCGGCGGATCCGGAGCTCTTCCGGGGTGTCCCAGCGGGCATGGGATCCGGGGACGATCTCGAGCCGGTCGTCGTCTTCGAGCGCCACCCGGAAGTGCACCGACGTCGTCGTCGCGACGATCGCACGCTCGATCTCCGGATCGGGCTGGCCGAACTGGCTGTCTCGATGCCAGTCCCCGTCCCAGTCGCGCCTGGTCTGCTCGTGGTAATAGTGTGCGTCCTTCAGGCGCGGCGTGTCCGCCTCCCCCGGGCGCGCCAGGCCGGAGAGCAGCCCGCAGACGCGCGAGGAGCCGACGAACGCGGCGATCAGCTCCAGCGCGCGCGGGTCGTCCTGAAAGCAGGCGATGCCGTCGGTGAGGAGCGAGATCCTCGGGGTCGTGTGACCTGTCTCCTGGGAGAGCGCTCGCGTGCGAAGGAGCGCAGCGTCGCACGCGCGACGGAGCTCGGCGCGCCCTTCGGCGCCGAGGAAGGCGGGCACGACGAAGAAGCCGCGCGCGCGGAAGGCGTCCACTCGATCTCTCGTTGACGTGTTCATCATGACCTCGCGGCGATCGCGCTCGCGAAGATCACTCAATGGACGGTCCGAGGCCCGCGCAGCGCCAGCGCGACGAGGGGATCGTGGGGAAACGGCCGAGGACGATGAGGGCTCGAGACGACGAGGCAGGCGAGCCGCCCCGCGATCTCGAACGTCGCGATCGCGGCCGGCGCGCCGAAGTACTCGATCGGCACGAGATCGACGCCGCGCGCGGGCATCGACGCGGAGCGCTCGTCGAGGATCCGCGCGAGCGCCCTCTGATAGCTCTCGCCGGTCCTGGCCATCCTGGCCCGAACGTCCGCGCGCAGCTTCTTGTGGTGGTGACGGTTCCCCATCGGGCCTGTCCAGGTGATCTGCCGAGATCGATCCTTGTCGGCCGGCACCGACGGAAAACGGCAGCATCACGCACCAGGGACCCCGAAGGGCAGCGCCCTCTTCGCCCCTCGCGCGAGCCGTGCCGGCGGCAGGCGAGGAGCCGGGCTCGGAGCAGCCCGCGAGATGCAGTATTCGACGGACCGAGGCCGCTGTCAACGCACGTCAGAGGCTCATGCCGACGCCCACCCGGAGCCGCGCCGCCAGCGAAGGGGCGACCTCTTCTTCATTGCTGCTCTCGCGCTGCTGCTTGAACACGTACGTCTGCGCTCCCCCTTCGACGCCGAGGTAAAACCCTCGCGCGAGATCGACGTTCACCCCGGCGCCCGCGCCGAACGCGCCCGCGAGGCCGTAGCGGTCGGGGGCGCGCCCGCGCGTCTCGAACCGCTGCCTCATCACGGAGAGGCCGAGATCCACGCCGACGCCGAGGGTGATCACGGGGAGGTCCCAAGAGCGGGACAGGCGCACGTCCAGGCCGAGCTCGTCGTTGCGCGCCGTGAGGTGCTCGTTCTGGAATCCGCTGCGGCACGCGCTGAGCCGGGACGCGACGCCGATGTGCTGGAGCTCGATCCCGTAGCCGACGAAGCCGCCGTGACAGAGCGAGTCTCCCTCGACGAGGGGCGTCCTGAGCTGATAGCCGGCCACCGGCCCGTGCGCGGCCTCGCGGACCCCGCCGCCCTTGCGCACGAGCCGGGCGAACATGACGCGGCTCAGCCGCTCGTCGCCCACGTCGATCGCCTGCCCGGCCTCGGCCTCGATCGCCCCCTCGAGGAGGAAATCGGGGCCTCGACCCCGCACGAAGTAACGGCCTGGCCGGAGGCTGATGGTCCGCGCCGCGTCGTTCGCCCCCACCTCGGCCGCGACCGGCCCTTCGCTGGAGTCTCGCATCACGAGGTACGACCTGCCGCGCGGGAACCGGAGCGCGCTCCGTAGCGACGCGTGGACCGGCAGCTCCGTCAGGATGAGCTTGCCCTGACCGCGGAAGTCGTAGCGGAAGGTGGGGTGTTGCGCGCCGGCCCACGTGCGGCTCGTGGCGCGCAGGGTGCTCTCGTACGCGTGGCGGTAGGCCTCCTCCAGGGAGACGGCCCCGTCGCGATCCGCGTCGGCCGTCCCGAGCAGCCCCGAGACGAGCGCGTGGGTGAAGAACGACCCCTTGAGCTCATCGGACTCCTGGGCGTCCTCGTTGCCGGAGCTCGACGTGAGGGTCACCATCCCTTGCCCGGCGAGCCGCTGATCCAGCTTGATGACGAACGGGGGCGCGCTCGTGCCGCCCTTGACGCGCGTCAGCGCCCCCGAGCGGCACGAGTCGACGATCAGGAGCCGCGCCGAGGCCGCGGAGCCGCGGACGAGCTGCTCGAACTCGGTCAGCGAGAGCGGCGTCGGCCCGAGGTGAAGGGCGTTCGCGTCGGCGTGTCCGGAGTAGTAGACGAGGTAGAGGACATCGGTGTCCGGGCTCGACACGGCCGCGCGGACGCGGTCGTTCATCGCGATGAGCGTGCGCCGCACGGTGTCCGCGCGCTCGCTCCGCAAGAGCACCAGGTTCGCCGGGGGGAAGCCGCCGAGGTCCTTGAGAACATCGTACATCTTCGCGGCGTCGTCCTCCGCGTAGCGGAGCTCCACCTCGCCCTTCTCCCCGGCGTTGTTGCCGATGAGCACCGCGAAGCGCTCGATGCGGGCCTCGGCGGGGGCCGCCCAGGCGGCGGCGAGGCCGCTCGCTGCGGCGGCGAGCGCCGCGAGGCGACCGAGGCTCACGGCGACCCCGCGACCTTCTCCGCGGTGAGCGTGTCGACGTCGCAGCCCGGCGGGACCGAGAGCGCGTCGGGGTTCGCCGCGAGCGCGGCCCGGAGCGGCTCGACCGTGATCGCCTCGGCGCAGAACACCCCGTAGATCCGCTCGGTGCCGAGCGTGCCGTCGAGCACCGTGCTCTGCGGCAGGGGGACGTCCCGGCCGGGCTCGATCCGCGCGGCGAGCGGGCCGCTCGGGTAATACACGCTCGCCTGCGACGCCCCGTCGACGCTCAGGATCGCGAGATACCGCGCCTCGGCGCTCGTGTACGTGAACTGGAGCGCGTCGCCGGGCAGGAGCCGCTCTCCCGCGCCGCCCGGCACGACCTGCTCACCGCGCTTCACGTAGAAGCCCAGTCGCTCTCCTCCCTTGATGCGCTCTCCGGGGCTCACCTCCTCTCGCGCGCCCGGCGCCGCGCGGAAGAAGAGCGCCGCCGCGGCCGCGGCCGCGAGCGCGCTCGCCGCTGCGGGCAAGAGCCACCGGCGCGGAGCGCGGCCCGCCGCCGCGGCGCGGCCCGCCGGGGCGCGTCGATCGAGCCGCGGGGGCCCGACCTGCAGGGGCGGCGCGGCGGCAGCAAACGCGGCGCGCTCGGCCTCGATCGCCGAGCGCCGCGCGGCGCAGCGCGAGCAGCCGGCGAGGTGCGCGTCCGCCTCCTGCGCCGCGGCGGCGTCGAGCTGGCCCGCCATGAGCTCGTCGATCTTCAGATCCGAGAGGCACCCGTCGCGGCGCGCGGACGTCATGGACCGGAACTCCCTTCCTCCAGCTGCTCGGAGAGCGTGGCCTTGAGCCGCTCCAGCAGGTTGCCGACGTGCCGACGGGAACAGCCCATCACGCGGGCGATCTCCTCATGGGTCATCTCATCGGAGTAGTAGTGGACGGCGACCTGCGCGAGGTCGACCGGGAGCCGCGCGAGGAGCTCCCGCGTGAGGAGGGCGTGCTCGGCGGACGGCACCACGCTCTCTTCTCGCATGGGCGCAACGTGGGTATCGAGGAGCCGCAGCCGGTTCTTCCGATCGCGGATGCGGTTCAGGCAGGCGTGCGTGGTGGCGCCGTAAAGCCAGCCCACCATCGGGCCCTTCCCGTCGAGCTGCCCGGGCTCGCCGAGCAGGGAGGCGAAGACATCCTGGAGGATCTCCCGCGCCTCCTGCTCGTTGCCGAGGAGCCGCCGCGCCCGTCGCAGCACGATGTGCCCGTGCTGGCGGTAAGCCGCCTCGATCAGGGTTACCGGAGCCACCCGATCGTCCACGTCGGAGCGTGTACCACGATCAGTGCCAGTCGGGGGACTTCAAATCCTCGGAGGGCGCCATCCGGACGGTGAGCGTCGTGTTCGGCCCGTCTGCGGAGGGGCGGATCTTCATCTTGACGTTGTACCCGTTGCAGGCGTTGTGCTCCTCCTCCGTGGTCGCCGCGGCGTTGCAGGCGTCGAAGGCCGCCCGCTGCTCTGCTTTCTCCTCGCTTCCCCAGGAGAACACGTCCATGACATGGAAGCCGGGGGCGAGCGGCCCGCCGAAGACATTCGACCAGCCGCCGTCGTCGTCCATCTCGCTCTCCACGTACACGATCACGTGGTGCTCGTCGACGCCGAGCTCGCTGACCTCCCCGGCGGAGTCCTCGCCCAACGCCGCGATGGTGGCGATGCCGACCCTGGTGTCGACGAGCCCGACCTCGGTGAGATCGTTGAGCGACGCCGCGGGCGGGGGCTCGTGAATCGACAGCGTGAAGGCCGCGGGGAAGCTCCCGGTCACCGTCGTCCGGACGGGGAAGTTCTCGTTTTCCGCCTCGGTCGTCATGCTGTTCCAGACCAGCACGGCGTCGACGGGCCCCGCGGGCGCCTCGCCGAGCTCATTGACGATGGTGCCCTTGATCGTCAGGAGAGCCTCGCCGGGATGGTCGGAGCCCACCTGTGGGTCGCCGCACGCGGCGAGCAGGAGCGGAAGAGCAAACGAGAGGATCGAACGAAGCTGCATGACACTTCTCCTTGATAAGAAGGACAGCGAACGATGGTGAACGAGCCGGCCAGCCGCCCGCGAGCCGGCGACGCGCGCAGCGCTGCCGTCGCCGCCGTGGGGCGGTCGTCGTCGCCGGAGCTCTCGTGGACGGACGGCGAGGCGCCTGCCGTCCCGCGGCGCGGCGCTCGGGAAGGAGCCCGCTGTCCCTGGGCCCTTCAACCTGGATAGACCGCAAGGGGCCCGGTCTGGGCACGGGTCGATGTCGATTCTTGTTCTTTCGCTATCGTCGTAATTTTGCGGTTCGCCTCTCGCGGCGCGCTCGCTCCTCGCCCACCGTGCGCCCGATGCAGTGCTTGAGGCCCGCCTGGAGATCGGAGAGCGTCGTGATCTCGGCGAGATCGAGCCCGAGCGAGACGACCGTCTGGGCGACGCTCGGCCGGATCCCGGTGATGATCCCCTCGGCGCCGAGGAGCCGGATCGCGCGGACGAGCTCGACGAGGTAGCCGGCCGTCTTCGTGTCGACCGCCTCGACCCCGGTCAGGTCGAGGAGCGCGAAGCGGGCCTGGGTGCGCACGACGGCCTGGAGCAGGCTGTCCATCACCTCGGCGGTCCTCGAGCTGTCGACCACGCCGATCATCGGGAGCGCCAGCACGCCGCTCCAGACCTGGAGGATGGGCGTCGAGAGCTGGCGGATGACCTGCTGCTGCCGCTCGATGAGCGCGAGCCGCTCGCGGAGCTCCGTCTCCGCGCGCCGCGACTCGGAGAGATCGAGGGTGATGCCGACCACCGAGTCCACCTCGCCGCGCTCGCCTCGGACCGGGACGAACCAGTTCTCGATGGGCTTTCCGTTCGCCTCCATGACGTTGTGGATCGGCTCCCCTCGAAGGGCGCTGCGCAACCCGACGGTCTCGTGGTCCGTGTAGAGATCGAAATTGTTCAGCCCGACGAGCTGTCCCGGCTTCAGGCCGGCCGCCGCGAGCCCCTTGCCGTCGAAATAGGTGAACACGCCGCGGCCGTCGGAGGCCCAGACGACGACATTGAGGTTGTCGACGAGGGCGCGGAGGATCGCCTGCTGCTCCACGTGGCGCCGGGACGCTTCGACCTCGGCCGTCGCGTCGCGGCCGATGCACAGCACGCCGGCCGCCTCTCCCCGGGGGTCGAGCACGCGGTGGTGAGCCCACGCGAACGCCACGTGGCCGCCGCCGCTCCGGGCGTGGCGCAGGCGCCGTTCCCCGCTGTCCTCGTCGAGCAGGCGCCGCCATATCCCGTCGTCCTCGGGCGTGGGGAGCAGGTCGGCGATGGAGCGGCCGAGGGCTTCCTGCCTCGGGACGCCGAGCTGCCGCGCGGCGCTTTCGTTCCATTCCGTGATCGCGAGATCCGGGCCGTACTCGACCACCGCGAGCGGGGATCGGGCGAGCGTGTGCACGTGTTCCCTCATCGTCAGGCGCGCCGGCCGCCCGGGGGATCCGGCGGCTTTGCTGCGCGCCAGCGTAACCTTGGGCCCCATCGGCAGATCAAGCGCCGATGGAGGGCTGCGCGTGCGTGGGGATCATTTCTCGGCGCGGCGCCCGCGCCCACCCGACAGAGTGAGCGCGGCGCAGCGCCCGGGGGGCGCCCGACGTATGCGGGTTACGGCGAGCCGCCTCCGGTCTCGATGAAGCCGCCTCCACCTCCAGCTCCGCCAGAGCCGGTGCCGACGCCGACGGAGACGGAGACCGCGGCTTCGTAGCCGCCCGCGCCGCCGTAGTACTCTTCCGGATCTTCGTAGACGCCGATGTTGAGGTTCAGCTTGCCGTTGAGCCACAGCGCGCGGTCCCCGATACCGAACTGATACTGAGCCCAGGTCGTCGAACGCGGCGAGACGTAGACGTAGATCGTCTCCGACGACAGCAGCGTGGCCTCGACCTCCGTCGCGGTGCCGCCCTGGACCTTCTCGAAGTTCCAGCCTGGAAGCAGCCTGACGCTGTAGTAGCCTTGCTCCAGATCGACGAGGATGGAGCTCGCGTCGGGATCTTCGTCCTCGGTATTGATCGTCAGCAGAGGCGTGCCGTAGATGCCCCCGCCGCCGCTGGTGGAGCCGGTGGCGTCGCCGCCCGTCCCCTCGTACCAGTAATAGCCGCTCCGGATCTCGAACGTGGCGTTGCGAAGACGATAGCGCGCCCCGGACTGCGCCTCCGCCGCGAGCGGCAAGCTGAGCGATCCGAGCTTTGCGTCGTCGCTGCCAGGCTGCATCGCGCAACCGCCGAGGCCGGCCATGAGCGCCACGCCGGCCGCGGCGAGCGTGCCAAACCCCCTGAACATCTTGATCATGCTCTTCTCCTTCCAAGCTACCGACCGGGAGACTGGCGGCCGCGTGCGTCACGGTCTGTCGCCAGTCCCGGGTAACGAACACGGCTTAGAGCAATTCATGAACCAACCTGGATCTCGGCCATTTCGTGGGCTGGTTCGATGAACATGCGGGATCGTGGCTCAATTCGGCTCAGCCAATCTGTGCCAGCGACGGACGCGAGCGGGAGGACGACGCTGTCAGGACGAGCATGGAGGTGAGCGCGAGCTGGTTGATTGACTGGCGATTGCCCGGTGATGCGGGACGGATTTATCCGGCCATGCAGGAAGAGCAACCTGGGTCGGGTCGCAACCCGGGTCGGGTCGCCCAACCTGGGTCGGGTCGCAACCTGGGTCGGGTCGCCCAACCTGGGTCGGGTCGCAACCCGGGTCGGGTCGCAACCTGGGTCGGGTCGCAACCCGGGTCGGGTCGCAACCCGGGTCGGGTCGCAACCCGGGTCGGGTCGCTCTGGATGCAGCTGGCACATTGGCACACTGGCACACGCACGCTGGCGCATTGGCACGCCCCTGCACCGGGTTACCCAACCTGAGTCGGGTTGCCCATTCGCCCCCGGCTACGAGATAACTATCCCTCGCCGGCGACGCCTCCACGCGCCTTGAGCTGCACGCGCAGCGCCTCCACCACGTGGTCGCGCAACGCGATCGTCTTCTTCGGCAGGTGCTGGCCGCTCGGGAACACGAGGAAGACACCGCCCATCGGCATCGTCCAGCGCGGTAACACGCGGACGAGCGCTCCGGTGAGCACGTCCTGCTGGGCAAGGAATGCGGGCAGGAGGCCGATGCCGACCCCATGGCGCACCGCCTGGCGCGCGAAGAACCCATCGTCCGAGAGCATTCGGATGCGGAGCCGCGCGCGGGCGCGGGACGCTTCGTCGCGCCCGAACGGGCTCGTTCCGGCGAGCGCCACGCCGTCGTGCTCCGCGAGCTCGTCGAGGGTCCTCGGCGTCCCGCGGGCGGCCAGGTACGCGGGCGAGGCGTAGAACTGGATGTTCAGATCGCCCAGCTTGCGCGCGATCAGCGTCGAGTCGCGGGGCCTGTTCCCGAGGAAGCGAAACGCGGCGTCGTACCCCTCCTTCACCAGATCCACGGGCCGGGTCGTCAGGTGCATCTCCAGCGTGATGCGCGGGTGGCGGCGGCAGAAGCCCGCGAGGAGCTCCGCCAGCACCTCGGTGCCGAAGTCCGCCGTCGCGGTGAGGCGCAGCGCGCCCGACGGCTCGTCCGCGAGCTCCGGCAGCCCCTCGAGCGCCTCGGTCAACGCCTTGAGCCGCGAGCCCAGGCGATCGACGAGCGCCTGCCCGGCCGTCGTGAGCGCCACGCTGCGCGTCGTCCGCTGCAAGAGCCGCACGCCGAGCGACGCCTCCAGCGAGGCGATGCCCCGGCTGACCGTCGATTTGGGCACCCCCAGCCGGCGCGCCGCCGCCGTGAAGCTCGCCGTCTCGGCGACCACCGCAAAGACGGAGAGGTGGTTCAGGTCCATTGTTCCCATTTCGGAACACAGTAGCCCGTTCATGACGATTGAACCAGATCCGAGACAGCCACAAACATTCGTCGAACCTCGTCACAAGGAGCTCTCCTCATGTCTCAGCCTCTCCTCGTCACCGGCGCCGGCGGCCAGCTCGGGCGGCGCGTCGTCGATCTGTTGCTCGCGCGGGGCGCGGGTCCGCTCATCGTCACCACCCGGCACCCCGAGAGGCTCGGCGAGCTGCGCGCCCGCGGCGTCGAGGTGCGGCGGGCGGACTTCGATGCTCCCGAGTCGCTTCGAGAGGCGTTCGCCGGAGCGGCGCGGCTCTTGCTCATCAGCACCGACGCGCTGGACCGTCCGGGCCGGCGCCTCGCGCAGCACCGCGGCGCGATCGCGGCCGCGGTCAAGGCGGGCGTGCAGCACGTGGTCTACACGTCGCTGACCAACCCCGGGCCGGGCTCGCCGATCACGATCGCGCCCGATCACCAGGGCACCGAGGACGCGATCGCGGAGAGCGGGCTGGGCGCGACCGTCCTGCGCAACAACCTTTACGCCGACCTCCTCGTGGCCTCGCTGCGGCGCGCGCTGGCGACGGGCCAGCTGGTCGCCGCGGCCGGCGGCGGCAAGACCGGCTACGTCACGCGCGAGGACTGCGCCCGCGCTGCGGCCGCGGCGCTGGCGGCGGATTTCAACGGCAAGCAGGTGCTCGATATCACCGGGCCGGCGGCCGTGTCTCAGGGGGAAATTGCGCAGATCGCGTCGGAGCTCACGGGCAAAGCGGTCGCTTATGTGCCCGTCGCGCGCGAAGCGCTGGAGCAGGGGATGCAGAAGGCTGGTATGCCAGCCGAGGTGGCGACGCTGCTCGCCTCGTTCGACGAGGCGATCGCTCGCGGCACCCTGGACGTGGCCACGCGGGCGGTGGAGGAGCTCACCGGCAAGCCCGCGGAGGACGTGCGGAGCTTTCTTGCACGCCACCGGGCGGCGCTGCTCGCGCCGACCGGCGCCTGACGCGGGGTCGCGGAGGTGCGGGGATATCCCTTAAGCTGACCTCCCGGCGTCGGCCGGGAGGAGGCGTGTTCATGCGTCGATGGTCCGTTCTGCTGTGCGCGTCAGCTGTCGTTGCGTGTGGTTCGGGGAGCGAGTCGCCGGACAGCAGCGATGCCGGCTCCGGGGGAGGCGGGAGAGGCGGGGAAGGCGGGGGAGGCGGGACCGGTGGACGCGCGCACGCGTTTCGCTACGGCGCCAACCTCGGCCATCGCAATGCGTCCTGGGGCGACGACAAGGAGGCGACGCTCGCGGCGCGAGCGGGCGTCCGCAGCCTCCGCGTCAAGCTCCCAGCGGCCCACCTCGCGGCGTGGGGGTACGATATCGAGATCGGCGATATCCAGTCGTACGCGGCCCTGGGCATGTCCGAGCACATCGGGTTTCTCATCGGATCCGAGTCGGTGGAGCTGACGACGGCGCCGCCCGGCGCCGCCGACTGGCAGAACGAGCATTACATCCCGAAGAGCCTCTACGAGCCGATCTTTTCAGCCGATGGAACGGTGAATCCGGGCAATGCGTGGGCATCGTACGTGTATCGGACGGTGGACACCTACAAGACCTGGATCCGCGTGTGGCACGTGTGGAACGAGCCCGACTGGGTGGCCGACTGGCGCGTCACCGAGGCGTGGGCGACGGAGCCGCCCCAAGTCGCCGATCTCCCCCGGTTCAATGGATCGATATTCGATTACATACGAATGCTGCGCGTCACGAAGGAGGCGGCGCGCAAGGCGGACCCGAACGCGCTGATCGCGACGGGGGGCATCGGGTACCCGACGTTCCTCTCGGCGATCCTGCGTTACACCGACAACCCCGAGGGCGGGGCGGTCACGGCGGAGTACCCGGAGAAGGGCGGCGCGTACATCGACGTCCTCGACTTCCACTATTACCCGATCTTCAGCCCGAAGAGCTCGGACGCGTCCGTCGACGACTTCCTCGCGTCGAGGGATGCTCTTGCCGCGGTGCTCGCCGAGGCCGGCATCCAGGTGCAGGGGTGGAACGTGTCGGAGAACGGCGCGCCGCTCGCGCCGACGCCGGAGTACCCGGAGGTGGGGAGCCCGGAGTATGCGCGCAACTACCTCATCAAGACGATGACCATGGCGCAAGCACACGGAATCGGGGGCGTCGATTGGTTCATCCTATCGAACGGCGAGGACGGGAGCGACGACGTGTTCGCGCACATGGGGCTATACAACGACGTCGGCGCGCTCACCAGCGTGGATCAGGCGACCAAGACCGACCTTGGCAAGGCGTACACCACCCTCAACGAAGTGCTCTTCGGTGCGTCCTACGATGACGGCGCGACGAAGCAGCTCGCGCTGCCGCGGGACGCGCGAGGCGTCGTGTTCGAGAAGGACGGCAAGCGCCGCATCGCCCTCTGGGCCGCGACGCCGAGCGACACGGAGGACGCGTCCGCGAACGTCGAGGTCGCGACGTCAACGGGGTTCGAGATCCACGCATGGGACGGCGCGAAGACGTCCGCCGACTCGAGCGACGGTAAGGTGACGCTCGCCCTCTCGGGCAGCCCGGTGCTGCTGGTCGAGCGATGACCGCCGGGCGTAGACCCGGTAGACCCGACGCGGGTTGCCCGCTGGGACGGCGGCGCGTGTGGCGCGGGCGCTCTTGATAAGGAGCCCGACTCGACCCAGAAACACGAAGATCGTGTGCGACCGGCGAGCGGTTTATGCGCCCCAGGGAGTCGCGATGGCGGCGATCGCCTTCCGCAACTCCTCCTCGAACTGCCGAAACGCCGCGAGACGCCGCAGAGCATCGAGGCGCACCTCGGCCCCGAGCACGGCGTAGTACTCCTCCACGCCTCGACCCATCCGAGCGCCCAGGCCACAAAGCGCCGTCTTCAGGGCCTCTTTCGGACGAGACTCCGCTTCTGGATCGTGAGGCAGCAGCGGCGTCCGGTCGGTCTCGAAGATCCGGCAGAACGCCTCCGGGTCGGCCAGCATCCACGCCTCGGTCTCCCGCACGGGCACGCAGGCGGCCGCCGCGAGATCGAGGCGCGCGCGCCGCGCGCGGGCGAGGCCCGGCTCGATCCGCTCGCGCCGCACCTGATCGGGCGCGCCCTCGCCGTCGCTGTGCACGACGAACAGGTTGCACTCGCTCCAGCTCTCCTCGATCGCCGCGGCGATCCGCTCTTCCCGGCTGGCTCTCCGCATTCGTCGCGGCTCACTGATGCGCCGGGCGTCATCTATATAGAAGCCGCCCTTGCCGATCTCGGCGGCGAGCGGCGGCAAGATCCGGTCGATCAGTTTGCAGAGGAACCGGTCGTCGGTAAGGCCCTCGGCGTAAACCCCTGCGCAAAGCCAGGTCACGCCTCGTCCTCCGGGCGCGCCGCGTCCAGGATGCGCTCGATTTCCCGCCGGGAGACCGTGCTCGGGTCGCGCGCCGAGCCGTCGACAGCGCGCACGTGGCGCATGCGCGTGGAGCGGAGATCGTCCCCCCGCCGGACGAGATCCGCGAAGACAAGCGACTCGGGCCTCCCGTGGAGCGCGGCGAGAATCGCCGGCGAGTGGCTAGTGAGCAGCACCTGAGGCGGGAGCACGTCGCCCTTGGGCGTCGTGGCGTCGACGAGCTTGTCGATCAGGGCGCGCAGCCGGCCGGGATAGATGCCATTTTCCGGCTCCTCGACGGCGATCAGCGCGCCGGGCGGCGCGCCGCGCAGGAGCGTGAGCAATGCGATGAGGCGCAATGTGCCGTCCGAGAGGACGCGGGCGGGCACGCGGGCGGCGTCCGTGAACTCCACTTCCAGCCGGAGCTCCTCGTCGGCTGGAACTACCTCGAACGAGCGAAAACCTGGGATGAGCTCCGCGAGATCGGCCCGGATCTGAGCGCGCACCTCGGGGGCCAAGGCGGCAAGCGCCGTCGGGAGGTTGGAGCCGTCGGCCGCGAGGGCCGCGCCTGCGGCCCGATCGCTGGAGAGGCGAAGCTTGGAAGGCTCGAAGTGAATGACACGTATCCCGCTGAGTTCCTTCGCGACCCTGCCGCTCAGGTTCCCGGAGCGTGTCCCTGCCAGCAAGCCGCTGTGCGGGAGGTGGCCACAGAGGCTGGGGTCCCACTCCACCCCGAAATCATTCCAACGAATCACCCGAGAGTCCGGTCCGGTGGAGGGCCTCGTACCCTCTAGCTTGAAAACACTTTCACCGGGCTTGGTGCTCGAAACGTCGTAACGGACCAACGGCAGCAGCGCCGGATGCCGCGCGGTCCACGTGTCCGCGGCTGGATCGTCGAGGCAAACGAGGCGTTGTCCATCAATGGTGATATCTTCGATCCCTGAAGAAAGAACGGTGCGCCCGATCTCGGTACTGAGGAGCACCCTCTTCACAGACCGCTTTTCCCCGAAACGATCGCTGTCTGCTCCGAGAAGCATCTCCACACTGATCGTGATCCTCCCCGCCGATCCGTCCCGCAGCCGCGAGAACTGATCCCGGATCGCGCCGCGACCGCTCTTCAGCGCCTCGGTGACGCTGGTCTGAGCGAGCCGCGACAGGAGGTGCAGCGCGTCGAGCAGGTTCGACTTGCCCGCGCCGTTGGCGCCCACGATCGCCGTCAGCGGCTCCAGATCCAGCGCGAAGCCGCGGAGCGACTTGAACCCATCGACCTCGATCCGCGTGATCATCGCCGGCCACCGTACCGCAGCCGACCCCCCGGCGCACCGGCCCACCTAGCAGGACCCGCCGCGACCCGCCGCGCGCCAGGACCTCACCACGCCCGAGCCCCCTCGGGCGACCTCCGCACGGCGAGGAAAGCCGCGCCGTACGTCCCGCACGAGCCCGCTCGGGCACGCCCTCCCGCATGGTAGCGTCCGCTCATGGAGCTCCGCCTGCGCGGCCTCACCCACCTCGACCCGCTCGCCGTTCCCCTGCCCCACGGCACCGAGGTGACCACCCGGGTCGACCGCGTCCTCGGCGACCGCCGCGTCCCGCAGGGCGCCATCGGCCGCGTCGTCGGCTCGGCCGGCGCGGAGCTCGACGTGATGCTCGTCGGCGTCGGCGTCGTCCGCTACCGCCGCGACGAGCTCGTCCCGCGCAAGGCCGGCCAGGTGCGGCACGCCGAGCGGCGGAGCGCCGCGTGGGACGCGCTCCGGCCCGCCGTGGTCCTCGAGGCCGTCGTGGGGTCGCGCGCCTGGGGGCTCGCGAGCGAGGGGTCCGACACCGACCGGCGCGGCGTCTTCGCCCTCCCCTTCCCCTGGACCACCGGCCTCGCCGAGCCGCCCACGGACCTCGTGAGCATCGACGGTAGCTCGTCGTACTGGGAGATCGAGAAGGCCATCCGCCAGGCCCTCCGCGCCGACCCGAACACCCTCGAGCTCCTCTTCGTCCGCACCGCCGAACCCCGCGACGAGATCGGCGCCTGGCTCCTCGCCGCTCGCGAATCGTTCGTCTCCTCGGCCATTTACGGCAGCTTCGGCCGCTACGCCCTCTCGCAGCTCAAGCGGCTCTCGCAGGCGAACCGCCTGGCCGAGCACCGGGAACGGGTGCTCGACTGGCTCGCCGACGCCCCCTCGCTCTCGCTCGACGACGTCGCCCGGAAGCTCGCCGCCATCAGCCCGCGCGCCGCCCCGACCGAGGCGGACCGGGAGCTCCAGGCGAAGGAGTACATCAAGCAGCTCTATCGCTCGCTCCACGACCAGGGCCTCTTGCCCGCGCGCGACTTCGCCTCGCTCGCGGCCTTCGCGCGCCAGGGCAGGACCTCGCTCGACACCGCCCGCGACCTCCGCCCCAAGAACGCCTACAACCTGGTTCGCCTCATCGCGACCGCGATCCGCTGGCTCCGCGACGGCGAGGTCGACCTGGTGGTGCAGGGCGACCTCCGCGAGACGCTCCTCGCCATCAAGACCGGCGCCTGGCCGCTCGACCGGACCATCGAGCTCGCCGAGTCGATGACGCCCGAGCTGGAGGCCGCGCGGCTCGCCACCAAGCTGCCGCCGCACCCCGACGTGCCCCGCGCCGACGCGCTCCTCCGGCGCGTCCGCGAGGAGGTCGCCCGGCGGCACCTCGCCGCGGAGCCGGGCCCGCTCGGCAAGGACGCTCCCCCCGCGCCGGTCGCGGTCTGGGACGAGGGCGACGCGGGCCCGGCGCGCGGCGGCGCCGAAGGAAAGGACGACGGATGAACACGCAGGTGCTCGAGGCAAAGCATCAGGAGGTCGCGGCGCGCGTCATCGCCGAGGAGGAGGCCGCGCGGCCGCACCTCGTCATCGCCTTGAGCGGCGCGCACGCCTACGGCTTCCCCTCGCCCGACAGCGACCTCGACCTCAAGGCGGTGCACGTCGAGCCCACCGACAAGCTGCTCGGCCTGCTCCGCAGCAGCGCGAGCCCCACGCGCCTGGAGGTCATCGACGGCGTCGAGATCGACTACACCTCGAACGAGATCCACCCCGTCCTCCTCGGCGTCCTCCAGGGCAACGGCAACTACATCGAGCGGATCCTCGGCCCCCTCCAGCTCCACGTCGATCCCGACCTCGCCTCGCTCCGCCCGCTCGTCGCCGCCGCGCTGTCGCGCCGGATCTTCCGCCATTATGTCGGCTTCGCGACGAGCCAGCTCCGCGCCTGGGAGTCGGGCGGCCGCGCGTCGGCGAAGAAGCTCCTTTACGTGCTCAGGACCACGTTGACCGGCGCCCACGCGCTCCGGACAGGCGAGATCGTCACCGACGTGACAGCGCTCCTCGACCTCTACGGCTTCAGCGCCGCGCGCGAGCTGATCGAGGCAAAGCGCGCCGGAGAGAAGGCGGCGCTCGCCCCCGACGCCGCAGCGCGCTGGGCAGAGCAGATCTCCCGGGCCTTCACGACCCTGGAGGCGGCCCACGATCGCACCGTGCTGCCGGAGGAGCCGCCCAACCAGGTCGAGCTCAACGACTGGCTGCTCGCCCTGCGCAAGGCGCGGCTCTGAGGCGCGGAGGGGGCAGGCTCCACGCTCGTCTTCGCGGAGGTTTGCCCGGCCGGCATCGCCTCACCGCGGCAGCGAGCAGCCGTCTCCGCACGCCTTGCGGCCGTCGCGGCACTTCACCGCGGGCCCCTGCCCCTGGCACGTCACCGGGCATGTCCCTCCGGTGTTCGAGCACGACACCGCGCACGACCCCGTGCAGATCACCTCGCAGCCTCCAACCCGGTTGCACCTCACGACGCTCCCGTCTCCCACGACGGGGAAGCATTTGCCCACGTCCTCGCAGGTGTACGAGCACCTTTCGCCGCAGGTCGCCTGGCAGGTGTCCGCGTTGCGGCAGTCGACCGAGCAGCTCTCCGCGCACCTCGTGTCGCACGCCTTGCTCTTCGCGCAGGAGGACTGGCAGTCTCCGGCGCACCGGCTCTCGCAGACGTCGCGGTCGGAGCAGCTCGGCCTGCAGCCGGACGCCTCGCCGCAGGTGAGCTGGCAGCTCTTCGGCACGTTTCCCGGGCTGCCGGCCCCGCAGGTGCAAGGCACGCCGGGCGCACAGCTGGCCGCGCTGACCGCGGGCACCACGGAGCTCTGGGCCTGCGGGATGTCCTTGAGGGACACCGAGGTCGGCGCGGCGCCCTCGTGGGCGCCCTGGTCGCGGGAAGGCCAGAGCAACAGCACCGCCCCGAGACCCACGCAGAAGAGGAGCACCGCCACGACGCCGACGACGGCGAGCTGCGGCACGCCCGGCGCGCGCGGCGCGCTCGCTCCGGGCGCGGCGCCCGCGCCCGGGTGGGGCCGGCCTGGCAGCGGCGCCGCCGAGACGGCCGCCACGGCCGACGCCGCCATCGACTGCGGACCTGCGCCCGGATAGGCCGCCGCCGCGCCTGCGCCCGGATAGGCCGCCGCCGCGCCTGCGCCCGGATAGGCCGCCGCGGGGCCTGCGCCCGGATAGGCCGCCGCGGGGCCTGCGCCCGGATAGGCCGCCGCCGCGCCTGCGCCCGGATAGGCCGCCGCCGCGCCTGCGCCCGGATAGGCCGCCGCCGCGCCTGCGCCCGGATAGACCGCCGCGGGGCCTGCGCCCGGATAGGCCGCCGCCGCGCCTGCGCCCGGATAGGCCGCCGCCGCGCCTGCGCCCGGATAGGCCGCCGCCGCGCCTGCGCCCGGATAGGCCGCCGCGCCTGCGCCCGGATAGGCCGCCGCCGCGCCTGCGCCCGGATAGGCCGCCGCCGGCCCCGCCGCCGGATACTGCGCCGGCGAGCTCGCGCCCGGGAAAGGCGCCCCCGCCGGCGGTCCGCCCGGCGTGGCCCGCCCGTGCGCGCGCGTGCGCTCGTCGCCCTCGGCCGCACCGGCCGTCGCGAAGGGGGGCTCCTCGCCCCGGCGCACGGCGCGCACGTCGGCGAGCATCGTCTGCGCGTCCGGGTAGCGCCGCTCGACCTGGAAGGCGAGCGCGCGGTCCACCACGCGCGCGACCCGCGGATCCACGCCGGGCGCCACCGTCGCGAGCGGCGGGGCCGGCGTCGTGCTCCGCTTGATGAGGAGCTCCCCCTCGGTGAGCGCGTCCTCGTCGTGGACCCGCCGGTTCGCGAGGAGGGTAAACATCGTCGCGCCCACCGCGTAGAGGTCGGCCCGCCCGTCCACGTTCCTCCCCAGGATCTGCTCCGGCGCCATGTAGCTCGTCGTGCCGAGCACCGCGCCCGTCCGCGTCTTCAGCCCGGCGCCGCCCTGCTTCATCCGCGCGATCCCGAAATCGAGCACCTTGAGCCGCCCGTCGCGCGTCACGAAGAGGTTGTCCGGCTTGATGTCCCGATGGACGATCCCGGCGTCGTGCGCGGCCCGGAGCACCTCGAGCAGCGTGTCCACGTGGGCGAGGATCTCGGGCAACGGGACGCTGCCGAGCCGCAACGCGCGCTCGCGGAGGCTCTCCCCCTCGAGCAGCTCCATGACCAGGAACGGCTCTCCCTGCTCGGTCGCGTCGATGTCGAGCACCTGCACCGCGGCCGGATGGCCGAGCCGCGTGGCGGCGAGCGCCTCCTGCTCGAAGCGGGCGCGGAGCTCGCGGGACACGGCGCCCTCCGGGTGCAGGATCTTGATGGCCACGCGGTGCCCCACGTGATGGGTGGCCGCATAGACGGCCGCCATTCCCCCCGCCCCGATCAGCGCGTCGAGCCGCCATTTGCCGTGGAGGGTCGTCCCCACGCGGGCTCTCAGCCGGCGGCTCTCTTCCTCTTCCGCTTCCGACATCGGCGCCGAGCCTAGCACGGGCCGTCTCGCGGCCTGCTCGACGGCCCACGTCGAGCAGGCCCGGCGCCGCTTCCGCTCTTCGCTCATGCCCGCGCGTGGACCGCGACCCGCGCCCCGATCTCACGAGACGCGCGCCGCGCTCTCCAGGGAGCGCTATGTCATGCGCGCCGCCGCCAGGGCGCCTGCCGTCCGCTGCGCGCGGCGCGCGCTCCTGCGGCGGTGATTCAGGCCCGGCCGGCGCCGGCGCGGCCGCGGCCCGCGATGTCCCACGCCGCCGCGACGGCCTCTTCTGCGGTCGCGACGGACACGATGCGATCCGAGCGCCGGTCGTCCACGCGCCCTCCGGCGAGCTGCCTCGCCCAGCCGCCGCTCGTCGCGAGCGCGAGCATCGGCTTGCCGAGCTGCCAGGCGACGGCGATCTCGCTCAGCGTGCCCGCGCCCCCGCCGACCACCACGACGACATCGGCCGCCGCGACGACCAGGATGTTGCGCCCGATCTGCATGCCGGTCGGGATGACGATGTCCACGTACGGGTTGGCCGCGGACGCCTCGTACCCCGGCAGGAGGCCCAGGATATCGCCCTCGCGCCAGGCCGCCGCCTCGCGCCCGCCGCGCGAGACGGCGGCCATGACGCCCCCGAGCCCGCCGGTGACCAGCCGGAACCCCACCTCCACGGCGCGGCGACCGAGCTCGATGCACACGGCCTCGGTCGCCGCGTCCAGCGCGAGGCCGTTGCCGATCACCGCCATCACGGGGCGGCGCGGCACGTAGGGAGCGATGTCCCTTTTCGTGTCCTCCTCTTCCCGATCGTCGTCCATCACGGCTCAGCTCCGGCGCCCGCGGACGGCCGCGCCGCGTGGCGCTCGGCCCGGTGGCGAGGCGCATCGTGTCGCTTCCCGCGCAGCGTGGCAAGATCGCTCACGGCGGCGCGGAGACCCCGTCGACGCCGCGCCGGCGGGCGATCCATCGCGCCGGGGGGCCCGAGAGCGCCGCGGGGCCCGCCGCTCGCCGCGCTGCTTGAGCCGGCCGATGCGCTGATCGCCCAGCGTCGGCGGATCGATCTTCCCGAGCCAGATGCTCCAGACCGCCCTCATGAAATCCGCGCCGGCGACGGTCGCGCTGCCGCCGCCCACGAGCGCGGTCGTGCTCTTCTTCTCCGGGTCGTACTGGAGGGTGACGCGCGACCCCTCCTTCAGCTCTGCCTTGAACGCGCCCAGGAGCGCCTTGATCTTCGCCTGATCCTGATAGCCGTCCATCGCGAAGGCGGAAGTGTCACCTCGCGCGGTGACGCGCGCGTCGCTCCTTGGGTGCGCGCGTGACGCGCGTCGCGCCTCGCGCGGGGGCGCGCTACTGCTGGCCGGAGTAGAGGCCGTCCACGGCCTCGGCCCAGAGCTTGTTCATGGCGACGCGCCCGGCGGGATCCGGGTGCACCATGTCGCTCAGCTGCTCGGGGTGGCCCTCGAACCACGCATACAGATCCGGCCCTGGAACGAGGGCGTTTTCGACCGTGAGCTCGTCGATCGCCTCGTTGAACACGCCCACCGCGTCGTGGTTGCCGTCGTTCGAGAACGGGATGTGCGCGAGCACCGGGACGCGGCCCGCCGCCTCGATCCTGTCGATGAGCTCCTGCAGGTTCGCCTTGAAGGTGCTCGGGTCGGTCTGGCCCCAGGAGTCGTTGGTGCCGTAGCCGATGGCGAAGAAGTGGTAATCGGGGTTCATCTCCAGCACGTCGTCGATGCGATCGAGCGCGCTGGGGCGGTCGGTGCTCCTCGTGAGCTCGCCCCCGATGCCGCCGTTGATCATCGCGGGGAAGTGGGGCTCGTGCGCTGCGTGCACGTTCTCCGCGAAGCTCGGCTGCGTGGCCGGGGTGTCGCGGTCGTAGGCGAACGCCGTGATGCTGTCGCCGAGGAAGAACCACGTGTCCTCCGCGCCGTTCGAGATGTCGTGCACGTCGATCTCGTCGAGCTGGACACCGTCGGACACCGCGGGAGCCGCGGTCACGACGAGCCGGACCCAGCTCTGGCCGCTGAAGTCGAAGCTGTGGGCGCGCGTGCGGACCGGGTTGTCGGTCACCTCGGCGACCCGCTTCCAGGTCCCGTCCGAGCCGTTCGTCGAGTCGCTCGAGGTCTCCACGCGGTAGGCGCCCGGCGCCCCGTATTGCACGTCCGTGTAGTTGTAGTTGTACGAGGCGGTCCAGCTCAGGAGCAGCCGCTCGTATCCGTCGCCGACCTGGATGGCGATCCAGGCGGGCGCGCCTGCGGTGGGCTTGCCCGCGACCCAGGTCCCCGCCGACCTGTACTTGCCGTCGTTGATGACCGACGCCGTCCCCGTCGAGGCGAAGGCGGGCTTGCCGCGGGAGATGATGGGATTGGGCGTGATCCCGGGCGCATCGGGGCCGCCGCCGCCGCCCCCACCGCCCGTGTTCCCCGAGCCGCCCGTGTTCCCCGAGCCGCCCGTGTTCCCGGAGCCGCCGGTGCCGCCGCCCGCGCCGCCGCTTCCCTGGGCGGTGGTGCTCCCCGAGCTCCCGGAGCTCGCCGACGCGCCGCCCGTCCCCCCGGAGCCGCCGGACGAGCCGCCGTCATCGTCCGAGCAGGCCGACAGGAGCGCGACCGTCCCAAGCGCAAGAATCAGGAAGGCTGACTGGTGAAATGAACGCAAAGCCATCGAAGCTGACCTCCAGGGCCGGGCACTCTGGGGCATTGGGGCGTCACGATCAACAGCGGAGTCGACCTCCGCCATCAAGAAGATGAACCGGTAAAGCGTTCCGGACTGGGAGGTGGTGATGGAGGCCACGGACCGGCGCACGCGAAGCACAACCGTCTACTGCACCGGTAAATCTACCGAGACAACGTTCGCCACGAAGATCGGGATGGAAGATGAGCGGCGATGCGCGCTGGGTGGCGGACGAGCCGGGAGGTGCGCGGGGCGGCAGGCGAGCCGCGAGCGGGACGTGGAGCGAGCCTGCGGCGCAATCCCCTGCGGTGCCGGAACCGAACGATCCGACAGCTAGCGGAGGTCGGCGGCGCGTGCTCAGCCGCCGGTTGTGACGAGCAGCTCCTTGGCGTCACTGACGACCGCAGCCCGGCGGATCCACCGATCCAGCTCGGCGAGATCGGTGCTCGCGAGGACGCGCTCTCGGACCTCCGCGGGAACGTCCAGGCCACGCGCCTCGAGAAAGGCGAGCACGGCCTGCGCCTTGGCCTCGATCTTTCCCTTCGCCACGTAGCTGCGCGCGAATTCACTCTGGAACACGTATCCGCTCTTCATCATCGCCTCCAACGTCCGCCTCGCCGCACCGTTCATCGAGGATAGCACCAGATCTCCGTAGACCGCGCGGCGCTCCTCGTCGAGCCCGGCAGCCGCCGCCAGGAACGCCACGCGGATCGCCTCCCCCACCCCGCTCTGCCCGTGCGCCATCGCCGAGAGCACGACCACCTCGGGCGCGGCCTTGGCCTGCTCGGTGTCGGTGACGACCGGGACGCCCTCGGGCCCGAGCACGAGCGGCCTCAGCGTCCAGCCAGGATGGCCCGTGTGGATGGGCCGCGAGCACCACCTCACCATCGCGGGATAGGTCGTCACGACCAGCAGCCGGGTCGGGCAGCGATGCTGGGCTCGTGTCTGCGTCATGTACACCGGCCACACGTAGGGCTTGTTCGGATCCACGCCGAGCTGGACCTCGACGACGATCCCCAGCGCGGGCCGCTGCTGCGCTCCCATGAGCACGACGACGAGATCTGCACGGCGGTCCGAGGGGACGATCTCGGCCAGATCCGAGGACTCGACGCGCGCTTCCTGGAAGGTGGGGATCCGCTGGCCGAGCGCGCTTTGCAGCATCTCGGCAGCGAGCGTCGGCCGATTTTTGAACAGCTCTATCAGAGCTTCGTGGGTAATCGAGGGCATCGGTAGACTCTCGGGCAGTTACGATCATGGTGGTTGTTCAAGCGACGTGCCTGGCGCATGCAGTGGCTCCCGCACGAGCCGCGCAGCCGCGTCCCACCCAGTCAATTCCGGGCACCCTCGTGGATCGGTCACGCCATGAGCCTTCCGGTGCCCTGCGGCGCCGGCCCTGGGCTTGCAGCCACACCTCGATGCCGCGCGGGGACACGCGCCGCGTGTCCGGCGGGCCGGGGCGTGGGATGGGCGGGCCGGCCGTCGCCTGCCGGAGGCTGCACGGATCCGAGGCTGCCGGCGCGCAGCCCTCCTGGCGCGAGCTCCCGTCGCGGCCGGAGGCGCCGTCAGCGCGCCCGGGCCGTCAGCGCGCCCGGAACGCGGCGCACGGGTCCCCGTCCGACACGCGCGGCGTGAACCACACGAAATCGAAGGGCAGCGTCGCCGTCGAGAACTGCGCGGCGTACTGGGTCGGCTCCTGCACGCCGCGCTGCACCTGCACGAACGAGAGGCTCAGCACCTCCGCTCCCGGCGCTTCGAGCGACAGCCAGTACGGCGCGCCGCGGTCGCGCCGCGCGTGGCCCGCGCCGGCGATCAGCACGGCGCCGCCGGCCTCCGCGCCGGCCATGGCCTGCGCCAGCTGCGCGTCGCGCGCGCGCTGCGCGAGCGCCATCGTGGGGATCAGCCGTTCGGGCAGGTGCCCGCAGTGCGAATCGCGGAGCTCCTGCTCCAGCGCCTGCTGCTCGGCGGCCGGGAGCGGCTGCTCGAGCCGCAGCGCCGCCGCCCGCTCCGGCGGGATGCCCGGAAGGCCCTGCCGCGCGAGCGCGCGCGCCTCTTCCTGCGCCACGTTGCCGCCCACGATCGGCAACCCGAAGCGAAAGGCGACGTCGAAGATCGGCAGGTACTCCGAATAGGGCGGCCAGCTCGTCTTCTCCCAGCCGATCCACGCGCCGAATCCGGCGGCGTCTCGCCGCGTCGCCGTGTAGCCCGCGATCGCCGGCTGCTGCTGCGCCTCCAGCATCTCGAACACCACGCGCGGGCGCCGCCCGCCTGCCGCCACCTGCTCCAGCACGCGCGCCTGGAGCCGATGGTGATCCGGGTTGTCGTGCCGCTCGCCGAGCAGGACGAACCGCGCGGCGGCGAGCCGCGGCGAGAGCGCCGCGACGTCGACGAACGCGCCGGCCTTCACGTCCCACAGCTTGCCGACGAGCGGGTGATCCCGATCGAGCGCCGACCGCCACGGCTCCGCGCCGCCGCCCGGCGGCGCCGCCGCGGGCGCGGCGCCGCTCGGCGCGGCCGGAGCGCGCGCGGGCGGCGCGGGCGAACAGGCGAGCAGCGCCGTCGCCCAAGCGGCGGCGGCGAGACGGCGCGCGCGCGGCAGCGGAAACCCTGGCGCGGCGTCGAGCGAGCACATCCTCTTCATTATCGGCATGGTCGTCCCGGGGCCGCGCCAGCGTAGCAGCTCGACCGCGCGCTTCCGTCCCTACCCGCCCTCCGCCACCACCTCGCTCCAGTCGATCTCGAACCGCGCCAGGTACTTCCGCAGCCGGTCGGCGTCGTTGACGCTCTTCTTCTTCGCCCGCGACGCCGCGAACAGCACCCGCCCCGCCTCCGACGGCGACCGCGCGCTCTTCAGCACCCGCAGCACCTCGGCGAGCTGCACCCGGTCGAACGGATCCAGCGCCGCCGCACGCCGCGCGCCGAGCGCCGCGACCACGAGGTCCTCCCCGCCCTCTCCCCCTCCCGCGCCGCCCGCGCCACCCGCGCCGCCCGCCGCCACGCCTCGCCGAGCCGCGCGATCTTCTCCTCGACAGCCTGCAGAGCCTCCGGAGACAGCAGTAGCCGAAGAGCCTCTCGGCGCCCGGCGAGCTCGCTCGGACGAAGCGCTTGACGGCTCTGGCATTGCGATCGAAGATCGCCGTCTCTCACGACAATCGGCACGGAGCGGCTTAGAAAGCGGGACTCTGGAGAACCCGAGACGTGCCGGGGGAGAAATCGGGGGGCGACGCTGCATGCACGCGACAAAGCAATTCTTGTCAGCCTCCGCGCTGGCTGCGGTTCTGGTGCACTCCGCCGCGTGCATCTCCACGCCAGCGGCGCCTGTCGTTCAGCCGAAATGCGCCGCGTCGAAGCTTCCCGTTGCGCCGTTCACCGGTATCAACGCAACCCGAGTGCTCGTCGCGGATCTCAACGTAGTGAAGGCCGATGATGCGCCGATCGCCGCGGAGGCAAGCCAACAGCTATCGCTGCAGCTAAGCCGATTTCCTGACGATCCTGGGTCGGACCGAGCACGATACCGAACAGCCTCGCTCAAGCCGAGGATCGAGGTGAGGCAGCTGCGATGCGTGCTGGATGACGCGAGAGCCGCAATCAGAGCGGCAGCGGACACGGGCGCACACGTGGTGCTCTGGGGCCGCCTCATAAGAGACATCCCGGTTCCAGTCACCATCAACAGCGATGTACGGACCGGTGCCATCCAGGTCGGCGACAACAGCACCGTGCGGGTCGGGAACATCGACGCAAACGCCGCAAAGACACTTCATCTGCTCGTTACAGCAACCCTCCGCCGCTCCGAACTGGACTTCGGCAGCGCGGACGAGCGAATCGATCTGGCGAGCCTTGCCGATCTCAATCTGCTGACCACTCAGGGCGGCGGCCTGCTCGGCGTAGTCGAGTTCGCCGCCGGCCTACACCACTACGCACACAAGGAATACTGGCTCGCAGCACGACACTTCGAGAGATCTGCGGAACGCATATTACCTGACGTGTATCCGGAGACGATAGATCTCGCCATCGGGAGCGCCTACTTGCACCTGGCGATGTATCAAAAGTCGATGAAGTTCTTCGATCGCGCCCTATCCAACACTTCCGACGCCGACAAGGCCCTGCGCTCCGCGCTGCTAAACGCCAGGGGCTACGCACGCACCTCCGTCGGCCAATACGAACGGGCGCTCTCCGATTTGAACAAATCGCTCGAGATAACAGACAAATTCGTCGGAAAAAGCGATCCGCTCTACGCGCTCCGGCTGAGCAACAAGGCGGTCACGTTAGGCGCCATGGGCGAATCGCGAGACGCAGAAGCAATGTTCGAACAGGCGTTAGCAATTCTCGTTGCAGCCCACGGCCGGGAACACCCCCGGGTCGCAGTCGTGCTCAACAATATGGGTGTCCTCGATCTATCCAACGCACGGTACGATGCCGCGGAGTCAAACCTCAACGAAGCGCTGAACATCGACCGCAAGATGCTCGGAGGAGAGCATCCGAACGTGGCCATCAGGCTCTACAACCTCGGATCCATCGCATTGGCCCGCGATGAAATGGAAACTGCTCATCAGAGGCTCCTCGAGGCCTACAAGATCGACAAGACGGCGCTCGGAGAGCATCCGTTCGTGGCGCGTGATGCATCTCGCATAGCCGAGTTGCTCTTGCATGAGCACGAACACGCACAAGCGATTGAAAAATTGCAAGAAGCACGCAGCATCTACGACGCCCTTCTCGATCACGAGAACATGGCCCGCGTCGATGAACGCATCGGCAGGGCCCACTGTGACGCGGGGAACGTCGATGAAGCTAAGAAGTGGCACCAGAGCGCCCGCACCTATTGGGCATCCAGGCTGTCCGATTTGAATGTGTTCAGATTGAACAAGACCATCGATTCACTGGACTGCCCGCAGACGGAGTAATAATGCTTCGACGCATTGACCGAGATCTGGCGACGGTATTACGAGATGCCCCAAGTCAGAGACGGCTGGCAGCTCTCTTCAAACCGTCCTGGCGAGCGCTCACCGCGCTAGGGATGCTGTCATGGACGTTCGGGTGTGCGGCGAGCATCGTTCCGGGGCGCTCGCTCGGCTCCGGAGCGAGGAGCCTCGTGGAAGAAGCACCAGATGTCTATGCACCGGAGGCAGCGCTGATGCAGGCGTTTGCACCAGGCGATGAACTTCGGAGAACTCTCCTGGGTGCGCTGCCGAAGGGGACACGCACCCTCGCCAAGGAGGATCCAGCGCTCAACTGCGTCGCCTCTGTCATCGCAGAGAACTATCCAGATGATGAGACGGACCCATCGAAGCTGCTGCAGAATTGGATAGCATGGCGCTGTGGCGCGATGTCGCCAGACTTCCACTTCAACGTCAATCATTGCATCGGACGGTGCTCGAGCGAGGATCTAGACCCTCTCCTGCGGCGCCTTGCGGTCCCCTTGACGCACTACGACCGACGCTTCTCGTACGGCCTTTCGCGTCGACGCCGAGGCCAGTGGCACGTGCAGGTGGTCGTATCCGGCGAGCGACTCGTCGAGAGCCAGACGCGCGTGAGGCGAAGTTATGCCCCGGGTGACACGTTGACCCTGAAGCTGCGCCTCGACGAGCGGCTCCAATCTCCGACAGCATATATTCAGGCAGATGGCAACCGGATCGACAAACGAGAGTTGAGCGAGAACCCGGACGGTACCTGGGAGATCGTGCACCGATTGCCAACCGTCCATGGCACCTACTTTGTCGAGCTTCTTGCCGATTTCGAGCACGGATCGGAGCGAGAAGGAACACCGTGGCAGGGGGGAATTTTGATTTTCCCGACTCATGTGGGAGCTGCCAAGGCACCCGCGCCTGATGTATTCATACCCAAAGAAAACGAACGTGTCCCGGATGATGCTCCACGCGTCGAATGGTTGCTAGACAAATATAATACGCAGCGACGAATACTTGGCCGTCCTATGGTCACGTGGGATGTCGAGATAGCAAAACTGGCATCTATACGTGCGTCGCTAGATGCGAATGCAGAGCAGCTGATTCCGCCCGACGCGGCGCTGCGTCTGAAGCTGGACGAGATGGGCATCTCGGTGGGACAGGTCTGGCAAGCTCAAGCCCGCTTCGTCGTGCTGGACGACTACGTTCGGACGCAGCTGCTCCGGCCATCCGTGTACGCAGAGCAGATTAACACCGATGAAGTGCGTGTAGGCATCGGAATCGCCCCGCGGCCAGCGGAGGAAGGACGACCGCGCAGTTATTCGATCGTAGAGTATTGGGCGTTTCCTCGTGACAACATGTCGCGAGCCCCCGAGAAACAGTCAATCGATTCCTCTCGCACATCGGTTCAAAGGCATCCGGAATGACACAGTGGAACTTCGCGCGACGGCACCGGCGCGTCATGCAACGACTCAAAATCACGGAGCCGTGACGTCGATCAGATGACTGACGGAGCCTGCATGAACAACGGATCACAGGGCATAACAGGTAAGCTCCCCGGAGTCGAGCCGGTAATTGTCTTCCTGTCGTGCGCGCGCGAAGACGAAGAAACACGGGAGCGTCTCGAAAGGCACCTCGCACCGCTCGAACGCGACGGCAAAATTCGACTCTTTCATGAAGGGCGGGTTGCGGGCGGAGCGTCTGTGCATTCCGAGGTGGAGGAGAACCTTCGGTCGGCGCGGATCGTCCTGTTCCTGGTCAGCGCCGACTTTCTTCATGCAAAATGCGCTGAGGGGGCTGAGGTCGGGCTCTCACTGGAGCGGCAGCGACGGAGCGAAGTCAAGGTGATTCCAGTGCTTGTGCGGCCATGTGATTTGACATCGTCGCCATTCGGAGACATCAAGCATCTCCCGAGCGACGGTCGACCTCTCTCGCAGCACGCAGATCCCGACGAAGCCATGCGGGATATCACGGTCGCGCTCCGCGAGGAGGTCGACAAGCTCACTGGAAATGCGGTCACCTCTCGAGAGGTGACCGGGCGATCCGCCGCCATGGCTGACCTCACGGGCGAGCGGGGCCATGCGCTCGCCGGATCGCGCTCGCCCATGACGCGAACTCCGCGTGCGCGAATTCTCGCAGCGATGGGGCTTGTAGCGGCTGGCGGCGTCGCAGTTGTGTCGATCGACGCAAGGCATTCTCAACATACGACGACTGTTACAGCGATCAGCACGTCGGTAGATCCATCTGCGGGATCTGTCGCGGACCTCGGCCCTCCTCTCATGAACGAGACACGCGCCGATCCGCCCTCTGCAGAGCTCGTGCCGTCGGCTCCCCGTTCGGCACGAGACGAGGATTCGTTGAGGCCGTTGCGCCCCTCGCCCGCTCCGTCCGTGGCGGGGGCTCCCGTGTCGACGGGCGCGCCCGCGCTGACGCCTGGAGTATCCAGCATCCGGACGGGAGATCTCGTCGTGGGCGATGGCGGCCTCATCGCAGTTGGTAATCGCAAGGACGGAACAATCGATGTCGAGACCGGTGCTGTGACGATCGGCGACGATGCCGGAGCGAGCGTGGGCAACGTCACACGAGCTGAAATGCCAGCCAGGAACAGTGTGAGGGTGAGGACTGGCGATGTGAAGGGCGGCGATAACGCCACGATCGACATCGGCAACATTCATTGACGAACCGGCAGCTCGGCACCACCTTTTTACTCTCCTATCCTATTCTCCGCCACCACCTCGCTCCAGTCGATCTCGAACCGCGCCAGGTACTTCCGCAGCCGGTCGGCGTCGTTGACGCTCTTCTTCTTCGCCCGCGACGCCGCGAACAGCACCCGCCCCGCCTCCGACAGCGACCGCGCGCTCTTCAGCACCCGCAGCACCTCGGCGAGCTGCACCCGGTCGAACGGATCCAGCGCCGCCGCGCGCCGCGCGCCGAGCGCCGCGACCACGAGGTCCTCCCCGCCCTCTCCCCCTCCCGCGCCGCCCGCGCCGCCCGCGCCGCTCGCCAGCAATGCCCGCCGCCACGCCTCGCCGAGCCGCGCGATCTCCTCCTCCACGATCGGCAGCCCGATGCGCCCCCCGGGCGCGAGCGTCGCCATCCGCGTCACGGCCGCGTTGAAGTCGCGGAAGTTGCCAGGCCACAGCGCCTCCCGCGACGTCGCGAACCGGAGGAACCGCTCGCGCGCGTCGCGGCTCATCGTGATCCGCACGCCGAGCAGCCGCGCCGAGGCGTCGAGCTCGTAATCGAGGTTCGGCTCGATGTCCTCGACCCGCTCCCGGAGCCCCGGCAGCCGGAAGGTCCACAGGTTGATCCTCGCCAGCAGATCCTCCCGGAAGCGCCCGGCCGCGACCTCCACCGACAGATCCCGGTTCGTGCCGGCCAGGAGCTGGAACTCGCTCCGCACCTCCCGGTCCGAGCCGACCGGCAAGAACGCCTTCTCCTCGATCGCCCGCAGCAACATCGCCTGCTCGTCCGCGCCGAGCTCGCCGATCTCGTCGAGGAACAAGAGCCCCTCGTGCGCCTTGCGGAGCAGGCCCGGACGGTCCTTGAGCGCGCCCGTGAACGAGCCCTTCGTGTGCCCGAACAGCGCCGACATCGCCCCGTCGCCGCGGATCGTCGCGCAGTTCAGATCCACGAAATCGCCGCTCACCTGCCGGCGAGCCTTCTTGAGATCGTAGATCTTCCGCGCGAGCTGCGATTTGCCCGCCCCCGTCGGGCCCATGAGCAGGATCGGCGCGCGCGACGCGATCGCCACGTGCTCGATCCGCTCGATCAGCCGGTTGTAGCCCGCGTTGCGCGTGTCGATACCGCTCTTCAAGAACGACACCCCCTCGCGCTGCTCCTTCTGGAAGCGCGACGCGATGCGGTCGTACTTCGAGAGATCGAGATCGATGATCGCGAACGACCCGGCAGCGAGCTCCGCCCGGTCGCGCTTCGGCGGCGACGTCTGGATGAGCCGGCCGGGGAAATAACGCGACTCCGTGAGCAGAAACAGGCAGATCTGGGCGACGTGCGTGCCCGTCGTGATGTGGACGAGGTAATCCTCCCGGTCCGGCGCGAACGGGTACGCCCGCGCGAAATCGTGCAGCGCGCCGTACACCGCCTCGAAGTCCCAGGGGTCGTCCACGTCGACCACGTGGCCGCGGATGTCCGTCTCCGGCGAGACGTGCCGCACATCGCCCATCACCGTCTCCGCCAGGCCCTCGAACCGGCGCTGGTAGATCAGCTCGAACCGATCGACGATGAGGTCCTCGTGCTGGCAGAGCGCCACGCTCGGACGCCACCGCGACCAGCGCTCCGGCGTCTTGCCGGTGTCCAGCGTCGGGCCGAGCATGCCGAGGATCACCGTGGATTTGCGAGCCATAGAAGTTTCTCTAGGCGATTTATACATGCAGATAAGCCCCTTGGCCAGCGGCCCGCGATCGCCGGCATTTCGGGTGGCACGCGCCGTGCGATACCCCGGAGCCGAACCACCCAGGCGTGACCCAGCGTCACCGGACCTCGGGCGCGAGCCGGACGGCTCGCCCCCCCTTCACGGAGATCCTGCCATGGAGCGAAGCTACAACGTCATCCCCACGAGCTCGGGCGTGCCCATCAAGGCGTGGACGGTCGGCGTGCCGTTCGAGCCGGCCGCGGAGGCGCAGCTCAAGAACATCGCCGCGCTGCCGTTCATCCACAAGTGGATCGCCGTGATGCCCGACGCGCACCAGGGCATCGGCGCGACCGTGGGGAGCGTCGTCGCGACGCACGGCGCGGTCATCCCGGCGGCGGTGGGCGTCGACATCGGCTGCGGGATGATGGCGGCGCGCACGAGCCTCCGGGCGTCGGACCTGCCGGACTCGCTGCGCGGGCTCCGGACCGCCATCGAGGAGGCGGTGCCGCACGGCCGCACCGACAACGGCGGTAAGAACGACCGCGGCGCGTGGCGCTCGCCCCCGCCGGCCCAGGCCGAGGCCTGGGCCGCGCTCGAGCCGCGCTACCGGCAGATCCTCGAGAAGCACCCGCGCCTCGGGCGCGGCTCGGCCATCGAGCACCTCGGCACGCTCGGGACCGGAAACCACTTCATCGAGCTCTGCCTCGACGAGGACGACCGCGTCTGGGTGATGCTGCACAGCGGGTCGCGCGGCGTCGGCAACCGCGTCGGGAGCTACTTCATCGAGCTCGCCAAGCAGGAGATGAGGCGCTTCTTCGTGAACCTGCCCGACGCGAACCTCGCCTACCTGCCGGAGGGGACGAAGCACTTCCACGACTACATGCAGGCGGTGTCGTGGGCGCAGGACTTCGCGGCCGTGAACCGGGAGCTGATGATGGCGCAGGTCGTGCGGGCGCTCGGCGCGTCGGGCGAGCTGCCGCCCTTCGACGCGGCCGTCGAGGCGGTGAACTGCCACCACAACTACGTGGCGCGCGAGCACCATTACGGGAAGGACGTCCTCGTGACGCGCAAGGGCGCCGTGCGCGCGCAGGCGGGCGATCTCGGGATCATCCCGGGCAGCATGGGCGCGCGGTCGTTCATCGTCCGCGGGCTCGGCAACCCCGAGAGCTTCTGCAGCTCGAGCCACGGCGCGGGCCGCGTGATGTCGCGGACCGAGGCGCGCCGCCGCGTCTCCGTCGCCGAGCACGAGGCCGCGACCGCCGGCGTCGAGTGCCGCAAGGACGCGGACGTGATCGACGAGACGCCGGCGGCCTACAAGCCGATCGACGACGTGATGCGGGCGCAGAAGGACCTCGTCGAGATCGTCCACACGCTACGGCAGGTCGTCTGCGTGAAGGGGTGAGCCGCGGCCCGGGGTCGTGGTATCGCTCATCCAGGGAGAGCCGGCTGCCATGCTGACCATCGATGGATCCGTCGGAGAGGGAGGGGGCCAGATCCTCCGCACGACGCTCTGCCTCTCGCTGATCACGCAGACGCCCGTCCGGATCACCTCGATCCGCAAGGGCCGCGCGCGCCCGGGGCTGATGCGGCAGCACCTCACCTCGGTCCGGGCCGCCGCCCAGGTCGGCCGCGCCGAGGTGTCGGGCGCCGCGCTCGGGTCGCAGGAGATCGTGTTCCGGCCGACCGCGATCGTGCCCGGCGAGCACACGTTCCGGGTCGGCAGCGCGGGGAGCACGACGCTCGTGCTCCAGACCGTCCTGCCGGCGCTGCTCCGCGCGCCCGCGCCGTCGACGCTCACGCTCGAGGGCGGCACGCACAACCCGATGGCGCCGCCGTTCGATTTCCTGGATCTCGCCTACCTGCCGCTCGTGCGGCGAATGGGGCCGGACGTCACCGCCACGCTCGTGACGCCCGGCTTCTACCCGGCGGGCGGCGGGCTGGCGCGCGTCTCGATCGCGCCCTCGCCCGCGCTCGCGCCGCTCGAGCTGCTCTCGCGCGGGGAGATCCGCGGGCGGAGGGCGGTGGCGACGGTGTCGAACCTCCCGAGCTCCGTCGCATTGCGCGAGCTCGACGCGGCGGCGGCGGTGCTCGGCTGGGAGCCGGCCTGCTTCAAGCCGAGCGTGCTGACGGGCGGCCACGGCCCGGGCAACGTGATCACGATCGCCGTCGAGAGCGAGCACGTGACCGAGGTCTTCACCGGGTTCGGCGAGAAGGGCGTGCGCGCGGAGTCGGTCGGCGCGAGGGCCGCAGAGGAGGCGCGCGACTACCTCGCGGCAGGCGTGCCGGTGGGCGAGCACCTGGCCGATCAGCTGCTCTTGCCCATCGCCCTCGCGGGGCGCGGCGCGTTCCGGACGGTGCGCCCGTCGTCGCACACGACGACCCACCTCGAGCTGCTCCGAGATCTCCTCGGGATCCGCGCGTCGGTCGAGCAGATCTCGGAGCGGGCGTGGCACGTCGAGATCGGGCGCTGAGCGCGGGGCCGCCCGGCCGAGGGCCCGAGTCGCGCCGCGCCTCGCGCGGGGCGCGGCGAGGAAGACGGAGAGAGGCCGACACGGCGCCTCGCGGACTCCGCTGCTCGCGCCGGTCGCGGCGGCGAGCGGCGGATTGACGGCGGCGTCCCGGTTGTGCCACATGACGGCGGGCGCAGGCGCGCTCGCCGCGGGCTCGTCCGCGGCGGAAGGGCGCGCCTCCGGACGGCAGCGACGCGGAAGGCGGGACAATGGCGAAGCGCGATTACCTCAAGATCACGGACACGACCCTGGCCGAAGCGCACCGCGTGCTCAGGCTCGCCGCTCGCCTGAAGGAGGAGCCGAAGGGGCGGCGCGCGACGCTGCTCGCCGGCCGAGCCATCGCGGTCGTGCTGGAGAAGGCGAGCACGCGCACGCGCGTGTCGTTCGAGGTCGGGATCGCGCAGCTCGGCGCCCAGCCGGTCGTGCTGAGCACCCAGGGCAGCCAGCTCGCGCGCGGCGAGCCGATCCGCGACACGGCCCGCGTGCTCGCCCGGTACTGCGACGCGATCGCGTTCCGCACGTCGTCGACCGCGCGCCTGCTCGAGATGGCGGAGGCGAGCGTGCCGGTGATCAACGCGCTCTCGGACGACGGGCACCCGGTGCAGGTGCTCAGCGACATCTTCACGATCGAGGAGGCGCTCGCGGCCAGCGGGGACAGGAGCGGCATCGCCGGCCGGCGCGTCGCGTTCGTCGGCGACTGCTCGAGCAACATGGCGCGCTCGTGGCTGGAGGCGGCGCCGCTCTTCGACTTCCACCTCGTGCTCGCGGCGCCCGAGGGGTACCTGCCGCCCGCGGACGAGGTCGCGCGGGCGCGGGCGACAGGCCACGTCACGATCGTGAACGATCCCCGCGAGGGCGCGGCGGGGGCGGACGTGGTGAACACGGACGTGTGGGCGAGCATGGGCCAGGAGGGCGAGGCGGAGCGGCGCCGCGCCGCGTTCGCCGGCTGGACGGTGGACTCAGGGGTGATGGCGAAGGCCGCGCCGCACGCGATCGTGCTCCACTGCCTGCCGGCGCACCGGGGCGAGGAGATCGACGACGAGACGCTGGAAGGGCCGCGCTCGCGCGTGTGGGACCAGGCCGAGAACCGGCTGCACGTGCAGAAGGCGCTGATGCTGTGGCTGCTCGGGGTCGAGCTGGCCTGACGCTCAGATCGGCGACGAGCGGACAGAGCGGCCGGCGGGCCCGACCGCCGGCCATCGCATGCTGCCGTCCCCCTTCCGATCCACGTCGCGCAGGATCTCTTGCCGCTGCATCGGCGCATGAACGCTCGATAAGCGCTCCATTCGCTCGATGCTCGATAACGCTCATTAACGCTCGATAGGCCAACAATCTAACCCTCCCCACCGCGGGGGTCGTCCGGACATCGACGGAACGGGCGGTCGGGGGCTGCCGTAGGCTCGGCGCGCGACGACAGGCGAGCTCGTGCGCAGCCTCGTCCCGGCGCTTCGGCGCGCTGCTGCGCTCGACGCGCCGCTCGACGGCCGGGCGAGGTGGAGCGGAATGATGTGCTCGATCGCCGTGTTCGATGACGCACGCGGCTCGTTCGTTCGTGGTGGACACGCCGCCGGGCTCTGGTGGGCAATCTCGCGGCAGCCATGGTCCCACTCGATACCTCACGATGAGGCGATCTCATCTGTGCTTGAGACCACATCTTTGGTTTCGGGATCGCCCCGGGGAACAACGAAGGGTTCTCCCCGATTGCGACTCGGGCCGACGCGCTCCACTGTGGTGGTCCACGCGATCAGCTGTACCCAGGGTCGCTGTGCGCGGCGCCGCGACGCGTGGTCGAACCACATTTGACGTTGTTTTACAACGCAACGAAGGAGTTACCACCATGCGAAATCGATTCGACAGGGACATGGACTACGGGCGAGACGAGCGCGGCTGGGACGAGCGCTACGGGCAGGGCAGCGGGGGCTGGGACGAGCGCCAGGCACAAGGCAGCAGGTGGGACGAGCGCCAGGGACAGGGCGGCGGCTGGGACGAGCGCTACGGCCAGTCCCGGGGCAACCTCCCGGAGCGCGGCTGGGCGCGTGACGAGCACCGCGCCTCGGGATACGACCAGGACCGCGAGTACGGGCGCACGACGCAGCGCGGCTACGGCGGCGAGCACACCTACGATCAGGGCCGCTTCTCCGGTCGCGATCGCGGCTTCGATCGCGACTACAACCGCAACGTCGGCGGCGGGTATGGCCGCGAGTTCGGCGGAGACTATGGCCGCGGCTTCGGCGGAGACTATGGCCGCGGCTTCGGCGGAGATTACAACCGCAACGTCGGCGGCGGGTATGGCCGCGAGTTCGGCGGAGACTACAGCCGCAACTTCGGCGGAGACTACAACCGCAGCTTCGGCGGAGACTACAGCCGCAACTTCGGCGGAGACTACAACCGCAGCTTCGGCGGCCCCTACGGCCGCGACTTCCGCGGCGACTACCGCGATTACGAGGGCAGCTTCGGCGGCGGGTACGGCCGCGACTTCCGCGGCGACGATGGCCGCAGCTTCGGCGGCCCCTACGGCCGCGACGAGAACCGCGGCTGGGGCCGCGACCAAGACCGCGGCGAGTACGGCCAGGACTTCGTCCGGACGGTCCGCGACGCGGGCCGCTCCGCCATGCAGAACGTCAGCGGCGCGCTGAGCAACATCGGAGAGCGCGTGCGCAGCGCGCTCGGCCGCGGGCCCAAGGGCTACAAGCGGTCCGACGAGCGCATCCGCGAGGACATCTGCGAGCTGCTCTCGGATCGCGACGACATCGACGTCAGCGAGGTCACCGTCCGCGTGCAGAACAGCGAGGTCACGCTGGAAGGCACGGTGAACGAGCGCCACCACAGGCGCCTCATCGAGCAGATCGCCGAGAACGTCCGCGGCGTGGAGGACGTGCACAACCAGATCCGCGTCAAGCGGGCCGCCGAGACGACGACCGGCATGACCGGCTCGACCGCCTCGACCGGCGCGCAGCAGAGCGCGCCGCGCCCCATGGCGAACGACGTCGCCCATCGCTGAGCCCTCCCGGCCCCCGCGGCGGCACGCCCGGAGCGGGGGCCGGCGCCGGGCGCAGGGCCCGCCGGCTCACGGCCGGCCGGCGAGGTCCGCGATCACCTTCACCAGGCCGGCAGGGTCGATCGGCTTCGCGACGTGCTTCTGGAAGCCGGCCGAGAGCGCCCTCCGCTGGTCCTCGAGCCGGGCATAGGCGGTCAGGGCCACCGCCGGGATCCCCCGGATCTCGTCCCGCCCCGCCGCGCGCACCTGCCGTATCAGCGTGTAGCCGCTCTCCCCGGGCATGCCGATGTCGCTCACCAGGACATCGGGCCTCAGCCGCTCCAGCACGCCCATGGCCTCGCCCATCGAGCCCGCCGTCGTGACCTGCGCGCCCGCCCCCTCCAGCAGGAACGCGATCATCTCGCGGGCGTCCGGCTCGTCCTCGACGAGGAGGACGTGGATGCCGCCCAGCGGCGCCGGCTCGCCCTCCTCGTGCGCGACGAGCCACGGCGCCGACGGCGGCGCCTCGCGCTCGCTGGAGGGCGCCAGCTTCAGGGGGAGCGTCACCGTGAACGTGGCGCCGCGCCCCTCGCCCTGGCTCTCCGCTTCCACCGTGCCCCCGTGCAGCTCGACGAGGTGGCGGACGATCGCGAGCCCCAGGCCGAGCCCGCCATGCGCCCTCGTCGGCGAGGAGTCGCCCTGGCGGAAGCGGTCGAAGACATACGGCAAGAACGACCTGGCAATGCCCTTGCCGTCGTCGGTGACCGCGATCGCGACCTGCGCGTCGGTCCGATCCACGCGGACCGTCACCCGGCCTCGCTTCGGGGTGAACTTCACCGCGTTGGAGAGCAGATTCCACATGACCTGCTGGAGGCGATCCGGGTCGCCGCTCATGTCGCCGGGCGCGTCGCCGAGCTCGACGCCGATCTCGATGTCCTTCGCCCGCGCCGTCGGCGTGATGGTGTCCACGGCGGCCTCGACGACGGCGGCGAGGTCGACCGCGGCCGTGTTCAGCCGCAGCTTGCCGGTGATGATCCGGGAGACCGTGAGGATGTCGTCGACGATCTGCGCCTGCGCGTGGGCGTTCCGCTCGATCGCCGCCATGCCCTGCTTGACGCGCTCCGGGCCGAGCTCCCGCTCCTTGATCAGCCTCGCCCAGCCCAGGATCGCGGTGAGCGGCGTGCGCAGCTCGTGAGAGACCGTCGCGAGGAACTCGTCCTTCATGCGGTTCGCGTCCTCGGCCCGGATGCGATCCTTCTCCGACTGGGCGAGCGCCTGCTGCTCTCGGCGGAGCAGCTCCGCGCGCTCCCGCTCGAGCTGCTTCAGCTCGGTGATGTCGACGACGGCGCCCGTCAAGAACATCGGGGAGCCGCGCTGATCGCAGATCATCCGCCCGCGGTCGTGGACCCACCGAATCGCCCCGTCCGGGCGGACGATGCGATGGATCATGTCGTAGACGTGATGTTCACGGAGGGTCCGCTCGTGCGCCGTCATCACCGCGTCGCGGTCCTCCGGGTGCACGCGGCTCAGCCAGTCGTCCATCGCCTGCGTCGTCTCGCGCTCTTCCAGGCCCAGGATGCGGTTCAGGCTCGCGTCCCTCGTATCCGAGAAGGTCGAGAGATCGATCCTCCACGTGCCCACGTCCGCCGCCCACGTGGCGAGCCGGAGCCGGTCCTCTCGGTCCTGGAGCGCGCTCTCGATCCGGAACCGCTCGCTCAGGTCGAGCGTCGAGCCGACGATGCGGATCGCCTCGCCGCGCGCGTCGCGGAGCACCAAGCCGCGATCGAACACGTGGGCGACGGAGCCGTCGCCGCGGTACACGCGGTACTCATCCGACCAGCTGTCGCCGCTGCCGCGGAAGATCGCCTCGAAGCCGCGCGCCACGCGGGCGCGATCCGCGGGCAGGATGCGGTCGAACCACCAGGCGCCCGTCGACGCCGTCTGCTCGGGAGCGTAACGGAAGACCTCGTGAAACGTCTCGTTGCGCTCGACCTGGTCCGTCCGGACGTCCCAGTCCCAGATCGGGTCCTTGATCGCGCGGGCGAGCAGGCGATAGCGCTCGCGCTGCACGTTCACCTCCAGGCGCGCGTCCTGCTCGGGGAGGCGCTCGAGCGCGGCGGCCTCGCCGGCGCACCCGGCCGCCGCGCCCCGCGCACAGTCCGACCGCTCCGGAGACGCCTGCCCGCGCGCGCTGGCGAGGGCGACCGCGGCCTGGTCGGCGAGCGCCGCGAGCAGCCAGGCATCCTCGTCCGAGCCCGGACGGGCGCGCTCGACCGCAAGCACGCCGCAGAGGTGGTCGCGAACGATCAAGGGGGCGGCGGTGACGTGGGCCGATCCGTGCAACGCGCGCGCGACCGCCTCGTCGAAGCTCGGCAGCGGGCGGCCCCGGAGCTCGGCGAGCAGCGCCGGATCGAGCCCCAGCGACGACCGCACCACCGGCCGCTCCTCCTCGTCGTTGAGGATCAGGACCGCCCTGCCGGCGCCGCTCAGCTGCCTCGCCGCCGAGAGGACGGTCTCCTGGATCTCGCGCGCGGAGGGCGCCACCGCAATCGCACGGCCGGCCTCGGTCAGCACACGAACTTGCGGGCAATGCCTGCTCTCGGGGTCCACCACGGAGGGACGGGCCTCTGCTGGACTCTGCGGGAACTCTCGCCAACGATGGATGTGCATCCCTGACCGGACCAGCCGGGCACGCTCGACGCGCGGCGCGACCGCGCCAGAGCACGAGCAGGCGGTACGCCTCTTGCGAAACTGTAATAGGAGCGCGCGGACATGCGCGCCAGCCGGACCGGGGAAAACCCTGCGCACAAAATTTGGCCCGGGCTCCGGATTCCTGAGCAAACGTGCTCTGCGTGGATTTCCGCGACATACCGCCGGAGCTCCTCCTGGCCGTGGCCGGCGCGGCGCTCTTCTTCGGGCTGGTCCAGACGCTCCGGCTCGCGTGGCGGAGCGCCCGGCAGCGGCGCCGGATCGAGCGATGTCGGGAGCAGGGCGCCGCGGGAGAGGCGCGCGCGGAGGCGCTCCTCCGCGAGCTCGGGTACACCATCGTCGGCCGGCAGGTCGCGGTCTCCTATGGAGTCCAGATCGACGGCGAGCCGGTCACCGTCGGGCTCCGCGCCGACTACCTCGTGGCGCACGGCCAGAGGCGGTATGTCGCCGAGGTGAAGACAGGCCGGCTCGCGCCGCGCATCGATACGCCCGCGACGCGGCGGCAGCTGCTCGAGTACCGCCTCGCGTTCGACGTCGACGGCGTGCTCCTCGTCGACGCGGAGTCCCGGCGGGTGCGGTCGGTGGTGTTCCCGCTGCCCGCCGGCGCCGCGGGGCGCGAGCCGCCCGGCGCGCACCTCGCGTGGTTCCTGGCGGCGGTCGTGGCGGGCCTCATGGCCGCGATGGCCGCGCGCGCCGCCTTGTGACGCGGGCGCGCCGCGGGCCACGGCGCGAGGCCGGTGGAGGGCTCCGGTGTTGGAGGGCTCACGCGGCGGAGCGCGTGAGCGGCGGAAGAAGACCTACCGCGCGGCGCGAGATTGGCGCCGGCGGCCGGCGAGCAGCAGGAGACCGAGGCCGAGCAGGCCGACCCGGGCCGGCGAGCCCTCGGACGTCGCGCCCGCGCGGCAGGCGCAGGAAGAGTCGGGCTTGGCGACGAATCCGTCGCCCCCGCCGCCCGCGCCCGCGCCCGGGCCCGCGCCCGCGCCGGAGGTCAGCTCCGGCGGATCGTCCAGGAACAGGCCGCCTCCGTCCTGACCCCCGCTCGTGGTCGTGACGCCGCCGTTGACCGGCGGATCGCCGCAGAACCCGCCGACGCACGGCGCGTTGCCGGGGCAGACGACGCCCGCGCACGCGTCGGTGCAGCTCCCGCCGAGGCAGAGCTGGCCGGCAGGACAGGTCACGCCGTCGCAGCCCGCGTCGACGCAGCGGCCGTCCGCCGCGCACGTCTTGCCGTCTGGGCAGGTGCGGCAACCGCAGTTCGACTGGCAGATGCCGCGCTCGCAGACCGCGCCGTCCTCGCAGGTGATGTGCGCGCAGAGATCGACGCATCGCCCGAGCTGGCACTCCTGGTTCGCGGGGCAGATGACGCCGTCGCACCCGCCGATGCAGGTGCCGCCGACGCAGACCTGGCCGCCCTCGCAGGCCACGCCCACGCACGCCTGCTCGACGCAGAGGCCCTCCTCGCAGACGAAGCCCTGGTCGCAGACGACCTCGCCGCGGCCGCAGTACGGCACGCACGAGCCGCGGTTGCACACGAGGCCCTCCTCGCAGAGCCCCTCGCCGTTGTCGACCTCGCCGTCGCAGTCGTTGTCGATGTTGTCGCAGCGCTCGCTCTGCTCGCCGGGCTCGAGGACCCTCAGGCACTCCGTCTCGCCGTCGGTCGCGCACCCCGTCCTGCCCACGGCGCACGCGCCCTGCAGGCCCGTGTCGCAGATCTGACCGCCGCCCTGGCAGGTCACGCCCGTGATGTAATAGACGAAATCGTTGAAATCGCCGTCGTTCTCGTACCCGCCCTGGCTCCCCTTCCAGCTCGTGGGGGTCACGGGCAGGTCCTCGAAGGCGACATAGAACGCGTCGGGCGTGGCCGTCGACGTGTAGATGAGCGTGGTCACCCACGGCTCGTTCGGCGTGCAGCTCGTGCAGACGGTGTTCAGCTCGCGCTGCGAGAACTTCGTCTGGGTGCAGTAGGTGCCCGCCTTGCCGATCAGCGCGAAGCCGACCAGGCCGCCCTGGTACCGCGGATCGTTACGGATGTCGGCCGCCGAGAACTGGGTCGGCGTCCAGTCGTGCTGCCCCGCCTGGGTCGTCATCATCGTGGCCAGCGGGCAGAAGTCGTTGTCCTCGCACCGGAACGCCACCGACGTGTCCGCGGGGATCAGCTCGTAGATCTGGTTGTCCGGCGGGCGCATGCCGCTCGCGGTCGCGTTGTACCAGCCGAACGCGACCTTGCACCCGCCCCCGCGCAGCACCAGCTCTCCCGTGAACCCGCAGAGCGGCGAGAAGACGCCTGGCTCCGTGCTCGCGTCCGCCACGGGATCGATGTCCTCCCCCCGGTACATGAAGAGCCCATCGAGCGTGACGGCGTCCTCCGGGAACCCGCGGCCCCGCACGAGGCCGAGCTCGGCCTCTCTGACCGGCGTGGGAAGCTGCGTGCCGTCCAGCTGCTCCACCGCGGCGCCCGCGGGCGCGGTCCCGGCGAGCGGCGCAAGCAAGAAGGACAATGAAAGCGCGGCGCGAACCGCGCGGCGGCGAGGTGATATGAAATAAGGCGTTTGCGGCATGTGCGACACTGTACACCTCCTCGCGAGCGCTGGGGGTAGATGATTCCATATCTCCGCACCACCAGAATGTTGCAGCAACGTTGTTCTCGCGTCGCTGCGCGCGCCTGTTTTGACGCATGCTGTCACCGTGGCGGGTGGGTTGAGCTGGCCGTCGAGGGCGTCCCGGCGACGCGACTGTGCGGATCGGCCAAAGCCTTCTTGACGCTCTCCCGCGGCGCGGCGGGGGGGAGTCGCGGCGGAGCGGGGACAGCGTCTCCGGGCGCCTCGCCGGCGCGGGGGCGGGGTGTGGTAGGCTGGCGGGCTCCGGCCGCGCCCGCCGCTGCCGCCGTATGACCAAGAAATCGCTCCGCGTCTATCTCATCGCCCACCACGACGGCCGCTTCACCGGCATCCTCCTGCGCACGTGGGCATTCGTCTTCGACCGGCCGGCGCCGTCCGCTTATGGCGCCTCCGAGGAGGACGTGCTGCGCAAGCTCGAGGTGGAGCTCCACGCGCGGGTGGCGACGGGCGAGGACGATCTCGATCGCTATCTGTGGGACGAGTCGTTCGAGGTGCGCACGCTCGGAGTCGACGTTCACCCGCAGACCACGGTCAAGCGCGCGGCCGTCGTCGGCCGGCGCCGCATCCCGCTGCGGCTCACCTACCTCGCGAGCAAGCTCGCCGAGGGCGGATATCGGGTGATGCTCCCGCGCTTCGGCTGGTCGGTGGTCCTGGAGGATCTCTCGATTGCGCCCGACGTGCTCCGCCAGCTCGTCACGAGCGCGCTGCTCGGCGAGTCGCCGCGGTCGCTCTTCGATTTCCGCCGCGAGGGCGACGAGTACGTGCGCCCGTGGTCGCCTCGCTTCCCGTCGCGCGCCGAGGGGTCGGACCGGCCTGAGGCGGACGAGCGCCCCGCGCTGCGCGCGGTCGCCGAGGATCTGGTCGAGAAGGCCGCGCGCCAGCGGCTCCCGCTCGCCGTGGGCGAGTCGGAGGAGCTGGAGCAGGCGCTCCCGGCGTTCGACGCCGCGGGGGCCGCGCAGGGCGCGCCGCTGCCGTCGATCCTGCTGGTGGGCGGCCCGGGGGTCGGCAAGACGACCTGGGTTTACCGGCTGGCGCGGCGGTTCGCGGCGTGGCGGAGGGACAAGGCGCGCGCGCGGTCGCCGGGGCTGTTCAGCACCTCGGCCGACCGGCTGCTCGCCGGGATGACGTATCTCGGCATGTGGCAGGCGCGGTGTCTGAAGCTCGTGGACGAGCTGTCGCACGAGGGGGATCTCCTGCACGTCGGCGCGCTCTTGCCGCTGCTCCGGGCGCAGCCGGACGGCGCGTCGATCGGCGATGTGTTCCTGCCGGCGCTCCGGACCGGCGAGGTGAGCCTCGTCGCGGAGTGCACCGAGCCGGAGCTCGAGGCGTGCCAGCGCCGCGCGGCCTCGCTCGTCTCGTGCTTCCAGGTCGTCCGGCTGCGCGAGCCCGATCCGGCCGCGGTGCCGGCGCTGCTCGCGGAGTACGAGGCGCGGAAGGACGCGCGCGTCCGGCTGCACCCGGCGGGCAAGAAGCGGCTGGTCCAGCACCTCGCGATGTTCCGGCGCGACGTGCTCTTCCCGGGCAAGGCGTTCCGCTTCTTCGACTGGCTCACGCAGGAGGCCGGCGCGCGCGCGGACGCCGGCGCGCGCGCGGACGCCGGCCGCGCGGGCGCGGACGCCGGCCGCGTGCTCTATCCGCGGGACGTGTCCGAGGCCTACGCGCGCCACTCGGGGCTGCCGATCGAGCTCATCGCCGACGAGATCCCCGCGAGCGCCGAGGCGATCGCGCGCGGGCTGAAGCGGCGCGTGATCGGACAGGACGAGGCGTGCGACACCGCGGCGCGGGTGCTCGCGCGCTTCAAGGCGGGGATGAACGACCCGGAGCGCCCGTGCGGCACGCTGCTCTTCGTCGGCCCGACGGGCGTGGGCAAGACGGAGCTCGCGAAGGAGCTCACGCGGTCGATGTTCGGCGACGAGGGGCGGATGATCCGGCTCGACATGAGCGAGTACCGGCTCCCGGGCTCGTCGGCGCGGCTGCTCGCGGCGGGGCCGGGTGCGACGACGCTCGCGCAGCGCGTGCGGCAGGAGCCGCTGTCGCTCGTGCTCCTCGACGAGATCGAGAAGGCCCACCGCGAGGTGTTCGACCTCTTGCTCGGGATCCTGGGCGAGGGCCGGCTGACGGACGAGGACGGGCGCCACGTCGATTTCCGGATGGCGCTCATCGTGATGACCTCGAACCTCGGCGTCGCCGACCGGGCGCCTGTCGGCTTCGCCGGCGGCGACGTCGAGCGCGGCGCGCCGGCGGGCCCGCGGCGCGCGGCGCCGGCGGGCGTGCGCGAGCATTTCCGGCCGGAGTTCGTGAACCGCATCGACCACGTGGTGCAGTTCCGGAGCCTCGGGCGGGACAGCGTGCTCAGGATCGTGGATCTCGAGCTCGCCAGGGCCGAGGCGCGCACCGGGCTCGTGCGGCGCAACCTGAGGCTCCGCGTCCTGCCCGAGGCGCGGGCGTGGCTCGCCGAGGCGGGGTTCGATCCGAGGCGCGGGGCGCGGCCGCTCAAGCGGGTGATCGAGGAGCGGGTGATCACGCCGATCGCGGCGCGCATGGCGGAGGATCCGGGGTGCAGGGACCGGGAGATCGCGGTCGAGGGCGGGGCGGCGGGGATCGAGGTGCGGTTCGGGTAGAGGAAGGGGAGCGGCGGTCTCCGTCGGCCCTCAGCGCGCCTCGGCCGGCGCGTCGGCCGCGTCTCCGGGCTCCTGGTGCAGGATGGCCCAGACGAACTCCGGGATGAGCGCGAGGGAGTGCGGGTCCTGCGTGACGCCGATGAGGCCGCTGATGAGCTCCAGGGGGTGCTCCCGGCGGTGCTCATCGATGTACCTGAGCGGCGCGCTGGTCAGCCCCGGCGGGAGCCGGGCGAGCCCCGGCCCCTCGGGCCTCGCCAGCGCCGCGAGCGGGCTGCGCGGGGCCTCCGCCGCCGTCCACCGCTCGAACCAGCCGTCGAGGTACGTGTTCGGAACGAAGTGGTCGGCGGGCCAGGCGCGGAGGTAGGGGAAGAACACGTGAATCCAGCCGGTGAGCTCGTCCGCGGCGTTCTCGTACCGGAAGAAGGCGCGCCAGAACGCCGGGTCCTGACGCTGCTCCGCCGAGGCGACGATCTGGTCGAGCACGGGCAGGAGCGCGCGGAGCCAGCGCTCCGCTCCGAACGGGCCGAACGCCTCCGCGCGCCGCCGCACCGAGCGCCAGTCGTCCGCCGTGCCGACCAGGTAGATGCGCGGGATCCCGCGGTCCGGAAACACCATGTCGGCCGGGAAGGGCGGCTCCCACGCGAAGTGCGGGGCGAACGGGGTTGTCACCGCGAGCTCCGAGGCCACCCGCTCGACCGGCCCTGTCGTCGAGAAATTGCCTGTCAAGAGATCCCTCAGCGCGCCGACCTGCGCGGCGATCTGGGCGGAGAGCTCCGGAAACGTGACGGGCCACGGGTTCACCTGGCCGAGCGTGAAATCAGGCCGATCGAGCGTCAGCTCGAAATCGCGATCCTCCCGGAGAAACAGGCGCCGCTGCTCCTCGTTCGCGGCGAGGTGGAGCGTGAACCCCCGCGCCAGGCAGAGCCATATCACGTCGGGCGAGAGGACGAGCGGATAGCGCTGGGTGAAGGCCGTGTAGGCGGCCTGGACGAGCGGGTGCACGTCCGTGCGCCCGACGAGCGGCAGGCGATGGCGGTAAGCGGCCTCGACGGGCGAGGCGAGCAGGCTCTGCACCGAGGTTTCCTCGTCGAACGCCGGCAGGGGCGCCGTCGAAGGCGCGACATCGGCAACGGCGATCGTCATGATGCTCATGGCTCCTCGTCCTCCTGGCCCAGCGCGCCGGCTTCATGGGCCAGCGCTGCCCGGTCCAGCCTCGTACACAAGCGCGCCGCGCGAGACAACTCGCCCTGGCGGCGGCTGCACAGCGAGCCGGCTCAACCGTGGATTCGCGCCGGTCGCCCCTCGAGACCCCGCCGAGCGCGCTTGCGCACAGCCGTAGGCGTGCGCCCGGCGCGTGAAGGGAAAGGCAACAACGATTCACTCTCGGCGGAACATTCCAGCTCGGTCAGCACGCCGGCGCATGCATTCGCGAGACGGGTCACCGGCTGGGCGGGCCGGCCGCAATGGCGGCGCCTGCCGCCGCATCTCGCCGGATTGACGCGCCGATTCGCAGCGGCACCTCGCCGGGCGGAGCGCCGCAATGGCGCGCGCCGTCACGGGTCGTCGGGAGCGGGGCATCGCCCGATTCGCCGGCGGCTGCGAAGCGATGTGCCGCAGGCGGAGCAGGGCGACATGGCACGGGCGACTCCCGCCGGCCAGCGCGGATGGAGGCGCTTGGCAGGGCGTCGATTTCGCGTCACTCATGGTCCATGAGGTCGTCACGCAGCCGCTCGCCGTCGCCAGCCAGAGCCATCCGGTCGGAGCTGCGCGCCCAGGCAAAGAGCTCGGGCAATTTCGCGCATCCTTCGTCCGACGCCAGCCTCCCGTCCAGCAGCGCGACCACGCCCAGCGCCGTGAACCAGGCCGCGGCCCAGAGCCCGACCCCGAAGCCGGGCACCTTCTCCGGCTGGGATCCCGTCACACGGAAGAGCGTCAGCAACACGAGCTCGCCCAGTGCGACGGCCGCGACGTCGGGGAATCCTTCCGGGAGCACGACCGCCGGGAACCAGGGTGCCAATGTCGGCCGAGCGACCACCAGCGCGCCGACCTCGCCCGTTGGAACGCCGAGGCCGCCTGCCTCTCCGTTCGACGCCCCGCCGAACCAGGGCGTGGCGTCGGGCAATAACGCTGGGTCGCCGATCACGTCCCCCAACCCGAGGCCCCCCGCTGCCAGCGCGGGGAGCCCGCAGGTCCCCGCCGGGCCTCAGCCTGCTCCTTCCGGCGGACTTCCTCTGAGCTCCGCTCCACCCGCCGATCAGCCCCCGCTGGGCCGCGGCAACACGACCACTCCGACTCAGCCCATCCAGCCCACCGTCAGGCCTCAACCCCAAACCGCGCCTCCCCAGCCCTCGGTGGGCCGCGGCAATACGACCACTCCGACTCAGCCCACCCAGCCCACCGTCAGGCCTCAACCCCAAACCGCGCCTCCCCAGCCCTCGGTGGGCCGCGGCAATACGACCACTCCGACTCAGCCCACCCAGCCCACCGTCAGGCCTCAACCCCAAACCGCGCCTCCCAACAACGGCGGCCTCCAGGGCTCCGCGCCACTCGCCAACCAGCCCTCGGTGGGCCGCGGCAATACGACCACTCCGACTCAGCCCACCCAGCCCACCGTCAGGCCTCAACCCCAAACCGCGCCTCCCCAGCCCTCGGTGGGCCGCGGCAATACGACCACTCCGACTCAGCCCACCCAGCCCACCGTCAGGCCTCAACCCCAAACCGCGCCTCCCAACAACGGCGGCCTCCAGGGCTCCGCGCCACTCGCCAACCAGCCCTCGGTGGGCCGCGGCAATACGACCACTCCGACTCAGCCCACCCAGCCCACCGTCAGGCCTCAACCCCAAACCGCGCCTCCCCAGCCCTCGGTGGGCCGCGGCAATACGACCACTCCGACTCAGCCCACCCAGCCCACCGTCAGGCCTCAACCCCAAACCGCGCCTCCCAACAACGGCGGCCTCCAGGGCTCCGCGCCACTCGCCAACCAGCCCTCTCAGCGGCCCGGCAATGGAAGCACGCCGCCCAAGGCCGGCGAGGTGTCCGAAAAGGCGCCCGCGAAGGAGGCCGCACCCAAGGACGCCACTTCGGCTCAGACCTCCCCCAAGGCCGCAGAGACCGGTGCCAAGACCGAAAAGGCGCCCGCGAAGGAGGCCGCACCCAAGGACGCCACTTCGGCTCAGACCTCCCCCAAGGCCGCAGAGACCGGCGGCAAGACCGAAAAGGCACCCACGAAGGAGGCCGCACCCAAGGACGCCACTTCGGCTCAGACCTCCCCCAAGGCCGCAGAGACCGGTGCCAAGACCGAAAAGGCACCCACGAAGGAGGCCGCACCCAAGGACGCCACTTCGGCTCAGACCTCCCCCAAGGCCGCCGAGACCGGTGCCAAGACCGAAAAGGCGCCCACGAAGGAGGCCGCACCCAAGGACGCCACTTCGGCTCAGACCTCCCCCAAGGCCGCAGAGACCGGCGGCAAGACCGAAAAGGCGCCCACGAAGGAGGCCGCACCCAAGGACGCCACTTCGGCTCAGACCTCCCCCAAGGCCGCCGAGACCGGCGGCAAGACCGAAAAGGCGCCCACGAAGGAGGCCGCACCCAAGGACGCCACGTCGGCTCAGACCTCCCCCAACGCCGCCGAGACCGGCGTCAAGACCGAAAAGGCGCCCACGAAGGAGGCCGCACCCAAGGACGCCACGTCGGCTCAGACCTCCCCCAACGCCGCCGAGACCGGTGGGAAGAGCACCCCCACGCAAAAGCCCGCTTCCGCGGCGCAGGGCACGACCTCCAGCCCCTCGACCTCGAAGTCACCGCCCGCGGGGCAGGGCTCCCAGCAGCCGGGGCGGGGTCGCCCGGGACCGCAGCCGGGAAGCTCGTCCACCACGACTGACCCAGCGCAGGACAGCAAGGTGACGTGGATCGCGGCCAACGCCGTGAAAAAGAGCGAGTGGCGGACTTCCACGGGGAAAGGAAGCCGCAAAAAGGGGAAGCGAGCCATCCCGAAGATCGCCGATCAGCTGACCAGCGGCGGCTTCCCCACCCACCCCGCGAGCGCGAAGAAGCAGATCGGGAAGCGCTTCCCCAAGGGGCCGCTGTTCAACAACGCCGAGTGGGACGCCTTCAAGCAGCTCTCCTCGACCCCGGAGGGACAGACCTGGCTCAACGCCTCGGGCATGCTCACGCACGGCCAGATCGAGCAGTACCTGTCGAACGACAACTCCGAGAAGTTCCGCGGCTTCCACCTGCTGCACAAGCCGAGCAAGGTCGCCCTGGCGAGCTACGTCTCGCGCCAGATGAACGGCGGCGAAGACGGCAAGCGCTTCGAGGGCACGCCGCCGGCGGCGGTGGCCCTGTCCATGGAAGCGAGGCACACGACCGACCCGGCGAGGAGGGACGAGCTCAAGAAGCAGATCGATCAGGGCATCGCCAACGAATGGGCCAAGACGTTCGAACATACCGAGCCCAACGACGACGCGAACAAGGCCATGGACCAGGGCGCCGTGCTGGCTCCGAGGATGCTCAAGGACAAATTGACGTTCGCAGAGATCAAGACGCTCTCGAGGGACGAGGCGCTCGACGGGTACCGGCAGTCGATCGAGGTGCTCAAGAACACCTTCCACCTGCTCCAGGCCGGCGCCGAGATCTACGACGCCGGCTCGAAGAGCCATGTCCCGCTCCAGGGCGTGCCCGTCGCCAAAGTCCTGTCGCACGGCGGCCGCGTCAACATCCAGATCCCCGCGGGCAGCCCGCCCTACGCGCTGACAGAGTTCCTCGGCATCACCGACGAGCACGGCAACCCCAAGCCCGGCGTGTTCAAGCGCGACTACGGGACGCATCACGTCGCGGTCGACAAGGGCAAATTCAAGGAGGAGGGCGGACGCATCGCCGCGGTCAAGTCCAAGCTCGACACCGAGCTCTACGGCATGAACCTCGCCATCGGCGGGCTCAGCCTCAAGGACTTCAACGGCGACGTCATCCTGCCCGACGGCGCTCACGGCCACCTGTTCATCGGCCACCGCCCGCCCAAGCCGGGCAGGCCTGGCGCGCTCCAGATCGGCCTCGAGACCACCGGCCCGGGCGCGCCCAGCACCGTCGGCTACGTCCACAACTGGCTCTCCACCGAGAAGACCGCCAACCCCATCTCCAGCGTCGGCGGCCTCAAGCAGGACAAGATCGGCGACGAGAAGGGCAAGAACGCCCGCACCGTGGACCTGCGCAAGCTCGGGGACGATTGGAAAGCGCCCCTCAAGCACCGAGCGGACCAGTTCGCGAAAGACGTGAAGGAAAACCCGACAGAGGCGATCAAGAACCTCATCGGCCCGCGCGAAATTCCGCAGCAGCACACCCAGGATACCGCGCTGCGCGCCTCCGACCCGTCGTCCGACGACTCGGACGACTCGTCGGACGACGGGTCGGATCGATCCGAGCGAGGATCGCGGGACGGCGATCGCCGCGATCCGCCGGGTGACGCCGCGTCCGACCCGAAGCGAGGCGCCCGGGACCCCGGGCAGGGCGGCTCGGATCAGCGGCCGCGAGGGACCGAGCAAGCCCCCAAGGGCAAAGAGCCCCGCAAGGCGCCCGGTGACGCGCCGGAGCCGATGACGGCCAAGACGAAAGAGGCCTCGAGTCCTCGCCCGGAAGCTGGAACGACGCAAAGCGCTCCAGGGAAGGCGCCGGCGGAACCCGGCCAGCCCCGGCCGGAGGCGACCTCGAAGCCGCCCGCGCCGCGCACCGGGAAAGCGGCCACCGCCATCACCACGGGGATGCAGCCGCCGGCCAGGCCGCCCGCGGCCAGCGCGGAGAACTCCGCTGCAGCCTCCGCGACCGCGGACCCGGAGACGGATCAGCCGTCGCGAGCGCCCACGTCCGTGTCGTGGCTCGGCAAGAAGCTCGGCACCGGCGGACACGGCTACGCCGGGATGCGGCGCAACGAGGGGGCCGACCAGCGCGAGCAGGCGCTGGCGGATCGGTACAACCTGCAGTTCGGACCGGGCGACGACGACGACGACGCCGACGACGCGCACTTCTCGCACAAGATGCTCGATCATATCGAGAAGGCACTCGGCGAGCTGCCAAACGATCACATCAATGGCAGTCCGACGTTGCGGAAGATCATCCGCGACCTCTCCTCGGAGCAGGCGGCGAGCGAGTACGACGAGGAGACCGACACCATCAACATCGTCAATCCCCCGAAGGTCCCCACCTTCGTCTACAGCCGGCTCAACCGGCGCTGGGACTGGCAGCGAAAGCGCATGGATCGCGGCGCCATGGCGGACTACCCCGGCGTCAGCAAGGAGCAGGACGACGCGCTCGGCATCACCGGACGCCGCCAGGTCATGGGCGGCGTCTCCGACGTGCTCGCCACCGGCAACCTGCTCAAGTGGACCATACGCCACGAGGTCGCCCACTCCGTCGACAAGCTGGTCGACTGGAGGAGCCTCGCCCACGAGGACCGGTTCGGCGGCTGGAAGGAGCACGCCGACTCGCGGGAGCTCCTGGACGTCGCTCGCGCCCTCTTCGCCAAGGCGGGCATCACCGACGCCGAGGCGCAGCAGAAGGTCGACGACGACGGGCAGAGCGACCCCGACGGCTTCCCCGTGATCGAGCGCTTCGCCTCCCTCCTCGAGCCGGAATACCGGCGCAAGGACATGACTCCCCTGGAGAACTTTCCCGCGAAGGTCGCCTCCGCGGACCCGGACCTGAAGAACAGGCTCGAAAAAGCCGTCCGCGCCGTCAAGATCGCCATGGCCCAGCCCTGGACGCTGGCCGACGGCGGGGCCACGGAGCTGGAGCACGACGGCCGCATCTACCACGTCGACCATTACAACCACTGGGTCAGCTACCTCGCCGACGCCCGCAACAACGCCGTCTCCAACTACCAGTTCTCCACGCCGAAAGAGTGGTTCGCCGAGACCTACGCGTCCTACCACGACCCCGACCCCGCGCCGAGGGCGCGGCTGACCCAGGACGTGCGCGACTTCTTCCAGAACGACCTCCCGGACATGGTCACCCGGGGGCGCGATACATGGATACGCATCCGCGAGAACATCGCGCGGAGCGCGAGAACCCAGCCGCCCGCAGAGGGATCGAGCGCAGCGGGCGCGAGCGCGGTCACCGCGGGCCTCGCCAAGAACATCGCGACCGGAGCCCCGTCCAGCGGCCCTCAGGCGAGCCCGCCCCGCGGCGCCTCGGGCGGCTCCCAGGACAGCCCCCCTCGCGGCGCCACGGGCGCCTCCCAGGACAGCTCGCCTCGCGGCGCCTCGCGCAACCCCCAGGACAGCTCGGCCCAGGAGACCGACGGCGCCAACGAGAGCCTCGGCAACACCCAGGCCGCCTTGCAGGCGCTCATCGACGCCAGCAAGACCTGGTCTCATCCGGCCACCGCCGCGGACAAGCAGGACGCCAAGAGGCTGCTCGGCGATCTCATGCGCTCTCAGGGCGTGGACAAGTCGCTGGTCGACAGGCTCGCGGAGCTCGTCGACGACCCCGACTCCCTCGCCCAGCACGAGTTCGCCACCTGCGCGCTGGAGAGCGTGCTCCACACACAGCTCACGTCCGACCTCGCCGGCTTCGCGCGCGTGGTCGCGGCCGAGTTCACCGGCAAGCTCTTCGATCGCGATGGCAATCAGATCGCCGACTTCTCCCTCGACACGCAGGGCGAGCACGGCGCGACGACGAGCGCCCAGGCGGCCGATCCCATTCAGCGCGTCATCCGCGGCGAGCTCCCGCTGAAGGACGCCCCCATCGGCAACAAGCTGCTCCAGAACGGCGTCAAGAAGGCCGGGGCCAAGCGCGCCGACGTCGAGAGCAAGGGGCGCGCCTGGTCCGACGCGCACGTCCTCGACTACCTCCTGGCCCGGGGCCTGGGCAAGATGCTGAGCAAGCTCGCCCCCGAGCAGTACAACGCCGACGCCGAGTACACCGCCGGCGTCATCCCCGGTTATCTCGACAAGGCGCCCACGAGGGACAAGGACGCGACGGGGCCGTCCAAGAAGCGCGGCGATCTGCAGCTGTCGGCCGATTCGCTGGTGACGATCTTCACCGCGATCCTCGGCGGCGACGCCCAGACCATGGTCGACGGAGACAACTACGACGTGGGCCGCGTCAACGACGCGCTCGCGAAGCCCGAGCAGGCGCCGTTCGCCGTGGCCACGTTCCTCGACGGCAACGGGCTCGTCGAGCGCGCGGAGCGGTTCGCAAAGGATCCCACGACGGCCAAGCCGTTCGACAAGGCGGTCACGAGCGACACGTCGGGCGCGCATCAGGTCGTCATCAACGGCAAGATCACCGAGGACGGCGACCATTACGTCGTCCCGCTGCACACCTGGCAGCAGAGCTTCTCCATCAAGGTGAAGAAGGACGCCCTCCCCTCCCTCTTCCCGGTCTTCACCTACGGAACCTACCTCCCGTCACGAGCGCCGGCTGCGAACGACGCCACCGGCGACCGGGCGCCGGGGAGCAACGCGTGGAGCCAGCTCCCCACCGGGGGCAGCGATCCGCTCGGCACCGGAGGACACGGGCTCGGCGGGATCGTCTCCAACAAGGGGGCAGCGGAGCGCGAGCAGGGGCTGGCGGAGCGGTACGAGCTGCAGATCGGCCCGGGCGACGACGCCGCTGGCAAGCACTTCTCGCACAAGATGCTCGATCGGATCGAGAAGATCCTCGGTGAGCTGCCGCCGGATCACGTCACCGGCAATCCGACGCTGCGGGCCATCATCCGCGACATCTCCTCGGAGCGATCGGCGAGCGAGTACGACGAGCTCACCGACACCGTCAACATCGTCAATCCCAAGCTCAAGAACATCGAGGTACCCACCTGGCTGTACAGCCGGCTCAACCGGGGCGTGAGCTGGCAGCGGTACCTCATGGATCGCGGCGCCAAGGCGGACTACGACGGCATCAGCAAGGAGCAGGACGAGGAGCTCGGTATCACCGGACGCCGCCGGGTCATGGGCGGCGTGTCCGACGTGCTCGCCAACGGCAACCTGATCAAGTGGACCATGCGCCACGAGATCGCCCACTCCATCGACAAGCTGGTCGACTGGAGGAGCCTCGCCGGGGACGACCGGTTCGGCGGCTGGAAGGTGCACTCCGACACGCGGGGCGTCGAGCAGGTCGCTCGCGCCATCTTCGCCAAGGCGGGCATCACCGACGACGAGGCGAACCGCGAGACCGACGGCGTCTCCTTGCTCCAGAGCTTCGCCTCCTTCCTCGATCCGCCCGCGCGGCGCGAGGACATGGCTCCCCTGGAGGGATTTCCCGCGGAGGCCGCCCCCGAGGACCCGGACCTGAGGAACAAGCTCGATAAGGCCGTCCGCACCGTCAAGGTCGCCATGGCCCAGCCCTGGACCCTGGTCGACGGCGGAGCCCCGGAGCTGGAGGTCGACGGCCGTATCTATCACGTCGACCAGTACGACAACTGGGTCAGCTACCGCCGAGACGCCCGCAACAACGCCGTCTCCAATTACCAGTTCTCCACGCCCGCCGAGTGGTTCGCCGAGACCTACGCGTCCTACTACGACTCCGATCCCGCGCCGAAGGCGCGGCTGACCCAGGGCGTGCGCGACTTCTTCGAGAACGAGCTCCCGGGCCTGGTCACCGAGGGGCGGGAGAGATGGCAACGCATCAACGAGAACATCCGGAACGCCGAGCAGAGCGCCGGGCCGCAGCCGCCCGCGGGGAGCGCAGCGAGCGCCATCACCAGCGGCCACAACCCAGGCGCGAGCGACGACTCGGGCGAGCCCCGGGAGGCGTCGCGGGACAACGCGCCTCGAGTTTCACCCCGGGATACCCCGGCGGCCGCGCTCGCAGGGAACAACCCCGCATCGAACACCGGGGATGCGGCGGCAGACCCGCAAGCGCAGGTCGACGAGATCGAGGAGGAGCAGGAGCCGCCGTCGGAGAGAGCGCCGGATCCGGAGACCTCCACCCCCGTCGAGGAGGTGACCTGGATCGTCGACAAGGCCGTCAAGAACACCCTCTGGCGCACCGACACGGGCCCGATGAGCCGCGATCGGGCCAAGCACGGTCTCTCCGCGATCCAAGCCCCGCTGAGCAGCAGCGGCTTCCCCCCCGATCCCGCGACGGCCAAGGAGCAGATCGGAGGGCGCTTCCCCAGGGGACCGCTGTTCAGCGACGCCGAGTGGAGCGCCTTCCAGCAGCTCTCTTCCACCCCTCAGGGACAGGCCTGGCTCAACGCCTCGGGCCTGCTCACGCACGACCAGGTCGAGAAGTACCTGTCGGACGACCCGAGCAAGAACCCCGAGCGGTTCCGCGGCTTCCACAAGCTCCACAAGGGGAGCAAGGTCGTGCTCGCAAGCTACGTCTCGCGCCAGATGCACAGCGGCGAGGCCGGCAAGCGCTTCGAGGGCACCCCGCCGGCGGCGGTCGCCCTGTCCATGGAGGCGAGGCACACGACCGACCCGGCCAGGCGAGAAGAGCTCAAGCGGCTCATCGATCAGGGCATCGTGGAGGAATGGTCCAAGACCCTCGAGTACACCGAGCCCAACGACGCGGCCACCACGGCCATCAACAAGGGCGCCGTGCTCGCTCCGAAGACGCTCCTCAACACCCTCACCTTCACCAAGGGCAAGAAGCTCTCGAAGGACGAGGTCGTCAAGCGGCACGGGCAGTCGCTCACGGTGCTCAAGAACATCTTCCACCTGCTCCAGGAAGGCGCAGAGATCTACGACGGCACCTCCAAGAGCTACGTCCCGGTCGACGACGTGCCCGTCGCCAAGCTCCTGTCGCACGGCGGCCGCGTCAACGTCCAGATCCCCGCCGGCAGCGCTCCCTACGCGCTCACAGAGCACCTCGGCATCACCGACAGCAAAGGCAATCCCAAGCCCGGCGTGTTCAAGCGCCTCATCGGCACCCACCACGTCTCGTTCGATGGGGGCACGCTCAAGGAGCAGGGCGGCCAGGGCGCCGCCCTCCTCGCCAAGCTCGACGACACCGAGCTCTATGGCATCAACCTCGCCGTCGGCGGCCTCGGCCTCAAGGACTTCAACGGCGACGTCATCCTGCCCGACGGCGCCCACGGCCACATGTTCATCGGCTACCGCCCGCCCAAGAAGAACAGGCCCGGCGCGCTCCAGATCGGCATGGAGACCACCGGCCCCGGCGCGCCCAGCACCGTCGCCTATCCCCACAACTGGCGCTCCACCGAGAAGACCGCCAACCCCATCTCCAGCGTCGGCGGCCTCAAGCAGGACAAGATCGGCGACGAGAGCACCAAGAACGCCCGCACCGTCGACCTCGCCAAGCTCGGCAGCGACTGGGCCAGGACCCTCAAGGACCGCGCCGAGAGGTTCGAGCAAGAGCTGAAGCAACGAGGGAAAGACGCCCTCACCGAGCTCCTCGGCCCCCGCACTCAGCCGCCTCAGGCGCTCCAGGAAGGGTCGGGAGGCTCCGAGCAAGCCCCCCAGGACGACGAGCGACGTGATCCGCCCGAGGAACCGCAGGGCGCTCGAGGGAAAGCGCCGGTGGAACCCGGCCAGTCCCGGTCAGAGACGACCTCGCAGACGCCCGCGCCGCGCACCGGGAAATCGGCCACCGCCATCACCACGGGGATGCAGGCGCCGGCCAGGCCGCGCGCGACCGGCACGGAGAACTCCGCTGCAGCCTCCGCGACCCAGGACCAGGAGACGGATCAGCCGTCGCGAGCGCCCACGTCCGTGTCGTGGCTCGGCAAGAAGCTCGGCACCGGCGGACACGGCTACGCCGGGATGCGCCGCAACGAGGGGGCCGCGCAGCGCGAGCAGGAGCTGGCGGACCAGTACGCGCTGCAGATCGGACCGGACGACGGCGCCGACGACACGCACTTCTCGCACAAGATGCTCGACCATATCGAGAAGGCCCTCGGCGATCTGCCGCCCGAGCACATCACCGGCAGTCCGACGCTGCGGAAGATCATCCGCGACCTCTCCTCGAAGGAAGCGGCGAGCGCGTACGACGAGCTCACCGACACCATCAACATCGTCAATCCCCCGAAGGTCCCCACCTTCATCTACAGCCGGCTCAACCGGCGCTGGAACTGGCAGCGAAAGCGGATGGATCGCGGCGCCATCCGGGACTACGACGGCGTCGACAAGGAGCAGGACAAGGCGCTCGGCATCACGGAAGGCCGCCACGTCATGGGCGGCGTGTCCAACGTGCTCGCCAACGGCAACCTGATCAAGTGGACCATGCGCCACGAGGTCGCCCACTCCATCGACAAGCTGATCGACTGGAAGACGAGCCACGCCGCGGATGACCGGTTCGGTGGCTGGAAGGTGCACTCCGACACGCGGGACCTCGACGAGGTCACCGGCGCCATCTTCGCCAAGGCGGGCATCACCGACGAGGAGGCGAACAGCGAGATCGACGGGGTCTCCCTGCTCCAGCGCTTCACGTCGGTCCTCGATCCGCCCTCGCGGCGCAAGGACATGGCTCCCCTGGAGACCTTTCCCGCGGACATGGCCTCCGAGGATCCGGACCTGAGGAACAAGCTCGAAGAGGCCGTCCGCAACGTCAAGTTCGCCATGGCCCAGCCCTGGACGCTGGACGACGGCGGGGCCTCGAAGCTGGCCGTCGGCGGCCGCATCTACCACGTCGACCAGTACGACCAATGGGTCAGCTACCGCCGAGACGCGCGCAACAACGCCGTCTCCAACTACCAGTTCTCCACGCCCGCCGAGTGGTTCGCCGAGACGTATGCGTCCTACTACGACCCCAACCCCGCGCCGAGGTCGCAGCTGACCCAGGCGGTGCGCGACTTCTTCGAGAACGACCTCCCGGGCCTGATCGACCAGGGGCGGGACACGTGGGAACGCATCCGCCGGAACATCGCGCAGAGCGCTGGGTCCCAGCCGCCCGCTGCAGGCTCGAGCGCCATCACCACCGGCTTCAACCCTGCCGCGAACGTCGACCCGAACAGCCTCGGTGACGGGCAGACCAGCGACCTGGCGGACATGCTGGCCGGGTACAACCCCGCATCGAATGCCGGGGATGCGGCGGCCGACCCGCAAGCGCAAGTCGACGAGATCGAGGAGGAGCCGGAGCCGCCGTCGGAGAGAGCGCCGGATCCGGAGACCTCCACCCCCGTCGAGGAGGTGACCTGGATCGTCGACAAGGCCGTCAAGAACACCCTCTGGCGCACCGACACGGGCCCGATGAGCCGCGATCGGGCCAAGCACGGTCTCTCCGCGATCCAAGCCCCGCTGAGCAGCGGCGGCTTTCCCCCCGATCCCGCGACGGCCAAGGAGCAGATCGGAGGGCGCTTCCCCAGGGGGCCGCTGTTCAGCGACGCCGAGTGGAGCGCCTTCCAGCAGCTCTCTTCCACCCCTCAGGGGCAGAGCTGGCTCAACGCCTCGGGCCTGCTCACGCACGACCAGGTCGAGAAGTACCTGTCGAGCGACCCGACCGACAACCCGGAGCGGTTCCGCGGCTTCCACAAGCTCCACAAGGGGAGCAAGGTCGTGCTCGCAAGCTACGTCTCGCGCCAGATGAACGGCGGCGAGGCCGGCAAGCGCTTCGAGGGCACCCCGCCGGCGGCGGTCGCCCTGTCCATGGAGGCCAGGCACACGACCGACGCGGCCAGGCGAGAAGAGCTCAAGCGGCTCATCGACCAGGGCATCGTGGAGGAATGGTCCAAGACCCTCGAGTACACCGAGCCCAACGACGCGGCCACCACGGCCATCAACAAGGGCGCCGTGCTCGCTCCGAAGACGCTCCTCAACACCCTCACCTTCACCAAGGGCAAGAAGCTCTCGAAGGACGAGGTCGTCAAGCGACACGGGCAGTCGCTCACGGTGCTCAAGAACATCTTCCACCTGCTCCAGGAAGGCGCCGAGATCTACGACGGCTCCACCAAGAGCTATGTCCCGGTCGACGACGTGCCCGTCGCCAAGCTCCTGTCGCACGGCGGCCGCGTCAACGTCCAGATCCCCGCCGGCAGCGCTCCCTACGCGCTCACGGAGCACCTCGGCATCACCGACAGCAAAGGCAATCCCAAGCCCGGCGTGTTCAAGCGCCTCATCGGCACCCACCACGTCTCGTTCGATGGGGGCACGCTCAAGGAGCAGGGCGGCCAGGGCGCCGCCCTCCTCGCCAAGCTCGACGACACCGAGCTCTACGGCATCAACCTCGCCGTCGGCGGCCTCGGCCTCAAGGACTTCAACGGCGATGTGATCCTGCCCGACGGCGCCCACGGCCACATGTTCATCGGCTACCGCCCGCCCAAGAAGAACAGGCCCGGCGCGCTCCAGATCGGCATGGAGACCACCGGCCCCGGCGCGCCCAGCACCGTCGCCTATCCCCACAACTGGCGCTCCACCGAGAAGACCGCCAACCCCATCTCCAGCGTCGGCGGCCTCAAGCAGGACAAGATCGGCGACGAGAGCACCAAGAACGCCCGCACCGTCGACCTCGCCAAGCTCGGCAGCGACTGGGCCAGGACCCTCAAGGACCGCGCCGACAGGTTCGAGCAAGAGCTGAAGCAACGAGGGAAAGACGCCCTCACCGAGCTCCTCGGCCCCCGCACTCAGCCGCCTCAGGCGCTCCAGGACGATGGCGTGGGCCGCGCGGGCGAGTTGCTCGCCGGAGCCGCAGCGCCGGGCGCGGCCCCCTCCACCACGCCGACCACCGCCGGAGGAGCTGCCCAGGTCGAGCCGAGCGCCCAAGACCAAGGGAAAACGCTCGACGAGCTGCTCGGATCGCTCGAGGAGCAGAGCCGCGCATGGTCGCACCCGGCCACCGGCGAGAACAAGAAGGACGCCATACGGCTCTTGACCGGGCTGCTCCAGCAACAGAACGTGAGACCCTCGGTCATCGACAGGCTGCGCGAGCTCATCGAGAACCCCGCCTCGCTCTCGCAGTCTGCCTTCACCAATTGCGCGCTCACCAGCGTTCTCTACCCGACGCTGAGGGACGATCTCGCCACCACCTCCCACCTGATCGCGGCGATCTTCACGGGCAAGTTGCTGGGCAAGTTCGCGGATTCCCCTGGGGCCGACTCCTCGCGACCGCAGGGCTCCGGCAAGGGGGCGCTCAGCGACAGCCTGGACCTCATCCGTCGCGTGATGACAGGAGATGTCCCGCGAGCGCTCGGCCCGGCTCCTACCAGGCTGCTCGTCAACGGCCTCCGGACCGCCAAGGCCAAGGGCGACAGCCTGAAGGAGGACACAGATCGAGAGGCGGTGGAGAGCTACCTCCTCGACCATCTGCTCGCCCGCGGCCTCGTCGAGATGCTCGGCCCCGACGCCCTCGCGGAGCTCGAGCAGCAGACCGACGGCGCCCATCAGCCCGGCGTCGCCGCGGCGCAGGGCGATCTGCTGGCGTCGGCGAACTCGGTCTCGAGCATCTTCCGATCAGCGCTCGGAGCGAACGCCGCCGTCATGCCCCAAAGCTCCCCCGGGGGCTACGACGTCGCGCGCGTCAATGACGCCCTTCAGCAGACGGACCAGGCAGGGTTTGCGATCGCCACCGTGATCGACGGCAAGGCGCTCTGGAGCGCAGCGAAAGAGCATGAGGCCAGCTCCACGGCTCCGCACGCTCCCGAGAACGTCGCGCTGCTCGGCGGGCCCGCCACGATCGCGCCCCACCATGCCACGATCGACGGGCCGATCTCGGACCAAGGCGACTCCTTCCTCGTGCCGCTCCAGTCCTGGGGGCGCACCTTCCCCGTGCGGGTGAACAAGGAGGACATGCCGAAGGTCTTCGCGGCAATCACCTACGGCACCGCGCTCCCGTCGCGAGCGCCGTCCCCGGCCGCCTCCGCTCAAGAGCAAGCTCTGACGGACATGCAGGCCGGGTACAACCCCGCATCGAACAGCGGGGATGCGGCGGCCGACCCGCAAGCGCAGGTCGACGAGATCGAGGAGGAGCAGGAGCCGCCGTCGGAGAGAGCGCCGGATCCGGAGACCTCCACCCCCGTCGAGGAGGTGACCTGGATCGTCGACAAAGCCGTCAAGAACACCCTCTGGCGCACCGACACGGGCCCGATGAGCCGCGATCGGGCCAAGCACGGTCTCTCCGCGATCCAAGCCCCGCTGGGCAGCGGCGGCTTCCACCCCGATCCCGCGACGGCCAAGGAGCAGCTCGGAGGGCGCTTCCCCAGGGGGCCGCTGTTCAGCGACGCCGAGTGGAGCGCCTTCGAGCAGCTCTCCTCCACCCCCCAGGGACAGGCCTGGCTCAACGCCTCGGGCCTGCTCACGCACGACCAGGTCGAGAAGTACCTGTCGAGCGACCCGACCGACAACCCGGAGCGGTTCCGCGGCTTCCACAAGCTCCACAAGGCGAGCAAGGTCGTGCTCGCAAGCTACGTCTCGCGCCAGATGAACGGCGGCGAGGCCGGCAAGCGCTTCGAGGGCACCCCGCCGGCGGCCGTGGCCCTGTCCATGGAGGCGAGGCACACGACCGACGCGGCCAGGCGAGAAGAGCTCAAGCGGCTCATCGATCAGGGCATCGTGGAGGAATGGTCCAAGACCCTCGAGTACACCGAGCCCAACGACGCGGCCACCACGGCCATCAACAAGGGCGCCGTGCTCGCTCCGAAGACGCTCCTCAACACCCTCACCTTCACCAAGGGCAAGAAGCTCTCGAAGGACGAGGTCGTCAAGCGACACGGGCAGTCGCTCGCGGTGCTCAAGAACATCTTCCACCTGCTCCAGGAAGGCGCCGAGATCTACGACGGCACCTCCAAGAGCTACGTCCCGGTCGACGACGTGCCCGTCGCCAAGCTCCTGTCGCACGGCGGCCGCGTCAACGTCCAGATCCCCGCCGGCAGCGCTCCCTACGCGCTCACGGAGCACCTCGGCATCACCGACAGCAAAGGCAATCCCAAGCCCGGCGTGTTCAAGCGCCTCATCGGCACCCACCACGTCTCGTTCGATGGGGGCACGCTCAAGGAGCAGGGCGGCCAGGGCGCCGCCCTGCTCGCCAAGCTCGACGACACCGAGCTCTACGGCATCAACCTCGCCGTCGGCGGCCTCGGCCTCAAGGACTTCAACGGCGATGTGATCCTGCCCGACGGCGCCCACGGCCACATGTTCATCGGCTATCGCCCGCCCAAGAAGAACAGGCCCGGCGCGCTCCAGATCGGCATGGAGACCACCGGCCCCGGCGCGCCCAGCACCGTCGCCTACCCCCACAACTGGCGCTCCACCGAGAAGACCGCCAACCCCATCTCCAGCGTCGGCGGCCTCAAGCAGGACAAGATCGGCGACGAGAGCACCAAGAACGCCCGCACCGTCGACCTTGGAAAGCTCGGCAGCGACTGGGCCAAGACACTCAAGGACCGCGCCGAGAGGTTCGAGCAAGAGCTGAAGCAACGAGGGAAAGACGCCCTCACCGAGCTCCTCGGCCCCCGCACTCAGCCGCCTCAGGAGCTCCAGGACGGGTCGGCAGGCTCCGAGCAGGCCCCACGGGGCGACGAGCGACGCGATCCGCCCGGGGAGGACCCGGCGGACATGCTGGCCGGGTACAACCCCGCATCGAACAGCGGGGATGCGGCGGCCGACCCGCAAGCGCAGGTCGACGAGATCGAGGAGGAGCAGGAGCCGCCGTCGGAGAGAGCGCCGGATCCGGAGACCTCCACCCCCGTCGAGGAGGTGACCTGGATCGTCGACAAGGCCGTCAAGAACACCCTCTGGCGCACCGACACGGGCCCGATGAGCCGCGATCGGGCCAAGCACGGTCTCTCCGCGATCCAAGCCCCGCTGAGCAGCGGCGGCTTCCACCCCGATCCCGCGACGGCCAAGGAGCAGATCGGAGGGCGCTTCCCCAGGGGGCCGCTGTTCAGCGACGCCGAGTGGAGCGCCTTCCAGCAGCTCTCTTCCACCCCTCAGGGGCAGAGCTGGCTCAACGCCTCGGGCCTGCTCACGCACGACCAGGTCGAGAAGTACCTGTCGAGCGACCCGACCGACAACCCCGAGCGGTTCCGCGGCTTCCACAAGCTCCACAAGGCGAGCAAGGTCGTGCTCGCAAGCTACGTCTCGCGCCAGATGCACAGCGGCGAGGCCGGCAAGCGCTTCGAGGGCACCCCGCCGGCGGCGGTCGCCCTGTCCATGGAGGCGAGGCACACGACCGACGCGGCCAGGCGAGAAGAGCTCAAGCGGCTCATCGACCAGGGCATCGTGGAGGAATGGTCCAAGACCCTCGAGTACACCGAGCCCAACGACGCGGCCACCACGGCCATCAACAAGGGCGCCGTGCTCGCTCCGAAGACGCTCCTCAACACCCTCACCTTCACCAAGGGCAAGAAGCTCTCGAAGGACGAGGTCGTCAAGCGGCACGGGCAGTCGCTCGCGGTGCTCAAGAACATCTTCCACCTGCTCCAGGAAGGCGCCGAGATCTACGACGCCGACGAAAAGAGCCATGTCCCGCTAGAGGACCTGCCCGTCGCCAAGCTCCTATCCCACGGCGGCCGCGTCAACATCCAGATCCCCGCCGGCAGCGGGCCCTACGCGCTGACCGAGCTGCTCGGCATCACCGACAAGGACGGTAACCCCACGGCCGGCGTGTTCAAGCGCTCGTACAGCACGGACCACGTCTCGCTCGGCGAGGGGATGTTCGAGGAGCAGAGCGGGAGGCGCTCCGCCATCAAGTCCAAGTTCGACGACACCGAGCTCTACGGCATCGACCTCGCCGTCGGCGGCCTCGGTATCAAGGACTTCAACGGCGACGTCATCCTGCCCGACGGCGCCCATGGCCACATGTTCATCGGCTATCGCCCGCCGAGGAAGGACAGGCCTGGCGCGCTCCAGATCGGCATCGAGACCACGGGGCCTAATGCGCCCAGCACCGTCGAGAAGACCGCCAACCCCATCTCCAGCGTCATCGCGGAGAAGTACACGAACCGCGGGCTCCAGTTCCTGGACCTCATCCAGGAAGGCAACATCGGCCTCATGAAGGCCGTCGACAAGTTCGAGTACAAGCGGGGCTACAAGTTCTCGACGTACGCGACGTGGTGGATCCGGCAGGCGATCACGCGCTCGATCGCGGACCAGGCGCGGACGATCCGCATCCCGGTCCACATGATCGAGACGATCAACAAGCTCATCCGCATCCAACGCGACCTCGTGCAGGAGTACGGCCGCGAGCCCACCCCTGAGGAGATCGCCGAGAAGATGGAGCTTCCGCTCGACAAGGTGCGGAAGGTCCTGAAGATCGCGAAGGAGCCGATCTCGCTCGAGACCTCGATCGGCGAGGAGGAGGACTCGCACCTCGGCGACTTCATCGAGGACGAGAGCGTGATCTCGCCGGCGGAGGCGGTCATCAACACGAACCTCGCCGAGCAGACGCGGAAGGTCCTGAAGACGCTAACGCCGCGCGAGGAGAAGGTGCTCCGGATGCGCTTCGGCATCAGCGAGAAGAGCGATCACACGCTCGAAGAGGTCGGTCAGGACTTCGAGGTCACTCAGGACACGATCGGCGATGAGAGCGCCAAGAACGCCCGCACCGTCGACCTCGGAAAGCTCGGCAGCGACTGGGCCAAGACACTCAAGGACCGCGCCGACAGGTTCGAGCAAGAGCTGAAGCAACGAGGGAAAGACGCCCTCACCGAGCTCCTCGGCCCGCGCACTCAGCCGCCTCAGGAGCTCCAGGACGGGTCGGGAGGCTCCGAGCAAGCTCCCCAGGACGACGAGCGTCGCGATCCGCCCGGTGACGCCCCGCCGGATACGGTACGAAGCGCCCGCGCTCCCGCCGGAAACGAGGGCTCCTCCAGTGGCGATGGTCGCACGCCTGCGATCGCGCCGGCGGACATGCTGGCAGGGTACAACCCCGCTTCGGACAGCAGGGGTGATACAGCCGATCTGCGGCCGCAAACGGACGAGATCGAGGAAGAGCCGGAGCCGCCGTCGGAGAGGGCGCCGGATCCGGAGACCTCCACCCCCGTCGAGGAGGTGACCTGGATCGTCGACAAGGCCGTCAAGAAGACCATCTGGCGGCCCGACACGGGCATCGTGAAGCGCGAAGTGGCCAAGCGCGGCGTCCCCGCGATCGCCACCCAGCTGAACAGCGGCGGCTTCCCGGCAGACCCCGGCAAGGCCAAGGAGCAGATCGGAGGGCGCTTCCCCAAGGGACCGCTGCTCAGCGACGCCGAGTGGAGCGCCTTCGAGCAGCTCTCCTCGACCCCCGCGGGACAGACGTGGCTCAACGCCTCCGGCATGCTCACGCACGGCGAGATCGAGCAGTACCTGTCGAGCGACCCAAGCGACAACCCCGAGCGATTGCGCGGCTTCCACCAGCTCCACAAGGCGAGCAAGGTCGTGCTCGCCAGCTACGTCTCGCGCCAGATGAACGGCGGCGAGAACGGCAAACGCTTCGAGGGCACCCCGCCGGCGGCAGTCGCCCTGTCCATGGAGGCGAGGCACACGACCGACCAGGCCAGGCGAGAAGAGCTCAACAGGCTCATCGACAAGGGCATCGTCGACGAATGGTCGAAGACCCTCGAGCACATCGAGCCCAACGACGACGCGATCACCGCCATCGACAAGGGCGCCGTGCTCGACCCGCAGAAGAAGCTCCTGCGGCAGCCAAGGAAGCTCTCGAAGGACGAGGTCGTCGACAGGCACCGGCAGTCGCTCGGCGTGCTCAAGAACGTCTTCCACCTGCTCCAGGCAGGCGCCGAGATCTACGACGACAGCGCCAAGAGCCATGTCCCGGTAGACGATGTGCCCGTCGCCAAGCTCCTGTCGCACGGCGGCCGCGTCAACATCCAGATCCCCGCCGGCAGCGCTCCGTACGCGCTCACAGAGCACCTCGGCATCACCGACAAGAATGGCAAACCCGCGACGGGCGTGTTCAAGCGCACCTTCGGGACGCACCACGTCTCGTTCGGAGATGGCAAGTTCAAGGAGCAGGGCGGCCAGGGCGCCGCCATCCTCGCCAAGCTCGACGACACCGAGCTCTACGGCATCAACCTCGCCGTCGGCGGCCTCGGCCTCAAGGACTTCAACGGCGATGTCATCCTGCCCGACGGCGCCCACGGCCACCTGTTCATCGGCTACCGCCCGCCCAAGAAGAACAGGCCCGGCGCGCTCCAGATCGGCCTGGAGACCACCGGCCCCGGCGCGCCCAGCACCGTCGGCTACGTCCACAACTGGCGCTCCACCGAGAAGACCGCCAACCCCATCTCCAGCGTCGGCGGCCTCAAGCAGGACAAGATCGGCGACGAGACGACGAAGAACGCGCGCACCGTCGATCTCGCCAAGCTCGGCGGCGACTGGGCCGCGACGCTCAAGGAACGCGCCGACAGGTTCGAGCACGACCTGAAGCAACGAGGGAAAGACGCCCTCACCGAGCTGCTCGGCCCGCGCACCCAGCCGCCTCAAGAGCTGCAGGACGCCCAGCAACGCTCGGGAGGCTCCGAGCAAGCCCCCCGGGACAACGAACCCGGGGACGCCCGGGGGGACACGGCACCGGGCGCCAGGGCGCCGGCGAACACGCTGGCAGGCTATAACCCCGTCCTCGACGGCGAGAGCGCGACGGTCGATCCGCTGCCGCACACCGGCAGCGGCGCACAGGTCGAGCCGAGCCCACGGAACCAAGGCAAGACGCTCGACGATCTGCTCGACGCGCTCGACGAGCAGAGCCGCGCGTGGTCCGGCCCGGCGAACGACGGCCTCAGGCAAGAGGCCGCGGACAGCCTGGCTGGCCTGCTCGAGTCGCTCAACGTCGACCGCGCGATCGTGGGCAGGCTGCGCGAGCTCATCGCGAACCCCGCGTCGCTGTCGCAATCCGCCTTCAGCAACTGCGCCCTCCACAGCGCCCTCTACACGATGCTGAAGGGCGATCTCGCCACCACCTCGCACCTCGTCGTCGCGCTGTTCACCGGCCGGCTGCTCGGCCGGCTCGCGCAGGCGCCCGGGGCCCGCGAGCTCGGCGCGCAGCAGGATCCGGGCAGGGCGGCGCTCAGCGAAGACCTCGACATGGTCCGGCGCGTGATGACGGGCGAGATCCCGCGCGCCCTCGGACCGGCTCCGACCCGGCCGCTCGTCAACGGGCTCAAGACGGCCGGGGTCAAGCGCGGCGGCCTGACCCGCGCGACGGACCGGCAGCAGCTGGATCGCCACCTCCTCGACCACCTGCTCACCCGAGGCCTGGTCGAGCTGCTCGGACAGGACGCCGTCGCGCAGCACGCGACGCAGACCGACGGCGCCAAGCAGCGCGATGTCGTGGCGGCGCAAGGCGACATGCTCCTCTCGGCGAACTCGATCGCGACCCTCATGAGCGACGCGCTCGGGGCGGAGGTCGAGGTCGAGAGCGGCGGGCTCTCCGAGGGCGACGTCGCGCGCATCAACGAGACGCTCAGGCGCACGGATCGAGCGGGGTTCGCCGTGGCGACCGTGGCGAACGGCAAGGCGCTCTGGGAGGCGGCGAAGAGCCACCGCGGCGGCGACGCGACGACGCGCGCCCCCGCGACCGTCGCGCCGCTCGGCAAGGACGAAGCCGAGAGCAGGCACCACTTCGCGATCGACGGCGAGATCACGACCGACGGCGACGCCTTCATCGTGCCCGTCCAGTCGTGGGGGCAGTCGTTCCCCATCCGGGTGCAAAAGGCCGACATGCCGAGGCTCTTCGAGGTGATCACCCTCGGGACCTACCCCCCGCCGCGCGCCCCGACCCCCGGCGCCTCGGCCCAGCAGAGAGCTCCCGCGCACCTCGCGTCGCGCGGACCGTCCGGGGCCGCGCGAGACGGCGCGGATCCGGCCGACCTGCTCGCGGGAGCTCGCTCGAGCAGAAATCGGGAGATCCAGCCCCAGCAACCCCCCGAGATCGGCGTAAATACCTTCCAGGATCCCAAGGAGTGGATCCGGTACGACAGGGGTGTTCGCAAGTGGGTTCGTGACACCTTCAACCTCTCTTCCAAGGAAGGCGATCTGATTCGCACGGTCTCCCCGGAGGCCGCGCGCCTCTTGCTTGCGCTGTACGACCACCCCCGGAGAAACCAGCTGGCGTTCCGCCGGATGGATCGCTTCAGGCTCTGGGACACGCAGTTCTTGCAACGCAAGCTCGACGAGCTCGAGGCACCGCCCGCCTCCCGGAGGAGGCTCGATCGCGCAGAGGTCGAGCTCACGCCGTCGGGGCTGTACGACGCCCTCCTGCAGCGCGTCCCGGAGCAGCGCCTGATCGAGGTGGCGAACCTCGCCGTCGAGACCATCGACGCGCAGCTCCTCCCGCGGCTCCTGAATACATTGCCCATCTCGCTGCCTGCCGCCGCGCGGCTGGCCGAGGAGATCGTCGAGAAGTGGCTGGCGTTCAATCCCGGCTTGCTCGACCGGCCAGCCGACGCGCTGCAGGCGCACCTCGCAGCGCACGTCGCGTCCGTTCTGAGCACGCTCGAACGGGATCGGGACCGTCGTACGATCGGCCGAGACGACGCCAGGACGGACGGCAGCCCCCCCGGCGGGGCGCCTCCCGCCGCGGCAGCGTCGAGCGCCCCGCCGCACCCCAAGCGGACGCCCGCCGCTCGGGGCGAGCGCGAGGGCGAAGCGCCACACGCTTCCTCGGACACGAGCAGCGCAGGCGCGCCCCCCGGCGCGGTGCGCTCGGCGGCCGAGGAGAAGCAGGCCATCCCCAGGTGGATCGAGGGTAAGTCGCACTACGAGAGGCTGGAGAACAGCCTGCGCGAGCGCCTCGACGACGACACGGTGCAGCGCGCGCTCACCGACCTCCTGAACGAAGAGAGGTCCGTCGTGAGCTCGTTCGCGCTGTTCCTGGAACGCGCGCTCAAGGGCGCCCTCGAGGGCAAGCCCCTGGAAAAGGCGCTCAAGAATCGGCTCGGTCAGTTCATCAAGATCGAAAATCGCAGGCTCGCCTTCGACCTCGCCAGGGCGCTGGGTGCCCTCGCCCCGCTCGAGAAGATGCCGGGCGTCGACCTCGCGGCCCTGCGCGACCCTCCGCCGCCCCCGCCGAAGCGCCACGAGGAGCCGCCGCGCGCGGTCGCCAAGAAGGGCATCGAGGGACGCTGGGTCACCAGCGACGAGCTCAAGATCATCAATCGCTCGATCGGCGAGCGCGCGTTCGCCGGCATGCTCGCGCGCGCCATGGACAAGGGCAAGGTCGCCAACACCCGCGCGATCATCGAGCAACTGGTCCGCCACGCCGAGCGCCTTGCGGACCCGGCGATGTCGCCGCCGCTCACGTCCACCTCGCTGGTGGTCGACTCCAACCTGGTCGACGATCTCTTGACGCCGGTCGACAAGCTGTCGCCCGCCAGGAAGGACATCCGCGCTCAGCTGGAGGCGCTGATCCGCGAGCAAGGGATCACGGACCTGCGCCTCACCAACATCAACATCGGAGAGCAGTTCGAGCACGACAACCTCCTCGGAAGCACGTTCACCACGTCCGATGGGCGGGAGCTCCCCTGGTACGGCATCCGGCTCGACCGCAGCCAGCGCGGCGACACGGCCGATTACGAGCAGGGGTTCGATGAGCTGACGAAGAAGTCGGTCGGCGACCAGAAGGGCAGCGCCGACCGCAGCATGCTCGCCGACGCCTTCTTCTCCGAGCGCGCCAGCGAGGGCGGCGCGCCCGCGGTGCCTCATTTCGCCACCAACGACAATGGCATCATGACGCCGCTCCTGGACTTCGCCGGGATCGACGCGACGAAGCGTGGCGAGCAGCCGTTCAACGAGTTCGTGAAGGAGAAGACCGGCGGAGACGCTTATTTCCGCCCGACGCTCCGGGGCCGTGAGCTCAAGGCCCACGCGATCGTCACCCAGAAGAAGCCAGCGCACACCGCGGCCAGGGGCGCCGCGCCCGCCCGGAGGGAGCCCATCGGCGCGTCGCTCCTCGACGCCGAGGTCGGCGCCACCCACCGGGTCTCTGACCTGGTCGAGCTCATCAACGCCTACGGCTTCGACGTCTACATCGTCGGAGGCGCGGTGCGCGACGCCCTCAGCGGCATCGAGCCCAGGGACGTCGATCTCAAGACCAACATGCCCATGGGGCTGCTCGAGGAGGCGCTGGAGAGCCACCCTTCGCTGAGCTTCCTCTCCGTCACCACCGTCCCCAATCTGCGCCTGCTCCAGATCGGGAGCGGCGCGAACGTGGTGGACATCACCGCCGGTGACGACGCCAGCGCGCTGGCCCCGTTCGACGTCATGGCCGACGCGCAGAAGCGCGACTTCCGCATGAACGCGATCTACCTCGATGAGAGCGGCTTCGTGGTCGATCCGCTCGGCGGCATCGAGGATCAGCTCCTCGGCAGGCTTCGCTTCGTCGCCGACCCCGGCCCCTCCGCGCCGGTCGAGGAGCGGCAGAGCGCGGTCGTCGAGCACCTGCGCAAGGCGCCGTGGAACCTCGGCCGCGCGCTCAAGTTCTACCAGCGCGGCTACGAGCTCGAGCCCGCGATCCTCCACGCCGTGCTCGACAACGCCGAGAGCATCCTCGCGTCGATGAAGGAGCGCGAGGCGCCGCTGCGCGACAAATCGCTGTTCCTGCACCAGACGCGCATGCCGTCGCCGGAGGCGCTGAGCCAGACCATGCAGAGGCTCGGATTCTCGCCGAACGCGATCCGCGAGCTCGTCCCCGACGAGGTGGCCGGCCGCTTCAACGACGAGAGCCTCGTCTACGAGCACGACATCCTGCCGCGCTGGCGCGACACCCCCGACAACGACGCCGCGGAGCATCCGCTGGGCGCGCCGGAGCTGAAGGTCGATCTCTCGTCCGGCCGGATCTATCAGTACCGCTTCCACGCCATGCTGCCGCCGCAGGCGGGGCAACCGGCGGAGCGCGTCATCATCGACGTGGACCTGAGCGACCACAACCAGGCAGGCCACAACGCGCCGCACTACCACGTCTACCGCTGGGTCAAACGCGATGGCCAGTCCAGGTGGGACAAGAAGAAGAACGGCCTCTCGGACACCGGCCAGCCGGGCCTGCCGCGGATCGACGGCGACTACTACCACGGCCCGCAGCCGTGGCGCATCGACGAGGGGCTCAACGGCAGCAGCAGCGACTTCCTCGATGCCGCCGAGAGGCTCATCAACGAGGCAGGCGTCCAGCTCACGAGGACCGGCGAGCAGATCGACCTGGGCGGGCAGGTCAAGGTGCACCGCGATCGGCTGCGAGAGCTCCACGGCCGCGGGCAGCTCGGCAAGCTGATCACGCTCGTCAAGAACCTGAACGACGGGATCCCCTGGTCCTCGAAGGACCAGGCCACCGCCGATCTGTCCGGCTCGCACCGCGGCCAGGAGCGGCTGCGCTTCAAGCCGCAGCTCGACCAGGTCGTGCCCTTCCTCATCGACGCCGGCATCGAGGACCCCACGTCGATCTCGATCTTCGCCGAGGGCGGCCAGATGCGGCACGACGCGCTGCTGCGGCTCTACGACCTGGTGAGCGGCGAAGCGCGCCAGGATCTGCGCCGCCCGGCGGCCGCGTACGCGCTGGAGCGCGCCAGCAACGTCAACGAGTTCGTCGAGCGCTTCGAGTTCTACGTCGCCTCGAGGCAGGACGACCTGAGCGGCGCCGACATCGAGGCTGACTGGCAAGCGCAGCTGAAGGCGGCCGAAGCCGCCGGCGCCGTGGGCAACGTCACGCTCGGCGAGACCGGCACTCTGCAGGAGAGGCTCGCGGCGGCGGCCGGCGAGCTGAGCTTCGAGTCGACGAGCACCGCCGCCTACCACACCGCCAAGCACATCGCCGACTTCCTGACGCCGGAGCAGCTGGCGGCGGTCGAGTCTCCGGCGGACGGCGTGCGACGTTACCTCGAGGCCGCGCGCGACGTGGTCCGCAACGCCACCGCTGTCGAGGCGCGCACCGACGAGACCGGCGCGACCAACGTCGTGCTCTGGCACGGCGCGACCAAGGCCATCGCGCGGGTCAAGCCGGATGGCACGGCGCACCTCCTCACCAGCTACGCCCACGACCGCCGCAACATCGCGCCTGCGGCGTCCACCCCCCCGGCGGGGAACGCGGCGAAGAGCGCGTCGCGCTCCGAGGCCCCGCCGAGCGCGCCGGCGACGGAGACGGGCGTCGAGAACATCGGCAACAGCTGCTTCCTGTCAGCCGGCCTCACGATGCTCGCGCACACCGACGCGTACTATGATCTGTTCGCGCCGCGCGAAGACGAGGACGCTGAACGCGACGACGACGCCCGACTCCGCGCCGCGGTGCGCGAGATCCTCGACCAGATCCGGGCCGGCACGCTCGTCGGGGCCGACACGATGCGGAACCTCGACGCGCTCCTGACCCGCACCCGCGTGCTCACCGCGACGTCCGAAACGACGCAGCAGGATCCCGGCGAGGTCCTCTTCAGAAGCCTCGTTGCGAGAGCGAGGCTCGATACCGCCGGCGTGACCCTGGCCCAGACGCTTCGCACCGACTGGACCGGGGTCGCTCTGCGCGAGACGAATGACACGCTCGAAGATCGCACCTCGCTCGACGACGACAACCTCCGATGGGATCGGCGGGAGTCCGACGTCATGCTCAGCCCGTCGATCCACGGCAGCCGCACCCTGCAGCAGGCGCTCGACGCCCATTTCGGCGCGAGCACCGTCGACGACGCGATCGCCGTGCGCGGGGGCCGAGCGGTGAGGGGCAGTCCATCGAGGCAGATCCTCGTCGACCCGGGCAACAACACGCCTGGGGCGATCACGATCGCTCTGCAGCGCGGCGAGGGGGAGGACAGGGACAGACCGATCGACGTCCCCGAGTGGCTCAACGTCAATGACCGCTGGTACCGCCTGAACGTGGTCGTCCATCACCACGGGGAGACGACGACCGGCGGGCATTACACCGCGATGACGCGCGACGCGGCGTCGGGGCAGTGGCAGCACCGCGACGACAGCAGGGTCTCCGGTACTGACCCGCGCGCGGCCGCCGAGAGCAGGAACCGCGGCTACCTGTTCACCTTCGAGCGCGTCGACACGGGCGACGGTCCGGACGCGGCGGCCGAGGCCGCGGCCGCGAGGATCGGAGCGGCAGCGGCGCCTCTCCCGGGCGCCACGTCCAGCTCCGCCGCGACCAACGGCGCTACCGAGCCCGAGAGCAGGGCTCCGGCCGACCGGCTCGGCTCGTACAGCCCCTGGAACGGCGCGTCCGAGGGGACACAAGGCCCGCAAGCCCCGCGAGCGACGGACGCGCCGGCGGCTCTCGACGCTCTCGACGCCGGGACCATCCCCGCGCCGATCGACGCCCTGGTGAGGACGCTCGTCGCGAAGAGCGGCGCGTGGTCCTCTCCGCGCACGCAGGCGGACAAGCAGGAGGCCATTGCGCTCGTGACCGAGCTCCTGCAGCAGCTCGGCATGGACGCCCGGGTCGTCGACAGGGCGGGCGAGCAGGGCAAGGACGCGCCCGATTCCGAGCACTCCGCTTGCACGTGCGTCCGCTAGGCCAGCGCCCGCGTCAGCCGCCCTCGCCGCGGGCGCGCTCCGCCTGGCTCCTCGCCAGATAACGGCTCAGCAGCACCCACGCCCCGGCGATCGGCACCATCAGGAGCGACAGCCCCGCCGCCTTCAGCCCGAGCGCCGACAGGCCCGACAGCGCCCATGCGCTCGCGGCGTCCCCGCCCCGGAACACCACGGTGTCGGTGAAGCTCTTCGCCTTGTACTTCTCCTCTCGCGCGACCACCGTGAACAGGGTCTCCCGCGCCGGCCGGTCCACCGCGTAGTGGATCGCCCGCCGGAGCCCCTGGACCCCGGCGATCATCCAGATCGTGGGCTGCACCGCGAGCGCCACGAACCCGGCGCCCGTGACCACCGGGACCACCGCGAGCGCGACCGCGAGGCCCACCCGCGTCATGAGCCGCCCGGTCACGAGCACCTGCACGGCGATGGTGATCACGTTCACGGCGAGATCGATCGCGGCGAACATCTCGGTCCGCCGCGCGGGATCCATCGATTCCGCGGAGACGATCCGCGCCTGCTCGAAGTAGAGCACCGTCGCGGTGATCGACCGGAAGAGCGTCTGCGCGCAGATCCCGAGGAGGTACGGCGACCGCAGGACGAGCGTCACCCCGCGGAGCGCGCCCCCGCCGATGCGCTCCTCCGCGGCGCGCGCCTCGGGCCGCGGCGCGCCGCCGCCGACCGGCCCGGCGAGGCGGTTCAGCCGCGCCACGCAGAGCACGGCGAGCTCGAGCAGCGCCGCCGACAGGAGGAGGAGGTTCGCGGTCCCGATCTGCCTCGCCTGCGCGGCCGTGACGAGCGAGCCGGCGAGCGCGCCGGCGCTGCCGCCGGCGGCGATGAAGCCGAAGAGGCGCTTGCCCTGCTCGCTGCGCCAGAAGTCCGCCATGAACCCCCAGAACACCGACACGACGAACAGGTTGAAGACGCTCAGCCAGACATAGAACACCTTCCCCACCTCGACCCGCGGCGCGCCGAGCGCGAGCAGCCCGAAGAAGACGAGGAGGTTCGACGCGAAGAAGCGATAGACGATCGGGATGAACCGCCGCCGCGGCGTGCGCGCCACGAGCGCGGAGAAGGCCGGCACGGCCGCGAGCATCGCCGCGAACGTCGCCGTGAACAGCCAGGGCAGCTTGTCCATGCCGCCCGAGATGCCCATCTCCTCGCGGACGGGCCGCAGGATGTAATAGCTGCAGAGGACGCAGAAAAAGTACGCGAAGCTCCAGAGCAGCGCGGGGATCTCGCCGTCCCTCACGTCGCAGACCCGCCGGAGCAGCGCGGCCGCCGAGCTCAACGGGCTGCCGCGCTCCCCCCGGCGGAGCGTCGCTCCGCGGGCGGCGTGAGGCGTGGCGGCGGGCGCGGCATCGGGCGCGCACTGCACGACGGCGCGCCTCGCGCGTCAAGGCGACCGCCGGCGGCCGCCGGTCGCGAGCCTCATCGGATGAGCAGCGCTCCCGGCGCGGAGCGGCTAAGCTCGGGCCGCGCCAGCCATGAAGTTCGTCCACGCCGCCGACCTCCACATCGACAGCCCGCTCCGCGGGCTCGACCGTTACCCTGGCGCCCCGGTCGAGCAGATCCGCGGCGCCACCCGCCGCGCGCTCGAGAATCTCGTGAGCCTCTGCCTCACCGAGGAGGTCGACCTCCTGCTCCTCGCCGGCGACATCTACGACGGCGACTGGAAGGACTACAGCACGGGCCTGTTCTTCGCCGCGCAGCTCTCCCGGCTGCGCGCCGCCCGGGTGGAGGTGGTGCTCCTGAGCGGGAACCACGACGCCGAGAGCCACATCACGCGTCACCTGGAGCTCCCCGAGAACGCCCGCCGGCTCGACCCCAAGAGCCCCGAGACGGTCGTCTTCGAGCGGCTCGGGGTCGCGGTCCACGGGCAGAGCTTCGCGACCAAGGCGGTCACCGACGATCTCGCCGCGGGCTATCCGGACGCGCGGACAGGCCTCTTCAACATCGGCATGCTCCACACCTGCCTGGGCGGCCGCGAGGGCCACGACAACTACGCTCCTTGCAACCTGAACACCCTCGTCGGGAAGCGATACGACTACTGGGCGCTCGGCCACGTGCACACCCGGGAGGTGCTCTCCGAGGATCCGTACATCGCCTTTTCCGGCAACCTCCAGGGCCGCCACGCCCGCGAGACCGGCGAGAAGGGCGCGCTCCTCGTCACGGTGGACGACGGCCGCGTCGCCTCGGTCGAGCACCGCGCCCTCGACGTCGTCCGCTGGTGCGCCTGCGAGGTCGATCTCGCCCCGGCCGCGACCGCCGACGACATCGTGGATCTGACGCGCGAGCAGCTCGAGCAGCGCGTCGCCGAGGCGGACGGGCGCACGGTGGCCGCGCGGGTGATCCTGTGCGGCGCGACGCCGGCCCACGCCGCGCTCCGCGCCGACTTCGAGCGCTGGACAGGGCAGATCCGCGCGATCGCCAACGACCTCGGCGGCGGGCTCTGGATCGAGCGCGTGCTCTCCCGGACGCTGGCCCCGCTCGAGGTGGGCGCGCTCGAGGAGCGGGACGACGCCATCGGCCAGCTCACGCGGTCGCTGCGGGCGCTGCGCGACGACGAGGCGGGCGTCTCCTCTCTCCTGCGCGAGTTCGCGAGCCTCAAGAACAAGCTCCCCGCCGAGGCGCGCGAGGGCGACGACGCCATCCGCCTCGACGACCCGGCGTTCCTGCGCGAGGCGCTCGACGACGTGGAGCACACGCTGATCTCGCGGCTGCTCGGCGCCGGCGACGCGCCGTGATCGCCGGCGCGGCGGAGAGGGCCGGCGCCGGCCGCGGAGGCGGGAAGACAGAGACAAATATCAATAGTTTCCAATATTCATCACATCGCGCGATCGCTGCCCGGGCGAGCGCGGCCGCGGCCCGCGCGGCTTGACGGCACCTCGATCTCCCCCATGCACTCTGCTGACTGACGCGCCCAGCGCACGCGAGCATCGCCTCGAACGGCCGGACGCGACGGGGGGAGTCATGATCGACCAGAGCGCTTTTCCGGAGCTGTTCCGTCCGAGGGGCCGCGCCGAGCCGCACTCCATCTACGCGCGCATGCGGGCCGCGGGGCGCCTCCATCGCCTCATCCACCCTCGCCTCCACATGCCTGTCTGGATAGCCACGCGCTACGACGACTGCGTGGAGCTCCTCAAGGATCCGCGCTTGACCCGGGATTTCCGCAAGCTCCCCGCCGAGGTGAGCGCGCGTTACCGCCCGCTGGGAGAGCGCTCGATCATGCTGAATCGGCACATGCTCGAGGTCGATCCGCCGGATCACACGCGGCTCAGGGGCCTCGTCCAGCGGGCCTTCTCCGTGAGGACGATGGAGGGGCTGCGCCCGCGCATCCAGGGGATCGCGGACGAGCTCATCGACGCCGTGGCGGACCGGCGTCGCATGGATCTCGTCGCCGACTTCGCGTTTCCGCTCCCCATCGCGGTCATCGCCGAGCTCCTCGGCCTCCCGCTCGAGGATCGCGGCCAGTTCCGCCGGTGGACCAAGCTGCTCCTCGCCGCATCGAGCGATCCCGGGCTCGTGGAGCGCACGATGCCCGCGGTGGAGGAGCTCGAGGCGTACCTCCAGGCGCTCCTCGCGGCGCGCCGCAAGGCCCCGCGCGACGACTTGATCAGCGCGCTCCTGCTCGCCGAGGAGCAGGAGCACAAGCTGAGCCCGGCGGAGGTCACGAGCATGGTGTTCCTGCTGCTCGTCGCGGGCCACGAGACCACGGTGCACGTCATCGCGAGCGGCGCGCTCCTCCTGTTCACGCACCCCGAGGAGCGGCGGCGGCTCGCGGAGGATCCCGGGCTCATCGGCTCCGCGATCGAGGAGGTGCTGCGCTGCGAAGGGCCGGCCGAGCTCTCGTCGATCCGCTGGCCGCTCGAGGAGATCGAGGTGCTCGGCGCGCGCGTGCCGGCGGGAGACGGGATCGTGGCGGGGCTCCTGGCCGCGAACCGGGATCCGGAGCACTTCCCGGATCCGGACCGCTTCGACGTCGGCCGCTCGCCGAACCGGCACCTCGCCTTCGGGAGCGGGATCCACTTCTGCCTGGGCGCGACGCTCGCGCGCGTCGAGGCGGCCATCGCCGTCTCGACCCTCTTCCGGAGGCTCCCGCGGCTCGAGCTCGACATCTCGCAGGACGAGATCGAATGGGGCGAGTGGGCCTTGATCCGCGGCCCGGCGGCGATGCCCGTGGTGTTCTGAGGGGAGCGACAGGAGCAGCGCTCCACCGGCGCGGGAGTGCGCCGCCCCGGTGAGCGCGCGGGCCGGCGCTCAGCCCGCCGAGCGGGCCGTCCGCGCGTAGGCGCGCAGCACCTCGGCCACGCTCCACGCCTGGGCGACGCACCCGCGCGGCGTGAACGGCGGCTCGGCGTCGAAGATCTCGCTGATCGACCCGGCGCAGGCCTCGTCGAGGTGCGGGGTGAAGCCCGCGAGCAGGCTCCGCGCCCCGGCGAGATCGGCCGGATACACCTTCAGCCAGGCGTCGATGAAGGGGCCCATGAGCCACCCCCACACGGTGCCCTGGTGATACGCCATGTCCCGCGCGCGGAGATCGCCGAAGTACTTCGGCTTGTAGTCGGGGTGCCCCGGGGCGAGCGACCGGAGGCCCACGGGCGTCCAGAGCCGCTCCTTGACCTGATCGACGATCCCCTTCCAGCGCGCGGGGTCGAGGACCGGGTGCGGGAGCGAGATCGCGAAGATCTGGTTCGGCCGGAAGGCGTCGTCGTTGCCCTGCTCGCCGTCGATGATGTCGTAGAGATAGCCCAGCTCGTCGGACCAGAAGCGCCGGTTGAAGGACGCCTTGACCTGCTCGGCGGCCGCGCTGTAGCGCCGCGCCCCGTCGTCGCCCTCGGACTCGCGCACCCAGCGCTCGATCAGGCGGAGGGCGTTGTACCAGAGCGCGTTGATCTCCACGGCCTTCCCCCGGCGGGGCGTGACCACGTAGTCGCCGACCTTGGCGTCCATCCAGGTCAGCTGATAGCCCTCCTCCCCCTGGCGGACGAGGCCGTCCTTCGGGTCGACGCCGATCCCGAAGCGCGTCCCGCGGGTGTGGTGCTCGACGATATCGATCAGCGTCGGGAGCACGAGCCGGAGCGTCTCGCGATCGCCGGTGTAGGTCAGGTAGCGATCGAGCGCGTGGAAGAACCAGAGGGTCGCGTCGGCGGTGTGATAGAGCCCGTCGTTCTTGCCCTCCGGGAACATGTTGGGGATGAGCCCGTCCTTCACGTAATGGGCGAACGTGCGCAGGATGTAGCCCGCCTCGGTGTGACGCCCGGTGACGAGCGTCAGCCCCTCGAGGCTGATCATGGTGTCCCGCCCCCAGTCGGTGAACCAGTGATAGCCCGCGATGACGGTGCGCACCTCGTCCCCGGCGGCCCGCGCGCGGGCGGCGTCCTCGACGCGCCCCGCGGGGGTGATGAGGAACTGATCCGCGCCGAGGATGAGCTCCGCCGGCGGCCCGGAGCGGACCTCGGGCGCCGCGGCGAGCAGGAGCCGGGTGCGGCGCTTGCGCTCGGCGCGCTGCACCTCCTCCGTGGAGAGGGCGTTGATCGTCTCCCAGGGCTCGGTCGACGCGACCAGGGTCACGCTGCCGGAGACCGGGAGCTCGAGGCTGAAGCGGCCGGGGCTGTAGAACTCGCCGACGGCGTCGTAACCGCGGCTCTGCTCGATCCGATAGCGCACGTTGCGCAGGCGGGCGCTGTCGATCCTGAACTCGGCCCGGGCGCCCTGGACCTTGAGCCGGAGCGGCGGCAGCTCGCTCGGCGAGGCGAGCTCGTAGCGATCCTCGACGACGGTGAGCGCGTAGGGGCCGGCGACCGGCCGATCGAGCGCGCCCTCGTGCGGGCGGAAGTTCACCCACGGCTGGAGCTCGATCTGGACCGGCTTTTCCCCCTTGAGGAGCGTGTAGGTGACGTGGACCGTGTTCTGCCCGTGAGGCAGGAGGAGGCGCCGCTCGAACACCATCCCGGCGCCCTCGTAGCGCCACACCGGGAGCCCGGCCTCCAGGCGGAACTCGGCGAGATCGATGACCTGCGCGCCGCTGTCGTCGAGCCAGGGCTCCTGACCGCCCACCTGATAGACCTTGTCGTCGGCGGTGAGGATCCGGGTCGACAGGTCGCTCAGCATCATGGTGCGGCCGAGGGGGGCGGGCAGCGCGGAGATCAAGAGTCCATGGAAGCGACGGGTCACCGCGCCGGAGATGGTGCCCGACGCGTAGCCGCCGAGGCCGTTCGTGACCAGCCATTCCCGCGTGAGCGGGTCCGACCCGTGCTCGGCGTCGTCGTGCGACGCGGGGCCGGTGCCCCGGGACCAGACCATCATCCGACAGATCTCGTCAGCGTACATGCTTCTTGGGCTCCTCTGGGCGAGGGTTGGCGCTCGTCTTCTCGGGCACCGGCGTCCCGACCACGGGGTGCAGGAGGACCGCCGCGTCGCCCGGGATGTGGACGCCATCCTCGGTGATGACAGGTGGACTGCCTTGACCCCCGTAACGGGGGGATTCGCTGGACCACAACGTCTCCCAGCGGCGCCCCGGCGGCGGGGCGATGAGCGGCTCCGGCAAGGACCCTCGATGGATGTCCCGCCCGAGGTTGACGAGGAGCAGACGGTCGTCCCCCTCGTCGCCGAAGTAGCGGAGGAGGAGCGCGTGGGTCGACAGGACCGCCCCGTCGACGCCGCGCGGGCGCTGGGCCCGGATCACCGGATCGCGCCGGCGGAGCGCGATCAGGTCCTCGTGGAGGGCGTAGATGCCGGCGTTGCGCTGGCGCTCTGAGAAATCGAGCTTGCAGCGCTCGAACGTCCGCGGGTCGTCCGGGGGGTCGAGCCGCGAGGTCACCTCGGGCGCGGCGCAGGAGGGGAACTGCGCCAAGAACTCCGCCCTGCCCTTGCGCACGAGCGGCGCGAGATCGCGGTTGTGGTCGGCGAAGAACAGGAAAGGCGCCGAGGAGCCGAACTCCTGCCCTTGAAAGAGCATGGGCGTCCCCGGGGCGAGGAGCAGGAGCGCCGACATCGCCCGGAACTTCCCCGGGCACGTGATGTGGTAGAGCCGCTCGCCCTTCGCCGTGTTGGCGACCTGATCGTGGTTCTCGAGGAAGAGGACGAAGCGGGCCGGATCCACGTCGAGCGCGGGGGTCCCGCGCCGCTGCTTCTGCCACTGATAGCGCTGCCCCTGGAAGAGGAACCCCCGTTTGACGACGGAGATGAACTCCTGAGGGGAGCCCTCGTGATCCGTGTAATACGCCTCGCTGTGGCCGGTGAGCGCCACCTTGGCGCTGTGGTGGAAGTCGTCGTTCCAGATGGCGTCGAGCCCGTAGCCGCCCCGCTCCGGGGCGCGGATCAGCCACTCTTCCTGGGACTCGTTCTCGGCCACGATGAACGTCTCCTTGCCCTTCGCGGCCTCCCGGACGCGGCGCGCGATCGCGGCGAGGACGTGGTCCTTCGAGCCGTCGTAGATGTTCTGGGTCGCGTCGATCCGGAGGCCGTCGAGGTGGAACTCCTCGATCCAGTAGCCGGCGTTGGCGATGAAGAACTCCCTCACCGCCTCGGAGCGCGGGCCGTCGAAGTTGATGGCCGCCCCCCAGTCGGTCTTGTGGCGATCGGTGAAGTAGTCCTTGGAGAACTGGCCGAGGTAGTTGCCGTCCGGGCCGAGGTGGTTGTAGACGACATCGAGGATCACCCCGATCCCGACGCGGTGCGCCGCGTCGACGAAGCGGCGGAAATCGTCGGGGCTGCCGTAGAGGCGTGTCGGCGCGAAGAGGTTCACGCCGTCGTACCCCCAGTTGAAGCGGCCGGGGACCTCGTTCACCGGGAGCAGCTCGATCAAGGAGATGCCGATCCGGGCGAGCTCGGGCAGCTCGCGGGCGGCGGACGCCCACGTGCCCTCCCGGGTGAAGGTGCCGACGTGCATCTCGTAGACGACTTGCCCCTTGAGCGGGGCGCCCGGGAAGCCCGCGTCGCTCCACGCGAACGCGGCGGGGTCGATCACCTCCGAGGGCCCGTGCGGCCCCTCCGGCTGCGAGCGCGAGGCGGGATCGGGATAGAGCTTCTCGTCGTCGTCGAGCCGGAACCGGTAGCGGGTGCCGGCCGCGGCGGCCGGGACGAGCGCCGCGAAGTAACCGCCCTCCTCCGGCCGCAGCAGGGCGGTCTCGCCGCTCCCCGGCCCGGCCTCGAGGACGACCTCGACCCGGCGCCGGGACGGCGCCCAGACACGGAAGTGCACTGCTTTCCCGGCGAGCACCTCTGCGCCCACAGGCAACCGTCTCTCCGTCTTCTCCGGCATTGAGTTGCATTCTAGGCGCAACACTCGTGACGTCCAGCACCCATAAGCTCGACGGTCCCCTTTGCAGGGCTCCTGTTCATCTGGCTCACCTGGCGAGCGATATCGCCTTACGGGGTCGCCTGAGGAGGATCGGGGATCGACCGACGATGAGAGACGGCGCAGGCGAAGTGGACTGCGTCGCACGGATCAAGCTGTCATGGAGCGCGGGCATCCCTCACCCGTGCTGGCGGGCTCCGAGGGCAGAGCGTTGGATTCGCCTCATCGCTCGAGCACCGGGAGGAGTGGACTTGCGGCGGGCTCCGCCGTCACGGGTGGGCGATGACCACGAGCGTGCGCGCGCGCCGGAGCACGCAGCGCAGCGCCTGCTCCAGCGTCTCGGGATCGAGCGCCGCGAAGCTCTCGTCGAGCACGACGACCTCGGCGCCCTGCAGCAGCGCGCGCGCGATGTAGAGCCGGCTCCGCTCGCCGTGCGAGAGCTGCCAGCCCGTCTCGCCCACCACCTGCTCCAGCCCTCCCGGCATCCGGCCGAGCAGCTCGCCTAAGCCGAGCTCGTGGCAGATCGCCTCGGCCTCCTCGAGATCGCCGGGCCTCGGCGGCCAGCGCCTGCCCATCAGCAGGTTGTACGCGAACGTCCCGGCGAGGACGTAGTTCTCGTGGAACTGCGGCGCCGCAGCCACGCGGCGGCGCCACGCGGCGGCGCCCAGCATGTGGCGGTCGAGCCCGTTGAGCAGGAGCAGCCCCGCGTCGGGCGCGCGCAGCCCCGAGAGCAGGGCGCTCAGCGTCGACTTCCCTCCCCCCGAGGGCCCCTCGAGCAGGATGCGATCGCCCGCCTCGAGCCGCAGCGAGACGTCGCTCACCGCGGGGCGAGGCCTGCCCTTGTGCCGGAAGGACAGCTCGTGCGCCTCGATCACCGGCGCGCGGCCCGCCGCGTCCGCCGCGCCGCCCGCGCCCTCTGACGCGCGGGGCGGCGCGCGCCCCGCGTCGGGCGGCAGGGGCGGCGGCGGCGCCCCGCCGCGGGCGGCCGCCTGGAAGAGCGTGGAGACCTGCTCCCACGCGATCGCCGCGCTGGCGAGGCTCGACAGGCCGGCCGACAGGCCCGTCAGCGCGCGGCTCGCGAGCAGGACGCCGCCGAGCGCCACCGCGTACGCCGCGACCGAGCCGGAGCCCGCGAGGAACGGCGGCAGGAGGCCGGCGATCCCCGCGATGAGCCAGCCGCGCGGCATCAGCGCGCCGATCTCGATCTGGCTCCGGTCGAGCTCGCGCGATCGCGCGAGGTACTGGGAGAGCGCCTCGTCCTCGCCGTGGTGCCAGCGGTCGCTCCGCTCCTGGGCGAGGCGGGTCCGGTGGCCGACCAGGCGCTCGATGAGGTCGTGGGTCATCGCGAGCCGCGCGGCGGTCCAGCGCGCGCGCCGCCGGTAGAACCGCGCGCAGAGCGCGACGACCAGGACCGCCCAGGCGACGAGCAGGAGCGCGTGGAGCGCGCCCGCCGCGCCCTGGGCGAGCACGACCGCCGCCGCCGCGAGCTCGAACCCCGACGCGACGGCCGCCACGCCGCCGCCCATCGCGAGCGCCTCGATCGCCTCGGACTCGATCACGCGGCCGAGGAAGCGGCCCGCGCCCTCGCCGCGCACCTCCTCGGCGTCGAGCGCGAGCGCGCCCGCGAGCAGGCGCTGCTTGATCAGCGCGCTCGCGTCGATCGCGACCACGCCCGACAGCCACGCCATGAGCTGGCGCAGCGGTACCACCGTCGCGAGCAGCAGCGCCCCGGCGTAGAGCCACCCCTCGTCGAGGTGGTCGTCGAGGATGCTGCGCCCCACGGTCATCCACACGAGGATCCAGAGCGTGTAGGCCGACGCGTGGGCGGCCAGCAGGCCGAGGAGGCGGCGCGGGATCCGCGCGGCCGCCAGCTGCCGCCCGAACGGCGCGCCCGGCGGCAGGCGCAGGCTCCAGATGCCGTCGAGGACCACGGGCCCGAGGCGCTCGCGGAGCAGGGCCTGCCGCGCGCGCCCGCGCCGCCGCGGCCGCACGCCCGCGCGCGCGAGCACGCGATCGACCTCCGGGAGCACCTGCGCCTCGAGCGCGCGGGCGATGCGGCGGGCGATCGCCTCGACCGGCACGCGCGCCGTGGAGCGGTCGGCGCGGAGCACCGCGAGGTCCCGCCCCTTGCGCCCCACGACGGCGAGGAAGCTCGGCGCCTCGCCGCCGCGGAGCCACACGAGCGCGGGCGCGCCGCGGAGGAGCGCGCCGTCGACCTCGTCGTAGCGCGCCGCGACCGGCTCCGCCTCGACGCCGAGGTAGCCCGCGGCCTGATCGATCCACGCGCCGAGCGCGTCCGCGCTGCGGAGGTGCCCGGCGGTCGGGATGGGCGCCGCGACCGCGCGCGGGCGGAGGCCGCCCTGCAGCGCGAGCGCCTCGAGCGCGTCGCCGAGGCGCTCCGCCGGCCACTCGAGGGCGCCGAGCGCGTCGGCCGCCTCGCCCGGCCGAGCGCCCGACCCACGCCGCGCCTGCCCGCCGTCCGGCTGCGCTCCCCACCCGCCTTGCGCCTCCGCCGTCACCGCCGCTCGCCCTCCGCCGGCGCCGCCGCGCCCTCGGCGATCCGCCCGCGGACGACCTTCACCCGGCGCCACCCGCCGCTCGACCAGAGCCCTCGCTGCACGGCCGCCTCGGCCTCCAGCAGCGCGCGGTAGCGCGAGCCGGGGCGCGCCTCGAGCTCGGCGGGCGCCCCGTCCTCGACCACGCGCCCGCCGTCCACGACGAGCACGCGCTCGAACGCGCGCGTCTCGCCGACGTCGTGGGTGACGCAGAGGAGCGTCGCGCGGCGGAAGCGCCGCCGCGCCCGGGCGAGCAGCGCCCGGCGGCGCTCCCGGTCGAGGCCGCGGAACGGCTCGTCGAGGATCGCGAGCCGCGCCTCGCTCCGCAGCATCGCCCGGCCGAAGCGCACGCGCTGCCCCTCGCCGCCCGAGACGAGCCCACCGCCCTCGCCGAGCAGCGTCTTCTGCCCTTCGGGCAGCCGCTCCAGCACCTCGCGCAGCTCGGCCTCCTCGACGACGGCGCCGAAGTCGGCCGCGTCGTCCGGCGCGCCGTAGCGGAGGTTGTCGAGGAACGACCGGTTCCAGATCTGGACCGCCGGGTCGACCCACGCGGTCTCCTCGCGCAGGGCGCGCAGCCGCTCGCCGTCGAGCGGCCGGCCGTCGACGAGCACCCTGCCCTCGCTCGCCCGGTGCCACCCGAGCAGCACCCCGACGAGGCTCGACTTGCCCGCGCCCGAGGCCCCCACGATCGCCACGTGGCTGCCCGCCGCGATCCGGAGATCGACCCCGTCGAGGATCACGTGACCGGCGGCGTGGATGCGCACGCGCTCGAAGGCGATCGCGCAGCCCGCGCCCTCGGCCCCGGCCTGCGCCACGACGGACGCGCCGCCGGCGCTCGGCTCCTCCGGCGCGCCGAGCGGCTCGAGCAGGCGCAGCGCCGTGTTGCGCTGCGCCGGGTACTGGAGCAGCGCGCTCGCGAGCGCCTGCCCGATGGCCGGCAGCGCGAGCGCCCAGTAGAAGAGCAGGAGCGCCCGCGAGAGCGCGCCCCCGCGGGCGAGGAAGTCGCCGAGGATCCACGCGGCGAGCGCGAAGCCGAGCAGCGCCTGCGCCCCGTCGACCGCGAGGGCGGCGCGGAGCAGCGCGCGGCCGGCGAGCGCCCATTCCCCGAGCAGGCCCGCGTGCTGGCGCCGCACGGCCCGCTCCGCCGCGTGCGCCCGGATCGGCACGAGGCCGAGGAGGGCGTCGAGGTAGAAGCTCGTGAGCGCGCCGGCGTGGGTGCGGACGCGCATGTCCCGCTCGACGAGGACGCGGTTGCCCGCGAACGGCAGCGCCAGCGCGAGCGCGGCGCACGGCACGGCGAGGCGCGCGCTCGCGGGATCGATCCACACGATCGCGGCCGTGGTGACCGCGAGATCGAGCGCCGAGCGCGCGATCTGGCCGCCGAACGCCGGCAGGGCGCGGAGCACGTGCAAGCTGTGGCCGCGCTGCGCCATGTCCGAGGCCGGGCGGCTGTGGAAATAGCGATCGCCGATGCGCGGGATCTTCGCGAGGAACGCCATCCGCAGCCGGACCTCGAGGCGGCGCCCGAGCCGGATCACCCCCGTGGTCAGCGAGAGATCGACGGCGAGCTCCACCGCGAGGAACGTGGCGAGGGCGCCGATGGCGGCGAGGCGCTGCTCGAACAGCGCGAGATCGTTCGAGATCTGGAGCAGCCCGCGGAAGAGGAGGCTCTCCAGGACCACCGTCGCGACGCTGAGCGCGAGCGCGCCGGCGAGCACGGCGGGGGCCAGCAGCCCGTCCTCGCGGATCGTCCGGAGGAGCTCGCGCCCGGGGCGGACCGGGCGCTCCGCGAGGGCGGCGGCGACGTCGGGGGGGAGGCGCGCCTCGGCGGGCGGGGCCGCTTCGTCGGCGCGGGGCGGCGGCGCCTGCGCGGCGGCTCGCGACGCGCCGCCGCGCGCCGCCGCGGCGCGGGCGTGGCTCGGCGGGCGCCGCCCGAGGATCCGCACGAGCACGGCGCCCCGCGCGGCGACCCGGTCGTCCCCGCGCGGGCCGGCCGGCTCGGGGCGCGCCGTCCAGAAGGTGGGCGGGATCATCTCCTCCCGCGCCGCCTCGGGGCCCCGCTCGAGCAGCGCGCCGAGCACGCGCGCGGCCTCGCGACCGCGGGCGAGGCCGCCGGAGCGCACCAGCGACGTCACAAGGCGCGCGCCGGCGTCGAGGGCCGCGATCGCGCGCCACCCCGGGTCCGCGAGCGCCGCCTCGAGCGGCTGCGTCCCCGCGCCGAGCCAGGCGAGCCGGCGCCCGAGCGGCCGCGTGAACCCGTCGCTCGCCGCCCACGCGCGGAAGTCCGCCGCGGACAGGGGCAGCTCGTGCTGGTAGAGCTCGCCCTCGAGCTGGCGTCGCGTGAGCCAGCGGCGCCCCGTGGCCGGGTCCATCACCTGCACGAGGCCGCCGTGCCGGCGCCAGAGCACGACCACGTGGAGCGGCCCGGCCGACTGCCGCACGATCGCCAGGGCGGGCAGCGCCTGGGCCTCGTCGAGCAGCACGTGCTCGATCGGGACGAGGATCTGCTGGGCCACGAGCCCGAGCTGCCCCGCGAGGTCCTCCAGGGTGTCGATGGAGGTGCCGTCGACGTCGGTCTGGCAGGCCTCGCGCAGGCGCCCGTAGCTCACGCCGATGCCGAAGCCCTCGAGCACGCACTTGAGCGTGGCCGGCCCGCAATCCATCGCCGAGGTCTGCACGACCTCCGGCGCGAGGAGCCTCCGCCGCGGGCTCGACGCTCGGCGATGGGGATCGGCGTTCGCTGATCGCTCCGGCGCGGATCGGGGATCGGCGTTCGTCGTCCCCTCCTTCACCCGCCCGCTCCGCCGCGGACCCTCACGATCTGCCCCGCGGCGCGCAGCACGAGCGAGGCCGGCGAGACGCGCTCCGTCTCGATGACCACGCTGCCGGGGAGCCCGTGCTGCATCGGGATCGGCGACGCCGGATCGGGCCGCACGCCGAGCTCGACGCGGATGCGGCCCTCCTGCGTCTCGCTGGCGACGCGGTCGACGGTGGTGGACAGGGTGCCGTACTCGGTCCACGGGAACGCGTCGAGGCGCAGGCGCCCCTCCTGCCCCGCGCGGATCCTCCCGACGGAGGCGGGCGGGAACTCCGCGATCACCCGGAGCTCGCCGGGCGGCACGACGGCGGCGACGACGTCCCCCTCGCGCACGAAGGAGCCGGCCCGCAGCACCGTGATCTCGCCGACCCGCCCGGCGATCGGCGAGCGGATCTTGCGCCGCTCTATCTCGGCGAGCAGCCCTTTGATGGACGCCTCCAGCACGAGCCGCTCGCCCTCGAGCGTGGCCGCCTCGCGGTCGAGCCGGGCGAGCTCGGCCTGCTGCTCGCTCTGCCCGGCGCGCCGCTCGACGTAGGTCCGCGCGGCGGCGCGGTCGAGCGCCTCGGTCGCCGAGCGCCGCGACAGCGCGTCGGCCGCGAGCCGCGCCGCCTCGGCCTCGGACACGAGCCCGTCCTGCCGCAGGCGCACGGCCCGCTCCGCCTCGAGCTCCTGGAAGCGCGCGCCGGCCTCGGCCTCCCGCAGCCGCGCCTTCGCCTCGTCGACGTGCGCGCGCGCCGCCTGCTCCCCGTCGCGCAGCGCCCGCGCCCGCGCCGCGATCTCGGCCCGGAGCGGCCCCATCTGCCCTGCGATCGCCTCGATCCGGGCCTGCTTGTCGTCGATCTCGCGGCGGAGCGGCTCCACGTCGAGCTCGATCAGGACGTCGCCCGCGGCGACCTCGGCCCCGAGGTCGAGGTGGACGGCGGCGACCTTCCCGCCGAGCGGCGCCTCGACGCGGTGCGCCGCCTGCCCCACCTCGAGGCGTGCGCTCACGCTGGCCTCGTACCGCCCGACGCGCGCGAGGAAGAACCACGCGAGCCAGGCGGAGAGCAGGATCGCGCCGATCGCGACGCCGGCGATCGAGCCGCGGTGGCCGTCGGTGGCGATCGCGTGAATCGAGCGTGAGAACCCGGCGGGCATGGATGGTTGCGCAAAGGTACACGAGCGAAGCAGGCTCAGGAAGTTGAGCCGATCGCCCGGGTGAGGCGATGAACATAGCAAAACTTAACGTGCGCTGCGGGCTGGCCGACTCCATCCTGTCCACGGCGGCTCCGCCGCGTGGCAGTACATCCACTCTGGAGGTTTCCCATGGCTGATATCGATCGTGATCCCGAGCAGACCGAGCAGGTCCCCTTCTTCGCTCGCTTCCTGGAAGATCAGAAGCGCGTCCGCACCGGCGTCAAAGCCGGCGGGGGCGCCACGACGCTGAAGTACCCCTCGGACAACGAGGATGGTGGCGGCGGCGGCGTCGTCACCCTCAAGTACCCCTCCGACAGCGACGAAGACATCTACACGAAGTGATCCGCGCGCTGCGCGCCGTGGCTCACGCCATCGAAGCGGCGCGCAACCACAAGCGGCCAAACGCAACCACACCCGCCCCTGCGCAACGAACCGCAACACTATTTAACAATCGTCGACGCGACCGATCTCTTCACGACTGAAAGACAACCGCAGCAGCGGAATCGGTCGCAGTCATCCTTATCGGTGCGCATGCGGGCTTGCGTGTCCACCAGATCGCTCGTTTAATTAGATCTCTTATCCTCGACGGTGGCACCGCCGCCGTCGCCATCTGGAGGTGTCCCATGGCCGATGTCGATCTCCGTGAGCCCGAGCAGCAGGAGCAGAAGGAGGACGCCGAGGCGGTGCCCTTCTTCGCCCGATTCCTGGAGGATCAGAAGCGCGTCCGCACCGGCGTCAAAGCCGGCGGCGGCGCCGTGACGAAGAAGTACCCCTCGGACAGCGATGACGATCCGCCCATCTTCGTCACGCTGAAGTACCCGTCCGACGGCGACGAGGAATGAGCGTCGCATGAGCCGCCCGCGCCCGTGCGAGAGAGGCAACCCGACGTGACGACCGCGGGCGCAAGCGTCCTCCTGGTCTCGCATTCGCAGGACGAGTTCGGGATCGGGCGCGTGGCGGAGGCGCTGCGACGGCGCGGCGCCCGCCCCGTTCGCCTGGACGTCGACCGGTTTCCTCGCGACATCGCCCTCTCGACGGCGCTCGGTGCCGGCGGCGCGCGCCGCCGCCTGGAGGACGCCGGGGCCGCGACCTTCGGGGACGAGATCTCCGCCGTCTGGCTCCGGCGCCTCTGGGCGCCGAACCTCGGCGAGGGCATCCCCGAGGCGTACCGCGCCGCCTGCGTGCGCGAGTCCATGACGGCGCTGTCCGGCTGGCTGCGCGGGCTCCCCGCGCGGCGGTGGATCAACGAGCCGGCGGCCGAGGAGCGCGCCCAGGACAAGCTGCGCCAGCTCGCGACGGCCGCGTCGGTCGGCCTGCGCGTCCCCGAGACGCTGGTGACGAACGACGCGGCCGAGGCCCGCGCCTTCTTCGAGCGCCTCGGCGGGAACGTGGTCGCCAAGATGCTCACACCCTTCTCGATGAGCCTCGCGGGCGGCGGGCCCTTCGTCTTCACGCACGCCGTCTCGGCGGACGATCTCGACGCCCTCTCCGGCCTGCGCCAGAGCCCCATGGTCTTCCAGGAGCGCATCCCCAAGGCGCGCGAGCTGCGCGTCGCGTGCGTCGATGGCCGGTGCTTCCCCGGCGCGCTCGACGCCTCCCGTTACGAGTCGATCGCCGTCGACTGGCGCCACCCGGACGTCAGCGCCGCCGGGATCGCGTGGGAGCAGGACGCGCTCCCGCGCGACGTCGAGGCGCGGCTCGGCGCCCTCCTGCGCGCCCTCGGGCTCGTCTTCGGGGCCGTCGACCTCATCCGGACGCCCGACGGAGAGCACGTCTTTCTCGAAATCAACCCCGCCGGCGAGTGGGGCATGCTGGAGCGGGATCTCGGTCTGCCGATCGCCGATGCGCTGGCGGAGGCGCTGCTCGCTCCGACGGAGAGCCCGTGACCGTCCTCATCATCACGCACAGCGAAGACAACGAGTGCATCGCCCGCGTCGCCGCCGAGATCGAACGGCTAGGGGGCCGGGCCTTCCGCTTCGACACCGACCTCTTCCCCGCGGGGGCGCGGCTCGCGCTGGCCGCGGGGCCCGGGGCGGGCCGCTCCACGCTGCGCACGCGGGGCGCCGGGGGCGGCGAGCTCGATCTCGGCGACGTGACCGCCGTCTGGTACCGCCGGGTCGCCTTCGGCCGCGGGCTGCCCGCGTCGATGGACCCGCAGCTCCGGGGCGCGTCGGTCCAGGAGGCGAAGCAGACCGTGGAGGGCATGCTGGCGGCGCTCCGCGTCCCGCAGGTCGACCCCCTGCCGGCGGTGCGCTTCGCGTCGAACAAGCAGGTGCAGCTCGACATCGCCCGCGAGGTCGGCCTCGACACGCCGCGCACGCTCACCACCAACGACGAGGGCGCGGCGCGGGCCTTCGCCGCGACCTGCCCGGGCGGTGTCGTCGCCAAGATGCTCTCGTCGTTCGCCGTCTACCGCGGCGGCGAGGAGCACGTGGTCTTCACGAACGCCCTCCGGGACGAGGATCTCGCGGACATGCGGGGGCTCTCGCTCTGCCCGATGACCTTCCAGGAGCGGATCCCGAAGGCGCGCGAGCTGCGGGTGACGGTCGTGGGCGAGCGTGTGTTCGCCGCCTCGATCGATCCGGAGGCGGCGCCGGGCGCCGAGGTCGACTGGCGGCGGCAGGGGCTCGAGCTCATCGACGCGTGGCGCAAGGACGCGCTCCCGCCCGAGGTCGAGACCGGCGTGCTCCGGCTCATGGATCAGCTCGGCCTCAACTACGGCGCCCTCGACATCCTCCGCACGCCGGACGGCCGGTACGTCTTCCTCGAGGTCAACCCGGTCGGCGAGTTCTTCTGGCTGGAGCGCACCCCCGGGCTCCCGATCAGCGAAGCGCTGGCCGAGGTGCTGCTCGGCAAGGCGCCGCGCCGCGGCTCGTGGAGCGCCTTCCTGCACGCCCCCGTGACGCAGCCCCGCTGAGCCGGACGTAAAGCGCCGCCCGCCTGCCCTCTCCAGCCGAACGCGCCTGCCCTCTCCAGCCGAACCCGCCTGCCCTCTCCAGCGGACCGACGGGGTCGCGCCGCGAGGAGCGCCTTGACATCGCGCGGAGGTTTCGCACTTGCTATCCGTTCAGGGGAGGGCACCGCCCCCTGGCCGGCGACCTCGTGCAGATCCTAGAGCTCCACCTCCTCGCGTTCGGTCCCTTCACGGATCTCCGGCTCGACTTCTCCTCGCCGTCGCCGGGCCTCCACGTCATCTACGGCCCCAACGAGGCGGGCAAGAGCACCGCGCTCCGGGCGATCCGCGGCCTGCTCTACGGCATCCCGCACATCACGCCCGACGCGCACCTGCACCACAACACCGATCTGCGCGTCGGCGGGCGGCTCGCGGGCAGGGGCGACGCGGCGCTCGCGTTCGTCCGCCGCAAGGGGCGCGTGAAGACGCTCCGCGACCCGGACGACAACCCGCTCGACGACGCGGCGCTCGCGCCGCTGCTCGGCGGCGTGACGGAGGAGCTCTTCCGGACCTCCTTCGGGCTGGATCACGACACGCTCCGGCAGGGCGCCGAGGCGCTGCTCCAGGGCAAGGGCGACGTCGGCCAGAGCCTGTTCGGCGCGGGGCTCGGCGGGCCGGGGCTGCAGCAGCTCCTCGCCACGCTGCGCCAGGAGGCGGACGAGATCTTCACGCCCCAGGCGAGGACCCGCCCGCTCAACGAGGCGATCAAGGCGTTCGAGGAGGCCAGGGGCCGCGCCAAGGCCGCCGCGCGGCCGCCCGCGGACTGGACGCGCAAGCGGCAGGAGATCGACGAGGCCAGGGCCGAGCAGGAGCGCGTCGACGCGGAGCTCCGCGCGCTGCGGGCGACCGACAAGCGGCTCCGGCGCGCGCTCCGGGTGCTCCCGCTGCTCGAGGCGCGGCGCGCGATCCTCGGCCGGCGCGCCGCCCTCGGCGACGTCGTCCTCCTGCCCGAGGGCGCGCAGCGGGATCGCGAGGACGCGCAGGAGCGCGCCGCCGACGCGGCCGAGCAGGCAGGGCGGCTCCGCGCCGACATCGAGGAGCTCGAGGCCCGCCACGCCGCGCTGCACATCCCCACGTCGCTCGCGGAGCTCGATCCGGGCGTGATCGACGGCCTCGTCACCCGGCTCGGGAGCCACCGCAAGGCCGCCGTCGACCTGCCGCGGGTCCGGTCGGAGCTCCACGGCATCGAGGAGGAGGCGCGCGCGATCCTCCGCAGGCTCGGGCGGGACGCCTCGCTCGTCGGCGGCGACGAGCCCGAGCGGCTCGAGGCGATGCGCGTCGACGTCGCCACCGAGGCGCGCATCAAGAAGCTCGCCCGCGAGCGCGGCGCGGCGCTGGCGAAGCCGCGCGAGGTGGAGCGGCTGCTCGCGGCGAGCCGCGCGCGGCGCGACGCCTGCGCGCGCCGGCTCGCCGAGCTGCCGCCGAGCGAGGACCCCGCCCCGCTCCGGGGCGCGCTCTCGCGCGCGCAGAAGCAGGGCGACCTCGAGCACCGCCTCCGCGAGGCCGCCGCCGCGGCGGCGCAGCTCGCCCGCGAGGCAGACGCGCAGCGCGACCGGCTCGGCCTGGGCGCCGCCTCGCGGGGGCGCTTCGACGAAGGCAGCGCGGCCGGCGGCGCCGCCTCGCCGGCGAGGCGCCCGCTCTCCGCCGCCGAGGCGAGCGCCCTGCCAGTCCCGCTCCCCGAGACGGTCGACCAGGCGGCGGCGCAGTGGGGCGCCATCGCGCGCGAGCGGGAGCGGCTCGCCGAGCGGGCCGCCGAGGTCGAGGCGCGCCTGCGCGAGAGCGCGCGCGAGATCGACGCCCTCCAGCGCGCCGGCGCGGTGCCCACGGAGGCCGACCTCTCCGAGGCGCGCGAGCGCCGCGACGCCGCCTTCAAGGCGCTGCTGCGCGCCCTCCAGGCCAAGGGCAGCGCCCGCGCGGCGGCGGCGGCGATCCACACCGCCACGCTCTTCGATCTCGGCGCGGACGTGGCGGCCTCGCCCGGCGCGGGGCGCAGGCCGTCGCTCGGCGCGCCGGGGGACGCGGCCGCGCGCGGGAAGGCCGACGAGTACGCCGAGCTGGTCCGCGTCGCGGACGCCCTGGCCGATCGGCTGCGCCGCGAGGCCGACCGCGTCGCCCGCCTCGCGCGGCTGCTCGCGGACAAGGCGCGGGCCGACGCGGATCAGGCGCAGCTCGCCGCGGAGCGCGCCGCGCTGGCGCGCCGCGCGGAGGAGGCCGAGGCCGCGTGGATCGAGCTGTGGCGGCCCGCGGGCGTCGCGCCGCGCTCGCCCGAGGAGATGCGCGGCTGGCTCGGCCGCTATGCGGGCCTGACCGCCACGGTCGACCGGCTGCGCGCGGCGGAGGCCGAGGCCGAGGCGCTGCGGGCCCGGATGCAGGCGCACGCGGCCGAGCTCCACGCGGCGATCCAGGGCGCGCGCGCGGCGTCGGGCGGCGCGCGCGGGGACGGGGGCGGCGCGGGCCCGCGCGAGGGCTCGGGCGCCGGCGCCGCCGGGCCGCTGGAGGACGCGGCCGCGCGCCTGCCGGCGCTCGTCGAGGCGGCGGAGCAGGAGCTCGCGGCCATCGAGGGCGCGGCCCGGGAGCGCCGCGAGCTCGCGCGGGAGCGCAGGGAGCTCGAGCGCGAGCTCGAGGACCTCGAGCGGGAGCAGGCGGAGCACGCGCGCGCGCTCGAGGCGTGGCGGGCCGACTGGGCGGAGGGCGTGCGGCTGCTCGGCCTGCCCGGCGACGCTTCCGCGGACGAGGCCACGGCGATCCTCGACGAGCTCGGCGCGCTGTTCCGCAAGGTGGACAGCGCGGCGCACGAGCGCCGCCGGGTGCGCGGGATGGAGCGCGACGCCCGGGCGTTCGCGGCGGACGTCGCCGAGCTCGCGGCCCGGCACGCGCCGGATCTGGCCGAGCTGCCCGCGGATCAGGCCGCCGATCAGCTGATCAAGCGCCACCACAAGGCGCGCGCCGACCTCCGCGAGCGCGGCGAGATCGCGGAGCGCCTGGCCGAGAAGCGCCGCGAGCGGGACCAGCAGGAGGCGCGGCGCGCGGCCGCCGAGGCGCGCCTCGCGAAGCTGTTCGAGGCGGCGGGCGTCGCGCGCGCGGGCGACGCCGCGGCCGATCTCGCGGCGCTGTCGCTGGCGGAGGAGCGCTCGCGCGAGGCGCGCCGGCTCGACCGCGAGCTCGTCGAGAACGAGGGCAAGCTCCTCGAGGCGGGCGAGGGCGCGGGCGTCGCGGCGCTGGAGCAGGAGACGGCGGGGGTGGAGCGGGACGCGCTCGCGCTCGAGCTCGACCGCGCGGAGCAGCGGCTCGCGGCGCTGGAGGACGAGCGGCGCCGGATCGACCGGGCGCTCGGGAGCCTGGAGCAGGAGCGCGAGCACCTCAGGGCGACGGTGGGCGCCGCGGAGGCCGCCGTGGAGGCGCAGATCTGCCTCTCGCACCTGCGCGGCGAGGTGCGCCGCTACGTGCGGGCGCGCCTCGCCGCGGTGCTGCTCGAGCGGGAGATCGAGCGCTACCGGGAGCGCAACCAGGGCCCGATCTTGGCGCGCGCGAGCGCGCTCTTCCACCGCCTGACGCTGGGCGCCTTTGCTGGCCTGCGGGTGGGCTACGACGAGAGCGAGCAGGCGATCCTCCGCTGCGTCCGCGCGGCGCCGTCGGTCGCCGCCACTCCCGCCGGCGGGGCCGCGGCGGCGGAGGCGGCGGCGGAGCCCGCGAAGGCGCCGGTGCAGCGCGAGGTGGACGTGACCGGCCTGAGCGACGGCACGCGCGACCAGCTTTACCTCGCGCTGCGCCTCGCGAGCCTGGAGCACCACGCCCGCACGGCCGAGCCGATGCCGCTCATCCTGGACGATCTCCTGATCCATTTCGACGACGACCGCGCCCGGGCTGCGCTCGCGGTGCTCGGCGAGCTGACGGCGACGACGCAGGTGCTGTTCTTCACGCACCACGCGCGGCTCTGCGAGCTCGCGCGGGAGGCGGTGCCGGCCGAGGTGTTCCGCGAGCACCGGCTGCGCTGAAGGCCGGCTTCCTGCGCCGGCTGCGGTGATCGCGCCGGACCAGAATTGAAACGCAAAAGCGCGAACGACAGGGGCGCCTCACGGTGATGGCCGAGGCGGTCGTACAGCCGAAGAATTCAACGCCAAGACGCCAAGACGCCAAGACGCCAAGACGCCAAGACGCCAAGACGCCAAGACGCCAAGACGCCAAGACGCCAAGACGCCAAGACGCCAAGACGCCAAGACGCCAAGACGCCAAGACGCCAAGACGCCAAGAGACAGAGATAAAGGGGGCAGAATGCCGTTACCAAGCCTCTATATACTCATATCTTCCTTTTACTCTTTTTTGGCGTCTTGGCGTCTTGGCGCCTTGGCGTCAATTCTCTTCACATCATCTTTCTTTTGGCGCCCTCGCGTCCAACGACCCTCACGACATCAACAGCCAGGCGATGCTCGCCGCGCCGATCAAGAAGATCGCTGCCGTGAAGATCAGGATCGCCGTCCTGTCGGGCCGGTAAGCCCCGCGCTCGATATCGCTGTACGCCCGCAGGTACCTCACCGCGGCCCACGCCATCAGCGCCATTCCGAGCAGGACCATCCCCGCGCCGAGGCCGACGACCTCGCGCAGCATCGACCGCGACCCCACCGGCGCAGCCCCGGGCGCCGCCTCCAGGAAGTACAGGCTGAACCTGTTGAGCGTGATGCCGAAGCTGAGCAGCGCGATCGCCGTGCGCACATAGGCGAGGTGCGTCCGCTCGTTGGCCAGGTGCTCCCGCGCGTAAGCCTCCGTCCGCTTCGCGCCCTCCTCGCCAGGCATGGCCGACCGCCCTCCTCACCGCGCCGCGCGACGGCCGCTCATTCCCGGCTGTACCGGTCGTCGAACCACGGATACGCCGTGTTCGAGTAGCCGCGGACCTCCCAGAACCCCGGCCGATCCACCGCGCTGAACGTGATCCGCTTGATCCACTTCGCGCCCTTCCAGGCGTAGAGCTGGGGGGTGATCATCCGCACCGGGCCGCCGTGCTCGCGCGGCAGCGGCTTGCCCTCCCAGGTGTGGACCAGCAGGACGTCGGGCAGCATCGCCTCCTCGAGCGCGAGGTTCGTCGTGTACGGCGTCCGGGTGCCGGGCGCGACGTCGCTCGCCTCGATCAGCGCGAAGCGCGCCTCGGGGAGCGGGCGCGCGCGCTCGGCGAGATCGGCGAAACGGACGCCGATCCAGCGGTTATCCATGCGGCTCCAGGTGGTCACGCAGTGAAAGTCCGAGACGTCGAGCGTCTGCGGCAGCGCCATGAACTCCTCCCAGGAGTAGGTCCGCGGCGCCTCGCACAGCCCGTCGACCTGGAGCTGCCAGCGCTCGGTCGGGATGTCCGGCGTGTCCCCGAGATCGAGCACCGGCCAGTTCTTCACCTCGCGCTGCCCGACCGGCAGCTTCGGCATCCCGTGCCGGTTCGGCGGCCCGCTGCCCATCGGCTCGACCCCGGCGAAGACGCCCTTGCCGCGCGCCGCCTGCCGCTCGGCGAACGCCTGCTTGCGCTCGATCAACGACCTCGTCCGACGCTCTCCGTCGTCGCCCATGGCATGACCATGGCGATCGCCCGACACGCCCGCAAGCCCGGGCTCACCCGTCCTTGCGCCCCGAGAGCTCCACCGATGCGGCGTCCACCGACACCGACGTCGGAGGGCCGAACTTCTTCACCTGAACGGTGACGCGGAGGGCTGGTGTGTCCTCGAGCACGCGCTCGATGATGCGCTGGGCGAGCGTCTCGAGCAGCTTGTACGAGGCGCTCGTGCCCGCCTCGACGACCAGGCTCGCCAGCCTGTCGTAATCGAACACCCGCGCTCGCGCGTCGGCGCGCGGCAACAGGGAGACCGGGAGCTCCACCTCCAGGCACACCACGAAATCCTGGGGCAGGTCGCGCTCGGCGCGGGACACGCCGTGCTTGGCGCGAAAACGGATGCCGTCGAGGCGGATCCGGTACGTCTCGATCGCAGACTCCATCCGCGCCCCCCTAGCACGCCTTCCGGCCGGCTTCCCCCAGACGATGCGCGGCGGCGGGCTCGCCCGCTCGGGCGGCCTCGGGCTCACCCCCGCGCGGAGGCTCCGGCGCGCCCCGGCGGGGCGGCCGCGCGCGGGCCGCGGGCGCGGTCAGAGAGGCCGCTTGAAGCACACGGCGTCGATCTTCGCGGCGAGCTCGCTGCGCAGGAACTGCACCGGCTCCCAGCCCTCTTGCCCGAACCGCTTGAGGACCGGATTCCATCCGGACGCGCTCGTCACCTCGAGGACCTGAGGGTCGCTGACCTGCGCCGTCTCGGCGTCCACGCACCGCACCTCCCACCGGGGCGGATCGGACCCCGCGTGCACCGGCGGCACCAGGAAGCGCGGCGCGACGTACGACGCGGAGCATCCGAAGAGAAACGCGACGGCGATGGCTGTTCCGGAGCTGAGCTTCGGCATGAGCAATCCTTTCCTGCGAGGTCGACTCGCGAAGGCGTATCGGCGCTTCGTGCGCCACGTCAACAAGGAACGGCGCGCGCGGCGGCGCGAGGAGCTGCGCGCCGCCGCTCATGTCCCGCGCGCGACGGCCGAGGATCTCGCCGCTCGCGCCACCTCCGACGCCATCCGCGCATAGCGGCGCCGCGCGCCGGATCGATCCGCGCCCACTACCGCTTGCGGGCGAGCGCCTCGCGATCCTTCACGATCAGCCGCCGCCCGGCCACGTCGAGCACCCCCTCCTTCCGCAGCGCGCCGAGCGTCAGCGTCACCGTCTCCCGGGTCGAGCCGATCACCTGCGCGATCTCCGCGTGCGTGATCGGCGCCGAGATCAGCATCCCGCGCGGCGTCGGCACGCCCCAGCGCTCCGCCGCGTGCAGGAGGAACTCGGCCAGCCGCCCCCCCACGTTCTTGAACAGCATCGACTCGATCCGGTCCTCGGTCTCCCGCTGCCGCGCGACAAGGAGCGCGAACACCGCCCCCCCGAACCCCGGGTGCTGCGCGCAGAGCTCGCGGATGAGCGCGAGCGGCACCCGGACCACCTCGGCCTCGTCCATCGCGACCGCGCGCTCCGTCCGCGTCTCCAGCCCGCCGAGGCACGACTCGCCGAGCACGTCGCCCGTGCCGCGGTAGCTGAGCGGGAACGCGGCGCCCGCGTCGTTGATGCGCTCGACGCGCGCCCGGCCCCGGCCGAGCACCACGAGCGTGTCCGCCGGGGCGCCCTGCTCGAAGATCGCCGCGTCCGAGGCCACCACCTCGAGCACGGCGGCGTCGGTGACCGCGTCCCGCACGGCGCGATCGACCTGCGCGAAGAGCGAGGAGAGCCGGAAGGCGCGCGCCACCCGCGCCTTCACGGGATCGGTCGGCTGGCGCCCGGTATCCGGCGCGTACTGGGAATCCAGATCGCTCACAGGTAGAGCAAAAGCGTAATCCATACTGCGTAGGTTGGCACACAGGAATCCCCGCAAACCGGGGCGCTCGAGGGGGCGAGCGGGCGTCCGGATCAGCGTCCGTCGCGGTCGAGCAGCACGACGATGTCCCGGTCGAGCGCGCTGTCCGCCGCGCGGGCGAACTGCTGGAACCGCGGGTAAGCGTCCGGTTGCACGCGGCCCGCGGGCAGCTCCAGGAAGCGATCGAGGAGCAGCGCGCCGCCGTCGAGGCGATCGTTCACCCGCACGGTGCGCCCGTCGTTGTCCGCCGCAAACGGAGCGAGCCGCGTGGCCACGCGCGCGCCCGGGGGGAGCTTGACGCGGAGCCGCACCTCCGAGCGGGTCGCGATCTGCTCGGACAGGTAGAGCGGCGTCTCCCGGACCGGCAGGCTGGCGAGGCTGGCCACGCGCACGCCGAAGGGCGGCGAGAGCACGAGCTCCGGGCCCTGCGCGCGCGCGAAGCTCGCGGCGGCGATCTTCATCTTCAGGGTGAGCGGCCGGTCGATCTCGGTCAGCTCCTTCACCTGGATCTCCTGGAGCCGCGCCCCCGGCACCATCTGCGGCAGGAGCCGCGACTCGACCGCGTCCCGGAGCTGCGCGTCGGGGAGCGACTCCAGCGCCGAGCGCAGCGCGATCGCGAGCTTGCCCTCGTAGCGCTGCTCGATCGACAGCGTCGCCGAGCCGTCCCGGGCCACCTCGGCGACGCCCTCGGTGACCACGCCGTCGTGCGCGCCGGACGAGGGCGTCACCTCGCGCGGCGCCCCGGGCCGCAGCACGATCGCCGGCTGCCCGCGGAGGGAGCTCGGCAGGTAGCCGTACGGCGCGAACTTGTCGCGCACGAACATCCAGCGGGCCGCGCCCGCGCCGGGCTTCTCTCCGGTGTCGACGCGCACCGCGACCGCGCTCCACGCCTCGGCCTCGCTCATGGGGCCGCGCGGCGGCGCGGTGAGCCGGTCGCTCACGACCCCGTAGCCGGCGTCGATCCCGACCAGGCGGCACAGGTAGAGGAACGCCTCGGTCCGGCTGCCGCTCTTGCCCATCACCACGCGGCGGCCGTCGTTCTCGCGCCCCGCCTCCACGTTGGCGAGCACCCACCGGTAGATGCGCCGCGCCTGCTCGTCCTTCGACGGCGCCGCCCCCGCGGCGTCGCCGCCCGCCGCGGGGCGCGCCGCGGCCTTCTCCGCCGCGCCGCCGCCCGCGGCCGCGCCCGGCGCGGGCGGCGTCCGCGCGATCGCCCGCGCGATGCGCACGAGCCGCGGGTCGCGCGGCGTCTCGTCGGCGGCCGCGTCGACCATGCGCGCGATCGTGTCCTCCAGGGTGATGCCCCAGCCGACGCGGATGTTCGGCAGGAACTCCGCCGCCGGCGCGCTCGCCGGCTCCTCCGGGAGCGCGGGGCTCTTGTCGACGCGGTAGCGGCGCGTGACGAGCGCGCCGGACTCGACGATCTCCGGCGCGGGGACCGGGCCGGAGACCTCGACGTCGAGGGGCCGGCTCTTCGGCGACACGATGATGAACTCGCTCCGCCAGTAGGGGACCTTCTCCTCGCGGAAGAACCAGCGCGGGCCCTGGAACGTGAGGCCCCCCTGGCCGTCGCCGCGCAGGACGAACAGGTTCTCCACCTCGATGTAGTCGCCCACCTCGAGGTGCGGCATCGTCACGGTCGGCTTGTCCTCGATGAACTCCGGCTCGTGGATCGACCCGTCGCGCTTGACCGTGCGGAGCTTGAGCACGAGCCCGTCCGGCAGGCGCTGCTCGGCGTGCTCCTGGATGGCCTCGCGCGACTGGATCCGGATGATCTCGTGCTGGAGCATCCGCGCCGAGCCGTCCTCGTGGACCCACATCGCCGCATAGTCGAGCACGCGCGCCGCCGTGCCGGGCATGACCTCGCCCGAGGCCTCGTGCTCGGCGATCACCTTCTTCGAGTCGAGCCGGTAGGGGCTGAGCTCCGTCGTGCCGTCGAGCAGCTCGATCGCGTCGCGCAGGCCCGAGGTGTCGGAGCCCGTCCGGATCGCCTCGATGAGCGCCTTCTGGAGCGCGTCGCGCTCGCCCCGGGCGAAGCGCGCGTCGGCGAGCGCGAGGCGCGCGCCCGCGTCGTCCGGCGACCTCGCGAGCGCGCGCTCGAGCTGCTCGAACGACTCGGCGCGCTTGCCGGCGCGGGTCAGGAGGTCGGCGATGCGCAGCGCGATGTCCTTGCGGTCCCGGCGGACGGAGCCGAGGCGCTGGAGCTCCTTGATCGCCGCCGCGTAGTCGCGCCGGTCGATCGCGCGCTCCAGCTCGATCTCCGCGTCGGGGTCGAGCGCCCGGATGCGGGCGGCGAGCGCGTCCGCCTGCGCGACGTTGCCGTCGGCGTCGTGGATGCGGAGCAGCGCGCCCAGCACCTCGACGTCGTCCGGGAAGCGCGCGGCGGCCTCCTTCACGGTGCGGACCTGCTCGACGCGCCAGCCGAGCCGCGAGTACATCGCGGCGAGCGTCTTCAGGAGGTCGGGCACCTCGCGGAACCGGTCGGCGAGGGCCTCGACCGCGCGGGTCACCTCGGACAGGCCCGCCTTGTCGGCCTCCTCGAGCGCGAGCCAGAAGCGGGGGTACCAGAGCTCCGGGTCCTTCTCCGCGGCGCGGGCGCGCACGTCCTTCACGAGGTCGCGCCCGTCGGACGGCGGGAAGATCGGGTCCTTCTCGAGGAACACGGCCTGCGCCGCGAGCGCGGGCCCGGTGGCGCGCGCCGGGTCGGCCACGAGCGGCTCGATCAGCACCGCGCTCACGTCGTCCTGGCCCTCGAGGTGCGCGATGGTCGCGGCGAGGTACCGGGAGATCGGGTCGTCCACGTCGCGCTCGGGGCGCGGCGCGCCGCGCAGCCCGAGCGCGCGCGCCACCTTCGGCGCGGGCTGCGGCGGCACCCCGAGCGCGGTGAGGAACGGCTCGATGGGGTTGGGATCGGGCAGGACCTCGGGCGGGAAGAGCGAGGTGGGGGGCGCCGGATCGGCGGACGTGGCCACGCCGAGGGGCGTGCCGTCCGGCGCGAGCAGCCGGATGGAGGTGTCGCCGCTCCCGACGCGGGCGAGGATGCGGTGCCGGCCCGGCCCGAGGCGCAGGCGCGCGCCGAACCTGGGCCAGATCCCCCACTGCTTCGTGTCGCGCGTCAGCACCTCGACGTCGTCCACGAGGATCGCGAAGGCGCCCTGGACCGCGATGATCATCTCGCGCTCGGCGGGCAGGTCGACGAAGGTCTCGACGTAGAAGACCCCGCCCCTGGCCCTGCCCTCGCCGCGCGCGTCGGGCGCGACCGCGGAGAGCTGGCAGCCGCGGCGCTCGGCGCCGAGCACGCGCGGCGGGTCGGCGCGGCGGGGATCGCGCGGGAACACGGGCGGCCAGGGGCCGGCGCGCTCCGCCTCGTAGTGAACGCGGTGGTCGCTCTCGGCCAGGTGGCCGAACGGGCCGGCGAAGCGGGCGTTCTCGATGCACCCGTAGCGGCGCGCCGCGAGGTCGATGAGCGGCACGGCGGGCGCGGCCCCGGCGCCGCCCGAGCGCGCCGCGGCGGCCGCCTCCTCGGGCAGCCCCTCGAGGCTCCACCACTCGACGAGCTCGCCTCGCGCGCGCCAGCCGAGGTTGCCGGGGTGATCGATCGCCCGCTGGACGATCTCGCGGGACCTCTTCCAGAGGCCGACGACGCTGGAGCGCAGCCCGAGGAGGTGGTTCGCGGCGAACCAGCCGACGAGGGGGGCGTCGGGGTGCGCGCTCACGCGCGCCGCGTCCAGCGCCTCGAGGTAGGCCGTCGCTGCGCGCGCGTTGCGGCCGTGCGCCTCGTCGTCGATCGCGCGCCCGAGCGACGCGAAGAGGCTCTTCGCGCCGATCCCGTCGAGCCGCTTGCGCGCCGCCTTGACGCCCGCGGGCGACCCGCCCGGGACAAGGAGCTCCCCGAGCAGCCAGCGGCCGACGACCTCGCCGTCGGTCGAGCGCGCGCCCGCGTCGCGGAGCGAGGCGATGGGGTCCGGCGCGCGGGGCGCGGTGACCGCGCTACAGGCGCCGAGCGCCAGGGCCAGGGTGGCGGCGCCGGCGAGCCTGAGGAGCGTGGAGAGGGGGCGAGGTGCGCGCATCGGCTCGGTCCTTAGCGCGAGCGACCGCGTGCGCACAGGTGCCCCGCGCGTTCATCGGGGGATCCGTCGCTGCGACGGATCTGGAGCCATCCGAGCGGATCGACCACGCGCGTGCTCGAGACCTCCCGGCGCGCTCACACGCCCGCTTCGACAGCGCTGGCGACCTGCTGAAGGAGCACCGCCTGCTCGATCACCTCGGGCGGCACGCCCAGATCCTCGCGCGCCCCGGCGCCGTCCTCGCGCGCCCCGGCCGCGTCCTCGCGCGCCCCGGCCGCGTCCTCGCGCGCCCCGGCCGCGTCCTCGCGCGCCCCGGCCGCCGTCCCCGCCTCGTCGCGCTCCGCCGCCCGGCGCAGCGCCGCGATCTCCGCCTGCGCGGCGATGAGCGCCTGCTCGAGCTCCTCGTGGAGCGCCGGGGGCGAGCCTGCGGTGTCGCGCGCCTCGGTCAGCTCGCGCTCGAGCTGCGCGATCTTCCAGCTCGCGGCGCGCAGGTCGGCCTCGCTCGCGGCGGCGCTCCGCGCCAGCGCGTCGAGCTGCTGCCGCAGCGCCTCCACGGCGTCGCCCGGCCCGCCGGTCCCCGGGAGCGCCCCGCCCGGCCCGCCGCCCGCGGCCTGGCCCGGCCCGCCGCGCTCGGCCGTGGCCGACGACGCGAAGACCGTCCCGAGCTCGTCGACGAGCTCCTTGCCCACGCGCTCGCTCTCGAGCAGCTGCGCCCTGAGCGACGCGATGACGTGGCCCCGGTCGCGGAGCGCCGCCTCGAGGCTCGCGATCTCGGCGGCGGCCGCCTCGCCGGGGTCGCGCTTCTCCAGCTCCACGGCCCGCTGCTCCAGGACGACGACGCGCTGCTCGAGCTCGACGATCCGCGCCTCCAGCAGCTGCCTGCGCGCGTCGAGGGCGCTCCGCTGCTCCTCCAGCGCGCGGTTCTCCCGATCGAGCCGGTCCACCCGCTCCTTCAGCCGGTCGCGCTCGCGCGCGAGCTCGGCCCTGGCGGCCTCGATCTCCTCGTGCTTCGCCGCGGCGCGCCGCGCCTCCTCCACCGCGCGCTCGCCCTCCTGCGCGCGCCGGCGCGCGGCGTCCCGCTCCGACGTGATCTTCGAGAGCTCCCGCCGCGCCCCGGCGGCGGCCGCCTCGAGCTCCTCCACGCGCGCCGTGAGCGCCGGGTCCGGCGCCGCGACGGCGGGCCTCGCCTCGAGCTCGGCGATCCGGGCGCGCGCGGCCTCGAGCTCGGCCGTCGCGGCGTCGAGGCGGTCGCGGGCGCCGGCGATCTCCGGCTTGTTGCGGATCATGCCGAGCTCGAGCTCGACCTTGGTCCGCAGGCGCTTCTCGTCGTCGAGCTGCTTGGCGAGCCGGGTCGCGCGGTCGCGCTGGCTGCGGAGCTCCTCCTCCATGTCGCGGATCTGGTGCGCCAGGCGCTCGGCCCGGACGTGGGCGTCGCCCGCCCTGGTCTCGACCTCCCGCAGGCGCGCCCCCCGCGCGTCGAGCTCGGCCTCCACCTCGGCGAGGCGCGCGGCCGTGGCGATCGCGCTCTCGGCGCGGGCCCCGGCGTCGTCGCGGTCGCGCTGGTGGCGGGTGCGCAGCTCGGCGAGCTCGCCCCCGAGCCGCTCTGCGCGGCCCTGGGCCTCGGTGAGCGCCTCGGCCGAGGGGCCGGCGGCCGCGACCGGGAAATCGGCGAACGGCAGCTCGATCACGGCGAACGCGTCGAGCCGCGGCAGGCGCTCGCCGGCGATGGCGATGAACCACTCCGGCTCCTCGGAGCCGTCGAGGATCGAGGTATCCACGCTGACCTCGGGCTCGCCCTTCGGCGCGAACTCCGCGACCGTGTAGCCGACGAAGGGCGCCTGGCCGACCATCCGCACCTGCTTGAACTGGAGCGCCACGAGGTCGTAGAGCGCGTAGTAGCCGGGCGCCGCGCCGCGCCGCGCGCCCGCGGGGAGCAGGCCCCGGGCGACGTCCGGGTTCGGCGACGCGACGATGGCGGCGCCGCTCGCGGCGGTGAGGCGGCGGGCGCGCCGGAGGATCTCGGCTGGATCGCTGAAGAGGGAGAGGTCGGGGATGACGAGGGTATCGAAGGCGCCGTCGCGCACCCCGAGGTCGCCGTCGAACACCGCGAAGCTCGGGTGCGGCTGCCGGGCGGGCGCCGATCGCGCGAGCTTCTCCGCGACGCGCGCGGCGTCCGGATCGTAGGCGTGGACGAGGCGGGCGCCGCGCTGGAGCAGCCGGTCGGCGAGGCCGATGGTGGCGTCACCCAGGACCGCCACCCGCCGGCCGCGCACGAGCGGCTCGAGGTACGCGCTCAGCACCAGGGCGGGGTGGAGCGCAGCGGGGGCGGCGTGCCGCGGCGAGCCGGCGGCGGCGAGGGAGGACTCCTTCGTCATGGTCCCGTCCTCTTACGGCGCTGGGGGCCGGGAGTCCACAAAGCGCAGTGCAGAGTTGCAAGGTCGCGCCCGCCGCGCCGGCCGCCTGCCCCGCGCTCCTCCGCCCCGAGCCCGGGCCCCTCGCCCATGACGCTCTGCGTCTTCGCCTCCTCCTCAACCCCGTTCATGGCTCCCGATGTCATCTCCATGACACGCGAGCGCCGTCTTCCCCTCACCAGCCCCGTTCATGGCTCCCGATGTCCTCTCCACGACACGCGGCGGGGACGGCGTTCATGCACCGAGGGAGCCAGAAACTCGCCTTCTGGCGTCTTGGCGCTTCGGCGGTCCAACGTTCTTCTCGTGGATGAATGAGTCGGACGAGACCCGCTCTGGCGCTGCCGAGCGGACTCGGCCGGTGGCGGGCCGCTCGATCAGCGGAGCACGGTCTCGCAGCCGAGGAGGATCTGGATCTTCGCCGCGGACGCGTTCCTGGCGGCGCCGCAGGTGTCGGGGCACAGCACGAGCGCCGTGGGCGAGCTCGGGTTGTCGTAGCGCCAGCCTGGACCGTCGCAGGCGGGGCTCTGCGGCAGGATTTCCTGAGCCGCGCCGTCGAGCCCGAACAGGACGTTGACGTCGTTGAACGCGATCTGCCCGCCGGCCACCTGGGAGGGGACCTCGTACTCGCACGGGAGCGCCTGACCCGTCACCTTCGCGAGCGCGTTCTGGAACTCGACGGCGATGTTGGTCGCCTTGACGAGGACCGCGGCGTCGGTGCCTCCTGCGGCCGCGATCTGGTTGGCGATGCTCTGGTCGACGCCCGGGAGGCCGATCACGAAGGTGCGCACCGGGGGGCGGTAGCGCGCGCCCGCCGCGGCGAGGTCGGCGATGGCGGCCGGGTCCTCCGGATTCGCGCCGCCGCACTGGGGCCCGGGCCCCTGCGGCTTCCCGTCGGTGACGAGCAGCACGGCGGAGGCCTCGCCGGGGTGGTTCTGCGCCACCTCGATCCCCTGGAGCAGCGCGCCGCCGAGCGCCGGATAGATGGGCGTGCTCAGGCCGTCCGGCGACTCGGCCTCGATGGCGTCGACGATCGCGCCCGCGTTGTCCGGGAGCGGGCCGAACGGGACGAGCGGCGCCTTGTAGGCGTTTTGATCACATGCCGGCACCGCGTCCGCGGCGCGCGGGAAGAAGCGCAGCGCCACGCGCACGCCTGCGAACCGCGCGCTGTTGACGAACGCGGTCAGGCCGGCCTTCGCGCTATCCCACTTGTCTCCCTCCATGGAGGAGGATTTGTCCATCATGATGTAGAGATTGAGCGGGACGGCGATCGCCTCCTCGGTGACGAGCCCGCAGGCGGCATCCGGGTCGGGGCGAGTATCGACGGGCGCGTCGCTCAACAGCCCTCCATCCGGGTCGAGGTCTCCGCCCGAGCCGGCCCCTTCCGACGAGGACGACGCCGCGCCGATCCCCGAATCCGGGGCGCAGGCGCCGTGGAGCCCGGCGGCGGCAGCGAGCCCGAGCAGGGAGGCGAGCGAGAGGCGGTGGAGCGGTTCGAGGTGCATGGGGTGCTGATGTGCGGCAGGGACGGCGCGGAAGCGGGCAGGAGCGCAGACCCAGACTACCGGAGTCGGTGGCAGGCGCGAGGGGCGAATCGCGGGAGCGTGAGCTGGCTCGCGGCGGCGCAACGCGGCACAGCCGTGTCGGTGCGTGCGGCACGGCGCCATCGGTCGATGGGGCGCATGGGGTGATTACCGCCAGCGTGACAAAGTCTTTCCGAAAAGCGCGCGAAGGTGCAGAATTAAGCATGCGCGTTCGCTCCCTCCTCGGAACGGCCTCCGTGCTTGCGATGCTCTCCGCGCTCGGCTGCGCCGAGAGCAGCTCGATCGACGGTCCCGTCGGGCCGGTATCCGGCACCGGCGGCGGCTCTGGCGCGGGCGGAGCGACATCGAGCAGCGCCACGACGACGTCATCGAGCAGCAGCGCGGCTGTCACGACCGGCGCGGGAGGCGACGGCGGCGCCGGTGGGGGCGAGGGCGAGGGCGGCGCTGGAGGCGAGGCGGGCGGCGGAGACGGCGGCGGCGGGGGCGAGGTCACCGATCCTTGCGCGATGGGGTGCCTTCCGGGCACGCACGACGTGGACGGCAACCCGCTCACGGGCGAGTGCGGCTGTGAGTACGCGTGTACGCCGACCTCGACGACCGAGGATCCGATCGACGGTGACTTCGTCGACGCGAACTGCGATGGCGGCGACGGGCTCGTGGAGCAGTGCGTCTATGTGTCGGCGAGCACGGGTGATGACGCCAACAGCGGGACGCGCACGGCCCCGGTGCAGACGATCGCCACGGCGATCCAGGTGGCGCAGGAGAGCGCGGTGCCGGCGATCTGTCTCTCCGGCGAGCTGTACGAGGAGGCCGTCACGGTCGTGTCCGGCATCAGCATCTATGGCGGGTTCGATCACAACGACCCTGATTTCAAGTTCCGCAGGACCTCCGCGGTGACGACGACGGTGCGCGCGCCAGGCACGGTGTTCCACGCGCCGTCGATCGAGCAGCCGACGCACATCGAGGGCATCACGATCGAGGCGCTGGAGTCGACGTCGCCCGGCGCGAGCACCTATGGAGTGCGCCTGGGCGGCGGGCTCGCGCAGCTCTTCGTGCGGTACAACGTCATCAACGTGCTGGACGGCCGGGCCGGGGCGGACGGGACGCACGGGGCGGCGCACACGGCGGGGACGGCGCTGGCGGGGAATGCGGGAGAGGTGGGCTGCGACGACTGCAGCGGCCGCGGGAATGCCGGCCCAGCGCCCGTGTGCGACGAGCCTGGCGGGAGAGGCGGGTATGGCGGACATGGCAGTGCGACCGGCGCGCCGGGCCATCCGGGCAGCCAGGGAGCGGCGGGGGGTGCGGGCGGCCCCTCGCATGACTGCTTGGACCCCAGAGTGTCAGGACAGAATGGCGCGGCGGGCATGGCTGGGTCGCAGGGGACACCGGGGACGGGGGGCGCGGCTCTCGGCACCATCGCCTCGGGCGTTTACCAGCCTGCGAACGGCACCAATGGGCAGCCGGGAACGAACGGCGGCGGCGGCGGCGGCGCGGGCGGTGGCGGCGGCGGTACGTGCGCGATAGGCATCAATGATCGCGGTGGTGGCGGCGGCAGCGGCGGATGCGGCGGGCTCGGCGGCCGCAGCGGCCAGGCTGGCCGAGGTGGCGGCGGAAGCTTTGGCGTCTTCGCGGCGGCCGGACGGGCGGTCGTCTCCGGTAACGAGATCACAACCGGAAATGGCGGCAACGGCGGCCGCGGCGGCAACGGAGGAGCGCGACAGCTCGGGGGGAACGGCGGTAATGGCGGAGCCGGTCCTGATGACGCCGCCAACGGCGGCAACGGCGGCAGAGGTGGCAACGGCGGCGACGGCGGCCCGGGAGCCGGCGGCGGGGGCGGTCCGAGCGCCTGTCTGGCGCGATCCGGCGGTGTGGTCTTCACGTTTACGGATAACAGCTGCACGACGGGCTCCCCCGGGCTCGGCGGGGCCGGCGGCACGAACCCGAGCGGCGGCGCCGCGGGCGCGGGGCGGAACGGCACGGCGGCCGCGAACCTGCAGATCAACTGATCAGCTCCGCTGAGTGCGACGAGCTATCTCCCGACGCGTCCCAGGTCGATCTTCGTCACGACAGCGCTGAGCTTGCCCGGAGCCACGACCTTCACCTCATTGCCAAAATCCAGCGTTCCGTCGTTGAGCCCGACGGCCACGAGGGCCTTCGTCCCCGGATCCGTGTCGACACCGACCACCGCTTGCCCTGCCGCAGGATCACCGAAACGCCTGCTCCAGAGGTGCGCTCCGCCAGCGCTCAGCTTCGCGACCGTCCAGTCCCGGTCCTGCCTGCCGCCGAGCGGCCCGCCCCCGAAGTCAACGGCGCCTGCGACCCCAGCGCCGAGCACGATGTCTCCGGCGGTGTCAACGGCAGCGTGAACCCCGAAAGGGGACATCGACTCGACATCTGATCCAACGCTCAAGTCGGAATCCATAACTATCTGAGGCGAATCATCCCCGAATCTCAATGACCACAGGTGGCTCCCCGCAGACGAGAGCTTCACGAGCAGGATATCCGAGTCCGCCGGCCCGCTGGTCTGCTGGGCGCCTCGGACCCCGCGGGTTTCGACAGCGATCGCCCCTGTGAGAGCCCCAGCCACGAGGATATCCCCTCGCGGATCGGCGTCGACGTCGGTCACCCAGGCATCGCCCTCTCCTTGGAGGAGAACGGTCCAATCCATCTTACCCGTGGGCAAGAGCTTGAGCACGAAGGCTCCACCCCCCGACGGGCTCGGGGCGTAGCTCTCGTCGAAGCCGCGCTCGGTGAATCCCGTGAACCGGCCCCCGACGACGATGTTGCCGCCGGGATCCACCGCCACCGCCTTGGCCTCGATGCTCCTCGTCGCCGTAGTGTCTTCTGGGTCGCCCAACTGAAAGCTCCACAGGACGCTACCCGTCTCGCCGTCCAGCTTCACGACGACGGCGTCCTTCGATGATGCTGTCGTCAGGGTCGACGAACCCAGGCTCACCTCACGATTGAAAGAGCCGACCAGGACCACGTCACCATCGGGCGTAGCCGCCGAATCCAGGACAAGGAGGAGCCCCGTCCCCGTGAACAAGTTGTGCCGCCAGAGCAGCTCGTTGTCAGACGAGAATCTGGCCACGAAGCAACCATCCTCTTCGGGAGTGGGCGCCGTGATGGAATCGCCAGCATTGAACTCGATCGCTTCCTCGTAGAAACCCGACAATACGACGCTATCGTCAGGCAACACCGAAAGGTCCGATCCATATGCGCCATCCAAGTTTTTCACCCACAACCATCGACTGAAGGCATGGCTGCCGTCCGGCTTCAGCTTGGCGAGAAAGAACGCCATACGAGATGATATCAGCGGCGGGCCGCCGAAATCAGTGGTCCCCAGAAAGCTCCCTGCGAGGAGGATGTTCCCCTTCGAGTCGAGCCGAGCGCTCTCTGGAAAGACGAACTCATGGCTCCCGAAGCTCTTCGCCCAGAGGGCTCCTGAGCAGGAATCTCCGTCGCAGTCCTCGAACTCGTCGAGGCCCAGGATCTGAGCGCACGACGTAGCGCCCAGGAGCGCACCCAGGGCGAGCAGGCGGGTGGCGTGAACGAGGGGCGGAGAAGACGGAGCGCCGCGCATGGTGATGTATGAGGCCCCAAGCTCCAACGCCCGTCAAGGGTGGAGCAAGACGCACACAAGCCCCGCTGGCTCGCGCCGCAAGGCGTCCTGGCGCGGCATCTCCGCCGAGCACCGGGCGGGCCTCGTCCGGCTCCGGCGGCTTCGCGGCGGGTGGACCGGTCGGAGCCGCTCGCGGCAGGCTCAAGCGACTGCCGTCGCTCGCGCGCGCACACCGCGATAGGCGCAGGCGGTTCATGCAGAGCGTCGATGGCGCTCACGGTCTCGAAGAACGCGGTTGTCGTCGGGGAGGGCGCCGTCACTCACCCGAGTGCGCGCAGTGGATGAACCCATGTGGCCGCCGGGTCAGCCGCAGAACGGGCCAGAAGAGGAGGTGGGGTCACTGGCGCCCGAGCAGCGCCGCTCCGGCCCTGCTCGGGCCCGCATGAGCCCGCTGGACACCCCGCGAACCGCCGAGCCTGCCATGCAACCCGCTCTGGCCGGAACCCGGATCGAGAACGCCGTCCGGGCGGAGCGCCCCGTCGTCATGTTGGACGGTCGTCCGTTCGGGACGCCGGCGCCTCCAAGGGCGTGGAGGCGCCTCCGCTAGACTGGAGCAAAACGACAGACGTCCGAGTGAACGCGTTGCTCGCGCACGCCGGCCGGCTAGAACGGCTCCCGGCAGCGACGAGCGCCGGAGACAGGAAGGCCCCCCATGACCACCGCGATGCAGATGCCCATGATGCCCCAGACGATGAGCCCGATGATGTCGACGCCGGAGATGACCTCTGGCGCATCAATGATGCCCGGCATGGGCATGGGCATGATGCCCGGCATGATGGGCATGGGCATGCCGATGATGCCCGGCATGATGGGCATGGGCATGCCGATGATGTCCAACATGATGGGCATGGGCATGATGCCCGGCATGATGGGCATGGGCATGCCGATGATGCCCGGCATGATGGGCATGGGCATGATGCCCGGCATGGGCATGCCGATGATGTCCAACATGATGGGCATGGGCATGATGCCCAACATGATGGGCATGGGCATGCCGATGATGTGCAAGATGTCCTGCGAGATGACGAAGGACGGGATGACCTGCAAGATGATGCCCGCCGAGGGCATGTCCATGGACATGCTCAAGGAGCGCTGCGAGGCCATGACGAGGATGATGTCGTCCGGTATGCCGATGATGATGATGTGCGGCGGGATGCCCATGATGATGGGCACGGCCACCATGACCAAGTAGCACCGCCACCCGGCCTTTCTTTCTTGAAACAAAAGAACGCCGGCAATCGCCGGCGTTCTCTCATTTTTCCCTTCCGTTCCCCGTGGTCCCCCGCGGGGACCCGCCCTCAGGGCGCCGACAGCGAATAGGTCATCACCAGGTACATCAGCGAGTCGACGTTCGCCGGGTTGCGGTAGACGTGCGGGACATCCGCCTGGAACACGAGCGCATCGCCCGTCGCGAGCAGGAACCGCTGTCCGTCGACGCTGATCTCGACGGTCCCCTGATTCACCACGATGTTTTCCGTCGTGCCCGGCGGATGGGGATCGGCATTCTCGATGCCGAGCGGGGCCAGGCGCAGCTCGTAAAACTCGACCGTTCTCGGTGCATCGAACGGAAAGAGCGCGCGCGACGTGAACTTTCCGTCGTGGGAGGTCAGCCGCTTCGCGCGGTCCCCGCGCAGCAGCATCGGCCCGCTGGCCGAGCGATTGCTCACCAGCGCCGAGAACGGCACGCCGAGCGCACGGGCGATCTTCCACACGACGTTGATCGTGGGCGCGCTCCGGCCGAGCTCGACCTGTCCGAGCATGGCGCGGCTGACGCCCGAGACCTTCGAGAGCCGCTCCAGAGAGAGCCCGCGCCGCGTGCGGAGCCGCCGGAGGTTCTCCCCGACCACAGACGTGAGATCCGCCGGCGCATCCGGGTGAGCGACTTCATAGGTCCACGCCTCGTCCAGCTCCGGATCCTGCGCGCCTGGCTTGGCCTGCTGGACGTCGAGCGCGACCGGCAGCGCGCCGCTCACCGGGGGAAGGTCGCTGTTCTGTCGGACGGATCTCATACCGCGATGGGCGCCACTCTACACTGGTTCATCGAGCCAGCAACACATCCAAGTTCGTCACTTCGCCGTAACGACTGTAAGCATCATCAGGCGATTTCCGGCACTCCTAGGATGACGCCTGAGCCCGCACGCGATGTCCCTGTCGCATTCCTCCTCCGGCGCGCTCGCCCCCCCGGCAGGCCTCGCCCTTTCTGCCCGCGCGCTCACCCTGCCGCCCCGGCCGCCGGACGAGGCCGGTGGCCAACCGTCCCTACCGCCAGGGCGCCGAAGCGGCTACAACCTGAGCTCGTTCCGCGGGCATGCTGGCGCAGCGCGCTCGGAACAGCGAGGACTTGCCGATGGACCACGACATCGACGACGTGATCGACGGCCGGTACAGGCTGCTCGAGGTGGTCGGCCAGGGCGGCCACGGCGTCGTCTACCGCGCCCTGGACCAGGAGACCGGCGCGCACGTCGCCGTCAAGTACCTGAGGCCCGAGTTCTCCAGCGATCCCGCGCTGAAAGCCCGCATGCGGCGCGAGGCCAGCGCCATGGGGGCGCTCTCCGGCACCAGCGCGACGCAGGTCTTCGCCTTCAGCGAGGCCCCCGACGGCACGCTCTACATCGTGATGGAGTTCCTGAAGGGCAGCGACCTCGAGACGACGCTGCGCCGGCTGGAGGCGCGGAACCAGCGGCTCCCGCTCGCCCGGCTCCACGAGCTGTTCTGCCCGATCGTCGACACGCTCGACGCCGCGCACGCCCGCGGCATCGTCCACCGCGACCTGAAACCCGCGAACATCTTCGTCCTGGACAACGACCCAGGAGGCCCGCCCTCCTTACCTCGCCCGAAAGGTAATTTAGGAAACACATTTTACGATCCCTCCCCCGCCGGCGGTCCGACCCACCCTGCGGGCAGCGGCGCCGGCGACAGCTCGCCGGCCGACCGCGGCGCAACGAACCGTGGATGCGTGCGTTTGCTTGATTTCGGTCTTGTCAAGGTCATGCAGGCCGACCCCCTCACGCGCGAGGGGGCAATTCCCGGCTCGCCCAGCTACATCGCGCCCGAGGTCTGGAAGGGCCGGCCCCAGGAGATCGACCACCGGATCGACATCTACTCGCTCGGCGCGGTGCTCTTCCGCGCGCTCGCGGGCCGCGTGCCGTTCGCCGGGGCGAGCCGGGTCGACATCCTGCTCGCGGCCGCGCGCGGCCCCAGGCCGAGCTTGCACGCCTTCCGTCCGGATCTGTCGCCCGAGGTGGACGCCTGGGTGGCCCGGGCGCTCGCCGTCGTCCCGGAGGAGCGCTTCCAGGACGTCCGCGCGCTCTGGAGCGCGCTCGAGCCGCTCCTCGACCGCGCCGCTCGGGCCGAAGACGAGGCGCCCGGCGACGGCGCGATCCAGCGCTGAGCACGTTCCCCTACCCGTGCGCCTTGCGACGCGGGAAGCGGCGCTGATAGCGTGTTCCAGACATGTCTGAATCGAGGGCCGCAGGATGAGCTCCTCGCCCGGTCTGCTGCAGCCGAATACGCGGTTTCGCGACCGCTATCAGGTGCTGCGCGTCATCAAGGCGGGCGGCATGGGCGCCGTCTACGAGGTGATGGACGACGTCACCGCGGCGCGCCGCGCGCTCAAGGTGATGCTGCCCAGCCTCCTCGACAGCGAGGAGCTGCGCGCCCGCTTCGCCCTCGAGGCCCGCATCACCGGCATCATCGAGAGCGACCACATCGTCAGGACCTCCGACGCGGGGGTCGACGACGAGACCGGCACGCCGTTCATCGTCATGGAGCTGCTCCGCGGCGAGGAGCTCGGCAGCCTCGTCAAGAAGCGCGGCTCCCTCCCCCCCGAGGACGTCGCGGTCTACCTGTTCCAGGCCGCGCTCGCGCTCGACAAGACGCACGCGGCGAACATCGTCCACCGCGACCTCAAGCCGGACAACCTGTTCGTCACGGTCCGCGACGACGGCTCGCCGTGCGTGAAGATCCTCGACTTCGGGATCGCCAAGGTCATCGAGCAGCACCACGCCTCCACGCTGACCCGGCAGATGCTCGGCACGCCCGTGTACATGTCGCCCGAGCAGATCCGGGCCGAGCGCAACGTCGGCCCGCGCGCCGACATCTACGCGCTCGGGCACGTCGCGTACGCGCTCCTCGTCGGCGAGTCGTACTGGTCCCAGGAGGCCGAGGCGATCCCGTCGCCGTACCTGCTCGCGGCCGAGCTCCTGCGCGGGGCGAACGAGGCGCCCAGCGTCCGCGCGGCTCGCCGGCGCTCCGTCGCGCTGCCGGGCGCGTTCGACGGCTGGTTCTTCAAGGCCACCGCGCTCAGGCCCGAGGACCGCTTCGATCGCGCGTCCGCCGCGGTGAGCGCGCTCGCCGCCGCGCTCGGCGTGCCGCTCCCGCGCGCGTCGCGCGTCGTGCTCCTGCCGGATCCGCCGCCGCCCGGGCCGGGCCCGAGCGTGAACCCGAGCCCCACCGACCCGACCCAGCCCTCGCGGCCCGGGAAGTCGGCGGGCTTCGCCGACGTGCCGACCGTCACCGTGCCCGAGCTGTCCAAGACGCCGCCGTCGCGCCGCACCCCGCCCACGCCGCCGACACCGCCGACGCCGCCGACGCCGCCGGCGCCGCCGCCCACGTCGAGGATCCCGGAGCCCCGGTCCCGGCCGTCGGAGGCGCCTGGCCGGACGGGCTCCTCCGCGGGCGAGGCGTCGAGGAGGCTCGAGACAACGTCGCGGCGCGATCGCGTCGGGCAGCGGCGCTTCCACGTGCGGGCCGACACGGTGACGGGGGTCCTCCACGTGAAGGTCTGGGGGTTCTGGGACATCGACGAGGGCAAGGCGTACCTCGACGAGTTCCGCCAGAAGGCCTCGACGCTGCTCTCGCTCGGGAAGCCCTGGTACGTGCTCGCCGACATCGCGGACTTCCCGCCGCAGAAGCCCGACGTGAGCCCCTACGTCGAGCAGACCATGGCCTACGCGGTCGAGCACGGCATGCGCAAGGCGGCGAACCTCGTGAACAGCGCGCTCTCGAAGATGCAGATCTCCCGCCTGTCGGCCGCGATGGGGCTGCCCGAGTACTCGTTCTTCACCGCGGAGGCCGACGCCCTCGCGTGGCTCCTGAAGGGCTGAGCGCCCCCCGGACTGGGCGCGGGCGGCCCCGCGCTCAGCCGAGGACGAACCGCCGGATGCGCCCGGCGAGGCTCCGCACCTTCTCCTCGGCCTCGTTGTAGCGCTCGGCCGCGTCGCGCAGGTGGGCCTGGCGCGAGGCCATCAGCAGGCTGAGCTCGATCACGAGCTGCGGGCGCGCCTCGATGATCGGCTGCAGCGCCTCCTTCGTGATCTGGTAGAGCACCACCTCGTCGACGGCGCGCACCGTCGCGGTGCGCTCCTCGCCCGTGAGCAGCGCGAACTCCCCGAAGACGGCGCCCTTCTCGAGCGCGGCGACCGTCGAGTCCTGCCCGTCCGGGTGCCGCACCAGGACCTCGACCGCGCCGGACGCGACGACGAACATCGACGAGTCCCGCTGCCCCTGCAGCACGATCCGGTCGAGCGGGCCGTACTCGATCCGGCGCACCTTCGTGGCGAGCTTGCGGAGCTCGCGATCGAGCAGCGGCTTGAAGACCGGCGTCCTCCGGAGCAGCGTCATGATGTCGTCGGCGCTCGCCTCGCGCGGCGCCTTGCTCGGCTCGTCGAGCTCGATCGACGTCGCGGCCCCGTAGCCGTCGCGCCGCTGCAGCGCGGCGAGCAGCGACGGGTTCTTCTCCATATAGGCCTCGAGCAGGCTCGCGTTCCGCGGGATGCACTCGTCGCCCGTGTAATCCATGAGGTTCCGCTCGGCGGCCCAGCGGGCCACGTCGTTCATCGACCTCCGGTACTGCCGGCACGCCGCGGGGAAGATGCCGTCCTGATCGCCGAAGAGCCCGGTCAGCGCCTCGGGCATGAGGCTGAGCCCGAACAGCCGCACGTCGCCGCGCTGGTGCCAGAGCGCGAAGTCGCGCCACCGCGGGTCGAGGTGCGCGAGCTCCGGGAACGCGAGCACGCTGTTCTTGAGCACCGCCCGCTCCGCGTCGCGGAACACCCGGTGCCACGTCTCCTGCGCGTTCCACAGGTTGGGGCCGGCGAGCTCGATCGCCTTCTGCAGGTCCGCGTGGTGGGCGTGCAGGAAGGCGAGCGTGGCCTTCTGCTTGCGCATCAGGTTCGTCAGGCTCACCGGCCCGGCCGCGAAGAAGCCGGCGGCGCGCGGCGCGATGTGCCGCAGGTCCCAGACCTGCTTCCACGCAGCGACGTCGATCGCCGCGCGGATGGGCGCGAACGCCTCGCCGCTCTCGAACGCCTCGCGCTCCCCCGGCGAGAGCATGTCCGGGTACTGGTCCTTCACCGCCTCGAAGATGCCGAGGCACGTGAGGAGCTCGAGGTAGAGCCCGACCCGGAGCAGCCACCGGGGGTCGGGGAGGTTGCGCCGGTGCTGCTCGAGATCCTGATGGATGGCCCGCAGGTACAGGAGGGCCTTGTCCATGCCGATGGTCAGCACGGGGAACCACGGGTGGTAGCCGACGTGGAGCTCGTCGATCCCGAGGGCCCGCTGCTGGATCTCCGTGTCCGCCTTGACGAGCCGGTCGAGCAGGCGCGCGTAGAGCGAGCCGAAGCGGCCGGTGTCGAAGATCTCGATGTCCGTCGACTCGGAGGAGACCGTCCTGCCCGCCTCGCTGAGCTTGATCTCGACCCGGAGCTGCTGCCGGAACAGGCTCGCGAGCGTGAACGGATCGGCGCCGTCGGTGATGCGCCGGCGGAACCACTCGGGCAGGTCGGTCCAGGGATAGCCGCCGCCGGTCTCCTCGCCCGGGGGGTGCGGCACGAGCTGCCGCGCCGGGGCGATGGTGGCGACGTAGACCGTCTGGTGGAACGAGTTCCACGGCGCGGGCTCGAGCATCGGGACCGGGTAGGACGACGTCGAGACGATCTGCGGGCTGAGCGGCATGTCCATGATGCCGGGCACGGGGCACGGCTCGCCTTCGCCGGGGCTCGCCGGGAGGAACCACGCGGACATGGTCACCTCGAACGGCCGCTCGAAGGGCGCGACGAACGCGTAGAGGTCGCGCAGCCGGTAGAGCAGCCACACCTCGTCGCCGAGCTCCGACGGGTCGCCCGTGGTGTTGATGCAGCCGACGCGCTCGCTGCACCCGTGCCCGGGATACAGCGCCTCGTCGACCGGGCGCTTGCCGGGCTCGAACGGGATGAGCTCCAGCGACGGCGAGAGCTCGGCCGACTCCTCCTCCGGGCTCTGGCGCGCCTCGAGCTGCCGCAGGTACTGGCGGACCCGGGCCAGCTTGTCCTCCCAGTCCATGCCTTCAACGCGGCTCATCAGCAGCCGCTTGAACTGCCTCTGGAACTCCTTCGGGGTCATCATGCTGCGTCCACCTGAGTTGCCGGGGGGCCGGACAGCCGCCCTCGGCGAGAGCTTACCGGCTCCGCGCGCGCCGCGGGCTGCGATCAGCGCCGGCCAGAGCCCGCGCGATCCCCTTGCGGCGCCGCGTCCCGGAAGGTACGGGCTTGCGCCCTATGGCCATCGAGATCCGCGAGCTTCGGAAGGGGGACAAGAAGGTCCTCAAGGACTTCCTCAACGTGGTCGATACCGTCTACGAGGGTGAGCCCAACTATATCCGGCCGCTCGACTTGGACATCTCCGATCGGCTCGACAAGAAGAAGAACCCGTTCTTCGAGCACGCCGAGGGGACGGCCTGGGTAGCGTACAAGGACGGCCGGCCGGCGGGGCGGATCACCGCGCAGGTCGACCACGAGCACCTCCGGGTCCACCGGGACGAGACGGGCATGTTCGGCTTCTTCGACACGATCGACGACGCCGAGACGGCGCAGGCGCTGCTCGCCGAGGCCGCGGGCTGGCTGCGCGCGCGCGGGATGAAGCGCATGCGGGGCCCCTACTCGCTCTCGGTCAACGAGGAGATCGGCTGCCTCATCGAGGGCTTCGAGCACCCGCCGGTGCTGATGATGTCCTACCACCGGCCGCACCAGGGCCGGCTCATCGAGGCGGCGGGGCTCGAGAAGGTGAAGGACCTCTACGCGTGGCGCTACGAGGTCGGCGACGTCCCCGCCCGGGCGCAGAAGGCCCACGCCGAGATCCTGGCGATGCCGGAGGTGCACACGCGCTGCGGCGATCCGAAGAACCTGCTCCGCGACATCCGGCTCCTCATGGACGTCTTCAACGACGCCTGGAGCGACAACTGGGGCTTCGTCCCGATGACCGAGAAGGAGCTCATCAAGTGGTCGGACGACGTGCGGCTCATCCTGATGCCCGAGCTCACGAGGCTCACGTTCATCGACGGCGAGCCGGCCGCGGTGTCGCTCGGGCTGCCCGATCTCAACGAGCTGATCAAGGATTTCCACGGCAAGCTCCTCCCGACCGGGATCTTCAAGCTGCTGTGGCGGCTGCGCGTGCGCGGCCCGAAGAGCGGGCGCCTCGTCGTGCTCGGCATCCGCAAGAAGTGGCGCCACGTGCGGCGCTACGCCGGGCTCAGCGCCTTCCTCTACGTCGAGATGAACCGCGCGGCGCACCTGCTCGGCATGACCGGCGGCGAGCTCGGGTGGACGCTGGAGGACAACGCCGCCATCAACGCGGGCATCCGGCTGATGGGCGGCCGGGTCTACAAGAAGTACCGGGTCTACGAGCGGGCGCTCTGATCGACACGGGCGCGGGCGCCGGAGGAGCGGATCGATGAGGGTGCTGGTCACGGGCGCGAGCGGGTTCCTCGGCTCGCACGTCGCCGAGCAGCTCGTACAGAAGGGGCACAGCGTCGTGGCCCTCGTGCGGCGCTCGTCGAGCACGAAGTTTTTGTCGTCGCTGCGCGGCGTCGAGCTCGCGTACGGCGCCATCGAGGACGCGGAGAGCGTCCGCCGCGCGGTCACGGGCGCGCCGGGCGTCGACGCGATCGTGCACTCGGCAGGGCTGGTCAAGGCGCGCGACGAGGCGGAGTTCTTCCGGGTCAACGTCGGCGGCACGCGGAACATGCTCGACGCGGCGAGGGCGGCGCCGTCCCTGAAGCGCTTCGTGTTCGTCTCGAGCCTCGCCGCCGTCGGCCCGAGCCTGGACGGGCGCCCCGTCGCCGCCGACGCGCTCCCGGCCCCGGTGACGCGCTACGGGCGCTCGAAGCTCGAGGCCGAGCGGCTGGTCCTCGCCGACAAGGACGCGCTGCCCGTCGTCGTCCTGCGCCCCCCGATGATCTACGGCCCGCGTGATCAGGAGTCGTTCGCGTTCTTCCAGAGCGTCGCGCGCCGCTTCCTCCCGATGCTCGGCGACGGCAGGAACACGCTCAGCGTCATCTACGCCTCGGACGCGGCCGCCGCGTGCATCCGGGCGCTCGAGGCCGACGTGCCGAGCGGCCGGGCCTACTTCATCGACGACGGCCGCGTGTACGTGTGGCGCGACATGCTGGCGCACGTCGAGGCGGCGCTCGGCGCGCGGGCGCTCGTCCGCTTCGGCGTGCCGTTCCCGCTCGTGCGCGGCGCCGCGCTCGCGAGCGAGGGGATCGGCCGCCTCACCGGCAAGCCCGTGATGCTGACGCGCGACAAGCTGAACGAGCTCGCCGCGTCGCACTGGGTCTGCGACTCGGGCGACGCCCGCAAGGAGCTCGGCTGGGAGCCTCAGGTGGGATGGGATGAGGGGACGCGCCGGGCGGTCGCCTGGTACCGCGAGCACGGCTGGCTGTGACGTGACGCCGCGCCGCGCGCCGTTTGACGCTCGCCCGCGGCCTCCGTACGGTAAACGCATGTCCCGCTGTCCGCCGGCTGCCCCGGGCCTCGTCGCAATGGCGCTCGGCCTGGCGGCCGCGCCGGCGCACGCCGAGGATCCGGCTGGCAGCGCCGCCGCGGCGGCGCAGGCGCCGCGCGACGGCGGCGCCGCGGCGGATGCTCCACCCCGGCCTGCGCCGAGCGCCGCCGCGCCCCGGTCGGCCCTGCGCGGCGCCGTCGTGGTGGCGGTGGACGACGCGAGCGCAGAGGCCGCTCGCGCGCTCGCGCGCGCGATCTACCGCGATCCCGCGCTGCGCCCGCCCATCGGCGAGGCGGCCGCGCAGGTGCTCGCCGGCGATCCGCCGCGGCCCGACGCGCCGGCCGACGTGAAGGAGCTCGCCGAGGTGCGCCGCTCCGCCGGGCGCGCCGAGTCCGAGCCGGTCGCGCGGAGCCTGCTCGCGTCGCTCGGCGCGGGCGCTGGCGCGGCGCTCGTCGTGGCGGTGACCGCGGCGGGCGGCCACCCCGTGGCCCGCGTGCTCCGGGTCGCGGGCGCGAGCTACGCGCCGCTCGAGCTCGGCGCGACGGTCCAGCGCACCGCGGACGGCGCGGCCGCCCCCGCCGGGGCGACGTTCGACTGGCCGGGCGCGGCCGCGGCCGTCCGCGCGCTGCTCGCCGGCGACGAGCGCGCGGGCGTCGCGACCGGTCGCCCCGCCGCGCCGCCCGCGTCCGCCCAGACCGCGCCGCAGCGCGGCCCCGTGGGTCCCCGCGCGGGCGTCGACCTGCCGGCATCGAAGGCGCCGGCGGGCGACCAGGGCTCGCCGGAGCGGCGCTCGATGTGGAGCTCTCCGTGGTTCTGGGGTCCGCTCGCGGGCGTGGTCGGGACCGGGATCGTGGTGCTCGTGCTCGCCCAGACGAGCCAGGGCGACGGCGACACCGTGCACCTCCGAGGTCGGATCGCTCCATGACGCGCTCCAGCCGGCGCAGCTCGGCGGCGTTGGGGCTGCGGCTCGCCGCGCTTCTCTGCCTCGCGCTCGTCGCCGCGCCCGGGCGGATCGCCGGCGCCGCGCCCCGCGTCTACGACGCGCCCGCCGCGGCGGGCGACGGCGTGGCCGCCCCCTCGGTCCCGCCGGCCCCGACGGAGTACCTCACCCAGGATCTCGGCTGGCTCGAGCTCGCCTACCACCCCTCGACCCGCGATCGCGTCCGTCCCTTGCTCGCCCGCGCCGACGCCGTCCGCGCCGAGCTCGGCGCCCTGCTCGGCCGCGAGGCGCTTGTCGCTCCGGTGAAGGTCCGGATCGCGGCCTCCCCCGCCGAGCTCGACGGCCTCGTCCCCGGCGGCGTCGCGGGCCCTGCGACCGCCGTCTCCTTCGGCGCGCTGCGGCTCGCCGTCCTGAGCGACGCTCCGCGGCTCGGCGTCGAGGCGCCCGATCTCGAGAGCGCCTTCCGTCACGCGCTCGCGCACCTCGCCCTGGACGAGGCGACGGGCGGCGCCCTGGTCCCTCGCTGGTTCCACGAAGGGTTCGCCGCCCACGCGGCCGACGACGGCGTCGCCCGCCGCGCGCAGCGGCTCTCCATCGCCGCGCTCCGGGGCAGCCTCCTCCCGCTCGACGAGATCGAGGCGAGCCTCTCGGGCGCCAGCGACGCGGCCGGATCGCTGGCCCACGCGCAAGCGGCCGACGTCGTCCGCTTCCTCGTCGAGGGCGAGCGCCGTCAGCGCTTCACGCGCGCCCTGGATCAGGTGCGCGCCGGCACCCCGCTCGCGGGCGCGCTCGAGGCCGCGTACGCCTCGACCGGCCGCGAGCTCGAGCTCGCGTGGCGCGCCGACGTCGCGCGCCGCTACGGCTTCGTCCCGGTGCTGGCCGGCTCGCTGCTGCTGATCGGGCTGCTCATCGCGGGCAAGCTGGCCGTGCGGCGGCTCCGCGCCCGCAGGTCGCCGCCGCCTCCGGCGCCGCGCCGGCGGCTCCGCGCGGCGCGCGAGGCGGTGGAGATGCGCCCCCGGTCCTCGCGCCCGTCCACGGCCCAGCTCGTGGCGACCCTGGGCGCCCGGCATCGCGGCGACGCGGACGGCGACGCGGACGTCCCGAAGGTGGAGCACAACGGCCAGTGGCACACGCTTCACTGAACGCCGCCGAGGGAGGCCGCCCCCCGCCCGGTCGCGCGCGGCCGCAGCAACGCCTGATCGAGCTCGCGCTCGGCGCGGCCTGGCTCGTCGGCCTCGCCGCGGCCTTGCAGATCCTCTCCGCGCTCCTGTCGTCGAGCCCGCTCGCCGCGGCGCTCGCCGGCGCCGTCGTCGCCGACCTGGTCGCGGCGCGGGCGGGCGTGCAGTGGACCGACCCGCAGGAGGCGGAGGGCCCGGGCCACCGCGCGCGCCTCGCCCGCCGCGTCGGGGTCGGCGCCGCGCTGGGCGCGCTCGCCGTGCTGCTGACGCTCGGCGCCTCCGCGCTCCTCGGCTGGGCGACCGTGGACGCCGGCGCGCCCTCGGCGAGCTTCGGCTTCGCCGTGGCGCGCGCGATCGCCCTCGCCGTCCGCGACGAGCTCCTGCTCACCGGCATCCCGTTCGCCACCGCGGCGCGCGCCGGCATCTCGAGCCGCCACGCGATCGCCTTCTCCGCCCTCGCGCACGGCGCCGCCCTCGGGCTCGCGCCGGGCGCGACCGCGTCGAGCTTCGCCCTCGCCTCCGCGCTCGGCGCGCTCGCCGCCGCGCTCTTCCTGCGCGGCCGCGGCGTGTTCGCGCCGATCGCCGCCCACGCGAGCTTCACCGCGCTCGCGGGCGCTGGCCTGCGCGGCTCCCTGCTCGACGTCACGTGGGTCGACGGCGCCCTCGCCGCCGGCACGCGCGCCTTCGGCCGGCCAGCCTGGCTCGCCGCGGCCGCGCTCGCGGTCCTCGCCGCGCTCGTCCTCCGCGCCGGCGCGCTCCGTCCTGGCCGCCCGACGCCGTGAGCGCCCTCTCCCCGCGCGCTCGCCGCGGGCTCTCCCCTCGCGCGCCCGCCGCGCCGGCATGAGATGCCCCTCGCCCGCGTTGAAGCTCCGGACCGCGGCGCTGGCGGCGCCGCGCGCATCGCGGCTGCGCGCTCGGCCTCTCCCTGATCCCCGCTTCCGGCGATCGGCGCGCCAACGTCCGCCGGACCGACACCGACAGTTCACAGCGCCGTGCGAGGAGGGGCCGCGCGCCGCGAAGCTCGGGTGCCACCTGCTCCGCATCCCACAGCGCCTCACCCCCCGGACACGGCTATGTCATATTTCAGCGCACCGCGTCAAATGCACGTTGACGCGTCGCCTTCGAGGAATCAACGATCGGATATGCATTGGAAAGGAATCCGTCAGATTGCGCCGGTGACGCTGCTCGTCCTCGCGTCGACGGGCTGCGGCATGGCGACGATGGTCGACACGAACACGCGCTCCATCCAGGCGACGACCGAGGAGATGAGGCGCACGCGGTCGACGATCGAGGATTCGAATCAGACGCTGCGTGATTCGCAGAAGAGCCTCGATCGGCTGACCGAGCTGCGCGAGCCGATGGAGAAGGTCGCCGAGATGCAGGAGGCGATGGAGCGGCTGGCCGAGCTCAAGGGGTCGATGGACGCGATGCAGCAGAGCCTGCGGGAGACCGCGAGCCTCGAGCAGTCGATGGACCGGCTGAGCGAGATGAAGGCGACGATCGCCGCGATGAACGAGAGCCTCGCGGGCATCCGCGCGCCGCTCGAGGACGTCGCCGCCCTGAACGCTCCGATGCGCGACGTCGCCGCCCTGAACGCGCCGATGCGCGACGTCGCCGGGCTGAGGCAGCCGATGGAGCAGGTCGCGACGCTGCGCGAGCCGATGCAGGAGGTGAGCAAGCTGTCGGCGCCGATGGAGGAGATGAGCCAGCTCGGGAGCGACGCCTCGCGCCAGACCGGCCTCATCGCCGTCGGCCTGCTCGGCTGGGGTCTCGTGACGTTCCTCGGCGTGTACTTCGGCGTCCAGGCCGGCACCCGCCGCCAGCAGCGCCTCGCACAGGCCGACGACGACGCGGGCGCGGCCCCGGCGCCGGCCAAGCCCGCGCCCCGCATCCTCCCCGAGAGCCAGCGCTTCGAGAGCCGGGCGCAGGTCAAGTCGGCGTGATCGTCCTCTGACGGACGCGCCTCGCCAGCCGGCGAGCGGCGGAGTTCTCCGCCGCTCGCCGGTTGTGCTCCCACATCATCCCCTGTTCAACGATACGTGTCCCAGAACGCCGACATGCGAGCTGTCTGGCCCGCAGTGAACGAGTTCATGCACGCATCGTCGGTGTAATCCATGAAGTTCGTGATCGGATCGACCCCGGCGTTCGCGCAGGTGTCCCGGCCCATCGGGCAGCCATACGCGGCGCTGCGCTCAGCCGCCGTGTCGTCGACGCCGTCATTGGCCTTGTTGCAGCCGCCCTGGAACGTGTGGTAGAGGCCGAGCCAGTGCCCGATCTCATGGGTGCCCGTATCTCCCTGGTTGTACGGCGCCGCGCTGCCGCCGGGCAACGAGGAGTAGAGCACGACGACGCCGTCGTCGGTCGGATTCGCCGAGTAGCTCGAGGGGAACGTCGCCCAGCCGAGTAGACCGCCGCCCGGGTTGGCCGTGTAGAGGTTGAGGTGGTCGGGACCACCCTGGCGGAGCGCCCTCTTGGCTTGCCGCTCGGCGGAGGAGCCGAGCCTCATGGTGTACCAGCTCGAGTTCGTGGTCCGGTCGACCGAGGCCAGATCGAACTGGAAGCGGGTGGTCGCGTAAGCGTCGTTGAGCACCGCGATCTGGGCGTCGATCATGGACTGGGGCACGTCGCCGTTCGAGATGCCCGCGCCCTTGTTGATGACATGGACGTGCACAGGGATCCTGACCGCCGTTTCCGCGGTGAACCCGGCCGCCACCCGGCTGCGAACGAACCGGTCGACGGTCTCCCTCTCAGCCTCGCTCAGCTCGACGGTCGCGCAGCTGCGCCGCAGGGGAGCCGGCGACGCCTCCACCTGCTCGGGCTCGACCTCGGCAACGACCGGCGCCTCCTCCTCCGCCGGGGCCGAGGAGTCGCCGTTGCACGCGGCGGCACTCAAGGTAGCGATCAAGACTAAGGCAAGTACCTCCGCACACGTCCGAGCTCGCATGGACATTCTCCTTGGTTCAGGCCCCGCAAAGGAAGCAGGAATATATATCCGCGATGACAATCAGTTCAATTCCAAAAGGGCTGATTCGACTCACGACGACATGGTGAGATTCCACGTCTTGGTCGTCTTGCGTCATCTCGTCGAACGCCAGCGCGCTCATCGAGCGCGCGCGCGGCGATGACGCGGCGCAACGACCGGCGCCGAGCGACACGCCGGCTGCTCCAACATGGAGCGATCGCTCCATTATGGAGCACACCGCGGCATCGGCGCTGGCCGAGCGGCCCTCGATTCGCGGCCAGACGCAACGACCGGGACGATGGCCGCTCCGTCTGTTCCATGTCCTCTGCGTATTCAGAAGCAGGCTCGAGGGGCTCACCCCGGTTTCGGAAAGCCTCCTGAAGAACACCGCGCCGCGATTCATCCGCCTGGCCTGTGCAGTTTGAGCCACGCTCGAATCGAGGCCGTACAAGGTTGTCCAACTCGCCATCTGCCATGTTCTCGACCTCGGGCCTACGGCCGCGCTCGCTGCGCCGGCGCGCTCTGGGCCGCGCGGCGCATGCGCGCCCGCGGTCCGGGCGGGAGAGCGAGAGCGCTCCGCCGGCCCGGAGATCCCTCGACGGCGTCCTCGCCGAGGCGGTCGCGCCGGGGCGAGCTGGGCGGCGCTCGAGCGATCTCACTCACACCCGCGGCCGGCCCGGTGGGGCGCGCGGCCGGCGAGCTCCGTGCATCCTGATTGCAGTACTGTCCTGGCGACGGTAGATGTCTCGCATGGCGCGTACGAAAGCAGGTCAGTCCGCGGAGCAGCTCCGCGAGCAGATCCGGGCGACTGGCCTGCGAGCCACCTCGCCGCGCATCGCCGTGCTGCAGAGCCTCGGCCGCTCGCGGACGCCCGTCAGCCACGCCGAGCTCGCGGCCGAGCTCGCCCCCAAGGGCTGGGATCGCGCCACCATCTACCGGAACCTGATCGATCTCACGAATGCGGGGCTCGTTCGCCGCACCGATATGGGCGACCACCTGTGGCGGTTCGAGCTGCGCGAGGGCAGCGGCGAGCACGCGAAGGACGAGCACCCGCACTTCATGTGCGACACGTGCGGCGATGTGCTCTGCCTCCCCGACGAGAGCATCGAGATCAAGGCGGCGCGCGGCGCGCCGCGTGCGCTGCGCCGCAAGGGCCTCCAGATCCAGATCAAGGGTCGCTGCGACCGCTGCGTGCAGCCCTGAGCCGCGCCGCCGGAGCGGCGCGGCTGCCCTGAGCCGCGGGTGGACCTGAGCGGCGGGTCGGCCGGAGCCGCTCGGCTGCCCTGAGCCGCGGGTCGGCCGGAGCCGCTCGGCTGCCCTGAGCCGTGGGTCGGCCGGAGCCGCGCGACAGCCGTGCGCCCCGGGTCGGCCGGAGCCGCGCGGCCGCCCTGAGCTCGGGCCAGCCGGGGACGCGCGGCAAACCCGAGAGGCGAAAACGCGCGGCCCCGCGGGAATGCGGCGGCTGTTCGCAGCTCGATTGCAACATCAATTTGATGTTGATTGGGGTCCGCGGCTCGGGCATAGCCCCCGCGCCCATGCTCGCGCTCGTCGTCGCCTTGTCGATCGCCGGCCTCGCCGCGGGGCCGCTCCTCGTGGCGCTCGGCCGGCGCGGGGCGCTGCCGACGCCGGCGCTCGACGGGCTGACGCTCGGGCTCGTCCCCACCCTGGTCCTCGCGCGCCACCTCCCGCACGCCATCGAGGAGCTCGGGGCGCAGGCGGTCCTCTGGACGGCGCTCGGGTACGCGGCGCTCTCGCTCGCGGAGCGCCGGCGGCGCGACACCGGCGAGGCCCTGGGGCGGGAGATCGCGTTCTCGGCGCTCGCCGTGCACGGGCTGCTCGACGGCGCCGGGCTCGCGCTGGCCGCGGCCGCGGCCGACGGCGGCGCGGACGGGCTGCTCATCGCGAGCGCCGTCCTCGTGCACCGGCTCCCCGAAGGGCTGTCGCTCGCGGCGCGCTTCCTCCCCGCCTGGGGGTGGCGGCAGCTCGCCCTGCGCCTCGGTCTCCTCGGGCTGCTCACGATGCTCGGCGCCCTCCTCGGCCAGCGCCTCATGGAGCGCCTCCCCCACGAGTCGCTCGAGGTGTTCATCGCGTTCGGCCTCGGCGTCCTCCTGCGCCTCGTCGTCCACACGCACGAGGCGCCGCCCCGGGGTCGGACGGCGCGGGCCGCGAGCGCCGTCGCCTTCGCCACGGGGCTCTGCGTCGCGCTCGCGCTCCCCAGCCCGGAGAGCTTCCTCGCGCACGCCCACGGGTCCGAGCTGCCGATCGCCGAGTCGCTGGGCCCGCTGTTCGTCGAGACGGCGCCCGCGATGTTCGCAGGGCTCGTCGCGGCGGGGCTCATGCGCGCGTTCTTCCCGCGTCACGCGCTCGGACGGCCGCCGGACGGCGCGGCGCTGCCCCGGGCTGCGCGCGGCGCGGCGCCCGCGCCGCCGCTGCCTTCCTCGTCATACGGCGGCGCCTCCTCGCTCGTGCGACGGCTCCTGCCCGCGGCGCGCGCCGCGGGCGCTCCCGCGGCGGCCACGGTCGCCCTCGCCGCCTTCGCGCCGGCGCTCGACGTGGGCGGCGCGCTGCTCTCGCTGCGGCTGCTCGGCCTGCCGCTCACCGCTGTGCGCCTCGCGGGCAGCGCTCTCCTTGCCGTGCTGGTCGCGCTCCTCGTCGCCAGGGTGGCCGGGTCCCCCGGCGCGGCGCAGCGCAGCAGCGCCCCGCCCGCCGCGGGCGCCGATCCGTCGCTGGGCGCGCGGCTCCGCGCCGCCGCCGCCGAGGCCGCCGGTCCGGCGCTCGATCGCGTGGCCGCGTGGTACCTCGTCGGCATCGCGCTCGCCGCCGTCCTCGAGGCGACGCTCGATCCGGCCGCTGCGCGCGCGCTCGGCGCGCCGGCCGACATCGTGGTGAGCGCCCTCATCGCGGCGCCGGTCTCCGTGTGCGCGCAGGCCGCGACGCCGCTCGCCGCCGTGATGATTCACAAGGGGCTCTCGGTCGGCGCGGCGCTCGCGCTCCTCACGGTGGGGCCCGCGACCAGCGTCGCGGCGGTCGCCGTGCTGAGGCGATCGCTCGGCGCGCGCGTCGCCGCCGCCTTCGCGCTCGGAAGCGTCGCCGTCGCCGTCGCGTTCGGCCTCGCCGCGAACGCGCTCATCCCCGGCGCCTCGGTCCCGGAGCTCCACGAGCTCGTGGCCCACGAGCACGCCGCCGTCGAATGGATCTGCGCGGCGGCGCTCGGCGCGCTCCTGCTCGCGAGCTTCACGCGGCTCGGCCCTCGAGCGTGGTTCGGCAGCATGCTCGGCGCCGGCGACGCCCCTGCTTCCGCGCCGGGCGAGGGCGACGCCCCTGCTTCCGCGCCGGCGGAGCCGCACGCGCCGAGCGCGCGCGCGCATCGCTGCGACGCTCACGGCGCGCCGAGCGGCCGCGGCGCGCTGCGCGGCCACGGCGCGCCCGCGCCCGCCGCGAGCACCAGCACGCCGCGCGCCTGACGCCGAGCGCTCCGGCTCCCTTCGTCCCGCCGAGGCTTGTCGCTCAGCGGCTCCAGTATCTGCCGATCAGCACGAGCACCATCGCCCAGAACACGACCCCGAGCCCCGCCGCGACGAGCATGGCCGGCGGCAGCCGCCTGCCGTGCTGCACGAGCCGCCCCAGCGTCCCCACGGCGCCGCCGCCGCGCATCGCGGCGCTGTCCGGCGCGAGGGAGCCGCCCAGCACGACGTCCGAGGCGCGCCGCCCCCGCTGCCCCCGGAACCGCGCGGCGCGCAGCTCGCGGAGCATGGCCTCGAGCTCCTTCGCGAGCACGCCAGCCGAGGCGATCCGCTCGTCGCGCTCGCGCCGGAGGCAGGCGTCGACGATGTGGCAGAGGCGCGGCGGGAGCCCCGGCCTGCGCGAGGCGATCGGATCGCAGTCCTTGCTCAGGATGCGGACCATCAGCGCGTTGTAGTTCGGCGCCTGGTGCGGGAGCGTCCCGGTCAGCGCCTCGTACATGACGACGCCCAGCGACCAGAGGTCGGCGCGGCCGTCGAGGTCCTCGCGCCCCGCGGCCTGCTCGGGCGACATGTAGGCCGGCGAGCCGACCACGCAGCCCGTGTGGGTCAGCGCGAAGTTGTGCTCCTTCTCCAGCACCTTGCTGATCCCGAAGTCGAGGATCTTCCCCACGAGCTCGCCCAGGTGGTTGCGGTGCACATAGATATTTGCGGGCTTCAGGTCGCGGTGGATGATCCCCTGCTGATGGGCCATGTCGAGCGCCCGCGCGAGGCCGATGAAGATCTCGACCAGCGTCTCCGGCTCGATCGTGTGCTCGCGCCGCAGCCACTCGTCGAGCCCCTCGCCGACGAGCAGCTCGAACACGAGGAACGGAGAGCCGTCCTCGGCCTGCCCGAGGTCGAGGATCTCGACGATGCTGGGGCTCCGCACGCGCCCGCTCGCCTTCGCCTCGTTGAAGAAGCGCTGGAGCGCCACCGCGTCCTGGGCCACCTCGGGGCGCATCACCTTGAGCGCCACGTCGCGGTCGATGAGCTCGTTCTTCGCAGCCCACACCGACCCGCTGGCGCCTCGGCCCAGGAGCTTCACGAGCCGGTAGCGAGACTGGATGAGGTCGCCGGGGTTCACTGCTGCGCCGAGATCTCTCCGGGGATGAGGATGCCTTACCCCCGACCCACATCAGAGACGGGCCGGAGGATAACCCGATGCATGGACGAGCGGTACCGCGGCGCCGCTCTGTCCAGCATCAAACAAAAGTTCGCGAGAGAGGGATCGACAGCCCGCCTCGCGCCCGGAGAGGCCGCAGCGATGGGCGAAAAATCCCTGGATGTCGAGGCGCCGCGGCGACTCTCCTCGATGTCACCGGGCGCTCGACGGACGGGCAGCGAGCGATGAAGAGCGCGGGCAGCGAGGGTCACAGCGCAAATTTCCCGTGCGCCGGACCCTGCGCTGCCGCTCGGGTGGGGACGATCAGACGTCGTAGTAGAGGAAGAACTCGTGCGGGACCGGGCGGAGCCGGATCGCGTCGACCTCGCGCTCGCGCTTGTAGTCGATCCAGGTCTTGAGGATGTCGCGGGTAAAGACGTCGCCGCGGAGCAGGAACTCGTGGTCGCGCTCGAGGGCGCTGAGCGCCTCGTCGAGCGAGCCCGGCATGTGCGGCACTTCCTTCAGCTCCTCGGGCGAGAGCGCGTAGATGTCCTTGTCGAGCGGATCGCCCGGGTCGATCCGGTTCTGGATGCCGTCGAGGCCGGCCATCATCATGGCGGCGAAGGCGAGGTACGGGTTGCAGCTCGCGTCCGGGAAGCGGACCTCGATGCGACGGCCCTTCGGGCTGTTGCCGGGCGGCAGCGGGATGCGGATCGACGCCGAGCGGTTGCGGCTCGAGTACGCGAGGTTCACGGGCGCCTCGTAGCCCGGGACGAGCCGGCGGTAGCTGTTCGTCGTCGGGTTGGTGAGCGCGGCGATCGCCTTCGCGTGCTTCAGGATGCCGCCGATGTACCAGAGGCCCGTGTCGGACAGCCCGGCATAGCCGTCGCCGGCGAAGAGCGGCTTGCCCTCCTTCCAGAGCGACTGATGGCAGTGCATGCCGCTGCCGTTGTCGCCGAAGAGCGGCTTCGGCATGAACGTCACCGACTTGCCGTGCTTGCGGCCGACGTTCTTGATGACGTACTTGAACCACATGAGGTTGTCGGCCATCGAGGTCAGCGTCGAGAACTTGATGCCGATCTCGCACTGCCCGGCCGACGCCACCTCGTGGTGGCCGACCTCGACCGCGATGCCGGTCTCGATCAGCGTCGACATCATGTCCGCGCGCAGATCCGCGAGCGTGTCGGTCGGCGGAACGGGGAAGTAGCCCTCCTTCGACCGGATCTTGTGGCCGAGGTTCACGCCGGCCTTGCCGGTGTTCCAGACCGCCTCCTCGCTGTCGATCTCGTAGAAGGCGCCGCGCTGCGAGCTCTCGTAGCGGACCGAGTCGAAGACGAAGAACTCGGCCTCGGGCCCGAAGTACGTCGTGTCAGCGATGCCGCTCTGGCGGAGGTGGTTCTCCGCCTTCTGGGCGATGTAACGGGGGTCGCGGCCGTAGGGCTGGCCGGTGACGGGATCGCTGATCTTGCAGATCAGGCTGAGCGTCTTCTGGGCGTGGAAGGGGTCGAGCTTCGCCGTCGCCGCGTCGGGCGTCATCAGCATGTCGCTCGCGTTGATCGGCTGCCACCCGCGCACCGAGGAGCCGTCGAAGCCGATGCCCTCCTCGAAGATGTCCTCGTTCAGACGGGACACCGGGACGGTCGTGTGCTGCCAGATGCCGGGCAGATCGATGAACTTGAGATCGACAAATTTTACGTCGTTTTCCTTCGCAAACGCGACGACATCTTTGGCCTTCATGATCTTCTCTTTCCTCGCTGACTCGCTGCTCTCGCTGGATGTGATTCTACGGCGCGCGGGCTCGTGCTCGCTGTTAGCTGCCTGGTTGTCGAGCCTGCGACCCGCCGCGAATGCCCTGTGACGCTCTGCCCGCGGCTCGCCTAGATGGCGTCCTCGCCGCGCTCCCCCGTGCGGATCCGCACGGCCTCCTCGACGGGGACGACGAAGATCTTGCCATCGCCGATCCGGCCCGTCTTGGCGCTCTTCTCGATGGCGTCGATCACATCGCCGACCATGCTGTCCGGCACGACGATGTCGACCTTCACCTTCGGGACGAAGTCGACGACATACGCCGACCCCCGATAGACTTCCTTCTTGCCGCCGGTCCGACCGAAGCCCTTTACCTCGGTCACCGTCATGCCCTGAATCCCGACCTCGGCGAGGGCGTCCTTGACCTCGTCGAGCTTGAACGGCTTGATGATCGCCTCGACCTTTTTCATTGCGCACGCCTGTGGTGACCGGATGCCCGCCGGGGTAAAATCCCGGACGCTCACCCGAAAAGCCCCGCCGGAGCAGAGCCGGTAAAGGGGGGACGCCTCCGCCGGCGGCCTCCCGTCGATGTGCCGGGCGCCGCCCGGCCTCCGATCCGTGACGGGGTCCGCCCGGCCTGCCGAGCATTGCCCCGACGCTTGTCAACAACTCAGGGACCCATCCAGCAGAGCTGGATCGGCGACCCATCACCCCGGGCGCTGGCGCAGCAACCCGGGGTCCAGGCTGGTGTACCCAAGCTCATGTTTCCGGAATGTTTCGCGCATCGCGCGTGCGTGAGAAAAGTGGTTCCGGCGTTCGGAAATCGAAGCCCGCTTACTTTTTTCACCGCTCCCACGAACCGCTCCGGGGGAGCCTGGGGAGGGGGGCGCGCCCGCTCCCGTGCGGCGCGGCCAGGGGGGTGGGGCCCACCTTGTCCATGTCCATGCCCGTCCGGAGGCCTGGCCGGCGTGGACCCGTCTCTGTCCGGGGATGGCAGAGCCCGCCCCCACGGCGCCCCGAGGGGCGGATCCCTCCTGCCGGACGGGCCCCCTCCCGCTCGCCTTGTTCTTGCGACGCGGCTCGAATAGTCTCCGCTGGCGAATCCAGTCGCGGGACAGCCCTGCCTGATGGCTTTGCCGAACAAAGCGAAGATCCCGGTAGGCACGGTCCTCGCCGGAAAATACCGCATCACACGCGAGATCGGTCGCGGCGGCATGGCTGCCGTGTACGAAGCCGAGCACATCGACATCGGCAAGCGTGTCGCGATCAAGGTGCTCGCCCAGGAGCTGACCACGTCGGCCGTCGTGGTGGAGCGCTTCCTCCGCGAGGCCCGGGCCGCCGCGTCGATCCGCAGCCCGTTCATCTGCGACGTGTACGACTCCGGCAAGCTCGACGACGGGCGGCCCTTCCTGGTGCTCGAGCTCCTGGAAGGCGAGTCGCTCTACGAGCGCATGACCGTGGTCAGGTACCTCGACCCCGAGACCACCGTCACGGTGGTGTCCCAGGTGTGTCGAGGGCTCACCAAGGCACACGCCGCCTCGATCGTCCACCGCGACCTCAAGCCGGAGAACATCTTCCTCACGAAGGACGAGGAGGGTCGGCTCTGCGCGAAGATCCTCGATTTCGGGCTCGCGAAGTTCTACGCGCCCGTCGACGGCGGCGACGCGCAGGCGCGCCTCACCCGCGAGGGCGCGGTCTTCGGGACGCCGGCGTACATGAGCCCGGAGCAGGTGCGCGGCCAGGGGGCGGTCGACCACCGCGCCGACCTCTGGGCGCTCGGCTGCATCACCTACGAGTGCCTCACCGGCCGCACCGTCTGGCAGACCGAGCAGGGCGTCGCGATGACGTTCGCGCAGATCGCGAACGCGCCGCTGCCGCAGCCCTCGGCGCTCCGCCCGGACCTGCCCCCGAGCTTCACCGTCTGGTTCGAGAAGGCGCTCGACCGCTCGATCGATCGCCGCTTCCAGACCGCGAAGGAGTTCGCCGACGAGCTCTCGATCGCGCTCGGCGTCGCGCAGCCGACGCCCCCGCGCGGCGCGGAGCCGTCGCAGGCGGGGCTCTTGCCGACGGGCGGCGACCCGCCGACCGACGTGTCGTTCGATCCGCCGGGGGTGGTCCGTGTGACCCCCAACGAAGCGCGGCGCACCGTGCCCTCGGGCCCGGCGGAGCGCGGCGCGGACCCGTTCGCCGGGCTGGACCTCTCGCGCGCGTCGGCCGGGCGCGTGAGCCAGGGCGTGGGGCAGCAGATCACGTTCTCCGGGGGCTCGGGCGAGGCCTCGGTCCCCGATCCGCTCGCGCGGCCGGCGCCGCCGAGGCGCGGCGGCGCCGGCCGCGCGCTCGTCGTCTTCGGCGTGCTCGTGCTCGCCGCGGGCGCCGCGTACGCGGGCTACCGCCAGTTCCTCAAGCCGACGGCCCTGCCGCCCGTCTCGTCGAGCGCCGCGCCGCCGCCGGTCGTCGGCGCGCCGTCGTCCTCCGCGTCGGCGTCGGCGGCCGCCGTGCCGGCGCGCGCCGACGCGCAGGCCGAGCCGCCCGGCCTGCAGTGGCCGCCGCTCGTCGCGCAGGCGCAGCAGTCGATCGCCGCCGGCGATCTCAAGGCCGCGCTCCGGCAGCTGAGGGATGCGCAGGAGAAGGGCAACCACCCCGTGCCTCGGACCTTGATCGAGCACGTGCAGGTCGCCCTGAAGGACGCGAGCGGCAAGGCGCCCTGCCAGCTCACCGGGCTCGCCCGGCCGCGCACGCACGATCTCGTGCGCGAGGGCGGGCGCGCCGTCGGCGCCAGCCGGCCCTCGATCTCGCTCGGCCCGCGCGGCGCGGTGGTCACGTGGACGGACTCGCACGAGGGCACCGAGCACGCCTACACGGCGGTGCTCGACAGCGCGATGCGGCCGTCGTCGCCGGCGCTCGACGTGACGCCCGAGGGCCGCGCCATCGGTCGTCCCGAGCTGACCACCGCCGGCGATCGGCTGGTGCTCACGTACTGGGACGGCAAGGGGCCGGAGGCCGGCGTGTACGTGCGCTGGCTCGACGCCAGCGGCCGGATCGACGCCCCCGCGATGATGGTCGCCCGCTTCCCTCGCGGAGGGAACTCCTGGCCCTCGCTCGCGCGCGCCTCCGAGGGGTTCGTGATCGCGTGGTCGGACGACGGAGACAACGCCTCCTCCGAGGACCTCTTCATGCGCCGCCTCTCGCCGAACCTCGATCCGGTCGGCGAGATCATCCGGCTGACGGACGTCACCCCGACGGGCCCCTCGAAGCCGCGCGTCCGCTTGCCTTCGATCGCGGTGACGAGCGACGTGATGCACCTCGCCTTCCGCTACGATCGCGAGCCGACGCGGGTCATCCAGTACATGCGCCTCCCGCTCGCGAGCGCCGACAAGGGGCTCCCGCCGGCCGCTCCCGGCAAGCGCGCCGACCGCGCGCTCGGCGACCTGTCGCTCGTGAACAGCGATCGGGCCCGCAGCGACAGCCCCTCGCTCGCCTGCGGCGCGGCCGGCTGCTTCGTCGTCTGGCACGGCGAGGCGCCGATCGGGGGCGCCTCGGCCGCGTACATCGATCCGGCCAAGGGCCAGCCGCTCTGGCGCAAGAGGTTCTCGAAGGCCGGCGCGCGCCCGTCGGTCGCGATCGCGCCGAGCGGCCAGGCCCAGCTCGTCTGGTTCGAGCAGGGCCGCATGCTCACCGCGTCGATCAACCGCGACGGCATCGGCGCGCCCACGAAGTTCGCCCGCGTCAGCGGCGATCAGCCGGCGCCATCGATCAGCCCCGGCGCGAAGCCCGGAGAGTGGTATGTCGCCTGGCTTGACTACGAGGCGGGTCATCTCGAGCCCTACGCCGCTCGCATCCAGTGCCGGTGACCCCATGCTCATCCTCCCACCTCGAAGCGAGGTCCGCGCCCGCCCCATCGAGACCGAGCGGCTGCTCCTCGTGCCGATCGACCCGTCCGACGGGCCCGAGCTCTGGCTCGCGGTCAGCGGCTCGCGCGCGACCCTCCAGCGCTGGCTGCCCTGGGTGCAGTTCCACACGGATCCGGCCGCGAGCGTGCGCTTCGCCGAGGCGTGCGCCGCCGACTGGGATCACGGCAGGGCGCTGCGCTTCGTGATCCGCGAGCGCGCGCACCGCACGCTCGCCGGGGTGGTCGGGCTCGAGTCGTGCGTGCACCTGCACCGCTCGTGCGAGCTCGGCTACTGGCTGCGCAAGGAGGCGACCGGGCGCGGCCTGATGACCGAGGCCGCGAAGGCCGCGCTCGGGTTCGCGTTCGGCCACATGGGCGCGCACCGGGTGCGGGTCGCGGCCGCGACGGACAACCACGCCTCCCTCGCGGTCATCGGCCGGCTCGGCTTCCGCTTCGAGGGCATCGCCCGGCAGGCCGAGTGGTGCGACGGCCGCTGGCTCGATCATTCCGTCTTCGCGCTCCTTTCGACCGACCCCAGGTGACGCGCGCAACCCCCAGCGCTCCGGGCGCCTGAGGCGGCCCGTACGTCGCCCGAAGCGCGCTAGCATCCTGCCCTCGCCGTGGCTCGCCGTCGCCTCATCCGCTGGCCTCGCGGCACGACGCCGCTCGTGCCGCTCGCGCCCGCGATCGTGATCGTCGTGGGGATCGCCACGGCGGTGGCGATCGCGCTGATCGGCATCCGCCAGCTCGCCAGGATGAGCGATCAGGCCGCGAGCCTGCGCGCCGAGGTGCTGGCCGCGACGCTCTCGGCGCGGCTCCACGGGACCGCCGACGCGGAGCGGACCGAGCTCCTCGGGCAGGCGGCGCGGCGGACCGGGTCGGAGATCCTGCTCGTCGAGCAGACCGGCCACGTGCTGGTGAACGAGAGCTTCGGCGCGCCGGCCAAGGCCAAGATCTTTCAGATGCTCACGCAGGGCAAGGGCGACGAGATGACCTCGCTCGGCCGTGTCCGGTTCGCGGCGCGCCCGCTCCGCCCGCCGCTGTCCCACCTCTCGGTGATCACCTTCGTCTCGGCGCCGAGCCCGCCGCCCGACTCGCTCGCCCTCGGCAACGCCGTGGCGGCGCTCACGACGCTGCTGCTCGGCGTGGCGGTCGCGGTCGCGCTCTCGTTCACCAAGGCGGCGCGCGAGGACGTCGACTACCTGCGCGAGCGCATCACCGCGATGGCGCGCGGCCAAGGCCAAGGCCAGAGCGCGTCGAGCACCGACCTCATCCAGACCGAGCCGGTGCCGATCAGGTCGCTCGATCAGGTGGGCCTCCTGACGGCGGCCTTCAACCTGCTGATCACCCGCTTCGCCGCGGCGGAGCGCTCCTACCGGGCGGATCTCCAGCAGGCGTCCGCGATGGACCGCGAGCGCTCGGCGTTCCTCGCGGGGCTCAGCCACGAGCTGCGCACGCCGCTCAACGCCATCCTCGGCTTCGCGCACGTGCTCGAGAGCGAGGTCGACGGGCCGCTCAGCCAGGACGCGCGCGAGGCGCTGTCCGTCATCCGGCAGAGCGGCGAGCACCTGCGCACGCTCATCGACGACATCCTCGATCTCTCGGCCCTCGAGACGGGCAAGCTCCAGCTCTCCCGCCGCGCCGTCAACCTCCGCGCCCTCGTCGATCAGGTGATGCGGGAGGCGTCCGCCGCGGCGCGCGACAAGCCCATCCAGCTGCGCGTCACCGGGGACCACGGCCTCCTCGCGCACGCCGATCCGCGGAGGGTGCGGCAGATCCTGACGAACCTCGTCTCGAACGCCGTCAAGTTCACGGCGCGCGGCTCGGTGACGGTCCACATCGCGGCGCGCGGCCGCTACGCCACGATCGCCGTGCAGGACACCGGCCCCGGCATCCCGCCGGAGGAGACGTCGGCGGTCTTCGAGGAGTACCGGCAGACCGGCGACGTGCGCTCTCGCCGGGCCGGGACGGGGCTCGGGCTCTCGATCGCGCGGCGCCTCGTGATGATGCACGGCGGGACGATCCAGCTGGAGAGCGAGCTCGGGCGGGGCTCGACCTTCACGATCACCCTGCCGCTCTGGGTGGCCCCGCCCGCCCCGCCCGCGCCTGACGCGGCGGCGACGCCCGTGAGCGAGCCCGGCAGCGGCCGGCCAGGAGGGAGGATCGCATGAACGAGGAGCGCACGAGGGACGACGCGATCCACTTCGCGCGGCGCGTGCTCGTCCGCCAGGCGCTGGTCGGCGTCGCCGCGTTCGGGGCCATCGCGGCGCTCGCGCCGAAGCTGCTCATCCTGGAGCAGGACGTCGCCGCGAGCGTGCTCTCGGTCGGCGCCAAGATCGCGCTCGCCGCGATCGTCGCGACCACGCTGCTGACGCTGCTCCGGCTGCGCACGCACCGGGACCTGCTGCGCTCGCTCATGATCGGCTCGCGCGACATCGATCACGAGGAGCTCGAGCGGTTCGCCGAGCTGCCGCCGTCCTTGGCGCTGCGCTTCGTGCTGGCGAGCTCGACGATCTCGAGCCTCACGATGATCCCGGGGATCAGGCCGGAGAAGCTCGACGACGGCCGCGCGGTCAGCCTGCTCATCCTCGCGATCACGATCCTCTGCGCGTCCGCGATCCCGCACTACGTGCTGACGCGCGCCACGACGTTCAGCCTCTTCGAGATCAGCCCGGCCGAGGCGATCGGCTCCTTGCTCGAGACGGCCGAGCTTTACCAGACGCCGCGCCGGCGGGTCACCTACAAGCTGCTCCTGGCCGTCGCCGCGCCGGTGCTGCTCGTCGGCGTCGGGGCGGTGCTCATCGCGAACGCGCACCTCCAGACGTTCATCGAGCGGAGCCGGCGCACGACCGCGGGGCTCATCGCGCGCACGGCGCTCGATCCGTCGCTCGGGGCCATCGCGGAGGCCGATCGCAACGACGTCGTGGCCGCCGCGGCGGAGTACGGGTTCCTCGCGCGCGTGGAGCACGACTGCGTGAGCGCCGAGCCCTCCTTCGGCCGCGAGGCGGACGGCCAGATCGCCGTGATCACGCCGCTCGACGACGGCTGCGTCAACATCCGGTTCTCGGCGGACCTCGAGCCCTCCGCCGCGATCTGGGGCGCGCTCGTCGCGCTGCTCGCGGTGCTGGTCGCCGGCGTGCTCGGCAACCTGTTCGGCCGCGTCCTCGCGGCCGATCTCGTGCACGCCACGAAGCAGGTGCGCCTGCTCGGCACGGACAGCGTGCTCCGCGGCGCCACGCAGATCGCGCGCCCCGCCCGGTTCGCCGTCGTCGCCCGGCTCGGGCACGCCATCGAGGATCTCGCCGAGCGCTTCCGCGTCTTCGCCGCGGCGCAGGAGCGCGCGCTCGAGGCCCGCGAGGCGGCGCAGCGCATGCGCGGCCTCCTGTTCGCGAGCGTGAGCCACGACCTCAAGAGCCCGCTGAACGCGATCCTCGGGTTCGCCGAGCTCGTGGGCCAGGAGAACCTCACCGCCGCTCAGCGCGAGAGCCTGGAGCTCATCTCGACGCGCGGCCGGGAGCTCCTCGGCCTCATCGAGTCGATCCTCGACGCCGCGCGCGTCGAGGCCGGCCAGCTCACGCTCGAGCCCCAGCCGACGTCCGTCGGCGCGCTCATCGCGGGCGCGATCCGCAAGGCGCGCGAGCTCGCGAGCGACGCCGACGGCGAGGTCGTCGTGGAGGTCGGCGACACGCTGCCGTTGATCCCCGTCGATCAGGCGTACGCGACGCGCGCGATCGCCGTCATCGTGGCGCACGCGCTCAGGACCGGCGCGGCCGACCCGTCCGCGCGCCTCGTGCGCCTCACCGCCACGATGGCCGGCGAGTTCAACAGCGAGGTCCGCATCGACATCGAGTACGGCAGCCGCGACGTGCCGCCCGACGAGCTGGAGGCGCTGTTCAGCCGGCAGACCACGGCGCGCGGCCGCGGCCTGACCCTCGGCCTCAGCCACGCGCGCTCGGTGATCGAGCTCCACGGCGGCTCGCTCGAGGTGGACGGCGCCCCGGACGGCCGCCCGCTCTGCCGCGCTCGGCTGCCGCGCGTCCCGCCCCCGCGCCGCCCGCGCCTCTCGTCGGTCCCCGCGCTCGGCTGACCCCGCCCGCAGCCGCGGGCGGCGCTCGGTTCACGCGCCGCCAGCGCGCGGGATCGCTTCCCTTCGCCCCCCGCCCGCGGTACTCCCGGGGCATGCCTGAACGGGCGCTCTCTCCTGCCGAGACAGGCGACGACGATCGCTTCGACCGCCTCTTCCGGCCTGCCTCGCTCGCCGAGTACGTCGGCCAGGCCAAGCACACGGAGAACCTGAAGGTCTTCGTCGAGGCTGCGCGCCGGCGGCAAGAGCCGCTGGACCACATGCTCTTCTGCGGCCCGCCCGGGCTCGGCAAGACCACGCTCGCCCACATCCTCGCCCGCGAGATGGGCGTCACCCTCCACGTCACGAGCGGTCCGGCGATCGAGCACAAGGGTGCGCTGGCCGGGCTGCTCACCAAGCTGGAGCGCAACGACGTGCTCTTCATCGACGAGATCCACCGGCTCACGCCGGCGGTCGAGGAGAGCCTCTACCCGGCGATCGAGTCGTTCAAGATCGACATCATGACCGGCGACGGCCCGTACGCGACGACGATCCAGCTCGCGCTGAAGCCGTTCACGCTCGTCGGCGCGACGACCCGCACCGGGCTGCTCACCGCGCCGCTGCTGTCGCGCTTCGGCCACGTCGTCCGCCTCGATTTCTACCCCGTCGAGGAGCTCGAGCGCATCGTGCAGCGCAGCGCCGGCCTGCTCGACGTGCCGATCGACGCCGGCGGAGCGCGCGAGATCGCGGCGCGCTCGCGGGGGACCCCCCGCGTCGCCAACCGCCTCCTGCGCCGGGTCCGCGACTTCGCCGAGGTGCTCGGCGACGGCGCGATCACCATGGCGATCGCGCGGAAGACCGCGGAGCGGCTCGAGATCGACGCGGCCGGCCTCGACGAGATGGATCGCCGGCTGCTGCGCGTCATCATCGATCACTACGACGGCGGTCCGGTGGGCGTCGACACCCTGGCCGCGGCGCTCAGTGAGCCGCGCGACACGATCGAGGACGTGTACGAACCGTTCCTGCTGCAGCAGGGCTTCCTCGGCCGCACGCCGAGGGGCAGGATCGCGACGCGCCGCGCGTACGAGCACCTGGGCCTCGCGGCTCCGGCGGCGAAGCAGGGCGATCTCTTCTCTTGATCCACGCCGCGCGGCGCGCCGGTGCGCCGCGCCGCAACGTGCCGTCCGCCACGTTCGTGATCGCGCGACGGGATTGCGCCGCGATCCGGAATTCTCTGATCGCTCCTGCGTGGAGTCGATAAGCTTCGGGTGTGTCTCGCCGTGATCCTGTGCTCGTCGTGGATGACGACGCCGTCAGCCGGCAGATGCTGCTGCACGCGCTGGCCGACGCGGGCATCGAGACCACCGCGGTCACCTCGGGCGCGGAGGCGCTCGCCTGGCTCAAGGCGAGCGTGCCCGCGCTCGTGCTGCTCGATCTCGTGATGCCGCCTCCGGACGGCTACGTGGTCCTCAGCGCCGTGCGGGACGATCGCCGCACGCAGGACGTCCCGGTCGTCGTGCTCACGGCGCTCGACGCGGACGAGGACGTCGCCCGCGCCTTCGAGCTCGGCGCGGACGACTTCATCCGCAAGCCGTTTCGCCCGGCCGAGCTCATCGCCCGCATCCGTGGGCAGCTCCGGATCCGCGACTATGTCGACGCGCTCGCGCGCAAGGAGCACGACGCGAAGGTCGTCCTCGAGCTGACGCAGGCGCTCTCCTCGACGCTCGACTTCCGGAACATCCTCTTCACGGTCGTGCGCCGCATCGCCGAGGTGGCGCGCGTCGACCGCTGCAGCATCGTGCTCGTGCGCGACTCGGGCGACGTCGGCTACGTGGTGGCCGCGAGCGACGACAAGGAGCTCCGCGACCTGCCGATCGATCTCGGGAAGTACCCGGAGATCCAGCGCGTCATGCGCACGGGCGACGTGCTCGTGATCGACGACGCGAAGGCGCATCCGCTGTTCGACATCGTGCGCGCGGAGCTCCCGGAGAACGCGTTCCGCTCGCTCGCCCTCCTGCCCATCCTGTTCGAGGACAAGCCGCTCGGCGTGCTCTTCCTGCGCGGGCGGCAGCCGGTGGCCCCCCACGCGCACGAGCTCTCGCTGGCGCGCACGGTCGCGAGCGCCACCGCGATCGCGCTGCGCAACGCGCGCATCCTGCAGTCGCTCCGCGATCAGACGCAGCAGAGCACCTTCGCCCGGTTCGAGGCGGAGCGCCGGCTGAAGGCGCTCCAGCGCTACGCCGACTTCTTCCACTCGACGGCGGACGGCATCATCGTCGTCGATCCCGACGGCCACATCCTCTTCTCCAACCCGCGCGCCCAGGCGATCACCGGGCGCACGGCGGAGGACCTCGAGAGGGCGAACCTGTCCGACCTCGTCGACCCTCGCGAGCACCCGCTCCTCGAGGAGATCCGGGCCGGCTTCGCCAAGGGGTCGTTCCCGCACATGGTGGACTTCACCGTGAGGCGGGGCGAGCCCGAGCACGAGAAGCTCATCCTGAGCTTCAGCTTCAGCAGCGTCCTCCGGGAGGAGAGCGGCGCCGTGCTGGTCAGCTTCCGCGACGTCACCACGGAGCGCGCCACCGAGGCGGAGCTCACCAAGACCAAGGAGTTCTTGGAGCGCGTCATCGAGAGCTCCGTCGACGCGATCGTCTCGGCCAACATGGAGGGCGTCGTCCTGCTCTTCAACCGCGCAGCGGAGCGGATCTACGGCTATGACGCGAAGGAGGTCGTCGGCGCGATGAACGTCCGCGCGCTCTACCCCGACCACAACGCCGAGCACATCATGCGGCTCATCCACGCGAAGGAGCACGGCGGCCCCGGACGGCTCGAGGGCTACCGGACCGAGGTCCTGGCCAAGGACGGCTCGCGCATCCCGGTGCACCTCTCCGCGGCGTTGATCTTCGAGAACGGCGTCCCAGTCGGCTCCGTCGGCATCTTCACCGACCTGCGCGAGCGCATGCGGATGGAGGCCCGCCTCACCGAGGCGCAGGAGGAGCTCCGCGCCCGCGAGAAGCAGGCCATCATCGCCGAGCTCGCGGGCGCGGCCGCGCACGAGCTGAACCAGCCCCTCACCAGCGTGCTCGGCTACGCCGAGCTGATCTGCCGCCGGATCGACGACGCGTCCCCCATCAAGGCGGCCGCGGCCACGATCCGCAGCGAGGCCGAGCGCATGGCGGAGATCGTCCGCAAGATCGGCAAGATCACCCGCTACGAAACGAAATCTTATGTCGGCGCCGCGAAGATCATCGACCTCGATCGGTCGAGCGGCGACGACCCGAACAGGGTGATCGGGTGAGCGGACGGAGCGCGGAGCGCCTGGGGAAGCAGCCGTTGTCCGACGCTCCCGTCACGCTTCGGAAGCCCCTCACCCGGGACATCCCGCTCGAGTGGATCGACAACCTGCTGATCGCGTCGAGCGAGCTGGATCCGTCCGCTTCCATCGAGCAGCGCGCCTCGGCGCTGCTCGGCGCGGCCGCGAAGATGCTCCCGGGCTGCGGGCTCGGCGTGTACATCCCCGGCGCGACGGGCGCGCAGGTGGCCGTCCGGGTATCGCCGCGCCCCCGCCGCGACGACGGCCGCGATCCGGCGCGGCTCCTCCCGGAGTTCGCCTTCGAGCGCGTCGTGGCCATCGAGCCCGAAGGCCGCTCGACGCTGCACATCGCGGCCGACGACGCCGGTCACCTCGACAGCGCGCCGATCCAGGCGCTGGCCGACCGGCTCGTGCTCACCCTGGGGGCGTCGCTCCGCGAGGCGCGCGCGCACGAGTCGCTGCGCGCCCAGGTCATCCAGGCCGAGAAGCTTGCTTCCCTCGGGAAGATGGCCGCCGGCGTGGTGCACGAGCTCAACAACCCGCTCACCTCGATCCTCGCCTACTCCGAGTACCTGCGCCGCAAGGGCGAGCGCAGCGGCTTCGACCCCTCGGACATCGAGCGGCTCGCGAGGATCAACGAGGCGGCGGACCGCATCCTCCGCTTCTCGCGCGACCTCATCACCTACGCGCGGCCGTCCACGGAGAGGCCGGGCGCCGTCTCCCTCCACGACATCATCGAGCGCGCGCTCGTCTTCTGCGAGCACCTCCTCGACCAGATGGGCGTCACCGTCGAGCGGTGCTTCGGCGAGATACCTCCCGTGCGGGGCGTCATCGACCCGCTGACGCAGGTGTTCGTGAACCTGTTCACGAACGCCGCGCACGCGATGCACGAGCACGGCGGCTGTCTCGGCATCACCACCGCGACGTCGCCGGAGGACGGCTACATCACGGTGACCATCCGGGACGAAGGGCACGGGATCGAGACCGAGCACCTGCCGAGGATCTTCGACCCCTTCTTCACGACCAAGACCGACGGGACCGGCACCGGGCTCGGCCTGAGCATCGTCAGGAACATCGTCGCCTCGCACGGCGGCAGCATTCGCGCGGAGGCGTGCGCCCCGCGCGGGACGGTCTTCTATCTCGACCTGCCCGTCGCGCTGCCGTCCTCGGCGCGCCGCTGATCGGGAGCCGAGCGTCCTCGGCTCAGGGCGCGACCTTGATGCCGAGCACGAGCACGCCGCCCTGGTGCTGCTGACCCGCCACGAAGAAGCTCTCGCCCGCCTTGGCGTTCACCTCGAGCAGCGGCAGGAACGAGTTGCCGCCTGGCTTCTGGATGCTGGCGCTGACGACGAAGCGCTTCGGCTCGTCCTGCTTCTTCGCGGCCACCACGTCCTTCAGCGACACCATGAGGACGCTGCCGTTCGGCAGCTTCGTGGTGGTCGGCTTGCCCTTCTGCAGGCTGAGCTTCAGCCGGTCGAGGAGCTTGTAGCTGTTGTACGCCGAGAACGGCGGCTTCCCGAGCTCGGGCATCTTGCCGATCTTCGGATCGATGCCGCTCCCGTCGTTCGTCGCGTGGAGGACCACGACCTCGGACATGACCGCGGCGTCCGCCGGCGCCGCCGGGGCGGGGGTCGGCGCCTTGTCTTGCGCGACGGCCGGGGAAGGGCTCGCGCCGAGCGCCAGGACCATGATCGCGGTGATCGCACTCGCAAGAAATCTCATCACTGTCCTCCCGGACCCTCATCGGAGAGCCAAACCACCGTGGTCGTAGGGCCTGAGGCCGCCGCCTCCCGCGGAACGTAGAAGATGGAGCCCATGCGCGCCCCGAAGTCGACCGCGGCGACCTCGACGCCGGGCCCGACCTCGCCCTCGGCGCCCGGCGCGGCGGCGGGCTCGTGCGCCGGCGCCGCGGGCGGCGGGGCGAGCACCGCGGACGGCGCCGGCGCCGTCAGCGCAGCGCTGGGCGCCTCCGTGCCGGTCCGGCCCCAGACCATCATCGCGGCGGCCGCCGCCACGGCGACCGCCGTCAGCGCGAAGATCCCGCGCGCGTTGTCGTTGGCCGGCGATCCCTGGGGCCGCGCGCGCGCGCGGGGCGGATCCGCCGGCGGCGACGCCGCGAGCGGCTGCGCGACGGCGCCTCCCTTGGGCTTCGCGTCCGCCCGCTGCTCTTCGAGGATCTTCGCCATGACCCCGTCGGCGATGCCGTCGGCCGCGCTGGAGGCGAGCGCGCTGTCCCGGATCATGTCGGCTGCGGTGACGAGCCCTGCGACCTTCGCCCGGCAACGCGGGTCGTGGAGCACGTACTCCTCCACCTGACGGTGGCGCGCCTCGTCGAGCTCACCGTCGACGTAGAGCATCAGCTCCAGATCCGTCGGCGGGGCGCTCTTATCCCCGTGATTCGCCTTGCTGCTGTTGGCGGTGCTCACGCGATCTCCTCCGGGTCCACTGCGACGCCCTTGCCCTCTTCCTCCGCGTAGCAGTCAGCGAGGGCGCGCTGAAGCTTCTGGCGGGCGTGGAACAGGCGGCTCATGATCGTCCCCTTCGAGACCCCCATCGCCTGCGCCATCTCCTCGTAGGACATCCCCTCGACCTCCCGCATCAGGATCACCCCTCGGTGGTAAGGGGGCAGCGCGTCGAGCGCGGCCTGGATGCGCCCGGCGATTTCCCGGCGCCGGACGACGTTGAGTGGGTCGGCGCCGTCGATCCGGGCGACGAGCGGGAAGTCCGACTGCTCTTCAGCTGCCTGGTTTTCCTGGAGCTCGAGGTCGCGACGCCCCGGCTTGCGCATGAGGTCGATCGCCAGGTTCGTGACGATCCGGTAGAGCCAGGTAAAGAACGAGGAGCCGCCCTGGAAGGAACCGAGCCCCTTGTAGACGCGGAGAAAGGCGTCCTGCACCAGCTCGCGCGCGTCGTTCTCGTCTCGGACGAGCCCCATCGCGATCGCGAACGCCCTGCGCTGGTGCCGTTCCACGAGCGAGCGGAACGCCGCCTGGTCCCCCTTCTGCGCCCGCTCGATGAGCTCACGATCTTCCTCCGCTTCCCGCCGTCGTGCTTCGCGATTGGACGCACGGGCGGAAGCGCTATTCAGGCGCGCGTGGAGCTGCTCCGCGCCGCGGTGGTTGCCCCCTGCGGGCAGGTCGTCGCCCCCCATGTCGCCCGGCGCGTCGCCGGGAGGGCCGGGAGGTGCGACCGCCTCGAGCTCGTCCGGGGAGGAAGGTAGAGAGGCCACGGCGTCAGCTTACCTGAGGAGGTTGGGGGACGAGGAACGTCGCGCGGCGGACGGCCCGACGGGGCGGGCGTCGGCCGGCGGGCGTGCCGGGCGTACAGCGGAGGCCGGCCGGCTCACGGCTCATCGGGCTCCTCGCTGAGCTCGGGGAGCTCGCCGAGCGTGAGGCGCACATCGAAGACCCGCTCGAGCCGGGCGACGCGGAGCGTAACGACCTTGTTCACGCCGGCGATGCTCGCCATCCACCGGAGCTCGTTCGGGTCGGAAATCGGCTTTCCCTCGAAGCCGATGATCACGTCGTCCGGCGCGATGCCGGCCCGGTCCGCGGGTCCCCCCGCCACCACCGTCTTCACCCACGCCCCCTTTCGATCCGGCCGCTTGAGCCGCCCCGCCTCGATCGAGTTGAGCACATCGACGATCACCCCGACCTGGCTCCGGCGGATCTTCCCGTCGCGCAGCAGCATCGGCAGGAGCTGACGCACCATGTTGATCGGGATCGCAAACCCGATGTTGTTCGCGTTGGCGCGCACGGCCGCGTTGATGCCGACCACCTCGCCCTTGAGGTTCAGGAGCGGGCCGCCGGAGTTGCCCGGGTTGATGCTCGCGTCCGTCTGGAGGAAGTTGAAGTAGCCGCTCGGATCGAGCCCCTTCACATCGTCGCGGGTGCGGCCCTTGGCCGAGAGGATGCCCGCCGAGACCGTGTGGGACAGGCCGAAGGGGTTGCCGATCGCGACCACCCAGTCGCCGACCTCGATGGTGTCCGAGTCGCCCAGCGGGAGCGACGGGAGCCCCTTCTCCTCGACCTTCAGCACGGCGACGTCCGTGTGCTTGTCGCGGCCGACCACGGTCGCCTTGATGTCGCGGCCGTCGACGAAGCTCACGAGGATGTCCGTCGCGCCCTCGATGACGTGGTTGTTCGTCAGCAGGAAGCCCTCGGGGTCGTAGACGAAGGCGGTCCCGAGCCCCTCGGCGACCGTGCGGCGGCGGCCGCCCGGGTGCTGCTGCCGCTCGACGCGGGCCTTGACCGTCGCGACCGCAGGGTCGGCCCTGCGCGCGAGCGGCGCAAATGACCCGGGCATGCCCTCGGAGCGGACGATCGGAGGAGTCGGCGGCGCGGGAGGAGGCGGCGGGAGCGCCACCACCGGCACGGCGCCCGAGGGGACGGCGGAGCTGCTCGCGCCGGAAGATTGGCCGGAGGAGACCTTGCTGCACGCGGCGACCAGGCAGGCGAGGAGGACCCACGAGAGAGCCCTGGCGCCGGCGGTCACGAGCGTTTCGAGACCTCGAGGTAGCGCATCCGCAGATCGTAGAGCGCCTGCTCGAGCAGGCGCTCCTCGTCACCCGTGAGGTTCCCCTTGGTCTTCTCCTGGAGCAGGGAGAGCAGGTCGATGTCCTGATGCGCCAGGACCAGGTTCTGCTCTTCCCTGCCGTCAGGGCTGGGCGCGTCGCCCAGGTGCACGTACGCGGAGCCGATGATCGACAGCACGAACGTCGAGAAATCGAGCGTCGGCAGCTCCGGGGGGCCCCCGGCCGGAGGGAGATCCTCCTGATCCTTCGCGTCGCTCACTCGGACCCTTCGTCGTCGAGCTCGGGCTCGATCCGCGCCGCGTGCGCTGCCCCGCCGAGCGCCGGCTGATCGACCGCGATCGTCTCGGCTTGCTCTTCCACGTCCTGCAAGCTCGCGAGGTGCGCCTCGATGGTCCCGGCGCTGAGCGTCCCGCTCGCCAGGAGGCGCTCGCGCACCCGGCGATCGAGCTGCAGCTCCGTCAGCTTGCCCTTCTCACCTACAGTCATGATGTGATCTCCTCGGACAACCCACCCGTTCGCGGCGGGCTTTAGGACGATTTCTTCGAGAGCGTCACGAGCACCTCTCCGTCGCCGTGCTCGTGCGGATGGCCGTGATCGTGGTCATGGTCGTGATCGTGGCCGCAGCACCCCCCGCTCTCGGCCTCCTCGATGCGCTCCTCCAGCTCGGCCTGGGCCTGCGCGATCTCCTCCTCGCTGGCGGCGCGCACGTCGCTCACCTGGACCTGGAAGCGCACCTTCTGGCCTGCCAGCGGGTGGTTCGTGTCGACGCGGAAGCCGTCGGGGAGGATGTCGACCACCCGGAGCGCGACCGGCTCTCCATCGGGCCCCTGGGCGACGAACTCGTCGCCGACCTCGACGTCGCCCGCATCGGGGAAATCAGCCTTGTCGACCTCGAAGACGCCGGAGTCCTCGCGCTCGCCGAACGCCTCCGCCGGCTCGACGGTGATCTCGCGCTGCTCGCCGGCGCGCAGCCCCTCCAGGGCGCGCTCCAGGCCAGGCACGATCTGGGCATATCCGTGCACGTAAACGAGCGGCTCCGCGGTCGACGCCTGGTCCACCGCCTCGCCGTTTTCGTTGAAAAGCACGTAGGACAGCGTGACGACCGTGTCCGTTGCGATGGGCAGCGACTCCATAGGCGGCGGTTGGTTTGCCATGGCGGTTCCGCGGTTTCAAGCGAGCCGCACCTGCGCAGCGCCATGCTATGAGGACGTCCGATGGCCGATTCGATAGCTCGGGCGACCGGTCGCGACCCTCTCGACGCGTCGGCCCCTGCGGCGCAGGCCACCCCGGAAGCGGAGCGCGTCCGCCCTGGTGAGGCGCCGCCGGCCGGCGCACGACCGGCCTCGGCAGCGCCTCCAGCCGGCGGCGCGTCGGCCCGGGGCCCGCGCGCGGGGGGACCGCCCCCCGGACGCGGGCGGGAGAGCCTGGAGCAGGAGCTCTCGCGGGTGGGGACGAAGCGCTGGCTCGGGCGACTCGGCGTCCTGGCGATCCTCGCCGCGCTCGTCGCGGGCATCGTCGTGTGGAGGATCCGGACGGCGCCGCCGCCCCCGCCGCGCTACGTCACGGGCGACATCACCACGGGCGACGTGATCGAGGTGGTGCAGTCGACGGGGCAGGTCAAGCCGCTCACCGAGGTGCAGGTCGGCGCGCAGGTCTCGGGGCGAATCACCAAGGTTTACGTGGACTTCAACAGCATCGTGAAGGCCGGCGACGTCCTGGCCGAGATCGATCCGACGCTCTTCGGGGCGCAGATCGACTCGAACCAGGCGCAGCTCGAGGCGGCCAACGCGAGCGTCGTGCGCTCCGAGGCCTCGCTGGGGACCGCCAAGCAGCGGCTCGACCGCGCGAAGAAGATGGTCGCGGAGGGGGTGGGCTCGCAGGCCGATCTGGACACGGCGCAGGGCGCCTACGACGTGGCGCTCGCCGACCTCGCGGCCGCGAAGGCGCAGGTGGCGCAGCTCAGGGCGGTGCTCCGCTCCTCCACGACGAACCTCCAGTACACGCGCATCTTCTCGCCCATCGACGGGGTCGTCATCAGCCGCGCGATCGATCCCGGGCAGACCGTGGCGGCGAGCTTCCAGGCGCCCACGCTGTTCGTGATCGCCCAGGATCTCCGCAAGATGCGCGTGCTCGCCGACATCGACGAGGCGGACGTGGGGCGGCTCCGCGAGGGCATCGAGGCGGACGTGAGCGTCGACGCGTTCCCGGGCGAGACGTTCCGGGGGACGGTGAGCCAGGTGCGCTACAGCCCGCTCAACCAGTCCGGCGTCGTGACGTATGCGGCGGTCGTCGAGGTCGACAACCCGGACGTCAAGCTGCGGCCGGGGATGACGGCCACGGTGAGCATCCGGTCCGCCGAGGCCAGGGGGGTGCGGCGGCTGCCGAACGCGGCGCTCCGGTTCAAGCCGGCCCCGGAGCGGGACAAGGACGGCAAGGAGATCAAGGCGCCGCCCCTCGAGCCGCTCCCGCCGAAGAAGGGCCGCGTCTACGTGCTGACCGACGCCACGCCGGGCGCGGAGAAGATCGAGCCGCGCGTCGTCGACGTCGGGATCACCGACGGCATCTTCACCGCGCTGTTGACCGATCTCGGCCCGGCCAAGGTCGTCACCGACGAGAACGACAGTCCCACCACGGGCGGCAGGGGGCGCGGCCCCCGGCTGTTCTGAGGCGTGATGCTGCCCCAGAGCCAGGCCGTCGCCGCGGTGCTCCGAGACGAGCCGCTCATCGAGCTCTCGAGCGTCGGCAAGGACTACACGACCGAGGCCGTCGTCGTGAAGGCGCTTCGCCACGTGGATCTGACCATCCAGCACGGCGATTTCGTCGCGATCGTCGGGCAGAGCGGCTCGGGCAAGAGCACCCTGATGAACATCATCGGGTGCCTGGACCGGCCGACCCGGGGCACGTACCGCCTGGACGGGCTCGACGTCACCCGGCGCAGCAACGACGCGCGCGCGATCGTGAGGAACCGCCTTATCGGGTTCGTCTTCCAGGGCTTCAACCTGCTGCCGCGCACCACGGCGCTCGAGAACGTGGAGCTGCCGCTCGTCTACCGCGGCGTCGGCGCGGCGGAGCGGCGCAGGCGCGCGCTCGATGCGCTCGGCGCGGTCGGGCTGGCCGAGCGCCTGCACCACACGCCGAACCAGCTCTCGGGCGGCCAGCAGCAGCGCGTCGCCATCGCGCGGGCGCTCGTCACCTCCCCTCCCCTGCTCCTCGCCGACGAGCCCACGGGCAACCTCGACACCCGCACGAGCTACGAGGTGCTCGGGCTCCTCCAGCGGCTCAACCAGGACGGGATCACCATCGTCCTCGTGACGCACGAGCCGGACATCGCCGCGTGCGCGAGCCGCGTGATCACCATGCGCGACGGCGAGGTCCGCAGCGATCTCCGGAACGAGCGCCCCGTCGACGCCGCGGTGGCCCTGGCCGCGCTGCCGCCCTCCGGGGCGGAGATCGACGAGCAGGCGCCGTGAGGGGCGACGTCGCCGCCGTCCGGATCGCCCTGCGCGCCATCGTCCGCTCGAAGCTCCGCGCCGCCCTGACGGTGCTCGGCATCCTGATCGGCGTCGCGGCCGTGGTGATCGTGGTGGCGCTCGGGACGGGCGTACGCAACCGCATCCTGGGCGAGATCTCGGGCCTGGGCGCGAGCTCGATCTACATCTTCCCGCAGTCGACGCAGGCTTCCGGGCTGAAGCGCCGCGAGATCGTGCGGATGTCGGAGGCCGACGGGCTCGCGATCCTGAAGGAGTCGACCAGCGTGGCCGCGCTGAGCCCGTTCAGCTCGACGTCGATGCAGATCGTGGCCGGAGAGGCGAACGTCGCGACCCAGGTCATGGGCGTGACGCGGAGCTACCTCACGATCCTCTCGTACCGCGTCGCCAAGGGCGACGGCTGGACCGAGGCGGACGAGCAGCTCAAGACGAAGGTCTGCGTGATCGGCGAGACCGTCCGGGAGAACCTGTTCGGCTCGGGCGACGCCGTGGGGCAGTACATCCGCATCGGCAAGCACCCGTTCCGGGTGATCGGGGTGCTCGAGAAGAAGGGGCAATCGCCGTTCGGCGAGGACCAGGACGACCGGCTGCTCATGCCGATCGGCAGCTTCCGGTCGCGCGTCGTGCCGAGCGCGCCGGGCCGGGTGCAGATGCTCGTCGCGGCCGCGACCAGCGAGCGGACCGTCGATCGCGCGGTGGAGCAGATCGACAGGATCCTCCGGCAGCGCCACGAGATCGACCCCGAGGCCGAGCCGGATTTCGTGATCCGCACGCAGGCGGAGTTCCGGGCGTCGCAGGAGCGGATCCTGGACACGCTGACGATGCTCCTGTCGTCGATCGCCGCGGTGTCGCTCCTCGTCGGCGGCATCGGCGTCATGAACATCATGCTGGTCAGCGTCACCGAGCGGACGCGCGAGATCGGCATCCGCATGGCGATCGGCGCCTCCGAGGGCGACATCCTGGTCCAGTTCCTGGTCGAGGCCATCACCCTGTCGCTCATCGGCGGCGTGATGGGGCTCGCCGCGGGGCTCGCCGTCATCAAGGTCTTCGCCGCGGCGCTCGGCTGGAACATGACGCTGCCGGCCAGCGCGGTCGTCGTCGCCGTGGGGACGAGCGCGACGATCGGGGTCGTCTTCGGCTTCTTCCCCGCGCGCCGCGCCGCGCGCCAGGACCCCATCACCGCCCTGAGGCACGAATGAGGGCGACGCTCACCCGCGTCCTGTCGGCGATCGCGATCGCCCTGCGCGCCGTCCGCCGGAACAAGCTCCGCGCGGGGCTCACGATCCTCGGGATCACCATCGGCGTCGCGGCCGTGGTCACGGTCACCGCGCTGGCGAGCGGCGCGCGCGCCAATGTCAACGCGCAGATCTCGAACCTCGGCTCGAACTCGCTCATCGTCTTCGCGCGCTCGGCGCGCGCCTCGGGCGTCCGCAGCACCACCGGCGCCAGGCTCTCGGAGCTCGACGGCCAGGCGCTCGTGCGCGAGTCGACGAGCATCCGGCTCGCGGCGCCGTTCCTCAGGTCGAGCGCCCAGGTCATCTACGAGGGCCAGAACGCGAGCCCGACGCTCGTCGGCACCCGCCTCAACTACTTCGAGATCCGCAGCTGGAAGGTGGCGCAGGGCGAGCCGTGGAGCCCCGCCTCGGAGAACCTCTCGGAGAAGGTCGTCGTCATCGGCGCCCAGACCGCGCGCGACCTGTTCGGGTCGCTCGATCCGATCGGCCGGATGGTGCGGATCGGCCGCCAGGCCTACCGCGTGCTCGGCGTGCTGGAGGAGAAGGGGGCTTCGCCCTTCGGGCAGAGCCAGGACGACATCGTGCTGATGCCCATCACCACGATGCGATCGCACGTGGTCGCCACGCGGCCCGGGGAGGTGCACGCGATCCTCCTGAGCTCGACGTCCGCGGAGACGTCCGAGCGCGCCAAGCAGCAGGCCGAGGCGATCCTCCGCCAGCGGCACCGCATCGACGAGGGCGAGGAGGACGACTTCGCCGTCCGCAGCCAGGCGGAGTTCCAGGCCATGCAGGACGCCATCTTCGCGGCGCTCTCGGCGCTGCTCGTCAGCATCGCGGCGGTGTCGCTCGTCGTCGGCGGCATCGGCGTCATGAACATCATGCTGGTCTCGGTCACCGAGCGCACCCGCGAGATCGGCATCCGGATGGCCATCGGCGCCCGGGAGATCGACATCCTGCTGCAGTTCCTGCTCGAGGCGCTCGTGCTCGCCACGCTGGGCGGCATCGTCGGCAGCGCGCTCGGGTACGGCGTCATCCTCGGGTTCTCGAGCGCCCTCGGCTGGCCGATGAAGCTCGAGCCGACGGCGCTCGGCGTCGCGCTCGGGGTGAGCACGGCGATCGGGATCGTCTTCGGGTTCTTCCCGGCGCGGCGGGCCGCGCGCATGGATCCGGTGAACGCGCTCGGGCGCGAGTAGCGCGCTCCCCCGCGGGCGCCGCGGCGGCCGGAGGGAGGCGGGGGCGCGGCCGCGCGGGCGGCGCGCGCCTCCCGGGATCAGCTCTTCTTCATGAGGTCGGCGAACGTGCCGAACTTGGCCTCGCGCGCGACGCCCGCGCGGTACTGCTGGTACGCCTGCTTCTCGGCGTCTTCCTTGAGGGCGCGGATCGACAGCTTGGCCTCTCCCCGGCGCGGATCCACCTCGATGATCTTCGCGTCGAACTGGGTCCCGATGGGGAACTCCTTGCGAAGGTCGGTGCCGCGCTGGGTGCCGGTGTGGCCGGCCGGGATGAAGCCGCGGGCCGCTCGCCCCGTCGTGCCGAGCACCCGGACGACGAGCCCCCCTTCGGTCACCTGCGTGACGGCCACCTTCACCGCCCTGCCCTGCTGCACGCGCTGGCGCGGCTCGCTCTCCTCGCCCTCGGGCGGGGCGGGGTGGAGCCCGATCCGCCGGCCCGCCGGGTCGCAGCTCGCGACGACCACGTCGACGTCGTCGCCGACCTTCACCACCTCGCTCGGGTGCTGGATCGGCTTCATCGAGAGGTCGGCCGTGTGGATGAGCCCATCGATGCCCGGCTCGAGCTCGACGAACGCGCCGAACGGCTGCAGGCGGGCGATCTTGCCCTTGTGGCGCGAGCCGACCGCGTACTTGTCCTTCACCGCGTCCCAGGGATCGACCGTGGCGGCCTTGCGGCTCAGCCAGAGCTTGCCCTTGTCGTCGACGCGCAGGACCTTCACCTCGATCTCGGCGCCCGGCTTGAACAGGTCGGCCAGCTTGGCGCCGCGGTCGTGGCTCGCCTCGCTCATGTGGACCAGCCCCTCGACGCCGCCGGCGTCGGGGAGCGCGACGAACACGCCCCACGCGACGACCTTGCGCACCACGCCCTTGTGCAGCGAGCCCGGCTCGATCGACGTGAGCGCCTCGGTGCGCGCCTTCCGGCTCTCCTCCTCGAGCATCTTGCGGCGGGACACGACGATGTCGCGCCCCTTCTTCGCGAACTGCGTCACGATGAAGTCGAGCCGCTGGCCCACGAGGTAGTTGAGGTCCGCGCCGTGGCGCAGATCGACGTGCGACGCCGGCGCAAAGGCGCGGAGGCCGCCGAGGTCGACCTCGAGCCCGCCCTTCACCGCCCCGGTCACGAACCCTTCGATCGGCTCGCCGCTCTGGAGCGCAGCCTCGGCCCGCGCGCGCGCCTGGTCGAGCTGCACCGGCGCCCTCGACAGGAGGAGCATGCCCCCGCGCACGCCGGTGCTCGCCACCGTCGCGATGAACTGATCGCCGTCGACGGGCGGCTCTTCATCGAGGATCTCGCGGCGATCGAACAGCCCCGTGGCCTTCCCGGCGATGTCGATCCAGATGGCGTGATCAGTGATCTTGCTGACCTTGCCAAACACCTCTTCGCCGATGCTGAAGGCCGGGCGCTCGCGCGGCGGCGGCGCGCCCTGCCCCTTGCGCCGCTTGCGCTTCTCGCCTCCGGGCTGGGGCTGCCCCCCCGCCTCGTCGGCCGCCTGCTCCTCCTCGCCCTCCTCGTCTGCAGCGTCGGCCGCCTCGGCGTCGCCGGCCTCGGCCGCGGCGTCAGTCGCCTCGGCGCCCGGCTGACCGCCCTCCTCGGCGCCCTTGCGGCGGCGGCGGCGGCGGCGCTTCTTTCCAGCGCCCCCCTCGCCCTGCGCGGCCGCGCCGGCTTCTCCCGCCGGCGCGGGCTTCGCGCCTTGCCCGGGCTTCGGGCCTTGCGCGGGCTTCCCGCCCGCCGGAGCGCTCCGCCTGCCCTGGGGGGACCCAGGCTTGCGGTTACCGATGTCATCCCGCGGCAGGCCGGGGACGCGGTTGCCGATGTCGTCGCCGGGCTGCTCCTCCCAGTCGTCGTCGTCGGCGCTCACCGGGGCGGCGGCGGGAGCCGCTGCGGCCGGTGCTGCCTCGGGCTGGGTCGAGCTCGCCTGAGGCGATGTTTCTCCGCCGGACGCGCCGCTCGCTTCGGGCGGGGTGGTGGACCCCGCTTCATGAGCCTGGGCTGCTTGCTCGGGCGCGGCGTTCGACGTCTCGAGCGCGCCGCCCTGGTCGGCCGGAGCTGCCGGCGCGTCCGCCGGCGTGGTGGTATTTTCGTGGGTATTCATCCGCGCCTCGCGCGACAACGCATGCCGATGGGGGCGAAACGTGCTCGCGTTCTCTACCAGCGGCCCCCTCGGTTCATTGGGGGGAAGGGGCCGGAACCATAACGTACCCGGGACGTTTACGCGAGAGCCTACCGCATGATGGGCAGGTGCTTGTTCGTCCCCCCGCTCCGGTCGATGCGCAGCCCGCCCCCGCTCGCGAGGTTGTGGGCGCTGATCTGGCCGGCCAGCCGCTCCGCCACATCCAGGAACGCGCGCGCGATCGGGCTGCCCGGAGCGGCCTGGACCACGGGCGTGCCGGCGTCTCCCCACTCCCGGATGGCGGGGTCCATCGGGATCTGGCCGAGCAGCGGCGCCTCGGCGAACTCGGCGATCTTCTGCCCGCCGCCGGCCCCGAAGAGCTCGTGCCGCTTGCTGCACCCGTCGCACACGAAGTAGCTCTCGTTCTCGACCACGCCGAGCAGGGCGATCCCCACCTTCTGGGCCATGGAGACCGACTTGTACACGTCCTGGAGGGCCACCTCCTGCGGCGTCGTCACGACGATCGCGCCCGTGGTCCTCATCTTCTGGGAGATGGTCAGCGCGATGTCCCCGGTCCCGGGCGGCAGATCCAGCACGAGGTAATCGAGCTCACCCCACTCCACATCGCGCATGAACTGGAGCAGCGCGTTCTGGAGCATCGGGCCGCGCCAGACGACGGCCGATCTCGGATCCTCGAGGAGGAAGCCGATCGACATGAGCTTCACGCCGAAGCGCTCGAGCGGGAGGAACTTCTGGCCGTCGGCGGAGGTCGGGCGGCCCATCACGCCCAGCATGGTCGGGACGCTCGGCCCGTACATGTCCGCGTCGAGCAGGCCGACCTTGGCCCCCTCGCGGCTCAGCGCCAGCGTCAGGTTGGCGGCGACCGTGCTCTTGCCGACGCCGCCCTTGCCGCTCATCACGAGGACGATGTTGCGCACGCCCGGGGACGGGTCGTCCTGGAGGATGGTGCGCTTCGGGACGTCGACGTCCCACGCGATCCGGACGTCCTTCGCGCCGGCGCCCTTCAGCGCCGCCTCGATGTCGGCGGCGAGCCGCTGCTTGAAGTGGCTGGTCAGCTCGACGGTGAGCGAGACCGCCTCGCCCTCGACCGAGAGCTCCCGGACGCGCCCGAGGTCTGTGAGCGGGCGCTGGAGATCCGGCGCGATGACCTTTGCCAGCGCGGCGAGCGCGGCATCCTTCGTGATGGGCATGGGGCGAAGGAGTTAGGACCGCTCCGGATTCCCGTCAACCGGCGAGCGCGCCACGCTCGCGGCCGCTCGATTTCGCCTCGCGCGCCTTGGCCTCGCGCGCGGGCGGGCGGCGCGCCGGACGCCCCGGCGTCCGCCCGGCCTCCTCACCAGCAGGACGTGACCAAGGACTCCGGGTCGCGCGGGTCGAGCCGGCGCGACGGCAGGTAGCACCGCGAGTCCACGCACGCCCCGCTCGAGTTCGTCTCGACGCACACGCACGCGCCGGGGAGCCCGCTGGGCGACTTCGGGCAGACGTCCTCCGCGTCCTCCTCGGTGCACCGGATGGGGAGCGCCGCGTCGATGCACGCCCGCTGGCCGCGCAGCGTGGTGGTGCACTCCATCGTCGAGTCCGCGCCGCCGCAGTCGGTGTCGTTGCGGCACGGCTCGCAGAAGTTGCCCTGCCCGACGCAGGCGCCGAACCGCGGCGTGCACACCTCGCCCTCGCACCGGTAGTCGAGGTCGCAGTCGGAGTCCTCGCTGCACGACCTGGCGCACCGGCTCTCTCCGCCGATCGTGACGCAGCGCTGCCCCGGGAGGAGCGAGCAGTCGAGATCGGAGCTGCACGACGAGCACTGCGTGCGCTTGACGCAGGTCGTGCGCAGCAGGCAGATCGAGCCCTCGACATAGCTGTTGCCGTCGCCGAACGTGGAGGGGTCGATGCACTCTTCGTCGGTCTCGCCGCAGTAGCTGGTATTCCCCTTGTCCGTGCCGCAGATCGCGTGAGGGTCGCGGGTCACGGCGCACTCGAAGCCGCCGGGGCAGTCGGCGTCGCTCTCGCAATGCGGCTGCGTGCAGTACGCCTCGGCGTCGCCCTCTCCCTTGCCGAGGCACGCAAGACCGAGCGAGGTGCACTGGTCGGGAGAGCAGGTCGGGATGAAGCAGGCGCTGCCGTCGCTGCACTTGCCGGCGGTGCAGGCCGGGTTGTCGCCGCACAGCGCGGCGTCGCGCTGGCAGTCGCCGGGATTACCGTTGCACTGCATCGGGTTGCACGGCGTATCGTCCGGGCAGCGCCCGAACTGCCCGCACTCCAAACCGAACGGACACGGCGCACCGAAACCCACGATTTTCCCGTTCGGCGCACAAACGGAAATCTCGGCTTTCGTGTCGTCTTCCTCGGCCGGCGTACAGTCCTGGAGACCTGGGGTGCACTCGAGGTGGGTGCTGCACTTGAGCACGCAGCGGTTGCCGACGCAGGTGTTGCCCTCCAGGCAGCGATCCGGCTCGCACTTGCCCTCACAGACGCCGTTGATGACGACGCCCCCGAAGCACTCGTCGCGCGGCGCGTCCGACGACGAGCAGGCGCCGCCCGCGAGGGCCGCCCCGCCCGCCAGGAAGCCCAGCATCAGGAAGGCGTGGATACGACGGAGATGGGGCCGACGGGCGCTGTGAGAGGCGACAACCTGCTGCATAGGACCTCAGCGCGGGAAACACCCGCGGATCGGGGCAGGCACGGCGGGCCTGGCCGGAGATTGCGGAAACGAGCCCCCGAGCGAAGCGGCGGCGACAAGGTTGCCCTTGACGCCCCCCGTGCCGCCCAGAAGAATGAGCACTCCTACACCATACTTCAGGCGGTGGCATCATGCGAATGGACGCAGTTCTCGTTTGGATGGGCCTTGGCGTCGTGGCAGCCCTCGGGCTCGCCGGCTGCGCGGGAGAAGAGGATCCCATCCCGGCGCCACCTTTTCCGGAAGGGACGGGCCAGCCTGCGGCCAACGCTGCTCAATATCCGGCTGGGCCGTATGGGATCAGCCTCGGCCGGGTGATCGCGAACTACCAGTTCGTCGGGTACGCGAACGCCGCCGAAAACAACGATACGATGCAGCCGATTCAGCTCGCCGACTTCTACAACCCGACCGGGGAGGAGGTCTTTCCCGAGGGGTCGCCCTACGGCGCTGGCGAGCCGAGGCCGAAGGTGCTGCTCATCGACGTTTCGTCCGTCTGGTGCGGCCCCTGCAAGATCGAGGCGGAGTCCGTGCTGCCCAGGCTCTACGAGAAATATCGGCCGCTGGGCGGCGAGTTCCTGGTCCAGCTCGCGGACGGCAGGAACCCGGGTGAACCGGCGGTGGCGCGCGACCTGTACCGCTGGACGACCCAGTACGACGTGCAGTACCCGTCGGCGATCGACCCTTCGTACAAGCTCGGCGCGCTCTTCCAGGCCGATGCGTTCCCGGCGAACATGCTGGTCAGGACGAAGGACATGACCATCATGGAGGTCGTCTCCGGTGTGCCCGCGGAGGACAGCAGTTTCTGGCGGACCTTCGAGAAGATCATGAACGGCGAGCTCTGAACGAGCCGCCGCGCGGGCGCGTCGCCGAGCCACCGGCCGGCGCGCTCGCGCGGGAGAACCTGCCGGGGCGCCGTTCGCGGCGTCCGCGACGTTGAGCCCTCAAGCCGGTCGGCCGCTCAGGCCGGCCATTCGCGACGGAAGCCCTCGATGAACCGATCTACCCGCTGCGCGCTCTCGCTGTCGCTGACTGTCCTCGCCCTCGCGACCACCTCGTGCGGAGCCGCCTCCGGCGGCCCGGCGGCGAGCCCTGCGCCGGACTTCTCGCTCCCCGCCCTCGACGGCAAGACCGTCAGGCTCTCGGACTATTCGGGCAAGAGCGTCGTGCTGATCGACTTCTGGTCGACCACCTGCGATCCGTGCCTGGCGGAGATGCCCCACATCGTCGAGCTCTACAAGAAGCACAGGGACAAGGGGTTCGTCGTGCTCGCCGTGTCCCTCGACGGGCCGGAGTCCCGCGCGCAGGTGAGCAGCACGGTGCACGACAGGGAGATGATCTTCCCCGTGCTCCTCGACGAGGAGACGACCGTCGCCGCCAAGTACAATCCGAAGCGCGAGCTCCCGTTCTCGGTCCTCATCGGCCGAGACGGCTCGATCCTTCACAAGCGCGGCGGGTACCAGCCCGGCGACGAGGCGCTGCTCACCCAGCAGGTCGAGAAGGCGCTCGGCCAGCAGTAGCGCCGGGGGCGGCCGTCCTGCCCGCGTTCGCGCCGCGGTGGGCTGCCGGAGCGCTCCACGGCCCGTGGGGTCCGTGGTAGGAAGCAGACGGTGCGCAGCAAGCCCCACGTCGTCCGTCCTTGCCTGGTAGCAGCGCTCCTCCTCGCGGCCTCCCCGGCGGCGGCGGTCGAGCTCCCGAACGTCGGCGGGCAGCCGCTCTCGCTCGACGTCGTGAACACCGCGGCGGCCAGCTACCACTTCGACAATCGCAACGATGACGGCCGCTACCCCTCGCGCTACCTCGACGACAACTACGGAGAGATCCTCGATCGGCTGGACGCCCAGCTCAACTGGTGGCGCCTGCAGCTCGGGATGCGGCTCAACGGCTCTTTCTACGTGGCCAGGCCCTCGGCGACCGACATCGATCTGCAGCGGAAGGTCCTGAACGAAGAGGTCTCGTTCGAGCTGGACGACGCCGCGCGGGAGCTCCACTCCCGGTATTTGACGACGGTCTACCCGGCGAAGCTCTGGCTCACCTACACGCAGCCGGGCATCGAGGCCACGGTCGGCGACTTCTACGCGCAGCTCGGGCGCGGGCTCGTCTTCAGCGTGCGGAAGATGGACGAGCTGGCCATCGACACGACCGTGAGGGGCGGCAGGCTCGTGCTCGACAAGGACTTCCAGCTGTTCAGGCTGGAGGCCACCGCCTTCGCCGGGCAGATGAACCCCTTGCGCGTGGACGATGCGAGCGGCAGGCGCCTCCACGGGGACGGGTCGCCGCTCTTCTTCGGCTTCCCTGGCGCAAGCGACCTGGTCACGCGTGAGACCGACCAAAACCACCAGTCTCGCGAGGTGATCGAGGGGGCGCGGCCGAACTACCTGGAGGACACCGTGCTCGGCGGGCGCCTCGAAGCGGGCGTGAAGGGCGTCGAGCTCGCAGCGAACGGCGCGCTGCTGCTGCGCAAGTCGTACACCGAGGAGTTCAACCGATGCATCGCCCAGGTCGGCGGGAGCGACGAGGAGCGCGACGCCCAGCGCCTGTGCGCCGGTGAGTTCCCGGAGTTCGTCAGCAACTCCCCCGAGCGGCGGCGCAACACGATCCGCACCTTCAGCGGCTCGGTGAGCATCCCGTCCATCGCAGAGCGCGGGGACGTCTACGTCGAGGTGGCCGGCCAGCAGCTCCGCAGCGGCCACCTCGGCCGCGACAACGTGCCGGAAAGGGATCTGTCCGGCTACGCGGTCTATCTGGCGGCCAACGGACGCGGCGGTCCGCTCGCCGTCTCCCTCGAAGGGAAGCACTACCGGCGGTTCTTTCCCCTGTCGGCCAACATCGACGTCTCCGCGCTCTCGAACCCGGGGTTCAATGCGCCGGAGTTCGAAGGCGTGGCGTACAACCAGCTTCCGACGGCGGAGCCCATCTACGTCGAGCCGATCGGGGCCCCCAATGTCTGCGTGACCGGCGGCCGCGCCCGCGTCGACTACCGCTTCAACCGGAGCGCGGCCATCTACGCCTGGCTCGGTCGCTATGTGAGCTTCTCCGAGCGCCAGGAGAACAGCGACTGCAACACGGCGGATCCATACAGGACCGATACCTGGGATACCGCGGCAGGCACCGAGATCGACTTCGACGGCCGCCGCTCGCACGTGCGCGCCTGGGCTGGAGTTCGGCAATCCGATGCGGCCGACACCGGCGACGTCTTCTACAGCGAAGGCTACGTCCGGTACGACATCGTGAAGCACCTCACCGGCGCGTTCTCCCTTCAGGCGCAGGGCAACAGCCGCCGCCGTTACAGGCCAGAGAATTTCGAATCGTCCTGGATCGAAGGGGACAACTACGTCGCGCTCCAGTGGTCGCCCCACCTCGCTGCGATTTTCGGCTACGAGTACACGAACGTGCCCGGGTGTGAGCCCGGCAAGGGTAGCGAGCTCTGCCATTACTTCAGCGGGGGGCTTCAGTGGAAAGCCGGGTCGAGGGAGACCGTGCTCGACCAGGTCGTCGACACGGTGCAGCTCTTCGTCGGCCAGCGGCGCGGGGGCCTGCGTTGCGTCTCCGGGGTATGCCGGTTCTTCCCGCCCTTTCAGGGCGCGCGGCTCGAGCTCGTCTCGAGGTTCTGAGCCGCCGGACGCAGGTCGGGCCGGGCACCGGCGGCGATCACGACGCGCCGAGGATCGCGCAGGCCACCGAGATCCTGACCCGGGGCTCGGCGTCGGCGAGGACCAAGGCGGCGCGCGGGATCTCGCCGAGCTCGACCAGGCCGACGCCCGCCGCCTCGCGCACCGGGATCTCTCGGGACTGGAGATCGCGCTCTAGGAGCGGCACGACGGACCTGACGCCCGCGCGGGCGAGGACGCCCCGCGCGAGCACCGCGCGCGTCGACGTCCCCGAGGCGAGCTTCGTCAGCCACGCGATCGCCGCGGCGCGCTCGCGCGCTGCAACGGCGCGCGGCGGAGCGTCGACGTAGCGGGCGTGGACGGCGAACGCCACGGCGTCGTCCGGATCGTCCTTCGCCTCGAGGAGCGCGGCTCGCACGTCGGAGTCCTCGAGCGGCGCCGAGAGGATGGCGTAGACGCGATCCCTGCTCTGACTGGTGCGGATGGCGCCGACGAGCACGGAGACCGCTTCCCCCGCGCCATCGCCGCCGGCGCGCACCAGCGCGCGCGCCGCGGCGATCGCGGGCGCGCCGCGCTGGGTGGAGATCGCCCAGACGAGCTGCGCGCGCCCGCCGGCGTCGATCGCGCGCGGCGCCGCCCACGCCTCGGCGATCGCCTCGCGCCCAGGTTCATCCGAGAGGGTCCAGATGTCCCGCAGGGCCAGCGCGACCTCTCGACCGCCGAGCGCGCCGGCGGCGCGGATCGCGAGCGTCCGCGCGAGCGGGAACGGATCGAGCCGCGCCGCTTCGAGCAGCGCGCCCCGGTCGCTCGGGTCCGCCGCCGTGATCGCGGCGCGAAGCGCCGCGACGCGCACCTCCTGATCTCCGTCGAGCATGCGCGCGCGGCGCACCGGGCCGTCCTCGGCTCCGACGAGGGCCCGCGCCTCCAGCGCGCGGAGCGCCACGTTCTTGCCAGGCGACCTCCCCGCCGCCGCGTCGTTCGCGTACCGCTTCGCGCGCTCTGGCTCGGTGAGCCCTGCCTCGAGGAGGATCATCGCCGCGGCTGTCGCGACCGCGTCCGAGCCCGCGGCGCGCTCGGCGAGCGCGTCCTCCAGCGGGCGCGCGCAGGTCCGGATCTCGCGAAGGAGGTCGACCCCCGACGGCGGCGTCGCGCGCGCGATCTCTCCCTCGGCGACCGCGCGGGCGATCGCTCGGGCGTCGTCGCTGTCCAGCGCGCCGCGGCGCAGCTCGTCGTGGAGCGCGCGGCGCAGCTCGTCGAACCTCCCCGCCTCGGCCGCGCGCATCGAGGCCGAGCTCGCGCACCCGATGACGGCCGAGAGCGAGAGGAGCCCGGCGAGGATCGACACGGAGAGCGCGCGCTGCATGAGGCGACTCTTACCGCGCCGAAGTTCGCGCTCGAAGCCCCTTCGGCTCGACCACCCGGGGAATCCGTTCTATACGGCGGTCACGTCCCGGCACCATGCGTATCGACGTCATCGTCAACACCACAGCGCGCCGGTACCGGGCGAGGCCCTCGCTCCTCGATCGCATGTCGGCCGCCTGCGCCGGCGCGGCGGAGCTCCACCCGACCTCGAACATCGCGGAGCTCGCCGAGGCCTGCGATCGGATCGCCCGGCGGGGCACGGATCTCGTCGCGCTCTCCGGCGGCGACGGCAGCTTCATGGCGGGGGTCACGGCGCTCGCCCGCGCCTTCGGCGAGAGCTCCTTGCCGCCCCTTGTCCTTCTGCCCGGAGGCACCGTGGCGACCGTCGCGCGCAACTGGGGCATGGCGGGCGATCCGGCCGTGCTCCTGCAGCGGATCCTCCACGGAGCCCGCGGCCTCCGCGGGGGCGCCGCCATCCCTGGAGCCGTCCGTCGGCCCACCTTGCGCGCGCGAGCGACCACGCGCGGCGGCGTCGAGGAGCGCATCGGCTTCATCTTCGGCACCGGGCTCGTGGCCAGCTTCTTCGATGTCTATTACGAGCGCGGAGGGGACGGGTACGGCGCCGCTGCTCGCATCGTGTCGCGGGTGTTCCTCGAGTCGTTCTACGGCGGCGCCTATGCGCGGCGCGTGCTCGATCCGCTGCCCTGCACGATCGACGTGGAGGGGCGGCGGCTCGCCCCACGCGCCTGGTCGCTCATCTGCTCATCGGTGGTGCGCGATCTCGGCATTCACATGCGGGTCACCTACCGGGCCGGTGAGGATCTCGAGCGCCCGCACCTCGTCGCCAGCGCCCTGCCTCCCCGGGAGCTGGGCCCGCGCGCCCCGCTCGTCCTTGCGGGCCGGCGGATCGGCGGTCGGGATCACTTCGACGATCTCGTCCGCGAATTCACGGTCCGGTTCGACGCCGCGCCCGGCGCGCCGCCCGGCGACGGCCCCTACATCCTCGACGGAGATCCCCTCCGGGCGAGCGAGATCCGGATCTCGGCCGGGCCGGTCATCGACGTCCTGAGCCTGCGCCCCTGAGGCCGCGCGCTCGTCGGCGACGTGCGCCCGGATCCGTCGGGTGCCGGGCGCTGCGTTGCGTGACGGAATCATGACCGGCGTCGTGAACCCCAGTGACGGGCATGCTCGATGCTCCATCCACCTTGGAAACCATGACGCAATCCCCTGCCTCGAGCCCTACACGAGTCGTCGTACCGAAGCCTGGCCCAGGCCTCGGTCAGGTCTTCAACGTGGTGGGGATCGTTGCGATCCACGTGGGCACCGTGGTCGCCATCGTCCGAGGCGCCACGTGGAAGCTCGTGGCGCTCGCCGCGGCCACGTACTTCATCCGGATGTTCGCGATCACGGCGGTCTACCACCGGTACTTCTCACACCGGAGCTACAAGACGAGCCGCGCCCTCCAGTTCCTGCTCGCGCTGCTCGGGACCACGGCGACGCAGAAGGGCCCGCTGTGGTGGGGGGGTACGCACCGCGTCCATCACAAGTACTCGGACACGGAGCGCGACGTCCACAGCCCGCTCCGCAAGGGGTTCTGGTACGCGCACATCGGCTGGTGGCTCGGCCGCGAGCACGAGGAGCTCGACCTGAAGCGGATCCCTGACTTTGCGGGCTTCCCTGAGCTCCGCTGGCTGGATCGCTACCACGTGGTCGGTCCGCTCGGCATGATCGCGCTGCTCTTCGCGTTGGGCGGTTACGACGCGTTCCTGTGGGGCTACGTCGTGTCGACGTGCGCGCTCATGCACGGCACGTTCACGATCAACTCCCTCGCGCACGTGTTCGGCTCGCGGCGCTACGCGACCACCGACACGAGCCGCAACAACTTCTGGCTCGCGCTGATCACGCTCGGCGAGGGGTGGCACAACAACCACCACCACTACATGAGCAGCGCGAACCAGGGCTTCTTCTGGTGGGAGATCGACGTCAGCTTCTACATCCTGCGCGGGATGGAGAAGCTCGGCCTGATCTGGGACCTCAGGACGGCGCCGGCGCACGTGCTCCAGCGGAACCTGATCAAGGAGGTCGGCGAGCGTTCACCGCTCCTCGCCCCTCAGGCCGCGCCGGCCGCGCCGCTCGAGGCCCCGCCTCTGGGCCGACCGAGCCTCGGCGACGTCTGATCCCCCGCATCGCTCGGCATCGAACCTCTCGCGGGCGGAGGCTGCTGGTCGGCCTTTCGCCTGCAGGCGATCGTGGCAGTCGCTCGACGACGAGAGCCAGCTAGCCCCCCGAATGGCGCCGCGGAAGCGCTAGCCGGAGAGCCGTCGCGGATCTCCGGCGTGAAACGCTAATTCACGGACGAGGCAGCCTGCTGGCTGTGAGCGGCGGCGGCGTCGCCGGGCTTCGGCTTCTCGGCCTTGCTGCGCTCGCGCTGGCGCTCCAGGCCGGCGCGGACGAACCGCGCGAAGAGCGGGTGCGCGCTGTGAGGGCGGCTCTTGAACTCGGGGTGGAACTGACAGCCCACGAAGTACGGGTGCTCGCGCAGCTCGATCATCTCGACGAGCCGCTGATCTGGCGACATGCCGGAGAGCACGAGCCCTCTCTGCGCCATCGCATCGCGGTACTTGTTGGCCACCTCGTACCGGTGCCGGTGCCGCTCGCTGATGTTCGTCTGCCCGTACGCCTCCGCGGCGACCGAGCCCTTGTCCAGCACGCACGGGTACGCGCCGAGGCGCATCGTCCCGCCCTTCTCGACGACCCCCTTCTGGTCGGGCATGAGATCGATCACCGGGTAGGGGGCGTTGCGATCGAACTCCACGGAGTTCGCTCCCGCCATGCCGCAGACGTGCCGCGCGAACTCGACGACCGCGAGCTGCATGCCGAGGCAGATCCCGAAGAACGGGATTTTCTCCTCGCGGGCGTACCGGATGGCCTCGATCTTCCCCTCGGTCCCGCGATCTCCGAAGCCGCCGGGCACGAGGATCGCGTCGAGGTTCGACAGCAGCTCGGGCGCGCCGCGCGCCTCGATCTGCTCGGAGTCGATGTACTCGAGCTCGACCCGCACGTCGTTGTGGAGCCCGCCGTGGACGAGCGCCTCGTGGAGCGACTTGTAGGAGTCGCGCAGGTGCACGTACTTGCCGACGACGCCGATCTTCACGATGCCGCGAGACGGCTTCTTGAACCGCTCGACGATGCGCTGCCAGGCGGACAGGTCCGGCTGCCTCGCCCAGATGTTGAGCAGCTCCGTGATCTTCTCGTCGATCCCCTCGGCGTGGAGGACCAGCGGGAGCTCGTAGATGCAGTCGACGTCGACGGCCGCGATCACGCAATCGACGGCGACGTTCGAGAAGAGGGAGATCTTCTCCTTCATGCTCCGCGGGAGCGGCCGATCACAGCGACAGAGCAGGATGTCCGGCTGGATGCCGATCTCGCGCATCTCCTTGACCGAGTGCTGGGTGGGCTTCGTCTTCAGCTCGCCCGCCGTCGCGATGAACGGCACGAGCGTGACGTGCACCGAGATGGCGTTCTGCGCGCCCGACTCCACCTTGAGCTGGCGGATCGCCTCGATGAACGGGAGCGACTCGATGTCGCCCACGGTGCCGCCGACCTCCACGATCGCCACGTCGGCCCCGTCCGCGGCGGAGCGGATGCGCAGCTTGATCTCGTCCGTGACGTGCGGGATCACCTGCACCGTCGCCCCGAGGTACTCGCCACGGCGCTCTTTCGAGATGACCGCCTCATAGACGCGGCCCGTGGTGAAGTTGTTCTGCCTCGTCATCCGGGCGAGCGTGAAGCGCTCGTAGTGCCCCAGATCCAGGTCGGTCTCGGCGCCGTCGTCCGTGACGAAGACCTCGCCGTGCTGGTAGGGCGACATCGTGCCGGGATCGACATTGATGTACGGGTCCAGCTTGAGGTGGGTGACCTTCAACCCACGGGACTCCATCAGCGCCCCGATCGAGGCCGCCGCCAGTCCCTTGCCGATCGACGATACGACTCCGCCTGTGACGAAGACGAATTTGGTCCGCTTGCTCATGACCCATCGCTCCGCTGCGCCGTGTGCGCGCCTGTAACCAGTTCCTCGATCGGCGCTCAAAGGTGAGCGCGGCCGAGGTTCGGCTGTCCACGGCAAATACCTTGCCCGGCTTACAAGCCGCACGGCCCCGTCAACAGGACCGAAGCCGGAGGAAACCCTGCGAGAGGGAATCCCGCGCCGGCAACAGAACCTGACCTGCCGTGCGAGCCCGTCTGCAACCGGTGGGCTCGAGGCAAGCCTGCGCGACGTGATGCCGCTCTGAATCCGCCGGCATTCTAGGCCGCTCTCCCAGCGCGTCAATGCAAAGGGCAATCCGATCTCCCAAGAAGGGCCTGGACCCCCTCGGGATCGGGCCCAACCGCGGCCGCGGGCGCAGGGGCCCCATCGGCCCGAGGCTTCGGCGGACCTGGATGGTACGCTCCGCCGGCTCTCCGCGACCTGGCCGCGCCATGAGAATCGCCCACGTGCTCCAGCTCGCGACGTCCACCCCGATCGTCGCGCTGGAGCGGGACGGCGCGCTCTACGACGTCGCGGAGCTCGAGCGCCACTTCGGGACGAAGCTCGCCGACCTCCACGGCGTGTCCGACTTTCACACGCGCGTGGTGGCGCTCCGCTGTGCCGGTCTCCACGCGCTGGACGACCGGCTCCTCAGCGGAGATCGCCCCTCGTCGACGCAGCTGCATCCGGCCACCGTCCTCTGGCTGCCTCCCTGCGCCGCCGATCGCGCCGCGTACATCCAGCTCGGACCTTACGCGCCCGGCGCCGAGCGCCCCTGGTACCGGTTCGGCAACAGCCGCGGGCTGCTCGGCCATGATGCGGCGATCCCCTTCCCCGCGCTCGAGGACGAGCCCGACTACGAGCTGAACCTCGCAGCGCTCCTCTTCGAGGATCTGCGGCGCGCCACGCCGGAGGAAGCGGAGCGCGCGATCGCCGGCTACACCGTGCTGAACGACTGGACCGCGCGCGGGCTGGAGGCGCGCTCGCTGGCGCGCGGGCTGCCGCCGTCAGAAGCGAGGGATTTCGCGACGCAGCTCGGTCCGGTGCTCGTCACGCCCGACGAGCTCGGCCCGGTCGACGCGCTGCGAACCCAGGCCCGCGTCGACGCCGACGCGCGCCCCTGCTCTCGCGTCGGCGAGTGGGCCTTCTCGCTGACCGAGTCCGTCGCGTACATCAGCAACCACATCGAGCTGCGCGCAGGCGACGTGGTCGGCGCAGGCCGGGTCGTCGGCGGGAGCGCCGGCCGTCCCGTGCCGTACGGAGCCAGCGTGGAGCTGATGATCGAGCGCATCGGACGGCTGAGCGGCAGGCCGGTCCGCGGCCCTGCCCCGTTGCCGTGGCGCCGCCGGTGAGCGCGCCCGCGCATGGTCGTGCGTGATCCTCGGCGGATCAGAACGTGCCGACGACGCCGACGCCCATGCCGGTCGCGGTGATCACCGGGGCCGGCCGCACCGTGAGCGCCGCAGGCACCGCAGGCTGCGCCGGGCGCGCCTCCGTGGTCATGAAGATGCCCTCGGCGACGAGGCCGAGGCCAGCGAGCTGCGCGAGCCCGCCGACGACGGTGAGCGCCCCGCGCAGGTACAGCTTCGCTCCGCAATCCGGATCGTCCGCGGCGCAGCCGTTCTTGGCGAGCGCCATCCACGGACCCGCGATCGGGATCTTCAGCTCGCTCGATCCAGGCACCTCAGGCCACGAGGTCGCGGCCAGGAACGCCGCGCCGTAAGAGAGCGCCGTCACGGCCACCCCGCCGACGATGACCTTCGCGCGCGCCGACGACGGCGGGTAGCGCGGAGGCGCCGGTGGCTCCTCCGCTCCAGCGGAAGCGGCGGATAGCGCGAGCGCAGCGGCGACGGCGAGGGCGGCGCTCTTCATGGAGCCTTCGTGCTGGACGACGCGGAGCCGGACTTCTTCGACGGCAGCTTCACGGTGTAGGGGACCTCGAGCGGCTCGCCCTCGAACGGCAGCACGATCTCCCCTACGAAGGCGCGCTTGACGCAGGCTTCGGCGGGCGTGCCTGCGAACGGCGGTCCGACGAGCACGTCGGTCACGCGCCCCTTCTGGCCGTCGAACACGACCTTGACCTCGCCCTCGCCGGTCGGCGCGTTGGGCACGACCTCGGCGCAGTTCGCCGCCTTGTCGCCTCCGCGCCGCAGCGCGATCTCCATCTGCTTCTTCTGATCGGCGTTGAGTCCGCCGCCGCTGTCCGATGGCGTGCTCGTCTCGGAGGCGTCGGAGCTGCCCGTCTCGGCCGGTGCGGCCTCGCCGGTGTATGCCTGATCGAAGTTGTAGTCTTCCCCTGCCTGCTTGGGCTTGGCGCCGGAGCATGCCGCCGCCGCGAAGAGGATGAGCGGCAAGAGCGCGCGGGTCGAATGCTGCTGGGACACGGTGTCCTCCCTTCGAACAGAGCGTGAAGGAGTGCCTGCGCGCACCCTAGCAAGCTCTCCTTTGCAAGGACAACCCCGAGGAGCATCGCCAGGCCCGCGCCGAGCGGTCAGCCGGAGGAGGCGCCCGCGGCGGAGACATTGTAGAGCCGGAGAGCCGTCATGCCTCGACATCCCCGCCGCGTCGTCGCCGTGGTCGCGCTCGTGCTCTCGTCGATCCTCGCCCGCCCGGGCGGCTCGCAACCGCTCGACGGCGGCGGAGGTACCGCGGAGCGCACGACCCGCACCGCGAAGCCCACGCACGACGTCCCCGGGGACCCGAGCGCACCCCGCTCGACCCTCGGCGCGCCCGGACCTCGAAAATTCGACCCTGGCCGCGCGCGAGAGCAGGCCGAGAAGCTCGTCGACGACGTGCGCCGCGCGGGCGGGCGGGTCGGCGTGCTCGCGCTCGACATCGCGAGCGGCGCGACCCTCGCCGCCTTCGATGAGCACGGCCTATACAACCCTGCGTCCAACGCGAAGCTCTTCACCGCAGCCGCTGCGCTGCGCCTGCTCGGCCCGGGCTACCGCTACCTGACCGGCCTCTACGGGGAGGTGTCGAACGGAAGCGTCGCCGAGCTCGTGCTCCGAGGTTCGGGCGATCCGTCGCTCAGGACCCGCGATCTCTGGGAAATGGCGCGCGATCTGCGCGCGGCCGGCGTCCGGAAGGTCGCGGCGATCGCGATCGACCAGGGCTACTTCGACGCGCGCTTCGTACCTCCGGCCTTCGAGCAGCAGCCGGAGGAGTGGGCGGCTTTCCGCGCGCCCGTCGCGGCGGCCTCGCTGAACGCGAACGCCCTGCTCATCACGGTGCGCCCCTCCAAGGCCGGCCAGCCCGCCACGGTCGCGATCGATCCCCCGGGCTTCGCGGTGCTCCGCGGCGCCGTGACCACCGCGAAGCGCGACACGCCAGAGAAGATCGGCGTACGTCTCGAGCCGAGCGGACAGCGCCTGGTCGCGCACCTCAGCGGGCACGTCCCGGAGGACGGCCGCGCGGTGAGCCTGGCGAGGCGCGTCGATGATCCGCGCCTCGTCGTGGCGTACGCGCTCAAGGAGATGCTGCAGGAGGTGGGCGTCGAGGTCTCCGGTGAGGTGCGGCTCGGGGGCGAGCGCCAGAAGCGGCTCGTCGTGGCTCACCGCTCGGCGCCTCTCGGCGAGCTCCTCGCCGCCCTCGGGAAGGACAGCGACAACTTCTACGCCGAGACGATCTTCAAGACGCTCGCCGCAGAGAAGCGCGGGCGCCCCGGCACGGCCGAAGCCGCGGCGGAGCTGGTCGGCGAGACCCTCGGCGAGCTCGACGCCTTCGGCGAGGGCGTCGTCCTGCGGAACGGCTCCGGCTTGTTCGACGCGGCCCGTGCGTCGCCGGAGGCCATCGTCCGGCTGCTCCGCGCCGCCTTCCTCGATCCGGCGCTCGGCGCGGACTTCACGGCGCAGCTCGCGATCGGCGGCGTGGACGGAACCTTGCGCGGTCGCTTTCGCAGGTGGTCGAGGGAGCGCGCCATCCGCGCCAAGACCGGGACGCTCGCCTCGGTGGTGGCCCTCTCCGGCTACATCCTCCCGCCGCCCGGCCGCTCTCCGATCGCCTTCGCCGTCCTGGCCGCGGACGTCCCGGGGAAGATCGAGCCGGTGCGGAGGGCCATCGACAACTTCGTCGGAGCGCTCGCCGACGAGCTCTGGCAGGGCGCGCGCACGCCCTGAGGGCGCGGGCGCTCGCCGTCGGTGGGGCGCGGCCGGACGAGCTCCCGAGCGCTGCTCACCTCTGCGCGCGCCCGCGCACGAGCGCGATCCGGCCGCTCGAGCAGCGCGGCCGCGCAGCGTAACGCCGCGCGGCCGCATCATCGCGCCTGCTGAGCTCGTCGCTCAGTAGTCGCGCATCTGCTTCCGGATCTTGCCGAGCGCCTGCTCCTGGAGCTGGCGGATGCGCTCGCGCGACAGGTTGTACTTGTCGCCGATCTCCTTGAGCGTCAGCTCATCCTCGTCGTCGAGACCGAAGCGCCAGCGGATGATCCGCGACTCGATCGGCGTGAGGGTGGTCAGCAGCCGCCGGACCTCGTCGCTCCACTTCCTGTTCGCCAGGTGGTCGAACGGCGACAGCGCGTTCTCCTCCTGGAGGAAGTCGATGAACTTCCGCCCGTCCTCGTCGCCGACCGGGCGGTCGAGGGAGAACGGCGTCTCCGCGTAGAAGTCCTTCACCTTGTCGAGCTTCTCGCGCGGAACGCCCGTCTCCTTCTCGAGCTCCTCGATCGTCGGCTCGTGCCCCGTGCGCGCGATGATCGCCTGCGTCGCCCGCGCCACGCGGTTGTACGTGTCGAGCATGTGGACCGGGATGCGGACGGCGCGGCCCTTGTCGGCCAGGGCGCGGCTGATCGCATGCCGGATCCACCAGGACGCGTACGTCGAGAAGCGGTAGCCGCGGCTGTGGTCGAAGCGCTCGACCGCCTTCATCAGGCCGATGTTGCCCTCCTGGATCAGGTCGATGAGCGGCAGACGCCCGCGGTTGTACCGGCGCGCGATCGATACGACGAGCCGCAGGTTGGCCTTCACGAAGCGGTTCTTCGCGTCGTGCTGCGCCTGGAAGGTTCGCTCCACCCGATCGAGGTACCGGCGGTAGGAGCTGGACATCGGGAGCCTCGGCCGCGTGGGACGCGTCTCCTCGGGGTCGCTCACGTCGTCCTCGAAGTCGGGCTCGCGCACGAGATCGCGCGCGATGTTGAAGGCGCGCGCCATCCAGAGGCGATCCGAGTCCGGCAGCCGGACGGCGGCAGCGAGCTCCTCGGAGAGCTGGGTCCACGGCTTCTCCTGCTCGGGCAGGAGCTTCCCCTTCTGCTTCTTCGCCAGGCGGACGAGCTTCTGCATCTCCGCGATCTGCGGAGCCTTCACCTCATCCTCGCCTGCCTTGGCGACATCCTCCTCGAGCGCCGTGAGGATGTACTCGGCCGCAGGCAGGTACGAGAGGAGGGCCACCCAGTGGTCCACCTCGGTGCGCTCGACCGCGCGCGCGGTGTCGAGCTCCTCGTCGGGCCCCATGACGGGATGCAGCGCCATGTCGCGGAAGTAGCGGGCGAGCATCGAGTCGCCGCCGCCGTCCTCGACATCCTTCAGCTCCCGATCCTGGTTCCTCGCCCGCTCGGGCTGAGGCAGCCGATCGAGGGGCCCGAGGTCCAGGTCCATGAAGTCAGCCGCCCGATCCTCGTCGAGGATCTCCGCCGGGCGGGGTCGCACGACGGTCTCCTCCGTCTGGTCGTCTTCCAGAAGGCTGAGCGCCGCGATTTCCGGCGTGGCCGTCCCACCCTGAGCGAGCGGGTCGCCCTTCACTACAGTGGCGTTGCTCTTGGTCGACCTCATGGCGGCTCCCTCCACGGTGGTAGCTCCTTGAAAGTGCGAGCGCGGCGACTGGCTGTCCCCAAATTCTTCGACCTCGGAGACCCCCGGATCGGTGGTCTGCGATGCCGCCCGCCGGGGAGCCGATGCGGTCTCGGCTCCCTGCGAGCTCTTGGATGCCGCGAGCCGCGCAGAGGTACCTACAGCAGAGGACTTGGCGTTTCTCCGCGCAGTTTCTGGACGGCGGGCGGTCGACGTGCTCATCTTGGTCTTTGTGTCGGCGTTCACTTCTAAACGGCTGACCTTGCGAGATTGAAATGCCCCGCCACCTTTTGAGGGCAGGCGAGACGATTTCGTGCCAAACAGGGAGCAGGAGCTGACCGAAGGAGCCCCTGTTGAAACTGGCAACCGCTGGTGCTTTCTTTTGATTCCGGTCGAACTCTTCCCGCCTGAGGCAGGCCTGCTCTTGCAGAGTGATGCTTTCGGGCCAGCTCCCGATGGCAGCCCAGCTCCAGAAGCAAGAACAGTGCCTTTTTTGGCGTGCGTTCCGTGTTCTCCCGTTTGAGGGCTCGACCTGGGTGCGGTATGTAGAGTGGAAGGCGCCGTCCGTGTCGTGTCGAGCGAAACATTTCGCTGCGACCGAGCCGAACTGCATGGCTGGGTACGCTTTTGGGGACGCAACAACATCGGCAACCTGTCTCCTTGGGACACCTTGAGCTCATCGGCCTCCCCGCCGGCTTGGTGGGTCCGCCGCCGCGGCAACGGCAAGGAATGCGCTGTCCTTTCCGGCACTTAGGAGCGCCGGACGCGGCCGCTAAGGCCGTTCTCTCAGTGAGCTTCGATGTTTCCTGAACCTGGGCCTCCCGATGGCAATGTCGAGCCCTCACCCGACGGCCGAGGGCGGAGAAGGTTATTTTTCGCGACAGATTCCCTGGAAAGTTAGCATTTCCAGGCACCAGACCAGGTTCAGCGGAATTCGTGCCTACATTCGCCCCCGGGAATGAGGGCCAGGAACGGCCCTAGGCTCATCAGGCCTTCAATGTGCGAAGGGCGCGTAGGAAATGCGACGTCCGGCGGCGAAACGGAGAAAAAGTTGGGAGCTGGGTCCGGGCTCACCCTGGCAGCAGGGTCATAGGGTGCCACCAAAGATGCGTAGTCAGCGTGCAGGATGTGCACACTGTGCATCCGTTTGGTACCGGTTAGCCTCACCGAGCAGAACAACGAGCCTGCTCATGCCGGAGACGGGTCAGCAATCCCGCCACGACGATGAGCTTGGACATTCAAGCTCATGGCGTGGGGGCATGGTGGCATGCCCCCACACGTCAAGCCATTGTGAAGAATACTACAATTTCAACAACAGCGCCCGAGCAGGGCGGTCTAGCAGGCTCGAAGGCTCACGAAGGCGCGACCGGACGAGCGCGCAGGCCGCCCAGGGCCGTCACTTCGCCGGCGAAGGCGCGGCGAGCTTCGCCACAGCCCCGAACGACGCGGGATCGTGGATCGCGATCTCCGACAGGATCTTCCGATCGAGCGTAATGCCTGCCTTCTTGAGCCCGCTGACGAGGCGGGAGTAGGTCGTGCCGTTCAGGCGCGCGGCGGCATTGATCCGGGTGATCCAGAGACGGCGGAAATCCCGCTTCTTGAGCTTGCGGCTGATGTAGCCGTACTCCCAGGCGTGGCGCAGGACCTCGACCGCCTGGCGGAAGCGGTTCTTCCGGCCGAGGAAGTAGCCCTCGGTCTGATTGAGGACGCGGTTGCGACGGCGACGAGCCTTGAACCCTCTTTTTACGCGCGGCATCGGAGCTCTACCTCACTGAATCCAGGGTCAGCCGTAGGGAAGAAGCAGCTTGACGCGCTTCTCCATCGCCGAATCGACCATGTCGTTCTTGCGGAGACGACGCAGGCGCTTCTTGCTCTTCTCCTGCATGCAGTGGTTGAGCCCGCTCTTGCTGCGGCGAATCCGGCCAGAGCCGGTCACCTTGAACCGCTTAGCCGCGGCGCGGTTCGTCTTCATCTTCGGCATGACGCCCTCGATCCGAGTGCCTACCGCTCCCAGCGGCCACCCCTCCGAACCACCGGAGAGGCTGTTCTGTGCCGCAGGGATGCGTAGAGGGGGCGCTTTATGGCGACCTGCCGCAAGATTGTCAAGGCCCAGCCAGGGCTGGGGGCCGGTCGACGAGCTGCCAGGGCCGCGGCTCGGGCGGTCGCTCACTTGCCGAGCACGACCCGCTGGCCGAACGCGCGATCCGCGGTCTCGCAGAACGTCCTGAACTCCATGTACTCGGACGGCTTGATCCTGGACTTCGTGAGGGAAATCTGGCTGCGGACGACGATCTTCCCCGCGGATTGCTCGACCGAGATGGAGAACTTGCCGAAGGGGGTGTCCACATCCTGGGGCAGCGGCGCCCTGGTGACGCGCCACCCGGCGGGGAGGCGGATCGACCACTCCTCCCGCCGCGTGGTGAGCGCAGGGACGATCACGTCGCGGGTGCGGACCGAGAGGGAGGCGAACTCGGTGGCGAGGCGCTGGGCGGGAACGGCCGGGATCGACAGGCTGTCGCCCTCCCGGCGAGCGAGCGCGACGGCCTTTCCCCTCGCCCGCAGCTTCACCGGTTGCTCGATGTCCTCGAGATCGTTCACCTCGACCCCCGCCTTGCCGGGAGCCAGCTCGACCGTCCCGAAGTCCGCGGCGAGATCCCTACCTGCCCGATCGCGGCGCGTCCCCTCGGCCATGTAGCGCGTCCGCCACTCCGGCGCGAACGCGCCGGCCACCTGGGCGTCGACCCCGAGCTGGGCGGACCCGTCGGCGCCTAGCGCGATGTCGACGGTCCGGTTCACGACGGAAGCGTCCGGCGGGGGCTCCGGGAGGCGGACGAGCTTCGGCTTCCCCTCGTTGACCTGAAGCGCCATCGCGCCGCGATCCATGATCGGCAGCTCGGTCGAGCCGGAGTGCTCCGCCGTCCCGTCGAGGTAGAGGTCGAGCGAAGGCACATACGCGATCGCGTGGTCGAACGGAGCGAGGCTCGCGGGCTCCGGCTCGATGCCGCCGCGCATGCGGGTGCGCACGAGCACGATCGTCGCCGGGATGCCGATCTCGCGGAGCATCGTGACGATCAGCGTCGCCTTGTCCTTGCAGTCACCCCAGCCGCGAGCGAGCGTCTGAGCGCACCTCCTCGGGCGGATGCCCTCGATGCCGAACTCGAGCGCCACGTAGCGCGTCTCGGTCGCGTACTTGTAGATCGCCCGGACCTTGCTCAGATCGTCGCTGAGGCCCTTCGTGATCTCGCGCACCCGCTTGCGCACCTCGTCGTCGACGTCGAACTGCTCCCGCGCGAGGCCCCAGTACCAGGAGCCGACCTCGTCCCAGCTCTTGAACGTCGAGACGTGGACATGCGCGAGGATCTCGGACCACGCGGGCATCGCCGGTTCGGGGGCGACCGCCGGGACCGAGGAGGCGGAGAAGCGGAAGATGCGCCGCTCGGCATCCTCCTTGGTCTCGCGCACGAGGCCGGGCAGCGGGGACGCGAAGATGTGGAACGGCTTCGCCTTCGGCGTGATCAGCACGTACTCGCTGCTGGCGATCGGCTCATCCCCCTGGAGGTACTCGATCTCGCCGAAGTGATCGGCGATCTCGTTGCGAGGGCTGACGTCGTCGATGCGGTAGCGCAGCTCGACGACGTCACCGGCGTTGAGCCGCGGGAAGCTGACGTAGAACGTGCGCGCCGAGGTGTACATCGCGAGCGCCGGGTTGTTCGCGCCCGCCTCCCCGCTCTCGATCGCCCCGTCGACCTTGCCGTCGGCGCGGTAGACCTTCGCGGCCCGGAGGCTCACCGTCTGGCGATCGGCCTGGTACTCGAAGGCATACTGCCGGGCGCTCGCCGCGGCCTCGTCCGTGAGCGGCTGGAAGACCACCTGCCGGAAGCGGCTGGCGAGGCCGTTCGGGAAGACGGTGGTGACCGTCAGGCTGCGGAGCGTGCGCTTGGGATACTGCCGGTCAGCGCCGCGCCGCATCGGGAGGAAGCGGTCGGGCGCCCAGGCGTAGGCCTCGTCGGCGCGCGGCTTCGGCGGCTCGATGTGCTCGATGTATTCGCGCACGTCCTTCGCCTGAGGGCTGATCGCCAGGATCTGCTGCAGCATCTCGAGCTGCGCTTCCCGGTTGCCCTCCTCGCCGTAGAGATCCGAGAGCGCGCGCAGCGTGCCGATGTCCTCCGGCGCCATGGCGAGCGCGCGCTGGTGGGCAGCGAGAGCGCGATCACCCTGGCCGAGCGCCCGGTACGTGCGCGCCGCGACCGAGCGGGCCCAGACGGAGTCAGGCTCGCTGCGGAGGAAGCGCTCGAGCCAGCGCTCCGCGCCGGCAGGATCGCGGCGCGCCACCGCGAGGTCGACCTGCTGGTGCAGGAAGCTCGAGTCGTCGAAGCGCAGCGCCGCGTAGCGCGCCTCCATCTCTGCGGCCTCCGTGTCGCGGCCGAGCGCGCGCAGCTGCGCCGCCGACGCGCGGAGCAGCGAGACGCTGCTCGGCTGGCGCGACAGCGCTCGCTCCAGCGTGGCGAGGGCGGTGCGCTTCAACCCCGCCTCCACGTAGAGGTCGACCAGCCCGAGGGTGGCGATGACGTGATCGGGATCGGCGGCCAGGATGCGCTCGTAGATCGGGGCCGCTTCCCGCCAGTTCGGGCTCGTCTGCGCGAGCCGCGCCTGGGAGAGCAGGACGTCGACGTCCTCGCGGCCACGACCCGCGAGCGCAGCGGCGCGCTCGATCCACGCGCGCTGCTGGTTCCTGTCCTCGGAGAGCTGGCCCGCGAGCAGGTAGCGGCGCACGCTCGGCTCGGCCTCGGCGGATCGGCGCGCGAGATCGCGCGCCCTGTGCTCGCCCTCGGCGTCGCCGCCGGTGAGCATGAGGTAGCGCGCGAACGCCTCCAGCAGGGCAGGCGACGGCCGGGCCGCGCCCGCGGCGCGCTCGAACGCCTGCATGGGCCCCTCGATGGCAGGCGCACGCGCGGCGAGCTTCACGCCCGAGGTCGTTCCTGCGGCCTGCGCCCGCGCGTCGCCCGTGCGCCGCTCGCCGCCCGCTCCCGCCTGAGGCGCCGTCACCTGCGTCCCGATGTCGGAGGTCACCTCCAGATCGAGATCCGGAGCCCCCTTCTCGTCGCCGATGCGCAGCGCGAACTTGGGCGCCGACGCGCCGCCGCAGACCTTGATCGTCAGGCGGTTGTAGCCCGGCTTCAGCGACACCAGCGCGGCGAACCGATCGATGTCGAGCTCGCGGTACCCCGGATCGGCGAGGACCTTCTCGCCGTTCCAGAACAGCTTGAAGGCGCCGTCCGCGCCGACCCAGACCGAGATCGGTCGAGGCGCGCGCGTCCCTGCCTTCGCGCGGACGAACGTCGTCGCGTAGCCGCAGACGCTCTCCACGGGACGGATGAAATCGCCGAAATCGAACCACCCGTATTGCGGCGCCTCGGGCGGCACGCGCCAGCGGACCGCCCGCGCCTTGCCGTCGTACGTCCTGCCCGCCGCGATCGGCTGATCGAGCTCTTCCTCGGGCCCGAACGCGCGATCGAAGCCCCCCTTGTTCTCGTTGTCGAACGGGCCGATCGTCGCCCAGCGACCGATGAACCCGAGCTTTTGGATCTTCGTGACCGCGCCGTCGAGATCGCCTCGCCGCCTGCGCGCGTACGCCGAGAGGAGCTCGGCGTAGACGCGGGCAGGCGCGCTGGTCGCGCCGCCCTCCGCGATCGACGCGATCGCCTCCTCGACCTGCGCCGGATCCGCGCGGTCCCACGTGCGCCAGAGCTCGCGCAGCGCGCCGTAGACCTCCGGCCCCTTCGCCGCGCGGACGGACGCGTGCGCGGCGAGCACCTCGGGGTGAACCGCGCCGAGCTCCGCGCGAGCGTGCGAGCCGATCGACGTGGCGCACACCAGGGCAGCCGCCCCCGCGGCGAGCGCGCAGGAGAAGCGCTTCCTCGTCGTCCCCGCGTTGAGCTCGATCTCACGGGGCTCGGTCTGGCTGAGCACGTCGCGCATCCACGGCGCTATCCCGTGGCCGAAGCCATCGGTCAAGCGCAAGCCTCGCCCGCGCGAGCGCTGCAGCGGCCCAGGTCAAGCGCTGACGCTCACGACCCGGCGAAGCGCGCCGGGAGGAGGCGATCCCGAGATCCCGCGCGCCGAGGAGCTCGTTCATGAGCCCGCCGCGCCGCCCGCGCTGATCCCAGGAATTTTTCGAATCTTCTGCCCGGCACACAGGAGCGCTGTACGGCGCGCCCGCGACCAGCGCGCCCGGGCGAGGGCGCAGCAGCGGTCCCGCCGTCGGTCAGGCGGCGGTCTCCATGAACAAAAACTCTTTTGATTCCATAGCTTGGTGAGCAGCCCACCCAGCGGGCAGCCGCGGAACCGGTGCCTGGAGAGCGCCGGTTCCGAGGTCGACGGGGGCAGGGGTGGGAGCGACGTCCGTCGAGCTCGAGCAGCGCTCGGAGGGGCCCCGCGGCGCGATCCTCCAACTTCCAGAAAGGGCCGCCTTGCTCCGCCGCACCTGCTTCGGATAGAAACGTCCCAAGATGTACGGGCGCACGGTCGAGGAGCAGCCGCACTGCGCGCCGCGAACCGGCCATGCAAGCCCGAGGCAGCGAGCATGGCGCCGTGAACGTGGTACCGGTGGTAAGGCAGACCCGCACAGCGGGCAGCCGGTTGGATGACGATGGTCGGGGACCGCACGTGCGGCGCCCGGTGATGACAAGGGCTACAGAGCCCGCAATGCCCAGGGCCCCATCGCGAGAGCGCTGGCGGAGGAACGATGGTCAACCCTCAGATGGTGATGTACGAGGAGGAATTCAATCAGATCCAGAGCGTGGTGGATCGCCTCGTCAAGGACGCCAATGCGAAGGTCGTCTTCATCGTTGACAAGAACGGGCAACTGATCGCCGCGAGCGGAGACGTCGACAACCTCGACACCACGTCGCTCGCCTCGCTGACGGCGGGGAACATCGCCGCCACGGGCGGGATGGCGAAGCTCCTCAAGGAGAACGAGTTCGCCACTCAGTTCCACGAGGGTGAGAAGGCGAACATCCACATCCAGCTGGTCGGGAACCGCGTCATCCTCGTGGTGATCTTCGACTCAAAGTCGAGCCTCGGGTTGGTGAGGCTCCGGGTGCGAAAGGCGAGCGAGGAGCTCAACCACATCTTCGAGGCGCTGCTCAAGAAGGTGCAGGAGCCGGGCGCCGACTCGCCGTTCGCCGAGATCACCGACGAGGACATCGACAACCTCTTCAACGACTAGGAGCGCGGTCGATGAGCTTCATCAATTACATGGCGCGCGAGATCAACTGCAAGATCGTCTATTACGGCCCGGGTCTCTGCGGCAAGACGACGAACCTGCAGTACATCTATGAGCGCACCAACCCGGACGCGAAGGGGAAGATGATCTCCCTCGCCACGGAGACCGACCGGACACTCTTCTTCGACTTCCTCCCGCTCGCGCTGGGCGAGATCCGCGGCTTCAAGACGCGGTTCCACCTGTACACGGTGCCGGGGCAGGTCTTCTACGACGCGAGCCGCAAGCTCATCCTGAAGGGCGTCGACGGCGTGGTCTTCGTGGCGGACTCGCAGCTCGGCCGCATCGAGGCGAACCAGGAGTCGGTGGAGAACCTCCGCACGAACCTGGCCGAGCAGGGCTACTCGCTCGACAAGATCCCGTACGTCATCCAGTACAACAAGCGGGACCTGCCGGAGATCGGCACCGTCGAGGAGCTCCGGGCGCTGCTCAACCCGACCAACGTCCCCGACTTCGAGGGGGTCGCGCGCACCGGCGTCGGGGTGTTCGACACGCTGAAGGCGGTCGCCAAGCTGGTGCTGACCGAGCTGAAAAAGGGCGGCCCCTAAGACAAGGGGCGCCCCCACGATCGAACCACAGCGCGGCGAGCGAGGCCGAAGACCCGCTCGCGCTCGCTGCTGCCATCAGGCGCGCTGGTAGATGCGGTTCCGCCGGTTGCGGTTCTTCGCCTTCAGCTTGGACCGATAGCGCTTCGACTTGGAGCGCGTGGTCTTCCGAGGACCTTTCGACAGCATGAGGAACATGGACAGGCTCCGTTGAGGCGCCCGGCGCGGAGGCGTCGTGCCGCCGCCGCCGGTGCGAAGGGGCGGCAAGGTACGGCATCGCAGGGCAAAGTTCAACCGGAGAGCACCTCGACCCGGAGAGCCCCACGGCGCCCGCGACGGCGAGCCAGGGGTCACACCGGGGCGGACCTTTTCTGCTATCGGTGTTCGTAGCTCGTGCGGTTCAGGACCCTCCTCTGCCTAGCCGCCTCGGTGACCGCGTGCGGCGCGAGCATCAACGCGGTCTACGAGGGGGACGTGCGCTTCGAGCACTGCATGGCGCTCGATTCGCTGGCCGACGTCAAACCGACGCTGCGGCGCGCGTGCTGGGACGAGTGGCTCCAGTTCTACACGTTCGGCCAGACGCGCGATCGCGTCGAGTACGCGGCGCTCCGGGCGAGGCAGCTGAGCCACGCCAGCGATTTCGACGAGGGCGAGTGGAGCCCGCCCAGCAGCCGGGCGCCCGCCGTGCCCGAGCCGACGAGCGCGCTCGCCCCCCCGCCCATGCTCCTGACCGCCGACGTGGCCGCGCCCGCGGACGAGGCGGACGCTGGCGACGCCGACGCGGCGCCCGCAGAGGACGCGGCGCCGCCGGGGGCGGAGTGCAGCGCGGCGTGCGAGACAGGCTGGAAGGGGTGCCTGCAGGGCTGCAAGTCCGCCGGCTGCGAGAAGGGATGCTCCGGCAAGTACACGCGGTGCATGCGCGGCTGCTTCTGACCGGACGCGCAGCGCTCTGCGAACATGCCTCACCTTGTCGCACCAAGATGGCCTGGAATCTTGACCCGCGATCGAGCGTAGGGCTATCCGCGTACACGATGTCCGCTTCGCACGCGCCCACAGAGCTCAGCAGCACGGCCTCCGATCGCAACGGCACGGCGTCGCCCCTCGAAGGGCTCGGCTCGAGCGCCGCTCCCGTGCGGGTGCTGCGACCGCGGCGGGCGGCGCCAGCGGACGCGGTGCGGCCGACCCGCGCGGAGGTGAACCTCGCGCACCTGCGGCACAACCTCCGGGTCCTCGAGCGCGCGCTGACCGGCGCGAAGCGGCCGCAGATCTGGGGCGTGCTGAAGGCCGACGCGTACGGGCACGGCGCGCCGGCCGTCGCGCGGACGCTCGAGCGCACCGGGATCCCCGGCCTGTGCGTCGCGCTCCTGGAGGAGGCCATCGAGCTACGCGACGCCGGCATCCGGCTGCCCATCCTCGTCATGGGCGGCTACTACGGCCCCCGCCGCGAGGGGTTCGAGGAGATCATGGCGCGCGATCTCGTGCCCGTCGTCTACGACGCCGGGCAGATCGAGCGCCTCGCGAACGTGGTGCGGCTCGAGCAGCGCGGCCGCGTCGGCGTCCACCTCAAGGTCGACACCGGCATGGGACGGCTCGGCGCCGCGAGCTCGGAGCTCGAAGCGGTGTTCGCGATGCTCGCCAAGCACCCGGAGGTGCGGCTCGACGGGCTCATGACCCACCTCGCCTGCGCGGACGCCGAGGATCTCGGCGTTACGGTCGAGCAGATGAGGCGCTTCGAAGAGATCGAGCAGCGAGCGAAGAGCTTCGGCCTCGCGCCGCGGGTTCGGCACGCCTCGAACAGCGCGGCCATGCTGCGCCTCCCCGCCGCGTGGCTCGACATCGTTCGACCCGGGGTCGCGCTGTTCGGCATATCGCCGTGCGCGGGGCTCGCGCCCGACCTCAAGCCGGTGATCCGGGTGCGCAGCGAAATCGTCGCGCTCCGCACGATCGCGAAGGGCGACAGGATCGGCTACGGCCACACCTGGCAGGCTTCGCGCGATAGCGTCGTGGCCACCGTGCCGATGGGGTACGCCGATGGCCTGAGCCGCCAGCTGTCGAACCGGGGGTCCGCCCTCGTGCGCGGTCAGCGCGCGTCGATCGCGGGCGCCGTGTCGATGGACCTCACGATGCTCGACGTGACGGACGTGCCCGGAGCCCGCGTGGGCGACGAGGTGGTGTTCCTCGGGACACAGGACGGCCCGCTCGGGCGCGCCACGATCAGCGCGGAAGAGATCGCCGGGCTGACGGGGACGATCGCCTGGGAGGTGCTGACGAGCATCTCTCGCCGCGTGCCCAGGTTCTACCGAGAACCCTGAGCTCGCGCGCGGCGGCGCTCGCCGCCCGCCCCAGCCCCGGCGGCGCGGACGGGCGTGGTACGCTGCTCTCCATGAAGACGGCCGTGAAGCAGCGTGCCGGCGCCCGCGGCGTGGTCTGCAGCCTCGCGGCCGCGCTCGCGCTCGGCGGCGCGGCGATGTCCGCCTGCGAGGACGACGGCCCGAAGCAGCCCCCACGCAGCGGCAGCGGCCAGGGCGCGCAAGAACCTGAGGACGAGTTCGACCCGGGGCCCGGGGGATCGAGCGGACCGCCGCCGGTGGACGCTGGCGGGCTCTGCGGCAACCAGATCCACGAGGTCGAGATCGCCGAGGCGCCGAACCTCTATTTCGTGCTCGATGCGTCGGGCAGCATGCTCAGCCCTGCCTCGTCGCGCGCAACCCGCTACGACCGGGTGCGCGAGGCCGCGGTCGACCTCGTGCGCAACCTGGGTCCTCTGATCAACGTGGGCGCCGCCGTGTTCCCGCTGGACGCGACCGACGAGGCGCCGTGCACGCCGGGCGGCGAGGTGTTCCCCGTCACGCCGGGAGATCCCTTCGCGGCCTCGCAGGAAGGCGGCACGACGACCTCGAGGTTCCGCTCGGCGACGCGCGTCGCGCCTCTCGGCGGGACGCCGACCGCGGCGACGCTCGCGGCGCTCACGCCGAGCCTCGAGGAGCTCCCGGGCAAGACCGTCGTCGTGCTCGCGACCGACGGCGGCCCGAACTGCAACAGCGCCGCGACGTGCAGCGCCGAGGAGTGCATCGCCAACATCGAGCAGCAGTGCCCCGAGGAGAACTGCTGCGCGCCGTCGGGTCTGTCGGGGCCAGGAGGGTGCCTCGATCGCGACGACACCGTCGCCGCGATCGCGCGGCTCGCGGCGAGCGGGATCGAGGTCTACGTCGTCGGCATCCCGGGGAGCGAGTTCTACGGCGATGTCCTCGACCAGATGGCGCTCGCCGGCGGCACGGCGCAGTTCGTGAGCCCCTTCTACTTCAAGGTGGACAACCTCGACACGCTGGGGAACGTCCTCTCGAAGATCGCCAGCATCGTCATCTCCTGCGAGTTCGACCTCGTCGATCCGCCGCCCGAGGACGGGCAGACCAACGTCTACCTGGACGAGGAGCTGGTCCCGTACGACCCGGAGAACGGCTGGCGCTGGAGGTCCCCCGCGGTCGTCGAGCTCCTCGGGGACGCGTGCGAGAAGCTCAAGAGCGGGCGGGTCGGGCAGGTCCAGATCGTCTCCGGCTGCCCCACGGAGGTGGCGAGGTGAAGCGCGACGCGGCGAAGAGCGCGGCGACGCTGATCCAGCTGACGGCCGAGTCCGCGGACGACGCCGCGCTCGACGAGATCGACGCGGTCGCGTCCGCGGCCTTCGACGTGCCGCAGTTCTCCGCGCGGGAGGAGCTGCGCCGCCCGTGGGCGCGCTGCTGGGTCGCGCGCGAGGAGCGACGCGCCCTCGCCTTCCTCATCGCGTGGCACGTGGCCGACGAGCTGCACGTGCTCAACGTCGCCACCTGCCCGAGCGCGCGGCGGCGCGGGCTCGCGACGGCGCTGATGAGCCGCTCGCTCGAGTACGCGCAGGCGCAGCGCGTGCGCTTGGTGCTGCTCGAGGTGCGCCGCTCGAACCGGGCGGCGATCCGGCTCTACCGGAAGCTCGGCTTCACGGCGATGGGCGTGCGCCCCCGGTACTACAGCGACAACGACGAGGATGCGGTCGAGATGGTCCTCTCGTTCGATCCCGCGACCGGCGCGGTGCAGCCCGGCCGCGACGAGATCCGCATCGAGGTCTGACCGGCGCCGCTCAGCGCGGCGCAGCCGCCGACGCCGTCGGAAAGCGGGAGACCGCCGAGAGCGGCGGCAGCCGCGCGGCCACCACCTGCAGCGGGGTCAGCAAGAGCGGCCGGAGCAGCGTCTTGGCCCGCTCGTCGAAGGGCTGGAGGAGCGCGTCCGCCTGCCGGATCGCGTCGACCAGCCGATCGGCCATGAGGCGCGCGTCGACGTTGGGGTTCACGTCCTCGAGCCGCTGGATCTCGTCGCGCAGGGAGCTGAGCAGCGAGATGTACCTCGCCAGCGGCGTGTCCGTGATGGGCGCCGAGCCGCTCGGCGCGGAGGGGACGCCGAACTCGACGGTCCGCTTGAACTCGTCCGGGACCGAGCTCGTACGGTTCCGTATGAGCTTCACGTCGACGGGGACCTTGAGCCTCGTCCTCTGCTCGATCTTCCTCTCGACGCGCTCTTTCCCCAGCTTGAGCAAGCCCGAGTCCTCGATCGCGCTGCGATCCCGCTTCCATTGCGTGTTGTCCTCGAGCGCGCGGATGATGCGGAGGTACGGGTAGTCCGGCTTGGCGAGCTCCATGTAGAGCTCCTTCGCCTCCTTCAGGTTCGCCGGCATCCGCACGGTGAGGTCCGCCATCCAGTCGGTCCACTGCGCGATGTACCGGACGTCGTAGTCGGCCGCGAGGCCGTCCAGGTCCTTGTCCATCGCGGCGCTCTCTCCGGGCGCGAGCGGCACGACCCACTCCTCTTCCCTCAAGGCATCGGCGCCTCGGCGGACCCGATCGAGCACCTCGAAATGCCCCTTCTCGGTGTACGGACCGTCGACCTCTTTCCAGCGCTTCTCCTTGGCGAATTGCTTGCTGCTGATGACCTTCAGCACGTCGGGGCGGTCGGCGAACATGTCGGCCAGCGTCAGCGGCGGGTACATGCGGTTCGCTCGGCTGTTGTCGCCCGTCGGGTCGTATTTCTCCTCGATGATCGAGTTGACGAAGAAGTCGTAGTAGCGCTTCCGCACCGGCACGGCCTGGAGCGTCGCGCGCACGCTCGCGACCAGCTCCGCCTTGGGCGCGACGGGCGTGACCCGCTTCTGCTTGATGAGCGACAGGTAGTACGCGACGTGCCGCTCGAGCTGCTTCTTCAGCTCGCTCTCGTTGAGGTTCGACGTCGACCGGAGCACCTCGGCCCAGAGCGAGGTGAACCTGTCCTTGGCCCAGTCGACGTCGAGGTGCTCGACGTCGCTCAGCATCAGGTACAGCTTGAGGTCGTTCCGCTCGCGCAGGTAGTAGTCGCCCTTCGCCAGCTTCAGGCGGTCCTCGAGACGCTGCTTGCACGGGATCACGAAGCCGTTCTGGAGGCTCGCGACGTAGACGTGCAGCAGCGGGGGGTAGACCGTCTCCCCCTGGAACATCGTCCAGCCCATCCCGTCCGGCGGCCCCTCCTCGCGCGCCTTGTCGATCTGCTGCAGCCGATCCAGCGCGGGACGCAGCGCCGCGAGCTTGTCCGAGAGCGGCCGCGTGTCCTCCCACCTGAGCGCGCTGACGGAGCGCGCGTCGGCCTCGACCTCGCGCAGGAACTCGCGGTTGTTGCCGAACGACACCACGCTCGGGATCGCGAGGATGACCCCGAGGGTCGCGGCCGCCGCGCTGATCGCGCCGCGCACGATGCGCTGGCGCCGGATCTCGCTCGCGCTCCTCGCGGCGATGTCCCCGTCCGGGAAGACGACGTTCATGAACACGTCGTGGAGGAAGTAGCTCTTCGACTCCACGTTCTGCTGAGCCGCCGCCTCGTGCGTCCGGATCCCCATCGCCTGGCCCATGCGCTGGAGGACCCGATCGAGCGGCCTGCCCTCCTGCGTGCCGCTCGTGAAGTAGAAGCCGCGGAAGATGGGCGTTCCCTGGAACGCGTTGACCATGAAGACGGTCGAGACCAGATCGGAGAGGTTCCGGCGGATGCCCGAGAACTCGAGCGGGAACTGGTAGACGCGCTCGCGCACCTCCCGGCTGCGCTCCATGACGAGCCGCTTCAACGCGCGGCCGTGGATCTGCTTCGCCAGGGCGTCGAACTCTGCGTCGAAGAGCCGCCCCGGGTCGGCCTTGTCCGCGCTCAGCTTGAGCGTCGCCCCCCACGCCTGGGCGCGGTCGCTCTTGCGCATGTCGCCGAAGAACTCCGAGAAGCCCGCGATGAGATCGCACTTCGTGAACAGGAGATAGACGGGCAGCACCATGTGGAGCTGCGTCATGACCTCGTCGATGCGCGCCCGGAGCTTCTTCCCCATCTGCTCGATGTGCTGCTCGCTCGCGTCGATGAGATCCGCGACGCTCACGGCGACGAGGATGCCGTTGAGCGGGCGGCGGGCGCGGTGCTTGAGGAGCATCTGCAGGAACGCGATCCACTCCTCGTGGTCGTCCTGCTCGGTCGTGTAGCGCCCGGCGGTGTCGAGGAGGATCGCCTCGTTGGTGAACCACCAGTCGCAGTTCCGCGTCCCGCCGACGCCGCGTACGCCGCCGCCGTTGCTCGGGTGCGCGTAGGGGAAGACCAGGCCGGAGTGCTTCAGCGCCGTCGTCTTCCCCGCCCCCGGCGGGCCGATGATGACGTACCAGGGCAGCGAGTAGAGCGCGGCGCTGCCGTGCTTCTTGCCCTTGCCGAGCTTCGAGGTCTTCAGCGCGCTGATGCCGCCCTGGACCTGCCGCTGGAGCTCCTGGATCTCGGCCCGCCGCTCGGGCCTCGCGTTGAGCGCCTGCTGCGCCCCCTGCTGGACGATCGCCCGCTCCAGGGCGGACGCGGCGCGGCCCGCCTTGACCCGGCGGTACACGAAGAGCGCGACCGCGGAGAGCGCGATGACGACGGTCGCCGCGATCGGGACCGCGATGGACGGCGCGAACGTGAAGTACGCCGCCCACGAGATGAGGAGCAACAGCCCGAAGAGGACCCACAACACGCTGGCGACGATACCACCGGTCGCGGGCTCCGGAGCATGTACCACGCGGCGCGCAAGGATCCGCAGCGCGCCGCGTGCCGCCGCTGCGAGGGCGCGAGCCGCTCGCGCGGCGATCCCTGGATCACCGGATCACTGGATCAGTCGTCGCCGCGCTCGTAGTCGCCCGGATCGAGCGTGGCGTCCGCCTCCTCGCCGGCGGCGAGCCGGCGCGAACGGATCGCGTCGATGGCGATGTCGATCACCTCGAGCCGCGTCGACGGCGCGTAGTACTCGTCCTCGGAGACCTGAGGCAGCTCCGCGAGCCGGGCGGCGACCGCCTCGCGGTCCTCCTCCTCCAGCTCGAGCGCCGCCGGATCGCCGCTCACCGGGTCCTCTGCCAGGTCCCGCGCGGCCTCGCCGGCGCGCCCGCGCGTGAGCGCCTCCCGGACGAAGAGCACCGGGCTGAACGCGAGGTAGACCGACTCGAACTCCAGCTGCCAGTAGGTCGGGTCCTCGCCGTCCATGCGCCACCACGACGCGTGCCGGCGCCGGATGACCTCGCCGAAGTAGGCGCCCGCCATGTGCGCGACCACCGGAAGCGCCTCGACCCTCTCCGACGTCGGCCGGCGCGCCTGCTCGAGGTAGTGGTCGAGCACGGGCAAGGTCTCCGGCCGATAGTCAAGGCGTACACCGAGAGCGCGCTCCACAAACCGCACGCACCCGTCGGCAAGATCCTCCACGGCGGGCGGCGGCGGGACAGCTGCAGCGGACGGAGCAGACTCGGCCGACCGCTCCGGAGAAATCGGAGAGGACCCTGCACCGTTCTGTTTGGTATCCATGGGCTCCACGCTATCCTTCTCCGGTGCGGGTGGCCGCTCGTCAACGTGGTCGTGCTGAGAGCGCCTCAGCAAGCGCCTCCGCAGGCTCGGTGGTCGCAGCAGTCCAGGCAGCTCCGGGAGCTTCGAGATCGCCGGAATTACCGGGATGCAACGCGGCCGGCCCTCGCGCCTCCTCCACGAGGGCGCGGGGGCAACGGCAACGGCAACGGAAGCATGGGCCGCCGGAGCCGCTTCGAGAAGCCGGTGGCCCCAAACGCCGGCCCGACCAGCTCGGCTGTGGATTCGGGTTTGAATTCCTAACGGAAGTCGAGGCCTTCGTGCTAAGCTCCGCCCTCGCGTCGAAATGAGACTCGGGATCTTCAGCGATACGCACGCCAACTACGAGGCGCTCAGCGCTGTGCTCGAGTCCTACCGCCACGAACGCATCGACGTTTATTACTGCCTCGGGGATACGGTCGGCTACGGCGGCTCGCCGAACGAGTGCGCCGATCTCGTCCGGAAGGTGGCGAAGAAGACGATCCTCGGCAACCACGACGCGGCCGTCGCAGGTCGGATGGACTACTCGTACTACTACGAGGCTGCCCGTCAGGCGCTCGACACGCACGCTGCGATGCTCTCCTCCGAGAACGCAGCCTGGCTCCGGAGCCTGACGTACCAGGAGAAGTTGACGGACATCAACGTCGACCTCTGCCACGGCTCGCCCGTCCGGCTCGAGGAGTTCGAGTACATCTTCGCCCCCGAGCAGGCGCGCGAGTGCCTCCCGATGTGGAACGAGCTCGGTCACATCACGCTGATCGGCCACTCCCACCTCTGCAAGGTGTTCGCGCTCACGCCCAACAGCGTCGAGGAGCTCCCGGCGGTGGACTTCCAGCTCGAGCAGGGGCGCAAGTACATCGTGAGCGTCGGCTCGGTCGGACAGCCGCGGGACTACGACAACCGCGCGAGCTACACGATCTACGACAGCGAGACGAAGCGCTTCGAGTTCAAGCGCGTCGAGTACGACATCGAGACGGCGGCGGAGAAGGTGCTGCGCGCCAAGCTCGAGCGCAACTTCGCCCACCGGCTGTACATCGGGGTCTGAGGCCGCCAGTCGACCGGCGCGCTGCGCTCGCGACGGCAGCCGCGCGCGTGCGGTCGTCGGGGAGTTCGCTCGTTCCGAGGGCGACCCGGCACCGCCGCGGGCGGGACCCGCGCGTGGCAGGCATTGTCCGTGCGGTCCTGGGTCTTCCTCCGGCGACGCGTCGGCTACGCAGCGGGTCCGGCGTCCTTCAGGGACGGCCGCTCCGAGCGGAGCGCCGGGGTCGGCAGTGGTAAAGCAGCATGCTCGTCTGGTTGTCGGGCGGCGCTGCGGAAAAATCGCTGCGAAGCGCCGTGATCTCGAAGCCGTTGTAGTGGAGCAAGGCCTCGAGCTCCTGCGGATAAAACTGACGATGGGCGAGCGGCGTCATCCAGCGCTCGCCGCCGTCGACAGGCGCGAACTCCATGGAAACGAACAGGATTTGCCGGACCTTATCGTAGTCGAACCGCTCGGTGTACCGGACGACCTCGCCCGGGCCGTCCTTCGCGGGATACCGGAAGCGCGGCGTGGCGTAGGCGCGATCCGGATCGCGCGCGAGCTCGGCCGGCTCGGGCATGGACACGTCGAAGACGAGCTCGCCCCTCGGCGTCAGATGCTCGCGCGCTCGCGCGAGGAAACGCTCCACGTCCGCGCGCGTATACAGGTGCAGGAACGCGTTGAAGGGGCAGACCACGAGCGGAAAGCGGCGCCCCAGCCGCAGCGCCCGCATATCTCCCCGCCGCAGGCTCACGCGAGAGGAGACGTCGCGCGGCTCCCTCCCGAGCTGCGCGCGCAGATCGCCGAGCATCGGCGTCGACAGATCCACGCCCGTGATCCGGACCCCCGCCCTCGCGACGGGGAGCGTGATCCGCCCATTGCCGCAGCCGTACTCGAGCACCGGCCCGCCGGACGCCACGGCGAGATCGACGTAGTAGCGGACGTCGTCTTGCCGGCGCGCGTACGTCTTCGCGTAATACGCCGGGTCCTCGTAGTGGGCCGACGTCCCCGCCTCCAGCTCCGGATCGCGACGCTGGCCGGAGCGCGACGACCGCCTCGACCGCGCCGTGGCCGCACCTTTCATGCGAAGCAACCGCTCAAGCGTCGCGCTGGAACGAGGGACGGAGCGGGCCGGAGAGCAGGACCCCGGCGGAAGCGCTCCTCACGAGCGCACGCTCGCCCGGCGCGCCATCAGCGCTGGCCGCCAGCGTTCATCTGCTGGAGCCACTCGGACACGACCTCGTGGGAGCTCCGGTGGAAGTGCACCTTGCCCGCCGCGATCTCCCGGAGGCTGGTCACGGCCGGCTTGTTCTTCGTCTTCACGAGCGAGTCCGCGCCCTTCATGAGCTGCCGCGTCCGGTTGGCCGCAAGCACGACGAGGGCGAAACGGTTTTCCTCGCGCTCGAGGCAGTCTTCCACAGTCACACGCGCCATAGGGGGGCCGAGAGTAGCGCCCTGCCCCTGCAAGCGCAAGGTACATGCCGCTCGGCGGCTCGGCTCCCGCGGCGCGCCGCCGCGTGGCCCGTCGATGGAGCACGTTGCTCGTTGCCCTCGACGCAGGTCCCGACTACGAGGTGCCCCCGTGGGCGCTGAGCAGGACTCTCTCCTTCCCCCTCCCCCTCGTCCGGCCCCCGGGCTGAAATACCGCCGCATCGTGCTCAAGCTGAGCGGCGAGGCGCTCTGCGGCCAAGAGGGTGGGTTCGGCATACGTCCCGAGACGCTCCACCACGTGGCCTCCGAGATCGCCGAGCTCCAGCGGATGGGGGTGCAGATCGGGATCGTCGTGGGCGGCGGCAACATCTTCCGCGGGCTGAAGGGCGCGAGCGCGGGCATGGACCGCTCCCAGAGCGACTACATGGGCATGCTCGCCACCGTCATCAACGCGCTCGCCCTGCAGGACGCGCTCGAGAAGACGGGCGTGCCGACCCGCGTCATGACCGCGATCGAGATCCGGCAGGTCGCCGAGCCGTACATCCGCCGCAGGGCGATGCGCCACCTCGAGAAAGGCAGCATCGTCATCTTCGCCGCGGGCACGGGCAACCCGTTCTTCTCGACCGACACGGCGGCGGCGCTGCGGGCCATGGAGATCCAGGCGCAGGCGCTGTTCAAGGCGACCAAGGTCGAGGGCATCTACGACCGCGATCCCGTGCGCCACGAGGGCGCGCAGATGTTCGCGCACCTGACCTACGACCGCTTCCTCGCGGACAGGATCGGCGTCATGGACTCGACGGCGGTCACGCTGTGCCGCGAGAACAAGATGCCCATCCGGGTCTTCAAGCTCACGACGCGCGGCAACATCCTCCGCGTGTGCAGGGGCGAGGAGATCGGCACGATCGTCGACTGAACGCGCGCTCGAGCGCCCCGCGCCGGCGACGCGCCGGGGCGCCGACGCGAACCGCGCCGGCGCGCCCTCGAGCCGCGAGGAAACCGTGCTAGACCCCGAGCCAGCAATGATCCGAGCTCCGGTGCGCCGACCCCTGCTCGCCATGTCGCTCGCCGCGCTCGTCGCGAGCTGCGATGAGCCCGCTCTCCAGGTCCCGTCGGACGCCGGGGAGCCGGTCCTCGGGCTCAGCGCCGAGCAGTCGGCGCGCGTGCTCGCGAAGGTCGGCGATCGGGTGATCACGCTGGGCGATTTCGGCAGGACGCTCGAGCGAATGGATCAGTTCGATCGGCTCCGCTACCAGACGAAGGAGCGGCGCCGCGAGCTGCTCGGCGAGATCGTCGACGCGGAGCTGCTCGCGCTGGAAGCGAAGCGCCGCGGCCTCGACAAGGACGCCGCGGTCGAGGACGCGATCCGGCAGATCCTCCGCGAGGCGATGATCGCCCAGGCGCGCAAGGGCCTGCCCGCGCCGGCCGACATCCCGGCCTCCGAGGTGCGCGCGTACTACGAGGCGAACGCCGACAAATTCAGCGAGCCCGAGCGACGGCGCGTCTCCGCCATCGTGGTCGGCGACAAGGCGCTCGGGGAGAAGGTCCTCAAGGAGGCGCAGAAGGCCGGGAGCAGCAGCGCGTGGGGAGAGCTCTTCCTCAAGCACTCGCAGAGCGCGCCGAAGGACAAGAGCGCGGCGCCGCCGCTCGACCTCGCGGGCGAGCTCGGCATCGTCAGCCCGCCCGGCGATCCGCGCGGCGCCCACCCGCAGGTCCCGGAGCCGGTCCGCGCCGCCGTCTTCCGGATCGGGAGCGTGGGGGCCGTCAGCGACGAGCTCGTCGAGGCCGACGGCAAGTTCTACATCGTCCGCCTGAGCGGGCTCACGGGCGGGCACCGACGCGCGCTCGCGGAGGCCGAGCGCTCGATCCGCGTCGCGCTCCTCCAGCAGAAGATGCAGGAGCAGGAGCGCGCCCTCGAGGACGAGCTGCGGAAGAAGTTCCCCGTCGAGATCAACGACGCGGCGCTCTCGTCGGTGAAGCTGCCGCAGCAGCTCACGCCGCCCGGGAGCGCGCCGCAGCCGGGTCCCGCGAAGCCCAGCGCGCCGCAGCCGGAGCAGGCCGGCGGCGCCGCGCCCCCGTCGAGCGATGCGGGCAGATAGCGCGCTCGTCGCCGCCACGCAGCTCGCCCGGCGGCCCGGCGAGGACGGCGCGGGCGCCCGCGCCGTCGCGCTGCCGGAGCGCGCCGCGGGCGATGAGCAGGGGGCGCGCCCGGCCCGCGCGAAGGCGCGGAAGAGCGACTGGACATGGCAGCTGCGCCATGCGCTGTCGAGCGCCGACGAGCTCCACCGGGCGCTGTCGCTCACGCCGGAGGAGCTCGCGGGCGCGCGGCGCGCCGAGAAGGCCGGGCTGCCCATCCGCGTCACCCCGTACTACCTGAGCCTCTGCGACGAGCGCGATCCCGCGTGCCCGATCCGCAGGCAGTGCGTGCCGCTCGCCGACGAGGCCGCGGAGGTGCCCGGCGACCTGGTCGATCCGCTCGGCGAGGTCGCGCACGAGGTCGCGCCCCACCTCGTGCAGCGGTACCCGGATCGCGCGCTGCTGCTCGCGACCGATCGCTGCGCCGTGTACTGCCGCTTCTGCACCCGCTCGCGCATGGTCGGCGACGGCGGCGGCGCGGTGGCGCTCGAGCGCCTCGCGCCGGCCATGGCGTACCTCGAGGCGCACCCGGAGGTGCGCGACGTCATCGTGAGCGGCGGCGATCCGCTGGCCGTCTCGACCGACCGCATCGTGCGGCTGATCGCCCGGCTGCGGCAGGTCCCGAGCGTCGAGACGATCCGCATCGCCACGCGCGTGCCGGTCACGCTGCCGCAGCGCATCACCGCAGAGCTCGTGCGCGCGCTCAGGCCTCACCATCCGCTCTGGGTGATGACGCACTTCAACCACCCGAAGGAGCTCACGCCCGCGGCCGAGCGCGCCTGCAAGCGGCTCGTCGACAACGGCTTCCCCGTGATGAACCAGTCCGTGCTGCTGCGCGGCATCAACGACGACGCGGCGACGCTGGCCGCGCTCTTCCGGGGGCTCGTGCGCTGGCGCGTGCGCCCCTATTACCTGCTCCAGATGGACCCCGTGCGCGGCACCGCGCACCTGCGCACGCCGCTCGCGACCGGCATCTCCCTCATGGAGCAGCTCCAGGGGCGGCTCACCGGCATCGCGCTGCCGAAGCTGATCGTCGATACCCCCGGCGGGATGGGCAAGGTGCCCGTCGGCCCCGAGTACGTCGTCGATCGCCGGCCCGGTCGCACCGTGCTCCGCACCCACCGCGGCGTCGAGGTCGAGTACGTCGATCCCCCGCCGCAGCCCGGCGGCTGAGCCGCCCGCTCAGCGGCCCGGGCCGCGCGAGAGCGGCCTCGCGATCCGGAACGACAGGTTCAGCGCCCGCGTCACCCCGAAGAAGCGGGTGCGCGACGCGCTCCTGCATTGCTGCGAGTCCGCGGCCCAGCTCCCCGAGCGGGCGATGCGCCACGGCGGCGCGTCCCCGCCGGCGTCTGCGGTCGACTCGAGCTCACGCGACGCCTCCGCCCACGATTTCTCGCCGTTCACGTCGGCGACCCACTCGCGCACGCCGCCCGCCATGTCGCGCACGCCGTAGGGCGACGTGTCGATGGGGAAGGTCCCGACCGGCTCCAGCTGCGACAGGAAAGGTCGCGACGAGCGCATCAGGCAGAACGTCGGATCGAAGTGGTCCCCCCACGGGTAGAACCGGCCGTCGGTCCCGCGCGCCGCCTTCTCCCATTCGAGCTCGGTGGGGAGGCGGACCTCGATCCCGTCGCGCTCGCTCCGGAAGCGGCAGTAGGCCACGGCGTCGTACCAGTCGATGAGGATGGCCGGCAGGTTCCAGAGGTGCCCCTCCTCCGCCGGGAACCGCTTCTGCGCGTCGCCCTCGACCAGGGTGGGCAAAGGCTCCCAGCCGCCGCCGCTGGCCGGCCGCGCGACGTAGCCCTCGGAGCCGCGCGTCCCGTGCGGCGCGCGCTTGAGCGCGAGATCGAGATCGCGCGTCTCGAGCTCGTTCAAGAACTCGCAGTACTCGCGGAAGGTGACGGGGAACTTCGCGATCGCGACGTCGGGCACGTGGAGCTCGGCGCGGCGGAGCGGATCGTAGGCCTGCGCGTCGCCGCCCGCGATGAAGGTGCCCCCGGGGATGTAGACGAACCCCTCGCCGATCTCGGCGTCGGTGTAGAGGTTCACCTCGACGCGGTGGTGGGTGCCCCGCTTGAGCAGCAGCGGGTAGCGCACGTCGCGGTAGCCGGCGCGCTTCAGGACGAAGAGGTAGCTGCCCGGCTTGAGGTGCACCTCGCGGAGCGGGGTGCGGCCGAGGGCGCGCTCGTCGCTCGCCACCAGGATGCGATCCTTCTCGACGTAACGGTACGCGACGACGCTGGCGCCCGACGGCGACGAGTCGACCGAGAGGACCGAGTCGGCGGTGAGCAGCGCGGCGTAGCGGCCCACGTCGAACTCCGCGACGAGCGCCTCGTGGTAGATGCGCGCCGCGTGCTGGTGCTCCTGATCCGCCCGCACCGCGCGCGACCAGTAGAGGTCCGCGAGCCCGGCGCGCGCCTCGACCAGATCGGGATCGTACGCGAGCGCCTTCGTGTAGAGGTCGATCGCCTCGGCCGCGGCGCGCGCCTGCTCGCGCTCGACCCCGGCCGCCCTGTCCTCGAGCTGCCAGCCGGCCCGCTTGCGCTCGATCGCCTCGTACTCCTTCACGTCCTTGAGCAGCCGCCGCGCCTCCTCGACGAGCCGCTCGCGCTCGCTGTCGAGCCGCCGGTCGCGCTCGAGCGGGGCCTTGGCGAGCTCGCAGAGCTTGATCGCCTCCTCGCGGCGGCGCATCCGCTCCTTGGCGCCCTCGAGGAACGCCTCGGCCTCCGCCGCGACGCGGTCGGCGGTCGGCGGCCGCTGATCGGGATCCTTCGCGAGCATCGCCAGGCAGAGGTCCTCGAGCAAGAGGGGGCAGCTCGGCGAGATGGAGCGCGGCGGCTTGGGGTCGCGCGTCTGCGTCGCGAGGATCACGGCGAGCACGGTCGGCGCGTCGAACGGGTGCTCGCCGGTGAGGATCTCGTAGAGCACCACGCCGAGCGCGAAGATGTCAGCGCGGTGATCGATCCGCTTCTGGTCCCCCCGGATCTGCTCCGGCGCGATGTACCCGGGCGTGCCCGAGAGCGCGCTCGCGACCGCCTCGTGCCGCTTCCGGCCGAAGTCCTGCGCGCTCGGGTCGATGGTGATCGGCTCGCTCACCTCCGCCCTCGAGAGCAGCTTCGCGTTGCCCCAGTCGCCCAGGTACACCTCGCCGTAGTCGCCGAGCAGCACGTTCTCCGGCTTGATGTCGCGGTGCGCGACGCCTCGCCGGTGCGCGTAGGCCAGCGCCCGCGAGATCTGCACGAACGCGCCGATGAGCCGGACGAGCGGCCATTGCTTGCGGAGCTCGGGGTTCGTCAGCACGTTCTGCAGGCTCTGCCGCTTGACGACCCGCATCGAGTAATAGGGCTGGCCGTTCGGCAGCGTGCCCAGGTCGTAGACCGGGATGATGTTCGGGTGCTCGAGCTGGGCCGTGATGCGCGCCTCGGTCAGGAAGCGATTGCCCACCGCGGAGTCCGCCTCGGCCCCGGGCTTCAGCGTCTTCAGCGCCACCACGCGCCCGATCTCCCGGTCGCGCGCCTTCACCACCTTCCCGGCGCCCCCCGCCCCGAGCGCCTCGCCGACCTCGTAGCGGCTGCCGCCGGCGTTCACGGCGCGCGTGGCGGAGGTCGCGAGCGTCGGGAAATCGGCCACGCCCTCCTCGCCCGGCAGGTCGATCTCCCGCTGCGTGTCGAAGCGCAGCGCGTCCGGATCCTCGACTTGCGGCGCGAGGGCGCGCGCCACGGGCGGGCTGCGCCCTTCCTGGGCGAGCAGCTCCGGCAGCGCGGCCAGCTGCTCCGGCGTGAGGATCCCCTCGAAGAGCTCCTGGGGCGTCGACGCGCCGCCGAGGGTCCATCGGCAGGCCATGTCCCAAAGGGCGTTGGGCTCGATGAGCCCTCGCGCCACGGCGGCGACGGCCAGGGCACGAGCCTCGCGAGTCTGAGCGAGCTTCACTCGAGCGACCTCTCGTCAGAAACGATCTCACCCCGCGACGCGAGGCGGAAGGCCACGCTGGGACCGCTGAGCGTAAGGCGGCGCGCGCTGCGAGGGCGCAGCGCTCCCGCGACAGATGCAGGGCTGCCGGTGCCGCCGTTCGGTGCGGATCCGACGAGGCGCCGCACGTCAGCCGCCGTGGCAGGCGGCTGCTCTGCTGCCGCGCCGGCCCGAGCTGCCCCGTTGGAAGTCGCGACGCGGCAGGGCCGGAGGGGCGATAGCAGCCCCTGCGCCCCGGCCCTCAGAGACTCTATGTGTCGGGAATTCCTGCATTTACCAGCGACAACTGAGCGCTGCCCAGGTTACGTGGTGTTCCCTCGCCTGTGCAAGAAAGTAGGGCGGATGTCGCCGGGGCCCGGTCATTTTTCGTCGCACGTCCGGCGCGTCGTCATATTTTGCGCGTTCGGTGCGTCGCGTGCGGCTCGCAGGTCCCGCACGTCTGCACGTTTCCGACGACCTCGCCCCTTGTCGTCGTTGTCGTACCCGCGGATGGGCCCGCCGCCCTGTAACGCCGTCCGGCCGCCGGCGCGCCGGCCGGCCGTCGCGCCGGCCCATTGTCGCGCCGGCCCGCCATCGCGCGCGACGGGGTTTCGATCCCCGGGGGGAGCCATGGTAGGGCGCGGCATGGCTGATTGGACGGCCCCGACGACCCCGGCGCTCGCTCGCCTCGACGAGATGAACCGCCGCGCGCTCGACGGGGGCGGGAAAGATCGCGTCGCCAGGCAGCATGAGGCCGGCAAGCTCTCCGCGCGGGAGCGCATCGAGCTGCTCCTCGATCCGGGGTCGTTCGTCGAGATCGACCGGTTCGTGGTCCACCGGTGCGCCGAGTTCGGGATGGACCAGCAGAAGGTCCTCGGCGACGGCGTGGTGACCGGCTGGGGCCTCGTCGACGGGCGCAAGGTCGTCGTGTTCGCGCAGGACCTCACCGTGCTCGACGGCTCGCTCTCCGGCGCGCACGCCGCGAAGATCTGCAAGGTGATGGACCTCGCGATGAAGGTGGGCGCCCCCGTCATCGCGCTGAACGACTCGGGCGGCGCGCGGATCCAGGAGGGGATGGAGTCGCTCGCCGGTTATGCCGACATCTTCCTCCGCAACACGCTCGCGAGCGGGGTCGTCCCCCAGATCAGCGCGATCCTCGGGCCATGCGCCGGCGGCGCCGTCTACTCGCCCGCCATCACCGACGTCATCCTGATGACCGAGCGGACGAGCTACATGTTCGTCAACGGACCCGAGGTCATCAAGGCGGTGACCAACGAGGAGGTCACCAAGGAAGACCTCGGCGGCGCCGCCGCCCACGCCGCGAAGACCGGCGTATGTCATCTCACCGCTCCTGACGACCGGGCGGCCCTCGCGCAGATCCGCGAGCTGCTCTCGTTCCTGCCGTCGAACAACACCGAGGCTCCGCCGCGCCGCGCCACGGCCGATCCGGTGGACCGGGAGGTGCCGGAGCTCGACACGATGATCCCCGTCGAGCCGTCCGGGCCCTACGACGTCAGGCAGCTCGTGCGCGCCGTGGTCGACGAGGGCCGCTTCCTCGAGATCCACGCGCGCTACGCGCAGAACATCGTGGTCGGGCTCGCCCGCATCGGGGGCGCGCCGGTCGGGGTGATCGCGAACCAGCCCCAGGTGCTCGCGGGGTGCCTGGACATCAAGGCCAGCATCAAGGCGGCGCGCTTCGTCCGGTTTTGCGACTGCTTCAATGTGCCGCTCGTCACGCTCGTGGACGTCCCCGGCTTCCTCCCGGGGCTCGACCAGGAATATGGCGGGATCATCGCTCACGGAGCCAAGCTGCTCTATGCGTTCGCCGAGGCCACGGCGCCCAAGATCACGGTGATCACGCGCAAGGCCTACGGCGGCGCCTACGACGTCATGGCGTCCAAGCACATCCGGGCCGATTACAACCTCGCCTTCCCCACGGCCGAGATCGCGCTCATGGGCCCGGAAGGCGCGGTGAGCATCGTCTACGGCAGGGAGATCCAGCAGGCGGCGGACCCGGCCGCTGCCCGCGCACGCTTCGTGGAGGACTACAAGACGAAATTCGCGAGCCCGTACGAGGCGGCCGAGCTCGGCTTCATAGACGAGGTGATCCGCCCGCGCATGCTCCGCATTCGGCTGGCCCAAGCCCTCGACCTCCTGCGCGAGAAGCGGGACAAGAACCCACCGAAGAAACACGGAAACATCCCGCTTTAGCAGAATTTTGGTCGGCTGGGGGTGCGACGAGAGCGCGGTTCAGCGCGAGATCAGCCCGCAAAACCGCTTAGAACGCCTTGGCAGGAGGGTTCCGGGTCGAGCGACGCCGTTGCGCGGCCGATCCCGAGCGTGTAAAAACAACTTGCGTGGCTGTTTTTCTTTGCTCTCCACGCGCGACGCTTCTCTCTGACCAACGATCTGCACGAGCGCACCCTGGGGCCGGTCGCAGGAGAACGGGTGGTTTGGCGGGCATACCGAGCGTTGGGGGGTCGCCGAGTATACGAATGAGGGGTCGGTTGGGTTCTGTGGAGGTATTGGGCATGAAATCTTGGGTATTCGCTGCGGTTTTGATTTCCGGTTGCGCCCTCGTAGCGTGCGGTGACGACGGCTCCACCACGAGCAACGGCAGCACCGGCAGCCCCGGCAGCGGGAGCGGCGGCTCCGGCGCCAGCGGCGGCAACGGCGGCAACGGCGGCAACGGCGGCGACGGCGGCAGCGGTGGCACGGGAGGCGACGGAGGCGCGAGCACCGCGAGCTCTTCCTCGACGGGGAACCCCCCGACCTGTGATGACGAGACGGACACGTGCCACGGCGACAACACGAATACCGGTTGCTACGAGTGCGCCGCCGCCGATGACGTGTGCGGCGAGTTCATCGATGCCTGCGTGGCGGACCTGGAGGGCCCCTGTATTGCCCTGGCGTCTTGCATCGAAGATTGCTCCGAAGCGGAAGATCCGGACACGTGCGTGGACGAGTGCCGCACGGCGAACGAGGCCGGGGTGGAGGCCTACGACGCCATCACCAATTGCATTATCTGTGAGCAGTGCGCCAAGAACTGCGGTGCATCCGAAGAGCCCGTGTGCGCGATGTGAGGCGCTGACAACTGCAGGTCATCCCCGAAGGGGGCGTCCGACGGGCGCCCCCGTTCGGACCACGGGCCCCGCGGCCCTTGCACGCCCCCCCGGAACGACGACCGCCGCCCGGGCTCTGCAGCACAAACGGAATCCATTGCAGCTGCACTCGCGGGCGAGGCGACCGAGCGGGGACTCGTCACTCGCCCCGGGAAGCCGTTCCGGGAGCGCCGTCCGGGTTGGGGCGCCGCCGGGGCACCGCCGTCCCGGGTTGGGGCGCCGCCGGGGCACCGCCGTCCCGGGTTGGGGCACCGCCGGGGCACCGCCGTCCCGGGTTGGGGCGCCGCCGGGGCACCGCCGTCCCGGGTTGGGCGCCCGCTCCGCCGTCCCAGGTTGGGCGCCCACGGCTCGGGACCGGCAGCAAGCGCCGCCGCTCTCGGGGAGCGCGGCAAATACGCGAGGTAGCTCACGTGCAGGCGACCGACCCGCCTCGGCGCCCTCCAGGGCCCCACGCCCCCAATCGCGCAGCGCGCGCCGGGTTGCGCCTTCATGGCCCGGGCAACCCGTGGTAACGCTTGGCGGCGCCGCCGATGTGCGGCATCCGACATGGGAAAGAACCTTCTCGTCATCAATGTGGACATCCGCGAGACACGCGTCGCGCTGATCGAAAACGGGATCATCGCTGAGCTGCATCTCGAGCGGGAGAGCTCCAAGGGGACGCTCGGAAACATCTACCTCGGCAAGGTCAGCCGCGTTTTGCCCGGGATGCAGGCCGCGTTCATCGACGTGGGGCTCGAGCGAGCCGCCTTCCTGCACGTCGAGGACCTCATCCGGCCCGACGATTTCGAGGCATACCTGGCTGGGCACCGCCGTCCTGCCGAAGAGGAGCGCGCCTCCTCCCGAGGCCGCGCCGCGCGCGCCAGCGAGGCGCCCGGGCCTGAAGAAAGCGAGGTTCACGATCTGTCCGGCGCCGAGCCCGCGCACGAGGGCCACGACGCCGCAGCCGAACACCACGAGCCCCAGGAAGGGGCGGATTTCGGGGCCGATGAAGGGTTCGAGGCCGAAGGCCCGCTCGAGGCGGACAGCCCGCTCGACGAGGCGGGCGACGTGCCCATCGAGCTGCCCACGGCGCTCGACGTGCTCGGAAGCCCCTCCGGACAGGCGTTCGCCGGCGTGGGCTCGATGGTGACCCTCGACGAGGCCGACGACGAGCCTGAGCCGGAGGTCGACGGCGGACACGAGCACGCCAGCGCGGACGACGACGACGACGACGAGGAGCTGGTCGCGGCAGGCAGCGGCAGCGACGTCGACGAGGCCGGTCCGGAGGAGTCGGGGCCCGAGGAAGCGGAACCGGAGGAAGCCGAGGCCGCAGGCGACGACGAGCTCGATACGCCCGCCTACGACGTCGAGCCGGCCTCTCCACCGCCGGAAGACGCCGCCGACGTGTGGAGCGCAGCCGAGGAGCGCCCGGAGGCGCGAAGCGACGCCGCGGACAGCGGGGAGACGGAAGCGTCGGGAGAGCGCGCGTCGGACGAGCCCGCCGCGCGTGCCTCCGGCGAGTGGCCGTCCGAGCAGGACGCGGGCGCGCCGCCGGCCGCCGAGGGCGCCATCGCGAAAGCCGCGCCCGCAGGCCCCGGCGACGAGGTGCCGCCGGCGGCGCGCGCGCGCAACGGGCGCGCTCGCGGGCGGCGAGAGGCGCGCGTGCGCCGGTCGGGACGGACGCGCGACCGGCGCGCCAACCTGGAGGGGACCAGCGCCACGCCCGAGGGGGCGGTGGTCACGGAAGCGCGCGAGGCGCCGCGCGAAGGCCGCGAAGCGCGCGAAGGCCGCGAAGCGCGCGAGACGCCGCGCGAGGGACGCGAAGCGCGCGAGGGCCGCGACGGGCGCGAGACGCCGCGCGAGGGACGCGAAGCGCGCGAGGGCCGCGACGGGCGCGAGACGCCGCGCGAGGGACGCGAAGGCCGCGACGGGCGCGAGGGACGCGACCGGGGCGGACGCGGACAGCAGGGCGGGCGCGAGGGGCGCGATCGCGAGCCGCGCGGGCGCGAGCAGCGGACGCGAGAGCGCGGGCGCGAGCAGCAGCGGGACGGCAAGGGCAAGAGCGCGGCGCGCGGCCAGCAGAGCGCGCGCAGCTGGCAGAACGAGCCGCCGCGCATCTCGAAATCGACCCCGATCCGCGAGGTCGTCCGCGAAGGGCAGGAGGTCATCGTCCAGGTCTCCAAGGAGCCCATCGGGACCAAGGGCGCCCGGGTCACGAGCCACATCTCCCTCCCCGGCCGCTATGTCGTGTACCTGCCGACCGTCGATCACATCGGGATCTCCAAGCGGATCGGCTCCGAGAAGGAGCGCTCCCGGCTGCGCGACGCCATCGAGGCGATGAAGCCGCCGCAGGGCGGGCTCATCGTGCGCACGCTCGCCGAGGGCCTCACGAAGAAGCAGCTCAAGGCCGACGTCGGCTACCTCGTGCGCCTCTGGGGCGAGGTGGCGAAGAAGCGCGAGAGCGGCGTGAGGGCGCCGGCGGTGCTCTACACCGAGCTCGACCTCGTGCTGAAGACCGCCCGCGACCTCTTCACCGACGACATCGAGAAGATCGTGATCGACGACCGCGAGGAGTACATCCGGCTGCGGCGCTTCGTCGAGATGTTCATGCCCGAGCGCGCCGACGCGGTGGAGCTCTACGAGGGGGCCGAGCCGATCTTCGACGCGTACGGCATCGAGGACGAGATCCAGCGCGCGCTGTCGCGGAAGGTCCCGCTCCCGTCGGGCGGGCACCTGATCATCGATCAGGCCGAGGCGCTCACCGCGATCGACGTGAACACGGGTCGGTTCGTCGGCAAGGGGTCGAAGGATCTCGAGGAGACGATCCTGACCACGAACATGGAGGCGGTCGAGGAGATCGCCTATCAGCTCCGGTTCCGCAACATCGGCGGCCTGATCATCCTCGACCTCATCGACATGGAGCGCGCCCAGAACCGCGAGAAGGTGCGGCGCCGCCTCGAGGAGCTGCTCGCCAAGGACAAGGCGAAGACCACGCTGAACCGGATCTCCGATCTCGGCCTCATCGAGATGACCCGGAAGCGGACGCGCGAGAGCCTCGGGCGCACGATCCTCGAGCCGTGCTTCTACTGCGACGGGACGGGCCAGCTGCAGTCCAAGCAGACCGTCGCCTACGAGATCCTGCGGCAGATACGGCGCGAGCGGATGAACCTGCCCGGCTACTCGGTCGTGGTCAACGCGCACCCGGCCGTGATCGACCTCCTGAAGAACGACGAGCGCATCGCCGTGCAGGAGGCGGAGCGGCTGTTCCAGCGCCGGATCGATCTCGTGCCCCGAAAGGAGTACCACCTCGAGCAGTTCGATCTGCAAGGCAGGTAAGGCGCCATGGCGGACGATCAGGGTTCTCCGGAGAGCATCGACGCGAAGACGGGACGCAAGGAAGAGCGCGTCACCATCAACAAGGAGTTCGAGTCCTATGACGCGTTCATCAACGAGTACGTGACGAACATCTCGCGCACCGGCGTGTTCGTGCGGTCGAAGACGCCGCTCGCCGTCGGGACGAAGGTGAACCTCCGGTTCACCGTGATCATGGACGACATCGAGACGATCGAGGGCGTCGGCGAGGTCGTGCGCGTGCACGACGATCCGCAGGGGATGGGGGTCGTCTTCACCGAGCTGTCGAGCTACTCGCAGGGGCTCATCGACAAGCTCCTGACGAGCCAGGGGCACCGCGCCTCGAAGGAATAGGCAGAGGGCTTCGGCGATGTTCACCGGGCTGGTCGAGACGATCGGGGTCCTCCGCCGCCGGAGCGGCGGCGCCGTGGCCCGCGCGCTCATCGAGACGAGCCTCGGGCCGCTGACGCTCGGCGAGTCCGTGAGCGTGAACGGCGCCTGCCTCACCGTCGATCGCATCGCGCCCGGCGGGTTCGAGTGCGACATGTCCTCCGAGACGCTCGACCGCACCACGCTCGGCGCGCTGCAGGTCGGCGCGCGCGTCCACCTCGAGCGGGCGACGCCGCTCGGCGCCCGCATGGGCGGCCACGTGGTGCTGGGCCACGTCGACGGGATCGGCCGCGTCGTCGAGCAGTCGCGCGCCGGCGACGCCCTCCGCATGCGGGTGAGCGCCCCGACGGATCTCGCGCCTTTCCTCGCTCCCAAGGGCTCGATCGCCGTCGACGGCGCGAGCCTCACGCTCAACGCCGTGTCCGCGCCGGGCGCCACACAGACGTGGTTCGACGTGATGCTGGTGCCGCACACCATCGGCCGGACTCTCCTCGGCGAGCTCCGCACCGGCGCGGCCGTCAACCTTGAAGTTGACGTGCACGCGCGCTACGTGGCGCGGGCGCTCCAGGTCGCATCGATCGCCGGCCTGCAGAGCCTCTCGAGCGGGGACGCGCGCGACGGCGATGCCTCTGCCGAGCGCGGCGAAGGGCGCGGAAATACGGGAGAGCATGCGGATCACGACGAACGACTCCTCGCAAAGCTGCGCGCGGGGGGATTCTGGTGAGGCCCTGTCCGCCTCGAGCGGCAAGCTCGGCCACGACATGACCTCCGGGGGTCCGATGCCTCACCGGCTGACCATCGACAAGGCGGTCCTCGACCGCGTGAACACCGCGCTGGACCACATCCGCGCCGGCAAGATGGTGATCCTCGTCGACGACGAGGATCGCGAGAACGAGGGCGACCTCTGCATGGCGGCGGAGGCGGTGACCCCGGAGGCCATCAACTTCATGGCGATGCACGGGCGCGGCCTCATCTGCCTCGCCCTCGACGAGGACCAGGTCGCGCGCCTCGAGCTGCCGATGATGTCGGCGCCCGGGCGCAGCGGGCCGCCGCTCGGCACCGCCTTCACCGTGAGCATCGAGGCGCGCACCGGGGTGACGACCGGGATCAGCGCCGCCGACCGGGCTCACACGATCCGGGTCGCGATCGCGCGCGACGCGAAGCCCGAGGATCTCGTCACGCCGGGGCACGTGTTCCCGCTGAAGGCGCGCCGCGGGGGCGTGCTCGTGCGGACGGGCCAGACCGAGGGGTCCGTCGACCTCGCGCGGCTCGCCGGGCTGCGGCCGGCGGGCGTGATCTGCGAGATCATGAACGACGACGGCAGCATGGCCCGCATGCCGGACCTCGAGCTGTTCGCCGCGAAGCACGGCCTGCTGATCGTGACGGTCGCGGACCTCATCCAGTACCGGCTCCAGACCGAGCGGCTGGTCCGCCGCGTGAGCGACCGGACGCTGCGGCTCGACCTCACGGGCACCGAGTGGACCGCGTACGTCTACGAGATCATCAACGAGCAGCGGCAGTTCCTCGCGCTGACGAAGGGCGCGGTCGCGACGCCGGAGCCCATCCTCTGCCGCGTGCACTCCGGCTCGACCGTCGCGGACCTCTTCAGCTCGACGCCCTTCGACGGCGGCTCGAACCTGCGCGAGGCGCTGCTCGCGATCGAGGGCGCCGGCGTCGGGGTGGTCGTCTACATCCCGTCGCGAGGGGACCTGGGCCGCGAGCTGGAGCAGCTGAAGGGCCCGGGCCCCGACGAGAGCGCCCCCGTGGTGAGGACCCAGCAGCCCTCGACGCTGCGGGAGTTCGGCCTCGGCGCGCAGGTCCTGGCGGATCTCGGGGTGCACCAGATCCGGCTCCTCACGAACAGCCAGCCGAAGATCGTCGGGATCACCGGGTTCGGCCTCACCGTGACCGAGCGGGTGCCGCTCGTGTCGATGAAGGGCGAGGCCTGACGCGCGCGACGCGCCGGCGCGCTGGGTTGCGCAGAGAGCAGGGGCGCTCGGACCAGGATCGCGAGCGCGAAGGCCGCGCACCCCGCGCGGCAGGAGAGAGGAACGTCGGATGGCAGAGCAAGCGGTCGGGCAGGCACAGGCGAGGGTGATCGAAGGCAACCTGGTGGTCCCGCCGGGGGCGCGCTTCGCGGTCGTGGCGAGCCGCTTCAACCACTTCATCGTCGACCGCCTGGTGGAGGGTGCGCTCGACGCCATCGCGCGGCACGGCGGCGCGCTCGAGCGGACGTCCATCGTGCGCGTCCCGGGCGCGTGGGAGATGCCCACCATCGTGGGGCGGCTCGCGCACAAGAAGAGCGTCGACGCGATCATCACCCTGGGCGCCGTGATCCGGGGCTCGACGCCGCATTTCGACTACGTGGCGGCCGAGGTCACGAAGGGGATCGCGACGGTGTCGCTCCAGACCGGGGTGCCGGTCACGTTCGGGGTCCTCACCACCGACTCGATCGAGCAGGCGATCGAGCGCGCCGGCACGAAGCATGGCAATAAGGGGTGGGAGGCCGCGGTCAGCGCGATCGAGATGCTCTCGCTCGGCGCGTCGCTGGACGCCGCCGGCCTGTAGACGAAGGTTCTGAGCGATGGGTGCGCGTTCGACCGGCCGCGAGGCGGCCTTGCAGATGCTGTTCGCGTTGGAGGCCGGCGGGAACCCGGCGTCGCGCGTGGTCGCGAGCTTCTGGCGCGAGACGCCGGGAGATCCGGAGGGGCGCGCCTACGCGGACGAGGTGGTGATCGGCGTCGCCAAGGACCTCGCGGCCGTGGACGAGGCGATCCGCAAGGCGAGCACGAACTGGCGCCTCGAGCGGATGGCGCGGGTCGACCGGAACGTGCTCCGGCTCGGGGCGTGGGAGCTCATGAACCACCCGGAGGTGCCGCGCGCGGTCATCCTCGACGAGGCGGTCGAGCTCGCGAAGCGCTACGGCAGCGAGGAGAGCGGCGCCTTCGTGAACGGCGTGCTCGACCGGGTCGCCGAGAACCTCGGCCGAGTCGACCGGGACCGCTGAGCGCGCGGCGACGCAGCGCGCACCGCGCGCCGCGCGCCGCTCACCACTTCAGCCAAGCGACCGTCACGCCGTCGCCGCCCTCGCTGGGGCCGCCCGGGCGGAGGCGCGCAACGTAGGGGCTCCCGCGCAGGGCCTCGCGGACGGCGTCGCGCAGGGCGCCCGTGCCGTGCCCGTGGACGAAGAACGTGACCCGGCGGCCCGCGCCGAGCGAGCGGTCGAGGAACTGCTCGGCCATCGCGACCGCCTCGTGCGCGCGCAGGCCGCGGAGATCCACGGTGTTGTCCGCCGTCTGGATCGGCACGTCGGGGTCCGCCGCCGCGTCGAGGTCGACGCGGCGCGGCGGCGGCGCCGCGGCCGCCGGCGCGGCGCCGGTGCCGCGCAGCTCGGCGATCGAGGTCGTCAACTTGAGCGCGCCGGCGGCGACCCGCAGCTGGCCGCCCGAGAGGACCTCGACCACCTCGGCCTCGGCCCGCAGGCGAGGCACGTAGACGCGCGCGCCGACGCGGATGGCCGCCGGATCGACCGCCGGCCGCGCCGGCGGCTCTTCCCTCGGGCGGAGCTCGAGCTCGCCGCCGATCGACGTCTTCTGCCCCACCGCATCCATGGCGCGCGCGGCCGCCCGCAGGTCCTCCTCGGTGGGCTTGCCGCGCAGCCGCGACTGCGCCGCCTTGAGGTCCTCGCGCGCGCGCCGCAGGCTGGCGAGCAGCGCCTCCCCCTCCCGCGTGATCACGCCGCGCTCCTTGTCCCGGAGCCGCTCGATCTCGCCCTCGAGCTCGCGCCGCTTCGCGCGGGAGGCGGCCGCCTCCCGCTCGGCGTCCTCGCGCGCGAGCTCGAGCGCGCGGCGCTCGGCGGAGAGCTTCTCGACCATCTGCTCGAAGGTGACCGCCTCCTTGGTGAGGAAGCGCTCGGCCCGCTCGAGCACCGTGCCCGGGATGCCGAACTGCCGCGCGACGGCGAGCGCGCTCGAGGCGCCGGGCACGCCGACGACGAGCCGGAAGGTCGGGCTCATGGTGGCGAGATCGAAGCCGACCGAGGCGTTCTCGAAGCGCTGATCGCCCAGCGCGAGCGCCTTGAGGCCCTCGTAGTGCGTGGTGCAGACGACGGTGCCGCCGCGCGCGCAGAGCGAGTCGAGCACGGCCGCTGCGAGCGCCTCGCCCTCGCGCGGGTCGGTGCCGCCGGCGAGCTCGTCGAGCAGGACGAGGGCGCCGGGGCGCGTCTCGCCGAGGATCCGCCCGAGGTTCTTCACGTGGGCGCTGAAGGTCGACAGGTTCTTGTGGAGGTTCTGGTCGTCGCCGACGTCGGTCAGCACGACGTCGAAGAGCGCGACGCGGGAGCCCTCCCGCGCCGCGACCGGCAGGCCCGCGCGGACCATCAGCGCCGCGAGCCCGAGCGTCTTCAGGGCCACCGTCTTGCCGCCGGCGTTCGGCCCGGAGACGATCATCGCGCGGCCAGCGCTCATCGAGAGATCGCTCGGGACCACCTTCACGCCGTCGAGCGCGAGGAGCGGGTGGCGGCCGCCGATGAGCTCGATCGAGGTCGGCCGCGCCGCGGCCTCCGAGGCGCCGCGATCCACGGCGAAGGCGCCCTCGGGGACCTCCGGGAAGGTGAGGTCGAGGTCCTTCGCGAGCCGCGCGGCGGCGGCCCGCACGTCGGCGTGGGCCAGCGCGCGGGCGGCGGCCGCGACGCTCTCGATGTCCTCGGCGACGCGGGCGGTGAGCGCCGCGTAGATCGCCTGCTCCTCGCGCGCGACCTCGGCGTCGACCATCTTCATCCGGTTGCCCGTCTCGACGAGCACCCGGGGCTCGACGAACACGGTGGCGCCGCTCGCGCTGGTCGCGTGGACGATGCCGGGGAAGCGCTCGTGCGCGTCGGACCGCACCGGGAGCACGTAGCGCCCGTCGCGCTCGGTCCAGTAGCGGTCCTGGAGGATGTCCTCGTGCTTCTGGATGAGGTCCTCGAGGCGGCGGACGAGGCGATCGCGCACGGCGCGCCGCTCCGCGCGCAGCGCCTCCAGCCGGGGCGAGGCGCGATCCGAGAGCGTGCCGTCCGGATCGAAGGCCGACGCGAGCTCGCGCGCGACGGCGTCGAGCTCCGGGTTGGTCGCGCACGCCGCGTAGAGCGCGGGCGCGATCTGGCGCCGGCCCTGCAGGTACTGCCGCGCGGTCCGGGCGGCCTCGAGCAGGCCGAGCACGGCGCGGAGCTCCTCGTTGGCGAGCGACGCGCCGATGCGCGCGCGATCGAGCGCGTCCTCGAGCTCCGCGACGTCGCGCGACGGCACCGGCTCCCCGGTCCGGGCGAGCTCGACCGCCTCGCGCACCTCCGCGAGCACGGTCATCGCCTCGGCGCGCGTCGACGCGAACGGCAGGGCCCGGGCGAGCCGCTTGCCGGCGCGCGACGCGCAGCGCTCCGCGAGCGCCTCGAGGATGCGGTCCCACTCCAGATCGGCGCGGGTCTTGGTCGGACAGGGGTCCGCGAAGGGCCCCTCGGGGTTGTATTCCATCACGCTTCGGTCGGATCGCGGGCCACGCCGCCGGCCCCGCTCGGCATCGGGTTCTGCTCCTTCTCGAGGTAGCGGAAGATGGTGCGCGGGTCGACGCCGAGGTCGCGGGCCGTCTGCGTGCGGTTGCCGTTGTTGCGCTCGAGCGCCTCCAGCACGTACCGCCGCTGGAACTCCTCCTTCGCCTTCTCCAGCGGCATGATGGCCGTCTCGGCGCCGGGGCCGAGATCGAGGTCCTCCACGGCGAGGAGCGCCTGGTCGCAGAGGACCAGCGCCTTCTTGATGCGGTTCTCGAGCTGCCGGATGTTGCCCGGCCAGGAGTACTTCTTGATCGCGGCGAGCGCGGCCGGGCTGAAGCCGCGCACGGGGCTGCCGAGCTCGTCCGCGTACTTCGAGAGCAGGACCTTGGCGATGATCAGCACGTCGTCGCCCCGCTCGCGGAGCGGCGGCAGCCACAGGTTCACGACGTTGAGCCGGTAATAGAGGTCCTCCCGGAAATTGCCGGCGCGGATCTCCTCCTCGAGGTTCCGGTTCGTGGCGGCGACGATGCGGATGTCGACCTTCTCGGGCTTCGAGTCGCCGACGCGGAAGACCACCCGCTCCTGTAGGGCGCGGAGGAGCTTCACCTGGAGGTTCAGCGGGAGCTCGCCGATCTCGTCGAGGAACAGCGTGCCCTTGTCGGCGATCTGGAACTTGCCCGGGCGGCTGGCGATGGCGCCGGTGAAGGCGCCCTTCACGTGGCCGAAGAGCTCGCTCTCGATGAGGTTCTCGGGGATCGCGCCGCAGTTGATGGTGACGAAGGGGCCGCTCTCGCGCGGGCTGCGCCGGTGCAGCTCCCTCGCGATGAGCTCCTTCCCGGTCCCCGTCTCCCCCGTGATGAGCACGCTGATGTCGGTCGCCGCGACCTTCTGCAGCTTGCGGAACACCTCGAGCATCGAGGGGCAGGCGCCGATGATCTCGCCGAACTTCTTGTCGTGCAGCTCGGCGACGAGCTTGGCCTTGTCGGCCCGGAGGGCGTTCAGGAGCATCGCGTTCTGGAGGATGAGCGACGCCTGGGACGCGAAGATGCTGAGCAGGTCGAGCTGGGCGCGGTCGAAGAGGTGCTTGATCTTGTCGTTGCCGACGTAGAGCGCGCCGATGATCTGGCCCTGCGACAGGAGCGGCGCGCACATCACGCTGGAGAGCTTCATCGCGATGACGCTGTCGCTCCGGCCGAACTGCGTGTCGGCGAGCGCGTCGGAGACGATCACGGGGCGGCCCGAGGAGATGACCTGCCGCACGATGCTGTCCGAGATCCCCCCGGCCGCGTCGGTGATCGCCTCCTTGCGGATGTTGCGCGACGCGCGCACCGCGAGCTTGCGGTCGCCGCCCGCGGGCGCCGCGGCCGGGGCGCCGCCGCGGACCGCCGTGTCGGCCGCCGCCTCCGCGCCCTCGAGGAGCAGCAGGAAGCCCTTGTCGGCGTGGGTCAGCTCGATGACGTCGTCGAGCATCGCCTCGAGGAGCTCGTCGACGCTGCGCCGGTTGATGAGCTTCTCGCTGAACGCGAACAGCTTGCGGACGCCCGCGAGCTCCGACGAGCCCTGCGCCGGCGCGGGCCGCTCCGCCTCGCCGTCGCACGCCGGGAGCCGCTCCTGGAGCGTGGGCGCCTCGGCGAACATCGAGAACCCGATCTCGACCGAGCCGAGCTGGAGCCGGTCGCCGTGCACCAGCCGGGCGCGCCGCTTCTTCTTGCCGTTGATCGCGATCTCGCCGTCGCGCTCGCACTCCTCGAGCACGAAATCGCGCCCGTCGAACACGATCTGCGCGTGATGGTCCAGCACCCCGGCCCCCGCGACCGCGACGTCGTTTCCGAGCGCCTTGCCGATCGTCGTGACCGGCTTGTGGACGCTGTAGAGGCGTGGCGCGCCCTCGGAGGCGAAATACTTCAGGGTCGGCATCGACAGCAGCATAGCAGGCGCGCCGCGGCCCCATGCAGCCGTGTTGGACCGCGCACCGCCGCTTACCAGAGCTCTCCGACGACGACGGCGCCCATCCCGCCCCGGTAAGGCACCATGCCGCCGCCGAGCACGCGCGCGAACGGCGGATCGCCGCGCTCCTCCGGCTCGTCCAGGGCGACGTCGCCGCGCGGGTCCGGCTTCCCGAGGAACAAGGCGCCCGCCACGATGCCGAGGGTGCCCGCGGCGCCCTGGGCGATGAGGCCGCGGCGGGGATCGTGATCGCTGCCGATGTACGCGAGGTAGATGGGCAGCGACACCACCGTCCCGATGCCGAGGCCGCCCCACATCCACGCGAGCTGGTTCCACGACGGCGTCCAGGCGATCGACAGGCCGACGGCGCCCGCGGTCGCGACGTTGAACCCGATCAGGCCCCCGAGCGAGATGCTGTCGTTCGACTCGCTCCAGCCGCCGCTGCTGGCGGCGACCCCGAACTCGCTGCCGATGAGCGAGCCCCACACCGCGCCCGAGACGATGAGCATGTTGGTCTGCGGCTTGGGCCGGAGCAGGTGGTAGAAGCCCCAGCCCAGCGCGCCGCCGACGGTGGAGCCGATCACCTCGGAGGTGGCGAGCCCGAGGAAGCCCCACTCCTTGCCCTTGGGCGCGCTGACGTACTGGTAGGAGGCGATGCCGAGCCCCTCGCCCGCGCCGATCACCATGCCGGTGGCGATCGCGGACGGCATGCCGCGCGGCATCGGCGGCGAGTCGAGGAAGTAGACCCCCACGGGCGCCGCGACGCCGAGGACCGCGGGCGCGATGAACTGCACGCCGGGATCGTCGATGCCGACGAGCGCGTCGAACCAGATGCCGGTCCCCACGCCGTAGGCCACGGACGTGGCGTAGAGATAGCCGACCTCGAGCGGCGTCGACTTGGGCTGGCTCTTCGGCGGCGTATAGGCGTAACCGCCGTAGGGAGCGCCGTACTGACCTCCATAGGGCGCGCCGTACTGGCCCCCGTACGAGCCGCCCTGCTGGCCGCCGTAGGGCGGCGCGCCGTACTGGGCAGAGGCCGTCCAGCTGACGCTCGACACGAGGAGCGCGGAGAGGAGACTCACGAGAGGTCGCGTGTGCATCGCGCCGCCACTTTACACGCTCGCGCACGGCGAGGCGCGCGCGCCTCGCGAAATGAGCCTTCCCCCGAGCCGGCCCCGCGCCTCACTCTTTCGTCAGGGCGCGGGTCATCAGATCGACGACGGCCTGCGGCGGCGGCTTTCCCTCGTAGAGCATCCGGTACACCTCGACCGTGATCGGCGCGCTCACGCCCAGCTTGTCCGCGAGGTCGTGCGCGCTCTTCGCCGTCCTCACCCCCTCGGCGACGTGGCCGAGGCCCTGGAGGATCTCCTCGAGCTTCCGTCCCCTGCCCATCTCGAGCCCGACGGTGCGGTTGCGCGACAGCTCGCCCGTGCACGTGAGCACCAGGTCGCCCATCCCGGAGAGCCCGGCCAGGGTGAGCGGGTTCGCCCCCTTCGCCGCCGCCATGCGGCCGATCTCCGCGAGGCCGCGCGTGATGAGCCCGGCGCGCGCGTTGTGGCCGAGGCCGAGGCCGTCGCAGATGCCGGCCGCGATGGCGACGACGTTCTTGAGGGCGCCGCCCACCTCGACGCCCACGACGTCATCGGACGAGTAGACCCGGAACCGATCGGTCGCGAGCATGCGCTGCACCTCGTGCGTCTCGCGCTGGCCCCTGCCGGCGACCACCACGGTGGTCGGCTGGCCTGCCGCGACCTCCCGCGCGAAGCTCGGGCCCGACAGGTACGAGAGCCGCGGCTCGGCCTCGCGCCCGAGCTCGTCGACGAGCACCTCGCTCATCAGCATCAGCGAGTCGTTCTCGATGCCCTTCGTCGCGCTGCAGACGAGCGCGCCCTCCGGGATGTGGCGCGCGGCCTCGCGGACCACCTCGCGCAGCGCGTGCGACGGCACGACCACGACGACGAGCTCCGCGCCGCGGAGCGCGCCCTCGAGATCGCTCGTCGCGCGCAGGCTCCCGGGCAGCTCGACGCCCGGCAGGTAGCGGTGGTTCTGGCGCTCGCGCCCGATGCGCTCGGCCAGCTCCCCCTGGTGCGCCCAGAGCGCGGTCGGGTTGCCCTTGTCCGCCAGCAACTTCGCCAGCGCCGTCCCCCAGGCGCCGGCCCCGATCACTGCGACGTTCGCCATGGAGGCGACCCTATCACCACCCGCGCTCCGGGCCGAAACCGACGTGCCCCGCGCCCCTCGACGCGGCGCGCCGCTCGATCCGCCGGTGTTTCGACTATGCTGCGCCCATGCTCTTCCGCACCGCCGCCCTGCGCGCGCTCGGCCTCGCGCTCTGCCTCTCCGCGCTCGGGACGGTGAGCGGCGCGTGCGGTCAGGGGGCGCTCGGCGTCATGCCGGGCGTCGTGAACGACCCGGGGAACCTGTCGCTCCGCCGGGCGATCCTGTCCTTCGCGACGAGCCAGCTCTGCAGCGAGATGCGGAAGCGGAGCGTGCCGCTGCGCCTGCGCGACGAGGATCCGGTGACCGGCCGGTTCTACCCGGGCACCTGCGTCGCCCAGGAGCTCGCGAACGGCAACCTCTTCCTCCAGTTCGGGGGGAGCGGCGTGGTCTGGACGAACCTGACGAAGCGCATGAGCTTCGATGCGAGCGCCGCCGTCGAGTACGATCAGGACTTCCTGATGGATGGCGACACGATGTACGTGTACTTCCGTCAGCGCTCGACCACGGCGGCGAGCTTCACGACCAAGCTCGTCGAGCAGCCCGCCGCGATCTCGCTCGGCGGCGTGTCCTTGGCCCAGGGCAGCGCGTACGCCAACGCGCTCGGCGCCCAGCTCGTGAAGACCGAGATCGCCCGGGGGTTCACGGTCATCCGCGACGACGACGGCGCGGTGCAGTTCGGCCTCGGCATCATCGAGAAAGGGAAGCGCCCCCAGGCCCCCTACGCGCGGCGCGACAACGGCAAGCTGCTCCTGGCGAACGAGCGCACCGAGGTGCACCAGGGCCAGCGCGATTACATCGGCCCGCTGGAGATCACGGGCAGCGGCGAGGCCATGACGCTCACGGTCGCCGTCGAGGGCGCGCCGGGCGTGGACGTGATCCTCGTGTCCCGGGGCGCCGGGGAGCAGTGGCTCCAGGCGTACCTGACGCAGGCCGCGCCGCCGCCGCTCTCCGCGGCGCCCCTGCTCGACGAGCCGGTGTACTCGGGCGCCCCCTGGCGGCGGACGGTGCCGCTGCCCGAGGGGCAGTACTACCTGGTCATCGACAACACCAACGCCGCTGGGCGGACGCAGCCGACGACCTACGCCCGCGACGACCGCGCCGCCCTGGTGAGCTACGCCGTCGAGACCGGAGACGCGCCATGAACAGAGAAACCGCAACCGGGGTGGCGCCGGCGCCCGGGCGAGCGCGCGGATGGCGGCGACGGACCGCTCGCCAAAGGTCGCGCCTGCGCACTTGCCGCGGCGAGGGGCGGCGTATACATAAGCTCTCTCTTGCCGCCGCGCCCCGATGAACAACCCCAGAGCGTCCCGTCGGTCGCGGCCACTCGGCCCGCAAGCTCGGAGTTCAGACCCTCGATGAGGGGCAGCGCGAGCTCGGAGCCCCGCGTCAGCGCGGCCAAGGCGACCGGAGGGGCCGATCCTCGCTCCACCGGCAGCTCCCCTCCGCCGGGAGGCCGGGACGGCCGGGTGCTGCGCTTCCTGTTCCACCTCGTGTGGATCTGCCTCGTGCCGTTCGCGCTCGCCGTCGTGAACGTCTGGCTGCTCACCCCGTCGTCCGAGGGCGGGAGCACCCAGCCGCTCCGCGTCTTCGTCGGCGAGCAGCAGATCCCGGCCGGCATCGTGCTCTTCACGATCTTCGCGATGATCCTCTGGCGCTTCCGCCACGAGCTGCCGTTCGCGTCGGCGATCGGCGTCGGCGGCCGCCGGGACATCCCGCCGAAGGCGCGCGCCCGCTTCGAGGACGCCGCGGCGCTCCTCGAGGAGGCCCACCGGATCCTGCGCAGCAGGAAGCGCGAGGTCGAGCGCGAGCTGACGAGCGGCGAGCGCGAGCAGGTGATGCAGGCGATCGCCGCCCTGGAGCGCGCGATGAGCGCCGAGACGTTCGACGCCGACGAGTTCGACGCCGCCCACAGCCGCGCCGATCGCGCGGTCGGCGAGCACCTCGGCCGCTGGCGCAAGGGCGAGATGCGCGAGTACGCCGAGTCGATCGGCATCGCCGTCGCCGTGGCGCTCATCCTGCGCGCCTTCGTCGTCGAGGCGTTCAAGATCCCGAGCGGCTCGATGATCCCGACCCTCATGGTCGGCGACCACATCTTCGTCAACAAGTTCACCTACGGCCCGCTCATCCCCTGGACCGACCAGCGCCTCTTCCCGCGCCTGCCGCCGTCGCGGGGCGACGTGATGGTGTTCAAGTTCCCCGAGAACAAGGAGCAGGACTTCATCAAGCGGACGATCGCCGTCCCGGGCGACACGCTGGAGGCCATCAACGGCCGTCCCATCCTCAACGGCTGGCTCGTCCCCCACTGCCACGTCGGCCCCTACCGCTACGAGGGCCGGCAGGCGGAGCTGTTCGTCGAGTTCCTCGGGGAGAAGTCGTACTTCACGCTCTACGACACGAACCCCGACGAGACGATGTGCGTGGCGAACGACGACTGCACGCCGGGCTCCACGTGCCGGGGCGGCATCTGCGGCATGCTCCAGGGTCCGTTCAAGGTGGCCTCCGACGAGGCGTGGGTGATGGGCGACAACCGCAACAACAGCCACGACTCGCGCAGCTGGCGCGGCGGGCTCGGCGCGGGCGTGCCGTTCGAGAACATCAAGGGGCGCGCGATGTTCGTGTGGATGAGCTTCGGGCCGGGCGGCGGCATCGCGCAGGATCGCCTGTTCGTGAACGTGATGGGCCGCCCGAAGCTCCCCGGCGCCCACGAGGCGGCCCTGCAGGAAGGCCTCGACAAGTGCCTGCGCGAGCGGCCTCCCGTCTCCGAGACGACCCCGCCGCCGGCGCCCGCGCGCGCGTCCACCAAGCGCTGAGGCCGCCAAATCGAGCGGCTGAGGCCGCCAAATCGAGCGCGCGGGGGGAGCTGCGCTCCCCGCGGCGGTCGTGTACGGTGCCCCGGCCCTCAGGCCGGCGCAGCGAGTCCCCCGGCCCGAGGCGACGGAGGAGACGATGGCACGTGCGGTCGAGATGTGGAGCCTGGCGCTCGCGGGCAGCTTGCTCGCTGGAGCAGGGTGCAACAGGGAGGAGCCCTCGACGACGAACGCAGCGACCTCGGCGGCCTCGGCGCCCCCGGTGGCGCCCGCGGCGGCGGACCTCGTCGGGTACGTGGCCACCTACCCGACCATGGAGCCCCAGCCGGGGCGCCGGCGCCTGCAGCAGCAGTTCGCCGCGTACCAGTCGGCGGACGCCAAGTCGAAGGAGCTCGCGCGGCTCGAGAGCGGCGCGATCGTCGACCTCAAGGCGAGCTACCAGGGCTGGATGCTCGTGGCCTTCCAGAGCGGGGGCCAGCCCACGCTGGGGTGGATCGAGCTCAAGGTGGACGACAGCCGCGCGACGGCGGTGACCGACGCCGAGGCCCGCCAGGCGGCGGCGACCCCTGCGCCCAAGGCGGCCGACGCGGGCGCTGCGGGCGCCGCGACCGGGGCCACGGGCGGCGACGCGGGGACGACCGGCGGCGACGCCGGGGCGGCCGGCTCCGGCACGACGCCCGACGCGGGGGCGACCTCCGGCGCGACGCCCGACGCGGGGGCGACCGGCTCCGGCACGACGCCCGACGCCGGCGCGGCCGACGCCGGCACGGGGCGCCGCAAGATCGAGCTGAAGAAGCCGGTAGACCTGCAGAAGAAGTGAGGAGTCCGAGCGCAATTTTCTGATGGGCGCTCGCTCGTCCACGCGCCACGCTACACACGCATGAGGCGCACGAGCGCCAGCTGCGTGCGCCTCGAACCCCGAGACAGGAGCCTGGTGCATGAGCGACACGATGTGGGCGCTGACGTACAACCGCGAGAAGCAGCCGTGGGAGTCCACCGTCGGGCTGTCGAAGGACGAGGTCGAGCGCCCGGCGATCAACGAGGCCAAGGACTACCACGACCGCGCGAGCGTCCTCGTGAAGCCGATCATGACCGGCTTCTGCGGCTCTGACCGCGGCATCTGGTTCCGCGGCGCCTTCAAGGACATGATCTTCAGGTCGCTCGATCGCGATCGGAAGGCGACGCGCACGATCGGGCACGAGCTGCTCGGCCGCGTCGTCGATCTCGGGACCGACGCGCGCCGGACCTTCGGGCTGGAGATCGGCGACATCGTGTCGACCGAGAGCCACATCGCGTGCGGCGCCTGCTACCAGTGCCGCATCGGCGACACCCACGTGTGCGCCGACGACAAGATCATCGGGATCAGCGAGGATGGCTGCTTCGCCGAGGTCGTGAAGCTGCCGGCGAAGAACCTGTGGCGCACGGACATCGCGAGGATCCGGCCCGAGGTCGCCGCGGTGCAGGAGCCGTTCGGCAACGCCGTGCACGCGTGCACCAAGGTGAACCTGCGCGGCAAGCGCGTGGCCATCGTCGGCTGCGGCACCATCGGCCTGTTCGCGGTCGCGATCGCGCGCGCGATGGGGGCGATCTACATCATCGGCATCGAGCCGCTCGAGAGGAACGCCGAGATGGCCCGCCGCCTGGGCGCCGACGTGGTCCTGCGCCCGCACCGGGCGAGCCCCGATCGGCCCCACGCGAGCGATCCGGAGCTGACGGAGCGGGTGCGCAAGCTGACGGACGGGGTCGGCGTCGACGTCGTGCTCGAGATGAGCGGCGTGAACAGCAGCGTGAACAACGCGATCCACGCGGCGAGGCGCGGGGGCGACGTCATCCTCTTCGGGCTGAAGAGCGGCGACGCGGTGATCGAGAACTTCGATCGCCTCATCGTCGACGGCATCAGCCTCCACAGCGTGATCGGCCGCCGCATGTTCGAGACGTGGCACATCACGCGCCACCTGCTCGAGTCGCGCGATCCGAACATCCACGACCTCATCTGGGAGGTCATCCTGAACCGGGGTCAGGGGACGGTGTTCGACTTCGAGGACTACGACGCGGCGGCCTTCCAGGAGGCGATCTCGAACCACCCGAAGGTGATCCTCCGGTACTGAGCCGGTCAGCCGACGACGCCGAGCTGGCGGCCGACCTCCCGGAAGGCCTCGATCGCCCGGTCGACGTGGGCGGGCTCGTGCGCGGCGGAGAGCTGCACCCGGATGCGGGCCTCGCCCTTCGGCACGACCGGGTACGAGAAGCCGATGACGTAGATGCCCTCGGCGAGGAGCGCCTTGGCCATCTCGTTCGCGAGCCGCGCCTCACCCAGCATGATGGGCACGATCGGGTGGATGCCCGGCTTGATGGTGAACCCGGCCTGCGTCATCCCCTGCCGGAACCGGCGCGCGTTCTCCATCACCTGCTGGCGCAGCGAGGGCTCGGCGTCGATGAGGTCGAACACGGCGATCGAGGCGCCGGCGATGGCGGGCGCGAGCGTGTTGGAGAACAGGTAAGGCCGCGAGCGCTGCCGGAGCAGGTCGACGATCTCCTGCCGGCCGGTCGTGAAGCCGCCGCTCGCCCCGCCGAGCGCCTTGCCCAGGGTCGAGGTGACCACGTCGACCCGGTGCATGACCCCGCAGAGCTCCGCGGTCCCGCGCCCCGTGTGCCCGATGAACCCGGTGGCGTGCGAGTCGTCGACCATCACCATCGCGCGGTATTTGTCGGCGAGATCGCAGATGGTATCGAGCTTGGCCAGGTATCCATCCATCGAGAACACGCCGTCGGTGGCGATGAGCCGGAGCCGCTTGCCGGCCGTCTTGCGGAGGATGTCCTCGAGGGCGGCCATGTCCCCGTTCGGGTAGCGGTGCCGCTCGGCCTTGCAGAGGCGGATGCCGTCGATGATCGAGGCGTGGTTCAGCGCGTCCGAGATGACGGCGTCCTCCTCGCCGAGGAGCGTCTCGAACAGGCCGCCGTTCGCGTCGAAGCAGGACGAGTAGAGGATCGCGTCCTCGGTGCCGAAGAAGCGGGCAATCCTGGACTCCAGCCGACGGTGCAGGTCCTGCGTGCCGCAGATGAAGCGGACGCTGGAGAGGCCGAAGCCGTGCGAGTCGATCGCCTGCTTCGCCGCGCCGATGACCGCCGGGTGCGACGACAGACCAAGGTAGTTGTTCGCGCAGAAGTTCAGGACCTCTGCGCCCCCCTCGGTCCGGATCGCCGGCCCCTGCGGCGTCGCGAGGATCCGCTCTTCCTTGTAGAGACCCGCCGCACGGATGTCCTCCAACGCCCGTGCGTACAATGACCGAGCGACATCGAACATGGATGTCGTTATAAAACGGGGCTGTCATCGGGTCGACGGGGGAACACCGTACGGCCCGACCGCGCGGCGCTGCTCACGGGCCCGAGCGCCGGCGGGCGGAGCCGGACACGAGAGGCAGGGTGCGCGCCGCTTTGTCGCGCGCGGCGCGGCCGCGGCCTACTCGATCCGGGAGGGCCGTGGCAGAACGGCCGAGTTCGGCGCCGCGCGATCGCCGCGTCCGGCGCCGCGCGGCGTGCGAGCCGGCGCACGAGCGGCGCCGTCGGGGAGGAGCAGGCATGACGGAAGCCAGGGGGGACTTCCGGCGCAGCGCCGGTGTGCTGTGCGCCGTCGCGTCGCTGTCGGCCGCCGCGGGCAACCCGGGTTGCAGCCGCGCGGAGGACGCGCCTGGACGGACGATCGCGGGCTCCGCCGCGGGGACGGGGGGCTCCGCCGCGGGGACGGAGGGCGCGGCCACGGCGACCGGCGCGGGCGGCGGGGGCGGCGCAGGAGGCGATGCTCCCTACGCGATCTCGATCCTCGCCCCGGCGATCGCGTTCGACGCGACGCCGGACGCGGGCGCGGCGTACGTGTACTTCACGGGCGTCGACGCGGGCGGCAGGGCCGGCGTCTTCCGGACCAGCGCGCGCGGCGGCGCAGGGTCGACCGAGGTCGCGGCCGGACCGCCGTTCGTCGCGCCGCTCGGCATCGCGGCGAGCGCGGACGGCGGCCGGCTCTTCGTGGCCGATCCGGGCGCGGGCGGCGCGGCGCTCGACGACGCGGGCGCCCTCTTCGCGATCGATCTGCCCGGCGGGGCCGTCGCGCCGGTCCCCGGCGGCGAGGGGATGCGCGCGGCCGGCCTGGAGGTCGTCCGGGGCGCGGACCGCGAGGAGCGGATCGTCTTCTCGGGGCGCGATCGCGCGGAGGGCCAGCCCGGCGTGTTCGCCCTGCCGGCGCGCGGCGGCGAGGTCTCCGCGATCGCGACCGGGCGCCCGCTCGTCGATCCGAGCGGGGTCGCGGTCGCCGAAGGGGGCGACATCTTCGTGTGCGACACCCTCGCCAGCCCCGACCGGACGGCGACCATCTTCAGGATCGAGGACGGCTTCGTGAGCGCGTTCGCGACCGGGCTCCACGTCGGTTATCCGTGCGGCCTCGCGCTGACGCGCGACGACGCGGCGCTGCTCGTCCTCACGCGCAACGCGGCCCGAGGCGCCGATGAGGTCGTGCGGATCGACGTGGCGTCCGGGGCGCGTTCGGCGACGGCCACCGGCGCCCCGGGCCACGACGAGCCCGGAGGATTGCACCGGGCGAAGGGCGCCGACGTCTTCGCGTTCGTCGATCACAGGGCCCAGGAGCAGGGCTCGGTGTTCCTGCTCCGCCCGTGAGCCGCAGAGGAGCGATGGGAGGACCCGCACGCATGATCCACAGACCGTCGCGCGTCGCCGCCGCCTTCGCGGCGTGCGCCGCGCTCAGCGCACCCGGCCTCGCTGCCGCGTCGAGCCACCGCGAGGCGCCGGCGATCGCCGGGGATCCGGCCGCCGACAACACCGATCTGTACGCGTGGGTCGAGGGGACCAACCTCGTGATCCTCGCGAGCTACATCCCGCTCGAGGAGCCCGCCGGCGGGCCGAACTTCCACGGCTTCTCGGACGACGTGCTGTACGAGGTGCACATCGCCCGCGGGCCGTCGAGCCTCGAGGACGCGCTGACGTACCAGTTCCGGTTCTCGACCACGCCCTACCGGGCGGCCGACCCCGCGGGGCTCGCCCCGCCGCCGAGCGGCGGCAACGAGTTCTTCGCGCAGCTCGCCGGCGCGGAGCAGACGTACACCATCACGAAGATCGAGGGCGGAGCGTCGAGGGTCATCCTGGCCGACGCCCCGGTCGCGCCGCCGAACATCGGGCGGCGGACGAACCAGCTCGCCTACCAGATCACCGGCGGCGGCTACCCTGCCTTCGCGACGTCCTCGAAGTTCCTGAGGCAGATGGCCGGCGGCGAGGGGCGCGCCTGGGCGGGGCCGCGCGACGACGGCTTCTACGCCGACCTCGGCCGCGCGTTCGACCTCGCGGGGCTCTGCCCGCTCCTCGCGGCGCCGAACCCGTCGTGCACAGGGCGCGACAACCTCGCCGGCTTCAACGTCCATGCGCTCGCGCTCGAGATCCCGCTGCCCGTGGTCAACGGCGGGTCGGAGCCGACGCCGGGGCCGAGCGACCGGCAGACGCTCGGCGTCTGGGCCTCCGCGAGCCGCCGCAAGGTGCGGATCCTGCGCGCGAACGGCAAGGAGGACGGCCTGGGTCCCTGGGTGCAGGTGTCGCGGGTCGGCCTGCCGCTCGTCAACACCTGGATCATCGGCCTGCAGGACAAGGACAAGTACAACCGCGCGCACCCGCGCGACGATCTCGCCAACTTCGGGGCGTACTTCCTGAACCCGATCCTGGTGCGCGACGCCGAGTTCACCGGCCTTTACCGGGCAGGCCAGCCGCTCGCGGGGTTCGATCCCGAGGCGCTGAAGCAGGGCCGGACCGACCTCATCGACCTGCTCAACCTGAAGCCCGCGAGCCTCGGGGGGCACAACCTGGAGACGGTCGGCGACGTGCTCCGGATCGATCTGGGCATGCGGTCGGGCTTCCCGAACGGCCGCGCGCTGGTCCCCGGCGCGGACCATGAGCAGACCGACGTCACCGACGCCCTGCTGACGCTCCTCCTGACCGGCGCGCCCGGCGCGACGGCGGGCGACGGGGTCGCGGCGAACGACGCGCGGTTCCTGCCGGCCTTCCCGTACCTCGCGACGGCCTGGGAGGGCGCGACGCAGGGGCATTTCCGGCCCTGAGCCGCGCGGCGCGGCCGTCACGACGCGGCCGTCACGACGCGGCCGTCACGACGCGGCCGTCACGGCGCCGCGCACCGCATCCCGCACACGCCGCCTGCGCCGCCCGCGCGCCCGCCCGGGCGGACGCACGCGGCGCGGCACTCGCTGTCGCGCGCGCAGGCCTCGCCCTCAGCCTTTGGCGCGGCGCAGCGCCCGTCCACGCAGCGCGCGCCCGGCGCGCAGAGCCTGCCGAGACAGGCGGCGCCGGCGGGAGGAAGCGGCGCCTCGCTGCAGCGGGCATCGACGCAGCGGCGGCCCCGACCGCAGTCGGCGTGGACCTCGCAGCGTCCGCCGAGCGGGACGCCGTCCGCGCACGCGCGCCCGGCGCAGCGGCCGCGGCACTCGGGGTGCGCCTCGGCGTAGCGCGTCTGGCGGGTGACCGCGGCCAGCGCGTCGACGGAGAGGCCGCAGGGCCCCGCGGCGCGCGGGGCGCTGCAGATGCCCGCGTCCGTGGGGCCGGCGCCGTCGCAGCGAAGCCCGTCCGCGCACTCGAGCGACGACCGGCACCGCGCCCCCTCGCCGAGCGCGCCCCGCACGATCCCCTCGCACGCAGGTGGGACCGGGGCGGCGAGCGGAGAGACCCAGTCGCACCCCGCGAGCGATCGCTCCATCGCCTCGACGCAGCGGCCGACCTCGTCGATCGAGAGGGCCACCGCCCTCGCTCGGAGCGCGAAGCTCAGCCCGCGCGCGCACTCCGCGCCGGCATGGAAGCCCGCGCCGCCGCCGCAGCACGCCGCCTTGCGCCGCGCGGGGAGCGCGTGCAGCGCGTCGCATAGCCGCGCCGCGAGCGGATCCGGCGCGCCGTCGGCCTTCGGGTAGACGGGGGCGATCTCGTCGCCGGCCAGGGTGTCGGCGGGCGGTGCCGGCGAGGAGCCCGCGTCCGGCGAGGCCGCTGCGGCCGCGCGTCCGTCGGGCGACGGAGCCGCGGGCGCGCCCGCGTCCGGCGGGGGCGCTGCGGCCGCGCCCGCGTCCGGCGCGCTGCGCTCCGCGCGCGCGCAGGCGGGGCCGAGCTCTAGGATCAGCGCCGCGGCGCAGAGCCGCCGCAGGCGGTCGCCATCCGTCGAGACAGGCAATGCGATCTCCTCCGCGCTGCGCGCTGCTGGCCGATCGAGCGATGCGCTGGAGCGGCGAGCTTGCCGGCGCAGACCGGCGAGGCAAGCTCTTTCGCGCTCGGATTGGGCCGCGACGCCCCGCCGAGAGGCGCGGCTCGCCCCGGGCGGAGCTCCCGCGCGAAAGGAGGTCGGCGCTCCATGCTGCGACGAACGGCTTGCCTCTTCGCCTGCGCTGCCCTGAGCGGAAGCCTCGGCTGCTCCGGGCGATCGCGCGCCGACGCAGCGCCGGCGTCGCCGGCCGCGCCAGCGTCGCCGGCCGCGCCAGCGTCGCCGGCCGCGCCAGCGTCGCTCGAGCACCCCGCCGAGCCGCCGGCGCCCTCGAGCCTCGACGCGGCGCGCAGGCTCGCGCTCGAGGCCCCGGCGGGCGCGAGCGCCGCGGATCGCGAGATCGAGGCGCTGTCGCGGCGGCTCGCCAAGGCGCCGGCGGGCGCGGATCTCTGGACCGCGCTCGGCCACGCGTGGATCAAAAAGGCGCGCGTCTCGGGCGATCCGTCGCTCTACCGCCGCGCGCACGCGTGCGCGGAGGTCGCGCTCGCGCAGGCGGAGGATCATCGCGCGTCGCTCAACCTGCTCGGCCTCGTGCTGCTCCACGATCGCAGGTTCGCCGAGGCGCGCGACGCCGCGGAGCGGGTCCTCTCGCGGGACAGGGACGAACCGCTGGCGCTGGGGACGCTCAGCGACGCCGCGCTCGGCCTCGGCGACTTCGAGGCGGCGGCCGCCGCGGCGCAGCGGATGGTCGACCTGCGGCCGGGCCTGCCGTCGTACGCGCGGGCCGCGCGCCTCCGCTGGCTCCAGGGCGACGCGGCGACCGCGAAGCGGATCATGCGCCTCGCGATCGGCGCGGGCGACCCGCGCGAGCCCGAGGCGCTCGCGTGGGCGCTCTCGCAGGCGGCCGCGATGTTCTGGCACGAGGGCGACCTCGAGGCCGCGGACCGGGGCTTCGAGCGGGCGCTGGCCGCGCTGGACGAGTATCCGCCGGCGCTCGCCGGCCGGGCGCGCGTCGCGCTGGCCCGCGGCGCGTGGGGCCGCGCCGTCGAGCTGCTCGAGCGGGCCCACCGGCGGAGCCCGGACGCGGAGATCGCGTGGCTGCTCGGCGACGCCAGGACCGCCGCCGGCGACCACGCCGGCGCGGCGCAGGCTTACGAGAGCGCGGTCGACGCGGGGCGTCGATCGGATCGCGGGACGCTCGCGCTGTACTACGCGACCAAGGGCCTCGAGCGCGACGAGGCCCTGCGGCTCGCCGCCGCGGAGCGCGCCGCCGGCGGAGACATCTACGCCGAGGACACCCTCGCCTGGGCGCTGTACCGCGCCGGCAAGCTGCCCGAAGCGCGCGCGGCGAGCGACAGGGCGCTGTCCCTCGGCACCAGGGATGCGCGCCTGCTTTATCACGCGGGTGCGATCCGGATCGCCCTGGGAGACCTGAAGCGAGGCCAGCCGCTCGTGCGGGCTGCGCTCGAGCTGAATCCGAGGTTCGACATGACGGGAGCCGCCGAGGCCGAGCAGCTCCTCGGGCGGCGCAAGGCCCTCGGCGGACCGACCCGCTGACGGGCGCCGTGGCCCGGCGCGCGAGGTGCGCCGTGGCCCGGCGCGCGAAGCAGGCGAAGGGGAGCGACGCCGGCGACGTCAGGTGTCGTATTTCACGGTCGACGGGATCACCAGCGGTGGAGGAGCGATCGCGGGCTGCGACGATGCCGGGGCGGGCTCATCGGTGGATCCCGAGCTCGGCTGGCTCTTGGGTGGTTGGCCGTGGAGCTCGCGGAGCCGGGCGGGAGCGGGCTCGACCGTCGTCGGGGCCTCCTCCGCTGCCTCGACCTCCGCTGTCGCGACAGGGGGTACGCTCACGGCGGGCGGAGGTGGGACGAACATCCTCGGCACCCGGATGGAGCGGGCGATCGACGCGACCTCCGGGAAGCTCGTGGCCATCCGCTCGACAAACGCCGCACGGGCCGCATCATCGGGGGCGCTCGCCGAGGCCTTCGCGACCCGCAGCGCCGACCAAAGCTCATAGTACCAGGCGGAGAGGGAGGCATGCGCTTCCAGCAGGTCACGAATGGTATCCTCGGAAACGATGATGTTCTTGCCCATGGGCGAGAGGATACATGAGCGAGCGGCGCCTCCCACCTGGTTCGAACGGCACAATCCCCGAGGACTCGGCGCCAGACGGCCGCTCCGCGAGCGAGGCGCCGCACCGCGCGAGCCGCGGCGCCGGAGCGCCGATCGACGGCGCCACGGCGCTCAGGATCATCACCTATAACGTCCGCTACTTCGGGCACGGCACGCGGGGCATCGCCTCGACCAGCGCCGCGATCACCCGGATCGCGACGACGCTCGCGCGGCTGTCCCCGCTGCCCGATCTCGTGTGCCTCCAGGAGGTGGAGACGCAGTCGCTGCGCTCCTCGACGATGAACCCGCGGTGGCACCCGGAGGAGACGCAGCTCGATCGCCTGATGACCGAGCTGCACGCGGCGCTGGCGCAGGCAGAGCGGCCCGAGCGCTACGTCGCCTACTACTTCCCCGCGCACGCCTACCGGCTCACCTCGCGGACGAACATCTACACGACCGGGCTCGCGGTGATCGCGCGCGACACGTTCCGCATCGGACACCACAACGCGGAGCGCCCCCACGACATCACGCATCGGCGGAGGGTCAAGCGCCTGAAGCAGACGCGCATCTGCGCGCATGTGTCGTTCGAGCACGAGAGCGGGCAGACGTTCGATGTGTTCAACACCCACCTCAGCCTGCCGAGCGTGTTCTCGAGGGAGTTCTGGACCGGCGAGGCGCGGATGGGGTTCGGGCCGAACCAGCTCGAGGAGGCGCGGGTGCTCGCCGACTTCGTCCGCCGCGAGCGGCGGAGCGACAACTTCGTCGTGGTCGGCGACTTCAACTCGCTGCCAGGCTCGCCGGTCGATCGCTTCCTGCGCGAGGAGACCGGCTTCGTGGACGCGTTCGCCAAGGTCCGCTGCCTCTCCGAGAGCGAGGCGCGGGCCTTCCCGACGGCCGGCTTCATGAACCTCCGCATGCACCTCGACCACGTGTACTCGTCCGAGCGCCTCGAGTGGCTCGACTTCGCGGGCACGCACCCGTTCGGGCACAAGGGCGCGTTCGCCGGGCTGTCCGATCACGTCCCGCTGATCGCGCGGTGCCGCCTGCCGGGCGCCTTCGGCTGAGCGCCGCGCGGCGCCGCGGCCCGGGCGCTCACCCGGGCAGCCAGAGCAGGTCGTCCATGATGGGCTCGAGGCACGCGGAGATCTGCGGCCCGAGATCGCCGCCGCACGCGAGCTTGCCGAAGCAGGCGCGGACCTCCTGCCGGCCGCGGGCGTTCATCGCGCCGATCGCCCGCTCGAGCTGCGGGCCGAGCCCGTCCTCCAGGCTCTGCCGGCAGGTGTCGTAGTCGAGGTCTCCGCACCCCGCGATGCGGCCGCAGAGGACGGCCATGAACGGCGCGAGATCCGACCGCGGGAGCGTGGTGGCCGTCATCGCCTCGGAGCCGCAGCGGCTCACCTCCTCCGCGTAGGCGGCGGTGAAGGGATCGCCGTCGAACCGCCTCAGCGCTGCCAGCGAGCACTCCGAGGTTGCGCGGAGCATCTGCGGCGAGGCCATCGTCGTCATCCGGGTGCATTGCTCGAACTTCGGCCAGCCCTTCGACTGCTCGGTGGCGCGCTCGTAGAGCTCCTCGAGGTACACGCACCACGCGCGCTGCGCCTCGCGCTGCTCGCGCTGCTCGCGCTGCTCGGCGGTCGCCCTCCGCTCCCCCTGTCCGCCGCGCGCCTCGGGCGCGGGCCGCGCGGCCGCCGCCGCGGAGGCTGCGGGCGGCCGTGAGCCGCCGCATCCGGAGGCGAGGGCTGTGGAGATCAGCGAGGCCGCGCCGAGCATGGAGAAGGCGGCGCGGGAGCTGCGACCACGGATTGTGCCTTTCACGAGAGCCTCCTTCGTCGGACAGGCTGCGAAGCAGCTTTCGTGGCCATCGAGGCCATGCGCGTGCAGAACCGGCCCAGCGACGGGTGCACGTGCACAGCCCAGGCCACGCGCGCGCCGGTCGACGCGGCCGCGAGCGAGCGGGGGCGCTCGGGGAGCGCGGCGGCGGGGCGGCGCGGGGGCTCTGCGCGATCAGCGGCCGGGCCGCTGGCCGATGAGCAGCTTGAGCTTGAAGAGGGCGCCGATCTGCCCGCGGTCCATGGCGATGCGCGGGAAGTTCAGGGGATCGAAGGACGAGAGCATGCAAAGGCCGGAGTTGTTGGTGAAGCCGATCTCGAAGCCGGCCTCCTTCACGGCGCGGTGGAACGCGCCGCACAGGCTGTAGCCGACGGGGTATGCGACCGCGTGCACGGCCTCGTTCAGGGCCTCGGAGAGGACGCGGCGGGAGCGCGCGAGATCGCGCGTGGCCTCCTCGGGCGACAGCGTCTGGAGGACCCGGTGGCTGTGCGAGTGCGACTGCACGTCCATGCCCGCCCGCCGCAGCGCCGCGATCTGGTGCCAGTCCATGATCGTCCTGGCCGCGAGCGCGCGCTCCTCGCAGAGGTCGATCGACACGCCCGTGGCGCGCTCGATCTCGTCCCACAGGCGCGCGATGTCGACGCCGGACGTGCGCTTGATGGTCTGGCAGACGAGCGTCGCCGCGGCGATCGGGTCGCGCAGCGGCTCGAGCACGAGCGTCGCGGGGTAGGCGAGCTCGACGCGCGCTCGGCGGCACCGGTGCATGAGGAGCGCGACGCGATCCCACCAGAAGAGGCGCCCCTCGCCGGGGTACTCGGTGGCGATGAAGAAGGTGGCCGTGACGCCGGCGCGCTGGAGGAGGGGCAAGGCGACGTCGTGGTTGTCGCGGTAGCCGTCGTCGAACGCGACCATGACGGGGTTCGGCGGGAGCCTTCGGCCCCTGGCGAGGAGCCGCACGTCCCGGAGCGACACCACCGTGCCGTGCGTCTTGATGACCGCGAGCTGCTCCTCGAACTCGCGCGCGCTCACCTCGGCGACCCCGGGGTCGAGCTCGGCCACATCGGAGAGCTCCGCGATGCGGTGGTAGGTGAACACGGAGAGCACGGGCAGCCGGAGCTTCGCGCGCAGCCACAGGAAGCGATCCAGGAGCCCGAGGGTGTCGAGCACCCCGGCGGCCAGCGCACGACGGCCGTGCGGCACACTCCTGCGAATCCGCGTCAGTGGATGTGCGATGACGTACACGAATGTATTCCAGCACACAAACAGCGCCCGTGCTTGCTTTCCGGAGCAGCTCCGCGGAGGCGCTCTTGTGTGCGGGACAGTGGCCACCGAGCGGGAGAGTCCCGTTCGGCAGTGGACAATCTCGCTAGACTGGCGGCCGATGTTCTCGACGGACGCACCCCAACCCGGGTTGGATGAGGATGTGCCCCAACCTGGGTCGGCTGGGGACGTGCCCCAACCTGGGTCGGCTGGGGTCGTGCCCCAACCTGGGTCGGCTGGGGTCGTGCCCCAACCTGGGTCGGCTGGGGTCGTGCCCCAACCCGGGTCGGCTGGGGACGTGCCCCAACCCGGGTCGGCTGAGGTCATGCCTCAACCTGGGTCGGTTGGGGACCCGCCCCAACCTGGGTCGGTGGGCGGCCGTCCGTCGACGCCGCTCTCGCCGCTGGGCACCATCGGGGTTGCGCTCACGACGGCAGCGATCGTGTTCGCGCTGGGGGTCTACACCGTCGAGACAAACCTGCCCGGGCTCGCAGCGCGCGGCCGGGAGGCTCTGACGGCGAACGCGGCGGCCAGCGATCCTGCGAGCCTCAACACCGCAGCGTCGACACAGGCAGCCGCCCCCGTGCAGCTGGCGGTGCCGCCCCCAGCGAGCGCGACCGAAGCTGCTGCACAGGCCGCACCTCCGCCGCAGCCCGTCGAGCCGCCGCCTCCAGCACAGCCCAGCGCCGAGCCAGCCACGCCGCCTCCAGCACAGCCCAGCGCCGACCCAGCGCCGCCGCCTCCAGCACAGCCCAGCGCCGACCCAGCGCCGCCGCCCTCACAGCAGCCGGCCGTCGAGGCCGGATCGAGCGCTCCGCGGAGCCCGCGCCGCGGCTACGGCTTTCTCAAGCTCAACTCCTCCCGGAACGCGACCGTGTACGTGACAGGCGTGGCGGTGGGACCGAGCAACCAGCCCATCGAGGTGCGCTGCGGGCGCTTCTTCGTGCGGATCGGCGAACCGACACGCAACGGCACGCGGTGGCTCGCCGAAGGCAGGACCGTCCGCATCAAGTGCGGTGCGCTGACGGAGGCGAACTTCTGAGCTCGTCCACACCGCTCTCCGCGGTGGCGAGGACGAGATAGATGACCGAAGCAGCCCCGGCGCCGAGCAGCGCATCCCGGCACGCCGCGAGCGTGGCGCCCGTCGTGGCCACGTCATCCACGAGCGCGACCCTCCGACGCAACACGCGCTCCGGCGCGCGGACACGGAACGCCCCCGCCACGTTGCGCAAACGGAGGTCGCGCGGGAGCTGCGCCTGCTGCGCGGTAGGACGGACGCGGCAGAGCGCCCGCGGAGCCATCGACGCCGAGAGTCCGTCAGCGACGTGCGCGGCCAGCAAGGCCGCCTGGTTGTAGCCCCGCTCGGCGAGACGGCGCGGATGCAGCGGCACCGGGACCACCAGGTCGACGCCCACCCCCGCGTCGCGCGCCGCGCCGAGCAGCAACCGGCCGAGCGGACGCGCGAGATCCGGGCGATCTCCGTACTTGAAGCGCCGGATCCCCTCCGCCATCGCCCCGCCGAACGGCGCGAACGCGACGAGATCGACGCCCGCGGCCACGCTCGATCCCGCCGCCCTCCGCGGCGGGCGCTCCGCGTACGGCATGGTGGTCCGCGCGCAGTCGGAGCAAAATACCGAAGCTGCTGTGATGGGACCATCACAGCCGGCGCAGGCCGGCGGGCTGAGCGCACGCGCAGCGGCGGCGGCGAGGAAGCGGACAACATCGACGAGGGCGCGGGAAGGGCTCATGGGCTGTCAGCGCGATCGTCGTCCGGAGCGGGCGCGCGGTTGCGCGAGCGGACGAAAGAAGATCTCTTTGCAAACGACGCGCGGTACGATCGCCGCGTCGTGGATCGCGTCCTGACATTCCGGCGCTCTCGCAGGTGGAGGAGGGGCCGCCGTTGAGCGCGTGGCGATGGACGGATGAACGCGGCGTCCAGCGGCTCGTGACCACCGCCGAGCTCCGCACCGCGCTGGCGGCCGGGGTCATCCCGGGCTCCACGCTCGTGTGGCGCCAGGGCATGGAAGCCTGGGCCCCGGCTTCCAAGCAGCCGGAGCTCGCCGACGCCGCGCAGCTCCGGCGCAAGCCGGACGCGGGCGCCGCTCCGCCCGACAAGCCCGCCGCCGCCGCCCGGGAGTCGGCTCGCGACAGCGGCGCGACGCTGGAGCTCGAGCTCGTCGAGGAGCTGGGCCCGGCGCCCGCCCGCCCCGGTCAGCGCACCGGCCCGACGCCTCCGGACAGGTCCGCGAACGAGCGGAGACCGGCGGCGCCGCCGGGCCGGGCCACCGCGCGACCGCAGCCGCCGCCCCCGCCGCCGCGAAAGCGCGAATCCATGCGGACGCTCACGGGCGTCGAGGCTCCGGCGAGCGCGCCGGCCAGCGGACAGAGCGCGCCGATCGTCGTGCCGTCGGCGGGCGGAGCGTTCGACGCGGGGGTCGCCCGCGCGATCACGCAGCTGCCCCGCTACGACGGCTCCTCGGCCGACGACGAGGGCGCGCCCGAAATCCCGCGCGCGCCGAGGCTCCCCTCCGGGCCGGAGGAACACGAGGACACGTCGGCCGGCCAGCGCCCGGTCGGCGACGCAGGCGGCGCCGTCGAGACGACGGACGACGGCGAGCCCGCGGCGCCGAAGCGCGCGCCGGCCGCCGCGCCCAGCAGGCCGGGCGCTGCGCCGAAGACCGCGGGCGGTCCGACGGCGCGCGCGACGAAGCCGCTCCGGCCGCCGCCTCTCCCTGCCGGCCGCGACGCGGCGCCAGCCGGCGCTGCACCGCAGGACGACGGGCGCAACGGCGCGGGCGAGGTAGATCCGGGCGCCGGCAAGCCCCTCCCGGCAATGCCGCCGGCGCCGTCGAGCTCCAGCCGGGGCACGAAACGGCCCGCGAAGGGACGCTCCGTGCCGCCGCCGCCGGTTCCGGTCCGGTATCCCGCCGTTCCTGCGAGGAGGCCGGCGGGCGCGCGGGCGCCCGATGCGCCGGATCAGACCGCGGCTGGCGCGAAGGCCCTCGTGCGCCTCGGAGCGCTCCCCGCGCCGCCGCCGCGCCCGCCCATCGATGCTCCCCGCGGGACGCCGGCGGCGGCGACGCCGTTGCCCATGCAGCCTGCCGCGGCGCTCCCCTCGCCCACGACCGCCCCGGCCGACGCAACGCCCGTCTCGAGCGCCGCCGCCACGCCGGCGCTCGCGTCCTTCGGACTTCGCCCCGCGAGCCCCGCGGCGTCGGGCGACGGTCCCTCGCTCCTCGGCGCCGAGGGCACGTCAGCCGACGTCCGGGATCCCTCGGCGATCCGCGCCGGCAGCGAGGCCTCCGAGCCCTCCACCACGGCGGCGCCGCACCGCGAGACCAAGGAGCACTCCGCCGCGCCCGTGCCCGGCGAGACCAAGCGCTCCCCCCTGCCCGGCGACGCTCCGACGGGGCGCCGCGAGTACGCGACGATCCCGTCGGCCGGCGTCGGCTCCGGCGCGTCGCAGGGGCACCCGGCCATGCGCTCGTGGCCAGGCTTGCTGCCTGGACTGCAGAGCGCGCAGCGCAGCCCCGGAGCCGCCGACGCCACGCCGATGCCGGGCCCGCGACCCGATCGCGGCTCCGTCCCGGGATCGAGCAACGGCCCGCCGGCGCTCGATCCGCGCGCCCTCGCGGCGCGGCGCGCCCAGCCGCCTCTCGCCGGCGCGTCGACCACCCGGGCGCGGGGCGACAGCCACGGGCTCTCCACGGCGGTGCCCGTGCGGATCTCGTCGCTCATCGGCATCTGCGGGGCGGCGGTGCTCATGAGCGTCGCCGCCTTCTTCGCGGGCCGCCGCTCCGTCGCAGCCACGCGGCAGCCGCCGGTCGCGACGGCGCGCCCCGCGCTCGGCGCCGCGCAGGACCTCGCGCGCGCCGCGATCCCCGTGCCGCTGAAGCCCTGCTGGGTGGCGCGCCAGCCGCAGCCATGGGCGCCGCTCGTCGCGAAGAGCATCCCCTTCGAGGTCACGGCGACGAAGGCAGGCAAGCTCCTGGTGGGCTACGCCAAGAGCGCCACCGAGGCCGCCGGCCTCGAGATCGATCCCGCGACCGGGGGGCGGAGCGAGGCATTCTCGAACCGAGAGGCCGCCGACATCGTGAGCATCTCGCCGGTCGAGGGCGCGTTCACCGTCCTCACGTCGGCGCAGCAGGCCATCCGCTCCCCGGTCAGCGTCCCCGGGCCTCGCCCGTTCATCGTCGGCCTGGCGGACGGCGCCGTGGTCGCCGCCGACGATCCCGGCGCCACGCCCTCCCGGCTCTGGCCGGTGCAAGGCGACGAGCCGCTCGAGTCGCCGCGCGCCCTCGCGGCGGGGTCCCGCGGGTACGCCGTCGCGTTCCGCCGCGAGAGGGCCGTGTGGGCAGGCTGGCTCGACGCCGAGCGCAGGCCCGCCGGCGAGCTCACCCGCGTGACGGGCTCCGGAGGCGCGGTCGGCAAGCCGTCGCTCGGCTGGAACGAGCGCGCCCTCGCCGTCGTCTTCGCCGACCGGCCGGCGGATGGGCGATGGGAGATCCGCGCCGGACAGGCCGCGCCGGGCGATGTCCCCAGGTCGACCCAGGTGATCCCGCTCCCCTCCGGCGGCCCCGGCGGCGACGCGTTCGCGCCGGACATCGCGGGGCTCGGCGACGGACGCTGGCTCCTCGTGTGGACCGAAGGCCCTCCGGGCAGCCGCGCCATGCGCGCGCAGACCCTGGCCCCCAACTTCTCCCCGATCGGCGATCCGATCGCGCTCTCGCCTCCGGCCGGGAACTTCGGGCAGGGCGTGCTCGGCGTCTCGCCGCGATCGGGCTACGTGGGCGTCGTGTTCCTCTCGAAGCCCGCCGCGAGCTACGAGCTCTGGGGCGTGATCCTCCAATGTGGATGACGAGGGCCCCGGACCGCGCGAGCCGCCTCCGGGCGGCGGCGCTCGCGCTGCTGCTCGCCGCGGCGCACGCGCCCCTGCTCGCCGCGTGCGCCGCGCAGGCGTCGCAGCTCGAGCAGGGCCGGGCCCTGCGCACGGGCAAGCAGCCCTACGACGAGTTCTTCGAGGCCGCGCGGGCGCTCCGCGAGGAGTCGCTGAAGGCCGAGGCGGTCGCGGACGCGGCGCAGGCCGAGCTCGCGCGCGGGGTCGGGCTCGATCCGAGGTCGGCCGGCGACGAGGTGCTCGACGCGGCGCGCGCGCGCGCGGCGAAGCTCCGCGCGTCGGGCGTGCTGCTGCACGTCGAGCTCGTGCCGGAAGCGCGGCTCGCGAGCGCCCGCGGCGGGCGCTCGCTCGACGCGGACGACAGGGGCGCCGTCGAGGCGTTCGAGGCGTCCTTGAAGAGCTCCCTCGCGGCGGCGAAGCAGCTCGGCGATCTGTCGAGGCGCGCGGCGGAGCTCGAGAAGAAGCGGGCGTCGCTGGCAGCCGGGTGGGCCGAGACCATGACGGGTGATCCGCGGCGCCGCGAGGTGAAGCGCGAGCTCGAGGCGGCCGAGCGCGTGCTCGCCGAGGCGGGGGCGGTCGCGGAGCGGCAGGCCGGCAGGGCGTCGAAGCTCGCGCTCGATCTGGTGCTCGCGGTCGACGCGGGCGGCGCGCCGGCGCGGCGAGCCGCGGCGAGCCGCCCTCTGCCGAGGCAGCCTGCCGGGAGCGCCAAGGCGCCGCCGCAGCGCGGGAGCGGCGCAGCAGCCGCGCCGCGGCCGCCGAAGCCGCCGCCGCCTCCTCACGGCGAGGACGATTTCGATCCCTGACGCCGCGCCGGCGCGGCGGCTCGCCTCGCCCGGCGCCGGCGCCGCCGACACGCGGCTCGCCTCGCCCGGCGCTGACGCCGCCGGGCAGGACTTCCCCACTTGTCCGACGAGCGCCGGGACGCCTATCCTCCGCGAGCGATCCAGGAGCGCGGCCCGCGTGAACGCCGCGCGCCAGGCCGCGCATCCGCCGTTCGACGACTCCGCGCTCCGGCCCTCCTCGCTGATGATCCGATCCCTGCCGTTCGCCTCCATCGCTCTGGGGTCGGCGCTCCTCGCGCTCGCGCCCCGGACCGCGGCGGCTCAGGCGCCGCCGCAGTCGGAGGGCGTGCTCCTCGGCGGGTTCACGTTCCGCCCGTCGGTGGAGCTCCGGCTGCGCGGCGAGTTCCGTCGGTACCCCGTGGACACGGGCGGCGACGTCTACAGCTCGAACGCGGTGCTCGCCGAGGGCTTCGGGGGCGCGCTGCCGCCGCTCCTCGACACGGTCAACGTCGTCAAGACCCAGTGGTTCTTCGCCCAGCGCGCGCGCCTCGGCCTGGCCGTCGATCGCGGGCCCGTCACGGGCGTCCTCACGCTGCAGGACGCGCGGCTCTGGGGGAGCGACGACGCGATCTTCGTCGGTGCGGGCGAGCCGTCCCTCCCGGAGACGGCGCCCTACGAGGCCTACGTCGATCTGCACACGCGCTCGGGGCGCCGCGCCTTCGTCCGGCTGGGCCGGCAACGGATCGAGTGGGGGGACGGCCGCCTGATCGGGGCGGACGACGAGACGCTCACCGCGCGCTCGCTCGACGGGGTGCGCGCGGGGGTGCAGCTCGGCAACGTCGACCTCGAGGCGATGGCGGTGCTCCTCGCGGCGCCGGGCGGCGCTCCGCCCGAGGTGGCGGGGACGCGCAAGCCCATCTCCGCCGGGACGGGGACGCAGCTCTACGGCCTGAACGCGATCTGGCGCGTCGCTCCGCTGCTCCACCTCGAGGCCACGGCGCTCGCGCGCATCGCCCGCGAGCCGCGGCCGAGCTGGCTCACGCCCGGAGATACCGTGGTCCTCGACGCGCGCGTCTCCGGCGACCGGCGTGGCTTCCGCTATGCGCTCGAGGGGGCGTACGCGCTCGGCCGGGTCGCCACCTTCACGACGGATCGCCCGCTCGGCGCGTTCGCGGCCGCCGCGCGGGCGGCGCTCGAGACGTCCCTCCCCGCGCGCCTCACCTTCAGCGCCCGCGGCGCCTACGCGACGGGCGACGACGGCGCGCTCGAGGAGGGCGAGACGCTGCGCCGCTTCGATCCGATCCTGCCCGACGCGCAGGACAACCACGGCCCGATGGGGCTCTACGCGTGGTCCAACGTGATCGAGGCGGGCGGAGGCGTCCGCGCCTCCCCCCTCGACGCGATGACCGTCGCCGCCGGATACACGTTCGTCGGCCTCGCCTCGCCCGGGGGCAGGTGGGTGACCGCGCGCCTCCTCCCGGTCGGCGCCGCCGCTGACAACGAGAGCCGGGCGCTGGGCCACGAGATCGACGTCTCGCTCGCCTTCCAGCCGTGGGAGCCGCTGCGCTTCGCGCTCGGCTACGGCCTGTTCATCTTCGGCGACGGCGCCCAGACGATCTTCAGGAGGGCGAACCGCGCGCACGACGGCGGCCGCCCGGCAGATCTGCAGCAGTGGGCGTTCTTGCAAACCACCCTGAGCGCCCCCTGAGCCCGGCCGGGGCGCGCCCGCTGCGCGTCGCCGTTCTGAGCGCACCCCGACACGAGCCGATGGCGCTTTCCTCGCGCGTCCCTGAGACGCGCCGGGAGGCGCCGGCGTCGCGCGTCGCTGTGCTGCGTGCGTCGCTGTTCTGATGGGTGGGGATCGAGGCGTCTCGGGGGCCGCGCCGTGCCGTGCGGCACCGCGGCGGTGCGGGGGGCTCGCCCTGTTCATCGGGCGCAGCCCCCGCGCTTCGCGATCAGGTGCTCGGGGCGGGCTTCGGGGTGCCGAAGATGCTGGCCGCGCGGCGCTTCTCCTTCGCGGCGCGATCGCGATCGCTGTAGCTCGGGATCACGACGCGCTGGCGCTGCGGCAGCTCGCGGCCCGAGACGATGGCGTCGACCTCCTCGGCGTCCAGCGTCTCGCGCTCGAGGAGCGCATTGGCGAGCCGCTCGAGGATCTCGCGGTTCTCGGTGAGGAGCCGCCGCGCCTCGGCGTGGGCGTCGAGGATGAACCGCCGCACCTCGTCGTCGATCTGGTTGGCGATCGTCTCCGAGTAGTCGCGCCGCCGGCTCGTGAAGTCGCGCCCGAGAAACACGCTCTCCTCGTCCGCGCCGTACGAGATCGGCCCGATGACGTCGCTCATGCCGAACTCGGTCACCATGCGCCGCGCGAGGTTCGACGCCTGCTTGATGTCGTTGCCCGCGCCGGTCGTGAACTGACCGAACATGATCTCCTCCGCGACGCGGCCGCCCATCAGCACCGAGAGCCGCGCCTTGGCGAACTCGCGCGACATGCTGAGCCGGTCCTCCTTCGGCAGCTGCTGCGTGAGGCCGAGCGCCGGGCCGCGCGGGATGATCGTCACCTTGTGGACCGGATCCGAGAACTTCTCCAGGAGCTTCGCGACCAGCGCGTGCCCGGCCTCGTGGTAGGCCGTGGTCCGCTTCTCCTCGTCGCTGATGACCATGCTGCGGCGCTCGGCGCCCATCAGCACCTTGTCCTTGGCCATCTCGAAGTCGATCATCGTGACGACGTCCTTGTCCTGGCGCGCGGCGAGGAGGGCCGCCTCGTTCACCAGGTTCTCGATGTCGGCGCCGACGAAGCCAGGCGTGCCGCGCGCCAGGATCTCCATGTCGACGTCCGGGCCGAGCGGGACCTTCTTCGTGTGGACCCGGAGGATGCCCTCGCGGCCGCGCACGTCGGGCCGGTTCACGACGATGCGCCGATCGAAGCGGCCAGGCCGCAGGATCGCGGGGTCGAGGACGTCGGGGCGGTTCGTCGCGGCGACGATGATCACGCCCTCGTTCGACTCGAAGCCATCCATCTCGACGAGCAGCTGGTTCAGCGTCTGCTCGCGCTCGTCGTGACCGCCGCCGAGGCCCGCGCCGCGGTGGCGGCCGACCGCGTCGATCTCGTCGATGAAGATGATGCACGGCGCGTGCTTCTTGCCCTGCTCGAACAGGTCGCGCACCCGGCTCGCGCCGACGCCGACGAACATCTCGACGAAATCCGAGCCGGAGATCGAGAAGAACGGCACCCCCGCCTCGCCGGCGATCGCCCGCGCGAGGAGCGTCTTGCCCGTCCCGGGGGGGCCCATCATGAGGACGCCCTTCGGGATCCGGCCGCCGAGCTTCTGGAACTTCTTCGGATCCTTGAGGAACGCGATGATCTCCTCGAGCTCGTCCTTCGCCTCGTCGATGCCCGCGACGTCGGCGAACGTCACCTTGTTCTGCGCCTCGCTGAGCAGCCGGGCGCGCGACTTGCCGAAGCTCATCGCCTTGCCGCCGCCGGCCTGGAGCTGGCGCATGAACAGGTAGAACATCACGAGCAGGAAGACCGTCGGCAGGAGGTACATGATCGCCCCCGGCCAGAACGGCGACGTCTCCTCCTTCTCGAAGTACACGGCGACCTTGTTGTCGACGATCGTCTTCGTGATCTCGTCGGCGTTGTCGGGCCCGATCGTGACCTTCTTCGTCTTCGCCCCGGTCTTCGGATCCTTGACCCAGAAGGTGTACTCGCGGTCCTTGATCGTGACCGACTCGACGTGCGGATCCTTGTCCTTGGCCTCGACCTGGACCTGGGCCATGAACTCGCTGAACGCGACTTGCGTGGCGGGCCGCGAATCCGGGCTCAAGAACTGCCAGATCGCCAAGAACATCATGATCAGCAGAACCCAGAGCAGCAGCGTCTTGTGCGATTGCTTCACGAGGACCCTCTAAGCTCGCGCGGCGAGCCGGCGTGTACCGAAATTGTACGCGTGTTCCAGTCAGCATGCCACCCGTCAGCTCGGTCGTCGACCGCGGGTCTCCCCACGGTGAGGCGGCGAAAAAGGGGACTCGACAGGGGCCGCGGGTGGGGTGCATGCGGTCAGGCCCCGCGACGTACGGACCTGTCCTCGATAAGCACGCTGGACTCCTCTGGAAAGCCCAGGGCGATCTCCCCGCCGCCGCGAACCCGGACGCGCAGCGGCCGCCCGAGCTTGCGGGCCCGCTCGATCGCGAGCCGCTGCGCCCGACCGAGCGGCATCGAGAGCGGCTCGCCGCCGTCGAGGACGGCCGGATCACCGCCGGCGAGCCGATCTCGGCCGGCGACGAGCATGTCCGAGAGCGCGCAGAGGTGCTCGACGATCGCCGGCGACAGGTCCTCGAGGAGCGGGAGGAGCTCGCGGCGGACGCGGACGCGGGTGAACCGGGGATCCCGGTTGCTGGGATCCTCCGCGAAGGCCAGCCGATGTCGGCTGAGGTGGGCCAGCACGTCGGCGCGGCGGGCCAGGAGCAACGGGCGGATGAGCTCGACGGGGGCCGCCGAGCCCGTCGCCGCGCCGCCCTGCGCCGCGCCGGCGGCGTCGGGCCACAGCGGCGCGCGCGGCGGCAGCACGGCCAGCCCCCGCGGCCCTGCGCCGCGCAGCAGGCGCAGCAGCACCGTCTCGGCCCGGTCGTCCGCGGTGTGGCCGGTCGCGATCGCGCGGGCGCCGTGCGCGGCCGCGGCGGCCGCCAGCACGGCGAACCGGGCCGCGCGCGCCCTGGCCTGGAGGTTCGCGCCCGGGACCACGTCCACACGGGTGCTGGAATAGGGGACGCCGAGCCGCTCGGCCAGGTCGCGCGCGATCGCGAGCTCGGCCGCGGCCGCCGCGCGCAGGCCGTGATCGACGCCGTGCGCGACGACCTCGTGGCCGATCCGCCGCCGGAGCATCGCGAGGACGTGGAGCAGCGCGGTCGAGTCGGGGCCTCCCGAGCAGGCGCAGAGGACCACGTCGCCGCGCGCGAGCAGCCGCTCGTCCCGGATGAGCCGCTCGGCGAGGCGGATCAGCGACGGCGGGTGCGACCGGCCCCGCCTGGGCGGCGGGGGAGGTCCGGGGGACGGGCTCATCGCAGCTCGAACGCCTTGCAGAAGATGATCTCGTCGCGATCGTCGAGCGACGGGCTCAGGTGCGGCGCGACCGGATAGCCGAGCGAGCACCGCGGCGCGCAGCCAGCCGGCGCGGCGCCGCCCCCGTCGCGCTCGCTCTCCGCCGGATCGAACGAGGCGCAGTCGGGACAGGCGAACACGAGACGATAGCGCCGCGCTTCCTCGCGGAGGCGCTCGTCGAGGGGGTGAATCATCCCTGGCAGCGTAGCGCAAGCGGCTGGGCGAAGGCGCTGCGGTCCGCGAAGGCGCGCAGCGGCCGCGCGCGCCCCTCGGGCCGGCTCGGCGGGGCTGCGCGCGCGGCGCGGAAGCCCCGATGGGACCGCGCGGCTCAGCGGGCCGGCCGGCGGGCGCGCGAGAGGCGGACGATCGATTCGATGTGGCTCGTCTGGGGGAAGAGCTCGACCGCCTCGATGTCCGTGATCTCGAAGCCGCCGCGCAGGATGCCGCCGAGGTCGCGCGCCAGCGTGGCCGGGTCGCACGAGACGTAGACGACCACGCGCGCGCCCGAGGCCGCGATCGCGCGCGCCGCGCCGGCCGCCCCGCCGCGCGGAGGATCCAGCACCACGACGTCGGTGCGCGCCGGGATCGGGTACTGGTCGGCGTCCGCCTCGATCGCCTTGCCCGCGAGGCCCCGGGCGGCGAGGTTCTGGCGCAGGCAAGCGACCGCGTCGGGCGAGCGCTCCACCGCGGTGAACGACGCGAGCCCCGGGGCCGCGGGCGCGACCTCGGCGGCCCCGGCGACGGGGGCGGGTCGCGGCGCGCCGCGCGCGAGGAGCACGGAGAGCGTGCCGCTCCCGGCGAACAGCTCGAGGACGTGCGGAGACCGGGTCGAGTCGAGGTGAGCGAGCTCGGCGGCGCGGCGGGCGAGCACGGCGGCGCCCTCCTCGGACGGCTGCCCGAAGCCGCCCGGCGCGAGGAGCAGCGGCAGGCCGTCGGCGCCGAGGATCGCGGGCCGCGGATCGCCGAACGACGCGGCCTCGCGCGCGCCGTCCAGCGTGACGCGGGCGCCGGCCCACGCGCCGCTGGCCGTGCGCTCGTCGAGCAGCTGCCACACGGCCGGCGGGAGCTGGCCGCGCCACAGGATCTCGACCACCGAGCGGCTCGAGGCGCCCTGCGAGATGAGGACGTCGCCCTCCCCGACGGCCCCGCGCAGGACGCCGGGCAGCTCGCCGGCGAGCGGCGCGATCGCGTCGGCCAGCACCAGGCAGCGGTCGATCGCTACGACGTCGTGCGTCCTCGGCGCGCGGTAGCCCACGCGCACCTCGCCGCGCTCCGCGCGCGCGAACAGCCGCGCGCGCGATCGGTAGCCGAGCGGCTGGGGCGCAGGGTGCACGCGGATCGGCGGTAGATCGGCCTCGGCGAGCGAGGTCGCCCGCGCGATCGCCTGCCGGACGATCTGCTCGTGGGCGGCCTGCTGCGCCTCGACGCGGACGTGCATCCAGTCGCAGCCGCCGCAGGCGTCCGCGAAGCGGCACGGCGGAGCGACGCGGTCGGCGCTCGGCTCGACCACGCGGAGCAGCCTGCCCCTCGCCGGGCGCGCGCTCCGATCGAGCTCGACCTCGACGAGGTCGCCCGGCGCCGTCGCGGGGACGAAGACGACCTCGCCCGCGAGCCGGCCGACGCCCGCGCCGCCCGCGGCCAGCGCGTCGATGCGCAGCTGAGCTCGCTCGCCGGCGCGGGGCCGCGCCCTGGCGCCGCTCGAGCGGCGGTGAACAGCCTTCATCCCGCCATCGTAACGCGCCGCAGGCTCGTCTGGCCGGGGTGCACGCGAGGAGCTCCGCCGGCGTGGGCGAGCTCGCGCGCGCGCTCCTCCGCCGCGGGATCCATGTGCGCGCCGGAGCGCGGCCGGCGCGGGGTGGTCGCGCCGGTCGAGGCCGGCGGCGCAGCATCGACGCCCCTCAGCGGCGCGGGCTGCACGGTCATCGTCTTCATGTAGATCAGCGCGCCGATGCCGATGACACACAGCGCGGTGAGGGCGATGACGGCGACGAGCACGAGCGTGTTCCTGCCGTTCCCCTTGGACACCGCGTCCTGCGTGGCCGCCCAGATGGCCGCTGGATCGGGGCGCGGCAGCGAGAGCGCGGTCTCGATCTGCGACTGGGGAGGCTGCGCCGGCCCGGTGGGCGCGAACGGCTGCCCCTGCCCCGAGGTCGTCGGCGGCGCGAACATCGGCGCGGGCGAGCCGGCGAGAGGCGGAGGAGCGGGGGCGTAGCCCTGGCCGTTGAACGGCAGCGCATACGAGGGCGCCTGCGGCGATGCGCCGACCGCGGCGGCCCTGCTCGCCTGCCCGTGGCGCGCGGTCTCGCCCGGGGGAACCGGCGCGGGGGTCTGGAGCGGAACCTGCGCCGGGAGCGCGAGCGTGGACGCGAGCGGAGTGTCCAGATCGCTGTCCAGGAGGTTCCTCTTGGGGAGGGGAGCCAGCTGGCCGGTGTCGAGGTCGAGCGGCGGGTACGGATTCGCCGGGATCACCGGAGGCGCCGCGGGGTTGTGGCCGCCGGGCGCGCGCGGCGAGCCAGCATAGGCGGGCGGAAAGCCGGGCCGCACCGTGGGAAGGGCGGACGGGGCGCCGGGCTGAGGAGGACGCGCCGGCACCAGCTCCGGCGCCATGCCGGCCGCCGGGCGCGGCATCGCGCGATCGCCGTGCGGGAGCGACCGCACCGGCTCGGCGTGCTCGCGCGTCGCGACCGTCGTCGGGACATCCTCGTCATCGTCCATCAGCGACGAGGCCACCATCTGCCGGTCGACAGCGTCCCTCGGCGGCGTGCGTCCGACCGGCGCGATCCCGCTCGCCGGCGCGGCGTTGTGCCGCAAGACCTGCGGCGGCGTGAGCCGCTGGTGCGGCTCGGGCTCCCGGCCGCGGCTGCGGAGCCCGACGCTGTCCGTGGCCGTGGTCGAGGTCCGCCCGCGCACCTGCTCCACGTTGATCGTGGACGTCACCTCCGCCGCCCACGCGAGGTGCGCCTCGCGCTTCTGGATGCGGTCGGCGAACACCTGCTGGACGAACTGCGCGACCTCCTCCGAGCCGACGAAGATCCCGCTCCGCATCAGGAAGTTTTGCAGCGCCCGTGAAAATTCGCGCGCCGTCTGGAAGCGGTCCTGCTTGTGCTTGGCGAGCGCCTTCATGACGACGCTCTCCAGCTCGATCGGATAGTCGGGCACGATCGTCGACGGCGGCGGGACCACGCAGGCCTGCACCTTCTCGAGGGTGTCGAGATCGGTATCCATCCGGAAGAGTCGCTGGGCCGTCGTGAGCTCCCAGAGGACGACCCCGAGCGCGAACACATCGGTCGTGCGATCGACCTCATTGCCGCGCACCTGTTCGGGAGACATGTAGGCCAACTTGCCTTTCAGCGTTCCCGCGCGGGTGGACGACAGCCGATCGGCCACCTTGGCGATCCCGAAATCCACGACCTTGGTGTAGCCGTCGTAGGTGAGGAACAGGTTGTGCGGCGTCACGTCGCGGTGCACGAGGCCGAGCAGCTGACCGTTCTTGCCGCGCAGCTCGTGGGCCGCGTGGAGCCCCTCTGCCGCATCGGAGCAGATGCGCGCAGCGAGCTCTGGCGAGATGCGCAGCCGGCGCTCCTCGGCGCGGCGCATCACCTCCCGGAGCGGCTCGCCGTGGAGGTACTCCATGGCGATCCAGTAAGTGTTGTCGTCCTTCCCGAGATCGAAGACCTGCGCGACGTTGGCGTGGTTGATGCCAGCCGCGATGCGCGCCTCGTCGAGGAACATGTCGACGAACTGATCGTCCTCGACCAGATGAGGGTGGATCCGCTTGATCGCGACCCACTTTTGAAAGCCGCCCGGCCCATCCATGCGCGCCAGGTGAACGCTCGCCATTCCGCCCACCCCGATCTCGTCGACCACGCGGTAACGGCCCAGGAAGTAGGTCCCCTGCTGCTTCTCGGACTCCTTCGCGCGCGCTTCAGGCGATGAATTGGTCGACCCGGGGCTTGGAGGTCCGCCCATTCGTGATGCGGGTCGAGGCGGGGGTTGGGGCATGAGCGGTCACTACTTTACCGCGAGTTCGCGGCGCTTTGCCATGTCGTCTCGGCCGAGCGACCTGGCAGATGGTCAGCTTCAATCCACCCGGGCGCTGAAGGTCCCTGTCCTGACAGGTAGGACACCACCAGAGACCCAGGACGGAGTCGCGGCGAGCTCAGGGGAACGGCTGCCCAGGTTGACCTCGTTCGAAATAGAAACGGAAACTCCCGGTGACCCGCGAGAGGAGCTCCTGGGGGATGGCGTCCGCGGGATGGCCGATCCCGGCGTCGCGCGGATCGCCGACCCAGACGTCGAACGTCGCGTCCGTGTACTTGTCGACCGCGTCCGTCTCGTTGGGATCACCGCTGAACAGCGCCTGGAACTTGATGGTCCCATCCACGGCGTAGAGCACGGTGTTCTGGTTGTGGCACGACCGCTGGAGGTAAAGCGCCATGTGAACGAGCGGGGCGAGCCCCTCCGGCTTCGGCGTCGGCGGAGGCGAGCCCGGCAGCTCGACGCCGGGCGGGAGCCCGACGCTCAGGTCGACGTCGAGCTTGTTCACCTGCCCATCCCCGCGGATGAGGGCGACGTCGTCGATCAGGACCGAGAGGCCGTCCGAGACCTCCTGGAGATCGCTGCCCCGCTGCACCCGGATCTGCAGCGTGGAGCGGTAGGGGACCGCGGCGAAGAAGTCGGGGCGCATGTCGTAGCTGTCGTCCCAGCAGCCCGCCGCGCGCAGCCGCGAGCTGTAGACCTCGCCCTCCCCCTGCCCGAGCGAGCACCCCAGCGAGAGGGCGCACGCCGCTGGCACGAGCAGCAGGCGGGCCTTCACGACGCCGCCCCCGCGCGAAGGGCGGCCCGGATGCGGCCGCCGCCGAGGACGCGGTCGCCCCGGTACACCACGGCCATCTGACCGGGGGAGACGGCCCGCACCGGCGCGGCGAACCGCGCCACGAAGCTCTCCGCGCCCGTCGCGGGATCGCGCCGCCGCTCGATGACGCCGGGCGCCGCCTCGTGCCGCGCGCGCACCCGCACCTCGGCCTCGAGGGGGAAGACCGCATCGTCGGACCACACGGCCTCGGTGATCTCGGCGCCCGCGGCGTAGAGGTCGCCCTCGTCGCCGAGGCGCACCGCGCCGGTCGCCGCGTCGAGGCCCACGACGAACGCCGGGCGGCCGAGCGAGACGCCGATGCCCTTGCGCTGCCCCACCGTGAAGCCGTGCACCCCGCCGTGCGAGCCGACCACGCGGCCGTCCCGATCGACGATCGGCCCAGGCCGGAGCCTGTCCGCCGCGCGCTCGGCCACGAAGGGCGCGTAGCGGCCGGAGGGGATGAAGCAGAGCTCCTGGCTCTCCCCCTTGTCGGCGCCCGGGAGCCCGCGGGCGAGCGCCTCGGCGCGCACCTCCTCCTTGGTCGAGTCGCCGAGCGGGAAGAGCAGCCGCGACAGCTCGTCCGACCGGAGCATGTGCAGGAAATAGCTCTGATCCTTGTGCCGATCGCGGCCGCGGTAGAGGCGGGCGCCGCCCTCCTCCACGACGACCCGCGCGTAATGGCCCGTCGCCACCCACGAGACGCCCAGCCGCTCCGCCAGCGGGAACAGCTCCCGGAGCTTGACCGAGCGGTTGCAGGCCACGCACGGGCTCGGCGTCTCGCCCGCGAGGTAGGCGTCGACGAACGGATCGACCACGTGCTCGCGGAACAGGGCGCGGCGGTCGAAGGTGTAGTGCGGGATGCCCAGGTGGTCGGCGACCCGGCGGGCGTCGTGCTGATCCTCGGGGGCGCAGCAGCGGCTCTTGACGCTGCCGTCGTCGGGGTAGTCCCAGAGGTGCAGCGTCACGCCGACGACCTCGTAGCCGGCGTCGCAGAGGCGCGCCGCGGCGACCGAGGAGTCGACTCCGCCGCTCATCGCGATGAAGACGCGCGCCCCCGGGGAGGGCCGCTCGCCGGGCCGCGCCGTACCGCCGGCCTCTCGGACAGGAGTTGCCATTTCCGTTCTTATAGCGTGAATCCCTCGCCGCGGTCGGGCGCCGCGGGCGAACACGCGCGGGGGGCAGCGACGCGGACGCGCAGGCGGATGATCGGACCGGCTCGCCGCCATTCACCCTTGGCCACCCCCGCGGCGCGCGTGTACCGTCTGCCTGATGCCGAGCGGGGTCGTGCTCGTGATCGAGGACGAGGAGTATGTCGCGGACCTGCTCGCCACCGCGATCCGCGAGGCGGGCTACGAGGTCATCTACTGCGCCACCGCGGAGGCCGGGCTCTCGACCGCCTGCACCCTGGAGCCCGAGTGCATCGTCTGCGACGTCGGCCTGCCCGACCACGACGGCTACTGGGTCGCACGCAACGTCCGCACCCAACCGTCGCGGGTGTCCGTCACCCCCTTCCTTTTCCTCTCGGCGCTCGATGACCAGCAATCCCGCCTCGAGGGGTTCCACGTCGGCGCCGACGTCTACATGACCAAGCCCTTCCGGGTCACCGAGGTCGTCGCACAGATCGGCGCCCTCGTGCAGATGGCGTCCCGCCTGCGGCAGCGGCGGGACAGCCTCATGTCCATCCCGGCCTCCGTCGACCAGACCGCCATCGAGGGCGACCTCAGCCAGATGTCCATCGCGACCGTCCTCACGGTCCTCGAGATGGAGCGGCGCTCGGGCGTGTTCGAGGTGATCAGCAAGAAGCGGCGCGCTCAGCTCGACATCGCCGAAGGGTGCATCGTCCAGGGGACCGTGGGCGGCACGCGCGTCTCGGCGCTCGCCGCGCTCCGCACCATGCTGGCCTGGAAGGTCGGGCGGTTCGCGTTCGTTCCAGGCAGCCGCCCGGTGCCGTCGGAGCGCAAATCCATCGCCGCCTACCTGCTCGAGGCGACCCGGCTCGAGGACGAGAGCACCCGCGTCGACCTGCCGATGCCGCCGTCGCTGCGCCGTCCGGAGCCCCGGATCGCGACGACGGCGCTCGGCGGGCCGTCGTCCATCCCGGACGACGTCGCGCCGCCGTCGTCGCGCGCGCCGCTCGAGGAGCTCCTGCGCCGACACCCCAGCGCCGCGCCGCGGAAGGCGGCCGACGGCGCCCTGACGATCTCCGATGCGCCGCCGTCGCTCGAGCTGAGCTTCGAGCTCGAGGCCACGCCGCCGCCGACGCTGCGCTCGCTCGCCCGCATGACCGCGAAGCCGCCCTCGAGCCGGCGCGGCGTGGAGGAGGCCGAGCCGCCCACGCTCCCGCGCGGCCAGGGCCGGCTCTCGCCGTCGCGGCCGCCGTACCGACGGACGACCGCGCCGCCGTCCTCGCCTGGCCGCGCGGGCGAGCCGGGCGCGGCGGAGATGGGCGCCTCCTCCCGCGCCACACCCGCCCCGCCGGCGAGCCTCGAGGCCCCGCCGCGGACGAGCGCCGTCCCGCAGCCGCCGAGGCCGGCGCCGCCCCGGCCGCCGCGGCCCGATTCGAAGAAGCGCTGAGCCGAAGGCCGGCGCGCGGCGCGCCGTCAGGCCTCCGCCTGGTCGGGATCGTGGTCCCGCAGGTAGCTCAGGTTCACGGCGTTGACGACGGCGTGGGAGAGGAGCGGCCCGACGAGCGAGCCGGTCGCGGCGAAGATGGCGCCGAGCCCCGCGCCGACGCCGACGGCCCAGCCGACCCACACCCAGCGGCTCGGGCCGCGCATCTGGTGCATCAGCCCGAAGACGAGCGCGCTCAGCAGCACACCGAGCAGCGGCGTCAGGAGCCCGCGGAAGAGCAGCTCCTCGCCGAGGCTCGAGAGGCCCGCGAGGAGCAGGACCTGGCCGAGCGAGAGGTCCCGCGCGACCGGGCGGAGCTCGCCGTGCAGCCGCCGCGCCCAGCCGAACCGGGCCACGGCGACGCGGGTCATCACCACGACCACGCCCGCGAGCGTGAGGCCGAGCGCCGCGCTCACCAGCAGGCCGGCCAGCGGGGGCAGCGAGAGCCAGGGGCTCGGGTGGATCCACGGCCATCCATCCCGCAGCACCACGGCCAGCGAGATCGCCAGCGCCGAGAGGACGAGGTAGCCGGACGCAGCCCGCAGCGTCGCGTCGGTTCGGCCGGTCCGCGCCCATCGCGAAGCCATGTCCCATCATGGCACGCCGCCAGAAGCCGGTGAAGCGGCGCGCACCCTCACGACCCCTGGCCGAGCGCCGACAACCGGACTACGTCGACGGCCATGCACGCGACCGTGGTCATCTTCCCGGGCTCCAACGCCGATGCCGAAATGATCCATACGCTCCGCGACGTGCTCCAGGTCCGCACGTCGACCGCCTGGCACCGCGACGCCGAGCTCCCCGCTGGCACCGACCTCGTCGCCATCCCCGGCGGGTTCTCCTACGGGGACTACCTGCGCTGCGGCGCCATCGCGCGGACGAGCCAGATCGTCCCCGCCATCCGGCGCCACGCGGAGCGCGGCGGCCTGGTGCTCGGCGTCTGCAACGGGTTCCAGATCCTCACCGAGGCGGGGCTGCTCCCGGGAGCCCTCACCCGCAACGCGCACCTCCGCTTCGAGTGCCGCGACGTCTTCGTGACGCCGCGCACAGAGGGGCCGTTCACGAGCGGCCTGCCTCGGGTGCTCCGCCTGCCGATCGCCCACGCCGAGGGGCGGTACCAGGCGGATCCGGAGACGCTCCGCAAGCTCGTCGAGGACCGCGCCATCGCGCTCCAGTACTGCGACCGGGAGGGGCTGGTCGGCGGCGACGCGAACCCCAACGGATCGGCCATGGACATCGCCGGCATCTACGGCGGGCCCCGGCGCAACGTGCTCGGGCTGATGCCCCACCCCGAACGGATGAGCGAGCCCTTCCAGGGGCAGGGGTGCGCGGACGGGCGCGCCCTGTTCGACGCCGTGCTGCGCAGCCTGAACGGCGCTCGCGCGGCGTCCGCCGCGAGCGCGCCGTGAGCCAGGCGGCGTCCGGCGACGCCCGCTGCCGTGTGTGCGCCGCGGCGCTCGCGCCGGGGAGCGCTCGCTGCCCGCGGTGCGGCGCGGACCAGCGCGCCGAGGTGTGCCCGCACTGCGGCGGGGTGGCCGGCGTCTCCGCGGACGCCGAGCTGCGCTTCCGGTGCGACGTCTGCGGCGGCCCGCGCGTCCCGGTCACCGATGCCCGCGTGAAGCGATCCGGCCGCGAGGTGACGCTGCTCCAGAAGGCGCGCGCCGCGGCCTCGGCGCGCTCGGTCTGGCGCGCGGCGGGCATCGCGGCCAGCGCGCTCTTCGGCTTCGAGGTGTTCCTGTTCGCCGTGCTGCTGCTCGTGCTCGGCGCGAGCGGCGGATTCTTCGCCGCCGGCCTGCTGACGATGGCGCCCGTCGCCGTCTTCGCCCTGTGGGCGTTCCGGCGGGCCAAGTCGCGGGGCCGGGACATCGCGCCCGCGCTCGACGCCGCCTGGGTCTCCGTCGCGTCCGACGTCGCCCGCCAGGCCGAGCGCCCGCTCACCGCCGCCGCGCTCGGCTCGACCCTCCGCATCGCCGAGCCCCAGGCCGAGGAGCTGCTCGCGCTGCTCGAGGTGAACGACGTCGTGCGCGGCGCGGTGAGCCCCGCGGGCGAGTTCGGCTACGCGCCGAAGCTGCACGTCGGCGCCTCGCCGGCGGACGAGGCAGGGGCCGGCGAGGCCGAGAGCCCGGCGCGCGCCCTCGCCGCCGCCGAGGAGGAAGCGCTCGCCGCCGAGCCCCTGACGCAACGGACCGCCCATGTCGAGCCCGCGAAGCGCTGATCCCAAGCCGAAGCCGGGCGCCCCGCCGCAGAAGCCCCGCGCGCCGCGGCCTGCGCCGCAGGCGCGCCGCGCCCTGACCAACGTCGGCGGCGAGACGCGGCTCGAGGGCGACCCGGCCGACGCGGCGATGCTCGCCCGCGCGCTCGACGTGGCCAGCTCGAGCGCCGCGGAGGAAGCGGCCCGCGCCCACGTGCACGGGTTCCACAGCTACCCGGCCCGGATGCACCCGGACACGGCCCGCCGGCTCATCGAGGCGCTCTCCAGGCCGGGCGAGCGGGTGCTCGACCCGTTCTGCGGCAGCGGCACCGTCCTCGTCGAGGCCCGGCTCGCGGGCCGCGCGGCGATCGGCGTCGACGCGAACCCGCTCGCCGTGCGCCTCGCCCGCCTGAAGGTGCAGGGCAGCGCCCCGGGCGAGCGCGAGCGGCTCGTCGCCGCCGCCCGCGAGGTCGCGGCCGCCGCCGACGAGCGCCGCAAGGCGCGCGCCGGCCCGAGCCGCCGGTACGGCCCCGAGGACGTCGCCCTGTTCGAGCCGCACGTGCTGCTCGAGCTCGACGGGCTCCGCGTCGGCCTCGACCGCCTCGCGGGCCACGGCGCCGACGCGCTCCGCGCGGATCTCGAGCTCGTCCTCTCGGCCATCCTCACGAAGCTCAGCCGCCGCACGTCCGACACGTCGGAGCACGAGCTGCCGCGGCGGATCGCCGCCGGCTATCCGGCGCGGCTCTTCGTCCGCAAGGCGGAGGAGCTCGCCCAGCGCCTCGCCGACGTCGCCGCGCCGCTGTCCGCGAGCCCGCCCGCGCTCGTCGAGGAGGGCGACGCGCGCGTCCTGCGCGGCGTCGAGCCCGGCTCGGTCCACCTCGCGGTCACGTCGCCGCCCTACCCGGGCGTCTACGACTACCTCGCCCACCACGAGGCCAGGCTGCGCTGGCTCCGGCTCCGGAGCGCCCGCTTCGAGCAGGACGAGATCGGCGCCCGCCGGCACCTCGATCCGCTCGGCCCGGAGGCCGGCCGCGCGCGCTGGCGCGAGGAGCTCGGCGGCGTGCTCGCGGCGCTCGCGCGCGTCCTGCGGAGCGGGGCGCCGCTCGTGCTGCTGATCGCCGACAGCGTGGTGGCCGGCGCGCCGGTCTACGCGGTCGACGTGGTGAAGGCCGCGGCCTCGGGCGCGCGCTTCGCGGTCCGCGCGGTCGCGTCGCAGCCGCGCCCCCACTTCCACCGCCCCACGGCGCGCGCGTTCCAGCGCCGCCCGCGCCACGAGCACGCCATCCTGCTGATCCGCGCCTGACCGGCCGAAAATTGCCCCGCGGCGCGGGCTCATGGCAGGGTGCGCGGGCATCGGCAGGGCGCGACGCGGCCGGCACCGGCCGCCGGCGACGCCCCGGGCGCGCTGACGATGCTGACGATGACGATGGCGAGAGCACTCCTCGGACTCCTCCTCCTGTGTGGCACCTCCATCCTCGGCTGCGGCAAGGCCGGCGGCGACGCGGGGAAACCCGAGCTCGACAGCACGGGGGTCGACGCGTGCGACAGCTACCTGGCCACGATGATCGCCTGCGCCGGCAAGCTGCCCGCGGAGACGAGGAAGGGCCACGAGGCCGCGATCCGGATCGCGCGCGACGTGCTCGAGGCGAAGGCCGAGGCCGACGACGACGCGCTGAAGGGCGACGCGAGGGCCGAGGCGCGCGGCGCGCTCGCGGCCGCCTGCCAGCAGATGAGCGACGCGGTCCTCGAGCGCGCCCCCTGCGGCCCGTGAGCGGGCGCGCGCCCGACCGCTCGCTCGAGCGAGCGCTGGACGGCGCGCGCGCGGGGCCGCTCGCCGCGCGTCACGTGAAGGTGGGCACCTCCGCCGGGTAGTACTGCCGGAGGAACGACGCCCACTGCGGGCGCCGCTCGGCGTGGAACACGTCGCCCGCGAGCATGCTGGTGATGAGCTTGCGCATCGTGGGCCGCTGGTTCGGCTCGAACAGCGTCTCCCGGAAGTGGCCCTTGTAGAAGCCCTGCACGACGCCGAGGAAGAGATCGACGGCGTAACGGACCTCCGCCTCGTAGCCCGCGAACGCGGCGCGCGAGGTGTCCCCGGCCTGCAGCGCGCGGTGGATCGCCGTGGCCGCCAGGTCGGCGCCCTTGATGGCGAGGTGCGCGCCCGTCGAGAAGAGCGGGTCGAGGAACCCGCCGGCGTCGCCCACGAAGAGCCAGCCGTCGCCGGCGAGCTGGTCGATGCGGTACGAGAAGTCGGCGAGCGCCCCCACCGGCCTCGTGCGCCGCGCGCTCGCGAGGAACTCCCGCGCCCAGCCGCTCTGGGCGACGGTGCGATCGAAGAGCTCGTCGAGGCTCTCCCCCTTCCTCCGGCTCCGGATCCAGCTCGACGACACGACCGCGCCGACGCTCGTCACCTCGCCGCGGAACGGGATGATCCAGAACCACCCGTGGTCGAAGATGATCACCTGGATGTTGCCCTGGTGGATCCCGTCCTCGCGGACCACGCCCTCGTAGTGGGCGAAGAGCGCGGTCTTGTCGAGCTCGGCGAGCTGCGCCTTGCGCCGCATCCTCGACGCGAGCAGCGTATCCCGCCCCGTCGCGTCCACGATGACCGGCGCCCGGAGCTCCACGACGTCGCTCGAGCCTCCGCGCGCGGCGGCGCCCTCGGACCGAGCGCGAGGCCGCGCGCGCACGCCGACCGCGCGCGATCCCTCGAACAGCACCTCGACGGCCTCCCACGACTCGCGCACCTCCGCCCCGAGCTCCGCCGCGTGCCGCAGCAGCAGCTGATCGAACTCGTCGCGCTGCACCTGGTAGGCGAACTCGAACTTCGGATCGAACGCGTCGTCGAAGCTGTACGTCCGCATCCGCCCCGTCGACGAGCACAGGAAGCGGGCGCCGTACTTGCGGAGGAAGCGCGCGTCGAGCTTCTCGTCCAGCCCGAGCCGCTCGAAGACCTCGCGGGAGCGCGGAAGCAGCGACTCGCCGATGTGAAAGCGAGGGAACGTCTCCCGCTCGAGCACGAGGGCCCGGCGACCGAGCCTGGCCAGCGACGCGGCGAGCGTCGACCCGCCCGGCCCGCCGCCGAGGATGATTGCGTCCCAGCGATCCGTCATGCGCCCGTCGTATAATGCGTGGAGACGCCCGCGAAAATGCGATCGCGGCGCCTGAGCGGCGCTGACGCGCCCTCGCGATCGGAGCGGGGCCCTCGGCCAGGGCGCAGGAGGAAGCGGCGATGCCTACGGTCGTGTTCGAGGCCAGCGAGCTCGGCCCCGCCGTCTCGGCGGAGGCCGGGACAGGCAGGCTCATCGATGTCTGCGACGACGCGCGCGCCCCGGTCGTGTTCTCGTGCCGCGACGCGCGCTGCGCCACCTGCCGCGTCGAGGTCGTCGAGGGGGAGGAGCACCTCGAGCCGCCGGCGCGCGGCGAGCTCGAGCTGCTCGAGCGCCTCGGCGCCCCGCCGCGCCTCCGCCTCGCCTGCCAGGCAGCGCTCCGCGCCGGCCCTGGGCTGGTCCGGCTCCGCGCCGTGCGTGGCATTGGCGGGACCGGCGAACGGTGTTAAGGCAGGCGCCGTTCTGAGGCCCGGCTCCGAAGGGGAGCGAGACCCGGCGCCCCACGGCGCCGCCCGCGCGCGGCGACGGCGGGACGCCGCTCGCTGAAGCCGCGCTCCGCTGAGCACGCGGGCGCGGCCGCTCGCCGGGCGGAGCTGGCACGACCGCGCGGAGAGGAGTGGAGCAGACGTGACCAAAGCCAGGAAGCTGCGCGAGCTCATGGCCCGCCCGGGCCCGATCGTCATCATCGGCGCGCACAACGGGCTCTCCGCGAAGATCGGTGAAGAGGCAGGGTTCGACGGGCTCTGGGCTTCCGGCTTCGAGATCTCCGCGAGCTACGCGGTGCCGGACGCGAACATCCTCACGATGGCGGAGAACCTCCACGCCGCCAAGATGATGAACAACACGTCGCTCCCCGTCATCGCGGACTGCGACAACGGCTACGGCAACGCCGTCAACGTCATCCGCTGCGTCGAGGAGTACGAGGCCGCCGGCGTCGCGGCCATCTGCATGGAAGACAACATCTTCCCGAAGCGCTGCAGCTTCTACGCGGGCGTGAAGCGAGAGCTCGCCGAGGTCGAGGAGCACGCGCTCAAGGTCCGCGCGGCCAAGTCGGCGCAGAAGGACCGCGACTTCGTGGTCATCGCGCGGACCGAGGCGCTCATCGCCGGCTGGGGGATGGAGGAGGCGCTCCGCCGCGGCCGCGCCTACGCGGACGCGGGCGCCGACATGGTCCTCATCCACTCGAAGAGCAAGGACCCGGACGAGGTGCTCTCCTTCGCCCGCGCGTGGGATCGCCCGAGCACGCCGCTCGTCTGCGTTCCGACGATCTACCGCACGACGACCGTCGACACCCTGCACAACGCCGGCTTCAAGCTGATCATCTTCGCGAACCACGCGATCCGCTCCTCCATCAAGGCGATGACGGAGACGCTCCAGACGCTGAAGCGCGAGATGTACACCGGCAGCGTCGACGACAAGGTGGTGCCGCTCGAGCGCGTCTACCAGCTCGTGGGCGTCGACAAGATGAAGCAGGAGGAGTCGAGCTTCTTGCCCTCCGGCAGCCCGGGCGTCACCTCGGTCATCCTCGCCGCCGGCCAGAGCCAGGGGCTCCTGCCCCTCACGGAGGAGCTGCCGAAGCCGATGCTCGACCTGAAGGGCAAGAGCATCCTCGAGCGGCAGATCGACGTGCTCAACGCGTGCGGCGTGAAGGACGTCGCCGTCGTGCGCGGGTACAAGAAGGAGGCGATCAAGCTCCCGAACGCCCGCTATTACGACAACGACGAGTACGCGACGACGAACGAGGTCGTCTCGCTCTTCCGCGCCTCCAAGGAGCTGAACGGGCCGTTCGTCTTGCTCTACGGCGACATCGTGTTCGAGCGCGGGCACCTCGAGAAGCTCCTCAAGAGCCCGGCCGACATCTCGATCGTCGTCGACCGCGCCTACGCCGAGGGCCAGCGGCCCAAGGACGCCCGCGGCGTGCCGGATCTCGTGGTCCTGAAGGACGCGCAGGAGGCGGGCTACCGCTTCGTGGGCGCCGACGCGCCGCACCGGGTGGCCCGCGTCGGCCGCGCGATCCCGGCGAGCGAGGCGCACGGCGAGTTCGTCGGCATGGCCATGTTCACCGCGAAGGGCGCGCGCCTGCTCACGGACTGCTACCGCCAGCTGCAAGAGACCCGCGCGAAGGGCGGCTTCCACGAGGCCGAGTCGCTCCGCAGCGCCACCTTCACCGACCTGCTCCAGGAGCTCATCGATCGCGGCGCGGACGTGCAGGCGATCGACGTCTACAAGGGGTGGCTCGAGATCGACACGTTCGAGGACTACCGTCGCGCCTGGGCGCTCATCAAGGAGTGAGGCGATGTCCCACGGTTCAGGCAAATCGTACGCGCCCGAGTTCGTCGCCGCCCTCAAGGAGGCGGGGTTCGACTTCTTCGCCGGCGTGCCCTGCTCGCTGCTGAAGGGCCTGGTCTCGCAGCTCGAGGCCGACAGGGACGCCCGCTACATCTCGGCGACCCGCGAGGACAGCGCCATCGGGATGGCGGTCGGCGCCTGGCTCGGCGGCCGGCTGCCGATGGTCCTGATGCAGAACTCCGGGCTCGGCGTCTCCGTCAACGCGCTGGCCTCGCTCAGCACGATGTACGAGGTGCCCACGCTGCTCGTCATCTCCTGGCGCGGCGAGGGCGGCAACGACGCGCCGGAGCACATCATGATGGGCGAGATCATGCTCCCCATCCTCGATCTCATGAAGATCCCTCACCGCGTCCTCCGCGGGGGCGAGCCGATGGGGCCACAGGTGAGGTGGGCGAAGGACGTCATGCTCTCCACGAGGCAGCCGGCGGCGCTCATCGTCCCGGCGGGGGTGCTCGAATGAACAAGCTCGAAGCGCTCAAGGTGTTCACCACGGCGGTCGGCAAGGACGACCTCGTGGTCTGTTGCAACGGCATGATCGGCCGCGAGCTCTACACGACGCGGGACCGGCCCTCGAATTTCTACATGATCGGCTCGATGGGGCTCGGCCTGTCGATCGGCCTCGGCCTCGCGCTCGCGCAGCCGCGCAAGCGGATCTTCGTGCTCGACGGCGACGGCAACGTCCTCATGGGCATGAACGCCCTCGCCAGCGTCGGGAGCGAGCGGCCCGCGAACCTCCTGCACGTCGTCCTCGACAACCGCTCCCACGCCTCGACGGGCGGGCAGCGGACGATCTCGGGCGACGTGAAGCTCGAGTCGGTCGCCAGCGCCGTCGGCTACCGCGCCACGCACCGCGCCGACTCCGTCGAGTCGCTCGACGCGTCGCTGCGGGCCGCGCTCGTGCAGCCGGGCCCGGTCATGGTCCTCGCCCTCGTCGAGGGCGGCACCGTGAAGGGCATCGGCCGCGTCGCCGAGACCCCGCCGGAGCTCGCCGCCCGCTTCGCCGCCGAGGCGCGCCGATGAGGGCCATCCTGCTCGCCGCGGGGCGCGGCCGGCGCATCGGCCGGGACGCGCCCAAGTGCCTCATCTCGATCGAGGGCAAGACGCTGCTCGAGCGCCACCTCGTGAACCTCACCGAGAGCGGCGTCACCGATCTCACGATCGTCGTCGGCTTCCGGCGCGAGATGATCGAGGCGGCCCTCGCGTCGCTCCGCCCTTCGCTGAAGGTCGAGCTCGTCGACAACCCGCGGTTCGTCCACGGGAGCATCGTCTCGCTCCACGTCGCGGCGGACCGGCTGTCGGGCGGCGGGCTGTGGATGGACGCCGACGTGCTGTACCCCGCCGCGCTGCTGCGGCGCCTCGTGACGTCGCCCCACGAGAACAGCCTGCTCGTCGACGCGAGCTCGGAGGAGACCGGCGAGGAGATGATGGTCGGCGTCCGCGCCGGCCGCGTCCTCAAGATCGCGCGCCGCGTCGGCAAGGACTGGGACGTCGCGGGCGAGACGGTCGGCTTCGCCAAGGTCGGCCCGCAGGGCGGCCGCGTGATGCAGCGCATCCTCGAGGAGGAGGTCTCCGCCGGCCGCCTCGATCAGGAGTACGAGGCCGCGATGGACCGCGCCTTCCAGGAGGTGCCGTTCGGCATCGAGCGCGTCGACGACCTGCCCTGGACCGAGATCGACTTCGAGGAGGACGTGGAGAAGGCCCGCCGGCTGGCGAGCGCCCTCTGACGCGCGCCCTCTGACACGCAGGACGCGCGCGGGCCCGAGCTCGGCGGCCCCGCCGCTGCCGAGCTCAGGCCACCACCAGCTTCCCGCGCCGGGACGCGCCGCGGAGGAACCAGCCGTTCAGCAAGATGACCGCGACGATCCAGACGACCCCGCCGGTCGCGAAGAAGACCTGACCCAGCCAGAGCTGGTTGGCGGCGATCGTCAGCACCACCATCGAGAGGAACGCGTCCCCGTTCGATATCGCCCAGAGCGCGCCGATGACGCGCGTGAGCGGCGATGTCTCCTCCCGGATCAGCTGCTTTACCTGTTCCGCGCCCGTCGAGGACCGGCTCCGCTCCGGGTCGAACCACTCGTGTTCGAACGCGAGGTGCCCCATCCGCCCGATGAAGACGTCGGCGTGGGCGAAGAGCGAGGACGACGGGCCGAGCGCCTGGATCTTGCTGCGCAGCACGTCCACCGTCTCGTCGGTGCCCCGCTCGAAGATCGAGCAATACTTGAGCTTGAAGTAGTCCGAGGAAAAGGAGCGCAGCGCCCCCTGGAGCAGCGCGATCAGCAGGATGCCGTTCGTCGACAGGACGGCGCTCCACGGGCCTTCCGGCGGCGGGTGAAGGTGGAAGTGCCAGAAGATGCCCGCATACAGGAACGTCACACCGAGCCAGTCCGCGAGGGCGTCAATGGCGTGCCCGGCGGGGCTCGCCATCCGCTTGGCCCGCGCCAGCGCGCCGTCCACGCAATCCAGGATGGAGCGGAGCTCGAACACGAGCGCGCCGGCGACGAGGTGCCGGGGATCATCGAACGTCACCAGGTACCCGGCGAGCGCCGCGAAGAGCGGCTGAACCAGCGTCACCTGGTTCGGGGTGACGGGCGTCCTCATCAGCGCCCGCACGATCCAGCGCGCGATCGGGTACCGGTAGTAGCGATTGAACGGATCCTCCATGCGCATCTTCCAGCCGCTGGGCACGCCGCCGGACTGAGCGGCGGGCGTCGAGCTCTCGGTGGCGGCGCACGGTTCGGACATCGGCGACTCCGGCCCGGACTCTAGGGCACCTTCCCCCGAAGACCAACCGGATTGAGCGCGGCCGGCGGACGGCGCGCACGGGAGGCCCCTCGGGCGCTATGGTGTCGTCGTGGCAAGCAGGTCCTTCGGCGCGGCGCTCCTGCTCGTGGCCGCCGGTTGCGCGGCGAGCGTGGGGTCCATCGGGGCCGTCCTGGGGAGAGACAACGAGTCGCAGGCGCTCTACGTGCGCGACGTACCGCGAGGCCTCGCCGCCGAGCGGGCCGGGCTGATCGCCGGCGACGAGATCCTCATGATCGATGGCGTCTATGTCCGGGATCTCTCCTCGACCGAGGTGCGCGATCGGCTCCGCGGCGCCGTCGGGAGCGCCGTCGAGCTCACGGTCGTCCGCGGGGGCGACGTGCGGCGCGTCCGGGTCGTGCGCAGCGAGCTGAAGGCGCACGAGGGGATCAAGCCGAGAGAGGAGCAGCTCGCGCCGTGAGGCGCCGGGGGCTCCTCAGGGCGCGGCGAGCGCCACCAGCTCGGCATAGTGCTTGTTCGCATAGAAGGAGAGCACGTCGACCGCGTCGCGCACCTCGCTCGGATCGAGGTCCTGGAGGCGGTACTCGACACTGAGGATCACGTCGCCCTCCTCGTCGGCCGACAGCTTGGCCATGTTGATCTCGCGGTTCAGCTGGAGGAGGCGGCGCACGACCGTGTCGCCCTCCTCGGGATCCATCGGGAGCCGCACGAACGGGATCACCGCGAAGACGACGAAGGGGGGCGAGAGCCGCACGAACAGCGGGAAGAGCCGCTCGGCCCCCTGGAAGTCGCTGCGCATCGTGTCGCTGGAGACGACCTCCACGGCCCAGCCTTCGCGCTCGAGGCAGGCCTTGATCTCGTCGAACGTCATGCGCGGCATCATAGCCGCTGGAGGCGCGCTTCCGGGAGTGCAGTGGGGCCGGCGCGGCGGGGGGCCGCGCCTCGGTCGTCCGTTCTCGCGGGCCGCCCGGCCAGATCCCCGAGAGCGGCGCAGCTCCTTCGCCCGGCGCCGGCGGCGGACGGGTGCACGCCAGGAAGCGAACTGCTGCTCAGACAGCAGCGCGCGAACACCTCGCGCTCGGGCCGCGCGAGCCGACCCGACCGGCAGCTCGTCCGGCCGGCGATTTTGTCCGCGACCGGCCGCGGCTCGCGTTGACGGTGCCCCGCGCTCGAACTATGCGTAGAGGCCCGTTTTCGAGCCCGCCGAAGGAGCGATTCATGCGCCGTTACCAGTTCACTTCCGAGTCCGTCACCGAAGGACACCCCGACAAGGTGTGCGACCAGATCTCCGACGCGATTCTCGATGGCATCATCGAGAAGGATCCGACGGCCCGCGTCGCCTGCGAGACCCTGGTGAAGACGGGCATGGCCGTCGTTGCCGGCGAGATCACGACCTCGGCGTGGGTCGACATGCCGGTCGTCGTGCGCAACACGATCAAGGACATCGGCTACACCGACGCCTCGATGGGCTTCGACTACGAGACATGCGCGGTGCTCACGGCGATCGAGAAGCAATCGCCCGATATCTCCCGCGGCGTCACCGAGGGCGAGGGCCTCTTCAAGGAGCAGGGCGCCGGCGATCAGGGGCTCATGTTCGGCTTCGCGACGGACGAGACGCCGGAGCTGATGCCGTCGCCGATCAGCTATGCCCACCGCCTCGCCCGGAAGCTCGCTGATCTCCGCAAGTCGAAGAAGCTCGATTGGCTGCGCCCTGACGGCAAGACGCAGGTCACGATCGAGTACGAGGAGCACACGCCCGTCCGCGTGAGCGCCGTCGTCGTGTCGACGCAGCACAGCCCCGAGGTCAAGCACAAGACGATCGTCGACGCCGTGCGGAGCCTGATCATCGAGAAGAGCATCCCGGCGAAGCTGATGGATCGGAACACGAAGGTGTACGTGAACCCGACCGGTCGCTTCGTCGTCGGCGGTCCCTTCGGCGACGCCGGCCTCACCGGCCGCAAGATCATCGTCGACACCTACGGCGGCATGGGCCGGCACGGCGGCGGCGCCTTCAGCGGCAAGGACCCGACGAAGGTCGATCGCTCGGCCTGCTACTACGCGCGCTACGTCGCGAAGAACGTCGTCGCGTCCAAGCTCGCCGCGCGCTGCGAGGTGCAGATCGCCTATGCCATCGGCGTCGCGCAGCCGGTCGGCGTGCACGTCAACACCTTCGGCACCGGCCGCGTAGGTGACGAGGTGCTCGAGAAGTACATCATGCAGAACTTCGACATGCGGCCGAAGGCGATCATCGAGCAGCTCGATCTGCTGAAGCCCGTCTACCGCAAGACGGCGGCGTACGGCCACTTCGGGCGCGACGAGTTCAGCTGGGAGAAGACGAACCGCGCCGCCAAGATGGGCGAGGACCTGCTGCGCCCGACGCTCTCGGCGGTGCCCGCGACCGTGAACGGCTCCGGCAAGAAGGAGCCGAAGCGCAAGAGCAAGAAGGAAGTGGGCGCCGAGGCCTGATCGTCCGGAACGTCCCGCCCCGCATCGGGCGGGGGCAGATCCTGGCGGCCCGCGCCCCTCGAGGGCCCGAGAGCGCCGGCGCTGTGGAAGCGCCGGCGCTCTCTGCTTTTGTCGACGCCCCGTCGGCGCGGCCGCCCCTCGGGAGCGCGCAGCAGGCTGGCGCCTGGCCCGCGAGCCGGTGCCACGATGTGGGCATCCGACGCACAAAAAAGCACCGCGATTCGCCGGGATAGGCTGACTGTTGCCGCGGCTTCTGCTGATAAAATCGCCGCTGACTCCCGTATCGCCGGATCGACCTGAACCCCTGGCTCCATGCGACCTCGAGGAGCGCCGATGATGCGTTGGTTGAATTTCTTGAGCTTCATGACCGCGGCGGGGTGCCTGGGCGTGGCCTGCACCGGGAACATCGGACCGGTGGGCGGCATCGGCCCCGGCGGGGCGGGCGGCGCAGGGAGCACCTCCAGCAGCGGCGACAATCCGCCGACCGCGACCACCGACGCGACGACCATCACCTCGGCGTCGGGAGGCGGCGACGGAGCGGGGGGCGCTGGGGGCGCGGACTGCGGCGGCTCGCCGGACGACGACGCGGACGGCGACGGCTTCTCGGAGCTCCTCGGCGACTGCGACGACTGCAACGCGCTGGTCAACCCGGGGGCGCTGGAGCTCGCGACGGTCGGCGGCGACGGGGGCGCCGCGCCGGAGCCGGTCGACGACGACTGCGACGGCATCGCCGACAACGTGCCGGCGCCGTGCGACGACGGGATCGCGATCGACGACGCGGATCCGCTCAACGCCGCGAGGGCGGTCGAGCTGTGCAAGATGTCCTCGGGGCCCGGCGACTGGGGGGTGGTCTCCGCGGCCTGGGTCATGGTCGACGGCTCGCCGCCCCCGGATGGGGAGGAGCAGAACGCCAACTTCCATCTCGGGCACGGCATCCTGCCCAGGTTCGGGCCCAACGTCCCGCCGAAGGCGGGCGCGCGGCTGCTCGCCCTCTCGAGCGGCACGGCGCGGCAGGAGAACGACGAGGGCTTCCAGAGCCCGAGGGGGTTCGACAAGCGGTACGAGGGCGAGTTCCCCGAGGGCTTCCCGAAGGACCCGCGCGACTGCGGCGATCTCGTGCCCGCGAAGCCGTCCGATCCGACCGCCGTCGAGATCGAGATCCGGGTCCCGTCGAACGTCCGCGGCTTCTCGTTCAACGTCAATTACGTCACCTACGACTGGCCGTTTGCCTGCACCGATTTCAACGATTACTTCGTCGCCCTCCTCACGCCGCGCCCGGCCAACCTCATCGATGGCCACATCCTGTTCGACGACAGGAGGAACGCGATGAGCATCAACAACACGCTGATCGACGTCTGTACCTGCGAGGGCGGCCCGCCCTGCGACCTCGACGGCCGGGTGTACGCGTGCTCGAGCGGGACGAGCGAGCTGCTCGGGACGGGGTTCGAGGGCCGCGCGGGGACGAGCTGGCTCGTCACCTCGGCGCCCGTGGAGCCGAACGAGCTGATCAAGATCCGGTGGGGAGCGTACGACGCCGGCGATCACGAGCTCGATTCGACGGGGCTCGTCGACAACTGGGTGTGGCTCACCGACAAGGACGAGACCGTGAGCACGACGCCCGTCGACCGGCCCCCGCCGGCCCCGTAGCTCGCGAGGCGCGCCGTCGCGCGCGCTGGCGGCCCGCGCGCCGGGCGGCTCAGGCCGCGACCGGCGCGTCCGAGGTCGCCGCGCCGACGCCGGCGAGCAGCTCCTTGTACCAGGCGGCCGCCTCCGCCGCGCGGCCCGGCAGCGCGCGGCTGCCCCAGAGGACCGAGAGCGTGCGCGTCGTCCCGGCGTGCGTCTTCGTCCGCTGCGCGTCCTTCACGGCGTTCGCGCACGGGCCTTCGGCGTCGAAGACGCAGAGGAGCCCCTCCAGGTCGATCTCCTGCCCCGAGGCGTTGAACACATAGCGGGCGCCGGCGGGCGCGACGTCGATGCGGAGCGGCGGCCTCGCGCGGTCGAGATCGATCACGCTGATGGGCAGCCCGGTGTGCAGCGACACGGCGTTGCACGCGTCCACGGCCGCGTTGATGGGCGCGAGCGAGCCGCCCTCGGCGGCGCGGATGAGGTACTCGGAGGCCGGCTTGCCCCGGCCGGTCGGCTTGTAGCCGCCGTGCCGGAGCAGGTCGCGGATCGCCGACCGCACCGCGTCGTCCGAGCGGAACGGGGCCGAGGCCTTGCCGGACAGGAGGTCGCGGAGCGCGTCGCTCACCGGCACCTCGCCGAGCGGCGCGGGGAAGGTCGTGACGAAGGCGGCGGCGTCGAGCAGAGGGTGTGCCGAGATCGTGAGCACGCGGCGCACTCTACACCAGCCGCGCGGCCGCGCGAGCGGCGTGCGCGGGGCTCGGGACGCGCGCGCCGCCCGCGCATGCCGCGCGGGGAGCCCGCGCGGCGCCGGGCGACCGGAAGCCGCTGCTCTCAGTGGACCTCGTAGAACTCGACGCGGCGCAGATCCGCGCACTCCTGGCTGCCGTCCGGGTCTCCCAGGATGTGGATGTGGCCCGACTCGGGGACGGGGATCGCGCCGACGTCCGCCGGCTCGTCGACCGAGACGTCCTCCTCGTCCTTCTCGTCGAGGTCGACGCGCAGCGACAGCCCGGACGGCGAGCTCGAGACCTCGACCTGGAAGGTCTGCTCGCGCTCCCAGGAGAGGCTCTCGGTCTCCAGGGTCGCGGAGCCGCGGGCGCCCGTCACGGTCATCGCGAGCGCGCCGTCCGAGGCGCGCAGGAAGACCCGGGTTCCGGAGTCGATGTAGAGGAGGTCGTGATCGGCGATCTGCTCGCCAGAGGCGTAGTTGGGCGCGAACTCGATGATCGCTTTGAACCACCCCTTCCATATCAACCATTCTGCGTTGTTCGCGTACAGCACGTCCGCCTCGCGCCGCCGCGCGCTGCCCGAGGTGGGGATGGCCGACGACGGGTAGGACGCCGACTCGAGGTTCAAGAACGCGAAGCTCGCCGCGCTCAGCCGGTCGTCGCTGCCCGCCGCCGGATAGACCCAGATCTGCCCGGCGCGCGCCGTCTCGACGCCGGTGAAGTCGATGCGGCGCCACGCGCGCGCCGGCGCGAGCACCCTCGTGCGCTCGTCGTTCTGGGCGGCGTCATCGAACGCGAACGCGCGTATCCACGCGAAGTCGCCCTCCTCGCCCTCCACGTCGCCCACCCAGCCCGAGACGGTCGAGGTCGCCCCGTCGCTGTGGTCGACCGGGACATAGGCCGCAGCGGCATGTTGGGTATCGTCGTCGGCGACGCGCCCTGCGGACATCTCGCCGTCCGGCCCGCGCGCCTCCGCGAGGCTCGCCTCGTGAAACGAGCGCCAGGGGCGCTGCAGCGGGGTCGAGAGCGGAATCCGGTTCTCGCGCGCACTCTCGAGGCTGAGCCCCCACGGGCCGTCGTCGCGGATGCGGCGCGCGCGGGCCGTGTCCGCGGGGATTCCGCTCACGAGGGCGCCCTCGCCGATCTGCGCGGTCTTGTCCGGAGTGGGGCTCTCCAGCGTCAGCCAGCCTGGAAGCTCGTAGATCCCCGGCCTCTCCGGGGTGCTCGCGGACCACCCGTAGAGCATCCCGTTCGGCAGGCCGTCCACGCTCCCCTCGCCGCCGGCCCCTCCCTCGCCCGACGACGCGGGGGCCGCGCCCGCCCCGCTCCCTCCGGTGCCCCGCACGTCGAGCGTGCATGTGGCCCCCGCGCCCGCGACGAGGACCACCAACGGAAGGCCCATTGATGCGCGACGGAGCGCGGCGGCTCTCATGGCGGGATGATTGTCCTCCCACTCTCTCTCTGTCAATCCTGGCAGCGCGCGCGGATCGAGCATGGAATGCCGTGGTCGATCTCGTCCCTTCGCGACCCGGATCGACTAACCTGGCGGGCCGTGGATCCGGACTACTCACGCTTGAAGCCGAGGTCGCCCATGGAGCGCCGGCGCTCGATGGGCGCCGCGGCGTGGAGCCGACCAGGAGGCGCCGCGCCGCCGCTCGCCGAGCGCGCGATCCCGTGGCTCCTCGCGGCCGTCATCGCCGGGTCCGTGCTCGCCATCGGCGCGGTCCATACGCCCACGCTGGCATTGCTCGCTTCGGTCACGGCCATCGCTGCCGCGCTCTCGCTCCGGGCCGGCGCGCTCGCCGGCGGGCGGTCTCCTGTGAGGTCGCTGCCGGCGCTCACGCTGCTCGGCTTGACCGCGTATACGCTGCTGCAGGCCGCGCCCCTGCCGCTCGCGTGGCTGGAGCGGCTCTCGCCGGCGAGCGCCGACATCTGGTCGCGCGCCCTGATGCCGCTCGGCGAGGCGGCGCCGCGGTACGCCAGCATCTCGCTCGATCCGGGGGCGACGCTGGTCGAGGCCGTGAAATGGCTCACGTATACAGGCGTCTTCCTCACCGCGGCGTTCGTCGGCGCGAGGCACGGGGCGAAGCTCGGAATCACCCTCGTCTTCGGCAGCGCGTTCCTCGCCGCGCTCACGACGATCGCCCACGGGCTGCTCGGCGCGACGAAGGTCTTTGGCCTGTATCAGCCGCGGTTCTCGGTCGCGTCCTGGCACATCGGTCCGCTGCTCAACCCGAACAACCTCGCCGGTTACCTGAACCTCGGAATCCTCTCCGGGGTCGGGCTGCTGCTCACGAGCAGGCCGCTCCTGCCGGCCTGGGCTGCCGGGATCGGGCTCACCGCGATCGTGGGGGTCGGCATCATCGCGTCGTCCCGCGGGGGCCTCATCGTGCTGCCGCTCGGCCTCGCCCTCTTCGCGCTGCTCGCGCGGCAGCGGCGCGGCAGGCGGCGCCCGAGCGCCCGCGTCGAGCGTCCGGCGGCCTGGCTGCTGAGCGTCGCCATCGCCGGCGGCGCGCTCCTGGCCGCGCTCGCCGCCACGAACCGCACGCTCTCGGAGATCGCGGACGACCGCCTCGACAAGCTGTCGTTCTTCTATTCGACGCTCCCGCTGCTCGCGGATCACTGGCTCTTCGGCGTCGGGCGCGGCGCGTTCGAGACGGTGTTCCCTGCTTACCGGCAGTCCCCGGGGAACATCGTGTTCACGCACGCGGAGAACTTCGTCATCCAGTGGGCGGCGGAGTGGGGCATTCCTGCGGCGGCGGCGGCGCTCGTCGCGCTCGGCATCGCGTTTCGCCCGGGCAAGCTCGCGCTCCGCGGGAGCACGGCGGCGCTGGGCGCGTGGGTCGGCTGCGCGGTGCTCCTCGTCCAGAACCTGTTCGATCTCGGGCTCGAGGTGCCAGGCGTCACCATCGCGCTCACGGCGACCCTGGGCTCGCTCTGGGGTGAGGCCCACCGAGAGCGCCCGCGGCGCGACGCTCCGGCGGACGAGCCCGCCTCCGCGGGGTGGCGACCGTGGCGCGAGGCGGCGTGCGCCGCCGCCGCCGGGGTCGCGCTGGTCGCATTGATGACGCGCTTCGGCTTCCGCGACGTCGACCACGACCGCCGGGCGCTGCGCGCCCTGAGCGACGCCGGCGCGGCGAGCGGCGCCGGCTGGCCGCGCTTCCGCGACGAGCTCCGCGCGGCGATGCTCCGCCACCCCGCGGAGCCGTACTTCCCGTTGCTCGGCGCGGTGACCGCGCTGCAGGGCCGGACCGAGAGCCCGATCCCGTGGCTCCAGCGCACGCTCGAGCGCTCGCGCCGCCACGGCCGCGCCCACCTCCTGCTCGCGGAGGTGCTCGCGTCGCGCGGCGCCAAGGAGCAGGCGCTCCTGAGCCTCCGGCTCGCGGTGGAGGACGATCCCGACGTCGTCGGCGCGGCCGCGGGCCTCGCCCGGCAATGGACCCAGCGCTGGGACGAGCTGCTGCGGGCCGTGCCGGACGGCAAGGCCGGGGTCGAGATGCTCGAGCGCATGGCGGTCGCGGGGGACCACCGGGACGAGCTGGACCTGCGCCTGCGCTGCGCGGAGGAGGCGATCGCGCGCGAGCCTGGGCGCGCCTTCGCGCGATGGGCCGCTGGCAACGCGCTGCTCGCGATGCTGGAGGATCCGGGCTCCGCCCGCTGCGGCGGCGACGAGGCGCAGCGGGACGCCTGCGCGCGGCAGATCGAGGCGCACGCGGCGGCGATCCAGGGCGCGAAGGGCGACGCGTTCCACGCGGTCCAGCTGCGGGCGCGGCTGCTCCTCGCGCGCAAGAAGAGCGCGGAGGCGGAGCAGCTGCTCGCGGGGAGCTGCGAGCGGCTCGACGACCGGCTCGGCTGTCTCCGCCTGCGGGTCGTCGCGGCGGCGCAGCTGGGCTCTTCCGAGCGGCTCGTCCCTGCGATCCGCGACCTGATGCCGGCGGCGTGCCGCTCCCACGCGGAGTGCGCCGAGGCGGCGACGTGGGTCGGCGACCTGCTCGCGGCGCGCAAGGACTACTCGTCCGCCGTGACCTACTACGCGCGGGCGGCGCAGGACGAGCCGACGGAGGAGCGCCTGCTCAAGCTCGCCGACGCCGCGAGCGGGGCCGGCGCGCACGTCGAGGCGGCGGGCGCGCTGGAGCGCCTGCTGCAGCGCCGCGGCGGCAACGACGCCGAGCTGCGCCGGAGGATCCTCGACGAGCGGGCCAAGGCCCTTTCGCCTTCGCTCGCGCCGTAGGTAGACTGCGCGCCCCCTGTGACCATGCGCAATTCGGTCCGCCTCCAGCAAAGCACACCGTGAAGCTGTCGTCGTTGCCGCGTGCCCTGCTGCACGGGGGCACGGGGGTCGCATTTGCCGTCCTCCTGCCGCGGGGCCTGTCGCTCGCCGCCCAGTGGGTGCTCGCGTTCTCGACCGAGCCTGCGGCGCTCGCCGCGCTCGCCAACTACATGTCGCGAGGGATGGTCGTCGTCTCGCTGGTGGCCGCCGGCCTCTCCCCCGTCCTGGCGCGCCGGACGCGCGCGCTCGCGACCAGGTCGGGCCGCGCGCTCGCCGGCGGCGCGCTCGCGATGCTCGCCGCGGTCGCCTTCAGCACCACGCTCGCCCACGAGCTCGCCCTCGGGCTGGGCGGCACGGCGGGGCTCGTCACCGCCTTCTTCAGCGCGTGCACGTTGCTCGCCGCGGCCTCGTCCAGCATCTGGCCGCTCTTTCAGCGCGAAGGCCGGTATCTTCGGTCGCTCGCGGTGCTCCTCGTCTTCTCGCCTTGCGCGTCGATGCTGGCCGCGCTGGCCGGCCGCCCCGGGGCCGTCGCGGCGGCCATCGGGCTCGCCGGCGCCTCGCCCGCGCTGCTCCTGCTGCGCCCGACCCGGCTCCGGCGCGCTGCCCGTTATGCGATGCTCATCGTCCGGCGGGCGGTCCCGTACTCCATCGCGAACTTCGCGACGGTGGTCGTCTATCCCATCTCGCTCAGCGTGAACCTGAAGACCATCGGCGAGCATCGCGTCGGGCAGCAGGTGCTCTTCTGGTCGTTCGCCGTGGCCCTCACGAACGCCTCCCAGGCGTTCGCCGCGCGCGCCGTCTCGAGCGCGAGCGGCTCGGGGGACGAGGCGACATGGCACACGCGCGCCCTGCGCGCCTGGCTGCCGGCGGGGATCGCGCTCTCGGCCATCGGCGCGCTCATCTATACGCTCTTCGCGATCCCGATCCCCTGGCTCCCCTACACGGGGGCCGCGCGTGACGCCATGACGTCGACGATGCTGGTCTCCGCGGCGGGGCCGCTCATCACCGACACGCTGTGCGTCTACTTCTCCGGCCCGCGCTCGCGCCGCTCGCTCCCCGTCGGCAGCGTGCTGAGCAGCGCCCTCGTGGCCGGGTGCCTCCTCGTGGCGCCGGGGCCCCTGGTCCGCCATTTCGGCGTGTTTGGCCCGTCGGTGCTGGTCGGCGTGGCGCGCCTCGCCTTCGTGCTCGACGCGCCCATGCGACGGTACGCGCTCGGGGCGATGTTCCTGCTCATCGCCGCCTTCGCCGCCGCGGTCGCGCTCGGGCCCGGCGTGAGCTTCTGAGCGCGACGGGGACGCGGCTGCCCGGCGCGGGGCAGCGGGTGTCCGCGTCGAGACTGGAGCGACAAACGGGTTGAAACTGCCTGAAAAGCGCAGAGCCTCGAAACGCCAAGACGCCAAGACGCCAAGACGTCAAGACGCCAAGACGCCAAGACGCCAAGACGCCAAGACGAGAGAATTTTATCTTGGCGTCCTTGGTGTCTTGGCGGTTTCTTCTCGCTTGATCAACGTGGTCGGTCTTCTAGGGTCTCGCGGCGGCCCTGCGGCACCCGCCGGAGCGGCGCGCCGGAGCGGTCGCCGTGGCTCGGGCCCTGCCGAGGGCGAGGAGCGCGAGCGCGATGCCGCCGAGGCCGGCCGTCCACGAGGCGCCGGGCCGCCCGGGCGCCTCGGAGCAGTAGCAGCCGCGGCCATAGAGGAGCGTGTCCACCGGCAGCGCCGCGTCGGCGCCGCCCACGCCAGCCCAGCCGGCACCCGCCCCGCCGGCCCCACCGACCCCGCCCGCGCCGCCGACCCCGCTGGCCCCGAACCCACCGGACCCGCCGGCGCCGCCCGCGCCGCCGGCCCCGCCCCCGCCGCCTCCACCGGCGCCCCCTTCGCCCTGCGGCATGCGCACGATCACCCCGTCCGAGCCGCGATCCGGGGAGAGCCCGGCGGCGGAGACCGCGCGGACGCCGACGTAGTACTTCGCCCCGTCGAGGAGCGGCAGTCCGTCGATGGACGCCTCGGAGACGTCGCCGACCTCCCGCCACGGCGGCGAGCTCACGTAGTTCCCCTCGCCGCCCACGACCGCCACCTGGTAGGACGTGGCCGTCGGGACCTTCGACCACTTCACGTGGAGCGTGTCTCGGGTCTCGATCTCGTCGACGTCCTCGGTCGCGCCCGTGCTCGGGTCGACGTCCCAGACGAACTCGGGCGCGGGCAGGTTCTCGTGCCGCAGGTTGTACAGGTAGCCGTCCGCGACGCTCACGACGATGTCGTCATGGCCGTCGCCGTCGGTGTCCGCGAGGATCGGCGAGCTCACGGGCTCGCCGAAGGCATACGACCACACGAGGCGCTGCGCGCACGCGTCGACCGCGTAGAGGAAGCCGTTCGTGGAGCCGACCACGACGGTGGCGCCGCCGGACGGCAGCCCGGTGAGGTTCCGCGAGATCGCGGCGTCGCCGAGCTGGCCCAGGGTCGCTCCCGCCTGCTCCGCGGCCTGCTCGTCGGCGAACAGGGCGTCGCCGGCGAGCACGACGGAGCTCGAATGGCCTGCGCCCGCGCCGTCGAGCTTCGTGAACGTGAGGCGCGCCGGGTACAAGAACGAGCCCTCCACGAGGAGCGACGCCCCGTCGCACTTGGCGATCGCGCCGTGCGGGTACGGGCGGCTGCCGTCGGGCCCCCTCCAGATCGCGGAGGTCAGATCGTGCGGCAGCGTTCGCTCGGGGTGATATCCCCCTTGCAGCGTCATCTCGAGCTGCTCGTCTCCCGACACGTCGGCGAGGATCGGCATGAAGTAGGGGAACCGCTCCGTGCTCTCGCGGAGCGCGCGGCCGTCCCGGCCCGACAGCACCCGGGCGGTGTTGATCGCCACGACGACGTCTTCCCCCCCGTCCCCGTCCCAGTCGGCGATCGCGACGGCCTGGGTCCCGGCCGAGGCGTTGATGTCGTGCTTCCACCGCATCCCGCCGCCCCGATCGAGCGCGAGGATCTCGGTGCGGTAGGCGGGATCGACCGTGAGCGCCACGAGCTCGGGCGCGCGGTCGCCGTCGAGGTCCCCGTGCAGCACGTCCCACGCGGGCGGCTTCTGCACCGCGGTCTCGCTCGTCTGCCTGCCGTTCGCGTCGAGCGCCACGACGGCGTACCTCGCCGGATCGACCAGCGGGTGCCGCCGCCGGAAGCACGCGAGGGTCGCCGGCGAGCTGTCGTCGGCGGGCCAGATCGAGGCGCCGAACGCGTCGACGACGCGCCAGGCCGCCTTGGCCGGCGCGACGTTGCTCGCGTCCTCGGACGCGATCCGGACGAGATCGCCCCGGCTGTCGACGACGACCACGCTGGCGGCGGCGTCCCCCGGCGACAGCCTCGCCGCGATCGGAGCGCGGCCGAAGTCCACGTACGCGCCGGGGCCCGTGCTGTACCCGCCGACCCGCAGCCCCGGCACGACCTCGCGCCCTTCGCGCATGAGGTTCGTCGGCGCGAGCGAGGCGTCGAGCAGCGTGAGGAACCCGTCCTCGCGCGACACCATGAGCCGCGGCGACGCCGGAGACGCCGCCGCCGGCACGTCGACCGCGGCGACGCCGACGCCGAGGTCGACCCGGTAAGCCGCGGCCGGCGAGGGCCCGGCCGCGCGCGTCGCGTACGCGGTGAGCGAGACCGGCGCCGAGGTCGACTCCAGCACGAGCTCGCCGCGCCCGTCGCCGTCGAGATCCGGCGCGATCAGCGACTGGCTGAGCCCCGTCTGCTGCGCTCGCCCCCAGTCGAGCCGCGTGCGGACCAGCTGCCCATCGAGCGACCAGAGCCGCTCGAGGCGCTGCCGTGCTGCGCGGCTGAACCGGAACGCCGACACGCGCTCCTCGCGCGAGGTGATGATCCACTGCTCGGCGCCGGCCTCCCCCGGGATCGCGCCCTGCGCGATCTCCTCGGGGATGACGGCGAGCTCGGCGCCCGTGGCCGCGTCGAGCACGAAGGACGTCCACGCCTCGCCCGTCTTGCCGCTCGCCAGCACCTCGAGGGCGCCGTCGCCGTCGAGATCCCAGGCGAGGCGCGTCGGGGCCCGGGCGTCGCCGCCGTCGTTGGGGCCGAGCGTCTTTCGCCAGGCGACGACCAGCGACGGGCTCTCGCCCGGCCTGTGCGCGAGCAGGGACACCTCGCGCGCCCCCTGCACGCCGAACACCCGATTCTGGAAGCAGAGCGCTTGCTGGCGCCCCTGGGGGTCGCCCAGCGACACGGCCTCGCACGACGCCCCGCCGAGGTGCGCTCCGACGATCGCGGACTCCGCGAAGACGTCCCCAGACCCGGAGACGAAGAACAGCCGTTCTTGGGAGGATACGAGGAGATCGGCTGTTCCGTTCCCGTCCCAGTCGCCCACCGTATCGATGGAGGCGTTGCAGTGCGTGCGTCGCGGCGGGGCGGGCAGCCTCTCCACGGCGCTGAACCCCCTCGCGAAGCTGTAGATGACGCCCGGGCTCTCGGTCTTCACCGCGCAGCAGCCGCACTCGTCGAGGAACAGATCGAGGCGGCCGTCACCGTCGAAGTCCGCGACGCGCGCCGCGCCGAGCACGCCGAGCTCGGTGGCGTCCTCGATCCAGAGGACGACCCCGCTCGCGCCATCGAGCACCGCCGCCCCCGCGCCGGTCAGGACGACCACCTCGAGCAGCCCGTCTCCGTCGAGATCCTCGACGGCCTGCAGCGACCGGAAGCCCATCGACGGGGTCCTCCAGCGGGTGAATCCCTGCGGATCGGAGAGCGTCACCCGCCCTCCGGAGGCGAAGAGCAGGTCGATCTCGCCATCCTGGTTCACGTCGCCCGCGAACACGCTCCTGGACGAGAGCGCGCCGCCCAGGTAAGATCGCCAGTAGGGGGCCGGCTTGACGATATTGCTCGTGGACGGTGTGGCGCCCGTGCGCTGCGGATCGTGACGGGCAGATGGCCAGTCTGCGAACGCGTCATTCCCGGCGAAGAGGAGCGCGGAGCACGCCGCCATCGCGCCTGCACGCGTTACCATCGATGACCGTGTCATTCTGCTTGTCCTCAGCGAGCGAGCGTAGCGCTGCGCACGCGGCCGAAGTGTAGTCCATCCCCGCGGAGCGGCAGCAGCGAGCAAAAGTCCTCCCAGCGCGCACCTCGACGCGCCGCCGCCCGAGCGTTCGGGCCGTGGACAGCCCGAGGAGCGCATGTTATACCACATCCACTCCCAATTCGGAATGCCAGCTTGAATTTTGGGGACTTGGCGCGCACCTTAGCCCTCCGCGCGGCTCCCTACCCTGGGAAACGCGCCTAGAGCGCGCGACTTATGGCTGACGAAATCAGAGCCCCCTTGACCTCCCTGTCCCCAAACGACGCTCCGGCCGAGCGCTCGTTCGATCTCGTCGCCGCCTTGCGCATCGTCAGCAAGCACTGGGCCACCGCGCTCTCGACGCTGATCTTCGTGGCCCTCAGCGTGACGTTTTACACGCTCGGGCAGAAGAAAATTTATCAGTCGACGGCGACAGTGCTGTTCGATCCGAACCCTCCGAGGCCGCTCGGGCGCGGCGTCGACGCCGTGGTCGACATGGGGGCTGGGTCGTACTGGAACAACCGCGACTATTACGAGACCCAGTACAAGATCATCCGGTCGACCCGGGTGGCGCTCGCGGTCGTCGCCCAGCTCAGCCTGCAGAACGACACCTACTTCCTGGAGAACCTCCCGAAGGAGGCGGCGGCCCCCGCGCCGAAGTCCGTGACCCCGGAGGAGGCCGCGGAGATCCTGATCGAACGGCTCCTGGTCGAGCCGGTGAAGGACAGCCGCCTCGCGATCGTGCGGTACAACGACGCCGATCGCGAGCGGGCGCAGCGCGTGCTCTCCACCCTGATGGATGTTTACATCGAGCAGAACCTCGATGAAGCGCTGGCCTCGACGAACTCGGCCGTCGACTGGCTGAGGACGCAGCTCGACAAGCTGAAGAACGACCTGGAGACGAGCGAGACCTCGCTCCACGAGTACAAGCTCAACAACAACATCCTCGACGTGGACTTCGAGGACCAGACCAACCTGCTTCGCGAGGAGATGAAGCAGATCAACGACGCCCTCACCTCCGTGCGCACGCGGCGGGAGGAGTTCGCCGCGCGGGGCCTCGAGCTGTCGAAGGTCGACCCGAACAGCCCGACCGACCTCCCCGCCTCCGAGCTCATCCAGAGCCCGGTCCTCCAGATGCTGCGCGCGCGCCAGGAGGAGTGCGTCCGCGAGCGCGACGCGCTCATCGGCTCCGGCAAGGGCGAGAATCACCCGGACGTCCGCGCCGCCAACGAGCGGATCGCCGCCAACAGGAACGCGCTCATCGCCGAGGTCAAGAACGTTCAGGGAGCGGTGAACCGCGATCTCGCCATCGTCAAGCGCCAGGAGGCAGGCCTCGCGGCCCTGCTCGAGGACGCGAGAAAGCAGGCCTTCGAGCTGAACTCGCTGAAGATCGAGTACGACCGCCTCCGCAGGACGAAGGACAACACGGAGAAGCTCTACCAGCTCGTGCTCGAGCGCACGAAGGAGAGCGATCTGCAGCGGATGATGCGGGTGAACAACATCCGCGTCCTCGATCGGCCGAGCCGCCCGCTCACCGCGCTGCGCCCCCGCGTCGCGACCAACATCGCGGTCGGCATCTTCGCCGGGCTGCTCCTCGGGATCGGGGCGGCGCTGGGGCGGGCGCTCCTCGATCGCACGCTGAAGACGCCGGACGAGGTGGAGCGGGAGCTCGGGCTCCCCCTCCTCGGCCTTCTGCCGGAGTTCGACAAGGGCAACAAGAAGGAGGCCGAGCTCCGCAGGGCGAACCGCCGCGGCAGGCGCGGCGCCCCGGCGGGCCGGCGCGAGCTCGTCGTCCACGATCAACCGAAGAGCGGGATCGCCGAGGCGGCCCGCGCGATCCGGACCAACCTGCTCTTCATGTCGCCCGACCGCCCCTACAAGACGCTGCTCGTCGCGAGCGCCGGGCCCGCGGAGGGCAAGACGACGGCGTGCTGCTGCATCGCCGTCGCCATGGCGCAGGCAGGGCAGAAGGTCGTCCTCATCGATTGCGATCTCCGCAAGCCGCGCCTCCATCACATCTTCGGGAAAGGCATGGAGATCGGCGTCACGAGCGCGCTGCTCGACGACTCGGTGCTCGACGACGAGAGCGCGCTCAGGACGGAGGTGGAGAACCTCTATGTCATCCCCGCTGGCCCCATCCCGCCGAACCCGGCGGAGCTCCTGCACAGCGATCGCTTCAAGGCGCTGCTCCGCAAGCTCCAGGGCCGCTTCGACCGCGTGCTCATCGACAGCCCTCCCCTGCTCGCGGTGACCGACGGCACCGTGCTGTCCACGCTGGTCGACGGCACCGTGCTCGTCGTGCGGGCGTCCGTCACGACGCGCGACTTCGCGCGCCACGGGATCCGGGCGCTCTACGACGTCGGGGGCAAGACCGTGGGGTTCGTGCTGAACGCCGTCGACCTGAACCGGAAAGAGTACGGCGTCTACCACTACTACGGCTACAAGAGCGACGGTTACTACCAGACGCCGGCCGAGCCGGCGGCCTCCGACCCCGCGGAACCGCCTCCACCGCCCCTGCCGAATTGAGGAGCGCCGGCCCTTGCTCTCCTTGAGGCTCCCCGGCCCCCGGGGGCTCCCCCGCGCACGCGGCGCTCGGCGCGCCGCCAAGGCAGCCCCCGCCCAGGCGAAGGCGCCCCGCTTCCGGCTCGGGGCGGCGCTCCTCGTCGCCGCCCTGGCGGCGCTCGGCCCCGTCCTCGAAGGGACGCTCGGCGAAGGGCTCGGGTGGACGATCGGCACCGTGGCCCTGGCGCTCATGCCGTCGCTCGCCCGCGCCGGCGGTCCCCGCTTCCATCCGCTCGATCCGGAGACGTACGTGCCGGCCACGTACTTCCTCAGCGTCGCTTACGCGCCCATCCTGCACCTGCTGATGTCCGGCCGGCTCCACCTGTCGGGCCGCGACGAGGCGGCCATGGAGGTGGCCTACGTCGGCGCCGCGGGATGCGCGATCGCGTGCACCGCCCTGAGCCGGCGCCCCGAGGCGCCGAACCTGGAGCGCCTGGTGCCGATGCACAACCCGAGGGCGAGCCTGGACCAGGACTGGGGGAGCATGGTGGTCGGGCTGCTCGGGTTCGGGCTCGTGTTCGCGTGGATCGCCTCCATCGGCCTGGGGAGGTTCTTCACGCTGAGCTACGCGGCCACCCACCTCGAGGGGCACGGCAAGGGCGTGCTGATCTCGGGCTGGTACCTGATCCAGATCGCGGCCGTTTACTTCTTTCTCCGGTTCGCGTCGCTGCGCAGGGCCCGCTTGCGGGGCCCGAAGCTGGTATCCGCCGCCGGGGCGCTGTTCCTCGGGAGCTTCCTGCTCTACACGGCCACGGGGCGGCGAGGCCCGCTCATCTTTGCCGTCCTCTCGGTCGGGCTCGCGCTGCACGGCTTCGGTGTCCAGATCCGGCGCCTGTGGCTGGCCATCGGCATGGTGGGCGTCGTCTTCTACGGCGTCGCCATGGACGGCGCCCGGTTCAAGCAGGGCGCCGGGCTCGACGCGCAGATCGAGTCGGCGGCGCTGCGCCTCGATCAGACCGACAACATGCTGGAGATCAGCGAGCTTCAGCGCGTTTACGACAACCTCGTCAACATCGTGAACGAGAAGCCTCCCCTCGTGGACTACCCGGGCGAGAGCTGGATCAACGCCGTCCTCATCCTGGTGCCCAAGCCGATCTGGCACGAGCGGCCGCTCGGCCTGTCGGAGCGCTACGTCATGTGGAAGGATCCCGACTTTGCGCGCCATGGCGGCGGCTTCGCGATGAGCGCTGCCACGGAGGGATACCTGAACTTCGGCCTCATCGGTACGTTCATCCAGATCGCGGTGATGAGCGGCCTCTTCTTCATGATGCCGCTCCTCTCGGCGGCCGCGCGCGACACGTCGCTGCTCGGCCGCGCGACCGCCGCGTGCCTCGCCTCGTTCGCGTACTACCAGTTCCGGGGCGAGCTCACCGCCCTGCTCAAGATCGCGTTCACGCTGGGGGCCGCGATGCTCGTGGGGATCTTCACGGCCTCGATCGTCAAGCACGTGCGGCGCAAGCTCGCGGCCATGGCTACAGTGCGCCATGGACCTGAGCGGCCCCTGCGCCACGCACGCCTCGGCCAGCCGTCATCGTCGAGCCAGTAGCGCCCCCGCGCCGCCGTCCGGGTACCGACGGCCTGCCTCGCCTCGATCCGAGGCGGCCGCGGGCGCGGGCGGCTCCGCCAAGAGGACGGCTGCACCAACCCCCAACGAGAACCTGGCCTGAAGCGCCACGCGGACCATGCGCATCCTCTACGTCTCCCCTTACTTCCCGCCCGAGCCGGGCGCCCCCGCGGCGCGCGTCTCGGAGCTCGCCCGAGCCTGGCGCCGCGCCGGGCACGAGGTCACCGTGCTCACGGGCCTCCCGAACCACCCGACCGGGGTCGTGCCGCCCGAGTACCGAGGTCGGGTCCGCATCGAAGAGGACTTTTATGGAGTGCGGGTCCTCCGCACCTGGATCTACGCCGCCGCGAACCGGGGCAAGGTGCGCCGCTCGCTGGCGTACGGGTCGTTCGCCGCCTCCGCGCTCACGCTCGCCCAGCTCGCATTGCCCTCGAGCGACGTGCTCATCGCGACGAGCCCCCACTTCCTCACGGCCGTGGCCGGCTATGGTCTCGCCACGCTCCGCCGGCTGCCGTTCGTGTTCGAGGTGCGCGACCTCTGGCCCGAGTCCATCGTGGCCGTGGGCGCCCTCCCGGCAGGGCATCCGGTCGTGCAGGGGCTCACCGTCGTCGAGGAGCACCTCTACCGGGCGGCCGACCAGATCGTCGTGGTCACGCGGAGCTTCCGCGAGCGCCTCGCCGCGCGGGGCGTGCCCGCCGACAAGATCGACGTCGTCCGCAACGGCGTGGATCTCGGTCGCTTCACGCCGTCGCCGCGCGACACGCCGCTCCGGGCGAGGCTCGACCTCGGTGACCGCCTCGTCGTGGCGTACGTCGGCACGCACGGCATGGCGCACGGCCTCTCCGCGGTGCTCGACGTGGCGAGAGGCCTGCTCTCGCGCGACGACATTCGCTTCCTCTTCGTCGGAGAGGGCGCGGAGCGGGCGAGCCTGGAAGCGCGCGCCCGCGAGCTCGGGCTCACCAACGTGACGTTCCTCGGCGCGCTCCCGCGCGACGCGATCACCGAGGTGTACGCCACCGCCGATATCTGCCTCGTGCCCCTGCGCAAGACCGAGCTCTTCGAGACCGTGATCCCCTCGAAGATCTTCGAGATCCTCGCCATGGCGCGCCCGGTCGTGATCTCGGTCGACGGCGAGGCGCGGACGATCGTCGAGGAGGCCGGCGCCGGCGTCTTCGCCCCGCCCGAGGACGTGCCGGCCATGACCCGGGCCATCGTCGAGCTCGCGGCCGACGCCGACAGGCGGAGGCGCATGGGGGAAGCGGGGCGCTCCTACGTCATCCGGTCGTTCGATCGCGACGCGCTCGCGCGCGATTACATCGAGGTGCTGGAGCGCGTGCTCCTTCGTTCGGGGTCTCGCGGGGACCGGGGGAGAGACCGCTCATGAACCTGCCGCGGCTCGCCCGCACCGTGGCGCAGCTCCACCCGGTTCAGGTGCTCGCCCGCCCGCTTGCGCTCGGCCAGCGCGCGCTCGGCAGGGTCCCCACCGCGTCGCGGCCCCCGCGCGTCCGCCCCGGCTTCGCCCCGCCGCGCGCGCGCTTCGCCGCCTTCGCGGACGCCGAACGAGCGCGCGGCAGCGCGCGCCTGGCCGCGATCCCCGAGGGATCGCTGCTGCACGCGTACGAGCGCGCCTATGGTTACGAGCTCGGTGCCGATCCGGCGCGCGAGGCCCCGAGCGCGTGGGGCGACCCCATCGCGTCGCACCCGTTCCCGGCCGCGGTGCGCGCCCGCAGGCTCGCGGTCGCTGCGCGCCTCGGGCGCCCTGGGCTCTCGGCCGAGCTGGCGCGCGCCTGCCGGGCCGTCGCGCTCGGCCTCGAGCTGCACCTGCTCGCCAATCACCTGCTGGAGAACGCCATCGGGCTCGTGTGCGGCGGCGCGGTCGCCCGCGGGCTCGAGGCCGAGGCGTGGTGGAAGCTCGGCTCGGCGCTCCTCGCCTGGCAGCTCCCGGAGCAGTTCCTGGACGACGGCGGGCACTTCGAGCTCTCCGTCTCGTACCACCTCGCGCTGACCGCCGGGTTGCTCGAGGCGATCGAGCTCGCGCAGGCGTCGGGGCGCGACGTGCCCGAGCTCTGGCGGACGACGGCGGAGAAGGCGCTGTCATGGGCCGCCGCTGTCCGCGCCCCGGACGGCACGTATCCTCTGTTCAACGACGCCGCGCTCGACGCCGCGCCCGAGCTCGATCGCGTCCTCGGCCTCGGCGCGGAGCTCGGCCTCTTCGATCCGGCCCGAGCGCCCGCCGCGGCGCCGGACGACGGGCCCTCGCTCCAGCACCTCGCCGCGACCGGCTGGGTGATCCTGCGGTCCGGCGCTCGGGCCTGGCTCGCGTTCGACGCGGGGGCGGACGGGGCCTCGTATCAGCCGGGACACGTTCACGCCGACGCGCTCACGTTCGAGCTGTGGATCGGGGGCGAGCGCGCCGTGGTCGATTACGGCGTCTCCAGCTACAAGGCGGATCGCGACCGGGAGGAGACCCGGGCGACGCGCGCGCACAACACCATCGAGCTCGGCGGCGCCGACTCGAGCGAGGTGTGGAGCGCTTTCCGCGTCGGCCGCCGGGCCCGCGCCGCGGTGCGCCGGCTCGATCAGGCCCGCGCGCACGTCGCCGTGGAGGCCGAGCACGACGGATACCGGTTCCTCCCGGGGGCCCCCGTGCATCGGCGGACGCTCGAGCTCTCCGAGCGGGAGCTCGCGATCCACGACGAGATCCTCGGCGGCCGGACGCGCGGCTGCTCCCGGCTCAGGCTCGACGAGGCCGCTCTGCGGAGCCGGTCGATCGCCGTCGAGGGCAGCGCGCTCGCGCTCGGCCGGAGCTCGGGCGTGTGGTTCCCCAGCTTCCGGCAGCCGCGGGCGGCGGCGGTCTTCTCGGGGAGCTTCGCGGTCGAGGGCGGCTTTCGCGGCGGGTTTCGCGTCCGGTGGTGACGCGCCTCGCCGCGCCTCGCCCGATGCCGCCGGACGCGGCGACGACCCCGCGCCCGAGCGCGGAGGCCGCGCGCTACTCCCGCACGAGGCTCCCGGTGAGCGTGATGCGGAACGGCGCGAGCGCATCGACCTTGGCGAGCAGCACGTGGAACGCCACCGCGGCCTGGTGGATGCCGGGGAAGAACACCGTATAGGCCGGGTGATCGACCCCCGTATAGAGCTTGTCCACGCGGAAGCCTGTCTGCTTCGCGATGCGGCGCACGGCCCACACGGTGTTCATGCGGAAGTAGGTCTTGTACGGCTTGGCGTTCTTGCTGCCGCTCTTTGCGCGCAGCTGGCCCACATAGAAATCGTGGAACCACTGCGGCGTCAGGTGCGTCGCCAGCCCCGAATACGAGAGGAGATTGGGCGCCGTGAACACGAACCGCCCGCCCGGGCGCAGGAGCCGGTGCGCCTCGCGCAGCACCGCCTCGGGGTTCTCGAGGTGCTCGAGCAGGTGGTCGGCGGCGACCACATCGGCGCAGCCGTCCGGCAGCGGGACCGACTCGCCGAACGCGCAGATGTGCTGTTGCGCGGGGTTGCGCGAGAGCGCCTCCTCGTCCGGATCGACGGCGTAGATGGTCTTTCCGTCGAGCGGCACCGTCGCCACCTTGCCGAACCACAGCGGCCCGCAGCCGAGGTGGATCACGTCCTTCGCTGGGAGGACCGCCTCGTCCACAAACCCCTGATAGACCTTCCAGTAATGCGGTCGATCCGTGAACCGGTAATAAAGCGCGTCCGCTTTTGTGTTGAAGTTGACGGCTTTACGAATGATTCCCACTGTCTCTCCTAGGCCCTTCCGGCCCGGCGGCACGAGCCCGGAGGCCGCCGGCCGGAGGGATCAAACCACCGACAGCCGCCCCTGGGGAAGGGGCTCGAGCGTGCGCGAGGACGGCCGGCGCAGGAGCAGCCGCTCCGCCGAGTCGGCCACGAGCTGCAGCAGCATGTCCGCCTGCGGATTGACCGCGCTCTCCTCGCTGTCCCAGCGGAACCGCAGCTCGACGGTCTCGCCGGCGAGGTCGATCGAGAACACCGCGACGACCGCCTCGCGGAGCTGCAGCGGCGTCGCCGTGTCCCGCGTCCACGTCCAGGGCTTCACGCGCGCGCTGCCGTTCGCCCCCTTGGAGCTCACCTCCATGGCCAGGAGCCGCGCCTCGACCGCGAAGCGCTCGAGCACCACGCGCAGCCGATCGGGCCCGCTCGCGGTCTCGATTTCCATCAGCGCCCGCGGCACCGCGCGGCGCAGCGCCTCGACGACCGCCTCGCGCGAGCGCTTGGAGACGGCGGGGCGCGCCCCGAAGAGCGCGAACGAGCCCGCCGCGCGCACCACGATGAAGAGCACCGCGCTGCAGGCCACGAGGGCGAAGCCGATCTCGTGCGAGCGGCCGACGTACGCCACGAGCGCCACCACGGTGAAGATCAGGCTGAGCCCGTAGAGGATCAGCACCGCGCCGCGGTGCGAGTGGCCCTTGTCGAGCAGCTTGTGATGGATGTGCGACCGGTCCGCCGAGAAGATCGGCCTGCGGGCGATGAAGCGCCGCACCATCGCCGAGATCATGTCGAAGATCGGCAGGCCCAGCGCGAGCAGCGGCACGAGGACCGCGAGCGCGGTGCCGCCCTTGTGCGTGCCCACGCCGAAGAGCGGGATCGCCGCGAGCATGAACCCGAGGAACATGCTCCCGGTGTCGCCCATGAAGATCGTCGCGGGGTGGAAGTTGTGGAACAGGAATCCGACGATCGCGCCCGCGAGCGTCGCCGCGAGCAGGCAAATCACCAGGTTGCCCGGGTAGCCGCCCAGGTACGCGGTGACGAAGTTGGCGACGCAGGCGAAGAAGCCCACGCCCGCCGCGAGCCCGTCGAGCCCGTCGATCAGGTTGACCGCGTTGATGATCGCGACAAACCACGGGATCGTCACGAGGAACGAGAGCGGCCAGAAGGAGACGTGGCCGAAGTACGGCAGCGTCACACATTCGAGGCGGAGCCCGAAGACCCACGCGAGCGACGCCGCGAGGATCTGCGCGAGCAGCTTGTGGCGCGCGCGCATCCCCTTGATGTCGTCCCAGGCGCCCGCCGCCGCGATCGTCAGCCCGCCGGCCAGCAGGCCCACCACCAGCGAGTGCTGCGAGAACCACTGAAGCGCAATCTCGGTCTGCAGCGCTACAAGGACGAAAAGAGGCAGCAAGAAACCGGCAACGATGGCGAGCCCGCCCAGGCGAGGGATTCGCCGGGTGTGCACGCGGCGCGCGGTCGGCTCATCGACCGCGCCCACAGTGAGCGCCAATCGGCGCACGAGCGGCGTCGCCGCCCAGGAGAGCACCAGCGCCAGGATAACGGCAGTGAGCGTACTTACCATCGCTCCCTTTCCCTTTGGGAGTACCGCCCCCCTTTGGTGCAGCGCGGAGCGCGATATTCATAGCTCGTCATCATAAAACGCCAGAAAAGCCTTCGTCGGTGTGCCCCTACTACCCCAAGCATGCGCCCGAGACAACCCGCCGGGCAGGATTACGGACAGAAGTGTGAGCCGTTGGTAAGAGAAAGCCCTAGTGAGCCAACCTTCGACGGCGGTAAGATAACACACATTTTCCATAATTACTGTAAATATCCACACAGAGGGGCGTTTTGCGCCACCTGTTGAGCGGAAAAATTCAGCCCTGATGTCCACCGACACCCGAGTTGCCGCGTGGCTTATCGTCAGCCGATACGCAGTCAGACGTGCTGATCGCTCGATTCCGACGGTGTGCAGCGAGCGCAATGACCTCACCGTTCGTCCAGGTGCGATGCTCAGCAGCGAGCTGCCCGCGACGGCCGAGATCGAGGCGCTCCTTATTCGCGACGTCGTTGGCCGCGACGTCGTTGGCCGCGACGTCGTTGGCCCCGAGGATGACATTACCGAGCTCAGCGGCGCCGGCCGCGCACAGGCACCCTTGCCGCACCCTGGGAATTTATGTTTCAGGAATGTCTCTTCGGTTGCGGAGACCGTGTCAAAGCGTGACATCATGGCTCAGCCCGCGAGAGAGAGTGCCGGCGGGCGCTCCGGCGCGCGCAGCGCCCGTGATCTCGCGGGGGCTCCAGCGCGCGCGCCGCGGCGGAGGGCGACGGTGCCCGCGGCCTTGAACTCAGCGCCGCGGTCGCGGTAAGAGCACCTCGCAACTCGAGCACCGCACATGACGCAAGCCCTCGCCGAGCCCCAGAAGTCGTCGCCGGCGAGCCCCGCGGTCCGCGTGAGCACGGTGAGCACGCGCGAAAACAACTTCGATCTCGTCCGCATCCTCGCGGCGCTCCAGGTCGGGATCTTCCACGCCATCGCGCACATGCAGCTCCCGCCCGAAGGCGTCTGGGCAGAGGCCGCCCGGGTGCTCCGGGTGTTCCCGGGCGTGCCCATCTTCTTCGTGGTCTCGGGGTTTCTGATCTCGGCGTCGTACGAGCGGAGGCAGGACCTACGCCCCTACCTCCGCGCGCGGCTGCTGCGGATCTACCCCGCGCTGTGGATCTGCTTCGCGGTCTCGCTCCTCGTCGCCGCCGCCCTCGGCTTCCTGCCGCTCGACGTGCTGTTCTCGCCGAAGTTCGCCGCCTGGTTCGTGGGCCAGTTGACCTTCGTGCAGTTCTTCAACCCGTCGTTTCTGCGCGAGTTCGGCGTCGGCGTCCTCAACGGCAGCCTCTGGACGATCCCCGTCGAGCTGACCTTCTATCTCTGCGTCCCCGCGCTCTACGCGCTGCTCGTGCGCGGGCGCGCGCGGCGCACCAGCAACGCGCTCCTCGTCCTCGTCATGCTCGCCTCGTTCGCCGTGGGCTACGCGATGGACACGGGCGTGTTCGGCCCGCCGCAGGCGCGGGAGCGCAGGCTGGTGCAGGTCACCATCGCGCCCCACCTCTACCTCTTCCTGCTCGGCACGATGGCGCAGCTCAACTGGGACGCGGTCGAGCGGCTCGTCCGGGGGCGCTTCCTGCTCTGGGTCTTGCCCTACACCGCGCTCGCGCTCGCCCTGCACGATCAGATCGTCGCGGGCCCTCTGCTCACCGCCGTCGCGCGGGTGCTGCTGGCGGGCACCGTGCTATCCGGCGCGTTCAGCGCGCGCTCGCTGAGCGCGAAGGTGCTCCGCCACCAGGACGTCTCGTACGGCTTCTACCTGTATCACATGGTGTTCATCAACGTGTTCGTCGAGATGGGGCTCGTGGGCCGGCCGATGTACATGATCACGGCGTTCGGCATCACCGCGGTCGCGGCGCTCGCGTCGTGGCGCCTCGTCGAGAAGCCGATGCTCGCCCTGAAGGCGAGCCGCGCGTGAACGCGGAGCGGCGCCGCCGCACCAGAGCGGCTCGCTGATCATCGTCAGCGTCGCGACCCAGGGCGGTGTATAGGAGCGAGCCCCATCGCGCCAGCGCGCCGATGGGCTCTGGACGGGTAGGTTCGAGGAGAGTCGGCATGCGTCAGGTATCTCAGAGTTATCGGACGGGGAAGCTCGCGGTCGTGGACACGGCGGCGCCCCGCGCGCCCGCGGGCGGCGTCCTGGTGGACACGACGGTCTCGCTGATCTCGGCCGGCACCGAGCGCGCCATCGTCGACATGGCCCGCAAGAACCTGCTCGCCAAGGCCAAGGAGCGGCCGGACCTGGTCGCGAAGGTCATCGACAAGGCGAAGCGCGAGGGCGTGCTGGCCGCCTTCGACGCCGTGCGCACCAAGCTCGACAACCCGATCCCGCTCGGCTACTCGCTCGCCGGCCGCGTCGCGGCCGTGGGCGCCGGGGCGGCGGGCTTCGCGCGCGGCGACCGCGTCGCGTGCGCGGGCGCGGGCATCGCCAACCACGCCGAGGTCAACGCGGTCCCGCTGAACCTCGTGGTGCCGGTGCCGGACGGCGTCACGGACGAGGAGGCCGCGTTCGTGACCGTGGGCGCGATCGCGCTGCACGGCGTGCGGCTCGCCCGGCCCACGCTGGGCGCGAGCGTGGCGGTGATCGGCCTCGGCCTGCTCGGGCAGATCGCGGTGCAGCTGCTCGCGGCGCACGGCTGCGACGTGATCGGCGTCGACATCGACCCGGCCAAGGTCGAGCGCGCGAAGGCGCGCGGCGCGGTGGCCGGCGCGGTGCCCTCGCGCGAGGACCCGATCGAGGTCGTCCGCGCGTTCACGCAGGGGCGCGGCGCCGACGCGGTGGTGATCACCGCCTCGTCGCCGACGAACGAGCCGCTCGTCACCGCGGGCGAGCTCGCCCGGGATCGCGCGCGCATCGTGATGGTCGGGCTGATGCCGCTCGAGGTGCCGCGCAAGACGTACTTCGACAAGGAGCTCGAGCTCGTCGTCTCGCGCAGCTACGGCCCCGGCCGCTACGACCCCGAGTACGAGGAGCGGGGCCGCGACTACCCGATCGGCTACGTCCGCTGGACCGAGCGCCGGAACTTCGAGGCGGTGCTGCGCGCGATCGAGACCAAGCGGCTCGACGTGCAGAGCCTCGTGACGCACCGCTTCGCGTTCGAGGACGCGCTCGACGCATACGCGGTGGTGACCGGCGAGCGGCAGGAGCCTCACCTCGGCGTGCTGCTGACCTACCCCGAGCGCCGCGCGGAGCAGCCCGCGTCCGTGGCGACGGCCGCGACACACGCGCGGCGCGACCGGTCCACGCTCGGCGTGGCGATGGTGGGCACCGGCGCGTTCGCGTCGAGCGTGCTGCTGCCGGCCCTCGCGAAGACCGCCGGCGCGAAGCTCGTGGCGACCGTGTCGGGCCGCGGGCTCTCCGCGCGGCACGCGGCGGATCGCTTCGGCGCCGAGCACGTGCTCGCCGATCTCGACGCCGCGCTGGCGCTGCCCGAGGTCGACGCCGTGATGATCGCGACGCGCCACTCGAGCCACGCGGCGCAGGCCGCGAAGGCGCTCGCCGCGGGCCGGGACGTGTTCCTGGAGAAGCCCGCGGCGATCAGCGACGAGCAGCTCGCGGAGCTCGCGCAGGCCGTCGCCGGGGCGAAGGGGCGCCTGCAGGTGGGGTACAACCGCCGCTTCGCGCCCTTCGCGGTCGCGGTGCGGGAGACGTTCGCCCAGCGGCGCGCGGGGCTCGTCATGATCGCGCGCATCAACGCGGGCCGCGTCCCCGGCACGAGCTGGATCGCCGACACGGCCGAGAGCGGGGGGCGCATCGTCGGCGAGGGCTGCCACTTCGTCGACCTCCTGTCGTACTGGGCGAACGCCGAGCCGGTCCGGGTGAGCGCGCACGCCATCGGCGCCGAGGGGGCTTACCACCGCGACGACAACGTCATCGTCACCCTGACCTTCGGCGACGGCAGCGTGGGGACGCTGATCTACACGTCGATGGGCGATCCCAGCGTCCCGAAGGAGAGCTACGAGGTGTTCTGCGAGGGCAAGGTCGCGCAGCTCCACGACTGGCGCGCGCTCTCGCTGACCGAGCGCGGCAAGACCCGCACGACGCGCGCGCTGAAGGCGGACAAGGGCCACGCGGCGCAGCTCGAGGCGTTCGTGCGGGCGAGCAACGCCGGAGCGCCGAGCCCGATCCCCTGGGCCAGCATCGAGGCGACCACGCGCGCGACCTTCGCGATCGAGCGAGCGCGTCAGGACAACACGAGCATCGAGCTGTAGCGCCGCCCGCCGGCTCCCCGCCGCGGTCGGCGCACCACGCGCGGCAGCGGCGGACGGCGGACGGCGGACGGCGGACGGCGGACGGCGGACGGGCCGGGGTGTATCGAGCCGACCGGTCCGGCCACCCACCTGGGACGCCGGGCCGGACCAGTACAAGCCGGTTGACAGCCTCCGTCCAGCGCCCTAGAAGGTCCGCAACCCTCACGCACACGTAAGGGTCAGAGTTTCAACCTGGCGCACCGATGACGACCCGGCACCACCTCCCTGTCGCGCACGAGCACAGCACTGGCGGGACCGTTCTGCCTGGTCCGGTTGGTCCGTCCAGGACGGACGGACTCAGGGCAGGAGGCTGCGCCGAGGCCGAGGAAGACGAGCGCCTCCTTCAGGTGGGCGACATCGCCAAGGCGACCGGGAAGACGGTGCGGGCCATCCACCACTACGAGGAGGTCGGCCTGCTCAAGCCGCACGCCCGCTCCAAGGGGCGCTACCGGCTCTACGACCACGCCGCCCTCACGCGCGTCCGGTGGATCGGCAAGCTCCACGACCTCGGCCTGTCGCTGAGCCAGATCCAGCAGATCGTCTCCACCTGGGAGTCGTCCTCGTCGGCCCCCGGCGCCATGTCGAGGATCCGCGACGTCTACCAGCAGAAGCTCGAAGAGGTGCGGGAGCAGATCGCGCACCTCGAGAACCTCGAGCACGAGCTCGTCGCGAGCCTCGCGTACCTCGACACGTGCGAGACGTGCGACCCGGCAGAGCTCGTCGCCGCCTGCACGAACTGCAATCTTCACGACAAGAGCAAGGCTGAGCCCGAGCTCGTCGCCGGGATCCACGGCGGCAACGGACACTGCCGCCAGGGCTCGAATCACCGCTGAGCGAGAACACCATGGCCATCCAACTTCCGATTTACATGGACTACCACGCGACGACGCCGGTCGATCCGCGTGTCCTCGACGCCATGCTGCCGTACTTCAACAGCAAGTTCGGCAACGCCGCGAGCCGGAGCCACGTCTTCGGCTGGACCGCCGAGGAGGCCGTCAGCCACGCTCGCGAGACGCTCGCCAAGTTCATCGGCGCCTCGAACCCGAAGGAGATCATCTTCACCTCCGGGGCGACCGAGAGCGACAACATCGCCATCAAGGGGGTCGCCGAGTTCTACAAGGACAAGGGCAACCACATCATCACGAGCGTCATCGAGCACAAGGCGGTGCTCGACACCTGCAAGCGGCTCGAGAAGCAGGGCTACGAGGTCACCTACCTCAAGGTCGACAAGTACGGGATGGTCGACCCGTACGACGTCGCCAAGGCGATCACCGACAAGACGATCCTCGTCTCGATCATGCTCGCCAACAACGAGGTCGGCACGATCCAGCCCATCGCCGAGATCGGCAAGATCACGAAGTCGAAGGGCATCCTCTTCCACAGCGACGCGGTGCAGGGCGTCGGGAAGGTCCCCTTCAACGTCGAGCAGATGGGGGTCGACCTCGCGTCGGTGACGGCCCACAAGATCTACGGGCCGAAGGGCATCGGCTGCCTCTACGTGCGCAGGTCCAAGCCGCGCGTCCGCATCACCGCGCAGATGGACGGCGGCGGCCACGAGTTCGGCATGCGGTCCGGCACGCTCAACGTGCCGGGCATCGTCGGGTTCGCCAAGGCCGCCGAGATCCTCATCGAGGAGGGCGAGGCGGAGTCGGCGCGCATCCTGGCGCTGCGCGAGCGGCTCCGGACCCGGCTCTGGAAGGAGCTCGACGCCATCCAGCTGAACGGGTCGCCCGATCGGCGGCTGCCGGGCAACCTCAACGTGTCGTTCAGCTTCGTCGAGGGCGAGGCGATGATGATGGCCATCAAGGACGTGGCCGTCTCCAGCGGCTCGGCGTGCACGAGCGCCAGCCTGGAGCCCTCCTACGTCCTGCACGCCATGGGCATCGGCGACGACCTGGCGCACTCGTCCATCCGCTTCGGGCTCGGGCGCTTCACCACCGAGGAAGAGGTCGATCACGTCGCCGACCTCGTGATCCGCAAGGTGAACAAGCTGCGCGACATGTCGCCGCTCTACGAGATGCACAAAGAGGGGATCGACCTCAACACGGTGCAGTGGGCGGCCCATTGAGGGGCGGCGCGGACGGCGCCGGCGCGTCAGAGCAAGGTTTCGAGAGGAAAGGAAACGGTCGAGGAGAGAGCCATGGCATACAGCAATAAGGTCATCGAGCACTACGAGAACCCCCAGAACGTCGGCACGCTCGACAAGAATGACGAGCGCGTCGGCACCGGGCTCGTCGGCGCTCCGGCCTGCGGCGACGTCATGCGCTTGCAGATCAAGGTCGGCGAGGGCGGCGTCATCGAGGACGCGAAGTTCAAGACCTTCGGCTGCGGGTCGGCCATCGCGTCGTCGTCGCTCGCCACCGAGTGGCTGAAGGGCAAGACGATCGACGAGGCGGAGACGATCAAGAACAGCATGATCGCCGAGGAGCTCCACCTGCCGCCCGTGAAGATCCACTGCTCGGTCCTCGCCGAGGACGCGATCAAGAGCGCGATCGCCGACTTCCGGGCCAAGCAGCAGGCGAAGAAGGAGCTCGCCGGCGCGGCGCCCTCCGGCGCGGCCGAGGGCACCGCGACGGCGAGCGCGAAGTAACACACCGGCTTCCGGGGCGACCCGGAGCACCGGAGAGGGAGCAGCGCCATGCAGAGCAGCGAGGAGACGACCACGACCAGGGCGACGGACGCCGGGGCCCACCCCGCGCACGCCGCGGCGGACGCCGCGCCCGCGCAAGGCAACGGGGCCACGGGAGAGGCGGAGGCCAAGTCGAAGCGGACGCTCTCGGTGAGCGACGCGGCGGTCCAGGCCATCCGCGCCCAGCTCGCCAAGCGCGGCACGCCCGAGGGCGCCATCCGGGTCGGGATCCGCGGCGGCGGCTGCTCCGGGTTCTCCTATGTCATCGAGTTCGAGGACAAGCCGCCCCGGTCCGGCGATCTCGTCCTCGAGTTCGCGGAGCCGGGCAAGGCCACGGTGCGCGTCTTCTGCGACAAGAAGAGCATCCTCTACCTGGGCGGCTCGGTGCTCGACTGGGAGAAGACGCTCATGTACCAGGGCTTCAAGTTCAAGAACCCGCACGAGGCGACGCGCTGCGGCTGCGGGCACTCGTTCACGGTGGCCTGAGCCGCCGCAGGGAGCGCCCGCCCTCGCCGCCGAGGCGCCCCTCCCCAGAGCACGTGATGACCGATCCCTTCGATACCCTGGGCGTCGAGCCTCGGTTCGACCTCGACCTGCGCGCGCTGGAGCAGCGACACCGCGATCTCTCGCGCGCGCTCCACCCCGATCGCTACGCGGGCGCCCCCGCGGCCGAGCGGAGGCTCGCGCTGGGGCGCGCGATCGAGGCGAACGACGCTCTGCGCGTCCTCAGGGATCCGATCCGCCGGGCCGAGGCGCTGCTCCAGCGCGCCGGGATCGCGCGGGGCGAGGAGGGAGAGCAGAAGGCCTCCCCCGCCCTGCTGATGGAGATGATGGAGTCGCGCGAAGAGCTCTCCGAGGCGGCGAAGCAGGGCGATCGCGCGCGGATCGCGCGCCTCGGCGGCGCGATGCGGGCGCGCGAGCAGGCGACCCTCGCCGCCATCCAGGCGGCCTTCGCCGCCGCAGGGAACGACCCCGAACGGATGAAGGGCGTGCTCGCCATGCTGAGCGAGCTCCGTTACATCCGGCGCTTCCTCGACGAAGTGAGCGCAATCGAAGAAGAACTCGCGGATCAGACATGACCCTCCTCGAAATTTTCGACCCCAAGGCAAGGCCCAGCCCGATCGGCATCGATCTCGGGACGACGAACTCGCTCGTCGCCCGCGTGCGCGACGGCCGGCCGGTGGTCATCGACGACTGCAACGGCGAGCGGCTCGTGCCGTCGGTGGTGCACTACGACGAGCGCGGCAACGCGATCGTGGGCCAGAGCGCGCGGCGGATGGCGCAGGGCCACCCGCGCGAGACGATCGTCAGCGTGAAGCGCTTCATGGGCCGCGGCGCGAACGACGCGGAGACGCGGCGGCTCGGGCCGTACGAGTTCGTGGAGCCGAAGGGCCCCGAGGACGCGAAGAGCGTGCGCTTCAAGGTGCGCGACCGGGAGGTGACGCCGGTCGAGGTGTCGGCGGAGATCCTGAAGGAGCTGCGCACCTCGGCCGAGCGCGAGCTCCGGTCGGTGGGCGGCGCGGTGATCACGGTGCCGGCCTACTTCGACGACGCGCAGCGGCAGGCGACCAAGGACGCTGGCCGGCTGGCCGGGCTGGAGGTGCTGCGCCTGCTCAACGAGCCGACGGCCGCGGCGCTCGCGTACGGGCTCGACAAGCAGCAGAACGGCCTGTTCGCCGTCTACGATCTCGGCGGCGGGACGTTCGACATCACCGTCCTCCTGCTCGACAACGGGGTCTTCCAGGTGAAGTCGACCGGGGGCGACAGCGCGCTCGGCGGCGACGACATGGACCGGGCGCTCGCCGAGCGGCTGCTCCAGGAGATGGGCGCGGCGCGGCGCACGCCCGAGGTCGTGCGGCTCGCGCTCGACACCGCCCGCAGCGTCAAGCACGCGCTGACGGACGCGGAGCGGGTCGAGATCGAGCTGCCCGTGCAGGCGGGCGCCGGCGGGCCGGCGTCGAGGCTGGTCACCGTGACCCGCGACGAGCTGAACGCGCTCATCGCGCCGCTGCTGGAGCGCACGGGCGCCGCCTGCCGCCGCGCGCTCCGCGACGCGGGCGTCCAGGCCTCGGACCTCGACGGCGTGATCCTCGTGGGCGGCGCGACGCGCGTGCCCCACGTGCGCGAGTACGTGGCGAAGCTCTTCGGCAAGGAGCCGCTCAAGGACATCGATCCGGAGGAGGTCGTCGCGCTCGGCGCGGCCATCCAGGCCGACATCCTGGCCGGCTCGATGGAGCGCGCGGACGAGGTGCTCCTGCTCGACGTGCTGCCGCTGTCGCTCGGCATCGAGACGATGGGCGGCGTCGCCGAGAAGATCCTGCCGAGGAACACGACGATCCCGGCGGGGGCGCGGCAGGTCTTCACGACCTACGCGGACAACCAGACCGGGTTCGATCTGCACATCGTGCAGGGCGAGCGGGAGCTCGCCGCCGACTGCCGGTCGCTCGCGCGCTTCGTGCTGAAGGGGATCCCGCCGATGCCGGCGGGCATGGCGCGGCTCGAGGTGACGTTCCGCGTGGACGCCGACGGGCTGCTCGGGGTGACCGCGCGGGAGCTGACGACCGGGGTCGAGCAGAAGGTCGAGGTGAAGCCGAGCTACGGCCTGACCGACGAGGAGGTGGAGAACATGCTCCTCGCGGCGCTGGACCACGGGGAGGAAGACCTGCTCAAGCGGCGGCTCGTCGAGGCGCGCGTCGAGGGCGAGCGCGTGGCGATGGCGACGCGCAAGGCGCTCTCCACGGACGCCGACCTGCTCGGGCCAGGCGAGCGCGAGGCGATCGAGGGGGCGCTGAGCGCGCTCGACGCGGCGATCCGCGGGGACAAGCCGGGGCTGATCCAGGCGCGCACCGAGGCGCTCGACGAGGCGACGCGCGCCTGGGCGGGGCGGCGGATGGACCGCGCGGTGGCCAAGGCGATCGCGGGCAAGCAGGTCGAGGACGTCGAGGCGACGGTCGCCGCGGCGAAGGGCGTGGACGCGCACCTGGCCGAGCACCGAGGGGACGACGCGGGCCGCGCGGCGGCCGAGGCGGGCGGCGCGAGCGAGGCGCCGGCCGCCGTCGAAGCGAGGAGGAGCTGATGGCCAAGGTCCGCTTTCTGGCGCACGGGCGCGCGTGGGAGGTCGACGTCCCGGTGGGCTCGACCGTCCTCCAGGCATCGAAGGCCGTGGGCGCCCCCGAGGGCGACGCGTGCGGCGGCGTCTGCGCGTGCTCCACCTGCCACGTGTACGTCACGAAGGGGCGCGACCTCCTCAGCGAGGCCGAGGAGGACGAGGAGGACATCCTCGACAAGGCGTTCGACGTGCGATCGAGCAGCCGCCTCGGCTGTCAGGCGAAGATCCGGAGAGACGGCGAGATCGAGGCGGAGATCTCCCGGGAGAGCCTCGACGCGTTCTACAACGAGCACCCGAACGTGAAGGATCCGCGCAAGAGCTGAGCCCTCCCGCGCGCCCGGCGCGGGCGGCCCGCGCTACGACGGCGGCCGCGCCTTCGCCGGCGGCTTCGGCTCGCGCGGCGCGGGCGGGGGGTTGCGGAGCTTCTCCAGCTCGGTGCGCGCCTCCGCGGAGATGCGGCGCGCGATGTGGGCGAAGGCCGAGGCGGCCTCCCTGGCGGGCGGCGTCGAGACGATGGCGACGAGGTGCTGCGCGGCCGTCTTCCTGCCGATGGGGACGAGAAAGAAGGTCAGGGCGGCGAGGAGGAACACGATGCCGTTCGTGAGGCGCTTGAAGAAATCGCCGACCACAGGCGCCGAGGGTAGATGAGCGAGCGGCCGGGGCCCAGTTCTTGGGGGGTCGTCGCCCGTTCGACCAGGCGCCGCCGCGCGCGTCGACGCCGAGCGCGCCGGCCGCCGCGCCCCTCAGCGCCGGAGGAGCCGCTCGTACACCGCCATGAGCTTCGCTGCGTTGTCGTCCGAGCCGGGGGACGCCTGGCCGTAGCTCCGATCGGAAAGCGCGCGCTCGATCGCGCGCCGGAGCGAGCGCGCGTCCCCGGTCGCGAACAGGGCCGCGCCCTCGGGGCGCGCCACGCAGTCGGAGGCGATGATCTGCTTCCGGAGATAACCGGCCTCGCGCACCGTCACGGCGTCGCCGTCCGTCGTGGTCGGCCGGAGGAACACGTCCACGAGGCCGAGCAGGTAGGAGAAATCGTTCGGGCCGAGATCCCGAAAGAGCAGGCTGTGCTCGCTCCCGTACCCGGCGAGCCCCCGCTCGATCTCGGCGAGATAGGCGCTGTCGTGCTCGGCGTAGAGGCTGACGACGAGGCCCGGCTTCGCTCCGGTCTCGCGGTGGAGCAGCCTGAGCGCGTCGATGGCGACATCGATGCCGTAGTGCCGCAAGGCGACCCCGGAGACGAGGAGGAGGGCCCCGGCCGTCTTGCGCAGGGACTCGACCTTCGCGCCGATGCCCGCGTCGGGCACCGGCGTCGGCGGCAGGAACGCGGGGATGCAGGAGACGCGGCGCGGAGCGACGCCGATCCTCTCGAGGAAGCGGGCCTGATCCTCGTTGACCGCGATGCAGTGATCGAGCCGCCGCAGCACGGCGTCCACCAGCCGCCGCTCTGCGGCGCCGCTGCGCTCGTAATTCGAGATCAGCCTGCCGCCGTGCACCGTGATGAGCTTCGAGGTGCCGCGCGGCAGCGACCAGAAGAGGGGGATCGCCACCGTCGCGAAGTTCCTCAGGGTCGAGACGTGAAAATGAACGAGGTCGCGCCTCCGGCGCCCGAGGTGCGCCATCACGCGCAATAGGCGCATCGGGGCCGACCCGGCGCCGCACCGGTACACGGGGAACGCGGTCGGCGCGATGGGCAGCGACGGCGGCGCGTAGCCGTCGATGACCTCCACGTCGAACCGGCCCTGCGCCAGGTGCGCCGCGCGCAGCACGTGGACGCTCACGCCTCCAGGAGGCGGTGGATAGACGCCGACGAAGGCCAGACGGGCCTTGTCCGAGCCCCGCGCGCGCCCCGATCCGGCGTCCATGCGCCTCGAGACAAGGGCCGGAGGGATGGATCTGTCAACTCGAATCCCCGCCCGCCGCGCGGCCGCGGGCGGACCGGCCCATGCTCGCTGACCCTTGCCAGAGCGAGAGGGTCTCACGAGATAACGACGCGTGGCTCGACCGGGGGGCGCCGAGCAGCGGAGTCCGGCCGTCCCGGCTCCGTGGAGCGCTCGGCATGGCCGCCCGGCGAGAGCCGGAACAAGGAGGGGACAATGATGCTCAAGCCAGTTCTATTCACCATCCTGATCGGGGCAGCGCTCTTGCCGGCCTCGGCGGCAGCGCAGGGGCAGGGCTCGACGGGGCAGCAGGCTCAGGCCGGCGAGGTCAAGCTCAGCAAGTCCGATCGGGAGTTCATCGAGAAGGCCGGTCAGGGAGGGCTCCTCGAGGTGCGGCTCGGGCAGCTCGCGCAGCAGCGCTCCGCGAGCCCGGAGGTAAAGCGCTTCGCGCAGCGGATGATCGACGACCACTCCGCGGTGAACAAGCGGCTCACCGAGCTCGCGCAGCAGAAGGGCGTCCTCGTGCCGCAGGAGCTCGACAAGGAGCACCGCGAGAAGGTCGACAAGCTGTCCAAGAAGGCAGGGGCCGAGTTCGACCGGGCTTACATGAGCGCGATGGTCGACGACCACGAGCACGACGTCGCGGAGTTCGAGAAGACCTCGAAGGAGGCGAAGGACGCCGAGCTGAAGGGCTTCGCCGCCTCGACGCTCCCGCAGCTGCGCGAGCACCTCGCGCAGGCGAAGCAGATCCACGGCAAGGTGAAGGGGAAATAGCGGCGCGACCGCGCCGGCCGCGCGCGGCGCGGCCAGCGCTCGGCCGAGCGCCGGCTCAGGCGACCACGCGCGCCGCGCGCTCGGGCGCCTCCGCGGGCGGCGGGGTCGTCCTCGACCTCGCCGCGCCGCGGACGGGCGCGAGCTTGCCCCGGAGCTTCTGGTAGGCGGCCACGTCGACCGGCTCGCCCCGGACCCAGGCGCGGACGAACGGCGCCACGCCGGTCTCCCAGGCGGCGCTGAGGCGCAGGGCGAGGAACTCGCCGTAGAGCGCGGTGAAGAGCGTCTCGAGCTCCTCGATGAGGTACATGCGCTCGTAGAACTGCTCGTCCACCGCGTCCTTGACCACGCTCGGGATCTTGACGCCGGCGAGCGCGAACGCGTCGGCGTTGAACAGGAAGGCGTACTCGAGCTCTCCGCGCGTGACGCGGACGCGCGCCTGCGAGGGGAGCTTGCCCTGGCGCAGCGCCTCGTGGGCCTCGGGGGCGCTGCTCGGCGCGGCGCCCTTGAGCCGGCTCTGCTCCTTCTCCTGGACCAGCGTGATCTGCCCCTCGAGCCAGAGCTCGCAGACGCCGAGGGCGTCCAGGGAGAAGCGGCCCTCGAAGAGCTCGCTCTCGAACCAGAGCCAGACAAGGAATTCCCGGCCGACGAACCGGCGCTGCTCGATCAGCTCGGCGAGGCTCACAGGGCACCTCCAAGGGTCGATTCTGCGTGGAAGACGGTGGGTTTGAGCGCCTCGAACGCGGCCAGCTGCTCGCTCGTCAAGCCGAGCTCGCGGGCGGCCGTGTAGGGGCTCTCGGGCACGAGATCGAGCTCGAAGGTGTCCTCGAAGAGCTCCGCGAGCCCCTCGTGCGCGCGCGGCGACTGGTTCCAGAACCGCACGACGCCGGCCTCCAGGTTCCAGGAGAGGTCGACCACCTTCATCACCGGCATGAGCTGCGCGCGGAGCTTCCTCGACACGACCGCCCGGAGCTCCTCCTTCTCGCGCCGCCCGAGCTTCTCGCGACCGCGCTTGGCGAGGTGCTCCCGCTCCGCCTCGGCGAAGTGCGCCTTGAAGAGCGCCGCCGGCACCTGCCAACGATCGGTCCTGAGGCCGAGGTTGAGGTACGAGTTGAAGAAGATCTTGCCGTGATCGAGCTCGCAATCGAGCGGATTCTCGATGGAGCACCACCCGGCGCGCTGCTCCGCGTCCTCGTCGACCGTGAGCGGCCGGAACGCGCGGAGCTGGATTCGCTCGACGAACCTGTCGCGGAAGCCCTCGGGGAGGTCGCCGCGGACATAGAACTTCGAGAATGAGATGGATCCTTTGAGTGCGCCCAAATGATCGTCCTTTCGTCCCGTGAAGGCGGAGGAGGTAGCCGAGCGGATCCGGGGGGTCAAAAAACCGGACGCCGCGCCGCGGCCATGCGCGGACGCGCGGCGAAGGCGCCGGCCGCGGGGCGGGGCGGCGCGCTCACGGCGGCCGGGCGAGCGGGCCCGCTCGAGGGGGAGAGATCAGACGTTGAAGAGGAAGTGCGTGACGTCGCCGTCCTGGAAGACGTACGTCTTGCCCTCGACGCGCAGCTTGCCGGCGCCGCGGATGGCGGCCTCGGTCCGGTGCTCGACGAGGTCGTCCACGCTGTAGACCTCCGCCCGGATGAAGCCCTTCTCGAAATCGCTGTGGATGACCCCCGCGGCCTGCGGCGCCGTGCACCCGATGGGGATCGTCCAGGCGCGGATCTCCTTGGGACCGGCCGTGTAGTAGCTCTGCAGGCCGAGGAGCCGGTAGGCCTCGCGCGCGAGCGTCGCGAGCGCCGGCTCCTTCATGCCGAGGCTCTCGAGCATCTCGGCGCGCTCCTCGGGCGCGAGCTCGTTCAGCTCCTCCTCGAGCTTGCTGCAGACCGGCACGACGCCGCTGCCCTCCGAGGCGGCGCGCTCGCGCACCTTCGCCGCGAGCGGGCCCGTACCGGAGACGTCGGACTCGTCGACGTTCGCCACGTAAAGGACCTTCTTCGAGGTGATCAGGCCGAACGTCTTCACGACCTTCCGCTGCTCCTCGTCGAAGGAGAGGCCGCGGATCGGCTTGCCCGCCTGGAGCGCCTCGAGGCACCGCTCCATGAGCGCGATCTTCGGCAGGAGCTCCTTGTCGCCCTTCGCCTGCTTCTTCGTGCGCTCCAGCATCCCCTCGAGCGAGCCGAGGTCGGCCAGCATGAGCTCCGTCTCGATCGTGTCGATGTCGCGGATCGGATCGACGCCGCCGTCGACGTGCACGACGTCGGCGACCGTGAAGCAGCGGACGACGTGGAGGATCGCGTCTACCTCGCGGATATGGCTCAGGAATTTGTTCCCGAGCCCCTCGCCCGTGCTCGCGCCGCGCACGAGCCCGGCGATGTCGACCACCCGCACCATGGCGGGGACGATCTTCTCGGTCTTGATGTACTTCGCGAGCGTCGCGAGCCGGTCGTCAGGGACAGGGACGGCGCCGACGTTGGGCTCGATCGTGCAGAACGGGTAGTTCTGCGCCTCGGCCCTCGCGGCCGTCAGGGCGTTGAACAGGGTGCTCTTGCCCACGTTGGGCAGTCCGACGATGCCGACCTCGACGCTCATGGCGCGCACGTCTAGCACAGGCAGGGTCCCGCGGCCCGACCCCGTGGTAGGGCCGCCCCAAGGGCGCCCCCGAGGGGCGCGGCGGTGGTCGCGGAGGCCGCGGGACCGCAGGAGAGCCCGGGCTCTGGACCGCGCCCGACGCGCTGCGCCGGCGCCACGGCGCGGGCTCAGGTGGCGTGCGACCCGAGCAAACGCTCGTACCCGTCCCTGATGATCGCGTAGCACTCGCAGGACGCCTCCTCCAGACCAGCGCGGCTCAGGACCGTCACCCGGCCGCGGGTGAACTGGACGAGCCCGGCCTGCTGGAGCATGCCGACCGCCACGGTGACGGTGGCCCTGCGGACGCCGAGCATCTGGGAGAGGAACTCGTGGGTGAGCGGAAACTCGTCAGCGCCAACGCGGTCGTGGGTCATCAGGAGCCAGCGGGCGCACCGCTCTCCCATGGGGTGGAGACGGTTGCAGGCCGCCGCCTGCGCGATCTGCTCGAAGAGCGACTGTGTGTAGCGGCTCAGCGTCTCGCGGAGCCGGCCGCCCCGACCGACCTCCTCGCGGAAGATGGGCGACCTCATCCGCACGGCGTCCCCGGGGACCTGCGAGAACGCGCGGCCCTGGGTGGAGACGGACCCCAGGAAGACCGGCAACCCGACCATCCCTTCGTTGCCCACGGTCCCGATCTCGACCGCATCTCCGTTCTCCATCAAGGAGAGGAGCGATACGACACCGTTTTCGGGGAAGTAGACATGATGGATGGGCTCGCTCGCCTCGTAGAGCACCTGCTTGTGACCGAGCGGGACCACCTCGAGCTGAGGAAGGAGCCGCTCGAGCTCTCTCCGCGGCAAGGCCGACAGGAGCCGGTTTCGCGTGAACTTCTGCTGAGGCATCGCATCGAGCTCCTGGCTGACAGGCTCCCACGAGGAGCCCATGCGTGCCTGTCCGGAACTGCCTGCACCGCGCCGCAGGAGACAGCGCCATCGGCCGTCCGCTGGGTCCTCGGCGCAGGCGCTTCCGTCCGATACCGCACCGAGCTAGGATCGGTAGCGTACGACCAGTCGACCTGCGCTCGATGTTGGAGCGCGTGCGGGTGGTCTTTACGACCCGATGCACGAAGCGCTGTACGACCCGGGCTCATGCGATGGTGACGGCGAGGCGTTCGACATGGTCACGATCGCGGCGTCCGAGGGCGGGCTCGCCGCGTGCACCCAGCTCCTGTCGGCGCTGCCGCCCGAGTTCCCGGCGGCCATCACGATCGTGCAACATCGGTCCTCCGCGTACGCGAGCACGATGTGCCATCACCTCGGCCGCCGGACGCGCCTCCAGGTGAAGGACGCTGAAGACGGAGAGCCGCTTTGCGCAGGGACCGTCTACCTCGCGCCGGTCGGCAAGCACTTCCTGGTCGGCCCGGATCGCACGGTCCGCATCGACAGCAGCTCTCCGCCGGTGAACTTCTTCCGTCCCGCGGCCGATCTGCTCTTCAGCTCCGTGGCGGCCACCTATGAAGAGCGGGCCATCGCCGTGGTCCTGACGGGCAACCGGAACGACGGCGCCCGCGGGGTCCAAGCGATCAAGCGCGCAGGCGGGCGGGTGCTCGTCCAGGATCAGGCGACGTCCGAGCGCTTCGCGATGCCCAGCGCCGCCCTCTCGACGGGCTGCGTCGACTTCGTCCTTCCGCTCGACCGGATCGCCTCGGCGCTGGTGGCGCTCACCATGGTCCGGGGCGCGGCCACGCTGTTCCGGGTGCCGGTGCCCCCCTGGGCGCAGCTGCCGATGTGATCCCCGTCCGCGGCGAGGAAGGGCGGGCGACTGCGCCATCGCCTCGGGCTGCTCCCTGATCGAGGATGAGCCGGCGGGGCGGCGCCCGCGCGCGGCATGCCCGCGCCGCCGTCGTCAACGCCGCGCGCGGTCCGGGGCGCGCAGGGCGCCGGCGAGGTGGTCGACGAACGCGCGCACGCGCGCGGGCAGGAAGCACGACGGGAGGTACACCGCGACGACCCGGCGGCGCACCGGCAGCCACCCGGCGAGCACCTCGCGCAGGCGGCCGGCGGCGACGTCGTCCGCGACGAGGTACGCGGGGAGCTCGGCGAGGCCGAGGCCGGCGCGCGTCGCCTCGAGCACCGCGAGGACGCTGTCGCTCGAGAAGACCGCGGGCACCCGCGCCGGCGCGTCGGCGCCGCCGGGCTCGACGAGGCGAACGACGACGTGCGACGCGCCGCCCGGGCCGTAGCGGAGCCCGGCGTGCGCGCCGAGCTCCGCGGCGTCGCGCGGGGCGCGGCGGCGGCGGAGGTAGCCCGGGCTCGCGTAGAGGCCGCGCCGGTCGTCCTCGAGCGGGCGCGCGACGAGCTCGGCGGGAGGGGCGGTGACCATGCGGACCGCGACGTCGATCCGCTCCTCGACCAGGTCGGCGAGCCGGTCGCCGCAGCGGAGATCCACGGTGACGCCCGGGTGCTCGGCCTGGAAGCGCGCGCAGATCGGGGCGACGCGGCACGCGCCGTAGACCGCCGGCGCCGCGACGCGCAGCGGCCCGCGCACCGCCTGGTCGCGCGCCGCGATGTCGCGCTCGAGCGACTCGACGTCGGCGAGGAGCTGGCGGCCGCGCGCGACGTACGCCTCGCCGAGATCCGTGAGCGAGACCCGGCGCGTCGTGCGCTGCACGAGCTGCACGCCGAGCCGGGCCTCCGCGCGGGAGACGGCCTTGCTCACCGCCGACGGCGTGAGCCCGAGCCGCTCCGCCGCCGCGGAGAACGAGCGCAGATCCGCGATCGCGACCAGGAGCCTCAGCGCGTGCGCGGCCTCGCTCGGGTCGATTGATGAACCGAATTCATGAATCCTCGTCTCCACGCGCCGATTGTATGCCGCATTCGCTGGAGTTCACCCTCCGGCGCGGGCTCGACGTCCGCCCGCTCCTCGCGGCGCGCGCGTGGGGCCGGCCGTCAGCCGAAGAACGCGCGGATGGCGGCCGCCACGCGGGCGACCTCGTCCCCCGTGAGCTCGGGGAAGATGGGGAGCGCGAGGGTCTCGCGCGCGGCAGACTCGGCGACCGGCAGGGCGCCGGCCGGCGGGCCGAGCGGCGCGAAGCAGGGCTGAAGGTGCAGCGGCGCCGGATAGTAGATCTCGGTGCCGATGCCCCGCTCGGCGAGGAAGGCCCGCAAGGGGTCGCGCAGGGACGCGTCGCCGAGGCGAATCACGTATTGATTGAACGTGTGCCCGGCGGAGCCGGCGTCGGGCAGCGCGATGGGCAGGGCCGCGCCGCCGAGGAGCGCCGTGTACTGCGCGGCGTGCGCGCGCCGCCGCTCGAGGAGCGCGCCGAGCCGCGGGAGCTTGCGCCGGAGGAGCGCCGCCTGGAGCGCGTCGAGCCGGAAGTTGCCGCCGACCAGCGTGTGGTGGTGCTTCCTGCGCGCGCCCTGCGCCCGCAGCGACCGGACGCGCTCGGCGAGGTCGCCGTCGTCGGTGGTCACGAGCCCGCCGTCGCCGAAGGCGCCGAGGTTCTTGGTCGGGAAGAACGAGAAGCACCCCAGGAGCCCGATCGCGCCCGCGCGCTCGGCGCCGAACGCCTGGGCGGCGTCCTCGATGACCGGCACGCTCCCCGCGACGGCGAGGAGCTCGTCCATGGGCGCGCGCGCGCCGAAGAGGTGGACGGCGATGACCGCCCGGGTGCGCGCGGTCAGGGCGCGCGCCAGGGAGGCGGGATCCAGGTTGAAGGAGCCGGGGAGCACGTCCGCGAAGACCGGCCGCGCGCCGGTGCGATGGACGGCGCCCGCGGTCGCGAAGAAGGTGTACGCGGGGCACACCACCTCGTCGCCCGCGCCGATGCCGAGCGCCATCAGCGCGGCGAGCAGCGCGTCGGTGCCGGACGAGACGCCGATGGCGTGGCGGACGCCGAGGTACGCGGCGCACTCCGACTCGAACGCGTCGACCTCCGGACCGAGGATGTAACGGCCGCTCCGGACGACCGACTGGAACACGGCGGTGAGCTCGTCCTCCAGGGCGAGGTCGCCGCGGGCGCGGTCGAAGAAGGGGACGGGCGGCGTCATCGCTCGGTGTCCTCCGCTGCGGGGAGATCTCGGTAATGGCGCGCGGCCGCGGCGCGGGGCGCCGGGAGCGACGCGTCCTCGTCGAGGTCGAGGCAGCGGACGATCTCGCCGCGGCGCTCGTAGCGATAGCCGCTCTCGGGGCAGCGCATCAGGCCGTCGCGCGAGGCGGCGAGCTTGTGACCGTGGCGGCTCATCCAGCCGGTGCGCCGGGCCGGAACGCCGGTGACGAGCGCGTAGTCGGGGACATCGCGGGTGACCACGGCGCCGGCGCCGATGAACGCGTGGCGCCCGATCGTGACGCCGCAGACGACGGTGGCGTTGGCGCCCACGGTGGCGCCGCGGCGAATGCGCGTCCGGTCGAGGAAGGCGCGGCGATCGATCTGCGCGCGCGGGTTGATGACGTTGGTGAGGACGGCCGAGGGGCCGAGGAACACGTCGTCCTCGATCACGGTGCCGTCGTACACCGACACGTTGTTCTGGATGCGGACGCCATCGCCGATGACGGCGCTGCCCGCGACGAAGACGTTCTGCCCGAGGACGCAGTCGCGGCCGATCCGCGCGCCCGCGGAGACGTGGCAGAAGTGCCATATCCGCGTGCCCTCTCCGATCGCGCAGAGCTCGTCGATGCACGCCGACGCGTGCGCGAAGAACGGCCTCGCCGCGGGCTGGCTCACGGCGACGCCTGCTGCGCCGGGTCGGCGGGAGGCGCGGGGCGCCGGGCGCGATCCTCCGCGGCCCGCGGGGCGCCGGCCGCCGCGGGCGCGGCCCAGAGGCCCCAGGCGCCGCGCGCGGCGAGCGGCGGGCCGGCGAGGTCGAGCACGGGCGGCCGGACGCGCCCGACGAGGTAGGCGGCGCCCAGCCCGGCGGCGCGGCGCGCGAGCGACGCGGGGTCGTCGAAGCTGGAGCGCACCGGGGGATCGCGGGGATCGATCGAGCGATCCGGGTGCGCGCCCTCGGGGCGGCCCAGGGCGGCGAGCGTGGCGAGGTGGCCATAGTCGACGACCTCGATGAGGAGGGGCGCCGAGGGGGGCGTGAGCTCCGCGGCGGCGCGACCGATGGCGACCTCGTCCGCGCGCGGGTTGAAGTGCTCGCGGCGCAGGTGCGGCCGGAAGAAGAGGCCGACGCAGAGCACGGCCACGAGCGCGCCGCCGAGCGCCCTCCGCGCCCCGGCCGAGGCGCCGCGGAAGGCGCGCGCCAGGAGATCGCCGACGGCGAGCGCGAGCAGGAGCATCGCGAGGAGGGTGGCGCGCTCGGGGTGATGCGTGGGCGCGCCGTCGCGCACGAGCGCGAGCGAGAGCGCCGCGATCTGGAAGGCGGCGACCGCGCCGGGGAGCGCGTACGGGCGGGCGGCGCGGAGGAGGGGCGGGAACGGACGGGCGGCCCCCGCCGCGGCGCCGCGGCGGGCGCGCCAGGCGACGAGGGCGAGGGCGATGGGGCTCAGGAAGAGCTCCGGCTCCTCGCGGACCATCGCGGCGGGGTACGCGAAGAGCCGCAGCAGCGAGCCGTCGCCGCCCGGGCCGAGCGCGCTGCGGTAGGAGGCCACGCGGGCGACGAAGTGCAGCGCCTCCCCGTGGGCGACGCGGTTCCAGGCGATCCACGCGGCGGGCCCGGCGAGCGCCACGAGCGCGGCGAGCGCGAGCTTCGTCTGCGCGGCGCGGCCCTGGCCGAGGCGGGCGGCCGCGAGCAGCGCCATCGCGGCGAAGGCGGCGGCGACGGGCCAGGGCTCGTAACGGGAGAGCGTCGCCAGCACGAGCGCGAGCGCGCCGAGGAGGGCGCGGCCGGCCGGGGGCGCAGGCCCGGCCGGCGGCGTGACGAGCGACGCCACCGCGAGCAGCGTGAGGGCGGCGGTCGGCAGCTCGGGGACCGTCGCCACGCCGAGGCAGGCGCTCCACGGGAAGGCGCCCGCGACGAGCGCGCCGGCGAGCGCGGCGCGGCGATCGCCCGTGATCCAGCGGGCGGAGACGTAGATGAGCGCGGCCGACGCGAGGCCGAGCGCGAAGGCGACGGCGCGGGCGACCTCGAGGGTCGGCGCGAAGAGGCGGAAGAGGGCGCCGTTGAGCCAGAAGGGGACGGGGAGCCAGCTCGTCCCGGTCGGGTCGAGCCGGGGCGCGTGGGCCCACGCCTGCGCGAGGACCACGCGCGCGAAGTCGTCGTCGCTGACCGCCCGGAAGCCGAGCGCGAGGGCGAGCGCGGAGACCGCGGCCTTGGCGAGGGCGACGAGGGCGAGATCGCGCGCGAGCGGGACCGCGGAGGCCGCGGCCCCTGGCGCGGACGACCCCGCGTCGAGCGCCCTCCCCGCTTCCCTCCCCGGCGCGGGAGCGGGCCGCAGCACGCGAGCCTACTTCTCCTGGGATTGCTCGAACTCGCGCAGCTCGCGATCGCCCGCCGACGAGAGGTAGGCGAGCGCCACGCTCGTCGTCATGAAGACGGCGGCGCAGATGGCCGTGAGGCGGGTCATGAAGTTGCCCGCGCCGCGGCCGCCGAACACCTGGGCCGTCGCGCCGCCCATGGCCGAGCCCATCCCGCCCCCGCGGCCCTGCTGGAGGAGCACGACGAGGATCAGGAACAGACAGACGAACACGTGCACGATGTTGAGGAACGTGTGAAGCATCGGCGTCTTTCTGCTGGGTCGTTCTGGCCCGCGCGACGGGCCCAGGGGCAAAAGTGCGAGACAGTGCGAGACAACGCGAGGGGGCGAGAGGGCAGGCCGGCGCCCCCGCGGGTGAGGCGGGAGCGGCCCGCGATCTACCCCTGTTCGGCGCGCTCCGCCAGTCGGTGCGCGGCCTCGACGATCTTGGCGAAGCCGGCGGCGTCGAGCGAGGCCCCGCCGACCAGGGCGCCGTCGATGTCGTCCTGGTCGAGCAGCCCCTCGGCGTTGTCGGCCTTGACGCTGCCGCCGTAGAGGATCCGCGTGACGCCGGCGAGGTCCTCCGAGGCCTTCGCGAGCAGGCCGCGGATGAACGCGTGCACCTCCTGGGCGTCCTCGGCGCGCGCGACCTTGCCCGTCCCGATCGCCCAGACAGGCTCGTAGGCGATGACGCCGAAGCCGGGCTGCTTGGCGAGCTCGTCGAGGAAGGCGCGGACCTGGCGCTCGACCACGGCGAGCGTCTCGCCCGCCTCGCGCTGCTCGAGCGTCTCGCCGACGCAGACGATGGGGCGCAGCTCGGCCGCGATCGCCGAGGCGACCTTCCGCGCGACCGACTCGTCGGTCTCGGCGAACAGCTGCCGCCGCTCGCTGTGGCCGAGGATGACCCAGGTCGCGCCGGCGTCCTTGAGCATGCCCGAGGAGATCTCGCCGGTGAACGCCCCGGAGACCTCCGCGCTCATGTTCTGCGCGGCGATGCCGACCTCGCTCTTCGCCTCCGCGAGCTCGTGGGCCACGGCGGCGATCGCGGTGAACGGCGGCGCCACCACCACCTCGGCCCGGGTGAGCTCGCGGGTCGCCTTGGCGACGGCCGCCGCCAGGGGGCAGGCGTCCTGCCCCCCGGCGTTCATCTTCCAGTTGCCGGCGATGAGCGGACGACGAGAGCCCGCCCCCGGGGCGACGCCCGTCGCTTCGGGCGCGCCCCCGTCGTTCACGGGCTTCACTCGCTCACCTCGGCCGACCGGAGCGCCTCGACGCCCGGCAGCCGCTTGCCCTCGATGAGCTCGAGCGAAGCGCCGCCGCCGGTCGAGATGTGATCGAAGCCCTTGGCGATCTGCTCGCCGGCCTGCTTGACCGCCGCCGCGCTGTCGCCGCCGCCGACCACCGTGAAGCCGGACGCGCCGCTCATGATGCGGGCGACGTCGAACGTGCCCTTGGAGAAGGCGGGCGTCTCGAAGAGGCCCATGGGGCCGTTCCAGAACACCGTCTTCGCCTTCTCGATGGCCTTGCCGAACAGCTCGACCGAGCGGGGGCCGATGTCGAGCGCCATCGTGCCCTCGGGGATCGCGTCGACCGACGCGGCCTCGCCCTGCGTCGCGTCGATGCCCGAGGCGACCACGGCGTCGACGGGGAGCAGGAGCTGGATGCCCCGGTCGCGCGCCTTGCTCATGATCGTGCGCGCGAGCGGGAGCTTGTCCTCCTCGATCCGGCTCTTCTGGACGTTCTTGCCCTGCGCGGCGAGGAAGGTGTTCGCCATCGCGCCGCCGATGCACAGGGTGTCGACCACGTTGAGGAGCGCCTCGACGACGTCGATCTTGTCGGAGACCTTGGCGCCGCCGAGGACGGCGACGTACGGCTTCTCCGGGCGATCGGTGAGCCGGGTCAGCGCCTTGAGCTCCTTCAGGAGGAGCAGGCCGGCGGCGCGCTCGCGCACGAGGCGCGGCAGCGCGTGCACCGACGCGTGGGCGCGGTGCACGGCGCCGAAGGCGTCGTCGACGTAGACGTCGCAGAGCTCCGCGAGCTGGCGCGCGAAGCCGTCGTCGTCCTTCTCCTCCTCCTCGTGGAAGCGGAGGTTCTCCAGCAGACAGATCTGGCCCGCGCGGAGGTCGTAGATGACCTTCTTGGGCGAGTCGCCGACGCAGTCGTCGGGCAGGTGCACCTCGTAGCCGGTGAGCTCACTGAGCCGCCCACCGCACGGCTCCAGCGAGAGCCCCTCGGTCTTGCCCGGCTTCGGGCGGCCGAGGTGCGACGCGAGGATCACCTTCGCGCCCGCCTCCATGACGAGCTTGATCGTCGGGATCGCCTCGCGGATGCGCGAGTCGTCCGTGATCTTGCCCGTCTTCTTGTCGAGCGGGACGTTGAAATCGACGCGGATGAAGACGCGCTTGCCGCTGAGGCCGCCGGCGTCGCCGGCCGCGGCGAGGTCCTCGACGGAGCGGATTCCGGTGAGCTTCACGGCGCTACACGCCCTTCTTCGCCACGAGCTGCGCGAGGTCGATCATGCGGTTCGAGAAGCCCCACTCGTTGTCGTACCACGAGAAGATCTTCGCGAAGCGGTCGCCGAGGACCGACGTCATGGTGGCGTCGAACGTGCTGGACGCCGGCGAGCCGATGAAGTCGCCCGAGACGAGCTCCCGGTCGGTGTAGTTGAGGACGTCCTTCATCGGACCCTGCTCGGCGGCCTGCTTCATCGCGGCGTGGATGCTGTCCTTCGTGATCGGCTTCTCGGTCTCGAGGGTGAGGTCCACGAGCGAGACGTCGACCGTCGGGACGCGGATCGCGAGCCCGTCGAACTTGCCCTTGAGGGCCGGGATGACCTCGGAGAGCGCCTTCGCGGCGCCGGTGCTCGAGGGGATCATGTTGACCGCGGCGGCGCGCGCGCGGCGCAGGTCGCCCTTCCTGTGCGGGATGTCGAGCAGGTGCTGGTCGTTCGTGTACGAGTGCACCGTCGTCATCAGGCCGCGGACGATGCCGAAGTTGTCGAGCATCACCTTGGCGATGGGGGCGAGGCAGTTCGTCGTGCAGGAGCCGCACGAGATGACCGTGTGCTTCTGCGCGTCGTACAGCTCGTCGTTCACGCCCATGACGACCGTGAGGTCGTGGCCCTTGGCCGGCGCGCTGATGATCACGCGCTTGGCGCCCGCGTTCAGGTGACCGGCGGCCTTCGCCTTGTCCGTGAAGAGGCCCGTGCACTCGAGCACGATGTCGACGCCGAGGTTCTTCCACGGCAGCTCGGCCGGGTCCTTCAGCGCGAGGACCTCGATCTTCTGGTCGCCGATGCTGATGTGCTTGTCGCCGGCGCCGACCTTCGCCGCCTTGAACTCGCGGTGGATCGAGTCGTACTGGAAGAGGTGGGCGAGGGTCTTCGGATCCGTCAGGTCGTTGATGGCGACCAGCTCGAGATCCTTCACGCCGCGCTCGACGAGCGCGCGGACAATGCAGCGTCCGATGCGCCCAAAACCGTTAATTGCGATCTTCGTCGCCATCACGAACTCCTGGGAAAGTGGCCGGCGCGATACGTAGTCACCTCGCGCGCGACGGTCAAGCAAAGCCTCAGCGCGCGCGGCGCGAGCGAAGCAGCCGCCTCTCGCCGCGGCGCGCCTGCGCGCGCGCCGGGGTCTGCTGGTCGGGCGAGGCGTTCGGTCGGGCGGGGCGCTCGGTCGGCGTCAGCCGGCGTTTCGGTCGGCGTCAGCCGGCGTTTCGGTCGGCGTCAGCCGGCGTTCGAGCGCGCTTGGTCGTACGAGGCGTTCGGTCGGCGCCGGCGGGGCTTCGTCGCGCGGGCCTCGAGGCGGGGAGGCTCGGCTCAGACGCCGAGGAGCTTGAGGAGGTTCTCGCGGCTCGTGAGGCCGACCTGCACCCCCTTCTTCTCGCCGCCCTGGAACACCATCACCGTCGGAACGCTCCGCACGCCGTACTTGCGCGTCATCTCCGGCGCGTTGTCGATGTCGAGCTTGGCGACCTTCACCTTGCCCTGGAAGTCATCCGCGATCTTGTCGACGATCGGGGCGAGCGCCTTGCAGGGCCCGCACCAGGTAGCCGTGAAATCCACGAGAACGGGGACGGGGGATTTCAGGACTTCGGCGTCGAAATTCTGGTCGGTGAGGGTGTGGACGTTCTGGCTCGCCATGTTGGTCTCCGTCGGTGCCGCGCTGTTCAGGTTCGGGGCCGCATCCCCATGCTCCGGGTGCGACCCCACGAGTTGACCGAGGCTGCTCCAGCCGGTCGGCCCGATGCAGAGCGGACGCCCTGTCGGGCGAGGAAAATAACTGGCGCGCACGTTTCCGGCAACCGCCAACCGGCAAGACGCCGGGCGCGCACCCCCGCGGATCCTTCCGCTCGCGCCGCGGTTTTGGTAGATCGCCCGGCCCGGATGTCGTCGGACGAGACCAACCCGAAGCACCTCGGGCGCCCGCGAGGCCGCGGCGCTGCCGCGACGGCCCCAGGGGCGACGGCGACGGCGGGCGGCTACGACGTCGAGGAGACCTGGCGGCAGACACGCAGGGCGCTCGTCGTGCCCCTCGAGCGCGCCCTCGCCCTCCCCGCGCTCCGCGCCGCCTTCGCGCGGCTGACCGCGGCGGCCGAGCGGCAGAAGCTGACGATCGTCGAGGAGCCGTTGTTCGGCCTGAAGGGCGATCCCGAGAAGGATCCGCCGGCGCGGTGGGGCTACGAGGCCGTGCTCCCGATCCGAGGCGCGCCCAGGCCGGAAGGCGGCGTGGCGGTGGCGCGCATCGACGGCGGCCTGCACCTCGCCGCGACCACGCCGCGCGGCCTCGACGACCTGAAGCGCCTCTACGGCCACCTGCTCGGGACGTCCTTCCCCGCCAGGAAACAGCAGCTGGCGCGGCCGTACATCCTCCACCGGGTCCACCGCCGCACGGACGGCCAGGCGCGCGCGCCCGACGAGGCGGTCGCGGTCGCGGTCTACGCGCCGGCGGTGCTCTCGATCGCGCCGGTGCCGGTGCCGGCCGACGAAGCGGAGGCCTGAGCCCGGGCGGACGCCCGCGAACGCGGCGCGACGCTGCACGACGCCCACGACCGCCGCATGATCCGCGCACGAGCGCCCGCTCGCGCCGCGCCGAGCCAGGATGGCCCCCCGAACCCTCGTCATCACGCCCACGTACAACGAGCGCGACAACCTCGCCGAGCTCGTGAGCTCCGTCCTCGCGACGGTCCCGGACGCGCACGTGCTCGTCGTCGACGACGCGTCGCCGGACGGGACGGGCGCGCTGGGCGACGAGCTCGCCGCGCGCGACGCGCGCGTCCGCGTGCTCCACCGCCCGGGGAAGCTCGGGCTCGGCACGGCCTACCTGGAGGGGTTCCAGCGCGCGCTCGACGGCGGCTACGACGTCGCGTTCGAGATGGACGCGGACCTCTCGCACGACCCGGTCCACCTGCCGGCCTTCCTCGACGCGATCGCCCGGGGCGCGGACGTGGTCCTCGGCTCGCGCAACATGCCGGGGGGCGGCGTCGAGGGCTGGGGCCTCGGGCGGCACGTGCTCTCGAAGGGCGGCTCGCTCTACGCGCGCACCATCCTGGGCGTCGGCGTCCGCGACCTCACGACCGGCTACAAGGCGTTCACGCGGCGCGCGCTCCTCGCGCTCGATCTCGGCAGCGTGCGCTCGAACGGCTACGCCTTCCAGATCGAGACGACCTACCGGGCGCTCCGCAAAGGGCTCCGCGTCGTCGAGGTGCCGATCGTGTTCGTCGACCGCCGCGCCGGCCACTCGAAGATGAGCCGGAGGATCTTCGCCGAGGCGATCGTCGAGGTCTTCCGCCTGAAGCTCGACGCCGCCCGCGGGCGCATCTGATCGCCGCGCCCGCGCGGGCGCGGCCGGCGCTCAGCGACCGCCCGTCCGCGACGGCCTCGACGCGGCGCCGGGCCGGGCCCGCTCGTCGGCCTCCAGCTCGCCGAGCTCCTCGTCCAGCGCCTCGTCGAGGTCGGCGTCGTGGATGCGCGATCGCCCGGGGGCCTCCTGGTCCTCGATGCGCACGCGCGCCCCCGCGCCCTGCTGGGCGGCGCCGTCCGGCGCCGGGCGCCCGCGGACGGCGCGGGCGGCGCGGCGCAGCGCGAGCTCGGCGACGCGGCCGGCCCTGCGCACGCTCGGCGCGGCCTGCTCGCGCAGCACCCGGCCGAACACCAGCGACAGCAGCGTCAGCACCGTCGGGACGACCACCCCGAGCGCGAGGCCGACCGCGATGCGCGCGACCGTGAGGCCGAACAGCGCGCCCACGAGCGGCAGGCCGTCGAGGCCGCGCCACGGCGCCGCCCCCTCGTGCCCGCGCGCGCGCCGCTCTTCTTTCTTGCGGGCGCGCCGCGCCTCCTTGCGCGCGTCGCGCTCCGCCTTGCGCGCGTCGCTGTACGCCTTGCGCGCGTCGCGCTCCGAGGGCCGCCCGGCGCGCGGCCGCTCGGCGGGGGCGCCGGCCGCGTCGAGCTCCGCGAGCAGCGGCGCGATGCGCGCGGCGCGGCGCTCCGGATCGGGCTCCAGCATCGCGGAGAGGGCCCGGACGAGGCCCGGCTCCGCGCGGCCGCCGAGGGCCGCGGCCACGTCGATCGCGAGCCCCCGGTGCGGCAGGTCCTCCGGCTCCTCGCCGGTGAGCAGGCAGAGCGCGGTCGCGCCGACGGCGTACACGTCCGACGCGGGCAGCGCGCGGCCCTGGAACTGCTCCGGCGCCATGTACCCGAAGGTGCCGACCACGGTGCTCCCGCCCTCGGGGCGCAGGCGATCCCGCACCGCGCCGAAATCGACGATCGCGAAGGAGCCGTCGGGCCGGCGGATCACGTTGTTCGGCTTGATGTCGCGGTGGATGACCGGCGGCGCGCGGCCGTGCAGGTAGTCGAGCACGCCCGAGGCGTCCCGCAGGAACCGGACGATCTCGTCCCGGCCGAGCACCGCGCGGCGGCGGCGCATCGCGCCGAGGCTCTCGCCGTCGATCTTCTCCATCACGAGGAAGAGCGCTCCGTCCTCCTCGAAATGATCGAGGTAAGCCGGCAGGCTCGGGTGCGAGAGGGAGGCGAGCACGCGCGCTTCGCGCTCGGCGAGCTCCACGCCCTTCCAGCTCGAGGCGCCGCGGATCTGGAGCCGCTTGATCGCGACGAGCTTGCCGAGCCGCTTGTCGACCGCCTCGAGCGTGTGCCCCTGAGCCCCTTCGCCCAGGGCGCGCGTGACCACGTAGCGCCCGTCGCGCAACGCCTGGCTCGGCTCGGCACCCATCGCGGGAGCGAGGGTACACCGCCCGCGCAACGACACCAGGGCGAAGCCGCGCCGGCGCGCGCGAGCGTGGGGAGCGCCGCGGGCGTTCGCCCCGCCGCCACCGCGGAGCGCTCTGCTAGAGTCGCAGGCGATGTCCCTGATCCTCACCCTGCTCGCCGTGTTCGCGGTCGCGTACCTCCTGTCGGGGCTGCGGCAGATCAACCAGTGGGAAGCGGCGCTGCGCTTCACGCTCGGCAAGCTGACGGGCCGCGTGTCCCCCGGGGTCACCCTGTTCCTGCCGGGGATCCAGGAGCTCCGGCGCATCGACATGCGGATGAAGAACCGCGATCTCCTCCGGCAGATGGTGATCACCCGCGACAACGTGACCACGATGGTCGATGCGGTCGTCTACTACCGCGTCGTCGATCCGGAGAAGGCCACGCTGGCCGTCGAGAACTACGAGACGGCGATGAAGGATCGCGCCAAGGTCGTGCTGCGCGACGTGGTCGGCGAGACGCGGCTCGACGAGCTGCTCGCGCACCGCGAGGAGGTCGCCGCCAAGGTGCGCGCGCAGGTCGAGGCGGTCGCGGAGGCGTGGGGGCTGCACGTGGAGATGATCGGCCTCCAGGACATCGCGCTGCCGCCGCAGATGCAGGAGGTGCTCGCGAAGGGGGCCATCGCCGAGCGCGACCGGCGCTACGTGATCATCAAGAGCGAGGCCGACGTGGAGAGCGCGAAGAACTTCGCCGAGGCGGCGAGCATCCTCGCGCGGTCGCCGGGGGCGATGGAGCTCCGGCGCTTCGAGGCGCTGGCGAACCTGAGCCAGGGCAACACCAAGGTGATCTTCGACCTGGCGAAGCCGTACGACGACGTGCGGCACGCGGCGGCGGCCATGGCGGAGGCGGCCGCGACCGAGGTGCAGCCCGTGCGGGTCCCGGAGGGGCACCACGCGGTCGACGCCGAGGCGCAGCGCGAGGCCGAGGCGGCGCTCGAGGCGGACGCCGCGCTGGAGGAGCAGCGGACGGCGCGGCGCGGGCGCATGGGCGGGGCGTGATCCCGGCGCTGACCGCGCTGAAGGCCGCGGCCCTGGCGCTGCTCGAGGCCCGCGGCGAGCGCGGCCTCTCCGCCCTCGTCGCCGGCGCCGAGCTCGCGCTCGCGGGGCCGCCCCAGCGGTGGGCGATGGGGTCGCGCGAGGTGAGCGCGTCGCGCCTCTCGCTCGCCGTCGACGCGCCCGCGTTCGCGGCGCTCACGGCGGACGCGGCCCGCCTCGCGGCGGTGAAGGACGCGTTCGCGAGCGCGGTGCGCACCCCGGAGACGGAGCTCGCCGATCTGACGTTGGTCCTGCGCCTGCCCGGCGCCGGGCGCGGCTGGAACCAGGTCTACCGGGAGGCCGCGCTCCCGGCCGCGCCGGAGCGGCCGCACCCCGACGCGGTCCTCGGCGGGGCGGCGGCGCTGCTCGAGGCCTCGGGCGACGCGCGGGGCGCGGCGATGCTCCGCCGCGCCCGGCTCGAGACGGCGCAGGTCCCGGGCGGCGGCGGGGTCGCGCTGGTCCGCTGCGCGGTGCGGCTCGACCCGGCGGACCGCGCCGCGCTCGACCGCGACGGCGAGCGCGCGGAGCGGCTGCAGCGCGCCGTGCGCAGCGCCGCCACGCGCGCCGACGAGGCGGTCGCGTCCGTGGAGCTCGCCACGGCGCTCCCCCCGCTCGGCGGGGCGCTGCGCCTCGGCCCGGCCGACGCGCCGGGCGCGCGGCTCGCGCGGGCGCTCGAGGCGCGCGGCGCCGTCGTGGTGCCCGTCTCCCGCGACGAGGGTGGGCCGGGCGGTGGCGGGGGCGTGGAGCTCGCCGTCGTGGCGTCCGGAGAGCTCCTGCGCGTGCGGATCGCCGCCCCCGGCCCGGGGCGCGAGCGCGGCCGCGGCAGCTGGAAATCCGAGCAAATTCGCGCAATTACGGTCGCCGCCCAGGACGCGTCGACGCCGGAGCGGGCCGGGGAGCTCGCCGCGTTGCTGCTCGGCGGCGGCGAGGTCGCCTGACCGGGCGCGGCGCGGGTGGTGGGAAAATCCCCCCACCCTGCCGGGATGATGGAACCGCCAAGGCGCCAAGACGCCAAGACGCCAAGACGCCAAGAAAACCACAAAAATCTTGGCGTCTTATGGCGCCTTGGCGGTTCAAAAGCCCCCACCACCGCCGCGCGATGTCCCCGCCCCGGCGCGCGGGTCCTGCCCGAGGATGCGCCGGAAGGTCAGGTTGATGCGCGGCCCCACGCCGCGCTGCTTGGGCACGCCGTGACGGTGGTGGTGCTGGGTGGTCCCGCCCATCACGAGGAGGCTCCCCCCGCCGAGCTCCAGCTCGATCGCGGGAGCGTCCTTCCATTTCCGGGCGGGCTTGATGACGAAGCGGCGCGGCGCGCCGAGCGACACGGAGGCGATCAGCGGGTTCGGCCCGAGCTCCTTCTCGGCGTCGGCGTGGAAGCCCATCGAGTCGGCGCCGCTGCGGTAGTAATTCAAGAGGACGCTGTTGAACGCCGGGCGCGACGCGCGCGGCGGCTCGGCCACGGGGAGCTCGGCGCACGCCGCCTCCACGCGCGCCTTGAGGTCGGCGAGCGACGGCGACCACGGCTCGGGCGCCAGCGTCAGCCCCGAGTAGGTGTAGATCGCGCCCGGGTCGCCGTACCACGCCGACAGCCGCGGCTGGAGGAACTCGCTGCCGAAGAGCTTGATCCTGTCCTGCCGCCAGGCGACGCCGGCCCGCAGCGCCTCGAAGAGCGCGTCCGCCTCGGCGCGCGGGAGCCACGGATCGAGGAGGGCGAGCCAGCCGCCCTCGACGAGGTGCTCGATCCGCGTGCGCACGGGGACCGACTAGCGCGCTCGCCGCGCGCGCGCCAGGCAGCGCTGCGCAAGGCCGTCAGCTCGCCGGCGCCCCGTCAGCGGGAGGGCGCCCGGAGCGAGCGGCCGCCTCGGCGCGGGTCATGCTCCGGATCGCGTAGTTGAGCGCGGCGCGGAGGTTTCGCTGCGTGTTGAGCTGCGAGAGATCGAGCCCGAGCGCGACCATGGTCTGCGCGACGTTCGGCTTGATGCCGGCCACGATGCCGTCGGCCCCGAGCAGCCGGATCGCGGTGACGAGCTCGATCAGGTGGCTCGCCACCTTGGTGTCGACGACCTCGACGCCGGTGAGGTCGAGGATGGCGTAGCGCGCCTGCTTCTCGACGATCTTCGAGAGCAGGCTGTCCATGACGTCGGCGGTGCGCACGCTGTCGACCGTCCCCACCATGGGGAGCGTGAGCACGCCGTCCCAGACCTCGATGATCGGCGTGGAGAGATCGCGAATGACCTGCTGCTGCGCCTCGATCTGCTGCAGCTGAGCGCGCAGCTCGTTCTCGGCGCGCTTGGAATCCGAGATGTCGAACGACAATCCGAGCACGCCGCCCCCGGGCTCGCCGCGCCGATCGTGGATCGGGGCGACCCAGTTGTCCCAATAGATACCGAACGTCTCCGTGCGAAAGCGGCGCACCTTCCCGTCGAACCACGCGCGCATGTCGCGCGCCTCGGGGTCCACGTCGGGGCCGCCTATGTCTGGCTGCTGCCCATAGAAATCGATCCAGTTGACCCCGACGAGCTGCCCGCGCTTCATCCCGACGCTCTCGAGCCCCTTGCCTTCGTGATAGAAGCAGACCCCATCGGGGTCGAGCGCCCAGAAGCTGATGCTGCCGACGTGCTTGACGATGCTGTCGAGGACGCGCGCCTTGTCGCGGAGGGCCGTCAGCTCCTCCTCGGCGATCTCGGGTGTCGCCCGGAGCGTCCCGAAGATCGCGCTGCGATCGGACGATCGCTTCGCGTTGCACGACAGCGGCCGGTACGCCCCGCGCGCGTCGCGGAGGCGGACGCAGAAAGCGACCGGCTCGTCCGTCTGCTCGAGCTTCGCCCACGCCTCCTGGAGCGCCGCTCGATCCTCCGGATGAGCGAGCTCGGCGAGCGTCGCGCCCTCCTCGCTCGCAGGGCCGATCACCTCCCGCAGGGCATCGTTCACGTGGAGCAGCCCGCCGGCGGCCGAGGCGACGAAGAGCAGCTCAGGACAGCTGGCGAAGAACTCGGCGAGCAACGCGTTCGAAGCAATCTCCATCACCCGAGCGTCTCCCTGAGGCAAAAAAGAGGGGCTGGAGCGTATCGCGTGCGATGCCCGCGGGGGAAGCCCCCCGCTCACGCAGCGTGAGCGGGTCCCGGTTCGTGACAGAGCTCCCCAAGGAGGCGCACGGATGGAGTTCGATCTCGTCATTTCGCGGGGAACGATCCTCGACGGCAGCGGCCAGCCTCGTTACCTGGCGGACCTGGGAATCCAGAATGGCAAGATCGCCGCGATCGCTCGGCCAGGCGCGCTCGGGGGAGGGCGGGCGCTCGACGCCAGCGGGCTCGCCGTCGCGCCCGGCTTCATCGACATCCACTCGCACATCGACTGGCTCCTCGCGCTGCCGGACCACGAGCACGTCCTCGCGCCGATGGTCGCCCAGGGCATCACGACCGTGGTGGCGGGCAATTGCGGTCACTCCCCTGCCCCGGTCACCGACGCATCCATTCCGCTGGTGGACCGCTCCGCGGAGATCCTGAAGGACGGAGACCTCGCCTATCGATGGCGCTCGATGGGCGAGCTCCTGAACGCGCTCGAGGGCGGCGGGCTGCTCGTCAATGCGGCGCTCCTGGTCGGCCACGGCACGCTCCGCCAGGCGGTCATGGGCAACAGCGCCGCTCCCCCGAGCCCGGCGGAGATGGCGGCGCTCTGCTCGCTCGCGCGCGCGTCCCTGCGCGAGGGCGCGTTCGGGCTCTCGGCCGGGCTGGCCTACACGCCCGGGGTCTTCGCGCGCCGGGACGAGCTCCTGACCCTGCTCCGGACCGTGGCCGACGAGGGCGGCGTGTTCACGGTCCACGGTCGGGCCTACACGTGGGTCTCGCCCTTCTACAAGCCGCTGCTCCTCGGCCCGCCGCACAACCTCCGCTCCGTCCGCGAGCTGCTCGGCCTGGCCGAGGAGAGCCGCGCGAAGATCCAGCTCTCGCACCAGATCTTCATCGGCCGGCGGACGTGGCCAACGGCGCCGCGGGTGCTCCGCGCCATCGAGCGGGCCGTGGACCGAGGGGTCGACGCCGCGTTCGACGCGTTCCCCTACACGGTCGGCAACACCACGGTGAACGCCCTCTTCCCCGCGTGGGTGCTCGACGACTTCCGCGCCCGCATCAACGACCCGGCGGTCCTCCGGAGGCTCCGGCGCGAGTTCGCGATGTTCCGGCTGCTCCTCGGGCTGGAGTACGCCGACATCCGGCTGCTCTGGGGAGGAGCGCCGGAGCTCGCCGAGCTCGAGGGGCTCGACTTCGAGGAGATCGCGGGGCGCCTCGGCAGGAGCGCGTTCGACGCCTACGTGCACGTCGCCCGCACGAGCGACGGCAAGGCGCGCGTCCTCCTGAACACGTACTCCGGCGTCGACGCGCAGGACGAGCCGCTCCGGGCCGTGCTCTCGCACCCGCTCTGCGCGTTCGAGACCGACGCCATCCTCACCCGGCGCGGCCGGCACAACCCGGCGTCGTTCGGCACGTTCCCGCGCGTGCTCGGCCACTACAGCCGCGACCTCGGCCTGTTCCGGCTCGAGGAGGCCGTGCGCCGGATGACCTCGCTGCCCGCCGCGCGGATCGGGCTCCGCGACGTGGGGCGCATCGCGCCCGGGCACTGGGCGGATCTCGTCGTCTTCGATCCGGCGGCGATCGCGGACAACACGACGCCGCGGCGAGCGGACGCGCCGCCGTCGGGGATCCGGGCGGTCCTGATCACCGGCGAGGTGGTGGCGCGGGACGGCGCGCTGACGAGCAAGACGCGGCAGGGGCGCCTCCTGCGCAGGTGACGGCCCGGGCGCGGCGCGACGGGCGCGCTCGGCGGCGCGCGGCGCACGAGCCGCGCAGCCGGCGCGCGGCCGGCGCGCGGCCGGCGCGCGGCCGGAGCGCGGCCGGAGCGCGGAACGAACGCTCGCGTCCGTTGCCGGGCGCCGGCGTCCCTGGCCGAGGGGCGCCGCGTGTCCTACATAGCTCGTCCGCCCAACATGCCGAGCTCGCCCGTCCCGCGAAGGAGCCCCGGTTTCCTCGCCCTCATCCTCGGCGCGCTCACCGCGCTGGGCCCGCTCTCGATCGACATGTACCTGCCGAGCCTGCCGACGCTGCAGCGCGAGCTCGGCACCACCGCGTCCGCGGTGCAGCTCACGCTCGCGGCGTACTTCGCGGGGCTCGGGCTGGGCCAGCTCGCCTACGGGCCGCTGACCGACCGGTTCGGCCGCAAGCGCCCCCTGTACGCGGGCCTCGCGCTCTACGTGCTCGCGTCGATCGGGTGCGCGCTCGCGCCGAACGTGCAGTCGCTCGTCGCGCTCCGCTTCCTCCAGGCCGTGGGCGGCGCCGCGGGGCAGGTCGTGACGCGGGCCGTGGTCCGCGACCTCTACGCCGGGGCCGCCGCCGCGCGGCTGCTCTCGCTGCTCATGCTCGTCATGGGGGCCGCTCCCATCCTCGCGCCGACCCTCGGCGGCTGGCTGCTCCTCGTCGCCGGCTGGCGGATCATCTTCGCGCTGCTCGCGGCGCTCGGCCTCGGCTGCCTGGCGCTGATGGCCGCCGCGCTGCCCGAGACGTCGGTCGAGCGGACCGAGCGGCTCGACCTCCGCGCGATCGGCGCCCACCTGCGCGCGCTCGGGCGGGATCGCGCCTTCGTCGCGTACACGCTGACCGGCGCCTTCGGCCAGGCCGCCATGTTCGCGTACATCTCGGGCTCGCCGTTCGTGCTCATCGAGCTGTTCCACGTCTCGCCCCAGCACTACGGCTGGATCTTCGGCGCGAACGCGTTCGGCCTCATCGCCGGCGCCCAGCTGAACCACCGGCTGCTCGGGCGAAGGTCGCCGGCCTGGCTGCTCGCGCGGGCGACGGCCGCGACCACCGCGATCGGCGCGGTCCTCCTCGCGGTCGCGCTCAGCCGCTGGGGCGGGCTCCCCGCCGTGATCGGGTCGCTCTTCGCGTTCGTGGCGAGCCTCGGCTTCATCAACGCCAACGCGACGGCGCTGGCGATGGACGGGCAAGGCGCGCGCGCGGGGCTCGCCTCCGCCGCGCTCGGCTCGATTCAGTTCGCGATCGCGGCCTGCGCCTCGTCGCTGGTCGGCCTCCTGAACGACGGCTCCATGCGGCCGATGGCGGCCGTCATGGCGTGCTGCGGCGCCGCCTCCTGGCTCGCGGGCGCGGCGGCCCGGCGGCTCGACGCGCCCGCCGCCTCGGCCGCGCTCCGCCTCACCGCTCCGCCGAACTCTCGGCCAGCCACGCCGGATATCCCCTCGAGTCCGCGGCCTCGAGCCTGAGATCGGGCAGCTCCGCGAACACCGCCCGCCCCACGCCGTAGAGCGCCTCGAGGAGCATCTCCTCCGGGCCGAACGCCTCGAGCCCCAGCGTCCATGCCGCCGGCGCGGCCTTGCCCTTGCCGTCGACGAGGTCGACGCGGGTCAGCTCCACCGCGCACCCGGCGCCGGGGAGCCTCCCGCCCGTCGCCTCCACGACGCGGCCGCTCCCGAGCCCGAACACCCTCACCCGGCGCTCTTTCCTGAGGGTCGTCCACCCGCGCCCGCCGTCGTCGGCGTCCGTCGACCGGTGAGACAGCTTGGTCCACCGCTCCAGCTCACCCAGGACCGTGGGAGCGAAGTGGATCGGGCCGAAGGCACAGACCCGGAACTTGGTCTCCAGGCTCGCCGCCCCGCCGCCGCCTCGCTCCTTGATCCCGAGATCGGCGCGGTGGACGCGGAGGTAGCGGTCTGTCCGCGGCGCCTCGGCGGAGGCGCGAGAAAACCAGGGCGTGAGCCGCTGCACCCGGGCGTCGCCTGCGGGCAGGAACCAGCGGACTTCGAAGCTCTCGCAGAGATCCATGGCGTCCTCCCGACCCGTGCGCGGGCGGCGCGCGCGCCCCCATCGCCTCGCGCGAGGGGACGGGAGCGCGTGCGCCGTCGGCGCGGCGGAGGCCGGGTCAGGGCCGGGTCACGCTGCCCTCGCCGGCGCTGCGCGCTGCGGGCAAGCGACCCTGCAAGCCACCGCCGTCCGTCGCTGGATCAGGCCCGCGACGAGGCCCGGAACGAGTCGGACACGACCTTCTTCGCGAAGTCGACGATCTGCTCCTTCGGGGCGTTCTGGATCGCGTACTTGACCACGTAGCCGCCGGCGAGGAGGGTGAGCTGGCGCAGGATCTTCGAGCTCGCGAGAACGCCAATCGCAAACGCCGCTCCGCCGATCGCGATCGGAACGATGTACGGGACGTCCTTGACCTTGCTCTGCACGTCCTTGGCGAACTTGAGCAGCATGTCGAGGCTCATCCCACCCTCGCCGCCCTGCGCCTGGTGCGCGCTCGACTCCTGCGAGCCGCCCTCGTAGATCCCGTTCTTGTACTCGGCCGAAGTGTACTGGTCGTTACCGATGGTGGTCATAGCGCTCTACCTCGTCCTGAAATGATCAGCCTCTGAGATGGCGATAGCTCCCGGCTCTATGCGAAGCACATACCAGTCTGGAGGATCGCGCAACGGACGGCGCGCCGACGGCGCGTCGAGCTGCCCGCGCCAGCCGCAGGGGCGATCGCGTGCGCGGGCGCTCGACGACGATGAGGCAACTTGGCCGGGCGTGGCAAATGATCTCGCCTCAAGGGCCCACGCCCCCGCCGGAGCCCCCGAGGAGGACACCGGGCCGCCGACGGAGCCGGACGGCGGCCCCGAGCGCGAGGGCGACGCCAGGCGAGAGCCCGATCGCCCAGAGGACCTCGGCCAACAGTAATTCACCCCACAAATCCTCGCGCTTGGTGCGGTGGTGGCGGTCGAGGGCGTAGGCGGTCGGCCGGCGTCGGAGGAATCCGACCGAAGGCGACGAGGAGAGCGTGGAGGACGTGGAGGGCGTCCGCGGCGCGCGCCCATCGACGCGGGGTCCTCCCCTCGCTCGCGTGGGCTGCTCGCATGACACCTCGAGCGTGGCCGCGCGTATCGTCGATTCGAGCGCGATCGGACCTGTATGCCCGATCGGGTTGCGAGCGAGGTCGCCTTCGATCGGCGAGAAGCGGTCAGCCTGGCCTCGCATTCGGTCGGTGCCGGCCGCTCGCATGGGACAGCGCGCGCGCTCGACGTGCATTGCGTTGACTTCGCCGAGAATTCCTCGGCGCGCGCTGCGATTTGCGTGTGCACGCCGCGCCCCGGCGGCGCGCGCGCGAGGGAGCTCTCCCCGGCACATGGCTTGCTCAGCCCCCACGCGCATGTCCCTCACGACGCTCCTGTTCGGCCGGCGGCTGGCTTCGGATGAGGAGGAGAAGGAACAGATAGGCCCGTTCTCCGGGGTCCCGGTCCTCGGGCTCGACGCGCTCGCCTCGGCGTCGTACGGGCCCGAGGCCGCGCTCACCGTGCTCCTGCCGCTCGGCACGCTCGGCCTTCGCTACATCGTGCCGCTCAGCGCGCTGGTCATCACGCTGCTCGCGATCGTCTATTTCTCGTACCGCCAGACGATCGTCGCCTACCCGAGCGGCGGCGGCTCGTACATCGTCGCGAAGGAGAACCTCGGCACCTCTGCCGGCCTCGTCGCCGCGGCGGCGCTGCTCCTCGACTACGTGCTCAACGTCGCGGTCGCCGTCTCCGCGGGGGTGGGCGCGCTCGTCTCCGCGGTGCCCGCGCTGCTGCCCCACACCCTGGGCCTCTGCCTCGGCGTCCTGATCCTCCTCACCGCGGCCAACCTGCGCGGGCTCCGCACCGCGGGCCTCGTGTTCATGGCGCCGACGTACGCGTTCCTCGGCTGCCTGTTCGCGGTGATCGCGATCGGCGTCGGCAAGACGCTCCTCCAGGGGGGGCACCCGGCCCCCGTGGTCGCCCCGCCGTCGCACCCGGCCACGCTCGGCACCGCGAGCCTCGCGCTGCTCTGCCACGCCTTCGCCAGCGGGTGCACCGCGATGACCGGCGTGGAGGCGGTGAGCAACGGCGTCCCCGCCTTTCGCAAGCCGAGCAGCCTGCAGGCGCGCCGGACGCTCTCGTACATCGTGGCCTCGCTCGGCATCCTGCTCGCCGGGGTCGCGATCCTCGCGCAGGCCTACGGCATCACCGCGACCGAGCCTGGCAAGAGCGGGTATCAGAGCATCCTCTCTCAGGTCGTCAGCGCGGTCGTGGGGCGCGGCCCGTTCTATTACGTGACCCTCTCCGCGGTCGTGGCGGTGCTCCTGCTCTCCGCGAACACGAGCTTCGCCGACTTCCCCCGCCTCTGCCAGCTCCTCGCGATCGATCGCTTCCTGCCCGAGCCCTTCATCCACCGCGGCAGGCGCCTCGCCTTCTCCTACGGCATCGGCGTGCTCGCCGGGCTCTCGGCGCTCCTGCTCGTCGCCTTCCACGGGATCACCGACGCCCTCATCCCGCTCTTCGCCGTGGGCGCCTTCCTCGCCTTCACGATGTCGCAGGCGGGGATGGTCGCGCACTGGCACAGGGTCCGCGGCAAGCGTTTCCGGCTCCACCTCGCCATCAACGCCATCGGCGCCACGGCCACGGCCGCGACGCTCGTCGTCATCATCGCCTCGAAGTTCGCCGAGGGGGCGTGGATCTCGACCCTGCTCGTGATCGCGGCCTATCTCATCTTCCGCGGCGTGCGGACGCATTACGATCACATCGACGAGGTGGTCCGCGCCCGCCGGCCGCTCGACCTCACCCCGCCGCCCCCGCCCATCGTGGTGGTGCCGATCCGACGCTGGGATCTCGTGGCCCAGAATGGGCTCCGCTTCGCCCTCCAGCTCTCGCCCGAGGTCTACGCGCTCCAGGTGCTCCTCGACGACCCCCGCATCGAGGACCTGACCGGCGAATGGCGCGATCTCGTGGAGGAGCCCGCGCGGGCGAAGGGGGTCCCGGCGCCGCGGCTGGTGGTGGTCCGGTCGCGCTACCGGCGGCTCTTCAGGCCGCTGCTCCGCTTCGTCACCACCGTCGCGCGCGCCCACCCGGACCGGCAGGTGGCGGTCGTCGTGCCCGAGGTGATCGAGTCACACTGGTACCATTACCTGCTCCACAACCACACGGCCTCGATCCTCAAATGGCTCCTGCTCTTCCGCGGCGGGAAGGGCATCGTGATCGTCAACACGCCCTTCTACCTGTACGACGCGCCGAAGACCGCTTGACCGCCGCGCGACGGGCCGCCCCCCGCCTCGGGCTCACCACCACGCGCGCTCGCGGGCGAGCGACACGATCGCGGCGGACAGCTTGTGCGGGTCGTGGCGGATCAGCTTGCCGCCGAACAGCAGGTCGGCGGGGACGAGGAGGTCGGCGGCGAGCCGCCGGTCCGGCGAGGTCACGACCGGCTCGGAGCCGGCGGAGGCGTACTCCGGCAGGCTGGCCGAGGGCCACACGTCGTTGAACAGCACCGCGTCGAGCCGGGCCTCCCCGAGGTACATCGCGATGGTCCCCACGAAGTCCTCGACCGTGTAGCCGGGCGTCTCGTTGGGCTTCGTCATGAGATTGCACACGAACAGCGCGCGGGCGCGGCTCGCCGCGATGGCCTCGCGCACCCCCTTGACGAGGAGGTTCGGCACGAGGCTCGTGTAGAGATCGCCCGGCCCGAGGATGATGAGATCCGCGTCCGCGATCGCCTCGAGCGCGGCCGGATAGGCCTCGGCCTCGGGGTCCAGATAGACCGAGAGCACGGGCGCATCGAGCATGTCGGAGAGGTTGTCAATCGACGCCTCCCCGCGGATGGTCCGGTCGTTCTCGAGGCACATCACGAGATCGACATGGTCCATCGTGACGGGGAGGACGCGGTTCTTGACCGAGAAGATCTCGTGCAGGCGCTCGACCGTGAGGGGGAGCGAGCCGGTGATCTCCTGCACCGCGGTGAAGATCAGGTTGCGCAGGGTGTGCCCGCCGAGGCTCCCCGAGCGGAAGCGGTGGCTGAGCAGCTCCTTCAGCGCGTCCGGGTGCTCGGACAGGGCGACGAGGCAACGCGTGAAGTCGCCGGGGGGCAGGAGGCCGTACTCGTCCCGGAGCCTGCCGGAGCTCCCGCCCGAGTCCATCATGGTGACGATCGCGGTGATCCGGGCGCTCAGGTCGCGCAGGCCCGTGAGGAGCGTGTAATGGCCCGTCCCTCCTCCCACCGTCACGATCTTCGGCGTCGCCATGGAGGAGCAGGGTACCACGCGGCGGCGCGGGGCCGACACCGGCCGTCACGCCGCCGAGATCTCGGCGCGCCGCACTGGCATGCACTTGGCGAGGCGGCTCGAGGCGACGGCGTGGTATGCGGGCGCGATCTCGGCGCTGTAGCAGCGCCTCCCCGCGCCGAAGGCCGCCACCGCGACCGAGCAGAGCCCGCCGAACGGCTCCCAGACGACATCGCCCGGATCGGACGACGCCCGGATGATGCGATCGAGCAGCTTGAGGGGCTTCTGGTTGCCATGAACGGAGCGGGTCTCCTCCTTGAAGCGCTCCGCGCCGCGGACCGCGGGCTCGTGCCAGACGTTGGTCACCCCGACCTCGCAATGGAACTTCGCGCGCAGGCTGGCCCATTCATGGCCGGTCAGCGGCCGCTCGCCGTCGACCGAGAAGTAGGGCCGCCCCTCGGGGCGGCCGTGCGCGTTCGCGAACGCGACGATCCGCTCGAACGCCGAGGCGGGGGGGTAATACCAGAGGTGGCAGCGCGTGAAATACTTCCTCGTGGCGGCGTTCTTCACGCCGCACGCCTCGTTCGTCTGGCAGAGCGGCAGGCCCGAGCGCTCCCATTCGCGCCGCAGCCAGGCCTTGAGGGGCAGCCGCGCGCCGCCGCTCTCCAGGAGGACCTTGCGCACGTACTGCACGCACACCTCGCTCACGACCGGGAACTTGCGCAGCGTCCGGGTGTTCGCGTTGCCGGCGATGTGGGCGATCCCCTTGTCCCATACATGGCAGCTCCGGTACTCCCAGCCGTGCTGATCGAGCAGCGGGTGCACGGTCGCCCAGCCGACCTCGGTCCCCCAGAACCACAGGGTGGCGGACGGCAAGGCGCGCTCCGACCAGGCGGCGACGTGGGGCGCGTACCACGCGGCGAGCCCCTCGTGCGTCGGGGGGTCGCCGGGAAAGCCGGAGACGCCATAGGCGCCGTCGGAGACGATCACCGTGGGCCTCGGCCAGGAGGCATAGTGATCCAGCGAGTCGCCGAGCGTCAGGACGGGGTGGAGGGCGGTCGATGCGCGCTTCGCGGGGGGCACGCGGCCATCCAATCGAACTGGGCGGATCTGTCAACAAAACGGCAGAGATAGGCGCCGGCGAGCCGGCCGGCGCCGGGGCGGCGCGCGCGATCGTCAGCCCCTGCCCTCCGGGTAGAGGTGCTCGACGAGGGCCTCGGCGAGGTCGTCATAGAGCTCGCCCTCTCCCTCCATCCTCCGGAAGTGGTCCTCTGCCGGATCGTACACGTAGCGCACCATCGTGCGGGGCTGGCCGTGCTTCTCGGCCGTCATCACCATCGCGCCGATATCGCGCTGCCACTCGACCGTGATCTCGGCGTTGCGCGGCGGGCGCTGCAGCCGGAACTTGCCCGCGCCGTCGCGCCACACCCGGAGGCCGGGCATCGCGTTCTCGCCGGTGAGGTCGCGGGCCATCCGCTCGATCGTCTTCAGCCCCTGTCGGTTCAGCAGCGCATCGCCCGAGGGAGCGATCTTCTCCTTCAATGTCTTGGCGAGCGCCTGGAGCTTTTGCCGACCGCGTTCTTCCGACATCGGAGGATCCTACCACATCGCCGCACCCCCGGTCGACACCGGGGTACGGCGTGATCTCGACGGCTCCGGCGCCGCGCTGCCGTCCGCGACACCGCGTCGCCGCGGCGCCGCGCGCCCGCGGTGGGCGCCGCCGCGCGGCCCTATGAAGACGTGCACGGATGTCGTCCGGAGGAGACACGCGGTGGAAATGCAGGGAACACTGTTCGAGTGGAATCAGAAGTGGCGAAGTGGCGCAGTGGCGCAGTGGCGAGTCGATGCGTGGTGAGTGGTCGCATGGAGTCGCGTGAGGCCGAGCATCGCGCGATGCCCGCTTTCACGCACGACGGCGATTGTAGCGGGCGAGCGGTCGGCGTATGTTGGGTGGCTTCGTGCCCCACTTCGCTTTGCTGGAGCTCCGCCGCGACGCTCGCGGAGCCGCCGGCACCTGGTGTGTTCACCCCACGCGGAACCATCGATTCCAGACGGGAGGAAACCATGAGTGCAATGAAATGCATGAGCTCACGATCCGTCGTTCGCGCGCTTCCGGCCATCGTCCTCGCGGGATTGAGCCTGCTCGCGCCGCGCCCCGCGGAGGCCCAATCGACCGAAGAGCCCAGCCATTTCTACTGGGCCGACACCCTCGTGACCAACATCACCCCGGAGAACAACGAGTATGGAAGCGGCACGACCTATGTCGACTGGGCCGGCGTCGAGGGCGCGACCGAGTACCGGAGCCGCAGCCTGTGCGCGTCGTTCGTCACCCACGTCCTCAAGCGGGCCTATGGCCTGTCCAGCTACGACATCAAGGCGTGGTTCGGAAGCACGAGCCCCAACGCCGTCCTCTACCACGATCGGATCGTCGAGCAGGACGGCTTCGAGGAGATCCTGACGGTGAGCCAGATCCAGGAGGGCGACATCATCGCGATCGAGTACCCGGCGGGGAGCACGGCCTCCGGGCACGTCGCCATCGCGGCAGGCGCCGCGGTGCCGCGCTCGGCGATCTACCCGACCATCGCCGGGACGACCCAGTACACGCTCACCGTCCTCGACGCGAGCACCACGGGCCACGGGGTGACGGACACCCGGAGCAAGCTGGACGGCTCCTGGCACGCGGGCGTCGGGCGGGGCGTCATGCGCCTCTACGCGAGCAACACCACCGGCGTGATCGTGGGACACAGCTGGAGCGCGCAGGCGGGCTCGACGTACTACTCAAGGTCGGTGCGCGATCTCGTGATCGGCAGGATCACGGACGCATACGCCGCGGTCCCCGTGCCGGAATAGCGGCGCCCTCCGCCCCTCCGCGCCGCCTGACGCCGCGCCTCGGCAAGGATCTCCGGCGCGCGGAGCTAGCGCGGGCGCGGCGCCGCCACGCGCCGGAGCCCCGGCGCGTCCTCCAGCGGCTCTGCCTCGACGTCGAGGCCGTCGAGCATCGCCGCCGTCGCGAGGACGCCGGGCAGCTTGGCCTCCGGCGCCCACGCCTCGACATCCATGAGCTCTCCGCCGACGAACTCCGACGCGCGCACCAGCGCCGGGCCCGCGTGGAGGCAGAGGTTCACGCGCACCCGCGCGTCGCGCCCCTTGCGCTGGAGGAGCTCGCGCTCGAGCAGCAGCGCGGCCTCCACGATCTCCCGCCGCGACGCGAGGTCCGACGGCGCGGCGGCGAGCTCCTTGAAGCACAGCAGCGTGTTGCCCGTCTCCATCGCCGCGACGAAGCCCCGCGCCGCGAGGAGGCGCGACGCGAGCGGCAGCACCTCGTCCATGTCGGCGAGCAGCGCGTCGTCGGGCTCATCCGCGGCGCCGCACGCCGCGGACACCTCGACGTGGATCGCGCCCACCCGGCGCTCCTCCGCGCTGCCGCCGGGCAGCGGCGCGACGCTCTTGCGCGCCGCGGACACGGCGGCGCGGAGCCCCTCGATGAACTCCGCGGCCGTCTGGTGACGCGCCGCGGGGTCCTTGGCCATGGCGCGGAGCACCACGCCGTCGAGCTCGGGGCTCACGGGCGCCTCGCGGCTCGGGCTCGGCGGGAGCACCCAGAGGTGCATGTGCAGGAGCGTCGCGAGCATCGAGTCGATGAACGGGAGCTTGCCTGTCAGCATGTAATAGGCGAGCGCGCCGAGGGCGTAGACGTCCGTCCTCGAGTCCGCCGCCTGCCCCCGGATCTGCTCGGGCGCCATGCACGCCGGCGTGCCGAGCAGGTGGGTCGGCGCCGTGATGCCCGGCCCCGCGTCGTCGAGGACCTTGGCGACGCCGAAGTCGAGGAGGACCACGCGCGCCGGCGCCCCTTCGTCGGCGATGAACACGTTGGAGGCCTTGAGATCCCGGTGGACGATCGCGCTCCTGTGGACCGCCGACAGCGCCTCGCAGACGGGCTCCAGGATCTCGAGCGCCTCCTCCGGCGAGAGCCTCCCGCGCGTGGTGATGTACGACTGGAGATCGACCCCGCGGAGGAGCTCCATCGCGAAGAACGGCCGGCCCCCGGGGATCTCGCCGCAATCGAGGATCCGGATCACGTTGGGGTGGTCGATCCGCCGGATCGCCTGGATCTCGCGCTCGAACCGCACGACCGCCTCGCGGGTGAACACGAGCTCCGGGTGGAGCACCTTGACCGCCGCCCGCTTGCCGCTCTCCGCGTGCACGGCGCGGTAGACGACGCCGAAGCTGCCGTGAGCGATGCTCTGCTCGACCAGGTAGTCGCCCACCCGGCTGCCCGCGGGGAGCGTCTGCAGGCGGCCCGACGACGCGGGCGCTGCGCAGGTGTCCATGCACAAAAGCGCCCCACCGGCGCCGCCGCCGGGCGCCGTACCGAGCGGGTCCTGCCCAGCGTCCGACACGGGCTTCTGCGCCGCATCGTCCTGGGTCAGGACCACCGAGCGAACGGTCTCTTGCCACACCCTCGCGGAATAAGCACACCCCGTTCCATCGCGATGGCCGGGGCGGAGGAAGCCTTCGTCCGGGCCGTCGAACGGGGTAAGCTCTTGCCCAGCCCAAGGAGGCAGCTTGCCGCGCTGTCAGGTCTGCCATCGCCGCATTTCCGGCACGAAGCCCTGCCCGCGCGACGCCTGGCTCCCGCCGCCGAGCCGCCCCCTCGACGAGACGCAGGAGCCCGCGCCGTCGCTGCCCGGGCTGACGCCGGTGCGGCGCATCGGCGCGGGCGGCTTCGCCACCGTGTGGGAGGCGGCGCGGGCGGACGGCGGCGAGCCGGTCGCGCTCAAGGTCGGGCGGTGGGCGAGCCCGCTCATGGTGGAGCGGTTCCGGCGCGACGCGGAGGCGCTCGAGCAGGTGGGCCCGCCGCACGTGCCCCGGATGGTCCAGCACGGCACGCTCCGCGACGGGCGGCCCTTCATCGCGATGGAGCTCATCCGCGGCAGGACGCTCGCCGACGTGCTCGCCGAGCTCGAGGGCCCGCCGGGCGCCGCCGACGTCGTGACGCTCGGCGCGGCCATCCTCGACGGCCTCGCGGCGGCGCACGCGAAGGGCGTGATCCACCGCGATCTGAAGCCGGAGAACCTGCTCCTGGAGGAGGGCGGGCAGCGCCTCGCGCTCCTCGATTTCGGCCTGACGAAGCACGCGCGCGCGCCGGAGGACGAGGGCATCACGCCCCGCGGCGCCGTCATCGGCACCCCGGAGTACATGGCCCCGGAGCAGATCCGCGGCGACCCGATCCAGGACGAGCGCACGGACATCTACGCGTTCGGGGTGATCCTCTACGAGCTCCTGACCCTGCGGCCGCCGTTCACCGGCGACCGGGGCGAGATCGAGCACGGGCACCTCGCGCTCCGCCCGCACCGCCCCCACGAGTTCGCCGCCGTTCCCGACGCGCTGGAGCGGCTCGTCCTCGCCTGCCTCGCGAAGGAGCCCGAGCGCCGCCCGCCCGACGTCGCCGCGCTGAGGAGCGCGCTCGCGCAGGCGTGGCCGGGCGGCGCGCAGCCCGCGCCGAGCGCGCAGCCCGCGCGCGGCGCGCTGCTCACCGAGGGCCGGCAGCCCGCGGTCGTGCTCGTGGCCGAGGCGAAGGGCGCGGCCGCCGTCGTGATGAGCGCCGTGGCCGCGCGCAAGGGGTTCGTGGCGAGGCAGCGCGGGGGCCGGCTCGTGTGCGTGTTCTCGGGCCTCGACGCCGACGATCCGGTGAGCGCCGCGATCGCGGTCGCCCGCGAGGTCGAGGAGCGGTGCGCGGGGCGCGCGGCCGTGCACATCGCCGGGCTGATCGTGCGCCGCAAGGAGCAGGGGCCGCCCGCGGTCTACGGCGCGCCGGTCGAGCAGCCCGACGCCTGGATGCCCCGGGGCGACTGGAGCGGCGTCGCGCTCACCGCGGACCTCGTGCGCGCCCTGCCGGAGGGCGAGCTCCGCGGGATCTCGCGCGACGCCGCGCTCGCCTCGTCGGCGCCCGGCGCGGCGTTCTACCGGCTCGCCGCGCGCTCGCGCCCCCCGCCGGGCTCCGCGAGCGCCGTGCCGCTCGTCGGCCGCGACGACATCGTCGGCGCGCTCGCGGTGAGCATGGAGGCGAGCCTGTCCGGCGGGTGCCCGGGCCTGTTCACGCTGATCGGCGAGGGGGGCCTCGGCAAGTCGCGCCTGACCGACGAGGCGGCCGCGCTCGTCCGGCGCATGCAGGAGGGGGCGCAGCTCATCGCCCTGCGCGCGGCGCAGCCGCTCGCGGGCGAGCGCGTGTCGGGCCAGCTCCTCGCCCGCGTGCTCGACGTGGACGCCGCCGCCCGGCCCGAGGACGCGCGGGCGCGCTGCGCGGAGCGGCTCGGCGAGGCGCTCGCCGAGGAGACGTGGACGGCGGTGGCCGCGGCGCTCGGGTGGGCGCCGCCGGATCCGGCGGACGCGTCGCCGTGGTCGCTGCGGCAGAGCACGATGCGCGCGATCGCCGAGGGCCTCCGCCGCCGCGCGCGCGAGGCGCCCGTGGCGGTGCTCCTCGACGACGCGCACTGGGCCGACGACGCGGCGCTCGACGCGATCGAGCTCGCGACGCTCGACGCGCCGGGCTGCCCGCTCTGGGTGCTCGTCGCGGCGCACCCGCGGTTCGAGGACATGCGCCGGAGCTGGGGCGCGCGCGCCGAGCGGCACGATCGCGCGGCGCTCGGCCGGCTCTCGGAGCAGGACGCGATGCGGCTCGCGGCCGAGCTCCTCCTGCCCGCGGAGTACCCGCCCGAGGCCGCGCTCCGGCAGCTCGCGGGCTGGTCCGGGTACAACCCGTCCTCGCTGACGGAGCTCGTCCGCGCGCTGAAGCGCGCGGGCGCGGTCCAGCGGCGCCCGACCGGGGCCTTCTACGTGGCGACCGCGGCGCTCGATCAGCTCCCGCCGCTGCCCGTGTGGCAGTGGCTGGCCGCGCGCCGGCTCGACGCGCTCTCGCCCGAGCTCGCGGCCTGCGTGCGGCTCTGCTCCGCGCTCGGGCCCGACTTCACCCGCGAGGAGGTGGAGGCGATCCAGGACGCGATCGAGCGGGCGGGCGGGGCGAGCACGCCGATCGACGCCGGGGTCGGCCTGGGCGCGCTCGCCGCGCTGGGCCTGCTCGCGCGCGGCGAGCGTGGGATCTACGCGTTCGAGAGCGCGACGTTCCGCGACGCGGTCTACGACGCGCTCGCGCCCCTCCAGCGCCAGACGATCCACGCGCACGCGTTCGCGTTCTGGCGGGCGCGCGTGGACGCCCGCGCCCCGGACCTCCGGGGGCTCGGGCACCTCGCGCGGCACGCGGCCGCGTGCGGCGAGCGGGCGACGGCGGCCTCGGCCCACCTCGCGCTCGGCGACCGGGCGGCGGCGAGCCACGACAACGTCGAGGCCGACCAGCGCTACACGGCCGCGCTCGCGCTCCTGGACGACGGCGACGCGCGGGGGCGCGCGCGCGCGCTCGCCGGCCGCGGCAAGGCCCGGTACTGCCTGCACCGGATCCCCGAGGCGCTCGCGGATCTCGCGCTCGCGCGGGAGCTCGCGCGGGGGCTCGGCGACGACCGGCTCACCGCCGAGCTCCTGTTCGAGGAGGCGACGGCGCTGGATCACGCGACCGACTACGCGGCGTCGGCGCAGCGCGTGGCCGAGGCGCGCGCGATCGTCGAGCGCCTCGGGGATCTTCGGCTCGACAACCGCCTGCTGATGGCGCTCGGCCGCTCGTGCTGGCGGCAGCAGCGGGTGGCGGAGGCGATCGAGCTCCTCGACCGCGCGTCGGCCGGGGCCGCGGCCGAGGGCGACCAGGAGACGCGGGTCATCTCGCTGCTGCTCCTGTCGATGGCGCTCGTGATCGCGGGCCGGCTCGGCGACGCGGAGGCGCGCTTCTGCGAGGTGATCGCGCTGTCCAAGGAGAGGAAGGATCAGCTGCACCTCTGCTCGGCGTACGCCAACCGCGCCTACCTGTGGGCTGCGCTGAGCGCGCCCGAGCGCGGGCTCAAGGACCTGAGCCGCGCGGTCGAGCTCGCGCGCGAGATCGGCAACCCCGGGCCCGAGCACGTCGCGACGCACAACCTCGCCGAGCTGCTCCACTGGTGCGGGCGCGAGGACGAGGCGCTCGCGCTGGCGCGCCGCTCGCGCGTGCTCGACGAGCGCTTCGGCGAGCGCGACGCCCCGGACGACGCGCTGCTCATCGCCCGCATCCAGGCGGCGCGCGGCGATTTCCGGGAGGCCGCGCGCCTCGTCGCGTGGGTCGCCGATCGGTGCAGCCCCGACGCCTCGGCGCCGGCGCTGTTCGCGCTGTTCCGGACGCTGAAGCTCGTGCTCGCGGCCCAGGGGCTCGCGATCCCCGCGGTCGCGGGGGAGCCGGGGGACAGCTGGGAGGCGCTCGCCGATTTCGCGGAGCGCACCCTGCCGGTGGAGGAGCTGCTCGAGGTGCTCTATTTCCGCGCGCGCGTGGCCGCTTCCGCCGGACGTCACCGGGAAGCGTCGGATGCGCTCGATCGGGCGAGGCCGGCGCTCGCGGGCTGCCGCATGTGGCAGCCGCGCTTCGAGGCCGTGGCGGCGCTCCTGCCGGCGGCCGCCGAGCCGCCCGAGGGCGACGCGCACCATGGCGCGCTCGCGCGCAGGGGGTGACGAAAGCTGCGCCCGAGTGAGCGCGGAACCCCCGGTGCAAATCGCCTCAGCGTGGCGAGAGGGTGTCGCGGGGCCGTCCTTTCGATTGCGCCCCCGGCGGCGAGAATCCAGGCGCAAACCACGCAATGCAACGCGTCTCAGGTCGGGGGTCGCCCGGGCTGAGGCATTTCGCCTCAGCGCTGGGCATGACGAGGATGATGGGGTTCCTGCGGAGCTCAACCTGGGCGTGTCGCGGTACGGAGCTCGACCGAACGGCGCTCCAGCTCGGCGCGAGGGGGCGGAAACGGTCAGGCATGGCCCGACGATTGCAGAGATTTCTGCAAACCCCTCCGCACTCGAAAAGAGAGGCACCCCATGAGACTCACCGCGCTACGGACGGTCGTTGCGATTCCCTGCCTTGCGTTGTTCGGCTGTGTTGCGAGCGCCGATCCTGGCTCCGAGGAGGCGGTGGGCACGTCGGAAGAGGAGGTGATATCGGCGAACCGCCTCTCGATGAATCGCCTCTCGATGAATCGCCTCTCGATGAACAGCCTGTCGATGAGCCGCATCACCGCGGACGGCCGCACGCTGGCCACCACGGACTTGCTGCGCGACGAGGGCGGCCGCGAGCTCCTCCGCTACACGATCGCCTGCGCGCTCCCCGAGGGGAAGTCGCTCACGGGCGAGGTGGACGGGACGACGTACAGGTTCGATGGACGGATCGGCCTCGCGCCCGACTGGCTGCGGTCCCCGCTCCCCGAGAAGTCGCAGCGCTGGGTCACGGCGTGCCTGCTCGCGCACGTGAACGGGTACGGCGTCGAGGTCGCGATCTCGCTGCGCGGCCGCCATCCCGCGCTGGCCACGGACAGCGCCGAGCGGAAGGCGTACCAGCAGGAGGAGATCTCCTTCTTCGGCAACGTGTTCCAGCCGCTCGCCGAGCGCGACGAGCTCGGCGACATCGGCTCGCGGATGTACTCCTGCGGCGGCGCCTTGCTCCAGCTGTCGTGCGCCGGCAACGAGACCGCCTTCGCGCCGGAGCGGACGTGCGCGTCGAAGAACGACTGCAGCCTCAAGTTCCTGGGCCCGTGCCGCGACCTGGCGGACCCGAAGGGCAGCGTGTGCCAGCACGTCTCGCTCGAGGGTTACGAGCGCTGCGAGGGCGCGGCGAGCACCCCGGGCGGCAAGTCCATGACGACCCGTTACGACGAGGTCGTCACGGTGTTTCTGCAGCGGCCTGACTTCTCGGCCTTCTATCCGCTCTGCACGCCCCTGTTCCCCTGAGCGCGCCCGGCTGCCGCGCCGCGCGGCCGCGTGATCCGCCGGGCGGCGCGGCGCATTGCCGGCCCCGTCTCCGAGGTTCGGCTCCACGCGATCGCCGGGCCCTCCGGTGAGCCGCCGATCGTTCGTCCCGGCTGTGCGCTTTGGCGCCCCGCTGCCTAGGCGCACCTTCGGCGCCTGCGTCGGCGGGCGCGGCATAGGGGCATACTGGTTGCAGACATTCGCCCGTCCCACGGCACGAAGGCGAGGAGGGCGAATGAAGGCGCTTGTGTTTCACGGCCCAAAGCATGTCAGCGTGGACACCGTCGACACGCCGGTCCTGTTGCGGGCGACCGATGCGATCGTGCGGGTGACGAGCACGGCCATCTGCGGCTCGGATCTGCATATCTACAATGGGCTGATCCCGCAGGCGAAGCCGCTCGTGCTCGGGCACGAATTCATGGGGATCGTCGAGGAGGTGGGGAGCGAGGTGAAGAGGCTTCGCCCCGGAGATCGCGTGCTCGTGCCCTTCGCCATCGCCTGCGGGAGCTGCTTCTTCTGCGAGAGGGACCTGCCTGGGCATTGCGAGCGCTCGAATCCCGGACATTACGGGCCCGAGGGGAACGTCATCAGCTCGAAGGGCGGCGGGCTCTTCGGGTACACCGATCTTTATGGCGGATATGCGGGCGGGCAGGCCGAGGCGGTCCGCGTGCCGTTCGCCGACGTGGGGCCGCGCAAGGTCGGCGACGGCCTGACGGACGAGCAGGTCCTGTTTTTGACGGACATCCTCCCGACCGGCTACACCGCCGTCGACTGGGCGGGAGTGCAAGGCGGGGAGACGGTGGCGGTGATCGGCTGCGGGCCGGTGGGGATCATGGCCATGAAATGCGCCTGGCTCCGCGGCGCAGCGCGCGTGATCGGGGTCGATCGGGAGGAGTACAGGCTGGAGATGGCGCGCCAGGTCGCCTCGGCCGAGACGGTCAACGTGGAGTCGGGCGTGGCGCTGGAGTTCATCCGTTCGGCGACGGGCGGCCGCGGCGCCGACGTCTGCATCGATGCCGTCGGCATGGAGGCGCACCGGACGCCGCTCGAGAAGATCTCCAACATGGTTCACGGCCAGATCGGCTCGTTCGTCGCCTTCAAGCTGGCGGTGAGCGCGGTCCGCCGGGGCGGGGTCGTGAGCGTGGTCGGTGTGTACGGTATGCCGTACGACAACTTCCCGCTCGGGCAGCTCTTCGACAAGGGGGTGACCGTGCGCTTCGGCCAGGCTCCCGTCCACAAGCACGTGGACAAGCTCCTCGGGTGGATCAGGGAGGGCAGGCTCCGCGCCGACGACATCGTCACGCACCGGCTGCCGCTCGCCGAGGCCGCCCGGGGGTACGAGCTCTTCAACGGGAAGAAAGACGGCTGCATGAAGGTCGTGCTCAAGCCGTGAAGGCGCGGCGCGCTCGAGGTGCGCTGGCGACGCCGCGGCGCGCCCCTGCGCGACGCCGGCGGCCCGCGCCGGCGAATTGACCCATGAATCATGGCCGAGGCACGCACCCCTGCGGGATGGCGCAGGCGATTGCCGCGCCTTCGCCTCCCTGTAGCGCGGAGGCGAGTTCGCAATGGCCCATTCATGGCAATGGCGAAATCATCGCGATGGCATGTCCATCGCAATGGCGGCCCCTCGGGCCAATGCTGCGCTTGAATACCCAAGCTGGCAATCGCGGCGCCCCGCCAGATGATGCGCTGCCGCGATGTGTATCGTGTGAGGAGATACGTGGCCTGTGCCGCGCCTGCGCTGGGCCGGCCCATGGTCGCCGGCCGGACCGGGCGTGCCGGGCGTCCGGCGAATCATTTCGCGCGGTTGGCGCGCGAGGTCTCGGTCGGCGTCGCCCTCCCTCCGGCCGATGGATCGAGCCTTGGACAACGCGGGTCGGGTCTCCGGGCCTCCAAGGCAACGTGGATCAGGCCCAACAAGGTCCTCACGTTGCGCCCTCCGTTTCCAGTTGACATCGGCCACGGCGCATGGATCGACCACACTGCGCACGTCCACGGCTGTCGATCTCGTGCGATACTCTCGCCCTCCGTGCCGCTGGAGAGCTCCCATGCACCGATCCCTCCTCGCCCAAGGCCTCGTGCTGTCGCTCGCGCCGTTCGGGTGCTCTGCTAGCCCGGAAATTCCTGAAGCGTACGGCAAGGCGATCATGACCGTGAACGGGCAGGAGCTGGTGCTCGACACCGGGGATGACGGCAAGCTGCCTGTCCCCAGACTCGACGACAGCTGGGACGTTGACTGCTCCCTCCTCAATGGCGAAACCAATCTGGAGCTGGTCGATCGCTCGAAGGGCAGGAGGGGCTTCTACTACCTCGATCTCCACCTGCTCGGCAGCGAGCGCGAGGGCGGCGACGCCGCTGTCGTGAACATGCGAATGTACGTCGACGATGAGCTTTTTTATGGCTCTTGTCCGGCCACGCTCAGGACGTCGCAGCAGGGGTCGCACGAATGCAAGTTCTCTTTCGCCGGGTGCGATTTGAGCCTGCTCGACAGCGCCCAGGACGGTATGGCGGCGCGCCTCGAGCGCGCGTCATTTCACTTGAAATGGTGCATGGTCCGGTGAGCGGACGTGACCGCGATGCGCTCCGAGGAGAGCGCCCTCCGCGGCACGCCGCGGCGCCGGCGACCGCTCCGCCGGATCGCTCCCGGGAGCGCGCGAGGCGCTCGGGCCCGGCGCGGGGCCCGGCCGGCGCGCCGCGGCGAGGCGTTGGGTGCGCCCGAGGCAGCGCTGGCCGGCGCGTCTGCCCACGGGTAAACATCGAACCATGGTGGATGCGCCCCCCCGGCGACGGTTCAGCGCCGCGTTCGCTCGCTGGTCTCGCCGCGTCCGGCGGCGGCTCGCGCTGGAGCTGATCCTCACCGGCGCCGCCGCGGGGCTGATGCTCGGCGCGGCGGGCGCGGCGGCCGCCTGGCAGGCGCGGCACGGCGCGCTGCGCCCCTGGATGGCGGGGGGCGGCCTGCTCGGCGCGGCGGCCGGCGCGGCGGCGGCGCGGCGGCGGCGGTGGTCGGATCCGGACGTCGCGCTGTTCCTCGACGGCAAGCTCGGCGCCTCCGAGTCGGTCTCCACGGCCGTGGAGCTCGCGGCGGCCGAGCGCGCGGGCGCCGGCGCGCCCCGCGTTGGCGCGCCGGCGGCCCACGAGGTGGTGTTCTCGCACGCCGCGGCGGCGCTCGACCGGGCGACCGCCCGCGAGGTCCGCGCGCCGCTGTGGCGACCGTGGCATGCCGGAGCGCCGCTCGCGGCGGCGGCCATCGGCTACCTCAGCTGGCTTCCGCTGCCGCCCGCCCCTGCCAGCGCGGCGCCCCCGCCCGGGGCCGAACAGGTGCGCCTCGCCGAGATCGCCGGGCTGGAACGGGTGATCCAGCTGGCCGAGGTCGACGCTCGGGACGCGGCGCAGCGCGAGCGCCTGAAGCGGCTCGCGGACGACGCGAAGCGGCTCCGCGAGAAGCTGAGGAGCGGCGTCGAGCGCCGCGAAGCGCAGGCCGACGTCGGCAGGCTCCGCGACGCGATCACGGCCGAGCGGCTGTCGCTCGGCGAGGGCGAGCAGCGCCACGGGATGGAGTCGGCGCTCGGCAAGCTCGGGGAGGACCCGCAGCTGAAGCGGGCGGCGAAGGCGCTCGGCGACCGCGACCTCGTGGCGTTCGACGAGGAGATGGAGCGGCTCGCGAACAAGGTCGAGAAGACCGACCGCGAGCGGGCCCGGAAGACGCTCGAGGAGGCCGCCGAGGCCGCGAAGCGGGCCGGCGCCCCCGGCGTGGCGAAGGCGCTCGAGGAGCAGCGCGAGCTGCTGGATCGGCGCGGCGAGCAGGCCGACAGGCTGAGGGAGCTCGCCGAGGCGCTCGGCGAGGCGCTCGGCGACGAGGGGCGCGAGGCGCTCGGCGAGCTCGGTCGGACCGGGAGCGGCAAGGACGCGCGGCGGCTCGCCGACAGCCTCGAGAAGGCGCTCGAGGGCCTGAGCGCGGAGGAGCGCAAGCGGCTCGCCGAGCGGTTGAAGCAGCGGGCGGCGCGGTCGCCCGAGGGCGCGCCGGGGGAGCCCGCGTCGGAGGAGCAGCTGCGCGAGCTCGCGCGGCAGCTGGAGACGCCCGAGGGCCAGCGGCAGCTCGAGGAGCAGCTGCGCCGGATGGCCCAGGAGGGAGGCCCGAGCAGCGAGGAATCGGAGCGCCAGCGCGCGCTCGACGATGCGCAGCGCGGGGCCGGCGAGGCCGAGGGGCAGCTCGGGGGGGCGCCGCTCCCGGCGCCGGTCGCCGGTGGATCGGGCAACCCGGGCTCCGGCGGAGAGCGCGGCCAGGGCGCGCAGGCGGGCGGCGCAGGCAAGCAAGGGCAGGGGCCGGGGCAGCCAGGCCACTCGGAGGGGGGCGGGCCGGGCAGCCACGAGGGGCAGACCGGCGCGATCGCGGGGGGCGAGCTGCGCTCGCGCGCCGACACGAGGGTCAATCCGGGCAGGCCGATGCCGGGCGTCGTGATGGGGCGGACGGCGGGGCGCGCCGGAGACACCGCCAACGTGCAGGGCGAGGGCGCGCTCGGCGTCGTGGGTCCGCAGGAGATCGGCGGCGTCGAGCGCAGCGATGTCCCGGAAGAGTACCGCGAGCAGGTCGGCCGCTACTTTCAACCGCGGTGAGCCCGGGGAGGCGCGCGGCGCGCGCTCCGCGCTCCGGGCCGGACAGCGAAGCCGATGGCGGGCGCGGGCGCGGAGCGCCGCGGCGAGCCGAGCCACCGCCGCCCGCGGAGACGGCCGAGCGGCGGCGCAGGAGCCGGACGGGCCGGGCGCCTGGCGGCGGGATCAGAAGCTCGCGCCGACCAGCAAGCCCTTCGCGTCGGCGGTCACGAGGGGCGCGGCGTGGAAGCGGGTGAGCCCCGTCTGCGGGGCCGGCGGCGTGCGGCTCGACGTGGTGAGCGCGTACACGGCGGTCCCGGCGAGCACCACCCCGCCGCCGATGAAGCTCCACAAGGAGATGTTGGCGAGCGTGGTCTGGCTGTCGCGCAGATCGACGCGCCGCGCGCTGCCGAACGGCTCCGCCGCGGCGGACTTGCCCTTCGCGGTGGAGAGGATCGCGAAGGTCACGCCCGAGGCGACCCCGAGCAGCCCGACCGCTCCGCCGGCCACCACCAGCGGGATGTTCGAGCCGGCGTCGAGGCTCAAGGCGATGCTCTGGTCCGAGCCCCTCGCCACGAGCAGCGACGTCGACGTCCGGGCGCCGGAGCGGCGCGCCTCGATGGTGCGCTTGCCAGGATCGACGAACACCTGGGCATCGAGGGGCGAATGCCCGATGAGCTTGCCGTCGATGAGCACCTCGGCGTCGTCGACGTTCACGCTGATGCGGAGCGTGCCGACCTGCGCCTTGGCCTCGGCGAGCCGCTCCTGCAGGAAGCGCTTCTTCTCCTCCCTCTCGCCGAGGGGGAACGTGTTGAGCGCGTACAGGAGGTGCTCGGCCGCCTCGCGGGGCTGGTTCACCTCGAGCTCGACGTTCCCGAGGTTGCCGGCGACGTCGAAGCTCTGCTGGAGGTCCCACGCCGCCTGATAGCGCGCCTCGGCCTCGACGAACCGCGCCTCGTCGTAGAACCGGTTCCCCTCCCGGTAGAGCTGCGCGGCGCGCTCGCCCTCGATCGAGGTCGCAGCCGGCGCGTCGGCCGGAGAGGTGGGCATGAGCCGCGCTTTGCCGGCCGCGCTCGCGGCGCTCGGCGCCAGGGCGACCGTCGAACACAGAAGGAACAGGGGCGCGTGTTTCAAGAATGGCTTTCGCATGGTGGCTGCCGGGGAGTGCAATCCGGAGAAGGCGATGCCTCAGGGGAACGGACGCGGGGGCGCGGTCGTCCCCGGGGGCGTCGTGGGCAACGCAGAGGGCGCGGACGGCAGGACCGGTGGGGGGAGCGGAGGGCTCACGGAGGACGATTCGTAGACGTCTTCCGGCGTGGCAGCAGGCCTGGGAGGGCGCTTCGCCTGCCCCCCAGAGCGCACCGGGGACGGGCGGGCGGCCACCGCCCCGGAAGATGCAGGCGGTGAGCTCGGCTCCGCGGTCGGCCGCGGCGGCGGCGCGTCCGACGCGGCGGAGGCCGGCGGCTCCGCGGTGGGGAGCGACGGTTCGACGGCCGCCACCGAAGGCGGCGCCGGCGGCGTCTGCTCGGGCGCCGCGCTCGGGGTGGGCGACGCGGGGCCGGGCTCGGGGGCCGGGGCGCGGGCGTCCCCCGCGGTCGGGGCGTCTTGCGGGACCGGAGGATTGGCGGCGCGCCACAGCACCCAGAAGCCCGCGACGGTCGCGCTGCCCAGGAACACGAGCAGCGCGAACAGGCCCAGCGGGGCCGCGCGGCGGCGCGCCGCGAGCGCTGCCGCGGAGGCCGCGGCGGCGACGGCGGCGTCGGGGCGCGCCGCGGTCTCGGGCAGACCCGCTCGAGGGACGCCGGCGGGCTGGGGAGCGGACACCGCGGGCAGGCGCTGCTTGCGGGTCGGCTCGTCGGGCGGCGGCCAGACGCCGCTGCCCACGCCGACGCGGGCCGTGCGCACGCCGGGGCGCGCGCTGCCCGGCCCCTCGGGAGCCGCCTGCGGGGGGCCAGGCATGCCGTGCACGGGGATCCGGCGCATCGTCGGGCGGTTCCGTTCGTCGACGCCCTTCAGCAGCGACGGCGCGACCTGGATCTTCTGCAGGTCCATCGCCTGGTGCTCCCGGTTCGGGGGCAGGGTGACCGGGGGCACGTACACCTGCTTGTCGCTGGGCCCCGCCTCGCGATCCTGCCGGCGCCGTGGTCTGGGCTCGCCCCACTGCATCATCCGCTCGACGGGCGGCGCCGCGGGGGCGGGCGCGGCCTCGTCGGGCCTGCGGCGCGGATCCTGGGAATGCGCCCGCTGCTGCGCCAGCGACGGGTGCTCCTGCGGTGCGAAGCTGGGCGCGTCGTACCCGCGCGGCGGCTGCTGCGGCTGCGGCGCGGCGTCGCCCGCAGCGCCTTGACCCGCCGGCTGCCCTGGCGAGCTTTTGTTCGCGTTCCTGTTGGTCATGCCTGCCCCTCTCGCCACGCGCAAAAGGCGCGCTGCTGCCCGGCGTGGGCAGCAGCGCATCGAGCACCCGGTCCAAGGCTCCGCGTTGTCATGGGCGTGCTCCCGAGGCGATCGGCCTCGACCGCTGCTCTGCAGACGGCGCGCCGGGCGCCGCGGCAGCGCTCCGGCGGGCGCGGGTGCGCCGTGGGCCAGCGTCGAACGTGCGCTGGCCGGCGCGCGACACCTCGGAGCTCGCTCGGGGGCAGGGCCACGGCATAGCCCCGAAGATAACCCACCCAGCCGTCGCCACCACGCACCCAAGCATCACGACCCCTCCGCAGCGATACAACGACGGCGTCCAGGGATGCACCGGGATCGGTAGCCGCTGCCGTCACGGGCGTGACGGAGCCGCTCGATGGCCGCGCGCGGCGGTGCTCCGGACCGTGCCCTCGGGCGACGCGCGGCCCTGCGGGTCGGCCGGGCGCGACGTTGACGCTGGCCATCTTTTTGCTGCCTTCCTTGAACTTGCGGGCGCTGTCCATGGCTACGCTGTCGTGTCTGCTGTGATGCCGCAGCTTTGATTTATTGCATCCACCCTGCACCTGGCACCTGTCCCCCGGCCGACCGAGGTTGAGCCGCCCCCGGGTTGGGCCCACCCAGGTTGAGTCCCCCACCCAGGTTGAGCCCCCGACCCAGGTTGAGCCCCCGACCCAGGTTGAGCCGCCCCGCCACCCAGGTTGAGCCCCCGACCCAGGTTGAGCCCCCGACCCAGGTTGAGCCCCCGACCCAGGTTGAGCCCCCGACCCAGGTTGAGCCGCCCCGCCACCCAGGTTGAGCCCCCGCCAGCGCCAGCGCTGCCCGTCCATTCCACCCACGCATGGTAGCGGTTTCGTTGCCCCGGGTGCGGCTCATGGCGACCGCGGCGACGATGTCGCGGCCGCCCGTCAGCCCACGACGCTCACCAGCAGCGCCACCGCGAAGCCGAACAGCACCACGCTCACCACCAGCATCGCCATCGCCGCCACGCTGGCCTCCGCGCGCGCCGGCCGCCGTCGCGCGCGCCTCGCCCCGCCCCCCCGCGGCTCCAGCCCGCGCGGCAGCGCAGGGCCCGAGGCGGGCTGCGCCGCCCCGCCGGGCGCCGTGAGGCCGAACTCCTCCACCGTCGCGCTCAACGTCGGTCCGACCAGCGCGCGGACCGGCGGCACCGTCAGCGGCGCCGTGCTCTGCCAGCACGACCCCGTCGGCGGCGGCGGAGCCGCCGTCGCCCCTCCCGAGAGCGCCGCGGCGATGCGCGACAGCTCGCCCGCGAACGCCGCGGCATCCGGGAAGCGGAGCTCCGGGCGCTTCTCGAGCGCCCTCATGACCGCGCGGTCGAGCTCCGGCGGCACCGGCCGCGGCGCGTAGCAGGACGGCGGCGCAGGCACCTCGCTGGCGTGGGCGCGCACGAGCTCATGAACGCGCTTCACGTGCTCGAACGGGTCGCGGCCAGCGAGCAGCGTGTAGAGCACCACGCCGGCCGCATACACGTCGGTGCGGGCGTCGACGGCGAGCCCGGAGGCCTGCTCGGGCGAGAGATAGCGCGGCGTGCCGACGAGCACCCCCTCCTCGGTCTGATAGAGCGACGGCGCCGGCGCGCGGCCGTCGCCGCGCGGAGCGATCACCTTGGCGATGCCGAAATCCAGCACCTTCACCACGCGTCGCCCCTGCGCGTCCGCGTCGCACACGAAGAGGTTCTCGAGCTTCACGTCGCGGTGGACGATGCCCGCGCCGTGCGCCGCCGCGAGGCCAGCGAGCGTCTGCGTCACGAGGTCGAGCGCCTCCAGCGGCGGCAGCGCCCCGCGCGCGGCGAGCTCCTCGCGCATCGTCCGGCCGTAGAGCCGCTCCATCACGAGGAACGTCCGCCCCTCGGCCGTCCGCCCGAAATCGGTGACCATCACCAGGTTGGGATGGGCGAGCCGCGCCAGCGACTGCGCCTCGACGCGCATCCGCTCCACGAGCCGCGGCTCGCGGTTGAGATCGCGGTGCAGGAGCTTCACCACCACGGGCTTGTCGAGGCCCACGTGCGCGGCCTCGATCACCTCGCCCATCCCGCCTCGCCCGAGCCGGCGCACCGGCCGGTACGGCGTTCCGTACAGCAGCGTATCGCTCAGCTCGGGCGCCGAGCACCGGCAGTCTTCGTGCGAAGGCAAAGCCATCCCCCGCGGGTCGAGGTCGTGCCGCCGTCGTCACGCGACGCGAGGATCGAGATCCCCTCTCGCTCCCGGACCTCGAGCGCGAGCGCTCTTTTCACACGCCCTCCCGGAGCGCTCAAGATTTCGACAGATCCGCGCGCAGGCGCATCGTGCAGCATTCCCGCGAGACGATCCAAATTTCCATGCAGCGATGTGAACGCGTGCGATTTAAGAACGCGCAGCGCCGCGCTCACGCGAGGGTGCCCGCGGCGCTCCCTGGCTCGGCGCGCTCCGGCGCGGCCGCATGTGGCGGGGCCGCCGGTTCGGCCGCGCGCGCCGCCTCGTCTTCCTGGGCGAGGAGCGCGTCCGTCACCGCGAGCGCCGCGTCGCGCTGCGCGATGAGGGCAGCGCAGCGCGCGCGCGCCGCGGCGAGCAGGCCGACCCCGGCGACGACCCAGGCCGCAGCCGCCGCGTGCCCCGCGACCACGACGGGCCCCGGATCGCCCTGCGTCGCCTTGGAGAGCATCGCGAAGGCGTAGAACGGCGAGGGGGCCGCGACGAGGAGGGCGCGCTCGCTGGTGCTGAACTCCGTGATGAGGCCGGCGATGGCCGCGACGATCCACGGGCCGACCGCGATCGAGAAGAGGAGCGTCAGGAGCAGCACCCGCGCCACCATCGGCGCGGCGATCCGCGCGCGAAGAAAGGCGCCGAGCCCGACCAGGAACCCATAGAAGGCGAGCGCGTAGACGGCGAAGTACTGGAGCTGCCGCGCCTGGACCTCCGGCGTCCCGACGGACGCGCCCTGGAGCAGGCGGTGGCCGGCGGCCCAGAGCAAGAGGACGGCGGGGACGCCGGCCGCGAGCAGGAGGTACGCCGAGCGGGTCACGCCGGGGCCGAAGAAGCGACGCAGCCGGCCGGCGCCGCTCCGGGCCCAGTGCACCTCGACCCGCCGCGACGGGCCGACCGGATCGCCGGCGAAGAGGAACACGCAGAAGGTCAAAAACGAGAGCATCGCGCACAGGCCCGCGAGGATCGCCGCCAGGCGATCCGAAGGATCCACCGAGAACGCCGGCACCGCGACGGCGGCGGCGACCACCGGCGTAGAGACCGCGAACCACGTCTTCAGGCCGGAGGAGCGATCGTCGCTCTCGCTCGTGAGGTTCGCGACGGTCACCTGGTAGAGGAACCACGCGGGGACGACGATCGCCGCGATCGGCAGGAGGACCAGGAAGAGCACGTAATCGAGGCCGAGCGGGGCGCGCTGGTACGCGACCGGGAGCCAGATCGGCGGGCCCTCGGGCACCTCCGGCCAGGCCAGGTGGGCCGCGTACGAGAGCCCCGCCCCGCCCGCCGAGAACAGGCCGATCGACAGGGGGAACGCGAGCAGCAGCGTGACGAGGATCGCCCCGCGGAGGCTCGCCATCTTCGAGCTGATCGCGAGCCCGAACGCGACGCTGAGCAGCGCGATCAGGAAGAGGAACAGGAAGGCGATCACCACCTCCATCGCGGTGATCCCGCCGAACAGGAACGGCAGCGCCCCGACCGGCGCGAGCATCACCACGTACATGGAGATCGACGTGTAGGCGGCGAGGAACTTGCCGCGCGCGATCTCGCCGGGCGGGATGCCCGTCAGCAGCACCGCCTCCCAGGTGCGGCCCTCGCGCTCCGAGGCGATGCTGTTCGCGGCGACCGCCGGCCCGACCAGCGCCACCACGAAGTACGCGAGCGAGAAGAAGACCTGGAACAGGATCACGCCCGCCTTCGCGGGCGCCATGTCCCTCGACACCATGCCGCCGATCGACGAGATGAGCAGCGTCATCAGCACGGCGAGCACGAGGAGGATGATCGGCGTGCGGGCGAGCCGCGCGGCCTGCTTGAGCTCGCGGATCCAGATCGGGTTCGGCTCGCCGAGGAGGCGGCCCACGCGGCGGCGCGCCCGATCGACGAGCCGCTGCGACGCCGGGCCGGCGGGCGGCGATGTGCCAGTCTGCGCGCTCACTGCACCTCTCCTTGCGTGACCTCGAGGAAGATCCTCTCGAGCTCGTTGCGCTCCGGCTCGACCCCGATGACGCCGACGCCGCTCCGCACGAGGTGCTGCACGATCTCGGCGATCTTCACGTCGTTGCCCACGTAGCCGACGTGCACGGCGCCCGCGACGATCTCGATGTCGGTGATCCCGGGGCCGCCCCGGAGCAGGAAGGCCGCGCCCTCGGGATCGCCGAGGACCCGCACCTTGACCTTGCGCCGGGAGAGCGGCGACAGCCCCGGGTAGGCCGCCGCCTGCCCAGGCCCGGCGTGGGGCGGGTGCGGGCCGTACCCGGGCGGCGGACCGGCGGCCTGCCGAGGCTCGACGGCGGCAGGATCCCCCGGCGCCCCGGGAGGCGAGGGCGCGCCGGAGCCGGGCGGCGGCGCGTGAGGCGAAGGCGCCGGGTACGCGCCCGGCGCGGCGGCGTGGCCCGGCGCGTGCCCGTGCGCCTGCGCGGCCCGCAGCGCCTCGAGGCGCGCGGCGATCTCGCCGATCGGCCCGGCGACGACGAGGCGGCCCTTCTCGAGGATGCCGATCGACGTGCACACGTCGGAGAGCTCCGTGAGGATGTGCGAGGAGAGGAAGATCGTCTTCCCCAGGCTCCGGAGCTCGAGCAAGAGGTCGCGGATCTCGATGCGCGCGCGCGGATCGAGATCGCTCGCCGGCTCGTCCAGGATGAGGACCTTGGGATCGTGCAGCAGGATCCTCCCGAGCTGGAGGCGCTGCTTCATGCCCTTCGACATCGTGGCCACGATCCGGTCCTGGATCTTGCCGAGATCGGTCAGCTCCAGGACCGCGTCGACCACGTCGAGCGACGGCACGCGGAACGCATCCGCGAAGAACTCGAGGTACTCGCGCACGGTGATCCGGTCGTAGACGCCCGCGTGATCCGGCATGTACCCGATGCTGCGGCGCACCGCCGCCGGATCGATCGTGACGTCGACGCCGTCGATCTCGACCCGCCCCGCCATCGGCTCGAGCAGCGTCGCCATGACCCGGATCGTCGTCGTCTTGCCCGCGCCGTTCGGCCCGATGAAGCCGAAGATCTCGCCGGGGCCGACGTCGAAGGTGACGTCCCGGAGCACGTCCAGCGAGCCGAAGCGGTGCGAGAGGTGGCGGACCCGGATCGTCGGCGCGGGCCGCTCGATCCGCGCCGCGGGGGGCGGGGCGCCGCCGGACACGTCGCTCACGGCCGACCTCCGTAGCCGACGATCCGCACGAGCGCGCGGTCGCTCTCGATCCGCAGCCCGGAGTCGCTCGCGCGCCCCTCGCCGCCGTCGAGCTGCCCGAGCAGGACGGGCACGCCGGCGGGGAACCAGTCGACCGCGCCGCCGGCCGCCTCCTCGAGCGCGAGCCACGCGGCGCCGAGCCCCGGCGCGTCGGGCTCGAGCAGGGGCGAGAGCAGGCTCCCGCCGAGGTCGTGGACGTCGATGCCGCCGACCCGCCGCCCGAAGCTCACGTGGGAGAGCCAGCCCTGCCCCTCGGCCCGCGCCGCGAGATCGACCCCCGCGCGCGACGAGACCCTCTCCCCGTCCCGGATGCGGGCGAAGTAGCGGGCCGCGCCCTCCGGGAGCCACAGGACGCCGCCCCGGAGATCGCGGCCGCTCCGGTTGCTCACGACCACGTCGCCGCTCGGCTCGGCGACGATCGCGATGCCGTCCCCGAGCGGCGCGACGCCGTCCTCGCGCACGATCACCGTCTGCCACGGGAGCGCGGCGACCTTCGTCAGCCGCGCGCCGTCGCGGTCCACGAGGAGCCGGTCGCGCCGCTCCGACAGCTCGGCGAGCACCGCCGTGCTGATGACGCTGCTCGCGTCCGTCGTGCGGACGGTGAGCTCCTCCGCGCTGGCGACGAAGAAGCCGCGGAACCGGCGCACCGCCCCCTTCGTCATGCCGGCCCCCGCCTCGATCAGCGTGAGGTGCCGCGCGCGACCGCGCACCCCCTTCGCGAGCAGGCCCACGCCGACGATCGCCGCGAACGCCACCGCCGCGTACACCGGCAGGTGGCGGAGCGCGCGGAGCGGCCTCCCCTGCCGCGCCGCGCGCGCGAAGTTGATCGGGCCGGCGAGCGTCGCGTAGATGCACAGCAGGAGCGCCGAGACCCCGATCGCCCAGCGCCCGCTCTCGTTCGGATCGAGCTCGCGCCGCACCGGATCCAGCTCGAGGCCCATCGCCTCCTCGCCCGGGCGGAACGCGACCGTGGAGCGGCGGTCGTAGGCGCGGCGCGCGAGATCGGCCACCCGGATCTTCACCCACGGGTCGCCGGCCGCGGGCTGCCGCGTGGGGTCGAACGCGAGCACGTGGACCTCGCCGAGGCCGTAGAACGCCGAGCTGCCGTACGGGCTCGCCCGCAGGTTCCCGCCCGACCAGCCGGAGAGCGCCTCGGCCACCGCCGGGCTCGCGCTCGGCGCGGGCAGGAGCGCGCCGTCCGGCTTGCCGAGGCCGCTCGGCGCGCCGGGCGGCACGATCTCCTCGAGGGTGGGCGGCGCGACGCCCGCCCTCGAGACCTCGCCGCCGACGAGCGCCGCGAGCGTCGGGTGCCGCAGATCCTCGGGGCGCGCGACCGACAGCGCCAGCGTGCCGCCGGAGAGCACGTAGCCCGCGAGCGCGTCGAGCTCCGCGCCGTTCAACCTCGAGAGGGTGTCGGTGCGCATGAGCACCGCGTCCGCCGCGCTGTACAGGGCCGCCCGATCGGGCAGCAGCGGATCGCCGGTCGCGCCGTCGTAGCGCGGCTGCCCGACCCACAGGACGGCGGCCGGCGACGACCCGGGCCCGCGGCCGGTCGGCATGTACAGCGGCGCGACCGGCGCCTCGTGCAGGCCCGCGCGGAGGAGCGACGTCTCGCTGACGTCGAAGAGCACCACCGCGCGCTGCGAGGTCGACGAGAGCGCGTGCGAGGACACGGTCGCGCCGTCCTCGTCGAGCGCGCGCACCTGCACGTCGCCGAAGGGCGCCACCTGCACCGGCACGCGCACGTTGACCGACGCGCCCGCCCCGACCGTGTACGGCGCCGACGCGACGAAGACGCGCTGCTCGGCGTAGCGCTTCGACTCGACCTCGACCTCGCCCCTCGCCGCCCTGCCGCCGCGGTTCTGGATGCGAACGACGACCTGGTTCCACCCCCAGGGGATCGCGCCGCTCGTCCCGAACACCGGCGCCGCGTCGACGACGAGCTCCGGCGCGCTCGGCGCGGGCGGCGCCTGCCCGGACGCGGGCCCCGCCGCGAGGACCGCCGCGAGCCACGCCGCGCCGGCCGCGCCGCTCGCGCCGAACACCGGCGTCGCGCGCCGGAGCGCCCGCCCCCGCGCCTCGTCGCCGCGCCTCATCGCCGGATCGCCTGCGCCACGGGCTCGGGCCGCGGCTCGATCGCGGCGAGGAGCGCGGCGATCACCTGATCCGTCGTGATCCCTTCCGCCTCGCCCTCGAAGGACCGGATCATGCGGTGGCGGAGCACCGGCTTCGCGACCCGCTGCACGTCGGCGAACGCGACGTGCGCCCTGCCCTGGAGGAGCGCCACCGCCTTCGCGGCCAGCACGAGCGACTGCGCGCCGCGCACGCCCGCGCCGAACCGGAGCGCCCTCCGCACGATGTCCGGCGCCCCCTCGGCGGCCGGGTCGCTCGCCCGCGTCAGCCGCGACGCGTACCGCATCACGGGCTCGGCGACCGCGACGTCGCGGCAGAGCGAGCGCAGCGAGAGCACGTCGTCGCGGGTGAGCACCCGCGGCGGCGGGCCGCGATCGTGGCCCGTGGTCCGGGCGAGGATCTCGGTCAGCTCGTCCTCGGTCGGGCTCGGCACGAGCACCTTGAGCAGGAACCGATCGAGCTGCGCCTCCGGCAGCGGGTACGTCCCCTCCATCTCGATCGGGTTCTCGGTGGCGAGCACGAAGAACGGCTCCTCCATGGCGTGCCGCGTGCCCGCGATGGTGCACGCGTGCTCCTGCATCGCCTCGAGCAGCGCGCTCTGCGTCTTCGGCGTGGCCCGGTTGATCTCGTCGGCGAGGATCACCTGCCCGAAGATCGGCCCCTTGTGCAGCGAGAAGCGGCGCGAGCCGTCTTCGGCCGCGACGAGCACGTTCGTCCCGGTCACGTCGCTCGGCATGAGATCCGGGGTGAACTGGATGCGGGAGAACCTGAGATCGAGGCAGCCGGCGATGGTCCGGACGAGGAGCGTCTTGCCCAGCCCGGGCGCCCCTTCGAGGAGGACGTGTCCGCCCGCGATGATCCCCCAGAGCGTCTGCTCGATGACGTCGCCCTGGCCGACCACGGCCTGCCCGATCGCCTCGCGCAGCCGCGCGCTCGTCTGCTGCGCGAGCTCGAGCCTCGCCTCGAAGGAGGCAGGGCCCGATCCCTGCGCTCCGTCAATACCCGCGCCTGATTCCGCCGCCATCCGGTCGCCCTCGGGCCACGACCATAGCCGGCCGCGCGCCGGGCGTCGATCGGGGCCGTGGCGCGCGGCCGCGATGGAGGCTGCCATGCTATGTTTCATGAATGAGCATGCTTATCCGGACCTGTCGCCGTGCAGTCGCCTCGCTCTGTCTCTCCGCGCGCGCCGGCGCGGCGCTCACCGCGGCTCTGGCGCTCGGCGCGAGCGCCTGCGCCTCGGTGGTCGGCGAGCATGAGGCCGAGACCAAGTTCCTCGTCAAGCCGACCTCGCAGTCGAAATTCTCCGGATGGAGCGAGGTCTCCGTCTCGCAGGACCCGAATTCCGTCGACGGCGCCGAGCTCATGTACATCCGGCTCGAGGCGCGCGACGACAACGTGCCCGACCTGACGTTCATCAAGAGCATCACGGCCGAGGCCGTCGTCGACGGCGTCTCGACCTTGATCGCCAAGAAGGCGCCGATGCCCGCCGGGGAGCGCATCGTCCCGCTGGATCGCAAGTATCACGACGACATCCGGAAATTCTTCTATGCGGACGAAGAGAACGGCGGTTACACGGTGCACGTCGAATGGTTCGGCGAGGTCGATCTGACGAAGACGATCCCGCCCGAGGGCGTCTGGATGAAGGTCCTCGTCGCCGTCCGCATCGAGTGATCGCGCCGCCGCGCCGCCCTCCTTTCCATGCTCCGCGGCGCCTCCCCGGCGCCGTCCCGTTCGGCCCCTGAGCCATCCAAGCTTCTGTCTCCTCGCTCGGTCGAACGTTGCGAACCGCGAGCGCACCGCGCGCGAGGAGCGATGCCGGAGGGTGGACTCCATCCGCCGGCGGCGCGCTCCCCGGCGCGCGCCGTGCGCCGCGCACCCCGGCGCGGGCAAGGAGGTCGATCCGTCATGGCCGAGATCCAGGAGAGCTCTGTTCTTTTCTCGCTCAAGCAGCTCATGAGCCTCGAGAAGCAGCGGGTGCGCGAAGAAGAGGAGGCCGCGCGCCGGCGCGCGCTCGCGGAGCAGGAGGCGCGGCGGGCGCTCGAGCGGCGCGCCCTGGCGGAGCAGGAGGCGCGCCTCCGGGCCGAGGAGGAGCGGGCCCGCCGCGAGGAGGAGCGCGCGCGCGAGGAGGCGGCGCGGATCGAGGGGATCCGCGCCGCCGCCGTCGAGAAGGCCCGCGTCGAGGCCGAGCAGCGCGCCCGCGTCGAGGCCCTGGAGAAGCAGCGAGAGCACGAGCGGAGGCTCGCGGCCCTCGCGGGCGACGCCCAGAAGCGGCGCCTCCAGCGGCTCATCGCGGGCGGGAGCGCGCTCTTCGTCGTCGCGCTCGCCGCGACGCTCGGCGTCTACTTCGGCAAGATCAAGCCGGAGGCGGAGCAGACGCTCGCCGAGCAGACGGCCGCGCGCGCCGCGTACGAGCAGCGGCTCGCGACCCTCCAGAGCGACCTCGCCGCGAGCGAGCGGCAGATCGGCGAGCTCGCGATCGCGTACCAGACGGTGCGGAGCGAGGCGGAGAAGGCGGAGCTCGAGCGCAAGCTCCTCCAGGCGAGGCGCGATCGGGACGCCCTCCAGGGCAAGGTCGCGCGGCCTCCGGCGCAGCCGGCGCCCAAGAAGGCCGAGTGCGTCTGCAGGGAGGGCGACCCGATGTGCGGCTGCCTTCCCTAGCGAGCGGCTCAGCGGGGCCCGGCCATCCGGGCGCAGCCGACGAGCTCCTTGAAGAGCGGCGAGGTGACGTACCGCTCCCCGCCGTCGGGCAGGATCACCACGATCTTCTTGCCCTGCATCTCGTCGCGCGCCGCGATCGAGAGCGCCGCCGCCATCGCCGCCCCGCCCGAGATGCCGACGAGGATCCCCTCGGTCTTGGCGAGCCGGCGCGCGGCGTCGAAGGACTCGTCCTCGGACACGGGCACCACCTCGTCGATGAGATCGCGCCGGAGGATCTTCGGGACGAAGCCCGCGCCGATGCCCTGGATGAGGTGCGCCCCCACGCGGCCGCCGCTCAGCACGGCGGCGTTCTTCGGCTCGACCGCGATCATCTTCACGCCCGGCTTCTTCTCCTTGAGCACCTCGCCCACGCCGGTGATCGTCCCGCCGGTGCCCACGCCGGCGACCACGACGTCGACCGCCCCGTCCGTGTCCTCCCAGATCTCGCGCGCGGTCGTCGTCCGGTGCGCGGCGGGGTTCGCCGGGTTCTCGAACTGCTGGAGCATCACCGCGCCCGGCGTCTCCTCCACGATCTGCCGCGCCCGCGCGACGGCCTGCACCATCAAGGACCCGGGCGTCAGCAGCACCTCGACCCCGAACGCCCGGAGCAGCGCCACCCGCTCGGGGCTCATCGACTCGGGCATCGTGAGGATCAGCCGGTAGCCCTTGGCCGCGGCGAGCATCGCCAGCGCGAGGCCCGTGTTGCCGCTCGTCGGCTCGACGAGGACGCTCCCGGGGGTCAGCTTGCCCCGCCGCTCGGCGTCCTCGATCATCGCGAGGCCGATGCGATCCTTGACGCTGCCGCCGGGGTTCCGGCTCTCGACCTTGCCGATCAGCTCGGCACGCAGCCCCTTGCCCGCAGAGCTCAGGCGAACGAGGGGGGTGCGCCCGATCGTCGCCGCGATGTTGTCGAAGATTGAACCCACGTGCCCGCCTCCGTGCTGGGGCCCCCGGGCCCGACGGAGCCGCCGGCCAGGTGGCTAGATGGAGTAATCTTGCACGAAGATCTTGGCGTCTCGGAGGTTTACAAGCACCCTGTCCCCCTCGGACAGGGCGAGCTCGGCGACGCGGTCCTTGGTCAGCTCGACGGAGAGCGGCTGGCCATCGGAGAGGCGGAGCTCCGCCTTGACCATCCATCCGACCCGCGACAGCCGCTCGACGCGCGCCACGCTGGCGTCGTCCGCGCCGGGCGATCGCGATGAGTCGATCCGGGTGTGGACCTCGATGTCGTGCGGCCTCACGAAGGCGCGCACGCTCGCGCCGTCGCCCGTCCCGGGGGGCGCGTGCACCGCGAGCGTCCCGAGCGCGGCCTGGCCGTCGCGGACCTCGCCCTTCAGCACGTTGATCGACCCGACGAAGCTCGCCACGAACTCGGTCGCCGGCCGGTCGTAGATCTCCTCGGGCGTGCCGATCTGCTCGACCCGCCCCTGGTGCAGCACGATGACGCGGTCGGCGAGGTCCATCGCCTCTTCCTGGTCGTGGGTCACGAAGACGCTCGTGATCCCGCGCTCCTTGTGGAGCCTGCGGATCCACTCGCGCAGCTCGAGGCGCACCTTGGCGTCGAGCGCCCCGAACGGCTCGTCGAGCAGGAGCAGCGACGAGCCTGGCGCGAGCGCGCGCGCCAGCGCGACCCGCTGCCGCTGGCCGCCGGACAGCTCGTGCGGGTACCGGCCCCCGAGCCCCTCGAGCTGCACGAGGCCGAGGAGCTCGTCGACGGTGGCCGCGATCTCCTTCCGGGGCCGCTTCCGGATCGTGAGGCCGAAGGCGATGTTGTCGCGCACGGTCATGTGCCGGAACAGGGCGTAGCTCTGGAACACGAAGCCGATGTTCCGCTCCTGCACCCGGGTGTGCGTGGCGTTCTTGCCGTTCAGGATCACCTCGCCGGAGTCGGGGCTCTCGAGCCCGGCGATGATGCGCAGGACGGTGCTCTTGCCCCCTCCGCTAGGCCCCAGCAGCGCGACCAGGGCGCCGCTCTCGATCTCGAACGAGACGTCGTCGACGACCTTGTTCGGACCGAACCGCTTCGTGAGCTGCTCGACAACGATTCCCATAAGCGACAGCTAACCTTCTGCCCGTCTCGCGCGCGCCTCGGACAGAAAAAACCAGGGGCGACCGAGCGCGGTCCAGCGTCGCCCGCCGGACGGGGGGGCGCAACCGGATTCAGAAAGTTGCATCGGAACGGTGATCCTTTTTGCAAATGCGCCTGACTCGCGCTCCGATCCCCTTTCCTCCCAGCGCTGTCCGGGCGGCGGGCCGCGGGTCGCGCACCTGGCGGGTGCCGGTCCAAGGGACAGATTGAGGTGCTAGCATCGCCGCGCCGCGACGCGGCAGGACCAGGACGGCAGGCCGCAGGGCGGCAGGACGAGGGCGGCGGGCCGCGCGGCGCGGCGGGACCAGGACGGGAGGCGGATGCGTTGTCTGGTGACTGGGGTGGCCGGATTCATCGGCTCCCACCTGGCGGAGCGGTTGATCGAGCTCGGGCATGAGGTGCTCGGGGTGGACCGCTTCACCGACTACTACGGCCGCGAGATCAAGGAAGGGAACCTGGCCCGGCTGCTCGGCGAGCCGCGCTTTTCGCTCTCGACGGCCGACCTCGCGACGGCCGACCTGCGCCCGCTGCTCTCGGCGTGCGAGGTGGTCTTCCACCAGGCGGCGCAGGCCGGCGTGCGCCCGAGCTGGGGGCAGAGCTTCGAGGGCTACCTGCGCGACAACGTGCTCGCGACGCAGCGGCTGCTGGAGGCGGCGAGGGCCCACGGCCGGGTGCGCAAGCTCGTCTACGCCTCGTCGTCCTCCGTGTACGGCGACGCGGACGACGTGCCCATGCACGAATCCAGCCGGACCGCACCGCACTCGCCCTACGGGGTGACGAAGCTCGCCGCCGAGCACCTCTGCGAGCTGTACCGGCGCAACTTCGGCCTGCCCACGATCTCGCTCCGGTATTTCACGGTGTACGGACCGGGGCAGCGCCCCGACATGGCGTTTCACCGGTTCATCGCCGCGGTGCTGAAGGGCGAGACGGTCCGCGTGCACGGCGACGGCGAGCAGACGCGCGATTTCACGTACGTGAGCGACGTGGTGCAGGCCAACGTCGAGGCGATGGAGGGCGGCGCGGTCGGCGTGTTCAACATCGGCGGCGGCTCGCGGGTGAGCCTGAACGAGGCGCTCCGGCTGCTCGGGGAGCTCGCGGGGCCGGTGCGCGTGGAGCGGGGCGAGCCGCAGGCCGGCGACGTCCGGCACACCTGGGCCGACACGGCGGCGGCGCGGGCGGCGCTCCGCTACGTGCCGCGGGTGCCCCTGCGCGAGGGGCTCGCCGCCCAGGTTGCGTGGCAGTCGAGGAAGCTCGGGCTCGCCCGGTAGCGCGGCGGGGCCTCGAGCCCTCAGGGGCCGGGGGTTCCTCCGCGGGGGCCGGCGTCGATGCCGCCGGGGGCGAGGTCGACGACGCGCGCCGCCGGCGCGCGCGGCCAGGATCTCGCCCGCGAGGTCGATCCACTGCGCGCAGCGGTCGAGGACGACGCTGTCGGACGAGATCACGCCCGCCGCCCCGGCGAGGAGGCGATCGGGATCGGGGACGAGCGTCGCCTCGAGCGCGAAGGGCGCGCCGGCGAGGCGCTCGAGGATCCGCGCGCGCAGCTTCCCCGAGCTGGGGACGGCGGCGTCGAGGAGGAAGCGCGCGCGCGCCGCGCCGGCGCCGGCCAGCGCGGCGCCGAGGCGATCGATGGCGGCGTCGGTCTCGGCGATCGGCGCGTAGCTGCCGCGGAGCCCCGCGAGGTCGCGGAGCACCCCCTCCGGGCCGCGCACGAGCAGGCCGCCCGAGAGGGCGACCTCCAGGGTGATGATCAGGTTGAAGCCGTCGATGCCCGCCTCCGCGCCCAGGAGCGACGACGCCGGCGCGCGCCGCGCGAGGCGCGAGGCGCATCGCGCGTCCGAGCAGGCGGAGCGCTGCAGCGCGAGGCGCTGGCGGGCGGCCAGCTGGTGGTGGTCGCCGACGGTCCGGATCGCGGTGCGCAGCGGATAGCCGCGGCCGAGGAGCCACGTCACCTCCTCGAACGCCGCGCGCAGCTTCGCGACGGCCTCGGGACCGAACAGCCGTGCATCGTCGGGGTGGCCGCCGCGGGGCGCCGGTTCGCCTGGTGGGTCGTGTCGCTCGTCCGCCATTCGTCTCTCCGTCGCGCGCCTTCGATGCGGCCTGGATGCTCGGTTGTGGTGCCCAGCAAGCCCGGATCCAGCGCAGCCACGATCGCCCGCCCTGGCAGCGCTTCCCGCTCCCTCCCCCACGCCTGGCGGCGCTCCTCGCTCCCCTGCCGGCGCACGGCGTCCCTCCCCATGGCACGGAACCGCGCGTTCCGGTGGCGATCTGCTATCCTCCGCCGCCGTGATTGTGGACCAGCCCCCCACACCTGCCCCTACAGAGGTCCCGGAGGACCGCGTCACGTTCGGGCTCTCCGCCTTCGACCCTCGTCCGAGCCTGATGGAGCCCTCCATTGCGCCGGCCACCTCGGCGGCGCCGCACGTCTCGGTGGTCGTCCCGGGGCTGAACGAGGCGGAGAGCCTGGCCGAGCTCGCGCAGCGCGTGGACCAGGCGCTGCGGGGGCGCTTCACCTACGAGCTCATCTTCGTGGACGACGGCAGCACCGACGACACCTGGGCCGTCATCTCCAGGATCCGCGCGGAGAACCCGGTGGTGAAGGGCATCCGGCTGCGGAAGAACTTCGGCAAGGCGACCGCGCTGACGGCCGGCTTCCGCAAGGCGAGGGGCGCGATCGTCGTCACGATGGACGCCGATCTCCAGGACGACCCGGCCGATCTGCCGAGCTTCATCGCCAAGGTCGAGGAGGGGCTCGACGTCGTGGTCGGCTGGAAGGTCAACCGGCTCGACCCCAAGAACCGCCTCGTCCTGTCCCGCATCTTCAACGGGACGGTCCGCTCGGTCACGGGCGTGAAGCTCCACGACATGAACTGCGGCTTCAAGGCGTACCGGAGCGAGGTGCTGCGCACCATCCCGATCTACGGCGATCTCTTCCGGTTCATCCCGGCGCTCGCCGCGTGGCAGGGCTTCCGCGTCGCGGAGATCCCGGTGCGCCATCACGCCCGCAAGTACGGCAGCTCCCGCTACGGCCTGGAGCGCATCCTGCGCGGCTTCTTCGACCTGCTCAGCGTCATGTTCCTGACCCGCTACTCGAAGAAGCCGATGCACCTCTTCGGCCTCATCGGCCTCGTGTTCGCGGCGGTCGGGGTGACCATCAACGCCTACCTGACGCTCCTCTGGTTCCTCGGCCACAAGATCGGCGATCGCCCGCTGCTCCTGCTCGGCGTGCTGATGATCCTCCTCGGCATCCAGTTCTTCTCGATGGGCTTCATCGGCGAGTTCCTCACCTTCCAGATGCAGCAGCGTCACCAGGCCGAGGAGCTGCCCGTCCGCGAGGAGATCGAGTGATCTCCGCCCCCCGCGCCGCGCGGTCCGGGCGCCCTGCGCCCGGGGCCCTCGCCCGTCTCCGGCTCTTCCGCCTCGCGGCGCCGCGCTGAGCGCGCCGCGGGCCTCGCCTCCATGCGCCGCACCCTCCTGCGCGCCCTCGTTCGCCTGATCGGGCCGCTGCTGCTCGTCCTCGTGGTCGTGCGCATGGACGACCGGGACGCGGTGCTCGGCGCCGTGGCCTCGGCCTCGGCCGCCCCGCTCGCGCTCGCGGCGGCGCTGAACGTCCTCAACATCCACCTCAAGGTGGTCCGCTGGGACGCGCTGCTCCGCGCCCGTGGCATCCTTTACCCCCTGCGCCGGGCGTGGAGCGCGTACCTCACGTCGCTCTACGTCGGCATGTTGACCCCGGGTCGGGTCGGCGACGTCCTCCGGATCCGCTACCTGCGCCACGACCTGGGTGTTCCTTATGCGGAGGGTCTGGCCACGGTCGTGATGGACCGGCTGTGCGACCTCTACGTGCTCGCCGCGTTCGTGGCCGTCGGCGTCGCCCGCTACAGCGCGGTCATCGCGGGCCAGCTGGCCTGGCTGACCTGGGGCGGCATCGCCCTCACGGTCCTCGCCCCGCTCGTGCTGCTCATCCCTGGCCTCGCCGAGCGCATCCTCCTCGCCTTCTCGCGCAAGATCGCGAAGGAGCCCGCGGACAGCGCCGATCCTGGCGCCGCGAGCCGCTTCCTCGTGGCGCTCAGGGCCCATGTCGGGCGCGGGTTGCTCTTCACGCTTCCGGTCACGGTGGCGACGTTCGTCGTCAACTTCGTGCAGGGTTACCTGATCGCGCGCGCCCTTGGCGTCCCGCTCTCGCTCTTCGACGTCACCTGCCTGCTCGCCATCGCGAACCTCCTCGGCCTCTTGCCGATCTCGATCGCGGGCGTCGGTGTTCGCGAGCTCTTCTTTTCCCTCGTGTTCCCCTCTCTCGGTTTCACCGCCGAGCACGGCGTGAGCTTCGGCCTCCTCGTCTTCGCGGTCATCTACCTCAACGTCGTCGCCCTCGGTTTCGTGAGCTGGCAGCTGGCGCCCCCGCCAACTGCGCCTGCCCCGCCGACCCCGGCTCCGCCCTAGCGAGTACCGCGTCACCCAAGTCCTTCCCTGGTTGCGCGACCACGAAGGCCCCCGGGGAGGGCGGCTCGGCGAGACCTCCCACCGAGCCAGGGACGCGCTCGCGTGACGCGGACCTAGAGAGAGAAGCGTGTCGTGAGGGTGATGGGCTCCCAGTCGAACGACGGCACCCGCGAGGCGGCGGCGCGGAAGGCGTCGACCACGCACTCGCCGACCTCGGTGCCGGCGTAGGGCGGGCCGTCCAGCTCCACCTGGGCCTCGCCGCTCGGGGCGAAGGTCACCGTCACGCTCCCCTCGCCGCTCGGGCCGTCCGGCTGCCAGCAGCGCTGCGCCCGGACCCGGCCGTGCTCGAGCGCGGCCCCCGCGGCCCTGCCCACGCGAAGGCGCGCCGCGTCGACCCGGCCCGCCCAGCCGTCGTGCCCGTCGTGGGCGCGCGGCAGCACCTCGACCGACGCGGGATACGAAGCGCTGCGCTGCGGGCAGTGCGCAGGGCGCACCATCGCGTAGCCGGTCGCGGTGGCGAAGCCGCACACCGCGAGCGCCACCAGGAGGGCGCGCTGCCCGCCGCCCCGGCCGTGCGGCCCGTCGAGCGGGCCGTCGTCGCCCGATCCGCCGCGCAGCCGCTCGACCTCGGCGCGGACCTCCGCGAGCTCCGCATCCCGGGCGGCGAGCGCCGCCTCCCGCTCCTTCAGCTTGGCTTCGAGGGTTTCGATGCGCGCACGAGCCGCATCGAGGTGATCCCGGTAGTGCGACATGGCCCCATTCTACCGCGGCCCGCGCGCGGCGCCCTGCCGTTCCCACGCCCCCCGCGCCATTCCTGCCGTTCCTTGACAGCGGGGGGTAGGGTCAAGTAGCCGAGGACCCGCCTCTCCCATGCTAGAGCCCCACCGCACCAGGCTGAGCAGCGCGCTCGCGAAGCTCGACGGCACCCTCGAGCGGCTCGCGCGCGCCGCCTTGACCCTGGCGCCGTGGCCGATCCTCTACGGCATGTGCGTCGCCGTGACGGCGTGGGTCTTCACCCACCCGAGCCGCCTCGTCCTGCTCTCGACGAACAAGCTGCCCGAGCTGGAGCGCCGCTGGATGGCCGGCGGCGCCGCCGCCGCCATCGTGGGGGTCGGGCTCGCCTACTTCTTCGTGATGCTGGCCGGGCGCGCCCTGACCCGCTCCTGGGACGTGGTGGGCACGGTGGGCCGCCTCAACCGCGCCCTCGTCCCCCTGCTCGCGCTCCCGCTCGTCGCCGCGCTGAAGCTCCCGAACATCGAGAAGGACAGCCCGAAGACCGCGATCTTCTTCGCCGCCCTCGCCGCCGCCGCGGTGGGCGCAGGCGCCTACGCCTGGGGCCGCGGCGCGCGGCTCTCGCCCACGCTCGACGACTCGCCCGCCAGCGGCGACTTGCCCGCTCGACCCGGCCCGCTCGCCAAGGCCGGCCGGTGGCTCGCGCCGCTCGGCGTCCTCGCGCTGTGGGCGGGCTACGCGTTCTTCTTCTCCCGGCTCGCGATCACCAACCACCACGCGCTGCACACGCGGACGCCGGACCTCGGGTACTACGACAACATCTTCTACCAGTCGATCCACGGCCGGCCGCTCGGCTGCTCCTGGCTCCGGGCCGGCTACCACGGCTCCGCGCACTTCGATCCCATCCTCGTCCTGCTCTCGCCGCTCTACCTCATCTACCCGAGGGCGGAGTTCCTCCTCGTGCTCCAGTCCGTGTGGCTCGGCGCCGGCGTCATCCCCGTGTACCTGCTCGCGCGCGACAAGCTCGAGCACCGCGGCAAGGCGCTCCTGCTCGCCGCCGTGTGGGCCATCTACCCGGCCCTGCACGGCGCGAACATGTACGAGTTCCACTCGCTCGCGCTGATCTCGCCGCTCGTCGTCTGGCTCCTCTACTTCTACGAGACCGGCAGGGACCGGCTGTACTGGGTCACCCTCGCCGCGCTGCTGCTCTGCCGCGAGGACGTCTCCCTCCTGATGTGCTTCATCGGCCTCTACGCCGTCCTCGACCGGCGCCCGGGCCGGACGCGCCTCGGCTGGGTGACCATCGTCACGAGCCTCGTCTACTTCGTCATCGTGAAGCTGTTCTTCATGACGTCGGCCGGCATCATCATGTCGGGCAAGGACGCGTACTCGTTCGCCTACTACTACGAAGAGCTCATGCCGAACCGGAGCGGGCTCGGCGGCCTCGTCGTCTCGGTCCTCACGAACCCCGTCTTCGCCCTCAAGGTCATGCTCGAGGAGCCGAAGATCCTCTTCCTGCTCCAGCTGTTCGTCCCCCTCTGCTTCCTGCCCTTCCTCGCCAAGCCCGGGCGATGGATGCTCGCTTATGGGCTCCTGTTCTGCCTGCTCGCCTCGCGCGACGCGGTCTTCTCGATCCACTTCCAGTACTCGTCGATCCTCTTCCCCATCGCCTTCGCGCTGACGCCGATCGCGCTCAAGCGGGCCGAGGACTCCGCCCCGGCCGCGTACTTCGGGCTCGACGGGCGGCGCCTCTCGCGCGCGCTGATCGCGGCGATGCTCGTGGCGAGCGCGCTCGTGTCGTGGAAATTCGGCGGCCTCGTCGAGAACGCCTCGTTCAAGGGGGGCTTCCACCGCGTGGCGCGCAAGCTCACGCCCGAGCAGGAGGCGACCTACGCCTGGGTGAGGAAGCAGGTCGAGTCGATCCCCCCCGGCGCGATCGTCGGCGCGACGAGCAAGATGGGGCCGCACGTGTCGAACCGGAAAGAGGCCTATTTCTACCCGGGCGACCGCGCCGCGATCGTCCAGTACGTGTTCCTCGACGAGGGGGAGCTCAAGGGCAAGGACCTGGAGCGCCACAACGCGGCGGTGAAGCGCGGCGAGCTCCAGGAGCTCAGCCGGCTGAAGAAGATGGCGCTGTTCAAGCGGGTGAAGCCGGCGCCGAAGCAGCCGCCGCCGGCCCCCGCGGAGCGCGACGAGCCCCCTACCGAAGACCCGGCTCCGGAGCTACGAAAGAAGCAGGACAGAAGAGACGGCGGCGCGCCGCCCGAGCCCACCAGCACCGCGGAGCAAGATGAAGACCCTCCTCCTGGCCCATGATTTCGACGAGACCTCCGAGCGCGCCCTCGACACGGCGATCGAGCTCGCCCGCAAGCTCTCGGCGAAGGTCGTCGTCGCGCACGTGTACAGCCTGCCCGTCTACACCTTCCCGGAAGGCTCGTCCCTGATCCCCTCGGCCGAGGACGCCGCGCGCCTCGCCGAGGCGGCGCAGCGGAGCCTCGATCAGGTGCTCGAGCGCCGGCGCGCCGTGGCCGACGTCGAGCTCTCGGGCGTGCTGCGCGCCGGCGCCCCCGACGAGGAGATCTGCCGCCTCGCGGACGAGGTCGGCGCCGACATGATCGTGATCGGGACGCACAAGCGCGGAGCGGTCGCCCGGGCGCTGCTCGGCAGCGTGGCGCAGCGGGTCGTGCGCGCGGCGAGGGTCCCGGTGCTGACGATCCGCGGCCCGCAACCTGGGTGATCCACACGGCGGGAGCACACGCCCCCGCCGCCACCACCCCCGCGATCCACCTGCGGCGTCCAGCACGGCTCGCCGCTCCGGGGCTGGCGTACGTGGCATCACGAAACCATCGCATCCGGTATCCGGTATCGCCGGATCGGGCATTAGAAATTTCCCGACGCCCTGCCAAATGCATCCTGCGGCGGCCCCGAAACCTCGTTGAAACATCGGGCACGTTACGCCCGAGCCATGAAGATCGACACTGGGGATACGGCCTGGCTCCTCGCATCAACAGCCCTCGTCCTTTTCATGACGCCGGGCCTCGCCCTGTTCTACGGCGGCATGGTGCGCCGCAAGAACGTGCTCGCGACGCTCATGCACTCGTTCGCGGCGCTCGCGGTGATCTCCGTGCAGTGGGTGGCGATCGGGTACTCGCTCTCGTTCGGCACGTCGCAGGGCGGGCTCATCGGCGGGCTCGACTACATCGGGCTGCGCGGGCTCGCGGGGGTCGAGCGGGGCACCGTGCCGCACCTCGCCTTCGCGGCGTTCCAGATGATGTTCGCCGTGATCACGCCCGCGCTCATCGCGGGCGCGTTCGCCGAGCGCATGCGGTTCCCGGCGTACCTGGTCTTCATCCTGCTGTGGTCCACGCTCGTCTATGATCCCGTCGCCCACTGGGTGTGGGCGGAGAAGGGGTGGCTCTTCGAGATGGGGGCGCTCGACTTCGCGGGCGGCACCGTCGTCCACCTCGCCGCGGGCATCTCGGCGCTGGTCTGCGCGATCGTGCTGGGCAAGCGCTCGGGATACCCGCACGAGCGGCACGTGCCGCACAACCTGACGATGACCCTGACGGGCACGGGCATCCTCTGGTTCGGCTGGTTCGGCTTCAACGCCGGCAGCGCGCTGACCTCGGGCGGGCTCGCGGCGCTGGCGCTGCTCGACACGCACCTCGCGGCGGCGGCGGGCGGCGCGGCGTGGCTCTTCGTCGAGTGGGCGCAGCGGGGCAAGCCGACCGCGCTCGGCGTCGCGTCCGGCATCGTGGCCGGGCTCGTCGGCATCACGCCGGCGGCCGGGTTCGTCGCGCCCTGGGCGGCGGCCGTGATCGGCCTGCTCGCGGGCGCGGTCTGCTACCTGGCGGTCGTCTCGAAGGAGCGCCTCCGCTACGACGACTCGCTCGACGCGTTCGGCGTCCACGGCGTGGGCGGCCTCCTCGGCGCCATCCTCACCGGCGTCTTCGCGGAGAAGGCCCTGAACGAGGCCGGCCGCGACGGCGTGATCGCCGGCAACCCCGGCCAGCTGGTCCCGCAGCTCGCCGGCATCGTGGCCGTCGGGCTGTACGCCGCGATCGTGACCTTCCTGCTGCTCAAGCTGGTCGACAAGCTGATCGGCCTGCGCGTGGCCGAGAGCGACGAGCGCGAGGGCCTCGACGCCACCGAGCACGGCGAGACCGGCTACGCGCTGTAGCAACACAGGGGGGAGCAACCCCGGTCCCCAGGTCTTCAGGGCCTCGGCCGCGCCCGCTCTCCTGGTAAGGAGGGGGCGAGGCGCCGTCGTAGTTGCCTCCACCCGAGCGCACCGCTAGAGCGACAGACGGTTCGAACCGCCGGGGCGCCGGGGACGCCAAGAGAGGTCGACGCTCTCTCGGCGCCCCCGGCGCCCCGGCGGCTTCTCCCCCCGGACCGATCGGTGCTCCAGCTTGCGCCGAACCTTTCCCCTGGGCGCGCGCCGCGAGCGAGCGCCCCGTCATCACGGAGCAGACAGGCATGAGCGGCCATTCCAAGTGGGCCACCATCAAGCGGAAGAAGGGCGCCCTCGACGCGAAGCGCGGCAAGCTCTTCACGAAGCTCATCAAGGAGATCACCGTCGCCTCGCGCATGGGCGGCGGCGACCCGAACGGCAACCCGCGCCTCCGGAAGGCGATCAACGACGCCAAGGGCCAGGCGATGCCCGCCGACACGATCAAGCGCGCCATCCAGCGCGGCACCGGCGAGATCGAGGGCGCCAACTACGAGGAGATCCTCTACGAAGGCACCGGCCCCGGCGGGACGCTGTTCCTCTGCGAGGCGATGACCGACAACCGGAACCGCACCGTCGCCGAGATCCGGAAGATCTTCGAGAAGAACAACGGGCAGCTCGGCGCCGGCGGCTCCGCGCAGTGGGCCTTCGACCGCAAGGGGATCATCCTCATCGCGAAGGACGCGGCGACGGAAGACCAGCTCATGGACACCGCCGTGGGCGCGGGCGCCGACGACTACAGCGACCAGGGCGAGGAGTGGCAGGTGCTCTCCAGCGTCGACGTCATGGACACCGTGGTGAAGGCGCTCGAGGACGCGAAGATCCCGGTGAAGTCGAGCGCCGCGGGCTACGTCCCCAAGAACAAGAAAGAGGTCGCCGGCCGCGACGCCGAGGTCTGCCTCAACCTCGTCGACTCGCTCGACGACCACGACGACGTGCAGAACGTCTACGCCGACTTCGACGTGCCCGAAGAGGAGCTCGCGAAGCTCGAGGGGTGACGCCCGGCCCGGCAGGGCGCCCGCGTCACGGGCGCCAGATCGGGAAGCTCACGATCGCCCACGAGAAGAACGCGTGGGCGAAGATCGCCGGCGGCAAGCGGCCGGTGCGGTGCACCACGCGGCCCCACACGATCGAGCAGCCGAAGCCCGCCGCGACCAGCAGCGGGTTCGGCCCGGCGACCGGATCGCCGAGCAAGAAGAGCGTGGGGAGGTGCGCGGCGGCGAACAGCGCGCTCGACAGCAGCCAGGCGGTCACCTGGCCGAACGGCCCCTCGAGCGCGCGCATGACGAGCCCACGCCAGACGACCTCCTCGAGCGCGGCCACGACGAAGACGATCGCGCCGGCGAACACGCGCGTGTCGGCCAGCGGATCGCCGAGGTGGAGGTACAGGCGAAGGAGCCACGCCTCGCGCGGCGAGCCCCGCGGGGCGAGCGCCATCTGCACCGCCATGGCCATGCCGTAGAGCGCCGCCGCGACCAGCGCGCCGCGCGCGAGGTCGCCCGACAGCGGGCGGAGCGCGGCGCGGAGCTCGCCGCGCCGGCGGAGCCACACCGCGGTGATCGCCGCGAGGACGGCGTAGAGCGCGCCGAGCGCCGCGAGCATGCCCGGCGAGCCCGCGCGATCGGGGTGGAACGCGAACGAGACCGCGAGCGCGACGCCGGCGGTGACGGACGCGGCGATGAGCGCGGCCTCGCGGCGCGAGGCCCGCGGCGGCTCGCGCGGATCGGTCGGCGGCGGGTCGCGCGGATCGGTCGGCGGCGGGTCGCGCGGCCGGTCCGGGAGGGCCGAGCCCGGGGCAGCCGGCGGGGCCGCGGCCGCGGGGGGCGCGGCGGCGGGAGGCGCGGCGTCGGCGTCGCCCGGGATCATCGCGCGCACAGCTGCACGACCCGATCGAGGATGCGGTCGGCGAGCACAGGCTTGGGCAACACGCCGAGCGCGTCGGCGGCGTCGCGGGTCACGAGCGTGGCGCGGTTGTCGTCCCGGCCGAACGAGTCCGCGGCGTGGTTGGCGACGATCATGTCGACGCGCTTGCTCGCGAGCTTGTGCCGGGCATAGGCGATCACGCCGTCGTCCGAGGCGGTCTCGACGGCGAACCCGACGAGCACCGGCGGCCGCGCTCCGCCGTCGCGCGCGGCGCCGGCGAGGCCGGCGCGCGCGAGGCCGACCTCGGCGAGCAGGTCGGGGTTCGGCACGAGCGGGAGCGAGGCGAGATCGGGCGTCCGCTTCAGCTTGGTCGCGTGCTGCTCGGCCGGGCGGTAGTCGGACACCGCGGCCGTCATGATCAGCGCGTCGGCGCCGCGCAGATCCTCGCCGAGCGCCTGCCAGAGCGCCCCGCGCATCGCGAGCGCGCCGCGCACGTCGACGCGCCGCGCGCCGGGCGGCGTGGGGAGCGACACGGGGCCGGCGATGAGCGTGACCTGCGCGCCGCGAAGCGCCGCCCGCTCGGCCACGGCGAAGCCCATCTTGCCCGTCGACCGGTTGCCGAGGAAGCGCACGGGATCGAGGTCCTCGAGCGTGGGCCCCGCGGTGACGACGAGGCGGAGCCCCGCGAGATCGCGCGGGGCGAGCCGCGAGAACGCCGCGGCCGCGATGGCCGCGGGCTCGGCCATGCGCCCGAGGCCGCGCTCGCCCGAGGCGACCTCGCCGAAGACCGGGCCGACGAGCTGCACGCGCCCGTCGGCCTCGAGCGTGGCGACGTTCCGCGCGGTCGCGGGGTGAGCCCACATGCGGGGGTGCATCGCCGGCGCGGCGAGCACCGGGCCCTTCGCGCACAGGGCGAGCGCCGTCACGAGGTCGTCGGCGCGCCCGGCGGCGAGGCGGGCGAGCAGGTCGGCGGTCGCGGGCACGAGGAGCACGAGATCCGCCTCGGCGGCGAGCGCGACGTGCAGCTCGCCCGCGAAGCCCGGGTCCCACATCGTGTCGCGCACCGGCTCGCCGCAGAGCCCGCTCAGCGTCATCGGGCCGAGGAACTGCTGCGCCGCGCGGGTCATGATCGGGAGCACGCGCGCGCCTCCCTGGATCAGGAGCCGCACGACCTCGGCGGCCTTGTAGGCGGCGATGCTGCCGGAGACCGCGAGCGCGACGGTCGGCCGCGCGCCGGCGGGGGCGTGGCCGGCGGCCGGCGGAGCAGGGGCGTCGGGGTGAGGCGCAGGGGATGACGGCGTTCGGCCGGACATGACGCAGGTGCCAGCGTGGGGGATCCGCTGCGCGGTCCCTCGGCAAACATCGGTCAGGGGGATCCGCTTCGCGGTCCACCTCCGCCCACCGTGGCACGAAAACCGGCGGCCGTACACGCTGCGCCGCGGGCGGATGCTACCCTCGCCGGGTGCGCTCCTTCGATCGGCCGCGGGGCCGCGCCCCGGCGGGCTCCGAGCAGCTCGTCACGGTGGCGACGTACAGCGAGTCCGTCGAGGCGCAGATGGGACGCTCGGCCCTGTCCGCTCACGGCATCCGCGCCTTCCTCGCCGATGAGCACGTGGCGACGCTGACGCCTCATTATATCGGCAGGTCCCTCGGGATCCGGCTCCAGGTGCGGAGCGCGGATCTGGAGCGGGCGGCCGAGATCCTGAGGCCGCCGCCCGTCGACGACGATCGCGAGCTCGACGAGGACGACGAGGCGGCCGAGCTCGATGGGCCGAAGTGCCCGGCGTGCGGGGCGCGCTACGCTTACCGCGAGTGGACCCCGGCTCAGCTCCTCGCCATCATCGCGCTGCTCGGGCTGCCGCTCCTCGTCCTGAAGAAGCGGTGGCACTGCCGCAAGTGCGACGCCTACTGGCCCCCGGAAGCGGCCGCGCCGAGGCACGGAAACCCGTACCGGGCGCCGCGCGGGGCTGCGCTGCGCCCGAAGGGCTAGCGCACCTGCCGGCGGCCGGCGCCGCGACGTGGCGATCAGAAATCCGTGGCGGGATTTCTGTCATGCGGCACTAACATCACCCGCCGGGAGCTCGGAATCGGCTCCCTCAGAGGAACACGACAACGATGGCAAGCACCGTCCTCACCGGCATCAAGCCCACCGGAACGCCGCACCTCGGTAACTTGGTAGGGGCGATCAAGCCGGCGCTCGCGCTCGCAGGGACCGCGTCGAACGCGCTCTACTTCGTCGCCGACTACCACGCGCTCAACGTCATCCACGACGCGCAGAAGCTCCGCGGCATGATCCACGAGGTCGCCGCGACGTGGCTCGCGCTCGGCCTCGACCCCGAGAAGGTCATTTTTTACCGGCAATCCGAGGTCCCGGAGATCTTGGAGCTCAGCTGGATCCTCTCGTGCTTCACCGCGAAGGGGCTCATGAACCGCGCGCACGCCTACAAGGCCGCTGTCGCCAGGAACATGGAGTCCCGAGCGTCGAGCGCCGCGACCGTCGAGGACATCGACGACCTCGACGCCGGGATCAACATGGGCCTCTACTGTTATCCGGTGCTGATGGCGGCCGACATCCTCCTGTTCAACACGAATGTCGTGCCCGTGGGCAAGGACCAGGTCCAGCACATCGAGATCGCCCGCGACATCGCGCAGCGGTTCAACGCGATCTACGGCCCGGTCCTGGTCCTGCCCGAGGCGCGCATCGACCCCCACACCGCCGTGATCCCGGGCCTCGACGGCCGCAAGATGAGCAAGAGCTACGACAACACCATCCAGCTCTTCTTGCCGCCGGAGAAGCTGCGCAAGACGATCTTCAAGTACAAGACGGACTCGTCGCCCCCGAGCGAGCCGAAGGATCCGGACACCTCGCCGCTGTTCCACCTCTACCGGGAGTTCGCGACGCCCGAGGAGACAGAGGCGCTCCGGGGCCGCTACCGGAGCGGCATCGGCTGGGGCGAGGCGAAAGAGGCGGTGTTCGAGGTGCTGAACCGCGCGCTGGAGGAGCCGCGCCGGCGCTACGCCGAGCTCATCGCCGACCCGGCGCGCGTCGACGCGCTGCTCGCGCAGGGCGCGGTGCGCGCGCGGGAGATCGCGAGCGTGACGATCCGGGAGACACGCAAGGCGATCGGCGTCCGCTGAACACCGCCGCCGGCGCAGGCGGACACCCGCTGACGCCGGCGGTCGCCGACCGCCGCGGCAGACGCCGGCCGCTCAGCCGCCGTCGCCCTTCTTCTGGCGCCGCTTCTTGCTCTTGCCGTCCTTCTCGTCGCCCGCGGGGTCCTTCTGGCCGCGCGCCTCTCTCGACCCCTTGCTCTCGGACGCGGGCTCGCTCGCGGCCTGCACGATGGCGGCGCCCTCCGCGGGCGGCGCGTCTTCGCCGCCGCGCGCGCGACCGTCCTCGCCCCCGCGCTCATCTCCCTTCGCGCGGAAGGTGCCGATCCCTGCGCGCTCGGTCCAGCCGCGCTCGCCCGTGAGCCCCGGCTCGCGGCTCTCGACGGTGCCGCCGCCCGGCTCGGGGCCGGTCACGCCGGGCGTGCGGACGTCCGGGCCCTGCGTGACGACGAGGTACTCGTCGGCCACGTACTCGGGGTGATTGTCGTCGGCCACCTTGACCTCCGGATCGCGCGGGCCGCTCCCGACATGGATGATCTGCGTGGTCGGCGGGTAGCTGTCGCTCCACTTCTCCCGCACCCCATAGGCGCCGTCGCGGACGACCCGCGAGCTCGTCGTCCGGAAGCCGGGGATGCCGCGCTGGGCGAGCACCCGTGTCCCCTCAGGCAGCTTCGGCGTCGGGCGCTCCAGCTCCTCGAAGGGGATGACCTCGTCGATGCGGCGAAAATACGTGACCGTGAGCTTGCGCGAGGGGCCGAGGATCTCGGCGCGCACGACGCCGCCCGCGACCGTCTCGTGGAGCACGATCGGGAAGTCGAACGGGTTCCTGAAGCGGTAGTTGATCGTCGGATAGACGACCGTCGCGTCGAGGCCGAGCTTGATGTAGTAGCTCGGGCGGGAGTGCGGGTAACGCTCGACGATCTCGAGCCCCGCGAAGAACGCGGCGCCGTGGAGCGTGCCCGAGATCTGGCAGGTCCCGCCGCCGAGCCCGTCGACGAGCTCCCCCTGGGCGATGACCGGGGCGACGCGGTACCCGTGCGCCTCGTCGCGCGGGCCGACCGTCTCGTTGAAGTCGAAGATCTCGCCCGGCATGACGACCACCCCGTCGAGCTTCGAGGCGGCGAGCCTGAGGTTATACGTCCTCTCCTTGGACCTCCCCCCGGTCGCGTAGCGCGTCTCGAAGTAGCCGAGCACCTGATCGAACTTGACGTTGCCGAGCTGCTCCGCGACGAGCTTCGGCGCGATCGTCTCGACACTGGCCTGCGCCGTGTCCTCGCCCGCGCGGAGGGCGGCGTCGATCCGCGCGAGCGTGCCGTAGACGTCCAGCCGATACCCGATCTTCTCGGGCCTGAGCTGCTTCGCCTCGAGATCGACATAGGCGTCGACCGCCGGCGCGTCGAGCTCGACCTTCAGATCGAGCAGCTTGCTGATCGCCCGCTCGGAGTCGAGGAGGAGCGGGATCGGGATGTCGAGCGGCGCGTCCTCGTCCTTGCGCTCGTGCGCGCGGCGGAGCGCGCTCTCCGGCCGGAGCGCCTCGCGGACGAACTCGGCGAGGCGGACCCGGTTGATCTCGACGCCGAGGTCGTTGCGGCGGAGCGCGCGCGCGGAGCCGTCGGGGAGCACGATCCGGATCTCCCCGGTCGCGTAGCGGCGCACGAGATCGAGCGCGTTGGCCACGACGTCGCCGCCCGCCGGCACCGGCACCTGCGCCACGCGGAGGACCGGCGGAGGCTTCGGACCGTCGTCCGGCGGCGGCGGCAGCACGAGGTAGGTGATGACCAGGCCGCTCGTGACGAAGATCGCCACCAGCGCGGCGAACCGCCAGAGCTCCGGCGAGCGGCGAAGATCCATGCGAGGGCGGCCATCTTGAGAAGCGTTCCCCGAACCGTCAAGGAAACGCCGCCCCGGCGCGCGGTGATCCGTCAGCTACCCGTCAGCCACCCGTCAGTTGCCCGTCCGTTGCCCGTCAGCTACCCGTCCGTCGCCCATCACGGCGCGGCGCGCGACCCGGGGGCCGCGCGACCGCGCTGCGCCTTCGACACCGCGTGCGCGACCCTCAGGATCGGCGCCTTGATGGAGCCCGCCCTGGGCGCGACCAGGCCGCCCCGCTCGTGCGGCGCGCGCCTGCCGGGCGCGGATCGCAGCAGATACGCGCCCGCCAGCGCCACGAGGACCACGAGGACGACGGCGGCCGCGGGGACGAGCCAGCGCCGCGCGCGCGCGGTCGTGGAGCGCGGCGGAGCGCTCCGCGGGACGCTCGCGCCGCGCTCCACGACCGCACGCCCGGGTGGCTCGACGGCCTCCGGCGAGCTCGGCTGGACAGGCGGATAGTCGGGGTCGATCGAGCGCTCGCGCGCGAGCTGCATCGCCTCCTGGATCGCGGCGCGCCGGCGCTCGCCGCGCGGGCCGAGCAGCTGCTGCATCAGCGCGGCGAGCTCATCCGACGTGGCGAGCGGCCTCGCGAGCGACGCCTGCTCGATGGCGCGGCGCAGCTCGGCCATCGAGGAGAACCGCTCGTCCCTCGGCTTCGCGAGCGCCTTCATGATGATGCGACCGACGTCGTCCGGGAGCGAAGGGACGAGGGTGCGCGGCGGCTCGGCCGCGGCCTTGTCGCAGATGCGCCGCACCGTCGCAGGCTCGTTCTCGGCGAGGAAGGGGTGCTTGCCCGTCACGAGCTGATAGAAGACGATCCCCAGCGTGAACACGTCGGTGCGCCGATCGATGGGCTCGCTGCCGGCCTGCTCCGGCGACATGTACGCGTACTTGCCCTTCACCTGGCCGACCTTGGTTCGCTGCAGGTTCGAGGCGGCCTTGGCGACGCCGAAGTCGAGGATCTTCACCGATCCGTCGTAGCCGACCAGGATGTTTTGCGGCGAGACGTCGCGGTGAACGAGGCCGACGAGCTTGCCGTCGCGGCCGCGCAGCTCGTGCGCCGCGTGCAGGCCGAGGGCCGCCTCGCCGACGATGCGGAGCGCGATCGGGAGCGGGAGGCCGCCGCGCGCCTTGCTCTCGCGGAGAACCAGGTTGAGCGGCTCGCCGTCGATGAGCTCCATCACCTGATAGAGGACGCCGTCCTCCTCACCCACATCGATGGTCTCTGCGACGTTCGGGTGGTGGATCTGCGAGACGAGCGTGGCCTCGTCCAGGAACATCGCCTCGAAGTCGGGGTCGTCGCTCAGCTCGGCGCGCAGCAGCTTGACGGCGACGATCCTCGGGAGCTGGCCGCTCGTCCGAGCGGCCCACACCGAGGCCATGCCCCCGAGCGCGATGGGGACGAGGAGCTCATAGCGACCGAGCGTGTGGCCAGCGCGTACTTCTCCCATGGTGCTCACGTGCCGCGTAACCCCGGAGCGGGGCAGTCCCGGGGCAGTCCCCGCCGGGAATGGAGCCCGCCGAGCGCGGCCTCCATGAGGTCGGGTTCGCGAGAAGCGCTCGGTGTGCCAGGTGGTGCTCTTGATCGAGGATCGACGGCGCGCGCCGGAGCGAAGCCGGGCGTCCGTCGTTCGGATCGTCGCAGAGAACGCCTTGGCGCTCAACCCGGAACGCTATTCGGTCGCAGCGTGATCTTTACACCGGTCCATCGCGGAGCAGGCCCGCTCGCGCTCACCGGGTGAGCCCCCGCGCCTTCTCGGGATCGCCGCCGCCCTCGGCCGGCGCGGACGGCGAGGCCTCGGGAGACGGGATGACCTTGCGCAGCGCGGACAGGTGGCGCTTGGTGACGCCGGTGACCGCCAGGATCTGCGCGTCGGTCGCGCGGCGCACGCCCTCCAGGGAGCCGAGCTCCCGGAGCAGCGCCGTCCTCACCGCGCTGCCGAGCCCCGGGATGTCCTCGATCTCGGAGCGGAGGCGCCGCGACTTGCCGAGCCGCTTGCGTGCGTGGTTGGCGAAGCGGTGCGCCTCGTCGCGCGCCCGCGCCAGAAAGAAGAGGGCCGAGCTCGTGGAGCGGAGCGGGATACCGTTCTTCTGGCCAGGCAGGTAGACGCGGTCGACGAGCTTCTCGCCGGACTGCGTCTCCCGCTCCTTGGCGAGGCCGACGATCGGGAGGCCGTGCAAGCCGAGATCGCGCGCCGCCGACAGCGCGACCTGGAGCTGGCCGCGCCCGCCGTCGACCACGAGCAGATCCGGCAGATCCCACTCGGCTCCGCCGGACTGCCCGCTCTTCGGCGCCTCGCTGGCCGAGCCGGCCGCCTGCCGCTCCGCGGTCGTAGGCACCTCTGCCGATTGTGTCTCCGGCGGAGCGTCGCCCGCGCTGGCCAGGTCGACCGCCTCCTCGGCCGCGTCGCCCTCGATCACGTCGCCCTCGATCACGTCGCCCTCGGGCGCGTCGTTCTCGATCACGTCGTCCGCGACGTCGCCCTCGGCCAGCTCGCTCGCGGCCGCCTCGGCGGCGCCGGGCGCGGCGTCGCTCGCCGCGGCGTCTGCGGCCGCCGGCGGGCTCGCCGGCCGGGCGGCCTTGCCGCGGCGGAAGCGCCGCGCGAGCACCTCGTACATCGCGGCGTAGTCGTCGCCGTCGGCCACGCTCTTCACGTTGAAGCTGCGGTAGCGCTTCTTGTCGGGCTGACCGTCGAGGAGCGCCACGATCGATCCCACGGTGTCGCCGCCGCCGAGATGCGAGATGTCGCAGCACTCGATGCGACGCGGGAGCGTCGGCAGGCGGAGGCGCTCCCTGAGCTCCTCGAGGCGGGCCTCGAGATCGTCGGAGCTCCTCTGCTTCTCCCGGAACGCGTGAGCTGCGTTCTCGTTCGCCATCTTCAGCAGATCGGCGCGGGGCCCGCGCTGAGGCACGAAGAGCGTCACCTTGCGGCCGCGCCGATCGCTGAGCCACTCCGCGACACCCTCCGCGCCGTCGGGCAACACCGGCACGAGGACCTCATCGGGGATCGCGGTGGACGCGACGCCATAGTACTCGTTGAGGAAGCCGCCGAGCACCTCGTCGTCCGGCAGCTCCATGTTGCGGAGCGAGAAGGAGAGCGTGTCTGTCACGCGCCCCTGGCGCACCATGATCACTTCGACCTCCACGAGCGTGCCCTCGCGGTAGATGCCCACCACGTCTTGATCGACGTCCTTCACGTAGACGACGCGCTGCGCTTCCCGCACCGCCTCGACCGCCCGGAGCTGATCGCGGTAGATGGCGGCGCGCTCGAACTCGAGCTCCCGCGACGCGTCCCGCATTCGCGCGGTGAGCTCGCCCGTGAGCTCGTCGTGGCGCCCCTCGAGGAAGAGCGCGACCGAGCGGACCATCTCCGTATAGAGATCGCGGTCCACATCCATCACGCACGGCGCGAGGCAGCGCTTGATCTGGTACTGCAGGCAGGGGCGCCGGCGCGACGCCATCTCGGCATCGGAGCAGGTGCGGAGCTGGAAGTGCTTGTTGACGAGGTGGAGCGTCCGGCGCGCGCTCGTCGCCGAGTGGTACGGGCCGAAATAGCGGGCCTTGTCCGGGGCGGGGCGGCGGACCGTCTCGAGCATCGGCCACTCCTTCTGCGTGTCGAGCTTGAGGCAGAGGAAGTCCTTGTCGTCACGCAGCTTGACGTTGAACCGCGGCTTGTGCTGCTTGACGAGCTCGTTCTCCAGTACGGCCGCTTCCTTCTCGGTGGCGGTCACCACCGTCTCCAGATCGGCCACGATCTTCCGGAGTATCGGGATGAAGTACCGGGCGTCGCTCCCGCTCTCCTGAAAGTAGCTGCGGACGCGCGAGCGCAGGCTCTTCGCCTTGCCGACGTAGACGACGGCGCCCGTCTTGTCGATGAACAGATAGCAGCCAGGCTTCGTCGGGAGCGAGGCGAGCTTGGCTGCGAGGAGGGCTTCGGGATCCTGCTTGGCGCTCGGGTTGACCACGGCCGGAACGATCTAGAAGTCGCGCGCGCCGGCAGCAAGCGCCCCGATCACGGCCCCACCCCCGCAGCGGGGCGACGCTGCCCGCGCCGGTTCTCCGTCACATCTCGGAAACGCCGTCACGCGGCGCGGCGCCGCTCGCCGCGGCGGACGAGGCGGAACGCCCAGGTCGAGATCTCACGCCGGCCGCCCGAACGGCGCGAACGGCGGAGGCGGTGGTCTCCGCGACAGTCGCGCCGCCGAGCTCGCCGCGCTCGACTCGCGCGGGCGCGACGAGGGGCTCGTCGCAGCGACTGCGCCGCTTCGTCTTGGGCGCGCTCGCTGCGCCCGGCGGCGCGGCGCGCTCGCGCGCGAGCTGCAGCGGCGTCCTGATCACGGCGTTGCCGCCCTCGCCTGTGTCGCCATCGCCCGTGTGGCGGTCCGCGATCGCGACAGCAGTGGTGGCTCATCGCACCGGCTCGGCGCGAGACGCGCGTTCGATCGGCAAGTCGCTCGCGAGACGCGCGTTCGATCGGCAAGTCGCTCGTGAGACCCACGCTCGATCGGCAAGTCGCTCGCGAGACCCGCGCTCGATCGGCAAGTCGCTCGCGAGACGCGCCGCTCGATCGGCAAGTCGCTCGCGAGAGGCGCGCTCGATCGGACAGTCGGCCGAGCGGCAAGATCTTCGCAGGAGCAGGCCTGCGGTGTCGCGCGTTCCTGCTTCGTGGCGTCGCGGGCGCCGGCGTCTTCGCCTCGGTCGCAATCCGGCGCGACTCCTCGTCGCCCCATCGCGCCCAGTCCGTCTGGAGCTTCTTGGCCTTGAGAGAGGCCGCCCGCTGGAGAGCGAGGTTGCCCAGGCCGGCCATCGGTGCCCGCTTGTCCTCGCCGTAGCTGCGCTTCGGGTTCTCCCCGCAAGCCACTTTCAGCCCGCCGGGCGCCACGGTGACGCGCGTCTGCGGACCATCTGGGAAGCATCTGGGAGGGACCGATGCCCGGCCGGAGCTCCATCTTTACCGCGCACCATCTAATCAGGTTGCCTGAACCCGAAAGGACTTGTATGGTCGTAACACCACCAGCGACTGCCCGTTCGATACCCGGGTCCTGTGGCCAGAAGGCATCGGCGGACTGAGCCTGCGGCGCCACCGGCCCCGTATCTGGTTCCCGTTCGCTGCCGTCCGCTGCCGTCCAGGTGCGCCGCTGCACCCGGGTATCGGGTGGACCCCGAGGTGGGAGTGCGCATCGAACAGCCGAGGAGTGACGAACTGTCCACCAGCGTCCATCACCGCCGCCCCGCTCGGGGGATCGATGTCGCCCTCGGCGGCGACGGCGGCGCGCTCTACCCCCGCGAGCGGGGGCGAGCCGCGGACGAGCGTCACCCTGGTGCCCAGCACGAGTGTCACCGCCTGAATCAGCATGAGCAGCTGAGCAGGAGCGGCGGCCTCGCGGTCCCCCGCGGGCAGACTTCCGGCTTACCGGGGCGGCTGCCGGGTCGCGGTCGCGGCGAGCGGTTTGGGAGACACGGCCGGAGGCTGGGCAGCTCCAGCACAGCCGCAAAAAGACGCAGCCAGACCCGGGGCGAGGTGGCCTCCGGGCTGCAACATGGGTGGGCGCACACGCGTCGGGCCGTCGTGCCGATCCGCCAGGGGGATGTCCTGGCAGGTGGGTGGGGTAGCCCTCATGACGTCGACAGCGCCGGAGGGCGGACCGGCGGCCGACACGTTGCGGTCGATCCCGGAGAGCTGCTCGGCCTGGAGACGAAAGCTCGGGCATACAGACACGCCGCCGGGGCAGAGCGGAATGCAGAAATGAAAGGCCTCCGGCCCAGCGCGCGGGGGTGGGCTGGAACGGCGGCCTCGTCCATGACACCTTTCCTCATCGAGGGCGGCTCACCCGGGGGGGTCAGGCTCCTCCGCGCTCCCTCGGTCATGCGCCCGCTTCGGCCGCTGCGCGGTGGGTCGCTTGTGTCCGGAGCACAGGAAAGCCAACCTTCGTGGGAATGTCGCTGGCTCCCCGTGGTTACGGGGCTGCCCGCGGGGCGCGTCGCGCGGCAGCGGGAGAGGCCGCGGCGCGGCGCAGAGCGGAGCACGGCGCTGTCCATCGCACCCCTCCTGGGTTTGGGCAGAGCCTGGCTTCGCGGATCGGCGCCACCGGGCTTCGCCCCGCTCCGCGAAGCCACCAGGCTTGGCTTCGCGGAGCGACGCCACCAGGGAGACGTCGGTTGCTGGAGTCCGGCTCGACCGGTCGCCCCAGCACCTCATGACCCGACGGGGAGCTCGCGAGCGCGGGTTCCCGACGCACGTTGAGGGGACACCTCTCGAATTATTTTCAACCAAGGTGCTGTTCAGCAGTTGACAACCCTAGCTATTCATGGGACGCGAGATCCAATGAGCAACGTCGAAACCGAGATCAAAAGCCACGTTGATGCATTCGTCTCTCAGCTGAGCGGACTTGTCCGCAAAGCGGCTCTCGAGGCCGTCGCCGACGCCCTGCGGGGGGAGGGCCAGCCGGTCGCTGCCGCCGCCGCGCCGCGCAAAGCAGGTCGCGCCAAGGCCGCTCCCCAGCAGCCTGCGGAGGTCAAGAAGGCGGCGGGGCGCCCCGCTCGCGCGGCGAAGCCCACCCGCAAGAAGGGCGAGAAGCGCTCGAAGGAAGAGCTCGCCGCCATGACGCAGAAGGTCCTGGAGCACATCCGGGCCAACAGCGGCCAGGGCGTGGAGCAGATCGCCAAGGATCTGGGGACCACGACGAAGGAGCTGACCCTGCCGATTCGGAAGCTGCTCGTCGAGAAGAAGATCACGTCGAAAGGAGAGAAGCGGGCTACCAAGTACTTTTCCCGCTGAACCCGGCCTCGGCCCCCTCCGGGCGGGTCCGGCCAGGCCAACCGAGGTCGACGTCCAGCCTTCCCCCAGGCCCAGCAGGGGAAATCGTGGCGAGCCAGGAGCTCTCCAGGCTGGCGCGGAGACGTCGTACATCGGGGCGGAGCAAGCTCCGCAGCCGTACACGCTTCCGGATACCTCTCAGGAAAACTCCCCCAGCAATGCCCTCTCCGCGTAGCACCGTGGAGAACCCCGCACGCGCGGTGGAGAATTCCGCGCGCGCGGCCCGTCAGCTCCCGCCCGGCCGCCGCTGAGCGGATCCGCCCAGCGTTGCTACGCGGAGGCTGCTCCCGACAGCCTCTTGTGCGTCCAGGCTTGCTCCGCGCTCAGGACGCTGGCTTACCGAGCCGCCATGCCCATGCTCCTGTCGGCGCGGGAGACGGGCAGCATCACCTCACCCGATGACCCCAACATGTCGTGGGGCGACATCAAAAGACCACCACATCTAGCTATCAGGGCCATGGGGTGCTCGGGATTGCCAAACAGGCAGAGCACGATCGGCGCGGCGCGAGCGTCGCGGCCGTGAGCGCCTGGCCCGCGCCTCATTCACCGGGCGTCCTGTTGAGGACCGACGGTTGCGCCTCCGGGGCAACGCCGCGTCCCGCGAGGGCCAGGAGCCCAACGCACCTCCACAGACATCTGGACAGGACGCCCCAGGCGGATGTTGCGAACTTGCAACGTGGGCCATCCCGGCGTCCGGCAAGGAGGGAGCCTTGGGCGCTATCGGCCTCTGGTGATCAGGCAGGAATGCGGACAGCAGGGGCCGCCGCCGAGCCTCCGGGTCAAGCATGGTCTGTGCCATATGGGAATCGCCCGGCGGATACCGCGGCTCGTGAGCGGAGAGAGGCGGCGAAACCAAACCGTCACGCGTGCTGGACAGGTTCTGACCATCCGCGGTGCTCTTCTGATCCGCCGCGGTGCTCGATCGACGGGCAATCCACCGGGCCGAGCTTGCACGCTGGATCGGGCGTCCCGGTGACACCGCCGAGCGCGCCGCGACGGCGGCGCATGTCGAGGTCTCGGCAGGTAGCGCGACTCGGGCTCAGCGATCGGCCCGGGTCGCGACGATGAGGACATTCGAGAACGGCGTTTTCCCCCAGGCGGGCCTCGCCTCGCACGAGAAGCCGAGCTGCTCGAGGAGCGCGACGATCTCCCGGGCAGGGCGGAAGCGCACCCGCTCGCCCCGGTTGAACCGAAGCGCGGTGAAGATGCGCTCCTCGAGGAGCGTGATCGAGCTCCTCAGGCCGCGCTCGGTGTCCGCCTCCCGGACGAGCAGGCGCCCGCCCGGTCGAACCGCGGCCGCCGCCCGCCTCAGGATCGCGTCCTGCTCCTCCACGCGGAAGTAGTGGAGCAGGTCGATGAGCAGCACGGTGTCTGCCGCTCCCAGCTCGGCCTCGCGCGCGTCCGCGCACCAGAACTCGGCGGCCAGCGGAGCGGCGGCGCGGGGAGAGCGCTGCTCGCCGGACGGACCGGGCGGCTCGGACGATCGCGGCGCGGGCGCGCCCGGATCCCCGCCGCTCGCGCGGCGGGCGTCCTCTATCTTGGCGCGGTCCCAGTCGAACCCGCGCGCGCGCGCGGCCCTGCCCAGCTCGAGCAGGAGAATCGGCAGCTGGCCGGCCCCGGTCCCGATATCGAGGACCTCCCCCAGCGCGCCGGGGCGGTCGCCGGCGATGTCGGCAATCAGCCGCGCGACGGGATCGCCGAGCAGCTTGAAGCGGACATAGTGAAACCGGGTGCGCTGCGCCGGCGTGGCGCCCTCTGGCGGGCTGTACCTCGCGGCGACGCGCTCGATCGCGTGAACCCACGGCGGCGCGTCCTCGGGGAGCCGATACGGCTCCATCCTGCCGCGCTGCAGCGAGGGCGCGCGGCGCCGCTTCAGGGCGACGAGCGCGAAGACCAGACCGCCGCCGAGCGCGGCGAGCGCGAGCCCGACCACGGGAGCGCCGAGGAGCATGTACTCGGGGAACTCGGACAGTGCTTGCGCCCAGCTCATCTTTTCATGGAGGCGCAGCCAGCGACCGGTGCGGAGGTACGCCCCGACCTGGAACTCGGCCGTGAGCAGCGCTGGCGCGAACAAGGGGTTGGAGATGTTCGCAGCGACCCAGGCAATCGCCGCATCCAGACGGAACCACACGCAGAGGAGGAGGACGAGCGGCGTGTGGCAGCCGAAGATCGGCTGCGATCCGATGAACAGGCCGATGGCCACGGCCACGGCCGTCCGGCCGGCGGACAGCTCGCTGCCTCGGAGCTCGCGCCACGCGCGGCGCGCCTCCTCTCGGAGCAGAGAGTATTTCGCCAACGTTCAGGATTTGCCTTCCGGTGCAGCGCGATCCGCCTCATCGGCTGCATCGGACGTCATCGAGGACAGGAGGTCGCTCACCTCCGTGGGGGTCGACTCGTCGAGCGCGTCCCAGTCGGCGCCCCTCGTGGTGGTCGGCGCCGAGTCGCGCGACACGGCGTCGCCGGCGCGCCCGTTCCGCTGCGCCTCCACCATGCGAAGGTACATCTTCGCCGTCCTGTTGTCGGGCTCGATCGCGAGCGCCTCGCGCCACTCGGCGATCGCGAGATCGGGCGTGCCGAGGGAGTGCAGCGCGACGCCGAGCAGCACGCGCGCAGGCGCGTACTTCGGGTTCGCGTCGCGCGCCGCGGCGTAGTGCTCCCGGGCGAGCGCCAGATTGCCGGCGTCTCGGTACATCGTGCCGAGGCGCAGCTGGAGATCGACGAAGGTCGGGCACAGCGCGACGGCCCGCTTCAGCTCGGCGATCGCCTCCTGCGCGCAGCCCGCGTCGGCGTAGGCCTGCGCGAGATCGGCGTGCATGTTGGCGATCTTGCCGCGCGCGAACGGGTCGAGGACGCCGCCGTCCCCCTCGCCGCGCCGGATGCGGGAGTAGACCTGTCGCGCCGCCTCGTATTTGCCGAGGTCGTTGTACGTGACCGCCAGGTTCAGCAGCGCTTCGGTGTAGTGCTCGTTCAGCTGCACCGCGCGCTCGAAGTGGGCCTCGGCCCCGAGGAAATCGCCGCGCTCGTGGAGGATGACGCCGAGCATGTTGAAGACGTCCGCGAACCGATCGGTCTTCTCGAGGATCTGCCGCAGGGCGTGCTCGGCGAGATCGTACTCGCGCCGCTCGTAGTGCTCCCTGCCGAGAACCAGAAGCTGCTTCAGCCGGTCGTCCATGAGGACCGTCAGCTTACGCGACCGGCATACGACGCGGTCGGTCTTCCGCGCAACCCTTGCGCGGCCGGGTGGTCGCGCGGTTGCAACCCCGACGATGCCTTGGTACGGACGTCGGCGTGCCGAGTGCAGTACCCCAGAACCCGCTCGCGGCCTCCGGAGCGCCGGACGCCGCGGACCGCTCGGAGGAGCGGAACGGAGACGCCGGCAGCGCGGCGGGTCCCGGCGGCGCCGCCCCGCCGGGCGCGCCGCGCGCCGAGACCGGCATCGCCTCGCCGGGCGCGCCGCGCACCGAGACCGGCATCGCCTCGCCGGGCGCGCCGCGCGCCGAGACCGGCATCGCCTCGCCGGGCGCGCCGCGCGCGGACATCGAGCGCAGCAGCGCCGCCGAGGACGTGACGGACGATGCGCTCGACGCATCCAGCAGGCCCGCCACGCCGCCGCTGCCCGCGCCGCTGCCGAGCCACCGCCGGGGGGAGAGCGCCCCGGCCGCGCCCTGGTCGCGCGGCGGCGATCCGCGCACGCGCTCGGCGCCGTCGTGGGCGCAGCTCCCTCCTCCTTCTTCTCGCGGGCGCGGCGCCGCGCCCTGGTCGCGCGGCAGCGATCCGCGGTCGTCCCGCCCGTCGCTCGCGGACGGTGGCCCCCACGCGGGCTCCGGCTCGACGGACGGCCCGCGCCTGCCGCCCGGCCTCAGCCGGCCGCCTCCCGGGCCGCACCTCTCGCCGCGCATGACCGCGGTCTTCGGCGGCATCTTCGGCCTCGCGACGCTCACCTCGCTCATCGCGCTGCTGATCCAGGGCGTCCCGGTGCGCGACGAGCGCGCGCTGGTCGCCGCGAACCCGTCGGGCTCGTCCGCAGGTACGGACGAGTCCGCCAAGCCTGCCGCCGCGCCCGAGGTGAAGGCCAAGAAGCGAACCCCGCTGCCGGGCCCGTGGCGGATCTCCGAGCTCGCGAAGGATCCGTCCATGATCCTGGCGAGCGACGCGATCGACCGACGCTCGTTCATCACGGCGCTCGACGAGAAGGGCGTGCCGAAGGCGCAGATCTACCGGATCATGAAGGCCTTCGACGGGCTGCGGAAGTTCGACAAGTGCGGCCGCAAGGACCGGTTCACGGTCGCGATGGACCGCTCCACGCGCCGCGTCCGCGCCTTCGAGTACGAGGTCTCGGCGAGCGAGATCTACCAGGCGAGAGAGGACGCGGCCGGGCTGCTCTCGGGCACGACGCTCGACATGAAGATCGCGGAGGAGGAGGTCGTCGCCGCCTTCTACGTCGGCAAGGACCTCACGAACGCGTATCGGTCGGGCGGCCTGGAGCCGGGCGTGCTCGACGTGATCGACGACGCGCTGAGCGGGCGCATGTCGACGGAGAGCTTCGAGGAAGGGAGCACCGTCCGGCTGATCGCCATGGAAGAGACGGCGCTCGGGATGTTCTCCCGCTACAAGAAGATCATCGCGCTCGAGTACCGGCCCGCGGATCCCGCCGAGAAGCCGCTGCGCATCTACGATTTCAAGGGGCAGGAGGCCCGCGGCTACTTCGACGAGCGCGGCCGTCAGCCGCACGCGGGCGGCTGGCGCTCGCCGGTCCCGGGCGCGCCCGTGACGTCGAGGTTCAACCCGAAGCGGATGCACCCGGTGTTGAAGAAGACCATGCCCCACAACGGGACCGACTTGGGCGCGCCCACGGGAACGCCGGTGTACTCGGCGTACCGCGGCGTCGTCGAGTGGGTTGGCCCCGCGGGTCCGAGCGGCAACCTGGTCACCGTCCTGCACCCGAACGGCATCAGCACCGGTTATGCCCACCTGTCGAGGTTTGCCCCCGGCATCAAGGTCGGGATGAAGGTAGGCACCCACCAGCTCGTCGGGTACGTGGGCTCGACGGGCCGCTCGACGGGCCCGCACCTTCACTTCAGCGCGAAGAAGGACGGCAAGTACTTCGACGCCGAGACGCTCCAGCTCGACGGCGAGCGCGTGATGCCCAGCATCGATCGCGCGGCGTTCGCTGCGGCGAAGGAGGCGCTCGACAAGCGGCTCGACGCCATCCCGCTGCCCGAGCCGCCGCCCGAGCCGGTGAAGCCGGACGCCGCGGAACCGGCGCCGCCGCCCCCCGCGGCCGCCAGCAGCGAAGCCACGGTCTCGGCGGCGCCCGAGGTCGGGCCGAGCGGACCGACCGAGCCCGAGGCGCGACCGCCCGAAGGCGCCGGGGATGATGACGGCGAGCTCATCGAAGGAGCCGATCTCAAGAGCCCGCCCGAGACGATGTGACGCCGGGCGGGCCGAGAGGTCCGCTCGAAGCGAATGGCGAGCTCGTCGAACGTGCCGATTTCACGAGCCCGCCGGACGACATGACGCCGGGCGGGCCGAGGGGTCCGCTTGAAGAGAGCGGCGCCGCGCGGTGCGCCTAGGACAAAAGGCATCGAGGACGCCGAGGCATGAGCCCTCGCGTCCTCGACGTCCTTGCCATGGCGTCGCCCCGAAGGGCGGCTGCCGGGGTGCGCTACCGCTTCGAGTACTGGAAGCGCTTGCGGGCGCCGGGCTGGCCGTACTTCTTGCGCTCCTTCTTGCGCGCGTCGCGCGTGAGGAAGCCCGCGCGCTTGAGCGACGACCTGCGCTCCGGATCGAGCTCGCACAGGGCGCGCGCGATGCCGTGCCGCATCGCCTCGGCCTGGGCGCTGTGGCCGCCGCCGACGACGGTCGCGTTCACGTCGAACTGCTCGAGCAGCTCCAGCAGCTCCAGCGACTGACGCATCACCATGCGCGAGGTCTCGCGGACGAAGTACTCGTCGGCGGGCCTCTTGTTCACCTTGATGTTGCCGGTGCCCGGCGAGAGGAAGACGCGCGCGACCGCGGTCTTACGCTTCCCAGTGGCGTACGTTCTCGTTTCCGTCATGGCTTTGCTCAGCTGTAGCTAAGGGGCTGCGGCTTCTGCGCCGCGTGGGGGTGATCGGGACCGGCGTAGACCTTGAGCTTGGTGAGGAGCTCGCGCCCGAGCACGTTCTTCGGGAGCATGCCCTTCACCGCCTTCTGGATGGGGAGCTCCGGCTTGCGCTCGAGAAGATGACCGTACGCCTCGGCGCGGAAGCCGCCCGGCTCGCCGCTGTGCCGCACGTAGTTCTTCTGCTGGAGCTTGCGGCCGGTCAGAAGGACCTTCTTGGCGTTCACGACGATCACGAAATCGCCGGTGTCGACGTGCGGCGTGAACGTGGGCTTGTTCTTGCCGCGAAGCACCATGGCGATGCGGCTGGCGAGGCGGCCGAGGGGCTTGCCTTCCGCGTCGATCACCCACCACGTACGCTCGTTGCGGGCCTCCGCAGGCTTGGCGGAAAAGGACTTGGGCTGAGGATTCATTGGGCGAAAAACTCCGGAAGGGCGCCTGCCAAAAAGGGGCGCAACTTCTACAAGACGGCCCTTTGCCTGTCAAGCGTCTCGGGCCCGCTCGTGGCGCATCGTCGTCGTCCGGCGGGAGCCGGTCAAGGGCGCATTGGTCGGCCGCCTGATAGCACAAGCGTTCGCGCCGGTCGCTCCTTTCCTTCGCCGCGTCCGTCTGCCGCGTCCGTCGCGCCTCCTGCGCATCCCGCGCGCGCCCGCGCTCCTCGCCCAGCAAAGCGCGCTCGTCTGGCCACGTCCTGCGCGGGATCGCCTCCGGGAGCAGGCTCCGTCGCTCGGGACAGATCTCCACCTCATCCGGACCGAGGTTGAAGGAGGCCGCAGCGCGCGCGCGCCGCATCGGGCCGAGGCGGCGCGTCCAGAATCCGCGCGTCGCCTCAGCGACCGGCCGCGAACCCCGAGCGCCGCTGCCGCTCGGGCTCCTCCTTCTCGTCTCGTTCTTCGCGGACTTCCTGCGGGCTCGATTCAGGGGAGCTCAGCACCAGGAGTCGGCGGACTGTTCAGCTCAGCGGAGAGGGCGGGATTCGAACCCGCGGTACGTTGCCGTACACACGATTTCCAGTCGTGCACCTTCGACCACTCGGTCACCTCTCCCGATACTTCTTCGACGCGCCCCGCTTCTGCCGGACCGGCGCCGCCCGCGAGAGAGCGGGCGGTCGGAGCCCACCTGATTCAGCGGGGGCAAGCAGCCAAGCGTAGCGGAGAGAGCGGGATTCGAACCCGCGGTACCCTTGCGGGTACACCTGATTTCGAATCAGGCACCTTCGGCCTCTCGGTCACCTCTCCGCGGGCGAACATGGCAAAGCGGGGCCGGCTGGTCAAGCATCTCCTGACCACCAGCCGGTCCGGAGGCGCTCTTTCGTTCCCGCAGCCCTCCCCGGCAGCCCCGAGACCTCACCGAGCGTCCTCGCGATCGCCCTCGGAGAAGGCTTCGCGCCCGAGCGCCGCCGGACCCCCCGCCGCGCGCGAGGTCGAGCGCGGCCCGCCCTCGCCCTCGGCCCTCTGCGCGGCGCGCGCCGCGGGCGTGCCCGCGCGCGGGAGCCGGATGACGAAGCGCGCGCCCCCGAGCGGCGACTCGAGCACGTCGATGGTGCCGCCGTGGTCGACGACGATCTTCTTCACGATGCTCAGGCCGAGCCCCGTGCCGTCGTACCGCGTCGTGACGTAGGGATCGAACACCGAGTCGCGCACGGCCGGATCGATGCCCGGGCCGTCGTCGTCGATCGCGACGAGGTGGCTCTGCCCCTCGCTCCGCGCCGAGACGCGGACCCTGCCCCAGAGGGCGCCCGTGCGCTCGGCGGCGCCTCCGCCCGACGCCGCCCGCTGCGCGTCGCGCAGCGCCTGCGCCGCGTTGCGCACGATGTTGCCGAGGGCGCGCCGGAGCATCTCCCGATCGAGCGCGGCCGGCATCGGCGCGGCCGGCACGTCGAACTCGAGATCGATGCGCCCGAGCAGCGCCTCGTCCGACGCGTGCTCGCGCCCGGCCTCCCGGGCCGCCGCGAAGCGCTCGCCCTGCTCCCGCAGGAACTCCGCGAGATCCGCGGGCTCGAGCTCGGCCTGCGGGAGGCGCGCGAAGTTGGAGAACTCGCCGACGAGCCGGCGCAGCGTGCCGACCTCCTCCTCGACGACCTCGAGCGTGGTCTGCAAGAGGCGCTGGTAGGCGGGGTCGCTGCCCGCATAGCGGCGGTGGCACTCCTCGACGGCGAGCTGGATCGGCGTCAGCGGGTTCTTGATCTCGTGCGCGAGGTGCCGCGCCATCTTCTGCCACTCGCCCATGCGCTTGAGGAACTCGATCCGCGCGCGGCTGCCCTCGAGCTCCTCGAGCATGCGGTCGAAGGCGCGGCCGAGGTCGGCGACCTCGTCGTCGCCCTGGAGCGCCACGCGCACCGAGAGATCGCCCTCGGCGACCGGCCGGGTCGCCGCGGCGAGCCGCGCGATGCGATCGACGACGGGGCGCGCCACGAGCACGCCGGCGAGCACGGCGAGGACGATCGTCGCGCCGAGCAGCGCGGCGAAGGCGTCGCCGTAGCTCTCGTCGAGGTACTCCTTGCGGTGCTCGCGCTCGAGGGCGCGGTACGCCTGCGCGAACGCCTGCGCGGACTCGAGCTCGTCGAAGCGGGCGCTCGGCGCCGCGAACGTCGCGACGAGCGTCCTCGCGTCGCCGTCGCAGCCGCCGTCCTCGGGCGCGGGCTCGGCGGGCGAGCCGGGGTCGCCCGGGGCGCGCGCGATGGCCTTCCGGACCGTGAGCGTCTTCTCGTGCGCCGGGTCCACCGGTCGGCCGCGCTCCCGCGCGCCGACGAGCTCGCCGCCGCAGCGCTCGACGCGCAGGGAGACCAGCGCGGGGTGCGCCGCGATGACGCGCGCGAGCTCGGCGCCGAGGAGCTCCGCGTCTCCGGCGAAGGCGCTCCGGCGCAGCGGGTCCGCCGCGGCGATCGCCTCGGCCTCGGAGCGCATGCCCTGCTTGATGGCGGCGGCGAGCTCGGCGTACACGCCGAGCGCCCCGTCCAGGTGGACGCCGAACTCGGGCTGGAACGCCGTCGCCGACACCCGCGCGATCACCGTCCTGGCGACCACGATGCTGGCGACGAGCGGGATGAGCGCGGTCACGAGGATGGCCGCGACGACCCGCCGCTCCGTTCTGCCGGGGATGCGCATGCGCGCAGCATAGCCGCGGCTCCGCGGCGGCGCGCATGCGGCGCGGCTCCGCGAGAGCGCCGCCCGGGAGGGCCGACCGCCGCGCCGGAGCGGCCCCGCCGCGAGGGAGCTCCGCTACTCGACCGTGACCGTCTTCGCGAGGTTGCGCGGCTGGTCGACGTCGTTGCCCTTCAGGTTGGCGACGTAATAGGCGATGAGCTGGAGCGGGAGCACCGTGAGGAGCGGCCCCACCTCGTCCGGCACCTTCGGGATCCACACGTGGTGCTGCGCGATCTCGAGGATCGACTCGTCGCCCTTGGTGGCGATGGCGACGACCTGCCCCTCGCGCGCCCGGACCTCCTGCAGGTTGGAGAAGGTCTTGTCGTAGTGCGCGTCGCGCGGGCAGACGACGATCACGGGGAGCGCCTCGTCGATGAGGGCGATCGGCCCGTGCTTCATCTCGCCGGCCGCGTAGCCCTCCGCGTGGGCGTACGAGATCTCCTTCAGCTTGAGCGCGCCCTCGAGCGCGATCGGGAAGCCGAGGCCGCGCCCGAGGAAGAGCACGTCCTTCGCGTGGACGAGGCGCTTCGCGATCGCGTGCACGTAGTCGGCGTCGCCGAGCACCTCGCGCATGTGGCTCGGGGTCTCCCAGAGCGCCTGGAGGATCTCGCGCCCGCGATCCGCGGAGAGCGACTCGCGGCGGCGGCCGAGGTAGACCGAGAGCAGGAGCAGCGCGGCGAGCTGCGTGGTGAAGGCCTTGGTCGAGGCGACGCCGATCTCGGGGCCGGCGTGCGTGTAGAGCGCGCCGTCGGAGAGGCGCGGGATCGCGCTGTCGAGCACGTTGCAGAGCGCCAGCACCTTCGCGCCCTGCGCCTTCGCCGCCTTGAGGGCCGCGAGCGTGTCGGCGGTCTCGCCCGACTGGCTGATGGCGATGACGAGGTCGTCGGGGAAGAAGATCGGCTCGCGGTAGCGGACCTCGCTCGCGAGCTCGACCACCGTGGGGACGCGGGCGAGCTGCTCGATCCAGTAGCGCCCGGCGATGCCGGCGTGGTGGCTCGTGCCGCAGGCGACGATGTAGACCCGGCGCAGCTCCCTCGCGAACTCGGGCGTGACCCCGATCTCGGTCGCGTGCACGTCGCCGGCGGCGAGATCGATCCTGCCGCGCAGCGTCGCCTCGACGACGTCGGGCTGCTCGTGGATCTCCTTCAGCATGAAGTGCTTGTAGCCGCCGCGCTCCGCCTGGACGGGGCTCCAGTCGATGCGCTTCACGCGCCGCTCGACCTTGTCGCTCCCGGCGACGGTCTCGATGCGGACGCCGTCCGCGCGCAGCTCGGCGATGTCGCCGTCCTCGAGGAAGATCATGTCGCGGGTGTGCGAGAGGAGCGCGGGGATGTCGCTGCCGCACAGCATCTCGTTCTCGCCGACGCCGACGACGAGGGGCGAGCCGTACCGGGCGACGACGATGACGTCGGGCTGGTCGCGGGAGACGACCGCGATCGCGTAGGCGCCGTGGACCTGCCGGAGCGACCCGCGCACGGCCTCGAAGAGCGATTTCGCGCCCTTCTGGAGCTCGCGGTGGACGAGGTGAGCGACGATCTCGGTGTCCGTGTCGGAGAGGAACTTGACCCCCTGGCTCTCCAGCTGCTGCCGGATGGCCACGTGGTTCTCGATGATGCCGTTGTGCACGACGGCCACCGGGCCCGCGGAGTGCGGGTGGGCGTTCACCTCGCTCGGGCGGCCGTGCGTCGCCCACCGCGTGTGGCCGATGCCCGTGGTGCCGTCGAGGGTCCGCTTCTCGAGCGCCTCGCTGAGCTTGATCAGCTTGCCGAGCGTCCGGACGATCTCGATGCCCTTGCCGTCATGAATGGCAATGCCGGCCGAGTCGTAGCCCCGATACTCCAGCTTGCGCAGCCCTTCGACGATGATCGGCGCCGCCTTTTTTGACCCAACGTATCCGACGATCCCGCACATGCTCGCCTCGTTCAGGTAGTGCCCGCGCGCGCCTACGCGTGCGGCGTAAAACGTAACGTTACTCCTGGCACTGGGAGCCGGCAGAAAAAATTGAGCTCCCTGACAGTGAACGCCGCGTCGATCGCGCGAAGGTCACAGCCAGGACGAATGCTATCAATGCCGTGATCGAGGCGATGCCGAAAGTGAGGGTGCCGCCCCCGCGCTTGTAGAGCTCGCCCCAGGTGAGCATTCCGATGACGGATCCGGCCCCGGCGCACGCGGAGAAGAGTCCCTGCGCCGTGGCGAGGATCTGCGGCGGGGCGCGATCCCGCGTATAGGCGAGCGAGGCCACCCACATCATGGCGAAGGAGACCGCGTGGAGCGGCTGGATGGCGAGCAGGGCGGGCCACCAGCGCACGGTCGAGAGCAGGGCCCAGCGGAGCGAGGCGCCGGCGAAGGCGAAGGCGAGCACCGCGGGGGACCCGAACCGCTGCAGCAGGGGGCCGGAGAACGCCATGAGCGCGATCTCGCCGGCAACGCCGACGGCCCACGCGACCCCCACGAGCGATTCGGGGAAGCCGATGTCGCGCAGGTGCAGCGTGTAGCAGAGGTCATAGGAAGAGCTCGCGCTCTGGGCCAGGAACGACGCCGCGAGGAACAGACGGAAGTCGCGGCCCTGGAGGAGGGCGCGGGCGCGCTCTCGCACGGAGCCTCCGACGGTCGGCGAGCGCGCCGCGACCTCCGCGCCGCCTCGCTGGCCGAGCCGCAGGAGGGGCGCCTCGGCGCGCGCCGGGAGGGCCCACGAGAGGGCGAACGCAGCGAGCAGCGCGGCGGCCATCGTGACGGGGAACGCCGCCGGCCGCGCCGGATCGAGGAGAGCCCCGCCGACGATCGCCGTCAGCGCGAAGCTGATCGATCCCCAGAGCCTGAGCCTGCCGTAGGAGATCCCGGAGCTCAGCGACGCCTCCATCGCGACCACGTCGGCCATCGTGAACATCGGCGCGCGGAAGAACGAAAACGCGAGCGCCGCGGCGAAGAGCCCGCCGAAGCCGAGCGAGACGCCGAGCGCCGACGAGAGCGCGAGCAGCGTGAACACGGCGAGGGCGCCGGCGCAGGCCGCCCGGATCAGCCACACCCGCACGCCGAGCGCGTCGGCGATGAAGCCGAACAGCGGCGGCGCGACGAGGCCCATCGCGGGGAGCGTCGCCGCGATCGCCCCCATCGCGAGGCCGCGGACCCCTCGCCCCTCCAGCCAGCTCGGGAACAGCGGCAGGTACACGCCGAGGACGACGAAGATGCCGAAGTAGTAAAGCGAGATGGCTCGCGGCGACGGCTTGAGCTGCAAGGAAAGCGAAGGTGGCATCGAGGGTGAGCTGCCGCGCCCGAGGCGGGAGGGCGTTCAGCGTGCCGGTCTCTGACGCCCGCGGGGCAGCGGAGCAAGCTCTCCCGCGAGCGAGGCCCAGGAGGGCGCGGGTCTCCGCTCCTCGGCCGCCATGTCGCGCCGCAGCGGCCTCGCCGCCCTCGCCCGCGGCGCCCGCTGGCGAGGCGTGCTCGCGGGCATCGCGCCGTGCGCCAGCGCACCAACGAAAACGGCGGCGCCTCCCGGGGGAAGCGCCGCCGCATGAACGTCGTCCTGGCTCGGATCAGTACCGATCGCCGCCGCGACCGCCACGGCCGCCGCGACCACCGCCGCCGCCGCCGTAACCGCCGCCGCCACCGCCACGACCGCCGCGACCACCGCCGCCGCCGCCGCCGTAGCCACCGCCGCCGCCGCCGCCGTAACCGCCGCCGCCGCCGCCACCGCCGCGCTGGACCCGCTCCTCCGCCTCGTTCACGCGAAGCGGACGGCCATCCATGAGGGCGCCGTTCATCTGCTCGATCGCCAGCTGGGCCTGCTCAGGCGTGCCCATCGTGACGAACCCGAAGCCCCGCGACTGCCCACTCTCGCGGTCGGTCACGATGTGCACGTCCGTCACCTCGCCGCTCTGGGCAAACGCAGCCTGCACGGAGGCCTTGGTGGCGGAGAAGGGGAGATTACCAACGTAGAGGCGAGTACCCATGACACTGATTCACTTCACGGCTCTGCGAGATGCGTCAGCTTCGGTGCCGAACAGTGCCCTGCCGCCCCGATGGAGCCGTGGGGGATCGAGGGAGGGCGGCGCTGGGGAGGAGCCCCCGATGCGCCACACGTTGCGTCGTCCAGTCCGCGATCAATCCGCGATCCCCGAGAAGAGAAGCGTCGTGTCGAGTGCCAGTGACGTTCGTGACCAGCCGATAGTAACCAAATGTCCCCTCGGCGCAAGCGCTCGCAGCAGCCCCTCCCCGCGGCGCAGCCGCGCACCGCCCGCCCGGACGTCCCGACCGAACGGCGGCGTGCGGCCGCGTCTGCTGGCGTTTGTCGTGTCGATCCCGCCTCTTGCGCCCGTCGCGTCGGTCGCGTCGGCCGCGTCCGTTGCGTCGGTCGCGTCCGCTCCCGCATCGGAGCGCGTCAGCGCCCGGCGGAACGACGGAACGTGGCGCCGAGGTCCCAGCCCTCGCCGCTCCCGGCGCGCGCGAGCGCGACGTCCGGCAGCACGCCGCCCGCGATCCGGACCTCGGAGATCACGCCGAGGCGGAGCGTCGTGGTGAGCGACCGCGGCGCCGCGGTGGGCGCGAGCCGCGGCGGGTGACGGGCGAGGTCGAGCGCGCGGCCGCGGTCGTCGGCGGTCGCGAGCGCCAAGAGCGCGTGGAGGAGCCCCGGGCCGAGCGGGCGCACGAGCTCGATCGCGAGCGCCGCCTTGCCGCGGGCGCGGCGGCGCACGAGCTCCGCGCGCGGGACGGGCTCCGCCGTGACCTCGTGCCCGGGCCGCGAGAGGATCGGCGCGACCGCCTCGGCGACCTCGACGAGGTGCGCGGCAGACTCGTCCACGAGCAGCTCGGCCGGAGGGCCGCCCCACGCGGGATCGCCGTGCGCCCGCGGGAGCCCCGCCAGGCCGAGGTGCGCGAGGCGCTCGGGCGGCAGCGCGTCGACCAGGCGCTGCGCGACGCCGGGCTGGCCGAAGAGCCCCGCCTCCGGGCCCGTGGTCAGCACGATCCACCCGGCGACGCCGAGATCGAAGCGGACGGCGCCGCGGCGGTTCGTGTGCAGCCCGGCGCCGAGCCACCCGAGGTCGTCGCGCTCGGTCTCGAACGCGCGGAGCGACGTCGTCAGGTCCTCGGAGCGGATCACGTCGATCGCGTCGAGGAAGGCGGCGCCGCGCGCGGCGACGTCGTTGCGCGTCAGCGTGATCTGCCGCGGGCCGAGGTCGGCCCGGAAGGCGCCGGTGCCGTCCGGCGCCGCGGGGTCGAAGCTGCGCGGCAGGAGCGCGACCATCGGCGACGCGAGCGCGCGGGCGACGCGGGCGGGATCCGCGCGCGGGAACACGGCGGCGAGCGGATCCTTCGGGTGCCGCTCGGGCCGCGGGACCTCGGCGAGCACCGCGGCGGCGCCGCGGGCGCGCGCGCGCTCGACCGAGCTCACGATGTCGCGGCCGTCGAGCTTGAGCAGGCGCGCGGTGCGCAGCCCGTCGCGCAGGCGCACGACCGCGGCGTCGCCCTCGCGCGACGGGAGCGCGGACGTGAGCGTCGGATATGGGTTCCCGGACGCGTCGAGCCCGTAGAGGCTGTCGGCGATCGCGGACGCGAACAGGGCGGCGGCCGGATCGCTCAGGTCGTGCGGATCGAGCGAGCTCGTCGGCCACGGGAGGTGCATCGAGATGCGGCCGCCGAGCGGGGTGCGCCCCATGGCGCGGGCGCGCCCCGGGAGGGCGGCGGCGCCGAGCAGCGCGCCGGCGCCGCCGAGGAAGGCGCGGCGCGGGAGCGGGCGGCTCACCGCACCACCCAGATCTCGTCGGCCGTCGCGACCGCGAACGGGGCGCGCCCGGGCCCGTCGGGCGGACAGACCGCGAGCGCGCGCACCCCCGCCGGCGCCGGCAGGCGCAGGATCTCCTGAGGCGCCGCGCGCGAGGGGCCGCCGTGATGGCGCCGCCACGACCAGACCACGACGGCGTCCTCGAGCGGATCGAGCACGTCGAGGCTGGCGAGCAGCTCGGGCTCGCCGTCCTGATCGAGATCGCCGATCGCGAGCTGCGCCCCGGCGCTGCCCACGAGCTTGCGGCGGCCCGCGCTGTCCCGGAGCTCGACCGCGCCGCGCTCGCGCGCCGCCCAGACCGCGAACGGCTCGCCGCGCGCCGACAGGAGCTGCGCCGACGCGAGCGCGTCGTACCGGCCGGCGAGCGCCGGCGTGACCGGCGGCGGATCGGCCGGGGCGCACGGGCCGAGCGGGCCGGTGAGGAGCGGCCCCCACGCCGTCGTGCAGGCCGAGCCGCCCGCGTCCGGGACCGCGAGCCCCGGGAGCTCGGCGAGCGCCTTGAGCTTGCCGTCGAAGCGGACGCTGCGCGCGCGGTCGGTGAGCCCCACGTCGGCGAACGGCGGCTCCGGCTCGCCGTCCCGCTCGCGCTCGACGAGCGTGGCGAACGCGAGCGGCTCGCGGAGCGGCGACGGGTGCACCGCGATCACGTCCGGCCACGAGCGCGACGCGAGCGGCACGACCCGGCCGCCGCGGAGGCGGAGCGTGGTCACGCGCCGCCGGCTCACGCTCAGGATCTCGAGCGCGCCGTCGGCGTCGAGGTCGCCGCACGCGAGCGCGACCACGTCGCCCTCGAAGTTCTTCGCGCGGTCGACCCGGGCGGCGACGAGCGGGACCGGCGCGAGGTAGCTGCGGACCTCGGCGTCGAGGGGCGCCTCCGCGTAGGCGTGGGCGATGGGCCCCGGCTCCGGATCGCGGATGCGCGCCCAGACGGTGCGCGGCACCGGGAACACGTCGGCCGTGACGCGCAGCCGCCCCGCCGCGATCTCGACGGCGAGGTGGACGAGCGCCGCGTCGTCGCGCGCGGCCTCGCGCGCGAGCGGCAGCGGGATCGGGTCCTTCTGCGCCCGCGCGCCGGCGCCGAGCTTGCCGGCGAGGTGGGCGGCGAGCGCGGCCGCGAGCTGGGCGCCGCGCGGCGCGGGCGCGTCCGAGGCGAGCGGCCCTGCGGCGACGAGCACGCGGCCGGCCACGGGGTCGAGCGAGCGCGCGAGCGCGTCCACGATCCGGGCGACGGCCGAGCGCGGCGGCGGCCTCGGCGCGGGCGCGGGCGCGGCGGGGCGCGGCGGCGCGGCGGGCGGAGGCGACGGCTGCGCCGCGGCGGGGCGCGCGGGCGCGAGGAGAGCGAGGAGGAGGAGGAGACCGCGGGGCGACAACGGCCGAGATGTTACGCGCGCCGGTGGGGTCGGGGCCAGAGCCGCAGGCCGGCCGGCACCACGACCAGCGCGACGGCGAGGCCCACCGCGCTGCCGAGCGCGCCGACCCGGCCCAGGTCGCGGAGGCCGTCGAACCGGCAGAACGCGAGCGCGGCGAAGCCCGCGGCGGTGGTCAGCGCGGTGGCGGCGATCGCCGGCCCCTCGTGGCGCAGCGTCTCGCGGATCACCGCGTCGCCGCCGCCCGCCGCCTCGACGTCGCGGGCGCGGTGGAGCAGGAACATGCCCTCGTCCACGGTGATCCCGAGCAGCACCGGGATGACGAGCGCGTCGTACGCGTGCAGGGGGATGCCGAGCACCCGGATCAGCAGGAGCACGAGGGAGATCTCGGACGCGACGACGAGCGCGGCCAGCGCGATGTCGCGCGCGCTGCGCAGCGAGGCCGCGAGCGCCAGCAGCACGAGCGCCCCGGCGACGATCGCGATCCGCGGCATGTCGTGCGCGAGCGTCTCGCGGAGCGACGCCTCGAGCCGGGTGTAGCCGGTGAGCATGGCCTTCGGGTCCTCCTCGCGGATCGCGCGCTCGATCCGCTCGACCGAGCCGGCCTCGCGGGGCCGCACGTACAGCGCGACGAGCGCCTCGCCCCCGTCCGCACCGAGGTAGCGCGAGAGCAGGATGGCCGCGGGGCCGCGCTCGAGATCGGAGAGCGCGACCTCTTGCCGCGGCGGGGCGCGCATCCCGTCCAGCACCGCCGAGAAGCGCTCGGGCGCGAAGCCCGTGTCGCGGAGCGCCCGCTCGAGCTCGCCGGCCTTCGCGGGCAGGTCGAGCGCGTCGCGCGCGGCGAACCGCTCGGCCTGCGTCGAGGCGGCGGGCGCGAGCGCGGTGAGCGCGTCGACGGCCTCCACGTCGGCCTTCATCGAGGCGAGGCGCTCCGCGATCCGGTCGGCCCGGGCGCGGGCGCGCTCCTGCTCGCCGTCCGCGAGGAGCACCACCCACTGCCCGCGCCGGCCGCCGAACGCGTCGAAGATCGCCTGCTGCACCTTGAGCGGCTCGAGCTCGGCGGGCCGGATCGCGACGATGGCCTCGGCGAGCGGCGGCGCGGCGCCGAGGGCGACCGCCGCGATGGGGAGCGCGGCGAGCGCGGCGAGCGCGAGCGCGCGGGCCCGGGTCCGGGTGAGCCGGTAGAGGCCGTCGGGCCAGCGCGGCGGCGCCTCGGGCGGCGGGGTCCCCCGCTCGAGCCAAGCGCCGACGGCCGGCGTCACGAGGACGATCGCGATCGCCGTGAGCACCTCGCCCGCGGCGCACAGGAGGCCGAGCTGCCGGAGCGCGTTGATGTCCGACAGCGCGAGCGCCCCGAACGCCGCCGCCGCGGTGACGGCGGCGACGAGCACCGCGCGGAACGTCCGCGCCCTCGCGGCGCGCCCGGCCGCCTCCGGATCGAGGCCCTCGCGCCGCGCCTCGAGCAGCGCGGCGTAGACGTGGACGCCGGTGTCGACGCCGACGCCCACGACGACCGACATGAAGGCGACGGCGATCGCGCTGAGCCCGCCCGGGAGCGCCGTGGCGAGCCCCGCGGTCCAGACCGTCCCGAGCACGAGCGGCGGCATCACCGCGGCGAGGGCGCGCATGCGGCGGAAGAGCAGCGCGAAGACCGCGGAGGCGAGCAGCATCGAGAGCGTCCCCGAGACGGCGAGGTCGCGCGTGAGCATCTCCTCGGTGGCCGCGGCGATCGCGTGCCCGCCGGTCAGCCCGAGCGTGAGCCCAGGGTGCGCCGCGCGGATCGGGTCGAGCACGGCGTTCGCGTCGGCGACGAAGGCGCGCGCGTCGGCGCCGCGGAGCGCCTGGCCGGCCGGCTGCACCAGGACGAGGTGCACCTTGCCGTCGTCCGTGGCGAACGCGCCGTCGGCCTGCGTGCGCACCCCGGAGCCGATGTCCGCGGACTCGAAGACGAGCTGCGAGAGCCGCAGCGGGTCGGCCGCGATCGCCTCGGCCGCGGCGCCGCCGCCCGGCGCGAGCAGCATGGCGCGCGTCTCGGCGAGCCGCTCGCGCATCCCCTCGGGCGAGAGCGCGGCGGCGAGCCGCTCCCGCACGCGCGCGTCCGCGTGCCGGAAGGCGAGCCACGGATCGAGCGCGCGCGAGGCGTCGACGCGATCGGCGGCGCGCCGCACGGTCGGGCGCGCCGCGAGGGCCCGCGCGATCTCGGCGGCCACGGCGGCGTTCTCGTCGGGGTCGTCCCCCTTGATCATCACGACGCCGAGATCGCCGCCCCCGAACCCGCGCACGTACCGGCGCAGCGCCGCGGCGTCGCCGCGCTCGGGCAGGAGCGAGGCGACGTTCGGCTCGAGCTGGAGCCGCAGCGTCACGGCGGCGAAGGCGGCGAGCGTCAGCGCCGCGAGGGCGAGCGCGACGGCGAGGCGGAGCGGCCGGCGCGGGGCGGTCGCGCGGGCCGGCGAGGGCGGAGGGGGCGCTGCCATGGCGAGGCCGGGCGGGCCCGGCGCCGCTCCTCTACCCTCACCCTCGCCTCGCCGCGAGGACATCCACGCGCGCCGCGCCCCGCCGCCGGCGGCGCTTGCGCCGGCGGGCGCGCCGGTTCATTCCGGCGACATGGATCTCCCCCCGATCGTCCTCGCAGGCAGAGCCGTCCTGCGGCAGCCCGCCGCGCCAGTCCCGCCCGAGGAGCTCGGGACGAAGCAGCTCAAGCACCTCGTCTCGACGATGGTCGCGGTCATGCGCAAGGCGCCCGGCGTGGGGCTCGCGGCGCCGCAGATCGGCGTCGGCCGGCAGGTGATCGTGCTCGAGGACAGCGAGGCGCTGATGTCCCGCCTCACGCCGGAGCAGCGCGCCGAGCGCGGCCGCGTGCCGTTCCCGCTCCAGGTGATCGTCAACCCGACGCTGACGGTCCTCGCGCCGTCGCTCCCGGACGCGGCGGGCGCGGGGCGGGCGACGTTCTTCGAGGGCTGCCTGAGCGTCCCGGGCTACATGGCGCTGGTCGAGCGCGATCTGTCGGTCGAGGTGAGCGGCGTGGACGCGGACGGCAAGGAGGTCCGCTGGCAGGCGACCGGCTGGCCGGCCCGGATCCTCCAGCACGAGGTCGATCACCTCCGCGGCACGCTGTACGTCGATCGCATGCTCGCGCGCTCCTTCTGCAGCAACGAGGAGGCGAAGGTCCTGCTCAGCCAGTCCGTCGCCGAGGCGCGGGCCGCGCTCGGCGCGTGATCGCGGCGCGCGATCACGGACGCGCGATCACGGACGCGCGCGCTCGCCCGGCGGGCGCGCGCTCACGGCGAGGCGCCGGCGCCGGCGCCGCGCTCGGCGAGCGCTTCCACGATCCGCTCCATCCTGATCCCGCGCGAGCCCTTCACGAGCACCAGATCGCCGCGCTCGACGATCTGAAGCGCCCGCGCCGCGGCGGCGCTCGCGTCGCCGGCGAACCACGCCCGCACGCCGGCCGCCTCGGCGGCGCGCGCGATCCGCGCCGCCTCGCCGCCCACGGCGATCAGCGCGGCGGGGCGCGCGGCCCCGACCGCTTCGCCGAGCGCGTCGTGCTCCGCCGCCGCGAGCGCGCCGAGCTCGCGCATCTCGCCGAGCAAGAGGACCAGCCGCTTCCCGAGCGCCTCCGCCAGCTCGACGGCCGTCTTGAGCGACGATCGCATCGACAGGGGGTTGGCGTTGTAGCTGTCGTCGATGACCACGGTGCCGTCCGGCAGCTCGCGGACCGACAGCCGCCCGTCCCCCGGCGGCGCGAGCCCTGCGGCGGCGCGGGCCGCCCGCTCCGTCGAGAGCCGCTCGCCGAGCGCCTCCTCCACGACGGCGACGGCCGCCGCCGCGGCCAGCGCCCCCGCCTCCCCGAGCAGCGGGACGACGATCTCCAGCGCCTCGCCTCCCCGCTCGAGCCGCACCGCGCTGCCGCGCACCCCCACCGGCCGCCGCCCCGCGATCCGGATCTGCGCGCGCTCGCCGGACCCGTAGGTGATCCGCCGCGCGGCGCCGGCGCGCGCGAGCTGCTCGACCACCTTCGCGTCGTCGCCGTTGCCGAGGGCGACCCCGTCGGCCGGCAGGGCGGCGAGCAGATCCCCTTCCTCGGCGGCGACGTCCTCCAGCGTGCCGAGCCCCTCGGTGTGCTCGACGCCGATGGACGTCAGCACGGCGAGGTCCGGCTCCGCGATCCGCGCGAGGGCCGCGACCTCGCCGCGCTGGTTCGTGCCGATCTCGACGACGGCGAAGCGATGGCGGTCCTCGAGCCCGAGCAACGTCATCGGCAGCCCGATGGCGTTGTTCAGGTTGCCCGCGGTCGCGTGCACGTCGCCGCGGCCCGCGCCCGCGAGCAGCGCCGCGATGCTCCGCGTCGTCGTCGTCTTCCCGGCGGAGCCGCCGATCGCGATGATCGCCCGCGGTCCCTCCGGGTGCGCGCCCCTGCGCCACCGCTCGCGGTGCGCGCTCGCCAGCGCCCCGAGCGCCGCGAGCCCATCGTCCACGAGCACCGCGCCGCCTTCGGGCGGCAGATCCACCTCGCGGGAGACGACGAACGCGGCCGCCCCGCGCTGCGCCGCGGCGCCGATGAACCGATGGCCGTCGAAGGTCTCGCCGACGAGCGCGACGAACGCCGCGCCGGACGCGATCGTGCGGCTGTCGGTCGAGATGCCCCGCGCGGCCGGCCCGGTCCTCAGCACGCGCCCGCCGGTCGCGCGCGCCAGCTCGTCGAGGGTGAAGGGGGCGAGGTTCTGCGGGATCGGCGTCGCCATCGCGGGCGATCACCAGCACGGAACGGGCCGCAGGGCCAACGAATCGCCGGCGGCGCGCCGCGCTCGCGCGCGTCGAGCCGCCTCAGCGCCGGGTCTTTTCCTTCTCGACCTCGTCGTAGATGTCGTCGCTCCTGGGCCGCGGGCGCGCGGCTGGCCGCGGCGCCGCGGTGGCGCTCGGCGCTGCGGTCGCGCTCGGGGTCGGCTCGGGCGACGTCTCGGCGGTCGTCGGAGGCGGCTCGGTGTAGTCGATCGCGATGGGCCCTCCGCCGCGCATGCTCTGCCACAGCGTGATCCCGGCGAGCACCAGGAGGGCGAGCGCCAGGATCACGCTGAGCACGATGATGAGCGTCCTGCCGCCCTCGCGCCGCGGCGCCGTCGCGGGGGGCGGCTTCTGCGGCTCCGCGCGCTCCTGCACGAAGTTCGACGGGAGCGCCGGCAGCTCGAGCCGCGCCGACGTGGTGGCCCAGGGGCTCTCCGCGGGCGGCATCGCCGCGCCGGCCGCCTGAGGCGCGCCGGGCGCCGCCGCGCCGTCCCACCCGCCGGCCGCTTGAGCCGCGCCGGCCGCTGCCGCGCCGTCCCACCCGCCGCCGGCCGGCGGCGCGCCGTGCGCCGCTGCGCCGGGCGCTGCGCCCATGGCCGGAGCGGGCGCAGGTGCGAGCGCAGGCGCTGCGGCCGAGGGCGGCCCGGCCGGCGCCGAGGCGCCCGAATGCAGCGAGGGGAGCGGCGTGCGACCGGCCTCCTGGACCGGGGGCCCGGCGGCGCCGAAGCCGGAGCTCGCGAACGCCGGTGGCGCCGCCGGAGGGGGCGGCTGCGCCGCGTTCCCGCCCATCCGTTCCGTGGTCGGCGCCGGCTGGAACGACATCTGGCTCGGGGGCATCGGATCCGACGCCGGCGGCGCCGAGATGAACGGCAGGCCGCTCGCAGAGAAGACGCCGCTGGCCGACAGCACGTCCTGCTGCGAGACGAGCCCGGGCGGGAGGGTCCCTCCGCGCGCCGAGACGTTCCCCGAGGGCGGCTGGGTGTATCCGGATCTCGCCGGCGACGGCGGGGAAGCCGGCGCCGAGAACGCCGGCGCCGACGACGCCGGCCCAGCGAAGCCGGGCGCCGACGGCGCGGGCGCCGAGAACGCGGGCGGCGACGTCGCGGGCGCCGAGAGCGCGGGCGCCGATGACGCCGGTCCGGGATAGGCCGCTCCGGAGGCGGCCGGTCCGGCGAAGCTGGGCGCCGCCAGCGCCGGACCGGCGAAGCCGGGCGGACCGTGCTGCTGAACGTGCTGCTGAAGCTGAGGGCTGAGCGCGTACTGCGCGGAGAGCGGGCGGAGGGCCCCGGGCGCCGTCAGCGGCGGCACGGGCAAGGGCCGGAAAGGGATCCCCGATCCCTGCGCAGAGGCGAGCGGTCGGCCTGGCTGCGCCGCCATCTCACCCTCGGGGGCTCCCCATGGAACGTGTTTGTCGGTCATCCGCGCGCCCCGGAGGAACCGCCCAGGCGGCCCCTCCGCCTCACACTGAAGCGGAACAGCGCTCTCAATCTACCCCCAAGTCTCGGCGTCCGGCCATCCTTCTGACGCGCCGCCCCGCCCCGTGAGGCGCTGCTGCGCCGGGATGCGCAGCGCGGCGCCGCGACCACGCTGCCCGTCGCGGACGAAGGGCAGCGAGGCGGGCTTGCCGGGATCGGACAGCCCGAGATCGAGCTCGTCCCCCACCGGTGTGCGCGGACCGCTGCGCGCTCGCGCCGCCGTCCGCACCGGAGCGCGGATCACGCGCCCGGCCCGCGGCGCGCGTGCATCCGAGCACGCGGGGCCGCGCGCGCCGTCAGCCTGCGCGAGCGCCTCGCGAGCGCGGGCGCACCCGACGGCAGAGCTCGTACCGAGGGGCTGTCCACGCTTGCCGGGAACTCTCGACATGGCCAGGGCGCGCGACGTGGACGGGTGACGGCGCTCCCGCAGGGACGCGGCATCCGCGCTGCGGGGCGGCTGTCGACCGCGGCAGCACAGTGCTATGGCACGTCGCGATATGGCCGCCGAGACGATGGGCCCCCGCACCTCCACCGAACCTTCTCCCAACGAGCCGCGCGAGCCCGCGCGCTACGATCACGCCGAGGTCGAGCCGCGCTGGCAGCGCGCCTGGGAGCAAGGCGAGACCTTCCGCGCCGTCCGCAGCTCGGACCCCGCCCGCGAGAAGCGCTACGTGCTCGACATGTTCCCCTACCCCTCCGGGGCGGGGCTGCACGTCGGCCACCCCGAGGGCTACACGGCGACCGACATCATGTCCCGCTACTTCCGCATGCGCGGGATCGACGTGCTGCACGTGATGGGCTGGGACGCCTTCGGCCTGCCGGCCGAGCAGCACGCGATCGAGACCGGCACGCACCCGGCGGACACGACGGCGCGGAACATCGCGACGTTCAAGCGCCAGCTCAAGATGCTGGGCTTCAGCTTCGACTGGTCGCGCGAGCTCGCCACGACCGATCCGCGCTACGTGCGCTGGACGCAGTGGATCTTCCTCCAGCTCTTCAAGAAGGGCCTCGCGTACCAGGACGAGGTGAGCGTCAACTGGTGCCCCGCGCTCGGGACCGTCCTCGCGAACGAGGAGGTGATCGACGGCAAGAGCGAGCGCGGCTCGCACCCGGTCTACCGGACGCCGCTCAGGCAATGGATGCTCCGCATCACCGCCTACGCCGACCGCCTGGCGGAGGATCTCCGCCTCCTCGACTGGCCTGAAGGGACGGTGGCGATGCAGCGCTCCTGGATCGGCCGCTCGGAGGGGGCGCTCATCACGTTCCAGGTCAAGGGATGGAGCAAGGGCTCGCTGAGCGTGTTCACGACCCGCCCCGACACGCTGATGGGCGTCACCTACGTCGTGCTCGCGCCCGAGCACCCGCTCACGGCATGGCTCACGAGCGCGGAGGGCGGCGCGTCCGAGCCGCGCCGCGAGGCGGTGCGCGCGTACGTCGCGGCCGCGGCGGGCAAGAGCGATCGCGAGCGGCTCGCCGCGGCGGCGAGGGAGAAGACGGGGGTCGACACGGGCCTCGTCGCCGTCCACCCGATCACGGGCGCCGAGGTGCCGATCTGGGTCGCCGACTACGTGCTCGGCGGCTACGGCACCGGGGCCGTGATGGCGGTGCCCGGGCACGACGAGCGCGACTTCGCCTTCGCCCGCACGTACGGGCTGCCCATCGTCGAGGTGGTGAGCCCCGACGGTACCCTGCACGACCAGCTCGAGGCCGCCTACGTCGACCCGGGCGTCGCGGTCCGGAGCGGCGAGTTCGACGGGCTCAAGACCGAGGGGTGCAAGCGCGCGGTCATCGACCGCCTCGAGGCGCTCGGCCGCGGCAAGCGCGAGGTGAACTACAAGCTGCGCGACTGGGTCTTCTCGCGCCAGCGCTACTGGGGCGAGCCGATTCCCATCTACTTCCCCGTCGAGCTCGCCGATCCGAGCGGCGATCCGCGCAAGGGCGACCCGCACACGATCCGCTACGATCAGCCGATCGCGGTGCCCGACGAGAGCCTCCCGCTCGAGCTGCCGCCGCTCGCCGACTTCCGCCCTGGCGACGACCCGGCGGGCCCGCTGGCGCGCGCGGTGGACTGGCGCTTCTTTCAGCAGGACGGCAAGTGGTACGCGCGCGAGACGAACACGATGCCGCAATGGGCGGGCTCGTGCTGGTACTACCTGCGCTTCCTCGATCCGCAGAACGACGCGGAGCCGTTCTCGGAGGCCGCGTACGACGCGTGGATGCCCGTCGACCTCTACGTCGGCGGCGCGGAGCACGGCGTGCTGCACCTCCTCTACGCGCGCTTCTGGCACAAGGTGCTCTACGACCTCGGCCGCGTGAAGCACCCCGAGCCGTTCGCGAAGCTCGTCCATCAGGGGATGATCCTCGGCGAGGACAACGAGAAGATGTCGAAGTCGCGGGGCAACGTGATCAACCCCGACGACATCGTGCGGGCCTACGGCGCCGACGTCCTGCGCCTCTACGAGATGTTCATGGGCCCCCTCGAGGCGGTGAAGCCCTGGCAGTCGGGGCAGATCCAGGGGGTGGTCCGCTTCCGGGATCGCGTGTTCGCGACGTGTACACGGCCGCTCTCGGACACGATGGACGACGCGACGAGCCGGCAGCTCCACCGGACGATCAAGAAGGTGACCGGCGACATCGAGGCGATGGCGTTCAACACCGCGATCTCCGCGATGATGGTGTTCGTGAACCACCTGAGCTCGCTGCCTTCGCCGCCGCGCGAGGCGGTGCTCCGGCTGATCCTCCTCGTGTCGCCCTTCGCGCCGCACCTCGCGGAGGAGCTGTGGCGGCTCACGGGCCACGAGCGCTCGCTCAGCTACGAGCCCTGGCCCACGTACGACGAGGCGCTCTGCGTCGATGACATCCTCGAGATCCCGGTGCAGGTGAACGGCAAGGTCCGCGGCCGGGTCATGCTGGCGAAGGCGGCCTCGGAGGAGGAGGCCCGCTCCGCCGCGTTCGGCCTGGAGAGCGTGTCCGCCCTCTCGACCGGCAAGCAGGTGAAGAAATTCATCTACGTCGCGGGGAAGATCGTGAACATCGTGGTCGGCTGACGCTCCGGCGTCGCCCTGGGGAGAACGAGCGTCGGCGGCGCGGCGATGTCGCGAACGGACGCTCCGCTCCGCGCGGGCGGCGCCAGGCGGGCTTTCCCGGTCACGAGGAGCCTCGCCCGCGCATCCTCCCTCCCCGGGAGGAGCGACCGCGGAGCGCCCCGACCCCCACCAGCGCCGGGGTCGGGCGCTCGGGTGCGCACGAGCCCGATCGGCGCGCCGGCCGCAGCTCCCACCACAGCGCGGCTCGCTCCGCGGGCGCGTGGCCTCCTCGGAAGCAATCCTCCCCTTCCTCCTAGAACGCGGCGATGCACAGCCCAGGCTGGCAGGTGCCGTGCAATGGCGGCTGGCCGTGTGCCGGAACAGCATCGCGTGGTGTACCCGAGCTGTCCTCCTCGCCGCCGCGCTGGCCGGCTGCGCAGGAGACGCGGGCGAGCCTGGCCTTCACGCAGACGACGCGGAAGAGGCGGCGCTGGAGATCAAGGGAGGTTATTCCGACGGCGGAGATCACGCGGTCGCCGGGCTGATCATCACGGATCGGGGCGGCCGGGTCGCGCGGACCTGCTCGAGCACCCTGATCGCGCCCAACCTGGTGCTCACGGCGCAGCACTGCATCGCGGAGGCGCCGAAGCTCATCTCGTGCAAGACGGCGACGTTCGGTGAGCCGGTCGACGCCTCGCAGGTCTACGCCACCCTCGGCCGGGCCATGTGGGCAGCGGACGCGCCGTGGCTCGCCGCGCACGCGGTGCTCAGCCCGCCCGACGGCAACGCCGTGTGCGGCCGCGATCTCGCGCTCATCGTCCTGACGTCGTCGGTCCCGAGCAGCGACGTGACACCCCTCGCGCCCCGCCTCGACCGGCCGCCGGAGGAGAGCGAGGTCTACTCGGCGGTGGGCTTCGGCGACACGGAGGGCAGAGCGCGCAACGGCGGCGCGCGGCGGCGCCTCGACGGGCTCCGCGTCGAGTGCGTGGGGTACGGGTGTGGAACGCAGGAGCGCGTCACGGGGAGCGAGTGGCGCGGCGAGAGCGGCATCTGCAGCGGCGACTCGGGCGGACCCGCGCTCGACGTCGCGGGGCGGATCATCGGCGTGACCTCGCGCGGTCCGGCCGGCTGCGCCGACCCCATCTACGGAGGGCTGATCGCGCATCGCGACTGGCTCGTCGCCGAGGCGACGCGCGCCGCCGACGTCGGCGGTTACGACCCTCCCTGGTGGACCGCCGCGCCCGGCTCGGCGGACCGGTTGCCGTCGCTTCGGCCGCTCGACGAGCGCTGGCTCTCGTGCGCCCACCGACCTCCCGCCGGCGGAGCCGTCGCCTCCGCGCGCGCGCTCTTCGCGCTCGTGGCGCTGCTCGCGCTGTGGCGCGCCGGGGCGCGACGAGGCCCGCCGGGACGGCGAGGCGCGCCGGGACGACGAGGCGCGCCGAGGCGACGGCTCCGCCGGCGCGCGCCGCGCGGCGGAGCACGATTTCCGCCTGATCGCCGCTCCCGCGCACACCTCGCCTGCTAGGATGCGCCCGTCCTGACCCTGCGGAGTGTCCATGCCCAGCTCGCCCATCCTCCGTCCGGCCGCGCTCCTCGCGGCGCTCGCGCTCGCCTCGACGTCCCTCGGCTGCGGCCCCACCTACGTGCGCGGCAACCAGGTCGAGGGGCTCGATGACGCGGCGATGAGCACGGGAATCGACAAGCGCGACATCGAGCAGCTCCTCCACGAAAACCTGAAATCGCTGATGGCCTCGCCCATCGCGAGGGCGTGGGCGCAGGACGGCTCGCGGCCCACGCTCGCCATCTACCCGCTGTCGAACCAGACGAGCGAGCACATCGACAGCCAGCTCCAGGCGCTCCTGTCCGATATCGAGACGTACATGGTCAACACGGGCCTCGTCACCGTGGTGAGCGTCGAGCGCCAGCAGCAGATGATCGCGGAGGTCGAGAAGCAGCACGGCGGCGGGTTCGATCCGGACCACATCGCCGAGTACAACCGCCAGCTCGGCGCGAAGTACTACATCACCGGCAAGGTCTTCACCTCCGACGAGCGCACCGAGGACGAGCGCCGCGTCCAGTACTTCATGTTCATGCAGGTCATCGAGGTCGCCACGAGCGCGGTGGCCTGGCAGAACAAGGCCGCCTTCACCAAGGCGCTCATCCAGGAGTGATGCGCGGGCGGCACGCGAGCCTCCGGGGGCGCGGGCGCGCGGTCCTTCTGTCACTCGCGCTGCTCCTCGGCGTCGGACAGGCGGCCTGCGCCGGCCACGAGGATCGCGTGCGCACCGCGCTCGCCGCGCTCGACCGCGGGGCGCCCGCGGCGGCGGTGGCCGCGCTGAACGAGCAGATGGAGGTCGAGACCGCGGACGAGCTTCCGGCGCTCAAGGGCGACAACGCGCTCCTCCTGCTCGACCGCGGCAACATCCTCCTCAGCATGGACCGCCACAAGCTGTCCGCGCGCGACCTCGGGGCGGCGGACAAGTCGATCGATCTGCTCGACATGTCCCGCGGGGCCGCCGCGGAGCTCGGCAAATACCTCTTCTCGGACGACGCGGGCCCGTACAAGGCGCCTGCGTACGAGAAGCTGCTCATCAACACGATCAACATGATGAACTACCTGGCCCAGCGCGACCTCAGCGGGGCCAGGGTCGAGGCCCGCCGCCTCGCGGTGATGCAGAAGTACCTGCGCGATCACGAGGGCGAGACGGCGCTCATCGGCCTCGGGAGCTACCTCGCCGGCTTCGCCTTCGAGAAGAGCGGTCAGGTCGACGAGGCGCTCCTCTACTACGACGACGCGCTCCGCCACGGGCCGTATCCCTCGCTCCGCGCCCCGCTCCGCGCGCTCACGCGCGGCGAGCCGAGGACGCCCCGCATCGCCGCCCTGATCGAGGGCGTGGAGCCGCCTCCGCCGCTCGACGAGGCCGGCGAGGCGGAGCTCGTGGTCGTCGTCGGGTTCGGGCGCGTCCCGCAGAAGGTGCCGCAGCGCTTGCCGATCGGGCTCGCGCTCACGCTGGTCGCCGACGACATCAGCCCGACCGATCGCGCGCGGGCCGGCGAGCTCGCGGCGAAGGGGCTCGTGACGTGGGTCAACTACCCGACGCTCGCCCGGGGCAAGGGCGGCTATTCGATCCCGACCCTGAAGCTGGATGGGCGCGCCCAGCCGATGGAGCAGGCCCTCGACGTCGAGGCGCAGGTGCGCTCGGCCTGGAAGAAGAGCGAGGGCACGATCATCCTGTCGGCCATCACGCGGACGCTCGCCCGCGTCGCCGCGGGCGAGGCCGCGCAGGGCGCCACCGAGGCCGCCGCGGAGGACTCCGGGCCGCTGGGCCTGCTCGTCGGCCTGGCCACGAGCGCTACGCTGACCGCGCTCGACACGCCGGACACGCGCGGCTGGTCGACGCTCCCCGCGCGCATCGCGATCGCGCGCGCCCGCGTCCGCGCGGGCACGCACGACGTGGTCGTGAGCGCCCGGGGCGAGGTGAGGCGCGCCCGGGTGAGCGTGTCCGCCGGCGGGTGGGCCTTCGTCCCGGTGATGGTGCTCCGCTGAGCTCCGCGAGGAGCTGGCCGGAAGGGTTGCGGGCGCCCCCCGCCCGCGGCAGTCTCCGCGCCGATGCGTAGCCCTGCTCTCCGCGCCGTGCTGGTCCGCGCGCTCTCGGCGTGCTCTCCCCTCGCGCTCCTCGGCGCGACCGCCTGCGGGACGCTGGCCACCTCGCCGTCCTGGGTCGGCGGCGGCCTCGCGGTCTCCGCGCCGATCCGGGCGGCCGAGGAGGACGCGGCGCTCGAGCGGGAGCGGGAGCTCATCGCGAGCCAGCCGAAGCAGATCGGCGCGCGGCACCTCCTCGTCATGCACGACGGCTCGAAGAGCAGGCCCGAGGGCGTCAGCCGCACGCGCGCGGAGGCGCGCGCGCGCGCCCAGGAGGCGCTGCTCAAGATCCGCGGCGGGGCGAGCTTCGAGGACGTTGTCGGCGAGTACAGCGACGAGCCCGGCGCCAAGGAGCGCGGCGGCGATCTCGGGGTGTTCGAGCGCGGCGTGATGGTGAAGGGCTTCTCCGACGTCGCCTTTGCGCTGAAGGTCGGCGAGGTGAGCGAGGTCGTCGAGACCCCGTTCGGGTTCCATATCATCAAGCGCACCGAGTAGCCGCGGCCGCGGCCGGTCGCGCCCCGCCGCGGGCTCGACGCCTCCGCCCGTGTCGCCTAGCGTGGCGCGCATGACGAGGACCGCCTGCGCTGCGCTGACCGCCGAGCACCGCCGCCTCGAAGAGGAGCGCGAGCGCCTCCTTCGCTGGAAGCACTGGGGCCCTTACCTGTCGGAGCGCGCCTGGGGGACGGTGCGCGAGGACTACAGCGCGAACGGCGACGCCTGGGCGCACTTCCCGCACGATCACGCCCGGAGCCGCGCCTATCGCTGGAACGAGGACGGCCTCGGCGGCATCTGCGATCGCCACCAGATCCTGTGCCTCGCCGTCGCCGTCTGGAACGAGAAGGATCCGATCTTGAAGGAGCGTGCCTTCGGCCTGACCGGGCCCGAAGGCAACCACGGCGAGGACGTCAAGGAGATCTACTACTACGAGGACGCGACGCCGACCTCCAGCTACCTGCGTTACCTCTACCGGTACCCGCAGCGCGAGTTCCCGTACGGCGCGCTCATCGCTGCCGCGCGCGAGCGCGGCCTCTCGGAGGGCGAGGTCGATCTCCCCGACGTCGGCGCGTTCGACGGCGATCGCTACTTCGACGTGATCGTCGAGTACGCGAAGCGGAGCCCGAGCGACATCTTCATGGTCATCACGGTGGTGAACCGCGGCCCGGAGGCCGCGCCGATCCACGTGCTGCCGCACCTCTGGTTCCGCAACACCTGGTCGTGGAGCGAGCCTCCCGGCCCGATCCCCGAGATCCGGGCGATGCAGAGCGACCCTGGCCACGTGATGCTGCGCGCGGCGCACCCCGAGCACGGCGCGCATCACCTCTACATCGAGGGCAGCCCGGAGCTGCTCTTCACCAACAACGAGACGAACCGCGAGCGGCTTTACGGCGCCCCCTCGCGGACGCCCTACGTGAAGGACGCGTTTCATCACCGGGTCATCCACGGCGACGAGGCGCGGGTGAACCCCGAGCTGCGCGGCACCAAGGCCGCGAGCTGGCACCGCCTCGAGGTGCCGGCCGGCGAGCGCAGGCGCATCCTGCTCCGGCTCGCTCCGGACCCGGTGGAGCGGCCGTTCGAGTTCGCGGACGAGTTCCTGGAGGCGCGCCGCCGGGAGGCGGACGAGTACTATCTCGCGGTCCAGGGCCCTCACCTGTCCGAGGATCGCCGCGCCATCCAGCGGCAGGCGGCGGCCGGGCTCTTCTGGACGATGCAGTTCTATCACTTCGACGTCGACACCTGGCTCCGCGGCGACGTCGAGGCGCCGCCGCCCGAGCGGCTCTCGGGCCGCAACGGCCAGTGGCGTCACGTCTCGGTCGCCGACGTCATCTCGATGCCGGACAAGTGGGAGTACCCCTGGTTCGCGGCCTGGGATCTCGCCTTCCACGCGGTCGCGCTGGCGTCGCTCGACATCGATCTCGCGAAGGCCCAGCTGAAGCTGATGGTCAAGGAGTGGTACCAGCACCCGAACGGCCAGCTGCCCGCTTACGAGTGGGAGTTCTCCGATCTGAACCCGCCGGTGCACGCCTGGGCGACCTACCAGCTCTACAAGATCGAGCGGAAGCAGCGGGGCGAGGGCGATCGGGTGTTCCTCGAGCGGGTGTTCCACAAGCTCCTCATCAACTTCGCCTGGTGGGTCAACAAGCGCGACGCCGAGGGGCACAACGTGTTCGAGGGCGGGTTCCTCGGCCTCGACAACATCTCCCTCTTCGATCGCAGCGAGCGGCTCGCGCCCGGGATGCGCCTGGAGCAGGCGGACGCCACCGCGTGGATGGCGATGTACTGCCTCGACCTCATGCGCATCGCGCTCGAGCTCGCGCTCGACAACTCCGCGTACGAGGATCTTGCCAGCAAGTTCTTCGAGCACTTCCTGCGGATCGCGTACGCGCTCCACCACGCGCAGGGCGACAGGCTGCCGCTCTGGTCCGAGGAGGAAGGCTTCTATTTCGACATCCTGACGGCCGGCGGGAGGCCGCGGCACGTGAAGATCCGCTCGGCCGTGGGCCTCATCCCGCTCTGCGCCGTGCACGTGATCACCGCGGAGATCTACGGCAAGCTCGCGAATTTCCGGCGCCGGACCGAGTGGTTCCTCCGCAAGTACCCCGCGCTTGCCGAGGCGATCACGGCGCGTCCGGACGGGCGGCTGGTGCTCTCTGCGGTGACGCCTGGGCGCCTCGAGCGGGTGCTCGCGCACCTGTTCGACGAGGACAAGTTTCTCTCGCCGTTCGGCCCGCGCTCGCTCTCGAAGGAGCACGCGGCCGCGCCCGTCTCGCTCGGGCTGGAGCTCTGCCATGCGCAGTACACGGTCGGCTACGAGCCGGGCGAGTCGATCACGCGCATGAAGGGAGGCAACTCCAACTGGCGCGGCCCGATCTGGTTCCCGCTCGGCTATCTGCTCTACCGCTCGCTGCTACGGCTCGATCACGGCTTCGGTGACGTGCTCACGATCCCCGCGATCGGCGGCCACGGCCCTCGCACGCTCCGCGACGGCGCGCACGAGCTCGAGCGACGGCTGATCGCGATCTTCGAGCGCGATCGCGAGGGGCGCCGCCCGGTCTACGGCGAGCACCCGCTCTTCCAGCGCGACGCTCATTTCCGAGATCGTCTGTTCTTCTTCGAGTACTTTCACGGCGACACCGGCGCCGGGCTCGGCGCCTCGCACCAGACCGGCTGGACCGCTCTCGTCGGCGATCTGATCCTCCGCGCGGGCCGCCACGACCTCCCCCATTCGTAGTGCTCCACACAAGATGCTCGGCTCGGCGCCGGTTCGTGGCCGATCCGTGCTAGGAGGGCGCCTGTGTCGCTGGCGTTCGGCGTCTTGCTCCTCGCGCTGGCCGTCATGCTGGGCGGCGTTGCGGCGCTCTTTCGTCACCGCAGCGAGGGCGCGATGTCTGCGCTCCGGACGTTCGCCCTGGTCGGGGCGGCCTCGATAGCGCTGCTGCATCTGTTGCCGGAGGCGCTCGGCGAGATCGGCTGGCCTGCGCTGCTGGCGGCGGTGGCGGGCTTCCTCGCGCCGGCCTTGCTGGAGCGGCTCGTGATCGGCGAGGCCGGCGCTCACCGCACGCCGACGACGGCGCTTGCGATGGGGTATGCCGCGGTGCTGGCGCATCAGTTCGGCGAGGGCGCGGCGGTGGCGTCGCTCTCCCGGGTGGGTCAGCTGACGCTGCCTGTCGTGCTTGCGCTTGCGGCGCACACGGTGCCGCTCGCCATGGTGGTGGCGATCCAGGTCCTCGAGGTGAGGGCTGGCGCTGCCGGCAAGGGCGCCATGAGCGCGGCGCTTGCGGGCATTGCGCTCGCGACGGTGGTTGGCGCCTTTGCGACGCGGCTCGTCGATCTGGAGCAGCTCGAAGCGGTCGAGCCCTGGTTGCTCTCTGCCGTGGCGGGCCTTCTCTTGCATGCCCTCTCTCACGAGGCGGTCGCCAGCGGCCCTGCGACGACGATCAGCCGGGCGGGCGAGGCCGCGGGCGGCCTGCTCGGCCTCGTGCTCGCCACGATTGGGATCGATGAGGAGGAGTGGGTCCAGCGGATCCCGTTTCAGCTCCAGATCGCCGCCTTGGCGGTCCTCGCGGGGCTCATTCTCTTGCGCAGCTACGGCCCGCGGCGCCCCGCCGAGCGCCCCCACTGAAACGCCGTGACGTCAACCGTGCCGCTCCCCCACGCGGCTGCTCACGTCTGGACCGAGCTCGCGACGTACCCGCTCCCCCACGCGGCAGCTCACGTCTGGACCGAGCTCGCGACGTACGCGGTCATGGTCGTTCCCGCCGAGCGGCCACGACCCGCAGCATGACAGGACCACCGCCGAGCACGCAGCCACCATCGCACCTGCTGCGACCGTCGCATGCCACCCTGGACAGGGCGATCTCCAGCGGTCGAGCTCAGCAACCCAGCGCGCCGTCCCGATCCGCCCGACCGCGCCGTTCTGATAGACGGTAGGTCCCCGGAGGGGGTGCTCGTCGGGCGGCGCGCGGAGAGCCGGTGTCTGAGCCCGATCGACGTTCCTTCTCCGGCGCGCTGCGCGCCGGAGAAGGAACGTCCCAGGCGAGTTCGGCTCTCCGCGCGCCGCCCGACGAGCACCCCCTCCGGGGACCGGGCTGCTCAGAATGCCCTCCCGGAGCCCACCGCCCAGACGTTCCCCCGAAGCCGCACGCGGCCCCGGCGGCGCGTCGCGCAGCCCCGGCGAGCCCCGGATCGCCAGGGGCCAGGAACAAAAGAAAAAAGCCTGCGCACGGCATCAGCCATGCGCAGGCTTGAAGAAAATCCCGGCGGCGTCCTACTCTCCCACCAGGTTGCCCTGGCAGTACCATCGGCTCCAAGAAGCTTAACTTCCGAGTTCGGTATGGGATCGGGTGTGACCTTCTCGATATCACCACCGGAAACTTGTGGGTGCGTCCCTTAGGACCCCGGCGGAGCCCGCTCTTCGCGGTGCTCTACGCCTGGTCAGCTGTGTCACGCTGCTCGTCACCCGAACTCCGGGCGCGACGCTTCGATGTTTGCCTTAGAAGTATGGTCAAGCCGCACGACCTATTAGTACCGGTTAGCTCCGCCGATTGCTCGGCTTCCACACCCGGCCTATCAACCTCGTGGTCTACGAGGGGTCTTTAGGGGCCTTGCGGCCCGGGACACCTAGTCTTGAGGCCGGCTTCCCGCTTAGATGCTTTCAGCGGTTATCCGTTCCGTACATGGCTACCCGGCTATGCCCTTGGCAGGACAACCGGAGCACCAGAGGTACGTCCACCCAGGTCCTCTCGTACTATGGGCAGCTCCTCTCAAGTGTCCTACGCCCACGGCAGATAGGGACCAAACTGTCTCACGACGTTTTAAACCCAGCTCGCGTACCGCTTTAATCGGCGAACAGCCGAACCCTTGGGACCTGCTCCAGCCCCAGGATGCGATGGGCCGACATCGAGGTGCCAAACCGCGCCGCCGATATGAACTCTCAGGCGCGATCAGCCTGTTATCCCCAGAGTACCTTTTATCCGATGAGCGATGGCCCTTCCATACAGAACCACCGGATCACTAACGCCTGCTTTCGCACCTGTTCGACCTGTCGGTCTCACAGTTAAGCTCCCTTGTGCGTTTGCACTCTACGCCTGGTTTCCAATCAGGCTGAGGGAACCTTCGCACGCCTCCGTTACTTTTTAGGAGGCGACCGCCCCAGTCAAACTGCCCACCAGGCAGTGTCCCCGACCCAGTTCATGGGCCCAGGTTAGATTTCCAGAATACCCAGGGTGGTATTTCAACGTTGGCTCTGCCGAACCCGGAAGCCCGGCTTCAAAGCCTCCCACCTATCCTACGCAGAATATCCCGAAAATCACTGCCAAGTTGCAGTAAAGGTTCATGGGGTCTTTCCGTCTTGCCGCGGGTAGAGGGTATCTTCACCCCCGATACAATTTCGCTGAGTCCCTGGTCGAGACAGCGGGGATGTTGTTATGCCATTCGTGCAGGTCGGAACTTACCCGACAAGGAATTTCGCTACCTTAGGACCGTTATAGTTACGGCCGCCGTTTACTGGGGCTTCGGTTCAGAGCTTCGCTTGCGCTGACTCGTCCCCTTAACCTTCCAGCACCGGGCAGGCATCAGACCCTATACGTCGTCTTACGACTTCGCAGAGTCCTGTGTTTTTAGTAAACAGTCACAACCCCCATTTCTCTGCAACCACCTCACGCTCCGAGCGCTGGCTCTTCACGCAAAGCGGCACACCTTCTCCCGAAGTTACGGTGTCATTTTGCCGAGTTCCTTAACCAGGGTTCTCTCACGCGCCTTGGGATACTCACCCCGCCCACCTGAGTCGGTTTGCGGTACGGACACCAAAGAGGCTCTGTACGCGGCTTTTCTTGGAAGTTTGGGATCACCGAGTATCCCGGGCCGAAGCCCAGACCTCATCACCTCTCGGGCTAACGAGCCGTCGTTTGTCCCTATCGGGTCCTGACTGCTCACCCTACCGGCTTGAACACGGAAGCCATCTACCGTGCTCGGCCTACCCTTCTCCGTCCCCGCTTACTTCAACGCCACCCTTGGTGGTGCAGGAATATTAACCTGCTTCCCATCACCTACGCCTCTCGGCCTCGGCTTAGGATCCGACTAACCCATGGGAGGATTATCCTTCCCCAGGAAACCTTGGGCTTACGGCGACCGAGTTTCTCGCTCGGTTTATCGCTACTCATGCCTGCATAAGCTCTTCTCAAGGCCGTTACCGGTCGTCACCGTCCGGCGTGTATCTCCTTGAGAATACTCCCCTACCGCTTCCTCTCGAAAGCCCGTGGCTTCGGTACTGAGCTTGAGCCCCGTTATATTTTCGGCGCGGGTTCGCTTGACCAGTGAGCTATTACGCTTTCTTTGAAGGATGGCTGCTTCTAAGCCAACCTCCTGGTTGTCTGTGCGCTCCCACATCCTTTGACACTTAGCTCAGATTTGGGGACCTTAGCCGACGATCTGGGCTCTTTCCCTCTCGGCTACGGAACTTATCTCCCGCAGCCTGACTCCCGGATACTTGTCGACGGCATTCGGAGTTTGATTGGGTTTGGTAATCTGGTAGGACCCCTAGCCCATTCAGTGCTCTACCTCCGTCGCAATTCGTCCGAGGCTATACCTCAATATATTTCGGGGAGAACCAGCTATATCCCAGCTTGATTAGCCTTTCACTCCTATCCACACCTCATCCCCCACATTTTCAACTGTGGTGAGTTCGGTCCTCCAAGCGGTGTTACCCGCTCTTCAACCTGGACATGGATAGATCGCTAAGGTTTCGGGTCTACGTCACGCGACTGCACGCCCTGTTAGGACTCGCTTTCGCTTCGGCTTCACCTCGCGGCTTAACCTCGCCACGTAACGTAACTCGCAGGCCCATTATGCAAAAGGTACGTGGTCACGCATTGCCTTGCGG